>NZ_SLVP01000001.1 GCF_004345425.1 Paenibacillus sp. BK033
GACCTTCCTCACCAGCCGTAAGAATAGTATAAAACGCCGCATCAAAATTTTCATTATTCTGTGGTGCCCCGTGAGGGGCATGGATGGCTAACGGGGTACGATAGTTCAATCAACAAAAGCTGCAGCGGATCGGAGAATCTACTGCAGCTTTTGTTGAAGTAAAGGGCAGAACGGTTCCAATATGTGGCTGCATTAGTTACAATCTCAGCAGTTGTTTTGACATCTTTTCAAATACATTAATTTATATGAAATAGATTTTGCGAGGTGTGCGTGTATTGAACGGAAATGAGCAATGGCATCGACATTTGGGGGCATATGGGATTTGTTTGAATGATGAAAAGTTATTAGTTATTCATTAGGGAGGCGGTCCATACTTCGGGCGATATGACCTGCCTGGTGGCACGGTTGATGCTTCACTTTTACAGCGACGAACTTGAAAATTCCCCCTCGCACGTGATTACATCAAATTGGAGGGGCTGAAAAGTCTCCTTCTTCAATTTGCTCGAAAACTTGCTTTCACACCAAATTCAAGATGTTGCTCATCAGAGGCTCCGCTATGGCGGAGCCTTTTCTGTCAGATTTCGATGACTTAAGCCTTTGGAATTTTTAGCACCGTGCCGGCTTTTACATCATCAATATTAGCAATATGATTGTAATTCGCGATGAACATCACATATTTGTCGGAGCCGTAATAGATTTTGGAGATGCTGTAGAGAGTCTCGCCACTCTTTACGGTATGATCGGATGTCTCGTTAACATCCGGCTTGTAGTTTTTCAGGGAAGGAATGATGAGATTGGTGCCAGCTTTCAAGCCTACATTTTTATCAAGCTTGTTTTCTTTCGCGATATAATCCACATATTCCACCGATTTGTAGAACATTCTGGAAACTCCTGACAGCGTGTCGCCTGCTTGGATTAGATAGGTAGCGGGCAAGTGTATTTTGGAATAGTCTTTAGTTCCTTGCTGGCCGCCATTTATCGATCCGGTTGTTGATGACAAGGCTGGGATCTTAAGAGTATCTCCGGCTTTCATATCATTAATAAACAAGATATGGTTATGCTCAGCAAGCAGATTATAATACTCCTTAGATTGATAAAACTTCTCTGATATCAATCTTAGCGTATCGCCTTTTTGGACCACATAGGTTGTTGGTAGCTTCACCGTTTTAGCAGGGGCTTCCGTAGGTTTTTCTATCTGTGCAGGCTTAGGCGTCTCCGTTGGCTTATCGCTTTCTCTGACTGGTGTGTTGGATGCAAGGGGAGCAGGTTCTTCTATTAAATCATTATAATCCTCTGCACGCTCTTGTTCCTCTTCGCTGTCAACGGATCCGGCGGTGATGGGGTCATCTTCCAATAGCTCGTTTCCGCCATTCCCATTATTAAGGGAATCTGAATCAGCTGGCTTGCCGATTCTGTTCTGCGCATTGGCTTGCTCGGCATCCCCGGCAGCTATCGGAAGTTTAGAATCAACTTTATTCGTATATTTGCCGTACAATACTCCGCAAATGCCAACAAGAATGATGACTATCGCCAGATAGATGATGAGATTTGTTTGTTTTAAAGATACCAATCTGCCTTTGGAATGTTTGCTGCTGCGTGTGGATCTCTTATTCAAAACGTAATCTTCTCCTTTGTTCCTCCATTTAAACCTATTCTATCGGACTTATTGAACTCTGTGGAATGGGCCTTAATAGCCAATTCATTCTCAACGAGCACTGCTAGTATTGCATATAGCCTGCTTTAAGTATGCCAATTTGAACAGTAGTCCTCTTTAGAAAATGTAGTTCTTTGGTGGCGCATGAGAATGCGGCTTAATATAGGTCTGCACGAATCTAGTTATTTCAGATATAATAGTAGACCTACATATCCTAAGAATATTAAAGGAGACTTATAGACTTCTATGAAAAAAATTGTATACCTGACAATTTTGATCTGTGGGTTGATTAGTATTTCTGGTTATATACCAAACCGAGCGGAAGCAAGCGGTAGTTATACGGCCAAGGTATACACCGACTCATTAAATGTCCGCAGCGAGCCATCGCGTGATTCGTCGATCGTAGGCGGTTTGAAGAATGGCGAGATTGTAACGGTTTCAGCTGAAGAGTACGGCTGGCTGCGCATCAAGTCGGACCGCGTCTCCGGTTGGGTGGCAGGACATTATTTGAAGAAAGTCGATGGCAACGTCGTTACGGCATCGGCGACAGATCAAGATGACAGCGTGCAGAACAGCTCTGCAGCCGCCCGTGCGACTGTGCTGGTAGATAGGCTTCGGCTCAGGGCAGGCGCCGGATTAAACCATAAAATTCTGGGATATCTAACAAAAGGTGAGGCTGTTACGATAATAGACAACCGGGAAGGATGGGTTCGGGTCCAGACCCGGGATAAGCAACTCGGCTGGGTATCGGATCGTTATATCGCGAAAGGCGAAACACGAACGGCGGCGGTTTCTTCGGGAAAATCGAAGAGCCTCAAGGGGAAAGTAATCGTAATCGACCCCGGTCACGGCGGAGACGATCCCGGAATGATCGGAACTACATATGAAACGATTGAGAAAAATCTTAATTTAAGCACTTCCTTCTACTTAGAGGATGAGCTTCGCAGTCGTGGAGCGCGCGTCCTCATGACAAGAACGAAGAATGAGGAGAAGCCCGGGCTGTCCGATAGGGTCAAGATAAGCGAATCCGCGGGTGCGGACGCATTCGTCAGCATCCATTATAATTCTTCGGAGAAAAACACGTCCGGCATACTTACCTTCTATTATTCGAATACAAAAGATCGGCCATTGGCCCGCGCGATAGAAAACAGGCTTGCGGACGGCATCGGCTTGAAGAGCAACGGGATCTCATACGGCAATCTTCACGTTTTGCGGGAAAACGATACGGTATCCGCACTCATAGAGCTCGGCTTCTTGTCCAACGCAAAAGATGAATCCATCGTCCGCGGCTCCAGCTATCAGAAAATAGCAGCCAAAGCAATTGCGAATGGGCTGGAGGATTACTTCAGCAGGTAACAGAGTGGTTCGTTATAGCGCAAGGCGTCAACAACTGCCTGTTTTATTTATTTCCCAGTCCGAATTCAATCTTATGCATAGTTTATTCTAATGCATTGAGTGATGTGGAAGGATGAGGGAAACGTGAAACAAAATCACAACTGGAAGAATAATACACACACGAAGAAAAAAAGGAAAAAAGAGGAGCTGCAACCCACAGGACAAAAGCTTGATTCAAATCTAAATGAGTTAGAATGGTTGGACGGGAAAGATGAATACAAAGTGAAGGAAAGACGAAGGGAAGAGTAATAATTTTGTTTTACGTAATATCGAATTGAGATTTTTTATATCACTATAGTACGAAGAACACGCCCGAAGCTATTGATATGTTCGGGGACAAGGGCTTCATCTAACGAAGAACGATAGCGCTATCCAGGAGCAGTTTGCCACCACGGCAGCTGCTCCTTCGTCATTAAGCTTAATAAGCAGGGTAGTTATTAGGCCAATCGGGTAAATTAACTAAAAAATGATGGAGGATTTACCGATGCGGTGGAGATGTGTCCTGCTAATTTGTGTATTGGGTTTAGTTATGGATTGTACAGAGGCTTACAGTGAAGACTAATGTCCTATGGTCGGGTGGAACTTGAAAATAAGAAAGTAATATCTGAACTTAAAATCTTATTCGCTCCAACTGGTTCATTCCAACTTTTCGCTCGTTGGAATCGATGACAGCAGTCTCGCCGCGACCTGCGAGGTTCCGCTGACTTCCGAGAAGTAGCCAAAGCAAAAACTCGGCAAAAAAGCCGTCGGGTTTTGGTTGGATATGATTCAAACCCTATTATACAAACCGTCATTGATAGCGAGTGCATCGACAGCGGTACCCAAGTGATAATGAAGCAGGCATAGACCAAAGCCCTATGCTACTGTCGTGTGTTCAGACCGGAGCATTTTCTTTGTAAAATAGAAAGAGACCCTTCCGGTTGGATATTGTCCAGCCGGAAGGGTCCGCATTTTTCTGTTTACGCTTTTACTTAGCCAGATATTCGACGAACCTTACAAAGATAGTGGCTACTTCGGCGCGGGTGGCGGTGGCGTTGGGGTCAAAGAGGTTGTTCGGCTTGCCTGATACAATGCCGATGCCCTGCAGCGCCTGAACGGCCTTGAGCGCCCATGAGCTGATCTCACTCTCGTCCGCGAAGGAGTTAGATTGGCTTTCAGGTATCTCATAGCCCTTGTACTTCATGAAGTTGTACAGGATCACCAGCATCTGTTCGCGCGTCAACGGTGAATTGGGGTCAAACAGGTCTACGTTTATACCGTTGACAATGCCGCTTTCGGCCGCCCACTCGACTGCCGCCGTGTACCACTGCCCGTCCGTCACGTCGCTAAAGCGGGAACTCGTGTAGCCGGAGCGGTTTACGTTCTCAAGATTGGCTAGTACCTGCACGAACATCGCGCGCGTCATTGAGGTGCCTGGTGAGAACGTCGTGGACGCCGTGCCGTTGAAAAGGCTGTATGTGTAGGCGAAGTTTACGTAGCTGTAGAACCATTCGTCCTTGTTGACATCCCTGAAAGGATTGCCCGACATCACGAGGAAGCCCAGCGGGGTGTCGTCATCGAACACAAGCTCCGCACCCTCATGGATGTTCATCGACATGCCGTTGTTTAAGCCGACACTCGCGCCGCCCGGTCCTACCACAACCTCGCCGCCGCTCTGTATCTTCGAGCCGCTATGGATATCCATCTGGTTGCCGTTCGGCAGGTTCACATGCGCGTCTCCGCCGCCAACTGTGACTGTACCGTCGCCCGCTATCGTCGAGCCGCCCGGAATGGTCACTGTGCTGTTGCCGCCAGGTAGTGCCACTTCGGCGCTCTTGCCCGCCGGAATGGTCACCTTATCGTTTGAGTCTATAGTTGTGCCTTCCGGTACCTTAATCTTCGTCCCACCCTTGATCGCGATCTCGCCGCCGCCGGGTAGGGTGGTGTTGCCGTTTTTGTCTGTGACCGCGGGCTTATCCTTAGGTGTATTCACAGTGTAGTTCGACTTCGATCCCGCGTCTGTCCCGTTGCCCGTATTTCCGCTGTTGCCACCAGAAGGATTGGGCACAGTAGGAGTTGTCGTCTTTGTCGGCGTAGCCGTTGCACGGATCTCCGCGCCTTCGCCCTTCGCATTTACAGCAACGATCTTGAAGGTGTAGGCTTGGTCGTTTGTCAGGCCCGTGAAGGTATATTTGGTCTCTGCCGCACCTAGTGTGACTAGCGTCACGCTGCCGTACCAGACCTTGTAACCCACTATCGCGCTGCCACCGTCGTCAGCCGGGGCAGTCCAGCTTAATGTGACCTGTCCGTCGCCCGCCGTTGCTTTGAAGTCGCCCGGAGCACCGGGCCCATCCGTTTTTCTCTGCGCGAACATCCAATCAAAGACGTCTGTGTAGTCATTGCTCCAAGCCGGCAAGTTAGGGGACTGCGCCGTTGGAGCTATGCTCCAAGTTCCCATCGTTATCTGGTTGTAAAGAACCGCAGCTTCAACCTCGTGCGCTATATAATCAGGCAGGGCAGGTGTGTTGTTTGGATTCGGCCTCTGACTCGGCTGATCATATTGATTGTAGGGCCATGTAAGAGCCTCATTGCTCTCAAAGCGGGAAGCTCTCGCGTTGGTCATTTTCGGCATATTGGTGTTTATGAAGGTAGCGAGGTTAGTCTGGTATATTCCAACGTTATTAGCATTGATAAACATCCAATAGGCCAGTTTGGCGTGAGCGTCGTTGGCGTTCGCGTTCGGTGATCCGTTTACCGGAGACATAGGTGCTGCGGCCGCGAAGAAGCCGGGGTAGTCGTTAACTAAGGTGTTCGTATACAGGCCGCCCCAAGAGAAGCCGGCCGCGTAAATACGGTTAGGGTCTACTGCGCCGCTGGCAACCAGATCGTCTATAACCTTCTTAACATTGGCTGTGGAGGGAGTAGATACGCCATTATAGGAAATATTCAGGATATGGCTGGCGTATTTTTCGGGATTTCCTTCCATTTTTTTCATTAGAGCGACCGAGCCGTTGGCGGATTTCATGGCCGCTTTGGGGTCTGTTTCAGCGTTTGTGCCGCCGCGTGACCTGCCGTGGGTATACACATACAGCGGCAATCGTTGCACCACATTACCGTTGCCATCCTTGTGAAGGTAGAGCGCGCGATTGACCGAATCGCCCGTGGGTGTTGTAAACTTGTCAAGGATCGGATTTACAACTTTGTCCTGTTCAAAAACCACGTTGCGAAGCGAACTCCCATCTGTTAGTTGGAGCTCGTCGTTCTGGACGATGTTGTAAACTTGCTTTGTCGAGTTACTGTTGCCGTCCAGCGTTATATTGCCGCCGCTCTCTGAATAAAACTCAAACTCAACTACGATGTAACGGCCGCTTGCCAGTCCTTCTTGATAATCCGGTGAATGGCTTACCGTCCCCAGATAGCCGCGTACCTTTGGTTCGTTGTTGGCGTATACCCTTGTGATCTTGCGCGTCCCTTCAAAGGTCACCGAGTCGCCGCCGAGGGTCGTGTTCCTAGCCGAGACGGTAAACAAGCCCGGTTTAAGCGCGGAGCCTAAAGCCGCCTTCCCATCGCCTAAGTCAATGATGACGGCCGTCGTGTACTCGCCACGGGCGAAGTTGTCATTCCATACGATAAAGGGAAGCTGCTTCGCGTCCGGATCGTTTTTGAATGTCACGTGAATGGTATGGTCAGCATCAACATTTGCAAAGGTATAAGTGCCAGCAGTTAGAGTCACGGCCTCGCCGTCTACCGTTACGGTATCCACAATTTTGCCGTGATTGGGGGTAAACGTAAATTGTTTGCTTGAGCCCTTAGCAAGTCTCAGAACATCGCCGGGTGGGTCCGGCGTTATTATACCGCCCGGTCCCGCCGTGGCGGTGATTGAGAATCTGGTGTCCGCTTCATTGGCTGAAGTAAGCTGCAGGCTGTCTGTAAATGTAGCATCGCTGGAATAACCCGCGTCCGGAACTCCGAAAGAGGAAACGACTTCATAGCGGTCACCGCCCTTTTCCGTCGAGTTATTGATATAGACCTCAAAGGTAAGCTTGCCTTCCTGTAAGGTCAAGGTTCCTTTGGGTATTCTCATCTCCACGATATATCCTGTATCCGTGATCTGGGTCCACGCAGCTCTGCCAGGAGCGGACTGTCCTGAAAACACGCCCGTCGCGCTGACGCGCCATTGGTTTGAGCCTCCGGATCCATTGCCGACATAAAACTCCAGGCTGTCGTACTGGTAATCTCCTCCGGCTCCCTGATAGAGATTGCTGTCCTTCACAACTACGCGGGCATACAGGTAGTCGTGGTCCCAAAGGATTCTGGCTGTGCCCGTGGCATGGGGTCTGGGGTCGTCGGGTACAGTGCTTTTGTTGATGGGATGTTCCATTGTCAAGGCCCACAGCGGGTCGTTTGACCCGAGTTCGGGAGTTCCGAAAATGGCGGTCGGCGTATCATTCGCCTGCAAGGTTGTAAGAGTTGTAGAACCGAGGTCGCCATCACGTGCTTCTGCGTACTGGATGTTGCCAGAGGCGGCGGCAAAGCTGGCAGGCGTTAGCGACGCCACCATTATTACCAAGCAACAGAGGAACGAGAGCATTCTGCCAAATCGTTTTGACATCAAATGAAAATCCTCCTTATTTTTCGATCCGGTGCGCCTACGGCTTACCCGCATCGTATTCGGACACATTGTCAATTTGACAAACGCCCAACTATAGGATGTGGTATATTTACCAGGTTTTCAACCTGTCAAAATATAGAATCTATGGAAACGCTTGCTCCGAGAAATCTTTAACAATAATCATGATTCCATTCAAATAGATGCTGATGTTAAAAAGGTGCGATTCTCATGATGGACGATTCGAAAATGAGAATACATTTGAAAGATGATTTATGCTAGTCATTTTGATAGAGACCATTTAGAAACTGAACAAAAGAAAAAATCAACTGAAACGCTAAATAGAATTGGCTTTATAAGATACAGATTTTGTACTAGAAGAGCTGATTAAGTTGCTTTATTAAATCATAACCCTCTTTGTTGGTGGAAAAGGATCAATAAAAAAGACACTGGAATAGGATATCAGTGTCTGTTTTTGTATCGTTTGTACATATGACGCAACGTGGGCAAATTTGCGTTCTAAAACAACCGCATGCACATCAACAGCCGATCTTGAGCTTGATTTGCTTGCAACCGTCTCTTTCATTAGGACGTAAAAAGGATAAAGCAGAAAGGATGAGCGTATATTTCTACCCGAGCGGCTTTATTCCGAACAATGAAAACGCCTAGTTTTATATTCTTCTTCTCCGTGATCCTTGTGTCGGTCTTGACGGGCGTCTTGTCGAGGCCCTATTTCACGGACCGCGTCTTCTACCTGTACGAGGATACATACAAACTCGCCGGCGAGCAGGACCGTCTCGTCACCTATCATAGCAGTACGGCCGGTCCCGTCCAAATACGTACCGACGACGAGTTGCACCGCACTTTGATCATCGGCGGGCAGTCCTATGCGATTGCGGACAAAAGCGTTCCTTACTCTACCAAGTTTCGGGTAACCTATCCGAACGGCCATGTTTACAGAGTCGAGGATAATAACGGGATTCTCTTGAGCTACGATGACAAAGGCAATATCGTTATGGTTGTTCAAGTGTACGCCAACGGCGAGCGGATTAAGCAGGAAGGGGAAGAAGATTTTTCTCCGTCGGCACTCGTGATGGCGGCTTACCCTGATTACCATGTCAAACGAGGCATGCCAGGGTTTCTGTTTCTTGCCCTCGGCCTTTTGATTTTTGGCTGGTGCAACTTCCGGTACCAAGCCTTCCAGGATTTAATGTTCCGCATATCTCCGCAGCGGCTTATGTACGAGAACCCCGAGCCGAGCGACTTCTATTATTTCATGAGCAAAGTCGGCGGCATTGTCGTGATGATCGGTTCGATTTTCATCGCTTTCAAAGCGTATTAGGCGCATGAGGACACTATCTTTGCGATTCGGTTAAAGTAAAAACAATAGCTTAAAAGCCAAGGAGCAGATCGCCGTTGCGGTAACTGCTCCTTATATCGTTAAGCAGAAGAATAGGTTAGCGCAGTACCCCCGTTCAAGTTCAAGGTCTGGGCTTCAAGACACGAGAAATTCGTATTCGTAAATGGCTTGAATTCTCTCCAAAACGTTATGCGCCTGGTCTTTAAACTTTAATCCCGTAACCCGCCCTTTCAGCAAAAACACGCCGCTCTCATGACGGTGTTCCCCGAGAGCCCCTTCGTTCAGCTTATTGGCGCCAAGGGTAGGAGGCGAGAAAAATAGCTTCATTAATATTTCAACCAAAACGGGCAGTCCGGATTGTTTCCCTTTTCTTAGCGTATTGTTGCCACCCGGATCAACGCTACGGATCTTGATGTCGTCCTTGGCGAGCTGCGATGCGATGGCCTGAGTCCATAGCGAAAGAGCTAACTTTGAGGCCGCGTAGGGACCAAGCAGCTTGCGAAAGGTTTTGGGATGCTCCAGGACTTCGATCGAAAACTCTTTTGTAAATTTTAGGGCTGAAGAAGAGGTATTAATTACCGTTTTTAAACGACTGTTTGCTAGGAGTTCCTTTAATTCCATCAGAATAATATAAGGAACGATCGTCATCAACTCATAATGCTTCTCGCGTCCTTGTTTCGAATAGCTCAACTCGGGAAATGAACCTCCGGCGTTATTGAATAATATATCGATCCGCCGCTCCTTGCTTTTGATCTCTTCCAAAGTAACCTTCAAGCTGGTAAAGTCGGCAAGATCATCCGTTTTATAAATGCGAAGCGATCCGCTCTTGACAGCATTGTGGATGCTCATATCATCGGCAGGAAAGTCAGAACGGTTTACAGCAACCACATCCCAGTTCTCCGACAGTAATTTCCGCGTTAGTTCCAACCCGATTCCGGCGCTTGCGCCTGTAATCAATGCGATATGTTCACCTTGGTACTTGTTCATCGTGCATCTCCTTTTATATGGGGATATTTGTTTCGATAGCGCACAGTTTATAACTTGAAGTCGACTCCAAGTCAAGACGCGAAAACAAAGTTTTTATCCAAGGAGAAGGGATTTGACTTGGAGCCAGCATCAAGATGTATAATGTGTACAAAAATCAATCTTAGGGAGGGAACAGGATGAAGGAAGAGCCGCAATGCTTTACGATAAAGCAAACAGCCGAGCAAACCGGAATTAATGAGGATACAATCCGTTATTACGAAAAGATCGCGCTGCTGCCTCGCGTAGAACGGAAGGATAACGGGCACCGCATCTACCGGCAAGAGGACATCAATACGATTCGGTTGATAGCTTGCCTGAAAAAAACGGGGATGCCGTTAGAGGAAATTCGGCCTTTTTTGGCGGTCTCAGCCGATACCGATCCCGCGGAATATCCGGAGCTTGTGGAACTCCTAAGAAGTCATCGTGAAAATATTGTCAGCCAGATCGCTTCCCTGCAGCAAGTTGTTGATTTTATCGACATGAAGTTGGAGGAAGGGAGATATAGACGGGACTGCTCGGATCTAGAAGGCGTGCCGGAGCAACCAAAGCCTGTCTCACCCGGAGAGATGAGGTATTTTTCCGTATCGGCCAAAGCGGGCAAATCACAGACCTCGGTAAGATAAGATCGTCATAACAAGGAGGAGCACCTACTTCCCGCATAAACTGATGTAGTCCGTTGAGCTAGACCGAGTAGCTTAGCTTAATAAACTACGAAGACGCGGATGCGGATATGGATAGGCTGCCGCGTTATGCTCACGATTGAGCTGACTGGGAACTAAAGTTAATGTTGCGGTACATAGCGGGGGGGCTTTTGCTTTTGGACAGCAAAAGCCCCTCCATCGTTTTGATAGAGGGGGCCGGATTAACTCACGTTCAATATCTGCATAAAAATACTTAGTCATGGCGTGGGTCCAGTATAAGATGCTGCAGACCCTTATTTTGTTCTTTCCGCCAGCCTCGTAATCGACTCCACGTCTTGATCGGTTAATTGATCCAGAAAATGTTTGCGTATAGCCATGGAGACGATGGGACGGGCATCGTTTAAGGCTGATTTGCCAATGGGAGTAATGATGACCTGAACACCGCGATCGGTGTCTAACGGCTTCCTCATCACCAGCCTGCGTTTCTCCATCCGCGTCAGATGATGAGACAATCGGCTCTTATCCCAATCCATGGATTCGGCCAGCTCCTGTTGGCGAAGGCTGCCGTCCCCCAGAAGGTCTAACCGGTCCAGTACTCCATAATCGCCCTCTGATAGTCCGGTGTGATCGGACATCTCTTTGATTACGCGACCGAAGATGCTGTGAAAGGAGCCTTTCCACTTATACCATAATTGAATTTCTTCTTCGCTCAGTTCGCTCTTATTCATGAATTCATAATAACATGGTTGACACGTCAACCACAAGGTGCTACCCTTATTAAAGGTTGACGTGTCAACCAAACTAATGCTGAGAAGTCCAAGAAAGGAACATCTATTATGCAAACCAACGTAAGTACGTCAACTCCAGTTATCTCGTTTAAGCCGGTCATACTATCGGCCCCAGGCCGAGGCCAGGATTTGCAAGTGCGGGTATCAGCGCCAGCGACGGGAAGCCAGTTGCCTATTATTATTTTCTCGCAAGGCTTTGGTTGGTCGATGGATAGCTACGGTCCGTTAGTCGACTACTGGGCTGCTCACGGCTTCGTGGTCATTCAACCCACCCATCTCGACTCGAGGACGCTGAATCTACCCCCTGACGATCCCCGTACACCAATGATCTGGCGCTTCCGCGTCGAAGACCTGAAGCTCATCCTTGACCAACTTGATCGTATTGAAGCTTCCGTTCCGGTCCTCGGCGGACGTCTCGACCGAAGCCGTATTGCCGCAGCGGGACACTCCTGGGGAGGCCAAACGGTCAGCATGCTGCTCGGTGCACGAGTCCTCGATGCCCATGGCGAACCGGGAGAGGACATGTCCGACTCGCGGATCAAAGCGGGCTTATTGCTTTCAACGACTGGCCTTGGCGGAGAGGACTTGACTCCGTTCGCGGCAGAGCACTTCCCATTCATGAACCCGAGCTTTTCCGATATGAGGACGCCGACTCTTGTGGTCGCGGGGGACCATGACCAATCCCACCTGTCCACTCGGGGGCCGGACTGGTTCACAGATCCCTACTTCCTGAGCCCGGGCACCAAGAGCCTGCTCACTCTCTTCGGGGCAGAACATATGCTTGGCGGAATCTCCGGGTACAACGTCGCGGAAACGACGGACGAGAACCCCGAACGAGTTGCTTTTCTTCGGCAGCTCACGTTGTCGTACCTTCGAGATGCGCTCGACCTCGACAACTCCAGCTGGCTGGAAGCCCGCAAAGCTCTGGAAGAGAGTCCCCACCCGTTAGGTCGAATTGAATCCAAGCAAGAGTATTGATCTGAAAAAGGAGAGTGTTATTCATGCAGGCTAATCTAAAGGGAGAGCGTACCATGAGCAAGCCGTTTACTGAAGCTGCCGGTATTCCTGTCAACGATCCCACCCCGGTTATAACCTTCAGCCCCGTTGTGCTGTCGGTCCCCGGCCGGATTGTGGATTTGCACATCAAGATCTCCGCGCCTTCGACGGGCAGCGACCTGCCCGTGATTCTTCTGTCGCACGGCCATGGGCCTTCGAACTTCGTGTCATCCCTACACGGCTACGGGCCTCTCGCCAACTTCTGGGCAGCCCACGGCTTCGTCGTTATCCAGCCCACTCACTTGGACTCGAAGGCGCTGGGCTTGCGTGAATCGGATAACCCAGAGGCACCGTTGTATTGGCGGTCCCGAGCCGAGGACATGCGCTGCATTCTCGATCACCTCGACCAGATCGAGGCTGCTGTTCCGGGGCTCGGCGGGCGCCTAGACCGGAGCCGAATCGCCGCAGTCGGGCATTCAATGGGCGGGCATACGGTAGGCATGTTGTGTGGTCAGGGGGTTACTGACCCGGTCGACGGGACGGAAGTGAATCTAGCCGACCCTCGGATCAAGGTGGGCGTACTGTTGGCTGCGCCAGGCAAAGGTGAGGATCTCGCCGCGTTCGCAACCGAGCACTACCCCGTCTTGAGGACAACTAGCTTCGCCACAATGACAACGCCAGCCCTCATCGTTGTGGGGGATAACGACTGGAGCCCCGCGTTCTCCGATCGCAAGGATTGGCGCTCTGATGCGTACTTCCTGAGCCCCGGCCCCAAATGCCTGCTGACGCTGTTCAGAGCTGAGCATGGGTTAGGCGGGGTGGCCGCGTACGACGCGAAGGAAACGACCGACGAAAACCCCGATCGTGTGGCTGCGCTGCGAGCGCTCATCTGGTGCTATCTCCGTACCATGCTTTACCCTGAAGACCCGGCTTGGCCCGCAGCGTTTGCCGCGTTGACGGATACGCCTAATCCGCTGGGTATTATCGAATGTAAATGAAGCTCTTAATAAGCCGCGCGACATTAGTACACAAAGAGCAAAAAACACAACTGCGCATTGGGCGGACTGGTCTTCCCCACACCGCCTTACGCTTGGTTGCTTCGTGATTTGTCGAGGAACAAGGACATTCCATTAGAAGCCGAGAATATGGTTGTTATTATGGGATAACATCCAGGTTGATTATAAATAAAAGGAGGATTCTCTATGGATATAAAAGAAACAGGAATTATCCTATTCTGTGAAAATTATGAAGCGGCGTTGGAGTTTTACTCTGGGAAACTGGGTTTGCCCGTACGCAAAATGGGGGATGCATTATCTGTATTAGGCTTCGGAGGCAGCTATCTCATGTTGGAGGACAGCGGTGTTGCTTCACTAAAGGAGAAAACAAGGGCAGAGAACCCGACAGTTATTCGTTTTAACGTCAATAATTTTGGAGAGGCTGTCGCAGAATTAGAGCGCCGTGGAGTCTTTGTTGATGTCAAGAAATTAGATTGGGGAACGATTGGAGTTGTCATTGACCCTGAAGGTAATCGGATTGAATTGAAGGACTAAATTTAAGTTGTCGTGAAGCAAATAGGATATCTGGTTAAAGAGCGGGTTATCGAAAAGATAGCCTGCTCTTTCTTTATGCGAAAAAAGAAGATTCGGGATGTAAGGTGAACGATCATCCCGCATTCGGCGCAGCCGAAGGGGATACCCTACTCACCTAAATTGGCTACTACCCTCCCCTCAGCGCAAAAACGGCCCCAGTTCGGCTTTGTTTAAATCCAAACTATAAAGGATAAGATCCACTCATGGTTTTCGATTTCCCTCAAATCTACAATTAAACTATCACAAGAGAGAAGGGAAAACGCTATGAAAAATGGAGTCATTCGGGAATTGTTTAAAAATCGCACCTTACTGCTTATGTTCCTTCCTGTAGCGGTACTCCTATTTTTGTTCAACTACCTGCCGCTGGCCGGACTTGTAATCGCCTTCAAAGATTTCGACTTTACCAAAGGCATCTTCGGCAGCGACTGGATGGATCCGCTATTCGATAACTTTGATTACCTGTTCTCCTCGGACACCGCGTTCCGGGCCGTAAGAAATACGATTCTGCTGAATGCGCTGTTTATTACCGTTGGCCTCATTTTCGAGGTCGGGTTCGCGCTTTTGCTAAACGAGGTCAGGAACAAATATTTCAAGCGGGTATCGCAGTCCCTGACGTTCCTGCCGTTCTTTATCTCCTGGATCGTCGTTGGCGTATTCGCCTATAACCTGCTCGATTTCGAGAGCGGCGCGGTGAACCACTTCCTGACAAGCATCGGCCTCCAGCCAATCGACTTCTATAGCGAAGCGGGCTTATGGCCAATCATTCTCACCATCGCAATCCGGTGGAAGGCAACGGGCTACGGCACGATCATCTACCTGGCGGCATTAACCTCCATCGATAACTCTTATTACGAAGCGGCTTCGATCGACGGAGCGACAAGATGGCAGCAAATCCGGTACATCAGCCTTCCGATGCTGCGTCCAACGATCATTATACTAACGCTGCTCGCCGTGGGGAGAATTATGAATGCGGACTTCGGCATGTTTTACGCGATGGTTGGCGACGCTTCCCTGCTGTTCCCGACGACAGACGTTATCGATACGTTCGTATACCGCAGCTTGCGCAAATCCGGCGATATCGGCATGGCGTCCGCGGCAGGCTTCCTGCAGTCGATGATTGCATTTGTTCTGGTTATCGCGAGCAACTACGCCGCACGCAAAATCGATAAAGATTCGGCCATCTTCTAGAACGGAGGAAACACGATATGCACGCAAATAGATTTTCAATCTCGCAGTCTCTCATCATTATCCTTATATCTTTGTTCAGCCTGTCCTGCTTATTTCCGTTCATCATGGTTATATCGGGCTCGCTAAGCACAGAAAAAGACATTATGGATTACGGCTATACGGTGTGGCCGCATCACATTACGCTAGACTCCTACAAGATTTTGCTCCTCGGTTCCAACCGGATTATCGATGCGTACGGCATCAGCATTCTCGTGACCGTGGCCGGTACCATTTTATCGGTGTTCGTCACCAGCATGGGCGCCTACGTAATGGCGAGGCGGTCGTTCAAGTATCGCAATATATTATCCGTCTACGTCATCATTACGATGCTGTTCAACGGCGGGCTGGTGCCTTGGTATATCATTTGCGTGCATTATCTGAATTTGAAAGACACGCTTTGGGCACTCATTTTACCGATGCTCGCCAACGCTTTTAATATGTTCCTGATCCGCAACTTCATGAATTCGATTCCGGAAGAGATTAACGAGTCGGCGAAAATGGACGGAGCGGGCGAATTCAAAATTTTCTACAAGCTGATCATGCCGCTGTCGCTGCCCGTACTCGCAACCGTTGGATTATTCGTTGCCCTGAGTTACTGGAACGATTGGTTCCTCGGCCTGATGTTCGTTGACAAGCAGGAGCTTCAACCTCTGCAGCTGCTGCTTCGAACATTGGTATCCAACGTTGAGTTTCTGAAGAGCTCGAGCAACGCTTCGGCGATGCAGCGCATATCGGCGCAAATTCCTTCGGAATCGATCAAGATGGCGCTTACGGTCGTTACGATCGGGCCAATTGTTTTCCTGTATCCGTTTTTGCAGCGTTATTTCGTAAAGGGCCTCATGGTAGGCGCGGTAAAAGGATGACTATATCGGTTAACGCCGTGTAGTATATAAATCACAAGCATAAGGGAGAGGTCAGGATGAAGAAGAAGATCCGCATCATGTCGTTAGCTCTCGCTGCTACGATGTCGCTTAGCTTAATGCTTTCGGCATGCAGCAGCTCCGGTAACGGCAACGGCAACAACACGCCTAGCAACAGCGGCGGGAACGCAAACGCTCCTAAGGAGAGCCCGGCAACCGAAAGCACGGAGCCTGAAAAAGAAGTCACGCTTAAATTTTATTTTGGCGGCGATAAAAAAGCGGCTACCGACGAAGTATGGTCCAAAGTCAGCGAATACGTGAAATCCAAAGGCCTTAATGTTAAATTCGATATCAACTTTATTCCGTTTGGCGATTTTAAAGACAAAATGCTCGTCATGGCCGCTTCCGGCGACAAATGGGATATGAACTTTGACGGCGACTGGCTGTCCTACAAGCAAATGGCGGCTAAAGGCTCCTACATGACGCTGAACGATCTGCTGCCGGAATACGCGCCTAACCTCTATAAGAAGTACCAGGAGCAAGGCACGCTTGGCGCAGCTACCGTTAACGGAAATATCGTAGGCCTGCCATGGACAATGAAGATGAATGAACGTAAGTTCATCGCCTGGCGTTCCGATTTAACTGAGAAAGCGGGAATCGATGTTCCGGAAGGCTCGATCAAAACGATTGAAGATCTCGACAAATTGCTTCGCGATATGAAAAAGGCTTATCCAAACGAAAAAATTAACCGCACAACGCCGCTGTCCATGTATATGGTACGCGACGAGTGGGTGGACCTGAACTTCCATGGACTTGGCTTCTACCTGAATGATCCAACTGTAAAAGTTCAGCCGGTCGAGCAGCAGCCATTTTATCTGGAAGCATCCAAGCTGGTCAAAACCTGGTACGACGAAAACCTGATTAACCGCGATGCCATGATTGACAAAACGGATGGAGCAGCCGAGTGGAGAAACGGCAAGATGCTCGTGACGCTTACCTCCCATGAATGGGTTAACGCGAACCCAGGCTTCTCCGATCCGACATATAAACTGGAATCTTCCGTGCTTTATCCGGACAAAAAGTTCGTGAACCGTACCGCGCTGGCTAACGTCGTTGCGATTAACCGCAACTCCAAAAACGCCGACCGCGTGCTCCGCTTCCTCGACATGATCGAGACGGACAAAACGTTGTACGACCTTGTGCAATACGGGATCGAAGGCAAAACGTATGTCCTGAACGGCGACACGGCCGAATATCCGGAGGGCATGGATACAACGACCAGCAACTACATGGAGTGGGGCGGCCAATGGGCGTTCTGGAAGCCGCAATTCATGCGTCCAACGATGACGTACGGACCGGGCTTCTGGGAGAACGAAGCGAAGTTCGCAAGCGAGCCTAACAACGTCAACTCGCCGATCGACGGTCTGTTCCTTGCGGAAGACACGATGAAGAACGAAGTGGCGAAACGCGACGCGGCAAGCGACGAGCTGAGCCGGCCAATCGAATTCGGCGTCGTGAAGGATGTAGACAAAGCCGTTAACGACTACATCGAAGCACAAAAGAAAAACGGTCTGGATACGATCATTACGGAGACTCAAAAACAAATCGACGCGTTCCTTGCAAACAAGAAGTAATCCTGCAGCCAGCTAATATATCGCAAAGACAAACAAGAGAAGCCAGCCTGATGACACCTAAGGGGGCTTCTCTTTTTTCTCGGCTTTGTAAGCGGATACAGCTCTCAAATACATGTGCAAACTGGAGGTTTGATTGTGATTACGAACCGAAATTGGATAAAAGCACGTGCCGGAATGGCGAAAATGCTTGTGATGCTGATGATTTTTTCTTCTGTTGGTTTTATGGGTTTGCCTAGTGCTTATGCCGCGGACGATGCTTCCGGTACAGCGTCGGTTACGCTTGGGGAAACGCCGGTGGAAAGCGGGATCTCCGGCAGAGCCGGCGATAACGGGGATGGTCTTCTAACCGGTACGGAAGCAGGTACGCCTTATTGGCAGACGAATAAAGCAGAAGGCACCACTTACCTGTATATGAACGTCAGTGACGATTATCTATTCGACAGCGCGGATTACGATGTAGACGTAACCCTCCGCTATTTCGACGAAGGAAACGGAAGCTTCCTGCTGCAATACGATGCGCAGTCGGCTGCATTTAAAGACAGCGCTAAGTTTACGTATACGGATACGAAGACGTGGAAGGACTACACCTTTACTCTGAGCGACGCCAAATTCGCCAACCGCACGAACGGCTCCGACTTCCGGATCGCCATTGAAGGCGGCGGGATTAACGGCGAACAGAATCCGGATTTGAAGCTGGCGAGCGTTACGGTCAAGAAAACGCTGAAGGAAACGGCTACGCCGGAAGCCAGCATTACGCTTGGCCAAACTCCGGCATCCCATGGCATTACGGCCCATCCCGGCGATGGCGCTCCCGAGAATCTTTTGACCGGAGAGATTGACGGCAAGACGTATTGGAAAACCAACCAGACGATCAACCCGACCGACCATGGCGCCAATATTCTTTATTTCTACTTTGACGTCTCGGACAGCTTTTTGTTCAATAACGCGGATCAGGACGTATTTGTAACGGTCGAGTATTACGACAGCGGCAATGGCAGTATGAAGCTTCAGTATGATGCGCAGTCCGCAGCATTTAAGGATTTGCCTGAATTTACTTATACAAACACCAATACGTGGAAAAAACATACGTTTAAGCTTGGCGACGCGAAGTTCGCAAACGGCACAAACGGCGGCGATTTCCGCCTTCACGTATCCGGGCCGGGGGCGATTGGAGCTAATCCGGATCTCTATATCGCTTCGGTTTCGGTAAGAACCCAGCCGCGGCAAATTGTCTCGACGGAGACCAAAGTGTACGACACGGTCTATCCGACGGATGACGTTGTAATCGCCGATATGAGCGTGAAGGACTTCGGCGCGGCCGGCGACGGCGTGAAGGATGACACCAAAGCGTTCCAGGACGCGCTTGCCGCGGCAGGCAACCGCGGGGGCGGCGTTGTTTTTGCGCCGGCGGGCACGTATAAGCTCACCAGTCATCTGATTGTTCCGACAGGGGTCACGCTGCGCGGCGATTGGATTAGTCCCGACGCGGCCGGCGGCGAAGTAAAAGGAACCATCCTTGCCGTTTATGCCGATAAAGGCATCGAGAACGGCCCAAGCTTCCTGCAGCTGGCGCCGGTGAGCGGCGTAACGAACCTGTCCGTCTGGTATCCGGAGCAGTCGCTTGGCGCGCCGGTTGCTTATCCGTGGACGTTCGAGCAGCTGTCCGGCGACAGCATGACGGTTAAGAACGTAACGCTCGTCAACGCTTACAACGGCATCAAGATTGGTCCTAGCTGGAACGAACTGCATTATGTGCGCAATTTGTACGGTACGGCGCTGAAAACGGGGATTTTCCTCGACTACACAACGGATATCGGAAGACTGGAGCATATTCGTCTCGCGTCCTCCTATTGGGCAGGCTCCGGGCTGGCAGGCTCGCCGCAGCCGGCGGAGCTGAAAGCTTATACGACCGCTAACACCGAGGGAATCGTGATGGGCCGCTCGGATTGGGAGTATATGTCCGATATCGACCTTGCCGATTTCAAGACGGGCATGCGGGTTACGACAAGAACGGGCAGCCTGGAGACGGCTAACGCCCAGCTCTACAAAATCAATGTACATGACAGCAACGTGGCGCTGAAGGTGGAGGGCGTTAACGATTTTGGACTATTAATTTCGGACAGCAGCTTTAAAGCTAACGTGGGCATTGACCCTAAAGCGGTCTATGCGACCGAAGGCTTCCACTCCATCGTTCAATTCAATCAAGTGACGTTTGGCGGTACCCCGCATCATGCGGTTGTCAATGAAGGCAGCGGCGTATTGTCGTTTGAGAACAGCACATTCGAGAACTGGGATGACCAAGGCAACGGTTATGCCATCGACGCGAAGGGCGGCTCGCTTATTCTAGGTCAGTCCACTTTCGCTAAAGCTGCCAAGCATGTGCTCTTGGAAGGCAGCGTAGCAACGGTTAACTCGGTGAACTCCGGACAAAACGGCAGTCTGGCGGTAACCGATAACAGCGATGCGGCAGAGGTTAACGTTCATCGGGATGCGAAATACGTGCTGGAGCAGCTTCCTTCTGTTGCGGCGCTTGATTTAGCGAACCGTCCAAAACCGGCTAACAACAGCCTGTTTGATATTACGGCCGCCCCTTACGAGGCGGACAGCACAGGCGAGACGGATGTATCGGCGAAAATTCAGCAAGCGCTGGACGATGCCGATGCGGCGGGAGGCGGTACGGTGTATTTGCCGGCGGGCATTTACCGCGTCAATAATCCGCTGACCGTTCCAAGCGGCGTTGAGCTGCGCGGCTCATGGGATGTTCCGCATCATACGATTGGCGGCGGCACGGCATTGTTCACGGCTTATGGCGAGAATAACCCTGAAGGCGCTGCGTTTATCTCGCTTGAACAGGATGCGGGCCTCAGAGGCTTGTCCGTCTATTACGATCGGCAGAGCTGGACGAACGTGAAGCCTTACGCTTGGACCGTTCAAGGCAAAGGCAGCGGCGTTTACCTGATCGATACCACCCTTATCAACCCTTACAAGGGCGTTGACTTTGGCACTTATGATACGAGCGGCCATTATATTGATTACGTTGCGGGCTCTCCTCTGATGGAAGGCATTTTCCTCGGCGGCGGCGCTGACGGCGGCTTGATGCGCAATGTTCAGTTCAACCCGCATTATTACGGGCGCAACAATTTCCCTAACCATCCATCCACGGATCAGGACTTTGACGCGGTATGGAGCTACCAGAAGGAAAATCTGGACGCGTTCCGGATTGGCGACGTGAAGAGCGAGACCATCTTTAATACGTTTGTATACGGTTCGAAATACGGCATTCACTTTGAGGAGCAGGGCGGAGTTGGACCTGAAGCGGTTGTCATCGGCCACGGTACGGACGGTAGCAAGAAAGGCGCCGTGCTGGACGCCGCGGGAGAAGCGGGTCTTAAGCTGATCAACACCGAGCTTGTCTCGATGAGCACCTCCGACAAAGTCTACGTTGTCGTAGGCGAGGATTTTGACTCCAAAGCCGTCTTCTTCAACTCTTCCATGTGGGGGGACACGACGCGTTCCTTTGATATTTTCGGAGGTGACGTGCGCATTCAGCAAAGCAACTTTACGAGAGTGGGACAACGCGGCATTAACGCGGTTGGCGGCGACATCACGCTGTATGATTCCTACTTCCAGCAGCCTAACACCAATCATGTGTATGCCGGTCCGGACATTGAGAAGCTGATTATCGCGAACAACCTGTTTAAAGGCGGCCTGCAGCTGACCAATGAAGCGGGGACTAAGGTGACGGGTTCCAACCTGGTTCCGGTTGCGCTGGATCTGGTGAAAGGCGAGTTTGACGAGAGCAACCCGGCTAACGCGAATTTTGCCCTGAAGCTGACCAACATGACGGAATCCGATCCGCTTGCGGGTAAGATCGAAGTTATTGCGCCGGACAGCTACAAGGACAAATTTATCCCGGTTCGCTTCAAGGGGATCGCCCTTGGTGAGAGCGTGCTCGTTAAGCTTCCTTATCTGTCAGGGGATACGCTGAAGTACAAGGTAACGCTGGATAATGGTTACTCCTATGTGACGCAAGTGAAAACCGCGCAGTCGTTTGCGACGCGCAAGGACGATAACAGCCAGGTTCAGCCTGCGATTGATATTTCGAGCTCCACGAATTACTCAAGCCTAGGCGGCATTTGGGGCGGCAAGGACGACCTGAGCGCACAGGCAAGCGTACGCTACGATAACGATAATTTGTACGTAACGGTCCGCGCGACGGACAATACGCATTACCAGACTTGGACGAACGGCGATATTTGGCAGGGCGACAGCTTGCAGCTTGGGATCGATTTATCGAGAAAAGACGGGTCCTCCAGTCAAAACGTCAACGAGCTAGGTTTTGCGCTGACGAACAGCGGAACCGTCTCCAAGTGGAGATGGCGTGCGCCGGCCGGCGTAGCGGCTGGAGCTTTTAACGATGCGGATGCCGTTATTACGCGGGATGAACCGACTCATCAGACGGTCTATGACATTACCATTCCGCTCTCGGCCCTGCATGGCGCGGGTTACACCTTCTCGCAGGAGGATCCGCTTGGTCTGACGATTTTGCTCAATGAACATGACGGCGCCGGCCGTTCGGGCTTTATCGAGTATAATCAGGGGATCGGAACAAGCAAGGACGCCACGCAATTTGGCGATCTGTACCTGCTGGGCTCGGATTATGAAAGTCTGCTTGAGCAATCGGCCGAAGCCGCGGTAGCGGCGGCTGAACAGTCGAAGGATGTTACAAGCATGGATGCGGCAGCCAACTTTGTCAGCTTGCTCCCGCAAGGAACGGTAAAAGCCGGATTGTCGGCAAGACTGTCGGCGCTTGGCGGAACAACAAATCCGGGTAACGGTTCCGGATCCGGTGCAGGGCAAACGGATCAGCCAAAGGTGACGGTTGGCGCGAATGGAGCGGTTAAGGTAGAAGGAACTCCAGTCGTTGATGCCGGTTCAAAACATGCAAAGCTTTCGCTGACTGCCTCATTGCTGGATCAAGCGTTCTCCAAAGCATCGGCTGGCCAGGACGGCAAGAAAAAAGTGACCGTGGTGCTCTCAAGTGCAGCCGGTGCAAACGGCTACTCCTTGGAGCTTCCTTCAAGCTTTGTAAACCAGCAGTCGCCGGATAAGCAAATCGAGCTGGTAACCCCGACGGGGGCCATTCTGCTCTCGAGCGATATGCTGAAGCCGGATGCGGGTAAGCTTGGTCAGACGGTAACGATCAGCATTGGCAGCGCGAATACCAGTGGGTGGAGCGAGCAGCTGAAGAAGAAGCTTGGCGACCGTCCGGTTGTCGATTTGTCGATCCATTCTGCTGGTCAAACGATAGACTGGCATAACAGCGGGTCGCCGGTGACGGTCTCCATTCCGTATACGCCTTCGGCTGCCGAGAAATCCGATGCCAAGAAGCTGACCGTCTGGTATATCGACGGAAGCGGCAAGCCGTTCCCCGTGCCTAGCGGACGGTATAAGGAAGCAGCCGGAAGCATCGTATTTACGACGAAGCATTTTAGCCAATACGCGGTTGCTTTCGTGCAAAAATCGTTCAGCGATCTGAACGGCTACGCATGGGCGAAGGAAGCGATCGAGGTGCTTGCGGCAAAAGGAATCATTAACGGCGTATCGGGTACGTCTTATGCTCCTGGCGCATCGATTAAGCGAGCCGATTTCGTAAAGCTGCTCGTCGATACGTTTGGCTTTGCAACGGATACTCCGGGAAGCTTTGCCGACGTGAGCTCGAATCGTTATTATGCCGATGCGGTAGGCACGGCCAAGGGTCTTGGCATTACGAACGGTGCCGGAGGCAGCCGGTTTAATCCGGAGACTCCGATCACTAGAGAGGAAGCGGCAACGTTTATCGAGCGTGCTCTCACGGTTGCCAAAGCTGGTCTTCCGGCCGGCTCCGAGGATGCGCTTGCCGGGTTTGCGGATGCCGGTGAGATTTCGGCCTATGCCAAGAGCAGCATAAGCGCGCTTGTAAAGGCGGGGCTCTTGCAGGGCAATGATGGACTGCTCATGCCAAAAAGCCAATTGACGCGGGCGGAAGCAGCCGCACTGTTCTACCGAATTTATAATCAATAAATCGAAGGGAGCCGGATTCCATGCAGGAATCCGGTTCTTTTTTGGCGTATTATTAGCGTACTAAACATGCCTTTGCACCAATAAGCTAGGACAAGTAATGCTTTAATCTTTAATGTAATGCAGACACTGGAATGGCTAATCATGTTGGGAGGCTATATGGGATGAGCAACATTCGGATCGGGTTTATCGGAACGGGAGGCATAGCCGGCTGGCATGCCAGACAGCTGCTGGAGCTCCCGGAGGTTCAGATTACCGCGCTGTCGGATACCTGCGAGGGCAACCGCGTTGCTTTTGCTGAAAAGTTTGGCTTGCGGGATGCCCGGCAGTTCTCAGCTTACGAGGATATGCTGGAGCAAAGCGAGCTTGATGCGGTAGTGATATGTTCTCCGCACACGCTGCATTTCAGGCAAGCCTGCGATGCGCTGGACAGAGGACTGCATGTGCTAATCGAGAAGCCGATGACTTGCTCGTCGGCGGAAGCCGAGCAGCTTATTCAGAAGGCGGAAGAGTCGGGGAAAGTGATGCAGGTATCGTATCAGCGGCATTTTCAACCGGAATTCCTGTACATTCGGGATGCGATTGCAAGCGGGGAGATCGGCAGGCTGACCTCTGTAACCGCTTCACTCAGCCAAGAGTGGTATCAGCTTACGGAAGGCACATGGAGGCAGGTTCCTTCGCTCTCCGGCGGCGGATTCCTGATGGACTCCGGCAGCCATATTATCGACGTGCTGCTATGGACGACCGGAATGACGCCGGTGGAAGTAAAGTCCCAGCTTCAGAATCATGGAGCGCCGGTTGAGATCGACAGCTTCACTTCCATCCGCTTTGCGGAAGGAGCTCTTGCGGGCTTGAGCTTTACGGGCTACGCACCGGGTTGGAACGAGACGTTTGCGTTCTGCGGAGACAATGGCGGCATCTACTACGATAACGGTAAAATCACGCTTCGCCGCATAAACGAGGAGCCGATCGTACCGGAGCTCCCGGAACAAACCACGAACCAGGATAAAAGCTTCGTAGACGCCATTCTCGGCCGCCACGAAGTGCTTGTCCCTGGCGAGTTCGCCCTAAAGGTGGTGCGCCTGAGCGAAATGATCTACCAAGCCGCGGGCTACGACCCGCTGAAAAGATAGCAGAAAGGGTTGCCTCCGTCTTGGGGGCAACCCTTTGTTTTTGTGTTTGCGGGGCTGGCTCTCCTTGCATCCGTGCGCCGTAAGGCTGAAAACCGCCTAGCAGCGGTCCCCGGTCCGAGGGGGAAGCCAGCCGAGAGAAGTTAGGGGCTGTTAATTCCGTTTAGCAGCCCCTAACCGGCTCACTCTCGTTCGCTTTGCTTCACCTCAAATTCCGCCACAAGGGCGATGTTGCCGGAGCTTGGGCCGATCAGAGCACGGAAGGTGCCGGGCTCGACGATCCACTGCAGGTCGTCTGCCGAGGACGCGGAGATCGCGAGGGGTCAGCGTAAACCCGACGGTTGCGGTTTCTCCGGGTTGCAGGCGGATTCGCTTGAAATGCCGCATAGCTCAAGCGAAAGAAGCCAAGAATGCGACAGAAAGTTTAAAGATGCCTCATTTAGAGCACGCCTAAACAGGACTAGAATGGGAGGGAGCACGACAAGAGGAGGGTAATCGAATGGCAAAAATAACGGGAATCACAGGTATTCGCACCCGCAAAAACGGGACCTGGACCATTGTGAAGGTGACGACGGACCAGGATGGGCTGTACGGGCTTGGCTCCGCATCCGATGTCTATAATCCGGAAGCGGTCGTGCAAATTATCGAGCAATTGCTTGCCCCTCTATTAATCGGCAAGGATGCCGCCAATATAGAAGATTTGTGGCAGACGATGTATATGAGCGGCTACTGGAGAAACGGCGCTTTGCTGCATACCGCAATCGGCGGGATCGACATGGCGCTGTGGGATATAAAAGGAAAGGAAGCGGGGCTTCCCGTCTACCAGCTGCTTGGCGGGGCTTGCCGAGCCGCGGTTCCTTGTTACGGTCATGCCGGCGGCAAGGATATCGCCGAGCTGAAAGAGGATGTGCACCGGTTTATGGAAGAAGGCTACACCGTCATCCGGGTTCAGATGGGCGGCTACGGAGGCGGAGGGTTTATTGACCGGGATAAGGCGAATATTCCGCAGCAGGCATGGGGCAGCGGCCCGGTGTTTGACGAGCAGTCATACTTGCATGCGATCCCGCATATGTTCGAACAGCTGCGGAATGAATTTGGCATGGGCGTCCAATTCACCCATGACGTGCATGAGCATCTCACGCCGGTGAATGCGATTCAGCTAGCGAAGCGGGTAGAGCCTTACAGCTTGTTTTTCCTCGAGGATGCCATCGCGCCGGAGCAGATCGGCTGGTACCGTCACTTGCGGCAGCAATGCGCTACCCCTCAGGCCGTTGGCGAGCTGTTCGCGAATCCGCAGGAGTGGACGCAGCTGATCAAGGAGCAGCTGATCGACTTTATCCGCGTGCGCGTATCCAAGGCGGGAGGCATAAGCGCCTGCCGCAAAATCGCCGCTTTAGCCGAAGCTTTTGGCGTCCGTACGGCCTGGCAGGAAGGCGGGGAGAACGATCCCGTCAATCAGGCGGCAGCCGTTCACCTCGATATGGCGATCTGGAACTTCGGCATTCAGGAAGTGAATCATTTCAAGCCGGAAGAAAAGGATGCCTTCGAGGGGCATATCGAGCGAAAAGGCGGCTATTTGTATCCGTCGCAAAAGCCGGGTCTCGGCATTGAGCTCGACGAGCTGAAGGCCCAGCAGCTGCTGGGAGAAGGCTGGAGCAAATCAGTCTATTTCAATCCTTATCAACTGGACCGCAAGGCGGACGGTACGCTGGTGCGGCCATAACTTTCAAACAATAGGAGTGTTTGATCATATGAAAACAATTGCAGTAACGGGAGGCAGCGGCAAGCTGGGCTCGGCGCTGATCAAGGAGCTTCAGCAAGAGGGCTTCAATGTCACATCGCTGGATACGCAGCGCTCCAATGAGCTGAGGTGCCGGCAAATCAAGGTGGACCTGAACGATTTCGGACAAGTCGTCTCCGCGCTCCATGGGGCCGATGCGGTCATTCATCTGGCGGCGATTCCGGCTCCGCTTGGTTACCCGTATCCGTATATTTTCTCTAATAATGTAGTGTCTTGCTACAATATACTGGAAGCGGCTTCGCTGCTTAACATCCGCAAGGTTGTTGTCGGCTCCAGCGAATCCTCCTACGGCTTTGCCTGGGCACCTATACCGTTCTCGCCGGATTATCTTCCGGTGGACGAGGAGCATCCGCAGCAGCCGCAGGAATGCTACGGCTTATCGAAGATCGTAAACGAGCTGACGGCCGCGATGTTCGACCGCCGCAGCGGCATGCAGGTCGTCTCGCTCCGCTTCTCCATGATTACGAAGCCCGAGGATTACAAGCATCTTGCCATTAGCAGGCCGGAGGCGTTTAAAAATATTTTCTGGAGCTACATCGACATCCGGGATGCCGTCAGCGCCTGCATCGCTTCGCTGAAAGTCGAAGACAGAGGGGCAATCTGCCTCAACATTACAAGCAGCGATACGCTGAGCGACCGGCCTACCGCGGAGTTAATCGAGCGGTTTTATCCCGATGTAAAAGATCTCCGCGATCCGTTCCCGGACCGGACGGCTATCGTCAGCAACAAGGAAGCCGAGAGAGTGCTCGGCTGGAAGCCGCGGCATTCCTGGGCGGACGAAGGTGCTGACGGATAAATGAGCATTTCATGAACGGGTCAAGGATAGGCAGACGGAGCATTTTATTTGTGAAGGGATTCCAGCCTTACCTTGTTGATTCAAAGGAATCCCTGAGCAATGGCGGTCGGAAGAGCATTTAAATGCGTAGTTTGCTGTTTAGCCCAGATAAAAAGGGGTATCCCACTGTCATTTTCATGACTTATGGGGTACCCCTTTCGCGCTAAAAGTTAGAGAACAGAAGGGCGTAACGGCGAGCGAATATCGTTGCAGCCGGGTGCCCCTGATTTTTATTTATAAATCCGGTAATTGCCGCTAAGCGCCAGCAAGCTGAAGAAATAAAGGCAGTTATCGTAATAACGGCGCACGCCGGTGCGAAGCGGGGTGTTCCAGAACTGCTCAACAAAATGCGCGGCATCCGGGCCATCCGCCGCCAGTGAAGCCATGGCATTGGTCGCAAGCAATCCGATAGGATGAAGCGCCGGTTCATCGAAAGGTTGTCCGTCAATGGTATAACGTCTGTAATCGGCAACCTCGATTGGACGGAAAAACGCCTGTATCCGGTTCGACTGCTCTACCTGCCAAGGATCCTGCCGGAACCATGCCCAATCGAGTCCGATATTGGCTGCTACGCGGTAAGCATCGCTGTAGAAATGACGGAAGTCTCCATGACGCTGTACCTCGGCCGGCGTCCCGTCATAGTTCGCGTATTCGGGCGACAAACCCGTTTCGGGATGACAGGCCGTATGCAGGTAAGTCCGGCTTGCGGTCGCGGCTTCTCTCCAGAAGGGTCTGTCCTCTTCGTCGGCCCATAAGGCGAACAATTCGTAGAAATGAGGGAGATGGTAGGACGGATCGCTAAACGGCGACTCCGGCACAAACTTGATCAGCTTGTTTGAAGGCTCCCACATCGGACTGCCGCCATTGCCGTCTTCACCCTGATGGACGCAAGCCCGCAAAATCCGTTTAGCCTGCTCCGAGTAATTGTAAGGCTCCGGTCCATCACCCCAGCGGTTGGCGGCAAAGAACAGCGCCAAGGCAAAAAACTCCTCGCCGTCGGGGGCAGGTCCTTGCGACAATCGTGTCCCGTCCGTTTTGCAGTGCCAGGCGAAATAGTCTTTGTAACGCCCCTCTGTATGCTGCATATAAGTGACCGAGAAGTTCCAAAGCCGGTCGAACGTTTCCTTATCATTCATCTGGACGGCCATCATCATGCCGTAGGACATGCCCTCGGAACGGGCATCCTCATTGCCGGTATCGAGAAAATAGCCCTTGTCTTCCCCCATCGGATAATAGATTCGGACATCGGGGTCTCCGTTTAGCAGATCCGACCACGCGGTTTCCAGCTTCTCTTGTATAGCTGCCTCGGTATAGCCCAGTTCTTTGAACACATTCCGGTATTCCCCGTTATAATAAGCTCCTTTTTCCAAAGCCGTCATTGTAGCAAAACCTCCGTTTCGTGGTGTATAAACCCATCATAGCACAGCTGGAACTATACAAATTAAAGCGTTTTCAATAAAAAATATAGATTACTGCTGATGGAAGAAGAAAAATTTCTGTAAATATATGGATGGACGTCTGTTGAGTTGCGTGAAACGAGGGTGCAGCTTGCTTAGGTCTAACGATGGTGAAACAAGGTTTATTAAACCGGTTTAATGCTGCTTTCTTCCTAAATTCCTGAAGTTCAGCCTGAATTTCTGCGAATAGATGTGACTTTGTGACGAAATATCGGTTTTTACAATAACTAATTATCACTTTGAAATAGATTTTACAAAACCGGTTTAAGCTTAACGAGGTGTCCGGTATCTCGGAAGAAAGTGAGGATGAACGATTCTGGCAACCATTGATGACGTTGCGAAGGCATCAGGAGTTTCCAAAGGGACGGTTTCAAGCGTCTTTAGCAAGAAGCGTCCAATCAGTAAAGAGGTCACCGAGCGTGTTCTTGCTGCGGCTAAATTACTGAACTACAAACCCAATTATTGGGCGAGAAGTCTCGTGAACCGCTCCACGCGGATACTCGGATTAAATATCAGGGGCGAATCGCTTGAATTCGGTCAGTTTCACCATTCTTTGTTAAACGGCGTTCTGCGTATCTGTTACGAGAATGGCTACCGCCTGCTGGTTAATGCGCTGCCGCCCGCCTACCTCAGTCAAGTGGAGAATATATCTTCGGATCCGGTGGACGGCGAAATCCTACTGGACCCTATCGAATCGGACGTTAGGATTGAGGAACGGCTTCGAAGCGGCATGCCCATTGTCATCATCGGGCGTCCGCCCCAGCCATTCGAGGCGCAGGTAAGCTATGTCGATAACGACAATGTCGGCATGGCCGCACAGGTCACTAGCTATTTGATCGGGCTGGGGCATAAGGAAATTTTGTTTCTGAATGCACCGGCTTCGAGAACCGTATCGGAGGATCGCAGCGCGGGATACAAGGATGCGTTCAAGCATGCCGGCCTGGCGTTCAAGCCTGGGCTGGTCCTGCACAAGCCTCTTAAAGGAGAGTCCGCGCATGCTTTCGGCTACGAGGCTGCCATTGCCATGTTGACGGATTCGCCGGAAATTACGGCGGTCATCGCCGATACGGACATGATGGCGCTTGGCGTATATAAGGCCGCAGAGCAGCTCGGGCTGCGCATTCCGGAGCAGTTGTCGGTATTTGCCTTCAGTGACGATACCGTACTCTCGCCGGAACTCTCTCCGCCTCTTACTGGTGTTCGGCTCCATGCCGACCAGCTTGGCATTGAAGCGCTGCGACTCCTGCTCGAGCAGCTGAACGCAGAACAGAAGAACCCCAAAAGGGTGCTTGTTCCGACGGAACTCACGATTCGAGGCTCCTGCGCTGCGCCCGGAGCTCGCGAAAATGCTTAATCACTCGGATTCGGAAGACCATCTCGCTCGTCCATTTAGGAGGTAATCTACCCATGAAAAAAGTAATGTTAACCCTATCGACGGTTGCCGCTCTCGGAACGCTGCTGTTGTCCGGCTGCGGTTCGGAGAACGGAACGAACAACGCCGCCAATACAGAGGCCGCGAATGCACAAACCGGTAATGGCGCGAACGCCCAGGCCAATGCGCCGGCAGCGGACATGAAGCTGCGCATCCTCGACGGTAACGTCGGCGGCAAAACACCGGAGGAGACCGCGAAGTTCGCAGCGGAAATCACTCGATTGACAGGCATGGACACTACCATCGAGAAGCCGGCGAGCGATTACGATCAGAAGGTGCTGACGGCACTCGGCTCCGGCGAGAAATACGATCTCATCGAGCTCAGCGACCTCGGCAAGCTGGCTACCTTCGTAGACCAAGGCGTCGTCACGGACCTGACGGATTTCGTCACCGGATCCAAAGTGCTCTCCGATCCGACGGTCGTTCCTACTAGTGAATGGGAGCAGCTAAAGGACAAGGATGGCAGGATTGTCGCGGTGTTCAACAAATTCCAAGGCGGTACGATGCCGATCGTGCGCAAGGATTGGCTGGACAAGCTTGGGCTGAAGGAGCCAAAGACGCTGGATGATTATTACAACGTGCTCAAAGCGTTCAAAGAAAAGGATCCTGACGGCAATGGCAAAAATGATACGTACGGCCTTAGCACGGCTGACATTTACGATATACAACCCTTCATGAGCGCCGCCGGCGTTAAGGCGCATTACGTCATGAAGGACGGCAAGCGTACGATCCCGTACGCGACGGAAGCTGCCATTCCGATTTACGAATGGTTCGCCAAGCTTGTGAAGGAAGGCATTATGGATCCTAACTTCGTAACGAACGACACGGGCAAAATGCGCAATCTGTTCCTCACCGACCGCGTCGGCATGGTCACCTATTGGGATGCTTGGGTCGGCATGTTCAACAACACGCGCAAACAAGAGGATCCGAATACAACGTTTAACGCGGAAGGGCTAGCGAGCATCCCCGGTGCTGACGGCACCGTCCTGATGCGGCGCGGAGATCCGGATTTCTGGATTATTCCGGCCAATGCCGAGCATCCGGAGGCCGCGAAGAAGTTCCTGGAGTTCTGGCACACGGAGCCTGGTATTATGCTCGGAAGCCTAGGCATCGAGAACGAGGATTACACCAAGGATGGCAATGCCTATAAGCTGACGCCGACCGGCACCGAGCATAACATGGATCACGGGGTGCCGTTCTGGTACAACCAAAACGTGAAATATCCGTTCGGCAAGCTGCCGGGGGTGCAAGAAGCGCAAGATCTCGTGAACAAGGACGCGACGCTTGAATTGTCGCTTCCCGGCTGGCCCGACGCGGAAAAGATCGTTAAGAATTACGCGCTCAAAGCGATGAGCGGTCAAATGGACGCTGCGGAAGCCGTGAAGAAGATGCACGATGAACTGCTTGGGAAGAAACTCATCGACGAGTAAAGCCGATCCTTATGCATGGAATACAAGCAGGCAGGGGAGCATGGATCCCCTGCTTGCCTGCTTTTCATCCCGATAATGGTTTCCTTTACCAGAAAAGGACGTGAATAAAAGGATGAGATTATTAAAGAAATACAGCGCTCTCTATGTCATGATGGTGCCGGTAATCGCCTATTTTCTTGTATTTGCCTATTATCCGCTCGTGAAAGGGCTTCAGACCAGCTTTCAGGATTATAAGCTGATGGGCGACAGACCTTACGTTGGTTTCGAGAACTACTCCGCGGTGCTGCATGACTCGTTGTTCTGGGAAGCGGTCGTCAACACGCTCGTTATTGGAGGAGGCATTCTCTGCTTCAGCTTCGCCGCGCCCCTCGCGATCGCTCTTTCGCTCAACGAAGTGCTCAGGACTTGGTTCAAGAAGGCAGCGCAAATGATTCTGTACGTGCCGCATCTGCTTTCGTGGGTCGTGGTCGGAGGGATCTGGATTTTCATGCTTTCGCCAGACAGCGGAATCATCAATATGATTCTTGTCCATGTATTCCACATGAAGCCGATTAATTTCATGGCGGACTCCGGATGGGCGCGTTGGATCTTGATCCTCCTTGCCACATGGAAGGAGATGGGCTACACCTGCATCCTGTTTCTGGCGGGGATCGTGTCGATCAATCCTTCGCTCTACGAAGCGGCGCGCATGGACGGCGCGACGCGCTGGAAGCAATTAATCTACGTTACGATTCCGCAGCTCAGCAATACGATGAAAGTCGTCTTCCTTCTGAATACGCTTGGCATCCTGCGGATCTTTGACGAAGTATTCATTCTGCGCAACCCTACGATCGCCGCGAAAGTGGACGTGCTGATGATGTACACGTTCCAGAAGGGCATTCTCGAAATCCAGCTTGGACCCGCGGCTGCTGCCAGCTTCTTCGTTCTGCTATTAACGCTCGCGATGACACTCGTCGTACGGCGAATCACGCGATTTGATGAGGTGTAATGACTATGTCCGATCGATTCGAACGGCTCGGGTGGAAGAATAAAGTGTTCGACATTCTAAACGTCTTGTTCCTATTCGCGCTGATGCTGACCATGATTATCCCGTTTATTAACGTACTGGCTTTGTCCTTCTCATCGGGCATTGCTTCCATGAAGCCGGAAATCGTGCTGTGGCCGCAGCCGTTCAGCGCGGAGGGCTACGCCATCGTATGGAAAAGCCTTGATATCTGGCGTCCTCTCATGAACAGCATCATCGTGACCCTGACCGGCACCGTGCTGCACGTGCTGCTGTCCAGCTTGGCCGGCTATGTGTTCATCTATCCGCGTCTTCCGGGCAGGAAAGCGATGCTGACGTTCATTCTGATTACGATGATGCTGCCCCAGGAAGCGATTATGATACCGCTCTATGTAGTGAACAAAGACCTGCATCTGATTAACACGCTGAGCTCGCTAGTGCTGTCGGGTCTCGTGTCCGGCTTCTCGATTCTGCTCATGCGGAGCTTCTTCCTGAACGTCCCTTACGAGATGTCGGAATCGGCCAAGATCGACGGCGCAGGCGAGTTCCGCATCTTTCTGACGATGTACATGCGCCTTGCGGCTGCGGGCCTCGCGACCGTGACGCTGTTCGAGTTCGTCGGACGGTGGAATATGTTTACCGCGCCGGTTATGTTCATTAACGATTCCATGAAGTACACGCTTCAAGTCGCGCTGAAGGCGATGATCATCGATACGAGCAGCAACTCCGGCACCTATATGGTTACGACAAACGTGCGGATGGCGGGTATCGTCATCAGCATCCTTCCGCTGCTCGCGGTGTATCCGTTCGTGCAGAAGTATTTCATGAAGGGTATCCTGCTCGGCGCAAGCAAAGAATAGGAGGAAGTAGGATGGAGATGAATAAACAGCGGCTCGTGCTGTACAGATGGATCGACAAAGCCGAGCAGCGTTCTTATTTGGAGGTTCCGTTCGCAGTGGAAGGAGCAGTGGAGCGTATGGATATCGCCTACCGCTACGAACGCGGAGAAGACGGCGGAGCGGTCGTCGATATCGGCCTGCGCTCGCCGAACCGGATCGTCGGCTGGAGCGGAGGAGCCCGCGAAGCGTTCTTCGTTGGCACGGAGAAGGCGACCCCGGGCTATCTGGCGGAGCCGATCGTCGAGGGCGGGTGGGCGGTGTTGCTCGGTGCTTACAAAGTTCCCGAAGGCGGCGTTGAGGTGATCATTGAAGTGGAGCTGACAAGACCCCACGGCCGCTGGATGAAAGGAGACCTCCATATGCACAGCGTGCATAGCGACGGGAGCTACACGATTGGGCAGGCGAAGGAATCTTGCAAGGCCGCCGGTCTGGAATTCATGGCGCTGACGGATCACAATACGTCCTCGCAGAATCATGAGGCGCGTGTTCCGGACGAAGAGCTGCTTCTCGTTCCCGGCGTAGAGCTGACGAGCTATTTTGGGCATGCGAACGTCCTGGGTGTGACGGACGCGCTGAAGGATTTTCGCGTAACGACACCGGAGCAGGCGGAAGAGGTACTCCGCGAAGCGCGTGAGCGGGGAGGCTTCGTTTCGCTTAATCATCCGTTCTGCCCATCTTGTCCATGGGAGCTTGGTTTTGACCTCCCGTATGATGCAATCGAGGTGTGGAATGGCCCGTGGCGGGGGCTGAACGAGCGCGCGCTTGCATGGTGGCAAGGACAGCTTGCCCAGGGTCGCCGCGTAATCGCCCTCGGAGGCAGCGACACCCATCGGCAGGAACGATTCGTGAAACACGGTCGTCCGACGGCATCTGTCTGGGCAGAAACCGATACGGTGAGCGGCTTGCTAGCGGGCATCCGTCAGGGCCGCGTCGTGTTGCAGTTCGACCCTGATGAAACCTGTCTGGATCTTACCGCCGGCGAGTACGGCATCGGAGAGATCATCCCGTGGAAGGATATTGATGGGAAGGACTCTCTTCCACTGGCCATTCATGTCTGCGGCGCCAAGGGTGACCGCTTGGCTTTATGGTCTGACCGTGGCATTGAAGCGGTATGGGACATAATAAACGATTTGCCGGCTTCCGTCGAAGATGCAAGGGAATGCGAATCCGGCGCGGCGGAAGTCGTCGGCTGGAACGCAGGGAGGGAAATGGCCGCAATTCTCGAATTCGATGCACCTGACAATGCGGCTTATGCTCCTTGGGAGCCGAATGCGGCTGTATTAGCAGGCGGCGCCGTGCCTGCAGTCGAAGCGGCGAACGGTCAGGTTCGTCTGGAATTCCAAGGCTCGACCGACCGGTTGTTTTACCGGCTGGAGGCACGACGTCACGTAGAGGGGCTGAAGCAGTCGGCAGTGACCTGTCTGACGAATCCGATATACATGGAACAAGCCAAGGGGTGCTAGCGCGGCTAAGCGTCCCTTGCGGCATTTATGTTACCAAGGCAAGGCTTTGAAGCTCTCTTTTTTGGTCATACTGACAATAAAGGTAAGGGACGATAGAGGAGGGGCAAAGTATGACCATTCTGCCGATACATGAGCGGCTTGCTGAGCTGTGGATCATTCGAGGGAGCAGGGATCTGACCAAGGAAGAACAAGCGGACTTCGAGCACTGCCTGTCGGTCAATGCTAAGCATATTAGACAAATCGCCCATTTGCATAATTTATCACTAGCCGCGTCCATGGCCGGAGATGCCGCATGGCAGCAAGAGATTAGCTTAAGACGGGAGAAGCTGATCGGCCAGCCGCCTCGTTCTTCGTAATGATCGCGTGGACGACAAAATATCCTTACAACGGAAGTCGCATAATCTGCGGCTTTTTATTTTTGCCAGAAGCCGTGAAAGCAGGTCCTAATCTTCAGAGCATTTCTAAGGATCGTCTCGAAAAAGGAAACGTTATCCGCAGCACGCCCGTATATGCCCCATAACGGATATTCATGAATTTGTAAACGTTAAGCGAACTTTCTAGATTTTATACTCCTATCCATAAATTTTTCGCCCCAGGATTTAACATTGTTGTACAATGATAAGGAGTCGAGAAAAATTTTCCTGCAGGGGAGTGTTCGATTAGGCGTGACTAAATACATAAAGCTGCTTGGTTTGACACTTGGTGTCATAGCGTTGAATATCGTCGTTTTCTCCCGCGGTTTTATTGGGATAGAGATTGGCCGCAATGCGCTTTCTTCGGCAATAGGCGTGACTTTTCTCGTCGCAAGCGCCATTACGCTCACTTATGGGTGTTACCGATTCCTATTTAAAGCCCCGGCAGTTCTGCCGGTGAAGGAGATAAAGACGCATGACGATTATGTCGAGGCATTATCTCGCTTCCGGCGCATTAAAGTTTTAGAAGAGGATATCGGTTTGGCTTTGCGCCAATTGGAACGCCTGCAGAAGAAAAGGAGCACGCTGCTCGAGGTGTTGAAGCAGCGTTTCGATCCCGCCGAACTGAGCTATAAGAAGTTTGCTTCCGTCATCCACGAAGTGGAGAAGCTTTTCTACTTGAATGTCAGGAGCATCCTCAATCGGCTGCTTACGTTCGACGCGTCGGAGTTCGAAAGCGTTTCGGGCCGGAAGCCGTCGCCATTGCCGCCGGAGCTATTGCAAGCCAGAAAAAACGTGTATGGCGAATACCTTTCCTTCACCAAGCAGTCGCTCGGCACAAACGAGGAAATCTTGTTGAAGCTGGATCAGCTCATGCTGGAGATCTCCCGTTTGGATAGTTTGGAGCCGGGCGACATCGACAGCATGCCTTGCATGCGGGAAATCGACACGTTGATCAAACAAACCCAATACTACAAGAATTAAGAGGTGGCCTGGATGCAAAAAAAGAGTTCGTTTTTATGGATATCCGTTGTTCTTCTGGTTGTCGTTTTCGGGCTTGTATATGCCGGGGTAACCTTGACCTCCAATCTCGGCAAATCGAAAGCGGAGGTGACGGCTGAGAATGCGGGGGATCGGCTGAACAAGCTGTACAAAGCGATATCTCCCGCTGCCGAAACGCCAGTGAAGGGCCAAATCGACCTGGATCCCGTCGATGTCGCTTCGTCCTTGCCGGACATCAGCAAGTTTCCCGTCACGGTGAACAATGCGAACGACAATTTCGTCGAGATTTTCTCGTCCACGGAAAAGTCGGGAACGGGCGTCGACGGATGGCTGACGGACGTCGCGACCGAATTTAACAAGGCGAATATAACCGTGAACGGAAAGCCCGTGTCGGTCAAAATACGCAATATCGCATCGGGCACGGCCACGGACTATATCAAATCCGGCAAGTACGTCCCCGATGCATTCACTCCTTCCAATGAACTATGGGGCGAAATGGTTAAGGCAAGCGGGGTTAACACGCAGCTCGTGACCAAACGTTTAGTCGGCAATGTTCCCGGAATCGTCATCGCCAAAGCGAAGTACGATGCCATGATCGACAAGTACGGCTCCGTCAATATTCAATCCGTCACGGAAGCTATCGCCAATAACGAGCTCTCCATGGGGTATACCGATCCCTTCGCAAGCTCCACGGGCTTGAATTTTTTGGTAACAGCACTTCATACCTTCGATAGTACTGATTTGTTGAGCGATAAAGCGGTGCAAGAGTTCGAAAAGTTCCAGTCCAATGTGCCGTTTATCGCCTCCACGACCATTCAGATGCGTGATGCGGCCAAGTCCGGCGCCCTGGACGGATTCGTGCTTGAATACCAGACGTACGTCAATGCCGCGGAGTTGAAGAACGGTTACGTATTTACGCCGTTTGGCTTCAGACACGATAGTCCGCTCTACGCGTTGGGCGATCTGCCGCAGGAGAAGCTGGATATTCTCAAGAAATTTGCCGAGTTCGTTACGCAAGACAAGTACATGAAGACCGCGCAGGAAAAAGGATTTAACGGACTTGAAACCTACAAGACGGAGCTTGCCCCCGTGGATGGCGACCTGCTTATATCGGCGCAAAAGGTATGGAAAGAGAAGAAGAACGGCAGCAAGCCGATCACTGCGGTTTTCGTCACCGACGTTTCCGGCAGTATGGACGGCGAACCGCTGAATCGTTTGAAGGAGTCGCTTTTAAAGGGACAGAAATACCTGGGCAGGGACAACAGCATCGGTCTCGTCTCGTATTCGGACGGCGTCACCATCAAGCTGCCGATCGCCAAGTACGACACGAATCAGCAATCCTTATTCGTCGGAGCGGTCAATAGTCTGCAGTCCGGTGGCGGGACGGCTACCTTCGACGGCATCGTCGTAGCGCTGAAGCTGCTCGAGGATCAATTGGCGGTCGACCCCAACACCAAACCCGTCATCTTCGTCCTAAGCGACGGCGAGACGAACCAGGGCTATACGCTGAAGGATATTAAGGGATTAATCGAGACGTATAAGATTCCGATCTACACGATTGGCTACAACGCTAATATTCAAGCGCTTCAGAATATTTCCAGCATCAACGAAGCAGCCAGCATTAACGCGGATACGGACGATGTTGTCTACAAGATCGGCAATCTATTCAATGTGCAAATGTAACTCATTCGAGGGGGGATTTCAATGGCATTTTCAATGAACGTATCCAGTCCGGAGGAGCTGAAGGCGGAGATCGAGCCTACCATACGGCCATTACCGGAGGAAGAGGCAAAGCTGAAGGAAGAAGCGGATTCGAACGTCGAGATGATTATGGCGATGGATGTCGAGTCCCTGGAACAGCGCAAAGAGATTCTTCGATCAATCGACGCCTACGGTCTGAACACCATGCAACGCTCTTCCGACAAAAACACCCTGCTGCAGGTATCGGTTGGCAATCTTGCGAAATCGGGCGATGAGGGCGGCCCGGTTGCGAAGGGACTGGCCGAATTGCATACGCAGCTGAAGGATCTGGATCCAAGCATGATCGACTTCGCCAAGAAGGGATTTCTCGGCAAACTATTTAATCCGCTGCGTGCGTACTTCCTCAAGTTTGAGAAGGCCGATGCTGTGATTGCCGATATTGTGGTGTCGCTGGATAAAGGCGGTGCCATGCTCAGAAACGACAACACGACGTTGGAGCTCGAACAGCATGAAATCCGAAAGCTAACCAAAACGCTCAAGAAGGAAATTCAGCTTGGGATGCTTATGGACGAATCCATCGAAGCCCAAATCGAAGCAGCCAAAAGCCGCGGCGAAGACTCGGAGAGGATTCGGTTCATAACGGAGGAAATCCTGTTCCCGATGCGCCAGCGCGTCATGGATTTGCAGCAAATGCTGGTCGTTAACCAGCAGGGAATCTTGGCGTACGAGGTCGTCATCCGCAATAACAAGGAGCTCATTCGCGGCGTAGACCGGGCGAAGACGGTCACGATCTCTGCCTTGAAAATAGCCGTTACGGTGGCGAGCGCCTTGTATAATCAAGGCATCGTTCTCAAGAAAATCGAGCTGTTGAATCAAACCACGACGAACCTTATCGCCGGCACTTCCCGGATGCTTAAGGACCAAGGAGTCGCCATTCAACAGCAAGCCATTGAAGCCACGGTCTCGGTCGATACGTTGAAGCAAGCGTTTGCGGACGTGCTGTCCGCGTTTGATTCGATCAGCTCGTACAAACAGCAGGCGCTTCCGAAAATGAGGGAAACCATCAACCAGTTCAGGGCATTGGCCGACGATGGCGAGAAGCATATTTTGCGGCTTGAGAAGGGGAATGCATTGGGGCTGTAAGCAAAAGAATTGGATTCCATGAAAAAGTGAAAGGAGCGGCAAAAATGATGAATCAGGAAGTTTCCGCATTTATCGAGAATCTTAGTCAACCATGGCAAATCGAGTTCAGCAACCAATTACGCCAGATGGTACATCGGGTTATTCCGGAAGCCGAGGAACGTATTCAATACAAGAAGCCTCATTTCTTGAAAAATGGACATTATGCGGCAGTGATATCGCCTTCAAAAGATGCCATTGCGTTTATGATCATGAATGCTTCCGGCCTTGCATTTCCAATAGGATTCGAAGGACCGGACGAAAGGAAGTGGCTAAAAATTCGTAAAGAGGATACACCCGATTACGGTCTCCTGGCCAGCCTTCTGGAACAAGCCTCCAGAACATTGTAGCCCAATTTCAGATTTTACGTGAGGGTTAAACGAAAATAAAAGCTGTTGAGGGTTCTCAACAGCTTTTTTGCGTTATTCCGTTATTAGGTTGCAATTTTTCCGAATTTACCAACTAAGATGCCTTTTAGCGCCTAACGTGTCGGTCACATCAATCGTCAGATTGCGGATGCTCCACCGCCCGCGCTTGTAACTATGACCCTGATCGTCAAGAAAGTTTGCTAGCGGGACGCTTGATTTGCCGGCAGTCATCATCGGCGCGACATAAGTGAATTTGTGATCAATCGTTATTTTTGCATTAAACCATACGAATCCGGTTTCGTTTTGCACAATCAGATGGTTGTTCGTAAAGGTAATGTCGGCAATCGGAATCGAGCTTTTTGGAGCTTGGACACATCCTGTCAGCATCAAGACAAGTAAAACGATTACCATGCATGACGTAATGCCGCTCCTTGCTCGTTTTCTAATGCTGTTCTGCAGGTTTGTCCGCATGATCTAACGTTCCTCCCCCTTGGTTTCGACAGACAGGTCGAGGTCAAACAACAAATTGGGCGCCCCGGGATGGCCGCGGTGTACCTCTACGGCAATGACATTAGTCCCCTTTACAAGCTTGTTCAAATGGGCTTTTAGATCAATTCTGCGATAGAAAGTAAATTCATTCGCAATTGCGAGAGAGGAATCGGTTAGAACCCCGGTCAGAATGGCGTCCCGAGAGACTTCCTGGCCGTTGAGATAAACAACGTATCCGTCCTCATAGGCGATATGCAAAAATAACCCCGACAATGTCTTCGGATCATTTTTCAAATCAAACGACTTGCGGAAATAATAGGTAGGAGTCAAGCCGGCCACCAGACCGGTTTGAATATAAGACTGCCGCTCTTTGTTATTCGTGTAGCCCAAAGGAGCCCTGCCGGTCTTCCATCCTGAATCGTCGTATTCCGGACTGCGCCAATCGTATGCCGGCAAGGGAACCGGGTCCGTGTGGGAGGTCTCAATAATCGGACCTTCTCCCACCAAGTCCACTCCTTCCGGTAAAGCGGATTTGATTGAATCGTCACCCGCATGATAGTGCCACAAGGATTGAATGCCCACGAGGGAGATGTCCTGTTTCTCCTGTAAGGTCGAAAGATCCCACGAAGCCAGATTGTCGGCATTCAATTCAAGCTGATCCAGGATCTGTCCTTGTTCTTTCTCCGCTTTCACGGTCAGCGCGTTACCGTGCGCCTCCAGAACGGTAACGACAGGCGTATCCTTCAGCTTGGTCAAGTCCCATACTTTCCAGTTCTCGTATTCGGAAGATTGATATTGGGAAGGCGCTTGAGTGACGGCTAAATCAAGCACGTAGACGGAATTGCGGATGAATACCGCGCTTATTCCTGCTTCCCTGAACGTTTTCCAGACCTCGGGAAGCTTCGGATCTTCGCTCAGCCAGGCAAAAGCGAACGTTTGCTTGTTGCCATTGATCGTCTTGCGGATCCATTCCAATTGTCCGTCTCCCGCATCTTGTAAACGATCGGCATTGAGGAAGAAGAGTCTTGCGGTTCCTTGCGTAATCGAGTAGACCGATTTCCCATAACCCGAGAGCGTCTCTTTAGGCACATGCGGATAAGCCTGGCTAAAGCTCTGTTCCGTTGCGGAACCGTCATAGATCGGGTAAAGCTGAAACGACTGTGCTTCCGGATGCTTCTGCAGCAATTGATTCGACGCGGCAAAAAACGAAATGTCCCGGAATTGCTTGATCCACTCCCCGAAATCCCCTTCCTGCTGGCTGAAATACCCAAACCGGAACGAGGTTGGGGAAGCCGCGTTAGACTTGAAACCTTCCATTGGCACTTTTGTCCAAGAGAATGATCCCAACAGAATACCAATCAGCACAAGCAGCGATAATGACAGCTTAAATTTGTATAAGAAAGCCATAGTTTAACCCTCTCCCCCCGGCAATGTATTCGGCAGGGTGGGCCACCACAGGATCGTATGGTAAACGGTCGGCCAGAGAATAATCAGATTGGCAATAAAAGCAATCAGAAATCCGATTGTCCAAGGCTTTAGATTGACCTCTTTCCGTCCGAGCGTCCAATGCAGTATTGTCCATGTGCAGAGCCAGACGACGAGTCCCGCCGTTTCCTTGCCGGTGTAAGGGCCAATGGCCCACCACGAAGGGATCCAGGAACCCATCTTGAGCAAAATGGGATTAGCCTGCAGCGGATTGTAATAGCTCCATAAGTGGCTGAGAGTTGTCGCTGCGATGCCAAGCCATACCGAAAGCAGAATGGCGGCGACCTCGCCCGTTTTTCGTTGCTTTGATTCTTTCACTTTTTCTCTCTCCTATCGACTGCGTTGAAATCACACCATTTTCAGTTTCGTCATGCCGATTCCGCACGCAAATCCGATTAATAAACAAATCCAGAATAAAGTGACCAGTAAAGCGATGATTCCGCTAAGCGTCGAGCCCGCCGTGAGCTTATGCCGGAACCGGCGCAATAAAAAGGCAGCCGCGATTCCTAAAGGGAGCGGGTATAGCGAGACGAATTCTTTATATTCCATCACGATTAGATGTACCTCGGGGCTATGGTACATTAACCACTGCTGGGGACCGTCCGGTCCCCGGTAAGGAATGTAGAGCCAGTTGCCTAGCGCGATTGTTACCAGAACCAATAGGCTCGTGAGCCAAAGCACCCATTCCAGATTGACCGCGGCTCCCTTCTTGCCACGCAGCATGGGGTAGGTCAGGTGAAGGGCTTGACAGCTCATGATCACGGTGACGGTCGCTCCTAATCCGTGCAGGACGGCCTCCAGCTTATGGTTGCTGAGTCCGATGATATTAAACAAAGGTATCGATAAAAAAAGCAGTGCGGCTACGCTTGCTTGCGTAACCGCCAAATCTTTTGCACTGAACATGGATTTCATCGTCCGTTCATCTCTTTCATATTAGGGATGTCGATAATTGTAGAAAAGTAGTGTCAGAGGAATGTTAATGCTAGTTTACGAAATTGTAAACGCGTGTGATTGAGCGGAAAATTCGATGGTTAAAAATGGTTTACTTTAAAATTAATATTATCTTAAATTTTATATCAATACTTTACTAGTATAATAATTTTGGCAGTTGGCTAACGGGAATATCTGTGATTTCCGCAATCCTTTTCGTGGTACGCAGGGAACGTCAGCATAATAGCAGTGGTGTGTCCGATATCAGCAAGGTAAGGAGGAAGATGATAGGTTTTGACTGGAATATGGAAAAGACCGAACAGGATTCTATCGTTCCGACTGCTAATGACAAAGAAGGGGATGACAAAGTGAAGGTGAAGTTAAAGGCCAAGTGGAAAGGTTTAACCTTGGCTCTATTCGTATGTACGGTTCTGTTTACGATCGGTGCTTACAACGTGTCGGCTGACAGCACGATTATCAAGGGGCCTTATTTATTGTTCGAGGGACAAAACAGCTCGATGAGCGTCATGTGGCAGACGAGCGATAACCAGCCGAATACGATCAAGTGGGGGACGGATACCTCTTATTCATTAGGAGAACAGTCCGTGGAAACCTACGGTAGCGATAACCAGCACAAGTTCACGATCACCGGGCTGCAGCCCGGTACCAAGTATTACTACGAGGTAGACGGTCAAGCAGGTTCGTTCGTTGCCGCTCCCGCGGATGACGCTACTTCCGTGAAGTTCCTCTCTTACGGGGACAGCCGTACACAACCGGCTTATCAGGATCAGGTAGCCGACCTGGCTCGGAAGGCGTATGCCGAAGACCCAGCCTATCAATCGATTCTCTTGAATAGCGGGGATATTGCTTCTAGCGACTCCGAAAGCAACTGGACCGCTCAATATTTCGTGCCTGAATCAACCTATCCGCAGATGCACGCACTTCAAACCGAAGTGCCAATGATGGGGGCAAGGGGCAATCATGAGGGCGTTGGTTCCGTTTATGAGAAGTACTACCCGTATCCGTACGTGGATGACTTCTACTGGTCCTTCGATTACGGTCCGGTCCATGTTTCGGTAATCGATGAATATGCGGACTTTAAGGAAGGCTCGGCGCAGTATAACTGGCTGATCAACGATCTTGCCACGACGGACAAGCCGTGGAAAATCGTAATGGGCCATCAGCCTGCCTGGGGTGCCGGTACGCACGAGAACAATACCGATGTCCAAAAATACATTCACCCTATCCTGAAGAAGTTCGGGGTGCCGTTGTATCTTAACGGACACAATCATAACTATGCCCGCGCCGAAGTTGACGGGATCGAATACCTGACTTCCGGCGGCGGCGGCGCTCCATCGTACGATGTAGACCCAAGCTGGCCGAATATCGTCAAGGCTGACAAGTCGTACTTCTTGACCTTGTTCGATGTTGAAGGGGATACCATGAAAGTAACCTCCAAGCGGATTGACGGCACGGAGATCGAGACCATCACGGTTCACAACACGCCGCAGGAAGCTCTGGATATCGCCAAGGCAACTCTTGCTGCGGATAAAGATACGCTGCAAACGGACGTTCCTGAAAGCAGCGTTAAGCTTGATTTGACGGCTGTTGACAGTAAGGATGCCGCTGTGGATCTGTCGAATGCCAATATGAGCTACAAAACGGATAAACCGGATTTGGTTTCCATTGCTTCGGACGGAACAGTGACCGTCAAGAAGAAGCCCGTGTTTAATGAATCGGTTCAGGTTTGGGCTGAGATCTATAACGCAGGCGAGATTGTGAAATCCAATACATTAACGATCAATGTCAAAAATCCGGATGGGCTGGCCGAAGTTACGTTAGCATCGGATCACGATACGTTGACCGGCGATGCGAATTCTTCCGCTAAGCTAAGCTTATCGGCGAAGGACAATTTGGGAGCGGCCATGGATCTTTCTTCGGCCGAGGTCAAATACACTTCCAGCGCTGATGATATCGTAGCTATCTCTGCTGACGGCGTCGTAACAGTGAAAAATAAACCTCTTCGCGCTACGTCCGTATCGATTGAGGCGGAAGTTACTGTTGAGGGCAAAACGGCTACTAGTAACAAAGTATCTATTGTTATAGGCGCATTGCCGAGTGGAGATTCCCACCTGCTTATAGCGCCAATCAAAACTCCATATGACGATATGGAAGAAAAAGCGGACGGATCTTTGGATATGGATAGTTCCGACTTGGAAATTGTACAGGAAGAAAGCGTGCAGCAGATCGGACTTCGGTTTGCGGGTCTGGGTCTTCCTAAAGGGGCAAAGATTGTTGACGCCTATGTTCAGTTTTCCGTTGATGAGCCGGACAAAAACCTTAATCCGTTTGACGTGAGCATTTATGCGGAGGCAGTTGCCAATTCGCTTCCGGATAAACCGGGCAATATTTCGTCACGTGTGAAGTCGGAAAATTTTGTAAGCTGGAAGGATATACCGGAATGGACGGTAGAACACGAATCCGGTCCAAATCAACAAACTCCTAACCTGGCATCCTTGGTTCAGCAAATCGTAAATATGGACGACTGGAAAGAAGGAAATGCCATCACATTCCTTCTCACCGGTAAAGGTACAAGAACCGCTGAGTCTTTTGAAGGCGCAGGGGAAAATGCAGATCAAGTTGCACATCTCTATGTTGTTTATACAACAGATGATACGACAACTCCAGGCGACGGCGGCACACCAGGAGGCGGAACACCGGGTAACGGCACACCAGGAGGCGGAACACCGGGTAACGGCACACCAGGAGGCGGAACACCGGGTAACGGCACACCAGGAGGCGGAACTCCGGGCGGCGGAACACCGGGCAACGGAACTCCAGCGAATCCGGGTAACGGCGGCGGAACGCCGGTCATTCCGGCTAATCCGTTCAAAGACGTAGACTCGCATTATGAGTGGGCAAAAGATGCCATTGCCGTGCTTGCCGACAAGGGCATTATTAACGGCACGACGTCCACAACCTTCGAGCCTGGCAAGCAAATTACGCGTGCCGATTTCATGGTAATGCTCGTTCGCATGCTGGACCTGAAGGCTGACGTAACGTCCAACTTCAGCGACGTGAAATCGAGCGACTATTATTATAATGCTCTTGGCGTCGTTAAGGCGCTTGGCATTGCCAACGGAATGGGCGACAACGAGTTCAATCCGCGCGCGTTCATCACGCGTCAGGACATGATGGTTCTGATGAGCCGTGCGATGGAAGTGACCGGCAAGCTTGCCTTGAGCGGCGATCCGGCAGAGCTGAATAGCTTTAAGGATAAATCGAAGATTTCGTCTTACGCGGTTGATGCGGCTGCCGACATGGTTAAAGCAGGCATCGTGCAAGGCAGCGCTTCGGCGCTGAATCCAACCGGTCAAGCTACACGTGCGGAAACGGCACAAATGATCTATCGTCTCTATCTGCTGCTGCAGCAGTAAGGCAGCCTCTAAGCGGGCTGTAGTAAGTGAAAGCAGCAACATAACTAAAGGAAATGGCGGCGTCAGGGTTTCTATCCTTTCGCCGCCATTGCCTATTATGAATTCGTTGTCTTATTTACAAGACTATAAAGAAGAAATGAGTGCATCGTGATGTTTACAAGAGGATTCAGAAAACTAGCGGCTTTGATCCTGGGAATCGCCTTATTGCTTGCCGGAGTTACACCCGTTTTTGCACACGATATGTACCTCGGAGCATCGAAATGGGCTTTTGGCAAGGATCGAATATTGTCCACGATAGAGCTCGACCCCGCAGTTTTCCAACAATTGAAGGGGATTAAGGAGCTTGGATATGACCTTGAGAATCTGAACGATGACCAGCTTCGCGTTATAACAAACGACATTCTTCAACCGTATATCGACGAGAAGCTAGCTGTTTCCATCAATGACCGGGAATATCCGATAAAGGTAGACCATTTAAAGAGAGAAGGGACATTCTGGGTCATTTGGCTGAGAATCAATGACGTTGATTTTGATTGGACAGAAAACAAAGTAAAAATTAACTATCATCTATTAAATGAAGAGACTAAAGGCCAGCACGTGAATATCGGCTATATCTATTTTACCGATGCGGATGACGATTCGGTTCAGGGAGTCTTCGATAAGACTCAGCCGGACTTGCAGTATATATTCGATTCCAACCATACCACATGGGAATTTTCCGACAAATCCGCCGCCTTTTTATCTGAAATCTCTACCTATTTCGTACTTGGAATCAAGCATATTTTAACCGGGTATGATCATATCGCCTTCTTGCTGGCTCTTATTGTGATTGGTCTAACGGCTAAAGAGGCTCTGAAAATTATTACGGCGTTTACGGTGGCGCACAGTATTACGTTGCTGCTGGCGGCCTTAGATATTATCAATCTCAACTCCAGGTTTGTCGAAAGTGTTATTGCCTTATCCATCTGTTATATCGCGATGGAAAACCTGTTCATCAAGCAGATCAATTATCGGTGGCTGGTTACCTTTATGTTCGGGCTGGTGCACGGCTTTGGCTTTGCCAGCGTTCTTCAGGAATATGTCGCGGACAAATCGAATCTTGTTCAATCCGTCGTTTCGTTTAACGTCGGCGTAGAGTTTGGACAGCTGATGATTCTGCTAATCACGCTTCCTCTTCTCTATGTGTTAAAGAAAAAGTTCTCTCTTCGAACCATTACCGTTGCAGCTTCCTCCGTCATTTTTATTGTTGGATTCCTTTGGTTCGTCGATCGGATATTCAACTTGCAACTCGTACCATTCTAAGAATAGGAAGAAGAGAACCTCATGAAGAAGCTACTTGCATCACTTCTGATGATTATTATGGCCTTCGTTACATTTTCCGGTGTCGGTATGGCTCAAGGCAGCTCCGAAGATGTCGTGCGGGACTACAGTAATAAATCGAACCAATATTTTGCGGCGAAGGATTATTTGCAGGCGGCGATAACGCTGGAAGAGCTGCTGGCAAAGGAACCTGACCTCAACAATGAAATGGTGTACAAGCAGTTAACTCATATTTACGACGATTACTTGTTTGATTTTGAGAAGGCGCTGCATGTTTACGAGCAGTATCTGAGCCACTTCCCGAGCGGGATTTTCTCTAGTGAATTTCAGGACAGAATAACGTATCTCAAGGAAAGACGATCCGAATGGCCGATCATGCAGCGCTTTAGAAGCATTCAGTTGGAAGACGATCATCGGTCTACGCAGGATAAATTGGAGGAAGTGGAGGCGATTCTATCGCAGCATGAGGATGCGGAGCTTGCACCCGACATGCATATCTACCTCGCGAACAAGTATTTCGAAGCCGCCAACTACCAGGAAGCAAGAGAGCATGTGGAACAATACATGGACTACTTCGGCAAGGCCAGCTCCAGCCTATCAAGTGAGGATCAGGCTTCAGCCCTGCAGTTGTATGCCGACATTCTCGTAAAGCAGCATCGTTACAGCAAGGCGATCTGGGCGGTTGATCAGGCAATTGCGCTTAATGACTCAGGTGAAGATTTTAATTATACGTTGAAAAAAAGCGACATTATTAAACAGCGGAACATGCTGTATGCGTTTGTGGCTGCTCTTCTGTATGCTTTCGTTGTAGTAATATCGTTAATTTCGCTTCGATTTTGGCGGCATGTTCATTTGCACAGCCATGCAAGGCAGCTAGTCAGGCCGCTGCAGCTGCTTGCCGTCGTTACGCTTGGTCCTATGTTCACCTTGATTATTAAGCGGGAACCGCAAACGAACATTCAGTTTTTCTGCTGGCTGTTCGGCTTATCTGTTGTTTTCCTGATCGTAACAAAGCTGTTTGCCCCATACTTCGTAAAATCAGGCCGAGTAGCTTATATTGCCATGAGTGGGTTAAATATGGCGGCCGCGTCGTTTATGGCTTATTATTTCACGATTTACAGTGGAAGGCAGACCCGTATTAACGCGTTAATCGAAGTATATGCAGATCCGCTGACAAGGCTGTTCCTTTGGTTGATGTGGGGCTCGGTTATTGCGGTTCTAATCATTAATGCAAGCTCTAGTTATGTTTTCTCCAAAAAAAAATAATGGCTCATCAGGAGGGTCCATCAGATGATTTCGGCGTTCTTTTCGTTTTTGAGACTAGGCATGGAGCATATATTGACCGGCTATGATCATTTGTTATTTATCTTTTCGTTGTTAATTGCAAGGCAAACGATTAAACAATATGCGGCGGTTATTACGGCGTTTACCGTCGCACACTGCTTAACCTTGACTTTAACGGTGCTTGACATCATTAACGTACCGGCTATGATTGTCGAACCGGCGATTGCCCTTAGTATTTGCTATGTCGCGATTGAGAATATTTTCAAAAAGAATGTGAGAAATCGCTGGATGATTACTTTTGTTTTCGGGTTAATTCACGGAATGGGGTTTGCCGATTTATTAAAAGGGATGCATCTGGCGAAAAATGATTTAGCTTTTAATATATTTAGTTTCAATTTAGGAATAGAAATCGCTCAGCTGGGAATTCTGGCAGTCTTGTTGCCGCTTCTCCTCTTGATTCAGAAATGGAAATATTCTGTGAGAGTAGTCCATTTTTGTTCAGCGGTAGCTTTTTTATTAGGCGGCTTGTGGTTAACCGAAAGAATACTTTTCTAATTATTCCAGATTCGCGTGATTGCCGTACATGGCTGCGCCCTGCAGCTCCTGCAGCTCCATCAGGTTCAGCACGATGGTATCGAGCAGAAGCAACAGGCTTTGCTCGAACAGGGTTCCCATCGGCTGGCTGGAGCCTTCTCCCGCCGTGCTGTCTTTTGTTACCGCGGGGATTATGGCCTTGGTTGTGGCCAAGCTGCCTAAGGTTGATTCCGGAACAATGGTGACCACGCCTACGGCCGCGCCAATGCTTAGGGCTTTGGCGGTCATGCTTGTCAGCGTTTTGGTCTCGCCGGAGCCCGAGCCGATGAGCAGCAGATCCCCTTCCGCAATGCCCGGCGTAACGGTCTCGCCTACGACGAAAACGCGAAATCCCATATGCATCAAGCGCATGGCAAATGCCCGCATCATCAGTCCGGAGCGTCCGGCTCCGGCTACAAATATGTTTTCCGCTTCCGTTATCCGCTTCGTTAACGCCTCGATCTCGCTTGGCTTAACGGCCTCAAGCGTACGCTCCAGCTCTTGAAGAATGGAGAATGCTGCACTTAGCGTACTCATCGTCCGTTATCCCTTGATCAGCTGCTGCATTTGAGCGGCAACGGCTTGCTTGTCCTCTGCGCCGGTAATACCGCCGCCAACGATAACCAGATCCGGCTGGGCGCTGATGACTGCAGGCAGGGTTTGAAGCTTGATCCCGCCCGCGATCGCGGTTTTAGCCTGCTTCACGACGCGTTTAATCGTAGCCAGATCCTCGAACGAATTTTTTCCGTCTGCCTGATGGTCGTAACCGGAATGAACGCAAATGTAATCCACGCCAAGATTATCGATTTCCGCTGCGCGTCCCGCAATGTCTTTTACGTTGATCATATCGACCATAATCTTTTTGCTTTGCTTGCGGGCTTCATCAACCGCTCCTTTGATCGTGGAATCGTCGGATACGCCAAGAACGGTGATGATGTCGGCGCCTGCTTCGGAAGCCTTCATCACTTCGTAACCGCCGGCATCCATAATTTTCAGATCGGCCAGCACTTTGAGCGACGGGAATTCGTCCTTGATTTCTTTGACGGCGCGGAGTCCTTCGTTAATGACAACGGGAGTTCCTATCTCAACGATATCGATATAAGGGGCAACCTCTTTTACGACTTCCTTTGCCTCCGGGATGTTAACCAAATCAAGTGCCAATTGCAGTTCCATAACATGAATCTCTCCTTTATTTTAGGTGTTGAAAGCGATGAGTTCATATTAGGGGGATACCGAATTTATTGGAAGTACGCACTTTCAAGTAAGTCCGTATCCTGCAGGAAACTACGAAATCAAAAAAAAGCAGACTCCATGCGGAGTCTGCCGGGTTTTACAACCAATGTTTCGATAACCTTTGAGAAAACCGAACTTCATGGAAATGCGGTTTAAATCTCCGCTGCTTGAAGGGGAATCGGCTCCGAATCGGAGATTCTGCCGAGTACCTCTTCCCCGTAATGCTTGCCCCAGCTGTACATCAGCTTCAGAATCGGCACCAGGCTTTCTCCATGCCGAGTCAGCTTGTATTCGACCTTCGGCGGAACAACCGGATAGACGGTCCGTTCGACAAGCTGATCCTCCTCCAGCTCGCGGAGCTGGTTCGTCAGAATCTTTTGCGTGATATGGGGAATGAGCTTTTGCAGCTCGCTGAACCGTTTCGTGCCGTCAATACCCAGATGCCAGAGGATGATCAGCTTCCATTTGCCTCCGATTAACGCAAGGGTTAATTCTTTTTCGCAATTGATTTGATCAATCTCAATTCGGGAACGAATATCTTTCGCCAACGTTAAGCACCTCCGCATAGCTACTAGTGTCACAATAGATTACAAGATTATCGGGAACATGTCTATTAAAGATGATGTCGAATAATATCGGTTTATGGTATGATCGAAATTATTGCCTATATTATGGTAAAAAAGGTGGAGAACAAATGGATTATAGGGAGACCCTGCACCGAAGAAACAAGCTGCTGGTGAATATTATTTGGGTCATGCTGCTACTCGGCGTAGCCGTTGATTTTCTGACCGGAGCCGGGATGGACTCGATTATCGTCCTCGCTATCGTAGGCACGCTTACCTGCGGCGCAACCACGATTCTGGCCTATAAAGGCTGGTTGACGAACTATATCATGTATTTCATTTCAACGATTGTTACCGTGTTAACCTTGCTGTTATTGTTAACCGGACCGATTATTACGACTTATTTTCTTGTCTATGTCAATCTTGCGATCATGACGCTTTACGGCAATTCCAGGGCAATCGGCTACTCCGGGTTAATGGGTGTCCTGCTCACGGTTTATTGTTATGCAAGTCCCGACAAAACCGAGATTTTCGGCAATAACGCTCCTACAACGATGTTTATGTACTTCTTTATGGTAGCGGTTCCGCTATACGTATCGACCAAATTCAGCGAGCGTCTGCAGCGCAATATTATTGAGCAAGGCGAGCAGGCGATGCTGGAAAACAAACGGTCGCTCGAGCTTGTGAGACAAGTCTCCTCCTCGGCGGGTCAGCTGAATTCGTTCAGCGCGAACCTGAAAGCCAATATGACAACGGCCGGTACGATTTCCAAGGAAGTGACCTCGGCCTTCTCGGAAATGACGTCAAGCATGGAAGCTCAAACGTCCAGCATGAATGACATCAGCGAAGCGATCCGCCATATCGAAGCTTCCGTGACCTCGCTTGCGGATCGTTCCGCCGAAATGAAGGAGCTGTCGGCAAGCTCAGCACTCTTAACCAAAGCCGGAAGCGAAGGAACCTCCGATCTCGAGCACGAGATGAAGCGGGTTAACGAGACGATCGATTCCTCGGTGCAGCTCATGAATGAGCTTGGCGAGCAAAATGCGAGCATCAGCGAGATTGTCGCAACCATTAAGCATATTTCGACGCAGACGAACCTGCTGGCATTGAACGCGGCAATTGAAGCCGCGCGCGCGGGCGAGCATGGCAAAGGCTTTGCCGTTGTCTCTCACGAGATCCGCAAGCTGGCGGAGACATCGCAGCAATCAACGGAGCAGATTGAGCGCATTTTGGAGAGCATCCGCACGAAGACCGTTATGGCGGCAGAGCAGGTGCTGGAAGGACAGCAATCCGTTGCCCTCAGTACGGCGGCAGCCAGCAAGGTAGCCGATGTGATGCGAGCTTTGGCGTCTGACGCCGATAAGCTCGAGAGTCATTCGGGAGAGGTCGACAATTCGGCGGAGGAGCTGCAGGAGCAATATACGAGGATTACCGGCCAGATTGTATCGATTGCCGGCTCCACGGAGCAGAATATGGCGGCAGTCCAGGAGATGTCGGCCAGCATGACGACGCAGGACAGCCGCATTATTGAGATTGTGGAGAGCTTCCTGCAGCTGGACAAGCTGACCTCCGATCTGAACGAGATGACCGAACGAAAGAATGCGGGGATAGCCATTAAAATCCAATGAAGCCCGCTTCATTGGATTTTTTTCTCTGCGCACCTTACGGCTGAATAAGCCCTTTGAGCGGCTTGAACAGGAATTCATCCAATGTAGGAGTGCCGGGCGTATCGGGAACATCGAGAAACAGGAAGATCCAGATGACACCCAGGAGGAAGAAGAACGCCGCTTTTTCCTTGACGCCCCATTTTTTTAACTTCGGCCATTCCAGCCATATGATCAGGGAAGTGCTCAAGGTGATAAATACAATAAACTGCAGCCTCATTTTATTGCACCTCCTCGTATGGCATTCCGCCGGGGGTAGTAATTAAACCCGGTTTTTTAATATCCGTTTTAATATCGTAGGTGACTCTGATTTTAGCGAATTGCTCGTCCCAATTCTCCTTTACCCGCTCCCACTCTTTTGGATATTTCTTGTGGTAAACAGTGGAGAAGCGAAGGGCGTCCGCCTTCAATTGTTGTAAATAGAGGACGGAAGCCTCAATCCGATGATGAATATCCTCGCGGAATGCGAGGTTCATTTTCTCCAGCTCCTCCGGCTTCATCGGATTCATCTTTGTACTGTTCTGGACAATGCTTCCCTCGGATTGAACTTTAACGTTCATCGACCAGTTATCCCCGTCGATATGGGGGACTAGTCTTACTTTTGTTTTTACAGGCTTTAAGGAAACCTGCTCCTCTCCGACTTCAAATGTAATGCTGTAATCCTTAACAACGTTATTGATCAGCAGGACTCCCCGCAGGAGCTTTTCTGTAATCTCGCCGGATTGCTTGCCCTTCTTCAGGATAGCGGCACCTTTCATGTAAGGGATTGTTTGAATGGGTTTGTCAGCAAGCTTGGATGGCGGCAGAATGTAGACCATGGGAAGGGTATTGACCCCGGCATCTTCTTTCAGCTCGATACTCATTTGTTCCAAGGTGACATGAAGCCCATCTTGCAGATTGGATATTTCCCGTAAAGCTTCCGACGAAGCGCGTTCGATGGGGGGAATCAGCTCAAGCGCTTCCGCCGCTTTCCCTTTGCTGATCATCATATAGGCGCGTTCCCGGGGCTGAGGATGCCGGACGAGAAAATCAAACTCCTCGCGGATACCGTTTCTCGCCAGCTCCTCGCTGAAAATAAATATTTTGCATTGTCCCCAAAACAACCTTCTTGGTATTTTGCGTTGAAGCTTGGAAAGGGCATCCGCTATATTGATTCCTTCTGCAGAACGTGTAGTTGCACGCGGACCACTCCCGCCGCTTCCGGCGGTTTGCTGTCCGCCACCCTGATTCTGAGGAATGATAACCTGCACCGTAGCCAGAATTCTATTTTTACTTCCCTTGTCAAAGGATGCTGCCGAAATCAGCGAGAGATCATTCAGTTCGGTACGGTCCCAGCATCCGGTTAAAAATAACATGGAAGTACTTATCATCATTGCGATTATCAACTTTATCATGTGATCAGCTTGCTCCATTGTTTTCTGCACAGGGCTATAATCAGCAGCAGGATAGGGATGACAAGCATGAAGGTCGACAAGTGAAACAATCCGGCCGAGTGGAGAAATCCGGAAAGCTTGAAGAAGCTTGGGAAATCCCAGAAGCAGTGAATCACAATCAGCATTCCGATTGGAAAAACAAATGGCTTGTAGTCCTTCAAGTTAAAGCAGGAGGTGAAGGACAAGACGGCAGCGTAATAAACAGCCGCGATTTTTATGAAGTTGCCAACGACCCACATAGCCAGCAGCAAAGCCTCCAGATTCTCGAAAAAATCAGCACGGGAAATATACCGGAAAGCCGTTAATACCGGATATACCTTATCCGCCGTATCGGAACCAAGCACGAACAATGAAACGAGACAAACATAGGTTAAGCTGGCAGAGACGGCCAAGAGGGAGAGGATGCTGTATTTGACCGTTTTGTTCTTATCAATAACGCTGGGAAGGAAGAAGGCGATAATCAAAAATTCGGAATACCACGAGATCGGTGCCAGCGAGCCCTGTATAACCGGAATCATTCCATGGCTCATAAACGGCAGGATGTTGCTGATCTCGAAATCCGGTATTAATAACAGCAAGAAAAATAACGGCAAAATAAAGAGCGGGGTTAACAATAACGTACTTCTGACCACCAGTTCAACACCGCCGCGTACGGCAAATGCAGCTAACAGAACCATTAAGATAACCAGGCAGAACATAGGCGTCTTGAATAAGAAATTGCCTGTCACAAATTCGGCGTATTCTCTGCAGACAATGCCGCCGGTAAATACGAAGAACTGACAATAGATAAGTCCCAGAATTTTTCCAGGCACTTTACCGATAATCCGTTCACTGTATTGAATCAGATTTTTATCCGGGTACAGACGATGCAGCTTAATCGAAATGGCAAGCACGATTCCCCCTGCCGCTATAGCCACAATAGGTGCCAGCCAGAAGTCGTTCATGGCGTAATGGGCAGAGATGCCGGGGATCGTAATAAAGCCGGTTGCCAATATAACGGAGTACATCAAAAGCGACACTTGAAAAGAAGTAATTTTTCCATGGTCCATTTCAGATCACCATACCCTTTCATTCGTCGTTTGTTCCCTGCGCCGAATTTGGCATTAGGCCCTGCGCCTGCCGGTATTTGTTGGTAACTTGGTTCAGCTCGGGCCTTTCGTCCATCATCCAGATTGGCGACCGGATAAGAATATCCTTGAGCTCGCTTTTCACCACTCCGGATAAATAAGGTACATTGAAGGATTTCAAACTGCACAAGTGGAGCACAAGGGCGATAAAGCCCGACATAATGCCGAGAAGGCCAAGCGAGCCTGCCAGCAGGATAAAAGGAAACCGAAGCAGCCGTATGGGCAGTCCGGTTATGTAACGCGGAATCATAAAGGATGAAATGCCCGTAATCGCAACAATGATAACCATTGGAGCCGATACCAGACCGGCTTGAACGGCTGCCTGCCCAATAACGAGCGCCCCCACGATACTGACGGCCGCACCGATTTGCTTCGGCAGTCTTACCCCGGCTTCGCGCAGGGCTTCGAACGTAACTTCCATCAGCAGCGCTTCAACGAGCGCGGGAAATGGCACGGCTTCGCGTGAGGTTGCCATACTGATCAACAACGAGCCAGGAACCATCTCCTGATGGAAAGTGAGCAAGGCAACATAAATAGATGGCAGCAGAAGGGAGATTGCGGCGAAAAAATAACGCAGCCATCTGATGGCCGTGCTGAACAAAAACCGCTGGTAATAATCCTCCGCCGACTGCATGAGCGAGAAGAAGGTAATAGGTACGATTAAGGCAAAAGGCGTTCCCTAGGTCAGTATCGCAACCCGGCCTTCAAGCAGGTTGCCGCACACGACGTCAGGTCTCTCGGTGCTTAAGATTTGCGGGAAGGGCGAGAGCGGGCTGTCTTCAATCAATTCTTCGATATAGCCGCTTTCGAGAATGCCGTCGATCTGAATGCGCCCGAGCCGCTCCTTGACTTCTCTCAGCAGCTCGGGTGCTGCCAAGCCTTCAATGTAGGTAATGATAATGCTTGTTTGCGTATATTCTCCGATGCAAATGGAGTCCATTTTGAGCAGGGGGCTTTTAATAACCCGGCGAATAAGGGCTCTATTGACCTGCAAGGTCTCCGTAAAGCCTTCCCGTGGCCCCCTAATGACAGATTCCGCGGTAGGCTCCTCAACGGCCCGGGCTTGCCAGTTGCTCAGGCCAATCGCAATGCCTTGGGGTTCGTCATTAAGGAATAGAAGAGGCTCCCCAATTGACAAATGTTTGATCGCCTCTTCGAAAGTCGCTACAAGCTTTGAGGAAGCGGAAGTGATCAGATGCTCGGCTACGTAGCCGATTGAAACGGTCTCGCCATTAAATCCCATCAGCGGTTCAATGACGGTCTGCTCGATTCTTGAAACATTGGCCAGTCCGTCGAAATAATAAATAACAGCCTGATTGCCGCCCCCGACGGGGAAGGAACGAATATTGAAATCGGAGCAGCCTGAATAAACCCCTTCAAGCTGTTGTTTATTCATCTCCAGGTTAGGGTATAGCGGATGAGGCCCGTCCGGCTGGCTTTGATTTTTATGGATATTCGCTGTTTTTGAATTCATCAATCGCAAGAGTCTAGATTTTCTCATAAATTTACTTTTTGCAGAATGAGTATGTCCTATTCGCGCCATTTTCGACTTTTTATTGCCTATGAGCAAGCAGATGCTATAAAAATTAATATAAACAACAAAATATAGGTATTTTCAATTCTCGCAGAGTCCATTATATTGAGAATTATTCAGGCCTTCCCCGTCATGTCAAAGATCGGAGAAGGCCTTGTTGTGCCTGGCAAACGAACAAACGGAGATGATAACGTGGTAGTTTTCATTTCGCTAATTTTCATTATTGCAGGAGTTATGGGATGGCTATTCCCGTCTTTAAGCTGGCATATGAAACATGGCTGGGCCATGGACGGTAATTCGGGTCCAAGCGATAACTATATCTTCTTCAGCAGATTTGGAGCCGTAATTGTACTAGGCTGGGGGATTTATATGCTAATTACCGGAGATTTGGGCAAGCTCAGTTCATAGAAGAGGCGAGGGGATTAGGATGAGAAGAGTACCGATGGAGAGGCCAACGGATCACTACGATGCCCGTTTATTCAAGATCGACGAGCAGCTCTGCGCTTTGCTTGAGGAACGAAGAGAGGTGTCGAATCAGAATCCGGGTTTTCCGCCCTTTAAAAGCATTGAGAGCTGGGCGGACCGTTACCGTCTGTACCCGGATTTGTTGAAGTCTCTATTTAGCCTGCTTTTGAATGAAGAGGTTTATCTGCCGCTGGTCGAGCCAGCGGGCTTCCGCAAGCATCTGCCCGTTCTCCGTTGCGCGGAGAGCGGAGGCAAGGTCTATACCTTGTCCGGTATAAGACAATACGAGAACGCAAGCGTCGTAAATCTGAGCATACACGGGGACTACCGGGAACGCGAAAACGAGGCCATGCGGGCGCATACGTATATCGAGCTGGAGCTGGGCGAAGGTTACCGCTGTTACGTGGACCAAGGAACAAGCTCCGGGGGGAATTCTGCCTACTGCTTTGTTGTTGCTCCCGCTCTTCCGGACGATCTAGCCGGCGTTAGCTTTGTATTCAGCGAATACGAAAGACCGTTAAAAAGGAAGCCGACGGGCATGGAGATTGTTTTCCGCATGGAATAATAGACAATGGCCTTACTGGGGAAGTTAACCAGGGAGGTTAGGAATATGAAATGGATCATATCCTTGGTTATGGCTATGCTGCTCCTGGTCCCTGCCCATGGGGCGGTAGCTATGCCAAAGCAAGAAGCCGTTGATCAGATGATTAACGCGCTATTGAGACATAAATACGATCTGGCTCAGAGCTATCTTGCCAATGGCGCCAGAATGCCGGAAATAAGAGAAGACAGCCCGATCCTTCAAGTGGAAGGACTTCCATCGACGAAGATAGGCCATCGCATCCTGATTGGTTATTTCCGGGACGAAGCGTTTAACAGCAGCCGCATGGCATTCATTTGGGACCTAACGATAAAACAAGATCGAATTATCCGGCTTGATGCCCTATACGACGGGGCCAATCCGCTTGTCAATGAAAACAAAGTCGTAAGAGATTACAGGAATCGGTTCGACCGTCATGTGATGGTTCCCGGGCAGTTTCCTTTTGAAGTACACAAGGTGCGGGGCGAGATTAAGGGTCAGAGGATTGCATTGCAATACGTAGATGATGCGAATGACCGTTTTCTTCTTATCCAGGCTGAACCGGTTCAGCCCGGAATGCCGATCATGGACGGGCCCAAGCCATTGAAAGCAAAGGGAAGTCTTGAATCCCGGTTCCAAAAAGACGGGATGCAGTACATGGTGACTCTTGGGCATAAGAGATGGCTGAGTCATGTTAAGGCAGAGGGCTTAGGCGATGTTATTGCATCCATGAAATGAAAGAAGGCCTTACCGGACGAATTCCGGTAAGGCCTTCTTCTATTATTGCCGGCGCTCGAGCGCGTCGATTCCAAGCGCGATCGATCCGCAAAGACCGGCGTTATCGCCAAGCCCAGGCGGCACGATGTAAGAATCGATGCCTTCACGAAGCGCTTCGTGCGAAGCGTAACCGTTCAGGTTCTTCTGTACTTCCGCGCGGATCAGCGGGAACAGCTGCTCCTGATGCATAACGCCGCCGCCAAGGATAACCTTCTTCGGGGACAGCAGCAGAATCGCGCTGGAAATGGCTTGGCCCAGATAGAAAGCTTCCATCTGCCATGCCGGATGGTCCTTCGTCAGCTCGTCAGCCTTCACGCCCCAGCGTTGTCCAATAGCGGGACCTGCCGCCATGCCCTCCAGGCAGTCGCCATGATAAGGGCAGAAGCCGGCGAACGTATCTTCCGGGTGTCTGCGGGTAAGAACGTGACCGCCTTCCGGATGCAGCAGGCCATGTACAAGCTTGCCTTCCGTGTAAACGCCAACGCCAATACCTGTACCTACCGTGTAATAAAGCGCGCTATTAAGCCCTTTTGCCGCGCCCCATTTGGCTTCGCCAAATGCCGCCGCGTTTACGTCCGTGTCCCAGCCGTATGGAACGGGAAGCTCGCGCTTCATCGTGCCAAGGAAATCGTATCCGGACCAGCCTGGTTTAGGGGTTGTCGTAACAAACCCATAGGTAGGGCTGGCAGGATCAATATCGATCGGTCCAAAGGTGCCGATACCGATAGCTTCAACCTGCTTGTCGCGGAAGTAGTTCAGGACCCCGCGCAGCGTGGAATCCGGGTGCTCGGTCGGCAAGCTGATCCGTTCTTCGATTTCACCGCGTTCGTTGCCGATACCGCATACAAACTTTGTTCCGCCTGCTTCAATTGCTCCAATACGCAAGTTCGTTGCCTCCTTAAAAGAATTGCCACACGAAAGGCCTCGTTTTTGGCCGTACGTGGTAAATCTTGCTTCGTAAGCTGCAGTCTGTTATTCGTGCGAAATAATAAGCTCAAGCCGGCCGCGAAGCGTAAAGCTTCCGAAGCCCAGCGGAATAATGAAATGATCGCCTTTTTTCAGCGGGTAGCTGCCTGTAGAATTCTCCAGCTCGCCAGTTCCGTCGAGGACGCTGCAGATCGTAAATTTAACCTGCTCCGGGAATGCCGTTTCGCCGCTCACGTTCCATTTTTGAACCGTAAAGAAGCTGTTGGATACAAAGGTAGTTACCTCGGTACCGCCAACGGTTTCCGTGGAGAAGGATGTCTCCGCATCCACATGAGGCACTGTAGTGACTTCAATGCCTTTGTCCAGATGAAGCTCGCGTGTCGCGCCTTTATCGTCTTTCCGATCATAATCGTAGATCCGGTAAGTGGTGTCCGAGCTTTGCTGCGTTTCCAGTACTTGAATGCCTTTGCCAAGCGCGTGGAGAGTGCCGCTAGGAACATAGAAGAAATCGCCCGGTTTCACGGTTACCTTCGTCAGAAGCTGATTCCACTCGCCTGCGTCGACCATTTGCTTAAATTGCTCTTTCGTAGCCGCGGAATGGCCGTAAATAATTTCAGCCCCGGGCTCGCAGCCAAGAATGTACCAGCACTCGGTCTTGCCAAGCTCGCCGTTCTCGTTCACCTGCGCATAGGCATCATCCGGATGCACCTGCACGGACAAATCATCCGAGGCATCGAGGATTTTGGTGAGGAGCGGGAATTTAACCGCCTTGGAGCCGAACAGCTGCGGCTCTTGCTCCCACAGTTCGCCAAGCTTAAGCCCTTTGTAAGGACCGTTATGAACAACGCTTTGACCGTTAGGGTGAGCGGAGACTGCCCAGCATTCCCCGGTACGGTCAGACGGAATATCGTAATGGAATTGCTCTCTTAATTGCTTGCCGCCCCAAATTCGTTCTTGAAATACAGGTTCCAGGAAAATCGGTTGATTCGCCAATCTTGATCCCTCCAAGTCATCGATTACAGCTTTACTAAACTTGACAAAATAAATATCTGTAAAGTAAATTGATTATAACATAGGAACAGAGGAAGTTGAAGAATGCCGCGACCAAAAAAAATATCCATGCAAACGATCGCCGATAAGCTGGGCATATCCCGCAATGCGGTTTCATTGGCGCTTTCCAATAAGAAAGGAATCGGTGAAGAGCTGAGACAGCTGGTCGTCCAAACCGCGCAAGAGGTTGGATATCCGTTGAACGACGGTCAATCCTCCGTAAGCGCTCCTGTTCTCGTGCTCGTGCCGGAGAGAATTTTGAGCCATGAGGATAACGAGCATTTTTTGTTTTATCACGACTTGATCTGGGGACTGGACAGCCGGCTGCAGGAGGAAGGCTACAGCGCGGTTCTCGTGCGAATCAGCATAGCCCAGGAAGAGGAGCGTATCCTCCCCGAGCTGGTTCAGCATATCGACTATCAGGGGATTATCGCGTTTGGCATATTGGAGAAGGATTACATCTTAAAAGTACAGCAGACCCTTACAAAGCCGATGCTGCTGTTTGATTCGTATTACAGGGATATTGAGGCGTCCGCCGTTACGTCGGCTAATATTGAGGGGGCATGCTATGCGGTCCATTCTTTAATTGAAGCGGGTCACAAGCGGATCGGCTGCATTGCGCCGGTGAACCTGACGACCAGTCACGAGGAGCGTTGGTTTGGTTATACGAAGGCCATGCTGCAAAATAACCTGCAGCCCGACTTCTCCTTGTGCCTGCTCGAGTCGGAAGGCTTCGACCGGACACAAGAGGAATTGTCGGCTTATTGCGACCGGTTCGGGGAGGGAGACTACCCGACGGCAGTTTTTTGCGGGAATGATCGGATTGCTCTCTTGCTCATGAAGGAGCTTGACAAACGGGGCGTGCCCGTACCCGGTCGCGTATCGGTTATCGGGTTTGACGGTCTTGCCATGTCCGCGGAGGCCGATCCTCCATTAACGACGATGGCGGTCAACAAAAAAGCGCTATGCACCGCAGCTGTAGAGGTGCTGGGTCAAATGCTCCGGCAGCCCGAAAGTCCCGTTGTCCGCTGCAGCGCCGCGCCCGTTCTGCGTATGGGAGGCTCCGTCAGAAGTCTGGCTTGAGCCTCTTTTTTTTACATGTTTGCTCTGCTGTTGCGTTCGAAAGCGACAATCCACTCGCCTTGCGTTGCCGCGTAACCGATATCGCCTTCCACAACAAGACCGTACAGGTTTTTTACATCCAGGAACTCCTGGCGCTCGCCGTTAACGAATTCCAACGTGATGTAATAATAAGTATGGGACGAATGGCTGACGTGGCCGTCATGGTTATGGGAGCTCTGTCTCACGTCCATTCGTTTGGATACAACTTTCGCGTAAATCGACTCTTTGGGTGAAGTAGCATTTTGCACATACTTAGCGCCGCGGTAAACGACGGTTCCGATAACGATAAGGAATCCGATTACGATAACGATGGGAATAATAGTGATCATGAGATCAAATCCCGCCGGTGATCCAAAGCCGTTGTTCATTTCTTGTTCCTCCGATGCTTCCACGATATGGATATGAAGTACGTTGATTGTACGCGTGGAAGAGAAGAAAAGTTGCACTTGAACTTGGGATATCGAATATGTTATAAATGATTTATGACTAAATGACCGAAATTGAATTATGGTCATTTCGGAAAGTTCATGATCGTAGAAGGAGAGGAGAAATTGACTCATGTCCATTGACCGCAAAGCGTTAATATTGAAGGCAGCGACGCAGTCGTTTGCGCAATTCGGCTATAAAGCGACCACAATGGATTTGGTGTCCAAGATCGCAAGCGTGGGCAAAGGCACGATCTATACCTTTTTCAAGACGAAGGAAGAGTTGTTCGAGGCGATCCTGAACAAGGCAGAGATCGAGTTGAAGGAAGCTATGAACTGCGGATTTGATATGGAAGGCAGTGAGCGTTCATTCATTCATAGTGTGTTCAGCCTGCTTGATTCTATCCTTGAATTCCGTTCGGATCATGAGCTGTTCGTCAAGCTGGCGCAAGAGGTTCGGGATATCGGCACCGTGCAGGCGCTGGAGGGGATCCGGCGGATGGAACTGTTTGGTCTTGAGTTTCTGAAGCAGAAGCTGGACCTTGCGATTGAGAAAGGCGAAGTGAGGGAATGCGATACGACAATCACATCCTATATGATCTTCCGCCTGTATCTGGGGCTTGCAACGGAATGGAACAAGTCGCATAGCGAGCCGCTCACCAAGGAGCAGATTAAGGAGAACATCGCGATGCTTATTACCAAAGGCATTATGAAGGAATCCCGATCTTAGAAAATTCCAGCCTGTAAAGGGCTGTTTTTTTGGTCCAAAATGACCAAAATACGGATTTAGTCATTTATTCAACCGAAAGAAGGATGTGTGAACATGAAGCCGATTCAAGTTTTCCTCAAGGACATGAAAACGCTGGCGACCAAAAGAATGCTGCTGCTTTCTTTTATAGGCGTCGCCCTGCTTCCCATGCTGTACAGCAGCATACTGATTGACGGCTCGATGGACCCTTACGGCCAGACGAGCAAGCTTCCCGTCGCCGTGGTTAACCTTGATAAAGGAGCGACTTACGAAGGGAAGACGATGAATGTCGGGGAAGACTTCGTTGACGAATTGAAGAAAAGCGATAATTTCAAATGGGATTTCGTAAGCGAAGAGCAGGCGAAGGATGGCATGGAGCATAACGATTATTACATGACCATTACCGTGCCTAGCAACTTCTCGGAAAATGCTGCGACCTTAACGCAGGAAAATCCGGTTCAGGCGGAGCTGATTTTCGAACCGAACAGTCAATATAACTTTGTAGCTGGTCAGATTGGCAACAGTGCCATGAAGGAATTGCGTTCGAAGCTTAACACGCAAATTACCGAAGCGTATACCCGCAGCATGTTCGAGCAGGTCGGAACCATCTCCGACGGACTGGGCAAAGCGGGAGAAGGCGCAACCGAATTGAAGGACGGGGCCGGCAGGCTGGAGGACGGCATCACAACGCTGAAGGATAACCTCAATAAGCTGGCCAGCGGCACCTCCGAGCTGAGCGGCGGCGTATCCAAGCTGTACGATGGCGCAACAACCTTAAGTCAAGGCACCAGCCAATTGGCCTCCGGGGCATCAAGCTTGGCTGGCGGTCTGGGGCAATTGTCCGCGGCCGGGCAGCAGCTCGTAGACGGAGCTTCGCAGTCCAAGGCTGGCGCAGCCCAATTGGCAGAAGGATTAAAGGCTTCCAAAGACGGCGCGGCTGAACTGAAGCAAGGACTAACCGCTTCTTCCGCGGCAAGCGGTCAGGTAGCCGACGGTGCGGACCAGGTTGCAAAAGGACTCGAGCAGCTGATGGCGGGGACGCCTGAGCTGCAAGATAACGAGGCGCTGAAGCAGCTGCTTGCGGCAAGCAAGCAGGTTGCTGCCGGAAGCGCGAAGCTGAAGGAAGGCCAGGAGCAGCTTCTGGCTGGAAGCAGCAAGCTGGCGCAAGGCCAAGAGCAGTTATATGCAGGCGCCAATTCGCTTAGCCAAGGCCAGGAGAAACTGGCTTCCGGTCTCGAGACCTTTGGCGGGAAGCTGAAGGAAGCGGGAACCGGCGCTGAGCAGCTGGCTGCGGGAGCAAAAGCCGCAAACAGCGGCGCCGCTCAACTGAAGGATGGACTCGGCAAGCTATCAGGCGGCGTAGAAGGCATTGCCGACGGCTCGAAGCAGCTGGACCAAGGCGCAGGACAACTGAAGGACGGCTCGGCGCAGCTCGTGAACGGCTCGGGCGAGCTGGCAACGAAGCTGAATGACGCCGCTGCGGAGACCGGCAGCATCAAGGATGGCGACAATATCGTAAACATGTTTGCGGAGCCGGTTGTCGTAAAAGAAAATACGGACCATAAGCTCGACCGTTATGGACTTGGCATTGCCCCTTACTTCTTATCGCTGGCGTTGTTTATGGGCGCGCTTGTTTATACGACGGTATTCTCGGTGCGCGATTCGTACACTTTGGGCGCAACACCGATGGGCCGGTTCATGAGCCGCACATTGACCTATGTGACGATTAGCCTTCTGCAGTCCCTGATTGCCGATGCCGTACTTTTATACGGATTAAAGATAGACGTAACGAGCGTACCGCTCTTTGTGCTCTTTACTATTCTGACAAGTTTAGCGTATACGTTCATTATTCAAGCGCTTGTTACATGGCTGGATAATCCGGGCCGTTTCCTGGTCGTTCTGCTGATGATCTTCCAGCTTACATCAAGCGCCGGCACCTTCCCGCTCGAGCTGCTGCCGGACTGGATGCAGAAGCTGAACCCATGGCTGCCGATGACCCATGCGATTACAGGCTTCAAGACGATTATCGCAAGCGGCGATTATGCCCTGATGCGCGAGCAGATGCTTATCCTAGGCGCTTTTGCCGTCGCGTTCCTGGCCCTTACCTTCCTGTACTTCAAACGTCAGTCGAAGAGTACTGCGGACCACATCACGATTGCTGTGTGAGCTTAGCGGCTGGATAGCGATCTATTAATTGACATGGAACATGCAACCACGTGCCCTTTTCTCTTACTAGCAAATCGGTTACTATAAATAGAATAAGCAGATGAACAAAGCGGCCGTCATTTGACGGCTTCTTTTCTTTTTTTTCGTATGGGAGAGTGAGTACATTGTTTTCGTTCCACAAAGACGATTACCGGCGTTCGCCGATGATCGCAATATGGCTTCTGCTGCTTGTGAAATCCGTCCTGTTCCGGTTATTCCTGTTCGGAGAGCTGAAATGGAACGGCCTTCTGGCCGATGCGGCGGCTTGGCTTGGGCTGCTCCTTATCGTGGAGCTCGTTACCGCAGCAAGATGGAGAGGGATCGCTTATTGGGCGGTGAATTTGGTTGTGTCCGTCCTGCTCTTTGCGTCAACCGTCTACTTCAGTTATTACGGCTCCGTGCCGACGTATACCGCCCTCAAGGCGCTTGATCAAGTCAATCAAATTCAAGACAGCGTCGAATCGCTAATTAAGAGTATCTATTATATTTATTTTCTGGACCTTGCGATTCTAGCAATCTTGTATATCGTTCGTTTAATCAGAGGAACCCGGGTTTCGGGGAGAAAAAGAATCGGCCAGCTCCGTCTCGTCATTGGAGGCCTTCTGGTCTGTATCGTTGTATCCGGAAGCCTGGTTTATGCCGGGAGCGATATTCCGAATGAACTGGAGCAAGCCGAAGGGCTGGGCTTTATCGGGTATCAGGCGGCTGCAGCCTGGAATAACCAGAGCGAGAAGGCGATAGCGAGCAGCGGCGATATTGAACAGACCAAAGCGGACATTAACGAACTGATGTCTTCCTACTCTTATCAGGATCAACCGGGCCAGCCGGCTGTTCAGTTCGGAACCGCTCAGGGGAAAAATGTGATTGTGGTCCAGATGGAGGCTTTTCAGAACTTTCCGCTTCATCTGTCCGTTGGCAGAGTAGAGCTGACGCCCGTGCTGAACAAGCTGGCTGACGAGAGCTATTATTTCCCTCATATTTATCAGCAGATCGGACAGGGCAACACCTCGGATGCGGAGTTTATGTCGAACACCTCGATTTACCCGACGGGGGAGATCGCCATGTCGACGGGTTACGGCAACCGCGAGCTGCCAAGCATGCCGCGCATGCTGGAGAGCAAAGGGTATGAGGCCAGCACGTTTCACGTCAACGATGTGACGTTCTGGGACCGGAACAAGCTGTATCCGGCGCTGGGCTTCAACCATTACTATGATAAGCCGTTCTACACCAATGATCACTTTAACGCGTTTGGCGCATCGGATGAGGAGCTGTACAAGGTTGCGGTAGACAAGCTGCAGGCGCTGCACGAGCAGAAGAAGCCGTTTTACGCGCAGATGGTGACCGTCTCCAGCCACTTCCCGTTCGAGGTGCCGAAGGACCGGACGGATTTGACCCTTCCGGCCTCCATGGAAGGAACGCAGCTCGGCAACTATTTGCAGGCCGTTCATTACACGGACTATGCGCTTGGCACGCTCATTGACCGCCTGAAGGCGAACGGCATGTGGGACGATACGGTGCTTGTTGCGTATGGGGACCACTTCGGCCTGCAGCCGGAGAAAGCCAGCGCGGCGGAGATCAGCCAGCAGCTGGGCATTCATTACGATGACCGGCTCAGCCGGTTCAATATTCCGCTCATAATCCATGTTCCGGGCCAGAGCGGCGGCCATGTCGTGGAGCAGCCGGGCGGGCAGCTTGATATTATGCCGACCCTCGCGAACCTGCTGGGCGTAAAGCCTGCGGACGAAGGGGTGGTGCCGTTCGGGCATGACCTGCTGAACATTAACCATAACGTATTTGGCATGCGGTATTATCTGCCGACAGGATCCTTCTTCAACAACGATATCCTGTTCGTTCCGGGCAAAGGCTTTGACGACGGCACGGCCTACTCGCTCAAAACGATGGAGCCCGTCCGGGACTTCTCGAAGTACAAGAGCGATTACGACTACATCATGAAGCTGATGGGTCTGTCGGACCAGTATGTCCGCCAGCTGCCTAAGAGGACGCCATAAATTGCAGGGAGAATTGTTGTAGCTCCGTCATGACGCAAATGGGTCTCCTTACGGCCGCTGTTGCTTTCACTTTGCTTTGAACTATGTTCTGGATGATGCAAAGTGAAAGCAAAGGCGAGCACTTCAAAGCTTTCTGAAAGAAAGCTGCTTCGTAAGCTTAAGCTTTCCTCCAGGAGATCCATTTCCTCTATTCCGTCCTGCAATTTTATTTTTATATAAACCGCAAAGGGCAGCCATTTATTTGGCTGCCCTTTGGTTTTTAGTTAGAGAAAAGGGAAAAATCCAGAGAACAGAAAAATGCCGATTGCGATACCAATGATGCCCGAGACTCTACCCATAACGAGCGCGGCATCGCTTGGCTCGGCATTCTTGAACCGCCAGCCGTATTGCATGTACCAGCCCGCCCTCGGATACAACAGATTGAGAATCCCCAAAACAATAAAGATCACGCCAACAAGCTGGAACATAGAAGCTCCTCCATTTCGTAACGGAACGGTAACTATAAGTAGTTGATTTAATCATAATGCAGTACGGATGTGATTGGAATAAATAGCCAGAACTATTTCTTTAGCTACCGCAGGAATCCGTACGGCGGTCTGCGGCACGGAAAACCGTCTTATTTGATCAATAGCCACTGGGAGTGGATAATTGAGCTGACACAATAAAAAGAGCAGCCCAGATGTCATGGGGCTGCTCTTTTCCGTTTACTCCAACCGTCGGAGTAGGAGGAGTAAAGGAAATGCATCTTCCAGCGACTGGAAGGAGATCCATTTCCGGAATGACGGGCGTAATCCGACCTTTCCGTCATACCTCGCTTAATTCTGCTCGCGGCGGAACCCTTCTTCTTTCATGTATTCCTCGACCTCGCCGTACGCTTCAAAGGCCATCTCTAGATTTAGTCCGGAATAAACGTACCACATATCATCTTCCCATTTTACGGTCAGGCTTTGATTTTCTCCGTTTGTCCATAGCTGGTCCTTCTTCTTGCGGTTGCGCGACGGCTTCGGAGCCGGTTCTTCCTCGCGTACGGAGAGCGAATCGATCGATTGGCGGAGCAGCGTACGAAGCTGAAGCTCGTTGTAGTCGCGGATGTTGATCATCCCTTTATCGTCCTGGCTGAAATTGCGCAGCAGCCCGGCGTACACGAAGCCGTTGCCGTTCGGGTGCAGGTGGTACACCACATTTTTACGGTCATATAAGCTGTTCTCGAACTGGAAATTCACGCGTCCCAGCGATACATTCGTCCGCGTCAGCTCCGGGAACGATTCAATAATAGCCAGCTTTTCGTCAAAAGTTAACATAACATCCTCCATCATCTATCCAAAATGTGCTCCGGCTATTATAGCACAAGCGTCTGCCGCATACGAAGCGGCTTTCGACTGTGCGCAGCAACTAAAGAGGCAGGCCCGGATTAGTCACCGCCACAAAGTTGCCCCGGGCTCGTTTACTCCTCGCGGCGCTCTGACTATGATAAGGGGAAACGAAGGGAGCGAGAGAGCATGAAGCAGGATCATACGTATTATTTAAAATATTGCATAGAGGTGTCCCGCAGGTCGAGGGAGAACGGCAATACGCCGTTTGGCGCGATTCTTGTGAACGAGGAGGGCGAAATTGTCCTGGAGCAGGAGAACGTCGAGATTACGGAAAGACGGTGCACCGGCCATGCCGAAACCGCGTTGATGGAGAAAGCCTCCCGTCAATACGAGCATCATGATCTGTGGAGCTACACCCTTTACACGACCTTTGAGCCATGCGCGATGTGCTCGGGAGCTATCTATTGGGGCAATGTGGGAAAAGTGGTCTACGCCGCAACGGAGGAAGCGCTGCTGAAGCTGACGGGCGACCATGAGCAGAACCCGACGTTTAATTTGCCTTGCCGGGATATTTTCGCCAAAGGCCAGAAGCCGATCGAGGTAGTTGGACCTTTCCCCGAGCTTGAAGAAGAGGTTGTGGCCGTACACAAAGGCTATTGGGAATAAGGTTGAGCATAAGCTGCCGGCATGGTGCTCCTAACGGGAGGTCGTCTTTTTTGTCCTTGCCCTGCATAAGCATGTAGAGGTACGGGCTTACGTAGTAAGAATTTCCACCACTGGCCCTGAGTGAGGCCGGTGGGGTGGAAATTCTTTTTAGGAGGCGATGGAAGTGACGAAATGGGGACGAAGGGGCTGGATGCTTCGGTCACTTGGCCTGAGCCGGCAGCAATTATGGTCTAACCGCCCTTTCGCGAGGGTTAAGCGGGTCAGCTGGGGAAGCAAAGTTTCTGCTTCGGGCAGCGCGCCAAAGCCATGGGGAACAAGCAAATGGCGGTCGGCGCGAAAGCCAAAGCCGGCAGGTAATTGGGGCGGGATGTGGCAGCCCCGCAAACGCCCGGTCAGACCGCCCGGAAGAGGCATCAAAACGATGAGCATCAGCTCGGTGGGAAGCGGGGGCGGAGGAACGCGTCTGAAATCCGGTAAGCGGTGCACCAAGCTATGGATTATCGTCACCGTACTCATTCTTCTTATTGGAACTCTTCAATCCCTTGTTTACATTGAAAAGCATCTGCGCCCCCCTCTGATGAAGGTTGCTCAGCTGCGAATCAAGCAGGTTGCTACGCAAGCGATTAACAAGGCTACGACGAATGAGGTTGTCAGCAATGCCGATTTCGAGAAGCTGATCGATTGGAAAATGAACAGCGACGGCAAAGTATCCGGCTTTATGCTGAACTATGCCGAGCATACGAAGATCCGGTCGGAGACGATTAAGACGGTGCAGGCAACGCTTGACGAGCTGAAGGAAATTCCCGAGCATATTCCGGTCGGCAACGCGCTTGGCAGCGCGCTGATCTCGACGTATGGTCCAAGAATTCCGGTCAAGTTCGAGCCGGTGGGTGCCGTGAAGGTGGATCTGAACACGCGCCAGACGAATGCCGGCATCAATATGATTCTGATCGAAGTGTACATTCATATCGTATCCGAGGTCGCCATTATCGTGCCGTTCGAGACCGACCCGCAAATCGTGGAGACGGAAATACCGATCTCGTATCTGCTCGTGGTTGGCGACGTGCCTATGTATTACTACGACAATGAAGGCAAGCCGGTTGGCGAATCCGCGCCTGACGCTCCGAATATATCGCTGCCGATGTCGAAAGGCCAAGGTGTTACCCAGCCGTCCGACGGAAGCATGCTGAAGGAGCAGCTGGATTCGATCGAATCCCCGCTTCCTTCAAACGGAGACAGCAATACGGCCAACAACGCAGGCAATGCCAATGCAGCCAATGCGGGAGACGGCGGATAAAAAACAAAGGGGCATCCCAAAAGGTCCAAGCGAATCGGCCTTTGGGATTGCCCCTTTTATCGGTTTGCAGCTTTTAACCGGTTCCGTTCATCCTGTTCCCACCGTCTCAAGAGCGGATAAGGATCAAATGCCCATTCAATAAGACCGCGGTCTCGATAGACCCCGTAATGCAGATGCGGCGGAAATTTGCCTTGCGTTCCGGGCTTGCCGTAACCGGAGCTGCCGACCCAGCCGATCGTTTGGCCCGGTTTTACGATCGTGCCGATGCCAACGGTCTTATCGAAGCCGGACAAATGGGCGTAGTAGTGATAGTAGTTGTTCAAGTCCCGGATACCGATCCGCCAGCCTCCGTAAGGATTCCAGCCCTTTATCTCCACGACGCCGTAGCAGGTGCTGCGGACAGGAATGCCGTGATTGGCGAAAATATCGGTTCCTTCGTGCGTCCGCCGTCCTCCCCAGCCGCGGGCATTGCCCCAGGTGCTTCGGTACGAATAATTGGTTCCGACCGGGACGGGGAACGCATGCTCATACAAGTCCAGACGTCCGAAGGTAGCGTAAATATTGGAAAACTGCTGAATACGCTGCACCGCCCTGCTATTATGGTAGTACTCCCACAAGCCAATGGAGAAGTCGTCCTCCGTAGAACCGCCATACTGAAGCAGCCGGTTCGCAACGGAATACAGCAGGTCGAGATCGCTCGTGCGGTCGGCAAAGCCGTCCCCGTCCCCGTCGCGGCCAACGCCGTTGAACCATTGTATGGAAACCGGTACGTTATCGGCCGGGTCCGGGTTCAGCGGGCCGGCCCATTGCTCCTCGTCGATATAGATGCCAACGATTTTACCCAATTGGGGACGGGCTTTCGGACGGGCTTTGGACAAGGTTCGCTCGTATTGGTCAACGGCGGCGATCCGGTACCAAGGAATGCCGGTAACCGTGCTTAACCTGTCGTAAAGCTGTTGTCTGGTGGTTAAGGAGTCAGCCTCTCCTTGCGAAGATTGTGCCTGGGCAGGCTTTTCTTCACTGGCAATAGAGTTCGGATTTTGATTCGGATTCGCGTAGGCTGATTGCCCGGATATGAGCATGGAAGCGACAACGGCAGCCAAAGCAATAGAAAAAGTCTGTTTCAATCGTTCCACCCTTTCGAAAGCTCAAAGCAATATTCGTTATGTTTTGCAAATCATTGGATTTTATCCGAACTATGCTATAATAAACGATGAGATTCGACTGTCCAATTGAAAGTGAAAGCAGGGAATTCCATATGAAATCAAGCAAAGAAAAATTGAAAAAGCCGGACTGGCTTAAAATAAAGCTTACAACCGAGGGCAACTACACCGAAATCAAAGACATGATGCGCACCAAAACGCTGCATACGGTCTGCGAGGAAGCGCGTTGCCCGAATATTTACGAGTGCTGGGCCAACCGTACGGCAACCTTTATGATTTTGGGCGATATTTGCACCCGCGCCTGCCGCTTCTGCGCGGTTAAGACAGGCCTTCCTACGGAGCTTGACCTGCAGGAGCCGCAGCGCGTGGCCGAAGCTGCCGAGCAAATGGGTCTCCGCCACTGCGTAGTGACATCCGTTGCCCGCGACGATTTGGCCGATGGCGGCGCCTCGATTTTTGCCGGTACCATCAAGGCTATTCGCGAGCGGATGCCGTTCACCCGCGTAGAAGTGCTGATTCCGGATTTTATGGGCAATGAAGAGTCGCTGAAAATCGTTATGGATGCGAAGCCGGACATTCTGAACCATAACATCGAGACGGTTGAGCGGATGTCGAACCGCGTACGCGCGAAAGCGAAATACAGAAGATCGCTGGAACTTTTGAGACGCGCCAAGGAAATGAATCCGAAGATTCCAACGAAATCAAGCATTATGCTTGGCGTTGGCGAGACCTACGAAGAGGTATTGCAGGCGATGGATGATCTTCGTGCCGTAGACTGCAACATTTTGACGCTGGGTCAATACTTGCAGCCTACTCCTAATCACATGCCGATTGAACGCTACGTGCACCCCGATGAATTCAAAAGCTTGAAGGAAGAAGGCTACAAACGCGGATTCCGTCATGTCGAGTCGGGACCGCTCGTACGGAGCTCCTATCATGCGCATGAGCAGACCGATTCGGCTGCCGAAGCAGAGGAACGCGAGCTCAGCAACGCATAGCTTCTATTGGGGAATTCGAAAGAGGGGAAACGGAATTGATCCAAATTGGCGGCAAAATATATGAACTTATTCATGAAAATCGCAACGGCTGGAACGCGGATGCGTTCAAGGATCGCTACAGCGAGGTTTTGGAACGCTACGATTTTATTATCGGCGACTGGGGCTATAGCCAGCTGCGCCTGAAGGGCTTTTTCCGCGATAATCATATGAAAGCAACGAAGGACAGCGCGTATTCCGGAATGTCCGACTATATTAACGAATATTGCAATTTCGGCTGCGCTTATTTTGTTTTGGAGAAAACCGGTACGGCTGCAAAATCTCCGGATGAAGAAGCGGGAGACGAGCAGGAGGCTCCTTCGAAACAGGATGCCAATGGGCAGGAGAAAACGGATGCGGAGGATGAGCACGAGGTTGGCGCTTCCTCGCTTGCCGATGCCGTACTGGCGGGTGCCGCTGCAGCCGCGAGAGAAAGCGCGGCCGGGGGCAGAGGCGGCGGACGCAACGCCGAGGATTCTCAGCAGCAACAGCAGCCGTCCCGGCAGCATGGCCAGCCGCATCATCAGCAGCGCGGCGGGAAAGATCAGCATCGGAGAAGCTATCGCCCTAACGGCAAGAAGCCGATCAGACCGGCAGCGAACAAGGATGTTGCCGCAGCATCCGAGCAAGCAACCGTTCACTCCCATTCCGGCCCTAAGCGGGAGCGGGGAGAACGCGGAGAGCGGGACAGGAATAAGGAGAACAACAAAGAGCAAGGAAACCGCCCTTAAACATAACGAAAGGGCTGTCCGCAGGTCATCGAGACCAGCGGACAGCCCTTTTTGTATACTCACATATCGACAAACGCATCGCGGACGCGGTTCCAGAACGGGAACGGACGGTACCGCGCAAAGCTGACTTTGCGGGTAGAAACGCTGCAGCGGATAGATCGGATATCGGTCCGTTGAAGGCTTAGATGGTCGATCGTAAGCAGCAGGCGTTGTTCCTTTTTCGATATAATATCGCAGTGATGATGCTGCGGAAGCAGGAACGACGACCCAAGCGTACGGTACACCCGGTTGTTGATCGACGCGATCTCTGCAATCTGCAGCGATTCAATGGACGGGTGGACGATAGCGCCGCCGACGCTTTTGTTGTAAGCCGTGCTTCCTGACGGAGTAGAGATGACGATCCCGTCGCCCCGGAACATTTCGAACGACTCGTCGTTAACGCTAAGCTGCACGACGAGGGTAGCGTCAACGCCCTTTAACGTAAATTCGTTTAGCGCCAGGTAGTAATAATTTTGCTCATCGGTTTCCACCGCGATTTCCGCAAGCGGATAACGGACGAGATGGGGCGTTTCTTCCGCCATCAAGGTGACAAGCGTCTCTAATTCATCGGCTTTCCAGTCGGCGTAAAAGCCCAGATGGCCCGTATGAATGCCAACAAAGGATACATCGGTTACCCGGTCGGTATATTTGTGGAAAGCCTGGAGCAGCGTTCCGTCTCCGCCAATGGACACAATGATGTCCGGCGTTTCGTCATGACGCGTAAGCCCGCGTTCTGCCGCCAGCTGATGGAATCGCTCCGCTAATGATTTCGATAATTGATCGCCACGATCGATGACTGCATATTTCAAGAAATTTAAACCCCTTCCGGCCAATTCAAAGATACTAATGATGATATAGGAATATGGCTTCAAATTCAACGCCGATACAAAAGTTTAAGGTGCGAGCCATCCCCACAGCAGATAGACGAGGGCAGCGGAGATAAAAGCATGAGCCAGACGGGCAAGCATAAGGGGCATATACCGCAGATCGGTGCGGCTTAGCAGGCTAACCACCTGCGCATGCACGGACAGCCCTCCCCAAGACAGAATCCAAGCAGCAATAGCGGTCTGGTGCAGCAATCCTGTTCCTGCTTCCCCCGCAGCCCGCGCGCCAAGCGTAACCTCGAATAAGCCAAATACGATGGCGTCGGCAAGCTTCGCCGGAAGACCAACGGCGCCAAACAATAAGCGCAGCCCCTCGGCCAATGCCTCAACGACGCCGGCATGAGTGAGAAGCTCCATCACAACGGAGAAAAAAACGACAAGTCCGCCTACAACCATCATCAGGCGAAGCGCGGATTGAATGCTGTCCTGCAGCAGCTTGCCAAGGCTTCGCCCATCCATAAGCCGCGCTTCATGCATCGCTTTCGTTGCTTCCACCAGGCGCGAGGCGCGGCGCAACGGCATTCGCCTTACGGATTCGGTAACCGGCTCATGGCGGTCATGAAACCGCATGAGGAGCCCGATAATAAAGGCGCCGCCGTAGTGGGCGGCTGCGAGCAGCGGTGCTAGAGCGGCGTTATGGAAAAAGCCGACCGATACGGCGCCGATCAGGAAGATCGGATCCGAGGTAGTTGTGAAAGCGACAAGCCGCTCGCCTTCCGCGCGTTTGACAAGGCCCTGCTCCCACAGCTGGGCGGTAAGCCTTGCTCCAACCGGATAGCCCGATACATATCCCATCGTAACGACAAAGCTTCCGATGCCCGGAAGGCGGAATAAGGGCCTCATCAGCGGATCCAGCAGCTTTCCGAAGAAGTGGACAATCCCGAAGCCGAGCAATAGCTCGGAAATGACGAAGAAAGGGAAGAGAGCCGGGAACAAAACCTGCCACCATATCGACAATCCCCGCAGCGCCGACTCCAGCGTTTGGGAGGGGAACACCGCCATCAGCAGGACGATGAGCAGGGCGATGAGGCCGGTTATCGAGGCCGGCCGGGTGAGCGTTCGGAGCATGGATGCGTCCTCCTTTGGACATTTGGACATGCGAAAAAACATAATGTACAACCCCTACATGATGTTTATGAAGAAAGGTGGACATCCATCACTAAAGGTGTCTGTTTTGTGAGGGAAAATATTTTTCATAATTCTAAGAAAACGCTTGCAAAAGGGGCTGGACGGTCCGTTTTTTTATGTTACAATGAAGGTACCTTTGAAGGCTTGGAGTGATGATAATGAGTATAATCGCTGGCATTCTGGTCTGTGCGTTCGTGTATGTCATCCGAGAATCACTGACGGCACCGGGAGAAGAGGACTACGAAGGTTAATCGTTGCAGCTAATCAATAATAATCCCGCATTGGCGACGATGCGGGGTTTTTTTTGTGTTATAATACTAAATACCTACATGATGGAGATGAAATTGACGATGAATAGGAATATAAGCCTTTATGAAGCAATTGGTGGAGCTGAGACTTTAAGACGAATCGTTGAGTCTTTTTACCCTAAAGTGCAGGCACATGAGTTGATTGGTCCATTATTTCCGGAGAACATCATCCCCGTTATGGAAAAGCAGATTATGTTTTTGACGCAGTTTTTTGGAGGACCTGCGCTGTTTTCGGACGAATACGGCCATCCGATGATGCGGGCGCGGCATATGCCTTTTCCGATCACGCCGAAGCATGCGGAAGCCTGGCTTGATTGCATGAAGCGGGCCCTGCAGGAGGCTTCCGGCCTTGATGAAGAGCTGCAAGCGTATATTATCGAGAGATTGTCAGGTCCGGCCTACCATTTTGTGAACACACCCGAATAGGAGATGGATTTGGTATGGAGCCGCTCTATCAGTCAAAGATGAATTGCATTTGCTGTGAGACCATCTTTATGACATCAAGAGTTCGCCCAAGCTTTAAAAAAGCGTTGGCTATCGATTCTGATTTTTGCGGTTATTACCGGGCGGAAGCAAATCCGGATTTTTATGTCGTCCGGGTCTGTCCGACTTGCGGATTTGCAACAACGGAGAATGGTACGCAAAGACTTACCGAGCGGCAGCGCAAAGATTATTTGGAGCAGATCGGCTCGCGCTGGACTCCGTATGATTATGGCGGCGAACGCGATGCGGCGCAGGCGATGAAGGTGTACAAGCTCGCTTTATTGTCGGCGCAGGCGGTTGACGAAAAGCCTAGAGTAATAGCGGGTATTTTGCATCATATCGCATGGCTGTACCGTTACGAGGGAAATCGGCAGGAGGAGCTGCGCTTTATGCGCTTCGCTCTTCAGGCATATATCAAGGTCTACGAGGAAGAAGGCTCGCAATTAAACAATGCGAAGCTGATGTACATTATCGGGGAACTCAACCGGCGAACGGGCGAGCTGTCGGAAGCGGTCAAATGGTTCTCGCGCATTGTCAGCGACAAGCGCATTATGGATGAGGCCATGATCCGGCGGAGCCGCGAGCAATGGCAGCTTATCCGGGAACAGCTGGAGCAGGGACATCCGGTATCGCCGACCGCTGCGACGGGAGAGACTGAGGCTCCCGTGCAGACGACGGCATAAAGGGCTTGTCCTGCATTAATGGCTCAGCTTGCGGAGACTTTGATCCGTCAAAATATAGTCTTGGTCCATATCGAGGACCGTAACTTTGTTGTGGCAGCACGGGAAAACAAGCAGTTTTTTCTTGCCATGCTGAATGTCCTCAATCTCCCGAACGCGAAGCGGGATGAGAACGTTCTCGCTGCGGCAGAAGGGGCAGCTGGGAACGTAAACGTCCTTCATCACAATGTCGTAGGGCCAAGTCCTCTCGAACGGAATCATGAGGACGACTCCTCCGTGCCTGGAGCGGATTCAGACGGCTTGCCGGCCTCTGCTTCCGCTTTTGCCAGTTCGGTGAGCTTCTGCAGTAATATATGTTTAGGCATATGCATTAAATGCTCGAGCGGCACGCCAAGCTGCTTGGACAACTTGATTGCGGTTTCGGGTGAAATTTGCAAGGGTTGTGACATGGTGTTATTCCTCCAATCTGGATATAATTAAGTTATACACCGCTGAAGCAAGATTGCGCAAATTTATTTGTCGATCTTTTTGTGGCGGTGTTTTTCTGTTGAAGGCTTTACATACCAGAGGCCAATACAAACGCGAAGGAGAGGAACGGTTGAATGACGACAAGCAATTATCCAATGAAATGGGACTTGGAGACGTTTTATGAAGGAGGCTCGGGTTCGGCCGCTTTCGCCAGTGAATTGGCCGGCATCGAGAAGGATGTAGCCGAGCTGGACCGGCTGCTGTCTAACAACTCCTTGGAGATCATGAAAAAGATTGAGGACGCGACGGCTATTCTGCAGTCCGTGCTGATCCGTCTGCGTCAATCGGAATCGTTCGTTGAATGCCTGCAGGCGCAAAATATGAAAGACACCGCGGCGAGCGGCCTGAGCGACCGCGTAAAAACGATCAGCGCCAAGCTGCTTGGCGCGTTAACGCGTTACGATAACGAGCTTCGCCAGATTGGCGATGAGGAATGGACCGGTATCGTCAGCGACGGCTCGCTTGGCGAGGTCGCGTTCAGCTTGACCGAACGCCGGGAGCTGGCTAAGGAAAAGCTTGCGCCGGAGCTTGAAGCGCTGGCCGGCGACCTCGCGGTTGACGGCTATCACGGCTGGGGTGCCTTGTACGATTTGATCGTATCCCGCGCGAAATTTACGGATATCGGCGAGAACGGGGAGGAGAAGGTGCTCTCCGCAGGACAAATGTTCAACCGATTGTCGGACGGCGACCGTTCGGTTCGTATCCGTGCTTTTGCCGAGTGGGAGCGCGAGTGGGGGGATGCCGCGGAGCTGTGCGCGGACGCGCTGAACCGCCTCGCTGGCTTCAGGCTGAAGCTGTACGGCAAACGCGGCTGGGACTCGGTGCTGAAGGAGCCGCTGCAAATTAACCGGATGTCCGAAGCTACCTTTAACGCGATGTGGTCGGCAATCAATGAAGGCAAGCCGAAGCTTGTCCGTTACCTGGAACGGAAAGCGAAGCTGCTGGGGCTTGAGAAGCTGGACTGGCATGATGTCAGCGCGCCGCTTGGCTCCTCGGCACGCACAATCGGTTTCGACGAAGGCGCGAGGTTTATCGTGGAGCAGTTCCGCAAGTTCAGCCCGGATATGGCGGATTTCTCGGAAATGGCTTTCCGTGACGCCTGGATTGAAGCGGAAGACCGGGCGGGCAAACGCCCTGGAGGCTTCTGCACTTCCTTCCCTAAGAGCCGTCAGACACGGATTTTCATGACCTACTCGGGAACTGCGGATAACGTTTCGACGCTGGCCCATGAGCTTGGACACGCGTACCATCAATATGTCATGGATGATCTGCCGGCGCTGTCGCAGGAGTACGCGATGAACGTAGCGGAGACGGCTTCGACTTTTGCCGAGCTGATCGTATCGGATTCGGCGATGAAGACGGCCGTTGACCGCGAAGAAAAGCTAGGCCTCCTGGAGGACAAAATCCAGAACGCCGTAGCGTTCTTTATGAACATTCATGCGCGGGTATTGTTCGAGACGCGGTTCTATGAGGAACGCAAGCAAGGTATTGTACCGGTTGAGAAGCTGAACAGCCTGATGGAGGAAGCGCAGCGCGAAGCGTTCAGCGGGGCGCTAGGCGAGCTGCATCCGCATTTCTGGGCCTCCAAGCTCCACTTCTATATTACAAGCGTACCGTTTTACAACTTCCCGTACACGTTTGGCTACCTGTTCAGTGCTGGGATCTATGCGCGCGCCCTGCAGGAAGGACCGGCGTTCGCGGAACGTTACGTGCAGCTTCTGCGCGACACAGGCCGCATGACGGTAGAGGAGCTGGCGAAGAAGCATTTGGGCGTCAACCTCGAGGAAGCGGATTTCTGGCGAGATGCGGTTGAGCTAACGACGAAAGACATTGACCTGTTCCTGGAGTTGACGGAATAGGTTATCGGGGAAAGCGTATCATCCATGGGATGATGCGCTTTTTTTGTATCTCACAGCAGTTATTTCTGTTAGCGGATGATTCGCTCATCCAAGTTTTCGCGGTTGGCCACAAAGGTATGAAAACGTAGAGTTCCAGCCCCTCCGGGTAGTAATATGTTCTCCTTTACCATTTTCCGCAGAAAACGCCGGGCAGTATCGATATGAATGGACAAGAGGCAGCTTACATCGCTAGATCGGATTGGTTTTTCTGAACGAAGAGCAAGCTGCAGGATTTCCCGTTGTATGATACTTTTCGAAGAACGCTCACTGTGATACTGATTCAACCAACACTTAAACTGCTGTACAATCTGTTCACACATGCGGGGTCTCTCAATAACATCTTCGCAGGAGAAACGTAGAACCCGCCAGCCGTCAATCATTAGGTGATTTTGGCGTATCCTATCGTCCGAGAATTGACTGCGGCTGGACTGGGAATGATGAGGGCCATAACCGTCAATCTCGAAATTAAGTTTCAACGGATATTTGAGATATGCAAAATCCAGGTATCTTTTTCCGTCACGGAAGTCTGCTACCTCATATTCGGGATACAGATGCTCTGGGTACCATACATTTGGCAGAAACAGAGTCTCCGCATGAGCATGCCCTTGAACAAGTCTTTCTTTTTTTCCTTTACGTTTTTGAGGTGCATGTTGAACCATTTTTGATGGACGGATTGAAATGACACGTTACCTTGGCTCCTTTCTAAAAATAAAAAAACACGCCGCGGTTCCAAACGTTAACGTTTGGAACCGCGGCGTGTTCTTCACGGCCGAAATCTGATTTGTGTAGAAAATACCATTTTGTTGGTAGTGCATCAAGGGAGAGTTATTTCGTGAGGAATTAGTAGTCGATTAGCAGGCAAAAGGCTTGCTGCAGGCGGTCGGGCGAGATGTGGAAGGATGTATGTAGTCGATTACCAGGCATAAAGCCAGCTGCACACGATCGGCCAGACGATGGATGGGAGAGAGTAGTTGATTAGACATCGGGAGCAGACGAGTAAGTACTAGTAACAAAGCGCGGCCCCCCGCCCCACTTACCATTCACACAGCATAAATAGAGCACAATTTGAGGGTAATCAAACATATATTGTGTATTAAATATATATGTGCTATATTATATCCGATTAATGATGGTTATATAGGTAAATGTGCGTATTAAAAAGAGGAGAGGGTGAACCGTTATCCAGCTATCGAATCGCCAGCTAGAATTGCTAGAGCTAGTTAAAAAGCATGCGCCGATCACGGGGGAGCAGCTTGCGGAGTATACGGGCGTCAGCCGCCCCACGCTGCGCTCGGACCTGTCGCTTCTCGTGATGCTGAACCTGCTTGACGCGAAACCGAAGGTTGGCTATTTTCTCGGCGAAACCTACCGGTCTACCGATGACACGGCAGCGCGCCAGCGCTTTGACAATATCAAGGTTCACGAGATTCAAGGCGTTCCGGTCAATATTCCGGAGACGTTATCCGTCCAGGATGCGGTTATTACCTTGTTTACGGAGAACGCCAACACGCTGCTCATCGTGAACGAGAACAAGAATCTCGCGGGGATTGTTACGCCCAAGGATTTGCTCAAGATCACGCTCGGAAACCCGGGTGCCGGCGCTATACCGGTCAGTATGGTCATGACGCGTTATCCGAATATCGTCACGCTTGTTCCTGATGAATCCGTTTCGGATGCGATTCGAAAGATGATGCTCCATCAAGTAGACTGCCTGCCGGTTATCATTCCCGGCGAGGGCGGACCGGAAATTAGCGGATGGGTATCGAAATCGAACATTATCCGGCTAATGTCGGATATTGCGACAGCTGCGGAACTGGGGGATTAGGAGCATATGTCAGAGCAAATTATCTATGTTTGTTCGGATGCGGTAGGGGAGACCGCGGAGGCCGTCGCCAAAGCGACCTTGCGGCAGTTCGCGTCCGATCACGTCAAAATTAAACGGTTCGGCCATATCAAAACCGAAGAGGAAGTTATCCAGATCGTCGCGGAGGCTGCCCGGACAGGCGGATTTATCAGCTATACGCTGGTTCAGCCGGAACTGCGTGAGTTAATGAAGGAAGAGTCGTTCCGGTGGGGAGTACGGGCGGTAGACGTGATGGGGCCGATGATGCAGGCTTTCGTCGACACCTTCGGCAGCTCGCCAAAGCGCAAGCCGGGACTTCTCCATTCCATCGACGACGATTATTACCGCAGGATGGAAGCGATCGAATTCGCCGTTAAATACGACGACGGCAAGGATGCGCGCGGCCTAATGCAAGCTCAAGTGGTGCTCATCGGCGTGTCGCGGACGTCCAAGACGCCGCTGAGCATCTTCCTATCCCATAAAGGAATCAAAACGGCGAATCTGCCGCTAATGCCGGAGGTCAGACCGCCGGCAGAGCTTACGCCGGCACCGGGCCGGCTGATTGTAGGACTTACGATGAAGCCCGAGCAGTTGCTGCATATCCGCACTGAGCGCCTCAAGACGCTAGGGCTTCCGGAGTCCGCGCAATACGCTTCCATGGAGCGCATTATGGAGGAGCTCGCTTACGCTTCCAGCGTGATGGAGGCATTCCGATGCCCGGTTATCGACGTTACGAATCGAGCGATTGAAGAGACTGCGGGACTTATTATTGAACATTTATCTTGAATTTCGGATAGCACAAAATCTTTTCGCAAAAAAACGCCGCCAACGTATTTATCGCATAAAAATGGCAATACGTATGAGAGGATGCCCAAAAATGTTAGAACGCGAATTGTCTTTAGAGCTGGTTCGAGTCACGGAGCTTGCGGCGCTTGCTGCTTCCCCTTGGATGGGCCGGGGAGACAAGAACGGCGCCGACGGTGCAGCAACCGAAGCGATGCGAAGCATGTTTGATACGGTATCGATCCGTGGTACGGTTGTTATAGGAGAAGGCGAAATGGATGAAGCGCCGATGCTCTACATCGGCGAGCAGGTCGGCAGCATGCTGGGACCCGAGGTGGATGTTGCGGTTGATCCGCTTGAAGGGACGGAGATCGTAGCGCGGGGACTCAATAACGCAATGGCCGTATTGGCCGTAGCCGGCAAAGGCCAGCTCCTTCACGCGCCAGACATGTATATGGAGAAGCTTGCGGTTGGACCGGCGCTTGCCGGAAAGCTGTCGCTGAAGGACCCGATCCGCATTACGCTGGAGAAGGCCGCGCTTGCGCTGGATAAGCCAATCACGGATCTGACCGTGATGATTCTGGACCGTGAGCGCCATGCGGAAATGACCCGCGACTTGAGGGAAGCGGGCGTCCGGATCAAGTTTTTATCGGACGGGGACGTCGCGGGAGCGCTTGCGCCGTCTTTTCCGGAAGCGGGCATCGATCTTTACGTCGGCTCGGGCGGTGCGCCGGAAGGCGTGCTTGCGGCGGCCGCTCTCAAAAGCCTGGGCGGGGAAATTCAAGGCAGGCTGATTCCCGAAAGCGAAGAGCAGTACGATCGCTGCGTCTCCATGGGATTGACGGACCCTCGCAAAATATTAACGATCAACGATATGGTTGGAACGGGGGACGTTATTTTCGCGGCAACGGGCGTAACGCCCGGCGAGTTTCTCGGTGGAGTACGCTATATGCCGGATCAGCGCGCGGAGACGCATTCCATGGTGATGCGGGCGCAGACGCGCACCGTGCGGTATGTAAAGTCGCTTCATTATTTACCGAACAAACCTCTATTGCGCAAATAAACTTGAAAGAAGGAATGGAAATGGAACGAACCTTTGTCATGGTGAAGCCCGATGGCGTGAAGCGTGGATTAATCGGCAGCATAATAGCAAGATTCGAGCACAAAGGCTTTAAGCTCATACAGGCGAAATTGATCGAGATCGATACGCCTCTGGCGGAGCGCCATTACAGCGAGCACGCGGAGAAGCCTTTCTTTGGCGAACTCGTCGAGTTCATTACTTCAGGTCCTTCTTTCGCCATGGTCTGGGAAGGCCCCGGTGCCGTTAAAAACGCGCGTACTTTAATCGGCCGCACGAATCCCACGGATGCGGATGCCGGTACGATTCGCGGCGATTATGCATTAAGCGTGGAGAGCAATATTGTTCACGGCTCCGATTCCGTCGAGAGCGCGGAACGCGAAATCGAAATGTTTTTTGGCGGACAGCTATGAAGTTTTTCCTGGATACGGCTAACGTAGAGGAAATTAAAAGAATTGCAAGGCTTGGCCTCGTTGACGGGGTAACGACGAACCCGTCCCTCATTGCGAAGGCAGGCCGTGATTTCAAGGAGGTCATCCAGGAAATTGCAGGCTTCGTCCATGGTCCGATCAGTGCGGAAGTAATCGGAACGACGTCCGAAGAGATGCTGATGGAGGCTTTCGATATCGCGGATTGGGCGCCAAATATCGTCATTAAGCTCCCCATGACCGAGGACGGTCTGTACGCAACGCGAGCCTTGTCGGAAAAAGGCATTAAGACCAATGTGACGCTGATCTTTACGGCCGCGCAAGGCCTGATGGCTGCCAAAGCAGGAGCAACCTACGTCAGTCCTTTTGTCGGGCGCCTGGATGATATTGGTACGGATGGCATGGGACTTATTAGGGATCTTCGGACGATCCTTCACAACTACGGGATGCATGCGGAGATCATCGCGGCAAGCATCCGCCATATCGGGCATGTCGAGCAGGCTGCGCTGGCCGGAGCCCATATTGCGACGATCCCCGGCACTCTCCTGCCGTCTCTATGGAAGCATCCGCTTACGGATGCCGGCATCGCGAAATTCCTAAGCGATTGGGACGGCAGGAAGCCGAACGCATAGACTAGAAACGCACCAAAACCCCTATTCAAACGGTAACCGTTTGCATGGGGGTTTTCTTTGTGCCGAAAGGTTTCACTGCAACGATATGTCGCAAAATTATGAAAATCGATGAAAAAACTATTGACATGATACGATTTGTATCTTAAAGTAAGGTATACAAATGTTGATACGAATTGTATCTAAAGTCCTACAAGGCTGCAGGAGGGAAGCGAGTGGAACTTAAGCAGTATGCGCAGATCCTATTGAAGAAATGGTGGCTGATTGCCGCCATCGTTATGGTTGCCGTCGTGGCAACAGGCGTTAAAAGCTACTTTTTCACAACCCCGATCTATCAAGCCAAGGCTACTCTTATCGTCAATCAATCTCCCCAGCAAGCCGGCGTGGAAACATTGAATCTTGGTCTGCTGCAATCCAATGTCATGCTTATTAATTCCTATAAAAAAATTGTAGAATCGGCCTACATCATGGAAAAGGTCGTCGAGAAAAATCCGAATCTTGCCATTACCGCTGATCAATTGTCGAAGAAGGTAAAGGTGGAATCGGCCGATGAATCGCAGGTGATGGACATCATCTATACCGGTGCCTCGTACAAACAGGCTGCGCAAATCGTAAACACGGTATCGGAAATATTCAAGGATCAAATCCCTCATATCATGCAGGTCGACAATGTGACCATTCTCGATAAAGCTGATGACAAGGATATTCCTAGCCCGATCAATAACAGTCCGATTCTCAATATGCTGATCAGCTTTATCGTCTCTTGCATGCTGGCGGTCGGTATCATCTTTCTGCTCGATTATCTTGACGATACGATCAAGAACGAAGCGGAGATGCTGCAAACTCTGGATCTGCCGGTTCTTGCCCTGATCAACAAGATCAACAAGCAGGACATGGGGCTTAAGAACAAACCGAACGTCAAGATGAAGAAAGAGCTTAACGAACCTACATACGCGACGCTGAACCAATAAGGAATAATCGAAATAACGGATTCGGTTTGGCAGCCCTAGACCATAAGTCAGGGCTTGTATTTTATAGAGAAACGATATCGGATAGGTGAGGGTGAGAGTGTAATGAATAAGGTGAAAAAGGCTATTATTCCTGCTGCCGGACTCGGAACCCGGTTCCTTCCGGCAACGAAAGCGATGCCGAAAGAAATGCTGCCCATCGTCGATAAACCTACGATCCAGTACATTGTGGAAGAAGCGATTGCATCTGGCATTGAAGACATCATTATCGTAACGGGCAAAGGAAAAAGAGCGATCGAGGACCATTTCGACCATGCCTTCGAGCTGGAGCATAATTTGTTCAGCAAAGGCAAGTTCGATCTGCTGGACGAGGTTCGGCGTTCCTCTAACGTGGATATTCATTATATCCGCCAAAAAGAGGCGCGCGGGCTTGGCCACGCGGTATGGTGCGCACGCAATTTTATCGGGGATGAACCTTTTGCCGTGCTGCTTGGGGATGATATTGTGCAGTCCCAAGTGCCTTGCGTGAAGCAGCTGATCGAGCAGTACGAACGGACGGAGCGCTCCGTCATAGGGGTTCAGACCGTCCAGGAGGACCAGACGCACCGGTATGGCATTGTGGACCCGATCGAAAGCTTTGACCGGCTGTATCAGGTAAAGCGTTTTGTCGAGAAGCCGGCCAAGGGACAGGCGCCTTCCAATCTTGCGATTATGGGGCGGTATATTCTGACCCCTGAAATATTCGACTGCCTGAAAGACCAGGAGGAGGGCGCCGGGGGAGAGATCCAGCTGACCGACGCGATCCAGAAGTTGAATGAATCGCAAGGCGTTTACGCGTATGATTTCGAGGGAACCCGCTATGACGTGGGCGAGAAGCTAGGCTTTATTACAACCACGATCGATTTCGCGCTCAGAAATGAAGAACTCCGTATTCCCCTGCTCGCTGCCATGGAAGAAATGATGCTGCGGGAGCAGTCCAATAAGATTAATTAGAGGTGAATGTTGATGGCTCCGACTCCTCAGCAAAATGATCTCGAAGCAGTTTTTGATGCAGCGACCATATATACCGCCTACGAGCGTCGGCCTCTTCGTATCTATATCATGGTCAAGCGCGGCTTTGACCTCATTGCCGCCAGCTTGGGTTTAATTCTGCTTTCCCCGTTATTCCTTCTTGTTGCCCTATTAATTAAGCTCGAAAGTCCAAAAGGCTCGGTTTTTTTCTATCAAACACGGGTTGGCCGCAATGAGCAGACATTCAGAATGTTCAAATTCCGTTCCATGGTAGCTAATGCCGAGGAGATGCTGGAGACGCTGCTAAGCCAGAATGAGATTGAAGGCGCCATGTTCAAGATGAAGGAAGATCCCCGCATTACAAAGGTAGGCAAATTCATCCGGAAAACAAGCATTGACGAGCTTCCTCAGCTGTGGAACGTCATCCGCGGGGACATGTCGCTGGTAGGTCCGCGTCCAGCCCTGCCGCGCGAAGTAAACGAGTATACAAGCTACGATAAGCTCCGCCTCAAGGTATTGCCCGGCTGTACGGGCTTATGGCAGGTGAGCGGGCGCAACGAGCTCAGCTTTAAGGAAATGGTCGAGCTTGACCTGAAATATATTGAGGAGCGTGGATTCCTGCTTGATCTGAAGCTGATGCTGCTTACGGTAAGGGTCATGTTCGGCTCCAAGAACGCTTACTAGAGACATCGGCGAAACGGAGGGGGTTCGGAATGAAGCTTGTCCTGTTATCGGGCGGATCCGGAAAAAGGCTCTGGCCGCTTTCCAATGATGCGCGCTCCAAGCAGTTCCTGAAGGTGCTCGAGGATGAACGGCATCAGCTCGTGTCGATGGTGCAGCGGGTATGGGGTCAAATTACGGAGCGGGGTCTAGGGGAAAGCAGCTATATAGCTACCGGCAAATCCCAGATGGAAATGATGCACAATCAGATCGGACGCCATGTGCCGCTTATTATCGAGCCGGAACGAAGGGATACCTTTGCAGCGATTGCTTTAACGGCAGCATACCTCTACTCCGAGCAAGAAGTCGGACTAGACGAAGTGATTGCAATTCTGCCGGTTGATCCCTATGTAGAGGGTCGTTTCTTTGACGAGGTCAAGCAGCTGGAGGCTGTTCTGAATGAATCCGGGGCTAACCTCGCCTTGATCGGCGTCAAACCAACCTATCCTTCCTCGAAATACGGTTATATCGTGCCCTCTGCCTCTGACAGGCAGAGGGAGGCCGGTTACCGCCAGGTGAACCGGTTCGAAGAAAAGCCGGATGAAGAACGCGCGGCGCGGCTAATCGAGGAGTACGATGCGCTCTGGAATTGCGGCGTATTTGCTTTTAAGCTTGGCTTCCTGATCGGACTGCTGGAGCAAAGGGGGCTGCCTCTTCATTATAAGGAGCTGGTGCGGCAGTATCATACCCTGCCAAAGGTCAGCTTTGACTATGAGGTGGTTGAGCGGACAGAACGGATCGTCGTTACTCCGTATGAAGGGTACTGGAAGGATCTTGGCACCTGGAATACGTTAACGGAAGAGATGGGGAACAAGCTGATCGGCAAAGGGATGATTAGCGAGGATAGCGTAAACACTCATCTGATTAATGAAATCGATATACCGGTCTCCATTCTTGGCTTGTCCAACGTGGTGGTGGCGGTCAGCCCGGACGGCATTCTCGTGGCGGACAAAAGCGCCAGCCCAAGAGTGAAGGACTTCATTAATTATAATCAGGGGCCGATGTTCGAGGAGCGAAGCTGGGGCTGGGCAAGAATTTTGGATGACCAGCGCTATGACGACGGCCGCCTGGTGGTCACGAAACGGGTAGGGATCCTGCAGGGGCGCAACATCAGCTACCAGCTGCATATAAACCGGGAAGAAGTATGGACCATCGTGAAGGGCGAAGGCGAATTCATTCAGAACGGCAATTACATGCGGGTGAAGGCGGGTAACGTGCTTCATATTCCGATGAAGACGCTGCATAGCATCCGCGCCGTATCCGAGCTCGAGATTATCATTGTGCAATCCGGCAACGGAGATGAGGACAGCCGGATTGTCGAGCTGTACAATACCTGGGAAGAAGTCGAAGAGCATTGTACGAATATGTAAGAAGCACGCGGGCCAGCGGGCTAAGCGCATTCTACTCCTTTAGGAGGAGAATGCGCTTTTCTATTAGATAAATCTAATCTATCTGGAAGGGCTGATTGCGGTTGCAGCTGCTAGATTGGCTGCATATATGGAAGGAGGAGAAGAAAGGAGGAGGATGTATGGCGACAGGCAAAACTAGCAACATGGGCATGAACAGCTGGGGAACTTCCGAAACGGTCAAACCATCCGAATTAAACGCAAACTTTGCTGCACTCGACAACGAGCTTGGTGCGAGAGGATTAGACATTCGTTGGAAGGGGGCTGATGCCAGCGGCGCTGCCGGCAGCTACAACGCTCTCCTCGCGGCAGTCAACGACACGGCAGCAACAGGGATCTTTGTCCCGCCCGGCGTATATCTGATAGAAAAGAGCATTGCGATACCTGCGAACAAACGGCTGGAGTTCGCCCGCGGCGCCCGGCTGAAGCCGGCAAAAGGAATTACGATAACTGTAAACGGAACCATTGCGGCAAGTCTTTACGATTGGATCTTCGATATTTCCGCCGGAGGAGTCATCGCGGGTACGCCAAAGGTAGGCGATATTTATCCGACATGGTTTGGTGCGGCGGGCGACGGGGTTACGGACGACACCGCGGCCTTTCAAGCCGCAATGGCACTCTGCAACAAGAAGTTCCGGATCTTTATCCCGGTGGGCAAATACCGGATTCGGCAGACGATTACGAATAACTCCCGCGGGATGTACGGAGCGGCGACCTTTTTGGACGACGGCCAATCCGGCTCGCTTCTGCTCTGGGATCCGATTGATACGAAGACCGACCTGCTTCCGTGTATCCGTATCGAGAACGCGGGAATCGACGCGAATTTCGAAGACTTCGGCATCTATGGCCAGGTGGCGTACAATACCGCAAATCTCGCGACTTGGGTAAACAAAAGCCTGTACGACCAAAGCCAATATACGATGTTTGCAGCAGGAACGGCAGCGATCGAGGTTGCGGGCGGAGCAAGACCGATTCTCCGCTGCGTGGCAACCCGTCAGGTAAAGGTAGGTCTGCTGCTCAACAGCACGGACGGCCATGTGACATCCTATGACTGCTCCTGGAATGGACTTATCGGCATGTATTGCATGCGCAACAGCGAGGATTATTTCATTCAAGGCGGCATGGTGTCCGGCGCGTTTTGCGGTTTGATGATTGGCGTCAAGGAGCATGCGGGGCATTATGGCGGCATGGCGGTTACGCTGCAGCGCGTTCACATGGGTTATTCGCCGTATGGCATTTATCAGGTGATCGATGCCGCTTCCGTACCTGATGTCGTTAACGGAATTTACGGCACTTTAGAATCGGTCCGGTTCGAATATGTCGGCGAAGCGGCGATAAAGCTGCTGCCAGCCTCTTTGTCGGCGGGACTATCGATCTCAGGCTTCGGAATGTCCTGGTCAACCCTCAATTCGTCGGCTACGGAGTTTGCTCTGCCGGATGCTTTGAAAGCGCGCAATACGAAGCAAAGCTTTGCCGTTTATTTCGGTACCGTCGCCAACTGCGATTTCAAGGATATCGAAGGAACGGTAATGCTGTCGGGTGCGCCCGGGCAACTGGGTACGGCATATATCGAATATTTGGGCGACGATGTCATTCTGTCGGGCCTGCAGCCGGACTATTGCGTTATTGCGGAAAGGTATATCGATACGTCGCTTCAATATTCGACTCCGCTGCTTGTCGGGCAATCGATCCGCGCCAAGGCCAACAATCCGCTTGGCCATGGCAACCTCATTCAGAATCCGGAGCTGCTGAAGAGCTGGACGGCAACGGGTGCCGCGTTATCCATGGTGACTAACCTGGCCACGCTTCCCGTCCCTTTTTCCGCCGAAATGAAAACCTACGTGGATAAAAGCATGACGGCGGTCCTGAAAATAAGTCCAAACGGCAACAGTCCGTATGTCGCGATTCCGTTTAACCCGGTCCCGCTCTCCGTTGATACGAATCGTTACATTGCCTTCGAATACTTTATCCTCTCCCCGCAAGCGCGCTGCCGAAGCCGGTTGGAATTCGGCAGCTCGATGACGCTGTATGATTTCACCTTCGACGTGACGGTGAACCAATGGACGAAGATCACCTGCAATGAGCAATATGCGCCTAACGCCAATGCCTACTCGGCATCGTTCTTCGACCTTTCTCCTAGCGCGCCGACTTATATCGCTGCCGTAATGGTTTCTTACGATTACAACGCAGCCTATTCTCCTTACGGTCATGCTTATTCGAAGGCCGCCATTGAGAGCGGAGACGCCTTTATTCTGACTGACAAAACGACGGGGGCAAGAGGCCGTATCGAGCTTGTAAACGGAAAACTGCAAGTGACGATGCTGCCTGGATAAGCGTCTGAATGATCTTGGAAATGACGAAGCCAGCTATTCCGCATAAGCCGGGATAACTGGCTTTTCATGTAGAATAAGCTTGACATGCTACTAATTGTATCATAAAGTTATATACATAATGTATCAAGAAGCCTTGGCGGAGGTGCAAAGTGGAGATTAAACAATACATGAGAATTGTGCTGAAAAAGTGGTGGCTTATCCTTATACTCGTTCTGCTTGCCAGTGTGATTTCGGGGGTAAAAAGCTCCTTTTATACGACGCCGATCTATGAAGCCACGGCTAAATTGATCGTCAATCAATCCTCGGGCACGTATCAGCAAGGATATCCCGACGTTGGGCTGCTTCAGAGCAACCTGATGCTGATGGACTCCTACAAAGAGATTATCAGCTCCGCTGCCATACTCGATAAAGTAGTGGAGAAAAACCCTAACCTCACAGACTCCTCATACGAGATGTCCAAAATTCTTCAAGTTTACTCTTACGAGAACTCCCAGGTGCTTAACCTGACTTATCAGGCCACTTCTTATGAAAGCGCGGCGGAGACCGTAAACGCGATCTCGCTGGTGTTCAAGGAAGAAATCCCGAAAATTATGAATGTCGACAACATCACGATTCTAAACGAAGCGAAAGTAAATGATATCCGGCCTCATAATCCGGTTAATATCAACCTTGTAACCAGTATTCTCGTAGCTTTTGTGCTGTCGCTGCTTGCTTCCGTGGCGCTGGTCCTTATTCTTCATTTCTTGGACGACACCTTGAAGAACGAAGAGGAATTGAAAGAGGTGCTCGGCATTCCGCTTCTTGCGGCAATGGGCAAGATGAAGAAGGAAGATATGCGCGGACGGCGCGGAGAGCAAGTTTTAATTCGCAAGGAAGCGGGTGGTGACAATGTCTATGCGTCGATCAACCAGTGACAGCCGGTTAGTTGTCCTGCTAAATCCAAGCTCGCCGGTAGCGGAAGCTTACCGGACGCTTAGAACCAATATTCAATACTCCTCGGTAGATGCGCCGATCCAACTGTTGATGGCCGCCTCGGCCCAATCGGGTGAAGGCAAGTCCACCGTGATTTCGAATCTGGCGGTTGCTTACGCTTTGGAAGGAAAGCGGGTGCTGCTTATTGACACCGACCTTCGCAAGCCAACGATCCACCGAATCTTTGCGCAGACGAACAGGCAGGGCCTTACCAATCTGCTGACCGCGGAAAGCTCCCTGCAAGAAGTTATCAAGGATGGCGGAATCGATAATCTCGATATCATCACGTCCGGACCTACGCCTCCCAATCCGGCGGAGCTGCTGGGATCCCACCGGATGAAGCTCATTCTTGAAGAGCTCAAGGAGCGATACGATCTGATTCTGTTTGATACCCCGCCCGTCCTGCCCGTAACGGACAGTCTCATTATGAGCTCTTATTGCGACGGCGTACTGCTGGTTATTCATGCCGGAAAAGTGAAGAAGGCTTATGTCCGCAAGGCAAAGGAAAAGCTGGATTTTGTACAGTCCCGCATTATTGGAGCGGTATTTAACCAGATGAAACGGCAAGACATCGCTTTCGTGAAATATTACGGAACCTCGAAGTAACAAATTTTCGCAGGAAGGATAAGTGAATGGCCCATGAGGATCAGTGTCGTCATCCCGTCCTATAAGCGCGTAAGCAGCTTGAAGAATGGCCTGGAAGGACTGTTCAATCAGCAGAGGCTGCCGGATGAAATCATTGTTGTCGCGAGAGATTCGGATCAGGAAACGATCGATTTCCTGTCCGGACATCCTTCGGAGCTGCTGAGGCAGGCCATTGTGAGTAAGCCGGGAGCGGTAGCGGCTTTGAACGAGGGCTTCGGGCAAGCGACCGGCGACATCATAGTCATGACGGACGACGATACGGTTGCTTATCCGGACTGGCTGGAACGAATCGAAAAGCATTACAGCATGGATCCCCGGCTTGGGGCTCTTGGGGGAAAGGACTGGGTCTATCATTCCGGCAAGCTGGAATACGGCCGGTCCGAGGATGTCGGAAAGCTGTATTGGTTTGGGAGAATGTCCGGCAACCATCATATTGGAATCGGAAAGGCCAGAGAGGTCGATATTTTGAAAGGGGCCAATATGAGCTTCCGCAAGGAGGCGATTCGTTCGATCGCATTTGACGACCGGCTCAAAGGCAGCGGCGCCCAGGTTCATTTGGAGATCGGCATATGCCTGCGCGTGAAACAGGGAGGCTGGCGCGTCCTTTACGATCCAAGCGTATGCGTCAACCATTATCCGGCGGAACGATTCGATGAGGACAAGCGGAACACCTTTAACGAAACCGCATGCATCAATATGGCACATAATGAAACCTACATCATCCTGAAGCATTCCGGCGCATTCCGAAGAGCCGTCTATCTTCTATACAGCATGCTCGTCGGCAGCAGCCCTTCTCCCGGGTTGTTACAAATGATTCGAATGGTTCCGCGCGAAGGCATTTCCGCCTTTCGGAAGTTGCGCACGACATACACGGGCAGATGGGATGGTTGGAAAACGTGGAAAATGTGGTCAAACTCTTAGATATCACCCGGGTCATCCTGCTCAAGGGCATCAGCATAATCGCCGTATTGCTTATGGTGCTGATCATTGGTTACTTAGCCGCCATGCACGATTATTTCGCGGGACTGTGGCAGCTTTCGATCGTTATGGCCCTCACGTTGATCGGATGGTTCCTCCAACAGGTAAAACCCGTCCTATACCTGCCCTATCTGCTTGCGGTATGGGCGATCTATCCCGAACTGAGGCGTCTGCTCGATTGGAGCTTTGGAGCTTACAGTGAGACACCGATTTTATCTACTGCCCCCTTGTTTGTAAGCCTCGTTATGCTGATCCCGATTGTCAATAACTTCAGGAAGCTGTCGAAAACGGTACTCCGGATCGAAATGATCGCCCTCTCCGTTCTTCTTTACGGATTTTTGATCGGCATCATTCAATACGGCGGAATCGCAGCCAGCTTCGACCTAATCAACTATGCCACTCCGCTCCTCATTATTGCTTACGTTAATGTCAGCCCGTTCCAAAGCCACACCAGGGACTGGCTGCTTAAAGGCTTTGCTTATATAGCCGTTCTCGTGGCCGTGTACGGCATCTATCAATATTTTCTTATTCCGCCCTGGGATAAGTTCTGGATGATACATTCGGAGATGCTGTCGATCGGAAAGCCGGAGCCGCTAAAGGTAAGGGTGTTTTCGACGCTTAACTCTCCGGGCCCTGCGGGCGTGTTTTTCGGATTTGCCCTAGCGGTTATGACCATGAACAAAAAATGGCGGGCATTAGGCCTAATCGGTATGGTTATCGTCGCTTTCGGGTTTCTGCTCACGCTTGTCCGAAGCAGCTGGATCGCGCTTGCGGCGATGATTCTGGTCTATTTCCTGCAAGCCAAGTCCGCCCATAAATTCAAGCTGATCACAATTCTCGTCGTGCTGTTCCTATGCTATCAATTTATACTTCCGGGATTGCCAGGGGCGGAGACGATTACGAATCGGTTCGATACCTTTGGCAATCTGAATGAGGATGTCTCCTATAACGACCGTCTTGCATTCTCGACATTCATTCTGGATTCGATATCGGTTAACCCGATGGGCAACGGCCTGGGCAGCACGGGCCTTAGCGCGAAGCTGAACGAAAATGCGATGCAGGTGTTTGATAACGGCTTTCTCAACATCTTTTATACCTTCGGTTTGCCGGGAGGGCTGGCATTTCTCGGTTTCCTGATCTATCTTACCGTTCTGGCTCTAAAAAGAGAGAAGCAGTCCAGCCAATATTACCATCTCGCCTTTGCTTCGATGGCAGGCGCCGCAGTATTGCTTATGAGCAACAATTTCCTGCCGGGCAGCGGCGGGGCGTGCTTATGGTTTCTCGTATCTATGATTTTCTTGAGGGGGGAGAAGGAGAATCATGAAAATCTGCTTCGTCACCCATAAGGTGAGAAAAGGCGATGGACAAGGCCGGGTCAATTACGAGGTTATACTCGAAGCTCTGAGACAGGGACACGAGGTAATGATCATCTCTTCCGAGCTGTCGGAGGACCTCGCGCGGCATCCTCAGGTGGAATGGAGAAGGGTGTCCGCAGGCCGGGTGCCAACCGAGCTGCTTCGCAACCAGCTGTTCGCCATCCGTACGACCTTCGAGCTGTTAGCAAGAAAGAGGCAGCTCGATCTCATCGTCGTAAATGGCTTTGTAACTTACGCGAGATCGGATATCAATTGCATTCATTTCGTTCACAGCGCCTGGCTGGCGTCGCGTTATCATCCTTTCCGGGAACGCAAAAGCCTATCCTCCTTGTATCAATGGGTTTATACAGGCTTGAACCGCTATCTGGAGCAGCATGCGATGAAGCGGACCTCCGTTGTTGTTGCCGTGTCGGAGCGGATCAGGCAGGAGCTGATCCGGGATGCGGGTATTGGCGGGGAGCGGATTGCGGTTATATGGAACGGCGTTGACCTGCAGGAATTTTATCCGGAGCGGGCAACGCGCGCAGAGCTTCAGCTTGAAGACGATAAGCTTTATGCCCTGTTTGCCGGAGACATCAAGTCATCGCGCAAAAACCTGGATACCGTCTTGAAAGCTCTTAGCAATATTCAGGATGTTCACCTGTTGGTTGTTGGCGGTACTGAGGGAAGCCCGTATCCGAAAATGGCTGCCGAACTCGGAATAGGGAGCAGGGTGCGGTTCTTGGGCTACAGGACCAATATGGCCGATTGGATGTCGGTTTCGGATATGTTTGTTTATCCTTCCCGTTACGAGCCCTTTGCGCTTGTCCTGCTGGAAGCGTTGGCGGCGGGCACTCCGGTTATAGCAAGCCGGATATGCGGGGCAGCCGATTTGTTTGCCGATGAATTCGCCGTTGGAATCGATGACCCGGATGATACGGAAGCCTTGACGGAAGCGATTCGGAACCTGGCGGCAGACCGGGAGCGATTGAGGCGGATGGGCATCGATGCGAGGAATGCGGCTCTTCAGCATTCCTGGTCGGGGATGGCCGCGCAATACGTAAGCTTGATGGAGCAAGCAGCCGTCCGCAAGTCCGTGCCTCTCGTAGAATCGTGAAAGGAATCCGCACATGGCCCTATTAAATGTACTTAAACGGAAAGATAGCTTCGGCTATATGGCGCAAATTTTTGCTTCCAATGTGTTTATTCTCGTGCTGAATATGCTGACGGGTATTATAGTTGCCAGATACCTGGGACCGGAAGGACGCGGAGAGCAGGCTGCCATGATCATGTGGCCGCAGCTGTTGTCTTACATTGTGACGCTTGGACTCCCTTCCTCGATCGTGTACTACATGAAGCAAAAACGCAGCAAGCAGGGCTCCTTGTACGTCGCTTCCTTGTGGATGTGCTTCACGCTCGGCATCTTCTCGATGATAGGCGGACTATTTTTTCTTCCCGAATGGATGAAGGGTTATTCCCCGGGAAAAGTTGAGTTTGCCTGCTGGGCGTTAATTCTGATTCCGTTCAGCCTTCTTGGCGTGATTAACAATGCCGCTCTGCAGGCGAGAGAGGAATACCGTCTGTACAATAGGATCCGTTATCTGCCTAATATCATTACGCTTGTCCTGCTCGGTGTAATGGTTGTCTCCGGACACGTCAATTCCTTTTATTCTTCGGCTGCTTATCTAGCTCCTACGCTGCCGATAACGCTGTGGACCATGATCAGGCTGCTCCGCATTTATTCGATTAAGCAGAAGGATATTATCGGCTCTTCCAAACAGCTTGTTCAATACGGTATCCGCTCTTACGGTACGGACCTGGCAGGCACGTTATCGTTTTATATCGACCAGGTGCTTGTCGTAGGCCTGCTGTCCCCGGCTAGTCTGGGGATTTACCTGGTAGCGCTCAGTCTCGCGAAAATGCTGGACGTTATCCAATCCTCGGTCGTATCCGTCTTGTTCCCGCAGGCGTCGGGACTCGAGCGGGAGGAAGCGATCCGGCTGACGCTTAAAGTGTACCGAATCAGTACGGTGATTACGCTGGTTTTCGTTGCCTCGGTTATTCTTCTTGCCCCTTATGCCTTGCTCATCCTGTATGGCCGCTCCTACGAGGGGGCAATTCCGGTGTTTCGGGTGCTTGTCCTGAGCACGGCCGTCGCAAGCGCGACGTGGACGCTTGCACAGGGCTATATGGCAACGGATAAGCCTGGAAGGGCGACGCTTTTGAAGGTATTGTCCCTATTTATGAACGCTTTGTTTATTAATATCTTTACTCCTCATTTAGGCATTATCGGAGCAGCGTACTCCTTGCTGCTATCCGCATTCGTCAACTTCCTGCTTATCTTGTTCCTGTATTCCTACGAGATGAAGCTGAAGTGGTCCTCTTTCTTCTATGACAAGGAAGACTGGATATGGATGAAGGAGATGCTGAGGAACAGGGGCAGGAGACCGAAGGAAAGCAGCGAGGCGATTAGCGGATAAATAAGGATGACAGGAAAGAGTGATAACAATGAAAGTGCTGACGACCGGATTAGGATGGAACGAACTGCAGCCCGGAGGGCTAAACCGTTATTTCGTTGATTATAACCGGGCTCTCCGGGAGCACGGTCATGCGGAGCTTGGACTGGTAGTCGCGGATCCGGGCATGAAGCTGGAGACGAGCCTGAACGTGGCCAACACGGTTGATTACGGGCAAGGAAGTCTTCTGGCCCGGATCCGATCCGTGCGCAAGTTTACGCTAGAGGCGCTGGAGTCCTTCCGTCCCGATGTGTTTAATCCTCATTTCGCCCTTTACGCATCGATGATATCCCGGCAGGCGCTGCCGGAGCATATTCCGATCGTAACTCATTTTCACGGACCGTGGGCGATGGAATCCAAGATCGAGGAAGGCGGACGCTCCCCCTTGTTCCGGGAAGCCCGCTATTTGTTGAAGAAGCAGGTCGAGCAGGTCACTTACCGGCGTTCGGACAGCTTTATCGTGCTCAGCGAATATTTCCGCGATATCTTAACGGACCATTACGGCGTAGACCGCCGGAAAATACATATTATCCCCGGCGCCGTGGAGCACGATCGGTTCAAGCCGCATTCGGACCGGGACGGGCTGAGGACTAGGCTTGGAATCCGGACGGATCAGAGACTTTTATTCTGTGCGCGCAGAATCGTAAAGCGTATGGGAATAGACCGTCTGATCGAGGCAATGAGAATGGTCGCAGACCATTATCCGGAAGCGCTGCTGTTTATCGCGGGAGACGGTCCGATGCGAAGCGAATACGAGAGACGGATCGATATTCTTGGTTTGTCCGGCCAAGTGAAGATGCTTGGCAGAGTATCCAACGAAGAGCTTGTCGAGTGGTACCAGGCCGCGGATTACAGCATTGTCCCAACGATTACGCTTGAAGGCTTTGGGCTTGTCACGATCGAATCATTGGCATGCGGAACGCCGGTATTCGGAACGCCTTACGGCGGAACCAAAGAGATACTAAGCCGGTTCACCCCGGAACTTCTCTTCGAGGAAGGAACATCGGAAGCCATCGGCCGCAAGCTGATCGACGCGTTGGGAGGAAAGATCGCATTGCCGACGCGGGAAGCGTGCCGGGAGCATGTGCTTGGGCGTTATACCTGGGGCAGCGTAACCTCAGCGGTGACGGATGTGTTCAAGGAGGCGCAGGAGAAACGGAGAAGGGAGGCCGTACATAGATGAGAATCGCCTATTATAACCATACCAGCTCCGTTAGCGGGGCGGAGATTAATCTGCTTGTGACTGCCGCGCATTACAAGCGGGCAGAGGTAACGATTATGGCTCCGGAAGGGGATTTGCTCGAGCGTGCGCGCGAGGCGGGGCTTCTCGTTGTTGCTTTGCCGAGCTATAACGCCAGATTATCCCGCAACCCGTTAAGGCTCGCAGCCGGGATTCTCGGCATGATTAGGGCCGGGAAGCAATTATCGGACGCGGTCATGGCGGGCGGGGCGGAGGTTATCCATGCCAATTCGCTTCGTGCAGGCATGATGGCTTCCCTTTTCTACTGGCGTCACCGTATTCCGGTTGTCTGGCATCTCCACGATAATCCTCCGAAAGGACTTGTCGGCAAGTTAATCCGGATGTACGCCGCGAAAGCAGCTCAAGCGTTTATCGCGATTTCCGAGCCTGTCATGAAGGGATTCGGAAGCTCTTCCGGGACCGTTCATCTGATTCATAACGGAGCCGTACTCAGCCCTTTCTCCGAGCTGGAGAAAAAGCGTTACCGGATTGACCTCCGGCGGCAACTGGATACGCCCGCAGGCGGCAGGGTTATGGTTATAATCGGACAAATTGCGCCGTGGAAGCGGCAGGAGGACGCGATTCGGGCATTGCATTCCTTAATCCAGCAGGGAGAGGAGAATTATTTATGGATAGTCGGCGAGCCGAAGTTCCGCGAGGAAAACCTTCATTATCTTAAGGAGCTGCAGCGTCTGGCCGACGAATTGAACGTTACCCGTCATATCCGTTTTACCGGCTTCCGAAATGACGTGGATCAGCTCTGCTGCGCCGCGGACCTTCTGCTCCTATGCTCCGAGAATGAACCGTTTGGGAGGGTCATTATTGAAGCCATGGCGCAAGGAACGCCGGTCATTGCGACGAGCGGCGGCGGAGTCGGGGAAATCATCGAGCATGGAAAGAGCGGCTTATTGTACGAGACCGGCAATATCCCTCAGCTAGTGGATCATATCCGGTCGTTGCAAAGCAATGACAGGCTGCGCAAGCAGATTAGCGTAAACTGCGTTGAACGGGTCGGCGGATATTTTTCCATTGAGCAGGCGGCTGCCAAGACAGAGCACGTATACGCGCAGCTGGTAAGGGAGAGTGCGGAGAGAAATAATAGGCTTGAGCAAACCAAGGGGGTGGCAAAATGAATTACCGGATTGCCATTGTACACGACTATTTGAATCAAATGGGCGGGGCGGAGCGGGTTGTTGGCGTCATGCACAAGCTGTTTCCGGACGCTCCGATTTATACGACAATCGTAGATCGCGAGAAGCTGCTTCCCGAGCTGCGCGCGGCGGACATCCGCGCAACCTGGATGCAGCGCATCCCGAATATTTTACGGGACTACAAGCTGTACTTCTGGCTGTTTCCGTTTGCGGTCAGGTCTATCGATCTCAAGGGATACGATATCATAGTGAGCTCCAGCAGCGCTTATGCGAAAGGCATACGGAAGCCGGGCAACGCCGTACATTTATGCTACTGCCACTCCCCTATGCGGTTTGCCTGGAACTTTGACGGGTATATCGAGAACGTTAATATATCGAAGACGCGCCGAACGATTGCCAAGTGGCTTACTTATCCGCTCCGGCTGTGGGATAAAGCGAATTCGAAGGAGGTGGATCGGCTGATCGCCAATTCAAGCGTGGTAAAAGGACGAATTTCGAAGTTCTACGGTCTTGATTCCACCGTCATCTATCCTCCGGTAGAGATCGACCGATTCTCCGTTAGCGAGGACGGGCCTGACGATTATTTCCTTATTGTATCCAGGCTTGTCTCGTACAAAAAGATCGATATCGCCGTTGAAGCCTGTACGCGTCTTGGACTCAAACTTCTTATTGTCGGAGACGGGGATGACCGGAAGCGGCTCGAGGGACTAGCGGGACCAAACGTGCAGTTTCTTGGAAGACGGAGCGACGAAGAAGTAACCAGCTATATGCGGCATTGCCGGGCTTTGTTGTTTCCGGGGCTGGAAGATTTCGGGATTACCCCTCTGGAAGCGAATGCATGCGGAAGGCCGGTGATCGCTTTCCAGGCCGGCGGCGCGCTTGATACGATCAAGGCCGGCGTAAACGGCATGTTTTTCAAGGAACAAACGACGGAATCATTGATGGGAGCCTTGCGTGAGTTTGAGACTAGAGAGTGGGATCCCGGTATAATCCGGAAGCATGCGGAGTCCTTTAACGAGCGTTACTTTATTGAACGGCTGTTATCCAGCCTGCAAAGCGCCATTGACCCTTTGGGCAGCAGTCTTAAGCATTACGGCGTGGAAGCCGGCGCGCACGCAAGTTCTTAGCCTCCCCTATTTTGCTACATTTTGTTGATTTGTCAGGTCTATATTGATACAATTAGTATCAAAGAGAGAGCAGGTGAGATCCAATATGGAGCATAACATACGAATGTATACAGCCTACGGTTTACGGCTCGCAAGCGAAATCGAACTGCCTGAACTGCTTGCGGGAGCACATGACGGATCCGAGCCCGATGCTTGGATTGCCTATGCCGACCTAAGCGAATATGTTGCGAATTGGGAACCCGATAGACGCAATTGGGCCGATGGCGAGCAGGTTCTGATCTACGTGCCCGGCGTAGCCTATTACCGCGTGTTGGATAACCTCATTCAGGTGATGCCTCTGCAAGACGCGGATCCGAGACAATTCCGACTTTATATCGTTGGGGCATGCTGCAGCGTGCTGCTCGTCCGCAGGGGAATTGTGCCGATGCATGCCGGAGGCGTCGTGATCGACGGCAAGGCTTACGCCATTCTTGGCGACTGCGGGGCGGGAAAGTCTACGCTGGGAGCCGCTTTTATGGAAGCGGGCTACAAGCTGCTAAGCGACGACATTGTTGCGATAGCGATGAACGGGAAGACAAACGAACTGACGGCTTATCCCGGATATCCGCAACAGAAGCTTTGGCGTCAAAGCCTGGAATATTTCCGGCGGGATGCCTCGGACTACCGATCCATCCTGCAAGATTACGATAAATTTGCAGTCCCCGTTACGGACTTGTTCCACAAGGAGCCGGTACCGCTGGCCGGCATATTCGAACTGGAGAAAGCGGATGTCCCGCAGGTTCGAATTCAACCGTTAACGCCGTTGCAGCGGGTGCAGCTGTTCCGCTATCATTCCTTTCTTGACCGCGTGTTAAAGGAAATGAAGCTGGAGCAATGGCTGTTTACCTTCGGAACCAAGGTGGCGCTGGCCATTCCGTTCTATCAACTAAAAAGACCGTCTGCCGGCTATACGGCACCGGAGCTGGTCAATCAAATTCTGCATACCGTGAGAGAAAGGGAGATGATTTCATTATGAGTTCATCCAGTGTGCTCATTCATGAACGCATCGTTCAGGCGGAAGGTTTTCTTGTAAGCGATATGGGCGGCGAAAAAGTGATGATGAGTATCCAAAGCGGCAAATATTTCAATCTCGGACGTTCGGGCGGAGAGATATGGGAGCTGCTTGCCGCACCTACAACGCTGGATGAAATCGTAAACCGGCTTTGCCGGGAATACGAGATTGAGAGAGAGGCCTGCATGAATCAAGTTGCTTCTTTCCTGAAGCAGCTGGCGGAGCAAGGCCTTATTGTCAACGCGGGGGCGTAACAACCTTATGGGACGGCTGCGAAAATTTATGGCTGCCGACAGAGCGTTTAAGCTGCTGCTGCTGGAGGCCTATGTGAATCTCGGAAGGGCCCGCATTATGAAGGCGATTCCTTTTGCAAGAACGGCTCCGAGGCTTGGCGTTGCGATGAAAGAAACCTCCTATTCGGATTCGGGGGAAGAGACGGAGCTCATCCAGAACATTGCCCGGGCCGTACGGATTATGAGCCGCTATACCTTGTGGGAGAGCAAATGTCTCGTCATGGCGATTGCCTGCATGAACATGCTGGAGAAGCGCCGGATCGAGAGCACGTTGTATCTAGGAACAATGAAAAACAATGAAGGAACCATGAGCGCTCATGCCTGGCTTCGGACGGGGCCGCATGTCGTGACCGGTGCGGAAATTATGGATCGTTACACCGTCGTTGGCATTTTTGGCAAAATGCTGGGGTGATAAATAGGCAAAGGGAGAATCGAGATGAGCCAACCCTGGGTTCTAGATATTAGCTCTTTTTCTAACGAACTGCGTTTCTTGCTGCGATTGCTGCGCAGTGACAATAAATTGGAAGCGGAAGAGGCTGCACAGCTCGCCCATGAACTGGATTGGCCGTTGTTCCTCCGGTTTGCCGTTTATCACGAGACCTATCCGGTCCTTTATCCTTTGCTTGTTCAACTGAATGCCAATCGGCAGTGGACGCCGGATTTAGTCATGAGCAGACTGCGGTCCCTTTATACGCGCAATACGATGATGATGCTGCAGCTGCGCGGGGAGATGGAACGCGTTAACGGACTGCTGGAAGAACGGGGGGTAAGGTCTTTATTTCTGAAAGGTCCCGTTCTTGCGGCCATGCTGTACGGCGATGTCTCCGGTCGTACCTCCGGCGACCTTGACATTCTGGTAGCCAAGCAGGATTGGGACGCCAGCGTGCAGCAGCTGCTCTCAGCCGGTTACGTGCTTGCGGAGCAGTATGACGAGGAAGAGGTATTAAACAATACAGAGCGAAAAACGCATCATGTTTCCTACATCCACCGGGAGAAAAATATCGAAGTGGAGCTGCATTGGAGCCTCAATCCCGATACCGTGACTGAGCCATCCTTCGAAGAGCTGTGGTCACGCCGGCAGGCGAGCTCCCTGCACAGATCGGTATTTACGCTGGGCAATGAAGACTTGCTGGTGTATCTGATTTTGCATGGAACGCGGCATGGGTGGTCATCCCTGAAATGGCTGCTTGATATCGACCGGATGATGGTCCAATTCCTGAATTGGAACAGAACGAACATGTTGTTCGACGAGAGCGGAAACCGAGTGCTCGGCGGAGAGGCGTTCTTGCTGGCTACGCAGCTTCTTGGAACCCTGCTTCCGGAGGAGGCTCATGCACTGACTTTCGAGCCAAAGGCAATGAGGCTTGCCCGAATGGTGCTACCTTTCATCCGGGAGGAGTTGATCTTGTATCCCAAACCCGAGCGCAAGGACATTGCGGTGCTGTTCAACCGTTATTTGCTGGCAACGATGAATCCGCGGCAAAGGCTGCTTTATCTGACCAACAAGCTGTATCCAAGCTCGAAGGATAGAAGCGTCCTGCCTTTGCCCCGGTCGCTGCACTTTTTGTACTTTCCCCTTCGTCCGTTCCTATGGTTCTGGCGGCAAGTGAAGCGGCAGGCGCCTAAAGAGGAGGCCTCCTCGTGAAAGAGATACTCCTTTTGGTTCAAAAGCTTCGCTCCTCCTCCGGCAGCAAGCTGTATCTCCATCTGGTGCTCATGCTGCTTGTCAGCTGCCTTGAGGGAATCGGCATCTTCCTAATCATTCCGCTGCTCAGCCTAATTGGCGCGTTTGATATGGATGTTGGCGCGATTCCCTTTATTTCGGCCGCGATGGATAAGCTGCAGCAGTCCCGCATTCCGCTTAATTTGCCAATCATTCTTCTGCTGTACGTAGCGCTTGTCGGAGGGCAGGCGCTGCTTCAGCGGAATCAAACCATTTTAGGCATACAAATCGAACAGCGTTATATTAAAAAGTTAAGAATCGAGACGCACGAATCTTTATTGAAAGCCAAGTGGGAATTTTTCATGAAACGCCGGAATTCCGACTTCAATCAGGTTCTGTCCACCGAGCTTAACCGGGTAAGCAGCGGCATTAACATGCTGCTGTCGTTAGTCTCGGCTGCTGCCTTCACCCTGATCCAGGTTGGCTTTGCCATGTGGCTGTCCCCTACGCTTACTTCGATTATTATTGCAAGCGGGTTGCTGCTGTCACTTATTTCCCGGAAGTTTGTGCGGAAATCCGCCAAGCTTGGGAAGGAATCCACCGCGCTGTTTCGCAGCTATTTTGCCGGTCTGAGCGATCATTTCAACGGGATCAAGGATTTGAAGAGCAACCTGCTTGAGTTTTCGCATATCCGAAAGTTTACGGAGCTGTGCGGAAAGATTGAAGCGAACTACGTAAGAGCCTACCGGGTGTATGCCAATTCCCAGTTTCTATACCGGGCTTCCTCCGTTGTTCTGATAGCCGTATTTGCTTATGCTTCGATCAAGCTTATGAAGGTCGCGCCGGAGCAGCTTCTGCTGGTTGTCCTGATTTTTACCCGTTTGTGGCCGAGGTTTATTACGATCCAGTCTTCGCTGGAGCGGATGATGTCGCAGCTTCCCGCCATGCAGGTGCTAACCGATCTGCAGAAGGAGAGCCGGGAAGCACGGGAGTCGATCCTGCTGAAGGAAGACGGGCTGACCGAGTCCCTACGGATAAAAGACGGCATTACTTGCGACAATGTAAGCTATCGCTACGATAAGTCGTCTCCGCGTCTTGCCTTGCGCAATATTAACGTTTCGATACCAGTCAATCAAATGACTGCGATCGTCGGGAAATCCGGAGCGGGCAAAAGCACTTTCGTGGATATGCTCATGGGATTAATCGAGCCGGAAGAGGGAGAAGTGCTCGTGGACGGCAAGCCGCTAACCGAAGAAAGGCTATTGGCATACCGGCAATCGATCGGATACGTCGCGCAGGAGCCTTTCCTGTTCCATGGCACATTGCGCGAAAATCTGCAGCTTGTTGTTCCGGATGCCACCGAAGAGCAGATGTGGGAGTCGCTCCGATTCTCGTCTTCCGATGAGTTCGTCAGGAGGCTTCCGGACGGGCTTGATACGATTATCGGGGATCGCGGAGTTCGGTTATCCGGCGGAGAAAGGCAGCGGATCGTGCTGGCAAGGGCGGTCTTAAGGAAGCCTTCCGTCTTGGTTCTGGACGAGGCGACCAGCGCGCTCGACAGCGAAAACGAGGTTCGGATCAAGGAAGCGCTGGATAGGCTGAGGGGGAAGATGACCATTATTGTTATTGCGCACCGGATGTCTACCATCCGGCATGCCGATAAGGTCATCGTGCTGGATAACGGTGAAATCGTGCAGCAAGGCGGTTATATGCAGCTGTCACAGGAGACGAGAGGAACCTTCAGAAAGCTGTTAAGCTATCAGACCGGAGCCAACGCATAGGCGTTGGCTTTTTTTTGCAGGGGAGCGTCGAACGCAAAAAACCCGTTTCCATCTCGCCGGAAACGGGCTTCTCGTTATAGGAGGTGAAGAGAATTATTGTCTGTGGCTGCCGTGGAATGTTGTAACAGAGTTAACCTCTACATCACCATCGAAAGTCATTTTAACGTCAAGCACTTCCAAAGTTGGCGCTTCCCACACTTTTTTCATACTGTCACCTCCTCTCGCATGTTGAAGTATCTCCTTATGTATACGAGATACATTACGTTTCCGATTATAGCATAAATGATACGATTTGTATCTACATAGACGAAATTGTTTGTCTTCTTTTTTAAATAATTTTAGTTGACGGGCATTTGGGCGGGGTGGTAATATTTATGCAATAAATGGAATCGGTTCAAGTACGGAAGCACCGTAGAAGGACGCAGGTAAACTGCGCCTTTTACGGTGCTTTTTTGCGTTGGCCGGAAGAGAAGAGAGGCGGGTAGCAGGCAAGTGAGAAATCAATTCGTGATTGCAGTCAAGGAGCAGGATTATGTAAGAAGACTGGCCGATTACGTACGCGACAGTCCGTTTAGCGGGCTGTGGCAGCTGACCGCTTTCACTCATGAGGAGGCGTTTGTGCAGTTTTTGAAATCGGGCTATCCCGTTCATGGAATCGCCGCACAGCCTTGCATGCTGGAGGCTGCTGCCGGGATATTGCCCGAAGGAGTTCCGGTTGCCGCGCTGGTTGCGGCGCCGGGCCAGTTCCCGCATTACGACGAGCTGCTTCAATATCAGGCGCTGCCGGGTTTGCTGCAGAGGATGGCATCCTTAATGGCCCCAGCTTCCCAGGGAATTTCCGGAGAACAGGCCGTTCAAGTCATAGCGATATATTCGGCATCCGGCGGCGTGGGGAAAACAACGTTGGCGCGGCAGCTTGTTCATACGGCAGCCGGCAGCGGCCAGCGCGTATTTTATCTTAACCTGGAGCGCTGGAATGCGGTGGATACGTGGCTGGAGGCAGGCGCGGCTCAAGGAGACGAGGGGCTGTCCCAGCTGCTGTACATTCTCCAATCGCATCCGGGCAAGGCCGGAGAGTGGCTTGGGCGGCACAGCAAGCGACATGCGTTGTTACGGGCGGATTATATACTGCCGTGCTCGAATCAGGAAGACCGGATGACGCTTCAATCCTCGGATGCGGATGCCATTGTAAGGGCGATTGCGGCAACCGGTCAATATGATCTCCTTGTTATTGATCTGGACGAAGGACTGAATGAGCTGCATTTGGCCGTAATGGAGCTGAGTCGTCACGTTATTTGGCTGGTAACGGAGGATCAGGCTGTTCAGCGCAAGAGCCAGCTGGCATACCAGTACGGCATGCAGCGTTTCGGGGAGCGGTTCCGTTTGCTGGAGCCCCGGCTGCAGCTGGTCGTAAACCGCAGCGACGGCCGGCTTTATGCCAATCGGAGCATCTTCAAGCCGGCTGGCGCTTTCCTTCCGGATACGGCCGAAAAGGGCAAGGGAACATCCGCTGTTCTTGCATCGCCTTCGTATATGGCAGCCGTGGAGAGGCTGTATCGACAGCTGGTCAAGGAGGAAGGAGGTGCGCCAATTGCTGACGGATGAGGCGGTCCTAGAATTGAAAAACCGGATTAAGGACCGGCTTGATTATTCCGGTTCGGTGACGGACGAGCAGTTAACGGCGATTGTGGAGCAGACGGTATTTTCCTGGAGCAGCAGCCATCCTCTAACCGCTTCGGAGTTGGCGTTGCTTGTTCGGCGTCTGTTTCATTCGTTCCGGGGACTTGATATTTTGCAACCGCTAATGGATGACCCGACGGTGACGGAAGTCATGATAAACCACCATTCAGAGATCTTTATCGAACGAAGCGGAAGGCTTAGTCTGCTGCCCGTGGCATTCGAAAGCAAAGAGAGGCTTGAGGATCTGATTCAGTCCATTGTCGCAAGCGTGAACCGGGTTGTAAACGAATCTTCTCCAATCGTTGACGCCCGCCTCAAGGATGGCTCGCGCGTTCATATCGTACTGCCGCCCGTAGCGTTAAGGGGACCGGCGATGACGATCCGTAAATTTCCGGAAAAGCCGCTGACGATGGACGAGCTGGTGGCGAAGGGGGCGTTAACCGGGGAAGCGGCCGTTTTTTTACAGCTGCTGACAAAGGCGCAATACAACATCTTTATCAGCGGCGGAACCGGCACGGGGAAAACCACTTTTCTCAATGCCCTGTCCCAATACATTCCCAGGGATGAGCGTATTGTCACGATCGAAGATTCCGCCGAACTGCAAATCCGAGGCGTCCCCAACCTTGTTTCCCTTGAGACGCGGAATGCCAATACCGAGGGAAAAGGTGAAATTGCGATCCGGGATCTAATCCGGGCGTCGCTTCGGATGCGTCCGAACCGCATTATTGTTGGCGAGGTTCGCGGCGGAGAGGCTTTGGATATGCTGGCGGCTATGAACACGGGCCATGCGGGGAGCATGTCCACGGGGCATAGCAACGGTCCGAAGGACATGATGTCCCGGCTGGAAACGATGGTAATGAGCGCGGCCGAGATGCCGATTCAAGTCATTCGCAAGCAGATCGCTTCCGCATTGGACATTGTCATCCATCTTTCGCGTTTTAGGGATCGATCCCGCCGGGTCACGGAAATTTGCGAGGTTGTCGGGATGGAGAATGGGGAGATTGAGGTCCGGCCGCTTTACCAATTTGAAGAGGAAGGCGAGGAAGACGGGAAAGTGATCGGCACGCTTAAACGTACGGCTTATCGGCTCCGGCATCGCGAAAAGCTGAGGATGGCCGGGATTAAGCTTGGGGAGGAGGATGCGATATGCCCGTGATTCGAGCAGCACCTCTCGCAGCAAAAGCCCGGACGGTCCTTGAATGGTGCGGATGGGACTCTTCCTTTCGGGCGGGCACGCGGCGCAGCAAGCAAGTCACCGTCGTTAAGCCTCTTCAGGATTATGACCAGTACCAGCTGTCTTATAAGCAGTTTATGGGATCGGCGGTTGCCGGCTTCGTCATTCTATTTGCTGCCGTCTATCTCATCTACCATTCCGTTTTAGTGTCTATTTTGTTTGCCGTAGGGGGCCTTGCTGCGCCAAGACTGTACAGGTCGTCCTTGCTTTTCCGGCGGAAGGAAAGATTGCAGCTTCAGTTCAAAGAAGCCCTGTATTCCCTGGCATCCTCGCTGGCGGCAGGCCGGTCGGTGGAAAATGCTTTTCTGGCAACCATCGATGACCTCAAGCTGCTGTACCCGGATCCGAATACGGAGCTGCTGCTCGAATTCCAGATTATCAAGCATCGCCTGGATAATGCGGAACCGCTTGAGCAGGCGCTGCGCAGCTTGGCAAAGCGTGCCCATCTGGACGATATTACGCAGTTCGCAGATGTGTTTGCCGTATGCAAGCGCTCCGGCGGGGATCTGGTCGAAGTGATGAAAAGAACCTCGCAGACCATCGGAGAGAAGCTGGAGGTCAAACAGGAAATTTCCGTTCTGCTTGCGCAAAAGCGTTTCGAAGCCCGGATTATGATGGCAGTTCCGTTCGCCTTCCTCGGTTTTCTGAGCGCTTTTGCTCCCGATTACATGAAGCCCTTGTACGGGGGAGGCGGATATGTCCTGCTGACCGTCGGTCTTGCCGTATTGTCCTTTTGTTTCTGGCTGATTCACCGAATTATGCAAATACGCGTGTAGGAGGCGTGCGATGGTTTTTCTTGTCCTGCTCCTGGTCCTGTTCTGGTCATTGCTTATCGGAAGGGACGGACTGGCTCAGCTTCTGAAGAAGGGACAACCGGATTGGAAGGGATTATTGCTTATCAGGCCCTTTGATCGGCTGCTGGAACGCGGCAGGGTTTACGAGCATCTGCAGCTTCCGCTCAGCAGCTACCATTCGAAGCAGATTATCCTGAAGGGCACGGACTGGCAGCTGAATCAGACGAAGAGGCATGTGGCGGAAACGACGGGTTTCGGCTATGCCGTATTGTCAGGCTGTGCCCTACTGGCTGTGCTGGCGAAGGAGCCGATGCTTATCGGAATGGGCGTGCTGCTAGGGTTGCTGCTTCCGGTCAGGCCTTTTATGGAAGCGGGCCGGCTGGTTGAACGGAGAAAACAGTCCATTGTGTCCGAGCTTCCGGAAGCGCTTAGCAAGCTGATGCTGCTCGTTGGCGCGGGGGAACCGGTGCTGCAGGCGTTCTCCCGCTGCCTGGAGGGAAAAGACCCGGCGGTGCAGCCTTTATATAAGGAGTGGGAAAGAGTGGTTATCGCCTTGAGGAACGGCGAGTCCTTCAGTACCGCGCTTGAGCGCTTTAACCGGAGCTGCGCGGTGCAGGAGGTATCCGTTTTTACGACGGTAATGCTGCTTAATTACCGCAGGGGCGGCGACCAATTCGTCCTTGCTTTACGGGAAATATCTTATTCCTTATGGGAAAAACGCAAGGCGGTTGCCCGTTCCCGCGGGGAAGAGGCCTCCTCCAAGCTTGTTTTTCCGCTCGTTGGAATATTGCTTGTGTTAATGGTTTTCGTTGCGGCACCTGCGATGCTGCTCATGTCTTGATTTTGCCAATCCATGATTAGAGGGGATGTTTACTATGTTAAAAAAGTTGGGTAAAGCCGTTCGTTCATTCTGGCGGTCGGAAAGCGGTCTAGGCACGCTGGAAGTGATTCTGATTATCGCGGTCGTTATTATAATTGCTCTATTATTTAAAGATTGGATTATCCAGTTGATCGAGAAACTGATGGGTAAAGCCGATGATGAAGCGGACAAAATTTTCTCGAACTGACCGTAAACGATGGCTGCCCCAATGGCTTCGCCAGGCGGAAGGGAGCTTTACGCTGGAATCCTCGCTGGTGTTCCCGGTCATCTTTCTGCTTATCCTAATGTTTCTATTATTCAGCATGTATATCTATCAGAAAGCAGTGCTCTATTATTCCGCCTCCGAGACGGCGGAACGGGCTTCGTTCAGCTGGGACAACAGTCACCGTAACGCCCGCAACGGGATGCTGACAACCGGTCAATATGACGGCTTGTACTGGCGGGTCAGCGGAGATTACACGCTGGGCTCTTTATTTGGAATAACCGCTGACCAGACGGATGTGGCTTTGGAACTCCCGGGGTCGGGAAACACGGACAAGCTGGAGCTTGCAGGCACGAAGCTGCATCAAGCATCGGCTTGGCTGACAGGCGATGCCGGGCTGCCGTTTCAGGGAAACATCGCTTACGCGAACAGCCTGCTAAAGCGGGAGGTAGCGGTAAAGCTGATGCAGCCGGTGTCGATTGCCCCGCTTGAGCTTACGCTGGGGCTGTCCGAGCCCAAAACGGTTGCGGCCGCAACTATCGTCGATCCGGTTCAGTTTATCCGGGATGTCGATATGGTCCGGTACTATACCGCCAAATTTAGCAACGGAACGTCGAAGCAGCAGGCCGGAAAAGCGCTGACGGCATACAGCTCCGGCGGGAAAGCAGGCAAGCCGTGAAGAAGCCAGCAGCGTCTTACGGCTCGATTACGATATTTTCGGCGGTTGTATTGTCGGGGCTGCTCTTGTTCTCCGCCGTGCTGATCGATTACGCAAGAATGGCGGTATTGCACAAGGTCACCGAGGATGCAGCAAGATCCGGCGTCCGTTCCGCTCTCTCCGCTTACGATAACCGGCTGTACGAACGGTATGGGCTGTTTGGACGGGGAGGGACGGACGGCAATGACATTTTTGAACAGACCGTACAGGCGAATCTGGGACAATCCGCAAGGCAGAAGGGGACCTTCAAGCTAGTTCAAGCGGAGCTCCAATCGGCGCATGTCGATAACGCGGAAGTTCTGGGAAAGCACGAAGTGTTTGCCCGGCAGGTACTGGAAGAAATGAAGTATAAAGCTCCGGTGGATTTCACCCTTGAGCTCGCTTCCAAGTTTGCCCCGCTTTCCGGAGCGATGAAGGAAGCGACTGTCACGGTAAATATGCTGGAGGAGCTGCGGAAGCTGTATGACAAGCGGGAGGCAAAGCTCGCTGCAGCCCTGCAGCTGCAGCGTCAGGCCTCGGAAACCGTTGGCGGCATTGCGGGTCTTATACCGACCAAAGCGCTGGAGCTTGCAACGGGCGCCGTGAATGCCGCAAGGCTTGCCGGTGATTACGCCCAGTACGCGAATTGGGTCATGACCGACCAGCAGCTGGCTCAGCAAGGCAAAAAAACGAACTATTCGGAGCAAATCAAGGATTACGAGGAAAAAGCAAGAGGCTGGACTGACGAGATGTCCCGGGAGCTTGCTGTGGCCAAAAAGCAGCATGACAAGCTTCAGCAGGAAGCGGTCAAAGCAATCAATGAGGCTAAGCAGGTTAACGCGGACATGCAGCGTATCAAACAGGAGGCGGCAAACGCACCTTCCAACAGCGGTTACGACCGCGTAACGGGAAACCAAGCGGCAGGTGTCGGCGCCGACGGTCCGGTTATGGACACAGCGCCGGAAAACGATATGCAGGAGATCCGGAAGATGGCGGATGAGCTTATTTTGCCGGACGGCTGGTTTACCGAATATAGCGGGGAAATTGCGAATCAGGCTTCCGTATTTGCTTCGCTGCAAATGGAAGCGGGAGGCTTTATGAACAATTTGACAGCCGGCCTTGCCTCTCCCAATCTTTCCAACGAGCAGATCAAGGAGGGGGCCGTGAATCTCCGGATTGCATACGAGCAGTATGAAGCTGCCTACGTTCGCAAAGGCTCAAGCCTCGACGTGCGCGAGGAGAAGCTGACCGATAAAGAACTGAAAAAACAACGCCGGGCGCAGGAGGCAAAGGCAGGGGAGCTATGGTCCGAGGCCCGCCGCCTGCTGCACGGGATGACGTCGGTTCCTCAAAGCGAGGAGCATCTTCAGGTCATTCAGGATATCGAGAAACGGTATAAAGACAATCTTCTGTTCAACCAGGAGGCTGCCGGGGCGGAAGCGGAAGGTCTTGCCTTCGCGGAAGATGCCCATGAGGAAGCGGAAGCTGCGACTTCCGTCATGAGCGGGGTGTTTGGCGGCATTGCCGATATGCTGGAGCAAGCCAGGGACTCCGTTTATTTATCGGAGTATACGGTGTCCCATTATGCTTCCTTTGCGCCGCAAAATCTTCGGGCATTGCTTGCGAGCGGGGACGCTAACGAGCTTGCCCATGCCGTCGCCTTCAGCAATCAGGAAGCCGAGTATGTCATTTACGGGTTTCATAGTCCAACGGCGAATTTGGCCGCTGCTTACGGCGAATTGATAGGCGTAAGGATGGCGGTCCGGACGATGGAAGGCTTGTCGGCCTGCAGGGCTGCTGCCCATCCCCTTCTTGTCTTGTCATGCTCCGTTGTGTACGGGCTGGAAAAAACAATGGAGGATTTGGCAGCCTTTACCGAACGCGGATCGGCTCCGTTATCCAAATATATAAACGTCGAGGTTGCCTATACGGATTACCTGCGGTTATTCATGCTGGTCCACGGAGGTGCCAACCGCCCTGCCGCGTTAGCCCGGATGATTGCCGTTATCGAGCATAATGGCGGTGTTGCCTTATCCAAGATTCCAACCGCTCTGACGGGAAAAGTAAAGGCCTCTGCCAAGCTGTGGTTTTTACCGGGTGTGATGGATATCGTCCAGCATTTTGGATCCTTGCAAGGAAAGGTTGTTGGCGGCAAGTATGAAACCGTTCAAACGATTGGCTGGTCTTATTAGGCGGCGGGAAAAAGCCCGGCGCGGCGAAGACGGCAGCATGGTGCTTGAGGCTGCGCTTGTCATGCCCTTGTTTCTGATGATCCTGCTGCTGTTCATTGTGATGATCCGCTTATGCGCCGTGCAAATGGCCCTTCAATCGGCGGCATCCCAGACGGTCAGGCAGATGGCGACGCATATTCGTCCAGCCGATCTTACCTTTCAAAAAGCTTCCTCTTCGATTCCCGATTTGGGCTCGATCGGCCTGCCGCTGCCGGATTGGGGAGGAGCTATAGCAAAGGAGGCCGCCGGTTGGCTGCCTGCACCGGCAGATGCGCTTGCTTCGGCAGTCCTTGAAGGAAACTGGCAGCCGGCAGCGGATGCGGCGGCGACCGAGCTGGGGAGGAGCGCTGTTGAGCCGCTGCTCCGGCAATTTGCGGATGAAGCGGTGCTGGAAAAGGAGCGTTTGAGACTATCGCGCTTGTCCCTGCCGGATCTGAAGGAAAAGCAGCAGCCTTATTTGACGATTGAAGCGCAGTACGAGTTTCCCTTATCCTTGCCGTTCTTGGATAGAAAAATCGTTTTGCGCGAGCAGGCATCCGAACGGGTATGGGTCAGCGATGCGGCGCCTGCGAAGGAAGATGCCCCCTCGGCCGACATAACGCCTATTCAGATCGTCTCCATTCAACCGGTTCCGCTGCGGCCCGGAAATAAAGCAACCGTTATAGCTCTCACCTCGCCGGGTGCGTCAGCCTCGCTTACGGTTAACTATAAAAGCGGAACAAGCACGGCAAAGCATCTTGGCAGCGCAACCGCGGATGCAAACGGTTATGTGCAGTGGACATGGCTGGTATCCGGCAATACGACCCCGGGAACCTGGGAGCTAACCGCGACTTCGGCGTCAGGCGAAACGGTGTCCATGCACTTTAATGTCACGAAGAAGGAGGACTTGCCATCATGACGGTACAGCTCTCGGCTGCAGCCCTGCTGCTGCTTGCCGCTTTATATACCGATTTGAAATCAATGACGATTCCTAATCGGCTTACGGTTCCTTTTCTGGCGGGAGGATGTTTATACGCCTTAGTCGACGGAGGAGGGAGCGGGCTATTGCTCGCCATCTACGGTGCGGCGGCAGGCTTCACTCCGCTGCTGATTCTTCATCTGGCCAAAGGAATTGGCGCGGGGGATGTGAAGCTGTTTGCCGCGCTGGGAGCTTGGCTTGGCACATTGGCCGTTCTCCAGCTTATGATGTACGCCATCTTGTATGCAGGATTGGTAGGGCTTGTCCTTCTGGTTTTTCATAGACCCTTTGCCAGAAGAATGACAGAAGGGATGTTTGCGTTCGCCTCCCTTCATTTCGGTGGACGTGGGGGTGCTTCGTCGTGGCTGGCCTGGGCGAAAAACGGACGGACCTTTCCGTTTATGCTGGCGGTGGCGCCCGGAGCTCTGACTTTATGGATGATATCGGGTTAATCGAAAGGGTGAATTTATATGAAGCAGCCGTTCAGAATAGATTTTTCCATGAACCGCGGACATGAGATGATTATTGACCGGAAGGATGGCATTCTGCGGGAGGAATTGGATGAGCTTGAGCTGCAGATGCTGCAGTCGGGCAAAATTCCGCGCCTCTTGCCGGTAGAATGGATGGAAATCGACGGGAGCGTCACCTTCCGCTATGCCTTGGCGGGGAGGAAAATGCTGCTGCACCGCCTGCAGGTCCAGCCGCTCTCGATGGAGCAATTTTATACGTTGCTGCTTGGCATTGTTGAAGCATTCGAAGAATGCAAGCATTATATGCTTCGTCCCGAAGGCTGTCTGCTGGATGATCAATATTTGTTTGTGGGCGAGCAATTGAATGAGGTTGCCGTTGCTTATTTGCCTATAAAAGAAGGATTGCGCGACAACGCGTCAGGCGCAGGAGACCTGCTCTCGCTTGTAGTCCGATGGACCGCGTACATACAGGACATTGACGGAGCGGGTCTCCAGCGAATCTTGCAGACGCTAAACGGAAGCAAATGGCCGTTATCCGAGCTAAGATCCGTTCTTCTTGGATTAATCGGAGAAGCATTTATTCAAGCCGGTCCAAAGCAGGCTCCGCAGCGTATCCCCATCCCTTTTCCGGCTGCTGCGTTGGCAAGGGAAGCGGATATTGCCCAGCCAAGGGCAAGCTACGAAGCTAAGCCGCAATCGGCTGGTTTAAAGTCTGCACCGACACCTCAAGATATTCCGCTTGTAGAGCTGGAGGAGCAGGATTCCGCTGCGGAGGGGAGCAAGAAATTATGGGTAACGGCAGCCATTGTGGCCCTAGCCGTTGCTTGCGTATGGAAATATATCTACTTATCCTCGCATTCCCGAAGCAGCTTGTATATCTGCCTGGGCCTGACCTTGATGGGCACAGCGGCTCTTTATATGGTTTGGTCCCGCAGGCTTCCTGCCGGACTGCTTGCCAAGGAAGCGGACGGGGAGGGGGAAGAGGAATTTATACCGGAATCCCAGCCGCTTGGCATGTGGCCGCGATACGAGGATATAGAGCATAGGGAGCTGATTGAGCCTGCTTCCGCCTATGCCCTTGCCGTAAAACCGGCAATGGGGCTGGAAACGGAGCCCAATCCTCATGGAGGGAATACCGCTGATCTCCGGAGTCAATCGCTCCCGGGAGAAGCAACGGTATTGCTTGCGGATAGGGGCATGGAACCGGGAGGCGCGAAGGCGCCGGCTTTATACCGGGAATGGGCTGGCGGAGGCTCGTGGATCGAGTGGCGGGATCAGAAATTTACGATAGGCCGATTAGGCGAGCAGGTCAGCTACGAGGAAGAAGCGCATGGCATTTCCAGGCTCCATCTGGAGCTGGAGCGGGATGGCGGTGCTTGCAATGCGAAGGATTTGGGTTCCAGGAACGGGAGTACACTGAACGGAGAGACGATGATACCGTATAAGTCTTACCCGTTTAGCGCAGGGGATGTCATTCAGTTGGCCGGCAGCAACGGCCCCAAATACGAACTAAAGACGAGAGGCTGACCTCTCGTCTTTAGTTATTCTGCGGTTATTTACGCTTCGCTTAATTGCTTCATTGCGCTATCGATGGTCGGGTAGTTGAATGCAAAGCCGTTTTCCAAGGCTTTGCGGGGCAAGGCGCGCTGTCCCTCGAGAAGCAGCGAGGACATTTCTCCGAGCACGGCTTTGAGCAGAAATGCGGGGGTCGGCAGCCAGTGCGGCCTTCCGAACGCTGTCCCTAGCGCGCGGCCGAATTGGTCATTGGTAACCGGCTCCGGAGCCGACGCGTTTACCGGTCCCTGAATTTCGCGGTGATCCATGCAGAACAAGATCAGCCGGACCAAATCCTCCAGATGAATCCACGACAGCCATTGCGAGCCGCTTCCCAGCCGGCCTCCTGCAAATAAACGGTGAGGCAGACTCATCAGCGGGAATGCGCCGCCTGTCCGGTTAAGCACGACGCCTACCCGCAGCTTAACCAGCCTTTTTACGGGAATGGAATCGGCAGCTTTCTCCCAATGCTCCACAACACCGGATAAAAAGTCGGTTGCTTTTAGCGGGCTGTCCTCCGCAAACGTAGCCGTTAATGAGTTGCCATACGCAGAAATGCCGGAGGCGTTAATAACGGCCTCCGGCTTTATGTTCAGTTCGGTCACAAGCTTGGCAATACGCGCTGCGGCATCGATGCGGGAATGAAGAACACGCTGCTTGGAGGCTTCGTTCCAACGCTGGTTAATGCTTTCGCCGGCCAGATTCACGATAATGTCCGTGCCCTCCAGCAGAGGAGGCGATGCGGCAAGCTCATCCCATGTCATATGATGGAGCTTCGCATGCTGAGGTGAAGCAGAAGGCTTTCCTTTCCTGGAAACGACCGTAACCTCATCGCCCCGCTCAAGCAGTGCCTTCACCAGCGCCCGGCCAACAAAACCGGTTCCTCCCGTTACCGCAACGCGCATTGTTCATCCGTCCTTCATTAGGATTTGACTTCAAGCTTTTTCAATAAATATTGGGTGACATCTCCGCTGACCTTTTCGGTATATTCGAATTGTACCTTTGTGTCCGGCGGAATGCTGTTGATCTTGTCCGTTAATTCGTCGGTAAATTGCAGCACCATCGGTCCATCGGGCAAATCGATTTCAACCGAGGTAGTATCGGCTTGTCCGACAAAGGTGCCTTCGTTTGTCTTAACGGCGCTGTCATCAGGCACTGTGCTTGCATCCGTATCCGGCGACGCGGTTCCCGGATCCATCACTCCGTTGTTTTGTCCTTCGGACTGGCTATTTCCCGTATTATCGTCAGTTGTATTATTGCTTGTGTTCTCCGGCGAGGCGTTGGCCGGTTGTTCAACCGACGAGCCTTGTTCATTGCCGTTCGAATTGGCTTTGTCCGAGCCGCAGGCCGTTGCGGTCATCATTACCGCGAGCAATACGGCGCTTGCCGCGATTAAGCTGCTTTTCTTTTTCGTTTTCATAGTTGTCATAGAAGCACCTCCTGAAAGCATTGGCTGAATCAACATACAAACAGCCGTGAACGAGCTGTTTATATGTTTTATAACGAAATAATCCGTTTAAGGTTCCAATAGATTTGTAAACACTATTCATAAGGATTAAACAATAGGCTGCCCCTAGTCGAAGCAGCCCGTCGCTCTTTGTTTATTTATTGAGCAAATGCCGGTAGGGATCGTAGTCGATTCCCTTGCGTTCCAGGAAAGAAACAAGGCTTCGATAGTCACGCTTAGGCGTTGCGCGTATGTATCCTTCGATGCAGTGGTCCCGCGTTACTTCCGAAGCTCCGTTATCAATGGCGACCTGACCGATTTTAGCGGCAATCGAGTGCTTGGCGATGTCCCGGAACGCGGACGGAACGGGAGACACCAGCTCGTCCAGAAAACTTTTCGATTCGTCGGTCCACATGCTGCGGCTTCGTTCGACCCAGTAGTTTTGCCAGTCCAGCTTAGACTTGCCGTCGCGCTGAGGCAGCACCTTCAAAAACTTGCGGAACATGAAGAAACCGCCGATGGCCATAGCGCCGACCATTACGACCGCCCAGAAGATAATGAAAAACATAAACCAATCGGGAGCTGATTTCATACTGTACCTTCACCTCAGGAAGAATTATACCGTATTCCTAGATTTATTTCGACATTCCTTGTAAAATAAGGGTTGATCAACCGAAAGGGGCGTTTTAAAGATGTTGAAAATCGGTTCCCATGTATCATTTTCGGACAAGGGGCTGCTTACCGCGGCCAAAGAAGCCGTATCCTACGGTTCCAGCTCGTTTATGATTTATACCGGCGCACCGCAGAATACACGGAGAAAGCCAATCGAAACTTTATATATTGAAGAAGGCAAACAAATGATGGAGCAGGCCGGCATCAACGAGATTGTCGTGCACGCGCCCTACATCATTAACCTGGGTTCCTACAAGGACGACACCTTTGAGCTTGCCGTCCGCTTCCTTCAGGAGGAAATCCGCCGCACCGATTATATCGGAGTGCGCAATATCGTTCTGCATCCCGGCGCCTATACGGACAAGGATGCCGAGTTCGGCATCGCGCGTATTGCGGAAGGCCTGAACGAAGTGCTCGAAGGCACGAAGGAAACAAACGTTAACATTGCCCTCGAGACGATGGCCGGCAAAGGAACGGAGATCGGCCGAAGCTTCGAGGAGCTTGCGCAAATAATCGATAAGGTACAGCATAACGACCGTTTGACGGTATGCATGGATACCTGCCACATGCACGATGCGGGCTACGATCTTATCAACGATCTGGACGGCGTGCTGCAGAAGTTCGATCAGACCGTCGGTCTTGACCGCGTTGCGGTCGTCCATGTCAACGACAGTAAAAACCCGGTAGGCGCGGGCAAAGACCGCCATGCTCCCGTTGGTGCAGGCTGGCTTGGACATGAGGCCATTCATCGAATCGTTCATCATGAAGCGCTGGCTGGCCGTCCGTTTATTTTGGAAACGCCATGGATCGGGAAGGATGACAAGAAGCAGTTCCCGATGTACGAAGCGGAAATCGCGCTGCTCCGCGGCGATGCGATGGATCGCTTTGGCGAGTCGTTCTTCGACCATGTCGAACGTCTGCATCACTTCTACGGCAAGCAGGAAATCGACCCTCGCCAGTTCGTATTATCCACCTGGGACGTTCTGAAGAACGATGCCAAGGCGAAAAAAGCGGATCCTCGCGAGCCAATGGAGCGCCTGTTCGATCTCCTGGCCGAAAGCGACGCGCTTCCGGGCGATCTAACCGAAGAGCAAATCAACCAGCGGATTACGGCATGGTTTGCCGGCAAGCAACTGCTTAAAACGGTATAATCATGCTTTAAGATAACCATTGTAAAAGGAAGGAAGTTTTAACGTTTATGTCTTCATCTACTACTGAGTCGCGCAGCGGACGCGCGCGCATGCTGATCTCGTGCCCGGACAGACCGGGGATCGTGGCGGCGGTATCGCATTTCTTGTACGAGCATGGTGCGAACATCGTACAATCGGACCAATACACGATGGATCCGGAAGGCGGCATGTTTTTTATCCGCTTTGAATTTGATTTGAACGATATGGACAAGGAGCTTCCGGTTCTCGTTGAAGATTTCGCCCGCGTGGCGGACCGCTTCGATATGAAATGGCATACGTTCCGCGCGAGCCGCAAGAAGCGTCTTGCGATCTTTGTCTCCAAGGAAGACCATTGCCTGATGGAGCTTCTGTGGCAGTGGAAAGCAGGCGACCTTGACGCGGATATTGCGATGGTCGTGAGCAACCACCCGGACATGAAGGATATGGTCGAATCGTTCGGCATTCCGTACCACCATATTCCGGTAACGGCGGAAACCAAAGCCGAAGCGGAGCGCAAACAGATGGAGATCGTTGCGGACAAGGCCGATCTCATCGTTCTTGCCCGTTACATGCAGATCATCTCGCCGAAATTCATCGAGCAGTTCCCGAACCGCATTATCAATATCCACCATTCCTTCCTTCCTGCGTTCGTTGGCGGCAAGCCTTATGCGCAAGCTTATAATCGCGGTGTTAAAATCATCGGCGCAACGGCACATTATGTAACGGAGGAACTCGACGGCGGTCCGATTATCGAACAAGACGTTCAGCGCGTCAGCCATCGCGACAATGTAGAGGAATTGAAACGAATCGGCCGTACAATCGAGCGCGTCGTTCTCGCGCGTGCCGTGAAATGGCATACCGAAGACCGCATTATTGTACATCAGAACAAAACGGTCGTTTTCAATTAATCCAATAAATGCTCTAGTCTTTCTCCATTTTAAGGATGGCAAACGGGTTTTCGGAATGGTACAATATTCAAAGCCTTTGCGCTACAACTCGCGCTATATCCAGAAATATAGAGAGAGACAGAGCAATTTCAAACAGGAATTAGGAGGAAGTAAGAAATGACAGTTACACAAAAATCGATTGAACAGCTGTCGATCGACACCATCCGTACGCTGGCAATCGACTCCATCGAGAAAGCAAAATCCGGACATCCAGGCATGCCTATGGGCGCAGCTCCAATGGGCTACCAGCTGTTCGCGAAAAACATGACGCATAATCCGTCGAACCCGACTTGGATTAACCGCGACCGTTTCGTTCTGTCCGCAGGACACGGTTCGATGTTGCTCTATAGCCTGCTTCACCTGAGCGGTTACGATCTTCCTCTCGAAGAGCTTCAAAACTTCCGTCAATGGGGCTCCCTTACTCCGGGTCACCCTGAATTCGGCCATACGGCCGGCGTTGACGCAACAACCGGTCCGCTTGGACAAGGCGTTGCGATGGCTGTAGGCATGGCCATGGCAGAAGCTCATCTGGCGGCTACTTACAACAAAGAAGGCTTTGATGTTGTTAACCACTTCACATACTCCATTTGCGGCGACGGCGACCTGATGGAAGGCATCTCCCATGAAGCGGCTTCCTTCGCAGGCCACCTGAAGCTTGGCAAATTGGTTGTTCTGTATGATTCGAACGATATCTCCCTTGACGGCGCACTTGACCTGTCGTATTCCGAAAGCGTTCAAAAACGTTTCGAAGGCTACGGCTGGCAAGTTCTTCGCGTGGAGGACGGCAACGACCTGAACGCATTGTCCAAGGCAATCGCCGAAGCGCAAGCGGAAACTGGCAAACCGACCTTGATCGAAGTTAAAACCGTTATCGGCTACGGCAGCCCGAACAAAGGCGGCAAAGGCGGACACGCAGGTCCTCACGGTTCCCCGCTGGGCGCTGACGAGACTAAACTGACGAAGCAATTCTACGGCTGGAACGAAGACGATCAGTTCCATGTACCTGACGAAGTTCGCGCTCACTTTGCTGAAGTGAAGCAGAACGGCGAGAAAGCAAACGCTGCTTGGAACGAGCAGTTCGAAGCTTACAAAAAAGCATATCCAGAGCTAGCGGCTCAATTCGAGCTGGCTACTTCCGGTCAATTGCCTGAAGGCTGGGATAAAGACCTGCCTAAATACACAACGGAAGACAAGCCGCTGTCGACTCGCGTAGCATCGGGTAACGCTCTGAACGGTCTCGTTCACAACGTACCTGCTCTGGCTGGCGGTTCCGCTGACCTTGAGAGCTCGACAATGACTCACCTGAAAGGTTTGGCACAATTCAAACCAGGCAGCTACGACGGCCGCAACATCTATTACGGCGTTCGCGAGTTCGGCATGGCTGCAGCAATGAACGGCATGAGCCTTCATGGCGGCATGAAAGTATTCGGCGGTACGTTCTTCGTATTTACCGACTACCTGCGTCCGGCTATCCGTCTGGCTGCCCTGATGAAACAACCTGTAACTTACGTTCTGACGCATGACTCGATCGCCGTTGGCGAAGACGGTCCTACGCATGAACCGATCGAGCAGCTGGCTTCGATCCGCATCATTCCTGACCTGACGGTTATCCGTCCTGCTGACGCGAACGAAACTTCCGCGGCTTGGGCTTATGCGGTTGAGAACCAAAGCGGCCCGGTAGCGCTTGTTCTGACTCGCCAAAACCTGCCTGTACTGGAAGGTACGGTTGAAGGCGTTCGCGAGAACCTGAAGCGTGGCGCGTATGTGGTATCCGATGCGGCAAACGGTGCTCCGCAAGCTCAAATTATCGCTACAGGCTCCGAGGTTCAACTGGCGGTTGCGGCTCAAAAAGCGCTTGCTGAAGAGGGCATCCAAGTCCGCGTAATCAGCATGCCAAGCTGGGATCTGTTCGACAAGCAAGATCAAGCATACAAAGATTCCGTTATCCTGCCTGAAGTCAAAGCTCGCGTAGCCGTCGAAATGGCTCATCCGTTCGGCTGGGATCGTTTCGTTGGCGACAAAGGCGTGGTTATCGGCATCGACCGCTTTGGCGCATCCGCACCTGGCGACCGCGTGATCAAAGAATACGGCTTCACGGTTGAGAACGTAGTAAGCAAAGTGAAATCGGTTCTGTAATTTAATAAGCTATTGGCGTAGAGGAGCTAACCATACCATGTCGCAATTTGAAAACGTAACGGTTGTCAAAGAAGCAAATGTTTACTTTGACGGTAAAGTAACCAGCCGCGCTGTCCTGTTCGCGGACGGCACGAAAAAAACGCTTGGCATTATGCTTCCTGGCGACTACGAGTTCGGCACGGACTGCATTGAGATTATGGAAATTCTGGCTGGAGACCTGAAAGTGCTGCTCCCTGGCGAAACAGAGTGGGTACACATCCAAGGCAAAGGTGAATTCACCGTTCCGGCCAACACGAAGTTCAAGCTTCAAGTAGCGGCTGTATCCGATTACTGCTGCTCTTACATCTACGAATAGCATCAAATGAAAAAGGGCCGTCCCATCGTCTTGACGATGGGACGGCCCCTTTTATTCGGTTAAACAGCAAAGTACGCATTCGAATGTTCTTCCGATCGCCATTGCTCGGGGATTCCATGAATGAATATAGAGTGGCTGGAATCCCCGAGCAAAAGCGAACACTAACGTTTCTCCAGAATCATTCGAATTGCTACCTTTGCAATTAACCTATTCATTTCAAAGGCAAGAAGAGATTAAAAAAGTGGCCATGCAAGGAACTGCATGGCCGCAACTATTTTGTTATTTTTTATCGCCGATCTTACGGCCGATCCACTGCTCATAGGCTTGCGTTACGCTGCTCATGTCGAAATCGCCGAGACCCATGGAGTCGCCGATCTGGAACAGGCTTTTTGCGGCCTCCAGCATCGGCGTAGGCACCTTCAGTCCATCCGAAAGCACGGAGGAGAGGCGGAGATCCTTCAGCATCAGCGCGAGGGAGAACTGGACGTCGTAATCGCTGGCAAGCACCTTCTCGCCCTTCAGCTCGGCCGTACGGCTTGCTGCGCCGCCGGATTGGACAAGCTCGAGGAATGCGCTGCCGTTGATGCCGCCGCTAGCCGCAATCGCCATGCCTTCGGCCAGGGCCGCCATATTGATGCCCACGATGGTATTATGCGCAAGCTTTGCCGTTGCGCCGCTGCCGTTAGCGCCCATATAGATGATCTTACGGCCCATAGCGGTCAGAACCGTTTCGACCTCTTTCAGCTTCTTCTCGGGACCGCCCACCATAAACGTCAACGTGCCGCCTTCCGCCGCCGGCTTGCTTCCTGTAACCGGAGCATCAAGGAAAGATGCGCCCTTCGACTCTGCCGTTTCCGTAAGCTCTAGAGCGAGAGAAGGAGAAATGGTGCTGCTGTCGATCAGAACGGTACCCGGACGGACTGCGCCAAAAATCCCGTTTTCTCCATAATAAACTTCGCGGATTGCCGCATCGTTGCTGATCATCGTAATGACGATTTCGGCCTCGCGGACCGCGTCGGCCGGAGTTGCCGCTTCGCTTGCCCCGCAAGCGATCAGCTCCCCGGCTTTGCCGGCAGTCCGGTTGTAGACCGTAACCTCGAAACCGCTGCGAAGCAGGTTCGCAGCCATCCCGTATCCCATAACGCCAAGGCCGATAAATCCGATTTTTTTCATGTACAGTTCCCTCCAGTGTATCTTTAGGTTCTAAGTAATAATCACTTTTATCTCCTATCATAGCTTAGATTCGGGCGGAATGAAACTTGCCCGGCCGTCAAGGGACGGTGAAGCCGTTTCACCTTATTAAGTTAAATATTACCTCAAGCCATAAAAGCTTTTACTAATCATTATAGATAATCTGCATACCTTTTTCATGGTTTGTTGCTTGTTTTTAAAATCTAAATCCGATATTCTAAAGGCTAAGTAAGACAGGTAATTGAAAAATAGTATCAGGGAGGCTTTTCTTTCATGAGTAAAACGGTAAAATTCGATTACACTAAAGCGCTTGGCTTTATTGGACAACATGAAATTGACAATTTGTCGGAACAAGTTCGTATCGCCCACGAACAATTACATAATGGTACTGGCGCAGGCTCCGACTACCTCGGTTGGATCGACCTTCCTAACAATTATGATAAAGAAGAATTCGCCCGCATCAAGCAATCCGCGGAAAAAATCAATTCCGATTCCGAAGTGCTCGTGGTTATCGGTATCGGCGGTTCTTACCTCGGCGCGCGAGCGGCGATCGAGATGCTCTCGAATTCCTTCTACAACCTGCAAACCAAAGAACAGCGCAAAACTCCGCAAGTTCTGTTCGCGGGCAATAACATCAGCTCGACTTACGTGACGCATCTGCTTCAATTGCTGGATGGCCGCGATTGGTCGATCAACGTCATTTCCAAATCCGGCACAACAACGGAGCCGGCTATCGCGTTCCGTATTTTCCGCGAAGCTCTCGAGAGCAAATACGGCAAAGAGGAAGCTCGCAAACGGATCTATGCTACCACTGACCAAGCTAAAGGCGCCCTGAAAAAGCTGGCGACCGAAGAAGGCTACGAGTCGTTTGTTATCCCTGACGACGTAGGCGGACGTTACTCCGTGCTTACAGCGGTAGGGCTTCTGCCAATCGCCGTTGCGGGCATCGACATCGACGCGATGATGCAAGGCGCGGCGGACGCATCGAAAGAATACAGCAACCCGAACCTCGCCGAGAACGAGGCCTATCAATACGCTGCGGCGCGCAACGCGTTGTACCGCAAAGGCAAAGTAACGGAAATCCTCGTGAACTACGAGCCTAACCTGCACTTTGTATCCGAGTGGTGGAAGCAGCTCTTCGGCGAAAGCGAGGGCAAAGACTACAAAGGGATCTATCCGGCATCCGTTGACTTCTCGACAGACCTGCACTCGATGGGTCAGTTTATCCAAGAGGGCAACCGGAATATCTTCGAAACGGTTATCCAAGTGAATGAAGTTTCCGAGCACATCACAATCGGCAACGATCCTGCGGACCTCGACGGACTAAACTTCCTGACAGGCAAAACGATGGACTTCGTTAACAAGAAAGCATTCCAAGGCACGCTTCTGGCTCATACGGACGGACAAGTACCTAACTTTATCGTCAACATCGCCGACATGACGCCTTATACGTTTGGTTACATGGTGTACTTCTTCGAGAAAGCCTGCGGCATCAGCGGTTACCTGTCGGGCGTGAATCCGTTTGACCAACCGGGCGTAGAGGCATACAAACGCAATATGTTCGCGCTGCTTGGCAAACCAGGCTACGAGAAGGAAAAGGCTGAGCTCGAAGCTCGTCTGTAATGCTGGAGCGTTATTCTACGGTTCGAGGTCCGGGCAGCGAAGAGGTCGTTATCAAGAAATCCCGTTTCATCGGCTACGCAAAGCCGGTGGAGACGGAGGAGGAAGCCGTTTCGTTCATCGACGAGATCAAAAGGCTTCACCGGGCTGCCACCCATAACTGCTCGGCTTATGTGGTCGGAGAACGCGATCAGCATCAGAAAGCCTCCGATGACGGGGAGCCTAGCGGGACGGCCGGCAAGCCAATCCTTGAGGTCATCAAGCATAAAGGCTTAAAAAACGTGGCGGTTGTGGTTACCCGTTATTTCGGCGGGATCATGCTTGGTGCCGGCGGTCTGGTCCGCGCTTATACGGACGGCGCGGTAGCGGGAATCGAAGCAGCCGGCGAAATCGTGAGGGTGCTGCACCGGGAGGTTTTTGTCGACGTGGACTATACCTGGTACGGCAAAGTGGAGAACGAGCTCCACGGCCGGGGTACGCGTCTTGGCGGCACCGAATTTACGGACCGCGTTACGGTGAAATGCCTGCCCGTTGTATCGGAGGCCGACGCTTTCGTGGCGTGGATGACCGATTTGACGCAAGGACAAGCGGTCATTACGGAAGGCGAAGAGCTTTATTATATCGAAGGCGAATAAGAAAAGCCGCCCGTTGTCTTGGGTACAAGACAGCGGGCGGCTTTTTTCTATTTTCTAAGTAATATTGCTACAGTAAAATTGGACGGCCTGATTACGCATAAAATGTAAATATGGGATTGACTAGACCAGTTGTTCTCTGCTAAATTTAGAATACCAAGTGATCTAATAGGAATTCTGTATTTACTATTGATTAAGTATTAGCAAACACCTACGGTTCGAACCGGTGGTTTGGAGGTCATAAGCAGCATGAATGTCATGTTTCGCAGCAAATGGTGGAGCTTCGGATTCCGGAGCGCGATTATGCTCTATTTTATTGTATTAATTGTACTTCCCATTATCGGAATTTATACGCAGTCGCTATCCGGAGGGTTTGTTCCTTTCTGGGAGAGTATATCGGATCCCCTGGCTTGGAAGGCTGTACTGCTGACCATTAAGCTGGCGCTTATCGCAACTGTCATTAACGTGCTGCTGGGTTCTATGATCGGATGGGTGCTTATCCGGTATCGGTTTCCGGGAAGACGGATTTTGAACAGCTTGGTTGACCTGCCGTTCGCTCTACCGACAGCCGTAACCGGGCTAATGATTCTGCTTTTGCTTGGCCCGGGCAGCTTTGTCGGCGAACTGGCTTCGAAGATGGGCTTTACGATTGTTTTCCATCAGCCGGCGATTGTGATCGCAATGGTCTTTGTTACGTTTCCGTTTGTGATCCGGGCGGTTCAGCCGCTGCTTGAGGAGATCGACAAATCGGAAGAAGAAGCGGCCTACACGATGGGCGCAAGCAAATTCCGAACCTTTTTTAGCGTTATCTATCCTTCCATGCTGCCGGGAGTAATCAGCGGTGCGATGCTGGCCTTCTCAAGAGCGCTGGCGGAATTCGGGGCTGTTGTATTGGTAGCGGGCAATATCCCGGGCAAGACGCTGATTGCCGCCGTTTATATTTTTGGAGAAATTGAAAGTGACAATCCGCAAGGGGCCGCGGCGGTTTCGGTATTGCTGCTGACGCTTTCGTTTATCATTTTATGGACGGTCAACCTGATTCAATCGAGGAGGCCGGGAAAATGACAATTAGACGGACGTGGATTGGACTTTCTTATATCGTGTTTACCTTATTGCTGATTATTCCGCTTATCGAGATCTTTACGGGCTCATGGGCGGACGGCTGGAGCGGCTTTGTTGAAGGGTTAACCCGCAAGCAATCGCTTCATGCTCTGCAGATGACGGCCATTATCGTTGTTGTGGTAACGGCTATTAACACCGTATTTGGCGTTATGCTGGCGCTTTATCTGGTTCGCGCCCATTGGATCGGACCACGCATGAAGCGGCTGCTTAACAGCATCGTGGATCTGCCGTTTGCCGTGTCGCCGGTTATCGGCGGTTTGATGATTGTTCTGTTGTTAGGTCCTAATACCGTAATTGGTTCTTTTTTCGAGGATGCGGGATTTAAAGTCGTTTACGCCCTGCCGGGGATGATTCTTGCCTCCCTGTTCGTGACCTTCCCGCTGATGGTACGCGAGGTGCTGCCGGTTCTACAGGAGATTGGCGCCCAGCAGGAGGAAGCGGCCTCTACTCTAGGCGCATATTCGTGGTATACGTTCTGGAAGGTGACTTGGCCGTCTATCCGCTGGGGCGTGATCTACGGCGTTGTACTGACGGTAGCAAGAACGCTAGGCGAGTTTGGCGCGGTGCTTGTCGTATCGGGCAATATTATGAACAAGACGCAAACGGCTACTACGCTCGTGTATCAGGATGTCGAGAATTTTAATGTTGTAGAAGCAAACGGCGTAGCCCTAGTGCTTGCCGTATTCTCCGTAGGCCTTCTCCTGTTAATGGAATGGGCGAAAAAACGAAAGGAAGTGCATTAAGCCATGCATATTGAAGTTCGTAACTTGAGCAAAAGCTTTGGCGATTTCCACGCCGTGCAGGACGTCAGCTTCGAGATTGAAAAAGGTCATCTAATCGGGCTTCTTGGTCCAAGCGGCGGCGGCAAAACATCGATTCTTCGTATGCTGGCCGGCCTTGAGACGCCAACTTCCGGGGATATCCTGTTCCATGGGAAGCGCGTTAACGATCTGCCTCCGCAGGAGCGCGGGATCGGCTTCGTATTCCAGAACTATGCTTTGTTCAAGCATATGACCGTATATGACAATATCGCTTTTGGGCTGAAGGTGAAAAAGCAGTCCAAAGAACAAATCCGCGAGCGCGTATCGACGCTGGTTGAGCTGACGGGTCTAAAAGGCTTCGAGCACCGTTACGTGCACCAGCTGTCCGGCGGCCAGCGCCAGCGTGTGGCTTTCGCCCGCGCGCTTGCCCCGGAGCCGCAGCTGCTGCTGCTTGACGAGCCGTTTGCGGCGATTGACGCCAAGATCCGTACCGAGCTGCGGACCTGGCTGAAAGAAATGATCGAGCGCGTAGGCATCACTTCCATCTTCGTTACCCATGACCAGGACGAAGCGATTGAAGTAGCGGATGAGATTATGATCATCGGCAAAGGCAAGCTGGAGCAGAAAGGCACGCCGTGGGAAATTTACAAAAATCCGGAAACGCCGTTTGTCGCAAGCTTTATAGGCGAATCGACGATCGTGGAGGACGTTAAAGTATTAAAAGGCTTTGATGCCGCATTGTCCTATCCGGGAACAAAAGCTCTTATCCGTCCTGAATATATCGAGATTGGCAAGCCGGGCGAGATTCGCCTGCAGTCCGCGACCGTAAACGCAACGGTAAAGGCCTTGCATTTCCGCGGCAGCGAGTGGATGGTCGAACTGCTTGTAGACAACGTAAAGCTTATTACGTACCGTTCGCTGGAGAAGGAAGTGCTGCAGCCCGGCGAGCAGGTTAGCGTGCTTGTCCACCGCGCGTACCTCTTTAACGATAACGACAGCTGGATTATGGAAAACAGTCTGAAGGTTGACCCAATGCCGATTCATATCTAAGTACTCATCTTAGTGGAAAGAGTTGTATACGAACATGAATATAAATCGAAGAGCAAGCCGGCGGATTGCCGTACTGCTCCTGGCCGTACTGCTGATTATGACAGCAGGCTGCGGCAAGGAGGAGACGAGGCAGCCCGCCGAGTCTACCGCACAAGACGGTGATGTAACGCTTGTCATCGGTGCCTACTCCGTAGTGAAGGATGCGTTCAGCGAGATTCTGCCGAAGTTCCAGGCTTATTGGAAAGAGCAGACAGGTCAGAAGGTTGTATTCCAGGAATCGTACGAAGCTTCGGGGACGCAGGCACGCGCCATAGCCGGAGGCTTCGAGGCGGATGTCGCGATTCTTGCGATGGAAGGCGATCTGGATAAAATCTCGGATGCAGGCTTCATTACGCATGATTGGAAGTCGCAGCCGAATAATGGCTTGATTACGAAATCGATCGTTGTCCTCGGGACCAGAGAAGGCAACCCCAAAGGGATTAAGGACTGGGATGACCTCACCCGCAAAGGCGTAAAGGTGCTCTATCCGAATCCCAAAACGTCCGGCGGCGCGCAATGGGATATCAACGCCATTTATGGGGCAGGGCTTAAGAAATCGGAGGAAGCGACGGGGACAAAAGATCCGGCCTTTGCCAAGAAATATTTGGAGTCGATTCATAAGAACGTGGAGTCTCTCGATAAGAGCGGGCGCGCTTCCATGGCGGCGTTCGAATACGGAGTTGGCGATGTTATCGTCACTTACGAGAACGAGCTGCTTGGCCGCATTATGAATGGCGTCAAGTATGACGTTGTTGTTCCGAAGAACACGATCCTGATCGAGAACCCGGCTGCCGTCGTGGATAAAAACGTCGATAAACACGGTTCGCGCAAAGTGGCCGAAGCGTTTATCTCGTATCTGCAAAGCGAAGAGGCGCAGCGTACGTTCGTCAAATACGGCTTCCGTTCGGTAGACGATAAAGTAGCCGAAGAGTCTAAGGACAAGTATGTCGTGCCGGAAGGTTTGTTCGATATCTCTTATCTGGGCGGCTGGAAGGAAGTCCGTCAGAATCTGTACTCGAAGAAGGGCATCTGGTATCAGGTGCTTGCGGGAATCTAGAACGGATAAGATAAAAAAACTCCATGGTGGAAGCGTCGCTTCCCCGTGGAGTTTTTTTTGAATTTCTCCGGATTGAAACGCGCCTCCCCACCGAAGGACGGCGAAGCCGTTTCACCTTATTGCGCCCGTTTATTTGGCTGCAGGCTGGAGCACGAATTTCTCAATGACATGACGAACGCCCTCTTCGTTATTCGTCAGCGTAATATAATCCGCGATTTCCTTCAGCTTCGGCGTGGCGTTGCCCATAGCGACGCCAAGACCGGCCGCTTCAATCATTTCATGGTCATTCCATGCATCGCCAATCGCGATGGTCTGCTCAACCCCGCAGCCCAAATGCTCGGCCATAAAGCGAAGAGCATGGCCTTTGGTGCCTTCCTTGTGCATAAACTCGAGGTAATGAGGCTTGGATTTCGTAATATGGACTCGGTCACCGATAATCGGCTTTAACTCTTCGGCCAGCCGGTCCAGATAGGCAGGATCGTCGATAATGAGCATTTTATTGTTAGGCTTGTCGAGCAATGCTTCGAAATCCTCGGCCACGACATACGGGATATTCGTCAGCGTGGAATAGTTGACCGCTTTTTCGTTGGCTTCCTTCACGTATAAAATATCGTCCGCATAGAGCTGCAAATGCAGGCCGCGCTGCTCGGTGATCGCGTACAGCTCCTTCGCCGCATCCTGCGGCACGCAGCGCTCGTAGAGCACTTCTCCATCCAGGAGCGTCTTCACAAGCGAGCCCTGATAAGTAATGATCGGAACGTTCAGCCGGATTTGATCGGCGATTTTTTTGGCCGAGGCGTACATCCGCCCCGTAGCCAGAGTGACGGTTACGCCTAACGCAATGGCGTCCTCCATCGCTTTTTTCGTGCCTTCGGTCACGATTAATTCGTCATTAAGAAGCGTATCATCGACATCGATTGCGATTAATTTGTACATGTTCTCTCTCCTGTCTCTATTCGTCCAACAAAAGCTAGGTTGATTGTAGCGAAAAACATAGCCGTCTTCAACCCTATATCATGAAGGGGGATCCGGCCCATTTGCTCAGCGGACCCCAAATAAGCTACATTAGAATACAGAACATCAGTCATAGTCAGGAGTGACCTTAGTGAAAGAAATCTCGAATGAGGCAGCGAAGCAGCGGATTATAACGTTTGCGGTTCTTGGGGCATTACTATTTACGATTATCGGATTTATTCTTGGCTGGCTCTGGATGGAGGTACGGTACCCGATGCTGAAGGAGCCCGCATTCCGTAATTTCACGGTGTCCTATAACACCATCATGGATAAATACTTAAACGGCGCGAAGTCGGAGGACCTCATTAACGGCGCCTCCCAAGGCATGCTGGCGTCGCTTGGCGATCCTTACTCCAGGTATCTGGTCAAGGAGCAGGGCAGCGCTTATACGCAAGGCTACGAAGGGGAATTCTCCGGAGTGGGCATCACGCTTCAGGAAGCTGACGGCAAGTTTATCGTGGCCAGCGTGACGGAAGGCGCGCCGGCCGAGCGCGGAGGCGTTCATGCGGGGGATGAGATCGTAGGCGTGAACGGGGCCTCGATCAAAGGCAAGGAATACGATGACGTGATCACCGTTCTCCGTGGAGATGCCGGTACCAAGGTAAAGCTGTCCCTTCAACGGGGAGACGCAGCCAAGCCGATTGAGGTAGAGCTGACAAGGGAAGCAATCGCTGTACATACGGTAACCTCGGAAATGCTCAGCGGCGGCATCGGGCATGTAACGATCTCGAAGTTCGGGGAGAAGACCGACGACGAGTTCAAGACCGAGATAGAGAAGCTGCAAAAAGAAGGAATGAAGAAGCTGCTGCTGGACCTCCGCTCGAATCCCGGCGGCTTGCTGCAATCCACGATCCAGATCGCGAATATGCTTGTGCCTAAGGATAAGGCTATACTTGAGGTTGTCTACAAGAACAACTCCAAGACGATCACGTACCGGTCGAAGCAGGATAAGCCGTGGACGATTCCGATCGTTGTTCTTGTCAACGGTCAATCCGCAAGCGCCAGCGAGGTGCTGACGGCAGCGCTGAAGGAGTCCGCCGGCGCGACGGTTGTTGGCGAGAAGACCTTCGGCAAAGGCATTGTGCAGACCTTCCAGCAGTTCAAAGACAAATCGGTGCTCAGCCTGACGGAAGCCCAATGGAAAACGCCGGGCGGCACCTGGATTCATAAGCAGGGCGTGACGCCGGACGTGACGGTAGCGTTGCCCGCATTCGCAAGCCTCAGCCAGCTTCCGTTCGGAACGGAGCTTAAGACCGGAAGCTACGGCGAGAACGTCAAGACGCTCCAGCTGATGCTGCAGGAGCTGGGTTATACGCCTGTCGGAGATATCGGCTTGTTTAACGGGCAGACCGCGGATGCATTGATCCGATTCCAGAAGGATAACAAGCTGGAGGCAACCGGAACGTTTAACGACATGACGGGCTACCGGATTCTCGAGTTGTTAAGCGACAAGCTCAAGGGCGAGGATACGCAGCTTCGCAAAGGGATCGAAATTTTGAATAGTAAATAATTCTGCCGAATTCGCTATTGACAACGGGAATGATAATTATTATCATTCATAGAGGAAAGCATTACACCGTTGCGCAGCGAGGTGAGCCGGTTTGAAGAAGATCAAATATTGCACCCGGAATTTGAAGAACGGAACGAAGCCCGTTTACAAGGCGATGAAGAGCAAATATCCGGACATAAAGATGAAGAAGAAGGACTGTCTTGGCAACTGCAGAACCTGCAAGCGCGAGAGCTTTGCCATGATCAAATCCAGAAGCATCTGCGCGTCGAGCCCGGATCAGCTGTACAAGGAATTGAAGAAATTGATCGGCTAAGCAAATAATTTGGATAATATTGCATGGGACGGCTTTTGCCGTCCTTTCCGTTTGTGTTAGAATAAGACCAAACAAGAAAAAGAGGTGCATAAGCGATGAATGATAAATTAGCGGAAGCGCTCAATGAGCAGATGAATTTTGAATTTTATTCGGCGCATGTGTATCTTGCAATGGCAGCCTATTGCTCCGGCGAAAGTCTCGATGGATTCGCGAACTTCTTCATTATTCAAGCGGAGGAAGAGCGGTTCCATGGTATGAAAATATACAAATTCCTGAATGACCGCGGCCGCCGAGCTACGCTTACCGCGCTGGGCGAACCTAAGAACGAGTACGAATCCATGCTTGACGCCTTCCAGCATGGCTACGCGCATGAGCAGCAAAATACGAAGCGCTTCTACAACCTGGCGGATCTTGCGCTTAACGACCGCGAGCACGCAACGATGTATTTCCTGAAATGGTTCATCGACGAGCAGGTCGAAGAAGAAGCGTTGTTCGATAATATTATCCAGAAGCTGAAGCGCTTCGATAAAGACAGCAACGCCTTCTACATGCTGGATGCGGAATTCGCGCAGCGCTCGTTCGTAGCTCCGGCAGAATAATAGTCGTCATGAAGAAACGGGACCTGGCAGCAGGTCCCGTTTTTTTATGATAAAGATGGGGGAAATAGAATGTTTATCGCACAGCGCATTTTAGGATATGCGGCTCTTTTATTTGGTCTTCTGGTTTCCTTTTCGGGACAAATTGCAGAAGCCGGGATGTTCGCCGTTGCCGGTTTTGTGCTTGTCTCGCTAGCCGAGCTGGTTCGGCTGCAGCAAGGAATGTATCATCTGGCCTTAGGTCTGCCGCTCAGAAATGAACAGATTCATAAAATACTTAGACGAACTTCGCCGGTCAAAGTGACCTCAACGACCTTGTCGATTCATCCCTTTAATGAGACCGAATATCCGCTGCTGGAGCTTCAAGGGGAAGCCTATTTACGGGTAAAAGCTTTTATTTCCTATATCGAGCAGTCCGAAACGGAGTACCGTTTCACCTTTCCGGATTCGGCGCCTGTTCTGCTGATTTGCGATCCCCGTTACAGTCAAGGAAGCCGCTTGTTCCAATACAATGACCAAGTATTCGTCAAGCTGTCGGCGCTGCCTCTTTCGATAGAGAAGGAAGGAGACCGACTCCGGGTTGAGGTCGCAGCTCAGCGGCATCAGCTGTAAGCATTAATGATAAAAGAGGATACCGCCGCGGGCTTGCCGCGGTAATAAGCGGGGGAGCTGATATACAGCTCCTCTTCCGCTCTTGTGACGGCGACGTAAGCGAGGCGACGTTCCTCTTCCAGCGCAGCCTCCCCGACATTGTCGCCGGCCTGAATAGCGCTTCTGTCGCTATTCTTCTCAGCGGTGATGGCCGAGCTATGCGGAAGAATCCCTTCGGATACGCCGCATACAAAGACGACCGGAAATTCCAGCCCTTTAGACTTGTGAATGGTCATAAAGTTGACCGCGTCGGCATTGCGGCTGTCTGGCTTCATCCGTTTCATCTCTTCGTGCTTTGCCGCAATCTCGTCGATAAAAGCAAGGAAAGCCGCAATGCCGTCAAACCGTTTAGCCGATGCCTCAAGCTCGTCCAGCATTTCCTTCAAGGACTCCTTATGCTCGGTCAAGGCAGGTCCGCTTTTGTTCGCTTCAATAAATTGATCGTAGAATTCCATGCGAAGCCGCCGGATCGCCGTCTCCGGCTTCAGCTTTTCCAGGGAACGGATTAATTTGATCCGTTCTTTTATTTTATCCTGATGGAAAGACTTAATCTCGGGGAACCGGGTCAGATGGATAAGCGGCCATTTCTTGGCCTGCTTCTTATCCTCATTCCATATAAACGCCATCGCCTGATCAGGCTTGACGTACATCGTGGCGAGCATCGCTTCCATCGCGTCAAAGTTGCGGCGGTCGACGGACAAGCGCAGATGGGCGATAACCGGCTTGACGACCCATTGCTCATACAGAGATTCGCCGCTGCCGTAGTCGATAAAAGGGACCTGACGGATCACCAGCTGATCGAATACCGCCCGGCTGCTGCTGGCTGTCCGGAACAGAATGGCGAAATCGCGGAACGAGCGGCCTTTTTTCTCCTTCTGCTGAAGCAGCGTGTTAACGATCAGATCCGCTTCGTCGTCGCTGTTGCCGGGTCTCGCATACACGGGCGGAAGGCCGTGGGGCTTCGCCGTCAGCAGGGTTTTGCTGCGCCGCTGCTTATTATGACGGATAACGGCGTTGCCAAGGCCAACGATGCCGGAGCCGGAGCGGTAATTGACGTCGAGAATGATGTTCCTGGCGCCGGGGAACTGCTTCTCGAAATTCAGAATATAATCGTTGCGCGCTCCGTTAAAGGAATATATCGTCTGATCGTCGTCGCCCACCACCATCAGATTCCGGTGGGTCTGAACGAGGAGCTTGATGATCTCGTACTGAATCGTATTGGTATCCTGGAATTCATCGATCATGACGTAACGGAACCGGTTCTGCAGCATGGCCAGCAGGTTCTCGTCCCGCTTCAGCAGCTGATATGCTTCAAGCAGCATATCATCGTAATCGATCAGGTCCAATTGGCGTTTCCATTCTTCATAACTGGTAAAGATAAGCTTAAGCTGCCGATCCTCTTCCGTCTTCTCCGGAAGTTCCGGAACGGCAATCATCTGCATCTTGTAGGAGGAGAGGAGCGAAATGAGCGTCTCCGGCTGGTACGTCTCGTGCAAATTCCGTTCGCGCAGCAGCCGTTTGAAGTAAATCTGCTTGCGTCCGGTTTCGCCCAGGATGTTCTGCTTGTATCCGCGTCTGCGCAGCATAAGAAGACAGAACGAATGGAAGGTGCGGGCTTCAATCCGGGATGCGGCCGCGCTTCCTATATCCGGGAGCTGGCTGATCCGCAGCTTCATTTCGTCGGCTGCTTTTTTGGAGAAGGTCATGAGCAGAAGCTGCTGGGGCGGGATGCCGCGGACGGCCAGCATGTACCCGGTCCGGCAGACGAGGACGGAGGTTTTGCCCGAGCCTGCGCCGGCTAATGTCAGGATGGGCCCGTCGATATGGCGCACCGCAGCGATCTGCCGCTCGTTCAGCCGGATCCCTTGCTTCTCCAAAGCGCGGAAATAGAAGGCGTCCTTGTCGGAAGGCGGGATCAGCTGCTCGCTTGTATCCGCGGAAGCGTGGGCGGCTGGTGTATAATTTTTGTTAACAACGCCGTACGGGCGTTTGTAATAGATCTTATTGTTGGAAGTTGTTGCTTTGTTCATCGTCTGTAATCACCTGTTGTCGATTATAGCATGATAGAATGGATGTTCGTACCGTATAAACCGAAATTATTAATAGTTGGAGAGGAATGAGGCAGCATGATTGGACCGGCAGGCAAGGAAGACGTGGAGCAAGTAATGCCGCTGCTGCATGAGGCTATCGGCAATATCGCCTGCTCGCTTGCGGGAGTGGAGGATGAAGCGGAAGCGATGCGGATCTTGGCGGAATTCTATATCGAAGAGGGGAACCGGGTCAGCTACAGGAATGTAATCGCGGACAAAAGAGACGGCGTGGTTGCCGGTATATTGGTTTGCTATCCGGGGGACGATGCCGAGCAATTGGATCAGCCCTTAGTCGAGCGCGTGGAGCGCGTAACCGGAATTCAGGATTATACGATTTTGACGGAAACGCGCCCGGGCGAGTTTTACCTGGACTCGATTGCCGTCCATTCCTCGTTCCGCAACCAAGGCATTGCCAAGGCGCTGATGGCTGCTTTCGAACGGGAGGCCGTGAAGCAAGGCTATCGGCTGGTCTCCTTGATTGTCGAAGAATACAACGGCCAGGCAAGGCTGCTTTACGAGAAAATGGGCTACAGCGCAGACGGCGAGCTTCTTATTAGCGGACACCGTTATACGAGAATGGTAAAGACTGTATCCGCAGAATAAAGGCGAGGAAAGAAGGAATGCGGCGAGTTATGTCGAAACTGTAGAACCGGCGTAATTATTACAAACGTAACGGGTGATACATAATGAACCTAATCCCTTCCTCTTGGAGTACCCCGACTTTTAGTTGTGAAGATTTGCAGCCATTTGAAATTGGTCTTGTGCAGGAGCTGTACATGGCAAGCGCGCCGGTTGTCTTGTGGGACGGGAAAGAGCATGATCCTCATTATATCGAGCGTTCCTATCATGAAGGCATACTGCCGGAAGGCGGCGTGAAGGACAAGTTCCGGATCCAGGCCATCAGGCTGAAAACAACGGAAGAAATCGTTGGGTTCCTTAGCGTTTATCACGGCTATCCGCATCGGGATTCGCTTTATCTGGCGATGATGTGCATCAGCGGGGACTTTCAGAATCAGGGCTACGGCCAGGAAGTCATGAAGCATTTTCTGCTGGAGATCGGTCTTCTTGGTTACTCGGAAGTCAGGGTGAACGTATCTCTCCGCAATTGGGCAGGCTTGCGCTTCTGGACCAAATCCGGATTCAACCGCATTAGCGGCATCTTTGGCGACAAAGAATTCGCGGAGGGCAAATTTGCGGATATCGAGCTGATTAATCGGTGGTCACTGTGAATTTTTAGATGTCATTGTGTAATAATGATAACTATGTTAAGATTATAATTATTCTAAATTATAATCATTCTAAATAAGCTTGAACACAGCGCATCGGATATTGAAACACAAGGAAAGGCGGGTGAGCTTTATTATGATCGAAGAACAAATGGAAACGATCAACCGTCAATTAAGAACAAAAGGCTACAAATTAACGCCGCAGCGCGCAGCGACTGTCCGCGTATTGCTGGAGAACGAGAAGGATCATCTCAGCGCGGAGGATGTCTACATGCTGCTGAAGCGCAGCAATCCGGATATCGGTCTGGCAACGGTTTACCGTTCCCTGGAGCTGCTGAGCGAGCTGCATGTCGTGGAAAAAGTGAATTTCGGCGACGGAGCGACGCGTTACGATCTGAGAAGCAACGATCAGGAGCATCACCATCATCATCTGATTTGTACCGAATGCGGTACGGTCGAGGAGATTATGGACGACTGGCTGCTTCCGATGGAGAACCGGATTGCGAAGGAATTCGGATTCAAGGTATTGGACCACCGCCTTGATTTCCACGGAATTTGCAAAGCCTGCAAAAGCAAAGCAAGCGACAACGACCGCAAAGCGGTGTCCTAACATAATAGGGAGCCTTGGATCATGAATGGGTCCAAAGGCTCCTTTGTTGTTTAAAAAGGCTTAACAACACGGCTTGCCGTTTATGTAGTAGCTGTCTTCCCGGTACGTTCGGAACGCAACCTCCACTTCGTCAATGCCGATCCGGGCGAGCTGCGCGGTAACGGCCTGCGCGAACCGGTCACGGACCGCTTGTCCGCGTTCGAACCAGCCCACCTCAACGAACGGATACGATTGTCCTTCCGCGAGACCGCCAAAGACGGCTGTCGTATGCAGGCATTCCATCGTAAAGTTGTCCGTTCCGCATTCGCATACGGAGGCCAGTTCCTCGGCAAGCGCCTGGCTAACCGTTGTGAGCCGGTCTGCGGGTACCCCGCGAAACAAAAGCTGCGGCATAATGCTCCCTCCTTAAAATATAGTAACTGCTTTAGCTTTCATCAACGGTGCTATCCCTTAGATTACCTTGACTTCGCCCCTCATTGCAACGGATGCGGAAGCATGGAGGGGGCGGTTGCAGAAGCCGATGCTCTTGCGTTATCGTAAAGGACAAGAGCATAAAACGAAGGCCCCCTTCGGATAAGGGAGCCTGACCGCAGGGGTATCAGCTGTATTTCAGCCAAATATTGCTGAGGGCAAGAAGCGGCCAAATATAGTTGTTGCTGGCATAATGGGCATAGACGCTGCCGGGAAGAGCTCCGCCGGTCGGATACGTATAAGTCCAGTCGCGGCGGTCAAGGGACTGCAGGAGAGCTTCCACGCCGCGCTCCAAAGCGGGAGTAGGCTTAGGCAAAGCCGCGGTCAGCCCATCCAGCGCCCAAGCCGTCTGGGATGGCGTGCTGAAGTTTAAGGGAACGTAACGCCTGACTTTATCGCTGATACAGGATTCGCCCCAGCCTCCGTCTTCATTCTGGACCTGAAGCAGCCAGTCGACCCCTTTCTTGACCGCCGGATGATCCTCCGCGATGCCTACGGCCGTCAGCCCTTGAATGGCAGCGCTTGTGCCGTGCACGTAAGTAATGCCCCAGCGCCCGTACCAGCTGCCGTTGCTTTCCTGCTGGGACAGGACCCAGCGCAGCGTGGATTCGATCCAGCTGTTGCCGGCGTTCATGCCAAGCTCCTGGCCGAGAAATTGCAGCGTGCGCGAGGTCAGGTCGACCGTCGAAGGATCAACCGCGATATCCTTGGCCCCTTCGAAATGAAAGAAAGCTATCGGCAGCCGCGAGCCCTGCCGTTCAAACGCCGGCCAGCCGCCGTTATCGTTGCGCATGGTCAGCACCCAATTCAGTCCGCGCTGCCAGTCCGCTTGCAGCTCCGGCGTGCGGGAGCTGTAGGGCTGGATGGCGCGAAGGGCGGCTGTGGTATCGTCCACATCCGGATAAAGGGTGTTTACGTTGGAGAAGCCCCAGCCTCCGGCTGGCGTGCCGGGGTTGCGGATTGCCCAGTCTCCAAGCTGGGTCTGCTGTCTTTGGCGCAGATAAGCCCCGGCGTTCTCCAGCGCGGTGGAGGTAGGATTTACTCCGGCCTTGCGCAGGGCATGAACCAGCATGGCCGTATCCCATACTTCCGAGGAGGCGATCTGCACATGGCTGTTGGCGCACATGACGGAACGGATGCCGGACACCATGCGGTGAATGAGCGGTGAATTTGTAGAATAACCAAGCATCAGAAGCGCCAGAATCATAAACATGGTAGCCGTTGTATAAGTAAGGAGCGTACCGTCCGGTTCCAGCCGTTCGAATAGAAATTGAACCGCTTTTTCCTGCGGGGTAGGCGATTCGAAAGGAAGCAGCTCCGATAGCGACAAGGAACCCACCAACGTAGCCAAGGCCGCAATCCATGGCGAATCGTTCTCGAATCGCTTGGAGCTGCCTTCGAACAGATCGGACAGATCGGGCATGGAGGCGCTATGCTGCACGAACTGAGCGTTAGCGAGCATAATGATCGGCACGATATGTACGCGGGCATGCCCGGACAAGGAAAAGAGATCGATGCCGATGCCGTTGTCGGAGAAAAAGACCTCGAGGGGAATGCGCATCGACTTTGGCCATGCCGCCTGACCTGCCGCGGCGAAGATCGCCTGCGTCAGGAGAGAGCGGATTTTGGACAAGCCGCCTTTGCTTAGAATAAACTGCTTCGCCAGCTGCATGCGGGGATCCAGTTTGTTCAAATAACCGGAATAGAGCAGCGCGAAATAAGCCTCCGCCGTCGCGTCCAGATTGCCGTCTTCTTCGTCGGGATAGATCTTCCAAGTACCGTTAGGAAGCTGCCTGCTCAGGATCCGGCTTGCGATTTGGCGGATAAGCGCCTCATCTTGGCCGTAGCCAAGCATCCGGAGAATAATGATAAAATAACTGTCCGGCATCGTGCCGGAATCAAAGCAAAGACGCCATGAGCCATCGGCTGATTGAAGCTGCAGGAGCTCGCTTCGCATCCGCTCGATCCTTGCGCGGATTCGATCCATATCCATAGTCCGCATTCATTCCTTTGCTGCGATGATATTGCTGCTAGTTATGTATATGCGGGAGCACGAAGGGAAAAGAAGAAGCCTTGCAACTTCAAGGCGTTATATTATGAAGGGAGATTCGGACCAGATGTATGACATTACGATAGATTTATATAGAAATTGGATTGATACGGTGAAGGAAGTTTTCCGCGGCTCGGGACATCCGATCCCGGGGGACGTAAGCGATACGGAGGTAGCTATCCTGTATTTCCGGCAGACGGCCCAGTCGGACGAGGAGGCGGCAGCGCAGCAGCAGGCGAACGAGGAAAGGCTTCGCGGCATGCAGCAGGCGATTACGGACCATTTCGAATCGGTTATTTTGCCGGATATCCGGAAACGTACCCGCTATGAAGGCAACCGCTTCTGCTTTCAATGGGTATACAACAACGGCGAGCATATTATCGAGGAGTATTCGTCTTACCGCATCCCGGTATAGGCACGAAAAAAGAGGCTGACCAGTCAAATGACCGGTCAGCCTCTTCATCATTGCTCATCCGCTTCCTTGTAATGCTCCTTGCAGAAAGCAAGCAGCTCCTGCTCCTCGTCTTCCTCCAATTCGAAGTCGAGCAGCTTGTCCGTTACCCGCTCGATCAGCTCATGCTTGACCAGACGGCCGCCGCCTTCCTCTTCGCTGTATACGGCGCGGATATAGATGCCGTTCTTCGAATACAATTCATCTTCCTCATCCAGATCGATATCGATCAGAAACTCGTATCGGCGTCCGGACAGGATGCCGAACGGATCTTTAATAAACTCTACGCTGTAGGTCGTAATCTCAAGCATATGATCATCCTTTGCTTCTTCTGTCTGTTGTAGGCGCCCCGTTCCGGAGCGGATTGTAGAACAGCTTGGGGATGCCGGTATCAAATTTCAGCAGCTTCCCCGTTACCGGGTGCTCGAAGGCAAGAACACGCGCGTGCAGCCCAAGACGGCCGATCGGCTTAGTCTGCGAGCCGTATTTTTTATCTCCCGCGATAGGGTGCCCGATATCTTGCATATGAACGCGGATTTGGTTTTTACGGCCGGTCTCCAGATGGACCTCTACGAGCGAATAGGCTTTTCCCGCCTGCAGCAGCTTGTAGTGGGTTACCGCGTGTTGTCCGTCATTCGGGTGGGGGCTGGAATACATTCGGAGCGTTTTGCTTTCCTTCAGCCAAGAGGAGATGGTGCCCTCCTGCCGTTTCACTTCGCCCTCCACGAGCGCAACGTAAGATCGTTCCTTCACGATCGTTTGCCACTCTTCCTGCAGCCTTTGCTGCACGGCCTCGCTCCTCGCGAACATCAGCACCCCGGAAGTATCCCGGTCGAGGCGGTGAACGATAAAGATCCGGTTCTTCGGATCGGAATCGCGAACATAGGCCATCAACTGGCGGTAAGCGGTCATCTCGGTTTCTTTATCCGAAGCTATGGTAAGAAGACCGGCCTCTTTGCTGGCCACAATGACATGCTCGTCCTCATGCAGAATCGTAAGTCCGACGAGGGGGAACTTCTCTTTTTCCCGTTCCTTGCGGATGACAACCGTTTGCCCGGGCTGAAGCGGGTAGTTATATTTCGTTTCAGCGCGGTCATTGACGTATACCTGACCATGCGCCAGCAGCGATTTGACGGAGTTGCGGCCCTGGTTCAGATGAGCCAGCAAAAAAGCGAGCAGCTCGGACTCCTCCGTAACGGCAAACGTCTTGTTTGGCGTGGCCGAGCTGTTTTTGGATGAAGCGCTTTTAGCCGGGCCGGGGCTATTAGGTTTCTTTGGCATGACTTTAAGTTCCTCCTGCGCTTGACTTGCTCAAGCTTGACTGCAATCACTATACCATGATCGGCTTTGCAAATTCTACACGGAACCCTTCACACTACGTTCATGTTGGGCCGATATAATAAGCATTGGCATGATTATCCTATGAAACCATTTTCATAGACAAACGAAGGCTGATAGTGGTACGATAGATTAATCTATCATTATCGCTGGTAATACAGTAAAAATTTGGAGGAAAAAGTAATCGTGAAGAAAAAAATATCCTATACCTTATTAACTCCGCTGCTTGCAGCAGGCCTCCTGCTTTCTCCTCTCGGGGCTCCGCAGCATGCCGCAGCCGCAACGTCTCCCGTGAAATTCGCAATTGCGGCCAAAGCTTCCGCCATCAGCGTCTACGTCGACGACAAGAAGCTTTCGCTCTCGAAAGCTCCCTATACGAAAAATGGCGTAACCTTCGTTCCGATGCGCGAGCTGTTCAAAGCCTTGAATGCCTCCGTAACCTGGGAAGAGAAGGCGCAGACGATTATCGTCCGCAAGGATAACACCTCCATTACGCTTACGATCGGCAACAAAGTAGCGCTAATCAACGGCAAGTCCGTGAAGCTGGATGCCGCGCCTGAAATCAAGAACAATACGACTTATGTTCCGGCCCGTTTCGTAGCCGAGTCGCTTGGCGGCACGGTGAAATGGGATAATGCCAAGCAGGCTGTGCGAATCACAACGGAGGAATACGAATACGAACAGGAATACGAGCAGCTTCAGGAGGAGCTGAACAACCGTCCGAAATATACGCCGCAGCAAATCGTCGACATGTACGACGACAGCGTGGTTACCATTACGACCAATTTGGGTCTCGGCAGCGGCGTAGTGATTGGCGACCGTTACGTTCTTACGAATTACCATGTGATGCAGGATGCCTCTTCGGCAACGGTTATTACCGTAAACAATAAGCAAATTAAGGTATCCGGCGTTGTTACATACAGCCAAAACAACGATTTGGCGATTATCCAGACCGACCAGTCGATTGGTTCGACGCCGGTCGAGGTAGGCTACAGCAGCCTGAACGTGAAAAAAGGCGATAAAGTTGTCGCGATCGGAAGTCCGCTTGGTCTTCAAAATACGGTTTCCGACGGTCTGGTCAGCAATGTCATCTACGAGGGCAGCACGCGTTACATCCAGACCAGCGCTCCGATCGACCATGGCAGCTCCGGCGGCGCTTTATTTGATGAATACGGCGAGCTGATTGGCATCACATCCGCGGGCTATACGTCGCAAGCGGATCTGAATTTCGCGGTCTCGACGGTCTATGCGGCGATGCTGATGGAGGATCTTCCGAAGGTGCCTTCCGACAAAGTGAAATTCCTGGATCCAACCTTGCCGGATACGCTTGTTGGTCAATCGGAGGATAAGATTGCGGCTTTATTGAAAGAGCAATTTGGTGTTTTCTCGACGGAACAAGGGGAAGCGGAGCTGAGTAATTGGAAGGTTACGCGTGATTCCCAAGGCTGGCTTGTCATTACGACGGATATGGATCCCGTCTTCTACACGTATTACGGCGGGCAGAACAAAGAGGGCCTTCGCACCTGGGCGATTAACCTGGCCAACGAGCTTCATCGGATGCTGCCTGGCGACAAGATTCAATTCCAGATTTATTACGACCGTATTTTCGGCTTCGAACCTCGCGGCTTTAACGCAAGCGAAGTGAAGGCGCTTGGCAATGACAAATGGGAGGTTCGCTTCCCGATTCTGGATATGCAGTTTAAAGATCAGCTTTATATCGATATGAGGGACTAATTCTCCATTATACAAAAAAGAGGCTTACCGCTAGGGCAGCATGGATGCTCCCGGCGGCGGGCCTCTTCTTTTTTTGCCGTGTTTTCGGTACAATAGGGGAAGCTTGCATGAGAGCAGAAAGAGGTACCGTGATGAAAGTTGTGTTATCCACGTTAAATGCCAAATATATTCATACTTCGCTTGCCCTGCGCTGCCTGAAGGCGTACAGCGGCGAGCATTTCGATATGGAAATCGCAGAGTATACCATTAAAGATCCCGTGATGAATATCGTCTCGGACATTTTTTCGCGCAAACCGGATGTTGTAGGCTTCTCCTGCTATATCTGGAATATTGAAGAGACGATTACCGTCATCAATATGCTGCGAAAAATCATGCCGGAGATCAAGATTGTCCTTGGCGGACCGGAAGTGAGCTACGATACGGAATATTGGATGGAGCGAATTCCGGAGGTCGATTTTATCGTCGTTGGCGAGGGGGAAGAGACCTTCCATCATCTGCTGACGGAGATTGAGGGAGCGGGCAAATACCATATGGTGTTCGGCATTGCTTACCGCAAGCAGCGCGAGGACCGGGTAGAGATTCTTCTCAATCCCGGCCGTCCGAAGCTGGATTTGGCGACGCTGCCGTCTCCGCACCGCTTCGAGGAGGATATTCCTCATCTGGGCAGCCGGGTTGTTTATTTCGAGACAAGCCGCGGCTGTCCGTTCAGCTGCCAATTCTGTTTGTCGAGTATCGAGGTTGGGGTCCGGTATTTCGATATGGAGCGAACGAAGGCCGATATTACGTATCTGATCGATTCCGGCGCGAAGCTGATCAAATTCGTGGACCGTACCTTCAACATCAAGCGGGACTACGCGCTCGAAATGTTTAAATTCCTCATCGAGAACCACCGCGGCTGCGTATTCCAGTTCGAGATTACCGCCGATATCATGCGGCCGGAAGTGCTCGATTATTTGGCGGAGCACGCGCCGCCGGGCGTTTTCCGCTTCGAGATTGGCGTTCAGTCGACCAATGATCCGACCAATGAAGCGGTGCAGCGCCGCCAGAACTGGAAGAAGCTTGTGCGGACCGTTACGAAGGTGAAGGAATCGGGCAAGATCGACCAGCATTTGGACTTGATCGCAGGCTTGCCGCTCGAGAATTACGATACGTTCCGCGGGACGTTTAACGACGTGTTCGAGCTGGGTCCTGAGGAGCTGCAGCTTGGCTTCCTGAAGATGCTGCGCGGAACGGGCTTGCGGCGGGATGCCGATAAATGGGGCTACATTTATATGGACCACGCGCCGTACGAAATGCTTGGCAACGAGTTGATGCCGTTTGCCGATATCGTGCGGATCAAGCGGGTAGAGGATGTGCTGGAGAAGTACTGGAACGCGCACCGGATGGACCGTACTTTGGGCTACCTCGTCAACAATGTGTTTCCTTCTCCGTTTGATTTCTTCCAATATTTTGGAGACTTTTGGGAGGAGAGAGGCTGGCAGAAGATCGGGCATCAGCTGGAGGATCTCTTCTCAAGGCTGTGGGCGTTCCTCTCCGAGTACAAGGCGAATGCGGCATCCGAAGAAGCGGCTAAGCTGGATCTGGACGTCGTGCTTGGCCTCATGAAGTACGATTACTTCCTGAACCATAACTACAAGCCGCGGAAAACTTGGTGGGAATTCACGATGGACAAATCGGAATGGAGCGGCTGGATGCGCCGTCTTGCCGAGCGTCCGGAGGAAGTATCCCGTGAATTTGCCGCTCTGCAGCTGAACGAGAAGGAGCTTTACAAGCATACGGTTATCGAGCTGCTTCCGTTTGACCTGCAGCATTATTTGGCGACGGGCGAGATTGTCAAGAGCAGCCATACGCTGCTTGCCGTCCTGTACGCGCTGGGCGGAGGAGAACGTCAAGCGAAGCCGACGCCTAAGCCGGTTATTATGAGGGTAAGCTCGGATGCCCTGTCCGTAGGTTTCTAGAAGAATCAAGGCCGCCCCGGGAGGCGGCTTTTTTTTGCCTGCGCCCATATAAAACCATTGCTCGCGGCTGCTCATATGATACAATAGGAAGCTATGTGGAACGTTTGCCGCTCCTATGAGCGGAACAGCCGTTTACGCGGTAATAAAAGGAGTTATTATACATGGAACATGGCATTCCTTCTAATGCGCTTATTACGATAGCCGGTACGGTTGGGGTCGGCAAATCGACGTTAACGTCCGCTTTGGCCGAGCGTCTTGGCTTTCGGACTTCGCTCGAGCAGGTCGAGCATAACCCGTATCTGGAGAAGTTTTACCATGATTTTGAGCGGTGGAGCTTCCATCTGCAAATCTATTTTCTGGCTGAGCGCTTTAAAGAGCAGAAGGCGATTTTTGAAGCAGGCGGAGGATTTGTGCAGGATCGTTCCATATACGAGGACACCGGCATCTTCGCCAAAATGCATGCGGATCAGGGAACGATGACCGCAACGGATTACGCGACGTATACCAGCTTGTTCGAAGCGATGGTGATGACGCCGTATTTTCCGCATCCGGATATTCTGATTTATTTGGAAGGCAGCCTGCCGTCCATTCTGAACCGGATCGCGGCGCGCGGACGGGAGATGGAAATTCAGACGGAACGCGCTTATTGGGAGCGGATGCATGAACGATACGCAGCCTGGATCGGCGAGTTTAACGCTTGCCCGGTGCTAAGACTGAACATTGACGAATACGATGTTCACGATCCGGCATCGCTGGATGGCATTATAGCGCAAATCAGCAGCGTAATCGGGACGTCGCGGCTAACGAAGGCGCAGGCGGCTGCTGCAAGCGAATAGGGATAAAATAAACCTGCCGGGCATCCCGGCAGGTTTTTGCGCGTTTATATGGATTGATCTGTACCCGAACCCGAACCTGTGCTTGCGTGCGTCAGGCTGGTTTTTGACCGAAGGAAAATATTGAGCCGTTCCGTAAACAGGAGCATGGCTGCCGTGCACAGGACGATATAGAACGGGAAAATGCCGATTGTAATCGAGGAAGCCAATAAACCGAGAAGCGGCGGCATCAGCGTGCTGCCGGTGTAAGCCACGGCCATTTGGTAACCCATAATGGATTGCGATTGCTTTGTCCCGAACCGTACCGGCGTTTCGTGCAGCATGCACGGATAGATGGGGGCAAGGCCAAAGCCCACAACGATCAAGCCGGCAAGCGCAAAGCCTTCAGGCAGCGGAAGGAAGAGCAGCAGGGCACCGATTAAGGCGATTAGCTGGCCTCCGCGGATCAGATTGCGGTTGCTGACCTTGAAGGTGATAAAGCCCGTAATAAACCGGCCTGCCGTAATGCCTGCATAGTAGAGCGACACCCATTGCGCGGCCGTAGAAGCGGATACGTTTTTCATATTTACAAGATAGCTGCTGCCCCACAGACCTACTGCCGCTTCAATCCCGCAGTACAGCATGAAGGAAACAAGCGCGAGCTTGACGCCTCTGATTTGCAACGGATGGCCGGCTGAAGCTTCCTCCCCGCGCTCGTTTGCGGCTTCCTCCAGCACGGCGCGGGACGAGGTTCTGCTGTGAATTTTGGCAACCCGGTCCCACAAGGGAAGGGAGAAGAACAGGATGACCACGAGAACGCATTGGATAGCCGCAACGGTCAGATAGCCGTATCTCCAGGCGTTATTGGAAATGAATTGAGCCATAATGACAGGTCCAAGCGTTGCGCCCACGCCCCAGAAACAATGCAGCCAGCTCATATGATGCGCTTTGTAATGGGCGGCCACATAGTTGTTCAGGCCGGCGTCAACCGCTCCGGCTCCAAGCCCTAACGGAATCGCGCAAACGAGCAGCCAGACAAGGGACGGAGAGGTGGCATAACCAAGCAGGGCGCCAGCGGTCATAATACAGCTGACCAAGGTTACTCTTCCGGTGCCAAAGCGAGTAAGAATCGTGCCGCTTGCGAGACTGGAGACGATCGTTCCGGCGGCAATGGTCATATACAGCACGCCCGCCGCTCCAAGGGGAGCGTTCAGCTCCGGCCGCATGACCGGCCACGCCGTGCCGAGAAGGGAGTCCGGCAAGCCTAGACTGATAAAAGCCAAATAAATAATGATCAGAAAAAAAGTTGCCATACTCGTTCACCTGCTTCTTTAATCAATTGGAGATCATCAGATCCAGCCCAAGGCTTTGCAGGCCGTCCAGATAATCCTTCTTCATATCGCTTGCCTTCAGAAGGGGGAGATGCTCCATTGGGATATAATCGGCGCTTCGCTCCAGGATCCGTCCCAGAATGGCGTCATTCACCTCGGCGTTATTAAACACAATCGTATGCGGATTGATAATCGCCGCAAATGAAGCGATAAGTCTGCTGATGGCATCGAGCCTGCTGGCTCCGTCCTTTTTTTGTATCGCTTGTTGGAAGTTCAGCTCATCGTATTGAGGCACGAAGGAGACTTCTCCGGAGAAGAAGGTGCTGCCTCTTACGACATCCCCGTTGATCATAATGCCCGCGCCCGGGCCGAATTGCCCGAAATACAAATAGACGAGGGAAGGATTATTCTCGTGGCTTCCTGTTTTGTAATAGCCCAGCACGGCGGCATTCATATCGTTCTCCACCACGACAGGCAGGGAGAATTGCTCCTCCAGGTATTGCTTCAGGTTCATATTTTGGAAGTTGGAGTAATCCGGGATATGAATGACACGGCCGTTATTGACCGCGCCCGGTACCCCGATCGCTATGGATTTGATGGTTGGATGACTCAGCAGAAGCTGTTCGATATACAAGGTCAGGCTGGGGAGATCATTCATTAATGCGCTTGACGTCGTGCCCTGCTCCTTGATGTCTCCCGCACAGTTAAAGATCGTATAGCTGATCTCCGACTTCTCGAAAAAGAGAGCCAGCCCCAGCATAAACTCCGTATTGTACGCGTAGCGTTGAGCCCTTCTTCCGCCGCTCGAATCGTCCAGCCCTACGGTCAGCAGCTCGCCGGCCTCTTCCATTTGCGTCAGAAACTTGCTGATTGTCGGAAAGCTGAGGCCAAGCTTTTGGCTCAGCTCCGCTTTGGTCGCGCTTCCCATCGTCAGCAGGGCGGAACGCAGGCCGTATAGAATTACATTTTTCATCTCTTTAGGCGTTGCCGGAAAATCGCTCACGGTTGTTTACAACTCCTCTGCACAGACTTATTAAACGTCTTTAATAAGTTGGATTGATCGTATCAAAAATGCTTCCGGAGAGCAAGTGGGTTGGCGTGAGAAAATGTTTTACGCTGGCGGCATCGTGTCGGAGGGAATGGGAATCGGGACGATATTGCGCTTTGCGGGCTTAACGATACGAGGCATCGTTAAGGTGATGCGCGGAGGCGGTGAAGCGGGAGAAAAATGTCCTTGCGATAAAAAGCGCGCCCGAAGGGTAATTAAAAAACCCTTCGGGCGCGCCACTTATAGCTGCCGGGCAAGCCCCGGGCTGCGCTACCTCTTCTCCACCGCGATCAAATACGGCGCGGTGTCTCTTTGCGGCTGGCGGTACAGAACAGCCGCATACATGGCCCCGGGCAGCTTCGCTGCCCAGTCGGCGACAATCGCCGCCTCCTCCGCGCCGCCCGGGTGCCCCGGGTACAGCGCGACAGTGACAATGCCGCCGCGGCGCAGCAGCGCCAGCGCCGCGTCCAGGGCGGCGATCGTTGTCGTCGGTACCGTAATGACCGACTCGTCGCCGCCCGGCAAATAGCCGAGATTGAACATCACGGCTGCAACGTTTCCTTCGGCGGAGGGTCCAACGGCCTCCGCCATCAATGCGTGATTCCGCAGGTGAAGCCGCACCTGCGGCAGCTTGCCGCGCTCCTCCAGCGGGCGGAGCCGCTCGAGCGTCCGGTCCAGCGCATCCTGCTGGATATCGAACGCGTGTACCGTGCCGCGCGCCCCAACCAGCTCGGCGAGCTTCAGCGTATCGACGCCCCCGCCAGCGGTAGCGTCAATGACAATGTCGCCCGGCTGCACGCGTTCGGCGATCCATTGATGCGCCATGCTGAGAATAGACAGAAACCCCATTTTACACCGTCCCCCATAGCTTGCCTTGCCATGTACCGCGGCGTTTCAGCTCCGCGTCGATGGCATTCAGCACCACCCATTTTTGCATGCTCCACATCGGCCCGATGAGAAGCTCCTTTGGCGCATCGCCGGTCAGGCGGTGAATGATCATCTCCGGCGGCAGGAATTCCAGCGTGTCTACGATCAGCTTGACGTATTCGTCCAGCTCGAGGAAGCGAAGCAGTCCGGCTTCGTATTGCTTGACCATCGGCGTCTTGCGCATGAGATGGAGCAGATGGATTTTGATGCCCTGCACGTCCATCGCGGCAACCGCTCGGCCCGTCTCCAGCATCATTTCGTGCGACTCCTGCGGCAGACCGTAAATAATATGCGTGCATACGCGGATGCCCCGCTCTCGCAGTCGGCGTACCGCGTCGAGATAGCAGGCCGTATCATGGGCGCGGTTGATGAGCTCCGAGGTGGACTCATGGATCGTCTGCAAGCCCATCTCCACCCACAGGTAGGTGCGCTCGTTCAACTCGGCCAAATATTCGACGATATCGTCAGGCAGGCAGTCCGGCCGCGTCGCAATCGATAACCCGACCACGCCCGGCTGCTGCAAAATCACCTCGTAATGCTCCCGAAGCTCCTCAACGGGAGCATACGTATTGGTATACGCCTGGAAGTAGCCGATATAATTGGCCTCCGGCCATTTCCGATGCTGGCGGTCGCGGATTTTATTGAATTGGATAACGAGATCATCGCGCCGGCTGCCGGCAAAATCGCCGGACCCGCGGGCGCTGCAGAACGTGCAGCCGCCCTTGGCGATCGAGCCGTCCCGGTTCGGGCAGGTAAAGCCCGCATCTAGCGTCACCTTGAAGACTTTGCCGCCAAGCTGCTCGCGCATCTCGTAGTTCCATGTATGAAATCGTTTGTCGCCCCACAGCATCGGCTGCCCGGGCGTCAAGGATAAGGAATGTGCGTTCATGCGGTTCTCCTTTTGTAGGTACGGATAAGAATGGCATTCTCCATTTTATCGGAAAGAAGGGGGAAATGCCATGCCCGCTTGCAGGGGTTGGCCAGGGGCATTTTAAGGATATTCCGAGCCGTAGAACAAGCTGGAAATTATTTTAAAACCGGACCGAAATAGGCTTGCTATACCTTACATGATCTGTTATATTAAAAGTGCGACAAATCAATGAAAAAACCTTACATGCTTAATTCGTAATGATCGTCATAAAACGTCGATAAACTGGAAATGCTGTAGTAAAAAAATCGATGAGGTGATCCCAATGAGTCAACAATCAAGAATTCCGCATGGTGATGAGAAAGTAACGGTTGAATTAACGGTGAAAGAATTGATGGCGCTTACAGGAGTCCGGTTCCACAATAACCATCATATCGAAATTTCCGCGCGCAAGAAGCTGAACGAAATTATCGAGAACACGTACCGCGACATTCAATCCGAAGGTCCGATTGATTACCAATTGCTCGTATAATGATTATGCCAACATCCATACAAACCTAAAGCCTTGGCGATTCAAAAATCGTTAAAGGCTTTTTCTTTTGTCCTCGTCTCAACTGGCATCTTTACAAGGCGACCGAACTTGGGCACAATAAGGACTAGCTTAATTTGTAGGAGGATCTGTACAAGATGCGTTTAAGAGGAAGAAAAGGTATCCGCGAGTCGCTGGAAGCGCAGCCGGAATTAGTCGTATTGGATGCGAAGCCGCTCAAGGGGAAATGGCGCGAGTTTTTCGGCAACGATAAGCCGATCCATGTGGAGCTTGGCATGGGGAAAGGCCGTTTTATAAGCAATATGAGCTTCCGTAACCCAGGCAACAACTATATCGGCGTCGATATGTACGACGAGCTGATCCGCCGGGCAAGCGACAAGGCTCGCAACATTTGGGAGGAAAACGGAGTGGAAGAGCCGCCGAATCTGGCGCTGCTTCGTGCTAATATCGAGCATATCGAAGAAATGTTCGAGCCGGGCGAGATCGAGCGGATTTATCTGAATTTCAGCGATCCATGGCCAAAAAGCAAGCATGCCCGCCGCCGGCTGACGCATCCGCGCTTCCTGCGCAAGTATGCCCAGCTGTTGAATGAACGCGGGGAGATCCATTTCAAGACCGATTCGGAATCTCTGTTCGAGTTCTCCCTTAACAGCTTTGCAGAGGTGGAATTGCAGCTTCGCAATATTTCGCTTAATCTTCATAAAAACGGTCCGCGCGAGGATCTTGTGTTTACCGAATACGAGATGAAGTTTATGGAAAAGGGCCAGCCCATCTACCGCCTGGAAGCGGTAATCGGCGAAGCCGTGCTGCGCGAATACCGCGAAAGCAAGCTGGAGAACGCGCGCCGCGAAGAAGCGGAAGCCGAGCTTGCCGGCGACGACGAAGACGATTCGGCAGAATAACAAAAAGGCTGTTCCCGCCGGGAACAGCCTTTTTACAATTCAAAGTTTTTACAAGTTTTTGCTATAAACATGGCCTGGAATTCTCGGGATTGGAACGCGTTCCGCCAAGCCGTTTGAGCTTGCTTCTAGAATAAAGTAAGAGTCCAGCCGTACTCGACGGTTATGGCCGTCAGCGTGCCGACAAGCGCACCGGCCGCCACGTCGGACGGATAATGCAGCCCGAGATACATGCGCGACCACGCAACCGACAGAGCGAGTACGGCCGCAACGGGCAGGATAATCGGGAACCATACTCCGCCCGCTCCGATAATCGGCACGACATAAGCGAAGATAGCGGTTGTGTGTCCGGAAGGGAAGGAGGAGTCGACGAGCGGGTTTTTACCCGTGTTTACTCCGTTTAACGCCTGATAAGGGCGAAGCCTTTTTAGTTTCCGTTTCACGACATAGACCGGTAGATGACTGATAAATACGGCAGTAAAGCATTGCCAGCCCGTCGTGCTCCAGGGATTAGGAGCAAACATGGCAACGAGGAAAGAGCTGATGAGTGTAAAGGACGCTCCTCCAACATGCGTCACCGTGCTTAAATAAACCCCAAGCAACCGGTGAAGCCTGCTTTGTGATCGGCGTTGATTCGCCCATAGGATCATTTGCAATTCCCGGGTTCGCAACCACCCTATCATTCTTCTCATCCGTTTCCTCCTAAAAGAATTGCGAAGCAATTCTGCTTCGTAAGCATAGACTTAAGAATTGCGAAGCAATTCTGCTTCGTAAGCATAGACTTAAGATTTGCGAAGCAATTCTGCTTCGTAAGCATAGACCTAAGATTTGCGATTCCCACACATTATAATCGATATTTGTCTATTATGGTTCAATAAATCAGCTTGTACAAGTTTTAAGTTTATACGAAGAGGCGGGATTTCGAAAGATTAACCAATCTTTAAAATGAGGTTGATTATTCGCTAACAGACCTCCTGTAGAATGGAACCGATCAAGGTTTCATTCCGAAGGAGGCGTTCTTCATGAGAGTTGCGCTTTTTACCGATACGTTTGAACCTGATGTGAATGGCGTGGCGCGCACGCTTGGCCGCTGGACCGATTATTTGAAGCGGCAGGGTGCCGAAGTGCTTGTGATGGCTCCGGATCCGGCCGCAGGCAAGCAAAGCGGCAAACAATCCGCCTCTGTCGAGCGCTTCGCCAGCCTGCCCTTTTTCCTGTATCCCGAGTGCCGCCTGGCACTTCCCAATCCCATTCATATCCGCAGGGCGCTAAAGGATTTTGCTCCAACGATCATCCACGTAGCTACTCCGTTCAACCTTGGACTTTGCGGCATTCATTATGCCCGCAAGCTCCGGGTTCCCCTGGTTGCGTCCTATCATACCCATTTTGATCAATATTTGCCGTTTTACAATTTGCAATGGATGGCAAAGCTGTTATGGAGATATATGGAATGGTTTCACCATGACTGCCGCTCCATCTACGTGCCTTCCCGTTCCACTTACGAGGATTTGAAGGAGAAGGGCTGGGATGACGGCCGGCTTGAAGTATGGAGCCGCGGCATTGATACGGAAGCCTTTCATCCGTCTGTCAACCGGGAGGAGTGGCTCCTCCGGCACGGAATCGACAGCGATCGATTTGTCGTCCTGTACGTGGGAAGATTAGCTCCCGAAAAAAATGTCGATATCGCCTTAGATGCTTTTGCGGAATTTCGGCAAAATATAAGCGAGGAAGCGGTTTTTGTCATCGCCGGCGACGGGCCTTCGTCCGATGCGCTGAAGGAACGGTGCCGCCGCGAAGGAATCGACGCCCGTTTTATCGGTTTTACGGCGATGCCGGATTTGCAAAAATGGTATGCTTCCGCCGATCTGTTCCTGTTTCCGTCGGCGACGGAAACATTTGGCAACGTTGTGCTGGAGGCGATGTCCTGCGGTACGCCTGTCATCTGCGCCGACAAGGGAGGCGTAACGGATTCCGTTCAGCATGGGGTAACGGGCCTGCTGTGCAATCCGGAGGATCCCCGTTCGTTTACGAATGCGATGGGGCTTTTGTACAGCAATCCGGAGCTTCGCTCCGCGATTGCCGAGCAAGGACGCATCTACAGCCAGAAGCAGTCCTGGAACGCTATTTTCGACAAACTGGCCGCCAGCTTTGAACGGTATTCGATCCCCGTACAGCCACATATTCGTCACAAAGCGGAGTGACGGACCGGGAACATTGTATCAACTCTTTACGTATGTATTGGACGTAAGGGCTAAAAAATTAGGAAATGGATGAAAATAAGGGCGATAGGGCGCAAAAGGAGGTAATGGAACCATCTGACTGCCATGCAAGCGTTTTACTGGCTGGATAACGGATAATGGCGGGAATTAGAGCTTTTGACAAAGATAATCATTGTGTGGAAAATCAAAATGTCCCGAGATTCGTTTACACAAACAAAAAAAACGGACCGGACACAAGAGAGAATTATGATAAAGAGCCTGTCGGCGCCTGATGGCAAGGTGTTCAGAACGGGCAATTAAAAAGGGGTCTCAAGGGGGCAGTACCGAAAAATGTTCAACACGATTATGCTTGTTTTCCAGATCGTATTCGCATTGCTGGGCTTGTACCAACTGTTTTTGACATGTTTTGGCTGGCACCGCAAGAAAGAAGATTTATCCCATCCGCCGCAAAAGACGTTCGCGCTTCTGGTTGCGGCGCATAACGAGGAACAGGTTGTCGGAGCGCTTATCGAAAATCTGCTGAAGCTGAAGTATCCTCGCGAGCTGTTTGACATTTTCGTCATCTGCGACAACTGTACGGACGGCACCGTCGATATTGTGAACAGCTACGACGGCGTTTATGCCTGCGTGCGCAATAACAAGAACCAACGGGGCAAAGGTTATGCCGTGGAATGGATGCTGAAGGAACTGTGGAAGATGCCGAAGAGCTACGACGGCGTTGCGATCTTTGATGCCGACAATCTGGTAGCGACCGATTTCCTGCAGTACATGAACAATGATTTGATTAACGGACACCGCGTTATTCAGGGCTACCTGGATACGAAAAACCCGAACGACTCGTGGATCAGCTCCGCTAACGCGATCAACTACTGGTTCTGCAACCGCCTATGGCAGCTGCCGCGCACGAATCTGGGTCTGGCCAACTTCCTCGGAGGCACGGGCATGTGCTTTGACGCCAAGCTGCTGCAGGAAATGGGCTGGGGCGCAACAAGCCTCGTAGAAGATCTTGAGTTCACGGTCCGCTGTATTCAGCGGGGGATTTATCCGAAGTTTAATTTCGAGGCGAAGGTGTTCGACGAGAAGCCGATTACGTTTCAGGCATCGGCACGTCAACGTCTGCGCTGGATGCAAGGACATTTCGACGTTACGCGCAAGTACATGCTGCCGCTTTTGTGGCAGGGCATTAAAGAACGCAGCATGACGAAGATCGACGCTGCGCTGTACGTATTTAACGCATATAACTATCTGGCCGGCTTCTTCATTGCAGCGATCATCTGGGGAGACATGCTTCTCTTTGGCGGCAACAATGTGGAATCGGTATACAACCTGCTGCCGATCTGGCTGAGCATTCCGTATATGGCTTATGTGTTTATCCAGATTCCTTTGTCGATGTATATGGCCAAGGTGCCGTGGAAGCTTTACTTGCGGATTCCGACGTTCCTGCTCTTCACCGTGTCGTGGTGGCCGATTACGGTTCATGCGTTCTTCACGCAGAACAACAAGAAATGGAGCCATACGCAGCATACTCGCGTTATTCGTCTGGAGGACGTGCAGAGCAAACAGCTGTAAAAACGCATGGCATAATGGGTTGACACATAGAAATCCATTGTGTTATAGTAAGTCGGTAACGTTTTTGACAAAACATATTTGCACAAGCAGAAGCACCCGCTTCTCACCTTTCGGTAACGCCGGCTGGTTTGCGATAACTGATTAGCTTAACGAGTTGCTTCCCCGTGGAGTAACGAGGGCGGCCACAATGAACGGTTATAACAATGCGGGTTCGTGCGAACCCGCATTTTTTATTTTGCAACACCACACATAAACATCCTATCTTGGAGGTGGCACGTTATTAGCAGAGAACATCAAATCAACGATGAGATCCGGGCCAGAGAAGTACGACTTGTAGGCGCGGACGGCGAGCAAATCGGTATCAAATCGATCCGTGACGCTATGCAGATGGCAATTGACCTGAGCTTGGATCTGGTGAATGTAGCACCGACGGCTAAACCGCCGGTTTGCCGGATTATGGACTACGGCAAGTTCCGTTACGAGCAGCAGAAGAAAGAAAAAGAAGCACGCAAGAATCAAAAAATCGTCGACCTGAAGGAAGTTTGGTTCCGTGCCAACATCGACGAGCATGACTATCAAACGAAATACCGCAATGTTGTGAAGTTCTTGGGCGAGGGCGATAAAGTTAAAGCCTCCGTACGCTTCCGCGGACGGGAAATCGCTCATGCTGCCATCGGCCAGAAAATTCTGGACCGTCTGGCGCAAGAGGTTGCCGAAATATGCAGCGTAGAACGTGCACCGAAGCTTGAAGGCCGGAGCATGATTATGATTTTGGCACCAAAAAGCAACAGCTAAATAAAGGGAGGATAATCGACATGCCTAAAATGAAAACACACAGCAGTCTGAAAGACCGCTTCAAAATTACCGGTACTGGTAAAGTGAAACGTTACAAAGCGTTCAGAAACCACTTGCTTTCCCACAAATCCGGTCGTCAAAAACGTGTTCTTGCCGGCCAGCCACTGATGGCAGCAGGCGACGTTCGTCGTATTCAACAAGGTCTCGCTAACCTTAAATAGTAGCAATCGTTCAGATAGCTTAATCAAATTCAACCTACGGGAGGTTTCCACTCATGGCAAGAGTTAAAGGCGGTTTTGTCCGCGCTCGTCGTCGTAAAAGAATTCTTAAACTGGCAAAAGGTTATTTCGGTTCGAAACACCGTCTGTTTAAAACAGCAAAGGAGCAAGTTGGCAAGTCGCTTCTTTACGCATACCGCGACCGTCGTCAAAACAAACGCGAATTCCGCAGACTGTGGATCGTTCGTATCAACGCGGCTGCTCGTCAAAACGGTCTTTCCTACAACAAATTCATGTACGGCCTGAAACTGGCTGGCATCGAAGTAAACCGCAAAATGCTGGCTGACCTGGCTGTTAACGACATCAACTCGTTCAACTCCCTTGCTGGCGTTGCAAAAGCGAAAATCAACGCTTAGTTTTAAGCGTGATATAGAGAAGAGGTTGTCCCTGAGGGGGACAACCTCTTTTTTGCGTTTATGCTAAAGCTCCCGCTCGGAAGAGGGCTGGAGCCGGTAAGCGCGGGGACTGACGCCGTAATAAGCGCTGAAATGGCGGGTGAACGGATGAATCGACGAATAGCCAAGCCGTTCGGCAATCGCGGTTACGGAATAATCCGTTTCGACAAGCAGCTGGGCAGCTTGCTTCATAAGAAGCCTATGGCGGTATACCTGCGGCGTAAACCCGGTCTCCCGCTGAAACAGGGAATGAAAGTAGGAGCGCTTAAGGCCGCACATGGCCGCCCAATCCTCTACTTGGGAGCGGGTCTCGGGATGCTCGTTCAAATGGGCGAGCAGCTTGACGATTCGGAAATCGCTTGGCTGGCGGGTGTGAACTACGTTGTACCAACTGAGCATCCAGGCATAGAGCATGCTGTTCACCAGCTCCGTGCGGTAATGCAGGCTGTTGTCAAACTGCCTGGAGAGCGTAACGAAAGCATCGTACAGCCACGGATAAGGTTGAAGCGAGAAGAAGCTTGGCAGCGAATCCAGCTCCGGGCAATACTCCTCGTCCGAGCTGGGCTCCAGCACAAACGGCTCCGGTGCATGGATGAATATCCGGTTATAAGAGTCGGAAGTCCCTTCCCACATATTGCAATACAGATTATACGAAGATAACGGCTGTCCTTTCCGGATATGGAAGGCATGAGGCTCGCCGGGGCGAAGGAAGATGAGTGTCCCGCGTTCAATCGGATAGAGCTTCCCGTTGACTTCCATTTCCCCGGGACCGTCTACGAACAGATGGAACGCGTATACGTTGCTGACGCGCAGCTTTTCATTCCAGCCTCCCACGTATAGATAACGCATGGAGTCCCCGACATAAGGTTTTATTTCATTTATCGTTTTCATTCGGTTCCCTGCCCTCGAATAAAAATTAGCGGATAAATCGTTAAATAATAGGACTGACGGACAAATACGTTGATTCTGTTCAATGTTACAATAATGCCATGAATTTCGAAAGGGCTTTCACTTTAAGAACGGACAATTAGCTAAAACTTGAGAGGATGAGCAGGATGAAAATGATATATACCGAGCCGGCCGCAGGCTGGAAGCAGGGACTTCCCTTGGGGAACGGACAGCTTGGCGCGGTGCTGCATGGCGGCATCGGCAGCGAAACCTGGAATATGACGGAAATCACCTTCTGGTCTGGCAAGCCGGAGCGGTTCGGCGGATCGCCGGATGCCAAGGAAAAGCTGAAGACGATGCGGGAGGCTTTTTTTAGCGGCGATTATGTACTTGGAGACAAGCTTGCAGCCGAGCAGCTGGAACCGGAGAAAGGCAACTTTGGAACCAATCTGTCCTTATGCGATATTCTGATCGGCTATAAGGATGAGGGCAGTCAGCTGGTGCGCGAGCTGGACCTGGAAAAGGCGGTTGCCGGGGTATCTTACCGAAGCGTTTCCGGAGCGGTTATGCGAAGGGAAACCTTTGCTTCTCACCCGGACGGCGTGCTGGTATCCCGGATTAAAGGGGAGCAGGCAGGCTCGGTATCCCTTGCGCTGCGTATACTGGGCAGAACAACCACGTTTGATGCCCGGCTGGATGGACCGGATAAGCTGGTTTTCCGGACGCAGGCGACGGAGAACATCCATAGCGACGGTACTTGCGGGGTATGGAGCGAAGGCGCTTTAAAAGCTGTGGTTACGGGCGGGCGCGTATTTGGGGAAGCCGGTTCGGTCATGATCGAGCAAGCCGACGAGGTTGTTCTTTATTTTGCGGCAGCAACCGATTACGGCCGAAGCGATGATGCGTGGAAGGCGGAAAGCTCGGAGCGTATAGAAGCGGCGGAGGCAAAAGGCTTCGAGCGGCTGCTGCGGGATCATATTGCGGATTATCAGTCCTTGTATGGCCGCGTAGACCTTGATCTTGGCGGGTCCAAGTCGTATGATTTGCTTCCCACAGACGAGCGCATCCGCAAGCTCAGAGCCGGCGAGTCGGCGGATAACGGACTAATCGCATTATTTTATCAATATGGACGGTATTTGACGATTGCCGGTACGCGGGCGGATTCCCGTCTGCCGCTTCATCTGCAGGGACTATGGAATGACGGCGAGGCTAACGCCATGGCCTGGAGCTGCGATTACCATCTGGACGTCAATACGGAGATGAATTATTATCCGACAGAGATCAGCAATCTGGCGGAATGCCATATTCCGCTTATGAATTATATCGAGCAGCTTTCTTATGCGGGGCGAGCGGCCGCGGAAGATTTCTACGGCTGCGAAGGCTGGGTGGCGCATGTGTTCTCGAACGCTTGGGGATTCGCCTCGCCCGGCTGGGGACGCTCATGGGGACTGAACGTAACAGGGGGGCTCTGGATTGCAACCCATTTGAAGGAGCATTACGAATATAGCCGTGACCGCGGTTTTTTGACTCGTCAGGCTTACCCGGTCATGAAGGAAGCGGCTCTGTTCTTCCTGGATTATATGACTGTTCATCCGAAATACGGCTGGCTGGTGACCGGCCCGTCGACCTCGCCGGAGAACAGCTTCTATCCGGGACCGGCGGAGCAGGGCGAGCAGCAGCTTTCCATGGGCTCCACGATGGATCAGATGCTGGTCCGCGATTTGTTCGGCTTTGTGCTGGAATCGGCGGAGCTGCTCGCGGTTGACGAAGAGCTGCAAGAGAGGCTGAAGGAAGCGATGGAGCTGCTGCCTCCGCTGCAAATCGGCAGACGCGGACAGCTGCAGGAATGGCTGGAGGATTACGAGGAGGCGCAGCCGCAGCACCGGCATTTCTCCCATATGTACGGCGTTTATCCGGGGAACCAGATTACGCCGGAAAAGACGCCCGAGCTTGGCCAGGCTATGCGGCAAACGCTGCTCGGACGGATGCTGGTCGATGAGCTGGAGGATATCGAATTTACGGCGGCCTTGTTTGCCCTCGGCTTCTCCAGGCTCCATGACGGCAATCAGGCGGTGAAGCATATCCGGCATTTGATTGGGGAGCTTTGCTTCGATAATTTGTTGTCCTACTCCAAGCCGGGCGTGGCCGGCGCGGAGACGAATATTTTTGTCATTGACGGCAATTTCGGCGGAACGGCGGCCATTGCGGACATGCTGCTTCAAAGCCATGCGGGCTCCATTCATCTGCTGCCTGCTTTGCCGGCGGATTGGGCAAGCGGCTCGTACCGGGGACTTCGGGCAAAAGGCAACGCGGAAGCGGCGGCCAGCTGGGAGAACGGGCTGTTGAAGGGTGCGGTTATTACGGCATACTCGGATCTGGAGACTGCCCTGAAATGCGGAGGCAGCCAGATTCATTTGCGGCTGGAAGCGGGCAAGCGTTACGAGCTTGACGGCCAATTGAGGCTGCTTAAGGTTGAAACCATAAAATAGCTTTCCGTAAAAACCGCCAAAGGAAGGGGCAGAGGATGCTTCCTCTTCAAACTTTGGCGGTTTGTCGTATGGTTCGTTAAATATTGGGATTGTTCGAGCCCTGTCTCTATTTTACATTGAAAAGGCAAACTGAAAGCGCTTCACCACATTTCATGCGAACAGGAGGCTTGATGTAATGAAGAAAAAATTTGGGGCATGGTCCGGCAAAGGATGGTTTTTGCTGCTGGCAGCGGTCCTGGTCCTTCAATTGGCGGTAGGTACCTCCGGTCGGGAGGTTGAGGCGGCAAGCGCGGAGGTAACCGCCGCTGCCGATACAGCAGCTGCCGGCAGCTATTCCTTTGAGGCTGAATCCGCCGTTAACACGCTTTCGGGCAAAGCGGAGATCAAAGGATGCGCGGACGCAACCGGCTGCTCGGGCAGCCAAATCGTGGGAGGGCTGTGGGGCGGCTCGTCGCTCACCTTTAACGAAGTAACGGTGGATACAGCCGGCGTATATACGATGACGGTCCATTATATTTCGGGCGATCCGAGATCGGTTGGAGTCAGCGTCAACGGCGGCGCGATTGATCATTACGATTTGCCGAAAACCGCCGACTGGAACACGCTTGGCGTCTATGAACTAGAGCTGGAGCTGAAGGCGGGAAGCAACACGATCCGTCTGGACGATGAAGGCGGTTATTCCCCGGATATCGACCGAATCGAGCTTCGCTTGTCGGAGGGCGGCTCCGGCGAGCCGGGTACGGGTACGGCTTACGAGGCGGAAGCGGCGGGGAACGTTCTGACAGGCAATGCTTCCGTCAGCGGCTGCAGCGCGGCGACCGGCTGCTCAGGCGGGAAGAAGGTTGGCAACCTGTGGGGCGGCTCCACCCTGCAATTCCGTGACGTAATGGCGGAGAAAGCCGGCGTGTATACGCTTAGCGTCTCTTACATATCGGGAGACCCGCGTCCGGTATCGATCGCCGTTAATGACGGCCCTTCGGATAACTACGCTTTTCCGAAAACCGAGAACTGGGACACGCTTGGCGTATTCAAGCTGGAGGCCCAGCTGAAGGCGGGAGCCAATACGATCACGTTTAACGATGACGGCGGCTGGTCGCCGGATATCGACAAGATCGAGATTGCCTCTACGGAAGGTCCGGGCGAGGATCCGGGTCCGGTAGACAACATCGGCCAGATTGGCAAAGCCATTGACTCGAAGAAATACGGCTCGATTAAAGTGACGGCTTACGAAAAGGGAGCGATCTTTGCCTCCGGCAGCTACAGCATCACTTACAACACGGAGTCGGGTCTTTCGGCGTACGCCTGGAACGGCAAGACGCTTGTAAAAGGCGCTTACGCGAGCGCTCAGCTGGAAGATCAGCTGCTGGACAGCCGTAAATACAGCGAGCATAGCTTCAAGCTTGGCAGCGTGGAGAAAATCAAAGACGGACATGGCAAAGGCGTCCGCATTACGGTTGAAAACTACAGCGAAGGTCTGCCGGTGATGAAACAGATTTACCAGCTGTACGAGGATCAGTCCTACTTCCTTGTCTCCCAGCAGGTAACGGGCAGCTCCACAATCAGCTCGAACGATATGGCGCCGCTTGCCGTGAATGCCAGCGGCGGCGTGGATCTGGGAAGTAATGGCGACAACCGTGTCCTGATCACGCCTTATGACAACGATTCTTGGTCCCGTTATCAGGCGCGTACGATCAACACGGCTCTGAACAACAATAACTATATCAGCTCCGAAATGACTGCAATCTATGACAATACGAGCCGTGCCGGACTTGTTATCGGTTCGGTAACGCATGACGTATGGAAAACCGGTATTTTCTGGAGCGGCTCGAATGACAAGCTCAACAAATTGAAGGTGTACGGCGGCTTCACTTCGCTTGCATCGACTCATGACAGCATCGGTCATGGCAAAGTATCCGGCAGAACGATCACATCGCCGCAAATTGCGGTTGGTTACTACGCGGATTACCGCGATGGACTGGAGAACTACGGGGAAGCCAACGCGGCGGTAGCGCCGCCGCTCAAGTTCGAGAAGGGCGTACCTTCCGGCGTGCCGGTCGGCTGGAACAGCTGGGGCGCTTACGAAAGCTCGCTCAGCTATGACAAAGTCGTAGAGGTGTCGAACTTCTTCAAGGATAATCTGCAAAAGTCGTTTACGAATAAAGGCACGGTCTATATCAATATGGATTCCTATTGGGATAACCTGTCCGAGCAGCAGCTTCGCGACGCGGTGAAGGTCATTAAGAAAAACGGGCAAAAAGCCGGTATCTATTATGGACCGTTCGTATACTGGGGCGACAACATGTCGCAGCCGGTAGAAGGAACAAACGGCAAATACACGTACGGCGATATCGTGCTCCGCGATGCGAACGGCAACATTCTGCCGAAGGTGGACGGCGCGTATGCGATTGACCCGACGCATCCGGGCTCGAAGCAGCGTGTCGAGTATATTTTCAACAAGTTCCTGGATTACGGCTTTGAATACATCAAGATCGACTTCCTGTCCCATGGCTCCTTCGAGGGCAAGCATTATGATCCTAACGTGCAGACCGGCATTCAGGCTTATAATCAGGGTATGGCTCATATCGACAAGACGCTGGGCGGCAAAATGTTCATCAGCGCGTCCATCGCGCCAATGTTCCCTAGCCAATACGCTCACGCAAGACGGATTTCGTGCGATGTCGACGGCTCGCTCGGCCGTACGGAATACCAGCTCAACAATCTGACTTACGGCTGGTGGCAGAACGGCACGATCTATTCTTACACCGATCCGGACTACATGACGCTAGCAAAAGGCGGCTCGTTTAACGCAGCCCAGACGCGCGTTAATGCCGCGGCTATTTCCGGCACCGTCTATATGAACTCCGACGACGTCAGCAATGCGGAGACGCAAAAGCTGATGAAATCGCTGCTCACGAACAAAAACGTCAACGATATCGCCCTGCTTGGCGAAGCATTCCGTCCGGTTGAAGGCAACACGGGCAATGCCGCAGCGGATATCTTTGTCCTTCGGGACAACAAGGATTACTACCTTGCCGTGTTTAACTACACGAATGACGCGGTAACCAAAACCGTCGATCTGAAGCGTGCTTTTGGCATCTCGGCAACAACAAAAGTTGAGCTCACGGACGCTTGGACCAACTCCAAAGCCGAAGCGAAGGACACTCTTCAGGTGCAGCTCGACGGCGCTCAATCCAAGCTGTACAAAGTAATTATCAAGAAATAAGCTAAAAAGGCTGTGCCGGGTGAGTACCGGTACAGCCTTTTGTTATGATGGCGTCTTTTGTTTCCGCCCCTTCACGCGATGCGCCCATGCACCGACCTTACTAGTGCTAGGTTGGATTTCGTCCACTAGAATGATACCCCAATGCACGAATTTAACACGTACGTTGGATTCTATCCTGCGTAAAAGTCCAAAAGCGGACTTAGACGGCCGAAAATGGCTAATTCCGTTGGATGAACTCCAATGAAGGTTAGCTCCGGAGCTCTAATGCATGCAAAACGTTGGACTATATCCAACGTAGCTACCTCCGATGGATTTATCTAAAAAAGTAGACGCGGATGCTCTTGCCAATGCGGGCGAGATGTTAGTCTTTAACAGCAAACGGCTGTGCCGGGTAACCCCGCACAGCCGTTTAAATGCATCACCCCAAAGTGGTGACGTTCTTTTTCTGGGTTTTAAGAACTTAACCTCTAGGTTAAGTGCAGGCGGAGCAATTAAATGATTCTGGAGAAGTGAAACGGTCGCTTTTGCTCTGGGGATTCCAATCCTATTGGAATTGTTCCAAGGAATCCCCGAGCAATGGCGATCGGAAGAACATTTAATTGCGCAGCATACCCTTTAACCTAATCATCAAGTTCTTACTTCCCAGGAATCCGAATCGTCACCGACGTCCCGATTCCAAGGCGACTAAATATCGACACCCCATACGAGTCGCCAAACAGCAGCTTAATCCGGTTATCGACGTTGCGGACGCCGTAGCCCGACAACGTATCCTCGCTTTGCGGCAGATCGCCGCTAGGCATCTTCATGCCCATGCCGTCATCGATAACCTTCAGGATGATGTCTTGTCCCTCGCGGTAAGCCCTGATGATGATATTGATGCCGCACTCATGATCCCAGATCGCATGATTGATGCAATTTTCCACGAAGGGCTGAAGGGTCAGCTTAAGAATCATGCAAGGCAAGACGGATTCCTCGATATCGTAGTGAACACGGAGCAGATTGGCGAACCGAACCTGCTGGATCGATACGTAATAACGGGTCAGCTGAATCTCCTCGTGGATGGACAGCGTGTTTTTTCCTTTGTTTAGAGAGATTCGGTAAAACTTGGCCAAATCGGTTACCATCTTGTTCATTCGCGGATCGTCGTTGCGAATGGCAAGCGAGGAGATCGAAGCAAGCGAATTGTACAGGAAATGCGGATTGATCTGGGCTTGCAGCACGTTAAGCTCCGCCTCCCGCTTGTCGATTTCCTTCATGTAGACGTCGGAGATGAGCGAGCTTAGACGCTGGCTCATTTTTCGCAGCGCATTGCCGATTTGACCGATCTCGTCCCGTCCAAGCGGCCGGATGTCGATAAGCTCGAAGTCCTCCCGTTCGATACGGCGGATCATGCCAACAAGCTTCTCCATCCGCTTGGTGAACAGCCGCGCGGTGACGTAGATCAGGATAGCCATTAGGCCAAGGCTGACCAGCGCGTAAGTCAGTATTCTTTTTGCCGTCAGATGAGCTTTGGACAAAAAGCTGCTGTAGGGAATAAGCGAAACGCTCTTCCAGCCGTATTTGGTCGTGTTGTAGACGACCAGCACCTTCTCCCCTTTATAAGTGCTGTCGAACCGTCCGCTATTCTCCGACGGGAACGGTTCAGGCAGGTCGATGGGCAGGTTCAGAAGGCTTTTGTCCTTGGCGGACATCACGATGCCTTCTTCATTAATAATGAGCACCGTCTTATCGCTTGCTTCCTTCTCCATCAGCCGGAAAATATCGGATTCCAGAATATTGATGGTTAATACGCCGTACGGATTGTTCATGCTGCTGATGTTGAGCAGCCGCGTCAGCGTGAACATCGGAGGCTTATCAGGCTCCGGAGGGGAAGTGACGAACCTTACGTCCCCAAAGCTGCCGCTAAGCGATTTGTAAGCAAGCGAGCTCCGGAATCTCTGGTCCATGGACTTGATGTACATGCCGTCCGTGGGAAGCGTCTCATTGTTAATATAGATGCTCATCGATTCGATGTCCGGATTCGTCGTCAGCATGTTGACGAACGAATTGTTGATGTATTTGTAAGCGTCAACGAACAGCGACGGATCCTTTGAATAATCGTTGGTCAGATAGGCGCGCATATTGGAGTCCAGATACAGCGTTGCGGACAGCTTCGTGTACGTGTCCAGCTTGTTCTCCAGGTTGGAATTGATTTGCGCGACCGTAGAGTTCGTATTGGCGATCATCTGCGAAGAAAGCTCGCTGCGAATCGTCTCGTACGAATATTGAACGAAAAAAAGCAGGGGGAGAATGCCCCCAAGCAAAAACATGACGAACAGCTTCTCGCGAAGCCGCCAATTATAAAACGGATTAATCAGCCATCCGGCCAGCTTCCTCATGATTTAAGACCACTCCAGCCTAAAGTTGCAATTTGCGGTATTCGTTGGGCGTGCTGCCTTTGTGCTTTTGGAATACCGAGCAGAAATAAGAGACATTCTCGTAGCTGACCCGGTGGGCGATGTCGCGTACCTTCAGCGACCGGTCCTTCAGCAGCTCCGCCGCATGATTCATGCGGATTCGGGTCAAGTAATCCAGGATCGTCTCGCCCGTCTTCTCTTTAAAGATGGTCCGCACGTAATTCGGGGACAAATAGACCTCCTTGGCGATATCCTCCACCGTAAGGGGCAGATGATAACGCTCGGCAATCAGCTTCATAATCTGTTCCGCAACCGACTGATGGCGGTCAAGGTCGCGCTCGGCTGCGGCTTTCAGCAGCTCTCTGCAAAAACGGAGCGCGTAAGCGTGATAATGGGCGATTGACGGGAGCGACGACAGCTCCTTCCAATGATCGGCGAGCAGCTGATCGCGAAGCGGCCCTACCATTAGAGAAGCGAAATGCTGCTCCAGTGCGGACAGCAGCTGAATAACCGCCCGGACGGCATAGTTCCGCTCGATTCGTTCCTGACGCATGCCGGAGAACCAGTCGTCCAGCAATTGGCCTGCGCGTTCGCTATCGCCGGCTTGCACGGCCGCAATAAGCGAAGCCGAGGTCGCTTCGACCGAGATATCGGTCTGCTTCACGTTTTCGTCGGTGCCGCTGCTGCGGATCACGGAGCCGGCCTGCCGGTACAGCTTCTCTTCATTGCAGCGCTGCGACTCCTCGAATGCTTCTTTTAACAGATGAAATCCTCTGTAAGGACCCGACAGGCCGATGGTCGCAAACGCCTCACCCTCCGAAGTTGCGGCCAGCAGCTCTTCCCGAAGCAGCTCCCAATAAGCCGTCTCCCACTGCTGGGGTTTTCCTTGAAAGAGGACAAACAGCGTGCTTGGTCCGGTCTCCAGTACAATGGCGGCATCCAACCTCCGCCTTAGCAAAGCGCGGGCCGCTTCCGCCGCATCCGCGGTCAGAATGGATGAAGAGGATGGCTGCGCCGGTTCTCCGTCTAATCCGCCGGACGGAAACGCGGGAGGCTCGACCGTCATGTAAGCGGCTCCAAAAGCCTGGTGCGCCACAAAGCCGGAAGCTCCGTTCTCCCATTGCCGGATCCATTCCATCCGGCGTTCCGGGGAAGGCTCGCGGACGATGCGCAGCAGCAGCCGCTCCAGCTGCCAGCCGCCTCCCTCGCTCGCCAGCTGCTCCTCTTCGAACTTCTTTTTCACCTTTGCCAAGAGCAGAAGCAGCTCCTCCATATCGATCGGCTTCAGCAAATAGCCGGCTGCTTCGATATTAAGAGCGGACTTGATGTATTGGAATTCGTTATGTCCGCTTAGATAGATGATTTTTACGCTTTTGTCGATTTGCTTCGCGCGCCTTCCGAATTCCAGCCCGTCCATAATGGGCATGCGCACATCCGTTACGATGATATCCGGTTTCAGCTCGGTTAGCTTCGCCAGCGCTTCTTTCCCGTTGCGTGCTGTCCCAACGACCTGAATGCCGGCCTGCTCCCAAGGAACGTAATGCTCCATGGTCTCCAGCTCAATCGCTTCATCGTCAACCAGAAGTACTGTATACATGTCGGCACCGCCTTTTTTCAATAGAAATAAAACCTCATGATGTACGATGATTCTAGTTTAACGGGTATGCCGTTATTCAACAATGGAGCTGGCGGAAGTGTGTGGGTTTCGAGCATGAATCGGTAGATCTTAATATAGAACGGCCGATTAGCCCGGCTATAATTAAGTCCATAAAGCGATGCAAACGGAAACTATATTCGCGGGAGGGCAACACGATGAACATGCAAACGAAAGCGCATCCACAAAGCAACGGAGCGCTTGCCGTCAAGAGAAACAAAGGCGGGCTGCTGGCGAGGCTCAAGGAACAGCGGCTGCTTTACGTACTGATGCTGCCCGCCATTATCCTGACTCTGATGTTCTCCTATGTGCCGATGTTCGGGTTGTATATGGCCTTCATTAATTATCAACCGGGCGGGGGAACGTTCTTCAAGCAATTTTTCACGACAGAGTTTGTAGGCTGGCAATGGTTTGATTACTTCTTCACCAACGGCGATTTCGTACGGATTATGCGCAACACGCTGGCGCAAAGCTTCCTGTCGCTGCTGTTCGGATTCCCGATGCCGATCATTCTGGCGCTTATGATCAATGAGCTGCGAAACGGCTGGTTCAAACGGACGTTCCAGACCGTCTCCTACATGCCGCATTTTATTTCCTGGGTTATCGCGGCGAACATTATTATTACGATGCTCTCGTCTGGCGGGGTCGTCAACAACATCCTGACCGGGCTTCATATCGTAAACGAGCCTATCCAATTTATGCAGAAGGGCCATCTGTTCTGGTGGATTATCGCCTTCGGGAATGCCTGGAAGGACATGGGCTTTAACGCCATTATGTATCTGGCCGCAATATCGGCGATTAACCCCGAACTGTATGAGGTGGCGAAGGTCGACGGCGCAAGCCGGCTGAAGCAAATGCTTCATATAACCTTGCCTTCCATTCGCCCGACGATTATCATTCTCGCGATTCTCGCGATTGGCGGTATTTTGAACGCCGGCTTTGACCAGCAATACCTGCTCCAGAACAATACGGTAATGGAATACTCGGAAGTTATTGATACCTACACTTACAAGTACGGTCTGCAAAACGGGATGTTCTCTTACGGGGCAGCCGTCGGATTGTTCAAATCGCTTGTGGCTTTCGTCCTTGTCATCAGCGTGAATCAGATGGCCAAAAGAATGGAACAGCAGTCGCTGTTCTAGAACAATAACGCAAAGAGGAGAACACGCTATGGTGAAAGACAAAAAAGATTTTCTGTTTATGGCTGCCGTTTACGCCTTTATCGTTGCGATATTCGTTATCACGTTTTATCCTTTCTGGAATATTTTCATTATTTCGTTAAACAGTGCGGAGGATACTCTACGAGGCCATTTGTACCTGTGGCCGAGAGAGTTCAGTCTCAAGAGTTACGAGCAGATACTCGGCGACAGCGAGATCTGGACAGCCATTCGGGTTACGCTGCTCCGGACCGTTATCGGCACGCCGCTCGCGGTTCTCACGATCAGCATGCTGGCCTTTGCGCTCAGCAAGAAGGAGCTTGTTGCGAACCGCTTCTGGACGCTATACTTCGTCTTTACGATGTATTTCGGCGGCGGACTGATTCCGTACTACATGGTACTCAAAAGCTATCATCTGATCGACAACTTTATGGTGTTTATCGTGCCGGGCTTAATGAACGTGTTCTATATGATCATCGTCCGGACGTTTATGCAGGGGCTGCCGCAGGAGCTGGATGAGTCGGCAAAGATGGACGGAGCGAATTATCTCCAGATTTTCTTCCGCATCATTTTGCCGCTTACAACGCCGGTTCTCGCAACGATTGGTTTGTTCACGGCGATCAGCCATTGGAATTCCTGGTTTGACTCGTACGTGTTTACGTACAAACCGGATTTGAAGACGCTGCAGGCCGTGCTAGTCAAAATCCTCAACCAGTATCAGACGGGTTCCATGGTTGGAGACGCGCAGGCGATGGCGAATTCGGCGAAACGCATGCAGGTATCGCCGGACACGATCCGGATGGCGGCAACCATGGTTGCAACGCTTCCTATTATCATGGTGTATCCGTTCCTGCAAAAATATTTTGTTAAAGGCATGACCCTAGGCGCGGTTAAAAGCTAATCCGCCCGGCTTAGCCGGATCAGATTACATGCGAGGAGGTGTGTCACGGCCGGGGATGCCCTGGCAGCTTGCCAATGCTATTATAAGTCCAAGATCAATCATAGGGGGATTACAGTATGAACTCGAAAAAATGGATGCTGTCTTTGCTTACGGCCGTTATGTCGGTTTCCTTGATTTCCGCTTGTTCTTCGAATTCATCGGAAAAACCAAGCAATAGCTCGAACACGGGATCCGCGAATACCGGCACCAATGACAGCGCGACAAAGGATCCAAGCACGGACCCGATTACGATTACCTTCTTTGATAAAAATACAGGCGACAAGTTTGACAATGCGATCGCCAAAGAGATTACGAAGCGTACCGGCGTAACGATTGAGATTCAGCAGCCGACGGGCAACCCGACGGAAAAGCTGAACCTGATGCTGGCGAGCGACGATTTGCCCGACATGATCATGTTCGACCGCTCCAGCGACCTGGTAGCGAAATATACGGAAGCGGGCTCGATTATCCCGCTGGACGATCTGATTGAGAAATACGGTCCGGATGTCAAAGAAATGTACGGCGACGTACTGAACAAAACGCGCTACAAAGACGGCAAGAACTACTACCTGTCCAACTGGTACGGTCTTGAGCATGAGCCGGTGTTTGGCTTCAACATGCGCAAGGACATCGTGAAGGAGCTTGCTCCGGATAAAGCGGATGGGGGCGTGCCGTTTACGCAAAGCGAGTTCAAACAGCTTCTGACCGACTTCAAAGCGAAATATCCGCAAATCGACGGCAAGGATACCATCGCTCTGACGATGGACGGCGAGAACTGGGGCGGAACGCTTGGCACGTTCAAAGGGATGTTCGGCCTGATGCCTTATTACGAGCATGACGGCAAGCTGCAATACGACGTGAAGGATCCGAAGTACAAGGATATGATTCTGTACATGAACGATCTGTACCGTTCCGGTCTTATGGATAAGGAATGGGCGATCAACAAACGTCAAGTGTGGGAGCAAAAAATCGCGACGGGCACGATTTTCTCCTCGACAGGCGCTTATTGGGATCTTGGCAACTCCAACACCATCCTCAAAAAGGATAAAGGCGAAGACTCGCAGCTGTTCGCGTACAAAGTGGTCGCAGACGGCGTAGATCCTTCGAAAACGACTTACGGCGGCCGCAGCTCGCTTGGCTGGGATGCGATTGCGATCACGAAGAAGAACAAAAATCCGGAACGCACGATGCAATTCATTAACTTCCTCGCAAGCGAAGAAGGCCAATACCTGCTCATGTGGGGGATCGAAGGCGTGCATTGGGATATGAAGGACGGCAAGCACGTACCGCGTCCGGAAACGCTGCAAGCGTTCAAAGACGACTGGGCTGCTTACACGAAAGAAACGGGTATCCGCAAGTGGACTTGGTTCATCAAGAACGGCCCGGGCAAAGACGGCACGCCTTATGACCTTCCAGGTCGTTACGAGCGCGCTCCGGTTGACCAAATGGCAATCAAGAATCTTTCCGACAGCGTATTCGATACCGCGATTTATGACGGCATAAGCCCGCAAGGCGGCACGCCGGAGGCTCTGTCCGAGCAAAAAATCAGCGATATCACGAAGCAGGCGATCACGAAAGCGATTATGGCGCCTACGGCGGAAGAAGCAAGCACGATTTTCGACAAAATGCTGTCGGATATGAAAGCTGCCGGCGACGAAAAAGTCGAGGCGGTATACACAACGAATTACGAAGCCCGCAAACAACTGTGGAATTAATTGGGATCATGTCATTTAATAGACAGTAGAAGGAAAGGCCAGCTGTGCTGGCCTTTTTCCTTCCATAGTCATTAGTAGGTTATAACTCTTTGGAAGAATGGGAGCGAGAAAATGATGACGACGGAGATGGGGCAATTCAAGCTGGAGCAGGCTTCGGGAACGTTTGCGGCGGATAACGGGCTGCTGAAGGTTACGGCAAATACGGAAGACGGCACGCTTGCGCTTGCCTGGAAGAGCGGCCAGACGATGACGGGCTTTTACGCGGAAGCGCGTGTTGGCGGTGCCGTTGTCCGTTCTTCCTGGTACGCTGGACATGCGGTTCAGGAAAGCTCGGTGCAAGAGGTGGAGGATGGCTTTGGCAAAGGGATTCGATTCAGCTTTGAGCATACCCAGCCGGGCAGGCCGTCGTTAAAGCAGCATATCCGACTGTATCAGGGATTGCCTTACGCTTTGATAGAGCTTGAGGCGTCAGACTCGCAGGAATGGGAAACCAATGAGTTGACGCCTCTTGCCTCCTATCTGAACGACAACGGCGTACTCGATTTCGGCGACGGTTCAAAGGAAGAGATCCGCTCGCTGTTTATTCCGTTCGATAACGACAAATGGGTGCGATTTGGCTCGCACGCCAATCCGTCCAGCGTACGCAGCTATGAGGTGACGGCCGTCTACCGCGCCGAATCGCGCCGCGGCTTCGTTATCGGCTCGGTTACCCATGATACATGGAAAACGGCCATTGACGTGGAAGGAACCTTCTCGGAGGCCATCGGGCGCCTGCGGGTAATCTCCGGCGTCGCGGATCTGCAGACCCGCGATACGGTTCCGCATGGCTCGCTCCGCGGCACCTCCATTGTCTCGCCGACGATACTTGTAGGCGCTTACGAGGATTACCGCGAAGGCATGGAAGCCTACGGAAAGGCCAATGCGGTCATTCAACCCGCGCTTTCCTGGAGCGGGGGCGTTCCGATGGGCTGGAACAGCTGGTCGGCCGTTATGACGAAGCTGGACTACGACGTATATACGCATACTTCCGATTTCTTCGCGAAGGAGCTGCAGCAAAACGGGTTCGCCGATCAGGAAGGCAGCCTGTACGTCAACTTCGACGCCTTCTCGGATAATCTGAAGGAGGGCGAGCTTGAGGATGCGGTGCGCCGAGTGAAGGCTAACGGCCAGAAGCCGGGAACGTACTACACGCCGTTTGCGTTCTGGGGCAGCAACCCCGATACGCCCGTGGAAGGGACAAACGGTAAGGTTCTGTACCGGGAAATTTTGCTGAAGGACGAAGCTGGCAATCCGCTGCCGAAGCTGGACGGGGCCTTCCCGATTGATCCTTCGCATCCTGAAGCGATCGCGCGCATAATGCGCAAGCTTAATCAAATTGCGGCTGCCGGCTTTGAATATTTGAAAATGGACTTCTTGGCGCATGGCGCAATGGAAGGCATCCATCACGATCCTTCCATCCGAACGGGCATCCAGGCGTACAATTACGGCATGGCGGCTATTGCGGAAGCGTTAAGCCCGGAGAAGCTTGGCCGGCCGTTCCTGATCAACCTGTCCATCGCTCCGCTATTCCCGCATGGTTACGCGCATAGCAGACGCGTATCCTGCGATGCCTTCGGCCTGATCGGCGATACGGAATATATGCTTAACGCGCTGACGTACGGCTGGTGGATCAGCGACAATCTGTACCGCTTTAACGATCCTGACCATATCGTCCTGTTCAAGAGCGATAATCAGCGGGCGACGACGGAGCATGAAGGCCGCAGCCGCCTGAACTCCGGCGTGATTTCCGGTACTTCTCTGCTGCTTGGCGATGATTACCGGATGGAGGGAGCGGCAGAACGCGCGAAAGCCTGGATGACCAACCGGGAAGTTATGGCGCTGGCAAGGCGCGGCGAGTCCTTCCGTCCCGCCGAGGGCCGAAGCGGCATGGGAGGCGAGGATCTGTTCTCGCTAGCCGGCAATGGCGGTACATGGGTGGCCGTCTTCAATTTTGACGGGGAGAACGGGAAGTCGAAGGCAATCGACCTGTCCCGCGTCGGCATCGACGGCGCGAAGGGCTTGACGGTCCGCGATCTGTGGAGCGGGGAGTCGTGCAGCCTGAAGCCGGGCGCCTGCGAGCATGTGGTTGAGCTTGAGCCAGCAGAGTCGAAGCTGCTGTTCTATATTTAATAGAAGAAGCGGTGCAGGAGATATCCTGCACCGCTTTATTTCGCGCTAATCCGTATCTCAGCTCTATCACAGCCTCTCTCCCGGAAAATAGAACCCCCCGACTACAGCGGCGAGTGCTGAAATCGGGGGGTTCTTCATCCCTGGATGATATCTATTCCTGAATTATAGATGAAATAGGTTTGTGCTTAACCCCTAGCAAGGACAAATAAACAGGCAGCCGTGCTTCCTCCTGAATAATCTGTAGAATAACGGGAAGGGAGGGATACTCATGAGCAAAGTGAGCAAAGTTTCTAAAGCACAAGTAAAGAAGCTGATCGGCAAACCCATTTATGCGGTTCGCAAAGACGGAGCTATCGTTACGGGTAAGCTTGTGGAACTGCGGCAAAACAAGCTCGTATTAGCACCTCTGAAAAAAGAAAAGGGGAAAGTCGTTCGGACGAAAGCGATTTTGCCGCTTGTACTGTTTGATCTGCTGGCAATCGGTACGCTTGGATTCTGGGGCGGCGGCGGATGCGGATGCGGCAACGCTGGCTGCGGCGGTTGCAGTGGCGGCGGCTACGGCGGCGGATACGGTGGCGGATACGGTGGTGGCTACGGCGGCGGTTATGGCAGCGGCTACGGCGGCGGTCCGTACGGTGGCGGCGGATTCTATTAATAGGATGGATAAGATGAGGAAGCAAGCGGCTTAATCATCTCATAACAGCGGAGCTCCGGATAATACTGGATGGCCTGATAGCCGAGGCGGGCGTACAGATTCTTGGCCCTGGCATTAATGTCGTCCACGAAAAGTCTGGAGGCTCTGCAGTTTTGGGTTAAGCCGTAGGCTTCGGCGGCAAGCAGCAGCTTCCGGCCCCATTGCCGGTTGCGGTGATCCGGATGGACAACAAGCATATCCAGATACAGAAGCTCCCCCGTGACTTCGAAACGGATAAAGCCGTAAGGCTTGCTAGTTTTTCCTTCTGCGGCTACATAGGTAACACCCCGGCGAAAGCGCACGGGAAGATCCCGGATCGTCTGCGCATCAAGAGGATGCGCCGTATGCGACATCGGAATAAGCTCGGCTTGTATGAGACGGAATATTTCCTTATCGTCCGTTTTGGGGTTGCGTGCTCGTATCATCAGCGATCCCTTCCTGACCGAATGAAATTTCAAAAATTAGGCTATGTTATTGTATGAACGGATGGTCAAATATGCCTCACACAATTTTTCAAATTGTTAGGCACTTTAGCTTGACGAACAGATGTGCAAGGCATATAATAAAGAAAATCTTATCCAAGCATATGTTATCGGCAATGATGAGGACGAAGTGTTAAGGGCTCTTTTGCTCAGAGAGCGGATGGATCAGCTGCAACCATCGCCAAAACCCCTTTTCTACGAGCTCACCTCGGAGCTGTTTTCCTGAAAAGCAACACTGTCAATGTTGGTTATTAGGGAAAATCGCAAGACACGCGTTATTGTGTCAAAGGTATGGGCGTTTTGTGCGCACACGTTCATTACCTATGGAGGTTATGCATCGCAAGATGTATAACGAATTTGGGTGGTACCACGGAAGATATAACCTTTCGTCCCTCAGGCTTCTCTACATGAAGCTCGAGGAACGAAAGGTTTTTTTGTTGTTTTCGAGAGGAGGATGACTAATGGTCACGCAAAGTGCAACGCTGAAGTCAAAAGAAGAAATTATGGAACGGATGAGAAAGCCGGAAGTAATTTCCGGTTCCGAAATATTACTCCGCAGTTTGGTGCTGGAAGGCGTCGATTGCGTGTTTGGTTATCCGGGCGGTGCCGTATTGTACATCTACGATGCGATGCACGGGTTCTCCGATTTCAACCACGTACTCACTAGACATGAGCAAGGAGCGATTCACGCGGCGGACGGCTATGCTCGCGCAAGCGGCAATGTTGGCGTATGTATCGCAACATCCGGTCCTGGCGCAACCAACCTCGTAACGGGGATTGCTACGGCCTATATGGACTCTGTACCGCTCGTTGTTATTACGGGCAATGTTATTTCGTCCCTGATCGGAACGGATGCCTTCCAAGAAGCGGACATTACGGGCATTACGATGCCAATCACGAAACACAGCTACATGGTCCGCGATGTCGAGGATCTTCCTCGCATCATCCATGAAGCCTTCCATATCGCAAATACCGGCCGCAAAGGTCCGGTACTCATCGATATTCCGAAGGACGTATCCGCGGCAAAAACGCTGTTCAAGCCCGTAACGGAAGTGAACATCCGCGGTTACAACCCAACGATGTCGCCAAACAAGCTGCAAGTGGACAAATTGATCAAAGCGATCGAAGCGTCCGAGCGTCCGCTTATTCTTGCCGGCGGCGGGGTTGTATACTCCGGAGCGCATGAAGAGCTGCTGGAATTCGTAACGAAAACCGAAATACCGATCACCACGACATTGCTTGGTCTCGGGGGCTTCCCAAGCGGCAACGATCTGTGGCTCGGCATGCCGGGTATGCACGGGACGTATACGGCGAACAAATCGATTCAGGCTGCGGATCTTCTTATTAATATCGGAGCTCGCTTCGACGACCGCGTGACGGGCAAACTGGCAGGCTTCGCGCCGCATGCGAAGATCGTTCACATCGATATCGATCCTGCCGAAATCGGCAAGAACGTTCCGACCGATATTCCAATCGTAGGCGACGTGAAAACGGTTCTGCAGCAGGTTAATCAGCTTGCGAAGCGGGCGGATAAGGCAGATGCCTGGCGCCAGCAGATTCAAAAATCGAAAGCGCAATATCCGTTCAGCTACAAGGATTCGGATGTTGAACTGAAGCCGCAATGGGTTGTGGAAATGATCCACGACACAACAAACGGCGATGCTATCGTAACTACGGACGTAGGCCAGCATCAAATGTGGGCCGCGCAATACTATAAATTCAACAAACCACGCTCCTGGGTAACCTCCGGCGGTCTCGGCACAATGGGCTTCGGCTTCCCGTCCGCGATTGGCGCCCAAATGGCGAATCCGGATCGTACCGTTGTATCGATCAACGGTGACGGCGGCATGCAAATGTGCGCGCAAGAGCTTGCGATTTGCGCGATCAACAACATTCCGGTTAAGGTTGTTATCCTGAACAACCAGGTGCTCGGCATGGTTCGTCAATGGCAGGAACTGATTCACGAGAACCGCTTCAGCCATATCGATCTGGCAGGCAGCCCTGACTTCGTGAAGCTTGCAGAAGCTTACGGCGTGAAAGGCTTCCGCGCTTCGAACAAAGAAGAGGCGAAAGCTGTATGGGAAGAGGCGCTTCGCCATCCGGGCCCTGCAGTTGTCGAGTTTGTTGTTCGCAGAGACGAGAATGTATACCCGATGGTAGCGCAGGGTAGCACGATCGATCAGATGATCATGGGGGATGCAGAATGAAAAAGCACACGATCGCAGTTATTGTCAACGATCAGCCCGGCGTTCTGCAGCGCGTATCCGGCTTGTTCGGACGCCGCGGCTTCAATATTGAGAGCATTACCGTAGGTGCCAGCGAAGAGCAGGGCTTGTCCCGCATGGTTATCGTCACAACTGGCGATGACCATACGCTCGAGCAAATTACGAAACAGCTGTACAAGCTGATCGATGTCATCAAAGTTATTGACCTGAGCTCCAATCCGATGGTTTCCCGCGAGCTTGCGCTGATCAAGGTAAGCGCGGAGCCTTCGTCCCGTCCGGAAATTCTGGGCGTGGTAGACACCTTCCGCGCAGCGGTAGTGGATATCGGCACTCATTCGCTTATCGTACAGGTTATTGGCGATACGGAAAAAATCGATGCCATGGTAGAACTGCTGAAGCCTTATGGCATCCGTGAGCTTTCCCGTACTGGCGTAACAGCGCTTAACCGCGGTAACGTACGTTAATAAATTAGGAACGTCCCGTTTTGAACGGGAGTTTAAGGGGAGAATTTATAAGGTCCATTCTCTGCTTAAACACCCGTTCAAAAGGGTTAAATAAAAGGAGGCAATCATTAAAATGGCAGTTACATTGTATTATGAAAAAGACGCAGACCAAAGCGTACTTCAAGGTAAGACAATCGCAGTTATCGGTTACGGCAGCCAAGGCCACGCGCAAGCGCAAAACCTTCGCGACAGCGGTCTGAAAGTAGTTATCGGCCTTCGTCCGGGTAAATCCGCAGACGTTGCAGCAAAAGACGGTTTCGAAGTGTTGACTGTAGCTGAAGCGACTAAAGTTGCTGACGTTGTTCAAATTTTGCTCCCTGACGAAACCCAAGCGAAAGTATACGCGGAAGAAATCGAACCAAACCTGAAAAAAGGCGCGGCTCTGATGTTCTCCCACGGCTTCAACATTCACTACGGCCAAATCGTGCCTAGCAAAGACACGGACGTATTCCTGGTAGCTCCTAAATCCCCTGGTCATATGGTTCGCCGTACATACCAAGAGGGCTTCGGCGTTCCTGGTCTGATCGCAATCCACCAAGATGCTTCCGGCAACGCGAAAGCAATTGGTCTTGCTTACGCAAAAGGTATCGGCTGTACGCGTGCGGGCGTTATCGAAACTTCCTTCAAAGAAGAAACAGAAACCGACTTGTTCGGTGAGCAAGCCGTACTTTGCGGCGGCGCTTCCGCGCTCGTTAAAGCAGGCTTCGAAACTTTGGTTGAAGCTGGCTATGCTCCGGAAATGGCTTACTTCGAGTGCTTGCACGAGCTGAAGCTGATCGTTGACCTGATGTATGAAGGCGGTCTGGCTACAATGCGCGACTCGATCTCCAACACGGCTGAATACGGCGACTATGTAACTGGTCCTCGTATCGTTACCGAGGAAACGAAAAAAGAAATGAAACGCGTTCTGGAAGACATCCAATCCGGCCGCTTCGCGCGCGATTTCATCCTTGAAAACCAATCCAACCGTGCTATGCTGACTGCTACTCGCCGCAACGAGGCTGCTCATCCAATCGAGCAAACCGGCAAACAGCTGCGCGAACTGATGCACTGGATTAAGAAGTAATAATATCATAACCCGCAGATAAATGATCCCGGTTCGCCGGAGTGCGCGTAGGTTAGGGTCCAACTTGCCTGTCACGCGCTCTGTGCGGCCGGGATGATTCTGTTCCCGGAGGTGTAAGGCACAAATGCGAAAAATTTATATTTTTGACACGACGCTTCGCGACGGAGAGCAGTCTCCCGGTGTTAACCTGAACACAAAGGAAAAGGTTGAGATCGCGCTTCAGCTTGAGAAGCTTGGCGTTGACCGGATTGAAGCAGGCTTCCCTGCGGCTTCCCCGGGGGACCTCGCGGCGGTAAATGCGGTTGCTAGCGCAGTTAAGAATGCTACGATTATTGGCTTGTCACGCTCCCGCGAACAGGATATCGACGCGGTACGTGAAGCGCTGAAGGGCGCGCAGGATCCGTCCATTCACGTTTTCCTTGCAACAAGCCCCATCCACCGCAAGCATAAGCTTCGGATGGAGAAGGAGCAGGTGCTTGAAACGGCCGAACGTGCGATCACTTACGCGAAGAAGTATTTCAGCAAGATTGAGTTCTCGCTTGAGGATGCAGGGCGTACCGAACTGGATTTTGTCTGCCAAATGACGGACATGGCGATTCGCGCAGGCGCTTCCGTCGTGAATCTTCCGGATACGGTTGGTTATTTGAATCCGCTTGAATACGGCAATATCTTCAAGACGGTGAAGGAAAATGTACCAAACATCGAAAAAATTCAGCTTAGCGCCCACTGTCATGACGATCTCGGCATGGCAACGGCTAACGCCCTCGCGGCTATTCTGAACGGCGCCGACCAGATCGAAGGTACGATCAACGGTATCGGCGAACGGGCGGGTAACACGGCACTTGAGGAAGTCGCGCTGGCGCTCGAGACGCGTTTCGATTATTTTGGCGCAAAAACCGGCCTGATCCTGCAGGAAATCGCCAGAACAAGCCGTCTTGTCAGCAAGCTGACCGGTATGGTTATCCCTGGCAACAAAGCGATTGTTGGGGCCAACGCATTTGCGCATGAGTCCGGCATTCACCAGGATGGCATGCTGAAGGAGAAAACGACTTACGAGATTATCTCTCCGGAAACCATCGGTCTTCGCGATTCCAAGCTTGTTCTTGGCAAGCACTCGGGACGCCATGCGTTCCGCGAGAAGCTGATCGATCTTGGCTACGAGCTGGACGAAGAAGCGGTTAACGTTGCTTTCGCTAAATTCAAGGATTTGGCAGACCGCAAGAAGCATGTTACGGATGAAGATATCCGCGCCTTCTTGGAAGAGAAGCTGGTCGATACGCCGGAAGTTTATACGCTTGAAGCCATTCAAGTTAGCTACGGCAACCAATCTACGCCTAGTGCTTCCGTTCGCATCCGTACGGCGGAGAGCGAAACGCGCGAAGAAGTCGCCATCGGCAACGGCTCCGTGGACGCGATCTACAACGCGATCGATAAAGTTACGGCTGAAGCGGTTGAGCTTGAGGATTATTCCATCAAGTCCGTATCGCAAGGCAAGGATGCGCAAGGCGAGGTACACGTCGTGCTGAAGCAGGACGATATTTCCGCACAAGGCCGCGGTCTCAGCACGGACATCCTTGAAGCGAGCGCACGTGCTTACATCGACGCGCTGAACCGCCTCATCGAGAAGCGCAAGTCCCCTGGACGACGCGACAAAATGAGCTTGATCTAACAAGCTAAAGCACCAACAAAAGCCAAACCGATAAAGTCTATTCAGACTTGCTCAGTTTGGCTTTTGCGGTTAGTTGAACAAAACAAATGAAGAATGGTACATAGGTTGAATGAAGGGAGCGGAATGAATGATTACCGAGACGCTGCAAACATCAAGAAGAGACGAAATGATTGATATTACGCGCAAGGTAGCTTCTATTGTTGCTCGCGAAGGGATCCAGGACGGGCTTGCCGTTGTGTACTGTCCGCAAACGACGGCTGGGATTGCGATTCAGGAGAATGCCGATCCGGACGTGAAGCATGATATTCTGATGAGGCTCGATGAGGTATATCCCTGGGAGCATCCGAAATACCGCCATGCGGAAGGGAATACGGCCTCCCATCTGAAGGCGCTGACGACAGGGACAAGCCAGACGGTTATCATTAACGGGGGCAAGCTGGTGCTTGGCACTTGGCAGGGCATTTATTTCTGCGAGTTTGACGGGCCTCGTACGCGCCATTTTCATGTTAAGCTGATTGAGGGTTAAGGAAGAGGAACAACCTTTATAAGCAGCACCTATAAAGATGATAGATTTTATATCTTGGATTTTCATGCTGCAAATGTGGTACAAAGGATAACAGAGTGAGAATAGCTTAATAGAGCGAATAAGAGGAGTGTTTAATAATGTCAGAAGTGAAAAAAATCGCCGTCATCGCCGGCGACGGTATCGGTCCAGAGGTTGTTGGCGAGGCGCTTAAAGTAATGAAAAAAACCGAGGAGCTGTTCGGTTACCAATTCGAATTCGAGCATGGACTGTTCGGCGGTATCGCCATCGACGAGAAAGGCACGCCGCTGCCGCAAGAAACGCTTGATATTTGCAAAAAGGCTGACGCTGTATTGCTCGGCGCTGTTGGCGGTCCGAAATGGGACAACAACCCGAAAGAGCTTCGTCCGGAAACAGGTCTGCTGGGCATCCGTAAAGCTCTGGGCTTGTTCTCGAACATCCGCCCAGCTAACGTGTTCGATTGCCTGAAGGAAGCATCGACACTGAAGCCTGAGGTTCTCGAAGGCACTGACCTGATCGTTGTCCGCGAGCTGACTGGCGGCATCTACTTCGGCGAGAAATTCCGCCGCGAAGGCGCAAACGGCGAAGAAGCGGTTGATACTTGCGTATACAACGTGCAAGAGGTTGAGCGCATCGTCCGTCAGGCTTTCGATATCGCGATGACCCGCAGCAAGCGTCTGGCTTCCGTCGATAAAGCTAACGTGCTTGAAACTTCCCGCCTGTGGCGTGAAGTGGTTAACCGGATCGCTCCTGAATATCCGGAAGTTGAGCTCGAGCATGTGCTCGTAGACAACTGCGCGATGCAATTGCTCCGTCGTCCTTCGAGCTTCGACGTTATCGTTACGGAAAACATGTTCGGCGACATCCTGAGCGACGAAGCGGCTATGCTGACGGGTTCGATCGGCATGCTCTCCTCCGCTTCCCTTGGCGAAGGCAGCTTTGGCCTGTACGAGCCGGTACACGGCTCCGCTCCTGACATTGCCGGTCAAGGCATCTCGAACCCGATTGCTACGATTCTTTCCGTTGCGCTCATGTTCCGCCTGACATTCGGCTACCATGAGGCGGCTCAAGTCATTGAAGACGCGGTTAAAAACGTTCTTGACGCCGGTCACCGTACGGGCGACATCGCGGTTGATAAAAGCACGGCAATCGGCACAACCGCAATGGGCGATCTGATCGTTGCGGCAATGACAAAATAAGATCCCCTTATTTATAATTATTATAAATAAATATTAATTCCAATATTGACTTTATTCTAGGCTAGTGTTACTATTCTATAAGTAAGTCACGACTTAATAGTGACATTAACTATAAAAATTGTTGGATAGGTTAAGGAGGAATTGTATTATGGCAGAGCGTTTGGTTGGCCGTCCGGCTCCAGATTTCAAAATGGATACCGCAACAGGTGACGGTAAAGATTTCGGAACAGCATCCCTTGCTGATTACAAAGGTAAATGGCTGGTATTGTTCTTCTACCCACTCGACTTCACATTTGTTTGCCCAACTGAAATTACGGCTTTGAGCCTTGCTTCCGAGCAATTCAAAGCGCTGAATACAGAAGTTCTTGGCGTCTCCGTTGACAGCAAGCACAGCCACCGTGCTTGGATCAACACTCCGGTAAACGACAATGGCCTTGGCGAATTGAACTTCCCGCTGGCTGCCGACATCACAAAGAGCGTTGCTCGTGACTACGGCGTCCTGATCGAAGAAGAAGGCGTTGCTTTGCGCGGCCTGTTCATCATCGATCCGGAAGGCGAAGTGAAATACCAAGTCGTTAACCATAACGACGTAGGCCGCAGCGTTGACGAAACGCTTCGCGTACTGCAAGCTCTGCAATCCGGCGGTCTGTGCCCGATGAACTGGAAGCCAGGTCAACAGCACTTGGTTGCGAAATAAGTTCTGCTAAGCAGGAGAAAGCCCGTGCCACAATGTGGTACGGGCTTTTTTTTGTTTTTTGGCCGATGGAGGTAAATCCTGGTTTGCATGTAGAACCAAGCCGGATTATGCTTGTAAAGCAGGAATTTCGGCAGGAAGAAGCGAATAGGTTTGAGAAGTAAGCATGCGCAAGTTAAGCTGACCCTTACGAAGTAGAATTATCGCAAAGACCGCGAGAATTCTTAAGCTGATCCTTACGAAGCAGAATTTATCGCAAAGACCGCGTAAATTCTTAGCTGATCCTTACGAAGCAGAATTTATCGCAAAGACCGCGAAAAATTCTTTTAGGAGGTTGTCGCCCGATGAGCTTTTGTTGTGGAGCGAGTATGATCGGAACGAAAGGCACTTTGAAGCATATGCGAACTCATATTCATAATGTACCGATTCTTTTCTGTCCTGTATGCCACCGCGTAGAGATACATTATTTGATTGAGAATGAATATGAAATATTGGCTGAATACGCCCATGGGGACGGCGCCGCCGAAGTTGACTTCCAGGATTATGTGGAACAGGAAGGCAAAGCGTTGTATGAGAATTGCGTCAATCACGAGAATGAGGATCCCATGGAGGTTGTGTTGAGTCAAATCGATATATCGCTTGATCTGCTCAGCTTTGCGAAGCAGATTGGCGACGAGGCATGGGAAAACGAGCTTAAAACGCGTCTTGGTATGTTAAGCGGAAGACGAAATAAATTACGGCAGCGACGAACTTCTGTTTAACTTTTTAGCACGACCAAAGTTAAGCCTCCGAGTCGGGGGCTTTTTTTTCTAAGCATAAATACAACTGTACCATAGATTTCTCATATTAATTCTCATATTTCTAACATTTGCTAAGCGGGAACCCCCTAAAAACGAAAGCTTCTTATCGAAACTTATACAGAGAGGAGGATACTCTTCATGTTTAAACGGTTTTTGCGGAAATCACCCGCTAAAGCTGCGCATGACGAAAGATCAGCTCCTGAACAGATAATTAAACGAATTCATGACGGCGATGAACAATTGAGGGAAACGTTTATTTCCGATTACAAGCCGTATGTAGCGAAGGTGACGAGCGGATTCTGCAAGCGGTTCGTCGATCCCACCCGCGATGATGAGTTTAGCATAGCTTTAACGGCATTTAACGAAGCGATCACGCAGTTTTCCCCGGAGTCGGGCCGATCTTTCCTTAGCTTTGCCGAGACGGTCATGCGCCGCAGGCTTATTGACTATGTGCGCAAGGAGCAGCGTCATCTCAAGACGGTGCCGTATACGGCCTTTGACCAGCAGGATGAAGAGGAACAGACGTATAACCCGATCGATACCAAAATGGCTATCCAGGCTTATCAGCTGAAGCAAGACGGCGATGACAGGCGGCTCGAGATAGAGGAATATTCGAAGGAGCTGCAGCAGTTCCAGATCTCTTTCATGGAGCTGGCCGACAGCTCGCCGAAGCATGCCGATTCCCGCCTGCTTCTGCAGGGTATTGCGCAGACGCTCGCGGGGCAGCGGGAGCTGTTTGCCCAGCTGTATGTATCGGGCAAGCTGCCGGTCAAAGAGCTCACGGAGCTATGCGGCGTATCGAGGAAAACGGTTGAGCGCAACCGTAAATATATTATTGCGATTTCACTTATTTTAAACGGTACATATCCGTATTTATCCGATTACTTAAACATTTCAGTGCCAATGTCAGGGAAGGAGGCGGGATTATGAAACGAGGGATTGTTCTCTCCATCGAAAACAAGAAGGCCGTCGTCATGACGGCGGATGGCCAATTCATTTCAATCCCGCATCAAGCCCATATGCGAGTCGGGGACGAAGCTTCGATTCCAGCGGAGACAGCCGCGCCGCCAAGGCGTAAACCAAAAAGAGTTTACTGGTATTCGGGGGCAGCAGCGGCCATCCTGCTCTTCTTTATTCCTTTCTTCTACCTGACTACGGCGGAAGCTCATCCGGTAGTTGCTTATGTGAGCCTTGACATTAATCCAAGCATCGAGATGGGCGTAGACCAACAGCAGCGCGTGCAGGAGCTGATCGGACTTAACCGCGACGGACAAGCGATCGTAAGCAAGATCAGCTATAAGGGCAAGTCTGTTGATACGGTTGCTGCCTCGATTATGAGTACGGTTGCGGCAGAGCATTACTTGGATAAACCGGATAAGGATATCGTGATTACAAGCTACATGCTGGAGGATAAAAGTCCCGGAGAAGAGCTTGAAAAGACCGTAACGAGTGCCGTCGACCAGAAGATTCAAGAGGCAATCAAGGGGATTGACGCGGCTAAGGAGCCTAACGTAACGGTACTGTCCGTTCCTTCGGAGGTGCGCGAGGAAGCATCCGCCAATGGCATTTCTTCCGGCAAGATGGCCGTTTATCTCATGGCCAAGGATGAAGGCTATCCTATTGAGCTCGAACAAATCAAGTCCCAGTCCCTGGCCGAAGCGACGAAATCAGTAGGCGGCGTGAAGAAAATCGTGGAGAAGGGTGTCACCAAGGAGAAGCTGAAAGAGCTTGCCGTCAAGGAAAAGCAAAACAATTCGCAAGCAACGGCTACGCCTGTTGCGGATAAAGCCGCATCCTCGCAAGGCGGAACAGCCTTAGGCGCAACCATCAACAAAACCGCGCCGGTCAAACCAACCGAGGGTCCGCTGAAGCATCCGAATAGACCGTCCCATACGGAAAAACCGTCTTGGTCCAGAGAGAACAACCCGCATAAGCCTTCCATCCCTGCGAAGCCGGTATCACCAAGCAAGCCGTCCGGCTCGGATCAGAATAAATGGCAAAGCGGGAATTGGCCTAAAGGAAAGAATAATTCGGATAAAGACCGTGACGACGATCGGGATGATGAAATAAACAGTTCCGATAAGGACAATTCGGTAAACGGTTCAAGCAAGCTTGAGAAGTGGACTTGGCGGAACGAGGATAACCATAATGACGATGAACAGGGGGATGACCGCATACATAACCGTAATGACAATAAGAAGGACAATGACCGGGAAGGCCGCAGCAACAACCGGGATAAATAATAACTCGAATCATGGGACGTTGGACACGGGAATAAAGTCGGTTTTTCGATGGAAAAGACGTCCATCTTTCGACAAAGTCTCCGATTGACAGCTATTGGCAATAACTCCTATGATAATAGAGATATGTAAGGTTGTTAAATGTTGTAAATCGTTGTGGCCGGGGAGGGTTGATGATGCATTCCATTAGAAAGCGCTATTTCCCGGCGCTTGCCGAATATATTCGTGGCGGCGAGGAGCAGTCCCTCTACAAAGCATCAGAACTCGGTAGAGACATTAAAGGGTTCAACCCTGAGGAGATTATTGCTGTTCACGAGGAAAGTATCCAATATTTGGCCGCCAATGTGGAATCCGAAGAAGCGTTAAAGCTTTATAATCAATCATTCATGTTTCTAATAGAAGTGATGGTTGCCCACAGAATGAACGAAGTACCGGCTGAAACGGTCGAACAGAAGTTTTCGGATATGCGCGAGAGGCTTTTTCTTTCCAACCGCTCCTTTGAGATGGTTAAACATAAGTATGAGAACGTCCTCCAGCATATGGACAGCGGCATTGCGTTGTTTGACAGCGACGGGATCTTGTCATTTATCAACGTCCGGATGGCGAAGCTTCTCGATATTCCGCGCAAAACGTTAGTCGGCTGCAATTTGCGGGAGATTCTGCTGCATCCGCTGCTGAAGCGGTCTACCAAGCGAGTTATTCTCCGCCTACATAAGGAAATGATTCTGAAACGGAATGTGTACTACGAGTTCCAGGATAAGGACGGCAAGCATTTGCTTGTGTCCTTTACTTACGGCGATCAGATGAACGGCGATTTTTTAATCAGCGTGAAGGATGTTTCCGAGTATAAGCAAATCGAGCAGACCGCGCTGCAGAACGACAAGCTGGCCATGCTGGGCCGGATTGCGGCAGCGATTGCTCACGAGATCCGTAACCCGCTCACCTCTATTCGCGGGTTTATTCAATTACTGCGGCCTTATTTGATGCAGCTTGGCAAGGAAGAGTATGCCCGGATTATTCTTACGGAGATCGACCGGGCGAATGATATTATTTTCGAATTCTTGAATTCTTCCAAGCCGTCAGCGCCAATGAAGAAGTCCGTATCGATTAACCGGCTGATACAAGAGGTTATTCTTCTGACCGAAAGCGAAGCGCTGATGCGCAACTGCGACATTCAATTGGAAACCTACGAGAATGAACGTGATTTGATGGTCTCCATCGACGTGAAGCAGATCAAGCAGGTCATTCTGAATATCGTCAAAAATTCGATTGACGCCATTGAGTCGTTGCAGGAAGCGCGCAGAGGCCGGATTGATTTGGTGGTGAGATCGGATGGCCAATTTGCGGAGATTACGTTGAAAGACAACGGCAAAGGAATGGACAAAGCAACGCTTGCCCGTTTGTTTGATCCCTTCTTTACGACAAAGGAAGCAGGAACCGGTCTTGGCTTGTCCGTCAGCTACCGGATAATCCGGAATCATGGCGGCTCCATCCGGGTGGACAGTACCGAGGGCAGCGGTACCTCGTTTGTTATCTATTTGCCATTAGCGGAATAAACGATTAGAATCGGGGATAGATCGCTTATTAGGATGCGATCCCCGATTTTGTCATTGAAAGAGAGGAATTATTTGATGCGTACACATTTTACATATGAACCGGCGGCAACGGCAGGTTCAGCGGATGCGATCGTGAGACTGATTAACAGCGCCGAGCTTAAGGCCGGCAGCATGGCGGAGTGGGTGCAGCCGCAAATCGACGAGGCGGTTCGCGGACTGCATGCCAAGGGCTTGTTTAAGGCGGAGCCGGAACAAACCGAGACGTTGTCGACGCTTGGGCTTCATTCGGCTTCCCATGTTATTTTTGCGGGCTATGACGATAAAACCGGCTTGCAAGGCCTTCGTCTTGCGGCAGCGGCAGCCGCAAATGCCCTAAAGCGGATCAAAGCGCAAACCGCGCAAATCCGTCTGCCAGAGGCGATTATTTCGTCTGCCGACTATACCGCGCAGCAAGCTGCGCAGGCCTTGGTGGAAGGACTAACGCTTGCGGTATACGACCGTGTTCCGGAATTGCGTCAAGCCAAGCAGCGTTATGAGCTTTCCCATGTATCTTTTGTGCCGGCAGCGGGAGCTGCGGTTCCGGCAGATATCGCGGAAAAGTGGAACGAAGGCATGATGGTGGGCCAGCTTTACGCGGAAGGCGTTAAGGTAGCGCGCGATTTGACCAATCTGCCCGGCAATCAGCTGGTTCCCGAATCTCTCGCCGCCCACGCGGAAGAGCTTGCCCGCGAATGGGATCTGGATATCGAAGTGCTCGATGAGTGGGCGGCGATTGAGCAGGGAATGGGCGGCTTGCTGGCCGTTGGCCAGGGCAGTGTCCATGCGCCAAGAATGATTGTTCTTCATTATAAAGGCGCTCCCGACAAGGAAGAGGCATGGGGATTAATCGGCAAGGGCATCACCTTTGATACGGGCGGCATCTCGCTCAAGAAAGGGCCTGGCATGGAGGAAATGATCTCCGATATGGGCGGCGCGGCAGCCGTGCTTGGCGCAATGCGCATTATCGGCGAGCTTAAGCCGGAAGTAAACGTCATTGCGGTTATCCCGACAGCGGAAAATATGCCGTCTGCCCAAGCGTTTAAACCGGGCGATGTCATTAAAATGATGAATGGCTTAACGGTTGAAATCGTCAATACGGACGCGGAAGGACGTCTTGTTCTTGGAGACGGCCTGACAACGGCAATCCGCAGAGGCGCGACGCAGCTGGTAGACGTAGCAACGCTAACCGGAGCGGTGATGGTCGCATTAGGCACGGAAGCGACGGGCGCCATTACCAATAACGAAGCGCTGATGCAGCAGGTGTTCGAGGCTGCCGGGCGCAGCGGCGAGCGGATCTGGCAGCTTCCGGCATTTCCGGAGTATAAGAGACAGCTCAGAAGCGATGCCGCAGATTTGAAGAACAGCGGCGGACGCTATGCCGGAGCAACCACAGGCGGTTTGTTTATCGGCGCTTTCGCAGAGGAGCTTCCTTGGGTTCATCTGGACATTGCCGGTACGGCATTCCTTGATAAGAGCCGCGGACTGGAGCCAAAAGGAGCAACCGGCGTAATGGTTCGCACGCTGGTCGAGCTGGTAACGAAGAACGGGGGCTAATCCTTGAAACTGCTAGTTATGAACGGCTGAAATCCAGCCGTCATAGCTGGCTGTTTTTTTTTATTATCTCGAGAGCCGTTTCTCTTTAATTCACAAAGAAAGTTCTATAGTTTCTTGGTATTGGACAAGGTTTAACCGCTTTATAATTTTCCCTATGAGCTTGGCTTAACGCAATAAGAGAAAATTTGAAATCGCTTACAGAATAAATGCTCTTTGTTCAAAAGACCTAACTATAGGAGAAAAACAGGTAATCGGAGCAGGATGTTTTCTATTAAGATTGCTTTTATAATTATTAATGTCATTAAGGATCGTTTAAAACGTCAGGGGGCTTCGCATATGTACAAAGTGCTTTTAGTGGATGATGAGATGTTTGTGCGCAAAGGGTTAAGAAATTTAATAGATTGGGAATCGCTTGGCTATGACATTTGCGATGAAGCGGGTAACGGACAGGAAGCCTTAGAGAAAATACGGCTGCTTAAGCCGGATCTTGTTATCGCGGATATCCGGATGCCGGTGCTGGACGGACTGGAGCTTATTCAAAAGGTTACCGAGGAAGGCGCGTACAGCCCCGCCTTTATTATCGTCAGCGGGTATCATGATTTCCAATATGCGCAGCGCGCTCTCCGTTACGGCGTCCATGACTATATATTAAAGCCTATCGATGAGGCTGAACTGGAAACAACCTTGAAGACGCTTTCCGGAACGCTGGGCTTAAAAAAGCTGACAACAATCGCAGGGGACAGCCTGGTTACCGACTCTATCGTGGAAACGCTTGTTCAAGGCCAGTTCTCGGAGGCCGATAACGGAGCTTTATGCGCCGCGCTGCAAATGCCGGAGTTCTCCAGCTTTGATTATGTGCTGGTTGAGCTTCATGCCGGTCCGCAATCCGCGTGCACCGACTGGCAGGCCAAGGAGCTGGCTGCTGCAGCGCAATCGGTGAGCGCTGCTCCGAACGGCAAAATTCCGGTCTATGAGCAGGCGAGCGGTTTATTTGGTTTGCTGATTGACCAGAAGACGTACTTTTCGCCGGAAACGCGGGCGGAAACCGTCTATAGCAGCCTTCAAGCAGCGATTACGAAGTCTTCCGGCAGACCCGTCACCTTGTATATCGGCAAGACCGTGGAACGGCTGCAGGAAATGCATCTTTCCTACAGGTCGGCAAATGAAGCCATGTCCTATAAATACGCCGAGCAAGGCAGCACCGTTATTTACGCGAACCAGGTACAGGGGACTCCGCTGTATTATTTCGATGTTGATTCGGAGCTGTACGGCAGATTGCTCGAGAGGCTGGAGGAGAACGACGCGGAATTGTATGAGCAGGATATTGAACTGTTATTCCGCCAGTTCGTGGAGAAGCGGTTTGCGCCCAATGCGGTTGCCAATACCATTACCCGGTTTGCGATCGGGATTATTAATATTATCCGGAAGATGGAGGGTGACGAGAAGGGACTTAGCAAGCTCCCGTTCATCATGGATTGGCAGGGCAGCCATAGCCGTCTGCAGGATTTGAAGGGCCTCTTCACGGATTTCCTCCGCGAGGCTGCCGCTTATCTGGCCGAGCTGCGGAACGAGCAGTCCAAGGGCGGGATTGAACGCATCAAGAAATACATCGAAGCGAACTATACCGAGAATATCAGCCTTAAGAGCATTGCGGGCAAATTTTACATGAACTCCGTTTATTTGGGGCAGCTCTTCCGCAAAACCTACGGGATTTATTTTAATGATTTTTTACTGCATATTCGGATCGGAGAGGCCAAAAAACTGCTTCGACAGACCGATTTCCGGATGTACGAGATTGCGGAGAAAGTGGGCTTTCAGAACGCCGATTATTTCGTGACCCAATTCGAGAAGCTGGAGAAAGTGACTCCGACCGATTACCGCAACAAGCTGCTGGGCAAAAAATAAACGGGTGGAGATTTGATGGGCAGATTTCATTGGAATCATCTTAAATTGCGGGACAAGCTTTTGCTGATGTATATCTTATGCGTATTTATCCCGATCGTATTGACTAACATCGTTTTTTATAACGTGACAACCAACAATATTAAAAACCAAAAATCGCATGACGCCGACATCGCCCTGGAGAAGCTTCAGGGCGAGCTTCGCGCTGTCATCGACGAGGCCGCGGGCATCTCGTACCTGTATTATATCGATCCGATGCTGAATCAGCTGCTGGACAAAAAATACGAATCCCAAATTGAATACGTAGAGGCTTTCAACAATATTCGAAGCGTCTTCAACAAATCCGAGCAGGCGTACAAAACGACCAGCGCCACGGTTATTTATACCGATAATCCAACCGTGCTTTCCTCCGGACCTATAATGCCTCTTGGCGAAGCGGAGAGGGAAGCCGACTGGTACCGGGATTTTATGAAGACGGATGTGTCTTATCCGTTGTTCATACAGGATGGAGACACGTTTAGCCTCGTTCAAAGACTGAACTATGTCAAAGGCAACGGCTACAACAATCTGATCAAGATTGATCTCAACATGGCGACGGTCAAGCAGCTGTTTGCGATATCCGGCTTTGAGGGCAGTGTGTACTTCCTGAATCCGGAAGGTACGGTCCTCTACTCCAATGACCCCGGCGTAGACTGGCGCTCACAGGGGCTTAAGATCGAAGCGCTGCCGATGCCGAAGAACTCACTCTCCTTTGACAAGGTTTACACCAACAACAATTACTTGAACGACTGGTCTCTGCATGGCGTCATTAACGAGAGAAGCTTCCTGCATGACGTGCGGAAATCCGGCTCCTTCGTCATCTATCTGGCGCTTATTAATTTCGTGCTGCCTTCTTTGATTATCGCCGCATTGTCCAGATCCATAAACAAACGTCTCGTCAAGATTGTAAAGCATATGAAAAAGGTAAAAAACCAGCATTTCGAGACGATCCCGCTTGACGACGCGCGCGATGAGATCGGCCAGTTGACAGGAGAATTCAACCGGATGACCAAGCGGATCGACAATCTCATTACCGACGTCTACCTCGCCGATATCCAGAAGAAGGATCTGGAGATTCGTCAACGGCAGGCCCAGCTTCATGCCCTTCACAGCCAGATCAATCCCCACTTCCTGTTCAATTCGCTCGAAACGATTCGGATGCGGAGCCTGATGAAAGGGGAGACCGAGACGGCAAAGACGATTCACTATATGGCAAAGATTTTCCGGAAGTCGATTTCCTGGAAGCGAAGCTGGGTATCGGTCCGCGAGGAGATTGAGCTGACCGAATGCTTCCTTGAAATCCAGAAATACAGGTTTGGCGATAAGCTGCAATACCGGATTACCGTTGAGGAAGCGGTTTACGATCAGATGATCCCGAAGATGACCTTCCTGCCGTTTGTCGAGAACGCCAGCATACATGGCATTGAAAGCTCTCCGGGAATCGGTCTTATTCAGATTCACATCGGGATTGCCGGCGGCAAGCTGATGTTCAGGCTGTCGGACAACGGGATTGGCATGTCCGAGGCCAAGCTGACGGAGCTGCTGAATTACCTGCGTTTGGATGATTCCATCGGAGACAATGTCGGCATGAAAAATGTGTATACCCGGCTGAAGCTATGCTATAAAGACTCCTTCGATTTCGACATTATCAGCGAAGAAGGCCATGGAACAACCGTTGAGCTGCGCCTTCCTCTCGACATGAACGGACAATAAAGGACAAAAAAGCTGAACTATGCTTTTCAAAGTACGAACTAAAGTTTGAGGGGTAATCAAGCTTTCGGATTCGTTTTATGATGAAAGTGCTTACAACAAACACGTTGAAATGACGAAAGGGGTCTAAACAGAAATGGTTAACAAAAAGCTTTTAACTGTCAGCTTGGCTGCTGCTATGTTAGCTGTTACGGCATCCGCTTGCGGTGGCAATAACGATAACAGCAATGGGAATAGCGGTAACTCCGGCAACAGCGGCAATGCAGCTTCCAACTCCTCTTCTCCGGAAGCGGATGACAAAACACCCGTCACTTTCTCGTACTACAGCTTCTCCAGCCAGAAGGACACTCTTGCGAGCGACACCGTTATCGGTAAAGAGCTGCAAAAGCAAACCGGCGTGGACTGGAAAATGGAATTCCTCGTTGGCGACCCGCAAACGAAATCCGGCGTTATGATCGCAAGCGGCGACTATCCGGACGTTATCGTTCCGGAAGGCGAAATCGACAAGCTGCTAGACGCCGGCGCTTTTATTCCTCTTGATGATCTGATCGAGAAATACGGTCCAAACATCAAGCGCGTATACGGTCCTTATTTCGATAAATTCAGACAAGCCGACGGCAAAATGTACTTCCTTCCGTTTGGCGCGAACCAAGGCTACATCGGCGATCCGGGCATCAGCCAAGGCGCATTCTGGATCCAGCGCTCCGTCCTGAAGGAAGCGGGTTATCCGAAGATCAAGACGCTTGACCAATACTTCGATCTGATCAAGCAATACCAAGAGAAGCATCCGCAAGTGGACGGCAAGGACACGATTGGCTTTGCCTCCCTTGCAGGTCCTGCCGACAGCTTCTTCTCGATCACGAACCCTTCCATGCACCTTGCGGGGTACCCGAATGACGGCGACGTTATCGTCGACATGAACACGCATGAGGCTAAAACCTACGCCGCTACGGACATCGAGAAAAAATGGCTGCAAAAGCTGAACGAAGTAAACGCGGAAGGATTGTTCGATCCGGAGACCTTTACGGCGAACAAAGACCAATTCCTGGCGAAGCTGACTTCCGGCCGCGTGCTTGGCTACTTCAACTATGCATGGCAGGTTGGCGACGCGACGAACAACCTGAAGAAAGCCGGCATCGACGAGAAGCGTTACGCTCCGCTGCCAATCGTGTTCGACGAGAATACAAAAGACCAATACGTAGATCCGCCTAGCTTTGTTAACAACCGAGGTATCGGTATCTCGGTAAAAGCGAAAGACCCTGTACGCATCATCAAGTACTTCGATAACCTGCTTAAAGAAGAGAACCAGGTTCTCGTTCAGTGGGGCGTTAAAGACCAGAACTATACCGTGGACGCAAACGGCCGTTACGTAATGAGCGCGCAGCAAATCGCCGACCGCAACGACCCCGAGAAGAAACGCACCATCGGATGGCAGTATTTCGAATACAGCTGGCCGCGTTACGGCAACAACTCCGTACTGGCCGACGGCAACGCATACGGCGTAGGCAACCAGCCTGAAGTGGCTTACGCGGGTTACACGGACGGCGACAAAGCGCTGCTGGACGCCTACGGCGTGAAGACCTTCTCCGAATACTTCTCGAAGCCTGACGAGCGCGCTTGGTACCCGGCATGGAGTATCAACAAAGGCCAAGGCACGCCCGAGCAGATCTTCCAGCAAAAAGCCGGCGACCTGCAAAAGAAATTCGTTCCGAAGCTCGTTCTTGCCAAGCCAAGCGAATTCGATTCGATCTGGAACGACTATGTGGGCCAAATGGGCAAGCTTGACGTGAAGGGCTATGAAACTTTCGTAACGAAGGTGGTACAGGACCGCATCGCGGGCAAGTGGTAATGAGATAAAAGTAGACGGAAGGCCGGAAAGCTGATTCCGGCCTTCCGATCTATTGGATTCATGCAGGATGCTAGAGAGGGGAAGAGCAAGTGGAGAACATACAAAAAGCTGCACCATCTGTTGTCAGGAGTCCCAAAGCAAGCGAATCGCGGCTTCAACTGTTTTTCAAAAAGCTAATGCAGCAAAAAGTGCTCGTGTTTATGTCGATGCCGTTTGTATTATGGCTGTTCCTGTTTAAGTACGTACCGCTCTGGGGCTGGACCATTTCCTTTCAAAAGTTCAGACCGGCTAAGGATTTGTTCGATCAGGAATGGGTAGGCTGGAAAAACTTCCGCTTCCTGTTCAACGACGATTCCTTCTACCGCGTGTTAAGAAACACGATCGTGATGAGCTCCATCAATCTCGTATTAGGTTTTGTTACCGCCATCGTACTGGCGATATTATTAAACGAGCTTCGCCAAGTGATGTTCAAGCGGGTCGTTCAGACGATCAGCTACTTACCGCATTTCATTTCCTGGGTCGTTGCGGCCAATATTATATCTTCGGCGCTTGCGCCGGAAGGGATCGTTAATATCCTATTGACGAAAATGCATCTGATTGATCAGCCTGTCTTATGGCTGGGCAAAGGGAATTACTTCTGGGGCATCCTTGGTGCGTCGGAGGTTTGGAAGAACGTTGGCTGGAACACCATTATTTATTTGGCGGCCATTACAACCATTGATCCTTCCCAATATGAAGCTGCCGAGATTGACGGGGCGAACCGCTTCCAGCGTATCCTGCATATTACTTTGCCGGGTCTGAAGTCGGTTATCGTGATCCTGTTGATCATGAACCTTGGAAATATTTTGGAATCGGGATTTGAGCCGCAATACCTGCTGGGCAACGGGATGACCGTGGACTATTCCGAGAACCTTGATATATTTGTGTTGAAATACGGCATGAACATGGGCAACTATTCCTTGGCTACCGCAGCCGGCATGTTCAAAACGGTCGTTAGCTTTATCTTCCTCTTGTCGGCCAACTCGATTGCGAAGCGGCTTGGCGAGAGCAGACTGTTCTAGATTGACCCGAAAGTTGGATGAAGCAAGGAGGCTATCGACATGAAAGAGAGTTCGGCCAAAGCCAGGTACAGCTCTTTACCGGATAAGATTTTTGATATAAGTAATATAGTTTTTATGTTGCTCGTCGTGACGGTTACGCTATATCCTTTCCTTAATATGTTCGCGTTGTCGTTCAACGATGCGAATGATTCGATCCGCGGCGGCATTTACGCTTGGCCAAGGATGTGGACCTGGGATAACTATCATTACATTTTTAATGAAGCATCGATCTATCACGCTACGCTGATCTCCGCCTTGCGTACCATTGCCGGAACGGTTACTTCCGTCTTCTGCACGGCTATGCTGGCTTATACGATCAGCCGCCAGGAGTTCGTCCTCCGCAAATTCGTAACGCTGGTCGCGATCTTCACGATGTACTTCAGCGGCGGTCTCATTCCCGGGTACCTGCTGATCAAAGAGCTTCATATGATTAACTCGTTCTGGGTTTACATTATTCCCGGCATCATCGGCGTCTTTAATATGATCGTTATCCGTTCCTTTATCGAGGGCTTGCCGGACGGCATTATGGAATCGGCGAAAATCGACGGCGCGGGAGAGTTCATCACCTTCATGCGCATCGTATTGCCGCTGACCGTGCCTGCTCTTGCGACCGTATCGCTCTTCGTGGCGGTGTATCAATGGAATTCCTGGTTTGACGTATTCTTGTACAACTCATCGCATCTTAACCTGAGCACCCTGCAATACGAGTTGATGAAAATACTGCAAACCTCCAATACGGCGGCATCGTCAACCAATGCAGGCGATCAGTTTGCAGCCGGACAAAGCGGCGTAACGGCGGTTACGCCAACCTCGATTCGCGCGACGATGACGATAGTTGCGAGTCTGCCGATTATTCTGGTTTATCCGTTCCTGCAGAAATACTTTGTTAAAGGGATGACCGTCGGCGGCGTTAAAGGTTAATCGCTTGAATCGCGCGTCCCTCGACTTGTATCGGGCGGGCGCGTTTTTGTTCGAATTCCGGCTGTTCGCGGGACAATTTCTATTAGGGGGATGAAAGATGGGAGACAACGGATACGCAGCATGGCTGAGATACGATCAGGTGAAGGACGAAAGGCTTGCCGAGCCATACAAAAGCTGGGCGGGCGAGCTTGTGCTGCCTTCGGGAGTGCCGGTTGAGGGGATCCTGAAAACGGCCGCTTTGGAATTGTCGCGGGGAATCCGCTCCATGCTGGGCGCAGCGCCTTCGGTTACGCATGAAGCCTCTTTGCAGCGGTTTATCGTGCTGGAGGTTCTCGGCGGCAACTCTTGGGTGGATCAGTCGGCCGGCGATGCGGCGGCTCTATCTGATGAGGGCTACCTCTTAAAAACCGTTCGGGAGGCGGAGAAAGAGTATATCATCGCGGCCGGCAAGTCCGAGAGAGGAGTATTGTACGCGGTATTCCATCTGCTGCGCCTGATGCAGTCCGGGGCTGCGATTGATCAGTTGAATCTGGCCGAGTCGCCGAAATACGGCCTGCGCATGATTAACCATTGGGATAACCTCGACGGCAGCGTGGAACGCGGTTATTCCGGCCGTTCGATCTTTTACGATAACAACCAGGTGCTGTCCGATTCGGAACGGATCCGCGATTATGCCCGTCTGATGGCATCGGTCGGCATTAACGGCATTGCCATTAACAATGTCAACGTGCACCGCGAAGAGACGTTTCTTATAACGGAAAAGCTTCTTCCGGATGTTGCGAGCATTGCCGGGGTGTTCGGCGAATACGGCATTAAGCTGTTCCTGAGCGTGAACTACGCCGGAACGATTGAGATTGGCGGCCTGGAAACGGCCGATCCTCTTGATCCGGCCGTGCGCGGCTGGTGGAAGGAGAAGGCGGCCGAAGTGTACCGTTATATTCCGGACTTTGGCGGCTTCCTGGTAAAAGCCGATTCCGAGAATCGTCCCGGTCCGTTTACCTACGGACGCGACCATGCGGACGGAGCCAACATGCTGGCCGAAGCCTTGGAACCGTACGGCGGACTTGTGCTCTGGCGCTGCTTCGTCTACAACTGCCATCAGGACTGGCGCGACCGTTCAACCGATCGTGCGCGTGCCGCTTACGATCACTTTAAGCCGCTGGACGGACGCTTCAAGGACAATGTGATTCTGCAGATTAAGAACGGTCCGATGGATTTCCAGGTCCGCGAGCCGGTCTCGCCGCTCTTTGGCGCAATGGAGCATACCAACCAGATGATGGAGTTTCAGATTGCCCAGGAATATACGGGCCAGCAGAAGGATGTCTGCTTCCTCATTCCGCAGTGGAAGGAAGTCTTGAACTTTGATACCCATGTCAAAGGTGCGGGCAGCACGGTCAAGGAGATTGCGGCAGGCAGCGTCCATGCCTATACTTATAGCGGCATTACGGCCGTCAGCAATATCGGCAATGACGAGAACTGGACCGGGCATCATCTCGCGCAGGCGAATTTGTACGGCTACGGCCGCTTGATCTGGAATCCGGAGCTGTCTTCGGAGGAGATTGCGGCGGAATGGGCTGTTCAGACGTTTGGGGGGGACAACAACGTCCGGGAGGTACTCGTTAACTTCCTGCTTGAATCCTGGTCCATCTACGAGAGTTATACGGCGCCGCTTGGCGTGGGCTGGATGGTTACGCCTCATTACCACTACGGACCGGATATTGACGGCTACGAATATTCCAAGTGGGGAACGTACCATTTTGCCGACCATAAGGGTATCGGAGTGGACCGTACGGCTGCGACGGGTACAGGCTACAGCAGCCAGTATACGCAGCCGATTGCCGAGGTCTACGACAGCCTGGAGACTTGCCCGGACGAGCTGCTGCTCTTCTTCCATCATGTGCCTTACACGCATCGGCTGAAATCGGGCAAGACGGTTATTCAGCATATTTACGATACGCATTTCGCCGGCGTGGAGCGGGTGGAATATTGGATGAGCCGCTGGCAGGAGCTTGAGGGTCTCGTTGACGGCAACCGGTTCCGCCATGTAATGGGCCGCATGAATAAGCAGCTGGAGAATGCCAAGCAATGGCGCGACATCGTTAATACGTACTTCTTCCGCAAATCCGGCATTCCGGATGCTCATAACCGGGTAATTTACTAATCCAGAAGGAAAGAGTTGATGCAGATTATGTCATACCTTTCGAAGCTTCCGGCACTTCATTCCGTTTATAAGGATTACTTTGATATCGGAGCAGCGGTTAATCTGACGACGATTGCATCCCAGAAGGATGTGCTTACTGCCCATTACAACAGTCTGACGGCTGAAAATGATATGAAATTCGAGCGCGTGCATCCTTCCGAAGAGGCGTACACGTTCGAAGCGGCGGATAAGATCGCCGACTTTGCGGCGGCTAACGGCATGAAGCTGCGCGGGCATACGCTGGTCTGGCACAATCAGACGCCTGACTGGGTATTTGAAGCTCCCGGTGGTGAACCGGCCGACAGGGAAACGCTGCTAGCCCGGATGAAGAGCCATATCGATACCGTTGTTGGCCGCTATAAAGGCATTATTTATTGCTGGGATGTTGTAAATGAAGTTATTGAGGATAAAAGCGGCGTATGGCTCCGGGAGTCCAAATGGCTGAACCTGGCCGGTGAGAACTTTATCGCAAAAGCTTTCGAATATGCGCATGCGGCCGATCCTAACGCCCTACTGTTCTACAATGACTATAACGAATGCAACCCGGAGAAGCGGGACAAAATTATACGTCTCGTTCAATCGCTGCAGGCTAAACAGGTTCCGATTCACGGAATCGGCCTGCAGGGACATTGGAATCTGAACGGTCCAAGTCTTGCCGAAATCCGGGAAGCCATCGAGCGTTACGCGGCAACGGGGCTTAAGCTGCAAGTAACGGAGCTGGACATATCGGTATTTGATCATGACGATAAGCGGACGGATCTGACGGAGCCTTCGGCGGACATGCTGGAGCGGCAGGCGGAACGTTACGGGCAGGTATTCGAGCTGTTCCGCGAATACAAAGAGGTAATTACCGCGGTTACGTTCTGGGGGGCAGCCGACGACTACACCTGGCTGGATAACTTCCCCGTACGCGGACGGAAAAATTGGCCGTTTGTATTTGATGGGAAGCATGAGCCAAAAGCATCCTTTTGGAAAATTACGGATTGGCGGAAATAAGCATAAACCTGAAACGGAGTCCTTCGCAGGGGCTCCGTTCCTTATCTTAATCGGGAAGCGGGGCAAATCGATTCATGACACGCGCGTTAACAGGCAAAATCACGTACCGGAACCCGGTACTGCCGGGCTTTTATCCGGACCCAAGCGCCGTTCGGGTTGGCGAGGATTATTACATGGTGACCAGCACCTTTGAATATTTTCCGGGCGTTCCGGTGTTTCGCAGCAAGGACTTGGTTCATTGGGAGCAGATTGGTCATGTATTGACGAGGGAAAGCCAGGTGAATCTGCTAAGCCGCAACAGCTCGGAAGGCATCTATGCGCCTACGCTTCGTTATCATGAAGGCGTCTTTTATATGATTACAACGGATGTGTACGGGATCGGCAACTTTTATGTAACCGCAACGGACCCGGCAGGGCCATGGTCCGATCCGATTCGCATCCCTTACGGCAATATCGATCCTTCGCTTTTTTTTGACGATGACGGCAAAGTATACGTATCCGCGCAGGCGGGCTTTGGCGAGACATCCCATATTATCCAATACGAAATTGACATCCTGACGGGCGAGGCCTTATCGGAGCCGGTTGTCGTATTTGAGGGAGATGAAGGGCCCTGGGTCGAAGGACCGCATTTGTACAAAATAAACGGCTTGTATTACATGATGACGGCATCGGGGGGAACGGGGCCGATGCACCGGGAGATTATCGGACGCGGCACCTCCCCGTACGGACCTTTCGAAATGCTGCCGTACCCCATTCTGACGCATAACGGGTTAAAGGATCATCCGATTCAATATACCGGCCATGTTGAGCTGCTTGACGACGTGAATGGCCGGTGGTGGGCACTGTTTCTTGGCGTCCGGCCGCAAGGCGGCAAGGGCAGCGTGCTTGGGCGCGAGACGTTCCTTGCCCCCGTTCGCTGGAGCGAAGACGGTTGGCCGATAATAGACAATAACGAAGGTCACGTATCAATGGTTATGGAAGGTCCGGCTATCCGGGAGAGCAAACCCTCCCCGTCCGGCTTGGATAAGTCGGTGACCACCAAGTTCTCTTCCGAAGGGCTTGGCCTCGAATGGATGTATAACCGCGTGATCCCCGGGCAGGAGGAGCTGTCGTTAACGGAGAGGGAAGGCTGCCTTCGACTAAGCGGCAATGCCAACGGTCTTCGCGACGGTGGAGCCCATGTATTCGTATGCCGCCGCCAGCAGCATCATCGGATGAGCATCGAGACCCGCCTGACCTTTGTTCCTGGAAGAGATGGCGAGCAGGCGGGAATTGCCGCTCGGCTGAGCGACAAGTCTTATTGCGCGATAGGCATAACGAAGAAAGCCGGACAGACCGGCATTCTTGTAACGGCGATGGCGCAAGGAAGCGGGACGGAAGCTTTTACCCCGATTGAGGAGCAGGTTCCCGTACGCCTGTCGATCCGTACGGACGAGAAGGAATACGAGCTGCTGTATACCTTGGGCGGAGCGTCCGCGGAGTGGGTTAGCCTTGGAGCCTTGCCGGCGGAAGCCTTAACGCCGGATGCCGATGGAGCTTTTACAGGCGTATGCCTTGGCATGTTTGCTGCGGGAACGGAGGAGGGACCTTCCGCTCCGGCTTATTACGATTATTTCGAGTATCGTCCCGAATGTGATTAATACGCAAATAAGGACTGTAGCGATGCTGAGTTTCCGACTCTCCATCGCTATTTTTTTGTTTCTGTAGCCGCTCCTTTTTATGGGCAGAATAGAAGAGCGTAAAAAATGACAATTATTTGCTTGACTTCGCTAACTGTATATAATATTATTACAGTAACAAAAGTTGTTACAGTTAGCGCGCGAAAAAGAGAATACGATAGGAGTGGAGTTTTTGAAACAGAAATTCAAACCTTTATTCGAATCCTTTACTTTCCCAAGCGGCGTGGAAGTAAAGAACCGCATTGTAATGGCGCCTATGACGCACTCATCCTCGAATGACGATGGAACGGTAACGGATGCGGAGCTGGAATACTACGCCCGCCGCTCCGAAGGCGCTGGGCTGGTTATTACGGCATGCATCTATGTCACGCCTAACGGTAAAGGATTTCCCGGGGAATTCGCAGGCGACAGCGATGCCATGATTCCGGGGCTTACTCGTCTTGCGGAGACGATTAAAGCCAAAGGGGCGAAGGCCGTTCTCCAAATTTTCCACGGCGGCCGCCGGGTACCGCCTGCATTGGTGCCTAATGGCGACGTGGTCAGCGCTAGCGCCGTTGCGGCGGCGGAAAGTCCTGACGTTGTTCCGCGCGAACTGACGCATGAGGAGATTGAATCGATTATCCGCGATTTTGGCGAGACGACCCGCCGCGCGGCGCTTGCCGGCTTCGACGGCGTCGAAATTCACGGCGCAAACACTTATCTGCTGCAGCAATTTTATTCTCCGCATTCCAACCGCAGAAACGATCAATGGGGCGGAGATATCGACCGGAGACTTACATTCCCGCTTGCCGTCGTCGATGAGGTGAAACGCGCGGCGGCTGAGCATGCCAAAGGGCCGTTCCTGGTCGGATACCGGTTCTCGCCAGAAGAAGCGGAGACACCGGGGCTTACGATGGAGGATACGTTCCGCCTGTTGGATGAGCTTGCGCAGAAGGATTTGGATTATCTTCATGTCTCGTTGTTTGATTTCCGTTCCAAGCCGGCGCGTGGTGCGGATGATAGCAAAACAAGGCTGGAATGGATCGCGGAGCGAGTAGCCGGCCGCGTACCGGTTATTGGCGTAGGCTCCATTCATTCGGCGGATGATGCTCTTGAAGCCAAGCAAACGGGTATACCGCTGGTCGCGATTGGCCGCGTACTCCTTACGGACCCGGATTGGGTACAGAAGGTGGAAGAAGGACGCGAGGATGAGATTCAGTCCCGCTTAAGCTTAAGCTCGCAGAAGCGGCTTGTAATTCCCGACGGTTTATGGCGCATGCTGACCGCAAGAGAAGGTTGGCTGTCATTTACCGATTAATATAAATGAGGGCTGACAATGCGGCGCATGATGCGCTGATTGTCAGCCCTTTTTGTCATTCCAAGAATTCACCGGAATGAAATCGCCCGGCCTAGGATGGCGATAGCCGTTTCACTTCGTTTGCGCAAGTCTTGCCCCGAGCAGTATACTCGTAGCATATGACCGTTGTAATTGGAGGCCAAGAAATGACCTTTGATGAAGTTTTGCAGGCGTTAGAGGAAATGGGAAGCGAGCAGACCAAGAGCACCTACGTGCGGCATGGCGCGAAGGAGCCTTTCTATGGCGTGAAGATCGGCGATATGAAGAGGCTGGTCAAGGAGGTCAAGAAGGATCAGGAGCTGGCGTACAAGCTGTACGATTCCGGCAATCATGATGCCATGTATTTGGCAGGTCTGACCGTTAATCCGAAAACAATCCCCAAGGAGATGCTCCGGCATTGGGTGAAGCAGGCTTATTGGTATTCGCTTGCGGAATATACGGTCGCGAATGTAACGGCGGAGAGTCCTTATGCGCGTGAGCTTGCCATGGAATGGATGTTGTCTCCGGAAGAGATGGTCGCGGTAGCCGGATGGAGCGCCTATGCGAATTACGTGACGATCGCTCCGGATGAAGAGCTCGATTTGACGGAAATCCGCGGGCTTCTAGAGCAGATAAAGAAGACCGTTCATGAAGAGCGGAACCGCGTGCGGTATACGATGAATACGTTTGTTATTTGCGTCGCGTCTTACGTCGCACCCCTGACGGAGGAAGCAAAAGCCGTAGCGGACGCGATTGGCGCCGTAAAAGTTGATGTCGGCGATACCGCCTGCAAAGTTCCGCTCGCCTCCGACTATATCGCCAGGATGGAAGCTAGAGGAAAGATCGGCACGAAGAAGAAAACTTGCATATGCTAGCGAAAAGCTGCGCCACCGGACGGTGAACGCAGCTTTTTCCTATACTGTGCTTCTATTTTATTAACGAAACGCAGGCTGCCCCTCCTAAGGACGGCGCAGCCGTTTACGCTTATCCCGCAGCCTGCAGGGCTGCTTTTTTGGCCGAGCGGTCGAGACTGTAGCTGTAGGCTGTAGCGGCAAAAGCAAGCAAGGCGAGTACGACCGCTGCCCACGGAAGATAACGCAAACCATAATGATCGGTAACGAAGGCGCCGATCGAGGAGCCGACCGCAATCCCGATATTGGCGCTGATGGGCAGCAGGGAAGAGGCGAAATCCTTCGCTTCGGGCACGTATTGCTCGGTCAGATGGATGAAATACAGCTGGCAAGCCGCATTGATCGAGAATGAAATAAGCGCAATAGCCATCAAGCTGACGATGCCAAGCCACTCGAATGATAAAGTAAAGCCAAAGATGACGTAAACGACGGCATGGACCAGGAACAGCGTTTTCAGCTTCGCGACATAAGTGCCGCTTGCGATTTTGCCGCCAAGTATATTGCTGACGATCGTTACCGCTCCGTAGACAAGCAGGATGGTGCTGGTTCGTTCTTCCGAGATATGCATAACGTCCAGCATAAGCGGATTAATATAAGTGTAAATGACGAATATGGCCGCAACCCCGATTATCGGGATAAAGAAGGCAAGCAGCACTCTCGGGTTTGTCATTAACCGAAACTGATTTTTGAGCGAGCTTTGAACGGCGGGCAAATCCTTCGGGACGATTCGATACAAAAGCAGGAGGCTGATAATCCCGCAAGCCGCAACCAGCCAGAAGGCCGCAGGCCATTCGAAGTGCAGGCCTACGAAGGTACCGATCGGAACGCCAAGCACGTTGGCGATGGTGAAGCCGCCAATAATATAGGAGAGGGCCAGCCCTCTTCGCTCAGGCGACACATAATCCGTGCAGATGGACACGGCCAGGGAAACGCTCAGTCCGCAGAAGACAGCCGTTGCCATGCGGGTAAGAAACAATACGGGATAGGAGAAGGACAAGGCGCTTCCCATCGTGAACAAAACAACCAATGAAGCACCTAGCAGCAAGGCGCGGCGTTTCGTAAAGTAACCGGCCGCCATCATGACAAAAGGCGTACCGGCCGCATAAGCAATCGCAAAGCCGGAGACCATAATGCCGGTCTGCGCAACGGAGACGCCAAGGCTGCTCGCAATGGGCGTAAGCAAACCAACGATGACATATTCGGTCGTGCCCAGGATAAAGGCCAGCAAGGTAAAGGTAAAGATAAGCAGGTTTTCTCTTTTCATGTTGAAGATCCTCCAGGTTTATCGCTTCTATTGCTTCTACCAACGTTCGGAGCCAAGAAGCTTATTGCCCCTTGTGGACAGATAAGCTTGATTCCGGCTCGCCGTCCAGCTTCGCATCCGCTCCTTCAGCATGGACCGATTATCGGGGACTGCCGGAAAGTAGGAGATCGGAAGCCAGCTGTAATCCGGCAGGCCGTCCAGATCCACGCTGCAGGCTTTCGCGTTATATATAAATAAATCGCCGATATTTGCAATGCTCCAATGGTTGACCGGAACTTGAACCGATTGCTGGAGGCATATCCCGCCTTTGACGGGAGCGGGCTCGCCAGGGCAGAGATGCGCCCAAAGTTCGGTTGTACCGAGTATTTCGCTAAAGGCCTGATAGACAGGCTCATACATACGTATATCCCATAAATATTGATGGTGAATGTCGTAAGGCTGATCTACGGGAAGCTCCTTCACCCATAGAAGGTAACGCAGCGCATAAAAGTGCGTCACCGCTCTCGGAAATAACGCAAAGCCATGCTGCTCCCAGCATTCCATCTCGCGCATGCTATCACCTCTTTTGGCTTGCTGTCTACAGTCAAAGCTTAATGGAAGGCTTAAGCAGCGGCAATGAAGCATCTTGCCGGATATGTTTGCAATGTGATATATCTTGCTGTATAGACAAAGGATATTGGGAAAGAGGGAGTAGGGATGAAGGCATCCGCCGCCGGAGAGGAAATACAAAGTCACCTGCTGTATGCCGGAAAAGTAAGCGATACGCCCAACTGGAATTTTCCAAGCCACAAGCATGATGATTTGCACGAAATTATCGTTGTATGCGGCGGCCAAGGGATGTTTACGATTGGAGGACAATCGTATAACGTAAGCGGGGGGGACATTCTGGTCTACAATAAAGGGGTACTGCACGAAGAACAGTCATCAACGGGCAATCCGTTAATCACCTATTACTGCGGATTCTCGCTGCCCAAGGCAAGCCCGGCCGAGGATTGGGTTATTCCGCCGGATGTCGAGCCCGTGATTCGGTCCAGCCGCGTATTCTCGGAAATTGAGGCCTTGATGAAAATGATCGTCGATGAATCCTCCATCAAGGAGGAAGGATACGAGGGGATCAGCCGTTATTTGATTAATTCCGTTATTCTGCTCCTTAGAAGAGCGGTGAGGAATCAACAGCATATCAAGCAGGAATCCAATACCGGACTAGCCGAGCAGATCAAGGATTATATCGACAGGAATTTTACGCAAAATATAAGTCTCAAGGATTTGGGTCGGCAATTTCACGTCAATCCGTACTATATTTCTCACGTCTTTAAGGATCACTATCGGATCTCCCCGATTAACTACGCCATTCACCGCCGGATCGGTGAGGCGACCAGACTGCTCGTCACGACGGAGATGAAGGTATGGGAGGTGGCAAAGCTTCTGGGCTACGACAATCCGAATTATTTCTCGATTATTTTCCGCCGGGTGACGGGGCTCTCTCCCAAGCGGTTCCGGGAAAGCAATCAGCAGAATCTGTTTCCACGTTAAAGTCGTTTGAACAAACAACAAACCGCGCTACCCATAACGGCAACGCGGTTTGTTGTTTGTTGGTTGTAATCAATGTAGCCAATCAATGTAGCTATTGACTAACATTATTTTTGATTTAAAGCTTCAACTGCTCCAAAAAAAGCATCACTGTACTGCTCGTATAACCCGGTATCAAACTGGTATTCTGTGTCTTTAGCTTTTGGAGGATCATCTTGTAACTTTTTATACAAAGTATCGATCTCCCCAGAAACCTTCGTCCACAATTGTTTTACTTCATCATACTTCGAATCTAATCCTTGAATGTAAATATCGTATTCTGCTTTCTTTTCCATCGACTTGCTGAGTTGCTGAATCATGAAGTCAATATCCATGGTACTTCCCGTAGCATCGGTCCCGTCGTAGGCATAGTGGCCGATGTTAACAAGTCCTTCGTTCCATATTTCCCCTATGACGAAGTTCTTTATTTCCATTAATGTCGATTCTACAGTAGGTTTTTCATCGGATTGAGTAGAAGTATCGGTCTGTATCCCCGCATCCTTAAAAGCTTGTTCTACCTTATCTTGTATGATCTCTTCATCGGATTTCTCTTTACCACCGCACCCAGCCAATAAAAAAAATGCAGCTAAGCATAGGATGATGTAAAAACCCCTTTCTCTAAATATAGACATTTTAAATCTACTCCTCTATTTTCAATAATTTTTCACTTAAATTATATCGGATATGTTAAGGGGAAAATAAAGAGAAAATTTAGAGAAAGGTTTGTTATTGTAAATATATTAGGCAGTTAAGCTGAGTAAAAACAATGATGCAGCTTACGGCATAAAGCCAAAGCTGCATCTTGCTTATCCATTATGAAGTCAAGGCTTCCGCTCCTGCTGCCGTTGCGGCATCCTCGCGGACAAGCTTCAGAAACTCGCGCATAAAGCCGGGAAGATCCGGCCATGCATGGCCGGTTACTAGCTTGCCGTCCACATGAAGCGTTTCGTCCGCATAGCAAGCGCCAAGGCGCTCGACTTCCAGACGCGAAGCGTTATAGGCCGTCATGGTGCGGCCATTAAAGTAGCTGTAATCAGGCAGCGACAGGAATACCTGCGCACCGTGGCAGATCGCGCCAATCGGTTTGTCGGCATCGATAAAATGCTGCAGAATGCGGGGCAGCTCCGCGTTGCCGCGAATATATTCCGGCGCTCTTCCCCCGGGAATAATAATCGCAGCGTATTCGGACGGGTCTACATCGGCGAAGCCCAAATGGGACTGCAGCTGATGAGCGGGCTTTTCCGTATACGTATCCCAGCCCTCGATAAAATCGTGACAGACGGTATGTAAGGTTTTTTGCGTCGGGGAAGCGATAACAGCCTCGTAGCCTTCCTCCAGCAGCCGGTAATAAGGATAATACACTTCCAAAACTTCCGCGGCATCGCCGGTTACAATAAGCACTTTGTTCGACATAGGATCACTCCTTAAAAGAATTGTGAAGCAATTCTTACTTCGAAAGCATGGGCTTAAAGAATTGTGAAGCAATTCTTACTTCGTAAGCATGGGCTTAAAGAATGGTAAAGCAATTCTTACTTCGAAAGCATGGGCTTAAAGAATGGTGAAGCAATTCTGAACACACAGCTATTATGCCCTCCCCCTTTGCGGCAGTCAATATTTTCCTTTTTCAATCTCGAAAAATCGGTCGTTTCTACTAGAATCAATGCTTGAAGTGCGTGAAATTACCTATACAATAAATAAGAATAGCCATACCGCTGTATTACATATTTGCTATATTTAAAGGAAGGAAGCTGGGGGTGCGTCATCATGAGAACGGGCTTTTCCAATCCAATGACCAAGCTAAGCGTGAAGCAGCAGCTGCTGTTATTGTTCCTGCTTATGGTCAGCCCGATATTCATTCTTCACAGCTACGGAAATTCGGAGGCCGAACAGATACTCAAACGCCACGTGACGAATGCCTATGCTGAATTGAACAAACAGAACCATACGCTGATCGACCGGGATATCGATACCGTCAACAAAATCACAACGACGATTATCCAGAACCCGACTGCTCAGCAGCTTGTACCCGATGACGATGAAACCGTCATTGAACGCGTCCGCAAATACGAGAAAATGGACGCTTTGCTGGCAGGCTATTCAACCGCCTTAAACGGCGGGGAGGCTGTTTATTACAGCCTGTATATCTACGATCCGAACAACTATTATTTTTTCGCGCCTAAGGTTCAGATGATTCAAAGCGGCGTTTATTTCTTCTCCGACGCCAATAAGCCGAAATGGTTCGATAAGGCGGTAGGGCTGAAGGGTCAAGGCTTTATGGAGATTATCGAAAATAACGACATGCTCGTCAAGAAGCGCACTCTGGCTTATATCCGGGCGGTGAATACGGTTAGTCAAGGGCATAGCGTCATCGGCGTGCTGATCGCAACCAACATGGATAAGAAGCTTGCCGAATCGATGCAGTCGGTCTCCTTGCCCGGCGGAGAAATCTTTTTCACGGATAAGCAAAATTATATTCTAGCCTCCACGAGTCCGAGGACCATGGGTTCCACGGTTGAACTTCCTGTAACCGCTTCCGGCGAGGCGGAAAGCCTTAGCAAGCCGATTATGACCTCGGAATACATCTATATGGCCAGTGACAACGAGCTGCTGCAGCAGCGGCTTATCTACAAGATTCCGATCAAATCGCTCCTTCAGCAGCAAAATGAAGTGAAGCGGGTTATTCAGCTGATATCGGTGGCGTACATCCTGTTCGGCTGTATCGTCATTTTCTATTTCTGGCGTTCGTTAATGACGCCGTTGCAAAGACTGGCAACGTTTGTCCGCCGTTACGAGCCTGGCAAGAGAGTGCCGGAGACGCCTGGCAAAGGCAGAAACGACGAGGTGGGAGTATTGATTGGAGCTTTGTATGATATGGCCCGCCGGCTCAATGGACTTATTCATGACAAATACCAGATGGAGATCAAGCAGCGGGAAAGCCAGCTTCAAATTTTGTATCAGCAGATTAATCCTCATCTTCTCTACAACACGCTTGAAAGCATTTATTGGAAAAGCTCGCTCGAAGGCAACTCCGAATCCGCGGAAATGATCAAGGAGCTGTCGAAGCTGATGAAGATCAGCTTAAGCCGCGGCCGGGAGTTGATTACGCTGGCGGAGGAGCTGGAGCATGCGGCTGCTTACGTGAAGCTGCAGCAGAAGCGTTACGACTATGACTTCCGGGTCATCTGGGCGGTACCTGAGGAGATGATGAATCATCTCATTCCGAAGGTTACGCTTCAGCCGTTGATCGAGAATGCCATCATCCACGGCGTCAAGAACATGGGGGAAGACGGCGAGATTCATATTAACGCGGAATACGAAGGCGACAAGCTGCTGATCCGCGTGGAGGATAACGGTTATAAAGAGGTGGATCATAAAGCGATTGAGTCTCTATTGAACGAGCCGGCGGCACAATCCTCTTCCGGATACGGCGTTAAAAACATACATCAGCGGCTTCAGCTGCATTTCGGAAATGTTTATGGCATTCAGTACAAAAAAAGAAACGGCGGCGGAACGATCGTTACGATCCAGCTTCCGGCCGCCGGCGAAAGGAAGGAACTAGGCGATGTATAACATACTGGTGGTGGATGACGAACCGCTTATTTGCAAAGGTCTAAGCAGCGTACTGGCTTCTTCCGGCATTGATATTTCCGCCATTCATATGGCTCATAACGGTTACGAGGCGCTCGACGTCCTTCGGACCGACGATATTGATCTGCTTGTTACCGACATTCAGATGGGAACGATGAACGGTATTGAGCTGATGCAGCAGGCGAAGTTAATTAAGCCGTGGGTGCAGACGATTATTATTTCGGCCCACGAGACGTTTCATTATGCCCAGATGGCGATCCGTCTCGGGGCTAAGGACTATTTAATCAAGCCGCTGAACAACGAACAGTTTCTGGATTCCGTGCGCAACGTTTTACTTAAGCTGCATAAACCCGAGCCTGCCGAACAAGAAAAACTGATTGCGGGCATGCAGGAGCATTTCCATATGGATGAGCTGAATCCGCAATCCGTGGATTGGCTTAATCAGCTCGTAAACAGTCAGACAGCGCTTAAGGTGCAGGACATCGTCCGAATATTGAAGGAGAAGCACGGGATCCGGCTGGAGGGGCCTTATTTCTCCATGATCCGCATCCGGCTTCATCTGACGGACCGTAACCGCGAGTTAACGAAGACGGATGAGAGGCTGCTCCGTTATGCCGCGCTTAATATCGTAAATGAGCTCTTTGACGAGCATTGGAATCATACAGCCTTTTATGCTTCGGATCGGGAAATCAATATTGTGTTGCAATGGAATGAGACGTTGTACGGGGAGACGGCTTCTTCCGGCATTATGAACGAGCTGGATATGATTGGCCGCAGCCTGCACTTCAATATCCAGAAGTATCTGGGAATCACGAGCGTAATCGGCATCAGCCAAATCCTGAAGGGGATCGAATTTATTGACGTCCTTCACGATCAGGTCATCAAAGCGCTCAGCTGCAATGAGCGTCATAAGGACCACTATGTGTTCTATTACGGGGATTTCAATTGGAACCAATATTCCCAGCGTCCAACCGAGGAAGAGTTCACCGCCCAGACCAGCCTGATTGTCGAGAAAGCGATGGAGTACATCAACCGGAATTTCGCGCAGAAGGGCTTAACCCTGCATGAAGTCGCGCAGAACAACCATGTCAGCCCGAACTACCTCAGCTACCTCTTCAAGAAGGAGACCGGCTATAACCTGTGGGAATATGTCGTTAAGCTGCGGATGGAGGAGAGCAAGCGGCTCCTTCTTCATACGGACATGAGACGTTACGAGATTTCGGAGAAGGTTGGTTACGAATCGCCGGAGCATTTCAGCAAAATTTTCAAAAAATATTACGGCATGAGTCCTAGCGAGCTAAAGAAGTAGAATTACTCATCATTGCCTTGGATACGCACATTACCTCGAGAGGCTCCTTTTTTTACAATAAGGAAAGAGGATTGTTAAAGAAAAGAGGGAGACTTGTATGGAGCAACACGCTGTCGCAAACGCGCCTCTCGAGCGTAAAGGCCGGTTTGCCGTATTTTTGAGGAAGCATTTCTGGGGACTATTGTTCCTGCTTCCCGCCTTTATTATTTTTATCTTGTTTCTATGGGTCCCGATCTTCAAAGGATTCATCTACAGCTTCTACCACATTGACTTTGTAAAAGGAAACAGTTTCGTCGGATTCGACAACTATAAAGTCGCGCTTCACGATAAAGACGCCTGGACGGCGGTGAAAAACACCGTTTATTATATGTTCCTCTGTCTTGTGATCGGCTTCTGGATTCCGATTGTATTCGCCATCGCGATCTCCGAGCTTCGCCGGTTCCAAGGCGTTGTCCGCGTAGCCGCTTATCTGCCGAATATTATTCCGGTAGTCGTTTTGTACGGATTGTGGCGCTGGTTCTACGATCCTGTCGGACCGATCAACGGGGTGATAACAGGTTGGTTTGGCGCGGATGAACCGGTATCGTTTATGACGGATACCAAATGGTCGATGATCTCCCTCGTCATTATGGAATCCTGGCAGCAGTTCGGTTCGGCGATGCTCATCTATTTGGCCGCCGTGCTCAGCATTCCGCGCGACTGGTACGAAGCTGCGGAAATCGACGGGGCTGGCGTATGGAACCGAATCCGTCATATCACGCTGCCTTCGATTAAAGGCCTGCTTGGCCTGCTTCTCATTCTGCAGCTGATCGGCACCTCGCAGGGGTACCAATCCCAGCTTGCGATGCTGGACGGCGGACCTAACAATGCGACGTTGACTTACGCGCTGCTCATTGTAAAATACGCCTTTAACCAGCAAAATTACGGGGTTGCGGCCGCGCTTGGCGTTCTGATGTTTATCGTGCTGGGCTTGCTCGCCATCGTTCAATACAGGCTTCAAGGCAAGGAGGGAGACGTACGATGAAACAGATGGACAGAGGGATACTCTCTTCGTTTGACCTGAAGAAGAAACCGATCTTGATCGGCTACTCGATTATGGTGCTTGTACTGGTCGTCATGTCCTGTTCGATGATTTATCCGATTCTGACGACGTTCTTTAACGGCCTCAAAACCAACGTGGAGGTCAACTCCTTCCCGCCGAGGTTCCTGCCAAGCGAATGGCATTTCGACAACTTTAACAAAGGCTGGAAGTTTATCGATCTTCCGGAGTTTCTAAGAAACACGCTTTATATTTTCGGAGGCAATCTGGTCATTACCGTAGGCGTTCTTGGCCTTGCATCCTTCAGCTTGTCGAGGCTCAACGTGCCTAAGCGCAAAGCGGTCTATTTCTTTTTTATGATGACCTTGTTTATTCCGCCAACCACGTACATCATTCCGAACTTCGTGAACCTGAAGGACCTGGGCCTCATGAACTCGTTTGCGGCCTTCTGGCTGCCGGCAGGCGCAAATGCCTTCTTCCTGCTGCTTCTGAAAAACTTCTTCGACGAGATCCATTACGAAATCTTCGAAGCGGCGCGTATTGACGGCGCTTCGGACTGGAGAAGCTTCGCGCAGATTGCGCTGCCGCTGTCGGTGCCGATATTCTCGACGCTTGCGATCTTTATCTTCTCGTCTTCCTGGAACGACTGGTTCTGGCCATCGCTCATCATGCATAACGACAGCCATTATCCGCTGGCGACGGCGATCTACAAATACGTGATTAACGCCAAAGGGCTGGCGCTTAATATCCGGTTTGCGATTCTGACCATGGTTATGCTTCCGCCAATCGTCGTGTTCCTGATCTTCCAGAAGTACATCATGCGCGGATTGCATCTGGGCGGCGTGAAAGGATAGTATTCAAATCGTAATCGTGCACATGATCGGAATAGGAATACACCTCGCAGGCGCCTATCCCTCTCCACTATGATGAGGGTGTAACAAATAAACGAACTCGAGAAGGGGAGTTACAATGAGAAAGAGCGTCTTTACGACAGTAGCTGCGGTATTACTTTGTTCGACTCTTGCTGCGTGCGGCGGCAACAATAATACGTCGAACAACGGCAACAAGCCGGCTGAAAGCGCAAATGCAAGCACAAACACGGCAACGGCCACTCCGCAACCATCCGAAGATATTACGCAAAAGAAAATTAAAATCAGCATTTATTATCCGCTTCCTGACCAGGTGGAAAACCGCAAGCTGGAAGACGACAAGATCGCACGCTTCAACAAGGTGTATCCTAACGTCGAGATCGTGAAGAGCGACTGGCATTACGCACCTAACGAAATCGGCATCAAAATGGCTGCCAACGAAGCGCCAACCTTCTTCAACACTTACGCAACCGAAGCGAAGTTCCTCGTTGAAAAAGGCTGGGCAGCCGATATTACGGATCTGTACAACAGCTACGAGTTCAAGGATCAAATCAACCCGGTTCTGCAAAACCAGTTCATCATTGACGGGAAAGTATACGGTATCGCCCAAAAAGGTTATGTAACGACGACGGTTGTGAACAAAAAAATGCTGGATGACAAAGGCGTAGCCGTACCTTCGTACGACTGGACTTGGGACGACATGGTGAATACGGCTAAAGGCGTTGCCGATGCGAAGAAAGGGATCGCGGGTATCGCTCCAATGGGCAAAGGCAACGAAGCAGGCTGGAACTGGACCAACTTCCTTTTCGAAGCAGGCGGAGAAATCCAGAACGTAGCAGACGGCAAGGTAACGGCAACGTTCAACTCCGAAGCCGGCAAGAAAGCTCTCGATTTCTACAACAAGCTGAGATGGGATGCAGACGTTATTCCGAAAGACTGGGCTCTTGGCTGGGGCGACGCCGTAGGCGCGTTTGGTCAAGGACGCACGGCAATGGTTATCGCCGGCGCGGAAGGCGTACTGGAGCAAGCGCTGAACCAAGGAGGCATGAAGATCGAAGACGTGCTGACTTATCCAATGCCGGCAGCCGAAAAAGGCGGCAAACATACGGGCGTTTTGGGCGGCGACTATCTCGTTATCAACCCTAACGCTACAAAAGACGAGCAGGAAATGGCGTTCCGTTACATCACGTTCGACTACTTCACGGACGACTATCTGACTTCGATCGAAAAAGACATTCAAGCTCGCAAAACGGAAGGCAAATACTTCATTCCGCCGCACATCAACTACTTCAGCCCGGATTCGGAGTATGGCAAAAAAGTTCAAGCGATCTTCGACAAGTACGACAACGTATACAAATACAACGCGGAGTCCAATGCTTTGCTCGACGGCAAGCCTGAGGCTCAGTACAACACGCAAGAATACTACGGCTCTATGACGAACGTCTTGCAAGAAGTATTCTCGAAAAAAGGTACCGACACGCAAGCTCAGCTCGACGCGGCAGCGAAAGAAATGCAAACGAAGTATTACGACGCAATCAAGCCTTAAACGGACGGGAGTATCTCCTCGATTTAACCTAATAAGCGGCCGTGCAGATGAATTTGAATCTGCACGGCCGTTTTTTTATTACGGATTCTCCTCGTTAATTGAAATGATAAAAAACACCTATCAAAATATTGACATATTCAATATATCGTTTATATTGTGATTGTGAACGTATGAGCTGTCAGCCAATTAGATAGGAGAGATAACATGGATCGTTACAGGCCAAGGTATCATTTTACGGCACCTCGCAACTGGATGAATGACCCGAACGGGCCGTTTCAGTTAAACGGCGAATACCATTTGTTTTACCAGCATAACCCGTCAAAGCCCGAGTGGGGCGACATTCATTGGGGGCATGCCGCAAGCACGGACCTGGTGAATTGGACGCATCTGCCTATTGGAATGGCTCCATCGTATGAGCTTGGCGAGGCCCACTGCTTCTCCGGCTGCTCCGTCATTCATGAAGGCGAAGTGACGTTGTTCTATACAAGCATTGGCGAAGGGGATCGAAACGCCGCTACAGGAGCGCAGCAATGGATGGCCCGCTCGACGGATTTGCGTACATGGCATAAACCGGACATTAACCCGGTACTTAGCCTGAATCTGCATGGAGACCTTGAGATTCGGGACTGGCGGGACCCTTATGTCTGGAAGGCGGAAGACGGGTGGAGAATGATCCTTGGCGGCATCCATGAGGAAAAAGGCTGCGCCTTTATCTATCACTCCGGGGATTTGGAGAATTGGAGCTTCAAAGATATTTTTTATAAGGGTGAAGAATGGATCTGGGAATGTCCGCATTTGTTCCGTTTCGGCGATAAAGCGGTATTGTTCTATTCCCCAAGCGGTCCCGTCCGTTACCTTTCCGGTACCATCAGCGGAGATAAGCTTATCGACGTGCAAAAGCACGGTACTGTCGACCATGGCGGCTGGGAGGGCTATTACGCTTCTACCGGATTCGTGGACGAGAACGGCCGCCGCATTGTGCATGGCTGGATTCCGGAAGGCAGCAGGGGCGAAGAGTTTCCCGAGAACCTGGATTGGGCCGGGGCGCTGGCGCTGCCCCGTGTCGTAGATCTGAAGGCTAGCGGTGCTCTTTCCATGATCCCCGTGCCTGAGGTGGAGTCGCTGAGAGGCGAGAATTACAGCTTTAAAGATCTAAAAGTCGGACAAACGCCTGTCCGAACGGGAGTACAATCGAGATCCTTCGAATGCCTGCTCGAAATCGACAGGAAGTCGATCGATGCAACGGCTCTTACCATTTCCGTATTCGCTTCCGCCTGCGGCAAGGAGCATACGGACGTACGCCTGGATCTGGCCTCCAATACGATTACGATTGACCGGTCGAATTCAAGCCTGCTTCCAAAGGTGCATAAAACGCCGGTCCAGGGTGATCTGCCATCTGCAGATGGCGCGGATCCAATCAAGCTGCGTGTATTCGCAGACCAATCGATTATCGAAGTGTTTGCGGATGACGAGACCTGCCTGACGGCAAGAGCTTATCCTACTCTGGAGGACAGTACCGGCATCCAGCTCCGAACGGACAGCGGTGAAGGCATAGCCGCAAGCCTTCAGATATGGGAGATGAAGGCTGCGGAAATCAAATTTGAAAGCTAAATTAAAAAAGCTGGGCGAAATCAATCGCCCAGCTTTTTGCTTATTTTAAAAAGGTAATCGGTTGAGGAAAGGGGTATCTCCCGAGGAGCGAAGCGTTCGCCTTTGCCACTTGTGAAATTTACATAATAAAATGGATTCAAGAATTCACAATGGCAACAGCGACCGAAGGAGATACCCCGTCCACGGAGCGATAACTTAAAGTCTTATTTCCCGTTCCAGGACGCCTCGATTTCCTCGAGCGACTTGCCTTTCGTCTCCGGTACAACGCGCATCGTAAACAGGAACGTAATGAGCGACATGACGCCAAAGATCCAGAACGTAACGGCTGGCCCTGCGGATTCCAGCATGGGCGGGAACGACTGCGATACGACGTAGTCGGCAATCCACAGCGCCATCGATGCGATTGCGGTAGCCCGGCCGCGGACGCGGTTCGGGAAGATCTCGCTAAGGACGACCCATACGACGGGTCCAAGCGATACGGCGAAGGCCGCAACGTAGATCAGGATAAAGATCAGGACAAGCGAGCCGGTGGTATGGCCGGTATGGAACGCAATCCCGATAACCGCCAGACAGACCGTCATGACAGACGAACCAACAAGCAGCAAAATTTTTCGGCCGACTTTATCGATCAGCCAGATTGCAAGAATGGTAAACAGGAAGTTAACGAAACCAATCAAGATGGTTTGAAGCAACGAAGAGTCCGTCCCGGAGCCCATCGACTTGAAAATTTCCGGCGCGTAATACATGACCGCATTAATGCCGGTTACTTGCTGAAGAACGGCGAGTACGACGCCAACGATGAGCGCAAGGCGGATGCCAGGGCGGAAAATCTCTTTGAGAGAGCTGCCTTTTTCTTCAGCGAAAGAGGCTTTAATATCGAGAACCTCTTGCTTTGCATCTTCCTCGCCGTGGATGCGAAGAAGGATATTGAGCGCTTGCTCCGGCCGGCCTTGCTTGATCAGCCATCTTGGGCTTTCAGGCACAAGGAAGAGCAGAACGAAGAAAATAACGCCTGGCACAACGCCTACGCCAAACATCCAGCGCCACGCGTTCGCAATATCCCAAGCATCGTCGCCATAGCCGGCGATACCCGAGTTGACGAAGTAAACAAGGAAAATCCCCGTAACCGTCGCGAATTGGTTCAAGGCAACGAGACGGCCGCGGTATTTCGCAGGAGCAATCTCCGCGTTGTACAGCGGGCAGAGCGTGGACGTAATCCCGATGCCAAGACCGCCGATCATGCGGGCGATGATATACATCGAGAACGTATCCGGAATCGCGGAGCCAATCGAACCGATAATGAACAGGGCTGCTGCCGCGATAAGTACTTTTTTGCGGCCGAAACGGTCGCTCAGTACACCGGAGAATCCCGCGCCAACCACGCATCCGATAATAAGCGAGGATACGGCCCAGCCGACTTCCACCTCGTTTAAGTCAAATCGGTCTTGCATAAATCCGATTGCTCCCGATACGACAGCGGTATCGAAGCCGAATAATAATCCGCCGAGGGCGGCAATCATCGAAACGAGCGTAACAAACTTCATGCTTTTGCCGCTCACATTTGCAGTTAAGCTGCTCACTTTATTTATTCCCCTTCCATCATGTGACTGCTTGAATAAATGGTTGCGTTTATTGAAACGAGTTTCATTATATCACCGGACTGAAGGGGATTAGCGGTCATTCGTCTGCACTTATTTGTGTTGTTCCAGCATGGAATAGCTGCTTGACCGGGTACATTGGAGAGAGCTTGAAACGAGTAGCATTTTATTAGTTTGCCAAAACAAAAAAGTCCATGCCTCTCTGGCATGAACTCCCTGTATATCCTGATCATTTTGCTTGACTGCGGTATTCGGTCGGGGTAAGACCGGTTACCCTCTTGAACACCCGGCTGAAATAATTCGGGTCTTTATAACCCACCTCGAAGCATACTTCCTTCAAAGCCAGCTCGTCGGCGGACGAGATCAGCTGCTTGGCCTTCTCGATCCGCAGCCCCGTCAAATAATCGATAAACGTGGCTCCTGCCTGCTGCTTGAACACTTTGCTGAAGTAGTGGGGGTTCAGATGGACATGCTCGGCGGTTTCCTCGAGTGATAATTCCTCCGTAAAATGCTGCCCGATATAGTGCTTGGCCTTATCCATCACGTTAATCGTCTGCTGCTCCCGCTGCTCCCGGATTCGCTGCAGGGCGGAAATGACATAGGAGCGCTGATCCTCCGGACCGGAGCCATCACCCGCAGTAAAGGGATCGGCGGGTAATGCGGCCGCCCCCTTCACCAACTCCTCGAAATCGCGGACCTCGCCAGCATGCCGGTCAACGTCGGAAGCGAATACGGCCTCGAAATACGATTTGCGCCAGCCGTCGGCGCCGGATTGCACCGACCCGATTCCAACGGTAATCGGCAGCTCGAATTGGCGCTCGGCCAGCCTGCACAGCTTCTCGCCGAACGGCTTGATGCCGCTTTTCCAGGAACGCTCCTCCGCGTCAACCCGTATGAAAACAGCCATATGCAGGTCGATTAAGGAGCTGACAATGCAAGACACCCCATAGGTCTTGGTAAAGCTGCGGAACGTTTCGTACAGCTTTTTCTTGTCCAGCGTATAAATCTGCTTCGGGAAGGCGACAACAACCGCACAGCCCTCATCAAGCGGGAAGCTCAGCCAGTCGGATAGCTTCTCCTCATCCGCGCCCAATACCTGATCCACCATGAGCAGGAGTGACAGCTCGTTTTCCACCAGCGGCTGCAGCTGGGATACCTTGTCCCGCAGAAGAAGCTCTTCGTTCCGCTTGGATTTGTCGCGCTCCAGCTCTTCAATGAGCAGGTTCAAGGTCGAAGAGATTTGCTCGCGTCCGGCAGGCTTGACGATATATTCCTTTACGCCAAGCGACACCGCTTCTTTGGCATAGGCAAAAAAGTCATAAGCCGTTACCAGTATAAACTTGGTATCCGGGAGCCGCGATTTAATTTCCCTTATGGCTTGCAGACCTTGAATACCGGGCATATTAATATCCATCATAATGATATGGGGGCGGAATTCCTCCGCCTGTTCAATGGCTCTCCGGCCATTATCGGCAAACGCGATCTGGAACATGTCCGGCAGCATGCGGTGAATCAGATGCTCCAGCCCTTCGCGTTCCAGCGCTTCGTCATCGGCGATCAATAGACGGTACATCGTGCTCCGGTCCTCCTTTCTGCTCAACATCCGCTTCGTTAGGCAGGAGGAGAATAACCGAGGTTCCCCGTCCTGGCTCGCTTTCGATATTAACAACATCCTGCCGGTTATAGAAGAGCCTCAGCCGCTTAATCACATTCCGCGTGCCAAAGCCCATGGAGTTTTTCTTCGCCGGAGCGGGATTTGCGGGCTCTTGCAAGGCAAGAAGCGCGTCGCGTTCCTCCGTCTTCATTCCGGCTCCGTTGTCCTTAATAACTATTCTAACCCTATCGCCGGACCGCTCGATAGTAAGCTGAATTCTTCCGCCGGACTCCAAACGCTCCACGCCGTGTACGAATGCGTTCTCCACCAGAGGTTGTATCGTCAGAGCGGGAATGAGCATGTTAAGTGCGGATTCGTCGATCTGCTGGCTAATTTCTACGCGGTTGCGGAACCGGGCTTGTTGAATCGTGAAATATTCCCGGACATGCTTAAGCTCGTCGCCAAGCGTAACCGGGCGGTCCAATTGGCTTAAGTTATAACGGATCAGCTTGGACATCGACACAATAAGGTCGCTTGTCCGGTCGGCCCCTTCAAGCAGCGCCAGCTTGGACAGCACATTTAGCGTATTGAACAAAAAATGCGGGTTGATCTGGCTTTGCAGAGCCTGAAGCTCGAGTTCTTTCACCAGACGCTCCGATTCCAAACGTTCTTTGTCCCGACCCATCAACTCAGTCAAATCCTTAATCATGTGGCGGAACGCTTCCGATAGGATACCAAGCTCGTCATTCGAGCGTTCGGGGAGATAAGCCGCATCCAGCTGCCCTTTGGCCAGATGCCGCGCCGTTAACACGAGACGGTCTACCGGCTCCGTAATGCTTCTTGAGATCCATAACGCAACAACGATACTTAGCAGCGTATTGATTATAAATACGGCTGGCCCCAGCCAGTCCATTCGTACGATTTCCAATTGGATGCTCCGGTATACGGGCTCATATGCGCTTAGCTCCAGATCAATGAGACGGCGCTCTTCCTCTCTTATGAAAGAGCCCGTCCGCTCCGTGTCCTCATAGTAACCAAGTGCCTCGTCCGGAGCGGCAGACTTTTCGGCCGACTGTACCTGCTCCGCCAGCGTCTGAAGCATATGAACATAACCCTCCAGCACGCCGGCGATGTCGGATTCCGTCCGCTGTTTATCCAACTGCCCGCTGATTTGCGTCAGCTCCGCTTGCTGCTCCAGAAGCGAAGTCCGGCTGTTGTCCTCGGGATTAAGCAGATACGCGTACAAGGCCTGCACATTCGCATCGGCCGTTTGGGCCGATTGGGTATACAGCAGCATGCGGTCCATCATCGTATTATAGCTGTGCTGTACCGTTTTGGAGCTCTCGAACAGGAAGAACGTGACGCCGTTGGTCAGGAGCACCAGCAGCGGAATAAAGAGCAGCAGCTTTTTGCGGAGGGTCATGGGGCGGCAACCTCCTTCTCCGTAACGACGGAGATTGGAGTGTACTGCTTGGATGAGACGTCTTTTCCCTGAAAATATTGATTGAGCAGCGACATCGCTTCATAGCCCATTTGGGAGGGCTGCTGAACAATCGAAGCTTCGATCTGCTTCTTCTTAATAGCGATCAGCGTATCCTCCAGGTCATCGAAAGCAAAGACCGCGACCCCCCCGGGCTTTACGCGGGCAACGGCTTCCGCTATGCCGATTCCGTCAAGGGAGCTGAAGCCGACCATGTAATTGATCTCCGGATGGTCCTTCAGCATTTGCTCCGCCTGCTGCGCGGCTTGAAGCCGGGAAATATTCGATGAGCGGACATCGGCGATAGACAGCCCCTTGTAAGAATGAATGACCGATTGGAATCCTTCCAGTCGGAGCCGCTGGTTGGCCGCTTCCTTGCTGCCTACTAGAACGCCTATTGCGCCGCGGGGTTCCTTCCGACCGCCTTCCGCAATCAGACGGCCCATCTCTTGGCCGGCTAAGGCGTTATTGGTGCCGACATAAGCGAGTCGCTTACTGCCGGGTTCGTCCGTGTCGACGGTAATGACCGGAATGCCAAGCCGGCTGGCTTTTTCGATTAACGCTTTGTCCTGCGAGGTTCCGATCCCCTGCAAAATAATCCCGTCCATCTTCGAGGCAATGGCCTTCTCCAGCAGCTTCATCTGCTCCTCCGCGTTAATGCGGAACGGCCCCATATATTGCAGCTCCATCCGGTATTCACCGGCCGCTTTCTGCGCTCCCTGCTCGACGGACCGCCAGAACGGATTGTCCAGCTCCTGCGAGATGAGGGCAATCTGCCGTTTGGGATGAACCTGATCGCTTGCCTCCAGCGGGGTTACGAGTCCCCTGATCCGTTCGGTAGACCAATAAAACTGGACCAGTACATATGCAAAAATAATAAGTAATAGAAGGACGCCCACGTTCCATTTTCTTCGGTTGGCCATATGGCTTCTCAAGCTCTCCTCGGTGTCGGAATAATAGCCACATTATACATGAATGGTCTTTAAACCCAAAATTAATCTAATTTCAATGGTCATGTTAGCAGGGGATTCCGGCATTTTGTGGAATTGAATGGAGTAGCGATCACTTTGACTTCGAAAAGGTGGAAAAATTCGAATGGACAAGCATGGTCATATAATGAAGCATACGTTTATGGAATCGATATGGAACAATATCCCCGACGGGATTGTCGTCATAGATTTGAACGAGAATATCCTGGATGTCAATCCGGGGTTTGAAGCGCTTCACGGCTGGACGAGGGAAGAGCTGGTCGGCAGACCCTGCTGCTTTACGCCGGTTCATCTTCTGGAAGAGCGAAGGCTGATGATCGAGAAGGCCAAGCTTGGCGAAAGTCTGCAATGCCAGGAGACGTTTAAGCTCCGGAAAGACGGCACCATGGTCTATGTCAGTCTTACCCTTACGGCTCTTAGGAATGACAGCGGGACTATCATCGGGATTGTTGGAATCGAGAGGGATATTTCGGACCGGATCAAGATGGAAGCCTCGTTGTTTGAAGCGGAAAGCCTTTACAGTCATTTGGCTGACAGCGCGTTGGCAGGCGTGTTTGTCGGGCAGGAAGGCCGCATTTTGTACGCGAACCCTTATCTTGCGGCGCTTTATGGGTATACGAATGAGGAATTGCTGCAGATTGAGTTGGGAAAGCTGATGCTGCCCGGTGAGCTGGAAGTCGTTACGCGGGACGCGCAAGCAACCTTGATGGAGCAAAAACAGATTTATTATCATTTCAACATTACAGGGGTCAAGAAGGACGGCTCCCCTGTTCACCTCGAAGGCAACTCCTGCCTGATCTCCTTTCAAGGCAAGCCGGCGCTGCTGGGCACGGTACAGGATATCACGATCAAGAAGGAAAAAGAGCGTTCCCTTCGCGACAGTGCCAACATGTATCAGCGTATTATCAAGTTCCTTCCCGAGCCTATTGTTCTGATCGATAATGGCGAGATTGTATATGCCAATAAGTTAGCAGTCAAGCTGATTGGCGCTGCCGATGATTCCGAGATGGTCGGGCGGCCTATCCTCGATTACGTAGATCCCGCTTACAGCGATGATCTCATGGATGTACTCAACAAGGTGATTCATACCGACGATCCCACGAATTTTATCGAAAACAAGATGCTGTGCAATGACGGCCAGACGATCGACGTAGAGATGTCGAGCATCCGGATTCACAATTACCGGGGGAAAATGGTGATCTTGACCGTCATCCGGGATTTGACGGACCGTAAGCGGTCGGAAGAAATGCTGGTCCGCTCCGAGAAGCTGTCGGTGATCGGACAGCTGGCGGCAGGCGTAGCGCATGAAATCCGAAACCCGTTGACCGCATTAAAAGGATTTACCCAGCTGCTGAAATCCAAGGCGGAGGGGAATTCGTTCTATTACGACATCATGACCAATGAGCTGGACCGGATCAATTTTATCGTGAATGAATTTATGACGCTGGCAAAGCCGCATTTCTCCAAATTCAGCACGCGCAGGCTGGACCATATTTTGCATGCGGTCATCTCGATATTGGAGACGCAGGCGATTCTGATGAACGTGTCGATCCGTACGGAGTTCGAGAACTGTATTCCGTCGATTTATTGCGATGAGAATCAGCTGAAGCAGGTTTTTATCAATATTATCAAAAATGCGATTGAAGCGATGCCGCTTGGGGGACAGATTACGATCACGGCGGCCATGGAGCCGGATCATGAGCGGGTGCGCCTGACGATCCGCGATGAAGGCATGGGCATTCCGGACGAGATTATCCGTCAGATCGGACAGCCGTTTATAACGACCAAAGAGAAGGGAACGGGGCTTGGCCTGATGATCAGCTCGCGCATTATCGAGCAGCATCAAGGGCTCATGAATATATCAAGCATACCGGGCGAAGGGACAACGATTGAAATCATCCTGCCGTTAACGACGGAAGAGCAATGATAAAGAAAAGGCTGGGCGTTTATTACGCTCAGCCTTTTTTCTTTTTACAAGGTGGAGACCGACCGGCGGATAATGAGCTCCGCTGGCAGGACGATTTTTTTCCACGGTCCGGCTTCCTCTTTGTTCTGAATGCGGTCTATGAGCATCTGCATGCCCAGGTAGCCGAATTGATAGGCCTGCTGCGCGGCAACCGTCATAAACGGGTCCACCTCGGAATACGGGCCGAAATCGTCAAAGCAGACGATGGAGATATCTTCCGGGATGCGCATATTCCGTTTTCTCAGCAGGCGGATGGCTTCGATCGCCAGGACGTTGTTGCCGGCCACGACGGCGGTTGGGAGCGGTTCAAGCGAATCCAGCCAGGCTTCCATTTCCGACAGATCGGTACGGGGACCGTAGCTGGTCTCAAAGACGATTCGTTCGTCATAAGTCAATCCGTTCAAGATTAACGCTTCCTTATAGCCTTCCAGACGCAGTCTCGCGCTTGAGATCGTATCGGAGCCGTTCACCATCGCGATGCGGCGATGGCCCTGCTTGGCCAGATGGTTAACCAGCTGGCGGGCGCCTTCCTTGCTGTCCCCAAGCACGATGTCGCATTCGACGCCGGGCACTTCGCGGTCCAGCAGGACAAACGGGATGTTATGCCGCTGCAGCGATTCGAGATGGGGCAGAGACGGGTCTCCTGCAGGGGCAATCAGCACGCCGTCCACCCGGGTCGTCAGAATGGTGTTCATATAATCGGCTTCCTTTTCCAAGCTTTCGTCGCTGTTGCCGAACAGCAGCCGGTAGCCGTTCTTGGTGGCAGCGTCTTCGGCTCCCCGGGACAGCGTGGTATAGAACGGGTTCGTTATATCGGTAATCAGCAGGAACAAGCTTCGGGTCTGCTGCAGGACAAGGCTGCGGGCCATCTGGTTCGGAACGTAGTTCAGCTCCTCCATCACCTTCTTGACCTTGGCTCTTGTTTTCTCGCTTATTCTGCCTGTGTTATTGATAACTCTGGAAACGGTCATCGCGGATACGTTAGCCTTCTCCGCAATATCATAGATTGTAACCATACCTACTGCTCCTCATCGACAATTCATGCTTTTATCTTACAAGAGAAAACGATTGACAGCAACAGGACGCCTTGCTAAATTAGAGTTATCGGTAACATTTTATTTGCCAGATTCGTTATTATTCATTCATTTGGAGGGGTATTTATGACGGACATCGCTTATCGCTTTCAGAATGGTTTTCCGAAGATCGGGATTCGGCCGACGATAGACGGGCGCCGCAAGGGAGTTCGCGAATCGCTTGAGGTTCAAACCATGAATATGGCTAGATCGGTCGCGAATCTGATTGCCGAGAATTTGCGTTACCCGAACGGCGAACCGGTGCAATGCGTCATTGCGGACACAACGATCGGCGGGGTGGCGGAAGCGGCGGCATGCGCGGACAAATTCGCCCGCGAGAATGTTGGGGTATCGATAACGGTTACGCCATGCTGGTGTTACGGTACGGAAACGATGGATATGAATGCTTCCATCCCGAATGCGGTATGGGGCTTTAACGGGACGGAGCGTCCGGGTGCGGTTTATTTGGCTGCCGTTCTGGCTGGCTACGCGCAAAAGGGCATTCCGGCCTTTGGCATTTACGGCGAGGAAGTGCAGGAAGCCTCCGATACTTCCATTCCGGATGATGTGCGGGGCAAGCTGCTATCCTTTGCCAGAGCGGGCCTTGCGGTTGCTTACATGCGCGGCAAATCGTATTTGTCGATGGGTTCGGTCTCGATGGGAATCGCGGGTTCGATTGTAAGCGATTCCTTTTTCCAGGAGTATCTCGGCATGCGGACGGAATACATCGATATGTCCGAGTTTGTACGCCGTTTCGAAGAAGAAATTTACGATACGGCCGAATTTGAGCGAGCTCTCGCTTGGGTGAAGGAGAACTGCGCGGAGGGTCCGGACAATAACCCTGAGGCTATTCAAACCTCCCGCGAGAAGAAAGACCGGGATTGGGAGACCGTTGTCAAAATGACGATGATTGCCCGCGACCTGATGATCGGCAATCCTCGCCTTGCTGAGCTTGGCTTCGGTGAAGAAGCGATGGGCCATAACGCGATCGTGTCCGGATTCCAGGGACAACGCCAGTGGACGGACCATTTCCCGAACGGCGACTTTATGGAAGCGATTCTGAACTCCTCCTTTGACTGGAACGGCATCCGCCCTTCGTTTATCGTGGCAACGGAGAACGACAGCCTGAACGGCGTCGTTATGCTATTTGGCTATCTGCTGACGAATACGCCGCAAATTTTTGCGGACGTGCGCACGTACTGGAGCCCGGCTTCGGTAGAGCGGGTTACGGGGCATAAGCTTGAAGGCCATGCGGCTAACGGCATTTTGCATTTGCTTAACTCGGGCTCGGCAACGCTTGACGGTACCGGCGAGCAGCAGCTGGACGGCCAGCCGGCGATGAAGCCGTTCTGGGAGATTACGGAAGACGAAGCGGCGGCTTGTCTTGCGGCTACCTCGTGGAGACCGGCCGGCGTTGAATATTTCCGCGGCGGCGGCTTCTCCTCCGACTTCCTGTCGCGCGGCGGCATGCCGATGACGATGTCCCGGATCAATTTCGTAAAAGGCGTTGGGCCGGTTCTTCAAATTGCGGAAGGCTACTCCGTCGAGCTGCCAAGCGAGGTGCATGACAAGCTCGACAAGCGGACGGATCCAACCTGGCCTACAACCTGGTTCGCTCCGACTCTGACAGGCAAAGGCGCCTTCACCTCCGTGTACGACGTGATGGATAACTGGGGAGCCAACCACGGCTCGATCAGCTTCGGCCATATCGGCGCTGAGCTGATTACGCTTGCTTCGATGCTGCGCATCCCGGTCAACATGCATAACGTTCCGGAAGAGAATATTTTCCGTCCGCGGGCATGGGGACTGTTCGGCACCAACGACAAAGAGGCGGCGGACTACCGCGCATGCTCGAACTTCGGACCGTTGTACAAGTAGGAAGCATGCTTTCGAAGCGAGAATGGTGCACTCGTGGTCCAAAAATATGGAAATGGTAATGGGGGATGAACGGATTGGATATTCGGCAGGAGCTGTGCAAATACGCGAGAAAGACGGTTGCGAACAAGCTGGTCGTTGGACCGGGCGGCAATATCAGCGCAAAGCACGAGGGTAAAATGTATCTGTCGCCAAGCGGCTTTGCCCTTGACGAGATTGAACCGGAGCAGTGGGTAGCCGTTGATATCGAGACCGGTGAAGTAGAGGATAACGGGCTCCGTCCGTCCTCCGAGGTGCTGATGCACCTCTACGCTTACCGCGCGAATCCGGCGATTGGGGCCATTGTTCATACCCATCCGCCATACTGTATTGCTTTTACCCTGGTGGAAGAGGAGCTTCCGATTATGTTCCCGGACCAAGCGGCGCTTGTCGGCAAGACCGTCTACATTCCTTATGTGCTGCCTACTACGGAAAAGCTGGCGGATGCCCTTGTCCCTAAAGTGAAGGAAGCAAGCAGCATTTTGCTTGGCAACCATGGCCTTGTCACAACCGGGCGCAACCTGCGCGAGGCGTATTACCGTACGGAGGTTGTGGAGGAGAGCGCGAAGATCTTCCTGATCGCCAGCCAGGTTAAGGAACCTAAAGTGCTGACGAAGGAAGAATTCGAGGAGATTGCGTCGCTTGAGAGCGAAGCATATCGGATCAAGCTGCTGCAGAAGCAGCAATAACTTGATGACAGCGGCTGCCGCTGCAAGGAGGAATTCAGGCATATGGAACAAGCAACCACCGTATTGGCGTTTGATCTTGGAGCAAGCAGCGGCAGGGCGCTGATTGGCAGGCTGACGGGCTCCGCTTCAGCGGAACGCAGGCTGGAGGTTGAGGAGATACACCGTTTTCCGAATGTCGCGGTTCAAGTTGGCCGTCATTTGCACTGGGATATTCTTAGGCTGCTGCAGGAGATGAAGCATGCGCTGCGCAAGGCGTTTCAGCTTGGGTATAAGCCGGCGACGTTTGGCGTGGATACATGGGGCGTCGACTTTGGCCTTCTGGATGCGAATGGCGAGCTGCTTGGCAATCCCTATCACTACCGGGACCCGCATACGGAAGGGCTGATTGAGGAGATCGAAGCCAGATTTGGCAGAGCAGAGCTGTTCCGGCAAGGCGGTCTGCAATTCATGCCGTTTAATACGGTTTATCAGCTGTACGCCATGAAGAAGGCAGCCTCGCCAAAGCTGCAAGCGGCAAGAACGATGCTGCTGACGCCGGATCTGCTTGTCTATTTGCTGACGGGGAAGCGAGTTTGCGAGTTTTCGATGGCGACGACCACGCAGCTGCTTCATCCCGAGACCCGGCAGTGGAACAAGGCTCTAATGGCTCAGCTGGGAATTCCGGAGGAGGTATTTCTTGAGCCCGTTTATCCGGGAACCCGGATCGGACCTTTGTCCCCGGAGGTTTGCGAGGAGCTTGGCATACCTGCCGTGGAAGCTGTAGCCGTGGGTACTCACGATACGGAATCGGCCGTTGCCGCCATCCCGGCAGCCGCTGAGCCGTTTGTGTATTTGGTATGCGGCACTTGGTCTCTGGTGGGAACGGAGCTTGAGCAGCCTTTGTTAACCGAAGAAGCGATGGAGCTGGAGTTCTCGAATGAGGGCGGAGTTGGCGGCAAATACCAGCTGCTCAAAAACATCATGGGGCTGTGGATTTTGCAGGAGTGCAGGCGGGAGTGGGAAGAGCAGGGGACGGCGTTTTCTTTCGGCGAGCTTGCGGTCATGGCCGAGCAGGAAGCGGCATTCCGCTATCTCGTTAATCCGGATGACCTGCGGTTCTTCGGCCCGTCCAACATGACGGAGAAGGTAAGAAGCTTTTGCCGCGAGACGGGGCAGCCCGTTCCGGAATCGGCGGCTGAGGTTGCAAGGTGCATTATGGATAGTCTTGCTCTTAAGTACCGGAATGCGCTTGAGCAGATCGAGAAGCTGACGGGTAAGTCTTATGGCGGCATGCATATGGTCGGCGGCGGCATTCAGAACAAGCTGCTGTGCCGTCTGACGGCAAATGCGATTGGCCGCCCGGTATGGGCCGGACCAGTGGAAGCAAGCGCGATTGGCAACATGCTGGCACAATTTATGGCGCTTGGAGAATGCGTCAATCTGGAGGAAGCGCGGCAATTGTCGGCCGCATCCTTCCCGGTTGAAATCTACGAGCCGGCGGAAATGGATGTATGGAATGAGGCTTATGCACGATTCAAGCAGCTGCTGCAGGCTGATCTACATGGGGAGGACCACTAGCGATGTTAAACGGTATTCCGAAGATCATTTCACCCGAATTGCTGAAGATCCTGATGGAAATGGGGCATAGCGACGAAATCGTGTTGGCTGACGGCAATTTTCCCGCGGTAAGCCATGCCCAGCGTCTCGTCCGCTGCGACGGACACGGCGTGCCTGAACTGCTGGATGCGATTATGCAGCTATTCCCGCTTGATCAATATGTCGAGAAGCCGGCTGCTCTCATGCAGGTTGTGCCGGGCGATCCGGCGAAGACGCCAATCTGGGACGAGTACAAGGCTATTATCACGCAGCGCAGCGGGCTGGAAGAGCCATTCGAGGAAGTGGAGCGGTTCGCCTTCTACGAGCGCGCGAAGAAAGCCTACGCCATCGTCGCAACCGGCGAAAGCGCCATCTACGCCAATCTGATTTTGAAAAAAGGCGTTATTAAATAGTTCTTGATGGAGAAAGCTGCCCTGCTGGGCAGCTTTTTTCGTTAGCGCCGCCAAACGATGCCGTGCATCGTAAAGGGGCCAGTGATGCAGGGGAAAAGCCGGAAATTTGGCTGATTTCGAGGAGCTTAGCGATGTGCGGCATCGTTAAGATAGCCGAAACAGGGAAATTAACAGATATTAACGATGTGGCACATCGTTAAAAGGATAAGACGGAAAAACCGTGCTGCTGGGGGTCTGGCAGGTCAACGCGAAACAAGAGTAGCCAGATAAGACGGAAAAACCGTGCTGCTGAGGGTTGGGCGGACGTTGGGCCGGTCAACGTGAAGGGGACGCGGGTACGAAAAGGCCGTGCCGGTTACCCGGCACGGCCAACAAGCCCTAAGTCGTTTTAAACGTATACGATTTGCGGGAAGCTTCGCGGTTCTTGGAATCGAAGACAATAACCTCGATTTTATGGCTGCCGGCCTTCAGCTTGTCCGGCTGGATCGAGAAGGTATACGGATACTGCTGGCGCGTCAGCACAACGGCGCCGTCCAGCTTGATGACCACCTTGCTGATATAAGGGTCGTAAGTTTTCACCCATACGACGCCGGTAGCCGGCTTGCCGATTGTGCCTTGGTTCGCGAACTTGCTTACGGTTTTCGTGTAACTGCTGGTACCCGATGCAACCTTCGATAAGTAGTACGGATCTTGGATCATTTTGCCGTAAGAAGCGAGCAATGCAGGACTTTCCGTCAGACTGAAGTTGTTCAGGCTGCGCTCCGCGCTGTAGGAATCCGTCAACGTGTTCAGACTGAACCAGTTGATCGATTTTACGCGTGGATATTTCAGCTTTGCGCCATGGTAGAGCATATTCATCTTCGTAATGGCGAAATTGACGGCGGATGTATTACCCGCCTTGCTGAAGTGCGTCGCGCCGAATTCGCTGATCATTATCGGCTTGCGGGAAGCGTACAGCTTGTACGTATAATTCACGGAATCAAGCGGATTCACCTGATCGGCAGGCTCATTCACGTTGCCGTTGAAATATTTGACGCTGTAGATGCTGAGGCCAACCCAGTCGACCCAATCGTCTCCCGGATAATAAGCCACGATTTTTTGCTTTGGATTCGCCGCCGGGGACCAGACCATTGCCACATTTGGCGCTTCTTCCTTCATCACCTTCGAGACAAGGCGGAACTTCTCGATATAGAGCGAAGGATTGCCGTTCCATTTCACCCAGCTGCCGTTCATCTCGGAAGCAAACCGGAGGAAGACCGGAACGCCTGCTGCCTTTGCATCCCGCGCGAATTTGCGTAAATACGCATCATCCTTCACCGCGCTTAACCCGTCATCCGGCTGCAGCGCGATCTGAATCGCGCCGCCGGCTTCTTTTACGGTCTCTGCCCAATGATAAGGGAAAGGATTGCCGTATTTATGATAGTTGAAAAATACGGCATGCTGCTTGCCGGCGAGCTTGTTGAAGGCGTCAAACTTGCCGTCCTTTTGTTTCTCGACGCCGCTGTCTTTCTCTACATAGGCACCGATGTACATGCCCGACGCCGGTTCGAACTTCGCTAAATGGCTGCTTCCGGATACGGAGGAGGCTGCATCTTTCTCGAGATAAAGATCAATTTCCGTATTCAAAGCGTCGGCTTTTGCCAGTACGGCAAAATACGTGTTTAGATCGCCGGATTTTTCCCCGATCGCTTTGTGGATTTTGGCTTCCCGGTAATACGTATCGGCTGCCTTCTGGAACTGGTTGTCCAGCGTATAAGCCTCTGCCAGCTTACGCAGGTAACCGGCCTGCTCCGACTGGGCTACGGCAAGCTCGAATTCCTTGATTGCGAGCTTGATCTTGCCTTGATTCATATAAGCAACACCATTCGTGTAATGCTTCCAGTGGTGAACCGTGTCTGCCGCTTGCGCGGTTTGTGCGAGCGGCTGTACCGTCAAGGCCAGAATAAACGCCATCGCAAGAATGAAGCGCAATCCCCTCCAGCCTTTGTTCCGAGCGGTTGTCATTTGTCATGCCCTCCTTATTTGTCTTATAGCTTGTTGTATTTGCCTGGAATAGGCATTTCTTTCTTCAATTATCGGTTTCGCGTCTGTACGGGTGAATACTTGTCCGAAATAGGAGTCTTTAGTCCTATTAACTTCTTATACACGTAGACCAAGGTACATGAAACGGAGGATGGTAAAAAGCCGATTCGTCCATCCAAGCAACCTTTATCTGGAAAAAAGAGTCTAGATGATAAAGGCCAAGAGGGGAGGCTTAACGAATGAAGCTTACTATCCTCGCAAACACCGTCTTAATGAGTGCGTTACTATTAACGGGCTGCAGCTCGAGCTCGAGCCCCGGTCCGTCAACCTCTGCCTTGCCAATAGCCCGGGAAGAGATTCAGCCTTCGGACATGCCTTCGGCAACTGCCAAGCCATCCGCCAATAAAGAGTTGCTGATTAGCCTAACGAAACATGATAAAGGGTTCTCCTTTCCTTTACATGATTCGCAAGGAGTTAACGGTTTTGTCGCACAAACATTTCCAGTTCCCCATGATCAAAATCTGGTTGCCCATCTCGTAAAACGAACCGTCTACGACCCGGAGGGGATTAGATATCGGCTGGACGTCGTTGCCGTTAAGCCCAAAGAGCAAACCTACAGTCTGTATCCGGTAGCGGATATGATCGTAAAGGATGATTATTCGGTCGATTCCGTCGCGGAAGCCTACGGATTTACGAGTCAGAATCAGCTCGTGCTCGTCCAACCCAGGAAGCGGGACGACGGGCAGGAGGGAATTCAATACGATATTGTATCGCTGGATTTATACAACGGGCGGATGAAGACCATAGCGGCGAACGCGGTGCCGGATGTGTCGCCGTCCTTTTACGCAAAGGGATGGATGAATGAGGAAGGGCAGTTGTATCTGAACAGCTATTCCGACGGGCGTCTCTCGTCGGTAGATGTGAATACGGGCGAGGTCCGGTCGATAGAAGGACAATTCAAGCACGAATGGCCGCTAAATCTCGTAACGCCTTCCCCCGACGGCAATCTGTTCTGGCATGAACAAGCAGATGGCTTCCGTCTATACGACCGGAATGGCAAAGAGCTTAAGGTTATTCCGCCAACGCTTGGTTATCATTCTTACCCGGCATTCGAATGGAGTCCGGACAGCCGGTTTGCGGCGTTATCCTTTACGAAGAGCGACAGTCATGACAATGTTCTTGGCGGGGAAGAGACTTACATCATTGCTCCCGAAGGAATCGCTTTTTATGACGAGAAAGGGGACTTGACGTGGGATGTGCAGGCTAGGCCGAAGGAAGGCCTGACAAATGTGGACTGGAACGGCTGGCTTGCGAATGGAGCCGAGGGCGTGCTGTCCTGGTACGGGCTGAATCGTTCCGAGGAAGGAGCGGCTCCCCGCAAGACAGCTCTGAGCTACGGCTTGGCTAACGTGGCAACGGGCCAAATAAAGAAGCTGGCGCAAGCGGAAAAGCTGGAGGATTTGAAAGCGCCGGAGACGGTGGTCAACGGATCCGGAACGCTTCTGTTCGTGGACCGCGATCAAGAGCTGTACTGGTCGCCAACGGAGGATCCGGCCAATGCAAGCATGGATTATGTCCTGCTGTCGGAACCGGGAGAGCCGGAGCTCATTTGGGCCGCTTGCGATTATAGTCTGGGGAAGACTTCCATAACCCGCTACAATCCGGCGAATCACGCCGCATCAACGACGGAATTCAACGAACAGCTGGGATATCGGCTTCGGTTGATCAACGACACGCTTGTTGTCGACGACAAGATGAACTATAGGTGGATTCATTAAAACAAGGCGAATAGCCTGCCCTCGAATTACCGGTGGCAGGCTATCTTTGTGGTCATGCTATATAAGTGCCGCATCAGCTTCCGCTGCCTATGCGTGCATTCTGCTGTTGTTTGCATATGATTTTTCGTAAGCTGTCCCCGGATAAAAAGTAAACCCGCTCAAGGTCAGCGATTGACCGCCCTTTGCAATATTCCGCGTAGATCTCACCATTGCGATCGTTGATCCGCGCTTTGGTGCCGCTTAGCTGTCCCCAGCCTGCGCGCTCTTCGCTTTGCTTCGGAATGTAAAGCAATTCGCCATCAATATATTGCTGGATTTGCCTAAGCAGAGTCGGGGGAAGCACATCTTTTCCGTTTTTGTAACGCCCCATCGAGGCCCTCCTTCGATATTTGGTTCCATTGGCTTTCGTTGGCTTGTTTTGCGTCAAACATGGCTAACCCTCCTCCTTTCGTATTTTGCGTTGCAATTATGATCAAATTTGATGGGGGAACCGGGCAGGTTCCCCCTATATGGGACATTCGCTTACGCGAATGCCACCTCCTGGATCTGAATCATTTCGTTCAGCCTCCTTTCCGTTCATTTCGTCGGCCCGACATCTATATTAACGCATAGAAAGGCGGTATCCCGCAAGGGCAAAAACGGTTAAATTTGTATTTTGCCATAATCCAATTCCAAAACTTGCCCATACGCCTCTCAGCCGAATGTAACGCGCCTCCAGTTGACATTCTTAAAATATTTAAATAATATTCACCTATCTGATAGGCATAAAGGATGGTTGAAGGATGAATCGTAAAATTAAGAAGCAGCATACGCATGAGCTCGTATCGGAAGAGATCATCAGATATATCGCGGACAAAGGGCTGGAGGAAGGGGACAAGCTTCCGTCCGTGGACGAGCTTGTATCGCTGTTCGGGGTCGGCCGGTCTTCCTTGCGCGAAGCGCTGCGCTATTTGGAGGCCATTGAAATCGTGAAGGTCATTAACGGCAAAGGCATTTACGTGACCGATTCCGGCTCTTACCGGTACAGCGGGAAAGTGAAAATCGACGACGAGAAATCGTTCTTGCTCGATATTCTGGATGTTCGGAGAGCGCTGGAGGGCAAAGCGGTCGAGCTTGCCGCGAAACGGATTACGGACGCCAAAATCGGGGAGATGAAAGTGTGCCTTGCGGAATACGACGAACGCAAGCAGAAAGGATTGGATACGTCGGCGATCGACTACGAATTTCATCAGCATATTTACGATGCCGCGGCCAATCCGCTGCTACACAGCGTGTATGATTCCATCTCGGAGCTGATCAAGAAATTCTTCTCGGGTCCGTTTGGCGTAAAAGAGCTGTTCGATAATACGTACCCGTTCCACCGCACGTTATTCGACGGGATTGCAAACCACGATTGGAAGCATGCGTTACAGGAATTTAACAAAATGATGGACATTATCGAAGAGACGATACGGGAATATTGACAGAAAATTTAGATATTGACAACTTGTAAATGCCTCACTTATATTAAACCTATCAGACAGGTAGACAGTATGATACTCACTCATTAAAAGGGGGATTCCAATGCAACACATGTCTTGGAAGAAATCGCTGTTATCCGTATCAATGATTGGTGTAGCGCTAAGTTTGACCGTATCGGCCTGCAGCTCGTCCGGATCCAAGAACGGAAACGGGGGAGGAGACAAGGTGGTTACGCTGCGCATGATCGAAAGCTTGACCAGCCCTAATCGCACAGCCATCATCCAAGAAGGCATTAAGGCATTTATGGATCAGAATCCGAATATCAAGGTCGAATTGATTTCGCCGCCGTTCGATCAGGCGGACAATAAAATCAGAACGATGCTGAACGCCAAGCAAGACCTTGACGTGCTGGAAGTTCGCGACCTCAACGTAGCGGAATTCGTGAACAACGGCTACGTGGAACCTCTAAACGAATATACGAAAAATTGGGATGACTTCGGCACCGTCACATCCGTTGCCCAGTCCGTCGCCACCGTTGGCGACAAGCTCTATTTCATCGCAAACGGTCTCTATCAGCGGCAGCTGTTCTATCGAGCGGATTGGCTCAAGGACGCGGGTATCGCCGTTCCTGCTACATACCAGGAGTTAATCGATGCCTCCGTGAAGCTGACCGCTCCTTCCAAGAACCGCTTTGGCTTCTCGTTCCGCGGAGGATCCGGCGCCAACGCCGTTCCGGATACGATGATTCAAGCGTACGACTCGGAGAAAATCGATATCGACGACGCGATGTTCCTTAAGGACGGCGGAACCATCTATTCGTCTCCCGAAGCCAAGGAAGCGGTTGAACAGTACGTGAAGCTGTATAAGGAAGGCTCCCCGCCGGACTCCATTAACTGGGGCTTCCAGGAACAAGTGCAGGCGTTCACTTCCGGCGTGACGGCATTCCTGCTGCAGGATCCGGATGTGATCCAGACGTTGACGGACAGCATGGAGGAAGGCACATGGGCAACGGCTCCAATGCCTAAGGGCCCGAACGGCAAAGCGCTTATTTCCGCCGGCGGCGCGGGATGGGGCATCACCTCTTACTCGAAAAACAAAGAGGCGGCTTGGAAGCTGATTAGCTTCCTGTCTTCGCCGGAGCAGAATACGAAGCTGTCCAAGGCCCACGGTACGGTGCCTATACATTCTTCCGCCACGGAGGACGCTTTTTTCCAAAGCGGACCATACAAGACGCTGCTCGATATGACGAATCAGCCGGATACGTTCGTAAACTTCAAGCCGCCTTTCCAATATCCCGCGAACGGACAATGGGGCACGGTAGCCATGGAATCCGGTCAGAGCATGCTGCTTGGACAGACGAGCGTGGAAGATACGCTGAAAAAATGGGACGATTACTGGGTAAAAGCGAAGGCCGAACTGAAAAAATGACCTTAAATACGCGGCGGGCGGCATGGGAACCGCCCGCCGCATTTTACTAGCGGGGAAGGTGAGATGGCATGAGCAAGCAACGAAGATACATATTACTCAGTTTGCTTCCTGCATTGGCATTGCTGCTGGCGTTTACGTTCTATCCTTTTTTGCAAGGGGTAGTCATGGCGTTTCAAAACTACGTGCTGTTTGATTTGACGAACGTTCAGTTCATCGGATTGCAAAACTTCGAAACCGCGTTCCGGGACGCGAAGTTTCTTTCGGCGCTTGAGAACAGCGGGTATTGGGTGTTTTTCTCGCTCGTGCTGCAGTTTCTGATCGGTTTGTCCCTTGCCCTCACGCTGCGAAAGAACTTCAAAGGAAGAGGCATCTATCAAGGCTTCGTATTCTATTCGTGGGCCTTGTCCGGTTTTTTGATCGGCCTCATCTGGAAGTGGATGTTTAACTCGCAGATTGGCGTCATTAACGATCTGCTAATGCGAACAGGCCTTATCGATACGCGTATCGGCTTCCTCTCCGATCCGAAATGGGCGATGACTTCGGTCATCATCGCGAACGTCTGGTACGGAATCGCGTTTTTCGCGATAATGCTGCTGGCCGCGCTGCAATCCGTGCCTTCGGAATTGTACGAAGCGGCGGAAATGGACGGAGCCGGAGGGCTGCGCAAGTTTTTTAACGTAACGTTCCCGTATATACTGCCAACGGTTATCGCAACAACCTTGCTCCGTGCCATCTGGATCTTCAACGATCCGTCCATTATTTACGGCCTTACGAATGGCGGACCTGCCGGAACGACGCATATTCTCTCTTCGCTTATGCTTGAGAAGATTATCTATGGCGGGGATTACGGAATGGCATCGGCGATTGGCGTTATCATGATCATCATTCTGTTGCTGTACACCGTATTCTATTTGTTCGCGACCAGGTCGGAAAAGGCAGGTGACTTCTAGATGAAGCAGCGCGCGTTAACGGGATTGAAGACGCTTTATCTCGCCGCCTTTTTTCTCATCATGGTATTTCCGCTCTATTGGATCGTGATTACTTCGCTAAAGCCGAAGAAGGAGATCTTTTCTCTGCCGATTCGGTATTGGCCGGAGAGGTTTACATTCGAAAATTACGCCAACATCTTCAAAGTATCGAAGTTCCATGTCTATATCGGCAACAGTCTGCTCATTTCCGTCATTGCCGCACTTATCGTCATCTGCATTGCGACGTTAAGCGGTTACGTGATGGCTCGGTTCCAATTCCGGGGACATAAGCAAATCATGATGGCGTTTTTCTTGACGCAAATGCTGCCCGGCTTTATTTCGCTCGCGCCGCTTTATCTGCTGATGTCCGACATGAACCTGATCAATAACCGGTTTTCCTTGGTTCTCGCCTATACGGTCATGCTCATTCCTTTTTCCACGATTATGCTTCGAGGTTTCTTCCAGCGAATTCCGAGCAGTTTGGAGGAAGCGGCGATGATTGACGGCTGCTCCCGGTTGACGGCGCTGATAAGGGTCATAATTCCGGTGATGCTCCCGGGGATCGCGTCGACATTTATTTTCGCATTCGTTCAAAATTGGAATGAGCTGTTTATGGCGGTTATGTTTATTGACGACGAAAATTTGAAGACGCTGCCGGTGGCGATGAACTCCTTCGTCATGAAATTCGACGTGGACTGGGGCTCCATGTCCGCCGGAACCGTATTATCCGTTATTCCGACCGTCGTCTTGTTTGCGTTCGCTCAGCGGTATATCGTGGAAGGGCTCACACAAGGCGCCGAGAAAGGTTAGCGGCGGAATGACACACGCAAAGGAATGAATGCATATGGAGAGAAAACAAATAGATGAAGGGCTGCATACCAAGGTGTCGCATGACGAAGTGGATGCGAAGCATTACGGGGCGGTTACCATTCCGATTTATCAAAACAGCCTGTTTGCGTTCGAAAACCATGAATCGTTCGATCATGCCATGCGGGATGTGCTGGCCGCCACCGTCTATTCGCGGGGCAATAACCCGACGGTGCAATATTTGGAGGATAAAATCGCCGATCTGGAAGGAGCCGGTCGGGCGCGCTGCTTCGCGTCGGGGATGGCAGCCATAGCCGGCTCCTTGCACGCCCTGCTGCGATCTGGCGACCATGTCGTCTGCGTCAATCAGGCTTACGGTCCGACCAGGCAATTTCTTGACGAATTGTCCGAACGGTACCGGGTCGAAGTGACCTATGTCGACGGCTGTCAGCTGGCCGACTTCGAAAACGCTTTGCGGCCTAACACGCGTCTGATCTATCTGGAGAGTCCGACATCGGGATTGTTCCAGCTGCAGGATCTGGAGGGAGTATCGGCGCTAGCGAAACGCGCTGGCGTCCTTACGATGATTGACAGCAGCTGGGCGACGCCGTGCTTCCAGCGACCGCTGGCCTTTGGCGTAGATCTTGTGCTTCACTCGATGACCAAATATTTCTCCGGCCATAGCGATTGCTTGGGAGGCGTCGTGGCGGGACGCGAGGACCTGATCGGGGAAATCGCAAACAAAGGGTATATGCTGTTTGGGGGCGTAATGACTCCGCACACGGCTTCCCTTATGATACGGGGATTGCGAACGCTGCCGCTCAGGATGGAAAGACATCATCGCAGCGGGCTCACTCTCGCGACTTTTATGGAAAAGCATCCGTTCGTGAACCGGGTGAATCATCCCGGCTTGCCCTCGCATCCGCAGCATGCTCTTGCACGCAAGCAATTGGATGGGTACGGCAGTTTGTTTTCCTTCGAGACGCGGTTGCCGGTGGAGAAGCTGAAGCAATGGGCGGATGCCTTGCAATACTTCCGGATTGGCGTCAGCTGGGGCGGCTTCGAGAGTCTGGTGACGGTTGGCCGGACGCCGGCAAGCCGTAATGCGGACGGGAATAACCCTTCCGTAGCCCGGTTGTACATTGGCCTGGAGGATCCGCAAACGCTGATCGGGGATATTGAGCAGGCTTGGCGGCAAGTCGCCGGGACGTGATGTCCGGTCATTATATGAATTGCAGATTAGGAGCCCGCCGCAAGGCGGGTTTTTTTGCTAACTTAAGGGCATGTGTTATTTTAATAAGTAGTCATATTAATAAGTAGTCATATTAATTTACAGAAGGAGAATGGATGAAATGAAATCGTCGCTGCCCATCATTGTTCGCTCAACGGAAATTGACGTCAACGGTCATGTAAACAACGCGAAATACCTGGAATATTTCGAATGGGGCCGCGAGGAATGGTACGAGCAATGCGGGCTTCCCTATGAAACTTTCGCAGACATGAATATACAAACGGTTACCGTGAACATCAACGTGAACTATAAAAAAGAGTGCAGGCAAGGCGACCGATTGACGGTCACCTGCCAGCCTGAACGGATAGGTACCTCCAGCTACGTTCTGAAACAGGAAATCAAGGACGAGCGCGGCGAAGTGCGGGCCGATGCCCTGGTAACAAGCGTGACGATGGATCAATCCGCCCGCAAAAGCCGATCGGTCCCGGATGAGCTGAGAAAATTGTTCCATTCTCAGGAATAAACGGCTTCGTTTTTTAGACCGCAGCTTTCCAGCACGCCTGTCAGGATGCTGATCATCTTCTCTACATCCCCGGCGGTTACGATAAGCGGCGGCATTAAGCGGATTGTGCGCGGATTAGGCGCGTTGACAAGCAGGCCGCTGTTCATGCACTCCTCGGCAAGGACTGGCGCAGTTCCCTCCGGCACGTCAAAAGCGATAAGCAGTCCTTTGCCGCGGACTTGACCAACCGCGTAATCCTTGGACAGCTCCGTCAGCTTTTCTTGAATAAAAGCCCCCTGTTTAGCTGCATTGTCCGCCAGCCCCCGATGCAGGATCTCGCTCACCACCGCATGGCCGGCCGCCATGCCAAGCGGCGCTGCGCTATAAGTGCCGCCTTGGTCGCCGGCTTCGAACAGATCGTACTTTTCCGTAGTCAGCATCGCCGAAAGCGGGAATCCGCCTGCGATTCCTTTTGCGAGCGTCATGACATCCGGCTTCACGCCGTAATGCTCGTACGCGAACAGCTTGCCGGTTCTTCCGAGTCCTGTCTGCACTTCGTCGAAAATCAGCATAATGTTGTATATATCGCAGGCTTTGCGCAAGGCCTGCAAATAAGGAGCCTCCACCGAGTGCACGCCGCTTTCGCCTTGCACGAGCTCAAGCATAATCGCGCAGGTCTTATCGCTGATCGCGGCAAAGCAGGCATCGAAATCATTGATCGGCACATGCTTGAAGCCCGGAACCTTCGGCTCGAATAAAGATTCGAACGCCGGTTTGCCGGTTGCGGACATCGTGGCCAGCGTTCTGCCGTGGAAGCTGTTCGTCAACGTAATAATCTCGTAAGCGCCATTCAGATGAAGGGCGCCGTGCTTCCGGGCAAGCTTAATCGCGCTTTCGTTCGCTTCGGCGCCGCTGCTTGCGAAGAAGACCTTGTCAAAGCCGGAAATCTCCGTCAGGAGGCTTGCGAATTCAATCATGGGTTTGTTATAGAAGCCCGGACTTGCATGCACCAGCTGGCCGCCTTGATAGGCCAGGGCCTCCTGCAGTACGGCTGGGGAATGGCCAAGACTCGTCACTGCCCAGCCTCCAATAAAGTCCAGATAGGCTTTGTCTTCGGTATCCCACATATACATCCCTTCACCGCGGGCCATGACTACTTCGGGACGTTTAGCCGTATATAGGAGCGATTGCTTGGCGGATGCGAGCAAGCTGTCGGTTGTTTTCGTTAACGATTGCATGAATGATCAAACCTCCGTCTCTAACATGATGTGAATTAATATACAGTATATTGAATAATAATTCAACGGCCGAACAAGCCTTATGCAAAAAGAATATTTTTCCTGCTTCTGCGCATGAAAAAGAGCCATCCCCGCATAGGCGGAGATGGCCTCGAACTTTTCCGTTATCCAATTGTTATTTTGCCTTCCGGATGCCGGTAAAGCTCTTTCGATTGATTCGGAACCAGCGTATAAGCAAGAGTGAGCGGCCCCATCCTTCCGATAAACATGACGATAATGATTAAGATCTTCCCGATCTCGGTCAAATGCGGGGTTAACCCCATCGATAAGCCCGTCGTTCCGAAAGCGGAGGTAACTTCGAACATAACCGTCAGGAAACCCGTCTCTTCCGTGGCGGACAGAATCATCGTAAACAAGACGATGGTAGCAACGGAGACGGCCGTAATCGTCAAGGCTTTATGCACCCGGTCTTTTGCCAATCGGCGCTTGAAGAAAACGACATCCTCTTTCCCGCGGATCATCGCAATAACGGCTCCGATCAGAATGGCGAATGTCGTGACCTTGATGCCGCCGCCCGCGGATCCCGGGGAAGCCCCGATAAACATTAGAATAATAAGCAGGAATTGGCTCGCATTGCGCATATCGGCGATATTCAGCGTATTCGCTCCGCCGGAGCGCGGCGAGATCGACTGGAACAAGGAGCTGTACAGCTTGCCTGCAAAGTTAAGCGGCTCCAGCGTATTCGTGTATTCGAATATAAAGAGGAGTACAGCTCCTCCTAGAAACAAGAGGCCGGACGTGTACAATACAACCTTGGAGTGAAGCGACAGCTTGCGTATTTTCGGATAGTCAATCACTTCGGCCAGTACGATAAAGCCGATCCCGCCAAGAAAAATAAGCAGCATCAAGACCGCATTAATAATCGGATCGTCGACATGATTGGTAAAGCTGTTAAAAGGACCGTGAATCGGTCCCATCACATCGAGTCCGGCATTCGTAAACATGGATACGCTGTGGAAGACGCCGTAATATAAGGCCTTGTCAAACGGCATCATGTCGGACCAGCGCAAGGCAAGGAGCAGGGCACCGGCAAATTCGATCGTAAAGGCGTAGATCAGAACGCGGCGGATAAAACGGACAATCCCTTCGAGCGAGGTATGACTCATCGATTCCTGCAGCCACAGCCGTTCCCGGAGCGAGATCCGTTTGCGGAAGGCGAGGGCGAATAAGGTGGCCATCGTCATAAAGCCAAGTCCGCCGACCTGCATCAGCATCAGGATTACGAGCTCGCCGAAGGCAGAGAAATGCGTCCCGGTATCGACAACAACAAGGCCGGTTACGCAAGCCGCCGTTGTGGCGGTAAAGAAGGCATCGATAAAAGGCGTATGCATGCCGTCTTCCGAAGCGTAAGGCAGCGAAAGCAGGAAAGAGCCGATCAGAATAATCACGATAAAGCCTGCTGTCAGAATTTGCGGCGGATTGATTTTGGTTAATATGGATTTCTTCAAGCCGTGTATCACCTTTCATGGAAGCCTAGGACATACGCGAAATTCTAAGTTCCTAACGTTATCTGGTATAATTAGTATAAAGCAAACGGTACAGGAGGACTACAGCTACTATGAAATCAAGATACATTGCAAGTTTGTCATTGGCCATTATGTTTATCGGCTTTATCGTAACCAGGTTGTGGCTGCCGGATAATGGGTGGACGCGGCTCCTAGAGAGCGGCTTTGAAGCGGGGCTTGTCGGCGGGATAGCCGACTGGTTTGCGGTTACGGCTTTGTTCCGCCATCCGTTCGGCATTCCGATTCCGCATACTTCCCTGCTGCTCAAGAACAGGGACAAAATCGTCAACTCGCTTATTTCGGCGATGGAAAACGAGCTGCTGAACAAGGAAAGCATCAGCAAAAAGCTGAAGGAGCTGAAGCTGTTCAGGGGACTGGCATCGGGTATTGCCGGACTGATCGGCAAGCGCAAATTTCGGGTTGGCGTCCTGCGATTCGTCCAATCCTCGCTTGAACAGGTTCAGCTCGAGAGGCTGAGCGCGAAAATTCAGGAGCTCGCCGCGGATTATATCCGCAAGCAGGATATCGTCCCGATCGTAGACAAGCTGACCGACAAATTCGTCTATGACGGCTGGGACGAGAAGGCGCTGGATTTCGTACTGGCGCAAGGACGGGAATGGGTGAAGAAGCGGGAGACCGAGCAGTTTTTCGGCAGACTAGCGCACAGCAAGATGGAAGAATTGCAGGTCGGCGGCTTTATGGGCTTTGCCGTGCAGGCCTTTGTCGGATTTATGAGCCCGGAGAAGCTAGGACCCATCATTCAGGGCATGCTGCTCTCGAGTATCAAGGAGCTTGGCACGCCGGGCAATCCGAACAGGCAGAAGCTGCTGGAAGAATTGAAAAAGCATGCTTTGGCCTTGTCCTCCAATGAGGAGCTGATGACCCGTTTGAAGGCTGGATTGGAATCCGGCGCGGAAAGCGTTGGAGTGGGACGGTTTATTCATCTTCGCTTGGAAGAGCTCCGTCAGCTGCTGCTCGATAAGCTGGAGGAGGAATGCCTGAACGGGGGACGTATACTCGTCAAAGCCTTCCGCTTCCTGGTCGAGCAGGCGAGGAGCAGAGAAGAGCTGATCAATCGGTGGGAGCAGTCTATTCTGGCTTATTTGGTGAGCTGGATTGAGAAGAACCATTACCGCATTGGCATGCTTGTCCGCGATAATGTCAACCAGATGGATGATCAGGCGCTCGTTCGGATGCTGGAGCAGAAGATCGGCAAGGATTTGCAGTGGATTAGGGTGAACGGAGCGGTATGCGGCTTTATCGTCGGCATCATCCTTTCCTTCTTTTAATGCGTGAAGTATTGGAGGATATCCAGGTGACCGTGTTGCAGGTAAACGAAATGGCGAAATCCAAATTCGATAATCGGGGAGAATGGCTGTTCAGCGGCATTACGGCCGAGATTCGCCCCGGAGACCGGATTGTCCTCCTTGGAGGCTCCGGACAAGGGAAAAGCACGCTGCTTCGCATCCTTTCGCTGCTGGAGCCTTTCGATAAAGGCGCCATTCGTCTGGACGGGCAGCTGCCCGCGGCATGCAAGCCGCAAAGCTGGCGCAAAAAGGTTTCCTACGTGGCCCAGAAGCCGGTCATGCGCAGCGGCACGGTTGCTTGCAATCTCCGCACGGTCAGCGAGCTTCATAACAAGCCCTTTGAAGAAGGGCTTGCCCGCCGTTATATGGATGCCGTAGGCCTCGGCCAGACCGATTGGGGAAAACAGGCTTCCGATCTGTCCGGCGGCGAGCAGCAGCGGCTAGCGCTTGTCCGTTCCCTGCTGCTTCATCCCGAGCTGCTGCTGCTCGATGAAATTACGTCCTCGCTTGATCCGGCGAGCAAGAGGGCCGTCGAGAAGCTTCTGCTCGATTGGGTATCCGTACGGGACGAAGGATCGGAGCGGGCATACCTGTGGATCACGCATGATCTGGATCAGGCTCGCATGATCAGCAATCAAGTCTGGTTTATGGCAGAGGGAAGCTTGCTAGAAAGAAGCGTGACGGGAGTCTTTTTCGCACATCCGGCTACGGAACAGGCGAGACGGTTTATTCGCAGCCTGCAGGAAGTAAAGGGGGAGGGGGAATGAACAATTTTGCCCTTCTTTGCACCTTGTGCTTTATTGCGTTTGCGGCCTTGATCTCCATGAGACAGAAGCTTGGGCTGGAGAAGGAAATTCTGATCGGCACTTTACGTTCAGCGGTTCAACTGCTGTTTATCGGCTACGTTCTGCATTTCGTATTCGAAACAAGCCATCCGGCTTTTATTATCATTATTATTCTATGCATGATTACGGTTGCCGCGTGGAATGCGGGAGCCAAGGCGAAGCATGTCCGGGGGATCCGCAGCCGGATTGCCTTAGCGCTGGCCTGCACGGAAGGGGTAACGATGGGGATTCTGCTTGGCCTTGGCATTATAGAGCCAACGCCGCAATATATCATTCCGGTCAGCGGCATTATTATTGGAAGCTCGATGATCGTATGCGGTTTGCTCTTAAACCAGATGAAGAGAGAGATGGAGACGGCCAGGGGTGAGATGGAGATGCTTCTTGCCCTTGGGGCAACGGAAAAGCAGGCCGTCCACGGTTCCTTGCGGCGCTCCGTCAGAGCCAGCATGATCCCGACGCTCGACGGCATGAAGACGGTTGGACTGGTGCAGCTTCCCGGCATGATGACGGGGATGATTGTAGCGGGGGCAGATCCGATGGAAGCGGTCCGCTATCAAATCCTCATCATGTTTGTGCTGGCCTCCTCCGCGGCAATGACGGCAATGGTGCTCAGCCTGGTCAGCTACCGGTTATGGTTTACGAAGGATGCCAGGCTGCTGCCTCTGCTGCCGGAAGATCGCTAGAAGGTCGGGTCTCCAAGCCGAAAACCTCGATAATCCGTCATTGAAATAGTTTAGAAAAAGATTTTGTAAATGCTGTTGAATACGGCGAACATGTGTTCTATAATTAGAAGGCGGTCATATTTTATAGAAGAATTAAAAAAGCCCGCCTTTTCCATTACGGAAAAAGACAGGCTTTTACCAAGTCTATCATGTATCAGAAAGGGTCTTCCTCCAAGCTTATCCATTCCCGTGACCACTTCTCGATTTCCCTTACGACGGGTTCCAGGGCGCGGCCCTTCTCCGTCAAGGAATATTCGATGCGGACAGGTATTTCAGGATAAACAACGCGAGTGACGATTCCTTCATTCTCCAAATCCTTGAAGCGTTCGGATAACAGCCTGCCGCTGATGGGAAGCGCGGCTTGAACAGCGCAGAAACGCTGCGGGCCGGCTAACAGCTGATAAATAATCAGGCCGATCCAACGTTTTCCAATGAGATCCATCCCTTTTTGCACGCGCGGACAAAGGTCAGATTGCTCCATTACGATCACCTCTGATTCATTTCCATTTCATTATAGTCACATTGTAAAATGAATACAAGCAAACTTTTGTAAGGCTTGTAACTTGACGTTACTTGTTTATGAATTTATAATTAGTTACTATTAGTAACGGGAAAACGGCTGTTTTTGTCCAACCCGGCTTATACGGGCGAATACGAAGATGGACCAGCGGCCTGTTGCGTTATGGCATATTTCTCAATATACTGGTATCTACTGCAAGAATTTGGTCCATTATCCGTGGTTTATTATTCAGCTAAAAAGAAGGTGCGGTAAACATGTCTAATGAACATATCTTATCGATATTAAAAAATAAAATTAAAACCATCGACAATGGCGATCATGCGATCCACGTCGTAGGTCCAATCAAGCTTCCGGTTGAGCTCGACGGAGAAACCGTAACATTCCAGTGGTATAGCTGGCTTCGCCGCGATATCGGGAAGAGCGAATCCTTGGAAGAGCTTATTACGGAGCTTAATCAAGTTCATTACGCGGACTTCCAGCAGTCGAGCGTTCTTGTCTACGGAGACTTCGAGCACGAGGAAGACGTGCTTATCCGCATGCACAGCATCTGCCATACCGGCGATATCTTCGGCAGCCAGCGGTGCGACTGCGGCTTCCAGCTGAAGCAGTCGATGCGGATGATTACGGCCAATGGGGCAGGCGCATTGTTCTATCTGGCTAACCATGAGGGCCGCGGTATCGGCCTGTTCAGCAAAGCGATGGCTTATCTGCTTCAAGAGGAAGGCCTCGATACCGTAGATGCCAATCTTGAGCTCGGTTTTGCCGAGGATGCACGCGACTACAGCGAAGCCATTGACGTCCTGAAGCTTCTTCGACAAGCTCCGGTATCCATCATTACGAATAATCCGCGCAAGGTGGAAGCCCTTCGCGATGCGGGAATGAACATTACCTCGCGCGTACCGTTATGGGGTGAGGCATCCGTTCATAACGAGAAATATTTGTCCACCAAGGTTGTCCGTTCCGGTCATTTCGAGCGGGAGCTGGCGGTAAAATAAAGAGCAGGCCGAGCAGTCGGCCTGTTTTTTTTGCGCTTGGACCGAAACCAATCGATCTGTCCAGTCGTCTAATGGATATGCTCAATCTGGCATACACTATATGGAACGGAAGGTTGGGTGCATATGAATTCTCGTCTGAAACAATCCTTATATAGATTAATGACCGTCTGCATCGTGATCGGATTGATGGGATGCAGCAAAGCGGAACAAAATGACAATGCCGTCCGGACTGACCGGGATGTCAAGCAGCCTGCAGCCACGGAAGCCGTTGAGAAAACCTCTGAGCAGGATGCTCTCATACATAAATTCAAGACGGTGGTCAGCACGGCGAAGGAAGCTTCCGATATCGTCTCCTTCCTGAACGAGAACCTGAACAAAGCAGGGCAGAATAATGCCGACCAGATGGTTAGGCAGCTGAACGCCTTTTACGCGAAGGATCTGCAGTCTTCCCAGGAAGCTTTTTTCGGAGATAATGTTCAAAATGTATTGACGGAAATGGACTGGCCGATTACCTCGGCAAACGCGGGGTCCATTCCCGACGAAGCGGTCAGGCAGTTAGTGGTGACTAAGCTGTCCGGCGGTTATAAGCTGGTATGGGTGGAAGGCACCATCTACCCGATCGTTGACTACAGCAACCAGCAGAAATACAGCATGTACTTATCGAATCCGTTAAACAGCTACATCGCCTTGAAAGCGGCGGAATCGAACGATCCGGCTGCCATGGACGCCGGGCTTGTAATTACGTGGAACGAATTGGCCAGCAGGGCGGTAATGGCCGAGACCTTCCTGAAGCAATATGCGGATTCCCCGGAATATACGGAGGTGGAAAGTATCTATTTGGATACTTATTTGAAAATGTATATGTACGGGCTTTCGAATACGCCAATCTTTGATTCAAGCAATCTGAAGCTGATGCCGGAAGTGAAAGCCAGCTACAAGAAGGTGTCGTCGGAAAATCCGGGTACCGTTACGGGAATTATGGCGAGCCGTTTTTTGGAGATATTGGCAAAGTCGGATGACATGGCTATGATGCGCGGACCCGGCGGGACGCAGCTGTTGCCCGAGGTAAAGGAATTCCAGAAAAACTACCGCCAGACGGCTCTAAAGCTGCTGAAGGAAGCCTGAAGCGCATCCAAAAAACGACAAAATTATTTTGCGTTCCGCATCTATTTCAAGTATGATTGGATGTAACATAATTGAACCAGAAGGAGTAGGACATGAATTCGAAAACTAGCCATTGTAAAATTGTCGATTGCACGATCCGCGACGGCGGACTAGTGAACAACTGGGATTTCAGCGTTGAATTCGTTCAACATCTCTATAATACATTGAACGAAGCCGGCGTAGACTATATGGAAATCGGCTATAAAAACTCGCCTAAGCTGCTGAAAGGCGCCGATACGGCCGGTCCTTGGCGCTTCCTGGATGACAACTTCCTGAAGCAAGTCATCCCTAACAAAGGCAATACCAAGCTGTCTGCTCTTGTCGATATCGGTCGCGTAGACGAGAATGACATTTTGCCGCGCAGCGAAAGTCTGCTTGACCTCATCCGCGTAGCCTGCTACATCCAGGATGTTGACAAGGCTTTGCAATTGGTTCAGCTGTTCCATGAACGCGGATACGAAACAACGCTTAACATCATGGCACTTTCCAACGTGATGGAGAACCAGCTGATTGATGCATTTGAACTGATTAAGGAAAGCGTAGTGGACGTTGTCTACATCGTTGACTCGTACGGCAGCCTGAAGCCTAACGACTACAGCTACCTGATTGAGAAATTCCAGCATCATCTGCCTAACAAACGCCTTGGTATCCATACGCATAACAACATGCAGCTGGCATTCGCGAACACGCTGCTCGCTGCGGAAAAAGGCGTTGAGCTGCTGGACGCATCCGTATACGGCATGGGCCGCGCTGCGGGCAACTGCAACACGGAGCTGCTTGTCGCTAACCTGCAAAACGCGAAATACAATGTACGTCCGGTTCTCGACATGATCGAGAAATACATGATTCCTCTCCGCGAGAAGGAAGAGTGGGGCTACATTATTCCTTACATGATCACGGGTATGCTGGACGAGCATCCACGCTCGGCTATGGCCCTTCGTGATTCGGAAGACAAAGATAAATGCGTGGACTTCTATGATCGTCTGACGACTCCGGAAGTTGCTCATAGCAAATAGTTTGTGGGGCTGCCTTGGTTTAAGGCAGCCTTTTAATTTGCGGGAGAAGTCTATGCTCAGGTGGGATAATGCTGCGTGTTGCTCAGGACGGGATTGTATCTCCTTCCAGCTGCTGTTGTTCCTCTGAATATTGAATTTACTCATCTAATGAGTATTCAGAGGAACAAAGGCAGGCGCTCCGCTCTTCCAGGAGATACAATACCCTCACTTCGCTCACTCCGCGTGCTTCCCAACATGCGCACTCTTCCCACAAAGGGGCTGCCTTAAAAATAGGCAGCCCCTTTGTGGTAGGGACGTGGAGGCGCCTGGTGGATTCCAGGCGCCGCGATCGGGAAAAGCATATAGTGCGATTTGCGGAGAAGTAGATTTTTCCGCGACTGCAGGATACTCCAAAAGAAAAAGGCAATTAACGGAGCGCTAACGAAACGTAGTATCGTTATTTGAGGAAAATGGGCGGTTTTGGAGTTCTAACGAAACGACATAGCGTTATTTGCTTGTTTTGAAGGGAATACGAGGGTGAAACGGATGAATAGCGATATCTGGTTTCGTTAGAACTTCAGGAGTGTGTATTTTGAGTAAATAAGGTTACCAGGTTTCGTTAGATGCGAAGAGTGGAGCATGAGGAGCAGCTGTAGGTGGAAGTGATGAACAGGGAGGTTTTTGGTTAGTGCCGAAGTTCGACTCTTATAGGGGGCTTGGCTTAACGGAGATTATCAAAGCCTCGGGGCGCAAAGCGCTGGAAGGCGAGTGGAGAATGGCAAGCGGCAGAGGGTAGAGGAGAAGGGCAGTGAGGACGGGGAAGCACAACTAGTCAGGTACGAGAGGGTACACGAAGAAAGGCAACCTTGAGATGTATAGAAAGGCGTGGAAAGACAAAAAAGAAAGGAGCTGCCGGCCATGGCAGCTCCTTTCTGGTGGGACGGGACCTTAAAGCGTCTTCTTCATGGTTACGTGGGGAATGCCTTCTTCCAGGAATACGTCGGAGACGGTATGGTAGCCGAGCTTGGCGTAGAAGGCTTCGGCATGCGTCTGGCCGTTAAGCTTTGCTTCCTTGAGGCCGTCTTCGCGGGCAACGGATTCAAGCGCTTCTACGACAGCGCGGCCTAGTCCGTATTTGCGGTGGGAGGCAAGGACGCAAATGCGCTGCAGCTTGGCAACTCCGTCAACCACTCTTACGCGGCCGGCAGCAACCGGCTCATTATTATAAAGGACCAGGACATGCTTGGACGATTCCTCGAATTCGTCGTATTCGTTCTCGGCCGGCACGCCTTGCTCGTCCACAAAAACTTTTTTGCGGATGTCGTAAACCGACTGCAGATCCTGCTCATTGGTAACCAATCTTGAAGTAATTGTCATGTTGTTCTCGTTCTCCTTCCCTATGTACAAGCGGCTTAGGTTTGGCGCAGCTCGCCGTCGCCCCGGATGGCCGCGGCCTGATGAGGCTCGTTCGGGTGCAAATAGGCAGTGCCGTTAAAGGCTCGTCCATCGGCTGCCGTTGCGTATAATTCGACCCGGATATCCTCGCTTTGCCCAAACCATGAAAGCAGCTCGGTATCTTTTACTCCGTTAACGTCCACGTACCATAGCTTTGATCCGTAATCCGACACTAGCACAAGCTCAGCGGACTGGAACAGAAGCTCCTTCATCTGCTGCCGGTATACAATCTCAATGCCCTTAAGTTGAATAGTTTCCATGATTGCAGCCCTCCATGTACTGGCATAAAACGGCCGATATTCTTCGCTAGGATGCCTGCTTTTGATTGTAATGTTGATTGCCGGTTAATGCAACAATCCGCCATTTCCCATCGTCTATTTAGAAAATAAAGGGGGTTATGGAAAATGATAAAAAACAAAACGAAAAGCAAGCTCATGTCCATGATCATTTCAATGCTTGTTCTCCTGCTTATTCTGAGCAGCTGTTCCTCAAACCGGAACAATAATGCCGCCGACCGAGCGGCACCGGATAGCGGAGCGAAAAGCAGCCAATCCGAGACCTCCGCTGATGACCGGGGAAACCGGGTTGAGGATAAGCCGGTTGAACCCGAGTCTCACCGGGAGGAAGCGCGACGTCAAGGACGTACCGACGCGCCAATCCAGGCAGGCCAGCTGACCGCGGGCGAGTGGGATGACCTTGCCGCCTGGGAAAGGTTCAATAATTTGCTCAACAGCTATGAAGGCAGTGACAGCTCCGCGCATTGGGGCTTTGAATATTTTAACCGGTTGGAAGTATCGGTGACCTCGGATGGCCGCGCCGTTACCGATGCGACGGTAAGGCTGATCGGGCAGCAGAATCGAACCGTCTGGGAAGCGAGGACAAATGCCGATGGCAAGGCCTACGTGTTCGCTGGCTTGTTCAAGGATAACGAGCAGCCTTATCAGAGAACGCGCTATTCCGTTGAAGTGACGGCCGACCAGCAGAAGAAAAAGGTATCCAATATCGAGGTGCCCGGTCAAGGAGTCTTGAAGGTAGATCTGGACGGAGAGCTGCCGGACTCCAAACAGGTGGATGTCATGTTTGTAATGGATACAACCGGCTCCATGCAGGATGAGATGGATTATATGGAGGCGGAGCTGAAGGATGTCATCGCCCGGGTAGGCGAGAAGCATGCCAATCAGCTGGATATCCGAATGAGCACGAATTTTTACCGGGATATTCATGATGATTATGTCGTGAAGGCGAATCCCTTCACCACGAATATCGATCAGGCGGTAAGGCTTATCGCGATGCAAAAAGCGCAGGGCGGCGGGGATTATCCGGAAGCGGTCGAGCAGGCTTTGCGCAATGCGGTCAGCGATCATAAATGGAGCGAGAACGCGCGGGCAAGGCTGATGTTTGTTGTGCTGGACGCGCCGCCTCATCACGAAGCTCAAATTATGCAGGAGATGCACAGCGTTATCGAAGACGCCGCAAAGGCAGGGATTCGCATCATTCCGGTCGCTTCAAGCGGCGTTGATGTGGATACGGAATACTTGCTGCGGTTCGCGGCCGTCGCAACCGGCGGCACCTACCTGTTTCTGACCGACGACAGCGGCATCGGCAGCGATCATCTGGAGCCTGCCGTAGGCGAGTATGAGACGAAGCTGCTTAACGATCTGCTGGTTGAAGTCATTAACCGGTACGTTCAATAAGATAAGGTGGGGGATTGCCCTGCCGGAAAAACGGGAGTTGTCTGAAATGGCGGCTCTCGTTTTTTTCGTGCATAGGATGGTTGTTGTCGCGGATTTCTTTTACAATGGGGGAAAAGAGCAGAGCCGGAGGTGCTGAGCCGTGACTGTAAACGTATTGCCGCTTGGTGACCGTGCGCTTGTCCTCCAGCAGGAAACGCGGGGGGCGCTAGGCTGGAAGCAAATGGCCGACCTTGCCTGGATGCTGAAGCAGCGAGCCGAAGCTTGGGTGATTGATATTGTGCCGGCATACGAGACCGTTACCGTCTTGTATGATCCTGCCACGCTGTGGCGGGAAATCGAGCAAGGGCCGGAGGCAGATATTCTGCTTCCGCACCAGCTCGCGGAACGGAAGCTGCGGGAGTTGGTGGAGAATGAAAAAACCGCTTCCGAACGGGATGGGAAAGTCCGCAGATTTGATCTTCCCGTGTACTACGGAGGCCATTACGGCCCGGATCTGGAAGAGTCGGCGGAGCGCTCGGGGCTGTCGGCGGCGGAATTCGTCGAGGAGCATTCCAGGGTGGAATATACCGTGGCGATGATTGGGTTTATGCCCGGCTTTCCGTATATGAGCGGGCTGCCGGAGAAGCTGGAGCAGCCGCGGAAGGACGTGCCGCGTTCCGTTGTCCCGGCAGGATCCGTCGGAATCGCGGGAAGGCAGACCGGTATTTATCCGCTTGCTACGCCAGGGGGGTGGCAGATTATCGGCTATACGCCGATTTCTATGTTTGACAAGGAACGCATCGAGCCCGTGCTTCTACGGGCGGGGGACCGCGTCCGATTTATTCCCGTGTCCGGAGGTGAGGGCCGCTTATGACAGACTCCAGCATAAGAACGGAAGCCGGGATAAAGGTGTTAAGACCCGGCCTGTTGACCACGATTCAGGATTTGGGGAGAGACGGCTACCGTTCCTCGGGCATAGCTGCCGGAGGCGCGATGGACCGGTACGCGCTGCGGATTGCGAATCTTCTGGTGGGCAACGAGGAAGGGGAAGCGGGGCTTGAGGTGACGCTTGTTGGCCCTGAGCTGGAGGCCGGTATGGATCTGCTTCTTTCCGTTTGCGGCGCTTATCTGGAGCCAACGATTGATGGCGAAGAGCTGCCGATGTGGCGGCCGGTCTTTGTTCCGCGCGGCGCGGTGCTGCGCTTTGGCCGCGCTGTCAGCGGCTGCCGGGCCTACGTGGCGGCAGCGGGAGGCTTTGGCGTGCCGCGCGAGCTTGGCAGCCGCAGCACGGATGCGCGCGCCGCGCTGGGCGGGCTTGCCGGGCGGCGCCTTGCCGCCGGCGACGCCCTGCCCTGCGGCGCGGCGCAGGGCGCAGCTGCCCCGTCCCGGTGGGCAGCCGCATGGGCAACGGCGCTGGCGCGGCAGGGCGAAGCCGCCGCTTCAGCGCCGGAAGGCGCGGGCCGCCGCCTGCCGTGGGCGGCCGCGCCATGGTTTGCGCCGCCGGGCGCCTACGGCGGCGGCGACGGCGAAGACGGCATCGTGCTTCGCGCGATGCCGGGGAGCGAGCACGGGCAGTTCAGCGCAGCTGCCCGTGAAGCCCTGTACCGGGAGCGGTATACCGTCGCTCCCGCCTCGGACCGCATGGGGTGCCGACTGACCGGCACCCCGCTTGCAAGAGAGTCCCGTGCGGAGCTGCTCTCGCACGGGGTAACGCCCGGCGCCGTGCAAGTGCCGCCCGGCGGGGGGCCGATCATTCTGGCCGCCGACTGCCAGACGACCGGCGGCTATCCCAAAATCGCGCATGTCGCTACGGTCGACATGCCGCTACTCGCCCAAGCGAAACCGGGCGATACGATCCGGTTCCAGCCTGTTACCTTAGGCGAGGCGCAGCGGCTGGATCGCAAGCGCGAGCAGGACATCCGCTATCTGGCCGCCGCCATTCGCAGCCGTCAGCCTTAAACGAAAGGAGAACCAGCATGGTAAACAGCAATACGGACAAGCGCGCGGTTGATCTCAACTGCGATTTCGGGGAAGGCTACGGCAACTATTCCTTCGGGCAAGATGCCGAGCTTCTCCCCTATATTACAAGCGTAAATATCGCATGCGGCTTTCATGCCGGCGATCCCCACACGATGCATGCTGCCGTGAAGCAGGCTTTGTCCGCGGGCGCCGCCATCGGCGCCCACCCCGGTCTGCCGGACCGGCTTGGCTTTGGCCGCCGTGAGATGCAGGTAACCGCAGCCGAGGTATACGATTTTGTTTTATACCAGGCTGGCGCATTACGGGCTTTTGTCCGGGCATTAGGCGGGGAAATGGCTCACCTGAAACCGCACGGAGCCCTTTATCATATGGCTAACCGCGATAAGGCGGTTTCTGAGGCGATCGTCAAAGCGGCTTTGGCTGTTGATGACTGCCTTATGATTTACGGTCAATCCGGCAGCCTGCTGCTGGATACGGCCAAGAAATACGGTCTGCCTTCCGCAGCCGAGGTGTTTGCGGACCGAGCTTACGAGCCGGACGGCAGTCTCGCTCCTCGCGGCAAGCATGGAGCCGTCCTGGATGATGCGGACCAGGCGGCCGCCCAAGCGGTAGCGATGGCAGCGAAAGGTATCGCTTTTACCCCGGAAGGCGCACTGGTGAACGTACAGGCCGACACGATTTGCCTGCACGGCGATGGTCCTCTCGCGGCTCTTTTTGCCTCCCGTATCCGGGAGGCGCTGGTCAATGAGGGGATTACACTCCAGGCGCCGGGCAAGGCGTAACTCATGTCAGTACGGGACAAGATTACCGTGTTTGCATACGGCTCCCTGCTTCCGGGTTTAATCAACCATGCTGTCATCGCTCCTTTCCTCATGCATAGCAGAAGCGGCATGATCGCGGGCAGGCTGGTGAACGTGGGAGCTTATCCCGCTGCGGTTAGAGATCAGGCGGCAAGAGCAGACGGGGCGGTGATTGAGGGGCTGTGGCTGACGATCGACCGTGCCGGACTCGCTGTTCTCGACGAGCTGGAGGAGTTTTACGGCATCGAGGAAAACAATGACTACGACCGGGTTTGGGTTCAAGATGTCGGAGCTCCCGAGCTTGAGGGCTGGGTTTATATCTGGCCGTCTGACCGCGGCTTTCCGCCCGTTCCCGGCTCATCGTGGCCGGATTTCATAAATAGCTTGACCACTAAACTAAAGCTTTCATGAAATGTAAATTTACTGCTAGACTGGAAGCACATAATCTCCTAAAATTAGATATGATGTAGAGGTATGATCTAGGGCTAGGGGAGAGATTAGCTATGACTGAGGATGGGATCACGGGAGAATTTTTTGAAGGTTATAAGGTCACATTCCCTATGGGACGTTATGATGTATCCGTCTACATGACAAAGGTCTATTACGAAGCCTGGAAATACTTCAGAGATGCTGAAATTACGGATGTATGGGTAGAAGAGGTTAAGCTGGACCTGGTGAAGTTTCTGAAATAACACGATAAAGCTTGAACGGGAGAACGCCTTTTGGCGCGTTCTCTTTTTTTATTTCCAAAATGTAAAAATCCCCTATTTTGTACTAGATCAAAATAGGTCAAATCTCCTGAAATAAAGATTGTTTTGCTGTTTATCCGTTTTTTCTCGCTGGCTAAATCCCATACGGTATTTGTATCCGAGATTTTCAGCCGCTGGCGCCACCCATGACACCTAACGAAACTACAACACGCTATTTGCCCGAATTTAAGGCCTCTGAATTTCTAACGAAACCCCATATCGCTATTTGGTTATTTTTTGCAGATTCCAGTCTCTATTCGGCCCAATAACGTTACTAAGTTTCATTAGCTTCTGGAAGCAGCTGATCTTTGCGAAATAAGAATACATAGTTTCGTTAGCGGAATAAGCACGGGCAATTGAATCGCTGAATGGGACGTCACACGAGTAAGCCAGCCGAATCCCGCAAGCATCGATAGCAAGAGCGGTCAATCGCAAAAAGCCTCAGGCACTCCGTATTCAAGGAGCAGCCCGAGGCTTTTTGGCGACTATTAAGCTTGAAGCGTCATATCCTTGCGCTCCGCCAGATGTCTTTTTACCCGAATCGCCATCAGGGAGGCAAAGAAGCAGGTGAAGCCTGCGATAACAAAAGCCTGCGAATAGCTGCCGAGCCAGTCTCGCATAAGGCCCGCGCCGTACGCGGCGGTGGAAGCGCCGATCTGGTGGGCAACCACGATCCAGCCAAAGATCATGCCGGATTTTTCCTTGCCGAACGTTTCTCCGGCGAGCTTGGCTGTAGGCGGTACGGTCGCAATCCAGTCCAGGCCGTAGAATACGGAGAAAATAACAAGCATAGCCGGCGTAGCATCCAGCGCGTAAGGAAGGAACAGCAGCGACAGCCCTCTCAGCCCGTAATACCAGAACAGCAGCCAGCGGCTGTCGAAGCGGTCCGACAGCCAGCCGGAGATCGTGGTGCCAAAGAGGTCAAAGATGCCCATCATGGCCAGAAGTCCGGCAGCGGCAACCTCAACCATCCCGTGATCGCCGCAGGCGGCAATGAGATGGGTTCCGATCAGGCCGTTTGTAGAGAAGCCGCAGAAAAAGAAGGTGCCGGCGAGCAGCCAGAACGTTTTATTTTTCATCGCGTAACCGAGATTCTTGATTGGGGCCAGGAACAGATTGCCGCGGAAAGGCGTTGGCTTTACGATCTCGTCCGTGCCGTACGGAGCGGCACCCACATCGGAAGGATGGTTTTTCATCCAGATGGCAACCAGCACAAACACCGTGACAATGCCAATAACAGCCGTATACATCGCGGAGCGCCAGCCGTAATCGGAGGTCATTTTGGCAAGCAGCGGCAGGAACAACAGCTGTCCGGCAGCGGCGCTTGCCGTCAGCATGCCAACAACCAGTCCTTTACGCTTCACAAACCACAGATTGCTGACGGTAACGCCAAGCACGTTGGCCATCATGCCGGTTGCAAGCCCGGAGACAAGGCCCCACAGCAGATCAAATTGCCACAACGCATTTATGAAGGGCGTAACGGCAAGACTTGCGGCCAATACGGCTAGAGAAAGAAGCACGACCTTGCGGATGCCGAAGCGCAGCAGCAGGGCAGCGGAGAACGGGCCAACCAGACCGTATAGTAAAATGCCGATGGATGCCACGCTTGAGATCTCTCCCCGGCTCCAGCCGAATTCGTCCTGGAAGGGGATCATCAAGACGCTTGGCATGGAACGAATGCCTGCCGATACCAGCAGCGTAACAAAGGTAAGCAGTACGATTATCCACCCGTAATAAAACTTGCTTTTGACCTGATTCATTTCGCACCTCGATTTATTTTGTTTGTACATACAAATGTATGAAAGCAAAAGTTCCGGTTAAGGAACTAAAGTTGCTATTTCTCCAGCTGTTCGCTTGTCGATTCCAAGGAATGCGTCAGCTGCGATGACGCTTCTACGCCAAGAATGGCTTGGTAAGATTCAAGAAGCTTTTTGGAGGCGGAGCGAATCGTTGGCTCCAGCTCGCGGCCTTTGTCCGTCGGATAGACAAGAACGGTTTTGCCTTGAACCTTGCGCTCAACAAGCTGCTTGGCTTCCAGCTTGTCGATAAACCGTGTCAGGGTAGAAGGGGTGATGTACAGCTTCTCGGATAATTCCTTTTGCGTAATACCGGGCTTGGCGACACTTAGACGAATAACATAGCCGTAACCGGGCGCAAGCCCCGTTGCAGCAAAAGCATCGTCCGCCATGCGGGTAATGGCCCTGCTCAGGCGGTTCGCCGTAAAATATAAGCAGGTGTGCAGGAAAGCCTCGGGATTATCCACTTGTTCTTCTAAATCCGCAGCCGCTGCGGGGTCGATGTCTTTTGACATATCCTATGCCCTCCTTGCGGTTTGATGACTTCTATTTTGTATGTACAACAAAAATAATTGAAATTTGATTTCCTGTCAATAGAAAAAACGCCCCCATGCTAAAATGGGGGCGTAGTATCTACTTATGTTCGTCCTCGGACTCGTAAGCGATTAAGCTGATCGTTGAACCTATCTGTCCGGTCAGCTTTTGCTCTAATTGTCGGATTTCTTCAAGCGCTTCCGTATGCTTCTCAAGCTCAGCAAGCTTGAAATGATTGTTGGTCATCGGTAATCCTCCTCTCTCATTTTCATTGTGCTCGCGGCGAAGCGTTCTTATACGAATTGTTCTTTCCCAAGGCGTCTAGTACACTTGAGGGAGTCACAATAAGCATTACCCGGGAAATGTTATCAGCATTAATCTTTTATCGCATTAGTTAAGCATGGCCATTCATAAGCGAATGCTTGCGAAGTATGAATCGCTATCGCCATTCATAAAAGTTAATGCTTACGAAGCAAGAATCATCACGAACAGCCGAAAGGCAGTTTGTGTGATAATTCTTTAAGCGAATGCTTACGAAGTATGAATCGCTATCGCCATTCATAAAAGTTAATGCTTACGAAGCAAGAATCATCACGAACAGCCCAAAGGCCGTTTGTGTGATAATTCTTTAAGCGAATGCTTACGAAGCAAGAATCATCACGAACAGCCCAAAGGCCGTTTGTGTGATAATTCTTTTTAGGAGATGCAAAAATGTCCTACAAATCTCTGAAATTTTTAATTTTATGGATCCCTACTATTGTTGTAGGTTTGTGGGAGTACGTCCGGCACGTCTTCCTGCTTCCGTATATTTCAATGGAGCTGGGTAACTTTTTGGCCCCGGCCCTTGTGTTTCTGTTTACACTGACTTTATTGCGCGGACTGTTTGGCAAGCTGGAACAGACGCAGGAAGCCCTTCAACGCGAGCGGGTGTCCAAGGCTTCCTTCGAGCAGCGGGAGCAGCTGGCACGCGAGCTTCATGACGGCATCTCGCAATCGCTGTTCCTGCTTTCCGTAAAGCTGGATAAGCTGGAGCATATGGGGCTGGGCGATGACGCGAGGGAAACGACCGTTCAAATCAGACAGACGGTTAAGCATGTCTACGAGGATGTCCGGCAGTCCATTGCGAGTTTGCAGTCTCCGGCCGTAGTCGTAGATGATTCATGGCTGAACGCCATTCATGGGGCGGTGAATGATTTGCTGCAAAACAGCGGCGTTCGCGCAAAGCTCGATTGGCAGCTGCCGGAAGGCGCGTTATCCAACAAACAGCTGGTCGAGCTGCAGTCGATTATTCGGGAAGCGCTGATGAACGTCCGCAAATACGCGCAGGCGACCGAGGTTGAGGTTATAAGCCGGCAGCAGGGCGAAGAGGATTTTGTATGCGAAATAAAGGATAACGGAGTTGGAGCAGACCCTGGCCTGATCGAAGCGAAGGACCGGTACGGCATCCGCATGATGCGGGATCGAGCAGAACAGATGGGCTGGTTGTTTGATATTAGAAGCGCGGCAGGCGCGGGAACAACGGTACGCATTCAATCCGGAGGTGAAGGAAATTGAGTAAAGCAATTCGGGTATTTCTGGTGGATGATCATCCTCACGGAAGGGAAGGCATGCGGGAAATTATCGGAGCGGATCCGGAGTTTGCGGTTGTCGGCGAAGCGGCCAGCGGCGAAGAAGCGATTGCCCGGATCGATGACGTGCTGCCCGATCTGGTGCTGATGGACATCAATATGCCCGGCATGGGAGGGCTTGAGGCGACGCAGCAGCTGAAGTTTTTGTACCCGGCTCTCAAGATTGTTATGGTGACGGTCTCGGACGACATTACTCATTTGTTCGAAGCGATCAAGCGGGGAGCGCAAGGCTATCTGTTCAAAAATCTGTCTCCTTCCGCATGGAGAGAATATCTCCGGGCCGTTGTGGATGACGAAGCGCCCATGTCGAAGGAAATTGCTTTCAGGCTGCTGCAGGAGTTTACTTCGGCGGCCTCGTCAAACGGGACAAACCCGGCAAAAGCCGGTACTAAATCCGGGATGCCCGGTGATGCCTCTGCAATGACAACGCCGCTTACTTCCCGCGAGAAGGATATTCTTGAGCGTGTTGTGACGGGAGAGTCGAACAAGGAGATTGCGGTTGCCTTCGGGTTATCCGAGCATACGGTCAAGAACCATTTGAAAAATATTTTGCAGAAGCTTCATCTGGATAACCGCGTTCAGCTGACCCGTTATGCCTACGAGCAGGGGCTGCTCGAAAAATAAACTTGCCAAGCAGCGAATGGTTGCAAGGAAATCAGGAAATGCATATAATATAGATTATTGTGTCCAATAGAGAAAGCTTTGATGGAGATAAGTAAGCAGAGCTTCCGTACAGGGAGAAGACGCCATGGATTGCGAGCGTCTTTACGGGATTAGGCTGCCGAAGTTCACTCCGGAGCAGACGCCTGAACCGCTTCAAGCCGCCAATGGCCGAACGCGAATTAGGGAAGGTCCGGTTCCCGCCGTTAACGGGATTTGAGGGGTTGCTGTTTTTGGGCAATCCGAATTAGGGTGGTACCACGGTCTTTCGTCCCTTGCGGGGAGGAAGGCCTTTTTTTGTTGCTATTGTTGTTATAAATTCCACAATGGAGGCGAGTTTTTACGATGAAAGAGCGTTTGGAAGCATTGCGCGTTGAAGCGCTGCAAGAGCTGCACCAGGTCGACAATCCGCAGCAGCTGAATGATTTGCGTGTGAAATACTTAGGAAAAAAAGGGGCGCTGACCGAGATTTTGCGCGGGATGGGCGGTCTGAGCGCGGAAGAGCGTCCGATTATCGGGCAGGTGGCCAATGACGTGCGCGCCGCAATCGAGGGCGTTATCGACGAGAAGCAAAACGCGTTCCTCGCGGCCGAGACGGAAAACCGTCTTCGCGCGGAGACCATTGACGTAACGCTGCCGGGCAAAGCTTTGCCGACAGGCGCGGTGCATCCGCTGAACAAGGTCGCGCAGGAAATCGAGGATGTATTCGTAGGCTTGGGTTACTCCATTGCCGAAGGTCCGGAGGTCGAGACCGATTACTTCAACTTCGAAGCGCTTAACCTGCCGAAGAACCACCCTGCCCGCGATATGCAGGATTCGTTCTACATTACGGAAGACATCCTGATGCGTACGCATACGTCGCCGGTTCAGGTCCGTACGATGCAGCAAATGAACGGCAAGCCGATCAAGGTTATTTGCCCGGGCAAAGTATACCGCCGCGATGACGACGACGCGACGCATTCGTTCATGTTCAATCAGATTGAAGGTCTTGTCGTTGGTCCAAACATCCGAATGAGCGACCTGAAAGGCACGCTGCTTCAATTCGTGCAGCAAATGTTCGGGCAGCAGGCGCAAATCCGTCTCCGCCCAAGCTTCTTCCCGTTCACGGAGCCAAGCGCGGAGGTTGACGTTACCTGCGTGCAATGCGGCGGCCACGGCTGCCGGATGTGCAAGCAGACAGGCTGGCTTGAAATTCTCGGCTGCGGCATGGTGCATCCGCGCGTTCTCGAGATGGGCGGCTACGATCCGAAGGAAGTGAGCGGTTTTGCTTTCGGCATGGGCGTTGAGCGCATCGCGCTTCTGAAATACGGCATCGACGATATCCGTCATTTCTACACGAACGATCAGCGGTTCTTAAGCCAATTCGCGAGAATGTAAAGGGGAGGGGGAAACAAGCGATGAAAGTATCTTACCAATGGTTAAATGAATATATCGATTTGACAGGCTATACGGGCGAAGAATTAGCGGAAAAAATGACGCGCGGAGGTATCGAGATCGACGGCGTGGAGTCCCTCAACAAAGGGGTGACCGGCGTTGTAGTCGGTTACGTTAAATCCCGCGAGAAGCATCCGGATGCCGACAAGCTTAGCGTATGCAAGATTGACGTCGGTACGGGCGAAGAGCTTCAAATCGTATGCGGCGCGAAAAACGTGGACGCCGGCCAAAAGGTTCCGGTTGCGATGATCGGCGCGAAGCTGCCGGGAGATTTCGCAATCAAACGAGCGAAGCTGCGCGGCGTGGAATCGCAGGGCATGATCTGCTCGGCCAAGGAGCTCGGCATTAACGACAAGCTGCTTCCGAAGGAGCAGCAGGAAGGCATTCTCGTGCTTCCGGCATCGACGCCGGTTGGCACGCCGATCGGCGATGTGCTTGGCATAAACGACGAGGTGCTTGAGCTGGATCTGACGCCCAACCGTTCGGACTGCCTCAGCATGCTGGGCGTTGCTTACGAGATTGGCGCTTTGACCGGCCGCGAGGTGCGCATCCCCGAACCGGCCGTTAACCATGCGGCAGACCGTGCGGACAGCCATATCTCGGTATCGATCAGCGCTCCGGAGCAATGCTCGCATTACAGCGCGCGATACATCAAAGGCGTAAAGATTGGTCCATCCCCGCAATGGCTGCAAAACCGGCTGATCGCTGCGGGCATTCGTCCGATCAGCAACGTGGTTGACGTGACAAACTTCGTTATGCTGGAATATGGCCAGCCGCTGCACGCTTTTGACGCGGATGCCCTTACAACCGGCCGAATCGACGTTCGTCAGGCGAAGCAAGGCGAGAAGATCGTAACCCTGGATGACCAGGAGCGTACGCTTGAGCCTCATATGCTCGTTATTACGGATGGCGAGAAGCCTGTGGCGCTGGCAGGCGTTATGGGCGGAGCGAATTCCGAAGTCAACGACCAGACGGTTAATATCCTGCTGGAGTCGGCGAAGTTTGACGGCGGTACCGTCCGCAAAACCTCCCGCCAGCTGGGTCTCCGTTCGGAGTCGAGCATCCGCTTCGAGAAGGAAGTGGATCCGGCCCGCGTTATTCCGGCGCTGAATCGTGCGGCTGCTCTTATTGCGGAGCTTGCCGACGGTCTTGTGGCAGAAGGAATCGTGGAAGCGGTCGTTGCGAAAACAGAGCCGGCTGTTGTTGAAGTCACGTTGGACAAAATCAACGGTTACCTCGGAACGGAGCTGTCGCGCCTTGAGGTTCAGACGATTTTTGACCGCCTGCATTTCAGCTACCGTTTATCCGATGCCAATGACCTGTTCGCCGTAACGGTGCCTACGCGCCGCGGCGACATTACGCGCGATGTCGACTTAATTGAAGAAGTAGCCCGGTTGTTCGGCTACGACAATATTCCTACTACGCCGATTCACGGCGATGTGACGCCTGGCGGGCTGACCAAGCCGCAGACGATCCGCCGCGAGCTGCGCAGAAGATTGACCGATGCGGGTCTTTTTGAAGTGATCAGCTACTCGTTTACGGGACCTTCCCGCACCGAGCTGTTCCCTGAGCTGACCGGCAAGGATCTGAAACCGGTGAAGCTGGCTATGCCGATGAGCGAGGACCGCAGCGTTCTCCGTACTACGCTGATTGCCCAGCTGATTGAGACAGCGACGTATAACCGCAACCGTAAAAATGAATCTTCAGCGATTTTCGAAATCGGCAGCGTCTTCCATACGGAAGAAGAGCAGCTTACGCGCCTTCCGGAAGAGAAGCAGCGCCTTGCGGTATTGCTCACGGGCAACCGTGTAGACGCGCAATGGAACCGTAAAGCGGAGCCTGTAGATTTCTACGATGCAAAAGGCGTTCTGGAAACCGTGGTTGATGTTCTTGGCTTGACCTCGAAGGTACGTTACGAATCGGCTCAGCCAACGAACTTCCATCCGGGCAGAACGGCGGCGGTTATCGTGGATACCGCCCATGGACCGGAAACGATCGGTTACGTCGGCCAGCTTCATCCGACCTTGCAGCATGAAAGCGACCTTGCCGACACGTACGTGGCTGAGATAGAATTGGGCACCTTGTATGGGCTGGCTGATTCCGGCATCGAATACAAGGCTCTTCCTCGCTACCCGGCTATGCAGCGCGATATCGCCGTGGTGCTGGACCAGGCTGTTCCGGCAGCGAAGCTGACAGAAACCGCGTGGGCTGTTGCGGGCGAATTGCTCGAGTCCGTTCGGGTGTTCGACGTCTTCACCGGCGAAAAGCTTGGAGCCGGCAAGAAGAGCGTTGCCGTAGCGCTCGTTTACCGTCATGCCGACCGTACGCTGACCGATGAAGAAGTGACCGAGCTGCACGGCAAAGTCGTTGCCGAGCTTGAACAATCTTTTGCCGCTGAATTAAGAAAGTAGGCAGGAAACCTTTTAAGTCGCATCGAAATAGTTCCTTGTGAACTTTCGATGCGGCTTTTTTTGTGCTTTTTGCGCAAAAAAAGGCATGAAAGATGAGTTTTTTCACAGATTTGCAACTTTCGCAATCGTTTTTTGTTACATAGATGAAGACAAATGTTAGGATCTGCGTATGACTTTTAAAACGCGAGACGTTGAATAGGAGGATAACCCAGTATGGATGCTGACCAAACCGTAGTAACAGTTGATATATACGGACATCAATATAAGCTTAAGGGTCATAACAACGTTGATTATATAAAGCGTGTAGCCGGCACGATCGATGACGCTATGAAAAAGCTGGCGATCGGCAATCCTCGTCTCGATATGCCCAAGCTTGCCGTTTTGGCCGCGGTTCAGATGACTGAGGAAGTTTTCCGGCTGCGTCGAGAAAACGATACTCTGCACGACGCCGAGGCCAAGCGTCTTGTGCTGGTAGATTTGCTGGAGCAGGCAAGCCGGCTGGAGGTTTCGCTGCGAGAGGAGCTTGCGGCTGTTCAGCAGAGGTCCAAGACGGAGCTGGAGGAGCTTAGGGGAGAGTACGAAACCGAGATAGCCGCCGCGAAAGCGGCTGCCGCGGAGGAGCTGGCTGCGAGACTGGAAGAAGCGGCAGAGCTTCTGGCGTTAGCGCAAGCGGAAGCGACGGAGGAGATCGAGCGCGTCCAGGCGTTAGCCGCAGAGCAGCTGGAGCAGGAGCTTGAGCTTGCGCAGGCAAAAGCGGAGGCGGAGCTGGATCGCGAGCGGGCGAGGGCGGCGGAAGCGTTAGCCGCGCAGCAGGCGGCAGCGGAGCGGGAGCTCGAGCGGGAGCGCGCGCGGGCAGCGGAAGCGGCTGAGGAGCTGGCGCTGGCCGAAGCGTTGGCCGCGGAGGAGCTGGATCGCGAGCGGGCGAAGGCAGCGGAAGCGCTGGCGGAGCAGCAAGCGGCAGCGGCGCAGGAGCTGGAGCGCGAGCGGGCGCGGGCAGCGGAAGCGCTAACCGCGCAGCAAGCGGCGGCGGCGCAGGAGCTGGAGCGGGAGCGCGCGCGGGCAGCGGAAGCGGCTGAGGAGCTGGCGCTGGCCGAAGCGCTGGCCGCGGAGGAGCTGGAGCGCGAGCGTGCGAAGGCTGCGGAAGCGCTGGCGGAGCAGCTTGAGCGGGAACGTGCGACAGCAGAAGCAAGGTTGGCGGAGCAGCAAGCGCAGGCGAATGAAGAGCTGGAACGCGAGCGCGTAACGGCAGCGGAACTGTTGGCCGCGCAGCAGGCGCAGGCGGCACGCGAGCTGGAGCAAGAGCGGGCGAAAGCGGCTAAGGCTGCGGATGAGCTGGCGCATACGCAAGCTTTATTAGCGGAAGAATTGGAACGCGAACGCGCCGGAGCAGCGGAAATGCTGGCCGCTCTGCAAGCGCAAGCGGCACAGGAGCTGGAGCAAGAACGGGCGAAAGCTTCGGAAGCATTGGCCGAGCAAGTAGAGCGTGAGCGTGCGAGAGCTGCACAAGCACTAGCGGAGCAGCAGGCGAAGGCTGCTGAAGAGCTGGAGCGAGAGCGGATCAGAGCGGTAGAAGCGGCTGAAGAATTAGCCTTGGCGCAAGCCCTTGCGGCAGAAGAACTCGAACGCGAGCGCGCAAGGGCAGCGGAAGCTTTGGCCGCTTTGCGGATGCAAGCGGAGCAGGAGCTTGAACAAGAACGAGCGAAGGTTACGGAAACCGCGGACGAGCTGGCCTTGGCGCAAGCCCTTGCGGCAGAAGAGCTCGAACGCGAACGCGCAAGGGCAGCGGAAGCTTTGGCCGCTTTGCGAATGCAAGCGGAGCAGGAGCTTGAGCAAGAGCGTGCCAGAGCTGCCGAAGCTGCGGACGAGTTGACGCTGGCGCAAGCACTAGCAGAAGAAGAAGTCGAACGCGAGCGCGCAAGGGCAGCGGAAGCTTTGGCCGCATTGCAGTCGCAAGCCGCACAGGAACTGGAGCGGGAGCGTTTGCAAGCCGCGGAAGCATTAGCCGCGCAAGTAGAACGCGAACGTGTCAAAGCTTCGCAAGCCATAGCCGAGCAGAAAGCCGCAGCAGAGGAGGAGCTTGCCTTAGTGCAAGCCATGGCCGCTGAGGAACTTAAGCTAGAGCGCGCAAAAGCCGCAGAGCTGGCTGAGCAGCTGGAGCGTGAACGCGCGAAAGCGGCTGAAGCTGCAGAGGAGCTGAAGCTTAACCAAACGCTTGCTGCGGAAGAGCTGGAGCTTGAACGCATGAAAGCAGCGGAAGCTTTGTCCGCGAAGTTGGAGGAAGAGCGCGCAATAGCCGCGCTAGCCCTCGCGGAACAGCAAGCGGCAGCGGCACGGGAACTGGAGCGCGAGCGGGTAAAAGTTGCGGAAGCCGTAGACGAGCTTGCATTAGCCCAAGTCATTGCTACGGAAGAGTTGGAGCAGGAACGCAAGAAAACGCTCGAGCTTATACAATCGAAGGAGCAGCAGTGGCAGGAGCAGCTTGCTCAGCTTGAGCAATCGCTGAAGGCCGATTTTGAACGCCGCCGCAATGGATGGATTGAGGAGCGTACAAGGCTTCTTACGAAATTGTCCGAGCTGGAGCAGGCTTGGAATCAGGATAAGCAACTGCATGAGCTTCGTCTCCAGGCTGCGGACGAGCATTTGATGCAGGCGATGGAGCAGGAAGAAGCGCTGCGTGCTTCCATCCAGGCGATGGAGCAGCAATCAAACGAGCTTGAGCGGCAATATGCCGAGGTTAAGGAACAGCTCGAGGAAGCTTCTCAGCAGTATGCGCAATCGCTTGAGAAAATAGGGCGATTAGAGCAGCAGGCCTCCAAGCAGCTGGAATTGCAAACGGCTGTTGAAGTGCTTGCAGCCGAACAAACGGAGAAGCTGCAGCAATTGCAGGAGCAATTTGATCTCCTTCAGGATGAGATGGAGAAGCAGCAGCGACGATTCGAAACGGAACGTTCTGTTCTTGAGCAGCTTCATGCGGACCGATACAGCGAAGCGGAACGCCGTCTGGAAGAACAAGCGCGTCAGTTGACGGAAGCATCCGCTATTTTTGAAGAGAAGGAGCTTGAGCTGGAGCTTCAATATGAAGAGGACAAGCACAAGCTGGAACGTAAATACCAAGAGCAGCAGGAGCAGCTTGAGCTGCGTTTTGCCGAGCAGCAATTCGAATTGAAGGAACGTTATGAGCAGCAATATGCTGATCTAAGACAGCAGCTGGACGCAGTTCAGTTGACGAATCAGGAACTGGAAGAGCGGCTGAAGTCGCACAATGCCGCTATGGCCGCGAAGCAGGAGCAGCAAATTGCCGAGTTGGAGCGGCAGCATCAAGAGCAGCTTCGTTCCCTCGAACGGCAGTTCACCGATCAGAACGAATTGCTTGAACTTCAGTACATGGAGCAAATCGAGCAGCTTGAGCGCCAGCAGCAGGAGCTTAAAGCGGATTGGGATGAACGGGAGCAGGAGCATAGCCGCACACTCGATCAGCAGCGCCAGCAGTACGAGCATCGCTACGAGGAGCGTCTTTCGGAAGCGGAGGAACGGTACTCCGGGCTTCTGGCGAAGCAGGAAGAACAACAGCAGCTCCTGCGCTCCCGCATTGAGGAGCTGGAATCTTCCTTGGAAGAGACGAAGCTTCGTAGTCTTGAAAAAGAAGAAAAGCTCTCGGAGTCAACAAAACGCGAGAATGAGCTTATGGAGCAGTTGGAATATACCGCTGCGCGCGAACGGATCACGGTACAGCAGATCGAAGCTGCCGGACTGCAAATTCAGAAGCTTAACGAACAGCTTCAAGCCGAGCAGCAGCTTGCGCGGCAAGCGAAGCAGGAGGCTGAACGTTTGACAGAATCGGAACGCAATCGGGAAGCAGCAGAGAAATCGCTTCTCGAACAGCTCGAAGCGGCGCGCAAAGAAGCTGCAGCAGCTGCGGATTTGAGGATATTGCTGGATGAGCAGGCGCAATCACTGGCGGCTGAGCATCAGGATGCTTCCGGTGAAACGGAAGCCCTTCGCGAGGAGCTTCGCGTACTTGGCGTGAAGCATGAGAAGCTGGAGATCGAATACCGCAAGCTTCAAACGGAGTACAATGAATGGATAGAATTAATCGAACATAGCTGAACCGATACAGAAAAGAGCCATCTGCTCTCATGAGCAGGTGGCTCTTTTGCGTAAATTGATATACTGGTTCGGCAAGGGAGTCGGACGTTTGCAGCTAGCTTAACGATGCGCCGCATCGTTAAGGATGTTATGTGTGCTCGCAACGAGCCGCGTTCGGACGTTTATAGGTAGCTTAACGATGCGCCGAGTTACCGGGCGGATGAGGCGTAGAGTAGGTGCGAACACCAAATAACACGGAAATACGGTGTAACAAAGCCAGAGATTCGCGCCTCTGCACAAAAAAGCCGTTCCAATGCAATAGCACTGGAACGGCTTCCTCCGTTTCGTTACCCGTAGCTGACTATAGTTCCGGTTGGCCCGCCTACCGGAAGGCTGGCCAAGCGGATGAGGTCCGGGGTGACGACTGCCGGGTCCTTGCCGGTGGCGTGCATTTCGGTACGCAGGGTACCGGGGTTGTATAGGTTAACCAGGATGCCGTGCTCATGCTCTTCGTCGGCGAGCGTGCGGGTCAGCGATTCAAGGCCGGCTTTCGCTGCGCTATAGGCGGCATAACCGCCTGCTCCGTTCCAGGACAAGCCGGAGGTTATATTAATAATGCGGCCGTATTTGCTTTTGCGCATGGTTGGCAGAACGGCCTTTGTAAGCAGAAACGGTCCCGTCAAATTGGTGGCCACTTGCGCATGCCAATTCTCAGAGGTTAGTTCCAGCACGGAACCGGGCTCGAATACGGCCGCATTATTTAATAACACATGTATGGAACCCCATTTGTCGATGACCTGCTGGACTGCGGATTGAATTTGGCTTTCCTGCGTAATGTCGGTAGGGATGATCAGCGCTTCGCGGCCCGTAGTCTGTTTGATCAGCTCGGCTGTCTCCTGCAGCTTGCTTTCACGGCGGCCTAACAAAGCAATCTCGGCTCCTTCCTTCGCGAACGACAGGGAAGTTGCCCTTCCGAGTCCCGAACCTGCACCGCTTACGATGGCAATCCGTCCGTTTAATAAGCTCATGGATCATACCCCTCCTCAAAAGAATAATTTATGAATCATCTTATCAGACCGGAAGGCGGTAGGGGAAGAGTTCATAGCATCAGTCTTTCTTACCCTTTTGTAAAGGAATCATTATAATTCATATGTAGGGTGGCAAGAAGGCATGTCGCGGGAAATAAAAAAGACCTCTTCATAAAAAGAGGTCTCCGCAGCATATGGCTTAGGCAGCTTCAACAATAAGCTTGGCTGACATTTTCGAATGTCCTCCGCCGCAAGGAATGTTGCATTTGATTTCGTATTCGCCGGCATCGAGCGTAATGGTTTTTGCTTTATTCTGAGTCAGCTTCACGTTTGTCTTCTCAATCTCCACGCCGTGAACGCCATCGATGAGCTCAAGCTTAATGGTCTGACCTTTTTTGATACGGTATTCCGGCTGATCGAATTCCCAGCTGCTTGCTTTAATCACAACGTCGGCAACCGTAGAACTTGCTGCCTCCGATCCGGAGTTATTGCTCTTGCTGTTCGAGCCGCAGGCGGCAACGACGAACACAAGGCATAGCACAGATGCAAATATGAGCCACTTCTTCATCTTTATACCCCTTTCATAGCCAAAAACATAGAAATTCAATTCTTTTCCTATTGTAGCTTATCCATATCCAATTTGCAGTGACAGTCCCGTGACAAATGAAAAAGCCCCCGCCTATCGTTTCCGACAGGACAAGGGCTTAAGGCAAAAATCTTTGCATTTTTACTGTTAGTCACGGTTGCGGTAATCGCTTCTGCCTGCCTCGTACGGGGTGCTGACCGGAATGAACAGGTCGATAATCCCGATAACGAGAGCCGCTAAGATTGCGCCAAGCCAAGTGACGGATACGCCGCCGACGATAAACTGCGCAATCCAAATGACTGCCGCGCTGGCTAGAAAGCCAACAATACCGCGTCCAAACGGGGTAACTTTTTTGCCAAAAATACCTTCAATGATCCAACCAAGCGCCGCAATGACAAGCGCCAGCAGAAGTGCACTCCAGAACCCGCCGACGCTAAATTGAGGAACGATCCAGCCGACTACCATCAGAACGATGGCTGCAACGATAAAACGGACAACATGACCAAGAAAACTCATATCATTAGCCTCCTTATGTTAGGTTAGCCTAAGTATGGTGCGTTTCCTCCCTTATTATGACCATTAATCGGGGAAACATGTATGAATCAAGCGGTGATGTCGTGCATCCTAAACACCGATCAGCTATAATATAAGGGCGAGAGGAGTGTTCACTTGGACAGCAAAATTTTATCCACTTTGGAATTCCATAAAATTACGAATAAATTGGTGCATCATGCCGCCACATCGCTCGGAAAAAACGTGTCCGGGCAGCTTGCTCCCGTCTCCGATCTGGAAGACGTCAAGCTTATGCTGCAGACGACCGACGAAGCGTACAAAGCCGACAGGCTGAAAGGTAATGCGCCGTTTGGGGGCGTTGTCGATATTAGCGCTTCCCTGCATCGCGCGCGAATCGGCGGGACTCTGAATCCCGCGGAGCTGCTGGACATCGCGGCAACGGCCAGGGGCGCACGCCGGGTGAAGAAGCATATCGACAATCTTCATGAGGATGACCCGATTCCCCTTCTGTTCGGGCTGACTGAGCAGTTATCGGAGCATAAGCCGCTGGAGGATGCCATTTTTGATTGCATCGACGATAACGCGGAGGTTATGGACAGCGCAAGTCCCGAGCTGGCGTCCATTCGCCGCGAGCTGCGGAGCGGCGAGTCTCGAATCCGGGAGAAGCTGGAGCAGATGATCCGTTCGTCTTCGGTGCAGAAGATGCTGCAGGATTCCATCATTACGCTGCGCAACGACCGTTATGTCATTCCGGTCAAGCAGGAGTACCGTTCGCATTTTGGCGGGATTGTCCACGACCAGTCCGGTTCCGGCGCTACCCTTTTTATTGAGCCGGAAGCCATCGTATCGATGAACAACAAGCTGCGCGAAACCAAAGCCGCGGAGCTTCGCGAAATCGAGAAAATCCTGCAAAAGCTGACGGCCCGCGCGGCGGAGCATGTGGAGGACCTGCTATATAACCAGGAGCTGTTGGGGAGGCTGGACTTCGCTTATGCCAAAGCTCGGCTTGCGCATGAAATGAAAGCCACGCTGCCGCGCATGAACGACAGGGGCTTTCTCAAAATCAAACGCGGCCGTCATCCGTTGATCGATCCGGAGAAGGTTGTGCCGCTTGATGTGGAGCTGGGCAACCAATTTACGGCTATTATCGTTACCGGTCCGAATACGGGCGGTAAAACGGTATCCCTTAAGACTGTAGGACTGCTCAGCCTGATGGCGATGTCCGGTTTGTTTGTTCCGGCTGAAGAAGGCAGCCAGCTTTGCGTGTTTGACTCCATTTATGCCGACATCGGCGATGAACAGAGCATTGAGCAAAGCCTTAGTACCTTCTCCAGCCATATGACGAATATTATCCGGATTTTAAAGTCAATGACGTCGAAGAGCCTTGTGCTGCTCGATGAGCTCGGCGCGGGAACGGACCCGGCCGAAGGCTCGGCGCTTGCGATCGCCATTCTGGAGCATATCCACAAGCTCGACAGCCGGATTATCGCGACTACGCATTATAGCGAGCTGAAAGCTTACGCTTATAATCGCAAAGGCGTCATTAACGCGAGCATGGAGTTTGACGTTGCAACGCTTAGCCCGACTTACCGGCTGCTCGTTGGCGTTCCCGGCCGAAGCAATGCGTTTGCCATTGCCGAACGGCTTGGTCTCTCCCAAGCGATAATTGATCATGCCCGCGGCGAGGTCAGCGAAGAGGATCAACGCGTGGAGAATATGATTGCTTCCCTTGAGGAAGACCGTTTAAGCGCGGAATCGGAGCGCAATACGGCAGAGATGATGCGCCGCGAGATGGAAGCGCAGCGCAAACGCCATGAAGCCGAGCTGGAGCGCTTCGAAGAGCAGCGCGACAAAATGCTGCAGAAGGCTCAGGAGGAAGCGCATGAGGCGGTTGCCAAAGCCAGACGCGAAGCCGATCAGATCATTGCGGACCTGCGCAGGCTTGCTCTGGAGGAAGGTGCCTCCGTAAAGGAGCATAAGCTTATAGAAGCGAAGCGCAGGCTGGAGGAAGCGGCACCGGAGCTTGCCACGAAGAAGAAGCGTCCGGCAGGCGGCGGAGCGAAGAAGCCGGCGAAGATTGGAGCCGGCGATGAGGTTATGGTCTATAGCCTCAATCAGAAAGGCATCGTTGTAGAGATAGGCGCATCGGATGCTACCGTCCAACTCGGCATTATGAAGATGAAGGTTGCTCTTGATGACCTGGAGTTGATCAAGCCCGTGGCTCAGCTTAACAAGCAGCAGCCAAAGCAGACGGCAAGCCTGAAGCGCTCCAAGGAAGACAGCCTCCGGATGGAGCTTGATCTACGCGGAGCGAATCTGGAGGAAGCTATCATTGAAGTCGATCGTTTCCTCGACGAATCGTATTTGGGCGGCCTTGGTCAGGTCTATATCATCCATGGCATGGGTACCGGCGTATTGCGTGCGGGAATCCAGCAATATTTGCGCAAGCATAGTCTTGTGAAGACGTATCGTCTCGGAAAATACGGCGAAGGCGGCGCAGGCGTAACCGTGGCGGAGCTGAAATAGCTTCGCCGTTAAGCTTGCGGCACGGCAAGCAAGCCTTTGGGAGTGATAAGGATGGGTAATGAAGTCGATCGTTTGCTCAGCAATTCGTATGCGGCATCTCTCGTTTATGTATCGCTGGTTGTGCTGTCGCTTATCGTTTTTTTGTCCGTGTTTGAGCTTGTAACCCGTTATAATTGCTGGAAAGAAATCAAGAACGGCAATTTGGCGGTAGCTATGGCGACAAGCGGGAAAATTTTCGGGATTTGCAATATTTTCAGGTTTTCCATTGAAGCGAACATATCCGTTTACGAAAGTCTGATCTGGGGGATCTTTGGCTTTATCATATTGCTTGCCGCCTACTTCTTGTTTGAGTTTCTTACGCCGGTGTTCAAGATCGACGACGAAATCGCAAAGGACAACCGGGCGGTGGGGTTTATTGCCATGATTATTTCCATATCGCTGTCCTATGTAATTGGAGCAACGGTTATATTGTAGGTTTAAAGTCTTTTAGGAGGACATCAATGAAATATTTGTGGGGAATTTTGCTCGCAATCGCCATAATATTTTTCGGTCTAGGCGTTATCTATATTATGAACAATTAAGCTTGTGGAGGGTTTTGAAATGGAAGAACAAACAATTTGCCCATGGTGCGATACCGAGATCGTGTGGGATGAGGAAATTGGGCCGGAGAAGCATTGTCCGCATTGCGAGAATGAACTGAGCGGCTACCGCACGATGCAGATCGGAATCGACCGCGATGAAGACGAGCAGGACGACAACTGGGACGGGGAGCAAGGAAAGCAACAGCAGCCGCAGGATGATGCCTATGACGATGATTCCAACGAAGGCTTCCGTCAAATGAATGTTTCCTGGCTTGCCGCGGAAGCAACCATCCGTCAAATTACGGACGGCCAGGATGAAGCGCCAGAGTGTCCTTCCTGCCGTGAATATATGCTGGAAGCGGGGAAACAGACGGTATCTCTTCTGCCAACGGTACATGCCGTAACCGGTAAACCGATTATCCAATCCCCGTTTGAAACGGTAACCTATATCTGTCCGTCCTGCTTCCAGACTTCGACGGTACTGGGCGAGAGTTCCCGGAAACAGATGCTGGAGCTGCTTGCTCCAAAAGAGTAATTACTGGAAAAACGGCATGCAGCCTGTTCAATTGGGAATCCTAACGGAACATCACTGTTAGGAGGAATCGGATTGAAGCAGAGTCATCATGGCGTTAAGACCGGCGGGCGTATGCCTGGCAGATCAGTCGGCCGCGAAGTCCAGGGTTCTCGCCAAGGCAGAGCGCTGGATTCGCAGGCCATCTTGCTGCTGACGGTACAAGGTCTGTTTGGCGTAGCAAGCGCGCTGTCCGGAACGTTTATCCCGGTCTATCTCTGGAAAGCAAGCCAGTCCTTTATGCTAATCGGCTGGTACACGCTTGGGCAATACATAACAAGCGGCATCACCTTTTGGCTGGCAGGCAAATGGGTAAAGGAACATCATAAAATGTACAGCCTCCGTCTTGGCATCGTGCTGTCGGGGGCGTTTTATTTTATGGTATTGATGCTGGGCCAGCAGGCAAAAACGTACGGCATACCTCTTGGCATGCTGAGCGGCATGGCAATGGGCTTTTATTGGATGGCATACAATGTCGTTTATTTCGAAATCACCGAGCCGGATAACCGCGACCGGTTTAATGGAACGGCAGGCATATTAGGCGCATTATCGGGGATTATTGCCCCGTGGGTGTCGGGTTTCCTGATTACGACGCTGCATGGCGAGCGCGGTTACAAGCTTATTTTTACGATATCCCTCGTCATCTTTGGGCTTGCTGTTGTAGGCAGCTTCTGGCTGAAGAACCGCGGCGTTATAGGAGAAAAGTACAAATGGTTCCTTGGCATTGAAGAGCTGAAGCAGAAGGGAAACCCATGGCGGAGGATGTTTGGCGCCATTGTCACTCAAGGCGTTCGGGAGGGTGTCTTTATGTTCCTGATCGGACTTGTCATCTATATCGCAACGAAAAACGAAGGGAAGCTGGGGAATTTCTCGCTGATTACTTCCCTTGTTGCTCTAATCAGCTTCTGGTTTGTCGGCAAGCGCCTTAAACCGGGCAACCGCAGAATCGCGATGCTGGCAGGTACGATTATGATTGGTCTGATCATTCTTCCGTTGTTCTACAAAGTCAGCTACAGCACCTTGCTTATCTTTGGCATAGGCACATCCTTGTTTATACCGTTGTACATTATCCCGATGACATCCCGTGTGTTCGATCTGATCGGTCACTCGGAGGAAAGCGCCGTTAACCGCGAGGAGCTCATTGTTCTCCGCGAGGCGGGCCTTATTATTGGGCGTGTCATCGGTCTTGCCGCCTATCTGATTGTCGTTTCCCAGACGCAGACGCCGGCGGCAATCGTTACCCTTATGTTTTGTGTTGGCATCGTTCCAATCGCCGGATGGTTCTTTATCCGGCCATTCCTAACGGCCAACAATAAATTTCGTTGAGTGCTTTTTAAAATAACTGCTAAGCCGTTTTTGCGTAGCATTACGCCACGGTTGCCGGTTTTTTAACTACCACGAAAAGGAGAATTTATGCCACGAATAGTATCTACCGTCATCGACCTCATCGGCGAAACGCCCGTCATCAAGCTTAACCGGCTTATTGAACCGGGAAGCGCGGATGTGTGCGTTAAGCTGGAGCGGTTCAACCCGAGCGGAAGCGTGAAGGACCGCGCCGCGTCGGCGCTTATCGAAGCCGCCGAGCAGCAAGGTTTAATCTCCCCGGGCAGTACCATTATCGAGCCGACCAGCGGCAACACCGGTATTGGCCTGGCGATGAATGCGGCTGCCAAAGGCTACAAGCTTATCCTGATCATGCCGGACAATATGTCCGCGGAACGAATCAAGCTGCTGCAGGCATACGGGGCAGAAGTTGTTCTGACACCCGCGGCGGAAAGAATGCCCGGAGCCATCCGCAAGGCGCTGGCGCTGCAAGCGGAAATACCGGGCAGTTTCATCCCGAACCAGTTCGAGAATCATGCCAACCCGGACATCCACCGGACAACAACCGCCGTAGAGATCCTGCAGCAAATGGGCGGCAAGCTGGATGCCTTTGTTGCCACGGCCGGAACGGGCGGGACCATTACCGGCACCGGCGAGACGCTTAAGGCTGCATTGCCTCATATACATATTGCCGTTGTTGAACCTGCCGGTTCGCCTGTTCTGTCGGGAGGCCAGCCCGGTCCTCATAAGCTGGTTGGCACAAGTCCCGGTTTTGTCCCCGCGATCCTGAACACGGAAGTTTATGACGAGATTATTCAGGTAGCGGATGAAGATGCGCTTCAGACGATGAGAGACCTTGCGCGGCTGGAAGGTCTGCTGCTGGGACCTTCCTCCGGCGCTTCCGTTTGGGCGGCCATGCAGGTTGCCAAGACGCTTGGAGCGGGCAAGCGTGTTTTATGCATAGCACCGGATACCGGCGAGCGGTATTTAAGCATGAACGTGTTTTAGAGGATTGGACGGAAAAGAATCCAACCGGCTTGAAAGGAATGCTGAATGTCCGCAAGCTGCATCTAGGCTTATAAATAAAGTCCATGATGAACTCCGCTTTAAAAGAAAGCCCTTAAAGCTTATTTCCAAGCTTTAAGGGCTTCTTTTATAAGTCCGCGCCGTTCTCTTACGTAATCCAGAATAAAGGAGGGTTCATCGAGAAACGTGTCGTAGCTGCTTTTGCGGGTAAAATCATCCCGTATTGCCGGCGTGATCTCTTTGTATAAGCGGGTAATCATAGGATCGATGCGCTCTACGGTAAAGGCTGTTTTTAATAGCTTCTGCAGGATTGCGCGGTATCTTTGACGGCAGGAAGAGAACTTAAACAGCTTGCCGGTCAGACTATTGTACCCCTGCAGCCGTACAAGATCGCTTCCGCAAGGCTTCCCGTAACAGTTTCTCCCCCAGGTTCCTTCGTAATCCCACGGAATAATCCGGTATTTGCTTGTTTTCTTATGCTCGTAAAGGGCATAGTTCTGATCAAAGCCGTCATAATTGCCGGTCAGAACCGCTCCGGCCAGCCACAATAAATATTGATTGATATCCAGCCGTTTGGCCGCATAAACGCTCAGCCGTTTGCTGGAGAGAGTATTGATATTGCGGATGAAACGGACAAGCCGGTATTTTGTGTTTGTTTGTCCCTTCACGATTTCATAACCGTCAAACAAGGAGTCTTTTTTGGCATTCGTATTCTGATCAACAAGACTGAAATCCGCGCTGTCATTAACGGCGTAAATCAGGGAGGTATAGCCTATACCTCTTTTTCTAAAGAACCGACGATCCACCGCTTCAATCTCCAAGTAGACCCCTTGCGGATAGCCGTTAATCTCGACGGAAATATGCTGGGTTTCCGGGGACGGTACTCCGATGAGATTAAAAAACTGAAAGGATAAGGCGTTGCGGATCATGGAAGGATCGTCGAATTCCGCATTCCAGTGGAGCGTTTTGCCCCCGTCCAGCCTGATTTCAAACGATTTCTTCGTATAATTGCGCGTATGGCCTCCCCGAATGCCGCATGTCGCCGAATATTGTTCGCCGTCTATTTCAATATGGATCGGTTTAAACGATTTGCTCCAAGGATTATTCTTCAGATCCCACAAATCATCCTCGTCAATTTCGATTTTACGTATAGGCAGCTGTGCCACGGGCTTCACCCCTTAAGACCGAAGTCAAAGCCTATCGTGGCCGATAGGCTCCTGTGCTTATTTACGGTATTCGGGAATGGGGGCGAATGACACCCGTAAGCGATGAAAATGTTTATTTCTCCATTTTGTCCGCATAAATGGTTACTAATCTAGTACCTCTCCTATACGGGTTACATATAAATATATTACAAACCGTCACCAATGGTAGATGACTAGATAGCGAATTACCAGCAAGTTCAGCCTATTAGTGGTAGAAGGTCAATTGGATGGCACGGTTGTAAATCTATTAAGCGAGAGTCATCGGAGGGATTTATTACATGTACGGATGCAATTGGCAGCAAGGCAACACTAGCAACGGTAACCACCACAACAGCCACAGAAGCAACAGAAGCCACAGAAGCCACAGAAGCAACAGCAGCAATGGCGGTACAAACACGGGCAACACCCAACTTAGAAACCTGGTAGGCGAATTTGTAAGAATTAATCGTGGCGGTCCGGAATCTATGGAGGGCAAACTGCTCGCAGTAAAAAACGATTACCTGGTTCTTTCGACAAGAGAAGGGGTCGTATACGTTGACCTAGACCATGTAAAAAGCGTAACGGGATTTGCTAAAGGCAAAAGCGGCGGAACTTCCAACGATTATATCAACGCCAACAGCTTCAGAGGGATCATTAACGCTTTGACGAAAGAATTCGTGCAAATCAACTGGGGCGGCCCGGAAAAGGTAGAAGGCTTCCTCGCTGAAGTCCAAGGAAACACGGCACTTGTTGTAGCGAATAACCAAGTCGTTTATATCCTGGTTGACCACATCAAAACCATCAAAAAACTCGGCGGTAAATCCGGCGGCAACAAATCGGGTAACAAAGGCGGCAACCAAGGCGGCAACCAAGGCGGCAACCAAGGCGGCAATAAATCCGGCGGCAACCAAGGCGGCAACAAATCCGGCGGCAACAAAAACAACAAATCCGGAGCTCAAGGCGGCAAATCCGGCGGTAACAAAACGGGCAACCGTGCCGGCGCTCAAGCTCAAGGACAATCGACAGGCAACAAATCGAAAAAATCCGGTGGCAGCAACCGCTCGAAAAAAGGCTAATCGATAGATGAGATGCCGGGCATGTACTTTAGTGTCCGGCATCCTTAATAGATGAAGCTTTTGAAAAGGAGGTCGAGCAGTTGAAGAACCAGCACCCTTTCCTCGATTCACAGGTTGAGCTTGTCATTTCCGGAAGAGCGGGCATCCGCGGCAAGCTGATTGATTTTGGCCCCGATATTCTCGTGCTTTATAACGGGACCCAGTTTTACTATGTTCCGCTTATCCATTTGCAGCAAATGAGAGTTGTATACGATGAAGATCAGAGCTACAGCAGTACGCCGGAGCTTCCTTTCGAATCGTATAATGACTCCATCTCTTTCCGCAAAATATTATTGAATTCCAAAGGCATGTTTTCGGAAATCTATATCACCGGCAATCAATCGGTACATGGCTATGTAACGGCGGTAATGAACGATTTCTTTGTTTTTTACTCTCCGATCTACCATTCCGTCATGATCTCCATGCGGCATCTGAAATATCTGGTACCCTACAATGCCAATGTTACCCCTTACTCCTTGTCTTCCGAACAATTTCCGCTCAAGCCAACGCCATTAACCCTTGCCCGGACCTTTGATCAGCAGCTGCGCAAACATATCGGACAATTCGTCGTTCTCGATCTGGGAGAGAACCCCAGAAAAACAGGTGTCCTCAAAAATGTTGATTTGAGCCTGCTTGAGCTTGCGGACGCAAGCGGATCATCGGTGTTTATCCATTTTGATCACGTCAAAACGATTCACCTTCCATAAACAGGAAAGGCCTTTTGGTTGCGTCCAGCATATCAAGGGGCTTTTTTGTGCGGATACGGGAAATGCATCAGTTTTCTTCTTAAGGGGAAAGCTGGAAGCGAAGGTGGTGAATGTCTGTGCACCCTAACGCAAAGCCTATCGGTTTATGGCCAATTGTAATGATGACGCTGCTTAGCGTTGGTCTTGTCAATCACGTCATCGTAGTTCCCCTGCTGCTTGCCGAAGCGAAAAGGGATGCCTGGCTGAGCATTCCGGTTGCGCTTATTATCGCGCTTCCCATTGCAGCCTTTCCTTTGCAGCGCGTGATGTTCAAGATGAACAGAGTGCGTTTTGACGAATGGCTCAAGCAGCGTATCCCGACTTTTTTTGTATGGCTGATTCTCGCAATTATTAACTTGGCCTTGCTGTTCGTTGCTTTCGGATCATTGGTAGACGTAGTGTCCTGGACGTCCAATACCTATCTGCCGTTGACCCCCCAATTTGTGGTCCTGTTTGTGTTCTGTTTTATCTGCATGTTTGCGGCCATGAACGGGCTGCGCACGATTGCGTACGTATCCTGTATTTTGCTTCCTATCGTTGTTGTGCTGGGAGACTTTGTGATGACGGCTAACATGCCTGCCAAGGACTACCGGTTTTTGCTTCCAATGTTCGAAATGGGAATGTACCCGATACTCAAAGGGGCGGTCTTTTCCATCAGCGCTTTTATGGAGCTGTCTTTTCTGCTGCTTATCCAGCATGAAATGAAGAGGAGCTTTAAGAAATGGCATTTGTTGCTGCTGACGCTCATGATAATGCTCTTGACCCTGGGACCAACCGTGGGGGCTATTACCCTGTTTGGACCTAACGAGGCGAGTTTGATGCGTTACCCCGCTTATTCGCAATGGCGTCTAGTGAAGATCGGCAAGTATTTCGAGCATGTCGATTTCTTCGCGGTCTTTCAATGGCTTTCGGGCGCTCTTATTCGAATATCGCTGTCGCTCTATTTGATCCAGCTCTACGGGCCTTTCAGAAAAATAAAACGGAAATGGATCAGCATGCTGATCACCGTTCTGATTTTGGCGGCCGCAAGCCTTTTCGTTCTGATGCACATGAAATGGTATATGATCCTGATGCATGCGTACTTCCAATCAGCATGGGTCCTGTTTGGCACCGTTCTTCTGCTGCTATGGATTCTCTCGTTTATGAAACCAAAGAAATCGGAACAGCCGAAAGCACAAGGAGGTTACCGTAATGAGCCGTGAATCGGAAACGCATAATCGCGGCCTCGACCGTCTGGACAGGATTTACGAGGAGCTCGACGGCTCGGGCGATATTGTCATCCAGACGATTGATGCGGGCAAAGAGCTTAAGCGGGAATTCCGCATTATGATGTGCGGCGGCATGGTGGACATGCAGACGGTGTTTATCGCTTTAATGCCGCAGCTGGACAAGCTGGCCGAGACGCTGAATGAGGAATTCGGGCAGACGGAGCGGGCTGAGAATGGGCGCGAGCCCGTCGTTATGGAGAAGAACCATCCGTACAAAGAAGGCTACTCGTTTGGCGCACGTTTGTCACTGGACAATGAAAGGGAAGTCTCTTACTTCTACTCAAGCCTCTATTCCGGCAGTGTTATAGCCGTCGACGAAGCCACGCGATCGGTATATTCCTTTGACGTTGCAAGCATTCCGGGACGCCAGCCTGAGGAATCGACGATGGAGCTTTCGGTTAAAGGTCCTCGGGACGGATTTGTGGAGGGGATTTCCACGAATATCGCGCTTGTCCGCAGAAGGCTCCGGACACCGGATTTGCACGTTGAATATATGAAGATCGGGACAGAGTCGCAGACGGAAATCTCGATCATGTACATGAAGAGCAAAGCGGAGCCTTCTTTGGTCAATGAAGCCAGAAACAGGCTGCAAGCGATTGATATCGAAGCCTTGTACAGCTCTTCCGAGCTGGAAGAGCTCGTGTCGGACAGGCCTAAGAGCCTGTTCCCGTTAGTGGATTACATCGGCCGTCCTGACTACGTGGTTCAAGCGTTGATGCAGGGAAGAGTATGCCTTTTTGTGGATGGCAATCCCTCTGTCATCATTATTCCGGGCAATTTGACGCTTCTGATCAAATCGCCGGAGGATGCTCATCTGCCCTTTTATTACGTATCCCTTGAACGGCTGCTCCGGATTGGCGGGTTTATTCTTGCCATCTGCCTGCCAGGCTTTTGGGTCGCCTTGTCGGCATACAACACCGATCAAATTCCGTTTACGCTGCTTGCAACAGTAACCAACTCCCGAATCGGACTTCCGATATCCACCACCATGGAAATGTTCCTCATGATGACGATGTTCGAACTGTTCCGGGAGGCGGGTGTCAGGCTGCCTCGCCCCGTCGGCCAGACGGTATCCGTTGTAGGCGGACTTATTATTGGCGACGCCGCAATCCGGGCGGGCCTGACCTCGCCAACGATGCTGGTGGCGGCGGCGGTTACGGCAGTTTCTACCTTCACTCTGGTGAACCAGACCTTAGGCGGGACGGTGAGCATTTTACGGTATTTCGTGTTAATTCTCTCTTCGATATTCGGCATATTCGGCTTTTTCGTGAGCGTGTTTATTATTCTGATCTACATGTGCTCCCTGGAGACGTTTAACCAGAACTACATGCAGCCTATTGCTCCGATTAAATGGAGGGAACTCATATCGGGATTGCTGCAGAAGTCATGGAAGTCCAGAGCTAAAGGTGATAAACCATGAAGGTTCATTCGAATCTCCGAAGGTTTTTGAAAACGATGAAAGCGGTGTTGGCGCTAAGTGTTATGCTGGTAACCGGGGGCTGTTGGGATGAGGTCAATCTGCAGGATGTCAGCTACATTTCGGCTATTGGCGTAGATTACGTGGACAATCATTTTATTGTATACGCTCAAATGATATCGTTTGGCGTAATCGCGAAGCAGGACACTGCTCCGCCGCCTGGGAGCCCGATTTGGATAGGGAAGCACGAGGGGAATACCAATCTTGCCGCCATCTTTAACCTGATGGATTCCTCTCAATATAAGCTTTCATTAAATCACTTGAAGACGGTCGTCATTCACGAGCGTGCTTTCAATGAAATCAAGCAGATTATCGACAGCCTTAACCGCTTGAGCTCAACCCGGTTTAACTCATTTGTATTTGGGACCAAGACGGACATTAACGAATTGTTTACGATGGATATGCTGTTCAACAAAACGCCGCTTACGACGCCGCTTTACGCGCCGCATATCGAGAATAACCAGAACAGCTATATCGAGCCCATGACGCTGCAGACATTGATTCGCGGAGCTCTGGAGCCTGCCATGGCGGTGAAACTGCCCGCCCTTTCCACCCTGCCGGATGACTGGGAGAATAATAAAAAGAAGCTCAAATTTTTAACGATTGACGGAGTGTTTTTATTTAACAAGAAGAAACCGGCAGGCTATCTATCCCGTGAGAGAACGAAGGGGCTCATATGGACAAGCGAAGCGTTCAAGCGGTCGCTTATTCCCGTTAATGTAGACGGTAAGCGAGGTTCCGTAGTGATTGATGCCGCCAAATCGAATATTAAGGTTAATTGGGCGGACAAGGACCCCGAATTTACGCTTAAGGTTAATGTCTCCGGACATTTAATTGAAGCGTCAAGCGACTTTACGGACGAGGAGCTTAAGACGCGGGTGGAGCAGGCGGTACAAAGCCAGCTGGAGGATACCTATTTGAGGGGATTAGCATTAAATGCCGATATCTATGATTTGGAGCATCAGCTGTACCGGCACCACAATCGCGCATGGAAACGGCTGGTGAAAGAGAATTGGAAGCCAGGCCCGAAGGATCTGGCCATCGAGGTAAAATGCAAGATTACGAAGCAATCCGAGCTGCGCACCAAATCCGAGCTTGAGCTGCATACATAATCCATGGGTTATGCGCCCATAATATGTATGCTATCCCAAACCTGGCATGAAGGAGACGAAACCATATGATGCAAGCTTTAACCGCGAAGGAACTTGAATATATCGCGGATTCATTGTCCAATGAAGATTTGTTGATGAAGCAAAATGCTCTGCTGGCCTCTCTCGCGATGAACCCGCAGTTAAGACAAGCCGGAATGACTGAATTACAAACGCATCAACAGCATTATCAAACCTTGATGCAAGCCCTTCAGCAGCATCAGCACCTGGCTCCAACGCAACCGCAGCAGAACTAAAAACCCGGGAGGAGAAAAAACATGTATCAACAGCATCATTTGCCCGATGAGGATTTAGCTTATACGGTATTGTCCGATCTGAAGCGTGTCGTTCGTGAGTATTCGACGGCTGCTACGGAATCGAGTTGCCCTGAGGTTCGCCAAATGTTTACGCAGCTGATGAACAGCACGCTTAAATTGCAGGGAAACCTGTTCCAAACGATGCAATCGGCCAATATGTATAACACGGCATCGCCTGCTCTTCGTCAAGAAATTGATAAACAAGTGAAAGAATATCAGCAAACGCAGCAAAAAACGACGCAATATTTACAGCAACGACTAGGCGGCGCGCAACCGTCGTTCCAGCAATTCGGTCAATTCCAACAGCAGCAGCACCAGCCGCATCAGCCTTATTTTATGTAAAGACCCTTCGGGGTCTTTCGTTTTTTTTCTTTGCAGGAACCTATAATTCGTTGTAAAATATTTTAATAACCGCAGTTTTGGAAGGAGTTTGACGATGAACGAACTACAGCTGAAAGTGCTGGAGCTGCTCAAGGAAGACGCGCGACGCGACGCCGACCTGATCGCCGCCATGCTGAATGAGCCGGTGGAGAGCGTAAAGCAGGCAATCGCCTACATGGAAGAGGAACATATCATCGTTAAATATGCGACGGTTGTGAATTGGAGCAAGGTCGATGACGAGAAGGTTACGGCATTGATCGAGGTTCAAATCACGCCTGAGCGCGGACGCGGCTTCGAAGGCATCGCCGAGCGCATCTACTTATATCCGGAAGTGAAATCGGTCTACCTGATGTCCGGGGCATACGACTTGCTTGTCGAGATTGAAGGTAAAAATCTGAAAGAGGTTGCCTCTTTCGTTTCAAATAAATTATCGCCTATCGACAAAGTGCTGTCGACAAAAACGAACTTTATTCTGAAAAAATACAAACAGGACGGAATTATCTTCGAGGAGCATGAGGGTGACCATCGATTGATGATTTCGCCATAAGAGGGTGATGGCTATGATTAAAGACGAGGTAACATCGAATCATCGCCAATCGATGGCTGATTATTTGTCGCCGCTTGCTCGGAGCATCAAACCGTCAGGCATCCGGCGCTTTTTTGATTTGGTCAGTACCCGTAAGGACGTAATTACGCTTGGCGTAGGCGAACCGGATTTCGTAACGCCTTGGCATGTGCGCGACGCGGCTGTGTACGCGCTCGAGAAAGGCAAGACGCAATATACATCCAATGCGGGCATGCCGGAGCTGCGCGAGGCGATCGGTCAATATTTGAACGATTCCTTTGCCGTTTCCTATAATCCGGCTAACGAGGTTCTGGTAACGGTCGGCGGCAGCGAGGCGATCGACCTTGCCCTGCGGGCTTTGATCAGCCCCGGCGATGAGATTCTTATACCGGAGCCATGCTATATTTCCTACTCGCCGATTACGACGCTCAGCGGCGGGAAAGCCGTTGGCATCGAGACCTTTGCGAAGGATAATTTCAAGCTGAAGGCAGAGTCGCTGCGAGCGGCGATTACGCCAAAGTCCAAGGTTCTTATTCTATGTTATCCTAGCAATCCGACCGGCGGCATTATGACTTACGAGGACTGGCTGCCAATCGCCAAGGTGGTTGAAGAGAACGATCTGATCGTTATTTCCGACGAAATCTACGCGGAGCTTACTTACGGCTCCAAGCACGTGAGCTTCGCCGCTATCCCGGGCATGAAGGACCGGACGCTGCTTGTGAGCGGCTTCTCCAAAGCGTTTGCCATGACCGGCTGGCGGATGGGTTACGCATGCGGCCATCAGGATCTGATTGGCGCGATGCTGAAGATTCATCAATACACCGTTATGTGCGCGCCGATTATGGCCCAATACGCGGCGCTTGAGGCGTTGACTCCTCATGGCCTGGAAGAGAAGGACCGGATGATGGAATCCTACAACCAGCGCAGACGTCTTGTTGTGAAGGGCTTCCGGCAAATCGGACTGGAGTGCCACGAGCCGGAAGGAGCGTTTTACGCTTTCCCTTCCATTACGTCAACGGGTCTAACCTCCGAGCATTTCGCGCAGCGGCTGCTGGAGGAAGGGAATGTCGCTGCCGTTCCTGGCGACGTATTCGGCCTGGGAGGCGAAGGGCATCTGCGCTGCTCCTATGCGACATCGGTAGCCCAGCTTACGGAAGCGCTTGACCGGATCGGACAATTTGTTCATAAGCTGAAGCAGGGCTAACAGGAGTAGAAGATAAACAGGCAGGGCGCGCCCTTGCCTGTTTTTTTGTGGTATAGTGAAGGGAACAATTCCCTTAAGGAAGGGCTGATTTTGTGAAAATTTATACGCGTACGGGAGACAAGGGCCAGACCTCGCTTATTGGCGGACGAGTACGGAAAGACGATATCCGCGTTGAGGCTTACGGCACGATCGATGAGCTGAATTCCTTTGTCGGTCAGGCCGCAGCCGAGGCTGCGAAGCATGAGGAACTGGAGGATATGGCCGCGCTCCTCGTGGATATTATGCAGGAGCTGTTTGACTGCGGTTCGGATCTGGCCTATGCAAGTCCCGGAGCTCCGCTTAAAGTAACGGAAGAGGCGGCGGTTAGGCTTGAGGCAATGATCGATCAATATACCGAAGAGGCGCCTGAGATAACAAGGTTTATTTTGCCGGGAGGAAGCTCCGTGTCGGCTTTGCTGCATGTATGCCGGACCGTGTGCCGACGGGCGGAGCGCCGCGTCGTTACGCTTGCCGCGGAGCATCCTGCCAATCCGGCTAATCCGGAAGTGCAGAAATATTTGAATAGGCTGTCGGACTTTTTCTTTGCGGCAGCGAGAGCGGCCAACGCAAAGCTTGGCGTGCCAGACACCGAATATGTACGGAGTGCGGAAGTGTTCCGCAAGAAATCGAAATGACAATGCAAGATATAGCAGGGTATTACAAAGCGCTGGCCGTTGAGGTCGGCGCTGATCTGGCAGGAAAAGACGTCAGGACGGTGCTGGAACGGAAGCTGGGCGTATCGCGCTCGCTTCTGTCCCGGCTAAAGCTGACCGAATACGGCATCACCGTTAATGGAGCAAGGGCGTACACCACGGCGAAGGTCACCGAAGGAGATTGGGTTGCCATCCGGATGGAGGAAGAGATTTCGGAGGATATTTTGCCGCAGGATCTGCCTTTATCCATTGTATTCGAAGACGATTATCTGCTTGTCGTGAACAAACCCGCGGGTATCATCGTTCATCCCACGAAGGGGCATTACACCAATACGCTAGCGAATGGGATTGTGCATCATTGGCAAGTTAAGGGCGAACGCGTACGGTTCCGTCCGGTTCACCGGCTTGATGAGGATACGTCGGGACTGGTCGTCATCGCCAAAAATCCGTACATTCACCAGCAGCTATCGGAACAGCTGCAGGCCGGAACGATTGTGAAGATCTATTGCGCCTTCGTCTATGGCTTGCCATCCCCGGCGGACGGAACGGTTGATGCGCCAATTGACCGGGACCCCGAGGATCCGCATGTCCGAATCGTAACGCCTGAAGGGTATCCGTCTATCACGCATTACAAGACGGCGGCCGTGTTTGGCGAGGGTCTAGCATCCAGAGTCCGATTAAAGCTGGAGACCGGGCGAACCCATCAGATCCGCGTCCATATGAAGCATATCGGCTGCCCGCTGATCGGCGACGGCATGTACGGATTGCGGGCGGGAAAGGTCGACGAGTGGGAGACGATAGCCGGACGTCAGGCGCTTCATGCGGAGACGCTTGGGTTGACGCATCCGATGACAAAGGAATGGATCGAATGGACGGCGGCGCTGCCGCCTGATCTTGTGCAGCTGGAGCTGGCGTTAAGAGAGTGCTGAGGGCAAGCTTGAACAAGCTCACGGCGGACTGCAACGGAATAAGAGGAAAAAACCGTGTTATAGCCGGTTGGAGACCGGCATGGGCGGTGCTTTGAACGAAATAGGAGGATTTGCACAGATGAGCAAGCTGACGATTTATCAATATCCGAAATGCGGTACATGCCGACAGGCCGTCAAGTCATTGCAGGCGAAGGGCAATGAGCTGGAGCTGAAGCATATCGTGGATGAGACGCCAACTCCCGACGAACTGAAAGTGCTGCTGCAGAACAGCGGATTGGAACTGAAGAAATTTTTTAACACTTCAGGCGAAGTGTACAAGGCGCTTGGGCTGAAGGACAAGCTCGGCAGCATGAGCGAACAGGAGCAGCTTGAGCTGTTGGCCTCCCACGGCATGCTGATCAAACGTCCGATTGTAACAGACGGCAATAAAGTAACGGTTGGGTACAAGGAAGAACAATACGAGCAAGTATGGAACGGGTGACGGGATGAGGAAATCATGGCGTTCTGAACGGTTGTCGCAGCTGGGCTCGTCGATTTTTGCCGAGGTCGCGGAGTGGAAAGCGGAAGCAGCCGGCAAAGGCCGGGACATTATTAACCTTGGCATCGGCAGTCCCGATAAGCCTCCGACGGAGGCTGTAAGAAAGGCATTAAGCGAAGCGGCGCTGCGCACGGATATTTATTCATATCCGGGTACGCATGGCAGTACAAGCTTCCGCCGGCAGGCAGCTGCCTGGATGGAGCACCGGTTCGGTGTGAAGCTGGATCCGGATCGCGAGCTGGTTTCCCTAATGGGCTCGCAGGACGGCTTGTCCCATTTGGCAATGTCGCTCTGCAATCCGGGCGATATGGTTATCGTGCCTAATCCCGGTTATCCGATTTATACCGCGGCGTTAGCATTGGCGGGAGTGGAGCCGTATTTGCTTCCGCTGAAGGAAGAGAATCATTTTCTTCCGGATCTCGACTCGGTACCGAAAGAAGTATGGGAACGCGCAAAATTTATTTTGCTGAACTATCCGGGTAATCCTGTATCCGCCACTACGGATCTTGCCTTCTTCGAACGATTGCTCGCTAAAGCCAAGTCGCACGGCGTACTGGTCGTTCACGATGCGGCATACTCCGAAATGGCGTTCGATGGACATGAGCCCCCAAGTGTATTGGCAGTTCCGGGTGCATTGGACGGGGCGGTAGAATTCCATTCCTTGTCCAAAAGCTTTAATATGGCGGGCTGCCGCATCGGCTTCCTTGCCGGGAACCGCGAAGCGGTTGGAGCGCTGCGCGAGCTGAAAGAAAACATCGATTACGGCGTGTTTGGCGCTGTTCAGGAAGCGGGCGTCGCGGCGCTGCAGGAAGCAATGTCTGCTTCTGCGCCGCCTAAAGCCGGCGTATTATATGAACAGCGGCGGGATTCGTTTATCGCGGCTTTGGCCGTCGAAGGCTGGGCTGTAGAGAAGCCGAAAGCGACCATGTTTGTGTGGGCAAAACTGCCGGAGCGCAGCAACGGCACCACATGGACCTCCCGTGAGTTCGCGCGGAGCCTGCTGGATCAGACGGGCGTCGTTGTGATACCGGGCGAAGCGTTCGGCAGCGAGGGCGAAGGGTTTGTGCGGATTGCTTTGGTCGAAGACGAAGCAAGGCTGCGTGAGGCTGCACGGCGGATCGGGGAATTTATTCGTTGCTAGAAGCGCTCACTACGCAAATCAATACTCTTCCGATCCTGTTGTCCTCGAATTTCTTCATTTGGAATCCGCTTTAGCGGATGAAATTCGGAGGACAAAGGCGAATGCTGCGCTTCTCCAGAGTATTGATTCGCTTCGCTTCGTCCAAGCAATTTTATAGGGGCCGTTTTCATCACTCGGAATACGAGTAATGGATATGAATTAGTTTGTCATCAGTCGAGAAATGAGTGATGGTTAACGGGCCGCGGCCCGTACACGGTTTTGGATTCATCTTAATGCAAAATCAGCGGCATGAAGAGAGAGGCGGGCGAGGGAACTTCGCGAGTGAAGGTTCCGGGGGGAGGAGCGGGAAGCGGAGTAGGGGAATGTTCTTGAGAAGCGCAGCGTTCGCCTTTGTGTCCGGATTCGGACCCTAGTCCGATTGTTCAAGGAATCCGGACACAACAGCGATCGAAAGAACATTCCCTTACGCAGCGACCCCAGCGACCCCATCCCCACAGAATTCACCTGCGCAGTAACCACCAAGCGACTTCTCCATCCACAATGCCAGCTTTTGCATTACAAGGAACGCCAAAACTGCTGTACAATAGAATCATATTACGGTGTAGAGGATGGCCTTTCGAATGAACGAAAATAAAATTCTTGTCGTAGACGGAATGGCGCTGCTTTTCCGCGCCTATTTCGCCCAGCAATACAGTGCTAGACGTCTCGCAGACGGTACGCCTACCAATGCGATCTACGGTTTCATGCAATATCTGTTTGACGCGGTGAACCAGTTTCAGCCCACCCACGTGGCATGCTGCTGGGATATGGGAAGCAAAACGTTCCGCACCGAGATGTACTCGAATTACAAAGCGAACCGGCCTGAAGCTCCGGACGACTTAATCCCGCAGTTTTCGCTCGTGAAAGATATCGTAGCCGCACTTGGCATTCCGAATATCGGAATCGAGGGTTACGAAGCGGACGACTGTATCGGCACGGTATCGAAGCAGCTTAGCGAGATGGCGCATGTGTATATCCTGACTGGCGACCAGGATATGCTCCAATTGGTTGACGAGCGCATACATGTTGTCATCATGAAAAAAGGCAGAGGCAATTACGCGGTCTATGATCCAGGTTTTCTCAAAGAAGACAAAGGTATCCATCCATTCCAGGTTATCGAGATGAAGGGCCTGACCGGCGATACAAGCGATAACTACCCGGGTGTCAAAGGAATTGGCGAGAAAACGGCGCTGAAGCTGCTTCAGGAGTTTGAATCGATCGACGGCATTTTGAGCAATCTGGACTCTTTGTCCAAGAGCATTAAAGCAAAGATTGAAGCGGATCTGGATATGCTGCATTTGTCCCGGACGCTGGCGCGGATTAACATTGAAGTGCCGGTTGCATGCAGTCTGGAAGAATGCGTATGGAGTATACCGGCTGAAGCCGAGGTTGTATTTGAAAAATATCGTCTGGCCTCATTATTGAAATTAATCGGTTGATTTGAAAGGCAGCTGCGCTAAAGGCGCGGCTGCCTTTTTTTTTGCCAAAAAATACTAAGTTTTTGTTGCGGAAAAAGGAAACTGGAAACAAATGTCGAACTGGTAACTAAGACCTATATTGGCTAAAAACAAGCAACTTCTCATGTTAGCATTGCCCATTGGCGGTAACTGGGCGGCAGGGCGAACCGAGAGGGTTTTTGGCGCGCGAAGACCGGCGGATCTGCGAGCGTTAGAAGGGCAACAAACGGTACGGGGCAAGGGTCATCTGCGCAACCAAGAAAATACTTGCAAAGCAAGAATCACCACAAATAGCTCAGGATAGCCATTTGTGTGACAATTCTGTTTAGGAGGCGGATTATGAAAGGTGTTTTACGAAAAACAGGAATGGCGGTTATGTCGGTGCTGCTGGCATTAATCGTGTTCAGACTGCTGCCCGCGCAAACGGGCTATGCGGCAGCGCTGGCTCCCATTCCGGCAAGCGTGGATTATTTCCACGATAATTCCGGTTATTATTTTAACGGGGATGACACCGTAGGTCCGGGATATAGCTGGATTGGTACTTATTTCGATTCCGCGTATGGCAACTCTGTAACGGTTATGCAATTTGATCTGAAAGATATACCAGTCAACGATACCGTTTCGAGCGCGATATTAAAGCTGTTTGTGCCGTACGTAGACTACGACCACACAGACCCAACCCCGCTATTTGTAAATGTCTACGGGTCTAATGATGACGTTATTTCGGAATCATCGCAAAAAATTCCTACGCAAGATGTTACGATCGTTAATGGACAAACGGGGATTACGCAAGGCCAGTTTCTAAATATTGATCTAACCTCTTATATTAAAACCCAGGCTACGGGTGACAGAAAAGCAACCCTTGTGCTGACAAGCAAAGACACGCCTGGTAAAAGCAATCAGTTCGCCATCAATTCTAACAATGCGCCTTCCAACAAACCTGCTCTGGAAGTGACTACCGCAACAAACGCAAAAGTACTGTCGGTGGCGGCTCCGCCGAATGGAACATACACAGCCGGACAAAACCTGGACTTTACGGTGAACTTTGACCGAATCGTCAACGTAACGGGGTCGCCTTCCCTCTCTCTGACGATTGGTTCCACGGTTGTGCAGGCAACCTATGCATCAGGTACTGGCACTACCGCTCTTACCTTCCGCTACACGGTAACAAGCGGACAGCTTGATACCGATGGCGTATCATTAGGAAGCTCGATCAGCCTCAATGGCGGCACCATTAGAAATGGCAGTAATGAAGACAGTATTCTTACCCTCAATAATATTGGCTCTTTAACCAATGTAAAAGTAGACGCCGCAGCTCCAACGGTAGCCTCAGTAGCCGTACCGGCTACCGCGACTTACGGCAGCGGGCAAAGCCTCGCGTTTACGGTCAATTTTAATGAACCTGTATACGTAGCAGGCGGAACGCCTAGCCTTGGTCTTACGATCGGATCGACAAACGTACAAGCCAATTACTTAAGCGGTTCGGGAACAAGCTCGCTTGCATTCCGATACGATTTGCAAGACGGGCAATCGGATTCCGACGGAATTGCGGTAAATACTCTTGCCCTCAATGGGGCAACCATCAAAGATTTGGCAGGAAATGCTGCAGCTTTGACACTCAATAGCGTTGGCAGCACGGCAGGCGTGAGAGTAGATGCCATAGCTCCGACCGTCGGTTCAGTAGATGTGCCTGCTGCGGGTACCTATAAGACAGGCGATCCGCTTACCTTCACGGTCCATTACAACGAGAACGTAAACGTAGCGGGCAGCCCTTATTTACCGGTTATAATCGGCAGTTCTTCGGTACAAGCAAGCTACGTATCGGGAACGGGAACCCCAAACCTTTTATTCCGCTACACAATCCAAGCGGGCGATCTTGATACCGACGGAGTTCAGCCAGGGGCAAATCTGGCGTTGAACGGGGGAACCGTTCGGGATGCGGCAAACAATAACGCAAGCCTCTCGCTTTCCGGCATCGGAACCAACATCGTATTGGTAGATGCGGTCGCCCCGACAGTTAGCAGCGTAGTCGTGCCTGCGAATAAAACTTATCTGGAGGGGCAGGATCTTGATTTCACGGTTGCATTTGATGAAAGCGTGACCGTGACGGGATCACCCTATTTGCCCGTAACGATCGGCAGCAAGGCTGTTCAAGCAAGCTATGTATCGGGTTCCGGAACGCAAGATCTCCTGTTCCGCTATACGGTTCAGGCTGGAGACTATGATTCTGACGGAATTGCGGTTGCCTCCGGCTTGAGCTTGAATGGCGGCACGATAAAAGACACCGCTACGAATAATGCCAACCTAGCCTTGAATAATGTTGGAAGCACGACGGCGGTATTGGTAGACGCGACAGCTCCATCCGTTAGCAGCGTTGACGTGCCGGCGAGCCAGACCTACGGGCCGGAGGCTAATCTGGACTTTAGGGTTCATTTTAGCAAAAAGGTTGTTATCGCCGGCGGAACGCCTTCCTTTCCTTTAACGATTGGATCCTCCACGGTGCAGGCGCAATATGTTTCCGGAACGGGTACGGACACGATTGTATTCAGCTACGTCGTGCAAGCCGGCGACAATGACAATAACGGCATTGAAGCGGGCAGCGCTATTTCTTTGAATGGCAGTACGATTAAGGATGAATCGGGGAATCATGCCACTCTGGCCTTGGCCGGCGTCGGCAGCACTACAGCGGTCTTGGTTGATACGGCGGCACCGGCGGTTACGGGAGTCGAAGTACCTGCGGATAGCAGCTACCGGACAGGCTCCGCACTGGAGTTTACCGTTCATTATTCCGAGAATGTTACGGTAACCGGAGTTCCAGCCTTGCCAATCACCATCGGATCTTCAACGATCGAAGCCGCTTATGTATCCGGTACGGGGACAAACGCCCTTTTATTCCGGTATACGGTGCTTAGCGGACAGGAGGATTCGGATGGCCTCGAAGTTGGGGGCGTTCTGGCGCTGAATGGCGGATCGCTGAAGGATGCGGCTGGCAATGCGGCAGATTTGACCTTGAATGCTGTTGACGATACCAGCCAAGTATTGGTCGATGCCGTCGCTCCGTCCGTTGCAAGCATTGACGTGCCGGCGGCCGGTATTTATAAAGCAGGCAGCAGCTTAAGCCTTACGATCCACTATGACGAAAAAATTTCCGTAACCGGAACGCCTTACATCGCGTTAACGATCGGAAGCGCTACGGTCCATGCCGCTTATGCTTCCGGATCGGGAACAAAGGACATTACTTTTACTTATTCCGTTCAAACCGGGGATGAGGACACGGACGGTATTGAACTAGGTGCGGTAGCGTTAAATGGCGGAGCGCTAAACGATGCTGCTGGCAATGCGGCTAGCCTATCGCTTACTTCAGCGGGCAACACCAACGAAGTGCTGGTTGATACCCATGCACCATCTATCGCAAGCGCGGACGTGCCGGACAACGGCATTTACAAAGCAGGGGACAGACTTAAATTTACCGTTCATTATGATGAGAAGGTTACGGTAACCGGCGGAACGCCTTATCTGCCCGTAACGATTGGCTCGGCTGCGGTCCAAGCCGTTTATGTATCGGGTTCGGGCACAAGTTCTTTGCTGTTCGCTTACGACGTGCTGGCGGGAGATAACGACTCGGACGGCATTCAAGCCGGCAGCGCCATTCAATTAAACGGAGCAACGCTTCAAGATACGGCAGGTAATGCCGCTGTTCTGACATTGACAACAGGCAGCACCAGCGGAGTGCTGGTGGATACCGCGGCACCTTCCGTCACCGGCGTGCAAGTGCCTGGCAACGGTTATTACAGTGAGGGTTCGGCTTTAAACTTTACGGTTCACTACAATGAAAAAGTAACGGTTACGGGTACGCCGACCCTTCCAATTACAATTGGTTCTTCAACTGTTCAGGCGGCATACGTAACGGGAACGGGAACGGATTCTTTGGTTTTCACCTATACCGTGCTAGCGGGTCAGGTGGACTTGAACGGAATTTCCGTAGGCACCTCCCTCAACTTAAATAGCGGAACGATCGCCGACGCGGCAGGCAATGCGGCGGATCTGGCGCTCGCTTCCGTAGGCAGCACAAGCAACGTCCTCGTCGATGCGATTGCTCCAACAATCGAAGGCGTAGACCTTCCTGCGGACGATACTTACCTGGCAGGAGAACAGCTGAATTTCACGGTTCATTACGACGAGGCGGTAACGGTAACCGGAACGCCATCCATCTCGATTACGATTGGTGCGGCTACGGTACAAGCCCAATACGTGTCGGGTACGGGGACAAAAAATCTGCTGTTCCGCTACACCGTGCAAACCGGCGATAATGATGCGAACGGCATTGAGGTTGGAGCCCTCAGCCTGAACGGCGGAACGCTGAAGGACGCAACAGGCAACAACGCCGCAGCGGTTCTGAGCGGTCTTGGCAGCACGGCTGGAGTGAAGGTCGATGCGGTTGCGCCTGCGGCAACAAGCTTGGATGTTCCGGCTGACGGAACGTACAAAGCAGGCGAGACTTTGACTTTTACGGTTCATTACGATGAAGCCGTTCACGTAACCGGCGGAACTCCTTATTTGTCCGTCACCATTGGGACTATGCCAGTCCAAGCGTCCTACGTGTCGGGCACAGGCACCAATGCGTTGGTATTCCGCTACACGGTATCAGCAGGTCAAGAAGATACGAACGGCATTGAAGTAGGCAGTGCAGTGAATCTGAACGGAGCTTCCATTCAGGATGCGGCCGGCAATGCGGCCGGCCTTGCTCTTACTGGAGCAGGCAGCATTAGCACGGTACACGTCGATGCGATTGCGCCAACCGTTACTAGCGTAGCAGTTCCCGCAAACGGAACGTACAAAGAGGGAGACCAGCTGGACTTTACGGTTAACTTCAACGAAAACGTAACGGTCAGCGGCGGAACGCCGAATTTGACGATTACGCTTGGTTCGACAGCCGTCCATGCGACGTATGTATCGGGTACGGGAACGAACGTTTTGTTGTTCCGATACACGGTACAAGCCGGCGACATTGATGGAAACGGCATAGAAGCAGGAAATGCCATTTCCTTAAACGGAAGCACGCTAAAGGACGCGGCAGGCAATGCGGCGGATCTGGCGCTCGCTTCCGTAGGCAGCACAAGCAACGTCCTCGTCGATGCGATCGCTCCATCGATTGAAGGCGTAGACCTTCCTGCGGACGATACTTACCTGGCAGGAGAACAGCTGAATTTCACGGTTCATTACGACGAGGCGGTAACGGTAACCGGAACGCCATCCATCTCGATTACGATTGGTGCGGCTACGGTACAAGCCCAATACGTGTCGGGTACGGGGACAAAAGATCTGCTGTTCCGCTACACCGTGCAAACCGGCGATAATGATGCGAACGGCATTGAGGTTGGAGCCCTCAGCCTGAACCTCGGAACGCTGAAGGACGCAACAGGCAACAACGCGGCAGCGGTTCTGAGCGGTCTTGGCAGCACGGCCGGGGTGAAGGTCGATGCGGTTGCACCGAGCATTACGAAGGTGGAGGTTCCGGCAAACGGTTCTTACAAAGCGGGAGCAAATCTGCAGTTTACGGTTCATTTCAGCGAGAACGTCCATGTAACGGGCGGTACCCCGGAGCTCGATGTGAAGCTTGACGGTAAAACCGTTCAAGCCGCGTATGTATCGGGATCGGGTACGAACGCTCTTGTATTCCAATATGAAGTGCAAGCCGGAGATACGGATTCGGATGGCATTGAGCCTGCTGCGGCTATTTCCTTGAATGGCGCGGCAATGGCTGACCAAGCAGGCAATGCGGCTGTACCTACCCTTGCAAACGCAGGCGATACAAGCGCCGTACGGATCGACACAACCGTACCGGTTGTGGATCTGGTCAGCGTTCCTGCTGACGGAACGTATCATGCAGGGGCAAACCTTGATTTTATTGTTAAAGCAAGCGAACCGGTTATTCTTGATGTCACGGCAGGAAAACCATACCTTGAAGTACAGGTTGGAGCTGCTGTCGTCAAGGCGGAATACCTGGAAGCCGTATCGTCAAGCGAGCTCAAGTTCCGTTACACGGTACGTCTGGAGGATCAGGATTCGGATGGCATCGGCATCGATTCCGGAGCGCTGGCCTTAAACGGAGCGGTTATTTCGGATGCCGCAGGCAACGGCTTCAGCGCAACGCTTAACCATATCGGCGCTACGCAGAACATTAAGGTGAGCAACAACTTCTCGATTACGCCGAGCGAGACGGATTGGACGAATAAAGACGTAACGGTGACCGTCGCTACCGATCCGGACAACACCATAGAATACAAGCTGGGCAGCGGCGGGACATGGACGAGCTATACCGCTCCCGTAGTTGTTTCTCAGGAAGGACTGACTGCCTTTTATGCGAGAGTCACCGATCCTGAGAATCACATCGGCGAGGTCAAATCAGTCGAAGTGAAGATCGACAAGACAGCTCCGGTTATCGTGCTGAACGGCAATGATACGGTTATTGTATACAACGGCAGCACCTATACGGAGCAAGGGGCTAAAGTGCAGGATGCGAATCCGGCGGCTCCTCTGGCTACGGTGACCGGGACGGTGGATACCGCCGCTCTTGGCACTTACACGCTGCGCTATAACGCGATTGACCTTGCGGGCAATCAAGCGGCGGAAGTCATTCGTACGGTTAAAGTGGTCAACAAGCCTGTCAGCAACACGAACGTACGTCAAGTGACCGTTGAAGTTGGAGACCCGAATCATCCGCAGGTTGTCGTGCAAATTGATATTGTACGCGAGGTAATCGGCGGCAAGAAAGTGGACACCGTCATTATGAACGAGGACAAAATCAAACAAGCCGTAGAAAGCGCAGTCGGCGCCCACCAAGGAACGATAAGAATTATCGTGGACGACATTCCCGGAGATCCGGCAGACGAGGTCAAGGTGAAACTGACGGTCAACTCCATCAAGTATCTCCTCGACAGCTCGATTCAGGTGGAGATTCAAACGGAGAATGCAACGCTTCATTTATCCACCGAGGCATTAGGCGCGATGAAGGGCAGTCAGGAATTCTTCTTCGATATCATGCCAATGTGCAAGAAGGACGAGCAGAACGCGGTGAAGGACAGGACGGTTAACGCGGAAGCGATCCGCAAAATCGCGAACTCAGGCAAAGTGAGCGTTATCGGGATGCCGATGACGATTGAGACGAATTTGCCGAAAGTAGCGGTTCAGGTTACGTTTCCGCTGGATTCCAGCGTGATTCCAAGCGACCTGAGTCAAAGAAAGCTTTTCCTCGCCAGCCTTGGCGTATATATTGAACACTCGGATGGCGACAAGGTATTCCAGCGCGGCAAAATCGTCTATAACGACAAAGGTTATCCGGTTGGCATCCAAATCGAGGTAAACAAGTTCAGTACGTTTACGATTGTGTCGGCCGAAGGAGCAAGCGTGCATCATGATGCTTATATGACGGGCTATTCCGACGACACGTTCCGTCCGAATCAGTCGGTAACTAGAGCGGAAATGAGCACCATGCTGTATCGTCTTTTGTCCGGCACTCTTCCGGGCAAAGGCTCCGTTACCGCCTTTGCAGACGTGTCCAATAATTTCTGGGCTTCCGAAGCGATCCGGTGGGGTCAACAGGTTGGCATTCTGAACGGTTATCCGGATCACAGCTTCAAGCCTAACGCAACGATTACGCGCGCCGAAATGGCGGCTATTATAGCCAAATGGCTGCAGCTCGATCCCGGCGCCGCGAATCCGGCGTTCCGCGATGTGAAGGGGCATTGGGCGTCTGCCCACATTGCTGCGGCAGCAAAGCTTGGCTACATGACGGGCTATTCGGACGGCACGTTCCGTCCCGACCAGCCGTTAACCCGAGCCGAAGCGGTTGTCATCCTTAACCGGATTCTTGGACGCGGTCCGTTAACCGGCGTAACAACGCCTACTTGGAAGGATGTGCCGGCTTCCTTCTGGGCGTTTGGAGCGATTGAAGAAGCTTCAAGATCTCATGACGCGGCACGAGGTTCCGGCGGCAGCGAAACGTTTATACCAGAATAAATCAATTGGTTTTTGAGGCCTCTGCCTATTCCTGGCAGGGGCTTTTCTTAATATTTTTATACATTAATTGACAATATCCGTCTCTTAAATCTATAGTAGAATAGCACTACTTTTTTGCTATTTTTACTATTCGAAATGTGGGGGTGCGATGCTGGTATTCGAATCTGCTTGTCCTGAAGATGCCGTTTTTTTGTTTGAGGTTTATGCCGATACAAGGCGCGAAGAGATGGAAGCTTGGGGATGGCCGGCAGGAGACGCGGAAGCTTTTTTGCGTATGCAGTTCGAGCTTCAGACAAGGTCTTATGCGTTGCAGTTCCCGGAGGCCGTCACGCGGATCATCATTCATGACGGGAATAGAATTGGAAGGATCATTGCGTCCAGGAGCAACTCTATTCACCTCATTGATATCTCCTTGCTGGCCGGTTACCGTAATAAAGGAATAGGTACGGCGGTAATAACCGGTTTGCAGGAGGAAGCAGCGGCAGCAGGTCTACCGGTGAAGCTCAGCGTATTGGAGCACAATCTGGCAAAGCGGTTGTACGAAAGACTTGGCTTCAAGGCTATAGGGGAAGCATCTCCTTATATCTCTATGAGCTGGCAGCCGGATAAGAGAGAGGAGCAATTATATGAGTGAGCAATATTTAGGTGAAATTCGCATGTTTGGAGGCAATTTTGCTCCTGTCGGCTGGGCTTTGTGCAATGGCCAACTATTGTCCATCAGCGAAAACGAAGCTTTGTTTACCTTGATCGGTACAACTTACGGTGGAGACGGCGTATCTAACTTTGCGCTTCCGAATATGCAGGGGCGCTTGCCTGTACATACGGGACGCAGCAATACGACAGGCAGCATGTATTCGATGGGACAGAGTGCAGGCACCGAATCCGTCACATTAATTATGAATCAGCTTCCCGTTCATTCCCACGCAGCGAACAGTTCAACTTTATCGGGAACGAGCAACAGTCCGGAGAATGCTTTTTGGGCTGTCAGCGACAAAAATCTTTATTCCGACGCAGCCTCCGACGTTACTTTAAATGCTGCAGCTATTGGAGTAACCGGCGGGAGCCAGCCTCATGACAATATGATGCCTTATCTGGCCGTTTCGTTCATTATTGCGCTTGAGGGGATCTATCCGTCCCAATACTAAAGAGAAAAAGGAGGAAATATCATGGCAGAACCATTTCTTGGCGAAGTAAGACAATTTCCGTTCAACTTTGCTCCAAAAGGCTGGGCGCAATGTAACGGTCAGCTCCTGCCGATCCAGCAGAATCAGGCGCTGTTTTCTCTTCTTGGCACAACGTATGGCGGCGACGGCAGGACAACCTTTGCTCTTCCGAATCTGCAAGGGCGCGTTCCGGTTCATCCAGGTCAAACCGTCGTGTTAGGACAGACGGCCGGCGAGGAAGCTCATACGCTTACCATTAACGAGATGCCGCAGCATAATCATCAAGCTAAAGGCGGATCAGATGCTACGGGATCGGGGCTAGCCGGAAAAACCTGGGGGACTTCATCCAGCGTTTCGCCTTTTGCTCCGCAGCCCAATACGATTATGTCCCCGAATGCCATTGCGCAAGCTGGCGGGAGCCAGCCTCATAACAATATGCAGCCGTATCTGGTTGTCAATTTCTGTATCGCATTACAAGGGATTTATCCTCCGAGAGACTAGTAGAAAGGACTGAAAATAAATGGATCCATACATTGGCGAGATTCGGTTGTTTGCAGGTAACTTCGCACCGAAAGACTGGGCATTCTGCAATGGTCAAATTATGTCTATCGCTCAAAATACAGCTCTGTTCTCTTTGCTTGGCGTCACGTACGGAGGCGACGGCAAAACGACATTTGCTTTGCCGGATCTTCGCGGCCGCGCACCGATGCATTGGGGACAAGGACCGGGACTTTCGCTTCGAGATTTAGGCGAGATGAACGGTGAACCTAGCGTAACGCTGCTGCAAACCGAAATTCCCGCCCATACTCACCTGGCAAACGCTCAAGCCGCTTCTAACAAAACAGAGGCGCAAAATGATATTTGGGCAATGGCGGGCGCGCCTGGCCGGGGCGGAATCCAGTATTATTCCGATAAAACGGACGTTTCTCTTAATCCGATGGCGGTAGGAATTACAGGAGGCTCTCAGCCGCACAATAATATGCAGCCTTACCAGGCACTCAATTTTATTATCTCTTTGAGAGGCATTTTCCCTCCAAGATCCTAACGGCAAACAAAGCCCCGGCCATTGGCCAGGGCTTTGTTTTATGGTTCATCCATTGCATCAGGGAGCGAGTCGTAATCATCATCGCCCGCAAAATCACGGTTATATTCCTCGTGCATTTGACGATTCTCATAGCCGTAAGGCCTTGAGGAACGCTGATCAATGCGCCAAGGACCGCTTTTGCCAGTTGGCCCCGTTATGCTCGAGCCGTAGGAACCGTCCGGAAACTCTTCATGCGCGAGGTCATTCCTTTGCGATTCCACCGTCGATAAATCCGTGTATTCGCTGCGGTCTTCGTCCATAAACCGATCCACCGATATCTCCTCCTGAAATGGCTTAAGTTTGCGTTCGCCCTCTCAGTTTACCCTTGATTAATCGGTAAAATTCACCGTTCCTACTACAAAATATAAAAATTGAGCGAGCTCGGCCGCTTCTTCCTCCGTCAGCTGAAAGGTATGTTCCAGATAACCTTCCTCTTCCAGATCATCCGGGCCAATGATAGCCGTACGGCCGGCTTGAAGATCGGTGATCAGCTTTTTGCCGTAAAATCTTGCCGTGGCCATAATAGCGAGGTCGAAACGCTTCATGCTTGGCGTAATAAACGTTACAAATCTAGTGGACGTATCTTCCGTTGTATCGGACATAAAATCGAAATCAGGCAGCAGCATGATAAAGCCTCCATAAATCGTTTGCACACATTATACAATAAGAAAACGCTTGTAAGAAAGGTTCGGTTATGATAGCATAAAATTAATCGAATAAACGAACGTGAGGAAGCACCTCTCTTGCATTTTTTTGCAGGAGGGGTGCTTTTTTTTGCGTTTACGCTTGCTTACGTTTATTCGCGCGATTATCCATTTTGATTGAGGAGTGAAGGAAGCATGCAAATCGTTTTTTTGAACACGTTTGAAAAACCAATTGAGGACGGCACCATTGTTACGGGAAAGCTCTCTATCTGCGAGAGAGACGGGATCTGGACCGTCTTATGGTCCGAGGGGGCGGAAGAGGCGGTCAGCTGGTTTGAAGGTACGTCCTGGGAAGAAATGCTGATCGGCTTCCGTCATGGCGTTGCGGTTAAAATGGGCGAAGGCTATACGCCCGTCGTAGACGGCATGCTGGAGGAGAAGCGGGGAGGAGCGGGCAGCTTCTTGTCCATGCTTCAATGTTACGGCGAGCTTCATGCGAAGCAGGAGCTGTTCGAAGCGCTTCGGGAATGGCGCCGCAAGAGGGCCGTTTCGGAGAAGCGTTCGGCTTATATGGTTGCCACCAACCGGATGCTGTGGATGATTAGCGCATTTGTTCCTTATACAACGGATGAGTTGATGCAGATTCCGGGCTGGGGGGAGCAGAAGCATGCTGCCTACGGGCAGGAGCTCCTGGAAATTACGGTTCAGCATGGCCGCGAGACCGATTTTCCGCTGAAATGGGTAACCGAGAAGCTGGAGCCGTCGGCGTATACCCAATGGATGTACAAGCAGAAGGAGGCACGCTACAAGAACGATATGCTCCGGCAGCAGCAGAAGAAGCGGATATTGAGCTTTGTTTTTGAAGGAGGCTCGATGGAACAGCTGCAATCGGAGCTGGAGCTTCCCCGACGCGAGATTATGGACAGGATTGAACAGCTCGAGACGGAAGGCTACGACTTTGAGCCGCTTATTGCCAGGGAGCTCGCGGATATGCCGGATACGGAAAGGGAGCTGATCTGGGAAACGTTCCGCCAGGCCGGCGACCGATACTTGAAGCCTGTGCTGCAGCAGGTATACGGGGAGGACAGCTTAAAAGAAAAGCAAATGGATGTCCTCTATGAAAGGCTGCGCCTTGTCCGTCTCCACTACCGGAAGTCCGCGAAGCAGCAAGCGATGTAAGGTCAGGGGAAAAATAAAGGAAGCTCCCGGTTTAGGGGGCTTCCTTTATTCCGCCATCCGGCCATATCGGCTCCGCATATCGAATGCTTGCGCCCGAATCGCAGGGAAGTCCGGTCTCATAGGAGAGGTTGCCGATCAGGCCTTCAGCATGCTGACGAAGCTCCGGCCTTCCGCTGCCTTCTCTTAAATAGCGAAGGACCGCGGGAATAACCAGCAGCGCATCCTCCATGGCACGGTCCCATAAGGTCCAGGCTGTCTCGTTGCGGATAACGGTTTTGTCCGAAGGATCAATCCATGGCGTTCCGGCTTCGTTCAGCACGTCGTAAGGCACCTGCTTCCGAAAGACAAAAGGATCCATTTGCCCAAAAGTAACGTTTCGTTTAATAGAAGCCGGATCGTGGAACAGACGTTGCGCCCGGATCATATCCCGAATCGCGCTATTCCAGTCTTCCTCGCGGATGACGGGAGCAAGCTCCGGATAGAAGCTGTCCGTAATGGCCTGGAGGGCTTTCACCGCAGCTTCCGGCAGCCGCCCTCCTATGTCGATTTTACGCCATACCGGTGTTTTCCACGTTTCGATTCCCCATTGCTGCCTGGCGATAATCGTATCCATCATTACCTCGTAACGCTGGTGATCCCACTTGCGGAAGCCGGATCTGCTGAAGACAAGCGGATGCATATGCCGGTCGAGCACATGATGAAGCACAAATCCCAAAGAATAAACAACCGCCTGATCGGGCTGTCCCCCGAGTTCTGCCGAACGTCCGAGAATCGAATCGAGCAGCTTCATAAGAACAGGGCCGCAGTCCCGGTTATGCATCTCCGTGCCAAGCTGAATCATGGGCGATTTCCCCTGCCACGGCAAAAATCGGTGATAAAACAGGAAATCCGGACCCTGACAGCCCATATAAAATAACCGGCGAAGCGGTTCCGAGGCAACAAGCCCGGACTCTTGCAGCTGATCAAGTACTTTTTGGCCAAAGATGAGATGAGCCCAAACATTAGGCATGGAAGAAAACCTCCACATTTTGTCAAATTAAGTATGAAAAAGTGACTATAAGCGTAGGACTTAAGCTTCAATAATGATAATATTAGTATACTTGTCCTACGTATTTAAGTATAATGGAAATAGAATAGACTACGTGCGAATTTTGTCGAAAAGGAGCGTTCCCGCTAATGAAGGCAGAATACATTAATCCGTTTCTTGAAGCCGCAACGATCGTCATCGAACAGGTGATCCAGATTCGGCCTTCCACCGGAAAGCTAGGCCTTAGGAATATCGAATTAGTAGAAAATCACATTTGGATTCAGATTGGGATTAATGGGCAAATGAATGGCGACATCGTATTCGGGCTGAGTGAGCAGGTGGCTTTGAAGATGGTCTCAGCCATGATGGGCGGATTTACGATCTCCGAGCTTGACGAGATCGGCCGCAGCGCGATATCCGAACTTGGCAATATGATTAGCGGCAATGCGAGCACCATGCTTTACAATCAGGGGGTAAACGTAGATATTACGCCTCCGAGAATCATTCTTTCGGCTAGCGACGAAAGCTTTTCCGCGGGACAGGCTTTAACCGTTCCTCTCATTATGGACGGAATCGGTCAATTTGATATTCAAGTCCTAGTCGCATCGTAACATAGAAGCAGGCTCCTTCGGGAGCTATTTTTTTTGGGGTTTAACTTTTGCTAATCGGGCACTGATCAAGTAAACTGAAGAGATGAGAATGAGCGAAGCGGATGCAGGTGATGATGTGTGTTAAAGGGGAAAATTGTCCTTATTTCCGGAGCCTCCAGCGGAATTGGAGCGGTCACGGCAAAACAGCTGGCTAAGCTTGGGGCGGTGCCGATCTTGACCGGACGGAATCTGGAGCGTCTTCGCAAGCATGCGGACGTAATCGGCGCGGCATGCCCGACGTATCAGATGGATGTAACCGATATGAAGCAGGTACAGCAGACCGTTGATGCCATTATGGCGAAGTACGGCAAAATCGATATCCTGCTGAACAATGCGGGCTTTGGCAAATTCGAGACCTTCCTGGAAGCAGAGGTAGAGAGCTTCGAACAGATGATGGACACCAATTACATGGGAGTTGTCCGCTGCACGAAAGCCGTGCTGCCCTACATGCTGAAGCAGGGAAGCGGACATATTGTTAATATCGCTTCCATGGCGGGGAAAATTGGTTCCTCGAAGTCTACCGGTTACTCGGCAACCAAGCATGCGGTGCTTGGCTTTACCAATTCTCTGCGCATGGAGCTGAACGGTACCGGCGTTACGGTATCGGCGGTTAATCCGGGCCCAATCCGCACCGAATTTTTCGATGTCGCCGATCCTTCGGGCACTTACGTGAAAAACGTAAGCTGGTTTATGATGAAGCCTGAATATGTCGCATCGCAAATTATTAAAGTAATGGAACGGCGGAAAGCCGAAGTGGATCTGCCAAAAACAGCGGCTGTAGGCATTAAGCTGTATCAGCTGTTCCCGCGCATCGCCGACCGCGTATTTGGCGGTTGGTTCAATCGAAAATAGCGGTGGAATAAGAAAGGAACGTATATGAGTCAAAAGACATGGAATGATTTAGGCATTACGAAGGCGCTTGGCGATAAGCTGGAAGCGAACAACATAAAGGTCCCCTCGGCCATCCAAGCCGAGGCGATCCCGACCTTGCTGGAAGGCCGGGATGTATCCGCGCGATCGCAGACGGGCTCGGGCAAGACGTTGGCTTATTTGCTGCCGATGCTTCAACAGCTGAATACCTCATCGGGGGCCATTCAAGCGATTATCCTGGCTCCGACACAGGAGCTGGCGATGCAAATCGTCCGCGTAGCCGAAGGATACGCGGAGCCGCTTGGCCTTCGCGTACAGCAGCTGATTGGAGGCGCGGCGATGAAGCGCCAAATCGAGAAGCTGAAGCTTCGTCCGCAAATTGTCATCGGTACACCGGGTCGGATTCACGAGTTGTTAAAGCTGCGCAAGCTGAAGTTAAGCGATGTGCGTCATATTGTGATCGACGAAGCGGATCAGGTGTTTGAGCTTGGCTCTACCCGCGAGGTGGAGACGATCCTGTTCGCCATGAGTCAGGAACGCCAGCTGGCCTTTTTCTCCGCAACGTATCCCGACGTAATGGCACGGTTTGAAGGACGCTGGATGAAGGAGCCCGTCCGCATTCAGATTTCGCCGGAGCAACGGGTTTCGGAGACGATCAATAATTTCTATATCGTATGCGATAAACGGGACAAGCCGGATGCAGCAAGACGGATTGTCCGCATGCTGAAGCCGGAATCCGCGCTATTGTTCCTGAACGTTACCGAAAATATCGCGAATTGGGAAGCGAAGCTGAGCTACGAAGGCTTCTCCGTCGAAACTTTGTACGGCGATGCGGACAAGCAGCGCCGGGCAGCAACGCTGGCCAGATTCCGCGAAGGAAAAACGCAGCTGCTTCTCGCAACCGACGTTGCGGCCAGAGGTCTCGATATTGAGGGTCTGCAGCTTGTCATTAATCTGGATCCTCCTATCGATGCGGATCATTACGTACACCGTGCCGGTCGTACAGGGCGTATGGGCCGCCAAGGAACCGTTATCTCGCTAATTACGCCGCAAGAACGGTTTATTATGGATAAATTCCGCAAATCGCTTCGCATCGAGCTGCCGGAGAAGGCGATGTACAAAGGCGAATTCGTGGCTCCAAGCGAACTGCCGAATAAAGTTTCGGCAAGACCTTCCCCACGCCGGACGGCCGATGAGCAGGAAGCGGGTACGCGTTCTTTCGTTGCGCCCAAGAACAGCAAAGAATGGGAATCGTTGCTGAAGGAAGACCGGAAGCCTAAAAAAGGTGCTGCAAAGCCGGACATCGCCGCTCCGGCACCGCGTCCAAAGCCCGCTGCAACCAAGCAGGAGCGGCTACGCGACAAGAAAGACAAGGGAGCTCCGAAGTGGCTGAAGGCCAAGCGCGAAAGTCAGGAAAACCAATAAAAAACCAAATAAAAGAAATTTTTTTAGAAGCCACCCTCCCAAAACTTCAGACCTTCGACGAAAACGTATAGGCGAAGGTACAAGCGGATTAAATTCCGTCAAAAAGTACAAGGGAGAGTGGCTTTTTATGAAGAAACAAGCGGTATGGAAAAAAACGGTGATTTCTTCGCTGGCGGTAATGATGCTTGCAGGCGGCGCGTCTTCGGCATTCGCAAACGGTAACCATAACGACAATGGCGGAAAAAAAGGCGACGATCACGGCGACAAAAAAGAAGTTAAAGTGAACTGGAAATTCAAAGACGAAGATGATATGAAATGGGCAATGGAATATATTATGCGTCTTGCATCGAAAGGCGTATTTACCGGTTATGAAGACGGTTCGTTCAAGCCCAACCAAAAAATTTCCCGCATTGAGACATTGGTAGCGGCGGTTCGTCTGATGGGACTTCGCGATCAGGCGGAATCGACGGCAGAAATGAGCACGAAGCTGAACTTTAAGGATGCCGATCTCATCGCGAAAAAATATCCATGGGCTGTTGGTTACGTAGCGGTTGCGGTTGAGAACGATTTGTTCTCCGAAACGGAAACTTCGGTAAATCCGCAAGCGAATGCAACTCGTCTGTGGGCGGCAACGATTCTCGTTAAAGCGCTTAAACTGGAAGATGAGGCGAAGGCGCTTAACAACACTCAGCTTGATTTCAAGGATGCCAAAAATATTCCTGCCGGTTCCGTAGGTTATGTGGCTCTGGCTATCAAAAAAGGCATTATTACGGGCTACAACGATAATACATTCCGCCCTAACCAGCCGGTTTCCCGCGCGGAGCTTGCTGCACTGCTTGACCGCACGGATTCCGAAATTCCGGATAACGACGGACAGGCTATCACGGGCAAGCTGAAAGCCGTTGCTTCGGGCGGTCAAATTACGATCACGCAATCGAATGGTACGGATTTGACGCTTAGCTTGGATCCAAACGTCTTTATTTTCAGAGACGACAAGAAAGCGGCCGTCAGCGCGCTGAAAGCCGGCGACGAAATTCTTGTCCGCACTTATCAGAATAAAGTTGTGTTTATTGAGGTGACTAAATCAGCCGTTGATGACTCCAAGGTATTCGACGTTACGGGCAAAATCAACACGATTACTTATAACGCTAACGGCAAGCTGTCGACGATCTCCATCTCGAAGCAAGACGGAAATCAAACAACGGTAACGATTTACAACGTGGCGGATAACGCGCTGATTACCGGCGACCGAAACAATCTTGTAACTGGCCATGATGTTAGAATTCAAGGCAAAGACGGCGTTATTGCAGGTATTACGATCCTTTAATAAGGATTGAACGATAAGCAGGTATACTTTCCTTCGCGGAAAGGAATACCTGCTTTTTTTTGATATTGCCGCTGTAATTCGGTATGCTGATAAGAGAAGAGCAACTTATTATAGAGGTAATTGTAGGTGAGGGAATATGAGCGAGCCCATTTTGCAGGTAGCCGGATTAACCGGCGGTTACAGCCCGCGGCGTCCCGTGCTTCATGATGTGACGTTCGAGGTGCGGGCAGGAGAAATGGTAGGATTAATAGGATTGAACGGCGCGGGAAAAAGCACAACGATCAAGCATATTCTGGGACTTATGAAGCCGCATCAGGGGCTGGTAAAGGTAGACGGCGTTACGCTTGAGGACAACGCGGAACGTTACCGGTCCGCTTTTGCCTACGTGCCGGAAACTCCGGTGCTGTTCGACGAGCTGACCGTAGAGGAGCATTTACGCCTGACCGGGATGGCTTACAATGTGGAGGAGCCGGCATTTGGCGAACGGCAGGAACAGCTGCTGGATGAATTCCAGATGAGGCAGAAACGCGGCGCATTTGCTTCGCATTTATCCAAGGGGATGAAGCAGAAGGTAATGATTATGAACGCGCTGCTCTCCGAACCGCCGCTTTATATGATAGACGAGCCGTTTCTGGGTCTGGATCCGCTCGGCATTCGTTCTCTGCTTGAACGGCTGGTTGAAGTGAAGAAGAGAGGCTCGGCTATTCTGATGAGCTCTCACATTCTGTCCACGGTGGAGGCGTATTGCGACCGGTTTATCGTTATGCATCAAGGCAAGGTGGCTGCCTACGGCACGCTTGAAGAGGTATGCCGGACTGCCGGAGTCGAAACGCGCGGCGGAGCGCTGGAGGATGCCTTTTACAAGTTAGTAACCGAGGGACGTCAATGAGCGGGGGGGATCGCTCGCTTGAAGCGTTATGGTTCAAGCGGTCAGGAGAATTCCGCAAAGAAGTAACCCCTTATTTCGGCTATATGGCGCAGAGCGGGTTTCCGTTGTTTATGTCGTTTATTGTGTTGTCATCCGCCTTTGGCTACATAAAGCTGATCCGGGATCTGCCAAGCGGATTTCCGATTACGCTTGTTGGCATCGTGGCCTTGTTTATTATTCTTAGCTGGAGTCCGCTTCGGACCTGGCTGACAGCGCCGGATATTGTTTTCCATATGCCGCGGGAAGCGGAAATGGGCGGCTATATGCGAAGAAGCTTCCGCCGCTCCGCAATCTTGACATCCGTGTTAGGGATTATGGTTCTTCTTCTATACTGGCCGATTTACCGGCAAGGGGACGGGGAAGCGGGCTTTGTGACCCTGCTGCTTTTTTGCGCGGCTATGCGGGGGGCCAACCTGTGGGGGGCATGGAAGGAACGGAGATTAGCCTGGTCCGGCGTCCGGCTTCTGCTTCGGATCTTGCGCTGGTCAGCAAATGCGCTTGCGCTGGCAGTCATATTGACAAGCGCGCCGTGGAAGGCTGCATTGTTCCTGCTGCTGCTGCTTGTCTTGTTCGCCCTGCTGTACCGGATGCCGGTCAAGCATGCCTTTCCTTGGGAGAGGCTGATTGAAGAAGAGTCTCGTACCCGAAGAGGCTACTATCAATTTTTCGGCTTGTTTATCGATGTGCCAACGATGCCTTCCCGTACGATGTCTAGAGCTTACCTGGCATGGATTTTAAGGTATATACCGAACCGGCATCGACTGACTTACGTATATTTGTACGCGGCATCCCTTGCGCGGACGGAAATTGGCGGCATCGTCCTGCGGCTTACCGTGTTGTTTGCGCTTATCGTTTACTGGTTTGCGGAGGACGGATGGCTGTCGGGCTGGGGAGCTGCTGCAGCTTACATGATCCTGCTGCAGCTGGTTGCCGTTCAGATCGGAGGCTTGCGGCATGCGCACCGTTATTCGGTATGGCGGCATGTCTACCCGCTGCCCGAGGCTAAACGAGTGGACAGCGTAGTCACCGTGGACCGGTGGTCGCTTGCGGCTGTTTCTTTCCTCATGTGGCTGCCGGCAGCCATCATGCTGCTGCTGCAGGGACTTATTGCACCGGCAGTTGTCGCGCTGCTGGCTGCTTGCGCGCAGATTCTGTTCTTGCGTCCCGGCCGCTTGCGCCGCAAGCTTGCGGAGGATGCTGAGGAGGAATGACCGGTTTTGCGAAAAAAAATAGCGGTGCAGGGATGGTCCCTTGCACCGCTATTTTTTATTTATTAGAAGGCAATTAGCCGATCAATTCGGTAACCGCTTTGTAGATCGTATCAAACAGCTCTTCCAGGTTCCGCTCTTCGATGCAGGAGAATGCGACGCGAAGATCGGTCTCGCCAAGCGCGATTGTTCCGATTCCGTATTCGTCCAGGAGACGGGTGCGGACCTCTTCTGCAGAGACGCCTTTCAGCTTAAGGCACATAAAGTATCCGGAGTTAAACGGATAGTAGCTCCATACGTCGCCGTAACGTCCGCTGTCGAGCAGATCCTTTACTTTATTGGCGCGCTTCTTCATCACATCGTATTTCTCCGCTTTCTGCTCATCGAACTCAGCCGATTGCAATGCGCGTAATACGAAGGTTTGCGATGGATGCGGGCCGCTCGAGATGGTCGCGCGGATAATGCCCATTGTTTTTTGCTCAAGAGCGGTCAGTGCTTTATCGGAAGGGTTAGCGTAAGTAATAAAACCAACGCGGAAGCCCCATACGTATTCTTCTTTGGTTGCGCCGTCGACTTTGACAGCGAGTACGCGCGGATGCAGATCAGCCAGCTTGCCGAATAACGATTCATGCAGCGAGTCTTCGAAGAATAGGCCGAAGTACGCGTCGTCCGTTACGGCAACAACGTTAATGCCTGCTTCTGCCGCATCACGGATTGCTGCAACAATCTCATCGCCTTCCTGAGGACCCGGCGAGTAGCCCGTAGGGTTATTCGGGAAGTTGAGGATGACAATCGCTTTTCCTTTGTCCTTCTGGGCGAGCAGAGCTTCGCGCAGTCCGGCGCTGTTGAAACGGTAATCCTCGTTGTACAGCGGGTACTCAACGATCTCGGCACCGCGGCGGATGTTGAATGTCAGTTCATAGTTTTCCCAGTTCTTGTTCGGAATGATAACCGCATCGCCGACATCGGCGAACAAGTCGGCAACAATACTCAAACCGTGCGTCAATGCGTTCGTAGCGACAGGGTTGCCGAACTTTTTGCCTTCGAGGGAAGGGTTTTCTTTAACCATCTTGGTGCGCCATGCGGAACGCAGCTCCGGCTTGCCTGCCGGCGGAGCGTATTCGTATAAATCTTTTGGATCATACGAGGACAAGGTGTCTTGTATAACCTTAAGGTGCATGGGCTGACCGTTTTCTATTGCTATGCCGATCGTGGCGTTAAATTTCTTAGCCTTGGCCTTTGCTTCTGCGGATTGGCTGAGTATGCCTTCCTTCGGGAAATAAATCGCTTTTCCTAAAGCGGACAACATGTCGTAGACGTTCGGACTTTCGGCTTCGAGCGTCTCATTCAACTGCTGAGCAAGTGGGTTCATGGACTTCATTCCATCCTTCCGGGAAATCAATTCGTCATTTAACGCTTATCGGGTGCTATTATAACATTTTTTTAACAAAGCACACCAACCAAAACGCAATTTTTTTTGACTTTTGTGCAAACGGTAGTGCAATACCCGCTTGCGTGCGAGATTCCGGCTGTTGTATGATGTCGGCAAGAACTCGAAATTTCGCGAAAAATGCTTTGGTTAAGCGGCGCGCGAATCTGGTAATCATGCTTACGAAGTCAGTTTTCAGACTAACAAAGTGCGTTAGTCTGAAAACTTTGGTTTATGCTTACGAAGTCATTTTTCACACTAACAAAGTGCGTTAGTGTGAAAAATTTTAGGAGGATTCACATGCTGCACTTATCTCCGGATTCTTACATTAAATTGCCGCCTATTGCCAAAATCGTATGTGAACCAAACTGGAGATGGCAGCGGCGCGAAAAGCCGATGGCGAACTATGATTTATTTTATGTATGGAGCGGCGAAGGGGAAGTGGAAGTTAACGGTACAACGTATCCGGTAGGAAAAGGAAGCTGCTTTCTTTTCAGGCCTGGCGACCACACGAGCGCTACCCATAATCCCCAAAAGCCGCTTGTCCTGACTTATATCCATTTTGACGTACGCGAGACGGTGCAGTTTGTGCCCGAGCGCTACCGGAAGCTGACGGATACGGTGGATTTCGAATATTTGCTCTCCCGGTATGTCCGGCTGTTCCTCGTCGAGACGTACGCGGCGGAGGAAGAGGCCCTGCTGGTGCTTAAGCAGCTCATGATCCATTTGCTTCGGGAGGACCGGGAGCTGCCGGTTGAACGCAAAGGCAGCAACCAGCTGACCGAGGCGATTCAAGAGGTTGCCAATTACGTGAAGCAGCATCCAAGCGTCGCTCACCGGGTGGAGGATCTGGCGATGCGCGCACAGCTGTCCCCGCGGTATTTTTCCGTAAAATTTAAAGAAATGATCGGCATGTCGGTACAGTCGTATATGATCCGGACAAGGATCGAACGGGCCCAGCATCTGCTGATGTATGAAGGCATGAACGTGACGGAGGTCGCGGATGCGCTTGGCTACAGGGATATCTTCTTCTTCAGCAGGCAGTTCAAGCAATACACGGGTCGCAGCCCATCCGAAATCCGTTAACCAGCCCGAAAAAAGGCGCCGCAGGGATAACCCCCCGCGGCGCCTTTCGGGTTGAATGCAGCCATTTCTATTAGCAATGGCTGCATGACTGTCTTTATAAAAGTTGATGGGAAAGTACAAACGGAGCATTTGATGATTCTGGAGAACCGTAGTGGTCGCTTTTGCTCGGGAATTCCGACCCTTCGTTGTTTATTCTGGGAATTTCCCGAGCAATGGCGATCGGAAGAACATCAAATGTGCAGGGTATGCTTATAAACAATCAGCTTGCGCAGTTTGTGCTTAATTTCCAATCAACTTCCCCAGCATCTCGCCCATTCTCACCTTTAACCCCGGCGCAAGATCGTGCCGCGGAATGAAGGTATCGTTTTCCATAAGCAGTACCACCGTTGAGCCGAATTCGAAGTAGGCAAGCTCGCCGCCTTTTTCAGCCTTGTCGCGGATGGGCTCCACATAACGAATGCTGCTGACGTTCATGGCGCCAACCTTGACGACTGCCGTTTCTCCGCCTGCATGTTTGATGTAGGTAATCAGTCTTTCATTCCGGCTGAGGACACGGCGCATGCGGCGAAGGCCAAATTCGTTAACCGGGTATACCTTGCCCGGAACATGCTCACGCTCGACAATCTTTCCGTCTACGGGTGTATGTATGCGGTGATAATCGGTAGGGCTTAAGTACAATACGATGTAATATCCCTCGCGGTAAAGCTCGGTTCTTGGAGAGCGGTTAAGCAGCTCCTCAATCGTGTAATCCTGTCCTTTGACGTTAACAATCGTACCGGCTTTAATCGGTCCCGCCCCGGTAATCAAGGCGTCCACCGGACTTATGAGTGCTGTAGTCTCTTCATGTATGATCCGCGATCCAGGCTTTAGTCGCCTCGTGAAAAATTCGTTTAACGTGCTGTATGCTTCCAGCGGCTTTTCCGCTTCTTCGATTTTGATGTTATACATGCTGGCGAATCTCGGGATCCAGCTGCGGCTTGCCTTCGATTGCGCGAAGCGGCCGGTAAGTCTGGATATCCATTTGCGCGAACTAAGCTCCGTCATGGCCTGAAACAACCATCCCATCATGCCCGCTCACTCACGTCCTTTCCTTGCGTCTTGCCTTTCGATGTCCTCCGAACAGTGTGACACAACCGTTCATACAAATCAATAGTATAGGCGTCCGCGCAACCTTGTGGCAATACCGGAATGGCTCGCGTATGCTAACTGCAAATTGATAACGAAGGAGGCCTTCCTTCGACATGTCGCCTGTGAAAGTGGCATTCGTTACGCCAGGAGCCTATCCGATCCCATCGGGAAACAGCAGCTCTGTCGAACGGGTTGTCGAAAAATTCGTTCCCCTGCTGCGTCCTAGTGTGGAGCCTCGCATTTACGGGAAGATCGGGCGGAATTTGCCCCGCCGGAGCCTTGTTCATGACGTCGTGTGCGAAAGATTCCCTGCTGCCAAACGTTCGTCTTATGTGGCGAACATAGGACGTGCTGTACAGAAATTTAGCCCGCAAATCATACAGGTCGAGAACCGGCCGACTTATGTTATAAAGCTGAGGCGTTCCAATCCCAAAGCCAAAATATGGCTTAACCTGCATTCTTCCACTTATATAAGTCCGAGACATATCTCCGAGACGCAGCTCCGCAAGAGCTTTGCTCTAGCGGACCGGATTATTGTGAACAGCGAATTTCTGCGCGCTCTGATCCTAAAGAAGATGCCGGAAGCGAAAACAAAGCTCCGCGTCGTATATCCCGGAGTGGAGACGAAGAGATTCCAGTCCCGTTATACGGCGGAAGGGGAGGCAGCGCGAAGATATCATAGGGAGCGTAAAGGTCTGGTCCACCGGAAAGTCATTGTTTTCCTCGGCAGGCTAATTCCGCTGAAAGGCGTGCATCATTTGCTTGCCATTGTGCCAAATCTGATCAAGGTCCATCCGGATCTTCTAGTCGTCATCGTCGGAAGCCCGTTCTATGGCTCGCACCGTACAACCGCCTATTCCCGCAAGCTGATGAAGATGGGAGAGCGGTACAAGAAGCATGTCCGGTTCGTGCCTTACGTGCCTTACTCGGAAGTGCCGGGCTGGTTCATGGCAGCCGACATCGCCGTAATGCCTTCCGGGAAGCGGGAAGCATTCGGGCTCGTGAATGTGGAGGCGATGGCAACGGGCCTTCCGGTTATAGCTACGCGGGCTGGCGGAATGCAGGAAATTATCCAGGACGGAGAGACCGGTTATCTCATCGATCAGAAAGAAATTAAAGCCGAGCTGACTGCAAGGCTCCTGCTCCTGCTCCAAAATGCGGCGCTTCGCAGGCAAATGGGGTTAAAGAGCAGACAACGGGTGGAGCAGCTGTTTACATGGGAACATACGGCGAAGCGGTGGTTAAAGATTCAACGAAATGAAGCGGATCTGAGATGCCGCGACAACCCGGAGTTATGCGAGGAAGATACGGAACCGGAGATCGTTTCTCAGCGCGAGCAGGAAAAGCTTCACGAGGCTGAGCAGGTAATCAGCTATGAAATGGGCTTTTCGAATCGCAAGCCTTATTCCCCGGAGGACGGCAGTTAAAAGCTGCCGTCCTTTTTTTGTTGCCCAAACGGCAGTAGCGCGCCCATGGGTAGGAGCATATAGTGAAATAACTTTGGGGAGGAAGAAAGAAGGAGAGGTCAATGACAAAAGGTAAATCGTCGAAAAGCGCCAAAGGGCGTAAGCCGAGTTATTATGTTGATAATCCGAATGCCTCGGAATTAAAGTGGCTGGATGAATTAAAAAGCAAGAAAAATAAAGTTCAAAATAACAACCTGCTTGTTCCGCAGCCTAAGCCTGCAGAGAACAGGCCGGTCAGTATTAACGCAATAGCTCCTGTGGAAGAAGCTCCGCAGGCGGAGACGCATTTGATCCCTGCATTGACGGAAGAATCGATCCTTGTTGCCGATGCCTCCTCATCGGCTGAAATAAGCAAAGCTGAGACAGAGCGGCTTATCGAGGAAATTGCTTCTTATGATGCGGATCCAGTACCGGTTCCGGAGCTGAAGGAAGAGCCTGCGCCAGAGCGGAAGGAGCAGGAGATTAAACAAGAAGTGAAGCAAGAGGTTAAGCAAAAGGGTAAGCAAGCGCAAAAACAAGAGCCGAAGCCGGAGCCGGAGACGGAACCGAAGCAACAAAAAACACCCGTACGGGAGCTTGAGCCCACTTATGAGGCGAAGCTCGACAAACTGGTGGAGAAGCAGGACCTGTACAAACCGTTTCCGTTTATCTATGCGGACGATATCGTGGACGGAGCCGTAACCGGCAGCAAGCTTGCCCCGTATTCGGTAGACTCGGACAAAATGCGGCCGGGCAGCGTTAACTCTTCCACCCTCTCCGATTATGCGGTGCAGAATATTCATCTTGCTCCGGGGGCCGTAACGGGCAATAAGGTTTCGCCTTTATCCATTACGGGAAGCCATCTTTCGAACAGCTCCATCACCGGGGATAAAATCGTGGATTCCTCGATTAACGGCAGCAAGCTGCAGGATGGCAGCATCACGTCGGAGAAGCTGGCCGACCGGACCATTGATTCCAGCAAAATCTCGGACAGCTCGATAACGTCGAGACATCTTCAGCCGTTTATCATCACGGAAGAGCTGATCGACAATCATTCCATTTCGTCGGACAAAATTCAAAACAGCGCCGTTCGCACGGAAAAAATCGCCAATGAGGCCATTACGAATTCGAAGCTTGGCGAGGCGTCGGTGACCCATTCCAAACTTCGGGACGGAGCGATTACCGGCAGCAAGCTGGCCGCGGATACGATTGAATCCGTTCATCTGAAGCAAGGGCTGCTCCTTGCGGAGCATGTATCGATTGGGGCTATCCTGGGGAAGCACGTAGCTCCAGGCGCCATCACGCAGGAGCATCTGGCGGAAGGAGCGGTAGGGACAGGAGCTCTTCAGCTTCAATCCGTAAACGCCGAGCGGATAGCACCCGGAGCCGTTAACGCAAGTCATCTCCAGCAGGAGACTGTCTCTGGCGAGCATATCGTGGCCGGACAGATTGGAAGCAAGCATCTTGTCGACCAAAGCGTTAATTCCAGCAAGCTGACGAACGAAGCCGTGCAGACCCGGCATATCGGACGAAGCAGCATCATTTCGGATCATATCGCTATCGGTCAGATCGAGCAGCGCCATATTGCCCACCAAGTGGTATCCCGTCAGCATTTGCAGTCCGGTTCCGTAGGCAGGGAGCAGCTGCAGGACGGCTCAGTGAAAGGGGAGAAAATCGCTCCCCAAGCGATTACGACCGAACATCTAAGCGATCAGTCGGTTGGCACCCATCAGCTTGCGGACCAGGCCGTTACGGATAAGAAAATGGCCGACGGAGCGGTCAAAAGCTCCAAGCTCGCTGCCGGCTCCATCGAAACGGTTCATCTCAAGAACGAAATTGTTACGTTTCAGAAAATTGCTCCGGAAGCGCTTCGTGCTTATCACTTCTCGGCAGGCGCTGTAACCGAAGACGCGATCTCCCCGGAAGCGATCTCCACCGGGCATTTGAAGCCAAAGCTGATTGAGAAGCAGCATTTCGCCAATCAAGCCGTCGATACGGATGCCATTCAGGATCTGTCGGTTACGAACGGCAAGATCGCTTACGGAGCGGTTACCGAGTTTAACCTGTCTCCGAACTCCGTTCATCCGCATCATCTAACCGACCATGTTATCGGCTCTCAGAAGCTTGCTCCTGAATCCGTTACAACCGACAAGCTGGCTGAACGAAGCGTAACCGCCTCGAAGCTTGGCGACAGCAGCGTCAACGAGCAGCATATTGCGCAAAACGCGGTGAATTCGGATGCGATTCAGCCTGCTTCCATTCATGGGGGCCACGTACAGCCTTCTTCGATTGCAAGCGAGCATATTGCGGGCGGAGCCATCCAGTCGGTCCATCTGGCAGACGAAGCTGTAACGATGCGGCATCTGTCGGAAAGCAGCGTACAGACGGAGCATTTGTCCGACCAATCGGTAACAACCGGCAAGCTGGCTGCCCAATCGGTAACAAGCGAGAAGCTGGCGGATTTGAACGTTACCTCCTCCAAGCTGGCTGATCGCAGCGTGCAAACGAATCATATTGCTCCGGGCTCGATTCAGTCTGAATCCATTGGCCTTCGGGCGATCCAGTCCGAGCATTTGCAGTCGGGTATTATTCAAGCGGAGCATATGGGCTATCAATCCGTTACCGAGATGAATTTGTCGTACGATATCGTGAACACGGATCATCTTGCCGACCAGGCGGTAACGGAAAGCAAGCTGTCAAGAGATGCGGTAACGACCGAGAAGCTGAATGATTCGAGCGTAACCACCTCCAAGCTGGCAGACGGCAGCGTTACGGCCAGCAAACTTGCCGAAGGCTCGATCTACTCGGAGCTGATTCGTCCGTTCTCGATTCAATCGAACCATATCGAGCCGCTCTCCATTCAATCCGAGCATTTGGCGGAAGACGTTATCCGAGCGAATCATATTCGCGGCGGAGCGGTAGGAACGGACGCTTTGTCTAACCAGTCGGTTACGTCGTCGAAGCTGACAACCGGCGCTGTCCAGTCCGCCCATATCGGCAATGAAGCGGTCATGAGCCGGCACCTGGCGAATGATTCCGTCCTTGGCATTCATATCGTCGAGGGCAGCGTCCGCAATATCCATCTCACCGATGAAGCGGTAACCGAAGCGAAGCTTGCTCCGCTGAGCGTCGGGGAAGCCCATATCCAAGCCGGAGCGGTGAATGCCGAGGCCCTGCAGGAAGAAATTATCGGAACGGAGCATCTCGCCGACGGCGCGGTTCAGGAAACCAAGCTGGCTTCCTTATCCGTTAATGCCGATCATATCCAGCCGTTATCGATTCAAGAGAAGCATCTGACACCCGGAATTGTTGATGAGAGCAAGCTGCAAAACGGAGCGGTAACCTCTTCCAAGCTGGCAGTGGATACCGTGTCCGGTGATCACCTGCGCCTGGAGACAATCGCGAGCAAGCATATTAAGGCAGACTCCATCCAAGGCTATCATCTCCGGAAAGGCACGGTATCCTTCGATCATCTGAGCGCGGAGGTTCTGAATGAATTCAAGCCGAAAACGATTTTGCCGGAGCAGTTGGCTGAAGGAATTATCCAAACCTCCAAGCTGTTGGACGGAAGCGTCGTTACCGGCAAGCTGGCCGATGAAAGTATCACGACCGGCAAGCTGGCCGACGAGAGCGTCACAACCGGCAAGCTGGCCGACGAGAGCGTCACAAGCAGCAAGTTGGCTGGCGGGAGCGTCACGAGCGAGAAGCTGGCGGATGAGAGCATTACCGGAAGCAAGCTGGCGGCAGGCAGCATTACAAACGACAAGCTGGCCGACAACAGCATTACGGCAGATAAACTGGCCGACGCAAGCCTGAGCGGCCGGAAGCTGGCCGAAGGCAGTATTACCGGCGATAAGCTGACAGCCGAGAGCGTCACGGGAAGTAAGCTGGCCGGAGGCAGTATTACCGGCGACAAGCTGGCGGACGAAAGCATCTCAAGCCGGAAGCTGGCGGATGGCATTATTACGGGCAGCAAGCTGGCAGACGGGAGCATTATCGGCAGTAAGCTGGCTGTCGAAAGCATTACAAGCGACAAACTTATGGACGGCATCATCACAAGCGATAAGCTGGCGGATCGGAGCATTACGTCCGAGAAGCTGTTGGATGAAAGCGTGCCGGGCAGCAAGCTGGCCTTCGAGAGCATTACGGCGGATAAGCTGGCGGATGATAGCATCGCAACCCGCAAGCTGGCCTTCGAAAGCGTTACGGCGGAGAAGCTGGCCGAAGAGAGCGTCACAACGAGCAAGCTTGCCGATCAGGCGGTAACGGGTCGCAAATTGGCAGCGGAGAGCGTCACTTCCGATAAGCTGGCGGACGACAGCATTACAAGCCGCAAGCTGATTGACCAGAGCGTCACCAGCGAGAAGCTGGCCGACGACAGCATTACAACCAACAAGCTTGCCGAGCAAGCTGTTGCTGGCAGCAAGCTGGCCGATGAGAGCGTGACGACGGCAAAGCTCGCTGAGGAAAGCGTTACTTCCGATAAGCTTGCAACAGGCAGCATTACAAGGCGTAAACTGGCGGACGAAAGCGTAACGACAGAGAAGCTGGCCGACGACAGCATTACAAGCCGCAAGCTGACGGACGAAAGCGTTATTGCCGAGAAGCTGGCCGACGGAAGCGTCATTACAAGCAAGCTTGCCGATCTATCCGTTACGGGCAGCAAGCTGGCGGATGAGAGCGTCTCAACCGGGAAGCTTGCCGATTTCAGTATTTCGAGCCGCAAGCTGATCGATGAAAGCGTCACTGGCGAGAAGCTTGCCGATGCGAGCGTGACGAATAGGAAGCTTGCCGATCAGGCCGTTACGGGCAGCAAGCTTGCCGATAACAGCATTACCGGCGATAAGCTGGCGCCAGGAAGCATTACGGCTGATAAGCTGTCCCCAGATAGCATTACCGGCAGCAAGCTTGCTGATGAAAGTGTCACAACCAAGAAGCTTGCCGACGATAGCATTACAAGCCGCAAGCTGGTTGATGAAAGTGTGACCGGCAGCAAGCTGGCCAACGAGAGTATCACCGGCATAAAGCTTGCCGACCTGACTGTTACCGGCAGCAAGCTGGCGGACGAGAGCGTTACAGATGAGAAGCTGGCAGGCGGCAGCGTAACCAATGAGAAGCTGGCCGACGAAAGTGTAACGACCTGGAAGCTGGCAGGCGAGAGCGTCACAACCGAGAAGCTTGCCGACGAAAGCGTTACAACCCGCAAGCTCGCGGGCGGCAGCGTTACGGCTTGGAACCTTGCCGAGAGCAGCATCACAAGCGATAAACTTGCCGATGAAAGTGTCACAACTGGCAAATTGGCTTCCGGCAGTATTACGGCGGAGAAGCTGGCAAGCGAGAGCGTCACTTCCGGGAAGCTTGCCGACTATAGCATTACAACCGGCAAGCTTATGGATGAAAGTGTAACCGGCGAAAAGCTGGCCGACGGAATTGTAACAAGCAACAAGCTTGCCGATCTGGCTGTCACTTGGAATAAGCTAGCCGATGGGAGCATCACAACGGAGAAGCTTGCGGCGGGAACTGTCACGGAAGATAAGCTTGCGACAGATAGCATTACAAGCCGCAAGCTTGCCGATGAAAGTGTGACAACCGAGAAGCTAGCCGACGATAGCATTACAAGCCGCAAGCTGATCGCGGAGAGCGTAACCTCCGAGAAGCTGGCCGACGGAAATGTCATTACGAGCAAGCTAGCCGACTTGTCTGTCACCGGAAGCAAGCTGGCGGATGAGAGCGTCTCGACAGGCAAGCTAGCCGACTACAGTATTTCGAGCCGCAAGCTGATTGATGAAAGTGTGACCAGCGATAAACTTGCCGACGAGAGTGTTACAAGCCATAAGCTGGCAACTAGCAGCGTAACTCGCGAGAAGCTGGCTTTCGGAAGCGTGACGGGCGATAAGCTCGCCGGCAACAGCATCACGGGCGATAAGCTGGTCGAAGAAAGCATCACAACCGATAAGCTGGCCGATGAAAGCATCATAACCGAGAAGCTGGCCGATGAGAGCGTAACGAGAGAGAAGCTGGCGGAAGACAGCGTATGCGGTTGGCATATTGCATCAGAGGCCATAACGCTGGATAAATTAGCCCCCGAGCTTGTGTCTGCCATATTCCCGCCATTTATGGGATCTGCGGATGAACAGTTCGAACAAGAATCGGAACCTGCGCCTTCCTTTATCCGTTCCGCGGGAACCGGTCAGGTCATTCAACAGTTTGGTCTTGCGCCGTATTCGTTCTTCAAGAAAGGAAAGATACTGGAGGTTGAAATTATTTTCGAGGAGCCGTTCAGCAATACGAACTATGCCATTACCGCCATCTGCGATAATCCGGAATGTTACGTATCCGTCTTTAGCAAATCGGAAGGCAGCGCCATTCTGAACATTGTCCGCTCCAGAGGTTCGTTTGAGCCTGAGGGATACATGAACTGGATCGCCATTGGCCGGTAAGATTTGATAGTTTCAATAGAGGATGGGAGCGAAATCTATGCTCCTATCCTCTTTTTTAATTGGGAGGGGGACAGACGTCTTGGAAGTTGTACAAATGCCGTTGCGCCAGCATTCCGCATACATACTATGTGATGTGCATCAATCTGCTTGCAAATTTTAATAGGTGTAAAAACTGAGGTGATTCAGTGGATGAAACGCGCACCTCATCCTAAACCGGCCGTATCGGTCATTATCCCCGTTATGAATGAAAAATCGACCATCGGGCGCGTGATTCGCGAAGCTGCAAAGGTACATCCCCGTACGGAGGTTATTGTTGTTGCCAATGGTTCTACAGACGGTTCCATAGCGATTGCTAGAAAGACGGGGGCGAAAGTGCTGCAATTCGATAAGCCTCTTGGCCATGACGTTGGGAGAACGATAGGGGCGCTGGAAGCCAAAGGCGAGGTACTGCTGTTTATTGACGGAGATATGGTTATACCGGCTGCCGATTTACGCCCTTTCATTCGCGCGGTGAGAGAAAAAGGAGTAGACGCGGCGTTGAATAATTACTCCGGTCCGGTTCGCAAAGCGAAGGTTCATAGCGTTGTGCTGGCCAAACATGCCTTGAATGCCATTCTTCAAAGGCCAGACCTGAAGGGAATGTCCTTCACGGCCGTACCGCATGCGATCAGCCGCAGATGCCTGGATACGATAGGCGCGGAGGCTTTATTGGTCCCTCCGCTTGCCCACGCGATGGCTGTGAAGCAAGGTCTTAAGGTGAAGGCCGTACACACCGTTAATGTCGGCAAAATAAATAAACCCCGGCCGGAGCGGGAGAGGAAAAACCCGCTTGAACGGTTGATTCTGGGTGATCATTTGGAGGCGATCTACTGGCTGCTGTCATGCACAGATGAACGGGGCGGGTTCGAGGATCGGCTGCGCAAGCGCGAGATGGCCTTGTAAGTCTGCACATGGTTAGGAGGGCTGCACTTATGAAAGCTGTTATTTTGGCGGGAGGAACCGGTACACGGCTCATGCCTCTTACTTCTTATATCAATAAGCATATGCTGCCGGTCGGCAGGCATCCGATGATCCATCATGGCATCGAGACGCTGCGCAAGGCCGGGATCAAGGAAATTCTGATTATTACGAACCGTCAGTCTGCGGGAATGTTCATTCAATATTTCGGCAGCGGCGAAGACCGGGCCGTATCGCTGGCATTCCGGATCCAGGAAGGGGCCGGAGGCATTGCGGATGCGTTGCAGCTGGCCAGACCGTTTATTACCGACGGCGAGAAGTTTCTCGTTCTTCTTGGCGATAACTTGTTCGAAGAGGATTTAAAGCCCTATATTCATGATTTTCGGCAGCAGCCGGAAGGGGCGATGGTGCTTCTCAAGGAAGTCGACGATCCTCACCGGTACGGGATTCCGGTCTTCGATTCTAACGGCGCGATCAAGCGTATTGAAGAAAAGCCCGAGGAGCCGCAGTCGAATCTATCGGTTACCGGTTTATATATGTACAGCTCGGATGTGTTCGAGCGGATCGAGAATATCAGCCCGTCAAGCAGAGGAGAACTCGAGATTACGGATCTGAATAATCTTTACGCGGCTGCCGGTCTATTAACCTACCGGACGTTATCCGGCTGGTGGATGGATGCGGGAACGTTCGAGTCGCTTAAGGAAGCGTCCGCCCGATATTGGGATACAGAATACTAGACGGGAGAGGTTTTTGAGTGAGACGTAAACCGCGGGGCATTCGTCGTCTCAAACCAACGCAAGAGGGAAGGCGTACGGCTAACTATCAGGCCGGTCTGCAGGCAGGGTACAATCAGGGACTTCTGGCCGGTCGAAGCAGCTATCATTCTTTGTTTGAGGGAACAAGTATTATTATCCCGAGCTACAATCAGGTGGATTATTTGCGCGCCTGCATCGACAGCATCGTGGACAACACGGAGCAGCCCCATGAGATTATCGTAGTCGACAATGCGTCGACAGACGGGACAGCCGAATATTTGGAGCAGCTGGATGGTCAGGTGCGTTACCGGGTGCTCGATCGGAATTACGGGTTCGCCGGTGCGGTGAATATGGGGCTGATGATGGCAAAAGGCACAACGATGCTTGTTCTGAACAATGACACGCTTGTGACGGATAACTGGCTGGGCAACTTGCTGATCTGTCTGCACAGCGACCCTACTATCGGTATGGTGGGTCCGGTCACGAATTATATTAGCGGGGATCAGCAAATCCCGGTCCCTTACGACAGAATCGAAGATATGCCGGAATTCGCTAGACTCAATAATATTTCCGATCCGAAGCGCTGGGAGAGAACAGACAGGCTGCCGGGCTTCTGCCTCTTGTTCCGCCGCGAATTGTGGGAGAGAATCGGATTCTTGGACGAAGGGTTCGAATTCGGCAATTACGAGGATGATGATTATAATATTCGGACCAGGCTGCTCGGTTACTCCCTCGTCATCGCAAGGGACTCCTTTATCCACCATTTCGGGAGCGTCAGCATCAAGGCGCTGGGCGATCAGCTTGAACAGGTTAACACCCGGAATATGGTTTACTATATGACCAAATGGAATAATCCGTATGCGTGGATTCATCAAGTCCGCACGAGCGATCCGAAGCTGACTTCGCTTATGGCAAAAGGAGAGACCGCCTTTTACCCGGAAGGCGTCGCAGTGAAAGGGATTGGCCCGCAGGTTTATTGGATTGAGCAAGGGATCAAACGTCCAATCGAAGGGGAATGGTTCGGACCCGTCGTACGCCTGCCGCAAATTCTTCTCCGGAGCTGGCCGGCGGGAGAAGCGCTGCCCTCGGTTGAAGCGATGTCCAAATGGCATGCGCTTCATTCCGTTCATTACGGTGCTCCCATGCATGGGCAGATAGCAAGCGGGCTGGACGGCTTCCTGTATTATCTGGAGAATGGCACCAAGCGAAAAATTATTACCGAAGCAGCGGCCGTCTCCTGGCATTTGAACGAAAGGGCGAAGTATCCGCTGACCGTGGAACAGCTGCAGGAAATGCCGGAAGGGCTGCCGCTGATTCCGCCGGTTAAGCTTCGCCAAGTCCTGTAGGCATACGCAAGTATCACCCTTTTTCAAAGATGCATATGCTAGGATGACGAGCGACAATTGAACTGGAGACGTTTATTGCTGCAAAGGAGGGGCTTGAAGTTGCAGCAGATCGTTAACGAAATCATAGAGCATTTATCGCATTCCCATCAACAAATGGCACGCATGATCGACTCCAAGCGCCATGTTGTCGTGCGGATGGCTGAGGTCGTGAAAGCCATCCCCGACAACAATCCGAATTTTGGGGGAACCGAGGGACTGCTGTCGAACACGCAGGCTTTGCTGGGCGGAGTTGTTTCTTATCTGACAACGATAGCCGAGCTGCAGGAGACGCTTGCCGCGCAGCTGACGTTTACGGTCCGCGAGCTTCGTGCAGAAGAAGAAGAGTAAGCCGCCGGAAGGAGGATGTTAGTCATGAATCGGGAACAGGCCTATATGCGTATGCTTGGCGCTACCGCCAATATGCAGTGGAACATTGCCAAGATGCTGGAAGCCAAGGCTGAAGAGGCGGAGAAAGCGCGTAATTGGATATGCAATCATATTACCGAGGCATCCTTCCTCGGCGATCAGACCCAGCTTAAACAGACAGCTCAAATCAACGAGCAGGTGATTGAATTATTGGACGGCGTTAACAAAATGAGCCAAGGGATCCTGTCCGTCATGCGCTCGGTTCTGCCCAAAAGCAATGAAGGCGGGGGCGATCATGACGGGGACGACGAGGAGATGCTGTTCGGCGGCATGGGTGACATGAATTGAAATTAATGGCATCCAAGGAACGGCAAGTGAAGCTGGAGATTCTCTCGTCTCTCGCCAGCAGCCAGACGGCGCTTGCCCGCATTCTGAACAGCATCGCCGACGTATCGGAGGCTTCCCCCGAGCTCGCCAGAAGCATTGCCGAGAATGTAAAGCTCTTAACGTCCATGCAGAAAAATATAGCGGAGTCCGTAACGGGGCTAACGATGCGGGGCAGGCGACTGAAGCGCGGACGCCCCGGCAGCCCTTGGCTGAACGTCAAGATCAGCAGGCTGCAAGACAGAGGTCATCGCGGAAGGAGGCGTTTGATATGAAGAAGAAGAGCGCCGTATCGGCGAAACGGAGAACCAAACGCAAGCCTGGTGTCCGGACGAAACGCAAAGTAAGCGGAGCCCGGAAGACAGCGGGGAAGAAGACGGGCAAAAGCACGATGAAACGCCGGAAGTCTTCGGCCAGAAAAAGAAGAAAAAGCTACAGCTTTGATCAAGCCGGCTATGATAACGGTTTTAACCAAGCCTATAACGACGGTTATAACGCCGGCTTCGCCAAAGGCTTTGAGGACGGCCATCAGATTGCCTACGAAACGCAGGCGTAATCGCGCAAACGGAAGATAGAGGTCTTAGCTCTGCCTTGTTCATGCCCAGCATGGACAAATCAGGAATAAGGCTTTTTTTGTATAACTTCGAATAACGGGCAGGTGAGTGTGAAATTTGAACACGGCAGCGGCGGCGTCCTTTCAACAAGGCAGGCAGCAGGGATATTCGGCCGGTTTTCATGCAGGATGGCGGGACGGAGCTTGCGAATGGGCAAAGACTTCTCTCGTAACCCCGGTCCCGGAAGTAATGCCTCTGCGTGTGTTGTATATTCCGCAAGGCTCATTAGGGTTTGACGCGATTGATTCCGGAATCATAGAGGCGCTGCAAAGATGCGTCAGCGAATTGCATGTAGGCGTGCACGAAGGCCTGCTGCAGCAGGCGGCCGCCCTTTCGCCGGACATTGTGCTGGTACTAAACGGCCTATACACGTTTCCGCCGGATCATTTGGAACAGATTGCCGCAATCCGGGCGCTGGGAATCAAGACGGCGATCTGGTTTGTGGATGATCCGTACATGACGGCCCAGACGGTCCAGATCGCGCCGTTTTACGATGTTGTATTGACGCATGAGCGGGGGACCATTCCTCTATACCGGCAGCATGGATGCCTTCAGGTGCATCATCTGCCTCTCGCGGTCAACGAGTCCGTATTCCGTCCCTTTCGCGCGGAGAAGGCGTATGAATACGAGGTTTGTTTTATAGGAGTAGCCTTCTGGAACCGGGTAGAGCTGATCGATTCAATCGCCGGGCAGCTGTCCAAGCGAAAGCTGTTTATTGCCGGAGGGCACTGGGACCGTCTGAAGCAATATCCGCTGTTAGCGTCCAGTATCCATCCGGAGGGCATTGCGCCTGAAGCAGCCGCCCATTATTACAACGGCTCCAAGATTGTCATCAATATGCACCGGTCCGATGTCCCCGGGAAGGATAATCAGATTGAAGCCCAGGCACCGGGCCTGTCGCTGAACCCGAGAACCTATGACGTTTCGGCATGCGCGACGCTGCAGCTAACGGATATCCGGGATGATCTGTATTCCCAGTACCGTCCGGGCTACGAGATCGAAACTTACGGCAATGCGCAGGAGCTGCTGCAGAAAATCGATTATTATTTGACCCATGAAGAGGAGCGTTTGCGGATTGCGATGAGAGGCTTGTACCGTACTTTTCGCGAGCATACGATGACTGCGCGAATCGTCGCGCTTTTGAATCTATTGAAGTAGGAGGGACGAATATGGCGCCAGTAGTCAAGCGGAAGATTGACGAGGAGGCAGGGCGAGCGGCGGGGTATAAGCTGGGCTGGGATCACGGGTACTGGTTCGGGTTATGCGAGGAAGCAATCAGCCGCATCCCGCAGACCCACAAAGTATGGCCGGTTCACGCGATGTACGTGGAGACGGGCAAAGGATTTCCTTATTCGCCGATCGACGAAGCCGTTAGAGGGACTTTAGCGGCGATGGTTCAGAGGTTGACCGTCGTGAACGCAACGCAGGCGGTGGCGGAGATCGCGCTGGCGGATCGGCCCGACGTCGTTATTGTACTGGACGGACTGCAGTTTGATGTCGGCCAGATCGCGACGCTTCGGAATAACGGCATCCGGACGGCCATCTGGCTGACCGATGATCCTTATTATATGGATATTACGACGATGATTGTGCCGCATTACGATACGGTATTTACGCTGGAGCGCAACTCGGTGGACTATTACAAGCAGCTTGGCTGCCAGAATGTGCATTACCTGCCGTTCTGCTTCGATCCGGCGCAGTATCGCCCGACGAATCCGGAGCGTTCCAGCCGCAAGGAAATTACGTTTATCGGCTCCGCCTATTTAAACAGAGTTAGTTATTTCAATGAATTGACGCCTTATCTGGCGGAGAAAAATACGTTAATATCCGGTATTTGGTGGGACCGGTTATCCCAATACGACCTGCTCCGCTCGAAAATCAAGCTGAACAACTGGATGGGCCCGGCAGAAACGGCCTTGACTTACAATGCTTCCAAAATCGTGATCAATATGCACCGCGCGCATGACGATGCTCTGTACAATAGCAACCGGATCGGATTAACGGCTGTTTCTCCTAATCCCCGGACCTTCGAAATTGCCGCATGCGGCGTGTTGCAGGTATGCGATACCCGGGATGATCTTGCTTCCTTTTTCACTCCCGGAGTGGAAATCGTAACCTATTCCTCGCCGGTGGAGCTAATCGAGAAGCTGGATTATTACCTGAAGCACGAGGAGGAGCGGCAGCAAATCGCCCTTCGCGGCATGTACCGGGCTTTCCGGGACCATAAATACGCGAACCGTCTTCAGACGATGCTTACGATATTATTCCCGCTCCTCTAGCACTTCATGAATTAAATGGACCAACGAAGCAAGACGCCTGATTGGGTCAATCCGCCGCCAAAGCCATAGAGCAGCAGCAAATGTCCCGGCAATACGCGGCCGTCGCGGACGGCGGCATCGAGAGCAAGCGGAATGGATGCCGCGGAAGTGTTGCCGTAATGCTCGATGCTCGACAAAGCCTGCTGCTCGCTTATGCCGGTCCGTTCGCATAACGCGTCAATAATGCGCTGATTCGCGTTGTGCGGAACGAACCAGTTGATTTCGGATGGCGCCAGTCCGCTGTCACGCAGCAATCCGGCGATTCCCTCGGATACGTGGCTGAGTGCCCATTTGTACACTTCCCGGCCATTTTGGACGATGCGGCTTGTCGTATCGATATCCGCGGCGTTAATGACAGGGGACAAGCCGCTGCGGTAGACATGGTGTCCGCCAGCGCCGTCCGTCTGAGCGGAGACCGCCAGGATATTTCCTTCTCCGCGGGCTTCCATTAAAAATGCGCCGGCTCCGTCGCCAAACAAAATGCAAGTCGTCCGATCTTCGTAGTTCGTAACCTTGGACAAGGTTTCTCCGCCGATGACGAGAATTTTACGGTAAACGCCTGACAGGAGCAGTCCGTTCGCCAGCTGGACTGCCGAGGTAAAGCCCGCGCATGCGGCCTGAATATCGATTGCGCCGCAATGACGGATTCCAAGGCCAGCCTGAACCTGGGCGGCAACGCTTGGGATGACATTATCCGGCGTCGAGGTAGCGACGATAATGTAATCGACATCCTCGATTTCCACCCCGTACCGCTCCTGCATATCCCTTACCGCCCGGATGCATAAATCGCTTGTGAACTGGTCATCCGCCGCAATCCGGCGTTCGCGGATGCCCGTGCGCTGGACGATCCATTCGTCCGAGGTGTCGACGATACGCTCCAAATCCGCATTGGACAAAACTTTATCCGGAGTATAAGTGCCTATGGCCGTTATAGCTGCGTTGGATTGCATTTGCTTTTCCATTGGAACAGCTCCTTTGATTTGCATGATTGGCATTTATCTTAGTACCTGGTACTAACACTTGATATTAAATTACTGAATTTGAATCCATTTGTCAAGCATTGCTGAGGATAGCTTCCACATAACGGAGCACAATAAGTCACGGGTCAAAGCCTGACTAATCGAATGGAGGAGTGGCCAGTTCATGAAAAACAAATTCATTCTTCTTACAGCAAGTGTGGCTTTAGCGGCATCGTTAGCGGGTTGCGCGTCCAATCAGGGAGATATCGGCAACAAAAATATCCGCCCCAACAGCGTGCGTTACGATGCTAACGGAAATATGATCCGAAATTTGGCGGCTCCGGGAACATTGACCGACAAACGTTTCGCGAATGATCAAATGAACGAAATGAATCGCGTCAATGGCCGCCGTCTCAACAGCAACAACATCGTTGGCAGTCATAAAAATTATAAGATGGAAATGAGCGAGGAAATCGCGAAGAAGCTTGTCGCCATGAATACGGTCAAGACAGCCAATGTGATGCTTACTGACCGCAATGCTTATGTTGCCGTATCCTTCGAGGATCATACGCGCGGTCTAAGCGCAAAAAGCTACAACCGTACGAACATGAGCAGTCCGATCACCGACGCGAACCGCCACATGAACGGCACGTATGGCGCGAGCGGCGGGAAATACGGCATGAACGGCATGAACGGAACGTATGGCATGAACGGCACGATGGGCGGCTATTCCAACAACGGCATGCGCGGCCTGAGCACAACCGACACCGGCGAGAGCCAGCTTACGGACAAGATCAAAAGCGATATCGCCGCGGAAGTAAAACGGCTGCATCCTTCGGTTCAGAACGTTTATGTATCCGCAAGCCCGGACTTTGTGGACCGCATGAACAGCTATATGGGCGACGTTCGTCTGGGTCACCCGATTCAAGGCTTTGTATCCGAATTTAACGCCATGGTTGAGCGCATTTTCCCCGCCAATGCCACCAAGCTGAATTCGAGTTCGGCGAAGCACACCACTCCTTATATTTACGATCACCGCTAACAGCTAGATATAAACAAAAAAGGGCCCGCTTGCGAAGCAAGCGGGCCTGTCCTAGAAATGGTATCAACTGTGGGGTTGATGCATATGATTGTAACGAAGAAACCTTAGCCTAAGATTAAAGAACTTTGTCGAAATTGAAACAAAGTAAAACCCCGCGCCTTTTAAGGGGAGCGGGGGAAACTGGAAACGCCCAAATCATGAATGGGATGGTTAGATTTGCAACTCCCCAAGCTTGATCAGCTCGACAACCGCTTGCGAACGACCTTTAACATTTAACTTCTGCATGACATTCGAAATATGGTTGCGGACGGTCTTTTCGCTGATAAATAATTGCTGCGCAATATCTCTAGTTGTTTTATCCTGCACCAGCAGCTCAAATACCTCGCGTTCACGATGCGTTAACAAAAACTTGCTTTTATGGTCGCTACCCTTCAAGGGTAAAGCGAGGATTTCACTCCAAATGTTATCTTTTACTTTTGCATCACTTAAAAACCCTTATTTCCTCAGTGTTTGTCCACTTTTAACTATTATCCTTCACCTCTTTTAATTCTGCATTAACTTCATTTCACTCCGGTTACTTGCATCAAATTTGCATCAGATGCATCAAACAGTACATATCGGTTTGCATCAAATAAAATGTGCTGTACGATATAAGAACGAATGTTTGTCAATAATTGGGCGGAGAATGTGCTCCATTAGCTTTTAACCGTGGTATATTTGTATCATAGGAAATTGAGAAACGGGCGGCGCTGCCTAGTAACCAGCGCCGCTTTTTTTTGTTCCTAAAAATCGGATTCGATCATCTAGCGTGGGTGCTCGACGTCTCTGATAAGCCGGCCTTGCTCGTGCGGATGGCAACCGACTTGGCGTGTGAGGTGAAAAATTCCTTCATCCTAGTGACACAACTTGCAAGGCTTAAAATGAATTCTTGTCCGACAACCAACCGTTCAGATATAATCGCCATGAGGTGATTGCAATGAGCGGGCAGACATTGTCTGATGATGAATACAGCTTGATCCGGGATTACATTATATTGCCCTTTGTAAAGAACATGGTTAAAAACAACATAGAGAAGATTAAAGCGGAGGGAATGACACTCAGCGATCTTTTCGTTAAAGCAAACAAGAAAGCTCTGGTGCTGATTGAGGATGACATAAACGCCAGTCGCAGGAACGTTGGCCGGCTGAAGATGCAGATCACCAAGGTTAAGCAGAATGACGACAGCGAAGAGTATGAGGTTCGGTTACGTGGTTATGTTCATAAGATCACGTTGCAGCGGCATGTGGCTAGGCGTGAAATGGCGACCATGCGGGATGCTTACATAGCAAGAGTGGATTTCAAATAAAAAGAGCCTCGCGGGATGCTTTCCCAACGGGCTCTTTGTCTTAATTACCGGTGCTTCCGGATTTGATTCGATTATAAGACAGGCGATGATTTCCAGTCAACAAAAAAACTCCACGGCAGTTGTGGAGAACTTGTGCAAAACCCATTGACCTCGATTTTGGGGCATGTGTAAAATGGTCTTGTCTTCTTATCTCCAAAGTTACAAAGGTGCGTATGCTTTTAATATAAATGCGCGTTCTACGCGCTACCATGCCTTATGTGACGAGCGGAGCGCACGTCATGCCTTACATATCCTTTGAAGTCACTCATTCGCTGAGTGGCTTTTTTTATTGCCTACGAAAGGGGTGATGACATTGAGATGGTTCAGACGATTCATAAAACGACTGGCTCCATTCGCTGCACCAGAACCACGTAACCGCAAGGAAAGGCGGCATGGACGATGAGCAGACAGATACAGAAGCAGGACGATGGCAAGTACCGCGTTTGGTCTACGATAGCTGGCGGCTACATCATCGAGAATGCAACCGAAGAAGAGATAGCTGCTCTTTATATAAAGGATGCTGAAGTGGACATAAGGTGGCGTATTCACTACGAGATACAGCGACTTGAACAACGGGTGATGAACGAATGAAGATTGTCAAAGCGTTCTACAAAACAACACGATGGCTGAAGAAGCGCGAGCGAATCTTGAGACGTGATGAATATCTCTGCCAAGAATGCAAACGATTCGGCAAGAGCACAACAGCTCAGACAGTCCATCACATCCATCCTCTCGAGGATCATCCAGAGTACGGCTATGAGAATTGGAATCTGATTTCATTGTGCAATCCATGTCACGGTTCGATGCATGATCGGACGACGGACGAGTTAACAGAAATCGGAAAAAGGTGGAAAGAGCGAGCATCCCCCCCTCTTGTCGAAAATTCAAATTGACCCTTTTGGGACCTGGCGGGGGAGGTTTTTCCAATGGCGCGAGTTCCCCACAAACTTTTTTCGGGAGGTGAGGCAATGGCAAAAGCAGGAGAAAAGGCGCTGGCTGACCAACAGATCGTTTTCGAGCGAACCGTTAGAGACATGCAGTCTATCGGCGTTTATAAGGCTGAATACGACCCGCTAATCCAAATGTATGCTGAGCTAGTCGTGCAATACAATACGCTCTCAGAACGCTTCAGAAACGGCGGTATGAGGTATCAAACGAAGACGTCCGACGGCGGCGCGAAGAAAGCTCCGTTAGTGGCTACGCTCGAAGCTTTACGGAAAGATATATTGGCATACTCTGACCGGCTTTGTCTCAACCCTAAGTCGTTTGGTTCTGTGACGCCCGATAGAAAGGTTGGGGACCTTCCGGCTCCCAAGACTTCAAAGCTGACAGCTGCTTTAAGCTCGTTTGGATGACCGAGTTTAAAAATCGCGAGACAGTCTTCGAGTATGCCCGGAGTATTGTCGAAGGACGAAAGATAGCTTGCAGAGAAATCATTCAGGCTTGTGAGCGGTTCTTCCGCGATCTGGAGAACCCTGAATATGAGTTCAACCCGAAAAACGCCGAATTCGTAATCGGCATCATTGAGAAGACATTCGTTCATGCTCAAGGCGAGATGCTGGACGGCACTCCCCTCCGCGGGCAGCCGTTTTTGCTGGAGCCATTTCATAAGTTCCAGGTATATAACCTGCTGGGCTTTTATCATAAAGGAACCAAAATTAGGCGCTTCAAAGAAGCGTTTATTTTTATTCCCCGGAAGAACATCAAGACTTCCTTTGCAGCGGCTCTAGCGTGGGCGCTGGGGCTTTTGGAGCGCAAGTCTGGTAGTAAGGTCTACATCACGGCAGCGGCGCTTAAACAGTCATTGGAGAGCTTTAACTTCATCAACTTCAACCTAGGACAGATGGGTGAAAGAGAGAACTTCAGAGTCATCGACAATAACCAAGAGCACTCTATTGCGGGAGACCTGGGCGATGGTTCCATTTACATTCAAGCGCTTGCGGCCAGCCCGGATCGGCAGGACTCACTTAACTGTAATATCGCGATCGCCGACGAGATCCACGCATACAAGACGCCTAAGCAGTACAACATCATCAAGGAAGCGATGAAGGCTTACACGAACAAGCTCATGATTGGCATCACGACAGCCGGCGATGACATGACAAGCTTCTGTTACCAGCGGCTTACGTATTGCAAGAAGGTTCTGGACGGCACGGCGAAGGATGAAGCCTACTTCATTTTCATCGCCAAAGCTGACCAAGACGAAAAAGGCGAAGTCGACTTCACGAACCCAAGGATCCATGAGATGGCGAACCCGGCCTACGGTGTCTCCATCCGTCCGAACGATATCATGAACGATGCCATGCAGGCCCAGAACGACCCACAGCAACGGAAAGACTTCTTTGCTAAGTCGCTCAACGTCTACACTTCAGCGATCAAGGCTTACTTTAACGTCGATGAATTTAAGGCTTCAGACCGGAAACATGACTGGACACTCGCACAACTCGCCAAGCTGCCTATTGACTGGTATGCAGGCGCTGACCTGTCAAAGCTGCATGACCTTACCGCAGCGGCTCTATACGGCCATTACAAGGGCGTAGACATCGCCATTACTCACGCATGGTTCCCTATCGTTGCGGCTGCCGCTAAAGCTGAAGAGGACAGCATACCGTTGTTTGGCTGGAAGGATGACGGCTGGCTCGATATGTGTAACACGCCAACGGTGAACCATGCCGACGTTGTGAACTGGTTCAAGATGATGCGGGATAAAGGATTCAAGGTTAAGCAGGTTGGCTTTGACCGGAAGTTTGGGCGGGAGTTCTTCCTGGGAATGAAGAAAGCAGGCTTCAAGATCATTGACCAGCCGCAATACTTCTACAAGAAGTCCGAGGGATTCCGCCGGATTGAGAAAGCGGCGAAAGACGGAAATTTCTATTACCTCCATTCGGACGCCTTCGAGTACTGCCTGCAGAATGTTGCGGCCATTGAGAAGACGGACGACATGATCCAATACGAGAAGGTAATGCCGACGCAGCGCATCGACTTATTCGATGCTGCGGTGTTCGGTGCTATTCGCATGCTCGAAAACATGGAGAGCAAAGCGAGCGCAGACCAATGGTTGAAAGGAGGCTGATATATTGAGTCGTAAAAAGAAACGTTCCGCGAATCTGACCAGAGCGGACACACCTTCTATGGTTGGGCTATTCATGAATGGCGGCGACACATCAATACTGATTCCGGGGTACACCCGCTTATCCGATAATCCCGAGGTACGCATGGCGGTTGATAAGATCGCGGATTTAATCAGCAGCATGACAATTCACCTTATGAGGAACACCGAGAACGGGGATGTCCGGGTGAAGAATGAGCTTTCCCGGAAGCTGGACATCAACCCGTACAGCCTCATGACGCGCAAAGCGTGGATGTACAACCTGGTCTATACCATGCTGCTGCCGGGAGACGGTAACAGTGTTGTATACCCGCGCATTCGAGATGGCCTTATTGATGAGCTCATACCGCTCAAACCGTCAAGCGTCGCATTCATGGATACGCCAGACGGTTATAACGTGCTCTATCAAGGCGCCACATACGGTCATGATGAAGTGCTCCACTTTACTATCAATCCGGATCCGGAACGACCTTGGGTCGGTACCGGTTACCGCGTCGTTCTAAAGGATATCGTTGACAATCTGAAGCAGGCGACAGCTACGAAGAAGAGCTTCATGAGCGATAAATGGAAGCCGTCGATCATTGTATCGGTCGATGCCATGACGGAGGAATTGTCCAGCCCAGAAGGCCGCGACCAGATTCTTAACAAGTACGTGTCGGAGACTTCAGGCGGCAAGCCTTGGGTTATCCCGGCCGATCTCCTGAAGGTCGACCAGGTCCGTCCGCTCTCTCTTGCTGACCTTGCCATTAATGATGCAGTCCAATTGGATAAAAGAACCGTAGCCGCCCTCATTGGAGTGCCGGCTTTTTTTGTTGGCGTCGGAGACTTCAAGAAAGACGAGTACAACGCCTTCGTTAACACTCGGGTTCTTCCGCTTGCTACCGGCATTGTCCAAGAGTTGACGCGGAAGCTGCTCTATGCTCCGGACCTTTACTTCAGATTTAACCCGCGCAGCTTATATGCCTATGACCTGAAGGAGCTTGCTGAAGTCGGCAGCAACCTTTACGTACGCGGGCTTTACCTTGGCAACGAGGTTCGCAATTGGCTCGGAGACTCGCCGCTTGAAGGCCTAAATGAGCGCGTCATCCTGGAGAACTATATCCCGGCCGGCATGATTGGCGATCAAAAGAAACTGAACCAAGGGGGTGATGAAGGTGGATAGAGAGATTAGGCAGACCCGCAGCGTAATGACCGAGCTTAAAACGCGGGCGGCCGAGAGCGAGGACCTGACAATCGAAGGTTACTTCTCCGTATTTGGGCAGCAAACAGAGCTTTGGACAGGGGCATATGAGGAAATCGCTCCTGGCGCTTTTGACAGCACACTCGGCAATGACATTCGCGCTCTTGCGAATCATGACACAATGTTTGTTCTCGGCCGGAATAAGGCCGGCACACTGGAGCTCAGGACCGACAGCCACGGCTTATGGGGCCGCATTAAGATCAATCCGGATGACGTCGACGCAATGAACCTGTATGCCCGCGTCAAGCGCGGTGACGTCGATCAATGTAGCTTTGGCTTCAACATCATCCGTGAAGAAACGGACTGGCGCGACGACGGTACTGTGAAATGGACCATCCGAGAAATCGATCTGCATGAGGTATCGGTCGTTACCTTCCCGCAGTATACGGACACCGGCGTTCAAGCGCGTAAGGCGGAAGTTGCTCAGCATCGTGAGCGCCAGCTGCAACAACGTAAACACAATTTGAAAGCGAGGTTGAACAAATAATGCTTAGACAATTAATGATTGGCAAGAAAATCGAACAACGCAAATCGGCGCTTGCCGAACTGCTGGAGCAGGAGCGCGGGCTGGATCTCCGCTCTGCTAATCTGGAGGCCGCTCTTGAGGAGGCTAATACGGAAGAGGAAATCTCTACCGTGGAAGGCGAGGTTACTACCATCGAGAATGAGCGGTCTGAGCTCACGGCTAAAAAAACCACTCTTGAGGGCGAGATCGCTGCTCTCGAGGGCGAGCTGGAACAACTCAACAGCGCGGCTCCGAGCAATACAACTCGCAGCAACACAAACCAATCCAACCAAAACGAAAGAGGTGCAGAAGGCATGAACAAATTGCAAGTGAGAGAGTTGCTTAAAACTGGCGAGTACTACAAACGCAGCGAGGTTGTTGAGTTCTATGAGAAATTCAAGAACCTCCGCGCCGTATCCGGTGGCGAGCTGACAATCCCAGAAGTCGTTGTAAACCGCATCATGGACATCATGGGCGACTTTACTACTCTGTACCCGCTGGTAGACAAGATTCAAGTAAAAGGCACTACGCGGATTCTGATTGACTCCGACACTTCGGCAGCTACATGGATTGAGCAATCCGCCGCGCTCCCTACTGGCGACGTTGGCACTATCACGAACGTTGACTTCGACGGCTTCAAGGTCGGCAAGGTGACTTTCGTCGACAACTACCTGCTGCAAGATTCCATTATCAACCTGGACGCTTACGTCACGAAGAAGATTGCCCGCGCTATTGCCAAGGCTCTTGACCTGGCAATCATCAAAGGCACCGGCTCGGCGAACAAACAGCCTGGCGGCGTTATCCCGGCTATCCCAGCCGGAAACAAAGTTAACGTTGATGAAGACGCGGATCTGTTGAAAAACCTGGTAAAACAAATCGGCCTCATCGATACAGGTGACGATAGCGTCGGCGAAATTGTCGCGGTCATGAAACGCAGCACTTATTACAACCGCCTGGTTGGTTACAGCATCCAAGTTGATTCCAGCGGTAACATTGTTGGCAAGCTGCCGAACCTGACAAATCCGGATTTGGTCGGCCTGCGTGTTGTGTTCAACAACAACATGGATGCGGACAAGGTCCTCTTCGGAGACTTCTCGCAATACACGCTTGTTGAGCGCGAGAACATTACGATCGACACTTCGACTCATGTCAAATTCACCGAAGACCAAACGGCATTCCGTGGCAAAGGCCGATTTGATGGTAAGCCGGTTAAGGCTGGCGCCTTCGCACTCGTCACAATCGTCCCTGCAGTCTAATATCCGTTAAACGGGAGTGGCCTGCGGGCTGCTCCTGTTGTTAATTAAGGAGGATCACGAATGCCAACCGTCTTAAAAACGTTCAGATGCAAAGTGACTAAACACCTCTTTGAAGCTGGCGAGGAGTACGAAGGAAAACGCGAAGCCGAGCTCGCTGCACTTGGCTATATTGGCGCTGAAGCGGTCGTTGAACAATGGCCGAAGCATGTCGGCGGCGGCAAATACGAATTATCCAACGGTGAGGTCGTCAAGGGCAAGGCTGCCGCAGAGGAAGCCCAGGCCGATCTTGACTCATTGGATGACTAATGAGGTGAGTTCATGGACGTTACGACGGCCGTGGGGCTTGTGAAAGAGCGGTTAGGCATCCGGTCGACTGTCCGTGATACGTACCTGACCGCGATTGTAGAAGGCGTCATACAGGAGCTCACAGACGAGAAGGGAGTCGCCTTAGAAGAGGGCAATGCTTCGCATCTTCTGTTCGTTTGCGATTACGCTACATGGCGTTACCAAAGCCGGGATAGTGCCGGCGCGATGCCGCGAGACATCCAGTTCCGACTTCACAATCTGATTATCCATTCGAGTGGTGCAGGGCCATGACATACGATTACGAACTTACGCTCATTGGTGAGACGATCAGCGATGATAATATCGGCAACCAAATTGCTGCCGAAACTCCTACTGTTATCCTTTGCGGTCTCAAGTCTGTCGCGCGTAACGAGTTCTACAATGCAGCTGCGAACGGCCTGCGCCCGGAGCGTGTCTTTGTGATTCACAATTACGAATACAGCGCTGAGCAGCTTGTAGAGTTCGAGGGTGAGCGTTACAAGGTCATACGGTCCTATGCGGTCGGATCGGAAGAACTGGAGCTGACATGCGAGAAGGTGTTGGGGAATGGCTAACATCCGAATTGACCAACTGGCAAACGTTTTGACATCGGCCGTCCAGGCATATACGCAGGATGTCGGGGAGGCCATAGAAAATAAGGTTGATGAAGTCGCGGACGCCGTCCTGCAGGACACGAAACGTGATTCACCTTATAGAACCGGAAGATATAGAAAAGGTTTTGCGAAGACCAAACGAGTCCTGCCTGGACAAGGATACAAAGGGTACTACATCTGGAACAAAAAATACTATCGCTTAGTCCATCTTCAAGAGTTCGGACATGCCAAGCGCGGCGGCGGCCGTGTAGCCGGTAAGCCTCACTTGCGCCCGGCCTACGACCGGAATGCGGAAAAGTTACAGGATGATATTAAGCGGATTATCAGGAACGGAGGCGGCGGATGACGTTACAGGAACTTAACCAGGCGTTGAAGAGCACCGGGATGCCGGTTGCTTATAACGAGTTTAAAGGCACAGCAAAGACTCCAGTTCCAGCGCCTCCGTTTATCACTTACCAGCTCGCATATAACTCGGACATGATTGCCGACAACGCCAATTATTTGGACGTCGGTAATTATCAAATTGAGCTTTACACCGATAAGAAAGACCCGGCTGCCGAAAGCCTGGTGCAATCCAAGCTAAAGGAACTGCAGCTGCCTTACAGCAAAGTCGAGGTTTACCTTGACGACGAGAAGCTATTTCAAATCATTTATCAAGTACAACTGATCGGAGGCTGACAAAATGCCTGAAAATAAAGTTACGTTTGGCCTGGACAAAGTCCACATTGCTTTCTATGATGCAGATAGCTTAACGCCGCCTACTTGGGAGGCTCCCACGCCCATGCCTGGTGCAGTTCGTTGGACTCCTGAAGCGCAGGGCGAAACCTCCACCTTCTACGCCGACAACGGAGCCTACTTCGTTGTATCAGCAAACAATGGATATACCGGTGAATTGGAGATGGCTCTAATCCCGGATGCAATCCTTGCCCGTATGCTCGGCTGGGAAATCGACAACAATGGCATGCTGGTCGAGGTGACAAACGGCATTCCTGAAAAATTCGCACTGCTTGGGCAAATCCAGGGCGATCAAAAGAACCGCCGCTTCGTCTACTACGACTGCCAAGCAAGCCGCCCGGCGAAAGAACGCACGACAAAAGGCGAGTCCGTTGAGGTGGCAACTGATGTCCTTAACTTGACGATCTCACCTATCGAACTTGACGGCAAGACAGTCGTTAAGGGCGACATCGAGCTCAGCGCCACAAATGCCACGGCGTATAACGGCTTCTTCACAAACGTTCTGACTCCTACATTCGGAGGTTAATCATAGATGAGAGAACTTAAATTCGGTGAACAAACTGTCAGAGTCAAGGCGACGCCCTTGGCTCTTCTTTTTTATAAGCAAGAGTTTGGCGGGGATCTTCTCGCGGACATGACAAAGATGGCCGGCGGGTTGAAGGAAGAACCCGAACAGGAAGCCGATATCTCCGGTTTAGATACAGTCGCTATCCTGCAGCTTATTTGGGCGATGGCGAAAGCAGATGCGTTCGGCGGACCCTCCTTCCCATCGTTTATTAACTGGCTGGGCTCTTTTGAAGACGTCGACTTTACCGATGAATCCTTATTGAAAGGTGCTCTGGAGGAAGCCGCACACGGATTTTTTCGTAAAGGACTCCAAGCGTCAACACAAGGACGGAAGCCGCGCAAAACTCGCTGACAGGCTAGAAATTGAATTAATTAGAATCGGCAAAAAGATGAACCTCTCGCTTGCTGAAATGAATGAGTTTCGGGTTTGTGACTTATTAGACCTGGCTCATACGTACTTTGGCGAAGAAGATGACTCACCTAAAGAGGCAACACAGGCCGATATAGACGCTTTCTACGGGAGGTGAGGTAATTGGCAGAAACGATAAAAGGGATTAACGTTGTCATCGGCGCAGACACAAGCGGCCTATCCGCTGCGCTCGGTGACGTCAACAAACGAAGCCGAGATATTCAGTCCGAGCTCAAGCAAGTAGACAAGTTACTCAAGCTCGATCCCGGCAATACAGAACTGGTAGCTCAAAAGCAGAAGCTTCTTGCGGACTCCATTGAGAACACCAAGGAGAAGCTTAGCAGGCTCAAACAGGTTCAGGAGCAGGTTAATGAACAGTTCAAGGCCGGCACCATTTCAGAAGGGCAGTACCGAGCCTTCCAGCGGGAAATCGTCCAGACAGAACAGCAGCTCAAGACATTCGAACAAGCGTTGGAAACAACCGGCCAGAAAGTAGATCAATTTGCTGCTAAGACTGGAAATGCTGCAGACAAGCTGAAGAATGTTGGCTCGGGGATGAAGAATGCCGGGGCTAATATGACTGCAGGTCTTACGCTGCCACTTGTCGGCATCGGTGCGGCTGCTATTAACGCTGCTGGGCAGGTTGAAGGCGCATCAAGCACGATTCAAGCAAGGCTTGGAGCAACAGCTGAAGAAGCAGACCGACTTTCAGAAGCTGCACGCGGCATTTGGGAGCAAGGCTTCGGCGAGAGCATCGACGAGGTCTCACTGGCATTAACAACCGTTGAACAGAACATCCAAGACCTAAATGATGCCGATCTCGAGAAGCTGACCACAAACGCGCTCGTCCTTCAGAAAGTTTTCGGCGCGGATGTTACAGAGTCAGTACGTACGGCGTCCGTCATGATGAAAAACTTCGGGATTGACGGAAATACGGCCTTCGACCTGATGACAGTTGGTTTCCAGAAAGGCGGAGACTTCTCAGGCGAACTGCTGGATACACTTCGGGAATACGCACCACAGTTTGCCTCAATGGGCATTTCAGCCTCAGACGCAATGGGTATCCTTATTTCCGGAGCCAATGCCGGCGCGTTCAACCTGGACAAGGTCGGCGATGCGCTTAAGGAGTTTAACATCCGGGCGCAAGATGGCAGCAAGACAACAGCAGATGGATTTGCCGCGATTGGGCTGGATGCCACTACAATGGCTAATGCGATTTCTGCAGGTGGTGAGACTGCAAGCAATGCCTTCCAGGCTACCATAACGGCGCTTGCTGCCATGAAAGATCCAGTCCAGCAGAATATAGCTGGCGTCAATCTATTCGGTACGCAGTGGGAAGATTTGCGCTCAAAGGTTATCTTTGCGATGCAGGATGGTATTGGCTCCCTCAATGAATTTGAAGGTGCTGCCGATAAAGCCGGAGCTGCATTGCAGGACAATCCTCTTGCGGAAATGACAGCCCTATGGCGGCAACTTCAATCTGATTTAGCTCCACTTGGAACAGCCCTGATAGAGTTGGCGCAGACGGTTTTGCCTCCGCTCATTGCAATGGTGTCCCAGGTCGCGCAATGGTTCTCCAATCTTTCTCCATCTACTCAAAAGCTTGTGGGGGTTATAGGGGCGCTGGCGGCTGTCATTGGACCGCTATTAATTGCATTCGGGGCCATTGTCTCCGCTATCGGCACATTGATGCCGGTATTTGTGGCACTCACTGGCCCCATCGGATTGGTTATCGCGGCTATAGCAGCATTGGCTGCAGGCGTTTATCTGGTTATCAAGAATTGGGATACAATTAAAGCCTTCTTCTCGGGGCTCTGGGACTGGATGGTCAACTTCTTTAAGAAGTGGGGTGTCGAAATCCTGGCAATTGTCGCGCCGTTCATCGGCATTCCACTGCTGATTGTGAAGCATTGGGACGATATTAAAGCCGGTCTTTCTGCAGTTTGGGATTGGATTAGTTCAACTTCTTCGAAGGTGTTTAAGGCGGTTGTTAATAGCATATCTAATGCTTGGGAGGATGTTAAAAACAGAACAGCAGACAACTGGAATGCCATCGTAGGCGCCATCAGTAAGGCGATAGACTGGATTAAAGGCTTGCCAAAACAGATGCTTGAGATCGGCAAGAACATTATTCAGGGCATTGTTGATGGTATTACCGGTAGCATCGGCAAGATAAAGGACAAAATCAAGGAGATCGCTTCGACGATCACTGACGGGATTAAAGGTCTGCTTGATATCCACTCTCCTTCCCGGGTCATGATGGCAATCGGTGAATTCACCGGTGAAGGCATGGCGCTGGGCTTGCAAAACTCGGTGGCCGAGGTCTCCCGGCAGGCTTCCTCCTTGGCTAAAGCGGCAGTACCGAAGTCTTCAGACTTCTCAGCAGCTACATCAGGCGGCGGCGCTGCGGCGGCGGGCGCGGCTACAGGCGGAAGCCAGCCGGTTGTTGTCCCAGTGTATCTGGATGGCCGTGAAATTGCTCGAGCTACATCAGGTCCGATGGCAAACATGAACATGACGAGATCAAGGGGGTTAGGACTCAATGGCGGTTTATAACAACGGATTCACTCTAACCCCTGTATCCGCCCCGTCTGACGTCCGTACGGCTAGGTCGCTAGGAATTATCATGCTGCGCCAATCAAAACGCCCTATGCTCGCCTCAACGGTCGACAGCACGGCTGACGTGGCGGGCATGCACGGAGCATATGACTTCGGGGCGAAGTTATCTCCTATGCAGTTCGGGCTTGAATGCGCCATGATCACACAGTCGCCGAGGGAACTGCAAGCAGCAGCTGAGCGGATAGCAGAGTTCCTACTTGACGCTTCTGGCCGGCCACGGCAATTGGAGCTGGTCTTCGATAACAAGCCGAGCAAGAAATATACGGTCCGGTATTCCGGCTCCCTTGATATAGATCGCATTATCGGGCTCGGGACGTTTACGCTACCGTTTACAGCCTTCGACCCGTTCTCATACCAGACCGAGCTATCGACCGATGAACTGGATTGGGATAGCGACATCCTGATGGATAACGAGCGGATCACGTTCGACTATGAGCCGCCGATCTACACGGTTACAGCGCCGGGGGCTGTCGAGGTAGTCAATTACGGGGCTTTCGAGATATGGCCGGTCATTAAGGTGGTCGGCAGCTTCACAAGCCTATCACTGACCGCGGATGGCCGGACGCTGGTATATGGTGAGGCGGTTGCCTCCGGAACGGTAACAATCGATTGCCAGCGCATGCAGGCAAAGCTCGGCACGACCAACAAGAACAACAAAGTATCCGGCCAGTTCATCAAGCTGCAGCCAGGAACAAATAGCGTTCAGATCGGCGGCACATGGCTCAATTGCTCTGTGTCTTTTGTATTTAGAGCGAAATATACGTGAGGTGATGGACATGGCGGATTTAATCCCTGCTGGCACGTCGTTAAACGCTGGTAGGAGTGCAATCAATCAAAAGGTCGCAGACATTGATAGACGCATGGATAACGTCATCGGCCAAACTGGCAATAGCAACAGCGAAATTGTTGATGCAAGGCTGCCGGCAAGCGGTACAGCCTTTGCAACATTAAAGAAACGGCTAGATACTGAAAATAAAGATGTAAGGTCGTACATTGACGACCGTATTTCGACAATTGGAAATGCCAGTCCAAAAGGGGCATATGCTACTGTCGCAGCACTTCAAGCTGCTTTTCCAACTGGAACTACAGGTATTTATGTCGTCTCTGATGATGGGAAATGGTATTACTGGAGTGGATCGACATGGACGTCGGGCGGACAATACCAGAGTTCGGGGATTGCTAATGGAGCAGTAACTCCAGAAAAAACAGATTTTGCCGAACGTTATAAATCGGCTAACCTTTTAAATCCTGCGTTAGTTTTGATGAAAACAAAGCCAGTAACTACAACAGGAGCTGCACCTGACCAAACAGAAGCTCAAAACAGTAACAATACATTGCCCTATCTTGTAAATACAGGTTCAAATACCTATATCCTAAGCTTACCTGGTGCATCTTCATCTTTGTATATCAGGGCTGCTGTTTATCTTCCGTCAGGTTATTCGACCAATATAGTACCTACTTACAACAATGGGGTATTTAATTTTACGATTCCGGGCGGTTACACAGGATTTAGAATATTTACAGACAGCAGTTTTACGGATTATGCCAATGCCGATCTAATGGTTTCAAGCAACTGGAAAGGAACACATGAGCAGTACGGCCTTGAAACAAACACCATTAAAAATCTTAAATTACCGCCTGTAAAATCAAGTGACATTGATGCAAGTATTAATAAATTATTCAATCCGTTATACGCGAAGAAAATAGCATGGTTTGGTGACAGCATCACGGATGTTATTAATAAAACATGGGCGTATCATATCCCTTTGGTAAACAATATGGATTCCATTAGCTATGCGGTTGCCGGTTCAGCAATATCCTATCTACCATCAGGACAGACAACAACAGAAACAAATTGTATAACAAAAGCAATTGAAACATATGCAAGTAGTTTAGTTGGTAGAGACTATATTATCTTTAGCGGTGGATTTAATGACGGTGCTAGAGGTGAATCACTATATCCTACTGGAACATTAACTGATGTAATTGATTTTACTGGGGCATTAGATAAAAATACATTCTACGGTGCTTTAGAACAGTGTTGTCGTATCCTATTGAAAACTTGTTTAGGTTCAAAAATTGGTTTTATCATCACTCCAAACAATCCAGATAACACGTATTTCCGAACAAAAAAGAGACCTGCCATTATTGCAACGCTTGAAAAGTATTCGATTCCTTACATTGATTTATTCAAGGAAGGCGGATTAACTCCTGGTATTACGGAAGTAAATAACGGCGGGTATTTTCAGTCTACAAATGGAGTAGGAGATAAAACACATCCATCAGAATTAGGCTATACAACTTATTTAAATCCTAAAGTGACAGCATGGCTTAAAACGCTTTAGTGTTTCCGTTGGAACACTGTGAAGGCTGCCCACTTTACGTGTTATAACAGGTCTAGAGTTTTTGTGTGAATTTTGCGTTAAACTGGAGGTGTTACTTGACTAGTGGACAACATCATTACAATCTTTGACAAGCTCGAGACAGACTTCACCCATTTCGGGCTGGCCGTAATCACGACCACACTAGACCCTGGTCCGCGGATCTTCGAGCGGATGAATGCGGAGTATACCTGCGAATTCGCCGTCCCTTACACCGATCCGGCCGTCCAGTACCTTGTTGAGGAGAATATCGTCAAGGTCGATGGGCGGCTTTTTATCATCCGGACGGTCAATGAATCCCGGGACGCATCTGGTCGGCTACTGGCTGACGTGTTCGCAGAGCATATCAGCACGGAGCTGCTAACCGAATATGTGCCACTGCTCCAGTACACCAATGCGACGGCGGCAGCGATTATTAACGGGCTGTTCGCTGGCACGCGCTTCACCGGGGATGCAACGGCGATCACGACCAATCATGACTTTCTGGTTGAACGGAACACGGTCGCATGGGGCATCAACCACTTCCTGGCGCTGACGGACGGGGAGATGAAGCGCGACAACTTCAACGTAACATTCAAGCCGCAGATCGGCGCTGACAATGGCGTACGGATAAGCTATCGCAAGAATCTCAAATCCATAAAACGAACCAAAGAGAGCCGGGGTATCATTACTCGGCTCTTTGTTTATGGCAAGGATGATCTCGAGTTGCCGGAGCCCATTGATAGCTCGAATATCGGCTTGTATCCACGTCCCAAATGCGGCTCCGTGACTTTCGATGATGTTGAGGACTTGGCGACACTGCAGGCCAAGGGCGAGGCGTATCTGGCAACCGTGGACACTCCTGCACTCGCTTATGAGGCCGATGTGATCGAACTGAAGTATGCCGAAGGCTGGGACGAATCAGAAGGCTTCGAGCTGGGAGATACGGTGCATATCGATGATGAGGACCTAGGTATCCTCGTTACGGCCCGGATTGTGGAATATGAGTACTATCCTTTCCGGCCGGACCGTTCCCGCGTTACTCTGGCAAACTTTCTACCAAGTTTTGTAGATACCGTAACCCGCTTACAAGAAAGTAACCAAGTTATCGAGAAGATAATTACACCCAACGGTATTAAAAGCAGCTGGATTGAGGGTAAAATCAACGTTTTAAAGAACCAGCTCATTGCCAGCGGGGCATATGCTTCGTCTGACGTGCTCCCGAATCAAGGTTTCCTGCTGGAGAATACGGACGAGAACAGCCCCGATTATGGCGCCCTCTACCTTGGCCCGGGCATATTCGCGATTGCTTCGGAGAAGGTTGGAGGAGACTGGAATTGGGTTACGTTCGGCACCGGTAAGGGCTTTACGGCGAGTCTCATCAACGTTGGTATCTTAGAAGCCTCTCTAATCCGTATTGGAGCCAACACAACATATGATCCGGGGTATGATCCAAGCTCAAAAGAGACGCCAGCAGGGGCGCAGGCAAAAGCAGATGCGGTGAAGGGTGAAGCTGTCACCGATGCGGTCGACGCTGTTAGTGACATTGCAGTCATCAAGGGCGTCAAATACATGTCCGTCTACATGGACGCAAACGGCTTCCATATCGATGACGCAACGGGCGAAGCTGTCCGTATGGGTGAATGGATACCGGGACGCTACGGAGTCGCAGGCTACCACACGGACGGCAGCATTACTGCTCTCGGCCCGGAAGGATTGACTAGGATCGTGGACGGGGTGGATAAGGAGTACCACTATCTTAGCGACACAGGGCTGAGCGAAACAGGATCGCCAGGCAACTACTTCGACGGCGGCGGCGGGCAGTATTCGGACGGTCAAGCAAATGGCGCGGGCATCCCGAACGTTACTATACAACTGCCGGACGATTTCAAAGGCAAGCAATTCTCCGTTTCACTGGCGTTAACATCGGCATCGAGTTACGCTATGTCTCAGCGTGATGGCGACTCCTATTACGTGCCTTACGCAGACTTCGGGACTGAATTAAAAATCATAAACGTCGATTATGTTAACGCGAGGTTCACAGTTAAGGGTTACGGTCGATATATCGTGGTCAACCTGCCTAACTTCTACAGTAAGTATTATGCGGTTCAATTCTCATGGACGGCGGTGGCTTAATGTTCAAAGTGCTTTTGCGCGGTGGGATGAATTTGTTTCGCGTCGAGTTCCGGCCTTTGCTTATAGCAGTGTTGCAAGAGCGCAGCTCTGGCTTGATGATTAACGAGTATGACGATTGTATTTTCTCGCTGGAGGACGTTCGTGCTTACGAAGACGAAAACGGAGATATGATACCGGTCGGCGGCACCGAATAGCCGGCCTTGGGGGTGAGGTGGATAGTGGAGAACGAGCTGTTAAAATACTTTGTCACGCAAGGGCCGTTCGCGGCTCTTTTTGTTTGGCTGCTTGTATATGTCATGAAGAACAACAAGGAGCGCGAATCTCGTCTGCACAATCTGCTGGATAAATTCAGTGAGAAATACGACGTGATTATTTCCGAGATCCGCGACCTTAAAAACGATATTCACCGAAAGGAAGATTAACATGGAATGGACGGCAATTCAGGAGCTTATTGATCCGCGGTTAATCATCGTTGTTGCTGCATGCTGGGTATTTGGTTATATCCTCAAGAAGACCCCGCGCGTTCCGGACTGGACCATCGTGTACGCGGTCGCTGTGGTCGGCACAATCGCCGCTAACAGTTTACTCGGCTGGTCGGTTCAAAGTGTGCTCCAAGGCGTCCTATGCGGCGCTGTGGCGGTCTACAGCAACCAGGTCATAAAGCAGACGGTGAGCAAATGACAATGCAGCTCAGCAGGGAAGCATTTTTTCGATACCTCGCGCCGACGGTTCTTCAGGTATGGAAAGAGGGATCGCCTCTGCTGCCGAGTGTCCGGCTCGCTCAAAACTGGTTGGAGACCGGCGGCCGGATCCATGACTGGTTTAATCTCGGTGGCTATAAGGTCGGCAGCGGCGCTCCTAATGCCTTCTGGAAAGGCCGTACAGTCAACACGGCAACCTGGGAAGTCTATGCCGGTAAGAAGATCAATACAGCAGCCAACTGGCGGGCATACGACTCGATTTATGACTTCTACAAAGATCAGGACCTTCTCTTTGGGATAAGCCGGTACGCCCGCGTCAGGGCAGCCAAGACGCCGGAAGCACAGTGCTCCGCGCTCTATGCATGTGGGTATGCAACCGATCCTGACTACGCTGGAAAGCTCATGTCGATCATCAAGAGCAACAACCTGACGGAGCACGACAAGGTAGCGACGGAGGAGGACGAAATGGAGAAGATTGATGTATATGTCAACGGGAAGAAGCTCACAGACGGCCTATACGACGATAAGGCAGGCGTTACCTATGTTCCGGTACGTTCTATCGCCGAATCCTTTGGAGTGGCTGTAAATTGGGATAACAAGGCTAAACGCGTCGATCTGACGAAGAAATAATTAAAGCCCACTGGCCTATAGCGGCTGGTGGGCTTTTTTTGCATTTTAAATGCCAAGCAGTTGTTTCTTTTTAATTGAGAATTCCTCTTCTGTAAGAATCCCCGAATCCCTGAGGTCAGCAAGCTTTTTGATTTGGTCAGCCACATCATCCTTTGAGGCAGCCACTTCTGGCGCAGCTGACTTCTTTCCTACTGAGCTCTGAACTTTGTCCATAAACCCTTGAAAATCCCCTGTCTTAATCCACTTCATCGTTACTTTGTTTCCGGATGCGAAGAAAGACAACGACTTTCCAAGCATTCCTTTTCCTGCATCGAAGGAACTAATACTTGAATAAGGGAAGGATTCTGAATTATAGCCAAACATTCTTTTGCCATAAAAGAATACACGCCGATCTGTGGCGAGGAACACGCCATTCCTAAGTGTATCCTGGCCCATGATCTTTGTTTCGTATGCCCCCATTACAGAGGCGTGAACCTGTTCACCTGGTTGTAAGTGCTGGCTCGCTAAAGCAACAAGTTTTTTTATGTTTGCCACTTCTTTAACCTCCCGCAGCGATTATCGCTATAAACTTCTAATATTTTACTACGTTTGCAACTTTTTGCCTATTCCCAAAAATCCCTTTTCGATAGAGCTTTCCCCGTTATCTTCCTTAATGCTGCGATCAAAGCATCCTTCGAAATATCCCTCAATGGCTCGTTCTTGCTGCATGCCTTAGTCACCGTATCCTTACTCACCCCGCTTATACGAACCAGCTCCCCGTGTGAAATCTTATGATCGTCTACAAACTTCCCGAAAACACTTCTCTCCTTACCTAACCCATACATACTTAACCACCCTCGTCCCATATTCCTAACTCTTCTAAAGTGTGGACAAATCTACTGAAAAAGATACAAGCAGGTCTAAGAGAGTTAGGAAATATGCCCAAGCTGTCTCCATATGCTGTTTTCAAAAGCTGCTCGAGTAGATGCTTGAGCATGGGAGGGTTTTTATATGTTGGGTCCGATATTACAAATCGCAGGCATTGCTTTAGGCAGTGAGCTTATCTCCAAGCTGATGGAGGAGACAGGGCACGGCGGGAAAGTCGTATTTGTGAAGTTCATCTCTTATGTGGCCGGGGCATACATCGCACTGGATTATTGGTGGACCGGTGTGCGTTATGTGGCTCACATGTTTGGAGTGCATATCTAATGGGCGGCCTGTTCGTTTTAGCCGGTGCAGCCGTTGTCGGGTACTCACTCGCCAAGCTGGACATTCACCTCATTAACCGGAGGTGGGACAGGAAGAGCGAGGCATTTCGCGCCGAGGTCAACAGCCGGTCCAATGAAGACGGCTCAATCCGTTGGAGTGAATATAAGGCAATAATGAATAAGCATTATTCAAAATAGCCTGTTAGGAAAATTAAAAATTCAGCCTAGAATTGAAAAACTGCTTGTATTACTGGAGTAACAAAACTCGAGCAGCTAGTGCTGTTGTTACTCAGACAGCTAATCGAGCTATAAGGGAGTCGATCTCATGAGCATTACTGGAGTAATTGCTGGAGCTAAAATAGCCGGGATTGCAGCTAGTCTCTACACCGCGTGGACGGCCTGGCGGACGATGCCAGACAGCGTGATCCGGCGTAAGCTGATGAAGGTTTTCAAGGATGGGCAGATCGTTAAAACGATCAAACGGCCGCCCGGGACCAAGCTTAAGGACATCATCATTCCGCCAAAGATTCAGCGGGTCAGCATATATCAGGATCGTATTCAGGCCGTCTTTACGGTCCCACAAGGCGTAAATCCGGAGGATGTTCATAAACACCTCTGGCTGTTCAAACAGGCCTTTGGAGAGCTTGTAGAGCTCGAGGGAGAGGTTAAGACTTTTGTGCTCACCATCTACCGTCAAGACATGGTGACGTTCGACTACGACTATGAGGAAATCGCTCCTAAGCTGACGGGGCTGCACCTGCCGATCTACGTTGGCCGCAGCCGGCACGGTGATGAGTTCTACGACATTACGGAGTTCCCGCACCTTCTCATTGCCGGGGAGACTGGCGGCGGAAAATCTGCCACTGTGCGCTCTATTCTCGCCACCCTTATCAAGACTGCAGGAGAACGAATGAAGCTCTACTGCGCCGATTTGAAGCGCTCAGAGTTCCATTTATTCCGGGGCATTGCCGAAGAGGTGGTTAATGACACTCCAAAGCTCCATACCATGCTGTTGAAGATTCAAAAGGAGCTAATTAACCGCGGCAAGCTGCTCGATAAAGCGGAGTTGGCAAATGTCCTGGATCTGCCGGAGAAAGAGCGGCCCCCCTTTATTGTGCTAGCAATTGACGAGGTAGCGCTGCTCAAGAAGGAGAAAGACATCATGAGCATTATCGAAGACATTAGCGCTATCGGCCGCGCCCTCGGCGTATTCCTGATCCTTTCAATGCAACGTCCGGACGCCCAGGTACTCGACGGAAAGCTGAAAAATAACCTGACCGTCAGGATGGCACTACGGCACCAAGATGAAATTAACAGCCGAATTACTATCGGCAGCGGGGAAGCGGCGGAGATACTGAACAGCCAGCGCGGGCGGATGGTGTTCAAATTAGATGGCCTTAAATTCGTTCAGTCGCCATACCTGGAGCTATCCAAGGCAAAGACACTCCTCGCGCCGTATAAGCGCCATACGGAGGCGTTGCCGCTTTCTCCGCCTGTAGAGGAGACGCCGGAAGAACAACCGATTGAGTGGGGTGGCTTACAATGACAGAACGTGATAAGGCGATCATATCGAACCTTCAGCGCTTCCGGTGCCTTACCCGGGATGATATAGCGGAGATCCACTTCTCCGGGCTTAGAAACCCGATAACGGAGGCCAACAAAGCCCTGCTGCGGCTCCGGAGGACTGGCGAAATTGAAGTCTCCAAAGAACGGCGGATGTACCTCTATTTCCCTAAGCCGGCCAGCATGAAGAAGGATTCCACCAAGATCGGTCACTTCCTCGCTATTGCGGATTTCTATAAGAAGGCTCACCGCGTTGAGCAGCCGCGTCAATTTGAAGTGGAGCCAAAGCTGGGTGGCAAGGGGCTGCCGGAGCCTGACATCTTCATGATCTGGAAAGGCGCTCCTTTCTATGTTGAGATTCAGAACAAGGTGTACAGTGCTAAGGAGATGGCCGAGAAGCTGAACCGGTATGAGCAGTACTACCTTAGCGGTGCATGGGAACAGGCGGAATGGCAGCCCCGTGACAAGAAGATTGCGCCTATAGTCTGGATATACGGTGCCGGCCGGTATAACATAGGTGTCAGGTCCTTTAGAGTTCTCCAGGGAAGCATTGAAGATGTCCTACGGCGTAAGTGATTTGCCGTGACAAAATGCCTAAAATTTGTATTGCTAACAATACAGTTTCATGGTATATTTTGTATTGTTAGCAATACAGTTTGACAACTAAAAAATTAAGGAGCTGACGCTGATGGGTAGCAAAAAAATCTTCACGGTCTACTCGTCCAGAGAGGCAGCGGAAATGTGGGGATTATCTGAAAACACTGTTACTCAATGGATTAACCGAGGGAGGTTTGAGCCGTATGAAGCCCGCAAGTCGGCAAAGGTTTGGTTAGTAACACATGAGGGAATGGTTCGCCTAGCAGGCCGGGAGCCTGGGGATAACGCTGAGGGGGATTAGATGATGCTTGACTTTGTATGGTTCATGCTTTTTTCGACTATAGAGGGCTTAGCAGTTTACGCGTTTATGTTGTACATATTCAGATTTAAGCTTTCGGAATACATTCTACCGGTGATGATACTGATTGTTCTGATGAACCTGCAGAGTTTTTATTTACGAGAAGATACGCAATTCTTCTACCTGGTTCCAATAATTAACCTGCTGTTCTCGATCATGTTCATGAAATGTATCGTGCGCATGTCGATCGTCGGATCGATCGTATCAGCCGGCATCGGATACGCCGCATTTGCGGTGGTACAGCTGCTAATCGCTTACTGCTCTGCCGGGTACTTGTCAGTCGAACAGGTTCAGGATGTTCCATACAAAGGCTACATCATGCAACTCCTTAGCGGAGTGATCGGAGTCACGATATCACATACGCTTTACAAGTTCGGGATCGGGTTCTCAACCGACTTTGAACGGTTCCGCTTTAAATGGGAAAGCCCGCTGGTCTTCATCACTTGCATCGTATTCTGCCTGACAATGGGCGTCGTGGTTTACCTCGGGAACCTATACATATTCCTCATCTTCTTCATCATCTCGATACTTATATTCTTGTACTACGCATTGAGAAAGGAACAGCAAGATAATGATCGTTAAAGCACTCGCCAACAAGCTGGCAGTTGGAATCAAGCAAGCAGCTCCGGAGCATCCGGCAAGCGTCGAAGTCCTGCGGTACTCCCTGATGATGATATTCAACCCACTGTTCGCGGTGTCTGGAGCTCTGCTGATCTCGCTGTTTACCGGCCGGACTGCTGAGGTGGCAATCGTATTGGTATGTTTCGCCCTTCTCCGGCACGTATCCGGTGGAGTACACCTTAAGTCAACCGAAGCCTGTATCCTGGCGAGCGCAGGGGGCGCGACGATTCTTTCCTACATCGCAGTGGACAACCATTGGACCTTTATCCTAAACATCGCAAGCTGCCTGCTGGTTCTGATCTTTGCGCCAAGCCGACTTGAAAAAAGCACCTGGGTTCAAAAGCAGTCTTACCCGACGCTCCGGCTAATCGCGCTGCTGATTGTGGCAAGCAACTTCTTGATTCAGTCGCCGGTAATGGCGGCTGCATTCTTCACTCAAGCATTAACGCTTATCCGCTTTAAAAAATAAGACGAGCTACTTGAGAGGTGGTGGTTAAAATGTAGTAGCAGCCGCAGTTCCCAACCCCCATATAGAGATAAATAAAAACACACACTCGAGAGGAAACGGTGAAACAAACATGAAAAATCTTACGTCTATCAAACACGCAGTATCGACATTCGCAGCTTCGGGCCTCATGATGTTAGCAGTTCTGGCAACGACAGTATCTCCACAAAGCTGGCTGCTGGTGTACAGCGAGGATGCTCCTGAAGTACTTTTAAAGTAGGGGGATTGATTTAACCATGGTCACATTAACGGGAGATATAGACGGAAAAACTGGTTTGATTCCAACAAATATTAGCGACGTGGATTATCTGGAGTATAGCCGGAAATTGAAACGGGTGATGTTCCATATAGGCAACAAGGTTTTATACGCTGCCGGCACGTTCGAATATTGGGTTGACCTGATCAGAAACTCCGGCTATACAAACTTCATGATCGTGGATAGGAACAACGCGGTTAATCTGAACAACATCAAGTTGTTGGATCCAGTGTTCAAGAAAGCATACTTCGAGTATGAGATTTCGGATAGGGTTAACGGCGGTTGCTCAATGTCATGGGACAAGTACAACAAGGTCAATGAACTAATCGGGGTGCATAGCCCCAATGCTAAAATCATCACAAACCTATAAATACACATGAAAACCCCTGCCGGTTGTGGTAGGGGTTTTTGTTTATGATTTGCCAATATAACATGTCATGAAAGAAAATGTTGTCGGAGTTTGTCGTATGCCTGAAAAAAATTCAGCGCGCTCAGTTTTTGTTTACTGTGCATTAAAATTACCTAATAATATAAATCAGATACAGTTATTACCTATTTTTCAGTACCTATAGGTACAGGGCCAAGCGGGGGAGAGCGATAAATAACTCGCAATCCGTTACGTCCATGTGTAGAAATCATCCATTTTTCTATGGAGAATAACTGCACATGCTCTCAATGCATAGATGCTCATGGGCTTTCGATTATTCTCGTACTGGCTGATCATGTTGGCGGAAATCTCAAGGCCAAATCTTTTGACCAACTCATACGATAAATCTTCTTGGCTTAGTCCAGCCCGCATTCTATGTTCACGTAACCGGCACTCTCCCCGCTCGAGTGCCTTCATCTTTTCTCCTTTCTAGTGCAGCATCATTCCGATATCTGGGGGCCATTTCTCATGAATCAATTCATTTACAAAGCACAATCTGACTGTTTGTCTGTCATCCAAAAGGGTGATTCTGTAAAAATCATCATGACTCAATCATATTGTAATGGCGACATTATTGCCCTTGCAAGCGAAGAAGATATATCCGTTATTGATTTTAAGAAGGCCGAGGATATGATGCCCGGAGATATTCTAGTTATCGGCAAGGTTACTGCCATTTATAAACAAAAATAAAAACAGCCCGGGTTCGCCCTGGGCTGCATATTAGAAAGTGATGACAACCTTTTTCAGCTTGCCAATCACATATATATTATTCTCCCCTGCCGTGCAAATGATCGGCGGGTAGTTTGCGTTCTCCGATTGAAGCACAAGCGTTGTGCCTTGACGGTATACGCGCTTCAAGACCGCTTCTTCCCCGATCAATACAGCCGCGATTTCCCCGTCTTCAACCTCTTCCTGCTTGCGGATCAGCAATAAGTCGCCGTCGAAAATGCGAGCTCCTTGCATACTGTCGCCCTTTGCTCTGAGGTAGAAATATTCGCCGCCGTTGATCCAGGAGCGCGGTGTTGTTTCGTAGCCTTCGATGTATTCGTATGCGATTTGGCCATTGCCGCAGGATATCTTTCCTACGACTGGAAGGCTAACATGTTCTGATTCAGCTACCTCAGTCCCGAGAAACTGGTATGCTCCCTCAGTCAATTGCGTGACTGTCACATCAAGAGCTGCAGCGATGTCCTTGAGGCGATCCATAGTAATTCGGATCTCACCAAGCTCATAACGCTGGATTGTCTTCTTAGTCAATCCAACCTTTTCGCCAAGGACCTGGAGGCTGTAGTTTCTCAGATCGCGGAATTTTTTTATGTTTTTGCCGACCTGAAAATAAAAATTTTTTGAGTCATTAAGCTGATTCATTTTAAATTCTCCTTCATTAATGGCCTGAAAACAGTATAAACCACAATAAGACACGAATACAACTATTTTATTTTTTTGTGTCTTTTTGTGGTTGACGAGGTAAAATTCGGCGTTGTATAGTATGGGTGTCGCCAGATGACACGACGAGCATGATCGACAGAAAGGAGGTGAACAGTTTGCCCGAGGGATTCACTATCACGGTTAAGGCAGCTCGGATAAATTGCGGTATTAAACCTGAGGATGCAGCGAAAGCATTGAAAATCTCCAAGAGCGGTTATTCCAAGAAAGAAAACGGAAAGTCTCGGTTCTATGTTGATGAGATTGCAACGCTGAGTGAGTTGTTTAAAGTGCCGGTTGCAAATTTTTTTGAAGCGGAGTGTCATAAAATGACACAACCTGATACTCCGCTATCTTATGAGGAGTGAGGCGATAATATGACGCTTATTCAAATGCTCAACGAAAAAGGTCTTACGAGCGGTCCAGTGTACGCCACTCGCGTCCTGAAAGGTTATGAAGCAGCACGCATGGTTGCCGACTTTAAAGCGCAAGAGACGATCCGCGCCGGTCATGCAAAGGTGCTGGCGCAATGAGCGGGTCTTGGATTGAAGCAATCTGCGACGCTGACTTCCGCAGGGTATTAGGCAACCTCGACTTCTCCAATGTCAGCCTGATGCTGCTGAACACCTTGGAAGAGGCGATTAACTACTACGAGGTGTCCGGCAATGAATGAGCCGAACCTTGACCGATTCAGCCGGCCTCTATGGGGCGAACGGCAAGAGCGGCGCCCAACATGGGACGAGCTCGCTGCAATAAAAAAGACTGTTAAGGCTCCTACCCCTTCACAGTCTCACGCAAGAAAAAAAATTCAAAGTCAGTTTAACATGGAGCTGGCAAAAGGGGAAGAAGAAAAATGACGTCACGTAGAATCGCTGACCTTGAAAGTACAATGCGCAATTTTAGCGACGACATTTCCGACACGAAACGCAGAACATGGGACATTCTCAGTTCGCTATCGGACTTCGCAGGTGAAGGACTTGACGAATGGATCGACGAGGTTTCAGAAATTCAAACCGAAGTCGAGGAACTTGAGAACGAAAACAAAGAGCTGCAAAAGCGAATTGAGGAACTTGAAGACCATATTTCAGTGCTTGAGGATTTAACGAAATGACCTACAAACGAAACCCGATCGCTATTGAAGATGAAGCCGATGATTACCGGCGCCAAGAATTCGAAGCAAAGCACACACTTCGAGGTCGTACAAGCCCCTGCTGCGATGCAGATGTTTATATCCAGACAGTCCGGGATTTTAAGGAGCGTCGCACGTATGACGCTGTCACCTGCTGGAACTGTCACCAAATTATCGAGGAGGTCTAACATGGCCGCTAATACCCAGCTTATTACGATCCATAACAACCTTGAAAAACTGATTGAAGCTAAGAAAGACGCAATGCCGCAAGGCTTTAATAAAACCAGGTTCATCCAAAACTGCATGACAGTGCTCCAAGATACTTACGGAATCGAGAAGTGCGAGCCGACGACCGTTGCTAGGACGCTGCTGAAGGGCGCATTCCTAGGGCTCGATTTCTTTAATAAAGAATGCTACGCGATTCCGTACGGCGCTTCGATGAACTTCCAAACCGACTACAAAGGCGAGCGTAAACTTGCTAAAAAGTACAGCGTCCGCAAGGTGAAAGACATTTACGCCAAACTCGTTCGAGCTGGTGACGTCTTCGAGGAAAACATTACGGATGGTCAGCAAACAATCCAATTTGCACCGGTTCCATTCAATAACGGCGACATTGTTGGCGCATTCGCTGTAGTTCTGTTCCATGATGGCGGGATGCTTTACGAGACAATGAGCATCGCTGAAATGGAGCATATCAAAGAGAACTATTCCAAGAAATCCAAGGATACCGGCAAATTCTCTAAAGCCTGGGAAGTAAGCACCGGAGAGATGTATAAGAAGACGGTTCTTCGCCGACTGTGCAAAAACATTGAACTGGACTTCGATACGATCGAGCAGGCAAGAGCATTCGAGGATGCTGCAGATGTTGACTTCAACAAAAAGACTGCGCCTCAGCAAACAAGCCCGCTGAACGTTGTAGAGGCGGAGTACGAGGTGGTTAACGATGGTTCCGCAACTGAAGCTCAATCCGAATAACTACTTCAGCCGGGCCGCCAATCTCCGATACATGAGCGTCAGCCAGTTCAAAGGCTTCCTGCCCGCTTACGGTGGCTGTGAAGCAAAGAGTATGGCAGAGCTCGCCGGACTGTACGAACGGCCGGATAAGACGGCTTTTGACGAGGGGCACTATGTCCACGCATGGAACCAAGGGACGCTCGATGAATTTAGAGAAGCCAATCCAGACATATACAGCAGCCGGGGGGCGACAGCCGGGCAGCTTAAATCGAACTTCAAACATTGCGACAAGATGATCCAGACCCTTGAGTCGGACCCAACTGCAATGAAGGCGCTGGCCGGGCAAAAGGAAGTCATCTTCACAGCCGAGTTATTCGGGATCCAGTGGAAAATCATGATCGACAGCTACCAGCCGGGCGTCGGGATGTTCGGGGATTTGAAAGCCCTGAAAGAGATCGACGGCAAGTTCTGGAACAAGGAAGCAAACCGGTATGAGAACTTCCTCGACTATTACGGCTACACCTTGCAGATGGCGGTTTACGCAGAAATTGAGCGACTTGCAACCGGCCGTGACGTTTGGCTGATCCCTCACCTGGTTGTTGTGACGAAGCAAGACCCGCCAGACCATGAAATCATCTACTTCGACTATGAAGCTATAGAGCAGCAGCTTGGCATCGTGGAGCGACATATAGAGCGAGTGAAGGCTGTAAAGAGTGGACAGGCAGGTCCGGAAAGATGCGAGTCCTGCGACTACTGCCGGTCAACGAAGAAGATCAAGCACATCAAGCATTACCGGGAATTAGACCTTTATTCTTAGGAGGCGAATCGAATGAACAAAAAACTGAGCTGGGATCAGCTGAAGAATATCGAGAACATTTACGGCAGGTACGCCTGTGTCCGGAGCTTACTGGACCATATCGGCATCATGAACGGGGAACTTGCAGAGGCAAAGAAAACTGAAGAAAAAGCGGTTGGCGATCTCGGCAGAGTCGGACTTGAGTTGGCTGCACTAAAGAGACAACAACCCGAACCGGTCGAGGTACCTAAAACGGTGGCCGAAGCTTTCGATCGAGTAATTACAACCTGGGAGAAGAAGTTTTCTGAAGAAAAAATCGCGGGATTTCTTCTTAATCCAGATGGTTTCATTACCGGTAATGAAGATGCAAAAACATTGAGGCAATACGCTTCTGTAGAACCTTTTAAATACATGCAGGCTATTGCAAATGGTTATGCGGTCGAACAAACAACGGAGGATCGCATTGAAGCAAAGCTTACGGCTGCACTCGAAGAATCGGGTATTGAATGCCCGATACCAGTCACCCACTTTGCTCACCAGTTGGCACGTGCAGTGCGCGAAGTATTAGCAGAAGAAGCAAATTGAACGTTGGTGAGGCACAATGGCAACGCCGCAGAAGGAGAACGGCTTCACGCCGGTGGCGAATGAGCTGTTGGACGAGATCTGCCGCTACAAATTTAACGCTTCACAGCTTCGGATCATCTTGAAAGTATGGCGGTTGACCTACGGATATAGCCGGAAGGAACACGATTTCAGTGTTACTTTTCTGCATGAGACAACCGGCCTGTCGGAGGTCACCGTTAAAAAGGAACTGAAGTCGTTGATCGAAGCCAGGGTCCTCAAGGTGACCAAGGAAGCTACCTACAATGCAGCTCGAAAGCTTTCCTTCAATAAAAATTATGAAGAATGGGAGGTCGCGGGGATGGCTTCTAAAGACGACCCAGAGGTATACGATCATACCCCTCTACAACCAAGTTCAGAGGTATACGATTGTATCCCTCTAGAGGTATCCGATCATATACCTCAAGTAATTACTCAGGGGTATACGATCGTACCCCCAAATAAAGAAATATCTTTAAAGAAAGTATTTAAAGAAAATGTAACGTTCGATGATTTCTACTCTTCATACCCAAGAAAGATATCTAAACAAGCAGCATTAAAAGCCTGGACCAAATTGTCCAAGGAGAAAGACTTCGATCCTAACGCAATCATCACTAATACGATCAATTTCGCAAAGACATGCGAGCTGCTTAATACGGAAGCGAGATACATTCCTCACCCTTCCACCTTTTTAAACCAAAAGAGGTATGAGGACTACCCAACAGTGGATCCGGAAGGGTTAGCTAAAACATCCGGTAACAAGTTCGATTCCAACCTAGATTTCTTCAAAAACCAATTAGGGGGTGGCGGCGCTGACCAGGGATCAAGTTTTACTGCTCTTGGCGAAGGCAACCGCAGCCTACCCGAATAAAGCACCTGACTTCAGACGCAATCCTCAAATTCTTGAATTGTGGGTGGAGCGCCTGGCAAGCGTAGATGCGGCCGCAGGGCTGGCGAATCTCAACCGGCACATCGACACAAGCAATTTCTTCCCGGATATAGCGGATATCGTCCGGCATGATCCGCAAATCAAACTGCTTCAGCAAGAGACGGAAGACCGGTTTCTTCTCAAGGCTCAATGGGAACAAGCAGCAACGAGCATGCCATTACATTTAAAGCGAGGTGTCGGAGATTGAGTGAACCTAATTCTATTCATGAATGCGAAGAGCAAGAAGAATATCAAGTGATTTCTTGGGATTACTGCGGTGGATGGGAAATGAAAGGCGGAATTGCTCCAAGTTGGTTCAACATTAAGTTCTGCCCATTCTGTGGAGTGAAGCTGGATGGTGAGCAGGCATGAGCTACGAAGCTGAAGCAGCCGTCCTTGGTGCCCTAATCAAACAACCGGACCTTATGGATGACTGCTACCTCCGACCTGAGGAATTCATCGCAGATGATCGGCATGCACTTATCCTTGAAACCCTTCAGTACTGTTATGAAATCGAGGGCACGGTAGACCTCGTTATGCTGGTCCAGCGAGCTGGCTCCAATGTCATGAAAATCGGCGGCATGTCTTATCTCAGCGAACTTGCAGCTTCAGTCCCAACGGCCAACAACTTTATGAGCTATCAATACATCGTGAGAGAGACATTTATCAACAGACAAGCATCCGCCTCCTTTGCGAGTTATGCCGGATCTGAAAGGATTGATTTGAGTAAAGCTGCTGCCAAGATCGAGGAGCTTCAGGAGATGCAGAAGCGTCCGGGCAGTAGCGGCGGTCTCAAGAAAATGGGCGGCGTACTGAACGGTCATGAGGAAGTTATCGAAGAACGGCAGAAGAAGCGCGGTATGACCGGCGCTCGAACCATAAGCAAGAAGCTCGACGCGATAACAGGTGGGCATCAACGTCAAGAGCTTGAGATCGTCGCAGCGCGGCCTTCGGTTGGCAAGACGGCTTACATGAATGGCGATGCACTTCAGACAGCTAAGGACGGCTATGCAGCAGCCATCTTCTCTGGAGAAATGCCAGAATTGCAGGTGACGGAGCGGATGATCTGCACCATGGCTAACATTGATCACTCGAAACTCCGCAGCGGCTCCTTCGACGATGATGACTGGCTCAAATATTCATTTGCACGGGACGAGCTTGACCAGCTGCCAATCTTCATCGACGACGAGCCCGGGATGACTATCCAGCATATCCGTCGCGAGGTTAAGAAGCTCGTTAAGGAGCAGCCGAACCTGGTCGTATACATCGACTATATCCAGCTGATCAGCGGTGGGCGGAAGTTTAAGGATAAGCGCGAAGAGGTCGAGTATGTCTCGAAATCCCTCAAGCTGCTGGCCCGCGAATGCGACATTACAATCGTTGCTCTCGCCCAGCTCAGCCGGGGAGTCGAGCAGCGGCAGGACAAGCGCCCAATGCTTTCCGACATCAAGGAGGCGGGTGGTATCGAACAGGACGCGGACATCATTACGTTCCTACACCGCGAAGACTACTACGACAAGAACACCGAGAAGAAGAACATCATCGAGCTTATCATCGCTAAGGGCCGGAACGTCGGCACTTTCACCATAGAAATGGCTTTCCTCAAGCAATATGGCAAGTTCGTTGACCTGGAACGGAGTGCTGCCTGATGGCTAAGGCGATACCTGACCAAGTCAACAACGATGAGGAATACAACGAGTTACTGAAACGAATCACTGACGCAGCTGTCGTGATCGGTGATCCCCTGATCGACCCGGAGAAGCGTGAAAAGCTGATGTGGTTCTATGACAAGATGTGCCATGTGGCACGTGAATATAGGAAAAGTGAGGTGTAAGGAATGAACAATTTATCTCCTCGGCCGCTGTGTAAGTATCCCGGCTGCAAGCTTCGCTCTCATACTACTTTTGCCCTTGTACCGCTTTGTAACGAACATAACGAGTTGATCCGCAAGGAAACGGTTCTCTACTACACCAAGAAGCAAAACACCAAGCTGGCTGAGACACGGCCGGAATATCGCAAGATTGAAATGCTGATCCCGTGGAGCCAGGCGCGGATGGGTAAACGGGAATGAAGCGGCCGGACCCGATCTTTCAGGAAGTGCCGCAAGAGATCATTAAAGGCGATAACGGAGAAGTGCTTGCCGAGGTCTTCACGCTTCCGAAAAGACAAACGGACAAAATCTTACGGCCGGTAACGATCAGGCGGATGAACGAAGCAGAATTGAATCGAGCTATCACGGACCTCGAGAAGCGCGGATATGAGCTGATCAATCAAGGGAAGACAAGCATTGACCGCATGGAGCTCAAATATAGGCAGTCGTCGAGGCACCCGTATAAGTACGCCGGCAAAACGCATGACGTTCAATGCTGGGCTGTTTTGAAAAAGGTGAACCCCGATGATCAGTAACCATTATGGCTATGGTCTTCGAAACGACGAAAAGCCCTATGCACATAAAATTCTTCCGGGGAGCAATTGGAAATGCTTGCCCATTGATGAGCAAAAAGCCTTCATGAAAGGTGCATTCGGCAGCGGCGGAGGGCAGACAGGGTTTTTAAAACGGATGAGATGGGAAGAGCCTGCACTTTCAATAATTGCGAGTATCATGGGGAAAGCAAATTGTCAGCTCCACCCCGGAATAAACGAAAAGGAGGATGCTGGAATGTTATACGACGCAACGCCGCAGCAGCCGAGCAACGGCTTTACCGCCGCAGAGCTGTTCGCTGGCGGCGGGCTAATGGCTGTAGGTTTGAAAACAGCTGGATACAACCTTGTATGGGCGAATGACTTTGAGAAAAAGCAATGTGAAGCCTACCGTCATAACATCGGTGATCACATTGTACATGGCGACATCACGAAGATCAAAGCTAGAGACATCCCAAACACGGACATCATTGCAGGAGGCCCTCCGTGCCAAGATTACAGTGTAGCTGGACAAGGTGCCGGGGAAAAGGGCAGCCGGGGACGGTTGGTATTCCGTTACCTAGCAATCATCAAGGTGAAGCAACCGAAAGCATTCGTATTCGAGAATGTAAAAGGGCTGATAGGCAAGAACCACAAGAAGACATTCGAAAAACTGCTGCGGAGATTTAAACGGATCGGATACAACGTTTCATATCGAGTTGTGATGGCTTGGGATTACGGAGTTGCACAAAAGCGTGAGCGTGTGTTTATCGTTGGTATCCGAAAAGACCTTAAATTTGAATTCCAGTTTCCCGAACCAATGGACGGAGATTACAGGACGCAAGTGCTGCGGGATGCTATTGGGGATCTGCCTGAGCCTAATGACGGGACAAACGCACATATTCAGACACAAGCAACAACGGTCAAGGAAAATCAAAACCTGTCGTTCCAGCGTTCATATACGGCGGACTGGGGTAAGCCAGGGTGGACTGTTAACTGCTCGAGATTGGATCATGCAGAAATCCATCCAGGACCAGAAAATCATGATCCTGAGGTATCACTGCCGAAATACATCCAGAACGTAGTTGATGGCAAGACGACAACAAACTATGGAACTGGAATTCCAGTTAATGACGGATCGGTGCCGGCTAAAACGCTAATAGCACAATACCGCGCCAAATGTCCGAATGAAGTGACGAGCGTTAATCACTATAGACCGCGTCGATTCACAGTTCGGGAATGCCTGCGGATCCAATCTGTCCCAGACTGGTACTGTTTTCCGGAGACGATCAGCTTGAGCAAAATGTATGAAATAGTCGGCAATGGGGTCGCTTCCCGGGTCGCTTGGTACTTAGGAAAAGCACTCGCAGAACAATTGCGCGACGCTTTGGAAAAGCGATCAAAGCAGCAGTCATCCACGGTGTTCCCTGTCGCTTTCAAAATTAAACCGAAAGTGGTGGAACAAATAGCATGCGATTTGTAGGAATTGACCCATCATCAAAAACAGGATTTGTGGCACTGGATGAAGCCGGAGAGGTGCTGCGCCGGAAAGAACTGACCGGAGTCGGCAGCGTGGATCCCAAAAGAATTGTCACACTGGTTGACGAAATCATAACCCATTTGCATACGGATGACATCATTTGCTTGGAAGGCTACTCGTTCGGTTCGCAAGGCAAAGGAGTGAGCTTCCAGTACGAGCTTGGCGGGATGATCCGAGAATGGCTATACCGCATGAAATTTGAATATACGATTATCACTCCATCGCAGCTCAAGAAGTTCGCAACCGGCAAGGGCAACACGCCGAAGGATGCGATGGCGGTTCCGATCTATAAACGTTGGGGATTCGAAAGCAGCAGCAACAACGTGGTTGATGCCTACGTGTTGGCTCAAATGGCAAGAGCGATTAAACAAAGCGACTGCGGGCAGCTGGCTCTCGATCTACCTACCTTCCAGCTTGAAGTGCTGCAGGCTATCGCAGGATAGGGAGGCCACTATGAACTGGAGAAAAGCAACGAAGCAGCAGCTCCGGGAGATTGCCTTCAACGACGATAGAGCCTCAATGACGGACAAGGCTGCGGCGGAGGCGGAACTGATGCGCCGGCAGAACAAGCGGTTGGCCAAACTGGGCAGGGTTTCCGAAAGGAGGTTGTTCGCCAAATGAGACTTACGGAAGATCGTCATTATCTGGTTACAGAGAACATGGGGCTTGTCAGCAAGTATGCAAACAAAATGGCAATGGCAAACCGTGACGCAGCTCTTGATTATGAAGACTTCTTTTCTGCTGGTTGCATGGGGTTGATTCACGCAGCAGCTAGGTTTGATACTACCAGCGAATTGCAGTTCTCAACATATGCTACGCGCTGCATCATCGGTCAGATTAAACGTCATAAGAACAAAGTGTCACAGATATATGTACCAGTGCTCGTGAAGGAAACGGCAGCTGCGATTACAAAGGATGGCCTTGATATTGACGGAACTTCAATTAAGGACATGGCCGCCCGTTACGGAGTCACGATTAAGCGAATCAAGGACGCGCTCCACTTCATTGATAGCAATGTTTATTCAGCCGATGCTCCTATAACATTCGATGATGAAACAACCTTGCTAGATACGCTTGGAACTCCGGACATTGATCCTACAGTGCCTCTTGTTGAAGAGTTCATTGAGACACTGAAACCTAGAGAACAGCAGATTGTCAAAGGCTTGTTAGACGACATGACGATGCGAGAAATCGGAGTTTATCTCGGCGTTAGCTTTCAACGGATCGGGGCACAGATTAAGGATATCCGCATGAAATGGCTGGATTATGAACGAAAAAGCAACGAGGTGTCCTATGGATGAAATGAAGAAGAATCCGGTGCTTAGCGCTATCCTGGAACGTTTTATCGGGCAGCAGGCCAAGGGGCTGGAGAAATACGGCGAACTGGTTAACTTGGACAGCTACAGCCTGATTGAATGGATCGAGCATGCGCAGCAAGAGATCACAGATCAGCTCATTTACCTCGAATGCATTAAACAGAAGCTTATCGGCAGCGGCCAATAATCTCAAATATAAAGGAGCAATTATCCCATGCAAATTACTGTTAAAGCTCATTTCAATAAGCAAACGAAGGACAGCAAAAAGGAAGGTCTTCAATTCTACCTGAAAGGTGAAGACGAAAAGCGCCCGGAGCTGAACCAGATGACGCGTTCGGTGGTCCTCCTCTCGATCTCCGGTGTTGATGTCGAACTGACGGCCGAGTTCAAGAAGACGTCAAAGGACTCCAAGAAGACGGTCCTCGACTTCGAGGTTAAGGGCGATGCGTCGGCAGCTCAAACGTTCGAGTTCTATAAGATGGCCGGCGCTGACGTTGAACTTGCGATCAAGGAGTCGCAGATGAGCCTTGAGGAATTCCACGCCGAACCGCGTGAAGGTGTCCGGGGCAAGATCGATAAGGACGGCACGGTGACCGTAGATCCAAATCAGTCTGAGTTGCCTTTATGAAGAACTGGAACTGGGGCTTAATTGGAGCCGTCATTTTCTCTGTCGCCTGCTGGGTAGCAGCGTTCTGGTTTAGTTTTAAAGTTTAATCGAGTTGCCCCGGTTCATCCGGATCGGGGCTTTAGTATCTGAATGAATAGGTGGTATGCATGGTGAAGCTAACCAAGGTTTTGGAGTTAAGCGCAAAGTATGCGGAATGCCGTTTATGCGGTAGCGATAAAATCGGCAATGGTGCAGGGAAGTTGATTGCCGATGATGGTGAGTACCCGAATAAGTTCCACCGTAGTTGTAAATGTGGCTGGTCAGTAACGACTGACGAGAACGGAAAAGAAGAAACAAAATGAATATTGAGATACAAGGAGGTTGGGGAATTGAAAACACCTGAAATTACGAACCACTTTAAAGAACGATGGATGACGCGGGTGAGGAGGTTGAATTCTGCATCCCGTAAGGACATCGACCAGATTAATACGGAAATAACGATAGAGATAGCAAATGCGTTTGAGCAGTCCCAACTCATTGTACAAGACGCTTTAACCGATACGGTTACTTCAAAAACGAACTACTACCTGTACCAAGATATTATCATGGTTACCGACGTCAATATTAAGAGGCTCATTACTTGTTATCGCATCTCATTGCCTTTCCCTGAACCGATTGTCAAAAACATTATCGATACAACCATGAGCAGGATCGGTGAATTGCGACAAAACATTCACGACCGCCATACGGATCTTATTCCACAATGGCAATTGACAAACAGCATTATGACGGAAAAAGAACGGGAAATTGAAGAACTACAGTCCAATATCGACCGGATTAAAGATGAACTTGCAGCCATTCGGAAAGAGGATAGCGAGTCGCGGGCGGTGTCAGATCGTATGTATGATGAAATCAAGGAATATGCTCGCATTCTATGCAATTCAATGGCGTTGAAGCAAGATATCATCGATGGCATTTGTTAAAAACCTGGAGCACACGAGGTGATTTATGCAACAACAATACTTCGAATTGCCGGAGCTGGACCGGAGAAGGACGCAAGCCGCTGTTGAAGCAGCTCTGGAGAAATATCGGATCTTCAAGACGATCACCTTCGACGAACGCGAGGCCAGCACGACGGCAGGATACAGCGACATGCCTCGTAGCTACACCGGTACAACGAGCGATCAAACAGCAAGCATCGCAATGCACAATGTGGACGTTCCGGCAGCGCGGCGGGCATACTGTGAACGGATCGAGCGCGCAGTAAGGCGGCTGCACCCGAAGGAACGACTGCTCATCGAAGAACGATACATGAAAGAGGATTACGTTTACGATTGGAAGGTTTACAACCAGAGTTTTAACCCGCCGATCAGCAAGGGAACATACATCAAAATCCGATGGAAGGCATTCTATAAGCTTGCTCTAACTCTTGACCTGGCTGTTGAAAAAACGGACGAGGGTGGCGAAGATTAGACAACATGGGGACAAGGTAAGAGAGAATACAATAGAGTGAGGTGAGGGGAAATGGACGTTTACAAGGAAGGATATGAGCCGGAGACACTGGAGGTAGCTGACATCCGGCGCATTCTAGGAATTGGGTTGAATCAAGCATATAAGCTTGTAAACTCGGGGGAATTTAGGGTTATCAAGATCGGGCGAAAGATCATCATACCAAAGGAATCATTCTATAAATGGTTTAACGGACAAGAGCAGTAATTGCTCTTGTTTTTTTTATTTCTCGTCTTCTTCCTCGTAACCAAAACCGATAGTACGGTCCAACGATAAGACAGCTTGCTCTTGGCCTGTAGGAAGCAGGTGGGAATAGGTGTTCAGTGTCGTTGTTACCGTCGAATGACCCAGTCGCTCAGAGACAACACGGATATCCTCGCGCTCATTAAGCATGATGCTGGCGCTCTGGTGACGAAGATCGTGGAAAGTTATCCAAGGCTCATGCGCTGGCTTGAATTTATTGCAGAGCGTATACCAGGTATCCAGTACTTTGGTGGCGTGAGCCGGCGTTCCCCTTCGGGTGCAGACAACGAGGTCGTTCTCCTCATATTGCTTACCCAGATTACGCTTTTCCACACCGATAATATCCCGATGTTCGAGCAGGAAGGCAGCCGTTAATGGCGATATACTTATGACCCGGTTACTCTTTTGGGTCTTAACCTTCTTCATCTCACCAGTGTTTTTACGAAGGCTGCGGCGGATCGTGATTGTTCTCTTGTCGAAGTCAATATCAGACCATTTGAGGCCAAGTATCTCGCCTTGACGCATCCCGGTCATTACAGCAAGGAAGTAGGCGATCCAGTAGCGAGTGGAGCCCTTGCTATTTGATAGGACATGTTTGACAGAGTCATTACTCCAGATCTGCCGTTCCTTCTTCTCCACGCGCGGCCGTTCATTCTTTGGTATCTTTGTTGTGGGGTTCTTATCAAGTATCTCTAAGGTGACGGCGTCATTGAGTGAAGCCTGAATCGTTACGAAGATCCGCTTGACCGTTTCATCACTGAGGCCACCGCCTCGGATGCTCCCTTCTGTCCGGAGATACTTTAAGAACTTCTGAATATCTAAGGGTCCAAGCTTAGAAAGCTCCATGGTTCCGATTCGCTCTTTAATGTGGGTATTGTAATATGACATGTAAAGCTCCTGAGTAGATTCCTCGATGTTGCTCCGGCCCGACAGCCACTCCAGAAAATACTCGCCAAAGGTCATCTTCGCGGGGTCTATGTAAGAGCCACGATTCATATCGACCATTACCTCGTCACGCGCCTTCTTCGCTTCAGTACGCGTCCGGAAGCCGCGCCTCGTTACTCGCTTACCATTAACCATGACCTGAAACCAGTATGGCTTGCCGTTCTTAGCGTCCTCGTTGACGTAGATGCCGTCTTTAGTTTTGCTGCCTTCCTTCATTTTAGCCATAATAACAGCCCCTTCTGGATTTGCATCAAATTTGCATCAGATAACTATACTGTGCATGAAAAGCCCTTATATATCAAGGATTATTTCATTATAGTATAATACCCTTCAAGTTTGTCACCCCTCCTTGCTCGGGTTTTTATGGTTTAACAAGGTTAAGGGATACAGTCAACTTATTGTATGAAATGGCTATAGCAATGGTGCTGTATGCAGGGAAAATGGGCGCTTATAATAAAAGAGGGCTGTCCCGGACGTCAATCGGCTTGACGCGGGGGCAGCCCTTGTTTATTTAATGTTTCCGTGAAGGCTTAGTATCCATCCGTTTTGTGTCCAAGCTCCTCGGCGATTTCCATCCCCTCGCGGGCTGGGAAGGTGCCTTCGTGTCCCGGCTTCCTAGCGGAGGACTTCTTGATGGCTTCCGCCACGAGACGGCCGTATTCCGGATCCGCCTTCGTCAAATTGGACAGCATCTTGTCCTGAATGACGGGCGCGCAGGTTGACAAGGCATCGCCCAGATTATGAATGAGCTCGTCGCGCTCCCACTGCTCCAGCTTGCGGAACGTATCGCCAGCCTGTGCGAAATCGTTGGTCCGGTCAATCGTCTGCCGGACGAGATTCGCGTCATAATGCGGCTCATGCGGCATACCGGAAGCTTTGGCCTCCGAAAGTCCGTTCAGACTCGAGGGCTCGTAGTTCACATGCGGATTTTGCCCCGGAGCGACATCGACATAAAAGGCCATTTGACCGTCGCGCTGATTGGTTGCGGCGCGTTTCTTCGGCGCGTTGATCGGCAGCTGCAGGTAGTTCGCGCCTACGCGGTAACGCTGGGTATCGGAGTAGGACAAAGTGCGGCCTTGCAGCATTTTATCGTCCGAGAAGTCCAGCCCGTCCACCAATACGCCCGTTCCGAATGCCGCCTGCTCCACCTCGGCGAAATAATTTTCAGGGTTTTTATTAAGCACCATCTTGCCTACCGGCACCATCGGGAACTGCTCTTCCGGCCACAGCTTCGTATCGTCGAGCGGATCGAAGTCAAGCTCCGGATGCTCGCCGTCCGCCATAATCTGCACCTTCAGCTCCCAGGCCGGGTAATCTCCACGCTCAATCGCCTCGTACAGATCCTGCGTCGCATGATTGAAGTTCTTCGCCTGAATTTGCTCGGCTTCGGCTTGAGTCAGGTTTTTGACGCCTTGCTGCGGATCCCAGTGATATTTGACCAATACCGCTTCGCCCTTCGCATTTACCCATTTGTATGTATTGACGCCGGAGCCCTGCATCTGGCGGTAGTTCGCCGGGATTCCCCAAGGGGAGAACAGGAATGTGATCATATGGGTCGCTTCCGGCGAATTCGAGACAAAGTCGAAGAAGCGCTCCATCGACTGCAGGTTCGTTACCGGATCCGGCTTGAAGGCATGAACCATGTCCGGGAATTTCATCGCATCGCGGATGAAGAAGATCTTCAGGTTGTTGCCCACCAGATCCCAATTGCCGTCCTCCGTGTAAAATTTGGTCGCAAAGCCGCGCGGGTCGCGGAGCGTCTCCGGCGAATGCCCGCCGTGGATAACGCTTGAGAAGCGGACGAAGACAGGCGTTTTTTTGCCTTTTTCCTGGAAAAGCTTCGCTCTCGTATAGTTGCCGATCGGTTCGTTGCCGAACGTGCCGTAAGCTTCGAAGTAGCCGTGTGCGCCTGCTCCGCGGGCGTGTACAACCCGTTCAGGAACGCGTTCGCGGTCGAAATGGGTGATTTTTTCGATAAAATGGTAATTTTCAAGGGTAGCGGGACCGCGGTTGCCAACCGTTCTCGTGTTCTGATTGTCGGATACCGGATGGCCTTGTCTGGTCGTAAGCGTCAGACCGGATTCGCCTGCCGCTTTGCGGTTATCGGCTGCACCGCCCGCGGCTGCCGCATGAGTGCCGTTTGTATCATTTGCAGACATTATTGACTTTCCTCCATTTCCAATTTCACGTCGATTTTACCTCATACTCCAATACTATTCCTCATTCCGAAAGAGTTTATGAAAAGCAATTGGAATATAGTTGAAGCCTTATCCCCCTATTCAAGCGTCATGGCGCGTAGTACTGTATTAGAAAACAGCCTGCTTATCAGAAGGTGGAAAGGACTAGTCCCATGAACATATTGATCGTCGACGACGAACCGCGGCATTTGCGAGGAATGGCCGGCATGATTCAAATGATGCGCCCGGGCGCCAAGGTGAAAACGGCCAAGGACGGAGAAGCCGCCCTTGCCCTGGTTAGGGAAGAACAGCCCGATGTCGTGCTTAGCGATATACAAATGCCGAAGCTTGACGGGCTTGCGTTCCTGCAGCGGCTGAAGGAAGAGGAGCTGCAGACCAAGGTAGTGATGGTATCGGCTTATAATTTGTTCGAGTATGCCCAAAGAGCGATCCGCCACGGCGCTTACGACTATCTGCTCAAGCCCGTTGACATGGACAAGGTGGAGGTTTTGCTGCAGCGGCTCGACCGGCAGCTTGCGGAAGAAGAGCGGGAGCGAGGCGAATCGGCCGAAATGAAGCAAAAGCTTGAGCTGGCATCCTCCGCCTACAGGAGCCGGCTCCTTCACCAATGGCTGAACGGCGAGCTTTCCCCGGGCGAACCGGTTGACCTTGAAGAGTGGCCTTTGCTTGCTCAAATGAACACTCTCGTATTGACGGAAATCCGCACTGAAGGAGAAGCTTTTCCCGTGCAGGAGCTGGTCGAACAGCTTAAGCAGCGGGTATCCGCCTATGGCGAGGCTTGCGTGTTCCCTCTGCAGACGGTATCGCAGCACAGCATTCGTCTGGTGACCGTCTTGAAGCGGGAGAGCAAGCCAGCAGAGGGGATAGAGGAGCTGCGCTCCAGCCTGATGAGGCAGACGGAGATATGGCGAGCTTGCGGCATGGTATCCCATGGCATTGCGGCTCTGCGGGAAGAGCATAGGGTGAAACCTGCCGAGACCTATATCTCGAGCCTGTACCGACAGGCGGAAGAAGCATTGGAATATGCTTTCCACGAGGTCTGGGAGGGTGTCGTGACCTTTGAGCCTGACGCTGGACTGGGCAATACGAGCGCTGTTTTCCAGCTCGATGGCGAGCAACTGTTCGAAGCGCTGCAGGAGCAGTCCTTCGCAAGGGCCGAGGCGATGTGCCGGGATGCCTTTGCCGAGCTGGCCTCGCAGGGCCGCACGGAGCCGAAGCTGATGAAAAACTATGCGTCCCTGACGCTAATGAAGCTTAAGAGCAGGACCTCCGGCATCATCGACCAGCAGGTTGGAAGCGCTCTCGCGGATACCGCTTCCACAGCCATTCCGTCTTGTATCAGCAGCGGTATGCTGATGGAGCTGATGCTTGGCAGGCTGGCCGAGGTGCACAAATCGCTGACGGAGCGGAAGCAGGGCAGCGGCGAGCTGGCGGTGGAGCAATGCCTGAATTGGATTCAGGGGCATTACGCGGAGGATCTGACGCTCGAGATGGCAGCGGAGCAATTTCACTTCAATCCCTCCTATTTCAGTACCTTGATGAAGAGCCGCACCGGACGCTCGTTCTCCGATCATTTGACGGAGGCCCGTATGAGGGCGGCGAAGGAGCTGCTCGCCGGCGGCCGGTTCAAAATCTACGAAATCGCGGAGCAATGCGGCTACCGGGATACGAAATATTTCACCCGGATTTTTAAGCGGCAAGTTGGCTTGTCGCCGGAAGCCTACAAGCATACGCTGCGTCCGCAGACGGGGAGAGGGGATAGATCATGACGTTTCGATTAAGGCTGCTGCTCAGCTATCTGACGCTTATCGCATTGCCTCTGCTTGTGCTGAGCACGCTGTTTTACAATTCAAGCTTAAAGGTCGTTACCGAGCAGGCGCAAAACAATGTTTACGATGTCGTGATGAAAAATAACGACGTGATCGACACCAAGCTGGGGATCGTCGATCAGAATAGCAGGTCCTTGTTCGTGGACAAGGACCTGTTCCAGATTTTCAATAATCTGAACCCGGCGAAAGAAGAAGAGCTTGTCGCAGCCGACCGGCAGGTTACCGCCATCTTAAGCAAATATTTCTCCCAGAATGCGGATGTCTATTCCGCGCAGCTATGGACCTCGTATTACACCTTCGGAAGCACCATGCTAATGCCGCTCGGTAATCCGGTACTGTCCGCGATTTACAAAGAAGCGGTTAAGGCAGGGGGCAAGATGGTCTGGTACCCGACCTATGATTTCATCAAGATGTACGATCAGCCGTGGCTGCAAGACGGGACGATCGATTACCGTTACTTGTTCTCCGCAACCCGATTGCTTAACTTCTCTCACATGGAGGACAGCACGCTGGTCAAGCTGAAGCCTGAAGTCGAGCGCCCGGTGCTCACGATCAGCTTCAAGTCGACGGTGATGGACGAGCTGTTCGAGCGGAGTATCCCGGCGGGCTCCTCCTACATGGTGCTTGACCCCGACAATATCGTCGTGGCTTCAAGCGACCAGTCCCAGGTAACGAAGCGTTTCGACGAATACTGGATCAATAGTTTCCGCGAGCAGGGCAGCGGGAGCGAGCGGATCAAGCTGAACGGGCATAACCAGATCGTAAGCTTCGCCCGTTCGGAAGTAACCGGCTGGATGTCGATTGTCATTACGCCGCAATCCGCGCTCGTAAGCTCCTTGGTACCGGTGCTCCGGACATCGACCATAGTGAGCGCCATCGCCTTAAGCGTTGTAGCTCTAGTGTTTGCTTATTTCATCATTAGCCGAATTACGGTTCCGATCAAAAAGCTGATGAGCGCGATGCGTTCGGTAGGTGAAGGGGATTTCGAAGCCCGCGTTGACGTGGACCGCAAGGACGAATTTGGCCTCCTGTCCCAGCGCTTTAACCGGATGAACGACCGAATCGCCATGCTCGTGAAAGAAAATTACGAGATCAAGCTGAAGGAGAAGGAAGCGGAGATTCAGGCGCTTAACATGCAGATGAATCCTCATTTCCTGTATAACACGCTGAATATCATGAACTGGACGGCTCTCGAAAACCGTCAGACGGAGCTGAGCAAGATGCTGGTCTGCTTGTCCAATATGCTGCATTATACGTCCCGGAAAGATTGGGAAGCCGTTCATCTGTCGGAGGAGCTGGAATGGATGCGCAACTACTTCTTTATCATGTCCGCCAGGTTCGAAGGCAAGTTTACGGTTGCTTACGAGATCGAGCCGGCGCTCTACGAGATCAAGCTGCCAAGACTTCTTTTCCAGCCTTTTGTGGAAAATGCCATTCTGCACGGATTCAGCGGCGTGGAAGAAGGCGGGCAAATCACGATCCGGGGCTGGATCGACGAGGACGGCCGTTATTTCGAGGTGCGCGATAACGGACGGGGGATCAGCAAGGAGGGGATCGACGCGATATTGTACAAGGAATCCGCTTCTGTCGGAATCAAAAATACGATTTCGCGGATCCGGATGGCCTACGGCGACGAATACGGCATCCGCATTCATTCCGCTCCGGGCAAGGGGACAAGCATCGTCATCCATCTGCCGGGCAAGACCCAATAAAAGTCCACCATTCTAGAAATGCTCGGGTTTTGTAAGCGTTATCCATCATCTACAATAAAAGCAATCATAGACTGCAGCTATGAGCCATGAGGATGAAATGAGAGAGGGGCTCGAAAAAAATGATTATGAATCGATGGAAATACACTTCCGCATTTATGGTTACGGTTCTGTCGGCCGTGCTGGTCATGTCCGGCTGCACCAAGTCCGATAGTTCCGGCAATGGCAATTCTTCATCCGGCAATAACGCAAGCAGCTCGGCAAATACGGCCAGTTCCGGCACCGATTCCGGCACGGCTGGCAGCGGCGAAAAAATTACACTGAAGCTGACCGGATGGGGCGCGCCGGCTGAGGTAGCGGCGTACAAATCCGCCATTGCCAATTTCGAGAAGGCTCATCCGAACGTAAAAGTCGAATTTCAGGCCATCAGCAGCGGTGATTACGATACGAAGCTGACGACAATGGTAGCCGGCAACGACGAGCCGGATGTCGCGATGATGGAATCCGCCACCATTGCTTTCCCGCTTGCGGAAGAAGGCAAGTTCCTGAACCTGCAGGACTTCCTTGCGAAGGATCAGCAGATTACACTCGATTCGATTGTTCCGAATATTACGTATTCCCAAGCGCCGGGCAACATTATCGGCATCGGTCCTGGTCCCGAGACATTCGGACTGTTCTATAACGAAGACGTATTCAAGGATGCCGGCATCGAACCGCCTCCTTCCGACGCTTCCAAAGCGTGGACCTGGGATCAATTCGTCGACGTTGCCAAGAAGCTGACGCTCGACAACAAGGGACGCAATGCGGCGGACCCGAATTTCGACCCTAAAAATATTAAGCAATTCGGCATCAACCTGCCGACCTGGTGGGGCGCTTACAGTAACTTTATCTACTCCAACGGCGGCGACTTCCTGTCGGCCGACGGCAAAACCTTTGCCCTTAATCAACCGGAAGCCGTAGAAGTGTTTCAGAAGATGGCCGACCTGATCAACGTGTATCATGTTGCTCCATCCCCGCTTCAGTCGAAGAATATCCCTGGAACTAACGTAGCGCTTCAGACGAAGAAGGTTGCGATGGCCATTGACGGACAATGGGCTTCGTCGTCGCTTGCGGAATCCAAGTTCAACTATAACGTAGGCGTTCTGCCGGTTATGAAAGAGCCGGTAACAACCGTAGTAGCCGGCATGTTCTCCATCTTCAAATCGACCAAGCATCCGCAGGAAGCTTGGGAGCTGCTCAAGGCGCTGCTTGATCCGGAAGCTTCGCTCGACATGCTGACCAACGGAACCTGGATGCCTGCTCCGAAAGACTGGTACACCGACAGCGAGAAGCTGGACAAGTGGACAAAAGATCTGGCAGCCCGCCCATCCGGCTATAACGGCGCGATCATTGACATGCTTCTGAACCACAGCCATGCAACGCCAACGGCTTACGTGAAAAACTTCAATAAAATCATGGATGTCGTTAACCCTGCTTTGGATAAAGTGTGGCTGGGCAAACAATCCGCCCAGGAAGCGCTTGATTCCATTGCCGCGAAGGCACAGCAGCAAGTACAAGGCCGGCGCGACGTCGAGTAAGCTGTCCGCAGACCGCGGATAACAGGAGAGGGCAGCGGTTCGGGAATTCGATGAATCGCTGTCCTCTGCCATAGACAGGGAGGGTTACGGCATGGAGATTTCGGCAAACACGGGCAAGTCCGTCAAGACGGTTGCCAGAAAGAGCAGCAAAAGGGAGCGCAAGGCCCTGTTCTACGGCTTGCTCTTTACAGCGCCGGCGATACTCGGCTTCATCATCTATACGTTAGGGCCGATGATTGCCAGCTTATATTTGAGCTTAACGGATTACAACGTTTTTAAAGACACGACCAGCTTTATCGGTCTGGACAACTATGTCAAGCTGTTCAGCGGCGAAGACGATTTGTTCTACAAGTCGCTTGGCACAACCTTTTATTTCGTTATTCTCCGCGTGCCGGCGGTTATCATTATCTCTTTCTTTTTGGCTATTCTGCTAAATATGAACGTGAAGGGCCGGGCGATTTTCCGGACGATTATCTACCTGCCGAGCATTGTTCCGGCGGTTGCCGCTTCGATGATCTGGCTGTGGCTTATGAACCCGGATCTGGGCCTGCTGAATATGGCGCTCGATTGGCTTCATCTGCCAACAAGCAACTGGCTGTTCGGAGAGGGCAGCGTTATCCCGTCCATCGTGCTCACGACGTTATGGGGGATTGGCGGTACGGTTATCATTTTCCTTGCCGGCCTGTCGGGCATACCGAAATCCTACTATGAAGCGATTGACGTTGACGGCGGCGGATGGTACAGCAAGCTGCGCCACATCACGGTACCGATGCTGACGCCTACGATCTTCTTCAATACGATTATGACGATTATCGGCTCCTTCCAGGTGTTCAGCGAAGCGTACATTCTGACCCAAGGCGGACCCAACAACAAAAGCTTGTTCTTCGTCTTCTATCTGTGGCGTACCGCATTCCGCGATACGGAAATGGGCTATGCCTCCGCGCTGGCGTGGGTATTGTTCATCATTATTATGATCTTTACGGTGTTTGTCTTTAAGACCTCGAAATCCTGGGTGCATTATGAGGGGGAAAAACAATGAGAGAGTCCAGGCTGAAGCTTACCGCCGGGTTTACCTCCCTGCTGATCGTTTCCGCGATGTTTATCGTGCCGTTTCTGTGGCTGCTGCGCAGCTCGGTGATGGATTTGTCGCAAATTTTCATCATGCCGCCGCAATGGATACCGAAGCCCTTTCACTTTGAAAACTTCAAGGAAGCCTTGACTGTCGTGCCGTTTGGGGCCTTCTTCAAAAATACACTCATTATCGTAGCCGGGGTTCTGCTCGGAACGGTCGTCTCGAGCACCATTGCCGCATTTGGCTTCTCCCGCATCAAGTGGAAGGGACGCGACACGGTATTCGCCATCCTGATGTCCTCGATGATGCTGCCGGGAGCGGTAACGCTTATTCCAAGCTTTATCGGCTGGAAGGAGCTTGGCTTCTACGATACGTTCTACCCGCTGATCGTTCCCGCGTATTTCGGCGGCGGCATGTTCAATATCTTTCTGCTGCGCCAGTTCTACATGTCGATCCCGCAGGACTTCGACGAGGCGGCGCTTGTAGACGGAGCGAATTACTTCCAGATCTATTGGCGCATCCTGCTCCCGCTCAGCCGTTCGGCCGTTATCGTGGTTGCGCTCTTCACGTTCCTTGCTTCGTGGAATGATTTCATGGGCCCGCTCATCTATTTGAAGAGCGACAGCCGTTTTACGCTTGCGCTTGGCCTGCAGATGTTCCAGGGCAGCTATAACGCGCAATGGGATTTATTGATGGCCGCTTCAACGGCGGTGGTATTGCCTTGCGTGCTTGTCTTTTTGATCGGTCAAAGGTTCTTCCTGGAAGGCATTACGCTTACCGGATTGAAAGGCTAACCCAGCTTAACCAAACGAATAGGGAGGAAGCAACGTGACCGTTACGAACCAACGGATTAAAGGCTGGCGCGGAGTTCCGTTCTCGGAAGTGAAGATAAATGACGCTTTCTGGCGTCCGCGCCTTGAGACTCTCAAAAACGTAACGATGGGCGTCTGTCTGGACCAATGCGAGAAGACGGGGCGGATTGCGAACTTCGCCGTTGCCGGCGGATTGATGGAAGGCAAATTTGAGGGCATGTACTACAATGATTCCGATGTGTACAAGGTGCTCGAAGGCGCGGCGTACTCGCTTATGACCGACCGCGATCCCAAGCTGGAGGCGGAGATTGACCGGATCGCGGAGCTGATCGAAGCCGCTCAGGAGAGCGACGGTTATTTGTCCACTTACTACACCCTGGAAGCGCCGGAGCTTAAATGGACCGACATGGAAAAGCATGAAATGTACAATGGCGGCCATCTGATCGAAGCAGCCGTAGCCTACTATCAAGCGACAGGCAAGCGCAGGCTGCTGGATGTCGCCTGCCGCATGGCGGATCATTACGATTCGCTGTTCGGTCCGGGCAAGCGTCATTGGGCGGAAGGGCATGAAGAGATCGAGCTGGCGCTCGTGAAGCTGTACGGCGCGACGGGAGAGGACCGGTACTGGAAGCTTGCGCTGTGGCTTCTCGAGGAACGCGGCCACGGCCATGGCGTTGGCGCGATCTGGGACAAAGAAGACTGGGGACCGGCGTATTGCCAGGACGATGTGCCTGTAAGGGATATCCGGGAGGTAAAAGGGCATGCCGTACGGGCGATGTATCTCTATACGGCGATGGCCGACGTCGTACTGGCTTCCGGCGACCCCGCTTATATGGAAGCGCTCGACCGCGTATGGGCCCATACGGTTGAGCGGAATATGTACGTAACGGGCGGCATTGGCCCTTCCGTCCATAACGAAGGGTTTACGCACGATTACGACCTGCCGAACGAGTCGGCTTACTGCGAGACCTGCGCTGCGATTGCGATGGCCTTCTGGAATCACCGGATGAATCTGCTGCATGGCGACGGCAAGTATGCGGACCTTGTAGAACGGGAGATGTTTAACGGCGCGTTGTCCGGCATTTCGCTGTCCGGCGACCGGTTCTTCTATGTGAATCCGCTTGCTTCCAAGGGAGAGCATCACCGGGTGGAATGGTTCCATACCTCCTGCTGCCCGACCAACCTTGCGCGATTCCTGCCGTCGATCGGGCAATACGCGTATGCCGCTTCGGAAGACGGCATTTCGGTGAACCAGTATTTGAGCAGCGAGACCACCGTTCGGCTTGCCGGCGGCAGCGGCGTGAAGGTTGCCCAATCAACGGCTTATCCTTGGGATGGCCGGGTAGAGCTTTCCCTGACTCCGGAGCAAGCGGATGAGTTCGTTATACGTCTGCGCGTGCCGGGCTGGTGCAGAAGCTACCGGGTTTATGCGCAGGGCGAAGCGGTAACCGGTGCAGAGGCATTGGTAGAGAACGGATATGTAGTGCTTAAAAGGCATTGGCTGCCTGGCGATACGGTTGTGGTGGAGCTGGATATGCCGGTAACCGCGGTGCGTTCACGCGAAGAGGCGGAAGCTAATCGCGGAAGGCTCGCCTTCCAGCGCGGGCCGGTCGTGTATTGCATCGAGCAATCCGGCAATGAGGAGCTTGTCTACGACGAGTTCGCGTTTAAGGCGGCTGAGCCGTTTGCTGTCGAGTATGCCGGCGACCGGCTTGGCGGCGTAACGGTGCTGCGCGGCAGGACGGAGGATGGCCGTTCATGCGAGCTGATCCCGTATTATGCGTGGGATAACCGGGAAGCGGGCTTTATGCAGGTGTGGGTGCGCGAAGCCGAAGACCGCAGGCTGTACCGGTAACCTAAGCCAGGCTTTAAGGCGATAAGCAAGAGCTGTTTGTACAGCCTTTCAAAAAGGTTGTATAGACAGCTCTTTTTTTCGTTGATACAATCATCACTCCGCCTATTTTTAATGGTAATCGGACGGTTTGCGGAATATCCTGTAACAAGCCTTTCATGCTTTCCGGGGATAAGGTTATCGATGAAATCTATTTCTCAAGATGATAGGGTTATGCTACTATTAATAAACACATCTTTCACCAAAATATACCTTAATAAGTGCATATACGAAGAAAATCGACACAAAATGACGCAAAATAAGTTTATGCATAACGAAAACCCAGCCGTTTTGGGTGATCATTCATAGCGAATGCTTTCGAAGCAAGAATCATCACAATAGGCTGTGACCCAGCCGATTTGGGTGATCATTCTTAGCGAATGCTTTCGAAGCAAGAATCATCACAATAGGCTGTGACCCAGCCGATTTGGGTGATCATTCTTTTTAGGAGGGTCCAATGGGAAAACTCTTTCTGTTATTTGTTTTCTTTACGTGGCTGTTCGGAAATCCGATTATCGCCATAATAGCGCTGTTAGTTATCGTGTATGTCATAGACCGCCGGTTTATCGGTCTGTCCCCAAGCCTCTTAAAGCCGATTCGCCGGTCCTCGCGTTTAAGCAAGCTGAAGAAACATGTCGTTCAATCTCCCAACGATACATCCGCCAAAGCGGAAATTGCCCGAATTCTGATCGAGAAGAAGAAATACCGGGAAGCGCTGGATCTGCTTGAGCCGCTCGAGCGTATGCTCGACGATTCCGCCGAATATTGGGATGATCTTGGCCTTTGCCTGATGCAGACCGGACAACCGGAAGCCGCCGAAGCCGCCATGAGCAAGGCGCTGCTGCTTAATCCGAGAGTGAAATACGGCGCTCCTTATTTGAGGCTGGCCGCCTACTATTCCAAGCTGGACCCGGAAAGGGCGCTCTCCTATATGGAAGCCTTTCAGGAGATTCATTCGTCATCCTGCGAAGCTTATTGCCGCCTCGCGGATATTTACGAGCAGATGGGCCGCAAGGAAGACGCGATGGAGGCCGTTTCCGAAGGGCTTCGGATTTACCGTTCCCTGCCGCGTTACAAGAAGCGGGTCGAGCGCAAGTGGGCGCTCCGTTTGTACATCCGGAAGACCCGAGGATGATGGAAAGAACTGCTTGTTTGATTTGCCGCCTGCCATATTGTTGTTTCCGTGAAAATCATCCATAATCGAATTACATTACGAGAGCTTAAAGGAGCATCATATGCCGCGCAATATCTGGCTCATGGCGATTAGCTTGAGCGTTATCATCGTTTTACTGAGCAATGCCGCTTATTATTTTCTGACGAAAAAAACGTTGGAAGATGCGCTAAACCATGAGATGCGGGCTGTTGCGAAGCAAATTGAATTTTCCGTTGAGCAATCGAGGCTTGGGGCAGAGAAGTTCCAGGAGCAGATCGGGAAGGAGCTCCGGGTCGTATCGATCGCGGCGCAATACGCGCTTGATCCGGACGTCGAGAAGGTGACGAACGACCAGCTGAAGGAATTAAGCGCCAAGCTTGGCGTCGAGCATATTACGCTGATGAAGCGGACCAAGGACAACATTATCCTGTACAAATCCTCGGATGAGAACGAGCTGGGCAAAGGGACGAAAACCTGGGATCCCTGGTATGTCGCCTTCAATCAGCTGTTCGACCGGCACGAGGTCAATATCGACTGGCTTGGCCAGACGCTGCCGAACTTCTGGAGCGGACCGTTCGAGGTTGCTTCAACGGATCCGGACAGCATTTACAAATGGGGCTATTACTACGACGGAACGACTAATTATATTATTGATCCGTACGTCAACTATACGACGCTTGCCGATTACGAGAAGCTGACGGGCATTAACGAGCTGATCGACAAATCAATCGGAAGCAGCGATTCCTTGCTCGAAGCGACGTTATTTAATCCGAAGACGTTTGGCAAAAGCTCCTTCGATACGGTAAACGAAGCGGGCGAAGTCCAGGGGCATTTGCTGCAGAAGGATATCTTCTATGGAACCTACCGTTACAAGGGAGACAAAGACGTCGACTATGTGAAGAAGGCTTTTGCGACCGGCAAGAGCCTCTCGGTTAAAGAAAATATCGACGGCAAGCATGTGCTCAAAATGTTTATCCCGGTCACGACGGGATCGGGAGTTAGCATGGTCGACGAGAACGGGGCGCCGATTCACGGTTACGTGCTCTCTCTCGTATCCGATTACCAGGTCATTCAGGACAGGCTCGACAGCCAGTTTCTGAATATCGGAATCGTTATATTCCTCGTTACGGGCATAAGTCTCTTGATCGCTGCCTTTGCGATGCGTTATTTCCGGCAGACGCGCGAGAAGGTGGTTGTGGTCACGCAGCAGACGTACGTCGACGAAATCAATAGCATGTTCCAGTCCATCCGGGCGCAGAGGCATGACTTTCTGAACCATGTCCAGACCATTCATTCCCTCGCGGAGCTGAACAAATCGAGGGAGCTTGTTGCGTATACGAAAGAGCTGACCGGCGAGATCCGGCTGATGAACGATATTATCAATATCGGGAATCCGGCGATTGCGGCGTTGATCCGCTCGAAAATTTCGCAGGCTGAAAGCTACCGGATCTCCTTTACCTGCTCCTTCAGCGGGCTTAACCGTCTGGAGATGGGGATTAAGACGCTGGATGTGAACCGGATGCTTGGCAATTTGATCGATAACGCTTTTGACGAGGTCATGAAGTATCCCGAGGAATGCCGCATGGTTGAGCTGACGGGAAAACAGGTTGACGGCTTCATCGAGTTCTGCATTACAAATACCTGCTCGAATGCTCGGGAGGTTACGGAAAAGCCGCTCTTTGAGGCCGGCTTCTCCACCAAGAACGAGGCTCATCAAGGACTTGGCTTGTTTACCGTCAAGTCCATTACCGAGCAGTATAAAGGAACCGTGCAGATCCATGCCGAGGTTGAGGACCGAATTACCTTCTTTATCCGTATCCCGCACTAATACTATATTATTCGCTTGCAGCCCGTTCGCTTTTAACGAAGCGAAATGGGCTGCTTTTGGCTTTTCAGAGGGCGCATTTTTTGTGGTATACTAATAAGATGCTAGGTGAACGGAAAGAGGGCAGGTGAACGAACTTGGCAAGTCTTGATGATAAGCTTCATACAGCGCTTGAACACAGTCTGGGGCAGCATTTGAACGAAGAGATCATTCGCCGCGGATGGGATTATTATCGGAGCGGCCAGGTGTTGAACGTCAAGCAGGCGGACGCGGATACGTTATACGGGGCCGTGCAAGGGTCCGACGTTTATTCGGTGTTGCTTGATTCAGACCATTTCAGATACAGCAAATGCACTTGTCCTTTTAATGATTATTGCAAGCATATGGCGGCGGTCTATTTCGCCTATTGCCACAGTCTTGACGGCGAGGCTGCGGCCAAAGCGGCCTACGACCGGATTAGGGGCGACGGGAAGCAGCAGCGCAGCACGGTTACCGTAAGCGTGCCGAAGTTTAGCGGCCGTCACGCACAGCCTTCCGATAATGCGCCGCCGGTAGAATGGGGATTGTGGATGGACGCCGAATACGGCGAAACCTGGCGAAGCTGCCGTCATTCGCTTCACGCCCTGCAGCCGGTTCTGTCCGCGCTTAAGGGGACGACGAAGCATTGGGACAAAAAAAGTCAGCGGCTGCACTGGATGAGCGTGATCCTGTTTGTGCTCGACCAGGCGGAGCAGGCGATCAAGACGGTCGATACGTTCAGCCGTTATTATCATGAAATGTCGTTTCTTCGCATGGCGGAGCCGTGGGTGGAGCATTATTATACGCTGGCGCTTGAGCTGGAACCTTCGGAGGTTGCCGGCCATGACCGCAGCTGGGTGGATTACGTTGCCGGTTACGCGAAGAGCAGAGCCGTGAAAAATGAACAGCAGCTGTTTGACTGGACCTATATCTATTTGGCCATATGCGAACGGATGGCTTCGGACGCCGCTTGGTATGAGCATGAGCTGGATGCGATGAGGAAGGAAGAACTCCGGGATTCGGAAGAGCCGGTTAATAGGACGTTCGTGCATACGGCAGCGGCGATGCTCTGTTTCTTCGGCCGCAAGGACGAAGAGGCGCTGGCGCATTTCGGCAAGACGGATTTCCAACGCTCGCAGAAGGTGATTTACCCTTGCGTCGCGCAGCGGCTTGAGGAAGGAGACTGGGAGCTGATCGGCCATTGGATGAGCTTCCTGTACGACCATATTTCCAAGGTGAAAAATGCGAGAACCATCGGACCCTTTATGACCTTATGCCGGAGAGCCGATACGGACCAGCCTGATGAGCCGCGCTGGACCCGGTATATGGTTGAGCTTCTTCCGCATTCCTATGCGGATTTGTCCGATCATTGGCTGGCGGTGCAAAAGTACGAGGAATGGGCGGATCTTCAGCTGTTGATCGGCATGAAGCCGGATGATCTTGGCATTCAGAATGTTCGCGAAGTTTCGAAGTCAGCTCCCGGCGTCATGATTCCTATCTATCATCAGTCGATTGAGGAGGCCATTCAGTCGCGCAACCGGCAGGGCTACCGCCTTGCCGTCAAAGAGCTGAAAAAGCTTGAGAGGCTATACAAGGCCGATAAGCATGCGGATAAATGGGAGCGTTACATTGAAGGAATCGCAAGCAAGTATCAACGGCTTCGCGCGTTTCAGGAAGAGCTGTGGAAAGGAAAAATCGTAACATGAAATCATTCATCGGCGCTCGGACGTTACTCGTGGACGGTTACTGGAAGCAAGGCGACAAAGCGGAAGACAGTGCGATTATCCTCGCGGCGGCAGACCGGGGGGATAGTCCGGCAAGGCTGAAGCAGGTGCTCTTTGCCTGGCATCAGGCTTCCTGGTATGGCGCGGAGGTTGAGGAGATCGATACGGAAATCGGGAAGGCGCTTAAGCTTCCTCCCCTGCTTGCCGTCGATTACTTGTCCTCGCCTCGTCATGTGCGGCTTCTGCAAGTGGAATGGACGGATCGGCTGCAGGATTTGATGCGCATGGCGGGCAAGCTCCGCGAGGCACTGCTTGAGGGATGGTTTCAGCCGGACTGGGGCAGATGGTCGGAGCACCGGCGCGCGTGGCGGCTGGAAATCCCTGCGGAACAAGCTGCTTTTGCCGCGGAATGGCAGCGGCTTATAACGGATACCGGGATAACCGGTGCGGATCAGTGGTTAAGCGAAGCGGTCGAACAGATTTTAGCCCAAAACGGCGACGCCGCTGCGGCTTGGCGCAAAATTGCCGCGGCTGCAGGCGGGGAATCCGTGCTTCTTCATAAGGCAGGCGATGAAGAGGATTGGCTGATTGCTTTGGGTCTTCATAAGGATACGATGCCGTTTAAGGTGGCTCTGCAGCTCGCGGAGCCTGCGGAAGGCGCGAGCTGGCAGCTTCGGCCTGCGCTGCAGGACCGAAACGGCGGATCATGGATTCCGGTTGCGCAGGCGAACGGGCAATGGCAGGCTTTGTTCCCCCAGGATGGACCGCTGCCGGCTGATTGGGAGCCCCATTTGGAGGCGAGATTGGCAAAGGAACACGGCAAATGGCTTGCTGCCCTGCCGGACTGGAAGGATGAAGCGGATCCGGAGAAGCTGCGAGGTCAGCTGACGGATAACGATGCCTGGTTCTTTATGGAGAAGGCGAGCCTGCAGCTGCTGGAGGCAGGCTGCCCGGTGCTCTTGCCAAGCTGGTGGGAGGCCGTGCGCTCCCGCCGCTTAAGGCTGAAAGCTAAGATGAAATCGTCGGTTGGCTCGGACGCGCAGCCGATGTTTGGTCTTGACCAGATCGTACAGTTTGACTGGAAGATGGCGCTTGGCAATGTCGATCTGTCGGAGTCCGAGTTCATGCGGCTTGCCGAGGAGAACCGGAGGCTCATGAATATCGGAGGCGAATGGGTTCATCTCGATCCGCAGGATGTCGCCCAGATTCGCGATTGGATCAAGCGGGTCGGCAAACGCAAAGGGCTGTCGTTCCGCGACGTGATGGAGATGCATTTGCTTGGCGGCACCGTTATGGAAGACGGAGAGGATGCTTCGGTTGCGCTGCGGGCGGAGGTTGAGCTGAACGATCATCTGACGAGATGGCTCGAGCAGCTTCAGCATACGGCGGAAATCCCTCTGGTCGATATACCTGGCAGCTTCCGGGGTTCGCTCCGTCCGTATCAGCTGCAAGGGGTCTCGTGGCTGCTGTTTCTCCGGAGATTTGGTCTTGGCGGCGTGCTTGCCGATGATATGGGTCTTGGCAAGACGATTCAGTTCATGGCCTATCTATCCCATGTGAAGGAGCACGGAAACAACCGTCTCGGACCTTCTCTTCTCATTTGTCCGACTTCCGTCATCGGCAACTGGCAGAAGGAGCTTGAGAAGTTCGCCCCGACCCTTACGGCGTATTTGCATTACGGCCCAAAAAGGGAGAAGGGGGAAGCGCTTCAAGAAGCGGTCGCGGATGCGGATATCGTCATCACGTCATACTCTCTTGCCCAAATTGACGAGGAAGAGCTGAATCAGATCGAGTGGGATGCCCTCTGTCTGGATGAAGCGCAAAATATAAAAAACGTATACACGAAGCAGTCTGCTGCTATCCGCGCACTGCCGGCTCATCACCGGATTGCGTTGACCGGTACCCCGATGGAAAACCGGCTGACCGAGCTATGGTCGATCTACGATTTCATTAATCCGGGTTACCTGGGCAGCATGGGAGAGTTCCGCAAGGCGGTTGTGCTTCCGATTGAACGCACCCGCGACGAACAGGTCATTAGCGGCCTTCAGCGTTGGGTTAAGCCGTTTATGCTGCGCAGGGTGAAGAAGGATCCCGCGATTCAGCTGTCGCTGCCGGAAAAGAACGAAGCCAAAACGTATTTGACCTTGACGACCGAGCAAGGGGCGATCTACGAGAATATCGTTGCCGATCTGCTCGAGAAGCTGGATAAGCTGGGTCCGATGCAGCGCCGGGGCTTGATTCTGGCTTCGCTTACGAGACTGAAGCAGCTATGCGATCATCCGGCAATGCTCAGCGAAGAGCGCGAACTCCAGCAGCGGTGGGACGACAGCCGCTCGAACAAGGTCGCTCGGTTGCTCGAGATGGTGGAGGAGATTGCCTCCGAGGGCGAACGCTGCCTGATCTTCACTCAATTCGTGGATATGGGGGAGCAGCTCAAGAAGCTTCTGGAGGAGCGGCTGGGGCTTTCGGTTCCGTATTTGCACGGCGGGGTGCCTAAGGCCAAGCGGGACGAGATGATCGAGAAATTCCAGAACCCGGAGGAGCCATGCTGCGCGTTTGTGCTCTCGCTTAAAGCCGGCGGTACCGGTCTTAACCTGACGGCGGCCAATCACGTCTTCCATTTCGACCGGTGGTGGAATCCGGCAGTCGAGAATCAGGCGACGGACCGTGCTTTCCGGATCGGTCAGACGAAGCAGGTGCAGGTTCACAAATTTATTACGCTAGGCACGCTTGAGGAAAAAATCGACGAGATGATTGACCGCAAGCAGCAGCTGAACGAGCAGGTCGTCGGACAGTCGGAGCAATGGATTACCGAGCTGTCCACGGATGAGCTGAAGGAGCTGTTCGCGCTTCGCAAAAACTGGCTGAAGGGATGAGGGGGATAAATGTCTGGAGAAAAGGACAAGTGGGCGAAAGCGATGAGCGAGCGTCACACCGGTTCCCCTGGGCCCGGTGAGCCGGATCAGGGGCGCTCGGCGCCCGATACGTCAGGTTCTGAGCAAGGAAATGAAGAATGGAGAGCCTTTTATAAGGCAATCCGAGCCCACATTGAGGGTATGCGTAAGTAATAAGTAATTTAATATTACACAGCTTGTCGGTAATAGTAACCCGAGGAGCTGTGTTTTTTTATCCCTGTTTCGAAAAATAATAGAATTGTATCCCTCATCCTGCTTTTTTTCGACCTCCCGAGCAAGGAATTATCGAATCTATAATTAAGGTGCAAGGCAAACAAGCAAGATCATATCGAGGAGGTCTTTATAAATGAAAAAAAGTACTTTGCTCACCGCCACGTTGCTTGCAGCATTCACCATGGTCGCTTCAGCCTGCGGATCGGACAATAATAGCGGCGGCAATAACGCTCCTGCAAGCACAGAAGCTTCGCAAGAGCCGGCAGCTACAACGGAAGCAACCCCTACTCCGGAAGCGAAAAACGTAACGTTGTCCCTGCGCCATACGCAAATTAAAGAAACGAGCAAAAACCGCCTCAAAATTCTCGAGGATGTTGTGAAGAAAACGCAGGATGAGAATCCTGGCCTGACCTTCAAGCTGGAGGGCATCGACGAGGTTGTCAACCGCGACCAGAAGCTGAAGGCGGAGATGACGGCAGGCAATCCGCCCGATATCTTCGAAGTATTCGGCGGCGCCGACCTGAACCTGTATGTAAAAGCAGGCCGCATGCTCGACCTGACGCCAATCATTGAAGAGCTTGGCATTAAAGATAAATTCGCCAGCCTTGACGAGTTCACGGTTGACGGTAAAGTATACGGCTTGCCGTTCGGCGGCTATTCGGAAGGCATTTTCTACAACAAGAAAATCTTCTCCGATCTGGGTCTATCCGTTCCTACGACTTGGGATCAACTGCTCGAAACAGCTGACAAAATCAAAGCAGCAGGCATCACGCCGCTTGGTCTGGCAGCAAAAGACGGCTGGGTTAACGGCATGCTCTGGAACACCGTTATGGAGCGCAACGTAGGGATCGACGCGATCAACAAGCTGGTAACCGGCGAAACCAAATGGACAGACGAAGGCTTCATCAAAGGCTTCTCGGACTACGCGGATCTTGTAAACCGCGATTACTTCACGAAGGGCGCACTCGGTCTCGCTTATGCCGATCAAGGCGCGCAATTGCTCTCCGGCAAAGCAGCCATGGTATTCACGGGCACGTGGGATGCCAGCCGCTTCACTGGCGACGAGGCTGGAGACCTGAAAGGTCAAATCGGCTACTTCAACTTCCCGTCCATCGCAGGCGGCGCAGGCGACCAAACGTCGATCAACGCTTCGTATTCGAACGGCTTCGGCTTCTCGGCTAACCTGAACGAAGATCAAGTGGCCATGGTTAAGAAATTTATCGCTAACTTCTACAGCGAAGAAATCCAAAAACGCACGCTGCTCGAAGACAAGGTCCTTCCTTCGATGAAGCTGTCCGACCTGTCCGGCGTGGATCCGCTGATCTCCGAAGTGCTGACGGTTATGGCTAACGCTTCGACTTCCTGGAAAGCTTATGACGCTATCGTTCAACCTGCCGTAGGCGCTGTCGTAAACGTAGGCCTGCAGGAGCTGATCGGCAAGGTGAGCAAGCCTGAGAAGGTGGCTAAGGATATTCAGGCCGCACAGGATAAGGCGAACGCTGCGAAGTAAGGCCGCTCCGCGAAAGAATCATTCTTCCAATCGCCATTGCCACCGAATTTCTTCATTATAATCCGCATAGCGGATGAAATTCGGATGACAAAAGCGAACGCTACGCTTCTCCAGAATGATACTTCCGCTCCGCTAGTGCGGGTCCTTTACAACTTCACAGGCAAGGGAAATAAGAAGGGAAAAGCTAAGGTTTTCTGCGAACCTTAGCTTTTTTACCAGAAACCCACCTCTTATCGGGGTCGCTCATCTTCGAATGGCTTCGATAGTGGTTTTTTCAAAGGAAGCAGGAGGCGAAGTTATGAACAAGGCTCTCAGAAATCCGTATACTTATATCGCGTTCATTCTACCAACGCTTGTATTGTACGCTTTGTTTTTTGTGTATCCGGTTATCGTATCGTTTGTTTACGGATTTTTTCAATGGGATGGCATAACGCAAAAGGTGTTTATCGGCCTGGACAATTTCACCCGGCTGTGGAAAGACCATGTTTTCCTGAAATCGCTTGTTAACAATTTCTACTTTATGGCGTTCTCCCTGATCGTGAATATTCCGCTCGTCTTCCTTATCTCGATTCTGATCAGTAAGGTTGGCCGTATGCGTGACTTTTACAAGTCGGCCGTGTTTGTTCCCGTCGTCATCTCGACGGCAACGGTCGCTATATTGTTTGGCGTGTTGTACAACTACGATTCGGGTCTAATCAACCAGTTCATCCGTCTTGTCGCTCCGGACAGCTGGGCGCGCGAATGGCTGTCGGATCCCAAGCTTGCCATGCTCTCCATCTTGCTTGCTAACGCTTGGCAGAATATCGGCTTCTTCATCGTTCTATGTCTGGCCGCTATCTTGAACATTCCGAAGGAAATCGTGGAAGCCTCCAAGATCGACGGCATAAACGGCTGGAACGAGACTTGGCTCATTACGCTTCCGCTGATCCGTCCCGTGTTGTTCGTTATGCTGCTGCTTACGGTATCCGGCACGATGAAGGTGCTTGATATCGTTCAAATTATGACGAACGGCGGTCCGTTCCAGTCGACCGAGGTTATGTCCACGTACATGCTGAAGGTTGGCTTCCGTTCGATGGAGCTTGGTTACGGCAGCGCGATTGGCGTTACGATGTTTATTCTGATTCTCGTGCTTACGGGCATCCTGCAAAAACTGACGAAGCATGAGGAGGTGCAGTACTAATGAATGCAGCGATTACGGGCCTGCGCAGAGGGAAGTTCTGGATTCACTTTTCCTTGATCGTGTACATTATCGCAACGCTATTCCCGCTTTTATGGCTGCTCCTGTCTTCCTTCAAGACGAGCCGCGAGATTACGGTTAATACCTGGGCCTTCCCGAAGCATTTCAACTTTGACAACTACCGGCAAGCCTGGGAGACGGCCAAAATCGGACTTTACGCCTTAAACAGCGTGAAAGTTACGGTCATCGCTTGTCTTGTAACGCTGCTCTTTGCGGCAATGACATCCTTTGCTTTGTCCCGCATGAAATATTCCCGGATGAATAAAACGGTGTACCAGTTTATCCTGTTCGGATTGCTTGTCCCGCCGGGGGCGCTGTTCATTCCGCTGTACCGTTTGATCCAGCAAATGAGCCTAGGCGGCATCCATTTATACAATTCGCATTTTGGCCTTATTTTGGTATACTGCACATATGCATTGCCTATTACCGTATTTATTATTTATGCATTTATGTTATCTATTCCCAGCGAGCTGGAAGAGGCGGGAATTATGGACGGGCTTACGGCCGGCGGCTTGTTCGTCAAGGTTGTATTGCCAATCTCCCTGCCGGCGCTCGTTACGGTAACGATTCTTAATTTTATCGGCAACTGGAATGAATACATTTTATCCCAATTATTTATAACATCCGAATCGCTTCGCACGCTTCCGACGGGTATGGCCAGCTTTAATGACGGCTACCGCACGAATTTTGCCGCTTTATCCGCTGCCGTTATTATGAGCATTATCCCGGTGCTTGTCGTGTACTTCTTCTTGCAGAAGCAGATTATCGAGGGCATGACGGCGGGGAGCGTGAAGGGCTGAGGATGACCGGAAGGGGCCCGCTAGATGAACTTGAGACCGAAACTGATGCTTGCTTTTATTTTTCTGGTTGTGGTTCCCATGATTGGGCTTGGCATCGTGTCTTTTCTCAATACGGAAACCGTGCTGGAGAAAAAATACAGCGAGCAGACCGAGATCTCTCTCAAGGCTGTCGGAGGGAATATCAAGTACTTCTTCAAGGAGCTTGATCAGCTCTCCGACGGAAATTTAACGAGCTCCGAGGTGCAGGACACGCTGAATTACACGAAATATTACTCCAGCGATGATGCCAGCACCCTGATTGCGATTAACCAATCCGAGAAGGAAATGAAACGGATTCTGTTCCAGCATCCGGCTGTCAGCTTTGTTGTGCTGTACGCGTTGGATGGCACGATGTTCCGCGCCTTCCGCAATGACCCGACAACGTTCCGGCCGATTGCCTTCGAGGCGTTAAAGGACCAGCCCCTATATAATGAGACGATTAAATTGGGAGGCCGTCCGAAATGGATTGGCCCATACGAGCATCAAGAGCTGACGGGGGTGGAGCCGCCGCTGTTTACCCAGCTCAGACTTGTCAAGGATTACGAAACGCTTGCGGATCTTGGCCTTATGATTACGCAATACAAGACTGAAGAGGTCTACACGATGCTGAATACCTTCCTTAATCCGGAGGCGGAGGGCCCGAATTCCAGGTACGTCATCGTAAATTCCGAAGGACTGGTGATGCTGGACAGCAGCAAGCATTTCGAAGGGACCAACATATCGGAATATTCCAGCGCTTTACCGCAAAACACGGCCGATTATTCCAGCGCGAGACTGCGTTTTAACGGGGAGGACAGCCTAGTCTCTTCCTATAATCTCGGCTTTAACGGCTGGGTGCTCGTATCCGTCAAATCATGGGATATGCTGACGAACGAGAACGAGCGTTTCGTTCAATGGATCGGGATGATTACGATCCTATGCCTTCTGTCGGCCATTCTGTTTAATATCTTTTTTGTGAACCGGGTCGCGAAGAGCATCATTAAGGTCGTTCGCAAAATGCGTCTCGTTGAGCAAGGCCTCCTCGATATCCGCGTTAACGCGCAGGGCAAGGACGAGACGGTGCTGCTCGCCAACAGCTTCAACAGCATGGTGCAGCGGATTGGCGATCTGCTCACGGAGGTGCGAACGGAGCAAGAGCGCAAGCAGCATGCCGAGATGATGCTGATGCAGGCGCAGATCAAGCCGCATTTCCTGTTTAATACGCTGGAGTCCATTAATGCGCTCGCCGCCCAGAATGAAGGCGGGAAGATTATGATGATGGTGCGGCGGCTCAGCAACCTGCTGCGCACAAGCATGCATCATAGCGAAGAGATTTTCCTCAGCCAGGAAATCGAGCATGTCCGCAGTTACCTGGAAATCCAGAAGTACAGGTTCGAGGATTTATTTACTTACGAATTAAACGTATCGGAAGAAGCGTTTGACTATTCGATTCTTAAGCTGACGCTTCAGCCGCTTGTTGAGAATAGCATTCAGCATGGCTTTGAGGGATTGGAAGACGGGGCCGGAATCATCACGATTGAGGTCGCCGTGGAAGCCCATCAGATTGTCATTACGGTCAGCGATAACGGACATGGCATGAATGAGCAGACGCTCAGAAAGTTTTCCGAGCGGGAGCAGCAGCAGCCAAGCGGGAAACGGCGCAATGCCGCAGAGCTTGGAGAACGGCGGGGACTAGGGCTCCGCAATGTGGCGGATCGCCTTCGCATTCATTATGGTCCATCTTACGGATTAAGGATTTGCAGCGCGGAAGGATATGGCACGGTTATACGCTGCACCATTCCGAAAAACAGAGGTGAACGATTATGAACGGCAAAGTATTGCTCGTAGACGATGAACCGCACATTACCCGCAATCTCGAGAAGGTTATTCCTTGGGAAATGCTTGGTTTGACCGTTGGCGGAACGGCGAAAAACGGGATGGAGGCTCTTGAACTCCTGGAATCGGAGTCGTTCGACCTCGTGTTATGCGATATTCGGATGCCGGTTATGGACGGGCTGGAGCTTGTCAGGCATATTCGGGAAAAAGGGACGGAAAGCGACATTATTATGCTGTCCGGCTATCAGGATTTCGCCTATACCCGGGCGGCTATTCAATACGGCGTAAAGGATTATGTCTTAAAGCCTATTCCTTATGACGAATTAACGGGAGTTATTGCCCGGGTAATGGCTAATCAGCGCCAGAAGAAGAAGCAGCAAAGCGAGGAGCAGCAAAAGATTGGCCGTATGATCGATCTAGCGAGCGAGAAGGTTTTGTATGATATTTTGATGGATTACACCGAAGTAACAAGCGGCAATTGGCTGTTTAACGGGGAAGAGCAGGAGCTGGATAAGAAGTATGTGCTGATCGTGCTTGATCTCGACGTCAGCTCGGAGCGGACGAAGGATTGGCGGGAATGGTCGGACAAGGAGCGGAAGCTGTGGAACTTCGCGGTGTGCAATGTCCTGCGGGAGAGGCTTCAGCAGAACGGTCTTCATCATGCGGTTATCCAAATCCGCGACGGCGAATGGTGCGTGCTTATCGAATGCGAGAAGACGCTACCCTATAATTTGAAGCAGATTACGCTCTGGACGGAGCTGCTGCTCACGGCGGTGAAAAATCACGTCAAGTTATCGCTCTATGCCGGTATTTACCGGGATTATGCGGATATCAAGGCATTGTCGCAGGCTTATAAAATGGTACAGCAGGGCATGCAGCTTACGCCGGTACAAGAACAGATTTGCGTCTACCCGAACGATTGTGCAGGTGCTTCGAGAGAGGACCAGGCTTTCTGGGATACTTCCGAGAAGCTCATAGGGGCAGTTAAACGCGGCGATACGTCGGTTGTTGACGAGGAGCTCAAGCATCTGACCGCCCAGCTGCAGATGATGAACGAAACCTCGCTTGGCCGTTTTAAGCCGATGCTTCACTTCTTTGTGCTCAACCTGATGCGCGAGACGAAGGAAATGGGAATTTTTTCGCGCGAGCAGGAGGATCTATTATGGCTGAAGCTGGACCGGAGGTTTGGCATTAAGGATCTGCTGTCGGTCATCCTGCAGGTGACCAAGGCCGTTGCCGAGAAATCGACGGACAAGAAAAAACAGTCCGAACGCTCGATGGCGGAAGCCAAGGCGTTTCTCGGCCGCAATCTGTACCGGGATTTGAGCGTAGAGGAAGCGGCGACTCATGTCGGTTTAAGCACTTCTTATTTCAGCCTGCTATTCAAACAAACCTATAACGAAACCTTTATTGAATACGTAACCCGAGAACGGATGGAGAAGGCGAAGTCGCTTCTCGCCGATACGATGAAGAGTATCGCGCAGATCGCCAAGGAAGTGGGTTATGCGGAGCGGCGGTATTTTACGAAGGTCTTTATGAAATATACCGGGGAGAACCCGACGGATTACCGGAGCAGGCATCAGCAGGTTCAGGAGGAGCGGGAAAGCTAGTTTAGCGGGGAAAGAGGGGACGGTAATGGGAGAGTATAATTGGAATGGCTGGTCGCTGCGGGAGAAGGTCGGACAGCTGTTTGTATTCGGATTTCACGGCTATGAACCTACGGAAGAGATTACTTCGTTAATTGAAAAGTATGGCATCGGCGGAACGATCTACTTCGGACGTAATGTGCGCGATGCGAAGCAGGTTCATCAGCTATCCAGCTCGCTGAAGGGCATTGCCGATCGCGCGGGCAGGCCGAACATGCTTGTGGCGATTGATCAGGAAGGCGGCATGGTGGCGCGTATTGTGGAAGGCGTGACGCTGATGCCCGGCAATATGGCGCTTGGAGCAACGGGTTCGGCTGAGGGAGCAGGCGAGACTGCCCGCATATGCGGCGAAGAGCTTCGCTTGTTAGGCGTTACGATGAACTATGCGCCATGTCTCGACGTTAATAACAATCCGGATAATCCGGTTATTAATGTCCGTTCTTACGGAGACCGGGCGCAAATCGTAAGCGAGCTGGGGAAAGCTGCCCTGCTTGGTTATCAGGCGTCGAAGGTAGCGGCAACGGTAAAGCATTTTCCGGGCCATGGCGATACCTCGGTAGACTCCCATCATGATTTGCCCGTGCTGCCTCATAGCCGGGAGCGGCTGGATGCGATTGAGCTTGCGCCGTTTCGCGCGGCAATCGCGGCGGGAACCGCGGCTATTATGACGGCGCATGTCTGCCTGCCGGCTCTCGATCCGTCAGGGAAGCCTTCGACTTTGTCCCAGCCGGTATTAACCGGGTTACTGCGTGGGGAGCTTGGCTATAATGGGGTTATCGTCACCGATTGCCTCGAGATGGATGCCATCGACAAATTTTACGGTCCGGCGAATGGCGCGGTCCAGGCGATCCAAGCCGGAGCGGACATGGTTCTCGTCAGCCATACGCATGAAAAACAGGTAGCTGCGCTTGAGGCCGTGGTGGCTGCGGTTGAGAGCGGCGAGCTATCCGAGGAGCGGATTAACGAATCGCTCGCGAGAGTAATGCGGCTGAAACAAGACTATGAGATCGACGCACCCCTCTTGGCATGGAACGATGTTCAGTCGAAGCTTGCGACTTCCGCAAGCCAAGCGGCAGCCCGGAAGTGGAGCGAAGCGTCTGCAACCCTGGTGAAGAATGAAGACTCGTTGCTTCCGCTTCGCAGGGAAGGCCGTACGCTTGTGCTGTGGCCGGACATCAAGCCGGTATCGGTTGCCGATGAGATGTTAGCCGGAGACGGTACGCTTGGGGACTATCTGAAGGGCCGCCTTGATCAAGTCGAGGAGCGTTCCATGAGCGGATCGGATCCGCTTTCCGGTCTGGATGCGTTCGAACAGATTGTCGTTGTAACCTATGATGCAACCAAACATAAGGTTGAGCGCGAGATCGCCGGGCAGGTCATTAAGCTGGCAGCCGACCGCACCGTTGCGGTTTCCGTCCGCAACCCGCTTGATCTGAAGGTATATCCGGATGCTAAGGCTTATCTGGCCGTGTACGAATGCCGTCCGCTTGCCCTTGAATCGGCAGCTAAAGTACTGACCGGCGAGCTGAAGCCAACCGGCGCGCTGCCGCTTGAGCTATCCGCGCAATACCCGTTTGGCTGGAATATACCGCTGTAAAATGGAACCGCCCCTGAATCTCGTCGCGGCAGACGATCAGGGGCGTTTTTTGTTATGAAGTAATAAGACGATGTTTTGGGTATCCTAAAAACCGAATTCCGCACGAATGAGATGCACTGATTTAAACTGATTTAAACCTTGAGCGTGTGTTTTCAACGGGTATGCAGTTTTTCGATTCGAATATTGAATGGAGGATCATCGATGAAAATACTGGTCATTGTCACTCATCCCAATATGGAGAACTCGCGCGTAAATAAGGCATGGCGTGATGAATTGCAAAAACAAAAAGACATTACAGTCCATGAACTGTACGCAACCTACCCCGATGGGAAAATAGATGTTGCAAATGAACAAAAACTGATCGAATCCCACGACAGAATCATATTGCAATATCCATTTTACTGGTACAACATGCCTCCGCTTTTAAAAAAGTGGATGGATGACGTTTTGCAATACGGTTGGGCATACGGACCGGATGGCAGTAAAACAGCCGGGAAAGAATTCGGAGTGGCAATCTCGACCTATGGTACCGAAGAGTCCTACCAAGCCAGTGGGTTTAATCGGTTTACGCTTCAAGAGCTATTGCGCCCGGTTGAAGCTTCGGCTCGCTTTATCAGCGCGGAATATCTGCCTCATTTTTCATTAAACGACACCTCGAATCTTACGGATGAACGACTTGCTCAGAGCAAGACCGATTATATTCAACATATTCGAAGCGTAAAGCCTTTAATGGTCCACAGCTAAAAAATGCGCAAACAACCCTTCACTTGTCATGAAGGGTTGTTTAACGTTTCCTTCAACCCTTTATCCCTATGAGGAAAACTCCGTCAAAGAGTGACTACAGAAAGCATTGGAAACGATATAGTGCCGGTAAGCTAGTGATTCAAACTCCGTTCTAGAGGTTATTTGTTTAGAAAAGAAGCAGCATTCAACGTATCATTCCTTATTCGTTTTGCATGATGCGAATGAAAAAAACCAAGCGTGTCGTTTCATTATTTTGATACCGCCTAAAGCTAGGCCTTGTTGAACACTTGCTCCTTTTTGTCGGTCCATGGAGCAAGTGTTTTATTTTGTTTGGAATACGTTATTAATCATATGGGGGGATTTTCGATGAACAAACAATCATTGGATTTTATTAAACAAACACTAGAAGGGTTAAAGGAAAGGACAGCTTCCGTACTGGAGGAGGGACTCATTGAACACGTTATTTTGATGCTGGACAGGAAGTACCCGGCGCATCTCCTGGAGGAAGCCGGTTTTAAAAACCGAAATTAGACGAATTCATTTATCGAAGAAGGAGGGCTTGGAATGTCTTCTAAAAAAACATTATACGTTTCCGTATCCAATAAAAGTCTTGATGCGGAAGCTTCCATGAATGAACAGCTTGAGGTCCGGGGGACAGCGGAGGAGCTCGAAGAGCTGCGTCGAATGCTTGAGCGACTAAAGAAGGACGATGAAGCGACCCAATTCAGAGCCCCGATTCCGTATAAATCCGCCGATCACGATAAAGCAACGGATCAGTTTAACGGTGATCTGCTCAAGCTCTATCAAGCAATCTACAAATTGGGAACGGACGAGACGAAGGCTCATATTCATGATAGGAACATACTTAATAAGCTGCAAAATACCGATTACGAATATCCCGGCTACGAGCGTTAACAAAGACCGAAAAAAGCCTTCCGTCTCGACGGGAGGCTTGTTAGCTTATACGGTGTAGAGCTATTTTAGTTATTTGAGTACGATAGGTTTTGAAGGTACCCAAACCAAATCATGGAGTCTGTTCTGCACGATTGAAACATAGGTAACGGCTGATTTCGGCAGTTCATGGTAAATGATCTGATATTTAATTGTTTGATTAGCCGGAACCGAATCGGGCCCAACGATTTCATACCTCTGATTATTAAAATCAAATTCTTCCGTTGCGTCCTCTAATTCTATATACAAATTCGGTTTGAAATTAAATTCCTTTTCGGATTTGTTCAACACGCTAATCGTTAAAACAGCAGCAGCTTGGCCTTCGACGGTTTCTTTGTTTACCGAGCCAACGATAAATTCGATGCCTTTATGAAATAATTGAGGTTTTCCGAATCCGCTGTAAAAGGTAACCTGTACGTCATGGTAGGGAACCGGATTAGGATCCTCGACAGCTGGTTCAGGGATTCGTTCAACAGAAATATCTTTCTTGTTATTATCAGAAAAAAGAATCTGGGCATCGAATGCGGCCGCCACTTCCCTAAGCGGAACATACGTAGAATTGTTATATAGGATTGGCTTGCTGACAACCAATTTCCCATTTAACGCAACGGAAACATCCGGATCCAAATAAGCCTTAATTTCTTTCAGTTTGCCCGAGGCGCTTGCCGCGGTTGTAAACACGAATAAGGTTATAAAAAAGCTAATGATTAACTTCTTAGAGGCATTCAACTGCTTCACTCTTTTCTTATAATAGTAAAGGCTCGGTCGCGCAAATGGATGAAACGTCTTACAATAGTTCGATCATTCGCTTTACTTTCCTGCGTATCATCTCTATTCATGTAAAAATTTATTAAATAGAGAAATACAAGGGCGTCCTGGCGAGAACATGGTCGCTTTCCTTATGACCAATTTTTTCCTTTGTTTAATCGCGGATCGAGGTGTATAATCCGTTCAGACATTGGAGTAAGAAGTGAGGAATTGGTTATGAACAACGGATTGGTCAATGCCATTATTGCGTATATCATGTGGGGAATTCTCCCGCTATATTGGAAGCTGTTTAACGATGTGCCGGCAGGAGAGATTTTGTCGCATCGGGTTGTGTGGTCATTCGTATTTATGGGGATTTTTGTAGCCGTCCAGCGCCGATGGGGCGATATGAAGCGGATTGCGGCTAGCCGCCCGCTCTTGCTGCAGCTCGCCGCCAGCGGACTACTGATCGCGGCGAATTGGCTCATCTTCATCTGGGCGGTTAACAACGGCCATGTCGTAGAGACAAGTCTCGGCTATTATTTGAATCCTTTGCTGAATGTGCTTCTGGCGGTTCTCTTCCTTCGCGAGAAGCCAAACCGTGGCCAATGGCTCGCTATTGCCATCGCGGGCGCCGCGGTGCTTATCATCGCCATCGATTACGGGCGGTTTCCGTGGGTCGCGATCTCGCTTGCCACGTCGTTTGGCTTGTATGGCTTCGCGAAAAAGAAGATTGTACAGGACGCTTCTGTAGGCTTGCTGTCGGAGACGGCTGTCGTCCTGCCCGTTGCGCTCGGCTACTGGGTCTACCTGGCCGCCGTGGGAAAGACGACGGCATGGACTCTGCCCGCATCCACGTTCGTCGAACTGCTTCTGTCAGGCGTCGTTACGGCGTTGCCTCTGCTCTTCTTTGCAAGGGCTGCTTCCCGGATGTCCTTGTCCTCACTTGGATTCGTGCAATACATTGGGCCGACGATCATGTTGTTTTTGAGCATATTCGTGTTCAAGGAGTCGGTCTCTCCTGTGCTGCTCGTCGGCTTCGCGCTCATCTGGACATCGCTTGTCGTATACGCCGTGTCATCCGTTCGCAGCAGTAGACTTGCAAAGGCGAGTTGACCGCGCAAGCGCTCAGACACCGCAAAAAGGCCCTCTTCTGTCCTTCGGGCGGAGAGGGCCTTTTTAATCTATAAAACAGACTAGCCGCTCAATAATTCCTGCCGCTCTAATCTTTCCACCTCGTCATCATGCAAAGCTGCTCTACGCTTTAGTAGCTCATAGGTCTCGCTCCACTCGTCAGGGTATCTTGTCCTCTGAATACGCTTATGCAACTCTCCCAGGGCTTGTTCTACTTCGTTTCTAAATTGTTTCCATACCCTCATCGCTTTGTAATAGTCACCGTTATTGCGAGTAGCATTCACTACGTCATAACAGAGTTTATCTTTTCTGGATATCTCCATGCTGATTTCATCCACTTTAAAAAGAATCTCTTTTTTGAGTTTGGCGTCATATTCCATTGTTGCGATCATTTCGGCCATAATAGAAATTATATTGGAATTACTTTGAGTTGAGAGGTTCATTCCTTTTGCGAGTTGGATCGTCATCCATTTTCCCTCCTAGCAACGGGATAGAATTAATAAGGCGCTGATTTCAGACTTATATCATACTATTCGTGAGGCAGGGCTTTTTTTAGTCACTACCGGGTCGTCCAACTCTCGATGTCGCAATCTTGTCGCAATCCCACAGTATCCTCGAGTAACTAAGTAAATAATTTTTCACTTCTTATTCCGAAAAACTTCTAATGCTATAATGAATTGAATTATATGTTATATCAAATGTTCCTATTCTCACTCAGAGGTGATAGTCATGGAATACCGTGTACTTGGACGTTCCGGATTGAAGGTAAGCGAGATTAGCTTGGGCTGCTGGGCGATTGGCGGTCCATCGTGGCGGGATGGCGAACCCGTAGGCTGGTCGGGCAATGATGATAACGAGTCTCTCGCGGGCTTGCGCAGGGCGCATGAGCTTGGCATTAACCATTTGGATACAGCCGATGTTTATGGAGACGGCCATTCGGAGCGGGTCATCGGACAGTTCCTGAAGGATGTTCCGCGCGACTCCGTCATTGTAGCCTCAAAGGTAGGATGGTTCAGAGGAACCGCTCCTAATGCCATGCAGCCGGTGCATATCCGCCACCAGCTGGAGCAGACGCTTACGAATCTCGGAACGGACCATATAGATCTCTATTATTTCCATAATACGAACTTTGGCCCGGATGACCGTTATCTGGAGGAAGCGGCCGATACGATGCGCGCTCTTCAGAAGGAAGGCAAGGTCCGCGTCATTGGCCAATCGGCTTACAGCTATGCCGATTTTATGCGGGTATGTCCGGTAACACGTCCGGATGTGCTTCAGTTCCATTACAATGCCTTCGGCAATGAATTTGATCGGGAGAGCACTAACCTGTTCCGCTGGGCGGGAGAGCAGAACCTAGGCATGGTCCTGTTCGGACCGCTTGCACAGGGCTTGCTGCTGGATAAATTCGATCCGGAGAACCCTCCAAAGTTTGGAGAAGGCGATATCCGTTCAACGAATCAATCCTATTCCAAGGAACGCTTGCACGAGATTCGCAGACAGCTTCAGCCTCTTAAAGAGCATTTTGGCGAAAGCACGCAGGATTTGGTTAGAGCAGCTATTCAATTTGCGCTGGCCCAATCTCCAAATGCATGCGTCATTCCCGGCTTCAAAAATATCCGCCAAGTGGAATCCAACGCGTTGGCAGCGGGCCAGCCCCTGACCGTGCAGGAAGTTGAGCTCATCCGGCAAGCCCTTGGCGGAAAATAAGGAACAAAATAAAGCTCCCTCTAGTGCCAGCATGAGCTGGATGCGAAGGAGCTTTGTTTTTTAGCCTGAGCGTTGTCTTAAATCCATTGCCTAGGGCCAATGGTGTGGAAGAGAGATTTACGGTTTGGATCCAGCGCGTGAAGAATTCGGTTGCACGTAAAATCGCTGATAGGCCGCGGAAGATTGGCGGGATCGCAATAGCGGCATTCCAGTATTTCCGTAGAGCTTGGCACGGGATGCTGTTCGCCATGAATATCCGCCAAGAAGACAAAGTGGTGCATATCATACGCCGGATCGTAATAGATCCCCGTTAATGCGCCAATCCCGACCGTCAGCCCGGTTTCCTCGACCACTTCTCTAGCGGCTGTCTGCTGCGCCGATTCGTTTGCTTCCGATTTGCCTCCCGGCAGATCCCAATTGTTCTTGCCATAACTATGCTTGACCAGCAGCACCTTGCCTTCGGCATTCGTAATAATCGCTGCCGCGCCCATCAGCTTGTCCGACAAATCGATTCCTCCTTGGTAGTTAGGTAATGAACTCTATTCATTTAACGCCAAAAACTGGAACGAAGTTGCGGTGGAAGAGGCAGTCAGGAAATGATTTCAATAGGGCTAGGAGGAAATGAGGATGAAGGATACGGCTTGGAAGGCTCAATGGATTTGGGGAGGGGAAGAGGAAAGCCCCCGCAACGAATGGCGCTGCTTCCGTTCAACGTTTGACGTGCCGTCTGAAGAAGCAGCCGATGCGCAGCTGCGGATTAGCGCGGATTCGAGATACGTCGCTTATGTAAACGGGGTGCAAATCGGCAGAGGTCCGGTCCGTTCTTGGCCGGAGGAGCAATTTTACGATGCCTATTCCATCGGTCATTTGCTTCAGCCTGGCGGCAAGAACACGATAGCCGTTCTCGTGCTGCATTTTGGCGTAACCAACTTCTATTACTTGAGGGGGAAAGGCGGTCTGCTTGCGGAGATCGCTTCAGGCGATGGCGTACTGGCAGCAACGGATTCGTCCTGGAAAACGGAGAAGCTGAGAGGCCATCATACCGCGGCTCCGCGCATGTCCTGTCAGCAGGGCTTTGCGGAAATTTATGATGCGAGGGAATGGAACGGAGATTGGACAGAGACAACCTACGACGATTCTTCATGGTTGCAGGCTGCACACGTAGCTGAAGTCGGGGAAGGCCCTTGGAAAAAGCTGATCCCCCGCGACATTCCGTTCCTGACGGAGGAAAAGCTGTATCCCTCCCGCATCGAGTCTCTCCAGCGGGTGAGGCCGCCTGCCTGGACGGCAGCTATCGATCTTCGGAACGCGATGGTTCCCGGTTCGGTCGAGCATGCTAATCCCATTCAATACATGGGTTACATCGCTACGACGCTATTACTGGATGAAGCCGGTCAAGTGACGGTTGGCATTTTGCAATCCCGCGGCGAGAAGCTCTGGATCGACGGACAACGGATCGAGCGGAGTCATGGCAACGATCCGGAGCGTTACTACGAGGCAGAGCTTACAGCCGGCGAGCATTTCCTGCTGCTTGATATTACTCAAGGCGATCACGGGGGAGCTTACCATGTGGCGATTCATTCGGAGCGTAAGCTCTCGATTCATTCTCCCGATAAGGAAGGGGAGACGCCGTGGCTGCTTATTGGACCGTTTGACGATACGGAATACATCGATACAAGGGAAAACAGACAGATAGACCGGAATGAGCCGAATTATTTAAAAGCGGCAGGAGCGGCTTCGATGGAGGAGCTGGCCGCCGTACAGGATTGGATCCGTCCTCTGGCCGGCCCTTATTATACCGAGCAGGATGTATTCGGCTCCAATGTTTGGCGTCCGGAAGCCGAGCGGTATGCTATGCCTTCCGGCCTGAATGCCTGCTTGACGGCAGCGCCGGAATATGCGGATATTCCTCGTTTCCGGGATGGCGATACGGAGCTTGTGATTGACCTCGGCAAGCAGCGGACCGGCTTTTTTGGCTTCAAGATTGAGGCTCCGGCTGGGACGGTTGTGGATGTATACGGCCTTGAATATTTAAAAGCCGATTTCCGACAGCATACGTTTGGCCTCGATAATACGTTCAGATACATCTGCCGGGAAGGACGGCAGCAATACGAATCTCCTGTAAGGCGCGGGTTCCGTTATGCGGTGCTGACCATAAGGGGAGCGGCGGGACCCGTTAAGCTGCATGAGGTGTATATGGTGCAAAGCACTTATCCGGTTGCGGAAGCCGGAACGTTCCGTAGCTCCGACCCGCTGCTGAACGACATCTGGGCGATCAGCCAGCATACGACCCGGAATTGCATGGAGGATACGTTTGTGGACTGTCCTTCTTACGAGCAGACCTACTGGGTAGGAGACAGCCGCAATGAGGCATTGGTTAACTACTATGTGTTTGGCGAGCTGGACATCGTTAAACGCTGCTTGCGTCTCGTTCCGGGCTCGAAGGACAGATCCCCGCTCTATATGGATCAGGTGCCAAGCGGCTGGACGAGCGTTATTCCGAACTGGACGTTCTTCTGGGTGCTCGCGACGATGGAATATGTGGAGCATACGGGAGACAAGTCTTTTGCCGCCGAGATGTGGCCCCATGTCCGCTTTACGCTCGAGCATTATTTGACCCATATCAATGCGGATGGGCTGCTCGACATGCGGGGCTGGAACCTGCTCGACTGGGCGCCGATTGACCAGCCGAACGAAGGGATTGTCACCCATCAGAATCTGTTCCTGACGAAAACGCTCCGGCAGGCGGTACAAATGTCCGTAGAAGCAGGGCAAGCAGATGAAGGAGCCTCTTTTGCCGAAGCAGCCGGATTACTGGAACAGGCCATAAACGACCGTTTATGGGATGAGGAGCGGGGAGCTTACCTCGATTGCATTCATGCCGACGGACGGCGCTCGGATATCTATAGCATGCAGACCCAAGTGGTTGCTCTATTGTGCGGCATCGCTCAAGGGGAGCGCCGAGCAAAGCTGGAAGCCTATCTTCTTCAGCCGTCGGCTTCGTTTGTGCAGATCGGCAGTCCGTTTATGTCCTTCTTCTATTATGAAGCGCTGGAAGCGATGCGGCATATCCCCGACATGCTTGACGATATCCGCCGCAATTACGGCTTGATGATCGCAAACGATGCAACGACATGCTGGGAGATGTACCCGAATTTCACGGAAAATCGCGCCAATGCAGAGCTGCTTACCCGCAGTCATTGCCACGCCTGGTCGGCAGGGCCGGCATATTTCCTCGGCCGAAACGTGCTTGGAGTCAAACGGCTGGACAGCGGCTGGAGCAAAGTGAGAATCGAGCCGGCTCCATGCGATTTGACATGGGCAAGAGGTGCCGTTCCGTTGCCTAACGGAGGAACCATCGAGGTGGACTGGAGCATCGCGAATGACGTCATGTCCCTTCGAATTTCGGCTCCGGAGGATGTTGAACTTGATGTTCGGCTGCCTGAAGCCGTAACAGGGAATGTTTCCATTGTCAGAACGAAAAAGCTGCCCTTATAATAGTGAAAGCCGGGTCCTTGTTGACCCGGCTTTTCTTTGTCTTCGGATAGATTCGAATATGTCAATTTTGACAAAGACAGGCTGGGCGCCTAATCCCGCTGCGAAAATAACATATTGTCCGATTGTCTTGCATGATTGTCATCATCGCTCCGGCCTTGTCGGGTGGTGCTTTTCACGTTCACGAAAACGACATATTTACGTTGGCCGCTTCCATGCTCTATCCTCGGAAGTAAGCGCTGACAAGGACAAGCAAACGTTCCTTCGCGGCGAGAGTGCTTGAACCTATTTGGAAGAGGTGATCCGATGCAAGATTCGAAAGCTGCCGCAACGGGCAGCATGGCGCTACGATCCGGGACTTCGACCAAGCGGCTCGGAAGAAGGATTGTGCAGAACTGGGAATTGTACATTTTTGTTGCACCGGCGTTTTTCTACTTTATTATCTTTTGTTACCTGCCGATGTACGGCGTCCAGATCGCGTTCAAATCGTTTATCCCGACCAAAGGAATTATAGGAAGTCCTTGGGTGGGATTGGACCATTTCGACCGATTCTTCCATTCCTATTACTTCTGGGATTTGATCTGGAATACGCTGAGCGTCAGTCTCTATGATCTAGCGATTGGCTTTCCGATTCCGATCATACTGGCGCTGGCCTTTAATGAGGTGCGCAACGGTTTTTTCAAAAAGATGGCCCAGACGGTCACCTATGCACCTCACTTTATATCGGTTGTCGTCATGGCGGGGATGATCATATCTTTCCTGTCGCCGTCTACCGGAATTCTGGTTCATGTCATTCAATGGCTTGGCTTTGGCACGCCGGAATTTCTTACCGATCCCAAATGGTTCAAGACGATGTACGTATTCTCGAATGCGTGGCAGAGCGCGGGCTGGGGGACGATCATTTATTTGGCCGCCTTGTCCGGCGTGGATCCCGGACTTCATGAAGCAGCCATTATCGACGGGGCTTCGCGGTTCCAGCGCATTCGCCACATTAATATACCCGTCTTGATTCCGACGATGACCATTTTGCTTATTTTGAACATGGGAAGCTTGTTTGGGGTTGGGTTCGAAAAGATCCTGCTGCTCCAAAATCCGCTTAATATGGAGTCTTCCGACGTCATCGCTACCTTCGTCTACCGTTCCGGTCTGGAGAATGCCCAATACAGCTTCTCGGCAGCGGTTGGCCTGTTTAATTCCGTCATCAACGCCATTCTGCTGATAGCCGTAAATCAGATCGTTCGCAGGACGAGCGAGAACAGCTTGTGGTAAAAAGAATGATCGCAAATGACAGGAACGGCGCTTTTGTGTGACAATTCTTTTTAAAGCTTACGAAGAAGGAGGCTGGAGACGCATGTTCCATGGCATTAAAGAGAGCAGGGGCGATAAACTATTTCTCGCTTGCAATTACTTGTACGTTTTTCTCGCCTTTCTGATCGTTTTCTATCCGCTGGTGTATATGATCAGCGCATCCATCAGCGATCCGAAGGCGGTGGCTTCGGGAGCGATGTGGCTGTGGCCGAAAGGCATTACGTTCGAGGGCTACAAGATGGTGTTCAAGAACACCAACATCTGGATCGGCTATGAAAATACCATCATTTATACGGTGGTTGGGACGGCGATCAACTTGTTCGTGACGCTGCCTGCAGCTTACGCGTTAAGCCGCAGAGATTTCGTCGGGAGAAACTTCTTCATGGGCATGTTTATGGTGACCATGTTCTTCAGCGGAGGTCTGATCCCAACGTATCTGCTCGTGAAACAACTAGGCATGATGAATTCGATGTGGGCGATCGTTCTTCCGTCCGCCGCGTCCATCTGGAATATAATCGTATCCCGCACCTTTTTCCAAAGCTCCATTCCGAGGGAGCTGCAGGAAGCCGCGCAAATTGACGGCTGCTCGAATATGCGGCTGTTTCTGAGAATCATTCTGCCGCTCTCGCTGCCGATCATCGCGGTAATGGCTTTGTTTTACGGGGTAGGCAATTGGAACAGTTATTTCTCGGCGCTGATTTATCTGAACGAGGCCGGAAAGTATCCGCTGCAGCTTGTTTTGCGTCAAATCCTGGTTCTTCAGGAGATGGGGGCGCAAGGAGGCGGCGCGATCGACCTCTCTTCGGCAACGGCCATGAACAGCAAGGCGGAGATTGCGGCCCTCGTCAAGTATGCCGTCATTATCGTCGCTACGATTCCGGTTATCGTTATTTATCCTTTCTTGCAGCGTTATTTCGTACAGGGTGTAATGATTGGTTCCGTCAAGGGCTGATCTTCCCATATCATTCATCTAATAAAGGGAGTGTGTATTGCATGAACAGGATTTCCAGGGCATCATCCGTTATTCTCTGCGTTACCATGACAGCCGGCATGCTGGCTGCCTGCAGCAGCTCATCCAGCGAGAACAACAATTCCGCTTCGCCATCCTCTTCTGCAAATTCTTCTTCGCCTGAGGCTTCCGCCGATAGCGGCGTAAAAAAAGAAGGCTTTCCTATCGTTGATAAGCCGATCACTCTTAAGATGATGTCGCAGGACGTGGGCAAAGCAGACTGGAACACCATGCCGGCGTTGAAGGAAATGGAAAAGCTGACGAATATCAAGTTCACTTACCAATTAACGCCGCTCGACAGCTTCTCCACGAAGAAGAACCTCGTGTTCGCGAGCGGAGATCTGCCGGATGTGCTCTATGCCCCGGATTTGACTCCGGCCGAGCAGGTGACGTACGGAACCCAAGGCGTGCTTATTCCGCTGGAGAAGTATATTGATGAGGGCTACGCTCCGAATCTGAAGAAAATTTTCGACGAGCATCCGGACATCCGCAAATCGTTTACGACGCCTGACGGACATATGTATGCTCTTCCGTACATCGACCTGTCGGCCATCTGGTATCGCAGTCCGATGTGGTACAACGGTAAATTCCTCAAGGCCTTAAACGTAACGGAGCTGCCGAAGACGACGGAGGAGCTGTACAGCTTCCTGAAGCGGGTGAGGGACGAGGATCCGAACGGAAACGGGAAGAAGGACGAAATTCCGCTCACTTCCGTAAAGCTGGACGATCTGCGGATGTTCTTCTTCGGATTCTGGGGTATGTATGACGAGACGATCTATGCCGACAAGGATGGCAAGGTTCACTATTCCCCGCAAGAGGAAGGCTACAAGGGCTACCTGACCTTCATGAACCGCTTGTGGAATGAGAATCTGCTGGATCACGAGACCTTCTCGCAGACCTCCGACCAGAAGAAGGCGAAAGGCCAGAATAACCAAATCGCATTGTTTAACGACTATTTCCCTTACTTCACGCTGGGCGGCGAGCCTAGCGGGGATAATCCGCTCATGACGCCGGTCAGCAGCGAAATCGCGGGAACGCCGGTTTACGGCATGCATCCGGGCATTTCCGCCAACGGAACGTTCGCCATCACGAGCAAGGACCCGAATCCGGAGGCGACGATGCGCTGGGTTGACTATCAATACAGCTACGAAGGCGCAACGCTTATGAACCAGGGACCTGAAGGCATGCTCTGGAAGTACAAGAATAAGGATACTCACGAGAAGGAATGGGTCGAGCTTCCCAGCGGCCAGGACCGCGAAGACTTCCGGGGCACGCTAACGCCAAACTTCGGGATCTTGACCCCGGGCATCAAAATTAACGAATTAACGAATGGTCTTACGACGGAATTCGATAATTGGATTCAAAAGGAAAGCGAGGAAAAGCTGAAGCCTATCGGCAAGGCTCCTTTCCCTAACGTGTATCTGACGAATGACGAGCAAAGCGAAATTACGTCCCTGCTGTCCGACCTGGACACTTACGTTCAGCAGATGGAAGCGAAGTTCGTGACGGGACAAGAGCCGATGTCGGGCTGGGACAAGTATCTTGCACAGGTTAAGAAAATGGGCGGCGACCGCATAGCGGAAGTGTATCAAGGCGCGTACGACCGCTGGAAGGCGGGCAAGTAAAGGGCAGAAGGCCGAAGTTTTCGGCCACCGCCTGCAGAATTGATAAGTTCGACGTCCATTTGAAAACGGAGTTTTTATTATTGGCCTAACGAGAACATTTTGCGGTATTGCCCAGGCGTATAGCCGGTCTCCTTCTTGAATTTGCGGATGAAGTTGGGCGCGTCCACGTAGCCGACCCGGATAATGATGTCCTTAAGCGAGTCATCCGTCGTCTTCAGCTGGTGCATCACTTCTTCCAGCCGTTTCTGCCAGATGTACTGGACGAAGTTCACGCCCATCTTCTCCTTGAAGGAGCGGCTGACGTGGGACGGAGACAGGCTGAATTCGGAAGCGACCGTCTCGAGACTGAGGGCATTGTCCGCAAAATGTTCTTCGATGTAAGCGATCATTCTGTCGGTAAGCGACTGCTCTTCCTTCTGGTTCGCTTGCTCAACCTGCTCGCATAGACGGGAAGCCAGATGGAGGAGATTGCGCTCCAGCTCGTCAAGCGACTGGCCCGAGATCATCTGCGGTGCCATTTCCTGAATCAGCCGCTGGTTCTCGAGTTCAGCCGCGGTCTTAAGAATGGTATTCAATAGATCGATGCCGATGCAGCGGATAAGCAGCGTGGACAGCTCGGACTGCCGCAGGCTCAGGACGGCCGACTTAATCATTTGCGACGCTACCTCGAAGCTGCCTTGCTTTAAGCTCTGAGAGAGCTTTAACAGCGTGTTGTTCGGAATCCAGAACGACTGATCCGTCGGATACGACTGCTTCTCGAAATAGTTTACCGAGCCGGCGTTGGAGGACACTCTCAGGTCGTAGGCCGAGCAGGCTTCGATATAGCTCTGATTCAGCTGATCCGGACCGGAATAGCTCGAGCCGACGCCAATGACCGGTTGAATGTGGCAGGATTCGAGCAAGCGGATGCGCAAGGCTTCAACGATAAGCTGCTTATGTTCGAATTCGTCCACGTCTTTGTCCGGGTCGAAGTTGACCAGTAAGCCGATCTGGCCTAATTGGGAAAGCTCAACGCCGTACCCGTGACCGTTCAGATTCGGCAATTCGATATGGGTAAGCAGCTCCAGTATCTCCTGGTGCTCCAATACGCCGTTCTTATCGCTCTTCATCCAGCCGATTACCATGACGAAATGAAGAGATCGGTCGAACCGGAGATCCAGCACCTCTCTCAGCTCCGGCGTCAGAATCCGGGAGCTGCCGGAACGGAGCAGCATGGAGAGCAGATGATGGCGGGCAAACGGCTCTTGCAGGTCGACTCTGGCACTGTATTCAAGCAGCGTTGTCCGAATCCGGTCCAATTCGTTGCGGGACTCGCCGGGACGGCCAATTGGCTTGCTGCATTTGGAGGCGGCAAATTCGACAAGGGTCGAAATCGGCCGATACTGCATCCGGGCAAGCAATAGCGCGATTGCCGCTCCCGCGGCCACAACAAAGATCAGCAGCATAATGATGAAGCTTCGGACATGCAGGACGCTGCTGAAGAACTGCTCGCTCGGCATGATGGTCACGTAGGTCCAGCCGTTGACCGGCGACCGAACGGAGACGATCGAGTGCTCCTTGCCGTTTAGGACATGCTTTTGAATGCCCGGGGTCAGATGGCCGAACAAAGAGCGGGTGTCCGTGTCGGATAACGTCTCTCCTTGGCGATTATCCACCAGAATCTGGCCCTGGTTATCCAGAATGTACGTCTGGCCCTGATAGCTGCCCAGTATGGAATCGATGAGGCTCGTCAGCTCGGTTTTCCGGATCAAATACATCACCGTTCCGTAGGGATTCGGATTATTGGGTTTGATCGGAATCAGGTAGGCGAGCATCGATTGCTTCCGGCCGGAGGAATTGCTTGCGATATCGGCAGGCCGCATCGTCGGGAATTTGACGTTATTCAAATCCTGGTAGACCGCGTCTTTATCCCAATTCTGAAACAGTAGATTGCTCGTAAATACGTCGAAGTGGTTCATCCCTTCACTGGAGTAGATGCGGTCGTCCTTGTGGAAATACAAGTACAGCTCCCCAATGATCGAGCTTGTCGCTTTGTATTGGTCGAGCGCTTCAATGGCTTCTCCGCTATGTATCGGATCGTGCACGAGGTAAGAGGCAAGTCTGTGGTCGTAAGAGATGCGGGTTGCAATCTCGCTTAGTTCCTTCATTCGGCCGTCGATAATCGTTTCGGCTTGCGTCAGCTGGTCGAGATGGGAGCGTTCGATTTCGGAACGAAGGCGGTGCGAGGCGTTTTCGTAAATAAAGATAGAAGTAAAAATCAAAGGAATCAGCAAGATGAACAAATAGGACCAAGTATATTTCAGAAACAGCTTGGACTTGAAATAGTTCCGGTTCAAATGGTATGCCCCCTGACTACGGTTATCTATCTCTTTTACAAATCTTAAATATCTGAAAATTAAATCTATTATACAACGTCCGTCGGTTTGAAAGAATGGTTTTTTAGGAGGAAATAGGATGAGTGAGAAGGAACAGGCAATTGCCGCAGACGAAGAATCAATCGAACAGGGCGTACATAATTACAGCAGCGAGGAGAGCTGGGTGAAGCCGGAAGATCCCTTGCTGCTTGAGCGGCTTGAGTGGTTCAAGGATCAGAAGCTTGGCTTGATGATGCACTGGGGGCCTTACTCGCAGCTGGGCCTTGTGGAATCTTGGGCGTTAAGCGACGAGGATGGGGATTGGTCACGGAACGGTATCGATTGGGACATCGATTCGGAAGAGCTGAAGCGGCAATATTTCGCCTTGAACAAAACCTTTAATCCGATTCGCTTCCAGCCCGAGCTGTGGGCGGAGCTTGCGGCGGCGAACGGCTTCAACTATTTGAACTTCACCACCAAGCATCATGACGGCTTTTGCATGTGGGATACGCGTACGACCGATTACCGGATTACGGGGGAGGAGTGTCCGTTTCATACGCATAAGCATGCGGATATCGTGAAGCAGCTGTTCAACGCGTTCCGCGCCAAGGGGCTGGGCATCTCCGCCTATTTCTCCAAAGCGGATTGGCATTCTCCCTATTATTGGACCCCGGGGATACGGCCGGATACAAAGACGTCCAGGGGACCGTCGTACGACCCGAAGGAATACCCGTGGCTGTGGGAGAAATTCGTTCAATTTACGCATGAGCAGATCATGGAGCTGATGACCAATTACGGCCGGATCGACGTGCTGTGGCTCGACGCCGGCTGGGTGAACGATTACCGCAAGCAAAATATCCGGCTGGGAGAAGTGGTGGAGAAGGCGCGCCAGCTCCAGCCTTGGCTGCTCTCGGCGGACCGGACCGTCGGAGGACCTTACGAGAACCTGATTACGCCGGAGCAGACGCTGCCGGAACGGGCGCTCCATGTGCCGTGGGAGAGCTGCATCACGATGGGCACGTCGTTTTCTTTCCGTTACGAGGACCGTTACAAATCGGTGCGTCAGCTCATCCAGCTGCTCATCGAAATCGTGGCAAAGGGCGGCAACCTGGCGCTAAACGTCGGCCCGCAGCCGGACGGCAGATTGCCGGAGACGGCAATCGCCCGCATGAAAGGCATGGGACAGTGGCTGAACGTTTACGGAGAAGCGATCTACGGCACAAGGGTCATCGAGCCGTATTCGGTCGGCCATACATGCTTTACGCAGAAAAACGGCGTCGTCTATGCGTTTTACCTGTACAAAGACGCGAGCGAGCCGGTACCGGAGGAGATCCATCTTCCTTGGAACGGAGGAGCCGGAAGCATCGAGCTGGTTGGCGGGAAGGAGCGGCTCGACTATCGCCGGACCGAAAGCGGCATTGCCGTTCGTCTGCCGGAAACCGAGCGTTGCGCTCCTGAAGCGCCAATCGCGCATGTCTTCCGGATTCGGGCGTGAGGAAGGAATGATGCGGGATGCAGGGATGGTTCGAAGACGCAAAGCTTGGCATATTCATTCACTACGGCATTTATGCGGTTGACGGCGTGGCGGAATCCTGGTCTTTTTACAACGGGAAAATGTCTTATGAACAATATATGAATCAGCTTGACGGGTTTACGGCTGCAAGGTTCGATGCGGAAGGTTGGGCCGATCTGATTGAGAAGTCTGGAGCGAGGTACGCCGTTCTGACGACCAAGCATCACGACGGCGTGGCCTTATGGGACACGCAGCTTAGCGAATTGAATGTCGTGAAGAAGACGCCGGCAGGCCAGGATTTGGTTAGGCCATTCGCCGATGCGATTACGAAGCGGGGGATTCGGCTCGGGTTGTACTACTCGCTGATCGACTGGTCGCATCCGGATTATCCAAGCGTCTATCAGGACGGCAGGATTCCCGAGGACCTCAGCACCGTTAACCGGTTTTCCAGTCCGCCAGACGGCCTTGAGGACGAGGGGAAATGGCAGCGGTTCTTGCAGTTCAACAATGGCCAGCTTCGGGAGCTGCTTACGAATTACGGCCGGGTGGACCTGCTTTGGTTCGACGGGGATTGGGAGCGGAGCGCCGGCCAATGGAATTTGCCGGCGTTCAAGCAGTACCTGAAATCGTTTAATCCGGATGTGATCATCAATTCACGGCTGCAGGGACATGGCGATTACAAGACGCCGGAGCAGGGACTTCCCATAACGAGACCGGAAGGGCCATGGGAGTTTTGCACGACGATTAACGGTTCATGGGGGTATGTGCCGACGGACAACCGTTACAAATCCCTTGGCATGATCATCCGGATGTTCTGCGACTGTATTTCCATGGGCGGAAATATGCTGCTGGACATCGGGCCGCGGGAGGACGGGACAATCGACAAGCGGCAGGAAGATATTCTGCTTGGCCTCGGCGAGTGGATCCGGCAGCACGCGGAGGCGGTTTACGGCACGCGGGAAGGCATTATGGCGCGTTATTATTCGGGCGGAAGCACGCTAACGCCGGATAAGAAGACGCTCTACCTGTTCGTCTATGACGATCCGAAGGAACAGCTATGCCTGAAAGGGCTGTGCAATCCGATTAGGCGGATTACCGTGCTGCATTCGGGCAAAGAGCTGACGCATCAAATTCATGGCGGCGTGCCTTGGTTTGACATCCCCGGAACAACCTGGATCGGGTTGACGGCGGAAGACACGCACAAGCACGTAACGGTGCTGAAGCTGGAATTTGACGAGGAAGTAAAGTTTTACGGAGGCACGGGAGCCGTAGTGACCCATAACTAACTAGCGGAAGCGATTGGGGGAAGGATAGGATGCTTAGCGGAGTGCCGGAGCCGGTAATCGATTACGGGCCAAGGCATTATATTTGCCGGCGGGCCTTGGAGCCGTTCGCGCTTGACGGACGTTTGAGTAAGCCATTCTGGGAAGCGGCGGACTGGACCGAGGATTTTATAGATATCGAAGGCGAAGTCCGCTCCAAGCCTACGAAGCGGACTCGCGTCAAAATGCTGTGGGACGACGATTATTTGTATGTCGGAGCGGAGCTCTTGGAGGACCAGATCTGGGCAACGCTCACCGAGCGGGATTCGGTTATTTTTTACGACAACGATTTTGAAATTTTTATCGATCCGGACGGGGACACGCATGGTTATTACGAGATTGAAATCAATGCGCTGAATACGGTATGGGATCTGCTGCTCGTCAAGCCGTATCGGGACGGCGGTCCGCCGGTGAACGGCTGGGATATCGCGGGGCTGCGAAGCGCCGTTTATATCGAAGGCGAGTTGAACAATCCAGCGGCCGACAACCGGATGTGGAGCGTCGAAATCGCTATTCCTTGGGCCAGTCTGCGCGAATGCGCGGCGGAGAGCAGGCCGCCGCTGGCCGGGGAATTCTGGCGCATCAACTTCTCCAGAGTGGAATGGCAAGCGGAGCCGGCGGAAGGCGGCTACCGCAAGGTCATCAATCCGAAGACGGGCAAGCCCTATCCGGAGGACAACTGGGTGTGGACGCCGATGGGCATCGTCAACATGCATTATCCGGAACTGTGGGGTTACGTGTTGTTCTCCGGCGATGAAGGCCCGGATTCCTTTGCGATGCCGGAGGACGAGCGCATCAAGTGGGAGCTGCGGAAGCTGTATTACCGCCAGCGCAACCATTTCGCGGCTGAAGGAAGGTTTGAAGCGGATGCGAAGCGTTTGATGAAAGGCGATACGTGGAGCATTGAAGCAACGGTCGAAACGACGCGCAGTATGTTTCAAATCTCGGCGTTGTCGTCGGACGGAGTATCGCTCTGGTGCATTCGCGAGGACGGGAAGCTGTGGAAGGAGAGAGCGGGAGCATGACAGACTGGACTTCGCCGTTTTCGCTGAATCAAGCGGAACGGGATCTCATCGAAAGCAAATTAAGTGTAAAACGCCAGCTTGCGCAGGCCAGGGAACGCGAGTTGTTCGACGTTCTCCGGGAGGGGCTGTCCGAGGAGGAGAGCTGGGCGCTCAAGTATTTGTTCGCCTACATGCCGGTGAACGATCTCGCCGATTATGACGGCGCCTTGTTCTTGAGCCATGTGCGGAGCACGCTGGCGATCCGCCGGCTTGTTCCTTGGGGAGACCGGGTGCCCGACTCCCTGTTCTTGCATTATGTTCTCCCTTACCGGGTCAATACGGAAAATATCGAAGATCACCGCGGCATTTTGTTCAATGAGCTAGCCTATCGCACAAAGTCGCTGACGATGGAAGAGGCCATTTTGGAGACGAATTATTGGTGTCACGAGAAGGCTGCCTATATCGGCAGCGATTTGAGAACGATGTCGCCGCTTACGATGATCAAGAGCGCAAGGGGCCGCTGCGGCGAGGAATCGACGCTGGCGGTTGCGGCGCTGCGAAGCATCGGTATTCCCGCCCGTCAGATTTACACGCCGCGTTGGGCGCATTGCGACGATAATCATGCCTGGGTAGAGGCCTGGGCGGACGGGAAATGGCACTTTCTTGGCGCTTGCGAGCCGGAAGCTCGGCTCAACCAGGGGTGGTTCGGCCCGCCGGCCCGCCGGGCGATGCTGCTGAATACGCGAATCCTGGCCGACGACTATCCCGGCCCGGAGGATATTATCGCGGCAAACGGATGGTTTACGGAGATTAATCTGCTCGAAAATTATGCGCCTACCCGTATCGTTGCGTTAACGGTGAAAGACGGGGCCGGACATCCGGTCCCGGGCGCCGTAGTGCGCTTCGAGCTGTACAATATGGCGGAATTTTACCCGATCGCCACGTTATTGGCGGACGAACGGGGAGAGATCAGCTTCAAGACGGGGTATGGGGATCTGCTGGTTCGCGCGGCTTGGGACAACCTTTGGGGCGAGGTGAAGCTGGCTGCTGGCGGGGATATTATCCGCGAGCTTGTCCTGGATCGGACGGAGCAGCCGGGAGGTACGCTCGATCTCGATATGGTTCCTCCGCCGGAAGGCGAAGGAGAACCGGCAAAACCACTGCCCGGTGAGCAGGGAAGCAGGCATGCTCACCGGGTCGAAGAAGGAACAAGGCTGCGTACCGCCTATGAGAGCACGTTCGCAAGCAAACCGGAGGCCGAGGAATTGGCTGTCTCGTTAGGGCTTCCGGCGGAACGGGTGTGGAGCATATTGAGCCTGTCGCGCGGAAACTTCCGCGAGATTGCGTCTTTCCTGCGCGAGCGAACAGCCGAATATGGGCCGTGGCCGCTGCGCCTGTTGGAGAGTCTTCGCGAGAAGGATTGGATAGATGCGCGGCAGGAGACGTTGAACGATCATCTGATCGGTTCGCTTGCGGTTCGCGGCGAATGGCCGGACGAGGAGTTCATCCCTTACATTCTCTGCCCACGCGTGCTGCATGAGATGATTGTGCCTTACCGACAGTTCTTTCAAGCCGCGTTTACGGAGCAGGAGCGAGAAGCTTTCCGTTCGAACGCGTCAGCGCTGGCGCATTGGCTGAACGACAGGTACGGCGAGTGGGAAGACCTTCCGAATTTGAAGGGCAAAGGCAATCCCGTCGGCACGTTTAGGCTGAGACGGGGAGACAGGGACTCGCTCGACATTCTCTTCGTAGCCGTCTGCCGGAGTCTGGGGATTCCGGCGCGGCTGCATCCGCAAGAGCTGAAGCCGCAATACAAGGCGGGCGGCGAGTGGCGGGACGCGATGCCGGACGCGAAGTCGCCGCAGCCCTCGTCCGGGGGGGATGGCAGCATTCGGCTGCTTCGCGATCCCGAGGCTGCGGAGAACGCGCCTGAGCCGTCGTACGCCGAGAATTTCACGATTGCCCGTCTGGAGAAGAACGGGTTCTACAAAACGTTAATCTATCCGCCTAAGTTTGGCGACGTATACGGCAAGCTGTTTGAAGCAGAGCCCGGTTCCTACCGGATTACGACGGGCGTAAGGCTTCGGGACGGCACGGTATTGGCGCGGTTTTCGCATTTCGCTGTTCGCGAAGGCGAGAATACGGATGTTGAGCTTACCTATCGCAAGGCTGCGCTCGAGCTTCCGGTACTGGGCGTAATGGACCGGGCGAGACCGCTCGCAGGACTGGACGGATCACCGTTGACGATGGGCGATCTGATCACCGGCGATGACGCAATCGTGGCTTGGATCGAGCCGGAGCGCGAGCCGACGAAGCATTTGCTGCGCGAGCTGGGAGAGCTGGCGGTTTCCGCGGCATATACCGGGGCAGCGATCCTTCTCCTGATCGGCGATGCCGAATCGACCTTGTCGTTTAATCCCGCGCAATACCCGCAATTGCAGTCAGAAGTTACGTTCGCGAGGGATTGTTGGCAAGCTTCGCTGCCGCCATCCGCAAACCGCGAGGCGGGCTTTCCGCATCTGTTCGTGCTGGATAGCCAAGACCGCATCCGTTACGCCGCATCGGGCTATAAGATCGGAATGGGCAAGGAGGCCATCCAAGCGTTGGCCGCCGTAAGGCAGACTACCCCATCATCACCGGCGAAAGGGAGCGAATCTTAAATGACGAACCAGAACTACGTGGTCGCCGGATATGCGAGCGATAACCATCTTCCCGATTTGACAAGGGAAGACTTGACGAAGCTTACGCATCTGAATGTTGCGTTTGGCCATGTCCGGGGAGATGCTATTACCATCGATCATCTGCGCCATCTAAACGAGTTGAAGCGGATCAAGACAGAACACCCGCAACTCAATATTCTGCTCTCCGTCGGCGGCTGGAGCGCCGGAGGCTTCTCCGAAGCGGCGTCTACCGAAGCGGGAAGAAGCCGCATGGCGGAATCGGCGGTTCGCGCGGTGACGGAGCATCCTTTTGACGGGGTGGATCTGGATTGGGAATATCCCTGCTACGGCGAAGCCGGAATCGGGGCAAGCCCGGCGGACCGCGCGAACTTTACGCTGCTGCTCGCCGTCATCCGAGAAGCATTGGATAAGCAAGGGAAGCTGGACGGCCGGCATTATCTGCTTACGATTGCGGCGGGAGCCGATCAGTATTACATAGACGGCACCGAGATGGATCAGGCGCAGAAATATTTGGATTTGGTTCAGCTTATGACCTACGATATGCGCGGCGGGTTCCAGGTGCTGACCGGTCACCATACCAATCTGTATACGCCGACGGGTGACCTTTTCCGGATCAGCGCGGATGCCTCCGTCAATCTGTTCGTTCGCGCCGGGGTGCCGAGGGAGAAGATTGTTATCGGAGCGGCCTTTTATTCCCGGATGTGGAACCAGGTGCCGAACCTAAACCGCGGGCTTCACCAGATGGCCGGGAGCGTTGGCGGATACGGGCCTGATTATACCGCTCTAACCGCGGAATACATTGGCAAGAACGGATACGTGCGTTACTGGGACGAAGAGGCTTGCGCGCCATACCTGTTCAACGGGTCTAGCTTTATCTCTTACGACGATGAGGAATCGATCCGGCATAAGTGCGGATATGTAAAAGACAGCGGTTTAGGCGGTCTAATGTTCTGGGAATTCGGCTGTGACCGGACTCGCCGGCTGCTGAATGCGATGCATGACGGACTTCGGGGAGGCGACAGGTTATGAAGGTCGGATTAAGCACGTACAGCCTGCTGCCCGCGCTTAAGGCAGGGGAAATGTCGGTGCTTGACGTTGTGGAATGGATTGCCGAAAACGGCGGCGAGCATATGGAAATCGTGCCCTACGGCTTTACGCTTGTCGATCAGCCGGAGCTTGCCGACGCGGTCCGGGAGAAGGCGAAGATTGCTGGAATCGAGCTGTCCAACTATTCGATGCCGGCTAATTTCGTGCAAGGCAGCGAGGAAGCATTCCAAGCTGAAGTCTCGCGCGTCAAGGAACACGTCGATCTTGTGAACAGGCTTGGCATGAAGCATATGCGCCACGACGTGACGGCGTTTACGCTTCCGCCGGAGAGCATGACGATTCAATGGTTCGAGGAGAATCTGCGCAGCATGGTGAGGGGAAGCCTGCTCATTGCCGATTACGCCGCAGCATACGGCATTACGACAACCATCGAGAACCACGGCTTCAGCGTGCAGGCAAGCGACCGCGTGCTGCGCGTCCTGCAGGAGGTGAACCGTCCTAACTTCAGGACGACGCTCGACGTCGGCAACTTTCTGTGCGTCGACGAGAATCCCCTCGTTGGGGTGAGCCGCAATATGCCTTATGCTTCGCTTCTTCATATCAAAGACTTTTACATCCGGCCTAGCGACGAGTTCCCGGGCGGCGGCGATTGGTTCAGTTCTGCCCACGGCACGTATTTGCGCGGCGCGATTGTCGGCCACGGCGATCTCGATCTCCGGCGAATCTTCCGTCTGATCAAGAAGTCCGGCTACGACGGCTTCCTGACGGTCGAATTCGAAGGGATGGAGGAATGCCGCATGGCCTCCCGCATTGCCATGGATAACGTGAAACGGCTATGGCAGGAGACATAAGACCATCCGGCATAAGCATGTCTATCGCAACGACGATGCAGCTGCCATTATTAAAAGCAAAGCCGGGTCCATTATGGACTCGGCTTTTACGGTTGTTCGTATTCTGCTTTTACCCTTATCATTTGGGCAATATGCCGCTTGGCATGAAGCACCAAGAAATAGATGTACTGATACACATCGATTTTGCCCAAGTTATTTACGCTCATCATGGTTTTATATAAGATTCCTTCGCCATTGCTTAAGTCCTGCAGGATGCCCAGGCATTCCTCGATCTGGCTCCTTAGCAAAGCATGAACCCTCTCGAGCGGCATCTCTCCTTTCGGTTCCATATGCTCCGGCCTGATCCATTTAAAAGACTTATGCTCCGCGATCTGATCCAGCTCTCCCAGATTATGATGATAATCATTTAATGCATCTTCCAAATTCGATTTGGCTGCGAGCATAAGAGCTTTGGTTTTTCCTTTTCGAATGAGGATCAGCAGAAAATGGTTCGTCAGAGTGACATGCTCCAAAATTTGAGCAATGCTCCATCCTTCATGAGGCAGGAAGCTTTGCAAAGCAACCGGAGCATGAAACCAATCCTCGTAATCATCTAGTATCCTATTAAGCTCCCTCTTAATCCGCTCCATTGTGCTTTGAATGGACATAAGACTCACCAGCCTTGATTAATCAGTTTCCGTACAGATACTGCATGATCTCTTTTTCCTTTATCTTGATTTTATACTCCTTGGCCAGGAATCTGCCTATCGATTGACCCTTATTGTACAAGTTGGCATTGAGTTTGTAGGTTGTCAAATCTTTAAAGTGGATAAGGTAGTAATCTTCCGTCGGACCTTTTGTGAGATTGATATAGATGTAACCCAGTTTCTTTTTGGTAACGGCTTCTATTAGCTTAATGTCCTTGATGACAAGGCGTTTCTTGAAAAAGAATAGCGTGGATTTCGTAAGTACCCCATCATGAAGCTCGCAGCTTTCGCTAAGATAGAAGCCCAGGAATAGAGATACGGCAGCAGCGAGCCAGTATAAGCCGTTGAAATAATTCCATCCAAGAAGGAGTAATAGGAAAACAACTCCGAGTAAAAAAAGGACATGCCCCCTGGATATTCTGAACGTCATGATTACTCCCCCAAACCATTAAACATTGCTGCTTTTCTTCTGCAATTAACCGTAAAGAGCAGGACTCTGCTCTTTACGATAATTCATCCAGCGTCATACCGAGGCTTGGCGCCATATGAGCGAGGAACCACTCCGTCTCCGGCAGCCCGAGCTGCTCGATGGCAGCCTCCGTCTGTCCTTTGGCCACGAGAAACTCGCGGTTGCCCGTGGAAACCTCGGTCAGGCATTTCAAGTAAGCATCCAGCAGGTCGGCGGCCTTTACGATTTTGTGGAGCAGCCGGTCTTCTTCGGATAACGTGCTTCCCGGCTTGCCGAGAAGCGGGGCGTACGAGGCTTGAAGCGGCTCCGGCACCATGCCGAGCAGCCGCTCAGCGGCCATTGCTTCTATCTCGCGGAAGCTTGCGAGCATTTTCGGATTATGATGCTTCACGGGAGTCGGAATATCGCCGGTAAAAACTTCAGTCGCATCATGGAACAAAGCCAGCGTTACGGCACGGTCGGCATTATAGCTGCGGCCGAAAAAGCTGTTGCCGATCTCGCATAGCATATGGGCAAGCAGCGCAACGTGGAAGGAATGCTCCGCAACGGTCTCCTTGGTCGTATTTCGCATCAGACTCCATCGTTCAATATATTTCAGGCGGTACATATAAGCGAAAAAATGACTTTCCATCTGTTTCGCAAACTCCTCTCTAATCCGTCGGCAGCAGGGCTTGTTTTACACTATATCTTACCATAATTCAGGCGAGCCCAACCTTAAACGGTTCACCTGTCTTTTGAAGCTCAACGTTCCTCTAGCCATGAAAAAGCTCCCCTTACCGTAACAGGTTTTATTTTTTCACCTGTCTACCGTAGGGGAGCATATCGTGGGCGCGAAGCTGTCTCTATGTTGTATGCGCAAGTTTATTTCAATTTCTTGCGGTCAATGTACGTCAGCTTGCTGACGATATCCTGATAGTAGTTGCCGAAGCCGGAACCGTAAATGGTCAGGCCGCCAATGTTCTTCGCGTCTTCCTTCACCTCAAGCTTCAGATCCCACTGCAGCCGGTTAATATCGACGTCGGCAATCGTGTAGTCCGAGACCTTCGTGCCTTCAATAAACGTGCCGTCGCCGTTGATCCGGATATGGACGAGCAGGCCGTATTGATTCATTTCGATGTTCCACCACTCCGGCGTATACTTGCCGCGCGTTCCGCCGAAGTCCCCGGGACTCGTCCATTTGCCAATCGGAAATCCATTGAAGGAAAAGGAGATGTCGGACGGCCAATGCTCGTTGGAAAGCGGGGCCTCGGACGCTAGCTCCATCGTGATCTCGAGCTCCTCAGGCTCTTCATCCGGCTTTAGGTAGTTTGGAATTTTGTACGAGATAAAGCCCTTCAAGAACCATAATATTTTCGCGTCGACGCGTTCCGGGTCAAGAAAATACCGCGGGTCGTCGAAGCCGCCGCCGATGATCTTGTACTTGGACGCCAGGCCGCATGTCGGCTTGACGTCGAAATCGGTGAAATGGCCGATCGAGATGTTGGAAATATGGAAGTTGCGCGGAATCAGCCCTTTGCTTGGGAACACAAGCTCGATCCGATCGGCGACCAAGGTACAAAGCTTTTGCGACGCACCCTTGCCGGGAATCATCTCGGTGCGAACCAGATCGGCCTTCTCAAGTTTCTTAACGTGCATGGTAATGATTGAATTGCTGAGTCCAAGCGCGGCGGCCAAGTCTTTCATGATCATCGGCTCTTGTCCGAGCAGTTCAATGATCTTGATTCGGACGTTGCTGGCCAAGGCTTCAAACAGGGGGAGATTATTCTCCGATACGATTGTCTCCATGGGACCTCTTCCGATAGTTCATTTTTATATTAAATATACCTTATTGGATTGATCGCTGACAAGAGTGTGTAACAGTCATTTAAATTTTTGAATTAATTTCAAAAGAATTTAATAAAAATATGAAACACTTCACGAAAAAGCGTTGACAAAACCAAAATCTCGATTTAACATGCTTAATAGCACGGACATCTACGAAATACTTCACACATTTGTTAAATACTAAGGGTAGCTGTTGACTACTGGTACCGGTTTCCAAATAGCTGCCGAGCAGTCGAAGGGAGGAAGTCTTTTTTCGGAGCAAACATGTAAGCGCTATTATGGGGGATTGTCATTCGCTTTCTAATCATGAGGAGGTTGTGAAACAAATGAAAAAAAGTTCGATTTTGATGCTTACGCTGATTGCCGCGATGGCGGTTACGGGATGCAGCAGCAATAATGCCGGGAATAAGGGTGCAAAAAGCAACAATGTTGAGGCGAGTACGAACGCGGCGGCTGGCAGCAATACAGAGAAAGAACAGAAGCCGGCTGAGAAAGTTGAAATCTCCATCTCTTCATGGGGAGCACCGGACGAGCGCAAAGTTTTCGAAGCGGTACTCGACGAATTCCAGAAAGCGAATCCGAACATTAAAGTCAAATTCATTCACATTCCGAACGATTATACAACGAAGATGAATACCATGATCGCCGGCAACTCGGCGCCGGATGTGATCTTCACAAGCGACGGCGACTTTCCCCGCTGGGTGAAGCAAGGCGCGTTTCTGGATATTACGAAGTATGTTGAGGCAAGCGGCAAGCTGGACCTCAATGATATGTGGGAAGGCGGTCTGAGCCGCTACCGTTACGACGGCAAAATTACGGGAACAGGCGGCTACTATGCGCTTCCGAAAGATATTGGCCCGACTGTTATGTATTATAACAAAGCGATTTTCGACAAGCTGGGCGTTCCATATCCGAGTGCGGATACGCCTATGACTTGGGATCAAGCGCTTGAGATGTGGAAGAAGCTGACGGTCGACGAGAACGGTGACGGCAAGACCGACATCTACGGCGCGGGTCCGGTATGGTGGGAAGGCTTCGTTTGGGGCAATGGCGGAAAGATACTAAGCGATGACCGCAAACAGTTCACATTGAATGAGAAGGCTGCTTCCGATGCGATGCAGTTCATCTACGATATGACGAATACGCACAAGGTTGTACCGGATTCCCGGGCGCTGCAATCGATGAACGACGGTCAAATGTTCGAGGCGGGCAAGCTTGCGACGATTACGGGCGGCCGCTGGATGGTGCCTACATACCGCAAGCTGAAGTTTGATTGGGATGTCGCTCCGATTCCGTCCAATAACGGGTCGTGGACAAACGGCTGGTCCGGTTCGGTTGGCCTTGGGGTAAACGCGAAGTCGAAGCATCCGGAGGAAGCGTTCAAGCTGGTTGAATTCTTCTCCGGTATTGAAGGCCAGAAGAAAATGACGGAGCTGGGCTTCCAGATTCCTAACTTCAAATCGATGTCCAGCGACGAAGTATACACGCAGCCTGGCCAGAAGCCGGAGCATCCGGAAGTGTTCGTCAAGGCGGGTGAAGGCCAGCAGCCGGGGCCGTGGACGTACCTGCCAAACGGCAAATGGCTTGATACGCTGAACCAAAACCTCGGCAAGTTCTGGACGGGCAAGGAATCGGCGGCCGACTACTTCACGAAGCTGAAGCCGCAGATTGAGAAAGACCTGAAGGAAGGCAATCCGGAACTCTTTCAATAATTCGTAACGACATGGTGCAGCGCGGATGCCGCGAACGGACGCGCTGCACCTTTTTAACAAGAACAACTTAGAGAAGAGGGGGGCCAGCCCTGATGAAGGACCATACAGTCAAGCCGCCGAAGCGAAAGTCGCTCTATCGCAGCGAGAAATGGTGGGGATTCCTGTTCATCGCCCCGCCGTTCATCGGCGCGCTTGTGTTTTTGCTGTATCCGTTAATCAATTCGCTTTATATGAGCCTCACGACTTTTAACTTCGGCCAGCCAGCCGATTTTACAGGCATCGAGAACTATAATCGCGCCCTGACGAACGATCCGCTTGTGTGGAAAACGTTGTGGAATACGTTCTACGCGGCACTTGGAGTTCCTGTCGGTATGATTATCTCCCTGATTATCGCGCTGCTGCTCGACCGGAAGCTGCGCGGCAGAAACTTCTTCCGGATGATGTTTTTCCTTCCGACGATCTGTTCCATGGTTGCGCTGGCGATGATCTGGCAGTGGATCTTTAATGCCGATTTCGGCCTGCTCAACTACTATCTGAGCGAGCTTGGCCTCAATCCGCCGGCATGGCTTGTCGACGAGAACTGGGCCATGATCGCCATCATCATCCAGGGGGTCTGGGGCGGCATGGGCGTCAGCATTATCCTGTATCTTGCTGCGCTTGGGAATGTCCCATCGTCCTTGTACGAGGCCGCTACGGTGGACGGCGCTAACGGCTGGAACAAATTCATTCACATTACGGTGCCGGGAATTTCGCCGGTGACGTTCTTCATTCTGATTACTTCGCTGATTGGCGCGCTTCAGGACTTCCCGCGGTTCCAGCTGCTTACGGGCGGAGGCCCGAATTACTCCACGACAACAATCGTGTATTATCTGTACACCGTTGCTTTCGAGTACAGCGAGATGGGTTACGCGTCGGCAATCGCCTGGTTTATCGGCATCATTATTATGCTTGTTATTCTGATCAACTTCCTGCTGTCCAAGCGGTGGGTCCACTATAACTAAGGAGGGGTACGAATCATGAGTACAATAACCGGCCGCAAGGAGAAAACAGGTGCAGCGCTCGTCAATACGGTTGTTTACCTGCTAATGATCATCGGTGGCGTCATCATGGCGGTACCCTTCCTGTGGATGCTGTCAACATCGCTTAAGCCGGACGGCGAAGTGTTCTCGTATCCGCCGCAGTGGATACCCTCAGCCTTTGCCTGGGAGAACTACAAGTTAATTTTTACGGATGCGCATATGATTCGAGGCTTCCTCAACACGATGATTGTTGTCATCCCAACGCTCCTGATCGGACTGTTTGTCTGCGCGCTGTCTGCTTACGCGTTCGCGAAGCTGCGCTTCCCGGGGCGTGACAAGCTGTTTATGACACTCGTCGGCACAATGGTCATTCCCGGTGCGGTTATGATGATTCCGGCATTTATCATGTTCAAGACGTTTGGCTGGACCGACAGCTGGAAGCCGCTTATTATTCCCGGCATGTTTGGTGCGCCGATGACGATTTTCTTCTTCCGCCAATTCATTAAGCAGCTTCCCGACGAGCTAGAGGATGCGGCGAAGATCGACGGCATGAACCCGTTCGGCATTTTTACGAAGATCATTGTACCGCTTACGAAGCCGGCACTTATAACGCAAGGGATTCTATCCTTTAATGCAGGGTACAACGACTATCTGGGACCGTTGATCTACCTCAATACTCCGGAAAAATATACGCTTCAGCTAGAGCTTGCTTCCTTCTCCTCCTACTATGCAACGGAATGGACGCTTATTATGGCCGGCGCGGTCGTTGCGCTTGTGCCTACCTTGATCTTGTTTGCTTTCGCGCAGCGTTTCTTCATTGAAGGGATCGCTTTGACGGGTATTAAAGGATAGGAATTGATTATTGCTTCTATATAGAAAAAAGGAGACAAACCAAACGATGACTACTAACCATATCGTTGTGCACACGGACTGGACGGTCGGCAAGATCAACCGTCATATTTATGGACATTTCGCAGAGCATTTGGGCCGCTGCATTTATGAAGGATTATGGGTTGGCGAGGATTCTGCGATTCCGAATACGATGGGGATCCGCAATGACGTGCTTGAGGCGCTGCGCAAGCTGAATATTCCGAACCTCCGCTGGCCCGGAGGCTGCTTTGCGGACGAATACCATTGGAAGGATGGCGTTGGCCCCCGCGAAGCTCGGAAGAGGATGGTGAATACTCATTGGGGCGGCGTTGTGGAAAATAACCATTTTGGCACGCATGAGTTTTTCCGGTTGTGCGAGCTGCTGGACGCGGAGCCGTATATTTGCGGCAACGTAGGCAGCGGTACCGTTCAGGAAATGAGCGAGTGGGTCGAATACATGACATTTGACGGCGAGTCGCCGATGGCGAACCTGAGGAGGGAGAACGGCCGGGAAGAGCCGTGGAAGCTGAAATATTTTGGAGTCGGCAACGAGAATTGGGGCTGCGGCGGCAACATGGAGCCGGAATATTATGCGGATCTGTATCGCAACTATCAGACCTATGTCAGACAATATGGCGACAACCGTATTTATAAGGTCGCGGGCGGTGCGAACATTGACGACTATCGTTGGACGGAGGTGTTAATGCGCAAGGCGGGCAATGTGATGGACGGTCTAAGCCTTCATTATTATACTATTCCGGGCAGATGGGAAGAGAAGAAATCGGCATTGGAATTTGATGAGCAGGATTGGGCGGAAACGATGGTCAAGGCGTTTCATATGGACGAATTGATTACACGCCACAGCTCCATCATGGATCAGTACGATCCTGCGAAGCGCGTAGGTCTTATTGTTGACGAATGGGGCACCTGGTTCCTCACTGAGCCGGGCACGAATCCAGGCTTCCTGTACCAGCAAAATACGATGCGCGACGCGCTTGTCGCTGTTATTCATCTGCATGTCTTCCACAAGCACTGCAACCGCGTTCATATGGCGAATCTCGCTCAGATGGTAAACGTGCTGCAAGCGGTCATTCTGACGGAAGGCGACCAAATGCTGCTTACGCCAACGTACCATGTGCTTGAGATGTTCAAGGTGCATCAGGATGCCGAGGCGCTTGCTGTTCATGGCTCCTTCGGAGAATACGAAGGCTTCGGCAAGAAGCTGCCGCAGGTAACCGTATCCGCATCGATCAAGGATGGCATGATCAGCGTCAGCCTCGCGAACCTTGATCCATTAAAGTCGTCGGATTTGAAACTCGAACTGCGCGGTTCGTCTTCAGGGTATACGGTTAGCGGCTCCCTCCTCTCGGCAGATGACATTCGCGCGCATAATACATTTGATCAGCCCAACCGGGTGACGCAGCGGTCGCTTAACGATGCGTACTGGGCGGACGGCAAGCTGTCCGTTAAGCTGCCTCCGGCATCGGTAGCAGTCGTGCGGCTGACGCCAAACGTATAATGGCGCGCGCGGCGGGGAGATACCGTCGTCTGTGGACGGGTATCGGCACGGCTTTTACGGCCGCGCTGCTGCTCGCTGGCTGCAGCGATGAGGGGAATAACGGAGAAGGCAAAGCGGAGGGCGCGCCAGTGTTCGCGGAAGCATCCGTCCATGATCCGTCCGTCATCCGAACGGAAGACGGCACCTTTTATGTGTTTGGTTCGCATCTGGCGGCAGCGAAATCAACCGATCTGATGAAATGGGAGCTTATCGCATCCGGCGTGGCTGACGGCAATCCGCTCATTCCGAATGTGACAGAGGAGCTGCGCGAGGCTTTCCAATGGGCGCAGACCGATACGCTTTGGGCTGCGGATGTCATTCAGCTGGCCGACGGCAGGTATTACATGTATTACAATGCATGCCGCGGCGATTCGCCGCTATCGGCAATGGGCGTGGCCGTGGCGAATGGCATCGAAGGGCCGTATAAAGATCTGGGCATCATTCTCAAGTCCGGCATGTGGGGGGAGCCGAGCGAGAATGGAGAGATCTATGACGCAACCATCCATCCGAACGTTGTTGATCCCGATGTCTTCTTCGACAAGAACGGCAGATTGTGGATGGTGTACGGGTCGTATTCGGGCGGGATTTTCATTATGGAAATGGATGCAAAGACGGGTAAACCTTTGCCTGACCAAGGGTACGGCAAGAAGCTGCTCGGCGGCAATCATAGCCGGATCGAGGGCCCGTATATGCTGTACAGCCCGGACTCGGACTACTATTACTTATTCCTGTCGTTCGGCGGGCTTGATGCGGCAGGCGGCTACAACATTCGTGTAGCACGGTCGAAAAACCCGGACGGTCCATATGTTGATGCCGCGGGCAAGGAGATGATTGAGGCAAAGGCGGATCCGTCTCTTCCGCTGTTCGATGACCGTTCGATCGAGCCGTTTGGCGCAAAACTCGTGGGTAACCATCTGTGGAATGATCCGGCGGATGAAGGACGCGAGAGCGGCTATGTGTCGCCGGGTCACAACTCGGCTTATTACGATGAGAAAAGCGGACAATATTTTTTAATCTTCCATTCGCGGTTCCCTTACAGCGGGGAGAAGCATGAGATTCGGGTCCATCAGTTTTTCCTGAACGCGGACGGCTGGCCGGTTGTTGCGCCGTTCCGGTACGCCGGCGAGACACTCCGGAAAGTTGGTAAAGATACGGTCGCGGGAGATTATGAGCTTGTGAACCACGGGAAGGATATCTCGGCGGAGCTGAAGGAATCGGCATCGATCCGGCTTGAAACGGACGGCACCGTGTCCGGGAATGTTAGCGGTGAATGGCGACTGAACGGGGAATCCGGTCTGGGGCTGACAATCGCCGGCGTGAATTATGACGGTTATTGGCTCCGATCGTGGGATGAGGCGGCGGAGGCATGGACAGAGACATTCACGGTCCTGTCAAAGGATGGCGTCGCTATGTGGGGTGTAAGACGATAACACAGGTAAGATAGAGAGGGAGAGAGACGATGACTGAACAGAAAACGACGCAGGCAACGGAACAACCTATTATTTTGCAGCGCGCCGATCCGTGGATCTACAAGCATGAAGACGGGTTCTACTATTTTACGGCCTCGGTTCCGGCATATGACCGGATCGAGGTGAGACGTGCGAGTACGATCGAGGGACTCGCAATAGTGGAGCCGGTCGTCGCGTGGCGAAAGCACGAAACCGGCATGATGAGCGCAAACATTTGGGCGCCGGAAATCCATTATATCGACGGTAAGTGGTATATCTACTTTGCCGCAGCCCGCACGACGGAGACGAACGACGGATTATTCGATCACCGCATGTTCGTGCTGGAGAACGCCTCGGCGAATCCGATCGAAGGCGAGTGGATCGAGAAAGGCCAAATCAAGACGATGTGGGAATCATTCGCGCTTGATGCTACGACATTCGAGCATCGCGGCACCCGTTACCTCGTCTGGGCTCAGAAGGATCCGGATATCAAGGGCAACTCCAACCTTTATATCGCGCCTATGGCGAACCCGTGGACGCTGGCGGCGGACGGGGTCATGCTGACAAAGCCGGAGTATGACTGGGAAGTGATCGGCTTCCTCGTGAATGAAGGGGCGGCTGTCGTGAAGCGCGACGGACGTATCTTCATCTCCTATTCAGCCAGCGCGACAAATCATCATTACTGCATGGGGCTGCTCGAAGCGTCGGAAGAAGCTGATCTGATGAATCCGGACGCCTGGACGAAATCGTCGCAGCCCGTGCTTAAGACGGATGAGGAGCGCGGCCTGTTTGGACCGGGCCATAACAGCTTTACAAAGTCTAAGGACGGTGAGGACGACATTCTTGTCTTTCACGCCCGCACGTATAAAGAGATTATTGGCGATCCGCTCTACGATCCGAACCGTCACACGTTCATCCGCAAGCTGGAGTGGAGTCCGGAAGGCAAGCCGATTTTTGAATCATATTTTTGATTAATAGGAAGACAGCGCGACTTAGCTTACCCGCCGAAGACGACCTTGACTCCGGAGGCTTTCCGTTTGTTCATCATGTTCCCTTGAAATTTTGCTTGTTTAAATGATAAAAAGTCATTAGAATAATGCTAGGGTAAAGGAAATAAAGCTTTTGCCTATTTAAATTGTTTTTTTATGGTTAACGACTAATTCGGCGTTAATGAACCAGAGACGGAGCTGGACATAAGCCTAAATAAGAGTTGGTTTCTTACAACTTTTATTTAGGCTTTTTTTGTCTCTATTAGAATTACATATTGAAGGTAAAGAGCAGGTTTACCTAAGACTAAGGATGGATTTTTTGGAAAAGAATGAAAAGCAAATTCAAAAGGAAATTGCGAGCCACATTGGAAGACTGCTCCGCGAGGCGTTCGGAAAAGGACCGCAATCGATTTTTGTTAATATCAGCCGCCCGTTTATCGTAATCTACTTGAGAAATTTCTTATCGCCAACCGAAAAAATTCTTCTTCAACAGGATCAGGTGAATTCCGTGCAGCATACCCGTGACCTGGTCATGAAATCGCTGATGCCGGAAATAAAAGCGTATCTCCTGCTGCTTGCCGATATGAACATCAGGGAATTTTATTATGACTGGGGCTTTCATAATCACTCCGGCATGCTTGTTGGCATAGAGGCGGAGGATGAGTCTCTCGGGTTCAGACCGCAGGAATGGTATTCGGGGAAAGAGGATCTGCACGTTGAGATCGATCGCATTAGTCAACAAATCCAAAAGAAGCCGGATGAAACTCATTCTTATATGATCAATGACCGGACGCTCCTGGTCGTCAGAACTGGAATTCTGATCAGCCTCGGCAAAGAGTTGATCCGTCTTGGATTCGAAGAAAGCTTGAAGCTCGCGGAACGCAATCTTGAAAAAAGCTATTTAATGAACAGCAGCCGCTTCCCGGAGATCATCAAGTCGCAGATTTTAGACGTGTTTGTCGATTGGGATTTCCATGAAGATAAAAGCGTTATCGTATTTATAATGAATCCGAATCATAAATGAAGAAACGGATAAGATGCGGAAAAAGGCAAATAATAGGTAAAGTTTCGATTGTGTTATTCCGAATATATAACTACAATAAATCTGGGGCGGAAGAAATAATGCTTTTGCCTAAATTAAGGATGAATGATCTTGGAGAAAGAGGCTCAAGCCCAAATAGCGAGCTACGTGGGCAGATTGCTGAGAGAGGCTTTCGGGAGAGGACCGCAGTCCATTTATGTCAGCATCAATCGGCCGTATGTCGTATTGTATTTAAGAAACTTCTTGTCGCCGACGGAGAAGATCCTTCTTGAGCAAGATCAAATCCACTCGATTCAATCGACTAGAGACTTACTAATGAAGTCGTTGATTCCGGAGATCAAAGCCTACCTGCTGCTGTTAGCAGGCATGAATATTCAGGAATTTTATTATGACTGGGGTCTGCACAATCATTCCGGCGTTATGGTTGGGGTTGAGGGCCATGATGACCGGGGACAGCCATACCTCGGCAGCGACTATATAGGAAAAGACGAGCTTCAGCACGAGATCAGTCTAATCAGCCAACAGGTTCAGAAACGTCCGGACGTCCTATATTCTTGCCTGATCAATGATAGAACCCTGCTCGTCATTCGCGTTGGGATTCTGATCAGCATAGAGAAAGAATTAATTCGGATCGGTCATGAAGAAAGCTTGAAGCTGGCTAAACGGAATCTTGAAAAGGGTCACCTGCATAATAACGGTCATTTCCAGAAATTTCTAAACGCAAAGGTTACGGATCTGTTCGTCGACTGGGATTTTCATCTGGATAAAAGCGTCATGGTGTTCATTTTAAATCCGGGTCAATAAATTGGTGGTAATGAACCAGAAAGATCGCTGGACATCAGCCTAAGTAAAGCCGAAATAAGGCTCTTATTTAGGCTTTTTATTATTTGGTAAATTATTTTCGCATAACTGGGAGGAAATATGAACCATTATAATGGACAGAACGAGGTTCTTGATCGGATAACGGACGCTATCTTTGCCCTTAATAACAATTGGGAATTTACCTATATGAATGATGGAGCGGCCAGATTGTTCAGGCGAAGGTCATATGAAATGATGGGCAAGTATATATGGAGTGAATTTCCGAAGGAAGCCTATTCGATTTTTTATGAGCACTACCGTAAAGCGATGCAGGAACAGATCCGGGTTGAATTCGAGGCCTATTGTCATCCTATCTCTATCTGGTTAGAGGTGAAGGTTTTTCCTTCCTCCGACGGGCTGTCGGTTTACCTGCAGGATATTACGCAGAAAAAGGGCCTGTCCCTGCTGAAGGAGCAGCACTACGCGTCGCTCTTCAAATACAATCCGGATGCGGTATTTGCCTTTGATCTGGAAGGGAATTATCTTAGCGTAAATCCTGCGATGGAGCAGCTGTTAGGCTATAGGGCGGAAGAGTTCTTGCAGATGTCCTATATTCCGCTCATTCCCCCGGAGGAGCTGGAGAAGACAAAGAGTCTTTTCAAGCTGGCGGCAAAGGGGATTACGCAGCATTATGAAACGAAGGCGATTCACAAGAACGGAAAAGTTATTGACGTCAAGGTGACCAATATGCCGATTATCGTCAATAATGAATCCATGGGGGTATTTGGCGTTGCCAAAAACATCATGCAGGAGAATCAAAACAAGACAAAGCTGCTGGAAGCTGAAAAATTGACGGCGGTTGGTCAGCTTGCAGCCTCCATTGCGCATGAAATAAGGAATCCTCTCACCTCCTTGAAAGGATTCGTTCATCTGATCGAGCAAGCCGTTCCCGGCGTTAACGAAAAATATTTTACGATTATGAAGGATGAGCTGCGGAGAATCGAGCTGATTACAAGCGAGCTGCTATACTTGGCCAAGCCGCAGGCGCAGGAATTCAAGGTTGAACAAATCTGCCAGATTGTACAGGATGTCAGCCTGCTGATGAGCTCCCAAGCGTTAATGAATAACGTGGAAATCCGATTATCGGGTCTGGACGGATTGCCGGCCATTCGCTGCGTGGCGGCTCAATTGAAGCAGGTATTTATCAATCTGATTAAAAACGCCATGGAGGCTATGCCTAGCGGTGGGGTCATCGGTATCCACGCCTCCAGCCCAAGCCCGGAAACGCTAATGATTCAGGTGTCCGATACGGGGAAAGGCATTCCGCAGGAGCTTATTGCCAAGATCGGCGCTCCCTTTTATACAACCAAAGAAAACGGAACGGGCCTTGGCATGATGGCCACCCAGCAAATCATCCATTCGCATGGCGGGACGCTTGATATAACAAGCCAGGTAGGCGAAGGGACTGCGATTCATATTTGTTTGCCGGCCGCAAGCTTACAGGATGGGGTTGTAGCGGGATAGCTGAGAATGGGAAAGATATAGATAAGGCAGCCGAAGTTCTCGGGTGTCTTTCTTTATGTTCGGGCAGTTATCTTTTGAGGAGTATGCTATTATAAAGGCTATCATATCGATCGACATTATATCGAAAAGAGGGATGGCTTACGAGGGAGTTTGGACTTCGGTTTAATTCTTTTTTTGAACGATGGATGTTTCTGCTGATCCCGGGATCGCTTGTCCTGGGTTTTCTTTTTGCCGACTCGCTTGCTCCGATGGTGGATGCCGTTCCGTATCTGTTTGCCTACGTCACCTTAACGATGGGAATTGGCTGCGGACTCAAGCATTTGTATGAGGTTGTCAAAAAGCCCGGCATTCTGGTATGGACGCTCCTGTTGGCGCATCTGCTTTCCCCGCTTGTCGCTTACGGGCTTGGCTCGTTATGGTTTGGAGCGTCCTCGCCTTACGTTGTTGGGCTAGTGCTCTTTACGATTATTCCGCTTGGCGTATCAACCGTCCTATGGGTTGGAATGTCGGGCGGCAGCGTGCCGCTTGTGCTTGCGATGGTCGTGCTGGACTCCGCACTGAGTCCGCTGGTTGTCCCTTACGGCATTCATTTCTTTTTTAATACAACCGTGGATATTGCGATTGGACCGATTATGTTCGACCTGTTCGTTATCGTTGTTCTTCCGACCATCATTGGCGTAGTCTTGCATGAGCTGAGCAAGGGGCGGATTCAGGAGAAGGTGAAGCCCGTTGCCATGCCAATCTCGAAGCTCTGCTTCGTTGCGGTGGTAGCCTTGAACGCTTCGGCGATTGCGCCGTATGTCGATCAGCTGAAGCATGACATGCTGAAGCTCATCCCGCTTGTTATTGTGCTGGTAGGGGTATGTTATGCAGTAGGCTTCCTCGGAACGGCCAAATTCGGCGGCAAGGAAGTGCAGGTAACCGTTTCTTACGCGACGGGCATGCGGAATATTTCGCTTGGCATCGTGCTGGCGCTGGGTTACTTCAGCCCGCTGGCTGCCGTGCCGGTTGTGCTTTCCATCCTTGTGCAGCAGCCGCTCGCGACGGTGCATCATTTTGTTTTACAAAAACTTAACAAAAACAAGACTGGCAAAGCCGCATGACGGCATGTACGATAATACGAGTGACAAATAGTCTAATTGGAGATGAAGGGCCATGAACAGCTTTCGCAACCGATTAACGTTAACCATGATCATTATTCTTGCGTTATCCGTAACCGCGGCCGGTCTCTTCATGGCAAAGACGTTTAAGGATAACCATATCAATGCGCTTGAGGATAACATGATCCGCGAGATGCATATCATTCTGGCCAAAACCGAGTGGAAGCAGGGAGATAATACGGCGCTGTTCCCGTATTTCACGAAGGAAGCCGAGAATCTTAAGACTTATGCCGATACAAGGGTGACCTTCATAGCCGGCGACGGCACCGTCCTTGGCGATTCGGATCATGCCCCGGAAACGATGGATAACCACAGCACGCGGGTAGAGGTTGTGGAAGCTCATAAAGACGGCATCGGACGGGCTATCCGGTACAGCGATACGTTGAAGGAAAATTTATTGTATGTAGCCTTGGCGGTAGATCCTTCGGACCCGCATTCCAATGTGATCCGCCTGGCGATGAGCTTGAAGGAAGTCGACAAGAGCATCAATCAGCTGTGGACCGTGCTCATTATCGGGCTGCTGATTTTGTTTATCGTTGCCGCTTTTATCAGCTATCGAATCGCCTTAAGCTTAACCCGTCCGCTGGAACAAATCACGAAGGTTGCCCAGCGCATCAAGCAGATGGATTATAAAGCGAGGGTGAAGGTCAGAAAGCAGGATGAAGTTGGCGAGCTTGGTCATGCTATTAATGCCATGGCTGAAAGCCTTGAGGTGCAAATGACGCGGATCCGGCAAAACGAAAGCCAGCTGGAGAGCGTGCTTGATAACATGATTAACGGCGTTATGATGATTGACAAGGCCGGCAAAATTCTGCTGATGAGCCGCCGCGCGGGCGAGCTGCTGGGTATCTCGTCCGGCGAGCTCGTCGGAAGGAATTACGCGGAAGCCAAGCAGCAATACGAGCTTTCCCAGCTGATTCAGGAGGCCTTGGAGAGCCGTGAGCATATCCGCGAGGAGATTACGTTCTACTTTCCGGAGGAGCGCTTGCTGGAGCTTAACCTGGTACCGATTCTCCAGGAGAACCAGGAATTCGGCGGGGTGCTGCTCGTGCTTGCGGACGTAACGGCGATCCGCCGCCTGGAGCGGATGCGCAGCGAGTTCGTCGCGAACGTATCCCATGAGCTGAAGACGCCAATCGCGGCCGTGAAAGGCTTCGCCGAGACGCTTCTTGGCGGGGCGGTGAACGATGAGGAGACCGCGCGTTCCTTCCTGCAGATCATTTATGACGAGAGCGACAGGCTGAACCGTCTCATCGGGGACATACTGGCCTTGTCGAAAATCGAATCGAAGCGTGTTCCGCTTTACTTCTCGCCGGTGGAGATGGATTCGTTCATGACGAAGACCGTAACGATGATGGAGTCGGAGGCGGCGAAGAAATCGATCAAGCTGCAGCTGGAGATGGAGCATGGCTTGTACGTGGAAGCCGATGAGGACCGTCTACGGCAAATTATGATGAATGTTATCGCAAATGGCATAAACTATACGCCAGAAGGCGGTAAAGTGTCGGTGAATATCGCCAGCGTCGATGAGGATCATATCCGGATTCAGATTAGCGATACCGGCATCGGCATTCCGAAGAAGGATCTGCCGAGGATTTTCGAGCGGTTCTATCGGGTCGATAAGGCAAGATCACGAAGTTCAGGCGGCACGGGACTTGGTCTGTCGATCGTCAAGCATCTGATTGAGCTGCACAAAGGCACGATAACGGTCACAAGCGCCGTAGGCGTCGGTTCGACATTTGTCATCGAGCTGCCCGTTCTTCAGCAATAACAGCCGGTCGAAAAATTTACCCATTCTTCATGAAATCGTGATAAAATAAGGTAGAAATCTGTGTCCAGGCTGGACAGGCTGGAGGTACTCATGTCACATAAAGTGCTCGTTATTGAGGATGAACCGACACTCGCGCGTCTTTTGTCGTATAATCTGACGCAAGAGGGTTACGATACGACTGTCATTGATCATGGTGCAACCGGGCTTCAAACCGCTTTGCAGCGCGCGTTCGATCTCATTATTTTGGACATCATGCTGCCAGGCTTGAACGGCTTTGAAATACTAACAAGGCTTCGCCAGAATGGCGTAAAGACGCCTATTATTATTTTGACCGCCCGCAATGCGGAGGAGGAAGTCGTTCAAGGGCTGAAGCATGGCGCGGATGATTATATCACGAAGCCGTTTGGCGTTGCCGAGCTGCTCGCGAGGGTATCGGCGGTATTGCGCCGGACGCAGCAGGATGACTCGGTGCCGATCGAAACGTCCGAGAAGGTCATTACCGTAGGAGATTTGTCGATTTATCCGGAGAAATACGAAGTCATTCTGAACGGGGAGACCGTTCCGCTTCGTCCGAAGGAATTCGAAGTGCTGCTGTATCTCGTACAGCGTCCGGGGATGGTTATTACGCGAGATGATTTGATGAACGTGGTGTGGGGCTTTGATTATATCGGCGGGCAGCGTACGGTTGACGTTCATGTCAGCTCGCTGCGCAAGAAGCTGGAGCTGGGTCAATCCGTACAGATCGAATCGATTCGCGGCGTTGGTTATAAATTGGTCATGTCAAAAAAACTCGTCACACCAAAGGGATAAGGTGGACGAGTTTTTTGTTTGCGCTATTGCCGGTTCCAATCCAGCATCTTGCGCTGGAATTGCTTGGGGGAGCAGTCATTGTACTTCTTGAACATCTTATAAAAGTGGGCCATGTTAGGCATTCCGATCCGTTCTCCGACCTCGGTAATGCTTAGATCCTTCGTAAGAAGAATGCGCTCCGCCCATTTGATTTTCCGGTAATTGACGAATTCCGTGAAGGACATCCCTATCGTTTTCTTGAAAAACTTGACGAAGTAATAATAGCTCATGTTGGCGATCCGGCAGACTTCCTCCACCTGAATCCGGTCGGTCAGCCGGTTCTCGACATAGTCCAGGACAGGCTTCAGCCGGAGGCGGTCGAAGTCGTCCTGCTCGGCGAGCATTTTCCGGTTATCGTTGCGCAGCAGGGTCAGCAGAATTTGCTTGATCAGAACGCTGACCGCGATTTCGTAGCCGGTCTCCTTGCGTTCCGCCTCCTGATGCAGCTGTCGGATATAGTCTCCGATCTGCTTCTTCACCTTGCCGTTCTCTTGAAAAATATAATTGGCCATGCTGAGCGGATTCTCGGTCTCGGAGAAGTAGCGCATATAAGCGATCGTGCTCTGATCGAAAAACGGCTCCAGCTCGAACTGCAGGACGATGTAGTCGAGATGCCCGACACTCCGGTCGCGGTGAAGCTGGGAAGCGCCGATCATAATGATGTCGCCCGGCTGGAGATGGTAGCTCTCTTCCTCGACATCCACATCAAGCCTGCCTTTTATAATATAGAGCAGCTCTAGCTGCCGGTGATAATGCCAGTTGGTGAAATCGTCATCCTTACGGATCGGCTGCCAGACACGCAAGGATAACAAAGGGTTTTCATAGACAACTTTCTCGTTAAACGGCTCCACCTTTGCCGGTCCCACCTTACGTTGAAGTATCTTATTGCACTTGCCGCCCCGGGCGACAGGTTGCCTTCTTCATTGTAGTGGGCTTCGGCGTTAAAGGCAACCATTCGCCAAATCGGCGGAGACATAGGTATAATAGAGTCATAACGCGAGAGGAGATGACGGCATGCGGCCAAAAGTGTACCTATCATCCAAAGTATCCGACGAGGTAAAAGCATACCTCGATCAATATTGCGATTGCGAAATGTGGCAAAACCCGGAGAGAGCGATTACCGGGCAGGAGCTTGCCGAAAAGCTCGGCGACGTGGAAGGGCTGCTTGCAGCCGGCAATGCCATCAGCGAGCGGCTGCTAAGCGCGGCGCCGAAGCTGCGGGCGGTCAGCAATATTTCGGTAGGCTACAACCATAACGATCTGGACGCGATGAGAAAACGCGGCATAATTGGCACCCATACGCCGTATGTGCTGGATGAGACGGTGGCGGATTTAACGCTGGCCCTTATGCTGGCGGCGGCCAGAAGAGTGACCGAGCTGCATAATCTCGTCCGCAGCGGCGGATGGCAGCGCGGCGTGGGCGAGCAGCTGTTCGGTCTGGACGTGCATCACGCGAAGCTAGGCATTATCGGGATGGGACGCATTGGCGAGCAAATCGCAAAGCGCGCCAAATTCGGATTTGACATGGAGGTCTCCTACTACAACCGCAGCCGCAAGCCGGAGACGGAGGAAAGGCTTGGCGTAAATTATCTGCCTCTGAACGAGCTTCTGGAGCAGTCGGATTTTATCGTGCTGATGACTCCGCTTACGCCGGAGACCAAGCATATGATTGGCGAGGAGCAGTTTAACCGGATGAAACGCACGGCGATCTTTATTAACGTATCGCGCGGCGAGACGGTAGACGAGGCGGCTCTGATCGAAGCTCTGCGCACGAAACGGATTTATGCGGCAGGACTTGACGTATACGAGAAGGAGCCGGTCAGCCTCGATAATCCGCTGCTCCGGCTCGATAATGTGGTGACGCTGCCGCATATCGGATCGGCAACGAAGAAAACGAGGAACGACATGGCCATGGTTGCGGCCCGCAACCTGGTGGATGCGTTATACGGCAGGGAGCCGCAATACGTGATTCCGGAATTGAAAAACTAACGGAGAGAGCCTCTGCGTGCTGCAGAGGCTCTTCCCGTGCGCTTAGCGAAGGTCGTCGTGGGCGGTACGGCCGGAACTGTACATCTTTGCCGGATTCACTTCGCTTTCCTTCGCGGAGAGAGAGCTGGATACCAGCTTGAATACCGAGGTCTTGCTGCCCATCGAGGAGACGTAGCGCTCCAGATGGGTCTTCGCAAGCGGCCGGTCGAAATAACCGGGAACGTATTTGTCCAGCATGACCTGCATGGCGGCGGTTGCCTCCTCCCAATCGTCGACCTTCTCGATGGTACCGTAAATAATGACGCTCATATAAGCGGTATCGACATGGGCGGGCGTGGGATCGGCGATCGTGCCGTACTCTTCGCTGACCGTAAAGCAGGCGGAAGGGTTATCGGCAATCATTTCGATTTTCCGACCTTCGGATGCACCGTGGAAATAGATGGCGTTGTCTTTCCAGACGAAGTTTAAAGGAACGACATAAGGAACATTGCCTGAGGCGAGGCCAAGAAATCCGGTTCGGGCCTGCCCCAGGAAACGTTCGATTTTGCCTGCATCGGTGCAGGCTCTTTTTTGCAAGCGAATAGGAAACATTTCACTTCACTGCCTTTCTTTCGGTTCATTGTGTTATCATTGTAGAAGGAATCTGTCCCTGTCAAAAGGTACAGTTTCATTCGAAATGAGGGGTACAGATTGAGGTGGCAGGATGATCGGTTTAACGCCGGATTTGAATAAACAAAGCGGGACTCCGCTTTATCAGCAGCTATTTGCCTATTTAAAGGGACAGATCGAGCAGGGGATGCTGCGCGAAAATGAGCGTTTGCCCTCGATCCGCCAGCTCTCCGTTTATTTGTCCGTCAGCAAAAACACCGTCGAAACGGCTTATCAGCAGCTTCTGGCGGAAGGCTATATTCAGAGCAGGCATCGCAGCGGCTTATACGTCATGTCGCTGGATCAGCTCGAGGGGATTAAGGAGACAGGGCCGGTCAGAGCGGCGGTTGAGTCGAGCCTGGACTCGCTGCCGCCAGGCGCGATTAACTTTGAATACGGCGATGTAGAGCTGGAGCATTTTCCCGTGCGGCTGTGGAAGAAGTGTCTGGTGGACGCGCTCGAGGAGTGCACGACGGAGGTATACGGCTACGGCGACCGCCAGGGACACAAGGGTCTTCGGTCCGAGATTGCCCGTTATTTGTACCAGTCGCGCGGAGTGGTATGCGCGCCGGATCAAATTTTCTTAAGCGCCGGGACGCAGACGATGGTCAGCCTGCTGGCCCAGCTGCTGCCTCTGCCCGAGGCGATTGCGATGGAGGAGCCCGGTTATAACGGGGTTAGAACGGTTCTGATGAACATGGGGCGAAGGATCATTCCCATGCCGCTGGAGCATGACGGGATCTCGGTCGAGCATCTGAGGGAAAGCGCGGCCCGCCTGGTATACGTGACGCCTTCCCATCAGTTTCCCCTCGGGATGATTATGCCGGTTCACAACCGGATCAAGCTGCTTCAATGGGCTTATGATCAGGACGGCTATATCGTAGAGGATGATTTCGACAGCGAGCTGCGTTATCAGGGGCAGCCGATTCCGGCGCTTAAGGCGCTGGATACCGGGGACAAGGTTATTTATTTGGGGACGTTCTCGAAGTCTTTCCTGCCGGGAGTGCGGCTAAGCTATATGGTGCTGCCGGAAAGGGCAGCGCAGGATTTCGGCAGCAAGCTGCAGGCTTACAGCCAGTCGGTATCGCCGCTTATTCAGGCCGCCATGTACCGGTTCATGAAGGAAGGTTATTTCGAAAGCCATATCCGCAAGATGAGGAAGCTGTACCAGACCCGTCACCGGATGCTGCTTCGCACGATTCGGGAACAGCTTGGCAGCCATGTCGGCATTATCGGGGAGCGGTCGGGTATGCATCTGCTGCTTGACGTCTACGGGCGCTCCGGCGATGAGCTTGTGGAGAAGGCACTGGAGTACGGGGTCATCGCTTATACGCCAAGGAAGCATTGGCTGAATCCGGAGGCATGTCCTCCCTCTTACATTATGCTTGGATTCGGCGGACTTGACGAGCGGAAAATCCGCGACGGAATTATTCGGCTGCGCAAGGCTTGGTTTCCTTAAATTGTGATACAATACGATGGAGACCTAATTAAGGAAAGAGAAGTGAATTTTTTGATTACCATTACGATTCCGGAACCGGACGTTACGATTTACAAGCAGACGAATCCGCAGCTCAGCCATATTTACAATTTCACGGATTTCCATCTGATCACGCGCGAAAAGGGCGGCTTCTTTATTTTCTACAATTTCAAGGGAGACGTGCTGTTCGTCGGCAAGGCCAGAAAGCTGAGACCCCGCATAAAGAAGCATTTCGAGGACAGCGTGTCGCCGATGAAGAATTACCGCGACGAAGTGACCAAGATCGAGATTTACGTGAATGAGGATCCGGTGGAGCGAGAAATTTACGAGACCTACCTGATCAATCAATTCCGGGCGAAATACAATGTGGACAAGGTGTTGTACCGATAGAATAGACATGCGATTGGCTGCAAAGGCTGCTCAGCAATGAGGGCCTTTTTGTGTTGATATCGATTGTTGGAAAGGATTGATGTGAAGATCTTGCAGCATGTTCTTTAGTTTCGGTAGTTCAATTAAGAAGAGGATGGGCTATACTGTAGCGGCATAATCGATTTCATGGGAAAAGAGGGGCTGCTTATGGAACAGACGAAGCGGAGTGTCATTGCGGTTAATCAGCTGGGCTTCCGGAGGACGGACCGGAAGACGGCAGTTATAGAAGGAGACGGCGGAACGTTCAGGTTGATTAACCAGACAACTGGCGAAGTGGTGTTGGAAGGGGAAACGGGGACTGCTGCCGAGGACGGATCCAGCGGCATGAAAGTTTGCCGGGCCGATTTTTCAAGCGTGCAGCAAGCGGGGGCCTACAGGCTGGAGACGGAGGAAGGGCAAGTCTCGGATTGGTTTGTTATCGGAGATGAGGTTTATGGGTCTGCTTTTCAGGCTTTGTTGAAAGCGTTTTATTATTTCCGGTGCGGAAGCGAGCTGGACGAGTCTTATGCGGGAGTATGGAAGCATGATGCGTGCCATCTGTCACCTGCGCTTGTGTACGGAGATGAAACGAGACAGGTGGATGCCTGGGGCGGATGGCATGATGCCGGCGACTATGGCAAATACGTCGGTCCGGGAGCAAAAGCGGTTGCCGATTTGCTGCTGGCTTACGAATGTTATCCGGATGCATTCGCGCGAGCGCTGCCTTTGCCTGAAACAGACGGCGTGATGCCGGATGTGCTTCATGAATGCCGGTACGAGCTGGAATGGATGCAGCGCATGCAGGATGAGGAGTCGGGCGGCGTGTTTCACAAGCTGACGACTTTGCGGTTCCCTGCCGCAGATACCATGCCGGAGGACGATACGGACGAACTGTACGTATCCCCGGTATCGGCAACGGCAACGGGCTGCTTTGCTGCTATTATGGCGATGGCATCGCGCGTCTACGGAGGCTTCGATTCGGTGTTTGCGTCCGGCTGCAAAACGGCAGCCGAGCGGGCATGGGAGTGGCTCGAGCGGCATCCAAAGGTGCCGGGCTTCCGCAATCCGCCCGAGATCGTAACGGGGGAATACGGCGATAGGCTCGATGACGATGAGCGGTATTGGGCGGCGGCCGAGCTGTATCGTGCAACGGGAGAGGAACGGTATCATGACGCTTTTCTTCTATTGGCGGAGCGGGAATTCGACAAGTATGAGCTGGGCTGGGCCGATATGGGCGGCTACGGGACCATCTCCTATCTCTTGTCCGAACGGACGCGGGATCAGGCACTTGCGGAGCGGCTGCGGGCAGGTCTGTCGGAACGAGCCGAGCGGCTTGCCGATGTAAGCCGGAAGGACGGATACGGCGTATCTTTACAGGCGGAGCAGTACAGATGGGGCAGCAATATGCTGGTGCTCAATCATGCGATGTTATTGTTAATGGCTGATCGTGTTGCGGGAACGGCCGCGTATGCGGATCTGGCGCTGGATCACGTTCATTATCTGTTCGGGATGAATGTAATGGGCATTAGTTATGTAACGGGGTTCGGCAGCCGGCCGGTTAAGCATCCGCATCATCGCCCATCCGAAGGCGACGGCGTGGAAGAGCCGGTTCCGGGGCTGGTATCCGGCGGTCCTAACCAGGGCCTTCAGGACGACTATGCCCGCGAGCATCTGGCAGGCAGAGCTCCTGCCGCCTCCTTCGCCGATGCTATGGAAAGCTACTCGACAAACGAAGTGACGATCTACTGGAACTCGCCTGCCGTGTTTGTTCTGAGTCATTTTGTTCGATAGGGGCAGAGCTCTGCCCCTGGATTTGAGTAAGACCCTGAGAGGGTCTTATGGATAAATCCGGAGGACTAAATGGCAATGATAAGCGGAAGAAGGCTAGAATCGGCGGGTTGATCACGGAGACAGCTGATGGTAAGGTAAGCAGATAATGAAAAAAAGACCCCGGCGGGGTCTTTTTGCGTAACCGGGATAGTAAGTTTAAGTCCCTTAGGGACCTTAACCTTAATCACAGCTACATCTCTCGCACCATCAACACCTGCTCCATGGTGGTTGCAAGTCCCATCCCGGCCAGCACCTCGGCAAGGGCCGTATTGGATGCCCGGATATTAAAGGCCGAGCGCCGGCAAGTTTCGCCGGGCTGCCATACCTCGTGCAGTGCAGCCGCCAATACAGCCTTGGCGTCGGTACGGCCCGGAGCTACTTCAGCCCGGTACAGGACAATGCCCGTCAGATCGCCGTCCGGGCTGAACGTCCTCCTGTACAAGGCATAACCGGCTGCTTCTCCGCCGTCAAAGACGGCAACGCTCTCGCCATCCTTCAAGCTGGTCAGACCGGCCTGCCAGACTTCGCCCGCGGAGTAGAACGGTAGCCGCGCGGCTTCCGCTGCCATGCCTAGCGCAATCTGGAACGGATGCTCGTACGTATCGTCCATATCCGGAATCGGCTGCTCCGTGGACTGGATCAGGAGACGGTCTATCTGCTTATATCCAATGGATTCGTACAGCCGAATGGCATTCGCATTTTGCGAGATCGCCTCGAGATTCGCTTGAACAACGCCTAATTCCTCGTATAGCTGCAGATTCCTCAGCATAAGGGCCTTGCCAATGCCCTTGCCTCGGAACGCCGGCTTGATGGCGGTACCGCCGTTCCAAGCCAGCGTTCGGCCGCCGTATTCACGGAAGCCGTTCATAACGAGTCCGGCGGCTTCGCCGTCGACATAACAGGCAAGGGAATGCTCAAGCGAGAGACCTTCAGATGCGGTCCGGCCGATGAACCGGTCGAGCGGAAGCGCAGCCGGAACCAAATAACCTTCGAAGGACTGGTTCCACAGCTCAGACACCCCGATAATCGGAAGCTCACTCAGCGGGCGAAAGATAACGTTCACCACTACCCCCTCCTTACAGCGCTTTATCGTCTACGCTTTCCAGCCAGCTGTCGATGCTGCCGATGACGGAAGTAACGCAGCCATCCTCGAACGGCGAGATCAGGCCGGCAACCTTAACAAGCTCGGTGAAGGAAAGGCTTCCGCCTTGACGGCAAAGCTTGAGATAATCGGCCCATGCCGATGTCCGGTCCTCGTGCATTCTTTTCCAGAACTGAAAGGCACAGATTTGAGCCAGGGTGTAATCGATATAGTAGAACGGACTGCCGAAAATATGCCCCTGACGCTGCCAGAAAGCACCTTGCTCGAGATAGCTGTTCTCCTCGTAATCGCGATGCGGCAAATATTTCTTCTCGATTTCGCGCCAAGCAGCCTTCCGCTCAGCAGGAGTAGCATCCGGATTCTCGTAGACAAAATGCTGAAATTCGTCAACCGTTACGCCATAAGGGAGGAAGAGAAGGGCGCTCGCCAAATGCTGGAACCGGTATTTATCCACGTCCTCCTTGAAGAACAGGTCCATCCACGGCCAGGTGAAAAACTCCATGCTCATCGAATGAATCTCGCAGGCCTCATAAGTCGGGAAGGCGTATTCCGGCACGGCGAAGCTTCTGCTCTCGTACACCTGGAAGGCATGGCCGGCTTCGTGCGTCAGCACGTCGATATCTCCGGAAGTACCGTTAAAGTTGGAGAAAATAAACGGTGCGCCGTATTCGCTGATGTAGGTGCAATAACCGCCGCCTTGCTTGCCTTTTTTCGCAACGAGATCCATCAGGCCGTTATCCAGCATAAACCGGAAAAACTCGTCCGTCTCCGGCGACAGCTCCGCATACATTCGAGCTCCGTTCTCGACGATCCAATCCGGGCTGCCTTTCGGCTTCGCATTGCCCGACAGGAAAGCAAGGTTCTCGTCGTAGTAATAGAGATGGTCGACGCCAATGCGCTCGCGCTGGCGTTCCTTCAGCCTGCTCGCCACCGGCACGATATGCTCAAGCACCTGATTGCGGAAATTCGCCACCATCTCCGCCGTATAATCGGTGCGGCTCATGCGGGCATAACCAAGCTCAACGAAATTCGCGAAGCCCAGCTTTTTCGCGATGCGGGTACGCACCTTCACAAGCTCGTCGTAAATCCGGTCAAATTCAGCTTCATTCTCGCTCATGAATCCGGAAGAAGCCTCGGAAGCCTGTTTGCGGACGGAGCGGTCGGTCGATTGCTGGAACGGCGATAGCTGCGAAAGCGTCCGTTCTTCGCCGTCGAACATGATTTTGGCGGAAGCAATAAGCTTCGTGTATTCCGTGGACAGCTTGTTCTCCTGCTGCAGGTCCTCGATAACCTCCGGGCTGAACGTCTTCAGCGAGAGTTCGGCCAGCTGGAACAGCTGACGGCCCCATTTGTTTTCAAGCTCCGAGCGGAACGCCGAATTCACAAGCGCCCGGTAATAATCCGTTATGTACTCCTGAACGACAGGTCCGTTCTCGTCGAAGAAATCCTGCTCGGCTTTATAAAATTCATCGTTTGTATCAATCGAATGACGGATGCTCGCAATTTGCTGCATCGTATCAAATTCGCTCCGCAGCTTGTTGAGGCCGGTCATTGCCGCGTCCTGCTCCTCGAATCGGCTTGCCGCGTTAAAGGCGGATAGAAGCTCCTTGAACTGCTTCTCGAAGGACGCTACATCGGGACGTTCGTAACGATACTCATTAAATTTCACTTGGATACACCTGACCTCTCTTGTTCATGGGTTTTGAAAATAGGAAATGGATGGTAGAACCATCGCCTTGTGATGTCTATTCGTTAGGATTAGCGGTGAATCCTGCTTCTTCCGCAAGCAAAAAGGCTTCCTTCACCAATGCTCAGGCGAAGAGAAGCCTTTCATGAAAGTATGTTCAGCAAGTTGCGTTTATGTCCGGGTTCTTTGCTCGAATTCCTCGCGAATCCTGGCGAGCAAAGCGGGATCGGCAACCACGTCGTAAGCGGTAGCCGCCAGCGTCTTGGCGGCGAAAATCATCCGCTCGAGCGCGCGCTCCGTCATCGCGGCATCGCGGAATTCCACGGTGTGGAGAAGGAAGCGCTCCTCGACGATTTTGACATAAGGATGAATGGCGGGGCAGCGGACGGATACATTGCCCAAATCCAGGGAGCCATGATCCTTCCCGGTCTCGATCTCTTCCGGCTTCACGCCTAGCTCAAGCAGATTGGCGGTGAAGCATTCGGACAAAGCCTCATTCGTGAGCAGCTCGTCATAGGAAAATTCATAATTGCTCATTTCCAGCCTGCAGCCGGTCTGCAGAGCCGCACCTTCGGCGCAGCGGCGAACCTTCTCGGCAAGCTCGTCCGTGTAGGCCCGGGTAGCGGAACGGACATAAAATTGGGCGGAAGCGTAGTCCGGAATGACGTTGGGCGCTTTGCCGCCGTTATCGATAATGCCATGAATGCGGGCATCGCTTCGTGTCTGCTGCCGGAGAGCATTAATGCTGTTGAACAGCTGCAGAACCGCGTCGAGGGCATTCACGCCTTCGTAAGGGCTTGCCGCCGCATGGGCAGGCTTGCCGAAATATTCGAACCGGATCGCGTCAAGCGCAAGCGAATCGCCGGATTTCTCAAACGTATAATAAGGATGCGCCATCAGCGCGAAGTCGCAGTCGTCGAACAGACCGGCTTCGGACATCGGCACCTTGGCGCCTTTGGTTTCTTCGGCAGGCGTTCCGTAGACGCGGATCGTTCCGCCAAATTGATCCATGACGGCCTTTAGCCCAACGGCTGCCGCAATTCCCATCGTGCAGATGAGATGATGGCCGCAGGCATGTCCGATTTCCGGCAGGGCGTCATATTCGCATAGAAAAGCAACGGTTGGACCCGGCTTGCCGGTCGCATAGGTTCCGATAAAAGCGGTTGGAATGCCAAGCGTACCCTTTTCAACCGAGAAGCCTTGTCTCTCCAGCTCCTCAGTCAGCATGGCCGCGGATTTGAACTCCTGGTGGCCCAGCTCCGGATTAGCCCCAATCGTTCGCGAGATTTGTTTGAAGTTTTTCGCATGGGATTCAATGGTGTCAATTACGAGTTGCTTGTTGCCGCTTGTCATGGACAAGCCTCCTTCTATCAAACTTTATCCCCACCATTATAACCGATAAGCCGCATGGTTGCCTGCTCGTGCCGGCCATTGAAGAAGCTCAGACTTGCTAATGAATGCCATGCATCTTCTTGAACTGCTCCGGACTCATGCCCTCAAGCCTCTTGAAGACGGTGCTGAAATAGCTGGCGCTGTCGAAGCCAACCTTCGCCGCAATCTCGTGCATTTTATGCTCCCGGCCTAGAAACATCAGTTCCTTGCTGCGGTTAATCCGTTCCCGGTTCACGTATTCCATCGGCCGCATGCCCATCAGCTGCTTGAACAAGCGGCACAGATATTGCGGAGTAACGCCAATGCGCGAAGATAAATCTTGCATGGTCATGACGCTGTCGATATGCTCTTCGATATAACGGATGACCGGATTGAGCCGCATGTAATATTGCTCGGCGGATTGGGTGCTGACCTGTACCACCTTCATCAAGTCGAGCAGGAACAGATACAACAGCTTCGAGCATTCAAGACCGAGAAAAGGAAGTCCCGACTCCGCCATGGCGGAAATGCCGCGCAGATGGGCAACGATCATTTCGCTGTCGGTAACGGAGTACAGACCGGGTTCTTTGATGCCGGCTTGGGCAAGCAAGTCCTGCGCCAGACTGCCGCCAAAGCTGATGAAATAAACATCCCACGGTTCCCGGACCGCATAATAACGGTGGGGAACGCCGGGGAAGAGACAAAACCCCTGACCGGCCTTTACGGTATACCGCTCGTCTCCGATCCACAGCTCGCCTTCTCCGCCGGTGGACTGAAGCCACTGATAATGCGGAAAGCCCTGCTGACGGTCGATCGTCTCCTGGTTATTCCAGTGGCCGATAATGTCTACGAAAAGGGGGAGCTTGCGGTCGGAATCGGCCAGAATCGGAAATACCAATTTATCCATAATGGAGCCACTTCCGGTTTCATATATTTAAAGTGATGTGAATATAATGTGATTTTATTGGATCTGAAAGCGTATTACAATATTAATATCGTAATAGACAATTTACTTGTATGGAGGTTAACACCGATGACCCTGAAGTTCCCGCCAATCAGCCCCAAATTCCCGCAAATGCTCCATGGAGCGGATTATAACCCGGACCAATGGCTTGATTATCCTCATGTTCTCGAAGAAGATATCCGCCTGATGAAGCTGTCGAGCAGTAATGTGATGTCGGTCGGCATTTTCTCTTGGGCAGCTTATGAGCCTGAAGAAGGCGTATATACGTTTGAATGGATGGACCGGCTGCTGGACCGTTTCGCGGCGAACGGCATTTATGCCTTGCTTGCCACGCCAAGCGGCGCAAGACCGGCCTGGATGTCGGAGAAATATCCGGAGGTTCTCCGCGTAGAGGAGAACGGAATCCGCAATATGCACGGCGCGCGCCATAACCATTGCTTCTCTTCTCCGGTATACCGCGCGAAGGTGAAGGAGATGAACCGCAAGCTGGCAGAGCGTTATTCGCAGCATCCGGCAGTCATCGGCTGGCATATCTCCAACGAATACAGCGGCGAATGCCATTGCAACTACTGCAGAGAAGCCTTCCAGAACTGGCTGAAGAAGCGCTACGGCACGATTGAAGCGTTGAACCACGCCTGGTGGACAACCTTCTGGGCTCATAAATATACAAGCTTCAGCCAGATCGATACGCCAACCTACCGCGGGGAAAAAGCGGTGCACGGCATGAACGTGGACTGGAGAAGATTCGTAACCGATCAAACGGTGGATTTCTGCCGCAACGAAATGGAGCCGCTTCGCGAGATTAATCCGGAGCTGCCGATTACAACCAACTTCATGCTGGACTTTGAGCCGCTGAACTACTGGAAATTCTCCGAGCTTCTCGACGTGATCTCGTGGGATGCTTATCCGACCTGGCATGACGCGAAGGATCAAAGCGAGCTTGCGGCGTGGATCGGCTTCAACCATGACGTATTCCGTTCGCTCAAAGGCGGCAAGCCGTTTATGCTGATGGAGAGCACGCCAAGCATGACGAACTGGCAGCCGATCAGCAAGCTGAAGAAGCCGGGCATGCATCTGCTCGCTTCCATGCAGGCGGTTGCCCACGGCTCGGATACGGTTCAATATTTCCAATGGCGCAAAAGCCGCGGCTCCAGCGAGAAGCTGCACGGCGCCGTCGTGGACCATGTCGGTCATGAGAATACCCGCGTCTTCAAGGATGTGACGGATGTGGGCCAGGCGCTTGAGAAGCTGCAAGAGGTAGTTGGCACTTCGGTTAAGCCCGAGGTAGCGCTTATCAATGACTGGGAGAACCGCTGGGCGGTGAAGGACTCGCAAGGACCGCGCAACTGCGGCATTCATTACGAAGAAACGTTGAAACGTCACTACCGTCCTCTGTGGGATATGGGCGTGCCCGTCGACATTATTGATTCGGAGTGCGCGTTTGATTCTTACAAGCTGCTGATTGCGCCAATGCTGTACATGGTTCGCCCGGGCGTTGGCGAGCGGATTGAGGAGTTTGTGAAAAATGGCGGCACGTTTGTTGCGACGTACTGGTCGGGTATCGTGAACGAAAGCGATCTGTGCTTCCTGGAAGGCTTCCCTGGACCGCTCCGCAAGACGCTTGGCATCTGGTCCGAAGAGATTGACTCCCTGTACGACGGGGAAAAGAACAGCGTTGTGATGTCGGAAGGCAACAAGCTGGGTCTTGCAGGCTCTTACGATGCGATTGAACTCTGCGACCTGATTCACCTGGAAGGCGCGGAAGCTTTGGCCGTATACGGCGATGACTTCTACGCGAGCCGTCCGGCACTGACGGTGAACCAGCTTGGCGAAGGCAAAGCGTATTACGTCGCTTCCCGCAATACGGAGCCGTTCTTCACCGATTTCTTCAAGAAGCTGGTCGAGCAGGAAGGACTGAAGCGCGTCGTGGAGACGGAGCTTCCGCAAGGCGTTACGGCCCAACTGCGCTCCGACGGCGAGTTCGATTATGTATTCGTGATGAACTTCAGCGAGTCGGCGCAGCAAGTAAAGCTCGACGAGCAGGCGTACGAGGATGTTCTTGCCGGCGGCAAGGTGGGCAATGTGCTTGACCTTCCGCTTAACGGAGTAAGGATTCTGAAAAGAAAAGCAAGCTTCCACTCCTAAGCCGGCTGCGAGCGATAAGCGATTGACATTTATTGCGCCATTCTCTATAATTTCTGTAACTTGATATAACTTATGCGGCGAAAGAGCGCAGTAGCGGCTTAATCCCTGTTCTAGAAAGCCGGGGGGCGATGGAACCCGGCACACATTAAGTCCCGCGAAATACACTCTGGAGCATCCCGGGTAATGCCGGGCGGTTGCGGCGAACGATATCTCGCCTAGAGCGGTATGAAGGTCAGCCTTGCGCAAGGCGGCTTCATGCAAGTTGGGTGGTACCACGGTAACTAATCGTCCCTATGTCTATTCAGACATAGGGGCGTTTTTTTGTTTTTACCACGATTAAAAAGGAGATTAGACCAATGAACATTATTGACGAACTGGAATGGCGCGACGCCATTAACCAACAAACCGACGCAGAGGGATTGCGAGAATTGACGAACGAGAAGGCTGTTTCGCTCTATTGCGGGGTTGATCCGACGGGAGACAGCATGCATATCGGCCACTTGATCCCGTTTATGGTGCTCAAGCGGTTCCAGCTGGCGGGCCATCGTCCGGTTATTCTGATCGGGGGAGCGACCGGTACGATTGGCGACCCAAGCGGCCGCACATCCGAGCGTTCTTTGCAGACGCTGGAACAGATTCAGGCGAACGTGGAAGCGCTTGGCGCGCAGCTTCGCAAGCTGTTCCTCACCGAAGGCGATAACAATATGCGCATGGTTAACAACTATGACTGGACGCATAAGATCAACGTTATCGAGTTCCTTCGCGACTACGGCAAAAACTTCAGCATCAACACGATGCTTGCGAAGGATGTCGTATCGAGCCGGCTTGAGAGCGGTATTTCGTTTACGGAGTTCTCGTACCAAATTTTGCAATCGCTCGACTTCTTGCATTTGTACCGGGAGGAGGACGTGCAGCTTCAAATCGGGGGCTCCGACCAATGGGGCAATATCACGAGCGGCCTTGACCTGATCCGCAAGAAGGAAGGCAGCGAAGCGAAAGCGTTTGGCCTGACGATTCCGCTTATGCTGAAGGCTGACGGAACGAAGTTCGGCAAGACGGCGGGCGGCGCCATCTGGCTGGATCCGGAGAAGACCACTCCTTACGAGTTCTACCAGTTCTGGGCTAACACGGACGACCGTGACGTCGTCAAATACTTGAAATACTTCACGTTCCTCTCGAAGGAAGAGATTGAAGGCTTGGCGGAGAAAGTGGCTACGGAGCCTCATAAACGCGAAGCTCAGAAGAAGCTTGCCGAAGAGATGACGCGCTTTGTCCATAGCGAAGAGCTGCTGCAGCAAGCGCTACGCATTACGGCCGCGTTGTTCAGCGGCGATATCAAGTCGCTTAGCGCGGAAGAGATCGAGCAGGGCTTCAAGGAAATGCCGACATTCGAAGCGACGAACGAAGCGAAGAACATCGTGGATTGGCTGGTTGATCTCGGGATCGAGCCTTCCAAGCGCCAAGCACGGGAGGATATTACGAACGGTGCCATCTCCATGAACGGCGAGCGCGTAACCGACCTAGCGCTCGAGGTATCCTCGGAACACGCGATTGGAGGACGCTTCATCATTATCCGCAAGGGCAAGAAAAAATACAGTTTGGTGAAGATGGCGTAAGGCCGCCTGAAGAAAAACCCCTGCTTCAATCCCGTTTGGGAGGAGGCAGGGGTATTTTTGTTTGTCGAATTTTATTATCGCAGCAACAGGCATGTTCGGCACGCTTGTCCACATAGAATGGAATACAGAAGGTAGGCAGGCGAATTCTGGAGATGAGGTGCGGACATGCTTCGGGGATACAAAGGATTTATGGTTGGCTTAGTAATGGGAGGTCTGCTGATGTCGGCTTTGCCTTCCATGGCAGCTACAAATAAAAGTTATTCATTGACGGAAGCGGCATATCCAATCGAAGTTAACGGTTCGGCCTATACCGGACAGGGATTGCCTGTCCTCACCTATAAAGGCAACACTTACGTTCCGCTTAGGGCGATGGGGGATATGCTGGGCGCTTCCGTGGCATGGAATGACAAGCTGGGAAAGGTCGTCATTTCCTCGGGAGCTGCAATCGCCCCATGCAATAACGCGTTCTGCGACGTGTTGGTCACCGGCTCGGCAGGTCATTATACCGTGACCGGAAAAGGCAGAGTGTTTGAGGCGGTTATGCAATACGCGGTGGAGGACGGCCATGATTATTTGCTCGAAGGCCATCAGCAGCTGGAGGAGGGGGTGCCCGCCTGGTCGCCGTTCTCCTTGGACATCACGATTCCGCCAGAGCAGCTGCCTGCGAACGGGACGCTGACGCTCGAGCTTTTCGAAAACAGCGCGAAGGACGGGTCGCGAATCAACGTCTTAACCATCCCTCTGGAGACGTTCTAGCACTCTAGCATAAAATGCGCAGGCTGCTCAAAGCAGCCCTAAAGACGGCAAGCCAAAACGCATCATGCGTTCCGGTTTGCCGTTTTTTGTTGTGCCGCCAGAAAATGATTCTTTCGCCCTATATTTTAGCTAGTGAAAGGAAAAAACGTAAAATAAGATCTCAATTTATAATATTGAATATATTAATTTAAATTAAAACCAGACTAAAATCCACGAAACTTATCGAAATATAACGAGTTTATCCTTAAAATAGCTAAGTCTAATAGATGTCCGTTCCTTTTAAATGTACTAATGAAATATTGATTATATCTAATATTTATATTAATATGTGGGGCAAGAACTACTTCTTATCCTTTCAGGGTTTTTCGCAGCCTATCAATGACCTTCAAAACCAAATGAAGAAGATTGGCCGAACGGACGGTTCGGCCGCAAAGGAGGCATCATGCGAGTGGGGAAACAGCATGAACGCGCCGAGTGGACGGGATTTCAGGAATCTCGTCCCTATGGTCCGAAGTATGATCTAAGAACGGATTTTGTCATGGTGTACGGGTTGTCGGATAAGCTGGAGGAGCGCATCGAGGGCTGGAGGAAAGCCGGTTATACGATTCATCTCATGACCGGCGTGTCATGGGGCGAGTACCAGGATTATCTGTACGAGAAATTCGACGGAAGAAATCACTGGGACGAGGCCCAGATGGACCGGTTCGGGAACTATATTCAGCATGGGAAAGACGTGCCGTATATGGATCCAACCATCGCTTTCTCCGAATATTTGGCGACCTATATCAAGAAGGCGATTGACTGCGGCGTCGAAGCCATCCATCTGGAGGAGCCGGAGTACTGGGCGGCATCGGGTTACTCCGAGGCGTTCAAGCGCGAGTGGCTGACCTATTACGGGGAGCCGTGGACGGCCCCCCACCTCTCGCCGGACGCGCAATACCGGGCTTCGAAGCTGAAGGCGTATCTGTACTACCGCGCGCTTGACCGGCTCTGCGCGCAGATGAAGGAATACGCGCTGGTTACTTATAACCGTCAGGTTCGGTTCTATGTTCCTACTCACAGCTTGATTAACTACACGCAATGGCGCATTATCAGCCCGGAGGCGCTGCTTGTGTCGATGCCGTCCTGCGACGGGTTTATCGCTCAGATCTGGACGGGTACGGCCAGAACGCCGAATGTATACAGAGGCATCCGGCGGGAGCGTACCTTCGAGACGGCATTCCTGGAATACGGCGTCATGCAGGAGCTGACCCGCGGTACGGGAAGGGATATGTGGTTCCTTCACGATCCGATCGAGGACAATCCCCGTTATAGCTGGAGTGATTACCGTTATAATTATCGGGCGACCGTTATCGCTTCCCTTCTTCATCCCGGCGTATCGAAGTTTGAGGTCTGCCCTTGGCCGTGGCGGGTATTCACTCGAGACTATCCGACAGAGGACGGCAAAGGCAAGGAAGGAATACCGCCGAGCTACAAGACCGTTCTTCTTACGGTGATGAACGTGCTTCGGGATCTTCATCGTCATGAGGAAGAGCAGACTGACGTCTATACAAGCGGGATCGGGCTGCTTTTGTCCAATTCGGCGATGTACCAGCGAGGCGATGTTCTGCCGGAAGAGCCGGAAATCTCTACGGGCAAAAAAGAAGGCGGCGTGACAACGTCGGATATGCTGTCGCCGGAACAACGGGAGCTGCTCGATTTCTCCGCGTTTTACGGGCTGGCGCTGCCGCTTGTGAAGCATGGCATCCCTCTGCGCCCCGTGCAGCTGGATAACGCGCTGACCTTCCCGGGATACTTGGATGATTACAAGGTGCTGCTGCTCAGCTATGAGTTCATGAAGCCTGAGCATGCGGGCTTGCACCAAGCGATTGCGGGCTGGGTCAGAGACGGAGGCGTGCTTATTTACGTCGGCGACGGAACGGATGCTTTCCATGGCGTACGCGAATGGTGGAACCGGGAAGGAAGCCGCCGCTCTTACGAGCGTCCGGACCAGCATTTGTTCGAAACACTGGGGTTAGCGGCGAATCAGGAGGATGGCGAGTATGCTTGCGGGGGCGGATTTGTCCTTGTGCGGCGCGTGCATCCGGCCGCTCTATCGCGTACCGGCGAAGGCGCGGATTCCGTCCGGAGCGACGTGCAACTGGCGCTGAAGCTTAGAGGCGAAGCGGGTGCTTACCGGGAAAGCGGGATCCTTCGCGTCAAACGCGGTCCTTATGTTATTGCGCAAGCGTTGGACGAGACTGAGGTTGCCGACCGCAGTATACTCGAAGGAAGGTTTATAGACCTGTTTGAGGATGATCTCCCGATCGTCCAGAGCGTGGAACTGAAGCCGGGCGACAATTGCTTATTATACGATTTGGACGCTGCGGGTACGGCAGGGGACGGCAAAGCGGCCAAGCTTCTGGTCAGCTCTTCGCGTATCGAAGACGAAGCGGCGGATGAGAAGACGATTGCGTTCCGCTCGGAGAGTCCGTCGGATATGACGGTCAGCATCCGGTTGCTTGCCGCTTCGGCTCCGAAGCTGGTGACGGTGGACGGACTTGCGGCGGATCATGTATTTGACGCAGCATCGGGAACTCTGCTCATCCGTCACTCCGGCAAGCCGGAAGGCGTATTGGTGGAAGCGGTCTGGAACTAACTTGGAGGTTTAACGAATAACGGCGAACGGCGCAGAGATGCGCCGTTATTTTTTTGCCATAGGCAGCTTCCCTGGATATTAAAACGGTCATTTTCGGCAATTTTTTACGCTGCGAAAACATTTCTACGAAATGGAATTGATGCTTAAGCCCTATAGTAGTGCTAAAGGAGTTCATAGAGAGAAAGGTGAGAGACTATGACCATTGCTGTATTGGATCGTCAACCGCAAGAGAAACCAGTTGAAGCTGCTGCCCCGACCTCAACCCGCCTGCTGGAATATACCCGCAGGGCGCCGGTTATTGCAGCCTCCTGTTCCTGCAAAGATACCATTGCGTTATTCAAGCAATATCCGGACAGTGAATGCGTAGTTATAGCCGGTGAGGGGATCGATAAGGACAAGCCGGTAGGGCTTATGATGCGCAATCAGTTTTTTATGCGGCTGAGCCAAAGGTTTGGCGTAGACCTGTATTACGAAAAGCCGATAACGGAGCTGATGGATCCATCCCCGTTAATCGTGGATCAATCGTATTCTCCGCAGCAATTGATCGATAATGCTCTAAAGCGCGATGACAGCGTTCTATATAATTGCGTAATTGTAACAAGAGAAGAACGGATAATCGGGATATTAACCGTATCGGATCTGCTTCGGATGTCCAGGCAGCTTCAGCAGGAAGCGGTGGACGGGCAGGTGAAGACAATCAAAAGCGTTGGCGGCCGTGTGAAAGAAATCGACGAGGCCGTAAGCTCGGTGCGTCAATCGGCCTTGCACGGGAAGCAGATTTCCGCGGATATGGTGGACCTGACGTTAAGCGGCAAAAATCAGTTGGACAAGGTGACGGCGGCGTTCGGCAAGCTTGCCGCGAATTCGATGCAGCAGGAGCACCGGATGAATGAGCTGCAGGCCGAAGCGGGCTCCATCAGCCATGTCTCCAAGCTGATCAAAGAGCTGGCGGAGCAGAGCAACCTGCTTGCCATTAACGCCTCTATCGAAGCGGCGCGCGCAGGCGAGCATGGCAGAGGATTCGCGGTAGTAGCGGGCGAGGTGATGAAGCTGGCCAGCGAAACGAAGCGTTCCGCCGAGGCGATTACGACGCTGACGAAGACGATCGTCGCCGCGATTGAACAGACCGCTTCGCTTGCCCGTGAAGGCCGGGAAGAGGCCGTTGTCAGCGAATCCTGCGTTCAAGAAGCAGGCAGCGTGTTCAGTCACCTGTTCCAGGCATCGGCGAACAGCAAGAACAGCACGGAACAGATTGGCAAGCTGTCGGAGCAGGCCTATCAGCAGACGGTGCATGTCTCCAAGGAGATCGATAAGCTTCTGGGGTCCTATTTTTAACACGGAATTTACAAAACGACAATACCCGATTTACAAACGGCTAGTAGGATAGATACATCAGAGCAAAAAAATCGCAATTCACGATTATTCAATAGGTTACCCATTATACTTACGGTTATGATTCGAAATGAATGGCCAAGCCTCAGTATGAAACTCGTTCATCTGGGGCTGCTGTTCATTATCCATGTATATACGGAGGAGAACGATCATGCAAACTTTATTGCAGACGCAACCCTTAATTAACATTAACAAATTGAATTTGTATTACGGAGCTTTCCATGCTTTGAAGGATGTATCGCTCACGATTCCCGAGAAAGCGATCACCGCTTTCATCGGCCCTTCCGGCTGCGGCAAATCGACGCTGCTCCGGACGCTGAACCGGATGAACGACATGATCCCCGGCACAAGAATCGAAGGCAGCATCGCGATTGGCGGAACGGAAATCTACTCGAGCGACGTAGACGTCGAGACGCTTCGAAAGAAGGTTGGCATGGTGTTCCAGCAGCCGAATCCTTTTCCGAAATCCATCTACGATAACGTAGCTTACGGTCCGCGTCTCCATGGCATTACGAACAAGAAGCAGCTGGACGAGATTGTCGAGACGAGCCTGAAGTCGGCTGTGCTGTGGGATGAAGTGAAGGATTATTTGAAGCGCTCCGCGCTTAGCCTCTCCGGCGGTCAGCAGCAGCGTCTATGCATTGCGCGCGCGATTGCCGTTAATCCGGATGTTCTGCTCATGGACGAGGCGACTTCGGCGCTTGACCCGATCTCGACGCTGAAGATTGAAGAATTGGCGCAAGAGCTGAAAGACCGTTATACGATTGTTATGGTTACGCATAACATGCATCAAGCGGCTCGTGTTTCGAATCAAACGGTATTTTTCTTGAACGGCGAGGTTGTGGAATTCTCGGAAACGGAGAAGCTGTTCTCCAATCCTAGCGACCAGCGCACGGAGGATTACATTAGCGGACGTTTCGGCTAACACAAGGGGGAAGTGTACAAATGATGACGACAAGAAAAGAGTTTGACCATGGCCTGGAGCAGCTTCACAATCTGCTCGTTGAAATGGGAACATTCGTGGAGGAAGCGCTTGTTGATTCAATGACGGCGTTAAGCGGCACGGATACGGAGAAGGCAAGAGCGATTATCAACAATGACCAGCATCTGAACAATCTGGAGGACAAGATTACCGATCTTGGCTCGAAATTGATCGCGACGCAACAGCCAGTTGCGAAGGACCTTCGCCGGATTCTGGCCGCTTTCAAGATCGCATCGGATCTGGAGAGAATGGGCGATCTTTGCGTAAACATTGCGAAGTTTGTTATCCGTCTCGAGGGCCAGCCGCTGATCAAACCATTGATTGACCTGCCGCGCATGGCGGAAATCGTGCAGACGATGACGTACGAGTCGATTCAATCCTTTGTGCAGGAGAACGTGGATCTGGCTTACAAGCTGGCGACGGAAGACGATCAGGTGGATGCGCTTTGCGCCCAAATCTCGCGCGAGCTGCTGTCGCTAATGATGGAGAACCCGCGCAACATCTCGCAGGCAACGGTTCTGAACTTCGTAGCCCGCAATATCGAGCGGATTGGCGACCATGCGACCAACATCGGCGAAAGCGTCGTGTACCTTGTAACGAACAAACGCCCTGATTTGAACACGCAGCATAGTATTTAAGAAGTTATATAAAGCCTGTTATCCGAGTGACTCGGGTAACAGGCTTTCTTATCTCTCATTACAGAAGACGCTCGCATAACCAGAAGGCGCCGGCTGCGGCAATCAGAATAGATGCGGCTTGTACCGTCCGGAAATAACCTTTGTAACGCTGTGCATACCGGATTACAGGGACGGCCAATGCGATTAAGCAAAGCTGGATGATTTCGATCCCGATGTTGAAGCTTGCCAAGTCGATTGCTACGTACGGTTTGGGTATGTCCATGCCAAGCAGGATATCCGCGAAGCCCATGCCATGAATCAGACCAAAAGCGAAGGTCACGAGCCAGCGGAACCGAACCTTTTGGAAGAAAATATTTTCGATTGCGACGTACACAATGCTAAAGGCGATGACCGATTCGATAAAAGTCGAAGGAAAATGAAGAACATTCAGATACGTCAATGTCAATGTGATGCTGTGGGCAATCGTAAAGGCTGTAATGGTGGCCGCATACTGCTTAAAGGTTTGTCTGCCTAACAGAAGGGCGAGCAAGAACAGCAGATGGTCATAACCGCCCAGGATATGATGCATGCCTAGCTTGAAGAAAGAGAACCAGGCGGAATCCTCCAGGCTAAAACCGGACTTAGATGCAGATTCCCGGGTTGCTGAAGGTTGCGACTGCGAGGCGTTTGCCGCGGCGGCTGACGGAGAATCTTGTGCTGGTGCTGCTTGTCCTTGTTCGACCTGCGGTTCCGTATGAATCATCGTCCAATCGCGGTCTTTGCCCGTCAGGATAGCCTGACTAACGTCGGAGCCGCTTTTTGCGACAAGCAGGTTGGCATAATTCGTATTATTGTCGTTGGAATACAGGCCGTCGTTCAAATGAACGGTTTGGCCATAAGGGACAGCCGGGTAAATAAAATGAACGGTGACATAGGTCATATCGTTCTTCTTCGAAAACTCGATGCCTGCATCTTCCCCTGCTTGATCCTGCTGTCCGACTTCGAGATACATGGAATCCTCGATAAAATGGATAATCGTTGCCCGATTAGCCGTTAACTCGTTCTGATCGAGCTTGCCGTCTCCGTTTGTATCCACATCAACCTTCTCCAACACGGATAATTCGTCAAGGGAGAAGTCCAGCTTCGTCTGGTTCTGCTCAAACGTAATCTCGGTATAGCTTGCACTAAGCGGATGAGCGCTTGCTATACCCGGCATCGTCATAAGCGGAATAGTCATGAACAAAAGCGATAGAATAAACCGCCTAGATTTTAAAATTTTGTTCAATCAAAGAACCTCCAGAATAGATATGTTTAATTAAAATTATAGGTCTGAAGGAAAAGTCGTGTCAATTAAATTAACTTAATTGAAAATAAAGTTTACATACACTTAACATTAGATGAGGAATTTGTTTACAGCTCAAAAATTCAGTGGTTAAATTTAATAAAACTACATCAAAAGTTGATCTAGATTTTACATAATGATGTTAAATTCAGGTGTGGTTTCGACAAAAAGCGCGGAAAGGGAAGTGAGGGCCGTATAGAATTGGTTTTATTTTGCGGTTGTTCAAGGGGAAAATGAAATTTGAACGTTTGTTCAAATAGGAGAGTGACATATGTTTATGTCTTTGTCAAGCAAAAAGAAGAAATGGACAAGCATGCTCCTGCTGGCTTCGATGTCAGCGGGAATAGTGTCCAGTGTTGGCGTCCCCAGGGCGCAAGCAGCGGCCGGGATAGCCGACCACGTTGTAATCAGCCAGGTATATGGCGCGGGCGGGAACTCGGGTGCAACTTATTCGAATGATTTTATTGAATTGTACAACCCGACCAATTCGGATGTTTCACTTAACAACTGGTCAGTGCAATACGGAAGTGCGGCAGGTTCGTCGGCTTTGACGAGCAAAACCAATCTTTCAGGTACCATCCATGCTCATGGTTATTATTTAATTCAAGGCTCGAGAGGAACAACTGCGTCTGCCGAATTGCCAACCCCTGATGCCTCCGGTTCTATTTCGATGGCGGCTGGCAGCGGCAAGGTTGCCCTGGTCAGTTCCACAGTATCGATCCAAGGTACTCCTGCAGGGGACATCGGACAATTAAACGATCCAACGATAGTTGATTTCGTCGGTTACGGTGATGCCAACCAATTTGAAACAGCAAAAACACCTGTTATTTCGGCAACAACTGCGGCTGTCCGCAAAGCTTCCTCCACGGATACCACGGGAACAACGGGCTCCGGCGCGGGTTACGACACGAATGATAACTCTGCCGATTTTATCGTGGCGGCTCCGAATCCAAGAAACGCAGCATCGCCGCTTGAAGCTCCGCCATCAGACGGCGGAAGCGAGCTGCCGGCCAGCTCGAAAGCTTCCGGCAAGGATATTCAACTGCTCTCCGGTACTTTGACCGGGTACGCGGGTGCGGTTGCATCAAGCTCCACTGTGCGTATCTATACAGCGGATACTCATACGCTGATTACTTCAACGGCATCCCAAGCAGACGGCACGTTTGAGGCGGTTGTCGGTACGGCAGCTTCGGTCATCGTTACGGTGCAAGAGACGGGCAAGACAGAGAGCGTTGATCTCACGATTAATGAAGCTGCAAAAGCGCCTGCAGTAACGGTAAACGGTTATGTGGTTGACGGCTCGAATGTCGGAACGGTTGCCGGCACAGCCGGAGCGGCAGGTGCTATTATTTCCGTTTATTCGGATGAAGCCATGACGGATAAGCTGTCGACAACCGGCGGTGCCCAATCGGTTACGGCTGGCGGCGACAAGTCGTTTAGCTTCGCGCTTAATAATGCTCCTGCCGCGGTCTACGTGACGCAACAAATCAATACCGCAAACGGCAGAGGGCTTGAGAGCGATGCGGTTAAGGCGGAAAGCCTGGATACTTCAGGCGTAACGCCGATCAGCACATTGCGCCTGGTTGACGCTACAGGATCGCCGGTCTACAAAAACCAGACCTTTACCATTGAAGGCGTGGCAACGGCCGCGAACAATATCCTGGGCGCAACTACATACTACATCCAGGATGGTACAGGCGGAATTAACGTATACGGAGGAACAACCTCCGGGCTGACGATTGCTCAGGGTGACCGTCTTCGTCTGACGGGAACGCTTATCTTCTACAACGGCTTATCCGAATTCCAGCCATCGGCAGTAGAACGGTTGGGAGATGGCGCTGATCTGCCGGCTCCGGTTGAGACAACGGCAGCCAGCTTAACCAATTACAGCACGGCTGAACCGCTGGAGGGCAAGCTCGTCACCCTTACGGCGACGGTAACCGCGCAAACGGCTTCCGGGGCAAACTATAACATGACGGTTCAGGATCCGGCCGACACAAGCAAAACGATCACCGTTCGCGTCATGTCGACAACCGGAATAGATGTTTCATCTTCTATGCAAGTAGGCAAGACGTACGTCATTACGGGGTTAGTAGGACAATATGACAGCGGCAGCCCTTATACGACGGGCTATCAGCTGTTCCCTCGCTCGACAGCGGACGTAGTTCCTACGCTTTCGATCACGCATACGCCAATCCAACAAACGTATGTCAATGTGGATGTTAACATTCAAGCAAGCGTGGACGGAGCAACGTCGGTTAAGCTGTACTACCGCAAAGCGGGAACGACCGAATATACGGCCGTTCCAATGACATTGGCAAGCGGCAGCACGTATACCGCTACAATTCCGAAGGAAGCAATCGGCAGCTCCAACTTCGAGTACTATATCGAAGCCGCTTCCGCCGTAGCGACCAAAACTTCAGGCTCGGCAGCTTCACCTTATGCTGTGACTTTGATTTCGGATGACGAAGGTCCGGAATATACAGGCGCTGTGCCCGAACAGGATTACCGGGTGGAAACCTACCGTCCTTCGATCGCAATCGAGCTGGATGATTTGAGCGGCATTGACATGAATACGATCAGTCTGGCTCTGGACGAAACAGACGTTACGCCTTCCATTACGAAAACTCCTGCATCGGCAGCGAATCAGCACGTGAAGGTATCGTATACGCCTGCAGCAGATCTTGTCCTTGGCACTCATACGTTAAAGGTTAGCTCTAAAGATGCCGTTGGCAACGTTAGCTCCTTCGAATGGTCGTTTATTGTCAGCGAGCCATTTACGGGCGGCAATCATTACCGCGGAACGACGCATAACCATACCAATATTTCGCATGACGGCACAGGCGCGCCGGAAGATGCCTTGAAGGCTGCTCAGAAATACGGCTACGACTGGTTTGCTTTCTCCGATCACTCCCATGATATCGATGCGCCGGCATCGGGTACATTCACCGACACGGTGAAGAACGAGGGCGGCATGGAGGAAAGAACAGGCGGAGCGGATTGGCAGCTGACGAAGACGCTTTCCAAGGAATATACGAAAAATAACGAGTTTGTCGTATTCCCGGCGTTTGAGATGACCTCGACTTCATGGGGGCATTCCAATGTATTCGGTACGGAAAACTTTATTGACCGCAAAGAAAACGGCGGTATTTACAATACCGACGTTAATCAGTATTACGCGTGGGTATTGACCCATGACGAGGCGGTAGCCCAATTCAACCATCCAAACGATCCGAAAGGCTCCTTTAATAATATGAAGCCTGATGTGGAAGCGGAGAAGCTGTTTACGATGTTTGAAGTCGGCAACGGTTCGGGCCATTACTCGTACGCAAATGCGGAACAGACTTATTTCGGCGCGCTTGATCTCGGCTGGAAGGTAGCTCCGACCTACGGGGAAGACAATCACGACGGCACATGGGGCCAAACGATGAAACGCACCATCATCGTATCGAAGGACCTGTCGCCGGAATCGCTTCTCGATTCGATGCGTAAGAGACGCGTGTACATGGTTGAAGATCCTAATATGACGCTGGATTTTATGGCTAACGGCACTTATATGGGGGGCGTTGCCGAGGGTTCCAAGCTGAACTTCAGCGTAAAAGGCAATGACACGGTAACGGAATCCCGTTCCATGACCGAATATAATTATTTGCCTGCGAACTATGCGTCGAATGACAATATCGCGAAGGTTGAACTGATCTCGAACGGCGGTAAAGTAATCGATTCGTATGTGCCGACGGAGAGCTCGAGGTCGTTCGCTTGGGAGCCGTCGGTTGACGTTTCGGGCGGTCAGCAATGGTACATGGTTCGCGTAACGCAAATGGACGGCGAGCGTGCCTATTCGGCTCCGATCTGGTCGCAGGATACAGCAGTGGATGTCAAGATTTCTGCAGCCGAAGTCGAGGGCGCTGCTCTGATCCAAGGAACGGAAGCGTCGCTTAAAGCGGATATCAGCAATTCGGGTACAAGCGTGCTTGCGAGCTTGTCGGTGAAATTCTACTACGACAATGTGGATGAAGCGCATTTGATCGGCACAAGCACCATTGATTCGCTTGCGAGCAATACGATTGCTTCGGTAACGGTGAAATGGCCTGATCCTGTCGTTGGTAATCACAAGCTGATTGCGGTTGTATCCTCGCCTGAAGGGGATAACCCAGAAGATAATACCTATACGATCGATGTGACGGTAAAAGCTCCGCTTGGCATTAAAATCATGGTTGATGCCGGTCACAAGAACGAGAACACTTCCGGCGACCCTAACAGCACCTATAAGAACAAAATGGGCTTGTTCAAGCAAATGCTTGCGCAGGAAGGCTATACCGTTGCGGAAAATACTTCGGCTTTAACTCCGGAGGTATTGTCGGGGGTCAAGGTGCTTGTGGTAACCAACCCTGGCGTAGATTTTACGGCGGACGAGAATGCTGCGGTGAAAGCCTTTGTCGACGGCGGCGGTTCCTTGTTCATGCTGGGCAAAAGCAACTTCAGCCTCGACCCAACTTTGAACAATGATTTGCTGGAGTCGATTGGTTCAACCATCCAGATTTCCAATGACGGTATTTTTGATGATTCCGCTACGGGCAACTACTGGTCAACGCCGGCTACTACCAAACACGCGGTGAAGATGTTCCCCAATATTGTGGATAACGGCATTATGGACGGAGTAAACTGGCTGGAATACTACAGCGGCTCAAGCTTGTTCAAGCTTGGCGGCGGCCCGTTGACGAACAGCGATTCCGTATCGATTCTTGCCGGCGGTAACGAAACGACTTACCAAGGCAATGTGAAGTCTCCGACCTACACGTATGACATCGTGTCCGATGCAACGGGCGGTTCGGCGATTCCGGGTATCGCTTCCGAAATTCTACCCAACAACAGCCGTATCGTGGTTACGGGCATGAACGTCGTAAACGACCTGGAATGGGATAATACGTACGGCGACTACGGCAACAATGATTTTGGCCTGAATGCGATTAACTGGCTCGCGGGACGCGGAGCAGCCGTTTCGGATATTGGCTCGGCGCGCGCTTTGCAAGACGGCACGGATGTCGTTGTTCAAGGCGTAGTCACCACAGGTGCGGGCGTATTCTTCGATGCCTTCTACTTGCAGGACGCAACAGGCGGTATTATGGCGTTCAAAGAGGTGCCGGACGGCTCGCTCAAAGTTGGCGATACCGTTCGCGTTCACGGCAAAATCAAAACCTTCGAGAACAATAAAGAGCTGGAGTTCGACTCTTTCGCCAAGGATGTCGTTGTCGTTAAGAGCGGCCTTGCTCTTACGCCAAAATCCATTGCAACGGGGGATGCCGATCTTCCTGCAAATCAAGGTTTGCTCGTGAAAGTGAAAGGCTTTGTCACGAAAAAGTACGACGAAAACTCTTACGTCATCAATGACGGCAGCGGGGAGATTCTGGTCTTCACGGACGGTTACATCGCGAATCAGTCCGGTCCGGTTCCGCAGGCGGAAATCGGGGAACAGCTGGAAGCAGTCGGTTTGCTGGGCGGCTTCTCCGACGGTACCCGCATTCGTGTCCGGGATACAAAGGAGCTAAAGGTAAGCGCGAACGATGGTCTGCGCGGTTTGACCGATTTGACGATCAAAGATCAGGACAACCACACGATCGCGCTTACGCCAAGCTTTGATATGCAGCGTACGGTATACGACGCAACAGTGAGCACTTCGGTAACTCAGCTGTCGTTTGCGGCAACCCCATTGCTTGAAGGAGCAACGGTTACCTATGAAGGCGTAAATTCTTCTTCGGGTATAAACGCTACACTGGCAACGCCGGACAGCAAGACGTATATTGTCCAGCTGAGCGTTGAAAAAGGCGACTGGAGAGCCTCTTATATGCTTCAGATCAAACGCACCAATCCGAAGGACTCGTCCATTAAAAAGCTTCAAGTCTTTGACAACACGAACGAAGTAGACAAATCGCCGGTGGTTACCCAGGGCGTTAAGAACTATTCGGTAGAAGTGGAAAGTAACGTCAAACAATTGCTATTATCCGTTACGCCAACGGATATGTACGCTAATGTGACCATTACCGGCGGTGTCCAGGATCCGAAAGAACCGGTTAAGGCCATGTTCAACATCCCGGACAAAACAACCGTATTTACGCTTACAGTCACTTCGCCGGACGGAACAACGACGGAGACGTATATCTTAACCGTTACGAAAAAGGATGCAGCCGTCGTTACGCCTCCAACAAGCGGAAGCGGTGGAGGTACAACCACTCCTGCAAGCCCGCTTGAAGAGGCGCTCGGCAATGCGACTTCTTCCGCGATCACGGTGAAGGTATCGGGTACAAGCTTTACGATCAGCGCCGCAGAGCTTGCCAAGTTCCTGGCTCAGAATAAAGTAGAGACCATCGTCATTGAATCGCAGTCAGGCTCATACAGCTTTAATCCGGGTCAATACGACTGGAGCAAGCTCGCCGGATTGCTTGGTCTTTCGTTGAACGACTTGCAGTTGAAGCTCGAAGCGTCAAACGACCAGACGGCAGCCGATTCCGCGGATAAAGCAGGTCTCGATGTTCTGGGTTCGGCTAACTTTAAGCTCAAAGCTGTGAAGAAGGATGGACAAGAGATTGTGCTTAACGATCTTGGCCATTACATCAAACACACGATTAAGCTTGGCAGCCAGCCGGCGGCCGGTCACGTAGCGGTTGTCCGCGTCGATACCGATGCAAAAGGCAATCCCGTCTACACTCCGGTACCGTTTACGGTCAACGGCTCCGAGGTTTCCGTGATGAGTCGTACCGACGGGACCTTCCTGATCGTACGGACAGACAAATCGTTTGACGACACAGCGACCCATTGGGCGAAAAAAGAAATTGATGCGCTCGCAAACCTCCTCATTGTCGACGGAGTGGGCGATGGAACATTTGATCCGAACCGCTCCATCACCCGTGCCGAATTCACGGCGCTGGTCGTTCGCCTGTTTGGTCTCGCGACACCGGCCGCGGCAGGAAACGGCAAGTTTGGGGACGTGCAAGCGGATGATTGGTTTGCCTCCGTTGTAGCTGCTGCAACAGGAGCCGGTCTTATCAACGGCTATGAAAATGGCGAGTTTAGACCGGACCAGACGATTTCGCGCGAGGAAATGGCAGTCATTCTGTCTCGCGGTCTGGCGTTTGCAGGGCATAAAGGTGAGGCTTCCGGCGCGGGAGCATTTACGGACCAGAGCGAAATTCCGGCATGGGCAGCTGAAGCGATCAGCCAGCTTGCGGGCTTTGGCATTGTAAACGGCAAACCGGGGAACGAGTTTGACCCGGCAGGCGAAGCTACACGCGCCGAAAGCGTGGCCATGCTGTACAGGCTGTTGCCGATTCTGACATTTGCGAAATAATCGGGATGAATAGAAGTAAACCGCCGGGGCGGATGCCCTGGCGGTTTTATTTTTTGCCCGTCTGCCTGCGAGGAGATTGCTTGATAAATATGGTATGATAGAGGGTAGAACGATTAGGTGAGGTGTCTGAATGGACAAGTGGATATTGATTGATGGCAATAGTATCGCAAACCGGGCCTTTTATGCGATGCCGCCGCTTACGAATTCAGCAGGTTTACATACGAACGCGGTATTCGGTTTTACGACTATGCTGCTTAAATTGCTGGAAGACGAGAAGCCAACCCACGTGCTGGTTGCCTTTGACGCGGGTAAAGTCGTGTTCCGCCATGAAGGCTATACAGAATATAAAGGCGGCCGCGCGAAAACGCCGTCGGAGCTGTCGGAGCAATTCCCGGTTATGAAGGATTTGCTGAAGGCATTTGGCATTTCCCAATTCGAGCTGTCCGGCTACGAAGCCGACGATATTATCGGTACGCTGACGCGGCTGGCCGATGAGCGGAACGTGGAGACGCTGGTCGTGACGGGCGATAAGGATATGCTGCAGCTCGCTTCGGATAACGTCACGATCGCGATCACGCGCAAAGGGATCAGTGAGGTTGAGCATTTCTCCCCGGCCGCCATTGAAGAGAAGTACGGATTGAAGCCGATGCAGATCATTGACCTTAAGGGGTTGATGGGCGACGCATCGGATAATATTCCCGGTATCCCCGGCGTAGGCGAGAAGACCGCTCTGAAGATGCTGCATGAGTTCGGCACGGTCGAGGAGGTACTCGCCAATACGGACAGCCTCAAAGGCAAGATGAAGGAAAAGGTAGAGACGCATAAAGACGATGCGATCATGAGCAAAAAGCTGGCCACGATCTTCCGCGAGGTGCCGCTTGAGCACAGCGCGGAGGATATCCGTTACGAGGGCTACCAGCCCGCAACGCTTGCCGAAGCGTTCCGCAAGTTGGAGTTCAAGTCGCTTATCGAGCGGCTGGACCTGAATGGAGCAGGTGCGGGCGGCGGCGATACGGCGGCTCCCGCGGTAGAGCTTAACATCGTGGTTATCGATTCCGATAATGACGGTGAAGCTTTGAAGGACATGCTGTCCGCCTTGCAAAGCACGGAGCATGGCTTATACGTGGAAGCGATCGGCGAGAATCCTCATCAGGCGGAAGTACTGGGTCTTGCTGCGGCGGCAGGGGATACGGCGTACGTGGTGCCGGTAGCGGCGCTTCAACAACCGTTCGCGGCGGAGCTGCGGAAATGGCTGGAGGATGCGGACAAGCCTAAAAACGGTTTTGACACGCATAAGACGGAGCTGGCGCTTGGCTGGCGAGGAATCGAATGGCGCGGTGTAGCTTTTGACGTGCAATTAGCCGCTTATCTGCTCGACCCGACCGATACGAACCTCACGCTAAACGCGTTATGCGACCGTTACGGCCAGTCCTCGGTTCCTCATGACGACGCGGTGTACGGCAAAGGCGCGAAATTCAAAGTACCGGATAATGATGCGTTATACCGCCACTTGTCCGTGAAGGCGGATGCGGTCCGCAAGCTTACGGCTTTGATGCGCGCGGATCTCGAGAAGCGGGGCATGAACGAGTTGTATTTCGAGCTGGAACAGCCGTTGTCCGTTGTGCTGGCCGGCATGGAGCGACAAGGCATTAAGGTGGAAAAGGCGGAGCTCGAGCGTCTCGGCAGCGAGCTGGAGAGCAAGCTGTCGGCAGCCGTGAGCGAAATTTACCGCTTGGCCGAAACGGAGTTCAATATTGGCTCTCCGAAGCAGCTTGGCGAGGTATTGTTTGAGAAGCTGGGACTTCCCGCGCAGAAGAAGACGAAGACCGGCTATTCGACGGATGCGGAAGTATTGGAAAAGCTGGCTCCTTATCACGAGATCGTTCCGTTGATTCTGCATTACCGTACGTTGTCCAAGTTGCAGTCAACGTATATTGAGGGGCTTCTGAAAGAGGTTCGTCCGGAAACGGGCAAAATTCATACGTATTACCGTCAAACGATCGCGGCGACAGGGCGTCTCAGCAGCCAATTCCCGAATCTGCAGAACATTCCGATCCGGCTAGAGGAAGGCCGGCAAATCCGCAAGGCGTTTGTGCCTTCCGAGCCGGGCTGGTACATTCTAGCGGCGGACTATTCGCAGATCGAGCTGCGCGTTCTCGCCCATATTTCGGGCGATGAGCGCCTGAAGGAAGCTTTTATCCATGACATGGATATTCATACGAAAACCGCGATGGACGTATTTGGCGTATCGGCCGATCAGGTGGATGCGAATATGCGCCGCTCGGCGAAGGCCGTTAACTTCGGTATCGTATACGGCATCAGCGATTTCGGCTTGTCGCAAAACTTGAATATTACGCGGAAGGAAGCCGCGAGGTTCATTGAGCAATATTTCGAAGTGTTCCAAGGCGTACGCAAGTACATGGACGATATTGTGATGCAAGCCCGCCGCGACGGCTTCGTGACAACCTTGCTGGAACGCCGCCGGTATCTTCCGGATATCAAGGCCTCCAACTTCAATCTCCGCTCGTTCGCTGAGCGTACGGCGATGAATACGCCGATTCAGGGCACGGCAGCCGACATTATCAAATTGGCGATGGTGCGCATGGATGAGACGCTCCGCGAGCGCGGTCTGAAGAGCCGCATGCTGCTGCAGGTGCATGACGAATTGGTATTCGAAGTTCCGGAAGAGGAGCTCGAGCTCATGAAGGAGCTTGTGCCAAGCACCATGGCAGGCGCTTTGAAGCTGGACGTGCCTTTGAAGGCGGACGTGAACTATGGCGTCAACTGGTACGAGGCGAAGTAAGGAGCAGGAACGAAGTTTCGCAATTATAAGCTTGGAGTGGCTGAGCCAATCCAAGCAGGGCGAAAGTTTCGCCTAAGCAACGGGATTGACAACTATCCTGTCCAAAGCGAAGTTTCGCAAAAGCTTGGAGTGGCTGAGCCAATCCAAGCAGGGCGAAAGTTTCGCCTAAGCAACGGGATTGACAACTAATCCCGTCCCGCAGCCCATCCGAATCAGGTATAATGGGTTTGAGGTGAATAAGAATGCCCGAATTGCCAGAGGTAGAAACGGTCAGAAGAACATTAATTGAATTAGTCGCAGGCAAGCGAATCGCTTCGGTAGAAGTGAAGCTGCCGCGTATCATACAACGCCCTGAAGAACCGGAGGCGTTCGAAGCGGCTCTTGCCGGACGGACGATTCAGACGGTTGAGCGTCGCGGAAAGTTTTTGAGAATCGTGCTGGACGGTCTCGTGCTGGTCTCCCATCTTCGGATGGAAGGACGCTACGGCGTATTCCCAAGCGACGAGCCGGTGGAGCTTCATACGCATGTCCTGTTCCACTTCGATGACGGAACGGACCTGAGATACAAGGATGTACGCCAATTCGGCACCATGCATCTGTTCGAGCCGGGTACGGAATTCGAGATGAAGCCGTTAAGCAAGCTTGGCCTCGAGCCGCTGGAGAATGAGGCGTTTACGGCGGATGCCTTGAGAGGCCTGCTTGGAAAAAAATCAGGTCTAATCAAGCCGCTTCTTTTAAATCAGGAATATGTGGTGGGGCTTGGCAATATTTATGTGGATGAGGCTTTGTTTCTGGCAGGCATTCATCCAGAGCGGACAGCGGATTCTTTGAAGAAGGCGGAATGGATACGTCTCCATGAGGCGATCGTATCGACGCTTGCGAAGGCTGTCGCGGCAGGCGGATCATCCATTAAATCCTATGTGAACGGCCAGGGCGAAATGGGGATGTTCCAGCACCAGCTGCTGGTGTACGGCAGAAAAGACGAGCCTTGCGCAAGCTGCGGCAGATTAATCGAGAAATCGGTTGTAGGCGGAAGAGGAACGCATACCTGCGCAAGCTGCCAGCCTTTGCCGAAGGCGCGCAAAAAGGCTGTCCCTCAGGTTTAATGCACCGTAACGATTTCCCCGCATATGCTATTGTTGTTACGAAACAATAGGCGGATGTCTAGATAAGCGCTTCTGTGCGGCTAGAGACGTCCGGTATGCGGGGAGGGCTGCGGGTTGTTCGCGCATTTTGCTTCTTTGCTGGTGCTTGCTTTCGCTGTCAGTGTGGACGGCTTCGGAGTAGGCGTGACATACGGATTGCGGCGAATAAGAATACCGCTCTTGTCGGTTATCATTATCGCTTGTTGCTCAGGGTTGGTCATTTTCTTATCGATGATCGTTGGTTCATGGATTACGGGGTATTTATCGCCTTTTGTGGCTAAGCTGATTGGAGCGGTTGTGCTTGTGTGCATCGGCACATGGGCGCTGCTGCAGCTGCGGCGGAGCGGTCGGGAAGCGGGAGCTGGCGAAGGCCAGGCTGAAGATGATTCGAATCATCCTGCGGCGGATACGGAGCAGATTGACCGCACGCATCCGGTTCTAGTGGTGATTGTTGAATTGAAGCGCTTGGGATTGGTTATACAAATATTGCGGACTCCGCAAGCCGCCGACGTGGATAAGTCGGGAACGATCTCCGCAACCGAAGCGATAATGCTTGGCGTAGCCTTGTCGTTTGACGCGTTTGGCGCCGGAATCGGAGCGGCCATGATCGGATTATCTCCTTTATTAACCCCTATTATGATTGCTGCGGCCAGTGCGTTATTCCTGCTTGGCGGGATGCGGTTCGGCTTCCGGTTCTCGAACTGGAAAGGCATGCAGGCGATATCGGTGCTTCCGGGCATCTTATTAATCATAATCGGCATATTAAAGCTGTTATAAAGTTACGGGAACGGGATTCACTTGAATGAGGTGAAAGCTAATGAAGATCGGTTTAACCGGCGGAATCGCTACCGGCAAAAGCACCGTGGCTGCCATGCTGGTAGAACGCGGTGCGATGCTGGTCGATGCCGATCAGGTTGCGAGAGAAGTTGTTATGCCCGGCGAACCGGCTTTAGAAGCGGTCGCCTCTGCGTTTGGACAAGCTGTTATACATACGGATGGAACATTGGATCGCAAGGCGCTTGGCAGCATCGTGTTCAACAACCGCGATTTGCTTGCGCAGCTTGAGAATATCCTGCATCCGGCTATACGGGGCCGCATGCGGCAGCGGATCAAACAGTATGAAGAACAGAACCCCAGTCAATTGGTCGTTGCGGATATTCCTCTTTTATACGAGACGGGCCAAGAAGAGCTATACGACGGGGTGATGGTCGTATATGTTCCCCAGACGCTTCAGTTACAAAGGCTGATGGAGCGGAACGAATTAGCAGCAGAAGAAGCATGGAGACGCATTGGCCTTCAAATGGACATTGAGCAGAAGAGAAGCCGCGCGGATTGGGTTATAGATAATAGCGGTTCACTTGACGAGACAAGGCGGCAGGTGGACGAATTTTGGAAGAGCAAGGGTTTGCCATGAGGTGGTTAGTCCGAAAAAGAGTGCTGCTCATTCTGCTCATTGGCTTCATTGGCGTCTTATTCCTTAATTCCAATTGGCTTGCCCGGATGATGTATCCGATTGAGTACAAGGAAGACATACGAGCAAGCGCATCCAATTATGGGGTTGACCCGCATCTGATTGCGGCCATTATCCGGACGGAAACGAATTATTCTACCGGACAAGTCTCTAAAAAAGGGGCGCTTGGGCTCATGCAGATTATGCCAGATACGGCTGACTGGATCGTGAAGCAGGCAGATTTCAACAATGTCACAAGAGAAATGCTGCAGAACCGGCCGGATGTCAGCATTGAAGTAGGGGCCTGGTATTTGCAGTCCCTGCATAAACAGTTCAAACAGAATACGGTAGCCGTTATCGCAGCGTACAACGCTGGTCCCGGCAATGTGAAAAAATGGCTGGATTCGGGCAAATGGGATGGGAAGCTAGAAACGACGGATCAAATTCCGTACGGGGAAACCCGTCACTATGTACAACGCGTTATTTATTATTATAATAAGTACAAAGATCTTTATCCTGTTATTTAAAATTGGACAAGAAGAAGCCTTGGCTGTCCGTCGCTTCAGGACGAACAGCCAAAGCATTTGTTATACATGACTAATGAAATTATTGTTGGCGGCCAGCAAGGGATTGTTCTGCAATTTGCACCAGGCGGCGAGTAATGTTACCACCGATGTAACCTGCGTCTTTAGTCAGAAGGTTGCCGTAGTAACCGTCTTGCGACAACGTAATACCCAGCTCTTGAGCGACCTCATATTTCATTTGGTCCAGTGCTGCGTTAGCTTGTGGTACAAGCAGTTGGTTGCTGTTGTTGTTGTTCGAGCTCATTGATGTTCACCTCCTTGCGGTTGGTAAATGTATTATGTGCGGAATTCGCAACTTCATTCAGGTAACGACTGGAAATTTCTTAAAAAATAAAAACAGGATTCGGAAGGAGTGAAAAAAATGAAATGCCCTTACTGCGATTTTGCCGGTACGAAAGTGCTTGATTCCAGGCCAGCTAACGAGAACAAGTCCATCCGCAGACGGCGTGAATGCGAAAAATGCAGCCGCCGTTTTACGACCTTCGAAATGATCGAGGAAACACCGCTTATTGTAATTAAGAAAGACGGGAGCCGGGAAGAGTTCAGCCGCGATAAAATTTTGCGCGGTCTGATCCGTGCATGCGAGAAGCGTCCCGTCTCGGTTGAACGGCTCGAGGTCATCGTCTCCGAAGTGGAGAAGGAGCTTCGGACAACAGCGCTCGCGGAAGTCGAAAGCCGCGAGATCGGCGAGATCGTGATGAGCCAGCTGTATCCGGTTGACGAAGTGGCCTATGTGCGCTTTGCATCCGTTTACAGACAGTTCAAGGACATCGACATGTTCATGAAGGAACTGAACAGCTTGTTATCCAAACATCCAATGAACAATTAATATGGTGCGCGAATAGTCCTCCCTTTATGGGAAGGACTATTTTTGCATTTAAACAAGTCGGGAGTGGGGAAATGGTTAAGATCGAAGCGTTGGATCATCTTGTATTGACCGTAGCCAATATGGAGAAGACGGTCGCTTTTTACGAAAAGGTGCTGAATATGGAGGTCATCGTCTTTGGCGATAACCGGAAGGCGCTGTTATTCGGCCAGCAGAAATTCAACCTGCATGAAGCCGGTAAAGAATTTGAACCGAAGGCAAAAAATCCGAGTCCGGGCTCTGCCGATTTCTGTCTCCTTACGAAGACGCCGATCGATGAGGTCATTCGACATTTGGCTGCTTGCGAGGTGCCCATCGAAGAAGGTCCGGTTGCCCGTACAGGGGCAGTAGGAACAATAATATCGGTGTACTTCCGCGATCCGGATCACAATCTGGTGGAAGTATCGAATTATACATCATTTTTTCTATAATAATTCTACCGCGCGGGCTCGCTTGGCTTTTCTTTATAATGAATGGAGATAAGCGGATTTTTTATTCTTTTCGATACCATAATAGAAGCAAGCGCCCGTCAGGATGGGAAGTACACGCAAGAGATTTATCTGGAAGGCAGGATGAGCGATAAGGCGAAATTCTCCGGTGGCGTTGAGGACGAAGAAATATAACGACCTGCAAAGACGAGTCATTAACAAACGATTAAAAGCTGCCATAGAGAAGGCGAAAGAGGCGAGGATGTTACGATTGCCTATATCGGCGGTTCCATCACGCAAGGAGCAGGGTCCAAACCGATTCATACGGAGTGCTATGCGTTTAAGCTTTTGACCGGTTTAAAACGAAGTAAGGTCTGACTACGCTGACCATTTCCATTTGATTAAGCAGCTCAGCCGGATATCGTAGTGATCGAGTTTGCCGTCAATGATGCAGGAGACGATTGCGGATCTGCATGAGAATAATTGGACGCATTGCAATGCGGTAATTCTGTATAACGAGCAGGAAACAAGGGAGCGTTGCGTCGAGATAAGAATGGCAGCCGGACACGAAGAGAAGAGATTTTCGATACTAGGGTTTTGGCTATGTGAAGTGACTGTAAAAATAAACAAGCAAAATCATTGACAGTGTGGAAATGTCTGTGCTATTATTTTGCTTGTCCGGGGCCATAGCTCAGCTGGGAGAGCGCATCGCTGGCAGCGATGAGGTCAGGGGTTCGATCCCCCTTGGCTCCACCATAATAAACAATCAAACCACGTCAAATTTGACGTGGTTTTCTGTTTATTATGGTGGAGCCCAAAAGGGGGCGAACTCGGGTTCGTCCGCGCGGACGCAATGAAGTGAGAAGGCCTCGAAGGTATACTTTTAATGGAGGAGCACGGCGTCTGAATTCACTGATAAAAGTACTCGTCGACTAAACTTTTCGGTAATTGGGGAGGAAAATTATTTGATGTATTTTTAGGGAATTTTTATTACCATCAGAATTTAAATGAAAGTAAGCATATTGGAACTGCATAGCAGCTTTGCTCGATTTCGTTACAGATGTTTTATTAATTAATTTTCAACTGACCAGAGAATGTGTATTACTACGGTTGACTTCAGCGAGCATTAGTAATGCAACACCGGAATTGAAGCCTTTCAACTAAGGCATTCAACTTTTTTAATAGGCATCTTCCTTGCGCAGACGCTCCACTTCAGCTCTTAGCGTATCAATTGACCCCTCTGCAGTTTCTTGATTTTTGTGCCCCTTATTATCCTTTTCCGTCATACAGCGACGCTCCTTTTCCTTTGGTTTTAGGGCGTCAATCCCATTTTTATTGAATAGGCTATGCCATTTTCTAATTATCCCTGCAGATGAGATATTGAAAATGAGATCTGCTTATTTGGAGACGTCCCCGTTGTCGTTCATGTAATTGAGTACGTCTAGTTTATATGCCATGGAGTATGCTGTGTATTTTTTCAAAACCTTTTAAGCCGTGCCCGTGATATTCACATTGTCTCATTGACATACGTAGAGCTTACTGATTAACACCTATTGATTTTGCAATGATGCTTTTTACTCCTTCAGCACCATTTTGACATCAATGAATAGCTTCTAATTTCACTTCTAAACTGTAATAAGGAAAAAAACTGCACCTCCATTGTTAGTCGTGTCTAACAATAGGAGTTCAGTTCCAAGGGGCAATCCCTATCCTAAACAGCTCTTTTTATATTAACCTTTCTCTAAGTTATAAGATAAATTCAAGTTTGTAATCTACTTCACATAACTTTTTTTTGTAATGTTTATAATAAAATTATGTGCAGAAAGGAGGAATGAGTAACCTCCATGCCGCAGATGATGTCCCGTGGACATAGGAACCTTGAAAGATAGAAAATTCAAAAGTATGTAAGGAGAGGTTTCATGGATAACTTGGAGAACCAGGCAAAACTATATGGGGAGCAAATGAAAGCGATTGTGGTGACGGACGAAGCTGAGGGAACAGCTGGCATGAAACTGTTGGAACGGCCGAAGCCGGACGTGGCGATGCTCTCAAGCCTTTCAGGCGCGAACTACGGCGATGTCATTGTTCAGGTTCATGCATCAGGATTCACAGGGGATGAGTTGAAGTGGCCTTCGACCTGGATCGATCGTTTAGGGCGGGACCGGACGCCGTCGATCCCCGGCCACGAGGTGGCTGGAGTGGTCACCGCCCTCGGATATGGCACAACTGGCCTGTCGGTTGGAGATCGGGTTTTCGGTCTTACGGACTGGACTCGCGACGGCAGCCTCGCGGAGTATGTAGTCGTCGAAGCACGCAACCTCGCTCCGCTACCGAGTGAGGTTGACTTCACGGTTGGTGCAGCTGTAGCAATGTCGGGCCTGACTGCCTGGCAAGGTTTGTTCGAGCACGGTCACCTCCGGTCGGGTCAGCGTGTCCTTGTGCACGGAGCGGCCGGTGCTGTCGGATCGATGGCGGCACAGCTCGCACGTCAAGCCGGCGCTTACGTTATCGGAACCGGACGAGCTGCACATCGTCAGACGGCACTCGACTTCGGCGTGCAGGAGTTCGTAGACCTTGAAAACGATTCGCTGGAAGACATCGGTTCCGTTGATCTAGTTTTTGATGTCTTCGGTGGCGATATCGGGAGTCGGTCCACGGGTCTAGTGCGAGAGGGAGGACGGTTGGTGACCGTCGCCGGCCCGCCCGAGGTGCGGCCTGTAAACGGTTTAGCGATCGATTTCATTGTCGTTTCCGATCGTGCTCAACTGATTGAGATCGCCCAGCGAGTGCGTGATGGACGATTACGGACAAACATCGGTAAAGTGGCGTCCCTCGATGAAGCTGTCGCCGCCTTTAACCCGACTGAGCGGATCAAGGGTAAGACGATCATTCGTATTCGTCCGTAACTGACAATGAAATGGGCTTAATTGTTTGAAAAATAGTTGTCACTCAAGCCCGATTTCGAGTTAATTTAGTTGAAATCACCACCGGATTCAGTCGAAAAAAATTATTGAAAGATAAGGTAAGGAGAGATATCATGAAAACCTTGGAGAAAGATTTATTCACTGCACTGCGCGAACGGCGCTCAATTTATGGAATTACCAAAGAATCGCCAATTTCGGATCAAAGTATTCAAGAAATAATTGAGGAAACCGTTAAACATACACCATCGGCGTTTAATAATCAAACTACCCGCGTTGTTCTACTCTTAGGTGAACAACATGACAAAGTATGGGATATTACTGCCGAGGTTCTCAAATCACTCATTTCTACCGAACAGTTTTCTTCTACTCAGGAAAAATTGAACGGATTTCGAAACGGATACGGTACAGTGCTTTTCTTTGAAGACCAGTTAGTTATTGAAAGTTTTTCTGAACAATTCCCATCTTACCAAGAACACTTCCCGATTTGGTCGCAGCAAACAAATGGAATGCACCAATTGGTTATCTGGATGGCCCTGGAGGCTGAAGGGTTAGGAGTAAACCTACAGCATTATAATCCATTGATTGATGAACGAGTAAAAGCAGAATGGAATTTGCCGGAAAGTTGGAAACTGACTGCCCAAATGCCGTTCGGTAAACCGTCTGCCTTAGCAGGTGAAAAGAAATTTAATTCGATTCAAGAACGCATAAAAGTTTTTAAATAAAACTTACCATGGGGCTGTCTTAATGACAGTCTCTTTGTTATAACAAAACGGAAAATCTAACAGTCTCGTTGACCATACATTTAATGTTCCCATCAGTATGCAGCGATTGTAAGTTGCGATACAGACACATTCAACACACTGTAACTTATTACCTTCCTCATTGCCTTCCTCATGGCATCCTGATTCGTACGATAAACCTAACCTTTATTCGGGTCATAGCTCGCCAAAGTTATCCGGAGTCTGACCTCTTGTGACAATGGTTACATCATGGCCATCCCCGGAGTAATAAAGGGACTAGCCGGCGACCGAAGAACCGTTGTTCCTCCTATAACGAGTATTTTCATTCATATTCTCCTTTCACTTTTACAACCATTTTTATTATTGAAAGAATTTATCCCTGTCAGCTAGGAAAAATTAAAATTGAATGGTAACTCAATGGTAATTCGCGGTTTGCTTCAAGATTAACATTCCAACAGAATCGACATCTGTCATCTATATTACAGAACTCCAATTTTTTTAGAATTATAATCAAGGTAACAGGAAAAACTGGATCAAATTCATGCAATGATTTATGCCGAGGTGAGGAGCTAGGAAGATGAATCAAATTGGGTTATGACTTTGCAGATGAAATAGGAAAAATCAGGTTGAGTTATTACATTAATTCGGCAGCGTTTCGTTTTATTCCGAAAGGGATCTTAAGAAGGAGGATAAAGGGTATACCTTCACTTGTTTGAAAGGCCTAGGTTTTATGTTAACAATAGTAAGTGATATCCCCAAATAATGAAGAAGGTGCGTGAAAAAATGGAAGCACGTTTGAACTTAATACACAAAATCGGTCAAGGAATTTCACCTCAACAGTTCATGGATGGTATGCAGAATCGGACAATGGAAACCAGTAATATCACGAATACCAAAGAGAAGTTTATCTCTGTTTACGAGAATTTCAAATGGGCACAAGAAGATCAGAAAGCTTTCTTTACCGGTTTAAGTAATCGATCCGACCTGCACTGTTTAATTTTATGCACAGACTGGTGCCCGGACGTCATCTGGAACGTTCCCTTATTGTTTCGAGTAATGGAACAGAGCAATATTTCGACTGAAGTGTTGCTTATGGAAGAGCATCTGGAAACCATGGATCTCTTTCTCACAAATGGCGGGCGAAATCAGCCAATCGCGGTCTTCTTGAATGCGTCCGGAGATGTCCTAGGTAAATGGGGGGCGCGTCCAGCCTATATTCAGGCTGTGATGGATCGGTTTAAGAAGAACAATCCAAATAAACAGGACGCCGATTATAAGAAGAAATTGAACCAAACATATCGTGAGATCGGAGATCTATATCAAGTTAGCAACGAATATCAGGAAGTTATCCTTAATGAATTAAGAAATTTATTTTCCTTTTCTTCATAAATTTTCAATCTATCTAAGAAATGAGGATGGTCGGACAGCATTCACTTTACAATTATTGATTGTTGTCCGTATCAGAATGAAGAGTATCATCAGCATATCATTTAAAAAATAATGTTTCGGTTAGACGATTTGTTGAGATTAAATGTTGATGGAGAGCCGGGTGGGCAAATAGGCAAAAAGATGAATTAAGTAAATAGTTATAAGAAGCCATTGTTCGTTCGGGACTTCAGAGCTCACGAAGTGAAACCGAATCGTCTGATGACTAACTAACTGAGAACAAGTGAAGGTGAAAATTATGGTGAAATACAAGGCGTGGACATTTTTAATCGGGGCTAATTTATTTTGGGCAGGTAATATCATTTTTGGGAAATTGATTGTAGCTGAATTTCCTGCTGAATGGACAGTTTTTCTAAGGTGGGTAGTCGGACTGATTCTTCTTATTCCCATTGCCCAATTTATTGAGAAACCTTCATGGAATCAAATTTGGAGAAATAATTGGGTGTTGATCATTTTGCTAGCGATTTTATCCATTGTGCTCTACACCTATCTCTCGTATGCTTCGTTGCAGTTCACATCTGCGACAAACAACGCATTATTTACTACCCTTACACCAGGCTTAATTATGCTCTTTTCGTTGATTTTCCTGAGAGAAAAGGTGAGTACCTTTCAATTCATTGGATTAATCACCTCGTTTGTTGGTGTTATGATTGTGTTAACGAAAGGCAACCTGCTTCAGTTGTTTCACACTAAGTATAACGAGGGCGATGCCATCATGCTTTTCGCAGTCTTATGTTGGGCTGCTTATTCATTGCTTCTAAAAAAAGCAAAGGGCATTCCGCCTGTGACATTAGTTGCGATGATTGCGCTAGTCGGTGCTATTATGATGATTCCTCTCTTATTTCTACATCCAATTCACTATGACAAAATCACTTTTTTGGGAGTTGTAGGGGTTATATACATGGGAATTTTTCCGTCAGTTGGTTCGTTTATATTATGGAATCACGGTGTTAAATTACTGGGTGCGAGCAGGGCTGGAATAACGATGAATCTGATCCCTGTCTTTACAGCAATTATTTCGGTTATCTTGGGCCATGCACTGGAGATGTCACAACTTCTCGGGGGAGTCATGACGATTTCTGGTATGTTATTAATTGCTATAAAACGGAAAAAGATATCACGGATTAGCGCTCCCGTCGCTCAACAGGTAGGGCTAAAAGAAACAATTTAAATTTTGTGACCATATTCAGATTCGATTACTACAGTCTGAAATTTGGAGGCAATGTCATTCTGGAACTTCGTTTTCCCGCCGAATAGTGTTTTCTCCATCTTACGACAATCATAAAATCGAGGGTACACGGTTGGAATCCTCTTAGACCACATACCCATGTTTAAGTGCAGAGCTTGATGTATGAAGATTACAAGTCTATAATAATGCTCTTACAGGTTTCTATAACCTTTTATATATAAAAACGACCGGAGGCAAGCTCGCTTCCGGTTTTTATTTATTACAATTCTATGCCGATATTGCGCACGTACATCCATAAAAGAAATGAGTCAAGCGTGATGTCAACGCTGAGTAAAATGAGCGTGAAGCTTCCGAGCATTATTATTGTATTAAAAGAATGTTTGCAGCACCCTTCCGTATTGAGATTATTCAGATCGGGTTAGCATTCTGGCATCTACCTGAACAGACTTACGAGACGTTTTGATAACACCATCTTTTAGAAGCCCACTCATAACTCCACTGATGGCTTCCCTTGTTACACCAAGCATGTTTGCTATCTCTTGATGTGTAAGAGGGAGATCAATTAAAGCATAACCATCTACGATGATACCAAATTTTGAACTAAGCATCGTCAACATATGAATCACCCGTTCGCGCAGACCATTAAATGCGATTTGTTCTAATTGTTCTTCTCTTTCTTTCAACCGTTCACTGACAACTTTTAAAAGTTTCAACGCCAGACTCGGTCTGCTTTTCATAAGCCGGTCGAATTCTGATTCGGATATGGAACAAACTAGTGTTGGTTCCATCGCTTCAATATAAACATCTTTTGTACCAAACGAGATGGAATTGATTTCCCCAAACATATTCCCATGAGTCAATATACTTAGAGTGAACTGTTTCCCATTGTCGTTTAATTTGTATACTTTAAGCTTGCCCTTTTTGACGAAAGAAAGACCTTCGAGAATAGCATTAGGAGTTTGAACCACTGCGTCTTTCGGTACCCAATTGAAATGGCGAATGGTATTTAGTAAATCAATTTCCTTCATTTCTTCACTGGTCATTTCCTCAAAAATGCTGATTTGAGATAAATACCATAATTTATTTATTTGGTATTCCTCCATGTAACAATCCTCCTAGAAGTCTGTTTCCATTCATAATGCTTTATAAAAATCATGATGTCAATGCATCCCAGGCTTACTTACTTTCTGTATGCCGTGAAGCAGAAAAAGCTTGAATGCTAGGTTATTCTTGATTTGACATTCAAATCGAATTACCAGGCTGAACGACGTACAAATCAATGAACAATGTATAAAAAAAGAGTTTTTACCAGAAAATAACACGGTACCAAAGACAACAAACATTTAGCGAATTTATCAAGGAAGGATTTATTCACAATGAATACTGAATTTAAAAACCTCGATCAATTATTAAAATTATCCGGAAAATCGAGTGACTTTAAGAAAACAGTGATTTCACTTGGTAAACAAGAAGTGAGTATTTTCTATTATAGTACCTTAATCGATGCGAAATGGATGCAGCAACATTTGATTCTTGTAATGCAAAATCGTTCTTTGGATTCTGAAATCAAAGAAATCGAGGATATTAAGACCTGGATTCCCATTAATGATATAGAGATTACAGATGAGGTAACAAATATTCAATCCAAACTACTGAAAGGTTATGCGATCATTCAACTTCGTGAAAACGATCAAAAGTGTGCATTGGTTAATTTAGCCGACAATCATGGATTGCGAGAAAACAATGACACGGAAAACGAGTTTAGTGTTGTTGGCCCTAAAATCGGATTCGTAGAGGACTTGGATACAAACATCGGTTTGCTCAGAGCACTACTCAATATTCCAAACTTGATTATAAAAGAAATTCACATTGGAACAACTTCAAAAACAAAAGTCGCAATAATTTATATCGATGGAGTGACAAATGAACAGAATATTCAAATTGTTGAACAAAGGCTTACTGATATTGATTACGATGTCGTTTTTGATTCGTCCCTACTGGACCAAATGATATCAGACAACTCTTTGACGCCATTTCCATTGTTTGTATCCACGGAACGCAGGGACCGAGTGGCGTACTCACTTACTAGTGGGCAAGTCGCGGTTATTGCCGATGGTTCACCTTATATTATTACTGGCCCATCTACCTTGTATGACTTTTTCATTTCGGCGGAAGATTATTATTTGCCATGGATATTAGGTTCTTTTTTTCGAATGATTCGTATTTTTGGTGTCGTTTTTTCGATGTTTGCCACGTCAATGTATGTTGCGATAACCACATACCATTATGAAGTCATTCCAAAAGATTTGCTTAGCCCCCTTATTGTTTCCAGAATGAATGTTCCTTTTCCGCCCTTCTTTGAAGTGCTTTTTTTAGAAATAACCATTGAATTTCTTCGGGAAGCAGGGGCTAGATTACCAACAAAAATTGGTCAGACCTTAGGCATTGTCGGAGGAATTGTTATCGGTCAAGCTGCGGTCGAAGCAGCTTTAACAAGTAATGTTTTACTCATTCTTGTCGCGCTCTCGGCTTTAGCTTCATTTACCACACCGATATATAAAATGTCAAATGCGATACGATTTTTACGATTTCCTATCATCCTTCTGTCAGCGATATGGGGGGGGATTGGGATATTTATCGGGGTGGCTTTTCTGTTTGTCCATGTTATTCGTTTAAAATCATTAGGCTCTCCTTACATTGTTCCGATTTTCCCCTTAAGGATTATGGAACTTAGAGACAGTTTTATACGTTCATCCTTTCAATTTTTGAATAAAAGACCTCAACGTTTAAGACCAAAATCTTCAGTTAAGTATGTGCCTAAAAAAACTGTAAAACAGAAAAATGTCTTTGATGAAGAATAAATCATGAAAGAGGTCCATTATGAATAGGAGGAAAATTTATCTGTTGATCATTTTGTGTGCAGTTTTATCGGCTTGTACCGATCAAAAAGTTGTGAATGAGGTTTGTCTTGTCCATGCCATTAGCTTTGATAACGTTGCGAATGGCATAAAAAGCGCTGCAATAATTTCTCACTTTAAAGAACAGGGGAAAACAGAATTACAAGTTTTACATACAGAATCCAACGCTAATAATGGCATTCTGCCTCAACTAAATACGCAGACAAATGATCCCATTGAACTGGGACAGCTAAGGATAGTGTTATTCGGAAAAACGCGTGCAGAAAAAGGGATCAGGACTGAAATCCATAATTTACTCCGCGATTCTAAAATTTCATCGCGGCTTCAGCTTGGAGTCGTGGATCAGGACGCTTTGGAACTGTTGGAAGTCATCAAAAAAACCCAAGAGCCGTTTTATTTATCGGATATGATCGAGCAAAACATAATTAACGGAAATTTACCGATGACGAACCTTCAGGTATCCTTGTTTAATTATTATGGTGATGGACGAGACATGTTTTTACCGTATTTTAAAATAAATCACGGTGAAGCAAAAATCAATGGACTGGCTTTATTTAGAAGGGATCAAAAGATAACCGAAATCAGCATGAAGGACGCTTTCTTATTAAAAATGCTTATTCAGAACTCAAAGAATGGGACTTACAAGGTTCCAGTTACAGGAAAGACATCAAACAAACAGAGTAAAGATTTTATTTCATTTAGAAGCATGCATTCAAAAGCAAACTATATTGTGAATAAAGTTAATCCAGTCCCTTCTATTTCAATTCGGTTGAAATTGGTGACAAAACTTCAGGATGTCCCGGATTGGATGGATTTGAGATCAGAAGAGCAGCTTACACAGCTTGAAAAGACGATGAGTTCTTATCTTAAAGAAGAAATTGAAAAATTTCTGTCGCTATTGAAGGAAAATAAGGTTGATCCAATCGGCCTGGGGGACTTAGTAAGAAGTCAATCTAAGGAATGGAGTGCCCAAGATTTTGAAAAGATTTATCAAGAAATAAAAACAACAGTAAGCGTTCAGGTTAAAATCGCCAATACTGGTAGTGCTTAAATCTGGAAATATAATTTAGCGAGGTGTTTAGTTTATGAAAAAAGCTGTTGACGAAAAATACTTAATATCTCCCTTCTTAATTGTTCCTCTGATGTATGTCAGTATGGTCGGGAGCGGAGTTCTGAATTTCCAACGTGAAGTGGCCGAACATGCCGGATATAATGCTTATATTTCTGTTATTTTAGTAGGGATTAGTATACATTTAATCTTATGGATGATATATAAAATTTTATATTCTAATCAAGTTCTAGATGTAACTGCAATCAACCATACATGTTTCGGGAAAATTGTAGGGAATACAATCAATATCGCAATTGTTCTTTATTTTTTTTTCGGAGCTTATATTGAATTCAAATCCTATATTGAAGTAATTCAAGTCTGGGTGTTTCCATCAATGAAAATTTTACCAATAAGCACCATTTTGGTATTGTTTATTTACTATACCTTATCAGGTGGGTTTCGAACCGTTACCGGACTAAGTTTTTTGGGATTTCTGCTGACGCTCATTTTTATTATTCCAGAAAATTTGTCAGTTTTGCCGTATACACATCCGCGAAACTTGATGCCTCTTTTTAACCATTCAATAACGGACATATTACTCTCTTCTAAAAGCATGGTATATCAATTCTTGGGATTTGAAGCTTTACTATTCTTTTACCCATTTATTAAAACACCGGAAAAGTCTCAAAAATGGGCTCACTTTATGGTTTTCTTTGTTACATTAATATATTTGATGGTATTAATCATAACATTTATGTATTTCAGTGAAGGGCAGCTACGCGAAATCTCTTGGCCTACGCTTAATATGCTTAAAATTGTTGAAGGACCTGTGTTTCAGAGAATAGAATATCTAGCGATTTCATTGTGGTTGGTTAAAAATTTAGCAGGTATATCTTTAAGCTTATGGAGTGCATGCCGTGGAATGAAAAACGTTTTTCAGATCAAACCGCGTGCGAGCTTGCTTACTTTTCTGGTCGGATTTCTGATATTAGATTATTTACTGAAGGACCGTAGCATATTTCGATGGACTTCCGAGTTTTATGCAGACGTTGGACTTTATTTTATTTACGGATATATCCCGATTATGTTCGTACTCACACAGGTAAGGAAAAATTGGAATAAGGGTAGTAGTAGCACAGCAGATGCTATTACAAAAAATGATTAACAATTTTTGTAATGCACATTAAGAAATCTGCGGTTTACGCTGTGCCCTTTTTCTCATGTAAAAATAAGGATACATATTTGTGAAAAAAGTGTTATCGGCCAAATAGGCGTTGAACGCTATTCTACAACTCGATATTCTCATCTTACGCTTGGATTGAATGCCTAAGAAGTCAACCATTATCGTATCTCTTTTACACAAGAACTGTAAACTACATTACAGAACTCTGACTGTTTTAAATTTATAATTAGGCTATAAATTAAGATTTGGAGGTTTCAAAACGATGAGCAACCAGACTTTAACTGAACAACTGGAAGCGGCGACAAAGCAGTTTAAAGCCAATTCTCCGATTGAAGCGCAAATCAAGATCGGTCAGATGATTGAGGAACTTCAGAAATCGGGGATCGCTTCCGGGAAGCAACAAGGCGAAAAGGCAGTGGACTTTAAATTAACAAACGCACTTGGCCAAGATGTAATTTTATTTGATGAGCTTGCTAAGGGACCGGTTGTGTTGGTCTTTTATCGCGGCGGATGGTGTCCATTTTGCAATATGCAATTAAGAGCTTATCAGCGGCTACTGCCTGAAATCCATGCGGTAGGAGCACAGCTAATAGCGATCAGTCCTCAAAAACCGGATCATTCTTTATCCCTCCAGGAAAAAGAAGGATTGGAATTTCAAGTTCTTAGCGACCCGAGCGGATTGGTAACGGCTAAGTATAATTTGCTTTTCGATGTTCCACAGGGCGTAAGGGAGCTCATGGAAGGTATCGGAGTTGATCTTACGGAGTACAACAATACCTCGAAATGGATCTTGCCGGTTCCGGCTACTTTCATGATTGATGAGAGTGCCATAATTCGCTCTGCTTATGTTAATCCGAATTTCATGCAACGTCAAAGTCCGGAGGAAATTTTGAGAGAATTAAAAAAACTATAACGTTATTTTCATAGATGGCTGCCTTGAAAAAGAGTAAACGATTGGTGAATTACAAATTTCAAATGTTATTTAAAAAGGAGAATATATTATGACAATGACCAAGGAAGAAATTTTGAAAGCTCATCATTTTCGGCATGCAACCAAAGAATTCGATCCAAGTAAAACCATTTCTGACGACGACTTCGAATTTATTTTAGAAACGGGCCGACTCTCGCCCAGCTCATTTAGCTCTGAACCTTGGAGATTTGTTGTTGTTCAAAACGAAGAGCTTCGGAATAAAATAAAAAATATTTCGTATGGAGCGGCTAGCAAATTGCCGGAGGCCAGTCATTTCGTCATTATTCTGTCCCGGACTGCAATGGATATGCGATATGACTCCGCCTACCAGAAAGAGCAGCAGTCCAAAGCTGTTCCGAAGGAACGCCTTACAAGGCATCTTGAAATCTATGAAGAGTTTCAGAGAAATGATTTCAAGCTCCTTGATCATGAGCGTTTTCTTATCGATTGGGGTATCAAGCAGACTTATATTCCGCTTGCGAACATGATGACGGCTGCAGCGCAAATCGGCATTGATTCATGTCCGATCGAAGGCTTTGACATTGAGAAAATGAATACGCTGTTGAACGAGGAAGGGCTGCTGGAAGACGGACATTTTACAATTTCGGTCATGATTGCCTTTGGTTATCGCAAAAAAGATCCGGGACCGAGAATACGCCTTCCGTTTGAGGATGTTGTAAAATGGGTTAAATGAATAAAATACATTATGGCGCCATATGTATAATTCGCAATAAATCCGACAAGACCAACATCGGCTACTTAATAATGGTGTGAAGTGGCGTCGCCCGGATCTCGATCACCGAATAACAAGTATTGAGATCATATTATCATTCGTGGCAAACCATCTTGGTTTGGCGGTGATAATAAGCTCGTAAGCGGTGACGATTTCGTTATTCATGTTCGCGCAACGTTAAAAGATAAACAAAATAATACAATCCAGCTACCACAAACAAAGACCACCGGAAATCCTGTGGTCTTTGTTTGTGGTAGCTGGATTGGTTAGAGTAATATTTCCCTCATTCCTGCATTTTCAAATAATAAAGAGAAATGTGAAGTGCATTACAGAGTTACAATATTTTAATGTTACAAATTCTAAATTGGAGGTTTTAATACGTTCAACAACCAAGCTCTAACTGAGTAGCTGGATGCGGATGTCCGGTAACGTACATCAATTATTCTAAAGCAATGTTATCCCATCCTGAGCAAAAAGAGAGCAATAAAAAAAATTATCATTCAATAAAAAAGAGGTTGTTACTAATGAAAAAAATGTTATGGGTCATCCTCATGATGTCCACCGGAACTTCATTTACGTCACCCTTATTTCCCCTGTATCAGGAGCATTACCGATTAAGCAGCCTACAAATCACTGTTTTATTTGCGGTATATGCGGTCGCCCTTCTCCCAACATTGTTTATTGTCGGTTCCAGAGGAAGCAGTTGGGGGCTGAAGCGGGTTCTTCGTATCAGCATCCTATTATCAATCTTGGCCAGCATTCTCTTTATGGCAAGCCATCAGGCTTGGCTCGTTTATGCTGCGAGAATGCTTGTAGGAATTGCTTATGGAAGCTTTACTGGTACTGCTGTCGCGTTCTTGCTGAAGCAAACCCCCAAAGAGAAATCCGGAAAAGCCATTTTATTATCAGGTATGGCTGTTTCTGTAGGTTTCGGTCTAGGACCTGCCTTGGCCGGTTTAATCATTGAGTATTTACATTTTATGCCACTGCGCGCACCTTTTTGGGTTTTAACCGTTTTGTTGTTGAGCGCTTGGGCTGGACTGGAAACGCTGCGTGACGAGGATTATCAAGCTCACAAGGAGCGTCAGCAAGCAGCATCGGTACCGATCTCGCTTAGGGTGTCTGCTGACATTAAGCCTCATTTCTTATCCTTCAGTGCGCTGCCCGTTTTTACATTGTTTACCTTGAACGGAATCGTTCTCTCTTTGATACCTTCATTCGTGAAAAATGTGATTCACACTTCCAATCTTGCCGTTTCTGGTCTCTTGATTCTACTGCTTATGGGGGGCGGCACTATGATGCAAATGCTGCCTTGGTTCAAACATCCGGTAGTACGCCTTCGAATAGGTATCACTTTATTGGCTTTCGGAGCCTGGCTTGTTGTACTCTCTGGAACATTAGAAAGCATAAGTTTGATGTGGGCCGGGGTTCTCGTTCAAGCGTTGGGCAGCGGTTGGACATTCCAGATCAGCCTACGATTGGCAGGCGAGCTTCCTCATGTATCGGAGCGGTCAAGGGTAATAACTACTTACTACTTTTCTGGCTACATCGGATTTATTGTTCCAATCGTGGGGGTTGGTCTCCTAAGCTTTTTATTTAATTTGTACATGTCTCTAATCGTCCTGAATGTTCTCGCCACTCTGATAGTTCTCTACATGTTGGGCTATTCTGTTAAGTTTGCACGGTATTATGCAGAGCGAAACGAAAAACAAGCTCAGGTAGAAGGCTTTCCAGCAAAGGTTAGTTCACAGGTTTTGAGACCTTGACGGATGAGTTTTTTTTAAAAATGAAAAAGGGAACACTTTTCAATTAAATGATATCTCAAATGGAGATGAAGTCAGAGTCATACCTCTAAAGCCAATTAAACTTAAGAAACACAGAAATTTTACCGCTAAAGAAGTTCTTGTATTGAAAAAAGCACCAACGGAATGAAGAAGAGTTAAGCGCATTCCGTTGTCTTAAGCTCCCTCGAAATGATTCCTTTTTCCTCACTCAGACTCATAAGTTCGTAGGATTTCACCCTGTAGTCAGAATGAAGAAGGGACAAAAGCACCTCATCGATGAGGTCCATCTGTACATTCACTTTTACAACGTCAAGCGGTTTCAGAAGAAAATAAACAGCCTTAGTCCGGTGGAGTACCGAACTAAGGCTGTTTATTGCTCTTATTCATTGTTGTCTACTTGACGGGTCATCACCGGCCTGCCGCCTGGGAAGGACCCAGTTGGGGCGCGGGAAGTGGCAGGTGTAGCCGCTCGGATAGCGCTCCAGATAGTCCTGGTGCTCCGGCTCTGCTTCCCAGAAGTCGCCGACAGGCGTCACTTCGGTGACGACCTTGCCCGGCCACAGATCCGACGCGTTCACGTCGGCGATAGTCTCCTCCGCCACCTTTCTCTGCTCGTCGTTCTCATAGTAGATCGCCGAACGGTAGCTTGTGCCGATATCGTTGCCCTGACGGTTCCGCGTCGTAGGATCGTGGATTTGAAAGAAATACTCCAGGATGCGACGGTAGCTCGTCTCCGCTGTATCGAAGACGATTTCGATCCCCTCCGCATGAGTGCCATGGTTGCGATAGGTTGCGTTCGGAGTGTCACCGCCAGTATAGCCGACGCGAGTCGAGACGACGCCGGGAAGCTTGCGGATCAAGTCCTGCATTCCCCAGAAGCATCCCCCAGCGAGTACTGCGCGTTGATGCATGTTAAACCTCCTCAATCTGATCTAAATATTTGCCGTAGCCATCGCTCTCCATGTCGTCGCGCCTGGATGAATCCGAGCAACGCGAGTTGATGCAGGAGCGTAGGCCACCGCGATTAGCCGGGCCATCCGGGAAGACGTGACCGATATGGCTGTCGCCGTGAGTGGATCTAACCTCGGTCCTTACCGTCCCATGGGAGGTGTCCCGCAACTCGTTGATGTTTGCGGAAAGATCGGGTTGTGAAACTTGGCCACCCAAAGGAGGGCTAGACCCTAGCTGCATATCGGTGATCACTCGGAGCTCCATATCTAGGATGTCCCATATCCGCATTGAAAAGGTAATGTTTTTCAATAAACATAGAGCTTTTGTGAGCTCCTCAACCATTATACCCGCGGTATGCGTGACTCAAACCTGTTGTTTTTACTGTTGACTAAGCAGTACATTTGCCGCGTCCTGACTTACCAGATCAGAGAGCAACTGGGTACCTTGTCCGGATTTTGTGGGGGCAACGTACTGCAAAAAACGCGCAAGGTCTAGATACGTCATCCCATTACCATACGTAAAAACAAAGAATTTCGCAGCTATTTTCTTAATTATATTACTGCTAAGGCTCTTAAACCTCGCTATAGCTCTCATATTGCCATTGAAAGGGACTTTGGTGCATTCAAGCAGATAAAGCAGGACAGGGATATCGCACGGGTTAGGCAACGATATATACAGCTTACTAAGGCTGATTTAACATTAAGGAAAATTTTAACAATAATTACACTCAGTCTAGTGGGTGGTATGCGGCTTGGAATATAGGTAAATCGGCAGGCTTACGCTAGGCTAGTGAATCTGCCTCGTCTAATTTGCAAACACTAGCCACCGAAGATGAATGAACTCATCCCAATAAGCTTTGTGTGGCTGTTATTGATATTGTTGTTGTATCCGTTGTTTTAAGCATCCAATATACCAAACGTACCTACTATGGGGATGATGGGGAGTCATCACAGCTGAAAGTAACCAGAAGAACATTCATGTAGTATAGAAGTTCTTGTCGTTTTTGAATAGAGGTTGTCGTCGAACAGAAGTAGAGGGAAAAACCATCTCAATGAGGGAAGTCAAAAATGTTATTACGTGCTTAACTCAATAAATTAAGCAAATTGTTAATGCTCAAAATCCCGATGGTTTAACCTTACGTTACTCCGTTGCAGGTAAGCTTGCAACAGAGTAACGTACTAGATGCAAACCATGCAATAATGGATATCAGCCTTATTACTTCTCGGCGATCAAATATCATATCCTGCACTTATGGACCGCGGGACAGTGTATATTATAATACTCGTGGGTGTCTAATGCATCCTGGCTCCGATTATAAAGACTTGATGATATCCAATGCTTCTGATGGTTCCATTCTTGTTCTATGATTAATATTCGATATGCCAGCGACGATTATGCGGTTCTGATTGATGACATAAGTCGCAGGAACGGGCAATTCAAACGAATCGTCACCATTTATTTTCGACAGCGTGTTTAATTTGTCGTGCATGAATTGGGGAAGCGTGTATTTCAAGTTATACATTTCAGCTACTTTATTTTGAAGGTCGCTTAAAACAATATAGCTCAACCCCTGCTTTTCTTTTTGAGATAAAGAATGATCTGGTGTCTGAGGACTTATGGCTATAAGTTGAGCACCCGCTAACTTAATGTCTTTCATGATACGTTCGTAGGCTTTTAATTGCAAATTACAGAATGGACACCATTCTCCTCTGTAAAAAATAAGAATGATAGGACCTTTCTTCAATTCCTCTGCTAATGTGATCATATTCCCAGTTGCGTCTTTCAGTGCAAAATCAGGAGCCAAGTCACCGATACTTAATCCCTTTCCGGCTCCTTTACTTCGAAGATCTTCTAAATATCTTTCAAATGCAGCAGTTGCATCTGGATTGTTTGAGCTAATTTTTGCTTGAGCTTCCAATATAGATTTTAATGTTGTCTTCAAAATTGTATTGCTCCCTTATTTGTTCAGAATCAATTTGTGATTGCATTCCATAACCTTCGTGTTTCAATGTTTTAGATATCTAGAATGAATGTCCAGAAACTACTCTCGTATGTTCTTAGGAAGAGCTTTAACAATGGAATTATAAGAGTGGTCAATCATTTCAAAGATAAATGACTCTTGTAAAGAACCTCCAAGAATAATCGTATTCCAATGCTTTTTGTTCATATGATACCCTGGTCGAATATCTTCATACTGCTCTCTCAAGTTTTCTGCAATCACTGGATCGCACTTTAGAACCAGGTATCCTTTTTTCTCAAAAAATAGAGCGAATATTTTACCTGCAATTTTTATTGCAATTGGATCGGGTCCCGAAGGATAATCCTTAATCGCTCCTTTTTTGTTTAGACAATATTCAATTAAATTATTTTTCAAACCCGATAATCTCCTTTATAAATGACTTATTATCTATGGATCCTGATTTGACCGGTTCACTTTTTTTACGGTTAACAGCGTTTCAAACATTTTTATGGTGTCTAACCTCTTGCTGCACGTAGACCATAGAGTGTGTTCTTCAAAGTATCTGCATCTATACCGCCTTTCATGTTTGTATTTTTATTTTTTATTCTCCTGCCTGTCCCATTGTCAATGACGCCTGTTATCTTTGAAGAGTAACATGCTGGTTGAATCGGATTCTGTAATCTACATTACTGAACTCCAATTTTGTTGAAGTATAATGAAAGGTCAAAGGATCGGTGACGTTGGCGAGGATTTTTATAAGAACTAGTTTACTGTTGGGGTCAAAAACATCTTCTTCGAGTTGCTGCTTAGCCGGATTGACACGAATTACGCATATCGTATAGAAGTCTCTAAACTGGAGACGGCTCCTCGTTTCACCAGTTCAAGTGCCACTGCTTTTCCTATTCCGCTGCTTTCACCTGCAATCATAACCACTTTTCGCCGTAGAGTAATTACATTTACTTTGGGATTGCTTGAGTCGATGTTCGCCTGCTTCCATCGACCTGTATAATCGCCAGCTTCATGATACGACCATAACTCCATTACAACAGTTTGGATTAAAGAGATTATTCAGCTTTCGTATACCTATTCCAGAGTAGAATTTGACCTATTCTTAAATATGAAACCCATATTTATACATCATGCACAGCCCGAAAAATCACATCTGTAATGTGAGATATTTCGCAGAAGGTTTTGTCTCATTCCGGTTATGATAAGCACATGAACACAAATAATAAAAACAAGGAGTGTTAATCATGAAAAAAGTAGCTATTATCGTACATGCCACGGAGAATGAAGGGGGTAGACTGTCTCATGCCCTGCTATATGGCCAAGAACTACACGAGGCTAACTTTGATGTCAAAATTTATTTTGATGGCCAAGGTACGACCTGGATAAAAACGCTGGAGGATCCATCCCATATGTTCAATCCTTTATATAAAGCCGTTAAAGGGATGGGCCTCATCGCCGGGGTATGCAATTTCTGTGCGAACGTATTCGGCGTAACCGAGGATGCTAAATCCGCCGGCCTCCCAACTTTTGCTGAAGTTGAAGGACACCTCAGCATTTCGAAATTAATTGCGGACGATTACCAAATCATCACTCTTTAATTTTGAAGCGCCGTTTACACCGCTTGATAATAGGAAGGCGGGCTGGTCAAGGAGCCTTGATTCATCCCGTTTTTACTTTCACTTTACTTTTACTCGTCTCGGACATTCATCCGGCAGGAGTTGTTTAAACAACTGTTGCTTGTTTATCGTTTTATTAACGCCTGCGATCATGATATTGACAGGCGCTACAGGGAGTTTGTAATATCAGCGAGTAATCGATATAAAAGGAAATAACACCTTAAAGTTTCAACAAATCAATCGTCTTATTCAAGCCTAGATGTTGAATGGTCGGTTCTTTATCATTCAGCGGGAAAGGAGGAGATGGAAGTGAAGAATGTTGTATTGTATGGAGCCGATCATTGCGCCGCATGCACAGAAGCTATAAAGTTTTTTCAACAGCAAGGGATTCCTTTCCAATATAAGAACGTAGGAACCGACAAAGAGGCTTTTGCCGAAGTACTTCGTCTAGGAGGTATCGCAACACCTTTCATAGTTGCCGGTACACACGTACTTCATTCATTTGACCAACAAAAATTGAAGGAGTCACTGAAACTTCATGGATAAGCTTTGGTATCTATCGCGAATTAGCATTTTTGAATCTCTCTCCCCTGAGGATTTTAAGGAAATCGATTTGATGGCCCCACTAACCCATTTTAATGCAGTTCCGAAAGGCACGCTTATCCAAACTCCCGAACAACATCGTGAAGGCTTATTTTTCGTAAAAACAGGTAAGCTCCGGATGTACAAAATAAACGCTGAAGGCAAGCAGTTTACGACTGCCATTTTGGGGGTCGGTAATATGTTCGGCGAAATCGACTCTTTATCATTCGGAACGCATGACATGTACATCGAAACGATTGAAGAGACCTTGATCTGTTCTGTTCTACGCGAGCATTTCCAAAAATTCCTCCTAAAAAGACCGGAATTGGCCATGCGATTTCTAAAGGTTTTAAGCAATCAATTAAAAGAGAAAGTGGAGCTGCTTGAAAAACTGGCCATCGGCAATATCGAAGATCGCGTGTTGCATCTGCTGCTTAAATTATCTGAGCAGTTCGGAACGAAAAATGAAGATTTCGTCAAAATAGATTTTTCATTGACTCACCAAGAAATTGCTAATATGATCGGCGTAACGCGCGAATCAGTGACGACGGTTTTGAAAGACTTATCCCAAAAAGGCATTCTTCAAACCGGTAGAATGCAGATCTCGGTTCATTCACAAAAAATCAGAGCACACCTAAATCATATTGAACAAAAGGGATAAATTAAGTGCTTTAACCGCAATTTTTAATTTGTATATTTGTGGTCGTAGACTAATATTAAGGCAAGCGAAAATCATATATAGAGCGGTGTCCTAAATAGGGCATCGCTTTTTTTATAAATTCGAGTGAGGTTTTAACATAAGTACAAAAGTTATTATGAAATGAACTTCTTTAGGAGAAATTCTACCGAAGGTTTATGCTAACGTTCAACTTAATGAAAATGATTAAAAAATAGATGGAGAACTGTAATCTACTTAACAGAACTCCGTTTTAATTAGACTTACAATCAAAATATCAGTTGATATAATCGAAGTTCTGAAACAATGAGCAACCCGAACAGCTGGAAGTGGCGGTACATCAGTTAACTACAATAAAATAAAGAAGAAGGTTGATTCTACATGATTGAGAGTAAAAAAACAAGAAATTTTAAATGCTTACAAGTTTAGACATGCTTGCAAAGCTTTTGATACCAACAAAAAAATTCCTGACGAGGATTTTCACTTTATATTAGAGACCGGAAGACTGTCTCCAAGTTCATTTGGTTTCGAACCATGGAAGTTTGTCGTGATTCAGAATGCAGCTCTTCGCGAAAAATTAGAACCTGTTTCCGGCGGAGCCACAGGACAACTGCCAACTGCCAGCCATTTTGTAATTATATTGGCCAGAAGAGAAAATAGCTTACGGCCTGACTCGGTTTACGTAAATAAAATGTGGAAAGATATTCATCATATGCCAGAAGAAGTGGTGCTAGATTGGCGTGATTTTTACAAATCCTTCATTGAAAGAGAAATCGAAGATAATGACCGTCTCATTTTTGAATGGTCAATCAGACAAAACTATATAGCAATGGGAAATATGATGACAGCTGCGGCTCTTATCGGTATTGATTCCTGTCCGATCGAAGGTTTTGATAAAAAACAGGTTACCGCTATTTTACAAAATGAGGGTATCATTAATGGCGACGATTTCGGTGTAGCCTGTATGGTTGCTTTCGGATATCGTCAAAAGCATCCCAAACGTCCACAAACAAGACAACAGCTCGATGAGATTGTGGAGTGGCGATAAACTTAAGAAGGAATTACCAAGCATCAGGGGACATGTTTCGCTGACAGGTGCTTTGAGGTTAAGAAGGGGGGGGCTACGAGTGTGGCAACTCCTTTTTTATGGTACTAACGAGTAGGATTCTTTAGGGGACTCCGTGAACACAGTCGCTTACAAGAATTGCTTGCATCGTTGTCGGTGACGGTAATTATATTAACAACCCTAGAAGAATGAAATGTCATTTATTTGGTATTTAATCAATTTAAGAAAAGGGAGTGTTTGATTTAATATGGCACAAGTTCTATACATTACTGCTAATCCGAAATCGATTGAAAACTCAATTGGTCATCGAATAGGACAAGCTTTTCTTAAAGCTTACCGTGAAACTCATGCAAATGATGAGATCCAGGAAATAAATTTATATCAAGAGGAATTCCCAATCGTGGATCTCGATATCCTCAACGGCTGGGAGAAAATGCGTCGAGAGGGGATACCATTTTCGGAGTTAAGTCAACTCGAACAACAAAAAATCAATGCTTTAAATCAATTTATCGATCGGGTGGCGAGCGCTGATAAATATATATTTGTATCTCCTATGTGGAATTGGGGTGTTCCGCCACGATTAAAAGCTTTTATCGATTCCATTGTAGTCTCGGGAAAAACATTTCATTATACCGAGGATGGACCCGTTGGGCATTTAAAAGGGAAAAAAGCTATTCATATACAAGTGAGCGGCGGCATTTATTCGTATGGGCCTTTGACTAAAATGGATCATAGTCATCCCTATTTAAAACAAGTTCTTAATATCATAGGTATACATGATGTACAAGTATTATATGTGGAGGGACATGATTTTGACCGAGCACGTGCAGAAGAGATTATTCGAAAGGGTAAATCGGACGCAGAAAAATATGCGCTGACTTTTTAATCATTCGTCATTGGCTAAGTGTTATAAAGTTCCGATTCACGGCGTCAATTTCCGATCGAAATTGTATATCACCTATCTCAATTGTTAAAAGCTGCTATTCATTAATTACGGGTTCGCCGCACGTACGACTTGAATCTAAAGGCTGGTATGAAGAAGCGGCGCGATTTTTTGAAAAAGTCGAACAATTGGATGAAGCAATTTTGGAATTCATACCAGATCAAAGCGTTGTCGAAACCTTTGCTCAGGGACCTTTAACGGATGCGGCCAGCCATATCGGCCAACTAATGCTGCTTCGCAGATTAGCAGGAATTCCAGTCACGTACAATATTAATTCGCTAAAAAGTTTGAAGACCGATTGCTGAAGCAGGGAGGATTCCTACGTTGAATTATTAGGAGCATACCAACAGAGGGCTAATACAATTAATTGTTAAGATTTCTGATACTAGAAACTTCACAAAAGCTGAGATCAGAAGAAAAATTACCAGAGCTTCCTTTCCGTAAAAATTCACTTAAACTTTTAGGTTATGTCATTAATACAGTATCATACCTTTCCTATTTTTTACAAGGGGGACGTCACATGTACGATGTTTTGTTGGATTCTCAATCTTTGTTTCTTCAGCTGTTTAATATGTACAATGGCGAGCAGGAGTGGGAGAAAGGGAAAGCACTGTTCGTATCCATAAGTTGCCGAGATCTGGCAACCGCTAATCATTCTCTGGTTGTTGGATATATTGCCTACCATATAACAATAAACATTCGCCTTGCCTCCTGTAATGCAGAAAGGATGTTTCTAGCCGGTTTGCTACATGACATAGGAAAATTATCAATGCCGGATAGTATTTTGAAGTCCTCACAGCGTCTTAACACTGAAGAAAGAAAGCTAGTAATTGAACATGTGAAGGTTGGACATGACGCTTTAAAACAACTTGATTTTGGTCCGGATATACTTCAATTTTGCTACTCGCATCATGAAAGACTTGATGGTAGTGGTTATCCTCAAGGTACAACGAATTTAAATGAAATTGGGTGCATTGCGGCCATCTCCGATATATACTCAGCATTAAAGTTGCCGCGTAGCTACCGCTCAAATTGTTTAAGCGACAAAGAGATAATTGAATTTTTATTTCAATACGATAATCAATTCAATAGAAATTACACATATATTCTAAAGTCTTTTCTCAATAAGCGCTCAAGTAATAACCTTTCAAAAATAGATGAATTAATAATTAAGTAAGAAGCGTTCTAACACCTCCATCAATTTTGTAGTTTTTTAATACGGACTTAACGTAGGTTCGACATGACATGTTTACCAGGTGGATCGACCAGTGTATGAAATTAGTAGCGTTGCCTCTATTTTTAAACTGAACTCAATCTTGAGTTCCCGTCGTTCTTACTTTCAACATTGATACTTGCTCGGGTTGCTTCATCGTGCCAAATCTATTTTATTTTATCCAGGGTTCACAATTTATTGTGTTGCTAAATAACCTCTCTTCTCATTTCATGTTGGAGTTGTTTGTATACCGTAGGCACATTCTGCTGCTTCTCCTCGTAAATCAATGATAACTTCAATACTCTCATTTTAATCCATATCCTCCAACCTTCAAATCTTGAACAGTTGTAACAACAAGATAAATGGACATCCATATAATATCGTAATAATGTAAGTTGGTTGAAGAAAGGTTTCTTGTATAAGATATATCCCAGTCAACTAATTTTGGGAGGGTATACATTCATCTTAGTTTTATACATTTTTTTTACATTTTTTTCATAGGCTTGGACTGGGAAATCGTCATAACCGAGGGACGAGACATATATCGGGAGATGTAAGTGAATGCTTCGGGCGTTCTGTGATATATTCATTTAAATGTTACGTTAACGGGGAATGCTTGTTCAATGTCAGTAGGGAGCATGGCAAATGCTGCTCCTGTTTCATTAATGCAACCTGTATTGATTCAGCAGCGTCTAATGAATAGTAGTAATTCCCTGTTTCTAGGAGGCGTGGATTATACGGTATTTTATCAAGCTAAATGCTCTGAGTGCTATCGTTGCATGGATACCATTTATTATTAGCGAACTATTAGCCAACGTGTATAGAATAAATCGAATTACTGGGATTGAAATAGACGTTATAAATAGGGTTACTTTAATTATGAGTTTTGTAAGCCTAATTATTATATTTGTTATTTTTGTTCCCTTAGTTCTTCTGATTTTACCATCAAAGTTAACAAACCTTTTGACATCCATTATGTGGTTCCCATATTACTGCTTGTATGTGTATATCTTTGTTACTCTTCTTCCTGCAAATAATCCAGCTGATGATCCTAATCCTGTTTCAGGGTTAATCATTATTGCAATTTTGTTTTTATATCCGTTATTAATAGCAGGAGTTAATGGTATTGCCCTATTTCTACATTATTTAAAGGTGCGCAAGTTGCTCAACTAACGTAAGAACAGTAGTTTAAAACAATACGTCAGTTACTAGGGTTGATGCTCAGTTGCTGTTTTCTATGGAATAAGGACGAGGTGAACCTTTAAATGGGTGACACAATATGGTTGTGTGACAATTCCGATGAAAGAATTGTTGGGTCACTCACTATGTCCAATACAGCAACTAGTGTGTTTCTACAGATATTGGCACTAAGTGGGTCAGACTTAGCAGTAACAGATAGGGAGAAGGAATTTATCGTGTGGTTGAACCAAAGGGATCAATCAGTTATAGGTGCTGGAACTGTGGGATTTAGCATTAGTAATGCCTTGGACCAGAAATGATTTCGATCAGTTAAAGGGATTTTTATTATCTGTAATTAATTCTGCAATGAAAAGACACAGAGGGGAAAAGTTAAATTGCAGTCCTAAAGAGGAGAAAGTGGTAAGTAATTTAAATCACTTACGTTTGTTAGCAACCAATTTTACAGAAGAGTTTGTAGATGAAGCTCATTATATAAACTGGTCGACCAAAGACGATTTAGATGAGGCACCTACCATCCCTATTGGTTTCCCTCAATGCTCCAAGCATAAAGTTATTCTATCCTGCTATGGTTGCTTAATTTGTAATAATGGAACGCAGTCTTAAGCTAACATCAGAACAATAGTTAAAAGCTAAACCAATAAAGCTGCCGGCATGCAAACGGGCAGTTTTATTACGTTAACGGTCAGTATAGCATAATATGAAGGTAGCGGCCGGGGCATACAATGTTCGGTTGCATTTTTGTTGAAGGGGATAAAGCCCTGAAGTGATTCTGCCTCGTCGAATAGGCATAACACTGGCCACTGAAGACGGATAAACTCGTTGAAATAAATGAACAAGAAGGAGCTTATTTAAGCCTTGTGTTAATCATGGTAAAATGTGGATTATATCTATTTAGAGCCCATGAAACACAGGCAGGTGATTGAAAGTGAAGATGTCTAAATTAGGGGAATTGGCCGTTATTACTATTGTTGTTGTATCCGTTGTTTTATGCATCCAATATACCAAACGCACCTATTATGGGGATGATGGGGTAATCATCACAGCTAAAAGTAAACCTATGTTAAATGAAGTGCCGGTAGAGGTTAAAGCAATCATCGCAGTAGTTCATGGGATATTAGATGATTTACTCGGCTGGGGTGCGGATGAGGAGTTTCAATTCACGGTTTCTGATAAAAAACAGTTAAAGGCCGCTATGGACAAAATGGAGTGGCATTCCGCCACTTTCAAGTGACATTTTAAGTGCGGATTTACAAAATGCTCAAGACCTTCTTAAAGTCGGTGTTATACGTGAGGACCTAAAAGCTATTCAGTATGCGTACCGTATCCTAAATGATTTAGATATTACCTTTAATGATTACTTTGGCGATAAAGTTTGGAACTATTCGCTTGCTGGAGCGGGTAATGGAAAGAATGTAGAGAAGGTAAGAAAATATCTGAATCTCACGGATAAAGGATAAAGGATAAAGGACTTCATCTATGAGGTTAGTGATTATACAGCTGATTTTCTCTTAACCGATTGAACTAAAGGCAAACTTTAGTTCAATGCACGAAGAAGCAGCTTGCCACTCCCAGCCGCTTCTGCGCTCGATCTAATTTTTAAAAAGTCGAAATAGATGCGTGCTGGATTACCAATCAGGTTCATTCGGGGAGGAAATAACATGCTATACGAGTTGCGAATCTATACGATTTACGAAGGTCGAATGGATGCCATTCAAGACAGATTTAAGGATCATACGTTTAAAATTTTTACAAGACTGGGAATGAAGGTCGTGAATTTCTGGATAGATGCAACAGGCCAAAATAAACTATATTATGTGATGGAATTTAAGGATATGGCGCAGCGTCAAAGGCTCTGGGAGCAGTTTAAGAAAGACATCGAATGGATTCAAGTTAAACGCAACTCGGAAGAAAACGGAGGGCTCATAGTCGAAAAAATTGATGAGTATTTTATGTATCAAGCTGATTTTTTCAAATTGGGAAATTGAAGTACCGTGAAACGATATTGAATTGTCAAAAGTGTATGAAGCTGCCGGAGTATGATCGGCAGCTTTTTTGCGTTCATGGACAGTAGTGTGTGTTGGAACCGCTATTTATCTGTCGAACGACAAGAACATCCATACAATCCAAGTCGCATATACTGCGGCTTTTTATTTTATGTATAGATCGTTTGTTCAAGACAAGAGCTTCTATACCTCGCCGCATTAGGACAAGAACTTCGTGTAGCCACGAGTATTTTGTATTCGTTAATAACAAGCAAGAAAAAGCCCTACAATTAATGGATTCGCAGTGGAAATGGTTCTTGAGCCAGAGGGGTGTATACTCCCGCACTGTCGCCAAGCATCATTGACGGTAGCGTTTTACATGTAACATGTAAAACGTTTTTACGTTCTCGCCGGAGGATTAGTAACCTAACTGGCGACTCTATATGGGAACAGAGTAACGAGGTAGAATGCTGGAGAAATTTTATTGCCTATTGTTATACCCCCTGGGGGTATGCTATATTGAAGAGGTTATGCGACCACTCCGAAAAGACAAAGAGCAATCTTACCTCAAGTTAAATCTTTTATTGAAGGACAAATACGCGGCATTAAAGGCCTTATTGAAAAAGATACGTATTGTGACGGCGTATTGAATCAAAGCGCTGCAGTTCAATCCGCGCTGAATAGCGTTGGAAAGCTTCAGCTTGAGCATCACATGAACAGCTGCGTAATCGAACGGATTCAAGAAGGGGATACAGAGGTTCTCAAAGAGCTTATGGTTACCATGAATAAATTGATCAAACTATAAGGCGAGCGGCCATATGCAAACTGTAACGCTCAAAGTAGAAGGAATGTCCTGCGAGCATTGCGTCAATACAGTTGAAGGTGCGGTAAAACAAATTGGTGCATCCGGTAAGATTGATTTGAATGCGGGCTCCGTAACGATTCAATTCGACGAGTCCATAGTGTCGCTTGATTCGATCAAAGAAGCGATTGAAGGGCAAGGCTACGACGTAGTGGATTAATTAGCGACGCCTCAGGCGGCTCTGCAGAAGTAATTATTTTTTTCAAAAATATATACCCCCAAGGGGTATTTCACTAAGGTGGATTGACAATGGAAAAAGGTATCCTTGAATTTCGCACTCGAAATACAACGCGACATAAGTCTCCGTAGCGGATATGACGAGAAAGGTCGAACAGCTCGCTTACAAAGCCATTCGCAAAGAGAAGGAAGCGGCAACGGGCGACTACAAAAAGAAGGAAATTCGTCGCAAAAAGCTGCAGCTAGCGATATCCGCAGTGTTATCTTTTCCCCTGATGGTCAGCCACTTTTCGTTCACGTCATGGATTTATTTGCCTGATTTTCTGATGAACTCTTTGGTGCAGCTAGCGTTGGCTACCCCGGTTCAATTCATTATAGGCCGAGCGCGATGTTGATTACGCTTATATGTTCGCGATGGCCAGGAAATGACCGTCCCGGTTCAAGAGGTCATCATCGAAGATATCGTCCTTGTAAGACCAGGCGACAAAATCCCGGTGGATGGAGAAGTCGTAGAGGGGAATTCCGCTATCGGCGAATCCATGCTGACCGGCGAAAGCATCCCGGTAGAGAAAAGAGCCGGCAATGCTGTCATCGGTGCAACAGTGAACAAAAACGGCAGTTGAAACAGATGGGCATTGAAATGATCATGATTACAGGCGATAACATGCGGACGGCTCAAGCGATCGCAAATGAGGTTGGTATCGATCATTTGCTCGCCGAAGTGCTGCCGGAAGGCAAGGCGAGGGAAGTAAAAAACTGCAGGCTCAAGGCAAAAAGGTAGCGATGGCGGGCGATGGCATTAACGATGCGCCGGCTCTGGCAACCGCAGATGTAGGCATCGCCATAGGCGCAGGCCACGGATATCGCGATGGAAGCCGCTGATGTGACGCTTAGGCGCGGCGAGCTTACTAGCATTGCCGACGCCATTTTCTTAAGCCGCAATACGATGGCTAATATCAAGCAAAACTTGTTCTGGGCGCTTGGCTACAATACGCTTGGCATACCCATCGCAGCTGTTGGACTTCTCGCGCCTTGGGTCCCGGGTGCCGCGATGGCGCTAAGCTCGGTATCGGTTGTGTTGAATGCGTTGCGGCTGCAGCGAGTCAAACTGTAAAGGGAGAGGAACACATGGGGATGGTGAAATTTGCGATCACGCCTGGCTTTGAAGTTGGAGGGACCATTTTTAAACCGGAGCAGCTTGCGCTTCTCGGGTCGATTATTGGGGAGAAGGCAAGAATTGAACTTACAAACTTCAAGCAGCTGTATGTGGAGATGGAAGAGGAAAGCTTCGAAGAAGTAAAGAAAAAGCTGACGGAGAAAGGGCTTGAAATTTATCCGGCAGGATTTGTAACCAAAAGCCTAATAACCTGTAACTTTTGTCGCGGCGCCGAAGATGCCGGGGTTGAGATTGCACAAAAGCTAAACCGCGTGATTGCGGGAATAACAATGCCGTCGCCGCTTAGAATCGGATACGCCGGTTGTGCCCTCGGCACGAGCGAGCCGCTGCTGAAAGATATCGGAGTCGTGAAAATGCGGGATAACTTCGATATCTATATCGGCGGCGAACCCAAATCAATAAAGCCCGCCTTTGCACAATTATTCGTTGCTGGGGTAGATGCGGAACGGATGATGAACATTGTTCAGAGGCTCATTGCGTATTTTCAAACAAACGGGAAGAATAAGGAGAAGTTCTCCAGGTTTATTGGGCGGATTTCAATGGAAGAGTTACGCAATGCGGTTGCCAGTTAAGTGAATCGACCGGGGAGGATTTCATGAAGACGATACTGGTGGTAGACGATGAAGAAAAGATTCGCGAGGTCATTGTATCATATTTACGGAAAGACGGATTTCAAACGATTGAAGCGGAAAGAGGAAATAACGCTCTTGATCTGGTACGCTGCGGAAATATCGATCTTGTAATTTTGGATCTCATGCTTCCCGATCTGTCGGGAGAGGAAGTGTGCAAGTTAATTCGGCAGGCGTCTACGATACCGATTATCATGTTAACGGCTAAGGTAACGGAGGACGATCGCGTGAAAGGACTATCCCTCGGCGCAGATGATTACGTTATAAAACCGTTTAGCACGCGTGAATTGGTTGCTAGAGTGAAGGCTAATCTGCGCCGTGCACATGACGATACTTTGCTCGCTGAAATCATAACGTTTAAGAACGGAGATCTAACCATCCACCCCTTAAGGCATAAAGTTTTTAAAAACCGCATTTCCATTGCTCTTACGCCAAATGAATATAAATTGTTGCTGACTTTTGCCCGGCATCCCGGCAGAACCTTTACGCGAGAAGAACTGGTTGAAAAGGTGCTCGGATTTGATTTCGAAGGTGATGCGCGTGCCATTGATCAGCATGTCAAAAATCTAAGACAAAAGATAGAGTCCGACCCTAAAAACCCGGCATACGTGATTACCGTTTTTGCCGTAGGCTACCGGTTTGCCGGAGGCGAATCCGCATGAAAGGGTTATATGCCCGTATCGCAATTGCATGCATTGGCATTGCTTCAGGGGTTCTGCTCATTTCGACGATTACGTTTATCCTTGAAACCCACTATCACCTTTCAATGTATCAGCATCAGTCTCAGGATAGGAATATGGCTTCATCGCCGGCATTTGATGCGCATTTTGAGCAGGCGCTTGTTCAATCGGTTCTGTGGACGGCAATATTCGGACTTGTACTTGCTATCGTAATCAGCCTCTTTGTGGCAAAACGAATAACGGCACCGCTTATTCAGATGAGGAGTGTTGCTGAACGAATGGCCCAAGGCGAACTTACTTCCCGTACAGAAGTAAGCGGCAAAGACGAATTGGCCGAACTTGGTCATTCGCTTAACTATTTAGCCGATCAGCTGCTGCTTCAGGAACAGCTGCGGAAAACAATGACGGCCGATGCAGCCCATGAATTAAGAACGCCGCTAGCAACGCTTAAAAGCCATATGGAAGCTATGATCGAAGGGGTTTGGGAACCAACACCCCAGCGGTTGGAGTCTTGTTTTGAAGAGATTGAGCGGCTCCGGTTCCTTGTTGGCGATTTGGAACAATTGACCGAAGTGGAATCGCCGAACTTCAGATTGAATTTCAAAGAGGAGAATATTAATTCCATCGTTCGTCATCATATTGGAGCCAGTCAAGCCGCCTTTAAAAATAAGGGAGTGGAGTTGTTATTTCAAGGCCAAGGGAATGTCCGTGCATTTATAGACAGGTTGCGCTTTGGGCAGATTATGGCAAATTTGCTCAGCAACGCCTTGAAATTTACACCAACGGATGGGAATGTTGCGGTCGCTGTAGCGGAGCAAGGTAACATGGTTTCTATTTCGGTAACGGATACGGGGATCGGGGTTGATGAAAAAGAACTTGCGTTTGTTTTTGAACGCTTTTATCGTGCGGACAAGTCCCGAGACCGCAATTCCGGAGGGAGCGGAATTGGATTAACGATTGTAAAAAAACTAGTTGAGGCGCATGGAGGTACAATCGAAATCCGCAGCCAAAAGGGAACAGGAACCACGGTTGAGTTTCGTTTGCCTAAATCGCTATGATCGTTCTCATAAGATCTACACAACTATTTATTAGAATGAAAGGAGATTAGAATTATTGCCAATGGAAGGGGTTAATGTAATGAAGAAGATTGTTATACTCGGAGCTGCTGTGATCCTGGCTGTTGCTTTAAGTGCTTGCGGTAAAAGCTCGGACCAAGGAAAGGCTGCAAACAACAGTCAACAGGGAATGAATATGAACCATTCCGGAATGAACATGGAACATTCATCTTCGGATAAGCTTCCTGCAGGTCTTAAAGAAGCCGAAAATCCTAAATTTAAGGTGGGGAGTCAAGCCGTTATACTTGATGACCATATGCCTGGCATGAAAGGCGCGACCGCAACTATCGTTGGTGCATACGACACTACGGTTTATGCCGTTTCGTACGTTCCGACAACAGGCGGGGAAAAGGTTGCGAATCATAAGTGGGTTGTTCAAGAGGAAATTAGGAATGCGGATGATAAACCATTTGCCAAGGGGGATGAAGTGACGCTAATGGCTGACCATATGAAGGGCATGAATGGAGCCAAAGCAACGATTGATTCTGCCCAACAAACAACCGTTTATGTGGTGGATTATACACCGACTACGGGTGGCGCACCTGTTAAAAACCACAAATGGGTGACACAAAGTGAGCTTTCTGCCAAGTAAGTTTAATGTCTCTCTCTAATTCAAAAACGACTGAAATCAATAAAGCGGATGTTGCAGGAAATCCCAAGTTACACGGCAGTGTCGTTATCAGCTTAGATTCATTGATTCCATAGAAGTCGAACATCAATAAAGGTACATACAATTGCAAGCACGGATGAGTCGGAACAGGAAGATGATCCGGCTAATCAAGTAATGCAGGCGATGCCTGTATACTTTAGGGACAACTGAGTGATTTCAGCTGTCCCTTTTGTTGTTTCCTAACCCTCCTGTTAGGGTTAGTTGTGTCCGGCACCCCGGAGTATTCGGAATTGTTCCGGAGTCATTCCCTCTGACTTTCGGAACCTTTGAATGAAGTATGTACTGTTTGCAAAACCGACTAATTCAGCAATATTTTTTATGGTCATGCTCGTCGATACCAGTAGGTTTTTGGATTGGAGAATACGGCATTCCGTTAAATACTCAATCGGAGTCTTTCCAATTAAGCTGTGGAACTGCCTGCTGAAATGCGATGGACTGCAGCTAGCTTGTGATGACATCTGTTCGAGCGTGAGCGGCTCACGGCAGTGTGAGCGTATCCACTCCGCTGCCTCGGTTAGCCTTTCCCGCATTCCGGGTTTAGGGATGCCCTCCATAGTCTCGGCGTGCTGGACGATTAGAGCGATCATTTCGTAAGTAAGGGCAGATAATCTCGCTGCTCCTTCTTGCATTGGAGGCATGCGGAAGTCCAACAATTCTGACCACAGCTGGTCAAGCCGTGAGACTCCTTCCCACGAGAAGAGCCAAGGCTCTCGTTCCCCGCGTCCGTGCAATAGCGCACCCAAACCGCGAGCCGTAAAATGAACCCATCTGATATCCCATGGCTCCATGCTGTCAGCGTAGTAGTGCTGTGGCACACCTGGTCCGTAAAGAAAGCCGGTGCCGCTTTTCAGTTCCACGGTTTTCTCTCCGATCCGAACGTATCCCTTACCCGCCCGAACGATATGCCAGTTGTATGTGGTAAGTCCATTCGGCCGGTTCTCGTAATGTTCTAGCTCGTTTGCATAGTGGCCAAATGATTCTGGGTAACAGGGAAAGCGTTCGAATCGCGGATCCGGAACAAAGTGATTTATGCGCAATGATCTCACCTCAAATAGCAAAATTGTGATATGCAAAGCAAAAAAATGTGATTTAATGCTCTTTTTATAAATAATATAATTAATCTATTGAATGAATAGCAAGCAAAATAATGATATTGGAAATGGAGAATTATCAGATGAGAATGGGAATGGATTACTATCCGGAGCATTGGGACCGCTCCATGTGGGAGGAAGATGCGAAGCTCATGCAAGATACAGGCATCAGCCTGATTCGTGTTGCTGAATTCGCGTGGTCTAGACTAGAGCCGACAGAAGGTTGTTACGATTTCGCGTGGCTCGATGATGCAATCGATACATTCGCAAGACATGGGATACAGGTGGTCATCGGAACGCCGACCTGCACACCGCCTAACTGGCTGGTGAAGGAGTATCCGGACGTGTTGCCGATAGACCATCAGCTACATCCACACTATCCCGGAGTTCGGGGGCACCGATGTTTTAACAGCCCATCCATGAGGCGTTACTCAGCATTAATCGTGGAGAAGCTTGCCCTACATTATGCGAATAATACAGCAATTATCGGTTGGCAGATTGATAACGAGTTCGGATTGCAGGAGTGCAATTGCGAGCATTGCAATTTGCGGTTTCGGACTTGGCTGCAGGATAAGTATGGTTCGATCGACGCAATCAACGCGGCTTGGGGTACAGTGGTATGGAGCGGTGAATATAGCGATTGGTCACAGATCACTACCCCGCTTGGGGGTACTAGACATAAGAATCCATCTTATTTACTGGACTACAAACGTTTCGAGACCGCTTCTGTGGTTGAATTCCAACAGATGCAATTGAACATCTTGAAGGAGCATTGCCCGAACCATTTCGTTACCCATAACATTTGGAGTTATCCGATGAGCTTGGATTACTATAAGCTTTGCGAAAATTTAGATTTGGTTTCCCTTGATTACTATCCGAGTACAAGTCCCGAAAAAACTGTTGCGAGTGGATACAGCGGGGCATTGACCTTGGATTTGACGCGCGGAATCAAAAGGCAAAATTTCTGGATCATGGAGACCATTAGCGGTCCTCCAGGCTGCTGGATGCCGATGTGGCGTACGCCGCATCCTGGATTTATTCGAGCGTTTGCTTGGCAATGCATCGCGCGTGGTGCGGATACTTTGGTCCACTTCCGATGGCGGAGCGCTCCGTCGGGAGCAGAACAATTCTGGCACGGGCTGATTGACCATAGCAATGTGCCCGGCAGGCGATTCGAAGAATATCGTGGACTGTGCCAAGAAGTACAGAAACTTGCTCCGCTCTTAGAAGGAACAAAGGTACAGAGCGAAGCGGTCATCCTTCATTCGCATGATCAATATAACGCGTTTCAGATGCAGCCTCAAGTAGATGGAATGGATTATTTCGATAATATAAAAACGATTCATCGCGCCTTCACTAAACTAGGCATTATGACAGATGTACTGAACGAGAATGAAGATCTAAGCGGATATAAGCTCATTGTGGCTCCTTCCCTCTTTTTGCTCGACCCGGAGCTCGCGTCTCGTATGGAGGAATACGTAAAGAATGGGGCAACTCTCGTATTGATGCCTCGTACTGGTGTGAAGAATCAAAATAATGTATGTTGGATTCGCCCTTTACCCGGACCGTTTGCCGATGCTGCGGGGGTCGTTGTAGCTGAGTATGATCCGATTGGAAGAGATGCCCATACTATTCGCTGGCAGAACAAGTCTTATTCCTGCAGTCAATGGTGCGACATATTAACACCTCAAAGCGCGGAACCGATAGCCTATTATGAAGACGATTTCTTCGCCGGTCAGACTGCAGCAACCGTTCACGCTTTGGGTAAAGGGAAGGTTTACTATTTGGGAACGTTTCCCGAGGAAGATTTCTATGTAGACTTCTTCCAGGCTGCGGCAGAGAAATCTGGAATTCACTTCTTCTCTGGATTGCCGGAAGGTGTTCAAATCTCATTGCGCGCGAATGAATCAACACGATATTTGTTCTTAATGAACCTTACGCGAAAGCAACAGACAGTGCAGCTTGACCGGATATATCGAAGTATCATTAACCATAGAGATATTGACCATGCCTTAATCATGGATCCATATGCGGTCGAAATCGTGGAGCTTCCACGAAAAAACGCATAGCTGATTTGGGCATACCAAAGGGATACCCCAGTTCCCACCAAGCGACAATCGTATTTTTAACTTTTACGCAACCATTACAGGTTGCGTTTTTTATTGGTGGGGAGATCAGATCAAGACCGATACTCCTGCCTTATATTCCTATTTCCCCGGTATAAAAATAGAAACAATCCTCGCTATGAGGGATAGTAATATGTCTCATAATATGTTTATATTAAATCACAATAATTAACATATTTTTCATTGAAATAAGTAGAGGGAGGCTGTCGGGTTTTGTTCAATCGTAGATGGTTGGTATTGTTGCTTGTTGTGGTTATCCTCATGAGTTCGGCAACGTTGTATGGGGGAGGTCGCAAAGTGTATGCTGCGTTCTCCGGTGAAGGAGATGGAACTACTGGGAATCCTTATATTATCTCAAGCATCGAACAATTAAAAGAAATAAGTGACGATCTGGATGCGGCCTATCGGTTAGGCACGGATCTCGATTTATCCGGGGAGAACTGGGAGCCGATCGGGAGTTGGTCGCCGAACGAGCCTTTCACCGGCGTGTTCGATGGAGACGGACACACGATTTCGAATTTGACGATAGACACGGGCGGGGCTGGCACAAATGATCTCGGATTGTTCGGTTACGCTTCCAATGCCGACATTCGAAATGTCGGGTTGGTTAACGTAAATATCGATTCTTACACCGGCGATTATATCGGCGGGTTGATTGGATATAACGAAGGTTCTCTAATCGAATATGTATACGTAACCGGAACCATCAAAGGCGATGAGATGTTGGGTGGTTTGACCGGGTATTCGTCCGGGATGCCCGGTGATGCTATACGTTATGCTTACTCTTCTGCCAAAGTAACCGGATCAGCTGACGTCGGTGGATTAAACGGCAAGATGGAGGGATATTTGTCAGTCGAAAAAAGCTACTATAATTCAACCTTGACCAGCACTTCGGCAGGAGGACAGGCTCTAACCGAAGCGGACATGAAGAGACGCGCCAGCTTTACAGACTGGTACTTCACCAGCGGGGCTGGAGACGATAGCGAATGGGGAATATTCGAAGGATTGACCTACCCTATGCTTCGCACGACGTTCGATCGAATTACTTTGGATACGCTCAAGGTTACGGCAGGATCTGATCGGGATAACGGCGATCCGGTGGTGCTCGAGCCGTCTTTCGCTAGTGATCAATTATTTTATTCGGGCAATGTACCAAATGGAGTAGATCAAGTGACCGTATACGTGGACGCGCAAGGGAGCGTGTCTTCGATCAACAACGGAACCGCGTTGGAAACGATTGATTTGGACGAAGGAGATAACCTAATCCCTATTAAGGTTACAAGCACCGGCGCGGCGGTTCCGACTTCTTGCGTGGAGCCTTGTTCGTTACCTGATGCTTATGAGTTGACATATACGCTTCAAATCAACCGAGCAATCCGCCCGCAGCAAGCTGATTTACAGATGCAGGTTGCCGTGAACGATGCAACTCCAACTGTGGGAGATCTAATTGTCTTTACAGCGAATTTAACAAATGCCGGCCCTGATGATGCGACAAATGTAAAAGTGAATGCTATGCTTCCCGAAGGTGTAACCTTCGTATCCGCTGCGCCTTCACAGGGCTCGTATGATCCGAGTATAGGGGACTGGAGAGTAGGGACCGTTTCGCCAGGTAGCTATACACTTCAAATTACGGGTAGAGTCGATGCCCTTCCGCGTACATTCACTGCCACGGTCTCTGCGGAACAAGACGACTTGAACATGGATAATAACGCGGCTTCTATTACCCTATTACCTGAGCAAGCTGATTTAGGATTAATACTAACAGGGCCTGCAGCACCCAATGTAGGCGATACGATAACCTATTCAGCCGCTTTATCAAATGCCGGCCCTGATGATGCTTCAAATGTATCAGTCAGCGCAATGCTTCCGGCAGGTGTAACCTTTGATTCAGCTGCTCCTTCCCAAGGCACCTACAATCCGAGTACAGGGGTATGGTCAATCGGGGCCGTTCAGGCAGGACAGTCAGCTTCACTGACGATTACTGCAGTCATCTCTTCACCTGATCCAAGCACGTATACTATGACGGTGTTGCATTCTGATCAACCAGACCCTGCTTCAGCTAATAACTCTACGTCTAGAACGATCACACCACAGCAAGCCGACTTGGAAGTGGAATTAATAGTAGATGAATCAACTCCTACATTGGGGAGTATGGTTACTTATACAACAACATTAACGAATAAAGGGCCTAATGCCGCAACACATGCAGCAGTCAGCGGCCTGCTTCCGGCAGGTGTGACCTTGGTTTCCGCTGTACCGTCACAAGGCACATATGATCCGAGTACCGGAGTATGGACGGTCGGAACAGTCGCTGCGGAAGCTACGCTTACCATTACTGCTGCAGTAACCTCGCTGGACTCAAGCTCGTTCAGTATGAATGTTATCCAATCCGATCAACATGACCCTGATCTGTCCAGCAACTACGTGCTATGTACAATTAACCCAGTACCGGTTCCTGCAATTACCGACATAACCGCAGCCCCATCAAGCTTTGCAAGCACTGGGGGGATCACTACGGTGTCTCTGGCGGGAATCAATCTTACAGGTAAGACTGTGGAGGTTTATCTGGACGGAAAGATGGCGGCCACAGCCATTGTAGACAGTCCTACTAGTGCAACAGCAACCGTCACGATTCCACGGAACACGACGACAAGCGCGCAAACTCATACCTTGACCGTTTATTTGAACGGCGCGGCAGCTCCAGACCAATCTGCATCCATCACGGTAATCGGTTTATCTAGCGGCAGTAGTGCAACACCTGTCCATACGATTCCGGTCATTGACCAGAATGGCATCGCGCTCGATCCGGCTACTATCGATACATCGAAGCCGTTCGTTACGCTTGATGTAACGCCTAAGGGCGGTATGGCGTATGTCAGCATTCCGGCGAGTGTTTTATCCAGTATTGCGGGCAAAAATTCAACTTTTTTTATCGAGATCAAGACGCCTTATGGCAGCTACCAAGTACCGGTTAATCTAGCTTCGTTGGTGCCAGGGCTGAAGGATTTGCTTGCTCAGAACAATCTCCATGCCGAGGATATCGGCTTTAAGATTACTTTGACCGATAAGTCGGGCGACAAGGACATTCAAGCGGCGTTTGCAGGCGGCTTACCTAATGGTACAGCGATAGGCTCGATTGTAGATTTCAGCATTGAGATCATCAATGGCAAGACTGGTCAAAGCATTGGAACGGCAGATCAGTTCAACCAGGCCCTTACGAGAATCATACCGATGCCAAAGAATATGAAGGTCATCCCGGAGCAATGGGGTGCGTTCCGCTTTAACGAAGCAACGAAAAAGTTCGAGTTCGTCGCAGCGAAGAAGGTACTGATCGATAACGTTTGGTATGTCATGATTAACTCTTACTCTAATAGCGTGTACGTTGTCGCGCAAAATCCGGTGAGCTTTACCGATGTGCAGCAGCACTGGAGCCAGCAGGAGGTTGAGCTTGCTGCAACCAAAGGACTCGTTAATGGCATGGGCGGCAGAAAGTATAATCCTAATAAGCCAGTATCAAGGGCAGAATTCACTGCCATGTTAGTCCGGGCATTGGGACGGAGCACGGCTATTGCGGGCTCGGCGTCATATGAGGATGTTCAGGAAGGGTCTTGGTACTTCAATGACGTAGCCAAAGCGAAGAAGCTTGGACTGCTGGACTTTGTGACGGGCAAGAGCTTTAAGCCTGACCAGCCGTTGACTCGTGAGGAAATGACTAGCATGCTGGCGGCGGTTATAGCTCTGGAAAAGCTGCCGACAACGTTGGAGTTTGCCAGCCTGGACGGTTACAAGGATGCAGGCAGCATAAATGCAGCTTACCTCGAGGACGTTCGGACAATCGTTAAGCTTCATATTATGTCAGGCACAAGCGAGCATACATTTAGCCCAAAGGCCGAAACAACACGCGCGCAAGCTGCAGTCGTATTGATCAGGCTATTAAAAGAGCTCGGCTCGATTGATAAATAAGGTCCATGGCCACAAAAAACGATATAAAGCATGGAAAGCCGCAAAAAATGCGGCTTTTTCTTATTTTGCAATACAGTAGTGTTCATTCGTTTATTCAACAAAAAAGAAATTAAAAACAATTATTATTTATTGTAAAACAATAAAAAATGTGTTAATTTCGTTTTATTGATAATATTAGTGAGGTGCTCTTATGAATCGGGGAACAACCCTCTTTTTGAAGATGGCGGTTATTCTCATTGCAATCCCGGTTCTTGCCGTGTGCCTATTTTTGGTGCCTTGGATCGGGAATTTTGCCGGGGAATCGTATCCGGATATTGCTTATATGAAATTTCTTGTTTTCGTCGATATGTATGCGGCAGCAATTCCTTTTTATTTTGCTCTATATCAAGCCTATAAGCTTTTAGGCTATATAGATAAGAAACATGCGTTCTCGGATTTATCGGTAAGGGCTTTAACAAAGATTAAATACTGCGCCGTCACAATCAGTGCTTTGTACTTGCTAGGTATGCCACTCTACTATCTGATGGCAAAGAGGGTTGACCCTCCCAGTTTCCTACCCATGGCTTCAACCATCATTTTCGCCTCTATCGTCATCGCCGTCTTTTCTTCTGTCCTGCAAAGACTATTACAAGAAGCGATTCGCATAAAATCGGAAAACGATTTAACGATCTGAGGTTTTTACAGTTAAATGAACAAGGAGCGATGGCTGCGGCAGCTGCTCCTTGTTTTTTTTGGTATGGGACGAGGCGAAAGGGGGCCGTCATAGTCAGCCTCCGGCGTTCCAGGGCGGCGGTGGCGGTCTAGTCTCAACCGTCGATGACTACCATGCCTACTTCAAGATGCTGCTAAATCACGGGATGCACGAAGGGGAACGAATTTTGTCGAGGCCAGCCGTCGAGCTGATGACGACCAACCGCCTCACGCCAGAGCAACAGGCTGCCAGAAACGCCATGGCCGCCAATAACGTGCATATTTCATTCGGCCAAGGTCAGCACGGCGGTTGGGGCATGGGGATGGCGGTTCGCACCTACCGTGGCGACTACGCGTCTATCGGCCAGTTCGGCTGGGATGGTGGAAGCGGGACTTCGACCTACGCCGACCCGGATAAACAGCTCACCGGGATTTTGCTCACCCAAGTCGGAATGTACACCCCGGATTCGGCGAGGGTTATCCACGACTTCAGGACCACGGTCTACCAGGCGATAGAAGAGTGACTTAGCGTATTAAGAACAAGATGCGGACGGCTATGACAGCGGCATCTTGTTCTTATTACGTTATCGGGCAGAAGGATTGCAAATTGTGGTAGTATGATGGAAACAAGTTTTTTTAAGGGAAATTAGGTTCAAGTCATGGATGAGACGATGAGGGGGAAACCGATATGAAGACAATCAAGCTGATGATGGAACACCTGTACTGGGCGGACGGACGCATCCTGGATGCGCTCGAGGAGAGTAAGACGAAGAACAAGGACCTTTTGAAGCTGGTTCGTCATGTCGCGGTCGCGGAACAAGTCTGGCTCTCCCGGCTGCAGGGCAAGGGCAGCGCGCAATATTCGCTATGGGAGGAGACGGAAGACCTGACGGCGATCCGCACCATGTTCGAACTAAACGCCGAGCAATATCGCGTCTATATCGAAGGGCTTGAGGATTCCCAATTGGACGAGATGGTCGACTATGCCAACCAGAGCGGGGATCCGTTCCGAACGTCCGTCCGGGACATTCTGCTGCAGGTTCTCTTGCACGGGCAATATCACCGGGGACAGATCAACCGGGCACTACGCATCGAATCGGCGGAGCCTGTCCAAGTCGATTACATCACCTTCGCCAGGCTTTAACAAGGTATCATCATTACAGAGTCATTAGCCTTCAACAGGTCGGCAGAACTTTTTCTGTCGACTTTTTTGACTTCATTCATATGCCTCCGCTATTACTTCACCGAATTTGGGACCGAATTACTATCGTTGAGACTGGGGCTGGTATTTATTGTGTCAATTTGCCTTTTCTGATTGAAATCACCTGTCTTGTCATCATATAATGTTCTAAACGTTTAACAATCTCTAAGAGTTTCAGACTGTCGATGCGAGGGGAGCCATTAAAATGACGGATAATCGGTTGGCGAAATAGCGTAATCAGCACATCACCTTGCCTAATGGCGGTTACGGAGATTCGAAATTTGGAAAACATGATCTTATCCGCGGCTGCTTGAAAGGGAATGGCTTGATTGTTAATTCTGTTAATGATATAACAATAGAATAATGTGAAACGTTTAAAAAGGGTGAAGTTCATGGAAAAAATCGGGATTAAAGATATCGCATTGCGAGCGAACGTATCCACGGCAACCGTCTCCTATGTATTGAATGGCACCCGCAATGTAAGGCCCAAGACGAAAGAAAGGGTCTTAAAAGTAATCGAGGAGCTTAATTACAGGCCAAATGATATTGCAAAAAGCCTAAAGAGTAAAAGAACGAATACGATTGGGGTAATCGCTGAGGACGTAACCGTCTTTAACGTACCCGAAATCATCGACGGAATTAACGAATATGCCGAGAAGAACGACATGCATATTCTGCTGACCAACCTCCGGCTTCAAAAAAGAGTGGGGTATGATTACGCGGACACCGATCGTTACCAAAAGCATGCGCAAGAGGCCGTATCGAACCTCTTATCCAAGCAAGTAGAGGGAATCATTTACATAGGCGTGCATCCCCGCGACTTGACGGGGTTGATCAATACGTATAATAAACCTATCGTATATACCTATTGTTACGCGCAAAACGAGTGCTCGATCCAATACAATGATGAACAGGCTTCTTATGATGCAATTAAATATCTGGTTGGAAAGGGACATTCGCGAATTGCGATTATAAGCGGTTTAATGGATTCAATACCATCCAGGCTGCGATTTAATGGATATTACAAAGCATTAACCGAATTTCAATTGCCATTTGACCCTCAGTTTATTAAAGTAGGCGACTGGGGCTTGGACTCAGGCTATCATCTTGCGTCCGAGCTGATGAAGCTGCAGGACCCGCCGACGGCCATTCTTATTATGAATGATCTGATGGCAGCGGGGGCATTGCGGGCTGCGTCTGAGCAAGGGGTGATTATTCCAAGGGATCTCTCTATCGTAGGCTTTGATAATCGGGAATTCAGCGCTTATCTCAGTCCCAGAATCACAACCATGGATCTGCCGTTACACGATATGGGCACATTAGCTATGAAGGCCCTTTATAATCGGATTAACGGAACCAACGAGAAAACGGAAGAAACTCCTTTGTGTAAATTAATCGAGCGGGAATCCGTAGCCGCACCGAGGATGCCCCTTAAATAGGATCTTAGATTTCGGCAAGAGACTGTATCGTTCAAAGCGGTCTCTTTTTTTATTGGGAAAAAGGTAAATCGATTAACATCAGATTTGGATCTTCTTAGTTTTATCACTTTCTTAGTCAGGTGCTATTAAAATAGAGGAAAGAGGGCGAAAGCAGCCGTTATTCATCGTATTTGGCATGGTATATAAAACACTTGCTGGGGCTTATTACGCTATGATAAGATGGTTCTATAATTTAAACGTTTAGATTACAACACTAGGAGTGAGAACTTGAAACTGCTTCGTAATGATACTTTTGAAGTACACTTATCTCCGCAAGGCACGGTAGAGTCTTTATTTCTGACTGGGGATCCGGACAGGATGAACTGGGTTATCGATGCGCAATATGCAAAGGACGCCGGCTACTCAAGTCAGGATAAGCGGTTTGGGCAGTGGAGTGCTGTCATTGATGATGAAAAAATTGAAAGCGTTAACTTACAGCCTCAAATTCATTTCGTGGATGATAAGTCGGCTGCCGTCATTTTTTTGCATAATAAATTTAAAGTCGAGTATGAGTATCTGCTTAATCATAACGGCGAATGGAGATGGAATATCCGTTGTTCGAACCCTACCGATTATTCTATAAAGGTAAATGGATTTCATAGTTGGTTTTCCCTTGCCTACATCATGTTCCGCGATCCGGATGTATTGAAGAACATGAAGCATTCATGTGCTGTGTTTCCTCATTTGGGCGGGGATTTCTCCAAGTTTGCCGCAATGCGCAGAAGCAATGAGGCTCCGCATCTGGCCATCTATAGCACGGGCGAGCGTGTGACCGCTTTTGGGACTTATTGCAGCTACTTAAACCGTTTTTTAGAACAGGTGTCGCCATCTTTGGATGGAATGCTCTATCACCGGTTGTCGTTTGTTGAAGATGGAAGCTCGATGGGTCCGTCTGCAGAGAATGATTGGATCTATGGCGGAGACTACTCCCCACTTACGCTTGAACCTTCGGCAGAAAAAATATGGTCATTCGCGTTTACCCCGTTTCAAGACCAAGAGGACTTTTACGCAAAGGCGCAACAATACGGGCACCCGCATTGGACCTATTCGCATGTGACCACGACGGACGGAAAGTTTTTTGCCGAAGTGAGGCTGCCGGAGAAGGAAGCTCTGCTCTCGGCGAAAATGATCAGCGTCGTGGACGAAGCAGGCACCATACAGGAAACCGACATTACGAATGAATTCAAATTGTTGGTTTCCAACGAAAAATCTAAACGTTTACGTATGGTTATACCGCTGAAGTCAGCGGGAGAGATTAAGCTGGAGGCTGCCTTCGCTAACGGAAAATGCGATGTATTGGTTGGAAACGTGCTTGAACCGATTCATATTCTGCTGGAAAAAAGAGCTGCTTGGCTATGCAGCAACAGCTTTAACGCGGCACCGGAATCCAATCGTCCTTATGCCTTTATGCCTTTATCCAACCAAGGAGAATCGCTTGGTAAATTAACATTCATTCTGATGAAAAATCTTCTCGCTCCCCCGGTAACGAAAGAAGTTCAGGCGGTGGAGGCTTCCGCATTCCTGGATCTAAAACATCATTGGTTTGAGGAAGGGGATTTTAAGATCCCCAAGACGCTTTACGGTTCCTTCTACCGCATTTATGATTTCGATTACATTGGTCACGTCTATTATTTATTATCCAAATGCGATCGGTCCTTATTGTCTCATGCAAATCCGGAAACGTATCTGACGTGGGCTGCCGAAGTCATGTGCATGAGGCTTGATCCGGATGGTCACAGCAATAAACGGGAAAAAGAGGAATCGCAGCTTGTAGGCGTATTTATACTTTATATCGCGGACCTGCTAGAGGATTTGAACAAGAAAGAGATTATGTATTGGCATGATAAACTACATGGGTTATGGATACGATTCGTGGAAGGATTAAAGCTAGGCTCGCAAGGCTATCAAGGAGCCGTGACGGAGCATTTCTACGATAATGCGGGATTTGGTCCTACGTGTGAAGCGCTATGCTTAGCTAAGCTAACGGATGAAGCCGAATTGTATGCGCCTTTGATTATCGCGAACATTGGATTTAGCAACGACTATAGAGCAAATGCTCCGGATCGATGGTGGGAGGCTTTATCCTTTATGACGCATTCGCTATGGGGAGGACTAGTGGCGGGCGCTGCCCGCTCTTCTTACGAAACGCTTGGGGATCCCAAATTACTGGAAGCAGGTTACCGGGCAACTATGGCCGTGTTTAATTGTTACGATTGGAATGTGCATTCGACAATCCGTAAGCTCAAACCCGGAGAGGCAGCCTCTACGTACAGCATTGCAGCTCCAAATTTGAATATGCCCGAATTATCCCGAAACCGCTTTGGGCAATCGATTTTCAAAAAGTCGGGCGACCCCTTGTTCAGCCGTCTTTTTTCCAACATTGAAGGCGACGACTGGGATATGGGCGAAGAGCTCGTTGCCTATATGCTCGGGTTTGGTTCGACAACCTACCTGTATACGGACACCGAAGGAGAAATCAGATGCGTCAATGGCTTTATCGAGCCGGAAGGGAAGGGCTGGAGGATTACGAGTTATGCCGCCTATCCAACCAGGTATGTGATGCTGGAAAAAGGACTTATATTTGTTTCGCAAGCAGGGGAAATCGTTAAGAGTCTATTCTTTATCGATGATCAATTTATAAGTACGGAAATTAGAATTTAACATAAAAAAACGGAAGCTGGATATGCGATAGCCAGCTTCCGTTTTTTTTGTCCTAAGATATTTCAGGCTTTCGGCATTCCTTTTTTCGAAAGTTTGCCGGTGAGTTTCCTTGTTTATTCGTGAAGACGGAAGAGAAATAGGCAGGGTTGCTGAAACCAACCTCATCCGCAATGCGGGCAATGGACCAGTCCGTTTGAATGAGGAGCTTTTTCGCTTGCTCGATTCGGTACTGAAGCAGGTAATCAATGGGAGTTAAGCCATAGACCTTCAACATGCATTTGGCTAAGTAGTTGGGATGGTAGTTAAATTCAGCCTTTAGTACGGGGTTCGTGATCTTGGAGGTATAATTCTGGCGGATATACAATTCAATCTTCTCGGCAAGATGAATGGCGGTTGAATTTGTTGCTAATCCCGAATCGTGATTAATATTTTGCATAAAGGTCTGGAAAGCCGTTTGTTTCCGCCAATTGCGGAGCGAACGCGGATCATTATCCAGGGAATAAAACGCCGTGAGATCATTCATCGATTTGCCGGACAGCTTTAATTTTTTCGGTATAAAGATCGAGCTTAATTCGCAGTGGTGGAGATAGGCTTTCTGTTTATGCTTTTCAAATAACGTCATTTGGTTTTCCAGGCATTCGTTTATGCCTTTCATTTCGTCCCAGGCGCCAAACGTTTGAAAATGAATCCAGGTAATTTCCGTCTCCTCTTCGCAGGAAGCGGTGCCGTAATGATAAGCATCGGGTCTTAATATAATCGCTTCGTCTTTATGTATGGTCCACTCCTTATTATTCTCGCCAATGAACAGCTTCCCCTTGGTGACGATAATGATATCGAATACGTTGATCGCATATCTGCTTACATGCCGTTCTCCCGGCAAAAAAGTATGCTTTCCATTATCTATGAAATAAGGAATAGGCGGAGTTACAAAGTGCATGATTAGCTCGGACATCAGGCATCCCTCACTTTGATCCATTATGATCACGCTTACATTTACATGATAAGCGTTCTCCGGCACTAAATTCAAGCTAATTCTATGGTGAAATTTCATAAACTGCAAAGAAATTTAAACGATTTACTAAAATGAGCCGTCAGATTGTAAAATTTTGCGGCACTCGGGCAAATCAGAAGCTTTTGTATTAAAGCATCACGCTTCCCTACATGATTCAAACGCGAATAGGAATGTTGGAATTCCATAAATATAGGTTGGAATATTGGTTTTTCAACCTAAATCAGGGATGTTACAATGAAGTAAGCGCTTTCCGTTGATAAAAATAGAGAAAGGAGTAGCGATTATGGGCGGAAACACGGAAAGTCATTGCCACGAAGCTTAAAATCTAATCGTTTAGTATTTCTTAGTCATCATGATAAGCATGATCAGTCTACGAAATATAAACAGGAGGTTAAGATGAAAACGACTACTAAAAAGTTGATGTCGCTGGCTGCCGCTTTTACGTTGTTTTTCGAAGTACTGCCCTTGGGGATTAACGCGGTGCCTTCGGCAGCCGCAGCAACGAGCAGCATCTCCAATGCCAGCCTTTCGGCCAAGGTCGGTGATTTAGGGCAGATTGAGGAGTTATACATTCAGAACAACCCAACGAACAAAAGCGGCAAGCCTATCAATTTTGTTCTGCCGAACAATACGTCGCCGCAAAACGACGTCCAGCACCAATGGATGGGCGAAATGCTATTTTCATACCGCACCGGCGACAGCAAGCAATTCCCTAACGACAGGGCTGGCTTTGTGGAAGTGGATACCAACAAAACCTTGGCGGCCGGCGGATCAACCAAGTATGCGAACATCAATCCTGCTAACCCTTATTTTACGAAAGAGGCTTCGGCGGACGGCAAGAAAGTGGAAGTCAACTTTATCGGACAGAATCTCGATTCCGCAGCTGCCCGGGCGATGAAAGGCTTCGACGTGAAGTCCGTATTTGATATGGATACCGAAGATGGCTCGATGCTATGGGAAATCACGCTCAAAAACAAAAGCAGCAAATATATCGAATTCGGCGATATCGGCTTGCCGATGCCTTGGAATAACAAATATCAATCGGATTCGGATACCTATGACAATCGGGTTACGGTACATAATTTTGCCGGTGCCGACAGCGGGTATTCCTATGCGATCCGCACGAGCGGCGAAGGAAACTTCATGATGTTCGCCCCGGTCCCGGAAAGCGGCGCGCGCATTGAGTATGTGGATTACTGGCTAGGCGACGCGGGCGAACTGCGCAACGGAAGCCTGTATTCGAACTGGGTCGGCGACAGCGGCGGCTGGTTTCCGGGTCTGAACGTTTTGTATATTCACTCCAAGGATATTCAGAAAACCGGCCGCGGATATTTCACCGACGCCACCAGCCTGGTCTTGGGGCCGGAAGAGCAAAAAACATACAAATTTAAATTTTCCGCGGTGCGCGCAGGCGACAACAGCCCGCAAGTTAACGCCCAAAGCCCCAATAATGCCTCTGCTTCGATGGAAGACCGCGAGGCTAACCTTCGTTCCATCCTGTACAAATCGGGGATGATCGATGCGGTTGCGCTTCCCGGCTTTCAGGCTGCGATCAATATGCCCGTCAAGCTGGATCTGCACTATGACGACAGCCTCATCGACGTACAGTCGGTAGAGATTCAGTCTGTTGAAGAGAATGATCCGTTTGATGCGGCGCATATTCCGGATATCAAGCCCGGTCAGACCAGAGACAAAATGGTCAACAATTCCCGTTCCGGCCGCGGACTTTCCGAAGGGAACCCGGGATATGAGAAATCCGTGCAGTTCGTGGAAACCAAGCTTGTTAACGGCGAACAGCATCATATCTATTCGCTTAAGTTTGGCAATCTCGGCAATAACAGCGTTCGCGTGAATTACAAGCTGAAGTCCGGTGCGGAGCAAACGGATAAGTTTACGCAGTTCGAATTCAATATTCTAGCCGAGCTTGATCAAACCTCGCAGGCTCACTCCGAATTCATGGTAGACAAAACGCAGGATAAAGACCCGAATAGTCCGACCTATGGCATCTACCGCGACTGGTATCTGACAACCGGCCTTGACACGACGACCAGCCATTGGGGAGATGACTGGAGCCACGATAATATCAACTTCATGACCATGAGGAATTACCTCGATCCGGATCCTAATGAGATTAAATCCATTGAAAACTACCTGATCGATTTTATGTGGGAAAAATATATGAAGAATACGCAGAACAGCTTCACGGTTGCGAACTATCTCAAAGATTCGGGTGCTTACACGAATTCGGAAAAGCCTTATGTACGGACGTTTTCCGAAATGATGGAAGCCACCGGCTATTTCAACATGTATCGGATCCAAAAGGCTTACCCTAATTTGCTCGAGTATCGCGAAACGCCGCAATACTACCTGGAAAAGGCTTACGGCATCTACTACAACCGCGTTTCCAGCGGAGCAACCGGCTTCTATGGCGAACAGCAGATACCGGATATGATCGAGGCGCTTAAAGAAGAGGGCATGCTTACCGAGTATGAGAATTTGAAAAAGAAGTTCGCCCAAAGCAAAGGCCGGAACGTGACAAACGCCGCTTATCCTTACGGTTCCGAGTTTGAATACGACAATACCGGCGAAGAAGGGGCTTATTCCGCGGCCAAGGCGCTGCGTACTTACTACCCGGAAGACGCGCGGGCGGACGCAGCCTTGAAAAGCATGGGAATGGCCGACTTGAAGACCCGCGCGATGCGGGGCATTCAACCGACCTGGTACTATTATTCCGTGCCGGTATTCCGCGCCGGCGAAGGCTGGTGGAATTTCCAATATACCGCGTCTTTGGCGGGATCCATCATGGATGACTGGCTCCGCTACGAGAATGACGGCAGATCCGGGAAACAGGCTGCTATCGCGCAGCAGCGTAACTATGCGGCGAAACTATCAAACTTTAATGCCGTCAACATGGGGCAGATCTCGGCACAATCCGTAGGCGGCATCTCTTGGAGATATAACGCCCAGAAGGGCGGAACGGGTACCAAGAACGTAAACGATGGCGGAACACGCGTGATGAACAACGGCTGGCAGGACTTTTCCGGCGAATCCGAGGAAGGACTCTATGGCTCGTTATTGCGCATAAGTTCCGATATCGTCACCGACCCGGTATTTGGGCTTTTCGGATACGGAGCTTCCGTCACGGAAGAAGACGGCACTTACCAGATCACGCCGAAGGACGGTTTCGGCAAGCGTATCAACCTAATCGACGACAAAATATTCCTAGTGTCGGAAAGCGATAAAATCGAAAGCGCGCAGATTCAAAAGAACGGCAAAGCATTTCGTCTGCAGCTCTCGAATCTTGCCCAAAGCGAGCATGCTTCCAAGATTACTTTCGACGGAGCAGGATTAGAGAATGGCTATTATACGATGAAGCTGGATGGAAAAGATGCGGGGCAGTTCTATGCACTGAACAATAAAGGTACGGCAATGTTCCAAATGAGCGGTGAACAAACGGCCGAATTGACCATTGAAAAGGCAGATGCGGGCGAGAATCAAGCTCCTAAGGTTACTGCGGAGCTGGCAAAGAAGGACCCGCAAGCGATGATTCCGTTCGTGATGAACGGAATGGTGACCGATGACGGCGCGCCAAACGGCACGTTGACTTATCAATGGGAAGTTGTCAGCACTCCGGAAGGCGGCAAGCTGACCTTCACCAATCCGAAGTCGACATCCACGCGGGCAAACGGTACGAAGGAAGGCTCCTATACGGTTAGACTCACCGCTAACGACGGGCTGATGAGCGGATCTAACGAGCTGACCTTCAAGTTGGCCGCTCCGCCGGAAAAACAGCCTCCGGTCATTGGCGAGGTGACTGCGGTCCAGGATGCTTCGAACAGCAGTATTCTCGTGTTATCCGGCAAAGCGACCCCGGATCCGGTGTACAGCGCGGTATCCGATCCGGTATGGACCTATGGGTGGACGCTAAAGCAAAAACCGGAAGGCGCAGCGGAGGTTGCTTTTGTTGGCGGCGACAAAGCAAATGCATATGCCCGTATCAGCAAGGCAGGCACTTATGTGTTTACCTTTACAGCGGCTGATGAAGGCAAGACGTCCAGCAAGGATGTAACGATTATTACTTCGAAGGACGCCGATGGTTCCTATAAGGCAATCAGCGTTGTGACGCAGCTGAATACGGCTCCGACACTTCCGGGACAAATGGATATTCTGTTTGACGATGGGTATAAGCCAGGTACGATCGCATGGAATGAGGTCGATCCGTCCAGCTACGCGAAGGCGGGGGAATTCGTAGTTGAGGGGAATATCGTGGGCAGCGAATTAAAGGTTCGCGCCACTGTATATGTCGTGAAAGCACAACCTCAAAACAATGCTCTGACTGCAAGGGCTTCCGCCAGCTTCTCCGGTGGCGACGGATATCCGGAGGCGATGAATAACGGTAACGAACCAAAAAGCTCGTCGGATTTCTCTTCCTCGAAAGGTGCCGCTAACAGCGCATGGCACAACTGGGGCAGAGAAGGGGAGCCGGCATGGGTGATGTATCAATGGGATGAGCCATTCCTTGCTTCCTCGATGGATGTCTACGTCTTTCGGGACGGAGCAGGGAATTTCCAACCGACGGATATGAAGCTTCAGCTTCGCGATGCGGACGGTAATTGGTACACGCCAAGAGGAGTGAGCGGACTTGGAAATGCCTTGAATAAATACAACACGACCGCCTTTGAGCCTGCTTACATTACGGGCGCCCGTATGGAGATGAAACCTCTCACCGTTGGGATCGGCATTCTGGAATGGAAGGTAAACGGTTATACGGGAGGGACTGACAAGTCGAAGCTGATACAGGTTATTAACTTTGCGAATGCCTTAAAGGCTGCGAACTTTATCGATCAAGGTCTGGAGCCAATTGCTGCAGCGAAGGCGGCCGCTTCGGCCGTGATGAGCGACAAGGAAGCTACGGAAGAGGATGTTGCCCAGGCCATTGAGAAGCTGCTGGCAGATTTGCGGCTGCTGAGTCCGCGCGACAAGAATATGGCGTTTGCAGCTAGTCTCTCAGCCAGCTACACATCGTCTTGGGAGAGCCTCCCTGCGGTTAACGACGGATTAAAAACGGCAGCAAGCAACCCGCATTGGGGTTCGTGGGGCAATACAAGCTCCGAGGAATGGGTGCAATACGATTGGCCGCAGGGCGCAACCATCCAAAGCTCCAATCTGATGCTCTGGACGGATAACGGCGGCATAGAAGCGCCTACAAAGTACACGTATTCCTACATTCCGTTAAACAGCGCAACGAATGAATGGGTAACGGCGGGGACCGTTACTACAGGAATCACGGCTCTTACTACTCCGGTTGGTTCCGCCAATCTATTTGGATTCGACCCGGCTCTGGAAATCAAATCTTTGCGTGTTACGATGACGAAGAAAGCCCGGAACGGGAATGGCGTTGGCTTATGGGAATGGGAAGTATCCCAAGCGGTACCCCAGAATGACCAGACACCGCCTTTTACGGCCGCCTCTCTCAATCCAGAAGCACCTAATGGCAGCAATGGCTGGTATACGTCGGATGTAACGATGACTTTGAACGCAAAAGATGATCTCTCGAGTGTGGAAAAAACGGAGTATAGCCTGGACGGTGAAAACATATGGATGGTTTATACGGCCCCGATAACATTCCATCAGGACGGCAATTATACGGTGAATTACCGCTCAACGGATAAGTTTGGTAATGTCGAAACGGTCAAATCAATCAATTTCAACCTGGATCAGTCTGCTCCAACCCTATCAGTAACTGGTGTGGAGAACGGCATGTACAACGATTCTATGGACATTACACCTCTGATTACACTGACTGACAGCTTGTCCGGAGTTGACGGAAGCAAGACGAAGGTTATGTTAAGCACAAATGGCGTTCAGCAGCCTGTGGAGCAGGGAGCAAACCTTCCGCTGTATACACTGCCGCTTGGAACTCACACATTGATCGTATCTGCAAGCGATTTGGCAGGAAATACGAGCAGTCAAACCATTGAATTCCAGATTACGACAAGCATTGAAGCGATAAGCGCTCTAGTATCACGCTTCAAAACGACGGGATGGATTGATAATGCAGGTATAGCCAATAGCCTTCAGAGTAAGCTGGATAAGAACAACTTGTCGGCTTTCATAGATGAAGTGAAGGCGCAAAGCGGCAAGCATGTTGCAAGCGAAGCGACGAATTATCTCATTCGCGATGCCCAATATTTGTTGTTGTCTCAATAAAACCATTAGTGCATAGTGCATTCCAAAAGCCGGTATTAGACTACGCTATTGTGTCTATACCGGCTTGTCTTTATTATGCAGGAATAATCTATTAAATTTTATGCAACTGGTTGAAAAAGCACAAAAATTGGAATAAGATAGCCTTAATGAACTTGCTTATTCCGGATCGATTCAGAATTTTGCTAAACGTTTAACTTTATAGCGAAAATAAGATAACCCAAGAGGCTAAGCAAAACAGAATCCATTGCACCTGTTGCCTATTCATTGGTTGAAATATTTAAAAAACAGGTTGAAATAATCGGTTTCGCTCTGCCATTAAAAATGGCACAATAGTAATGGGCTTGATGTTAAACGTTTAACTCGAAAGCCTGGGAGCCTTAAGCGTTTGAGTCAAACGGTTAGACATTTAAATGAAAGCAAATTCTGAAGGGAGATCGGGGTCATGAAAACGGGAAGGAAACTTGGGATAGGTCTTGTATCGGCTGCATTTATCATGAGTGTCGTTGGCTGCGGAAACAATGGGAACAACGGGAATAAAGAGACAAACACAGCATCACCGGGAACAGAAGCCACCAAAACGCCTGCAACGTCGTCTTCCAAAACGGAAAAGGTTAAAATTATTTACTCGATGTGGGGAAGTGCGGAAGAAGGGAGCACCACTCAAGCGGTAGCGGACAAATTTAATGCATCCCAGGACAGAATACAGGTGGAAGTGCAAGCGATTCCATGGGAAAGCTACATGACAAAATTGAATACGCTTGCAACGGCGGATCAGCTGCCCGATACAGGGATGTTAAAAGAGGATGGCGTCATTCAATGGTCTTCCCAAGGCATGCTTAACGATGTTAGCTCCATGTATGAAGGAAGCGACAGCAAGCCACTTGACAGCCTGGCTTACAAATATCAAGGCAAAACCGTAGCGTACGCCGCCGCTAACGAAATCCTCCTACTCTACTATAACAAAGACATGTTCGACAAAGCGAACGTTCCTTATCCTCCATCCGCGCTCGACAAAGCATGGACATGGGACGAATTCGTAGAGACGGCCAAGAAGCTGACGAACGATAAAAAAGGCAGGCATCCCGGCGAGGAAGGCTTCGATTCGCAAAGCATCGTTCAATACGGCGCGTCCGTGGAAAATCTTCCGTGGCAGCTGGAAACTTGGGCGATCAGCAATGGCGGAGGCTTTTATTCCAATGACGGCACGGAGGTTCGCGTTGGGGAAGACGCCAGCATCGAGGCCATCCAGAAGGTTGCCGACCTGTATTTAAAAGATCACGTTGCGCCTTTGTCCGTCGGACAGACGGACGATGGCATTCAGCGCACGATTATTGCAGGTACGGTCGCTATGGCAACGAATGGAGCATGGAATGTGGGAACCAGCTTAAATACGGCGAAGGAGGCCGGTCTGAACTATGGCGTAGCCGTATTGCCGTACATGAAGGATAAAGTTACCCTTAATACGGGTGGCGCCAATGTTGTTTTCTCTCAATCCAAGCATCCGGATGAAGCAATGGAATGGCTGAAATGGTACAACTCCGAAGAAAATAACTGGGCACTCATCTCCTCTGGAATTTGGATGCCAACGCTGGAGAAGTGGTATAAGGACGAAGCATTAACCCGCAAGTGGGTCGAAAATCCAAACTTCCCATCGTACGACGAATACAAATCTGCCGTAGTCGATTACGCGCAATCTTCCGCCGCTAGACCTGCTTCATGGTTCTATACGAATAATACAACGGACTTTAACACGCTGCTGGGATCGGTTCTCGGGGATGTATGGACCGGTAAAACAACGGCTAAGGATGCCATCACCAAAAATCTCGATGCTTTGAAAGCCGCTCATAAAGGCAATCAATAAAAAAGATAAGAAGGATGACCGCCACGTTTACGCAAGCGGCGGCGGTCATCTTTTAAACATGAGGTGGGGAGCGAGAAATGGAAATCCTTAATAAACCGCAAAAGCGCCGTTCCCGTATTCATTCAGGCGAGGCACGCGTAGCTTATATTTGTCTGATCCCGGCCTTTCTAGGACTAATCTTCCTGACGTATTTGCCTCTTCTGGGAGTGCTTGGAATCAGTTTGACCAATTGGACGGGCTTGAAAAGCCCCGAATTCATCGGTTTTGATAATTATAGGAAGATCTTTACCACCGATCCTTATATTAAGGATTCCATCATCGCGACGATTTATTTTGCTATTTTATCGGTCATTGGCAGCATGATCTATTCGCTATTTATCGCTCTGCTGCTGAACCGAAAAATTCCCGCGAGAGGGTTTTTCCGAGCAGTGTTTTATGTGCCGTATGTGTTGCCTGCTGCAGCGATTTACGTAGGTTGGTCTTGGCTCTATGAGGGGAACTTTGGATTCTTCAACTATCTTCTCTCCGAGCTTGGACTGAATAAAATCCTCTTTATCGCCGACTCCAGCTATGTCGTCCCTTCCCTCTCGTTAATTTCGGTCTGGCTGGCAGGCAACTTGATCGTTATCTTCTTGGCTGGGCTGCAAAACGTGCCCGTTGTGTACCATGAAGCGGCTGAAATGGATGGCGCGAACGGCTGGCAGCGCTTCCGTCATATTACGCTGCCGTGCATGACGCCAATCATCTTCTACAACCTGTTGATGAGCTTGATCGCGAACCTTCAAGTCGTTACGCCGGCGCTTTCTTTAACGAATGGCGGTCCAGGCAATTCCTCCCGGTTCATGACTTATCTCATGTATGATCAAGCCTTCGTCAATTACAAATTAGGTTACGCGTGCGCAACGACATTCATTATTTTTGCCATTCTTGCAGCCTTTACCGCTTTACTGTTCAAGACATCGGGCAAATGGATCTATAACGAGGGAGGGGACGACAAATGAGTGTAGCCGCATACGGGGGCAGACTAAAGAGCAAAAAACGCAGGGACCGGATGATGAACCTAATAACGTTTGTCGTTGTCATCGTATTTACCGTTTTAGCCCTTTTTCCAATCTGGTGGATTTTTCGGACATCGCTCATGACGAATGCCGAGATCTATAAATATCCGCCTTCCTTAATACCGCAAAACTGGTTGTTTTCCAACTATGAGAGGACGTTAGAGATATTCAAATTCTGGAAGTACCTGTGGAACACGATGGTGATTATCGTTCCCTCCTGTCTGGCAGGAACCTTTACGGCTACCCTATGCGGATACGCTTTCGCAAGATTGAGATTCCGGGGCAAAAGTCTGATTTGGGCGCTATGCGTAGGCTCCATGCTTCTGCCTGCCATGGTAACGCTTATTCCGCTTTATATCGGTTGGACGCGCGGCCTTGGACTAAACGACAGCTATTGGCCATTGATACTGCCTTATTTTTGCGGTGGCGGTGCTTTTAATATCTTTTTGATCCGTCAATTTATCATGTCCATTCCAAGAGAACTCGATCAAGCGGCAACGATCGACGGTGCCGGGTACTTCCGCATCTTGTTCAGCATTATTATGCCGGCTATCCGACCTGCCATGATTGTCGTCGCATTGTTTATCTTCATAGGGTTATGGAACGATTTGCTTCAACAAATGATCTACATTAACTCAAGCGATAAATATACGATTGCGCTTGGTCTGACCAACTTTAGAGGCCAATTAAAGAGTGACTGGTCGCTTACGATGGCCGCTACTTGCTTATCTTTCGCACCGGGCGTTATCTTCTACTTAATCGGTCAAAGGTATTTCGTAGAGGGAATTACTCTAACCGGTTTAAAAAATTAGCTCTTCAGAAGCGTAATTAAGCAGTGGCCGGTATACAAACGACCAGCTGCTGTTTTTTTTGCAAGGAAACCTGGAGCTGCAGTGAAACGAAGTGCGTCAATAATCGTTATACTGAATAAATTAAGATACGGAGGTGTTCTGATGGATTTGCTGAAAGGCTTTGGAAAGCTGGCGGGCGATTTCACGGGCAGAGTGCTTGGAGGAACCGTGCGCGTTGCCGGGGAACTTGTTCATAGCGATTACATTAAAGAAATCGGTAACGATGTGGAAAGAGTGACGGCAAAGACAGGTGAACTGGCAGGCCGGGCAGCGAGCGGTGTATGGGATGTTGGGGCAGGTTTAATATCGGCGGATAAGCAGCAGACGAAGACCGGATTGCATGATCTTGGAGATGCGGTTACGATTACCGTTAAAGGTGCGGGCCAAGGAATCGAATACGTGGTTGAAAGCGGAAAAGAAGTTGTGACAGGCATGAAGGAAAACGATAAACAGCTCATTAAAGACGGCGCCAAGAAACTCGGTAAAGCAGCCGCAGTATCCATCATTGCCGTCGGCGTAATCGACATTATCGATGGTCCGGACGGAATGGATCCATCAGAGACAACCTGATAACCTAAACAGCAGCTGCCGGCTGCTGTTTTTTTATTGGGAATACCAGGAATATCTATGGATCGCGTGCCCGCTATTGTACAGGTTGGAGCGGTAAGTAAAATGAATTTTGGAACGGAGGGAAAGTTCGGCATATATAGAAGTTATTAAATGCGAGTGTTTATTCGCACAGACACTGATGTTAGCCTTCCGGTCTACCTATTATTAAAGGAGGAAATGAAATGGAGATTAACAATCAGCGGGAAAACACGCAAAAAGTCGTGGTACGGAATTCCAGTCTGACAGGGGCCGAGTTCGAAAATTGCCGCGCGGAGGAAGTAACGTTCCGAAATACTTCGCTGCCCAATTTCCGAGTCGAATGTGCAGATTTAAGCGAAGCAAGGTTTAAGGACGTCAATATGTCGAGGATGCTTATCACCGATGCCAACCTATCGGACCTTGAAATTGACGGAGCACAGCTGGGCGGAGCTTTTATACATAATATAGGACTGCCCACGAAAGGGCACCCGGCTTACCGGGAAGATCAAGGGCGTCAGCGGCCGCTGCGATTCGAGATGTGTGAGTTGGCGGGCAGCACGATAGCCTCCTCCGATCTTAGTGGCGTTCACATTGAAAGGTGTAACATCGAAGGGCTTACGATTGACGGAATCGATGTTTCAAAATTGCTCAAGCGCTACCAAGCGGAGCGACAATCGGAAGGCAAGGAACTTCAGGAGGAGCCTCCCCAGTTGACGCCGCTCTTGAAAAGATCCGGCGCGGCATTCGTTCCGGTCCGCGATATCGAAAAGGCGCGAGATTGGTATTGCCGGATGATGGGGATACCTGCTGAATCCGTTCATGTTATGAACGGTCATTTGTGCTCGCTTCCTGTTGAGGGCTCCGGAATCATTTTGGACACGATGCCAATGTGGGGTGGCCAAGAGCCTGGCGGCCCGCCGACTTTCAAAACCCCGGCTTTTACGTTGTTGACGGACGATCTTGCCGCTTCTTACGCATTTATGAAGGAGCACGGCGTTGAACTCGTCACTCCAATCGAGCACGACCACTGGTTCGCCTTCCGCGATCCGGATGGGAACCTGTTGATGGTTTGCAAGGCTTAGCTTAGATATCGATATAGTAGAGGACCCAAATAAGACGTACATATCGGTTACCCGATAAATCTCTCGCCTTTCAACCCTTGAAAGCATTGGAGGCTATCGCCTTCCGGGTCAAGCGTACAGGCCGTATTGTAACTCTGTGAATACAATACGTTGTATTAAAAAACTGGAAGGGGATAATGAAAGTGAATCGTAACTATTACATGGGCAATGTAGGTAGTATGAATGAAGCTAACTTTTGTCCCGATTGTCCAACGCAGACGATTTATGATCCTCCAATTACCATATACGAGGACTACTACCATCCACAGCTTGTGAACGTCATTCAAAATATTGAAACGGTAAAGAAACATCATTGTTGTCCGGTTTATCAACATTATTACACCCATACGGAGAAGAATGTTATGGTTTCTGGCTTGAACAGCAGAAAGCAAGGTAAAGCATCTTCCAAAAATCGTTTGAAAAAATAGACCTGCCTTATAAAAGATCCGTAAGAATGGACGCTTCGCGAATGTAACGGCCAACTTACGGATCTTTGTTATTGTGAAACAACATCCGTTAGAAAAAAATAGTTAAGACGGAAACTTGGATAGTCCTATCTAAGTACATAGCCTGAACGACGGGAAACTATAGTGAAGAAAACGGTTGCTTTTAGCAGCCGTTTTTTTATAAGCAAATTTATTGAACCCTTGTTAGTTTCTCCGGATATCCATTTCAAATACACACGTTGGACACAGAAACCTCCTATACTTCAACTTGTAAGAACAAATGGAGGTGCTGGCCGATGTTAAGTATGTCACTTTTCGGTTAATCCTGTGGGCGTAAAAGGTTAAAACAAAACATTTCGGCGGAAGGATCGTTTAGTCATAAACTAATTATAAATCGAAGGGGGTAACGCCCTCTATGAAAGGGATGTTAAATATGAAATTCAAACAACATAAAAAACTTGGGCTAGCCCTTGCTATCGCGTTATTAGCTTCTCCGGTGGCCCTGTCGCTGCCAGCAGGTCAAGCAGCAGCGGCTGTTACCAACGCCAAATTCAGCATCATCAATCAGTCTTTTAGCATTGAGGGAGTTAAGAGCAGCATTGGTACCATCAATAGCAAAGGTTCCACTTATATTGCATTGCGAAACTTAAATACGGCGTTGGGACTAGGAACAAATTTCGATAAAAAGACTCAAGTGGTTACTGTTACCGGGCACAACCGGATATTGAAGCTGGATCTAAAAAACAACACCGTGACGTTAAACGGTCAGCTCATTAATGGCCAACAAGTGATTCTACAGGACAACACGACCTATCTTCCGCTGCGCTTTTTGTTGGAACGCATGGGCTATGAAGTGACGTACTCATCAGCTTCCAAACAAATCGGCATTAAAGCCATTGCCGAGAACAAGTTGACGATCCAAGCCCACTCGTTAAGCGATAACAGCGGCGGCAAAAAGCGATTGGTTTATTACCCTGTGATTTCCGGCATGGGAAATACGGACGTACAGACCAAAATCAATGCGCTGTTGAAGCAAGAGGCAGAGAAAACAATAGCCTTATCGAGCCAGCATAATGAGTATGACACGATCAGCAACAGCAATCTTAAAGGAGCATTCGAAGTTACGTACAACGAAAAAGGAAAGCTAAGTCTATACACTTCCTACAGCATGGATTCAGGTGGAGCGCATGACCTCCATAATCTCGTTCCTCATACGTTCGATTTGAGTACGGGGAACGAACTTACCTTGAAGGATGTGACGGAAGGCAAGGCAAGCTATGTGACGATCATTAACGATCAGATCAAAAAACAAATCAAAGACCGTAAGCTTGACGTGATCACGCCTTTTAAAACGATTAAGGCTGATCAAAATTTTTACTTAACCCATAACGGAGTAGCCATTTACTTCACCGAGGGGGAATTAATGGGCGCTGCACAGGGTTTTCCTACGTTCGTTATCCCATTCTCGGCATTTAAGTAAAGATGTATAATTCAAAAATACGTTCAATTAAGAGAGTCATTCGTTAATGATCAAGGAGCAGCTGGCCGATTTGGGAGCTGTTCCTTTTTAATGCAAAACGAACAAAGGAGCATTCTGCCGCCGGCAGGTGCTCTATTTTTATAAATTTCTGCTTGAACCTTACGTAACGTAATGATTTATTATGAATCTAACAGCAGGATGAGATATTGGCTAACGGCGTAAAAAATAACAAAATACATTTCAAATCGAAGGAGAAAACGGACATGAGGAAGCTCGTATTATTTATGCATGTGTCGCTGGACGGGTATGCGTCGGATTCGAACGGAGGACTCGATTGGATTCCGTACAATGAGGAATTGGAAAAATACGCCGAGGAGGTCGTAGCCGAAGTCGGCGCTCCCGTGTACGGACGCACGACGTATCGGATGATGGAGAGCTACTGGCCCACGTTGTTGGACGATCCGAATGCGTCGAAGCACGAACTGGAGCATGCCAAATGGCTGCAGGCGGTTAAGAAGGTCGTTATTTCCGGGACGATGGACAAGGTGGAATGGAACAATACGATGCTGATCAAGGACAATATCGCGGATGAAATAAGAGCGCTCAAGGAGCAGCCTGGTAAAAATCTCGTCATCTTTGGCAGCCCGGGAGCGGCAAAGACGCTGCTTGAGCTCGGTTTAATTGACGAATTCCTGCTTACGATTTGTCCGGTCGTCCTTGGCGACGGAACATCGGTATTCGACGGCGCAGGCGAGAAAATCAGGCTCAAGCTGCTGTCCAGCCGGACGTTCAAGTCGGGCATTATCGCAGCCCGCTATGAGCTGGAGAAATAGCCATCTCCGATGTTTCGCTTAAACTTAAAAGGACCTCCGTCAGGAAGGTCCTTTGTTTTATATTTTAGGGAAGAAACGAATTTTATAACAATCAGTAGTGCCCTTTACCTGTGCCTACGCCGCCAACTTGCGGCCCGTAACCTCCGCCCCAGCCGCCAAAAAAGCCGCATCCGCAGACGATAATCACCAGCAAGATGAACAGTACAAGAATCGCCCCAACTTGATTGCCATGGCCAAATCCTGACATAATTCACAACACCTCCTTGGAGTATACTCTACAATATGAGCGGGGAGGTAAGTTGCTTGGGTATTTGCCTCAGAGGCATTCATCTAATTCCATTTGCCTATTATAGTTATCGACCAAGCTCACTAACGTGAAGGTTGGTCCTTTTATTTTATATTACAGTTACTCCGTTACACGCTTATCGCGCTTTGACTCCATTTATAGAAGCCGTAACCCTGCCCCTCATAGAACTCTAGGAATCCGTGTATGGATTGGATAGGTTCAAGGGTTACGTTAATCGATTTGGTAGTGTCGCGCATATGGATGAGCTTGCCCACCCATTCTCCATTCAATATCTCTTCTTTCACCTGCTGCATCGTTTGACTTACGTACATGCATTTCCACCTTTCTTGTGCCTCATATTTAGTGTGGCAGCAATCTTCTATAGTCGCTACCCAAGCTATCATTTTCGGGTAATCCTAGTTTATGCCGCTACTCGATTATATAGAAGGCGGTGAATAAATAATGTCACTTTCCGTTGTCGCATATTAGGTAGTTTTATCGACTCTCACATTTAGCTGATGTTTTCATTTATTGGCCGCGGATGTATGGTGGGATAAGGTTCCTGTCAAGCGGATGACAAGAATCTTATCCCATTCCTCGTTCACACGAATGGCAGATCTAACTCTTCGTTGAATTCTTCCTCCAGCACCTCGACCGGTACCGTTTGTTCTTCTTCCGGCGTGGCTGTCGGATGAATTCTCGCCGTTCCTGCTCCTACATTCACGTGCTCGATAAAAACGGGGACGCCGAAGTACGATACGATGATCATATCCGGAGATTCGGCGATCTCCTTCGCTCTGGATGCTTCCACAGTCAATCACCTCTTGCAAAGTATTTGCAGAGACCCGGTTGTTTATCCGCGCGGCCGCATCGAACAATGTCGCGATATTTTAAACACAAAGAAAACATTTGATAATCGAAGTTTTTTTGTGTTTTAATAGACTGCATGGTTTGAAATGGTAATAAACGACAGTGAAATGAGTCTTAAAGTCCTATTCATATAGATATTTAGAGCTATAATTAATATAGTTTATCTACCGTATTTTATACATTCATAGGAAAAGGACAGGGGTTCTCATGAAAAACTTATCACGAAAATGGATGTTTATGGTTATTGTCGCATTGATCTTTCAATTGGGTGCAGGAAATTACATTACGCCTACCATATTCGCCGCTTCGGGTCTTAATTTAACGACCAGCTTGGGTTCAGCCTCATTTGCTGCAGGAGACAATACGGTCTCGACTCCGGTTGCGGTCGACTCTGGCATAACCGTAACCGACGCGGTTAGTACGACGCTCGAAAGCGCGGAAGTGGCTATTACAGGCAACTTTTTTGCTGGGGAAGACGTGTTGGCTTTCATTAACGACGGAGCGACCATGGGGAATATTGCGGCAAGCTATGATGCATCTAAGGGCTTGCTGACGCTGACGTCGGCGGGTGCTGCAGCAACGTTAGCGCAGTGGCAAAGCGCCCTTCGTTCAATTGCCTATACGAATACGGCCGTAACGCCGAATACGGCAACGCGTACGATCAGCTTCAATGCGGCTGACGGGGCTGGCAATACCAGCAATACAACAACGAGGAGCGTTTCGGTGTCGGCGACGGACCAGACGCCTATCTTGACCGTGTCCGGCGGGACGACAACTTACGTGTCCGGCAGCTCTTCTGTCACGATTGACTCCAGCGTGACGGTAACCGATTTGGATAATACGACGTTATCCAGCGCTACGGTATCCATCGAGGCAGGCTACATGTCTGGTGATATGCTAGTTTTTATCAATACGAATTCAGCCATGTACGGCAATATTGTCGCAAGTTATAATGCAGCTTCGGGCGTGCTGACGCTGACATCCTCTGGCGCGACAGCCACGTTGGCGCAATGGTCCAATGCCTTGCGTTCAGTTGCGTTTTCGACAACGAGCATTGCGTCAGGAAACCGAATCATCAGCTACAAAGGGAGCGACGGCTCAAAAACGAGCGCCGCTGCTACGAATACGGTACATGTTGCCGGGTCGCCAAACTTGACCGCGAGCAACGGCTCGGCTTCCTTCGTGGCTGGAGATAACACAACCTCTATACCGGTTATTATCGACTCCGGTCTAACGGTGACAGATGGAGTCAGTGCTACGCTTGCAAGCGCGTCCGTGGAAATTGCGGGCGGCTTCCAAACAGGTGAAGACATCCTTCGCTTTACCAATGACGGTGCAACAATGGGGAATATCACGGCTAGCTATGATGCAGCCATGGGTGTGTTGACACTGACGTCCGCGGGTGCTACGGCTACGCTCTCGCAGTGGCAAAGCGCCTTGCGTACTGTTTCTTATACAAATGCTGCCATCATACCAAATACGGCAACGCGTACAATCAGCTTCAGTGCCATCGATGGTGCTGGCAATACCAGCAATACTACAACGAGAACCGTTACCGTAACTGCCACGAATCAGACGCCTATCCTAACCGCTAGCAACAGTTCGGTCATTTTTAGGTCCGGTGATCAGGCAGCTTCAACTCCGGTAGCCGTAGACAGCGGTCTGACGATAACCGACTTGGACAACACGACGCTTGCAAGTGCATCGGTTAGCGTCTCAAGCCACTTCATCGCCCAAGAGGATGTGCTGGCATTCACCAACGACAATGCTGCGAAATACGGCAATATTACGGCTAGTTTTTCGAGCACGAGCGGGGAGTTGACGATGACTTCCGCAGGAAGTGCTGCAACCTTGCCCCAATGGCAAAACGCCTTGCGAGCCGTTACCTATAACAATATAGCCGCAGCACCGGATACGGCGGCTCGCACGGTCAGCTTCATCGTAAACGACGGAGCAAGCAACAGCGGCAGTGTAACAAAGAACATTACCCTGATCGCGTTAAGCGGCTTAAGCTCCAGTCCGAATACATTTAGCTTGTTGGCAGGTCAAACGGCGACAACGGTCATTACGGCCAAGTATTCCAACCTGTCAGAGGCGGATGTGACCTCATTGGTTTCTTGGTCTGTTCAAAATCCTGCAATCGCGAGCGTTTCAAACGGAAGCATTACAGGTCTCCTGACAGGCAGTACAGTGATCACTGCCGTTTACGGAACCAAATCCATAGACATAAGCGTGACAGTGAGAAGCGTCTCCGGCCCGGGTCCCGGAACGCTCCCGGCTACGAAGATCTTCCGCGATTTCGTCTCTACCGACCGGCTTAAAGTATCAATACAAGCTGCCTTAAACGCCGGGAAACCAACATCGTTCCAAGACACGGCGTCCCATTGGGCCTCCAAAGATATTTCACTTGGCGCTAAGATAGGCATAATCGCGGGCTATCCGGATGGCAATTTCCGCCCGGATGCCTCTGTTACGAGAGCTGAGTTTAGTACGCTTGTCGTTAAAGCATTTGCTTTACGTTCGGACAATGGCGGGAAAGAATTTGAGGATACCCCTACCTCCTGGGCACAAGAGTCCATTGGAATTCTTGCTGACTACGGCGTTATCAGCGGATATCCCGATGGAACATTCCACCCTGACCAAACGATTACGCGTGCCGAGATGGTTGCCATTCTTTCGAAAATACTTATTATGCAAAGCAATTCCGGTGAATCCAATACTTTCATTGATATAGCGCCCCAGCATTGGGCTAAGAAGATGATTGAAGAAGCCACGGCAGCCGGAATTATCCATGGCAAGGGCGGAAACCGGTTTGCGCCGGACGATACCCTTACAAGGGCTGAAGCTTTGACGGTTATCCTTCGCGTAATGAAAAAAGATCCGGTTATTTCGGATCTCCTCGGATAAAACGACAAGAAGGGCAGTATCTCAGGTGGTTCACCCGAGATACTGCCCTTCTCCATTTATTTGACCTTATGAATGTGAGAAATTTGCTGCTTTCGGAATTCGCCGGGCGGCATCCCGATCTGCTTTTTGAACATCCGGTTGAAGGACGTTATGTTCTCGTACCCGACATGTACGCCAATGTCGTGGATAGACATCCCGGTGACGATAAGCAGCTCCTTGGCCTTGCGGATGCGGATTTCGTTCAGATGGTCGCTGAAGTTGGCTCCGGTTTTTTCTTTTATATAGACGGACAAATACGCGGGTGACATGTTTAGCAATTGGGCCAGATAGGCAAGCGACAAATCCTGAGAGTAACGGGTGTTCAAAATATCCATTATCAAGGCTGCGATTGGATCCTGACGTTCTTGCGTTTCGTTGATGAAGGCGGCTACGCACTCAAAAAGCTCTGTAAACGTATCCAAATAATCTTGCACGGTGGCGCATTCCCTCACTTGCCTGATAATGGAGTAGGCCTTATCAACGGATTCGGCCTTTAAGTGCAGCGGCTCCAGATTAATCCACACTTTGGATGCGATAAGATCGGCCAAGTGCCGATACACTTGAACGGAGGCGCCGTTTTTGACGAAAAGATCGATAATCTGGGACATCAGCTGTATGGCACCCTCGGCGTTGCCCGATTGCATAAACGAACCCAGAGCCTGCTCGTGTTTCGGGTTTAACAGCATTGGAGGAGCTGCCTGCAGCTTGTCAATAAACTGTATATCCTCGGTCAGGTTCGCCTGCATGGCCATTTGCCGTACTTCCTGATAGGCGGCGCCAAGGTCATGATAACGAACGCTTTGCGTGCCGACGGCTATAGTGACAGGGCAGCGGATATTTTGCCGTTTCAACAGCGGTTGCAAGGTATGCATGAAAGAGGCGATTTTCTCGCGGATACCTCCATAAAGGACCGTTACCACGCAATCCGTCTCGATCTGGAACGTGTCGGTGTCGTTAAACCTCTCGCTTATCCGATTATGGAGGAATTCGGCGACGCTATGCAGGATATACGGTTGTTCATCATTGGCGCAAGCTTCTTTGGAAAATCGAAAATGAAAGAGCACAACATGACAGCTACGGTTGGCTGGCAGCCGGTTGCTCCAATCCGCACCCAAGACTCCGTTAATATTCCTTAAACGGTTTAAGCATTCCAAGCGAGACAGAGCGGACTGGGGTAAATTCGAACCTAGCTTTCTGTAGCTGTGGGAAGGCCCTTTCCGCATAAACATTCTCATGAAAGGCACCCTGCTTTCCAGTTGTATTTGTCCATTTATTCATAATACTTCCATAGAGTGAGTCTGGAGTTAAGCTAGTGTTATCTGAATGTCAAAAAAATGATAGACCCTATATTAGATAATATGCAGAAAGTACGGACTTGCCGGAAAACCGTCTTCCATTCTAAAGAGCTGTATGCTATCGAATGAAATGTGAATAGGCATTCCGCATCCGCTAGATTACACTGTCTGTGAATTAGGCAGCAGCAATCTTAATAGAAGCGGAGCGTGTGAGGAATGAATAGGTTGTTCAAACAAGCGCGGCGGCGGTTCATCGCGGGAACGATGACGGTAGCGCTTGTCGTAACGGGCTTGCCGATTGGCGCGTCCGGGACGGCTAACGCGGAGGCGTCGCAGCTCGGACCGGAGCTATTGATTACGGAAATCGTGGCTAATTCTCCGAACTATACGCCTCCGGGCGGAAGCGGTACGGACGATAACGCTTGGGAATATGTCGAGTTGTACAATAACAGCGACACTGCGATTTCGCTGGGTGACTACTTTATTACCCGCGACAGCTATAACGGCGGCGCTCATTACGAGTATCCCATCGAAGCTGGCCGCATGCTTGAGCCTCATCAGACGATTGTTGTAAAAGGTCAAAGCAATGCTTCCGATCCTGCTACGGCAGCAGAGCATAACGCGCTTGCATCTTTTAACTCGGCATACCACGCCGAACTGACGGAGACACAAGTCGCCTTTATGGACCAGTCCAGCGGCGGCAATCTTCCGAACACCGGTACACAGACGGTATCGGTCAAGCGTTCTTTAAACAAAGAAACCGTTATTTCCGCGAGATATAACGATGCGGATGCCGCAGGGGCTCCGCTCATCAACTCCTCCAACAACATCGACGACAGCAACGGCAAAAGCATCGTATTTGCCTATAATCCGTTAAGCGGAGCAACGGCGATGACCAAGCTGGCATCCAAGCAAGCGCCAACGCCGGGAAGCCTTATTGCGGGTCAGCCGGTTGCGGATACGGGCGTTCCGGCGACTACGCCTCCGGTATTAACCCATGTTCCGGTAACTGTACCCATCGAACCGCAAAATTTCTCCGTGACAGCCGACGTGAGCAGCGACGGTGCTTTGCTCTCCGCGAAGCTCTATTACAAGAAAGCGGAAGATGCTGCTTTTACGCCGGCAGACATTAACGTCAAGGATTCCTCTAGCGTACTGACCGGCGTAATCCCCGCAAGCGTGATGCAAGGGACAAGCAAGGTGGAGTACTATATCGAAGCAACGAACGCTGCCGGCATGACCAGAAGCCCGTCCGCGGCCGACAGCTTCTACGAGCTGCAGATCAAGCAGCCCCAGCAGCCGGAAGAGCCGGAGCTGCCCCCGGTTCTGCTCATTTCGGAAATCGTGTTTAACACCCCGAATATCGGCAGCGGGGACGTAAATGCCTGGGAGTATTTCGAGATCTATAACAACAGCAGCGAGCCAATCGCGTTGAATGACTACCAAATCCAGTATTTTAACGGTTCTGCGCTCGCATACGAGTGGACGTTCAGGGATAACAAGACGATCCAGCCAAACCAGACTATGGTTGTGCGCGCTTATTACAGCGATGAACAAAACGGCTCGCTGGACAAGTTCAACGGAGCTTATAACGTGTCGCTTACCGACAACGACATCGTCTCGTTTAATCACCCGTCCGGCAATCTGATCAATACGAATGAGCATACGGTATCGATCGTGAAGAAGACCGGAGAAACGGTCGACACGATCGTATCGGCCAAATACAACGACGGCTGCCCGGCCGAAGCGGCTACCAATTGCGACGACTTGAACAATACGGCCGTGATCTATAAAGTGGATGGCCAAAAAACGAAGCTGATGGAGAAGGTCGGAAGCAAGGTTGCGCCAACGCCGGGTTCTTTGGCCGCCGGTCAGCTTTCCCCTCAAATCGAGCATGCGCAGGTAGCAGGCTCGACTTTGGTTAAAGATATTCCGATCAATGCCGTTATTACGAGTGCGGCTGGCACTGTTCAAGGCGCCAAGCTTTACTTCAAGACGGATAAGGATGCGGATTACGGCTCCGTCAATATGACCGCGGGTGCGGAAAACCGCTATAGCGGGGTTATTCCAAAGGAAGCCATGAGCGAGGAGGCCGAATACCTCTATTACTACATTGAGGCGACGGACGGGCTTCATACGAGAAAGAATCCCTTCTCCGGCAGCCCGTTTCAGGTTCGGATATTCCACTCGGTGACGGATGCCGCTCCTGCGCTTCTCGTTACGGAGCTTGTTCCGGATGATAAGGGCAGCGATATGTACGAGTACATCGAGGTATACAACAACACGGATCGATCCGTTAATCTGAAGGACTATGCGATCTATTACGAATTTTCGCATGGCGCGACGATCAGATGGGATTTATCGGAGGACTTTAATCTGCCTTCGAAGCAATCGGCGGTCATTTGGGTCAAATCCGACTTAAGCCTTGACAAGACGCTGGCGGATTTCAACGCGCATTGGAGCTCGGTAACGGGTTCGCCTGTAAATCTGACAAGCGCGCAATTGACTTCTCTTTACTCGATCGGAATGGACAATACAAGCGAGGGACGTATTCTGATCGCTCCGGACGCCGCCGATTGGGTTGGCCATTGGGGCGGCGCCATTTCGCAGGCCTGGTATAACGTTGGCAAGGATGAAGTGAATGACGACGGAAAAAGCGTTGTATACGAATATCCGAAAGGCGATTCGAATCCGCAATTTTTGAATCGGATGTTCGAGCGCTCCGCCGGCCAGACGGCTACGCCGGGCGTAATCGTCGAAGGACAGGTGCCGGAAATAACCGTCGAGGTTCCCGAGGACGCGACAAAGCCGGAAATCACTTATACGGCTCCCGCAGGCAACCAGCCATTTGGCAGCTTGAACGTTGCGGCGACCATCTTGGACGATGTCAAAGTTGACCGGGCAACTCTCTTCTTCAAAAAGAAGGGCGATTCCGCCTATCAGGAAGCTAACATGCTTCGTTCGTTGACCAATCCAAACGAATACAGCGGTACAATCGCTTTGGATAAAATACTTGGGGCAGAAGCTCTCGACTATTATATCGAAGCGGCGGACGGCCAGAACGTTTCCCGTTCGACGGATGGCGGAGGGGCCCTTTACTCGGTTACCTTTGAACCAAAAAGCAAGCTGTGGCTCGATACAGCTCCGAACAGCTTCCTGAAAGGCAATGCCCGGATTCAAGGCAATGCCCTTGATGCGGGACGCGCGTTAAGCTTGAAAGCGGACGGCCAGACGCTGGGCAGCGGGAAGGCGTTAAACGACGATGCTTATCTGACGTTTGACGCCGACAATATGGAGAAGAGCTTTAATGACGGTTTATACGTGAACGGACAGCTGGTATCGACGTTCCCTAACGTATCCTATCTTGCGCCTCATGTCGCAACCGTACCTAAAAGTCTGCTGAAGCCGGGCAACAACGTGCTGCTCGTGACGGCCGGCAACAAGCTGGATCCGCTTGGCACGGAAGGCAATAACGATGACTACAAGATCGAGAACATGAGGTTCTTGCTCGGCAATGGCGGGCAAGCCGCTATCACTGCGAGAGGCAAGGTGCTCGATAAAGACCAGTTTACCGTTGTTGATCCGGCCAAACGGCAAAAGGTCGGCGACAGCGCCGGCTATTTCGAATATCTCGAGCTGACCGTCAATCTGCCCGAATCGTTGTTCCAAGGCACAGCAGCAACGCTGGATACAACTACGCTCTCCGATGGCGAGCACGTCTTCGAGGTGTCCGATGCCGAAGCGGGAACCAAGGCAAGCGTAACGGCTATCATCGACAACACGCTCCCGGTATTCGAAGAGTTCTCCGTTAAGAACGGCGAAACCTACAGCGGCAATATCGCGCTGAACGTTAAAGCTGCAGACGCAACCTCCGGTATTCGCACAACGACGGCTACGTTGGATGGTGAAGCCGTAACGCTGCCAGGTCAAGTGAAAGCATCCGAGCTGTCTGCCGGCGATCATGTATTTACCGTTACGGTTACGGACAAAGCCGGCAATGCTGCGGCTTCTTCCGCGACCTTCAGCGTCGGCGACGAGACACCAAGTCAATCTTTCGAGCCAACGCCTGGGGATAACGCTGCAAACGTTGGAACTAATGCGCAGCTTAGCGTAAAGGTAAGCGATCCGAACGGGGATGCGATGGATGTCAGCTTCCGCGAAGCGTACCGATACAATTACAGCAATCGTACGGACATTGCGGGCTTTTCCAATTCGACGGACCGCGAACCTCCGCTGGAGCTGAACCCGGCTGGCGAAACGGCGGTTTCCGCGGAAGCGGTTAATCAGGTGAAAGCGGTGGACGGCAGTTATTTCGTCACCGACGCGGACGGCCTGTTCCCGTACCAGCGTTACGACTTCAAGCTGGATCAAGAGCCGGTCGATATCGCAAACGTAGAAGTAGTCTGGAAAGGGCATTCGCTGCCGGACCGTCAAGTGACCCTGTATGCTTGGAATTACAATACGAACAAGTGGGTAAGAGCCGCATCGGGCGTTGGGGCGGAAGACTTCGAGCTGAAGGCGAAGGTCAGCGCGTCGGATATGGTTAGAGACAAAACGATTCACGTGCTTGTCCAGGATCTCGTGCCGGCTGCCGAGGACGGAGTCGACTTCAGCTTCGCATGGGCGAGCGACACGCAATATTACTCCGATTCCTATCCGGAAATTTACGACAAAGAAATGAAATACGTAGCCGACATGAAGGACGAGAAGAAAATTTCCTATCTCATTCACACCGGCGATTTGGTCGATGACTTCAACCGTCCGGACGAGTGGAAGGTTGCGAGCGACAGCATGAAGCGTCTGGAGGATGCCGGCGTTCCGTATGGCGTCGTAACGGGCAACCATGACGTCAATCACGACGAATCCAACTACACGGAATATTGGAAGTACTTCGGACGCGAGCGGTTCAAGGATCAGCCGTATTATGGCGACGACCTGAACAATAACCGCGACCACTACGACTTGATTTCGGTCAAAGGCCAGGATTTCCTGATCATGTACCTGGGCTGGAACATTCAGGAGAGCACGGTGAAATGGGCAAACGACGTGCTGAAGAAGTACCCGGACCGTTACGTCATTATCGGTACCCATGAATATATTTCACCGACGGGCGCTTATTCCGGTCAAGGCGAGATGATCTGGAACGAAATCGTAGCGAAGAATGAGAATGTTAAGATGGTGCTTTGCGGACATTTGCATGGCGTTGCTTATAACGTCAAGCACGTCGAGAACAGCGACCGCGTCGTTATCGAGATGCTGGCGGATTACCAATCCGGCCCGCAGGGCGGACAAGGCTACATGAGATTCCTGGAATTTAATTTGGCCGCTAATCAGATTCATGTAACGACTTACTCGGCTTACATGAACGACAGCAATTTCTTCGAGGAAGAAGGCAAGGACGACTTCCTGCTGCCTTACAAGACGCAGGATCCAAGCAAGCAGGTTGCGACCGATTTTATCGGAGTAAACGTCTTTGGCAGCAAAGAAATCGGCAGTCAGAAGTACGTGGCAAGCGGCAGCACGGCTACCGCAAGCTGGCCTGGTCTAGCAGGCAATACCGCATATCATTGGTACGCAACGGCCACGGACATAAACGGCGACAGCTCGACTTCGGATATATGGAGCTTCTCGACGGGCTCTAAGACGGTACCGCCAACAACTCCATCGAATCCGAGCACTCCGTCTAATCCGGATTCAAGTCCGGATGTAACGGTTATTTCACCAAATGCGATCCCTGCAGCGGGAGAAGTGACGCTGAAGCCGGATACGGGTGACAGCGCAATCGCTCTTAGCAAAGAAACGCTGGCCAAAATCGGCAGCCGCGAAGTGAAGGTCGACACCGGCAGCAGCGTTATGGTTACCATACCGGGTACGGTTCTGCAGTCTCTCGGCGGAAAGCTCGGCGATGGCAGCCAGCTCGTTATCAAGCTGGACCAAATGGCGCAGAGTTTAATCGATCAGGCAGAAGCGGCTGCGGGAAGTAAGCGTAATGCGAATATGGAAGCGAAAGGCGCGGCCTTGCAGCTTTCCTTCGGCGAGCTTGGCAAATCCGGCGGTCTGACTAATATCGGCACGCTGCCTAGTCCGGTCAAGATTGATTTGAAGGCGGATTCGATCAATAACGTCAAGCTTGCGGGCATTTACCGGATTGACGAGAGCGGCAATGCCGTCTGGATCGGCGGCGAATACGCGGATGGCAGCTTTACGGCGTCCGTTGATCAACCGGGCAAGTATATCGTTATGGAATATAACAAGCCGTACAGCGACGTCTCCTCAAGCAGCTGGGCTTATCATTACGTGCAGGAGCTATCGTTCCGCGGTATCGTAAATGGCATCAGCGACAGCAAGTTTGGCGCCAACCAGTCTACGACGCGCGCGGAATTCGTGACGCTGCTGTCGAGAGCGCTTGGACTTAGCGGGTCCGATTCGGCGGCATCGAAGTTCAAGGACGTGAAAGCGGGCAGCTGGTATGCGGATGCCGTAGCCGCAGCCCTTAAAGCGGGAATCGTAACGGGCATTACCGAGGACAGCTTCCAGCCGGACAAACGGATCAGCCGCGAAGAGATGGCCGTCCTGATCATTCGTGCTCTCGAGTATAAGCAAGGTACGGCTGTCGCAGACTCGGGCAACGCTGCTTATACGGATGGAGGCAAGATCAGCGCCTGGGCCAAAGAAGCCATTGAGAAGGCGAACGCGCTTGGCATCATGACCGGCCGCGAGAACGGGCAATTCGCTCCGCAAGCGAATGCAACGCGTCTGGAAAGCGCGAAAGTCGTCTATGAACTATTGGAACAATTGAAATAACGTACAGCTTTTACCGGACCGGCGCATGGAGAATCTATCTCCATGCGCCCGCTCGGGTTTGGCATACCAAGGAGGCTTGCGAATCCCATGAAAAAGGCGATTGCGCTTTTGGCGTTCTGTCTACTCTTGCTTGGCATCGTTCCGCATGCGTACGCGCATATGAACACGTATGGCTATTCGGACATCAGCGTAAGCGGCGGGCAGCTGGAATACGATTTGTATTTGGATATTACGGAAGTGTCCCAGTGGATGGACATGCGCTCCGGCGGCGTGTTTGTCATTGATCCCGGGAAATCGAGAGCTCCGGCTGAAGGGGAAGTGTCCTGGACGGACGAGGATTTGCGACCGTTGATTGCGGATTCGCTCATTGTCAAGGCAGGCGGTCAGCCCGTGGAGCCAACGATTGGCGATATTGCGGCAAAAGAAAGAAATAATGGCCAATGCCTGTTTGTGAAGCTTGACTATCCGCTCCCGGACGGAGCTTCGGATTATAGCATCGATTACAGCTTTTTCTTCGATACCGATCCGGCTCATCAGAACTTTGCCACGATCCGCGAAGCGGGTTCATCGAAGGATATCGTGTTTAATAACGGCAATCATACGGTAACCGGGCAGCTTGGAGCATCGGAGGCGGATGCTTCCAAAACGACGGTAGAGGTACCGAACTGGCTTATGTCGATGTGGGAATATTTGCGGATTGGCGTCGAGCATATCTTGAGCGGCATTGACCATCTGCTCTTTATTGCAGCGCTTGTTATCGCCAAGCAGCGAAAACGGGATTACGTGAAGGTCCTGACGGCGTTTACGGTCGGACACAGCTTGACGATTGCGCTTTCCGCCCTCGATATCGTGAATTTGCCGCCTGCTTTCGTCGAGCCTGCCATTGCTTTAAGCATCGCGTATGTGGCCGTCGAGAATATTTGGCTCAAAAAGGTAAAGCGCCGCTGGATCATCGCCATGGGCTTTGGTCTCATCCATGGCTTTGGCTTCGCCGAGGTGCTGCGCGGCGCGATGAGCGACCGTTTCCTGCTGACATTGTTCTCGTTTAACGTTGGCGTCGAAATCGGCCAATTGGCCGTGCTCGCCGTATTGCTTCCGCTGCTTATTTGGATCGGCCGCTACAAAGCTTACAAGTACGCCAATTACGCCGCCTCTTCGTTTGTCGCGGTCATCGGACTTTATTGGTTTGTAACCCGGATTATCCAAGGTTAGAGGAAGCGTAGAAAACACGCCGTCTTATGGCGTGTTTTTTATCTTTTACGAAATTCATTTACAAGTACGACAAAAAGTAGAGATTAGATTTTTAGAGAACAAAATTTTCTATCCTCCATTGGAGGTTTGGCATCATTTCCGGGAGTCGGCTATTACAACGGTACAAATACGCGGTTGAAGGGATCTCGGAAAGCCTTGCCAAAGAAGTGGCTCCGTTTAACATCCATGTATCGCTGATCAAGCCAAGCAATTTCCGTACGGATTGGTCCGGGCGCTCGGCTGCGAAAATCAGGTCCGCGATCAAGGAATATGAGGAGCTCATTTAGCCCCACGATCGTGGAGATTGACCTTTTCTCTTTCATTGCCAATAATAGAGAAACAATCCTTAACGCAAGCGCGCAAATTATTTTTGTTTCCCTAAGGAGATTTACCTCGCATGTCCATACGCTTTAAATTGCTGTTATCTTATGCGGCTATGCTGGTCATACCGCTTATTTCGATCCTGGTGATCAGCCTGCTCCTGGTTATTTTCTATCAAGGAGACGTGAAAAATCTAAAGGGCGTTTATGAAACGACGGAAAACAGGTTTGGTCATGAAGCCGTCGAGCATGCGGTCAAAGAAATCAAACGCACCTCGGTCCGGCATCCCGATTTATTGCTGGACTCCACGTATTTGAAGGATATGTCCGTTGATTTGGAGAAGAACGATTCCGGCATTATCGTAAGAAAAGGCGATGCGATCTACTACCGCTCCGATAATATGCAGCAAAGCCCCCGGCTGGCAGCGGATTTACCGGAATACGCAAGGCCTAATTCTTCGAACGGTTATACCGAGAAAAAAGAAGGAAGCACGAATTATGTTTTTTTGCAGTTTGACGTCATGTTTAAGAACGAACCGGTAAGCCTGTTCATCATATCGAAGGAAGATCCGCTTACCTACTTCATCCGCAAGTATTTCCCTACCTTATTTGTCTGTTCCTTGTTGATCCTGATCATTACGCATGTCCTGCTGACGACTTATATGTCCAAAAATATTATTCGCCGCCTGCAGACCTTGCGGACAGCCGCGCGGGAGATGAAGAACGGCAACCTGGACTTTAGGCTTCAGGTTGAGGGCAAGGACGAGATTGGTCAATTAGGCATGGCCTTTGAGGATATGCGCTCGCGTATGCAGGAGTCTATTCAAATCCAAGCTCAATACGAGGCGAACCGCAAGGAATTGATTGCAAGCATCTCGCATGATCTAAGAACGCCGCTTACCGCCATCCGGGGTTATATTGACGGGGTGACGGAAGGGGTGGCGGACACGCCCGAGAAAAACGCGAGGTACATGAAAACAATCGATGCCAAGGCCGCGGAGCTGGAACATCTTATTAACGAACTCTTTCTGTACTCCAAGCTTGATCTTAACCGCCAGCCGTTCCTCTTTGAAGCGGTGGAGCTCTTGCCTTTTCTTAACGATTTGTCGGAGGAGCTTCAATTCGAGCTTGAGAAAAAATCAATCGCGTTCGAGCCCGATATGGATGTGCCCGCCGGATATTTCGTTCGCATGGACAGAGATCAGTTCAAGCGCGTGCTGAACAATATTATCTCCAACAGCGTCAGGTACATGGACAAACCGTTGCCGGTTATCCGGATGAAGGCCTTTCTGGAGGGTGATCGGGCAGTCATGAGGATTTCGGATAACGGGATCGGGATGAAAGACAAAGATCTCGCGCACATATTCGAGCGCTTCTATCGCGCCGACGAATCGCGGAGCATGAAGACGGGCGGCAGTGGGCTAGGCCTGGCGATCGCAAAGCAAATTATGGAGAGCCATAGCGGGGGAATAACGGCAGCAAGCAAGTGGACAGCCGGCACAACCATCAGCTTGTATTTGCCTATTCATTCAAGGGAGGAGGGGGAAAATGGTGAAATCGGTTTTGCTGATTGAAGACGATACATCGATTGCGGAGCTTCAGCGGGATTACCTGGAGATTAACGGGTTTGAAGTGCAGGTAGCCGCCGATGGAGAAGCGGGACTCGCCATGAGCTTGTCCGGCCATTATGATCTGGTCATTCTGGATCTGATGATTCCCAAGATGAACGGCTTTGAGGTATGCAAGAAAATAAGGGAGAAGCAGGACATTCCGATTCTTATCGTCACTTCCCTTCATGATGACATCGACGTGATTCGGGGGTTAGGTCTCGGAGCTGACGATTACATTACCAAGCCGTTCAAGCCGGCGGAGCTGGTTGCAAGAGTGAAGGCTCATCTGGCCAGGTATGAAAGGCTAGTTGGCAAAAAGGACGCCAAAGACATCATTCAAATTCGCGATCTGTATATCGATCCGGATACGCGCAAGGTGTACGTGAATGAGGAGGAAGCGGTATTAACTGCGAAAGAATTCGATCTGTTGTATTTCCTGGCGAGTCATCCCAATAAAGTATTCAGCAAAGAGCATCTGTTTGAACGGATATGGGGAGTTGACGCGCTTGGGGATTTGCAGACCGTTACCGTACACATCCGGAAAATTCGCGAAAAAATCGAAAAGGACTCTGCTAACCCCGTCTATATCGAAACGGTATGGGGAGCCGGCTATCGCTGCAGAGGGTAAAGAGAAGTCTGATCAGAGGATCAGGCTTTTTTATTTTTCTTCATAATAATTAATAAAAATTTAATCGAATATTCACGGCTTGTTGAGATCTCCGCCTTACATTAGGAGAGGTTAAATTAAGGCATGAGTTACGAGAGGAGTAGTAATTCCGTTATGCAAAATATTTTTACGGCTGTCGTTCAGGGCATCATAGAAGGCTTAACCGAATTTCTTCCGGTGTCTTCAACGGGGCATTTGATTTTGTCGGGAAAACTGTTGAGCTTCACTGGGGACAAGGCAGATACCTTTGAGATTATTATACAGCTTGGAGCCATTTTGGCTGTTGCCGTTATTTATTGGCGAAGAATTTTAAGCCTTCTGGGGGTAGGGAGACTAACGCCGGATATCGCCGGGGATCAGCAAGATCAGCTGCCGGGCAGACTTAATCTTCTTCATGTTATTCTAGCCTGCTTGCCTGCGATGGTGATGGGGCTGGTTCTGCACTCGTTTATTACTTCGTACTTATTTTCTGCTTACACCGTGCTTGCAGGCTTGGTTTTCGGCGGAATCTTTATGCTGTTCGGAGAGAGCAGCAAGTCTTCTTCTGCCCCATCCGGCGGCTTGGATCAGATTACCTACAAGCAAGCTATTGCTATCGGAGTATTTCAATGTCTGGCGTTATGGCCCGGCTTTTCGCGTTCGGGGGCAACCATTGCAGGAGGATTATTAGCCGGCGTTGGCTATAGAGCGGCAACAAACTTCTCATTCTTGATTGCAATTCCAATGATGGTAGCCGCCAGCGGATTCGAGTTATTAAAAAGCTATAACAGCTTGACCGCGTCGGATACGGTATTTTTTATTACCGGCTTCCTTGTCGCTTTTGTAGTGGCCCTCGTTGCGGTTATTACGTTCTTGAAGCTGCTTGAACGCTTTAAGCTTGCGCCATTTGCTTATTACCGCTTTGCGCTTGCGGCCGTCTTCTTGGTATATCTGCTGGTTACGGATTACTAATCGCTCTATTTCACGGTCTCGGAGGAAGGTGCAGGATATTGCATATTGCACAGTGTTCTTCTATTAGGATGAACGGCTGATATCCGGTTCACAATAATGGAAGATGCAAGGGGGGATACATCATCGATATCGCAGCTTGGCTTGAACAGTATGGTTACGGCATTATTTTTCTCGCATTATGCCTTGAAATGCTAGCCTTGCCTCTTCCCGGAGAGATCATGATGAGCTATGCGGGAATGCTGGTCTTTGAGAAAAAACTGAGCTGGCTTCTTAGCATTCTTACCGCATCAGCCGGTGTAACCGCCGGTATAACGCTTTCTTATTGGATCGGTTATTGGTTAGGCAAACCGTTTATTGCGAAATACGGCCATCGGTTCCATATGGGTGCGGAACAAATGGAGCGCTTAACGGTCTGGTTTGAGAAATATGGCGATAAGCTGTTGTTTATCGCATACTTCATACCGGGCATCAGGCATATTACGGGGTACTTCTGCGGAGTAACCCGTATGCCGTTTCGGCGGTATGCGATTTACGCTTATTCCGGGGCTGTCTTTTGGGTCAGCTTATTTATCTCGCTCGGAAAAGTGTTAGGGCCTAAATGGGAAACGTACCATTCCACGGTGAATCGTTATTTGATCATCTTTGCGATTGCTTCGGGTCTGCTGTTTTTGCTGTACAATCTCATGAAAAAGTACAAGTACCGTATCATCGCGTTCCTGCTCGATCTGGTCAGCGGAGGGGTTCGACAGGTACAGTCATTGGGCAAAGCCAAATATGCGATACTCGCTTCCTTTGCTGTCTTCTTATTATTACTCTCCGTTATGTTCGGAATGATTCAGGATTTCGTTGCGAAGGAGTTTGGGCAGTTTGATGAAGTAATTTATTATTTGGTTTTAATGATAATCGGCTCAAGGTGGCATGACCGGATGGAGGATTTCCTGCAAATTGGCAGCATTTATCTCCATGCTTCGGTGATCGCCCTTACCTTTGTCGTTATTCGATTCAAGGGGAACAACAAGCTGCTTGAACTATTGTTTTTGTGCTGGACGACAGCTGGAGGGGTCGTTCTAAACGAAGGGCTTCGGATGGTCTTTCACCGGACAGGTCCGGTCTCTTCCGAGTACGGTTTTCCTATCATGAACACCTTTCCAAGCGAGGATACCTTTACGGCAGTTACCGTGTTGGGATTTTGCGTCTTTCTGATTTTGCGGCATTACAGTCAGGCAATCATTCATTTATTCATGATTGCCGCCGCGTTTCTTTTATGCCTATTGCTGGGGATCAGCCTCATTTATTTCCACTTGCAATATCCAAGCGATGTAGCCGCGGGTTACGTATTTGGCGGGGTTTGGGTAAGTCTAAACGTTTTTATGCTGGAAGTGAGGCGGAAATTGCAGCGAAGCAGAGTAAGTATTGCATAAGTTCAACAGTTACGGCATTCGGTCGCTAGGTGACCGGCTGCCGTATTTTTCTTGCAAAAAAAAGCATTGATCTTACCAATGAGTTCTAGGTAAAATATGGATATTATAGAAGGGGGGATTTTGTTGTCCATTGTGATCGTCATCGTTATTGTAGCGGCCGCATTCATGATCATTTCGAACGTGATGGGAACCTCCAATCAAAGAGGAGACCGCTCCAATGGGGGATATAGAAGAGCGGGACATTCCTCGGCAGATCCGAATTTGCATTCTCCCGTCATAAATAACGAATCGGATGATCATATCCACCGCCATCATCATCACGGCCACCATCACGATCATCATCATCATGATCATGGAAGCAGCCATTCCCCTTCCGGCGATGTCTCTTCAGGCTCGGATTCGGGGGGCGGAGGATCAAGCTCCGATTAATCAAAGAGGCTCCCTTCAAGGGCAATCAGGCGAATCAGCCTGTTCCCGCGCGGGGAGCTTTTATTCTTTCCAGCTTCTTCTTAAGAAAAACTTAAGGTTTTTCCTCAGGTTTTATTAAATAGTTTTTCTTATGCTATTGCATAGATTGCACAGGAAGAGAAGGGAGAACATTTCTCTATGGACCGGCATGTAAAAATCGGTATCTTGCGGCGGTATGAGTCCTATTGTTATCAAATCTGCCATTATCTCATCCAGCGGGAGCCGGATGCTTCCCAGGCAGCGAAAGAGGCCTTGCTCAGCATTGCCGTCGACGCTTGCTTTTTTACGGATTCCGACGAGACGCGTAAGGATAAGATCCGCCGCACCAGCATCCGTATGTCCTTATTATGGCAAGGGAACGGACTTAAGAATAAAACACAACCTTTAACATAACCGTCGCTTTAAATAAATCCCCATCGGTCTCGAGCGTCAGGCTGCCCCCGTGAAGGTCTATGATGGACTTCGCGATCGCAAGTCCAAGGCCCGATCCTTCCGTATGGCGCGACGTATCTCCGCGTTTGAAGCGCTCGAGAAGCTCGTCGGCGTTATCATTGATTTCATGCTTCGATACGTTTTTGAAAATAATCGCAACCTCCTGATGTCCGGTCAGCCGCATCGATATATAAGCACGCGTATGGGCAAGAGAATACTTCAACATATTTCCGATCAGGTTATCGAATACCCGCCACAGCTTTTGCCCGTCTGCCGAGACGTAGACCGGTTCCGTCGGCAGCGAGAGTCGGAATTGAATATCCGAGCCGTCCATTCCATCTTTATATTCCGCCAGCGCTTGCTGCATAAGCTGAACCAGATCCGTCTGCTCCAGCAGCAGTTTCGCATTGCCGCTTGCCATGGTCGATACTTCAAACAGATCGTCAATCATCGTTTTTAGCCGCTTCGATTTCTGGTCGATAATCTCGGCGTAAGCCGCCCGTTCCTCCATGGTTGCATCTCCGGACTTGAGCAGCCCGGCATACGTAATAATGGAAGTAAGGGGAGTCCGCAAATCGTGACTAACATTGGTAATGAGCTCCGTCTTTAGCCTCTCGTTTTTGGCTTGTTCGTTTTGCATGATGCGGACGCCTTGCCTGAGAGCGTTAATATTATCCGCTAATGAAGCAAGCACGCCGCTTCCCGATTGGGGAACCGCATCCGGCACCCGGCCGGATGCCAGCTCATCCGCAGCGAAGGCAACCCGGTTCAAATATCCGAGCTGTCTGATGGACAGCATAAACGCCGCAACCCCAGTTACCGCCATAATCAGAGCAAGCAGGAAGTAGAAGGCATCGCCATAGTAGAAGTAAGCGGCAACCGCCCATCCTCCGGCAAAACCGAATCCGGCAATAAGAAAAGCGAACAAGAACAGTCTGACTCCGGCGCTTTTGTATAGGAAGGAGTCCTTGACTTGGCTCCTTATTTGAGTGACGCCAGCTTCTGCGCGTGAGCTTGTCCGCTTCAAAAGGGAGCGTGCCCATTCGTCCTTTACCTTGCTCCAGCTCCGCATTTCGTTTGCCAGAATCCTCCCCTGACAGAAGGTTAAGGCCAGTCCGACTGCCGCCGCCGCGAATGAAGCAAGCAGCTTGCCCGCATACAACAACGGCGAATGAAACAGCGAAGGATAGAAGCCCGCCGAGTTCACGAGTATACCGGCCGTCATCACAGCCGTTCCCATAAATATTATGCTTCTGACATCTATCGGCAGTCTGGTATAGAATCCCGTCCAAAGGCCTGTTTCCATTCGGAAGGACATAACGCGTTTCAATCGGGCAGAGCATACTATAAGCAAGATACTGCCAGCCAAGACGTAAGCGAACAGCGAGAACTGCTCCCAACGATATTGCTTGGCCAATGCCTGTTGGGGACTGTTCTTCGGAACCGCGATCCAGCCCTGATAAGGCAGGATGGAGGCATCCAGCAATTCATGTGCTCCAATAAGGTAATGCAGCGAATTTGTAATATCTATTGTATAGTCCGTTACATAAACGTGGCTACCGGCAGACATTGCATTCCGCGCAGCTTGTTCATTATTGGCGCTTAAGCTGGAATGGACAATGCCTGAAGCCGAATTCCATAAGTAATAATCGAACTGGTCATGGAAGCGGTTGAACTCCGAACGGTAGGTTTCCCTTATTCTGTAGTAGCTGTCTATACGATTCTCCTTGTTTTCTCTTACGAGGGCGGCGATTCGATCATCATCTTGATACAGTTTCAACAGATCGGCTGTCTTCCGCTCTTTTTCTGCTTTGTAATATTCGGCAGCCATGCTGTTGCCTGAGGCAAGCGCATCTTGAATAGAGAGCTCGTATTCGTCCCGGATGACATTAAGCTGTTCGGTAAGAGGAGCAAGCTGATTGCGGTAGTCCGCGACTTCCGCTTTTTCCACCGTGATGGCGGATTTGGCCTCCTGCTTCGATATCGAATTAAGCTCGAATAGGTTCAACGTGGCAGCGAATTGCTCCAGCTGCATCCGAAACTCTTGCGTATGGAAATAATCGCGGTGAAGATAACGGCTGCCCTGATCCACTAAGGTTAAGGGTCCGCTTAGACCGATAACCAGCAAGAGCGCATAGAGGACAACATGAGTCCTATTTCTCCATTTTGTAACCAATACCCCACACCACTTTCAGATATCTTGGGTTTTTCGGTTCAATCTCGATTTTTTCGCGGATTTTCCGGATATGGACAGCCACCGTATTTTCGGCGTTATAGCCCGGCTCCTTCCAGACTCGTTCATAAATATCGTGGATGGAGAGGACTCGTCCGGCATTCGTCATCAGCAATTCCACGATTTTGAACTCGATGGGTGTCAGCTTTACGGCTTCGCCGTTTACCGTCACTTCCTTCGCCTCTTGGTCAAGCATGAGTCCCCGCAGGTTAATGGTCTTTTTTACCCCTTCATAGGAGCCGAAGGTGACGTATCTCCTAAGCTGGGATTTTACCCGCGCAACAAGCTCCATGGGGTTAAACGGTTTAGTCATATAATCATCCGCGCCTACATGGAGTCCCAGTATCTTGTCGCTGTCCTCGCTTTTGGCGCTTAAGATAAGAATCGGAAGATTGATGCGCTCACGAATTTTGTAAGTTGCCGTTATACCGTCCAGCCGCGGCATCATCAAGTCCAGGATGATAAGATGCACCGGATTGGATTCCAGCAGCTCCAAGGCTTCCAGTCCGTCCTTCGCCTTTAATACGGCGATGCCTTCCAGCTTCAAGTAAATTTCAATGGCATCGCGTATTTCTTTATCGTCATCCACCACCAGCACCACGCGTTGCTCCATAGCAACCCCCCCTCAATGTACCTTTTCACTCATTATAAATGGAAAATCTTAATATCCGGTGTTCAAATTTCTGAAGAACTTCTTAATTTCTCGTTCAGCATCGATCGCCTAAAATTCAATAATCCATAATTACTTTGACACATAGAGTAATTTCGGTTAGTATTACTCTATCAGATAGAATAGTTAGGTCAAGGAGGGCTTTGTATCATTAGGAGCGACATTATTCGCGGGCATTTGGATCCAATCATCCTGCGCCTGATTCTGGAGAAGGATCGGTACGGATATGAAATTTCTAAAGAGATCAGCCTGCGGACGAAGGATAGATTCCAGATCAAAGAAGCGACCTTGTACGCGGTATTTCAAAGACTGGAGAACAAAGACCTTATCGAATCTTATTACGGTGATGTTTCCCACGGAGGACAAAGGAAATATTATCGGATAACGACGTTAGGCAAGGCCTATTTGCGGGAAATGGTTAAAGAATGGGAAGAAATCAAGGAAATTATCGACGTGTTCATGGAGGGATTGAATTGAAATCGATAAAGCAGCATGTAGACGAATTGTTTAAGGGTATTCCGGAGAGCGAGAAAAAGAAGATTATCAAGCAGGAAATTGTGTCCAATCTCCAGGAGAAGGTATTCGACCTGATGGAGCAGGGGAAGGAAGAAGAGGATGCCATCAACAAAGCGATTGTCGAATTCGGCGATATCGAGGAGATCAAGCAGCAGCTTGGACACAAGCTTCCCACAAGAAGAAACAATGCCAAATTAAATCTCGGCTTTTCGATCTGGGGCAGCCTTCTCATTATCGCGCTTGTTGTATTCGTGAATTTCTATTACACGCCGGATGTGATCTGGTTCGTTTACCCGACATTTGCCGTTCTCTGGTGGCCGTTGTCCATGGTGTTTAATTGGTTGCGCTTAAGGTGAGGAGGTCGACCTAATGATAGATAGGCAGCAAGTTGGATTTGCCGCAGTTGGCAGCTTGATGAGCATCTTGTTTTTTATGATCGTCAATTTTTTAACATCTCCAAGTGAAATTTGGTTCATTTACCCGGCCTTTGTGTTATTGTTCTGGCCGCTAAGTCTGGCTTCCGTTAGAAAGGGCTATTACAGGCTATACTCCGTGCTCGGAAGTCTGCTCGTCATCGTCTTTCTGCTTACCCTTAATTACATGGAATCTCCAGAGTTTCCTTGGTTTGTTTACGCCATATTTCCGTTCGTCTGGTGGCCGGTAACGATATGGAGCGGATCCAAAGCAAAGACGATTGCCTTCGCCATCCTTTCGAGCATAAGCGCGACGGTGTATTATGCGATCTTGAACGCCGTAATGTCACCCGAATATCCTTGGGCGATCTATCCGGCCTTTGCCGTAATCTGGTGGCCGCTCGCTTTGCATTATGTCCGGAAGAAGCAGTATTACCCGTTTTCCATCTCCGCCAGCGCGCTGATGATTGCCTTCTTTATTACGGTTAACCTGGTTTCTTCGCCGGATACCGTCTGGGCGATTTATCCGATCTTCGCCATTTTATGGTGGCCGCTTAGCATGTACTATTTCGGGGTCAAAAGAATAAAGAGTTGATGTGCCAACAAATAAACGAAGTCCATGGGGACAGAGGGGAACAACTATGCCTACTCCAACTGTACGTCAACTAAAAAAGGACATGGCTCCTTACGAAAAATCGCATGCGAGGACCAGCATACTTCAGATCCTGAATACCGTTTTGCCGTTTGTGCTGCTTTGGTATTTAGCCTATTGGGCGCTTGATATATCCTATTGGCTTACGCTTGCTCTTTCCGTTGCGGCAGCCGGTTTCGTCATCCGGATCTTTATCCTTTTTCACGATTGCTGTCATCAGTCGCTGTTCAAAAGCAAGAGGCTGAACGAAATCGTAGGAACGATTACCGGCATTCTTACCTTTCATCCTTATCAGCAGTGGAAGCATGCGCATTCGATCCATCATGCTACGAGCAGTAATCTGAATAAACGGGGAACCGGGGATGTATGGATCCTCACGGTAGAGGAGTATTTAACCTCTTCTTTCTGGAGGCGTTTGGGGTACAGACTATACAGAAATCCTTTTGTCATGTTTGTTCTTGGGCCATTCTACACGATGCTCATTGAGAATCGTTTTAACCGGAAAAATGCAAAAACCAAAGAACGAATCAATACGTATTTGACCAATCTGGGTATTGCGGGATTAGCCGCGCTGCTTTGCTGGGCGATTGGATGGCAGGCGTTCCTGCTGGTTCAAATTCCGATCTTCTATCTTTCCGGCGCAGCCGGGATCTGGTTGTTTTATGTCCAGCACCAATTCGAGGATAGTTACTTCGAGAAGGAAGAGGAATGGGACTATGTGAAGGCAGCGGTAGACGGAAGCTCGTATTACAAGCTGCCCAAGCTGCTGCAATGGCTTACAGGGAATATCGGTTTTCATCACGTCCATCACCTTAGTCCGAGAGTACCGAATTATTTATTGGAAGAAGCTCATGAGAAAACGCCTGCCTTGCACAAGGTGACCACGATAACGATAGCTTCCAGCTTGCAAGCGATCCGTTTCCGCCTTTGGGATGAGGCCAACAAGAGATTCGTGGGCTTCAAGGAAATTCGTCTCATGAAACAAATCGCTAAACAATAACCTGTATAATATGAAAACCTCTTCCCCTTGAAAGGGAGAAGAGGTTTTTGCTGTTGTTGCAGTATGATTCGCTGGATCCTATACGCCTTGAGCGATCATCGCGTCGGCAACTTTTACAAAGCCGGCGATGTTAGCGCCGATAACTAAGTTGCCGGGAACGCCGTATGTTTCGGAGGCTTTCATGCTCGCCGTATAGATATTGTGCATGATTTGCTGGAGCTTGGTATCTACTTCCTCAAGCGTCCAGGACAGTCTTGCGCTGTTTTGCGCCATTTCCAGAGCCGATACGGACACGCCGCCTGCGTTTGCCGCTTTCGCCGGAGCGAACAGTACTTTGTTGTCCAGGAAGACATCGATAGCTTCCAGCGTGGAAGGCATGTTGGCGCCTTCGCCAACCGCTTTTACGCCATTGCCCACAAGCAGCTCAGCCGAAGCCTTGTCAATCTCGTTTTGCGTTGCGCAAGGAAGCGCGATATCGCAGGCAATCGACCAGATGCCGGAACAGCCTTCAACGTAGATCGCATCCGGATGCTCAAGAACATAGTCTTTGCATCTGCGGTTTTCGACTTCTTTCAGGCGTTTAAGCGTATCCAGGTTAATACCGGCCTCGTGATAGATATAACCGCTGGAATCGCTGCAGGCTACAACTTTTGCGCCGAGTTGAATCGCTTTTTCGATGGCATAGATGGATACGTTGCCAGAGCCGGAAACAACTACCGTGCTGCCGTTGAAGCCCAGGCCTACGCTCTTCATCATTTCTTCAACGAAGTATACGGCTCCGTAGCCCGTTGCTTCCTTACGGCCGAGGCTGCCGCCGTAACCGATCCCTTTGCCCGTCAGAACGCCCGCTTCATAAGCGCCGGCAAGCTTTTTGTACTGGCCGAACATATAGCCGATTTCTCTTGCGCCAACCCCGATATCGCCTGCCGGGACGTCCGTATCCGGGCCGATATGCTTGCTAAGCTCCATCATGAAGCTTTGGCAGAAGCGCATAATTTCAAGATCCGATTTGCCTTTGGGATCAAAGTCGGAGCCGCCTTTACCGCCGCCGATGGCTTGGCCGGTCAAGGAGTTTTTGAAGATTTGCTCAAACCCGAGGAACTTGATAATGCTGGCGTTTACGGATGGATGGAAGCGCAAGCCGCCCTTGTAAGGGCCGATTGCATTGCTGAATTGAACGCGGAAACCGCGGTTAACCTGTACTTTGCCTTTGTCATCCGTCCAAGGTACGCGGAACGAGATAATCCGGTCCGGCTCAACCAGGCGGTCGAGAACGGCATGCTCGATGTACTTTGGCTGCTGAGCGAGTACGGGAATAAGGGACAGGAATACTTCCTTCACCGCCTGATGAAATTCGACTTCGCCGGGATTTCGTTTTTGCACGGTTTCAAACAGTTCATCAATATAGCCGTGAGCAGCTTCTGTGTTCGCTTGCTCGACTTCTTTTACGATACTCATTGCGGTAACACTCCCTCAAGGTTTGTAGGCAAACATATTCATTTTTCTTTTTTAATTTAGTAGTTTAATATTAATATCAAATATTTAATCGCAACAATATTCAGTTAGGATAAAGTTGATGCGTTTAGCGCATGAAGGATAGGGTGAGTTTAGTGGAAGTTAGACAAATGCGATATTTTATGGAAGTTGCGAAGAGAGAGCATGTGACTGAAGCCGCCAATGTCCTGCATGTTGCGCAATCCTCCGTCAGCAGGCAGCTAGCCCAACTGGAAAGCGAATTAGGCGTTGATTTATTTATCCGGAATGGACGGAGAGTAAAGCTGACGCCGATAGGAAAGATTCTGCTGCAACGCGTGGAGCAAATGCTGAACATGATGAACGAGGCCGAGCGGGAAGTGAAGGAATATTTGGATCCGGAAAAAGGGATCGTTCGTATCGCGTTCCCGATCAGCTTGGCCGCGCATGTCCTGCCAAAGGCGATTTACGCCTTTCGCAAACGATACCCGGAAGCCAAGTTTCAGATGAGACAAGCCCTTTACGGCGATTTGATCGACGGCGTAGTCAACGGCGAGTTTAATCTAGCCATGATTGCCCCGCTGCCGGAAGAGGATAAACCTATTCAGCAAAAGCTGCTTTTTACGGAACGGATTGTTGCGCTGCTGCCCATCCATCATCCGCTTGCCAACAGGTCCAGCATACAGCTGTCGGAGATAAAGGACGAGTCCTTCGTGACGCTTCCCGAAGGGACCATTTTCCGTAAAATCGTGCTGAATGCCTGCCATGAAATCGGCTTCACGCCTCATATCGCGTTTGAAGGGGATGATATCGATGCGCTGAAAGGGCTGGTGTCGGCGGGCCTCGGGATTGCCCTTATGCCGGAGGTTACCTTGGTCGAGACCATCCCGCAATCGACGGTGAAAATTCCGCTGGCCGATCCAACGGTTACGCGAAGCATAGGGGTCATTTGCCCGACCCAGCGCAAACTGCTTCCGACGGAGCAACTGTTTTACCGCTTTCTTACCGAGTTTTATACGCCCGATTACAAGCTGTAGCAACGGCTGAAGCATGGAGACTCCTTGATATTCAAGGAGTTTTTTTGTTCCTGTTTGTTTAGCTGGAGAATGAATGCGGGTTGTTTTGGTAAAAATACCTTTACCAAAAACGGAGATTCGAGGATTGGTAATGGCTAATGATTTGAAAACCGATATTCGGGATATTGCCCAATTAAAAAAGATTATAAGCCAATCCAGCGATTATAAATCGATTCTGGTGTCCGCGGGCAGCAAACAGCTGAACATCTGCTATTTCAGTACATTGATTGACGAAAAGTCCCTGCAGACGAATATCATCCACCCTTTGCAAAACCGCGCTCTGGACTCGGAGCTTGAACGCCTGGAGGATATAAAAAACTGGATTCCGATTGAAGACGTAACCATATCGGAAGAGGTAGAAGCCATTCAAGCCAAGCTGTTAAAAGGGTGCGTGATTGCTTCATTCGACCAAGAAGCCGGCAAACATGCGATCATCTCTATCGCGACTGTTCAGGGAGTACGCCAAAACAACGATACCGAAAATGAATTTAGCGTGGTTGGGCCCAAGGTGGGATTCGTCGAGAGTCTGGATACGAATATCGGATTATTGCGGTCTCAGGTCAATCTTCCTAACCTCGTTGTGAAAGAAATCTTGATTGGAACAACTTCCAAAACAAGAGTCGCCATTGTGTATATCGACGGGGTAACCAACAAGGAATATGTGCATACCGTCGAACAAAGGCTGGAAGCTATTGATTATGACGTTATCTTCGATACCTCCCAGCTGGACCAGTTTATCTCGGACAATTCCTTGACGCCATTTCCGTTATTCTTGTCCACGGAACGGAGAGACCGCGTCGTCTACGCGCTCATTATTGGGCAAGTGGCGGTGATTAGCGACGGGTCGCCTTATTTCATTACGGGCCCTTCTACCTTATTTGATTTTTTCATCTCTCCGGAAGATTACTATCTGCCTTGGATTTTGGGATCTTTCTTCCGGCTTATCCGTATTTTGGGCATCATTTTTTCGTTGTTTGCAACCTCCATGTATATCGCGATCACTACTTTTCATTACGAGGTAATCCCTAGGGATTTGCTCGAGCCGCTCATATTCTCCAGGAGGAACGTCCCGTTTCCGCCGCTGCTTGAAGTCATGTTCCTGGAGATCACGATCGAGTTTCTCCGGGAGGCAGGCGCCCGGCTTCCGACAAAGATCGGTCAGACGTTAGGTATCGTTGGCGGTATCGTAATCGGTCAAGCCACGGTTTTGGCTGGTTTGACAAGCAATATCCTGGTTATTATCGTGGCCTTCTCGGCGCTTGCTTCGTTCGCCACGCCGATCTATAAGATGTCGAACGCAATCCGCTTTTTGCGCTTTCCCATGATCCTTGCGTCCTCGATGTGGGGAGCGCTGGGAATGTTTATCGGGATTGGGTTCCTGCTTGTCCACTTAACCCGTCTGACCTCTCTTGGCGTCCCGTATATCGTACCGATCAATCCCTTGCGGATCCAGGATTTGAAGGACAGCTTTATACGCCCGTCTTACCAATTCAGCAACAAAAGACCGGGCTACTTAAGAACGGAGTCTACCGTCAAATACAAGCCGGGCAAGGTGAAAAGGCGGAACGATCTGGATAGAGAATGACTTAGAAGGCGGGAATGATGAAGTTGAGAAGCAAGGCTTTCCTGATCATTGTCCTCTGCGCGCTGCTGTCCGCTTGCGGCGATACCAACGTTGTCAATAGCATTAAATTCGTTCAAACGATTGGGTACGATGCCGTCGAGAACGGGGTAACCAGCAGCGCTATTATTGCCAATTACGAGGAACAGGGGAAATCAAAGCTGGAATTTTACGTGACGGAGTCCAAATCCATCTACGACAGCATGCCAAAGCTCAATATGAAGCTTGATTTTCCGATAGAGTACGGGCAGTTGAGAATGGCGTTATTCGGAGAGCGTTTTGCGCGCAAGGGCATAAAAACGGCGATCGAAAGCCTGATCCGCGATCCTAAAATATCCTCTAGAACCCATCTTGGCGTTGCGGACAGAGAGGCTCTGAAGATACTTAACATAAAGGAAAATCGCAATGACCCCTATTTCATGTCCGATATGATCGAGCAGAATATTAGATACGGAAATTTACCCAGAATCAATCTTCACTTGACGTTTTTTGATTTCTACGGAAGCGGCAGAGATTTCTTTCTTCCTCATTTCACCGTGGAACGGGATGAACTCAAGCTCGATGGCATCGCTTTGTTTAAAGAGGACAAATTCAAGACCAAAATCGGCATAAAGGATTCCTTCCTGATGAAGCTGTTGATGGAAAATTCGTTAAACGGGAGCATTATGGTTCCCGTGACAGGCTCGGATCAGGCCGGCGACGAGTTTTTCCTGATGAACAGCATCCATTCGAAAACAAGGTATAAAGTGATTCAGACGGGTCCTCCTGCCTCCATTGCCATTAAGGTAAAGCTTGAGGCTCAAGTCAAGGATGTCCCTCAATGGATTGATCTGACCTCGAAGGAACAAATTGCTTTGCTGGAGAGTTGCATAGAGACCTACTGCCAGAACGAGATTCGGAAGTTTATCGCTTTATTGCAAAGCAATGACGTGGATCCTCTGGGCCTGGGGGATTTGATAAGAAGCAGGACGAAAGACTGGGACCCGCAGGCGTTTCAGAGGCATTACAAGGAGCTGTCCACGACAGTAAGCGTAACGGCTCGTATTATCCGAACGGGCGCGGGAGGTTAGAGCGGACTTGAGCAATGAGATCAGCGAGAAATACAAGATATCTCCCTATTTAATCATCTTCCCTCTATATGTTGGCATGGTGGGAATAGGCATTCTTTCTTACCAAAGGACTCTCATTAAGCATGCCGGTTATAACGCGTGGATCTCGGTTATTTTAACGGGGATCAGCATTCATATTCTTCTATGGATGATCTATAAGCTATTGTCAACGACCGAAGGGGCACATGATATAGCCGCCATTAATAACAAGCTGTTCGGCAAATTTTTGGGCAGCTTTTTTAATGCGGCCATTGTGATTTATTTTGTTCTGGGCGCTTTCGTCAAGTTCAAAGTGTATATCGAGCTAATTCAAGTCTGGCTGTTTCCCAGCATGAATTTTCTATACGTCAGCATCGTTATTTTATTGCTTGTTTACTACACCGTATCGGGAGGTCTCCGTACCGTAACGGGCATTGCGGTATGGGCGACGATCATTTCGTGCGTGTCGATCATCCCGCAGGTTTTGCTTGCCTTTCCGTATTTGCATCCTTTAAACCTGCTGCCGTTATGGAATCACTCCGTATCCGACATTCTGCTTTCTTCCGAAGATATGGCTTTTAATTTTCTCGGCTTCGAAATCCTGCTTTTGTTTTATCCGTTTATAAAAACCCCGGAAAAGTCGCAGAAATGGGCGCATCTTATCCTCTTTTTGGTCATCTTGTTGTATGGGGTCATTTTGGTTCTGGCCTTTATGTTTTTCACCGAGGAACAGCTGCGCCATACGATCTGGCCGACCTTGAATATGATCGGGATCTTTGAAGTGCCGCTGCTTCAACGGCTTGAATATATAGCGATCTCCTTATGGTTTATCAAAATTATAGCGGGCATTTCCATCTATATTTGGGCGGCTTGCCGCGCAACCAAGATTGCCTTTCGCATAAGGCCGCGATTGTTTTTGGTCTTGAGTCTTATCGCGATGGCGATACTCTGCGAAGCCATTAGAGACCACAGAACCGTTGAGAAGCTGGCGGATATTTATTCCAAGGTGGGACTCTATTTTATATACGTCTATATCCCGTTTGCATTCCTTTGCGTTCTGCTCCGGAAGAAGGTCAGACAGCTTCGCGTGAAAAGTTAACTTATTTGAAACGATCATTCCTGAAAGTGTTGACACGGAATTCATATTCGGCTAGCATACTGAGCAGGGGATGATTAAAAAAATGTCCAGAGTAAAAACATTTCAGATTGAAGAGACAATCGATAAGGCGATTGATGTATTCCGGGAAAAAGGCTACCAAGGAACATCGATGCAGGACTTGGTCAGCGCATTGTCCCTGAACCGTAGCAGTATTTATCAGACGTTCCGCAGCAAGGAAGAGTTGTATTTGGTATCGCTGGACCGTTATGGTGACCAGACGAGCGACATTACGGCGATTCTATACGAGCCGGGTACCTGCAGGGAAGTGCTGATGCGGTTTTTTGCTAAATTGATTGAACATAACAGCGTCAGAACGTGTTTGCTGGTTTATGCTTCTTTGGAGATGGGCGAGCATCCGGAGGTCCGCGAAAGAGTCAGCACCAACAACAACTTAAGAGAAAGGGCGTTTTTTCAATTGCTGTCACGCGGGACTGCCAACGGTGAAATTAAGGGTAACCCTAATTTGCGTGTTCTTTCGCAATACCTTGTAAATGTGGCGAACGGTATAACGGTTACTTCCGCATCTGCTGGCAGGAATACGTTAGATAACATATTAGAGATGTCTCTTTTTTTTCTGCGCTAATTTTTTTTGCTCTAAATTGGAATGATCGTTCCCTTAAAATATATCTTAACCTTATTCAAAAAGGAGAGTAAATAAGATGAATTCAAATAAATTGCAAGGCAAAACGGCATTTGTGACGGGCGGATCCCGCGGCATAGGGGCATCCATTGTTAGGCGGCTGAGTCAAGAGGGAGCGGCTGTAGCGTTTACTTACGCGAATTCCGTTGAAAAAGCCAATGAACTAGTTACAGAAATTCAAACGGCAGGCGGGAGAGCTTTAGCGCTTCAAGCAAAAGGCGAAGATATCGATTCCGTGAAATCCGCTGTTGGAGAGACCATTCATGAATTTGGCCATCTGAATATATTGGTTAACAATGCCGGTATTCTGGATGTAAAGCCGTATGATCAATTCACCATGGAGGATTTCGACAGAACCGTTACCGTCAATATCAAAGCGGTGTTTGCCGCCATTCAGGCAGCCGGTCCGCAAATGCGGCACGGAGACAGAATTATTAATATTGGCAGCGTAAATGCCGATGTGACCGGATTCCCCGGCATGAGCCTGTACAGCATGTCCAAAGCGGCGGTTGCCGCGATGACCCGCGGTCTGGCCAGAGATCTGGCTCCGCAAGGCGTGACCGTCAATAATATCCAGCCGGGTCCGGTGGATACGGACATGAATCCCGCTGAAGGAGAGATGGCCGCAATTTTGAAAAATGTCATTGCGCTCGGCCGTTATGGAACGGTAAACGATATTGCCAGCTTAGTAGCCTTCTTATCGAGCCCGGAAGCCGGCTATATTACCGGAGCATCGCTGGATATTAATGGAGGATTTATGATCTAATCCCTTCCGCGAAGACCCTCTAACGAATAAGGGATCATGTTCCGATACAAAAGGTGAAGTCAAATCTGGAGTGGAGGGAAATGATGGATATTCCGGCTATGTCCGTTGCTTTGTCCCAAAGCAAGCTTATGAACGAGGTTGGAATCAGCGTGCTCAAGATGGCGAAGGACCATTCGACGGAGCAGTCGCAGCAGCTGATCCAAATGATGGCGCAAAGCGTGCAGCCCCATTTGGGCGGCAATATCGATTTGAAAGTGTAACAGGAAGAGAAAGGCCGCCTTGAGCGTCGATTAGACGAGAAGGCGGCTTTTTATTTTACGCTGATTTAATAAAAATAATCCTTTACAGGACACCAAAAGGTGTTATATTATAAAATCAGAAAAGGACACCGTAAGGTGTCTCATTTAATGAGAAACATCCAAACAAAACAAGGGAGAGATTTCAACATGCATATTTTAGCCATTATTATTCAAAGCTGGCTGCTATTCTCGATGATTTTCTTCGGAATTACAAAGCTTACGGGAGCTAAACATCAGGTAGAGCTGTTTGATTCGATCAAGCTGCCGCAATGGTTCCGCGTGGTTACGGGACTTGTTCAGCTGCTTGGGGCTGTCGGACTCCTTATTGGCTACTGGTATCCCGGCATGGCAGGCTGGTCGGGGGTTTGGATTGGAGTTACCATGTTATTAGCGATTCTGTCGCATTTGAGAGTAAAGCACCCGTTCGGCAAGATGTTCCCGGCTGTTCTGAACCTTGTTATAGCTGCCGCGGTTGTTCTTCTGTTTGCAGGAGATTTAGCTCACCCCTTTGGCTAAGTCCCAGTACATTTAATGAGGCCGGTACGCGCGATTCTTTCGTCGTACCGGTTTTAATTTATATAGATTTTACAAACCATAGGACTCTTTCTAACAAAAAAATAGTAAAATTATCACTATATTCTGACGACATCTTATCCTAGACTTAAGATTGATATTCCTTTCCCTCTAGGAGGACATCGCCGGATTCATTTCCTGGCATAACGGTGATTAAGTATAGGTAGTCCATTCGGATGCAATCCAATTATGTGAGGAGAGGTAGAGATGACAGAAAAAAACGCTGGCAAGAAAATCGTGCTGGAGCCGGAGGCTTTGAAATTCGCGCAGGATACGGCAAATCCGCCATATTTGTTCGACCTTGGTCCGGAAAAAGGCCGCGAAACGGTGGACAACGTTCAAGCGGGAGATATTGAGAAGCCGCCTGTCGATATCACCGACCTGACGATTGAGGGCGGACCAAGCGGGCAGGTGTCCATTCGCATTCTGCGCGCTCCAAATACGGCAAAGAAGCTGCCGGCTATTCTCTATATTCATGGCGCCGGCTGGGTGTTCGGCAATGCCCATACGCATGACCGGCTTATTCGCGAGCTGGCAGCTGGGGCGGAGGCCGCCGTTGTTTTTCCGAATTACAGCTTGTCTCCGGAAGCCAAATACCCGGCTGCGATCGAAGAAATTTACGCAGCCCTGCAGTGGATAGCGGAGCACGGCGATGAGCACGGCCTTGATACAAGCCGGCTTTATGTGGCGGGGGACAGCGTTGGCGGCAACATGACGGCTGCCATAACGATTATGGCAAAGGAACGCAAAGGACCTCAGATTCATAAGCAGCTGCTGTTCTATCCGGTAACGGATGCAGGTAACGATACGGAATCCTACAAGGAATTCGCGACGGGTTATTTCCTTCGCCGGGACGCTATGGCCTGGTTCTGGGATCAATATACGACAAATCAAGAGCAGCGGAATGAAATCTATGCCTCTCCGCTGCGCGCGACAACCGAGCAGCTTAAGGGCTTGCCGCAAGCTCTAATCATTACGGGAGAGGCGGATGTCCTTCGCGATGAAGGCGAGGCTTATGCCAATAAGCTTCGCGAGGCTGGCGTGCGGGTCACGCAAGCGCGTTTCCAGGGGACGATTCACGACTTTGTCATGCTGAATGCCCTGGCAGACACGGCGGCCGCCCGCGGAGCGATGCTGCTGGCTAACGCTTGGCTGAAGGAATAGCCGTTTAACCTTTCGCAACGGTAAAAATTTGATTGCGCCAACGATGCGCAGGCAGGAGAATGAACATGAATAATATTGCTATTTTTGGCTTTGGACGGATCGGCAGACAGCTTCTTCGCGTAGCTTTGGAAAATGAGCTGTTTGTCCCCGTATCCATCTCGGATATTAAAGACGAAGCAACGCTCGCGGCTCTGTTTGAGGTCGATACGAACTACAAGCGTTGGCCGGAGCCTGTGGCAGGCACGGAAGGAACGATTAGAATCGGCGACCGTTCCATTCTTTATTTGAACTCGTCGCAGGAAATACCGAACTGGAGCGAGCTTGGCGTCGGGCTTGTTATTGATTGCACGGGACGGGCGGTAACTAGACAGGTAGCGGAGCTTCACCTGGAGCGCGGCGCGAAGCGCGTTCTCGTCAGCGGACCAAGCAAAACCCTTGACGACTGCGATGCGGTATTGCTGAAAGGAATCAATCTAGACAGCTTTGATCCGGACAAGCACAAAATCATCAGCATGGCGAGCTGCACGACCAATGCGCTCGCTCCGGTCGTCAAGCTGGTCCGTGAAAACTTCGGCATTCAATACGGCTTATTCTCCACGGTGCATTCCTATACGAACACCCAATCGCTGACCGATCAGCCGATGAGAGACCGCAGGGATTCCTGGGCAGCCGCGGAAAATATTATCCCGTCCTCTTCGGGTGCGGCAAAAGCGCTTAAGTTTATTTGGCCCGATCTGCAAATTACGGGTAAAGCTTACCGGATTCCGACACGCACCGGGAGTATCGCGGAGCTGAATCTGGTTACGGAGAAGCCGTGTACCGCCCAGGAAATTAACGATATGTTCCGTAAAGCCGCGCAGGAGGGTCCGCTTAACGGAGTGCTTGATGTGCTGGAAGGAGAGTGGGCTTCCTCGCGTATCGTAGGGGATTCCCATTCTTCGATTATCGACCTGCCGCTGACCCATGTACAAGGCGGACTTTTATCCGTTGCCGCCTGGTATGACAACGAGTGGGGTTATGCCTCACGCCTCGCCGAAGTAGCGGCATTTTTAGGCCGTCAATAACGCGAAATAGGAACCCGCTTTCTCCAAGGAGAAGGCGGGTTTTTTTATTTCCAGAACAGGGTTGTCGCAAAAAGATAAACGGTTCGTCGCAATCGTTCATTGAAAAGGAATGAAAAACCAGTACAATCAATAATGAAAATCATTATCAGGAATGAAGAAGAGGGGATCGGAAATTGAAAAGACGCAATTTAGGTTTCTGTTCGTTGTTTATTTGTTTAGCTCTCATGCTGGCAGCATGCGGTTCCGGAGGAAATAACGCTAACGCGCCAAGCAGCACGCCGTCAGAAGCTCCAGCAGAGGAAGCGCCGGGCAATTCTGAGCCAGAAGGCGGAAGCGCCTATCCCGTCACGATTAAGCACTTGAAAGGTGAATATAAACTCGAGAAGAGGCCTGAAAAAATCGCGGTGCTGGATACCAAGTTTGTCGATCAGCTGATTGCGCTGGACGAGCAGCCGGCGGGAAGCGTAACCGCCGCCGGATCGGATACGGATTTTCCGGAATATTTGAGCGACCGCCTGGCAGGAGACGTCAAGTTGTTAGGCACGCGGGATAAGCCGAACTTGGAAGCTATTCTGGCTATGCAGCCGGATTTGATTCTGATGACCGATTTCCAGGAGGAAGCCTACGCGAATATTAGTAAAATCGCGCCAACCATCGTGCTGGATTTCGATGAGGACTGGCGCGCTACCCTGGATACCATGGGCACAATCATGGGTAAGCAAGCAGAAGCCAAGGCTGTTCAGCAAGCCTATGAGGAAAAAGCAACTAAGCTGAAGGAGCAGCTTGCGGCCAAGCTGGGCGAGGAGACCGTTGCCCTAATCCGTCCAAGAATCGAAGGCATTCGCGTGCATACGCCGGATCACCGGACGGGAGCTATCCTTTATAACGATTTGGGATTAAAGGTACCGGCATCCGTTGCGGCGGTTGACGATACCGCCTATGAGCTATCGCTGGAAGCCGTAAGCGAGATTGGCGCGGATCATTACTTCCTGTTGTCCGATGCGATGTTTGCGGATGCGGTTAAGGAACTGGAAAGCACGAATATTTGGAAATCGCTGGATTCGGTAAAAAACCATCATGTCTACAAAGCAGACAGCACATTGTGGATTGCTTACTACGGGCCAATCGCCAACAGCCTGATAATTGAACAAGCCGCGGAAGCGTTGCTAGGCCAGCAATAGAATGGATCCGTTTCTTGTATCCGATGCCTGGGCGGAGCTGTCCTGCGATTATAGCCTGACGGTTGGGGAGGCTCCGAAGCATAACATTAAGCAGCTCGCATTAAGCGAGCTGCTTAATGCGGAGCCGCGAAGAGCTTATATGGATTGGCTGATGAACCATATCGGCGCTCCGAACAAAAGCGTCGCTGCATCCATGCTGGTAAAGAGAATAGCCAGCCTGCTTGTAGCTCCGGTGCTTGGCGCGATGACCTATTACAATAAGGGGATAGGCATTACGCTGGAGCACAGCCGGCTTTTTCATAAGGAAGCATCCATTTCCGGAACCCCCTTTCCGTTTATGGCGCTAACCGAAGTTATGGTTACAGCGCCCGATCCCCTTAATAGAGCAGCGTGGCGCGCGGAAGTTATTCAACAGTTATTTGGAGAAAGCCTGACCCCGATAATAAAGCTAGCAGCCGCGGAAGGTCCGGTATCGATGGCCATTCTATGGGAGAACGTCATGGCGCGTATCGCGCCTATATATGGCGATGACCAGGATCATGATGACGAACTCAGCCGAAGGTTAAGGGAGGATTTTCTCTATATTGCGAAGGAGGCTCCGGGAGAGCGGTTTGGCATGCGGAAAAACCCGTTCGCTTCCTTTGCGGAGATCAGAGACGGTTGTTGGCTCACGGGAAGAAGCAAGCGTCTGACCTGTTGTCTGTATTATCAAATGGCACCCGAATATTGCTTGAAATGCCCAAAACCTTAAACGAGTTGGAGACTTCTAATTGACTATGAAAATCATTTTCAATTAAAATAATCTAGACAATAGGTTTGGAGAGGTGTCAAATGCCATTACAGGAACATTTATCGTTTTGGAACGATATTGCGGTCAGAGTGCTTGACGTTCGGCGGGAAATCCTGCTTCCGGGCAGCCAGCTTCAGCGTTTGCCGGAGAATATGCTGTTTTTTGCATGGAGCGGTTATGGCAGCCTGCTAATTGACGGAACAACGTACTCCTTAAGCCCCTTTTCAGTCCGCCATGCGGGCAAAGATGCAGCCATCAGCATGGAAGCCATTACGGAACCAATCGAATATACCGTCATCTATTACAGAGCCGAGCTCATGCCTTCTGCGGGAGGGGAGCTCGCCGCTGTTGAGGAAGCGCTTTTGCAAATGCCGTTTGGAATTCAGCCTTCCAAGCGGCTGTCGCTGCATCAGGTCGTGGAACAGCTGGAGCTCAAATGGGGCATGAGGCAAGGCATCGAAGGCTTCCATGCCAATGCGCTTCTGCAGGGTCTGCTTTACGAGCTGCTGAAGCAGCTGCTGGCGGAAGGCTATCAGACGCCTTCGGAAGCGGTTGCCATTGTAATGAAGCACATTGACGCAAACTATAATAAGCCGTTAAAACTGGACGTTCTAGCCGGACTGGTTCATTGCAGCTCAAGGCAGCTGCAGAGATGGTTTAACGGGCAGAAGCAGCTGGGCCCTATGGAGTATGTCATTAAGGTCAGAATGAGCCACGCGGCCGAGCTGCTCCGGCATACGGACGCAACGATTCAGGAAATTGCGTTAAGCATTGGCTATCGTGATCTGTATTATTTCAGCAGAGCCTTTAAAAATTATTACGGGATCGCTCCGCAGGACTTCCGCCGTACCTCTCTGGCAGGCGAGGTTTACGCATTGGCTGCTTCGCAAACCATAGATGACGCGGCCGTCATTAAGCATAGAAAAGGCGAGCTTCGGCTGCAGCGGCTGCCTAAGCGGATTGCGGTGCTTGACGTTCAATATGCCGACCAGCTGTTTACGCTGAAAGAACAGCCTGCCGGCAGCGTAGGGATCGGAGGCGCTGAAATTTCCTGCTTCCCGGATTATTTGCAGAACAAGCTGGGTCAATTTACGGTGCTTGGAACCTGTGAGCGGATCGATATGCATGCCCTTGCAGAACTGCAGCCTGACCTGATCGTCTGTACGGATTTGCATGAGAGGCTGTATCCGAAGCTTTGCCAATTCGCGCCTACCCTTCTGTTTGACCGGAATGAGGATTGGCGCAAGATACTGGGCATTTTTGGCGTCATCACGGGTAAAAAACAGGAAGCGGAGCGAATCTTAATGGCGTATAGGGAGAAGACGGAGAAACTATCGGACATGCTTGCCGACAAGCTGAGAGGCCAGCATGTAGCGATCATTCGTCCGCGCGAAACGTCCATTCGCCTGCATACGGCATCCCACCGTACCGGCGCAGTCTTGTACGCGGATTTGAGGCTGCCTGCTCCCTTTTATATAACGGGGGAATCCGTCTCGGATACGGCCTACCATATCTCGATTGAAGATCTGCCCGGCGTGAACGCCAATCATTATTTCCTGCTAAGCAACGACATGTTCAAGGAGCAGGTCTTGAGCATGCAGCGAAGCATAGAGTGGAACTCGCTTCATGCCGTGAAGCAGCAATGCGTGTACACCGTGGATGCCTCGACCTGGATTGGCTCTTACGGTCCAACGGGAATTAACCGTATTGTCGATGAGGTAGCGCAATCCTTGCTTGGCGCCTGAAATTGGCCTAAATGGCCTATATTGACAACCGAAGCGTTTATGCTATATTAATCTCATGGTTTTACTTGGAATTAAATGGCACCTATTGAATGAACCATCCAAACAATTGAACCGCTGACCGGGCAACCGGAAGCGCAGAAGACCAACGCTTGTTGTGGTCGGCTGCGCTTTTTTGTTTATTCCCGGGTACAAGAGAAAGGGTGAGAGAGATGCCGGCATTAGAAAAGCTTCGATTCGAGAATGTGGCAAAAAGCTTTATCGTGCGCGATCCGAAACAAAAAGGGGCGACGCAGCCATTTACGGCGGTTAAGGACTTAAGCTTTACCGTTAAGGAAGGCGAGTTTATTACCTTGGTAGGACCAAGCGGCTGCGGAAAATCAACCCTGCTTGACCTCATTAGCGGTTTATCGCTTCCTACTAGCGGGCGTATTTACATGGACGGGAAGGAAATTACCGGTCCCGGTCTCGACAGAGGGATTGTTTTTCAGCAATATGCTCTATTTCCCTGGAAGACGGCAAGGGGGAACATTGAGTTCGGACTGGAGGCCAAAGGCATCCCGAAGCAGGAGCGAAAGGAATTGGCGGAGCATTTTCTGGCGTTAGTTGGATTGAGCGCATTCGCGAACCGGTATCCCCACGAATTGTCCGGAGGCATGAAGCAGCGCGTAGCGATTGCCAGAAGCCTTGCATTTAACCCGGATGTTCTGCTTATGGATGAACCGTTTGCGGCGCTGGATGCGCAAACCCGGGAAACCTTGCAAAGCGAGCTGCTCCGGATCTGGCAGAAAACGAAAAAAACGATTATTTTCATCACGCATGGCATTGACGAAGCGGTATACCTGGGAGAACGCGTTGTGGTTCTGACTCCCGGTCCGGGTACCGTGAAGAAGATCGTCGATATTCCATTGAAGCACCGGTTGGATGATGCGGATATCCGCTCCAATCCGGAGTTTGTCAAGGCGCGGCACGAGGTATGGAGCCTGCTGCACGAGCTGGAATACCAAGGCGCGTATATTTAACGGATTTACGAAAGGAGCGTATCGAAATGGAAAATGTTAAAGCGGTTCCTAGACCCCTGCAAAGCAGAAGAGTCAAACTGGGCGTCTCGCTTCATATCCGCAAGCTGTTCAAGCAGTCTATCGTTCTGATCTTGCTGGCCCTCGTCTGGCAGATTGCTCCCCTTGCGGGCTTCGCGGATCCGGCTTTCCTGCCCCCGTTCTCCGATGTCATTCAGGCGCTCTGGAATTTGATATTGTCCGGCGAGCTGTTCCATCATTTTGCGGCGAGTATGGTTCGTTCGTTAAGCGGATTTGCGTTAGCCCTTGTTATCGCCATCCCGTTAGGGCTTGCGATTGGCTGGTATCCTCTTGCCAGGGAGCTTCTCAATCCGGTGATGGAATTGTTCCGCAATACAGCAGCGCTTGCTTTGCTTCCCGTGTTTATGCTTATCCTCGGAATCGGAGAGACGTCCAAAATCGCCATTGTCTTGTTTGCCTGCACGTGGCCAATCCTTCTGAATACGATCGCAGCCGTAGGCAACGTTGATCCGCTGCTGATCAAATCAGCCCGGTCCATGAATCTCTCGTCATTCAAGCTGTTCCTCAAGGTCATCCTGCCGGCGTCGGTTCCAACGATCTTTACGGGAATCCGGATGGCGGGAACCGGAGCGATTCTCGTCCTTATCGCCGCCGAGATGGTAGGCGCCAAGGAAGGTCTCGGCTACCTCATCACGTATTCCCAATATAACTTCCAAATCCCCGAAATGTTTGCCGGTATCCTCACGATCGCTTTGCTTGGCTTGTTGATTAATCAGGGATTAAGCGTGCTGGAACGCAAGTTGTCCAAATGGAAGCAGCAAGCATAAACGAAGCGGTTCTTTTTTTGCTCCAAAGTCTATTAAAAATATAGGAATACTAGGAGTGTGGAATATGACCAAAAAACAAATGAAGCTGGGAGCCTTCTTTAACTTGCCGGGCCATCATGTGGCCAGCTGGCGTTATCCGTCTACGGATCCTCGCCGGACCTTGGATCTCGAGTACTTAAAGGAGCTGGCGCAGACGGCGGAGCGGGGCAAATTCGATATGATTTTTTTCGCGGATATCCTTGGTCTTAAGCGTTTGGGCAATTTCGCGACCTCTACGATCAAGCTTGATCCGCTTATTATTATTTCGGCGCTTGCGGCCGTCACGCGGAATATCGGCCTTACGGCGACTCTTACGACCACTTACAACGAGCCGTTCCAGGTAGCGCGCAAGTTCGCGGCTATCGACCATTTGTCAGGAGGGCGTGCGGGCTGGAATGTGGTAACCTCGGGCAACGAGAAGGAGGCGCAGCTGTTCGGCAAGGAAAAGCATCTCGAGCATGCGCGGCGCTACGAGAGGGCGGAAGAGTTCGTTGAGCTGACGAAAAAGCTTTGGTTCTCCATTGAAGAGGATGCGCTTGTTATCGACAAGGAGAATGGCCGGTTCCTGGACGTTGACAAAGTTCACCCCGTTGATCACCAAGGGGAATGGTTTAAAGCGCAGGGTCTGCTGGATGCTCCGTCGACGCCGCAAGGTTATCCCGTCATTGTGCAGGCGGGATCCTCCGAGGCGGGGAAAGAGCTCGCCGCGAAGACGGCCGAGGTGATATTTACCGCCTGGCAGACGCTGGAGGAAGCGCAGGCCTTCTATCGGGACGTGAAAGGACGTCTTGCCAAATACGGACGCCAGCCGGATGACCTGAAAATTATGCCGGGCGTGTTCATCACGGTTGCTCGCACGGAAGCCGAAGCGATTGCGAAGCGTAAAGAGTTAAACAGCTATATTTCGCCAGAGGTTGGTCTGGAGTACTTATCGAATTTTATCGGCGTCGATTTGAGCGGTTACGACGTGGATGCTCCTCTTCCGGCAAGCGGGGAAAGCGAGGACAAGACGAACCCGCAGACCCGCACGAATATTATTCGGGCACTCGCGGAGCGGGAAGGCTTAAGCACGCTGCGCGAGGTGTACGAATTTATCGCGGGTGCACGTGGGCATCGGGAAATTGTAGGCACGCCGGCTCAGATCGCGGATCAGTTGGAAGAATGGTTCTTAAACGAAGGAGCCGACGGCTTTAATATGATGCCGCCTACGTTCCCGGAAGGTTTAAACGATATTGTTGAGCTTGTTATTCCGGAGCTGCAGCGCCGCGAATTGTTCCGTACGGAATACGAAAGCCATACGCTGCGGGGGAATCTGGGTTTATCTATTCCGGTTAATCCCTATCGCAAGCAGCCGCAGCAATCGCATCAATAAATACGAAGAGGTCGGGAGAGGATCCTATGAAGAAACGATTTACTCACGTTCAGGCATTTCTGTTAACGATGGGCTTAGTTAGCGCTTTGCTTGCAGGATGCTCGGAGAGCAAAGCCAAGCCGGGGGAAGAAGACAAGGTGCTTCAGTACAACTCGGCGCCGGGAAGCGTATCGTTTCCGGAGCTGGCGAAGGATTTGGGGTACCTGGGCGATTTGGAGCTGGAATCGATCGGGAGCACGACGGGCGGACCGGAAAGCATTCAATTAACGGCAACCAAACAGATTGATTTTGGCTCGGCTTTTAACGGGGCGATTATCAAATCCATCTCGCAAAACGTAAAGATTAAATCCGTTATCGGCTCGTACGGCAGCGATAAGAACACTTACATCGGCGCTTACGTGCTGGCTGACAGCTCGATTAAATCCCCGAAGGATTTTATCGGCAAAAAAGTCGGCGTGAATACGCTGGGGGCACACTTGGAATTTGTTACGAAGGATTATTTAAGGAAAGGCGGCTTAACCGAGAAGGAGATCGAACAAGTGACGCTCGTGACGATCCCATCCGCAAATGCCGAGCAAATTCTCCGCAGCAAGCAGATTGACGTTGTGCTCATGAGCGGTATCGCAAGAGACCGTGCCCTGGACAAAGGGGGCATCGTTGAGCTCTTTAAGGATACGGACGTTTATAAGACCGAATTTACGGCAGGCGATTATTTCTTCCGGGAGGAGTATATCAAGAATAACCCGGACACGGTGAGGCAGTTTGTTGAAGGGGTGGCCAAGGCTATTGAATGGGCGCGCACGACCCCGCGGGAAGAGGTCATTCGGAGGTTCGAGGCGATTATCAAGAAGCGTGACCCCAACGAACCGACCGAAAACCTGAAATATTGGAAGAGCACCGGGATTGCGCAGGCCGGAGGCGTCATAACGCCGGGAGAATACCAGGTCTGGATTGACTGGCTGGTCGCTAACGGCGATTTGAAGAAAGGGCAGGTTAAGGCGGAAGACTTGTATACCAACGAGTTTAATTCCTACGCCAAGAAATAAGGAAAACCTGAATATATAAGAAGAGATGGAGTGGTGAAGATGACGGTAAGACAAATGAAGCTAGGTGCTTTTATCATGCTGCCCGGACATCATGTGGCGAGCTGGAGACATCCTGATTCCGGGGCGGACCGTACCTTTGATCTAGCGTATTTATCGGAGATCGCCCGCACGGCGGAACGCGCTAAGTTCGACATGATCTTTTTCGCGGACGGCTTTGGCTCCAATCTGAATAAGCATTCCAGCTCCGCGCTTAAGCTGGATCCGGTTATTCTAATCTCGGCGCTTGCAGCCGTAACAGAGAAAATCGGGTTAGCCGCTACCTTAACAACCACTTATAACGAGCCTTTCCATGTCGCACGCAAGTTCGGCTCGATCAACCACCTGTCGGGCGGCCGCGCAGCCTGGAATGTCGTTACTTCCGCTAATGACAAGGAGTCCTTCCTGTTTGGCAAGGATAAGCATTTGGAGCATGCAAGCCGTTACGAGCGGGCGGAGGAATTTGTTGAGCTTGTTCAGAAGCTGTGGCAATCCATTGAAGCCGATGCGCTTGTGATCGACAAGGAGCAAGGACGGTTCCTGGATGTTGATAAAGTGCACCCTGTCGATCATGACGGCAAATGGTTCAAAGTAACGGGCACGCTCGATAATCCGGCCAGCCCGCATGGCAATCCGGTTATCGTGCAGGCCGGCTCATCCGAGTCCGGCAAGGAGCTGGCGGCCAAGACGGCCGAGGTTATCTTTACGGCGTGGCAGACGCTGGAGGAGGCGCAGGCTTTTTACCGGGACGTGAAGGGTAGGCTGGCCAAATACGGACGTGAAAGAGACGAGCTGAAAATTATGCCGGGCGTCTTTATTACGGTCGCCAAGACCGAAGAGGAAGCGCTGGCGAAGCAGAAGGAGCTGAACGGCTACATTCTGCCGGAGGTTGGTCTGGCTTATCTGTCCGGATTTACCAATATCGATTTGTCCGGTTACGATGTGGATGAGCCGCTGCCTGATATAAGCTCGATAGAGGATAAGACCAATCCTCGCATCCGGTACAATATTATCCGGGAAATAGCAAGGCGCGAGAATTTAACTTCGATCCGCGCCGTGTACGAACGAATTGCGGGGGCTCGCGGACACCGCGAAATCGTCGGAACGCCTTCGCAAATTGCCGATCAGCTGGAGGAATGGTTCCTGAATGAAGGAGCGGATGGCTTCAATATCATGTCGCCGTATTTCCCGGGCGGATTCGAAGACATTATCGAGCTCGTCATTCCGGAGCTGCAGCGGCGGGGACTGTTTCGTACCGAATACGAGAGCAGCACGCTGCGCGGGAATTTGGGTCTGCCGCTTCCCGGGAAGAAGGCGGAGAAGGATAAAGCGGCAGTTAGCCGCTAAACGCTAAAGCAATCGGGAAAGGCTCTACGGCCCAGGTTAAGGTCCATCATGTAATGGGCCTTAACCCTCCTTCGCCCGGGCAAGAAGAAGGCCCTTAAGGTCCCCAAGGACTCTAAGGGTACGCAAAAAGCCCGGCATCGCCGCAGTGCGTTATTGATTTGGCGTTCTTTTTATCTGTAACCTGTCGTATTCGCCGGTTTGCCCGCCTCAATAACCTCAACCAGATAAGGCATGCAGTTGGGCTGCGAACCGTCCACATCCGTGAAGCCGTACACCTGCGCAAGCTGGCCGCTTGACAGGGATTGCCCATTCCAACGGCTTGCTTCCGGATCTCCCGCAAGGGCAACGACGGCACGTCCCACATAGCGGGGCGATTCGGAAATAATAAAATGGGGCTCTTCGGCCGCGGCATCCCGCCAATTCTCCTCCGTTACCTTAAAAATCTCCAGCATGATTTCGGAACGAAGCCAGCCCGGCGTCAAGGAAACGGCCGTGCATGCATGGGGCTTCACTTCTTGAGCCAGCGCCCAAGCCATGCGATTGATAGAGTTTTTGACCAAATCGTAATACATCGACAATCGGTAATGATTCTGATTGTACTCGGCCGTTCCGTCCGTCATCTCGACAATCAACCCGTTCTTATTCTTGATAAGAAGAGGAAGAACAAAATGGCTCGTAATCAGATGGGTATCAATGGCGAGCCTTAGCATGCGCAGCCCCTTCTCGAGCGAATGCTCCCATACCGGAATATTCCATTCCACGAGATTCTCGCCGCCCCATATATCATTGACCAGAATATCAAGCCGTCCATGCTCCCGCTCAATGCGGTTCGCCAAAGCCTGTACTTGTTCGGGGACCAGATGATCCACCTGTACGGCAATTCCTTGTCCGCCCGCTTTCGTAACAAGCTCCGCTGTCTCCTCGATGGTTTCCGGCCGGTTGTATTCGGATACTTGCGCCCGCGTCGTGCGCCCCGTGACATACACCGTTGCGCCTGCCGCTCCCAGCTCTATGGCAATGCCACGCCCGGCGCCCCGCGTTCCTCCTGCTACAAGAGCGATTTTTCCATGTAAAGGTTTCATCTCCATATAAGCCTCCTGAATATAAGTGTGTGCCTTTATTGATTCTTTCCTCATTGTAAACTATAATGACGACATCTTTTGTCATATATAAAACAAACGAAGGTGAATGCGAAATGAGGGCGGACCGCCTGCTTAGCATTATGATTTTGCTCCAGAATCATGAAATTATGACGACCAGGGAGCTTGCCAAAAAGCTCGAGGTATCGGACCGGACGATTCTTCGCGATATGGATGCGCTTAGTCTGTCCGGCGTGCCTGTCATAGCGGACCGGGGGAAAACAGGCGGATGGAGGCTGATGGATCATTTCCGGAGCTACTTAAGCGGCCTGAAGCTGGAGGACACAAAGGCTTTATTTATTCTTCCGGCCGAACAAATGCTGAAGGATTTAGGCGTGGAGATTAAGGGGCTGGATATCCGTCAGAAGCTGCTGGCCTCCTTGCCCGATGCCTCCAAGAGCGAAGCGTTGCGTTACATGGAGAAAATCTATATGGATACCGGAACGTGGAAGCCTGCCGCGGACAAGAATAAAGCGCTGCTCACGATTCAAAAAGCGTTATGGGAAGATGCCAAGATCAACATAGCTTATCAGAAAGCCGACGGAACCGGCTCGGAAAGAACGGTTAGTCCTTTGGGGCTGGTAGCGAAGGGCAGCTCCTGGTATTTGGTTGCCATGAACGAAGACGGAGACTACCGGAGCTTCCGGGTGTCGAGAATCAGGAAAGCCGAAGCAACCGGGGAATTATTTGAGCGGCCCGCCGGGTTCGAGCTTGCGGAATACTGGAAGCAAAGCAAGCTGGACTTTGCCGGTTCGCTTCCTACGTTTGAAGTGCAGGTTCTCGTACATCCGTCGATTATCGGACGCCTTACCTTCACGGACCGGTTTGTCGAGAAGGTCGACATGGCTGCACCGGCCGTGGACGGGATGATGCCGGCAACGCTTCGCTTTAATGCGGAGCAGGAGGCCGTGGAATATATATTAGGTTTTGGCGGGGCCATTAAACTCGTTAAGCCGGAATATTTGATTAAGAGGATCGTGAATCAGGGAAAAGCCGTAATCGCCCTATACGAATAACCAAATTTACAATATGCGCAGGCTCTATAAAGCTGGCCGACGGATCAAGCAAGAGAGGGTTTCAATCGTCACTCGAATGACGATTGAAACCCTCTTGCTTTACAGGAAGAGCCGTTAGTTTCCAGTGAATAGCAATTGGTCTATATTCGGGCCGCTTGTCCCTGTTGTCTCCAGACGAATCGTATGTTCGCCGGCTGTCAGATCCAGGCTGAAAGCGACCTCGGACCAATTCAGATTCCAGTGCCCTGTTCCGGGGAAGCTCAAGGTCGTTATTTCTTTGCCGTCGACGATCAATTTCATTGAACGGCTGCCGCTGCCGTTCGCATAAGCGAATTTCAGCGTATAATTCGCTTCCGGAACGTCCGCCGTCCATTCGATATAGCCCGGGCCGTTATTAAAGTTCGAATATCCGCTTCCATTCCAGCCGGATCCGTAGGAGGTTGTCGTAATACCTGCGCTATGAGCGGCATCCTCCGCTTGCAACGCCTCATCGAATGGACCAGGAGTCGGCGGCACGGTCACCTCCGTCGCTATAACGGCATCCAGGTTGATATAGGCCGTACCGACGGTTTCCACGGTAATCGCATGACTGCCCGCCGTCAAATGAACCGCTTGCTGCACGCTGCTCCATATGGTGTTCCAGCTGTTCGTGGTTGGCATCGTAACGGACGGATTCACGACAACGCCGTCAATCGTAAGCTTAATCGCCGCGCTGCCTCCGCCATTGGCGTATTTGATATCAAGCACATAGTCATTCTCGGCCGGAATGTTCACATTCATTTGCACGCTGCCAGGCGCATTCATAAAGTTTACAAAACCGCTTCCCGTCCAGCCGCTGCCAAGCGTTTTTACTTGAGCGGTGCTGTTATAGGTACCGTCCTCGGCTTGAAGATTAATTTCCTGAAGGCCGGACAGCTGGAGGAAGCCCATAACAATTTAAACGAGCTGTATGAGCAGATCAAGGCGCGCGCCAAGCTCAGCGAAGAGGTTATTTTCCGAACGTATAGTCTTATTGTCGAAGATATTTTGCGGAGCTTGAATGAGCTGAACATGAATACGAATCAGCTTTTTGGGCCCAACCACAATCTGTTCCGCGAGCTTGCGGCAAAAGAAACGATTCATGCCATCCATCAGTGGACATGCGGCATCGTACGGAAAATAAGCGAAGCTTTGCAGCAGCAGCCAAAAAGGAACGGCTATATTGAAATCGTGAAGGCGTACATGGACCAGAATTATCATCTCGATCTGTCCGTTGAAACGATTTCGGAGCAGGTTAATCTTCATCATGCTTATTTAAGCCGCATGTTTAAGCAGGAGGTAGGCAAAACGCTCCTCGAATATCTGACCGTAAAACGGCTTGAGGCCAGCAAGGTGCTGTTAAGGGAAACGGATCACACCATTACTGAGATCGCGGCCAATATCGGCTACAACAACGCGAACAGCTTTATTCGCTTTTTCAAAAGGTACGAGGGATTAACGCCGGGGGATTACCGGAAAGCGAACGGCTGAACCAAAAAACGCAACCGGTTTGGTTGCGTTTTTTGGTATGGAATTAAGCCGGGAACAGGTCGAAGCAGTCGAGCTCCCCGTAACCTTCCCCTTTGGAAAAACGGATTTTGTTCCAGCCGGCGTTTAATGTGATACGCGCGACGGAAGCCCCCCAGTTCTCCCAGCCTTTATTCGTAATGTAAAAGTTGCTTGAGCTTGAATTATTGATCGTCATAATCCAATAGGACCAGTCCAATCCAGCAGTGCCATTGCCGGTGCGCGCGGACAGCACATAATTTCCCGCCGTTGCCGCATAGACGTCAAATTCTACATAACTGTCTGCCGTATCGATGTGACCGGCTTTGCTTCCGCCGGAACCGTTCGGACTGGAGGAAGCATACGCAATTCCGCCGAAAACGCCAGCCTCTCCTTCATAACGGGCACGGGTCGTATCACCTGAAGGGATCGCAATTGGCGTATTCGGGGCTGCCGGGGATCCGAGATTTGGAGTATTGTCGGCGTTCCAGGTAAACCTCTGGGCACGGATTTCTCGATTCCACCCGCTGCCGGCGTATTTGGCCGTGTGATAGACAATCCAATCCTCCGTTCCATCAGGAGATTTCGTGAAAGAATGATGACCCGGGCCATACAAGCCGTTGCCGGATTTGAAGATGGGCTGGCCGCGCTTGGTCCATGAAGAAGCCTGCAGCAGGTTGCTGCCCGTATTTGCGGTAATCAGCCCCAAGCAATAGCCGTCCGTCCAGCTTCCGCTAGCCGAGTAGACAAGACTGATCACGCCATTGCGGACGATGACTTGCGGCCCCTCGTTAACCGAAGGGGAAGTATTCGTCTCCCACGAATAGGTCGGATGCGCGATTTCAACCCGGGCCGAGTCGATCGTCCACGGATTGCTCATATGGGCGATATACAGCTTTTGCGAGACATTTGTTGTCCCTTCCCAGCCTGACCATATGAAATACAGATTGCTATTTACTTGAAGCACGGTTCCGTCGATCGCCCAGCGGTTCGTCGAGTCGGTAATTTGTCCCTTGTTCACCCATGTGCCCGTCATGGGATCGGCGGAGGTATTTTCCAGAACGTACATGCGGTGATTGTCGTTATTGCCGTCATCCTTGGCGTAATAAATGTACCAGGCACCGTTGACGTAATGAATCTCGGGAGCCCAGACATTGCAGCAGCCGGTCGAGATCACTCTTTTGGTCCCGGCGTCAACGCCCGTAAGCGAGCTGGATTTCCAGATGGTCACGTCGCCGCCGGTTGTTTTCGTGAAGTAATAGAAGCCGTCGGTATGCTTGTAGATCCAAGGGTCCGCGCCGTCCTGGAAAATCACGTTATAAAAGCTGCTGCTTTGCGTTGAGGGAGTTGCGCTTGCCGCACCGGGCAGAACAAACAGCAACAACAGGAGTAGAACCAAGCCTTTGACACCGCTTTCAAAAAACTTCGATTTCATCAATACACCAGCCCTTCGCATTGAGTGTGCGTTCATGTATAGTTAATCATTTCCGGTCAGGGAGAAACAGGACAGGATTATAGATCGTAAGGACATTTTTATAGCCGGAGGGCATGGAAGGAGAGAATAGTAAATTAAACAGCCTGCCCGAGAACCTCGGGCAGGCTGTTTATATAAGAAAGAATTAGTTCACACGAAGGTCGTAACGATCCGCGTTCATCACTTTAACCCAAGCGGCCACAAAGTCGCGAACAAACTTCTCTCGGTTGTCGTCCTGCGCATACACTTCGGCAATCGCGCGAAGGATGGAGTTCGAGCCAAACACGAGATCCACTCGCGTTGCCGTGCGGTCAACCCGGCCAGTCGACTTGTTGCGGCCGTAATAGATGCCGCCATCTCTAGGCTCCCACGCAATGTTCATGTCGAGCAGCTTCACGAAAAAGTCGTTGGTAAGAGTGCCCGCTCGGTCGGTGAACACGCCATGCTGGGTGCCGCCGTGGTTGGTGCCCAGCACGCGCAGGCCGCCGACAAGAACGGTCATTTCCGGCGCGGTCAGGTTCAGCAATTGTGCCTTGTCAACCAGAAGCTCTTCGGCGGATACGCTGTATTGCTTCTTCAGATAGTTGCGGAAGCCGTCGGCGACCGGCTCCAGGACCGCAAAGCTTTCTTCATCGGTTTGCTCCTGCGTGGCATCGCCGCGCCCCGGGGAGAATGGAACCGTGACGTTAAAGCCCGCATCGCGCGCGGCTTTTTCGACCGCGGCGCTGCCGCCCAGCACAATCAGGTCGGCGATGCTGACTTTTTTGTCCAAGTCCTCTTGAATGCCTTCGAGAATCGTCAGGACCTTAGTGAGCTGCTGCGGCTGATTGACTTCCCAATCCTGCTGCGGAGCAAGCCGGATACGGGCTCCGTTGGCGCCGCCGCGTTTATCCGAAATGCGGAAGGTACTGGCCGACGCCCATGCCGTAGTGACCAGCTCGCTGACGGTGAGACCCGAATCCAAAATTTTAGTTTTCAGCTCGGCAATCTCTTCATCGGACAAGGTATAATCCACAGCCGGTACAACATCCTGCCAGATCAGCTCTTCGGTTGGAACTTCGGGTCCGAGATACCTGTCCCGGGGTCCCATGTCGCGGTGAGTCAGCTTAAACCACGCGCGGGCGAAAGCGTCCGCGAACTCCTCCGGATTCTGGTGGTAACGGCGGGAGATTTTTTCGTATTCGGGATCCACTCTCAAAGCCATGTCGGCCGTGGTCATTATGGTCCGAACACGGACGGATGCGTCTTCCGCGTCCGGCGCAAGATGATTCTCGTCAGGATTGACCGCTACCCAGATATGCGCGCCGGCAGGGCTCTTGGACAGCTCCCATTCGTAACCGAACAGCATATCGAAAAAGCCGTTGTCCCACTGGGTCGGATTTGGCGTCCACGCGCCTTCAACGCCGCTCGTGATGGCGTCGCGGCCTTTGCCGGAGCCATGCGAGCTTAGCCAGCCAAGACCTTGCGCTTCGAGTGGAGCTGCTTCCGGGTCAGGACCAACAAGAGAGGCGTCGCCAGCGCCGTGCGCCTTGCCAAAGGTATGCCCGCCGGCAACAAGCGCGACGGTTTCTTCATCGTTCATGCCCATGCGGCCGAACGTTTCGCGAATGTCGCGGGCGCTTCCGGCCGGATCGGGCTTACCGTTGGGACCTTCCGGGTTGACGTAGATGAGACCCATCTGTACGGCGGCAAGCGGATTTTCCAGATCCCGTTCGCCGGAGTAGCGATTGTCGCCCAGCCATTCCTTTTCGTTGCCCCAGTAAATATCTTCTTCCGGATGCCAGACGTCCTCGCGTCCGCCCCCGAATCCGAACGTCTTGCCGCCCATGGATTCAATGGCTACGTTGCCCGTCAGGATCATCAGGTCGGCCCAGGAAATTTTATTGCCGTATTTTTGCTTGATCGGCCAGAGCAGGCGGCGCGCTTTATCCAGGTTGCCGTTGTCCGGCCAGCTGTTAAGGGGAGCGAAGCGCTGCGTGCCGCTGCCGGCACCGCCGCGTCCGTCGCCGGTCCGGTATGTACCCGCGGAGTGCCAGGCCATGCGTATAAAGAACGGGCCGTAATGTCCGTAATCGGCCGGCCACCATTCCTGGCTGTCCGTCATTAAATGGCGAAGATCCTGTTTAAGGGCCTGGTAGTCAAGCTTGTTGAATTGTTCCGCGTAGTCAAAGTCTTCACCCATAGGATTCGATTTTCTGTCATGCTGGTGCAGAATGTTAAGGTTCAGCTGATTGGGCCACCAATCTCTATTTGAAGTACCACTAGATTTGAAGCTTGTAGCGCTTCCATGCATCACCGGGCATTTGCCTGCGTTAGGAACTGTAGCGTCCATCCAATCATCTCCTATTAGCTTTATTGAAGTAGCAAATGGTAGAAAAAATTTGCACTTATCCTCTTTATAAAACGTTATCAAACCGAAATCAATCCAAGTTGCAAAAATTCATCCAATCTTCACGCAAATCTGATAATTTAACGGGATTACCGGGAAAAGAGGGACAAATAGAGAATATGTACGGCGCATGAAAAATAGACTATCAAGATTTTCTTGGCGATGATCGACATTTATCGGGATCTGTTCATTGAGATTTGTTTTACCCATATTACAATGGGATTTGATTGCGAGCATTGGTCCAATACGTCGTTGAATTGTATTATTTATCGTTGCGTTGCTGTATGTCCAAAGCTTACGTGTATGCCCTACACTGGATTTGCAGATGAGTTGGAAGCGCTTAATGAGCGGAAGGTGGGACAAAAAATTAGGGGGAGTATTTCTCCATTTGCTCGGATGCAGCAAGTTTAGAAACAGCAGGTTGAATGTGACGATCCTCACATCAAAATGAAAAGCGTAAATAATGGAAAGTATATGAAGTAAAAGGTTGAAATTCAGTTAATCGTTAAGTTTTGCCTCAAAGTTTACCGGGGATGACCTTATAGGTGTCTCCGGTTTTTTCCGTTTTATTCCTGGCCGATAGCTGTCGCTCGAACTATTTTTTTAAAGGCAGGTGTGCAATGGTGCGTCTTTTTTCCATTCGAAGATATTTACCGTTTACTTATAAAATGATGATTCCCTATCTGGTACTGGTTTTCGTCACCGACATCGTTATTGGCTTCGTATCGTACGGCATGCTCGTGAAATCGCGCACCGAGGTTGCCGAGACGGGTATTCGGGCGGCACTCGAACAAACCAGAAACAATGCCGACTACAGAATGACCGAAATTCAGCGGATCTCGGACCTTCTGTTTGGCAACCTAGCCTTCCAGCAGGCTTTGCAGAAGCATGGAGACCGACTGGAAATGTATTACACGATGATTGATGACATCTTGCCGCAGCTCAATGCTCCGCTGGATTTGTACGGCAGTCCGATCCGGTTGACCCTATACGCCGTTAATCCGGACATAGGAGAGACGGGCAAGCAGTATGCCGACGAAACTCCGATTACCAAAAGCGAATATTTTGTGCAATCCTATTCCGCACTGAAGAACCGCACCTGGTTTCAGGAGCTAAAGACGAAAAGCAAGGACACGAACGTCTGGATCCAGGCCGACACGGATCATCAGCTGAACAACGTATCCCATATTAGGAAGCTTGTTTCATTCGGCGATTATCAGACCGTTATCGGCTATATCCGGATAACCGTCAACTTTGACGGTCTGCTTAGCAACTTGACGAAGTATCCGGATGAGCAGGGGCTAAGCCTGCGCGTCATCGACCGTGCCAATGATGAAGTCATATACTCGCGCACCCCGTCTTCGGCCTTGAAGAAGGACGAAGCTTACTTGAATCTGAGGGAGGACCTTGAAGAGACGCCTTTCGCCATCGAAATTCAGGTTCCTCACGATTACTTGAACAAGGATGCCAAGCGTCTCCAGCTTACGCTGGGCTTGATCTGCGCGATCAGCTTTGTCGTTATGGGAGCTATCGGCTTCGCCGTTGCCACTTTGTCCGGAAGAAGAATGAAGAGGATCGTTTCCCATGTACGTTCCTTCCAGGACGGCAATCTCGACCGTAGGCTTATGATGAGCGGCAATGACGAATTTGTGCTTATCGCTCATTCCTTCAATAATATGGCTGCCAGTATCGAGAACCTGATTCAAGATGTGTACAGGCAGGGCATCCGGAGGAAGCAGGCGGAGCTTGAGGCGCTTCAGGCGCAGATCAATCCCCATTTTCTATACAATACGCTGTCGACGATCAGCAGTCTGAACAATCTGGGCAAAACAAAGGAAGTTACCGAAATGGTGAAGAAGCTCTCCCGGTTCTACCGGCTTACGTTGAACAACGGACAGGTGCTTATTCCGCTTCACAAGGAGCTCGAGCAGGTTCAAGCTTATCTCGATATCCAGAAGGTCAAATACGCAGACTCGTTTAAGGTGTACGTAGACATGGAGCCGGAAGTAAGCGAGGTCAGAATCATCAAGCTTCTGTATCAGCCATTCGTTGAGAATATATTTAAGCATGCCTGGTTTGGCGAGACGATTGCCATTCGACTAACGGCGCGGCGTGTTGGAAACAATCTTGAGCTGAAAATAATCGATACCGGAATCGGCATGAGGCAAGAGACGATTGATCGCGTGCGGCGAAGCACGACGCCCTCTAACGCTTACGGCTACAAGAATGTGGAGGAAAGAATCAAGCTGCGTTACGGCCACGAATACGGCGTGCAAATCGCGAGCGTGTATGGCGGAGGTACGACCGTGAGGCTGCAGCTTCCCATTCAGACGGAAGCAAGCGAAATGAATGACGAGCCGAGCTACCCCGGGAAAAAGGAGAGAAAATAAATGGACATTACGATGCTGCTTGTTGACGACGAAGCGATCGATTTGGAATGGCTGCAGGTGAGGGTGGAGAATGGCGGCTTTCAAGGGCTTCGGGTCGTTGGAACGGCCAAAAGCGGGTTTGCCGCGCTTTCGATTATGGAGAAGGAGAAAATCGACATTATTCTCACGGATATACGAATGCCGATTATGTCGGGCATTGAATTTGCGCGCAGAGCAAAGGAGCTTCAGCCGGATGTGCGCATCGTCTTTATAAGCGGGCATGAAGATTTCCATTACGCGAAGGAAGCAATCCAGTTAAAGGCGTATGATTATCTGCTTAAGCCCGTTGATGACGAGGATCTGAAAGCAACGGTGAACGGCGTATGCGCCAAGGTAAGGGAAGACCGGCGGAACCGGTCTACGGTGCAGGAGGCGCTGCCTTATGTGCAAAGGGAATTGCTGTTGCGCTGGTTCCGTGAAGCCTCCCCAGGGCCCGTAGAGGAGCGGGTGGCCGCATTTCTTGAACCATATCTGGAAGCAGGGGTTGCAGCGGCATTAATAGAGACCGATGATCTGGAGCGGTATGCAAAGGACAAGACGGTTGAGGAGAAGCGGGCGCTGTGGCTGGAGGTGGAAGACTTCCTCAAAACCTTTGTACAAAAAGAAGGTCTTGGCGATTTCATGAACGGCTTCGACAACCGTTTTGTTCTGCTGGCTTCAGGCGTGGACAAAGAAGGCGGCCAGCTGGAAAAGCTGATCCGTGCCTATAAAGCGTATTTCCCGTTCACCATAACGATTGGCCTAGGAGATTTAGCCCACCGAGAACAGGAGCTTCATGATTCATACCGTCAAGCGGAGACGGCTCTAAGCATCAAATGGATTATGGGCAAAGACCGGCTGATACGCGACGCCTCGTCCCGGGCCCTTGGCAAGCCGGCAGCTGCCGGAGTGGAGCAGTTAGTCAGCGACATGCTTCAGGCCATTCTTGATTATGATCTCGTAAAGATCGACGACTGCCTGATCGCGCTATTCTGGCAGGACTATGGTCCTCTTCGCAAAAGCGAGGCTTACGACCTGATCGTTCGGATTACGTCCAAGCTGCATAGTGATTTGCAGCTGCTGAACGAGGATTTATACGGTCTCCTGAACTGGGAAGCCCAACAACCGGACATGCTTTTCGAATTCGAAACGATGAATGATATCGTATCGTGGCTGCGAAGACGGTTCTTCGAGCTGTCCGAGCTTTTATTCCATAAGCGCCGCAAACAAGACCGCAAGCTTATCGCCGACATTATAGGCTATATGGAGGAGCACTTGGTCCAAAGGGTCACGCTGAAGGAGGTAGCTGCCCAATTTCATTTTACGCCCAATTACCTGGGGTTTCTCTTTAAGGAAGAGACCGGGGTCGCATTCAGCGACTACCTGAATGACATAAGAATCAGGAAGGCAAGCGTCATGCTGGACGATCCTAGGCTGAAGGTCTATGAAATTGCCGAGAGGGTAGGCTATAAGAACGTCATTTACTTTAACCGCATGTTCAAACAGGCCACTGGCATGACGCCGGGTGAATACCGGAAAAAGAAAAAAATCTAAACACGAACGTGGATTTGTTTTAGTTTTAGTTGCTCGGCTTACTTATGTCGAATCTTATCCTTTTTTTATAATAAAGGCACAGACATAAGAAAGGAGTAGAGCGTAAATGACTGAAAGACGCCATACCTTCTGGCGCGATATCGTGAAATACCGAACGCTGCTATTGATGATATCACCGGCCGTTCTGCTGATCCTGCTGTTCTCGTACGTACCGATGGCAGGAATCGTGATCGCCTTCAAGCAGTTCGATTACAAAGGCGGCATCTTCGGAAGTCCCTGGATCGGATTGGATAATTTCAAATTCTTCTTTCAATCCGGCGATGCCTGGCGCGTAACGAGAAATACCGCTTTGTACAACATCGGCTTTATGGTGCTCAGCAATGTGCTGCAGATCGCCGCAGCCATCCTGCTGTTTGAAGTCGGAGGCAAATGGTTCCGTAAAATTATGCAATCCGCTCTGTTCCTGCCGTACTTCATCTCCTGGGTTGTCGTAGGCTCGATCGCTTACAACTTCTTCAGCTACGACGTGGGCACAATCAACAGTGTATTGACATCTTTGGGTTTGGAACGGATCGATATCTATAATACCCCATCCTATTGGCCGTATATTCTGTTGTTCTTCCACACCTGGAAGACCCTTGGGTACGGCACGGTGATGTACCTGGCCGCAATCACGGCCATTGATACCGAGATGTATGAAGCAGCCGAAATGGACGGAGCAAACGTGTTTCAGCGCATTATGAAGGTTACGGTTCCAAATCTTGCGCCTACCTTCATCATCCTGATGCTCCTGGCTGTAGGCAATATTTTCCGCGGGGACTTCGGAATGTTCTATAACATGGTAGGCAATAACGGCATGCTGTTCTCCGCAACAGACGTCATTGACACGTTTGTCTTCCGCCTTCTGATGGATACCAACGACTTCGGCATGTCTTCGGCAGCAGGCGTTTACCAATCGGTGCTTGGTTTTGTAACCATCCTGTCCGTAAACTACGCCGTACGCAAATACGACAAAGATCGCGCATTATTCTAAACGGGGAGGGACAACAAAATGAGTGGAGCGGCTGCTAGACGCCAACAGAAGGACAAGCTTCTGCTTGCCATCATTGGTTACGTAACGTTGGCGGTGTTTGCGCTAATCTGTATCGTGCCATTCGTCATTATTCTGTCGTCTTCGTTCTCCGATGAAGAAGCGATCCGAATGCACGGTTATACCTTAATTCCTACGATTTTCTCAACGGATGCCTATCGGATGATTTTTAAATACCCTGATGACATTCTGCAGTCTTACGGGGTAACGATAACCGTCACCGCAATCGGTACGGCGGTTGGATTATTCCTGACAGCCATGACGGCATACGTGCTTTGCCGCAAAGATTTCAAGTGGCGCAATCATTTCGCATTCTATTTCTTCTTTACGACGTTGTTCAGCGGCGGGCTTGTTCCTTGGTACCTGCTTATCGTGAACTATCTGGATATGAAAAATACTTTGGCGGCCCTTATCATTCCATCGCTGATCAATGTGTTTTATATCATGGTCATGCGGGCGTTCCTTGCCGGTATTCCGGATGCGATATCCGAATCGGCCAAAATCGACGGCGCCGGTGATTTCCGGATTTTCATTAGTCTCATTCTCCCTCTTTCCAAGCCGGCACTCGCAACAGTAGGACTGTTTCTGGCGCTTGGCCACTGGAACGATTGGTATAGCGCGCTTCTGTTTATTTCCGACGACAAGCTCATGCCGCTGCAATATTACTTGTATCAGATGCTCGGCAACCTTGAAGGCATGCGTAAAGCGATGCTTGGAGCCGGTGGAGTAGTGGACGCCAATATTCCGGGAGAAAATTTGAAGATGGCGATGACGGTGGTCGCGTGCGGCCCGATCCTGTTCGCTTATCCGTTTATTCAGAAATACTTTGTGCAAGGCTTAACGATTGGCGCGGTAAAAGGATAAACACAGGGCAACCTGGTTTATTATAAAGTTTTCCTGGCATTCATACATTTAAGGGGGAAGGCATCATGATGAAGAAAAAATGGGGTCTGGCGCTGTCTAGCGTACTGGCAGCATCGATGATTCTCAGCGCATGCGGCAACAGCGGCAACAACGAAGCAGCTAGCAATAATGCAGGCAACAAAAACGGCAATGCGTCAACAAGCCCGGCTGCTGACGACAAGGTCGACACATCCCAGGCGGTTAAGCTGAAGATGATCATGCTTGGACCAAAACCGGCCGATTATGATCAAGTATTTGGCGAAATCAACAAGCAGCTTCAGGAAAAAGTAAACGCAACCTTGGATACGGAGTTCCTCGACTGGTCCGACTGGTCGCAGAAGTATCCGCTAAAGTTCGCGGCAGGCGAAGACTTCGACCTTATTTATACCTCGAACTGGGCGCAGTACAACCAGCAGGCGCTTAAGGGCGGCTTCCTCGAGCTGACGGACGATCTGCTCGAGAAATACATGCCGCAGACTTGGGCTGCCATGCCTAAAGTGAAGTGGGACCAAGCCAAAATTAATGGCAAAGTGTACATGGTGCCGCAAAACCAAAACACCGAATTTACCGACAAGCTTATTTTGTACCGCGGCGATCTGCTCGAGAAATACAACCTGCAGCCGATTAATAGCCCAGAGACCTACAAGGCATATCTGGAAGCGGTAGCGAAGAACGAGAAAGGCATCACGCCATACGGTCTCGAAGCTAGCGATTCCAAAACGCATAACCTGGACAAGCAGCTTTTGCTGCAGAAGAATGGCTGGAACATGCTCGGCGATGTACCGCTCGCTTATAAAGTAGACGATCCAAAAGGTCAAGTATTCAATATCTATGATACGCCTGAGTTTAAAGATCTGCTTGCTTATTACAAAGAGCTCGCCGACAATGGCGGCTGGTCGCGCAACGCCTTGACTAACAAAGGCGATACAACAGGCGATTTCAAGGCGGGCAAAGTAGCTTCGATGTCTCATAACGTAACGGCGCTTGGCGGTATCCTGGCAACCGTGAACAAAGATCATCCGGAATGGAAAGCGGCGCTTGCGGACTTGACTCCGGACAGCAAGAAATCGGAAGCGATTTCGACGCAAAACGGTGTTGCCGTGCATGCAACCTCCAAAAATCCGGAGCGTGCTCTGATGGTGCTCGACTTGCTTCAAAACGACAAGACGCTTCACGATTTGATCATGTACGGTATTTCCGGTACGCATTACGAGCCGGTTGGCGATAACCAATACACCAAAACGGACAAATTCGGCGATTTCAACAGCTTCTCGAACTGGGCTTGGAACTCCCCGCTGAACCGTGTGGATACCATGTTCCCGCAAGCGGCGCAGGACGTTCAGAAGAAATGGTCGGCACAAGTGTACCACTACCCGCTTGAAACGTTCGTTTTTGATAACTCGAAAGTACTGAACGAAGTAACAAACGTCGGCAACGTAATGATGCGCTACGGCGTGCCTTTGGAATACGGTCTGATTCCGGATACGGCGAAAGGTCTCGACACGCTGCAGAAACAGCTGAAAGCAGCCGGCATCGACAAAATTCAAGCTGAACTGCAAAGTCAAATTGACGCTTTCCTGGCTAACCAAGCTAAGTAAGGACAAGATGCTCAATCAAACAGGATGCAAAGCGCTGGCGCTTTGCATCCTGTTTCTTGCAGGAGAGAATGGAGGACTGGCGAAATGAGAGAAGAAACAGTGAAATCCGATATTACGGTAGTTGGAGGAGGATTGGCCGGCGTATGCGCGGCTATTGCTGCCGCCCGTCTTGGACAAACGGTATCGCTTGTCCAGAACCGTCCTGTTCTCGGCGGCAATTCTAGCAGCGAGGTCAGGGTTTGGGTATGCGGCGCGACCGGTCACGGGGTAAACCGTTACGCCAGGGAGACCGGCATTATGGGCGAGTTGTTCGTAGAGAACCAGTATCGGAACAAAGAGGGCAATCCGTATCTGTGGGATTTGGTCGTGCTCGAGAAGGTGCGGGCGGAATCCAATATCCGTCTGTTTCTGAATACCGATGTTCATGAGGTTGAAGCATATGGCGACAAGGAGAACCGGGTTATTCGATCCGCAACCGGCTGGATGATGGGCTCGGAGCGACGGATTGTCTTTGAAAGCGAATATTTCCTTGATTGTACGGGCGACGGACTGCTCGGGTTCCTTGCAGGCGCCGAGTTCCGGATTGGACGGGAGGCGCGTTCGGAGTTTAATGAAGAATGGGCACCTGAAATCGCGGACGATATTACGCTCGGCAGCACCATTCTGTTCTATACGAAGGATGCGGGCAAGCCGGTCAAATATATCGCTCCAAGCTTTGCAAAGGATATTACGAAGACAACGCTTCCGATGAAGCGCGTCATCCGAAGCGGCGATTCGGGCTGCGACTATTGGTGGATCGAATTCGGCGGCGAGCTTGACACGGTAACCGAAAACGAGGCTATCCGTGACGAGCTGTGGTCGGTTATTTACGGTATTTGGGATTATATCAAGAACTCCGGCAAATTCGACGCCGATCATATGACGCTGGAATGGGTCGGAGCGCTTCCTGGCAAACGCGAATACCGCCGGTTTGTCGGCGATTATATATTGAACCAGAATGATATTATTGCCCAGACCCGTTTCGAAGACGGTGTGGCGTTCGGCGGCTGGTCGATTGACCTTCACCCGCCGCAGGGGATGTATTCCCTCGAAGGCGGCTCCAAGCATATGCACCCGGATGGTATTTATACGATTCCTTTCCGATCGCTATATTCCCGCAACGTAAGCAACCTGCTGTTTGCCGGACGCAATATAAGCGCATCACACGTGGCATTCGGCACAACAAGGGTGATGGCTACATGCGCCGCGATAGGCGAGGCGGCCGGTACCGGCGCAGCTTTATGCGTGCAAAAAGGCGTAACGCCTAGAACGTTATACCGCGAGCACCTGCAGGATCTGCGCCAAACCCTGCTGAAAAGCGACGCTTCGGTTATCGGCTATTCCAACGAGGATCATGAGGATCTGGCCCGTAAGGCCCGCGTAACCGCTTCGAGCGAATGGAAGCAGCTTGCCTTGGAAGCAGGCAAGGATACCTACCTTCTGGATAAGGACATTGCGTTAATCGTCCCGCTAGAACCGGGTATGGACGCTATTTCGTTCCTTGTTAACAGCGGGGAAAAGACCGAGCTCACCGCCGAGCTGTGGAATACGGGGCGCGAGGAGCGTTACATCCCAAGCAGACAGATCGCCGTGGCCAGCGTTAAGATCGAAGCGGGAGAAGGGCAGTGGATCCGCTTCCCGCTCACTTGGTACCCGGACCGTCCACAGAACGGTTTCGTTATATTGCGGGAGAACCCGCTTGTTTCCGTCCAGATGGCAGCTCGCCCTCAAACCGGAATGATCATGCTTGAGAATCGCAGCAAGGAAGAAAAGAAGCCGGATGCCGTTAAGGTATGGGCTCAACAGCGCGTCTTTCGTAAGCTGCCGGCCATTCGCGTCGAACCGGAGACAACGGCTTTCTCACCTGAGAAAGCAATTGACGGGGTAACCCGCCCTTATGGCGGACCGCATATGTGGCTGTCCGAACCGATCATGGAAGGCCGCGAGGAATGGTTGCAGCTGACCTGGCCGGTACAAATTGTTGCGGGTGAAATTCACGTGACTTTTAATGATGATGTTAATGTAGACCTTATTAATCTGCATCATCATGAAACCCCGTTTCAAGTCATGCCCGAGCTGGTGAAAGACTATCGCATTGAAGCGCTGGCCGGAGGAGAATGGATCGAAATCACGCGCGGACAAAGCAACCGCGTGAGGAAGGTTGTTCATACGCTGGACCAGACGATTGTCACTAACCAAATCCGAATTGTGGTGGAATCAACAAACGGCAGCCCGCATGCCGAAATTATTGAATTGCGCGTTTATGAATATTAAATGAAAGCAGGTGCATAAGGTGGGTCTTGCACGATTTGTTCGAAAGCATCCATCCGTATGGGAATGGGGGCAGAGCACAAGCATTATCTGGCATCCTGCGGAAGTTGAGAATCATTACGAGCATCCTTATCAATCCTTTTGCTATTTTCGCAAAAGCTTTTCATTAGATCAGGATGAAGCCGTAACAGGCAAGCTGAGTATATTTGCCGATTCTCGGTATATCTTATACGTGAACGGAATATACGCGGGAAGAGGACCTTGCCGGAGCGATCCCCGCTGGCAGTATGTCGATGAGCTGGACGTTACGGGGCTGCTTAACGCCGGAACGAACACGATAGCGGTTATGGTCTTGTATTACGGTTACGGGACGGGGCAATCCATTGACCGCATTCCTGCATTGGCCGCGGAGCTGAAGGTTACTCTCCCGGAGCAGGAAAATGTAATCATCGGAACCGATTCCTCCTGGGTTTGCCGTCTGTCTGATGCTTACGATTCCCGCTCTCCGCGGATAAACGGCTGTCAGGGACCCATTGAAGTTTATGATGCCAGGCAAGAACCCGAAGGCTGGCATCTGCCGGGCTTTGACGAGGAGGGATGGCAGAAAGCCAAGACGCGCGGAATCGGTTTATCGCCTTTCTGGAACTTCGGAAGGAGACCGATTCCTCTCATGGAAGAGAAGGAGTTGGATGCTCTCAGGCTGGTAAGCCGGGGTAGCGTCCGCCAGCTTGCGGAACCTTCGGGAAGACTGCATCTGGATATCATCGAAGAAACAAAAAATATGAAAATCAATCTCTTATCCTCAACTCCGTACAACATCTCGTCGAAGCAGGCTTCACATGGCGAGTTTGAGGTGCTGACCTATGATTTTGGCAAGATTGAGCCAGGCTATCTTCAGCTGGATGTAACGGGAACAGACGGTACAATCGTTGATATTGTCTATGCCGAAGAGCTGTGGAAGGGCAAGGCGCTTCTTAACGTCAATAATAACCGTTCCATTGACAGGTTTATTCTTAAAGAGGGCTGGCAGCGGCTCGAGGTCCGGTTCGGCTGGAAAGCATGCCGCTTTGTCCAGTTAAGAATAAGACATGCCGATTCCCGTTCGATTATGCTGCATCGCGTTGGAATGCGAACTCGCAAATATCCGATTGATCAACCCGCCGTCTTCCAGTGCAGCGATGAGCGGCTCCAGAAAATCTGGGACATCTCCGAGCATACGATCCGGATTTGCATGCAGGATGCCTTCGTCGATTCACCAAGCCGAGAGCAGCAGCAATGGATGGGAGACGGGCGTTGGCAAGGGCTGTATCAGACCTATTATTCCGGTGACGGAAGGCTGCACCGCAAGCTGCTGGAGCAGGTCGGACAATCGCAGGACTGGCAGGGCATGACGGCCCAGCGTTATCCGGACGGCCATCACAATTATCCGCCGATCCCTTCCTTCTGCCTGCATTGGGTTAGTTCTTTTAACGAGTATATGGATGCTTACGGGGATGACGGGCTGCTCATCGAATGGTGGCCCAATATCGTTCAGGCGCTCCGCTGGTTCTCGGGCTTCGAGAACCGGGAGGGGTTGCTGGAAAACGTCCCTTATTGGGCCTATATAGACGCCGGCGAAGCGCCGCTTGGCCGGTGGCCGGATGTAGAGCGGGGGGGAATCGTAACCTCGCTGAATCTGCTCTATTTGGAAGCGATGCAAAACGCCGCGAAATACGCCAGACTTGTCGACGATCGGGAAGCCGAGGCCTATTACAGGAAAGCCGCAGGCAGCCTGGCTAACAGTATTCGGCAATATTTATGGTTGCCGGACAGCGGCGCATATACGGAGTGCCTCGTAAACGGTGAAGCCAGCCGCTTCTATAGCGAATCAGCCAACGCCTTGGCCCTGCTTGTTCTGCATGAGGCGGGAGATGAACACAGTGAAACGATCTACAGGTCAGTGTTCGCTCCGGAAGCGGACGGGATATCGATTAAGGCAAGCCCCTTCTTTATGACGGTTGTGTACAGGGCTCTCATGAAGCTTATGCGGGAAGACCGTATGCTTGAGCTGGTGAGAGAGCGATACGGCAGGATGATTGATGCCGGCGCTGCTTCGGTATGGGAATGGTGGGATTTATTTTACGGGAACGAGCATAAGGAAGATATTTCCTTTAGTTCCGCCTGCCATGCATGGGGCAGTATGCCGGTCTATATGTTTCTTCATAGCATCCTTGGCATTCAGCCTTCGGAAGCCAATAAGAGGGTAGTTATCATACAGCCAAAGCTGCCGAAAGATTTAATGTGGGCGGCAGGCTCTATTCCAACAACATTTGGGCCTTTGGCGGTTCGGGTGGAACGGCTTTTGACAGCATTGGATACAGGTTGCCTAGAAATAACCGTACCGCAAGGAGTCAAGGCTATATGCGGAGATGTCGTTTACGGTCAAGGCAAACACGTAATCGATAATTGGATATTTCATTAAGACCTAAGACGAATATAATTTTCCGTCAGCCCGAATAACGGGCTGGCTTTTTTTTGCGCAAACGGCATGAAAACTAGAAATTGCTACAACTTTTACTGTCGAAACGGTTTCGAATCGGGGTGAGCCATGCTACAATGTAGGCAAGTAAACCGCTTTACTCATTTAGGCTGATGATTGTGATAACGCTTACATTGCAGAGTCGGGCGTGGCAGGAGGAAAAACATGCTCAAGCTGAACAATTGGTATATACGACTGCTCGTTTCCTATTTTCCGATCCTGGTGCTGACCGTATCCATGATCATTTTCTTGTCTTTTATCGCAGTAAATGAAATATCCCGGTCCGAGATGGCCAAGGCTGACCGGATTACGACCGGATATGTCGTAGACAGCGTGGAACGGTCCATTCACGAAGTGGAATTTAATGTGCTGGGAGAGGTCGAGTCGAACAAGAGCTATGCGGCTTATTTGAACGGCTCGTCCGAATCCACGACGATCAAATATAACGTGGTTCACAGTTTGCGGTCGCTGATCGAGGATAACGATCTGGTCGAATCGATTTACTTATACAGGAAGTCGGATAATATTGTACTGACGTCGAGCGGCGAGACCGAATTGTCCGAGTTTGGCGACCGGGACTTCCTGAGCAAGGCGGAGGAATCCCGCGAGTACAAGGGCTGGTCGGCAAGCCGCGAATTTAAGGAATACGACGGCTTGAAGCCGGTAAAAGTCATTTCGATGTACAAGGAGACGCCGCTTCCTTTCGGCAAGGACGGCATTCTCGTCATTAACATCAATCTCTACAATGTCGGGCAGATGATCGGAAGCATGACCAACCATCAGGTATCGTTCATGCGAATTACCGATGCGGCGAAGCAGCCCGTGTACCCGGGGGATGACGGCTCGGCCTCGGGCGGCAACGTGCTGACTACGATTACCTCGCAGCCGCTTGGATGGATCTTCGAGAGCGGTCTTCAAGCCGGTCATTTGATGAGCTGGGTATCGGTTGTCTCGTATGTATGGGTCATTATCGCCGTTCTGACGTTTGGAGCTGCCATTGTTTATATTATTTGGGTTACCCGGCGAAATTATAAGCCGATCAGACTCATGATGAACCGGATTCAAGCGCTGCACCTGCGGGGGAGCGACGGCACGGCGGTAAAGCTGGATGATCTGACGATGATTGACCGCGCGCTCGAGAATCTTATCGTTCAATCGCGCGATCACGAGAAGGAGCAGCGCGAAAGCGTCGTGCTTCAGCGCAGACAGCTGTTTAACGAGTTAATAAGCGGACAGCGCAGCGATCAGTTGATGGAACGGCTTCGCAGGCTGAAGCTTTTGCCGGATAAGGGACGATTCGCGGTTATGGTCGTCAAGCTGAACAAGTACGAGGAATTCCAGGCGGATAATACGCTTCATGAGCAGAATGTATTAAAGTTCGCGCTCGGCAACGTGATGCAGGAGCTGGCGAATAACGAAGGCCTGCAAGGCTGGGGAGAATGGTCGGCATCCGACCGGATTACGTTCGTATTCGCATCCGCTGAAGGAGCTGCCGTAACGGAGATGCTGAATCAGCTTCGCCGGACCGCCATCGTGGCAAGGGAATGGGTAGAGGGGCATTTGCGCTTTAATCTTTCCCTCGGCATTGGCTCAATCGTTGAGGACTGGAACGGAATCGGAGGCTCCTATCGCAAAGCGCTGAACGGCATGGAATATCAATTCGCCATCGGCCGGGATGCGGTTACGTTCAGCGGGGATATCCCTCAGGATCAACCGCGCGGCATGTTTAATTACACGCAGCAATGCACCAATTGCGTGCAGGAATTCCGGCTGACCAATGAAGGCTGGCGGGATACGTTTGAGCAGCTGTTCAAGCATTTCGAGACGGATGTCATGAAAGACGAGGATATTTTATCGCTAATCCAGCTTTTCCTGCAGATGCTGAGCCGCGAGCTGAAGGAGCTGTCGGATACGCTGAACGAATGCCTGGACGAGGCCCGGATTGCGGAGGTGCTCGCAGGTCTAAGAGGCGCGGCAACGCTTGGCGAGATGAAGGAACAGCTGTCGGATTATTTGGTGCAGGTCTATGATACCTATGTTGCGATGAGCCAGACCAAAGGCTATAAGACAATGATCACCGAGATTAGAGCTTATATCCAAGAGAACTTTGCCGATCCGGATTTGTCTCTCAAGCATTTAAGCGACAAGTTCGAAATATCCGGCAAATACGCCAGCCACTTGTTCAAGCTGGAGTACGATATGAAATTCGTCGATTTTCTCGTGCAGCTTCGGATGCAGCAGGCGGAGCGTCTGCTCGCCGAAACGGACGAGACGGTACAAAATATTGCCCTTCAGGTTGGTTATGCTAACTCTATAACGTTCGGACGGGTGTTCAAACGGCTGACCGGCGTAACGCCGGGCGAATTCCGCAAGCTGAAGATGCGCCCTTCCGCGGCTCTTATTGGCGCACAGGGCAATCGAGACGAGTCCATCGCGGATGATGAGGCTAACGATTAACGGATTAAGACAGCGGCGTTCCGGATAAGCAATCTATTCGGACAGCCGCTGTCTTCTTTTATAATCACGGCTGTGCCGTCAGCCGGAACGCAAAAGTTTATCGCGGGAAACGGCTTTATTACGGGCTTTTTGCTATACGGTTTATGTCGGGAAAATGATTTATTCTAACCGCCGAAAGCCTTATAGGGCAAGGCATTGGCGGAATGGTTTGCATCGCCGAAACTGGTTTATTGTCACTTTCCTGAAGTCCGTGCCATACTGAGGGCACTTCCCAAACACGGGCCGGCAGCGATGCATGTAAGCGTGTTCAATACATTACACCGGGTGCAGGAAGCAAATCGAAAAGGGATGAAAGAGGGGTTGGATTCGAATGAAACAAAGCAGAAAAGGAAGAAAGACAGCCAGCACTCTATTAACGGCTACGCTCGTAGGCACGATGCTGCTCAGCGCATGCAGCAATAGCGGCGGCAACGAGAAAGCCAATGAATCAAAAGGAGGCGAAACGGCTTCCGTCGGCAAAGCCTCCACGCTTAAGGTTGAAGTATTCGACCGGGGCAATTCTCCTGCAGGCTCTACCATTACGAACAACTACTTGACGAAGCTTGTACAGGACAAATTCGGTACGCCGAACAACATTAACGTGCAATTCGTACCGATTCCGCGGTCGGAAGAGGTTCAGAAGCTGAACGTACTGATGGCGAGCGGCAGCGACGTTCCGGATATCGTATTTACTTACGACTCGGGCACATTCTACAGGTACGCGCAGCAAGGCGGTCTGACGGATCTTGGTGAGCTGCTTGATCAATACGGTCCTAACCTGAAAAAATTCCTTGGCGAAGAAACTCTTGCTTACGGACAATATCAAGGGAAACAGTTTGCTCTGCCGGCGAAACGCTCGCATCTTGGCAAATACTCGTCGTTTATCCGTCAGGATTGGCTCGATAAGCTGAACCTTCCGGTTCCAACAACAACCGACGAGCTTTACAATACCTTGAAAGCGTTTAAGGAAAAAGACCCGGGTCAAACCGGAGGCAAAGTCATTCCGCTTGGCATGGCGCTTGCACCGGCCCAATTCGAGCCATTGATCTGGTCCTTCATCCAGCCTGTGACGGAGGAACAGAGATACACCTTAACGCAGCAGCTTGGTTCCAATGATTATCCGGTGCTGCTGCCAGGCTTCAAGGATGCGCTGCAATTCATGAATAAGCTCTATAACGAAGGGCTTATGAGCGCCGATTTCAGTCTTGATGAGGATAAGAAGAAGCTCGGAGAGGATGCCGCAAAAGGTTTAATCGGTTTCTACAGCGAGGATGACATGAATCCTTTCTATGCGGACGGCACGTACGCAACGCTTCAGAAAAATATTCCTGATGCAAAGCTGTCGGCAATTGATGTTTATACCAACTCGGAAGGCAAGCATCCGAAACCGGAATATGCGCCAATCGGCATGTATTTAATGATTCCTAAGAGCAGCAAGAATGCGGTAGAAGCAGTTAAGTATCTGGATTGGATGGCATCGGAGAATAACCTGTTCGACATGCAAAATGGCGTCGAAGGCGAGAATTATACTCTTCAAAACGGCGTTCCTATTGTAAAGACAGATGCATCGGATGATGTAAAAAACCGGATTTACAACTGGGGAGATATGGCGATTATCTCGAACGGGAAGCAGCTTGGCGATGCAGACAAGAACGTAGAGGCTTACGTATACGGTATGCCTGAGGCTTACCAGGATGAGACACGCAAAGCGCTCAGCATCTCCAGATCCGACACAATCAAGCCTGTTCTGTTCGACCATCCGATTGAAGCGCAAGCGAAATACGGCACGGCTTTACGTGATAAGCTCAATGAAATCATTGTAAAGACAACAATGGCGAAACCGGACCAATTCGAGAGCACTTATGAGTCCGTAATGAAGGATTACATGGCAAACGGCGGTCAAGCGATTTTGGATGAACGCACAAAAGCTTACGAGGCAATGAAATAGAGGCAGATCCTACAATATATTTGCCTGGGGACGACGAGCGAGCATAAGGCTCTCGTCTCCCGGCACATCGTAAGCGGACAGGGGTGGATGGCATTGAAAGGACTCTCGTATTTACGCAGATATTGGCAATTATATGCTCTACTGATACTACCGGTAAGTTACTTTATTATTTTCAAATACGGTCCGATGTACGGCATTCTGATCGCGTTTAAAGACTTCAACTTCTTCCAGGGCATTAACGGCAGCGAATGGATCGGCTTAGACGGATTCAGGGAAGTGTTCGCGATGCCGGACTTTTACAAGGTACTGCGCAATACGTTGATGCTTAACTTCTTGGACCTCATTGTATCGTTCCCGGCTCCACTCTTTCTGGCCATTATGCTCTATGAGCTGAAAATAGGTTGGTTCAAAAAGCTGTCGCAAACGATTTTGTATATTCCGCATTTTATTTCCTGGGTCATAATCGGCGGTATCGTATTGCAGGTATTCGGTACGCAGTCCGGCATGATTAACAACATCATTACATCGCTTGGTTTTGATGCCATTCCGTTTCTGACGGATAAGAAGGATTGGCTTATTACCTACTTGGCCGTTGGCGTCTGGCAGAGTGCCGGATGGGGTACGATTATTTACTTGGCTGCTCTTACGGGTATTAACAGGGAATTGTTCGAAGCAGCAGACGTGGATGGCGCGGGCCGTCTCAGAAAGATCTGGAACATTACGCTCCCATCGCTGAAACCTACAATCGTAACTCTCCTCATTATCAACCTGGGGCATATGATTGCAATCGGTTTTGAACGTCCTTACATTATCGGCAATACCGCGGTTCGGGATTACGCGGATGTGCTAAGCACGTTCGTATACCGTATCGGCATTGAATCCGGGCAATATACGATTGCTACCGTAGTTGGTTTATTCCAGGCTCTTGTTGGACTCGTCTTTGTACTCGGCGCGAACTACGCCTCCAAGAAATTGGCGGATCAAAGTATTTTGTAATCTATGCTATCGAAAACGGGAAAGGAGCGGTAAGACATGAGAGATCGAAACGCCAGCCGGTCATTTGACGTGATTAACACTCTTGCGATACTTCTATTCGTGCTGATATGTCTGGCTCCGTTTATTCATATAATTGCGATTTCCTTAAGCTCGTCGCGCGCTATTATGTCAGGCGATGTCAGTATTTATCCGGTGGAAATCAATTGGGGTGCTTACAAGCAGGTAGTCACGGACATGTCGATGATCCGTTCACTCGGCTTTACGATTTTGCTGACGGTGCTATTCACCGTGTTGTGCATGGTGATGTCGATTGCGGCAGCGTACCCGCTGGCCAAAACCAAATTAAAAGGCCGCAAGGTTGTCATGTTTATTATCATCATCACGATGTTTTTCAGCGGCGGCATTATTCCGGAATACATGCTCGTGCGCAATCTGCACCTGCTCGACTCGATTTGGGCGCTTGTGCTGCCGGGACTAATCAGTCCGTTTTATCTGATTATTCTGATTACGTTTATTCAAAATATTCCCGATTCGCTTGAAGAATCGGCCGAGATCGACGGCAGCTCTTATTTCCGTACGTTAACGAGTATTATCGTGCCGCTGTCGATGCCGGTTATTGCTACGCTAAGCTTGTTCTATGCGGTAGGCCGTTGGAACGGCTTTACCGATACGCTGATGTACATTACAAGCCCGGAGTTGTATCCGCTCCAATTAAAGCTGTACCAGCTTGTTCAAAACAACATGGTCACCGATTTGATCGCGGCGGAGGGCGCAAGCGGACGCCAAATGCTGCAGCCGGAAAGCCTGAAGGCCGCAAGCGTTATTTTCGCAACCGTACCGATCCTGATCGTGTATCCGTGGCTGCAGCGCTATTTCGTAAACGGCGTTATGCTTGGCGCGGTAAAAGGCTAACCAAAGAGGCGGCAATCGCCGCTATGCATCTGGAGGATGAAAGACATGGGGAAGGACAAAGGACAATATTCGTTCTCAACCTGTTGGAATATTAAAAGGCATCAAACGGGCAGCGGCATGATCGAAGAGATCCGGGGGCTTGGCTTCCGGTACGTAGAGCTGAACTACAATGTGACGAGCGAGCTGCTGTCCACGATTGAACCGATGATTGAACGGGGACAAATCGGGGTGTCGAGCGTGCATAATACGTTCCCGCATGTGGCGGATCCCGATTACGGTACCGATTCGGTTCTGCTTGGCTTCGATGACGAAGAGAAGCGTCAGCGTTCGATTGAGCTGCTGCTCCGCTCTGCCGAATACGCGAATCGTTATGGCGCGAAAGCGGTTGTGGTCCATCCTGGAGAGGTGCCGTTCGACTACAATATCGATCAGGAGCTGAAAAAGATCTACAACGAGCAAGGTCCGGAATCGGCTGCGTACGTCAAGCTGTGGAGCGAAATGATTGAACGCCGGGAATCGGCAGCCGGCCATTACCTCGAGAGGATTGGAGACAGTCTCGAGGAGGTATGCGACCGGCTCGAGGCGAAAGGCTTAAACGTATCGATCGGCATCGAGACGCGCTCGCGCTGCTATCAAATGCCGACGTTAAGAGAAGCGAAGACGGTCTTTGACCGGCTGAAGGGCGCCAAGGTCGGGTTATGGTACGATTTTGGCCATGGCATGATGATGGAACGGATGGGGCTGTACGATAACGCCCGCGACATGGAAGCGATCAAGGATCATGTCGTCGGCATTCATATTCACGAGACGGTGGGGCTGTCGGATCATTGGTGCCCTTACGTGCACAGCGGCGACATGCATTATTTTGACCGCTTCCTCCCGATTATCGCAGCCGCTCCCGTCAAGGTGTACGAGCTGAAAGCGGCATGCACGCCGGAAGAAATCGAGCTTAGCCATGACCGGCTGCTCGGGAAGCTTGCGGCATTCGGAGGCTAGAAGATGGATATCCGCCAACTGGCCGCATACGCTCCGCGGTTATATTTCGATAAACAGGAACCCTTTTACCCGGTGCGGGTTGGGGTTTCTGTTCTTCATCGGGGCGAGAGTTCCCCTTCCTTTCCGCGCAGGCTCGAGCATTTCGCGGGCGGAATCGATTACGTGATTGAATTCGCTATTTATTGGGATTACGATATTCAGCATCTATACGAGCTCGAGCATGTATGGATTTACGCCGATTCGAACGGCGAAGTAGCGGATGCCGAAGCGAGCTTTCACGGCAAGTATTTGAAAGCCTTGCTGCCGGACCGCTCGAACCTCGACGGAAGAACGGTAAGCCTCTACTCCCAGCCGGGCAAGCATGCTTTCTCGCCGCTGCCCGTCTTATTCGAACTGCTGCCCCATGCAAGAACGGCAACGCAGCAAGGGGCGGGTTCGGACGGCTTGACGCTGCCGGCATGGTATAAGGCCAAGGGGCAATACGATGACAAGACGAGTGAGCTGGTCCGCGCGTATCAGCAGAGGCATCACCGGTTTACGCCGTCTTTCGAATTTGTCCCTTACGAGCTTGCGAAGCAGGAAAGCCTGTTTGTTCCATGGAAATCGCTGTACGAGGAAATACCGGATAGGATCGAAGCGGAACTCGCAACGATCAGACATACACTTGCCGGCTTGAAGGAGCCTTTGGAAGGATGATTACGATGTACGAGAAGCTTGTAGCCGTTAATGACGACTGGGTTGCGCCAGGTTTGGATAATCAAATAAAGGACAGCCAAAGCCGCTTTTATGGCGGGGTTGCGGATCCGGACAGCGGGATTCCGTTTCCTACCCATACCGGCACGTTAGCCGTAATGGCGATTTGGGGCTGCGCGCTCGTTAATTCGGATTCCCGTTACTATCATGACGGGCAGCTGCTTGCCAGCCTGGAGAAGGCGGCGGCATTTATTGTCCGTCAGCAGCATGCCGACGGCACGATCTCCCCGGGCTGGACGAATATGCATTCGCCGCCGGACACGGCGTTTGCCGTCGTGGGGCTCGCCCAGCTGTACGAGCTGCTGGACAAACACGAATGGAAGGCCTTGGAGCCCGTATGCCTAAAGATTAGGCGTTTCCTGGAGCAATCGGTTCCGGCGATGCTTACCGGCGGCTGCCATACCCCTAACCACCGCTGGGTGCTGACGGCTGCGCTTGGCTTCCTTTATGCACTTACGGGCAATGAGGCTTTGATTGCCCGCGCCGAAGCATGGCTCGCGGAAGGGATGGATTGCACGGAGGACGGCGAATGGACGGAACGAAGCAACGGGATTTATAACGGCGTAAGCGACGTGATGCTCTTCCACACCGCCGAGCTGCTTGGCCGTCCCGAGCTGCTGGAGCCGGTTCGCCGCAATCTGCGGATGATGGCTTACCTGATTCATCCGGAAGGGGAAGTCGTAACCGACTATTCCGGCCGGCAGGACTTTGGCCATAAATACGATATGTCCGGCTATTTGTTCGTAGCCTGCCTGATGGCCGAATACGACAAGGATCCGTTATTCGCCGCGCTTGCCAAGCTGGGCGCCGAGTCGTCCACCCATCCGGGAGCGATTCCCAACAACGCTTTGCTGGGCCTCTTGCTGCACCCGGAGCTGCGCACCCCTTCCGTTGAGGCAGGCCGGTTGCCGGAGTCCTACAAGGTTGTTATTAACGGAAAGTTCGACAGGAAGCATTATTTAGGCCGGATGGACGCCGCCGGACACGGCGGGAAAATTTATCACAGCCGGCTTCATCCGGAATTTGGCGCACCGGTTGCCCGGCAGCGGGATGGGCGGACCAGCGTGACGGTAATGGCGGAGACGAATTCCTTCTTTGCGCTTCGCCATGGCAAAGCTAAGCTGCTTGGCGTGCAGGTAAGCAGCTCGTTTGAGCCGGGTTTTATCAAGATGAACGAGCTGGATCAGGCGGAGAACGGCTACAGGCTCAGCGGTTCGGAAACGAAGGGCTATTACGGTCCGATTGCCGCTGACAAACTGCCCGAATCGGCGGCAGAACAGGTAAGCCCTTGGTATCTGCTGCCGCATCAGCTGCGCGAGGTCACGCATCTTCAGCAGCATCAGGTGGAGGTGGAGCTGACTGAAACCGTTGAAGGCTGGCGACTGCGCGTAAGCTGCGGCAAGCCGGATGTGCTGTTGACCCAGATTTCCTTTATTTTCGGGAAAGACGGAGAGCTTAGCGGGGGAGATCGGACGCCTGCGGAGACGGGAACCGAATTTTGGAAAGAGGGCATCGTAACGTTCATGGCCGGCGAAGACTGGATTCAACTGGACGGAGGCGCCCATGAGCATCGGATGAAGTCGATTCGCGGAGCAGCCTACCCGGCTGACTGCCAGACGCTTGTGGTGAATGTGCTGACGCCGTACGACCGGACCTTTGATATTCGGCTTTCGTCTTCAAATGATGGGGGGAGAAACGGACAATGACCGTGTATATAGAGCCTCGGGATAGTGCCAGATCTGCGTTTGGCGATGAAGAGCACCGCATTTTGGAGCTATTGGCTAGCCGTTATGTCGGCGCAAATCCGCCAATCCCGTTTGCGTATCGCCCCTTCTCGAAGCAAGGCATTCTGCAAAATGAAGAAGGCTTGTACGACATGGAGCTTGGCTCCAGATGGCCGGATGCGGTAACCGGCGATTACGCTTACGTCTACGGGCTTGTATGGAGCGACAATGAACGCTCGATCGATTGCAATCTGGAGCCGATCGGCCCCATTCGGCTATACATGAACGATCAACTGCTGTTCCGGACTTCCGCCGTGGAGGAAATGAAGCCGGATGCCCGCGTCGTAGTTCCGATGCTGCTGACGCAAGGCTGGAACCGGATTCTAGTCGAGGCGAGACGGACCCCTGCGGGCTTTGGCTGCCGGTTTGGGGCGGATGAGGCGAAGGTGCGCATTCTGAACGTGCTTGCTCCATTCGCGGGACGGGACGGAAGCGCCGGATGGGTGTTCTCCGAACCGGTAAAGAAAGCATTGTACGGGGAGACAGGATTCCCTAACGAACGCTTGCCCGAGGAGGAGACCGGCATCCGCTGGCTTCCCCGCACGAAGTGGCAGGAGGATGAAGCTTCGAAGCCGAACCTGGAGCGCCTCTTCGGTACTCCGGAGACAACCGTGGCCGGCTGCGGCTGGACCAAGCTTCCGTTGCTGCCGGGAACCGATTCGCTCGTGCTTGAAGGACGGGTATTGGGACCGGCGTCGGTATGGCTGGACGGCCAGCTGGTACTAAGCTTGGCTGAAGCGGGAGTGTTTCGCGAAAGTCTTAAGCCGGATACCGGTAACGGTGATCTGATAATTCGCACGGAAAGCGGAGAGCAAGGCTGGGGCTTTGAGCTGAAGGCTTCCTCGGACGGCAAGCCGATGGCTCTTCGGCAGCCCGTACACATTCATGGCTATGACGGAGAATGGATCTATGCCGGTCCAATCGCGGCAAATGCGGAGCTGGACCCTTCGGCGGTTGGCCGTTTGTCGGCTCTGCTGCCTGCCGTTCGACTAGACGGTCAGGATGCGGGCCGCTCGTATTGGGAGCTGGATATGCCTAAGACCCGGCTGCGTCCTTATTATGAAAATGCGATGCTGAGCAATAAATGGACGGTTGGCACGGCTACCAATTACGGGCGGTGGGACTATCCGCTTGGCGTTACGATGTACGGCTTGCTGCGAACGGCCCGCGAATTGAACCGGGAGGACTGGTCCCGTTATGCCCTGTCGCATATCCGCACCTGTACGGATATGTACGATTATTCCTTATGGGACCGGGAAGAGTACGGATTCCCGAGCGTTAATCATCAGCTGGTGCTAATGAAGATGCTGGACAATTGCGGCTCGTTTGGCTCGGCGATGCTGGAAGCCTGCCTTCAGGAAGGAGACGGCGTGTTCCGCCGCATTGCGGACTCCATCGTTGACTTTATGCTGAAGCGTTTGGAGCGGAGAGAAGACGGAGCGTTCTTCCGGCTGAGCGAAGGAGAATACTTCGACAACACCATGTGGGCGGACGATCTCTATATGAGCGCGCCGTTCCTGACCCGTTACGCCGTTATAACCGGCGACAAGGAAGTGCTGAACGAAGCTGCCCGGCAGTTTTTGCTGTTCCGCCGTTACCTGTTTATAGAAGAAGAACGGATTATGTCGCATGTCTATGATTTCAAATACGGCCAGGCAACCCGAGTGCCTTGGGGACGGGGCAACGGATGGGTGCTGTTCTCGCTGTCCGAGCTGCTTGAACGTCTGCCGGAGGATCATTCGGACCGCGAAGCGCTGCTCGACTTCTTTAATGCGATGTGTTCCGGAGTAGCCGAATTGCAGAGCGGCTCGGGCCTTTGGAGACAAGTGCTGAACGAGCCCGAAGCGTACGAGGAGGCTTCTTGTACCGCGATGTTCGCTTATGCCTTCTCCCGAGGCGTCCGTTTCGGCTGGCTGGATAACGGGGACCGCGATTACGCGGCCGCAGCGAGGAAAGCCTGGAAAGGTCTGACCGAGAATGCGATCGACCGCGGAGGTAACGTCCATGGCGTATGCAGCGGCTCGCGATACTCCTTCTCGCCGGATTACTATATGCACGACCTGCGCACGGTCGTTAACGACAATCATGGCATCGGCATTATGATGCTTGCCGGAGTTGAGGTAAGCAGGCTTAACCGCGCAGGAAGCGTTGTCTAACGGGGGCGTGCGGCTTCGCAAGGAGGGGATTACGGTTGTTTGCAATTAAGCTTGGGGCGGCGTTAGCCCTAGGTCTGCTCATCGGCGTGGACCGTCAGCTTCGTCATAAGCCGCTTGGCATTAAGACAAGCATGGTCATCTCGGTAGCCAGCTGCCTCATTACGATGGTGTCCATTGAAGCGGCCTCCAGGCTTGCCCATCCGGGGATGACCAACATGGATCCGATGCGACTCGCCGCGCAAATCGTAAGCGGGGTTGGCTTTATCGGGGCCGGTGTTATTCTGCGGCGGAACAACGATGTCATCTCCGGCCTGACCACAGCCGCGATGGTGTGGTCCGCTTCGGCGCTGGGCATCGCGGCGGGAGCGGGCTTTTACAAGGAAGCTTTCACGGCAGCCGGCATTATCATTCTTGCCGTTAACCTCGTGCCCCTTGCCGTTCGGGCGCTTGGCCCTTCCAAGCTGCGGGAGCGCGACGTATCGGTCTGCCTGACCTTCGACCGCTCGGCCGAGCTGGACGGGATGCTGGCAAGCATCCGCTCGGATCATCAGATCAAGCATACAACGATCAAGGATATCGGGGAGGGCCGGCTGCAAATCCGGCTTGTCCTGTCATCCGGAGAGCCGTATCCGACGACTTCGATCTATGAGGAAATGCGCCGGTTTAAAAACGTTCTATCGGTTGAAGTGGAAAACTTGAGCTCTTAAAAAAGCAATTTTCAAATATTCCAGATAAACGTTGAAAGCGCTCTCCTTAACGCGCATAATGGACTTAACTATGTTTCGCGCGATTGGAGACCGTCAATGATGAAAGCAACCATATACGATGTAGCTAAAGAAGCCGGCGTATCCATTGCCACGGTATCCCTTGTCATTAACGGCAAAGGGAAAATCAGCGAGGAGCGCCGGGAAGAGATCAGGCGGATCATGCTGCGCATGGGTTACAAGCCAAGCATGATCGCATCCGCGCTTACCGGCAAGAAAACGTATGCTTTAGGCTTGCTTGTGCCGGACATCTCGAACCCATTCTTCGCGGAAATCGCCAGGGCGGTTGAGGATGAAGGACAACGTCACGGCTACAGCGTCTTTATATGCAGCACGGACAACAAGGACGAGAAGGTGGAGCATTATGCCGCGCTGCTGCAGCAGAAAAACGTCGACGGCGTTATTATCAGTACCGGCTTGAAGGAGCTGTCCGCATTAAATCCGCTGCTTCAGGGAGGAGTTCCGGTTGCTTTGCTGGCAAGGGAGTTTCCTTCCGTCGAGGTTCCGACGGTAGTCGTGGACGATTACGCGGGAGGGGCTGCGGCAGCCGGGCATCTGATCTCGCTTGGGCATACCCGGCTTGCCGTTCTGGCCGAGCAGGGCTCGATCAGCAGCAGCCGGGAGCGGGTGCGGGGATTCAGGCAGACCGCCGAAGCGGCGGGGCTTATGCTCGATCCGTTATTCGTCGTCAGCTGCGGCCATAAGGACGGCAAGGACCGGGCATGGGAGCTGCTTCAGATGAAGGACCGTCCGACCGCGATTTTCTGCTGCAACGATCTCCTGGCCATTGGCGCGCTCCGCGCCGCCAAGGAGCTGGGACTGCGGATTCCGCAGGACTGCTCGATTGTCGGGTTTGACGATACGGTGCTTGCCTCCGTCACGGATCCTCCGCTGACAACGGTCGCCCAGCCGATTGAACAGATGGGGCAAAGAGCGGTGCAGCTGCTTGTCCGCCAGATCAGTCAGCCGGGAGAAGAGAGCGAACGGATCGTGCTTTCTCCCACGCTGTCTATCCGGCAGTCCGTTGCCGTGCCTGACCATGCTTCGCTCCACGATCGTCTCCGCGAAAAAAACTCATCCTGATGGTTCAGCTTGTCTCTAAGGCCCGTAGTCCGGAAACGTTTCGGACTGCGGGCTTCGTGCCGCCCGTCTGCAGCTGGTATACTAAAGGGAGTAAGGAATTAAACATACACTTAGCGGGCAAGAGGAGGATATTATGAGTATTGTACGGTTCGGCATTGTGGGCGGCGGCTGGCGCAGCGAGTTTTTTCTGCGCATTGCACAAGCGCTGCCCGAACGGTTTGATATTGCAGGCGTGGTTGTGAGGGATGAGGAGAAGGGCAAAGCATTCGAGCAAGCATGGGGCGTGCCGACCTTCCGCACGGCTGCCGCGATGCTGGATGCGGTTTCTCTTGCGTTTGTTGTCGTCAGCGTGCCGCGGAAGGTTGCTCCGGACGTGATGCTGGAATTGACGGCTCGCGATGTTGCGGTGTTATGCGAAACGCCGCCAGCCGAGCAGCTGGAGGATCTCATCGCTTTATACCGGCAGGTGGGCGGCAAGGGACGGATTCAGGTTGCCGAGCAATACGCGTTTCAGCCGAATCACGCCGGGAGGCTGGCCATCGTGCGCTCCGGCAAGCTTGGCCAGGTGACGCAGGCGCAAGTGTCGGCCGCGCATGATTACCACGGCATCAGCCTGATGCGCCGTTATCTCGGCATCGGCTTCGAGAACGCAAGCATTCGCGCAGCGAATTTCGCTTCGCCGATTATCGAAGGGCCGGGACGTTCCGGTGCGCCCGCGGAGAGCCGCATCGTTCAATCGCAGCAGGTTATGGCCTCCTTCGATTTTGGCGGCAAATACGGCGTTTACGATTTTACGGGCGACCAGTATTTCTCCTGGATCCGCTCGCCGCGCCTGCTTGTGAGGGGCGAACGTGGTGAAATCAACAACTTTGACGTCCGTTATTTGCTTGATCATTTAACGCCGGTCCATCTGCAGTTGACCCGTCAGCAGGCAGGATTGGACGGCAATTTGGAAGGCTATTATTTGAAGAGCCTTCACTTAGGCGAACAGATCGTCTATAAGAATGACACGGCGCCGGCGCGTCTGACCGACGACGAGATTGCGGTGGCGGCATGCCTCGAGAAGATGGGCGTATACGCTGCCGGAGGCGAAGCTTTCTACAGCCTGGCGGAAGCCTGCCAGGATCATTATCTGGCGCTTATGATGAAGCAATCCGTGCAGACGGGCGAAACGGTCACGACGGAAACCCAATGCTGGGCGGAGAATAATTAAGAAAAACTTTAGATTTGCCCTGCTTAATTTTTAAACTATGAGTCTTATTCTGATTAAGTCAACGCAGGTGGCGATTGGCTTAACGGAAGGGCAGGGAAAAGTATGATGAAATACACGAGAGGCAGCATCCTATCGGTTCTTTTTTTATTCTATCTTTATATTTTGCTTAAGGTGATTCTGTTTAAGTTCGGCTCGGTTAATATAGCGTTTCTATGGCAAAAGCTTCACTGGACGTTAGAATATCCGGAATACATGCGGTACGGCCTGGAGCGGGCTAATTTTACCCCTTTCAAATCGATCGCGCAAAATCTTCACGGTCTGTCGTACCGTCACGAGCAGGTCAATCTGTTTGGCAATATCGCGATATTTCTGCCCTGCGGAATTCTTGTCGGATTATGGACGAAGCATGACTCCATATCTTTCCTTGGCGCAGCGGCGCTTTCGTTTGGCCTAAGCCTGGCCCTGGAATGCTCGCAGCTACTATTGGCCATGGGCAGCTTTGATGTCGACGACCTTATTCTGAATGGCTTTGGCGGACTTCTCGGATGGTGGATCCTGTTTGTCGTACGCAGAGAAAGAGCCCTGGCGCAAGTTTAGCTTGCGCGAGGGCTTTTCGTTATAGTCTGTTGCAATAGTTTAAGGTTGTTGTCCTGTGTGGCTGGATGTATCGCCTCTGTCCAGACTGCCCTGGTACCGCCGTCAATCGTTGTGAAAGAAACAAGCAGTGGACTGTCACTGCTTGTTTTTTTATTGCAAACATCTTATCAAATTGATAGAAATCTGATCGTTGTTACATTTCTCCCTTTTTGCCCTGCGATTAGAATGAAGGTGTAGCTAAGGAGGGGGACACACATGATAGCTAAGATGTATAAATACCGCTGGCAGTACTTGATGATTTTGCCCGCGGTTGTGCTGTTGTTTTTATTCAACTATATTCCGATGCTGGGCATTCAGATCGCATTCAAGAACTTCTCCATCGGCACTTCGATTTGGGACAGCAGCTGGGTTGGTTTTGACAATTTCTCATTCGTGCATGAGCCGCAATTTTGGAAGGTGGTCCAGAACACCCTTTATATTTCGGTATTGAAATTCGTCTTTGGTTTCCCGCTGCCGATTATCCTTGCTCTTATGATTAATGAGGTGGCGCATCCTTTCTTCAAAAAGTTCGTCCAGTCGGTCAGCTATCTTCCGCATTTCTTCTCATGGATTGTCGTGGCTTATATTCTGCAATCGTTCCTGACATTGGACGGCGGGCTGGTTAATGACCTTATTGGACGTGTAGGCGGCGAGCCGATCTTCTTCCTTGGTTCCAATGAATGGTTCCGGCCGATGATCGTATCCAGCGGCTTGTGGAAAGAGGTGGGCTGGAACACTATTCTCTATCTGGCAGCGATTTCCACGATTGATCCGCAGCTTTATGAGGCAGCAAAGGTTGAAGGGGCAGGGAAATTTGCGCAGATTCGGCATATTACGTTTCCGGGCATTTTGCCAACAATCTCCATCGTGCTTATTCTGAGTATTCCAAGCTTGATTACAGTGGGGATGGATCAAATTTATCCGATGATGAACTCAGCGAATCAGGAAGTTGCCGATGTTCTCGATACGTATGTGCTTCGCAACGGGCTTCAACAGGGGTATTTTGGAATGGCAACCGCAGTTGGCCTCGTCTCGTCGATCATTAGTCTGCTGCTTGTCGTGACAACAAACTCATTCTCCAAGAAAATCAACGGCGAGGGGCTGTGGTGACAGATGAAGGCAACGGGGCTTGAACGGGTCGGACAATGGATTATCCTAATCCTGCTCTTACTCATGTGCGTTTCCATTATATATCCCTTTGTGTATATGCTGGCTATCTCGCTTAATACCGGAGCAGATGCAGCAAAAGGCGGCGTGTATCTCTGGCCGAGGTCATTTACGTGGATCAACTATGAAATCGTGCTTGGGAATCAGGTCATCCGCCATGCTTATCTGATCACGATTGCAAGAACGGTTATTGGCACTATCGGCGGGCTTGCCATTACCCTGGCAGCTGCTTACGGATTATCATATAAACGCCTTCCGTTCAGAAACGGCATACTGACTTATATTCTCTTAACGATGCTATTCAGCGGAGGCTTGATTCCTTTCTATATACAATTGTTTAAGCTCGGATTAACCAATACGTTTTGGGTGTTTATCATCCCGGGTCTCTTCTCGGCGTGGAACATGTTCGTTATGCAAAAGTTTATACATGGCATTCCTGAAGCATTGTTCGAATCCGCCGAATTGGACGGTGCCGGCCCCGTTCGGATACTGATTCAGATTATCGTGCCGCTGTCGAAGCCCATGCTTGCCGCTCTAGGACTATTTACGGCTGTCGGCCATTGGAATGACTGGTTCTCGGGCGCCTTTTATGTAACGAGCCAGAATTTAATCCCGGTCCAAACCTTTCTGCAGCAGCTGCTGACAGCACAAGACTTATCTGCGATCATGAGCTCTAATCAAAATCAGGAAGTACTGGCACGGAGTTCAATGGATAATATTACGCTGATGTCGGTCAAAATGGCTACGGTTATGATCAGTGCTCTTCCGATTCTCGCCATTTATCCATTCCTGCAGAAATACTTTGCCAAAGGCGTTTTGATCGGATCGGTCAAAGGCTGATTGAAACGAGCTTCGCCAAGGATGGCGATAGCCCTTTCACCTTCGGGTATAATTGATCTACCATATACCATTGGAAAGACTAGACTCGCATAAATAGGGGAGGAAAAAGCATGAAATTGAAAAGAAGCGGTATCGTTGCTCTTACCCTGGCAGCTACGGTAGGTATAGCGGCCGGATGCTCCGGAAACAGCCATACAGAACCGAATAATGCAGCAGCTAGTTCAACGAATACAAATACGAAGGACAGCGGAGGCAAGTTCAAGCTGTGGCTGGGCTGGACGGCAACGGTTAACAATGACAGCCTGGTGCAGCAATACTGGAGAACAGAAGAGCCGGGCGTTGACGTTCAGCTTGAAGCGACGCAAGGCGACGCGCTGACAGCGCTTAACCTCAAGCTTAATACAGGCGGCTTTGATGACGCGGCGATCTTCAACCGCAGCCAGGTGATTGACGATGCGATGAAGCGTTCAAATCTGCTAATGCCTCTTGAGCAATATTTTAACATGCCTGATAAGTATCCAAGTCTGGCTGCTATTCCGAAGGAATATTTGGAGCAGATGAAGGATGCTGATGGTCATATCTGGTCGCTTCCTAGCTGGTTCGACAGTAATCCTTCCGAGCCATGGCCGGGCTGGTCTTCCAGTGCCTGGTTTATCCGGACGGACGTTCTGGAGAAGGTGGGTATGACGGAGAATGATCTGACTACCCTTGATGGCGTAGAATCGTATCTGAAGAAAGCGGCAGAGCTTAAGGATGAGTCGGGCAAAAACCTGCTGCCGCTTGGTATTCTTACGGATAAAAACGATGAGAATGCGGTTCTGGCCGCTTTTGGCGTAACGGTTGCATCGGCTGGCGGGGTTACTCCGGTGAAACAAGATGGCGGCAACTTTATCTTTATGTACGATAATCCGGGATTCAAGGCTGCTTACAAGTGGATGAACGGTTTGTATCGTGATAAGCTCATTGATCCTGAGGCTTTGACGGATAAGAGTGAAAGATATGTTGAAAAGAACAAAAACGGCCGTTATGCAATGAACATCGGAAGCTTCTGGAATTTTGACTCATCTTTATGGGAGCAGCTGGATGGCCCGACAGGACCGGGCTGGTTCTACAAACCGATTCCTTTCCCGAAAATTGAAGGCGTAAACGTACTGGGCACTACGCAAGTGATTAATCCTTATCCAGGCTTCGATACGTATATTAGCAAAAATACGAAAAACCTGGATGCGATTCTTAAATTCTATGATTATACCTTAACGCAGAAGCCGGAGCAGAACATGGTCGTCAATGAGGGTCCGGTAGGGAAATATTGGGGATGGGTGGATCAGCCTTACGGCAAGTGGGCATTTACGGACGAGAACTACAAAGCACTGCGCAACTCGGGTGATCAGGCCAAGAAAGCGCAAGTGACGCCGGAGCTCTATATGACTTCGAACTACAGCAATGAATGGTATGCTTGGTGGACTAACGAAAATGTTCATGCCGGCGGTGTGAAGACAGGAGAGTTCTCTCAAGAGATTGCCAAAATGGGAGCTACTCGCGTTGCGGAAAATTATGATATGGTTAAAGCAAAAGCAGGCGGCGCTTGGGAAAAATACGCACCTGAATTAACTACCGTATATAAAGAGTACCGCGCCAAGCTTCTTATGGCGAAGGATGACGCGCAATTCGAGAAAGCATGGACGGAGTTCGCTTCCGCGCTTGAGAAACGCGGACATTGGAGCGAGCTGAAGACAGAATGGAATGAGTTATACCAAGCAATGAGCAATAAATAAAGAGATAAACGCATATCGAGGAGCAGCCCCTTTACCGGGGATGCTCCCTTTGCAGTTTCCTGGCAGATAACGATACCGGGCAAAGAATGGGAGAAATGCCTGATGCGACGCTGGATTGAGAGAAATACGATCCGATTGACCCGCAGGATGAGTCTGCGCGGCAAAATTGTCTTGCTCTATGGACTGATCGTAGTTATACCTACCATTATTCTGGGAGTTGGAGCGGGTTATCTGGCTCTTCAGAACGTCAGGGACAATTATATCGTCACGATTAATGAAGCGGTTCGTCAGACGACGCAGAGCGTTGAATTCCGCAAGCAAAGCTATGATCTTCTTGCGAACCGGACGGGGACCGACGGAGAGCTTATTTCCAGGCTAAGCCGAACCTATACGAGCTTTACGGAACAGCTGGAATCGGTGAATTATATTGACCGCTCCTTTCAGGTGATGAGCCGCTATTTGCCGGGTATTGAAAACTTTCGGATTTATCATGACAATCCAACGCTTACGGAAGATGGAGGACTGTTATGGAAACCGTCTGGCAGACTGTTAAATCATACCGACGAGAAATCCTGGTATGATAGCGTGATGGCTTCGCCCATCGCATTGCAATGGTCCGATGCACCGGGGGAACATGCACAGCTTGCTGTCTCCAGAAAAATTACGAACGCTACGGGCTATACCTATGGTGCCATCTATATGCTTCTCGACTATAACAGCGTATTTGGCGAACTAATGGACCGTCCTTTCAAAGGCTCGGGAAGCCTGTTTTTATTAGACGAGAATGACCGGATTATTGCGGCTTCAGACCGTTCATTGATAGGCAAGCCCGTTGGAGAGACAGCCTTATCCAAGCTTTGGACGAGCGTGAAAGAAGATGCGAGCCGAACGAATAACGGCGAATACTTCACGGTTCGTCACATCAATGGCGAATGGAAGGTGGCCGCTCTTATCCAGATGCGTCAAATGGAGAAGCAGTCTGCGTTTATTGTCTACAGTATTGTTGCTATAACTGTCTTTTTCCTGTTCTTCTCTCTGTTTCTTGTGAGGATTGTACTGAAAAACATTGTTTTTCGTATTCGTAAGCTTGGTCACCGGATGAGCGATATCGCCGAGGGTGATTTTGATGTATCTGTCCAAAGCAAAAGCACGGATGAGCTTGGGGATCTCGAGCTTATGTTTAACCAAATGGCGGGTAAGCTCGGTTCGGTGATAGAAATGCTGAGCAGCGCCAAATTGGAAGAGAAGGAATCTTCCTTCCGGGCGCTTCAAGCACAGATTAATCCGCATTTTATCTATAATTCGCTTAGTCTGCTGCAATGGCGTGCTCTAGATCAAGGCGATCACACTCAGGTTGAGACCATTGAAGCCTTAACAACTTTTTACCGGTTCGCCCTTGATAATACCTCTAACGTGACGTTGATTCATAATGAGCTGGAACATGTAAAAGCTTATCTGGATATTCAACAGCTGCGCTATCCGGAACGCGTCCGTATAGAATGGGATATCGACGAGGATGTACCGGAGCTGTACTCAATCAAGCTGATTTTGCAGCCGATTGTAGAAAATGCCTATATACACGGGAAGATCTTTACCCGGCCTCATGCTTATATTGTCATTCGTGTAAAACGTTTTAATAATCAGGTTCGATACGAAGTAATGGACAATGGCACCGGGATGGATTCCAAAACGCTGGAACGGATTCAAAATGGGGAAAAAGCTGGAAAAGGGAATGGGTTTGGGCTAAGAAATATTAGAGAACGCCTTCATTTGTACTTTGGCGAAGCAGGCAAATTGCACGTTGAGAGCAGCCCCGACACGGGAACTCTCATTAGAATTACAATGCCTGTTTATACCCATAAGCCGCATATTCAACGGGAGGGATAATCTTGCTGCAAGCACTTATTGTAGATGACGAGCCGTCAAATGTTTATGGATTGGTCAGGCATATCCCTTGGGCTAAGCTTGGTTATACAAACCCGCTTACAGCGGAGTCAGGCGAGGAAGCTGTCCCTATACTGGAAGCTAGTCCGATTGATGTGCTGATAACCGATGTCTCTATGCCCGGCATGAACGGCATTGAGCTTGCGGCGGAAGCCAAACGGGTATATCCCGATATTCAAATTCTAGTCATCAGCGGTTACAACGAATTTGAATTTGCTCAGGAAGCGATTGAAGTTGGGGCAAAGGGATACGTGCTTAAACCTCTCAAATTATCCGAAATCGAACGCAAGCTGTCTGCATTCCGGCAGACGATTGAAAGGATAACCCAGATTAATGAACAGACCGTAAAGCTTAAGGAAATCGTAACGGATAGCCAGGAGATGCTCAAGGACACGTTTATTTTCGATCTGCTGGAGGAAGAGGCGATGGAGGAGGAGACTTTGCACTCCTGGTGCCAACTACTTCATCTGCCCCAGAGGCCGACGGATGGTATACAACTGATTACAGCTGTTCTCGACAACTACGCCGATTCTTCCGTCAGTGCGCACAACAGGCTTATGGTTGGTTCGGCCCTTCAACAATCGACGTCTATAGCGTTAAGGGAGCTGGGCGATGTTCTGGTTTCAAAAATTAGGCCGGATCAGCTTGTAGCTATTATTGTTAGTCCGCCGATTGATAAACGAAGCTATATAAGCAAACAAATCAATTTCGTTCAGGAATATATGCACAATAGCTATGGTGTATCGGTTACCGTTGGGATCAGCCGATGGGGCAGCGAATGGCAGGAAATGAACCAGCTCTTCAGGGAAGTGAAATTTACGATCGCCGATGCCCGGCATAGCGGGAGCGGGCAGCTCGTTTATGTAGGAAATGCGGAGAGAAAAGCATTTGAGGACTTTCGAATGCATGAGAATATGCTGCCCGAGTTGCTAATGCTGGCTGAAAGTGACGATCCGATATTATTGATTGATAAGGTTGAACAGTCCTTTACGGATTTGGAGCGAAGAGAGCATACCTTCGCTTATATCCAATCGCTTAGCATCAGTTTGCTTGGCGAGCTGTCTTTAAAAGTATGGCAAGACTCGGAAGAGATTAATTTCCTGAACAAGCGCGCTTGGCATCGACTTCTGGATTGCAAAACAATCGATGCGACGAAGGATATTGTTATCGATTATATTCGTTCGGCTGTTTTGTTTGAGAGAAAAGAACGGTCACTCCAACAGCATCATCTGATTAGCCGCATCGTGTCCCATATGGAAGACCAGCTGCCGGTCAGCATAACCGCGAAACAGCTCGCTGACAAGTTTCATCTTAGCGCAGGCCATCTAAGCGTGTTATTCAAGAAAGAAACAGGGCAGACGATCTCCGACTTTGTGAAAAACCTGAGAATGAAAAAAGCGAAGGAAATGCTGCAGGATCCTACCATAAAAATATACGAAGTAGCAGAACGGATAGGGTTTCAAACGCCTGCTTATTTTACGTATCAATTCAAGAAAAACGAAGGCTGCACGCCGCAGGAGTATCGCGACCGTTACTATTCATAATAGATGGATCCCTTCACAATATTAACGTCCATACAGCTTTCGGTAGGTCTCCGGCGTCATGCCTTCCCGTTGGCGAAAGGTGGAGACGAAATGGCTCGCGTCGCGAAAGCCTACCGCCTCGCCGATGCGGCGCACCGTCCAGTCCGGCCGGGAGGGAAGCCATTCCTTCGCTTTCCGGATCCGAAGCTGAATGAGATACGAGTAGGCCGTTTGGCCAAACAGCTCGCGGAATCTTTCGTTCAGCTGTCTCTCGCCGATTCCAAGCTGTGCGGCCATGTCCGCCAATCCGATCTCCGGGTTGGCAAAATGCTGCTCCAGCCAGGACAGCAGCACTTGAATCCGCTCCAGCCGTTTGGACATGGACGGTCGGTTATCCGTGCGGGCATTGGTCCGAAGGAGCGTCAGGAATTGGTATAAATCGGCCGATGACTGCCACCCGGATGGATCGCTTCCGGCTTCGGCAAAGGCGAGCATGCGGAATAACTGATCGCTAATCCGGTCGTTGCCGGCTTCCCACTGGAAGCGTTCGGCATTTCCCCAGCCGATGGCTTGCACGATACTGGCGGCCATCCCTCCGCGAAACGTGATATAACCCGTCTGCCAACAGCCGTTTCTGGCCTCGTACCGGTGCGGCGTGCCCGGGGCAAGAAGGACGCCGGAGCGCTCATTCATTTTCCAGGTTTGACCGCTGACCGTTAATTCGCCTTCCCCTTCCAGCGTCTGGAGCCAGTGGAAATACGGATAGCCTTCCGGTCTGTCCAAGGTTTCCTGGTCGGGGTTCAAGCCAATCGTTTCGAGCTGCAGGGGCAGCTGCTCCGAAGGGAAGGCGGGAACGACTCGTCGCATCATAGGAACCTCCCTATTTTTATATGTGAAATCGTTAATTTTATATGGGTTACAGAAATATTAGGGCTTACAATAGAAAAAGATAATGCAGTTTTATCATATACAATGAGGTGTGACAAGATGATAAATGCGAAAATACCGAAGATCTGGTACGGCGGTGACTATAATCCGGATCAATGGGAGAAGGAAGTCTGGGACGAGGATTTACGGATGTTCAAGCTTGCCGGAATCGATGTGGCGACGCTTAACGTATTCGCCTGGGCAAAAAACCAGCCTGACGAGGATACCTACGATTTCGGCTGGCTCGACGAAATGATGGACAAGCTTCATGCGGACGGCGTTGGCGTCTGTCTGGCAACAAGCACGGCGGCGCATCCCGCGTGGATGGCCCGTAAATATCCGGATGTGCTGCAAGTCGATTTCAACGGCAACAAACGCAAGTTTGGCGGACGCCATAACTCCTGCCCGAACAGCCCGACATTCCGGAAGTATTCGGTGCGCATGGCCGGGAAGCTCGCCGAACGGTACAAAGATCATCCGGCCCTGCTTATCTGGCATATCAACAATGAATACGGCGGAGCGGGCAACTGCTATTGCGATAATTGCGAAGCGGCATTCCGTATATGGCTCAAGGATCGTTACGGAACGATTGAACAAGTGAACAAAGCATGGAATACGGCGTTCTGGGGTCATATTTTCTATGATTTTGAGGATATCGTTCTGCCAAGCGGCCGCAGCGAGGAATGGTACGGCGCCAACGGCCGGACGGAGACAAACTTCCAAGGTCTGTCGCTTGATTACATGCGTTTCCATTCGGACAGCCTGCTCGAGTGCTACAAGCTGGAGTACGAAGCGGTCAAGAAGGTTACGCCGGATATTCCGGTTACAACGAACCTGATGGGCGCTTTCAAAAAGCTGGATTATCATAAATGGGCGAAGCATATGGACGTTGTATCCTGGGATAACTACCCTCGCTTCGATACGCCGCACAGCTATACCGGCATGATGCATGATCTGATGCGCGGCCTGAAGGAAGGCCAGCCGTTTATGCTGATGGAGCAGACGCCAAGCCAGCAGAACTGGCAGCCGTACAACTCGCTAAAGCGCCCGGGCGTTATGCGCTTATGGAGCTACCAGGCCGTTGCCCGCGGAGCGGATACGGTCCTGTTCTTCCAGCTGCGCCGTTCCGTCGGCGCCTGCGAGAAATATCACGGCGCGGTTATCGAGCATGCCGGCCACGAGCATACCCGCGTATTCCGCGAATGCGCGGAGCTTGGCGCAGAGCTTGGGAAGCTGGGAGATGCTTTGCTGGATGCGAGAGTGAAAGCAAAGGTCGCTATCCTGTTCGATTGGGAAAACTGGTGGGCGATTGAAATGTCCAGCGGTCCGTCCATTGCTCTTAAATACGTGAATGAAGCGCATAAATTCTATGATGCTTTGTACCGTGCCGGCATTGCGGCGGACGTGGTCAGCGTGGAAGCGGACCTCAGCGGCTACGACCTGGTGATTGCGCCAGTCATGTACATGGTGAAGGATGGCGTGGCGGAGAAGCTGGAAGCTTATACGGCTGCAGGCGGCGCGGTTATTACAACCTACTTCAGCGGTATCGTAAACGAGACCGATCTGGTAACGTTGGGCGGTTACCCGGGCAAGCTGCGTAACTTATTCGGCATCTGGGCGGAAGAGATTGATGCCCTGCTTCCTTCGCAGCGCAACCGGATTGTTCTGTCCGATGGCACGCTTGGCTCGCAGGCGGAATACGAGTGCGGCATGCTCTGCGATCTGATTCATTCGGAAGGCGCCGAAGTAAAGGCCGTATACGGGGATGATTTCTACCGCGGCATGCCTGCTCTGACGGTTAACAAGTTTGGCGAAGGCGAAGCCTGGTACCTGGCGACAAGCCCGGAAGAAGCCTTCCTGCGGGACTGGCTGCCTCGGCTATGCGCTTCCCGCGGCATCAAGCCGCTTGTCTCCGGCACGCCGGAAGGCGTGGAGACAACGGTCCGCTCCAAAGACGGCCAGGATTATCTGTTTGTGCTTAATCACAATGCGGATGCCGTTACGGTTGCGCTTGGAGAGCAGACCGGGACCGATCTGCTTACGGGCGCCAGCGTCCAAGGCGGCGCAACGGAGCTTAAAGGCTATGACGTGCGGATCATTAAGCTTAATCAAGCGTAGTGTAGGGGCATAGCAGCTCCGGTTCAAAAATAAGCCAGCCGCTCTTTATACGGCTGGCTTATTTTTATAGTGAAAATTCAAATAGGGAAATAGACCCAGCCGTTCTTTATCGTGTATAATTATCCAATATTGGTAGTTGAGTCGGTGGTTTTTTCGAACAAATTTAAAGCGCTTACAAAAATCCGGCTTAGAGGAACTCCATGGCTATTATGAATAACGATAGGAGGACGGGCGGATGAAACGATTTCCCATGATGCTTCAGCTGATGCTGATTCTGATCTGTGTCATGGCTATTCCGACGGCCATACTGACCTGGTATAGCGGGACGCAGATCGTGGGTTATTCGGAAGGCGCCATTGCGGATACCTCGCTGGAGGGACTTATCGCAAACAGGGAGCTTAACGAGAATGCGCTGAGCAATTTGGCGCAGGATGCGGTCCAGCTGGCCGGCACGAATATATTCGACCGGATCCGCAGCTTCAAGACGTATTCGGCGCTTAATTCGGACTATAGCGACGTGTACAGCGCGCTAAGAATACTAAATGAACTGGCGAGTCTGAACCACCGCGTGGACGGCGTATACTCGACCTATTTCCTGCTTGACGAAGCGGATTACGTGGTCTCGACCGACCGGGGAATTACGACGCTGGACCGATACGAACCGGTCGATTGGATGGAAAAGGCGCTTGCGGGTCGGAGAGGAATCGGAGGCGTCTGGTACCCCCGCAAATTGCAATCCGGCATGCAGGTCGTCTCCTATGTGCTGCCGTTAAACCGCTTGTCAACGACTACGCGCGGCACGATTGTCGTGAATTTGAAGGAGAGCCAGATTGCAAGCTATTTAAAATCCTCAGAACCGGGTTCGGAAGGCTATATGCTTCTGAGATCCGACGGCACGATTATTTCGCATCCTGACAAGTCTTTGCTTCTGACGGACGGCAACAAGCAGCCTTTTATCCGGCAGATCCTAAGCAATAGCAAAAGGGAAGGCTATGCCTACCATCTATTAAACGGCCAGCGGCTGCTGTATACCTGGTCCCGCTCGGTGCAGCTCGGCTGGTGGAACGTCAATATTTATTCGATGGACCAGTTAATGACGAAGACGTACAACCTGCAGAAGGGCATCATTTTCATTACGGGCATGATCATCATCGCAGGCACTATTATTGCCGTATTGCTGGCCACCTGGTTATCCCAGCCGCTCCGGAAGCTTGTCCGCACAATGCGCGAGCGCAGCAATCACGGCGGCACGAACAAAAACGAGCTGGCTTTCCTGGAGTCGGCTTTCAGGCGGATGCAGGAAGAGGAGGAAAGCTTGCATACGCTGCTGCAAGAGCGGGAGCAGGATACCCGAAGCTTATCGATTCATCAGTTGCTGCGCGGCGAAGTGAAGAAACAGATCGCCGAGATGTTTCCCGGGCCCTATTACACCGTAGCGGTTATCTCCATCGACCGGTATAGGAGATACGCGAGCAAAAATAATCCGGAGACCCGCAGCTTCCACCGTTATCTCCTTCTCACGAAATGCGAGAGCCTGTTTCCGGATGGTCTGCATGCCCGGGGAATTTATCAAGGCGAAGGCTGCTTCGCATTCGTGATCAACTACGGGCAGGAGGAGGCGGAGAACGGGCTTCAAGGAATAAAGGCAACGCTTGTTCAAATCCGCGATACGGCGCTGGACCTGCTTGGTCATTCGGTTACGACCGGCGTCAGCGGCCGGACGGAATTCAGCGAGTCGATCCCCGAGCGGGTTGCGGAGGCGACGGATGCCATCAAGCAACGCATGATCAAGGGGAGCGGCTGTATTTTTTACTGGAAGCCTGATGAAGACCGCGGCAAGAAATATATGTACCCGGCAAACAGCGAGCGGCGTATCGTGAATTTCCTGGAGCGTGCGGACCTAGGCAGCATTCTGAAGGAATTGGAGAGTATCCGGGCTGACATTTATTCCGATTCCAACGTTTCCTATGACAATATCCTGTTTATCTACAATCAGCTGATTGGCGTTACGATCCGTCATCTCCGGGAAAACAACGTCAGCACGTCGCGGATTTTCTCCGGACGGGGAAATATCTACTCGGCGATTGCTTCCACCGATACGCTTGACGAGCTGGAGAACCATCTCCGCGATTTCTTTACCGAGATCGTGCAGCATCTGGAGCGGAGTACGGGAGAAGCGAATCACGGCGAGCGGATTATCCGTTATCTGGAGGAGCATTTCCGCAAGGAAATCGTCTTCGAGGAGATGGCGAAGGAGATTGGCATCAGCTATTCCTACATGCGGAAGATCGTCTATGAATTAACCGGCAAAAGCCTCATCGATTATATGAATCAATTGCGGATCGAAAAAGCAAAGCAGCTGCTTATCGAATCCAAAATGACGATCACGCAAATTGCTTCCGAAGTAGGCTACTATAACGTGCAAAGCTTTAACCGGTTCTTCCGCAAGTATGAAGGGATGCCGCCAAGCAGCTATAAGACGTCGAGATCCAAGACTTCGTAAGCGTAATAGAATGAGAGCTGTCATGCCGCCTGCAGGACAGCTTTTATTTTTGCTCATGCCTATCAGATTTGATCAAAAACCGCGCCGGATAAGCAGAAATGATGCCTTTGCGATCAAAAATGACAGGGAGAATCAATACTCAAGATTTACCGTTTGGAAAAAGCGGGGGTATGATGAGGTCAGCCGCGGACGATGTCTGAAGCGAGCAAAGGACCGGGGGATTAAAGGCTGAGGGGGGTGAGAATGTGAAAATTGAAAGCGCTTCACAACAAAACGAAACCGCTTTAAAGCATCTCGGATTAAACAGACGCGGGATGGCGTATTATCTTCGGCGGGATTGGCAGCTTTACGCGTTGTTAATGATTCCGCTGGCCTTTGTACTGACCTTCAAATACGCACCGATGTCAGGCCTCATTCTTGCTTTCAAAAACTATAAGATTGCCAAAGGGTTCTGGGGGAGCGACTGGGTTGGCTTTCAAGTGTTCCAGGAGATATTCGCCAAGCATGACTTTGGCCGCGCCGTCCGCAATACGCTTTTGCTTAACAGCCTGGATTTGTTATTCAGCTTTACGATGCCGATCGTGCTGGCCTTGCTGCTGAACGAGGTAAGAGGCGTAAGATTCAAACGCGTGAACCAGACGCTGCTGTATCTGCCGCATTTTCTATCCTGGATTATTATCGGCGCAATTGCTTACCAGCTGCTCAGCGAGAGTAACGGCGCGATCAATAATCTCATTGCCATGATGGGCGGCGACCGGATTCCGTTCCTGCAGGACGATTCCAATTGGCTGATCAGTTATCTGGCGGTTGGCGTCTGGCAGAGCATGGGCTGGGGAACGATCATCTACCTTGCCTCGATCAGCAGCATAAACCCGGAAATGTACGAAGCAGCCATCGTTGACGGCGCGGGGCGCTGGAGGAAGGTATGGAACGTGACGCTGCCATCGATTCGAGTGACCATTGTTACCCTGCTTATCATGAATCTCGGCAAAGTCATGGAAGGCTCGTTCGAACGGGTATTCGCTCTGCAAAACAAGGCTACGACGGAATACACGGTCACGATTCCCGTGCTGGTGTACCGGTGGGGCATCGAAAGCGGCAACTTTAGCCGGGCAACGGCGCTTGGACTATTCCAGGCTGTCATCGGGCTTGTGCTTGTGCTCGCGGCGGACCGGATTGCGAAGAAGCTTGGCGAGGACGGAATTTTATAGAGTTAATTCTTACGAAGTAAGAATTCCCACAAATGCCCTAATATAGAGCATAAAGGTGGCAATTCTTTTAAGGAGAGGTGACCATGAAAGCAACGAACAGCACGCTTGCTGTTCATCGCAGAAGGCGGTTTGATATTTGGGATGTGCTTATTCACCTCTTTATCATCATTGCCTCGCTTGCCTGTTTGCTGCCGTTTCTGCATGTCGTATCCAAATCCTTAAGCGAAGACGCATTTGTTATCGCGAATAAAGTTTTCATCTGGCCGGAAGGGTTTACTTTCGAGGCGTACAAGAAAATTTTCGCGGACCGCAGTATATTGCGTTCCTTGTATGTATCGGTTCTGGTAACGGTGCTGTTCACCATCATTGGCATGATTATTACCATTTGCGCCGCTTATCCGTTATCCCGCAAGCAATTAAAGGGACGTACCGTGCTGACGTTTATCTTTATCTTCACCCTGTACTTCAGCGGCGGTATCATTCCCGAATATTTGCTCGTGAACAACCTGGGGCTGCTGGACACCATGTGGTCCATTATCCTGCCGCCCGCCTTCAGCGCCTTCAACCTGCTGATCATGAAGACGGCGCTGTCGAGCAGCATACCGGACAGTCTGGAGGAATCGGCCAGGATTGACGGGGCCGGGCATTTCCGGATTCTTGTCAGCATTGTGCTGCCGCTGTCCAAACCAATCATTGCAACCTTATCTCTCTTCTATGCGGTTGGGCGCTGGAATACGTACCAGGACGCATTGTTTTACATCAAGCAAAACGTGGATATGCGGCCACTGCAGCTGAAGCTGTATTACCTGGTTATTCAAGCGAGCGAAAGCTTCCAGCTGGAAGCGACTCAGGTATCGCTCAGTAATCCCGAAGTTCTTAAAGCATCCTGCGTGGTATTCGCGACTCTTCCCATTATTTGCGTGTACCCGTTTATCCAGAAGTATTTTGTCCAAGGCGTTATGCTTGGAGCCGTGAAGGAATAATCTCGAATACGAAAATGAATGATTGGGGGAACCAGCAATGAGCAGAAAAAATATGGTATCCGTATTTATGGCTTTGTTTGTGGCACTCGGCATTTTGTCGGGCTGCACGAATAACAACAATGCGAATACAAAGAGCTCTACCGAACCTTCTCCTTCCGCAAGCGATACTGCGGGCAATACGCCAAGCGAAAGCCCGGCAGGCAAGTATCCGGATTATTCGAAAGGCTTCCCGGAGAAAGTTACGCTTCAGATTCCGGTCTATGAACGCGCTTTCGAAGGCTGGAATGTATCGGATAACTACTATACGCGCTGGATTCAGAAGGAATTCGGCGATAAATACAATATCGACGTTAAATTCATACCGATCACAAGAAACAGCGAAGTAACGGACTATGAGCAGCTGCTTGCTTCGCATAAGGCTCCGGATATTATTTTCCACTACGATATGCCACAAGCGCTTGCCTACTACGGCGAGGATGTCATGCAGGAGCTGGACTACGATGAAATTGCCAACTACGCGCCTACTTACTGGAAAAATATGAGCGAGACAATCAAGCAATACGGTGTCGTAGACGGCAAAAACGTATTCTTCTTCGCACAGCGTCCGCCAGCCGATAACTTCACCACGCTGATCCGCAAAGATTGGGTGGAGAAGGTTGGCATGAAAGTAGAGGATTTGACTTCTCTTGAGAAATATAACGAAATGCTGGAGAAATGGAAGGCGGCTGGACTTGGCGTTGCCGGCGCATCCCTCTTGCAGAACAACTATACCTTCAACTATGCCTTCCGCGATTGGCCGATTGATCCGAAATACCGCGCGCTGTATTCCGATCTTGGCGTAGCGGACTTGACTACGAAGGAAACGGAGGAATACCTGAAAAACCTGAACTACCAGTACAATCATGGGCTGATCGATAAAGAATTCTATTTGCGCAATGACGATGCGAAGACGAAAGCGGAATTTGTTGCGGGCAAAACAGGCACATACGGCTTCTATCTCGCCAGCAATACCGACGTACTGACAGCTACACTGAAGAACAATCCGAATGCGCAATTTGCGGTACTTCCAGGTACGGCTGGAGTTCCGGAAGGAAACAAGCCGCAAGGCCGTGCATACTGGCCATTCGGCTTGATTATGGGTATCAATTATGAATCGACGGATGAGGAACGTGCCGCTGTATGGATGTACCTCGAATGGATGAGTCAGCCGAAGAACCTGTTCTACCTCCAGAACGGTGTTGAAGGCCAGAACTATACGCTGGATGCAGACGGTCTTGCCGTTAAGAATCCGGATTACAAAGGGGAATCCGTACTGTCCCAGAACAACAATAAAGACTACTTCGCACTCGTCAGCGAAGTTGTGCAATACACGGATCCGGCTGTAACGCGCAAAGCCTACTTGCAAAATTGGTCGCCTCCCGGCTACGAGCACCTGGCTGAAGATGTGCTGAATAATTTTGAGAAGTTAGCGGAATTCCGTACGCCGGATGCGCTGTTCAGCGTTGTGCTCGAGAAAGTAAACGAGTACAAAGCCGATCTGAACTCGCTCTTCCAGGAGCTTTACGTGAAGGTGGCTCTGGCGCCGGAGGATCAATTCGACAAAGTCTATGAGGATGCGAAGAAGACTTATCTGGATGCCGGTTATCAGGAAATTCTGGATGAGAAGCAAAAAGCTATCGACGCGGGTCAATTCAAGTAAACACGAAAACGCCATACGAGCCCCTGCGCAAGCGGGGGCTTTGGATATAGGGAGGCATAGAGACCGTGCTTGGCCTGCCGCACATGTCCAGGTATCTTCGTTCTCGTCATACAACCAGTTCTCGAATGCTTGGATGTCACGAAGATCGAAGCCAATGCCAATCGTTACACGTTTGTCTGGGGCCAGGCTGTCGTCAAACAGAAAATGATGCTGCAAGAAAAGGTAAAAACCTTGTTCGCTATATTGAAGAGGCAGAGAGGCAGGATGAGCAAGTACTGAAGAAGTATTGCTCCAACTTTATGTAGTTTTCTTCCATGAGAAACTGAAGAACAGCCGTAAAGACGGTCTCCAATACGTCTTTATACGAAAATCTGGACATTGCCTAGCAGCCAACCACATAAACATGATATTTTCACGTACCGCTTTGGCGATTTGACGAGAGGAGTAGATGCGCTGTGTGTAGGCTAGATAACGACTTTCATGAGCATTTTTGGGTGATAGCCGTCCCGGCCACCTCCGGGATAAGCTTTGGTGAAGAGGTTCATATTTAAGCGATTGACCGCATCGTTGATGACGCGTACAAGATGATTTTCGGGGATATCTTCTTGCAAGTCCATTGGTAAGGACAGTTGATCCATGGTATATTCTTTGTACATAAAGAAGCCTCTCTTTAATTAGAATGGTTGGGTGGTACCTCCATTTTAACAAGGGTCGGCTTCTTTTTGTTTGGGCATTTCTTGAACAGGCTGCTGTTTAGCCTAGATAAAAAAGGGCACCCCTCGTCATTTTCATGACTTATGGGACACCCCCTTTTTTTGTTATTTTAATATATTACAAGTCGGCACTTAATAAATTACATTTTATTAAAAATCCCAACAGGTATAATTTTTTACATGAGCTCACCTTATACGGAAAGAGGGGTTGATAAAAGTGAAAGCGGTTTTAGGCAGCGATAGCCAGCGGGTCAATCTAAGGAGAAAAAACCGATTCGTTCAAAACATCAAAAGAGATTATTTGTTATATGCCCTCTTGCTGCTGCCCATGGCGTATATCGCGGTATTCAGATATGCGCCGATCTACGGCGTATTAATGGCTTTCCAGGATTACAACATTTTTCAAGGCATCAGCGGCAGCGAGTGGGTTGGATTTGACGTCTTTCAATTTATATTCCAGCAGGACAGCTTCTACCGCGCTTTGAAAAATACGCTCATTTTGAACCTGCTGGATTTGGCGGCAGGGTTCCCGGCCCCCATAATACTGGCGATTTTGTTGAATGAGCTCCGATTTACGCGATTCAAAAAATTTACGCAAACCGTTCTTTATCTGCCGCATTTTTTGTCCTGGGTCATTATCGGCGGCATGGTATACCTGATGTTCTCGTCCGGCGGTATGGCCAATACGATATTATCCGGCCTTGGTCTTGGCAAAATCGAGTTTCTCTCCGACAAAACAAACTGGCTGATCATGTATGTGGCCGTCGGAATCTGGCAGAGCGCGGGTTGGGGGACCATCCTTTATTTGGCCGCCATTATCGGAATAAACAAGGATTTGTACGAGGCAGCGGATATGGACGGATGCAGCAGGCTGCGCAAAATCTGGCATATCACCTTGCCGGGCATCAAGCCAACCATCATTATCCTGCTCATTTTGCAGATCGGAAGAATGGTTTCCATTGGGTTCGACCGGCCATTCGTCATGGGCAATTCGCTTGTCAGCGACTATTCCGATGTGATCAGCACTTACGTGTATCGAATCGGGATCGGGTCCGGCGACTTTTCTCAAGCAACGGCTGTCGGATTGTTCCAGTCGGTTGTAGGGCTGATCTTTCTCGTGTCGGCTAATTATATTTCCAGGAAAATAGGCGAGCAAGGAATTTGGTAAAGGGCGTGAGTGGATTGAACAAGTCAAAAACAAATCTCGTGGACATTCTGATTATTTTATTCATCACGGCGGTCTCCATAACCTGTCTCGTTCCGTTCTTGTATATGATAGCGCTTTCTCTCAGCTCCAATAACGCTATCATTTCGCAGAAGGTATCGCTTTGGCCGGTAGAATTCACGCTTGAAACCTATAAAACGATTCTAAGCGATGTCGACATGCTTTATACACTCGGCTATACCATTGTGCTCACGATTTTATTTACCGCATGTTGTATGTTTTTAACGATATGCGCTGCCTATCCGCTTACGAAGAAACGATTAATGGGCAGAAATTTTTTGTTAACCGCCATGGTGTTCACGATGTATTTCAGCGGAGGACTGATTCCCAGCTATATTCTGGTGAAAAACCTGGACATGATGAACACGGTGAGCAGTCTGATCTTACCCGGCGCCTTGAGCGTTTTTAACATGATCATCCTCAAAACCTTCTTCTCTTCCCTTCCGGAAAGCCTGGAAGAAGCGGCCGCGATCGACGGCTGCAACGAATGGGGGATTCTTTTCAAGGTGGTTCTGCCATTGTCCATGCCCTCTATCGCAACGCTTAGCCTCTTTTACGCGGTTGATAGATGGAACGGCTTCCAGGACGCGTTGTTTTACATTACGGACAAGAATTTGTATCCGATGCAATTAAAGCTCTATCAAATCATTACCGCCAATCAGCAGTTAGATACGCAGCAAGGCGAAGGCAGCACGGGGGCTTTTATCGTACCCGAATCTTTGAAAGCTGCAAGCGTTATGTTCGCTACCGTTCCGATTTTGCTGGTTTACCCGAAGCTTCAGAAATATTTTGTTGACGGCGTAATGACGGGAGCAATTAAAGGTTAAAGAAAAGAGGCAAGTATACTATTGGAAAAGGCGAGGTTGATAATATGAACAAAAAAATGTTGGTTTTACTGCCCGTTCTCACGCTGTTAGCGGGCGGATTGGCTGGCTGCGGCGACGATAACAACAATAATAAAGAGAGCCAATCCACTTCTACGGAGACGAAGGCCCCTTCGGGCTCGCCGGTTACGCTTACGGTGGAGGTATTTGACAGAGGCATACAAGGCCAGCCGGATTTGAACAACAACACTTGGACCAGGTATATTAACGAGCATTTCGGCAAGCCAAACAATGCGGTCGTAAAATTTGTTCCGGTTCCGAGATCGCAGGAGATTGATAAGCTGAACGTCATGATGGCAGCGGGCGAAGCGCCGGATATTTCCTTTACCTATGACAGCGCAACCGTATCCCGGTACGCAAAGATTAACGGGATTATGCCACTGGAGGAATTGCTTGAAAAGTACGGCCAGGATTTGAAAAATTATCTGGGTGAGACCGTTCTTGCTTACGGGCAATTCAACGGAAAACAGATGGCGATCCCCGCAAAACGAACATCGCTGGCTTGGATCGGCAGTTTCATCCGTAAGGATTGGCTGGACAAATTAGGGCTGCCGGTTCCGACGAACAGAGATGAGTTATATAATACTCTTGTTGCATTCCGAGACAAAAATCCCGGAGGGGTTGACGGCGTTATTCCATGGGGATTGGCGGCGACCGGCATGAATTACGGAACCGGCAATTTGGCCGAATCGTTCTGGGGCGAGCAGTCGGAGGAGGATTTCGTAACGTCTCCGAACTGGTTAAAGCCCGGAAACAAGGAATCGCTGAAATTCCTCAACAAGCTGTACAACGAAAAATTGATCAGCCCCGATTTTGCGTTGGATAAGACGGCAAAGCAGGCGGACGCGGACGTGACAAACGGCAAGGTCGGATTTTTCAGCGCGAACTGGGATTACGCGTTTAGACAAAATATAAGCGAGCCGCTAAAAGCCAATGTGCCGGATGCTAACTTTATCCCGATCGATACGTTTAAAAACGAGGAAGGCAAATACAAAAAAATGATTTACAATGAAAACGGCTTAAATGTTTTTATACCGAAATCCAGCAAAAATGCGGAGCTGGCGATTAAATATTTGAACTGGATGGCGAACCCCGAGGTGTTATTTTTCCTGCAATACGGGGAAGAAGGAGTTAACCACAAAACGGTTGACGGAATCCCGCAGGTTATCGCGCAAACCGGCGACAATATGCAGACGAGTCCGCAAAACCTCGACTATACCCTGGTGGTAAACGGCGTTGAGCTTGGCGATCAAGAGAAGAATATTAAAGCCCTTTCCGCTTCGTATGCCGGATTAGAAGAGACGGCAGAGCAGTCCTACAAAATCAATACGACGGACGGTTACACCGCCTTCTTCTACGATACGCCAAATGATGCCAACATCAAGTTCGGCAAAACGCTTGGGGATATGAACAAACAAATGACCGATAAACTGATTGTATGCAAGCCTTCCGATTTCGACAGCTTATACGACAAGCTTGTGGACGAGTATATGGCAGCTGGCGGCAAGGCTGTCATGGAAGAAAATGTGAAAATTTACGAAGCGATGCAGGCAAACAAGAAGTGATATAAGGGGTTGGCTGGCTGGCAAGCCTATGGACTTAAGGGTCCATAGGCCTTTGTCTATATAAAGCGAATGACTGCGATTATGACGACAGGAACCTATCGGGAGGTACTTATGTATAGTGTCATTATTGTGGATGATGAGCCTTGGGCGATTAAAGGGATTAGTAATGCCTTTGACTGGAGTAAACACGGATTCGAAATAACGGGTCAGTTCACTAGCGTCCACAAAGCATATGAGTTTATATGCGAGGAAAATCCCGATCTGATCGTTACGGACATTAGAATGCCCGAAATTTCCGGACTTGAGCTGATGAGGATGACCAAGAAAAAGGGCGTGGAAGCCGACTTTGTATTTGTAAGCGGTTTCGCCGAGTTTGCCTATGCGCAGGAAGCTATACGATACGGCGCGCTGGATTATTTCCTGAAGCCTATCGATATTGAGCTTGCGGAATCGTTCATACATAAGTTGGCTGTCCATTTTGCCAAAAAAAGAAGTCATCGCAATAACCTTATTCTGGAGGCGTTAATGTCCACGGACAACCATGAATTGAGCCGTTTAACGCCTTTTTTTAATTCTTCTTCGGGTGAAGACTATTATCGCGCGCTTATCGTCTATTCGAATCGTGATCAAATCTGCGGCAGAAAGAGGTTTGATGTCGAGCATACCTTGGAGATAGAGCTGGGATCAAGGAAAACGCTGTACATCCTAAAAAGCGGCCAATTGGCGAACTTGCAGGGGCTTGAATGGGCGGGGACGGACATTAAAGCTGCGGGAATCAGCAGCATCTCGAATCATTACAAGGATCTTGCCAAGCTGATTAAGGAATCGGATCTGGCGGCCTCCAAGGTTTTTTTGAATGAGGATGAGAAAGGGCTGTTCGAGTACGAACAAAAGCTGGATACGGTCAAGCCGTATATAGATAGCATTTCCGTCATGATCCAGGAGAAACAATTTGAGGCATTGGAGGATACCATAGGGAGGCTTAAAAACGATTTCAGCAAAAATAATGCGGGCATGGGGGAGGTTGTTTATTTATGGAATCAGGTGGTCGGCGTATTATTGGCTTCCTTTTATGAGGAGCTGAAAGACATGGAGCTGGGCTTCCTCAATTATGCCGAGCTCAAGGAGCGTTTTGAGAATTTTGAGTCCTTATGCGGCTTTTTATATGACGTTCTTCTCTACATCAGGCAGTTGAACCGCCAATGCGCAAGTGAAGGCGATATCGGCTCCTATTTCGCTCAGATGGTGAAATATATCGATAATCATTATTCTACCAAGCTGTACCTGAAGGATTTATCCGCGAAGTTTTTCCTTAATCAGGTTTATTGCTGCCAGTTGTTCAAGAAGAATTTGGGGAAAACCTTCTCGGAATATGTCACGGAACTCAGGATAAACAAAGCCTGCGAGCTGTTGAAGCATACGGAAATGTCCGTCGAGGAAGTAGCGTTAAAGGTAGGAATCATGGATTATTATTATTTCAATAAAGTATTCAAGAAGCAATGCGGAATAACCCCGGCAAAGTACAGAAAATGCTGATTTTTAAAAAACGTATCGGAGTGTGTGCAGCTTGAAGATCAGCAAACTGAAGCTTAAGCATCAGATCTTCCTTATCGTGTTATTTACGGTGATCCTCTTTACCTTTATGGAGGCTTATTTTTATTTCAGCTTTTATAATCTGACCCAGACACGGGCTGCCAATTACGGCAACAAAATCATTGAGCAGACGCGCCAAAAGATCGATTCGGTGTTCAACGATATAAAGATCAGCACGAATATTGCGGTAGATAATAGAAAAATTCAGGAGTTTACAACGGCGGACAATGATTACGCGAGAGATATCGATATCGGCAATTACGTCATCGACCTGATGGAGTATATGAGAGCCTTTAATTCCTACGTAAGCGGCATTGTCATTAATGATAATGAAGGCAGAAAGGTTTACAGCGTGGATTCGATAACCGGCGATATCTTTTTCATGAATCAATATAACGCGTTTATCAATAAGTATAAAAACGATAGCACGGCTTTAGACAAGGGAAGTTTTACGGATCTGTTCAAAGACGGGAAATCCGGAAATGAGTATTTCTTTTATGTGGCACCCATTATCGAATCGATAGGCGGCGTTCATTTTTCCCAAAGAACCGGTTATTGTTCCGTTATGGTCAATATCGAAAAGCTGCAGGAGCTGATCGAAAACACGGAGCTTACGCCTCATTCCGCCTTGTATATTCTGAACAGCAGCAATGAGGTCATCGCTTCCAATCAGGCAAGCTTCCGCGGAGTGTTATTCGAGGATATTCTGTCGGCGGACCGGGACAATCTGACAAGCGGAATGAAAACGAAGATTAACGGGGAAAAGGTTATCGTTCAGGAAAAGGGTTTGGAGCAAGCCGACGGATGGAGCATCGTCAGCATTATTCCGGTACATGAATTGACGGCCGACATGAACCCGATTAAACATTTCTCATTTATTCGGCCAGCACGACTTGGTCCGAGGATTATTCGCTGGGGATGCTGACCATGGAGGATTCGGCCGATCCGATGGCTGCGGGTTCCTGGACGAAAACGATGCAGCCGGTATTTAAGAAAAGCGTGGAGAACGGGGTGTACGCAACCGGACACAACAGCTTTACCAAGTCGCCCGATGATCAGGAGGATTGGATGGTCTACCATGCGCTGCACGCGCCTGGAGTAGAGACCAAGCATCGAGCGACCCGTATTCAGAAGTTTGGCTGGCATCCGGACGGAACGCCCGATTTTGGAGCGCCTTACGGGGATGCGTTTGACTTGAAGGTTCCGTCGGGAGAATAAGCAACCTCTTTTTTTATCAATTAATACATCAATTCTGTAACTAAATAGTTTTTCTGCGAGATGAAACGGCGAAAAAGCTCATGAATATGCTGAAAAGGTCGAGTTTAATCATTTTATTTCCATTATTTTAAAATGAAAACGTTGACATTAAGGGGGATAAAAATATGGGAACGATGAAGAAACGTTTGCTTAACCTGTTGCTTGTATCCGTACTGACCGGTTCCGCTCTGGCGGCCTGCAGCAACAACAATAATGATTCGAAGGAGTCCGCGGATCCGGCCGCAACAGCAGATAGCTCGCAGGCGCCGGCGGAAACGACGGCTTTCTCGGATATCAGCCCAACCATCCGCGGCAATAAAGCCCCAACCCAAGAGCAGATGGATGAAGTCAACAACACGTTAAACGATACTTATCTCGGCGACCTGTACGACGAGAAAATTCCGAGCCATTATGAAGCTTACCCTTATAAAAAGGACGTCACGCTCGACGTGTGGCTGCCGGCCGATTCGCAAATTCCGGATATGAATAATCAGGTCGTACAGAAGCAGGTTGAAAAATTAACCGGCATCAAGGTGAATTTCATTACGCCGCCGGTTGGCCAAGAAGCTGACGCGTTTACGCTGATGATGTCCTCGGGCGAGCTGCCGGACATTATTATCGAACCGGAACGTTACCCGGGCGGAATGGAAGCGGGCGTTAAAGACGGCGCTTACCTGGATTTGACAGATGACATGGATAAATACGCTCCGAACTATAGCGAATGGCGCAACTCCGATGAGACAAGAAGAAAAACAACGGTAACGGACAACGGCAAGCTGCTGGGCTTCTACGGCATCGCTCCTTATTCCGAATGGATGTGGTTCGGCATGCTGATCAAGAAGGAAGCGCTCGAGAAGACGGGGCTCGAAGTGCCGAATACGATCGACGAATGGCATGCGTTCCTGACCAAAGCGAAGGAAGCCGGTTACAGCGAACCTCTTAACTACGGTTCGACTTACGGCCAGATCTTTACCGGCATCATTAACGGCGCTTACGGCGTATGGGACTGGACGTTTATGGATGCGGACGGCAAAGTGCAATGGGGTCCCGCCCAGCCTAAGGCGAAGGACTACCTGGCCACCATGCAGCAATGGAACAAAGAGGGACTGCTGAACAAAGACTGGGCGACGGCGGACTTCAACCAGCGGATGGCGAGCGCCGTTTCGGATAAAACGGCCGTCATGATGGATTCTCCGGATACGATGTGGAGCTACTGGAAGCAGCAAAACAACATCGACTTCGTCGGCGCTTTAAACCCGGTTCTGAATGCCGGCGACAAGGCGGCTACCACCTATAAAAATTTCAAAAGAACAGGCCGCTCCGCTGCGATTACGACTCAAGCCGACGATGTGGAAGCGGCGATGAGATGGCTGGATTTTGCTTACAGCAAGAAGGGCTGGGAGATTCTGAACTACGGCGAATACGGCAAGGTGCATCTGATTGACGAGACAGGCAAGCCTTACTTCCAGCCGGAAAGCTATATTTACAAGGATCCGGACGGTCAGCCGGTGGCGACTACTCTTGTCAAATACCGCATGCACTCCTGGCCGGATATCCGCGACGAGCATAACTCCAACCCGCTGATCGTTGCAGAGGGCAGCTACTCGGGAGATATCCGGAAAACTTGGACGGAAAATATGGATACGAGCGCAGCGATGCCTCCGATCACGTTCACGACGGAAGAAGCCTCCCGCGAAGCGGAGCTTGGCAACCAGCTGTCGACGCTGCGCAATGAATATTTTGCCAAAATCATCAAGGGCCAGCTGCCGGTCGATGCCTATGACAAATTCCTGAGCGAAGCGAAGAAGATGGGGCTTGACGAGTTCCTGAGCATCCATCAGGCTGCGCTTGACCGGTATAACGCGCGGTAAATTCAGGTTAAGGTTCACACAGGAGATGAACGGGCATGGCCGTGTTGCGGACTCCGCAGTCGGCGATGCCCTACCTGGGATATAAGGCGGTGGATGCATGAGAACGGGTCAAATCATTAAAAAGGACGTTAAAAAAAATTGGTTTGTCTATATGCTGGCTGTACCGGTCATCGCATGGTTTGTTATTTTCTGCTATGGGCCGATGTGGGGACTGTTAATCGCGTTTAAGGACTTTAAGCCTCTGCTGGGCTTCTCGAACAGCGACTGGGTCGGATTGAAGCATTTTATCGATTTCTTTGAAGGTCCGTACTTCTGGCGAGTCGTCAAAAATACGCTGCTTCTTAACGCATGGGGCCTTGCCTTTGGCTTTACCGCTCCGATTGTATTGGCGTTATTGCTTAACGAAATACGCGACGGCAAGTTCAAGAAGCTGGTCCAGACGATCACTTACATGCCGCATTTTATCTCTTTGGTTGTCGTGTGCGGGATGATTCATATTTTTACGGCGGATGAAGGGGTTATTACCCAGCTGCTCCAGCTGATCACGGGTAAGGATTACACCTCCTTGCTCGGGTATTCGAGTTTCTTCAGGCCAATCTATACGTTCTCCGACATTTGGCAGACGATCGGCTGGTCCAGCATCATCTATCTCGCCGCCATGAGCTCGATCGATTCAACGCTGTACGAAGCGGCTGATATGGACGGAATCGGCAGGCTGAAGAAAATGTGGCATATTACGCTGCCGCAGATCAGCCCGGTCATCATCATCCTGTTTATCTTCGCGGTAGGCGGCATCATGGCGTCCAGCTACGAGAAGATTATCCTTCTCTACAATCCGCTTACCTATGATAGAGCCGACGTTATTGCTTCCTATGTCTACCGGAGAGGCTTGCGCGAAGCAAGCTTGAGCTATTCGACGGCCGTAGGTCTTATCAGCTCGTTGGTCAACTTTGCCCTGCTCTGGGTAACGAACAAAATCGCAAGCCGCAAATCCGAAGTGAGCTTATGGTAGAAAGGGGAGGCTATTACGATGAGATATGATTCGCTTAGCAGCAGGGCATTTGATGTCATGATCTATGTCCTGCTTACGGTATTAACATTGTGCTGCCTGTATCCGATCGTCCATATCATCTTCGCTTCCGTCAGCGACCCGGCAAGACTGGTCGCGCATAAAGGCGTGTTGTTAAAGCCGCTTGGCCTTACGATGGACGGCTACAAGCTCATTTTCAAGGATAACAGTCTATTGGTTGGCTACAAGAATACAATTTTGTATGTAGGGCTTGGAACGCTGGTGAATATGCTCATGACGATTATGGGCGCTTTTGTTCTGTCCAGGCGCGATTTGTATTTCAAGAAATATATCATGATCATCATTACCGTGACGATGTTTTTCGGCGGCGGATTAATTCCTTGGTTCTTATTAATGAAGGATATCGGTCTGTACAACAATCTGTGGGCGATGATTCTGCCTACGGCCCTGAATACTTGGAATATGATCGTGCTTCGTACCGGCTTTCAGTCGATTCCGGCCGAGCTGGAGGAGGCGGCGATTATCGACGGCTCAAGCCAGCTGAAGCTGCTCGTGAACGTTATTCTGCCGCTGTCCAAGGCGACGCTCGCCGTTATTTTCCTCTATTATCTCGTGGGCAACTGGAACTCCTGGTTTAACGCGATGGTGCTGCTGAAGGACCGGGATCAGTTCCCGCTGCAGCTATTATTGAAGGAAATTCTGGTCGCGAACGATTCCACGGCTACGACTCAGGGCAGCGCCGGCGGCGTTGTGATCGACAGCGCATCCAGCGCGACCGCTTTCCGGGAATTGGTGAAGTATTGCGCGATCGTATTTTCCACCTTGCCGATTCTAATGGTGTATCCGTTCCTGCAGAAATACTTTGTTAAAGGCGTCTATGTCGGTTCGATTAAAGGCTAATTGCAAAGGAGCTTGCTAACTTATGAAACTTACGATTCCCCGTCCCGAATATCCGCGTCCCCAGTGGGTTCGGCCTGATTGGATCAATCTGAACGGACAGTGGCAGTTCGAGATCGACCACGGCAAAAGCGGCAAGGAGCGCGGGTTCCAGGAACCCGGCTTTGAGCTCTCCGGTACGATTACCGTCCCGTTCTGCCCGGAGAGCAGGCTCTCGGGCGTAGAATACAAGGATTTTATGGCGGCGGTCTGGTACAAGAGAGAAATTACACTTCCGGATGAATGGGCAAACGGCGGGCGGATTCTGCTTCACTTTGGCGCTGTGGATTACGAAGCGGAAGTATGGGTAAACGGTACGGCGGTAGGCAGGCACCGAGGCGGTTATTCCTCCTTCAGCTTTGATGTTACGTTCGCGGTGTCGGCGGGCAGCAATGTGATTACCGTATATGCGGTAGATGATCAGCGCTCGGGGCGTCAGCCGCGTGGCAAGCAATGCGGTGGCTACTTCTCTTCGGGCTGCGATTATACCCGTACAACGGGCATTTGGCAGACAGTCTGGCTGGAACGGGTTCCGGAGACTTATTTGGCAGGGATGAAGCTTGTCCCAGATCCGGATAACGCTTGCGCGCATCTGGAGCTGCAGCTTGGCGGAAGCGGGGTTCAGGTAGGCACAACGCTGGCTGTGAACGCATCGTACGATGGGGCAACGGCCGGTTCGGCGAGTGGGACGGTATCCGGTCCGTCGTCGCGGCTTACGCTCCCATTATCGGAGGTTCATCTTTGGGAGCCGGGCAATCCGCAATTGTACGATCTGGAGATCAGTCTGGTTCGGGACGGGCAGACGCTTGATACGGTCCGATCGTATTTTGGGCTTCGCTGCGTGAAGCTGGACGGCATGGCATTCCGCATTAACGGCAATTCCGTATTCCAACGGCTTGTGCTGGATCAGGGCTTTTACCCGGATGGCGTCTATACGGCTCCAAGCGACGAGGATCTTCGCAAGGATATCGAGATCTCGATGGAGCTTGGTTTTAACGGCGCAAGGCTGCATGAGAAAATATTCGAGCCCCGTTTCCTGTATTGGGCGGATAAGCTTGGTTACCTGGTATGGGGCGAGCATGCCAACTGGGGACTGGACATCACGACTTCGGAGGGGCTGGCCGGCTTTTTGCCGGAATGGCTGGAAGGAATGGAACGGGATTTCAACCATCCGGCGCTCATTGGCTGGTGTCCGTTTAACGAGACTTGGGATAAGGACGGGACCAAGCAAAATAACGAGGTGCTCCGCATCGTCTACGAGGTGACGAAGCGGATGGACCCGACGCGTCCGGTTATCGATACTAGCGGCAATTTCCATGTCGTCACGGATATATTCGACGTCCATGATTACGACCAGAATCCGGAGACGTTTAAGGCGAGATACGAGCCGATGAAAAACGGCGGCGAAGTGTTTAATACGTTCCCTAAGAGGCAGCAGTATGAAGGCCAGCCTTATTTCGTCAGCGAATACGGCGGGATCTGGTGGAATCCGGAACAGAAGGACGAGAAGTCGTGGGGTTACGGCGACCGTCCGGTATCGGAGGAGGCGTTCATTGCCCGTTATGCGGGTCTGACGGATACGCTGCTGGACCATCCTAAGATGTTCGGTTTCTGCTATACGCAGCTGTACGACGTGGAGCAGGAAGTAAACGGCTTGTATACGTACGACAGACGGGCCAAGTTCGACCCCGAGCTGATCCGCCGTATTAATAGCCGCAAGGCGGCGATAGAGGACTGATGAATGCAGGAGGCTTCCGGTAAACGGAAGTCTTTTTCCCGATTATAAGGAGGAATAGGGAGGGAGACTCTTTAATAAGTAACAGCGAGGTGATCATATGAAAAAGTTAGGTATGCTCTTCTGTGCGTGCTTGCTGCTGCTAGCCGGATGTCAGAGCTCTGCTAACGGGCTTGCTAGAGCCCAGGAAAAGATTGAGCAATCCAATCTTACATTTAAAATCCCCAAGCTGAATGGCTATGAAGCCACTTATGTTCAGCACGTTAGTCCACCAATGGATGAGAAGGGAAATGCTATTGGGGACAAGCAAGAGATTCTTGTTGCTTACACCAATCATAAAGGCAAGCTGGTTAAACTGGCAGATGAACAGAAAGCAAATAAGGATATCTTATACGGACCCTATCAAGGTGAAACGTTCATTACAATAACCTATAGTAGTTTCGAGTCCGATTTGGATGATAGTCAGGATATTGTAATTGACGGTGAGCAGGTTCAGAGAGCAGCTGCAGGCGACCGCGAGTTGCTGGTATTTAACGGCAGGGAAGGTTCAATCACGATGGAGTATAACAAATTAGATGAAGCAGCTATAACAGGGTTGACTGAACAGGTAATCAAGGAGAATAAGTAGCTCTAACCGAGTAAGACTTCCGGTATTCCGGAAGTCTTTTTTTGATGGGTTGCGAAAGCAATGGACTCCTACTTTAGACCTTAAGGCAGACGAAAAGAACTATTTATTTGGTAATTTTTGTCGAAGTTATTGAAATGACATATACAATATATATAATATGTCTTGTATGAGGGCCACAGCTATGATGCACGGCTAGGAGGTGGGAAGCCAGCGTTTCGTTTTCGAATTTGCAGCATCACTAATTAAACCATAAGAGGTGTGAGAACATGATTCGAAAGTTAACGGCAATCAGTCTAGCAATTGTCAGTACGCTGTCTTTCACGGCGGCAGGATCGTATGCCGATCCGCAGCCGGCTGCACAAGGATCCGCCATTTCATGGCCGGACAAACAACAGCTTCCGACCTTCAAGCAGCCCAAGCAGCTGGAGGTTGCCGACATTTATGACGCTCCGGGCGATGTGAAGCTTATGCTGTCTACCCTGCAGGGGATCGTCAACCGTAAAGAGCCCCGCATCTACCTGCTGGAGAGCAAGGAAGAAGGCAAGTTCAAATGGCTGAACGATCTGGACGTCGACTATAAAGTACGCGACGATCATTTCGATCTTTTGAAAAAGTTCCAAAAAGAAGTAAAAGGTATCATTATCTATGATCCTAACGTACCGGATTCCGTAAACGTGGCAACAACGCTGGCGGGACTTCGCGACGGCGTGGCCGTAAGCCCCGAGCTGGCCGCAAAGCTGGAAGCCGCGCCGTATAACTTCAAGGTCATCGAGGATCTTCAAGGCAAATTCAAAGATCGCGTAGATGCTTATACATGGGAGTACGAGAATTTGTGGAAGGAAACGAGCCACCGGATGCTGGTTGGCTTGAGCCCGGAAGTATCCGCTCGTCCGCCGGCGAATCAGCCGGATACTTACAAGGTTGTAGCGCAGGAGCAGACGGAAGAGCGCGATGCGAAGAACCGCAAAGTGTATGATCTCGACCTGTCGTCCTTCTTGGCGAAGCCTGATGTGTACGTGAAGTTCGGGGACGCTTTCACCCAGGATGGCTGGGGATCGGCGGTTCACGAAATTTCGGTGAAGGCCGACGGAGTAGAGATTGCTCACTTCCTGCCGGGTACGGATGCAGAGAAGCCTTACCTGTACGATCCGCAAGGCTCTCAGGTATCCTCGGGCAGCGGCGGCCACCGTTTTGCGGATGGCGGCAACTATTTCACGTATAAGTTCACGGCGCCCGCAGGCACAAAAGCGCTGACCATGTCGGTTGAGATGTGGAATGAGTACAAGGTGAGCGCAACCAACGATCAGCCGTTCTCTTCCCTGACGAAGGAGCCATACGGTTACCTGCGCGATTACGCGGTAGCCAATAAAGCAATGGTCTTCTGGCTGGATTCCAACGATCCTGCGGAGAAGGAGCTGTTCGAGAAAATCCTGTCCGATGTGAAGCCGGGAACACCGTACCTCGGATGGTTCAGCAACGATTTCCAAGGCGAGTTCAGCGGCGTTGAGGTCGCTTCGAATCATGGCGTGTACGTCCTCGCGGCGGACTGGTTCAGCAATATGACCGTATTCTCCGGCACGAAGCCGGAATTCTCGAAGCCTAAGGCTCCGAAGCCGGTGAAGCTGGATAACAAGATTTACGTCACGTATACCTTCAGCGAAGGCGACAACCTGCAATACAACCAGCATAGACTGCGGAATTTGTGGGATGATCCAAAACGCGGCCAGGTGCCGATCAACTGGACTTCAAGCCCGCTGCTGTACGATGCCGCTCCTGCCATGCTGAACTACTTCTATGGCACGGCAACGGCTAACGATCAGATTATCGCCGGACCTTCCGGAGCGGGTTACTTCTACCCTGCGGCTTGGCCGGAGAAGGCTCTTACCGACTATCTGGATAATACGAAAGACTACCTGAAGAAAACCGGCATGAACATCCCTTATGTGCTTAACCGCCTGAATGGTGAAAACCTGCCGCTCAGCAAAGCGAACAATGCGGCGTACCGCGATCAATACGATGTGCCTGGCCTTTTCATCGGCTGGGATAACTTTACCAAGGTAGACATCGTAGACGGTGTTCCAACGTCCAACATTCAAGGCGTAGGCTCCGTGAACGATACGAAAAAAGCTCTCGCGGACGCGAAAGCGAAATGGGACGGCAAATCGCCGCTCTTCGTTTCCCTCGGCATCCTGGCATGGGGCATGACGCCAACGGATCTGGCGGGCGTAACGGCTCAGCTTGGTCCTGAGTATCAAGTGGTCCTCGCCGACCAATACTTCTCGCTGATCCGCGAAGCCAACGGCTTGCCGGAGAAAAAGTAACCTGGATTTATAACCAAAGACCTCCGGATCCCCGGAGGTCTTTGGTTTGTCCGCGTGTTACGAGCGACCGGCACTACCGCCTATGGTTGCTTCACGACCAACTATTTATTAATAGTATAAATTAATAATAAATGAGAAACAAATCGGCCTTTTATGAGAAAAATGAAAGAATTTCAAGCGTATTTCAGCTTTTCTGTGAAAATGTTAATCCAAACTTCATATTTGCATGTGGTACAATTACCCAGAGCATGAATGGTTCAGGGCTTTATACCTACATTTATTCAAGGAGGTATATATGATCATACATAGCATGCAAAAATCTGTGAAGATCATGTCTTGCGTAATGGCTTTAGCGCTTCTCTGGCTCAGTGCTGGACCGCTTGCAAGCGTTTCTGCGGCAGAAGCGGGCGCAACGGTTCGGGTAAACGGCGAGAACGCGAAGCTGTCAGATTCCATAATTACGCAAAAGAACAGAATGTATGTACCGGCAGCACGCATTGCCACGATGCTTGGCGCCGAGATCAGCTGGGACAGCAATAATGAAGAACTTACAATAGATACTGCCTATAACGATGAAGTTGTATTCGGAAACGGCGTACCGGTCGTGTATTTCAACGACAGCCGTTACAAGATGGACGCGGTGCCATTCATGGAGGATGGCAGAATGTATGTGCCTCTCCGCCAGCTGGCAGACGTGCTCCACGCCGATCTGTCGTGGGATACCGATTCGAATACGGCAAAGCTGACCGAAGTGGACCGCGCGGCCGTAACCGAAGAATACGGTCTTGCCGAGATCAGCAAGGAATACGGAATCAGCGCCGCAGCTTTGCTCAAGCGTAACGGTTTCAACAGCAAGGATCAGGTAAAGCCCGGAACTAAATTAAAAGTCATTATCCCTTCGTTCCTGGATAATCCGGCTTCCTCTTTTACGCAAAGCGATTTAACGCTGCTTGCGAAGATTTCCCAAATCGAAGCGGGCAGAGACTCCTACGAAGGACAGCTTGCCATTGCGAATGTTATTCTGAACCGGGTGAAGGACTCCCGTTTTCCGGATTCCATTCACGATGTAATCTACTCCGGCAAGCAATTCCCGCCAGCCCACAACGGGCTGCTAGACAAGAGCAAGCCGAACGCCGGCGCGCTTCGCGCAGCGAAGGATGCCTTGAACGGGAGAAATAACGTATACGACGCCGTTTATTTCTATAATCCGAACGTCACCAGAGGGGCGTTCTGGAGCAACCTCGAGGTTGTAGCCCGGATTGGCGGACATAACTTCGCAAGATAAAAAGATAAGATACTCGATGCATCTCATTTAATGAGGTGCATTTTTTTATAATCATTTTTACACCTGCACGTAATGGTATGAAACTTCCCGGTTGCTCCGGCTGCAAGAGGTCAAAAAGCATTATACAGCCATAAATAGGGAAAAATTAAGCCGTATTCGTCCGGATTCGCAGCTTTATAAATAAAAGTGATTAATATTACAGAATATCTTATAGACATTTTTCGACGAACGCATTGAACCTTGCGAAAGCCTGCGTTAGTATTAAGTATAGTAAAAAACAGAGTGTCGAAGTCGGATTTTATAGATTGATGTGAGGTGGATGTTGTTTGCAACTTCAAGTGACGAATAGTCCGTTTACGGGCGAGCAGGCAGAACTGCTGAACAAGCTGCTCCCAACTTTAACAGGATCCCAAATGCAATGGCTGAGCGGTTATTTGGCTTTTTACGGCGCGGGCAATAACACGGCTCTGGCATCGGTTGCCGCAGGAGTGGCTGTTGCAGACGCGCCTGTGACCGCACTGGCCGCAGTACCTGCGTTGCCTGCGGTTCCGCAAGGTCCTAAGGATGCAACCATTTTGTTCGGATCGCAAACAGGCAATGCGCAAAGACTTGCCGGCCGTCTGGCCGAAAAGCTGAAAGCACAAGGCTTTGACGTGACGTTGTCGGCGATGAACCAGTTCAAGACCAACAAATTAAAAGAAGTCGGTTATTTGTTTATACTCGCAAGCACGCACGGCGAAGGTGATCCGCCGGATAACGCGTTAACGTTCTACGAATTCCTGCATGGCAAACGCGCTCCCAAGCTGGAAGGCTTGAAATTCTCCGTTCTGGCTCTTGGCGACACGTCGTACGAATTCTTCTGCAAAACAGGCGCGGATTTCGATTCCCGTCTTGCCGAGCTTGGCGCAGAACGTATCGTTGACCGCGTGGATTGCGACGTTGATTTCGAAGATGCGGCAGCCGGCTGGCTTGCAGCAGTCAGCAGCGCGGTTAGCGCGGCGCCATCGGCAGCAGCGGCCCCGCAAGGAGCGGCGGTATCGGCTTCTCCGGCAGCAGCGGGCGAGTCCGAATATTCCCGTTCGAATCCGTTTATGGCCGAGGTGCTTGACAGCTTGAACCTGAATGGCAGAGGCTCCGACCGCGAGACGCGCCATTTGGAGCTGTCGCTCGAAGGCTCCGGTCTGACTTATGCTCCTGGCGATGCCGTTGGCGTATACGCGCAGAACGATCCGGCATTGGTGGACGACATCATCGCGCTTCTGAACTGGAATGCGGATGAGAAGGTTGTAACGGGCAAAGCCGGCGAGACGTCCTCGCTCCGCGATGCACTTCTCCATCATTACGAAATTACGGTATTAACGAAGCCGCTGCTGGAAAAAGCCGTTGCCTTCTCGGGCAATGCGAAGCTGGCTGAGCTTGTTAAACCGGAAAATAAAGAAGAACTGAAGGCGTATCTGAACGGACGCGATCTGCTTGATCTGCTCCGCGATTACGCGCCTTGGACGCTGAAAGCGGCAGATGTCGCAAGCCTGCTCCGCAAGCTGCCTCCGCGTCTTTATTCGATTGCAAGCAGCATCGAAGCGCATCCGGAAGAAGTGCATCTGACCATCCGCAAGGTGGAGTACGAAGCGCATGGCCGTGACCGCAAAGGCGTATGCTCGGTATTTGTATCCGAACGACTGCAGCCTGGCGACAAGCTGCCGGTGTTTATCCAGCAGAACCCGAACTTCAAGCTGCCGGCTAATCCGGAAACGCCGGTCATCATGGTTGGTCCCGGCACGGGCGTTGCTCCGTTCCGCGCATTTCTGGAAGAGCGCGAGGAATCGGGTGCCGGCGGTCAGACTTGGCTGTTCTACGGCGACCGTCACTTCGTAACCGACTTCCTGTATCAGACGGATTGGCAGCGCATGCTGAAGGACGGCGTATTGTCGAAGCTGGACGTAGCATTCTCCCGCGATTCGGACGAGAAGGTTTACGTACAGCACCGCATGCTGGAGAATGGCGCTGAGCTGTACAAGTGGCTGGAAAGCGGCGCTCATGTTTATGTGTGCGGCGACGAGAAGCATATGGCTCATGACGTTCAATCCGCGCTCCTGTCGATTATCGGCCAATACGGCGGCAAATCGCCTGAGGATGCGGCAGCTTACCTGACCGCTCTGCAAGAGCAAGGACGTTACCAACGCGACGTATACTAGGCGCTCGACCGGCAGCGCATAGCAATAGATAAGTATGGACCCATAACATGGGGCAAAGGAGCTAACAGCAATGGCAAAGAACCATAAAGTCGAGCCCGTCGGCGGACCGCCGAGCGACGTGGAGCATCTGAAACTCGAAAGTAACTATTTGCGCGGTTCGTTGACCGAGTCGCTGGCGAACCGGATTACGGGCGGCCTTCCCGAGCTGGATAACCGACTTCTGAAATTCCACGGCAGCTACATGCAGGACGACCGCGATTATCGCAACGAGCGTCAGAAGCAAAAGCTCGAGCCTTATTATCAATTTATGCTTCGCGTCGTTACGCCCGGCGGTGTCGCGACTCCGGAGCAATGGCTTCTGATGGACAGCCTGGCCGATAAATACGGGACAGGAAGCCTGAAGCTGACTACGCGTCAAGCGTTCCAGCTGCATGGCGTATTGAAATGGAACCTGAAAAAAACAATTCAAGAAATCAATGCGGCTATGCTGTCTACACTGGCTGCGTGCGGGGACGTTAGCCGTAACGTCATGTGCAATCCTAACCCGTACCAATCGGAGCTTCATAGCGAAGTGTACTACTGGTCGCAGCAGCTGACGAAGCATCTGGCGCCAAAAACGCCCGCTTACCATGAAATCTGGCTGGACGGCGAGAAGGTTGTGGACGGCGCGGAGCAAGGCGAAGTGGAACCGATCTACGGACCGGTCTACCTGCCGCGTAAGTTCAAGATCGGTATTGCGGTTCCTCCTTCGAATGACGTGGACGTGTACTCGCAGGATCTTGGGTTTATTGCCATCCTTGGCGAAGACGGCAAGCTTGCCGGCTTTAACGTCAGCGTTGGCGGCGGCATGGGCATGACGCACGGCGATACGGCGACTTACCCGCAGCTTGCCAAAGTCATCGGTTTTGTAACCCCTGATCAAGTATTGGATGTGGCGGAAAAAGTCGTGACGATCCAACGCGACTATGGCAATCGTTCCGTACGTAAATACGCTCGTTTCAAATATACGATCGACCGTCATGGCTTGCCTTGGTTCATTGACGAGCTGCATGACCGTCTCGGGTGGGAGCTTGCGCCTGCCCGCGAATTCCGCTTCGAGCATACGGGCGACCGTTACGGCTGGATCAAAGGTAAAGACGGCAAATGGAATTTGAACCTGTACGTTCAAGGCGGCCGCGTTGTTGATACGGAAGGCAATAAGCTGAGATCGGCGCTTCGCGAGATTGCCAAGATCCATACCGGAGATTTCCGTTTGACGGCTAACCAGAACCTGGTGATCGCTAACGTTTCCGCTCAGAAGAAGACGAAAATCGTTGCGCTTCTGAAGGAATTCGGCATTGCGGAAGGCTCCAACTATTCGGCGCTTCGCCGCAGCGCTTTGTCCTGCGTAGCCCTCCCGACATGCGGTCTTGCCATGGCCGAAGCAGAGCGTTATCTGCCGTCCCTGATCGACCGTCTGGAGCCAATCCTTGCTAACGCGGGACTGGCGGACCAAGAGATCAACATCCGGATGACAGGCTGCCCGAACGGCTGCGCGCGTCCGGCGCTTGGCGAAATTTCCTTTATCGGCAAATCGCCCGGCAAATACAACATGTACATGGGTGCCGGCTTCGCGGGCGACCGCCTCAGCAAGATGTACAAGGAAAATATCGGCGAAGACGAAATCATTGATACCCTTGCGCCAATCATTAACCGGTATGCGGCCGAGCGCAACCAAGGCGAGAATTTCGGCGACTTTGTCATCCGTGCGGGTTATGTGAAGGCTGTAACGGACGGAACGAATTTCCACGAATAAAAGCAAAGCGGTGCAGAGAATAAACTCTGCACCGCTTTTTTTCTTACCCTTTATACGGAAGATTCAAGACGGGGACCTGCAGGAAGCTCTGAATGGCAATCGCGCATGCGCCAAGCACGCAGGATTTTTTCCCGATGGTCGAAATCTTGATCTCGCGGTAGTGGCTGACCCTGGAGTTTAAATTCGCTTCAATAAGCTGAAGGGAATCCGGATAAATCCGCAGCAATTCGCTGTCCAGCACAACAACCTCGGGATTATAAATATTGATCATGTTATTGAGTCCGATGGACAGATAATAGATGAACTGCTCCATGAGCTCCGTCACATCCGGATCCTTCGCTTCAATCCAGCGCCCGATTTGCGCGTAAGTCATGTCCTCGCCCGGCTTTTTGGCGCGCAATAGCTGGAGGATGCTAGTCTCGGAAGCGTATTTCTCCCAGCAGCCTTTATTGCCGCAATTGCACGGAAGGCCGCCGGGAACAACTATCATATGGCCAATCTCCCCGGCAAAGCCGTCTTGCCCCCGGAAGAAGGAGTGGTTAAACATCATACCCATCCCGATGCCGGAATGCAAGGTTACGCTTAACAGATCGTTGGTCTCGTGATGGAAAAATACGCACTCTGCGAATGCGCTGAGATTCGCGTTGTTCTCCAGCTTGACCTGCAGGCCGAGAGCGTTCTCCAGATCGCGCTTTAGCGGTACGTCATGCCAGTCAAAAGAAGGGATGTAATGAATCACTTCATCCGTTGAGACCAGGCCGTGAATGGCGATTACGATGCCGATAATGCCGTATCGGCTGTCCGCGAAACGCTCCTGGTAGCGCTTGATCTGCCCGGTCAGCAAGAGCAAGATATCCTCATAAGCGTTGTATTGCTGCAGCTTCATAGTGTCGGTTAAGACAAGAGAGCCTTGCAGATCCGAGATCGCAAAGGAAATCTGATCATACTCCAGATCAATGCCGATCGCGTATCCGGCCTCCGCGTTGATGGACAGCATAATCGGCTTGCGGCCGACCTGGTTGTATTCGATTTCTTTCTCGACGACTAGTTCCTCGCTAAGCAGGTCCGCGACCTGTCCCGACACCGTCGCCCGGGTAAGGGCGGTTGCTTTGGAGACGTCGGCTCTCGATAGCATGCCTTCCTTCAATATTTCTTTCAGAATCAGAGAACGATTCATTTTCTTTATATAAGAAGCGTCGCCGGTAATCATTTTTTTCCTCCTAAAAAGAATCGTCACACGCTTTTTGTGACGATTCTTGCATCGTAAGCATAGACTTAGAATCGTCACACGCTTTTTGTGACGATTCTTGCATCGTAAGCATAGTAGCAAATACGGAATTGACAATGGAGATAGTGCTTGTTACATTGATAATACAATTAATTTGTTCATTAAACAAACAAATTATTAGAGCGATAAAAGGAGCGATGACAGGATGGGTATTTTGCAGGATCTGGTCAAGGATATTCCGATTCCGCGCATGGCCAAGGTGAAAGTCAACTTCGACGATACAAAAATAGAGGATATCGCAAGCGAGCTGCTGCCGAAGCTCCGGCGGGAGCAAATTACAAGCCGCGTCAAACCGGGGATGGAGATTGCAATCGCGGTGGGCAGCCGCGGACTTGACCGCCTGGTGGAGATTACGGCGGTTACCGTGAAGTTCCTGAAGGATGCCGGAGCGAAGCCTTTTATCGTTCCCAGCATGGGAAGCCATGGCGGCGCGACGGCGGAAGGACAACGCGAGGTGCTGGCGCATCTGGGCGTAACGGAGGAAACGGCAGGCTGCGAGATTCGCTCCTCGATGGAGGTCGTGCAGCTTGGCGAGCTTCCGAACGGCCTTCCCGTCTATTTGGATAAATTCGCCGCCGCGGCCGACGGCATTGTCGTGATTAACCGCGTGAAGCCGCATACGGCGTTTAGGGGTAATGTGGAAAGCGGTATCATGAAGATGATCAGCATCGGTCTAGGCAAGCAAAGAGGCGCCGAGGCGTGCCATCAGCTTGGCTTCAAATACATGGCGGAGAATGTCCCGGCTATGGCAAAGCTTATTATGGAGCAGAAGCCGGTGCTGTTTGGCGTAGCGTCGATCGAGAATGCTTTCGATAAAGTACGGTTCATCGAAACGCTGACGCCGGATGAAATCGTAGAGCGGGAGCCGCAATTCCTTGCCCAAGCGAAAGAGCTGCTGCCTAAGCTTTTCTTCGACCAGCTTGACGTGCTCATTATTGACCAGATCGGCAAGAACATCAGCGGCGACGGCATGGATCCGAACATTACGGGCCGTTATCCGACGCCTTACGCCCACGGCGGGCCGGACGTGAACAAAATGGCGGTGCTTGACCTGACGCATCAGACGGAAGGCAACGCGAACGGCGTTGGAACGGCGGATTTCACAACGCAGCGTCTCGTAGACAAGATGGACCTTGAGAAGACGTATGCAAACGGTCTAACTTCGACGGTTGTGGCGCCAACCAAGATTGCCACGACGCTTCCGAATGACCGCGAGACGATTCAAGCATCGATCAAGACCTGCAATATTCTGCATTTTGACCAAGTGAAAATGGTACGAATCAAAAACACGCTGGAGATCGGCGAGATTGAAGTGTCGGAAGCTCTACTGGAATACGTGAAGCATCATCCGCGCATGGAAATTGTGAAGGATTTGTATGAGCTGGATTTCGATAAAGACGGGAACTTGTTCTAGATCATAGACATGGGGAGAGAAGAGAAATGACGGCTAATCTATTTGATTTGACGGGGAAAACGGCGGTCGTAATCGGCGGCAACAGCGTACTGGGTTCTTCGATGGCAGCAGGTCTTGCCGCTCATGGCGCGCATGTTGCGATTGTCGGACGGAATCTCGAAAAGGCGCAGGATGTCGTGGACTCCATTATCAGCGATGGCGGCAGCGCGAAGGCGTTCCATGCGGATGTATTGTCGAAGGAATCGCTGCTTAAGGTGCAGTCGGAGATTGAAGCATGGAGAGGCGGTTGCGATATTCTGCTGAATGCTCCTGGCAAGAACAGCGCAACGCCATTCTTCGAGCTGGAAATGGAAGAGTATGACGACATCATGGACGTCAACCTGAAAGGAATCGTGCTCACCTGCCAAATCTTCGCGAAGCGAATGATCGAGCAGCAGCGGACGGGCAGCATTATTAACATTTCCTCCGTATCCTCCACAACTCCGCTGTCCAGAGTGTTTACTTATTCGGTATCCAAGGCAGGGCTTAACAGCGTTACGCAGTTCCTTGCGCGCGAGTTCGCCGAGCAAGGCATCCGGGTGAATGCCATTATTCCGGGGTTCTTCCCGGCTGAACAGAACCGTAAAATATTAAGCGAGGAACGTGTTGCCTCGATTATGCGGCATACGCCGATGAACCGGTTCGGAACGCCGGAGGAGCTTCAAGGCGCAGCGGTATGGCTGGCTTCGGAGAAAGCATCGGGCTTCGTAACGGGAACCCTGATCCGCGTGGACGGCGGTTTCGGCAGCATGACGATCTAGAGAGGGGAATGGAAGTGCCGACTGAAAAATATGTTGCCCTGCAGGACATCCTTCGCGAGATGGGATCGGTTGTGGTTGCTTTTTCCGGAGGGGTGGACAGCACCTTTCTGTTAAAAGCGGCGGTTGAGACGCTTGGGACCGGGAACGTGCTTGCCGTTACGGCCGACTCGGAGACTTATCCGTCCAGCGAGCTGGAAGAGGCCAAGAGGCTGGCGAAGCAAATCGGCGTTCAGCATGAGGTCGTTTCGACTTCGGAGCTCGCCATTCCCGGATATGCGGAGAACAATAAGAACCGTTGTTATTTTTGCAAAAGCAGCTTGTTTGATCACCTGTTCCCGCTGCTGGAAGAGCGTTCCTTCGCCAATCTGGTGTACGGCGTAATCGCGGATGACAAGAATGAGCACCGTCCCGGCATGCAGGCGGCCAAGGAAAGAGGCGTTAGAGGCCCGCTGCTGGAGGCGGATTTATATAAACAGGAAATCCGGGAGCTGTCGAAGGCTTTTGGCCTGCCGACATGGGATAAGCCTTCCTTTGCCTGCTTGTCCTCAAGGATTGCTTACGGCGAGAGAATTACGAACGAGAAGCTGCTGAAGGTGGAGCGCGCGGAGGCTTACTTGAAATCGCTCCGTATTCGCCAAGTTCGCGTGCGTACTCACGACGAGATTGCTAGAATAGAGGTAGAGCCTGGCGATATGCCGCTTGTCCTCGCTCATCACGAGGCAATCGTAGAGCAGCTTCAAGCCTTTGGTTATAAATACGTAACCCTTGACCTGCTCGGATACCGGAGCGGCAGCATGAATCGATCGCTTCATCTATAATCGGACCAAAAGCCGTTTACGCTTGGGGAAAAGGAAGGTTTATCGGAATGTCAAATTACGTCATTGGGCTTGATCTGGGCACAACCAGCGCCAAAGCCTGTGTTTTTAACCGCGTGGGCCATCTGGTTGCGGAGTCGGAGGAGCTTATTCACTCCGAATACCCGCAGGTAGGCTATGTTCAGCAGGACGCGGAAGCGATTGAACGTTCGGCCGTTCTCGCTGTACGCTATGCGATTCAAAAAGCGGGAATCGGGAAGGACGACGTTGCCGTCCTCGGATTTTCCGCGGCTATGCATTCTCTTGTGCCGGTAGGGTGGGATGGTAAGCCGTTATCTCCTGCCTTGATCTGGTCGGACGGAAGAGGTACGGATCAGGCGGAACGCCTGACAGAGGAAGAGCGTCAGCGTTACTATGCAAGGACGGGTACGCCAATCCATCCGATGTCGCCCTTTCTGAAGCTGTTATGGATGAAGGACGCCGGCTACGAGCCGTACCATCAAGCAGCCTTCTTTATGTCGATTAAGGAATATCTGATTTATTGCTGGTTTGGCAAGCGGGTCATCGACTATTCGATGGCATCGGCTACCGGATTGTTTAACCCGCATACGCGCGAGTGGGATGGGGAAATGCTGGATTTGGTCGGTATTCGGGCAAGCCAGCTATCCGAGATTGTTGCTCCTACGACCCTTTTAGGTGCGATAAACCCTGATATTGCAGAAGAAATGGGAATCGCTCCGGAGCTGCCCGTGGCCATTGGCGCCGCGGACGGCCAGCTGGCCAATCTGGGGATTGGCGCGCTGCTGCCCGGGGAGGTTGCCGTATCGGTCGGGACAAGCGGAGCAATCCGTCAGGTAACCCATGAGGCGAAAGTCAGCAGCCGTGGCGAGACGTTCTGCTATTCGTTTACCGAGGATTCCTATATTATCGGCGGACCTACGAACAATGGCGGCATCGCGCTGCAATGGCTGAAGCAGCTTTTGAATGATCAAGGCAGCTACGAGAGCTTCCTCGCGGAGGCGGATAAGTCCGCTCCCGGTGCCGAAGGCCTGCTGTTCCTCCCGTATATTAACGGGGAGAGAGCGCCGCTCTGGAATCCGCGGGCAAGAGGCAATTTTTACGGCATGACCGTTGCCCATACGAAGGCGCATTATGTCCGCGCCGTGCTGGAAGGCATTACGTTTAATCTGTATCAGATTGGACGGGCTTTGGAGCAGCTTGCCGGACCTTCCCGGAAAATTTACGTCAACGGGGGCTTGGCGCGTTCGCCGTTTTGGCTGCAAATGATGGCGGATATTTTCGAAGCGGAGATTTACGTTTCGGAGAACCACCACAGTGCGGCTTGGGGAGCCGCCTGGATTGGGCTGGTCGCTATCGGGGAAGAAAAGGATCTGGCTTCAATCAAGTCTAATATCCCGATGGGGGAAGCGGTGCATCCGAATTCCGGGAACAGCAAGGCGTATAAAGCCATTTATGATCGCTACGAGAAATTGGCAGCTAGTATTGCAGCATTGTTCTAAAGATCCGAAAAGGCTTAAGAGGTGAATACATGCTAGAAGAGGTGCTAAGACAGGTACAGAACGGCGGGCTTAGCGTAGAGGATGCAGCCAAGCAGCTGGCGACATTCGAGAATCTGGGCTTTGCGAAGGTGGACCATCACCGGAAAAAACGCCAGGGCTTCCCTGAAATCATCTATGGGGAAGGCAAGTCGGCGGAGCAAATCATCGGGATTGCGAAAGCTTTGCAGACGCAAAATCATGAGGTTCTTATTACTCGCGTGTCTCGGGAAAAGGCGGATCAGATTCGGATCGAATGCTCCGATTATCAATACGATCCCGTAGCGAAACTTCTGTTCTGGAAGCATGCGGATAATCAAGAGAGCAAGCTGAACGGGTTTGTTGCGGTTGTGGCGGCCGGCACTTCGGATCTGGGCGTTGCCGAAGAAGCGGCTGTAACGGCTGAAGTTCTGGGAAGCCGCGTACGCCGCTTCTACGATGTTGGGGTTGCGGGCATTCACCGCCTGCTGCATCATGCGGAAGAGATTCAGCAAGCCGCCGTTTCCGTCGTGGTAGCCGGAATGGAAGGGGCGCTGCCAAGCGTTGTGGGCGGCCTTGTCGCCCATCCGGTTATTGCGGTGCCGACCAGCGTGGGCTACGGCGCTAGCTTCAACGGACTGTCGGCACTTCTCACCATGCTGAATTCATGCGCCTCCGGCATCAGCGTAGTCAACATCGACAACGGATTTGGCGGCGGATACAACGCCGCGCTTATCCATCAGCTTATAAACAAAGGAGCCGCTGGCCTATGAAAACCTTGTATATCGATTGCTTCTCCGGCATTAGCGGAGATATGTTTATCGGCGCTCTCCTGGATGCGGGAGGCGACGCCGCTCATCTGCAGGCAGAGCTGAAAAAGCTTCAGATCAGCGACGAATACGACCTCATCTGGAAGCATGTGATGAAGAACGGCATCAAGGCTTTGAAGTTTGATGTCGAGCTGAAGCATGAGGGCCATGCGCACAGCCATGGTCATGAGCATCATCATGGGCACAGCCACGAGCACGATCATGATCATCATGACCACGATCACGGGCATCATCATGATCATGACCACCAACATGACCACGAGCACCAGCATGACCATCACCATCATTCGCATAGTCATGATCACAACCATGGCTACAGCCATTCGCACGATCACGAGCATCATCACGGCCGCAGCCATTCGCATGATCATGGCCATCACCACCATGATCATCGGGCGTATAAAGACATTGTCCAGCTGATCGAAAAGTCCGACTTGACGGACGCGGTTAAGCAGACCGCGCTTCAAATCTTCAAGAAGATTGGCGAGGCCGAAGGGAAGATTCATGGCTTGCCGCTGGAACGGGTTCATTTTCACGAGGTAGGCGCCGTAGATTCCATCGTGGATATTGTCGGTGCGGCGATTCTGCTACACCAGCTGCAGATTACAACGGTGAAATGCGCGCCCGTACCGGTAGGAGTCGGCAAAATCCGGATCGATCACGGCATTTATCCGGTGCCGGCGCCGGCAACGCTCGAAATGCTTAAGGGCATTCCGCTCGAGCAGTCGACGATCCGCGCGGAACTTACTACGCCAACCGGCGCCGCTATCGCAGCGGTGCTTGCCGAGAGCTTTGGCCCCATGCCATCGTTCAAGGTGGAGGCGATCGGATACGGAGCTGGGACAAAGACGTTCCCGGAACATCCGAATGTGCTGCGCGTTGTCATTGGCGATTAGCTGCAGGGATAGGAGTCGGGAGTCATGTTAAATCAGCCGGCATATGAGCATGAAGACAGCGGAATGGTCAAGCTCGAAGTGAACCTGGACGATATTTCGGGCGAGTGGCTCGGGTACGTGATGGACTTGCTGTTTGAGGCGGGCGCCAATGATGTATTCTATACCCCGATCTATATGAAGAAGAACAGACCGGGAACGATGCTTCAGCTTTTATGCGCGCAGGACAAAGTAGAGGCGATGAAAGCGATCTTGTTCCGCGAGACAACCACGCTTGGCATCCGCTATTATCCGCTGACCGTTCACCGGCTGGAGCGGGTGTTTGAAACCGTCCATACGGAATGGGGGCCAGTCACGGTCAAGAAAGGCTTGTATAACGGAGAAGTAGTCCAATGGGCACCGGAATACGAGGATTGCAAAAAAATCGCAAGCACGCTTGGCATCCCTCTTAAACAGGTTTATGATAGAGTTCGGATGGAACAAAATGGTTAAATAGAAAAAGAGAGACGGTTGGGAGGCTGTATTGTGGTGGGGAGTTTAATAACGGTTTTGCTGCTTGGTCTGGTGCTTGGCATCAAGCATTCCATTGAACCCGACCATATTATCGCGGTGTCAACGATGGTAAGCAATCAAAAAAAGCTGTGGCGGTCTACGTTAACGGGGATTTTCTGGGGCATCGGCCATACCAGCACCTTGTTTATCGTAGGAATGGTGCTTGTCCTGCTAAAGGGAGAGCTTCCGGAAGTGTGGGCGATGTCGCTGGAGTTTCTGGTAGGGATTATGCTCGTTTACTTGGGATATAAAAACGTCGTATCGGTAAAGCGCGCTTACCAGCATTCCCATCAGCACGACAAGTCCTCCCTCATCAAAGTAACGGTCATCGGATTTATTCATGGCTTGGCCGGCAGCGCCGCTATGGTTATTCTGACCCTGTCGACGGTAGAATCGGTATGGGAATGCGCGATGTACATTCTGGTATTCGGCATCGGAACGATTACGGGCATGCTGATTTTCACAACGATTTTGGGCATTCCGTTTGTATATAGCAAGACAAGCGTCAAATGGAACCGCGGTTTGATGCAGGCCGCGGGCACGGTGAGCTTTTTGTTCGGCCTTTATTATATGTACAACCTTGGGATTACGGAAGGACTATTTAAATTGTGGGTGAAATAGCAGCTTCCTGAAGACAACGGGAATAGATCGCATGGTAAACCATGGTGACTATTCCCGTTTTTTATAGTTCAAAGGAACTGTTCACAAAACAGAAAATTTTGGTAAAATAGGTATTACCTTTAAATGGAGGGTGATGTTCAGCTAGGTAATCTAGGTTATTTTGATTCTGATGGAGGAATGTAATAGCATGCTGCTTGAGGCCCATGTAGAGGTGACGGACTCCGATCGCCGGATGGTGAAGCAGCTGCTGAAAGCTTACCCGTCAATGAAAGCGGTAGTCGATATTTCCGAGTGGGATCATAGGGTTGACCAAATTGCTGAATATGCCGGAAAATGCAAAGCGATCGAACGGGCGCTGGAGGCGCTGCCTTATGAGGGGAAGGAAATTTTGACCCGATGTTTTTTTGAGCAGAAGAAGGATAAATACATATACGAATTTGTGCTGAAGATACCAAAGAGCACTTACGATGTTTACAAGTCGAGAGCCATACATACGATATCTTCCATCTTAAAAGCAGCCAATATGATCTGACAGACGATACGAAAACAGAAGCTTCCTGCGGGAGGCTTTTTTTGTTGTCCGGAGAGGCGTTTCGCTTAGCTTTAGTCAAAAACTAGGCATTTCTTAAGCCATTTTCATACAGAACTCATACAGGGCATGTACCGAAAATAAGCTCTGCTCAGCTTACACTGAAACAGATTACGTTCATGAAGGGGCTGGTCGATTTTGTTTGCCGACATCGTGTCGATTGCGTCCTTTTGCGGGGAGCTGATCAGCGCCGAACTGTATATAGGCGATGTGCCGGAGGAGAAGACGCTGCCGGCCTTGGCGTTCCCGCCGCCGCGGATTGCAGACAGCCCGGGCAACCTGGTGTCGTTCCGCAAGACGTATACGCTAGTGATCAAGGTGTTCGAGGAGACCGACAGCAAAGCATTTATGACAGCCGACAGCATAGCGGACGCGATCCGCGCGCCGAGGTACCGGATTCCTTGCCTCGCCGAGGATGGTGCAAGGACCGGCGAGTTCATTCGAATTGACAAGCTCGATCTTCAGATGGGCGGCACCGGAGAAGCTCAATTAACGCTGGAGTGGTCCAGACAGATCGGCTTTGAAAGGGAAACGTACGAGAAAGTAAATACCGTAACGGTTACGGAAAGGATGAAAAGCGATGCCTAGACCTAGAAAAAGCGAGGTCCAGCCGCCACCGGCGCAAGTACCCGGGGATGCGCTCGAAAGCGCGCCGGCTGCCGCGGGATTAGAAACGGCGGAGACGCGTTATACGGCGGAAAGCCTGCGCCGAAACGCGCGGGAGCTATTCCGGGTAAATCCGGAAGTGGTTGACGGTGCTTTATACGGAGCAAGCGCTCATGAGCTGACCATTGCGGAAGCGCAAGCGCTGATCAACGCCTATATGCAAAGGGAGGTTCGTTAAGATGGCGGGAGGAACATGGATTCAAGGCGTGGAGAAGGTAAGACCGGGATTGTATATGAACTTCAAGATCGCCGCGCTCGAGCGGATCAAATCCGGCGAGCGAGGCACGGTAACGATGCCGCTTGAGCTGGGCTGGGGGCAGTCGAAAACGTTCCTGAAGATTGAGACCGACAGCGATGTGCTTGAGCTGCTTGGCTACGACATCAACGATCCGAAGATGATCAAGGTGCGCGAAGCGAAGAAGCGGGCGAAGACGCTGCTTCTCTACAGGCTGAATGCCGGCGAACGTGCGAAGGTGACATTTGGCGCGGATACTAACGCCGTAACGGCAACGGCCATACATACCGGATCAAGAGGCAATGATATTGCCATAGCTGCAGAGGATGACCCGTCCGGAGCGGCAAAGAAGCTGGTTAAAACGCTGGTGAGCGGCCGTGTTGTTGACCAGCAGCTCGTCGGCAGCGCGTCCGAGCTGAAGGCTAACGCTTGGGTAACGTTCTCCGGTACGGGCGGCGTTGATAAGACAGCGGGCTCCCCGCTTGCGGGAGGTACAAACAGCTCGGTAACGGGCGGAGATCATACGGAGTATCTGGAAGCGACGGAGACGCAGCATTTTGACGTTATCGCCTATCCATTCTCGGATGATAATCTCAAAATCTCGTTTATATCGTTTATCAAGCGGATGCGCGAGGAAGAAGGCAAGAAAATTCAAGGCGTTATCGCGTCGCCCGTAAAAGACGGAGCATTCTCCAATATTTCGGACTATGAAGGAATCGTCAGCGTTGGCAACGGCGTGGTATTGCTGGACGGCACCACGCTGAGCGCGCTGGATGCCGTTGCCTGGGTAGCCGGAGCTACCGCCGGAGCTTCGATCATTCAGTCCAATACGTACAGCGCTTATGAAGGAGCGGTTGACGCGAATCCGCGTCTGAAGAACAGCCAGGTGATCGAGGCGCTGAAGAAAGGCCAATTCGTCTTTGTTCACGACGGCGTGAAGGTGAAGGTCGAGCAGGATATCAACTCTCTCGTATCCTATTCGCAGACCCGCAACGGCCGCTTCTCGAAAAATCGCGTAGTCCGCGTGCTGGACGCGATTGCGAATGATTTTGCACGGGTCGCCAACGACAGCTATATCGGCAAAATCGATAATAACGGAGACGGCCATGCCCTGCTCAAGGCTGCCGCCAATCAATATTTGCGTGATCTGCAGGATGCCGGGGCAATCCAGAACGTTGATTTTATTAAAGATTTCGAGATCGACACGGTCCGATCGGTCGGGGACGAAGTGTATGTCAATCTGGGCATTCAGCCGGTAGACAGTATGGAGAAATTTTTCTTTACGGTGGAGGTGCGATAATCGATGGCAAAATTCCGTGCGGACAATACGATCAACGGCCGGGAAGCAAGACTGTTTATTGACAGCGAGGAAATCGGCTACGCCAAGTCGTTTGAAGCGACGATCGAGAAGAACAAGGTGGACGTGGCCGTTCTCGGCAACCGCTGGCTTGGCAAGAAGACAACATCCTTAAGCGGTACCGGTACGTTGACGCTTTATAAAGTAACGACCAAGTTCTCCAAAATGCTGCTGGAATACGCAACCTCGGGCAAAGATGTGTATTTCACGCTGCAGGGCGTGCTTGACGATCCGGGCTCCGGCCGCGGTACAGAACGCATAACGCTGCTGAACTGCAATATTGATTCGGTAAAGATCGGACAGTTCAACGTAGAAGCCGAAGTGCTGGAAGAGGAAATTCCGTTTACCTTCGAAGGTGCCGAAATACCGGAGGCTCTTAAGGACGGCTTTGAATAATACTCTCTAACTCGGAAGGGGAATGGACCATGACAACGGCAACAAAATCGATGAATGTGTTCATGAAGGGCAAGGCGAAGCAGGCAGCTATCGAGGAGATCCTCGTATCGCGGCGTTTCGAGGATGAAGAAGGCAACCCGATTCCATTCAAGCTGAAAGCTGTGGACACTAAGCGGATCGAAGAGCTGCAGGACGAATGCACGGTACCGCAATTCAAAAAAGGCAAGAAAGTCGGCGAAGAAGTGGACTGGAAACGGTTCGCCTGCCGTCTGGCCGTTGAAACAACCGTTTATCCGGATTTCCGCGATCAGGAGCTGCTGGGCAGCTACGGTCTGGTGGACCCATGCGATCTGGTCAAAGAGATTCTGAACGTAGGCGGCGAATACGCCGAGCTTATTCAAGCGGTTCAGCGCGTGAACGGCTTTGATACGGACTTTGAAGAGCTGGTGGAAGAAGCAAAAAACTAATCCGCAGTGGTGATTATCATGCCCTGATCTCCCACCGGGTCTGGCAGAAGCATCATCTTCCCCCGCAGGAGCTTTGGCAAATGGATGATTACCACCGCGCTTTTATTTATGCCTCCGAGTTTACGGAGATCGAAGCGGAACGAAAGGCAGCGCGCGCGCAGGGCCGCAAGTGAGCCCATGCAAGCGGGAGAGGAAGGAGGCGGTTAGGAATGGCAGCCGCAGCCGCACTGACAGGCGCAGGATTTAAACTGGCTCTCAAAAAAGGCGCAAAGAAAAAAGGAGCCTCCGTTTTTTTGAACAGCTTTAAAACCTTTAAGAAGCAAGGCCTTGGCAAGCAGGCGGTGCAGGCTATCTTCGGCAAGAAGACAGCCGCAAAGCCTCCTGCCGGGGCCGAAGAGAAGAAGCCAACGTTCGCCGATCATCTGAAGAGCATGCAGGAGGTGTTCGGCGGAGTTGGCGAGCAGTTGAAAAGCTTCGGTACCGCTACCGTTGGCGCAGCGGCAGATCTTGAAACCGACAGGATTGGCTTCGACTTTGTGGTCAGCAAGCTAAAGCCGCCTGGCGGCAAAGGCGGGAAAGGGAAGGGGCCGGCAAGCGCCGCCGCCCTTCAGAAGTCATTTGCCGATTATTGGACGGCGCTGCGGGATAATGCCCAGACAACCGCGTTCTCGGCCGATGATGTGCTCAAAGGCGGTACCCAGGCTATTAAGCTGACTAAAGGCGATACGGGCAAGGCGATGCAGCTGGTCAAGCTGGCGGAGAATATGGCTGGCTTTAACCCCGGCAAGACCGTCGCCGAAGCCATGGAAGCGATTGAAGCCGCGAACGGCAAGGATTACAAGAAGCTGGAGGAATTCGGCTTCGAATTTAAGAAAGGCAGCTGGAACAAGTTCCTGACGGATGCGGGCAAATGGTTCGATGGCGGCTCCAAAAAGCTGAACGAATCGGCGAACGGCATGTGGGAGATCGTCACGGAGGGCCTAAAGGGCTCCCTGCAAAATGCGGGAGTTGCCGCGCTGGATCAGGTGAAGCCCATCATGCAGCGGCTCGTAACCTGGCTGACGAACGGCGGCTTCAAGAAGCTGGAGAACATAGCGGCCAAGACCGTAGACGTTCTGGTGAAAAGCTTCTTATGGCTTGCCGATGTGCTGGGTCCGGTATTTGGCTGGCTGGAAAAGGCACTCGATTGGGTTAGCGCCAACTTCGACTCGTTAAGGCCTGTTCTGAACGGACTTGTAGCAGCCTTTGCCGCCTTTACGGTCATCTCTACCGTTGCTTCTATCATCTCGGGGATAGGCGTCTTTATTGGCCTCTTGTCCAATCCGATCTTCTGGGTGGTTGCCGCCATCGGTCTGCTCACGGCAGCCTGGACGGGTAACTGGGGCGGCATTCAAGATAAGACCAAGGCGGCTATCGCCTGGATTGTGTCTGCTTATAACGGCTTTGTTCAATCGATGAAGCAATTTATCGCGGATACCAAGCAGCTGTTCTCCGATCTTGGCGCCTGGATGAATCAGCTATGGTCGAATGCCGTAACCGGCGTACAGCAATTTGTGAACCAACTGGTTACGGGAACGATTGCACGCTGGAACCAGCTCGTCAGCACGGTTACCCAGCTTGGCGCGCAGCTGCAAGCTTGGCTGACCCAGACCTGGAGCAAGATCGTATCGGTGACGACGCAGCTGCTCACGCAGGCCTGGCAGGCGGTCAGCGCGGCCTTCCAATCCGTATGGGCAACCGTTTCCGGCGTCATGATGCGAATCTTCCAATTCTATTCGCTTGTCTGGAACGGCATGGTGAAGATCGTCTCCGGAGCGGGATCCTTTATCTTCAACACCGTCCGTTCCGCCTTCCAATCGGTGAGCGGCATCATTACCGCCGCTTTCGACACCATTGTTGGGATCGGGCAGGCGGCGATGGATATGCTGCGAGGCATATTCAAGGGCGTATGGCAGGGAGCCGCCGGCGATCATCAAGGGGCTGTACAGACGATCCGGAACGCGGTCATGGGAGCAATCGGCAAGATAGGCAGCCTGCTTACCGGCTTTGCCGCCAAGTCGATTCATTACGCGAAGGCCTTCGTATACGGGTATGTGTCTGGGCTAGGTCAGCTCTATCAGACGGTAAAGGGCGCAATCATGCCGGTATGGCAAATCGTCACGCAGGTTTGGGGCGCCATCTCAAGCTTTGTCGTGTCGGCTGTCCAGACCGCATGGTCAGCCATTCAAAGGGCATGGGATTCTATATCCGCTTTTGTTGGGAATGCCTTCAATACGGCTATTGATGCGATTAGGCGAGGCTTTTGGAGCGCGGTCGGCTTTGTGAAGACGGCTGTGCAAACGATCAGGCAATGGCTAAGCAACGCAATTGACGCGGCAATTGCCTTTGCGATTCAAAGCTTTCATTCTTTTGTCGGCTTTATGAAAGCGGCGGGGCCGGCAATCGTCGAATTTATCAAAAGAACCTTTGAAGCGGTTATCGATGCTTCCGTCAAAGCTTTTTTTACCGTGGTGGAGACATTGGAGTCGGCCATGCGGTCGCTGTGGTCGGTCATTACGAACACGATGACGGCGATAAAAGCCTTTTTCATCGAAACCTGGGGCATTGTCTCCGCGGCTGTCGTCAACGCCTTTACAACGATGTACAACTGGGCGGCTAGCACGCTAGCTGCGCTATGGGGGGTTATTTCGCCCGTACTGACGGGCATCGGCGAATTTACCGCTCTGATGTGGGGAATCGTAGTTGGCGCCTTTGCTTGGGGAGTGCGGATCGTCTATGACCTGATGACCGGCTTCGTTCAGCAGGCGATGTCTTTCGGAACGCAGTTTATGGAAAGTCTCATTCAAGGCTTTCAATCGATGTGGGGGACGCTTGTCCAGACGGTGCAGCAAATATGGGATTCGGTCAAGTCGATCTTCGGCAGCGCCACGGCAACGGTGAATATGGCGGTTACGCCTATTAACGGCAGCCACCTGAACGGTTTGAACCGGGTGCCTTTCAACGGTTACATTGCCGAGCTCCACCAAGGCGAGATGGTGCTCACCTCGGAGCAGGCGAATCAGTACCGCGGCGGTCAGCTTTCGGCGGAGCAGCAAAGCGCGATGCTTCAGCCTTACGGCCCTTCCGGCGGAGGCTCGGTGAACAATTCGAAGTCGATCGAGATTGCAAACCTGGTTGGCGAGATTCACGTTCATGACGAGGCGGACGAGGACCGTTTTATCGAGAAGCTGAAACGGATGCTGGAAGAGGATTTATTAACGGAAGGAGAAGGCGTGTATGCCGGTTGAGTTCTGGTTCACCTATAACAACGGAGCGGAATCGCTGTGGCTGCCCGTCAATCCTTCCGAACTGAAGGTGACGGCGGGCTCCGCGAATGAAACGGTAACCGTTCAGGGACTTGGCCAGGTGACGGTCATTCAGGATCCGGTGCTGAAGACGTACGAATTCTCCTCCCATTTTCCCCAGCATTACGGTCCGTATTGCGCCTACAAGGATATTCCTCCTCCCAAGAAATGCGTCGACCAGCTTGAAACCTGGAAGTTCAGCGGCTTTCCCGTCCAGTTCGTCATTATTAATCCCGAAGGGCAGAAGCTGACGGTGGCGGTAACGATCGAGTCGTTGTCTTACCGCGAGATTGCCGGCGATATCGGCAGCATCTACTATGAGCTGTCTCTTCGGGAGTTCAAGTATACAAAGCCCCGTACGATCGAGACGAAGGAAGAGAACGGGCAGAAGGTTGCGGAAATCAGCAGCAAGGGGCAGCGACCGAACCAGACCGTGAAGCCTACCTCTTATACCGTCAAAAAAGGCGATACGTTATGGGCCATCGACCGGATGGTCGGGGTGCCTTACGAGAAAATTGCCGCGGCCAATGGCATTAAACCGCCCTATACTATTTATCCGAACCAAGTGCTGGTGATTCCATGATCCGGGTCATGCTTGTCGACAACGGCAAAACAACGGATGTCACTACGCTTGTGGAAACGGTTGAATGGTCGGGCAGCTCCCAGAAGGCGGTGCGAAAGCTGGCGGTCAGCCTGCTTTTTGCCAAGGAGGGCGAGGTCAGTCCTGCCATGATCCCTAACGGTTCCGGCATTATGCTGCATGACGGGGAAGAGGAGCTGTTTCGCGGGATTGTCTTTAACGCCGAATACAAGCCCGGGAAGCTAAGCTTAACCGCGTACGATCAGTTAATCTATCTCTCGAACAACAAGGACTCTTACGTGTTCAAGAGCATGAAGGCTTCGGCGATTCTAAGCAAGCTGTGCACGGACTTTTCCATTCCGGCAGGAACCGTCGAGGATACCGGCTATGTTATCCCTTACCTGGTATGCGATGAAGAGACCTTGTTCGATATGGCGAAAAAAGCGCTTGCGATCACTTACCGGCAGAAAGGCATCCGCTACTCGCTGTATTCGAAGGAAGGGAAAGTACAGCTCGTGCCGTACAGGAAAAACAGCCGGAACTGGGTCATCGAGACCGGCATTAACCTTATCGATTATTCGTACGGCGAATCGATTGAAGAGACCGTTACGAAGGTGAAGCTGCAGGGCGGCGAGGAGAAGCAGACGATTATTGCCACGGCGGAGAACAAATCGCTGCAGAAGCAGTTTGGCGTCCTTCAGCATTACGAGAAGGTAAAGGAAAAGCAGAATCGCGCGCAGCTGCAGGAAGCGGCGGATCTCTTGCTCGCCGAGAAAGGGAAAGTCAAGAAATCCCTTAAGCTTGACGAGGTTATCGGAATATCAGAGGTTATTGCGGGCACCGCTATCGTGGTGAAGGTTCCGGAGCTCGGCATAGAACGGACCTATGCCGTAGAGGAAGACAATCATCAGTTTAACGGCCGTTATCACAAGATGTCCCTGACCTTAACCGAGATGACCTGAATGGATGGAAAGCAGGTGAACCGAAGTGTCACTAGGCGAGCTGATCAGGCAGCACAGCATGAAGAGCGCCCGGTCGCTGAAGATGCTGGAGCTGATGGAGGCTGAGGTCACGAAGGCTCCGCCGGAGCTGGAGATAAAGCTGAAGGGCAGCGATAAGCTGATCATCCCGAAGGAGCTGATCGTTGTCGCCGAGCATCTATGCGAGGTGAAGCAGAAGGTCAACCTGAACGCGGGCAGGCAGACGGATGTCGGAAAGCAGTCTTTTGAGGTGACCATTGCAGAGGTGCCGCACACGGTGCCGCCTCCTACTCCAGATACTTCTCCCCATGGCCATCCGAAGACGATGCTTGAGGTGGCATTGAAGAACAGAAGCTTCGATATGAAGGAAGGCGAGCTTCAATACATCAATGACGATAAGAAGGATGATCTATTGAAAGAGGGCGACAAAGTCATGGTGATGACCTTTGAGGGCGGTCAGAAGTTTTTCGTCATCGACCGGATTGTCCAATATTAAACGAAGGCAGGTGCATCCATGTCGCTTGGGGACTTGATTAAACAGCATAGCGTCAAAAGCATCCAGGCGATGAAGCTGCCGGAGCTGATGGAAGCCGAGGTTGTCTCGGATCCTCCCGATTTGAAGATCAAGCTGAAGGGCAGCGACAAGCTGATTATTCCGAAGGAGCTGATCGTGGTTGCCGAGAGGCTGTGCCAGATCAAACGAAAAGTGAATCTGACTAACAGCGGGGGAACGACGATTGGCACTCAGAAATTCGATGGTGATACGGGAGTATCGTCCACCTTCACGCATACCCATCCTTACTCCGTTGAAGTCGGCCTCAAAGATAGAGATTTCAGCCTAAAGGAAGGCGAAATCCATTACATCAACGACGACAAGAAGGATGACGTGCTTAAAGAAGGCGACAAAGTGATGGTCATTGCGTTTGAGGGCGGACAAAAGTTTTTTGTTTTCGACCGGATCGTAACCTATTAACTGCTTACAGGAAGGCGGAGAGCAAATGGGGCTTACCCCCGATATCGGGTTTCCGGATGTTATCGTGAAGAAGAAGCCGGTCTTGCGCACCTACAGTCTTGATCTGGAGACGGGTGAAATCGGCCGGCAAATCGATGGCTTGGATGCCATCAAGCAGTTTGTACATAAAGCGATTCAAACGATCCGCTTTGCCTATCCCATCTACTCGCAGGACTACGGGTGCGAGGTGCAGCTGATGCTGGGCAAGGCTTATACGCAAGGTTTTATTCAGGTAGAGATGAGCCGGATGATAACGGAAGCCCTTGTTTACGATGAACGAATAAACCGTGTCTATGATTTCGAGATCTTGTGGGAAAACGACGAGGTGAAAGCTGCCTTTAAGGTGGATTCCACGTCGGGTTTGATCCGGTACGAGGGAGTGTTGTAGCTTGGACGGTACAAATACGCTTAGCTTCGAATCGAAGCTGCAGCAGCTGCTGGACCGGGTGGATAACGGGCTGGACAAAAGCGAAGGCTCGATTATCTACGATGCCCTTGCGCCAATCGCCATGCAGCTATGGATTGAGGAAAGCAAGTTTCGCAGCATACTGGAGCAGGCTTTCGCCGTTACGGCAGAGGGGCGTTTTCTCGATTTAATCGCAAAAGACTACGGTCTTGAACGGACGCCGGCTGCGGCAGCCTGGGTCGAATTGACGTTTACCGGTATCCCGGATGCGGTTATTCCGGAGGGGACAACGGTTGGTATCGAGAACTCGGATATCTCTTATGCCACAACCGCGGAGGCGGTGATCGGAAGCCAAGGGAAAACAACGGTGACGGCAAGGTGTAAACAGCCCGGTGTTATCGGCAATGTAAAAGCGGATACGATCCGTCTCTTATTTGATCCGGTCAAGGATATTTGGACGGTTAACCATATAGCTCCCGCTGCTGGCGGCTTGAATCAGGAATCCGATGAATCCCTTCGCGGCCGCATTTTGTACCAGAAACGAAATCCCGAGCATGGCGGAACCGAATCGGATTACAAACGCTGGGCGTTGTCCGTAACCGGCGTCACTTACGCGGAGGCGATCAATTGCGGCCGCGGCCTCGGAACGGTGGATGTTGTTGTTGGCGCCGACGGCGATCTGGAGCATGTGTGCCTCGAGGTGCGGAAGCTGATTGAGTTGAAGAAGCCGCTTGGGGTGGATGTCATCGTGAAGCCGGTTATTCCGGAGCCGATGACCGTAAAGGTCAAGGTCATTGGATTAAATGAGGCAGCAGCGAAAAATGCCGTTTACGCATACCTCAGGAAGGTCGATATCGGCGGAACGATCTACTTGTCCAAGATTGTCGCGGCTCTTATTGCGGCCGGGGCGGAGGATGCTTCCATTCTTGAACCCAAAGCGAATTTGGAGCTGCCGATTGACCGGAGCCTTCAGGCGGAGGTGATTATCGTATGACCTCGCCGCTAATTCAATATTTGCCTGACTATTATCACGAGAGCAGGCAGATGAATGCGATTATGGATGCAGCGGGGCCGGATATTCCTGATGTGGAAGGGAGGCTGCTGCATTCGCTGTTTTTGTCCGAATCACCGGACGAGTGGCTTTATTTGTGGAAGCAGGAGCTGCAGGAGGAGGACCGGGAAGCGCTTCTTGCCAAGCTGCGCTCTTCCGGTACCTTGAACCGGGAAACGATTGATGCGCTTGGCTTGTCTGCGCTCGAGACATTCCGGCTAAGTCCGGATGACGGCTACACCTTATCGGGCGACGACGCGATGTTCCCGGACGGCGAGTTTTTTGGTCCGCTAATTACCGCGATTTACGTGAATCCGGACCAGGTCGAGATCGTCCGCAAGCTGATTCAGATCAGCGGCTTTGCGGGTTTCAAGTATTGGCTTGCCGTTATGCTGAAGCAGACGGTGAAGCTGGACAATTCGAAGGCGGGGACCATGCGCAGCCTGTATCCGGGACCGGACCGGGAAACAAAGCTGAATTATGATGAGGTCAGCGGGAATAAGGTCAGCACGGGTTCCGTAGCGGCCATATATACAGGAATCAGTAAAGCGGAAGCAAAGCGGGGTGCTTGGTGGTCGCCGGGCGTGTTTTTCACCGATGAGCTGTACTTCACGGAGAAGGAGCTGCGGATCCAGCAGTCCGCAGTTACCATTGCTCCGGCGAATCCATAGGAAAGGCATACGAAGTAAGAATTATCGCACGTGAGCGCGAGATTCTTTTTAGGAGGAGTATGAGATGGGAGTCAGTTACACGGCTTCGGTCGCCGGGATGCGGGCGTTTCAGGCGCTGCATCTCGTCCGCACCGACAATATTTGGATCGGAATCGGCAAGCAGTCAACTTGGAATGAGACCGACACGGTACCCGAGGTATCAGGCTCCTCGCAGCTTAATGAGCCGATCGGCTACAAGAAGGCTGAGAAGGTCCGCTTTGTTATCCCGGATCCCGAAGGGGATATTATCCAGTTCGAGCAGCGTTGGAAAATGATCACGGAGGAGGAAGCCATGTCCGGCCTCGTTCGCTGGGTTTATGTTGCGGCCTGGATTACCGGTACGGAGCTGCCGGCTGTCAGCTACCGGCAAAGTGCCATTGTAACGGATTTGGTTCTGGCCGAGAGCACGTTGCCCGGCAAGCTTGCCGTTACCGCGGAGGAGGTAAGCAGCCACGGTTATGCCCTCGTCGTCAACAACCGCTCGCCGATTCACCGGACAGAGGACCAGCGGGAGTTTCTTGAATTTATCGTAGAGTTCTAGGAGGAACGTTCATGAGCATATACAATCGTTTCGCCCCGGACAAACGCTGGGTCGCTCTGCAGGCGCAAAGCGGCAGGCGTTTGCAGTCGGCTGAATTAAACGAGATGCAATCGCTCTCCTTATACCGGGATAAGCGGATGGGCGACGTTATATTCGGCTCGGGCCATATGATCGAAGGCGGACAAATTTACGTCCAGGATGATAAGAAGAAAGTCATTATTTTTCCCGCAACCGTCTATTTCGACGGCGTGATTCACGATATCGGCGAGAGAATCATTCCGATTACGGGTCATGGCGAGGAAATTATCGGCCTTAAGATTACCTATACAACCGTCACTTACGAAATGCAAAAAGAGCTGCTCGATCCGGCTGTAGGTTACGCGAACTTTGGCTCGCCGGGGATGGATCGGCTGGTTGCGACGCCCGAGTGGGTGTTAAACGACGCGGCGGCTATTCCGATGTACCGGCTGGCTGACGGGGAAGTCGTTACCGCCAAGGTTCCGCCGGAGCTGGAAGGCTTTACGCCGGTACTTGCCAGAAGAACCTACGATGCAAGCGGAAGCTTCCTGGTCTCGGGGATGGACGGCTTTATCGAACCGGCAGAAGGCGATTACGTAACGCTTGTCATTGAAGCGGGCAAGGCTTATGTGCTGGGCTACGAGATTAATAGATTGGTTCCGACCCGGATCAAGCTGAAGAAATCGCTCGATTCGCGCAGGGTATCGGACGAAGTGAAAACCTTCGCTGCCGGCACGACCCGTTACTCGCTGAACAGCAAGCCGGTAAAGGCCATTCAGGAAATTACCGCCAGGGTGAGACTATCGGATATCAGCATGACGAGAGGCGGTTCCTCCGCACAGGATGCGCTTCCCGCAGAGGCCGTCGTTGATATTGTGAGCATCGTGCAAGGGACAAAGACCTACGTGAAGGGCAAGGATTATCAGCTTACCGAGAATAGCGTCGACTGGTCTATCGGCACGACACGGCCAAATATCGGGGAGACGTACCGCGTAACCTTCGAGTATATGAAGCAAATGGCGCAGGGCACGGACTACAAGCTGGAGGCAGGTAAAAATGAGGTCACCTGGCTGAACGGCGATCTTCCGGTTGCCGGCTCGATCTTTAACGTAACGTACGATTACTATTTATCCCGCAAAGACGCTTTCTATTTGACCGCTGACGGGCAGATCCGGATTGTAACCGGGCAATCCGATATTCACCCGCCTTCGCCGCCCGTGCCGCCGGATGTTCTGGAGCTTGGCGAGCTGCAATATCCGCCGGCAGGCTCCGACGTTGTTGTCGTGAACAACAAGCCGAAACGGCTGACGATGCTTGAGCTTCGCTCCCTGCTGGACCGCCTGGAGCGGGCGGAATATAACCAGGCGATGCTGGAGCTGGACCGGACGGCGCAGATTTCGGATCCGGCTACTTTTAAGAAAGGCTTCTTTACCGATAACTTCACGAACTTTGAGCGCGCCGATCTCGAGCGAGGCTTTGATGCCATGATTGACCCTTCGAATCAAACGCTGCAGCTGCCGGTAAACCAGCTTTTCTTAGAAATGGAAGTCGAAAGTCTGGATTCGGTGCATCAGCATGAACGGCTCCTGACCCTCGACTATGCGGAGCAGCTCATCATTGATCAGAGCTATGGAACGGAGGCGCTTAACGTCAATCCGTATCAGGTGTTTGGCTCCCAGGCCACGATCCGGCTGACGCCTTCCCAGGATTCCTGGGTGGAGACATCCTACATCTATCAGACGGTATGGGGCTGGTGGGATGCTTGGTGGACCGGCAACCGGACGGAGACCCGCGTCATTCTGGACGAGAATATTCCGTTTATCCGTCAGCGGGTTGTAACGGTGTACGGCGAAGGCTTTGAACCAAACAGCAATAACCTGCAGGCCACCTTTGACGGCGTGGACGTAATGCTGGTTCCGGCGAATAGCTATGAAGCGGGAACAAAGCCCGGCACGATAAAGGCCAATGGCGCAGGCAAATTTGTCGCTACCTTTGCCATTCCGCCGAACATCCGGACAGGTACGAGGGAAGTTCGTATTTTTAACTACGTGTAGGAGGGGTAAAAGTGGCCCAGATTCAAAATGAATCAAGAACCTCTTATGTTGGCGTCGGCCGTAAGCAGATTATCGAGCAGACCTTCTGGCAGGTGCCGTGGTGGAATCAGATTGATCCGCTTGCCCAGACCTTTTTGCTGCCGGAGGAGCGGTTCGTTACAAGCATCGAGCTCTTTTTCGAAACCAGGGATGCGGATGCATCGGGAGGCAGCGCTTATAAGGCAAAGCCGGTTACGGTACAGCTTCGCAACGTGGTGAACGGTTATCCGGGAACAACCGTCCTGGCCTCCAAAGTACTGGAAGCCGGCTCGGTAAAAGTATCGCTGAAGGGCGACGTGCCGACCAAGTTCGCGTTCAGCGATCCGGTACTGCTTCAAGCCAATGTGGAATACGCCGTTGTGGTACTGACGGGCTCGAGCCAATATCGGGTGTTTGTTGCAAAAATGTCCGGCAAGGATCTCGCGAGCGGCAATATCGTCTCGCGTCAGCCGTACACCGTTGGATTGCTCTTCTCGAGCTCCAACGCGACGGCTTGGACCCCTCATCAGGATATGGATTTGAAGTTCCGCCTGTATGCTGCGGAGTTCAAGAAGCCGTCCGGAATCCTGAAATTCGGAAAGCTGCCGCTGCCGATCTCCGTCTCTCAACTACTGCTCTCGACAAGCCAGGTCGTTCCGCAAGGCAGCAATCTGCAATGGCAATGGTCGTCGGACGGAGCCAATTGGTATGCGCTTAACGACGCGGGAGTAACCGCCCTCGGTACGATGACCAAGGACGTTTACGTTCGCGCACTGTTGTCGGGCAACGCGAAGAGCTCGCCGGTCATCCAGACCGGTGCGATTGGTGCCGGGGCTTTGTCCTATAAAGCAAACGGCACCTATGTCAGCAAGGAATGGTTTACGAACGAAACGTTTACGAAGATTACCGTCTACGTCGATTTCCATACGCCTTCAGGAACTACGCAAACCGTAGAGTACAGCGTGGACGGAGCGGCTACTTGGGTAGCTTTTCCAACGCCTAGGGTAAGCCAGCAGTCAGGCGTCTATACGCAGTTCAAATATGAAGGAACGGTCGCAGCCTCGCAGAAGGTCCGGATCCGCATTAAACAATCGAATTCGGTAAACAGCCAAGCGGAGACGCCGCGGGCTAAGCGGCTGATGGTAACTTTATCTTAGGAGAAGCGGGGGAGTAGCGATGAGCAAGACGAACCGAATTAATCTGGATCCGGCTGCCCCGGACAGCTTATATGCCGGTGCGCAGAAGGTGAATCAGGCGCTGGATGAGACGGAAGAGCAGCTCGAGCGGCTGAAGAAGGAAATGAACGTGAAAATAAGCAACGCGCTTTGCCTGCATTGGATGGGGGAATAGCATATGGCGTATGAAGTCTATTCCGCGGTGGATTTATACGCGGGACAGCCGGGCGTAACGTTGACGGAGCTTGTGACGCTGCAGCAAAAGACGATTCTGAAGAGCATCGTCATCCATAACACGACGAGCATAGGCGCCAAGCTGAAGCTGTACATTATCCGGCCGGGAAAAACGGCAAGCGCCGAAACCCAGCGGATTGGGACCAGCATCAGCGGCGAGGATACCGTCAAGTTTTCTTTTGAGACGGTGCTGCCGAAAGGAACAAAGATAGCGGCGTCTCAAGCTGTTGCCGGCGCCTTGTCGCTCGATATCTCCGGAGTCGAGGTGATTCCGGGTGTATAGCTCCTTAAAAGGGTTGACCGGCGGCGGCGGAACGTCTTCGATCAGACGCTCCTTCCCGGTTGCGCCGGGAGAGTCGGTCGAGAAGGATGACGTCGTCTCGATCTTTGACAACATGCTTTACAGGAATGCCGAAATGCCTGTTGACGCGCTGCCCCGGTTTAGTCCGGATGTGCTTTATTTGGACAGCGAGGAATACGGTAAGGCCTTTTATTTCATGGGAGGCAACAGCTATCTGTATATCGGGGCATCGCAGAAAGTCATTTCGATATACCGGGTGGAAACGGGAGCAGGCGGAATGTCCGTATCGGCTGTAAAGAAGCTTCCGATTTATGGGGTAGAGGGTATAAATGAGTTTCAATTCAAGCCGCTTTCGGAAGAGATGGGCATCCTTTGTTACCTGGAATCCAATACATCGTTATGGACGTTGCTGACGATCCGATGGAACGATAGCGGTTTGCAGCTTGGTGAACCAGCCCGCTTGGAGCTGTATTCCGGTTCGCTCCCGGCGATCGAAAGCTTAAGCGACAGCAAGTTTTTGCTGGTATGGCATTGCACGAAAGCAGCCCCTTGGAGGCTAAAGGCATCCGTATGCAATATCGGTCCCAATGATAAGATCTCCCTTGAAGGGGATGCGAAGGAGATTGACGCCGCTGCGAACCTGTATTCGGGATTTGCCTTCAGCAGGTTATCGGCGGGTATGTTCGCAGCAAGCTATTGGGTGAAGGAATCCGACACGAAGGGCTCGCTTGTTACGAGAGTGGTGACCTGGAACGGGGAAAGGCTTGCCGTGGGCGCCGATAAGTCCGTTATCGTTACGGCGGGGAGCTGGCAGAACGAGCTTAAGCATTGGGTGCTTTCACCGGTCCATTTCATTTTGAGTATCAAATTGGATACCGCTTTGACCTTTCATCCGATTACTTTGCGCGAAGCCGCGAATATTCCGGTTAACGGAGGTTCTACGGCAAGCAATGTAACCGATGCCTACTATGATGCCGTCAAAATATCCGAGAAGCGGTTCGTGACCGCGGTATCCAATAAGGCAGCCGGAACGCTTGTCTTGACTCTCATTGACACGACCGACGGGAATAATAAACAGATAACGTCCAAGACACTCCTGACTACGGTCAAAAGCAGTTATAACAAGCTGACGCTGACGGCTATCGGTCAATCCTTGTTTGTGCTTGCGTTTAGTCATGAACCCGAGCCTGGCTACGCCTATACCCAGGCTATCCTTTTCAAGATGGCGCCTGATCAGAACCTGATCGATGATCTGAACGTAAAAGAACAGCTGATCAATATTTGGGACAGAGGCGCCGAGGCTTACGGCTTTCTTTTTTGCCCCCATGCTGCAACAGGTTTTATAGCGGCGGGCCAAGGCAGATTGAAGCTGTTCCGCTGCGGGTGGTCGCCTGCCCGTTTCATCAGCTCCGGAGTCGGCGAATTTCATTCGGCAACCGGTGACCATAACAGCTTGATTACAAGAAGCATGGCTTCTTTAGCTTTGTCCAACGGTTATGTCGTAGTCGCATACCGGGAACGGGATACGTGGCATGGAAAGCTGTCCATTTTTCAGCCGGTTGAAGACGGTTATAAGCCTGTTCAGTCTCATACGTTCTCTTACAGTCATGTCGATAATCTATCCATCGTGGAGCTGGCTCCCGGCGTTATTGCGCTGTTATACAAACAGAGAATTACCCCTGCCTACGACTCGAAGCAGCTTAATACGGGCAGCTCGTTCGAGGAGTTCAAGCTGTTAACGGGCAGCATAACGGACACGGGGCTTGGCGGAAAGACAACAACAAGCTTAAATCTATCGGAATTTTATATGAAAAGTCAGATTTTAAAGCTTGGAAACGGTTATTTGCTCCATGTAGGCGTGAACTCTAGCTTTTCCGTTACAGCCCGGGTAATCCGCTTTCTGATTAACGAGTCCGGCGTGACTTTTAAGCCTCTTGACCAGGTGGAGTACCTGGATTATCAGAGAATGAATGCTTCTGCCATTCGGATTGGTACCAGCCTTGCCGCCATCCACACCGATTCAAAAATGATTGTGGTAGAGGTGGACGGTAACGGCTTGTTATGCAAGCTGGCCGACAAGTATTTCGAGCTGGTAGACCGAACAACAAGAGGACTCATTGCCGACGGCAGAAGCGGATTTGTCCAGGTGACGACCCACAATGTGAATGGGGAGCTATTGGAGCTTACGCCTTACCGTTTCTCCAATAACAAGCTGTTTCAATATGCAGACACCAGATCGGTGAACCGGAAAACGCTGGACGTTAAAGTTGGAGTGGAGTCCGGCGGCAAAGCCGTTGTATTCTACCAGGCCAGATGGGATAGCGGGAGAAGCCCAAGTTTATCGGATCCGCATCAAACCATGTTCTTAAGCCTGCTGAATATAGATTCGGATGCGGAAGATCAGCACTACCCGTTTCCGTGTTCGGAGGGGACGCTGCCCGTGTTTCTTCCGCTTGGAGATTACCGGTATTTCTGCATGGGCGCTGATCCGAACGGCAATCAGATCTATATGACCGCTTACAGCGACGACGAAAAATTATCCTACGGAAAGCCATTTCTAACGCCGCAGGGGATAGCCTGCTCTAATGGCGCTTCCGGAGAGGTTGTGGAAGTAGCAATCCGGGGGATTGCCGAGGTAGACGTTCCGCTTCGGGCTGGATCTGCTTATTACAATGGGCGCGACGGCAAGCTGTCGCTTTATCCGGCTGGCGGCAAGGTTGGGCTTGCCGTTTCGGGAAATGAGCTTTTCATCGAGTAGTCACTCAAAAAAGCGATGGGGGTGCATTCAGCATATGACGCAGCAGCTTACGAAACAGGCGTTTTTCGCCTTTCTGTCATCTACCGTTGTGAAGGTGCGGAAGGAAGGTTCGCCGCTTCTGCCAAGCGTACGTCTGGCGCAGAACTGGCTGGAGACCGGCGGGAAAATTCATGAATGGAACAATCTTGGCGGCTACAAGGTTGGCAGCGGGAGTCCGAATGCCTTCTGGAAAGGGCGTACGGTATGCACTTCCACCTGGGAGGTCTATAACGGGACCAGGGTTGCTCAGAAGGCAGATTGGCGGGCGTATGATTCCATTTACGACTTTTATAAAGACCAGGATCTGTTGTTTGCCAAGAGCCGTTACGACCGCGTTCGGTCAGCCAAAACCCCGGAGCAGCAGACGATGGCATTGTATGCCTGCGGATACGCTACCGACCCCGATTATGCGGCAAAGCTGATGTCGATCATTAGAACAAATGATTTGACGGCATTTGATGTCATTGAAATGGAATTGGACGACGTGCAGGAGGAGAGAGGGGAAGAGGAGATGGAGCCCATTACCGTTTATGTAAACGGCAAGAAAATCGACGACGGCTTGTATGACGATTCCAAAGGCATCACTTATGTCCCCGTCCGTACGTTGGCCGAAGCGCTTGGCGCGAAGGTACAGTGGAACGGGCAGGAAAAACGGGTTGACCTCACAAAAAAATAGGAAAAAAGAAGGCGTTACTCTCTGGGGTCAGGGAGTAACGCCTTCTTTCTATTTCGAATAAATTTCTCCCTCACAAAACCTTATAACGTTATAATATCCCTCCATAATGGAATTTTCCACCTTACCTGAATCCGGATCCTATTCCATGATAGATTTACTGGAAATGAACAACTTTAATGTAACTAAATACATGGTGGTGATGAATGGGAGACTGCTTACGTTATGCAGACAAATGCTTGCAGCGGGGTCTAGCGGCTAGACGGACTTAGGGGCCTGTCCTAATTCAAATCCAATAGAGGTGAAATAATTGAGCTTATCGACGATGAGAAGATCTTTATGGAATCTCCCCTTGTTATTAGTGGTTTCAATCCTGGCGGGCATTTTCGCTTTTGCTCCAAATGCCCGCGCGGAGGAAGGGCAAGCCGTTCCTCCCGCGCATAGCGGACCTGCTAATCTGCGAATTGCCCAAGACGAGAACGGCGCGGATCTCATTACTCATAATACGGCGAAAATTGCGTGGGACCTGATAGGCGACGAGACGAATAACAATGATATCGACATCTGGAACGCGGATACCGATGCTTGGATGACTTGGGGAGACCGAAGCAAGCAGGAAATCGGCGGGTTAACGCCGGAAACGACTTACCGGGTCTATATTACCTGGTATGCCGACAGGCCGTCCCTCGAATTCAAAAGCAACGTCATCGAATTTACTACGGCTTCCGACACGAGCGAATACCCGGAGCCGCCGCTTGCTCCTCCCGGACACCTCCGGACGACTGCGATTACCGATAACAGCATCACCTTGAAATGGACCGGAAGCCCCGGCGCAAACGGCTACGATCTGTATGTAAACGGCGCCTGGAAACAGGGCATATGGGACGGTTCCAATACGGTAACCTATACGCTTCCTGAAGGAGGCAATGCCGCCGGTACCGCGTATAAGTTTGAGGTTGGAGCCCAGAACATGCCGAAGGTGTCGGCAAGCAGCAACGCCGTGACGGTAACATGGGGCGGGCTGGCTGCACCCGATGGACTGCAAGCGGTAACCGCCACCAGAACGACGGCGGCGCTTGGATGGGCGGAGACCCCCGGCGCTACCGGCTACGATATTTATGCGAATGGCCGGCTTATCGGTTCCAGTATCGAGAACCGCTATGTCGCTTCCGGTCTTCAGGAAGGAACAAGCTACGACTTTAAGGTTGCGGCCAAAAACGCCCTTTGGCGCTCGGCAGACAGCTCGCCGATTACGGTTGTTCCGGGGGCCGATTATAATATCGTTACCTATTATACGCTTTGGTCTCCAAGCAGTACGGGACGGAACTACCATCCGTCCGACGTGGATGTCTCGCAAATTACGCATGTGAATCTCGCTTTCGCGGATCTGTGCTGGAGAGGCTTTGGCTCAGGCGCTGCCGCATGCCAGAACGCGGCTGTTCCAACGCAGACCGGCTATGTCTATGACGGAGAGATAATTGTCGGGGACCCATCGGTGGACTTGGCGCTCTTCGAGGAATGGGCAGCGATCCGCGATGCGAACCCGCATCTGAAGCTGATGATTTCCGTGGGCGGCTGGTCCTGGTCGAATAACTTCTCGAATATGGCAGGCACGGAAGAAACCCGCCGCGCCTTCGCCAATTCGGTTGTCAAATTTCTCCGCGCTTACAAGCTTGACGGAGTCGATATCGACTGGGAATACCCGGTTGAAGGCGGCGAGGACGATAATTCCCGGAGCCCGCTGGACAAGGAAAACTTCGGACGGATGGCGCAAGCCGTAAGGGAAGCGCTGGATGCGGCGGGCTCGGAAGACGGCAAATATTATTTGCAGACGATCGCAGCGGGCCAAGGGGATAATTTTGTCGTTCATTCGAATCTGGGCGAATCCTCGGATGATCTGGATTTTATCAACATTATGACGTACGACTACAGCGGAAGCTGGGATACGCTCGCCCATCATAACTCTCCGCTTTATTACGACAAGAATCATCCGAAGGATTACGCGAAGCGCAACAACGTGCTTGGCGGCGTGCTTGCCGAGCTGAATGGTGGCGTGCCGAACTACAAAGTGAATATAGGCATTCCCTTCTATGGAAAAGGCTGGATCGGCTGCGAACCAGGCGGTCAATATCAAAGCTGCGCGAGCGGGACGCCTTTTGGCACCTGGGAAAACGGCATCTTCGATTTTACCGACATAGAGGAAAATTACTTGCATGCTGAGGGTTACGAGCATCAATGGAACAACGAAGCCAAGGTTTCCTATTTGTACAATGCGGACAACGGCGTCTTCCTTACCTATAATGACGAGTCCTCGATGATGTATATTGCATCGCTTGCGAGGTCACTTGATCTGCCAGGCGTCATGAGCTGGGATATTAGCGGGGACCGCAACCGGACGTTAACGACAAGCCTCGCCAAGGATCTTCCGATTACAGGCATACCTGATCCGGATGCGCTGTCCGCGCCAACCGGCTTGCAGGCAGCCTCGACCAGCAGTGGAAGCATCACAGTCAAATGGAACGCTTCCGAGCATGCAACGGCTTACGAAGTATACGTAGATAAAGCGTTGGCGGGATCTACCTCGGGTACGTCGTTTCATATAACGGGTCTAACCCCTGACACAAGTTACGCCGTTGAGGTGCTGGCGATTCAAGAAGACAACGGCAAGCTCGCAAACGTATCGGCCTTCGGTAATCTTCTGACAGCCAAGACAGCTCCTGTGAAGACCACGCCGTCTGAGCCGGCAAAAGAGCATGAAGGCTTGATTACGCAAGTTGCAAAAGACGGCGATAAGCTATTGGTCAGCCTGCCAAGCGAAGCGGCGCTGAAGGAGATCGCCTCGGCTGCGTCCTCAACGTTCCCGATTATCGTGGAGGGCGACGGCAAGCAGCTTGAAGTTGCCTTGCCTAAGGAAATTACCGCGGCAATTGCGGCTAAAGACAGCAATTCGGTTATTGTCGTCCGCTGGAACAGTTCGGCGTTCTCGATTCCGGCAGCCGCTTTGCCGGCGGGAACGGATATCCGGATCTCAGTGGAGACTCTGGATCCGAAGCTGCTGCAGCAAAGCGGTATCCCGCTTGTGACGGCACCGCTATCCTTCAAGATAGAAGGCAAACAGGCCAACGGTACATTTAATGAAATTACGGACTTCGGCGATTATTTCTTATCGCATGCCTTCACCGTCAAAGGCACGGAGATTAACAAAGCGCAAACAGCGGGCGTTGTTTACCTGCCTGAGAAGAACGAGCTTCGCCCGGTTCCCGTGTTGTTCACGGAAAATGCCGACGGAACCGTAACCGCGGAATTGAAGCGGAAAGGCAATAGCGTTTACGGGCTGGTGAAGACGACGGTTTCCTTTACGGATACGCTAACAAGCTGGGCTAAGCAGGATGTATCGCAGGCGGCTTACAAGCTGCTCGTGAGCGTTGACGCTGACGGCAGGTTTAACGGAGCGCGCAGCCTGAATCGTGCGGAAGTGACATCCCTAATCGCAAAAGCGTTAGGCATCCTGCCCGACTACGCTAGCGCAGGAACGGCATTCAAAGACGTGGCGGCGGATTCCGCTTATGCCGCAGATATTGCGGCGGCGAAAAAAGCCGGTCTGGTAAACGGCAAAGGAAACGGCCTCTTCGATCCAACGGCTGCCATCACCCGCGAAGAAACGGCGGTTATTGCGGCAAAAGCATTGGCCTATGCCGGTGTAACAGCGCAGGCGGATTCCTCCGTGTTAAACCATTTCGCGGACCGCTCCAAGGTGTCAGGCTACGCGGAAGCTTCGCTTGCTCTTCTCGTTGAGCGCGGAATTATGAAAGGCGTGTCCACACACCGCCTGGCTCCTCAGACTACCGTCACCAAAGAGCAGGCAACGGTACTGGTCATGAAGATGCTCCGGTCAGCCGGATTGTCGAATTAAGCGGTAAACCGCCCGGGCTCCCGGGCGGTTTTTTTGTTTTTCGTCCTGCGGGTCATGCGCGAATACATCTGCAGACTGATTTACCAGTAAAGGGATTGGCTTAAGATTGAAGCATTGATTCGGAATGTAACGATCGTTTAAATTCAGTTTAAAAATGAACGGTAAGATGATGACATCAACAATTCTTGGGAGGAAACAGGAATGGAATATAAGAATGTAAAGAAGCCAAACAACGGCGACTGGGCGGTTGAGGCAAACGGTCTTGTTAAAGTGTTTGGAGATAACAAGGCGGTAGACGGCGTCAATCTGAACGTGAAAGCCGGCACCATTTACGGCGTGCTTGGTCCAAACGGGGCAGGCAAAACAACAACGATCCGCATGCTGGCGACGCTGCTGCGTCCGGATGCGGGCTCTGCCCGGATTTTTGGTCATGACGTGCAGAAGGAATCGCAGATCGTCCGCCAATTAATTGGCGTTACCGGCCAATACGCGTCGGTTGACGAGTCGCTCAGCGCAACCGAGAATTTGATTATTTTCTCCCGTCTGCTTGGACTGGGACGTGCGGAAGCGCGGAAGAAAGCCGCCGATCTTCTGGAAGAGTTCGGACTGACGGAAGCGGCCAAGCGCCCGCTTAAGAATTTCTCCGGCGGTATGAGACGCCGTCTGGACCTCGCTGCCAGCCTGATCGCCCAGCCGCCGCTGATCTTCCTGGATGAACCGACAACAGGCCTTGATCCTCGTACGCGCGCCCAAATGTGGGATACGATCCGCCGACTGGTGAATACGGGCTCGACGGTTCTGCTCACGACCCAATACCTGGATGAAGCTGACCAGCTGGCTGACCGGATCGCCGTTATTGACCGCGGTCATGTCGTGGCTGAGGGCACGGTAGACGAATTGAAGCAATCCGTAGGGACGTCTTCGCTGCATTTGAGAGTTCAGAATCCATCCGATATCCAAATCGCCCAGCATACAGTCGAGCATGTGCTTCAGGTACAAGCGACCTTAACAAGCGAAGCTGCCAAAATTACGGCCCCTATGGCCAATGCCGACCTGGTTACGGATTTGTTAATTGCGCTTCGCGAGAAAGGCATTACTTTATCCGAAGTGAGCGTTCAGAAGCCGACCCTTGATGAAGTATTCCTGACCATTACCGGACATGGCGTAGAAGAAAAAACGCAAGAAGCGGGAACCGAAACAAAAAGAGCGGAGGCTGTAAACGTATGAGTTCATCAGTAAAAACAGGTCATCTGAAAAACCACACGAGTTTTACGCAATCCTTGCGTCACTCGTTGACTATGGCATACCGGGGGATTTTGAAAATCCGCCGCACTCCGGAGCAGCTTTTTGACGTTACGCTGCAGCCGATCATTTTCACCTTGATGTTCACTTATATTTTTGGCGGAGCGATTTCCGGGGACGTGCAAAGCTACCTGCCGGTGATCATACCGGGTATTCTTGTCCAGACGGTAATCACCACGTCCATCGTAACCGGCGTTCAGCTCCGGGAGGATATGGACAAAGGCGTCTTCGACCGGTTCAAATCCTTGCCGATTGCCAGGATCTCCCCTCTCGCGGGAGCCCTGTTGGCCGATACGATCAGGTATACGATTGCTACCGTGCTTACGTTTTCCATGGGCTTCATTATGGGCTACCGTCCTGATGGCGGCGTCGGCAGCGTTGTTCTTGCCGGTTTGCTCGTTATTTTCGTCTCCTGGGCGATGAGCTGGATCTTTGCGTTCTTTGGCGTTATCTCCCGTACGGCTTCCAGCGTGCAAGGGGTCTCAATGCTCGTATTGTTCCCGTTAACGTTTATGTCCAATGCATTCGTACCGGCAGATACGATGCCAAAATGGCTGCAGTGGTTCGTAAACATCAACCCGGTTTCCCACGTTGTCTCGGCCGTCCGGGAGTTGACCAATTCCGGCACGGTTGGCTCGGATCTTGTCTGGTCTTTGGTGGGCGCCCTGGTTATCGTTGCGGTATTTGCGCCTATTACGGTTCGCGCTTATATGCGCCGGACATAACATTTGCTTTATCGGAGAGATGGCATAATGGCCATCTCTTTTTTTATTTTAGAGGCGGTCATTTTAAAAAAAGCGAAGTTTTTGGTCGGGTTTAAATTCAGTTTAAGGAGCAGCGTTACTATATCCGTGTAAGAAACAAACAACAAACATGGATATAGGAGATGAACTTTATGATGAATCATACAGAGAAACATATCGCGATTATCGGCGGAGGTCCAGGCGGACTTACCCTCGCCCTCATCCTGCAAAGGCATGGCATCGCCGCAACAGTCTATGAACGGGACGCTCAGGATGGAAACGCCCAGCGAGGCGGCTCGCTTGATATTCATGAGGATTCCGGCCAGATGGCGCTGAAGGAAGCGGGGCTTCTCGGGCAATTCCAGGCAATTGCCCGTTATGAGGGAGAGGATTTCCGCCTGTTTGACAAAACCGGCAAGATTTATATGGATGAAAGAGCGGAGAACGGTGAGCCAGGCGACCGTCCGGAGATTGACCGCGGGGCGTTATGCGATCTGCTGCTGAATGCTTTGCAGAATGGAACGGTCCGTTACGGATGCAAGCTGACGGAAGCCGTTGCGCTGGAAGGCGGTCAGCATGAGCTTCATTTTGACAATGGCGAGAAAGTGACCGCTGATCTGGTAATAGGCGCGGATGGCGCTTTCTCCAAGCTTCGCCCGCTGCTGACCGAGGCGCAGGTCTCGTATTCGGGTTTAACGATGGTTGAGCTGCATGTGGATGCGAAGACGCATCCGGATCAGGCGGCTTTTAACGCAAGAGGCAAAGTGTTTGCGCTTGATGATGGCAAAGGAATACTCGCGCAGCTAAATGGGGACGGAAAAATAAAAGTATATTTGACCTTTACGGCCGGGCAAAGCTGGCTGGACACCTGCGGTATCCCGTTTGACAAGCCGAAGGAGGCCAAGAAGCAGCTGCTAGCGTTTTTCGATGATTGGGCAGAGCCGCTCCGGGATTACATTCATAAGTCCGAGGATCTTGTTCTGCCAAGACGCATTTATATGCTGCCTGTAGGCTTGAAGTGGGAGCATAAGCCGGGGATTACGCTGATCGGGGACGCTGCCCATCTGATGTCTCCGTTTGCAGGCGAAGGCGTTAACCTTGCCATGCGGGACGCAGCGGAGCTTGCTCTTGCCATTGCCAGTCATGAAGTTACCGATCAGGCCATTCAAGCCTACGAGGAAAAGATGTACGAGTATTCGGCAGAGTCTGCAGAAACGTCCGACGATAATCTGAAGCTGATGTTCTCGGACAATGCAGCTCCAAACCTGAAAGCATTGTTTGACGAAATTCATGCGCAGTTTGCCCAGTGAAAATACGTGAGGCTGTGCCGTTTACTGGCACAGCTTTTTTATTGCCCTTAAGTCGCAACATGCTTCTCCCGGTATTGGCCGGGCGTTATGCCCTCCAGCTTGCGGAAGGAACGGATAAAGTTTTGCGGGTTGTTATAGCATAAGCGGGAGGCGATATCCTTAACGGGCGTATCCGTTTCCCGCAGCCATTTCTTCGCCATGCTGAACCTGTAAGCCGCCAGATATTCGCTGAAGGAAGTGTTTGTTTCCTTCCGGAAGACGCTGCTTAAGTAATTGGCGTTATAATTCAGCTTTGCGGCGCAGTCCTCGAGCGACAGATCCGTATCGTAATGATTATGGATCAGGTCGATTATTTTCTCCGAAATATTATGATATTGGGCATCCTGCCGATCCATAAAGATTTGGATCATTGGGCAAACAACCCTGCTCCAGAGCCAATCTTCGATTTCCTTCACGGTATTAAGCTTAAGCAGCTCCTCGAATAAAGAGCCCTTTCCTTGACGGATCTGATTCAGGCTAATGCCCGATTCCTGCTGCACGACAAGCAGACTGTTCAATAAACGGACCAGCGGCAATTGATATTCCTGAGGCGACATTTCCGCAGAGAACACGGGCACCAGGAAGCAGTGGAGAAGCTCCTTGGCTTTCTCCTTGTCCGCAAGCTTGATCGCGTCGATCAGATCGTTCTCCAGATGGTTCGGATAACGGATATTGAAATAATGCTTGCCCTGATTGACGTTCTCGTATTGCATGACGATGCCTTCCCCAAGCTTAAGCCGATGCTTCAGCGCTTCCAAGCCTTCCTGATAGGCGAGCGGAATCTGGCTGACCGAATCGAACGGAAGGCTGATACCGATGCTGATCGTCAGCTCCAGCAGGCTTTGGATTTGCTGCTGAAGCTGCTCGGTCAATGGAAACAAGGCCGTTTTGAAGTCACTGTCCTTGGAGGAGGCACTGCCGATCAGCGTAACGACCGTATGGTCAATCGTGACCGCCCCCAGGCGGTTAGCCGCCGGGATTAGCTCTTCGAGCATGTTGTGGATAGCAAACAGCAGCAGCTCCGTATCCGGTTTGCCGTAGCGGGTGCCTTCAAGCGAGTCGATCTGCACGGTAATCACAGCCATCACATCCCATGCTCCAAGCTGTTCGATGTAACCAAACCTCTCCAGCTGCTCGGTCAGATCGTTATTTTTTACTTGTCCCTGCAAAGCCTTGGCCAGGAACAAAGTGCGTACCTGCTTCAAATGCTGCTGGAGCTCGCTCTCCAGCCGGCTTTTGGACTGGAACAATTGCTGAATCTGCTCGCCTATCGCCTGAAATTCATTTTTTCGCGTCTGCCGGATCTCGGGCGTACCGACATTCATCTGCTTAAGCAGCATTTGAATAGGCGAATACATGCGGCGGGAGCCCAGCCAGGCAAGAAGCATGGTTACCAGAAGCATAAACAGGCAGACGGCGAGCGTGTAGATCCCGATTTTTTTCGATTCCTTCGTAAGGCTGGCGATCGAGGTAATGGACATGTAGATCCAGCCGTTGGTCGGAGATTTGTAATAGGTGACCGAATACTCCTGGTTATGAAGGAGGGAGCGGAATTGGCCGGAGGATTCGTTAAGCCGAAGCTCTCCGTCGAAACCAAGCTCGGATACCTTTTTGCCGATGACGGAAGGGTCGGGATGAAGCAAAATGCGATATTTATCGTCCAGCACCAAGGTGGTATCGCTCTTCCGGGCATCCTGCTGCAACAAAGCCTGAAGGCTGCAGGTCGGAATATTGGCCATGATCAGCCCGTAAGGATTACGCTCCGTGACGGGAAGCTTCTTGATCAGGCTAATGTTATACTCGCATCTGGCGTTGCCGGTGCTTTCCTCGCTGTAGAACCAGGCGGAAGGGTTCATCGCCCAGGAGGTTTCCTCCTTGGACTCGAGCAGCCCGTTCAGCTGGTCATGGTAGGGGTACTGGTCGAAGCGGTAAAGACCGGAATTTTTGATCATCCAGTTATGACGGTTATTGATCAAGACGACGTCCTCGAGCTTGGTATCGAAGGATTGCATGTGCAGCAGCTCGTCGCGCAGGTTCCCATATAAACTGAAATCGCTTACATTTAAAGGGCTGCTCATGGTCTGTTTTAACACGTTGGAGTTAATGACTTGATTCAAGGTATGGTTGACAGTCGTTAAAATTTGATCTACATTGGCATTAATTTGAACGAGCAGCTGATATTTTCCTTTATTTACATCCTTTTGAATCTCGCTGGAGGAAGTGACATAGGAAAAAATGCCGATAAACAACACGGGCAGCGTGCTCAGCAAAATCCCGAAGATGGTCATTTTGGTCAGGAAACTGAAAGAGCGCAAGCGATTAACCAACTCCCGTCATCGTAAATATGTTTCTATTGTAGGCGATGGACCATCAATAGGACAATAATCATTAGCTCCGGAAATAATCATTTGAACAGATAAAGGGGGAATCCTATGTTTTTCAATGATCATCGAGGAAGGTTATCGGTTTGCGCGGGGCTTTTAGTGACAGCGATGCTGCTAGGCTCCTGCTCAAGCGCAAAAGATTCGGACAGCCCCGCGGCGAGTCAAACCCGTCCGGTTATTACCATTATGGCACCGCTGCATTTTCCGCAAGGCCCCGACTCTGCGTTAGTTGAACAGATAGAGGAGATGACCGGTACGAATCTGATCATTGACTGGGTTCCCGACGAGATTTACACGGATAAGATGAATGCCGCTTTAACGATGAATTCGCTCAAGAAAGCTACATTCGTGAAATATACCGATTACATCTTCCTGAAAAGCGCGATCCGCTCCGGCATGTTCTGGGAGATAGGGCCGTATCTAAGCGAATATCCGAATCTGAAACGGCTGAACGACAGCATTCTGAACCAAACCGCGGTAGACGGTAAAATCTATGGCCTGTATACGGAGCGTCCTTCCTCCAGGCAAGGCGTCATTATCCGGGCGGATTGGCTTGAGAAGCTGAAGCTGGATCCGCCCAACACAATCGATCAGCTGTACAACGTCATGAAGCAGTTTACATACGGAGATCCGGACGGGGACGGCAAGCAGGATACGATTGGTTTGACCGACCGCAATGATTTGGTGTTTGGAGCGTTCAAGACGTTAAGCTCGTACTTTGGAACCCCGAACAACTGGGCCGCCGAGAACCATAGCATTATTCCGGAGTTCGAAACGCCGCAGTATAAAGACACGATGGATTTCATGCGGAAGCTGTACAACGAGAAGCTGATCAACCAGGAGTTTGTGGTCACGAGCAAGGATATTCAGCGCGATCTGCTGATCAGCGGCAAAGCCGGCGTCTATATCGGCAGCATGACGGATGTTCAGCGTTTGTCCAATGAAGCGAAGCAGATTAATCCCGATGCAAGGTTTACGGTTGTGAACCGGATTGAAGGGCCGGACGGTTACAAGGTATGGTCGATTCCGAATTTCAACGGGTTGTTCCTATTCTCGAAGAGCGCGATCAAGACGGAGGATGAGCTGAAGCAGGTGCTTGCCTTTTTCGACCGCTCGATGGAGGCGGACGCGGCTAATCTGATGAAATACGGGCTGGAGGGCAAGCATTATGCGTTGGAAGGCAAAGATGTGCTGCTGCCCGTAAAAAGCGAACAGCTCCGGATTTCCGAAGTAAGCCCTCTCTACTCGTTGATGATTGCCGATCTGAGCAATCCGAATTTGATGAAGGTTGCGCAGGAGGATCCGCTGCTGGCGCTGGCGGAGAAGCTAACCGTCGATAACGAAAAGTTTATCGTTAAGGATCCGACGGTGAATCTGGAGTCGGTTACGTTTGACGAGCATAGCGAGGAGCTGAACAAGATTATTGCGGATGCTACCTATCACTATATTCTGGGGCAGATTGATGGGGATGGCTTTAACAGGGAAATAGAGAGATGGAAGCGAAGCGGCGGGGAGCAGATTATCGAGGAATTCACGAAATCCTATTTTGATTAATAGAGAGGGAAGCCTGGTTCGTACTAACGAATCGGGCTTTTTTTCTGCCGTTTTTCGATGCTCAATCTCAGGTCGGATAATCATTAGGACAGATGGTTGAATGCGGGAGGCTAATCGGAAGGAATGATTGTATCGGAACTCTGCCGGCGCGGGTTAAGGTTGATTTGCAGCATCATTCCCATTAAAGGTGGAGGTCAATAAGCATGAACAAAAAGGGGTTTGCTATTCTGCTAGGAACGGTTATGAGCCTTAGCATGATGATGACAGCCTGCAGCAGCAATAACGGCAGCGCGGCAAATAACGGAGGAAACGAAGCTTCGGCAGCCGCAAGCGAGGAAGCTTCGGCGGAAGCGACCAAGCAGCCGGCAGCGGAGGAGCCGACGGAAATTACGATTATGCTTCCTCTTAACGTTGCCCAAACACCGCCGGATACGATCAAGAACGAAATTGAGAAGCTGACGAACACAAAGTTGACCTATCAGTTTTTTCCGGCCGATACGTATGAAGATAAGCTGAACACTACGCTCGCTACCGGGGGGCTTCCGCAAGTTACTTATTTGAAGAACCAGGCGACGTTCGTTCAAATGAAAGGCGCGATCCGCGACGGTCAATTCTGGGAGATTGGTCCTTACCTTAACGAGTTTCCGAATTTGAGCAAGCTGAAGCCGTTGATTCTGAACAACACGAAGGTCGATGGCAAGCTTTACTCGCTGTACATTGGCCGTCCGCTTGCCCGTCAAGGTCTTATTTACCGCAAGGATTGGGCGGACAATCTTGGCTTGAAGACGCCGGAGACGGTGGATGAAGTCATCGCGATGGCCAAAGCCTTCACCGAGAAGGACCCGGATGGGGATAAAAAAGCGAACACGATTGGGCTTGCCGACCGGAACGACTTGATTTACGGAGCATTCAAGACGCTTGCCTCCTGGTTCGCAACCCCGAATAACTGGGGCGATAAGGACGGCCAGCTCCAGCCTGATTTCACGTTCCCGCAGTATACGGCCGCTATGGACGCCATGAAGCAGATTCGCGATGCGGGTGCCATGAACAAGGATTTCGCCGCAACCAGCAAGACCGATCAGATCAGCCTGTTTACAAGCGGCAAAGCCGGCATGTATATCGGCGCGATGTCGGATGTCGACTCGTTGAACAAGGATCTGGTCAAGAACGTTCCGAATGCCGTCGTCGATACGCTGGCTCTTATTAAGGGACCAAACGGCGAGCAGGCAACCTGGGCTATTCCGGGGTACAACAACGTCGTTTTGTTCCCTAAATCCGCGATCAAAGACGAAGCCGCGCTGAAGAAGGTTTTGGCCTTCTTCGATAAGCAGATGACGCCGGAAGTAGCCAATATGATGTTCTGGGGAATCGAAGGCACGCATTACACCGTTGAAGACGGCAAGGCAAAAGTAACGGATGCGTCGGATCTGATCGAGCGCGAAGTAAAAGGCTACAAGGACAGCCTGATTGGAGAAGCGGAGACGAACGGCATGTATGAGGGCTACTATTCCCTGCCTGCGCGCATTCACGCGGAAGAGTTCGCGAAGGAGAATGAGAAAATCGCGATTATGGATCCTGCGGCGGCGCTGGATTCCGAGACTTATACGGAAAAAGGCGTCGAGCTGCAGACGATTATTACCGATGCGACGTACAAGTACATCTACGGGGAAATCGATAAAGCCGGCTTCGATAAAGCGGTTGAGGACTGGAAGAAGCGCGGCGGAGACAAGATTATCGAAGAATTTAACGCGGCCTATAAAAAATAAGCGAGTAAAAAGCTAGCCGAGGAGGCTGCTGATTCGTTAGCAGCCTCTTCGATCCACACCTAAAGAGAGGAAGAGGCAGGATGGAGGAAGTGATCGTTCAACCGGCGCAGGTGTTGGCGCCAACGACCGGAAGAGAGAGAACGAGGCGTTTTCGCCGCAATGTATGGCTGTATGTCATGGTGCTGCCGGGACTTCTTTATTTCTTGATTTTCAAGTACGCCCCGATGTTTGGCCTGATTATAGCTTTCCAGGATTTTAAGCCGTTTAAAGGAATCAGAGGCAGCGAGTGGGTAGGCCTCGAGCATTTCCGCCGCTTGTTTACGGAGCCGGATTTCTTGAACATATTGACGAATACATTGATTTTGTTCGGGTTCAATATTCTGTTTTATTTCCCCATACCGATCATATTGGCGCTAATGCTGAACGAGCTTCGATTAAATGCCTTCAAAAGGCTTTTCCAAACCCTGATTTATTTGCCGCATTTTATGTCCTGGGTCATTATCGTCTCGATCAGCTACGTCATGCTGACGATGGACGGCGGTATCGTGAATGCCGTACTGGAATCGCTAGGCTTCGAGAAAATAAACTTTCTGCTGAGTCCCGAGTGGTTCCGCCCGACTTATATTATCCAGGTCATCTGGCGGGAAGCCGGATGGGGAACCATTATCTACCTGGCCGCTATGGCGGCGATTGACCCGCAGCTGTACGAAGCGGCACGCATGGACGGTGCCGGCCGGCTTCATCAAATTTGGCATATAACGCTTCCAGCCATTCGCAGCGTCATTATCGTATTGCTTATTTTAAAAATCGGTGATGTGCTTGAGCTTGGGTTTGAGCATGTGTATCTGCTGCTTAATTCCATGAACCGCGACGTGGCGGAAATTATCGATACCTATGTCTATACGGCAGGTCTGAAGCAAGGGAAATTCAGCTATAGCACGGCGATTGGACTGTTCAAGTCTGTCGTTGGCTTAATCATGGTCGTTGCGGCGAACAAGCTTTCCAAGAAATTCGGATCCGAAGGTATTTATTAAGAGATGACCGGGAGGAATCAGCATGATCCAGGATCGAACCATGGGAAGCCGGCTGTTTGGCATCGTTAACTTCACGCTGCTCGCGATTTTCTCGCTTGCGACCGTGCTTCCGTTTATTCATGTCGTAGCCGGCTCCTTAACGACAAGCGCCGAAATGGCAGTCAAAAAATTTATTATTTTCCCGACGGATATAAGCTTTGAAGCGTACCGGTTCGTCTTCTCGACGAATACGATCTTCCGCTCGATCGCGGTATCCATCGGCGTAACCTTAATCGGAACCGCGTTTAGCATGCTGGTAACCTCGATGATGGCGTACGGCTTGTCCCGAAAAGATCTGGACGGGCGCAAAACGATCATGTTTATGGTCGTTTTTACGATGTTGTTTCACGGCGGACTTATTCCTACCTTCCTTGTTGTAAAGGAGCTGCATCTGATTGATACGTATGCCGCGCTTATCCTGCCGCTTACGATCAGCGCCTTTAACATGATCATCCTTCGCAACTTCTTTCAGAATATCCCGGAAGGGCTCGAGGAGTCGGCCAAGATGGACGGCTGCAGCGATTTCGGTATTTTGTTCCGGATTGTGCTGCCGCTGTCGATGCCGGCGATCGCAACGATCTCGCTTTTTTACGCGGTGACCTATTGGAACACCTATCTGAACGCCATCTTGTATTTGAACGACAGCACTATGTGGCCAATTCAGGTTCTGCTGCGCCAAATCGTTGTACTCGCCAGCGGGTTCGACTACAGCTCCAGCCTTGACGGCGCCGTTCCTCCGCCCGATCAGGCGGTGAAGATGGCCGTTATCGTTGTCGCCACGCTGCCGATTCTGCTCGTCTATCCGTTCCTGCAGAAGCACTTCGCCAAAGGCGCGCTGCTTGGTTCGATAAAGGGGTAGCGTTTGGTTAACTGTAGAAAAACTGCGCATTCGGGTGGGTTAACAGAAAAACTACACATTCGAATGTTCTTCCGATCGCCATTGCCCGGGGATTCCTTGAACAATTCCAAATGGATTGGAATCCCCTCACAAAAGCGACCACTACGTTTCTACAGAATCATTTTAATGTTCCGTTTTTTAAGTTAACCAAAGATTTGGGGGAGTCAGAGATAGCCGTGCAATTTATTTGCACGGCTATTTTCTATGCAGGGCTGGATGATTATGGTAAAGTCAGCGTAGTGAAGCGAATTCCATTGCAAATGGAGAGGATCCTATGAAAAAGATCGTTTGCTTGTTCATCATGCTTATCGTTCTCATGACCGGCTGCAGTCAATCTTCATCCTTGATTAAGGAAGCCGATTCGCATAAGCTGGATCAGAGGGTGAAGTCTTTTGCAGACCGGAATAAAAGCAAGAATGGGATCTACCTGTACTCGGTGCCGGGAGAAGAAGAGTATTTGATCGTAAACTACTCTTTCGCCGGGCAGGGCGAGAAGGCGAAGTTCCTTGCAAGTATTCGCGCAGAGCTGCAGGGGGATATTTTAACGATTGATTTGGATGTTCAGGACACTTCCAATTTGCAGGATAAACGCATAAAGCCATTGTCTATCTATAAGCTAAACAAGCATGAAAAGGCCGGAAGCATTCAGGTGAAGGTTAACGAACAAGAAACGCCGATTGATGTGGTCGGCAGCTGAGTCAGGTTAGGAGGCTAGAGGCATGGAAGGCGGCAACGAGGCAATCAGCGGCGAAGAGAAAGGCTCGAGCATTTGCGAGGTGCTTCAAATATTGGGGGCGAAATGGGCGTTTCTCGTACTGGAGGAGCTGATGAACGGACCGTTAAGATTTAATCAGCTTCAACGGAACATCTCCATTGTGAAGACCCAATCGTTAACGAACACGGTACGCCATCTGGAGAACAACGGCCTTGTCATGCGCAAGGTATTTCCGACAGTGCCGGTAACCGTCGAGTATTCCTTGACCGAGAAGGGCAGAGATTTTCAGGCTGCGCTTAGGGAGATGGAGAAATGGGTGCAAAAATGGGGCGATTCTCCTAATCCCCGGCTTAGCCGTTCGTAAGGGGAAATGCTTGTAACCAACCGTAAGAGCTATGCTCTTACGGTTTTTTGTCTTTTAAGTCACTTACCAAACGGTTAGTTACTCCAAAAGGATGGATTAGAACAAAACAAATTGCGTTCTTACTAAAAGTAAGCAGCCTCGCTATAATCCGAATTAACAAATCGTTTGGTAAAGGAAGTGTCGGTATGAATCGTCTGGTGATTTACGTTTTAATGTTCGCGGTATTTTTCACAGCCACCTCGGAGCTGGTCATTGCCGGAATCCTGAATGTGTTGGCCGATCAAATGAATATATCGGTAAGCCTGGCAGGCCAGTTGATTACGGTGTATTCTTTGGCTTTTGCGATTGGTACCCCGGTTGTCATTGCGTTATCCGCCCGAATACCGAGAAAACGATTGCTGCTTCTCGCCATAGCCGTATTTATTGCCGGTAATGTTCTGACGATTGCAAGCACAGGCTTTATGGTTTTAATCGCGGCGCGAATGCTGCTTGGGGTTAGCTCCGGCGTCTTTATCGTGGCAGCGTTTGGCGCAGCGGCCAAGATGGTGCCGGTTGAAAAAATCGGCAGTGCGATCGGAACGATTATTCTCGGATTCAGCAGCGCAATGATTCTGGGCGTTCCGCTGGGCGTCGCTTTGACGAATACGTACGGCTGGCAGACGATCTTTTTGTTCCTTGGCCTAGGAGGCGTGGTGATTCTTGTTGGTCTTGCTCTATTGCTGCCGCAGATTGAAGGAGACGCTCCGGTGCCCTTCAAGCAGCAAATGGGGGTACTCGCTAATCCGGTAATCTTCTACGCCTTGTTGCTTGTGTTGTTCAGGGAAGCGGGCAACTCCGTGATGTTTACGTATATTGCTTCCTTCCTTGGCGACATTCTTCATAGAAGCACGGGCGACATCGGCCTTACGATGCTGCTGTTCGGGCTGGCGGGTACGGTTGGCTCAAGGCTTGGAGGCTCTGCCGTAGACAAATGGGGAAGCGCCAAATTAATATTGATCGGCGTCACGATTCACGTAATCGCGCTATTGCTGCTGCCGCTGGCCGTTCATTCCTTTCCGGTTGCCATCACCTTGTTATCGCTATGGATTATGTCGATGTTCACCTTAGGTCCTGCAACGCAGACTTACTTCATCGAGCGTGCACCTCAAGCGTCGAATCTGATCATCAGCCTGAATATATCCGTTACTCAGGTCGGCATCGCCGCCGGAGCCAGCGTTGGCGGACTGGTCGTCAATTGGCAAGGCACCGTCCTCTACAATCCGTTAACTGCCGGTCTGGTTCTTATCCTTGCCTTAGCTTCAGCAGCTGTCTCCATCCGCAAAAGCCGGCAGCGGCAACTCCCAACTCTTTAAAAACAGGTCGTGCAGGTTAAAACCGCACGGCCTCGTTTTTCTCCCCCCAAAAAAAGGTAGGATGCAACGGAGTATTTGAATGATTCTGGAGAAGTGAAACGTTCGCTTTTGAGAGGGGATTCCAATCCAATTGGAATTGTTCCAAGGAATCCCCGAGCAATGGCGATCGGAAGAACATTCGAATGCGCAGTATGCATATATACCGTCCCCACGTTCAAATACGCAGCTTGCATATACACCGTCCCCACATTCAAATGCGCGGTTTGCACTCTAACCGTCCATGCACCTCATTCGAATGCGCAGCATGCACTCTAACCGTCCATCATCAAATTCAACAGTTTAAGCTCATTCCGTGCAAAGCTTTATACTCCGACGGCGTGCATTTCTTATACGTCTTGAACACCCGGTTAAACGTCGGCAGACTGCCGAACCCCGATCTCATCGCCACTTCCATGATCGATAAATTCGGATCGGTCAGCAGCTTCTCGGCATGCATGATGCGATGCTGGATCAGGTAGTCGTAGTAAGACAACCCCATATATTGCTTGAACATGCGCGTGAAATGATACTTGCTGAAGCCGGACAGCTCCGCGAGCTCCTCGACCCGAATATCCTCCGTACAGCGTTCGTTCATATAGTTGCAAACCTGCAAAAACTTATCGATATATTTGTGCTGCTTATGGCTCTTGGTACGCGGGAAACGGCGTTCCTCACGCATAAAGTTTCGGCCAAGCGCGACAAAGAAGGAGATAAGCTTGGCGTAAGTGGATGCTTCCTTCAGCATCGTGTGGCTGAAATATTCGTTTACCAGCTCAAGCAGCATCGGCCGTAACAAGCCGTGCAGCTCTTTATTTTGCTCTGCCGTAATCAAGAGGCAAGGGCGCAGCAAATGAAAGGTGGAGTCAAAGCCGTTCAGTGCGTACAGCAGCGAGCAGTCGAACTGAAGAATAAGTCTTGTCCCGGAATCCGGAGCAAAAATCTCGTGAAGCTCGCCCGGAGGCAGGACCAGAATATCGTTCGGATAGAGGACATGCTTGGTCTCATTCACGATAACGGTGTAAATGTTTTCGAAAGGCATGATGACTTCCACGGCGGTATGCCAGTGAATCGGATAGTCTTCGACTTCTTTGTTCAAATAAATGCGCAATCCGGGATGTTCACCGTAGGATACCGTTTCTTTGGCTCCGTTTAGAATGGGAATCATGTATCACTCTTCCTCTCTTGTTGGTAACTATTCAGATAATGGCATTCTCTTCTTCCGAAATCAATAAGTCTCTCAAAAAAGGCAATATTTGAGAAGCCGAAAGCTATATTTACGAAGAGCGGCTTATCAAATAAAGCTATAATGAACCCAATGAAAGCGAATACATTTGTTGTTGAATGACTTCTAATTTGCATTATTTCATCATGGGGGCTGCTTGACTATGCGACAAAAGTAGTTAAATATAGCTATTTTTAATCGGTCGGTAGACGAAATGGACTAGAGGAGAGTGGACATAAATGGAAGGCTCAAGCAAGGTTTTGGATGTGACGCCGCTTTGGAAGCATGTCAGGAAAGAGTGGAAGCTGTATTCCTTTCTCGTGATTCCCGTCATCTATTTTCTTATTTTCAAGTACGCTCCCATGATCGGGAATGTAATCGCTTTCCGAAAATATCGGGGCGGGCCAAACTTCCTTGGTGCGGAATGGGTAGGGCTGCAGTATTTCCGGATGTTCATGAAGGATCCCACCTTCTGGCGGGCGTTCTGGAACAATATTTTTCTCAGCGTTGCGTATCTGATTGTCCGATTCCCGTTAACCTTGATCTTTGCGCTCCTGATCAACGAGATCAGAAGGCTGAAGCTGAAAAAATTCGTTCAGACCGTTTCCTACCTCCCGCATTTTATCTCCATGGTTATTCTGGCGGGTATGGTGAAAGAGATGTTATCCGTATCGGGTCCGATTAACGCGCTCCTTGGTCATTTCGGCGTCGAGCCGATTCAATTCATCTCGCTGCCGCAATGGTTCTCAACCATTTACGTGTCCTCCGGCATCTGGCAGGGACTTGGATGGGGCACCATCTTGTACCTTGCAGCCATGACAGGGATTAACACGGAGCTTTACGAAGCAGCTCGGATTGACGGCGCCAGCCGGTTCCGACTTGCATGGCATGTCACGATTCCGGGTATTTTGCCTACGATTATGACGCTTCTCGTTCTTGATATCGGCGGCATTATGGGCTCGAACTTTGAGAAAATTTTGCTTCTGTACAACCCGCTTACTTATGAAACGGCGGATGTTATCTCGACCTACGTGTACCGGATGGGTATTACGAACGCCAACTTCAGCTATGCAACGGCTGTCGGCTTGTTCGAAGGGGTTATCGGTCTGATTCTGGTAACGACAGCGAACGCTATTTCGAAAAAAACGACGAAATCAAGTCTGTGGTAGGAAGGAAGTGCCGATCGTGAAAGCAACTCCAGGTTCTCGCATTTTTAACGGCGTAAACGCATTGATCATGACCGTAGTTGTCCTCTTTACTTTATATCCGTTCGTTTATTTGGTTGCGCAGTCCTTCAGCTCAGAGGCTGCCGTCTACGCGGGAAAGGTAACGTTTTATCCCGTAGATTTCACTACGCTTACTTATAATGTCATTCTCAGCAAGCCGGATTTCTTCCGCTATTACGGAAATACGATTTTGTACGCGGTAGTGGGAACTCTCATTGCCGTGTCGGCGACGGCTGTAATGGCTTATCCGCTTTCAAAGGAAAAGCTTCGCCTTAACAAGTTTTTTATCCCATTTGTACTATTCACGATGTATTTCGGCGGCGGTCTGATCCCGAACTATATTCTCGTAGCCAAAACGCTGGATATGCGCAACACCATTTGGGCTCTTGTTATTCCCGGTGCGATCAGCGCCTTTAACGTGATCTTGATGAAGACGTTTTTCTCCAGTCTCCCTAACGAGCTGGAGGAATCGGCCAAGGTTGACGGACTTGACGTCTATGGCATCTTCCTTCGAATTACGCTGCCATTATCCAAGCCGATTCTGGCAACCATGCTCTTGTTTGTTGTGGTAGGGATCTGGAACAGCTGGTTTGATGCTTCATTATACCTGCAGTCGAAGGAGAAATGGCCTGTTGCCCTCTATTTGCGGCAGGTTATTGAAACGGCGATCAGCCCGGCTGAGCTTGGAGCAAGCGCGGAGCAGACGACGCAGATTGCGGCTACCGTTAAATCGGCTGCGATGGTATTAACGTCGCTACCTATGATTTGCATCTATCCGTTCGTACAGAAGTATTTCGTGCAGGGCATGATGATTGGCGCCGTTAAAGGGTAAATCGCGATATAACCGGAACGGCCATGAGGCCAAGTTCTGTTATATAAATGCAATTATTAAAAGGGAGGCACGGCATGAAAAGATTCAGTAGAGCAATGGGATTGATTTTATCGGTTATCATGTTGATGTTCGTTATGGCGGCTTGCAGCGGGAATAACAATGAAAAACCAAGCAACAGCTCGGCTTCGCCAGCGGATACCGCGGCTGGTTCGGATAATGCTGCGGCATCGGACAAACCGGCCGAAGATTACGCTTACGGTGAGGACGTTACGTTCCACTCGAATGAGCCGGTAAAGTACTCCATGATGTTTAGCGACAATGAAGGTTATCCTTACAAAGCGGACTGGAGAATCTGGAGCGCCATTCAAGAGAAAACAAACGTATCGTTTGACCTGTCGGTTGTCGCGAGAACCGAATACGAGAACCAAAAATCGCTTCTCGTAAACAGCGGCGACGCTCCGTATATCATCCCTAAAACTTATGACGAATCCGCATTCGTTGCAGGCGGGCAAATCGTTCCGATCAGCGACTATGTGCAATACATGCCTAACTATCAAAAAGCGGTAAAAGCTTGGGGCATGGAAGACGACCTGAAAGCGAAGATGCAAGCCAACGGTAAATACTACGTTCTTCCGGGCATGTGGGAAGCGCCGGGCGGCGGCTACTCGTTCGTTATCCGCAAAGATGTTTTCGAGAAAGCCGGCGTAGACCTGTCCAAAGAAACGAGCTGGACATACGAAGATTTCTATGCGGCGATGAAGAAGGTTAAAGAATTCACAGGCGCTAAATACGTATTCTCCGATCAATCCAAAGGCGAATCCACTTTGAATATCGCAGCTGTGGAATACGGCGTAACGGCTGGCTGGGGTAAAGCAAACGGCATGCGCTTCAACCAGGACACGAAGCAATTCGAATTCGCCGACAATACGCAAGACTTCAAAGACTATGTTTCGTACTTCAATAAGCTGATTACGGAAGGCATCATGGATCCGGAATCGTTCACGCAAGAAGACGATGCGGCAAAAGCGAAGTTCTACAAAGGCGATACTTACGTGATCAACGCCAACTATCAAGTGTTCACGGATATCCAAACAAAGATGGAAGATCCAAATGCCCAGCTGATGATCATCACGCCTCCAGGCGGTCCTAAAGGCCAGCTGCAAGTTGAAAACTCCCGTCTTGAGAACGGCATTATGATCAGTGAAAATGCTTTGAAAGAGCTGGGCGAAGAGAATTTCATTAAAATGCTTCGTTTCGTTGACTGGCTCTGGTACTCCGATGAAGGTCAAACACTAAGCCTGTGGGGTGTAGAGGGCGAGACCTACACGAAGGACGCAAGCGGTAAAATTACGCTTAATCCGGATATTACCTACAACGGCATGAACCCTACGGCAACGAAAAAACTGAACGCAGACTACGGTTTCGGCGGCGGCGTATTCGCATACGGCGGTACGACGAAGCTTAGACAGTCGAAAATGACGGACGGCGAAATCGACTTCAACAACCGCATTCTGAACAACCGTACGGCTCGTCCAGTAGCGCCGCCGATTATGGCTACGGCGGACGAAAGCGAACAGCTGAACCTGATCTCGAAGCCGCTTATGGATTATGTAAGCACGATGACGCTCAAATTCATTACGGGCCAAGAGAAGATCGACAACTTCGACAGCTATGTCAAACAAACGCAAGCGAACGGCAGTGATCGTTACACGCAAATGGCTAACGACATCTTCGGTAAAACAAAGAGTATTCTTGGTTATTAATCCATAACGACAATAAGGGCTAGATGAACCTGACCGGTTCGTCTAGCCCTTATTCGATAAGCCGCCTCATTAACCGAAACGGCCTGTAATATAGTCATTTGTCCGTTGATGCGTAGGATTGGTGAAGATCGTCTCCGTTTTATCGTATTCAACCACATGTCCGTTTAGGAAGAAGGCGGTTTTGTCGGAAACGCGCGCAGCCTGGTGCATGTTATGGGTAACGATAACGATGCTGTAATCCTGCTTCAGCTCGGAGATCAGCTCTTCGATCTTGGAGGTCGAAATCGGATCAAGCGCGGAAGCCGGTTCGTCCATCAAGATGACATCGGGCCTAACGGCAATCGTGCGCGCGATGCAGAGACGCTGCTGTTGACCGCCGGATAAAGCCAAAGCCGATTTATGAAGACGGTCCTTGGTTTCTTCCCAGATTGCGGCTTTCCGCAGGGATTGTTCGACAAGCTCATCCAGCTGCCTCTTGTTCTTAATGCCGTGATAACGCGGGCCAAAAGCGATATTCTCGTAAATCGATTTGTGGAACGGGTTGGGACGCTGCCATACCATCCCGATTTTTTTGCGAAGTGCCACGACATCCGTTTCCGTGCCGCTGATCTTCTGCTCTTTCAGCCAGATGTCGCCGGTAACCCGGCAGGAGGGGATCAAGTCGTTCATCCGGTTCAAGCTTCGGAGAAAGGTGGATTTGCCGCAGCCGGAAGGACCAATCAAGGCGGTCACTTCTTTTTCGGCGAAATCAAGCGAGACGTCATGAACGGCATGTTTTTCTCCGTAGTGAACATTTAATTGTTTGGCGGCCAATGCGATTTCTGTCATGCTCTCTACTCCTTTCCTATTTCGAAGCCGTGAATTTATTATGCATGTAACGTCCCAGCGCCCTAGCGCCTAGGTTGAAGAGCAGAACCGTAATAACGAGCACGGCCGAAGCGCCTGCCGCGATTTGCGTAGCATCCGGAGCAAGACCCTCCGAGTTAACCTTCCAGATGTGAACGGCAAGAGTCTCGGCCGGACGCATCGGGTTAAGAGGCGAAGCGTTATGGAGCGGATTCCAGTCGGAAAAGTCAAGGCGCGGGCTGCTCATGCCGGCGGTGAACAGAAGCGCTGCCGCTTCCCCGAAGATCCGGCCGGCAGCCAGAATCGAACCGGAAAGCACGATGGGCAGGGCGATCGGCAGTTGAACCGAACGGATGGTTTTCCATTTGGAAATACCAAGCGCAAGACTTGCTTCCTTCTGCTGAAGCGGTACGCTGCGGAGACCTTGCTCGGTAATCCGCACCATCAGCGGCAGGTTGAAGATCGTCAGCGCGATGGCGCCGGACAGCAGGGAGAAGCCCAGATTGAATTTATTAACGATAACAAGAAGGCCGAACAAACCAACGATAATCGAAGGGAAGGAAGACAAAACTTCGACGACCAGACGGATTGCGGAGGTGATCCTGCCGCCTTTAGCGTACTCGCTCATATAGATGCCGGCACCGATGCCAAGCGGCACGGTAATGATCATCGTAAGAACAAGCAGGAACAGCGAGTTGAACAGCTGAGGTCCGATACCGCCGCCTTTACGGATCGTTTCCGGCGGGGAAGTCAGGAAGTGCCAGCTGATATGGCCAAGGCCGCGGAATAAAATGTAGCCCAAAAGTCCGATCAGGGCGAGAGCGATTAAGCCCGTGACGAAAATAATAATGCCGGTTGCGATTTTATCTACTGTTTTGGCACTCATAGCTTCTTCCTTCCTTCCAGCCAGCGAATGATAAAGACGAATACAAAGGTCATAAGCATCAAGATTAATGCAAGCGACCACAGGGCGTTATTTTGAACGGAGCCCATCGCCGTATTGCCCATGCTAAGCGTAATGGCGCTGGTCAGCGTTGAAGTCGATTCGAACAGGGAGTGCGGGATATGAGGCGCGTTGCCGATTACCATCTGAACGGCAAGGGCTTCGCCAAATGCTCTCGCAATGCCAAGCACGATACCTGTCATCTGCGCGGGAAGCGTAGTAGGCAGGACAATGCGATATATCGTTTGCCAACGGGTTGCGCCAAGCGCGTAGGAGCCTTCCTTCAGGCCCGCGGGCAGGGAAGCCAGCGCATCCGTTGCTATAGTCGTAATCGTAGGTAAAATCATAAAGGCGAGTACAAGCGCGCCTGCTGCGATCCCGACGCCTTGGCCAGGGAACAGGTTGCGGAATAATGGAACAATGACGCTTAAACCAACAAATCCGTATACAACGGAAGGAATGCCTGCAAGCAGTTCGATAACCGGCTGCATAAACGTACGGCCTAGCTTCGGAGAGAGCTCAATCATAAATACCGCTGCGCAGAACCCCAGCGGAGCGGCAATGATTGCAGCAAGAATCGACGTGCTGAACGATCCGAAAATAAACGGCAATGCGCCAAATAACGGCGGCTCGCCATCCGGTTTCCATTTGAGTCCTGTTAACAAATCTTTTACGTTTACGCCGTTTACGATAAAGGTGCTAAGTCCTTTTGAAGCGACGAAGTAAACCATCGAAAAAATGGTGATGATAAGAAACAAGATGCAGATGAATGTATATACTTTGCCAACCCATTCCTCCGCAAGATGCGGCGTGGCTACTTCCCGATCATTAGACTTCTTCATCGTGACCACCCTTTACATAGTTAACATATAGGCATGCAGTCAAGAGACGAGCTGGCCCGCCTCTTGACTTTGCCTTTTATATACTTAGAGATTGATTATTTCGTTACGGCACCTTGAGCATCGCGTTTAACTTCCATTTTGCTAACCGGGATGTAGCCCATTTCCACTACGTCGCCTTGTTCGCCTTGAACATCTTCGGAAACCATGTAATCGAGGAAAGCTTTAGTCGCTGCATCAGGCTCGCCTTTTGTATACATGTGCTCGTAAGCCCATACCGGATAAGTGCCGTTAGCTACGTTATCTACAGTTGCTTCAACGCCTTCGTATTTAACAGCTGCGACCGAATCGTCCAGGTAGGACAGAGCCAGGTAACCGATAGCCCCCGGTGTTTCGCTTACAAGCTTCTTAACCGTACCGGAAGCATCCTCTTGGATCGAACCTTGAAGGTCTTCCGTTTTAGTGCCAAGCGCGAACTTCTCGAAAGTAGCGCGAGTACCGGAGCTGGAAGGACGGTTAACGATTTGGATTTTCTCGTCTTTGCCGCCAACGTCTTTCCAGTTCGTTACTTTACCCGTGAAGATGTCAACCAGCTGTTGTTTTGTCAGGGTGTCAACGCCAACGTCTTTGTTCGTTACGGCAGCCATAGCGACTACGGCTACTTGATGGTCAACCAGCTCGGCTGCTTTGTCGGCATCGAGCTTCTCTTCAGCGAATACGTCGGAGTTGCCGATTTGGGCTTGGCCTTCCGATACTTGCGTCAGACCAGTACCGCTGCCGCCGCCTTGAACTTGAATCGATACGCCGGAGTTTTTCTCCATGAACTCTTTGGATACTTGGTCAACCAGCGGTTGGAGAGCAGTAGAGCCTGCTGCCAGAATCGAACCGGACAGATCAGCGGAAGCCGTGTTATTTGTTGTTGCATTGTTTGTAGCGGCAGCGTTACCATTGCTTGCACCGTTGTTCGTATTGTTATTGCCGCAAGCTGCGAGCGATAACGACAATGTCAGTGCCATCGTGACGATCAGAGATTTTTTCATTTTAGTAGGTTCCCCTTCCAAACTTTTGTTTTTTGTTTTGCTTACATGAGTTATTGTAGTTGGGCTACGTAAACGCAAAACGTTATTCATGTTAACGCAATGTAAATTTTTTTGAGAGTTGTTAAGGTTGTCCGCATGATTGTAATCCTCTATAGTAAGGGTGACATTTTCCTTACGAAATGAGGATGAAATAGATGAAGGAAGCTGGACTTAAGCTTATACTCGATCAGGTGGAAAGCAGGCAGGATGAGTTAGTCGCCTTGCTCTCTGAGCTGGTCGCTTTCCCGACGGTAAGTCCGCCGGCGCGCAATACGATGCAAGCGCAGATCTTTATGAAGGAACAGCTGGATCGTCTTGGCTTCGAGACGGAACTGTGGGAGGTTTATCCGGGAGATCCGAACGTAACGGCCGTCAAACGGGGAACGGAGAGCGGCTCATACAAAAGTCTGCTTCTGAACGGGCATATGGACGTGGCGGAAGTAGGCGACAGCAAGGAATGGTCCGTCCAGCCGTTTCAATTAACGCTTAACGACGGACGTGTATACGGCCGCGGGACAGCGGATATGAAAGGCGGCCTTGCCGCTTTGCTGTTTGCCATCAAGCTGCTGGCGGAAGCAGGGATCGAGCTGAAGGGGGATTTGTTTTTCCAATCGGTTATCGGGGAGGAGGCCGGCGAGGCTGGCACAAGAGCCTGCATGGAGCGTGGCTGCGAGGCGGATTTCGCCATTGTGGCGGATACAAGCCATCTCGCGGTTCAAGGGCAAGGCGGAGTGATTACCGGCTGGGTTACGGTGCAAAGCCCGGTTACCCATCACGATGCGATGCGCTCCCGGATGATTCACGCTGGAGGCGGGCTGCATGGGGCCAGCGCGATCGAGAAGATGGCAAAGCTTATTGCCGGCTTGCAGGAGCTTGAGAGGCATTGGGCAGTAACGAAGTCCTATCCGGGCTTCCCGCCGGGCTCCAATACGATCAATCCGGCCGTTATCGAAGGGGGACGCCACGCCGCGTTTGTTGCGGACCGCTGCTCGCTTTGGATTACGGTTCATTTTTATCCGGATGAGGATTATGAATCGGTAGCCGCGGAAATTGAAGAGCATCTAATGCGCGTGGCGCAAGGCGATCCATGGCTGCGGCATCATCCGCCAACGTTCCGGTGGGGCGGCAGATCGATGATCGAGGAGCGGGGAGAAATTTTTCCTTCATTAGAGATTGATCCGCATAACGATGGAGTGAAGACGTTGCTGACGAATCACCGCGCTGTGCTGAACCGCGCAGCCGAGGTCGGAATGACTCCAACGGTTACGGATGCAGGCTGGATCGGGCGTGCAGGAATCCCGACGGTTATTTACGGGCCGGGTGAATTAAGCAAAGCGCATGCCGTAGACGAAAGCCTTGATCTTAGTGAGCTGATCGAATATGCGAAGGTGATGGCCGCCTTTACCGCAGACTGGTGCAACCGGGAAAAAGCCTGAAAGATGAAAACGAAGATTCGTATCGGCAGAACAACTGTCTTACAAGCCATGGGAGAAAGGAATGTCGCTGGCCCAGCTTGTTCTGCATATTACGGGCGCGATGGATATGTTTGCGAAAACGGTTCAAAACGGCGTATACACGCCAGGGGCTAAGCCCGCTGCGCCTTCAACAATCGAGGAATTGAAGTCTGTCGTGGCTGCGGCAACGGAACAAACGGAAGCCGTTCTTCGTTCCCTCACGCCGGAACAGCTTGAAGCGCCAATCGATTTCTTCGGCAACTCGCTTTCGGGCCACGCTCTGCTGCAAAATGCCAAAGACCACGAAATTCATCACAAAGGACAGCTATTTGTCTATTTGCGGCTGGTTGGCATCGAGCAGCTGCCGTCTTACGTAAGCAAGGGCTAAGGCGCTGTAAAAGTATAGCACTGGACGGTGCAAAGCGCCGGATGGTATGATGCTTGAGGGTGATTACTATATGAATAATGATTTGACGAATGCGAATAATAACGAAAATAACGATAATACCGAAGTCTGGGATGCGCTGATGAAGACGATTTTCCAGAAGGGACTCGCGACGCTGAGACCGTTTTTTCCGCATGTGGAAGGTCTATTAGTGAACGATGAGAAATTTGGGCAAATCTTTATCTACCGCGTGACCAATGATTTCAAGAAATCTTATGACTGCGGTTTCTTCCTGCGCGAGTTGGCTGAACAGTTCCAGGATGGCGGCCGAGAAGCCGGCGAATGGATGGCGTCCTTCTTCTACGAGCTGATGAAGACGAACAAAGGCGGCAAAGAGCTGCCTGCTCCTCCCGACAGCGAACAGAAAGAGGAACAATTCATCGATGATGTGTTGTTCCCGCATTGCCTTAGCGCGGTCAGCGAGGAGTTTGCGCCGCTTGCGATTACGGGCAACAGAGGGCTTGACGAGAACCTTACGCCTGTTCTTGAGCTTGGCTTCAAGGATGTTCCGGAAGAAAAATGCGTTTTCCCGATTCATTATCTGTACAAAATGATGCAGCTCAACCGCGATCCTTCGGATACGATTCTCGTCCAATTGGCCAAGCTTCGTCAGAAGTATGGCGTAGAGTGAAGTGGATTGATGAACGATTGATGAACCGTCTCCTGCGAGGGGCGGTTTTTCTTTTGGACTAGACTGATGATTTGTTGGAATGATATGATGATTACGGGTGAAGCGAATAATGAATAATGAGACGACAAACGAAGAGATCCAAGGCAATTCAGAGGAAGAAGCGAAGCAATTCGCTGAGCTTGTCAAGGCGGTCCAACATAACGGCTTTGTCGCTTTGAGACAGCATTTCGAAGATGTTCAAGGGCAAGTATTGAACCAGGAGCTTTACGGTCCCGTGTTTGTTTACAAAGTGAAGGATGAATCCGGCAGCGATTACGTTTGCGGCTTTTTCCTTCGTGAGTTAATCGCGAATTTCCAAGCGGGCAACGAAGAGGCGACAGAATGGATGGCTTCGTTCTTCTACGAATTGATGAAGACCGAAGGGGGAAAGCCGCTTCCGCAGCCTCCTGCAAGCGAAGATGATGCCAAGGCTTTAATCGATAAAGTTCTCATCCCGCATTGCATCAAGTCTGTTGAAGACGAATTCCCCGAGGAGAAGGTACATGCTGGCCTTGCCTGGAACGAAGAGCTGAAAGGACCTGTATTCGAAACGGGTTTCCCGGCGATTTCCGACGGCAATAATGTTTGCGCTTTCTCCCTGCATCTCTTGTATACGCATCTTTTGATTAACCGCGATCCTGCGGAATTGCTGCTCCGGGGATTGTACAAGATCCGCGAAGAGCATGGCATGGATTAGAAGAAACAGCTCCTTGACAGGGGCTGTTTTTTTGTTGCCGCATCTTTTGTGATATACTGTTTATTAAGTACACAATTATGGCGAGACCGGTATGGAGGATAATGGGATGGAGCATGGTGATGAGGAAGACGTACTAAAATCCTTGCCGCGGGGAGTTGCATTGGCATGGGGGCTGGTGAAGGAATCGCAGAGGGGACCGAAGCGCGAGCTTTCTATCGACCAAATTGTTGCGGCTGCAGTAGAGCTGGCGGATAAGGAAGGACTTCAGGCTGTCTCGATGAGCCGGGTTGCTTCATCTTTGGGTTTTACGGCGATGTCGCTTTACCGCTATGTGCAAAGCAAAGACGATTTACTGCTGCTTATGCAGGAGTCGGTCTGCAAGCTTCCGGATAGGCCGGAGGAAGAAGAGGCGGATTGGCGCGAGGGTATGCGGCAGTATGTGCGGGATTGCATTCACGTATTTCTGAAGCATCCCTGGTATGCGGATATTCCGGTATCGGGCGTGCCTCTAACTCCTAATAATCTTCTGTTCGTGGATCTGGCCTTGCGGCCGATGCGGAAGCTTCCGCTTAATGACTTTGAGAAAATGTCTACCGTTCTGCTGCTCAGCAATTACGCGCGTTCCACCGGTCAAATTCAAAGGGACATGGTTCGAGCGATTGAAGGTGGGGCAAGTCCAGGCTCCTTCAGCGGACTCGATTATACGAAGGCGCTTAAGATTCTCGTGAAGGAGGAGCATTATCCGGATCTGCAGCCGCTTATTGCATCAGGCGTATACACGGAGGAGAATCCGGCGGATAATCCAATCGGCAATGATTTCGATTTCGGCCTGGAGCGGATTCTGGATGGAATTGAGCATTATCTCGCTTCCAAAGGTTAGATGAGAAAAAAGCCAGCCGTTTGATGAAAATCATCAGATGGCTGGCTTTTTCTATGAGCGGAATCCTGTTAACGGCGTCCCGCCTTTTTGCGGAAGGAGGAGATGCTCCAGACGAACGCAAGCGTCAAGATCAGCAGGCACCAGCCGATCGCCCACCATGCGCTGCTGCCGAGCGGCGTGCCCGTCAGCAATCCCCGGATTGTCTCGATGACCGGCGTAATCGGCTGATGATTGGCTACGCCTTGCAGCCACGAAGGCATGGTGTCCGTTGGCACAAAGGCGCTGGACAGATAAGGGAGGAACAGAAGAGCAAAGCCGTATCCGCTTGCTGCCGCCGGACTTCCCGCTACCAGGCCGATTGCTGCGAATAACCAGGTGAAGGTCAATATGAATAGGGTAATGACGGCGAGCGCAAGCACCCACTCGATAAAGCCGGCGTTTGGACGGAAACCGACAAGCATGGCTACGCCAAATACGACGCCGGTTGCGAACAAATTACGGGCGAGACTGGCTGCGACATGACCGGTCACAACGCTGAGGCTTTTAATCGGCATCGTCCGGAACCGGTCGATAATGCCGTTGGTCATATCGTTGGATACGTCAACGGCTGTGCTCGAAGAGCCAAACCCCGCGCATAGCAGAATAATGCCGGGTACCACGTAATTGACGTAATCTCCGGTGGAATCTATTGCTCCTCCAAAGACGTAAGTAAAAAGAAGCATCAGCATCACAGGCAGCATAATCGCCATAATGAGAGCCTCCGTATTGCGCAGGCTGTGACGGAGACTGCGGCCAATGAAGACAAGGTTGGTTGTCAGCACGGATGCCGGTTTTACAGGTTTGGTTGAAGCGATCATACGCGTTGCACCTCTTTCCTGTTTGTTGTTAAAGCGACAAATACGTCATCCAAGCTAGGTCTTCGGATTTGGACCCGCGTCCCGGGCGGAACCGAATGAACAAGCTCATTCAGCGTACGGCTTATATCCTGAATGCTGCCGGTTGTCGGTACTGTATGAATGACTTCATCATGGCCGTTTAATAATTCAATGACTTCTCCTCCGACTCGTGCTTTTAATTGCTCGGCACTGCCGGTCGCCACGATCCGGCCGCCGTTAATGACGGCAATCTGATCGGCCAGCTGATCGGCCTCCTCCAAATATTGCGTAGTCAGAAAGATGGTCCTGCCTTGACTCGCCAGTTCGCCGATGATATCCCACAATGCCCGGCGGCTGACGGTATCGAGGCCGGTTGTAGGTTCGTCCAGAAAGATAACGGGGCGGTCTACCACAAGGCTGATAGCAAGATCGAGTCTTCGGCGCATGCCTCCCGAATAGGTTTTTACCCGTTTCTTTGCGGCGTCAACAAGATCAAATGCCTTTAGCAGCTCCTCCGTACGCGTACGGGAATGTGCCGAACTAAGCCCTGAAAGCCTGCCGATCATGCGTAAGTTTTCCTCGGCGGACAAGACCTCGTCCACAGCGGCGAACTGGCCCGTGAGGCTGATCTGTTGCTTGACGAGCTCCTGCTCGGTCTGGGCATTAAAGCCTCCTACGAATACCTTTCCGCCATCGGGTGCAATTAAGGTAGACAAAATATGAATCAGGGTTGTTTTGCCTGCTCCGTTAGGACCCAGCAGGGCAAAGACGGAACCGGCCGGTACGGATAGATCAAGTCCGCTTAGCACGGTTTGCTTGCCGAAGCTTTTACGGAGACCCGATACTTCAATCGCTATTGATTTCACAAAGCGCCTCGTTTCTGTGTACAATGTACACTGATTATTATGTAAACAGTATATGATATAAACATTAAAAGATGCAATGGTTTTTATAAAAAGGACAAGGATAAATTTTGCTGTTTCAAAGAACCGGCAAACGTGTAATAGATAATACGAGATCGAAAATACGGTTTCGAATACGAGAACGGAATAAAGGAGAGATAACTATGCCAAAGGAAAACACAGGTAGCGGTCTGCTGGTAGGTACAATTGTCGGGACAGCGGTAGGTGCTGTCGGGGCGCTTCTGCTTGCGCCGAAAACGGGTGTGCAGCTGAGGGAGGATATCTCGAATAAGTTCCAGGCACTCAGCCAGCGTACTCAGGAACTTGCTTCTACGGCGAAGGACAAAACAAAGGATGTTCTGTCCAGCGTTAGGGAAGAGGCGTCGGATTTGACGGATAGGGCGAAGAAATCCAACGAGCATGTCATGGATGCCTTCAGCGCCGCCAAAGACGATGTGAAAGACAAGGTGAGATCCACTACGAATTAAGAAGAGGATCGAAGGAAGAGGCTGTCCACCGGACAGCCTCTTTCTTTTGCGCTTATTGGGCAGGCAAAAAGATACCGCCTGTCCTCCCAAGGGAAGACAGACGGTTCGTTCAGCCTCCTTCGCTTTGCGGCGGGTGAAGGAGCTGCCTTAATTTATCAAGCGCGCGCTTCTGGAAGCGGGATACGCTCATTTGGGATACGCCAAGCTGATCGGCAATTTCACGCTGGGATTGGCCATGCTGATAGACCAGAACCAGCACCTTGCGCTCTTCTTCCTTTAGCTGCGCCATTGCTTCGTTCAAGGCAATCCGGTTATCGACATGGCTGTATTTATCGCTGTGATCGCTGATGATATCGCCAATTGTCGCGCTGTCGCCTTCGCTGGAGAGCGGGGTGTCAAGCGAGACGTATTGATAGGATTCACGGGAAGACAGGACCTCGATCGTTTCCTCCACCGATAGTCCCAAATATGCGGCAATCTCGTCCATCTTGGGAGAGCGCTCGAGCTTGGTTGTCAGCTCGTCGATGGCCTTTTGGACGAGCAGGCCTTTTTCCTTCATATTCCGTGGCACCTGTATGTACCAAGATTTGTCGCGCAAATAGTTTTTAAGCTGACCAATGACGCTTTTCATGGCGTAGCCCTCGAATGGAACGCCTTTGTCGCTGTCATACTGCTTGAACAGCCGCAGCATGGACATCTGTCCGACTTGATAAAGGTCTTCGTAGAGGTCGGGGCGGTTTCTAGAAATTTTTGATACGGCCATCCGCACCAATGATTCAAAATGCTGCAACAATGCCGTTGCGGCATCATTGCAGCTCGTTTCCTTGTATCTTTGAAGCAGATCGGTAATCTGTTGCTGATTCAGGCAGGACGATTGTGATTTCATGCCATCTCCTCTTTCCTACCAAGTCGCTTGGTTAGAATCACCTCGGTGCCTAATTCCGAGTGGACCTCTACCTGGTCCATCAAAGCCTGCATCAGAAATAGACCGAGACCTCCCACATTCGCGTCGATTAAAGGCTTTTCGTGCAGGGAAGCTTGGGCAATAACGGTTGGCTCGTAATGAAAGCTGTTGCCGGAATCCTTCACCCGTATTTGAAAGGAGTCTTTCTCTGCTTCAAAGATAACCTCTATAACCCCGAATTCCCCTCCGTTATAGGCATGCAGAACAACGTTGCTGCATGCCTCCGTAACGGCTACCTTCATATCCTCGATTTCCTCGTAAGAGAAGCCTTCCTTGGCGGCGAGCCCCGACAGAGTCAGCCGCACGATGTCAATATATTCGGCTTTCGCCGGTATAGTCAAGCTAGTCCATGGTTTCATCATTGTTCCCGTTCCTCTCCGCTTATCCTATTATAGCTTAATGTTGTTTGAGTTTTCTCCAAATCCTCAAGGAGGAAATAATGCCGTCGGCTATGGCAGCCGTAACCTTGCCGCTTCCGCTGCTCGGCCGGGCGCTTTCGCTATCGATGATCTCCCGCTGGGACTTGCTTTTGATTGAAGTAACGAGGCCGGCAGCCGTTTCCTTCATGACGCCGGTAAAGCTGTGAAGAGTCTGGCCGATGTCATGCACGGTTGCGAATACGACATCCAGCGAGCGGAGCTTCGTGCGGACATCCATGGTCATTTCACTGGTATTATGAATCATTTCCTTCACGTCTCCGCTGATCATGGAGACGTCGGTTCGAAGCTCCCCAACCGTATTGCGAACTTCGTTTAAGGTTGCGGTTAACGCTTTGATGGTCTGAATAAGGAAAAACATCAGGATGACGAAAGCAACCGTAATGACGGCTATAATGATCTGAATGAAAATATCCATGACAATCACATCCTCTTTTTTTCTTTAAATACCCTAGAAATATGTAAATGAAACAGCCGTCTAATTGTAAATATAATGGTATACTTGCTTTAAGAGATTAAGAGAGAAGGAGATTTCTATGCTTCGAGCACTCAAATTTAATATCAGAACCAAGATTGCAATCGGGTATTTCCTTATTCTTATCTGTTTAGGGGCTTCGATTGTAACGGTGACGGACCGTATTGAGGCGCTGCAAAACGAGGTTGAGACGATAACGACCAGGGATGTGCAAATCCAAAGTCTGATTTCCGCCATTCAATATGATGCCCTAAATATGGCAACTGCCCACCGGGGATATCTGCTTACAGGAGAAGAGAACTATCTGGATCCCTACGAGAAAAGTAAATCCGAGTGGGAATCAAACTATACGAGCCTATACGCTTATATTTCAAATCCAATAACTCAAAAAGATCTTGAAGATGTCAAGATGACAATACAGGAATGGCTCACCAAGGTGGCAGAGCCTACGATTGCAATGAAAAGGCAAGCTCAAACTGAAGATATTTTAGACGTTTTCAACAAAGATATTGGCAAACAGCAGATGGACAGCCTCCGAACGAAATTCGATAGCATCGGAAATCAGGAAGTCCAGGCAACAAGGCTTGAAATCATTGATCTTGAAAATAAGAATAGAATACTAACGGTCGTCATCTACATCCTGCTGCTAGTCGCAACCATTATTTCGTTTATGATTGTATCCTTCGTGTCCGGCTCCATTGTGAAAACAATCAAGCAGGTCGTGGAGACCATTAAGGAAATCGCTTCTTCCGGCGGCAATCTGGCAACCCGGATCAAAGTCAAGACAAGAGACGAGATCAAGGAGCTGGGGGATGCAACCAACGAGCTGCTTGCCAGTCTCGAAGCGAAAAGCTGGATTCAGGCCAAGGTTGCGGAAGTTGCAACAATGACGCAAGGCATTAATGATCTGCAGGTGCTGGCCCAGACTTTTCTGACGAAGGTTGCGCCGATGGTGAACGCTTCCTACGGCGTATTTTATATCCGGAAAGGGGCGGGCGATCAGCAGCGTCTGGAGAAGCTGGCCTTTTATGCCAGCTCGGAAGAAGCTGCAGGAAAGCCGGATATCCGCTTTGGAGAAGGACTAGTAGGGCAATGCGCTTTAGAAAAACGTATCTTCCTAATTAATCAGACGAATGAGAGTCCTCCTCTTATTTCTACGGGCTTATTTCAGCTTGAGCCGCGCAGCATACTGATCGTGCCCATTGAATATGAGGGCAGGCTGGAAGCCGTTATCGAATTCGCTTCGCTGGAGTCCTTCACCTCCCAGCATCTGAGGCTGATGGAGGAGGTCGAAAAAGACTTCGGCATTGCGGTTAACAATGTAGCCGGACGCATGGAAGTCGAACGTCTGCTTAGCGAGTCGCAGGTGCTAACCGAAGAGCTGCAGATGCAGCAGGAAGAGATGCGGATGACAACCGAGCATCTGGAAGAGCAATATCTGGTCGCCGAGCAGAAGACCAAAGAGCTCGAGAAGGCCAAGGAGGAACTGGAGGATTACTCCGAGCAGCTGGAGAAGAGCTCGCAGTACAAGTCCAATTTCCTTGCGAATATGTCGCATGAGCTTCGTACGCCGCTCAACAGCATTCTGATTTTATCCCAGCTGCTGGCAGAGAACGAGAACCATACGTTAAACGAAGACGAAGAAGGCTACGCCAAAGTTATCCATACATCGGGCACGGATTTGCTCAAGCTGATCGACGATATTTTGGATCTGTCGAAGATTGAAGCGGGGAAAGTCATTCTGACCGTGGATGAAGTGAATCTGACGGAAATCCCGGAGCTTTTGAAGCTGACCTTTAACCCCATAGCGGAAAAAAGAGGAGTCGGCTTTGCCATAGACATGTCCGAGACCCTTCCAACCCTCTGGTATACGGATGGACAACGCCTGCAGCAAATTTTGAAAAATCTGCTGTCCAATGCTTTTAAATTTACGGAGAAGGGCTCCGTTCAATTAAGGTTTGACCATACGGACGACGGGCTGCTGGCGATTTCCGTGAAGGACACGGGCATTGGCATTCCAAAGGACAAGCAGAAGCTGATCTTTGAAGCCTTCCAGCAGGTGGACGGCAAGACCAACCGGATTTACGGCGGTACGGGACTGGGATTGTCCATCTGCAACGAGTTTGTGAAGCTGCTGGGCGGGTATATCCGGCTGGATAGCGCCCTTGGCGAGGGCAGCTGCTTTACCGTCTATCTGCCGATGCTCAGCCAAGAAATGGTTGATTCCATTCAGTTGGCCCAGATGGAAGCCTCGGCGGCTATGGAGCTGGCTGAAGAGGATCCGGTACAAGAGAAGCACCAGCCCGGAGAGCAGGCCCAAGAAGATCAGGCGTCAGGCAGCGTGTTCGCCGGGAAGAAGGTTCTGCTGGTTGAAGATGATGCGCGCAACGTGTTTGCCCTCGTTAACGCCCTGGAGAACAAAAAGATGCAGGTGACGGTCGCGGGCAACGGCAGGGCGTGCATGGATCTCTTAAAGGATAATAAAGATTTTGATCTGGTGCTGATGGATATCATGATGCCGCTGATGGATGGCTATGAGACGATGAGGGAGATGCGCAAGCAGCCAGAGCTTCAGGCCATGCCGATTATCGCGCTGACGGCCAAAGCGATGAAGTCCGACCGCGACAAGTGCCTCGAAGCCGGTGCGTCGGATTACATCAGCAAGCCTTTACAGATGGATCAATTGTATTCGCTTATGCAGGTATGGCTGACGAAACAGGTGGGGAACTAAATGGACGATCAGCAGCACTATTTACCGGATCATACGCTTGATGAACTGCCGGCTAACGAATGGGAAGACGTTGAGATCGAGCTGTTGATTGAAGGGCTGTTCCGAGCTTACGGTTATGATTTTCGCCATTATTTGAGATCCTCGCTCAGGCGGCGGATCCGGAACCGGATGTATATGGACGGCGTGCCGACGGTTACCGGAATGCTGGAGAAGATTCTGCATGAGCCGGATTACGTTCAGAAGCTTACCAACGATTTCTCTATTAAAGTAACGGAAATGTTCCGTGATCCAAGCTTCTTCCGTGCTTTTCGCGAGAGGGCCGTTCCGCTGCTGGACAAGCTGCCGGAAATCCGGATTTGGCATGCGGGCTGTTCGACGGGCGAAGAAGTGTACTCCATGGCTATTCTGCTGCAGGAGCAAGGACTGCTCGGGAAGGCCAGAATTTACGCGACCGATATGAGCGAGCGTGCCATTGAGCAGGCGAAGGAAGGGAAGTTCCCTCTGAAGCGGATGCAGACTTTTACCAAAAACTATCTGCAGGCAGGCGGAACAAAGGAGTTCTCGGCGTATTACACGGCTGACCGGGATTACGCGATATTTGACCGTTCCCTGGCGCAGCATATGATGTTCGCGCAGCATAATCTGGCAACGGACAGTACGTTTAACGAGTTCCATGTGATTTTATGCCGCAATGTCATGATTTACTTTAATCCCGAGCTGCAGGGCCGCGTGCATCGCCTATTCCATGAGAGCTTAACCGAAGCGGGAATATTGGGATTGGGAAGCATGGAATACCTGATCGCTCCTTGGAAGCAGCATTACGAGGAGCTCGCCGACGGCGAGCGGTTGTTTGTAAAGAAGGATTAGATTAATAGGCTCCGGCTGCTGGACTACGCTACATCCAGCAGCCGACCCAAATACGAACATTACGAATATAATCAACGAGCTGTTCAACTGAGGGCTTGGCAACCTAATAAGAGACGATTGCGGCAAAGCAAAAGACCGGCGAATTTTCGCCGGTCTTTCTCATTCGCTTACATATTTGGTAAGAATCACTTCGGTGCTGCTTTCGTTGGACTGCACCAATACTTCATCCATAAGAGCTTCCATTAAGTAAATGCCGAGCCCGCCAACCGGCAGCTCGCTGATTTCGATCCCTTGCAGGGGAGGGCTGGAGATCCCGGCTTCGGTATGCTCGAACGGAGGGCCGTCATTCTTGACAATAATCGTGATGCCCGCCTCGGATGGCTGGAAGGTAACGTCAATCAGGCTGCCGTCTTCCTTGCCGGAACCCCCATGCAGCACGGCATTAGTACACGCCTCGGATACCGCGACCTTCATATCTTCGATGTCTTCATATGAGAAATTGAGCTTGGACGCAATACCGTAAAGGCATACTCTTACGATATCGATATAATCGGCATGGGAAGGGATTTGTAATCTTATCATGATTAACCCTTTGTCCCTTCCGATAAATAACCGGATATGCCCGTCAAATCAAACAGCCGTTGAATGCTCGGCGGAATGTCTTGGACGGAGAACGGCGCATGAATGCCGTCACGGTATTTCAGCACGGATACGATGATGCCGATGCCCGTGCTGTCGATATATTTCAAATCGCGAAGATTGAGCACGAGACCGCGGTCCGTCCGCTCCATCAGCGGTTCCAATGCGGCTCTCAGCTGGGTGACGACCGATAAATCCAGCTCTCCGCCAAGAGATAAAATGTAGCTGTCGTTTGTTTCTTTTTGCTCAATCTGGAATTGCTGTGACTTCATTAGATCCACTCCGATCATTAAATTAGAATAGTCCTCCGTTAGACGGAGGAGATATGGTAATAGGCGATAGATTCAAGAGTGCCGGTGTCGTAATCAATGAACAGCTTGAGAACATTCTCCTGGCGTTCGTATACGATGCCGTCCTCCGCCTTATAATCAGGCTCGCCGAGCGCTTCGATTAACGCTTCGATCGATACCGGGATTTCTTCGTCATCGATCCAAATGGTGCTTGCGCTGCCGCTGACCTTGATTTCATCCATGATTCCGTCACGGAATACAATGTCCATGTTTGGATATTCGTAGGTTTCCATTTCGGTTAGCCATTCATCGCTTGTAACCCGGATCGGTTCGCCAAGCATGCGCTCGACGGTTATTTTATCATCGTAAAGAGAAAGCCCGTTGACGGATTGCAGCCTGAGGTCTGTAACCGTGTAGTCCGCGTGAGAGAAGGTTGCCCACTCGGATGCTGATGCTGTGGCCGTTGTCTGCAGCTCATGAACGGGATGAGGAAGAGACATGTAAGCAAGCGGTACGACGCCGATGATCCCTCCTGCAAGGTAACATGCTATAAATGCATTCTTCATAAGCTATCCCTCCAACCTTTGTCATTCGCCTTATTATCGATTACCCGGGCAGGGGGGGGATTGAAACAGGCTGGAGTAAAAATTATTTCGTATACAAGGTTACAAGGCAAATATCGTCCTTCTGAATCATACCGCTATCCTGAGGGATCATGGAAGCCACCAGTCCGGATGGATCTAATCGATCTTCGTTTTTCATCAGATCGATTAATCTATCGCTCGATGGTTCTTCACCGGTTATCGCAGCCATGCCGTCGGTTAATCCGTCCGTATACAGGATAATCCCGGCGTCCCGCTCATATTGCAGAAGGCCCTTGCTTACCTTCAGCTTATTGAATAAACCAATAGCGCTGCAGCAAGGCTCAAGCAGGGCAGGCTTGCCGTCCAGGAAGGCGACTCCCGGGGGATGGCCGGCATTGACGTATTCAATCGTTTTGTTCTCCACATCAAGCACCAAATAGATGGCGGTAAAATAGTAGTTCATCAGCTCGTCCTTGATATGCAGCTGATTCATGTAACGGTTGAGCTCATGCATGACTTGTTCCATATCGTTTATTCGGGTTATCGTATCCCGCAGCACCGACGAAATGTACATGCAGACAAGAGAGGAAGAGATGCCGTGGCCCATCATATCCAGAAGGATCACGCCGTAACGGTTCTTGTCAATCCGATACCAGTTGTAGAAATCCCCGGCGAGCTCCGAAGAAGGCTGGTAGGCGGCATTAATCCGCATGTTCTCATCGTCAATTTCCGTGCTGAGCACGCTGAGCTGCACCTGCTTGGCCAGCTCCAGATTATATCTCATATTTTTGTCTCGTTCTTTGTGCCGGTCGATTTCCTGCTTCAGCCGCATCGCCGAACGGATACGGGCAAGAAGCTCCATCCGGTTGATTGGCTTCATGACGTAATCGCAGGCTCCCGCATCGAGGGCCTGGGCCATTTTGTTCGAATCGCCAACGGCGGTTACGAAGATGATGGGAATGTCCTTGTAGCGGCAGTCCCGCAATACCGTGCGGCATGCCTCAATCCCGTCGATGTCCGGCATCATCATATCCATCAGAATCAGCTCGACATCCAGGTCTGTCGAGGAAGTGGAGCCTCCTGTGCCAAGCATATCGTAAAGCTCATGGGCTGACGAGGCCGTTAATAGATTTCGATAACCGGCCTTATTCAGGATGGTCTGTATGATAAGTTGGTTGGTCGCGTTATCGTCAACAATGATAATACTCATCCGGAGCACTCCTTTCTTTGTTTCTATTCTTTTAACACTATACCATAGATCAAAGACCTACCCGTAGGAGTAGGTCTTTGATTTTAGAATGTTCGATTATAAGCGGTATTCCGGGTAATAGTAGACGGAGGAGTCGTATTCGTCATCCTTGTACTCCTTGCCGCCCCAGGCAATGACCAGAATTTTGTCCCTGTCCATCTCTTTCTCCAGATGCTCCGCGTATTGCTTCGAGATGCCAAGCGATCTCATCTTGGCGCGAAGTTCATTGCCGGTGGAGCGGAAAATATTGGCGATGGCGGTTCCGACGCCTTCCGCCGCTACGCTGATTTGCTCGGCATCGGTATTTTTGGCAATGCGCTCCGTTCTGTCCTTATCGTGAGTCAGTACAAAGATATTCTCTCTCGCATAGCCCTCGCGTTCGAAGCGGTGAACCTGCTCTTGTACCTCCAGCATGTTGTTGACCGTGTGCACTCTTGTCGTCATGGTTTGAGTTGTCATTGTAATTCCTCCTCGATTTTTAATGAAACGGTGTTGCCGGCGCTTGCCGGTTATGCTCGTCTTCGTCCTAAAATCAGCGATGCGATAAAGAGGACGATAAAGACCACAAACAGGATTTTCGCAATACCCGCAAGCGCGGAGGCGATGCCCAGAAACCCGAACAGGCCGGCGACGATTGCGAAGATGAAGAACAGAAGAGCCCATCCTAACATATTAATCACCTTTCTTTCTTTCGATTGGATTGCTTGCTTGTTTCGTTGTCCTTGCTTGTCTTGCTTGATAGGTAATTAACCACGATTCGGGGAGGTGAAACATCTTCTTTTCGCAAAAAGCACATCAAATAGTTTACTTCATTAATAGTTTCATAAAAAAACAGCCTGCACGGGATCCCGTGCAGGCTGTTAGTCGTGTCCAAGCGATTAAAGACGATTAAGATGCTCTTTCAACAGACCCGGAAAATCGGTAATGATGCCTGTGACGCCGGCGGCAACCAGCCTGTCCCATTCGGCAGGATGATTAGCCGTATAAGGGTAGACTTGAAGACCGGCTGCAAGAGCGTCCTCGGCATCCTGGGCTCCGATAAGTCCATGATGGGGATGAAGCGACCAGACCTCCGTCTCCAGCAGCGCCGCGTACGAAGCATGATGGATGAGGTCGGCCGCATACAGCAATCCGATGCGGAGCTCCGGCTCAGCCTGCTTCAGCCTTAGAAGCAGCTTATGGTCGAAAGAAGAAACAACGGTACGCTCCAGACGGCTTTCGCCGCGGAGATAATCCAGCAGGACCTGATCGAGAAGGGAGCCCGCGGAGTCCTTGACTTCAACGTTGATTTCGATATGCTGCGGGAGCAGATCGTATACTTCCTCCAGAAACGGGACTTTCTCCCCGGCAAAAGCAGGCGAGAACCAGCTTCCCGCATCCGCTTCGCGGATGGTGGCGGAATGCAGCAAGCGGATCGCTCCGGAACTGTCCGTCGTCCGGTCCAGCGTGTCGTCATGGCAAACAATGAGCTTGCCGTCCTCCGACAGGTGAATGTCCAACTCTACCATATGGCTGCCTTGCTCGGCCGCAAGCATAAAGCTCGCAAGCGTATTCTCCGGTGCTTCTCCGGCTGCGCCTCTATGGCCAATAACAATAGGGCTGCTAGCATGAATATTTGGCTCGATTTCCCTCGGCATCTTCTTGTTCCCTCCCAGTCGGGCTTCAATGACATCCAATGGATGACCCGTCGTTCGCCTTCATTATAGGCGGGGAAGCTTCGCATGTCCCCATTCGATTATAAATCTAAAGAAAATCTTTAGAAAGGGACGGTTTATTTTCAAGTAAGCGTTGTCACATTTCCTAATCTTAATAAAACGCTGACATAGGAGTTACAAACGGGAGTTATCCTTAGACTTGCCAAGCTATATCAGGTTAAGCCATTTCTTGAAAGGGCGGTTGTAGTCAAACATGAATTCGTCACTCTATTCAGACAAATCCAAGCCGGTTTTGTCTCCGGCATCCGCGGCAACGCCTGGCAGCCGGATCAACGCAGGCCTGCTGCGAAGAATGCGGGAGCATCTCCTCGGTTACCTGTTTTTGGCGCCAAGCGTGGCTATATTCATCCTGTTTTTCTTCTATCCGATGGCTCGCTCCGTCTATTTGAGCTTTCAACTTACCGACCCCCGCGGCAGGGTTGCCGCATATGCCGGATGGGACAATTATTCCCGGATGATGGAATCGTCCGCCTTCTGGAACAGTCTCTGGATCACGGTCAAATTCACGCTGATGACCGTACCGGCCGGTTTGGTTCTCGGCTTGCTATGCGCCAGCCTCGTTCATTCCGCGGGTAAAGGGAGCAAGCTGTTCCGCTTCATCTTCTCGCTTCCGCTCGCCCTCTCCGTCGGAACGGCATCCATTCTGTGGATGATTTTGTACCATCCATCGCTTGGCATGCTCAACTATTTGCTTGGGCAAATCGGCTTCGGACAAGTCCAGTGGCTGACCGATCCGGGTGCGGCGCTTGGCTCCGTCTCCCTTATGACCGTTTGGATGAATTCCGGCTTTCCGTTTGTTCTGCTGCTGGCCGCTATTCAGGGGCTCGATAACGATGTCATGGACAGCTCGCGAATCGATGGCGCTTCGATGTGGAGAACCTTCTTCTCGATCAAGCTGCCGCTGCTGTCGCCAACGCTTTTCTTCCTTGCGGTTGTGTCGATTATGAGCGCCTTCCAATCTTTCGGACAAATCAATATCTTGACCAGGGGGGGGCCGGCGGGTTCAACGGATGTGCTGGTGTACTCCATCTACCGGGAAGCCTTCATTAACTACCAGTTCGGCACCGGCAGCGCGCTGGCGATCGTCCTGTTTATTCTAATGCTTCTGCTGACAGCGGTGCAATTCCTTTTCCTTGGAAAGAAGGTGCATTACCAGTGAAGGCTTTCAGTCATCCGCGCAGTCCATTCCGCTTATTCAGCCTTTACGGACTGCTCGTCCTGCTGTCGCTGTTAGTGCTTGGGCCATTGCTCTACTTGCTTGCCCAAATCTTCATGACGCCGGACGAAGCAAGCCAATTTCCGCCAAAGATTCTTCCTTCCGGTCTTTACACGGGGGAGCTGAAGAACGCCATTGATACCGTGCCGATATTCGGCTTTATTCTCAACAGCTTTGTTCTGGCGGTCTCGATTATGATTCTCCAGGTGCTGACGGCGGCGCTGGCCTCTTATGCCTTTGTTTACATTCGGTTTGCCGGCAGCCGTTTCTGGTTCGCTCTATTTATCAGCACCATGATGATTCCATGGGAAGTCACGATTATTCCCAACTATTTGACCGTCAAAAGCTGGGGATGGCTCGATTCGTTTCAAGGGCTTATCGTACCGTTTGCCGCTTCGGCCTTTGGCGTGTTCCTGCTCCGCCAGTTCTTCATGCAGCTGCCCCGCGAGCTTTTTGAAGCGGCGCGCATAGACGGCTGCGGGCATTTCCGTCACTTCATGTCCATCGTGCTTCCGTTGTCCGGTCCCGCTGCCGCATCGCTTGCGGTATACGTATTCCTGAACGGATGGAATCAATACTTGTGGCCGCTGCTCGTAACTAGCAGCGATGCGATGCGGACCGTCCAGATCGGAATCGCGATGCTCCAGTTCGAGGAGCTGACAAGCTGGAATCTGGTGTTGTGCGGAGTCGCGCTTGTCTTGGTGCCGTCGTTTGCCCTGCTCGCGCTAGGCTTGAAGCCGCTCGTGCGGGGCATTACGGCCGGCGCGGTAAAGGGCTGATCTTAACCCGGGTACTTGTCCTAACGGACTTGCCATATAGAAAACAAACATTATTTTAAGGGAGAGAAAAGAAACCATGGTTAAACGCAATTGGAAAATGGTACTGCCTGTGGCGGCAATGCTTGTGCTGCCTTTATCAGCTTGCGCATCGAATCCGAACAACGGCGGAAATGAACCGTCGCCTACCGTTTCGGCTTCCAATACGGACACCGCGGCAAACGCTGGCGCCGCTTCCACCGAGCCGGCCAAAGAGCCTGTCAAAGTGGTCTGGTGGCATTCCATGAGCGGCGAGCTCGGAACGGCTGCGGACAAGCTCGTCAGCGATTTCAACGCTTCGCATCCCGATATTAAGGTAGAAGGCGTCTTCCAAGGCACTTATGACGAAAGCCTGAACAAGCTGAAGGCATCCATGGATTCCAAGTCCGGCCCTTCCTTGATCCAGGTGTATGAGATCGGTTCGAAATTCATGATCGATTCCGGCGCCGTAACGCCGGTGCAGCAGTTCATCGACGAGGAAAGCTACGATATCTCTTCGCTGGAGCCCAATATCCGCAGTTATTATACGTTTGACGGCAAACAGTACTCCATGCCTTTTAATACTTCCAATCCGATTCTTTACTATAACAAGGACCTTTTCAAGAAAGCCGGCCTTGATCCGAACAAACCGCCTGTCACTTACCAAGAGGTAGCTGACGCGGCCAAAAAACTGACCGGAAACGGCGTAACGGGAGCTTCCTTCGCAATCTACGGCTGGTTCATGGAGCAGCTGCTTGCCGATCAGGGCAAAGATCTTATCAATAACGGCAACGGCCGCGAGAGCGCCGCGACGGAATCGCTCATCAATCAGGAAGCTGCAGTGACTACGCTGACTTGGTGGAAGGGCATGGTCGACAACAAGTCGGCTCTGAACCTTGGACGCAAGACGGATGACACGAAAAAAGCGTTCCTGGCTGGCCAGATCGCGATGACGCTGGACTCGACGGCTTCGCTTCGCGGCATTGTTGACGGGGCGGCGGGCAAGTTCGAAGTGGGCACCGCTTTCCTGCCTAAGCCTGACGCATCGTCCGAAGGCGGCGTTGTTGTCGGCGGCGCGAGCAACTGGATTCTGAACAACAAGCCGGCGGAAGAGCAGAAGGCTGCTTGGGAATTCATGAAGTATTTGGCTGAACCTGCCGTGCAGGCGGAATGGCATATCAATACCGGTTACTTCCCGATTACGACAAAAGCTTACGACGAGCAGATCGTAAAGGATAACCTGGCGAAATACCCGCAGTTCCAGACGGCTGTTGACCAGCTTCATGCCTCCAAGCCAAGCACGGCCAGCCAAGGCGCCGTAATGGGCGTATTCCCCGACGCGCGCCAGACGGTGGAAGGCGCAATCGAGGAAGTCTTCACGGGCAAGAAGGACGTTAAAGCGGCGCTTGACGACGCAGCCAAGCAAATTACGGAAAAAATCGATATCTACAATAAAACGGTATCGAAATAAAGCAGCCAAGAACAGCTCTGGAGCTAAGCTCTCCGGGGCTGTTTTTTTGTTTTCTCAATAGATTTCAGAATTGTCTGATAATAATGTTTCAACGAATCGATAGCTGGTTAAGTAATGACATGATAGCATTTCAAATCGAAAAGGATGTGGGATCGATGGATAAGCATAAGGTAAATGTCAATGGCATCGATATGGTATATGAAGAATGCGGTCAGGAAAACGAAAAAGCGATTATTCTGCTTCACGGTTTTTGCGGATCGTCCCATTATTGGCATAATGTTTGTCCGCTGCTGACCGATCACTACCGTGTCATTATGCCGCAGCTGAGGGGCCATGGCGAAACATCGGCACCGGACAATGTGTATACGATGGAAGTGATGGCCGACGATATCAATGCATTGATCGAAAAGCTTGGCATTGAAAAAACCGTTGTATTCGGCCATTCTCTAGGCGGCTACGTGACGCTGGCCATTGCGGATAAATACCCTGACAAGCTGGCCGGATTCGGACTGATTCATTCCACCGCTCTGCCGGACACGGAAGAAGTGAAAAGGAAAAGGTACCAGGATATTTCCTTCATCCAGAAGGAAGGAATCGAGCCTTACGTACACGAGCTGATTCCGAAGCTGTTCAAGGAATCCAAGAGGCAAGATATGCCTGATGAGGTGGAAAAGGTTAAAGAGGCCGGACTCAAAATGTCTGCAAAGGGAGCTATTCATACGCTTGAAGGCATGATGATGAGGCCGGACCGAAGCGCGATGCTGCATGAAGCAACGTATCCGATACTGCTGGTGGCCGGGGCGGAGGATGAGGTTGTGACTCCGGATGATACGTTCTCCGTCAATGAACAGGAGACGCCGAAGTCGACGTACGATTACCCGCATATTCAGGAGAATACGTTCGAGGGCGTCGCCCATATGAGTCTGGTCGAAGCTCCCGAGCAGCTGGCCAGGGTTATCGCCAACTATCTCAGAACGCTTAGCGAGAAGGAGCCCGTGAGGGCGTTGTAAAAACGAATAGAAATGCATAGCCGTGCAGGCTCAGCGCCTGCACGGCTATTTATGTTTTTTCAAAGAACCTACTCGAAAAACAACCATTTGTAGGGTAGAATAAGTGGGCAAGATCATTAACGGCAAAGGACGTGTATAGTCAAATGGCAAAGCTGACACCGTATTTTTACTCCGAGGACGCGAAAACGCAAGCGGGATTTTACGTGCAGGCTCTTGGCGGTCAGATCATCGATCAAATGACGTATGGGCAAGCTCCGGGTACGGACGAATCGATGAAGGACAAAATCATACATATGGTTTTTCAAGCTGCGGGTGTTATCTTCTATATTGCCGATACGATGCACGAGCCTCCGGGACGCAGCACCAGCTTTGATCTGAACCTCGAATTCAAAACGGACGAGGAGGCGCAGCAAGCCTTTGCCAACCTGTCGGAAGGCGGCCGGGTGATTATGCCGCTGGAGAAGCAATTTTGGGGTACGCTGTTTGGCCGGGTAGAAGACAAATTCGGCATCAAATGGCAGATCAGCACGGAGCCGAAGCCGCAAAGCTAACGATTCGAACCGAGACTATCCGCTGCTCCAGCTTTGGGGAATGCCCGGATAGTTTTTTTGTTAAGGAGAGGGAAACCAAATGGTAGCAAGCGAATGTCCGATCTGCAAGGGGAGCAACCGATGCGGCAATCTGCAAGGACTGCCGGCCGGAGCTTGCTGGTGCAGCAAGGAGTTTTTTCCGCAAAAGGTGTTTGAGCAAATTCCGTCTGAATTAATGGGAAAAGCCTGCGTATGCCAAGCTTGTCTGGAAAGGCTGAAGCGGGAATCGAAGGAAGAATCCGGGGAGATGCAATCATGAATCCGATAAATCCGTTGGAAGCAGAGGATTTGCTGCGTACGTTCACGGGGGAAGAGATTTACGTCCACAGCGAAGCAACATCCTATGTGTTTGTAAGAAATTTCAAGGTGAAGCTGGCGCAGGCTTTCGTAGCCGGAGAGGGGCCGTTCCGGATTGCTTTACGCTTTGATCAAATCGGCTGGCTCCGAATGGAAGCGCTCACGCATTGCGAGCTGGATGCGAAAGGACGGCTGCTGCTGGCCGGCTACGATGACAGAGGACGAATGAACGTTGCGCTGCATCTCGGAAAGGAGCCGTTTGCGGAATGAGTACAGAACCAAGAAAGCTGCTTGCCGTATTTGCCCATCCGGATGACGAGTCTTTTATTTGCGGCGGTACGTTAGCGAAGTATGCCGACAGCGGCGCAGAGATTACGCTTATTAGCGCAACAAGAGGCGAGATGGGCAGGCGAATGGGCAATCCTCCTTATTTGAACCGCGAGACGATGGCCGCGGCCCGTGAGCGGGAGCTTCGGGAAGCGTGCGAATGCCTTGGGGTCAAGCATCTGCATTTCTTCGGCATTCGCGATAAAACGGTGGAGTTTGCCGATCCGGATCAGTTGGCCGAACGCATTGCGGGATACATACGGGAAGTTGACCCCGATGCTATTCTTACCTTTCACGAGAAATGGGGCGGGCATCCGGATCATTGCGCGATTGGCAAAGCTACGATTGAAGCGCTTGCCCGCACGGGACTTGCGAAAGCCTTGTATTTCATCTCGTTCGGGGATTCGCTGGCCTACCCGGAGGCTTACGGTTATAGCCAAGAGGAGATTGCCCGGATTGACGTAAGCCGCTATAAAAAAGCGAAGCTTGCGGCGTTCCGTGCACACCGCTGCCAGACGGAAATCGATGAATGGGTATGGCTGCCTGACCGGCAGGCCATGAGCCGTTTCGGGGATCATGAATATTTCATCAAAGGAAACAAAGAGGCGCTTAAACGCGGCAATGCCGATTTGTTCTAGCGCCTCCTCGGGAACCCCCTTATTCAAATTCGCTTAAAGCCGTTGCGGCCAGATTTTGAATGACTACATTGTCCATAGGCGGATTATGCAATCCCGCCCGGACATCCCTGTAATAACGCTCGAGAGGCTGCTGACGGGATAAGCTGGTGCCGCCAACGATCCGCATCGCCAGATCAACGATCTTGATGGCATTATTCGTAACGATATATTTGGCGAGACCAAGGTCAGCTTTCAGAGCTGGCCTGTTCTCGCTTGTTTCCCGATCCCAGCGGTCCGCGACGGTATACAGCATGGTATGCGCGGTGCGCAGCTCAAGCTCCATCTGGCCAATCGAATGCTGGACGGATGGAATCGCCGCAATCGGCTTGTCCATTTGGCCGGGCTTATAGGAATTTGCAAAGGAAAGGGCATAGTCTCTAGCCGCAAGCGCAATGCCAAGATAACAGGCCGGAATATGCAGCAGCCAGCCGCCTCCGTCATCCACGCCTTTGCCTGTCAGCCGGTGAGCCGCGGGAACAAAGACCCGATCAAGCACAACATCGTGGCTTCCGGTTGCGCGCATGCCAAGCGTATCCCAGGTCTCGATAATCGAAACCCGTTCGCAGCGTTTCACGAGGAAATCCGAAGCGCTGTCTTCCCCCGGGATAAAAGCCGTCACAACAAAACGGTCCAGAATAGGCGATAAGGTACTGAACGTTTTGCGTCCCGTGATAAGCCATCCCCCATCCACCGCGGCTGCCGTTGTTTCCGGCCTTCCGCCGCGGCTTGGGCTGCCGGAAGCTGCTTCGCTGGCGAAGGTGTTAATCATTGCTCCGTCTTTGACAACGGCCGCGCATAGGTCAGCGAAGACAGGCTCCTGCCATTTTCGGGAAGTGCGCAGATGCAGCATCTGTCCCATATGCCAGCCAACCGCAAGCGCGGTAGAACCGTCGCCGTAAGCCAGTCTTTCCTGCAGCATCACCATTTCGTAGAGGGAAATTTCTTCTCCTCCGTATACTTTGGGAACCGTAAGCTTCAAATATCCCGCCTCTCGCAAATCCGCGAAATTATCAAACGGAAACGAACCTTCGCGGTCGTGCCGGGATGCTCTTTCCGCGAAACTAGCCGCCAATTTGTCTACCAGTGATACCCGGGCTTGCTCTGCTTCATTCCGGATATATTGATCTACCCAACGAGTCATCTATTTTCGCTCCTCTTAAAATGAATATCCGCAAATAAGGGCTGTATTTCAGGCTATATGTGATTATTCATGCTTCGCAAGCATTAGCCTTACCTTATTATAGCAAGCGGAGGAGACATGCCGCTATCAGGCTTGAACGCGGATATGACGGTTTGACGCGAATTCGAACAAGCCCTTGTCCGTTAATTTGAGCTCAGGGATGACCGGGAGAGCCAGGAAGGATAACGTCAGGAACGGGTTGAAGGCATCCGGGGCTCCGATCGTGCGAAGCGCCGCATAGAGGCCAAGCATTTGTTGATTCACTTCGCTATAGCTTTGCTCGGACAAAAGGCCGCCGACAGGCAGGGCTAAGGAAGCAAGCACTACTCCGTCCGCGACAACCGCGAGCCCGCCGTTCATCGCAGCCACATGGCCGATAGCAAGCAGCATGTCTTCATCGGTTACTCCCGCGCAGATGATATTGTGCGAATCGTGGGCTACCGACGAAACGATCGCGCCTTTGCGGAAGCCGAAGCCTTTGACAACCGCAAGCCCGATATTGCCCGTCCGGTGATGACGTTCAACGACGGCAAGCTTAAGCTGGTCGCGTGCTGCCGAAGGAATAAACCTCAGCTCCCGATCTCTTGCAACCTGTTCCTTCAAATGCCGGGTCACAAGAGAGTTCGGAATAATTCCGATCGCATTGCAGGTATCGGACTCGAGCGGAAGCTCAAGAGCATCCGCTCGAAGCGGCATCATTCCGGTCTGAATCACGGATGAAAGCAGGGGTTCCGGAGAAGCATGCGCAGCGCAAGCCGAAAAAGCATCCTCCTGAAGCTCTCCGTTACGAAATATACATGCGCCTTCCTTAAATACCTGCCGGATCGCCAGCTTCTCCAGATCATCAACGATAACAAGATCGGCTTTATAGCCGGGAGCAATTGCGCCTTGATGGCGGAGGCCAAAGCATTCGGCGGCATTAATGGTCGCCATCTGAACGGCGGTAACCGGATCCAGCCCCTTGCTTACGGCCAGGCGGATGCTGTAGTCGACGCTTCCATCTTCGAGAAGGTCGTCGATTAGTTTGTCATCCGTTACAAACAAGCATCTCCGGCTGTTCCCGGCGTTTACGGCTGGAAGGAGCGCTTCCAGGTCCTTGGCTACCGTACCTTCTCGGATCATCAGATACATGCCAAGCTCGAGCCGGTGCCTTGCTTCTTCCGCGTCAATAGCTTCATGATCCGTGCGGATGCCCGCGGCCATATAGAGATTGAGCTGTTCCCGGTTAATGCCGGCGGCGTGACCATCGATATGCGCACCAAGTTCGTTTGCGTCAGCCAATTTACTGACCATACCGGGATTGCCGGCAGCAAGGGCGGGGAAATCCATCACTTCAGCCAAGCCAAGTACTTTGGGATGCGCGTAGAACGGGCGAAGCTCTTCCGCTTCCAGCGTTGCGCCGCTTGTCTCGAACGGAGTAGAGGGTGCGCAGGACGGCAGATTGACGTAAATATCGAGGGGAAGGCCTTCGGATTGGTCAAGCATGTATTGAATGCCTTTGCTGCCCATTACGTTAGCCATTTCATGCGGGTCGGTCACAACGGCCGTGACCCCATGCTGCAGAACCGCCTTCGCGAACTCGCGCGGCGTCAGCATTGAGCTCTCGATATGTACATGCCCGTCAATCAAGCCGGGAATGACCCATTGCCCTTTGGCATCAATCACCTCCAGGCCCTCCGTATACCGGCCGATCCCCGCGATAACGCCGTCCACGATGGCGATATCGCCAGATTGGATGCTGCCCGTAAACACATTTACGATGTTGCCGTTTCGGATAATAAGATCCGCCGCCTCGCGTTTGGCTGCCACTTCGATTCGTTTGGCGATTTTGTCTTTGGTATTCATGCCGGCTATTCTCTCCTTTTTTAATAAAATAAAAAACTCCCGATTACCGCCGATGCTGAAGAAGCATGCTGGTAATCGGGAGTTTACGGTTCCCGGTAGAAACCCCCGGCCCGTATTGCCGGGGTTATACGCAATGTTGGATTCTATTGTAGAAGATGGGCAACGGGAATGCAACGGCTAGATTTGAATTCCAATAAATCTGGCCTGGAATTCTGCGGATTGAAAAGCGTTCCGCAGCCTAAGGCGGCGAAGCCGGCTCATCTTGTCACAGGCGCTATATGCGTCGGAATCTGGCCGTTCGGATACGGGCCTTCCCAGCCTAGATAGTAATGACGGACCGGCTTCAGTTCGTCATCCAGCTCATACACAAGCGGAATGCCGGTCGGGATATTCAGATCCGCAATGCCGTCCGGCGGAATTTGGTCCAAATATTTGACAAGTGCCCGCAGCGTGTTCCCGTGGGCGGCTATAATCACCTGGCTTCCGGAGGAGATGGCGGGAGCGATTTCGGCATTCCAATAGTTCAGAACCCTCGCCTCCGTGTCCTCCAGGTTCTCCGTTAACGGGAATTCGCCATCCTTGAGTCCGCTGTAGCGAGGGTCTGCAGCTACGTACCGCGGATCCGTTGAGTCGAGTGCAGGAGGACGGACATCCACCGATCTGCGCCACAGATGCACCTGCTCCTCTCCGTATATGGCGGCCGTTTCCGCCTTGTTCAGCCCCTGCAGGGCGCCGTAATGCCGTTCGTTCAGCATCCAGCTCTTGTGCTCCGGAATCCATAAGAGATCCATCTCTTGCAGGATGATCCATAAGGTTCGGATGGCGCGTTTCAAAACGGAGGTATAGGCGATGTCGAACACGTAGCCGTGTTTTTTCAAGATTTCTCCGGCTTCACGGGCTTCATCCAGACCTTGCGTCGACAGGTCTACATCGGTCCAGCCCGTGAACCGGTTCTCGACATTCCATACGCTTTGCCCATGGCGAATCAGAACTATTTTTTTCAAGAGGCGGCCTCCTTTCCATTGTTTGCTTATCTCTATAATGTTTCCAATCGAGCAAAAAAACAAGCCAACCGGGGTAAAAATAGGGTCAGCTTGTTAATGCCTGGTGTCACAAATAAAGATCTCTCCCCGTTCTATTGGTAAAAGCGAAAAAGAGGAGAGATCATCGATGAAGGAATGGACGGTTGTTGTCGTTGGCGGCGGGTATGCGGGAATCCATGCGGTCAAAGCGGTGTGGAAGCAGTATGGCGGTCATGCGGAAGGACGGAAGCTTCGCCTTCTCTTATTGGATCCGAATCCTTATCATCTGCGCAAGGTGCTCTTGTTCAAGCCGGCGGTAGGGGCAGATCCGATTACGGTGCCTTGGCGGCAGATTTTGCCGGAAACGGCCGAGCACGTGCAAGGAAAAGCCAAGCATATAGATGCGGCTGCTAAAGTGCTCGAATACGAGAATGCGGAAGGTCAGCTCGTTCGGCTTGCTTATGACACGCTGGTTGTTTCGGTTGGCAGCGTTGCCCGCGAGACGGAAACGGGACTAGGCGGCATTGCCCTGACGGGAATGGAGTCGGCAGTACGAATCAGGGATACGTGGAGCCGCAATATGCAGGCCGCAAGAGCGGAGAGCAGCGCGGAGGAGCGGCGTCGCCTGCTCACGGCAGCCGTGGCCGGGGCGGGAATAACCGGCATGGAGACGGCATCGGAGTTAGCGTACGCCATGAGAGAAGAAGCAGCGAGGCAGGGACTTAACCCCGAAGAAATCCGGGTCCATCTGCTAAATGCCCAGGACCGTTTGTTTCGGGAAGGATCAATGAAGGCAAGCCGCAAGCTGGAGGATGAGCTGGCGAAATGCGGCGTATCCGTGCATCACCTATGCAAAGCGGTACGCGAGGAGAATGGCTGTCTAATGCTCTCGGATGGCGAAGCTCTGCCGGTGGGCCTTACGGTATGGACGCTGGGTCTTGTTCCGAATCCCGCCGTCCGCGGCTTTGGGCTCCCGGTAACGAAGGACGGAAGGCTTATCGTGGACGAATGCTACCGCGTGAAGGAAGCCCGGGGTGTGTATGCCATTGGGGACTGCGCGTTTATCGTGGACCCGGATAGCGGCGAAGCCGCGGGAATGACCTGCAAAGAGGCCATTCCGCAGGCACAGCGATTAGGCAAAATCATCGCGGCGGACCGGAACGGCAGCGAGGCTCCCCGCCATAAGCAGGTAATGGAAGGCTTTACGATTGGACTTGGTCCGGGACGGGGAATCACATGGACGCGCAAATGGGGGCTTGATATAATCATTTCGGGAAGTTTATCTTATAAAATCAAACGTTTTGTCTGGGATTACGCTAGTATGCTGAAATCATAAGGAGACGTCATATGATTGAGCTGTACGAACGTTATAAAGGGTTGTTGTTCAGCCTTGCTTATCAGTTAACCGGCTCTGTCGCCGATGCGGAGGATGCGGTTCAGGACATATTCCTGAAGGTGCAGAACATGAACCCGGATAAGCTGCACGAGCCCAAAGCGTATTTGTGCAAAATGATAACGAATCGCTGTCTGGATCATCTGCGTTCGGCAAGAGTACGCCGGGAGCAATATGTCGGTCCGTGGCTGCCGGAGCCGATAGCACAATACTACGATGACGGACTGGAGGAAATAGTTCGCCATGACCTGCTGTCTTACGCTATGCTTGCTCTGCTCGAAAGGCTGTCGCCTTCGGAACGAGCCGTATTTGTTCTGCGAGAAGCGCTTGGGTTCGATTATCCGGATATTGCGGAATTAACGGGAAAAAGCGAGCAAAACTGCCGCAAGCTGATGAGCCGTTCCAGATCAAAGATGGGAATAACGGAGGAAGAGCTGCAGGCTGGCGGTACAATCGAGCAGGCGTGGATAAACCGGTTCGTAGCGGCCTTATCCGAAGGCGAGGTCGACACCGTGCTATCCATGCTGGCGGAGGATGCCGTGCTTGTATCCGACGGAGGAGGCAAAACATCGGCAGCGGTCCGGCCAATCGAAACCAGGGAGCGCGTGGCGCAGTTCCTGCTGGGCATTTTCCGCAAATCCCAGTTTACAAGCCAGATGACGGTAGAGCTGAAGCCGTTAAACGGGGAACCCGCCTTCGTATTCAGGCAGGAAGGAATCGTAGATTCGGTCGTATTTCTTGAGCAGCGCGAAGGGGTGCTTCACCGGATATTTATCGTCCGCAACCCGGATAAGCTTCACAATGTATAAAAAAACGGTTGTGCTTGTTAAACAGGCACAACCGTTTTGTTTATTTATTTAGTTCGCAACTTTTTCGCGATTGAGGTATACGGTCTCGCCAGTGCGGGCGGATTCGTAAATCGCTTCCAAAATTTCGGTTACGACAAGAGCTTGCTCCGCTTTTACGACCAGATCCGTGTCGTTCAGGATCGAATTGATCCAAGCCGCGCATTCCACGTCGATATCGCGCTCCGAAGCGCCGTCATAAAACGCTACGCCGCCGGCGGAAAGGTCGATTTCCTTAACGAACAAGCGGCTGTTCTCTTCGCCGTTGATGCGAAGGCCGTTCTTCATGTCCGCGCCGCCTTCGGTACCGCAAAGCGTGCATTTTGCTTCGTCGATATCAAGCGTGTTCAGCGCCCAGCTTGCTTCAAGCGTGATTGTTGCGCCGTTCTCCATCTTGATAAAGCCTACGGCGGAATCTTCTACCGTAAATTTCGCTGGATCCCAAGGTCCCCAAGCGTTAGCGGCATTTTCCTTCGAGCCAAGCTTATGGAATACGGAGCCCGTTACGGAAACCGGCTTGTAGTTGTCCATCATCCACAGCGTCAGGTCAAGCGCGTGAGTACCGATATCGATAAGAGGGCCGCCGCCTTGTTTCTCTTCGTCGAGGAATACGCCCCAAGTCGGAACCGCGCGGCGACGGATCGCATGAGCGCGCGCGTAGTAAATTTCGCCCAGCTCGCCTTGCTCGCAAATCTTTTTCAGCACTTGGCTGTCCGGACGGAAACGGTTGTTGTAACCGATCGTCAGCTTTTTGCCCGTGCGTTTCGCGGCATCCAGCATGGCTCTTGCTTCCGCGGCTGTTTTAGCCATTGGCTTCTCGCACATTACATGCTTGCCGGCTTCAAGGGAATCTATCGTAATAAAGGAGTGCGAGTCATTAGGCGTTAATACATGCACGACATCGATCGACGGATCGGCAATCAGCTCGCGGTAATCCGCGTATACTTTCGAGCCTTCGGCGCCGTATTTTTGGGATGCTTCTTCCGCGCGTTCTACAACGACGTCGCAAAAGGCAACGATTTCAACATTCTTGTTCTTGCTCAGCGCAGGAAGATGCTTGCCATTCGCGATACCGCCGCAGCCGATGATGCCAACCTTCAGTAATTTACTCATGTCCAGCCTCCGTTTAAATGGATTTAGATAAAAAAGTTGTTTATGCCCTTACTATAGGTTTGACCGATATTTAGAGTCAATAAGGCTTTAAAAAAGTTCTTGTCTTTGTCGTATAATTATAGTCAGAATGTCTTTATGTTCTAGTTTTACTTTGCTAAATGGTGTGCTACCTTAGAAATAAGTCGCAAATATGTAGTTATTCCAAATAATCGGTCTGAGGAGTGGAAGTTATATGATTAGAGTCGCAATGTTAAGCTATTGGCATGTTCACGCATGGGATTACACGAGAGAGGCGCAAGCGCATCCGGATACGGAAATCGTAGCGGTATGGGACGAAATCCCGGCTAGAGGCGAAGAAGCGGCTGCCAAGCTGGGCGTTCCTTTCTTCTCTAATCTGGATGAGCTTCTTGCACGCGAGGATATTGACGGGGTGATCGTGGACGCGCCTTCCAATATTCACCGCGAGGTTATGGTGAAAGCCGCGCAAGCCGGCAAGCATATCTTCACGGAAAAAGTGTTGGCGCTTACAACGAAGGAAGTTAACGAGATTCTGGCGGCAGTGGAAGAAGCAGGCGTTAAGCTGACCGTATCGCTGCCAAGATTAAACGATTGGTATACGTCTTCCATTCAGAACGTGCTGGAATCCGGCATTCTGGGCCAAGTTACCTTGACGCGCGTGCGCTTGTCCCATAACGGAGCAACCGCAAACTGGCTTCCGGAGCATTTCTACAACCTGGAGCAATGCGGCGGCGGCGCACTGATCGACCTGGGCTGCCATCCGATGTATTTGACTAGACTGTTCCTTGGCGAAATGCCGGTTCAGGTTCAAGCTTCGTACGGTTACGTAACCGGCAAAGACGTGGAGGATAACGCGGTATCCATTCTTACGACGGCCGGCGGCGCTATCGGTATCGTGGAAGCGGGCTTCGTGAATGCCCATTCGCCATTCACGATCGAGATTCACGGCACGGAAGGCTCGCTGCTCTACGGTACGCCGGAGGACCGCGTTCTCGTCCGCAGCAACAAGAACGGTGAATCGCAGTGGACGGAAGCGGATAAGGCCAGCGGCCGCAATAAGGCGTTCGAGCAATGGGCTGACCATATTCAAAATAATACGGTTGCAGCAGAGAATATCCGCATGGCGCAGGATCTGACGGCGCTGATGGAAGCGTCCAACCGCTCGGTTGCCGAGAAGCGGGCTGTACGTATTGAAGAAATCCGCTAATACAATGACTGGCATGGATGATCGGGACCAGATTATGGAGTCCGACAGCAAGGTAAGCGCAAGACCGTATCCTTATGCCATTATGAAAGAAAAGATGGATGCGCTTGAAAGGCTTGATCTGCATTTCAGATGGGGACGTTACGGAATCCGGGTGCTTAAATGGCATCTGACCACCTTTAAGCCGGGACAGCTGATCAAGTTCCACAAGCATTCGGAGTTTGAATTCCACTTCGTGCCGCGCGGCAAAGGAACGGTCACCTTGATTGACCATATTTACAAGCTGAACAGCGGCATGTTTTATTTGACGGGTCCCGGCGTTGTGCACCAGCAAACGGCGGATAACCGGTCCGGCATGGAAGAGCTGTGCCTGCATGTGGATATTACGCGTCTTCCGGACGGAGAGGATCAGGAAGGATGGGGCTCGGAGTGGGAAAATAAAGAGTCGGAAGCCTGCATGCAGGCACTGGCCGATTTTCCGCTTCGACCGTTTATGGATCAGCATGATGCCATGACATGCTTCCTCCAGGCTTACATGGCTTGGCGATCCGGAGAGCTTGGAGCCTATACGACGATCCGCCAGTCTTTGATTCAAATCCTGCTGCGCGCCGCAAAAGCAACCGTGGACCGGGATGGTCAGCAGATGCTTCCTTCGCGGGATATTCAAGCGCATCGCTTCGAGATGGCGCAGCAATATATTTACGATAATTACGCGAGACCGCTAACCCTTCAGGAGGTTGCGGACCGGATCCAGATCAGCACAAGACAGCTGCAGCGTGTCTTTCACCGGTACGGGGTCAGCTCCTTCAGCAGCTACTTGGAGGATTTCCGGCTGCAGCGCATTTGCGAAGAGCTGATTGAGACCTCGAACACGGTGGAATCCATTGCGGTCAATCATGGCTTCACGAATACGAACTACCTATTCCAGGTGTTCAAGAAGAAGATGGGGATGACGCCGCTCGCTTATCGCCAGCGCCATCAGTTAAACGCATAAGAGCAGCAAGGGCAAGCGGGCTTTGGCTTGCCCTTGCTGCTCTTTCTTATCCACTGACGGCCATTTCCTTCTTGTACTGAGACGGCAGCATTCCGGTCCATTTCTTGAACGTCTTCGTAAAATGAGCTTCGTCGTAATAACCGACTTCCTTGGCAACGGAATGGATTTTCATATCGCCGGTCTGAAGCAGCGCTTTGGCTTTCTCGATCCGGAATTGATGAACATAATCAAGGAAATTAATTCCAAGCTCCTGTTTGAACAACGTGGATAGATAGGTGCTGGAGACAAACAAAGCCTTGGCAACGCCGGCCAAAGTCATCCCGTGGTCCGCATAGGAGGCCTCGATGACTTCCAAGGCTTGCTGAACCTTCCGTTTTGGCGTTCGCCCCGGATTCAGGCTCAGCTTGCGGTACAACTCTGAGCCTTGATTAAATTGCTGCTCCAAAGCCTTTAACGCTTCCTTATAAGAATAATACAGCTGATGTACATTTGGCTTCGATGTGCCGAAGGTATCGCCGGCGATGATGTTCAGGTACTGCTGTTCCAAATTTTTCACTTCTTTTATCGCTCCTGAAAGGCAAGTCGCAAGATGGTCAAACAAGTGCTTCATTTCTTCAAACGGCCATTCATTCCTTTGTACAGCCGATTTGTTGGGAATGAGATCTTCCTCTTCTGCAATGAACAGCTTTGGCATAGTTAGCAGGCCTCCTCATCGCTTGTGGAATCGATTACATTATCTTCTTTACTATAAAGTGCAAATACTAAAATAGCTATGCCGAATGTTTTGGCTTTATAGCGTTTTAACGTTAATCGGTTTTCATAACAGGGGTGAAACCATGCTTCGTCTTTTTTTGTGTTATACTGAACAAAGTAAAGTAACTTTGTAAGGAAACAAGGTGGACAACTTGAATGACAGAATTGTAATGCCCGTGTGGATGCTGGGCTTGTTTGTCGTGGTCATGAATACGACCATGTTTAACGTCTCGGTACCAAGTATTATCAACGATCTCGGAATCACTTCGGATCTCGGCTCATGGATTGTATCCAGCTATTCGATCGGATATGCCCTATCAACGGTGATTTACAGCCGCTTATCGGATATCGCTCCCATACGCAGACTGGTAGCGATAGGGCTGCTTATATTGGGTCTTTCTTCGGTGCTCGGAATCTTTGCCCACAATTTCGCGCTTCTGCTGACGGCTCGGATTCTGCAATCGGCAGGAGCGGGTACGATGGCCGGACTGGGGCTTGTACTAGCAAGCCGCTATATCCCGGTTGAACGAAGAGGACGCGCGATCTCGATGATCGCGGCCGGCAGCGCAATGGCGTTTGGTCTTGGGCCGATTGTAGGCGGCGTCATCAGCGAATATTTTGGCTGGAACGGTTTGTTTGTAGTTACTTGCTTAGTGCTGGCTATTTTGCCGGTCTTGTTGAAGCTGCTGCCGAAGGAAAATCCGCAGCCGGCCAGCTTTGATTATTGGGGGGCTGCCTTGACCGTTATCAATGCGACTTCCTTGCTCATTGCGGTAACGCAGCAGTCCATCATTTGGCTTCTGATCAGCGTGATTACGATTGTGATTCACGTGCTCCATATCCGGAAAGCGAAGGGCATCGGAACCTTTGTGAATCCGGAGGTATTCCGCCAGCCCGGCTATATCCGGCTGCTTGTGGTAGGCTTCTGCCTGCTTATCATTAACCTCGGCAACCTGTTCCTGATGCCGCTTGTCCTGGCGAACCTGTTCCATAAATCGGAGATGCTGATTGGCTTCCTGATTGCTCCGGGAGCGATTTTATCGGCGGCGTTAACGCCGTTTGTCGGACGCTGGCTCGACCGGTACGGCAATGTCCGGTTCCTGTTTATCGGAACGGCTGTCTTGACCGCCGTGCTGGCTTTGTTTATGACGGCTCTTGGCAGCTCGCCGTTTGTTATCATGTGCGGGTATTTGCTCTTCTCGCCGGCATTCTCGGCAACGCTGGCTTCGCTTAATAACCAGACCTCCAGTATTTTGCCAAGGCATTTGATTGGCTCCGGCATGGGGATGATGCAGCTCATTCAGTTCTTCGGAGGCTCTTTGTCGGTGGCGATTTGCGGACTTCTGCTTCATAAGATGAGCGGCATCACGCTGGAGCATGCCTACAACCATGTCTATCAGCTGCTGTTCCTATGTCCCATCCTAGCGATTGCGATGTTAGGCTGGTATTACTCGTCTTACCGGAAAAAAATCCAAGCTCATAAGCTTGTTTAACAAGCTTTACCGGAAAAGATAAACGAAAGGGCTGTCCCCAAGCGGGACAGCCCTTTCGTTTTCGTCTGTTTAGAAATATTTCTCCATAAGGATGGACAGCATCTGAATGCCTACTTCGTTCTGCCCGCCTTCGGGAATAATGATGTCGGCGTATTTTTTGGACGGCTCGATAAAGGCTTCGTGCATCGGTTTAACCGTCTTTAAATATTGATCGTGAATCGATTGAATGGAGCGGCCGCGCTCTTCAATATCCCGCAGCACGCGGCGGAGGATGCGGACATCCGGATCGGTGTCCACAAACACCTTGATATCAAGCATCGCACGCAAATTTTCGTCGGACAGCACATGAAGCCCTTCTATAACGATGATCTTGCAAGGTTTGAGCGCTACCGTCTTATCCTTAAACCGGGAGTGGTTGGCAAAATCGTAGATCGGCGCTTCGGCCGCCTGCCCGGATTTCAACTGATTTAAATGCACGATTAAGAGCTCGTTGTCAAAAACAAGCGGATGATCATAATTGAGACCTTCGCGCTCGGCAAAGCTCAGATGAGGATGATCCTTGTAATAGTTATCTTGCGAGATAAAGGTTACTTTATCTTCGCCAAGCCGTTCAATAACAGAGCGGGCCACCGAGGTTTTTCCCGAGCCGGTGCCGCCAGCAATTCCAATAATAAGCATAGTTGTCCTTAAAGCCCCCTAAATGTGTAAAGCCCGTCAATTCAAGTATTGTATCATAGCGGGGCCTGAAAAACATCTGCATTGCTTTTGAGATTATTTAAGATGCCGAATGCTTTTTTATTTCGTCTGTACAAGGATTTGAATACACCGAAGTACGTATCATAGACGGCTTTATTCCGGGGATTGGGCGTATAGGAGGCGCGTACCTGCACAAAAGATCTGGCAGCGTCCAGATTCGGAACGATGCCAAGTCCGACAGCCGCCGTAATGGCTGCCCCGACAGCGCCCGCATTTTGCGGACTGTCAACCGTTTCAATCGTTCGTCCCAGAATATCGGCGAGGATCTGGCAGGTGAGCGGGGCAAGCGCGCCTCCTCCGACAAAACGGATCGCCTGGGAAGTCTTAATCTTCCGGTCTTGCGCTTCGAGCTGCCATCTAAGATGGTAACAGATGCCTTCCAGCACGGCATGGATCAGCTCGGTTTTCCCCGTTTCGATGCTGATGTTGAAAAACAATCCCCGCGCGTGCGCGTCTTCAAACGGACAGCGGTTGCCATGCAGCCAAGGGGTAAAGATAACGCCGTTGCTGCCGGCGGGCACGTCTTTGATCGCATGCATCATGTAATCGTATAGGCTTCTGTACATCGTTTCTTGCGATTCGGACACTTGTTTTTTCTCCAAATAAATGCCGATTTCATCCAGGGCCAGATGGTTTTTGACCCATTCCAGGCATTTGCCCGCCGTTTCCAGCTCGCAGAAATAATGATAATGCTTCGGCCTTGCTCCTACGATGGAAGCGATCATGCTGCCGGCATCGATAATCTGCCGGTTCACAACCGTCGATACCCAACCGGATGTACCCAGGTAAATATGCGTATCGCCTTCCGCGACCGCACCGGCCCCCACGCCTATTAGAGAGGCATCGCCTCCTCCGCCAAATACGGGCGTGTCCTCCTTAAGCCCGAGCTCCGCGGCCGCCTCGGCCGTTAATAATCCGGCCATTGCCGTGGACGAAATCACCTTCGGAAAATGCTCGGTCCGAACGCCAAACATCCGGCACATTTCCTTGCTGAACCGATTATTTCCCGCGTCGTACAACAGCGTCGCATAAGCGGTATCCTCGGTCATTACAAATTCGCCCGTGCATTTGAAGAGCAGATATTCTTTGACATCCAGCCACTTGTGAACGCGGCTGAACGCCTCGGGCTCATGCCGCCGCACCCATCGGTATTTCCAGACGGGATCCTTGACGCTGGCCGGAACGGCGCGGGTGATCGCCAGCGACTTAAGCAGCTTGAATACATTGGCGCCGGCAAATTGAAGGCCGTGCCTAATTCCCCTGCGGTGCTCCTCGGAAGCCCGGGTATCCATGTAGCTCATGGCTTTTCTGACCGGCGCGCCTTGTTCGTCAACAAGCACAAGACCTTGCATTTGGGCGCAAAAAGAGATGCCGCTGATATGCGAAGCAGGGATGCCGCTATCTTTAAGTACCTGGCTTGTTGTTGCCCGCATCGCCTGCCACCAGTCCGCCGGATCCTGCTCCGCGCCGCCATTCTCCAGAATCGTAAGCTCATAGCCATGCAGTGCGCTGGCCACAAGCGATAAGGAGGGGGACAGATGGTAAAGACATGTTTTGACGCCGGAGGTTCCTACATCGTAAGTGAGCACGTAAGCACTCATTGGCTGCACCCGCCTTTACCTTTTACATCGACTGATGGGTATCTTCATCCGCGGACTGGCAGGCCGATTCCGGAATGCGGAGCGTGACGGGAAGCAAAACGGCCGTCAGCACGACAAACAGCAGCATCGGCCATACGATAGAGTCCAGCGCTTCATTCAGAACTTCAAACAAATAAACGAAAGCAATGCCGGAAACCTGCCCCATCAGCAAAATCATGCCAAGGGAAGTGCCTTCCCGCACGGGATACGCAAGCTCCGAGCCGTGCTGGAACAAGATGGGGGCGACGCCCATAATGGTGAAGCCCGCAAGCCCGGCAATAACGGTCACCGGAATGAACTGCTCCGCAAAGGTCAGCCCCAGGTAGGCGGGAATGAGCAGCGTGATGGCGGCAATAAAAAAAGGTGCCCGAGTCCGGTATTTATCGGACAGGATCGGCAGAGCAACCGCGCCAATTATTCCGGCGACGATAAAGACGGCGCCAACAAGTCCGGCTTCCTCGGATGTGAATCCCCGGGGAGAAAGGATCGTTTCCAGCAGGGTAAGAATCGTATTGAAAATGCCGATGCAGATAAAGCTGACGAGCAGGATAAGGAAATAGCTTTTGTTCTCGATAAGAAGACCAATCGATTGGAAGCGTAAGACCTCTTGTCGGGGGGCGGCGTTGGACAGGGAAGCGGGAGGTTTCACGAAAGCAAACCCAGCTGCAAGACCCGCGGCTGCAACGGCAAACGCCGCAAACCACATAAACAGGCCGGGGATGCCGGAAGCTTCCGCGATAGCGGGAGCAAGCGCCATCGGAATGATAAACCCGATATATTGGGCTAGCGTCAGAATGCCAGCTGCCGTGGATCTCTCCTGCAGCGGGAACCAGTCCGAGGCTACCTTTGTAGCGATATTAAGCAGAAAGGGCTGCCCGATCGCCAGAATGAACTGGAAGATCAGGACTAGCGTAAAATCGTCCGCATACAAGGCTCGCAGCAAGCTAAATACGGCAGTCAGACCCGCGCCGATCAGAAGAGAAGCTTTGTATCCCCATTTGTCGATAACCCAAGAGGCAGGCATGGAGAATAAAATAAACATGATCATAAAGCTCATGGAGCATAACGTGACGGACATGCTGCCCACGCCGTAATAATCTTCCGCCAAGCTTGAGATCGGCGCTAGGGAGAGCCACATCATTTCGGTCGATACGATAACCGGGACAATCGATAAAAGAATGATCCATTTCGTGAGGAAGATTCTTTTAATAACAATTCCACCTTTCGGCTAGGAGGTCACTGCGGCCTGCTTGGAATACTTTTTCAAATACACAAATCGCATCAACAGGCTTTCCAGGTAATGAATAGGCTTGACTTGGCCCAGCAGCTTGGCTCCGATATGGGCCTTGCTATTTTTCTCTAGAACCATCCTTACCGCAAGAGCTTCATCAGAGTTCACGCCGCAGCATAAAGCGCCCATTCCGCGGATCAGCACGGCTGAAGAGCTTTTGAGAGCCGCGGATACCTCCGAAGGGGAAAGTGCCGTATTCCTTGCCGAGGTACCGATCAGCTGGGCGAAGTCGTCAAGCAGCGGCTTCAGCGGCTGCCCGGTTTGGGAGAAAAGCGCAACCTCCGGAATGCCGCTCCAGTGAATATGGTTAATCTGCTTATGCTTACGGTAAATCTGCTGATAGACGCTAGCCTCCTCCGGCAGGGCGGCATTCAGCTCGCCATTCCGGACAAGGAGCTCGGAGCCGGAATCGTTAAACAGCAGAAACCCATCCTTCGTTCTTCTGCTGTGATACAGCATCCGGGATACAGGCGCCGGAGAAGAATAACCCAGTCCAAGGGCAAACCGGCTTAATGCCGCCGCATCTGCTTCTTGCTCGCCGGTCAAGCTCTTATACGTATCGTCGATATACTGGCGGCAAGCCTGATCCAGCTCCAAGGCGGCTTCGAATGCTTCCGTATCGCTGGCACCGTAACAGACGGCTCCGTGATTTTTCATGATAATAGCTTTGTTGGAGGTGCGCGTAAGCGCTTTAGCAACATTGCGCTGCAGCTTCCTGGTGCTCGGGAGCGCGTAAGCCCCGCATAATACCCGGCCCGCCAGCATGCCTTCCTCTATCGGAACGGCATCCACATTGCACGCGCTGATGACGGATGCATACTCCTGATGCGTATGGATTACGAAATGGGCATTGGGAAAACGTTTGTAGACCTCGGCATGCACGCCCTTCTCGGACGAAGGCTTGGTCGGGCCGCTATAGCTGCAGTCCGATATTTGAACGGTAACGATATCATCCGGCGTAAGCGAGCGGTAATCCCTGCCGCTAGGCGTAATGACAAACCTGCCGCCTTCGACGCGGTGGCTTACATTCCCCCAGGTGCGGGCAATCAGACCGGTTTCCATCAGCCTGATTCCGGCTTCGATAACACGCTGCTTGGCTTCCTCGACAGCTGTCTCGGGCATCCTTCTTATCCCTCCAATAAGGCTACATGGCCGAAAATATGGTCAAAGCGGACAAGAACGTCGTCGATCATTTCTTCCGTATAAGCCCCGCTGGTGTACAGCCGGCTGCCTGCCAGAGTTACGATACCTTCGGCCATGTAGGCAGCGCCCATATGCTCCATTTCTCTTTTTCGTCTGGACGTCTCCGACAATACATTCGGAATTTGCCAAGGCTTCGACCAGTTGATGGCAAAATGCATCGTGCCTACCGTCTCCAGGTGGCAGATCGACCCTTGGTTAAAAGCGACAAACGGCAGCTTGTATTTGCCGATTAATGCCTGAAGTCCCTCGGTGAGCCGGTCGGCCATCCGGCCGGATCTCGGGATCGCATTCGTCCGTTCAATCTCGCATAGCGTATAATAGCCGGCAACGCAGCTGAGCGGATTCGCAGCCATCGTACCGCCGATAAGCGCCTTCTTATGCTTGCTTCCGGCTTCGATGCCCGCGGACAAATATTTCATGTATTCCTTCTTGCCGCCAAGACCGCCCGCACCCGGATAACCGCCGGCAACGACCTTGCCGAAGACCGTCAGATCCGGGGAAACCCCGTAATAGCCCTGAGCGCCGGACATTCCGATTCGGAAGGCGGTAACCACCTCGTCGAAAATAAGAAGGGCGCCGTATTTGCGGCAGAGCTGCTCCACGCCTTTATTAAACTCGCGATCAACCGGCCTCGTGCCGCTTTCCGGTCCAACCGGCTCGATCAGGACGGCTGCCGTGCCGCCGCGTAGCTGATTGAAGCGGAGCTTTCGCTCCAGATCCTCCAGATCGTTCGGGAAAAACTCCTGGGTATGCTTGAAGATATAACGCGGAACGCCATGCGCTTGCGTCCATTTGGAGCCGGGGATGCGGATGCCGTAGGCAAGCTGGTCGCTCCAGCCATGATAAGCGCCGCCCATCTTGATAATCTTTTTTTTCTTCGTTGCCAGTCTTGCCACGCGGATCGCCGCCATGCAGGCTTCCGTGCCGGAGCCCAGCATGCGGAACATCTCGACGGAGTCGATGCTGTCGGCGATTTTTTTGCCTAGTTTATATTCGTATTCGTGGAAAAGTCCGGTTGAGGGACCGCAGTCGTTCAGCAGCTCGATGACCTTCCGGCGTACTTCGGGCGGGTTGCTTCCGAGCACCGTCGGGCCGCCGGCCTGCAGGAAATCATAATAGCGGTTGCCGTCGGCGTCATAGAGGTAAGCGCCTTCGGCTTTCGTAAATACGAGGGGGAACGGATGGTTAAAGGCCAGGTTATGCTGGACGCCGCCTGGGATAATCTCCTTGGCTACGTCGATCATCTCTTTCGATTTCGCGCATTTCGCTTCAAAATATTCCTCTTCGTACTTCTTCAAAGCATCCGGTCTGATCGAATAAATCGGCTGCTCGATGAGCCGATCAAGCTGGCTCGTCACGGCCTTTACATCGGGATAGCGGGAAATCGAAAAGGTCCTCTCCATATGTACCCTCCTACGGATAATGGTCGTGCAAAGGGCAGAGAAATCATAATTCAAGTATATATAAACGGTTCGAAAGAAGGAACCAGTTTAGGTAATATCTCACAAAATTATTTAATAGAATTAATGCTTTTCTACTAAGGAACGATCAGGTAAACCCGTTTTTCCTCTGCACGAATTCCAAAGGCAAGTCAGAGCGGAGGGAGAGTCAATAGATTTAGGATGAAGTATCCAATAAAAAAGACTGCGCGGGCAGTCTTTAGCTTATCGGCCTATTCGCCGGGCAAATGGTTATTAAGAACAGCAAGGCGACAAATTGTCTATCTCATCAGTCCGCCGAGGATGAACTGCTCATGGACATCGGCGTATTGCTCCGTGACGGCGGCTTTGGCCGCTGCGATATTACCGCTCTTAATGGCTTCGTAAATCCGGCGGTTCGTCTGAACAGAACGGCTTGGCTGATATTGCGGATATTTTTTGCGGTAGGCAACGGTATGGAAGACATACCGCCCGCGGTACAGCTCCATAATTTGCAGCATGCTTTCGTTATGAATGGTCCGAAGGATTGTTTCGGTGAACAGCAAGGTATGGTTGTAATAACCGTAGTAATCGTTTTGCTCCAAAGCCAGCTGCTGCCGCTCAAGCAATTGGCTCATCGTATCCACATCGAAAGCAAGCTGGCGCTTTAAGGCCGTGTCCAGCGCGAACAGCTGCATAGAGACTAGAACCTCATACATTTCGCTGAAATCATGGGCGGACACTTCCTTAACCATTACTCCCCGTCCGCGAAAGGTTCCCACAAGACCTTCCCGTTCCAGCAAGGAGATAGCTGCACGGATAGGCGTCCGGCTCATGCCGAGCAGTCCGGCAAGCTCATTTTCCGATAACATGGAGCCGGGCATATATTCCGCGCGCATAATGCGCTCCCGAATTTCACGATAAGCGACCGTTTCCAGAGAAGTCGAAGACATTATGATTTATTCCTTTGCTTGTTTTAGTTTAATAGTAACAAATGCGTAATGTCTTGAAAACAATGCATAAGGCAGGATGGCTTGCAAATGCCCCTTGCCAACTCATTGTATTACTGCCATAATACAGTCATAGCAGGAGGCAGGTGAGAGGTATTGCTGACGTTTCAGGATTTGCAGCTGAATAATAAAATGCCGGTTTATATGCAGATTGCCCTGTATGTGAAACGGCGTATTTTGCTAAGATGGGCCGTATCCGGCGACAAGCTTCCTTCCAGAAGGGATATCGCGATGCAGCTGAACATTAACCCGAATACCGTTCAGAAGGCGTTTAAGCTGATGGAGGATGAGGGGTATGTCCGAACGAGCAGCACTACGGGAAGCATGATCTATCTGGACGATGAGATTTACGGCCGGATTGAAAGCGAGCTGACCAAGGAAATGGTGGCGGCGTTTATCGCGGAAGCCAAGGAAGCGAATCTATCGTTCAAGAAAACGGTGGAGCTGATAACGGAGTTGTGGGAATAAATTTTTATACAGTGATTGTATTAGTCGATTAATACAGGAGGTGCTGGCAAGTGAAAGGTTTGTACCGGCTGCTTAATATTCAATTTGCATCCATGCTGCCCGTTATTTTGATTTTGACGGCGGGGATGATCGTTACGCCTTATCTTCTGCTGCAATCGGCGGCAGAGAAACTGAACGAAAATTCCGTTCATCCAAGATTCGAGAGCCTATATTATACATCGGGCTGCAAGACGGCGCTGTTTGTGTTTATTGCGGCATTCTGCGTTTATTTTCTCATGAAGCAGTACAACGCGTATTGGGGAAGCAAAAGCATTTATACGTACTTAACCCTACCGGTAAAACGCGAGGCGTATTATTGGAGCAACCTGCTATCTTTTATAATCGGGCTGCTGTTGCTTTTTGCCGCTCATTTACTTGCGATCCGCTGGGGGTACTCGGCTTATGCGAGCCATATCGGAAGCTATGCGGACGGCAGGTTCGTGATGCATAACGGGCTGTTCCTTGCTTTTATCCGATCCAACTTTCTAAAGGTATTATTGCCGATAAGCATCAGCGGTTGGGTAGCTTCGGTCAGCATACTCGTAAGCCTGGCAACCGGACTTTATTATGCGTTCCTGTGCGAACGCGGCAGACGGCATTGGTACATCATTCTCGTCGTAGCCGCAGGGTGGATCGTCAGGCATATTTTTAATGGTCAGATTGAAGCGCCAAATATGGATTGGACGATGGCAAAGCTGTATGCGTATAGCATATCCCTGTTACTCTTGAGCGTTTTCTTCATCTGGCATAGCACGAGGCTGGTCCGGAGAGGGGGTATCGCCTGATGCAGCGTTTAGGGAAAATCTTATCGCGCCATGCGGCCCTTCCGATATTCATTCTGGCGCTGCTTCTGATTGCGTCGCAATTCATGCTGGTTCATGCGGACAATGATAACGGAGTCTTTTATTTAAAGGATCATGAAGGAGAGCAAGCGGCGTTGTCGGATGTGACCATTAGCGGCGAGCTCGGTGACGGCTTTCACAGTACCTTGTTTAAGCTGTTCGACGGAAAGGTGACGACGGGTACGAAGCTTTTTGATCCGCCGCGGGCGGTTTGGTACAACAGCACGCAGCCTGATAAGTTAAAAGGGAAATGGAGGTTCGACAACATCTTTTCCCCGGATTCGATTGTGGCTAGAGATCCAAACGATCCAGGCAGCTATTGGCAGGCATCGGTACATCCGAATATCACGGAGTATGACGACAGCAATCAGCCGAGAAGCGATAATACGGCCACTTACACGAACCGGCTCGAATACGGGTTGGCCAGCGTTGGAGATCAATACTATTTCGCAGTGCCGTCGACGAACCGTTATGTCGGAACATCCGGAATCTATGCGTTAACCTTTACAAGCGGCAGGGATTACAAAGGGCAATTGCCGGAATCGGAGGCGTTGGCCACCTTCAGCCTGGATAAAAACAAAGGTGACGGCTCTTCTGAAATACAGGTGCTTGGACTTGAAGCGGTTGGCGGCAAGCTTGCATTAGTGCTGGAGGAGGACCAGAAGCTGGTGATTCGGAGCTACGACAGCAAGAGCGGAGAGCTGCTAGGGGAAGCGGCCGTTAGCGGCTTTTCTATCTCGGGTTCCGCTAAAGCGGTTCAAGGCCGTTCGTTCTATGAATCGTATGAATCGTATTCGGATTCCGTCAGCAATACGTTATGCTTGGCGTTTATGAGCAATCCAGACCAAGGTCAAGTGCGTAAAACGGTATGGAGCTTTGATCTGGCAAACGGGGTAAAGCTGCTGGACGAAACGGCCGTAACCTATCCGGACGATATGGAGTCAAACCTGCGCGACTTGAAAAGCGCCAATTACGCGAATGGCAGGCTTTACGTCATCTATCAGTCAACGGAAACCAAGGTGGAAAGCAATATCGTGTTCGACATCGCCCGGCCCAAACATCTGATGATACGGGTATACAAGGCATCCAAGCTTCAGTATGAAGGCGAGCTTGTAACGGATCGGAACCAGGACGGCAATCGGGTCGAACACCTTGCAACCAGCTATGACTATGATCCAATGCATAACAGGGAATTTGAAAATATCCGGATCCGGCCAGCGGAATAAGGAGAGGTGTACGTTGATGATTGTCCGCAAGCTATCCCGACATCTAGCGATTCCGGCCGCCGTAATAGCCATCTTGTTAATTGGAATCTTTGCCTGGCTGAACCATGCCCATCAGAATGCGGGAACCTTATATTTAAAAGACCGCTTTGGCGATCGGTCGGCAATCAACCCGATCAGCATCTCAGGAGATATTAGCGACCAGTACGCCAGCACGACGTTTGAGATTAACGATGGGCAATTATCGGTGCATACAGAGTTGTACGATCCTCCTCTACTTCTGCCGGATCATTACAAGTACGTTAACGGGGGCAAAAAAAGGATAGACAATCTGGAATATGAGGTGCACGGAGAAGGCGCGTTTTACGTGATGTATTACGACAAGAATTTGTTAAATGCCAAGAATAACGGCCAGTCCTCGCTGGTATATACGAATATTGTGAACGCGGACTCGGACAGCAAATATTCCAATTCGCTGGAGTATGGACTCGCAAAGCTTGGAGATCATCTGTACTTTACCGTGCCAACCACGGCAGAAAATACGGGCACAAACGGCATTTACGAGCTTTCTTTTGCAAAGGATGGAACGACCCGGACAGTGGCTGAATTTAGTCTGGATCAGAATAAAGAAGGTGCCTCTCTTGCCGTGCTTGGACTTGCGGCAGCGGGCGGCAAGCTTGCGCTTATATTGAAGGAGCACGGGCATGTCGTCGTGAGAGGTTACGATCCGGAAAGCGGGAAGATGCTTGGCAGTATCATGCTTGATCCATCGAGCAGCATGTATTCGGATCAATATGAGGCTTATTCCAATGATATGGTATTGAATCTTGTCTTTCAGAACAATTCCGTTCAAACGGAGCATACCTTTTATCACAAAACGGTATGGAGTATCGATTTCCAATACGGCATGCAGCTGGTGGATACGACCAATCTGGACTATGCAAGCACCCGGAAGGATTATTATCGCAGCCGAATGAACATGCAATACCTGGGTGGAAGGCTGTATTTGGTTTATACGTTTACGGAACCTAGACCAGAGGATCGGTTTGATAGCTTCCTGCCTATTCATTTAATGATAAGAGTGTATAAGGCGAATCGGCTTCTTTACGAGGGCGAGCTAGTATCGGATTTGAACGATGATCTGGTGAATACCTTTAACTGGCCGGAAGGATCGTCTTATGATCTCCAGCTCTACGACTATCGTTTATTCGACCATCTTAGGCTTGAGCGAGGAAAGGGGGAATAGCGAGCCATGCTTGAATTAAAATACGTGGAGAAAACATTCGGTAATGCCAGACCTATCCTGCATGTCCGGGATTTGACCATTACAAGCGGCGAAATTGTTGGCGTATTGGGCGAGAACGGAAGCGGGAAAACCACGCTGCTCAAAGCGATTATGGGGCTGGGCGAGGTCCAGCATCGGGACATTTTGCTGAACGGCCGTCCTGTAGAGGAACAGTATGAGCAGCTTGCTTATATAACCGAAGAGGGAAGCTACATTCCGAAGCTGACACCGGTTCAGTATGCGGAATTTCTTTCCGCCTTTTACCCGCAATTTGACTCTGCGTATTATAACAAGCTGCTGAAATTTTATGAGCTGGAGCCCGATAAACGCATTCGCACCTTCTCGAGAGGCCAGAAATCCAAGCTGGAGATCAGTGCGGGGATGGCGAAGGGCGCCAAATATATTCTGATGGATGAACCGTTCCTCGGCAAAGATATGTTTACGCGGCGGGACTTCCTGAAGCTGATGATCGGCAATCTGAAGGGGGATGAGACGATCCTGATCGTTACCCATCACCTTGACGAGATTGAGACGGTTACCGACCGTGCGCTTATCATGTCCAGAGGCCGAATCGAAGCCGATCTATACATGGATGACCTGCGGGAGCAAGGCAAGGAGCTTGCCGCCATCATGGCGGAAAAAGCAGGCTATCGGCCGGACCGGTACAAAAGCGTGCTGGAATAAAATAAAAGGAGCAGCGTTTGCGATAAACGCGGCTCCTTTTTTTTACTTCATCTGCCCAATAGACAAGCTTACCTTATAGTTGCCGTAGGCAAGCAGTTCGTCGAGAAAGCCGGTCAGCTCCGGCTGCGAGCCGACGCGCACGCGCATCCAATAACAGCCTTCGCCGCTGACGCGGTGAATCTCAACAACCTGGCCGCTGCTGCCCGCGAATTGCTGGAACGTCTGATGAGCCGTGTTGGAAGACAAGAAGACGGTGACAAAGGCATGGACGGTCAGGCCGATTTTCTCGGGATTCCAATTGACCGTTGTGCCTTCAATGATGCCAAGGTCCTGCAGCTTGCGGACGCGGGCGCCTACGGCCTGTCCGGTCATATGCACCTGTTCCCCAATCGATTTATGAGACTGGCTGGCATCCGCAATCAAGCAGCTTAATATTTGTCTGTCGATATCGTCAATTCCGTATGAGCTTAACATGTCGGAAGAATCCTTTCATTATGAAAATAAAAGCGGCTAAATCGTTTCACGAGGTTATTTCTGCGCGATGCGGCTTTATTTTATAATTGTATCAGACACATTAAGAAATGAGGGACACAAAATGAATATACGATTAATCCGACATGCGACGCTGTGGCTGGACTATGCGGGAGTACAGTTTCTTGTTGATCCGATGTTTAGCGACGCCGGCGTAAATCCGCCGATTATGAATTCAACGAATGACCGGCGCAATCCGCTTGTACCGCTGCCTTTTCCTAAGGAAAAGCTGCTGCAGCCGGAGGTTATTCTCGTCAGCCACCTCCATCCGGATCATTGGGATGCCGCCGCAATCGAATCGCTGCCGAAGTCGACACCGCTGTTCTGCCAGCCGGGAGACGGGCCAGCGATCACAAGCCAGCATTTTGCTAGCGTAACGGAAATCGGGCAATCCGTCCTCTATAAAGGCATTACAATCTCAAGAACAAGCGGAAGGCATGGAACGGGAGAGATCGGCGAAAGAATGGGCCAGGTGTCAGGTTTTGTTCTTCAAGCGGAAGGCGAGCCGACCCTTTATATCGCGGGCGATACCATCTGGTGTGAAGAAGTAAAGCATGCTTTGGATGCTTTCAAGCCGGATGTCGCGGTAATCAATGCGGGCGGGGCGCAATTTGCCGTTGGCGATCCCATTACAATGAATGCGGAGGATGTCATCCGGGTATGCCGTTACGCACCGTCTACGAAGGTAGTTGCCGTTCATATGGATACGATTAATCATTGTTTGGCGACAAGAGATGTTTTAAGAGAAGCGTTAAGCGCGGAAGGGCTGCTTGGTCAGGTTCTGATCCCTGCGGACGGAGAGCGGGTAACATTAGACAAGTAATGCCGGATGGTCCGGTTAAAAGCTTCCGGGCATCCGGAATATAAACAAACGGCTGTGCTAAAGTTCGCACAGCCGTTTTTTCGTCTATTCCAATCCTCTTACAAATCCCGTTCATCGGCGCCAATCGCCAAAATCTCGCGGATATCCGCGTCGGTAAGCGATGATAGCTGCTCCTCGCCGGGCCGGATAATGTCGTCGATCATATTTTTCTTCCGTTCTTGAAGCGCGTACATCTTATCTTCAACCGTGCCGTGGGCTGCCAGCCGGATAACCTGAACCACCTTGGTTTGACCAATCCGGTGGGCCCGGTCGGCAGCCTGCTGCTCGACGGCAGGATTCCACCACAGATCATACAAAACGACGGTATCGGCACCCGTCAGGTTAAGTCCTGTTCCGCCTGCTTTTAGCGATGCGAGGAAGATATCCTTCTCCCCGTCGTTGAACCGGTTGCATAGCTCCACCCGCTCGGCGGCTTTGGTACTGCCGTCGAGGTAGAAATAAGTGATGCCCTGGCGGACCAGTTCTTTGCTGATGAGTCCCAGCATTTCGGTGAACTGCGAGAAGATCAGCATCCGTTTGCCCGTGCTGCGGCACTCCTCCACGATTTCGAACAGCTGCTCGAACTTGGCGGAGCTGCCTTCGTAATCGGTAATAAATAACGCCGGATGGCAGCAGATTTGGCGCAGCCGGGTCAGGCCGGCCAAAATTTTGATCCGGTTCTGCTGGAAGCTCCGGTCATTATCCAGATGCTTGACGGTTTCCGTACGCAGCTTGGCCAAATACGAGACGTACAGCTTCTTCTGTTCCGGCAGCAGACTGGTGGCCTGCAGGGTCTCGATTTTATCCGGCAGCTCCTTCAGCACGTCGGTCTTCAGGCGGCGCAGGAGGAAGGGGCGCGCGCGGCGCGCGATGTTTTCCCTCGGCAGGTCGGAGAACACCTTGCGGGCAGGGAACAGCTCGGGGAACACGGCGCCAAAAATGGACCACAGCTCCTCGACTCTGTTCTCAAGCGGAGTACCGGTTAACCCGAAACGGTTCTTGGCCTGCAGCGCTTTTACGGCCTGCGCGGTTTGGGTGGTATGATTTTTGAACGCCTGCGCTTCATCCAGAATAACCGTATGATAGAAGCGCTGGACGTACAGCTCGATATCCCGGCGCAGCAGCGGGTACGACGTGATGACGACGTCTATCCCTTTCAGGGACCTTAACTTGGCAGCTCTCTCCGGTCTCGTGCCGTCTGCGATGATGACTTGGATCTCCGGAGCAAACTTCTTCAGCTCGCTAAGCCAATTGTACATAAGGGAAGCCGGCGTAACGATAATGGCGGGCTGCTCCAGTTCCCGGATCTCCGGAAGACAGGAGAGAAGGAACGCGATGCTTTGAATCGTTTTGCCAAGTCCCATATCGTCCGCGAGAATGCCGCCGAACCGGTAATGGGCCAGCGTCTTCATCCATTGGAAGCCGTAAGTCTGATAATCCCTCAGCACATGCCGCAGCGTGACCGGTACTTCGAATTCCAGGTGATCCGGGTTGCGGATATGAGCCAGCAGCTTTCGCAGCGATTTGCCGAGCTGAATGGTCCTTCCTTCATTCTCGAAATCCCCGAGATGGAGTCCGCGCGCCACCGGGATACGGAAGACGGATTGATTCAGGTCCGAACGGAGGAAGCCGGTCTCGTTAATAATCCTCGTAATAGCCTCGTATTCCTTGCCCTCGAGCGGCAGCAGCGCGCCTTCCTGCAGCCGGTGGTATCGGCGTTTCTCCACGATAGAACGGAGCACGCTGCGGATCTCGTCGTCGGAAATGCCGGTCAGCTCGAACTTGAATTCCAGCCAGTTCGTTCTCTCGTCCACTTCAACCTTCAGCAAAGGCGGCGTATTCGGGGCAACGATTCTCGTCTTGACGGCCGAGGTGGCATGGACCTGCAGCAGCTTCTCCAGCTTGGGAATGGTATGTCTTAGAAACTCGTATTCGCTGTCCTCGTCTTGCATGTAGTAGCCAAGCTCGGTGGTAATAAAACCGCTTTGCTCCATAATATCGAGAATTTGGTTCTCCCGGTCTCCGTCCCGGAGGAGGATACGGTCCCCGGTCTTGTAATCCGCGTGAGCCGCCAGCGGGTTGATCTTGATCTCCCCGTATTGAAACTCCAGCTCCGCAAGCAGTCGGTCCCGGATCCGGTCCAGATAAAGTCTCGCCTGCAGGGAAGTTTGCACGATTTTTTCCGATACGCTCCGAGTCACTTGAACTTGACCAAGCTTCATCAGCTCGGGGACAACCTTCTCCATAAAAGGCTCGATCTGTTCCGGCGAAATGACGACATGCCGACGGTGCGAGGCGTCCAGCATATTTTTGAAATCGGCCAGCTGTTTGCACGAGGCCTCGGGAAGCCGCTTCATCCGGCCTTCGCTCAGCACCATGTTGTAGGCGGGTAAGACGGTAATCTTGTCTAATCCTTCAACATTCAACTGAAAGCCGCTCTCGTCCTGCTCGCCAAATTCGAATCGGACAGGAGAGGCTTCGTCGTTTATTTGGAGGCCGGCGGTAACGGTGCCCTCCTGATCAATCAGCACGGAAGGACAAGCGGCAAGCAGAGGCAGCACGGTTGGCCAATCCGCCGGGGGAATCATAAGCATCCGGTTGTTTGGTTTTCCGCGAGCCTTTCCGTTGAAAGGAGCCGCCTCCTCCTGATACAGCGCTTCGTTCCTGCTGATCCGGGCCAATTCGCCCAGCAAGGCATAATCTTCATTTCGGAATCGGTGCTCGGCAGGGTTAAACGTAAACTGCTTGGAGAAGGTGCGAGTGACGTTTAAGGCTATTCCTTCGATAAATGCGCGGATATCCGGCACGACGTACAGCCTGCCAAGACCCGTCCGGAGCTCGATTCCTATCCGGTAGTTCCGGTAACCGCTCGAGAAGATCACGCAGGTGAACTGAATCTCAACGGGTATGCGGGTATCTCTTACATAACGCGTACTGCCAAGAAGCGCGGACTGACCCCGTTCCCGGCTGCCGAATAAGTCCAATATGCTGGACGACAGCAGCTGGTCGCTTGCCGAGATGCGGGCCAGGTTTAGCGCTTCCTCAGGCATCTCAGGCAGCTCTAACAGATGCAGCAGCATGGCTGCGACATGTTCGCAATATTTATCTTCGGGATCAAAGTCCGGGCAGGTGCAGGTTGCCACGATCTCGCCGCGGAGGCGGGTAGCCGTCACGGTCAGGTCGCGGTTCGTCCGGACATTGGCTTCGCAGAACGGCTTGTCCGGGTCATACCGCAATATCGTCACCCCGCCCGCCTGCCAGATGGCCTCTCCTTCTTCGAAGGCAAACCGGCCGCATAACACACGGACATCATCATCGGTATATGAAAAGCTCATAAGCTGTAATCCTTTCCGGTTATTCGCTCAGTTGATGCAGCAAACGCAGCAGCTCGCCGCGTTCCTCCGGCGTTATCGAAGCGAGCACCATGTCTGCGGACTCGCTCATCGCAAGCCGCGCTTGTTGAATGAGAGGAGGCGCTGTGTCGGATAATTGGATAAAAGTAGCCCGGCGGTCTTCCGGGTCAGGTTGGCGAACGATCAGCTTCTCCTGCTCAAGCGCATCCACGAATTGCGTAACGGTCCGCGGCTTGATGCCAAGCTTTGCGGCGATATCGCTCATCCGGATTTGTCCGGCTTCGGCGACAGAGACAAGGAAGCGCAGCCTTGGTCCGGACAAATATTCCGGAACTTCGAAGGCGGATAATTGGGCTTCGAACCGGAGATGCAGCCGGTGGGTTGTCCGGAGCAGCGTTTCCAGCAGATGGCCGGCTGACGGTATCGTCGTTTCGGATGCTTCCATAGTTCCTCCTTGACTTTTGACACATGAATTCCTATAGTCTGGTTATCAAATTATTAGTGAGTATACTCAATATGTGTTCATTCCGTATGTTAATTTTACACGATTCCGCATGACATTCCAATAAGGAGGGCCCATTCTATGGCTCAAACGATGCAAGCTATCCGTTATTATCAGTTTGGAGACCCCGAGGTGCTGCAGCTGGAGGAAGCTCCAAAACCGGTCCCGAAGGAAGGCGAGGTGCTGATCCGTATTGCTGCTGCCGGCGTGCTGCCCGTGGATTGGAAAATCCGCAAAGGATTATTCCCGATGCCCGTGAGATTCCCGGTCATACCCGGGACGGCTTTTGCCGGCGTAATCGAAAGCGCGGGTCCGGGTGTGACCGGGCTTATAACCGGGCAGGAGGTATTCGGAAGAAGCATCAACGGAACCTATGCGGAATACACAACGGCTCCTGCGGATTCGGTCGCGCTTAAGCCTTCCTCCATCGGCTTTGCCGAAGCGGCAACGATTTCCGGCGGAGCAACGACGGCCTGGTGCGCAATCAACAATGCGGGCATCAAGGCCGGGGACCGCGTCTTTATTCATGGTGCAGGCGGCGGAGTAGGCTTGTTTGCCGTCCAGTTCGCCAAATGGAAAGGGGCCTATGTGATTGGAACGGCCAGCCCTTCGAATATGGATTTTATCCGGTCCATTGGCGTGGATCACGCGATTGATTATACGGCCGGTCCGTTTGAAGCGGGGCTGGAGCGGGAAGCGGATTTCGTACTGGACACGGTTGGCGGCGCCACGCTTGAACGTTCCTGGGCGTTAATCAAGCCGGGAGGGGCTTTGCTTACCATTGCGGGTCAGCCTCCGTTTGAGCGTGGACAGCAGGAGAGGGTGCGCGTGCTTCGCTCGGCACTGGCCTCCAAGCAGGATTTATCGGACATTGCGGAGTTGATCGTCAAAGGTGCAGTTCACGCGCAAGTCCAGGCTCTTTATCCGCTGGGAGAAGCGCGCGAAGCCCATATCCGCTCGGAAGCGGGACACGGCCGCGGACGTATCGTACTCGCAACGGAAACATAATCGTTGTGCAAAAACTGGGAAAAAACCGTGCGATCCGCCGATTGCACGGTTTTTTTGCGCGGAAATCTTAATTTTACAGGCAATGTTCTTTAATTTATGTAGTTTAACGCAGGCTGAATAAAGTTAGAATGAAAAAGGTGTATTAGCATGGTACCAGTTATGCGCGAAAAGGAGAATAAGCATATGTCCAAACCAAATGAACCAATCGTAACTCATATTTTTACGGCAGATCCTTCTGCGCATGTTTTCGAAGGCAAAATTTATATTTATCCTTCCCATGACCTCGATCATGACGGCCCGACTAACGATAACGGCGATCAGTATCAGATGGAGGATTATCACATTTTGTCCATGGACGACGTCAATTCCCCGTGCGTCGATCACGGCGAAGCTCTTCATGTGAAGGATGTGCCTTGGGCGTCCAAGCAAATGTGGGCACCGGATGCCGCATTCAAGAACAATACCTATTACTTGTATTTCCCTGCTAGAGACCAAGAGGGCATATTCCGCATTGGCGTAGCAACAAGCTCGACTCCGGCGGGGCCATTCAAAGCAGAAGAGAACTATATTCCCGGCAGCTTCAGCATCGACCCTGCCGTTCTCGTGGATGAAGATAACAGAGCCTATATGTACTTCGGCGGTCTGTGGGGCGGACAGCTGGAGAAGTGGACAACCGGCGAATTCGTTGCGGATGCCGCAGATCCGGATGTAAACGGGCCAGCTCTTGGTCCGCGTGTAGCGGAACTGAGCGATGACATGCTGACCTTCAAATCCGAGGCAAAAGAGATATCGATCGTGGACGAAGAAGGAAATCCGTTGCTTGCCGGCGACGAAGACCGCCGTTATTTCGAAGGTCCGTGGATGCACAAGTACAAAGGCAAGTACTATCTCTCGTATTCAACGGGCTCTACCCATAAGCTCGTGTATGCGGTAGGCGACAATCCGCAGGGACCGTTTGTCTTCAAAGGGACCATTTTGACGCCGGTAATCGGTTGGACCACCCATCATTCCATCGTGGAATTCCAGGATAAGTGGTATCTGTTCTACCATGATGCATCGCTTTCCGGCGGCGTAGACCATAAGCGCAGCGTGAAATTTACCGAGCTGAAGTACAACGAAGACGGTACGATTCAAACGATTGATCCTTACAACACTTAATAGAAAAAAGCGCGGAGCGGCGGCTCCGTGCTTTTTTTGATGAATTTTTTCGTTACACGATCGTTAAGCCCATGCAAAACACAGCTTGCTCAACCTGGCTGCCTCATCTTCAGCTTTGCGCCTGTTACGACAAGCTTGGAGAATGGCTGAAAGCCTGCGAGCATAATGAAATCGCACGCGCCTACCGCCGGGATCACCCGTCCGTCCTGCATAATAAAACCTACCTCGAAGGGGTGCTTTTACCGGCGCAAGCGATGAATGCATCCGATTTAAGCCTTACGCAGACCGCTCCATGACAATTGCCGGATCTCCGAGGCGGTACGTCCGGTGGCCTGCTTTAGCTGCCTCGCAAAGTGGTGGGAGGTCTTGAAGCCGCAGCGCTGCGCGATCTCCGTCACGGTAAGCCCCGTATTGGTAAGCAGTTCAACCGCCTTCTGAATGCGGAAGTTCCATAAATATTGAAATGGCGTAGTCTGCTCATATTGCTTAAACAGTCTGACCAGATGCTCGGGAGAGACGTTTGCGGCAGCGGCTATTTCCTTTAAGGTTGCTTCCTCGGCAAAATGCTCGCTTATCCAGGCTAATGCCGCATAAATCGCCGGATGCTTCTCCTTCTGCTCCAAAGACCGCTTCGATTCAATCGGATACAAATGCAAGGCGGCGAGTCCAAGCTGCAGAATGACGGGATCGGTTGGCAGAGTATCCCGCTGAAGACGGAGCAGGAGATCCGTAAGCCGGTTCATTTCCTCGTTAAGCGGCAGGCATTCCGGCAGCAGCCGGAACGATTCCCGGATATGCTCTTCCAGCTCCGGCACATGCACCGCAATCCAGCGGTGCCAGGTATCCTCGGTTTTCGAGAAGACGAACTGCTCTTCGTGCCCGGGCATAAGCAGCACGACATGTCCGGGCTGAACATGGAGCTCCCGGCCGTCGATCGTAACAGACATCTCTCCGGTGTACAGCATCACAAGCTGAAGATCCTGTTGAATGCGCGGACCGAATTTTCCGCCAGGGGGATAGACGACGGAGCCAGCTACGGCTGATGCTACATGCATAAAATCACCTCACCATGATTGTAAGGGTAACGGATTGGAAATATCAATGACAGACACGATTGTGTAATTCGCAGCCATTGTCCGGAACCGGTGGCGGGAGTACGATGAGAGTATCGCTCGAGCAAAATCAATCTTAAAGGAGAATGATTAGTGAACACGACTTATACGGCTCCGCTCACTCCCCTGTCGGATGAACAGATTGCTTTTTTCAAAGAGAACGGATATTTGTTATGGAAGAACGGCATGTCCGGCGATTTGATTGATGCCTTTAACGGACACATTTACGATATCAGGAACCAGTCTCCTATGCCGGAATGGGCGGCTTGCGAGGAGTCCAAGAAATATTCGCTGCGTCTTTTTAATCCGCATAAGCATGACGGCATGTCCAGGCAGCTGATGAAGCATGCGCTGGTCCGAGGGGCGCTTGCGCAGCTGATGGGCAAAGAAGCGGTATGCGTGCAAAGCATGTATTTCTACAAAGAACCGGGCTCGCCGGGACAGGCTGCCCATCAGGATTATTACTATATCAAGAATGATCCGATGACGATGATTGCCGCATGGACGGCGATGGAGGAGCTGATCGATGTCGAGAACGGCTGCTTATGGGTCATGCCCGGCACCCATAAGCTTGGGCTGCTGCCCCATGGCGCGGTCAAAAACATCGAGGAGCATGAGCCCTGGACCGAGGAGACGGAAGGCGTGGATACAAGCAGGCAGACCCCGGTAGTGATGGAGAAGGGGGATATCCTGTTTTTCAGCGAGCTTCTTATCCATTCGTCAGGCAAAAACCGGAGCAAGGAGCGCTGGCGCCGCTCCTATGTCTGCCATTACATTCGCGAGGACTCTCATGTGCTTCACCGGGAGGATTTGCGGCAGAAATATCCTTTATACTAAATTCTATGGTAACACTTTAGGCACGGAAGAAGAGGGCTGGAAGGCTCTCTTCTTTTTGCGTATAATTAGTTTACAACCGTAACGGTTTACAACGATAACTAAGAAGGGGTTTCCAAGATGGCAACGGATGCAATGGATATTTACCAGTCTTTTTTCCGGATTACCCGCCAACTGAAGAGGCTGGCTTTTCACAGTGCGGCTAATCTCGGTTTAACCGTTCATCAGATCAATATACTGGAGTCGGTGCGGCTGAACCCCGGGCAGAAGCAGAAGGAACTGACGGAGAAGCTTGTCTTCGCGAAAAGCCGGGTCAGCGTTCATATCGATCAGCTTGTTCAGCAAGGGCTTGTTGCCAGAGAGCCTTCGGAGCAGGACCGGAGAGAGATTCAGCTGTTTATTACGCCTGCCGGCGAAGAGCTGTGCGAGCTGTACAATCAGGAAGCGGCCTCTTATAAAGCCTTGAGCGGCGCTCTTGAGAACCTGCCTCCGGAAGATGTCGACAAGCTGCATCAGCTGCATCAGCAGATTTTGAGCCATCTCTAAGCGGACGCTTACGAAAGAAGGGGTACCGATGTCCAGAATATACGGGGGTCCAGGGGGAATGGGCTTTAACAAAATGAAGTTTGACGACGGAGCGAAGCCGACTATTACGAAAGCGATGCTCGTCCGCATCTCCGCTTATTTTGTCCCTTACTGGAAACAGACCGTAGTCGTGTTGTTTATTTTGCTTCTATCCTCGGGTTTGGGGCTGCTGCCGCCGATTTTTATCCAGCATATCGTGGACGATGCGCTGCCGAATAAAGATATGAGGCTGCTCGCGGAGCTGGTTCTCATATCGCTTGCGGCAACGGTTGCGTCCGGCCTGCTAGGCGTGCTGCAGAGCTATCTCAACTCCTATATTTCGCAAAATATCGTATACGATATGAAAAACCAGATGTACCGCCATCTGCAAAAGATGCCCATGCAGTTCTATTCCAATGTAAAGCAGGGCGAAGTCATTACCAGAATGACAAGCGATATTTCCGGCATTCAGGGCGTGTTCAACAGCACCGTCGTCAATTTTGCGAGCAATCTGTTTATTCTTGCGACCACGCTTGGTACGCTGTTCGTCATGAACTGGAAGCTGGCCATTCTTGGAATGGTTGTAGTTCCCCTGTTTCTTTTTCCAACGAGAAAGATGGGCCGCGTCCGCTGGAAAATCGCGAAAGAGACCCAAGAGAAAATGTCCGAGCAGAACCATATCATCCAGGAAACGCTTAGCATTAGCGGTTACCTGCTGATGAAGCTGTTCACGAAGGAACGGAAGGAATACGAAGGCTTCAAGGCCGTAAACGCCGAGTCGACCCGTCTTCAGATCAGAGAATCGATGGCCGGACGCTGGTTTATGATGCTGCTGTCCACGTTTACGACGATCGGACCGATGCTGATTTATTTGTATGGCGGTTATTTGTATATTCAAGGCGAGATATCGGTCGGGGAAATTATCAGCTTTGTTGCTTTGCTCGGGCGGATTTACGGACCTTTTGGCCAAATGACGAATCTATACGTTGATATCAACCGCTCGATTGCTTTGTTTGAACGGATTTTCGACTATTTCGACATGGAGCCGGTCATCGTGAATAAGCCGGAGGCGCTTCCAGTGGATATTTCGGGTAAAAATATTGAGTTTGAGGATGTAAGCTTTGCTTATCAGAAGGACAAGCCCGCTCTGAGGAACGTCTCGTTTAAGGCCGAATCGGGGACCATGACAGCACTAGTTGGTCCAAGCGGAGCGGGGAAGACAACCATCACGAATTTGCTGCCGCGCCTGTATGAACGAAGCTCCGGCCGTATCCGGATCGGCGGTACGGATATCAAGGATATGACGCTGGAGTCGCTCCGGTCCCAGATTGGCCTGGTCACCCAGGATAGTTACTTGTTTAACGGGACGATTCGGGAGAATCTGATGTATGCCAATGACGAAGCTTCGGAAGAGGAAATGCAGGAGGCGTGCAGAGCGGCCTATATCCATGAGTTCATCATGGAGCTGCCGGACGGGTACGACACGGTTGTGGGCAACCGGGGGATGAAGCTGTCGGGCGGGGAAAAACAGCGGATTTCCATTGCAAGGGTTCTTCTTAAAGATCCCGCTGTCATTATTCTGGACGAAGCGACTTCCTCGCTTGATACGGTATCGGAGTACTATATTCAGAAGGCAATGAGCGTCCTGCTGCAGAATAAGACAAGTATCGTTATTGCGCACCGGTTGTCTACCATAATGGCCGCCGATCAAATCTTGGTCGTGCAGGACGGAACGATTGTGGAAAAGGGTCGGCATGAAGAGCTGCTTAAGCAAAACGGGGTATACAAAGACCTGCACGCCAAGCAGTTTGAGAGGATGAAGGAGGAACGATGAACGATGACCGTAAATATTGCGTTGCTGCGAGGCATTAATGTCGGCGGAAAAAACAAAATCAAGATGGCCGACTTGCGCGAGGCCTTAACCGCAATCGGACTGCAGGATGTGCAGACGTATATTCAGAGCGGCAATATTCTGTTCAAATCCGATGAGGGGGAAGCCGCGCTGCGGAGCCGGATCGAGGAGCAGATTGAAACGGTGTTTGGGCTTTCAATCAAGGTCATTATACGGACAGCGGAGGAGATGCGGGTTATCGCCGCAAGCTGCCCGTTTACCGAAGAACAGCTTGCGGCGGCTGCGGTCACGGCGCAGGGAGAATACCTGTATGTGTCGATGATGCTGGAAGCGCCGACAGCTGAGCAGCTGGAGACGCTCCGGTCGTTCGAGACGGATAAGGAGCTCTTCGACTGTAAGGGACGGGATTTGTATCTGCTGTTTTATGAAACGGTACGTAATTCCAAACTCGCCGTGAAAGCGGAAAAGCTTGGCGTACATTCCACCGTCCGCAACTGGAACACGATTAACAAGCTTGTGTCGCTCGCTGACGGGATGGAATCGTCTACGTCTCCGTCATAACCCCGCCGTTTACATGCAGCACTTGACCAGTAACAAATGAAGAATCGTCGGAAGCGAGATAGATATAAGTAGGAGCAAGCTCGAACGGCTGACCTGCGCGTTTCATCGGCGTCTCCAGGCCAAAGGTTTTGACGTATTCAGCGGAATAGCTCGATACGATAAGCGGCGTCCAGATCGGCCCGGGAGCAACGGCATTTACGCGTATGCCGCAGCTTACGAGCTGGAGAGACAAGGAGCGTGTGAAGGAGACGATGGCCCCTTTGGTCGAGGAATAATCAATGAGCAGCGGTGCTCCCGCATAAGCCGTAACGGATGCCGTGCTAATAATGGAGCTGCCGGCCTTCAGGTGGGGCAGGGCAGCTTTCGTTAGATAGAAGTGCGGGAAGATGTTTGTTCGGTACGTATCCTCGAGCTGCTCGTCGGAAATATCCAGAATGCATTTTTGCGGGAATTGCACGGCTTGATTTAAGACCAGGATATCCAGACAGCCGTAATGCCCGATTGTTTTTCGTACAACCTCCGAGGAAAATTCCGGCTTTCTAAGATCGCCTTCGATGAGCAAACAGCGTCCTCCGTATTGCTCTACCATCTGCTTGGTTGCCAGCGCGTCTTCGCGTTCGTACAAATAAACGATCGCTACATCCGCGCCTTCCTTGGAAAATCCGATCGCAACGGCGCGGCCGATCCCGCTGTCACCGCCCGTAATAATCGCAACCTTGCCCTTTAGTTTGCCGCTGCCCTTGTATGCCGGGTTATCCGAGATCGGAGTCGGATTCATGAGATATTCCAGGCCGGGCTGATGATCCTGATGCTGCGGGGGGAAGGTTACCGGTGACTGCTTGCATTTGGTTTCCTGGCTGTAATAAGGATAAATGGGAATCATGTTGGTCCTCCATAACAGAAAAGTTGCTATAGGGTATTCACCTATTCCCGGGAAGGTGTACGGTTGCCTATACCAACCGTTGGGTATTGGCATACGCTAACGCAGGCATTCCATTACTTTTCTGATAAAGGAGTCATTTACAATGACGAAATCTAATCGGACATTTGTCCCAGGTGGCTTTCCGCCAGGTGCGCAAGGCGGATTCCCGCCGCCGTGGGGCTGGCAGCCGCCGAGACCGCCATGGTGGGGCTGGGGACAACCGCCGCGTCCGCCGTGGTGGGGCTGGGGCCCGCCTCCGCGTCCGCCATGGGGCGGACCGGGATTTGGACCAGGATTTGGATCAGGATTCGGAACGGGATTCGGACCGGGACCAGGCGGCCCGGGCGGACCGGGAGGTCCAGGTGGTCCAGGCGGCCTGCCTCCGGGAGGACCGCGGGTTAGCGGAAGCTAAACGAGGATATTTAAATATAGCATTTTAGATTTAATGTAAATCTATATTAAGGGCGATTTTTGCTTCCATCAGGATGCAGCAATCGCCCTTTTATTTGTTTGCTGTTATTACTAATATTCCTGCAACATCCTAAAAATTTGAAAATAGTTATAGAACTTTAGTACCTGCTATGATATTTTAGTAGAGGTGAATTTAGTAGGCAAGAATAACCAAATAGGGAGCGCGAATCATGAAAAAAGTAACTAGTCTTTTGCTTGCGACGCTGCTTGTATGTGGAGCGTTGTTCGCAGGAGCGGCAAGCGCGGCAACCCCGGAACCCAAGGAAACCTCGGAAACAACGGCTGTGAATGATACCGCCGCGAGCTTCGTTGATGTGTCCGGGCACTGGGCAAAATCGGCCATTGACCGTTGGAGTTCAAGAGGGGTTATTAACGGTGTAACCTCACAGAAGTTTGAGCCGGAGCGTGCTATTACGCGCGCAGAATGGGCAGCACTAATTAATCGTCTATTCCAATATCGTCAAGCAGCAGAGAATCCATTTAAGGATGTCGTTGCTGCGGACTGGTTCGCTAATGATGTAGCCGTTGCCTTAGGGACAGGCTACATGAAAGGTTATACGGACGGAACATTCCGACCGGGGGCCGATATTTCACGCGAGGAAGCAGCGCTAACAATAGCAAAACTGCTCTCGCTTCCGGCGGCAACTGCAAACGCTTCGTTCCATGATGCCGGCAAGATCTCAAGCTGGGCGTTACAGGGAGTTGCTTCCGCTGCGTCAGCAGGCATTATCACAGGATACACGGATGGAGATTTCAAGCCGGCCCGGCAAGTTACGCGCGCTGAAGCAGCGAGCATTCTAGACCGTGCTTTTAATACCTACGGTATCTGGACGGAAGAGGGGGTTAACGGCCCTGCCGAAGGCGTGCAGAAACAATCTGGCAGCGTTATTGTGAATTCGGCAGGCACCACCCTTCAAAATATGGACATTGCCGGCGATCTGATTATTGGCAAAGGTGTAGGCAATGGCGATGTTTATTTGAAAAACGTTACCGTTCATGGAAAGACCTTCGTATATGGCGGAGGCGAGAACAGCATTCATCTTGAAGATTCCGTGATTCTTACCGTAATCGTTAATAAAGCGGAAGGCACTGTGCGGATCGTAGCGCAAGGTAAAACGACCGTTCAGGAAATAACCGTTCAAACCGGCGCCAAGTTGGAGGCGTCAGAAGGTGCCGATATTAGTAAAGTAACCCTTTCGAATCAATTGCCGAATAATTCGCGCGTTGTATTGACTGGGCATTTTGATACCGTCAATGTTGAAGCGGAAAGCATCATTGTTCAGATCCCAAAAGGATCTATTGATCAGATGGTTGTGGCGGACTCGGCTGCCGGAACAAGCGTGCAAGCTGACAAGGAAGCATCCATTGTAAATGCGGTACTAAACGCCGCGGTTAAGATGCTTGGTGAAGGTACGGTTGAAAAAGCGGTTGTTAACTCCACTGGCGTATCCATGGATAAGGCCCCGAACAAAATGGAGACCGGCAGTAATGTTCCCTCTGATGTCAAAGTGAATGTCGGCGGAAAAGAGCAGCCTGCAGGTACGGATACTCAAGGCAGTATTGGCGGCGGTGATCTCGGCGGAGGCAGCGCTGGAGGCGGGAGCGCCGGCGGCAACACAGGCGGCGGCAATACCGGCGGTGGCAATACCGGCGGTGGCAATACCGGCGGCGGCAATACCGGCGGTGGCGACACAGGCGGCGGCAATACCGGCGGCAGTAATCCGGGAAGCATGTATTTTGAGATAGCTCTTGCCCAAGACCGAGTCATCAGCGGCGAACCTGTAACGGTGACAAGTACACGTGACGGGGTAGCGTATTTCACGGATGAATACTTCGAAAATACCGATATGCTGAATGCTTTGGTTGATGCCGGTAAAGCCAAGAAAATGGAAGTGAAAAAAGATGTTCCGGCAAGCTTTGATACTAGCGATTTAACCTTCAACAATTGGATGTACGTGGTTGTCATCGATTCCGAGGGTAAATCTTCTTATCATCGGATGGTTACAGTCCTGGATAAGGCCGGAACTCCGCTTGCTTCGGCGGGCGGCGGTGCCGAGACCAACTTCGAGTGGGAGAAGTTCAGAATTGAGTTTAACCGGGATGTAAAGCTGGTTGAGGGTAAAGATCTCCGCACGGCGATAACAGTAGCCACAAAAGACAGCAACGATGAGTTTCTGCCGCTAAGTGCGGGAGATGTCGTGGAAATTAACGGAAATGAAATTCTTTATACACCTGAGAAAAAGTTTACGCTGCGAGAGGTGCGGTTTAAGATTGCGGCAGGAACTTTAGAGACCTTAAATGGCGATGATCAGAACGATGAAACAATATCGTATCAACACGACTCCTATATGTTAATTAAGGTAGATGGCGAAAGAAAAAACAGCATGACAGTGCCGGTGGGAACGGTGATTCATTTTACAGCAACCCACGGCGGAACGGTTTACTTTGTTCTTGATGATACACCGGGCGGGAACTACGAGTATGAGCAAGAAGTTAACAATAATTTCGGTGGCAAAGTTGTAATTCCTGATGATGCAGTAGATCAAGAATATACATTTGATACGACCGGTTTCCAGCCAGGCGAAGATTATATGCTTGTTACGGAATGGGGCTGGAGAGTTACGGTTCATTTGACAGAGGCAGCAAAATAACGGAGTAAATAAAGAACACGGCTTCCAATAAGGGAAGTCGTGTTCTTTTTGTTCAAAGCTCCTGCTGAAGCGCCTCCCGCGCAAAAGCAATCCATTCCCGCGAAGCGAATGACTGGTAGCTGTCCCGGCGCCAGATCATGGCCAGATGCCAGGGAATGCTTGGCGAGGTCAGCGGGATGATGCGAAGCCGCTCCAGATCGAGCTCCCGGCATATCGCCTCGGGCAGCAGCGCGATTCCGAGCTTTGCGGCTACCATCTCGCTGATGAAATCCCATTGGGTGCTCTTGAAGACGACATCCGGCTGGAAGCCCAGCTTCTCGCATTCGGCAAGAATTCGGTCATGAAGCGTAAATTCCTCATGGAAGAACAGGAACGGCTCTTCCTTGAGATCGATAAGCGGCACTTCTTTCCGGCCGGCGAGCTTATGCGACGGAGGGACAACCAGCATGAGATCCTGCCGCAAGAAACAGAAGGATTCGAACTTCTCGTCGTTCGTCGGCAGCAGAATAACTCCGATATCCAGCGCTCCGGAGCCTACGTCGGCTTCGACTTTTTTAGCTCCGTGCTCAAACAGCTGCATCGTAATTTTGGGATACTTCTCGCGGAATTTTCCGATAATGCGGGGGAAGAAGGTGACTCCGACCATAGGCGGCAGGCCGATGCGAATATGGCCGACCTTAAGCTCCATCAGCTCGGACAGCCGCGAGTTCATATTGCCGAACGATTGGACCATTTGCTGGGCTTGCTCCAGCAGAATCGAGCCGGCATCGGTTAATGCGATTTTTTTGCCGACGCGTTCGAAAAGGACAACCCCCAGCTCCTCTTCCAGATTTTTAATCATCTTGCTGATAGTCGGCTGGGTAATGTATAGGGAATGCGCGGCTTTCGTGAAGCTCTGGAAGCGGGCGGCCTCCACAAAATACTGCAAATGTCTGATATCCAAGCGCAGGCTTCTCCTTATCCATAGATAATTGGAATGAAAACCATTCTGTAAATGTATTTTACCTATGAAAAGGGCTGCTGTACACTTCCATTAAAGGGAGTTGGCCGTTATGCGTTACGCAGCTAAATTAATCATTCAGGTTTTGTTCTTTATGGTATTCTCGTGGCTGATGAATCATATGGTTGGATGGCTTCATTTGCCTGTTCCCGGCAGCATTCTGGGTATGCTGATCCTGTTTATCCTGCTGCAGGCGAAGATAATTCCGCGCAAACTCGTGGAGTCCGGCTCCGATTGGCTTATAGCGACGATGCTGCTCTTTTTTATCCCTCCCGCGGTGGGCATTATTGGCTACAAGCAGCTTATTAGGAGCGCCGGCGTGCAAATCGCGCTTGTTCTTACATTAGGCACCGTTATCGTCATGTTATGCAGCGGACTGGTGGCGCAGCGGGTTGCTAAGCGAAAGGAGGAATCGCAAGTATGATTATGGAGGCCGTAAGTTTGCTTATTACCGTAGTTGTCTATATGTTGGCCCAAAAAATTTACCGTTATAAACCGATTATGCTTTTATCGCCATTAATCGTGACCCCGTTGGTGCTTATCGTGCTGCTGGCGATGACAAGAACCAGTTATGCCGACTATAACACGGGTGCCCATTGGCTGTCGGATATGCTGGGGCCGGCCACGATCGCGTTTGCTATTCCGTTGTCCAGACATTATGATCTCGTCAAAAAGCATGCCGCGCAGATCATGATCAGCGTATTCACCGGCTCGGCGGCTGCCGTTGCTTCGTCTTTGTGGCTGGCGCAAGGCTTTGGACTTAATGATAAAATCATTTACAGTCTTATTCCGCATTCCGCAACAACGCCGATCGCGATGAATGTCTCCCAATCTATAGGCGGCATTCCGACGATAACGGCTGTTGCTGTTATGGTTACCGGAATTTTCGGCTCCTTGGTCGGGCCTCCGATTATCCGCCTGTTCCGGATCCGCAACGAGGTTGCGCGCGGTGTTCTGCTTGGAACGAGCGCCCATGGGGCGGGGACATCCAAAGCCTTTGAACTTGGCAGCATCTCGGGCACCGTATCCAGCGTGTCAATGATTCTGACGGCGATTATTACCTTGTTTTTGACGCCGCTCCTGCTGGGACATTAGAGCATTATCAGAAAGGAAACATTCATGATGCAAACCTTATCGAAGCGGCAAACCGTTGTACTCATCGCATTTCTCGTGCTGGTATGGGGGATCAACTGGCCGCTTTCCAAATACGCGCTTCATTTCATGCCGCCGATATTGTTCTCGGGAGTCAGGACGCTCCTTGGAGGCTTGCTCCTTCTAGCTGCCGCGGTCCCAAGATACCGCCTTCTGCAATTCCGGCAGACATGGCCTATTTATCTTCTGTCCGCGGTCGTTAACGTTGTGCTGTATTACGGGCTTCAGACGATTGGCATTCAGTATTTGCCGGCCGGTCTGTTCTCGGCGATTGTTTTTCTTCAGCCCGTACTGGTTGGTTTTTTCTCCTGGTTATGGCTTGGCGAGCTGATGAACGGGTTAAAGGTGATTGGCTTGGTTCTGGGCTTTGCAGGCGTAGGGGTGATATCCAGCGGGGCGAGCGGCGCATCGGGGCATATTTCGGCAGCGGGCATTCTGCTTGCGCTGGGATCTGCGCTCAGCTGGGCGCTTGGTACCATTTATGTAAAAAAATCCAGCGGCAAGGTGGATCATATTTGGCTCGTTACGATGCAGCTGCTCATCGGCGGCGTGTTTATGACCGGGCTTGGTTCGTTAACCGAAAGCTGGTCGGAGGTAGAATGGAGCGGCCGATTTGTGGTCAGCCTGCTGTTCATCTCCGTCTTTGTTATCGCGCTTGGCTGGCTTGTCTTCTATAAGCTGATGGACTCGGGAGAGGCAGGCAAGGTAGCATCCTTCACCTTCCTGATTCCGCTTGTAGCTATTCTCATTGGCACCGTATTCCTGCATGAGCCCTTTACCTATTCGCTATTAATCGGACTTGTGCTGGTGCTTGGCAGTATTTATCTGGTGAATCGGCCGAGACGCTTGAACGGTATCCTGTCTTAATGCAAAAAAACCGCCCTGGAAAGGGCGGTTATTTATTATTTGTTCGTCCGGATAAACGGATGGTCATGAATATCGAAGGTTTCATATGCTTTGCCGACCATATCCCTGTCCTTGTCGAACAGATGGGACGCTTTATCGTAAATGCCGCTTGCTTTCGCTACATGGTTCAATTGCTCGACCATAAACTCCGAATTGCAAAGCACAAGCACCTTTTTGCTGTAGGCGGTAAGCTCCTGCTGGAATTGCACGGCTCTTTCCGCAACCTCGGGCGAATAGACGACCGGTTGGCCGTCGGAGGTCACCATGCCGCGATGATCGACAAGAACGTCCAGCTCGTCTTTCCCGTATGCGGAGCATATGCCAAGCACGATATTGGACATGTACTCGACGTCCTGCTTGCCCGATGCCAGGCCGTTTACCTGGAAAGACAGCAGCTTTTTATCCGGATCCAGCGTGTAATGAACCCGGTCTTTGAAAGGAACAAGGAAGTCCTTCGGCTGATAGGCCTGCTTGGGAGAGAAGCGTTCGCCCGAGAATAGATAGGTCACGCTGATTTGCAAGGCCGAGGCGATCTTCTCGATATTGATAATGCTGACATTCCGTTCCCCGCGCTCAACGCCGCTTATGTAACTCCGGTCAAGGCCGGCCCGATAGGCCAGATGCTCCTGTGACATTCCGCTCCGGGCGCGCAGCTCTTTGATTCTCTGTCCAAATTCGATGCGAATATCCACGTTAGTCCCGCCCCCAGAATCTAGTATTCTCCTTTGAGATTATCTGCAATGTGACTTAAAGTCAACAGACGGATGGACGTAATGGCGATATGATAGATTCAGTTCATTGCGTAGGAGGATTCTATGCCATTTATCCAATTACGGGATATTCCGGTCAACTATCAGATTTATAATGCGGAATCTACTTCGGAAACCATCGTTTTTATACATGGCTTGGGGCTGAACCAGGAGGTTTGGGAGCCTATCCTGCCTTATTTCTATGCGCATTACAGGGTTGTTGCATTCGATTTTCGGGGCCATGGCCGTACCGGTCGGGGCGATGCTGCGCTAAGCTGGGAGCTGTTTACGGAGGACTTGCGTTTGCTGCTGCTTCAGCTGGAGCTTGGACCGGTCCATGTGCTGGGTCATGGCTTTGGCGCAACCTTAGCGGTGAAGTTCAGCATTCTGCATGCCGAGCTTGTCAAAAGCCTTCTTTTGCTATCCACGCCAGCCTTTCTGCCAAGAAAAACAATCGAATCCGCGGTCCATATCCGCAAGCGGCTGACAAGCAAAGGGGCCATGCTTTCTCTTGCTGAAAGCATGGTTAGCGGAATCTTTAAGCTGTCCCCGGATAACGGGTTATACGGGAAAATCATATCGGCCTACATATCGGTAGCGCCGGATACGTATTTTGATACGTTAGAGCTGTACATGAAGTCTCCGGTGAACATGGATTTTGGGCAACTGGCCCATCCAACGCTGACGTTGGTCGGCTCCGAGGATTCGCTCTCCCTGACTTCCAACGCTTTATCCTCCCAGCTGCTGATGCATTCGTCGCTCATAGTCGTACCGGGAGCAACCAATACGTTGTTTATTGATCAGCCGCAATTCACGTTTGAACGGGTACGCGAATTTATAGCGGATCCGTCGCAGGTAGTAACGGATTACGCGTCCTTCGAATGTCATGTGGCGAAATACGTGATGCAGTATTTCAACGATGCGTTCGAACAATTGCTGAACAAAAAGGCGGTACAGGCTTAGAGCCTGTACCGTTTTTTGTTTCAATCCGATAAAATCGGCAGCGTAATCAGGACGGTTGTGCCTTGATTGGATACGCTTTGAATATGAAGACCGAACCCCGGCCCGTGCAGATGCCGGATGCGGTCATTAATGTTCAATAAGCCGATGCCGCGGTTATCCGAGCCGGGAAGGCCAAGCGCTGCGCCTTGGCTCAGCTGCTCCACGAGGGCTTCGAATTTACCCTCCTCGATCCCAATCCCGTTGTCGGTTATCTCGAAGAATAACCGCTTCTCCTGCATGTAGCCTCTTATTTTTAAATAACCTTTCTCAAGCTTGGGCTCAAGACCATGATAGATTGCGTTCTCCACGACGGGCTGCAAAATAAACTTCGTCATCCGCAGGCTCTCGATTGGCTCGTCAATCTCCCATTCGAATTCAAACCGGTTGCCGAAGCGGGTAGAGATGATCGACAGGTAATTGCGGACGCAGGCCAATTCCTCGCGGACATAGACGACCTCGGCGCCTTTTATGCTGTATCGCAGAATGTTCGACAGGCTTTCCGTGACAAGAACGATTTCCTTGGCGTTGTAGGCATAGCCGATTCCTTTAATGCAATCCAGCGTATTGTACATGAAATGCGGGTTAATCTGGCTGATCAGGGCAGACAGCTCGGCTTGTTTTTTCGCCAGCTTCATTTCGTAAAGGGAGGACTGCGTGTTGATGACTTCATGCGTCATTTTGTCGATCTCATCCAGCATCATGTTGATATGCACGTACAATTCGCCAAATTCGTTGCGTTCGTTGGTTTGCAGACGCTGCGTCGGCTTGTGCAGCTCAATTCGGTTCAGGAATCGGATCAAGGTTGTGATCGGGCGCGTAATATTCCGGTTGAATACCGCTCCAAAGAAGACGGACAGGAGCAGGAATAGCAGCACGAGCACCATGCCCGTCACGCGGACCGGCTTCAGGTCATCGCTGATCTCATGCGTAGGAATCATGCTGACAACCTTCCAATTGGTCTCGTTGATCGTTTTCGCCTGAAGCAGGTTGCTGACCCCGCTTTCGCGGAAACGGCTTTGCTTCGAAGGCGAGTTAACGAGACTGATCAGCTGGTCCGACACCTTCGCGCCTGTCTTGAAGGAGCCGTCATTGCTCGATACAATCCGGTTCGAAGCATCAAGAATGAGAAACTTCGTTCCTTTGGTCATATTGAGGCCATGCAGGAAGGAATCCAGCTTTTCGGTTGACAATTGAACGATGCAGGTGCCGATTTTGTCAAACGGATTCGTGTTCTCCTGCGACCAGTAAACCGATTGTACATACCCGTAATAATACGTGTCCGTAACCGGATCCTTGACGATATCGGTAAAAGCATGGGTATTCCGCGTCTTGTCGTACAAGGCGTATTGCACTTCGATATGGTCCAGCAAGGTTGTCGGATACCGGTGGTCGCTCGACTTGATGCCGTCCATATCCACCAGAATAATATTGCTCACCTGCTCGTTCGACTGGACAAAATAGGGCGTAATGCCGGCCAAAATCTCGCTGTACGTCTGCTTCATAGCCGCTTCGTCGCTGTCCAGAAACAGCTGCGTATACTTGTTGAAGGAAAGCAGCTCCGTTGCCTTCTTCACGTTCTGATTGGAGGTTTCGATGCGCTCGACCAGCTGGGTCAGCAAATTGTCGGCATATTTCTCCGATCGGCTCTGGATGATAGTCGAGATAGCGAAATAGTAGAAGACCTCCAAGATGAACATAAACAGGATGGAGATGAGGATTAACAGCAGCAATTGCTTTTTGAGCTTCATGCTTTTTAACGATGCCAGCATGTCAGATTAGGCCTCCGCAGCGTGATTCATCTTTTTAGGGCAGCTTCCTTCCGGTATTTGGCAGGGGTCAGCTGATAATGCTTCTTGAATACGTTCGAAAAATAGTTCGTATCGCTGAATCCAACCTTGTCGGTAATCAAGTCGAGCGTCAGGTCGGTTTGCGTGAGCAGCTTTTCCGCCCGCTGCAGGCGCAGGTCGGTTACGTATTGCACGAAGGTTTTGCCTGTCGTTTTTTTAAACAGATCGCAGCAGTAAGTAAAGTTCAGGTGGTACCTGGAGGCAAGCTCGCTCAGCTGCAGCTTCGAGCAGAAGTTCTGGTTCACGTCATGCAGCAGCTTGAGGAAGCTTTCGTTTACCGTAGAGCCTTTGTCCGGTTCGGCAAACTCCCGCTCGGGCTCGAAGAAATCGCTCAGGCGGGCGCATAAGGCGGTAAAGTCGGCAAAATGATAGAATAGCGCTTCCGGATCCTCAAAGTCGGCGAACATGGGGAATATGCCGTTGTCGGAACGGTATCTGAGCAATAGCGTCCGGATATTGGAGACGAGAAACAACACTTCCTCCATGCCAAGCGACTGACTCTTGAAATGCTCGGGCAGCTTGCCGAACAAGCTGACGAGCAAGCTGTCCTGCCCGCAGGAAAGGGCGGTTTCCAGCTGGTCGGCAAGCTCGAGTACTAGAGGGTACTTGGCAGACCGATAAGCGAACACGGACTGCTCCGGCTGCACGAACCTGCCATACTGCGCCATTCGAGCCTCCTTGACTAGACGGGGCAGTTGCTCAATCTGTTCCGAAACCGAACTAATCCCCAGATAGCGGCCTGCAGCTGCAGATACAGCCAGCTCCGGCGGTTGGCTGCCGTTAACGACACGAACCGTTGTTGTCGTCCCTAGATTAAAGCTCCATCTGTTGCAGTCCTCCGCTACTCCGCCTTGGGCAATCCCGCCTCTTTCCTCCATCGCATACCAGAAGGGCAAAGGTTCTTTGCCGGAAGGCATCCGGAACAGCTCTTCAAAATTCCCTTCCCCTCTGGCAACGCTTTCATACCGCTGCTCATCTTCCGCCCTCCGCTTTTTTTCCAAATGCTCCTTAAGCTTGGCAAGCAGGGGATCTGTCTCCGAGCTGTTAATCGGCTTCAGCATGTAATCAAACACGCCGTTACGAATCGCTTCCTGCGCATAAGAGAAGTCGGCGTATCCGCTCGTAATGATAAATTCGGTATGCAGCTGAAGCTGCTTGGCGGTCTGAATGATTTCGAGTCCGGTCATGCCGGGCATGCGGATATCGACAAAGGCCGCGTGATAATCATTTGACCGGAGCAGCTCCAAGGCTTCAAACGGATTATGGGTCTCCCCCGCAATCCGGCAGTCGTATTTGTCCCAAGGGAATGAGTTTTTCAAAGAAAGCAAGGACCATGGCTCATCATCCACTAGAAGTATGTTGTACATTGCTCGGGCCACCTCCACAAACGTCGGTCAAGTCTGATTCTTATAGTACTTCCGTCTCTATGGAATTGGCAAGATAGTTCGCGGGCCAAAAAGGTTTTGCGGAACGGCATCCGAAATTTCTCCGTTTTACAAACCGAAAATCGTCCATAGTCCGTTTGGCGGCGATCTTTTATAGTTAGGCCAGTAAACGTTTACAACGACAGATACGGCATTCAAGTGAGGCGCACTTGGAGTGCCGGGTAAAGGAGTGGACATCCATGCCATCAATCGCGCCAACCCTTGCCGAGCCTGCTGCGAAAGTCCGGCGCAAATCGGTATGGAACGAGATCAAAAAAAACCGTTACAGCTATTTGTTCATTCTGCCGGGCATGATCTTCCTCTTCGTCTTTATGTATTATCCGATGTACGGAGTGACGCTTGCCTTCAAGGAATACATGATCAATAAAGGCATCATGCATAGTCCGTGGGTCGGCTTCCGCAACTTCAGCACGCTGCAGGAGGATCCGCTGTTCTGGGATGCTTTCTGGAATACGTTCCGGATGGGCTTCTGGTATATCGCAACGGGCTTCCCGGCTACGATTATTCTTGCCCTGCTGATCAACGAGCTGGGCGCCAGAAGATACAAGAGACTGCTGCAAACGATTTATACGTTTCCGAACTTCTTGTCCTGGGTTATCGTTGCCGGCGTCATGCTGAACTTCCTGTCAACGGAAGGGGTGATCAACCAGATTCTTCATTTGTTCGGATCCCCGGGCTACGAGTTTCTTGCGGATTCAAGCCTGACCAGACCGCTTATGTACATCACGTCGATCTGGAAGGGGGCAGGCTGGGGGGCTATCATTTATTTGGCCGCAATCGCCGGCATCAACCCCGAGCAATACGAAGTGGCCGAAATTGACGGAGCGAACCGTTATCAGAAAATGTGGTACATCACCTGGCCCGGTATCAAGTCGACAGCCGTCATCCTCCTTATTCTGGCCTTTGGCGGCATCATGAACGGGGCGTTCGACCAGATTCTGAATTTGACCAACCCGATTACGCAGGATGCGGCAGAGGTGCTTGATACCTATATTTACCGGGTGACGTTTAACTCTTCCATCTTCGATTATGGTTTCAGCACGGCGATGGGATTGTTCAAATCGGCGATCAATTTCATCTTCCTGATCCTTGCCAACAAAATCGCGAAGATGCTTGGCGAAGGAGGCATTATGTAATGAGCCGCAAGAGATGGGATTTCTTCGATTACTTTAACCTGATTCTCCTGACTTTCCTGGGCATACTCGTCATCTTCCCGTTCTATCATACGGTGGTGCTGTCCCTAACAACGGAGAAGGAATATATGACCAACCCGGACATTATGTACCCGAAGGTCATCAGCTTTATCAATTACCGTTACGTGTTTGAGTATTCAACGATCTTCCGGTCGTTCCTGAACTCTATTATTATCGTTGTCGCCGGCGTAGCTTACAGCATGTTCCTGACGGTCACGATGGCTTACGGCTTTTCGAAAAAAAGCTTTCCCGGCAAAAACCTGTTTATGAACCTGGTTATCTTCACGATGTTCTTCAGCGGCGGTCTCATTCCGTTCTATCTCCTGGTGGATGATCTCCATCTGCGGGATACGCTGGCATCGGTTATTATTCCGTTTGGCCTTAGCGTGTTTAACATGGTTATCATGAAAAACTTCTTCGAGCAGCTGCCAAAGGAAATCGAGGAATCCGCAAGCATTGACGGTGCCGGACCGGTCCGCACGCTCGTGCAGATTCTGCTGCCTTTGGTTACACCCGCCCTTGCGACGTTGTCCTTGTTCTACGCGGTGGACCGCTGGAACGAATGGTTCTTCTCCGGGCTGTTCATCGGCAAGCGCGAGCTGTTTCCGATCCAGCTGATCTTGAGAGACATTCTGTTCTCGAGCAACGGAAACATCAACATTCCTCAGGAAGCGGGCATCCGCTCTTTCTCCGAGGGCATTAAAGCGACTTCGGTCGTCATTGTTATCGTACCGATTATGATGGTTTATCCGTTCCTGCAGCGGTATTTCGTCAAAGGTATCGTAGTTGGCGCTATTAAGTCCTAATATAGGATGATAATAGATATTAAACAGACGAAGGGGAGTTCACTACCATGAAAGCGACTAAAGTGGCTGCAACACTGGGCACCCTGCTGATCGCAAGCTCCGTTATGGCGGCATGCGGCGGCAACAATACGGACAACGGCAATAATAACGGCAGCAGCAACGCGAATCAAACAAGCAAAGCGGATGCCGCAACAAACGCGCCGGCCGAATCGGCAGCTGCGGATTCGAATCCTTACGCCGAGCATTACACCTACGAGGTTTACTCGCTGGATGCGCCGGCAGACTTCGATTCGTTCCCTCTCGTAAAGGAAGCGAAGGAGAAGTTTAATATCGATATCAAAATCCAGCAGGTTCTGGGCGATGTATGGGATCAAAAAACCCGTACGCTTGTCGCTTCCAACGACCTTCCCGAAGTGGTGGCCTGGTACAACCTGAACTACGGCGAATACGTAAGCTGGGCGAAGCAAGGCGTATTTAAAGCGATCGATACGTCCAAGTATCCGAACCTGGACAAATTGACGAAGGAATACAAGATCTACGACAAAGTGAAGGTGGACGGCAAGCTGTACGCCTTCCCGAAAGTTATCGTGAGCAATCCGTACAACGAGATTGGCACCGAAATGTACATGTACCGCAGAGACTGGGCGAAAGCGATGGGTCATGATTTTGCTCCCGTGCAGGACATGACATGGGATGAGCTCACGAATTACCTGAAAGAGCTGAAAGAGAAGGATCCCGCCAAGCTTGGCGACAAGCTGGTTCCGCTTGAAGTGGGAAGCGGCGGCAAGGGCTGGTCGGGTACGTTTGGTCTCCAATTCAACCCGAATATACAGACCTATTTCAAGAAAGACGGCGAGTGGGAATTTGGCGCCGCGCAGCCGGAGACGCTCGAAGGCATCAAGCAAGTGAAATCGTTGTACGACCAAGGACTTTTGGCGAAAGATTCCTATGCTTATAAAGACGGCGAAGGTCTCGACCGCCTGTATGCGGGACGCGTCGGCGTGTACTACGGCAACCAGAACGTAGCCAACATGAAAGACATTATCACGAAAATGCAAGTAACCAATCCAAACTTCAAAGACGAGGACTACGGCGTATTTATGGTGACCATGCCGGACGGCAAAGTACACGTGAAAGAGAAATTCGAATGGTGGGGCTCGTTCGCGTTCGCTTCCTCGATCGACGACAAGAAGATGGACCGCTGGCTGCAAATGGGCGACTGGCTGCTGGAGCAGGAACAGCTGGAGAAAAACGCATACGGCGCGCAAGGCGTGGACTGGACAAAAGACGGCAGCGCGGTTAACGTAACTTGGCCGAAGGATGCGCAAGGCAATTACTCGTTTACGAAGGATAACGGCAAGAACTACATTAACGACCAAAAAATGTTTACGAAATGGTTCATTCTTGAAGGCACGGACGTATGGCTGGAAGGCAACCCGCTCTACAGCGATTACCTGAAAAACGACCTGCTCAAAACCTATGTAGAGAAAGCAGAAGCGGCCGGTCCGGTTATGACGCCTAACAACTACGATCTGGACTTCTTTACCGCACCGAACAAAAACAAATACGGTACGTTTGGCGACGATGTGCGCGATAACTTCATTAAAGCCGTTGTATCGAATAACCCTGAGCAAGTATGGAATTCGTTCCTGAAGAGCATCGAGCCTAAGGTGAAGTCCGTAACGGCCGAGCTGGATAAAGGCTTGCAGTAAGAAGGGGCATAAAGAGTAGAGGGAATTGCATCATGCAATTCCCTTTCGTTTGGCGGTCGTTTTGCAAGCGCATTCAACATTTTCATAAAACGAATAATGGAGGGTGTTGGAAGATGAACAGACGTTTCCTGTCCAAATCTATCTTGTATGCCATGATAACGATTCTTGCGATTAGCCTGATGAAAATTCCTTCCGTCTACGCGGTCAGCAGCATGACGCCTTACAGCAGCTACGTCGCTGCAAGCACCTGGATTCAAGGCGCGGAATACGAGCTGAATCCCGGCAAGGATACGGCCGCGCGCATTCAGCATGACCTGCCGATTATGAAGAGCGAATACAACATCAATACCTTAAACCTGTACGGTCTCGAAAATATTAGCCAAAGCGACCGCGATCTTCTGTTCAGCACGCTTTCAGCGCTTGGCATGAAGGCCGTTGTCCGGATTGAATGGTATGATACGAGCAATTTTGCTTTTAATATCTCCGATGCGGATACGGTAATTAACCATTACAATTCTTTGCTCGCTGACGTGAGCAGCGCCGGCAAGAGAGGCAGCGTGCTTTACTTTGCCTTGAATATGCCGGTGGACGATCCTTCCGTGCAGACGAGGCTTGGCGGCATTAATTCGTCAACGTCGCAGACGAGGCAGATCAGCTATGCGTCGAGCTTTGTCAGCAAGATGAGAACGAAGCTGAGTTCCCTTGGTTTTTCGGGAGGGCAGCTGTATTTAAGCGTCTTTTACGGCTGGGATTTTGCTTATGACATTCCTTCGTACACGGGCTCGAACGCCGACGGCTACTTCTTTAACAATTACACCTATCCCGGCTCTACGATTCCGGACGAAACCGCAACGGATGCGGTCCTTATCAATCAGACGCGGCTGCAGCAGGGCATGACGAAATTCCAGACGCAATACAGCGGCAAAAATACGGTCATCGAATACGGCTTTCATACCTCCGAGTTTAACGGCGGCGTGAATCCGAATCAGACGGCGGGACTGGTTAAGACAAAAGCCGCGAAGCAGAAGGCCCTCAAAGCTACGACCAATTTCTATAAAACCAATTACGCGAACGTAAAAGGCAGCCTGTACTTTGGCTATAACCTGCTGAAGGAAGAAGGAAGCCCTTCGGCTCTCATGGATTGGGCGCTGGAATACCCGGCAACCGGCAAGATTGAAGGGGAGAACGGCAGCCGATACGGGCAGGCGGTTACCTATGCCGACTCGGCGGCTTCCGGCGGTTCCGGGGTGAAAGGACTGGATGCGGCCGGCGATGCGCTTGCTTTCTTCAACAGCAAGAAGGGCAACTCGCTGCAAATCCGGTACGCCTGCTCGGGCAACAATCAGCTAAGCCTGTATATCGACGGACAGCATGTCCAGGATGTTTCGTTTCCTTCGACAGGCGGCTGGACGGGTACTTACGCAACCAAGACGTTGTCCGTCACGATTCCTTGGGGCGCAACGGTACGGCTTCAACGGGATTCGGGGGACAGCGCGGTCAACATCGATTATGTCATCCTGCCTTAATAGCGTCGGCAGCATGGAGAGGAGAAAGCAACGTGATGAAGAAAAGCTTGAAGATCGGCTTGATAGCCAGTTTGTTAACGCTTGGCATCGCAGGCAGCCCAATGGCTCCCGCGGGCAAGGCCAAAGCCGCCGCATCCCCCGATGCGGCGGCAATGACGCCCTATGAGGGGCCATATGTGGACTTGTACGAGAATCCGGACGGGGCGATTAACGGTTCGACTTATATTTTCAACCCGGATGCGAACTTCCGGGAGCGAATGGTCTTTGACTTCAAACGGATGAAGGAAGCCACGAACGTGAACGCGATTGGCTTTTACAACATTGTCCAGATGACGGACGCCGACCGCGATGCGTTATTCGATGAGCTGGAGAAAAACCGTCAGAAGGCAATTATCCGGATCGAGGCCTACGACGGCAGCACCTTCGATTGGGACGATAACGACCCGGCGCACAGCGATGCGGTCAGCGTCATTAATCATTACAATACGAATGATCCGGAGCATGGCTATACGGCGCTGCTGGATTATCTGAAAGCGAATGACAGGCTGAAGGATGTCGCTTATTTTGCCGTTAACATGCCGGTTGACGACGGTGCCGTAGCCGATCATTTCAAGAACGCGTTGTATTCGGATGGCCGCGCCAACCCGGAATGGTCGAGCAGCCAGGTGGCGTATGCGGATGATCTCATGCACCGCCTGCGCGATATTTTAGGCGATTCTTCCTTGGCAAAGCTGTATCTAAGCGTGTTTTACGGCTGGGATTTCGCTTATCATACGCCGTCCTATGCGGATATTGCGCATAAAGCGGACGGTTATTTCCTGAATAACTACAGTTATCCGGCGGGAAGTCCCCCCGATGAAACGGCATCCGCTTCGGAGCGCATTAACCAGCCGAGGCTGCAGCAGGGAATGGACCGCTTTATGGCCCAGTACCCGGATGCTCCGAAGATTATCGAATACGGCTTCCATACGTCGGAGTTTAATCATTACAACCCGACCTCGCAGACCGCGGGCCTTGTAAAGACGGCGGCAGCGAAACGGCTGGCGCTTAAGGATACAACAGCGTTCTATAAGGACGGTTCGTCGGGCGGAAAGTCGTTTAACGTGCGAGGAACGCTCTATTTTGCGCAAAACCTGTATAAGGAGGAAGGCAATCCGCTGACCGTTAGCGACTGGACGCTGGATTATCCTTCGACAGCCGCCTTGGAAGCGGAAGACCCGCTTGCGGCGCTGTCCGATGCCGTTATTTCCGAGGATGCCGAGGCATCGGGCGGGAAGCTGGCGGAGCTTGCGGCGGAAGGCATGACCGTGCAATTTTTCAACGTTAATGCGGCGAGTCTGTTGAAGGTGAGATATTCGGCGGCAGCGGACACCACGCTAAGCTTCTATATCAATGGCTCCTTCCAGGAGAGGGTCAGCTTCCCGGCAACGGATGGCTGGGGCGAGATGTACATCCATGCGAATGTGCCTTTGCTTGGTTCGGCGAAGTTTGTGCGGGATAGCGGGGACGGAGCGGTAAAGCTGGACAGCCTGCAGGCTTACAGCTATTACGAAGCGGAAGCGGATACCGAGACTAACGGTTCATTGTATCAAGATGCTGCGGCTTCCGGCGGTCAAGGCGTGACCTTGCCCGCGGAGCAAGGAAGTTATCTGGAAATTGGCGGCGCGGGCGTCAAGCCAGGCACAAGACGCTGAAGCTGGTACGCGAAACGGCCGGCAGCGGGCAGATGAATATCGACTATTTGCAGGTTAACGGAGATTACGAAGCGGAGTTTGCATCCGGTTTGTACAACGGAGCGCATGGTTTTGCCAATCCGGCTGCTTCCGGCAGCGGCGTCGCGGCGGATCTTGATTTTCCGGGAGCTTCCACGGTGTTTAACGGAGTTGTTGGCGGCAAACAGCTGAAGATCCGTTATTCCGGCACGCAGGATAACAGCATGACGGTGTATATCGGCGGCCAAAGCTTTAACGTCTCTTTCCCGTCAACCGGAAGCTCATCCGCGTTTAGGGAAGTTTATATCAACAGTGCCATACCGAATGATGCAACCATCGTCATTCAGCGAAACGGCAATAACAGCGCAGCAGGCTTGCAGCTGGACTCGATTGCCAGCCTTGGCTGGTATGAAGCGGAGTCGGCCGTATTAGGCGGAGCTGCGGCGGTCGCCGGGGATGCGGCTGCCTACAGCGGCAAGCAGGCGGTGGTCTCCGGCACCGGGGATTCCTTGCAGTTCCCGAGCGTGGCGGGCGGAAGCCAGCTGCAGGTTCGTTACTCGGCAGCGGCGGATGCGCAGCTTGCATTGTACGTGAACGGACGCCATATGACCGATGTCCGGTTCCCTGCGACGGGAGCGTTAACCGGCGCTTACAAATCAACGACGGCTAACGCAGATATTCCGGCGGGAGCAGCGGTTAAGCTGCAGGCTGATTCCGGTACAGCCGCAGTCGGCTTGGATTCCGTCTCGGTTATCGAGAAGAATGAAGCCGAAACGGCGAACTTGATTGGCGGAGCCTCCGTATACGCCGACATCAAAGCTTCCGGCGAAGCGGGAGCGGATCTTGCGGCAGCAGGCGACGGGGTAGAGTTCACCAATGTGAAAGCCGGCAACAAGCTGCTTGTCCGGTATGCAGGCGAAGCGGACGGCAAACTTGCTCTTTACGTCAACGGCGCTAGGAAAAAGGATGTCGTCTTCCCGGCAAATGGCGTTTGGAAAGGCGCTTATAATGTAAGACCGATAGATGCGGATATACCGGCCGGAGCCGCGGTGAAATTGGTTTGCGAGAACGGCGGAAGCCGCGTTCGCGTCGATAACCTGGACGTAGCGGGAATTGTCGAAGCGGAGAACAGCGGCACCGTCTCTGACGGTGTTGCCCTGCAGGATGACCGGACCGCATCGGGCGGAGCTGCAATGACGGGCTTTGCGGCAGACGGAAGCTTTATCGCTTTCACCAACAAGAACGGCGCCGGCTCCGTTTCGGTAAGGTATAAATCCAATACGGATGCCTCGTTTACCGTTTATGCCAAGTACCGGGATAACGTGGATGACGCTTCGGTCTATAAGACCGATACGCTTGGCGTTATTGGACTGCCGGCAACAGGCGGGGGGTACCGGACGGCGGTGCTGAACGCTTATATTCGGGACGGCATGCAAATCATCCTGAAGAAGGAAGCGGGCAACGCGGCGGATGATTCTCTTATTGTGGATTATGCGGGCTTCTCGGATAAAATGGAGGCGGAAGCGGCCGTTGTTGGCGGCGGTGCGGCAGCCCATTACGAAGGCGAAGCTTCTCCCGCATCCGCCCAAGGGCAAGTCATCGCGACCGGCGGCGAAGGCGCTTATGTCCAGTTCGACCATGTCAAAGCGGCTAACCGCGTAATCATTGGCTATACGAACGAGGCGGTTCAATCGGCCAGCCGGTTCAGCTTGTATGTAGCGAAGCCGGGCGAAGACTTCAAGTTTGCCCAGAAAATAACGTTTGCGCCAACCGGCAGCTGGAGCGGCCCTTTTGCCGAGCGCGCGCTGGATATCGACATCCCGTCTGGCTCCAGGATCAAGCTTCAGAATGACGGCAACGGCGATACGCCGGTTCACTTCGATTATATAAAGCTGACCGGTGTCTACGAAGCGGAGAACGGCAATTTCTACGGCAATGCCAGAACCTGGTATAACGCGGTAACCGAGCCAAACGGACCCTCCGGCAGCTATTGGGCTTGGGCGTTTGCCGATATCGGGGATGCCGTTGAGGTGCAAGGCGTGCGGGGCGGCAACGAGGTGCGCGTCCGTTATTCGGAAGGCGAGAATCCGGGTACGAACGGACAGCTTGGCTTATTCGTAAACGGAGCTTACAAGAAAGATATCGTGATGCCTTATACCGGATCCTGGGGCAAATACGAAGTGATTCAGACCGATGAGAGAGTGGCGGACGGCTCGGTAATCAAGCTGCAAAATACGAAGCAGACCGACCATACCGCGCCAATTGATTATATGGAAATCCGCGACAAGCAGCGCGAAGCGGAAAATGCGAATCTGTATGGCCAAGCAGCCGTTATTTCCGATGGGAATGCCATGTACGGCTATGCGGTTCACGGTCTCGGAGCAGCTGGAGATTCGCTTGAGCTTCCGGGGATGAATGCAGGCAGCAGGCTTGTTGTCAAATACGCAAGTGCCGCTGACGGAACGTTAAGCCTCTACGTGAACGGCATGAAGAAAGGCACGGTTTCTTTCCCGGCAACGGCTGAGGGGGCTTATGCGACGGTAAGCGCCGACGTTGAAATTCCGGCTGGTGCAGTTGTTTCGCTGAAGCATGACAGCGGCGATACTTTTGCTCCGGCTGCCGCGATTGATTCGGCCGAAGCTGCCGGAAACTATGCATCGGACAATCGGTACGAAGCGGAAGACGGGCAGTTGAACGGAGTTGAGGCTTCGGCTGACGCGAATGCTTCGGGCGGCTGGAAAGTTAATGCGCTTGGTGACGGTGCGGCGGTTACGCTTTCCGAGGTTAAAGGCGGCAAAGCGATACTCGTCCGTTACGCTGCCGCGGAGAGCGGAGAGCTGAAGCTATACGTAAACGGAGAGCCGAATGGCACGGCTGCGTTCCCGGCTACTTCCGGCGCATGGAGTTGGCTGGAGATCAAAGCGCATATCCCGGGCAACGCTTCCATCGAGCTTCGCAATGAAGGAGCAGCCGAGACGGTATCGCTGGATGCCTTCCGGATCTCGGACAAATACGAAGCGGAATATTCAGTTATGAACGGAGAGTCGAATGACGGCATTAAGCCCGGCGCCTATAACGACGCATCGGCATCCAACGGCCAAGGCGCTGCACGGCTGTGGGCGCCGGATAACGGGAGCGGCTCCTTCGAATTCCCGGGCGCAAGCGCGGGAACCGAGCTTGAAATCGCTTATGCAAGCGGCGATTCGAATAACCGCAAGCTGACGCTTTATATGAACAACGAAAAAGTTCAGAGCGTTGTTTTCCCCGCTTACGAAGGCGGCGGTTGGGACGGCAAGTACAATACCGTATCGGTTCGGGCGTCTATTCCGGAAGGCGCTGCGATCAAGCTGCAGAAGGATGCGGGAGACAGCGAGGTCAACCTGGATTATGTAAAGGTAAAAGGCATTTATGAAGCTGAGGACGCGGAGCTGTCGGGCAGCGCTTTTGTAACGGCGGATCAGGCTTCAAGAGGATTAAGCGTTGGCGGCATCAATACGCCTGCGTCAGGCGTGACCTTCCGCAATGTCATTGCCGGTAATACGGCGGATATCCGTTACGCCAGCCAGGGCGAAGGCACGCTGTACCTGTATGTCAACGGCGGCTCGAAGAAAAAGGTCGTCTTCTCGGATACGGGCGGATATACGGGAACCTATGGAGTGGTGTCCGTTCCGGTATCGATTTCGGCGGGAGACTCGGTTCAGCTGGTATTCGAAGCGAAGCCTGGCGAAAATCCGGTAAGTCTAGATAATTTGACGATTCGCACCGATAACGACCAAACGGCGGGCAACGGGTTGACCGTCACCAGCACGGTTGCCGGTCTTTCCTTGCTCGTGAATTACAGCAGCACCGCGGATGGACAGATGAGCCTGTACGTGGACGGAGCTTATAAGCGAAAGCTTCTATTCCCCGATACGCAAGGCGCGCCGCAGGCAAAAGAGTTCAAAATAGCCGTCCCCGCAGGTGTCGAAGTAAAGCTGCAGGATGACGGCAAGCCGGATGTTCCGGTAAATCTGATCGACATGGCGGTATCGGATAAATACGAAGCCGAGTATGCGAAATTGTTCGGCGCGGATGGAGACGGCCATGCGACTTCTCCGTTTGTGGACGGCCCGGCTTCTAACGGGCAAGCGGTTCATTTTATTTGGGTGGATGGCAGCTATTTGGAGTTCCCGGACGTGATTGCCGGCAATCGTTTTACCGTTGGTTATTCCGGGGAGGAAGCGGGCCGCCATCTCAGCCTGTATGTCAACGGCGAGAAGAAAACGGATATCGTGTTTGCGAATACGGGCGGCTGGACCGGTCATTATGAGGAAGTAACGGTACCTGTCGATATTCCGGAAGGCGCAGCCATTAAGATCCAGCGCGACCCCGGCGACTCGGATGTGATTATTGATTACATTCAAGTGACAACGGAAGGTGCGGAAAATCCGGATCCGGGTACTGATCCAGGCGACGGCGGTGATCCGGGCACGTCAACTCCTCCATCAAACGGCAATGGCATTCCTTCGCCGGTTCCCGTGAACGGCACGGTTGAACTCAAGCCGGTTGCGCAGACAGGCGATGCCGCGAGAGCGGAGTTGTCCAGCTCTGTGCTGGCTGTCCTGTTAAGTCAGGCTAAAGCGGATCAAAGGGGCGTGAAGACCATTAAGGTAAGCCTATCGGCCGTTGGTTCCGCGAAGGCTTATACCGTTGATCTGCCGAAGGAGCTGTTCTCCGCGGCCGGTCAATTGAAAGCCGATAAGAAAGTAGAGCTGGCGACACCGGCAGGTACGATGGTCATCCCGAACAACATGTTTAGTTCTTCTGAGCTGCAAGTAAGCGGGAAAGTGAGTTTATCTCTTGCAGAGGCATACGTGGCTGGATTGCCAGCCGAAGCGAAAGATCGTATTGGCTCGCATCCGATGGTTGAGCTGACAGCTATGGCGGACGGCAAGGTTATCGCTTGGAATAACCCGGATGCGCCTGTTACCGTCGGCATCGATTACAAGCCAACAGCCGAAGAACTGAAAAATCCGGAGCGGATTGTAATCTGGTACGTGGACGGCGCGGGTAAGCTTCATCCCGTTCCAAGCGGGCGATACGATCCGGCAACGGGGCAAGTCATGTTTACGACGACACACTTCAGCAAGTATGCCGTTGCCTATGCTGAGGTTGCTTTTAACGACATCTCTTCCGCCCAATGGGCGTCCCAAGCCATTGAAGCGATGACGGCGAAAGGCGTGATGAACGGCGCTTCAGTGAATGTATTTGGTCCGTCTGCTCCTATCACAAGAGCGGAATTTATCGATGGATTGATGAAAGCGCTGGGGCTTACGGCCAAGTTTGATGCAAATTTTGCGGATATGGAGACGACCGACTCTTACTATGAAACCATCGGAACCGCTAGGTCGCTGGGCATTTCGAATGGAACCGGTAATGATAAATTCCAGCCCAACTCCCCGATTACGAGACAGGAGATGTCTTCCTTTGTCGTGCGCGCACTGAAGGCGGCAGGCAAGCTGGATGCCTCAGCGGCAGGCAGCGCTTCCGATCTGAACGGCTTTAAGGACAGCGGTTCGATTGCTAAATACGCGGTGGAGGATATGGCAACGTTGGTGAAAGCCGGCATCCTTATCGGCAGCGGCGGCAGGATCGACCCGCGGGGCAATGTGACCAAAGCGCAAACAGCGGTGGTCCTGTACCGGATTTATACGAAATAGTTTTATAGAGCTGCTCTTAAAGGCGATCCTTTAGGGGCAGTTTTTTATATAAAAAAGCTCTCCATTCAAGCGGATAACGGAAATCATTATAATAGAACATAATTGATGATAGAGGTTGGTGAGGATTATGGGGATAACGAAGATGATTTCGGATATGGTGGGCAATCTGAAACAAATAAAAGGCGTAACGGCTATTGTTCTCGGCGGTTCAAGGGCTAGAGGGACGGACAACCCCAATTCGGATATCGATATTGGGATCTACTACGATTCCGAGGCAGGGCTCGACATATCCGAGCTTCGTAAAGCCGCTGCCGGAATGGACGACGAGCATAGAGAAAACGTTGTGACAGAAACAGGCGAATGGGGACCGTGGATTAACGGCGGGGGCTGGCTGAAAATCAATCAATTTCCCGTCGATTTTCTCTATCGGGATCAACGCAAAGTGTCGCAAGTGATCGAACAATGCATCAACGGAGAAATCACTATGGATTACCAGCCGGGACATCCCCATGGATTCGTCAATTCGATCTATTTGGCCGAGATAGCGCTGTGCCAAGCGTTATGGGATCCTACGGGGATTGTGGGTCAACTAAAAAGCAGAACGACTCCGTATCCTGCTGCTTTTAAACAAGCAGTGATTCAAAGGTTTTTCTGGGAGGCAGGCTTTTCTCTCGAGAATGGATACAAGGGCATCCATAAAAAAGATTTATCTTATATCGCTGGCTGCTGCTTCAGATCTGTGGCTTGCTTGAATCAGGTATTGTTTGCGGTTAATGAGACCTACTTGATGAATGAGAAGGGAGCATCTGCTATCGTCGATTCGTTTTCTAATGCACCAAGCCAATACGCTCATCGGATAAATGAAATATTCGCCCTGGTCACGGAAAGTCCGAATGATTTAAAGAAAGCCCTTAGCCTGCTGAGGGAAGTCATTCGGGATACCGAACAACTTTTGAAGTAAATAATTGACAATACTGTTCGTTGTGTTGTAAAAATGGAATAACAAAATAAAATACCAACTTGCGATGATGAAGAGAGTACGCATAACGAATACTCCAGAGAGCTGATGGGTGGTGCGAATCAGTGTAGGGATTATGCCGAAGTGGGCTTCGGAGCATCCAAACCGAAAAAGATTTTGAGTAGGCTTTGGCGAAAGTCTCGTCGTTACAAGAGACGCGTATTCCAGCATCCAGCATGCGTCGATACGTCTAAGCGAGTCCGATTTGCGTGAATCGGGCTAATGAAGGTGGTACCACGGGGTTTCTCGTCCTTTTCCAAGGATGAGAGCCCCTTTTTTATTTGATAGGGAGGAAGGGAGCAAGAGCATGAGCATTGTATTAACGGGCATCAAGCCAACCGGAAGAGTGCATATCGGCAATTACATCGCGGCTATCAAGCCGGCCCTGCAGATTGCGAAAAATCAAGATCATACGGCTTTGTATTTCATCGCCGACTATCATGGACTAACGTTTATTCAAAATCGGGATGAGTTTAACGACTTGTCTTACGGGATTGCCGCAACCTGGCTCGCTTTGGGACTTAATCCGGAGCAGGTTGTTTTTTACCGCCAATCGGATGTGCCGGAAATATTCGAGCTAAGCTGGATTCTGGCATGCATGGCGCCTAAAGGCCTGATGAATCGTGCTCATGCTTATAAGACAATCGTGGATAAGAACGAGCAGATAGGCGTGGATACCGATGCTGGCGTCAACATGGGCTTGTTTACTTACCCTATTCTTATGGCGGCGGATATCCTGCTCTTCCGGACGGATCAAGTTCCGGTCGGCAAGGATCAGATTCAACACGTCGAGATTGCAAGGGATTTGGCGGAAGCCTTTAATCGCAGCTTTGGGGAGACCTTCAAGCTGCCGGACTATATCGTGGATGAGCAAACCGCGGTAATACCGGGGCTGGATGGCCGAAAAATGAGCAAAAGCTACAACAATACGATTCCACTGTTTGAGTCGGCCGACGGCTTGAAGAAGCTGATTAGCAGAATCAAGACCGATTCTACCCCGCCGCACGAGCCTAAAAACCCTGACGCCTCTACTATTTTTCTGCTATATAAAGAGTTTGCTACGGATGGGCAGATCGAAGAAATGCGTGAGCGATTCCGAAGCGGTATCAGCTGGGGAGAAGCCAAGCTGGAGCTCTTTCAGGTAATGAACGCTTTCCTGGAGGAACCGCGGGAGAAATACAATCAATATATGGCGTCCAAGGACCAAATGGATGATATCTTGAGAGAAGGCGCAAGGAAAGCAAGAGCGATAGCACAACCCCTGCTGGAGCAGGTGAAATACAAGTTAGGGAGATACAGGTAAATGACGTTGCAGCATACAGCTAGATAGTGGGGCAAATAAGAAAAACTCTGCCGTCTCATTACGAGGCGGTAGAGTTTTGTGCCCTAATCATTTAATCCTTTGCCGTCAAGTATCTGCTGATAATATTTTTCAATTCTGGCTTCGCGCGTTTTGGATTGCTTGGCAGCAGCGAAATGAAGCAGGTACGCTCTTTGCCGGCCTGGCGTTAACGCGTAAAACGCTTCCTTAAAAGCAGGCCGGACATCGAATTTTGCTTGGAGCTCTTCCGGGACCGTATACTCGTCATTTTTTTTATAAGAAATTTCCTGGCCGGATTTCTCGACCTCGATGGCCTCAAGAATGTAAGCCTTCAGGATAGCTTCCATCTCTATGATTTGCTCCACGTTCGTGAACCGGATTTGGCGCGCGGCCTGCACGTTTTCCGTCTGTTGAATGAGAATGCCGTTAGGGTCCTTAAGCAAAGCGCCTTTCTGAAACAGAATGGCGCAATACTCCTTAAAGCCGTGGATGATTAGAATGTTTTTGCCCTCATGCGTGTAGCATGGATGCATCCATTTGAAATCCTCGGTCAATTCGCAGTCGAGCACGATTTCTCTCAGCTTGATATATTCTTCTTTCCACTTCTTGGACTTGTTTATAAAGCCATCCACTTTGCGGTCTAAATTCATTGAAAAAACCTCGCATTATGATTAATACAACCGGTTCTTATAGCCGTCTTCAAGCCTGGCGGCAATAACCTCCGGGGTTGATCCGTCCAGATTCGCATGCTCCGAAATAATTCGGGCGGGGGAGGGAAGCTGCTCGTTGCCGAGCCAGGTTTCGGGCTTCCACAGCCGGGAGCGAAGAAATGCTTTAGCGCAATGCATATAGCATTCTTCGACCTTTACGACGATCCCGATTTGAGGTGCGCGGTCTTTTACGGAAAGCGGTTTTAAAAGATTCTCCTCTTTCGTTAGGTAAGCATGACCGTTTATTCTTAGAGTTTCTCCAAGCCCCGGAATAAAAAACTGCATGCCGATATGCGGATTCGATAAAATGTTGCGCAGAGTGTCTATTCTTTTGTTACCCGGGCGTTCCGGAATAATCAGATGCTTGTCATCCAGAACATGAACAAACCCCGGCGAATCGCCTCGTGGGGATACATCGCAATGCCCGCAGGAATCGGCAGTCGATACAACGAGAAAAGGAGATTTGGCGATAAAATCGCGGCAGTTGGAATCAATTGCGGAGATCACTTTATGTTGAACAAGTTCACTGGGATAGTCGATTAACGAACGAAGCTCGGCTTCGGAAGTAATCAACTGGCTTTGATCTATTTCTATCAAGAAGCAATCACCCTCTCAAGGAGATTCCATTATTTTACCATAGTCAGGTGAGGCGAGTTAATACTCACTTCCGAAAATCTTCTTTTTCACAACCGAATAATAGGGATAGTTCCGCGGCAAACACTCTTCTACTATGGAATTAAAGGTTTACATAGGGAAGGGGAACTTGAAATGAAAGAGAAGATGCAGGCGGCAAGAAGATGGCGAGAGTTGCTTCAAGCTAATCGTCCCACAGATCCGATTAAACCGAGGACGGACAAGGATATTTCGGAACAAGTAGAAAAGCTGCTCCGGCAGCTGACGATAGATCAGAAAATCGGCCAAATGAGTCAATGCTTGGGCTCCCGGGTGTCGCTCGGCGGAGAGGTGGAATCCGAAAGCGCGGAGAAGCTCCTGGAGCAGGGACGAGTCGGGACGGTTCTTGGCGCAATGGAGTCGGAGCGGATATTCGAGCTGCAGAGGATTGCCGTTGAAATATCTCCTCATGGCATACCGCTTCTGTTCAATTCGGATATTATCCACGGCTTTCAGACGATTTTTCCGGTCCCGCTGGCCTGGTCATGCAGCTGGGATCCGGAAGCGATTAAGCTCGCGTGCGAGATCGCGGCAAAAGAAGCGACGGCGACCGGCATTACGTACAACCATGCTCCGATGGTGGATATTTCTCGGGATCCCCGGTGGGGACGCGTGGTAGAGGGGGCGGGCGAAGACCCTTACCTGGGGGCGCTCATTGCCAAGGCTCAAGTTGAAGGCTACCAAGGGGAAAGCTTGTTTAGCGAGGAGACGATGATCGCTTGTCTGAAGCATTTTGCGGGATATGGGGCAGGTGAAGCGGGCCGCGATTATAATACGGTGGATATGTCGGAGCGAACCTTGAGAGACTTCTATTTGCCGCCATTTCAGGCGGGGATTGAAGCGGGAGCCGCTTCGGTGATGAATGGCTTCAACCAATATGACGGGATTCCGTGCGCGGCCAGCGAGTTTTTGCTGAAGGATCTTCTCCGGAACGAGCTTGAATTCGACGGCATGATTATTTCGGATTACGGATCGATTGAAGAGATTGTTGCCCACGGTGCGGCAAAAGACAGCAAGGAAGCGGCCAAGCTGGCACTTGACGCAACGATGGACATTGAAATGGTGACCCGTGCTTATGCCTCCCATTTGCCTACGCTCATTAAAGAAGGGAAAGTGCGCGAAGAGCAGCTGGATCAGGCGGTCCGGCGCATTTTAACGTATAAATACAGGATTGGGATTATGGATGTTCCATTCCGGTATATCCGGCCGGAGAAGGAAGCAGAGTATCATTTTCATTCGGATCACTTGAAGGCGAGTAAGGTACTTGCGCTTAAGTCGGCTGTTCTATTGAAAAATGACGGCGTTCTCCCGCTCAATAAAAGCATCAAGCGCCTTGCGTTAATTGGACCGTTTGCTGACAGCAAGGATCAGCTGGGTCCGTGGCAGGGAACGAAGTATCACGAACGAACGATTACGCTTGCGGGGGGGATTCGCGAGCTTGTCCCTCATATAGAGCTGGATATCGTAATAGGCTGTGAAGTAAATGCTGCAATCGAAGGCGGCTTTACGGCGGCGAAAATGGCGGCGCAAGAGGCGGATGCGGTTATTCTTGCGCTGGGGGAAACATGGACAATGAGCGGCGAGGCTGCTTCGCGTATGGATATCGGACTGCCGAGTGCTCAGCGGGAGCTGGCGGAGTTTGTTGCGCAGCTGGGCAAACCTACCGTACTGGTTCTTACAAACGGCAGACCGCTTGTATTCAACGGACTCGAGAAGAAGGTTAACGCGATTCTGGAAACCTGGTACCTTGGCTCTTGCGCAGGCGCGGCTGCGGCGGATATTTTGTTCGGGGAGTATAATCCTACGGGCAGGCTGACGATGAGCTTCCCTCGCCAAGAAGGGCAGATCCCGGTATATTACAATCATTTTCAAACAGGCCGGCCGGTAACCGAGAGCAATCAGCACGAAGCCTTCTTGTCCAAGTATACCGATGGTCCCAACGACCCATTATATCCGTTCGGCTTCGGCATGAGCTACACGACCTTTACTTATTCGGACATCCGTTTGGACAAAACGTCGTTGCAGCGCGGGGATACGATTCTTGCGTCGGTAACGGTAACGAATACTGGCAGTCATGCTGGCGAAGAGACCGTTCAAATGTATATCCGGGATCATTACGGCAGCACAGTCCGACCGGTAAAAAGGCTGCGAGGCTTCGCGAAGATTACGTTAGAGCCGGGAGCAGCAAGGGAAGTCAGCTTCAGGATTACCGAAGAGGATTTGAAATATCACGATAAGCACCTTCGCTACTGCGCAGAGGAAGGCGAGTTTTCCGTCTATATTGGAGGGAACTCGATGGAAGCGCGGGAGGCGGAATTCGAATTAATATAAAATGAAAGGGACTGTCCGTGAGCTGAATGCTGAAGGACAGTCCCTTTATGATGGAGGCTTAACGATATGCCACATCGTCAAGCCTTGCTATTAGTGACTTTGCCGTGGTCTTAACGATACCCGACATCGTTAAGAACGCTGAAATCGCGCAAAAATGCTCAAAATCAAGTGTAAAACGACTGCTTGACGATGCGGGACATCGTTAAGCTTCGCAATAAGTCATGCTGCTTCTTCCTTAACGATGCCGCGCATCGTTAAGGAACCATAAGTTGCGCAACTAGCTCGGCGACCCTGCTTGCGATTCGCAGGCAGCCGGCTTACGCGTTTTCCTGCAGGCGGCTCCGGTATTCTCTCGGCGTGCAGCCAAAGCGCTGTCGGAATACGGTGTTGAAGTAGCTTAAGCTGTTGAAGCCAACGTCGAGCGCGACCTCCATAATCTTGGCATCTGATTGCCTAAGACGGCTGGCCGCCTGCTGGACGCGATAGCTGTTCATATATTCGATGGGGCTTTTTGTAGTCATGCGTTTGAAGAAACGGCAGAAATACGACTCGCTCATCCTTGCCAGCTCCGCGAGCTTCTGCAGAGGAATAGGCTCGGCATAATTTTGCTCGATATATTCGATGACGGTCTTCAGCCGTTCAATCCGGAAGCCTTCTTGTTCCGGCTTCACCCGTACGGAAGGCTTCCCTAAGCTGACCAGCTTGGCCAATATGCCAAATAACAAGCCTTTTATCGTAAGCTCCGAAGCGGCTTGTTCGTTACGGTGAGTCTCAAATAACTGATCGAGCATCGCAAGAAGCTCGATGCCCGGCCCAGGCTCCCGGCGCAAATGGGCGGGTACTTCATATCTTCTCTCAAGAACGGGAGAAATATAACGGTCGAACAAATAATCGATGGATCCGCTGCTGAACAAGCTGGAATGGAACACAACAGCGTTGAATGAGCAGGGTTTGTCTCCCACAACGTATCCGGAATGAAGCTCACCGGAATTAACGAAGATTGCTTCACCAGCTTGCAGTTCATAATCCTGCAAATCTACCCGGAATACGGCTTTTCCTTCCGTTACTAGCAGCAGCTCAAGCTCGTCATGCCAATGCAAATCCAGCAGAGGGGCATCAGCCGGACAGGTGATTTCGTACAGGCTGACCGGATAGATCGGGTTGCCATGCTTGCGAGCTTCTTTCAGCAAAGATTTATCCATAAACAAAACTCCTATAGAAAAATAGCAAATGTCAAAATCGTGATAATAATGAGCAATATTTAGGAAGAGTTACAGAGAATAAGACAATATTATTATAACATAACCGCTTACAAGGTACGAGAAGCTACTGAGTAGGCTGGATACACCCTAGAAATCCTTGCAAGGCAAGACTTTTAAACAATCCAATAAGCAAACGCTTACGAATTGCTTTGCAATTATTCGAGGAGGAACATAAACATGAAATTTACCGATGGTTATTGGCAAATTCGCGAAGGCGTTGAGATGCAATATCCGGTTGACGTTCGCGAATTGAAAGAAAAGAACGGCAAACTGACGGCTTACATGGCAACAAAGCCGGTCGTCATCAAGGGCGATACGCTGAACGGCACGATGCTTACGGCCGAGATCAGCTCTCCAATTCCCGATGTCATTAAAGTTCGCTGGGTACACCATGCCGGCGTGAAACAAGTTGGCCCTGAATTCGAGACTCTCGTTGATGCCAATCATAGCGTAACCGTCGAACAAGACGAGCAATACACAACCCTTACTAGCGGCGGCCTGCAGGCGCGTATCCGCAAATCGCCGACTTGGGGCCTGGAATTCATTCAGAACGGCCGCAAGGTGACGGGCACAGCGCAAAAGGCTGCGGCTTATGTGCAAGATCACGGCAAAGCTTTCTTCCGCGAAATGCTGGATCTTGGCGTTGGCGAGCAGGTTTACGGCCTTGGCGAACGCTTCACTCCGTTTATCAAGAACGGCCAGGTTGTTGATTCCTGGAACGAAGACGGCGGAACAAGCTCCGAGCAAGCATACAAAAACGTGCCGTTCTATCTATCGAGCGCAGGTTACGGCGTATTCGTCAACCATCCGGAACGCGTATCGTTCGAAATTGGTTCCGAGGTCGTGTCGAAGGTTGGCTTTAGCGTGCCCGGCGAGCATCTGGAATACTTCATCGTAGGCGGCAAAACGCTGAAGGACGTACTCGACAACTACACGAAGCTGACCGGCAAACCGGCATTGCCTCCGGCATGGTCGTTTGGCCTGTGGCTGACAACTTCGTTTACAACGGACTATGACGAAGCAACGGTTAACAGCTTTATTGAAGGAATGGCTGAGCGCAATATTCCGCTTCATGTCTTCCACTTCGACTGCTTCTGGATGAAAGAATACGAATGGTGCAACTTCGAGTGGGATGCGGACATGTTCCCGGATCCGGAAGGCATGCTTCGCCGCCTGAAAGAACGAGGTCTTCGCATTTGCGTATGGATCAACTCCTACATCGGCCAAAAATCTCCTCTCTTCCAAGAAGGCATGGAAAACGGCTACCTCGTTCGCAAGCCGGACGGCAGCGTATGGCAATGGGATAAATGGCAGGCGGGCATGGGACTTGTCGACTTCACGAACCCGGATGCGGTGAAATGGTACAAAGGCCATCTGAAACGTCTGATGGACATGGGCGTTGATTGCTTCAAAACGGACTTCGGCGAGCGCATCCCTACGGATGTCGTTTACTTCGACGGTTCCGATCCGCAGAAAATGCACAATTATTATACGCAGCTGTACAACAAAGCGGTATTCGAAGTACTGGAAGAAAACCGCGGCAAGAACGAAGCGATGCTGTTCGCGCGTTCGGCTACGGCAGGCGGCCAGCAGTACCCGGTACACTGGGGCGGCGACTGCTCGGCGAACTATGATTCGATGGCGGAATCGCTCCGCGGCGGCTTGTCGCTTGGTCTTTCCGGCTTTGGCTTCTGGAGCCACGATATCAGCGGCTTCGAGCGGACGGCTCCACCGGATATCTACAAGCGTTGGGTAGCCTTTGGCATGCTCAGCTCGCACAGCCGCCTGCACGGCAACGAATCGTACCGCGTGCCTTGGCTGTTCGACGAAGAGTCCGTTGACGTCCTTCGTTACTTCACGGAGCTTAAGAGCAGCCTGATGCCTTATCTGTTCAACCATGCGGTTGAAGCAACGGAAAAAGGCGTACCGATGATGCGCGCGATGGTTCTCGAGTTCCCTGAGGATCCAACGACGCATTACCTGGATCGTCAGTACATGCTGGGCGAAAGCCTGCTGGTTGCTCCAATCTTTAATACCGAAGGTACGGCGAAATATTACGTACCGGCGGGCAAATGGACCAGCCTGATCGACGGTACGACGGTTGAGGGCGGCAAATGGGTAGAAGAGCAGCATGGCTACAGCTCGATTCCGTTGCTTGTTCGTCCTAACACGCTTCTTGCCGTCGGAAACAACAACCAAAAGCCGGACTACGATTACGCGGATAACGTCACGCTGCACCTGTTCGAGCTGGAAGACGGCGCAACGGCAAAAGCGGTTATCCATGATCTGAACGGACAGCCGCAAGCAACGGCTAAGGCGGCTCGCACAGGCAGCACCATTGAAATCAGCTATGAAGGCACAGGCAAGCCATGGCAGGTTGTACTGCGCGGCATTGAGCAAGCAGCGGCTGTGGAAGGCGCTGACTCGCAGCAAACCTCAGAAGGCTTGAAGCTCGTTCCAGCCTCCGGTCAGAAGATCATTGTAAAACTGTAGATGTAAAACGATAGGCGACCGGCCGCTTGCTCCCAAAGAGCAAGCGGCTGTTCGCCCATTCGTGCGTAACTAAGATACGCACGGCAACAAAAAAGCCCGGAAAGAGAGTTTCACTCCTCTTTCCGGGCTAACAAATATCTATTTGCCGAAGCGGAACCAGCTCAGCTTCGTTTCGCCTTCGCCTCTAACTACCAGATACACTTGGTGGTTGCCGGCTGCTTGCTCGACCGATGCCGTGACTGTCTGCCAAGCGGAGCTTGCTTGAAGCGTCAGGCTGCCAGCGAGCGGACCGTCCGGACCATCAAGGCGGATTTCAAGGGATGCGCCTTTCGCAGACAAGGCTCTGGCTTCGAAGAAGCAAATTTCTTCGCCAATCAGGGCGTCATCGTAACGGAGCCATGCAACGGACGACGTTGTTGCCGCGCTGTCGCCGCCTTCGGCATTGTCGCTGATGATGATATTGGAATAATCGTCATAATTCACGGCTCCCGTAACTTGGGACAAATCGCGCGGCGGAATCGTTTCGCCGGCAACGGTCAAGGCTCCTTCCAGGCGGATATCGCCGGAGGATGCGCCAACGAGAAACGCGTAACTGCCTTGCTCGACGCACATTTTGCTTCTGGTTACATCCCAGAAAGCGAGAGCGGAACGGTCCAGCACGAAGCTTACTTCCCTTGATTCACCGGCAGCAAGCGCAATGCGATCGAACGATTGAAGCTGTCTGAGCGCACGTTTCACGCGGGATTCCAAGGCTCTGGCGTACAGCTGAACGACTTCTTCGCCGTCAATGTCGCTAGTATTCGTAACGCGGAAGCTAACGGTAATCGAATCTTCGGACTGCTCAAGCTTGAGAGCATCGTATTGGAAACGGCTGTAGGACAAACCGTGCCCGAATGGATACAATGGCTTTCCGGCAAAATATTGGTAAGTGCGTTCGCTTTTGATAATGTCGTAATCCATAAATTCGCCAAGCTGGTCAGCCGACTCGTACCAGGTCATGTTGACGCGTCCAGCCGGGTTGTAGTCGCCAAACAGGACGTCAGCCAGCGCATGGCCAAGCTCTTGACCGGCATGCGACAGATAGACGATCGCAGGAATATTCTCCTGGACCCAAGGCATAGCGAACGGATAGCTGCCGACTACCACAACAACGGTATTCGGATTAACGGCATAGACTTCGCGAATGAGCTTTTCTTGATAAGCAGCAAGCGTCAGGTCGGGGCGGTCAATCGTTTCTTTCCCGTTAATGAGCGGGTGATTGCCGACAACAACAACCGCGACTTCGTTGTTACGCGCGGCGGCAATCGCTTCCTGCAGGCCGTCGGTTTCTTTTTCAACCGCAAACGGCTCGGCGACAGAGGCATCGCCATCCCGCACTTCCAGGGCTCCGCTCTCGGCATTGACGGTTACGGGACGGTTGTTCCAGGTCGTGAAGGTCACGACATTCTCGTCATGCTGCGGACGAACGTGGAATACTTCCTTGGTGAACCATTCCCAGATATGCTCGGACGATGCGGTGATTTTCTCATCGTCGGTTGTCAGGTAGAGCTTGTTATTTTCCGCGATAAGCGTATGGCTGTCCCAGCCCCAGTCTGTCGTTTCGAACAGATCGGCAGAATCGGAGCCATGGGAGCTTGCGGACAGCGAGTTTTTCTCGTCGCTTCCAAGCCTCACGTACTTGCCGTTCTTCAGCGATTTAAGCTTCACTCGGCTGCTGCCCGTTGCCAGCGTTACTGCTTGATGGGCACCGTTCATTTTCTTCCGGATGCCTTCAAACGGCGTAATCGAATACGGCATAAGGCCGCTGTACCAGTCGCGGTACACGATGCCGGCCAGCGGGCCGATAACGGCAGCCTTGCTCAGCTTATCCGCGGATAGCGGCAGGAGACCGTCGTTTTTGAGCAGCACGATGCTTTTGCGCACGGCATCAAGGGCAAGCTCGGCATGCTCCGGCTTCATGATCGCCGATGCGTCGATCGCCGCATAAGGGTTGCGGTCTGCGGGATCGAATTCGCCAAGACGGAAGCGGACGCGGAACGTATTGCGCAGCGCGATGTCGAGATCGTTTTCCGTCAGCATTCCTTCGGCCAGCGCATCGCGGATCGCCTGCTTCGAGATCGGGTGATCGTCGGTAATACTGTCTACGCCGGCTTTGATTGTCAGAGCTACCGCTTCCTTGTACGTCTCGACGTAATGATGGTCATTGACGGTGCCAAGCACGTCGCCGGCGTCGCTTACGACAAATCCGTTCATGCCCCAATCCCGTTTGACGATGTTGTTCACATCCGGATTGATGTTGGCGGGAACGCCGTTCACCGAATTGTAGGCGGTCATCATCGACAGCGCTCCGCCTTCCTTGAACGGAATTTCGAACGCTTTCAGGTAGTATTCGTTTTTGTTGCGCGGGTCGAGGCTGACGGAGCATTCTCCGCGATTGATCTCGTTATTGTTGCCGATGAAATGCTTGAGCGATGCGACCGCTTTCACGTAAAACGGATGGTCGCCCTGAATGCCTTGGGTTAAAGCCGCGGACAGCTTGCCAGTCAGATGCGGGTCTTCGCCGTAAGCCTCTTCGGTACGGCCCCAGCGCGGATCGCGCTCCATATCGACGGTTGGCGCCCATAACGTCAGACCGTTATGCGCCGGATTCTGGGAATAGAAGCCTCGCGCTTCGTCGCCGATGACGCTGCCGATTTTTTTCAGCAGGTCTTTGTCCCAGGTACAAGCGAGGCCAATCGGCTGAGGGAAGGTTGTTGCTTCGCCCAGCCAGGCCATGCCATGCGCCGCTTCGGTGCCATGCTTGTAGGCTTTGACGCCAAGATAAGCAATCTCGTCCTGGTATTGGCACATCAGATTGATTTTTTCTTCCAGGGTGAATCGGTTAACCAAATCATTAACGCGCTGCTCGAGCGGCAGGTCGGGGTTTTGAAATGGATATTTTGCTTCCGAAAGTTGCGTCACTACAAATGTCAGCTCCTTTAATTGTAAGGGGTTTCAAAAATTTTAACATGCAGGCGCAACCGTTCATACCCGACAAATTGGAGATAAAATCCCTGTACAATTAGCGGTTGAACCCCTAGAATGTAAACGCAATCAAATTTTTCTGTGATGGTGACAGGGGGCTGGCAAGATGTTTCAGATGTTCTCGCACCTGCTGAACAACGTGAAGCTGAGAACAAAGCTCATCTTATCCTGCATCGTAGTCGTATTCATTCCAATTCTGATCGTTGGCGTGTTTCTGACAAACGAGCTGCGCAATATGGCGCTGGATAACGCGATGGAGCAGACGCATACGAACGTGCAGCGGGTCAAGGCAAGAACGACCGAGCTGATGAACGTTGCTTACGACAGCGCTTACCGTCTGGAGAACAGCCGGCTGGAGGCAGTGACGAACCGGAAATACGAATCGACTTACGAGGTCGTTAAGGCATACCGGGAATATACGGATTTCAACGAGATTCGGCAGCAGCATGACGAAGTGGCGAACATCCGGTTTTACATGGAAAATCCAACGATGCTGAACAACTGGGATTTCATCCAGCCGGACAATTCGATTAAGGAATCCGTCTGGTATACAAATGCGTTAAATCCCGGCAGCGGCGTGAATTGGTATTTTCTCGAGGATGAGCGGGACAAGCGGAATTATTTGAGTCTCGTGCGCGGAATCAGTTTTTCAAGCAGCAATACAAGCGGCGTTCTGGTCATTACGCTGAATATGCAGGCTCTGAACAGCATCTTGAATCAGGAGTCCTTCGAGACGATGATCGTTGACGACAGCAACCGGATTGTCGCGGCAAACCGGATGGGCCGGGCGGGGAAAACGCTGCAGGAAATCGACTACGAGCAAAGCATCGTGCAAGAGAGAAGCGGGATGTATTCCGCCAATATAGACGGTCAGGCCTCGCGTGTTCTGATTGAGCCATTGATACCCGAAGCAAGCGGAAATACGCTCCGCATCATTTCCGTGTTCTCCGTTGACACGATTGTAGCGGATGCCAACCGGATTAATTCGTTAGCCCTTACGGTGATTTCAATTAGCTTGATTATTGCTATTTTCCTGATTATTGGCGTGTCCACCATCATTACGAAGCGGATGCTCCGTTTAAGCAAGCATATTACGAAGGTGGCGACCGGCAAGCTGGACATCGTGATGGAGATTGACGGCAAGGATGAGATTGGGCAGCTGTCCAGGCAGTTCAATTCCATGGTGTCGAGCATTAACGGTCTCGTCGAGGAAGTCCAGGAATCGAACAAGATGAAAAGTCTGCTCGAAGCCAAGCAGAACGAGATCAAGCTGAAGATGATGGCCAGCCAGATTAATCCGCATTTCCTGTTTAACGCGCTGGAATCGATTCGGATGAAGGCCCATTTGAAAGGGGAAAAGGAGATTTCGCAGGTGGTCCGCCTGCTTGGCAAGCTGATGCGGCGCAGCATCGAGGTGACTCAGCGGCTTACGCCGCTTGCCGACGAGATGGATATTGTCCGCTGCTATTTGGACATTCAGAAATTCAGGTACGAAGACCGGTTATCCTACGAGCTTCACGTGGATCCGGTTGCGGAAAGAGTGCCGATTCCTCCGCTTATTATTCAGCCGCTTGTCGAGAATGCCGTCATTCACGGCTTCGAGAACAAGATGGAGGGCGGCAAGGTAACGGTTCGGGCAGCCAGGGAAGGCGATTATGTCCGGGTTGACGTCATGGATAACGGAGCGGGGATGACCCGCGAGAAAATGGAGAAGCTTACCCAGCATTTGAACGAAACAGAGGATGCAGAGAACAACCGGATTGGACTCCGCAACGTCCATTTGCGGCTGCAGCTGACGTACGGACCGGAGCACGGGCTTCAATTCGAGAGTGAACCGGGTATAGGGACGAAGGTTTCCTTCACCTTGCCTTTTGGGGAGGATTTGTATGTATAAAGTATTGCTTGTAGACGATGAACCGATGATTCGGGAAGGTCTCCGAACCTTGCTGGAATGGGAGAGTCTCGGTTACGAAGTGGTGGATACGGCAGCCAACGGCAAGGATGCCCTGAAGAAGTGCGAGCAGCATGAGCTCGATCTCATTATCGTCGATATCCGGATGCCGGAGATGAACGGCCTTGAGCTGATCAGAACGATCCGCGAGAACGGCGGAACGATGCATGTATTGATTCTGAGCGGTTACGCGGATTTCGAATACGCCAAGCAGGCTATCGTCCAGCGGATTGACGGGTATTTGCTGAAGCCCGTCGACGAGGACGAGTTGATGGATTACTTGCAATCCCTGAGGAAAGAGCTGGATCTCGAATATGAGACCCGCCGGAAACGATTGGACGAACGTCAAGGCAATGCGGAGGATGACTTGAAGCGGCTGCTCGCCGAAGGAAGCGCAGGCCCTAGTCTTTCTCAACTGTCCGCGTCACTGGATTGGACGGAGTTCGAACTGCTGCTCATCAAGACGCATGAACGGAATGAAGAGGAGACAGCCGGCCATGCTCATATAAAACGCCGATTATCCGAGCGGCTGGAGCAATCCGGCTCGGGTCTTGCTGTCGCCATGGAGCCGTATTTGCTGATCCTTCTGAACAAGGGTCTCGGCAATGAGCGGTTCCTGCGGGAAATGCATGCGATGATTGCCGGTGCCTGCGAGGGATTGGCTTCGGATTTTACCGTCGTGACCGGTGGCAAGATAGCGGGCTTTACGGATATTCCGTCTGCCTATCAGAAGGCGCTTGAACGGATGAAAAACAGGTTCTTCCTGGAGGGCGGTCAGATAATGACCGAGGATCCGCAGCTCCCGGGAGGGCATGAGGGCGCGAAGCCGGATTTGACCGGGACGGCGGAAAAGCTTTACCTCGCGCTTGAGATTGTAAACCGGGAAGCGATCCGGCAGCAGATCGAAGAATCCGCTGAAGCGATGAAAGCAGCGGGATTTGGCGAAGCCGAGATGAAGGCGGCATTCGTAGAGCTTGTGTCGTCTATCCTCGACAAGCTTGCGTCCAAGCGGCCGGAGCTTCCGGTCCGCGACTACCGGCAGCGCATACCGGAGCTGTTCCGCGAGTACCGGGTCAGCTCGCTCACTAGACTGGCATCCGCGATTATCGATCAGATTGCCGATGCCCTCGATCATTCGTCCGCGGACAAGCAGATCAACCGCATGATCGACCTGATTCGCCGGAATTACAAGGAGAACCTGAAAATGGAGACGCTCGCCGAACTGTTTAACTATAACAGCGCTTATCTCGGCAAGCTGTTCAAGCAGGTTACAGGAGAAAACTTCAACACGTATCTGGATAAAGTACGGATGGAACAAGCGAAAATATTACTTGAGCAAGGTCTTAAGGTGTACCAGGTTGCGGAAATGGTCGGATACGCGAACGTCGACTATTTCCACAGCAAATTCCGCAAGTACGTAGGCTCTTCGCCGTCTGTATACCGAAAGAAGGATTCCTAAAAGGAACGCGTGGTTTTCTCACGACCGGAGAAAATCATGCGTTTTTTTCATGCGGTGAATCCGCTTACACTAATTTTTATATGATTTTATGCCAAATCCTTTGGGTACCGAGATCTGCCATGTATCCGTTATCATGAATGCATAAGGCAGGAGGGATACCAATGAAAGCGGTCACAACTAGCGTTCAGCAGCAGACGCGAAAAAAAAGAGAGAGAAACTTTTGGAAAACAGCTATCCGTAACAGATACTTATACATGATGTCGCTGCCTTTCATAATCTGGGTGTTTGTGTTTAGTTACTATCCGCTCTGGGGCTGGACAATGGCCTTCCAGAAATTCAAGCCGGCCAAATCGTTCTGGGAGCAGGACTGGGTAGGCTTCGATCAATTCAAAACGCTGTTCCAAGACGATACGTTCTACCTTGTGATGAGAAATACGCTGGCCATGAGCTTTATGGGCATTATCGCCGGCTTTGCGGTACCGATCGTCTTCGCGGTTCTGCTTAACGAAGTCCGCAGCATGGCATTCAAGCGGTTTGCCCAAACCGTATCGTATTTGCCTCACTTCGTATCCTGGGTTGTCGTAGCGGGTATCGTATCCAAGATGCTCTCGGCGGACCACGGTACGGTAAACGAAATTCTGATGTGGCTTGGCATTATCGATACGCCGATTCAGTTCCTGGCGAAGCCGCATTTCTTCTGGGGCATCGTCACCGTCTCCGATGTATGGAAAGAGATGGGCTGGAACACCATTATCTATCTGGCGGCGATTGCGGGCATCAGCCAAGAGATGTACGAAGCGGCAAGAGTGGACGGAGCGAACCGCATCCGCCAGATTTGGCACATTACGCTGCCGGGCATTCGTTCGACGATTGTGATCCTGCTCATCATGTCCATCGGTCACTTGATCCAGATCGGCTTCGAGAAGCAGTTCCTGCTTGGCAACAATCTTGTTCGCGATTATTCGCAAGTCCTTGATTTGTATGCGCTTGAATACGGTCTGCAGATGAGCCGTTACTCATTTGGTACGGCGGTTAATATTTTCAACTCGGTTGTAAGTATTATTCTTCTGTTTATGGCAAACGGACTGTTTAAGAAAATTACGAAAGAAAGCATCATGTAAGGAGGAGGGTGAGCCATGACATCAAAAAGACTGCTGGGCGGCGCGCCTCTGTCAGACCGGCTTCTGAGTGTGTTCGTATACGTATTCGTTATCTTCGTAATGATCATCACTTTGTATCCGTTTCTGAACGTGCTTGCTCTTTCATTTAACGAGTCGGTTGACAGCGTAAGGGGCGGGATTACGATTTTCCCGCGCGAATTTACGACTGAAAACTATAAAGTAATCTTTTCCTTCGGAGGCTTGATTACCGGCTTCAAAATCTCGGTATTGCGTACGGTAGCCGGCACGATCGTTGGTTTGATCAGCGCTTCGATGCTCGCGTTTACGCTGAGCCGTCCCGATTTCCAAGGACGCAAATTCGTATCCGTCTTCCTGGCGCTGACGATGTATGTATCGGGCGGTCTGATTCCGGTCTACTTCCTGATCCGCGACCTGCACATGATGGGAACGTTCTGGGTCTACATCCTTCCGGGTCTCGTAAGCGCCTTTAACGTATTCGTCATCCGCTCCTTTATGGATGGCATTCCTTATGCGCTGCAAGAGTCGGCCAAGCTCGACGGCGCGAACGATTTTACGATCTATTGGCGCATTATTCTCCCGATGGCTAAACCGGCGCTGGCAACAATCGCTTTGTTCCTTGCCGTTGGCCAATGGAATTCCTGGTTTGACACTTATCTCTACAACGGCTCCAAAGAATCGCTGACCACGCTGCAGTTCGAGCTGATGAAGGTACTGCAAAGCACGACTTCCGGCAATAACGTGGATATCCATAACTCGAACATGACGCAAATGATGTCGTCCGTGTCGCCGGAATCCGTCAAAATGGCGATTACGATCGTTGTAACCGTGCCAATCCTGGTCGTTTATCCTTTCTTGCAAAGATACTTCGTTAAAGGCATGACATTAGGCGCCGTAAAAGGCTGATCTGATGATTAGAAGCGGTATTGTTGGGGAAACCCGTTAATACGATATGGTTCTCATAAATATATAGGAGGGTTATTACATGAATCAAATCAGCAAATGGTCAAGCCTCGCATTGTCTACCACGTTAGTTGCCGGTTTGCTGGCGGGCTGCGGCAGCAATAACAATGATGAAGCGAATAGCAGCAGCGCGAACACTGGCGGCAATGCAACAAACTCTGCGGCGCCGGAAGATACTTCCCCGCTCACATTGACTTATTACAGCGAAGACCCGTCCCCGAACTGGGCGAATATGCAGGACGAGATTGGCAAAACCCTTACAGAGAAAACAGGCATTACCCTTGACGCGGAATTCGCGGTAGGCGATGCGGTTCAAAAATCGTCCCTGATTGCGGCGAGCGGCGAGTATCCGGATCTGATCAGCGCGAAACAAAGCATCGCAAAATTCGTTGACGCTGGCGCGGTACTTGATTTGACCGATCTGATTGATAAATATGCTCCTCACTTGAAGAAGCTTTTTGAAGGCAATATGAGCCGTCTTCGTTACAGCGATGACGACCATTCCATCTATGTCATTCCTTCCTATAACGGAATCGGCCAGCAGTACTTCAACGCTGGCGGCGGCTTCGAGCTGCAGCACCGCGTTGTTAAAGAGCTGGGCTACCCGCAAATCCGCACGGTAGCGGATTACGAGAAAGCGATCAAAGATTATCTTGCTCTTCATCCGAAAGACGAGAACGGCAACCCGAATATCGGTCTGACATTGAATGCCGACGATTGGCATATGTACATCTCGGTAACGAACCCGGCATTCCTCGCGACCGGCGGTTCCGATGACGGCGAGTTCAACATCGATGTGGATACGCAGAAAGTCATTTATCACTTCCGTCGTCCGGAAGAGAAAGAATACTTCAAATGGCTGAACCATATGAACGCGGAAGGCTTGCTTGATCCGGAAAGCTTCGTACAAAAATATGATCAATACAAAGCGAAAATCGCTTCCGGCCGCGTCCTTGGCTTGATTGACCAGGATTGGGATTACGGCGACGGCGAGAAAGCTCTGAAAGCCGAAGGCAAATTCGATCAAGGCTACGGACACTACCCGGTTACGATGTCGGAAGACATCAAGGAAGCATCGTTCTGGCCAACAGGCTTCATGGCTGGCAGCGGCGTAGCGATCTCCAAAGACAATCCGGATCCGGTTCGTACAATCAAGTTCCTTGACTACCTGGCTTCCGACGAAGGTCAAGTGCTCGTAAACTGGGGTATCGAAGGCAAGCATTACAATGTGGTTGACGGCAAACGCGTTATTCCTGAAGACGTAAATAACCGCAAAATCAACGATGCTGTCAACTTTACCAAAGAAACGGGTATCGGTCTCTACAATCTCCTGAGCGGTCACTACGGCGACGGCGTGAAGGATCCAAGCGGCAACTATTACACTACAAACTTCCCAGAGCAAATCGTGGCAGGCTTTAACGATGTCGAGAAAGAAACGCTTAAAGCTTACGGCGCAACGACCTGGAAAGACTTATTCCCTAAAGAAGAAGAGTTCAAAGTTAAGCCTTGGGGCGCTGCTTGGAACATTCCGGTTCCAGGCGACAGCGAAGCCGTGGTTATCGAGAAGAAACTGACGGACATCACTTGGAAACGCATTCCGGAAGCGATCTTGGCTAAACCGGAAGACTTTGATAAAATTTGGGATGCCTACCAACAAGAGCTGGTAAAAGCCGATGTTGAGAAGGCGGAAAAAATCCGCGAGGATTTGGTTAAAGCTCGCGTGAAGCTGTGGAACGAATAATAATACATTATGGACTATTAGAGAGCCCGATTGATGCGGGCTCTCTTTGGGCTTAGGGAGCGGAGGATGGAGATTGGGGAAAGTACGGGATTGGAAGCTGTGGTACGAGCAGCCGGCGCAGGCATGGGAAGAAGCTTTGCCCATCGGTAACGGCCGGATTGGCGCAATGGTATTCGCGGGAACGGACATCGATCAAATTTTGCTGAACGAGGATACTTTATGGGCCGGTTTTCCTCGTGATCCGATTAATTATGAAGCACAGCGGTATTTGGCCAAGGCGCGAGACCTTATATTTTCCGGGAAATACGCGGAAGCCGAGCGGTTGATCGAATCAACCATGCAAGGACGGGATGTTGAGCCTTATTTGCCGCTTGGCGGTATTTCGATCGTGCGCAGAGAAGACCGGGAACTCGACGTGTCGCAGTATATACGGGAATTGCATCTGAATGAGGGGATTGCCTCAGCCCGTTATCGGGATGGCGCCGTTACGGTACAGACCCAATATTTCGTAAGCGTGCCGGACCAGGCGCTAGTCGTCCGTTACGAAGCTGCCGGAGGAACTTTGAATCGCGATATCGTAATTGATTCCTTGCTGCAATACCGGTTAGCGGAATCAGGAGACGGGCAGCTGCATCTGATTGGACAAGCGCCAAGCCATGTGGCCGGCAATTATCATAAAGATCATCCTATGGATGTCGTCTATGAAGAAGGGCTTGGGCTGCCATTCGAGATCCGGGTGAAGGTGGAGACCGACGGAACGGTGAAGAACGGAGAAAAGGGGATTGAGGTTCGGAACGCGTCTTACCTTCATATCTATTTGACTGCCGAAACGGGCTTTGCCGGGTACGACCAGCCGCCGGATCAAGAAGCTTGCTCGGCACGCTGCTCCATTCGCCTGGAAGCGGCGGCGCGAGGATTCGAAGCGCTGCGCAGCCGCCATGCCGAGGATCACCGGCTGTTGTTTGACCGCGTATCCTTTTCTTTAGGGAATGAAACGGACGGTGCCGACAAGCCAACGGACCGCAGGCTTGCGGATTACCAAACGACCAAGCAGGACCTATATTTGGAGGCGCTCTATTTCCATTTCGGCCGTTACCTTCTGATGGGCAGTTCGAGACCGGGTACCCAGCCTGCCAACCTGCAGGGAATCTGGAATCATCATGTATCGCCGCCATGGCATAGCGATTACACGATCAACATTAATACGCAGATGAATTATTGGCCTGCGGAAGTATGCAACCTAAGCGAATGCCATGAGCCGCTCTTCGCTATGCTGAAGGAAATGAGCGAGGCCGGTTCGCGAACAGCGAGAATTCATTACGGCAGCCGAGGCTGGACCGCCCATCATAATGTGGACATCTGGCGAATGACGACGCCAACCGGCGGAAGCGCCAGCTGGGCATTCTGGCCGCTAGGCGGAGCATGGCTTGTCCGTCAGGTATGGGAAAGCTACCTTTACAGCCTCGATAAGGATTTTCTCGGCGAGACGGCTTATCCGCTGCTCAAAGGAGCGGCTTTATTCTGCCTGGATTGGCTGGTCGAGGGGCCTAACGGCGATTTGGTTACGAATCCGTCCACTTCGCCGGAGAACAAGTTCCTGACAAGCGACGGAGTGCCATGCAGCGTGTCGTATGGTTCAACGATGGATATCGCTATTATTCGCGATCTGTTCCGGAACTGTCTGGAAGCCATTGATCTATTAGGCGTGGAAGAAACGCAGTTCCGCGACGAGCTGCTTGCGTCGCTGGATCGTCTTCCGGCTTACAAGATTGGCCGTCACGGCCAGCTTCAGGAATGGTATGAGGATTTCGAGGAAAGCGAGCCGGGTCACCGCCACGTTTCGCATCTATACGGAGTTTATCCGGGCAAAGAGATTAACGAGAATACGCCGGAGCTGCTGGAAGCGGTTGTTGCGACGCTCGATCGCAGGCTGGCGAACGGCGGAGGGCATACCGGCTGGAGCTGCGCTTGGCTGCTGAATCTGTTCGCCCGCCTGAAGGATGAGAAGCAGGCTTACGGTGCCGTGCAAACCTTGCTTGCGCGATCCACATATCCAAATCTGCTGGACGCCCATCCGCCGTTCCAGATTGACGGAAACTTCGGCGGAAGCGCAGGCATAGCCGAGCTTCTGCTACAAAGCCATTTGGGTACGATCGATCTGCTGCCTGCGCTGCCAGCCTCGTGGGCGAATGGCCGGATCAGCGGCTTGAAGGCAAGAGGCGGCTATATAGTGGAGCTGGAATGGGAGAACGGAACGCTGAAGCGGGCTGCCATTGAAGCGGGAAGAAGCGGCGTTTGCAAGCTTCGGTATGCCGGGGCTATACGCGTGGAGGATGGACAAGGGACGGCTGCTCGGCTTAACGACGGTTGTTTTGTAGCGGAGCAAGGCTGCACGTATTACGTTTATGCGGATGCAAAAGCATAAAAAAATAGTTTTCCCGCCTGGTTGAATGCGGTAACCGTCTCCTCTCTCTTAAAATAGGATACTAGTAATCGTCATAGGAGAGAGGAGATTCAACATGTCGGACGGGAAGAAAGCAAGAATCAGTTTATCTCCGCCGGAATTTACGTATTTCAATGAAATCAAATATTCGGTCGGCAAAGATCCGCTCGTAAAGGTGGGGCCGCTGGAGGATCACGGTGACGGTCAATTCGAGGTAAAGCTGTTCGTAAAAGGATACAAAAAGGCGAAAGCGTTAGCAACCCTGATCGCCCCGGACAAGGTGATTGGCGAGATCAGTATTCATGTTAAGATCATTAGCGGCGGGAAAACGATTAGCCCGATTACGCGTCCCTTGACGGCAAGAGAGCTGGCCGGGCTGTACCGGATCGCCTTTCGCACAAACCGGATTTTCCAGTTTGTCGCCCTTCGGTCGATTTTCGGCAGCACTTACGTTTATCCGGTATTCCGGATTAAGGTTGTCCAGTTCTATAATGATGACCTCTCCGACTTCTACGGCAACTATAACAACGTGGCGGCATTTGTGTTCCGCAATGTTCTCTTGAGCGAAATCGGCGGAGTCCATATCCAGTTTTCAACGGCTAAAAAGGGAAGAAGCAAAAAGAAATAAGCGTTTGGTCAAAGCGGTTGCGCGGTTGCGCAGCCGCTTTTTGTTATTCATTTCCCTTGCGGACGGGCGTACCGTCAAGTAAATTGAGAGGTATACATCCAAGTGAAGGACTGAGCGCCAATGTTCACCCGATTATTCCGCTTGTTAACGCCGGCTACGTTTAAAAACCGGATCTTGCTGTCTCTCCTAGTCTTTCTTCTTGTTCCTATCGCCGTGCTATTTCTTTATAATTTCCGGGAGACGGAAGGGCTGCTCCAACGGAACGCCTCGGACAAAAGCATCGAGCAGCTGGAGGGGCTCAAGACCGATCTTGTCGATCTGATGAGCCTTGTCATGAAGACGGGAATGCTGCTGGAGCAGGATTCCGTTCTTCGCCAGGTTATGCAGAAGCCGGAGCAATACGATGCCATCAACCGCAAAAAAATCGTTGAAAACAAGTTCGCCGGTATCGAAAACAGCTTTTTCCTTACCGGGGCTACGGTTTACTACACCCTGATCGACTTGAAAGGAAACGCTTACACTTCTTATACGCCCGAGAGTTCACTGAATTACGAGGAGATCAGCTCGGAGGACTGGGTGCGGGAGCTGAAGCGGGAAGGCGGTCAGCGGTATATATGGCGCGCGAATGACCAATCTACCGAAATCCGGGAGGTAAAGGGCAACCGGATGCTCAGCCTGTTTGAAGTATTGAGGGATGACGGCCTGAAGCCTTTTGCATACGGGCGGTTCAGCATCGATTACGAAGCCTGGTTTGCGGAAAAAACGCAGGGCAGCAGCGGGGAAGGGGCCTATTTTCTGCTGGATGCCGGCGGCAATACGATCCTTCAATCCTCACTCGAAGAGAGCGTCCCGCCAGCCGTTGCCGCGTCCATTGCATCCGCCGGCCGGAATGGGGAGAGTGATGCCTCCTCTTCCACGTCGATCTTGAATAACCAGATCATGTATACCTACAGCAAAATTCAGGAGCTTGACGGTTATCTCGTCAAGAAGGTTCCGTTATCGCTGTTGTTTAATGAGGTGGACAAGCAGAAGAAGCGTTCTTTTGCCGTTTATATCGCCATTCTGATCTTGTTTATGCTGATGATTTATTTCATCTCCTCCACGGTTACCGGACCGCTGAAGCTGCTTCAGCGAAAGATGGAAACCACGGTCAAATCCAATCTGAAGGCCAAGCTGCCGGAGCAGGGAAGAGGCGAAATTTTGGCCTTAACCCGAAGCTTCAACTCCATGATTGCCGACATTAACGCGCTCTTGGAGAGATTGAAGCTGGAGGAGCGGCAGAAGCAGTTTGTCCGGTTCCAGGTGCTGCTGGGGCAGATGAACCCCCACTTTCTGCTGAATACGCTGAACACGATCAAAAGCATTGCCTTGGATAAGGACGAGGACGATATTTACGAGATATGCGTATCGCTGGGCAAAATACTGGAAACGACGCTAAATACGGAGGCTGACCTCATTCTTCTTAAGGAGGAGATCGTCCTCATCGAATCTTACATGGACATTCAGCGGAAGCGGTTCGGGCATGGCATTCAGGTTCGTTACGAGGTGGAGGGCGAGCTGGAATACGCGCTTATTCCGAAGTTTTGCCTGCAGCCGCTTGTCGAGAATTCGCTGCTTCACGGTTTTGGGCAATCCCAATTGGAAGGACGCATCGATATACGGGCGGCTAGCCGGGGCAAGCAGCTTATTCTGGAAGTGATCGACAACGGAGTTGGCATCGAGAAGGCGAAGGAAAGACAATCGGTGCGGAAACGGAAAAGCATCGGCATTCAGAACCTTCGCGAGAGCCTGGAGCTTATGTTCAAAAATCAGCCTTCGGGACTTCAGCTGGAATCGTCGGAGGAAGGAACGCGGGTAACGATGAATTGCCCGCTGCTGTTATCCAAGCCTTATGCGGAGGAGGGGTTTACCGATGTGGCGGACTTTAATCGTTGAGGACGAGCAGCATGCAAGAGCAAGCTTGCGCAAATTGTTTTCGAAGGCGGATATTCCGTTTGAGATTGTTGGCGAGGCTGCGGATGGCGAGGAAGGCCTGCGGATGATTCGGCAGCTTCAGCCCGATGTGGTGATATCCGATATTTTTATGCCGGTGACGGACGGCGTGAGGCTCTTGCAGCTTGCCCGGGAGGAGGGCTTCGAGTGCCGGTTCGTTATGCTCACGGCGGTCAGCGAATTCGAATATGCGCGCCAGGCAGTGGAGTATGGAGCTTCCGGCTACGTGATGAAGCTGTCTTTGGATCTGGCAGGCTTAAGGCAGGTAATGGAGAAGGTGGCCGCCGAGCTTGCGAGAATGGAGAAGCTGCGCCGGGCGGACAAGTGGTTTCCGGAAAAGACGGCGCAGGAACCAACCGACCATCCGGAGATGAACCGCATTATTGCCTATATTGAAGAGCATTTCGCCGAGGACATTACCTTGAAGAGTCTCGCTGATTTGATCCGCATGGATGCAAGCTACGTCAGCGATTTGTTCAAGAAGAAGACGGGCTCCACCTTAACGCATTATATCCAGAACCGCCGCGTTGCGGCTGCGAAAATGCTGTTAACCGAAACCGAGCGGACCGTCAGCGATATCGGCCGAACCGTAGGCTTCGAGAATGACAACTACTTCATCAAAATCTTCAAACGCTGGTGCGGCGTCACGCCAAACGAATACCGCAAAGAACAAAAATTCGTTCTATGATTCCCCAAACGCTGTTCATCCCCCAATTGCCGGGCAGGTGATAAAGTTAAAGACGTAGCAAACAGGCAGGGCATCTTCAGAAGGGGGAAAACGAATGAAAAGAAAAGGTTGGTTCAAGACAGTACTGATTACGACCTTGGCTGCAACGATTCTTGGGGCATGCGGAAGCAACGGCGGCAATAACGGAAATACCGGCGCAAGCCCCGGTACGGCAAGCGAATCTCCGGCAGGCAAACCCGGCGAGAAAGTAAAGCTTACCTTGTGGGGAGCGGTTCCCGCGGAAGCCGGCCCTCAAGCGGTCATTGACAACTGGAATAAGGAAAATCCGGGTATTCAGGTTGAATATATCCGCTACGTCAACGATGATCCGGGCAACCTGAAGCTTGACACGGCGCTTATGACCGGACAGGATGCAGATCTTTATATCAATTACACGCTCACCCGTCTGCAAAAACGCGTGGACGCCGGCGTAGCGCTGGATCTCAGCGGCAAAACCGATTACAACATCGACGATCAGATGGGGCAGGATGCCGCGCAATGGAAAATCGGGGACAAATATTACGGCATCCCCACAAAGAAAAATATGCTGTTTATCTGGCTGAACAAAGATATGCTTGACGCTGCCGGACTGCCAATCCCGTCTGTGGACTGGACCTGGGACGACTTGAGAGACTACGCCAACAAACTGAAGAAAGACAAGGTATACGGGCTTCTTCAGCATGATGCCGCCTTTACGGCTACGATCGACGGAACGATTGCCGGTCTTGGCGTAACGAAGCCGGACGGAACTTCCAACTTCGATAACGATCTTTGGAAGAAGCAGCTGCAGACGGTGCATGACATGATGTTCGTGGACAAATCGACGCCGGAGTACGGCGAGCAGGTAACGAGCAAGATGCCGGTAGACACGATGTTCCTGAAAGGCGAAGCAGCGATGCTGTCGGCGGGCGAATTTATTTTCCGCAATGCGAATGACTTGACCAATTTCCCGCATGACTTCAAAATCGCGTTCGCTACGATTCCAAAAGTAACGGCGGATCAAAAGGATTACAAATATCCGGGCGGTCTAGGCGACGTGCTTTCCGTAAACGCGAAATCCAAGCATCAGGACGCTGCCTGGAAGTTTGCGAAATGGTATGCGGACGGCGGCATGCTGCCGATGGCAAGCGGCGGGCGTATTCCGGCCTCGAAGAGCGTCGACAACAAACAAGCGATGGATCTGCTGCTTAAAGGGGTAGAGGACAAGTACGATACCGAATCGATGAACAAGGTCGTATTCGGCCAGTTCCCTTCCTTCCAGCTCAGCGTGCCGCAGCAGGCGCTGGATGCGCGCAAGGAAGAGTACGAGAAATACTTCCTGAACGAGCAGGATCTCGATACGACGCTCAAAAATATGGCCAAACGTCACCAGGAATATATCAAGTAACCGAATATAGCCTTTTCGCCCCCAAGAGAGAAGAAGGATTCCCCGCTTCCTTCTTCTCTCTTTGCTATATTCAGAGGGCTTTATACGATCAAGAAAGGCGGCGTTTTCTGTGAATGGAAAAAGCTGGATTCAGAAGCAAGGCTGGATTGGTTACGCGTTTGTTTTACCGAATATGCTCGGCATTCTCGCTTTCTTTATATTGCCGGCCCTGTATTCGCTTGTCATGATGTTTACGGATTATCAATTCGCTAATCCCAATTGGAAGTTCACCGGCTTGGACAATATCAACCGGTTGTTCGGCGATGATCAGTTCTATGCTTCGCTTAAGCATACCGCCATCTTCCTGTTCTCCGTTCCCGTCTCGCTGGGGCTGGCGTTCCTCGTCGCGCTGGTGCTCAACCGCAGCGTGTACTTGAAGGGCTTGCTCCGGGGGATGTTCTTCCTGCCGTATATCTCAAGCGGCGTTGCGGTTGCGTTTGTCTGGATGCTGCTGTTTCAGCCGTCCGAAGGACCAATCAATGAAGTGCTTCGCTTTATCGGCATTGTATCGCCTCCGGGCTGGTTCGCGGATACAAGCTCGGCGATGTACGCGATCGACGTTATCCAGATCTGGTTTATGCTTGGCTACAACATGATTATTTACCTGGCGGCCCTTCAGGAGATCTCGACCGAGCAGCTTGAAGCGGCGCGTATCGACGGAGCAGGTTCGGCAACCATTACCTGGCGGATCGTATGGCCGCTGGTAAGCCCAACGACCTTTATGCTGCTTATTACGGGTCTGATTATGACCGTAAAATCTTTTTCGCTTATCCAGGCGATTACGGGCGGCGGCCCAAGCGGCAGCACGACGATCTTATCGCTGTTCGTTTACAAAACGGCCTTCAGTTACTACGAGATGGGTTACGCGTCCACGATTTCCTGGTTCCTGTTCGCGTTTATTCTTATCATTACGATCATCCAGTGGGTTGGCCAAAAACGATGGGTCCATTATTAAGAGAGGAGCAAGCCGGATGATTGAAACGAACAAAAGCCTCTCGGTTAAGCTTACCGCCACGATCTTGATGCTGATCGCAGGGTTGTTTATGATTGTCCCCTTCTTATGGATGATCAGCACCTCTTTTCAGACCCCAAGCGAAGTGTTCCGCCAATGGCTTCCATCGAAGCTCGATTGGAGCAGCCATAAGCGGATATGGACGGGAAGCTACAATTTTATGCCTTATTATTTGAATTCTCTGAAAATCTCGGTGATAGGCACGGCCGGCGCCGTCTTTCTGTCGGCTCTTGCCGCTTACGGCTTTGCTCGTACGGAATTTAAAGGGCGGAACACCCTTTTTATGGTTTATTTATCCATGATGATGATTCCTCCCCAGGTTATTTTTGTTCCGAAATTCATTATGTTTAACTGGCTTCATATTTATAACACGCATTGGGCGCTCATATTGCCTGCCATGTTCTCGATCTTTGGCGTCTTTATGCTTCGGCAGTTTTTCCTTGGCATCCCGAAGGAGGTTACGGAATCGGCCTTTCTTGACGGCGCGGGACATTTCCGGATCTTCTTCCGTCTTGTTCTGCCGCTGGCTAAGCCGGCCTTGGCGACGTTTGCGATTATCGATTTCTCCTGGCAGTGGAACGATTACGAGAATGCGCTGGTCTTCCTGCAGAGTCCCAAGCTGTATACGATTCCTCTTGGACTCCAGAATTTCGTTCTGGAAAACAACGTTGACTACAATGGCATGATGGCGGCCTCTTCGGCGGCAATCGTTCCTATGATTCTAATCTTCCTGCTTGGCCAGAAGTACATTATACAAGGCATTTCCAGTTCGGCCGTGAAAGGCTAAATTGAAGGAGGCTTATGACTTGAGACACGAGACGGTTAAATCCGACGTAACGGTTATTGGCGGGGGGCTGGCAGGCATCAGCGCGGCGATTGCCGCCGCAAGATTGGGGCAAAAGGTGGCGCTTGTTCATAACCGGCCGGTGCTGGGCGGCAATTCCAGCTCCGAGGTGCGGGTATGGGTATGCGGCGCAACCGGGCATGGCGTTAACCGGTATGCCCGCGAAACGGGCATTATGGGAGAGCTTTTTACCCAGAATCAATACCGCAATCCGGAAGGCAACCCTTATCTCTGGGATGTGACGCTGCTGGAAGCGGTCAGGGCGGAGCCGAATTTGTCACTGTTTATGAATACGGATGTCCGGGAAGTGGAAGCTGACGGAGAACTCGACGACAGGACCGTTCGCAGCGTAACCGGCTGGATGATGGGCTCGGAGCGGGAAATTACGTTTGAGAGCGCCGTATTCCTTGATTGCACGGGAGACGGGCTCGTTGGCTTCCTTGCGGGGGCGGCATACCGGATTGGCCGGGAAGCCCGCCAGGAGTACGGGGAGGATTGGGCGCCGGAGGTTGCGGACGACATTACGCTGGGCAGCACCTTGCTGTTCTATACGAAAGATACCGGGAAGCCGGTCCGGTTCGTCGCCCCTACCTTCGCCAAGGATATTACGACGACCTCGATTCCGATCAAGCGCGTAATCCGCAGCGGCGATTCCGGCTGCCATTACTGGTGGATCGAATGGGGCGGCGAGCTCGATACCGTTCATGAGAACGAACGGATTCGGGATGAATTATGGTCCGTTATCTACGGCATCTGGGATTATATTAAAAACTCGGGCAAATTCGAAGCCGAGCATATGACGCTGGAATGGGTAGGCTCCATTCCGGGCAAGCGGGAGTACAGGCGCTTTCTTGGCGATACAATCCTGACGCAAAACGACGTGATTTCCCAGCGTCCGTTCGAGGACCGCATCGCCTTTGGCGGCTGGTCGATCGACCTTCATCCGCCGCAGGGCATGTACGCAACCGAGAGCGGCTCCAAGCATCTGCATGCCGACGGCATTTACCATATTCCGTTTGGCTCCTTGTACTCGCGTAACGTCGGCAACCTGCTGTTCGCTGGACGAAATGTCAGCGCCACTCATGTTGCTTTTGGAACAACGCGCGTTATGGCAACCTGCGCGGTAATGGGGGAGGCGGCCGGCGTTGGAGCCGCGCTGTCCGTGTGCAAAGGCATTACGCCGCGCGAGCTGCGCGAGCAGCACTTAACGGAGCTTCAGCAAACGATGCTGCGCATGGACTCCTCGATTATTGGTATACGCAATGAAGATCCGGCGGATTTGGCGAGAACGGGCACGGTGACGGCATCCAGTACGATGACGCAAATTCGGCTTGACCGTCAGGCCGTAGAGTACCCGCTTGCTTCGGATGCCGGATTTACGTTTCCGGCGGACGGCGGCTTTGACGGACTGCGAATTCTCGTGTCCGCATCAGAAGCAACCAGCTTGACGGTTGAGCTTTGGGACACGGGACGTCCGGAGAATTACGTGCCCGCGAGCTTCAAGCAAGCGTTAACCATCCCGGCTGAGGCGGGAGAGAACCAATGGCTGGATGTCCCGGCGGATAGTGCGCTTTTTGGAAACGAGCCTTGTAACGTGTTTGTTATTATCCGCGCTAATGGATTGGCCAGCCTTCATACGTCAACCGTGCCGATTACCGGCGTATTAGCGTTCGAGAGAGGCGTTAAGCCGATTGTCAGCTCCGATCTGGAAGACCATCAGCCGGATCAGCCGGTGATTGAATGGTCTATGAAACGACTGGTGCGCAAGTCTTTCTGTTTTGCGGTTGGCACAAACGCTTTTGCGCCCGAAAAAGTGATTGACGGGTATGCGCGTCCGTACGGCGGACCGCATTTGTGGGTATCCCAGCCATTAGCGGAAGACCGGGAAGAGTGGGTGGAGGTTGCGCTAGCCGAGCCTGCCGATGTAAAGGAAATTCATATTACGTTTAACGATGACGTGAACGAGGACCTGATTAACCTTCATCACCACGAGACGCCGTTCCTTGTCATTCCGGAGGTTGCTAAATCGTACGAGGTGCAGGCGTGGGCAAGCGGCGAATGGATCGCGGTCGCAAGCGACAGCATGAACCGTACCCGCAAAAAAATCCACACGCTGGGCAAGCCGGTACGGACGGACCGGATCCGGACCGTAGTGAAGGAAACCAACGGCGGCGAGCGCGCCGAAGTGATTGAAATCCGCATTTATGAATAAGGATAAGAAATAGAAGAGACAGGGTGGAATCAACGGATTCCGCCCTGTCTCAATTTATAGCCCTTATAGGGTAAACATGTTCTCCATCGGACTCTTGAGCACGATCAGACTCATTAACCTCGCCAGCTCCTCCGGCGAGAGGTTCATATCGGATTGGATCCACCGGATAAGAATGCCTTGCGTGCCGTTGATGACGCTTTCCATCAGGAATTCTCTAATAATGAGATCCTTTCCGCGGTAGCCGGACAGCAATGATTCAAAACGAGCCATCGCGTTTTGCCGGATGATTTTAAGCAATCCTTCCCGGAAATGGGGGCGGCTGTGCGGACCGCTTATTATTTTTATCACTCTATGATGCTTTTCCATGTATTGAAAGATGGGGATGAAATACCGCATGAATTCGCCGTCCTTGGTGGAGAGATAGAGATGGCGCGCTTTATTGCCAAGTTGAATGATAGCCTCCAGATGCTCATTCTCGATGCTCTCGAGCAAGTCCTCGAGGTTGAAGTAATGAAGATAAAAGGTTCCCCGGTTAATGCCCGCTGCTTCCGTTAAGGTTTTGATATGAATTCGTTCCAAAGGCATGCTGTCATACAGCCTTAAAAAGGTCTCAAGGATTTGGGCTCGCGTATCCCGTGCATGGAAAGATGATGTAGTCATAAACAACCCCGTATGATTTCATTTGCGTATTTTTTCAAGAATACCATAACTCCCCCCGGCAGAATCAAATTTTCTTTCGAAAAGGAATTGAAAAATCCAGGGCGGTATGTATAATGGAGTTAAGCGCTTAACTAATTTTACTTAACTTTGTATCATATTGTCGAATGAACACTTTATATTTACTTACTTTATGTCAAATTAAGCGATTAACAAACGGGAGGTACTATGACTACTATTCGATTGACGATGGCCCAAGCTTTGGTACGGTTCCTCGATGCGCAGTATGTTTCAATCGATGGCGAGGAGATCAAGTTCGTTCAAGGCGTCATGGGGATTTTTGGACACGGCAACGTAACGGGGATCGGCGAGGCACTGGAGTATAGCCCCGGCAGTCTGAGCTTGATCCAGGGCAAAAACGAGCAGGGCATGGTGCATGCGGCCGCAGCCTTTGCCAAGCAAAAGAACCGCCTGCAAATCTATGCTTGCACCTCTTCCATCGGGCCAGGCGCGCTCAATATGGTAACCGCCGCCGGAACCGCAACCGTGAACCGCATTCCCGTGCTGTTGCTGCCTGGAGACAACTTTGCATCCCGTCAGCCTGACCCGGTGCTTCAGCAGCTGGAGGTCGCTTCCGATTATACGGTGTCCGCTGCTGATGCTTTCAAGCCGGTCAGCAAATATTGGGACCGTATCGTACGGCCCGAGCAGCTCATGTCGGCAGCGCTCCAAGCGATGCGCGTGCTCACGGACCCGGCCGAGACGGGTGCCGTAACCTTGGCTTTGCCGCAGGATGTCCAAGCGGAAGCTTACGATTACCCCGAAGCGTTTTTTAGTAAGCGCATTCATTATATCGACCGCCGGCCGCCTGCCAAGGATGCAGTAGAGCGCGCAGTCCAGCTCCTTAAGGGCAAGAAAAGGCCGCTTATTATCGCCGGAGGGGGCGTATTGTACGCATCGGCCGTAAGCGAGCTTCAAGCCTTCGCGGAGACGTACGGCATTCCGGTAGCGGAGACGCAAGCCGGGAAAAGCGTCCTTCCATGGAATCATCCGCTCAATGTTGGCGGCGTTGGAGTCACGGGAACGCTGGCTGCCAACCTGCTGGCCAAGCAAGCGGATGTCATCATCGGGGTAGGTACCAGGTATTCCGACTTTACCACGTCTTCCAAATCGGCGTTTGCGGATGATGTTCAATTCATAAACATTAACGTAAGTCCGCTCGATTCCGCCAAATGGGGCGGCGCTGCCTTGACAGGCGATGCCAAGCCGGGACTAACGCTGCTTGCCGACGCTCTTGCCGCATCAGGCTACCAAAGCGGTTACGGCGAGCATGAAGTTGCGGATCTGAAGAAGACCTGGGATGACGAGGTAGACCGGTTATATACCCTGGAGCATGAGCAGGGGCTTGCGCAGACCCATGCGCTTGGCGTTATCCAGAATCATATTGATCCTAGCTCCGTTATTGTCTGCGCGGCAGGCAGTCTGCCGGGGGATCTGCACCGTCTGTGGAGACCGGCCGAGCCGAAGACGTACCATATGGAATACGGTTTTTCGTGCATGGGCTACGAGGTAAGCGGAGCGTTTGGCGCCGCGCTCGCAGAGGCAGGCAAAAGAGAGGTTTACGCCGTTGTAGGGGACGGAAGCTACTTCATGCTTCATTCCGAACTGATCACAAGCCTGCAGGAAGGCGTTAAAATCACCATCTTGTTATTTGATAATCACGGCTTCCAGTGTATTCATAACCTGCAGCGGGGCCACGGAAGCGAAGGCTTCGGCAATGAATTCCGTTATCGCGACAAGGCTACGGGACGTCTTACCGGCGGTTACATGCCGATTGATTTCGCAGCCCATGCCCGCAGCCTAGGGGCTAAAGCGTATAAGGCGAATTCCGCGGAAGAGCTTAAGGCAGCGCTCCTTCAAGCCAAGCAGGAGACGGTATCGACCTTGATCGAAATTCCTGTCGTGCCGGGTACCAACACAGCCGGTTACGAATCCTGGTGGAACGTTGGCGTGCCGGAAGTGTCGGTCAGCAATAAAGTGCTGGACGCGCATCTGGACATGAAACAGCGGATCCGCGCCGCAAGAACGATATAAGACGTTAAGGGAGCTGAGGCTGATGAAGACATTGCCGTTCAAGATTGGCGCCCATCCGATCAACTGGGTCGGAGAAGATGTGAAGGAGCATGGTGCCGACACCACTTACGAGCAGATTATGGATGATATGCAGCGGTTAGGCCTGACAGGAACCGAGATGGGACGCAAGTATCCGACGGATATCGAGGTTCTTAAGCGGGAGCTGGGGAAAAGAAACCTGCAGCTGGTATCCCAGTGGAAATCCGTGCTTTTCTCGGATCCGGCCTACCGGGAAGAAGAGCTTGCGGCTTACGAGCAGCATGTCAGATTCCTCAAAGAAATGGGCAGTACGGTGATCAGCACTTGCGAGGTAGGCGGTTCGCTTCATTTCGATCCCCGGCGCACGCCAAACGAGAAGGAAGTTATCCCGCTTGACGAGGCAGGCTGGAAGAGTCTTGCCGAAGGGCTAAACGCAGCCGGAGCATTGGCCAAGCAACATGGCCTTAAGCTGACCTACCATCATCATGGCGGAACGGCCGTAGAGAGCCCGGAAGAAATCGACCGGCTGATGGAGCTGACCGATCCGGATCTGGTGTACCTGCTGTTTGATACCGGGCATGCCTACTATGGCGGAGCGAATCCGCTCGAGGTGCTTCGCAAGCATTATAACCGGATTGCCTACATTCATCTGAAGGATGTAAGACAGCGGGTGCTGGATGAAGCGCGCGCGGAAAAGGCCGATTTTATCACTTGCATCCGCAAAGGCGTATTTACGGTTCCGGGAACCGGCGATCTTGATTTCCGCCCGGTTGTGGAAGAGCTGCTGGCCCGCGGTTATAACGGCTGGGCGATGCTCGAGGGGGAACAGGATCCCGGCAAAGCTCCGGCGTACGAATTCGCATCCAAAGCCATTGCTTATCTGGAGTCGCTACTTCCTACGAAAGCGGGGGAATCCCAATGAACGACATCAAGTTTCCGGCTGACCGGTCTCTCGACTTCACGGCAATCGGCCGTCTCTGCATCGACCTGAACGCAAACGAAATTAACCGTCCGATGGAAGAGACCAGCACGTTTACGAAATATGTGGGCGGATCTCCGGCCAACATTACGATCGGAATGTCGCGGTTTGATCTAAAGACCGCTTTTATCGGAAAAATCGCCAATGATCAAATGGGCCGCTTTATCCGCGATTATCTGGAGAAGAACCGGATTGATACAAGCAATGTCGTAAACGACTACACGGGTGCGGTTACCGGTCTTGCATTTACCGAGATTAAGAGTCCAACTGACTGCAGTATCCTGATGTACCGCGACAACGCGGCCGATCTGCTGCTTACGCCAAGCGAAGTGAATGAGGAGCTGATCGCCAAATCCAAGCTGCTGCTTATTTCCGGAACGGCGCTTGCCCAAAGTCCTTCGCGCGAAGCGGTGTTCCAAGCGCTTCAATATGCGAAGAAGCATGGCACGGTTATTGCCTTTGATCTGGACTACCGCCCTTATACATGGAAATCGCAAGAGGAAACGGCCGTTTATTATAATCTCGCCGCCGAGAAATGCGACATTATCCTCGGTACGCGGGAAGAGTTCGATATGATGGAATGCTTCGAGCAGGAGCATAACGATCATAGCACGGCATCGAGATGGTTCAATCATTCCGCGCAAATCGTCATTATCAAGCACGGCAAAGAAGGCTCCATCGCTTACACGAAGGACGGGGCAAGCCATCGGGCCAAGTCGTTCCCGGCAAAGGTGATCAAGACCTTCGGCGCCGGCGACTCCTATGCGGCAGGCTTTCTGTACGGCGTGATGCAGGGCTGGACGCTCGAGAAAAGCATGGAGTTCGGCAGCGCGTCCGCGTGTATCGTTATTTCCAGCCACAGCTGCTCGGATGCCATGCCAAGAGCCGAGCAGGTTCATGAATATATCGCCCGCTGCGAACGCGGTGAAATCGTCGTTTAATTCGCAAATACAAGGAAGAGGTGCTCCTATGACGCAACAATTAAAAAACTGGATCGGCGGTCAATGGGTAGAAGCTGCCGCAACGCTAAGCGAGCCAGTTTACAACCCGGCTACCGAAGAAGTTCTCGCCAACGTTCCACTGTCTACGAAAGAAGACGTTGATCTCGCTGTACGCACGGCTGCCGAAGCGTTCAAAACGTGGAGCCGCACGCCGGTGCCTAAGAGAGCGCGCATTCTTTTCAAATATCAGCAGCTTCTGGTCGACAACTGGGATGAGCTTGCGAAGCTGGTAACGCTGGAGAACGGCAAGAGCTACGGCGAAGCGTACGGAGAAGTGCTTCGGGGTATCGAATGCGTGGAATTTGCCGCCGGCGCCCCAAACCTGATGATGGGCAAACAGCTTCCCGATATCGCAACCAATCTGGAATCCGGCATGTACCGCTATCCGATTGGCGTCGTAGGCGGCATTACGCCGTTCAACTTCCCGATGATGGTGCCTTGCTGGATGTTCCCGCTTGCGATTGCCTGCGGCAATACCTTTGTGCTGAAGCCTTCGGAGCGTACGCCGCTTCTGGCTAACCGTCTGGCTGAGCTGCTGCAGGAAGCTGGACTTCCCGAAGGCGTGTTTAATATCGTTCACGGCGCGCATGATGTCGTAAACGGCATGCTGGAGCATCCGGTAATTAAGGCGATTTCGTTCGTTGGCTCCCAACCGGTAGCCGAGTATGTGTACAAAACGGCTTCGGCGCACGGGAAACGCGTGCAGGCGCTTGCCGGCGCGAAAAACCACTCGATCGTTATGCCGGACGCGGATCTGAATCTGACGGTAAAAGAAATCGTAAACGCAGCCTTTGGCTCCGCGGGCGAGCGCTGCATGGCATGCTCCGTCGTTGTGGCCGTAGGCGAGGTTGGCGACACGCTTGTCAGCAGGCTTAAGGAAGCTGCCGACAACATTACGATCGGCAACGGCATGGAAGACGGCGTATTCCTTGGCCCGGTTATTCGCGGACCTCACAAGGAACGCACGCTTAAATATATCGACATCGGCGAGAAGGAAGGCGCGCTGCTGATCCGCGACGGTCGGAAGGATGCGGCATCAAGCGGTCAAGGCTACTTTGTTGGCCCAACGATCTTTGACAAGGTGCAAGGCGAGATGAAAATTTGGGAGGATGAAATTTTCGCTCCGGTCCTGTCGGTCGTACGCGTAGACACGCTGGATGAAGCGATCGAGCTGGCCAACCGTTCCGAATTCGCCAACGGCGCTTGCCTGTTCACGCAAAGCGGGGCGTCGATGCGCCAATTCCGCGAAACGATCGATGCGGGCATGCTTGGCGTGAACCTGGGCGTACCGGCTCCGATGGCCTTCTTCCCGTTCTCGGGCTGGAAGAAATCGTTCTACGGCGACCTGCACGCGAACGGCACCGACGGCATCGAGTTCTTCACGCGCAAGAAAATGGTTACAACACGCTGGTAATCGATCATACGGGAGGTCTACTCGATGTCAAAAGTGAGAATCGGCATCATCGGCGCTGGCCGAATTGGTAAAATACATGCGGAAAATCTGCTTAAGCATCCGGAGGTCGAGATCGTTGGCGTCAGCGATCTGTTCGCCGGACCGGAGCTTGAAGCGTGGGCGGCGGCAAAAGGCATTGGCCTCTTGACCAAAGATTCCGATGCGATTATCGGGCATCCGGATATCGATGCCATCTTTATATGCTCCTCTACAGACACGCATGTGCCGCTGATCAAGCAGGCGGCGCAAGCCGGCAAGCATATTTTCTGCGAGAAACCGGTCAGCATGTCCATCCTGGAAACGGCTGAAGCGATTAAAGCGGTGAAGGAAGCAGGGGTTAAGCTGCAGATCGGATTCAACCGCCGCTTCGATCACAACTTCAAACGGGTAAGAGAGCATGTGGAAGCGGGAACCATCGGGGATTTGCATGTCGTGAAAATCACTTCCCGCGATCCGAACCCGCCATCCAAGGAATACATTAAAGTTTCCGGCGGATTGTTTATGGACATGGCCATACACGATTTCGATATCGCGCGTTTCGTATCCGGCAGCGAGGTTGTGGAAGTATTCGCGCAAGGCAGCGTGCTTGTTGATCCGGTATTTGAAGAATGCGGGGATATCGATACCGCGATTGTTACCTTGAAGTTCGCAAACGGCGCGCTTGGCGTCATCGACAACAGCCGCCAAGCGGTGTACGGCTACGATCAACGCGTTGAAGTATTCGGCTCCAAAGGCAGCGTTGCGATAGCCAACGATCATCCGAATACGGCTGTTGTCAGCACGGCGGAAGGAATTATTTCCGACAAACCGCTGCATTTCTTCCTGGAGCGTTATATGGGCGCTTATGCGGATGAATCGAAGCAATTTATCGACAGTCTAGTGCACGGCACGGCACTTCCGGTTACCGGGGAAGACGGCTTGCAGGCGGAACGGATCGCGCTCGCCGCGAAGCTGTCCTGCAAGCTGAACCGTTCGATCAAGCTGTCAGAGCTGGACGAATTGCTGCTGCAGTCCGCAAAACTATAACGGAGGTATACGAACATGTCCAAGCTTATCGTCACTCCAGAGAGGACAGCGGGTCCGGACGGCTCCGTCCTGTCCATTACGCCGGAATCGGCAGGATGGACATACGTCGGCTTTGAGGTTCTGAAATTGCGGAAGGGTCAGTCCGTCGAGAGACAAACGGAAGACAAGGAAGTATGCCTTGTTCTGCTGAGCGGGCTGGCGAATGTTAACGCCGCCGGCAAGGAATGGAACGAAATCGGCCGACGGATGAGCGTATTCGAGAAAATTCCGCCGTATTCCGTCTATATTCCAAATGGTCAATCTTACGGGATCGAGGCTCTTACGGAACTGGAGGTTGCCGTTTGTTCCGCGCCCGGCCACGGAAACCATGAAGCGCGTTTGATCGCGCCCGAACAGGTAGGGACGGAAGTGCGGGGTTCCGGCAATATCGAACGCCTCGTCCAGAATATTTTGCCGGAGCAGGAGCCGGCCGACAGTCTTCTAGTCGTAGAAGTGTTTACGCCAAGCGGACACTGGTCCAGCTATCCGCCTCACAAGCATGACCGGGATAACCTTCCGGAGGAATCGTTTCTGGAGGAAACCTATTACTTCAAGGTAGATCCGATGCAAGGCTATGCGATTCAGCGCGTCTATACGGATGAAAGGGATTTGGATGAGACGCTGGTCGTGAAGAACGGCGAGGCCGTGCTTGTTCCTAGAGGCTACCATCCGGTTGCCGCACCTCCAGGCTATGAGGTCTACTACCTGAATGTCATGGCGGGACCTCGCCGGATATGGAAATTCCACAATGATCCCGATCATCAATGGATCCTGAACGCTGCGACCAAGTAAGTCCTTCAATTGGCGCTCTCTACGGTTGCAACTGCCGATAGAAACACTCATAATAGGAAATCATGGGGATAGGTCATCTATCCCCCATCTTACTTTTCAGAGGGATTCGGCATGAAAGCAACCATATACGATGTGGCGAAAGAAGCAGGGGTCTCGATTGCCACTGTCTCCAATGCCATTAACGGTAAAGGCAACGTCAGCAAGAAAAGACGGGAACAAATCTTTAAAATTATGGAGCAGATGAATTACCAGCCTAACGTGAATGCTTCCGCGCTGATGGGGAAGAAGACCTATACGCTGGGTCTGCTTATTCCGGATATATCCAATCCGTTCTTCTCCGAGATTGCGAGGGCTATCGAGGATCAGGCGCATCAATTGGGCTACAGCGTGATCATGTGCAGCACGGACAATAAAGACGAGAGAGTGGAACGTTATATTGCCCTCTTGGAACAAAAGAACGTGGACGGCATTCTTATCGGAACCGGGGTAGACAACCTGGACATTCTGACAAACCTGCAAGCCAGGAACATCCCGATCGTGATGATCTCGCGGGAAGCGGCGGCTTTGGAGGTAGACACGGTTGTAGCCGACGACTATGTAGGCGGCTTGATGGCAGCGCAGCATTTGGCGGAGATGGGTCATACCCGGATCGCCATCTTGTCGGAGCAATTGAAGGTAAGCAGCGCCCGGGAAAGGATCCGCGGCTTCAAGCAAGGGCTGCAGGACCATCAGATTTCGTTCGACGACCGTAAGCTCGTCATCTGCGATTATATGGTAGAGGAAGGACGCCGCGGCGCCGGCGAGCTGCTGGGCCGGGAGGATCGTCCCACCGCGATATTCTGCTGTAACGACGTGCTTGCGATCGGGGCGATGCAGGAAGCGAGAAGTCTCGGGATAAAGGTTCCCGAGGAGCTGTCGATTGTAGGCTTTGACGATACGATTCTGGCTGCGGTCGTTGATCCGCCGCTCACGACCGTCGCTCAGCCGATTGCCAGCATGGCGAAGCAGGCGTTTCAATTAATAATTTCCAATCTGGACGAAGCCGAGCCGGTCAAAAAAAGAATCGTGCTGCGGCCGGAAATCCACATCCGTCAGTCGACGGCAAAAGTGAATAACGTAAAGTAAAGAGGAGCTATCCCAGTTGTCATATGAATGACCTTTGGGACAGCCCCTTTCTATTTTCAAACGAGAATGTTACATAAAATTCGCAAGTACAAACACAAAGATTGTGAAATTTGCGCGATACAATTATACTAAAAAAATATAGATTAAATGAGAAAATCGGAGGTTTGCTATGGTTACGCTTAGCGAGATTGCCAAAAAAGCAAATGTATCCGTAACGACCGTGTCAAGAGTCGTGAATTATAATGATACGAGCGTTTGCAGCGAAGAGATGCAGAAGCTGATCTGGTCGCTCGTTGATTCCATGGGATACAAAGTGAAGAAGAAAGTTAATGCCAAGCAGGAGACAAACAAGACCGACCGCACGTATACGATTGCTTATGTTCTTGGAACCGCTTCCTATGTTATGCAGCAATCCTACAGCTATGAGATTATTAAAGGCATTGAGTCGGAAGCTATCCGAAGAGGGGCCGATATTACTTTCACTTGCCTGAACTTGGATCTGTACACGCCGGAGATGCTGGGCGAGAAGCTGGCAGCGTCAAACGTAGAGGCCGTTATCTGGGTTGCCGGCACCAACGAAGCCTTCTTCGAGGTGATTGAGCGGCTGGGGATTCGAATAACGATTGCAGGCATCGAGCCGGGCTATTATCCTGACAATGCTGACTATGTCGGCGTTGATTTCTATTCGGAGACGCTTCGCTGGATGAAGACGCATTTCGCTAACCGCTTTGAACGCATAGGGTATATCGGACCGAAAAAACTGTCGCGATACAATGCTTTTATAGATGCTCATGGCATTTTGCAAAAGCCGATTCAGGAAGAATTTATTCTTGATATGGAAGGTTGGACAATCGAAGAAGCGAAAATCGTCATGCAATCCTATCTGCAGCGGGCCGCTGCTCTGCCGGATGCCATCTTTGCTGCCTGTGACTCCATTGCGCTTGGCGCCATGACCGTTCTTAAAGGACAAGGCATTCAGATTCCGGATCAAATTCGCGTACTTGGCTTCGATAATATAGAGATGTCCAGTTATTTCGTGCCTGAGTTGACCACCATTGAAGTGCCAACCTACAAGATTGGAGTTATGGCTGTGCAAGCCGCTTTGTCGAGACTTCGCGGGGAGCGTGATTTTGCCGTACGCTACCTGTTCCCGACGCAGTACATTGAGCGCCAGTCGCTATAATAGCCATTGGCCGGAAATCCGCCGCTTTGTTCAACAAAGCGGCGGATTTTTTTTGCGTATTTAAAAAAAAGGTTTAATTTAAACTAAAATTTTAGATAAATATTGAAGAAATTAAGCTTAAATGTTAGTATAATCTCGAAAGAGACTAAACTGTGATTACGAAATTCAGATCTTTTAGAAACGGGGAGATGTTTTTGTACGTGTCCATGGAATCGTTTGGTTTGCAGCCTGACGGGGGAGAAGACGCTGCGCTGGCCGTCCTTCGGGCAATCGATTATTGCAGGGGCATTCCCGGCGCCACGCTGGTATTCCCCGAAGGGACCTACCATTTTTGGCCGGAGAAGGCTCTTGAACGCCTGTATTATATTTCCAATCACGATCAGGAGAAAACAAGAAAGATAGCTTTTCCGCTGATTGGGATGAACGGCTTCACGCTTGACGGGCAGGGCTCAACCTTTATGATGCATGGTCTTACGACGCCTTTTGTCATCGATAACAGTTCGGATATTACGCTAACCCGTTTCACGATCGATTACGAGCGGTCCACGATCACGCAAGGCACCGTTGTTCAAGCTGACGAATCGGGCTTCGACGTAAGCATATCGGAGGATTATCCCTATGAGGTAAGCAGCGGGAAGCTTATCGCGGTTGGCGAAGGCTGGAAGGAGCCTGTTAAGGGGATTATCGTAATGGACCCTCATACAAAAGCCCCAAAGCAAGGCTCTGGGGACATCCTCATGTGGGGCTACTACGATCGCGGCACGGTGGAAGAGAGCGGAAAGCGCCGCATCCGCTACAGCGGGTTTGATCATTATTCTCCGGAGAACGGGGATATCGTACTGCTCCAGTCCGGATACCGGGATTGCCCGGGCATCTTCGTGAATAACAGCCGCAATATCCTTGTCGAAGACGTTGATCTTCATGCCTCCATAGGCATGGGCTTTATCGCCCAAAATTCGGAGTACCTGCATCTTCGAGCTTTTAACGTAATGCCCCGCCCTCATTCAGACCGCTTATTCAGCGCTTCAGCCGACGCTACGCATTTCGTTAATTGCCAAGGAAAAATCGAACTCGAAAACTGCTTGTTTGAGAATCAGATGGACGATCCGTGCAACGTCCACAGCATTTATGCGCAAGTATCCGAGCGCCATGGGGAGGACCTTCTGTGCAGGCTGGTTCATCCGCAGCAGCGCGGAATTCAGGTCTTTCATCCAGATGATCGTGTCCGTCTGGTCCGAAACGACTCGCTGCTGCCTTATTTCGAATCGCAGGTGAAAGCGGTCCGCGCCATTAACGCCGAATATATGCTGGTGGAATTGGAAGCGCCGCTTCCTGCAGATGTCAACGGCGGCGACGGATTGGAGAACTTGACGCGGACGCCGGATCTTCACGTGCACGGCTGCGTCGCGAGGGCAAACCGCGCCAGGGGATTTCTCATCACTACGCCGGGCAAGGTACTGTTCGAAGGCAACGTCATCAGCACGCCGGGTGCCGCCATCAAAATATCGGGGGACGCGAATTACTGGTTCGAGTCGGGGGCAGTACGAAGCGTTGCCATCAGGGAAAATGTTTTCGAGGATTGCAATTACTGTTATCCGTTCTGGGGAAGAGGCATCATTGACATCGATCCCGAGATCACAAATCCGGAGTCGTTTGAAGGCCGGTATCACGAAAATATAGCGATTGAACGGAACCTGTTCCGGACTTTTCATCCCGTGCTTGCGACGGGTCATTCCATCGCCGGTTTCACCTTCACGAATAACGTCGTCGAGCTCAGCGACCGTTATCGGCAGGCAGACGAACTTCCGTATGTGATAGATCTGAAAGCCTGCAGCTATGTGGAGGTTTCCGGCAACCGCTGCCAGGAAGGCGTGCTGGTCAGCCGGATTAACGGCAAGGAAATACAGCAGCTTGCTGCCGTGAAGGAGTAATTTTGGAAGGCTTGAGGTGGAACGATGGTAAGACTTAAAGACATAGCAAAGAAAGCGAACGTATCGGTTACGACCATTTCGAAGGTGGTCAATTATAACGATACGAGCGTATGCAGCGAGGAGACGCAGGCCCTCATCTGGTCGCTTGCGGAAGAAATGGGGTACAAGGCAAGGCGGATGGATAAGAACGGCTCACCCGGAGCCGTAACCGCCTATAAGCTGGCTTACGTCATCGGGATGCCCAATTACGTGTTGTCGGGCACCTATACGTATCAGATTATTCAGGGCATAGAGAAGGAAGCGTTCAGGCTTGGGGTGACAATGGCTTTTTCCTGTCTGAATTTGAGCTTGTATACGGCAAGATCATTATGCGACAAGCTGCTTGAAATGGAAGTGACGGCGGTAATCTGGGTCGCAGGCTCCGATGAGGAATACTTCTCCTTGCTGCGGCAAAACAACATCCATGTGGTCATCGCCGGCATTGAGCAGAATATGCTGCCTGACGATGTTGATTACGTTGGCGTGAACTTTTATGCCGATACGCTTTATTGGCTGAGGACCGAAATTTTTAACCGGTTCGACCGAATCGGCTTTATCGGTCCCAGCTCGCAGGCCCGCTTTGAAGCCTTCAAGGACCTGCATCTGCTTATGGGACGGACTTTCGAGCCGGATACGATCGTGGAGCTGGATGATTTCGACATGGAGAAGGCAAGGGCGGCGGTCGTGAAGTGGATTAATAAAGGCGCAAGGCTGCCGGAAGTATTCTTTGCGGCAAGCGACGCCATTGCCATTGGCGCACTCAGCGCGTTCCAGATGATGGGCATATCCGTGCCTGAGCAGGTTAAGCTTGTCGGGTTTGACAATATTGAAGTGGCCGGCTATGTATCGCCGGGACTGACTACGATCAGCGTGCCTGCTTTCCAAATCGGCGTTCACTCCGTCAAGGCCGCGCTTTCGAAGTCGAAGGGCGAGCTTGATTATACGCTTCATCATATCTTCCAGACCGACTTTGTGATTCGGGAGTCTTTATAATGGATCGATAAATTAAACTATAATTTAGTATTTAATTTAACTAAAAATTATTGACAATTTTACTTAATAATTATAGTATATTTTTGTAAACAGTATGGGGTTGAAGGTGGGATCTTATGGCAAGCGTTTCATTCCGTCATGTATACAAAACCTATCGTTCAGAGAAGAAACCTTCCGTTAACGACTTTAACCTGGACATTGAGGACGGCGAGTTCCTTGTCCTGGTAGGGCCGTCAGGCTGCGGGAAAACAACGACTTTACGAATGCTTTCCGGGCTTGAGGATATTTCGGACGGAGAGATTTATATCGGAGACAAGTTCATAAATTATGTATCGCCGAAGGATCGGGATATCGCAATGGTGTTTCAGAACTATGCGCTTTATCCGAATCTGACGATTTACGAGAACATGGCACTTGGACTTAAGCTGCGGAAGGCCGCTAAGCATGAGATCGATATGCGGGTGAAGAAAGCAGCCCGTATTCTTGAGATTACGAATTATCTGGACAAGAAACCAAACCAGCTTTCAGGCGGTCAGAAGCAAAGGGTCGCGCTGGGCAGGGCGATCGTTCGGGAACCAAAAGTGTTTCTGATGGATGAGCCGCTTTCCAATCTGGATGCCAAGCTTCGCGCGCAGACAAGGGCGGAGCTCATACGGCTGCATCAGGAGCTTGGAACAACTACCGTATACGTGACGCATGACCAGACCGAAGCGATGACGATGGGAACGCGGATTGTCGTGATGAAGGACGGAGTCATCCAGCAGGCGGACACACCGCAGCGAATTTATCAGAATCCTGCCAATCAATTCGTTGCCGGCTTTATCGGTTCGCCGGCCATGAACTTTATTGCGGGCAGCATCAAGGAAAGCGACGGCCGTCTTTATTTCGATAACAGGCGGGTGAGGCTGCGAATTCCCGAGAGCTTCTACCCGGAGCTTCGCGAAGCGCCTTCCATGCGTAACGTAATTCTGGGCATTCGTCCTGAACACCTGGTCAGTGATCCGGTATGGCTCCAGGATAATCCGAATAAAGTAAGCGCTTTAATCGATATTAAAGAGCATATGGGCGCGGATACATACTTGTATCTGAATTTCGGGGAAACAAGCGTGGTAGCCCGAATCGACGATTCGGACGACAAGTATGAGCTGAAAACCACGATCGAGATCGGATTCCAGATGGAGAAGGCTCATTTCTTTGATGCGGAGACGGGCGTCAATCTCCGTTCGGACAGCCGGCGGGGGCAGCTATGAAGGTCCGGAAAAGATATGTCTATTTGACTCTAATCGTTCTCATTGTTCTCTTTTACGCGTATCGGTCGATGGACGAGGGACACAAAATTTTTCCCGTTCTATCCGCGGAAAGCATTAAGCTCGAGGGGTTTGAAGACGGAGAAGGAAGTCCTTATTATTATGAGGTTCTTAAGGGATATGCCTCGGAGGGCATAGGCGATTATCAGGGAAAGCCGGTAAGCATTAATCCTCTTCATTTTGCAGCAAGCGGCGACCAAGCCAAACATTCAGTTGCAAACGGTTCCACGGCTGGTGCGGAATCGTTAGCTTGGGATAACGGCCAAGGCTGGATCGAATGGAACGTCGATGTGCCGGCCGACGGTCTTTACCAGATCGAGTTGGAATATGAGCCGTTGCAGGAGAACAGCACAAGCTCCATTTTTTACGGCTTGCAGATTGACGGCCAATATCCGTTTGCGGAAGCAAAGTCGATTGAGCTGGTCAAGTACTGGAAGGACCAGACTCGTCCTTATGCGAAGGATGCGATTGGCAATGAAATCCGCTCGGCGCAGATCGTTATTAAAGGCTGGGAAACCGAGAGGCTGCGCAACTATGCGATTTCTTCCGAGCCTCTGCGTTTCAGCTTGAAGAAAGGACAGCACACGCTGCGCTTCCAGGCTCTTAACGAGCCAATGAAATGGGGCGCGATCAGGCTCGTTGCACCCGAGGTTCTGCCTTCCTACGACCAGAAAACCGCTGAAGCCCAAACGGCCGGCGGCAATGCTTCCAACTGGTTCTCCGTTATGGAAGCGGAGAATTACTCTAGCAAATCTCATCCGTCCGTTCAGGTCGGCAGCGTAAACGAGCCGCATGTATCCCCGGATCCGAAAGGTCGGGTTGTCTATAATGCCATCGACGGCAACCGTTGGCAGAAGGCTGGACAATGGGCGGAATGGACGGTAGACATTCCCGAGACCGGCTGGTATGAGCTTGACGTGAAGTATACGCAGCGGTTTCAAGGCAAATCAAACATTTACCGTACGATCCAGATCGACGGAGAAACCCCGTTCAAAGAGATGCTGCACTACGCATTCCCTTATAACGGCAAGCTGACCGTTTATCCGATTCAGGACAAGGAAGGCAAGCCGTACCGGTTCTATCTGGAAAAAGGCAAGCACAATATCCGGTTCGTGGCCGACGCATCGCTGCTCGATCCTGCTATCCTGTCGCTGCGCAGCGCCATCTCCGAGATGTTCGAGCTGGAGCAGATGATCCGCAAGGTTACCGGCGATTACGGCGCATCCGGAGGAGACGCGAACCGGACATGGGATCTCGCCTCGTATATTCCGGATCTTGAATCGCGCCTGACGGGTGTGAGAGATCAGCTGCGGACGGTGGAGACTTATATGAACGGTCTGAATCAGAATACGAACGATGCGACCAATTCAATCAATATCGGCATTGAGGTTCTGAACGATCTGGTAGCGGATATCGATAAAATCCCGCAAAAGATGGGTAAAGTGACCGACCTGCAGACCCGGCTTGGCACATGGTTGGATTCCTTCTCTCAGCAAGGGATGACCATGGATTATCTCGTGGTGAAAGCGCCTGGAGCAAAGCCAGAGCTGAAGGAATCGAACTGGGCGACCAAAATTCCGTACACGGCGGTTAACTTTTTGCGGACTTTCCAGTTGAAATACGATACCCGCAGCGAGAAGAATGGCGACACCCTCCAAATTTGGGTGGCCAGAGGGCGTGACTACGCGGACCTGCTGCAGGAAATGGTGAATCAGTACTTCACGCCGCAAACCGGAATTAACGTAAACATCAATCTGATGCCGGATCCGAACGCCCTGCTCCTGAGCAACGCGGGAGATGACCAGCCGGATGCCGCCCTTGGCGTGCCGATGGATATGCCGATGGACTATGCGATTCGCAAGGCTTCGACCGATCTAAGCCAATTCCCGGATTTCAAGGAAATCTTCTCCCGGTTTAATCCGGGCGCGATGCGGTCATTCACCTTTAACCAGGGAGTTTATGCCTTGCCGGAAACGCAGTCTTATTATCTGATGTACTACCGGAAAAGTATATTGAAAAGCCTTGGCGTAGTGGTGCCGCAAACTTGGGACGATGTCCGCAAGCTGCTGCCGTCGCTGCAGGAGAATGCGATGACGTTCTACTATCCGTCCAAGGATTATGCACCGTTCTTCCTTCAGAATGGCGCACAGCTGTATTCGAAAGACGGGCTGAAGCCGGGCTTCGATACGGAAGAGGCGTACAAAGCCTTTACGATGTGGACCGATTTATTCGGCAAATACGATCTGCCGCGGGATGTGCCATCCTTCTTTAATCACTTCAAACGCGGAGATATGCCGATTGGCGTAGCCGACTTTAATACGTATATTCAACTCCTCGTCTCTGCTCCGGAAATCAGAGGAGACTGGGGAGTAGCGGCAATGCCGGGCATTGAGCAGCCGGATGGCGAGGTGGCCCGCTGGGCGCCAAACAATATGCAGGCAGGCATGATTTTGGAGAAGAGCAACAAAAAGGATGAGGCGTGGACATTCCTCAAATGGTGGACGTCGAAGGAGGTCCAGCTCGAATACGGCAGGAACATCGAATCGTTTAACGGTCCGGAATACCGCTGGAATACGGCTAATATGCAATCGCTGGCCGAAATGCCTTGGCCATCGGCGGACATTTCCGCAATGGAGGAGCAGAACCGCTGGACCCTTAACATTCCGTCTCTCCCGGGCGGCTATTATCTAGCCAGGGAAATGGATTTTGCCTGGAACAGAACCGTTGTGCAGAAGGTTCCTCCGAAAGAGTCTTTGGACAAATCGTTTACCGATCTGGAACGCGAGATGGTGCGCAAGCAGCAAAATTTAAACCTGGACGGCAGCTATGATCTCAGCATGCCTGTCATTGATAAGCCTTACGATTGGAGGACCGTGCAGCCATGAAAGATGTGACCGTCGTTCGGACAGTCCCGGGACCGGCAGCCAAGCCAAGAATGAAAAGCAGAATGCGGCGGATATTGATGCCGGATATTAAGGGGATGCTCGCGAGAGCTTGGAAGGAGAAGCTCGCTTACCTGTTTCTCGCGCCTTTCCTGATCAGCTTTATTGCCTTCATTCTGGTGCCGGTTGCCCTGGCGCTGCTTATGAGTCTCACTTCTTACGATGCTTTTAACCCTCCGAAATTTGTAGGCTTTGACAATTTTATTGCACTCATTACGCAGGATACCGTCTTTATGAAATACGCCTTGCCCAATACGCTGAAATTCGCCTTTTTTGTTGGTCCCTGCGGCTATGCGCTCAGCTTCTTTATCGCCTGGCTGATCTATCAGCTGCCCAAGTCGATCCGGGATATCGTAACGCTTGCCGTGTACGCGCCGTCTCTAGCGGGCGGCGTGGCGCTGACGGTCGTCTGGCAGGCCGCTTTTAGCGGAGATTATGTCGGTTACGTCAACAACTTTATGATGAAATTCGGCATGATCTCCAAGCCCGTGTTATGGCTTCAGGATCCGAAATATTTGCTCACGATTATGATTATCGTCACGGTCTGGATGAGCTTTGGCGTCGGATTCCTCTCCTTGCTGGCCGGATTGGACACCGTGAACAAGGAACTGTACGAGGCCGGCAAAATTGACGGAATATCGAGCAGGCTGCAAGAGGTGTATTACATCACCATTCCTTCGATGAAGCCGCAAATGCTGTTCAGCGCCGTTATGGCCATTGTCGGCACCTTGAAGGCCGGCTCGATTTCCGTCCAGCTGACCGGGCTTCCGATCACGCCGCAATACTCCGGCCATCTCATTCTTAACCATATCGATGATTATGCGTTTATTCGTTTTGAGCTTGGATATGCGTCCATGGTATCGGTCGTGCTGCTCCTCATGTCTTATGTGGCCTTAAAGATCAGTTACAAACTTTTTAACCCGAAGGACGGTGAGTAGACATGCAAACGCTGTTCAACCAAATCAGGCGGATGACGTTGTTTGAAGCTGCGCTGCTCGCCAGCCTGCTGCTCCTGGCGGCGTTCCTTGCGCTGCCGATCGTGTTCATTATCAACCATGCGTTTAAACCTTATAACGAGTTGTTCATGTTCCCGCCTACTTTTCTGGTCAAGGAGCCGACGTTATCCAACTTCTACGATCTCTTCCTGCGCTCCTCGGCAAGCGTTGTTCCTTTCTCTCGTTATTTGTTCAACAGCATCATCGTGACATCCATATCGCTGGTTGCTGTTATCGTTTCTTGTTCCATGGCGGCGTACGTATTGTCCAAATATCAGTTCGGCCTGAAGAAAGCCGTAATGGCCATGATTATGCTGTCTCTTATGTTTGCGCCGGAGACAGTGGCCATTCCCCGGTATCTGATCATCAGCTGGCTGCAGATTAACAATACGTATTTCGGGCATATCCTGCCGTTTATTGCGTCGCCCGTTGCCGTATTTCTGATGAAGCAGTTCGTTGACCAGATTCCAAACGAGCTCGTGGAGGCGGCCAAGGTGGACGGGGCTTCGGAGCTTCGCATCTTCCTTCAGATTGTCATGCCGCTTGCGATGCCGGCACTCGCCACCATCGCGATCATTACCTTTCAGAGCGTATGGAGCGACGGGCAGGCGTCCACTCTCTTCATGCAGGATGAGACGATGAAGACGCTGCCTTACTACATAACGACGCTCACGAGCGGGGCCAATAATACGGTGGCAGGCCAAGGCATGGCGGCCGCGGCGGGCCTGCTCATGTTTCTGCCGAATCTCATTATCTTCCTGTTCGCCCAGAAGCGGATTATGGAGACGATGGTGCATTCCGGTGTGAAATAAAGCCAGAGAAGAGGGTTTCATATGCGTAAATACATGCCGTTGTTAGGGCTGGTGCTCTTGCTGGCGATGTTGTTTCCAACCGCCGCATCCGCAAGGGAGCCTTACTATACGTTCTATCTTGATCATGGTACCGGCGGTGCAGGGGACAGATTGTACTATATGCAGGATATCTACGCGACGGGGATGACGGTTACTAATGTTGGCGAGCATGCTCTAAGCGGTCCAAGCGACTTGTTTATTGATTCGAATGATCAGCTGTTCGTAGCGGATACGGGGAATAACCGCATTGTCGTGTTTGACAGAAACGGCCGTTTTCTTCGGGTAGTAGGCGGACAGGAAGGCAAAAGCGCGCTTAATGCGCCGGAAGGCGTATTCGTAACCTCGGAAGGCGAGATTTATGTCGCCGACACGGGTAATCGCCGGGTTGCGGTATTTGACGCGGAAGGGACCTTCGTGAAGGAATTCCAGAAGCCGACCAATTCGCTGGTGCCGAAATCCTTCTATTTCGTGCCGGTCAAAATGGCTGTTGATGCCCGAGGCATGATGTACATTGTTTCGAAGGGTTCGTACCAAGGCCTTGTCCGGGTCGACAAGAACGGAGAATTTACAGGCTTTCTGGGTGGTAACAAAGCAAGCGTGACGCTGCTTGACCGGGTCAAGAAGGCGATCTTCACGGAAGAGCAGATGGCGCAGGAGAACAAGAAGCTGCCTCACGAGCTCAGCAATATCACATTGGATCATTCAGGCTTCTTATTCACGACAACGCTGGGCGTCAAGTCCGATCAGGTGAAAAAGCTGACGGCCGGCGGACAAAACAGGCTCAGCAACTCGGGACTTATCTCCGGTTCCGATCAGATCGTTGATGTTACAGCCGACTCGAGGGACTTTTACTACGTCCTGGACCGCAAAGTAACGGGAGACGATGACATTGACAGCATGATCTCCGTATTCAGCCCGGAAGGCTCGCAATTGTTTACCTTCGGAAGCGTTCGGAAGCAATCGGAACGGCGCGGCGTGCTTTCGTATCCCTCCAGTATCGGAATCGATTCGAAGGACCGGCTCTGGGTGCTTGATTCGGATTTGAACATGCTGCAGGCTTACGACCGGACCGCATTTGGCAATGCGATTCTCGATGCGGCAGCCGACTATTACGTCGGCGACTACGAGAAAGGCGCGGATAACTGGCGCAAGGTAAGCTCGCTCAACGAGACCATCAACCTGACGTACCTCGCTCTAGGCGAGGTTGCCCAGAAGGAAGGCCATACCGTGGAAGCCATGCGTGATTTCAAAACGTCCTATGACGTAGAAGGCTATTCCGAGGCGTTCTGGTCATACCGGATGAATTGGATCGAACGGAATTTTGGCTACTTGGTTGCCGCCATCGTTGGCTTTTGGCTGATCTACCGGTTCGGGATTAAGAGATTCATTCGTTATTATCTCGTGCACACTCCCGAATTTTTGAAAGGTATTACGCGTGATTTGCGGGATTGCGGATATACGATGCTGCATCCGTATGAAGGGTTTTACCGGATCAAAGGAAGGAACGTTTCATACTGGAGTCTGCTCATTATCCTGCTGCTTGTGACCGCTGTTAAGCTGGCATCCCTGTATTGGAGCGGGTATATCTTTCATCCGGTTGATCTCAGGCAGATTAGGCCTTGGTCAGAGATTCTTTTCTTCTTCGTCCCTGTGTTCACTTGGATTATCGCCAACTACTTGGTCAGCACGGTCAAGGATGGGGAAGGCCGTTTCCGGGAAGTGCTGCAAGCCAGCATATTCGCCTTGCTGCCTTATGCACTGCTCTCGATTCCGATCATCGCGTTTACCAATATCCTCGTTCTGGAGGAAGGGATTCTCGTCTCCTCGATTACGAGCATTATGTGGATATGGGTCGTGTTGTTGTTCTTTGTCAGCTCGCAGGTGATTCACAACTTTGATTTTATTGAAAATTCCAAAAATTCAGCCATCACGATCGGAACTATTGGCGTCATCTGGCTGTTTGTCGTCATCAGCGCCGGACTGACCTTTAACCTCTCGGATTTTATTTATCAGCTGTATAAGGAGGTGGCTTTCCTTGGGTAGCTTCATTAACATCAGGCCGCGACGGAAAGTCCTTCTCGTAGCCGCCATCGTCATTGCTGCAGCGGGTATCGTGCTTTTTGCGAAAAGCCAAATGGATAGCTCACTGACCGACAAAACCGGTATCGATATGCGAAAAGCGGAAGCAGTAGCAGTCATTGCGGGAGATGCCTGGAAGGCGGATGCCGTAAATGGCGAGGGATTTGCCGAAGCGGCGAGCAATGCGGGTTACGCACTTGAATTTCAGCAGTCAACCGGGCAAATAAGAGTGAAGAATCTTCACAGCGGCGAGTATTGGAACAGCAATCCTAGTCCGTCGGCGCTTGCCGGGGAAACGGTAAAGGGCGATCTGCGCACAAACCTGGAATCGCCGTTTATTCTGGAATATTACGAGCAGGCCTCGATCCAGCGGAAGGTCGCCAATGCGCTTGGTTCCGGCGTGAAATGGACGGTCGCCAAGCAGGAGGACGGCATAGCCGTCCATTACGACCTGACCCAGCTTCAAATCAAGTTCACCATGGTGTATACGTTAACTGAAAATGGCCTTAAGGTGGTTGTCCCGGACAGCGGAATGGAAGAGAACGGAAATAACCGAATCGTGTCAATCGAGGTGCTGCCGTTCTTCGGAGCGAATGGAACGGATGAAGCAGGTTATCTATTTGTTCCTGACGGACCAGGCGCGCTTATGCATTTCCCGCGAAGCCGTCAGCTGATTGGCAAAGGTTATAATCAGCCGGTTTACGGGCCTGAGATTACCACGAAATCACCGAATTATGATTCCACGGCCGTGTACCCTGCCGTGCCGGTATTCGGCATGAAAAAAGGTGAAGATGCTTTCCTGGCCATAATCAAGGCGGGAGCATCAAAGGCGGCCATTCGCGCATTGCCTTCGGGGGTTGTAAGCTCCTTTAATTCGGTTAGCGCCAAATTCGTGTATCGCGAGGAATATGACCGCCGTCTTAGTTTGGGCGGTAAAGCAACAAGAGTCTTCGAGGATGAGCGGACACCGCTTGACGGGGAAGTGGAGTACTCCTTCCTGACGGGCAAAGAAGCGGATTACGTGGGGATGGCTAAGCGGTATCGCGACGAACTGACATCGGAAGGCAAGCTGCAGCCGATTCAGACCGCACAGGGCGATGTGCCCTTTGAGCTGATGATTATATGCGGCAATTCGAACTTTTACAATAAAGATTACGAAGTGGCGACTACCTTCAGTCAGGCCCAGAAAATCATAAACGACCTGAAGCAGTCGGGCGTTGAACATGCGCGCATCACCTTGGATGGCTGGCAAAGCCATGGCAGGCTTTATAATACGGATCCCTTCAATGTCGAGAAAAAGCTTGGCGGCAAAGCCGGTTTGAAGGCGCTTGTTAACAAGGCTCATGAGCTCGGTTATGAGATCGTGCTTAATGTTGACTTTGTCGATGCCGATTCCGAAATCGACGATTTGTCGCCAAAGAACTTTGGCGTTCGTTCGGCCGAAGGCGACGTTCTGCTATTTGGAAGCGATTTTATTCTAACGCCTAATGTCACCTATCATTTGGCGGAGAAGCTTGTGCATGAAGCGAAAGCCGTCGGCGTCGACGGAGTGCTGTACGAGGAGCTGGGGAATTTTCTTACCCGCGACTACAATCCGAATTATAGGTACACCCGCGACGATACGGCCCTTATTTATAACTCAATCCTGGATATGACGCGCAAGGAGCTGGGATTTAGCGGCGTATATCAAGGAAACTCGTATTCCTTCGGCCACATCGACCACATCAATGGAATACCAAGAGACACCAATCATTTCTACATGGTTGACGAAATGGTTCCATTCATGCCGATTGCCCTGCACGGCAGCGTGACCTATACGATGGCGCCCGGCAATCTTCGCAACGACATTAATGCTGAGAGGCTTAAAGGCATTGAATATGGCGCTGTGCCGGCATTCATGTTGACGGCAGAGTCAAGCCGAACGTTGCTGGATACGACCACGTATGGGATTTTCAGCAGCCGATACGAGCAGTGGAAGAAGCAAGCGCTTGAGGAATATGCGGACATGAAACGGATGGCCTCTACCGATAACCAGCCGATTACGGATCATTACGAGAGTGCAGCCGGCGTTTACGTGACGGAGTACGGCAACGGCGTCCGCGTGACGGTCGACTACAACAATGGAAGATTCGATGTTGAAAGAGAGGCGAGCCGATGAATGACAGGGCGAAGGTGATGGCCAAGTTTGTTTATAAGTGGAAAAGCTACGGAGCGGGCTATTTGTTTATGCTGCCCTGGATGATCGGATTCGCCGTATTTATGGCCTTTCCAATCGGCTGGTCGCTGTATCTGTCCTTTCAGAAAGTCAGCTTGTCCGGCACCGGATTCAAGTATACCTACATTGGCATGCAGAACTTTAAGGATGCGTTATTTAAGGATAACGAATTTACCATCCAGCTTCTTGTTTTTATGCAGCAGATGATTTTTATGATCCCGATCATCATCATTTTCTCGCTGTGCGTTTCGATCCTGCTGAATCAGCAGTTTCCCGGACGCTTTCTCTTCCGGGCCGTCTTCTTCTTGCCGGTTATCTTCTCTACCGGCCAAGTATTAACGGAGCTGTTCCAGCAGGGAGCGGGAGACGTACCGTTTATCGCCCAGTATGGCATTGATACTTACGTGACGGAAAACTTCAGCGAATCGCTCGCCAAACCGCTGCTGGACATACTTGGCATGATGATTCTGATTCTATGGTCGTCGGGGGTGCAGATTCTTATCTTTATCGCAGGCTTCCAAACGATTTCCAAATCGATCTACGAGGCCGTGCGCATTGATGGAGCATCACCGTGGACCAGCTTTTGGAAAATCACGCTTCCTGGCATAAAGCCGTTTATTGCCTTGAACCTGCTGTACACGATGGTGGATCTGTTTACGTTTCCGTTTAATCCCATTATGGAACAGATCAAAAAGAACATGTTTGATATCTCGACCGGTTACGGTTACGCCAGCGCCATTGCTTGGCTCTACTTTATCTTGATTATGATTCTGATTGCACTCATTATGCTGTTCCTTAACAGCTCCAATAAGGCGAGGAGGGCTTAAAGATGAAGACCGAAGCTGTCGTCCGGCGGTACACGCGCCAGGTCCGCTCCTATGTCAACAGCCGCAAGGCGCAGCGGATCAAGCTGGCGGTACTTGGTCAGCACATGAATGACGGGCTGCTCGCCAAGCTGTTCATTTACTTTATGCTGTCGATTATAGCGTACTTATATCTTCAGCCGTTTTTCTACATGATCAGCACCATGCTGAAAGGGTTGTCCGATCTGCTGGACCCTACGGTGAAATGGATTCCGCGGACGATCGACTGGGATAATCTCTCCCGTGCGTTCAAAGGGCTAAGTTATCCGCGGTCTTTCATGAATTCCATGCTGCTGGCGGTTGGAGGATCCCTGCTTCAGGTATTTGTATGCGCCATAACCGGCTATGCGCTGGCAAGGCTGCAATTTCCCGGGAAGAAGCTTTTCTTCGCGCTGGTCTTTCTGACTTTTTTGATACCGCCGCAGGTGATCATGATTCCGTTATATGTCATATTCAGCAAGCTGGGCTGGCTTGGCACGCCGTTTGTCTTCCTCGTGCCGGCGCTGTTCGGTCAAGGGATCAAGAGCGCGCTCTTTATCATTATTTTCCGGCAGTTCTTCCTGTCCCTTCCGAAGGCGCTCGAAGAAGCGGCCATGATTGACGGGGCTTCGATGTTCCGGTTGTTCTTCCGGATTATTATGCCGCTTGCTTCGTCGGCGTGCCTGGTCGTCTTCCTGTTCTCCTTCATCTGGTACTGGAATGAAGGGTATCTGACCTCCATGTTCCTGTCGGGTGATTTCATTCCGCTGTCCAACAAATTGGCGGGTCTTGAGACAGCGATCTTCGGCGACAATCCAAGCATGGCGATGATGACGCAGAATCCGGTAACGGAAGGCACCAAGATGGCCGGCGCATTCCTGATTGTGTTCCCGCCGCTGGTACTCTACATGATTGCTCAGCGCTGGTTCGTTGAAGGAATCGAACGTACGGGTCTCGTGGACTAACCGGCATAGCGATAATGGCTTGAAAGGGGCTTGAAAGGGGTGATGCGGGGGGCTGAATACGGGGGACTTCAGGGGTCAGCAGCATGTGAAACATCATAAGGGGAGCAAACGGCAGTTCGCAATCTTAATAAACGATTCATATAACGGGAGGATTCGTCCATGACAAAGAAAAGAATTTCGATGATGCTATTTTCCGTAATGATGCTGTTCACGCTTATTCTGAGTGCTTGCTCGAACAATAATAACAAGCCAAACAACTCACCAAGCAATTCGCCGGCTGAATCAGCTGCCGCAAGCACGGAAGCATCGGAGCAACCGTCCGATGAGCCAATCACGCTGACGTACATTCGCGGTTCCGCCGTTTCTCCGAATGAGCAAAAGGTTCTGGATATGTTCCATGCGAAGTACCCGAACATTACGATCAATATCGCGCTCGCCGATGGCGGCGGTGTAGGCGATATGCTGGAGAAAGCGACTGCGCTTCAAGCGGCAGGCACTCCTGCTGACATTATTTGGGTGCAGGATACCATTCCGTTTGCAAAAGACAATCTGCTTGTTGATTTGTCGCCGTATATGAAGTCGGATCCGGTGCTCAGCACGGCCAAAATTCCGGCAAGCTCGCTCGAAGCGCTGCAGTTCAAAGGACAGCAGCTGGGTATTCCGCGCGCGGAAAATCCAATCATCGTTTATGTAAATAAGGACCTGCTCGCTAAGCACGGCATCGATATGCCGGCTAATAACTGGACATGGGATGACTATCGCGAAATTGCGAAAAAAGTAACGGATCCTAGCGTTGGCGAGTACGGTATTTCTTACGGCCAATTCAACTCCATCATTACTGCTGGCGTAATAGGCGTAGATAACGGCACATCTCCTAACTTGTATTTCATGGATCAAGATTGGAAGCAAAGCCTGCTCACAACGCCAGAAGCTAAGGCCGACATCGAATGGATTAAGAACCTGCAAGACGTAGACCACTCCATCGGGCTGTGGGCAGACCTTGAAAAATCCGGCTCGGGCTGGATGAAAGGTAACGTTGCCTTCGAAATTCACGGAGTTTGGGAAGGCAGAAACAAACGGGAAAATGCCAAGTTTAACTGGGATGTATTACCGCTTCCAGGCGGCAAAGCGAAACAGGTTGGATATACAGTAGGCACGGGTATTGGCGTGCTTAGCGGCTCCAAGCATCAGGATGCGGCAGTGAAATACCTCGCGTTCATGAATACGATTGAAGCTCAAAAGGTGATGCTCGAAAACGGTGACTTCCCGCTTACGGAAGACCAAGAGCTGAAGGATGCTCTAGTCGAAACTTCGATTTGGAAGGGTACGAATATCCTGGCCACCATTGGCGTTGAGATGAGAGCCGAGCCGGTTGGCAAAATCGTTGGCGCTTCGGAATACGTGCAATGGTGGAGCGACGAAGTACAGCATGCGTTTAAAGAAGGCGAAGATCCGAACAAGCCGATTTTCGAACAAGCAGCGCATTTTAACGAATATACCTTAGGTCTGCGCAAAGAACTGGGCTTGGATTAAGAAGAGAAGGAGAGATTTTGCAATGAGACATGACAAGAGGGTACCGCAATATTCCACGGCAGGCTTTTTCGGGATTGAAGGAAGTCCGAGACAGGTATTTAATTTTAATCCGGGCTGGCGCTTTTTTAAAGGCGATGCCGCAGGGGCTCACGAGGAGCAGTTCAACGACGGAGACTGGGAGGCAGCATCGCTGCCTCACGGCCTCGAAATTCTTGGCGAGAATGCGAGCGGAATGCGCAATTACCAAGGTACGGCATGGTACCGGAAGCGGTTCATTCTTCCCCGCGAGCTTGCGGGCAAACGGACCGTTGTTCATTTCGAAGCGGTAATGGGAATTGCGGATGTCTGGGTGAACGGGCAGCCGGCCGTACAGCATTTGGGCGGTTATCTTCCGTTCGCGGCAGACATCAGCCACCTTGTCTATCAGGATGGGCGGGAGAATGTCATTGCCGTGCGGGCAGACAATTCCAACGATCCGACTTATCCGCCGGGCAAGCCGCAGGATTACTTGGATTTCAGCTATCTCGGAGGGATTTACCGCGATGTGTATCTGATCTCGACCGAGCAGCTCCATGTTACGCATAACCTGCTCAGCTCTACCGTTGCGGGCGGCGGCGTATTTATCGGGATCCGCGATGTGTCGCAAAATCAGGCGGACATTGAAGTGCGTACGGAGGTTGTGAATGAGGACGGAGCAAGTCGCTGCTTTACGCTGCGCACCGTGCTGGAGAATGAGGATGGCAAGGAATTGCTTGTCTTCGAAGAGCTGGCGGAGCTGAAATCCGGCGAGAAGGGTACCTTCATTCAGGAGATGGATGCAAGAGACGTCAGGCTGTGGCATCCTAACGATCCGTATCTCCATTTCATCCGGACCGAAGTGCTGGAAAACGGGAAAATCGTCGATAGCTTCAAGACCCGATTCGGCATCCGATTGTTCGAAATGCGCGGCGACGACGGCTTCTTCGTCAACAAATCCTATATCGGGGAGAAGCTGAGCGGCGTCAACCGCCATCAGGACTACGTCTATGTAGGCAATGCGCTGCCGAACTCCGGTCAATGGCGGGATGCGGTGCTGCTCCGCGAAGGCGGCTCCAACGTTGTGCGCGCGGCTCATTATCCTCTGGCTTCCGCTTTTATGGATGCTTGCGATGAGCTTGGACTGCTTGTCACGGTAGCGAACCCAGGCTGGCAATTCTATAATCACGAGGATCCGGTGTTCGAGCAGCGTGTCTTTGAGGATACCCGTGCGATGGTTAGACGGGATCGAAACCGTCCGGCCGTTCTGCTGTGGGAAACGGCGCTTAACGAAACCGACGATCAGCCGGTATCCATGCTGAAGGAAATGCACAGGATTGTCCATGAAGAATTCCCGTTCCCGGGGGCTTTCACCTGCGCGGACGTTGACAGCGCCAAAGAAGCCGGCTTCGACTTCTATTACCATGGCAGCATGGAGGACGAGAAATGCTCGCTGACGAGGGAATACGGCGATGGCGGCGAGGTAGACAACTTCGGCTCCCAGAACGCCATGACCCGCGTGAAGCGCGAGTGGGGCGAGCAAGCGATGCTTAATCAGGCAATGATTCGAGCGCGGGATCTCGACGGCGTGTATGCCACGCCTCCGAAGCGCGTCGGCGCCACGGTATGGTGCGGCATTGACCATCAACGCGGCTATCATCCGGATCCGTTCCTGGGCGGCGTGCTTGATCTTTACCGCATTCCGCGTTATTCCTACTATCTGTTCAAGAGCCAATACTCGCCTGACTTTAAGCTCAGTGGTATTCAAACGGGCCCGATGGTCTATATTACCCACGAGCTGACGCAGGTATCCGGCAGCGACGTCATCTTGTTCACGAACTGTGAAGAAGTCCGTCTGACTTGGCTTGGAAAAGTGATCGGCACGCAGAAGCCTGAGCCGAATTACAAGTCAATGCCTCATCCTCCGGTTATCTTTAAGGATGTATTCAACTTCCGTGAGATTTCGTCCAAATGGCGGCATCGGACCGGCGAAATCGTCATGATTGCCGAGGGACTTATCAACGGCGAAGTGGTATGCCGCGAAGAGAAGGTTTACTCGGAATGGCTTGCCGGCGTGACGCTGGAGGTGGATGACGTCCATATCGGCTTGACCGCCGACGGATCCGATTTTATTCCGGTTCGCGCCACGCTCGTGGACCATAAAGGCGTTACGAAGGTTCTTGGTAACGAGTACATCCACTTTGTTGTGGAAGGACCAGGAGAAATCATTGATGGTCCGTTACCGGGGGCCAATCCGATGCGTACGCAGTTTGGGACAGCTACAGTATTCATCCGGGCGACAACCGAACCGGGCGAAATTGTAGTGAAGGCATTCTGCCAGGGTCTTGCTTCCGACTGCATTGTGATTCAGTCTTCGAAGCCGGCGCTGCCGCTTCTGTATGATCCTTCGTATGCCGAAGAAAGCCGGAAAGCCGAATCGACGGCGAAAGTTCCTGCAGCTGTCCTAGAGCAAACCGCCATGGCTGCCGACAGCGATCATGAAACGATTGAGAAGCTGGAAGCAACCATCAAACGCTTGCAGCTGGAGCTCACCAGCAAGGAACAGGATATTATGGAATTGAGGGGAAGCCGCGCGTAAACCGGGTGGATTGGATGGCTTAATTCCCGATGAATTGGCTGGTTACAGAAGGCCTAATGAACTTTATGATGGGTCCACAAACATCATAAAGCAAAGGGTGGTACAGCATGAAGGAACTTATCTCTTTTATCTTTCTGACGGCGGCGTTTGTCTCCGGCCCGTTTCTTATCGTGTTATTCGGACGCATGGCAGTCCGAGGCGAGGAGCTTCTCGAGGCGGACAGTAAACTTCATTAGCCTCTACAAAGAAATTGACGTATGCCTGTAGTCCGGAATCTGGACCTGGCATACGTCAATGTTTATGATTCGGACAAAGTTTCTCTTAAAGCTTGAGCGAACTTATCTACCCCCGCTTCAATGTCGTCAATCGAAGAACGGGCATAGGACAACCGGACATAACCCGGATCTGCGCCAAACACGCTGCCCGGAATGAACAAAACGCCATTGTTGATCCCGTTGTTCAACAGGCGGTAGTCCTTGACTGTATTGTTGATTTTGCACCATAAATTTAATCCGCCTCGAGGCAGCTCGAAGGAAACCTCGTTTCCGAGCTCCCGGTGCAGGGCTCCAGCCATAATGTCGCGGCGGAGAAGCAGCGAATCTCTCAACCGCTCCAGATGAGGAGCCAGCGAAGAGGATTCGAGCAGATGGGCCGCTATCCATTGCGGGAACAGGCTCAGGCCAAAATCCATCTGTTGACGTGCGTCCGATAGACGCCGGATAACGGCATGGGGGGCTGCCATCCAGCCGATCCTTAGACCGGAGGCAGCCACCTTCGATAAAGAACCGATATATAATACGCTTCCGTTCCGATCTATGGCCTTAATTGGAGGCGGCGCGGCGTCATCAAAGGAGGTTAAGCTGAACGGATCATCCTCAACGACCGGAATCCCGAGCTGTTCACAGCAATTCAACACCTCAGCCTTGCGCTCTGCACTCATTACGGTTCCGGTTGGATTCTGAAAATTGGGATTCAAGAACACCATGCGAATCCGGTGCTGTTTGTAAAAAGCTCGGATTTTCTCCGGATCAACCCCATCTTCGTTTACGGGTAAACCAAACAGCCGGATTCCCGCCGACTGGAACATGGGCAGGGAGTAGCAGTAGGACGGGTTCTCTATGGCGATGGCATCCCCGGGACTTAGCAGGCATTGCGTTATTAAATACAAGGACTGCTGCGAGCCCGAGGTAACGAGAATGGAATCGTCAGTTGCCTGAATCCCGCGTTGCTCTTGCAGAAAACGGGCAATCGCCGACCGAAGCGGGACGTAGCCTTGAGGATCTCCGTAGCCGAGCGGCTCATGAAAAGGCTGATTCCGCATAATCCTGATAATCTCTTCGTTCGGCGACAGCTCCGGAGCCAGCTCTCCGTTCGCCAAATTAATAAACGGGTCTCCGCTCTGGGAGGCTTCTCTGATTCTCCGCATAAAAGGCAGATTGGGCAAAAGGATGCCGCCTTCCACGTACCGGTTCCAATTGGGATAAGGTTCCATTCCCCATAAATGACCGCAAACGCGGGTGCCGCTCCCTGCCAGACTCTCGATCATGCCGGAAGCGCGAAGATTTTCGTAAGCCTGTACGATCGTGCTCCGGTTAACTCCCAATTGCCCGGCCAGCTTGCGTTCCGATGGCAATTGGCTGCCCGGAGGAAGCTCACCCAACGATATTCTCTGCTCAAGATAATTCGCTATCTGCTGGTACAGCGGCGTTTTATCCTGTCTGTCCGGTCTCCACATGCTGTTCACCTCTTCTTCATTATCCCTCGTAGGCGGTTATGAATAACCATACTATAAAAAAGAGCACTCCGTCCAAGGACGAAGCGCTCTCATACCGTTTATAAAGGAATGTTCATTCGCAATGTGTTTTTGTATTCATTTGGTCTCATTCCGGTATATTTTTTAAACGTATTCGAGAAGTAGGAATAATGGGCAAAGCCCGCCATCTCCGCCAACTCGTAATTTCGGTATTTCCCTTCGCGCAAATACTGCTTCGCCAGCTCGATCCGCCTTTCAAGGACGTAATCGATCGCTGATTTGCCAATCTCTTTCTTAAACAAAAGACTGAAGTGAGAAGGGCTTAATCCTGCTTCATGAGCGATATCGTTGATGGTAAGCTTCCTTGTGAGATGCTGTTTGATATAATGCAGGGCACGCGCAATTTCCGGCCGAACGGAGGCGGCTTCAGCCGCCTCGTATGCAGCGTCGCGTTGACGCAGCCAAGCGCGCAATTGATCCATGGCTTCGGCCAAACGCTCAATATGACTAAAAGCCGGCCATTCCGGCAAAGCGGAGTCCCGGCGGAGGGAGGAGCCAAGCGATTCCAGCCAGGCAAGCACATCACCGGGCTCCGGTCTATATAAAAGAAGCAGCGCGTAAAGGCTGTTCAAGCTTTTCTGAGTTGATGCGGAATCTGCTTTATTGTGCAAAGACACACTTAGCCCGGATAATTCGGAACGCAAAGGTTCCGTAAGAGGGCGGAAATCCGGTGTTCCGTCGGCGAAAATGGAGCGGGAGCTCTCCTGATAGAACCGGTAAATGAACAGCTTTTCCGCCTGAATGAAGCCTTCGCGGATCATGGATGGGGATTTCAGGACTCCGCTCGCGGCTAAGGTAACCGATATTTGGAGATAGGACCGAAGCGGCCCGGCAATGCTCCGTTCGAGCTGCAGGCACTTATTCCTTATTTCTTCCGTGCTTTGAGAAGGCTGTTGCAGCAGCAAAATAGCGAACTTGCCAAACTCCAGGGGGAAGAGCTCGAACTGCCCCGGGAAGACAGGTGTCAGCGACTCCCGGATGATATCAAGCATGCTGCATTCGATCAGGTAATGATCTTTCACCGAATACTTGGACTTGTATCGGGCAACATTGTCGACTTGACCGAGAATCAGGACAAAAGCGTCCGCTTCCAGGCAAATGCCCAGCTCGGCTGCCTGCTGTCTGATTTCGTTATCCTTCTCATAGACCGAGGACAGCAGCTGCCAAATAAAATGCCTGCGCAGCGGATGTTCCACAGCGCTCGATACTTTGAAATCCTTCAGATCCTGATGGGCTGTCAGAATAGCGCATGGTACCGAATCGCCAAGCTTGTTCTTCAACGTTCTATCGTCCATGGCCGGCAGTTTAATTTCAATCAACGAGTAATCCGGCAGCAGTTGCCTGATAAGCTCTAACGCTTCTTCGTTGGTGGAAGCTTTCCCGACTAGGGTACAGTCCCGCTCGGACCAAGGAAGACATCTGCGGTCGACCGCTTGGTCATCCACGAGAATTAGCGTTTTCATACGGAGTTCCTCCTTAACGATAGGCAGCATCGGCTATTTCATTATAAGGTTAGGCCAAATTCCAAAACAGTTAGCGAATCCACGGAAAATAACACGATTCAACGATTAACGGCATTATTCTGCGAGGCCGAAGAATAATTCATTTAAACGTAGAATCGTACATGTCAATGACAGACGATATCTAGTAGATTTAACGCATGATCAACTGCGAGGAGACTAGCCAATGGAGCGTACGATATACGTTAAAGATTTTACCGGCGGGGACGATGCCAGTCGCATCAGAGCGGCAATTGACCGGGCGATTGCTTCGAATGCGGACAAAGTCGTATTTGAAGCTGGCCGGTATATGCTGGACAGCGCGATCGTTATTGAAACAGAAGGCTTTGAGCATGACGCGGGCAGCTCGGAGAGTGGCAGCAAAGACTGCCACCTTATTATCAAAGGAGCCAAAACATTAACGCTTCAAGGGGCAATTGACGAACAAGGCGAGCCTGCAACTGTTCTGGTTGGCCGGAACGACGGAACCATTCACGGTTATCTTCCCGCCATTTTGTGGTGCGAGGATTGTTCGGAGCTGTCGCTCGACAGCATTGCGTTTACGAGAGAGCCTAACTTCGCTTCGGCGGGTGTTATCGTGAGCAAAGATGACAGGCATACCGTAGTAAAGGTATTTGAAGGAAACCGATGCGAAGAGATAATGGGCGCTTATTGCATGAATCGGATTCATCCGGATACCGGCGCATTGATGGGCGAGAGCGTCACCTACGGCAACGGAACGGAGAAGCCCTGGATTCGCACTGGCGACCGGGAATTAACCCTGGACGATCCTGCAGTCGCCTCGAAGGTGCGGATAGGCGAATATTTGTCCTGGCATCAAGGTGCCAGAACGGATTTTCAGACTTATTTTGCCCGATGCGATAAGCTGAAGCTCTCCAATATACGGACGATGAACGCAAACGGCTTCGCGATGCTGGCAGAGAGCTGCCGGGGGATCACGGCTGACCGGGTCGTGTTCCGTCCGGAAGGGAATAACTTATTCACCGCACCGCGCGACGCCTGGAAGCTCTTCAAATGCAGCGGTGAAATTCAAATAACCCGGATGCATATCGAAGGCGTAAGGATGGACGGCCAGAACATGCACAGCAACTGGCTGGTGCTGGAGGAGCTGCTTGACGAGAAGGAGGCGGTGTTCTTCTGTAAATATACTTTCGCTTCGCTCGTTAGCGGAAGTATCGTGGATATTCACTTAGGAGAGGAGAGCTTCCCGCTCACCATTACGGATTGGATGCATGAAGGCAAGAGGGGGCTTGGGCATCTATACCGGATTCGATTCCGGGAAAAGCTGCCGGAGGGGGCGGCAATCGGCACTTTGGCAGCTGCGGCATGCTGGGAGCCGCACCGTTACGTGTGCAGGGATTCAACTTTTATCAATATTGCCGGCGCAGGCCATCTCGTTCGCAATGATCACCTGTATCTGATCAACAATCTGTATAAAAATACGATGAACCCCGGCGTATTGCTTGGCGCGGAGCTGCCGGTCCATTCGGAGGGAGGTCATGCAACGGATATCGTAATTAAAGATTGCGAGTTCGATAACTGCGGTTTCTTCCCACGCTACGGAGCAGCCGGATGTATCGGAATCAAGTCGGCGGGCTTCAGCGGAAAATACAACAAGAACATTGTTATCGCTAGCAACGTCATGCGGAACTCTTCGATTGGCGTTCATTGCGTAGATGGGGATGAAATCTATATTATCCGCAACATTTTCGATCGGGTTGAAACACCCGTGCTAGCAGATGAAAGCGTCGGCGGTTATATTTTCGAGCAGCACAGCGAGCGCAAAAGCCATTAAGCGCATTAATCAACCGGCCCGTTCATGACGATAACGTCTTGGACGGGCTTCGTTTTGTTTATGACTTAAAGTGTGCTAAAATTAGCACATATTTTAATTTAGGAGGAATCAGTCCCGCAGCTATGGCACAACTGAAACGGTTTGGATTTGGCGTACAGGCCTTAATCGTATTGGCTTCCCAGACAGAGCTGCTGACAAGCAGCGAGATCGCGGAGCGGATTCATTGCGAGCCAACCGCTTTGCGCAAGATTTTGTCACAGCTTGCGGAGGGCGGCATCATTGAGGTGAAGCAAGGACGTACGGGCGGCTACCAGCTGGCCAGACGTCCGGAGCTTGTTACGCTCCGCGAGGTGTACAAGACCGTGCATGAGGAGGAGCCTCCGTGGGACCGCATGCTGGACACAACCGGGAATCATCATTTCGGCAAAAAAGTAAACGAGTCTTTCAAGCAAATCATGGCGGATATTTCCGACCAGGTTTATTTTGTGCTGGGCAACTATACGATATCCGATTTATTGGATTAGAATCGATCAATCGCCTGTTTTTAACGGATTGAAACGCGCTTTGCCAAGCCGTTTCACCTTGTTCCAAAATGTGCAAAATTACGCACAAATTCTAAGGGGGAATTTTTATTATGAAGCTCAAATGGTATGGCCAATCTTCTTTCATGCTGACAACAGACGAAGGCACGCGGATCTTAATCGATCCTTACGGACGACTCTTAGGCTACAGGATGCCGAAAAACATCGAATCCGACATCGTGATCGTCACGCATGATCATAAGGATCATAACCAGATTCAAGTCGCTTCCGGCGAATATATGCTGGTCAATCAACCGAGGCCATACGGGAAGAAGGAGGTGTCCATCACGGGCATCCCAACCTTCCATGACAAAGTAGGCGGCAAGAAAAGAGGCCCCAATATCGTGTACGTCATAAAGGCAGGGGGGTTGACGGTATGTCATTGCGGCGACCTCGGACATCTTCTGACTGAGGAGCAAATCGCGCAAATCGGCAAGGTGGATATTCTGATGGTCCCGGCCGGCGGCAAAATGACCTTAAACGGTTCGGATGCCGCTGCGGTTATGAACCAGCTGAAACCGGCCATTACGATTCCGATGCATTACCGGACCAAAGCGCTAGGACTGCCCGGCAGGCTTTTGTTCGATAAAGTGGAACGTTTCATCTCGGCAGCCGGCAAGCCAAGCAAGGAAGTGAAGGAGCTTGACGTGAAGAAAGAATCGCTGCAGGAATATGCAGGCATCGTTACTTTCCTGTATGATTAACGGGTAAGGAAAGGAAGGATTCCAACGATGGGCAGGCAAGCGATGCTGGAAACTAACGGATTCAAATTTTTGATTACTCTTTTAACCGCCTTGGGCGGAGGAATTGTTTTTTACCTTCTGAAGACGCCTATTCCCTGGCTGTTAGGGCCTATGATTGCAGTGTTAATCGGAACAAACGTACGGAAAGGCAAGTATAGATGGCCCGGACAATTCCGCAATTCCGGCATGATTATTGTCGGGTACACCATCGGTTTGTCCATGACGGGAACGGCGCTTAAAGAGATGGGCGAGCAGCTTCCCACGATGTGCCTGATGACCGTTATTTTGCTTTTGTTATGCGGCGGAATCGCGTTTGCGGTTTCGAAGCTGTCGGATACGGATTTCAAGACCGCTTTGCTTGGCAGTGTCCCCGGCGGTTTGTCGCAGGTGCTGGCGCTGGCCGAGGAGACCGAAGGCGTAAATTTGACGGTTGTCACGGTGACGCAGGTCGTCCGGCTGATGATTATCGTAATCGGGATTCCGTTACTCGTGTTTAGTCCGATCTTCGGGCAGGTGCATGACGCAGCGGCCGCAGCCGCGCCTTTGGCGGCCAAGCACGATAACTGGGCAGCGCTGTTTCCGAGCATCCTGATCTTCGCTCCGGCATGCGTCATTTGTGCCATTGCGGGCAACCGGATCAAATTTCCGACGGCTTTTCTGCTGGGGCCAGCGATTGCTACAGCTGTTCTGCAAGGAATCGGGCTGCACGGTCCGTCGCTTCCGTCGACGCTAACAAGCGCCGCGCAGCTAATGATCGGCACGTACGTGGGTCTGCTGCTTAAGCCGGGCAAGCTTCAGCGGAAGGCAAGGACGTTTTCTTTTGCCATAGGAAGCGGTCTGGTGCTCATGCTCTGCGCATGGGGGCTGAGCGAGCTGATGACCTTGCTTCATCCGGTATCGAGGTCCACGGCTTTATTAAGCCTCGCGCCTGGCGGGATGGATCAGATGGGGATTCTCGCCCATGAGATCAACGCGGATTTGTCCATGGTGTCCGGTTATCAATTATTCCGCACCTTTTTTATTTTCTTTGCGGTACCGCCGCTGCTGCGCCTGTTATTCCGAATCAAGCTGAAGAGCCCGCGCAAGGAGCAGCCGCAATAATTCCGTAGTTGAAGGGAGAAAAGAAGCCGCTATGAAAATCGTTGTTGCCGGCGCTGCCGGCGTTGTCGGGAGATTGCTGCTGCCTATGCTGACCGAAGCGGGGCATGAGGTGATGGGTTTGACCAGAAGCGCATCCAAGCTGAAGCAAATCGAGCAGTCAGGAGCAGCCGCCGTTGTTGCCGATGTATACGACAGGGACAGATTGTCCGAGCTGCTTGCGGATTACCGTCCGGATGTTGTAATTCATCAGTTGACCGCTCTCAGCGAATGGAACCTGGCGGATAATGCGAGAATTCGCATGGAGGGAACCCGTAATCTGGTTGATGCAGCTTTGGCTGCCGAGGTGCCGCGAATGATTGTGCAGAGCATTTCCTGGGCCTACGAGCCCGGCGAATCGGTCGCAACCGAAAAGGATCGTCTCGACGAAGAAGCGCCTCTGCCGCGAAAAATCTCGGTTGACGGCGTTATTGCGATGGAGCGGGCAGCCGCGGAAATGCCGCATTCCGTTATTTTGCGTTATGGGGCCTTATACGGGCCGGGAACGTTTTATGATGGTGATAACGGGATGTTTGCCGGGCAGGTGAAGCTGGGCAAAGTTCCGGCAACCGATGGCCGGACCTCATTCCTGCATATTGAAGATGCAGCCCGCGCTGCCCTACAGGCGCTGGATTGGCCGGCTGGCCCCGTAAACATCGTGGATGATGAACCGGTGGAAGGGAAGATCTGGCTGCCTTTATACGCCAAGTCGCTTGGCGCACCGGAGCCGGTTGTGCAGGATGGCATGAACCGCGGCGAGCGGGGGGCCTCCAACGAAAAGGCAAAACAGCAATACGGTTGGACCCCTAAATACCCGTCATGGCGGGATCAATTGTTAAGGACTTGAGACATTACGTATCAAGTCCTTAATTTTACAACACCTATAATCTAAAGTTCACCCCTTCTTCATTTGGAAATGAAAGCGTTATTATTTAGCTAGAACTGCCAACTAGACTTCCATCCATTATGATTTGGGAGGTAAAGAGGCAATTATGAAGAAGATGAAGAAGGTGACCGCGGCTGTATCCGCAGTGGCGCTCGCCGTCAGTCTTAACACCGTTTATCCCGCCGTCACGCATGCTGCAATTCCAAGCTCCTCCGCTAACTCCACGATATTTGGTCCAAATGTGTATGTCTTCGACCCAGCCATGTCTAAAACCGATATTGAAAGCGTTACCAGCGCCGTGTACGGCGAACAGGAAAAAAATGAATTTGGCAACGAACGGTATGCGCTGCTATTCAAGCCGGGTACCTACAGCGTCAATATGAATGTCGGCTTCAACACATCCGTAGCGGGTCTTGGACAGAACCCGGATGATGTTACGATAACGGGCGCCTTAAATGTCGACGCGAAGTGGGATAACGGCAATGCTACCCGAAACTTCTGGCGTTCCATCGAGAACTTGAAGATCGCTCCCCAGGATCCGAATGCAACCGTCAGATACGCCGTCTCTCAAGCGGCCCCGATGCGCCGCGTTCATGTCGTAAGCAAGGACATGCATCTGTTTGATTTTACGGCTTCCTGGGATGCGGGCTGGGCCAGCGGCGGATATTTGGCGGACTCCAAGATTGACGCCAATATCATTCCGGCTTCGCAGCAGCAATGGTTCTCCCGCAACAGCGAGTGGAACAGCTGGTCGAACGGCGTATGGAACATGGTATTCGTCGGGGATAAAAACGCGCCATCCGGCGAATTTCCGGATCCTCCCTATACGGTCATCGATAAAACGCCGGTTGTTAAAGAGAAGCCTTATCTTTATGTCGATAACCAAGGGCAATACCAGGTGTTTGTTCCTTCGCTTGAGACGAATACGCAGGGCGTCAGCTGGGCGAACGGCCAGACGCCGGGGCAGTCGATTTCGATCGACGATTTCTATATCGCCAGGCCCGACACCGCTACTTCCGCAGCGATTAACGCGGCTTTGGAGGATGGGAAGAACCTGTTCTTCACGCCCGGCATTTATCATCTGAGCGACACGATTCGTGTAACCAACCCCAACACCGTTGTATACGGTATCGGACTGCCGACGTTGATTCCGGATAACGGGCAAGACGTCATTGTTGTTGACGACGTAGACGGGGTTAATGTGTCCGGGCTTGTAATCGAGGCAGGCGAGCAAACCTCCTCAACCTTGTTGAAGGTGGGCGAACCGGGCAGCGCAGCCGATCACTCGGCCAATCCGATCTTGCTCTCCGATGTGTTCTTCCGTACAGGCGGACATGTGAACGGCAGCAACGGTACGGCACTGGAGATTAACAGCAACGATGTTATCGGCGATCACTTCTGGATCTGGCGCGCCGATCACGGCGCCGGAGCGGCGTGGACATCCAATGTCTCGAAGAACGGACTTGTCGTCAATGGCGACGGCGTTACCATATACGGTCTATTTAACGAGCATCACAATGAATACCAGACGGTCTGGAACGGTAACGGCGGACGGCTTTACTTCTATCAATCGGAGATTCCTTACGATGTTCCGGACCAGCAATCGTGGATGAGCCATGACGGAACGGTTAACGGTTACGCCTCTTACAAGATCGGCGATGAGGTTACAAGCCATGAAGCTTGGGGGCTTGGCATTTATTCGTACTTCCGGGATGCGGCGGTTAAGCTGGAGAACGCGATTGAAGCGCCGGCTAATCCGGGCATCAAATTGCATAATCTGACGACGATTTGGCTGAACGGAACCGCAGGAAGCGAAATTACGCATATCGTGAACGGCAACGGCGGAAGCGTAACCTCCAGCAGCAACATGAGACAAACGATGAAGCTGTTCGTTGGAGGAGATGCGGAAGCGCCAACCGCTCCAACAGGCTTGACGGCGACGCCGGTATCCAGCAGCCAGATCAACCTCAGCTGGACGGCTTCAACGGATAACGTTGGCGTTGAAGGCTATGAGGTATACCGGAACAATACGCTGATCGGGTCTACGATCGCTACGACTTACAACAGTACGGGATTAAAGGCTTCCGCCAGCTATACGTATAAAATCGTAGCAAAGGACGGCAGCGGCAACCGGTCGGCGTCCAGCAGCCCGGCAACAGCCGTTACGCCGGAAATATCCGGCGGCGCGCTCGACCGTACGGGCTGGACGGCCGAATCTTCGCCAGCTAGCGGGGATGCCCCTGCCAATATGTTTGATGGGGCGGGCACGCGCTGGAGCGCGGGAGTTCCGATGGCTAATGGCCAGTATATCCTTGTGGATATGAAAACGGAAGCTGATATTACGAAGATCGTAACGGAATCAAGCGGATCGGATTTTGCCAAAAGCTATGAGGTTTACGTATCGGCGGACGGCACGAATTGGGGAAGCAGCGTTGCCAGCGGCAACGGAACAAGCGGAGCAACAACGATTAACGTCGCGGCTTCCGGCGTCCGCTATATCAAGATCGTTCAGACCGGTACATCCAGCAGCTGGTGGTCCATCAATGAATTTAACGTATACGGCACGTACAAGAATACGCAGGTGGATACAACCGCGCCGGATACCACCATTGCTTCTTCTCCGGCATCCGTATCGAATGACAGTACTCCGTCGTTTACCTTCGGCAGCAATGAAGAGGGGGCAACCTTTGAGTGCAGCCTGGATAACAACGGCGAATTTTACGCGGCATGTTCTTCGCCGGTTATTTTACCGAAGCTTGCGGACGGCTCTCATACGCTGTATGTCCGCGCGGTAGATCTATTTGGTAATACCGATGAGACGCCTGCCCAATATAACTGGGACATTGATACGGTCAAGCCGGTTATTACGCTTAACGGCAATGCGGAAATTCGGATCACAATAGGCACTGCGTATCAAGATCAGGGGGCAACGGCAACGGACAGCAGACAAGGAAGCTTAAACGTTAGCGTTTCCGGCGATACGGTTGATGCAAATGCCGTTGGCGTTTATACGATTCTCTATGATGTTAGCGACGATGCCGGCAATGCCGCCGACCAAGTCAGCCGTATCGTGCGGGTAATAGCTCCGCCTCCAGTGACCAGCGGTCCATCGCTTTCCAGCGATGCGAATCTGAAAGCAATCAGCCTATCGGCAAAAGGGCAGGCTATCGCTTTGTCTCCTGCCTTCAGTCCGGCTACGGACGCTTATACGGTTGAGACCGAAGCCGATCAAGTGGCTGTCAGCGCGACAGCTTCGGATTCCGGGGCTAGAGTGGGGCTCAGAGTCAACGGCCAGGTTCCGGCATCGCAAAGCTCTGTTAATCTGGCGCTTGGAGCCAACGTGCTGGAGTGGACGGTAGCTGCGGAGAACGGCAATACCAAAACGTATAAGGTGACGGTTACCCGCGTAGCTTCTCCGGCTCCGGCCTTTACCGATCTCCAGGGACATTGGGCGGAGGAACTGATCAAGCAGGCGGCGGAGAAAAAGATTGTAAACGGGTATGCGGACGGCACGTTCCGTCCGGATAATACGATCACGCGTGCCGAGTTCGCTGTTATGCTAGTCAATGCGCTGCAGCTGCCGGGCACGAGCAAGGCGGTGACGTTTACGGACGGAGCAAGCATACAGGAATGGGCAGCAGATGCGATTGCAATTGCCGTAAATGCCGGTATCGTTAACGGTTATGGCGACGGATCCTTCCGTCCGGACGTAACCATTACCCGTGCAGAAATAGCGGTTATGATTGCGCGCATCCTGCAATTGCCGGCAGCCTCCTCCGGGACTACAGGCTTCAGCGATGATGCAACAATTCCTGCATGGTCGAAAGAGGCGATAGAAGCCTTAAAGCAAGAAGGACTGATTAACGGCCGCGGCGGCAATCTGTTTGCGCCAAACGGCACGGCTACGCGTGCGGAAGCCGCCGTGCTGCTCCTCCGGCTTCTGGAGCGATAGACAAGAAAAACCACGCCCGCGGGCGTGGTTTTTGGCATTAATTGTAATATAGAGAACATGGTATGCTGTCAGCGCTCCGTTTTCCTCAACGGTTGACGCCGAACTCCATCGTATGCTAATGTTGACTACGTTACTTATTTAGTAAATTAGTAAATAAGTATGAAGGAGAGGACGAGCAATGGAGAAACAGCGCAAGCGCGAATTAGGGACGGCTTACGCCCAAACCTTCCGGAGAATGGGTGTTTATCAGATTCGGAATACGGAGAACGAGAAAATTCTCGTGCTGGGCACGATGGATTTGGACGGAGCAAAGAACAGGCTGGCTTTCATGCAGCAGACCAATATGAACACCGTCTTCGAATTGCAGCAGGATTGGAACAAGTACGGGGGAGGCTGCTTTGTCTTTGAAGAGCTGGATTCGATCAAGCCGCGCGAAGAGAATGTGACGGACCGTTCGGAGCTGAAAAAATATCAGGCGGAAGTCGACGCTCTGCTCGAGCTTTGGATTGAAAAGCTCCAGCCCTATGATGAACAAGGCTATAACCGTCGGCCGCGTTCGAACTAGATGATAACAACCTGTCACCGATAAGGCAGGTTGTTATTTTTTTTATCTGGAAGAAGACCGGTGGGTCATTACGGATATTCATAAGCCTGCGACGATGTTAACTTGCGACTCTATCAAGGTTCACCTACAATCGAAGGTAGGACGTTATTGCCGCATAACGAGAGAAGAGGGGGAACAGCCATGCAGACTTATACCGACCAGCAGTTTGAAGGCGTTGATTTCAGCGGGGAAGACTTCAGGGAAGCCGAGCTTACGCGTTGTACGTTTATAAAATGCAGGTTTGTCGGGGCGCGGTTGGAGGAAGCGATTACGATAGGCTGCAAGTTCGAATTATGCGATTTCCATGGCGCCGCGCTGAATGCTTCCGAGCATACGGAGACGGCGTTTACGAACGGTCTGTTTGAAGGAGCGAATCTGTTCGTGGCGAAGTTCAACGCTTGCAAAATGACCGGTTCCGACTTTGCAGGCGCCGAGCTGAGCGGGATTACGATCGTGAAAGGCGATTGGTCCTATACCAATCTTCGGCACGTAAAGCTGGACAAGCAGAATCTTCGGGAGGTTCGCTTCGTAGAGGCCGATCTGATGGGAGCGTCGCTCGAGAAATCGGATCTTCGCAAATGCGATCTGACGCGGGCAAATTTGACGCAAACGAATTTAAGCGGCGCGGATTTGCGGGGTGCGGAGCTGGAAGGCGTGCCTTGGAAGACGGTTAATCTAAAAGGAGCGCGGATGGACACCGTACAGGCTATTACGCTGCTCCGGTCGCTAGGCGCAAAGGTAGAATGATGAAAGCGCATTGGAAATCTGCTAGGATAATCAGGAGTACTAATCTATTGATCATACCGAAGGGGAGAAGCGGAAATGGCGCAATCTGCGGGCATTACGAGCTTTCTTGAGACAGTGAATGTAGAAACCGGCGAACGGAGCATTCTTGCAGCATTCGATTATCTGATTGAAGCTCCGAACTGGACAAGCGATGGCAAGACCCTTATTTATAACAGCAAAGGCCGCATTTACCGTTTTGATATAGAAAAGAGGACCAGCACGGAAATCCCGTCCTCCTTCGCGGTGCATTGCAATAACGACCATGTATTGTCTCCGGACAATTCCCGTCTTGCCGTCAGCCATCATACGAGAGAAGACGGACAATCCCGTATTTATATTTTCCCGCTGGAGGGAGGAGATCCCGTTCTTGTCACGCCGATGGGACCAAGCTATCTGCACGGCTGGTCGCCGGACGGCCGAACCCTCGCTTATTGCGCGGAAAGGAAAGGCCAGTACGATATTTATGCGATTCCGGCGATTGGCGGCGAGGAGACGCAGCTGACGAATACGCCGGGACTCGATGACGGTCCCGAATACTCGCCCGATGGCGGTTATATCTGGTTCAACTCCGTCAGAACGGGTCTTATGCAGGTATGGCGGATGAAGGCCGACGGCAGCGAGCAGACGCAAATGACGTTTGACGAGAGCAACAGCTGGTTCCCTCATGTGTCGCCGGACGGCAAGCAGGTTGCTTATATCACTTATCGAAAAGGCGATGTGGCGCCGGGAGATCATCCGCCGAACAAGAATGTAGAGATTCGTATCATGTCCAGCGATGGCGGCGAATACCGCACGCTTGTTGAGCTCTTTGGCGGACAGGGGACGATTAACGTTAATTCCTGGTCCCCGGACAGCCGGAAGCTCGCTTTTGTCAGCTATCGTTTGGAAGCCTAGTCACACGGAAAAGCCGCACTTCGGTTGCCTATGAAAGGCAACGCGTAGTGCGGCTTTTTCTGTCTGCTACAGACAGGAGTGCTTCATAAACTGGATAAAGGAACGGACATGGAATGCCAGGATATCGGCCTTCCGGAAGGCCAGGCAAATATGGCGCTGCTGTACGTTTCCCGGCAGCTCGCGAAGCACCAGCTCCTTGGCCTGCACCTCTCTTGTCACGCTGCGCCAAGGCAGCATCCCAATGCCAATTCCGTGCTTGACGGATTCCTTAATCGTCTCAATCGCCCCAAGCTCCATAATAACCGTCCATTCCAGGCCGTTATCCCTCGCCCATAGCTCGGACAACTCCCTGGAGGTTGAACCGTGTTCATGCAGGAGGAAGGATTGATCCCTCAAATCCTCAACGAGAATGGTTTCCTTGTGGGCGAGCGGATGATGATAAGGGAGCACCAGCTTCAAGTCGTCATCAGCCAGCGGAATAATTTCGAGATCGTCAAAGGGCCGGACGATTAGCGATACAACCGCGACGTCAATCTCGAAATCTCGCAGCAGATTAATGACGGTTCCGGCCTGCTTCACCGTCATTTGCGGCATAACCTTGTCGTATTCGGCTTGAAAGGCAGCCAGATAGGGCGGCAGGAAATAGGTAGCCGGCGTGTAGCTTGCCCCTATCTTCAGATGCCCCCGGCCCTGCTCCCGGTGCTCCTTCATGAGCTGACCGGATTCATCCAGTAACGCGCAAATCCGTTTGGCATAGGGCAGCAGGGTTTGTCCCGCATCCGTCAGCCGCAGCTGCCGGGGGTGCTTATAGAACAGCTCAACGCCAAGCGCCTCCTCGAGTTTTTTTAAATGAAAGCTGACCGTTGGCTGTTTAAGCTGAAGCTCGGCTGCAACCTCGGTTAAGGTAGACAGGCGTGCGGCGTGGGCAAATACGCGAAGCTGCTGAATATTCATTATTGGCTCATCTCCTTAACTATCCTTGTCATACTATAGATAATTTCGATGAACCTATCAATATGAATAGATATTATTTAATATAACTTTATCATTCACTTAATCTTCCATTTACAATCCGTCGTTAATCTGAGAATGAAAGAAAAAGACATTGGAGGGGTAAGAGAAATGGCAAACGGATATAAATGGAAGGGTCTTATGCTTGTCAGCGTCCTGGCGGCAACAGCAGCACTTTCGGCATGCGGAAATAACGGCAATAACGAGGCTAACACGGCAGCGGCAGGCAACGGTGCAGCGAATGCTTCGGCGACAACCGAAGCAAGCACGGAACCATCAGCGGATGCTGCGGCAAGCCCGGCTGCGGCGGACGCAAGCAAGGATGAGCCTCTCGTTGTATATTTGAATGATTTCGACGATATCGTAAAACCAATGTTCGAAGAGAAGACAGGCTATAAGCTGGAGATCGTATCCGGCAACGGCGCCGAGATCGCTTCCCGGATCGAAGCGGAAAAAGGCAACCCGCATTGGGATGTGGTCTGGATGGACTCGATGCCAACCATCGACCAAATGGGCAAAAACGGGCAGCTGCTCGACAACTGGACGCCAAGCAATCTGGATGGATTGACGGATTTTGCCAAGACGGTTGTTCCTTCCAACAATACTTACTTCCCAACTGGCGCTCATGCAGCATCCGTTATCGTCTATAACACGAAAGCATTTGACGCAAGCAGCGCTCCCAAAACATGGGATGACCTGCTTGACGCGAAATATAAAGGCGCAGTAGGCATGGCCGATCCGGCCGTAGCCGCACCTGCGTATCCGTTCGTAGCGTGGTTCTTCCAATCCAAAGGCATGGATCAGGGCAAAACCTATTTCGAAAGCCTTATGAAAAACGGCGTTCACGTTTATCCGAAGAACCCTAACGTAGCTAAAGCGCTGACCGACGGCGAGATCAAAGCGGCAGCTCTTCAAGAAAGCAATGCGTACACGCTGAAAAATGCCGGCGAACCGGTTGATATTATCTGGCCGGCGGAGGGTGCACCGGCATCGGTTCGCGTGGCCGCGATTCAGAAGGAGTCCAAGCATCAGGAAGCGGCAAAAGCATTCGTTGAATTCCTGCTTGATCCGGCAACCCAGCAAGCGCTTATCGATAAAGGCGACGAGAGCTATTTCGAGCCATCGGTAAAAGGCGTTAACGCAAAAGCCGACCGTGCGGCAGACGCAAAGCTGGTTGTAGCGGAAGCCGGCTGGGCGGGCGAGCATGAAGGCGAAATCAAACAATGGTTCGCGGATAACGCGGTGAAATAATGCTGCGACTCGGGACTCAAGGAAACCGGACTGGCTGGCTCGTGCTGGCCGTCCTGTTTCTACTTATTCTGCTGCCGCTTATTGCCGTCGTTATTCAAGTACTCCTCCCGGGAGTATTTTTTGGTCATTTCGAGCTTGGCGATCTATCGCTTCTGCTGGATGTATTCCGGCGGCCGCTTTGGTATGTTTCGTTGAAAAATTCGGTCATGCTTGGCATTGGAACAACGGTTCTCGCCACCATTATCGGCACGGCCATCGCGATGGCCAGATCGAACTGGGCCTTCCGCGGAGCCAAGCTGCTTGATTTTGCCGTATGGATTCTGATTATTACGCCATCCTTCATTTTGGCGCAGGGCTGGGTCATGTTTGCCTCGGCGGACGGACTTGCAGCCAAATGGCTGGGCTGGGATAGTCTTCATTCTTTTATTTTTCAGCCAATCGGACTTATTGTCGTCATGACGCTCAGCAAGTTCCCGCTTGCTTATCTAACCGTTTATTCCGCGCTGGAGTGGAAGGTTGAGCGGCTGAGCGAGGCGGCGCGATTGTCCGGGGGGTCCAGCTGGACGGTATGGCGTACCATTCAAGCTCCGCTTTTGCTTCCGGCTATCTGTTCCGGAGCCATGCTCGTATTTATGGATACGGTAGGCGATTTTGGTCTTCCGGCGTCCATTGCGACCATTTTCCGTTTTCCAACCTTGCCTTATTCGATTTATTCCGCGTTATACACGTCGCCGATCCGTTTCGATATGGCCGGGGCGTTATCGTTTTATCTCGTGCTGCTCATTGCCCTGGCGATGAGCGTTCAGCTGTATGCCATGCGCAAGTCGCGTTATGATTTCCTGTCTTCGAGAGCAACGCGTTCGGAACCGAAGAAACCGCGAAAGGGCGGGATTTACCTTGTTATTGGCAATATCGTGTTTCTTGCCATCGTCATCGGCATTCCGTTTGGCTCCAATCTGCTAATGTCTATTTCGGGCAGCTCGACCGCCGGCAAGGGGCGCGAGTTGACGTTCGAACATTATAAAGCTTTATTTACCGGAAATAACCGCAATTTGCTCGAAGGCCTTGTCCATTCGCTGGAGATTGCCGCCGTGGCAGCCGGTATCGGTCTGCTTGTAGGATTCCTTGTCGCGTATGTGCTGACGTATTCGCAGTTCAAGCTGCGCAAAACCATTGACGTCATCTCGCTTGTATCCCTTGCCGTACCGGGTATCGTACTCGGGATCGGGTATATCTTCATCTGGAATCAGGCCTGGCTCGAGAAGATTGGACTTCTGCTGTACGGAACGCCGTGGATTCTGATTCTGGCAAGCGTGGCCGGCGTGATTCCGGTTATTACTCGCGTAGTTGTCGGGGCAATGGCGAAGGTGCCGAGACAGCTGCTGTCGGCGGCGCAGATGCAAGGGGCGTCGTTCAGCCAGAGAGTGACCACGATTCTGATGCCGTTGATCAAAGGGGCGCTCCTGTACGCGGGTCTGGCCGCGTTTGGAGCTAGCGTATTCGATCTGGCGATCTCGTCCATTCTGTATCCGCCTAACTTTATGACGCTGCCGGTTGTCATCAACAAGGCATTCGAGGATCTCCAGTTTGGTTACGCGGCAGCCGCAACGCTGACCGGCGGGGGAATTGTCATTCTGATCATTGCCGTAATGGAATTGCTTATTAAACCTTCAAGAAAGCGGGTAAAATCATGACGAATACGATACTGGAAGTCGAACGGCTGGGCAAATCCTTTGGTTCCCATACCGCGCTGCGGAACATTAATTTCTCGGTAAAGCAAGGGGAGATTATAAGCGTGCTTGGACCGTCCGGCTGCGGCAAATCTACGCTGCTTCAGCTGATCGCCGGGCTTCAGCAGCCGGACGAAGGCGAGATCCGCCTGCGCGGCATAACGGTTGCGTCGGTATCCAAGCTTGTCGCTCCGGAGAAACGCGGCATCAACATGGTGTTTCAGGATTACGCGTTATGGCCGCATATGACGATCTATGACAATATCGCTTACGGGCTCCGCAGGCAAAAGGTCGCGGCAGGGGCAATCCGCGAACAAATTGCGGAGCTAGTAGCACTGCTGCATCTGGAAGGGCTGGAGGACCGGCTTCCGCCGCAATTGTCGGGCGGACAACAGCAGCGGGTAGCAATCGCGCGCGCTCTGGCGACTAGGCCCGACCTGCTGCTGCTTGACGAGCCGCTTTCGAACCTGGACATGCGCCTCCGCATCGAGATGCGCTCGGAGATGGCTTATCTGTTCCGTCAGCTGGGCACAACCGTCTTCCACGTTACGCATGATCCCGATGAAGCCTTTGCCATGGCCGATCGTTTGATGATTATGCGGGCAGGCGCCGTTGACCAGATTGACCGTCCGCAAATATGCTACGATCGCCCGGCAACCCTGTCCGCGGCTATGCTGCTTGGAGCGGGCAATCGCTTGAAGAGCAAGCTGGTGCGGGTTGGGGAGCATACGACCGTACGAATTGCGGGGCAAGAAATCGTAGGAACGCTGCCAGGCTCCCCGAAGGTGCAAGCAACCGAGCAGGTTGACCTGCTGTTCCGCCCGGATTCGGCTGAATGGCAGCCCGTACCGGCGTCATCGGCGAACCAGCTGCCCGTTCATGTGCTGCATAGCGTATTCGAAGGCAAGCGCTGGCGGGTGCTGGCGAAGACATCCGACGGGCAGCCAATCTCCTTCCTGCATGATGAATATCTGGATGCGGGTGAGGAAGGCACTCTGCAGATCAACGCTTCGGACGCGTTTGTGTATCCTCAGCAATCGGCATAAAGGCATCAGGAAAGAGACAACCATGCGGTTGTCTCTTTTTTGAATTCAAAGATTGGTCGCCGATAGCCGTTTCACCTTGTTAACACCACAATTGCGGATTAGAAGAAATAAGGCGGGTTGGGCTGCTGGAGATGGCCGAAGGCTTTCGGATGCTGCTGCTGTGGGTAAGGCTGGGATCCAAACGGGCCGAAGGGGCCGTAGTTCTGCGGTTCATTGGGATAGGGATAATAGGGCTGCCCGGCTTCCGGCTCGCGCGTCATTTGCTGCGGATGGCAATTGGCCGGCGGGCCGATGACCGTCGTATCCGTAATCGGTGCCAGCGTTTCTTTGACCATCTGCTCGTTCAGGCAGTACGTATGGGCAAGCACGCCGGGAGGCGTCAGGCGCAGCATATCGGAATAACCGATAAACTCCGGAACCGGTGCGTCAAAGATTGCAAGGAGGTGGGTGTTATCCACCGTAGCGATTTCGTAATGCGGCCAGCCTTGCGGCACGTTGGCGACTTGGCCGGGCTGAATCTGGAAGTTCAGCAGCTTTTTCGTAAACGGATTAATGATCGATACAACGGCCGAACCGGCAATGCAATAGACCAATTCGGATGCGTTCTGGTGAATATGAGGCTCAACCACATTCGAACGGCTTAGGTAAATATCCAGCAAGGAAACATTGCCAAGCGTATTTAATTGTTCAATCGACAAGGTATTGATAAAGTTTCGGTTGTCTTTCTTGAACGTTGTGTTTGTGTTCACGTCGTACCAGAATTGCACATTAGGGGATGTGAAATCCATATAGGATACCGCCACTAGTTCTCCGCCTCTCTTACTTGGACTAATGGGATATCCTATGCCTTCGCCCGGCAGGACGTTCGCCTATTTCAAATAGGACTTCCCCGGGTACTTCACGACCGGCCATTTCTCCTTGCGCAGCGCGTTCAGAAGCTCGGGACCGACATGCAGATTATCTCTTACAAGATCCCTTGGCGTAAGCGCCATCCATTGGTTGAGGGAGACGTCCATAAACCGGTCGCTCTTGAACATCTCCAGAAACCATAAGGACTCATCGCCGGTATTCTGAATGTAATGTCCATAAGCAAACGGCACGTAACCGACATCCCCGGCCCGGTAATCAAACGTTCTTGCGGCACCGTTTCCGGCAAAGACGGTCATCCGTCCTTGTCCGGTCAAATAATATTGCCATTCGTCATTGTTCGGATGCCAATGCAGTTCCCGCATCGCACCGGGCTTGATCTCGACAAGCGCTGCGGCAATCGTTTTGGCGGCATGAAAGTTGGTGGAGTCGGCAATCCGAACCGTACCGCCGGGCGTCACGATAGGCGTCTGGGCAAGAAGGCGGTATTTGAAGCTTTGCGGCACCGTACCGTAAGGGGAATGAACCTGTTGGCTTTCGAGCGGGCCGGGTACGTTATCCTGAAAAATATAAAGCTGATCCGTCGGAATCGAATCAAAGGCAGACTCCGGTACGCCAAAGTTAGCGCATAACACGTCTTTTGGCGTATGGGCGAACCAGTCGGAAATCGACAGCGTGTTCAGATCGGAAAATTTGCCGTCGTCAAAAACAAGCAGGAACTCGCAGCCATGCTCAAGCCCTTGTATGGAATGCGGCAGTCCCGCCGGGAAAAACCATAAGTCGCCCGCTTCCACGTCCGCGATAAAATTGCGTCCGTCCTGATCGACGGATGTAATCCGCGCGCTTCCCCATATCATGTAGGCCCACTCGGATTGCTGATGCCAATGCAGCTCTCGGACGCCGCCGGGCGTCAGATACATGTTTACCCCCGCCAGCGTTGTGGCAATCGGCATTTCGCGCTGCGTAATCTCGCGGGACCAGCCTCCCTGATTGAGCTGCATATGCGTATCGGAGAACGAGAATTTCAGGTTAGGCACCAGTCCGTTATCGGTTATCGGGGGACGAAGCATATCGGGATTTTCCAAGTCCCTCATAATATCGCGCGGACCCAAGTCGGGTCCGCCCGCGCAATCGCTAGGCCGGTAAGGCTGAGGTACGGCAAACGGTTCGCTTTTCCCATCCTTAACGTCAGGCGACAGGTTGTTGGAATCAGCAGGCTGCATATTAGAAGAAGCGTTGGCATGGCTGCCGGCGTTCGAATCGTTCATTCCTTTCCCTCCTATATAAGCTCTTCAAGCAAACATATGACGGAAGGGTTGGTTTTTATGAGGCAGGCTGGCAGAAAAAAAGCCGGGCAATCTGCCCGGCTGTCATGCGATTTAGAAGTCGGCCGGTCCCATTTTACCGTCCTGGAAGTCAACGAAGGCTTGAAAAACTTCCTGCCGGCTGTTCATGACAAACGGTCCTTGCTGGAAGACCGGCTCATCGATGGGTTCACCGCTTAGAACGATCACCAGCGTATCGTCGGTCTGGCCTTCAATCTGAATGGTTCCTTCCGTATTGGTGAAGAGGACGAAATCTCCCTCGGCCGCTTTTCGCTCTCCGTTAATGACGGCACTGCCTTTCAGCACCATCGCCGCCGTATTGTAGGACGCAGGGGGCTCGAAGCTTGCCCGGCCGCCGGCTTTGAACGAGATATCGAACAGGTCAACCGGAGTAAAGGTTTGGGCAGGGCCGGTTACGCCGTTGAAGCTGCCGGCGATAACGCGAACCGTACCGCCGCCGTCAGGAAGCTCCGAATATCCCATATCCGCTTTGAGAAGCTCCTGATATTTCGGCGCGTGCATTTTGTGCGCGCGGGGGAGGTTGACCCACAGCTGAATGACATGGAACAATCCGCCGCGTTGGGAGAAGTTTGTCTCATGATATTCCTTGTGCAGCAGACCGGAGCCTGCCGTCATCCATTGCACGTCTCCGGGGCCGATAATCCCGTGATGGCCTTTGTTGTCATGATGCTCGACGTAACCGTCGTATGCGATGGTAACCGTCTCGAAGCCGCGGTGCGGATGCGCGCCAACGCCTTTTACCTCATTGCTTGGCGGGAAAACAAACGGCGCGTTGTAATCCATCAGAATAAAGGGACTAAAGCGTTCGCTGAAGTTCGTGCCGCCGGGGAAATAATTCGATACCCGGAATCCGTTGCCAACCATATGGAATGGAGCCCCTTGATATACGCCTTCTACCGCCCGGAATGTTGTTGTCATGATCGATGCAACTCCTTATATTTGAATTCTGTTCATTAATAATTATCTTAATTTAAAGATATTATACTATAAAAAAGTAAGTGTGTAAAGAGGTTGGAAGCAAAAGCGATTGAAGCTTTCTTTGTTATGTTATTTTTCATTAATAGCTGTAAATGTTTCAACTTAACCTGTATGTTTTGTTTCAAGAAAGTCTATATACATGTAATTGTATAATTATGCAAGAAAAGATGGACGGGGAACGATAGTTCAATAAGTAGATGGTAGAGGTTTATAAATTGTTATAATGGTTAAACTATAAAAATAACTATCGATTGTGTTTAACTGATATTCATGACTAAACTGTGCACGTCGGACCGTCTGAAGGTGCTGACAAAGAATATACATTAGATCAACGATAAATATACCGCCAAGGCATTATGCCGTGGTGGTTTTTCATATGCCCGTTTCCAACGATCAGGTGTGCAATAAAGAGACTTGCTGTTCTCGGAGCAATTGAGGCAGGAAAACGTAGAAATAAGTGGTTACTAACATCAATGAATGGAGGGATAGAATGATCGGACAGATTTTGATCTTATAAGAAGCCTGGTTCCTGGGTGGAACCGGGCTTCCGTTTTTTTGCGCTGCATTTACTCAAATTTCTTCAAGTCACGGGCTGAGCGCTCTACAGATTGATTTTGCTCAAATACCTCTGCAGCTTCCTCGGCGGAAAATTCCGTGTCGTTTGAACCTGGCACCGGCATTCTGTTCATCTTCGTACTCTGCACTTCCGCTTTTGATACCTCGTTTTGCTTATTGGTCATGTTAGCACCTCCTTATGCTCAATAACGGCAAGCATTATGTTTATCATTGTTCGGATAAATTATGCAACTTGCGTTTTTTGCAAATCGGCTGTGCTACCCGGAAACGTCGAGAAGAACAAAATGGCAGCTGAATTTATGTTACGCTTCACCATCGTGTTGGGCATGGTCTTACAGCTTGCCTTTCAATTCAGAACGTTAGCAGCTAAGCAACTGATTCGCCATTATAACGATACCTTCTATATTTTTGCTATACGCGAATACAGTGCTATTTTGAGGTATCGGAATTAAGCAAAGGGTCAGTCGGGTTGCCTTGCGCTTACAGCCTCCCATGCCTCCCAAGCGGCTAATCGATCGGCATAGGCTCCGCGTACCAAAGGCAAGACTCCAGCGCCGACTGCAAACCGCAGAGGCGGATCCTGGGCGTCTACGATTTGAAGAATCGCTTCGGCTGTTGCCCGCGGATCGCCTCGGTGTTCAGTCACCGCTCATCGGCTTCTATTGCGCTTCCAAATGGGCGGTCGAAGCTCTGCTCGATAGCCTCGCGCAAGAAGTTGAACTATCATGGTAGGGCCATTACTTGCAGAACGTTGGAAAGAATACTACCGTGCGCTTGAATTGGGGAGTTACCGTTTTTGTTTTGCCGTCTCTCGGCACCATAGGCTGGCTTCTAAGAAAACACTTTCTGTCACAGATTTGTATGGGGAAAGATTGGCCGTGGTGAATGGCGGGAACTGCTCAGTTATTCATGATATACGTGATTTTTTGATAAAAAATCATCCTCAAATACGAATTAAAGAGATTCCGCGACTCTACGACCTTGATGGGTTTAATCGCTGCGAGGAAAGTAATACGGTTATGCTGACATTGGAGGCGTGGGCGGATATTCACCCATCCTTGGCGACGATCCCAAGTGATTTGGATTTTGCAGTTCCGTATGGATTGCTATATTCATTACATCCATCGGAGGCAGTCAATCAATTTATAGAGATCATAAAAGAAATGAATGCTAGCAAATAGGGGGACGGGGAAACTATAGCGAAAATTCTAGGAGGTGTATTATGGAAAGAGCTAACTGGATCCCACTACGGAACATAAGTGATGATGAAAAGATTTGGATTGGGACAAAGGTTAGGCTTTATAATGTTGGGTTGAATGTTATTGATAAGGCGGATGACTATTATGATTATTAGGTGTCTTTTATCTATGATAACGTAGAGTATCTTCAACTAACCAACCTCTCGCAAGGTAAGGCAGGTAATATTATTTGTGTTATTAAGAAAGATATACCGAATCATTATGCATTGGGTAAAACCCTTAAAGATAGGATGGGACTTGAAAATACATTTGTCCTTTTAGAGTAGCTAAAGTTAGCTGAACTACCATGAAAGAACGTATTAATTTGCAGATATAGATGCATGGAGGGACGGGAAACGTTAGCTCAAATACAACAAACCGGTAGCGGATTAGAGATCCGCTGCCGGTTTGTTGTTTGAGTAAGGTCAGCATAGTTACATTAATATGTGGTAATATTTTTAAGAACAACTTGATGATACCTTATGGAGGCTACTTCTTGAAGCGAAAAGGAATTAGATTTTTAGCCTTGTTTTCGGTCTTCTTTATCGGAAACCTTATTCTAAACGCGATATTTAAACCGGATTTGGAAGTTAGAACAGCATTCTTAGTAGCATTTGGTACCTCAACTGGCGTGGCCTTAGTTGAATATTATTTAAAGAAACGCAAAGTCGATGATTGACGGGGAACGTTAGTTCAGAATAACACGACAGCAGCCGGCCTATAACGTCTGGTTGCTTTTTGTCGAAAGGGCAGGGTACTTCCAATATAATTGAGATTGGAGACTGGACTAGAAAGGGTTTTAACTCAAGGGGGTGGTTAAGTGAATGAATGTATCATCACAAAAGTTAATCATCTAGAAACCACTAAGATAATGCGACTCGTTGAAGAAAGTACGAGCGAAGGATTTCGTCACATCAAACGATTAGTGATCGACTATGAAGCAGGAACCAATAAATTTGACGGGGACGGGGAAGCACTCTTCATCGCTATTAAAGACGGCGATATTGTTGGGGTTTGCGGGTTAAACCAAGACCCTCACACAGGTAGTAAAGCAGTTGGTCGTGTTCGTCGCCTCTATGTCTTACCAAGTGTCCGTCGTTTCGGGATAGGACGCTTGCTGATGGATTCAGTTATTACGGAGGCTAAAAATTACTATCAGATGCTTGTATTAAAGACAGATAATCCAAATGCAGATATGTTTTATCAATCTATTGGATTTTCTGTTAAGGCTGATTCACAAAATGATACTCACTTTGTGAAGTTCAGCTAACGGAGAACGTTAGTTGCAATATCTTTGGAATGAAGAATAAACTAGGGGAGATGAACGAGTTATCATTGTTTCTTGTGTGCTTGTATTTTCTACTTTAGTTTGTGACGCTGAGAAATGGAGTGATGTATATGGATTCAGCCTATTTCGCAAACGCACCGGAACAAATAGCTTTTTATTGTATAATTGCTCTGGCTGTTGGATGTGAGTTGGCAATTCGAATTTATGCGGATCTTAATTCATATCGATCACGCAGAAATAGCAAAAGGTCGGACTCAGGTTCGATCTTTATTGTAGTTTTAGGACTTTCCGGAACTATTTGTTTGAGTTTTTTTCTTGCAAGCGATGTTATGCCGGTTTTTATTAAACAACTAGAATTGCCACATCTATTTTATTTTTTTGGGATTATTCTTATAATCCTCGGAATTGTTCTCAGAGTTGCATCCGTCTTAACTTTAAGAAAGTATTTCACTGTTACCGTACAAACTATGAAAAATCATCAACTCATACAAAGCGGCGTCTATAAGCACTTGCGTAATCCATCATATACAGGTTTGTTATTTATTTCGGTCGGAGTTGCATTTTCTTTGGGTAACGTACTCGCCATTATTTGTTCAACGTTTATTTTTACACTATGTCTTCATGTTAGAATTAAAGTGGAAGAAAAGGCATTACGTGAACAATTCAAAAAGGAATTCGACGAATATTGTTCAAAAACGTATAGATTGATCCCGTTCATTTGGTAAATCGTTCGTTTAATGCTCAGCGAGACCCGCGCAGATAATTCCGCTAACGGGACACTATAATTCAATCAATAAAGCCGCAGCAGATCGGAGGATCTGCTGCGGCTTTATTGAATTAAAGGGCGAGGACAGGATTCATTAAGAATTATAGAGTTCTAAAAGAGATGAAGATATTGCCCGAATTCCATCATTCAAGAATTGAAGGAATAACTATGAGTGGTCTCCGGAACGGTAACGATTGATTTCAAAGCGCCAGGCATGAAAAATGTATGGGCAAGAGCGTGGCATCAACCGGATGAAGCGCATTCGGGTCCCAACGGTTATAATGCCTGGATTCAACAACGAAATGCACATGCAAGATTAAAGAATTCGATATGTATGGTAAGAATCAACAGCACAAACACACAATCTAGAAATGACTATCATCGGGACGAATCAAAATTAATTTCTGGTGCAGGGAAGATTTATTTATTAATGAAATATTGTCAAGATAATAATTTAATGTATCGTTCGATCGCATATAAATCTACTATTGAGAACGCGCGCTTTTGGAAGGAAATAGTAGTCCCTGATAGAATGAATAGAAGATGACAGGTAATAAACTAGTTACACATAAGGAGATAGACTAATGGCAGAAAACAAATTGCTAAGAATGGACAATGTTGGCATCGTTGTTGAGTCCCTTGACGAAGCAATCTCTTTCTTCGAAGAGATTGGCTTGAGGCTGGAAGGGCGGGCTACTATCGAAGGTGAGTGGGCGGGTCGCGTAACCGGGCTAGGGTCGCAGTGTGTAGAGATTGCTATGATGGTTACCCCAGATGGCCACAGCCGTCTTGAACTTTCGCGATTTCTCACTCCACCTACAATATCAGATCACCGAACAGCGCCAGTAAATGCCCTCGGTTATCTACGCGTCATGTTCACCGTTGAAGATATTGATGAATTGGTATCCAGACTTATTAAGCGTGGTGCTGAGCTCATTGGCGAAGTAGTTCAATACGGAGACTCGTACCGGCTCTGCTACATGCGTGGTACTGAAGGGCTTCTAATCGGTTTGGCGGAACAGCTCGGTAATAAATAAGTGGTTTGAAAGAAGACTTAACTGGAAAGTACATTACGATCGTTCAAAAAGCCATGTCTCTTCAAGAGGCGGCTTTACTTTAATGATCTTGATTTAAAGCGTTGCGTTGTTATTGGTGATAGGTGGACCGATATGATTGCTGCCAAATGCAGGATGTACCAAAGTGTTAGTAAAAACAGGTTCTGGCGAGAAAGCGCCGGCGAGATACCTTAATCATCAATATTTTGATGAATGGCTTGAAGCTACTCCAGACTACATAGCTGAGGATTTATTAGACGCTGTCAACTGGCTATTAAAATAGCGTTCAACTAGCGTAGGATGTGTGCAAAAAGAGGGCATTTGAATGGCATCTTTGCAAGAAAAGACGAAAGGGTGAGGATTCATGGAAGTAAATGTGTTAGAGCGTTTACCAAATCCAATAATCTTAAAAAAGCTAATGAAAGTCCAAGCGTCATTAAATATTATTCTTTGTCGAGATGAATGGCTTCGTTACCATAGTTTTGTTCAAGATTGGGATGAAGGTGTTTGTATGGCGAAAATAGATAATGGAGCGGGTGACCATCTAATTATTTTGTTTTCCCCTGAAGGCTCCATCATAAAAGGCTTCGATCATGAATCTGAATTAAGCCCGTATGCTCAAGATGAACATCAAGTATTGCAAGGGATTTATGATGACGTTCCTAAGGAATTAGTATCTTTGCTTGAAGATGATGCAATTGAAAAAGACGATGTGACTTTTTGTATATGGCGTAAAAGCAGTGACGTTAACTGGCACAAGGGAAAAGTTGAAATTCCATTGGGTGTAAGCGATGGTTCCGATTTTTTAATCGGCTGTATATTCCATACACCGGAGGACTTTGTAGAATTTGCAGAAGGCTATTTTGAATTATCGCCATCATTAGAGGTTGTTGCAAAAATTTATAATGATTTCCCCATTACGGAAGAGATAATCAATATCTTAAATCCCGGCTGTGATGTAAAGGAAGTTCTTCAAGAGTTAGAGTTATTACGCTTAAGGAGTTAGTGAGGCCGTTTTCTCAAGGCGCTAGTACTTTCTTTGGTGGTACTATATCTCACTAAGCTAATTTTTCGAGGGGCTTTCACATGAAATCAAAAGATATCATTTACATGATTTATAATGAGGATGAACAGTCTGTTACATCAATGGGAATCGAGTTTACTGATTTTATCAATTGTTTTACTTTTGAATTAAACTATATCTTGCTTCTTGCATCTGGATATGCGGGTGAAGATTTTCATTCTGGTGTCGGATTAGAGTTTGTTACAAGTGAAAATTTAAATGACCTTTACAATGAGAATGTATATTCCTATGGTGATTTTTGTTGGGTAGATTTTAATACGGTTAGTGCCCTTGATAATCTAGTACCACAAGAGAAAGCAGAATTGTTGTATTTAAGTCATTATAAACAACCATTAGCAAGCCCCTTTTTCGATAAACTTGACAATAAAATTGTATACTTGGCACATGATGATGGTTGGTTCAACAAAATTTTTTACAAAGATATAAATAATTACATTGAAGTATTGCGGCATTTGATTTCATTTCGATTGAAGTCTTATAAGAAGAATGTAAGGTCACTGAATGTAGACGTTGCAGAAGAACTGGCTCAAATGGCCAGAGATGGAATATTGATTGATTTATACAAATTAATCAAATCTAGAAACGGCGTAGAAATTCCATTTAACGTTATTGGTAAGGTATACGACTTTGACGATGTTTATACTAACATGGAAAGATATAAAGCAAAGGCCAGGTTGGAATATTGGCTCGTATATAAAAACAAAGAATGGAGCATTAAGTCATATAGATAAATCTCTAAAATGTTTTAACGCACTGAATTTGATGCAAAAAATTTGGGAATTGAACTTTTGGGAAATAAAAAATCAATCGTTGGGAGGAAAGCTGATCGGTGGACATCTCGCAGAAATTAAAGATTGGGGCACTGAAAAATAAGATTAAGGATCAATTTGGTCAAGATATTTTAAACATCTTAAATGGACAGATGATGTTTGAAGAATTTTATCGTCATCAGTTAATGGAAAATGGCGACTATGTTCCTTTCAATGAAGCCATGTGTTCAAACGATACGACCGCTGCGATCTTCAGCGATGAATTTAAACAAATAAGAGCATCCGGACATCAAGTGCCTTTAGAGGAGTATGAGAAAATTACCGTGACTCCTTTGATATCCCTGTTTGAGAACAAATACAAATGCATCGTTTTGTGGTTCGGAGATGACATGTTCTGTCAAATCAATCTACTGACCGTATTGGCGTATTTAGAACAAATGGGATACGATGGGAAAGTGTATTTCCATACGGTGAAGGAAATGACTTATGAAGTGGAAGAAACGGAAATCAGGCTGGAAGGCTATCAAGAAATTTACCAACAGGTTTTGATTCATCATCGTTTACCCGAAGCCCATTTAATGCCTGTGATGTACCAGGGAATCCGTTTATATCTAGAATATATAAAAGTAGATAACGAAATCACCGCGTTTATTAAGAAGCATAAAGATAAGACGCAGGATGAATTATTGCAGCGCTTATTTCATCGATTCCCTCACTACGGTTTAGGAGATTTGCAGTACATCAAATTAATGGAAGCTTTATCCTAATGAGAAAAAAGAAACAGTTGATAAGTTGGATAATTTTTAATGTCGGACAAATCATTCTTCGGAGGCGATCTTGAGATTGGACTAGCCATCGGAACCGAAATGAAGCTGCCGACACTTTCGGCAGCTTCAGCCCATAATTCCGCGAAAATTATTTTTTAACCACGGGTACCCAGAATTCGCCGTAAAAACTGCCCTCGCCGTTATCTTCGCGATAGGTCGCATTTGGACCGCCGATGTAAGCATAATCGGTGATTTGGCTCAGGACTTCGCCGAAAGCAAGGTACGTCAACTGATCAAACAAGGTTTCCTTGTCGCCATTCCCCGCGACCACGATGTACTCGCTCTCCGGAAACTCGATAAGGCGAGTTGCGTCAGCAACTGATTTTCCGGCTTCTACCGCGAAATAATTCCACGGCTTGCCCTGATAAACTTCGTTCACTGACCATTCACGATCGTCCTTTGCGGCGTCTTTGAGCTTGGCAAATCGCCCGTCAGCCTTGAGTTTGCCCCAAAACTCGGCTTTTTCCTTTTGCAATGCTGTCATGTCTTGAAAATTGGACTGGATTGAGAAACCGTACGCGGTTAATGTGAATGATTTTTTGTGTTCAATTGTGTATTCTGCTGCCATATGAGCTCCTTTCGCATTCCACAAAGATTAGTTTTCCACTTTTTTTGCGCGAAGCCACATTTCGCCGTAGAATTCACCGTTTTCAGCCGCTTTGACGAATGTGGAGTTACCCGGGCCAACGTATTTGTAATCTGTAATTTCTTGCAGCAAACCGCCGAACACTTGGCCTGTGATTTGATCCGCGAGGCTGTCTTTGTCAGCGCCTGTGCCAGGTACAACGAGGTAGTCGCCAGCGAGGAAATCGAGGACGACCGCGTCTTCCACCTTGAAATCTCCCATCACGCCGAAGCCGCGCCAAGCCTTGCCGTCGAGCACATAATTGATTTGATATTCCTGCCCGTCAGCCAGCGCGAGAAGCTCGGCAAGCTTGCCATTTTCAGTGATTTCAGCCTTTTTCGCCGCCGTTTTTGCCGCATTGCCTGCCCAGTCGTTAAAGTCCTCAAATGAAACACCGAAAGCAGTCATTTTGTAGTTTTCCGAGATCGTTTTGATGGAGTAGTTAGACATTTTGTTCTCTCCTTTGCGGATTTACTTTTACAAGATCGATTCTATTGGCCGAATGTATCAAAAAATGATACTTTTTTGATACAATAAAATCATGAAGAAAACAGAACGAGTAAACCTAATCATGCGCTACATCAATAACCGCGCGCATTTTACGATTGCCGAGATTCAGCGGGAGTTCAAGATTTCCCGCGCGACGGCGATCCGCGACATTAATGAGATTCAAGCGATGGGTTTTCCGCTGACGACCGAGCTGGGGCGCGGCGGGGGCTACAATGTCCTGCAAAATCAGTATTTGCCGGCGGCACGGTTTACGCCGGATGAGCTGAAGGCGATTTTCATCAGTTTTATCGCCTCGAAAAATTCACAGCTGCCTTATCTGCAAAACCGCCGCTCGATCACGGAAAAGCTTATCGGCATCGCGTCGCAAACGCAGCAAGACGAGCTGATCGAGCTGAATCATATTTTGCTTTTTGAAAATACGAATCCTGCTAATCCGAATCTTTTGGAGCTCGATGATGCGGCGCCTGCGGAGCTAAACCAGTTGATTTCGCTAGCTGTGCGAGATAAGCATTTACGCGTGACGTATGAGCCGAGTCCTGGCTGGCCGCAGTTGCTGGACGTTTTTTTGCTTCACATTTTCAACTCGAACGCGCAGTGGCTAGTAGAGGTATATGATTTTGATACGGATGAGTTTCGTTATTTGCCTGTTGATTTGCTTCGGGATTCCGCTATTTCCGATCATGAGATGAAGTACTCCGAGCAAGAGATTTTAAGCAAAAAACGGATGGGTGCGCGTCAGTCCAATCTGGTTGTAAAGCTTGACGCGGTCGGAATTCAGCGTTTCAAACGCATGCACCCGCCGGGGATTATTTTGTCCTTTACCGGAATGTTTCAATCGAGCGGGATTTTTAATGCTCAGCTGGATGTGACTGACGTTGAGGAGCTGGCTTATTACGCGGATTGGCTTTTGTTCTTGGGGAAGGGGGTTATGTTCGAGCGGATTCCGGAAGAGCTGCGCCTGATTTTGGAGGATCGCTTAACCAATCTAAGATTTCCTATCTAATCTACTATTGTATAAAAGTTAGCTGCAGTGACGATACTTCTAAATATCTGGTATATTTGGAGGTTATTTTCGTGAGTCAACAACTAAGCTATGACAAGACCCATCTTATCATATCAAACTTTCTGAATGAGAGTAACGATAAGGTGTTTTGCTTTCTGAAAGCGGAGCATACAACCGGAAATTCTTTTGTGCTAAAGAGATATTGTAAGGATAATGGGCATGCCATTTATATGAATTTAAAGTCTGCTAGATCCACGAAAACGTTAATTCTTCAATTGCTGCATGCGATAGAAGTTCCTTTTGTAAAGCAATATCAAAATGATTACTTAGTTCACTTGTTATGTTCGGAAATCGCGAAAAAGAAGATCTCTCATTTTGTTTTTGATGATATTCAAGAATTAGAAGCCAGCACGAATATCTCTGAGATATTCGAGCTATTCAGATATATAAATATCAATACGGATGTTCAGTTTATTTGCGTAGGCTTCAGCATGACGGCAAGCTTATCCGCGGAAATTACCAGGCGAAGCGAGTTTTTAAACGTTATATAAACCTAGCCCTTGCGTCAAAGCAAAAAATCCAGTTCAGCCGCGCTGAACTGGATTTTTGTGTTGAACATAAACTATATAGCCGCTTTTTCAGAAATTGCTTTCTTAGATTTTATGATCTGTTATCTCAAGAGAAGGAAGGAGCTCTTGGTTTAGAATTTCGAGAATCCTTTCCAGAGTTATGCTGTTGTTTACTATGCGGAAATCGATCAGACCAAAAAATGGCCTTAATGCTTCATCGTGAATATTATCGATCTCTAATGCCTCGAAACTAACCTGTAAAACCTGGCAACCATTGATGGAATACAAAATGTCAGCTGCAGCGTTTGTCAGATCATGATCCAGATGTAACGAATACCGGGTGTTGTCTATCATGATTCTATTACTCAAAAATATCCCCCTATAGTTGTTAAATTTTGATATAGGGTAGTATATCATGACTACTTAAAAAATGTAAGTATTATACAGAATAGCCATCGGTTATTTAGTTTTGGGGAAATACGATCCAGACGGCTTCGAGCTTTGCGTTGCGGCTTCTAGTGCAATTGATTTATTTTAGTCGATATTGTTACAATGTAACTAATGAAACGAAGTCTTAAGGAGGAGAACGATGTCCAAGAGCATTTATCAACTGGACTGTAACATAGCACAGACCCTCAATATTATAGGGGACCGCTGGACCCTGCTGGTAATCCATGAAATAATGACGGGAAAGAAGACCTTTAACGAAATCAAGCAAGCACTGAAGACGATTTCGGCGAACGTTCTATCCGAACGGTTAAAGCAATTGGAGGAAGACGGGCTTATTGCCTCCAATCTATACTCCGCGCACCCCCCGCGTTACGAATATGAATTAACGGAAAGCGGACATGACTTGGAGATGGTACTGAATGCTTATCTTCTGTGGGGGAGAAAACATTTGGACAAAAGCTATAAAGTGATGAAGCACGCAGACTGTGGCCATGAAATCGAGCTGCGTTATTATTGTCCCAAATGCGAAAGCTTGGTGGATAATATATCAGTCGAGCGAATTGCGGGAAGCTGCACTTGATAGAGTAAATGAGTCGGGCTATTTTAAACCCGGCAATTTTTACAAAAAGTAAGTTGTAAAAACTAACTTGGTATGATAAATTGACTTTAGCGAGATGGGAAAAATGGTAAGTTTGCATATACATTTTTTTTTGATCTGTAAGTTAATTATTGTAACTAAGTATATTTTATTAATTCTAAGGAGAGACGAATATGACTGAAAAAATGAAAGCAGTAGGACTCTACAAATATTTGCCGATTGAGCATCCGGAAAGTTTAATGGACATTGAATTGGAAAAACCTAAACCTACGGGTAAGGACCTGCTTGTGCGGGTCAAGGCGATTTCCGTAAATCCGGTTGACTATAAGGTTCGGGCCCCTAAGGAGCGTACGGAAAGCGTTCCTCGCGTGCTTGGCTGGGATGTATCCGGTGTCGTTGAAGAGGTAGGAGCGGAGGTTACGCTGTTTCAACCTGGCGATGAAGTGTATTACGCCGGTAGCATCACGAGGGCCGGCGGCAACAGCGAATTTCATCTCGTAGACGAACGAATTGTTGGATGGAAGCCGTCCAGCCTGAATTTTGCCGAAGCCGCAGCTCTTCCGCTGACCACGATTACGGCTTGGGAAAGCTTATACGACCGTCTGGGAATTTCTACTGTCCCTGGCAATAACAGCGGGAAGACGATTCTGATTATCGGAGCGGCTGGCGGTGTAGGATCGATTGCAACGCAGTTAGCGAAGCATGCGGGTCTTACGGCCATCGGAACCGCTTCCCGACCTGAATCCGTCCAATGGGTCAAAAATCTCGGTGCGGACAAAGTGATTAACCATTTTGAACCCTTCGTTCCCCAATTGAAAGCAGCTGGGTACGAGAATGTTGATTACATCCTCTGTTTGAACAGCACGGAGAAACACTGGAAAGAGATGGCTGAGGCGATTGCCCCTCAAGGCAAGATTTGCTCTATCGTAGAGACAGACGAATTGTTGAATTTAACATTGCTTAAAAATAAAAGCGCAACCTTTGCATGGGAGCTTATGTTTACCCGTCCGACGTATCAGACGCCCGATATGATTGAGCAGCACAAACTGCTTAACGAAGTAGCGGCACTCATCGATCAAGGTATCATCCGGACGACCACTAACGAAATCCTGTCCCCGATCAATGCGACGAACCTGCGCAAGGCGCACGCTTTATTGGAAACAGGCCGTACCGTTGGGAAGATTGTTTTGCAAAAGTGATATGAGGTGACCTGATCATGGATACTCAAAGAGATAAGGCTGATGCTTTAATTATCGGATTTGGCAAGGGCGGAAAAACGCTGGCGCCATTCCTGGCTTCGCAAGGATTAAAGGTAACTCTCGTAGAAAAATCTCCGACGATGTATGGAGGAACTTGCATTAATGTGGGTTGCATTCCGACTAAGGCATTGGCGCATGAAGCCCATTTCATTTCGCTGAACGAAGAGCATACCCTCGATGAAAAGAAGAGTAAATATGCCAAAGCGATTAAGGAGAAAGATGCTCTTGTTTCCCTCCTCCGCACAAAGAATTTCAACAATGTAAACGAACAGCCAGGAGTAACGGTAATAACCGGTACGGCTTCTTTTTTGTCGCCTAATGAAGTGTAAGTCGATACGACTGATGGAACAATAATTGTGGAAGCGGACCGAATCTTTATTAATACCGGGGCTAAGCCGGACGTACCGGGAATCCCTGGCATTACGAGCGATCTTGTCTATACAAGTGCGGAGCTGTTGGATTTAAATCAATGGCCTGCTCGCTTGGCCATCATTGGCGGTGGCTACATCGGAATGGAATTTGCCTCGATTTATGCGGGCTTTGGTTCGAAAGTGACGCTCCTGATAAGAGGTAATCGCTTCATGCCCAAAGAGGATTCCGACATAGCCACGGAAGTGCGGCGCACTCTCGAAAACAAAGGCGTTCAAGTCTTATTAGAGACAGAAGTTAGCGAGATCGTAGATACGGGACCGACGGCGAAGCTAATTGTGAAATCTGCCGATGGAACAGTGGGAGAACTGGAGGCGGAAGCCGTTCTGACGGCAACGGGACGTTCGGCCAATACCGAAGGGTTAAACCTCCAAGCTGCAGGCGTGGAAGTTACGAACCGCGGGTTTATTAAAGTTGACGATAAACTCCGGACAAATGTTCCGCACATCTGGGCGATCGGCGATGTTAACGGAGGACCTCAGTTCACGTATATCTCTCTTGATGACTATCGCATCATAAAGGATCAATTGTATGGCAAGGATCTCCGCACAACGGAGGATCGTAAAAACATCCCGTATTCCGTCTTTATTGATCCTCCGTTATCGCATGTCGGATTAACGGAAGAGGAAGCGATAAGAAGGGGATATTCCGTAAAAGCGGCAAAGCTTGCTGCCGCAGCCTCGCCGAGAGCCCGTCAGTTCAAACAGACCGAAGGTTTGTTGAAAGCCGTAATCGACGTGGAGACCAATGCGCTGCTTGGATTCACAATGTTTGCTGCGGAATCAAGCGAGGTCGTTAATACGGTTTCTACCTTTATGAACACCGGGCAGCCTTATACGGTGCTTCGAGATACGATTTTTACGCATCCTTCCATGTCCGAAATTTTGAATGATCTTTTGAGTACGATCTAAACCATTGTGCAAACATGAAGGGGCTGTTCCATTTGTGGCATATTAATGCCTTATGGGGACAGCCCCTTTTTACTTTGCTGCCACCGGGAATTTTCGAGTGAGAGCGCATAATGTTCATATAGCCGTCCATTTCAGGACGGCTATATTTTTTTCAACAGGCCGCCACTTGTTAGACAGCTGTATATTTTTAACAATTTGGAAAAGCAATATAGAAAGGTTAGGCGCATACAGTTATGACTGAGTGTTTTATAGATTGCTATTACAGGAGGGAAGAGGTTGATACCCATCGAAACGAAGCGTAAAGCCGTTATGAGCCACTGGAACGCTCCACGGACCTTTGTGCGGAACGAAGGACAAACCCGTGGTGACATTTGTTATTATTCCAATAAGTCCGGAAGCCAGATTGCGTTCTCCTCTGATCAGGTGCTTTTTGTTTTCACCGGTAACATGCAAGAACAACAGGTAGGCATGGCGCTATCTCTCCGATTTCTTAATGCGAACAAGGATGTACTCCTTGATGGTCTTCATCAAACTTCAGAGAAGGTTCATTATCTTGTCGGAAACGACCCTCGAAAGTGGCATACCGGCCTTTCGGCTTACAAGGAAATTATGTATCGTGAGCTGTGGCCTGGGATCGACTTGGTCTTCTATGAAGATAAAGGGAATTTCAAGTATGATGTTGCGGTAAAGCCCGGCGCTAGAATCAGCGATATCCGATTTGAGTACCAGGGTTCGGAAGGACTCATGCTAAGTGAGGAAGGAAATCTTCACATTCGCACCTCGCTTGGCCTTCTGACAGAAGAGAGGCCCGTTTGCCACCAAATCATTGATGGTCAGAAAGTGCAAGTGGCAGGCCGATTCCTTCTACAGGAGGATGCTGCTATCTATGGCTTTGAGGTTGGCGAAGAATATCGGCCGGACTATGAACTAATCATTGATCCGGCACTTGCTTATTCCACTTACCTAGGCGGAAGCGATACGGATATCGGTTCTAGCATCGCGGTAGATGGTCAGGACAATGCCTATGTGACCGGTCAAACGTTATCGCTGGATTTTCCGGTCACGCCGGGAGCCTTTCAACCCTTTAAAGACGGCTCTTCGAGCGTATTTGTCACTAAAATAAATCCGGAAGGCTCCGCGCTTATTTACTCAACCTTCCTTGGCGGCAGCAGCTCGGATCAGGGACGCGGCATTGCCGTTGATGCATCCGGTCAAGCCTATGTTACAGGGCAAACTCTTTCCCCGGATTTCCCCACAACGCCGGGGGTGTTCCAGCCTTTTCTAAGCGGCGGTCAAGATGCATTCGTTACCAAGCTAAGTCCGGACGGCGGCTCTTTAGTCTATTCTTCTTATCTTGGCGGAGAGGGAGTAGATACCGGGTTCGGCATTGCGTTGGACGGCATAGGCAACGCCTATATTGCCGGTGGAACTTCTTCGTCCAATTTTCCGAATACGAGCGTGGTTCAATCCTTTATTGCAAATGAGCATGCGTTTGTTACGAAAATAAACACGACCGGCAGCGCCATTGAGTATTCCGCTTTACTTAGCGGACACGGGCTTGATGAAGCGCATAGCGTAGCGGTAGACGGAGCCGGCAGCGCGTACGTGACAGGATCTACGACTTCGGTAGATTTTCCAACGACGCCGGGAGCCTTTCAGATTTCATTAACCGGGGTAATTGCCGCATTCGTGTCCAAATTAAACAACAATGGATCGCTATTATACTCTACCTATCTGACCGGCGGGGGAGATGACGAGGGCAACGGCATTGCGGTAGACGACTTTGGTCAGGCTTACGTTACGGGGAGCACAACTTCGCATGATTTTCCGATTACCCCCAATTCTTTTCAACCTTTCTACGGCGGCGGATCATCTGATGCTTTTGTAACGAAGTTAAGCCCAGACGGCAATTATTTGGTCTATTCCACTTTCCTCGGCGGAAGCGAGTCCGATGCCGGCAATGGCATAGCGGTACGATCGGGCTTTGCTTATGTGACGGGAAGCACGGGATCGTTTAATTTTCCAATCACTCCCGATGCGTTCCAGCCATTCCAAGCGGACGGGGGAGACGCATTCCTTACGCAGCTGAATATTATGGGCAACGAGCTTGTCTTCTCCACTTACCTGGGCGGCAACGCAAGCGATGTCGGCAATGCTGTCGCTGTCGACAATTCGGATTGCATCTTCTTGACCGGTCAAACTTCCTCTTTCAATTTTCCGGTATCGCCGGGAGCGTATCAACCGTTCTTGCGTGGCGGCAGCGATGCCTTCGTGCTGCGATTCTGCTTGAGTCTTGGAACGATAGTAAAAAAGTTTCCGGACCGGTTCGAAGTGGCTAGAGGAGAGCAAGTCGTCTACACAATCGATATTCAAAATCCAAGTGCGGCAACACTCACGAATGTGGTTGTTCATGACCCTTTCCTTGGCCTATTCGAAGTCATTCCCGTCATTCCGCCGTTCTCCAATCATATCGTCCAATTTGTATATAATGTCCCTCTTGATCAGCCGTTGGGGCCGATTACCAATACGGTGTTTGTAACCTCAGATCAATTCTCGGAACCGCCTCTTACGGCCGAGTCGGAAGTTCTTGTGACGGGAACCCCGCTTCTTGTCGCCAGCAAAAAAGTAAATCCGCCTGCAGCCTTTCCAGGAGATACGGTTATTTTCACCCTTATTGTCGAAAATCACGGAGATAGTGATTTGTTAAACGTCCATATTGTGGATCCGCTGCTTGGATTGGATCAATTTATCGGCGATATTCCGCCGGGCGGTATCTATGATATAGATTGGCCGTTTGTAATTCCTCCCGAAGCGCAGGCTGGACTGTCCATCGCGAATTTCATGACGATCACCTCGGATAATTTGCCTCAGCCGGAGGAAGTGGGAACCGTAGTTGAAGTGCTGCCTGTTCCTAGACTGGAGATGATTAAGGAAGCGGATCGGAATATCGTGTTTCCTGGAGAAAGCGTTCGTTTTTTCATCACCGTTATCAATTCGGGCAATGTGGAGCTTACGAACATCCGGATATTCGATGATATTACCGGATCGGAATTTTTCATTCCGGTGCTTTTTACCGGGGAGAGCAGAACAATCGATTTCGTCTTTGACATTCCGCTTGAAATGCCGCCTCAAATCTATATAAACACGGCTTCGGCTATCAGCGACCAAACGGGGGAACCCGTCTTCGATAGTGCGGAGGTAAACGTACTCGCCGATGCGAGGCTTGGCATCATCAAATTTCCGGAGACGTCAAGCGTAGCGCCGGGGCAAACGATTCTTTACACGGTAGTTCTGGAGAATATCGGCAACGTGCCGCTTACCGGAATTCGCATTATCGATCCGCTACTTGGCATTGATGAATTTGTGCCCGATCTGGCAGTAGGCGAGATTCGACACCATGTCTTCTCATTTATTGTTCCAAGGGAAGCTTCGATCGGAACGGATATCGTGAACCTCCTGACCGTTGAAACGTCCGAGACCGGTCCTCAAGAAGCGGAATCCGTTATCTCGGTAACGGGGGTAGGTCTATCGCTGCTGAAGGAGCCTGATCGAGCGATTGCCCTTCCGGGCGATCTGATCACCTATACGCTTACGGTTACGAATTTGTTAAACACCCCGCAGACGAATGTCGTATTAAGCGATTCGCTGCTTGGGATAAGCGAAACGGTCCCTGTCCTCCAACCGAACGAAACCATTACCCTGACTCTGACGTTCGCCGTTCCCGTGGACGCATTGGAAGGCAGTGTTATCCGCAATACCTTAATCGTTGAATCGGACCAATCGCCGCAGCAGGAGACGAATGCCGATGTTGTCGTTGTACTGCCGCCGGGGCCGGCATTATTAATTCAAAAGCTCCCTGACCGGAATACGGTGCATCCGGGCGAGACGATCACCTACACGTTAACCGTAACGAATTTGTTTAATATTGCGCAGACGAATGTCATTCTTGTCGACGAACTGCTGGGGCTGAATGAGAGGATAGCATTACTTCCCGCAAATGACACCGTCACGTTTACGTTGACGTTTACCGTTCCCGTCGATGCGGCAATCGGCAGCATTATCCGCAATACATTCAGGGTCTTTTCGGATCAATCGGCTGAACAGGAGACGGCAGCCGAGGTTATTGTAGAAGCGTTTCCCGGACCATTGCTGCTTGTTCTAAAGGCTGCCGATCGCAATACGGCGGCGCCGGGCGAGACGATTGCCTACACCGTTTCGGTTACGAACCTGCTTAATGTCCCCCAGAATAACGTCCGGTTAATCGATCCTTTTCTAGGTGTAGACGAGACGATCCCGGTACTTCCGCCGAACGGAACGGTAACACTGACCTTTACGTTTACGGTTCCTTTGAGTGCGGTACCCGGCACTATTCTTCGCAATACCGTTGTAGCCGCTTCGGATCAATCCCCGGAGACAGAGACGGTTGCAGAGGTCATCGTAGAAAATCCGCCGGGACCCGCTCTATTCATTCGCAAGGTTGCCGACCGCAATACGGCCTCGCCGGGCGAGACGATCACCTATACGCTGACCGTTACAAATCTGCTTGGCACACCTCAAACGAATGTTGTGTTGACGGATGTATTGCTGGGGCTTAGCGAGACGATCCCGTTACTCATTGCCAATGGATCCGTCAGCCTGACGTTGACGTTTACCGTTCCTTTGGATGCCGTGCTTGGCAGCACGATCCGAAATACGTTCACAGCCGCTTCCGATCAATCGCCGGAAGCGGAGACGGTTGCGGAAGTGACAGTACAAGAACCGCCGGGCCAGACGCTTCAAATTCAAAAGGTTGCCGACCGCAATACCGCTGTGCCGGGCGATACGATTACGTATACGCTAACGGTTACGAATCTGCTGAACGTGCCGCAGACGAATGTCGTATTGACCGATGCCTTGCTTGGGCTCTCTGAGACAATTCCGACCTTGCCGGCGAACGGTTCAATTACTCTAACGCTGCCGCTCACCGTACCTTTGGACGCCGTCGTTGGAAGTGTCGTCCGGAATACGTTTATCGTATCGTCGGATCAATCGCCGGAGCTTGAGACCATTGCCGAGGTTCAAGTCGAGTCTTCGCCTGGACCGGAAACAACGCTTATCGTTCGCAAACGGTCCGACCGGAGCTCCGCATTACCCGGCGATACCATTCGATATACAATCGAAGTGACCAACACCGGTGTAATACCGGCTACCAACGTTGTTGTAAATGATTCGCTAACCGGTCAATCATTCACCATTCCGGTGATTGCGCCGGGCGGGACGGAGAGGGTGAGTTTCGAGTTCGCGGTGCCGCCAGGAACAACGCAAGGAACGGTAATCGCGAATCGCGTTACCGTTACCTGGACGGAAAAGCCTCCTGGTTCCCTGCCTGTTGTGGATGAACAAAGAGTTATTGTGGCTGATCCCGTAGAACTGCCGGAATTGGAAGTCGAAGCAACCCCGGAATTGCCGAAGCCCGGAGAGACGGTAACCAAGACCATTACCGTCACGAACGTCACCAATAACACGCTGACCAATGTTCGCGTCTTCGATACGCTGCTTCGTTTCCAGACGACAATACCGTCGCTCGCGCCCGGAGAGAGACGGGTGTTCACCCTTCAGCTGCCAATCGCGCCTGGAACACGGGGCGGTACCCGCTTCAGAAACATTGTCACTATTTTCTCCGACCAAACGCCTCAGCAGCAAAAAGAGGTTGATATCGAGGTGCAGTCCATCCCTGACGCATCCTTGACCGAGTCGGTTGATCCGTCAATCGGAAAACCGGGCGAGACGGTGGTTTTCACCATTAAGTTCTGCAACACGGGGAACGTCTCTCTGTTTAACGTAAAGTTGAACGCACCGCTACTGGGCATCGAGGTACGTATTGTGGAATTCGAGGCGGGCGCATGCGAGACGATTCGGATCCCGTTTGTGCTTCCTGAGGTGGAGGAAGATACCGTCCTTGTAAGTCCGGCAACGCTCGTATCCGACAACGGTCCTACTAGGCAAGCAAGTGCCTCGGTAACGATCATTGTAGAGGAAGAATAGAAAAAAATCGCCCAACTCTCTGAAAAGAGGAGGGCGATTTTTTACATCTTTATTGATTTAAACCCGAAGCTCCGGAACCTGCCGCTCCACGTAGGACCGCACGGCTTCCGCATCGTCCATGTCCAGCACGGCTTCCGCGAGGGAAGACAGCTTCGCGCGGTCAAGGCGCGAGAGAAGGGCGCGGGCGGGAAGGACGGCGGATGCGCTCATGCTGAACTCGTCTAGTCCCAGCCCAAGCAGAATCGGAATCGCGATAGGGGTTCCGGCCATCTCGCCGCACATGCCAACCCACTTGTTCTCCTTATGAGCCGCTCGGATAACCTGATGAATCAGCCGGAGGACGGGAGGATGGAGCGGATCGGATAAATAGCCAAGCTTGGGATTCATCCGGTCTGCCGCCATCGTATATTGGACAAGGTCATTGGTGCCAATGCTGAAGAAGTCGACTTCCCGGGCGAACCGGTCCGCCATTTGGGCGGCTGCCGGGATTTCGATCATGATGCCGGCTTCAATCCGTTCGTTAAAGGCGACATGCTCGCTTCTGAGTTCTTGCTTGGCCTGCTCGAGCAGAGCTTTGGCTTGGCGCCATTCGCCAAGCGTCGCAATCATCGGGAACATGATCTTCAGATTTCCGTACGCGCTTGCTCGCAATACGGCACGCAGCTGCGTCTTGAACAGGTCCGGACGGTCCAGACAAATCCGGATCGCGCGGTAGCCGAGGAACGGATTGTCTTCCTTCTCGAGCTGCAGGCTTGGCAGCTCCTTGTCGCCGCCGATGTCCATCGTTCGAATAACGATGGGAGCAGCTTGCCCGAATGCTTCGGCTGCCTCTTTGTAGGCCGTGAACTGTTCTTCTTCCGTTGGCAGGTCAGGACGGCCCATATACAGAAACTCGGTGCGGAAGAGCCCCACGCCTTCGGCGCCTTGCTGCTGCGCTTGACGGGCATCCTGCACGGAGCCGATGTTGGCCACAAGCTCCACCTGATGTCCGTCCGCGCTGACCGAAGGCTGTCCGCGGAATTGCTCAAGTAGCGCGCGTTGACCCGCCGCCTGTTCTTGCAAAGCTTGATAACGGGCAAGCTCTTCGTCTTCGGGATCCACCAGAACAAGTCCGGCAGCGCCGTCTACGATAACCAGCTGACCGTCCTCGATACGCAGTGCTTTGTCTCCGGCGCCAACAATCGCAGGAATGCCGACCGAGCGGGCAATGATCGCGGAGTGGGAGGTGCGTCCGCCAACAGCCGTAACGAATCCGCCAATGACCGATGGATCCAGCTGAGCCGTATCCGACGGCGTCAGATCGAAGGCGAACAGGATAGACTTCTCGTTTGAACTTGTTGCAGCTGTTGCTGCGGCCGGAACGGCATCGGCGTCGGTGTCGTGACCAAGCTTGCGGATGACGCGGCGGCTGACATCGCGGACATCCGCCGCGCGCTCCCGCAAATATTCGTCATCGAGGGAGGCGAGCATTGCCGCTACTTCTTCGCCGGACTCGTTTATTGCCGCTTCCGCCTTGTAGCGTTGTCCGCGGATCCGCTCCTGTGCCGCACCAATCAATTCTTCGTCTTCGAGCAGCATCAGATGCGCTTCGAAAATCTCGGCTTCTTTCTCGCGCCCGCTGGCAATCATGCGGGCATGAAGCTCTTCAAGCTCACTGCGCGCTGCCGCCACAGCTGCATCGAAGCGGCTGAGTTCAGCCGCTTCTTCGCCTGCTTCGACATAAGTTACCCCTTGAGGAACAGCCTCTTCGCGGAGGATAACCGCCCGGCCGATTGCATAACCTTCCGACGCGGCGATCCCCTTTATCTCGGTTGCCATCATTAGCGTGCCTCCTTACTCTGCTTCCACAGAAGCCAGCACAGCGCCAATAGCGTCAACCGCAGCTTCGGCTTTCTCTCCTTCGGCACTGACAGTAACCGTATCGTTGTGCTTGGCTCCGATCGACAGCACGTTAACCAGGCTTTTTGCGCTGACTTTACGGCCGCCTTTCTCGATATAAACCGTACCTTCGCAAATTTTAGCAGCTTCAACGATTTTTTTAGCGGGACGGGCGTGGACGCCCGTCGGGTTCATAACCACGTATGCTTTCTCCACCATAAGTCCTCCTAAAGGAATTGCCGCCCGAATGGCCTTGTTGGGCCATTCGTCGTAATTCTTACTTCGTAAGTTTAAGCTATTGTTCATCCTATTTATCTGACTACATGCGTTTTTTGATTTGTTCTTTCAACCGTTCCGACTGCGTACCGAAAATCGCCTGCACGGCGCCTTTGCCAAGACGCATAACGCCTGCCGCGCCAAGACGCTTCAGTTCAGCGTCATTGACTGCTTTCTCGTCTTTCACGATCAGACGGAGACGGGTGATACAAGCGTCAATGCTCTCGATATTGCCGGAACCGCCAAGCGCCGCGAGAACTTGACTCGCTTTATCGTCGCCTGCGCCCGCCGGCGCTCCGTCCTTGCCGCCTTCTTCAACCAGATCATCGTCTTCGCGGCCAGGCGTTTTCAGGTTCAGCTTCACGATTACGACGCGGAACAGGACGTAGTACACTACCGCGTATACGAGACCAATCGGGATAATCATCCAGCCTTTTGTCGAGAGCGGATAGTTGATCGCGTAGTCAAGGAAGCCGGCCGAGAAGCCGAAGCCGTGGTGAATGCCAAGCTCAACGACGAGCCAAGCGGAGATACCCGTTAATACGGCATGGATCACGTACAGGACCGGTGCCACGAACATAAAGGCGAATTCAAGCGGTTCCGTAATACCCGTCAGGAACGAAGCAAGAGCGGAACCGATAAAGATCGAAGAAACAAGCTTGCGCTTTTCCGGTTTGGCCGTATGAATAATCGCGAAGGCGGCAGCCGGAAGAGCGAACATCATGATCGGGAAGAAGCCTGTCATGAACATGCCTGCAGTCGGGTCTCCTGCAAAGAAGCGGTGCAGGTCGCCGTGAACCACGTTGCCTGCAGCATCCGTGTAATCGCCGATTTGGAACCAGGCGATCGCGTTGATAACATGGTGCAGACCGAATGGAATAAGCAAACGGTTGGCCGTCATGAAGATAAACGCGCCGACGCCGCCAAGATCAACAATCCAGCGTCCGAACGTATCGAGCCACGATTGGACGGGCCCCCAGATGAGACCAAAGATCAGACCGACGATAACCATCGCAAACGAGGTGATAATCGGAACAAAACGTTTGCCGCCAAAGAAGCCGAGCCAATCCGGCAGCTTAATGTCGTGGTACTTGTTATAGAAGTAGGAAGCGACAAGACCCGCAATGATACCGCCCAGTACACCCATGTTAAGCGTTGTGTCTTTATCCACGAGACCCGAGAATACGGTTGGGATTTTGCCCAGCACGTTTGTCAGAACAAGATACGCAATAACGGCGGCAAGCGTTGCAACCGCATCGCCGGCCATCCCGATCGCAACGCCGATCGCGAAGATGAGAGGCAGGTTGTCAAAAATCGCGGAGCCGCCCGCCGCAAGGAACGGAGCGATATAATGGTTGAGGAAGTCGCCGAACTGGCCGAATCCGAAATCCTTTACATAATCGATGTTGCCGAAACGCAATAAGAGGGCTGCCGCAGGCAAAGCTGCGACAGGAAGCATTAGAGATTTACCGATCTTTTGCAAAAATGCGAGCATCTTATCTCACTCCATGTCCATAGTTTAGGTTTTCAGAACAACCTTAATCGTATCCGGATCTCCGGCAGTTACGGTTTTGAAGGTGCATTCCACTTTCTCCGCGCCGTCTTCGTTCGCAACGATGATCGGCGTGACTACCGGATAACCCGCATCGCGGATTTTGTCCAGATCGCATTCGAGAAGGGTTTGACCAGCCTTGAAGGAATCGCCTGTCTTTACAAGGGCTTTGAAGCCGTCGCCGTTTAAGGCAACGGTATTGATGCCAACGTGAATAAGCAGCTGCAGTCCGGACGAATGCTCGATGATCAAGGCATGATGCGTGTCGATTAAATGGCTCACAACGCCGTCAAACGGCGCGATGACGCGTCCTTCCGTCGGCTCGATTGCAGCGCCTTCGCCCATTAAGCCTTGCGCGAACGCTTCGTCGGGTACTTCGCTGAGCGGAACAAGCTTGCCGCTAATCGGTGCGGCTACGCTAACGGAATTCGATTTTTTGCCAAACCATTTCATATGATCTACTCCTTGCTATCCATGTTGTTGTCTGTCTATGTTCATTCTGCATTCTCCGAACGGAACAACCGGTACAAATGCATGGCGAGGTAACCAATCTCGTCGGAGGAGACCTTGACGTTTAGTCTTTCTCCAATCATCTGCGCGATTAATTCCGCCTTCTGATGCTCGGCAGGTATTTTGTGTTTAATTTCTGCGGAGAACGGATTTTCAGATTCCTTATTCTGCAAAATTCGTTCCATCATATAACGCAAATGCATAATCAGCCGGGCATAATCCGAGCTCTTCTTGGACAATGGCGCTTCCCGCCAGCCCTCGATCCGCTCTACGATCTCGTTCATCAGCTCCGTCAGCTGAACCATTTGTCCCGCGGTAACGGACCCTGCTGCCGAATACACGTGATACGTAAGAAAGCCGATTTCATCTTCAGGGATAATGACGTCGAATTTCTCGCTGATCATCTTGGCTGCCTTGGCGGCGATTTTGAACTCTTGGGGATAACACATCTTCGTTTCGTACAGGAAAGGATTGACGATTTCCATGCCGTTTCTTAACCGGTAGACGACAAACTGAATATGGCTCGGTAAGGCGAAATACACTTTCGGATCGACGGGCGTTCCCAGCCGTTCCCGAATCTCATCAATGATCTGCTCGGAGATTTGCACCACCTCCGGGTCCAATTCCTCAAGCAGAGAATGGTAATGCAGCGCTTTATCCCGGTCGTCCAGCCGGTACCGCTTCTCGATTCGCGGGTCTTCGGCATCGATAAACTTCCGGCCTTTGCATGAGAAGCCAATGCCCTTGCCAAACAGCACGTATTCCCTCGATGAGTTCGGCTCCATCGTTAGGATGACATTGTTGCCAACGATCCGATCGATCCGAAGTTGTCCCGTGAGTCCCACGTCAATCCCTCCTCTCAGTAGTAAATTCCCCATTTTGAGCACAAAAAAACCAAGAAAAGACACCGCCGTCATTCGGGCGGATACTCTCCTTGGCTCATGCCTAGTCGAACTAGTAACATGCCAAAAGGCTTGTTATATATTTGGCTCGTTATCACTATAAATCATGCAAACGTTTACGTCAATTGAAAATTATTCATCCCTTTAATTTTTCGCGGTGATTCTTGAGACCTACCCTGGAAGAACCCTCGCAGCTGGCTTTCATATAATAATAGATAACGTATCCTCTAAGTTTGAGAGGGTGACGAACATCAGATTTGGCGCTGAGGAGTCGGAACCGTAAAATGGTATTCGAACCAAGCTTAACGGCAGATGCTGCTGCCCTGTCATAAATGAAGGGTCTTTTTTTGCAGGCAAGCTTGACGTTTGCTATATAATTAGGCACAATTACTTACTAGATACTTCACTTACTATACGTATATTACTTACTTTACGTACATGAATAGGAATGGAAGCAATGTCAATCATTAGACTATCGAAGCACGGTGGCATTGCTGAGGAGGACATATGGATGGGTTCATCAGGGTATGACGGTCATTTTGAATTCGGCATTTACACATTAGGCGATCTTGCGGTGGATCCCCGTACGGGCGGGCTCAAAAACGCGGGAGAACGAATGAAGGAAATTATCCGGGCAGCCAAAGTTGCGGATGAGGCGGGCATTGACGTATTCGGAGTAGGCGAGCATCACCGTCTGGACTTTGCTTTATCCTCGCCGCCGGTTTTGCTTGCCGCAATCGCGCAGGCGACCTCGCGCATTCGTCTTACAAGCGCAACTACGGTACTAGGGACCGCGGACCCGGTACGGGTATTCGAAGACTTTGCGACGCTTGATCTCATCTCGGACGGGCGTGCGGAGATTATCGCCGGCCGCGGCGCATATATCGAATCTTTCCCGCTCTTCGGCTTTGAGCTGGATGACTATAAAGAATTGTTCGCTGAGAAGCTTGAATTAATGAGGCAGCTCAATTTATCGGAACGGATTACATGGAGCGGCCGTCTTCGCAGTCCTTTGGAGAATGCTGAAATCGCACCGCGTCCGGCGCAGTCTGCGATCCCGGTCTGGGTTGGCGTAGGCAGCACGGCGGAAAGCGCGTCTCTGGCCGGTCGGCATGGGGCGGGCATGGCACTAGCGCTGCTTGGCGGAGAACCGTCGAAATACAAGCATCTTGTAGATTGTTACAAGGCAGCGGGCATCGCAGAAGGCTATCGGAGTGAAGAGCTGAGGGTAGCGATTACCGGCCACTGCTATGTTGCAAAGACAACCGAGCAGGCGCTGGACGAATTTTATGCCGGCTATTCGGCATACTATTCCCAGTTCATGGGCGGCAAGGAGAACGGAACTCCGCTCTCGCGGGGGGATTTCGAGAAGCTTGCGGGTTCGCTTGCGATTGGAAGTCCGGAGCTGATCGCGCGGAAGATTATCGAACAGCACAGGCTGTTTGGCCATTCCCGCTTTATGGCCCAGATGGACATTGGAGGCATGCCTGCCGCACAGGTGGAGTCATCCATCCGATTGCTTGCTAAGGAAGTTGCGCCGATTGTCCGGGAAGCCCTGCAAGTAAAGGTCTAACTCAAGATTGTTAAAAGTTGACTATTCACACTAGACAACTCGGAAAAACAGCGTTATACTCAATCCAATCATTTTAAAAATTTAATGGAATAAGGATCTTCGGGGCAGGGTGAAACTCCTGACCGGCGGTAATCGTTAATCCCTGCCTGGCAGGATAACAAAGCCCGCGACTCCCTGAGCTGACAAACAGCAAGGGGACTGACTTGGTGCGACTCCAAGGCCGACGGTATAGTCCGGATGATAGAAGATCGCTGAAGTAAGCCTGCAGAAGGCGGAAAACCGCCGATATGCATGTTTATTTGAGTTGGCCCCGATTCGCGTCTAACCAAGCGGATTGGGGCTTTTTATTTGAGCGAAACCGACTGCTGACCTTCCGGCTGAAGGCGCAGCCGTAACGCTTGCTCCGTCCTGTATTCAGAAAGGGTACTTATTATGAGCAATGTTACCGCATCACCACTTATCCGCACCAAATCTCCCGTTCGGCCGGAGTTCTGGCTGGTTGTCCTTGGAGCAGCGCTATGGGGCGTGGATCCGGTATTCCGCATTATCTTGCTGAAAACCTTAACCTCTACCCAGATCGTGCTGCTGGAGCATATCATTTTGTTCATTGCCGCAGCTCCCGTGTTATGGAAGTTCCGTGCGGATCTACGCGGCGTTCGTCTCCGCCAGCTTGGCGCATTGCTGTTTGTCTCGTGGGGCGGCTCGGCGCTTGCCACGATTCTTTTCACGCAAGGTCTGGTTCACGGCAATCCCAATGCGGTTCTGCTGCTGCAGAAGCTGCAGCCGCTCTTCGCCATTGTAATGGCAAGAATCTTATTGAAGGAGCTTCTGCCCAAAAAAATCGGACCTTTACTCGTTCTTGCCATTGTCGGAACCTATTTGCTGACGTTTGGCTTTACGCTTCCTTTTGGCCATGTCAATGAATTTGTCCAGGTTGGCAGCCTGTTGTCGCTGGGAGCGGCTGCTCTATGGGGCGGATCGACGGTTATGGGACGTTATCTGCTCGGGAGCATGAAGTACGAGACGGTTACATCCCTGCGATTTATGCTGGCTTTGCCGCTGCTGCTTGTAATTACCTGGTCGGAAGGAGCGGCATGGAAGCTGGCGGAAGGGACGGACCTGGTAGCCGTTATCGTTAATCTGCTTCTTCAGGCCTTGCTTCCGGGGTTGGTCAGCCTGCTTGTCTACTATAAAGGTCTAAGCAAGATCAAGGTCTCTTACGCGACAATCGCCGAGCTAAGCTTCCCGATGGTAGGCGTTCTCCTGAATTGGACGGTATTCGGCCAAGTGATCACTAGCGCCCAGATCGCAGGCTTTGTGTTTATCTGGTTTACGTTATTTTTCATTTCCAGGCAGCAGAATTAAGCGTGGATATTTCTCCTTTAACCGCTTTCACATCTGGGCGATTGCTGATATACTGCGGTTGGAGGTGTAGGAAACAATGGAGAATAGAACGATCAAATGGGGCATTCTTGGCGCCGGCTGGATTGCCTCCCAATTCGCACGCGATTTGGCTTTTGCCCGGGATGCGGAGCTTCGCGCGGTAGGCTCCCGCTCGCTGGCGAAAGCGGAAGAGTTCGCCGGCAAATTCGGCGGCAAACGCGCGTACGGAAGCTATGAGGAGCTGGTGAACGACGCCGAGATCGACATTATTTATGTCGCGACTCCTCATCCGTCCCATAAGGAGCATGTTCTGCAATGTCTGCGCGCAGGCAAAGCGGTATTATGCGAGAAGCCGTTTACGGTCAATGTAAAAGAAGCAGAGGAAGTCGTGCAATACGCAAGAGATAACCGCATTTTCTTGATGGAAGCGATGTGGACGCGGTTTCTGCCGGTCATCCGCAAGGTCCGTGAATGGATCGCCGAGGGACGTATCGGCGAGGTCCGGCTGCTGAAGGCGGACTTTGGCTTCCGTACAGGCGTTAATCCGGAAGGACGCTTGTTTAATCCGGCCCTGGCTGGCGGCGCGCTGCTGGATGTCGGCATTTACCCGCTATCCTTCGCTTCCATGTTATTTGGCGCAAAGCCGAAGCAGATTCTAAGCACCGCTCATCTCGGCGAGACTGGCGTAGACGAGGAAAACAGCATTCTGCTATCCTATGAAGGCGGCGGAACCGCCATGCTGAGCTCGGCGATCCGTCTCAGCTCGGGCAGCGATGCTTACATAATGGGGACGGAGGGCTCCATTAAAATTCCTTCCTTCTTTAATGCCAAATCCGCAACGCTTGTTGCCGCGGACGGTACGGAAGAAACGTTCTCGGATGATCGCACGACGCTTGGTTATGTATACGAGGCCGAAGCAGCCGGACAATATCTTCGTGAAGGCAAGGTTGAGAGCGAGGTTGTACCTTTGGACGAAACCCTGCAGCTGATGCGGACAATGGACGAAATCCGCGGTCAATGGGGACTGCGTTATCCATTCGAATAATAAATAAAAGGACTGGTTCTGTAAACCGGTCCTTTTTGTTTTAGAATAAAAAAAAGCGGCCCGCATTCGGGATACGGGCCCAAGAGACAAGCTATATCAAATAGGGAGTATGGTCATTATGTTCTCCCAAGATTAAACAAAGCTGAAAAGTACATTAGTTTCACATAAAAAATAAGGGCTATTGTCCATTGCGCTAAGGTATAATGAGTTCTATATTGTTTGCCATTAAGCCGGAGGGGGAAAATCCAGATGGAAAATATTAATTTTTGTATGGCTTGCGGAGATAAGCTGGAAGTTAGAGAGATTGGCGGGGAGGACCGCAAGGCTTGCCCAAGCTGCAGCTTCGTTCATTGGGGAAACTACAGCATCGGAGTAGGAGCATGCGTCGTTAAAGAGAACAAGGTGCTTCTGGTTCGCCGCGCCCACGAGCCGGGGAAAGGCTATTGGACAACGCCGGGCGGTTATATTGAACAGTTCGAGCAGATTAGAGGCTCGGTTGCCCGCGAGGTATGGGAAGAAACGGGCGTCCGCGCGATCGTGTCCAAAATTATCGGCATACGCGACCGGCCGCATTCGGTGCATGACGTCTACATTACCTTCGAGATGGAGTACATAGACGGGGAACCTCGCCCGGACGGCGTGGAAGTAGACGGCGCAGGTTTCTTCAGCCTCGAGGAAATGGAGACCATGAACGTCGCCGACTTGACCGCCTGGCAGGTGGCTCTCGCTCTGAACGGCAGCGGGGGCGGCTTGACCGAGGACACCAAACCCATCCGCGAAAGCCTTAAGAAATACGGCCTCTACCGTGCCAAGTAAGCCGGTTCAGGCAACAAAAAGCCCCGGATTAATTTCCGGGGCTCTTGCTTTATTCCCACTTCCCATCCCCACACCCGATAAACAGGTGTGAGAAGAAGCATTTGTGATTTTAGTAGTGCGGAAGGGACATATCTTCTGGAGGAGCGCAGCGCTTGCCTTTGGTCTCGTGGGAATACCTTAATAAATTTCATTCGGAATCCCACGAGACCAACAGCAACCGGAAGAAGATGTTTTCCTGTAGCATGCTCCTACTAAATCACATCTGCTTCGTCTTAAACAACCGGTTTATCGATCCGCCATTATTAATGATCCGCAAAGCATTCGCCAGCAGATCCGCCATCGGCAGAACGATAAACTTGTCCGAATGGTTCGGGTCAATCGCGATCGTATCCGTAATAACGACCTCTTTAATGAAAGGATGCGTCAGCTTCTCGAGCGCATTTTCCGAGAACAGGCCGTGCGTGGCGCAAATAAAGGCGTCGTTGGCGCCGCGCTTGTTCAAGGCTTCCACAACCTTGATAATAGTGCCGCCCGTATCGATCAAGTCCTCGATGATAATCGGCGTCATGCCTTCGACTTCCCCGATAATATGCGTAATTTTCGACGTGTTGTGGGCTGGACGGTTCTTGATCATAATCGCGAACGGACAATCCATGTAGTTGGCCAGCTTCTCCGCCGTTGTTGCGCGTCCGGCATCCGGCGAGACAACGACGGGGTTTTTGATGTTTTTGCTCTTCAAATAATCCGTGATCAGATCAAGGGCGGTAATATGATCGACCGGAATTTCAAAGAAGCCCTGGATCGGATCGGCATGCAGGTCAACCGTAATGAGACGGTCGGCGCCAACGGTTGTCAGGACATCGGCAACCAGCTTGGCGGAAATCGGCTCGCGCGGAGCGGATTTCCGTTCCTGACGGGCATAACCGTAATAAGGCATAATGATATTGATGGTTTTTGCGGAAGCCCGTTTGGCCGCATCAATCATAATCATAAGTTCAACGAGATGCTCATTCACCGGATGAGACAGGGATTGAACGATATAAACATGGGCCGAGCGAATCGACTCTATGTAACGAAGGCTGATTTCTCCGCTTGCCAGCCTGGAGATCTCAATGTCTCCTAGAGGAACGTCAAGTTTTCGGCATAGCTCTTCCGCCAGCGGGCGGTTCGAGGAGCCGGAAAAGATTTTTACATTTTGCATCCGCTTGTCTCCTTACGTTCATTGTACAGATAGTCCCATTATAGCTTTTCCCGAGGCAAATTCAAAATTGCGATAGGCCCAAAAAAGAAAAGCGGTCTTGAAAAGTCCGCTTTGGACCTCTCAAGACCACGGTTTGCCGTTTATTTCGCTACGATATCCTGGATTGCTTTTTCCAGCTTGTCGAGGAGCTGGTCCTTGTCAATCGATCCGCCTTGGTACTCCTGCATGGCAGCGCCCCAGCCTTGCGGTACGCCGTCCGGGTAACGGCCCCAATGCCAGCCGCCGGCCGTTGCTGCTTGCTCGGATACGGCAACGCCCATTTGACCGATTTCATCCGCCGTAGGCTTGATGGAGGTCAGAGCAGGGATAAATTTGAATTCTTTTGTCAGGTACGATTTGCCCGTGTCCGAAGTAACCATCCAGTTCAGGAACTTTTTCGCTTCTTCGGCGTTTTTGGATTTGCTGTTTACGATCCAGAAGTTAGCAGGACCCGTGTAGATATGCGCGTTGCCGCTGTCGTCAATCGGAATAGGGAGCAGGCCGACGTTCAGCTTCGCTACTTTGTCCACGTCGCCTTGGATCCAGTTACCTTGTTGAATCATCGCTGCCTTGCCGGATGCGAAGTTAGCCACTTGCGTCGCATAGTCCGTTGTCAGCTTGTCTTTTTGGCTGTATTTGAAGACCACGTCAACGTAATTAATCCATTTCTTGAAGACATCGTTGTCTTTGAAGTTTGCGCTGCCGTCTTTTGTCCCGTTAATGAAGGCGATTGGATCCGGCTGCTCGGCGAGACCAACGTTGATCGTGTGGTGACCGATCGACCACCATTCGTTTGTTGTCGAGAATGGCGTGATGCCGGCCGCTTGCAGCTTTTTCGCTGTATCTTCAAGCTCGGTCAACGTCTTGGGAAGAGTAGTGATGCCGGCTTTCTCGAACAAATCCTTGTTGTAGAAAATGCCGTAGCCTTCGATGTTCATCGGCATGCCGAGCAGCTTGCCGTCCACTTGGGCAGGACCGGCCGCTGCCGGAATAACGTCTTTCGCCCATGGCTCGCCGGACAAGTCCGTCGCGCGGTCATAGTAAGCTTCAAGCGCCGCGTAGCCTTCGGAGTTAAAGATCTCCGGCTCGGAGCCGGAAGCGATTTCAGCCTTGAGCAGGGCATTGTAGTCTTCGCCGCCGCCATGCGTTTCGACTTCGACTTTAACGCCGGTCTCTTTCTCATATTCTTCAGCCATGCGGTTAAGCGCGTCGGCAATTTCCACTTTGAACTGGAATACTTTGATTTTTACGTCTTTCTTTGGAGCCGTGGAAGCCTCCGTTGTCGCATTGGCGGATTCGGCAGGCTTATTGCTTGCTTCGGAGCCCGAATTATTGCCGTTGTTGCCGTTGTTGCCGTTGTTGCCACAGCCGGCTGCTGTCAAAGTCAGGATCGCCGCGGCGAGAAAAATAGAAAGCCTTTTCATTTTGTTAACCTCCCCGTTTTTGTCAAAAGGTTGTTTCTCTTTACAAGTTTGATTATATGGAAGCTTAAAGCCAAGAAACACAGACGTTTTTGTCATGAAAAGTGCAAAATATTGATATTACCAAAATAGAATTTATACGTTTCGGAGAACTCGAAACATAAATTCTATTTGGCGATAAAACCTACCTCTAAACGCGGTCGTTCATCTTAGAGAAGCCTCGATAGAGGTTTTCTCACCCTTTGAGAGATCCCGAAGAGATCCCCTCGATAATATGCTTTTGCAGCATAAGGAACATGATAATGATAGGCGTAATGCCCATGGTCAAACCGGCGAGAGCCAGATCCCATTGCTTCGTATATTGCCCAAAGAAGCGGGTAATCGCAAGCGGGATGGTCGTCAGATCTTTATTCGAACCGATAATCAGCACCGGCAGCAGGTAGTCGTTCCAGATCCAAAGGCCGTTCAGAATGATGACAGTTACCATAATCGGACGCAGCAGCGGGAACACGATCCGCCAAAATACGCCGTATGGCGAGCATCCGTCAACGACAGCCGCTTCTTCAATCTCAAGCGGGACGCTTTTGATAAAGCCGTGGAACAGGAAGACCGAAAGCGATAAGCCAAAGCCGAGATAACAGATGACAATCCCGAACATGTTGGCCCGGAGCTCCAGGAAGCTTGTTACGCGTACCAGCTGCAGCATGACCGACTGGAACGGAATGATCATGGCCGAGATAAACGCCGTGAACAGGATTTTGTTGAACACGGTTGGCTTGCGTACAAGCCGGTAGCCCGTCATGGCGCTGATGATCACAATGCCGGTTACGCTGATACCGGTAATCAGGACCGAGTTCAGCAAGGCTTTCGGGAATTTAATAATATCCCATACCTTCGAGTAATTCGAGAACAGGTACTTGTCCGGAAGAGAAGCGGCGTCTACCATAATCTCGCCAAGCGCTTTTACCGAATTGACAAGGACGAAGTAAAAAGGAGCTATGAAAAGCAGAGCGAGCAGAATAGCTGCAGCTGCAACGGCCCAAAGCCGGGAACGGGAAGCTGTCATTTACGCTTCTACCTCCTTCCGTTTGGTCAGCCACACTTGCGTGACGGCAATGATGGATACGGCAAAGAAGAACAGCATCGCTTTGGCGGTGCCAAGCCCGTAACGGTTGTTGACAAGCGCCTCGGCATAAATGTTATAAGCAAGCGATTGGGTGGAAGTGCCCGGACCGCCTTTGGTTAGCGAAAGGTTCAGGTCGAACATTTTGAACGCGCCGGATGTCGTCAGGAACAAGCAGACGGTAATGGCCGGCATCACAAGCGGCATGATCACTTTGCGGACGGTTTGGAAATAGGTCGCTCCGTCAATCGTTGCGGCTTCCATCAAGTCCTTCGGCACGCCGACGATCGCCGCGATGTAAATAACCATCATGTAGCCGGTCGTCTGCCAGACGAAGACGATAACGAGTCCCCAGAAGCCGGTCTCCGGCGTACCGAGCCAAGGAAGCTCGAAGAAATGCCAGCCGGTCATTTCGCCGATGGTTTTGAAGCCTTTGGTGAAAATGAATTGCCAGATGTAACCAAGCAGAATGCCGCCAATCATGTTCGGCAGGAAGAATATCGTGCGGAGCGTATTTCGTCCCCGCATCGGCCGGGTCAGCAGAAGTCCTAGTATAAGGGCGAGAATATTGGTCACGACCACGGTAACGACGGTAAACTTCAGCGTGAATTTAAAGGATGCCCAAAATTTGTCGTCGTTCGTAAAGATGCGGTGGACGTTTTCCATGCCGATCCATTTCGCTTTGTCGAGATCCAGGCCATTCCACTCCGTGAAGGAAAAGTAGAAGCCAAGCAGGAACGGAATAAGCACGATAATCGTGAAGACGATCATGCCCGGTCCGACAAATACAAGCTGCTGTATCCATTCGTTTGATCTTTTTCGTAAGTTCAATTGGAGTCCCCCTTCGTAATGCGGCTATCAGCATCGGTGTATAGCTAGACTATAAACAGTTATTGAAATTTGAACCACCGATAGATATGATGGGTTAGGTGTAATATATTGACCTTGGGGGTAGGACGTCATGTTTGCGTTCGCAACAAGCATTAACCGGAAGCTGATGGCGCTCTTGCTTGCCGTCACGATTATTCCGATTACCGTATCGATGATTATCTCGAATTATTACATCAAGGATAAGGTGACCCAGCAATCGATTCACGAGAATCAGAACCTGCTTGCGCTGGGCAAAAACAACATCCTGGGCTACATGGACAAGATCAACGAGAACTCGCTCGACGTGTACCTGAACATCAACAAGTCCAATTCGCTCTATGCCTTGATTGAGCGGGGCCAGTCGCCAAGCGTAAACGTACCGTTGTTCGACGAAAAAAATAATTTGCAGATTTACTCCCATATGCTGAACATATATCAGTCTACGAACGGGATTCATCAAATCCAGCTGCAGATCGGCGATGGCAAGCTGACGTATCTGATGGCCCGCGGATTTTTCCGCAGAGGAATCAATCAGCCGCTGGAATGGCCAACGGAGCATGGTGCAAGCCCGAAGCCGTTTGTGGAGGCTACGCACACGAGCGAGCATTACAATCTGGATTGGAGCCATGCCGTCAAAGAGGAAAGCGTTTTCACTCTGCGTCGGCCGATTATCAGGACGCCAAGCGACGAAGTGATCGGTTATTTGTCGATGGACGTCAAGTCGGATGAGTTGAATCAAATCTGCAGGCAGCTAACGATGTCGGCCGAGGAGCAGCTGTATATTATCGATCGCAGCCGCAATTTTGTATGCTCGGTGAATGGGCAGGAGGACCAGGCCCAGCTCAAATGGACGGACCAGGTACTTGCCTCCCAACAGGAGAATGGCGTGATCAAATGGAAAGACCAGTCTTTTTCCGGCATTGTCATTTATGATACACTCAGTACCAATTACATGGACTGGGTTGTCGTAAAGCAGCTTCCGTACTCGTATCTGTACGAAAGCGCAACGGCGATCCGGACGATCAATACGTCGGTTATCGCGATCTTTATGGTGCTTGCCGTCATCGCGAGCTTCCTCGTCAGCTATCAGTTCACGAAGCCGATCAAGCGGCTGATCGGGCATATCAATCAAGTGCAGTCCGGGAATTTCAATGTCGTGGTGCCGGTGGACCGGAAGGATGAGATCGGCATATTGGCAAGGCGCTTCAACACGATGATCCAGACGATCCGGGAATTGATCAACAGCGAATACCGGCTTGAAATTGCCAACAAGACGAATCAGCTAAGGGCCATGCAGGCGCAGATCAATCCGCATTTCCTGTACAATGCCCTGCAGTCCATCGGAACGCTGGCTCTTCATGCCGGAGCTCCTAAGGTGTATTCGCTTATCACTTCCATTGCCAAAATGATGCGGTACAATATGAACACAAGCGAGTCGATCGTGCCATTTGCCACGGAGCTCAATCACGCGAAGGCCTATCTTGAGCTGCAGCAGCAAAGATTCAATGAACAGCTGACCGTGCATTACGATATCGATCCGGCTTCTCTTCCGGTGCAGGTGCCCAAAATGCTGCTGCAGCCGCTCGTCGAGAACTACTTCAAGCATGGCTATGAAACCTCCGGGCGGAACGGCGTATTGCGTTTGTTCTCGGAAGTGACGGATGAAGGCAAATGGCTGACCGTTCGGATCGAGGATAACGGAAGCGGGATGGATCCGGACAAGCTGCGGGAACTGAGGCAGCTGTTATTCCGTTCCACCGGAGCGCTGCTTGAGGAGCAGAAGAGCATCGGCATCAGCAACGTATGGATGAGGCTGAAGCTTTATTACAACGAGGAAGCGGAAATGAGCATGGACTCTTCGCCGTCGGGCGGATTTACCGTGACCTTGCGAATACCTGTGCAAGAGCTGGAGGAACGAGCATGAAAATACTCATTGTAGACGACGAACAGCATGTGCGCGAAGCGGTCAAGCTGCTGATTGATTGGGAGCAGCTCGGAATCAAGGAAATTTATGAAGCCGATAACGGCGATTCCGCCATTGAAATGCTGGGGAGCATGCAGCCGGAAATCGTCATTACCGATATGCGAATGCCCAATCGGGATGGGGTAGAGCTGCTGGCCTGGATGAAGGAGCAAGGGCGGAAAAGCAAAACGATCGTTATCAGCGGCTACGATGATTTCCACCTGGTGCGCAGCTCGATGAAATACGGCGGACAAGATTATTTGCTCAAGCCGATTGATCCGGAACAGCTGACGGAAGCTTTGCAGAAAGCCAAGCAGAGCTGGGAGCAGGAGGATCGGGCCCGCCGGCTTGATCAGCAGCGCAGCATCGAGATCAACCAGATTAAGCCCGTATACCGGGATAAGCTGTTCTCGACGATGATCAGCGAAGCCGGGGCCGGCGGGCAAGTGGCCGTTCCGGCCGTGCTGAAGGAGGAGTTTCGGCTTGACTGCGCCACAGATTGCCGGGTTATTATTCTCAGCACGGGAATGCTGGAGACTCAAATCTCCCGCAAATTTGACGGAAACCGCGATTTGCTCACTTTTTGCCTGATCAATGTGTGCAACGAAATATTAAAGCAGAAAAATGGCGGCTTTGCGTTCCGCTATTGGAACAGCGAGAATGAAATTATTATCCTGCTGTGGGACCGGCTGGCAGAATGGGAGGACTTGCTGGCGCTTATTACGGAAGGAATCGTGAATTCGATTCATGGCCGATTCCACTACGGTGTGGGGCATAAGCAGGCTTTTCCAGCCGGGTTATCGTTATCTTACCAGGAGGCAAGAGCCGCGCTGAAGCAGCGCAACTTGCTCGAGGACAACAGCTATATCCATTACAGCGAGAAGGGGTATAAATCGGGTATTCATTCCTTAAGCATTGCCGCTTATGAAGAGCGGTTCCGTCTTGCGGTGTGGAGCGGCAAGGAGAAGGAGATCGAAACGGCCGTCGAGGGCTTCCTGGAGGCGGCTCGGCAGCTGCCGGTCATCACCCAAGAGCAGATTGAGCTGTGGCGCTTCGAATATGAATCCATGCTGAGCCGCTGGCGGCAGGAGCTTGCGGCCAAGCAGGATATTCAGGCAGGAGCGGAGCCGTCTCCCGGTCTGCCGTTAGTCGTATTGCTGGACGAGCAGGGCAGATTATCGCTGGAGCTCTGCAGGCGTGAGCTGTTGAACGGGCTGATGGCGTTTGCGGCATTAACCGGGGCAGGCGGCAATAAAGAGCATAGCATTATGCGGGATATCGCCCGATACATGGAGCAGAATTATAACCGGGAGGTTACCTTGCAGGACATTTCCGAAAGATTCTATTTGAGCAGAGAGTATATTTCACGCCGCTTCAAGCAGGAGATGGGCGAGAATGTCTTTGATTACCTGGGCCGCATCCGCGTCGAGAAAGCAAAGCTGCTGCTGCAAAATCCGAATCTCAAAATCGCGCAGATCGCCGAAATGGTCGGCTATGACGACGATAAATATTTCAGCAAGGTGTTTAAGAAGTTTGAGGGGCAGTCGCCTAACCAGTACAGGAAATTGTGATGCGCATGGTCAAATTATGATCAAATGGTACTGTAAAACTGCGCAGTCGAATGTTCTTCCAATCGCTGTTGTTCCCGGATTCCTTGAACTAATATTGTAACGGTGGGAATCAGGGAACAAAGGCGAACGCTCCGCTTTTCCAGAATCATTCGAGCAGCTTCGTTTTACCAACCATTTTGAAATTTGAAAAAGCCATCACAAAAAAAGAATAAAAAGAAAGAAGGAGCTGGCCATTGCGGCAGCTCCTTTGCTGTGTTAGTTAGTTATAGTGGGATAGCAGGATCGGTTGGTTAATCGATCATGTTTTTGGTGGCTTGATACATGCTTTCGGAGTACTTGTCGATATCGTCGCGGGACATGCGGAGACGGTCGACGGAGGTGCCGTAGCCAATCTCGGATTTGCCTTCCCGAAGTCCTTGGAAGATACCGTCGGCAAAGGCGTCGAGAGGCTCGCCATGGACATGGAGACCCGTGCCGCCCAAGTCGGTATTAACGGCCGGAGGGGCAACCTCGATGACCTCTACGGAAGTCTCCGAGAGCTGATGTCTCAGGCTTATCGTAAAGGAATGGAGAGCTGCCTTTGTAGCCGAATAGATCGGTGCGATGGCGAACGGCGTAAAGGCTAGGCCCGATGTCACATTGATAATGGCCGCGTTCTCTTTTTCCGCAAAAAACGGAGCAAACAGGATCGCAAGATGAAGGGGGGCTTCAATGTTGGTGGAAATTTCTTTGTTGAAATACGCCCAGTCGTTTTTCGCATCCGCTTTTATCACGCTGAACCGCTGCTGAATCCCCGCATTGTTCACCAATACGTTGATGTCCGGGTAAGTTGCCGTGACCCAATCAAACAGGGCAATCCGCTCGGCTTCATTGCTCAAATCGCTGACTTTGGTTATGAGGCCGGGCAGCTTGTCTTGCGCGTCCTGAAGGACTTGTTCACGCCGTCCGGTTACAATAACCGTATTTCCGGCTTTCATGAAGCGTTCCGCAAATGCCAATCCAATCCCCGTGCTTCCGCCCGTAATGAGAATCGTGTTTCCTGAAAGTTTCATATTAGCGCCTCCTGCGTTTGTTTGATGTAACGTTGTATTTTTACTTCGATTCCCTCGAGGGATTCGGTCATTAAAGCCATTTGCGCCAGCACAGCCTGCTTATGCCTGTTCAGCATCTCAAGCCGAAGAGGAACCGTGCCGGCGCCTTCAACGACCCAATCGATATATTGCTTGATATCATGAATAGGCATATTCGTGTTTTTCAAACACATGACCGTTCCAAGCAATGCCATTTGATTTTCCGAAAACAACCTTCTGCCCGCATGATCACGCTCCATCAGCGGCAGCAGCCCTTTTTTCTCATAATAACGAATCGTTGATTCCGGTATGTCTAACTTGGCAGCAGCTTCGCCAATGGAATAATAGTTCATCTGGAGTCCTCCAATTTGTTGTCGACGGGAATATCATACGACTTAAACCTTGGTTTAAGTCAAGCGGATTGAAAATAAAATTATTGTGCCTTTTATCTGCGTGGTAAAATACTCCATATCGCTTTATTTCGAATGGAGGTGTATCCATTGATCAATCGGATTTCGCTGAGACAGCTATCCAGCCTGGACGAGGCCGAACTGTTGAATAAGGAATTTGCCGCGCATTTTCCGTGGTACCGGCAAGGCGAATATTATATCAGATGCTTGGAAGAGAACCGCGCAGGGAAACGAATAACCTTGATAGCCTTTTACGGAGATGAGGTGGCGGGTTGTTGTCATCTGATCTATGAATCCAAATACCCGTATTTTGCCGAGCGGAAGATACCGGAAGTAAATGATTTGAGCGTATTTGAGGAGTACAGGAGAAAGGGAATCGCCAGCGAACTGCTGGGCGAGCTGGAGCGCATAGCATCAGAAACGTTCAGGACTATCGGGCTTGGCGTCGGATTATATAAGGATTACGGCAATGCCCAAAGGTTGTATGGCAAACGGGGATACGTCATGGACGGCAACGGGCTGACCTGCAATAATGTCGAGGTTCAACCCGGCACAGACGTATTTGTGGATGATGAGCTGCTGATCTACATGGTCAAAGAGCTAGCCAAATGATGTCACCGTCCTTTTTATGCCGGATCCGAGCGCAGCTTGACTGGAATAACGGGGTTATTCACATCTAACCCGTTAACCTCCCAGCGTTGCTTGGACGTATCGAAGCGATAGTGAACCGTAATCGTCTGTTTAGTTTCCGATCTCCATTGCCGATCACCGATAAAGGCCGATACCTCTGCCTCCATCTCTTTGTCCTTATGCGTAATATGTACTTCACTCTCTTCAAAAATCAACGAAGCCAATAAGAATTGTTCAGCCGTACCCGTTTGATTACCTATGTAGATGTTGTGAGCATGGTCAGCCGCATCGCGAGTAATTATTTTCCATTTTCTATTATAACAGTTGCCTTAACGGCAATGCTATTGAGTGAGCTTTATACCTTATTCGGTTGTTGAATCGGTCTTTAGACGAAAAAAAAGCGCCTCAGGAATCATCCTGCGGCGCTCATGGATTAATGCGGTTTGCACTCTTCCGAGCAATGACGATTATGCTCCGCTTCGCATTCCTCGCAGCAGATATGACGCTTGTCGCAGGTCACATTCGCGCAGTTGACGTAACGGTCCTCCGGCTTGCCGCAATGATGGCATTTGCCGATAACGATATCCTCTTCCGTCCGGTTGATCGGCACGGAAATCCGGTCATCAAACACATAGCATTTGCCGTCCCATAAACGGCCCTTTACTTCTTCGTCCTTGCCGTAAGTAACGATACCGCCCTCCAGCTGGGCTACATCCGTAAAGCCTTCCTCCAGCAGAACGCCGGTCAGCGTCTCGCAGCGGATCCCGCCGGTGCAGTAGGTGAGGATCGGTTTGTTCTTTGCATCCTCCGGCAGGTTCTTGCGGATCCATTCGGGGAATTCGCGGAACGATTCAACCGTAGGGCGAATTGCGCCGCGGAAATGTCCGATATCGTATTCGTAATCGTTCCGTCCGTCGATGATAATGACATCATCCTGCTGAAGCTGCTCGTAAAATTCCTTCGGAGACAGCCGTTTGCCTGTCAGAACATTCGGATCCATCTTTTTCTTATAGCGCAGAGTGACAAGCTCGTTCTTGTGGCGGACGAACAGCTTTTTGAACACATGTCCTTCGGACTCGTCGATCTTGTAAGTGATATCCTTGAAGAGCGGATGCTCGTTCATATACGCCATGTAAGCATCGGTCTGCTCGGTGGTGCCGGAGCAAGTACCGTTAATGCCTTGATCGGAGATGAGAATACGGCCCTTAACGCCAAGCTCTTTGCAGAAGCGGAGATGCTCGGCCGTTGCCTGCTCGGGGTTCTCGATATGCACGTATTTATAATAAAGCAAAATTCGGTATGGTTTATTTTCGCTCATTTGGTTATTCTCCAAAAAACTGTTTGATTTCCTCTTGCACGGCTGCCTCAACCTGTTTGAGGCATTCTTCCTTGGTGCCCGCGTAAATCCGGGTTTCGTTCACCATCGCATAAGGTCTTGCGCGGCACAGATTGCACATATTGAGGCAATCCGTTCGCATGACCGCCGCTTCCGGAAATTTCTCTTCCAGCTCCTCAAGAGGCAGAAGGGCCATTTCGTTGCGGGTGCATACCTCAACAACAACCAGTCCTAGTCCCATTGCTAATCACCGACCAGAAATAACTTTCAATTTACGTGCTTCGTCATTCGCTTTGCATTCCGGCGCGCAGTAGCTTTCATGCTCCGCTTCGCACTCCGGGCAGCAAATATGCTTGCGATGGCAAAGATCGTCGGCACAGTTAATATAGCGGTCTTCCGGCTTGCCGCAGTGGTAGCACTTGCCGACGATAATATCTTCTTCCGTCCGGTTGATCGGCACGGAAATACGCTCGTCGAATACGTAACATTTACCGTCCCACAGACGGCCTTTAACGGTTTCGTCTTTTCCGTAAGTGACGATGCCGCCTTCCAGCTGGTTAACATCCGAGAAGCCTTCTTCCAGGAGAACGCCGGTCAGCGTCTCGCAGCGGATGCCGCCCGTGCAATACGTCAGAATCTTTTTGTTCTTCGCGTCTTCGGGCAGATTCTTGCGAATCCATTCCGGGAATTCGCGGAACGACTCAACCGTAGGGCGGATGGCGCCGCGGAAATGTCCGATATCGTATTCATAATCGTTGCGGCCGTCGATAATAATAACGTCATCGCGCTGCAGCTGCTCGTAGAATTCTACCGGCTTCAAATGCTTGCCCGTGCGGACGTTCGGATCCAGCTTCTTGTCGTAACGAAGGGTAACAAGCTCTTTCTTGTGACGGACGAAGATCTTCTTGAATACATGACCCTCGGATTCGTCAATCTTGTATACCATATCGGCAAACAGCGGATTCTGGCGCATATGCGCGATGTAGGCATCCGTCTGTTCAACCGTACCGGAGCAAGTACCGTTGATGCCTTGCTCGGAGATGAGAATGCGGCCTTTAACGCCAAGGTCCTTGCAGAATTGAAGGTGCTCCGCGGTAAACTCGGCAGGGTTGTCGATGTGAACATATTTATAGTACAAAAGAATACGGTAAGGTTTGTTTTCGCTCATGTCTAACGCTCCATTATATAAGATTATCACTATATGTTAAAACTCTTAAACACGCAAGTCAACAACGATTCAAGGACATTCCGTTGAACAATTGCGCCTATTTCCTGCAATAGAAATATTTGTTTCCAAGCATTCGAAAAAGGGATTCGATTAGGCATAAACCGAACCTCCAAATGCGGTTGCATAGCCTCATTGATTCATGACGTCTTTGAGAAAAACGGACGAGCTGGTCGGCAAAGTAGCGTCTTTACGGGTAACGACGCCGATCGCTCGGGATGGCAAGGCCTCCGTCAATGTCACCTCGAACAACGTTTCGCTATTCAGCTCCTGCTGGGCAAACCGGCGGGTAAGGAAGGCCATCCCATAGCCCCTCTGCGCAAACTCGATAATCATCTCCGTGCTGGTCAGCTCAATATCCGGTTCCTTATATATACCGTGTCCGGCGAGCCATTGCTCGACAAAAAGCCGGGTACTGCTGCCCGCCGTAGGCAATAATAAAGGAAGCTTTAGCAGCTCGCGGACCGAGACCGCTTGGCTTGCCAGCTCCTTGTATGCCTCGCCAACAAGGAAACAGTCCTGTATGGACATCAACGGCTGAATCGCCAATTCCTGATCGTCAAAGGGCAGGTGGACGAAGCCAAGGTCGATATTTTCTTCCTTCAGCTGCTTGGAGATTTCGTTTGTCTTGCTTTGCTGGAGGCGGATCCGCACATTCGGATGCTCCGCATGAAACTTATCTATATAAGGAAGAAGGATATGCTTGATAATCGGGCCGCTCGCTCCGATGCGCAGATCGCCTCCGTGCAAGTTGGCAAGCTCCAGCAGCTTGCGCTCGCCGCGCTCGATCAGATGGAAGGATTGCTCGATATAGTCCAGCAGCGCTTTCCCTTCCATCGTAAGCTTCACGCCCTTGGAGCCGCGGTCAAACAGCTTCACGCCAAAGCAATCCTCCAGCTGCTTGATCGCATAGCTGACCGATGGCTGCGTAACGTGAAGAAACTCGGCAGCTTTCGTGAAGTTGCCCGTTCTTGCCGTGTACAAAAATATCCGATAGCTTTCCAAGCTATTTAATCTGTTTGACATAAACCCTCTCTATCGCAAGGCTATTGAATTATGATTTCATTTATTGCACATTTGAAATTATAATGAATTTAATCGAGATAGTCAAAAGAGAAAGGTTGGTTTTTCATATGTCAGGAAGCAGCTTTGGCACACATTTCAAAATGACCACGTTTGGCGAATCGCACGGCGAGGCTGTAGGCGTTATTATTGACGGCGTTACGCCGGGAGTAGAGCTTACGGAAGCGGATATTCAAATACAGATGGACCGCCGCAAGCCGGGTCAATCCTCGGTTACGACTCCGCGCAAGGAATACGATATTATCCGCATTCTGTCGGGTGTCTTCGAAGGCAAAACAACAGGTGCTCCCTTGGCCGTCATGCTGAACAATACCGACATGAAATCCAAGGATTACGAGGCGAACCGCCGGTTGTTCCGTCCGGGTCACGCCGATTTCACTTACGTGCAAAAATACGGCCATCGCGATCACCGCGGAAGCGGCCGGGCTTCGGGCCGCGAAACCGCGGGCCGCGTGGCTGCAGGCGCTATCGCGCGCAAGCTTCTGGAACGCCGCGGCGTTTCCATCGTAGCCTACACGAAAGAAGCGGGAGGCATTAAATGCGAGACGTTTGACGAATCCGTTATCGAGAAGAATCCGATGCGCGCAGCCGATCTAAACGCAGCGGAAAGAATGGTAACGCTCGTCGAGGATCTGGCGGCGAAGGGCAACAGCTGCGGCGGCGTGGTGGAATGCATCATCCGCGGCGTGAAGCCGGGTATCGGCGAGCCGGCGTTCGACAAGCTGGACGCGGAGCTTGCGAAAGCGATGCTGTCCATCGGAGCGGTTAAAGGCATCGAGTTTGGCGCAGGATTCGCGGCAACAACCATGTTCGGCAGCGAGCATAACGACGAGATGGACGCAAACGGCTTTTTGACCAATAATGCCGGCGGGATCGTTGGCGGCATTAGCACGGGTCAGGATATCGTTTTCCGTATCGCGGTAAAACCAACGTCGTCGATCTCGCTTCCGCAGCAAACGGTTGACGAAGAAGGCAACGAGCATACGATCCAAACGCTTGGACGTCACGATCCGTGCATCTGCCCGCGCGTTGTGCCGGTCGTGGAAGCGATGGCTTGCATGGTGCTGGAGGACTTGTACAAACGCCATACGGCTTTGCATGATTAACATTAATTTTATTTTATCAATAAATATTACATCCCTCGTGAAAAATAAACTATAATAATTGATGTTATTGTTTATTATGCAAGAAAGAAGGGGAATTGGACATTGGACTTGACGCCGTTTGAATTTTTGACCACACTACTGTCCATTGTATTTATTGATCTTATTCTCGCCGGCGATAATGCGATTGTGATTGGGATGGCGGCAAAACGGCTCCCGAAGGAGACGCAGAAGAAAGCTATCCTTTACGGAACCTGCGGAGCCATTCTGCTTCGGATCGTTGCAACCGTGCTGGTTGTGTATGTGCTTAATATTCCTTGGCTGCTTGTTGCCGGAGGCGTCATTCTTCTCTGGATCGCTTACAAGCTGCTTGTGCAGGAAGAGGATCATGAGAACATTAAGGCGGGAAACACGCTTTGGGCTTCCGTGTGGACGATTATCGTAGCGGACGCGGCAATGGGGCTGGATAACGTCATTGCCGTTGCGGGCGCCGCTCAGGGACATACGCTGTTAGTCATTATAGGTCTGATTATCAGTATTCCGATTGTGGTCTGGGGGAGCACTTTGTTTATCAAGCTGCTCAGCAAATTCCCTTGGATCATTTACGCGGGCTCGGCCGTGCTGGCCTATACCGCATCAAAGATGATTACCCATGAGCCGGCGTGGAAGGCTTGGTTCGAAGAAAACCAGGTCGTCAAGTGGCTCGTGATCGCCATTGCGGTTGTTGCGGTGCTTGGCGCGGGACTTTGGACGAACGAATGGAAGAAGAAGCATCCGCAAGCGGCACACGAATAAGCGGAAAAACCGACGTTGGAGCGGACAAGCTCTAACGTCGGTTTTTTGTTTTTTCGAAAGAAGAGTTCACTGATATTTATACCTTTAAGTCGGATATTTGCATAGCGGTTTACCAGTTGTTCCCTTACAATGGGCATGGTTCGGATTTCAACAAGACAAGCATACCGTGATATTCAGGTAACAGGTACAAGTCAACAGGATAAGAAAGGAGGAGCAGACGGATTCCCCATCTTTACCTATGATTGTTACTATGAATTGGAGGTTGAAAATGATGCAGGCCATACGCCGCAAAAATCCTTTGGCAAAGCTTCTCCTTATATGCTTACTCTCTACCTTCCTCTTACCGCTGCATATTACTCCAGTACTAGCCGCAGACACGGCTGTTGTCGATGAAAATTTCTCTGCCTATCCTGTTGGGGCGCTTACAATTGGAAGCGGTAACAACTGGACAAAGGAAGGGACGGCCCCGGTCATCGAGGTTGTTAACAATCCGGATACCAATCAGCAATACGCTTCAATCAGCCATGATCTGACCGGCTCCTCTTATTTCGGACAACGCTTTACGCCTCAGACCGGAGGAATGATTCTGCAGTTTGACGTCAATATGCCAACGAGCAAAGGCGGAACCTTCTGGGTGATGGAAGGGAAGGTCAATGCGACAAACGCAGCCGTTACCCGCATGGTGATGGATGGCGGCGTGATCAAAATGCAGAACGGACCAACCCTCGTCTCGTATGACACGACGCATTGGTACCGGTTTACGTTCGTTTATAATATCCCGCAGAAAAGATACACCTTATCGATCAAGGACTTAAATACAGGAAGTACGGTTAACTCAAGCGAAAATTTCTACAGCGCCAGAGAACGGATCAGCAGCATCGGCTTCTTCACCAATGCGGGCGGAGGACGCTACAATCTGGCGAATATGAAAGTAACGGCGCTTGATCTGGCTTTGGCGAGTGTTCAGCTTAAAGCCGGCGATTATGCTCCTTCCTTTGCTTTTGACCCGACAAATGATAACTACTCCATCGATATGCCTTATTCCGCAAACGTCCTTACCGTAACGCCAACGGCGAGTTATGCGGAAGGCGTTCAGTTGAAGGTTGGCGACTCTTCGGTTGAAAGCGGTTCCTCGGTTGATGTGCCGATTAACGGTGCTTCATCGCCCGTAAGCATTACGGTTGCTTCCAAGCAATATACGGATGTAGCCCGTACTTACACAATTAATGTCAAAAAATTGGACAAGGCTCCCGATGTTACGCATTTGGCAGCGGAAGGCCATGACGGAAAGGTACTGATTGGCTGGAAGGCTCCGGTCGATCCGGCTTACCAAGAAGCCAACATCTACAATGTAAAGGAAGACGGTACGGAAACACTGGCCGCAACGGTACCGAAAGGAACGTATATCGCTTCCGTTGGCGGTCTGGATAATGGCAAGGAGTATACGTTTCACGTCAAGGGGGTTTATGCCTACGAGGGAGAAGAACTGACAGAGTCAACTCCTGTAACCGTGACGGCCACACCGCAGCTGCTGCCGGCCCGGCAGATGGAGGACTTGGATCGTGGTCTGGTTGCCGTCGAGCAGGAAGGCCATGTCTTCCTCTCCTGGCGGTTCCTTGGCACTGAACCGGATCATATCGGCTTTAACGTATACCGTGACGGGGTGAAAATCAGCTCCGCTCCGGTTCAATCCAGTACGAACTATGTGGATGAAACCGGAACGGCAGATTCGTCCTATTATATCCGGGCGGTTGTGAACGGAACGGAGCAAGAGCCTTCCGAAACGGTGCGGCCTTGGAATACGAATTATTTGAGCGTAGCGCTCGACAAGCCTGCCGATGGCGTAACAAGCGTGGGAGAAGCTTACACGTATCGGGCGAATGACGCATCCGTAGGCGATCTGGACGGGGACGGCAAATACGAAATCGTGCTGAAATGGGATCCAAGCAACTCCAAGGATAACTCCCAAGCAGGCATTACCGGCAATACGTATCTGGATGCTTACAAAATGGACGGTACACGCTTGTGGAGAATCGACATGGGTCCAAATATTCGTTCAGGAGCCCACTACCTGCATCCGATGGTCTACGACCTGGATGGAGACGGCAAGGCGGAGGTAGCAGCCCGTACTGCCGACGGAACGGTTGACGGTATGGGAAACGTGATTGGCGACGCTAATGCCGATTATCGCAATTCCGGCGGTTATGTGCTTGACGGGCCGGAGTTCTTCACGATTTTTGAAGGCGTGACAGGCAAGGCGCTGGAAACGGAGGATTATGATCCGCCAAGAGGCAATATCGGAGATTGGGGAGATACGTACGGCAACCGGATTGATCGGTTTGGCGCAGCGATTGCCTATCTGGACGGGGTGCATCCAAGCCTGATTCTGCAGCGCGGGTATTACACGCGGATGGTGCTGGCAGCGTACAACTGGAGAGACGGGGAACTAAGCAAGCTGTGGAAGTTTGATTCTCCGAATCCTGGTTACGGACAAGGCAACCATCAGCTGAGCGTGGCGGATATCGATGCGGACGGCAAGGATGAGATTGTAACCGGCAACACGGCGGTTAATGATGACGGAACTTTACTGTGGAGTACGAAGCTGGGACATGGCGACGCTATGCATCTCGGGGACCTGAATCCTTCCCATCTTGGACTTGAGCTATGGACGGTGCAGGAGGAGACGGGAGCTCCGTATTCGGCTACCATGCTTGACGCGCGGACGGGAGAGCCGTTATACGGTCAGCCCCAGGTTGGCGCGGATACGGGCAGGGGCTTGTCGGCGGACGTGGATCCAAGATACGAGGGCGAAGAGTCCTGGGCCATTGACGCGACAAAGTCGGCCGCAACGGAAAATAACTTAAACGGCTTTATGTTTAACTCGGAAGGTACCAAGATCTCTACCCAAATCCCGACCTCCAACTTTGCGATCTGGTGGGACGGCGACCTAAGCCGAGAACTGCTGGATCATAACTGGAATACCGCAACCGGCAACGGTGTTCCGAGAATTGATAAATGGGATTACGAGAATAACTCGCTAATTCGGTTAGAGACGTTTACCGGTACGTATTCCAATAACGGAACAAAAGGCAATCTGTCTCTGCAAGCCGATCTGCTGGGCGACTGGAGAGAAGAGGTCGTTGTGAGAACCGAAGACAGCAGTGCGCTTCGCATCTATACAACGACGGACGTAACGGATCAGAAGATCCGCACGCTGATGCATGATCCGGTATACCGGTTAGGCGTAGCTTGGCAGAACACCGGCTATAACCAGCCGCCGCATACAAGCTTTTACCTGGGGAACGGAATGGAGAAGCCGGATGCTCCTAACATTTACCTCGTGGACAATACGGCTCCAACTACAACCGATAATGCGCCATCAGGCTGGATGAATCATAATGTGACGGTAACCTTAACGGCGAAGGACATTATTTCCGGCGTTGACGCGACTTATTACACGTTAGACGGAGGAGATGTACAGAAGGGGACTACCGCTCAAGTGACGGAGGAAGGTGTCCATACCCTTGTCTATTGGAGTGAAGATCGTAAAGGGAATGCAGAAGTTCCCCGTACGGTGAAGATCCAGATTGATAAGACAGCTCCTGAACTGAATGTCGTTCTGGATAAATCAGAGCTCTGGCCGGCTAATCGTAAGCTGGTTGACGTAACAGCGGTAGTGAAAGGCACAGACCTTTTGTCAGGCATCGATTCGGTCGTATTAACCTCCATTACAAGCAACGAGAAGCTTGCGGAAGGAACGAACGGAGATATTCAAGGCGCCGAATTTGGTACGTTTGACGTGGCGTTTAAATTGAGGGCAGAGAAGTCCGGCAATAAGGATGGACGAACGTATACGATTAAGTACACGGCAAAAGACAAAGCGGGCAACGCGGCGGAGAAATCCGTTACGGTTACGGTCCCTCACGATCAATCGAGCAATAGGGGATAAAATAAAAAAGGTGAGCCCGGGGGCTCACCTTTCTTGCTATAGAAGGAATTAGTTCTTGATCATTTGACGCAGAACCGTTTGCAGGATACCGCCGTTACGGTAGTAGTCAACGTCCACGAGGGAGTCGAGGCGTACGATAACTTTGAACTCGACTGTCGAGCCGTCTTCTTTCGTAGCGATAACCGAAACGAGATCGCCAGGCTGAACATCGTTCGAAAGACCAACGATATCGAAGGTTTCGAAGCCAGTCAGACCAAGTGCCTGCCAGCCTTGGCCAGCTTGGAACTGGAGCGGAAGTACGCCCATGCCAACCAGGTTGGAACGGTGGATACGTTCGAAGCTCTCCGTAATAACGGCTTTAACGCCGAGGAGGAACGTACCTTTAGCTGCCCAGTCACGGGAGCTGCCTGTACCGTACTCTTTGCCGCCGAGTACAACCAGGTTTGTTTTGTCCGCTTGGTATTTCATCGAAGCTTCATATACGGAAGTCACTTCGCCTGTAGGCTGGTAAGTCGAGAAGCCGCCTTCTGTACCAGGAGCGATGTGATTGCGGATACGGATGTTCGCGAATGTACCGCGAACCATAACTTCGTGATGACCGCGGCGGGAGCCGTAGGAGTTGAAGTCTTTCTTCTCAACGCCGTTAGCGATCAGGTATTTACCGGCTGGAGCATCTGGACGGATGCTGCCTGCTGGCGAGATATGGTCAGTTGTAACCGAGTCGCCAAGAGCAAGCAAAGTTTTCGCTGCTTTGATGTCTTCAACGTCGCGGATGCCGTCAGCAAGGCTGTCGAAGAACGGAGGGTTGGCGATGTAAGTCGAATTCGGATCCCACTCGTACAGTTCGCCTTCCGGTACCGGAATCGCGTTCCAACGTTCGTTTTGCGTATATACGTTTTCGTATTTCGCCTGGAACATTTCAGGAGTCAGGGATGCGCTGATGGCATCGGCGATCTCTTGGTTTGTTGGCCAGATGTCTTTCAGGAAGACAGGTTCGCCTTGCGGATCGAAGCCGATTGGCTCGCTAGCGAAATCAATGTTAACTGTACCAGCCAGCGCGTAAGCAACAACAAGCGGCGGCGATGCCAGGTAGTTCGCTTTGATTTGGGCGTGGATACGGCCTTCAAAGTTACGGTTACCGGACAATACGGCAGCTACCGTCATGTCGTTGTCAGCGATCGCTTGGCTTACGTCGTCCGGCAATGGACCGGAGTTACCGATACATGTCGCACAGCCGTAACCGGCAACGTGGAAGCCGAGTGCTTCGAGGGACTCGAGCAGGCCAGCTTTTACGAGATAGTCGGTAACAACCAGGGAACCTGGAGTCAGCGAGCTCTTCACGTATTCAGGCTTCACGAGACCGCGAGCGACAGCTTTCTTCGCTACAAGGCCTGCGCCTACCATTACGCTAGGGTTGGAAGTGTTTGTGCAGGAAGTGATCGCGGCGAGTACAACTGCGCCAGCTTTCATCTCGCTTACTTTGCCGTTAGCGTGGTTGATTGTAACGACTTCTTCCGTTTTCTCCTCAGTCAGGCCATAACCGCCTTTGTCCACTGGCTTGCGAACGATTTCGTTCCAAGCTTCCTTCATCGAAGTCAGCTCGATACGGTCTTGCGGACGTTTAGGACCGGCAAGGGATGGAACCACAGTCGACAGGTCGAGTTCAACCACTTCAGTGAAGACAGGGTCCGGCGTAGCGTCCGTACGGAACATGTCTTGAGCTTTGTAGTAAGCTTCAATAAGAGCGATTTGCTCTTCTGTGCGGCCTGTTTGGCGCAGGTAGTCGAGCGTAGTTGCATCAACCGGGAAGAAGCCGATTGTTGCGCCGTACTCAGGAGCCATGTTCGCAACCGTTGCACGGTCAGACAGGCTGATGTTGGACAAGCCGGAACCGAAGAACTCGACGAATTTGCCGACAACGCCTTTTTTGCGAAGCAATTGCGTGATGGTCAGGGCAAGGTCAGTCGCCGTAGCGCCTTCTGCCAGGCTGCCAGTCAGTTTGAAGCCGATAACTTCAGGAGTTACGAAGTAGAGCGGTTGGCCAAGCATGCCGGCTTCCGCTTCGATACCGCCAACGCCCCAGCCAACGATACCAAGACCGTTGATCATGGTTGTGTGGGAGTCGGTACCAACGAGGGAGTCCGGGAATACGAAAGTTTCGCCGTCAACCGTCTTTGTAGCCGCAACGGAGGCCAGATACTCGAGGTTTACTTGGTGAACGATACCTGTATCCGGCGGAATCGCACGGAAGTTATCGAATGCTGTTTGCGCCCAACGGAAGAACCGGTAGCGTTCAGCGTTCCGTTCGAACTCGATGCGTTGGTTGATTTCAAGCGCGTCCGGGGAACCGAATGCATCAACCATGACGGAGTGGTCGATAACGAGATCGACAGGTACAAGCGGGTTGATTTTTTTAGGGTCGCCGCCTGCTTTTTTAACCGTTTCGCGCATTGCCGCAAGGTCAACGACTACTGGTACGCCAGTCAAGTCCTGCAGTACGATACGGGATGGGATGAAAGGAATTTCTTTGTCGTCGCGGTTAGCCGCCCAATCTGCGAGTTGTTTGACATGCTCTTTCGTGATGCCGCGGCCGTCAAATTGACGAACAGCGCCTTCGAGCAATACTTTGATTGAAAATGGAAGCTTGGAAATGTCGCCGAGCCCTTGCTTTTCAAGTTCCGGCAGGCTGTAGTAAGCGTAGGACTTGCCGCCGACTTCCAGGCTGGACCGTACGGAGTAATGGTCTTGATTTGCCATGTTCGGGTATTCCTCCTTGAATGAAGTTGACGATTTTGTTGTTTCATTCTGTGAAACTCTATTTCAAAAATCGTTATGTCTTTATTATAGCTCGAGATGTGAGGTTCGTAAAGCAGATTCAGACCGACAATCGCGGAAATTCACGGATTTTTCGAGCGGGCAGCCGGCGGAATGCATCATTGCTTTCCCTAGTCACTTACTATTGTATAGCAGTTGCGATAGAACTTCGTTATAATGGACATGATGTCTTCATGAGAAGGAGAGTTGGACATGACAACAACGAAAAAGCTTGGCAACGTCAAGCTGTCTATATTGGACCTTGCGCCGATTGTCGAAGGCTCCACGGCCTCGGATGCCTTGCGCAACAGCCTCGACCTTGCCCGGCATGCCGAAAAATGGGGCTATACCCGTTATTGGGTAGCCGAGCATCACAGCATGCCGGGAATTGCCAGCTCGGCGACGTCATTAGTAATCGGGCATATTGCGGGCGGCACATCGACCATTCGCGTCGGCTCCGGCGGCATTATGCTGCCGAACCATGCGCCGCTTGTGATCGCGGAGCAATTCGGTACGCTGGAGTCATTGTATCCTGGGCGCATTGATCTTGGGCTTGGCCGCGCGCCGGGCAGTGACCGTCAGACGATGATGGCGCTTCGCCGCGACTTGCACGGCGGGGAGAATTTCCCGGCGATGCTGGAGGAGCTCCGAGGCTACTTCCGCGGTCCGGAATCGGAAAAGGCGGTACGCGCGGTGCCGGGCGAAGGCCTGGATGTGCCGATCTGGCTGCTGGGCTCCAGTGATTTCAGCGCAAGGCTGGCCGGCGAGCTAGGCTTGCCGTTTGGCTTCGCGAGCCATTTCTCCCCGGACTTTACTCTGCCGGCGCTTGATATTTACCGCAGCAGCTTCAAGCCGTCGGCTTATCTGGATAAGCCGTACGCGATGGTTGGCGTAAACGCCATCGCGGCCGATACGGACGAGCATGCGGAATGGCTTGGCACAACGCTCGAGCAGCAGTTCCTGAATTTGATCCGCGGCGGCGTGCCAAGAAAGATTCAGCCGCCGGCCGATCTGGAAGGCTTCGCGAATCCGTATGAGCTTACGGCCGTGCGCAATCAGCTTCGCACGGCGATCAAAGGCAGTCCGCAGACGGTTGAAGCAAAGCTGAACGCGTTTATCGAGCAGACCGATGCGGATGAAGTGATCATTAACTGCGCGATTTACGATCATCAGGAGCGGCTGAAATCCTACGAGCTGATTGCTCAGCTCGGGTTAATCGGAAGCAAGGAATAAGCGGTGAGAGCAGCCTTCTGGGCTGCTCTTTTTTTGTGCTTTGCCGCATCGTTAAGAAGCGGGAAAAGGCTTGGAATAGGCGTAAAATAGGCAATATGCGGGGGCTTAACGATGTACGGCATCGTTAAGGCATGCGAAAGGGCGATGCTGGTGGTCTTAACGATGTGGCGCATCGTTAAGAAGCGGGAAATGGTGAAACAGGCGCAAAAGGGCCAGCAGGCGGGGGCTTAATGCTGCACCGCATCGTAAGGACAGGTAACAAAATAAAGCTTCCCCCAAACAGAAAAGCAGCAGCAGATTAGCCTGCTGCTGCTTTTCTATTATCGTCTAACGGAGGTTGGGAACATCAACTTCCGGATTCGTGTCTGCTTCGTAGTCGATTCCGTCGGTCTCGAAGCCGAACAGCTGGAAGAATTCGCGGCGGTAGCCTTCAAGATCGGAAAGCTCGTAAACATTTTCCGAGGTAATTTCGCTCCACAGCTTGTCTACGGCAGCTTGCACGTCTTCCCGCATCTCCCAGTCATCCATGCGGATGAGGCCTTTTTCGTCAACCGGCGTAGGGCCGTCAACATACAGGCGGGTAGCGAACATGCGGTACATTTGCTCGATGCAGCCCTCGTGAATGCCTTTCTCCTTCATCACTTTGAAGAGCGCGGAGATATACAGCGGCACGACCGGAATGGCGGAGCTGGATTGCGTAACGAGTGCTTTGGCAACGGCTACATAAGCGCGTCCGCCCGTAGAGGACAGCTGCTCGGTCAGGTTATGCGCCGTAGCTTCCAGATCGTTTTTGGCACGGCCGATGGTACCGTCACGGTAAACCGCATGCGTAATTTCCGGGCCGATGTACGAGTAAGCAATCGTAGTGGCGCCTTCAGCCAGAACGCCCGCCGCCTGCAGATCATCAATCCACATTTGCCAGTCTTCTCCGCCCATAACGGTAACCGTCTGGCTGATTTCTTCTTCCGTAGCCGGCTCAATCGTAGCTTCGGATACAACGCCGTTATGGAAGTTAACGGTTTTGTTCGAATACGATTGACCAATCGGTTTGATCACCGAATTGAACACTTCGCCGGTCTTCGGATGAACGCGGCGCGGAGCCGCAACGCTGTAGACAACCAGATCAACGGAGCCAAGCTCGGTGCGGATCAGATCGATTGTTCTTGCTTTGGTCTCGTCGGAGAATGCATCGCCGGTGAGGCTAAACGATTTGAGGCCGGCTTCCGCGGCAGCTTTCTCGAAGGCAGCGGAGTTGTACCAGCCTGGCTTTGCTGTGCGGTTGCCTTCCGCGCCTTTGCTGGTAAAGACACCAATCGTATTCGCGCCAGCGCCAAACGCCGCAACGATACGGGAAGCAAGGCCGTAACCCGTAGACGCACCGATAACAAGCACATTGCGAGGCCCTTTTAATTTCGGTTGAGACTGTACGTATTCCACTTGGCGGTTAACTTGCTCCGCGCATCCAGCCGGATGGGCGGTCGTGCAAATAAAGCCGCGGGATTTCGGTTTAATGATCATATGGTAAAATCCTTTCTTCCTTAAAATCATAATTATAGATTCAGTCCAATAAGACAAGCCATTTCTCATTTTACCGATTTTTAGCTCTAAAGGGAAGTTCACGCACAAAGGAAATCATAAAAAACGGGGCTAAACCCGTTGAAACAGCGAATGCTGCGGGTTCAGCCCTGTGCGTGTAAGTAATGAACGGCTATCTAGTATCGGCCGGCGATTTGCTGCTCTGCCATTTGAATCAAGCGTTTGGTAATCGTTCCGCCAATAGATCCCATATCCCGAGTAGTCATATTGCCGTAGTAACCGTCAGCGGGAAGCTGGATGCCAAGCTCTTGCGCGATCTCGAACTTTAGCTGTTCAAGCGCTGCTCGTGCATTCGGAACCAATAAGGATTTGCGGTTAGCCATTCGATCATGCCTCCTAAAAAATGGTCGGAATTAGACGTTTGTTTATTTTTGTTATTATGCGATGCAAAAGTAAGAATTATCCGTAAATTCCTCCATTCTTTACCTTCGCAGGAATGGTTTATACAGGGCAATGACTGTAATCCGGCCAAGTTGCATAAACTGGATATATTCCATACTGTAGGAGATGTGATACAGATGAAGGATTTGTTCGGAAGAGCCGTATCGTTTGGACTGGGGTTTGCGGTGACAAGCAAGGAGCAAGTAGAGAAGCTGGCGGAGGAATGGGTGAGAAAAGGCGAAATCACCAAAGCCGAATCATCCGTCTATGTCGATGAACTGCTGAAAAAAGGCGAGGAAACACGCAATAAAATCGAAGAAATGATCCGCGAACGCGTTCAATCCATCATTGGCGAAAAATACGTAACAAGAGAGCAATACGAGCAGCTGGAGCAGCGGGTAAAGGCGCTGGAGCATAAAGAAACACCAGTGGACTGATCTGAGGCGGATGTATGAGCGTGAGATCAAAATTCCGTCACTTGCAGCGTTATCGGGAGATCGCGATTGCTTTTGTCCGAAACGGCTTCGGGTATATCGCTAAGGATTTGGGACTGCCGGATACGGGACTTGTGCTGCGCGGCGGTGAAAGGCAGGGCATTCGCAAACGCGGAGTCGGAGAACGGCTTCGCATGATTCTGGAGGAGCTTGGTCCAACCTTCGTTAAGCTTGGCCAAATGGCGAGCATACGTCCCGACCTGATTCCTGCCGGCATTATTGCGGAGCTGGAGCAGCTGCAGGATCATGTTCAGCCTTTTTCGTATTTGGAAGCCGTACATATTATTGAAGATGAGCTGGGTTCGCCGCTCGAGCAATTATTTGCCGAATTCAGCGAAGAGCCGCTGGCTTCCGCGTCGATTGGGCAGGTGTACAGGGCCAAGCTGGCCGACGGTACGGTAGTAGCGGTCAAAGTGCAGCGCCCGCATATTCAAAAGGTCATCGAGACGGATCTCGATATCCTGTCGGAGCTGGCGAGGGTAGCGGAGCATCGCCTGGAATGGGCCCGCAGCTACCGGGTCCGCGACATGATCGATGAGATTGCCCGGGCGCTTCGCGCAGAGCTCGATTACGGGCTGGAGGCGCGGAACGCGGAGCGCTTCTCGGCCCAGAGCAGCAGGCTTGACGGTATCATTATTCCTGCCGTCTATTGGGAGTATTCAAGCAAACTGGTTCTGACGATGGATTATGTGGAAGGCATCAAGCTATCCGACAGCGAGCGTCTCGAGCAGGGTGGCTATGACCATAAAAAGCTGGCGGAGCGGTATTCCAAAGCGATCTTTCACCAGGTGCTGGTGGACGGCTTTTTCCATGGGGATCCGCACCCGGGTAATGTGCTGGCTTTGCCTGACGGGAATCTGGCTTTTCTTGATTTCGGGATGGTTGGACGGCTTACACCGGACATGAAGCAGCATTTCGCTACCTTTGTCATCGGTTTGCGCAATCAAAGCACAAGTACAATCATCCGGGCGATTAACGGAATGGGCTTTATTCCCGACCATACGGACAGGAAGGCACTCCGGGCTGACGTGGACGAAATGAGGGACAAATATTACAAGGTTCCCCTTAGCCAGGTCAAAATCGGGGAGTCGGTGAATGAGCTGTTCGCGCTTGCTTTCCGCCATGGAATACGAATTCCGTCCGAGCTTACCTTGCTAGGAAAAACGTTTCTCACCCTGGAAGGGGTAGTGACGGCGCTTGACCCGGACTTCAGCGTGTTTGACGTGGCCGAGCCGTTTGGCCGGAAGCTGGTCATCGAGAAGCTGGATCCGCGGCGGATCGCTCGCAAATGGTTGGATGATATTCCGGACTATCTGGAGCTGCTCTCGGATGTTCCCCTAAGCCTGCGCAGCGTGCTCAATATGATGCGAAGGGGCCGGCTGGGGCTTGATCTTGCCATTCCGGAGCTAAATGCCGTGCTGAAAAAGCTGGATCAGATCAGCAACCGGCTCAGCCTCAGCATTGTGCTGCTCTCGTTCAGCATTATTATGGTGGGCCTCATTATCGGCTCATCAATGGGGCATCAAAGCACGCTGCTGTGGGATATTCCGGCGATTGAGATCGGATTCGGGATTGCTTCGATTCTGTTTGTGTGGTTAATTGTTGCTATCATACGGAGTCGGTAGATTATTTATTGATTAGGAATAACGGAATGTATCTCCTTCCAGCCGCTGTTGTCAGCCCTTACCTTTAACAATTTTTAAAGGAGGGTAAAGTGCGTGGCAAAGCATAAAAAGGAGCAGGGGGGATTCCCTGCTCCTTTGCTTTTGAGAAAAGATTATACTCTTCTGCGGTTGAAATAATTGATGAACAGACAAGCCAGAAGCAAGACAAGGATTGCGATGCCGGCCGTAATGGCTTCTTTAGAGTTATCCTGCATAGGCTGGTTGCCCATGCCCATGCCGCCGAAACCGCCGCCTAGAAGCCATCCGGCGGCTGGCCTATTGCCGTATATTAGATGGACAGCTTCTGGCCGGGCTCGAGGAGCTGGCCTTTCAGTCCTTTTGCTTCCAAAGCCTGAACGAAGGCTTCCGCATCCTGGCGGATAATCGGGAAGGAATTGTAATGAACCGGGATTGTCAGCTTGGCGCCGAACCACTCGGCCGCTTGAAGGGCATCTTCGGGGCCCATCGTGAAATGGTCGCCGATTGGGATAAGGGCAACGTCAATGTTATGGCGGTCGCCGATCATTTTCATGTCGCCATACAACGCTGTATCGCCGGCATGGAGAATCGTTTTGCCGTCTACGGTAATGATGTAGCCGCCCGGCATGCCGCCATAAATAATGCGCTGCTCCTCCGCGATTGTAATGCCCGAGCTGTGGAAGGCTTGAATCATTTTGGCTTTGGCAAAGCCAAGGTCGACCGTTCCGCCGATGTTCATGCCAATCGTCTCAAGGCCTTTCCAGGACATGTAGGTGGCAAGCTCGACGTTCGCAACAACGGGCGCTTTGTTCGCGCGGGCGATAGGCTCCGCATCCAGGATATGATCCATATGGGCATGCGTCAGCAGGACCGTGTTGACCTTAATGTCTTCCGGCTTCGTTACGGCAAGCTCGTTGCCTCGAAGGAACGGATCGATTACAAGCGAGTTTTCGCCGGAAGTAATTTGGACACAGGAATGGCCGTGAAAAATAATATCAGTCATTGTAGCAGCTCCTTAATGGTTGTTTTGTTGGACAAGTCTCGTGGTAAGTTTAACGCGTACGCTGGATGGATCGGTGACGAAGGCAGCGCCTTCCTGCTCTTCAACGGAAATGCCCGCGGCAAGAAGCCGTTCAAGAACCGACGACAGTTCGCCGGAATCGGGATACACGATCGTGAAATAGTCTAGTCCGGTTGATTGAGGGGACGGGGCGGGAGCTCCGATGCCAGCCCATACGTTGAGCCCGATATGGTGATGGTAGCCTCCTGCAGACACGAACAGCGCACGCATCTGGGCATAATCGCCGACAGTATCAAAGCCTAGCAGACCGTTGTAGAAGGCTCTCGATTCCGGAATGCCCACCGTGTGAAGGTGAACATGGCCCATGACGGTTTCAGGCGGCAAACCTTTCGCTATATCTTCTTCGCCGGCTTCCTGCAATAGACCTTCCCAGTCGATAGGATCGGTTGCCATTACGTAATCTCCGTTAGCGTCGCGCTTCCATTCGGATCTTGGACGGTCGGCATAAATCTCGATTCCATTGTGGTCGGGATCGGATAGGTACAGCGCTTCGCTGACCAGGTGGTCGGCTTGACCAAGCGGGATGCGGTGAGCGAGCAACCGCTTAAGGACGAGGCCAAGCTCCTTGCGATTTGGGAGCAGCAGGGCATAGTGGTACAACCCGGTTGTTCCTCTGCGCTCAGGCGCCACGACGGCATCCGGTATTTGCTCAAGCAGAACGAGAGCTGTCTTGCCATCAGCCGTTAACGCGGCAGTCGTGCTCGCCTGCTCCAGAATTCGCAGGCCAATAACCTCGGTGTAGAAGCCGAGAGATTGCGCCAGATTGCTGATCTTGAGCTTTACAGCGCCAAGAACGGTATCCGGATGGATGCTTGTGGACATGATGTAGCCCCCCTTCGCCTAGTTACTTTTTGTAAATAAATATAAATAATATATTTAGTGTTGTCAAGTTATGAGTTAATGAAAACCAGGATACGGTCGAGGGGTAGGTGCGCCGGAGGCAGCTTATGTACCTGTGTTAGTGTGGAATAAAATCGCGAATAAGATACGCGGCCGTGCTTGATCCGGTTGGGGAAGACCGCCGAATAAGAGGGAAAATCTTGTTACAGCGAGGTTTGGGGAGGCTGGAGGGGCGTTAAGCGGGGGGGAGCGTCCGCTATCATGCGGCGCTAAATATAAAAGCCCGCGCAATGGCGGGCTTGGCGGAATTTATTTATTTGATGAGTCCGGCATGAACGAGACCGTTGCGGATGCCGCTGTCGCTTACATGCGTCGTAATGTAATTCGCGAATGGCTTAAGCTCTTCATGGGAGTTGCCCATCGCAATGCCAAGGCCAACAACCTCGAGCATTTCTTTATCGTTCAGACCGTCGCCGAACGCAACCGCTTCTTCCGGAGCGATGTTGAGCAGCTTCAGCAAGGCCTTAATGCCTTGCGCCTTGGAGCCGTCAACCGTAAGCACGTCCATTGCCGTCTCGTGCCAGCGGATAAAGCGGAGTCCCGGATTGGCTTCGCCGTATAGATGCTCTTCATCAGCGGTGCAATGCAGGAAAATCTGATAGACGTCTTCCTTCTGCCAGAAGTCCGGATCAAAGCCCGGCTGCGCAACGCGCAGCGATGCTACGGAATTAAACACATGCGGGTGGGATTCCGTATTGCGGTAGAACGAATCATGTCCTTCGAATACAAGGGTATGATTGTGAGCGGAAGCATGGCTGACCAGGGTTTCCACGTCTTCCCGCGGAATAGGGCGCCGGTAGATAGCTTCTCCTTTGTATACGACATACGCGCCATTCAGGCTGACATAAGAATCAATGCCAAGCTGCTCGGCAATCGGAGCGAAAAAGTATGGCGCTCTGCCCGTTGCGATAACAGCGGGAACGCCGCTCGCCTGCAGGTCGCGAATCGCATCGATCGTATCCTGCGGTATTTGTTTTTCTTCATCCAATAATGTGCCGTCGATGTCAAAGAAAGCAATTTTGTATGGCATAAGCTAACCTCTCCTATCCCTATTTGCGGTTTCATCTATATATTGACGTACTATAACACCGAATTCCGCGATTAGGCAAGCTTTAAAGGCTGGGAGACCGCGCCGAGCAATGTGAACATTTTAAATGAATCGGCGCAAAGAAGTAGGAGTTAGGCGCATTATGCGATATAATCAGATGGGTATCTATAATTGGGAAATAAGGAGAATGCACGCAATGGAAAAAACATTGATTTTCGGGCACAAAAATCCGGATACGGACACAATCTGCTCCGCGATTGCCTATGCCGAACTGAAATCGAAACTTGGTTTTAACGTTGAAGCCGTACGCCTTGGCGACGTTAACGGCGAAACGCAATATGCTCTCGACTATTTCAAGACTGCAGCTCCGCGTTTTGTTGAGACCGTAGCAGGCGAAGTAAACAACGTTATTCTGGTTGACCATAACGAGCGCCAGCAAAGCGTTTCCGATATTGATCAAGTTCGCGTCGTTGAAGTTATCGACCACCACCGTATCGCTAACTTCGAAACCGCGGCTCCCCTGTACTTCCGTGCCGAGCCTGTAGGCTGCACAGCGACAATCCTGAACAAGCTGTACAAAGAAAACGGCGTTGCGATCAGCAAAGAAGCCGCTGGCCTGATGCTGTCCGCTATCATCTCTGACTCCCTTCTGTTCAAATCGCCTACTTGCACGGAGCAAGACGTCGCGGCAGCCCGCGAGCTGGCTGAAATCGCCGGCGTTGACGCTGAAGCTTACGGTCTGGAAATGCTGAAAGCCGGCGCCGATCTCCGCGATAAAACAATCGAGCAGCTTCTGTCGCTTGACGCGAAAGAATTCTCGATGGGCAGCGCGAAAGTTGAAATCGCTCAGGTTAACGCGGTGGATACTAACGACGTTCTGGTGCGTCAAGCGGATCTGGAAGCAGCAATCAACGAAACGATCGCGAAAAAAGGTCTGGACCTGTTCGTATTCGTTGTTACCGACATCCTGAACAGCGATTCCATCGCTCTGACGCTGGGTGCAAAAGCGAGCGCTGTCGAGCAGGCTTACAACGTTACCCTGGAAGGCAACAAAGCACTTCTGAAAGGCGTTGTATCTCGCAAATCGCAAATCGTTCCGGTTCTAACCGAAACGCTGAGCAAGTAATGCAGCGAATCGTTTCTGGTTCTAACCGAAACGCTGAGCAAGTAATACGCAATATAATAGAAGAAAGAGGTTGTCCCTAGTGGAACAACCTCTTTGTTTCTTCTTGCTGCCGTCGCCGCTACTTCAGCCTCAGCACCATATTTTCTTCATCCCAATATTGATCCTGCGCTTTCATGGCATTCCGTTCAATGCCGAACACCTCAAAACCGCAGCTGGCATAAAGCGCTTTGGCCGCCGCATTTTTCGAAATAACGGTCAGATTAATCTGCTCGAGTCCATCCAGCTTTACGGCTTTATGAATCAGCTCCATCATCAGGCGCTTGCCAGTCCCTTGACCGCGTGCCTCCGGTGCGACATACATCGCGTAGACATTCCCTTTATGAAGGATCTTTGGTTTACTCTCTCTTACAAAAGTAACCATACCTACCAGCTTGCCCTCTAGAAACGCGCCTAACGTGAAGCGTCCTTCATCCGGCTTCAGCCCGCTTGCGATCTCGGTAAGCGATCTTACGACCTGAATTTCGTAGGTGGTCAGGAACGCTTCGGGACTTTCAAGCAGGGACTGCAGACGAAGCTCATGATAGGCTTCAACATCGGCTTCGGTTAAAATTCTAATGTCCACTATGACACCTCCACTATTGATTGAAATTCCATGAGGAGGGGAGCATTCCTTCGCCATGCCAATAAAAAAATGGCTGAGCTTTAGGCTCAACCATTTTTAAAGTTCAGTTAGTTAACGACACGGCGTGCGGTTACGTATTTGTTGGACCAGTAAGAGCTGGTCATGTCGGATACGGTAACGCCTTGGCTTGTGGAGCTGTGAAGAATTTTTTTGGAGCCGGCATAAATCGCCACGTGGCTGATGCTGATGCCGTTTGTGCGGAAGAATACAAGATCGCCCGTGCTTAATTCCGTCTTTGGAACTTTTTTGCCGACCGTTGCTTGCTCGGCCGCTGTGCGTGGCAGGTTAACGTCAAGGCCTGCAAACATGAATTTCGTAAAGGACGAGCAGTCAAAGGCATATGTAATTCCGACTGGAGCGCCGTATTTGTAAGGCACGCCTAAGTAATTTTTACCTTCGCTGATCAATGCCAGCGTTTTCTCCGTTGCAGCGTTTGCATGATTTGTTGTAGTGGCAAGAGTGAAGGCCGATGCAGCGATTGTTGCAACCAGGCTAAATGTCATTAATTTTTTGAGGGACTTGAATGTGTTTTTCATGGTAGTATGGTTTCCTTTCGCTTGGAAGTTCATTCGAATATAGATTCCATCTTTCGCTGAAATTACTATAACATAACCGAAACCGCACAAAATTTTACAATTAGAGCGAAAGATCAATGAATTGTAAAGAAAGACACCTTTATGAGAAATAAATGAGAATCTCTTTAGAAAAGCTCTCAGAAAAGTCTCCTCAGAAAAATCTCATCTTCTTGACGAGTCATAGCGGAGTGAAATATAATTAGGTAGCCTATTATTAAGAGTACTAAAATAATTAGCGGCTTACTTATTTAAAGGGTGAGGTGATCAAATGGCCGGCGGTGGAGAAGAGACCGCAGCACGAAGACTGATTGAAGTATTTATGCTGTTCAACAAGATGAACTGGAACCATCAGCCGATGGATCTGAAGCAGAAGCACAGCGAGCTACGGCTGCTAGTTGTAATCAAGCGTATGGGCAATGGAGAAGAAGGGGTCAAGGTATCCGATTTAAGCAAATTTCTAAAGGTGACGTCACCAACGGTTACGCAGCTGCTTAACCGGCTTGAAGAGATGGGGCTTATTGTCCGCAAAGAGGATCCGAGAGACAGAAGAGCGGTCCGCGTGTCCCTGACGGAAGAGGGTGAATTGACCGCCAAAAAGGCGCTGCAGGGTTTTATGCAGCGGATGAACGGGCTCGTTGATTTTTTGGGCGACGAGGATACGGAGCAATTAATCCGTCTGCTCAGGCAGACAACTACTTATTTCGAACAAATGAATCTGAACGATTCAAATGGAGATGATGTTAACAAATGCTGAAATTATTCCGCTATTTAAAGCCGTTTCGGCTTTTTGTAATCGGTGTCTTGGTCTTTGTCTTCTTGCAGACCTTATCTGACTTATACCTGCCAACCTTGATGGCGGATATCGTGGATAAAGGCGTATCCCAAGGCGACAAGTCTTATATTTGGAAAATCGGAGGCTTCATGCTGCTTGTTGCGGCAGGAGGCGGCATTTGCTCCGTGCTGGCCAGTTATTTCTCCTCGAAATCCGCAATGGGTTTCGGACGGGATGTCCGCAGCAAGGTGTTTAAGCATGTCGAGAACTTCTCGCTGCAGGAGTTCGACAAGATTGGCACAGCTTCGCTGATTACGCGGACAACAAACGATATTACGCAGGTACAGCAAGTGCTTATCATGATCCTGCGAATGATGATTACCGCGCCAATGATGTGTATCGGCGGGATCATTATGGCGATCTCGAAGGATGCCAAGCTGTCGCTTGTTTTTGTTGTCGTTATTCCGGTACTGGCAGGCGCGATCTTCCTGGTCGTGCGCAAAGGCATTCCGTTGTTCAAAGCGATGCAAGTGAAGATCGATAAATTGAACCTGGTATTGCGCGAAGGCTTGACGGGTATCCGCGTTATCCGTTCGTTTGACCGGATCAGCCACGAGAGTAAGAAATTCGACGCGGCAAACGCCGATCTGACGGATACGGCAGTGCGCGTAAATAAAATCATGGCGGTCCTTATGCCGCTGATGATGCACTTCTTTGTCGGACAGCGTTGGCACCATATCGAGCACTTCATTTATACGGACAGACGATGCTTGCGCGCGAGGAATCATAATCAGCATCATCGACATCATGAGTAGCGAGAACATGATTTGCATGCCGTACTGGATAAAAGCCATCAGCGAACCGATTTGCATATTGCCATGGTCAATGCGGATACCGCCGATCGCAATAATGACGATCGTCGAAATGTTCATGATCCGCCTTGGGCAATCATGGAATCGTAGCCCTGCTCCATCCGGCCGATAAACTCGGACGCCTGCGCGATAGCCGCGGCATGGGCAACTTCCTCATCGGTTGCATCCTCTTGCCCGTAACGGATATTTTCCGCTACCGTTCCCGTAAAGAGAACCGCCTTTTGCGGAACAAAGCCGATTTTATGACGGAGATCCTCTTGGGACATATCTCTAATGTCCATGCCGTCAACCATAATCTGACCCGCATCCACGTCATAGAAACGCGGAATCAAGCTGACCAGCGTGGATTTACCCGCACCGGTACCGCCGATTATGGCAGTGATTTCGCCTGGGCCCGCCTGGAACGAAATATCCGACAACGCCGGTTGTTCCGCGCCCGGATAGCTGAAAGTCACCCCGCGGAATTCCAGATAGCCTTCTTTGCCGTTGTTTTTCTTCGTATCCGGCGGGCAGAAGCAGCGCTTGTCCATTGCGCGGGCATTGGTCAGAAGGCCGGAGATTTACGTGTTCGACGACAGCTTCTCGGCGCTGGACTTCAAGACGGATGCGAAGCTTCGGGCGGCACTGAAGTCTGAAGTAGGCCATTCGACCGTTATGCTGGTTGCGCAGCGGGTAAGCACGGTTATGGATGCGGACCGCATTATCGTTCTTGATGAAGGACGCATCGCGGGGATTGGCAACCATAAGGAGCTTATGCAAACTTGCGAGGTTTACAAGGAAATTGTATCTTCGCAGCTGTCAGAGGAGGAGATTGCATGAGCCAGCAAAAAGGAAACGGCCGCCCTCCAGGCGGACCCGGCAGAGGCCCGGGCATGGGTGGTCCCGGCGGATTCGGGATGCCGGTGCAAAAGGCGAAAAACTTCAAAGGAACCCTGTTTCGTTTAATGGCTTATTTGAAGCCGCATCAAACGAAGCTGTTGCTGGTGCTGCTTACCGCGATTTTGAGTACGGTATTCAGTATCGTAAGCCCGAAAATCATGGGTCATGCGATGACCAAGCTGGCCGAAGGCTTTATTGCCAAGCATATCGATTTTGATGCGATAAACCAGATTCTGCTTATTCTCGTCGTTCTCTATATCATCAGTTCGGTATTCAGCTACATTCAGCAGTATCTGATGGCGGGCGTAGCCCAGAATACGGTTTACGATTTGCGCAAGCAGGTGAATGCGAAGTTCAACCGGCTGCCGCTGAAATATTTCGACTCCAAATCCAATGGCGAGATCTTGAGCCGGGTCGTCAACGACGTGGACAATATCGCCAATACGTTGCAGCAAAGCTTAACTCAGCTGATTACGTCCGTTATTACGCTTGTCGGCATTATTATTATGATGCTCACCATCAGCCCGCTGATGACCTTGATCGTCTTCCTGACGATTCCGCTCAGCTTGGCAGCGACGGCCGTTATCGCGAAGCGCTCGCAGAAATATTTCGTGAAGCAGCAGGCGGAGCTTGGCAAATTAAACGGACACGTGGAAGAGATGTATACCGGACACAAGATCGTTAAAGCTTTTGGCCGCGAGCGCGAATCCATGGAAAAGTTCGAAAAGATGAATGAGCAGTTGTACGATGCAGGGTGGCGCGCCCAATTCATCTCCGGCATTATTATGCCGATCATGAGCTTTATCGGAAATATCGGATATGTATTTGTCAGCATCGTCGGCGGTATCCTCGTGACTAGACGCGCGATTGAAGTCGGGGATATCTTGGCCTTCATTCAGTACACCAGACAGTTCACTTGGCCAATCACGCAGCTGGCGAATATCTCGAACGTTATTCAATCGACAATCGCCTCCGCGGAACGCGTCTTCGAGCTTCTGGACGAGGAAGAAGAAGTGACGGAAGCAAATCCCGCGAAAACGATAACCCGTCCGAGCGGTTCCGTGCACTTTGATCATGTGAAATTCGGTTATACAGCCGATAAAACCCTGATCGATAACATGAACATCAATGTGCTGCCCGGTCAGACCGTGGCGATCGTAGGTCCAACGGGGGCAGGCAAAACGACGCTCGTAAACCTGCTCATGCGGTTCTACGAGCTGAATGACGGGAAAATCACGATTGACGGCGTTAATATTACGGATTTGAAGCGCAGCAATCTGCGCGGCATGTTCGGTATGGTGCTGCAGGATACATGGCTCTTTAACGGCACAATCCGCGACAATATCGCGTATGGCCGTGAAGGGGCTACCGAGGAGGATGTCGTTAACGCAGCGAAAGCGGCCCATGCCGACCACTTTATCCGGACGCTGCCAGACGGTTACGACACGATTCTTAACGAAGAGGCGTCCAATATTTCGCAAGGACAAAAGCAGCTTCTCACTATTGCCCGGGCAATTCTGGCCGATCCGTCCATTCTGATTCTCGATGAGGCGACCTCCAGCGTCGATACCCGGACAGAGGTCTACATCCAGAAGGCGATGGGCCATCTGATGGAAGGCCGTACAAGCTTCGTTATCGCGCATCGTCTGTCCACTATCCGCGACGCGGACCTGATTCTGGTCATGAACCAAGGCTCGATTATCGAGCAGGGTACGCATGAGGAGCTTCTGGAGCAGGGCGGCTTCTATGCGGATTTGTATAATAGCCAGTTTACGGGGAAGGCGATTGAGGCTGTGTAGTTTTAAAAGCAAGGGATTACGGGTTTGTATCTCTTCCGGCCGCTGTTGCCATCGTGAAATTTTGAATTAACTCGTTTTCAACGAGATTTCACGAATGGCAAAGGCGAACGCTTACAAGCTTTCTGCAAGAAAGCTGCTTCGAAAGCATATGCTTTCCTCCAGAGATACAAACCCTCCATCCCCCTATACCCTTAGACTACAATAGCCTCAAATTTAGCCTCCCCGTAATGGCTATTGGTTGAGGGAAGACGATTAAAAGAGAAAGCGTTTAAGCTGCGCTTTCTCTTTTTGTTTTTTAAGGTCATAAAAGGCAGTGATGCGCAACAAATGTTATCGGATGACGTCTTAATAGGTAATTCCAAAGATAGGAAAATGATAAGTGGGGGTACACCATGTGAGAAAGACCTTTATTTTCATTGTTGTGGTTGTTTTAATGGGAGGCTCGTATCTGTACCTTCGTTTTGGACCATTGTCGCCACAGCATGCATTGAAAAAACAATTGGAACAGATTATTGAAGTTCATGATCAAGTATCTATTCAAGCTCTTTCATTAGACAAACCAACAATGGAATATTTACTTGAGTTGCCGATGGATACAAAAGTTGAATCTGCAACGGATTTTCAAGGAGGTTCAAAACAAGTGGGTTATTTGGTTAGCAAGGTTGGGACCAAGCCGCTTCATGTATATATGACATCGGCTACCAACTCCATATACCATAAGCTTTTTCCTAAATGGACTTTATATAAAATAACAACGGCGCCAAACGGAACATTACCATCCATTCGTGATCTTCAAAAGACTGTTGTATCGGAAAGAAATCAACACGGGACGGAGAAATTAGAAGCGGATAAAGGCGACTTTATTGTTGGAAAAACAGTCGATAGTAACATACCGAAAATTTACGTCGTACATAATATCTCGGAAAAAGAAGCAAGGACAAAGTCCCTTTCTGACTTTTTGACGAATGAGGATAAGGACGATGTGATGATCTACCATGTAAAAGATATTCAGCTTTATAATGACCTTAATATTGGCGAGAAGGTAATGGTAAAAGCAGCGGGGTATATCATGCAATCGCAGCCGCCTCAAGCGGTAGCCGAAGAGATTATTAGATTGAAAGGAGGATGGTAGGCGTGTCCAGAACTATAAATCTATTTATTGGGTTTATCGTTGGAGTAATTCTAATGATACTACCTCAGCCTCATATTTTCGTTATTAGCGATTTGTTGAATGCATTAAGCGGGGGAGACATCATTGACGGTCCAATTCATAAACTTTTGGGAACGATAGGTTTCGTTCTCGTATGTGTATTTGGATATAAAATAGTTACATCGGTTCTTCGCGAGAATTAAAATATAGCAACGGAAAGCAGGGGCGAGACGCAAGTTGACTCAATCGGATACTTATGCCGTATACATGAGAATGTACAGCTAAAGAGATTACCTTACTAACAAATAAATAGGGGAGTGAGAGCAAGAGATGAAGCCAGTTCGAAACTCAGCTAAAGCTATTATTATGGAGGACCAGAAAATATTATTGACGGTTAATAAGGATGATGAGGGGCTTTTCTATTTGTGTCCAGGCGGCGGACAAGAGCATTCCGAGAGTTTGAGGCAAGCGGTAGTAAGAGAATGTCTCGAGGAGATTGGAGAAGAGGTAGAGGTTCAAGATCTTGTCTACATACGTGAATATATCGGCAGGAACCACAATGACGGCGATTCAGGAATGCATCAGGTTGAATTTTATTTCGAGTGTGATCTGGTTTCCCCAAATCCAACCTTTGAGCATGTGTCTGTTCCGGATGAACATCAAGTAGGAGTTGAATGGATGGAAATTAAACGGCTGGATGAGATCCGATTCTACCCAAGCGAGTTAGGGAAGAGAATTAAAAATAAAGATAAAAGCAGGCATTATCTGGGTGATGTGAATTAGATAGGAGCATGGATTGTGAAGGTCGTAAACGCAACGAAAGAGGATATAAAGCAGTGGTTGATATTGGCTGCTGAAGTGGAAGAGTTGTTTGGACCGATGGTGAATGATCCATTGTTTGTTCGGACGCTTGAACGCAATATTTGCGAGGGCAGGGCATTTTGCATACGGGAAAATGACGGGGTGCCTGGAGAACCGTTGCTTGGAGGCATCCTGATCTCAACGAGAAATGCTCCTTCCTATAAGATAGGCTGGCTGGCAGTATCTGAAAAGGCAAGAAATCAAGGAGCGGCCTCCGCGCTTATGAGGCATGTCCTTGAACTTTTTCAATCCCCGGCAGAGGTGTCAGTCGTTACGTTTGGCGAAGATTTGGAGGGTGGACTTCCGGCAAGAAAGCTGTACGAAAAGTTTGGTTTTGTACCTCAAGAAGATCCCATTCCGCGTGGACCGGAAGGCGGCGGCAGGCAGTTATACATATTAATGTTGGATTAAAGAGGAGGGGATGCCATGAGACTTGAAGAACATCAGATTTCTGAATTGTACAACAGTCTAGCGGCGGCAGAACAAGATGAATTAATCAGGCTGCTATCGAAGGCTTTTAAAACTGAAATTTCGCTGATGCAGGAAGCATTGGCCTCCATGCCTCTGGAACAATTGATGCCTATGAGAGATATCGTTCGCGGGTATGTATTAACGAAGAAAAATGTGCCTAGTATCATGGATGCTTATACTGCGCTTGATACGGGCAAGCTGCCAAGGAAGATCTCGTTTGGCCGTGGACGGGAGCCGGCTGACCATGCGGATTAAAGCGGTACTCTTTGATCTGGACGGGACGTTGCTCGACCGCGATGCCTCATTGGCTTTGTTTATCGATGATCAATATGAACGTTATCCGGCGTTTCAGAAGGTAGCCAAGGATATTTTTGCGAAGCGGTTCATTGAACTTGATCAGCATGGCTATGTGTGGAAGGATAAGGTATATCAGCAGCTGTTGGCGGAATTCCAGATTCCAGGCTTACGGTGGGAAGAGCTGCTGGACGATTATTTGAAGTCGTTTCAACAGCATTGCGTCGGGTTCCCTCATCTCATTGAGATGCTGTCCTCTATAAAAAGCCGCGGAATCAAAATCGCCCTTATTTCAAACGGTTACGGCCAATTTCAGTACGATAATTTCAAAGCATTAGGCATTAGTCCCTTTTTCGACGAGGTTCTTATCTCGGAATGGGAAGGGCTGCGCAAGCCGGATCCGGCTATTTTTCAAAGAGCTTTGGACAAGCTTGGCGTGAAGGCGAAGGATGCCGTTTTTGTCGGCGACCACCCGGATAGCGATATAAGAGGCAGCCGTGCGGTTGGCATGAAGGCTGTGTGGAAGTACAACCCTTACTTTTCTCCCGATGTTGAGGCGGATGGCGTTATTCATGATTTGGATGAACTACTCAAGTTTGTATTTCCAGCTGCCGGTTTATCGTTTAAGTAATATTCGATCAAGAACATGAAGGTGAGTTAGGCGAAGAGATTCGCCTTAAAAATTTTTTTGCTTAGGTGTCACACTTCATATCCCCTCCCCGTCATACAGATAAAAATGGCGAAGGGATGATGTGCGATGCAAAAGGTTGACGTTGTTGTGGTTGGTGGAGGAATTGCGGGGTTAACCGCTGCTATTTACGCAGCCAAAGCCGGGAAACAAACGGTGGTCATTGAAAAACAGAACCGCTTGGGCGGCCGAGCCGTTTCCAACAAGAAAAAAGGTGCTTACTTTAATCTGGGCGCGCATGCCTTGTATCAGGGGGACGCGTATGCGACTTTCAGGGAACTGGGATTGGCCTTACAAGGAAAGCGGCCTTCATCGTTCGCTTATGGCGTTTGGAAAGGGAAATTAAGCCCCTTGCCTTCGGATATGAAATCCTTGTTTACAACCCCGCTATTGTCCTGGCAAGGAAAGATGGAGTTTGCTTCCTGCCTTATGAAAGTTAAAAAAGCGGATACTCGTCAATTTGACGGAATCAGTATCCGCGAATGGGTAGAAGGGAATATGCGAGATCCGATGGTACGCAATATCTTTTATTCGCTCTTGCGTGCCGCCAGTTATGTGGTTGGGCCTGATTTGCCAGCCGCTGGTCCCGTGTTGAAGCAGCTGCAGAATGCCCTTAAAGGCGCATTGTACCTGGATCGCGGCTGGGGCGAAATGGTTGAAGAATTGCATCAAAAGGCATCCGATCTGGGCGTAACGTTTTTAACCAATAGCAAAGTCTCGTCCATCGATACCCATGGAGGTATCGTACGGCAGGTGCTCTGCGCAGACGGAACGAAAATCGATACGAACCATGTTATCCTTGCCACAGCGCCTTCCATAGCCAATGAGTTGGTGCCCTTTGCGGAAAAAACCGCCCTTCATACTTGGAAAGAACAAGCGATTGAGGTCACCGCGGCTTGCCTCGATGTGGCCTTGAAGCGGCTTCCCGAGCCTAAACAACAATTTGCTTACGGGATTGATCAGACCGTGCTTTTCAGCAATTATTCTCGTGCTGCTTATCTAAGCGATGATGGAGCGCAGGTCATATCGCTTATTAAGTACCAAGGGAAAGAACCGGACCCGGATAAAGATTTGAAAGAACTGGAAGGCGTGCTGGATTTAATGCAGCCGGGATGGCGGGAAGAATTGATTGTCAAGCAATACCTTCCAAAAATGACGGTTTGTCACGACTTTATGCATATGAAACGTCTTGAGAATCCCGGACCCGCTGTCCCTGAAATACAAGGATTGTATGTAGCAGGAGAATGGGCGTCGCATGGTGAAGTATTGGCCGATGCGGCGACGGCAAGCGCCAAAAGAGCCGTACAACACATGCTCTCCCTTGAGGGTAAGGAGAGGAATGCCTTTTATGAGCATAGAGGAGTTATATAAACGTTATAAAACGGAGCTGTTTTCGTTAGCCTATCGGATGCTCGGCAGCGTCATGGATGCGGAAGATATCGTACAAGATGCTTTTTTGAGCTATAACGGGCTGTCTGATGCCGGGACCATTCGAAACGAAAGGGCATTTTTATACAAAATCGTCACGAATCGCTGTCTTGATCTTTTGCGCTCGTCGGCCAAAAAAAGGGAAATGTACGTTGGTCCTTGGCTTCCGGAGCCCCTCCTCGATAAAGGGACCCCGGACAACGACCCATCCAATAAGTATTTGCGGTCCGAGTCGATTTCCACGGCTTATCTTCTGCTTCTGCAGCAACTGAGCGCAACGGAAAGGGCGGTTTTTCTTCTTCGGGAGATTTTTCATTATTCGTTTGAAGAGATTGCCGATATGGTCGGGAAAAGCAGTACGAATTGCAGGCAAATTTTCCACCGCGCCAAAAAAAGCATCCATTTCGACCCGGATGAGCAACCGTCGGTTTCCGTTGCGGAGGAGAATATTAAAGAGTTTGTGAATTCACTCTTGCAAGGAAATACGGCAAAGCTTCTTGAATTGGTAAGCGAAAACGTGGTGTTCTACTCGGACGGCGGAGGCAAAGTAAGAGCGGCGCAAGTGCCTGTTGTCGGATTCGAGCAAGTGCTGAAGCTGCATCAATATTCGATCAACCTGCATGGGGGTAAGATTACGTATTCGTTCCTCATGGTGAATGGGCTCCCTGGAATCCTCCTTCATTCGGATGAAGGGATTCAATACGTTTATTCTTTTGCTTATCGGGATCATAAGATCGAAGAAATTTATGCTGTCGCCAATCCGGAAAAGTTACGCCATCTTTAGAAATATTGACCCTTATCTCCGTTTTTTTGGGGAGGGGGTCTTTTTTTCTTTCATTTTGACACCTATCGTAAGATCGTCTACCTCACCTACTTAGCAGACCTTATTTTTGTATCCCTAAATAGAGCGTTTTATCGGTTTGGCTGGGTAAGCAAACACGATAAAGTAAGGATTAAAGAAAGCACTTACATTTTGCATGAAGCGCTTTCTCCAATAAGAGAGGGGTAGTCGAAACATGAGAGCAAAGAAGAAAGCCGGAATGATGCTGACCGCCGGGATGGCGCTGGCATTAGCCGTAACGGGATGTTCCTCGTCCAACGGCGGCAATAACACGGATAACAAAACGAATAACGGGAACGCAGGCGGCAAGAGCGGTAGTCCGGTGGAAATTACGTTCTGGAATATGTTCGGCGGCGGCGAAGGGGATTTCGTCGATCAGATTATTAAAGGATTTAACGATTCGCAGCAAGAGGTGAGCGTGAAGCAGCTGCGTCTGGAATCGAACGAATATTACGCGAAGCTAGGCACGGCGCTTTCTTCTTCCAAGGGTCCGGATGTAGCCGTAGCCCACGTTGACCGGATTTCTCCTTTTGTGAAAGCGAAGCAAATTGTGCCCGTTGACGAGCTTGCAAGCAAGGTCGGGTTTGATCTCGGTCAGATCAGCGAATCGAATATGACAAGCGTCACTTATGAAGGCAAGCCTTACGCGGTACCGCTCGACACCCACTTCCACATGCTTTATTACAATAAGGACATTCTCAAAAAAGCGAATCTGTTAAAGGAGGATGAGACGCCGAAGCTTGATAATGTAAGTCCGGAAGGTTATTTGAATACGTTGGCACAAATTAAAACAGCCGTTCCGGATGTGCAGGCGATGGCCGTTAACACGCCGTATTTCCAAGAGCCTTTCCTGAATATGTACTATGAAGCCGGCGGCGATATCCTCTCATCGGATTTGAAGAAAGCCGCTATTAACAATGACAAAGCGCTGAGCGTACTGAAATTCTATGACGATATTTATACCCAGCAGTATGCGGACATTAACGATAAAAACCCGTGGGATACGTTTAGCAACGGCAAAGCCGCCTTCTGGTTTGGCGGGGTGTGGGAAGCTGGCGTGCTGCTTGGCGATGCTTCGAAACATATCGGCGCAATGCCGCTGCCGGCGATTTTCGGAAGCCAGACGCATTGGGGAAGCTCGCATACGCTTGTAATTCCGTCGTATGTCTCAGCGGAGAAACAAGAGGCCGCTGCCAAGTTTATGAAATACTTCTCCGAAGTGGGCGGACAGACTTGGGGCAATGCCGGTCATGTACCTGCGAACAGCAAGGTAACGGCAAGCGAAGAGTACAATAAGCTGCCATATCGCCAGTTCTTTATCGAAGCGCAGAAGACCGTCAAATTCGCGCCGCAAACCGATAATTATACGACGATCATTACGACGATTGCCGAATCGCTGCAAAACATCATTTTCCATAACGAATCGGCTGAGGACGGATTGAAGGATTTGGAGAAGCAGATTAACGAGATTTTGGCTAACTAATACAGCTCTTGATTGGATGGCTGGGCAGGTACGGCGTTACTGTCCGGCCGACTCTTGATACAAGAATGACGTAGAGAAGCAGGGAGAAACACATATGGATACCAAACCGATTGAACTGCGCAAGAAGAGAGTGTCGGGCAACCGGGCAAAAGCCGAGCTAAAAGCGATCCTGTATATTGTTCCTTTTTTGATCCCGTTCGCCCTATTTTATTTGTGGCCCGTCCTGCGCGGCACCTGGATTAGCCTGCATGTCTGGAATATTCAAGGGATACAGCGGTACGTGGCGTTAGACAATTACAAGCGGATTTTCGAAAATAGCGATTTCTACAACTATTTATGGAACTCGTTTTATTTTGTGCTCATCTGCGCTCCGACGGTTCTCGTATTGGGGCTAGTTCTGGCGCTCATTATTAATCAACGGATCTGGCTGAGAACTTTGATTCGTTCCGTCTATTTCCTTCCTTATGTTTTGTCGGTTTCGGTCATCAGCTTTATTTGGCTGAAGCTGTTTGATCCGAAGAACGGTCCGGTCAACGGCTTGCTGGGGCTACTTGGCTTTCCTCAGGACATCAATTGGCTGACGGACCACCGGTTTGTATGGTGGGCGATTACGATTGCGACCGACTGGTGGACGGTTGGATTCGTTATGGTGCTGTTTCTGGCGGGTCTTCAGGAAATTCCCCAGGATCATTATGAAGCGGCTACGATCGACGGGGCTGGGGCATGGGGCAAATTCTGGCATATTACGATACCGGGCTTGTCGAGAGTCATGAAAATTCAAATCTTCTATCAGGTGATCAGCTGCTTGAAATTATTCGGTCAAGTTCAGATTATGACGGGCGGCGGTCCGGGTGACTCGACGAATACGATGATCCGTTATATTTACGTGACGGGCTTCAAGAAGGACATGTTTGGCCTGGCTTCCGCGCAGTCCATCGTATTTTGCGTCATCATGCTGCTCATTGCGGTCATTCAATTTAAACTTACGGATCGAAAGGATTGAGGGGATTAACATGAACAAGTGGGCTCTTAACATCATTGCAACGGTACTGGCGTTTCTTTTCGTGTTCCCGCTCATCTGGATGCTGCTTGTCTCCTTGAAGCCGGACGGAACGAACGTTTATGCCATGTCCGACTGGGTTCATTTCGCTGATTTGACGTTTAGCAATTACAAGAAGGTGATAACCGGCTCCGAGATTCTCAGATGGACCTGGAACAGCACGGTGATCGGCGTCATGACAACGCTGCTATCCATACTGCTCAGCTCTCTGGCAGCTTACTCTTTCTCCAAAATGCCGTTTAAGAGCAAAGGCTTTTTATTTGTTCTAATAACCTCGGGACTTCTTATTCCGACAGAAGCGATACTGATTCCATTATACGAAACGACGCTGCATCTGAATCTGATTGACAATAAGTGGGCTATTATTCTTCCCGGCCTTACGAATCCGATTGGCATTCTTCTTCTGAAGCAATTTATGGACGGCGTTCCGAAGGATTATATTGAAGCTGCTCAAATTGACGGGAGCGGAACCTTCCGGATTTGGTGGAACATCTGCCTGCCGCTGACGAAATCGGCGATGGTTTCCGTTGGCATATTCTTTCTGATTTTATCCTGGAACAATTTCCTCTGGCCTTATCTAACGATTACCTCGGAGGAAAATATGATATTGTCGGCAGGACTGCCTACGTTTTTATCGAATAATAATATGTCTTTGAATATGATTATGACGGCAAGCGGCATTGCGGCTATTCCAACGATCTTGGTCTTTGCGATTCTACAGCGCCATATTGTGCAAGGTGTGGCAATGTCGGGTGTGAAGGGCTAATGATCGGGTAGACGCTTGCCAATAAAAACGGCATGTCCGGCAGGAGCAGCGAGGTACAATGAGAAAACAATCCGGCTGGGCAAGGTTTTTGCCCTCAATGAATATATGGAAGAGCAGCATACGCTATAGATGGATGCTGCTCTTATTTCTATTTTCCCTGACGCCGTTAATGGTGATGGGCACGATCTCGTATTCGCTCTCCAAATCGACCATCAACGAGAAGGTAACGGAGTATTCGGAGCAGCTGCTCAAGCAGACGGCGGATAACATCGATACCCGTCTTGGTATTTATAAAGACCTGATGATGCAGGTCGTGAATAACGGTGAAATTATCCGGATGCTGCGGGATCTGGATAAGACAAGCGTGGCTAAGCCTTACGATATCGACAGCTTGTCGCTGACGACAAAGCTGTCCACGATTATAGCGATTAATCAGGATATTCAATCCATATCGTTTATTTCCAAGGATCATTATATAAAAGGGATATACCGATGGAAGAACCGCACGCCGGAAGAGGTAAGCGGTTTCCTGGCAACGCTTGAGGACGGAAGCAACTTCAGATGGTTTCCGACCCGGCTTAACACGTACGTAGACAGCTTGAACACGCAAAACGTCCATGTTTTTTCGCTCTCCAAGCAGATTTACAAGACTTCGGACGACAGCCCGGTAGGGATTATAGCCGTATTGGATATTCGCGGCGAAGTACTGAAGGAGCTTGGTTTAAGCTCAACCAACAACAACCGGGATATTCAAAGCTTCGTTATTGACGGTCAAGGCCAGATCGTTTCTTATGGCGATAATGACATGATCGGGAAAAATGTTAAAGAGGTGCTCGGGGAAAAAGGCTACAATCAAATTGTCCACTCCGGCCTGGAGGAGTTCCGCTTCCCCATTAAGGAACAAGGAAAGAAGCTGATTGTTAATTACAAGAAGCTTCATACCAATGACTGGATAGTCGTAAACGTCATCTCCGAATCGATTCTGTATCAGGATTCCGACCGCCTGCTGCGGACGATTTGGATCATAGCGCTGCTCTGCATCGTTTTTTCTATTATTACGGCCATCTTTCTTGCCAACTCGATCAGCAATCCGATTCTGAAGATGATCCGGCTGATGAGACAGGTCATGTCCGGAGATCTGACGGTCCGGTTCCGGGTCAAGAAGCATAGCGACGAGTTTGATATATTGGGCAATAATTTCAATTACATGGTTGCCCGGATTGATGAGCTGCTGAAGACGGTGTATGAGGAGCAAAATCAGAAAAGAACGGCGGAACTGAAAGCCTTGCAAGCGCAGATCAATCCTCATTTCCTGTATAATACTCTCGATATTATCAAATGGACGGCCTTGATCCAGAAGGCGAATAACGCCGCGGAGATGGTCAGCCTGCTATCCCGTCTGCTGCGGATTAGCCTCGGCAAAGGGAAAGAGACGGTCAGCGTGGAAGAGGAGATCGAGCATGTGCAGTGTTATCTGGGGATCCAGAAGTTCCGGTTTAATTATAAAATCAAAACGGAGGTCCATGTAGAAGACGATGTCCGTCATCTGCAGACCCCTAAGCTGATTCTTCAGCCGATTGTCGAAAATGCGATCCTGCATGCTTTTTCCGATTCGGAACAGGAGGGCCACATTCATATTTCTTGCACCAGAAGCCCCGACGGCGGGATACGCTTTCAGATTGCCGACAACGGAAGAGGAATGGATCCCGCTTATGCGAGGAGCCTTCTTCGCGATCATGGGGAGGAAGGCAAGACGGGCGGAATCGGGCTCGCGAATGTGGATGAGCGAATTAAGCTCATAAGCGGGAAAGCGTATGGCATTGATATTGCAAGCGAGCCGGAAGCGGGAACGACGATTACGATCAAGCTTCCGTATTTGGAATAGGAGAGGTTATAGCTGATGTACCGGGTGATGATTGTCGAGGATGAGTTTATCGTACGCTACGGTATCCGCTCTATGATCGATTGGGAGAAGATAGGATTGGAAGTTACGGGCGAAGCCGCCAACGGAAAAGAGGCACTGGAGCTGATTCGCCGGGATCCTCCCGACATTTTGATTACGGATATCAAGATGCCGGTTATGGACGGGATACAGCTCATTGAGGAAGTCCGAAACAGCGGATTTATGATGAAGGTGATTATTTTAAGCAATCTGGAAGAGTTCCAATATGCCCAAAAAGCCATTCGATACGGGGTTTCGGAGTATATGATCAAGTCGGACATGATGCCAAGGGACTTTGAAAAAGCATTAACGAACGTCAAAGCTTCATTGGATTCAGCCGAGCCGGATCCCGAAATGAATACAAAAGCGTCTATTGCGGAACCGGCACGCAAGGAAAAGCTGCTGCTGGGGCTGATTGAAGGAAGCCGGCCGGGAGACGGAGAATCCGGGTCTATCCCGGAAGAAGCGGTGCTTAAAGGTATGCAGCTGCCCGCCTACCTTTTGTACACTCTTATTCACACGGGAGACTGCGGGTTGTTGGAGAAGCAGCAGGTTATTCATGAAACGTTTGAGCATATCGGAAGCGATCGAAGCTTCGTTGTGTTTGCGGATAAGCAAGGGGAAATTAACGTCCTGCTTCCGGTTGCGTATCATGAGGCTGCCGAATCGGACGGGATAAAGCAGCTGGCAGAACGGATCATCTTCCATCTGTCGCAGGCTTACGGTCTTGTATGCACGATCGGGTTAAGCGGAAGAGTAAGCGATTGGACCGGGCTAAGCAAGGCATACGGCGAGGCTTTGGCGGCGGCCAAGCAAAGCATGTTCGCCGGGATTGGGAAAGCGATCTCGCATTCGGAGCTTGCCGGAGCCAAGGAAGCGGACGCCGCGCCAATCAAGGTAAGCCAGTCCCATATTCATACTTTGCTGTATGGACTGCAGTCCAAGGAGCTTCACGATTATGTAAGCAGCTTGTTTGATCAGCTGAACAGACGGCAGGATCCGGATCTGGTGCAGCTTATCTCTCTTGAATTGATTATGATTCTAACGGCGGTATGGCCGGATGTATCGAGCGATCAGCACCATGTGGTCCATCTGAAAAAGCAGTATTTCGACCAGCTATCGAAGCTGGAGACCATTGAGCAAAGCCGTGAATGGTTCCTCCAAGCCTTCGCCGAGCTTCTGGAACATATGATTCGTATTTATAACAGCGATCGGAACAGTATAATAAAGGCTACGCAATATATCCAGCAGCATTACCAGCAGGAAATCTCCCTGCAGTCCATCAGTCATTTCGTTCATCTGAGCAAAAATTATTTCGCGAATCTGTTCAAGAAGGAAGTCGGGGAGAGCTTTCTGGAATACGTAACGAGGGTACGGATAGAGAAAGCAAAGGTATTGCTGGCCGGCGAAATGAAAGCAGCCGACGTGGGACAGATGGTTGGTATTCAGGACCCGAAATATTTCTCGAAGGTATTCAAGAAGATTACGGGAGCAACTCCGTCGGAATATAGAAGTTTGGTTAAAGAGAATAAAGAGAGTAAAGAGAATAAAGATACGCTCTGAAACAGGGCGATAATTATGACTGCGGAAGGTGAAAGCGTGGGGAAAAGGCTTTCTGCATGGTTGTTCGTTATGGTGGCATGCATGGGATTGCTATTAGGATGCGACGGCTCGGATAAAGCTGAAGCTCCGGTCCGCAAAACGGTTAAAGCTCCGGTCGAAATCTTGTTCTGGAATCCGTTCGGCGGCGGGGAAGGGGACTACGTTGGTCAAATCATCAAGGATTTCAACGAGTCCCAGCAGGGAGTCGTCGTCAGACAGCTTCGACTTGAGTCCAACGAATATTACGTCCGGCTAAGCACGGCTTTGTCTTTCGGGAAAGGCCCTGATGTGGCCGTTGCCCATGCGGACCGGGTATCGCCGTTTGTGAAGGCGAAGCAGATTATTCCGCTCGACGGGCTGGCGCAGCTTGCCGGATTGGATTTCGGTCATATCGAAGCGGCAAACCGAAATAGCGTCGTGTATTACGGTCAGACATATGCGGTTCCGATTGATACGCATTTTCACATGCTGTATTACAACAAGGATTTGCTGGAAAAAGCCGGAATGAACGAAGATGAGGTTGTCTCCAAGCTCCGCCGCCTATCGCCGCAGGAGTTTATGGATTTCCTTGCTATGTTTCAGAACCGTCTGCCCGGCGTACAGCCGCTTGCGGTGAATACGCCTTTTTTCCAGGAGCCGTTTCTTGATATGTATTACGAAGCCGGGGGCGAGCTGCTCACTCCCGATTCGAAGCATGCGGCGATTAATAACGACAAGGCGCTTGAGGTGCTCCGGTTCTACCAACAGCTCTTCGCCAGCGGCCTGAGCGATCTTAACGATAAAACCCCGTGGGATACCTTCCATAACGGCCGGGCCGTATTCTGGATGGGAGGAATATGGGAAGCCGGGCATCATCTCAAGGATTCGTCGTTTCGGAGCGGCATTATGGAGCTGCCGTCCTTGTTCGGCGGGAATCAGCAATGGGGCAGTTCGCATACCTTGATTATTCCAAACTATGCCACAAAGGAGAAGCAGCTTGCCGCGATGGCATTCATCCGCTACTTCTCGGAGGTGGGCAGCTTGACTTGGGGGGAAGCGGGGCATGTGCCTGCAAACAGTACGGTCCAAAACGACTCCCGCTATCAGAATCTTCCGTACCGCAAGCTGTTCCTGGAAGCGGCGCAGCATGTGAAGCTGGCGCCAAACACGGACAAATATTCTGCCCTCTACACTGTTCTGTCGGAGGAGCTTCAGAATATCATTGCCAATCGTCAGGATCCCGCGAAAGGCCTTGTTGAGCTGGAGCAAAAGTTAAACGAACTGTTGGCCAGTTGAAGGGATTCGTTAATCGGGAACACGATAGGCTCGTTTTATGTAGCTCTCGCGTCAGCCATTATGGTTGATGCGAGGCTTTTTTCATTCCTTTCGGACTTTGCTGTTATAAACGGATTCTAACTAAGTCATTATTTAATACCGTACTGCCCTCTTGCGGTACAAAAGCGGCGTTCGTGCCGAAGTTGTTGATAATGACATTTGTAGTTCTTGAGGTTACAACGACAACCTCGTAATGAAATTGGATACCGCCGACATTGGTCGAAAAGCTGCTAAACCTGTTGGCCGGAATTGTACGGTTCGTAGTACTCAGTACGACAGGTGAGCCGGAATCCCAGTTAATGACGATGACCCTTACCGTAATGGCTGAATTTCGGCGATTCAATATTTCGGTATGGGCAATAGTGACGGCTGTGCTTTTGTTAATGACGCCCGTGCTCAATGCGGTGGAGCTGCTTTTAATATTCGCCTCTTTCTGCAGCAACGCAACTAATTGCGAATTCATTTTGCTGCTTTTGGTCACTCTCTTTGCCGTTGTTTTTTTAAATCTTTTCATTTTCAAACTAACCACTCCTTCAAACTGTAATTCATATATTGTATTTGCGTTTTCATAGATTCACCTGTGCGAATGAAGGAGTGAAATCACCTATTTAATAGATTCATAGAATCCATGCCCTAAGGAAGTAAAGTCTCTACCGCCTGTTCCACCAAATTCTCGATTTTCCCCATTGCATTGTTCAAATCATCACTCCCTCTGCGTGCAGCCCATCAATCCCATTTCCCGTTTCGTCAATTCCCCCTTCTCAAATCACTATTCCATTGCGCGTTTTGCCCATATCGACTCGAACCTCTCTCCTTTACTCTGTGAATGTAGCCATTTTCACTACACAATTAAACGGAGGTAGGGTCATGAAAAAATGGGTAGCAGGTTCGCTCAGCATCGCATTGCTGGGAACAATGCTCGCCGCATGTTCTTCCAATAATGATAAGAACAGCGAGAGCAACGCAAACGCAGGCAACGGCGGCGGCAGTTCTTCGGAACAGCCGGCAGAAGCAACAACGTATCCGATCAAGACGGATAAGACGCTCTCGTATTGGGGCGAAATTAACGGTCAGCTGATCGGCGTGAAGGAATCGCACAAGGATATTCCGTTCTTCCAGGAATGGCAGAAGAAAACCGGCGTACCGCTGGAGTTTACGGAGCCGCCAACCGGGCAGGTAAAGGAAGCGTTTAACGTCATGCTCGCATCCGGCAAGCTGCCGGATATGGTCGAGTACAACTTCATCGGAGACTTCCCGGGCGGCCCCGAGAAAGCGATCCAGGACGGCTATATCGTGAAGCTGAACGATCTGATCGATAAATACGCGCCTAACCTGAAGAAGTATCTGCAGGAAAATCCGGATGTCGACAAAATGGTGAAGACCGACAGCGGCAGCTACTACGCGTTCCCGTTCATCCGCGGCGACGAATACCTGCGCGTCTTCCAGGGTCCGATTATCCGCAAGGACTGGCTGGACGAGCTTGGCTTGCCGGTACCGGAAACGATCGACGATTGGACCGCGGCGCTTACCGCATTTAAAGAAAAGAAAGGCGCGGCGGCACCGCTTACGTTCAACAGCAAGCCACGCTTCTTTAACGACGGCGGCAACGGTGCCTTTATGGGCGCGTTTGGCGTAACCCGCGGCTTCTACCAGGAAGACGGCAAGGTCGTGTTCGGTCCGGAGCAAGAGGGCTATAAGCAATACCTGGAGCTGTTCCGCGACTGGTATTCGAAAGGCCTGATCGACAAGAACGTCGCAACGGCTGACACCAAGTCGGTTGACGGCAATATTGCATCCGGCGCTACGGGCGCATCGATCGGCAATGCCGGCGGCGGTATCGGCAAATGGCAGCCGCTTGTTGAAGCAAAGGATCCGAAAGCCGTTCTGGTCGGCGCTCCTTATCCGGTCCTGAAGAAAGGCGACACGCCGAAATTCGGCCAGCATAACACCGCTTACGCATCCGAAGGAACGGTAGCGATTACGACGCAAGCGAAGGACCCCGAGCTGGCGGTCAAAATGCTCGACTACGGCTACAGCGAGGAAGGCGGCTTGTTCTTCAACTTCGGCACGGAAGGCGTCAGCTACAACATGAAGGACGGCTATCCGACTTACACCGATCTTCTGATGAAGAATCCGGACAAGCTGGCTCCCGCGCAAGCGATCTCGCTGTATGCGCGGGGCAGCTACAACGGTCCGTTTGTTCAGGACAAACGTTATGCCGAGCAGTTCTTTGCTCTACAGTCGCAGCGCGATGCGGTAACCACATGGCAAAAAACGGACGCGGCGAAATACCAGCTGCCGCCGATCACGCCGTCGCCGGAAGAAGCTTCCGAGTATGCGGCAATCATGAACGACATTAACACGCTGATCGACGAAATGTCTCTGAAGATCATTCTGGGCACAGAGCCGGTTGATGCGTTCGGCAAGTACGTGGATAAAATGAAATCGCTCAATCTGGACCGCGCGATCGAAATTCAGCAAGCGGCGCTTGACCGTTACAACAGCCGTTAATAGACAGCAAGAGAGGAGAGGGCCAAGGTCTTCTCCTTCTCCCTCAATAAGGAGTGAGGCATGTGGGGAAAAACCGCTTTATACGCGATTTTAAGCTAAATAAACTGCTCTATCTGATGATGCTTCCCGTCATCGCGTATTACCTTATTTTTCACTATATTCCCATGTACGGGGCGTTAATCGCCTTCAAGGAATACTCTCCGATGAAGGGCGTCCTGCACAGCGACTGGGTTGGCCTCAAGCATTTCCATGATTTCTTCGGCAGCTATTACTTTACACGGATCCTTAAGAATACGCTTGTCATCAGCTTGTATTCGTTAATCTTCGAGTTCCCCGCACCTATTATATTAGCGCTGCTCATTAACGAGGTTCAGAGCAGGACATTCAAACGGGTAGCCCAAACGATTACGTATATGCCTTACTTCATCTCCCTCGTAGTCATTTGCGGGATCATTACGGACTTTACGAACGCTGACGGCATTATCAATAGATTGTTTATGCTGTTTGGCTATGACGGCCAAGCGATGCTGCAGAAGCCGGAGCTGTTCCGTCCGATTTACATTTTGTCGGAGATCTGGCAGCGGATCGGCTGGGAATCGATTATTTATATCGCGGCGCTGATGAGTATCGACCAGGAGCAGTATGAAGCGGCAAGAATAGACGGCGCAAGCCGGATAAAGCAGATTTTCTTCATTACGCTTCCGGGCATCCTGCCGACGATTACGATCATGTTCATCCTGCGGATGGGCAATATGCTGAACGTTGGCTTCGAGAAAATCATTCTGTTGTACAACCCGGTTACCTACAATACGGCGGATGTCATCTCGTCCTTCGTCTACCGGAAAGGTTTATTGGAATTTGGATGGAGCTACAGCTCGGCAGTCGGATTGTTCAACTCCGTCGTTAACCTTGCCTTGCTCGTGACCGCCAATTATATCAGCCGCAAGATGAATAAAAGCAGTTTATGGTGAGGTGAGAATCCATGCAAATGAAGGCGACTTTATCCGAGAGAGTGTTCGATGTCGTTGTATACGCCGTCTTGATCCTCCTCATCGTGTCCACGTTATACCCGCTGCTGTACGTATTGTTCGCTTCCTTCAGCGACGCGGGGCAGCTTGTAGCCAATAAAGGCATCTTATGGCATCCGCTCGGATTAAGCCTGGATGCGTATACGAGCGTGTTCAAAAATCCGGGCATTACGACCGGTTACAAAAATACGCTGTTTATTCTGGTATGCGGTACGGTTCTCAATCTGATTATGACCGCGCTGGGGGCGTATGTCTTATCCCGCCGGGAAGTCATGTGGAACAATTTGTTCATGGGCATGATTCTGTTAACGATGTTTTTCAGCGGCGGTCTGATTCCGCTTTACCTCGTTGTTAAAGGCGTAGGCCTCTTGAACACGTTGTGGGCAACGATTATTCCGTTTGCGATCAGCACGTTTAACCTGATCATTATGCGCACCGCGTTCAAAGGCATTCCGGAGGCGCTGGAGGAATCGGCCAAAATCGACGGAGCCAACCACTTTACGATTTTGTTCCGGATTATCATTCCGCTCTCGATGCCGGTTATCGCGGTTATGATTCTGTACTACGCCGTAGACAAATGGAACGGCTGGTTCTACGCATCGATTTTTATCCGCAGCCGCGAGCTGTTCCCGCTGCAGCTGGTGCTGCGCGAGATTCTGATTGCGAATTCGACGGACAGCATGGCGTCCGGCGCTTCGGCAGGAGACCGGTTCCAGATCGGCGAAACGATTAAATACGCGACCATTATGGTCGCTACGGTTCCGATACTATGCGTGTATCCGTTTGTGCAGCGCTTTTTCGTCAAAGGCGTTATGGTAGGCTCGGTTAAAGGCTGATTTATTCCATAGTTATAGAGAATAATCCGGGAGGCAGGGAATATGCAAGCAAGCTCGATACAAAGCAAATTGGATGTTACGCGCATTTGGAAGCAGCTTGAAGATAAGGTTGAACGCATGATCGTTCAAATCGGGGATAAATCCCCTCATGTGGCCAAGGCGGACGGCATTTACGATGATCAAAGAATCGATTGGTGGACCTCGGGCTTCTGGCCGGGTATTCTGTGGCTGATGAACGAAGTGACCGGCAATGAAACTTATAAGACAGCGGCATGGTCATGGGATGAGCGTTTGGCGGAGCACATGCTCCGGCCGAACTCGTTCGACCATGACGTAGGCTTCCACTTCCTGCCGACAGCGGTTGCCAAATACCGGATTACCGGAGATAAAGACGCGCAGCGCCGCGGCTTGTTCGCCGCGAACTTCATGGCGGGCCGCTTTAATCTGAACGGCCGGTTCATCCGCGCCTGGAACGGCGACATGCATGGCTGGTCGATTATCGATACTTGCATGAATCTGTCGCTCCTGTACTGGGCATCGGCCGAGAGCGATGATCCGCGGTTTGCCCATATCGCAAGCGCGCATGCGGATACGGTATTGAAATACTTCATCCGGGAGGACGGCTCGGTGAACCATATCGTCTGCTTCGATCCGGAGACGGGCGAATTCGACCAGGTGCGCGGCGGGCAGGGAGCAGCGCCGAATTCCGGCTGGAGCCGCGGCGCTTCCTGGGCCTTGTACGGAATGGCGAATACGTACCGTTATACCGGAAATATCGAATATTTGCGCGCGGCTCAGCGCGTTGCGCATTATTTTATCGCGAATTTGCCGGAGGATCATGTTCCGCATTGGGATTTCCGCGCGTCGGAGCAGATGGAGGAGGAGCCGCGCGATACGTCGGCGGGAGCGATTGCGGCTTCCGGCCTGATCGAGCTGGCGGCTCTGCTGACCGAGAAAGAAGGCCGCGTGTACCGCGAAGCGGCGGAGCGGATTCTGGGATCGCTCTATTCCGATTACGGGACCTGGGATGAGCCTTCGCATGAAGCCATCTTGAAGCATGGCACGGGTCACAAACCAGCCGGTCAAAATGTCGACGTGTCTCTCATTTACGGAGATTATTTCTTCGTTGAGGCGATCGCGAAGCTGAACGGCTGGAAGCAGCGCATGTTCTAATACCGATTACGCTTAACAGCACAAATAGCCCGATTGGATCATTCCGACGGGCTATTTGTGCTGTTTTCGAGCTTCAGTAGAGCTATCGTCAATCGTTTTGCACATATTGCAACTTCCTCTGCCGCCGCTTGTATGCGTATAATAGGGTTCTAAAGCTGGCAAACAACATGAGCTATCCTAACATTCATATACAGGCGAGGAGATCTTGGTTTGAATATTCGGTCCATATGGCAGAAACGGAAGAGCATCATCGTAACCTGGCTGATTTCCTATTGCGCGGTATTATTCGTGCCGATTCTAATTAGCTTAATTGTATATTCGCAGTCGAGCGCGGCGCTCCGAAGCGAGATTCACCGTGCCAACGATTCGCTGCTCAAGCAGGTTGGCTATACCATCGATAATCAGGTGGATCAGATGAAGCGTCTCACCATGGAGCTGACCTGGAATGCGAGGCTTCAGACCTTGATGTATTCGAGCAGGACGGAAGCCGATGCGCAGTTCGACGCTTATCAGCTCGTGAAGGAATTTCAGACCTATCAGACCTCTTACGCTTCGATCGACGAATTTTACGTCACCTGGGAGCGGGAGCATGCGGTATTGCGCTCCGGCAATGTCCGCGATATGAAGACGGCGTTTGCTACTCTGCACGACACCGGCCACATGAGCTACGAGGATTGGCTCTCGGCTGTCGAGGCCTCGGAGCATAATCAGTTTACGCTGCTGCCGCTTATGGATGCGGGAGCCACGCAGTCATCCATTGCTTATATTACTCATCTGCCAAAAGATTTGAACGGCAGGCAAGCCGGCACGGTAGTGGTCATGTCGGATTTGGCCAGATTCCAGAATGCCATAAAAAGCATCTCCGGCTTCAGCGGGGGCTATGTTCTAATTCTGAACCGGAATAATGAGGTGCTGCTGTCCAATCTGCCGAAGAAGCAGGGCGAAGAGGTCATTCTGCAGAAGGTGCGGAGCGGCGGGAAAGAGATGCCGACTTCGATGAAATCGCGTGAATCGGAAATCTTTTACCTGCAGTCGTCCGTATCGGATCTGAAATATGCGCTGGTGATCCCGAGCAGCATCTATTGGCAGAAGGCCGAATATGTCCGGAAGCTGACGCTGGTGAGCGTACTGATAAGCGTAATGGGAGCGGGCGTGTTGACCTGGTTCTTCATGCGCCGCAACTATTCGCCGATTCAGAAGCTTGTAGAGTCGTTAACGGACAAGAATACCGACGAAGAGCACACGGAATGGAACGAGCTGAATTTCATTCAGCGGGCGGTCAGCCGGACGCGAAGCGAGAAGGATAAAATCGTCATGCAGCTCCAGATGCACCACAACGTGCTGCGGTCGAATATGCTGAGCAGGCTGCTGAAAGGAAGGCTGGATTCGCCGATACCTTACGAGGAAGCCTTCAGAACGTACCGGATGGAGCAAATCTCCGATGATTACGCCGTTATTTTATTTGTCGTCGAGAATGATGAAAGCCTTTACGAGAAGCTGCCGGGCATTGACGACAATGAACGGAGAAGATTTCTCCAATTCATTATCAGCAATGTCGTGGAGGAGCTTGCCGGACGTTACCATCATGCGGGCTACGTGGCGGAAATGGACGACATGATGGTCTGCCTCGTGAATTTGTCCTGCGGAAGCGGGGAGGAAGAGAGCTATAAGCAGGATTTGCACGAGATCGCGACGGAGGCGCAGCGCTTCCTGAAGCGTTACGATATGGATCTTACGGTGGCGATCAGCGGCAAGCACGGCACTTTACCGGGCATTGCAGCCGCTTATAGCGAAGCGGTGGATGCGATGGAATACAAAATGGTGCTCGGCAAAAAAGGCATTATCGCCTATGACGATATCCGGACTAAGCCGTCCGATGCCGTGCAGTTCGGATATTATTACCCGCTTCAGGCCGAGCAGCAATTGATTAATCTGATCAAGATTGGCGATTTCGAACAGGCTTCCGCTTTTATGAACGAGATCACGGACCGCAACTTCCAGCAGCCGATGATGAATTTGACGCTCGCCAAATGCTTTATGTTTAACCTGGTTGGCACGATGGTAAAGGCCATTAACGAGCTTGGCGACGGCAAGGGCAGCGTCTTGAACGATAATCCGAATTGGATGAACAGCATTATGGCTTGCGACACGGTTCAGGAGATGCGGCAGGAGCTTCATGCTTTGTTAAGGGATGTATGCGCTTTCGCCTCGGCAAGGCTAGAATCCAACATGACGCATGAGCGTGCCGAATCCATCCGCGATTTGTCGGCCCGCGTGGCCGGTTACATTGAAGAGAATTACGGCGATACCAATATGAACGTAAATACGATAGGCGAGCATTTCGATTTGAAGGGCAGCTATTTGTCCAAGCTGTTCAAGACGCAGACGGGCGAAGGGCTGCTGGACTATCTGCACAAATACCGGATTGTACAAGCCAAGCGGCGGATGACGGAGCTTCAGGAATCCGTCAATGAAGTATCGCGCGCGGTTGGTTATAACGATGCCGCAACGTTTATCCGGGTATTCAAGAAGTACGAAGGCATAACACCAGGCAAATACAAGGAAATGAATTAGGGGGCTCATAATGAAGAACTATCGCATCATTCCCATCCTCCTGATCACCGCCATATCGCTTAGCTGTCTGGCCGGCTGCAAGCAGACGGGCAATAACGGACAACATGCCGCCGCCCGCGAGATGGAGGAAAAGCAATCTACGGCCGTAGGCGATACCTTGACGTATTGGGCGGAATTAAACGGCAACGCGGCCAGCGTAAAGCCGCGGTTTCAGGACATTCCTTTTTTCCAGGAATGGCAGAAGCGTACGGGAGTGAAATTGAAATTTATTCAGCCCCCCGCCAATCAGGCGAAGCAGGCTTTGAATGTCATGCTGGCATCGGGAGAGCTTCCGGACATGATCGAATACGAATGGGCAACCTTTCCGGGCGGGCCGGAAAAAGCCATTAAAGATGGTTATATCCTGAGGCTGAACGATCTGATCGATCAATACGCTCCGAATCTGAAGCGGTATTTAAGCGAGCATCCGGACATTGACAAGCAGATCAAGACGGCCGACGGCAGCTATTACGTGTTCCCGTTTATTCAGGGAGATGCCCGCCTGCAGACTTACCAAGGCCCCATTATCCGCAAGGATTGGCTGGACGAGCTGGGCTTGTCCGTTCCGGTGACGATTGACGACTGGCATACGGTGCTGAAGGCATTCAAGGAAAAGAAAGGCGTGCAGGCGCCGCTCACGTTTCTCAGCACGCCTAGTCCGCTCTTTGGCGTGGAGAACGGCGCCTTTGTCGGGGCGTTTGGCGTGAAGAAAGGGTTCTATCTGAAGGATGGGCAGGTCAAATTCGGCCCAATCGAGCCGGGATACAAGCAGTTCCTTGCTTTGTTCCGCGACTGGTACGCCGAAGGGCTTATAGACCGCAACATTGCCACGGTTGACACAAGGACGATCGATTCCAGCATGCTGAACGGCAGAAGCGGCGCGAGCATCTGGAATGCCGGGTCCGGCATCGGGACGTGGCTGCCGCTGCTTAAGGAGAAGGACCCGAAGGCCGAATTTGTGGCTGCGCCTTATCCGGTCCTTCATCAAGGGGATCGGCCGATGTTCGGCCAAAGGGTGAATCCTTACATGAGCAGCGGCGGAGTGGCGATCTCGACGAAAAGCAGCCATGCGGAAGAGGCGGTCAGGATGCTGGATTACGGCTATGGAGAAGAAGGGCATCTGCTCTTTAACTTCGGGATTGAAGGCATCAGTTATACGATGCGGAACGGTAAGCCGATCTACACGGATCTGATTCTTCATAATCCGGATAAGCTTGCTCCCTCACAGGCGATCGCGATGTACAGCAGGGCGAGTTATTTTGGCCCGTTTGTCCAGGACGTGGAGTACATGGAGCAGTATTACATGCTGCCCGAGCAGAAGGAAGCCGTGAATATATGGTCGGATACCGATGCCGGGAAATACATGCTGCCGCCGATACAGAAGACCGAGAGGGAAAGCGCTGAATTCTCGGCTATTATGCAGGATGCGACGACGCTCGTGGACGAAATGTCCCTGCGCATTATTCTGGGAATTGATCCTCTCGATTCGTTCGAGGATGATGTTGCCCAGTTAAAAGCGCTGAATATCGACCGGGCGATTGCCATCCAGAAGGCGGCGCTTGACCGCTACAACGCCAATTAGCCCATTTGATAGAATGTATAACATTTGAACAGTCACCCCCTATTATTGCTGCATAAGATAGATAGATTACTTGCAGAAAGGGGTGGCGAGTGTTGCAGTTAGTCATGGTTTGCTCGGTTAGCGGGATTATCGGCTCTGTGATTACGTTTGCATTCGGCGGATGGATGGAATCATTAACTCTATTGGTAGTGGCGATGGGCATTGATTACGTATCAGGCATAACCGCATCAATTAAAGAAGGGAGAGGGTTGAACAGCTTCTTCGGAGCCTGGGGGCTGGCGCGCAAAGGCATGATGCTCCTCGTCATTCTTCTTGCGCATCGCATCGATATTTTGCTTGAGCTGGATAATGTCACCATGGGGGCAGCCATCTATTTCTATATAGCAAATGAAATCATTTCAATTATAGAGAACTATGGCCGGATTGGTCTTCCTCTTCCCGACCGAATCCGCAAAATCATTGAAGTGCTGAAGGATAAAGGCAAGTAACATTAGGGTTGCGTTGTACAAGCGGTTTTCGCTATAATGGGAACAAATGTTCGATTTATAGGGGGCGATAGCAAATGGCTATCCGGTATGCTGATGAGCAGGTGCGCGAGCGCGAAGCTCCGGGCTATTCGGCAGAGGACGAAACAACGCTTGTGCAGCGCTATATCCTGCTTGGAATCGTGATGCTCGTATTGGATCATGATATAAGGGTAATGGGTACGGGGGCTATAAAGCTTCCGAGGCTGTATGAATCGCTGCTCCGCGGCATACAGGATCGGGTATTGCTGGAGCAGGCCGCGCTGCGCCTGCGGTTCAGGAAGGCGGGCATCAAGCTGATGGAGGAACGCAGGCTGAAGGATGGCATGGAGACGGTCTACATATGCCAAGGCAGCACAAAGCGCTGCTATCTGCCATGGAGCTATTTGAAGGCGGAATCGGAGCAGGCGATCAAGCAATACTTTAAAAGTTAAAGTCACAAAAAGTTCATTGTTTTGTCATATTCGGGAAAAAACTTTTCCTGAATCTGCAGTTTAATGTTGAGAACTTCGGACGATCTTATGTAATATAAGAATTAAACACTAAGACAATAAGATCGCAAAGGGGAGCACGTAGCAATGCACAAATGGATCATGTTCGTACTATTATCAGCGGCATCTCTTCTCGGGGTATACTTGCTGACATTCGGCCTCCCAGCCAAACCGGTAGACGAATCTGCTTCACTTCCTGAAGGTACGGTACTCGTTAAAGTTGAAGCGAACAGCGACTTTACTTACGGTCAAGAGGAATACCATGTGAAGGTTGGCGACAAAGTTATCCTGAAGCTGCAGAATAAAAGCGGTATCCATGGTTTGAAGATCGAAGATCTGAACGTAGATCTCGAAGGCGACAATCTCGAGACCAACCTGGAGTTCGACAAGCCAGGCGAATACGTGATGCATTGCTCCGTCCCATGCGGCGCAGGTCATGCGGATATGAAAGCGAAGCTTATTGTAGACGCGGCATAATGATCATAAGGAAGAGGAGCCCGAGGGCTCCTCTTTCGATTTGTATTCACGCTGTATCGCGGTCGCGGCTTCTGCCGCGTTCAATCAGTCTGTCGGCAATATACCCGAGAAGGGCCCATGTCGCGACGGTGAGTACGTACATAAGAAGAACGTTTACCTTATGGATGTCAACGAACATGTCCGCGATCCATGCCGGAGGGCTAAACATAAAAAACACGAAATTATGCGGGTCGTAGCCGGTTGAATTATAAACGCATAGGGCAAGACCTATGAAGGTAGCCACAAACATAACGGGATAGCGCATAACGTACCGATCCTTTCTCAGGCTAATGTTGCCGTGATGCGACTGCTTGGGTTATTATGTGACAAAAGGATATTTGTCATTCGACAAGTTGAAGGGAGCATGACCATTTATGATTACGCATATCGTATTGTTCAAGCTGAAGGACGGAAGCAGCGAAAACGTGGAACGCACGGCTCAGGTATTGCGGGATATGGAAGGCAAAATAGACGAGCTGAAATCGATCGAGGTTGGGCTTGACGTTATTCATTCGGCACGCTCGTACGACATCGCTCTTATCACGAGATTCGAATCGATGGAGGCTCTTGAAGCGTACCAGGTTCATCCCGTACATAAAAAGGTTATCGAGCATATTAACGAAGTTCGCGAAGCTGTTGTCGCCGTTGACTTCGTAAGCTAACGGGACAGGGGAGCGCGAACCGTTCATGGGAGACGTCTTTGAGATTATGACTTATTTGATCGTGATCCTCATCAGCAGCGTTGTGATGGTGGCATGGTTGAAGAAAAAAGGGAAAAAGAAGAAAGCAAGGCTGAAAGCGGGCGAATAAAAGCATGTATTATGTGAATCAAGAACAAATTGCAGTCAGATTAAAGGCTATTCCGGATATCGCATCGGCTCTAGAAGCATTGGCATCAAGCTGGCAAGGAACGCTGCTCGAAGGCTTGGCCCAGGAGCGTGCTTTGCACCTTGCGATTGAGACCGTCACCGATGTAGGCAGTTACCTGATTGACGGATTTATTTTAAGGGACGCAAGCAGCTACGAGGATATTGTAGAGATTTCCGGGGAAGCGGGTGCTTTCCCGGAGGCGATGCAGCCGCTGCTGATCGAGCTGGTCAAGCTTCGCAAGCCGCTTGTCCAGGATTATTACAGCTGGCCAAGAGCCGAGCTGCATCCCCTGACGAGAGAGATTCCGGAGCAGCTTCGTTTGTTCGGTCGGTCTGTTCAGCAGTATTTGGAACGCGAGCTGCCAGGCGAATCCGATTTACGAAAAGATTGAAATACGTTACAATGACCCTAACAATGCCTGCAAAGGTGGTGATGGGTTGATGCTGGAGAAGCAGCGCGCGATGGAAGCGGAATCCCGCAGCGTGGAAGGAACAACGCGGGGCCGGATCTTGTTCTTGCTGAAGACAAACGGTCGTTTGAGTGCGGGACAGCTATCCGGAGAGCTTGGAATAACCGAAATGGCAGTAAGGCGGCATATGTACGCGCTTGAGCGTGAAGGCAGCATCAGCATCGTCTCCGTCAAGCAGGGGATGGGGCGGCCGGTTCACGCTTACGAGCTGACGCGGCTTTCCGATGACCGGTTTCCGAAAAATTATAATGTCCTTGCGCTTGATCTGCTTGAGGAGCTGGCGGAGAACCCCGAGACAGCAGGGCTTATTACCCGGATGTTCGAGGGACGCCAGCAGAAGCTGCTTGACCGGTATGAGCCAAGGATGACCGGCAAAAACCTTGCGCAGAAAGTAACGGAGCTGGAAGCAATTCAAAATGCCGGCGGCTACATGGCTAAGGTAGAAGACAAGGATAACGGTCAATTCGTTCTCCATGAATATAACTGTCCGATTGCGCAAGTTGCGGGCAAATACGAGCAGGCTTGCAGCTGCGAGCTTTCCTTGTTCGAGTCCTTGCTCCAGACGAAGGTGGAGCGGACGGAATGCCTTGCCAAAGGCGGGGGAAGATGCAGCTATACCATTGGAGTTGAACATCAGGCTAACGGTTCTTAACGGACCGTTAGCCTTTTTTATTTGCTTTTCTTGTGTCAGGTCAAGCCCATGCTGCTTATAATGGCAATACGAAATGGGCATTCGCCCGCTTAAGCAAAAGGAGGGAATGGTCATGACGGTTATGGAATGGAGTGCGCTGATTGCTGCCATCACGTTTGTAATTCTTGCTGCGGGCCTCTTGATCGGCGTCCGTACTGCGTTAGTGAGACTGTCGCAGCTGCAGCTTCAGGCGGAAGCGATGCAGGCGGATATCCGGCAGACTTCCGCCAAAGTGGGAGTATTTGCCGATACGGCCCAGCAAACGCTGAGCACCGCGCATCTTCAACTGCAGCAGGCGAACCGGCTTTTTGAAGCGGCGGGACAGATCGGGGATACGATCGGGCATACGACAACGGCGATTCATCGCGTGTCCAGCGTGATTTCGCAATCCGCAGTCAAGCATGCGGAAAGTGCGGCGGCAGAGCGGCAGGCGAGCTCCGTGCTGGAATGGATGGAGCTTGGTATGGCTTTCTGGCAGCAATGGCAGACTAACCGTAAACGTTATGAACCCTCCAACAACGGGCAGGGTGAATAGTTCTAATTTGAAGGGAGCGATTTTTTTATGGCATCAAGTAAACAAACAAAAGGGTTTCTGCTGGGCGCAATCGCGGGAGGCATCATTGGTTCGGTGACGGCATTATTGTTCGCGCCCAAAGCGGGCAAGGAGCTGCGTCATGACATTTCGGAAGGCGCAAGAAGAGTACAGGAGCAGACGGTTAGAGCGGCTGGTCAAGTATCCGATACAACGGTTAGAATCGCGAAGCAAATCGGCAATCAGGCGACTGAGCTGGCGGATACGGCAAAAGCAGCAGCCGGAGCGGCCGTATCGAGCGTGAGAGAACGCCGGGCCGAGCTGGCGGGAGCTGCACATGAAGTTGCCGATGAAGCTGCCGATGAAGTAACGGATTCTTTTGAAGAAGCGGCGGAAGAGGTTTTCGAAGACGCAAAAGAGCTTCAAACCATCAACTAATTAAACCTTAAGACGTACCGGAATCGGTTGCTGCAATCACCTCTGGCATCCCTGTGATTTCCTTGAACCTTATATGGAATTGAGATAAGATGATGGAGGTACATTTTCGTGCCTCGTTTCATATAGTATTGAAGCTTTAAGGTCTCATTTACATCTTAAGTTCAAGAAAGCGGTGTGTTTGTGCAGCAACCGATTGCGATACTAGACTCAGGCGTAGGCGGCCTTACCGTTGCCAGAGAGGTCATGCGCCAGCTGCCGCGTGAAAAAATCGTTTATTTTGGCGATACCGCCAGAGCTCCTTACGGTCCGCGCGACCCGAAGGTTGTGACTCGTTTTACGCGTGAAATCGTTGATTATTTGGTTCATTTTCGTCCTAAAATGATTGTTATTGCTTGCAATACCGCAACCGCATTTGCTTTGGAGGAAATACGCGCAATCGTGGATATTCCCGTAGTTGGCGTCATTAAGCCGGGAGCAAGAGCGGCGCTTGGCCGGACGATTACAGGCTGTATCGGAGTAATCGGCACGGAAGGTACGATAAATAGCGGCGCTTACGAGCATGCTTTGCTTGAAATCTCTCCTGATGTGCGTGTCATTAGCGAAGCGTGCCCTCTTTTTGTTCCGCTTGTAGAGAAAGGGAATTTCCGCTCTCTGCAAACCTATGAAACCATCCGCAGTTCGATCGGCCACCTGCGCAAGTTCCCGATGGACAGCTTGATTCTGGGCTGTACCCACTATCCGTTTCTCGCCGATGTCATTCAGGAGGTTGTTGGTCCCGACATTCACCTGATCAATTCCGCCGACGAGACTGCGCGCGAAGTAAGCCTTATCCTGCATGATAAAAGGATGTTGGCCCAGGAAGAGGAGCTGCCGGTGCATCAATTTTTCTGCAGCGGGGAGCCGCAAATGTTCAAATCGATTGCCCAGCAGTGGCTTGGGGAGCAAATTGAGCTGACGCCTGTCGTATGGCAGGTGCCTCAGATCGGATAACAAATAACGGCTGTCCTGATTCGCGTTCCCGGGCGAAAGCGATAAGGGCAGCCTTTAACCATTGCAATCATACATAATCTAATAGAGAAGGCACCGACGGATAGGAGGACAAGCCATGAATAAGGAAGATCAGGTCATAATGGGTTTCAGAGAATTATACAACAAGCTGGCTTGGCTTAATAAAACGAAGATGGAAGTCAGTCTTAAAGGTTACAAGTCTTCTGAAGTGCATTGCATCGAATATATTGGAAGAAACCCGGATTCCAACGTGACCAAGCTTGCGGAATCCTTTTATATGACAAGCGGCGCCATAAGCAAAATGACGAAGAAGCTCATGAGCAAGGGATTGATCGAGAGCTATCAGAAGCCGGAAAACAAGAAGGAAATCTATTTCCGGCTTACGGAGCAAGGAAAAGCCATTGACAAAATCCACTATGATCTTCATAAAGAATTTCAAGAGCGGGATAAAGCCGTATTCGAGTTGGTTACGGACGAACAGTTCGATGGCGTTCTTAGATTCGTCGAAAAATACAGCAGGCATTTGGATGCGGAAATAAAGAAACAAGGGTTGGATATGAAGTCGGAAAATGAATAAAGAAGAAGCATCAAACGCAGGCAGTCCGGTTCTTTCGAGAACGGGCTGCTTTTTTATTGCCGAATTTTTGTTGACAAGGAAGCAAAATCGCGTTACGATGTTTTTGCTTCCAAGGAAGAAATAATACGCATGCCAAGGAGAATTCAAGTGACCATACACAAATCGAATCAAGCATCTAAACCAGAAGCAGCCGTAGACAAGCACGCCCTGCTATTCGGACTTGTATCCGTCTTTCTTTGCGGTTTAGGGTTTAGTATGATAACGCCGGTCGTTCCATTCTTAGTACAGCCTTACGCCAGCACGCCAGGCGAACAAGCGATTTATGTTACGCTTCTAACTTCCGTTTACGCCGTCTGCGTGTTTTTTGCGGCCCCCGTGCTGGGCGCTTTGAGCGACAAATACGGCCGTCGTCCGCTGCTCTTGCTATGTCTGCTCGGTTCCGCAATCGGATACTTCGTATTTGGCTTAGGCGGTGCCTTATGGGTGCTTTTTGCCGGGCGTATCATAGAAGGAATAACTGGCGGGAGCATCAGCACGATCTTCGCCTACTTTGCCGACATTATTCCTTCGGAACAGAGGACCAAATATTTCGGATGGGTGAGCGCGGTTGTAGGAGCCGGTACCGTAATTGGCCCGACGCTCGGCGGGTTGATGGCCAAGCTTGGCTATTCCGCCCCGATGTATTTCGGAGCCGGAATTACTTTGTTGAACGTGGCGTATGGATACCTGTTTATGCCGGAGAGTCTTAACAAGCATCATCGATTGGTACGGATTTCCTTTGTCAGATTGAATCCTTTTATGCAGCTTGCAAATCTGCTAAGCGTGAAAAACTTAAAGAGGCTGCTTGTCTCCGCTTTCTTGCTCTGGATCCCGAGCGGATCCTTGCAGGCCGTTTTTTCGCAATTCACGATGGATACCTTCAGCTGGAAGCCCGCCGTAATAGGACTCATGTTTTCCATTTTGGGCATCCAGGATATCCTGTCGCAAGGTTTCATCATGCCGAGGCTTTTGAAGAAGCTTCATGATAAACAGATCGCTGTCCTCGGGATGGTCTCGGAGATGATCGGGTACGGCTTTATTGCAGCATCGGCATTATTCTCCTATTATCCTCTGCTTATCGCCGGCATGTTCATATTCGGTTTTGGCGATTCGATCTACGGCCCTTCCTTCAACGGGATGCTCTCCAAGTCCGTCGATGCCAGCGAGCAGGGAAGGATCCAGGGGGGCAGCCAATCGATTCAGGCTTTGGCAAGAGTGATCGGCCCGATCGCCGGAGGTCAAATCTATGTGACGTTTGGCCACGCCGCGCCTGCGTTTATGGGGATGCTTCTTATAGCAGCGGCAATACCCGTTCTATATCGGAGTACGCAGGCTGCATGACGATCTTTGCTTTGCTTGGATGATAAGCCCCGGCGTTGGCATGTGCACCCGTCCGCATGAATAGCATGATAAAAGATTACAGCCAATGTTCGATAATAAGGGGGAGTAGCGGCATGAAAGAGCTCGTAAACGGGCAATACGGGTACCGGGAAACGGTAGCGGATTGCGACAGACTGATGCGCACTTATCCTTTTGTCCGGGGATACGTTATAGGGCATAGCGTGTTGGGCAGACCCATAGTAGCGCTCAAATGCGGGGAGGGCGCACGCCGGGTCCATTTGAATGCTTCCTTCCATGCGAATGAATGGATTACGACTCCGCTGCTCATGCGGTTTGTTGAAGAATGGGCGGAGGCATGCGTGCAAAACGGCGCTCTGTTCGGGGAACAGGCCTGTGAGCTGTACCGGGAGACGGAAGCGTGGATCGTTCCGATGGTGAATCCCGACGGCGTTCAGCTAGCGCTCGATGGCATTGATGAGGCGAATCCGTTCCGGCAGCAGCTCTTGCTGTGGAATAAAGGCTCCGGGCAGTTCGATCAATGGAAGGCGAATATACGCGGAGTGGACCTGAATGACCAGTTTCCTGCCCACTGGGAGGAGGAGCGGCTTCGCAGAGGAACGGAGGGGCCGGGTCCCCGGGACTTTCCGGGGCTGTATCCGTTAAGCGAGCCTGAAGCCCAGGCACTTGCCCGTCTGACGCAAACGCTGCAATTCGACTCCGTGCTTGCCTTGCATACGCAAGGCGAGGAGATCTACTGGAATTACCGGGAATACGAGCCGGAGCACGCTGAAGGCCTTGCGGAACGTCTGGGCGAGGCAAGCGGCTACAAGCCGGTGAAGCTTACGGGCAGCGATGCCGGGTACAAGGACTGGTTCATCCAACGTTTTCGCAGGCCGGGCTTTACGGTTGAAGCGGGTTACGGCGCGAATCCGCTGCCTCCCGGGGAATTTAACGGCATCTATTCGAAGATCGGCCCCTTGCTGACCGAATTTTTGCGGCTGCACCGCTGACGAGACGCAAAGATGATTCCGGGGGCACACCTGTGCTATAATGATCGGCAAAAGCTGATGAAGGTGGTGTGCCTCATGCGTAAATGGTTATCGCTTCGGCATTGGAAGAGCACATTTGTCCGAATATACAAGCTGATTATCTCGAGAGAGGTTTCCATAACCGACAAATTATTATTTCTGGTGCCGGTTATTCTCTATTGGGTGCTGCCCGACGCGCTGCCTTTTCTCCCCATAGACGATATTGCGGTGACGATGCTGCTCGCCGAATGGTTTGCCCGGAGAATGGAGAAGAAGTATAATAGGATCAGGTAATGTTAACCATTCGGTTGGCAGATGTTTACGAAATCAAATTCTTTTTTAGGAGTGGAATAGAATGAATGTCAAAATTACGCGCAACGCGGCAAAAGTACTGAAACTGGAATTGGACAAGCCCGAGAACGAAGGCAAGAAGCTTCGCGTATACGTAACGCATTCGCATGGGGACCATGCGCATTACGGCATGGCGATTGACGAGCCTAACGAGAAGGACGTTGTAGTATCGACGGATAAAGAGATCGACGTGATCCTCGAGAAGGACAACGAGTTCCTCGACGGCGTGCGTATTGATTACTTCTACGTGCCGGAGGAAGGCTTTGCGGTAACGAACCCGTCCAAAGGCAACAGCGGCGATCACTAAGAGCCGGCATAGATACGAATGGATTGGAAAGACTCAACATCAGATGTTGAGTCTTTTTATTACCACAATAGAATTTAAAAGTTTGGATAACAGTTGAAAACTGAATTTCAATTTGGCGATAAAACCTACCTATAAACGCGGTCGCTCATCTTCGAGAGGCCTCGATAGAGGTTTTCTCAATTGAGGGGAAGGTACGTACAGATGGTTCGTCATGCTCGTTATTATTTGGCCGGAATCCTTGCAGTCATGCTGTTTATCCTCGCCGCAGAGCTGATCTGGCTTCCGGCCCCGCTGCGGACCTCCTCCGGCATGCTCTGGATCGATATGATCGACGATCTGCTGTACGGGCTTGCCGTTATCCCGTTGTTATGGGGCATCGGTGCGCTGATCGGGATCAGAAGGTTACGGGCGGAGCAGGGCCGATTAGGCGGGAGAAAAAGAAGAAGGCTGCTGCTTACCGTCCGCATGCTGCTTCTTGCGGTAAGCGCGGCGGGAGCAGCATTTCTGCTCGTAAAACCGGATGATCTCCTTATCGGGCTTGGCGTGCTCGCAATTGGCCTGATTCTGCTGTTCGTTGACCTGATCTGGAGTGATGCCGTATACCGAAGGCTTGCGGGAAAGGGAGAGAGTGTGAGATGGCCTTGGCGGAGCCTGGCTGGACTTGTCCTGACGGCTGCGCTGTTTGCAGGGCTGGCATTTCCTACGTCCTATAACGTCACTTATCCGGGTCTGACGATGGGCATGAACCGTTACGCGCATGTAGACGGAGGCAAGCCGGTAGGCAGCATCAGCGGCGTGCTTGTCTTTGAGCGTATTGCCGTGCCGGCGGATTGGCTGTATGCCAAGCTGCTGCCGATGTACAGCTTCGAGAAGAGGAGCAGGAATGAACCGCCGTTAACGGAATCTTACACCGAGGTAGTGCAGATGAAGCAAGGGGCCGATGACGTAGCGGGGGCTATCGCAATGGGCAAGGCGGGGATAGGCAAGGGAATTGAGCTAACCGGAGCCCGCGTGCTTGCCGTTGCGGACAACGCCCCGGCTAAATCCTTGATTAAGGCCGGCGATGTCATTATCGCGTTAAACGGCAAACCAATCAGCAATATGGCCGAGCTGACGGATTATATGGTGAACCAGGTCAAGCCTGGCGACCAGGTTGAAGTAACGCTCCGGCGCGGCAAAGAAACGCTCGAGGTTCAGGTGCCGACGAGTGAAGGCGAGGCGTCGGGAGACTTGCCGAAGCGTGCCGTATTTGGCATCGGAGCGGAAAATGATTGGCATGCGGATATCCCGCGCCAGATTGCGTACCACCACTACATTGCGCATATCGGCGGACCTTCGCATGGCGCGATGCTGACGCTCGCGCTGTTGGATCAGCTGACGCCGGGCGGAGTCACGCATGGCGTGCGTGTAGCCGGTACTGGCACCATTGAGCCGGACGGCTCGATAGGCCTTGTTGGCGGCATCCCGCAGAAGGCTTACGCCGTCAGCCGCACCGATGCCGATGTGTTCTTCGTGCCGGCGGCATCGCTGGATGAAGCGAAGGAGGCGGCGCCGGGGCTTAACATCGTGCCGGTGAGAACCATTGACGAGGTGCTGGATTGGCTGAAGGCACACGCGAAGGAATAAGGAAAGGGCTGTCCCCACATGGTCTCCATTGACCCGAGGGAACAGCCCTTTGTCTTTGCTGCGTTTGCGCCGGCGCTACTTGCCTGCGCCGTTTGTATTCACGGCGGTTGCCGCGCCGCCATCCGCGCTTGCCTCGACGGCGGCTGCGCGGAAGGATGCAATCAAATCATGCTGCACGATTTGATCGGACATGGACAGCTCGGTGCGCGCGTCCTCCACCGCACCGAGGCATTTCTGCACATCGCCAAGCTTATTCGCGGCGATGTTCCAGCACTTGCCGTTGCCTGCGACGGCATCGCCGGAAGGCATATAATAGACGGTGCCGTCGGTGAAAGCACCGTTTCTTTGCACGACCAGCTTGCTTTGCTGCTGGCTGGTAATAAGCGGCTGACCAAGCAGCGTCATGTCAGCCGTCGAGATGCCAAGCAAATGCAGGATCGTTGGCGTGACATCAAGCTGTCCGCCAACGTTCGTATGCGTGCCGGCGTATTTGCCATCCGGCAGATGGACGATAAACGGCACCTGCTTCAGAATCATTTCCCGCTGCAGGTCGTTCAGAGGCTGTCCAAGGAAGGTCTCGAATAGGCTCCAATCCCGGATCGAATTATCATGGTCTCCATAGAAAGCAACGATGGTGTTATTCCAAAGCCCTTCCGCCTTCAGGCGGTCGATAAAGGTACCGATGGAGGCATCCACGTAATGAACGGCCTGCAAATAATCGCCCATAATCGTGCCGTCCAGCTCGCCGACATTCAGCTTCCGCTCGGATACCGGCATCGTAAACGGATAATGGCTTGATAGCGTAATGAGGAACGAATAGAACGGCTGCTGCTCCTTCGCCATCAAATCCGCGGACTGCCGGAAGAACGAATTGTCGCCTAGCGACCAGCCTACGGGCTCGTCCATCTCGAAATTCTTTTTGCTATAGAACGTATCGTAGCCCATATTGGCGTACATCGTATTGCGGTTCCAGAAGCCGCCCTCGTAAGCATGGAAAGCGGCGGTTGCATAACCGTTGTCCTTAAGAGTACTTGTCATACAGTTGTACTGATGATTCGGGTACTGGATAAAGACGGAGCCGCTCATCATCGGCTGCAGCGAGCAGTTGCTCAGGAAATCGGCGTCCGAAGTCCTGCCTTGGGCCGTCTGGTGGTAAAACTGGCTGAAATACGCGCTCTCCTTCACCAGCTTATTCAGATTCGGCGTAATTTCCTGACCTCCGATCGATTTGCCGATCATAAAGTTCTGGAAAGCTTCCATCTGTACCACAATGACATTGCTGCCTTTGTATTCGCCAAACGTAGGATCCGATTCAAGCGATTGGCGCTTATCGCCGCGGGCTTCCGTCCACGCCATCGCCTCCGCCGTTTCTTCGGCGGAAGCCTGCTCGGACTCGATCCAATGCAGCTTCGCATAGCGGTACACATCATAGCCATGGAAACCTACGATGCCCGTGACATTGTACAGAGAGACATTCCACCAGTTGCCGTCGAAGAGGCCAAGCGCCCATGTTTTTTTCGCTTCGTTTACGTTGCCGATCGACATCGACATCCCGATTGCGAAGATCGCGGCGCTAATGGCTGTCCGAATGACCGCTTTACGCCAAAGCGGCGTTCTCCGCGGAGAGGAATAGCCGTATCCATAGCCATGGGAATCCCTGCGAAGATCCGAACGGCCTTTCCAGATGACATACACCCCAAACGGAATGATCAGCAGCCAATCTACCCCAAGCAGAAAGTCCTTCGCGTGCATTAACGTCCCGATGCTCTCGCCAAGCGAATCGACCTGATTCGCCTGCAGAAGCACGGGTACAGAGATAAAGTCCTGGAAGTACCGGTAGTAAATTACGTCGGCGTACATGATAAACGATAACAGCAGGTTCAGCGCAATCAGGGCGATAATCCGTCCGCGTGTCGGCAGCCAGAATGTCCAGAAGGTGACAAGAGCCAGCGTGCCAATCGCAACAGCAGTATCATAGCCGTTCATATCCATATTCGGAACATGGATCAGCTTGTTGAACCACAGCTGCTTTAACAGCATGGCGATAAAAAAGAAGATAACGTCTACGCCCTTGAGGCGGTTCAGCCATTCCAGCGTGAAGCGCATCAAGCGTCGCAAGGCGTTAGGTTGCTCGTTGTAACTTAACATAAACGCAAAAATTCCTTTCTCTTATTTCCGGGGAGGCAGCGGGCCGAAGAACTGGTAGTAGTTGCATTGAATACGGCCGTTAAAGAGCTTGCGCTTCTTATCCGCCGGCCTGCCGAAATAATGCTCGACGCTTGCGGAAGGGCTGATCGCAAAAAACGACCATGTCGGCAAATAAAGCGCGGACCGGCCAAATTGCATGAGTGCCATTTCCGCATCCTTGTCATCGCCCAACCGCTCGCCGTAAGGCGGGTTCGTAATAATGACGCCATAATCGCCTTCCGGCTTGATCTTGGCCACCGGCATAACCTTTAACTTAATTTCTTTGCCAAAACCTGCCTTTTTAACCGCGGCTTCCGCAATTTCTATGGCATAAGGGTCAATGTCGGACCCCGCGATTTGCAAAGGGATATCATCCTTCACGGCATCAAACGCTTCTTCCCGCGCTTCATCCCACAGCTCGTGAGGGACGAGAGGCCAGCCTTCCGCGTTAAACGAACGGCGAAGACCGGGAGCGATATTCCAGGCAATCATGGCCGCTTCCACGAGAATCGTGCCGGAGCCGCAGAACGGATCATACAGCGGACGCTCCGGATTCCAGCGGCTGAGGTCAACAAGAGCTGCGGCCATCGTCTCGCGGATGGGCGCTTCGGTCGATACTTTCCGGTAGCCGCGCTGATGGAGGCCAGCTCCCGTTGTATCAAGCGTCAGCATGGCCATATCGTTCATGAGCGTCACTTCAATGACATAACGGCCGCCGTCCTCGTGGAACCATTCGGTGCCGTAGCGGTCCTTCATTTTCTCGACTACGGCTTTCTTGACGATGCTTTGGCAGGCAGGAACGCTGGTCAACTGCGACTTCTGCGAACGTCCGTTAACGGGGAACTCTCCGTCTTCGGGAATCCATTCCGGCCAATCCAGCGCTTTCGTTCCTTCGAAAAGCTCTTCAAAGGTTGTCGCCTTGAACTCGCCCATATTGACGAGAATGCGTCCCGCGGAGCGAAGCCACAGATTCGTGCGGCAAATATCGATCGGCTGCCCGGTGAAACGGACGCGGCCGTTCTCCACCTGAAGGTCTGTGTAGCCGAGAGTTTTCAGCTCGCGCGCAACGACCGCTTCCAGTCCCATCGGCGCGGTAGCGATAAGATTAATCGTTGTCATGATTACAATTCTCCCCTTACCTGTGAAAACATCAGTTGTATCCACACGGTCAAAATCATACAATCAAGTATAGGACAAAGAGGGTAGCTTTTACAAATTGTAAAAATAGAGAGGTTGAGAGTAAATTGACAGACGAACAATATGTGGACGGGCTATATGGCGAAGACCAAGACCTAGTCCGCACGAAAAAAGGGATCGCCGAGCGCGGCATGCCCGATATATCGATAGCTGACGGATACGGCAGGCTTCTGACGATGCTCGCCAAGATGAATGGGGCGAAGACGGCGCTGGAGATCGGCGCGCTTGGCGGCTACAGCGGGATCTGCATTGCGCGGGGGCTTGCCGAGGGAGGATTGCTTACTTCATTAGAGCTGAAGGCGGAATATGCGGAAGTGGCGAAGGCGCATATGGCGGAAGCGGGGCTTGGCGACGCCGTTGAATACATAATCGGGGATGCCCGCGAAAGCCTTGCGAAGCTGAAGGAAGAGGGCAGAACCTTCGATTTCTTCTTTATTGACGCGGACAAGGAAGGGTACCCGGTATATCTGGAGCATGCGATTGCGCTCTCCAATCCGGGTGCGGTTATTATCGGCGATAACATCCTGCTGCGGGGACGCACAACGGACCCGGCCAAGGAAGGTCCGTCCGTCAAAGCCGTCCGAAGCTTCAATCAGCGGATTGCAAGCGACGAACGGCTGATGAGCACCGTTCTCCCGGGATATGACGGTCTTGCGATTGCGATCGTAAAATAAAGCAGGCGACAGTGAAGAGCAATGATGCCTCCCGGCATCGTTGCTCTTTTTTATTTAATCGATTCTAGTTCTTCTGGCTTATTTCGTTTGCGGAAAATCTATGAAAATAGAACCACTATTCATGGTAAAAAAAGCTAGATTATAGTAAAATGGAAATAGTTTTTTCGGAAAAATGAAGGTAGATCGTAGGTGCTAATGACATGAAATGGATTCGGAATGGCAACAAGGAATCCGGATTAACCTTGGTGGAGGTGCTGGCTGCCCTTGTTATTTTATCGGTTGTCAGCCTGATGCTGACCTCCTTCTTCACGAATGCGCTTACCTATGCGAAAGGCAACCAGAGCAAGACGGTTATGGTCAATCTGGCCCGCAACGCGTTGTTCTATATGGAGAAGCAGCGCTATGAGCCTATCCAGACCTATTTCTCGAACACCTCAAATACGGCTATCGGCTGTCCGCTAACCGGATGCGATGCCGCTGTTGGCCGGTTGGCCGAAGATTCGGCTGTCTTGCAGCAAATTCTAAATCCCAATATTAACGGCGTGCAGTATACCATCTCCGTTATCTACCAGAGAGAAATGCATGACGGGATGCTTCACGATTCGGATAAGAAAAACATGGCAGAGGAGCTGCTGCCCGTGCTAGTCCGGGTAGAGAAGGCGAACGGCTCTGCCAGCGCGCGTAACGCGGCGGAAGTGGAGGGATATATCGCCAGTGAGAGAGTTCGTTAAAAAGTGGCGGAACGAGGAGCAGGGGCTGACGCTGGTGGAGCTGATAGCAGCCATGACGCTGCTGTCGATCGCCGCAGGCATTATTTTTTCCGTCGTGACGTTTGGCATGAATACCTATAACCGGGTCGAAACGGAGAATGCTCTGCGGGATGATGCGGATCTGTTGATGTCCTCCATTATTACGGAGCTGTATTCGTACGGGCCGGAATTGATTTCGAAGAATGCGAACGGCATTACGCTGGTGCGGGATGCAGGCACGAGAGAAGAACGGCAGATTATTATTCGGAATAATCAGCTTCATATCGGCGACAGAACGGTGGATACCCGATCGGTTGTGGATATGCCGAGTGAGACAAATCCAACCTCTGAAGCTTCATCCATAGAGCTTAGATGCAAAACGAATGTAACGGAATGCAGCAGCGGTCTCATTGAGATCCGGCTGGTGCTTGAGCAGAATCATAACGGGCGGAATCAGCAGCTGACTCTGGAAAGCAAATTCGGGTTTTAGGGGGAAGGGTGCATGGGAAGCGAGAAAGAGCGCGGTTACGCTCTGGTATTGGTTCTGTTTATGATTTTGCTGCTGACCATTCTGGGTACGGCGGTTGTCAGTTCGACGCTAGGCGGAGCAACGCGGGCAGAGACAAGGGAAAATGACGTGCAAAGCCTTCATCTGGCGGAAAAGACATTAAATGAAGCAGCTTCGTTTCTCGTCACCAAATATAATGGCAGGGAAGATATCGCGCCGGAGGAGCTCTCGCAGCTGATGCAGGCGGGTATCGATGAACTGCAGCGGCTCACGACCAGCACCGACCTGCCGGGAGCCAGCGGAAGAATTACGGATGTAACAACGGAGCAGGTGAGCGTTGGCGAGCAAACCAGCTACAAGCTGAACCTGACAGCGGAAGCGGTGGTTAACGGCGTAACAAGGCGGCTGACCCAGCAGGTTACGATAGGGGCTTACCCGGATTTCCTGAATTACGCCTTTGGCTCGGAGAATAATGTCATTATAAACGGCGCTGCTTACGGAATGGGCAATATCTATGCCGGTCGCGACTTTCTTATCGATAACACCGCGAAATACATATATAACAATGACCCCAATAAAACAAAGGATACGAAATATCCGTTTTTTAACGGCAATATCTTTATCCAGAATATGGACTCGATTAAAGTGCTGGACAAAATCACGGGCAACTATCAGCCTTATTCCCGAACGGACCTGACTTTGCAACAGATTCTTGGAGTGGATAACAGCAAAATTCAGCTTCGCGACCAGAAGAAATTTATTTCGATTAACGTTGCGGAATCCTTTATCGATAAGGCTGAGGAAGCAACCAACGTGGACCGCAACAGCATAAAGGCGGCCGTCGATTATGCTTTGGCGCATAGCGGAGAAGAGGGCAGGTTTAATAATCTGGCGGCTGTTCTGAAGAAAGGCAGCGGCGTAACGGCGACCTCCGGTCCTCCGGCAAAGCCAACCTTGCCTACGGATTTGGACGATACGGCAGCGATGGATGCTTATAATGAAGCTCTGAAGGAATACGATGCTTATTTTGTTCAATTCAATTCCTTTACGAACACGGTTCTCTTTAATGGGGACTTAAAGCTGGATGGCTTGGATTACAAGAGCTTGATTTTCACGGATTCCGCCAAGCAGGACAATCATAAATGGCTGATCGTAAACGGGGATCTGACGATTTCGAACTATTCCAGTGATCCGCTGGTGGTCAAAGCCAATATTCTGGTGACGGGCAATGTCTTTATCAGCGATAGCGTTCAAGTGGATTCAACCATCTTTACGCTCGGGAGCACGACCATCGAAGACGCCCAAATCAAGGGTGTTCAAACCGAAAAAGGGGAACGCAAGCAGCTGATCATGATCTCGAAAGGGCCGGTTTTGGTTAACAAGGTTGACTCCTTCAACAATGATTACGGCACGTATAACCCCGAATCTAATCCTAATATTCTGGATGCTTTCTTTTATACGGATGAAGACGCGGAGCTGTATGGGGTGGGTTCCATTTTTTGGCTGCGGGGAGGTTTCTTCTCGAAGGGAGATTTGACGATCAATGCCGTGCTTGGCAAAGCCACTGACGGAGGTTCGGATATTATCTTTGATGCCAGGCTGCAAAACACCATTCCCTTTAACGAATCGCGATTTATTATCAACTACGATTATGATTTCTTCGAGAATCAATATGAAGGCTTGCCCCGCGTCAAGAAGCTAAGCGTTATCGTGGGAAAAAAGCAGCTGCTATTCTCTCCTGTCTTGAAAAAATAAAGTATTAGACTGTAAATTATAAAGTTGTAGACTGCGGGTGTCATTCTAAGGGAAATGTTAGTTGAGAATAACGTAATGGCAGCTGATCAGGATGATCAGTTGCCATTTTTGTTAAAGTAGCGGGCAGAATTACGTAGTATATTATAGTGGCCTTGTCGAGAAAAATCTGTGTCACGGTAATAAGATTCGCCCTTTAGTTGATAGTGCCCCTACCTTCAGGCGTATTTGTGAACCTATTGCAGAAGCGCAGCATAGTGTCTGGCTAACGTTTCATTCCTTCAAAGTTTTCTAGTGATTCAACGGAAACGTTAGCTGAATGACACCAGCGGCGGTCTAAGACTTTATTACTCAGTCTTGGTCCGCCGCTGTTTGATTTTTTGCGCCAGTCTAATACTTAATTGTTGAAAGCTAACTATTTATGACCCCCTAAGCCCCGTTAAATCAAATCGATCAGTCTCAAACTCTATTTTCACTGGACGCAAAGCGATCGGTATAGCTTTTCATGCAAAAACGCGCTTACAATAAGGGACACAGGCAGATCTGCCACGACAATAATCTTCATCATTAGCAGTTGCAGCCAATAGTCTCGTATTCGCTGTACCGATAAGGGAGTGTCTCGTATGCTGTATTCGCTCAAAAGCCGCCTGATTATCGCATTCGTGCTGCTGTTCGTGCTGTCCTTCGGAGTCATGACGCTTCTGCTCTTCAAAGAATCGCGCGCCATCATTCGCTCTTATGTTGAATCGTCTGCATTGGAAAAAATGGACGAGTACGGCTCGTTTATCGATATGGCGCAGTCGCAAATGTACGATTTCTCGTCACTCGTCTTCAACAGCGATTTGACCCATCGCTGGGAGCTTGCGAGTACGGACCCCAACCTGTCGCCCGGGGAGAAAAGTCTGGCGAACATCACGTTCAGCCGTTTCCTGACCCAGACGACGAACAATTATTCGATCGTCTCCTCCGTATTCATCTATCGGGAGGACGGTCTTCGAATTGGGATGAACAACGAAGTCGCGTTCGATCCCTCATTCAAAGAAGAGGCGTGGTACCGGGATTTCAAAGAGCGAAGCGTCCGATGGGTACCTGCGCACCTGGACCCCTACTCGCAGCAATACTACAATAAGCCGGTCATCAGCCTGCTGATGCCGATCGGCCAATTCGAGCCTGCATTGGCCAAGACCGTGATGAAGGTCAACATCAGCTCGGCGTATTTGCTCGATCCGCTTAACCGCATCCATCTCGGGGAGAGCGGAACCATCTTCCTGCTGAATGAACTGCTTGGTCCAATGCTGTCCCAGACGGAATACGGGCAGCATGCCGATAAGACGGCACTTATCGAGAAGCTGAGCGGCGGGCGGCAGAAGCAAGGCGTAGAGTATACCTCCGGCCATGCGAAAGGCGACGATATTGTGGTGTACAAAAAGCTGGGGCGCACCGACTGGATGCTGGTTGGCTTCGTAAGCGAAGAGGATTTGTATGGGAAATTGTATACGCTGCGCGACAGCATTGTCACATTCGCTATTTTACTGTTTCTTGTATCCGTTTTCATTGCGATATGGTTATCGCACGGCATTACGAGGCCGCTCACGCGCTTGGTCTTGGCGATGCGTCATGTGCAGCGGGGCGATTTCGCAGGCGCGGAGGAACGGATTCCAACCGTGCGCAGCGTCAGAAGCGAAGTGAGTTTCGTGACGATGACGTTTCGCAAAATGGTCGGCCAGCTTCGCAGCCATATCCAGACCGAGTTCGAGCTCAAGCTGCTTCGCCAGCAGGCGGAGTATAAGGCGCTGCTAATGCAGATCAATCCTCATTTTCTGTTCAATACGCTGGAACTAATGAGCTCTCTTGCCATGCAGAAGCGGACGGACGATACGGTCGACGTGATAGAGTCCCTGGGCAAGATGCTTCGCTTCTCGCTGCGGATCAGCGACGACGTGATCAGGCTTAAGGAAGAGCTGAACTATGTGCGGGACTACTTGTCGATTCTTGAAGTCCGTTTCGGCGATAAGCTGCATGTCACGATGGAAGCCGATGAAGGATTGGAGAAAGTAATGATCATCAAGTTCATCCTCCAGCCTCTGATCGAGAATGCGGTTAAATATAGTTTTCGGCAATCGCCTAACGCCATCGTCCGTATCCGGATCAGTCGACGTAACGGCCAGCTCCGGTTATCCGTCTCGGACAACGGTCCGGGTATGCCTGAGGAGCTGCTTGTCAAATTGAAGGACCAGTCAGCCAGCGTGCAGCTGGATCAGATGCTGACCAGCCGCAGCCGGGAGATTGGACTAGGAAACGTGCTTGCTCGCTGCAGGCTGTACTACGGAGAGCTTTTTGATTTGCACATCGAGTCGGTGCCGGGCGAAGGCACGGTCATTGAACTCCTATTACCGATCCGGGAGGAGCATGCGCATGTACCGAGTATTGATCGTGGATGACGAACCGGAAATCCGGCAGGGCTTAAAGCTTAAAGTCCATTGGGAGAAGCTGGGCCTTACGATTGCGGGGGAAGCGGGAAACGGCGCCGAAGCGATGGCGATGCTGGCGGAAAAGCCGTTCGATATCGTGATTACGGATATGAATATGCCGCTCATGAACGGCGTTTCCCTTCTCGAGGCTTGCGAGAAACGTTATCCGGAGCTTCGGCTGCTCGTCATTACAGGCTATGAGGATATTCAATACGCGAAAGCTGCCGTACGCCATCAAGCCCGGGATTTTATGCTTAAGCCGGTAGCCCGGGATGAATTAAGCGAGGCACTGACGCGGCTGCGCAAGGAGCTTGACGACGATCGGACCGAGAAGAACGAGGCTTCGGCTATGCAATGGCGATTGTCGCAATATTACAAAGAGATGAAGGAGCAATACATCGTCCAGCTCGTCAAAGAGAATTTCGCCCATGAACGCGAACGGCTCGAGCGAGCCAAGCTGTTCCAGCTAGGTGAATGGGACGCTTGCCCAGTCCGATTCCTGACGGTCGGACTTCGGCCGCTTGCTTACAACGACAATCAGCCAGCCCAAGACCGGTCACCGGATCAGATGCATCTGCCGTTTGAGCTGGTCTGCCGCGAAAGCTTGAGCGCATACGGCGAATCCGCCAACATGTTCCGCGATTCAAGCTACCCGGGATTGGTCCATATCGTCTCTATCCTGGATGACAAAGAACTCGCGTTATTAACCGAATCGCTAAAGAGGAATATAACGGCTTACATCGGCATGGAGCCGTTCATTGGCATCGGTCATTCCGTAAGGAGCCTCAAACAATGGAGCGAAGGCTACATGTCCTCGCTGCTGACGTGGAATCTGGCCGACCGGGGAATGCAGGATTCGGCGCGAGGCGCGGCGGAAGGACAAGCTGCGCTGTCCGAGGATACGGTGAAAGTGCTGCGCAGCTTCGTCCAGCGAGGCGCAATCGCGTCCTTCGAGCGTACGTTAAGACGCGAGCTGGAAGAAGCGTTCCAGATCTCCCGGTCACGGTTCACAAAAGTGATCTTTCAGCTGTATCTCATGCTTGAAGCGCTTGCCCATGCTGCCCGTACCGCATTGGAAAGCGGCGAGCAGCTGTGGCTTCGTCCCGAGAAGGTACTGGGCCTTGACTCGGTGGCCAAAGCAAGCGGCTTCCTCATGCCGATCGCTATTCGCATAGCGGATCGCCATACGTCCGAGGAGCGGGGGGAGTCCTCGCTCATTGAAGCCGTAAGGCAATTTATCGACGAAAACTATATGATCGACTTGCATTTATCGATGATCGCCGAACGTTTCAACTATCACCCTTCGTACTTCTCCGAGCTGTTCAAGGCGAAGGCAGGCAAGACGTTCATTCAATACGTAACCGACGTTCGAATGAAGCAGGCCACCAGACTGCTGGAGGAGACGGAACTGAGTCTGTGGGACATTGCGGAGCTGACCGGATTCTCGAATGCCAGCTACTTCAGCTCCAAGTTCAAACGGGTATATGGGCTGAGCCCTTCGGAGTATCGGCAGAAGCGACCTGAATAAATTGAAAACGAGATGCCGAAGAAATCGAATTCCGGTCATGCGCATGGGGCGGTATGCTTAACCCATACCACAACCGCTTATGAGAAAAGGAGGCGCGATGCCATGCGCAAGCCGCCGGGAGCTTCGGACAACCTGACCGCATATACCTTCTTGCTGCCTTGGCTGTTCGGCTTTTTTTGCCTGACGCTTGGTCCGATGCTAGGTTCCTTGTACCTGTCGATGACCAAATTCAATCTGCTTAGTCCGCCTGACTGGATCGGTCTCAGCAACTATGCCGCCATCTTTACCGAGGACAGCACGTTTACCAGATCGCTTACCGTTACGTTCACTTATGTCTTCCTGTCGGTGCCGCTGCGGCTGATCTTCGCCTTGCTTGTCGCCATGGCGCTGAACAAAGGCATTCGCGCGCTGGGCATCTACCGGACCGTTTATTATTTGCCCTCACTGCTGGGAGGCAGCGTCGCGATTGCGATCGTGTGGCGACAGCTGTTCGAAGGGACAGGGGTAGTCAATCAACTGCTCGCCCGCATCGGCATTGAGGGTCCGTCCTGGATTTCCCATCCCGACTATGTCGTCTATACGATTGTGACGCTGTCCGTCTGGCAATTCGGATCGGCGATGGTTATCTTCCTGGCTGGACTCAAGCAAATACCTGCCGATTTGTACGAGGCTTCCCAGGTGGACGGAGCCGGTAAGCTGCGGCAATTTTTCCGGATTACGCTGCCGTTGCTGTCGCCGGTCATTTTCTTCAACCTGATCATGAGCATTATCAACTCCTTCCAGGCGTTTACGCCGGCCTTCATGATTGGAGACGGGCGTGGAGGACCGCTCGATGCGACGATGTTCTACACACTGTATCTGTATTTGAAAGGCTTCTCGTATTTCGATATGGGTTACGCCTCCGCGCTTGCCTGGATTATGCTTCTCATCATTGCCATCTTCACGGCCATCGTGTTCGTCACCTCGAAGTATTGGGTGTTCTACGGCGACGGCAAGGAAGGGAGGTAGACAAGCATGACGATGCGGCATAACCTGTCTCGTCTCGCCAGACATCTCATCATCATCCTAATCGGCATAGGCATGCTCTATCCGGTGCTGTGGCTGGTCGCGAGCTCGTTCAAACCGAATACGATGATTTTCACGAACACAAGCCTCTGGCCGGCAGCATTCACGCTCGACAATTACGTCAACGGCTGGCGCGGACTCAATGGCGTATCCTTCAGCAAGTTCTTCATGAACTCGGCGCTCATCTCGGTTATGAGCGTGCTGGGCAATGTGCTCACCTGTTCGCTGGCGGCATTTGCCTTCGGACGACTTGAGTTCCGGATGAAAAAAGTATGGTTCGCCTTGATGCTCGTCACGATCATGCTGCCTTATCACGTGACGCTCGTACCGCAGTATATGATCTACAACGAGTTCCAGTGGATCAATACGTATTTCCCGCTGATCCTGCCTAAATGGCTGGCCCATGACTCGTTCTTCATCCTGCTCATGGTACAGTTCATCCGCGGCATCCCGCGCGAGCTCGACGAGAGCGCACGGATCGACGGCTGCAGCCAGCGGCAAATTTATTGGCGCATCATTCTGCCGCTCCTCGTACCCGCGCTCATTACGACGGCGATCTTTACGTTCATCTGGTCGTGGGACGATTTCTTCAGTCAAATGATTTACTTGAGCGATATCCGCCTGTTCACGGTACAGCTCGGCATCCGTTCCTTGTTCGATCCGTCCGGGCAATCCGATTGGGGGGCACTGCTGGCGATGTCGGCCTTGTCGCTCCTGCCGATCACGGCCATTTTCCTCCTGTTCCAGCGGTATTTCCTCGAGGGGATTGCGACGACCGGCTTAAAGTAAGACCCACCTGAAAAAATCGATAACGAAGAGCCGAAGGACTCTCATTCTCGCGTAACGGGACTTCAGCTACGATAGAATTGCAAGCGGTTAACACTAAAACGTTCTTATAATGGGAGAGCAGCGATATGAAAAAATCGATGTTAGCATTGACGCTTACGGCGCTAATGACCGTAATGGCCGCTTGTTCGGGAACAAGCGGCGGACCTTCAGCAGGGGGAGAGTCGTCGAATAACGGTTCCTCCAATCAAGGGGTGACGAACACAAAGCAGCCGGCCGAGGGAGGGGAGGCATCAGACGATCAGGTCGAGCTTCGCGTCATGTGGTGGGGCGATCAAGCCCGTGCCGACCGGACGAACGAGGCGCTGAAAATCTTCATGGAGAAAAACCCCGATATTAAAGTTATTGGCGAATTTGCGCCAAGCTCCGGTTATTTCGATAAGCTTAACACGCAGCTGGCTTCCGGAACGGCACCGGATGTTTTCTTCCTTGGCGGGAATGTGGTCGACTATGCGAAAAAAGGCGTCCTGCTTGACCTCAGCCCATATATCGACAAGGAGCTCAACCTGAAGGATATGGACAAAGCAATGATTGAATACGGCACGCTGGACGGCAAGCTGCAGCATATCTCGGCCGGCGCCAATGCGAGGGGCATTCTGATTAATACAACGATGTTCGAGAAAGCGGGCATTCCGGTTCCGCAGGACGGCTGGACGTGGGACGACTATGCGGCGATCAGCAAGCAGATCTCCGATAAACTCGGCAAAGGCTTTTACGGCACCTATAACTTCACCGTGGATGGCTTCGATATTTATCTGAAGCAAAATGGCAAGCAGCTCTACGATATGGCGAACAATCAGCTTGGCTTCGCGGAAGCGGATATCCGGCCATGGTTTGATTACTGGCAGAAGACCTCCGAGGCAGGCGGCGTCGTAACGCCGGAGCTCCAAGTGTCGAATCCGCCAACCGATACGGGCAAATCGCTCTTGCTTACGGGCAAGGTGGCCATGACGCTTGCCGCGTCCAACCAGCTAACCGCCATGCAAGGACTGACGCAGGATAAGCTGACGCTTGTGCAGGTGCCGCGCGGCCCGAAAGGAACCGGCGTCGTGTTTGAATCGAGCCAGGGGATGTCCGGCTATGCCAAAACCGAGCATCCCGCCGAAGCCGCGCGTCTCATGAGTTTCTGGATCAATGATCCGGATGCGGCGAAAATCCTGGGCAATGACCGCGGCGTGCCGGTCACGGCCGCCAACCGCACGCTGCTCGAAGGCGAAGCAAACGAAATCGACAGCCTCATTTACGATTACACGAGCCGCGTCTCCAAACAAGCGGAGACCGAGCCGTTCGCCGTCAGCTACAACCTGCCGGGCTTCTCCGAGTTCTCGAAGCTAGCCGAGACCACCGTGCAGGAAATCGGCTTTGGCCGGAAAAAAGTCGAGCAAGCCGTAACCGACTTCTACAGCGGAACGGTTAAGATATTCGACAGCAACAAGTAAGGGGTTACTGCGCTGACTGGCGAACCAACCGTCGCTTAGCGTTGGCTAGAAAGGCAGGCTGAGGGCCTGCCTTTTGATTTTGAAGGCGTGCGCTTTGATTCCCTCCCATGGAAGGGTGAAGGAGGTTAACCTTTATATGATGAAAGAACATTTGCTAGACAGACTCCGCAGTTTGGATGCGGCTAGCAGAATCGGCGAATTTAAGAAAGAATCCGACGCGGCGGTGCTGGCGGAGTGGGAGAGCTCCGGAGTCCGGTTCGCGTCCACGGGCCGGCTGGAGACGGTCTACTATAACGCGCTAAGCAAACTGCTGGACTGCATCGTGCCAACAGGCGGTCCTATGCCAATTCTGCATGAAGGCGGCATTTATCTCGGCTGTTGGATGGAGAGCACGGGCACCATTAACGCGGAGCTGCTGTCCCGCTTCATACCATCGGTGTCGGAATCGACTTATCGCGCATTTGCAACGCACCAGCGCGAGGACGGGCTGATGCCGTACAAAATTACCGCTGACGGACCGGTATTCCGCCAAATCCAGATGGTTACGCCGCTGGCCCGCTGCGTATGGAACCATGCCGCGCTTCATGGCCAAGACGGGGATTTCTTGCCTGCGATGTACGCGGCCATGAGCCGTCATGACCAGTGGCTTGCCGAGCATCGGGATACGCGAGGGACGGGAGCCGTCGAGGCATTTTGCACATTCGATACCGGTCATGATCTGTCTCCGCGTTTCTGGCATGTGCCGGACACGCCGCATCTCGGTTTCCCGGCAAAAGTATACCCGGACTCGCCGATTCTTCCCTTCATCGCGCCGGATTTGACCGCGAATGTCTACTGTCAGCGTGCCTATTTAGGCAAAATAGCCGAAGTGCTCGGCGGCAGCGGAGCGGAATGGAGGGAGAAGGCGGAGCGAAGCCTTCAAAGTCTGTATGCGCAATGCTTCGACGAGGAGGACTACTTCTTCTACGACAGAGACCGTCAAGGCCGTTTCGTCCGCGTCCAATCTGACGTGTTGTTGCGCGTCATGGCCTGCGAGGTAGGCGACAAGGCGTTCTTTGACGCGATGCTGGAGCGGTATTTGCTGAATACGCGCAAGTTTTTTGCCAAATATCCGTTCACCTCGATGGCGATGGACGACCCGCGGTTTGACCCCTTCTCGAGCTATAACAGCTGGGGAGGCCCGACCAATTTCTTGAGCCTGATCCGCGCTCCGCACGCCTTCGAACATCATGGCCGACATGTGGAGCTTACGTGGGTGATGTACCCGATTCTGGCCGCGATTGCGAATATGAAGCGCTTCGGGCAATGCCTCAGTCCTTGGACGGGGGAAGAGGGTTTTACGGAATCGTATTCGCCTGCCATTCTGTGCGTGCTTGATTACGTGGAGCGTCTGTGCGGCATTATGCCAACGCCGGAGGGGGAGCTGTGGTTCAGCGGTCTGGTGCCGTACGACTTCGACCACGGCGAGGAGATCGCCCATCATACCGCATACTCGCGCACCGTTGACGGAATAACCTTTGAGCTGGTCAACCTGCCGGAAGAAAGCGAAATTCTGAAAGACGGGAAAAGCATGGCAAGATTCCCTGCGGGCGTAAGGATTATTGCAGATCGCAAGGGCTTGCTGAAAGGAGTGCTTGGGTTAAGCGCGCGGACAGTCGAAGGAACGCTTTTCTACAGGGGCATGGAGTTGCCGTTTACTGTCAAGGGAAACGAACTGCTTGCCTTCGATGATGGGGTGATGCGGAAGAAGCGTGACATCGGGTTGATTTTTCCGACCTATTGATGACAAATATTCGTGAAGAAATTGATATTATGCGTAGTAAAATCGATATTCAGATCCGAGATCCGTACGTACTGCCGCTTGAACGCAACGGGGAACAGTTGTTTTACTTGTCCGGCAGCACCGATGCGAATATAGGGGCAAAGGAACCGGCTTCGATGCGTATGTAAGCCGGGATTTGACTGCATGGGAGGGCCCATACCCCGTCTATCGGCCGCAGGATGACTTTTTCACCTAGCAGAAATTCTGGGCGCATGAAGTCCATGCGTATGGTGGCCGCGTTTATATGTTCGCCACCTTCCGCCGGAATAGTCGTAGACTAAAAAAAAGATGTAGACTGCGGCAGCAGTCCATCTTTAAGTTAATTGGAAAACTACCACGGATTTTAGTTGGCATTGTTCAACGTGGGGATATAAACCCTGGAGCTCTTACTATGAATTTTACGCTTAGCGTGTCCAAGACAGCAACTGATATCTTGATAATGCACGAATGTCGGATGGCAAGAACATATATACTACGAAAGCCGCATAAACTGCGGCTTTTTTATTGTATAGAAGTTCTTGTCGTTTTCTCAAGACAAGAACTTCTATACAGCCCCGTGATCCTCGGAAATGAACGGTTTATGATGCCCAGCAGCGCAAAATGCCTTACCACGTACAGAGGCAACGAGAAGACCCGGATTAAAAGTACCTTGCGTGAGGTTTGGTAAGGGCAGCCTCGGCTGATCCGTTCAACCGGTAAGCGGACGGGGACAAGGACGTATGCTTTTTGAACATGCGGTAGAAGTAGGAGTGGTCGTAATAACCGAGGAACGTGGCAATTTCGGATACCGTTAGATCTGAACCGCCGAGCAGCCGGCAAGCTTCCTTCATCCGAAGCTGGTGCATGTACTGGATCGGGGACAATCCCATGACCTCGCGAAAGAGCGAGATCGTGTAATTCGGGGACCGTTGGATAAGTCCGGCCAGCTGGTCGATCGGGATGGCATCCCGGTAATGCTCCACCATAAACTGCTGGAGCTTCCCGGCAAGCTTGAGCTTATTGGGCGCGATGTCTGAGCTTTCCATCTCACGTGTGGCAATGCCGATGATCTCCTGCACAATTCCGGTGGAGACCATCCGGCGATTCTTCCCTTCTACGGTCCATTCCCGGTACAGCCGCTCGAAGCGGTGCCGGATATATTCGAAGCTGCGCAGCTTGCCCATACGGAATTCGGACCTTGCCAGAAGCTCAATCTCGCCGGCTTCTTCCTCGCCATAGTTGAACAGCAATGTTAGCTTGGCGTGCTCCCCTTCGTAATTCTCGCTAGCCCGCCACGATCCCGCAGGGATGAAAAGCAGATCGCCTTTGACCGCGATATAGGATTTCTGGTTGACCGTATAGCGGATCTTGCCCTCGGTAATGAGCGCCAGAATATTGCAGGTCAGCCTGGCCATGCCGTTGCGCCAGTTTGGGATACGGTTGTCGTAATGAACGGAAATAAGCGATAACATGTCAGCAGCCTCTTTTCTTTTAGAGAGAGAATTGTACACGAAGCCGTTGGATTCTACATGACCTGGTCCGGGCGATCGGGTATTATTAGTTTATATCATAGTATACAGGGAGGAATAATATTAATGAAGGGGTTTGAGCGAAAAAAGAGAACCGCTATCATGCTGCTTGCCGCAATGAGCTTATTGTCGGCATGCTCGTCGAATGCGTCTGCGCCTGCCGAAGGCTCGGAGCAGACGAGTAACGCGGGAGCAAACACGGGGCAGGCCGAGCAAGTGACGCTGCGCGTAATGGATTGGAGCGACAGCACGAAGGCAATCCGGGAGGAGTTCCACCGGAAGTTTACGGAGAAATACCCCAATATCAAGATTGAATATACACAGCTAACGATTGACCAGTTCAAGAACACGATTCTAACAGCGGTGAAGTCGGAAGAGGCGCCGGATCTGTTCCCGATCCCGACCGGCATGAAGCTGGCGACCTTGGTGAAGGACGGCTGGTTCCAGCCGCTTGACCCTTACATCGACGACAGTTTTAAGAGCTTGTTCATTGATGGGACGTTCCAAGAGGGGACGACGAAGGTGGACGGCAAGATCTATGCGATTCCCGAATCGCTGTCTCTGCCGGGCACGCTGCTCTTCTACAATAAGAAGCTGTTCCAGGAGGCGGGGCTTGATCCCGAGAAGCCGCCGGCCACGTACGACGAATTCCGCGAAGCCGCCAAGAAAATTACGGAAGCGGGCCACGGGAAGTATTATGGCATTATCGAAGGCGGCAAACAGACGAACCGCTGGACGGATGCCGCAAGAGACTGGTCTGCCCTTGCAGGAAGCGGATTGAACAGCCAGTCGCCGATTAGCCTCGTCACGAAGAAAACGACGTACGATTCGGAGGCCGTGCTGGGTCTATTCGACCTGTTCCAATCGATCGCCAAGGACGGCAGCTATCATCCGAAGACGATGAGCCTGTCCGCGCCGGAAGCCCGGGCACTATTCGCGCAAGGCCAGGCCGGGTTCATTATTCAAGGCGCCTGGAATGTCGGGGTATGGAAGCGGGATAACCCGGAGCTTGACTTCGGCGTCGCGCCGCCTCCGGTTCCGGACAGCCGGCAGAAAGGCGCGCTTCCGTTGACCAGCTCAGGAGGCTGGCTCGGCTTGTCCGCGAAGTCGGAGCATCCGAAGGAAGCAGCGCTCTATCTGAAGGAATACTACGGCGGCGATTTCTTCCAAGCGAAGAAAGTGGAGACCGGCGATTCCTTCTCCGTCGTTAAAGGCATTAATGAGAAATATGCGACTTCCGAGCAGCTGAAGCAATATTACGATATCGCGAATCAGTATGGCCGGATGGTCCCGGATCCGAACATCTTGAACCCTGCCGTCTCCGAAGTGTTCGCGGCGTTCAAGGACGTGCATCCAAGCTTGGGCGAGCTGCTGGCCGGCGTGGTCGGCGGCGCGATCTCGGATGCGCCCAAGAAGCTTCATCAACTGTCCGAGCAGCTGGACCGCGCGTGGTCGGAGGCGATCGAGGCGGCAAAGAAGAACGGCGCCGCGGTCGACGCCAAGGATTTTGAATTCGCTAATTGGAAGCCGCTGGAGAATTACGAGGCTGATGATTATGCTGCAGCCAAATGATCTAGGAAGCCAAGCACTGGTGTGGAGGAATGGCGTTATCCCTATTCCTCTCCCTGAAGGAGGACGCCATGAAATTGCAAACTGAAGTATTACCTTCTAAGGGAACATTGGGACGGGGGCGGACAGCACGATCCCGCCATACTCGTGTCCAGTTTTGGTGCTGGCTGTTCGTGCTGCCGAATCTGACACTGTTCCTCTTGTTTACGGGCTGGCCGATCGCGGTCAGCTGGTACTATTCGCTGCTGGACTGGTCGGGGCTCGATTCTCGTTCCGCCTTTATCGGTCTCGATAATTTCAAATCGCTGATCGCCGATTCGTACTTCTGGAAGGCGTACCGAAACACATTTGTCTTTATGCTGGGCGCCGTCCCGCTGCAGATTGGGCTTGCGCTTGCCGCAGCGGTCATTCTGAATCATCCGAAACTGCGCTTCGCAGCCTTTTACCGTACGGTTATCTTCCTGCCCGTGGTGACGACCGCCTCGATCGTCGGGATTATCATGGTGTACATCTGGGCGTCCGACGGCGCGGTCAATTGGCTGCTTCAGCGTCTTCACATCCTGAATTCGCCGATCAACTGGCTGGGCGATGCGGATTGGGCGCTGTTCACGGTCATTATCATCTACGTATGGAAAAATCTCGGCATTAACGTCGTGTACTGGCTAGCCGGTTTGCAGAGCGTTCCGCGCGAACTGCACGAAGCGGCCAAAGTGGATGGCGCCGGGTTCTTCGCGGTATTCCGGTACATAACGCTGCCGCTAATCGTGCCAATCGGCCTGATCATTCTGCTGCTCGATATCGCAGGCGCGTTGAAAGTATTCGATCTGGTGAAAACGATGACCGACGGCGGACCTTTCTTCGCTACGGATGTCGTGTCCACCTATATTTACCGTTACGCGTTCTCCAGCGAGCTCGGCCTGCCTAGACTCGGCTACGCATCGGCGGCGGGCATTCTGTTCGCGGCGACCGTGCTCGCGATTGGCGTCATCCAGCGGCTGTGCACCGGTCTTGGTAGGCGCGGCAGTGAAAGGAGCGTGAAGCGATGAACGCGATTGCCGCCAAGAAGGTGCTGCGGACCGTCAGAAAAGTACTGCTGTACCTCGTCTCCGCCGGTTTGCTCGTCATTTGGGTGTATCCGTTCCTATGGATGGTCGCCGCTTCCTTCAAAACGGAGGAGGAATTCTTTAACAACGGGCTCAGTCTCATTCCGAGCTCGTTACACTTCGCGAACCTAAGCCGGGCATGGAACGAAGGGAACTTCAGCCAGTATTTCGTCAATTCGGTCGTCATTACGGTTACCGTCATCCTCATCGTCTTCCTCGTGACGGCTACCTGCGGCTACGCGATCGGGCGTTATTCGTTCGGCGGCAAAAGGCTGATCGTGGCTCTATTTGCGGCCAGCATGTTCGTCCCGCTCGAGTTCGCGATCATCCCGATCTTCGAGCTGATCAAGAAGCTCGGGCTGATGAATTCGCTGCCCGGCGTAATCGCGGCGGAGTCCGGCGGCAGCCATGTCGTCTTCGTGCTCTTGTTCGCCGGGTTCTTTCGCCAGCTGCCAAGGGAGCTGGAGGATTCGTCCATTATCGACGGCTGCGGGTTCTTTCGGACCTTCGTCTCAATCATGCTCCCGCTCGCCAAACCGGTCATCGGAAGCATGATCATCATGCAGTTCATCTGGACGTGGAATTCCTTCCTTCTGCCGCTCGTGCTGACGTTAAGCAAGCCGGACATCCGGCCGCTGGCGGTCGGGTTATACGCGCTGCGCGGCGAGAATATCGTAGATTGGACAGGAATCGCGGCCGGAGGTACGATCGCCCTCGTGCCCATCATCGTCATCTTTTTACTGCTGCAGCGTTTCTTCGTAGACGGGATCGCCGGTGCGGTGAAAGGGTAGGGCAGTATCTAGGGGCATCGGGATGCCGCGGACAGACTATTAACAATGTTCAAAGGAGTGCTCGACATGAGAATTTTGCTGCTCGACCTGGATTCTACGCGGCCCGATCATCTCGGCTGCTACGGCTATCATCGGAATACGTCACCGAACATTGACCGGATCGCCGAAGAAGGGGTGCGTTTTACGAACTATTACACCTCGGATGCGCCGTGCTTTCCATCGCGTACCGCGCTAATGACCGGACGATTCGGCATTCATAACGGCGTCGTCGGCCATGGCGGAACCGCGGGTGATGTGAGGCATGACGGCGAAGACCGTCAATTCCGCAGCCGGCTGAATCATGAGAGCTTCCCTTCGCTGCTGCGGTCCGCCGGCCTTCGCACCGCGCTGATCAGCCCGTTCGGCGAGCGCCACTCGGCGTGGACGTTCTACGCCGGCTTCAACGAGATCCACAATACCGGACGAGGCGGGATGGAGTCGGCCGAAGAGGTCACGCCAGTCGTTCTGGATTGGATCGAGCGGAATGCGAGTCAAGATAATTGGTTCCTGTACGTCAATTATTGGGATCCGCATACGCCGTACAGGGCTCCGGATGCTTTCGGCCATCCTTTCCAAGACGAGCCGCTGCCGGATTGGATAACGGACGAGGTTCTGCTCGCGCATACGACGATGAAGGTAGGTCCACACAGCGCGCAGGAGATCAATATGTTCGATAACATTACCAATCCCAAGTATCCGAGGCATCCCGGCGAATTCAAGGACCGGGAGGGGCTGCGCAGGATGATCGACGGCTATGACACTGGCATTCGCTTTATGGACGACAATATCGGGCAGCTGTTCAAGGCGCTGGAATCACAGGGAGTCATGGATGATCTGGTTGTCATCATTACCGCCGATCACGGCGAGAATATGGGCGAGCTTGGCATCTATGGCGAACACGGGACAGCCGACCAAGGGACGTGCCGGATTCCGATGATCATCCGGTGGCCGGGACTGGCGCGGGGTCAGGTAGACGAAGGACTGCATTATCATCTGGACCTGTTGCCGACGCTCGCGCAGCTGCTGGGCAAAGAACCGCAGCCGGGCTGGGACGGATCGAGCTATGCGCAGGTTCTGACGGGAGGAGCGTCCGTGGGCAGAGAGCGGGAGTATCTCGTCGTCTCCCAATGCGCGCATGTCTGTCAGCGCAGCGTTCGCTTCGGGGATTATCTGTACATTCGAACGTATCATGACGGGTTCCACTTGTTCGATAAAGAGATGCTGTTCAACTTGAAGGAAGATCCGCACGAGCAGCATAATTTGGCTGAGTCGTGCAAGGCTCTGTGCCGCGAGGCGGTCTATTACTTGAATGAATGGCATGATGGCATGATGGCTTCGATGAAGAGCGATATCGACCCGCTGTGGACGGTAATCCGGGAAGGAGGGCCCTACCATGCGAAGGGCCATCTGAAGGACTATGTAACTCGGCTTGAGGAAACCGGAAGAGGCGAGGCTGCGCAGGAATTGATCCGTCGGCATCCGCGCGAAGGTCTGGGTACGAAATGAAGTTGGAGCGATATGCGGTGAATCGATGATTGACCAGCAATGCTACTGCTACCATGGATGGCCGGAAGTTCGGAATTCAAACCAAATGTTTACGGGAGTGTGGTAACAACAAGGCAATAGCTCGATTAAAAATATAAAAAAACAATAAGCGTTGTCATTAATCCGGCAACGCTTATTTTTATGGACATGAGTAAGCATTTTAGGAAAAAATTTTGGGACCAATATTAGTTTTTGTTGATGGAGACACGAAAAAACAGTTAGTTACAGTAAAATTGTCAATTAATCATCCCTTCTAATATAAGAGAACATTAATAACCTACTAACCAAGGCAGCTGCTCAGCTGCCATTTTTATTGACTGAAGGATAGCGTGATTTTTGTGCAGATATTTAGAAAAATAAAGAAAGCAAAAAAGCCGATCTATAGTCGGCTTTCCGGATTGCAAGAGATGAAACATTCTCTCCTAGTTGTTAAGAATCAATCGAAGCAAATCTTCAATCATTTCGCGAAGCTCCGAAGAGTTTCTGGCGACAATCTTAAACCCGCGGCTTGCACTTGTTAAAAGATGAGCCAATTTCTCAGAGGATAGGCTATTTAGGCAGTTGGCCGATTTCAACTGGGATTCCAAGATGGAGACCAGAACAACCTCAAGCTTATTGTAGCTCGCATGGAGTGCCTCTTGAGCAAATGTATAGGAGCTTTCAGTCATTTCTTTTACTTCAGGTGAATCCAACGATTGATCAAAATTGTTAATTGACCATACCTCGAACGCATATAAAATTTTGTCTTCAGGCGTTTTCCTCGAACTAAGCCCTTCCACTATTTCTTCAATAAGAAGGTCGCCGTAATGAAGAATCGTCGCGTTAAAAACTTCCTCCTTGTTCTTAAAATACAGATAGAGGCCCGCACGAGAAATGCCGGCGGCTTCTGCTATTTCATTCATTGACACTCGCTTATAGCCATACTTGAAAAACACGTCCAATGCAACGGTTAGTATATGAAGCTTTTTTTTATCGTCCATGATGTAATTATTATACACTTTACAAACTTTGTCTAGTCGTATACTATATGCATGTAGACATTAAACGTTATTTGTCTAAATATCAATAAAGGAGACTTATTATGATGATCACGCATAAATAAAAAATTACAATATGGGGTTGCCAACTGAACGAGCTGGACTTTGCGGCTAACATTCCAATACGGATAGCAAACGCTCGATAAGCCATTTATTATACTAACCTTTAAAGGGGAACTTTATGATGACAACAATGCAAACACCAATCGGCTCCGGGTTTGGAGCTTCTGTAACAGCTGAAGACGTTATTAAGGGGATTGATCTTTCCGGCAAAACCGCCATCGTTACCGGAGGTTATTCCGGGCTCGGTCTTGAAACCGTACGTGTGTTGCGTTCAGCTGGCGCCAAGGTTATCGTTCCAACGCGTGACTACAATAGAGCGGTGAACGCTCTTGCAAACATCGACGGCGTTGATATTGAAGTGATGGACCTGATGGACTCTTCCTCGATTAATGCGTTTGCAGACAAGTTTCTTGCCACCGGACAAGCATTGCATATCCTGATAAACAGCGCAGGCATTATGGCATCTCCGCTGTTCCGCGATACGAGGGGATATGAATCGCAATTCGCGACGAACCATTTGGGTCATTTCCAGCTTGTTGCACGGCTATGGCCAGCGCTGCGCAAGGCAAATGGCGCACGGGTGGTGTCGGTTTCGTCTTGGGGGCATCACTTTTCGCCTGTCGTATTTGATGATCCCAACTTCGATCGACGCGACTATGATCGCTGGGCAGCTTATGGCCAGTCCAAGACGGCCAACATTCTCTTCGCTGTCGCACTGGACAAACGCGGTCAGGCCGACGGCGTTCGGGCTTTCTCCCTTCATCCGGGCAGCATTGTCGGCACAGGTCTCGAAAAACATCTTTCGGAGGAGGAACTTCGAGCGGCCGGCGTCATTGACGAGCACGGACAGCCTGTTCTCGACCCCGCGAAAAATCTCAAGACGGTAGGACAAGGGGCCGCTACCAGCGTATGGTGCGCGACGAGTCCGCAGCTTAACAATATGGGCGGCGTCTACTGTGAGAACTGTGATATCGCTTCTCTCGGGCATGACGCTGAGTCGGACTTTTATTTGGACAACGATTCAACCTTAACGGATTCCGGTGTGATGCCGTATGCGGTTGACGCCGAAGCAGCCGATCGGCTCTGGAGCCTTAGCGAACAACTGATAGGTCAAAAGTTTGTCATATAAGAGAAAGTGTTGGTGCAGCGGATAGATAAAATAAAAACGGATAGCGAGGAGAAATGAAAATGGAACAGGTTAATAGGGCTTTAAACAAAGCAGCTGTTACTTTCGCCAAGGATCTCGAATGGTTCGATACGATGCCGGGCGAACAAATGGCTATTCGTATTCACAGCAGTCAAGTTGGCGGAGCAATAACCGTCATTGAAGCGCGTGTACCAGCTTTGATTGGTCCGCCAAAGCATATTCATAAGGAAAGGGAAGAGATATTCGAGATTCTTGAAGGAACTTTCCGATTCCAAGTGGGAGAGGAGGAATTAGAGGCTGCTCCAGGCACGAGTGTCGTGGTTCCACGAGGCCTACCTCATGCGTGGGCAAACGTCGGGCCTAATAGTGGACGTATCCTATTCACCTTCGCACCAGGCGGAATCGATGATTTCTTTCCTGAAATCGGCCGACATTCAATCGAGGAAATTGGGCGACTGGCCGAGCAGAATGACACCTTCATTATTGGGCCACCAATACTCGCTTAATACCGTTAACACTTAGAAATTAACATTTGGACTTCATAAAATAACTAAAGCGGGTCAGTCGATGAGTAATTTTGGCTATTCCGTGTAATCGACACGAGGTGATCATATGAATTTATCCAGCAATATCGGCGAAGAGCTTCTAACGGAGTTATGGGCCAACGTTTACAACCTTCCGCAGAACCTCGATGTCATCGACCGTCTCTGTACGGATGACTTTATTCTCTCGAACGCGGACGGTGACATTGTGGGTCGCGCTGCATTTAAGGAGTGGGCACGAACATTCACTTCGAAGATCCGCGACATCAAGTTAAAAAGCCTTGATATGTTCAGCGGCGCCGACGGCAAGCGCGTTGTATCGCGATGGGTAGTCACGGGATACAACCAAGGCGTACTTGGTTCTCTGCCCGACGATCGCCCGATTCAGCTTACCGGCATCGCGGTATGGGAGGTTCGTGATGGGAAACTCGCCCACAACTGGGTGGAACGAAGCGCATATGAACTCTCGAAGCGACTTATGAAGCCTATAAAGTAACAGACTGCGGCATCAAACGAATTCTAAAAAAGCAACGAAATTCCGCGTATACGCGGCTTTTCGTATCAATAGGCTAACCAGAATATACTGGTTAGCCTATTTTTGATGGCGGAAAACATGAATATTAATTATCGGTACAGGAAAATCTATCCTACATTATTTGAAAAACACTTTAAAGGAGCATTAGCTTATGATAACTGAACAGAAACCGCTGCATTCCGGATACGGACCCGAAACAACCGCGCAAGAAATTGTAGCTGGTCAAGACCTTCATGGCAAGTCAGTTATCGTAACAGGTGGGCATGGTGGGATCGGACTTGAAACAACTCGCGTGTTAGCAGGTGCCGGGGCAACCGTTATTGTCGGTGCCAGAAGCGTGGAGCGCGCACGAGAAATTCTTGCTTCTCTTCCTAATGTCGAGGTAATCGGACTCGACCTAATGGATCCGAACTCGGTTGAAGCATTTGCAAAAGCATTTATGAACTCTGGTCGAGAGCTGGATCTGCTTATTTTAAACGCTGGCGTAAGTTTTACCCCTGAACGAAAAGACGCACGCGGGTTCGATACCCATTTCGCTACGAATTATCTCGGGCATTTTCAACTGACGTTACGCTTGTGGGAAGCTTTGAAGCGTTCTGGTAATGCACGAGTCATCGCGCTTTCGTCCATAGGTCACATGATAGGACCGATCGATTTCGATGACCTGCATTTTAACAAAAGGCCTTATGATAAAAACATATCTTATGGGGAGTCGAAGACTGCGTGTTCGTTGTTCGCCGTGGAGCTCGATCGCCGCGGGCAAGAATACGGGATTCGCGCATTCGCAGTTCACCCCGGAGCGATCTTGTCCGGTTTGGTTCGGCATTTGAGTAACGAAGATTTGGCGGCATGGGGCGTTACCCGCAATGTAGACGGTTCCTATACTTCATCCGGTGGCTTTAAAACTGTCGAGCAAGGTGCCGCTACTTCGGTTTGGTGTGCGGTAAGTCCAATGCTGAATGGCATGGGCGGCGTCTATTGTGAGGACTGCGATATCGCTGAGGTCGTACCGGCAGACAGCCAGCTTCAACATGGCGTTCGTCCTTGGGCCATTGATCCGGCGTCCGCAAAGAAGTTATGGGATATTAGTGAGAAGCTCCTTCATATTCAAAAGGATACCATTCCTGGCGTTGGAACGGATTTGGATTCAGATCGTTTGTTGAATATAGACATTGAGGAGCCAGTAGTTAACGATCAGCTGTCTTTTATGCGCTAATGTAAGGCTACTGTTGGATATCTTCGCACGATCACAGGAAAATCTGCCGAGCAACCGGCAGATTTTTTAGTTCAAGATTCAAGGTTTAGTAGGGGCAATTTAAATATAGCTTATGACTTGACTAACTTGATAATTGAGTTATTTTAGTTGTCTATTGCATTTTAAAAACATGTCCAGGGCTCAGCAGAATTTAATAAATATCCGACAGCTGATCCAGAAATAACTGGCAGCAATGCAAATCGCGATCTATTCGTTTGTGCCAAGGGCTAACAAGTGTTTTAGGTGATCATCAATAAATTGATTATCGGCACTGTTGATTCCGCGACCGGCAAAATGGCCCCAGATCGAAGGGATTGGTTTAAAGACTGCATTAGGTATAAGCTTAGCTTCGTATTCATTATCGTCCGCTGTGCAGAAGAGGTCAGTGCTTCCCGGCATGATGCAGGCGAGAGCTTTAATGCTCTTAAGCGCTTTATCAAAATCTCCGTTATAGGAGGGGTTTGCACTAATATCCGCATGTTGGCCTGTCCATAACATGGCTAGGACATTATGTGGATCCATCTTCATAAAGCTATCTTCCCAGACGCCAGCCACAAAATCTTCTAAGGAGTCAAATCCCATCTTACGATAATGCTCCTCTCTATAAAACGCATGCGATAATCCCCATCCCGCATAGACCCGGCCAACGGCGCGCATGTCTTCAAAAGTCAGCTGGTTTAGTTTGCTTGAATCGAAACCAACCGCAGATAGCAGCGCAGCTTCCATACTCTTCAAGACAACAAAGGTATGCGGCCACGGCTTGGCAATTCCCGCGAAAGGTGCAATTCGCTCCACCATCTCAGGAAAACTTGCACCCCATTGAAAGGCCTGAATGCCTCCCATGGACCATCCAACTACGAGAGCAATCTTTTGAATGCCGAACTTTTCGGTAATCAGCCGATGCTGGAGCATGACATTGTCATAGATGGTCACCTGCGGAAACTTAGCACGGTCGAATGGAGGAGGTGTGTTGCTAGGAGACGAAGATAATCCGTTGCCCAGCAGATTCGGAACGATAATAAAATATTTCTCCGGATCGAGTGCCATCCCACTTCCAATTAACCATTCATTTTGAACATGCTGGTCGCCGAAAGCCGTTGGATACACAATGACATTATCTTTCTTTTCGTTTAATGTTCCGTAAGTCTTATAGGCAAGAAAAGCGTTCGGCAACGTCAGTCCAGATTGCAAAGATACGTCACCCAAATCAAAAGTTTCATACTCCATCGTGTTGTTTGCTCCTTTCGTGTTGAAACCATACATTTAAATTGTATTTCTTGTTGTTAGTATAGATCCGTGATATCCTCAATAAAAGTGAATGGAATTCATAGTAGTATTCAATAATTTTGAAAGTAAGGGAGGAACGTATATTGGAGTTGCGCCAACTAAAGACGTTCCGCATGGTTGCATCAACATTAAATTTCACTCGGGCTGCTGAAGTGCTGAATTACGTCCCCTCCAACGTCACGATGCAAGTTAAAGCATTGGAGGAAGAGCTTGGTGTCCGCCTCTTTGATCGCTTGGGCAAGCAGCTTGTTCTCACAACTGCGGGTAAGCGCTTTTTAACTCATATTCAAGCCGTTCTCGACAAATTGGATGAAGCTCACAGCGTCGTTCATGACAATGAAAATCTAACCGGCATCCTAACGATAAGTGCCAATGAGGTTATTTGCGCCTATCGGCTTCCAGCTGTCTTTCAACGGTTTCGTTCGCAGCATCCGGGAGTCCGTCTGATCTTCCGCTCCGTTCCGAATCAAGAGCTCAAGCAAACACTCTTTGATGGAACCGCGGATATTGTCTATATGTTGGACGAACCGATTCGATCGACCGGACTTACCGTGGAAACGTTGCTTGAAGAAAATTTCCGCTTGTTCGCCGCTCCAGATCACCCGCTCGCAAAACGGACTGTGCTAAAGCTTGAAGATTTTCACGGGCAAGTGTTCCTGACAAATGAAAAAGGCTGTCCCTATCGAACCATGTTTGACCGGTCATTTGAGAAAGAGGGCATTGATAGCATTACGTATTTAGAATTTCAAAGCGCTGAGGCCATTAAACAATGCGCAATTTCAGGAATCGGTATTGCCTTTCTTCCGGAAATCGTTACGGAAGCAGAAGTTGAACGAGGGGAACTAGTTCCCCTTTCATGGCAAATTCCAGACTTGCACGTGTATACACAGATGTTGTGGCATAAAGACAAGTGGCTTTCACCTATCGTGTTATCTTTTATAGAAGCAGCAAGGGAAGTGCTTGCCTTACAAAATGAAGGTAAAACCGTTTAGTATGCTTAATAAACAGCAGTAGTCTAGGACTCTATTTTCGCGGCCAATATCAACAAACAGCCCCGATCCTCTTCAGGATCGGGGCTGTTTTTGGTTGCAGAATCAATATTTTTCGCCGCTGGTCGTGCTTCTTTCCACGATGATCGTTGTTTTTGCCGTTATGGACGGATCGTTTCTGTACGTGACCGTAATGGTGACTGTTCCCGTTTTTATGCCGTTTACGCGGCCGCTGCCGTCTACCGTTGCAAGGGATGGATTGCTCGAAGACCACTGCAGATCGCCTTTAATGTTTGTTTTGCCTGCGGCGGGACTGGAAGCCAGAGCAGCGAACAAATCCTTCAATTTGCCAACCTGGATCCGATAGGAGCTTTCCAGTCGGAGAGTAACCGATTTGACGGTGACCTCCTGTTCGGAAACGTAGACCTTCCCGTTCTTCGTATGAACCGTAACCTTGATGATCACTTTACCTGGTTGTTTGCCGGTAAAGGCCAGCGATTTGCTTGTGGTGGAACCCTTCGCATCTGCTTGCCCCGTAACCTTTGTAATGGCCCATTCATAAGAAGTAATGACATCACCGGTTGCCGTAGTCAGGTCAACAGACAGCGTTCCGTCCGTTCCAAGCTCGATTGCGCTTGGTCCCGAAATAACGGGAACCGGATCAATGACCTTAATGACCGCTCTGCCCGTCACTCCGCTGCCATCCTGCGCCTGTACGGTGATGGTCGCTTCTCCAACGCCAACGGCGGTGACAAGGCCTGAACTGTTTACGGTTGCTGCGCTTGAGTTGCTGCTAGGCAGCCAAGCAATAGATTTATCCGTTGCTTCCGTTGGACTTATGACTGGATGAAGTTGATAAGTGGAGCCTACGATCATAGTTGTGCCGGTCAGGGTAATGGAAGTGACTTTTTTAAACACGGTAACGCTCATTTCTTTGGTATACGTATGATTCTGGTCGGTTCCAACCGAAAGGCGGATAGTAGCAATACCTACGTTTTTGCCTGTAACGGAAACGGTGCTGCTGGTTGTTCCGTTTAAGGCGATGTAGCTCGACCCGTCTTTCATACTCCACTGATAGCTTGTTATCTTTTCGTAATCCGCGGTATACAGGTTGGCAGTCAGGTCAATCGAATCGCCGGACGCGACGCGGTCCTGACCAACAATGTTAAGACCAGGTACAATGGCGGTTACCGCCGCGGTTGCGGATAATCCGCTGCCATCCGTTGCTCTTGCGGTGATATGGGCTGTACCGGCCGCTAAACCTTTCATAATGCCGGAGTTGTCCACCGTTACAAGATCCGGACGATCGGATTCCCAGATATACGTGGAAGCATAGGTTGCGTTAAGCGGCGCATAGGTCGGGATCATTTTCCGGCTGTCGCCAACTAGCAGCGTAGTATGGTTTAAGCTAAGCGAGGTCAGTCTGGTTACAGCCTCCAGAACATAACCAGGGAAAGTCAGGGTTCTTGCGGATTGCTGTCCAATATCGTTAAACGTAAGGGCCGCGTTTTGAAGAGGGTATAGTCCGTCGGCCGTAGGCTTCACTCCAATCTGGAAGGACACCGGCGAAGCGATGTAACTATTGCCGCTTAAGGTGTACGTAATAGTAGGGAGAGTACCCGAAACGGTATATCCGGTTGCTGCCGTACCGGCTTTCGTCCATCCGGACGGAAGGCTGGTAATCTCCAGCTTCGCTGGCAAGGTTTCGATGAACGTCATATTCGTAATCTTCATTTTGTCTGCGGACAAAGCGTCGCTTGACGGAATCGCCTTTGGCGTAACGGTATAAGTGAAAGCAGCGGTTGTATTCGTCTGTACCCGGTTATCCGTTACATTGCTCGATACCGTACGGCTTAGATCGATGTTGGATTCTACTTTAACGATCTTCACGTTAATCGTTTGACTAACCTGAGCACCGCTCTTATCTTTGGCGATAATCTCGACCTTCAAGTCACCGCCGTTTGGAAGCGGGTTAGCAATCTGCTGGTTAATCGTACCGCCGGAGAGCATGGTTTTGTCCTTGAAAATCTCGTGCGATTGACCGCCGTAAATAAAGTTAACCGTTGTTCTGAGCTCGCGGTCCGCGAGGTCAAAGTCATCGACCTGGTAGTTGAGCAAAATATTTTGATAGGACGGGATGAAATTATTGCTTGCCGAATTGTACTCTACAGGCGAGTTCACCGTCAGCTGTGGGACATGGTTAGAGCCGATATACGCACGGTACATCGTATTGACGAACAACTGCTGCTCCCAGTCCGGGAAGCGGCTGTTCGTATGCCCGGAGCCCGAGTACGTTACATTCCCCTTGGAGTAAGTGTAGTAAGAATTCCAGCTGTCGCCGGAGGTTCGTTTGCCACCGCTCATATTATACCAAGGAATAACGGTCGGATCTTCCAAGTTAAGCGTGTAATACTGGTTATGGGTAGTGGCTACATTCGTTGTATTGCTTAACAGGAAAGGAAATTGCGTCAATAAGCCGTCATTCACTTTTTCCGTTGTTGTTGAAGCTTCCGGAGCCCCGAGACCAAGATCCGTTCGCGGTGCAATCTGGCCGGTAATCGTCTGGAATTGTTTGAGCCAGTTGCCGCTGTTCGAGTTGCTGCTGTTATAGATCGTATCGTGGGTAAACATAACGCTTTGCCCTGTGTTTATAAAGGCGATAACGGCGGCCGCGGCATCGTCGTTAATGGGAGCGTTGTTGTTGTAGATGTCGCCAAAGCCAAAAATCAGCATATCGTATTTGCCGTTTAAGGTTTTGTAGCCCGTGCTGTTAAACGTGCTCATGTTCATGACATCGATGCTTACGCTATAAGCGTCTTTATTATTGCCGCTAGTCGGAGTGAGATAAGAGGAGCTCATGTTGTTCGTGTTATTTAATGTACTGGCACTGCTGTCGTTAGGCATAACCTGAAGAACCTTGATATTAATCTTCTGATCCTGGAACCGGTAAACCCCCGAAGCATAATCCTTCAGCTTGGTATTGAAATCCACCGCTTCAAGCCGCCAATATTGAATGCCGGAATAGCCCTTGGGCAGTGTGTAAGAGATTGTTCCCGTTGCGCTGTCCGCCTGCTTGGCAGCTACCACTTGCTCAGCGCCAAACGGCAGGGAGCGATCGGTGCTGATGTACAAATTAACCTCAATATTTTTCTGGCTGATATCTCCTACGTTATCAATCTTGTAGTTGAAAGTAATGGTGCTTCCTGCGCTGTACGAATTGGCCTGATTTGCCGTATAGTCGGTTGGTTTACCCGTTACCGTCAATTGCGGACGTACATTGGCTTTCTCCAGCAGATTGGTCTTGCTCATGAAGTTCGCCGCAGAAGAGATATGAGTTGAATCCACGAAAATAGCGTTTGCCGTGCTTCCGTCTTTATAAGGAAGGAAGTACTTCTTCAGCAAAGCCTTCGAGCTTGAGCTTAAATCCGCCTGATATTCGATGCCATTCCTGGTGGAAGCATCGTTGTAAAAGATAACGGGCAGACCTTTATTGATAAAATCATTCGTAATTTCATCTGCCTTCAGCTTCGTGATATCGTTCTGAATGCTGCTTGTGTTATGGTTATTGCTTTGCGTTGAACTCCCTGAGGATTGCGCGCTAAGCAAGGACATGCTGTAGGGCGTCTTTGTCTTGTTGTCCTTGTCGACCAAGGTGCCTTTTCCTATGTACACCGCATCGTATTTACCGTCCAAATCATCACGGGAAGCAACAAATTCCTTCATGCTGTATGTATCGATGGTGAACGGGACGGGAGAGCTGCTCCCGAGTATGGAGGAGAGGTCCGATGCTCCGGATTCGGTTATTTCGAGTATTCGAACGGAATCGCGGAGGGAGGTAAGCTTGAATTTTTGGGAGCTTTGAATGGTCGTAACGCTGCTCAGACGCAGATTACTGCTTGAGGAGGTTGTGCTCATATATCTGCTCTTGGCTACAGAGTAGAAAGACACGGTTCCGTCGGGGTTAGTCGTAATCGAAAACCTTTGGTTATCGTTCGTATTGGTGTCGCTGCTTGCGGTCAGCGAGCTGTTGCTGCTGCCTGCCGTTAGATATTTTCCCGTATTATTCGATTTCAAAGTGTAATAGTTGCCTGACTTCGCCAATACGAAAAGCTCTTCCGTCCATACCTTGTCCGAGTCGGCAGCAGGAGTAGAGTTGTTTGACGTCACCTTCACGTATTTGCTTTTCTCAACCGATTTCAGCGCAACAAGTCCCAGGTCGAACGTATCCGCAGCTTCGGCATGTTTGGCGGGAAAGCCTACAAACGCGAACAGCGACCCGAGGAGAGTAATGACTAAGGCGATGGAAATTTTTTTCTGAAAACCTGCTAATTTCATAGTCCTATCCTCCTATTTTTACATTCTTTTTACATAGTTCCTAGTACCTAAAATATTTCTTGAAATCTAGTAATAATGCGCTATAATCAGTTTAAGTCAGAGGGTCTATAGATGCAACATATAATAGAATAAATATTGCCAAAAATGGTTCCGTGGTCTAGAATTTTGGGTATAAAGAACCCGGTTTCGGCTTGATTTTATATCGCATTAGGTTTGCAGTCGCGAAGATATAAGAGAATGGGGCTGTTAAGAGATGGTGGCTATTAAGAAGAGACTAGGAGATTTATTGGTCGAGAGCGCCATAATATCCGAAGAACAGCTGCAGAAGGCGCTGCAAGAGCAGGGCAAATCGAAGCAGAAGCTAGGCGACTTGCTTATCGCGCAAGGCTACATAACCGAGCAGCAGCTCATTGAAGTATTGGAATTTCAGCTAGGAATCCCGCATGTCAGCTTGTATAAATATCAGATTGATCCGGAAATTACCCAGATCATCCCCGAAAGCATGGCCAAGCGCTACCAGGCGATCCCGCTGCAGAAGGACGGCGGCAGGCTTATGGTAGCCATGGCGGATCCTCTTGATTACTTCGCGATCGAAGAGCTGCGCATGAGCACAGGCTTCCGAATCGAACCGGCTATATCCAGCAAAGACGAATTGCAGCGGGCTATCGCAAGACATTACGGCCTGCAGGACTCCATGAGTCAGATGATGATTGACCTTCCGACGCAGGAAGAGATCCGCGAGACGGAAATCACGGACGAAGATTCTCCCGTCGTACGGCTTGTGAACCAGATGATTCAGCAGGCGGTACAGCTTCGAGCCTCCGATATTCACGTTGACCCGGGTGAGACAAGCGTCACGATCCGTTACCGGATTGACGGCGTGCTGCGCACGGAACGGGCTTTGCCTAAGCAGATGCAGGGCTTTATTACCGCAAGACTTAAAATCATGTCCAAATTAAATATCGCCGAGCGGAGGCTTCCGCAGGACGGCCGGATGAAGATGCAGTTCGATTTCAAGACGGTAGATATCCGCGTCGCATCCTTGCCTACCATTCACGGCGAGAAGATTGTTCTTCGTCTGCTTGACCTGAGCACGGGCGTGAAAGCGGTCGACCAGCTTGGCTTCAATAACCATAACGTCCAAGTATTTAAGGAAATGATTGAGCGGCCGTACGGCATACTGCTCATTACCGGCCCGACGGGCAGCGGCAAAACAACGACCCTGTATTCCGCGCTCAGCCACCTGAATGAAGAGGATACCAACATTATTACCGTTGAAGATCCGGTAGAGTACCAGCTGGACGGCATTAACCAGGTCCAGGTTAACCCGACCATCGGATTAACCTTCGCAACCGGTCTGCGCTCCATCCTTCGTCAGGACCCCAACGTGGTCATGGTCGGCGAGATCCGGGACACGGAGACCGCAGAGATTGCGATTCGCGCCTCCCTGACCGGCCACTTGGTATTGTCCACCTTGCATACGAATGATTCCGTCAGCTCGATTACGCGGTTCCGGGATATGGGAGTTGAGCCTTACCTAATCGCGTCATCGCTTATCGGCGTAGTTGCGCAGCGGCTTGTCCGCAGGATATGCAACGACTGCAGGGAAGCGCAAGAGCCTACCGAACAGGAGAGATTGTTCTTGAAAAGCCGGGGGATTCAGGCGCAAACGCTTTACCGCGGCCGAGGCTGCGGCAATTGCGGAAGCACGGGTTACCGCGGCAGGGTGGCTATTCATGAGGTTTTACAGATCAATAACGAAATCCGCGAGCTTATCACATTATCCGGTTCGTTAAGCGAGCTTCGCGAGGCAGCAGCCAAGCAAGGGATGATCCAGCTAATGGACGACGGATTGGAAAAGGTAACCCGCGGCATTACGACACTGCAGGAAGTTCTCCGCGAAACCGTGGCCAATTAATGGAATGTTTACGAAACAAGAATCGCCACGACAGCCTATTTGCCTCTCATTTTCGTGGTGCTTCCTTTTAGGAGGAAAGCCGTGTTTAACGAACCTATTCTAAATTGGCTTAAGCAGGCTCATGAGCTCCGGGCATCGGACTTGCATCTGTCGGTTGGCAGCGTTCCGGTATTCCGGATTAATGGAGAACTCCATAAGATTGGCGATTCCGCCGTCACTGCGGATGCAGCAGAGGAGATGGCATTAAGCCTGCTGTTAAATGAGCAGGCGGATAAACTCCGCGCGATGGGGGAGGTAGACTTTTCCCTTTCTTTGCCGGGGTACTGCCGTTTCAGGATCAATGTATACAAGCAAAGAGGTTGCATTAGCCTTGCCGCCAGAACGATTCCGACTCAAATCCCGACCTTGGAGCAGCTCCAGCTGCCGCCGTCTCTAGCCTTGCTGGCGGAGAAACACCAAGGGCTCGTGCTGGTGACGGGGCCGACGGGAAGCGGGAAATCTTCGACGCTTGCCGCCTTGATCGACCATATTAACCGGACGCAGGCGAGACATATCGTAACCCTCGAAGATCCTATTGAATTTGTACATACAAGTCAGTCCTCGATTATCGATCAAAGAGAGGTCGGTCAGGATACAAGCAGCTTCTCAAGCGGCCTGCGCGCCGCGCTCCGGCAAGATCCCGATGTGATTCTCGTTGGCGAGATGCGTGATCTCGAGACGATATCCGCTGCGATTACGGCAGCGGAGACCGGGCATCTTGTATTGGCAACTCTGCATACTTCCGATGCACCCCAGACGATTGACCGGATCATTGACGCCTTTCCCGCGCACCAGCAGGGACAGATTCGAACGCAGCTGGCATCCGTACTCGTTACCGTTGTGTCGCAGAGGCTGCTTCCGAAGCGGGGAGGAGCAGGCAGAGCGTGTACAACGGAGATTCTGGTCAATACGCCGGCCGTCTCCAACCTGATCCGGACGGCAAAGGTGCATCAGATTAAAAGCATCATGCAGACAAGCCGTGCCCAAGGCATGCACACGCTGGAAATGTCCGTGAAGGAGCTGCTCCACTCCGGCATCATTCACCCATCCGCGGCTAAGCCCTATATGACGGAAGGAGGTTTCTAATGCCGCAATTTGCTTATCATGTGAAGACGAACGGCGGCAAGCAGCTGCAAGGAAAGCTGAACTCCATGGATAAGTCCTCGGCGGTAGAGGAGCTGCGTAAGCGCGGGCTGACGGTATTATCCGTCGAAGAGATCCGAAAAAGCGTATTGTCTACCGAAATTTACATTGGCAATCCGGTGAAAAGCATTCATTTTATTATTTTTTGCCGTCAATTCTCAACGCTAATCCGGGCAGGGGTTACGATTGTGGAAGCGACCAATATCCTAGCCGCTCAGACGGAAAGCAAACCGCTAAAGAAAGCGTTGGTAGACGTAAGCTCGGCTCTTCTAAGAGGTATTCCGTTCTCTCAAGCCGTGCAAGAGCATAAGCGGATTTTTCCGCCGTTATTTGTCAGCATGATCCGAGCAGGCGAAGAGACCGGGGATTTGGACGGCACGCTGGACCGGCTGGCTCTTTTCTTCGAGAAGGCTCATACGACCAAAGAAAAAATCAAATCCGCGATGACCTATCCGGCGGTTGTTGGCCTGATGTCCATCGCTTCCGTTATTTATTTGCTGCAGGGCGTTGTGCCTCAGTTCGTCACGATGTTTGAATCGTTTGATTCCGAGCTTCCGGCAATTACGAAGATTGTGTTGGCACTCAGCAAAAGCATGTCCCATCAATGGTATTACTGGCTTCTATCTTTGATCGTCCTGATTGCGGCCTATCAGATATACAAACGGACGGAGCGGGGGCGGTATGTGCTGGATTACGCAAAGCTGAAGGTACCGATCTTCGGCAAGCTCGCGCAAAAAGGCGCAATCGCCCAAATGTCGAGGACGCTGTCCTCGCTGTATGCTAGCTCCGTGCCGGTGCTCCAGTCTCTGGCCATTGTGGAGGAGGTGGTAGGCAATAAAGTGATCGGCGGATACATACGGAAATCGGGGGAGTCGCTGCGTCAAGGAAATTCCTTGTCGGAGCCGTTCAAGAAAGCGTGGGTATTCCCTCCGTTGGTAACGCAGATGATTGCGGTTGGGGAAGAGACCGGCTCGCTTGACCAGATGCTGGCCAAGATCGCGGACTTTTACGAGATGGACGTCGACAACACGGTCGACCGTCTGAAGTCTTTGATCGAACCTCTCTTGATCGTTTTCCTTGCGGGGGTAGTCGGGCTGATCGTTATGGCGATTATTTTACCGATGTTCACCTTGTATTCCAGTGTCCAGTAACCATGGGGGCTTACTAGCTAGACAACATAGAAGAGACAACAATCAAATATTTCAGGAGGAAACCAACATGTTGAAAAAAATGATGAAACATCTGAAAAAAGAAGAAAAGGGCTTTACGCTGATCGAGCTCTTGGCGGTTATCGTTATTCTTGCTGTGATTGCGGTAATTGCGGTTCCGTTGATTGGTAAAATTATTGATAACACGAAGAAGGACGCGGATGTTGCTACAGCGCAACAATTGTATGATGCTGCAAGATTGTATGTAACTGGAGAGTTGGATGGAGATTTTAATAATAAATCTATTACGTTTAAAAATTTAGCGGATTCGGGTTACATTGCTGCAAATACTGTTCTACCTAGTTCAAAAGATCCAATTGCAGCAACATCTGCAGTAAAATTCGATGCATCCGGTAATCTAGATTTTGTTACTTTGAATAGTAAAACTATTGACGCTGACGAAATAAAAGATGGTAAAGCGGCGACAGCAACACCAACTCCTACTGCGACCTAGTATATAACTCACCAGAAATCGGATAACGTATCCGATTTCTGGTGTCTTACAACACAACACTAAACCGAAAGCGAACCCGCCTATGACCCTATTTCTCGCAATCTATTTGTTTTTTTTAGGCTTAATCGTAGGCTCCTTTTTTAACGTTGTTGGGCTAAGGATTCCGATCAAGCTATCGGTTGTATCGCCGCCGTCGCAATGTCCGAAATGCGGGATGCGCCTTAAACCGCGTGATATGATGCCCGTTGCGAGCTACCTTTTGTCCCGTGGACGCTGCCGTCAGTGCGGCAAACGGATTTCTCCTGTATACCCGCTTGGGGAATCGATCACCGGCATTTTGTTTGTATGGATCTATCTTACCTTCGGAAACAGCTGGAATACGGTAATAGGCTTGCTCCTTGTCAGCATGTCGGTCATTCTTACCGTCTCCGATTTGAAATATATGCTTTTGCCCAATCGTATTTTGCTCTTCTTTGCCCCACTATTTATTATGCTTAGATGTCTATTCCCGGCAGGCTCCATCTGGCTTCATCTCGGAGGGGCGTTTGCCGGAGGCGGTGTTCTGCTGGCCGTTGTTATTCTTACGAGAGGCGGCATGGGGCTTGGCGATGTTAAGCTGCTCTTCCTGCTAGGGTGGATCCTCGGGCTGCCGAATTTGATTCCCGCCTTTATTCTGGCCTGCTTCTTCGGCAGCTTAATTGGCGGATTATTAATGCTGTTTAAGGTTGTGAAGAGAAAGCAGCCCATTCCGTTTGGGCCGTTTTTATTGCTTGGCGCGTTGCTGTCCTTTGCTTACGGCGATGCAATGATTGATTTGTACCGTTCAATTCTGATGTAGCGGGATGTGAGGAAGAATGCTCGATAGCAGCAAGCGTGTTGGTCTAACGATCGATCATGGCGGAGTACGCTACGCGAGAGTAAGGAAAAGGAAAAAGGGCTGGGAAATCGAGAAGACCGGCTTCCTGCCTTTTGCCGATGGAGTCATTCTTGAGGATCACTTCACGAACATGGAAGAGCTTCGCTCCAGTCTGAAGGAGTGGGTGAAGAAAGAGAGGCTTAACGGCACTTCGATTACGCTGTCCATTCCGACATCGCAGATCATTATCCGGAAGCTTCAGATCGGGACCGTTCATGAAAAAGAGCTGGACCAGCTGATTAATCTCGAAGTCGAGACGGCGCTTCATCTTCCGTTTGAAGATCCGGTCTATGATTATATCGCTGCCGGATCGGATGAGCAGTCTACCAATGTACTCGTATACGCCTCCCCGCAAAGATGGCTTAAGCAATGCATTGAGCTGTTGGAGAACGCGGGCCTGAAGGTCAAATACGCCGAGCTGGCTTCAACGGCTTTCGCGAGGGCGATTCAAGCCAGGTACATAGACTCGCTTGAAAATACGATGCTCATTCATCTGGATAAAGCGAATGTGGAAGTGTATATGTTCCATAAGGGGCATCCGGTCTTTATGCGGGTCATTAACGAATATGATTACAGCGGCTCCATTGACGGAACGTTTACCCCGGAGCTGATCTCCAGTATTAATGCGGAGATTTCCAGGCTTCTCAGCTTCTATCAATACAGTATTCATGAAGGCCATGCTCGGATAAATCAGGCGATTATCGCCGGCGAGCTGGCCGGGCGTACCCAGCTGGCAGCCGAGCTGCAGCAGGCGCAGCCGGAAATGAGAGTCGAGACCGTCGAGCTGGAATCGCCGCTTCGCAAGCGGGTCCGCAGGAAGCTTGACGAATATATGATTCCGTTCGGTCTTGCCATTCGCGATAAAACGACTCCAGGCATTAATCTGATGCCGGAGAAAGCCAGAAAGACCAGGCCTATTCCGGCCAAGCTGCTGATCGCGGGCATCTTATGGCTGCTTTGCCTTGGAGCTATTCTTGCGCTTAATACGAACAACAGGCTTCAAATCTCGGATTACGAGCATACCGTGCAAGTCATCAAGGATAAAACGGCTTTACTCCAGCAGCAAATATCGACGCAAAATTCGGAGGCGCAAGCGGATGCCGATCCGCAGGCGGTCGTGAAGTATATTAACGATAACAGACAGGATGCCGTTGCCGTTCTGGACGAGCTGACGAATCGGCTGCCTTATGGCTCCAGGCTTGCAACGATTGAATACAACACACCCGGGAAACTGTCCCTTACGTTCAAAAGCACGGATTTAACAGCGTTATCCATTTACTTGACGAGCCTTCGTGCCATGCCGTTTGCCGGGAACGTTCATCTGCGGTCTTTTGCCGATAATAACGGCCAATGGGTAGGAAGCTACGAGATCACTTGGAAAAAAGCGTCTGCTTCAGAACAGACTGACGCAGGAGGATCGGACAATCATGGATAATACGAAAAACCGCTCGCTTGGCCTTATTGTCATGATGCTGCTCTTTCTTGTGCTGCTTCTGTTGTACGTCGTATTGCTTCAGCCATCCAGCAGCAAGCTGTCGGATCAGAAGAAGCTTGCGGAGCAATCCGAAATGCAATTAAATGCCCTGCAGGCGAGCGTGACTAAACAAGAGGAAGGAAGCGGGCTGGCGGAGCAGGATATGCAAGCTGCGCTTCCACTATGGGATAACTCGGAACAGCTTGTTGTTACGCTCAAAAGCTTAAGCCTTCAGACCGGAGCGAAATTAAACAGCGCAACCGTTGATCTTCCGGGCGAGAATAAGCTCAACGCTTTATCCGGCGGTGAAGATCCCTTGTATCCAACCGTGAAGGAAGTGAATGTAAACGTGTCTTTGCTTGGCACCTACGCACAGGTGAAAAGCTGGATGGCTCAACTTCAGCAGCAAAAGCGCCTTATTGTGATTAATGACTTTACCCTGCAGCAGACCGACAGCGGAATGAATTCGACGGAGCTGTCATTTACCGCGTATTTCGACCCGTCCTATAAGGCCTTATTGAAGGATCCGATCTTGCCGGCCACGGCCGAATAAGAGGAATAACACAGCAGTGGAGGAACCCTGAACGATAGGGAGAGCCTTACTGCTGTCTTCTTTTTTGACGGCTAATATTCATCGGTTCTTCATGCACGGAAGGTTTGATTGTCATACTATTGTCATAGGAAGCAAGACGAGAACGGTTGTTAGGGGTAACGAAAAAGGGCATAATGGAAATTAGTGAAAAATTAAAGAAAAGAGGAACGGCAACATGAGCTATAGCGACCGTTTCATTCGGGCATGCCGGAAGGAACTTGTAGACACTGTACCGGTCTGGTACATGCGTCAGGCAGGACGATATGATCCTGAATACCGTAAGATTAAAGAGAAATATTCATTGCTCGAAATTTGCAAGCAGCCAGAGCTAGCGGCGGAAGTTACGATGATGCCGGTACGCAAGCTTGGCGTGGATGCGGCTATTTTATATTCGGATATTATGAACCCGGTCGCCTCGATCGGGATTGATTTCGACATCGTTGCCAACATAGGACCGGTTATTCACAATCCGATTCGCGCGGCGGCTGATGTGGAGCGTTTAAAGCCAATTGACGTAGAAGGCGATCTGGGCCATGTGCTGGAGACGATCCGCATACTGGACAAGGAGCTGGAAGTGCCGCTTATTACGTTTGCCGGCGCTCCGTTCACGATCGCAAGTTATTTGATCGAGGGCAAACCTTCGAAAAATTATTTGCGGACCAAAGCGCTTATGTACAGCGAGCCGAAGGTCTGGTTCAGCCTTATGGATAAGCTTGGGGATATGGTTATCGCTTATTTGCGCGCCCATATGGCAAACGGCGGCAAGGCATTCCAATTGTTCGACAGCTGGGTAGGGGCGCTTACGCCTGCCGATTTCAGCAAGTTTGTACTGCCGACGATCGAGCGGATTTTTGCCGAGCTGTCGGATCTGCCGCAGCCGAAAATCTACTTCCCGGGCGTGAGCTCTGGAGAGCTTTTGCCGGAGCTGCGCAAGCTGAAGGCTGACGTTATCGGTCTTGATTGGCGCGTATCGATTCCGGAAGGCCGCCGCCGTCTGGACGGTAAGTACGCGGTACAGGGCAATCTGGATCCGGTTATTCTGACTGCGCCCATGAGCGTTATCGAACAGTATGCGGCAGAGATTATTGACCAAGGCATTCAGCAGCCGGGCTTTGTGTTTAATTTGGGCCACGGTCTGTTCCCGGAAGCATCTATCGAGAAATTAACAGAGTTGACGGCATTCATTCACTCCTATTCGGAGAAAGCTATTGCAGCGCGAGAGGGGAAGGAAACGAGTCATGTCTGAGAGGAATAACAAGATTGGCGTTCTGGTGATGTCGTATGGCACGCCGCAAAGTCTTGATGATGTTGAAGCCTATTACACCCATATCCGCCGGGGCCACGCGCCAACGCCGGAGCAGCTGAAAGAGCTGACCGACCGCTATGAAGCGATCGTTGGCGGCGTATTCCCGCTGCGCGAGAATACAAACGGGCAAGTAGCAGGCTTGCAGGATAAGCTGGAGCAGCTTGCGCCGGGCCGTTACGTCTGCTACCAGGGATTGAAGCATGCCGTTCCTTATATCGAAGACGGCGTGGAGCAAATGGCGCGCGATGGTATTAAGGAAGCGGTAGGCATTGTGCTTGCGCCGCATTATTCGATCATGAGCGTAGGCTCGTATAATAAGCGCGCGCAAGAGAAAGCAGCCGAGCTTGGCATTAAGATGTCGTTCGTCAAAGAATACCATCTTCATCCTAAGCTGCTGCAAGCCCTTAGCGAACGCGTAACGGACGGCTTGCAGCGTCTGGCGGAATCGTCCGGCAACGCAGCACCGGTTAAAGTATTGTTCAGCGCGCATAGCCTTCCGGAAAAAATCCGAGAGATGGGCGATCCGTATGAGCAGCAGCTCCTGGCCACTTCGGATGCGGTTGCGAAGCTGGCGAACGTGGAAGCGCAGGATTGGCAGTTTACTTGGCAAAGCGCAGGACGCACGAGAGAGCCTTGGCTTGGACCGGACATTCTGGATACGCTGAAGGTGCTCGCGGATGAAGGGATTAAAGCCGTACTGGTTGCCCCGGTCGGATTTGTATCCGATCATCTGGAGGTGCTGTACGATCTGGATCTTGAAGCCAAGCAGGCTGCAGCCGAATTGGGAATTACGCTTGAACGGATAACGATGTTGAATAGAGACCCACTGTATATGGAAACGTTAGCAGAATCGGTTATGGGCGCCGGTTCTTTGGAATAGGGAAAGGATGAAGAGCATGCGGAGAATCGGAATGGTTGATCGAATTGTCGTAATCGGCGGGGGGATCAGCGGACTGAGCTCCGCTTTTTATTTGCAGCGGGAAGCGGAGCGGCAAGGCAAACAGGTGAAGCTGACGATTGTGGACGGCGCGCCTGTTCTTGGCGGAAAAATTAATACGCTGCATCGTGACGGGTTCGTCATCGAGAAGGGGCCGGATTCTTTCCTGTCGCGCAAACTGCCGATGATTGAACTGGCGAAGGAGCTTGGCATCGAGAATGAGCTGACCGCGCAAAACGAAAACGGCAAAACCTCTTATATTATGCGAGGAGGCAAGCTTCATCCGATGCCGAAGGGCATGGTGCTTGGCATTCCGACGAATCTCGATACGTTTATGCAGACGACTTTGTTGTCGGATGAAGGCAAAGCCCGTTCGCTTGAGGATTTGGAGATGCCGTCTGAGGCACCGGACGGAGATGAATCGCTTGGCGATTTTCTGTCCCGCAGAATTGGCGCCGAGATTGTAAAGCATATTTCGGAGCCGCTTCTTGCCGGTATCTATGCGGGGGACCTTAGCAAGCTGAGTATTCAGGCGACATTTCCGCAGTTTGCGGAGGCGGAACGCCAATACGGCAGCCTTATTCGGGGAACGCAGATGCAGCAAAAGAACAAAGCGCCGCATCAAGCGCCGGATTATTTGCCGGAAGAACTGAAGAACAGTGTTTTCTTAAGCTTTAAAGAAGGCTTGTCCACGATAGTAAAGGCTCTTGATAAAGCTCTGCAAAGCGTAGAGCGGCGTTTGGGCGATGCCGTCGTGGCGATCAACCCTCTTAATGGCGAGGATGCAGCTTCTAATTACGAGGTTATTTTAGAGTCGGGCGAGATCGTGCCCGCAGACCGGGTGCTCGTTACCGTGCCGGCTTTCCGCGCGGCAGATCTGCTGGAGCCGCTTGTGGACGTGAACGAGCTTCGGGCCATCAACTATGTATCCGTCGCAAATGTGGTTATGGCCTTTGAGAAATCGACTTTTGACCGAGACTTTGACGGGTCGGGCTTCCTTGTGCCGCGCTCGGAGGGACTGCGCATTACAGCTTGTACCTGGACATCAAACAAATGGCTGCATACCAGTCCCGACGATAAGGTGCTGCTCCGGTGCTATGTAGGCCGTGCTGGCGATGAAGAGGTGGCTAAGCTTCCGGATCAAGAGTTGAAAAAGGCCGTGCTTGAAGATATTCAGAAGGTGCTGGGTATCGATGCCGTTCCGATTTTTACGGAAATAACACGTATGCCGCGCTCGATGCCGCAATATCCTGTAGGGCATCTGGAGAATACGGCAGCTCTTCGCAATCGTCTGGCAGCGGAGCTTCCGGGCGTATACGTAACAGGCGCAGCTTTTGGCGGAGTAGGATTGCCGGACTGCATCCGATCGGGGAAAGAAGCGGCTCTCGAAATTCTATCGACTCTATGAAACCTTCGCAATCTAGAACTAACCTTGCTATAATGGAAGGGATATTCTGGCTGGAAGGAGCCGATCCATGTACGCATCCCGTTCTGAAGCGCATCAGCATGAAAAACGAAGACGCAAAAAAAGATTTCGCCTTCTGTTAACCGTGAATTTGATGATTGTTGGCCTAATTGTCGTTCTAATCGCGGCTTGGGCCTCTGCCGAGGACGGCGGCTTATTCCATAAGAAGAGCAAGCCGCAGACGGAAGAATCGGCCGCAGCCGGTCATTCCCCAGAACCGACTAATGCTGACGCAGCCGGCAATTCCTCATCTGAGGCAACCCCTGAGGCAAGTGTTGCGCCGGAAGAAACTTCCGCAGCCAACAACGGAAATACCGACGGTACGGATAATGGCGGAACGAATGGGGACAGTTCAGGCGGACAAAACGACTCAAGCACCCCAGCGTCAGGAGGCAGCTCCGCAGGCGGCGGAGCGTCCGGCGATACGGTAAGTCTAGCCTTTGTAGGAGATATTCTGCTGGCGGCAAGCGTTGGCGACATGATGAAGCAATACGGAGACGACTATCCGTACAAGGAAGCGTTATTTCACCTAAGCGAGCCGGATCTGACGGCTGCGAACCTCGAATATCCGGTGACAAGCCGCGGAGTGCCTGCCGAAGACAAGCAATTTGTGTTTAAAGGCGATGCGGGCGCGCTGCCGGCGCTGAAGGATTCCGGTATCGATATCGTAACCTTAGCCAACAACCATACGTTGGATCAAGGGGTTGAAGGCTTGCTGGATACGATGACTAATTTGAACAAAGCCGGCATTAACCATGTAGGGGCCGGCAAGAACGACACGGAGGCTTTTGCTCCGGTTATTAAGGAAGCAAACGGCATTAAGGTTGCCTATATCGGCGTCAGCCGGGTTGTGCCGACGGGCGACTGGAAAGCGGATAAAAACCGCGCTGGCGTAGCCGAGACCTACGATACGACAAGAACCAAAGCTGCGATCAAGAAAGCCAAGGAAAAGGCCGATCTTGTTGTTGTCATGGTTCACTGGGGGATTGAACGGGCTGAACAGCCTGAGCAATACCAGAGGGATTTTGCGCGGGAATATATCGATTCGGGCGCGGATCTTGTCATTGGCAGCCATCCGCATGTGCTGCAAGGATTCGAGCAGTACAAAGGCAAGTGGATTGCTTACAGCTTGGGCAATTTTATTTTTAGCGCGTATCCAAAAGGGGCTACGGCAGATACAGGCGTACTGAACGCGGTTTGCTCCAAGTCCGGTGACTGCGATCTGAAATTTGATCCCATGAACAACAATCTTGCCCAGCCCAAGCCGGTTGAGGGCGACAAAGCGAAGACGCTGCTGGATCATCTAACGGCGTTGTCGTTTGGCGCGAGGGTGCGCGGCGACGGCACGATTGCAGCGAAATAAGGGAAGCGAAAGGATGGTCAGCGCCTAATGAGAAATGCATGTGTTGCGCATCGGGGCTGGTCCGGACGCGCTCCGGAGAATACGCTAGCAGCCATTCAATTAGCGATTGACGAGCCGGATATCGAGTGGATCGAGCTGGATGTGCAGCTGTCGAAGGACAATGTACCCGTCGTTATCCATGATTACAAGCTGAAGCGGACAACCAACGGGCGCGGCGACGTAAAAAGTCTGACGGCTGCCGAGCTGCAGGCTTTGGATGCCGGGAGCTGGTTTTCCCCGCTGTACAAGGGAGAAGGCGTTCCTGCGCTTAGTCAGGTGCTCGATAAGGCCCGTGGGCGTATTCGCCTTAATATCGAGCTGAAGACGGATGGGATCCGTTACCCGAAGCTCGAAGATTATGTAATTGAGCTGCTGAAGGACTACGGCATGGAGGACGAAGCAGTGATAACGTCGTTCCATGCCGGGACATTGTTTAATGTACATAAACGGACTGGCGGCAGCATCCTTACGGGCCTAATCCTCGATGGCTGGCGCAACTCGCTGCCTGTAGAACTGGAACAGCTTGGTGCCAAGTTCCTGTCGATCGAGCATGGCCGGCTCAACTCCTCCCGCCTGGAGCTGCTTAAGCAGGCCGGTATCCAGGTGATGGCCTGGACGCCTAACGACGAACGCTCCATCCGCAAGCTGATCGCGCTTGATCCGGAGCTGATGATTTGCACGAATTATCCCGACCGCTGGCAAAAAGCGATGCAGCAGGTTGGCGTGTAACAGAAGCAAGCTGTGGACCCCTGTCGGGCTGAGAACAGTCTGGCAGGGGTTTAAACTGGCTGGATAAGCAGTTTTATAAGATGATAGTTACGGAGGCTGATAGGCTGAAATCAGCCTATCAGCACATGGAAATCAGGCAGAATGATGGATTGTAGGGCTAAAAACCGACTATCCATTTGTTTAATGCTAAGGAGCGAGGATTATGGTTGGTTGGGTAGACGAGTGGTGGCTGAGGCTGCTTGCGGGTCTTGTCGGGAGCGGATTGATTGCCGCTGCTGCTTATCGAGCACGTTCATTATCGGGCTCGGGCGCATGGTCTGCCATGATTATGGGGACGGGCTTCGTGACGTTAGGCGAGCCGGTCTGGTTCGGCTGCCTGATTGCTTTCTTTGTATCCTCGACCCTATGGTCGAAGTGGAAGAAACGCCACCGGGCGAAAGCCGCCGCGGAAGCGAATTACGAGAAGACCGGCAGGCGGGACGCCGGACAGGTCTGGGCCAATGGCGGCATTGGCCTGCTCATGTGCGCGGGCAATGCGCTTTGGCCGGATACGGCCTGGCTGTTTGCTTATATCGGCGTGATGGCCGCCGTAAACGCGGATACGTGGGCCACGGAAATCGGAGCCCTCAGCCGTACCGCGCCGCGATCGATCACGACCGGCAAGCGGGTAAAGCCGGGCACGAGCGGCGCGGTTACGCCGCTCGGCACGCTTGCAGCGCTGGCTGGCGCCGCCTTCATCGGCGGCGTCAGCGCTGCGCTGCTGGCGCTCCCGCAGCAGGCTGACGCAGCTGCGGGCAGCGCCCCCGGCGGCGCGGCGGCGGTAATCATCGCCGCCGCTGCCGCCGGCCTGGCCGGATGCTTCGCCGACTCGGCGCTCGGCGCCACCGGCCAGGCCATGTACCGCTGCCGGGTATGCGGCAGCGAGACCGAGCGCGCCGTCCATTGCGGGACGGCGGCAGAGCGGGTGCGCGGCCTGGCCGCGCTGAACAACGACAGGGTAAATCTCCTGTCGTCGGTCTTCGCCGGCCTGCTTGGCTGGGCCATCGGCGCCCTCTTTTAAAACAATCCCCTGCGGAAGATTAGCTTGAAGACAGCTAATCTTCCGCAGGGGTCTTTTTTTACTCTTGTTTGTTCGAAGTGACTGGATTCTTGCATGGTTTTCCTATAAAATGGAACTATAAATTGAAACTATGTTTCGCATGATGGAACTAAGGGCGGTGAGAGGTTGTCTTTCTTATTCACTGGTATCGATCATGTTCAGTTAGCGGCTCCTGAAGACTGCGAGAAGGATGCGCGCAGCTTTTACGGAGAATTGCTTGGCTGGAAGGAGATAGCAAAGCCTCAAAGTCTGATTGCACGCGGCGGAGTTTGGTTTCAATGCGGATCGCATCAGGTGCATATCGGGGTTCAAAACGACTTTATTCCCGCCCGAAAAGCTCATCCCGCCTTTCAGGTGCAGAACTTATGCGCGCTGCGGGAGTATTTACTTCAAGAGGGAATTCAAGTGATTGATGATCATGCGCGGTCTGATGAAGGAGTAGAGCGATTCTATCTAAGCGACCCATTTGGAAACCGTCTCGAATTTCTGCAGTGGCTATAAATACTAATAATAGATTAGGAGATGACGAATCGATGAACAGCAAGGAGCGTTTTTCCGACCGGGTAGATCAGTACGTGAAATACCGTCCGAGCTATTCGGACGAGGTTATTCACTATTTGTACGGGACAATCGGGTTTCGTCCGGAATCCGTCATTGCCGATGTGGGAGCGGGAACGGGCATATTCACCAGGCTATTGCTGGAGCAAGGCAGCAAGGTGATTGCCGTTGAGCCTAACCCGGATATGCGCCAGGCCGCCATTGATCAATTAAGCGGATATCCCGAGTTTCAGGCGGTACAGGGTTCAGCCGAAGACACCGGTCTTGCGGACAACTCGGTTGATTTTATCGTTTGCGCCCAGTCCTTTCACTGGTTTGACCGTCCCGCTGCTAAAGCCGAATTCAACCGGATCCTAAAGCCCGGCGGCAAAGCCGTGCTGATCTGGAACTCGCGTTTAACAACCGGCACCCCATTCCTGGAAGGTTACGACCTGCTGCTCCGGACATACGGCATCGATTACGAGAAGGTGGGTCATAAAAATATTTCCCGAGACGCCCTTACGCCGTTTTTCAAAGACGGAGAACTCCGTAAAGCAACCTTCCCGTTATTAAGTCCGCTTAACTTCGAGCAAGTAAGCGGGCGGATGTCGTCTTCCTCCTACATGCCGCTGCCCGGCCATCCTAACCACGAGCCTTTAATGGTTGAGCTGCGGAAGCTATTTGACGCTACCGAGAAAAATGGTCTAATCTCCTTCGATTACGAGACTGAGATCTACTGGGGCGAAGTGTAGATTGGATTGCCCTTGCAAGGATTATTAACGTAATCTCAAACTAGGCGGTTGGCGGATTGTGGTATAATGGGGCTTGAATCGGGAGACAAGGAGAATTACGTGATGAAAATAATTGATTTAAGCGTACCTATTAGCCCATCAATCAGAGAGCCTTTGCCTGCCAAAATCGACTATTCGAGCCATGAGGCAGGGGCGCAGCAAGCGGCTGCCATACTGGGGCTTAAGCAAGAGGATTTTCCGGAAGGCAAAGCGTGGGCAACGGAAACGGTAACCTTGAACACGCATGCGGGTACTCATATAGACGCGCCATGGCATTATTGGCCTACTTCGGAAGGGAAGCCGGCCAGAACGATTGACGAGCTTCCGCTCGAGTGGTTCTTCTCCGACGGCGTACTGCTCGATTTCAGCGCCAAGCCACCGGGCTACGAAATTACTACGGAGGATCTGAAAGCCGAGCTCGATCGAATTGGCTACACCTTAAAACCGTTTGATATCGTTCTTATCCGCAGCGATGCGGACAAACGTTTATACCACGAGCATTATGCCTTTCTGCATGCGGGGGTATCGGCCGAAGCGACGGTGTGGCTGCTTGATCAAGGCATTAAAGTCGTGGGTACCGACGGATGGGGATGGGATATTCCGCTTAACCTGCAAGCGGAATCGTTCAAACAGGATCCGAGAGAAGGCGTCCTGTGGGCGGCTCATTTTGTCGGCAAGGACCGTGAATACTGCCAGATCGAGAAATTGGCCAACCTGGATCAAATTCCTCAGCCATACGGCTTCAAGATATGCTGCTTCCCGATCAAAGTGGAAAAAGCTAGCGGAGGCTGGTCCCGCCCAGTCGCCATTATAGAATAATGTTGAAAGAACGGCAGCCGGTATCGGCTGTCGTTTTTTTGGATGGGGAAGGAATAAAGTTCCTTGCGTAGTACGTTGGTTGTCAAAAAGAAGAAAAGCAGGCGCTGTTTGAAAACCCTTCTGTCACCGAAGTGGTGGAAGGGAAGTAAACTGTCTCCAATCATTCTGATGCGAGGGTGTTAAGCAAGACTCGTCATCGATCCTAATTATTATAAAATAATAGGCAATTAATCACTTTGCTATAAGAAAAAAACAATATCTCCTAACACAAAAAGACAGACTCGAAATCAACCGAGTCTGTCTTGTGTCTTTTCTGCCTTCCTCGCCCCTCTATACGAAGTAGAGGAGCTTTTGGTGGACCATGGCGATGAAAGGGTGAAGAGAGAGGGAAAGGAACTCCTGGAGGAGCGGAGCGTCGGAAGGAGTTCCTTTCCCGTCCTCTGAACAGCCTCATCCTCCAATAAAGCACCAACCGATCCGTTTACTTCGTCAGCTCCTCCATCTGCTCAATCAAGCTCTCAAACACGCTCATCGCTTGCTCGATTGGCTCAGGGGAAGACATGTCAACGCCGGCCTTCTTCAGGATATTGATCGAGAAGTCGCTGCCGCCGCTCTTCAGGAAGCCGAGGTAACGGTCAACCGCCGGAGCGCCCTCTTCGAGAATTTGCTTCGAGAAGCTTGTTGCGGCGGAGAAGCCCGTTGCGTATTTGTACACGTAGAAGCTGTTGTAGAAGTGCGGAATACGCGCCCATTCCATCTCGATATCTTTATCCACAACCATGTCCTTGCCGTAATACAGCACGTTCAGGTCGTAGTAAATTTTGCTCAAATCCTGCGGAGTCAGCGATTCGCCCTGCTCGGTTTTCTCGTGAATGATTTTCTCGAACTCGGCAAACATCGTTTGGCGGAATACCGTCGTGCGGAACTGGTCCGCATAGTACGTCAGCAGGTACATTTTTTCCTTCGGATCCGTCGACTTGCCAAGCAGATGATCCATCAGAAGCGCTTCGTTCAGCGTAGACGCTACTTCCGCAAGGAAGATCGTGTACTGCGCGTCGCGGTAGTTCTGATTCGTATCCGAGTAGTACGAATGGAGCGCATGGCCCATTTCGTGCGTCAGGGTGAACATGCTGTTCAGGTTGTCTTTATGGTTCAGCAGCACGTAAGGATGCGTGCCGAAAGCGCCCCAGCTGTAAGCGCCGCTGCGTTTGCCTTCGTTCTCGTATACGTCGATCCAGCCGTTGTCGAAGCCGTCCTGCAGCACGGATAAATAATCCTCGCCAAGCGGCTTCAAGCTTTCTTTTACGATTTTTTTCGCTTCGTCGTACGAAATTTCCATATCGAATTCCTCAACGAGCGGGGCGAAGAGATCGTACATATGAAGCTCGTCAACGCCAAGCAGCTTCTTGCGCAGGTTCATATAGCGGTACATGAGCGGAAGGTGCTTATGGATCGTATCGATCAGGTTCGTATATACGCTTTCCGGAATGTTGTCCCCGTACAGCGACATGCCAAGCGCGGAAGGGTATTTGCGTGCCCGCGCATAGAAAATGTTTTTCGTAACGTTCGCATTCAGCGTCGTCGCGAGCGTATTTTTTAATTTGCCGTATGTATCGTACATCGTGCGGAAGGCGTTCGCGCGCACTTCGCGGTTTTTGCTTTCCAGGAACTGAATGTAGCGGCCTTGCGTCAATTCGACTTCCTCGCCGGCTTCGTTTTTCACTTTAGGGAACTTCAGATCCGCATTGTTCAGAATGCTGTAGATTGAACCCGGAGCAGAACTTACGTTGCCGACCTGCGCCATCAGCGCTTCTTCCGATTTGGACAGGACATGCGCTTTCTGGCGGCGCATTTCTTCAAGCGTATGCTTGAATACCGCAAGATCTTTGTTCTCAATCAGAGCGTCAAGCTCGGCATCCGAGAGCGATAATACTTCAGGCGTGATAAAGGAAAGAGCTTCTCCGGTTTCCACGCTGATTTTTTTGGCCTTGTCGGACAGAGCCTGGAAAGCCGGTTCAGCGGTATCCTCATGATGCTTCATATTGGAATAGACATAAAGACGTTCAACATGCAGGGAGAGCTCATCTTCCAGCTCGAAGCAGGCTTTCAATTGCGCGGGATCGCTTAGCTTGCCTTCGAAAGCTCCGACTTTCTTGATCAAAGCTTTCGCTTCGGCGAACTCTTTGTCCCAGGCAGCCTGGTCGGCAAACAGATCCTCCAGCTTCCAGCGGGATTCTACTGCGGTTTCGGAACGCTTAGGTACGTGATTCATCGAACTCCTCCTCGGTATTGATATAGAAGATTGGTGATTGGACGCAGCCTGCTTGCCGGCGTCGGCGGATGCCGAACCGGGAGCAAGGCATAACGCTAGTACGACAGGCAGCCATTTCATTCGCGGAAGATCACCTCAGGAACACAATTTGTCCTAGTATGCCCGGCGATGCTTCCAAACATGAACCTAAGTTCCCATTGTAAAGAAGCTATACACAATAAGGAAAAAGGCGAATGCGATTAAGACGATAGAGATGATTGCCATCCACCTGCGCAGGTGTGGCGCCATGGAATCGCGCTTTAAAATAACGAGGCCGCCAAGCACGAAGGCGGAAATGATAAAAATTGCGTTTACGGAGCCCATCTGTTCCTCCTGAAATCATAAACATGACGAAAGCAAGCGCTAGTCTATTGTCTATGCACCGTGTTGTAACGATATGTGTTCGCCGTACAGGTTAATATTTCCTGCCGTATTATACTTCTTTCAGCGCTTTCAGAATTTTTTCCCGTTCTTCTTCGCGGCCTGCGAATTGCTCCGGCTTGAACCGGTTTTCCGCCCAATGCATCATTTCCGGACGGCTGACGAAGGTGTGGGTCTCCTCGCCCCATTGATCGGAAATTTCGCGGACGATCAAGGTTTTGCCTTGAACCTCCACGGTAAGCATATTGTATTTATCGGTTTTAAAAATTTCATGTTTTTTAAACATCGTTGCTTTTCCACCTTCCTAACCAAGATATACTGTTCATCATAGCCAAATTTAGGGGTGGAAATCAATAATAGCGGATGGTAGAATTAGGCTATTCTTCAAGCAGGCGGAATGAAGAGACGAGAAGAGCCGAGTTGAGGAGCGTGTTGGAGATGAGCAAGCAGGTATACGAGCAGGTTGGCGTGGCTATGACATGCCGGGGTTTTGACGAGTACGCGAGAATGTTTGAGTTAACGGAGCGGGTACTGGCAAAGGGCAAGATGCTGGATGTGGCAGGAGGCGGATCCTCGTTCACCGCGGATGCGGGAAGCCGCGGCTATGATGCGACCGCAGCGGATCCCCGTTATGTGCAGGATACCGGCGCGTGGCTCGAGGAGGCGGCAGCCGAGATCGAGACCTCTACGGCAAAGCTTCATAAGCTGAGGGAGCATTTCGACTGGAGCTATTACGGCAGCCTGGAGCAGCATCGCGAAGGTCGTTTGCAATCGCTCGAGAGGTTTCGCGGGCATTTGCATTCAGCGCAAGGGCGGAGCCGGTATGTAGCGGGATCATTGCCGGAGCTTCCGTTCGAAGACCATGCATTTTCGCTTGTATTGTGCAGTCATTTTCTTTTTCTATACGCGGAGCAGTTTGGCTTTGAGTTCCACAGGCAATCCCTGCTGGAATTGATGCGGGTTTGCAGGCCCGGCGGAGAAGTAAGAATCTACCCGCTGTATTCCTTGGGGTGGAAGCCGTATGAACGGATGGATGAATTGCTGGCATCCGTTACGGCAAACGGCGGGGAACCGGAGCTGTTGAATTCGGGTCTTCCTTTTATTCCGGGCTCTAATCAATTTCTTCGAATTTCAATTTGTTGATTTTTCCAAATTAGGCAGATATAATGATGTTACTCGTCGTTTCAAGCGGCGGTTATTTTAGGAGGTAGTGAAAGTTGAAGGGAACAGTTAAATGGTTTAACGCTGAGAAAGGCTACGGTTTTATCTCGGTAGAGAATGGCGAAGACGTGTTTGTCCATTATTCTTCTATTCAAGGCGACGGCTTCAAGTCGCTGGAAGAAGGTCAGTCGGTGGAATTCGAAATTACACAAGGCAATCGCGGTGCACAGGCGTCTAACGTCATTAAATTATAAGATCAACCCCTTATAAGCACGCAAGAGAGCAAGAGAGATCCTTCTCGTATTCGAGAGGATCTCTTTTTTCGTTCTTTAAGCGTTATTTCGTCCAAATACATGTTGTAAGAAGAACAGAATTGCCGAGATCAGGGCAAGCACGGCTCCCATCTGATAAAAGCTGCTTCGTCCGAAATGCTCGAAGAAATAACCTCCGACCGTACCGCTGATCAGTCCGGCGAGTCCTGACCATACAACCGCATAGACAGCTTGGCCGGAGGAGCGGTATTCATCCGGGATAAGCTGCGACAAGTAACGGAGCGCGGTTGAAAAATAGATGCCGAAGCTGACGCTGTGCATAAGCTGCGTGCTCAGCACGAGGCGGGGGTCTTCCAGCACGGAAGCCAGCCAGAACCGGAGCATATACATCAGGCAGGCGAATACGAGCAGCGGCAGCTCTTTGAATTTATGTCCGTATTTCCCCATCAGGAACAAGACCGGGATTTCGCTGATCGCGGAGAACAGCCAGGCCAGCCCTACCTGGGAATCCGAAGCGCCCATCTCCCGCAGGGCAACGGCTAGGAAGCTTTCGTTCATCCGGTGGCTGATCGAGACAAGCAATATAATGAAGAAGAAAAATAAGATTTCAGGCTTCCGAAGCAATTTGAAGAATCCTGAAAAATCGATTTTGCGGGTGCTGCCATGGTAATCCTTCAAGAAGAACGATAATAGAATCGTGACGGTTATCGTGCCTAAACCGAGCGGTAAAGTCCATTCCGTGCCAATCCCTTTCAGGATTAAACCAAACAGGTAAGCCGATACGGCAAAACCAAGCGAGCCGAATATGCGGATTAGCGCATAAGGTGTCTTAATGTGCTGGCTGGCGAGCAGGATCAGGCTATCGCTAAGCGGGTTCATTGGTGTCTGGAAGAAATAAAAGGCCGTCATGACGAGACAGATCAGGGCAAAGTGATGAACCGGGAACAAGAGAGAGATCATAACCAGCTGCCCGAACAAGAGAATCGTAAGCAGCTTCTTGATCGTCCGGAACCTGTCGCTTGCCATGCCTAGAAGCAGATTCGCAAAGATAGAGATAAAAGGGCCGGTTGAATAAATAATGCCAATCTGATGCGCCGAGAACCCTTGGTCCATAAAATACAAGGGAATGTAAGAAATGAGCAGAGCCTGCGTGGAGTACATCGCAAAGCTGAAGGCTCTGAGCGAAAGCGTATCCCGTTTGACCGTAGCTGCGGAAGGCGCCGCGCAGTCTGAGTGATCCATATGTTTTCCTCCTGAAAAGAATTAACGCGCGTTCTTCGCGATAATTCTTGCTTCGTAAGCCTGTACTTATCAAACAACATTGTTTAACAGTATACATGATAGGCTGGATTATTGCTTGTCGAAATGGTACATTATTGTCTGGAGGTTCACGAATGTTGATGTATCGGTTTGAGTGGAATGAGCGGCTCTTGATCGCATTGCCGGTGCTTGAAGCGGACTGGGAGCAGTACTCATCCGCGGAGCAGTCGGACATCGTGGAACGGTGGGAGCTCATTAGGGGAACAATACCGGATCGGGTTATGGAATTTGAGAGAGTTATCAACCGTATGCAAAGTCAATTGTACGAGGAAGAGAATTTCGAAGAGTCTTGCCGATTGAATGCGGAGATAGCCGAATACGCAAGCCGGATTAACGACTTGCATATCTGGTACCGTACGAATCAGGAGCTGGATTCCCGCCGGCATACGTAAGGCTGTCTTAGAAGGGGGTGCGTTGTGAGAGTAATGACTTTGTCCGGCAATCGGGTACCCGAGCGCCCGTTAAAGCTCATGCACCGCGTCTATAAGTACATATTGCCTGAAGTGAATATCGAGCTGCGCAAGCTGCGCAGGCTGGCCGAGCAGATTCCGGATCCCGAGCTTCGGCTGCAGGCCCTTCAAAGCATGGACAGCAAGAAGTTTCATTGCCAGGGCGGTGCGATCTACGCCTCCGTGAATTTGGACGAGCGGTATGTTCTTATTCCTTTAATTGTGGCGCTGCAGACGATAAGCGATTACCTGGACAATCTATGCGACCGCAGTACATCGCTAGACCCGGACGATTTCCGTTTGCTCCATCAATCGATGCTGGATGCGGTCGACCCGTCAGCGCCGGTGAAGGATTATTACGCTTTGCGCCAGGAGCGGAACGATGGCGGTTATTTGCATCATTTGGTAAATTTATGTCAACACTGTGTTTCGATGCTGCCTTCGTATGCCGCGGCACAGCCGCATGTTACGGAGCTTGTTGGCTTGTATACCGATCTTCAGGTGTATAAGCATATCCGCAAGGACCTGCGCGAGGAGAGACTGCTTAACTGGTGGGAGTCTTACGCCGACAGGTATCCCGGATTATATTGGAATGAATTTGCAGCCGCGACGGGCTCGACGCTTGGCATGTTTATGCTGTTTGCTGCGGCGAGCGACAAGACGTTACGTCCGGAAGACGCGGAAGCAATTAAAAATATATATTTTCCGCATGTGTGCGGCCTTCATATCATGCTCGATTATTTGATCGACCAGGAAGAAGACCGAGCCGGCGGCGATTTGAATTTCTGTCATTATTATGACAGTCAGCAGCAGCTTGTCGAACGGATTGTCACGATTGTCGATAGGGCCAGGGAAGATGTGAAAAAGCTCCCTGCAGCCGGCTTCCACCGGCTAATTATCGAAGGGCTGCTAGCCCTTTACCTATCCGATCCCAAGGTCCGTACCCAATCGGATGTGCTGGCCGCATCCCGCAAGCTGATGAAAAAAAGCCCGCTTACCCGCCTGTTTTTTTTGGTCAACAGCATCTGGATTCGAAGACAACAGGTTTAGATAAAATACTTGGAGGAATGATTATGTCATCTGTAAAATCTATTGCTGTACTAACGAGCGGAGGCGACTCTCAAGGCATGAACGCGGCGGTCCGCGCCGTTGTCCGGAGCGCTCTGTATAATGGTCTCGACGTATATGGCGTTCAACGCGGTTATCAAGGTCTGATCAACGACGACCTCTTCAAGATGGATCTTCGCAGCGTAGGCGATATTATCCAACGCGGCGGCACGATTCTCCAGACGGCTCGCTGCAAGGAGTTTACTACTCCCGAAGGCCAACAGCGCGGTGCCGAGGTTCTGCGCGAGCGCGGAATTGACGGCCTGGTTGTTATTGGCGGCGACGGCTCTTATCAAGGCGCCAACAAATTGAGCAAGCTTGGCATCAAGACAATGGGTCTGCCGGGCACTATCGACAACGATATTCCGTTTACGGATTTCACGATCGGATTCGATACGGCTGTCAGCATCGTAGTTGACGCGATCAACAAAATCCGCGATACCATGTCCTCCCATGAACGTTCTTCCGTTGTTGAGGTTATGGGACGCCATTGCGGAGATATCGCTTTGTATGCGGGTCTTGCGAGCGGCGCGGAAACGATTATCGTTCCGGAAGTGCCAATCGACATGGCTGAAGTGTCCGCGCGCATGGAGAGCAACTTTGCCAAAGGCAAACGCCACAGTATCGTAGTCGTAGCCGAAGGCGCCGGTCGCGGTGAAGACGTGGCAAGGGAAATTACGAAGGGCTGCGGTCTTGAGCCTCGCGTGACGGTCCTTGGTCATATTCAGCGAGGCGGCACGCCAACGGCGATGGACCGGATTCTGGCAAGCCGTCTCGGCGACTTTGCGGTTCATCAACTGATGGAGGGCGAGTCCGGCAAAGCCTGCGGCATCGTACGCGGCGAGCTGGTTACTACCGACATTGATACGGTTGTTAACACCAAGAAGCCGTTTAATATGGAAATGTACAATCTGGCTCTTCGCCTTTCCCAATAAATTTTCATATCTAGCAAAGATGACAACGCCAGAGCAATTGCTGCTCTGGCGCTTTTTTGTTTAAATTGGGTTTACAATGGCGTAGTATTCTTCCAAGTGACTAGAATGCTTGCGGGAGAGGAAGGAAAACAATGCGAAAAGAGAAGAAGCGCAAGGACGGAGGCAGCTGGCGTCCGTTTTTGAAGCTGATGCTGGACGCCAAGCCTTCGAAATGGCTGCTTGGAATTGCGGTAGGATTAAGCGTTATCTCTACCGTTGTTGGGCTGGCGGTACCTTTATTAACGAAAAATGTGGTGGACAGCTTTTCCATTACCGATATAAGCACGACGCAGATTATTGGGCTATGCCTGGCCTTTCTTGGGCAGGCGGCGGCATCCGGGGTATCCATCTACCTTCTGAACCGGGTCGGGCAAAGCGTTGTCGCAAGCCTGCGCGACCGGCTATGGAAGAAGCTGCTGGTCTTGACCGTGCCCTATTTCGATAAACACCGGACAGGGGATACGGTAAGCCGGGTAATCAATGATACGGGAATCGTCAAAGGATTGATTACGGAGCATTTGACCGGATTTTTTAACGGATTGATATCGATTATTGGCGCGGTAACGATCCTTATGTTCCTTGATTGGAAAATGACGCTGCTGATGCTGACGGCCTTACCGGTTGCGATGCTGATCTTTATTCCGGTCGGCCGGAAGATGACGAAGATTTCGAGAGAGCTTCAAGACGAGACGGCAGCGTTTACGACCGTGCTTGATCAGGCGTTGTCGGAAATTCGATTAGTCAAAGCGTCAAATGCGGAAGACTATGAATATAACAACGGCAAGCGTTCCATCGTGAAGCTGCTTGGTCTCGGCATCCGGGAAGGCAAGCTGCAGGCGGTTATTTTTCCGATTGTAGGGCTGGTCATGATGGGGATGCTTGTTCTGATTATTGCTTACGGCGGAATGCGCGTATCGTCTGGCGAGCTGACTGCCGGTGATTTGGTCGCGTTTATCCTATATTTGATCCAAATTGTATTTCCGATTAACCAGATTTCGCAATTTTTCACGCAAATGCAGAAGGCAATCGGAGCGACGGAGCGGATTATCGCTACCTTGCATTCGGACGAAGAGCCAATGCACCAAGGTCGTCCTTTGCTTGACGCAAGACAGCCGATTGTAGTCGAGGATGTCACGTTTGCATACGGCGAGCAGGATGATGTTCTCCGGAATATCGATTTTACGCTTCGGCCGGGTACGGTGACGGCGATCGTTGGTCCAAGCGGCGGCGGGAAAACAACCCTGTTCTCGCTTCTTGAGCGGTTTTATCAACCGCAGCAGGGTACGGTTCGCATAGGGCAGGAGGATATCTTTGCTCTATCCCTGCATGACTGGCGCAGCAAGATCGGCTATGTCTCGCAGGAAAGCCCGATTATTGCCGGGACGATCCGGGATAATCTCACTTACGGCACGGGCAGAACGATTACCGATGAGGAAATGGAACTAGCCGCGAAAATGGCTTATGCGGATGTTTTTATTGACGAGCTTCCCGGCCGGTACGAGACGGAGGTTGGCGAGCGCGGCATCAAGCTGTCCGGCGGGCAGCGCCAGCGGATTGCAATCGCAAGGGCGATTCTGCGCGATCCCCAAATTCTGATGCTGGACGAGGCGACTTCAAGCCTGGACAGCAAATCGGAGATTGTCGTGCAGCAGGCTCTCGATAATCTGATGGCTGGGCGCACGACGCTGGTTATCGCGCATCGGTTGTCCACGGTGGTGGATGCCGATCAGATTTTGTTTGTCGAGAAGGGAACGATTACGGGAAGAGGCACGCATGAACAGCTGCTGCAATCCCATGAGCTCTATCGCGAATTTGCCAACCAGCAATTACGGCTAGAGAAAATCTCGTAACGGAAAGGGAGAATGAACATGGCTTGCGTTATGGTCGTTGACGACGATGTGCATATTCGGGAGTTAATCAGCCATTACTTGAAGGTTGAAGGATTTGAGGTGCTGGAAGCCTGTGACGGCGTAGATGCCTTGAGGATATTGGAGTCCGCTAAAGCGGATCTGGTCATTATGGATGTCATGATGCCGAACATGGACGGCTGGGAGCTCTGCGCCGAGATTCGCGATCATTATGATTTGCCGCGGCTTATGCTGACGGCGAAAGGGGAAACGGCTCAGAAGCTGAAGGGCTTCGAGCTGGGCGCCGATGATTATCTGGTGAAGCCGTTTGAACCGCTGGAGTTGATTGCGCGGGTGAAGGCGCTGCTTAAACGTTACAGAATCGCGTCTTCGCAGACGGTTCAAGCGGGGGATCTTATTCTTGACCGGAAGACTTATGCGGTTCAGGTCAATGGACAGAGCATGACGCTTCCGCTTAAGGAATTCGAGCTTCTGTTCAAGCTGGCCAGTTATCCGGGGCAATCGTTCTCGCGCGGACAGCTGATTGAAGAAATATGGGGGTACGATTTCGAGGGGAATGAACGGACGCTTGATGTTCATATCAATCGGCTGCGCGAAAGATTCCCTGAAGCGTTGCATACCTTCCGTATTGCGACGATCCGTGGTCTGGGCTATCGTCTGGAGGTGCAGGGTTGAAGGATAAGCTGAAGCTTGTGCTTAAAGTTCTCGTGAGAATCGGCCAATTCAGCCTCATGCTTTCGTTTGTTACGGCATGCTGGACTGCCGTTTATTTTTTTAGCCATTGGTTATACAACCAAATCCATTGGACTCCACATCATTATGTCGCTCAACTTCTAAATTTGCTGGGCGGTTTCTTTTTAATGGGCATTGTGATCCAATTAATCGGATTCTTCTTTTTTCACAAAAGGCAGAAGGAATTTACGAATTCGATGAGAGACGCGCTTAGACGGATTGCGCAAGGCGATTTCAAGGTGCGTCTCAACTTCGGCAAGATGGATCCAAGGTACATGGAGATTCTCGACGAGATTAACCTGATGGCGGACGGACTCGAGAAGCTGGAGGAGCTGCGGCAGGAGTTCATTTCCGACGTTTCGCATGAAATTCAGACACCGCTAACATCCATTAGCGGTTTTGCGCGCGCGCTGCAGAATCAGTCGATTGATTCTGACACCAGGATGAAATATTTGCGTATTATCGAAGGGGAAAGCTCCAGGCTGTCCAAGCTCAGCGAGAATTTGCTCCGGCTTGCCTCGCTTGATTCGGAGAAGCATCCCTTCGAGCCTAAGCGTTACCGGCTGGACCGACAGCTCGGAACGCTTATTCTTTCTTGCGAACCGCAGTGGACGGGGAAATCCATTGAACTTAACGCAGATCTTGACGATGTCTACGTGGAAGCCGATGAGGATCTGCTCAGTCAGGTCTGGATCAATCTGATCAGCAACAGCATCAAGTTTACGCCGGAAGGCGGTCAGATCGATATTGCTTTAAGGGAACTGGGGGGCATGGTGGAATTCCGGATCAAGGATACCGGGATCGGCATTGCCGCCGATCAGCATGAGCTTATTTTCGACCGCTTTTTCAAATCAGACAAGGCCAGAAGCCGCAAGGTTGGGGGAAGCGGCCTTGGGCTGTCGCTGGTGAAAAAGATCGTCGAGATGCATCACGGCTCCGTTGTGGTGGAAAGCGAGCTTGGCCATGGCTCTGTCTTTATCGTAACGCTGCCTGCGTCGATTGGCCATTTGTAAGAACTTTGTAAGAAATGCTTTCGAGTTCGTTTAGAATTCACGGTTATGATAAACGATAGATTCAAAACTTCCGCAGTCAGGGTGAGTACGATTGTCCATTCGAGTGAAGCTGTACATGTCGTATCTGGCCATGGTTTTTCTGCCGATGGTCTTGATCCTGGGCTTTGTCGTGTTTGTGCTTTATGCCGGTGGCATGCAGGATTTGAGGGAATATTTCCGCGTGGAGAAGGAGGAGAAGACGAACCAGTCCCTCATTTACGGTGAATTGAAATACGTTCTCGAGAATGATACCGACAAGCTTTCGTCCCCTGCTTATACCGATAAGCTTCAGCGGAGACTGGCTGACCAATGGGCGGGGCTTATCATGGCGAAGGATGGAATCGTAACGGAGGTTCCGGTGTTTTTGAAGGAACTGTCACCGCATGAGGACTGGCAAGGATTGTTTGACAAGTTACCGAATACGGTATCTTTCAAAGCTTTCAAGTTTCAAATCAACGAAATCGCCTTCAGGTATCCGGACGGACACAACGGTCAGATGCTGCTGCTTCGCCGCTATGATGTTGTGCCGCCGCTTTGGAGGCCTATTGGGACTTTGATCTTTATCGCGTTTATCGGTTTGTCCAGTCTGATTCTGACCTATTACGTTTCCCGCAGCATCATTCGGCCGATTCATGCGCTGAAGACGGCTGCCTTGCAGATCAAGGACGGCGATTTATCGCAAAAGGTTGTTGTCAGGAGCAAAGGGGAAGTCGGGCAGCTCGCCGCGGCCTTCGAAGCGATGAGGATCCAGCTCAAGGAGTCCATCGATCAAAGCTTGCAGTACGAGGAAAACCGAAAGCAGCTGCTGTCCCATATTTCGCATGATTTGAAGACGCCGATCTCCGCGATCAAAGGCTATGTGGAAGGCATTATGGACGGCATCGCCAACACGGACGAGAAGCGCCAGCGGTACATGGAGACCATTTATCATAAAGCTAACGACATGGATCAATTGATTGACGAATTATTTTTGTTTTCCAAGCTGGATTTGCACAAGGTCGCCTTTGATTTCAAAACGATTGATTCGGTCAAATATTTGGAGCATTACTTAGAGGAGCAGCGGTTTGATCTTGAAAAATCGGGCGTAAAGCTCAGCTTTCAGTCTCCTCCCGGCGTGCAGCTGCTGATCGCGGCCGATCCGGACAAGCTTGGCCGGGTATTAACGAATATTTTGAATAACAGCGAGAAGTATATGGGCCAGCTTCCGGAATCCGCGGAGAAGAGGGTTACGGTCTCGGTTCGGGAGAAAGGAAGCGATGTGCTTGTTGCCATCGAGGATACGGGACCGGGGATCGAGAAGGAGGATCTCCCGTATATCTTTGACCGGTTCTACCGGGCGGAGCAGTCCCGGAACTCCGAGACGGGAGGAAGCGGGCTAGGTCTTGCTATCGTCAAACAAATTATTGAAGGGCATGGCGGTACGGTCTGGGCGGAAAATGTGGAAGGCGGCGGGGCCAGATTCTGCTTCCAACTCCCAAGAGCCGAACCCGTTAGAACGGTGGTGATCGAGCATGAAGAGCATTCTAATCATTGAAGACGAGAAGGCTATTGCCGAGCTGGAGAGGGATTATCTGGAAAGCCACGGCTTTGCCGTCGAGATCGAAGGGCGAGGGGATATCGGGCTGCAGAAGGCATTAAGCGGCTCCTATGACCTGATCATTCTGGATGTCATGCTGCCGAAGCTGGACGGGTTCGAAATTTGCCGCCAGATCAGGCAGACGAAAAATATTCCGGTGCTCATGGTCACGGCGAAGAAGGAAGATATCGATAAGATCAGGGGACTTGGGCTTGGGGCGGATGACTACATGACGAAGCCTTTTAGTCCAAGCGAGCTGGTGGCCAGGGTAAAGGCGCATTTAGGCCGATACGAGCGGCTCACTGCGGACCGGGGCGAGAGCCGTGAACAGATTGGGATCCGGGGACTTTTGATCGATAAAACCTCCAGAAGAGTAACGATTCATGACCGGGAGGCCATGCTGACCTCCAAGGAATATGATCTTCTGCTGCTTCTGGCTTCCCATCCTAACCGGGTTTTTGAGAAGGAGGAGCTGTTTGAGCGGATATGGGGTCTAGACTCAAACGGCGACGCAGCTACGGTAACGGTTCATATTCGGAGGCTGCGCGAAAAAATCGAACACGATCCGTCGAACCCGCAATACATCGAGACGATATGGGGCGTCGGATACCGGTTCAAAGTGTAAAAGCAGAGTAGATAATAGAGAAGGAGTGGGAAGGTTTGAAAAGCATGATCAAGTTTTCGCTGAATAACAAATTTGCTTTATGGATCATGACGGTTATCGTCCTGTTCGCGGGCCTGTATTCCGGCCTGAACATGAAGATGGAAACGCTGCCGGACATTACGGTGCCAATCGTCAGCGTAACCACGGTGCTGCCTGGCGCTGCGCCGGAAGAAGTGATGGAGAAAGTGACCAAACCGATCGAGCAGCAGACACGGAATATGGAAGGAGTGGACAGCGTCAGCTCGACATCCTTCGAGAATGCATCTTCGGTCATCATCCAATATAAATTCGGAACCGATATGGATAAGGCGGAAAGCGAGGTGAAAAGCCTGCTTGCCGACCTGAAATTGCCGGAAGGAGCGCAAGATCCGGACGTATCCCGAATCAGCCTGAATGCCTTCCCGGTTATTTCGCTTAGCTTCGCAAACGACAAGCAAGATCTGGCGCAGCTGACCGATCTGGTGAATTCCAGTATTTTGCCTGAACTGCAAGGGATATCGGGCGTAGCGGATGTTCAGATTTCCGGTCAGAACGTCCTGCAAGGGCAGCTTGCATTCGATCAAGCCAAGCTTGCGCAGCTCGGGCTGACGGAGGATGCCGTAAAAGGCATCATTCAAGCCTCCGCGATGAAAGCCCCTCTTGGGATCTTTGAGTTCGGCGATTCCGAGAAAGCGGTTGTCGTTGACGGCAACGTATCCACGGAAGAGGATCTGAACAATCTGATTCTGATGCCTAACGTAAAGCTTAGCGATGTAGCGAAGCTGACGGTAGAAGGCAAGGCGGAATCCGTATCCCGTACGAACGGCAAGGACTCCATCGGCATTAACATTGTAAAAGCAGCAGACGCCAATACGGTGGACGTTGTTAACAATGTGAAGGATGCCATTAAGGCTATGGAAGAGAAGAACGATGGCCTTACTATCGTTACCACGCTCGATCAAGGCGCTCCTATCGAGAAATCGGTTGAGACCATGCTGAGCAAAGCCGTTATCGGCGCATTGTTCGCTGTAGTTATCATTATGATCTTCCTGCGTGATATCCGTTCCACCGTTATCGCCGTTGTCTCGATTCCGCTGTCGATTCTGATTGCGCTGCTCATCTTAAGCCGCATGGATATTACGCTTAATATTATGACGCTAGGCGCCATGACGATCGCGATCGGGCGGGTTATCGATGACTCGATTGTCGTTATCGAGAACGTGTACCGCCGGATGGCGCTTAAAGGCGAGAAGCTGAAGGGCAAAGAGCTGATTTTGGATGCGACCCGCGAAATGTTCGTTCCGATCATGTCCTCGACGATTGTAACGATTGCCGTATTCCTTCCGCTCTCGTTCGTATCCGGCATGGTTGGGGAGATCTTCACGCCGTTTGCCTTAACCGTCGTATTCGCTTTGCTCGCATCCCTGCTTGTTGCGATTACGGTCGTGCCGATGCTGGCTCATATGATGTTCAGGAACGGTATCAAGGAAGGCAAGGCCGTGGACCACGACAAGCATGGCCGCCTGGCAACCTGGTACAAAGGCATTCTGGCATGGTCGCTTAACCATAAAGTCATTACTTCCGTTATTGCGATTGTTCTGCTTGTAGGCAGTCTCTCGCTGACGCCGCTCATCGGCATGAGCTTCCTGCCGGGCGATGAGCAGAAATCGATGATCGTCACGTACAACCCGGCTCCTGGCGAGACGAAAGAGCAGGTTGAAGAAATGGCGCTGAAGGCGGAAAAAGAACTGATGAAGCGCGAAGGCATTGATATCGTGCAGTACGCGGTTGGCGGCCAGAACCCGATGAACCCTGGCGCGTCGAAGCAGGCTTTGTTTAACCTGACTTACGATGAAGACATGAAGAACTTCTCCGACGAGAAGGATCAGATTGTTCCGCTTCTCCAGAAGCTCGGCGGCAAAGGCGAATGGAAAGAGCAGAACTTCGGCGCAGGCGGCGGCGTAGGCGGATCGACGATCTCCATGGTCGTATACGGTCCGGATATGGATTCGCTTGATCCGGTCGTAACCGATCTGATGAACAAGCTGAAAGAAAACAAAGATCTCGAGAAAGTGGACTCCAGCCTCTCCGAGCGTTACGAGCAATACCGCATCGTAGCGGATCAAGCGAAGATGAGCCAATATGGCTTGACTGCCGGCCAAGTGGCAATGGCGCTTAGCCCGGTTAGAGACAATCCGGTATTGACTACGATCAAGAAAGACAATGAAGACGTAAATGTGTACGTTAAGGTGGATACAAAGACGTACAAAGAAAAATCCGACCTTGAAAACGTCATGCTTAAATCGCCTGTTACAGGCGCGGAGGTTGCGCTGAAGGATGTCGTGAAGATCGAAGAGGGCAAATCGCCAAATACGATTACCCGCCTCGACGACCGCATTAATGCGGAAGTAACGGCCGACGTCGTATCCTCTAACGTAAGCGCGGTATCCTCGGACTTGCAAAAAACGATTGACGGCATGAAGCTGCCTGCAGGCGTTGAGATCAAAATGGGCGGCGTGACGGAAGACATGCAAGAATCGTTTACGCAGCTTGGCCTGGCCATGCTTGCCGCTATAGCGGTCGTATACCTTGTGCTTGTCATTACGTTTGGCGGAGCTCTTACTCCGTTTGCCATCCTCTTCTCGCTGCCGTTTACCGTTATCGGCGCATTGGTTGGCCTGTGGATCGCAGGGGAGACGATCAGCGTTACTGCCTTGATCGGTATGCTGATGCTTATCGGTATCGTGGTAACGAATGCGATCGTACTCGTAGACCGCGTTATTCACAAGCAAAAAGAAGGCTTGTCCGTTCGCGAATCGCTGCTGGAGGCGGCGGGCACGCGTCTGCGTCCAATCCTGATGACCGCTATCGCTACGGTGGGCGCGCTCCTGCCTCTTGCTTTTGGTTTCGAGTCGGGCGGTCTGATCTCGAAAGGAATGGCGATCACCGTTATCGGCGGTCTGATCAGCTCCACGCTGCTGACACTTATCTTCGTACCGATGGTATACGAATTGTTCAACCGTCGGAAAAAAGCGAAAGCAATTGTTGAATAACTCGTTTGTAATTTAAAAAGGCTTCTTCGATCCGAAATTGGTCGAAGAAGCCTTTTTTATTGAATTGGTTTTAATTGGTCAGCGGAGGTTATTTCGAGTCGAGCGTGACTTTGCGCGTTTGTTTCAACCACTTTTTAAGTTGATCAAGAAACAAACCGCAAGGAACGCGCGACCGAAATAACCGGAGCGTTAATACTTCACTCCCTCAGAATAATGGTTTCCGGCATTCCATAACAGGTACTCGTCGACCCCGGCATCGTGGAGGGCTTTGATCTGTGCTTCTACCTCAGTCGCACCGTACTTGATGTAGTGGCCTTTGCCAAGCCAGCTTGCGGTGAAATCCTGAATCCAAGGCCGGATGATCGGCTTTTTGTCTCCGATGGGATCGAGCTTTTTATGCGTATCCTTCATCGCTCCGGCAATGGTAGCGTACGGACTCTTGTCCGGGTCCTGCTGCTCGAACCAGCCTGACCCGTAATGGCTTGGGTAGATCATCGGCGAGATGACATGGACATCGCTCGATATCTTTACAAAATCCTGGCCGATGCCTTCAGCGGCAGGCACGGAGGCGGCGTAGCCGAATATATCGACGGAGACGCGGACGCCTAACGGCTCAAGCTGCTCCCGGGCATATTTCACGAAGCCGGCAACGGCATCCACGCGGCTCTGATCGGTTTTCGCGAAGGTAAGCGAATCCGCCTTCTTCTCGAAGCCTTCCGGGAAACGCACGTAGTCGAATTGAATTTCTTTGAAGCCCAGCTTGACGGCTTCTTTCGCAACCGCGACGTTATATTTCCACACTTCGGGCATATACGGGTTGACGAAGCTGTCCCCTTTGCCGTTGGCCCACAAGGAACCGTCGGCGCGGCGGTAGGAAAGCTCGGGATGCTTTTTGGCCAGGACCGTATCCTTAAACACGACGATTCGGGCAATCGGATAGACCTTATGAGCCTCCAGCTTCGACATCAGGGCATGAATATTCGAGATATATTTTTGCGTGGTGCCAAGCTTCAGCAGCTCTGGCGTTTGCGTCGGATAGGTTATGTATCCGTTATCATCTTTGACGTCAATGACCATGCTGTTGAGGTCCGTGTCGTCCATAAGCTTCAGCAGCGAGCTCAGACGCGACCCACCGGCGCTGTGAGCCGTTACGTATACGCCTTTGACGGTTGGGGCGTCCGGCTGGGGATCAGCCTTTATGCCGTCTTTAAACGCTTCTGGCGTTGTGGCGGCCATAGCGGGTGCAGCCGGGATAATCGTTTTTCCTGCGGCTGCGTTAAAAAGAGAGGCAGCAAGCTGTTTCGAGGCGGCATTTTCTTCTCCGGTTCCCGTAACAAGATGGTACAAAAGCATCAGCGTCGAAAAGATAATGTCCATAATTATGCCCTCTCCCCGTTAGCGTTTTCATCCAAATTATAAAGCAGAAGAAGGAATCGTGGCATTATTTTTTTCGGTCCGGCCACTTTCTAAGCAGGCAATTGTTTCATGTACGGCTGCAAACAAAAAAGCCTGCCGGCACGAAGCCGACAGGCTGACTTTCTGAATCATATACCCCATCTTGTCATTGCAGTAAAGCCTGTATTTGATGCTCGCAAATGCTATGCTGCACAATTTCCCTTGCATCTTCCGGTTCCAGAACGGCTAATCCATCCCGCAGCACGATGTTGATCGCAAGCTCGCGCTTCGTGAGGAAAGAACTTAGCTCGGGCACCAGCTTTTCCACAATCTGTGACAATGTGACTGTTTCCATATCCACCTGAGCATCACCCTTTCATCATAGGTTCAGGGCAAATCATATGGCAAGAAACCAAAAGTAACGGGATAACCACATTATAACAGGATGAAATGCAAAAACATAGGGATATGTATATGATTCCATGTTTGTCTATTATACGTGGACTAATCCTTCGACCGCCGGAAGTCGCCTATAACCCCAACCGTTTCCACGATATTAACGAAGGCGCGACTGTCGATGGAGGCAATCGTTTTTCGAAGCTCGGCTAACTCGTACCGCGTACGGACGGTCATCAGCATATCTTGTTCCGCGGATGTATAAGCGCCTCTCGTCTTGATAATCGTAATTCCGCGGGGATGGCTTAGCAGCTTCGTCAGCATCTCCTCGGTTTTGGTCGTAATGATAAAAGCCGTCACCTTAATATGCCGGACATGGATAATGTCGACCACTTTCCCCGCGATATAAATGGACAGCAGGGAATAGAGCGCGAGATTCCAATCCTGCGTGTAGAGGACAAGGGCTGCGATGACAAGACCGTTCAGGGTGAAAATAAGAGATCCCACCGGCAAATCCCTTTTGCGTGTTATAATGGACGCGATGATGTCGAAGCCGCCTGAGGAACCGCCGTATCTTAAGGTCATGCCTGTTCCGATCCCCAGAATAATACCGCCAAAGACGGAGGCGAGGACGGCATCCTTGGCAATGGCCGCAACCGGAATGAGCTGGAGAAACAGAGTGGAGGCCAGAACGGTGCACATGCTCCAGACGATAAAACGGCGTCCCACGATAAACCAGCCCCAAACCAGAACGGGAACATTAAGCACCAGATACAGCCAGCCGATATTTCCGCCGGTAATATAGCCGATCATCATCGCAACGCCGGACAAGCCGCCGCTCAGCAATTGATGGGGGATCAGGAACAAATTGAACGCGCCGGCAATAAGCAAAGCGCCTATGGTCATAACAACTGCGGTGACCGCAGGTTTGAATATCCATTTGCTGTTCATTTTTGGTAATCTCCGTAGTTGAATTCGCTGTAAACCAGCGGTTGTTAATCTATGGTAGTATGGCTTTTTGCCCATTGCTGGTATTCGTAAGTTATTATGTGCTATAATGATTTGGATATTTTTTAGTAGGCTGCAGATAAAAGGAGTATGAGAAAAGTTTGAAAACATTTGCTGAATTTGGCCTGGAACCTAAAGTGTTGCAGGCAATTACGGAGCTTGGATTTGAGGAATCTACCCCAATCCAGGACAAATCGATTCCGATCGCAATGAGCGGAAGCGATATGATTGGTCAAGCACAGACTGGTACAGGCAAAACGGCTGCATTCGGAATACCGCTCATCAACAAGATTTCCATTAACGAAGAACGTATCGTTGCATTGATTATGACGCCGACCCGTGAGCTTGCGATCCAAGTTGCAGACGAAATTGGGAAGCTGACTAAATACAAAGGTCTTCGTTCACTGCCGATCTATGGCGGACAAGAAATCGGTCGCCAGATCCGCGCTCTGAAAAAGAAGCCGCAAATCATTATCGGTACACCTGGCCGTTTGCTCGACCATATTAACCGCAAGACAATCAAGCTTGAAGATGTACAGACCGTTGTTCTCGACGAAGCGGATGAAATGCTGGACATGGGCTTCATGGAGGATATCCAAGCCATCCTGAAGCAAGTGCCGGAAGAGCGCCAAACCCTGTTGTTCTCGGCTACAATGCCTCCGAACATTCAGAAGCTGGCACAACAATTCCTGAAAAACCCTGAGCATGTGGCGGTTATTTCGAAACAAGTTACCGCACCAACGATTCAACAGAATTATTTCGAAGTGCATGAGCGTCAGAAATTCGAAGCGCTTTGCCGCCTGCTCGATATGGAATCGCCTGAACTCGCCATCATTTTCGGTCGTACGAAGCGCCGTGTTGATGAGCTCAGCGAAGGTCTGCAAAAACGCGGATATTCGGCTGACGGCCTTCATGGTGACCTGTCTCAGAACCAGCGCGATAACGTTATGCGCAAATTCCGTGACGGCAGCATTGACGTTCTGGTGGCAACCGACGTTGCGGCACGCGGTCTCGACGTGTCCGGCGTAACGCATGTTATCAACTTCGATCTTCCGCAAGATCCGGAGAGCTACGTTCACCGTATCGGTCGTACAGGCCGTGCCGGCAAAGAAGGCTCCGCTTATTCGTTCGTAACGCCTCGCGAAGTGGATCATCTTCACTTTATCGAGAAGGTTACGCGTCAAAAAATCAGCAAGAAACCTTTGCCAAGCCTGGCGGAAGCGATTGAAGGCAAGCAACGCCTTACGGCGGAGCGCGTGCTCGAAGTGGTTCAGAACGATGACTTCACCGAGTACAAGGGCATTGCCATCCAATTGCTGGAGCAATATGACTCCGTGCATTTGATGGCGGCGGCTCTCAAGCTGCTTACCGGCGAGAAGAAAGACGTTAGCGTTGAGCTGACGCCGGAAGAACCGCTTCGCGCTAAAAAACGCAAGCCGGATATCCGCTCGAACGGTCGCCGTTTCTCTGGCGGATCGTTTGGCGGCGGCAATCGCGGCGCTCAAGGCGGCGGCGGTTACCGCGGCCGTGACGACAGACGCGGACAAAGCGGCAGCGGATCCCGCAGCGGATATGAAAATCGCAACCGCGACAATAACGGCGGTGGACGCGGACGCAGCGGCGAAGGCCGCAGTAACAGCAGCGAACCGCGCCGTCCGAAATATTCGTCTGAAGACTTCGTGAACAACTAAGGTATGTAGATCAGGGGAAGTCCGTGATGCCTAACGGGCATCCGGGCTTTCCCCTTTTTTTCATAATCATTCTATTAGGGTAGGGGCGAATCAAATGGAACCAAAAGGCCTTGTTGGCGGTTTGTATCGGATTTCCGAATGGATAATGCGTCTGGCGGTCATTAACATCTTATGGCTGGTATGTTCGATTCCGTTTGTATTTATCGCATGGAGCGGACTTCTTGCAGCCCCGGCGAATACGTCTGATTCTGCGATTACAAGTCAGGTGTATGCTACATTAATTATGATGGCGGTTATCGCGCCGTTCACCTTGTTCCCGGCCACGGCAGCGATGTTTACGATTGCGCGCAAATGGGTAATGGGTGAAGTCGATGTACCTATGTTTAAAACGTTCTTCCGCGGTTACAAAGAGAATTATGTGCAAAGCATGATCGGCGGCATTTTCTACTCGCTTGTACTCGGCATCATGATCATTGACTTTATTGTTTATCAGGATAAATTTAATTTGTTCTCATACCTGTATCTGGCGATCTGCTTGCTTCTCGTTGTTTCCTTATTCAATTTCTTCTCGATGCTCGTGCACTATCATATGAAAACGTTTCAATTGCTGAAAAACGCGATCCTGATTACGATCGGACGTCCGATCCGTTCGTTCTCGACGGCGATTATGGCAGCAGCAGTCATGTACTTCAGCACGCAGTATACGTTCCTTATTCCTTTCTTTATGGGCAGCGTAATTGCTTATCTTTCGTTCTGGAATTTCCATTTGATCTACCGCAAGCTTCAAGATCAAATGGAGAACGAGAAGAAGAAGGCGGCGGAGGAGCAGGAAAACGAGCTTGCGGAGCTTACGGATTCCGAGAGGGACCGTAACCAGTAAATAGCAAGCAAAGCGAAGTTTACTTTTGCCGGATTTACGTCTATAATAGCAATACATCCTGCGATGTTCGTTTCGGCTTTTCGTTGTTTTGAACCAATGGCTGTTTCTAGGGAGACCAACATTGAAACGCGGCTGACAAGCCCTCAAAAGGGGATCTCAAAAACGTTTCTGAGGACACCCACCTGCGAGAGCGGGTTCAGAAGCATGTAAGTCGGACGGCATAGGCGGGTTTTTTCTTGCCATTATAGTGACCGGCAGTTCCTTGGTTGTCCTCACGGGATGATCAAGGAACTGCTTTTGTATGTTGAAACCTGTTTATGGACTTTTTTCATGCATATAAACATGCTACAATTATAATGATGTACATAGATGCTAGAGGGGGAGATCATCGTTGTTGAAGCGCACTCTAATCGGACTGCTTCGCAGTCACGAAGCGACGGGCGATAAAGCTAAAGACCCACTGCTCAAATCACATATTTATAAACTTTCGAAGGAAAAGGCTTGGGAGGAAGTTCTGTCTACCTTGAAGAAAATGCAGGGTTACAAGCTGCTCCACGAAGTGAAGTCGGTTGGGGAGATTGTCATGGAGAAGCGTACGATGACGGGGCGTACAATGGATATTACGGTAACCGTTATTGGCGTGAATCCTGTTACCTCGGCAGTTGATATTTATTCCGCTTCCAAAGGCTCGCTTGGCGATCTTGGTTCCAATTACCGGGTTATTCTTGACATTTACCGGACGCTGGACAAGAAGCTCGCTGCTTTTAAGGCATAAGAAGGAATCACATAATAAATAAAAAAGCGAGGAAGGCAAGCCTTCACTCGCTTTATTTACGCTTAAATTATACGAGAGCTTTAACGGCGTTGATGGCTTGCTCGTAGTTTGGATGTTCTGTCATTTCGGACAGATATTCGACGTATTGTACTTTATCGTTTGCGTCGATAACGAAGATCGAGCGCATATCGAGGCCGAATTCTTTTATGTACACACCGTAAGCTTGGCCGAAGTCATGCGATTTGAAGTCCGACAGCATAACGACTTTGTCTACGCCTGCCGCACCGCACCAGCGGGATTGCGCGAAAGGAGTATCAACGCTTACGGTCAGCACGATTACGTTGTCGCCAAGCGAAGCGGCTTCCTCGTTGAAACGGCGGGTTTGCGCATCGCACACGCCCGTGTCGATTGAAGGAACAACGCTAATCAATTTTACTTTGCCTGCGAAATCTTTCAAGGATACGGAGTCAACAAGCGATTTGTTGACGGTGAAATCGGGAGCTTGGTCTCCAACTTTAACTTCCGGTCCGATTAATGTAATAGGATTGCCTTTAAATGCGGCAACGCCAGTGCGTTCTTGTGACATAATGGATATGTCCTCCTTCTCACGTTTAAGGTTTGTAACAGGTTATATTATAAGCTTTATGAATCGGGGTTGTCCAATGGTTGGAAGGAGTGATGCGTAATGATTTTTTTAAGGTACGAAAGCTTTCGGGGTTATTTGCGCGCTTATCCGGTTACTTCGGCGATCATTGCGCTTAATCTCATTTATTTTATTGCAATCGCCGTGACAGGGGATATTAACGACAATTATCATTTAATGAAGTCGGGCGCATTTGTCAGCTATATGCCCGATAATCCGTATGGTCTCAAGGAGCCTTGGCGGATTATCACCTCGATGTTTATGCATTCAAGCTTTCAGCATATTTTCTTTAATATGTTCTCGATCCTTGTATTTGCCCCGCCTCTGGAGCGATTATTGAAGCCGGTGAAATATGCTGTGTTTTATCTATTGTGCGGTATTATCTCGAATTTTTTCACCGGCGCGGTACATGGTCTGTATGGGGATGACCAGACTATTTATTTGTCCACCGGGGCTTCGGGAGCGATATACGGAGTATTTGGAGCATTTCTCTATATTGCCATCTTCCGGAAGGCTTGGCTGGACCAGAGCTCGAGAAAAACGGTTTACACGATTCTTGGCTTTGGTCTGGTCTTCTCGGTTATTGTGCCTAGCGTAAGCCTGCTTGGGCATGTTGGGGGCGGAGTTGCAGGATTTTTGCTTTACGGCTTATTGGACCGCGCGATGACGAAGAGACGGCGCATGTATTAGAATCAGGATGTACGGGAGAGATTGGAGACATTATGGAACTACGACAGCTTTATTATTTTGTGAAGGTTGCCAGAAAAGAACATGTGACGCAAGCGGCCGAGGAGCTGCATGTTGCGCAATCTGCGGTCAGCCGTCAAATCCATCAGCTCGAAGAAGAGCTTGGTGTGAAGCTGTTTTTGCAGAAGGGACGCAACCTGCAGCTGACGCCGGTAGGGCAGCTGTTTCTTAAACGCGCGGAAGTGATTCTCGATGATCTGGAGAGGGCAGTCGTGGAAATTCACGAGTTTATGGATCCGGAGAAAGGGGAAATCCGGCTGGGCTTCCCGCATAGTCTTGGGGTGTCGGTTGTTCCCCAGGTGGTCGCAGCCTTCCGCAAGCTTCATCCTAATGTCAAATTTCGATTCCGTCAGGGCATGTACCCTTCCTTGATTCGCGATATGGTAAAAGGCGAGATTGATCTAGCTTTTATCTCGCCTTTCCCGGATGAGCATGAGCAGGTCTGCGGCGAGGTTCTGTTAACCGAAGAGCTGTTTGCCATCCTGCCGCCCAACCATCCGCTTGCCGGCGAGCAGGAGATTGATCTTATTCAACTGAAGGAAGATACGTTTGTTATGTTCAGCGAAGGATATTCGCTTCGGCCGATTGTATGGGAAGCCTGCCAGGAGGCCGGGTTTACGCCAAAAATCGGCTTTGAAGGGGAAGAGACTGAAACTATACGGGGATTGGTTGCGGCCGGTATGGGGGTAAGTCTGCTGCCGGAGATGGCCTTGTATCATGCGGGTGTGCTCCAATCGGCCAAGGTTCGCGTAAGAACGCCCAATGTAACGCGGAATATCGGCATCATCCACCGTTCGAACGAGAAGATGCCGCTAGTGGCTAAAGTATTTCATGGCTTCCTGTTGAGATACTTTAATGAGCTAGAAGGCAAGCAGGGGAATAAGGAGAAATAAGCAGCAGAAAAAGGGCTGTCCCATCGTCTTGGCGACGATTGGGGCAGCCCTTTTTTCGTTATGTTGGTTAATCATCGTTGTTCGATGAAGTGAAGATCATAATGTACTTAACGAGCTCCAGCAAGGAGATGAGCGCTGCCGCCACGTAAGTGAGGGCCGCTGCGTTAAGCACCTTGGCTACGCCGCGTTCTTCTTCGTTCGTAATGAAGCCCTCGGCAACCATCAAATCGCGTGCCCGGTTGCTTGCGTTGAATTCGACGGGCAGCGTGATTACCTGGAAGGCAACCGCAACGGAGAAGAAGATGATACCGAGTCCGACAAGGTTCATCGCGTGGAACAGGAAACCGGCGATAAGCAGGAACGGTGCAATGCCGGATGCGATGTTCACGACCGGGAAGATCCGGTGGCGAAGCACCAGCATGGGATAATGTACTTTGTGCTGAATCGCATGGCCAACCTCGTGGCAGGCAACCGCAACAGCGGAAATCGAGCTTTCGTAATAGACCGGCTCGGATAATCTGACAACGCGGTGGATCGGATCGTAATGGTCCGACAAGGTGCCGCGTACGGGCTCGATAGGTACGTCATGCAAGCCGTTGGCATCCAGCATGCGTCTTGCAGCCTGGTAACCGGTCAATCCGTACGTCGTTTGTACGCCGGCCCAGCGGTTGAACGTTCCTTTTACCCGGAACTGCGCCCAAATGGATAAACCGAAGGCAATTAGGATCAGGAAGTCCATAGGGTGAAAAAACATGTGATCATACCTCCATCAGAGTGGTCAAGGAATACATCGATGGGACATATTCTTACATAAATGGCCCTTTGTTAATAAGGAGCATTAACGCCTCGATGCAAGCCGCGGTTTGAGGCATCAGGCGGGTATACAGCCGGTTTGCTTGTCTCGGCTTAAGCTGCTTGATCACCGGCTCCAGCTCTTTTACTTCGCGTTCCAGCTGGGATAGGTGATGCTGAAGATCCGTCAGCTTCTGAGATACTTGCTCCTCGGGCGTAACCTTGCTCCAGCCTTCCAAAGCTTCCTTGATTTCGTCTAGCGTATATTTTTCGTTCTTCATTTGTTCGATACGTTTGAGACGGACTAAAGTTTCATCATGGTACAAGCGATAATTTTTGGCGGAACGTTCCGACGGTTCTAATAGGCCCATTGAGGTGTAATAATCAATAGTCCGAGGGCTGACACCCGCTAACTTCGCGAGTTCGCCTATACGATAAAGCTTCGTATCCCCAATCTCTCCACCTTCTTTCTATAATACTGTCCTTTAATCATAATCGGAAACTAACCGTACAGTCAAACGTGTTACATGAATGTACAAATTTCGCCTCTTTAATGAAGGCTCATAGATTCTGATTCCAAAGTCGTAGATTCAAAATGCGAAGAATGTATAGACTCTAGAACCAATTCACTAAAGGATTTGTGAAAAAACTTAACATTCCGTTCGTTTTTAGACACGAACGTTAGATTTTTTTCTATTTTAGAAGAATATATATTGTCAAATTAGGTGTTCCTGACTATAATGACATTAAGTCTTTCCTAACATGTTAGTAAACATTACATTAAGGGAGTGGTCGTATTGATTAAGAAAATGGTGTTAACTTTAGCTGCATTATGCTTGGTGTTCCCGGCAATGGCGTTTGCCGATGACCCAACGGCAGGAACACTTAACATGGGAATTAACTCGCTGTGGGTAATGGTAGCCTTCGTGCTCGTATTGCTCATGCAAGGCGGTTTTATCCTTTTAGAAACAGGCTCCACCCGAATGAAAAACGCAGGCCACGTTGCCGGCAAAACGATTTTCACAGCAGGTCTTGCGGCATTGATTTATTGGGCGGTTGGTTACGGCTTCGCATTCGGCGCCGACAGCTCGCTTAACGGATTTATCGGATTTGGCGATTTCCTGTTTGATCCTTCTATTATTAGCGTAGACGACGGACTTCCTACTACATTGTTCTTCCTGTTCCAATTGGCTTTCGCCATTGTATCGCTGTCCATCGCTTGGGGCGGCTTCGCGGAACGCGCTAAATTGTCCTCCTACTTTATCTTTACCATTATCTTTATCGGTATTATTTATCCTATCGTGGCTCACTGGATCTGGGGCGGCGGCTGGCTCGCTAAAGACGGCGCGCAAGACTTCGCGGGTTCGACCGTTGTTCACTTGTCCGGCGCTATTGCGGCATTCGCGGCAACCGTGCTGCTCAAACCGCGTATCGGCAAATACAACAAAGACGGCTCCGCTAACGAAATTTCCGGGCATAACCAAGTATTTACCGCACTTTCCGTATTGCTTCTGTGGGTTGGCTGGTTCGGCTTTAACGCCGGTTCTACTCTCGCAATCGGCGATGGCTTCTTTGGTTATGTAGGCTTTACTACCATGCTGGGTGCAGGCGCCGGCGCAGTTGCGGCTCTGCTGATCTCGTGGGCGGTTAACGGGAAAGCCGACATTACGACTATGCTGAACGGTACTCTTGCCGGTCTCGTTGCTATTACGGCTTCTTGCGCATTCGTAGAGCCTTGGGCTGCTGTCGTTATCGGTCTGGTAGCAGGCGTGCTTGTATTCTACAGCGCGAAATTCTTCGAGAAAATCAAAGTGGACGATCCGATCTATGCCATGTCGGTGCACGGCGCTGCGGGTATCTGGGGTACGCTGGCTAACGGTATTTTCGCGACTGACGAATTGGCGGCAAAAGTTGGCGTCGGCCAAGGCGGTCTGATCGATACAGGCAGCTGGCACCAATTGGGCGTTCAAGCGCTGTCGGTTCTGGTATGCGGCGCGTTTGTCCTTGCCGCATCGTTCCTGGTTCTTTTCCTCATTAAAGTAACAATCGGCTTCCGCGTAACGGAAGAGCAAGAAATTATCGGTCTTGACCTGAGTGAGCACGGCGCTTATGGTTATCCTGAGCAACTTAAAAAAGGTCAAGGCATCCAAGGCTAAAACAAGTTTTGTTGGACTGACCTGAGGGGAGAGGCGGCGGATGGGCGATCCGGTACGTGTGCAGCTTCTGAAGCAAATCGGCAAGGCCGATAACGTGAATGTACTGCGCAGTTTGCGGGATCAAGTACACGAGCATATGAAAGGTATCCTCCAGATGAGTCCGGTCGAACAATTCAACGAACAATTAAATGAGCTGCATGATACACTTATCTGCCGCTCAATCATACTTGCGGAAGCGGAAATGGCACGGCTCGGGATTGGTTCTCCCCCCGTGCCATACGCGTATCTATTGTTCGGCAGCGGAGGACGTCAGGAGCAGACGCTGTCGAGTGATCAGGACAGCGGTATTGTGTTTGAGGACCCCGCAAGCGATTTGGAGGAAACCAGGGCTTATTTTCAGCAATTAACCTCAATCATCGTCTCGATGCTGCATCAGTCCGGTTATCCGTTATGCGAAGGCAATGTGCTGAGCAACAACCCGGAATGGTGCATGTCGTTAACCGAATGGAAGGTCAAGCTGAATGGCTGGTTTGGAGAGCCTGCCTGGGAAGCCGTTCGGTACTTGTTGATCATGGCGGACGGAAGGCCGGTCTACGGCGACCATCGTCTTGCTTTTGAACTGAGAGATCATTATTTCAATAATGTCGTAGAGTATCCGAATATCACGAGGCGAATGCTTGACAATACGATGCGCCATAAGGTGCTGCTCGGATTATTTGGCCATTTATTGAAGGAACAATACGGCTCGGATGCGGGAAGTCTGGACATCAAATACGGGGCTTATATACCGCTTGTGAATGCGATTCGGTTATTGGCCATTCAAGCGGGTATCCGCGATACGTCAACGTTGTCGCGAATCCGCACGCTTGCCCTTCACGAACAATTGCCATCGGAGGAGGCTGCGGCTTATGAACAGGCTTTCCTGCTCTTTCTCCGGCTACGGTTAATGACGACGGAGCAGAATGAGGACGGACTATACGCCAACAACGGAAAGCTCTCCAACCGGAGCTTGTCGAGAGAGATGACCGAGGAGCTGAAGAGCGCGCTGAAAACCAGCAAGAAGCTCCAGCGAAAGGTGTTTAAACGGACAACGGGAAGGCTCATGTAAGGCGGTGATGAAAGGAAATGAAGGAACCAAAAGGCGTCGGGCGGATGTGGAACCTGTACAAAATGGGGGGCTTTACGCCTGCCCTTGCCTCCATGCTGGGCTCGCAAAACGCGCAGCAGATGGCGTTTATCCGTTCCATCAACAAGGAGCAGCGCAAACAGTCCATGCTGGATACGCCGTTGAAGGAGCTCGACATCGTAGTTTTCGATTTGGAGACGACCGGGTTCTATCCTTCTAACGGCGACGAGATCCTATCATTTGGGGCGGTCCATATGAAGGGGCTTGAGCTTGACGAATCCAGGCAGTTCCATAGTCTAGTTAATCCGAAGCGCCGTATTCCAAGGCAAATTACCGAGCTGACGGGAATAACAAACGAGATGGTGCAGGATGCGCCCGATCTGATGCAGGTTCTCCATGATTTCATGGAGTTTATCGGAAGAAGGCTGCTCATTGCGCATGCAGCCGGGCATGATAAGCAGTTTTTGAACGCAGCGTTATGGCGGACCTCCAAGGTCAGCTTGAATCACCGGGTATTGGACACGATGCTGGTTGCCAAGTGGCTGGAGCCGAAGCGGGCCTCCTATGCGCTCGACGATCTCCTGGAGGACTTTGGAATTCCGATTACCGAGCGTCACCATGCCCTGCAGGACTCCATGATGACGGCGAAGCTATGGCAGAAGTTTCTTGTCCGGATTTTGGACCGGAACATTATGACATTAGGAGATTTATACGCTTATTTAAGTAAGCATTAGAGCAAGCGGGCGGAAGGTTTGTTCATACAAACGGTAAGGCCGGACATCTGCGGCGGAACTGCCCGGCATGGAGACAATCCAATAAGAGATCCCATCATCGGAGACCGGCAAGCCAAGCCAATCGCGTTTCGAAGGTATGGCCGATGAATTCGGATGGGAGTGGAAAAAACCGACGAGCGACTGTCGGTTTTTTTGTATGTCGAAATACGCGGTTACCCATTCGGCCGGGTCAAAACGGAATGAGCGTACAGGATCCTCGTGTACGTTCGTGATGACATAAGCTTGCGTAACTATAGCGGGAATTTCCGGCGCAGCCGGCGTTCCCGCAAGGATTCCGCAAGCCTCTTGGGGCATCGCTTCCCGGCAGATGCCGAGCAGCTGTCCGTATGCCTGATGAGTAATCGAAATGGTCGAGATGGATAACATGCGAGGCAATCTTCCTTTCCTGAACGATACAGCTCATTATACAAGGCTCAGGAAGGATTTAGCTAGCCGGGTTTGCCGTCTTTTCCGGATGCAGGAGACGGATTGCGAAGAGCAAGGCGACAATGGCCAAAACGGCCAAAAGGATAAAGAGAGCGGTAACCGACCGGTCGGCAAGCCAACTGAACAGCGGAGGACCCGCGGCAACGCCCAAAAACCTTAAGCTATTATAGAATGAAGTTACGATTCCGCGGTGGGTGGTATCCACGGAGCCGGTAATCCAAGTGTTTAGACAAGGAAGAAGCAATCCGGTGCCAACGCTGCTTATCGTGATAAATCCAATAAATACGTAAATGAGCCAGTAACTGAACAAACAGCCGATCAAGGCGGCACTCATAAGCGAGAGTCCGATCAGAATGCATCGGCGCATTTTTTTTCCGTCCTTCTTGATGGAATGTCCGGTCAAATAAGCCGTAATGACAAGACCAAGAAGCGGAATCGCTAAAATACAGCCTTTTAGAACTCCATCTATGGAGTAGGGGGGCTTCTCCAGCAGATCCGACAAATAAAACAAGACGCCGAATAGCAGGAATAGACCTAATGCTCCCGTGCAGTAAGCGGTAATTAGCCAGCGGCCTTTTTCGCGGAATATTTTTTTCATGTCGGCCAAATAGGGCTTGAGCTTCAAGGGCTCGGACTTGGATTCGGGCTCTTTGATAAAAAACCATACGGCGAGCAGCGACGCCGCGCAAAATACGGGAAAAGCAAAAAACGGCGCATACCAGACAATTAGCGCGAGCAGAGAGCCAAGAATGGGACTTACGACTTTGCCTGCGCCGTTGGAGGCTTCAACGATGCCCAGCGCCTCGCTCTCCTGGCCATCCTTATACATATCGCCAACCAATGCCATTGCAATGGGAGCGGTACCTGCCGCCGCAAGGCCTTGCAAGGCCCGCGAGCTGATCAAGAGCCAATAAGAGCCCCAAATCGCCGCAAAGCCCGCAACGATTCCTGCAGCCCCATATACCGCTAATGCCGGAATGATGATTGCTTTACGGCGGAAACGGTCCGACAAATAGCCAATCGCTGGTATGAAAACCGCGGCGCTAACCGAGAATAAAGTGATAACAAGGCTGGATTGAAGCTCGGACAGCTTCATTTGTTTGGCAAGGTCAGGCAAAATCGGGACAAGCATGGAATTGCCGAGCACCAGAACGAGCGGAACGGAAGCAAAAGCGATATACTGCAGCCATTTGTTTTCGGCCATAAAAGAAGAGTCCTCCGATCTAGGTGACATTGTCTTTTTCATGGCTAATGTGCCCCCCGGCTTGAGCTTCCATTCCTCGCCGTGTTACGATAGGCATAATATAGAAATGAACAAGAAAGAAGGGACACCATGAAGCGCGCTACGATGCTGTTTATCGCCGCATTTGTATTGGCAGGTTTAGCGGTGTATCAATACGTATCCAAGGATGAATCAAGCGTTACGGCAGCGGCATCCGACTTTAAACCAAAGGCCGGTTCCGAAGCGTTAACCTTCCAGCTGCCTGGGCTTGACGAGAAGAACTATGCGGTCGGCGGCAAGCAGGACAAGCTGACCTTCGTGAATTTTTGGGCCTCGTGGTGCGGACCATGCGAGCTGGAAGCGCCGGATTTACAGAAGCTGTATGAGAAATACGGGGATAAAATCGCTTTTTACGGCGTAAATGCCACAAAGTTCGACAAGGAAAGAGCAGCGAGGCAGTTTGTGGACGATCACGAATTTACGTTCCCGATTCTAATGGACCGAAAAGGGGACGTTACCAATACGTATAAGGTGGATACATTCCCGACAACCTTCCTGATCGATTCATCGGGAGTCATACGCGAGAGAATCAACGGCGTTATCACGATTGACGAATGGGAACGGCTAATCGAGCAATACAGCTAAAATAAAAACGCCCGGCAGACCAGCTGCCGGGCGTTTCTTTCTTTGTTAGTGGTTTATGACACCGATACGTTCGATATTGTCAAAGCTTGCCGTTGTTGATTTCTCCATGTTAAGCAAAGCATAACGGATACTGTCGACAAGCGCTTCCCAGCTTGCTTCAATGACGTTGCTGGATACGCCTACCGTGCTCCACGTGTTGTCTACGTTAGAAGATTCGATCAGAACGCGTACCTTCGCTGCAGTTGCATCCTTTTCGTCAAACACGCGAACCTTGTAATCCGACAGATGAATCTCTTCGATCTTCGGATAAAATTGCACCAGCGCTTTGCGCAGGGCATTGTCGAGCGCGTTAACAGGACCGTTGCCTTCTGCCGCGGTGTAGACCTGCTGGCCGTCTACGTTCAGCTTGACGATCGCTTCGGAGTTCATCTGGCCTTTCGCGCCGCTCTCAACCAGAATCTTGAACGACTCAACCTTGAACACTTCAACCGGTTCGCCAAAGGCCTGGCGGAGAAGAAGCTCCAGGGATGCGTCCGCGGCCTCGTATTGATAGCCTTGGTGTTCAAGCTCCTTGATGTGATCCATAATCGCTTTGGTCTGCTCGTTATTGGCATTGATATCCAGTCCAAGCGATTGCGCCTTCGAAATAATATTTGATTGACCGGCAAGCTCGGATACGAGAATGCGCTGCTTGTTCCCTACAAGCTCAGGCTGGATATGCTCGTAGGTTTTGGAGTCTTTCATAATCGCGGATACGTGAATGCCGCCTTTGTGGGCAAATGCGGCGTTGCCGACGTACGCTTGTCCGACCGGCATATTGACGTTCGCGATCTCGCTCACGTAACGGGCGGTGCCCGTTAGTGTCCGAAGCTTCTCTTCGGGGAGAACATCGTAGCCCATCTTGAGCTGAAGATTCGGGATAATCGAGCAGAGATTCGCGTTGCCGCAGCGCTCGCCGTAACCGTTAATCGTACCTTGCACCTGACGCGCGCCGGCCTGAATGGCCGCGAGAGAATTGGCCACGGCCAGCTCGCAGTCATTGTGGGTATGTATGCCGATAGGCGCCGTCAGCTCCTGACGGATGCGGCTAACAATTTCGTGGATTTCACCCGGCAAGGTGCCGCCGTTCGTATCGCAGAGCACCAGCCAGTCCGCACCGGCTTCCTGGGCCTTGCGCAATACCGCTACCGCGTATTCCGGATTGTTTTTGTAACCGTCGAAGAAATGCTCGGAATCGAACAATGCCTCCATGCCTCTGTGCTTCAAGAAAGCAATGGAATCGTAAACCATGGATAAATTCTCTTCCAGCGTTGTCTGCAAGGCGGTATGCACGTGGAAATCCCACGACTTGCCTACGAGCGTAGCCGCCGGTACGCCGGACTCCGCGATGCGCACGAGGGAAGAATCTTGATCAGCCTGACTGAACTTACGGCGAGTGCTTCCGAATGCCGTAATTTTCGATTGAAGCTTCAAGCTCTTAACCCGTTGGAAAAACTCAATATCCTTGCCGTTGCTTCCAGGATTCCCGCCTTCAATATAATGAACGCCGAGAGCGTCAAGTTTTTGAGCAATTTTGAGCTTGTCGTCCGCTGACAGGCTGATTCCTTCGCCTTGCGTACCGTCGCGCAGCGTAGTATCAAATATTGTTATCGATGTTGTCATAGCCGGGAACGCCTCCTTCTTCACTGATCGCCTACACAAATATAATTAACTATTATAACACTTGTTGATTAGAATGTAGAGAGGAGCATGGAATTTTTTAAAATATTACGCACATCCATTTGGATTTGACGCATCTTCCCAAAGGGCGGTATTCTGGGAGGAGTAGGAAGGTGATTATTGGCTATGGCTGACACACACAAGGACTATCCGGCCAAAGGGCGCGTCATTCTTCATTTGGATATGAATGCATTCTATTGCTCCGTGCATGAAGCGGAGGAACCAGAGAAATATAAGGGGAAGCCGACGGCCGTTGCCGGAAGCGTGGAGCTCCGCAAAGGGATTATCGTCACCTGCTCCTATGCCGCGCGAAGCAAAGGAATCAAGACGGGCATGACCGTCAGGCAGGCGATGCGGCTTTGCCCCGATCTCATGATCATCCAGCCGGATTTTGAGCTGTACCGCAAATATTCGCGCGGGTTTATGAGCATTGCCAGGGAATATACCCCGCTTGTGGAGCCGATCTCGATTGACGAATGCTATATGGATATTACCGGCTCGAAAATATTCGGTTCCCCGCTCGAGATCGCCGAAGCGCTGCAAAAGCGGATCGCGGAAGAGTGGACGCTGCCTTGTTCCATTGGCATCGCGCCTAATAAGCTGCTGGCCAAAATGGCTTCCGACATGAAGAAGCCTAACGGGTTGACGGTATTGCGGCTGCGGGACGTCCCGAATGTCTTGTGGGATAAACCCTGCGACGTGCTGCATGGCCTAGGGAAGAAAACGGCAGATAAGCTGGAGCGGCTGCGTATCCGCACGATCGGCCAGCTCGCCGCGGCGGACGAGGAGCTGCTGATTCGCCAGTTCGGCGTATACGGCTCGTGGATGAAGTCGGCCGCCCACGGCATTGATCCTTCCGAGGTGCGCGCGGACCGGGAGCAGAGCAAGTCGATCGGGCACACCACCACGCTGCCTTACGATGTAACGGACAGGGAGGATGCCCACCGGATACTGCTGAATTTGGCCGACCAGACGGGTCGCAGGCTGCGTCGTCAAAAGCTGATGGCATCAACGGTCCAGATTACGATCCGCAAGCCGGATATGGCTACCATAACGCGTTCCAGCACGCTTCGCGCCCCGACCCATTCGACGGATGTTATTTATCATGAAGCCTGCCGGCTGTTTGATGAGCATTGGAAGGGAAATGAACCCGCCCGACTCTTGGGGGTTACCCTGCAAAATTTGACGGCGGAGGAAGAGACTGCCGTTCAGCTCGATTTGTTTGATTACAAGGAGCAGCCGCGCAAGGAGGCCTTGACCAAAACCATGGATGTGCTGCGGGACAAATTTGGCGAGAACGCGGTGCTGACGGCGGGCATGCTGGGCGATGATCCGTCCGTGCTTATCCGCAATAAGCGATTGCGCGGCACTTCTCTCCAAAAGGATGAATTGTAACAATTGCTTAGGCATAGCTTGTTGCCAAGGTGGTCGGTTTGTTATATATTGATGAGTGAAGGTTCACACTAATTATAGCGAGCGGTAGATACATCACGACGTTTGCTTAAGCATTTTTATGTCTATTTTTTTGTGGGAGGGAATACCAATGGCTAAATTTACATGGGTAGAGAAAGACACCTGTATCGCATGTGGAGCTTGCGGCGCTACGGCACCAGATATTTATGATTACGACGACGAGGGCATTGCCGAAGTCATCTTCGGAAACGACGGCAACCATGGCAATACGGAAATTCCTGAGGATCTGTACGACGATCTGCAAGATGCTTGCGACGGCTGCCCTACAGATTCGATCAAGATCGCTGACGAACCGTTTAATATGTAAGCTGTCATAATAAAACTCCATGCTACTTCAGCCTTCGCTGAGAGCATGGAGTTTTTTTGCGCGTTTTGCATATCGCTATTGATTGAGGACGAGGAGGACCGCAACGGCGGCGATAATGACAACCACGACCGAACCAATCCAGGCGAGCGCCTTGACGTTTACCTCTTCTTTCGGCTTCTGTTTCATAGCGGGAGCTTTCCGTTTGGCTGTGCTCATCGTCAATCAACCTTTCCTTGGGAAAAATGAAAACCATATACCCATATTGTAAACGGTTTCTTGTTCTGCCGCAATATCCGGAAGGACTTGCCGGAGAGCGCCGCCCTTTTCTTTTTCTTACAAAAAAGATAAACTGTCAGGTAGGACAGAAACTTGAAACGGAGTGTGTAATCTTGCTTTATTCTTCTATTCTTAAACCGGTATTTTTTCAAATGGATCCCGAAAAGGCTCATCACCTCGTCATTGACGGCCTGCATACAGCCGGACGCGTTCCGGGCATGAACAACATGCTGCATGCCATGTACGGCGTGGCCGAATCGCCGGAGCTTGCGGTCGATCTGTTTGGCATTCATTTCCCGCATCCGGTTGGACTTGCCGCCGGGCTGGACAAAAACGGCGTAGCCGCGGACGGCTTCTCCAGCATCGGCTTCGGATTCGCCGAAGTAGGAACGGTAACGCCAAAAGGACAGCCGGGCAACGAACTGCCGCGGCTTTTCCGTCTGCCTTCCGACGAAGCGCTTATTAACCGGATGGGCTTTAATAATGAAGGCGCGGAAGCGATGGCCCGCCAGCTGTCGCAGCGCAAAATTAACCGGATCCCGATTGCCGTAAACGTCGGTAAAAATAAAGCAACGCCAAATGAACGGGCTCACGAAGATTACCGTTCCTGCATACAAGTGTTATATCCGTATGGCGACTTCTTTGTCGTCAACATCAGTTCCCCGAACACGCCGGATTTGCGCGCGCTGCAGCATGGCGACGAGCTGCGCACGCTTCTTGGCGAAGTATTGGAGGAAATCGGGCTTCAGGCGTCGAAATTAGGTAGTAAAGCAAAGCCGGTTCTGGTGAAGATTGCTCCTGATATGACGGACGAGCAGCTTGAGCTTACCGTCTCGACGATTAAAGACAGCGGTGTAGCGGGCATTATTGCGTCGAATACGACGATTTCACGGGATGGGCTTAGGCATCCTAATGCCAAGGAAACGGGCGGACTTAGCGGAGCGCCGCTTCGCGAGCGCTCGACCGAGGTTGTTAGGGCGGTATACCGGCTGACGGAAGGCAAGCTTCCGATTATCGGATCGGGCGGAATTTTTACGGCGAATGACGCATACGATAAAATCCGCGCCGGGGCCTCGCTCGTTGAAATTTATACCGCTTTGATCTATAAAGGTCCAGGAGTACTCCGCGAACTGACGAACGGCTTAAAAGAACGATTGCGTAAAGACGGCTACCGTAACATATCGGAGGCAGTGGGCGCAGATCATCGATAGGAACAGGAGGCGGCCGGATGGATGGAAGAGATTGGAATCTTTTTTTACAGCCTTATGAGCAAGCAGTTGAAGAATTGAAAGTGAAGTTAAAGACGATGCGGGTCGAGCTTAAGATGCGTGAGGCGTATGCTCCGATCGAGTTCGTTACCGGTCGTGTCAAGAAAGTCTCCAGCATACTGGAAAAAGCAAGACGGCTTAGCGTGCCCGCCGATCAGCTGGAAAAAGGCATCGAGGATATCGCGGGTATCCGGATCATGTGCCAGTTCGTAGACGACATTCACCGCGTCGCCGGGTTTATCCGCATCCGGAAGGATCTGAAGCTTGTCTACGAGAAGGACTACATTACCAATTACAAGGACAGCGGCTACCGAAGCTACCATATGATTGTGGAATATCCGGTACAAACAGCGCTTGGCCAAAAATTCGTGCTCGCCGAGATTCAGATTCGCACGCTTGCGATGAATTTCTGGGCTACGATTGAGCATTCGCTGAACTATAAATATAAGGAAAGCTTGCCGGATGACGTTCGCGAGCGGCTGAAGAAAGCGGCCGAAGCGGCATTTCTGCTCGATACGGAAATGTCCAGCATCCGCCACGAAATTCTGGATGCGCAGCGCGACTTCGAGGAACGCTCCAACGTTGTCTCCACCGTGCTCAGCTCGATTCAGGATTTGTATTTCTACCACCGCGTGAGAGAAGCGGCACAATTTCAAATGAAATTCAACGAGCTGTTTGAGCAGGAGGATCTGTATGGTCTCAAGCAGCTGTCGGTTGACATCGAATCGGCGATCCTTCGTGCGAAGAAGAGCAACCATACGAACTGAGGATCGGATTCATAGAAATCCCGCAACTGCCTAAACGCAGTCTGCGGGATTTTTTTCTGCGCGGATGGGGTTGTCAACACGCACCCGGCATGCGAATATGGAAATGGAAAAGATGGAGGACAAGAAAAAAGAATGAGGCCCCGGGTCATGGGGCTAAAAGAAAGGGAAATGATCTATGCCGCTTATTGATATGCCGCTTGAACAGCTGTACAGCTATAAAGGACGCAATCCTCGTCCGGAAGACTTCGACGCTTATTGGGAGCGCGCGCTCGAAGAAATGCGCGCGGTCGATCCCCAAATCGAGCTTGTGCCAAGCAGCTTTCAAGTACCGTTCGCGGACTGCTTCGACCTTTATTTCACCGGCGTGCGCGGAGCTAGAATCCATGCCAAATACGTCCGTCCGAAAAATGTCCCGGAGCCGCATCCCGCCATCATTCAATTTCATGGATATACCGGGAATGCGGGGGACTGGTCCGATAAGCTAACTTATGCGGCGCTGGGCTATTCCGTTTTCTCAATGGATTGCCGCGGACAAGGCGGGCTGTCGGAGGATACGGGCGGAGTGAAGGGCACTACCCATAACGGACATATAATCCGGGGTCTGAACGACCACCCTGACAATCTGCTTATGCGCCATATTTTCCTTGATACCGCGCAGCTTGCGGGGATTGCGATGGATCGACCGGAGGTTGACCCCGACCGGGTCGGGGCGATAGGCGGATCGCAAGGCGGCGCGTTAACGATTGCCTGCGCATCGCTGGAACCGCGTGTTTCGAGGCTTGCGCCCGTGTATCCGTTCCTGTGCGATTACAAACGGGTGTGGGAGATGGATCTGGCGAAGGACGCGTATGCGGAGCTGAGAACCTTCTTCCGGCATTTTGACCCTCGGCATGAGCGGGAAGAGCAGATTTTCGAGAAGCTTGGTTACATCGACCTGCAGCATTTAGCCAGCCGGATCAAAGGGGAAGTGCTCATGACCGTAGGACTTGCGGATACGGTTTGCCCGCCTTCCACCCAGTTTGCGGCTTACAACAACATTCATGCGCCGAAATCGGCCGATATTTATCCCGACTACGGCCACGAGCATATTCCGGAAGTGTCGGACCGGACGATTCAGTTCATGCTTGGCCTATAGAGTCAAACCAAAGAGGAGGTTGTCCGATATGGACAACCTCCTCTTGTATTATGATCGTGCCCGGATTCGGTGTTCGGCGGTCTCGTTGAATTTGAGCAGCAGATCGCCGAAGGCGCGAACTTCTTCCTCGCTCCAATCGGTAAGAAGATCCTTGAAAAAGGCTTCTCTCGACTCGCGAACCTCCGCGAGCAGGGGAGGTGCGTCCTCCGTCAGCTGCAGCAGGCTGATCCTCGCGTCAAAAGGATCGGTTAACCTCGAGATCAGCCTTTTGGATTCCAAGGCCGCAATCTGCCGGCTTACCGTAGAGATATCCAGCTGAAAGGTGGTAGAGAGCGTCTTGATTCCGGTTGGTCCCGCTTTTTCCAGGTGCTGAAGAATCAGGTACGAGGAGCGGTCCATTTCCTTGCCCATAATGTTGGAGAGCCTTGCTGCCTCGGCCCGGCGGATGAAGATCGAGATTTGGCTTTCAATCATGCTGAATGGCGACTTTTCGTTCCTGTCCATATCGCTATTTCCCATTCCTGTCTTAGTTTCTTAATGTTAGCTTACCTTTGGCGATTGCATAATGCAAGCAACCTCATGGTAAGTAATGTATGCCGACGAATTAAGTATTTGCATTCCGGCCATAAACTTGTATAATACAATGGTTATTAGTTGTATTATACAAATAAATAATGGGAGTGCATGTTAAATGAAGGGGAACTTGTTCTGGCTGAATCTGAAGCTGATGGCTAACCACAAAACGCTTCGGATCGGCTCGATCGTATTGTTGTTTATTCCGCTGCTCTATACAGGCATGTTTCTGGCAGGCTACTGGGATCCTTACGGCCATATGGACAAGCTGCCTGTCGCGATTGTCAACGAGGACAAAGGAGCAGTCTCAGACGGCAAAGAGCTGCATCTTGGCCAAGATATCGTGGATAATATGAAAAGCGCCCATACGCTGGATTACCATTTTGTAGAGCGGAATGAGGCGGAGAAGGGGCTTTATGACGGCGATTACTATTTAACGATCGTTATTCCGGACAACTTCTCGCAAAGCGTTACGACGCTCACGGAGGATCATCCGAAGCCTGCCGATTTGGTCTATATGACGAATCCGGGCAACAACTATGTATCGGGTCAGATCGGAAGCAACGTGCTGAAGGAGCTGGCGAACCAAGTCAGCCAAAATATCGTAAAAAGCTATACGCAGACCGTTTACGGGAAAATGCAGCAAATGGCCGACGGCTTTTCGGCTGCCAGCAGCGGCGCGGAGCAGCTGACGCAAGGAACGGAATCCGCGCAGGATGGCGTAAGCAAGCTCAATAACGCGATAGCGTCGCTGGCAAGCGGAGCGGGCAAGCTAAGCGACGGCGCGAAGCCGCTCGAGCAAGGGATTCAGCAATTAGCAGGCGGAGCTGCCGGTCTGTCCGCGGGGACAGCTGCAATGACCGATAACCTTGCCAAGCTGAAGTCTTCAGGTGAGCAGCTTGCAGAAGGGGCAAATGCGCTGCAGAAAAATACGGCCGCATGGAATGAGGCGGCAGATGCCGCAGCCAAGGCCTCTTCCGGGGTAATCGGATCGGCTGAAAGCCTGCAGTCACAGATCAAGGCCTATGTGGAGCAGCATCCCGAACTGAAGGATGACGCTGCTTTCTCGGCCATTGCAAGCGGCAGCGAGAAGCTTGCTCAAGCTGCTGACGGCGCCTGCGAATCCGTTGAAGGATTGAAGCAGCCGGCGGAAGCCATTCGGCAATCCGGTGCGAAGCTGGCTGCCGGACAATCGGCATTGGCGGACGGCCTAACGCAGACTTATGAGGGCAGCGTCAAGCTAGTAGCCGGAAGCGCCCAGCTGAAGGACGGACTTGATGCCTATGGCAATGGCATCGGCAAGCTGCAAAGCGGGATTAACCGGCTTGCCGGAGGCGCACAGCGGTTGAACAACGGTTCGCAGGAGCTGCTCGGCGGGGTTATCCGCCTCGTGGACGGCTCCCAGCAGCTGACGGACAAGCTGTCGGATGCGGCACAGTCAACGGCGGGCATCAAAGCGAGCGATTCGGAGCTTGACATGTACGCCCAGCCGGTACAGCTCGAACAAAAAGAGCTGAATACGGTCAAGACGTACGCAACAGGGTCGGCTCCGTATTTTCTGGCGTTAGGCCTCTTGGTTGGTTCGTTAATGGCTTCTAACATTGTTCATTTTCAAGAGGGACAAGTCCGATCCGTCTGGCAAAAGTTCTGGGGCAGAATCGGCGTCTTTTATCTGGTAGCCGTGCTGCAGATCATCGTGCTCGACCTCATCGTGCTGTATGCGATTGGGCTTGACGTGCAAAGCGTGCCGAAGTTCTTCCTGTTTACTCTCGTTACGGCTTGCATGTTCACGACCCTGATTCTGATGCTTGTCGCGATCTTCGGAACGCTTGGCAAGCTGGTTGGCATCGCGCTGGTCGTTACCCAGCTGGCGAGCAGCGGCGGTACGTTCCCGATGGAGCTTGCGCCGCAATGGATTCAATCCGTCGGACAGTGCCTCCCGATGACGTATGTGCTTCGCGGCATGAAAAGCGTTATCTCCACAAGCAACTGGGATATGTATTGGAGCAATACGGGCATTCTGCTTGCCTATCTTGCCTTGTTCGCGGTTATTATGCTTGCAGCGTACCTGATTCGTTCTGCCAAAGAAACAGCTGCAGCGCCGGCGGCCGCACACTAGAAATGCTTGCGTACTTGCCCGTTTCCGGGTAGTCTCAATATTAAAGAGAAGAAAATCGGGCAGGAGGATTGCAAGAGAAATGAAAGCATTGCAGGATAAGATTCGAAACGAAGGCATTGTTCTTAGCCAGACCGTACTAAAGGTGGATTCCTTCCTAAATCATCAGGTTGATCCGCAACTGATGTTTGAAATCGGTCAGTATTTTGCCGCAGCGTATGAGGGGGAAGGAATAACCAAGGTGTTGACGCTGGAGTCCTCGGGAATTGCGCCCGCGGTCATGACGGCACTAGCACTCAAGGTCCCCCTTGTTTTCGCGCGCAAGCAGAAGTCGCTTACGCTTCGCGATGATCTTTACGTCGAGGAGGTATACTCCTTCACGAAGCAGGTGAAGAGCGAGGTGGCGATTTCCCGCAAGTTTTTGTCGCCGGGGGAGCGGGTGCTTATCATTGACGACTTCCTGGCTTACGGAGAAGCGGCTTTTGGGATGGCGAGAATTGTGGAAGCGGCCGGCGCAAGCGTAGCGGGTATCGGCATTGTAATCGAGAAGTCTTTCCAAAGCGGAGCGGACAAGCTGAAGGAAGCGGGCTACCGGGTAGATTCGCTGGCGCGCGTGGCAGTCTTGTCGCCCGACGGCATCCAGTTCGCAGCGGAATAATTCGAAAAGCGGAAGCTCTGTTCGGAGAGCTTCCGCTTTTTTTAATTATTACATTGCCTGCAAACCGGCCTGATTGAGCAGATTCCAAGGCTTGTTGTAATGGGGCTGGAAGAAGAAGTCGACGAAGGTGAGCTCGTTCATCGTCATACCGTTCTGGATGCAGACCGACATCGTATTGATCGCTTGCGTCAGATCGTCCTTCGACATCACCTGGGCCCCTACAATCCGGCCGGTATCTGCTTCATAGACAACCTTGAGCAGTACTTTCTCGTAGGTCGGCATAAATTCAGGACGGTCATTGTCTTCCAAGGTAACCGTTTTTACATCCATCCCCGCATCAAGGGCAGCCAGCTCGGTTAAGCCGGTCGAAGCGATATTTTGCTCGTAAATCTTAATGCCCGATGTACCTTGAGTCCCCATATAACGGACGGTCGGCGCGATAAGGTTGCGGGCCACGAGCGTTCCCATCCGGACGGCGTTAGTTGCGAGCGGGATGTACGCATGCTTGTGGGTCGGGTTATAAAAGACGGCGCAGCTGTCGCCTGCGGCCATGACATCCGGGTTGCTGGTACGCATATACTCATCCACGATAATGGCGCCGTTTGGCAGCATGTCGATCTGGCCTCTCAGCAAATCCGTATTCGGGCGGAAGCCGATACAGAGGACAACGAGATCCGTGTCGTATTCGCCGGCTGTCGTTACGACCGTGTTCACCTTGCCTTCTTCGCCGCGGAAGCCGGTTACGGTCTGTGCCAGCTTAAGCTCGATACCGCGGCTGCCAAGCTCCTGCTCGATAGCATCCGTAAATTCGCGGTCCAAATATTTGAACAGAATCCGGTCCATATTATCAATAAGCGTTACTTGCTTGCCAAGCTGTTCAAAAGCTTCAACAAGCTCGATTCCGATGTAGCCCGCGCCGATAACGGTGATCCGGTTGGCATGCTTCGCTTTTTCGATGATCGCTTGAGCGTGATTGTAGTTTTTGCACAAAACGATATTCTCAAGCTCCATCCCTTTCAGCTTCGGAATAATCGGCCACGATCCGGTTGTCACAACCAGCTTGTCGTAGCTTTCGAGCTGCTCCTCATTGGTCTCGAGGTTGCGTGCCAGGATCGTCTTGGCTTCCGTGTGGACCTCGAGCACCTCATGGCGCATCTTCATTTGAACGCCCATGTCCGTAAGCTGCTGCGGCGATGCGTAGAACAGCTTCTTCACATCCTGCACAACTCCGCCGACGTGAAGGGCAATGCCGCACGAGAGGAACGATACGTTGTCATTGCGCTCGTAAACCGTAATTTGCGCCTCGGGATAAAGCTTAGCCATCTGAGTAACAGCGGCGGTACCTGCATGCGTGCATCCAATAACAGCGATCTTCATATAAAATTCCTCCTTAGATTTTTCTGTGAAAACATTCACATACTTCAGTGCGAAAATAGGAAGCGGACGTCGATGCGGGAGCATGTTACCTCAATCCACATGCATAATATGCGTGCCGGCTTCCTTCCGGCCTCAGTGAAGATGGTGATGAGAGCTTGCGTTTTGCTATACGGCGAAGCGCTTCACCTTGTGTGAATTAATTCACAATCTCTTGTTGCTCTTATCATATGCCACTTTTATCAAATTGACAAGGGGTTGTGATTAATTTCACATATTGATCACAAATGCTTTGCCCTTCTCATTATAGGTGCATTAGAGTATACTCGATGTTATATTTCTAACGTATTTCAGCTGCATGCAAGGGGATGACCAGATGTCCGGCTATTTGCCGATTGCTTTTACGACAAAGATGAAATCACTGCTTGGAGAAGAGTTCGACCGTTTTATGTCTTCCTACGAGGATCCGCGTGTGTACGGCATCCGGATTAACCGTTTGAAGCTGGGCGCCGAAGAGTGGAAATCGATCTCGCCGATGGGGGGAGCGGTTCGTCCGATTCCGTGGGCATCGGGCGGCTTCTATTATGAAGAAGGGGCAAGACCGGGCAAACATCCGCATTATCATGCCGGTCTTTATTATATTCAGGAGCCAAGCGCGATGGCTCCGGTTGAGCTGCTCGATGTCCGGCCGGGACATCGCGTGCTTGATCTTTGCGCGGCGCCGGGCGGTAAATCGACTCAGATAGCGGCCAAGCTGCAAGGCAGCGGCGTGCTGGTAAGCAACGATAATGCCAGGGAACGGACAAAGGCGCTCGCCAAAAACATCGAGCTGGCCGGCGTCCGCAACGCCGTCGTTCTAAACGAAGAGCCGTCGGCGCTAGCTCCCGTGTTCCGGGAATGGTTCGACCGTATACTGGTCGATGCGCCGTGCTCCGGCGAAGGCATGTTCCGCAAGGATGAATCGATGATCGCCGAATGGGAGAAGCATTCCATTGAACGCTGCTCGGCCATGCAGAGGCATATTTTGCGCGATGCGGCAGCTATGCTCGCTCCGGGAGGGGTTCTGGTCTATTCGACCTGTACGTTCTCTCCGGAAGAGAACGAAGCTCAAATCGCGGAGCTGCTTGCCGAATATCCGGATTTCGAGGTCAGGCCGGTACGGCATCAATACGGCTGGAAGCCCGGGCATCCCGAATGGGCGGGAGAAGCGGGAGAGGGGCTTGCGGCCGAACAATCGGCGTCGCTGGCGGGAACCGTCCGGTTATGGCCTCACCATATCGAAGGCGAGGGGCATTATGCGGCGGTGCTGACCCGTAAAGGCGCTACTCCCGCGGAGGAACGTCAATATCTTGAGCCTCCGGTCCTTGCGGAGAAGGATGCCGGAAAAAGGAAGAAGGTAAAAGGCAATGCCGGTGCCGCCTTGCGGGCAGCGGAGAAGAAGGGCGGCCGCGAAACGAAGGACAGCGGCAAGCTCCAACGGACAGGCAGTCCGGCACGGCAGTCCGGCAAAGGCCGGCAGCCGGAGGTTGTTGATGCGGCAGCGGCATGGCATGCTTTTGCGGAGCAGGAGCTGTCGGGCGGATTTGCCGGCACGGGGTCCATGCTTAGCTTTGGCTCGCGTATCTATCTCCAGCCGGAAGGGATGCCTCCATTAGACGGCTTGCATGTCGTGCGCGCGGGCTGGTACGTCGGCGAAGCGGGCCGCAACCGATTCGAGCCTTCGCAAGCGCTTGCTATGGGGCTCCGGCCATCGGAAGCCGTACGATCGCTCAATTTTGCGTCGGATGATCCTGACATTATCCGGTATTTAAAAGGCGAGACGCTTTTCGTGGAAGCCCATAACATAAAGATGGAAGGAAATCCTGCTCAGCCTCTGAAAGGATACGTGCTTGTATGCACGGACGGTTATCCGGTCGGATGGGGAAAATATACGGGAGACGGCATGCTCAAGAACGAGCTGCCGGTTGGCTGGAGGTGGATGTAAGATGAGCAAAAAGATGCGGATAGACAAGCTTCTGTCCCATACCGGATACGGAACCCGCAGCGAGATCAAGAAGCTGGTAAAGCAGGGTAAAGTAACGGTTGCCGGAAAGGTCGTCAAAGACAGCGGGCTGCTCGTTGATCCGGAACTGGACGAGGTTGCATTCGACGGGGAACGGGTGCTGTACCGGGAGGTGATCTATTTGATGATGAACAAGCCAACGGGCGTTATCTCCGCAACCGAAGACCGCCGCGAACGGACCGTTATCGATTTGCTGAAACCGGAGGATCAATTAATGGATCCGTTCCCTGTGGGAAGATTGGACAAGGATACGGTTGGACTTCTGCTGCTCACGAACGACGGACAGCTGGCGCATGAGCTGCTGTCGCCGCGCAAGCATGTTCCCAAAACCTACGAAGCGGTCGTGCAGGGCGATGTGGGCGAAGAGGATCAGACGCAATTCAAGGCTGGCGTTACGCTGGATGACGGATACGTCACGATGCCTTCGGATCTAAAGATATTGAAAAAGGACAGCGGCGAGGGTGGCGTAACTTCGGTCATATCGCTTACGATAATGGAAGGGAAGTTTCATCAGGTGAAGCGGATGTTCGAAGCGGTAGGCAAAAAGGTGGTATACCTGAAGCGAATATCGATGGGGCCGCTTAAGCTGGATGCCGATCTGGAGGAAGGAACTTACCGCGAATTAACCGATGAGGAAATTGCGCTTTTGCGCGCTCACCGGGCTTCGGAATAAAAATAGAGAACAGGATGGGGAGAATCGTATGGCCTTACAGTATGATTTGATTGCGCTTGACGTAGATGGCACATTATTGACGGATGATCATCAACTGACAAGCAAGACTCGCGAAGCCGTGCGGGAAGCGGCGGATCGTGGAGCGAGCATCGTATTATGCACGGGCCGGGCGCCTTTCAGCGTCTTTCCGGTGCTGGAGGAGCTAGGGCTAACCGGTACGATTATTACGCACAACGGCGGGGCAACGATTGATTCGGATACGAAAAAAATCATCCACCAATACGAGATCGCGCCCCGGCAGCTGGAGCCGTTCGTAGATTATTGCCGGAAGAATCAGGTGCATTACGACGTAAATACGGCTTTTGAAATGATGGTCGAATCGTTAACGCCGGAGGTGTCCGATATGTACGGCAAGTTCCATGCGTCGCCTTCCGTTCTGGGGCAAGGAGCAAACTTGCCGGAGGGGCTTGTCAAGTTTACGGTGTTCGGCAGCATCGAAGTAATGGACCGGGTGCAGGAGGAGTGGGAGAAATGGCCGACGTCCCTGCACACGATCCGCAGCGGCGATTTCTTTATCGACGTGCATCATCCGGAAGCAAGCAAGGGCAGAGCGCTGCGGCAATTCGCCAGCAGCCAGGGCATTGACCGGAGCCGGATACTCGCGATCGGCAATTACTATAACGACATTTCCATGCTGGAGTTTGCCGGCTGCGGCATTGCGATGGGCAACTCTCCGGACGGGGTAAAGGAAGCAGCCGATATCGTTGGACGTTCCAACGCCGAAGATGGCGTTGCGTACGCTCTAAGGGAATTTGCCTGGAGCTGAAGCGAAGAGATTGAACGTTAAGAAGGGGCAGCCCCTTGGTCAAGATGACCTCGGGTGCTGCCCCTTCTTCAGTTGGGTCTAGTGCCAAGTCCTTAGTGCCAAACTCCTCTAACGATGATTACCAGAAGAATGAAAAGGACAAGGATGAAACCTACTGTATTGACGCCGCCTCCATATACGCCAGACATGCTAATTCCTCCTTGTGATTGTATTCCGCTGGAAGGCTGCTGTCACTGGAGTACATTCGCCCTCTGTCCGGTATACAGTATTGTATTGAGGAAGGCTCTGTGTGGAATGGACTCCTGTCACGATACATCCGGATTTGGGTAGTTACCCAGAAGGAAAAAGCTTGCTGGCAGCATCCCCGACATTCCCCGCGATTAATTGAAACGTCGAAGTCCCTTCGGCAGATGGTTCTTTAGCTGGCCGCCGCTTGCTTTGGCCCAGCCCAGCGGCAGGCCGTCAACGGCAACAAGGCCCCAGCCGCTCTCTTCACCTGCGGCAGTCAGCGTCTCGCCGCGAAGGTAAGCCGCAACCTCCGGCGCATCCGGCGGGTAGCTTTGCACCCACGATGCGTCCTCCGCCTGAACGGCGAGAGCAAGCGCATGCGCCGGCTCCAGGCGGTTCTTGCGGATATCGCCGAGATGCAGACCAGGCCGAGCGACCTTAAGGCCGTTAAGATTAGCGGCGCCAAAGCTGCCTTGCGTTTGATGGGGCAGCCAGTATAGAGCGTCGCCGAAGCGGAGCGGCTCGCCCGGGCCAAGGCTTAAGCCGGGCAATGCCTGCTCGGCAAAGCTGTGGAACAAGGCCATTTCGGCGGTCAACGGCTTGGACCTTCCCGCAGCGCGTTTGTCCCGCCGCTTGTCTTTGCTCTTTGGCGGTTCATCTGTCGCCTCCTGCTGCTCGCCTTCGGAGGTTTTCCGCAGCCGGGCGACGAAATGCCCCTCGCCGCGGACCCGATGCGGCCAGATGCGCTCGATTTGTTCGACCTGGAAGGAGGGATGCGCGGCAACAAATTGCGCAATCGTATCCTCGTTCTCGGCTCGGTTAAACGTGCAGGTCGAATAGACAAGCATGCCGCCCGGCTTCAGCATGATCGCGGCATGCTCCAGAATCTCCGACGAACGCTCGGCGCAATAGGCGACATGAGCTTCCGACCATTCGGCAACCGCATCTTCATCCTTGCGGAACATGCCTTCTCCCGAGCAAGGAGAATCCAGCATGATGCGGTCGAAAAAGGCGGAAAAGCGTCTCGACAGTTCCTGCGGCGCGGCATTTGTAACCACCGCGTTACGGATGCCGAGACGCTCAACGTTCTCGCTTAAAATTTTCGCTCTGGCAGGATGGATTTCATTGGCGATGAGCAGACCTTCGCCATTCATGCTGCCTGCGATTTGCGTGGTTTTGCCGCCGGGAGCAGCCGCGAAGTCAAGAACCGTCTCGCCGGGCTGGGCATCCAGCAGCTCAGCCGCGGACATCGCGGAAGGCTCCTGGATATAATATAGTCCGGCTGTATGATAAGGATGCTTGCCGGGTCTCGCTGCTTCGCCGTAATAGTAACCGGTCTTGCACCAAGGTACGGGCTCCAATTGAAACGGCTGCTTGAGAGCAGCCGCTTGATCCCCGATAGGTTGTCGACATTTCAAAGGATTAAATCTAAGCCCGTAGACGCGGGCATCATTGTAGCTGTCAAGAAACCGCTCGGCTTCTTCCCTTCCGAGAAGAGCCTGCATTTGCCGGACATAAGCCTCCGGCAGCTGCACGTTCTTCAATGTACTGCCACTCCTTTATGCTTATCTGTTGCGTCCGCGGCGTCCGCCTGGAGCAGGACCGCGGGAACCTCCGCCGTTGCTGCCGCGCGAATCCCTGCCGCCGCGCGGCGCGCTGCCGCCCGAGCTGCGGGAATCCTTGCCGCTGCTTGGACGGCCTTCCCATCTGCCGCCGGTTGCTGCGCCGCGCGTACTGCCGCGTGTCGCGCCGTCTTGGGCCCGTTCGCCTCTGCCGCCGGCTGCTGCGCCGCGCGTATTGCCGCGCGTAGAACCGCCTTGAGTCCGTTCGCCTCTGCCGCCACGGTTAGCGCCGCGTGCGTCTCTGCCCCCGCGTCCGGATTCGCGCTCGCCGCTTCTGCCTCCCCGTTCAGGAGCAGCAGCCTCCCACGGATTGCCATTGACCTCGGTGCTGCTGACGGCAGCTCGTTCCGGCTTGCCGCGTCCGCCTGCTTGCGAACGGCCTGCACCACCTGCGCCGCGCTCATTGCGCTCGCCTCTGCCGCCGCGTCCGCCTTGCGCAGGCTTGAAGTCGCGACCGCCGCGACTGCGTCCTCCGCGTTTGTCATAGCTTTTGCCTTCGCTGCCGGAATGAGGAGCATTGCTCTTCACGATTGTGCCGTCCGGCTCAACGGTGCGGCGCTCAAGAGACGCGTTAATGCTGCGCTCGATATGGGCAACCGCTCCTCGGTCGTAAGGCGATGCCAGCGTAATTGCAATGCCGCGTTGTCCGGCACGGCCTGTCCGGCCGATGCGGTGGATATAAATCTCGGAATCGGTTGGCACATCGTAGTTGAAGACATGGGTAACGCCTTCTACGTCAAGGCCGCGCGCCGCCACGTCCGTAGCAACAAGAATTTGCAGCTTCGCGTCGCGGAAGCGTTTCATGACCTGCTCGCGTTTGGCCTGCGTCAAATCGCCGTGCAGCTCGTCGGACTCGAAGCCGTAATCCTGAAGAGCTTCGTTCAGCTTTTTCGCGCGGACCTTGGTCCGGCAGAAGATAACCGCCAAATACGGGCGCTGGGTTTCGATCAGCGTAATGAGTGCCTTCTGGCGTCCGCGGTCCGTTGTTTCGACTACGAGCTGCTTGATATTATCGAGAGTTACATTGGTGCTCTGGATTTTGATATCTACCGGTACCTTCATGTAATTCTCGGCGAGACGTTTAATCTGATCCGGCATGGTAGCCGAGAAGAGCATAGTTTGACGGGCGCGCGGCGTCTGCTCCACGATGCTTTCGACTTCGGGCAGGAAGCCCATGTGAAGCATTTGATCCGCTTCGTCGAGTACAAGCATCTTCAGCTTGCCAAGGTTGATCGTTTCGCGTCTCATATGATCGATCAAGCGGCCCGGCGTAGCCACAACGATATGAGGCGCATTGTTCAGCTTGCGGATTTGCGCATCCACGTCTTGTCCGCCGTAAGCGGCAAGCACTTTGGCGCCAACGGCCGCTGCAAGCTTTTTCAGCTCGCTTGTAATCTGGATAGCCAGCTCCCGCGTCGGAGTCAGAATCAGCGCCTGAACCTGCTCTTTATCGACATCGATGCGCTGCAGAATCGGCAGGGTGAAGGCGATGGTTTTGCCTGTGCCCGTTTGAGCCTGGGCAATGACGTCTTGCCCGGACAGCAGGACGGGGATTGCTTTCTTCTGTACGGGAGTAGGGCTTGTAATGCCATTGGACTGAAGAACGTCCGTCAGCTCCGGGATGATACCCATGGAAATAAATTCAGTTGACATTTTGTATATTTTCCTCATTTCATCGAACTCGTTTATCGTCTAGTATAACAGTTGTGCCTTGGAAGTGCATCTTTCATCTACATATGCTATGCTGGGCTTCATAAGCTATTAAGCATACATGCAAACAAAGGAATGATCAACAATGAATAACGGTACAGAGCGCGCTTCGGTGAAGCCGGGTCTTGAAGTGGATATTGTTCTGAAGCAGGATCAGCGGACGGGGAAGCTGACGCGCGGCATTGTGAAGGATTTGCTGACGAATTCGCCCACTCACCCTCATGGCATCAAGGTTCGCCTGACAGACGGCCAGGTCGGAAGAGTAAAGCATATTCATTCGTGAGTAAAGGAGCTTAGAGCGCGATGGCATTCGGGATTTCCAGGTCTGAAATGACGGCATGGAAGGAAGCGGTCGCCCGCGGCGAGATTGCCTACCTGACGCATTATTGGGTGGATCCGCGTTTTCCGGGCATGAAGACCGTAACCAAGGTAGGCTGCTCCGATCTGGACAAGCTTGCGCGGTGGTGCAGGGATAACGGTCTGAATCCGCAATATATTCATAGACGGGATAAATACCCGCATTTTGACCTGCTGGGGCCTAAGCAAAGAGAAATTCTCCTGCGGGAAAATCAACTTGCCCAGCTCGAAAGGTTTCATCTTTAATGAAGGGGAGATACGAACATGCAGATTAATTCGCTGCATCAGACGATAGAGGAGTTAAGTCTTAACGCATGGCCGTCACTTCAGACGGTCGTTTACGACGGCTGGCTGCTGCGGTTTGCGGACGGTTACACGAAGCGCTCGAATTGCGTGATGCCGCTGTACGAGAGTTACGGGCAAGTGGCGGAAAAAATCCTTCACTGCGAGAAGCTGTATGCGGAGCGGGGCTTGGACGCGGTTTTTAAAATCACGCCTTTCGCCAGGCCAAGCCAGCTGGACTCTATGCTGGAGGAGCGGGGTTATCGGATGGTGGATCCCGTTTATGTGAAGACGGCGGCACTAACGGAGCTTCCGTTGCCGGCGAATTGCGAATGCCGGATTGACGACCGGCTGAGTGAACGCTGGCTGGATGAATTTACGCAGATGATGCCGCTATCGGACAAGCAGCGGGAAGCGGCGGTTAAGATGCTGACCGGCATGCCGCTCCGCCAATGCTTTGTAACGCTTTACGCGGAAGGGATTCCGGCGGCCTGCGGAATCGGAGTAATCGAGCATGGCTATATCGGCTTGTACGATATTGTCACATCCGAGAGGTTCCGTAACAGAGGACTGGGCTATCAGCTGCTGCTGCATATTTTCCATTGGGCGTTGCGGAACGGAGCAGATAAAGCCTATTTATTAGTCGTTCAGGGGAACCAGCCGGCGAACCGGCTTTACGACAAATTCGGTTTCGAGACGCAATACGAATATTGGTACAGGGTTAAATCTTGGAAGCAGGATGAGTGAACGTTTAGATGGTTTTAGGGTTAGCGTTTATACAAGGCTTTTTATTTTCTTTATCTCTTTGTTTGGATTTGGGCATGGTGAACGTTGCGATTATTAAAACCGGGGTTGAGCGCGGCTTTAAGCCGTCCTTTATGATCGGTTTCGGCTCATGCTTTGGAGACTTGACCTATCTTGCGCTCGCGCTGGTCGGGTTCAGCTTTATATTGGAGATTACCCCCGTTCGGTGGAGTCTATGGATTGCGGGTACGGTGGTTCTGCTGCTGCTGGCTTATAAAATGGCGAAAGAATCGCTCCATCCGAGGATGATTGATTGGCAAGCGCGGGAAGCGGATGAAGGGCAACGGCCCAAGCGGAGGCTCGCGGATTTTATGTTTGGGCTTGGAGCAGCGTTGTCGTCTCCTACGGTTATGCTGTGGTTTGTTGCTTCGGCCGGACCGATTGTGGCCGAGGTTCATGGCGACAGCCGGTACGCGATTGCCCTATTTATCGCGGGCTTCTTCACCGCCGGCTTATTATGGTCGCTTGGCATGGCTTACCTCAGCGGGCGGGCGGGCAAAGCGCTAGGCGCGAAATTCGTGAGGGTCATTTCGTTTTTCTCGGCTCTGCTCTTTGTTTATTTCGCGATCCGCGTATTTTGGTCGGGGCTGCAGTTTGTGCTAGGCAAGTAGGTTAACTATTGTGCTAAAAAGAGGGATACCATGTCCGTTGTGAACTTGTTGGCTTCCCGGCTAGGCCGCAAGGATGAGGAGCCAAATATTGAGCTTGCGCAAAGGCTGGCAAGCGAAGAAAACGTTGCAGGCATACAAGAAATCATCGAAAATTTGTCGAGCAAGGATAAAAAGATCCGGCATGATTGCATCAAGGTCGCCTATGAGCTTGGCGAAATAAGGCCGGAGCTGATTAGCCCATACGCTTTACGCTTCATCGAGCTGCTGGGAAGCCGGGATAATCGGCTGGTCTGGGGCGCGATGACGGCATTGTCCACCATAGCAGAAACGGCATCGGGAGCGATAATGGAGCATGTTGATCAAATCGTAAGCGCGATGAATACCGGTTCGGTAATAACCGTGGACAAGGCTGTTCTTGCGCTTTCGAAATTAGCGGCTGTAAGCGAGGCTAACAATAAAGTTATTTTTCCTTTCTTGCTCCGCCATCTCGAGGGCTGCAGGTCCAAAGAAGTTCCTCAGCATTCGGAAAGCGTTCTTCTTGCGGTTACGGCTCCTAACATAGAGGAATATCTGAAGGTGCTGCGGGCAAGAGAGCAGCAGCTCACGGATGCGCAGTTAAAGAGAGTCAAAAAGATTTATAGGACGTTAGAGAATTAGCCGAAATAAAAACACGGTTGCGTTTATCCCGGATAAACGCAACCGTGTTTTTGGTTAGATGCCGTTTACAGCATGAGCGACAACAGCTGCTCCTTCGTAATGGGACCGAAGTAGAAGTTCACGTCGATCTCATCCAGCAGCTTGCCGAGCGATTCCGCGTCGTAACGCGTTCCGATCAGCTTCGAGGTCACTTCGCTTGTCTCGCCTCTGCCGAAGAAGTCGCCGAATACGGCGGCATCCACGATTTTGCCTTCCTCCACCTGCAGGCGTATGTCATAAGTTCCCGCGCCTTCGATACGCTTTGTCTGACGGACGTTAAAGGCAGGGGAGCGGCCGTAATTCCAGTCCCAGCTGCGGTAACGCTCGTCGGCCAGCTTCCGGACATTCGCCCAGTCCTCTTCGGACAGCTCGTAGACCGGAATTTCCGGCTCGCCTTCGAATATAGACTCCAGCAAGTACTGTCTCAATTCCTGAATGGTCATCGGTTCCTTCAGAAATTCCGAGATGTTGGCGACGCGGCTCCGGATGGATTTGGTTGCTTTCGAGACGTATTTCTCCGCGTTAACCTTAAGCGCGGAAACGACATTCTCAATCTCCGAATCAAATAAGAGAGTGCCGTGACTGAACATCTTCCCTTTGGTTGCAAATTGGGCGTTGCCGGAAATTTTCCGCTCGCCAACCTGAAGGTCGTTGCGTCCCGACAGCTCCGCTTCTACGCCAAGCTTGCGCAACGCGCGGACAACGGGCTCCGTGAACTTCTTGAAGTTGTGGAACGACTTGCCGTCATCCTTCATGATGAAGCTGAAGCTGAGATTCCCGAGATCATGATAGACCGCGCCGCCTCCCGACAGCCTGCGTACCACATGGATGCCATTATCATTGACATACTCGGCGTTAATTTCCTCAACCGTATTCTGGTTCTTGCCGATGATGATAGAAGGCTCGTTAATGTAGAACAGCAAATATTCGTCTTCCGGCAGCGAACGTAAAATATATTCCTCGAGCGCCAGATTCAGCGTCGGGTCCGTGATATTGTGATTGTCGATAAACCGCATGCGTAATTCTCCTCTTCATTGATCAGTCCTGCTCCCATTATAACCCTCACGGAAAGATTTTTCATGCGGGCAGGACAAAATTATAGGTCAAACGCTGCGGGCTTTGCCGCCTTCCCCGATCCAGGTTTTCTTCCATTCCAGCTGGGCAAACGCCAGCATAATGACGCTTAGCAGCGCAATGCCGCACAAAATGAGGAAGCCTGGCGTGTAGGAGCCAGTGGATTGATACAAATTACCGAGAATGAGCGGGAGAGCGTAACCGCCAATGCCGCCTGCTGCGCCAACGATCCCCGTTACCAGTCCAATCTCGTCACCGAATCGCTGCGGTACCAGCTGGAATACGGAGCCGTTGCCGGCGCCGAGGCACATCATGCCTACGAATAGCAGACCAATCACGAGATAGAGCGGCGGAAGACTCGATATGGAAGCGAGCATAACAGCCGCACCCGTATACAAAATCATCAGGACCTTAATGCCGCCAAGCTTATCGGACAAATACCCGCCAATCGGACGGAAGAAGCTGCCGGCGATAACGCATAGCGTAGTGAAATCGGCTGCTTTGACGGCAGACAAGCCGTATTGGGTGTTGAAGAAGATCGTCAGGTAGTTGGAGAGACCAACAAAGCCGCCAAACGTAACGCTGTACATAATGCAGAAAAGCCAGGTGTCGCGCTGCTTTAATATTTTCGCGTACTGGGACAGTTTTTTGGGAGCCGGCTGGTTAGGGCTGTCTTTCGCGAAAATCGTAAAGACGATGAAGGCAATCGCGATTGGGATTATCGCCAGGCCAAAAACGACTTCCCAGCTGCCGAAATGCTGGGCAATTCGGTTAGCGAACAAAGTGGAAAAGACCGTTCCGCTGTTGCCTGCGCCGGCGATACCCATGGCGAGACCTTGATATTGCGGCGGATACCAGCGGCTTGCAAGCGGAAGCGCAGCGGCAAAGGAGGCGCCTGCGACGCCAAGCATCAGGGCGACGATATGAAGATCCGATAGGGAATCAACGAATTTCCATCCCCATACCAGAGGGATCATCGTAAGCAGCATGCCAAGCTGCCCGGTTCTCTTGGGGCCGATATAGTCGGTCAGGAAGCCAAACACCAGGCGGAGAATAGAGCCGCCAAGCACCGGCAGCGCAACGAGGTTGGCTTTTTGAACCGGCGTCATATCAAAATCTCCGATAATAACGACGCTAAGCGGTCCGATCAGCACCCAAATCATAAAGCTGATATCGAAATACATAAATGCACTGAATAATGAAGGCTTATGCCCGCTTTTCCAAAACGACGTAGGGTTGCTCATAACCAATTCCCTCCAATGGATATATTTCTGTGTTTTCCGTTCGCAGACGCGCGTTCCCGGGGCGAGAGTCTGATTTTCGTTTCTTTTCAAAAATTAAAAAAAGGCCGCAAACTGCCCTTGCGGACAGAAGCGGCCTCTTTGCCGAAGGCGGTACAGCATTGTACCCACCGGATCGTACGGTCACATCATTGTGAACCCAATTCGAATTATAGGTGAATTGTCAAATGCATGTCAATAAACTTAACACCAAATTTTAAAATATCCATAAAATAATGCAGAAGTCGATATTTTTGCGTCACTTATATTGACATGCGACTAAACTTACATTATGCTCAAAACAAATGATCAGCACAACGATGTGCTGTCGACTTTGGCAACGGAGCCCGCTTCCTTATTTCTATAGGGAACGGGCTTTTTATGTTCATTTTGTGCGGTGGGGAGGAATGCCTGAATGACTGCCTTGCAGAAGCAGCAGCTTGTTGTATCCGTGGAAGAAGCGATTCGTCATTTGTGTGAGGGAATGTCCCCCGTTCGAACGGAAAAGCTGCCCTTGGAGGATTGCGTGGGCAGAGTGCTGGCGGAAGATTTCTTTACACCGTTTCCGATGCCTCCGTTCCGCCGGGCGGCGATGGACGGGTATGCCGTACGCTCGCAAACCTTGCTTGGCGCCGGTCCGGGCAGTGAAGTTATGCTTAGAGTGATCGCGGAGGTTAAGGCGGGCGCTTCCAAGGAATGGGCTCAGGAGTGTACCGCAGGCCGGCCGGTTAATGATAGGGATGCCGTACGGATCTTTACGGGTGCGCCTGTGCCGCATCGTTACGATACCGTTGTTATGCAGGAAGTGGTTACTCCCATTAACGGGGAAGACGGCAAGCCGCTGTGGATTGGAATAGACCGTCCGCATCCGGGTGGCCGACATATCGCGGAAGCCGGAGAGGATCTTGCGCCAGGCAAGCTGATTCTTGTGAAAGGAACCATGATCGGGGCTAAAGAAATGGCGGTGCTGGCCTCCTACGGGCAGGCGGAAGCGGTTGTATATGCGAAGCCTCGGATCGTTGTTCTGCCGGTTGGCGATGAGCTTCAGGAGCCGGGAACGGCTCTTACCGCAAACCGGATTTACGACGCAAACGGACTTGTTGTTTATGCTTTCCTGAAGCAGCTTGGCGCTCATGTCATTCGCCGAAAGCCGGTTCCGGATCATCCTGCCATCCTGGCAAACGAAATCAGGCTTGCCGCGGAGCAGGCCGATGTGGTCATTACGACAGGCGGCATATCGGTCGGCGACCATGATTACGTTGAGCGGTCCGCCGCCAGCGCCGGCTTTGAGCCGCTGTTTACAAAGGTGCTGATGAGACCCGGTACGCCAACCTCTGCTTTCAAGAAAGGGGAATGTTTGCTGTTTGGATTGTCGGGAAATCCGTCCGCTTGTTATTCCGGTCTCGAGCTGCTGGTGAAGCCGGCCGTTCAATGGTTAAAGGGAATGAAGAATTACCGCAATCAATGGCTCAAAGGGAAGCTGGAGGATTCGATCGGCAAGCCTTGCCCTTATCCAAGGTATGTACGCGCCATAGCGTCCATGGAACTTGGAGTATGGCGGATTTCGCCGCTGCCCAACGATAAATCGGGCAATATCGCGGCATTCGCGGAAGCAAACGCCATTGCCGTAATCCCGGCGGGCGGAAGAGGCGCGGCGAAAGGGGAAATCGTTTCTTTTCTATTACTAACGCATATGGCAAACGGAGGATTAACGTTGTGACGACAAGGAAACTAGCGGTAATCGGCAATGGAATGGCAGGCGTAAGATGCGTAGAGGAGATAGACCGGTTATCGCCCGGAGCCTTCGAAATCACGATTATCGGGGATGAGCCGCATCCGAATTACAATCGGATTATGCTGTCGAAAGTGCTGCAGGGGGATACCTCCATTTCGGATATTACCATCAATGATTTTGCTTGGTACAAGGAGCGCGGAATCCGGCTGCTGCTTGGCGAGAAGGCGGTGCGGGTTGACGCGGCCGGCAAAAACGTTTATCTCGAATCGGGCAGGACGGTGCCTTACGATGAACTTATATTGGCAACGGGATCTTCGGCTTTTGTCCCGTCGATCCCGGGTATTCGCAAATCCGGCGTAACAGCCTTTCGTAATATAAAAGATTGCGAGACGATGATCGAGGCATCGGAATCCTACCGGAGAGCGGCGGTGATCGGAGGCGGTCTTCTGGGGCTGGAGGCAGCGCGCGGTCTGCTCAATCTGGGCATGGAGGTGCATGTCGTTCATAATGCTCCTTATCTAATGAACAGGCAGCTGGACGCGATGTCGGCCGATATGCTCAAGCGCGAGCTTACGCAGCAGGGCATGCGGTTCTGGATGGAGAAACGGACGGAGAAAATTATCGGCCGCAAACGGGCCGAAGGGCTGTTGTTCAGTGACGGAACAAAGCTTATGGCGGATCTTATTGTATTGGCCGTCGGAATCAGTCCCAACGTCGAGATAGCCAATAACAGCGGAATTGCCACAAACCGGGCTATTCTTGTTGATGATTACATGCGGACCAATATGCCTCATATCTATGCGGTTGGGGAATGCGCCGAGCATAACGGGACGGTATACGGATTGGTCGCACCGCTGTACGAGCAGGGAAAAGTGCTGGCCAAGGTATTAACGGATGCGGATACTCCCCCTTACAAAGGCTCCATTCCTTATTCCATGCTGAAGGTGTCCGGGGTGGACGTGTTCTCTGCAGGAGATATTCAAGGCGATATTGAGGTGGCGCTGCAGCAATATAACGGTCTGCGGGGCACTTACAAGAAGGTAACCGTCAGAAACGGCAGGATAGCCGGTGCCGTATTGTACGGGGACAGTTCCGAGGGAATGAAGCTGCTGGATTATTTGAAGAAGAAAACGGATGCGGAGGTGCTCCTTGAAAAGACGGAAGGGGCATCAGGCGGTGCCGATGAGGCTGTTATTGCGATGGCCGATCACCAGACCGTATGCTCGTGCAACGGCGTGAGCAAAGGAGCTATCGTATGCGCCATTCAGGAGGACAAATTGCTGACGGTCGAGCAGATCCGGGATAAGACAAAAGCGTCCGGCTCCTGCGGGGGCTGCAAACAGCTGGTTGGCGCGGTACTCGCAAGCGTGCTGGCGGGAGCCGGAGGCGGAACCAAAAAGACGGTGCCGATCTGCGGCTGTACCGAGCTGGGGCATGAAGAAGTGAAGGCCGAAATTGCGAAGCGGGAGTATGCAGACGCGGCGCAGGCAAGAGAAAAGCTTGGCTGGAGCAAGGCTGACGGCTGCGTCGTTTGCCGCGGGGCTATTCCTTATTATATGGGATTGAACCAGGAATCCAAAAAGCCGGCAAGTCCGTTGTTAGACCACGAGATCACGGAGTTATCATGGGATGCCCGGGAGCTGCAACTGCCGTATCCGGTGCAAACCGAGCGGTCCGTTCATTATTTGCAAACTTCGGACGTTCTGGTTCGGGATTTTGGGCTTGCTGCCGTACCTGCCGGCTGGGAGGTTTACGTCGGAGGTCATTCGGAGCATCCGGTCAAGCAAGCGCAGCTGCTTGCTGTAGTGGCGGAGGAAGAAATGGCGCTGAAGCTGGCAGCAGCCTGCGTTCAGTCGTACAGGGAGTCCGCTTATTACGGGGAGCGCCCTTGGAAATGGCTTGAGCGAATCGGCCTCCAGCCGCTTAGGGAGAAGCTGCTCGATCGCGGAGAGCAGGAAGATTTAATCAGCCGTATGCAGGCGGCGGAAAGGGCGGAGATGGTATGGAGCGGCACATAGAAACAATGACATTCACGGTGGAGCAGGCCAAGGAAGTAATGGCCACGCAATGTCCCTTCTGCAGCGTGCAATGCAAGATGGAGGTTGCGGAGGACCGTTCGGGACGGCGGCCAGCCTACCAGGTAACGGCGATTCCGAATAAAGCTTCCGAGGGCCGGTTATGCGTGAAGGGGATGAACGCCCATCAACATGCAGTCAGCAGGGAAAGGCTGCTTCATCCGATGATGCGTAAAAACGGCAAGCTGACGCAGGTAACTTGGGAGGAAGCGCTCGAGGCAGTCAGCACTCGGCTGACCGGTCTGCAAACGGAGCATGGCGCCCATTCCGTTGGTCTGTACGGCGGCGGATCGCTTACAAACGAATCTGCCTACTTGCTGGGCAAGTTTGCTCGGGTTGCCCTGCAGACTAAATACATCGACTATAACGGCAGGTTTTGCATGTCGGCCGCGGCATCGGCTGGCGTAAAAACCTTTGGCATCGACCGCGGCCTGACAAACAAGCTGTCGGACATTCCGCTAGCCGAATGCATTATTTTGGCGGGGACTAACATCGCGGAATGCCAGCCGACGCTGATGCCGTATTTTACGAGAGCGAAGGATAACGGGGCTATCATAATTGTTATCGACCCCAGAGTATCGGCCACCGCTTCTATCGCCGATCTCCATCTTCAGGTGAAGCCCGGCATGGATGCGGCGCTGGTGAATGGCATGCTGAAGGTAATATTTGACGAGAAGCTCATTGATGAAGGCTTTATCAAGAGCAGAACGAAAGGCTTTGCCGAGGTGAGGGAGCATGTGGATTCGCTTGACCTCGATGAAATAGCGGACGTGACCGGCGTAAGCATGGATCTGATCCGCAAAGCGGCTATCAGCTTTGGCAAGGCGCGTACGGGAATGGTTTTTACGGCCCGCGGCGTTGAACAGCACGCGGATGGCCATATGGCCGTAAGAAATTTTCTTAACCTGATTCTGGCTACGGGCAAAATCGGCAGGGAGGGCTGCGGCTACGGCGCCGTAACCGGGCAAGGGAACGGGCAGGGCGGACGCGAGCATGGGCAAAAAGCAGACCAGCTGCCCGGTTACCGATTGATTGAAAATCCGGAAGACCGAGCTTATATAGCTGGTGTATGGGGAATTAAACCCGAAGAGCTGCCGGGCAAAGGGGTATCCGCGTACGAAATGATGGAGCTTGTTCATAGCCGAGATATAAAAGGGCTGTTCGTAATGGGCTCTAATCCGATTGTATCGAACCCAAACGCCCTCCTGGTGGAAGAAGCGCTGGAGCGGCTGGAATTTCTCGTCGTTGCGGATATGTTCCTCTCCGAGACCGCCAAGCTGGCCGATATCGTGCTGCCGGTCACCGCATATCTCGAGAATGAGGGGACGATGACAAACCTCGAGGGCCGGGTTCTGCTGCGGCCTGCTGGCCGTTCGGCTCCGGGAGAAGCGCGTCATGACTGGCAGATTCTGTGCGACTTGGCTTACTGGCTGGGCAAGGAGAAGTATTTCGCCTTCCGCCGGCCGGAGGATATCTTTAATGAGCTGCGGATCGCCAGCCGCGGCGGCATTGCGGATTATTACGGCATTACGTACGAGAGGCTCCGCAAGGAGGAGGGGATCTATTGGCCATGCCCGTCCCTTGACCATCCGGGGACTCCAAGGTTGTTTGGCGAGCGATTTGCCCATCGGGACGGGCTTGCCGTATTCCAGACCGTAGACAGTTTATCTCCGGCGGAGCAGCCAAACGAAGAATATCCGTTGTACATGACAAACGGCCGTATGCTGTCCCATTACCTGACAGGGGTGCAGACGCGAAGAAGCCCCGTTCTCGCTGCCCGCGAGGTGGAAAACATACTGGAGATTCATCCGCTGACTGCTCGGAAATACCGGCTTGAGGATGGCGTTCTGGCCAGCGTGCAATCGAGCAGGGGAACGGTTATCGTCCGTGCGAAGCTTACTTCGGACATTCGCGAGGATACGTTATTTATCCCGATGCATTGGGGAGATGCCCAGAACGTGAACCGGGCTACCAATGCCTTGCTTGATCCGAACTGCAAAATGCCGGATTTCAAGACAAGCGCGGTGAAGGTACGGCCGCTTGCCGAGTATTTGCGGGAAGAGCGGGAGATGGGACTGGTGAAAGAATGATAGGCGGTATCATATTGGCCGGAGGCCAAGGCAGGAGGATGGGCGGATTAATGAAAGCGCTCCTGCCGATGGAAGGGCGGTTTATGATTGAGCAGGTCCGTGACGGCATGCTGCCGTTATGCGGAAGCGTTACGGCCGTCGTCGCGTCCGAGGAGCAGGCTAAGCTCCTCTCCGGCTTGAAGCTGCCCTGCCTGATTGATACGTCGCCGGGACAAGGGCCGCTTGCCGCTCTTCATACCGCGTTTGAATACAATTGTTATTCAGCCCTCTGGGTATCCGCTTGCGACATGCCGTTTGTATCGGCTAAGGCAGCCTCCTATTTGCAGCATCGGATGGAAGAGAGCGGAAGTCTGGCTGCCGTGCCTGAGATTAAGGGGCAGCTTCATCCGCTGCATGCCGTTTATCGCGCGGAATGCCTCGAGCAGGCAGAGCGTTGCCTGCAGGAAGGCGACTACAGCATGAAGGGCTTTTTGAAGCGGATCGACTATACTCGGGTTCCGGATGAGGAGTTTACGTTGGCCGGCATAGCTCTTAGCTTTGTTGACAATATCAATACTCCGGAGCAATACGAGGAAGCGAAATTACGAAAGGGGGTGTAGCCTTGGCAGCAGCCGTATATCAGATTACAGGCTTTAAAAATACGGGCAAAACAACGCTCATATGCCGGTTGATCGATTATTTGGTGTCCCGCGGCGTGATGGTCGCAACGATTAAGCATGACGGCCACCATTTTGAGGCGGAGCCGGCGCATACGGATACCGCCCGGCACCGTTCCTCCGGAGCCGTCTGGTCGGCGATTACTTCGGCAGACCGGACGGCAATCGTGAAAGAGAAGCCTTCCGCATTGGTTGAGCTGATCGGGGAAGCGCCGGCAGAGGCATTTATCCTTGTTGAAGGGTTTAAGGCTGAGCGGTTCCCGAAGCTTGTGATCGTGAGAAAGGCGGAGGATGAACGGCTGCTGGGCGAACTGAATGGCATTACGGCAGTAGCGGTCTGGCCGGGATATACCTTACAGCAAGACGCCATTCCGGCAGGGGCCAAGCGATTCGAGATAGACGATGTGCACGGGATAGGAGATCATATACAGATAGAAGGTTTGAGAAGACGGTCCTGAAGCGGGACCGTCTTTTTCCATTATCGAAAACTTTTTCGGCAATTGTCCGTATACATGATTACACTATCGTGACAGCAAGCGAGGAGGTACGCCTAAATGTTTCAGTTATTCGTCTATATCGGCTGCGCATTTATTTTGATATCGGGGGTCGCTTTGGGAGCCTGGACAACGCCTGAGCAGCAAAGAAGCAATTTTAATACGGAGCAGCCATCGGACAGAAGGATAAGAAACAAGGTTGCGACCTGGTCCTTTGTGCTGGCATTGATCTGCCTTGCGATTGCCGGACTGATCAACTGGATGGGTTAAATAGAAAGCGCCCCGTTTGACAAACGGGGCGCTTTCTTGTTCAGCTCTCCGGAATAGGCTTTTCCGCGGAATCCTTCGAAACGGCGGGAAGGCGGATGACGGCTTCCGTTCCAATCCCTATGGCGCTGCTGAAGCGGATCGTCCCCTCCATCGCCTCAATAATCCGGAAGGTGACCATGAGCCCAAGACCCGTTCCTTTGGATTTGTTGGAGAAATAAGGCTCGCCTAGCTTGTCCAGCTTCTCGGGATCGATTCCTTCGCCATTATCGGTGACCCGGATGATAACCTCATCCCCTTCACTGTCCGCCTTAACCGACACGGCGCCGTCAAACCCGGATATCGCCTCCAGGCTATTCTTGATCATATTTATGATCGCCTGTTTCAATTTCTCTGCGCTGCCCAGCACATAAAGGTCAGGTTCAGCGGTAAATTCAAGTCTCGTGCTTTGCATGGCGGCGAGAGGACAGATGATGTCCTGGATGTGATTCAGCTCTTCCGAAATATTCAACGGTTTGACATCTTCCAAATGAGGCTTGGCGAAAGTCAGGAATTCGGTAATGATGCTGGACGCGCGATCCAGCTCCTGCACGGCCAGCTGCAGGAACTGCTTCTCTTTGTTTACCGCTTTTTCCCCCGCCAGTTGAATGAAGCCGCGCGTCACCTGCAGCGGATTTCGAACTTCATGCGCGATTGATGCGGCCAGATGGCTGATCAGCTCCATTTTCTCCGCGCGCTGAATTTCCCGGTTGAACATTTCGAGCTCCTTGGAGTATTTGACCAGCTGATCATGGTTGCGAGAGAATTGCCTGCCCATCACGGCTATAAGAGACAGCAGGAAAACTAGCAGCCCCCACTTCCAATAGATCAAATGATAGGTTTCATCCCTGAAGTAGATCATAATCTCCGAGATAAAAACGCTGCAGAAGACGGAGTAACCGACGGAAATGATAATGGCGTCCCGGTTCCCCTTCCATGCGTAACCAATCGCGTGAACAGTCAGAATGAGGAATTGCATGGCGGCGATTACGGTAAGCGGCACAACTTGCAGCAGGCTAAGGCTTATGCCCGGAGCGATGGTTTTGCCTAGCGCCCATAACACGATAACGATAACCGTAACCGGAATGAGAACGATTCTGAATTTTTTTATAATGCCGTAAATCCCCGGTCCAAGCGTCTGTTCGAAAAAGACCGCGAGAGCGGGTGTAAGCAAAAACAAGGCTAAATCGAACAAGTCCAGAAACGGTCTTCCGTAAGCGTAATAATGATGGTACAAGGCGGGAGAGTAGGCTAACGTAATTTCGCCCAGGCATAAGATAATCAGGCATAAAGACATCCACAGCACAATCTGCTCGCGTTTAAGAAAGAACAAGCAAGTCATCATGATCAAGGCGATAAACATAAACGAGCCGCCATAGACCAATTCAATCAAACCGTAACGCTCATAACCGGGCAGCATCTGATTGTAATCGCCGATGACCATCTCGGGCTCCAGCGATTGTCTTTCGTCGGACAAATGAAGCAGAATAAGCAAGTTATTGCCTTTGGCCGCGCTTGAAAGGGGAAGAAGCGTATAGTTTACGTCATAAGGATACGATCTTTCCATGTTGTAGAGAAGACCGTCCCGATGTTCAAGAGCTACGCTGACAGCCGTGCCGTAAAGGCGCTTCATCCATATTCCCGGCGTATTCCAATCCAGGGACGGGAGCGTGACGCGCAGAAGCAGGGCATCGGCGCCGGCTGCGCGCTTCTGCATGGGCTGATCCGTGTCGGCATGCAGCCATTTTTTCGGGTCTCCCTCCGCGATCCATGCCGGTTGGTAGGACTCATCGGGCTTGTACAGCCACTGGTAATCCCATTCCTTAACGACGAGATCATTTTGTTTGGGCTTTTCTTTTTCTATGGAAGAGACATGTTGAATCTGATAGACCGAGCATAGAACCAGCACGATAATGCCTGCAATCAGAAGAATGGTTGATCTCATAACCGTCACCTACAGTTGATATTTCTGTCATCTTTTACCATACTTGCTAATTCGACAAAAATCAATATGATCCAACAAAGTATACATCTCCTTGATATAGGAGTGCTATAATGAAGCCATTTAAATCGGGCAGAGGCGGTGTTGAGCATGGCGGTAAGCGAGCATTATGCACGCAATGGCAAGGTCGGCATTCATTATTACGATTCAAGAGACGATGCGGATGAAAGGTTAGTTCCGATTGTAGTCTGCCCGGGATTATCGGAAACGGCGGAGGAATATCTGGATTTTATGGAGGCGGCGGCACCAAGAAGATGTATATTGTTGTCTTTCCGAGGAAGAGGGAAGAGTGACACGCCCGAAGGCGGCTACAATCTGCAAGACCATCTGTCCGATCTGGAAGCCGTCGCGGGAGATGCCGGCGTGGAGAGCTTTCATCTGTTTGCTTATTCGAGAGGAGTATCTTATGCGCTGCAATATGCCCATTCCTACCCGGGCAAGGTATGCTCGATTACCGTCGGCGATTATCCTCCCGAACATCGGGCGATGCCTGACGGCTGGGCGGAGGACTACATACATCATTATCTGATTCCGTATAACCGGACCTCGAACATACGGACAACCGCGGTATGGGGAATACAGCGGGAATCGGTTCAACTCCGGCTGGACCAGTCCTTGAAGGCGCCAATAATGGTGGCAAGAGGACTGTTGGAGGGCTCTCTGATTGCGGAAGAGGATCTTGCCAGGTATCAGCGGATGAGCAATGCTGTACGCGTAAAAGAATACGCACGATCGGGACATGCGCTGAAGGGTGAAGACAAGGCGCAGTTTTATGGGGATATTATCCGTTTTGTTAATGAACAGGACGGAGGTACGGAGTAAGAAAAAGTAATTGCGGATTGCAACTATTGTGTGTTATAACTATTGTCGGGTGATGTAGGAATGGAACAATTGCCGCAATACGTGGATGTACGCGAAATACTGCAAAACGTCGTTAGAAGATTTGGGCTGCAGCAGAAGGATGGGGCGCAGGGGTCCGGAATTTCCGTTATTCAAAGCCATATTCTGTACGAGCTTCATAAGCGCCCGAATCTATCGTTAAATGAACTGGCTGATGCGCTGTGCGTGGAAGCAAGCACGTTAAGCAGGCAGGTGCAGCAATTGGTTGAGCATGAACTGCTCAGCCGGGAACCGGATCCGAAGGACCGTCGATACGTAACGCTGTCCCTGACGTCTAAAGGACATGAGCAGCAGATGGCTGTTGCGGAAGCAATGGAAGATTATATCTTAAGCATTTTTCAGTATGTGCCCGCGGATAAAAAAAGTCAGGTGCTCGAAAGCCTTCAAATTTTAAATGACGCGATGGGTCAAAGTCCCCATTGCTGTTTACCTCCTCTATAGAGGAGTTTATTTTTGGGAATTAGTTGCAATTTGCAATTATTAACCTTATCGATATGAACTAAAGCGGGGAACGACAAGTGGCATTTATAGCAGTTATTCTTTTTTTGATTACGTTAACGTTTGTGATCTGGCAGCCGAAAGGGCTTGGCATTGGCTGGTCAGCCGCAGGCGGTGCTGTGCTGGCGTTGCTTTTTGGCGTTGTAAGCTTTGCGGATGTAGGAACCGTAACCGGTATTGTATGGAATGCAACCATTGCTTTTATCGCCATTATCCTGAACTCGCTGATCCTTGACGCAATTGGTTTCTTTGAGTGGGCAGCCCTGCATATGGCCCGTCTTGCCAAAGGAAACGGCAGAAGAATGTTTGTATACGTCGTTGTGCTTGGCGCAGCCGTATCGGCCTTTTTCGCCAATGACGGGGCAGCGCTTATCCTTACGCCAATTGTGCTTGCCATGGTTCGGGCGCTTAAGTTCGACAACAAAATGATCCTGCCGTTTATTATGGCAGGCGGATTTATATCGGACACGACGTCATTGCCTCTAATAATAAGCAATCTGGTCAATATCGTTTCGGCCGATTATTTCGGAGCGGGTTTTGTGGAATACGCCAGCCGGATGATCATCCCGAATTTCTTCTCGCTTGGGGCAAGTCTTCTTGTGCTTTATCTCTTTTACCGGAAAAGCATTCCTGCGGACTACGATGTCCGCGAAGTGAAAGAACCAAGGGAAGCGATTAAAGATCATAAGCTGTTCCGCTTGTCCTGGATTCTGTTGGCGATTCTGCTGGCAGCCTATCTGGCCAGCGAATTTATTCACCTGCCGGTATCCATTATTACCGGCGCAGTGTCAGTGGTATTCCTGCTGTTCGCCCGCCGCAGTCCGGCGATTCGGACCAAGCAGGTGATGAGGGAAGCGCCATGGACCGTTGTCGTTTTTTCAATCGGAATGTACGTCGTGGTCTACGGGCTGCGAAACGCGGGACTGACGGATGCGCTTGGAGAGGTTATTCAAGCGTTTGCCGATCGTGGGCTTTTTGCCGCTACGATGGGGATGGGCTTCTTGTCGGCCATTTTATCCTCCGTAATGAACAACATGCCAACGGTTATGATTGACGCCTTGGCGATTAAAGGGACGGCTACGGCAGGCGCGATTCGCGAAGCGCTGGTCTATGCGAACGTGATCGGATGCAATCTTGGGCCGAAGCTGACGCCAATCGGCTCGCTGGCCACTCTGTTATGGCTTCATGTTCTGGCGAAAAAGGGCGTAAAGATTTCATGGGGCTCCTATATGAAAGCAGGCTTCGTATTAACCGTACCAACCCTGTTTATTACGCTGGCCGGATTATATATTTGGCTTCAGATTATTCATTCGTTTAGCGTGTATGTTGGCTTTGCAGTGGCGGGTTTCCTGGTGGCAGCGGGCGTTGCCTTCGCCTTCTTCTTCAGGTTGAAATCCGGCAAAAAACAAGAAACGGAAAAACAAATGGCGTAGCCATGACAGGAGGATAAGGATGGCGGCAAAACCTATCGTATATTTCTTATGCACGGGCAATTCGTGCAGAAGCCAGATGGCTGACGGATTTCTGAAGTTGTTGGGCGGTGGCCAATTTGAGGTGTACAGCGCCGGTTTGGAAGCGCACGGACTAAATCCGAGAGCGATACAAGCGATGAAGGAGGCCGGAGTGGACATTTCGGCCAATACTTCAGACGTGATTAACGCCGAATTATTAAATCGGGCCAATTACGTCATTACTTTATGCGGCCATGCGGACGAGCATTGCCCGGTTATCTCGAACGAAAATGTCATCAAGCGGCATTGGGGATTTGACGATCCGGCAAAAGCTGCCGGCACCGAGGAGGAAATCATGGCTCAGTTCCGTGCCGTGAGGGATGCCATTCATTACCGGATCAAACAATTTGTAGATGAAAGCTGCCGTTAAGGCAGCTTTTTTTAATTGGAGCTCCGCCAAGGACGGCGACAGCCGTTTCACCTAATCCTCCGGCTCGTTCATGCCGCGGACGTAAACCACGTAACAGCCCCGGTCCTCGTCAATTTCGGTTGATGTCGTAAACATCGGACCATAGCCCGGAACGTCTACGATATCCTTCAGCAAGTAGCGGATGACCTCGTAATGGCTGGCGCTGCGGATCTCGGTCAGCTTGCGTCCCCGTTCGCTCGGCTTTCTGAATTCGATATAAATGCCGCGTCCCCGGTAGTTCGATTCGTCTCCGTAATTTTCGTTCGGCCCGATTCGCTTGACGATCAGCATCTCTTCTTTTTCCTGCATTTCGTTTGAGGTTAATTCGTATTGAACTCCGTTTGCAATCAGGTAGGTGCACAATTGACGGGCATACATCTCATCGATCCCGACATTAGCGGAAGGGTACTCCATCAACGGCTCGTATTCATTAAATCCTTTGTCCACAAAATACGTTAATTTATTCATCTCATTCACTCCGAATCAAAATGATTTCAATATCATACCATCATTTTATGGAAACATTAACTTTTCCTGCTGCATTCCTATCAAAATATGATATAACTTTATAGGAACTATGAAGCTTGGAGGATGCTAGTCTATGAATTTAACTCAAAAAGCAATGCTTGGCGTCTCTGCCGTTGCAATGGCTGCCGCCCTGGCAGGCTGCGGTCAATCGACGACTTATCCGAGAACCGCTCAGCCAACGGACAGCCAATGCAGGGACTGGGAGTGGGACAGCAAAAACGGCATATACCGCTGCGACGATTCCAGCTCCTCTTACTACCGGAATTATTACTATGGCAACAGTTATTATTCGTCCCGGTCCGCCCTGCAAAAAAGCAGTGCCTATTCTGCTTATAAATCCAGCGTATCCGGCAAAACGAGCTCCGGCTTTGGCAAAGGCAGCTCCATTAGCGGAGGCTAAGCCGTGAAGGATTTCGCCGAAGAGAGAAGCGCGTTTTATTCCGGGATTGAGGGGTATTGGGCAGATTTGTACGGCGAGGAGTATTCCCTCTATGACCTATACGATGTAACGAAGGAAGAGGTTCATAAGATTCGCGAATCGACGAACCGGATCGGCCATATTTTTTGCAAGGCCGCCCAATTGCTTCGCACCGTGGATGACGAGACTTTGCTGATGCTTGGTTTTCCGCGCGCAACCTTGTCTTACCTAAGAATGAGAAGCTTATCGGTCGAAAGCGTGATCGCCAGGCTGGATTTGGTGAAGGCAGGAGATACGTACAAATGCATGGAGATCAATTCGGATACTCCTACTTTTATCAAGGAGCTCCACCATGTGAACGGCCTGGTATGCGAAGCCTTTGACCGCCATAACCCGAATAAGGGCTATGAGACGCAGCTTGCGTTTGCGGTCGAGAAAGCGGTTATCGAAAGTCTGGAATACCTCGGGGACGATCCGATTGCTCCTCATGTTGCGTTTACGGCGCATGGAGATAACGTGGAAGACGCGAGCACGGCTCTTTACTTACAGAGCTTATTGCCGTTGCCTTCGACCTTTGTTCCGCTTGACCAGCTTCAAATTATCCGGCATATCGGGTTGTACGATGGGGAGGGAAATCGCATTCACGTTCTGTACCGCCAGACCTTCCCGGTGGAGAATTTTATTGAGGATGAAGACGAAGAAGGAAATCCGATCGGACTGTGGCTGCTGGAGCTTATCGAACGGAAGAAGCTCGCGGTCATTAACCCGCCGTCTGCGTTCCTTCTCCAATCCAAGGCGGTCCAGGCTATTATTTGGGGCTTGCATGAAGAAAGGAGTCCATTCTTTACGGAAGAGGAGCAGCGTTGGATCGGAGAGTATTTTCTGCCGACCTATCTGGAGCCGGACCGCTTTCTTAAAGAGCGGACGAAATACGTAATGAAACCGGCGTTTGGGCGCGAAGGGGATACGGTGAAAATTTTCGATGGCGACGGGACGTTAGCGGCAGAGGATAAACATAATTCTTACGCACATTACCTTCCGGTCTATCAGGAATACGTAGAGCTGCCCACAGCTGCATTCCGGACGGAAAAGGGAGAACGTGAGGGCTCATACATGTACGGAAGTTTTCTGGTCGGGGGAAAAGCCGGTGCCATAGGCATTCGGATTGGCAGCCCGATTACGGATAATTTATCTTATTTCATGCCGGTTGGCATTACTAAATCAGAGTGAGGAGCTAATGTGCAATGGACACTAATTTATACGTGGATTTCTTGCTTTATTCATTGACGGGCTTTGCGATTATGATAGCAGGGCTTCTCTTGTTCGAATTGACCACCAAAAATAAGGAATTCGCCCTTATATTCAAAGGGAATGCTTCGGCGGCCTTGTCGCTTGGCGGCAGGCTGGCAGGTCTCGCCATCGTCATACGGGCGGCTGCGGAAAACTCGGTGTCGCTCTCCGATATGCTGCTATGGGGCGCAATCGGGATCGTTGCGCTAGTAATCCTCTACTACTTGACGGAGCTGATTACTTATTTATTCGGCAAAGGGCTCAAAGTAAATGTGACCATCTTCAAATCGATTGAGCAAAACAACATCGCGGTAGGCATTCTTATCTTGCTTATTTCGTGCAGCGTCGGCATGGTTATTGCCGGATGCCTTACTTATAATCCGGAGCTGCTCGGGTAGCTTGACAAATAACCTCATATCTTGACAAGTTGAGTCCCTGGCGTTATAATCGGGTCTAACCATGTTTTTCTATACTTAACGGCGTTGAAGAGGAGCAGTAATATCGCGGAGCAAGGCTAAGAGAGCCGGCGGATGGTGCAAGCCGGACCTGCAGCGATGTGAATCTCGCCTTGGAGCTTTTGCGTAATCGCGCAACGATTAGCCGGCGTTAAAGGCAATGAGTGAACGGAAGGCAAAGCATGCCGGACGTTAACTAGGGTGGTACCACGGGAATAATCTCTCGTCCCTAGCGATAATACGCTAGGGGCGGGAGTTTTTTTATGTCGGTGATGCGCTCGCGTGCACACTTTTTAGGAGGAAATGATGATGAGTCAGGAATTTCAAGGCTACAACCCGCTCGTGGTAGAGCCGAAATGGCAGAAGTACTGGGATGAGAACAAAACGTTCGCAACAACGGAAGATCCGGGCAAGAAAAAATTTTACGCCCTTGACATGTTCCCTTATCCGTCCGGCGCGGGCCTGCACGTAGGTCATCCGGAAGGTTACACGGCTACGGACATCGTATCCCGTTACAAACGGATGCGCGGCTACAACGTCCTTCATCCGATGGGCTGGGACGCGTTCGGCCTGCCGGCGGAGCAATACGCTTTGCAGACGGGTCGCCACCCGCGCGAGATTACGGTGGAGAACATCAACAATTTCCGCCGCCAGATTAAATCGCTGGGCTTCTCGTACGACTGGGACCGCGAATTCAGCACGACGGATCCGGATTACTATAAATGGACGCAATGGATCTTTATCCAATTGTATAACAAAGGCCTTGCTTATGTGGCGGAAGTACCGGTTAACTGGTGTCCTGCGCTGGGTACCGTTCTGGCGAACGAAGAAGTCATCGACGGCCTTAGCGAACGCGGCGGCCATCCGGTTATCCGCAAGCCGATGCGCCAATGGATGCTGAAGATTACGGAATACGCCGAGCGCTTGCTCGAGGATCTGGAAGAGCTCGACTGGTCGGAGAGCATCAAAGACATGCAGCGCAACTGGATCGGCAAATCGACCGGCGCCGAAGTAACCTTCTCCATTGACGGTCACGACGCATCGCTTGTTGTATTCACAACACGTCCGGATACGCTGTTTGGCGCAACCTACTGCGTACTGGCTCCCGAGCATGAGCTGGTTGCAAAAATCACGACGGCTGACCAAGCCGAAGCGGTCGAGGCGTACAAGGAAGCAGCCGCTCGCAAGAGCGATCTGGAGCGTACCGACCTTGCGAAGGACAAAACAGGCGTATTTACGGGCGCTTACGCGATCAATCCGGTTAATGGCGCGAAGACGCCAATCTGGATTGCCGACTACGTGCTCGCCGGTTACGGAACGGGCGCAATCATGGCGGTACCGGGCCACGATACCCGCGACTGGGAGTTTGCGAAGCAGTTCGATCTGCCAATCCTTGAAGTGGTTCAAGGCGGCGATGTAACGAAAGAGGCTTATGCAGGCGACGGCCCACACGTCAATTCCGACTTCCTGAACGGTTTGAACAACGAAGACGCGATCAAAACGATGATCGAGCATTTGGAAGGCTCGGGCAAAGGGCACGGCAAGGTCACTTACCGTCTGCGCGACTGGCTGTTCAGCCGCCAGCGCTACTGGGGCGAGCCGATTCCGATACTGCACTTGGAAGACGGCACCATGAAGCCGGTTCCCGTTGATCAGCTGCCGCTTGTATTGCCGGAAGTGGATGCGATCAAGCCATCCGGCACCGGTGAATCCCCGCTTGCGAACGTTACGGAGTGGGTAAACACCATTGATCCGGAAACAGGCATGAAAGCGCGGCGCGAGACAAACACCATGCCGCAATGGGCGGGAAGCTGCTGGTACTATCTGCGCTTTATCGATCCGAAGAACGAGAACGAGATCTGCTCGCCGGAGAAGCAGAAGGAATGGCTGCCGGTTGACCTGTACATCGGAGGCGCGGAGCATGCGGTGCTTCACTTGCTCTATGCGCGCTTCTGGCACAAAGTGCTCTACGATCTTGGCGTCGTAAATACGAAAGAGCCGTTCCACAAGCTGGTTAACCAAGGCATGATTCTGGGCACGAATAACGAGAAAATGTCCAAATCGCGCGGCAACGTCATTAACCCGGATGATATCGTGAACGAATTCGGTGCGGATACGCTCCGCATGTACGAAATGTTCATGGGACCTTTGGAAGCGACGAAGCCTTGGAACACGAACGGCGTAGAAGGCACTTACCGCTTCTTGAGCCGCGTATGGCGCTTGTTCGTCAGCGAGGACGGCAGCGTAAACGCGAAGATCACAAGCGACGGCGAAACAACAAAAGCGTTCAAGCAAACCTGGCACCGTTCCATCAAGAAGGTGACCGATGATTTCGAGAACCTGCGCTTTAACACCGCGATCAGCCAGTTGATGATTTTCGTTAACGAAGCCTACAAAACGGATGTTCTGCCGGTTGAAGCGATGAAGAACTTCCTGCAAATGCTGTCCCCGCTGGCTCCGCATATCGCGGAAGAGCTGTGGGAGAAGCTGGGCGGAACGGGCTCCATCACTTACGAGCAATGGCCTTCTTACGAAGAAGCATTGACCGTGGACGATGAAGTGGAAATCGTCGTGCAGGTGAACGGTAAAATTATCGAGCGCGTTTCCATTGCAGCCGATACGGCGGAAGCAGAGATGGAAGGCCTCGCCAAAGACATGGATAAAGTGAAGGAACTGATAGAAGGCAAAACGATCCGCAAAGTGGTCGTTGTAAAGGGCAAGCTCGTTAACATCGTAGCGAACTAAATAGCAGATAAAAAGAAGAGGTGAGCGGGCCAGCAGCACATATTGTGCTACTGTCCGTTCACCTCTTCGCCGTAGAAAGCGGTATTTATTTTGGCGACGTCTTCGTCGAATTTTTTATGCGTCGTCCGGATCAGCCGGTTGAAGGTGCCGTCAAGCTCGCGATTCAGCAGCTGCAGGGCCTGTGCCGTAATACCTCCCGGAACCGCTACTCTCTTCTGGATATCTTCCGGGGATAACCCGCCTTCCGTCAGCAGAAGTCCCGTGCCAAGCAGCATGTTGCTTGCAACGCTGACCGCATCCTCGCGGCTGATTCCCGTTTCGCATACGGCCGCATCAACGAACTGCTCGACCAGATAAGCGAAAAAGGCGGGTCCGCAGCTGGAAAGGTCGGATACGATTCGGGTATAGGGCTCCTCGATGGGGAGCGGCTCGCTGATGAAGGCAAGCATATCTTCGATAAGAGCCTGATCCTCTTCCGTAATACGGGAGCCGTAGATGCATAAGGTAGCTCCGCTCCAGACGAGGTTGGTGACGCTTGGAATCACTTTTGCGATTTTACAGGGCAAAAGCTCTTCCAGATGCCCGATCAGAACCGGACTCGTAATGGATATAAGAAGCTGATCCGGCCGCAGGACCGGCAGAAGATCGTCGATCACTTTCTTATATTCAAGCGGTTTGACGCATAAAAACAAAATGTCGCTAACGCTTGCGGTGCTTGCATTCGAACGCTCGGCTCTCATTCCGGGATATCGTTCAGCAAGCGCCTGGGCCTTGGCGTAGGTGCGGTTGCTGATTACGATCTGACACGGGTCGAGTGCTCCAGATGCGACGAAGGCTTCGATCAGCAGGCTACCCATCGCGCCCGTCCCAATGAATCCGACATTCATGCTCAGCCCTCCTAACAGATTTGCTCTTTTAACCTATTCCTCAAGACTTGCCTTATATGACAGGAAAATGCTAAAAATCCCCTTTTTTTGATGAAAGGAGTGTTGTTAATGGCCCGTCTCCCCCAAGGTCGTCGAACGAATTCGAATAGAAGCAAATTAATCATCCCTCTAATACTCATGGCTTCCGCAGTCGTGCTGCTGGCTGCAGCCTTTGCGCAGCCAAAGGAGAAAGCGCCCGATGAATGGGTGCAGTTGAACCGGGAGGTTGGCGCTGCTCTGCAAATGCAGGGGGAACCGGAAGCGGGAGCGCAAAAGGCGGAACTGACCGATAAACCAAAGGACAGCAGTTCGGGGATGCCGAGTACCCCGCCGGGGAGTGTTCAAGCGGAGGTTCGCGCAGGAGAAGCGGGAGGGGACGAAGAACTCCCGTCGTCAGGCAAGCTTGACATTAACCGGGCAACAGCCGAGCAGCTGGATACGCTGAAAGGAATTGGTCCGGCCAAAGCGCAGGCCATTATCGCCGACAGGGAACAGAACGGTCCTTTTTCATCGGCGGAAGATCTTCTCCGGGTGAAAGGAATAGGCAGCAAGCTGCTTGCCGGAATAAAAGATAGCATTGTCGCATCGCCTTGATTATGAGAGAATGGGACAAGGCGCAGGGAGGTTTTCCCAGGCCTATATGACCATATTCGGGCATGAAGTTCGATTTGATTGGACAACCAAAACCGAGCCGTTTGCTTTGAAGTGGTTGAAGCATGTCCACCCCATAAATCAAGGAGTTGTTGCACATGACGAATCAAGAACAAAACAAACGTTCGCTCGACACATTGGCTGTCCACGGCGGGCAGGAGATCGACCCGACCACGTTTTCCCGGGCGGTTCCGATTTACCAGACGACCTCTTACGGCTTCCGTGACACGGATCATGCAGCCAACCTGTTCTCGCTTCAGGAATTCGGCAACATTTATACCCGTTTGATGAATCCGACAACGGATGTTTTCGAGAAGCGCGTCGCCGAGCTGGAAGGAGCGCCCGCTGCGCTCGCCGTTGCGTCCGGACAAGCTGCGATTACGTATTCGATTATGAATATCGCGGGAGCGGGAGACGAAATCGTATCCGCAACCAGCCTGTACGGGGGTACATACAATCTGTTCTCGACAACCTTGCCTAAGCTTGGCATTCAAGTCAAGTTCGTGGATCCGTCGAATCCCGAAAATTTCCGCGCGGCGATTACGGAACGCACGAAAGCTTTGTATGCGGAAACGGTAGGCAATCCGAAGGGCGATATTCTTGATATCGAAGCGGTAGCGGCGATTGCTCACGAAAACGGCATTCCGCTTATCGTGGACAATACGTTCCCAAGCCCTTATCTTCTCCGTCCGATTGAGCATGGCGCGGATATCGTGGTTCATTCCGCAACCAAATTCATTGGCGGTCACGGTACGTCGATTGGCGGCGTTATTGTGGACGGCGGCCGCTTCGACTGGAAAGCAAGCGGCAAATTCCCGGGTTTGACTACTCCGGATCCTAGCTATCACGGCGTTGTATACACGGATGCGGTTGGTCCAATTGCTTATATTATTAAAGCTAGGGTACAATTATTGCGTGACATGGGCGCTGCCCTGTCGCCGTTCAACTCGTTCCTGCTGCTGCAAGGTCTCGAAACCCTGCATCTGCGGATGGAGCGCCATAGCTCGAACGCCTTGAAGGTTGCGCGGTTTCTTGAATCGCATGAGGCGGTGGAATGGGTAAGCTATCCGGGGCTCGAGAGCCATCCATCGTACGAGCTGGCTAAGAAATACTTGCCGGACGGTCAAGGCGCGATTCTGACCTTTGGCATTAAAGGCGGCGTGGATGCCGGCAAAAAGGTGATCAATTCCGTGAAGCTGTTCTCGCATTTGGCGAATGTCGGCGACTCGAAGTCGCTAATCATTCATCCTGCAAGCACAACCCACCAGCAGCTGTCGGCTGCCGAGCAGGAAGCGGCTGGCGTAACGGCCGGGCTGATCCGTTTGTCGATCGGAACGGAAGGCATCAGAGATATTTTGGCCGATCTGGATCAAGCCTTGCGCGCAAGTCAATCGAACTAATTCATCTTTATCGTCTATATACATCTAGATAGAGGCAGATCCGTCGGATTCCCTTCTTGAGGGGTCTGACGGAAGCTGTCCGGGCAAAAGAAAAAGGAGTGGAAGACATGTCAGAAGCACAGGATGCTTCACGCAAAGACTGGGATACGTATTTTATGGATATCGCCTATATGGTGTCTACACGCTCGCGTTGTCCCCGACGTCATGTCGGATCGGTGCTTGTGCAGGGCAAGAAGCTGCTGGGAACCGCCTATAACGGCGCTCCGATGGGCGTGCAGGACTGCTCGGAAGCAGGCTGCATGATTACGGAGGAGTGGGAGACTAGAATCGGCGACGACGGTCAGGAGCAAATGGTCAAAAAACAGCGCTGCATCCGCACGATTCACGCGGAGCAGAATCTGCTGCTCTTTACGGACCGTGCCGACCGGGAAGGCTCCACGGTATACGTAACCGACCAGCCTTGCTGGACCTGCGCGAACATGCTGGCGAACAGCGGCGTGAAGGAAATCGTGTTCCATCGCGGTTATCCGAAGGATAGCGACAAGGTAAGCCTGCTTATGAGCCAGAAAGGCATTGTATTCCGTACGCTGACGGATTACGAGCCGCCGCCGCAGGCGAGTATGAAGGTCATATCCTAATTAAATAAGCGAATGGGGAAGAACCTCTGCATGCATCTGATTTTGATGCGTCCGGAGGTTCTTTTTTTGTTTGAAGGAGGGATGGCCGTGAATAGACGGCCTTTAGTATGGTTTGCCGTATTCTGGATTGCGGGAAGCGGCATGGCCGCTCATCTTAGCAGCGTTGGAACAGCGCTGGCGCTATGTTCAGCCGCGGTCCTACTTCTTGCGCTTGCGTTGCTTGGGCAATCGACAAGGCGGCTTGCCGTGGTGTGCCTGATCGGCTGCATGCTTGCGGCCGGCGAGCGGATGTGGGCCGATGTCCGCAACGCCAGCGCGCTGGATTTGCCGGGCGATTCCCATGAAGCGGAAGTGACCGGCACGATTGTGTCCGCGGTAGAGGTCGACGGCGACCGCGCGATGTTCCGCGTGACGGCCGATGCCGTCCGCGTGAGTGGCGAAGCGGCGCCGCGCAAGATCCGCGAGCGCCTGCTTGTTCAGGTGCGGCTTGCGGAGCGGCCGCACCAAGAGGTCGCCGCCGCGTGGCACCGCGGCGACAAGGTGCGCCTCGCCGGCGAGCTTGCGCGGCCGGCTGGCGCATCCAACAGCGGCGGCTTCGATTACCGCCGCTATCTGGAAAGCAGCCAGCATATCCACTGGCTGCTCAAGGTCAAGGGCATCGGCGCCGTCCAGGCGGCGCCGGGCCCGGGCTGGACCGCGGCCGCCGTGCTCGGCCGCGTCGATGCCGCGCGCGACTGGCTTGGCGCGCGGATGGAGCAATTGTACCCGGCCGACCAGTCCGGGTACATGAAGGGGCTGGTCCTCGGCATTCGCGAGGACCTGGACCCGGAGCAGTTCCAGCAGTTTTCCCGGCTGGGACTTACTCATATATTGGCCATTTCGGGCCTTCACGTGGCCGTATTCGTTTACGCGCTTGGAGCAATTCTGCGGCTGCTGCGTTTGACCCGGGAACGGCTGCTGGTTACCTTGATTGCGGCCGTCCCTTTTTATGTGCTTCTCTCCGGCTCGTCGCCTTCCGTCGTAAGGGCAGGGCTCATGACGATGCTGGCCCTTCTTGCCGCACGGATGGATAAGCTCAAGGACGGTTTGCATCTGCTTGCTGCCGCAGCGGTTGGAATGCTGATCTGGAATCCTTCCTTTATTGAGGACGTAGGCTTCCAATTGTCCTTTGCCGTCACGGCAGGGCTGATTCTGTTCGTGCCGCCGGTGAGGCGGGCGATGCCGGATTGGCGCAAAGGGAAGTCTCTCCTTGATTTGCTCGTCGTGACGGTTGTGGCGCAGGCGGTATCCTTCCCGTTGACGGTCTACTACTTTAACCAATTTCACTTGCTCTCGATTCCCGCCAATCTGGTCCTGGTGCCGTTCATTAGTTTTATCGTGATGCCGATAGGGGCGGTTGCGCTGATCCTTGGCCTGCTATGGCCGCTTGGCGGTCAACTGCTGGCGGCTGTCAGCGTGTACGCAAACGAGTGGACGTTCCTCCTCGTTAGCTGGCTAGGGGATGCGGAAGCCGTCCGCACCGTCTGGGCAACGCCTCCGTTATGGTGGATTGCGGCCTGGTATTTGGCGCTTGCCGTCCTATGCAGGCTGCTCCCGGCGGCGCCAGCGGCTGACTCGGCGCATCAAGACGAGACATTGCCCTTGCAAGAGACAGCGGCAGCCGGTGGGCTGGATGCCGCTCCAATTTGGGAGCTGCTGGAGGGGCGGAAGCTGCCGGTCTGGAGGAGGCGGTCAACCGGATTAAGTCTTGCCCTTTTAGCTGGTGCAGGCTTATTGTTCTACGCCTATTCTCCGGACTTGCTGAAAAGCGCGGCCGAAGTTGATGTGCTTGACGTTGGACAAGGCGATTCGATTTACATCCGTACGGCTCATGGAAAGAGGATTCTAATTGATGGCGGGGGAACGTTAAGCTTTCGGAAAGCCGGCGAGGAATGGAAGGAACGAAGCGACCCGTTCGAGGTGGGGAGCAAAGTTGTTGTTCCATTATTAATGAAGCGCGGCGTTCATTCCCTCGATCTCCTTGTGCTGTCTCATCTGGACAGCGACCATATCCGCGGTTTGCAGGCGGTGCTGGATGCGATTCCCGTGCGTGCGATCATATGGAACGGAAGCGTAAAGCATGCCGAGGATGCGGAAGGCATCCTTCGGACAGCCGTGCGCAAGGGGATTCCGCTCTACCGCGCCGAAACCGGGAAACAGTGGAAGCTGGATGCCGACACGGAACTAACCGTTTTATGGCCCCCGGCTGCCGGTGAAGGAGTTCCGGTTATTGAGGATCAGAACGACGACAGCGTTGTGTTGTGGATGAAGATCTATCAATCTGCCTTTTTGCTGTCGGGGGATATTAGCAGCACGGCCGAATCTGCTATAATAGCGCGTATGCGGGATCAAAATGCGGTTTTATCGCCATCCGTCTCCTCCATGGCAAGCCGGGTTGATGTCCTGAAGATCGCGCATCACGGCAGCAAGTATTCCACCTCGGAGGAATGGCTGCGCTTTTGGAAGCCGCTTCAGGCCGCTATTTCCGTCGGAGCAGCCAATACGTACGGGCATCCGCACCCGGATGTGCTGAAGCGTTTGCAGGAGCAAGACGTTACCACCTTTCGAACGGACCGGGACGGTGAAATCCGCTATAAAGTGGATAGGTCTGGAATATATGAACAAACGATCAGGAAGAATTAGGAAGACTAGACCGAAAGTGCCTTTATTCCTGATCTTGCATCCTGCCAAAATGCTTCTTTCAACCTAACTCACTAGGAACTACCTATATACGGGGTTCCATTTTTTTGTTATCCTTTAGGTTGGAGTTTTCTACTTTTTCAATTAAAAAATTAGAGGTTTTTCATTTTAGATGTGCAACAATTTATGCAACGCGCTCGTCAGAGAGGTTGCAAGAGAGGGGGATCCTTCGTGGTAGAGCCTGGCCTTATTAGAGCCGCTCAGTCAGGAGATCGGGATGCTTTAATAACTCTGTTGCGAGAGATTGAAACCCATGTTTACCGGACAGCCTATTATATATTGAATAACGAACAGGATGCGATGGATGCGGCGCAGGAAGCGTTAATCCGCATATATACGAAAATCGGCTCCTACGAAGAGAAGGCCCAGTTCAAAACGTGGATTCAACGAATTGTAACGAATATTTGTATAGATAAGTTTAGAAGAAGCAAGCCAACCGTATCGATAGACGAGCATGAGATGGTATTCCGGGAGAAACAGAATGTCGAGGACGAGGTTATGTCGGCTTACGCCGTTCAAGACATCCGCAAGGCAATAGACAAGTTGCCGGAGCATCACCGGGCGGTAGTTGTACTGCGGTATTTGCAGGATTTCTCTTATAACGAAATCGCTGACTCGCTTGATCTGCCATTAAATACGGTCAAATCCTACTTATTCCGAGCTAGGCAGCAGCTTCAAACTTTACTACATGATTATCAGAAAGGTGGTGTCCGGGGATGACTTGTCAAGAGGTGATCGAATACATGAACCGTCAGCTAGACGGCGATTTGGATGAACATGAAAATGAGATCTTGATGAATCATACGAGACATTGTCCGGACTGTGCAGCAATGTTTGAGCGGCTGAAAAAACTGTCCGATGAGCTGGGAAATCTGCCTCATGTCATGCCAAAGTACAGTCTGGTAGACGCTATTTTGCCCCAGCTTGAAGAAATCGGGCCATTCCGGCAGCCGGAGGCGGCTGCGGTGGAGATGGCTCCGGCTGCCGTCCCTGCGCAAACGCAGCAAACGAAGCGCCGCGCCAAGGAACGGCATCAGCTGCGCTTCCGGGCGATAACGGGAATTATCGCGGCTAGCGTAGCTGCCGGTTTATTCCTTGTATCTTATAATGCGGGTTTATTCCCGTCATCTTCGAATAGCTTTGATTCGGATAAGGCGGAAACGGCTGCTGCCGACACGTCATCCAGTTCGTTTGACGTGCAAAGACAGTTCAAAGACGTTCAGCCTTATGCCAACAATGCCAACGACACTGGAAAAGCTCATGTAAACACGGAATCTATTGATCCGAATGATCAATCTGCATCTGCGGCAGACCCATCGGGCAACGAAGATTACCACGTGACGACGGAAAAGGACCTCGGGATTTCCGATTCGAATGCCGGCGGAGCTGCTGCTAATCAAGGGGACAGCTCGGGGGGCGGCAACGAGCCCGCATCCGGCAACAAAGGGGCCTCGACCAGCGAAGCTCCTTCCGTGAGCTTGCCTAACCCAGACAGCAAGGAAGGCGGTGAGCCGAATCAGGGCATAGCAGGATTTGTGCCTGCGCCGCTTGAAGCGGCATCGCCGGATGGCAGCTATACCGCTAAGGCCGTCGGATACCTGATTCATATTTACAAGACCGGGGAAGAGGGTGGCGAGTCCGTTTACGATTCCGAACGAAGAAACGGCCAGATCGCCAATCTTGAATGGTCGGCCGACAGCAAGCAGCTTACCTACGAGATTCAATTGGAATCCGGCGGCATGGAACGTTATGTCATTGATTTGGCAACAAAGACCGAATCGAAGGCGGCACATTAATTCGAGACATTTTTACCGCTGCTATTCGCACACTTTATTCTTCATTTGCGTATGATATACAAATGAAAAGTTAACGTGAGCCTTGATCAAAAGTATGACCATCTACAGGGCGGTACCATGGGCCTGCCTGCAGATGTTTATATAGATGTTCAGGGACAAAGGGATGAGGCCTAAGAAGCCCATCCCTTTGTTGCTGTTCAGCGAATGCCGCAGGATGCAGTGAAGGACAGGGAGAGGTGAAGCATGGAAGCGAAAGAGGCGTTGAAGGAGATTAAAGCGGGGAAGTTCCGTCCCGCATATGTGATATACGGCAAGGACCGCTACCGGATCGGCCAGTTTACGGAGACGTTAACGGAAGCGATGTTTACGCCGGATGAGCGTGAGCTTGGCGTAGTCAAGTTCGATACGTCGGAGACGTTGATCGAAGAGGCGGCGCTGGAAGCGGAGACATTGCCTTTCTTTGTGGAGCGCAAGCTGGTTATTGTCCGCGATTCGGTTGTATTCGCTGCCGGGGGCAAAGAAGGCGGCAAGCTGGATCATAAGACGGACCGGCTGCAGCATTATTTGGACATCCCGTCCGAGACAACGGTTATGTTGTTCATTATTAATGCGGAAAAGCTGGACGAGCGGCGCAAGCTGGTGAAGATGCTGAAGGACCGCGATGCGCTTATCGCTTTTCAGGAGCTCGATGCAGCCGAGCTGAGACGCTGGGTAGTCAAGCGCGCGGAGGAACAGAAGCGGACCATGACGGCCGATGCGGCGGATCTATTGCTTGTGCGAACCGGAGCGAACATGCAGCAGCTCGCTATTGAAGTGGACAAGCTATGCCTGCATGCCGGCGAAGGCGGGGTTATAGGCGTTCAAGAAACGGAGCTGCTGACGGCCTCTACCGTCGAGGAGGATGTATTTGCGCTGGTGGATGCCATCGCGAGCCTGCAGGTTGACCGCTCGCTCAAGCTGTACCGGGCCTTGCTCGTCAGAAGGGAAGAACCGATCAAGATTGCCGCGTTAATCGCAAGGCAGCTTCGAATTATGCTTCAAATCAAGGAACTCGAGCAGAATCGGTATTCGCCGCAGCAAATGGCGGGGCAGATCGGACTTCACCCGTACGCGGTTAAGCTTGCCGCCGAGAAAAGCCAGAAGTTTAAAGTCGCACGGCTTGGCGCCCTGCTTAGCGATATAGCGGATCTGGATTATAAAATGAAAACAGGCGCTATCGATAAGACGCTGGGACTGGAGCTATTCCTGCTGTCCTTAGGCGTTCAGCAAGGACAAGGCGTCAGATAAACGAATAATGACCAATCAAAAACGGCTTCGCCTAAGCGAAGCCGTTCATTTGTTTGCGGTTTATTAAGCTTGAGCCGACAGAGCGTTCAGCTTTTTAGCAAGACGAGATTTTTTGCGGGAAGCCGCATTTTTATGAATCAGGCCTTTAGTAACCGCTTTGTCCAATTTTTTCGTTGCAGCGACCAGAGCAGCTTTAGCTGCTTCTACATCAGTGCCAGCGATAGCTTGGTCAGCAGATTTAACAGCCGTACGAAGCGCGGATTTTTGGGAAGCGTTCAAAGCGCGGCGTTTTTCGCTCGTTTTAACGCGTTTAATTGCGGATTTAATGTTTGGCATCGAGTTTCACCTCCTACAAAGTTTGCGTAAGCAAACAAAAAGCGTACGCGGTAAGTCTAGGTAACACAACTTAAAATATATTACCATGCACTCTCATGAAAAGCAATAGCGAGCCTGTCCTGCCATTTTTGCTCATCAGGGCAAAAGTATGAAATTGTCTCCCTTGCGAACAATAAGCTGGAGAGAATGGCATGGCTTTGAAGGGAGAATGGATAGATGACCGAACTTGATTTGCAGCAGTATAACATTCGAACCGACCTGGCGCTTGAGGCAAAAGAAATCGCGGAGCAGCTTGGCGGGGGCGGCCCGATCCCGGGCATTCATTCGGAAACGACCGAAGATGACGGCATCACGATTACTCATCTGCATGTGCAGAATGAGCAGGGCTCCCGCGCGATCGGCAAAGTGTTGGGCCGCTACGTTACGATTGAGGTTCCAGGACTCCGCAAGCAGGATACCGAGCTCCAGGACCGGGTCGCTACGCATTTCGCCAAGCATTTCGAGACGTTCCTGGAGCGGATTGGCATAGGCAAGACGGCAAAGGTGCTTATCGTTGGACTTGGCAACTGGAACGTGACGCCGGATGCGCTGGGCCCTCTAGTCGTAGAGAACGTAATGGTTACGCGTCATTTCTTCGAGCTGATGCCGGATCAGGTTGCGCCGGGATACCGTGCCGTTAGCGCGGTCGCTCCAGGCGTACTCGGGATTACCGGCATCGAGTCCAGCGAGATTGTGCAGGGCATCGCGGAGAAAACGCGTCCCGACGTTATTATCGCGATTGACGCTTTGGCTTCCAAATCCCTGGACCGCGTGAACACGACGATTCAGATCGCGGACATCGGCATTCATCCGGGCTCGGGGATCGGCAATAAACGGAAAGGCCTGACAAAGGAGATTTTGGGCATTCCGGTTATTGCAATCGGCGTTCCGACGGTTGTATATGCCTCTACGATCGTGAACCATACGATTGAACTGATGAGGAACCATATGGCCGCGAACAACGCCAATAACGATCAGATTTTTGGTCTAATGAACCAGATGGGCGAAGCGGAGCGTCTGCAGCTTGTCAAAGAAGTGCTTAATCCGGTTGGTCATGATCTGCTTGTGACTCCGAAGGAAATCGACGAGTTTATTGAAGATATCGCCAACATTATCGCAAGCGGCTTGAACGCTTCCCTTCATGAGGCCGTCGACACCGATAACGTTGCCGCTTATACGCATTGAGCTTCATCCAAAGTCCTTGGGGCGAAAGCGGCCTCAAGGGCTTTTTTTAATTCCTCCTAAGATCGGCGCAGCCATGTACGTGTGCCTGAATCTCTTAATCTATCAAAACTCGCGAATCTATTAATTCGATTCGGTTCTATCAAACCTTCTTGTCTCATAGATTAGTAACAGATGAGCAACGAAGAAGCGGGAGGTAGAACTCGAAATGAAAAGAACCATCATGTTGTTTGATCTGACACGCGGGAGCAAACGGATTCGCCGGCTGCTTGTAACCGGAAAAACCTTCGCGGTGTTATCGATAAGCTCCATGCTGTTTTTCGTGGCGATAGGGATAGCGGGGATGGCCCAGCAGCATTCGCTTGCCGCGCCGGTATCTTCCATGTCCGGTTTCGCGGCATCTGTTTCAAGCGGTTTTTTTGGGGATATGCTAGAGATGGAGATGCCTCAGTTCAAGAGCACCAAATCGGGCGAGGAGTTGTCTGGCACGCAGATTAGCAGCTTTATCCTCCGTTTGATGACGAACGTTAATCCTGGAGATCCAAGAAGCCTTGTCGCCGGTGAAATTCCGGGTATGGATGCGGATTCGCCATTCCTAATCGCAGGAGGAGTCGGTACGGATCCGAATGTGTGGCCGGAAGATAATATCCCGATTCCGGGTGATGATACGGGCTCAGCCAATGGCGACGACCATGGTCCGGACAATACGGGCGGGGGCAACGAGCCTGCGGATACTCCGGAGCCGCCGGCGGCAACGCCAACTCCCACGGAGAAACCGACACCCACGCAATCGCCGGATGATGCGGGATCGCATACGACGGGGAAAGACAAGGTGGTCTTTATCTATCACTCGCATAGCCGGGAATCCTGGTATCCGGAGATTGCGGACAAGAACGGGGATGCCAACTCGGCTTCCAAAAATATTACGCTGGTAGGCGAACGTCTGGCCGAGAAGCTGGAGGATTTGGGCGTGGGCACTACGCATTCGGATGAGGATTACCCGACGACGGTGCCGGGCTACGATTGGAATTATTCATACAAATACTCGAAAAAAACCGTGCAGGAAGCTATCGCAAGCAATAAAAAGCTGAAATTTTTCTTCGACATCCACCGCGATTCGGGCAGACGCAAAACAACTACCGTGGATATAAACGGCAAAAGCTACGCTCAAGTCTATTTTATTATCGGTCACAAGAACCCGAACTGGAAAAAGAACGCCGAATTCGCAACCCAAATTCACGACGTTCTGGAGAAGCGATATCCCGGGCTTTCCCGAGGGATCTTGGGCAAGACCACGGCAACCGGCAACGGCGAGTACAACCAATCGCTAGCCGAAGACAGCGTATTGATCGAGATCGGCGGGGTGGACAACACCTTGGCCGAGAGCTACCGGACAGCGAATGTATTGGCGAAAGTCATTGCGGATATTTACTGGGATGCGGAGAGGGTATCCGCATCGAAATAATCAAGCTTCTGGCGAGGGCTGCTGCGGCAGCCTCGCCTGGCTAAAAAGGGGCTGGAAGAGATGAAAGGCGCATTCAAATGGATATTGCTTGGAGGCGTGCTAGTATTTATTGCGCTGTATGGCATCGAAATGTCTTCGTCAGGCATTGAACGCATATACGGACCAATCGAGAAGAACAATTCTTCCTCGATTGTATCGGAGGACGACCGGTACAATCTGGCTGCTTCCGATGAGGAATCGCCAACCGTGAAGAGCGGCGGATTGTCCACGGAAGCCGACCGGAAAATCGCCGAGCTCGAGAAGGAATTGAAGGAAGTCCGGAAAATCGCGGAGCAAAACGCGCGGCATGAGCGGCTTCCCGGCCTATCGTCGGACTCCGGGGAACCAACGGTGAACAAGGTAGCCGACGGTACGGCTGGCCTTCTGCAGTCCGTCTCCAATAGCGGGATTCGGTTTATCGCTTCTTTATTTGGTTCGGTTACCGGATAGACAGCCGGGCATCTTGCCGTATCCTCATTGCTGGTATACCATATAGCTGATATAATGGAAAGAATGATTAGCTATATTGGATTGTGTGGGGGTTAGGCATGACTGACGTTCGTGACCGGCAAAAGAAAATTAGGAATTTCTCGATTATTGCACATATTGACCACGGGAAGTCGACGCTCGCTGACCGTATTCTTGAATTTACCGGAGCGTTAAGTTCGCGCGAGATGCAAGATCAGGTTCTCGACCAGATGGATCTTGAGCGGGAACGCGGCATCACCATTAAGCTGCAGGCTGTGCGCCTTACTTATAAGGCGGACGACGGCGAAGAATATTTGCTTAACCTGATCGATACGCCGGGGCATGTCGATTTCACGTATGAAGTATCCCGCAGTATGGCCGCTTGCGAAGGCGCTCTGCTTGTAGTCGATGCGGCGCAAGGCATTGAAGCGCAAACGCTTGCCAACGTGTATCTGGCGCTTGACAACAACCTGGAGATTCTTCCGGTTATTAATAAAATCGACCTGCCAAGCGCCGAGCCCGAGCGCGTGAAACAAGAGATCGAGGATGTTATCGGTCTTGACGCGAGCGACGCGGTTCTGGCTTCCGCCAAAGCGGGGATTGGCATTAAAGAAATTTTGGAGCAAGTGGTACAGAAGGTGCCTGCTCCGACCGGTGATCCGGATGAGCCGCTTAAAGCGCTTATTTTCGACTCGCATTACGATCCGTACAAAGGCGTTATCGTGTATGTGCGCGTTATCGACGGCAGCATCCAGGCCGGCAAGAAAATTCGCTTTATGGCAACCGGCGCCGAGTTTGAAGTGATCGAGGTTGGCGCATTCAAGCCTCGGATGGGTATCGTGGACGAGCTTGCCGTTGGCGATGTAGGCTTTATCGTTGCCGGCATCAAGAACGTAAAGGATACGCGCGTCGGCGATACGGTAACGGAAGCGAAACGTCCGGCTCAGGAAGCTTTGCCTGGTTACCGCAAGATCAACCCGATGGTTTATTGCGGTCTGTATCCGATCGAGACGCAGGACTATAACGATCTGCGCGAAGCGCTCGAGAAGCTTGAGCTTAACGATGCGTCGCTCCGATACGAGCCGGAAACATCGACGGCGCTCGGCTTTGGCTTCCGCTGCGGCTTCCTTGGCCTCCTGCATATGGAGATCATCCAGGAGCGCATTGAACGCGAGTTCAATATTCCGCTTATTACAACGGCTCCAAGCGTTATCTACCGCGTAACGCTGACGAACGGAACGGTTCTCGATATCGACAATCCATCCAATTACCCGGAAGCGGGCAAGCTGGAATATGTGGAAGAGCCGTATGTAAAAGCATCGATTATCGTCCCTAATGATTTCGTAGGCGCGATCATGGAGCTATGCCAAAGCAAACGCGGCGAGTTCGTGAACATGGAGTACCTGGATACGAACCGGGTTACGCTTACTTACGAAATTCCGCTCTCGGAGATTGTTTACGACTTTTTCGACCAGCTGAAATCAAGCACCAAAGGTTACGCTTCGTTTGATTACGAGCTGTCGGGCTACCGCAGATCGAATCTGGTGAAGATGGATATTATGCTGAACGGCGAGCAGGTCGATGCCCTGTCCGTTATCGTTCACCGCGACCGCGCTTACCATCGCGGACGCGGTATTTGCCAGAAGATGAAAGAGCTGATCCCGCGCCAAATGTTCGAGGTGCCGGTACAGGCCTCCATCGGGACAAAGGTTATTGCGCGCGAGACCGTTAAAGCGATGCGCAAAAACGTCCTTGCCAAGTGTTACGGCGGCGACATCAGCCGTAAACGGAAGCTTCTCGACAAGCAGAAGGAAGGCAAGAAGCGGATGAAGCAGGTCGGCAGCGTAGAGGTGCCTCAGGAGGCCTTCATGGCGGTGCTGAAAATCGACGAGGACTAAGAGCGGGCTGCTCCTTAGCCACTGCCCGCGTAGTCGTGAGTTGGGCGGAAGGGGACAGGGTATCTCCTTGCAGCCGCTGTTGCCGATTTTTTTCTTTGAACAATTTGATTCGATTGAAAAAAATGCGGCAAAGGCGGGCGCTTCGCTCCTCCAGGAGATACCCTTTACCCCGCCGCCGAAACTCACGGTCAACGAAAGACAGGACTAAGGAGCTTGCTCTCCTTGGTCCTGTCGATTTTTTATTAGGGGAAATAGTGATCGCTTACGATGTAAGAATTGTTTCGCGATTCTTTATAGGAGGAAATTGAAATGATTAATTACGCGCCGAAGGCGCTTTATATTCATATCCCGTTTTGCACGAACAAGTGTCATTATTGCGATTTTACGTCGTATGTACTAAAGGGACAGCCTGTGGACGAATATCTCGACGCTTTGGAGAGGGAAATGGCGCTCACGGTTGCTCAAATACCGCCGGAGAGAATCGATACGGTATTTGTGGGAGGAGGCACGCCTACGGTACTGACGCCGCCACAAATGGAGCGGTTTCTCGCTTCGGTGAAGAAATATTTCCCCCTTGCCGACGATGCGGAATTTACGATGGAAGCAAACCCTGGCACGACCGACCCGGAGAAGCTGGCGGCCATGTTTGCCGGAGGAGTGAACCGGATCAGCTTTGGCGTGCAATCGTTTGATAACGGGCTGCTGGAGCGCATTGGACGCATTCATAATGTAGACGATGTATACCGCAGCTTGGAAAATGCCCGTGCCGCAGGCTTTACGAATCTGTCGATCGACCTGATGTTCGGACTGCCAAAGCAAACGGTTGAGATGCTGGAGGACAGCGTTAATAAGGCATTGGCGCTTGACCTGCCGCACTATTCGCTTTACAGCCTGAAGGTGGAGGAAAATACGCTCTTCCACAAGCTGTATCAACGCGATGAGCTGCCTCTTCCTCCGGAAGACGAAGAGTTTAATATGTATACCTTGCTTATGGACCGGCTGAAGCAGGCGGGTTACGTTCATTACGAGATCAGCAATTTCGCCAAGCCGGGGTACGAGAGCAGGCATAACTCGACGTATTGGCGCAACGAGCCTTATTACGGGCTTGGAGCCGGCGCCCATGGTTATGCCCGGGGACTTCGCCATGTAAACGTGAAGGGCGTGCAGCCTTTTATCGACTATACAAAAACCAAGCTGCCGCGCCTCGAAGAAAACGTTGTTCCGGAGTACGAGGCGATGGAGGACTTCATGATGGTGGGGCTGCGGCTGCTCAAGGGCGTGCGCGCTTCCGATTACGCCGCTCAATTCGGGGGGCGGAAGCTGGAGGATAAATTCGGTCCAATCATTGAGAAGCTTCTAAAAGACGGCCTGCTGGAGAAGGTCCGGGAGGATGGCGACACGATATACAAATTGACCGATAAAGGCGTTCTTTTCGGCAACGATGTATTTGGCTCGTTTATCGGTTTAGAGGAAGAAGCGGCTGGCTAAAATTCGGAAAAATAGTTCTTGAGAAAACATGCGACATGCTGTATATTTATTCAATAGAATTTATATGCACCGGGTGGAGGCGAAGCAGCATGGAGGCAACGGAACAGTTAACGGTAGTTTGCAGAAAAGCAGCGCCGGAAGATGTGGAAACTTTGTACGAACTCATTAAAGGCTATGCGGAACAGGGAATCATGCTGCCGCGCACCCGGGAGTCGTTATTGCGTCAGATTGATACGTTTGTCGTTGCGGAGATCGGGGATAAGATCGTTGGCTGCGGCTCCTTGCTGCGGCTTGGTCAGGATCTTGTAGAGATTCGTTCCCTCGGCATGTCCCAGGAATATAGAGGCCTAAAGATAGGAAATAAATTGGTTGATTTCCTGGTCGAGCAGGCAAGAGAACAGCAGATTCCCAAGATTATGGCGCTTACGTACGCCGTGAATTTCTTTTTGCGTAACGGATTCACCGTTGTGGAGAAAGAGATTTTTCCGGAGAAAGTATGGAAAGACTGCGTGAACTGTCCGAAGCAGCATGCGTGCGACGAGATCGCCGTGCTCAAAATGTTAAACTAATATTCCGAAGGCCGGGCTGATCGCCTGGCCTTTTTTATTTTTTATCGAAGGACATAGGCCTGAAAAGAGGGAACCGACTTGACAATGCTTAAGCGGGTTTGGTATTTTTGTATTAATGATTAGCACTCGGCCCTAATGAGTGCTAACGAGAAGATCCGATAATCGTTTTGGAGGGATGCGAATGTTGACTGAACGGCAGCGAATGATACTGAATGCAATTGTAGACGACTATATCCGTTCGGCTGAGCCTGTTGGTTCCAGGAGCATATCGAAGCGCGGCGATGTCGCCTTTAGTCCTGCAACGATCCGTAATGAAATGGCTGACCTGGAGGAGTTAGGCTTCCTCGAGCAGCCTCATACATCGGCGGGCCGTATTCCATCAACCAAAGGTTATCGTTATTACGTCGATCATCTCGTGAAACTGAATGAAATTAACGAAAATGATTTGAAGCAGGCCCATTCCTTCTTCTCGGAGAAGATGATTCAAATGGAGCAGGTTATCCAGCATGCCGCGATGATTTTGTCCAATTTGACGAATTACACCTCCATTCTGCTGGGACCGGAAATGTTCAGCAATTCGCTGAAGCACTTTAACCTGGTGCCTCTGGACGAGTCGACGGCGGTTGCGATTATCGTAACCAATACCGGCCATGTGGAAAACCGGACCATTACGGTTCCGCCGGGCATCCGCATGGATGAGATGGAGAAGATCGTAAACATCTTAAACGCCAAGCTGGTCGGTATTCCGCTCGTACGGCTGAAGTCGAAGCTTTACGCCGAGGTAGGCCAGGAGCTTGAGCGTTACGTTGACCATTGCGAGGAAGTGCTTGGCATTCTCGACAGCGCGCTATCTAACGACTCGGAGCAGAGGGTGTTCCTCAGCGGGACAACAAACATGCTTACGCAGCCGGAATTCAAAGACGTCGACAAGGTGAAGACGATTCTTGATTTGCTGGATGAAACGCCAACCGTGATGAAAATGATTTCCGCCGCGCCGTCGGGTATACAAGTTCGGATTGGAACAGAAAATGACCATGAGGCAATCGCGAATTGCAGCTTGATTACGGCTACGTATCAGATTGACGGCCAATCGCTTGGCACAATCGGCATTCTTGGACCGACACGGATGGAATACGGGAAAGTGATCACGCTTCTTGATGTGATTTCGAAGGATATGGCACATATATTGGGACGCTTCTATAAATAGGCTTCTGTTGCTGTTTGGGCGGGTGCTGTGGGGCTTGTGCGCGTACGAGCAGGGTATTGCCTTCCGTCGCTGTTGAAAACGGGAATGTGGATTAGATTCCTGCGGAATATTCCCGTTTTCAAAGGCGAGCGCTCGCGCTCTTCAGGCAATACCCCGCTCTCCCGCGCCCGGCGCGCAGCACCGCAGCGAAAGAGCAAAGGCAACATATTTTACGCGCTTGGGGCGCGTAAACAACTGGCGCTGAACCGCCAGTTGCAATTCTTTTAAGGATTATGCTTACGAAGTAAGAATTGCTTCGCAATTCTTTTAAGGAGGTGAATATGGTGAGTAACGACCAACATAACGAAACAATTGACGAGGTTATAGAAGAACAACAAACAGATCAGCAGGAAGCAAGCGAAGCGCAAGAAGATCCGCGCATTGAAGAACTGACAAAGCTGGCTGAAGAGAATCAGCAACGATACTTACGCGCGCAAGCGGATTTCGACAACTTCCGCCGTCGTACGCAAAAGGAAAAGGAAGATCTTGCGCAATACGCTTCGATGAAGCTGATCGGCCAGCTGCTTCCGGTTGTCGATAATTTCGAGCGCGCTGTTGCTGCGGCTACAGCGAATCAGGATTTTGAAGCTCTTGCCAAAGGCGTGGATATGATCTTCCGCCAGCTGGAACAAACGTTGCAGCAGGAAGGTCTGAAAGCGATGGATGCCGTTGGCGAGCCGTTCAACCCTGAATACCACCAGGCGATTATGACCGTGGAATCGGATGAGCATGAAGAAGGCATCATCGTAGAGGAAGTGCAAAAGGGCTACATCCTGAAGGATCGCGTTCTGCGTCCGGCTATGGTTAAAGTAAGCGGCTAATTATTATTCCGATTACTGGAATTTAAATAAGATTGTTCTAGGCAGATGCTTACGAAGTGAAAATGGCTTCACAATTTCTAAGTAGATGCTTACGAAGTGAAAATGGCTTCACAATTTTCTAAGTAGATGCTTACGAAGTGAAAATTGCTTCACAATTTTCTTTAGGAGGAAACTTACGATGAGTAAAGTTATCGGTATTGACCTTGGTACAACAAACTCTTGCGTTGCGGTAATGGAAGGGGGCGAAGCCGTCGTTATTCCGAATCCCGAAGGCAACCGTACAACACCTTCTGTTGTCGGCTTCAAAAAAGACGGCGAGCGTATCGTAGGCGAAACTGCGAAACGTCAAGCCATCACAAACCCTGACCGTACGGTAATCTCGATCAAACGCCATATGGGTACCAATCATAAAGAAGTGATCGACGGCAAAGAATATACGCCGCAAGAAATTTCGGCCATCATCCTGCAAAAGCTTAAATCCGACGCTGAAGCTTACCTGGGCCAACCGGTAACGCAAGCGGTTATTACGGTTCCGGCTTACTTCAATGACAGCCAGCGCCAGGCAACGAAAGACGCCGGCAAAATCGCGGGACTGGAAGTTCTCCGTATCGTCAACGAGCCGACGGCTGCGGCACTGGCTTACGGCCTCGAGAAATCCGAAGATCAAACGATCCTCGTATACGACCTTGGCGGCGGTACGTTCGACGTTTCGATCCTCGAGCTTGGCGACGGCTTCTTCGAAGTTAAAGCAACGAGCGGCGACAACAAGCTGGGCGGCGACGACTTCGACCAAGTGATTATCGATTACCTGGTGTCCGAATTCAAGAAGGAGCAAGGCGTTGACCTCTCCAAAGACAAGGCGGCTGTGCAACGTTTGAAAGACGCTGCCGAAAAAGCGAAAAAAGAGCTTTCCGGCGTTCTGACGACAACGATTTCCCTGCCGTTCATCACGATGGCTGACGGCGTACCGCAGCACTTGGAGCTGAACCTGACTCGCGCGAAATTCGAAGAATTGTCCGCGCACCTGGTTGAGCGTTCCCTGGCTCCTACGCGTCAAGCATTGAGCGATTCCGGTCTGTCCGTGAGCGAAATCGATAAAGTTGTCCTTGTAGGCGGTTCGACTCGTATTCCTGCCGTGCAGGAAGCGGTTAAAAAGCTGATCGGCAAAGAGCCTCACAAAGGCGTTAACCCGGACGAAGTGGTTGCCCTTGGCGCAGCTGTTCAAGCGGGCGTATTGACTGGCGACGTTAAAGACGTTGTCTTGCTCGACGTTACGCCATTGTCCCTCGGTATCGAGACTGCAGGCGGCGTCTTTACGAAGATGATCGACCGCAATACAACGATTCCTACAAGCAAATCGCAAATCTTCTCCACTTACGCTGACAACCAGCCGGGTGTTGAGATTCACGTTCTGCAAGGCGAGCGTCAAATGGCTGCCGGCAACAAAACGCTGGGCCGCTTCACGCTGAACGATATTCCTCTTGCTCCGCGCGGCGTACCGCAAATCGAAGTTACTTTCGACATCGACGCGAACGGTATCGTTAACGTATCGGCAATGGATAAAGGCACTGGCAAAAGCCAAAAAATCACGATCACTTCCTCGAGCGGCCTAAGCGATGAAGAAATCGAGAAAATGATGAAGGATGCCGAGCTGAACGCGGAAGAGGATCGCAAACGCCGCGAGCTTGTTGAAGCGAAGAACAGCGCAGACCAACTCGTTTACTCGGTTGACAAAACGCTGAAGGATCTGGGCGATAAAGTAGATGCTTCCGAAATCGAGAAAGCAAACGCGGCGAAAGAGAAAGTAACAAACGCGATTGCAACTGACGATCTCGAGCAAATCAAGCAAGCGTCTGACGAGCTGACAGAAATCGTTCAACAGCTGTCCGTGAAGCTTTATGAGCAAGCTCAAGCTGCTCAAGGCGGCGCGGAACCGGGTGCTGAAGCAGCCGACGCGGGCGCTCGCGGCAAAGACAATGTTGTTGACGCCGACTATGAAGTAGTTGACGAAAACAAGAAATAAGACTTAACTTGTAATGGGAGAGGTCAAAGACGGGGTCTTCCTGTCTTTGGCCTCCTTGTGCGAATAGACTGTTTTTGCAGCAAACATGGGTGGAGGTGAGATGAGTTGGCAGATAAACGCGATTATTACGAGGTGCTTGGCGTAAGCAAAGGCGCTTCCGGTGACGAGATCAAGAAGGCGTACCGGCAGCTGGCGCGCAAGTACCATCCTGACGTCAATAAAGAAGCGGACGCGGAAACGAAGTTTAAAGAAGTAAAGGAAGCTTATGATGTTCTGAGCGATGACGGGCAACGAGCGAGATACGACCAGTTCGGTCACGTTGATCCTAATCAAGGCATGGGCGGAGCTGGCGGATTCTCCGGAAATGGTGACTTTGGCGGCTTTGGCGATATCTTTGACATGTTCTTTGGCGGTGGCGGCGGGCGCCGCGACCCGAATGCGCCGCAGCGCGGCAATGACCTGCAATATTCGATGACGATCGAGTTCAAGGAAGCGGTGTTTGGCAAAGAGACGGAAATCACGATTCCTCGCACGGAATCTTGCGATACTTGCGCAGGCTCCGGCGCAAAGCCGGGAACCAAGCCGGAAACCTGTACCGTATGTCATGGCTCCGGCCAGCAGGAGGTTGTCCAGAATACGCCGTTTGGCCGTATGGTCAATCGCCGGGCATGCTCGCATTGCGGCGGCTCGGGCAAAGTGATTAAAGAGAAATGCGGAACTTGTCATGGCGCGGGCAGAGTGAAAAAGCAGCGTAAAATTAATGTCCGCATCCCTGCGGGCGTGGATGACGGCGCTCAAATTCGTCTCTCCGGCGAAGGCGAAGGCGGACTCCGCGGAGGTCCGGCAGGCGATTTGTACATCGTGATCCGCGTGAAGGCGCATGAATTCTTCGAGCGCGAGAACGACGACATCTACTGCGAGGTGCCGTTAACCTTCGTACAGGCGGCGCTTGGCGACGAGATCGAGATCCCTACGCTGACCGAGAAAGTGAAGCTGAAAATTCCTGCAGGCACGCAAACGGGTACTTATTTCCGTTTAAAAGGAAAAGGAGTGCCGAAGCTTCGCGGCTACGGCCAAGGCGATCAGCACGTCAAAGTGACGGTTGTGACCCCGACCAAGCTGTCCGATGAACAGAAGGACCTTCTTCGCCAGTTTGGCGGAATCGGCGGCGAGTCGCCGGCAGAGAACCAAGAGCATCACGAATCGATTTTCGAAAAAATGAAGAAAGCGTTCCGCGGCGAGTAGCCCGGAACGTTTTTTTCTGCGCCCCGCGCATAGTTCGGCATCTCATGCAACATGCTACTTAAGTAATGGACCTATACTATACTTAAGGAGTTGCGTAAAAATGACGAACGAGAAAAAAGGCTACATGGAGAAAGTAAACTTTGGCGATTTGCCGGTTGCCAAAAACGAGGATGTCGAGTTCTCCGAAGAGCTTGCGGACGAAGCCGACAAAAAAGCGGAGCAGCGCGCCGCTGCAGCGGATGCTCGGGCTCAGAATGAGCAGGGCGTGTAATGTCTCAGCAGGTTGAGATCCGGGCGAACTTTGGCGAGCCGGCCGCTGCCCAGGAAGCGCTCCGCAAGCTGCAAGCACTAAGAGCCTTTGAAGTGAACGGGTTGTTCGAGAGCGGTCTGCTCACCGCGACGGTGGATGAAGAGATTGTCGAACGGGCCATTCATATGATCGAACAGATTGGCGGCAGCCCCGAGACCGGAACGATCGGCTGACCGCGGAAAGCGGCAAACCTTGTGTTTGCCGCTTTTTTTGTGCATAAATGATGAATAGTGTACAATAGATGGTAGTTTTCACAATGGAGGGTTATAGTACATATGAAATGGCATGAAATTACGATCTCGACAACGGAACAGGCAATCGAGATGATCTCTAACTTTTTGCATGAAATGGACGCGGGCGGCGTATCCATTGAAGAATCGGGTACTTTGAACAAGGAGCGGGATACTTCTCTGGGACAATGGTACGAGAAGCCGCTCAACGATATTCCGGAAGGTCAAGCGGTCATCAAGGGCTACTTCACGGAAAGCGTGGACATGAATGAGCTTAAGCTGCAGATTGTGCCACGGATTGAACAGTTAAAGGAATTCGGCATTGATCCCGGTACTTACGAGATTTCGTTTAAGCTCGTCGACGAAGAAGACTGGGCAACGGCTTGGAAGCAGTACTTCAAGCCTATTAAAGTGTCCGAAAGGCTGACGATCAAGCCGACATGGGAAGAATACGAGCCGGCTGCCGGAGAGAACATTATCGAACTCGACCCGGGCATGGCCTTTGGTACGGGTACGCACCCTACAACCGCGCTTTGCCTTCAAACGCTGGAATCCGTTATTAAAGGCGACGAAGAAGTGATTGACGTGGGTACCGGTTCCGGTATTCTCGCAATCGGCGCGATGAGGCTGGGCGCACGCCGCGTATTGGCGCTTGATCTCGATCCGGTAGCCGTATCAAGCGCGACGGAGAATGTAAGGCTAAACGGCCTGCAGGACGATGTCGAGGTGCTGGAAAGCGATTTGCTGGGCGTGCTGGGCGGCAAAGTCGTTCACGCGGTTAACGAACGGGATGCGCTAACCACTTCGGTATCGCTACCGGTAGATTTGGTAGTTGCGAACATTCTGGCGGAAATTATTCTGCTCTTTATCGACGATGTGTTCGCGGCGCTTAAGCCTAACGGCATTTATATCGCATCGGGAATTTACATGAACAAAGAAGCAGACGTGGAGGAAGGACTGCTCCGGTCGGGCTTTGAAATCGTAGATAAGCGCCGCGATCAGGATTGGATTGCATTCGTGGCGAGAAAGCCGCAGGTGAATGAATGAGCTGGGATGATTTCTTAGCGTATCCAATCGAGGATCTGCCGTTTGTTGCGCTGGTCCTGATCATATCGTTTACGGTGCATGAGTTTGCGCATGCTTATAGCGCCTACAAGTTTGGCGATAATACGCCTAAAGAAATGGGAAGAGTAACCCTCAACCCGCGCGTGCATATCGATCTGCTTGGCGCCATTCTTATTCTGATCGCGGGCTTCGGTTGGGCGAGGCCTGTTCTGATCAACCCGAGCCGGTTCAAAAACCCGCGTCTCATGGGGATTATCGTATCGGCCCTTGGTCCTATCAGCAATTTGCTGCTTGGCGTCTTAGGCGTTCTGATTGTGTTAATACTGGATAAGACGGGTCTGATGTACGCAGGCTCTAACGGCGTTAACTTGGCGCTACAGCATTTTTTCTTTTATTTCATGTATTTGAACTTCCTATTGTTTATCTTTAACCTGATTCCGCTGCCGCCACTCGACGGTTACCGGATCATTCAGGATCTGGTCCCGCTGAAGACTAGAATCAAGATGGATCAAAACGTGCAGTGGGGCATGTACATCTTCCTGCTGCTCGTGTTTATTCCGCCGCTTCGCCGGGTGACGCTTGATCCGATTCTCGGCTGGTGGGAGCCGTTATACAATTTCTTTTTCAATTTATTCCAACCGCTGTTTTAAGCCGCATTTCATAGATTTTTAAGGCGGAAACATGCTATTATGAAGGATGGTTAGACTGACGCAATGCAGCGATATTTTGTGGCAGCGGAGCAGTTTGACGGCTCTAGCGTGCGTTTAATAGGAGAAGATGCCTTCCATGCCGTTCGCGTGATGCGGATGAAGCCGGAAGAAAAGTTTATCGCAAGCGACGGCATTTCCCGCGTAGTGCTTGCTTCGGTGCGGGAAGCTGCCTCTTCTGAGGTTGTGGCGGACATTGTGGAGGAGCTGCCCATGGACAGCGAGTCCAGCTGGTCGGTGACTATCGCGCAAAGCCTGCCTAAGGGCGATAAGATGGAGCTGGTCATCCAGAAGGGGACCGAGATCGGTGCTTACGCTTTTGCGCCATTCCAGTCTGAGCGGATGATCGTCCAATATGACGGCAAGAAGGAAGCGAAGCGTCTGGAGCGCTGGGGCAAGATCGCCAAGGAAGCAGCGGAGCAGTCGCACCGCTGCCGCGTGCCGGCGATCGAGCCGGTGCGCAGCTGGCGCGAGCTGAAGGAAGTTATACCGACGTTTGATTTAGCGTTATTTTGTTACGAACGGGAAGGCGATGCAGCAGCGGGAACGGGCATCCGTGATGCCGTTTCGAACTGGAGGCAGGCTGGCCAAATGCCAGCCGAGCCGAAGGTGCTGCTCATCGTTGGTCCCGAAGGCGGCTTTACGGAACGGGAAGCAGATGAGGCAGAGGCGGCTGGAGCCGTTATCATAGGCCTTGGCAGGCGGATCCTGCGGACGGAAACCGCGGGTATCGTCGGGCTGACCTGCTTGCTGTACGAGGCCGGAGAAATGGGAGGAGCGTAAGAAATTTATGCCATCGGTTGCATTTTACACCTTGGGATGCAAAGTTAACTTTTACGACACGGAAGCCATTTGGCAGCTGTTCAAAAACGAAGGATACGAGCAGGTTGATTTCGAATCGACGGCTGACGTCTACCTGATCAACACATGCACGGTTACCAATACGGGCGACAAGAAGAGCCGCCAGATTATCCGCCGCGCGGTACGCCGTAATCCGAATGCGGTTATTGCGGTTACGGGCTGTTATGCCCAAACGTCTCCGGCAGAGATTATGGCCATTCCGGGGGTAGACCTGGTTATCGGCACGCAGGATCGCGAGAAAATCATGACGTTCGTGAATCAGATTCACGATGACCGCCAGCCGGTTAACGCGGTTCGCAACATTATGAAGACCCGCGAATTCGAGGAGCTGGACGTACCGGATTTCAATGAGCGTACGCGAGCTTTCCTGAAAATTCAGGAGGGCTGCAATAACTTCTGCACCTTCTGCATTATTCCGTGGTCGCGCGGTCTTTCGCGGAGCCGCGATCCGAAGAGCGTGCTCGAGCAGGCGAAGCAGCTTGTAGCTTCCGGTTACAAGGAAATCGTCCTTACCGGTATTCATACGGGCGGGTATGGCGACGACATGGAGAACTATCGTCTCGTTGACCTCCTGTGGGATCTGGACAAGATCGATGGACTGGAGCGAATCCGCATCAGCTCGATCGAAGCCAGCCAGATTGACGACGCGATGATCGACGTATTGAACCGTTCGACCAAAATGTGCCGCCATCTGCATATTCCGCTTCAAGCCGGCGATTCCTCCGTGCTCAAACGGATGCGCCGCAAATATACGACGGACGAGTTTGCAGCCAAGCTCAAACGGATCCGCGAAGCGATGCCTGGCGTAGCGATTACGACAGACGTTATCGTTGGTTTCCCGGGCGAGACGGAAGAAATGTTCGAGAACGGCTATAAGTTCATGGAAGAGGTTGGCTTCTCGGAAATGCACGTCTTCCCGTATTCGAAGCGTACGGGCACGCCGGCGGCCCGCATGGACGATCAAGTGGATGAAGAAGTGAAAAACGAACGCGTTCATAAACTGATTGACCTGTCCGAGAAAATGCAGCTTGCCTATGCCGAGCGGCATATTGGCGCCGTACTCGACGTCATTCCGGAGCGTGACTACAAAGGCGCTCCCGGTACGGGGCTTGTGATGGGTTACTCGGATAACTATATTCAGGTTGTGTTTGAAGGAACCGAAGCGCTTGTCGGCAAGCTTTGCCGCGTGAAAATTACAGAAGCCGGCGTAAATGAATGCCGCGCTCAGCTTGTCCGCGTACTTGAAGATGTACCGGCAGAAGCGATGAGAGCTTAGAGATAGCTATAACGCACGAGGATTTCTCGCTCATTTCTGTAGTATCGGAATAAGCGGGAAATCCTCGTTGTTGCATGCAAATGTCAAGCAGGCAAAAGGGGGAAACGGAAATGGTGGAAATTTCGGCAGGAGGCGTCGTCTATCGCCGGAACGAGGCTGGCCTTTTGCAAATTCAGCTGATTCAGGACCGTTATGGCAAAGTGTCGCTCCCGAAAGGCAAGATGGAGCCCGGGGAGACGGTCGAACAAACGGCGCTTAGGGAAATTGCCGAGGAAACGGGCATGATCGGGGTTATCGTTAAACCGATTGACCAAATCAAGTATCAATATCAGGATGCGAATAAGGGAACCGTCAATAAGGAGGTTCATTATTATTTGGTTGAAGCGGTTGGCGGATCGCTTCAGGCACAGGTGGAAGAAATCCGCGGCGTTGAATGGTTTGACCCGATTGAAGCCTGGAGACGCCAGAAGCAGTCGGGCTATGAGAATAATAACCGGATTGTAGCGGGAGCCCTCAGCTTGCTTGGCGTAAAGTTTGATTAGACCGGCAGCTTGCGGAAGGCCGGCAAATAGCAGAACGGCAAGGCCATCAGCGAGCTAAGAATATTGAAAATCGTTTGAGCGTGAGCGATTTGGCTGGCCGGGGAATGGGCGAACCATTCGGATACAGCCGATAGCTCTCCTAGGAACGGCATGAAGAGCACGGCGCCGCCTGCATTTAGGATGGTATGGGACCATGCTACGTATTGGCCGGACTTTGATCCGCTGAAGGATGCGAGCAGCGCGGTGGCGCAAGTTCCGATATTCGCGCCGAGCACAACGGCTACGCCTAGCTCGAGAGGCATTGCCCCGATGGCTGCAAAGCCCATAATAATACCGATTACAGCAGCACTGCTGTGGACGATTGCTGTCAGCACCGCGCCGGCGGCTAATCCCCACCAGAGGCTGCTTGTTGATTTTTCCAGGAACCAGCCGAACATCGAGCTTTCCTGCACGGCGGGACCGATAGCCTGCATCATGGCCATCCCGGCAAGCAGCAGGCTGAAGCCGCCTAAGGCAACGGCAGAGGAACGGATCGTCTCAAGCAGCCGGATCGAGCGGGCCTGGGGCCATATTCCAAGCTCGTTCAGCATTACGGTCGCGAGCCAACCGGCCAGCGACAGCAGAAGCAAAGGAATAGACAGTTTATTTAAGCTCAGGCCGATCAGCTCGGTCGTCAGACAGGTGCCAATGTTGCTTCCAAGGATAATGCCAAGCGTACGGGGAAAGGTTAGCAGGCCTGCATTGACGAGTCCGATGGCAATTACGGTTACGGCCGTGCTGCTCTGCAGAAAGGCGGTAGTTGCCGTGCCGACGGCAAGGCCGTGGATCGGGGTCGCGGTTGAACGGTGCAAAATACGCTGCAGATACGGGCCGGCCAACCGGTGCAGCGCAAGCTCCATCAGCTTCATCCCGCTAATAAAGATGGTGAAGCCGATCGCCATTGGCAAAAGAATCGAATGGAGCATGGCAGGGTTCTCCTTTTTATAAAAAGTTATCGTTGATACATATGCAAACGGTCAGACAAGCATGACAAGCCAGGATCAGAGAGGGAGATTAACGAAGTGAGCAAAGCGAAAGTTTGGCTGCAGAAGGGCCGCAGGAAACGTCTTGAAGCAGGCCACCCGTGGATTTACGCAAATGAAATCGAAAAGCTGGAAGGGGAAGCGGGGCCGGGGGCTCTGGTAGATGTCGTGGGATCAAACGGCAAATATTTGGCGACGGGCTATTATAATCCTAAGTCCCAGATCACGGTTCGGGTCGTCTCCTATCAGCCGCTCGAAGAGATGGACGCCGACTTCTTCCGAGAAAAGTTCCGTTTATGCGAAGCGCATCGCATCCGGTTCGTGCAGGACCGCGATTGCAGGCTGGTCTATGGAGAGGCTGATTTTCTTCCCGGCCTTGTGGTAGACCGTTTTGCCGACGTGCTGGTTATTCAAGTTTTGACGCTTGGAATGGATATCCGTAGGGAAGCGATTATAGAGGCTCTTGTCGACGTATTCCAGCCGAAAGGGATCTACGAGCGGAGCGACGTTGGGGTTAGACAGCTGGAAGGGCTGGAGCTGCGCACCGGAGTGCTGTATGGGGAGTGCCCGCGCATTCTCGAAATTGAGGAGAATGGGCTTAAACTGGAAGTCGATATCGTGGAAGGTCAAAAGACGGGCTATTTCTACGATCAACGCGAGAATCGCGCTTCTATCGAGCCCCTGATGAAGGGCTGGGGGGCGCGCAGCGGCATTCGCCTCGAGAATCGTCCGGCTGATACGGATACGGAGGTTACGAGGCTTGTACCGGTGAACCCGAACGGGAAAGAAGTGACCTTCCCTTATTGGGACGGTGCGACCGTGCTGGAGTGCTTTGCCCATACCGGCAGCTTTACTCTTCATGCCTGCAAATACGGGGCGAAAAAAGTAACCTGTCTCGACGTATCCGAGCATGCTATCGACACGGCGCGCCGCAACGTGGAGCGCAATGGCTTTACGGACCGCGTAGAATTTGTCGTGGCCGATGCCTTTGATTATTTGCGCACGCAGGTAAAAGGCGTGGAAGAGCGCGCGGAGCGAAGTCGCTCCGGCGCGGATACTTCCAAGCCGCTTAGCGGCAACGGCCGTACCTGGGACGTTGTCATCCTGGATCCTCCTGCTTTTGCCAAGACGAAGAGCGCAGTGGCCGGAGCATGCCGCGGCTATAAGGACATCAACCTGCATGGCCTCAAGCTGGTGAACGAGGGCGGTTATCTCGTAACGGCCAGCTGCTCGTATCATATGCGGCCGGATTTGTTCCTCGAGACGATTCAGGAGGCGGCATCCGACGCCGGAAAGCTGCTGCGCCTCGTGGAGTGGCGGGCTGCAGGCAAGGATCATCCGCAGCTGCTTGGCGTGTCGGAAGGGCATTATTTGAAATTTGCCGTGTTCGAAGTGCGGAGCAAATAAAGCTGAAAGAAGCCGTATGGATCCCAGGGGGAACCATACGGCTTCTTGTTCGAAAAATAGACATATTCAATCGATTGATAGAAGTGTATAATAGAAAAGTAACGCTGATAGGCAGTCGACTGCACCCAGCGGTTCCATAACGGACAGAGCAGTTCACTGCATGTCCGCTAACCCATAATCCGGCAGAGCGGAAATCCGCATGCGGGATTTTTTATTTTAATTCTAAGTATTTATAAGTTTTTCTTACAAACATGGCTTACACGGCTTAGAATTTTTCGGATTGAAACGCTCTCCGCTAAGGACGGAGGTAGCCGGTTCGCCTAGCTAGAAGGATTCTTTGAATTGCCGGCTTAGTTCGACACGCTGAAGCTTCAGCAGCCAGACCTCTTCCCGCAACGTTTTCAAATCGGAAGGATCATCGGAATTTCTCAATTGCCGGTAAAGATCAAGCATCTTCCGGTTGATGACGTCAAACTTCCTCCACAACTCAGCGGCTTTCATCGACAGACCGTGCTGGTTTGTTTGTTCCTTCCACGCGGCAAGTGAACGGGTAATCTCCTGCTGCCACTCCAGATCACCGATTTGCTTGGCATAGTTGTATAAATCCAGATAATCGTTAATCCATTGCGTTTCTTCCGTGGTCATTACCCGTTCCTCCAATCCGGATCGCCTATTACCTAGTATTATACTCGGCATTTAAGGGATTGCAATATTTTCTTGAAAGATAGCGTTTCTTCCAGAACATACGTTTGTCGTCCGGGTGAAAATAGACCCGCGATATGATAGAATTATAGATTATGAAATAGATTCAGAGGGGAAGAGTTAGATGGGGCTTCGATTTGTGCTTGGCCGCTCGGGAACGGGAAAAACAAGGTATTGTCTGGATGCAATCCGCGCCAAGCTGCAAGGCGAGCCGGATGGGGCGCCGCTTATTATGCTGGTGCCGGAACAGGCTACTTTCCAGACGGAGTATGCGCTTTTGAAAGGCACAACGCTTAGCGGGACGATTCGCGCCCAGGCGCTTAGCTTCCGCCGTCTGGCCTTTCGCGTCATGCAGGAGACGGGCGGCACTGCCTTGATTCCGATCAGCGATAACGGCAAGCATATGATGCTGTTCAAGATTATACACCGGCTGGGCAAGCAGCTTGAACTATTTCAAAGCGGGGCTGAACAGCCGGGTTTTATCGAACGTCTTGGCGAGCTGCTGACCGAGTGGAAGCGATACGGCATTGATGCCAATCTGCTGAAGGAAACAACGGCATCGGTAGAAGACGCATCGCTTCTGAACCGGAAGCTGCATGATCTTCGGCTTGTTTATGGCAAGCTGGAGCAGGAATTGCTCGGCCTTTATATTGATTCGGAAGATTATTTGACGCAGCTGATTGCCGGCTATGCCGCCGCGCCGGCGATGTCGGGAGCCCATCTGTGGATTGACGGCTTCCATGGCTTTACGCCTAAGGAATATGATGCGCTTGGCACGCTTATCGCTTCTTCCGCGGAAGTGACCGTTGCGCTTACGCTCGACCGTCCATACGATAACGGAGAGGTGCCGCATGAGCTTGAGCTTTTCCATCCTACGGCCGAAACGTATGGCAAGCTGGCCGCATTGGCGGCGCAAGCCGGCGTGCCTGTGCATGAAACGGTTCTGCTGGATGAAGGAGTTCCATATCGGTTCAAGGAGAGCCCGATGCTTGCTCATTTGGAGAAGCACTATGGCGGAAGAACCCCAATGCTTATTCCGGATAAGAAGATGCTGGCTGCAGACAGCCCGACCTGCGGCGTATCCCTTCATGCCTCCGCTAACAGAAGGGCAGAGGTGGAAGCGGCAGCCCGCGATATGGTTCGGCGTGCCCGCGAAGAAGGTTTGCGCTGGCGCGATATGGCGGTTATGGTGCGGAATGCGGCTGAGTATACCGATTATATTCAAACGATATTCGACGACTACGAGATTCCTTATTTCCTTGACCAGAAGAATAATACGGTCCATCATCCGCTGGTTGAATTTATTCGTTCCGCGCTTGAGACGGTGCTTCACGGCTGGCATTACGAGGCGGTATTCCGCTGTATCAAGACCGAGCTTTTGTTCCCGATTGACGGCAGCATGTCCCGCGAGCTGTTTGACCGCTTGGAAAACTATGTGCTGGCAGCCGGCGTCGACGGATGGAAGTGGCTTGACCGCTCCAGGTGGAAGCCTCTTATGCAGCAATCCCTCGAAGATGAGCCGGAAACCTTATACGAGCCTTCGGTAAAAGCCAAACGGGAATTCCAGGCCGTTATGGCGGCGAGAGAGGCCGTTGTACCGCCGCTTCGCCGGTTCGAGCAATCCTTGAAGAAAGCCTCCAACGTCAAAGACATGTGCGAAGCGTTGTACAAGCTGCTGGATCATGCGGATGCCGCTGACCGCCTTGAACGCTGGAGCCGCGAGGACAGTGCCGCCGGCCGTACGCAGCGTGCCAGATCGCACCGGCAGCTGTGGGATGGCGTCATGCAGCTGCTGGATCAGCTGGTAGAAATGGTCGGTGACGAGGATATGCCTCCGGAGCTGTTCGCCGGCATGGTGGAGACGGGACTCGAAAGCCTGAAGCTTGCGGCGGTACCGCCCGCCCTTGATCAGGCGCTGGTCGGCAGCATGGACAGGACGCGTTCCGGGGATGTGAAGATCTGTTATGTCCTTGGCGCCAACGACGGCGTTATGCCAATGCGTATTCAAGAGGACGGCGTGCTGACCGAGCAGGAGCGGGAACGCCTGGCCGAAGAAGGTCTTGTTATGGCGCCGGGCGTAAGACGCAGGCTCCTCGACGAGCGTTTCTTGATCTACAACGCTCTGACGACGGCGAGCCGGCATCTGTGGATCAGCTGGGCGCAGGCGGATGAGGAAGGAAAAACGCTGCTGCCTTCGGAAGTGATCCGGCAGGTGAGACAGCTATTCCCGGGCATACCGGTCTATCAGAAGGCGGGGGAGCCGACTCCCGGAATGGAGACGGGCGATCAGCGATCGTATATCGAGCATCCTCAGCGGACGCTTGCCTATTTGATCACGGAGCTTCGCGCCTGGCGGCAAGGGGCGGATATTGCGCCGTTCTGGTGGGATATTTACAACTGGTTTGCGATTCGCCCCGAGTGGCAGGATAAGCTGCAACTTATGAATGCGTCATTAAGCTTCTCCAATCAGGAGACGGTGCTGACGACAACGACCGCAGAGCAGCTGTACGGGACGAAGCTGAAGGCTAGCGTGTCGAGGATGGAGAGATTCGTTTCCTGTCCGTTCCAGCATTTTGCCATTCACGGCTTGAGGCTGCGCGAGCGCCAGATGTACCGGCTTGAAGCGCCGGATGTCGGGCAGCTGTTCCATGCGGCGCTCAGCCGCCTGGCCGGAGGCGTCGGCCAGCGCTGGGGCTCGATGCCGGAAGGGCAAATCCGCGAAGCGGCGGCGAAGGCCGTTGACGAGCTGGCTCCCAGACTGCAATCGCAAATCCTGCTTAGCAGCGGCAGGTTCCAATACATTGCCCGCAAGCTGAAGGAAATCGTTGCCCAAGCTGCGGTTATTTTGAGCGAGCATTCCCGCAGGGCTCAGTTTCAGCCGGTTGGGCTTGAGGTTGATTTTGGCCCGGACGGCGCGCTGCCTTCCCTAGTCATTCCGTTAGAGAACGGGGGCACGATGGAAATTATCGGCCGGATTGACCGCGTAGACGCGGCTGAGACCGAAGAGGGCTTGCTGCTGCGGGTCATGGATTACAAATCCAGCGCAACGCAGCTCAAGCTGGAGGAAGTGGCATTTGGACTATCCCTGCAGATGCTCACGTACCTCGACGTGCTGGTTACGCACGCCTCCGAATGGCTTGGAAAGCCGGCATCGCCCGCGGGCGTGCTTTATTTCCACGTTCATAATCCGATGCTTGCGGTATCTAACGGGTTATCCGTGACCGAGGTAAATGCAAGAATGCTGAAGAAATTCAAAACCCGGGGGCTGATTACGGCTGAAGCGGAGACGGCTAAGCTGATGGACGGCGACCTGGAGTCCGGCTACTCGGATATTCTTCCCGTAGCTTTGAAGCGGGACGGAAGCTTTTACAGCAGCTCGTCCGTTGTGACGGATGATCAGTGGGATGTGCTGCGCAGCTCCGTCAGACGTACCATCGGGAAGATAGGCACGGAAATCGGCTGCGGAAAGGTTTCAATCGAGCCATACCGTCTCGGGACGAAGTCGCCGTGCCAATACTGCGATTACAAGCCGGTCTGCCAATTTGACCCATTGTTCGACGGGAATGAATACACGAAGCTGAGCAAGCTCTCGGAAGACGAGATTTGGCGGCAGCTGCATGGAGAGGAGGAGACAGCGGATGGAACCGATTAATATGCCGGAGAAGCCGGAGAACAGCACCTGGACGGACGACCAGTGGCGCGCGATCGTCACGGAAGGCTCGGATGTGCTGGTTGCCGCTGCGGCGGGCTCCGGGAAAACAGCGGTACTGGTAGAACGGATTATCCGGAAAATATCCTCGTTCTCCGACGTCGACCGGCTGCTGGTTGCAACCTTCACGAAGGCGGCTGCTGCCGAAATGAAAGACAGAATCCGGATTGCGCTTGAGAAAGAGCTCGAGCGGCAGCCGGAATCCGAGCATCTGCGCAGACAGCTGGCGCTTATGAACCGGGCATCGATTACGACGCTCCACTCATTCTGTCTCGACGTTATTCGCAGATATTATCCGTTAATCGGGCTCGACCCGGGCTTTCGGATTGCGAATGAAACAGAGAGCGAACTGATGCGCATCGACGTGCTGGATCAGCTGTTCGAAGAGAAATACGAAGGTTCCGCCGATGACAGCGGGGCATTTCTGCGCTTGGCCGACCGCTACGGCGGCGAACGGGGCGACGAGCCGTTGTACAGGCTGGTTCAACAGCTTTATGACTTTGCGCAAAGCCATCCCTGGCCGGAGCATTGGCTCCGCCAGACCGCGGCCAGCTTTAGGGTTGGTAACGTGGAAGAGCTGCGCAACAGTCCTTGGGTCGCAAGCCTGAGGGCTGACGTGGAGCTGGCGCTGTCGGGCGCGGCGTCCCTGCTTAACCAGGCGATGCAGCTGACGCGGGAGCCGGCGGGTCCGGCCCCTTACGCGGCAACCTTTGAAGAGGATCTCACGGTTGTGGGAGGGCTAGCCGAGACCGTCCGCATGCATCCTTGGGAGATGTGGTTCGAATCGTTCCAGGCCGTGCAATTCGGCAAACTGAAGGCGATGCGCGGGGATGATTACGATAAAACGATGCAGGAGCAAGCCAAGGAGCTTCGCGATCAGGCGAAGAAGCTAATCAGCTCCCTGGCGGACGAATTGTTTGGACGTTCGGCGGAGGAATTCGCATGGGAGCTGCGGGAGCTTGCTCCGCTTATGTCCGCTCTGTCCGAGCTTGTCATTGAATTCGGGCAGCGGTACGAGGCCGCGAAGCGGGCTAAGGGTCTGCTCGATTTTGGCGACCTGGAGCATTATTGCTTGAGGATACTGAGATCGCCGGAATCTTCGCCGGAGCGTACGACTCCATCGCCTGCGGCTATGGAGTATCAGCGCCAGTTCGATGAGATTCTGCTTGACGAGTATCAGGATACCAACATGGTGCAGGAAGCGATCGTGTCCCTTATTGCCAATCCGCATGCCGGCAACCGTTTTATGGTAGGCGACGTGAAACAGAGCATATACCGGTTCCGTCTGGCAGAGCCGAATTTGTTCATGAGCAAATACAAAAATTACGGCGCGCCCGGCGGTGACGGCCTCCGTATCGATCTGGCCCGCAATTTCCGGAGCCGTCTTGAAGTCGTAGACGGAGTAAATGACGTGTTCCGCGCTATTATGCGCGAATCGGTCGCGGAGATGGATTACGACAAGCGCGCCGAATTGGTATGCGGGGCTTCTTATCCGGAGCCTGACAGGCCTGGTCGTTTTGCCGTCGAGCTTGCCGTTATTGATAAAGCAGGCTCCTCGGAAGAAGTGGATGAAGCGGCATCGGCCGCGGATTCCGACGAAGAATCCGAGCAAGGCGCAGGACCGGCTGCCGAATCGGCGGAAGAGCTGCAAACGGCGCAGCTGGAGGCAAGGCTTATTGCCCGCCAGATCCGTTCGCTGCTGGATGAGGGATTTCGGGTCTATGACGGCAAGAAGCGGGAGAGCCGCCCTATGGAATGGCGTGACATCGTCATTTTGCTGCGGGCCACGCAGGCCTGGGCTCCCGTCATTATCGAGGAGCTTCAGGGTGCGGGCATTCCGGCCTATGCGGAGCTGAGCAGCGGGTATTTCGACGCGACGGAGGTAGAGACCATCCTTTCCCTGCTGCGGGTAATCGATAATCCGTATCAGGATATCCCGCTCGCGGGGACCCTTCGTTCGCCGATTTTCGGCTTGAATGCCGAAGAGCTGGCTCTTATCCGGATCGGAGCGATGCATGAAACCTACTATGACGCGGTGCTGCAGGCGGCAGGCGATCTGCTGCTGCCGGATGAGCTGAGACGCAAGCTGTCCCTGTTTCTCGACCGGCTGGACAGATGGCGGAACGATGCAAGGCAAGGCTCGCTGGCCGATTTGATCTGGAGCATTTACCGGGAGACGGGCTATTACGATTTCGCCGGCGGGCTTCCCGGAGGCGTTCAGCGTCAAGCGAATCTTAGAGCGCTTCATGACCGTGCCCGCCAATATGAGGCGACCTCCTTCAGAGGGTTGTTCCGCTTCCTTCGATTCGTTGAACGGATGCGGGACAGCGGCGGTGACCTGGGAACCGCCAGGGCGCTTGGCGAACAGGAAAACGTCGTGCGCATTATGTCCATTCATAAGAGTAAGGGACTTGAATTTCCCGTCGTATTTGTGGCAGGCTTAGGCAAGAACTTCAATCAGCAGGATTTGCGCAGCGCATTTCTGAAGCACAAGCAGCTTGGTTTCGGTCCCAAGTTTATCGACCCGGAGAAACGCGTCAGCTATCCGACTCTGCCGTTCCTCTCGATCAGGAGACGTATGCGGATGGAAATGCTCGCCGAGGAAATGCGTATTCTCTACGTTGCATTAACCCGTCCCAAGGAGAAAATGTTCCTGGTCGGCACCGTATCCGATGCCGCGGCCAAACAGCGCCGCTGGCAGTCCGCCGCGCATGCCAAGGGATATATTCCCGATTTCCGGTTAAGCTCGGCGTCTACTTTCCTGGACTGGCTGGGCCCGCTCGCATCCGCGGCGTTTAATCGGCTCCCGGATGAAACGGTGCCGGGACATGAGGCTTCAAGACTGCTGCAATGGCGCGCAGGCGTGGTAGATGCTGCTATGCTGGGGCTTGAAGCGGCGGTTGGCGCCGAGGAACGGGCGGAAGAGGATCAGGCGAGGGAAGACCGCTTGCAGGGTGTATTATCTCTGGCCCAGCTGGATCAGGTGGAACGGGATGAGGAGCTTCGCAAACGCTTGGAATGGCGTTACGGCTATAAGGCGTCTACCCTTGTCGCGGCCAAAACGTCGGTTACGGAGATGAAGAGGCTGCATTCGGAAGCGGTGGAAATGCAGGACGACAGCGCGGCTTTATATCCGGTTGATGTCCTCTCCGACGCGAAAGAAGCAGACGGCAGGAAGAGCAGCGGAGGCAGTTACACCTTCCGGTTAAGACGGCCCCGGTTCATGGAGGAAGCCGCGCTTACGGCTGCCGAGAAAGGAACGGTAAGCCATCTTCTGATGCAGCATCTCCCGCTTACCGGCGACGTGGATGCGGCCCGCCTGGAGCTGATATTGAGCGATATGGTCTCGCGCAAGCTGTTGACCGCAAGACAAGCGGAGTCGATCGATCTTCCGGCTGTTGCGGCATTTTTCGACACGGAAATCGGCAAGCGACTGGTTCGTGCCGCATGGGTAAGGAGAGAGGTTCCGTTCAGCTGCATGTTCCCGGCGAAGCGCGTTTATCCGGGATTGGCATCCGATATGGCCGGTGAACCGGTTCTCATTCAAGGAGTCATCGACTGTCTCTTCGAAGACGAGAATGGCGTCGTGCTGCTTGATTATAAGACCGACCGGATATATATGAAGCAGTGGGAACAGGCGGCAGAGCGTCATAGATTCCAATTGGAGCTGTATGCGGAGGCAATCGAGTCGGTTATCGGCCGGCCGATTGCGGAAAGCCACGTGTTCTTCTTTGATGGAGGTCGCGCTGTACGGTTATAAAGACGTTAGGCCATAGCAATCATTTCCGCGGAGTGGCAGCATTTCAGCCTTTCCGCGGAACAACTTTCTTTTATCGACTTGGAAGGATGAACAAGAGATGGAACAGGATAAGGAACAATCGAAGAAACGGTCCTACGCACTGCCGATTACTTTATTGCTGCTTGTATTCAGCCTTACGGGCAACGTGTTTCTATACTCGCAATCGTTGCAGGGCGGCCAGGATGATAAGTACGAGAAAGGCTTGGAAGTAATCGGAGCGGCAAAAAAAGCAGCCTCGTATTATCAAGCCGTGCTTGATGATGCAGCCGCTATTGTGGAAGGGAAACCGTCCGAGGCTGGCACCGTGATCCGCGATGCGGCCGGCGTAAACGATTTTTTGCAGCAAGCGGGCAGCTTTGATGAGGATACTCCTTTTGATTCCGATAAGATCTATGCCTATTTAATTGACGTTGATAATTCTCTTTCGTACATAAAAGAGCAGGACGGTACGCTTACTGAACAGGAATCCGCATACTTGAAGGCTCTGCAGGACGCCTATTCGAAACAGCTGGAGATCGTCAAGCAGTTTAACTTCGACGCGGACAAAACGCGCAGCGGAGCGATTCAGATAGGGGCGGGAATCGGATGGCTCGATATTGCCGAGCAGCTGGAGAAATCTATCGAAGAGCAAGCTAGCATGAAATTGTCCGCCCAGTAGCCAAAAGCCCATTTCTGCATACGATAGTAGCAGAATGGAGGCTGACAAGTATGGAGAAAAGCAAGAAGGAAAAAGGGAAGCCGACAGAGGTGAAGCCGGCTGCGGCCAAACCGGCAACCATAGCTCCTGCAAAGGCGGAGAACCAGGCACCGGCCGCGCAGGCAGCAATAACGGCACCGCAGACCCAATCGCTGAAGGATCATTGCTCCGCGCATATTCACCGTTACGTGCTCGCGCAAACGCATGACGGATGGTGTATCGACGGCATTGTCGAGTACGTGGATGACCGATATTTATGTCTGGCAGTCCCATGCAGCGGAACCATAAGCTGGGACAACAGAGCTTTCGTATCGTACCCCGGTCTTTATCCGTATCCCTACTACCCGAGAGGACGCTTCTACCGTCAGGTGCTGCCGCTGGCCGGGCTCCTCGCGTTGACGCTGCTGCCATTTTACTGATTGCAAATCCGGTACGGCAACGCGTCGCGCGTCTGCGTTCCGGCCGGCATCCTCCGATTGGACGAGCATGCCATTTGTTTGCTATAATTATTGGCATAGTATGGAATGAAGGGAGGGGCATATTTGGACTGTATTTTTTGCAAAATTATCGAAGGCTCCATTCCTTCGACGAAAGTGTACGAATCCGAGAACGTCATTGCGTTTAAAGATATTCAGCCCGCGGCTCCTGTACATATATTGATTATTCCAAAAAAACATATTCCAACGATGAACGAAGTCACCGAAGAGGATGGTCCGGTCATAGCGGAATTGTTTGGGGCTGCTCGCGAAATCGCGAAGCAGCAAGGAATTGCTGAGTCGGGTTACCGGCTCATTAACAATGTGAACAGCGACGGCGGCCAGGTTGTTTATCATCTCCACATCCATTTGTTGGGCGGGGAGAAGCTAGGAGCGCTAGTAGGAAATAGTGTAAGTTGACACTTCATTTTGTTTTGTCTTATAATGAAGTGTGATAAACCGTGTTTATGTTTAATGCTCTGGACGGTCTGTTTCGGAGGGAGGGAAAACTGGTGTCTGAAACTAAAGTTCGCAAAAACGAAACTATTGATGCTGCGCTTCGCCGCTTTAAACGTTCCATCGCTAAAGATGGTGTTTTGGCAGAGGTGAAAAAACGCAAGCATTATGAAAAGCCAAGTGTAAAGCGCAAGAAGAAGTCCGAGGCTGCGCGTAAGAGAAAGTTTTAGGAGGATCCTTCCATAATGAACCTGAGCGATAGATTGAACGACGATATGAAGCAAGCCATGAAGAATCAGGACAAGTTCAAGCTGACCACGATTCGCATGATTCGTGCGGCTGTTAAAAATTTGGAGATTGATTTGAAGCGTCCTCTCGAGGATGCGGAAGTGGTAGATATACTTAGTCGTGAAATCAAACAACGTAAAGATTCCCTCCAAGAATTTAGCAAAGCCGGCCGAGATGATCTGGTTACAGATCTTTCAGCAGAAATTGAAATTATTAGTCAATACCTTCCCGCACAGCTGACCGAAGAAGAGATAAAAGCGATTGTAACGCAGACCATCCAGGAACTCGGTGCTTCTTCCAAAGCCGAGATGGGAAAAGTCATGGGTGCGCTTTTGCCAAAAACAAAAGGGCGCGCTGATGGTAAACTAGTAAATCAATATGTACAACAATTTCTGCAATAACTATATGTTCGGACGAAAACACCCCTTTCGAGGGGTGTTTTTGCTTTACTTATGACAATTTTGAAACATAATGTTCATATGTGCGTATTAACGGTTACTGATTGAAAAGGAGGAGCGACACTTTGCAAACGAAACGATGGCGCATTGCAGCTGTCATCTGGCCTCTTCTAATGCTTGTTTCTATGCTGCTGGTTACGGCAGGCGGACTGGCAACCGGCAGTAAAACCGCGCATGGAGCGGAAGGATCAGCACTTGGTCCCGCGGTTTACGTTGTGCCGGTCAAGCAAACGGTGGAATCCGGATTGAAGTCGTTTTTGGAGCGGGCATACCAAGAAGCAGCGGAAGCAAAAGCGGAGAGAGTCGTGCTGGTGATCAATACGTTTGGCGGAGAAGTAACCAGCGCGGAGGAGATTGGCGAATTGATCCGCAAAAGCAGCGTTCCTACTACGGCATACGTAGAAGGCAAAGCGGTATCCGCGGGGACTTATATTGCGCTTAATGCGCAAAACATAGTCATGGAACCTGGAAGCACCATTGGCGCTGCGGCAGTCGTTAACGGCTCGGGCGATCTCATCGATAACCCGAAGGTTGTTTCCTTCTGGGTGAAGACGATGAGGGAGGCCGCGGAGCTAAACGGCCGTGACCCGGATATCGCTGCCGCAATGGTGGATCCCGGTGCGACATTGCCGCTGCCGGACCTCAAGCAGGTGAAGCAATCCGGCCAGATTCTGACCTTAACGGCCGATGAAGCGATTAAGGTTGGATATGCCGAATACAAAGCGGAGTCCCTGGAAGACGCAATCAAATGGCTGGGGCTAGAAAATCGCGATCGGATCGAACTTAAACCTTCGATTGCGGAGAAGATTGCTTCCTGGCTCGTAAATCCGATCGTCATGACCGTGTTGTTTATCCTGGGCATCGCGGGTATTGCGATTGAGCTGTTTGTCCCGGGCTTTGGCGTTCCGGGCATTGTAGGTATTCTGTCGTTTGGCTTGTATTTCTTCGGTCATTACATTGCGGGATTTGCGGGGATGGAGTCCGTTGTGCTCTTTATTGTCGGCATAGCCTTGTTGTTGATCGAGGTATTTGTGCCGAGCTGGGGAATTCTCGGCATTCTGGGCAGCGCCTCGCTGATCGCCGGCGTGTTGACAGCGGCTTCGAATCCGATGACGGCATTTATTTCGCTCGTTATCGCGCTGGCGGCTGCTGCCGTTATCCTGTATTTTGTTGTCCGTAAATACAAGGACAGAGGAATCTGGAACAAATTCATTTTGCGCGAGAAGCTGACAACCGAGCAAGGATATTTGTCCGCGGAAACCAAAGAGGAGCTTCTTGGCCAGGAGGGGATTGCGATAACGCCTCTCCGCCCGGCGGGCACGATTCAAATTGGGGATAACCGGATAGACGTTGTGACATCCGGCGAATTTATCGCTTCCGGCAAGACGGTAAAGGTAATAAAAACCGAAGGGACTTGGGTTGTCGTAAGAGAGGTCCTGTAGGATAATAGAAAAAAATGACATGGAGGGTTATACCCAATGGACGGAATGGTATCAGTTTTAATTATTGTAGTGGTAGCGATTATTGCTCTATCGGTATTCCTCAGCTTTTTCCCGATCATGCTGTGGATTTCCGCGCTGGCATCCGGCGTTCGGATCGGCATTATCACGCTGGTAGCAATGCGTCTCCGCCGAGTAACGCCAAGCCGGATCGTGAATCCGTTGATTAAGGCAACAAAAGCGGGGCTAGGGCTTACGATTAATCAGCTTGAGAGTCACTTCCTCGCCGGCGGTAATGTTGACCGTGTCGTTAACGCCTTGATTGCGGCGCAACGCGCGAACATTCCGCTCGTCTTCGAGCGTGCGGCAGCCATTGACCTTGCTGGCCGCGATGTTTTGCAAGCCGTGCAAATGAGCGTAAATCCCCGCGTAATCGAGACGCCTATCGTAGCTGCGGTTGCGAAGGACGGCATTGAAGTGAAGGTTAAAGCCCGCGTTACGGTACGCGCTAATATCGAACGCCTTGTCGGCGGTGCCGGCGAAGAGACGATTATCGCCCGGGTCGGCGAAGGGATCGTTACAACGGTAGGCTCCTCCAACTCGCATAAAGACGTTCTCGAGAACCCGGACATGATCTCCCGTACCGTCCTTGGCAAAGGCCTTGATGCAGGCACGGCCTTTGAGATCCTGTCCATCGATATCGCGGACGTAGACGTAGGCAAAAACATCGGCGCACACCTGCAAACCGAACAGGCGGAAGCCGACAAGCGGATTGCGCAGGCGAAGGCCGAAGAGCGCCGCGCGATGGCGGTCGCACAGGAGCAAGAGATGAAGGCCCGCGTCGTAGAGATGCGCGCGAAGGTCGTGGAATCCGAATCTCAGGTGCCGCTTGCGATGGCGGATGCTCTGAAATCCGGTAAAATCGGCGTTATGGATTACATGAACCTTAAAAATATCGAAGCCGATACCCAAATGAGAAATACGATTGGCAAGCCGGACACTCCTAACGATAAAGACAACTAAGGCGCTTAAGCCGTGTCAAGCAAGGAGGTGCTGGCGTGAAAATAATAAGTTTCCTTCTCGAAAATATATATTGGGTGATCGTGGTGGGCGGAGTGCTGTTCTCGATATTCGGGCGTTCGGGCGCGAAGAAGCGCACGAACCGGATGCCGAGTTTTGGAGGAAGCAACGAGCGTGAGCCGCATAGACCGGTCAACCGTCAAGATCCGGTATGGGAAGAGGATGACGAAGAAGAATATCAGTCTCAGAAGCCCGTATCGGCTGGTTCCTCCCTTCAGGGAGAAGGGGGAGGCACAGGGGAGGGCGGCAGGTCGCAAACGCTGGAGAGGGCGGTTCAGGCGGTACCGAGCCGGCCTGCGGAGCCTCCTCGTGCGCGGCTGGCAGCAACCGCCAAGCCCCAGACGGCAGTGGCTCCTGCAGTTGCAAGTCAGAGCGAAATTGCGAATCCCAAAGCCGACGAGCTGCGCAAAGCGGTCGTATGGGCCGAAATATTGGGTCCGCCGCGTTCCAAGCGCCCCTTCGGCAAATAGATCTTATAACCATAACAGCCGGGCAATGATGCGATCATGCATCGTTGCCCGGCTGTTATTTTTTTATTCGGCTGCGCTTCCCCATATATCTCATAAATCGTTCCGACGTCGCATATTTTGGTACAGTACAATAATGTGCACTCGCGCGGCGGAGGGGGACAATGGATCAGCTATGGGCCGTATAAACCGAAAATTTCGAAAATGGACTGCCGATATATTGGATTTGCCCCAGGATGTGGTCTATGATCTGCCCCGCATGACGATGATCGGCGACCGACAGCTCTATATCGAGAATCACCGCGGCGTGCTTCATTTCTCCAGCGATAAGCTGAGACTGGCCTTAAGCAAAGGCGAGCTGGAAGTGACGGGAACCTCGCTTGTCATACGCACGATCTGGACGGAAGAGGTATTCATAGAGGGTCAAATTAAAAGTATCGAAGTAAGGGATCAGGAGGGATAAGCATGGCGGGTCAATGGCTGCAGTGGGTACGCGGTGTCGTCACGGTGCATATCAGGGGCGGACAACCTGAACGGCTTGTGAACAGGGCTCTCGAAGGGGGGCTCGAGCTGTCTTCCATTCGATGGACAAGCGGTGGGAAGCTGGAATTCGAGCTGTCTGTAGGCGATTTCTTCCGTCTTCGCCCGTTCTTGAAAGAGACAGGCTGCAGGGCGCATGTCGTTAAACGGGAAGGGATGCCCTTCTGGCTGGTCCGTTTCGAGAAAAGAAAATTTTTCGCGATCGGGATCGGCCTGTTTTTTGTCGGCATATATTTGCTGTCTTCGCTTGTCTGGTCCGTTGAGGTGAAAGGGAATGTAAAGCTTACCGAGGAACAGATATTAACGGCGGCCAAGAAGGAAGGAATCTTTCCGATGCAATGGTCGTTCAAGCTTAAGGATAAAGATCTGTTATCCAAGGAATTGGTCACCGATCTTCCCGGAACGGCCTGGGTTGGCGTAGAGAAAAAAGGGACAAGGATCGTTATTCAAGTCGTTGAATCGACGGAAGCGGAGAAGGCGGAGCTGCAAAATCCTCGGCATCTGGTAGCTTCGAACGATGCGGTCATAACGGAGATTTATACCGAGAAGGGCCGCCCCGTCGTCAAGAAGAACATGAAAGTCAAAAAAGGCCAGACGTTAATCTCGGGAACGATCGGAGGCGGTGCGTACACGCAGTCGGTTGTGGCAAAGGGGAAGGTGCGCGGCCTCGTATGGTATGAATTCAATGTGGCTTCTCCTCTCACGCAGGAGGTTAAAGTATATACGGGAGAGAAGAAAACAAAGTGGTACGCTGTAATAGGCAGCCGTGCGCTTCAGGTAAGCGGTTATGGCAAAAACCCGTTTGATTCGTCCGAGAACGTTGTTGTGGAGGAGCAGGCGTCATGGCGCGGGTTGAAGCTGCCGTTCGGGCGGCTCAAGAAAACGATTATGGAGGTCCGCACCGATGAAAGGGAGCTTACGGAAGAGGAAGCGAAAAACAACGGAATGCTCCAGGCGAAGGCCGATATCATGCTCAAAGCAGGCAAGGACGCGGTTATATTAAAGGAAATTGTTTTGCATGAAAAGACGGACAATGGTAAAGTTTATATGAAAGTTCTTTTTGAAGTGGAGCAATCAATCGTAGAAGAGATGCCACTAGTCCAGATGCAAGGAGAATGAGGTTGTTGCAGAGTGAAGCAAAAGTAGTCAAAATTCCGCTCCAAAATGCAGTAGAGGGCTTGGCCGTGTTTGGTCCCCAAGATAAGTATCTAAAGCTTGTGCAGCAACAGATGGAGGCTACTCTGTCTTCCCGCGAAGCGGAAATTGTTATTTCCGGTCCGGCGCAAGAGGTGGAGTCGCTAGAGCAGTTTTATAACGTGCTGCTTCAGCTGGTCCGCGGCGGGTATACTCCGTCCGAGAGAGACATTACTTATGCGCTTGATCTTGCGCGCAACATGCAAGCGGAAGAACTGCTCGATTTGCTTAAAGCTGAAATTACGACGACTTACAGAGGCAAGCCGATCCGCGTGAAGACGATCGGTCAGCGTCATTACGTGAAGACAATCAAGAAGCAGGATATCGTGTTCGGCATTGGCCCCGCCGGTACCGGCAAAACCTATCTTGCGGTTGTTCTTGCCGTAGCGGCGCTTAAGGAAGGCTCTGTTAAAAAAATAATGTTGACCCGTCCTGCGGTTGAAGCCGGCGAAAATCTGGGCTTCCTGCCTGGCGACCTGCAAGAAAAGGTGGATCCGTATCTGCGCCCGCTCTATGACGCGCTGCATGACGTATTAGGTCCGGACCAGACGGCAAAGGCGTTTGAGCGCGGAACCATCGAGATCGCTCCTCTTGCTTATATGCGGGGACGCACGCTGGATGATTCGTTTATTATTTTGGACGAAGCGCAGAACACAACCCCGGAGCAAATGAAAATGTTCCTGACAAGGCTTGGTTTTGGCTCGAAAATGGTGATTACGGGCGACGTGACGCAGATTGATTTGCCGCGGGGCAAAAACTCCGGGTTAATCGAAGCGCAGCGCATTTTGAGAGATATTGAGGAAATTGGTTTTATTCATTTTTCCGAGCAGGACGTCGTTCGCCATTCCTTGGTTCAGAAAATAATCGTGGCATACAACTGGGACGCTGAAAACAAAGCATAGAGAGGAATGTCCGCTCGATGAATCAGACTCAGGCCGGAAAACAAATTAACCTTCAACAGACAAAATCGGCTGGCTGGAAGCAGAGCACGGCTGTTCGAGTCCTGCTCTTGTTTTTGTTTGCGCTGCTGTTTTATTTCAGTCTCGCTCCCCATCTTGTACCGGAAACCTACGATATCCAGGTGGATGCGCCCAGCGACAAGGATATCGCTGCTCCGCATCAGATATTCGACAGCAAGGCAACGCTGGAAGCGCAGGAAGAGGCAGCGAATAAAATCGATTCGATCTATTCGAATGTCGCGTTGCGCAACGAACAGCTGATCGATCAAATTTTCGTCCGGATCGAGCAGCTTAATCTGGATGATCAGGTGACGGTGCAAAACAAGGTTGAAATTTACCGGAATGAGATTCCCGGCAAATATGATGCGTTTGTCGATAATTTCGTAAAAATGAATATGGGCACCGGCAAGTACAACGATTCGCTGCTTGAAGAAATGTCGAAGGTCATCAAGGAGCAGGCGTACACGATTCCGGAAGAGACGTTCTACAAGCTTCCGAATCTGACGCTGGATCAACTGGAGGAAATGCGCTCCGTCGGGCAGGATGTCGTCCGCAAGCTAATGAGCGAGCAGCTCCGCGATGCGGAAACGGCGCGCACGAAGGTTGCGGAGCTGGTTAACGCAAGCTCGCTGACCAACCGCTCCAGCCGCGAAATTGTGCAGGAGCTGGCACGGTTTACGATTATGCCTAACCGGTTCCTCGATCAGCAGGCAACGGACGAAGCCAAAATTCTCGCGAAGCAGAATACGCCTCAGGTTGTGATCAAAGAAGGCGACCTCATCGTGAAAAAAGGCGAGATTATTACGCCCGAGATGTACGAGCTGCTGAAGGAATCCGAGCTTCTGCAGGACAAGCGCAATTATTGGCCGCAGCTTGGACTGCTGCTGATGTCCATCATGATCGTGGTTGGCCTGTATACGTATATACACCAATACGGGACCAGCGACTCGACCAAGCCAAGCTACGGCAATACTCATCTGCTGATGCTCTGGCTCATTTATCTGATCAATATTATCACGATGCAAGTTATTTCCCTTACGCAGACCGATTCCGCGCCTTATGCCGGTTATTTAGCCCCGGCCGCGCTTGGAACGATGCTGATTACGCTGCTGCTGGATGTGAATCTGGCGATTATCAGCTCGGTTTTGTTTGCGCTTTGCGGAAGTATTATACTAAATACGCAAACCGGTCAAATTTTCGACTATCAATACGGGTTTGTTATTATCGTGGTTTCCCTGGCGGCGATATTCTCGATTCACCGGGCAAGCCAGCGGTCTACCATCCTTAAGGCGGGAATTATGGTCAGCTTGTTTGGTTCGCTGGCCGTATTGTCGCTTATGTTCCTGAAGGAGCAGCTTGAGCAAGGGCCGCTCGTTTATTCTCTTGCATTCGCGTTTGCTAGCGGACTATTAACGGCGATTCTTGTCATTGGGCTTATGCCGTTCTTCGAAATTACGTTTGGCATATTGTCGGCGCTGAAGCTCGTAGAGCTGTCGAATCCGAATCATCCGCTGCTTCGCAAGCTGCTTACGGAGACGCCTGGCACCTACCATCACAGCGTAATGGTCGGCAATCTTGCCGAAGCGGCTGCCGAGTCGATCGGAGCGGACGGACTTCTTTGCCGCGTAGGTTCGTATTATCACGATATCGGCAAGACGAAGCGGCCAAGCTATTTTATCGAGAATCAGACGAATATGGAAAATCCGCATGATACCATCGAGCCAAAGCTGAGCAAATCGATTATCGTCGCCCATGCCCGCGACGGGGTTGATATGCTGAAGGCGCAAAATATTCCGAAGCCGATCCGGGATATCGCGGAGCAGCATCATGGGACAACCTCCTTGAAGTTCTTCTACTTCAAAGCGTTGAAACAAGCGGAGGAGCAGGGGTTAACCGTGAATTTCACGGAGGATGACTACCGTTATCCGGGTCCAAAAGCGCAATCGAAGGAAGCGGCGATCGTTGGTCTGGCCGATTGCGTGGAAGCGGCCGTCCGCAGCCTGCGCAGCCCTACGGTGGAGCAGGTAGAGGCGATGATTCAGAAGATTATTAAAAGCCGCGTGGATGACAATCAATATAATGAGTGCGATCTGACGATGAAGGAGCTCGACAAGATTGCCCATTCTTTGAAAGAAAGCGTTATCGGCATATTCCACTCGCGGATTGAATACCCGGAAGACGTAAAACCAAAGGAGCGTTAACAAAGCATGAGCTTGCAATTAGACTGGAGCAACGAACAAGACAAAATGGAGATTCCCGATCAATGGGTGGCGAGACTGGAGCAGCTTCTTCAGATCGCCGGCGAGATGGAAGGACTTACGGACGGCGAAGTGACTCTGACCTTTACGGATAACGAGCAGATTCACCAGCTTAACCGCGAATACCGCAATATCGACCGTCCTACTGATGTCTTATCGTTCGCCATGCAGGATGACGGGACGGAAGAGCTCGATATTATTTTCGAAGTGGAGAGCGAGGATGAGATGGATCCAATCTCCGGCATGCTTGGCGATATCGTAATCTCGATTGAGAAAGCCCAGGAGCAGAGCGAGGATTACGGCCATTCCCTGGAAAGGGAGATCGGGTTCCTGTTCGTGCACGGCTTCCTCCATTTGCTCGGTTATGACCATATGGACGATGCGGGCGAAGCCGAAATGACGGCAAAACAGGAAGCCGTTCTTCAGAAGGCAGGTCTGTCGCGTTAATGCTGAAGTTTATCCGCAGCCTGTCTTTTGCTTGTTCGGGAATTGCCTTGGCTGTCCGGTCTCAGCGTCATATGAAAATTCATACGGCGGCTGCCGTTATGGTGTGTCTGTTAGGGGCGTTCCTGCCCCTGACCCGGCTGGAATGGGCGGTGCTGTTGTTAACGATGGCGATTGTGTTCACCCTGGAGATGGTTAATACGGCGATCGAAAAAACCGTTGACCTTGCGAGTCCCGGCATTCACCCGCTTGCGAAAGCGGCTAAGGATATTGCTGCCGGTGCCGTGCTGGTCGCGGCATGCTGCGCGATTATTATTGGGCTGCTCATTCTTGGGCCGCCCTTATGGCATTTTATATTGGATTAATACGAAGAATAGGAGTTGGGGCTCATGGCATTCGAGGGATTATCGGAGCGGTATTCGAACCTGCTTGAAGCAGCGAAGGAGGCCATGTCGCGGGCATACGTGCCTTACTCCAATTTCCGCGTTGGCGCCGCGCTGCTGGACGAAAGCGGCCATGTCCATTACGGCTGCAACGTGGAAAATGCCGCGTACAGCCCTTGCAATTGCGCCGAGAGAACCGCGCTGTTCCGCGCAATCGCCGACGGCAAACGTCCGGGAGAATTTCAGGTTATTGCCGTCATGGGGGATACGGACGGACCGATTGCCCCATGCGGCGTATGCCGCCAGGTACTGGTAGAGCTATGCAAGCCGGATATGCCGGTCGTTATGGGCAATCTGCGCGGGGACTGGAACATTATGACGGTTAGCGAGCTGCTGCCGGGTGCATTTACTCCGGCTTCATTAGAGAAAGGAAGTTAATTATTCATATGACTGAAACGAAATTCCGTTCCGGATTCGTGGCGATTATCGGTCGTCCGAATGTCGGCAAATCTACGCTTATGAATCATTTAATCGGGCAGAAAATTGCCATTATGTCGGACAAGCCGCAGACCACCCGAAATAAAATCCACGGCGTGTACACGACGGAAACGTCGCAGATCGTTTTCCTCGATACGCCCGGCATTCATAAACCGCAATCCAAGCTAGGCGACTATATGATGAAAACCGCGGAAGGCGCTTTAAAAGAGGTCGAGGCCGTACTTTTCCTGATTGACGTTGCCGATGGACTGGGCGGCGGCGACCGCTTTATCATCGAACAGCTGAAAAAGGTGGATACGCCCGTATTTCTTGTGATGAACAAGATTGACAAGGTTCAGCCGGAAAAGCTTCTGGAAATTATCACCCAATACAAGGATTTGTATCCGTTTGCGGAGATTGTGCCGATCTCGGCGCTTCAAGGCAATAACGTCGAAACATTGCTTGCGCAAATCCAGAAATATTTGCCGGAGGGACCGCAATATTATCCGGCCGATCAGGTCACCGACCATCCGGAGCAATTCGTCTGCGCGGAGCTGATCCGCGAGAAGATCCTGCATATGACCCGTGAAGAAATTCCGCATTCGATTGCGGTTGGCATCGAGGATATGAGAGTGCAGGAGAACGGCGTTGTATACATCGGCGCGGTTATCTTCGTGGAACGGGATTCCCAGAAAGGCATTATTATCGGCAAGAAGGGGGCCTTGCTGAAGGAAGTCGGCAAGCAGGCCCGCCGCGATATCGAAGCGCTGCTTGGATCGCGCACATTCCTGGAGCTTTGGGTCAAGGTGAAGAAGGATTGGCGCAATCAGGAGCGCGTATTGAAGGATTTCGGCTTCCGTCACGATTAAGCCGATTTGACGAATTTTGTTAAGGATAGCATTCGGCAAATTACCGTATCCTAATTACCGTCTGGGGCTTCATTTCCATGGCGGAAAGGGATGAATACGAATGCGAAATTTTTCGTGGAAGTATTTTACATTGACCGGTGATGTGGAGTCGTACATGCTCTACAAGGAAATGGATCAACTTGGTCCAGAGAATCATCCTCAACATTTGCCGGGAGACAATGAAGAGCTTGCTGCTGAGTTCGAGGAGTCGTCTGCCCTTTAATTGATTACGTTGCAGGCTGCCTTGAATCAAGCATGGGGGAGAAGGTAGTATGCTATATCGTGTGGAGGGCATTGTCATCCGCAGCATGGACTATGGGGAAGGCAATAAAATAATTACGCTGCTGACGAAAACAAACGGAAAGCTTGGCGTAATGGTGCGCGGCGCGAAGAAGGTGAAGAGCAGGCATGCTTCTCTCGCGCAGCCATTTACATACGGCGAGTTCGTATTTTTCCGAAATAAAGGTTTAGGCACGCTCAATGCTGGTGAGATTCTCCAATCTCACCATCTTTTACGTGAGAAGCTTGATTTGGCGGCTTACGCTTCTTATTTGGCTGAGCTTACGGACAAGATGCTCCAGGAAGACGAATCCGGCGCGATGCTGTTTGAACAGCTTAAGGCCGGGCTTGCCGCAATGGAGGAAGGGAAAGATCCGCAAATCGTCTCGCATTTGTTCGAGATGCGAATATTAGAGGCTTCAGGTTATGCTCCGGAATTGGAGGCCTGCGTCAATTGCGGCAGCGAGCAGGGACCTTTCCGCTTAAGTCCGCACGCAGGCGGAGTGCTATGCCCGAGCTGCGCAAGAAACGATGCCCAGGCAATTGCGATGGGGGATGGGGCTTATAAGCTTCTGCGGTTGTTCAGCCGGATGGACCTGAGGCGTCTTGGCGCCATTCAGGTGAAGCCGGAGACCAAGAAAGAGCTCAAGAAGCTGATGCGGGAGCTTATGGATGTCCATATCGGCATTCAATTGAAATCGAGAACGTTTCTTGATCAAATGGATAAGTATTCCTTCGAATAAGCGGCATGCTCAGTCCGTTGACCGAGCATGCCGTTTTTTATTATTCCGTATGATTGATCTTGGGCATTAGTACCTAATAACTGGTTTGACAACTGCATGAAAAGTGTTTAATATATTTGAATATGAAGATGGACAGTGATGGAGAAAGTAGCAGTTGATGCCTTGAATTAGCGATCCGGGGATAGTGGGAGCCCGGTCAGGCTAAATTTGCGAAAGGCACTCCGGAGTCAGTTAACGAAAAGAGGATTTTCGCACGCTGCTGGAATGAGCAGCGACAAGCGGAGGTCAAGTAGGGTGGAACCGCGGGAGTCAGCAGCTCTCGTCCCTACGTCTGGGAGCAGGCGTAGAGACGGGAGCTTTTTGTGTCCCCGCCTTCGCCATACTAAACGATAAAGGAGCTAAGAGGTCATGAATTTTCAAAACATGATATTGACTCTGCAGCAGTTCTGGGCAGAGCAAAACTGTATCCTCGTACAGCCGTACGATGTCGAGAAGGGCGCGGGAACGATGAACCCGATGACCTTCCTCCGCACGATTGGCCCGGAGCCATGGAACGTAGCTTATGTGGAGCCTTCCCGCCGTCCTGCCGACGGCCGTTACGGGGAGAATCCGAACCGATTGTATCAGCATCATCAATTTCAGGTCATCCTGAAGCCTTCCCCCGACAACATTCAGGAGCTGTACCTGGAAAGCTTGAAGCGTCTTGGAATCGATCCAAAGCATCACGATATCCGCTTTGTCGAAGACAACTGGGAATCCCCCACTCTTGGCGCATGGGGCCTTGGCTGGGAAGTATGGCTGAACGGCATGGAAATTACCCAATTTACGTACTTCCAGCAAGTCGGCGGCATCGATGCCAACCCGGTTGCGGTCGAAATTACGTACGGCATGGAGCGCCTCGCTTCATACATTCAGGAAAAAGAGAATGTGTTTGATTTGGAGTGGGTAGACGGCGTAACTTACGGTGACGTCTTCCTGCAGCCGGAATTCGAGCATTCGAAATATACGTTTGAGACTTCCGATTCAGCGATGTTGTTCCAGCTGTTCAACATGTATGAGGAAGAAGCCAAAAAAACGATGGAGCATAACCTCGTATTTCCGGCTTACGATTACGTGTTGAAATGCTCCCATACGTTTAACCTGCTGGACGCACGCGGCGCTATAAGCGTAACGGAACGCACGGGCTATATTATGCGCGTCCGCAACTTGGCGCGCGCTTGCGCAGCGACTTATCTGGAGGAGCGGGAACGTCTCGGCTTCCCTCTGCTGAAGAAAGGAGTGGAGAACAATGGCTAAGGATTTATTGCTGGAGATTGGACTTGAGGAAGTACCGGCGCGTTTTGTGCGCGGCGCCATGAACCAATTGAAGGACAAGGCGGTCAAATGGTTCGACGATTCGCGCATTCCGTACGAATCGGTTGAGGTGTTCGCTACGCCTCGCCGTCTTGCCCTGTATGTAAAAGGCGTAGCCGAGAAACAGGAAGACGTCAACGAGCAGGTTAAAGGTCCTTCGCGTAAAATCGCCCTTGACGATCAAGGCAACTGGAGCAAAGCGGCGCTTGGTTTCGCGCGCAGCCAAGGCGTTGATCCGGAGCAATTCTTTTTCCAGGAGCTTGCCGGCGTTGAGTACGTGTATGCGAACAAAAGCAGCGTAGGCACGGAAACGGCTTCCGTATTGCCGGAAGGGCTGACAAACCTGATCACATCGATGTCCTTCCCGAAAAACATGCGTTGGGGCAGTTATGAACTGAAGTTCGTGCGTCCGATCAAATGGATTATCGCTTTGTTTGGGCAAGACATTATTCCGATTGAAATCACGAACGTAAAGAGCGGCAATGTATCCCGCGGCCATCGCTTCCTGGGCCAGGAGACGGTTGTTGCATCTCCGGCGGATTATAAAGAGCGTCTGCGCGAGCAGCATGTTATTGTTGACGTGGAAGAACGCGAGCAGCTGATCGTGACTCAAATCGAGGAGCTTGCCAAGGAGAAGAGCTGGGAAATCGCGATCAAGGAAGATTTGCTCGAAGAGGTCTTATTCCTGGTCGAGTATCCGAACGTATTATATGGAACGTTTGATCCGGCTTTCCTCAACATTCCGCAAGAGGTTCTTATAACGTCGATGCGCGAGCATCAGCGCTATTTCCCGGTATTAAACGCGGAAGGCCAGCTGCAGCCGTTCTTCGTAACCGTGCGTAACGGCGACCGGACTTCGATCGAGAATGTTGCGAAAGGCAACGAGAAGGTTCTTCGCGCTCGTCTGTCCGACGCGAAATTCTTCTACGAGGAAGACCAGAAGCTTGAGATTAACGATGCGCTTGCGAAGCTTGAAAATATCGTTTACCACGAAGAGCTGGGTACGGTTGCCGATAAGGTTAGAAGAATCCGCGCGACAACCGATCTGATTGCCTCGAAGCTGGGCGTCGATGCGGACACAGCTTCGGCGGCAAGCCGCGCGGCTGATATTTCCAAATTTGACCTGGTTACGCAAATGGTATACGAATTCCCTGAACTGCAAGGCATTATGGGCGAGGATTACGCCCGCAAAGCAGGAGAAAGCGAAACGGTAGCAAAAGCGATCAATGAGCACTATCAGCCTCGCTTTGCTGGCGATCGCGCGCCGGCATCCCTCGTAGGCGCCATTGTCAGCCTTGCCGACAAAATGGACACGATCGCGGGCTGCTTCTCGATCGGCATTATTCCGACAGGTTCGCAGGATCCGTACGCCCTGCGCCGTCAAGCATCGGGTATCGTTCAGATTATTCTGGCTCAAGGCCTTGATCTGAAGCTGACAGACCTGTTTGACGCGGCTCTCCAGGTGCATGAAGCACGCGGAATGAAACGCGGCGCGGACGAGATTCGCAAAGACATGAACGACTTCTTTGCGCTTCGCGTGAAGAACGTTTTGTCGGAGCAAGCTAATCGTTATGACGTCGTTGACGCAGTTATGGCAACCGGCTTTAACGATTTGCGTATTACCGTCGAGCGCGCCGCGTTGATTAACGAATTGGCTTCCGGCAGCGAGAGAAGCGAATTCAAGCTGACGATCGATGCCTTTAACCGGGTATGCAATCTTGCTTCCAAAGCGGAATCGCGCACGGTGGATTCAGCCCTCTTCGAAGAAGCGGCGGAAGGCGCGCTTTACGAGCAGTGGCAAAAAGCCCATCCAGCGGTCGCGGACGCTATCGCCGAGGGGGATATCGCTTCCGCGCTTGCCAATTTGTCTTCGCTTAAGCAGGCGATTAACGCGTATTTCGATTCGGTAATGGTTATGGCCAAGGATGACGCCGTGCGCAGCAACCGTCTGGCGACTCTTGCGCTTATCGCGGACGACATTACGGCTATTGCCGACTTCTCGAAGCTGGTCTGGTAATACAGGTTGCACTCGTCAAAGTATCATTGTCGTCAATCCATAGAAGGAAGGGATGATGATTGTGGCAGGTTCAGCTGAAGTGATTATTTACGTCGTATCCGACGCTGCGGGCGATACCGGAGAACTGGTCGTGAGGGCGGCGGTAGCGCAGTTCCATCCGGTGCAGACGGACATCCGCCGCGCACCGTTCGTCATGGATGTGCCCACCTTGGAGAGGTTCGTTTTGCAGGCCAAGCTTTCCGGAGCTATCATGCTCTACACGCTTGTTATTCCGCACTTGCGCGAAGCAATGAAGAATCTTGCCAAGGAGCATGAAGTGGAAGCCATCGATCTTCTCGGATCGTTGATCGAAAGCCTTGAACGGCAGACCGGCCGTCATTCCCGTCAAGAGCCGGGTCTCAATCACGTTCTGGATGCGGATTACTTCCGCAAGGTGGATGCCGTGGAATTCGCGGTCCGTTACGATGACGCCAAGGACCCTTCCGGCGTCCTTAAAGCGGATATCGTGCTGATCGGTGTATCGCGCACGTCGAAAACCCCGCTGTCCATGTATCTGGCGCATCAAAAATATAAGGTAGCCAATATTCCGCTCGTCCCGGAAATCAAGCCGCCCAAGGAACTGTTTACCGTCCCGGTTGATCGGATTATCGGCCTAACGATAGGCGTGCCGTACTTGAACACGATCCGGAAGGAAAGGCTCAAGGCGCTTGGACTGCCGGACAGCGCTTCGTATGCGGCGGAGGACAGGATCCTGAAGGAGCTGGAATACGCGGAAGCGATTATGAAACAAATCGGATGCGTCATCATCGATGTGTCGCATCGCGCGGTGGAAGAAACGGCGAGTCTGATTATGGAGCATTTTCGCGGCGTTTAAGCTTGAAATGCAGGATTTTTTTGAAGTATTGCCGTATATAATAGTACGGTAATTGAAATATACAACAATAAGCGGGGATGCGTGATGGAGCTTAAACAACCGACAGTCGTCGTCGACGGCGACGCTTGTCCCGTTAAGACGGAAATTGCCCGGACCGCACGCAGCTTCCGCGTCCCGGTCGTCATGGTATCCTCCTATGACCATCGGCTTGAGCCGCAGGAAGGTGTTTCGGTTGTGCAAGTCGACCGGAGCAGCCAATCGGTCGACTTGTATATCGTCAATCATATAGCCAAAGGCGATATCGTGATTACGCAGGATTTTGGTCTGGCATGCATTGCAATCGGAAAAGGGGCTGTCGTTTTGTCTCCGCGCGGCGAAGAGTATTCGGACGAGAACATCGATTATTTGATGGAACGGCGTCATGAATCCGCGAAAAGAAGGCGCGCAGGGGGGAAAACGAAAGGCCCAAAAGCAATGAATCATGAGGATCGGGAGCGTTTTCAACAAAAGTTGACAAAAGTTTTATCAAACTTGCAGGAGAAACATGACATTTAGCGAATATTATTTACGTGTCATTAGGATGAAGGTGATGGATAATGACCTACGGTAAAATACCGGATGACGTTATTGAGGCGGTACGCCGTCATCATGACATCGTAGATACGGTGAGCAAATACGTTCATCTCTCTAAGAACGGCAAGTACATGAAAGGGCTTTGTCCCTTCCACTCGGAGAAGACGCCTTCCTTCACCGTCACGCCGGAGCTGCAGATATTCCACTGCTACGGCTGCGGGAAGACCGGCAACGTTATCCGGTTCGTGGAAGAGATCGAAAGCTATACCTTTCCAGAAGCGGTCCGAGTGCTTGCCGAAGAGGCGGGCATCCCTGTTACCTGGGCTAATCCGGACGGCTCGAAGCCAACGGCAGCCGACACGGAACGAAGCGCTGTTCTTGAAGCCCATGAGCTGACTGCGAAATTTTACCATTATTTGCTGAACAATACGCAGTACGGCACCGAGGCAAAAGAATATTTGCGCGGGCGCGGGTTTGGCGACAAGCTGATCAATCAATTTATGATCGGTTATGCGCCCGAACAGTGGGATACGCTAAGCCGGTTCTTAACAGCGAGAAATTTCGATCCCGCCTTGATGGAGAAAGGCGGGCTGCTATCCGCGAAATCAGACGGAAGCGGATATGTAGACCGGTTTCGGGGACGAATCATGTTTCCGATTTGGGATCGGGACGGCAAGGTAACGGCGTTTGCGGGACGAATAATCGGCGACGGTCAGCCGAAATATTTGAACTCACCGGAAACGATGCTGTTTACGAAAAGCCGCACGATTTACAATCTGCATCATGCGCGACCTGCCATCCGCAAGAGCAAGCAAGTTGTTTTATTCGAAGGGTATATGGATGTAATTAAATCTTGGAGTGCCGGCGTAAAGAACGGGATTGCCACAATGGGAACGGCCTTGACGGAGGAGCATTGCAGCATTCTTGCAAGGCAGGCTGAGGAAATCGTGGTCTGTTATGACGGTGATGACGCCGGACAAGCTGCCGCTATGAAGTCTATTCCGATGCTCGAAGGAGCGGGGCTTAGAGTAATGGTGGCCATGCTTCCGAAAGGTAAGGATCCGGATGAATATATTACCGAATACGGTCCCGACGATTATCTTCGGGAAGTCATTGATCAGCCTGTCACAACTACAAAATTTAAGCTTATATATTCAAGAAAAAACCATATACTGCTAAAAGAAGAAGGTCGGAAAAATTACTTGCTTGAAGCCGCCGGAATTGTGGCAGAGCTTGATTCGGCTATTGAACGCGAAGTATACCTGCAGGAGCTTTCGCGCGAATTTAATTTCCCATTAGAGGTATTAAAGCAGGATTGTCACATTAAGCATCAAGAATTGCAAAAAAAGAAACCCGGAAGGGATAATAACGACAATTCGTGGAATAATGGTAGGAATGAAAATCGCCGAAGATCGGGGCCTCCCGTGCTAATGCCCGCTTATACGTATGTGGAGCGGAGGCTGCTTCATGTGATGATGCGCGACAGGGATGTGGCGCAAACCGTGCATGAAAAGCTGGGAGACGCGTTCAATATTGAGGATCACGCAGCGCTTGCTGCTTATTTATACGCTTTTTATGCGCAGGGCTATGATCCGGATGCCGGGAGGTTTATCGCCTCGCTCCAAGACGAACGTCTGGAGAGAACGGCTGCAGCCATTCTGATGATGGACGGAGATTTTCCTTTTGACGATGCAATTTTGGAAGCCGATATTCAGGACATTATCAAAGTACCTAGGTTCCGGGAGATCGACCGAAAAAAAGAGGAAATGATGCAGGCGGAACGCGCCGGAGATCATCTGCTCGCCGCGCAAATGTTAAGTGAGATTATAACCCTAGAGAGACAGCTAAAAGGAACGACTTGACGATCGGTTCTAGGGAGGAGGGAGTCGGAATATGGCGAATGATCAGCATACTGAACTAGAAGCCGAACAAAAATTGGATTTAGTGAAGGAACAATTGATTGAACAGGGGAAGAAAAGAGCCTCCTTAACTTATAAAGAGATTATGGAGAAATTATCGCCGTTTGATCAGGATCCGGAACAAATCGATGAGTTTTTCGAACAGCTCGATGATTTAGGTATTGAGGTATTGAACGAGAGGGATGAGGATCGTGATCCGCTTAACCGCGGAGAAGATTCGGATCGCGAAAATGATGATTTCAATTTCGACGATGACCTGGCTCTGCCTCCGGGAATCAAGATTAATGACCCTGTACGCATGTATTTGAAGGAAATAGGCCGTGTTCCGCTCCTGTCGGCGGATGATGAAATCGAACTGGCAAGACGAATTGAGAACGGGGATGAGGAAGCGAAGCGCAGACTTGCGGAAGCGAACCTTCGTCTCGTTGTCAGTATCGCGAAACGTTATGTAGGCCGCGGCATGCTGTTCCTGGACTTGATTCAGGAAGGCAACATGGGTCTGATTAAAGCGGTAGAGAAGTTTGACCATCAAAAAGGCTTTAAGTTCAGTACGTACGCGACATGGTGGATTCGTCAGGCGATTACGCGCGCCATAGCGGACCAAGCGCGTACCATTCGGATTCCGGTTCATATGGTCGAAACGATCAATAAGCTGATCCGGGTCTCGAGACAGCTCCTTCAAGAGCTTGGGCGCGAACCGACCCCGGAAGAAATCGCCGCGGAGATGGAACTCAGCACCGATAAAGTAAGGGAAATCATGAAGATTGCTCAAGAGCCAGTATCGCTCGAAACGCCGATTGGCGAAGAAGACGATTCGCATCTTGGCGACTTCATTGAAGATCAGGAAGCACTGGCTCCTGCTGACGCAGCGGCTTATGAGCTGCTCAAGGAGCAACTGGAAGATGTTCTTGATACGTTGACGGAGCGTGAGGAAAATGTACTCCGTCTGCGTTTTGGCCTTGACGATGGCCGTACTCGCACCCTCGAAGAGGTTGGCAAGGTATTCGGCGTTACCCGCGAACGGATTCGTCAGATCGAAGCGAAAGCGCTCCGCAAGCTCCGTCATCCAAGCCGCAGCAAACGTCTTAAAGATTTCCTAGAATAAGATAGCTTTAACCGATAAGGACCTTTCTGCTCTTGCAGCAAGGTCTTTTTTTCCAATTGACCCTATCGTCATTCTACCGGAGAGGACAACATAAGGCATATGAATGAAGAGCGACGCCAGATTATCGTCAGAGAGATTGAGCATTGGAGCAGAAGCAAATTGCTGCCGGATCAATACTGTGATTTTCTGCTTAACTTGTATATGGATCATGATCAGGAAACAAAGCGAGAATCCAATCATTCGATCGCCAAAGCGGTAATGGCCGTACAACGAGCTTCCGGCAAGCATTGGCTCCTTACATTTGGTTTTTTTACCTTAATTTCCTTTGTTGTGCTTTATTTTAACGTTTTTCACCCCCTATTGCAAATTGGGGTTTCGGCCGTTGGCGTCATTGGATTGTTAGGGTTTGGCGCGCGTTTGAGGCGCCGCCACGAGCCCGCAGGTCTTGCCGTAACCGGTGCAGGCATGCTATTGATGCTTGGTGCAGGCCTATACATATTGGATCAGCATGAGATGACGGATTGGGGCTGGAAGGCAGGGATGCTTGGTTTATGCGCGCTGTTCTGGGTGGTGTACGGAATTGCGGCAAGAATCCAGCTGCTGCATCTTTGCGGCTGGCTTGCGGGAATAATGGTATATGCATGGCTGCTGGCCAAGTTTACCAGCGCTCCGGAGTGGTATGAATCGCAGCTTTACTGGATGCCGCTCTCGATTCTGTTCGGCTGGGCATGCTGGTTTGTTCACCGTTGGTCCAAGCAAGCAGCCTTGGTTTTATTTGCGGCATGCGCGATCTTATGGTTTATGCCGGAGTTATACGAAATGATTGCATGGAACGAGCCGGTTATGCTGCAGCTGCAGCTTCAATTGCTGCTGAAGATTGCCGCTGGCGGCGGGTTGTTGTTCTTTATGCGAAAACAATGGATGGTGTGGGTTGCTTAATGTTGAAATTATCGAGACGTCTGCAAAGAATCGCAGACTTTGTAACGCCGGGCTCGCGCGTAGCGGACATCGGTTCCGATCATGCGCTGCTTCCGGTCTATTTGATTCAGTCGGGACGAGTGCCGTCTGCTATTGCAGGCGAACTGAATCCCGGTCCGTTCGAAGCGGCACGCAAGCAAGCGGCGGATGCCGGCCTTACCGGCAAGCTGCAGGTAAGGCGCGGGGACGGTTTATCCGTTCTGCAACCGGGCGAAGCCGACACGGTAACGATTGCGGGAATGGGCGGCAGCTTGATGAGCGGCATTCTGGAAGAGGGTTATTCCGCCGGGAAGCTGGACGGCGTCAAGGAGCTTGTTCTTCAGCCTAATATCGGCGAGGAATTTGTGCGAGGCTGGCTGCTCAAGCGAGGATGGTTCCTTGCGGAAGAATCCATTTTGGAAGAAGACGATAAAATTTACGAAGTGCTGCATGCCTTCAAGTATGATGAGGCGGAATGGAAGAAACGAAATACGGAGATATATGATGCCTCTTTTCTTACGCTCCCGGCTTATCAGGAGAAGGGGGCAGCGATTTTGGAGAAGATGGGACCGCATCTCCTTCGTGCTCCGCAGGAGGTCTTTTTCAAGAAATGGCGCTTGGAGCTTGATAAGCTTCGCAAGATTGTAGCTCAGATGTCCCAATCCGATCTGGAGCAGGCAGAGCAGAAGAAACAGCAGTTCCTAGAAGAAATGAGTGTAATCGAGGAGGTGCTTCAATGTTTGCAAACGGGCAGACCGTCGTCCAAATAATGGAGCAGCTGGCACCAAAGCATTATGCGGTCGAGAATGACAAAATCGGGCTGCAGCTTGGGACGTTAAATAAGGAGATCCGGAAAATCGTTGTAGCTCTGGATGTGACGGACGAAGTCGTCGATGAAGCCATTGCCGCCGGAGCGGAGCTAATCATCGCGCATCATGCCATCATCTACCGGCCTTTGGCGAAGCTGGATACGTCTACTCCGGCAGGCAGGCTTTACGAGAAGCTAATTAAGAATGAAATCGCGGTCTATATATCGCATACCAATCTGGATGTGGCTGACGGCGGCATCAACGACTGGATGGCCGATCTGGTTGGCATTAAGGCGGAAGGCCGCCAATGTCTTGAAGAGGTGCATACGGATAAGCTGTATAAGCTGGTTGTATTTGTCCCGGAGGATCAGCATGAAAAGGTGCTTCAAGCGATGTTTAATGCCGGCGCAGGCCATATCGGCGACTACAGCCACTGCAGCTTTAATATCGAAGGAACCGGAACCTTCTTGCCTGGGGAAGGCACGAATCCGTTTATCGGCAAGCCGGGGCAATTGGAAAAAGCGAAGGAAATCCGCATTGAAACGATTGTTCCGCACAGCGTTCACCGCAAGGTTGTTCAGGCTATGCTGAAGGCTCATCCTTACGAAGAAGTCGCCTATGACCTGTATTCGGTTGATCTGAAGGGCAGATCCTTTGGCCTTGGACGCAGCGGCAAGCTTGAGCAGCCAGTTACCCTAGGAGAACTGGCCCTGAAGGTAAAGGAAGTATTCGAGGTTCCTTATGTTCGCGTGGTTGGCGATCCGAACAGAGTTATTAAGAAAGCAGCCGTATTAGGCGGCTCAGGGGGGCGTTATGCCCGTCATGCGCAATTTGCCGGTGCGGATGTTCTTATCACGGGGGACGTCGATTACCATTCCGCTCACGATGCGCTTGCAGACGGTCTTTCGATCATAGATCCTGGCCATAATGTCGAGAAGATTATGAAGCAGCGCGTAGCCGATTGGCTTAATCAGCAGCTTGCCGAACGGAAATACGAAACAAAGGCTGTTCCTTCAACCATTAATACGGAACCTTTCCGGTTTGTGTAGCAATTGGGACTATAAAACAGGTTGAGGTTTTGTAAAATACCCTGTATACTTATTCGTGCATCGGAAAGTTTGACAGACAATCGCTGGCGGCCTTGTTGCCGCGAGAGGAAAGTCCGGGCTCCACAGGGCAGGGTGCTGGATAACGTCCAGTCAGCGCGAGCTGAAGGATAGTGCCACAGAAATGGACCGCCGATGGCCGGCTTACGCCGGCACAGGCAAGGGTGGAACCGTGGTGTAAGAGACCACGAGGAGTATGGGTGACTATATTCCTGGTAAACCCCACTTGGAGCAAGACCGAGAGAACGTAGCAGCCTAGAGCTGCAGCCTTAGCCCGAGGCTCGTTCGGGTTGGTTGCTTGAGCTGTTTAGCAATGAACAGCCTAGATAGATGATTGTCGCTTCGCTGTGGGAGGGTCGTTCCCGTTAATACCACTTGAAGTACAGAACCCGGCTTACGGCAAACTTTCCGCAACGGACAACAAATTACGCCTCCTGGCATTCGCCGGGAGGCTTTTTTGTTGCTTGCTTGCGGAAATATTAGGTGGTTGGCTCGTCGGGGACGGAGTGTCTCTCCGCTTCGCAAGAGATACCCTTTCCCTTCCTCAATCGAACAACCGAGGTCGCCTCATAAGGCTTTGCCGCTTGCCGCTCGGTAAAGATTCGTTCGTATTGGCGGATCTGCGATGTTGTACGAAATGCACGATATTTCAAGGTAGCAGCAAAAGGAGGGAGATATATTGCAGAAAATGCAGGATATCTCGCCCGGGAAGGCTTCAAATATGCATGCTTGGCGAAATATACTGCATTTCATACAGCATAAGTCCGATTCCAGGTTCAAGAGAGCTTATTATACTGTATTTCGTGCAAGGTGAGCAGATTGTCGTCACCCGAAAAGAAAAGCATCCTCGGCGAAATGGCAGAGGATGCTTTCCGTTTTTGTAGAATTGAACGGCGGGAGTCCACAGCGGCTGGAAGAAGATACTGTCCGTAACGAGCCATCTGCTACGCAAACATTGGTCTTAATCCGCTTTATAGCGCCGGCTAATCGCCTCCAGGCGGCGTTCGGTTTGGCTTGGAAAGTTCTGAAGGGCGGTCGTATAGTTCGATGCCGACTTCAGAGCTTTGTCTACGTCGATCAGGCCGTAGCCGTAATAGTTATCTTTGCCTTTGTCGCCAAGATCAATGGCGGATTTGCGCATGATGTCCATAACCTCTTCATTGTTGAGGTCAGGGTTAATCGAGCGAATCAATCCGGCTAATGCCGCAACATGAGGGCTCGCCATTGAAGTGCCCGACAACGCCGCGTACTGGCTGCCCGGATACGTGCTGGCGATGCTGTCGCCAGGCGCCGCTACGTCAATGTAATCGCCATAGTTCGAGAACGAGGCTTTATTTTTACCCGCGTCCGTTGCCGCGACTGCAAACACTTCCGGATATGCAGCCGGGTATCCAGGACGGTCCGTATTATCATTGCCGCTTGCCGCAACCATCACGACGTCATGATCGTAAGCATACTTAATCGCATCGTGAAGAAACTCGGCTTGCGCATAGTTGCCTAAACTCATGTTAATGACTTTGGCGCCGTGATCCGTGGCCCAGATAATGCCTTGCGCTACGGAATAGGTCGAGCCTGCGCCGCTGCTATCGAGCACTTTAACCGGCATAATTTTGTTATACCAGGAGATGCCTGCTACACCCTCGCCATTGTTGACGGTAGCGCCAATGATGCCCGCCACATGGGTGCCGTGACCAACGTCGTCATTTGGAGCGGCGTTTGAATCCACGATATTTGTGCCGTTAAGCAGCTTGCCCTTCAAATCGGGATGATCGGCTTGGACCCCGGTATCCAGAATCGCTACGATAACCTTGTCGTTGCCTTTCGATAAGCCCCAGCCCTTTTCGGTTTCGATGGAAGGCAGGTTCCACTGGTATTGGGAGTACAGGGCATCGTTAGGGGTAATAATATCCGCCGAGTCACCAGCTGTTTCGTTTGTCAGGTAGAGATAGTGAGGCTCAACGTATTCGGTTTTCCAGGATTTCTGGAAATAATGAACCATTTTATCCGCATCCATGTTCTTCGAACGGAATACGTAGGTATCGCCAATACGCTGAATTTTCTCGGCATTGATTTTTTGCTTGATTTGTTCTAATTGCTTGTTGGTCAGCTTATCCTGAAAATGTACAACCACATCCTTGACGTGATAATGACTGGCATTACCGTTGTCTTCGCCATTACGAACCGTCGTCTCGCGGTTGGTATTGGGTTCTACCGATTCAATCCGGTAGTTGCCTTCGGCCGGGTAAGGCACAAGCCGCAAATTCCGTTTTTGATGACGTTCGACCTGCATAACGATATCTTGGTTAATGACACCAACGACGCCAATGCCGTTATTTTTGCCGCTAGGAACGCCAAGCACCATGTACCGGCTGCCGGTGTCGCTCATGAATGGCTTGGAATGATAGTGCTGGCCTGCTTTTACTTGCGCTTTTGCATCGGCCACGTATTGCGAAGCCGTTTTGTCCGGAAGCGCGCCGCGCTCAACGCTCCGGTCACCGTTGATCCAGCTGATGTAGACCATATGCTTATGCATGCTCATCATATGGGCTACTTTATCGGACTGAGCTTTCATTGCGCCTTTATTGGTATCTCCGGTCATCAGCTTGCGGAATTCCTTGCTGCACTCGGTTGTGCAGAGCAAAGCGGTTGCGTCCATATCTTTGTTTAAGGTTTTGACTTTCAGTGCCTTTTCCTGATGTGCCGAGAAATTTCTTACCTCGGACTCAGGTGCTTTCCGGTCATGAAATATATATCGCGTACCGGGTACAACAATAGCTACCAGTGCTATAATGGCGCAAAGACCAACCCATTTTTTCGCATTCATTGTTTCTTTCGTCCCTTCGTCGCTTATGCCAGCGTAGTTGCAACACTAATGGTTAGGTTGCGCATCGCATGCCTGAAAATATGCGCCGGACAATGTCTGAACCGCCAGTACCAAACCAATGTAATTTGTGGTATCATGTTGTTGATGCCTAAGTTTTTTTTGTTGTAGTAGAAGAAAGGGGAACTACCTATGCCATCGACCAATGCGAAATCGCTTAGTGAAACATCGCGTACAAAGTTAAAAGATGCAATTAATCAATTGGAAACGTTTCTTAACCAGTATTCGCTGAACCAATTAATCGGCGAAGAAACCGGAGATGAAGCACAAACGTTTTACAAAGGCCTCTTGTCCGATTTGAGACATCTGTTGGTCTTCTCTGAAGTCTCTGTCGAGAAACTCGGAGTACTGCTCAGACGGCCAAATTTCGATAACGATTTTGCTGAACGCGCCTTATACGATGTTTACCATCAGTGCGTGAACGCCTTCTTCTATCCGAAGAATGAATGTTATTCGGAAGACGGCCGTTATGCTTATACCGGACAAGATGCCATCCGCTTCCGCTTCAAGCCGGTGCGCGAAGCACGCGACATCGTTCTCAGCGTATCCAAAATTTACGAAGAGCTCCGCGACGAGCTGGCGTACTACGAGAATGATTACATGACCCAGCGCCGTATGCAGGGGCAAAAATAGGACGGAATGAATCACTTTCGATCAGGGAAACTTGATATCGGAGGTGATTTTTTTATGCCGAAAGGTGTAACCTGCAGCGTATCCAATTGTACCTTCTGGAAAGAAGGCAACAATTGCGGCGCTGATGCCATTTCCGTTGAAATCGACCAGCATGCCGACTTTAACGAAGAATTCGGAGCTGACGATCTTGGGCTTTATCATCAGGATCAAGCAACTACATCACCTGCTACTTGCTGTCACACTTTTAAGCCGAAGGAGTGATGGGAAATGGATCAACGAGGCGTAAAAATCACGGATCGTCACAAAAACGATTATCCGCAATACGAAGTCTCTGCCCCTAACGCAATGCCGGATTTAAATGGCGGTAAAGTGGAAGAATGGGCGAATGAAAATAACGTGGGCAACGTCCACGAAGAAATGGCAGCGGATTTCGCTGTTGACAGCCCAGTCTCCTATGTACCGAGGGAACAAAAAATCGAAGAAGCGGCGGATGCGGTGGAATCCGGGGGAACAGCCCTTGGATGGGTAGCGCTTGTATTTGCGGCAGCATCCTGGTTCCTGTGGCCGGTGGTGCTGGGAATCACTTCTGCCGTGCTGGGCTTTATTGCTTACCGTCAGGGAGCAAGGGCGCTCGGCGGCTGGGCGATGGCGATTGGTCTAATCGCTGTATTGCTTTCATTAGTTATTGTTCCTTTTTATTACGCGGTTACTTGAAGAAAAAGCCTCGGCCAGCAACTGGCCGGGGCTTTTTCATGAATATCCATGTTACATACGGAAAAGTATTAATGGACTGTCAATAAGTTTGGATTGCCGCTCTGCCCGATTTTACCTATAATTTATAGATGTATGGGAGGGGAACAACCAATGATTATTGATATTCAGCACGCTAACTGGGAACGCGGGGACAAGCAGGTCCTTCATGATATCAATTGGAAAGTTCAGCCTAATGAGCATTGGTGTTTGCTTGGCTTGAACGGATCCGGGAAAACAACGCTGCTCAATATGATAAACGGGTATATTTGGCCAACCAGCGGACAGCTTTCGGTCCTTGGCAAAAAATTCGGGGATTACGACTTGCGCGAGCTGCGCAAAAGCATCGGTTGGGTAAGCACCTCGCTTCAGCAAAAGCTGTACGGCAGCGAGAATGCCATCAATATCGTATTAAGCGGCAAGTTTGCTACGATTGGTCTTTACGATCATACCAATGAAGAGGACCGAGATCAGGCGCTTGCCCTGCTGACGAGTCTAGGCTGTGCCTATTTGGCCGAACGCACCTATGATACGATGTCGCAAGGCGAACGGCAGCGCGTCTTGATTGCAAGAGCGTTAATGGCAAAGCCTAAGCTTCTTATCCTTGACGAGCCATGCACGGGTCTTGACGTTTTTGCGAGAGAGCAGCTTTTGTCGATGATTCATAAGGTGGCAAAAGACGGACCCACTATTATATATGTCACGCATCATGTGGAAGAAATTCTGCCTTGCTTCACTCACACGCTGTTGATTAAGCAAGGCGAAGTATTTGCCGCGGGGGTTACCAACGAGGTTTTAACCTCAGAGCGAATGAGCCGTTTCTTTGATGTTCCGGTAGAAATCGAACGCCGTGACGGCCGGAACTGGCTGTTCGTCAAACAATCGGAGTCGCTATGGAACTCGAATTAGTTCAGCCGCAGTTCCTGCCGAATCCCGAACCGCGAAGAAAAAGGTTTCTGAACTGGCTTCGTGCACGAATAGGGATCCGGCTTGAATACGATAGTTCGCTTTGGCGTTCCGGTGCAGCAGGTCTTCTGATGTTTGGCTCCGCGGCAATTATAACCGTCGCTTTAGGCATGCCGACCGGCTTTGGCGCGGCAATCGACATTGGGGCATTTGTGCTTGCCAATGCATTGGCTCTGTTGATCGCTTCTCAGCTTATAGCCATTATCTTGTCGCTGATGTATGTGCCGGTACCGCGTTTATTCGCCGGTTTTCTGCTTTATGTCGGCTTCGAGTGTTATTATATTTTGTATTATTCGGATTTTGAAATAATAAATTCGATCGTTTGCGCCGGAATCTATACCGTAATAGGCGCTGTTGTCGGAATACTGCTTGGCTGGTTCAGCCGAAGCCGCATACGGCTGATCTCCGGCATTGTGATTGCCGCTGTTACGGTTTCCGGCGTATTTATATGGATTAAGGAGCCTTTTGGCGGCGGGCATGCGGCTGCCGTATTCGCGGGAGCGGAGGAGACGGGAGGTTCCGGCGTGGCGGTTATCGACGCCGATAACCCTGGTGAGCCTGGCAGCTTCGGCTATCGTTTCTTTACTTACGGCAGCGGAACCGACAAGAAGCGCAAGGAGTATGGTAAAAGCGCTGAGCTGATCTCCTCATCCGTGGATGCTTCCGAGTACATCAAAAACTGGTATTGGATGAAGGAAAGGTTCTGGGGCTTTGACGAGGAGAAGCTGCCGCTGAACGGGCGGGTATGGATGCCCGACGGGGAGGGTCCTTTTCCTCTCGTGCTGATGGTTCATGGCAATCACCTGATGGAGGATTTCTCGGATGCAGGCTATGATTATTTGGGCAAGCTGCTTGCCAGCCGCGGGTATATCGCCGTCTCGGTAGACGAGAATTTCTTGAATTACTCGACTTGGTCGGGTATCCCGGATAATGATTTTAAAGTCAGAGCATGGATGCTGCTTAAGCATATTCAACAAATTCAAACGTTTAGCGAGAAATCGGATAGCGCTTTTTACAATAAAGTGGATTTCACGAATATCGCGCTTATCGGACATTCCCGCGGCGGCCAGGCTGTAGCAATGGCAGCCGACCGGGATGCCTGGTTCGCGGGCGACCGGACGCTTGACAGTCTCGATAAGCAGCAGGTTCACATCCGGACGGTAATTGCTCTAGCCCCAACGGATAAAGCCATCGATAACAAGTCGGCTAATCTGACCGACGTCAATTATCTGGTCTTGCAAGGGGCGCGTGACGGAGACGTGAACGACTTTTACGGAGACCGGCAATATATCCGGACTAGCTTTACAAAGGGTTCCGGTTACATGAAAGCGTCCGTGTATTTGTCCGAAGCGAATCACAGCCGGTTTAATACCGAGTGGGGAACGATGGACGAGCGTCCGCCTGGCGGCTTAATTCTAAGCCAGCGAGGAATGATGGAGCCGGCGGAGCAGCAGCAGGCTGCCAAGGTCTATGTATCCGCGTTCTTGGAGTCGACGCTGAACCATCGGGAAGAATATATCCCGTTGCTGCAGGACTACCGCACGGGCCTCGATTGGCTGCCGGATTCCACGGCTTACGTATCCAGGTACGAGGACTCGAGCTTTGATAGGATTGCCCGGTACGACGAGGACCGAAACAAAACAACGCTGCCGAAAGGCGGCAAGCTGGAAGGGTATAACCTGAAGTCCTGGGATGAGCTGGACGTGAAGGATCGGGATCACAATAATAAAGGAACGGTGGGTGCGCAGGTCGAATGGCTGGAGGACAGCTCTTATACCTTATCCTTAGCGGAGCCATTCCCGCTTGGAAGCGCGGCCGACAATAATCAGATGTTCACCTTCTCTCTAGCCAATCTGGCTTCGCAGCTTGACCCGGACCATCAGGATTCCATTCCGCAGATTCAGATTCAGTTGATGTCAACGGAAGGAGATACGATTATTCTTCCTCTGAATGCGTATATGCCGGTTCAGCAGCCATTCGTTACGACGTACACCATCATTCCCTTACTTGAGAAGACAATTAAAGGCGGGAAGTACAAGCATGACACGGAATCGGTATTCCAGACATTCCGCATGCCGCTCGGCGACTTTGCTGAAGCCGTGGATCGCAAGGACTTATCGATCAGCCGGATCACATTCCGCTTTATTGGCGGTCCTGGAAAAATCATGCTTGATGATATCGGTTTGTCCAATTGAATTCACGAGAAAAGGCTCCCGCCGGGGAGCCTTTTTAACAAGTTAATCTTCTTTGAAAGTAAGCCGCCTTGCTGCGTAAAGGAAAGGAGTGGAGAAAAGAGATACGATAAATTTAATGACATAGGTCGAGAGGAAGACCGAAAGCCATACGCTTCCTTCCAGCGTTCCGGCAAATGCAATGGTGCAGAAGATAAGGGTATCAACGAATTGGCTGATCACCGTACTGCCGTTATTGCGGATCCAAAGCTGTCCCGGAGCAGGGAATACCCGTTTTAGTACGGAATAGATCTTCACGTCGAGAAATTGGCTGACGAAATACGCGCATAAGCTTCCGAGCGCAATTTGCGGCATTAGCCCAAATATCATGTGCAGGGCATCATTGGTGTCATGGGCAAGCTCGGAGCTGTCCGGGTTAAAGACAAGCGCCATCTGCATAATGATGGTTGAGGCAATCAGCGTAAAGAAGCCGAACCATACTGCTCTTTTGGCGGCACGCTCGCCATATTTCTCGTTGAGCAGATCGGATGCCAGGTAGATGGTGCCGTACATCGTGTTGCCAAGCGTAATGACGATATCGAAGGGCATTTCGACGGTTTTGACGACTTGCACATTCGCCAGTACGGTTGCCATGCCGATCCAGGCGTAGACTCCCACGCGGCCGAACAACCGGTAAGAGATCAGAAATAAGGTAAAATGGACGAGCATAAATAGCGCGCCAAACCACAAATTAAACATATTGCCTCCCTGTAGGTCTTCATATGAAAGTATGCGATGCACGGTACTTGCAGCAGGGCATCGCAAGGTGTATGATGGATTTTCTGCCTTTGATATTATAATCGCTTGTTATCAAGGGATCAATACGGTCTGACCGAAGGATGGACAGCCGCTTCACCTTGAATTCAAGCGTTTATAAGTTTTTTCTTATAAACAGGGCTTGAATTCTCCGGATTGAAACGCGCTCTCCCGCCTAAGGATGGAACAGCCGCTTCACCTTGACAGGCAGATTTTGCTACAATGATAAACGAACTTTTTACCGTTATTCGCGTAACTACGCTTGAAGGAGAGGATTAATCATGCAGGACGAGCAGCGCATAGAGGAGCAGATGCGGATAGACCGCGTGATGCGGCTGATTCGCGGGCAGCTAGGCAAGCTGCTGCAAAGCTCCAGCGGTATGCGGGAAGATATCGTGGATATCCGCAAAAATTTCTGGGACGACGTTACGCTGAATTTCGAGGATGCGGCTGAAGCGGCCGAATCCGCCGCGAGCCTGAAGCAGCAGGCAGAGGTTCTTGCGGAGCGGGAGCATAGCCATAGACATGCATCGGAGCAGGTTAAGCTGCTTAGAAAGCTGGAGCAGAGCCCTTACTTCGGGCGGGTCGATTTTATAGAGAATGGCAGTGCGGAGGAAGAGCAAATTTACCTTGGCGTAGGCTCCCTGCTGGATGAGAGCGGTTCGAATTATTTGATTTACGACTGGCGTGCGCCGGTTTCGAGTCTCTACTATGATTATTCTCCGGGTCCGGCCCAATATGTTACGCCTGCCGGATCGATAGAGGGCCGGATGACGCTTAAACGCCAATATGTCATTCGCCGCGGGCAAATTTCCGGAATGTTCGATACCGGCGTAACCATTGGAGACGAGCTGCTGCAGGAGGTGCTCGGCAAGCATTCGGATGCCCAGATGAAAAGTATTGTAGCCACGATTCAACGGGAACAAAATCAGATCATCCGCAATGAACGGGCAAGACTGCTGATCGTTCAAGGGGCAGCCGGAAGCGGCAAAACCTCGGCGGCGCTTCAGCGCGTAGCCTACCTGTTATACCGTTACCGGGGATCGCTGCAAGCGGATCAAATCGTCTTGTTTTCCCCGAATCCGATGTTTAATAGTTATGTCGCCACGGTTCTTCCCGAGCTTGGCGAACAGAATATGCAGCAGACAACCTACCAGCAATACCTCGAACACCGTATTGGGCAATCGTTTGCGCTAGAGGACCCGTTTGCTCAGATGGAATATACGCTTGGAAGCATGGATGATCCGGATTACGAGACGCGGATCGCCTCCATTCGGCATAAGTCGGGCGCATCCTTTATGAAGGTGATTGAGCGTTATGTAGATACGCTTGGAGAATCCGGTTTATTTTTTAAAGCCATCAAATTCCGGGGACGGAAGCTGATTGCCGCGGAAGCTATTGAAGAGCATTTTTACAGCTTGGACAAAAGTTTCACGATTCCGAACCGGTTCAAGATGACGGCTGACTGGCTGCTGAAGGAGCTGACCCGGCTAAGCAAGGCGGAACGGAAGAAGCAGTGGGTGGAAGACGAAATGGAGCTGCTGGACAAAGAGGCCTACATCCATGCGTTTAACGAATTGAGCCGCAAGGAACGTTATACCTCGGACTCCTTTGATGATTTTGACCGCGAAAAAGACGTACTGGCTACCATGATCGTCCAGGAAAGATTCAAACGTTTGCGGAGCCGCGTGAAGAAGCTAAGATTTGTCGACACGCAGACTTTATACCTGCGAATGTATGAGAGCGAGCACGCTCCTTGGCTTGTCGAAGAAAGTCGGAATGATTGGGAAGCGATCCGCAAGCTTACCGTAGACACGCTTAACCGTGGAATACTTACCTACGAAGACGCAACGCCTTACTTATATATGAAGGATTTAATTGAAGGCTTCCAAACCAATACATCGGTAAGGCATCTGTTTATCGATGAAGCGCAGGACTACTCGCCGTTCCAGTTCTACTATTTAAAAAGAGTTTTCCCCATGGCGAAAATGACGGCGCTTGGCGACCTGAACCAGTCAATCTTTGCGCATGCCGCTTTGGGGAACGGATTTGATCCGCTTGGAGAGCTGTACAGCAAGGAAGAGACTGAGACCATAGTACTGACCCGCAGCTATCGTTCGACAAAGCCGATTGTCGAATTTACGAGCAGGATGATTGAAGGCGGAAGTCGAATCGTGCCGTTTAATCGCAACGGCGATGAGCCGACGGTATCGGTTGCTTCGGACGAATCGGAGCTGCACGGGATGATTTCGGAGCGTATCCGACTTCTGCGAGAAGAAGGCGCGAATTCGATTGCGGTCATTTGCAAGACGGCAGGGGAAAGCAGGATGGCTTACGAGGCATTGGAACCGAATTGTCCCGGAATGCGGCTGATCGAAAAAGAGACGGTAACCTTCGAGAACGGTACCGTCGTTATTCCGTCTTATTTGGCTAAAGGCGTGGAGTTTGATGCCGTTATTCTGTACAACGCTTCAAGCAGCGTTTACGGCAGAGAGAGCGAGCGCAAGCTATTCTATACGGCATGCACGCGAGCCATGCATGAGCTGCATCTCTACTACCTCTCGGAACCGACGCCATTCTTGACGCAAGCTTTGCTTAAAAAATAAGTCAGCGATTACCGGCCGTTGCGGACTTCCGGCCAGATATCGCTGACTGCAACCTGCAGCTCTCCTGCGATAAGCTCAGCCGTTAACCGGTTGGGCTTTTGTATATGTCCATTTCGCAGCTTGGAGATGGTCTGCAAGGAAATGTTCGTTGCGGCAGCCATCTGGTTGGCGCTGATATCCCGTTTGGCCATCCACATCTTAAGCCGTTTGGAAGAGTCGTAGACTTGCTTAATTGCCGTTAAAGGCTCTTCGTGCGCGTATCCGCTCTTATCCTCGTAGATGATCAGCGCATATCTGGCGTCATCCTGATCGGATACGGTTAAAGCCCGGAATTCCAGATGCACCGCAATTTCTTCTTGCTTGGCGGATGTCAGGACGGTCTCCTGCGTAAAATGCAGGCTGATGTCGCATGGCAAATAGTTCGCAATTAGCAGCTCAAGGGACATTCCCTTCAGCTGCTCTTGTGTATATCCGGAAAGCCTGCAGAAGGCTTCATTCGTTTCGTGAATCGTTGTTTCTGCCTTCGATACTCGGACAAGCGTCATAGGCTGATCAAGTATTTGGAAGATTTGATAAAATGCTGTCAAAGCTGCTCCTCCCTTAATTCCAAGCGCGCCAATGCACAAAATCGAGTATAAGCTTTACGCTTGTACTATACAATAGCTTTACTATATTTAACAAAATCGTCAAGAATAAATGCAGTTTGGTTTAATAAATTAAACTTGCTGGCATGAAACGGTTCAATCATGCGGAAGCTGGCATTTCTATGACAAAAAGGTAGAGTGTTAAGCTAACAGCGAGTTTTGTATGAATCTATGTTCTCGGGTAATATAAGAAAACGCAGGTTTGAAACATAGGGGGAAAACAGTCAACATGAAAACATGCGGGATCGATAATTGCTCCAAACCGATCAAGGCAAGAGACCTGTGCTCCATGCATCATCAACGACTGATGAGGCATGGCGATCCTAATACCGTCATGCCCCGCAGGACAAAGAAACTGGTCAATTGCAGCTGGATCAATTGTACAAGTCAAGCCGTATCGAAAGGACTTTGTGTCAAGCATTATTACATCAATCGCGTTTTAAAGAAAAATGAACAAAATGATGTAAGGTAATGTCACATCCATTTTCTGAAAATGGGGTGTTTATTTTCATGAAAATATGTATAATGAAGGTAACTCCCTATTTACCAGAAAATGAATCCTTTAACGCTACGGTACCATTCTAACCAAATGGAGGCGATTGTCGGAAATGATTCAAACGGCACCATACGGCCTTCTGCTGAGCGATTTGTATCTGTTCAACAAAGGCTGCTCTCACCACAGTTACCGGTTCATGGGAGCGCATGTCATGGACTGGGACGGTAAAGATGGCGTCAGGTTTGCAGTGTGGGCTCCGCACGCCAGGGAGGTTCGGCTTGTTGGCCAGCATAACAACTGGGATGGTTCCGGTTCGTTAATGGAGCGCGTGTCTTCGACAGGAGTCTGGGTTCACTTCGTACCGGGACTTGGCGAAGGCGCTGTTTACAAGTACGAGATCGTGACCTCAACAGGACAGCGGCTGCTCAAGGCGGATCCTTACGCTTTCCTCGCCGAAAGGCGTCCTCAAACCGCCTCCGTAGTGTCTGATCTATACGGATTCCCATGGCGGGATAAGAAATGGATGGAATCTCGGCACAAGCGGCCGGCATACTCCAATCCGCTAATGCTTTATGAAGTGCACGCCGGCTCCTGGCAGCTGAAAGGGGAGGAGAACTTCCTCACCTATGAAGAACTTGCCGATCAGCTTGTTCCTTACGTTGCCAAGATGGGATATACCCACATCGAGCTGATGCCAATCAACGAACATCCTTTTGACCAATCCTGGGGTTATCAGGTCACCGGTTATTATGCGCCTTCCAGCCGTTACGGCAAGCCGAAGCAGCTAATGAAATTTATTGACCGCTGCCACGCGTACGGCATTGGCGTTATTCTGGACTGGGTTCCCGGACATTTTTGCAAGGATGATCACGGATTGCGAAGCTTTGACGGTACTCCGATCTTTGAAGGAAACGATGAGCGGCTTGCCGAAAAGCCTTTATGGGGAACACTGGCCTTCGACTTCAAACGAAACGAAGTGATCAGCTTCCTCGTCTCCAATGCCATCTACTGGATGGAAATGTTCCACTTCGACGGTCTTCGGATTGATGCCGTCGCCAGCATGATCAATCTCCACATGGATAAACCGCCCGAGCTCTTCACCTGGAACGAGTATGGCGGAACTGACAATCTAGACGCTCTCCGCTTCATGAAACGGCTTAACGAAACCGTATTTCACTACTACCCAGACGCACTAATGATCGCAGAAGATTCTTCCGCTTGGCCTGCAGTCACCTCACCTACATACTTAGGCGGGCTGGGATTTAACTTTAAATGGAATATGGGCTGGATGAACGACGTGCTCAAATACATGTCGATGGATCCTGCCGACCGCACACACCACCACCACTTACTTACTTTCTCACTTTTGTACGCTTTCTCTGAAAATTACGTTTTACCGTTCTCGCATGACGAGGTTGTACACGGCAAGCGTTCCTTGCTGAACAAAATGCCGGGCTCCTATGAGGAGAAATTTGCTCAATTGCGTTTGTTATACGGCTATTGGATCGCTCATCCGGGCAAGAAGCTGCTGTTTATGGGCAGCGAATGGGGACAATTCGACGAATGGAAGGACCGCGAACCGCTTGACTGGATGCTGCTCGATTACGAGCTGCACGGAAAAATGCACGACTATGTCAAGGCTTTGAACCATGTTTATACCCATGAACCGTCCCTATGGGAAAGAGATCAAGACGCTTACGCTTTTCAATGGATTGATGTGAATAATGCCGAACAATCGATCATATCTTTCATTCGTTATGGCAAGCAGGGCTTCACTGTTACGGTTGCCAACTTCTCCAGAAACGGTTATACCCATTATCGATTAGGCGTGCCGCAGCCGGGCTGTTATCGCATGATCCTAAACAGCAATGAGGTACAGTTCGGAGGTTCCGATTCACAGTGTATTCAGAAGCATGACAGCGAGAAAGTGAGCTGGCACGGCTATAACCAAAGCATTTCCATCAATCTCCCCCCATTATCCTTCCAATTATTCAGCTTTGCGGGCGGAGACCACATTAAGAAGGGGTTGGTGTCATGGGTCGAAAAAAGGAAATGATTGCAATGCTGCTTGCGGGAGGAGAAGGCAAGCGACTGGGGGTTCTCACAAAGGATTTGGCGAAGCCGGCGGTCTATTTCGGGGGAAAGTACCGCATTATTGATTTTACTTTGAGCAACTGCACGCATTCTGGCATCGACACGGTTGGCGTTCTTACGCAATACCAGCCGCTTGAATTGAACCGGTATTTGGGCATCGGAAGCCCATGGGGGCTGGACCGCAGGGATGGCGGCATGGCCATTCTGCCTCCATACGTGAAACAAAAAGGCGGAGTCTGGTATAAAGGCACGGCAAATGCGATTTATCAAAACATGGCGTTTATTGAACGCTACGACCCAACCTATGTTCTGGTCATCTCGGGTGACCATATTTATAAAATGGATTACGATTTGATGCTGCAGCATCACAAGAAAAGCGGGGCGGATATTACGATTGCCGGCATTGAGGTGCCGTGGAAGGAAGCAAGCCGTTTTGGCGTTATGCACGTCGATGACGAAGACCGGATTACGGCTTTCGAGGAAAAGCCTAAAAACCCGACCAGCAATATCGCTTCGATGGGCGTGTACATTTTCACCTGGTCGGTTTTGAAGAAGTATTTGATTTACGATGAAGCCAGCCGCAATTCCAGTCACGACTTCGGCAAGGACGTTATTCCGTCGATGATGAGAGACGGATTGCATCTGAGCGCGTACGCTTTCCGCGGTTACTGGAAGGATGTCGGCACGATCGAAAGCTTATGGGAAGCCAATATGGATTTGCTCGACGATAAGCCTTCGCTGGATCTGGCCGATAGAGATTGGCGCATTTTCTCCGTCAGTCCGAATCGTCCTGCCCAATACGTCGCTTGCGGGGCGAGCGTATCCTCCTCCATGGTGACTGAAGGCTGCATTGTGGAAGGCGATGTCGAACGTTCCGTTTTGTTCTTTGGCGTTACGACGGGCAAAAACAGTATCGTTAGCCAATCGGTCATTATGCCGAATGTGAAAATTGGCGAAGGAGCCCGCATCTACCGGGCGATAATTGGTGAAGGTGCTGTAATTGAAGACGGCGTATGCATCGGCAGTCCAGATGATGATGCGATTACCGTTGTTGCCGTAGGCGAGTTTGTATCCAATGAACCGATGCTGCTGGAGGTGGAGCCGTCATGAAACATCAAGTTATGGGCGTCATAAATCTGATTCACGAAAACGATGATATGGAGCGGCTGACGCAGAACCGCTGCCTGGCAACCGTGCCGTTTGGCGCAAGATACCGGCTTATCGATTTCATCCTGTCAAGCATGGTGAACTCCGGAATCAATAAAGTAGCCGTATTCGCACATACGAAATACCGTTCCCTAATGGATCACGTTGGTTCCGGCGACCATTGGGACTTAAATAACCGTCAGAGCGGCTTGTTCCTGCTTCCTCCGGCAACGGACGACATTCAGGAAATCAGCCGCGGGGACTTATATCATTTCTACCAGCACCGCGATTATTTCAACCGTTCTACGCTGGAATATGTCGTGATTGCCCGCAGTCATATGGTTTGCAATATTGATTTCGAACCGATTATCGAAGCGCATAAGGAGCGCGAAGCGGATATTACGATCGTATGCAAGCGGGATGCCGATCTGATGGGAGGCAAGGCCCGCAAAATGAAGATGGATGGGGATGGCCGCATAACGGCCATGCAGGACCATTACGGAAGATTGAACAGCGATATCTGTTCCATGGAAATGTACGTGATGCGCAAGGATTTCCTAATGGAGCTTGTCGAAACTTCCCTTGCCCAAGGGCAGGACCATCTGGTCCGCCACGCCATTTTCTCGAGAATCGATAAACTTCGCGTCTACGGCTATTTGCATGAGGGTTATCTGGCAATCGTAAATACTCTGTCGAGCTTCTACCAGAGCAACATGAGCCTGCTTCGCCCCCAAGTATGGCGTGAGTTGTTCTTCCAGCCGGGGACGGTCTTCACGAAAGGCAAAGATGAGCCTCCAGCCCGCTATCTGGGAACATCCAAGGTGACCGACTCCCTTATTGCTAATGGCTGCCGTATAGAAGGAACGGTCGAAAACAGCATTCTGTTCCGCGGAGTCCATGTCCGCAAGGGTGCCGTTGTCCGCAACAGCATCATTATGCAAAACGGCGACATCGGCGAGAACAGTCTGGTCCAGCACTGCATTCTGGATAAGGATGTGCGCGTACAGTATGACCGCGATATCCGCGGTTCTTCCGAAAATCCGTTTCTGGCAGGCAAGCGTAAGATTATATAAATAGCAATTAAATTATGGATAGGGTATGAGGTGATCAGGCGTGAATATATTAATGGCCGCTTCCGAAGCAACTCCGCTCGCCAAATCGGGCGGACTGGCTGACGTTGCAGGAGCTTTGCCGAAGGCGCTCAAGCAGCGTGGAGCCGATGTTCGTATTATTATGCCCAAGTATGAAGAGATCCCAGATTATTATATTCAGAATTTTGAGCGAATTGCTGAATTTTATGTAAATTTTGGCTGGAGAAGCCAATATTGCGGATTGTTCCGGGCGGAAATCGACGGTGTGATTTTCTATTTGCTTGATAATGAATACTACTTCGGGCGCAGAGGCCTGTACGGCTATAACGACGATGCCGAGCGATTCGTCTTCTATTCCGTGGCGGTTATGGAGGCTGTGCGGTACCTGGATTACACGCCGGATATCGTACATTGCCATGATTGGCAGGCCGGACTTATTCCGTTCCTGCTCCGCACCCGTTACGCGAATGACCCAGCCTGGGACGGCGTGAAGTCGGTATTCACGATCCATAACCTGATGTATCAAGGGTTGTTCGGCATTGACCTCTTAAAGGAGCTTCTGGGAGCGGGAGACGAGATGTTCACCGCCGACAAGCTGGAGTTCCACGGTGCCGCAAGCTGCCTGAAAGGGGGGCTTGTCTATGCGGACAAGCTTACGACGGTCAGCGAAACCTACGCCCGGGAAATTCAGAGCTGGGAGCATGGCGAGAAGCTTGACGGGCTGCTGCGCAGCCGCTCCGGCGATCTGGCAGGCATTATTAACGGGATTGATACCGATTTATACGACCCGATGAACGATGATGCCCTACATACGCCTTACCGTTCCTCTACTTCCCGCAAGCGGAAGAACAAGCTGAGCTTGCAGGCGGAGCTTGGCCTTCCCGAGTCGGAAGATATCCCGCTGATCGGAATAATCAGCCGTCTCGTGGAGTCGAAGGGGATGGACCTCATTACCTGGAAGCTTGACGAGCTTATGCAGGAGGATGTACAGCTTGTAGTTCTGGGAGCGGGAGATTGGCATTACGAGAATGCCATGAATCAGCTGGTCGCCCGTTATCCGAATAAAGCCGCGGTATGGCTTGGTTACAATGACCGCCTGGCTAGAAGGATCTATGCAGGCTCGGATATTTTCCTCATGCCATCACGTTTTGAGCCTTGCGGCTTAAGCCAGCTGCTCGCTCTTCGTTACCGCTCCATTCCGGTTGTCCGGGAAACCGGCGGTCTAAAGGATACGGTCTTCTCCTATAATGAAGAGACCGGGGAAGGCAACGGCTTCAGCTTCACGCATTATAACGCGGACGATTTCATGTATACGGTGAGAAGGGCGCTTCACTTCTACCGCGATGATGCCGTATGGCGCCGCATCGTAGAAAACGCCGGCAAGGAAGATTACAGCTGGAGCCGCTCGGCAAAAGCTTATATAGCCTTGTACGATCAACTTCTTGCTTCTCGAAAGGGGACTGAAAGATGGCCCGTCACCTTGTAATCGGCAATGGTAAGCTGCTGCTCAATTTGGATCAACATTGTTTTATTCGGGATATTTATTTTCCGTATGTCGGACAGCTAAACCATGTGGGCGGTCACTATTGCCGGTTCGGGATCTGGATCGGAGGCGCATTTTCTTGGCTGGATGAGAAGGAATGGACATTCGAGCTGAACTATATCGAGGATTCCCTTGTGACGAACATTATCGCGAGGCATGAGGGACTGGGCGTAGAGCTGCAAATGAACGATGGCATTCATCAGCGCGAATGCATCTACATTAAACGGGTTGTTGTACGCAACAGGAGGAACGAAAGCCGGGAAGCCCGGCTTTTCTTCCATCAGGATCTGATGATCGAAGGCTCGGAAGTAGGAGATACGGCCGCTTACTATCCGGAAAACAATACGATGTTTCACTATAAGCGCTCGAATTACTTCATGTTTAGCGGCTGTACGGATGAAGGCGGCATTATGCAGTACTCAACGGGCATTAAAAGGTTTCACTCCGCGGAGGGAACCTGGCGCGACGCGGAAGACGGCGTGCTGATGGGCAATACGATTGCCCAAGGCTCGGTTGACAGTACGATTGGTCTGCGCACAATGGTTCCTGGCAACGGCGAGAAGACGCTGTATTACTGGATGTCCGTCGGCAAAAATCTCGAGGAAGTCAAAACCCTTCATAAATACGTGAAGGATAATCATCCAGAGAAGCTGCTCAGCCGGATCGTCATTTACTGGAAGCATTGGCTGCAGCGTTCCGAGGACAATTTAGGGGATTTGCCCAAAGAGGTCACCCGGATGTTTAAGCATAGTCTGCTGCTTGTCCGTACGCAGGTCGATGAGCGCGGTGCGATTTTGGCTGCGAATGATACGGATATTTTGCAGTATAACCGGGATCATTACAGTTATATGTGGCCGCGTGACGGCGCGCTAATCGCCGAGGCGATGTCGCTGGCAGGATATCAGAGCGTCATTACTCCGTTTTTTTATTTCTGCGCGAACGCGTTGTCTCCGGAAGGCTATTTGTATCACAAGTACAATCCGGACGGAACGGTAGGCTCCAGCTGGCATCCGTATATTGTGAAGGGGAGCCAGAGAATTCCGATCCAGGAAGACGAAACCGCGCTTGTCCTGTTCGCGTTATGGCAGGACTATTCGCGTAATCAGGTTATCGAGCTGCCCCAATCGCTCTACAGCAGCTTGATCCGGAAGGCAGCCTCCTTCCTAAGTGAATACATCGAGCCGGAGCTGTCGCTGCCGAAGCCAAGCTATGATCTTTGGGAGGAGCGGTACGGGATCTGGACTTATACGGCTGCTTCCGTGTATGCCGGTCTAATGGCAGGCGCCTTCTTCACCGAGCTGTTTGGGGATTATGAGCGGAGCGACCATTACCGCAATATGGCCCATACGGTCAAGACCGGAATATTAACGCATCTCTGGGATGAAGAGTCCGGACGTTTCGCCCGCGGGCTTGTGCAACGGGATAACCGGTGGGTGAAGGATATGACGCTGGAGAGCAGTATCTTCGGATTATGGGAGTTTGGCGTCTTGTCCGTTCATGATGAACGCGTGCAGAAGACGATGAATGCCATAAAGGAAGGTCTCCGGGTCAAGACTCATATTGGCGGCATTGCCCGATATACCAATGATTATTACTTCCAGCAATCCGGAGAAATCGACCAGGTTCCGGGCAATCCGTGGATCATCTGTACGCTGTGGGTGGCCAATTACGAGATTGAATCCGCGCTTACGCTGGCAGATCTGGAAGGTCCGCTCAGGACGCTGGAATGGGTTGTCGACCACGCATTATCGAGCGGGCTGCTGCCGGAGCAGCTTAACCCTTTCGACGGTTCGCCGCTGTCCGTGGCGCCGCTGACCTGGTCTCATGCAACCTTTGTTCAAAGCGTAAGCAAATACGCCGCGAAATACAAAGAGCTTCAGGGGGCAAAGCCGTAAAGCCATGAAGAAAAGCCGCTTAGCATATAGCTAAGCGGCTTTGTTGCGATCCGAAGCGGCTATTTAAAAGAAGCTGCAGGTACGGATAATGATAACCAGCAATATGAATAAAACAAGAATATAGGCAGCGCTATTGTTCCAGACTCCTTGAACCGGTCCATAGCCCATATTAGCTCCTGCTACAGGGTAACCCATTGTTCATTCCTCCCGAGTCGTTGTTGTGATTACCGATCACAAGACCAATATATGAGCGTGAAAGGGGGAGGAATTGGACATTTGTACCTGTGCAGATGGTTTTGATGAATTCGCCTAGGGAATAGAAATCAGCGTTTTTTCGTACTGCCGGATATGCTTGATCCTGGATTCCGCGGTTGTCCGCATCGCGTTGCCCGCGAGCAGGCTTGAAGTGGAGCCCACGCCGACCACGCTTACGCAGCCTACATTAATCCGCGGGCAGTGGTTTACCCGGTTGATGCGAACATCCTCTCCGGAGTCCGCTACCGGGTCGATTAGCTTGGGAAGCGGGCGGTTGAATATCGGATAAGATTCGAAGTACACGCTTCCCGCCCTCGTGTGATCGATTGCCCGTTGAACGGCAAGGGCATTCAGCTTAGGCGAGCCTACGGCGCGGTCCCCGAACTGAATAATCGCACCTATTGAAACGTCAACGACGGACACCAGTCCAATCTGGGATACCCTTATGGGATAAGACGCTTCCATTCGAACGGTTCCTCCTAGCCGGCCATCGGAGATTCGCCAACCGCTTCCTCTTCGCCCTCCGGTGTGGGGAGCGGAGCTAGCGGGCCGGCAATGACGGATTCGGGAGGCGTATCAAACATCGAATACAAGGTGACATAGTCGGAGTCGCCGATCTGGAACATCGAGGCCGCCGATACACCCAATATTTCAATGTTCCCAACGGTCAAGCCGCAATTGTGCACCGTGAAATTCACCATCGCTTACCTCTCCTGTCAGGCGCCATTGCCGCTTTTTAGCGACTGGACATATTTTTGCATGGCGGCATCCGCGTCTCTGATTGTTTTGGATAATATCATGTCTTTCTTCTCCTGCTCGGTTTGCGGATTTTGTCCTTGTCCTGCAGCTCCTGCCTCGGCCTCACCCGGCTTCAGCTGCATATAGAAATGGATGCGGGAAGGGAGCTGCTTGCGGATATCCTCCAGAACCATGCGGCGATGATAAGGATCAAGATCTACTCCGTATTCCGTCTCGAGCGCGATAAGCCTTTGCGCACCGTGCTGGCTTAAAAAACGGTCCACCTCGGCCCGTATGTCTGCATAAGGCTCGGACGGCGGAGTCAAGCCGGAGGCTGCCGCCGGATAAACGTTTGGCTTATGCGGAACCGCCAGCTGATCGATATCCCCGTCTCCGCCTGTTATTCCGGGCGGCGTCATTCCGATATTTAACGTACCTTCAAGCTTCTCGACCTTTAATTGGTCAAAATGATATTCCAGCTTCTCGATATTATAGGTTGGCTTGTTCTCCAGTTGCTTCAGCTGCTCGTTTAGAACAGCGAGTTGCTGCTCCAATGAATAGATCTGGCTCTGCTGCGCTCTTAGCTTGGCTTGTAGCTCAAGCGACCAGGCTTGCCATGGAGACAGCCCATTGCCGGGCGGCTGCTGCTGCATGATATAAGCCTCCTCTCATATTAAGCGGGATCGGGAAGCGGGACCAGCGACAGCGGGCTTTCTTCCCCTAGCTGCGGAGCGGGTCCAGTAAATCCGCCCGAATTGTACATTTGGGATAAAGATCGGATCGATCCCGCGCTTCCTACCTGCAAGACGGAGCTGTTCGATACGCTGTTTACCCGAAGCTGCTGTATGGTGATCGTCTGATAAATGGTCCAGTTCATGCGTTACACCACGGTTTCCAGATTGTTCTGGGAGTTGTCTTGAACGTCCGGATCAAGCGTGTTGGTTGCGCTGACCGCATTGTTTGAATTTGCCAGGCTTCCCGTCAGGAACGAGCCGGAGCCAGCATAGGTTTTCGTCTGACTGGAGGGCGATACTTGAACCGCGTCTCCGAAATGAACGACGGCACTGGAGCCGACGCTGACGACTTTTACAAATCCAACGATAGAAGGCATTCGTACTCACCCTTTTCCCTTAAAGCGTCTCGTATATTATCGTATGCGGCATACGCCCAGAGGTTCCGCCGCCCGCGCTGGATAAGTGCCCAGCGCATGGAAGGAAGTAGCCGCTCCACCCAGCTTCGCATATGCTAAGAGGGAACGGCTTGGAGGTGAACGGGATCGTGGAGAACAAATGGGATGAGCTCGAGAGATGGCTTGACGGCCAGCGGCTTCCAAAGGGCTTCGATGTGATGAAGGAGCCGGATTGGGTGGAGAAATTCGTCCGCAAGATGATGACCAAATCACTGCCATCGGCAGCAAATTCCATCTTGGATCAGGCGGATGAAAACGAGGGGCTTTCATTCTTTGAAACTCATCAGGACTTACTTGTGAAGTTCCACCTTCCGCGTGAGGTAAGCCGGGAAAATCTTCGATTGTACGTGCGCGATGACCGATTAAGGATTGAAGGACTTCCAAATCAGCAGAAGGAAATCATCAAACTGCCTAAGCTTGTGAAGCCGACCATCTGCCAGGCGGTTGTGAAAAATTATATTTTGCAAGTCAAGCTGCGCAAAAGACCCAAGGCCGGTACTTATTATGAAACGGATATACGATGGTTGAAAGGCCGCTAATCCAGGGCCTTGCGGCCGTCGTTTTCTTTTGGGGAGAAAACGATATTATGGCTAAGCGGTGAAAGCCGTTTCACCTTGTCGCCTTTTCTTGCGGATTGCGGCTGGCGAATGAAGGGACAATCCCTTATAATGCTAATTGTGTGCTTGCATTATTACATAGGGGAGTGTATGCAGTGACTTTAGTCGATGTCAGTGACATCTCTAGATCATTATTTATTATCGGGGTCGTCTTCTTATTGCTCATTTTCGGATTATTGAGTCTTGGCATTCTTCGTATGTTCCAGCAGCGCTTTCGTTACGGATGGGTTTGTTTTGCGGGAGCGGTCGTCAGCTTTATCGTTTTAATGATTATATTGAACAAATGGTATGTATAGCGGGTTTCTGCAGATAAGTAGGGAGGGTTTCCGTTATGATGTGGACGGCGATCTGGTTTGTTATTAATATGTTTTTTGTGGCATCGGTCATTACCTTGCTGTTCATGCATCGATCCGTTACGGAAGCGGCCCTGGATCCCGCAGGCGGGGAACGACTCGCGGCGGCGAAAACAAGACGCAAATGGGTGTCGATCATAAGCATTGTGTTATTCCTGGCTATGTGTGCAAGTTTTCTGATAAACATGCGGCTGAACGGATGAATCAAGCCGCGTCCTAAGAGAGGCTCTCATTGACGAGAGTCTTTTTTTTCGGCATTATGAATAGAAAGACACTTTATTGTCGGAGGTCCTTCCATTGCATACCATAGATGAAATTATACAAAGAATGACCGGACAAGGACTTCGCATTACGGACCAGCGCAAATCGCTGGCCAAATTATTTGCGGAGACTCCGGGCTACCTGGCACCCAAGGAAGTTTACGAATATATGGGCAAGTCCTACTCGGGCCTGAGCTTTGATACCGTATACCGCAATTTGCGCGTGATGGAGGAGCTTGGGGTTATCGAGCAGGTTATCTTTGAGGATGGCGTTAAATTCAAGCTTCATTGCAGGGAAAACGACCATCACCATCATATGATTTGTCTGCAATGCGGCCATACGTACCCGATTACGTTCTGTCCGATGGAGCAGACGGTCGTGCCGGATGATTTCCGAGTGGTGAAGCATAAATTCGAAGTATTCGGCTACTGCAAAGACTGCATTCAAGAAGAGTCGGAAGCCGGGGCAAACTGATGGCGCACAGCCGAACGGCCGTAAGGGTGATGAAGGCGCCGGTCCTTTTTTACCGGAAGGTTATATCGCCGCTTACGCCGCCGACCTGCCGTTATTATCCCACTTGTTCGGCGTATGCCCTCGAGGCGCTTGAGAAGCACGGAGCTGTTAAGGGCTCATGGCTTGCCGCCAAACGGATCGCCAGATGCCATCCGTTCCATCCCGGGGGGTACGATCCCGTTCCGCCTGTCCCGGGCGAGCAGAAGAACGATGCGGACGGAACGGCTGCTCCTTGACAATGGAGCACTCCATTGGTTATATTTTGTCATATAAGCATATTTCCTATATTCGATGAACGGATAAGTACGATGAAGATGCCATGACAGAGAGCCGGGCGACACGCTGGAAGCCGGTATGGATACACATCGGAAGATGGTCCCGGAGAATCTGTTTCCGAGCCTGCATGAGAGGTAAGGGAATCGCGTAAAGCCGGCGTTAACGGCTCTGCCGCTCAGAATGGCGGCAACACGAAGCTGCTGTGCGGTGGTTGAATCATAAAAGCGCAGCGGGAATTTGGGTGGTACCGCGTGAGTGAACTTGAACTCTCGTCCCATGTTGGACGGGAGTTTTTTGCGTTCTCTCGCTTCATTACGATCATAACGGAGGAATGACAAATGGGTAACGATAAAAAAACCTTCTATCTGACGACGCCGATCTATTATCCGAGCGATAAGCTTCATATCGGACATGCGTATACGACGGTAGCAGGCGATGCCATGGCGCGCTATAAACGTCTTCGGGGGTACGATGTCTGGTATTTGACCGGCACGGACGAGCATGGCCAGAAAATCGAACGCAACGCCAAGGACAAAAACAAATCGCCGCAGCAGTTTGTCGATGATATCGTGGTTGGCATCAAAGAGCTCTGGTCAAAGCTGGAAATTTCGAACGACGATTTTATTCGCACGACGGAGCCGCGCCATAAGGAAGCGGTTGAGAAGATTTTCGCCCAATTGCTGAAGCAGGACGATATTTACAAAGGCGAATACGAGGGCTGGTATTGTACGCCATGCGAATCGTTCTTCCTTGAGCGCCAGCTGGTGAACGGCAACTGTCCGGACTGCGGACGTCCGGTAGAGCTGGTGAAGGAAGAAAGCTATTTCTTCCGGATGAGCAAATACGCCGATCGCCTTCTGAAGCATTACGAAGAGAACCCGGATTTCATTCAACCGGAATCGCGCAAGAACGAAATGATCAACAACTTCATTAAGCCGGGTCTGGAAGATCTTGCGGTATCCCGTACAACCTTCGACTGGGGCATCAAAGTCCCTGGAGATCCAAAGCATGTCATCTATGTCTGGATCGATGCGTTGTCGAACTACATCACAGCTCTCGGTTATGGCAAAGAAGGAAGCAGCGATTTGTATGACCGCTTCTGGCCCGCAGACGTTCATCTGGTCGGCAAGGAAATCGTGCGTTTCCATACGATCTATTGGCCAATCATGCTGATGGCCCTTGGACTGCCGCTTCCGAAGAAGGTGTTTGCGCATGGCTGGCTGTTGATGAAGGATGGCAAAATGTCGAAGTCGAAAGGGAACGTTGTTGACCCGGTGACCTTGATCGACCGTTACGGCCTGGATGCGGTTCGTTACTACCTGCTCCGCGAGGTGCCGTTTGGTTCCGACGGTACATTCACTCCGGAAAATTTTGTTGACCGAATCAACTTCGATCTGGCAAACGACCTTGGCAACCTGCTCAACCGTACGGTAGCGATGATCGATAAATATTTCGATGGCGAAATTCCCGCTTACGGCGGCAATGTAACGGCATTTGACGAGTCTCTGCAAGTGCTTGCGGCAGAAACCGTACGCCAGGTTGAAGCGTCTATGGAAACGATGGAATTCTCCGTTGCTCTGTCGGCGATCTGGCAGTTTGTCAGCCGTACGAATAAATATATTGACGAGACGTCTCCATGGGCGCTTGCGAAGGACGAAGCGAAGAAGAACGAACTGGCTTCCGTCATGTATCATCTGGCGGAATCGCTCCGCATCATCTCGATCCTGCTTCAGCCTTACCTGACGCACGCTCCTCGCGAGCTGTGGCGCCAGCTTGGCCTGGAAGAAGGCGAATTGACCGCTTGGGACAGCACCAAGCGCTTCGGACAGCTGCCTGGCGGCACGCGCGTAAGCAAGGGAGCGCCTGTCTTCCCTCGTCTGGATGCGGCCGAAGAAGTAGCCTATATCGCTGCTGCCATGGGCGGCGGAGCCGCGGCTAAGACCGAAGCGGCTGCGCCGGCGGCAGACAACGCGCCGCAAGCGGCCGTGCCGGCGGTTGAAGCGAAGGAAGAAATCGGCATTGAGGATTTCGGCAAGGTTGAGCTTCGCGTCGCTCAAGTCATTGCAGCCGAGCCGGTGCAAAAAGCCGACAAGCTGCTCAAGCTGCAGCTTGATCTTGGCTATGAGCAGCGCCAGGTGGTATCCGGTATCGCTAAGTTTTACACGCCGGAGCAGATGGTTGGCCGCAAAGTCATTTGCGTAACCAACCTGAAGCCGGTGAAGCTTCGCGGCGAGCTGTCGCAAGGGATGATCCTCGCGGCTTCGCATGGCGATCATTTAACGCTTGCAACGGTGCCGGATGACATGCCAAACGGCGCAGTCGTGAAGTAAATCGTAATATCGAGAACCGCCCGGATATCCAGTCCGAGGCGGTTCTCTTTCGTCATCACGTATGCACGGGTACCGGCTTGTAAATAGTAGTTAATAGTTTTTGGTTGACAGGGTGTAATCCCGCTCGTATAATCTAGAACGTAATAGTAACGATTACTAAAAAGAGTTTCGAAATGGAGATTATACGAATGCGCTCTATAAAACATATGAGTTTGCTGCTGTCGGCCATGATCGTATTTTTGGCAGCTTGCGGGACTAATTCGGATAAAACGCTGGTTGAAGGCAAGACCAATGTCGTTACCAGCTTTTATCCCCTCTATTATTTGGCATCGGAAATTGGCGGAGACCGCGTAAATGTCGTCAATCTTATTCCCGCCGGCGTAGAGCCTCATGACTGGACGCCCAAGAGCCAAGATTTGACCATCGCTTCGAAGGCGCAGCTGTTCTTGTATAACGGGGCCGGCCTTGAAGGCTGGACGGATGATTTTTTGAATGGTCTGCCCAAGAACACCGGCCTGATCACGGCCGAGATGAGCAAGGGAATTGAACTTATACATGGAAATCCCGAAGAAGAAGAGGAAGACCACGATCATGGCGAGCATGATCATGACCACGGGCTTGATGTCGATCCGCATACCTGGGTGAGTCCGAAGTCTGCTATGGTGATGGCGGCCAATGTGAAGGACAGCTTGATTCAGGCCGATCCTGCCCACAAGGAAGATTTCGAGGCGAATTATGATGAGCTTGCAGGCAAGCTGGAAGCGCTGAACGAGGAATTTGAGTCTAAGTTAGCGGCAGCACCCCATAAATCGATTGTAGTCTCCCATCAGGCTTTTGGTTATTTAGCCAGAGACTATGGGTTGACGCAGATCGCGATAACAGGTCTGTCCCCCGATGCCGAGCCGCGCGCCCAGGATTTGCTTAAGGTTGCGAAGTTTGTGAAGTCGGAGGGCATCAAATATATTTATTTCGAAGAGATGGTATCGCCGGATCTGGCAAAAACGATCGCAAGCGAAACGCATACGAAGCTGCTCGTGCTTAATCCGATCGAGGGTCTTACGCCAAAGCAGGAAAAAGCCGGCGAGGATTATCTCAGCTTGATGCAGAAGAATCTGCAAAATTTATTGACCGGATTACAGGAATAATACAAGGGTTATGGAGAGAGGAGGGCAACGATGCAAAACGCGAGTTGTCACCAAGATATAATAACGCTGGAGAACGTATCTTTTTCCTATCAGAGCCAGGCGGTTCACAAAGGGCTTAATTTTTCGGTAAAAGAACGGGATTTCATAGGTTTGATCGGCTCAAACGGCGCTGGCAAAACAACCTTGCTTCGCATGATTGTCGGGCTGCTGAAGCCGGAGAGCGGAACGATTCGCCTGTTCGGCCAGCCGGTGTCCCAGTTCAAGGACTGGGATCGGATCGGTTACGTGCCGCAGAAAAATTCGTTTAATCCGCTGTTCCCGGCAACCGTGCGAGAGGTTGTATTGTCGGGGCTGTACAGCCGGAATAAGCTTTTCCGCAAAATCACGAAAGCCGATCAGAAGAAATGCGAGGATGCCCTTCACGCGATGAATATAGAGGATCTGGCAATGAAGCGGATCGGAGAGCTGTCCGGCGGACAGCAGCAGCGGGTGTTTCTCGCAAGAGCCCTGATTAACAATCCGTCGCTTCTGATTTTGGATGAACCAACGGTTGGCATCGATTCGGAGACGCAGGAAGGCTTTTTCCATATGATCAAGCATATGCACCAGCATCATAACATTACGTTTCTAATGGTATCGCACGACATGGAAATGATCCGGTCTTATCTAGGCCAGCAGCCTGCGGCGGAAAGCGGCAAGCTGAAATTTTACAAGAAGCATTCGCATGATCTGCAGAATTGCGTAGAGAACGATTTGACGCATAGCTTGAAGGAGCTTCGTCAACAAATGGAGAGCAGGAGAGAGGTCGTTACGGTTGGAGATCTTGGCTAGTGAGTTTTTTCAGCGGGCGTTAATCGGAGGCGTACTGATCGGGATCACGGCACCGCTTATGGGTATTTTTCTCGTGCTGCGCCGCTTATCGATGATTGGCGACACATTGTCCCACGTATCGATTGCGGGGGTTGCCCTAGGATTCCTGATTGGCGTATATCCGGTAGCGGTTGGCCTGGTGTTCGCGATTATTGCTTCCTTCTTTATCGAGAAGCTGCGGAAAACGTACAAAACATACGCGGAATTGTCCATTGCCATTATCATGTCCGGCGGCGTTGCGCTGGCTTCGATATTGTTCACGATGGGCAGGGGCTTTAATATTAATGTGAACGGTTATTTGTTCGGCAGTATTTTTACCCTCGACAATGTGGACCTCATTACGATTGCGGTCGTTACGGTTGTGGTATTGGTAGCCATCCGCACGCAGCTGAAGGAGCTGTTCCTGCTTACGTTCGACGAGGATGCGGCAGCTGTTAGCGGCTTGCCCGTTCGGTTCTATAATGTTATGATTAGCGTGCTTACTGCACTTGTCATTAGCGCGTCTATTAAAATCGTGGGAGCGTTGCTTGTTTCGGCACTGCTTACTATTCCGGCTGCCTGCAGCCTGATTATAGCCCGCAGCTTTCGCCAAAGCGTCATTACGGTTGTCGTGATCGGGGAGCTGGCCGTTGTGGCCGGACTGATGCTGGCAGGCGTATGGAATCTTGCGCCGGGCGGTACGATCGTTTTGTTATTGATTGCGATTATGCTTGTTCTTCTGCTGCTGAAGCGCGGTTTGAAGATGGGAAGTTAACTTCGACTGAGGTGTTTAACTTTGGATAACATTAACGTATGGCTGGCGTTTGGCGCCGGCTTTGCTTCATTTATCTCGCCTTGCTGCCTGCCTTTATATCCTTCGTATTTATCCTACATAACCGGCATTTCCGTTAGTGATTTGAAGAATAACAATCAGACTTCCCAGATGAGAATGAGGACGATGTCGCATACCTTGTTTTTTATACTTGGATTTTGCACGGTGTATTACACGCTTGGCTACGGCTCCAACGTATTCGCTGAATTTTTCAGCCAATACGAGGATTTGATCCGGAAGCTTTCGGCTATTCTGATCGTGCTCATGGGCTTATTCCTCGCGGGTATTTTCCAGCCCCAGGCGCTTATGAAGGAACGCCGTTTCCATTTTGACCCGACCAAAAAAACCGGATATCTCGGTTCGTTTATTTTTGGCGTCGGCTTCTCGGCAGGCTGGACGCCTTGCATCGGTCCGGCATTGACCGCGATTCTGGCCCTGGCGGCGTCGAAGCCGGGAACATGGTTCGAGCTGACGACCGCGTATGCTTTAGGCTTCGCCATTCCGTTTTTCCTGTTGGCCTTTTTCCTTGGATCGGCTCGTTGGCTGCTTAAATATTCGTCCGTCGTCATGCGAATCGGCGGGGGCGTCATGGTGCTGATGGGGATCCTTCTGTTTACGGATCAGATGACCAAAATTACGATTTGGCTGAATCAGGTAACGCCTGCTTTCATGAAGTTTTAATGGAGACGCGTAAGCGAATCGGCTTGCAGTAGCATTAAAAATCGTTGTATGATACTAAGAGTAACGCCATGAGACAAGGTGTAGAATGCAGGGTTAGGGGGTTCTTCATTGCCGACTCCGAGCATGGAAGACTACTTGGAACGTATTTATAAGCTTATTGATGAAAAGGGCTATGCGCGCGTATCGGATATAGCCGAAGGGCTTGAGGTGCATCCTTCATCTGTCACCAAGATGATTCAGAAGCTGGACAAAGACAACTACTTGATTTATGAGAAATACCGCGGGCTTGTTCTGACAAGCAAAGGGAAAAAGATGGGGAAACGGCTAGTTGACCGTCATCATTTACTCGAGTCGTTCCTGACGATTATCGGCGTGCAGGAAGAGAACATTTACCGCGATGTGGAAGGCATCGAGCATCATTTGAGCTGGGATTCAATCACTTGCATCGAGACCTTGGTTGAATTCTTTAACCGTGAGCCATCTCGCTTGGACGAGCTGAGAGGGATCCGGACTGAACTGGATACGGAATGAAAGGCTCGCCGCTTGCGGCGGGCTTTTTTAGTTGTCCTGTGGGAGGCGGCCGGAATCGGGCTTGGGGCACGGGGTATCTCCTTCGGCATCTGTTGTCCGGGTATGGCTTGAACAATATGCAGCCATGGCTGCAATACCCGGACAAAGGCGGACGCTACGCTCCTCCAGGAGATACCCCTTAGCCCCGGCGCCGCCGCAGACAACGTAAAAAAGCCCGCCGTAAAATCGGCGGGCGTAGTATATCTATCCTTTAAGGCCAAGAACATCCCAGACTATTTCTCTAATCTCCGGCACTCTTTTCTCCTCGAACGACGGATGGGTTTTGAACCACCTTACATTCAGTGGAGAAGGGTGGGGGAGGACAATGGCCGGTTTCCCGTTAATCTGAGCATTTTCGAGGACCAAGTCTTCGAAATTTTCCTTTGGAAACAAATATTTCGCCGCTCGGGCACCGATGATGATATAGATCTGATTGTCCACCATCTCCATCTCTTTGGCGAGCCATTTATTCGCGCAGGCAAGCGGCGGAGGGTTGTCTCCGCCTTTAGGGTGCTTGCCGGGAAAGCAATGGGCGAGACCCGTCATATAGAAGTTATCTTCATTGTAAAAAATGTCGTCCGTAATTTGATACCACTGATACTTCAGCTTTGCCCCCGAAGGGTCATTAAACGGCAGGCCGCTCTCGTGCACCTTTTTGGAGGGAGCTTGACCGATCTGCATGATCTTCGACTGCGCTTTTCCGTGGAAGACGGGATGGGGCGTAAATCCAAATTTCTGTTTGCAATCCATACAGCTTATAATTTGTTCTTTTATTTCATGAAAGCTCATTGTCTACTCTCCGAATATCTATATAGTATCTTCTAGTTTGAACCATTTGCCGTATTGAGAGAATAACTTCCGTTTAAGTTTATCCCCAACCATAGGAAAAGTCTGCTCGAAGGAATAGTTGTAAAAATCCAATAGATCCGTCCGTACGGACCTTAACATTGAGATGAGTTCATCGTGTTTATACGAAATGCAGAACATGGCTTTTCTCTTTTCCTCAGACATTTCTTTATTCCATTTCCCTGAAAAATCATCGGACCAAACCTTAACGTTATTCTCTTCGTATTGAAGGGATGGGTAAGGATCATGACCAAGCCATGGACTTGTTCCGCCTCGTACCGACTTGTATACCTCCTGCCAATCTTCCAGTCCGCAGCAGCAGCTTGGAGTTATTACGCGTTCCTCGTCCGCAAAAGCGATTCCGCCGCTTATGGCGACTTTATCCTTTTTTATTAGCTTCTTGAAAACCTTATCCGGTTTTTGTTCAATATCTATATCGTTATACCAGCATAACAACGTCAGAAAGAGTACGGCGTCTTCCGTTGTGGAATTTTTCGATAGGATAACCGTATCTTTATAATTAACTTCCGGCAGCCAAGGGGGCTGCTTGCAGAATGGATTTGTGATGACCGCATGTATTTTTGCCATGTGACAACTCCTGTCAGCCTTGCAGGGTAAAATGGTTCTTCGCTATATTTTCTCACAACGCTAACATGTAGACAATTCTTCTTCGCATATATAATTCTGATGGAAGCCGGATTTGACACTGCTTCCGTTGTCCGGAGGATGCGGAAGTGAAGATTAACGCAGTGTTCGAAGGCGGAGGAGTGAAGGGGATATCGCTGGCAGGTGCGGTCAGAGCCGCGGAGATGCAGGGGATTCAATTCAACCAGGTGGCGGGTACGTCAAGCGGGGCTATCATTTCTGCGCTGATTGCGGCGAATTACAGCGGTCTGGACATCAAGCGGATCGTGGAGAATACGCCTTTCTCGTCGTTTCTGAAGAGATCGTTTATCTTTAACCTGAAGGTAATCAGTCCGGCTTTAAGGGTGCTTATCAAAAAGGGGCTTTATAGCGGCGAAGCGCTGGAGTATTGGATGTCATGCCTGCTGGAGGCAAAGGGGATAAAAACGTTTGGGGATTTGCCGGAATGCAAGCTTCGCATCGTAGCTTCGGATATTACGAACGGGAGATTGCTTGTGCTGCCGGAGGATGTAAGGATTTACGGCATGGATCCGCAGAAGCTGAGCGTTGCGCGGGCAGTCCGGATGAGCGCCAGCATTCCCTACTTCTTCGACCCGGTCGTCATCCGTTACTCGAAGCTTCTTTCCTTAACGGATAACGGTAAAGAGAAAGCGAAGCTTCATCAGGCTTATATCGTGGACGGAGGCTTGTTAAGCAATTTTCCGTTATGGCTGTTCGATAAGGAGCAGGCGGGAAGAACGAATCCCGTTCCGACGGTAGGCTTCCAAATGGTCGGTAAAAACGACAACGAACCGCATGAAATACGCGGTCCGTTGACAATGCTTGAAGCGATATTCGAGACGATGATGCAAGCCCATGACGAGCGCTACATTAAGAAATATGCGCGCGACCGGACGGTGAAAATTCCTACTCTAGGTGTCCGGACTACACAATTCCATCTGCCCGAAGGGATGGCGGAAAAGCTGTTCCAATCCGGCTTCAAGGCCGCAACGCAGTTTTTCGAGGGCTTTCGTCAATGATACTTCGGCAGGTCATCGTCATCTTTGCCGCCATCGATTACCCGGAACGGCGCGCGGCGGGACTTCGGTTTTTGCCGAGGTGTCGTTTTTGTTTGTTTCACGTAAGGCTGCTGTCTGACCCGGACACGGGTGCCCCATGTGTTGGGCGGATATTTATACAGCAGGAAAATGCCGCCCAGCACAATGATGGGAATTAGAAACGAAGTAAGATGCTGTCCGATTCCGTACAAAATCCCGATGGCCAGTAGCGTCAGCACGATAATTGACGATGCGTTCCATCTCCGCGGCATAATATCACCTGTCCTTTAAGTTGGAATGGATTTAAGCTTTGATGCCCATTTCCTTATCGAGCTCGCGCATCCGGTTGAAGGAAGCGATCGATACGGCGACTTGATCATCCTTGGGCTCTTTAGTCGTAAGAAGCTGAAGCCACAGTCCCGGATAACCCAGGTAGCGCAATACCGGCACATCGCGCAGGGCGTTTGTCCAGCGGAGCACTTCGTAAGAGATACCCAAGGTAACCGGCAGAAGCAAAATCCGGATGTAGACGCGTTCCCAAATGCTGTGCCACTCGAAGATCGGAAGGGAGTAGATGATAACCCCTACGATAACGGTGAAAATGATAAAGCTGCTGCCGCAGCGGTAATGAAGCCTGCTGTACTTCTGAACATTGGCGACGGTTAACTCCTCGCCGGCTTCGTATGCGCTGATGACCTTGTGCTCGGCGCCATGGTATTGGAACAGCCGTTTGATGATCGGCGTCATCGACATGAGATACAAATAGGCAAGAAGCATAATGAGTTTAATAAGTCCTTCTAACAGGTTATGACCAACTTTGTTCTCGAATACATTCTCGAACAGCAAACTTTCAATCGCTGCCGGCGCTGCGGTCAGCAGCAGCTTGCCGAATATAAAGGAAATAACCCCCGCCGCGGCAACGCCCACAATCATGCCCAGGCTCCAGCCGGACTTTTCCTTCTTCAGGGCTGCGGCTTTATCCGCCTCGGACATATCCGAGGTCTCGTCCTCCGCATAAGCCTCCATGGAGAAATTCAAATGCTGGGAGCCCTTGGCGCTGGAATCAATAATTCCTACGAAACCACGGACGAGAGGGATTTTCTTAAGAATTTGGATCCACCGCTGCGTCGTGCGGGGCACCTCGTAAAAAACGATCTCATCGTTTTTTCTGCGTACAGCGGTTACATTTACATGCTTGCCTGCGAACATGACGCCTTCGATTACCGCTTGTCCGCCGTAAATGCTTGTAGTGTTCTGAGACAAGAGCTTGTCACCTTCCTTAATAGTATCGTCCCGATCAGGTGACGAAAGGTATACGTCTATTGTACTTGATCGTTAACGGATTTGCCAACGCCATCATGTTGGTTATCCGTGGAGCTAAAGTCGCATACTAGGAGAAGACTTCAAGCGGATAAAAAAATGGAGGGGCATACGCATGGCGGTAACGAATGAAAGCAGCAAAAGCAATGGCGGCGAGCGTCAGAAAAGCGAGTACGGCGGTCAACATCATACGAATCCATGGCTGTTCAGCAGTATGATCGGATTCTTTGCGGGCTTGATCTGGGGAATCCTCCGATGGCTCTTTTACGAAATGAAATTTACGACCGAGCTGCCGGGTTTGTTTGCAGACCCGTTCTTTCAGTCTTCTTATTTAAGGACAGGCTGGGGGATCGTCGTTGGCATTGCGAGCTATATCCTATTTTCCGTTCTGGCTGCGCTGCTATATAAAGTGCTGCTAGGCAGGCTGAGAGGGCCTTGGCCGGGCGTATTGTACGGACTTGCGTGGTGGGCGGTCATTTTTCTGCTGCTGGGTCCGGTACTTGGCATGTCCCGTCAAATTACGGTTGCCGGCTGGAACACGTTGTTCTCCGAGTTGTGCATTTTCCTCTTATGGGGGCTATTTATCGGCTATTCGATCGCTTTCGAATTTACCGACGAAGCATCGCGGGAACCGCTAGGCGCGCATTAAGCAGGTTGCGACTTCTCAAGAAGCGGTCATATGTGGTAAAATGGCTAATGATCTTTGGCTAGATGCAAGACTTTCGCTGATTGGGAGGTGCGGAATTGCTTAGAATTGTTGTTTTGAACGGGCCTAACTTAAATATGCTTGGCGTACGGGAGCCGGGCGTTTACGGCACAGAGACGCTGGCCCAGATCGAAGCGAAATTGCGCGAACAAGCTTTGCAGCTTGACGTGGAGCTGGATTTTTTCCAATCCAATCACGAGGGCGCCCTTATTGACCGGATACATAGCGCATTTGGGCAGGCGGATGGTATACTCATAAATCCGGGTGCATTAACGCATTACAGCTATGCGCTCAGAGACGCGTTAAGCACGGTGGCTCTGCCGGTTGTCGAGGTGCATCTGTCCAATATACATAAACGCGAATCGTTCCGTCATGTATCGGTCATTGCGCCGGTGGCGATTGGCCAAATCGCAGGCTTTGGCGGTCAAAGCTATGAGCTTGGACTTGCAGCGCTTGTTGCAAAGCTTCAAAATGGTGCAGCGTGAAAGGGGAGCTTAACATGACACTCGAAAGAGTTAACCGGCTGAGACATGCGATGGCCGAGAAAAACCTTGAAGCGATCATTATCGGAAGCGAGCATAACCGTCGTTATCTCAGCGGATTTACGGGATCGTCCGGAACGGTTGTTATTACCGAGCAGGAGCAGTTCCTGTTTACGGACTTCCGTTACATGACACAGGCACCGCAGCAGGCGCCTTCTTTCCAGGTGATCGAGCATGGATCGAAAGTCATCGGGGATATCCGCGATCTGTTGGCAGGCAAAGGAATTCGCAGCGCAGCCTTCGAGCAGGATCAGGTCGTATACAGCCAATATGCAGCCTGGAGCGAAGCATTAGGCGAGATCAAGCTGACGCCGGTATCCGGTCTTGTCGAGGATCTGCGGATGATTAAAGACGATGCGGAGCTGCAAATTATGCAGGAAGCGGCCGATCTGGCCGATGCCACGTTCCGTCACGTGCAGAACATCATCAGACCCGGCGTGAAGGAAAGCGACATCGCGCTCGAGATGGAGATGTACATGAGGAGCCATGGGGCGACTTCATCCTCCTTCGACACGATCGTAGCGTCCGGCGAACGCTCCGCATTGCCGCATGGCGTGGCTAGCGAGCGGGTTATTGGCAATAATGAGTTTGTAAAGCTTGATTTCGGCGCCTATTATAAAGGATACTGTTCCGACCTCACCCGTACGGTTGTCGTTGGAACGCCTACCGATAAGCATCGCGAAATCTATGACATTGTGCTGGAAGCCCAGCTTCATGCTCTCGAGCACATCCGGCCGGGCATGACCGGCCACGAGGCCGACGCGCTTGCCCGCGATATCATCACGAAGCACGGTTACGGCGATAAGTTCGGCCATAGCACAGGCCACGGACTCGGCATGGAAATTCACGAGTATCCGCGCCTTGCAAGAAACAGCGATACGATTTTAACCCCCGGAATGACTGTGACGGTTGAACCCGGCATCTATCTCCCCGGCTTTGGCGGAGTGCGGATCGAGGACGATATCGTCATCACGGAATCCGGTATTAAAATATTAACCTCATCCCCGAAACAATTGATTACTCTGGGTTAAGGACTATTAAAGCAGCTAATTCAGGAGGGAATTTGAAGTGACAGTTTCAGTTAACGATTTCAAAACAGGCTTGACCGTCGAAGTGGACGGCGACATTTTCTCGGTTACCGAGTTCCAGCACGTAAAACCAGGTAAAGGCGCGGCGTTCGTTCGCTCCAAGCTGAGAAATCTCCGCAACGGCAACGTTGTAGAGAAAACTTTCCGTGCGGGCGAGACAATCGGCCGCGCAATCATCGAGAACCGCGAAGTACAATACTTGTACAACTCCGGCGAAGAGTATACGTTCATGGATAACGAAACTTACGACCAATTCGGCCTGGACAAAAAGCAGCTCGAGTGGGAACTGAACTTCCTTAAAGAGAACATGAACGTAAACATCTCGAGCTACCAAGGCGAAATCATCGGTATCCAAATGCCGAACAGCGTTGAGCTGAAAGTCGTTGAGACAGATGCAGCCGTTAAAGGCAATACCGCGCAAGGCGCGACTAAGAATGCTAAAGTCGAAACAGGCCTGAACGTTCAAGTTCCTCTGTTCATCAACGAAGGCGATGTACTCCTGATCGATACCCGTGAAGGCAAATACATCTCCCGCGCATAGCATGGAAGACAAGCCGTCCGAATCCTCCGATTCGGGCGGCTTTTTCTTTTTCGACAAAATCCGTGGGCGGATATACCCAGACAAGCCGGGGATGTGCTATACTATTGACTTGTATGTTATATGTCAAGGTTGGGAGTGAATCAGCTTTGTCGTTGATTGTGATGAAGTTTGGCGGAAGCTCGGTAGGATCGCCGGAGCGGATGCAGCGTGTTGCGAAGCGGATTGTGGACAGTCAGCTGGCGGGTAACCGCGTCGTTGTTGTCGTTTCCGCAATGGGAGATACAACGGATGATTTAATCGATCAGTCGAAGCTGCTTAATCCGAACCCGCCGGCGCGGGAGATGGATATGCTGCTTACGACGGGTGAACAAATATCGGTTGCATTATTGTCGATGACGATTCATCAGCTGGGCCATCAAGCCGTATCGCTTACAGGCTGGCAGGCTGGCATTCGGACGGAAGCAGTACACAGCAAGGCGAAGATTACGGATATTCGTCCTGATCGTTTGTTCAAGGAATTGGATGCGGGCAATGTTGTTATTGTCGCGGGCTTCCAAGGCATGACGGAAGACGGAGATATTACAACGCTTGGACGCGGCGGATCGGATACGACAGCCGTGGCGCTTGCCGCAGCCATCAATGCGGATGTGTGCGAAATTTATACGGACGTGGACGGCGTTTATTCGACGGACCCGCGCGTAGTGAAATGCGCGCGCAAATTGAATGAAATTTCGTATGACGAAATGCTGGAGCTTGCACATTTGGGCGCAGCCGTTCTTCACCCTCGCGCGGTGGAATACGCAAAGCATAACAATGTGAAGCTTGTCGTGCGTTCCAGCTTTACGCAAAACGAAGGTACTAGTGTGAAGGAGGAAGCGATCATGGAGCAAGGCGTAGTCGTACGCGGCATCGCTTTTGACAAAAATGTAGCAAGAATCAGCATCCTCGGCGTTGAGGATGAGCCAGGCGTACTCGCTAATGTATTCGGTTCGCTGGCAACTAGCGGAATCGACGTAGACGTTATCGTGCAAAGCGGAGTGAAAAACGGCAAAGCGGATTTCTCCTTTACGGTATCCGGCGATGACGAAGCTCGTGCGGTTGACGTCATCAACGGCATTCGCTCGGAAGTTCCGTTCAGCGAAGTTACTTCCGAATCGGCCCTAGTGAAAGTCTCGATCGTTGGCGCGGGTATGGTCAGCAACCCTGGCGTTGCCGCAACGATGTTTAAGGCGATTTCGTCGCTTGGCGTCAGCATCAAGATGGTCAGCACTTCCGAAATCAAAGTATCCTGCATTATCGCAGCCGAGCCTCTGCAAGAGGTTGTTCGCTCGCTTCATACGGCTTACGGCCTGGACACGGCTGAGCAAGTATTCGTCGGCGGACCTCAAGACCGCCGTTAATAAGTAACTTCCCATAGAAAACGGCCGTGCAGGATTTAACCCTCACGGCCGTTTTTTTGTCCCCATTAAATTGGTTAAATACAAACGAAGCATTTTGAATGATTCTGGAGAAGCGTAGCGTTCGCTTTTGTGAGGGGATTCCAACCTTGTTTAGTCTAAATGGAAGGAATCCCCGAGCAATGGCGATCGGAAGAACATTCAAATGCGCAGTTTGCTATTTTACCAATCGTCTATCCGCCGCTCATTAGCTTAAACAACTTATACAAAATCGCCGTAATCCCCGCAGCCATCAAAGGGCCAACCGGAATGCCCCGCAGAAAAATAATGCCGAATATCGAGCCGATGACAAGCCCAACGACCATTTGCGGATCAAGCTTAAGCAAATCAAGTCCCTTGGCATTCATATAGGCGGCCGCGGCCCCGCCGATCAAGGCAAGCCAGCCCGGCCAAGTATTGAAGGCGGCAATCAGCTCCTTCATCTGCACTTTGCCGGAGGCAAACGGGACAAGGACGCTTAACGTAAGGAATAATAAACCGAGCTCCAGCCCCCGACGCTCAATCGAAGGCAGGAACCGGCTGAGATGAAGCAGCTTGACGGCCAGAAGCACGCAAGCCGCTGTCGCAATAATAGGCGAACGGCCGATCAGACCAATCACAATCAAACCTACTAATATCAATTCACCAGTCATCATTCGTACCCCAGTCATGAAGCGGATAAACTGCTTGCTTCATTATATGGACAGACACTGGCGAATATGTCAGCATCAGGAACAGATCAACGTATCTCCGCGTGCCTGCAGCCGGGGAACTCCCGTAAAGGTGTCAACCTCCGAGCAGAGGTCGATATCCCTCGCCATGCCCAGCTTAATAAGCCGTTTGCCGGTTGCACCTTGCCGGAGCGTTTCTTTTATATCATTGGCGCGTTCTTGATAGAGTGATAGCATGGCGAGTCCGAAGTCATCCATCTCGAGCGGACCGGAACCCAGTTCCTGCATTCTGGCAAGAAGCAATCCTGCGCATAAACCATCCTCAATGGCAAATTCATCATGGCTTCCCGCACACAAAATAACAACGTCACGCCGAAGATCAACCGCTGCTTTCGCGCATGCGGAGGCATTCAGCAAAGCAGCTACCAGTACATAATCCGCCCGGGTTGATTTATGAATGGCCCGGGTGCCGTTCGTTGTCGTTAAGATGACACGGCGGTCCTTAATCGAATTGAGCAGCAACTCGTCAGGCGAATTTCCGAGATCGAAGCCGGCGATTTTCTTGCAGAAGCGTTCCCCGCATAAAAGATCGCCTGCCTGCTGCGCAGCCCGTGCCTCCATCACGGTCTCTACCGGAACAACGCCAGTGGAGCCTGCAGCCAGCGCGGTAACAATAGAGCTCGTAGCCCGAAGCACGTCGATAATAATAGCCGTTTTGTGGACGAATTGCGCGGAGCTGGCTTCATTCACGCTTGAAATGACTTGCACCTGCATAGCAATCGCTCTTCCTTTCTGTTGTTGCTTAAATCATGTAATGAGCGGGCTCCTCCCTCATTCCGAACTCGAAGGTGTCGGAACGGAGTCCGCGGCGCATGGCTTCAAGCGCCAAGGCATCGCTTGGCTGAATGTTGCCAAGATGAACGTTTGGACCAAACTGCTGGAGCAAATAAGCCTGCTGCTGCTTCAGCGGCGCTTCCCACATCAAACAGTCCTGGTTCGTCATTTCGGCCAGAATTTGCTCAATCGTCTGCTCGCGGCAATTGCCCTTTTCGTCAAATAGGCCAACATCGATGCCGGATTCCCTGGCTTCTACCGTAATCCATGCGGCGCCAGCCGCAAGGTCGTAATCGGCTGTAACCGCCAATTGCTCCGGATCAATCAGGGAGCCTGCCGTTTTTTTGCCGTATTCGGTAATAACCAGAAGCCCCCTTTGCTTGCCCTCTTTAATAAGCTCTGTCCGCTGTTTCCTGCTCATTTCGATTGTGCCGTCCGAAACCTCGATTCCATTAAAGCCAAGCTCGCAGATGGAATCAAAAAACGATCCGGTCAAGTGCTGCTGGACTGCCGTTTCCAATAGCGTTCCGCCTGGCATGATGATAAGCCCGTGCTTGCGGGCAAGCTCGATTTTGCGCTGCAGGAACTCCGGTTCATAGAGTACGGCGGTGCCGAAGCCAAGCTTGATCACATCCGTATACGGACCCGCCACCTGAATGAGATCGGCGAAAGCGTTTAATCCGATTCCTTTGTCGATTACCATCGTTTTACCTTTATGTCTTGCAGGGCTGTAATCGCGATATCCGCTCGGATCATGCAGAGTGCGGTGCCAGAAGCTTGCTTTTGTCATGGGAGTTGACTCCTAACATAGGATGATACCCGCATGAGGCGGGGCATGGAGCCAATATATGCAGCAACTGCTGGGCGTGTGCCCGAACGGCAAGCATGAATAGGAGACGAGCCTGCATAGGATGTAAAGATGGAATGTTGTCATACCTGTTGGAATAAGGCCAGATTCGTTACGAATGGACAAGGAGGTGAACGGTTATGTTGAATAAAATCGTCCTCACCATGGCGTCTCTGCGGATAACCTCGGGGACAATCGAAATTTGCGCGGCGCTGCTTATGCTTCGGTTAAACCAGATCGACAAAGCGCTGGTCGTCAATTCGTCGCTCGCGTTAGTAGGACCTTTTATATTAATAGCAACAACAACAATTGGACTCATAGGCATGACAGACAAGCTTTCTTTCGGAAAACTGGCTTGGGTTGCGGCGGGAGTGCTTTGTTTGCTTATAGGAATCTTAAAAAAATAGCAATCTAGCAATCTGCAAGAAGTTGGACATATTTATGAGGGTCAAGCATACAAATAAGAGTACGTACGAAGGACTTTTCATCCGGGAGTGATAACTCATGCTGGACCGTGTCATGCATCTGCTTCCGCCGGAGCTAAAGGCGGTGCTGGAGAGGCTGCCTGAATCGGCAATGGAGCATTTGGAGGAAATCCGGATTCGGGAGGGCCGGCCGCTCGAGCTCGGTATCCGGGGGCAGTCCCGCTTCGCCGCAAGCGACGGCACTCTGCGTGCAGGCAGCGACGGAGCGTACAAGCCAACTGCCGATATATGCCGTAAGCTTCTGGAGAAAATAACCAATCATTCGCTATACGCTATGGAAGAGGAATTAAAGAGGGGATTTATTACGGTAGCGGGCGGTCATCGGATAGGGCTTGCCGGCAGGACGATTCTGGATGGCGGCCATGTACGAGGGATACGCGATATCGGCGGATTCAACATCCGGATTGCCCGGGAAGTAGTCGGCTCGGCGCGAAACCTGCTGCCCAAGCTGTTGGACAAGAACCGCAAGACGGTTCATTCGACGCTGATCCTCGCCCCTCCCCAGCAGGGCAAAACGACTATCGTCCGAGACATTGCCCGCTCTATCAGCTACGGACATTGGGGGCTGTTCGAGAATGCGGCAGGCTGGGCCGGGCGCAAGGTTGGCATCGTGGACGAACGGTCGGAGATCGCCGCTTGCGTCAGGGGAATTCCGACCTTTGACGTTGGACCGCGCACCGACATTATGGATGCGTGTCCGAAAGCGGAAGGCTTGATGATGCTGCTGAGATCCATGTCCCCTGAAGTGGTTGTCGCAGACGAGATCGGCCGGCCCGAGGATGGAGAAGCGATCCGCGAAGCCAGTCATGCCGGAATCAGCGTTATCGCTACGGCTCACGCTTACGATCTTCAGGATGCTAGAGGCAGACCGATTCTGAAGCAGCTGCTCGAGGACGGTACCTTTACTTACGTCGCCGAGTTGAAGCGAACGGCGGAAGGGTTTATGCATCGGGTTGTTGCCGCAGACTGGAAAGACAAGCTGCCTCCCGCCGCCAGGGAGCCTACTGCCGCAGTATCCAAAGGCGAGCAGGGGCGGTCATACGCCGGAATGCAAAGGGGAGATGCCCCTTGATCAAACTGCTGGGCGCTGTACTCATCCTTTTCGCGGGTACGATGATCGGCTTTCAACAGGCTGCCAGACTCGCTGCAAGGCCGCGGCAGCTTCGCCAGCTGGCCCATGCGCTGCAGAGGCTCGAGACGGAGATCGGCTATGGCCATACTCCGCTCCCGGAAGCGCTGGAGAGAACCGCGGAAGCTGTGCCGGAACCGCTCGCTGAACTGTTTCGGGATACCGCTGACCGGGTGCGGGGGCCTGAGGGGCTTACCTTTCGCGAGAGCTGGGAGCAAGCGATGACAAGCGGATGGGGCTTAACGGCGCTGCGGCAGACGGAGCAATCGGTCATGATGCGGCTTGGTTCTACCCTTGGCATCAGCGATAAGGAGGATCAGCTGAAGCATATCCACCTGGCGCTGCTCCAGTTGAAGGCGGAGGAAGACACAGCAAGAGAGGATCAATCGCGCTATGAAAAAATGTGGAAAAGCCTAGGTGTATTGATCGCCGTACTCGTCGTGATATTGATGGTTTAGTGGGGTGCCGCATAAATGAACATGGATGTGAGCGCTATTTTCCAAATTGCGGGTATCGGAATTATCATTGGCATGATTCATACGGTACTGAAGCAGATGGGGAAAGAGGATATGGCGCAATGGGTAACCTTGATCGGCTTTGTCGTTGTACTATTTATGGTCATTCGGCTGCTGAACGATTTATTTCAAGAAATCAAGACGATCTTCCTGTTTCAATGAGTCGTCTAGAGATGCCGCAAGTAGGTGAATAGAGTTGGAGATTATTCAGATCGTCGGCCTCGGGCTGATCGCCACCATTCTCATCATTGTCGTCCGGGAGCAGAAGCCGTTGTTCGCCTTTCTGCTTGCGGCTTTTACCGGGCTATTCATCTTCATTTTTCTTATCGGTAAAATCGATTCGGTCATCAAGGTTCTTGAGGATCTGGCTAACCGCTCCGGCATACCATCCATCTACTTGAAGACGATTCTGAAAATTATCGGTATCGCCTACATCGTTGAATTTGGCGCACAGATTGTACGGGATGCCGGTCAGGAAAGCATTGCTTCCAGAATTGAGTTCGCCGGTAAAGTGCTTATCCTCGTCATGGCGGTTCCGATTATCAGCGTCATTGTCGAGACCGTAATCGGGCTGCTGCCGGCGGGGAGTTGAACGGATGAACAAGCTCTGTAAGTATACCGTCCGTTTGCTAGCGTTTGTATGCATCGCCTGGCTGGTCAGCATGCTTCTGGCATCGCCGGTAACGGCTGCCGGGATCGCTCCGGATGACGGAGCTGCTCAGCAGCCAAGCGAAGAGGCGATGACGGACCAGCTGACGGAAAGCCAGTTGAAGGGGTTGGACACGGGGACCGTCGAGAATTACTGGAACCAGCTGAAGGAGCAATACGGCGGTTACTTTCCCGACGAGAAAATGCCGAGCTTCTTCGAGATGCTGAAGCCCGGCGGCGAAGGGCTTAAGCTATCGACCGTATTCAAGGGATTGCTTGGTTACTTCTTTCATGAAGTTCTCTATAACGGCAAGCTGCTGGTCACCATCGTTATGCTCACGGTATTCAGCATGGTCCTGGAAACGCTGCAGAACGCTTTCGAACGCAATGCCGTCAGCAAAGTAGCGTACTCCATCACCTACATGGTGCTCATCATCATTGCCGTCAACAGCTTCCATGTCGCGATCGGCTATGCCAAGGACGCGATCGGCACCATGATCCAGTTCATGCTTGCCATGATGCCGCTGCTTCTCACCCTGCTCGCCGCGATGGGCAATGTCCTAACCGTCTCGATTTTGCATCCGCTGATCATTTTCATGATCCATACGGTTGGAACCGTCATTTACACCATCGTGTTCCCGCTGCTGTTCTTCTCGGCCGTCCTTCACATCGTTAGCGCTATGTCAGACAAGTTCAAAGTGACCCAGCTTGCGAATCTTCTTCGGAATATCGGCGTTGGGATCATGGGCGTGCTGGTTACGGTGTTTCTCGGCGTGCTTTCGGTGCAGGGGGCAAAAGGAGCGGTAACCGACGGAATTACGATGAGGACGGCCAAGTTCGTCACCGGCAATTTCGTTCCGGTGGTCGGCCGGATGTTCACGGACGCGGCGGATACGGTGATCTCGGCTTCCTTGCTTGCCAAGAATGCGATAGGCCTTGCCGGCGTTATTATTCTATTGTTTCTCTGCGCATTCCCGGCAATCAAAATACTGACGCTTGCGCTTATCTACAATGTCTCCGCAGCAGCGATGCAGCCGCTCGGCGATTCTCCCATCGTCACTTGCCTGCAGACGATAGGCAAAACGATGATCTACGTATTCGCCGCTCTTGCTGCCGTCAGTCTGATGTTCTTCCTGGCCGTTACCATCGTGCTCACGGCGGGCAACGCCGCTCTTATGGTCCGATGATGACTCTGCAGCATTCCGAAGGGAGCGAGGATTCGTGATTGCTTGGCTCAGCGATTGGCTGAAGGATATTATCGCGGTTATCATGCTGGCGGCATTCGTCGAACTGCTCCTTCCGAACAAAGCGATGCTTCGTTACGCAAGGCTGGTCATCGGTCTTCTCATTCTGCTTACGATCATGTCGCCAATCCTGCGGCTGCTGCAAGGAGACTTCAATGCCAAGCTGAAGGACGGAATCACTCATTGGGACCAGCTAGAGCCGCAGCATGAGGTGAAGATGCCGACCCTGAGCGATATCCAGAAAAAAGCCGATGAGCTTAACCAACAGCAAAACAATGACGCGGCGGCATTGATGGAGCAGACGCTGGAAGCGGCGATGAAGGATGCGGTAGTCAAGCAAATGAAGCTGGCGGTGGAGGCGGTGGACGTATCCTTGAACTGGGAAAAGCAGGGGCAGAAGCTAACGCCAACGATAGCTTCGGTGCTTCTGACCTTGCCGGCGGACAAAGAGGAACCTGCCGGAACGGCCGAGCCTGACGAGGAAGACGTCAAAGAGGTTTCCGCTATTTCGGTAGACGTGGACGTACGGACGGAAACGGACGAAACGGGGAAGCAGCAGGCGGAAGCAGGCAGGTCAGAGGCTAGTAATGGCTGGGTACAGGCCAATCCTTCCGAAAGCAAGGAGATCAGGGGTTTATTAGCCGAAGGCTGGGGGATCAATCCAGCAAACGTCCAGGTGAGGCAGCGGGCAGGGAATAGCGAATAAAGGAAAAAGGAGAGGAAGCGCAGTGGCCAAATGGCTGAGTGGTCTGGAATCGATGGTGGGCGGCGGTCCGGGTGGTCCGAAGCGGGTTAAGACATTTAGGCTGCTTCTCGTTATCGGTTGTATTGGAGCGGCCCTCATGCTGCTGAACTCCTTCCTCAAATTCGACAAGGTCGATACCTTGACCCAGGGGCCTAACCCGCCTCCCCAGGATACGGCAGCATCGTCGAATTCATTGTCAACGGACACGTCGCCGTTCGCGGCAATCGAAGGACCGCTGGAGAACAGGCTGAAAGAGATATTGGAGAAAATCGTTGGCGTCGGCTCGGTGGACGTGCTGGTGACGATCGATTCCACGGAAGAGATTGAAGTCGCCAGAACGGATCAGGAGTCGCAGTCCATCACGGACGAAACCGACCGCAACGGAGGCAAGCGGCATATTACGGCGATCAATAAAGATGGCCAGGTCGTTATAGCCGAAGTAGCGGGCGATCAGAAGCCGATCGTGACCAAGACGATTAATCCGAGCATTCGCGGTGTGCTGATCGTCGCCAAAGGCGCCGAGAATCTGACCGTGAGACGCCTTATCATAGACGCGGTGGAGAAGGGCGTTAACGTACCGGCCAACCGCATTTCCGTAGCGCCAAGCAAGCAATGACAATAAACCAATATTAGGAGGGTGTTCCCATGAACACGAAAAGACAAACAATTTGGCTCGTATCGATGCTCAGCTTGATGGTCGTATTGTCCGCGTATTACCTGTTTACGCAAGATACCAAATCGCCTGACATGCTCTCTGACGGCACGCAGCAGGAGCAGAAGGCGGGAGCGACGGAAGCGGCGGCGGGCAACAGCCAGATCGTTGCGGACCAAGTGGATCCTGCCGGCAACGCGTCCGCATCGGACGACGTCAGCATATCGGATGCCGACAAGCAGGTGCTTGACCAGCTGGAATCGCAAGGCGGAGTCGACAGCAGCGTATTTGCCCAGGCTGAAGAGAAACGCAGCGAGCTGAACAGCACGCAGCAGGATAAGCTTTTGTCCGATATCACGAACCTGCAAAACCCTGACGACAGCAAAGCGGCAATGGAGCAGCTTGATCAACTGGAAGAGAAAAATTCCAAATTGACAAGCATCGAGAACGAGCTGATGAAGACTTTCCAACAGGCTATCGTTAACGAAGAAGGCAACGGCTACAAGGTTCTGGTGGAAAGCGAGAAGCTCGACAAGAGCCAGGCGGCTAACATTATCGACCTCGTTATGAAAACATTGGGCGTGGAAGCAGACCAAGTTTCCGTTCAATTTATCAAATAAGCATGGAAGAGGCCGGCAGGGTTTCAAGCCCTGGCCGGCTTTTTTTATTTGTGCCGCCGCCTCCTATTATTCGGTTCGGAACGCAGGATTTCTTCTTCTCCGAGGGATGCCGCAGCCGTTTGCGGCAGGCCATGTTAAAAAATTGATTCGTGTTCTGCCTCGTTTATGATATAATGTTAGACGTTATGTAAAGGATAACTAGGATTATCCATCGAAACTGAATAATGCTATTTGCATCTGAGAAAACGCATACGAAGCAGAAGGCTTCGGAAACTTTTAAGGAGTGAAAACTATTCATGTTCAAATTGAGCGAGATTAAGGAATTGATCAAACTGGTTGATCAGACTTCCGTTCATGAGCTGGAGATCGAAAACGAAGGAGCACGCTTATTCATTCGCAAGCCTGGCAAAACCGAAGTGGTGAATGTACAAGCTGCAGCCCCAATTACGCATACATATACGCAGGCGCCTGTACTTGCACCGCAGCCGGTACAAGAAGCTCCTGCAGCAGCCGTACAAACCAGCACGCCTGCAGCACGTCCCAACACGGACAACCTGCATCAGATTGTATCGCCGATGGTTGGCACCTTCTACAGCTCCCCGTCTCCGGACGCTGCGGCATTCGTGAAAGAAGGCGACCGCGTAAACGAGAAGAGCGTTGTATGCATCCTTGAAGCAATGAAGCTGATGAACGAGCTCGAAGCGGAGGTTCGCGGTGAAATCGTTGAGATTCTGGTGTCGAACGGTCAACTGGTTGAATACGGCCAGCCGCTCTTCCTTGTTAAGCCGGAATAATAACAAGCTCCGAATTTGGAGAAATTGTTGCCTGAGAGGAGTACAAACGTGAAATTCCAAAAAGTATTAATCGCAAACCGAGGAGAAATTGCGGTACGCATCATCCGCGCATGCCGCGAGCTCGGTATTTCGACTGTCGCCGTCTATTCCGAGGCTGACCGCGATTCCCTGCATGTACGCCTTGCCGACGAAGCGTACTGCATCGGGCCAACCGCATCCAAGGACAGTTACCTGAACCTGACCAATCTGATGAGCGTGGCTACGATCACAGGCTGCGACGCCGTGCATCCGGGCTACGGATTCCTGGCTGAGAACGCGGATTTCGCCGAAATCTGCGAATCCTGCAACATTACGTTTATCGGTCCTTCCCCCGAAGCCATCAGCAAGATGGGCGACAAGGCGGTTGCCAAGCAGACCATGAAGGAAGCGGACGTTCCGGTTATTCCGGGCTCTGACGGCCTGATTGAAAATATGGAGGAGGCCATCCGCGTTGCCCGCGGCATCGGTTATCCGGTTATCATTAAGGCAACGGCCGGCGGAGGCGGTAAAGGGATCCGTATTGCCGATGACGAGGAGTCGCTTGTTCAGCAAATTACAACCGCCCAGCAGGAAGCGCAGAAGGCGTTCGGCAATGCCGGCGTGTACCTGGAGAAATACCTGACGGGCATGAAGCACGTCGAAATTCAAATTATGGCCGACAAGCACGGCAACGCTGTCCATCTGTTCGAGCGCGACTGCTCCGTGCAGCGCCGCCGCCAGAAGCTTGTTGAAGAAGCGCCATGTCCGGTTCTGACGCCGGCCATGCGCGAGCGTATGGGCCGCGCAGCGGTGCGTGCGGCGCTTGCCGTGCAATATTCCGGTGCCGGAACGCTGGAATTCCTGCTTGGTCCGGACGGAAACTTCTATTTTATGGAGATGAACACGCGTATTCAGGTTGAGCATCCGGTAACCGAGATGATTACCAATGTCGATCTGATCAAAGAGATGATCTCCGTAGCCGAAGGCAACCCGCTGTCGTTCAAGCAAGAAGATCTTCAGATTAACGGCTGGGCCATTGAATGCCGCATTAACGCGGAAGATTCGGAGCGCAACTTTATGCCGTCCCCGGGACCGATTCCGTTCTACCTGCCGCCAGGCGGCACCGGCGTACGGGTGGACAGCGCGGTATATCCGGGTTATACCATCTCCCCGCATTACGATTCGATGATCGCGAAGCTGATTGTTTGGGGCAGAACGAGGGAGGAGGCGATTGCGCGCATGAAGCGCGCCCTCTCCGAATTCGCCATCGACGGAATCAAGACGACGATTCCGTTCCACCAGAAGCTTCTGAATCACCCGGTTTTTGTGAAGGGTAATTTTGATATTAAATTCCTCGAGGAATACGACGTGAACCAGCCGGAATTGGCCGAATAGTACAATCTGCTCCTGGTTTGTCATATTTCACGTCGAATGCTATAGTATAGAAATAAGATGCGAAGGCAACACTCCGGTATTTTCCTCCAGGTAAATACCCGGAGCGCGCAACTTTAAGGAGGTGTACAACCATCATGAGTACGATTGCTGCAGATTATGAGAGAACGGACATTGGCACGATTCAAATTGCCCCTGAAGTCATTGAAGTTATCGCCGGACTAGCTGCTGTCGAAGTGAAGGGCGTAGCGGGTATGAGCGGAGGTTTTGCAGGCGGTATCGCCGAGCTGCTTGGCCGCAAAAATTTATCCAAGGGTGTAAAGGTTGAAGTTGGCCAGCGGGAAGCCGCGGTCGATGTGTCGATTATCGTGGAGTACGGCAACCGGATTCCGGAGATCGCCTCGGAGATTCAACTGAATGTCAAGCGCTCCATTGAAATGATGACGGGATTGAACGTTATTGAAGTGAACGTACATATTCACGATGTCCATTTTAAGACGGAGAGCAAGCCGGAAGAAGAAGATACGAATTTCCGCGTGAAATAACATACACACGCAAATGAATTGAATTCATATAACCCCCTCGTGATGGTTATGCCGCTTCGCGCCAGGGGGTTTTCATTCGCTCAAATGCGAGGAGGCGTCACGTTGATCAGAATTATAGACAAGCTGTTCTTGTTTATTTACAGTATAGTCATCGGCGTTATATCCGTCTTTATTGCCTGTATCGGGTTTGAGTGGATACGGGAAGACGATTTAAATAATATGGTCAGCGAGCTGTATGGTAATGACTCATTCCTCATAACCGCCATTGTTGTTGGTCTGGTTCTGCTCGTGCTCAGCTTGCGCTTCTTCATTGTATCGCTGAAGCGTTCCTCCTCTTCGGCACCTTCGATCGATCAACGCACCGATTTTGGCGATATTCGTATTTCGATCGAGACAATTGAGAATCTGGCTCTTAAGGCAGCCGGAAAGCAACGCGGCGTTAAGGATCTGAAGGCGCGGATACAGGCATCCGATTCGGGGCTCAACATTATTTTGCGCGCGGTAGTAGACGGGGAAAACTCCATTCCTAGTCTTACGGAGGAAATCCAGAAGGCCGTAAAGGATCACGTTGAGGAAATCGCCGGAATTCCGGTTTCGAACGTAGCCGTTTATATTGCTAACGTCATTCAATCCGCACCGAATAAAAGTCGCGTCGAGTAAAGGGGAGAATGCCGATGTGGAGGGAGTACTGGGCAGTCTATGGGAAGCGGACGGTCGGGGCTGCCGCCGGTCTGTTTTTTGGATTCGTGTACTTGTTTGCCGGTTTTTGGGACATGCTGTTTTTCATACTGCTCGTCTCGGTTGGTTATTGGATTGGCAAACAAAAGGACTTGCAAAACGGTTCTATCCTGCCTTGGCAGAGGCTTTGGTCATGGCTCATGGAAAGGTATCGGCCGTTTAGATAATCCTGTGGTCTCCTCCGTACGCCGGAAGATGGATTGCCGCCAGTTCCGGGCAGGGAGGAGATCATAGGTTTTTTTATAAAAATAAGAGTAGATCGGCAGAAAGGCTGCCGAGGAGGAATTCATGAAACGTAGATTAGCTCGCGAGATTGCAGTATCAAGCTTGTATCAATTGGAAATGAACGAAGTTACCCCCATGGAAGCCGTGGACATGCTTATGGAGGAAGCCCGTTCCGAGAACGAGATCGAAGCGGAATTCGTGGAAAACGACCAGACGGACAAATATGTCCGAGAGCTGGTTAACGGCGTAGCGGATAACAAAGCGGCGATTGACGAGATGCTTCAGCACTATTTAACCGGTTGGCAGGTTGACCGGTTGTCCCGCGTTGACCGTCAAATTTTGCGCCTTGCCTGCTATGAAATCGCATACCGCAGCGATGTTCCGCCTAAAGCCGCAATCAACGAAGCGATTGAGCTGGCCAAGCATTTCGGCACGGAGGAATCCGGCAAATTCGTTAACGGCGTTCTGGGCAAATTGCTAAAAGAGCGTGAAGGCGAGACGGCAAATTCGGAATCGACAAATTAGAGGAGCGGCCCTACGGCCGTGTACATAGGGAGAGATGATGATGAGCGCACAAATTATTGCAGGGAAAAAGATTTCCGATATGATCCGGGAAGAAATTCAGAAGGAAACGGCTGATCTGAGAGAAAAGGGCGTTATACCAGGCCTTGCGGTTGTACTCGTGGGCGAGGACCCGGCTTCGAAGGTTTACGTCGGCTCGAAAGAGAAAGCATGTCAGCAGCTTGGTTTCCATTCCGAGGTTCACCGTTTGGAAGAGTCTACTTCGGAAGAGCAATTGCTTGCGCTTATTGATCAATTGAATAACGATGACAAAATCAACGGTATTCTCGTACAGCTTCCGCTGCCTAAACATATCAACGAAAAGGCCGTTATCGATGCGATTCGCGTCGAGAAGGACGTTGACGGCTTCCATCCGGAAAGCGTCGGCAATCTGGTTATCGGCGATGACAGCCTGCTGCCATGCACGCCTGCCGGCTGTATTGAGCTTATCAAACGCAGCGGCGTGGATATTTCGGGCAAACATGCCGTCGTAATCGGCCGCAGCAACATTGTAGGCAAGCCGGTTGCCATGCTGCTTCTCCGCGAAAACGCGACCGTAACCATCTGTCACTCCCGTACGGCCAACATGGAGGAAATCGCCAAGCAAGCCGATATCCTCGTTGTGGCCATCGGCAAAGCAAAAGCGATCGACAGCAAATATGTTAAGCCCGGTGCGGTTGTCATCGATGTAGGCATTAACCGTCTGCCTGACGGCAAGCTTTGCGGGGACGTGGATTATGATGATTGTCTGGAAACGGCAGGCTTTATTACTCCCGTGCCTGGCGGCGTTGGCCCGATGACGATTACCATGCTTATGAACAACACGATTACGGCTGCGAAGCGAGCACACAAAATCGGGGAGTGATTGATGTCCTATGGCAGATCAACCTCGGATTTATTCGATAAAAGATATTAACCGCTACATTCGGATGAAGCTAGAGTCGGATGCCTTACTCAGCGATGTTTGGTTGAGAGGCGAGATTTCCAATTTTACTCACCACTCCAGCGGCCATATGTATTTTACGCTCAAGGACAAGGACAGCCGGTTGAAATGCATTATGTTTGCTTCGCATAATCAGCGGCTTCCGTTTATTCCGCGCGAAGGCGCAAAAGTCATGGCGCGCGGGAATGTATCGGTCTACGAGCGTGACGGCAACTACCAGTTTTACGTGACGGCCATGCAGCCGGACGGAATTGGCAGCTTGTATCTTGCTTATGAGCAGCTGAAATCAAAGCTGGAGACAGAAGGGTTGTTTGCCGAATCGCGCAAACGGCCCATTCCGCGTTTTCCCCGAGCTATAGGCATCATTACTTCTCCTACTGGCGCGGCGGTCCGGGATATTATCATTACGTTGCAGCGCAGGCATCCTTCCATACCTGTATACGTGTTTCCGGTGCTGGTCCAGGGGACGCAGGCGGCACCTTCCATTGTAAAAGCGATTGAATCGATGAATCGTTTTGGCGAAGTCGACGTATTAATTGTAGGCAGGGGCGGCGGTTCTTTGGAAGAACTTTGGGCATTTAACGAAGAACCTGTCGCAAGAAGCATTGCCGCATCGCAAATTCCCGTCATTAGCGCGGTTGGGCACGAGACGGATTTTACGATTGCGGATTTTGTCGCCGATCTTCGCGCGGCAACGCCAACCGCGGCCGCGGAGCTTGCGGTACCGCATGTGGCTGAGCTGCAGCAGCAGCTGGCAAGACAACGGCAGAGGTTGGAGCAATCGCTCCGGATGATGGTGCAAGGCCGGAAAGAGCAGCTGCAGCGCGTTAGACGGTCGCCGTTTTTCGTGCATCCGCGCAAATATTTGCTGGATCAGGCACAGCGGCTGGACCGCCTGCAGGAACGCCTGCAGCATCGGACTCTGCGTTTAACCGAGCGCGGGAAAGCAAGACTTGAAAGACTTCAAAGTCAATTAGCCGGACATCATCCGGGAGAGCAGGCCGCATTTGCGGCTAAGCGTCTGCAAGGGGATGTAAAGCGGCTTGAGCAGGCGATGGTGTCCTCTCTGAAAGAGCGGCGTTTGCAGCTCCACGGCGCAATTAGGCAGCTGGATGCGCTTAGTCCTCTCAAAGTAATGGCAAGAGGCTACAGCTTGGTCTACGACGAACAGGAGAAGCGACTGATTAAATCCATTGCAGATGTTCAGCCGGGTGATCTTGTTAGGGTGAAGGTAGCCGACGGGCAGCTGGATTGTCATGTCTGGTCAATGAAAGGAGAAGATGGCGTTGAAAGCAGCGGCGAATAATGAATTGAGTTTTGAGGAAGCAATGGAACAGTTGGAGAGAATCGTCGAACGGTTGGAAAGCGGGGATGTACCGCTCGAAACGGCGATTGAGCTGTTCCAGGAGGGCATGAAGCTGTCGCAGCTTTGCGGAGGCAAGCTGGAGCAGGTTGAGCGCAAGATTGAAGTGCTGATTGAAACAGAGCAAGGTTTTCAGAAGAAGGCATTCGCTCCAATGAATGAGGAAAAAGGGGAATAACGTTGATTACTGATATCAAGACCTACTTGCATGAATGTGCTGCGCTTGTTGAAAAGTCGCTTCCCGAAGCATTGCCTGCCGAATGGAATATCCCGCCCCAGCTCAGGGAATCCATGCTGTATTCCCTTCAAGCAGGAGGGAAACGTTTGCGTCCGGCACTTGTTCTGGCTGCCGCGGAAGCCGTTCACGGTCAGGCTGCGGCTGCCCGCAACGCGCTTCCGGTTGCATGCGCAATTGAATATATCCATACCTATTCGTTGATCCATGACGACTTGCCGGCCATGGACAATGATGATTACCGCCGCGGGAAACTGACGAATCATAAGGTGTTCGGGGAAGCAATGGCGATTCTGGCGGGCGACGCCCTGCTCACGCACGCGTTTCACCTTATTCCGAAAGCAGCGCGCCTTGGCGGAATCAGCGCCGAAGTAGCTCTTGATATCGTGGAAGATTTGGCTATGCTTGCCGGAGCAAGGGGCATGGTTGGCGGTCAAGCGGCCGATATGAAGGGAGAGCAGGGAATTACCTCGATAGAGGAGCTTGAATACATCCATCTTCACAAAACGAGCGATTTGATTGTTTTCTCGGTATCGGCGGGCGGACGCATCGGCGGCGCATCCGCAGAGCAGCTTGAAGCGCTGCGCCATTACGGCCGCAATATCGGTCTTGCCTTCCAGATTCAAGACGATATTCTCGATCTGATTGGCGACGAGAAAAAGCTCGGCAAGAAAACGAACAGCGATGTGGAACAGCAAAAGGTTACGTATCCTTATCTGATTGGGATCGAAGAGAGCAAAGCCCAAGTCAAACGGTTAACCCGCGAAGCGAAGGCTGCCATTCTCGAAGCGCGGCTGGATGCGCCGGATAAATTGCTGCTCATCGCCGATTACCTCGTACAACGGGACTATTGATTAGGATCGTGCAATTGGGTACATTGGGAAATGTTCAGCAATTGTGCTATAATGATTGAAATATTTTGACGTTTATTGTGGAATAAGACCTTGCTCTAAATGTCGTATTCCAGAAAGCGAGGAAGTAACGTGCTGCTTGATCAAATTAACGGACCTCAAGACCTGAAAGATTTATCAATGGGAGAGCTGGAGCGGTTAGCTGATGAAATTCGCCAGTTTCTTATTGAAAAGCTTTCCGTTACAGGTGGTCATCTCGCACCTAACCTTGGGGTTGTGGAGTTGACTCTCGTCCTCCATTATCTGTTTGACAGTCCGAAGGATAAGTTTCTTTTTGACGTAGGTCATCAATCGTATGTTCACAAAGTTTTGACCGGTCGCAAAGACCGGTTTGATACATTGCGTAAATATAAAGGGCTGTGCGGCTTTGTCAAGCGCTCCGAAAGCGAGCATGACGTTTGGGAAGCCGGCCACAGCAGTACATCCCTGTCGGCTGCGATGGGCATGGCATTGGCCCGCGACCTGAAAGGCGAGAATAACCGTGTTGTAGCCGTCATCGGCGACGGTGCCCTGACGGGCGGTATGGCACTGGAAGCCTTGAATCATATCGGCGACGAGAAGAGAAAGCTGATTGTCGTCCTGAATGACAATGAAATGTCGATTGCGCCAAACGTTGGCGCCATGCATCATTATTTGAGCAAAATCCGCACCGACCGCCATTACCAGAAGGCTAAGGATGAGCTTCAGCATCTGCTGAACAAAATTCCGGCCATCGGCGGCAAACTGGCGAAGACGGCCGAGAGATTCAAGGACAGCTTGAAGTATTTGCTTGTCAGCGGCATTTTATTTGAACAGTTCGGCTTTACGTATCTTGGACCGGTAGACGGCCACGACATGGAGCAGATGATTGAACTTTTCAAGCAGGCCGATTCCATTCCGGGGCCGGTTCTCGTGCACGTCATTACGGTAAAGGGTAAAGGCTATTCTCCAGCTGAAGTAGATTCCTTCAAGTGGCATGGCATATCACCGTACAAGATTGAATCGGGTCAAGTGGTAAAGGCGGTTGGTCCGCCAATGTACACGGAAGTGTTCGGCAGCGCCCTTATCGAGCTGGCTGAGAAGGATGAGCGCATTGTTGCCGTAACTCCGGCAATGCCGGGCGGGTCCGGCTTGCTCCAGTTCGCTGAACGTTTCCCTAAACGCATGATTGACGTCGGTATTGCCGAGCAGCATGCCGCAACGATGTCGGCGGCTCTCGCCATGGAAGGCATGAAGCCGGTCTATGCGGTATATTCAACCTTCCTGCAGCGTGCCTATGACCAGGTTGTGCATGATATTTGCCGGCAAAATGCGAACGTGGTATTTGCGATCGACCGTGCGGGCTTCGTAGGACCGGATGGCGAGACGCATCAAGGCGTATATGATATCGCGTTCCTGCGTCATGTGCCAAACCTTGTCATTATGATGCCGAAAGACGAAAACGAGCTTCGCCGTATGATGAAGACGGCAATCGATTACAATGAAGGTCCGATTGCGGTCCGTTATCCGCGGATCAACGGCCTCGGCGTGAAGATGGACGAAGTAATGCATCCGCTTCCGATCGGGAAATGGGAGACGCTTCGCGAAGGCGATTCCGCCGTTATTCTGGCGATGGGTCCTATGATTCAGGTTGCCGAAGAAGCTGCTGATCTTCTGAAAAGAGACGGCCTTAATGTTCAAATCGTCAATGCCAGATTCATTAAGCCGCTTGATGAAGAGATGCTGCTGTCGTTTGCATCGGAAGGCAAGCATATTCTTGTCATCGAAGAAAGCTCCGAGCTTGGCGGATTTGGCAGTGCGGTAATGGAATTCTACTCTCTTCGCGGTATTTACGGCATGCCGATTCGGATTATGGGCGTCCCCGACATTTTCGTGGAGCATGGTTCCATCAAGGAGCAGCGCGTGGAAGTCGGCTTGACGGGAGAAAGAGCGGCGATGGAAATCAAGAACCTGCTGCCAAGCCTCCAGAAACGCGCAACCGGACAGTAACGAAGGAGAATCATGACGACGACACCCAAGGAAAGAATAGATGTATTGCTAGTGGAACGCGGGTTCTACGAGAGCAGGGAAAAAGCGAAAGCGGCTGTTATGGCCGGTCTGGTGCTGGTCAATAACGAGCCGGTGGATAAAGGCGGCATGAAGGTTCCGCGGGAAGCCGAGATCAAAGTGAAAGGCGCCATCCATCCTTATGTCAGCCGCGGCGGGCTTAAGCTGGAAAAAGCGATCCGATCCTTCGGTATCGATTTGGCCGGGAGGGTTATGCTTGACATCGGCGCATCAACCGGCGGTTTTACCGATTGTGCCTTGCAGCACGGCGCTTCGTTCGTATATGCCATTGACGTTGGCTATAACCAGCTGGATTGGTCGCTCAGACAGGATGAACGGGTCCGAGTGATGGAGCGTACCAACTTCCGATATACGCAGCCGGCCGATCTGGACGGTCCGCCGCCAACCTTTGCCTCGATTGACGTATCCTTTATATCGCTCAAGCTGATTTTGCCGGCACTCAGCGGTCTGCTGAGCGTAGGCTCCGGAATTGTCGCCCTTATCAAGCCGCAATTCGAGGCAGGGCGGGAGAAGGTTGGCAAATCGGGCGTAGTCCGGGAGCCAAGCGTCCATAAGGAAGTGCTTGATACGGTGCTGAAGGCTGCGTCGGAGCTTGGCTACAAACTGCAAAACCTGACGTTCTCACCTATTACGGGCGGAGAGGGCAACATCGAGTTCCTTGCCTACTGGACGTGGGAAAATGAGCCAAACGCCGCGATCCCTGACGAAGAGGCCATCAAGGACGTTGTCCGTCAGGCTGGCGAGACCTTTACCGTAAAACAGAAACAACCGTAGCAGCCGTGAATTGCGCAATTGGCGTTATCGCTCGTTTTGGAGGCACAAGTAAACAAGGGAATGCTTCGACCGTATTGAATAGCGGCCAGCGTTCCCTTTTGTTTTTCCTCTTTACAAACATGTGTTCGTTTTGCTAAACTGAAAGCAACCAAACATGCGTTCGTCCATTTGTTTGCAAGAGGAAAATGCTCCCTTCATCACGAACCAATTAAGAGAGGTTCTTAAGGAATGGAGGGCTGCGTATGGGAATGTACGGTGACTGGTTTATAATGCTGGTCGCTGGCGCGTTTTTGTTATTCTGGGCGTATCGGGGCTTCTACCGCTGGCTTCACCAGCCTGCGAACGTCAATCGATTGACGCTTGGCAAAGGTGGCGAGCTTGCAGAAGATGACGAGAATATTCAGTTTCTGGAACGATCAGGATACGAAGTTATTTCCGGTAAGCACAGGGTTCCGATCGGAATCGAATTGGACGGACAATCACTTAACAGCCGATTGTACATTGATTATATTGCCGAACAAGATGGCAAAATGTATATTGTAAAAGCTGCCCGGGAACGTATGCCCATGGATTGGACAGGCAGCGGTGTTCGAGACCGTCTTCTTGTCTATTCCCTCCTGTTGCCTGAATGCGCGGGGGTATTGTTCGTGGACGTGAAGGAGCAGATTATTCGGCGAATTATTTTTGACATAAGCGACTAGCATGTTTGGGGAGGAAAGTTATGAAAGGCATCAGACAATACAAAATCAAGGAATTAATTACGAAGAATACGATCGAGACGCAAGAGGAACTGGTGGATGCCCTGAGGGATGCCGGGCTCCAGGTGACTCAAGCTACCGTATCCAGAGATATGAAAGAGCTTATGCTCATTAAAGTACCCGCTGGCGATGGACGTTACAAATATTCGCTGCCGCAGGACCAGCAGCGTCAGAATCCGATTAATAAGCTGAAGCGGGCGCTTATCGATCATTTCACCCATATCGACTTTACCGAAAATCTGGTGGTCATGAAATGCTTGCCGGGCACGGCCAATGCGATTGGCGCGCTGATTGACAATATGGAATGGCCCGAGGTTATGGGGACGATATGCGGCGATGATACGATTCTTATCATTTGCAGAACGAAGGAGAAGAGCGGTGAGCTTGTTGAGAAGCTGCTCGACCTTCTGAATTAAACATTGTTGGAGGTCATTGGCCATGCTGCGCGAGCTATCCATTCGGAATTTAGCCGTTATTGAAGAAGTAAACGTTTCGTTTCATCATGGATTTCATGTATTGACAGGTGAGACAGGTGCGGGGAAATCCATACTTATCGACGCACTTAGCTTAATTGTTGGTGGACGGGGCTCCGCAGATATGGTCAGGTATGGCTGCGACAAAGCCGAGATGGAGGCCATGTTCGACCTGCCTTCCCATCATCCGGTATGGGCGGTAATGGAGCGGCTTGGCGTACAGGCTTCAAGAGAAGAGATGCTGGTTATACGGCGGGAGCTCACTTCCCACGGCAAGAGCAGCAGCCGGGTTAACGGGCAGCTTGTCACGATGACGATGCTGAGGGAGGTCGGCGAATGCCTTGTCAATATTCACGGGCAGCATGAGCATCAATCACTCCTGCGTACCGAACAGCATCTGGAATGGCTGGACTTGTTTGCCGGCGATTTGCTCATTGAGCGGAAGACTGCTTACCGGGCAGTGTATCAGCAGCTTCAGCAAGCGCGTGCATCCGTTCGAGAGCTGGAAGAGACAACCCGTCATAATGTACAGATGCTTGATTTGTACCGCTACCAGATCGAAGAGATCACGAATGCCAAGCTGAAGGCCGGCGAGGATGAGCAATTATTGGAGGAACGCCGCAAGCTGCAATATGCAGGCAAGCGGATGGACTCCGTATCAGAAGCCTACGCTTTGCTCTACAGCGGTAAAGGGCTTGACGCCATTAGTAAAGCGATCGGCAAGCTGACCGATATCCAGTCTTACGATCCCGCAGTGCTGACACCTATGCTCGAACAGCTTCAGTCTGCTTTTTATCAAGCCGAGGATGCTGTATTCCAGCTTCGCGATTATCGGGACGGCATTGATTCCGATCCGGAGCAGCTGTCCATGATTGAAGACAGGCTGGACTTGATCAACGGACTGAAGCGCAAATACGGAGAGAGTATTCCGGATATTCTTCAATATTTGGAGCGCATTACGGAAGAGCGCGACAAGATTGAGAATCGTGACGAGTATTTGGATAAGCTGCGCAAAGATGAGCTGCGCCTTTATTTGCAGGCACATGAATTAGCGCAGGAGTTGTCCGAGCTTCGTTCCCATGCATCCGAACGTCTCGCAGCCGCCATCGAGCTGGAGCTTAAGCAGCTTCAAATGGGCAATACGATTTTCCGCGTGCAGCTCGACCATCCAACTGCGGCAGAAACATCCGAAATGGCGGCTCTTAACGCTAACGGCATCGATGAAGCCATCTTTATGCTGTCAACGAATCCGGGCGAGCCGCTTAAACCGCTCAATAAAATTGCCTCCGGCGGTGAAATGTCCCGAATCATGCTTGCGCTGAAGGCGATTTTCGCCGAAATTGACCAAGTGCCTGTTCTGGTCTTTGATGAGGTGGATACTGGCGTGAGCGGCAGAGCGGCACAAGCCATTGCGGAGAAAATGTCACAGCTCTCGGCGAAATGCCAGATTTTCTCTATTACGCATTTGCCTCAGGTTGCTTGCATGGCGGATCACCATTACGAAATTAAGAAGCATATTATTGAACAACGTACTTCCACAAACGTCACGAAGCTGGTGGAGCACTCGCGTATTGAAGAACTCGCCCGCATGCTGGGCGGTGTTGAAGTAACGGAAAAAACCCGTCATCATGCTCAAGAAATGCTTGTTTTGGCGGATCGCCAGAAGGGAGCCTAAAGGAAGGTATTCAGGGAATGTTTTTGTGGTCATAAAACAAACAGTGCGGGGTAACTTAAAGGTACGCCAATGGCGAAATGTCCTTTCTCGTCATGCGATGGATTAACAGGGAGCGTGAAATCATTGAACTCCAGCCCAAGGAAGAAATGGTTTGGCCTAGTTCTCGTTATCTGCGTCTGCATGATCGGACTCTCCGCGCCGTTTCAACATTTTGCCGCATTCCCGAATGAACTTCGTTTATTCTCCGGCCAACTGAAACGATTACAATATGGAGTTCCCGTACATGCAGAAGTTACCGTGGATCCACGAATGCTTCAGATTAATGGCTCAACCCGTCAGTCATTATCAGTCAATTTGAATGACCCCATTTCGTTACAGCCGCATCAGAGCGGTCAGACGAGCATGAAAGTGAAATTATTTGGTAAAATTCCGTTCAAGACCGTCAAAGTAAATGTCATGCCTGATTTAAGGGTTATCCCGGGAGGTCAAACAATTGGCGTGAAAGTGAAATCCGCCGGTATTCTTGTCGTTGGCCACCATCAGGTCCGTGCAAATAACGGAACGAAGGAGTCTCCTGGGGAAAAAGCAGGTCTCCGCTTAGGCGATCTTATTATCAGGATCGATGGGCACAATATTAATGAGGTCAGCAAGGTAGCAAATCTGGTGGAGCAAGCGGGCAGGCAGCAGCGTCCACTCGCGATTACTTACAAGCGCAACGGTACCATCGGAGAAACAAAGCTGTATCCAGTCCGCGATGCGGAAGAGCGTAATTGGAAGCTTGGTCTTTATATTCGCGATTCAGCAGCCGGTGTGGGCACATTAACGTTTTATGCTCCTGATCAAGGTGTCTACGGCGCGCTTGGGCATGTCATTACCGACATGGATACCCAAACACCTATAGAAGTTGGCGAAGGGCAGATCCTGCAGTCCAGCGTGACGTCCATTAACAAGAGCCAAACGGGAGAGCCGGGAGAGAAACGTGCCCATTTTGTCAAGGAAGGCAAGATCTTAGGCAATATCGAACGCAACACGCCATTCGGTATTTTTGGCAAAATGAGCGAAAACCCGAATCACAGCTTTAACGACAAAGCGATTCCCGTAACGTTCGCCGAAGAAGTTAAAGAAGGTCCGGCTCAAATTTTGACTGTTGTTAACGGGCAAAAAGTCGAGCGGTTTGATATCGAAATCGCTCATGTTACGAAACAGCCTGCCCCAGCGACCAAAGGTATGGTAATCAAGATTACCGACAAACGACTTCTTGATAAAACAGGAGGTATCGTTCAAGGAATGTCTGGTTCGCCGATTATCCAGGATGGGAAGCTGGTTGGAGCCGTTACCCATGTATTTGTTAACGATCCAGCTTCGGGCTATGGCTGCTTTATTGAATGGATGCTGCAGGATGCAGGCATCTTGATGAGAGAGAAATCGACGCAAGGTACAGCTGCATAACCAATAAAATAACCGCTGATTGGGCTTGATTAAACCCTTCAGCGGTTTCTTCATGAAGACGGCTATAATGGTTGGATTTGTCGAAAATTTACGAACAGCATCATAAAATGTAATAAATTATTAATTATAACGAAAAAGATTAAAAAATCAAAGGAAAAAAATTTTCGACAGAAGGAATTTAAACCGGCATGTCGAAAACTTTATTCCAAGACAACTAGGGAAAGGTAATCGCGCAGTGAATACCATTTAAGGGAGGACCAGACCTTGCACAAGATCGAAGTATTGCTGGCAGATGACAATCGTGAATTCACCAATTTATTATCCGAATACATATCGGAACAAAATGATATGAACGTAAGCGGAGTGGCTTATAACGGTGAAGAAGTATTGTCTTATTTCGAAGAAGGCAGAAAAGTACCAGATGTTCTAATCCTTGATATTATAATGCCTCACCTGGACGGCCTGGGCGTACTGGAACGCATTAAGGAATTAAATATCACGCCAATGCCTAAAATCATCATGCTGACCGCATTTGGTCAAGAGAATATCACACAAAAAGCCGTTCAGCTTGGGGCATCTTATTATATCTTGAAACCGTTCGATATGGAGATACTTGCAAATCGGATTCGTCAATTGGTGGGCAATTCCACGTTTACTTCCTCGGCATCGTTTAGCAGCTCTGCAGCAACAACGACGATCAAATCAAATGTCGTGCCGCTTGCCAAAGGCAAGAATCTAGACGCCAACATTACAAGCATCATTCACGAAATTGGAGTTCCTGCCCATATCAAAGGCTATCAGTACTTGCGCGAAGCGATTACGATGGTATACAACAACATCGAAATTCTGGGAGCCATTACGAAAACGCTCTATCCTGCGATTGCAGAAAAATTCAAAACAACGCCATCCCGCGTTGAACGCGCTATTCGCCACGCTATTGAAGTAGCTTGGACACGCGGCAATATCGACAGCATCTCACACCTGTTCGGCTATACGATCAACATCAGTAAATCCAAGCCAACAAACTCCGAGTTTATTGCAATGGTAGCTGATAAGCTCCGCATCGAGCACAAAGTAAGCTAAAGAATAAAACCGCTATTTATTATTGGTTCCACCCAATATGAAGGCGGTTTTTCTTTTCAAGGCAAAAAACACCCCGCCATACTCGAGGAGTAGCAGCGGGGTGTTCTATGTCTTTTTGCTTAAGCTTGCGGTTTTGGCGGTCTGGGACGTTTCGGACGGAATCTTGGGGCGACGTAATTGCGTTTGCGATCGCGGAAAAAAATCCAACCGCCAATAAAACCAACGCCGATTGCAAAGAGAACAAGTCCAAATAAGAAGCTTAGCCATGCAAAATCCGGATGAATGGCATCGTTTCCGAAATCGGAAAAGTAATTGAATAAGGCATTTTTCATCTTGAGAAAACCGATACAGGCCGCAATACCGGGTATGACGAGCAGCAGAACGGCAATTAGACGGGCAGCAACTAATCTCATATGTATGATGTTCTCCTTGTATCCGTAATTAAACATTCCTTCCTATGATACCTTTTTCTGCAGGCAGTGTCTATTTCGGAAATTTAACGATGTAAATCGATTTGAAAAAAGGTACAATAGGACGAGTGGTAATCGGATGTTTACTAAGAAGTAATTATCACGAATGCATACGCAAATAGGCTCACTAGGGAACCATTTTTTTAGGAGGTATAATACATAATGACAATCCAAGTGGATGTAGCTGTGCTTGGCGGTGGCCCGGGCGGATATACAGCAGCGATCAGAGCTGCTCAGCTGGGCAAAAGCGTAGCTATCGTGGAGCTCGATAAGCTGGGCGGCACTTGCTTACATAGAGGATGTATACCAAGCAAATCGCTGCTTCGCAGCGCAGAAGTGTATGCGACTTTGCTTGAAGCGGACAAATACGGAGTTTCGGTTACGGAGGGTGCTCTGTCACTGGATTTCAATAAGGTTCAGGACCGTAAAGAAAAGACAGTCGAGCAATTGCATAGAGGCCTGAAAGGCTTGATGAAAAAATATGATATCCAAATTATAAATGGCAAAGGCCGTATCATAGGCCCTTCCATCTTTTCGCCTCGCAGCGGTTCATTAGCCGTTGAACTGGCCGACGGGGAGATGGAGTCGGTCGTATCGACGAATCTGATTATCGCAACGGGCTCTCGCCCTCGTCATCTGCCGGGGCTAAAACCGGACGGCGTGCATATCTTGTCCAGCGACGATGCTCTACGGCTCGAGAAGCTTCCGGAATCGATGCTGATCGTTGGCGGCGGCGTCATCGGGGTGGAATGGGCCTCGATGCTGCAGGATTTTGGCGTACAGGTAACCTTGGTTGAGGTTGGCGCTAGACTTCTTCCGGGGGAAGATTCTGAAGTGTCGGCTGAGCTGACGAGACTGCTCCGTCGCCGCGGCGTGCGGGTACTCACCAATGTCCAGCTCAAAACCGAAGAGCTATCGATTAACGGAGACGAGGTGTCCATTACAGCCGATACTTCCGAAGGGAATATTCTGCTTACGGCAAGCAAGCTTCTGCTGTCCGTCGGTCGTCAGGCGAACATCGAAAACATCGGTCTTGAGAATACGGATATTCAGACCAAAAACGGCGTTATTTACGTCAACGAATTCGGTCAAACAACCGAGCCGCATATTTATGCGATTGGCGATGTTATCGGGGGCGTACAGCTTGCGCATGCTGCATCCCACGAAGGCGTGGCTGCAGCCGAGCATATTGCGGGTTACAAGAAAGAAGCGGTTGATCCGAATCTTATCCCGCGGTGCATCTATTCCCGCCCGGAAGTGGCGTCTTACGGTCTGACGGAAGATGGGGCCCGGACGAAAGGGCATGATATCAAGACAGGTAAAATACCGTTTGCCGCAATTGGCAAAGCTCTTGTACTTGGAGAAGCAGACGGATTCGTGAAGGTGATTGCCGACCGGAAGACCAATGACATCATAGGTGTCCACATGATTGGTCCGCATGCGACAGATTTGATCTCCGAGGCTTCGCTAGCCGGATTGCTAAACGCAACGCCTTGGGAAGTCGGTCAGCTTATTCATCCGCATCCAACCTTATCCGAAGCTCTTGGGGAAGCTATGCTTGCCATTGACGGCAAATCGCTCGCTCTCTAAGCGTTGGATTTTCTTTTTCGGGCAAATGCGGTTATAATAGGTAATATCAAGTCTTAGTACCTGGTTTTAAAATCAGGTTAAAGGAGGCACAACCTCATGAGTCAATCAACCGAACAAACCTTTCGTCATAACGAATTAGGCTTAACGAACGAACAGGCTCTTGAAATGTACGCAATGATGGTGCTCGCCCGTAAATTCGACGAGCGCAATTTGCTGCTGCAAAGAGCGGGTAAAATTAATTTCCACGTTTCCGGCATCGGACAGGAGGTTGCGCAAGTTGCCGCTGCCTTTGCGCTCGACCGGGAGAATGATTATTTCCTGCCTTATTATCGCGATTACGGATTTGTCCTCGCCGTCGGCATGACGGTAAAAGAATTAATGCTGTCTGTCTTTGCCAAGGCTGAAGACCCGAACAGCGGAGGCCGCCAGATGCCAGGCCACTTCGGAAGCAAGCGTCTCCGGATCGTAACGGGCTCCAGCCCGGTTACCACGCAGGTACCGCATGCGGTTGGCATTGCTTTGGCCGCGAAAATGAAAAATAAACCGATCGTCAGCTTTGTTACCTTCGGAGAAGGCTCGAGCAACCAGGGCGATTTCCATGAAGGCTGCAACTTTGCCGGAGTTCATAAGCTCCCCGTTATTTTGATGTGCGAAAACAACCAATACGCGATCTCGGTGCCGGTGCGCAAGCAGCTTGGCGGACGAGTAGCTGACCGTGCCCTTGGTTACGGCTTCCCGGGTTACCAGGTTGACGGCAATGACGCTCTTGAAGTCTTCCGGGTGGTCAAGGAAGCGCGCGAACGCGCGATCGCCGGCGAAGGCCCGACGCTCATCGAAGCGATGATGTACCGCCTGTCCCCGCATTCTACTTCCGATAACGATCTTGCGTACCGCACGAAGGAAGAAGTAGACGAAAACCGGGCGAAGGACGGCATCCCGAAATTTAAAACGTACTTAGAAGAATGCGGCCTCTGGAATGAAGAGCTTGAGGCCGAGCTTCACGCGCGCATCCGCAAGACGGTCGATGAAGCAACGGAATACGGCGACAACGCGCCATTCCCGGCGCCGGAATCCGTACTGTTGCACGTGTATGCGGAGGAGGGACGCTAAGATGGCAAAAATGGATTATATCGATGCGATACGTCTGGCAATGAAAGAAGAGATGGAGCGCGACGACGACGTATTCGTGCTTGGCGAGGACGTTGGCTTAAAGGGCGGCGTATTTACGACGACCAAAGGACTTCTTGAGCAATTTGGCGAAATGCGCGCGCTTGATACGCCGCTTGCCGAGTCGGCTATTGCAGGGGTTGCTATTGGCGCGGCTATGTACGGCATGAAGCCGATTGCGGAAATGCAATATTCGGACTTCATGTTCCCGGCGACTAACCAAATTATTAGCGAAGCGGCAAAAATCCGTTACCGCTCCAATAACGACTGGAGTTGTCCGATTGTTATCCGTGCGCCAATCGGCGGCGGTATTTTTGGCGGCTTGTACCACTCGCAATGTCCGGAGTCGGTGTTTTTCGGAACGCCGGGTCTCAAGATTGTAGCTCCTTACACGGCTTACGATGCAAAAGGGTTATTAAAAGCGGCAGTGCGCGATCCGGATCCGGTTATCTTCTTCGAGAATAAAAAATGCTATAAGCTTATAAACGGCGATGTGCCTGAGGATGATTACGTTGTCGAGATCGGAAAAGCCAATGTGCTTCGCGAAGGCGACGACATTACCGTTATCGGTTACAGCATGCCGCTCATATTCGTTGAGCAGGCAGCTGCAGAGCTTGCGCAAGAAGGAATCAGCACTCATATACTTGACCTAAGAACGCTGCAGCCGCTCGACAAGGATGCGATTCTTGCGGCAGTCCGCAAGACGGGAAAAGTATTGATTATTCATGAAGACAATAAGACTGGCGGCGTAGGTGCGGAGGTATCGGCCATTATAGCGGAAGAACTGCTGTATGAGCTGGATGCTCCTATCCAAAGACTTTGTGGTCCGGATGTACCGGCAATGCCGATTAACCCGCCGGGCGAGAAGTTCTTCTTGCTCAACAAAGACAAAGTAAAAGAAGCAATGCGCAATTTGGCGCTATACTAAGCGACAAGTACGTGTCAGGTAGGGAGATGGATAATTAATGAAATCAGTGAAGGAGATCGTCATTCCTCAGTTGGCGGAATCACTGGTCTCGGCGACTATTGATAAATGGCTGAAGCAGCCGGGTGACCGGATTGAGATGTATGAACCGATCTGCGAGCTTATCACGGACAAAGTAAGCGCGGAGCTGCCATCCACGATTGCAGGCACGCTGGTCGAGATTCTGGTTGGCAATGGCGAGACGGTACCGGTCGGGACGCCGGTATGCCGCGTTGAGACGGAAGCTGTTTCGTCCTCATCGGAAGCTGTAACAGTTGTGGAATCCACAAAATCTGACGTAAACGCGGAATCGACGGATGAAGGCGACAAATCGATGCGCAACCGCTTCTCGCCGGCTGTTCAGCAGCTTGCGGCTGAGCATGGCGTCCGTCTGGCCGATGTACAGGGAACGGGACTTGGCGGAAGGATCACCAGGAAGGATATTCTGGCTTACGTAGCTTCGGGAGCGGGACAAGCGCCTGCAGCAGCGAGACTGGTTACGCCTCCGCCGAGCACAAACGTATCGGAAGTGCGTTCGTCCGGCTTGCATTTAACGGAGACGCCTCGTACGCCAACCGTCCCTAGCCAAAGCGCCTCGATAACGGGCCGGGGGGAAGACTTCATCGACGTATCGCCGATTCGAAGCGCAATTGCCCGCAATACCATGCTAAGCGTGAATGAAATTCCGCATGGCTGGATGATGATTGAAGTCGACGTTACCAATCTGGTACAGCTCCGCAATAAAGTGAAGGATGAATTCATGAAGCGCGAAGGCATTAACCTGACTTATCTTGCTTTTGTTCTGAAGGCTGTCGTTAATGCTTTGAAAGACTTCCCGATCATGAACTCGATGTGGGCCGTCGATAAAATTATCGTGAAGCGGGATATTAATATCTCTCTGGCAGTCGGTACGGAAGAGTCCGTTGCGACGCCGGTTATCAAAAATGCCGATCATAAAACGATTGCCGGCCTTGCGCGGGAAATCGATGATCTGGCACGCCGCGGACGCGAAGGAAAACTGACGCTCAGCGATATGCAGGGCGGTACCTTTACCGTCAATAACACGGGTTCCTTCGGTTCGATTATTACGAACCCGATTATTAACTATCCGCAGGCCGCCATTCTGACCTTTGAATCGATTGTGAAGAGGCCTGTCGTCATTAACGACATGATCGCGATCCGTTCGATGGCGAATATGTGCTTGTCGCTTGATCACCGCGTACTGGATGGCGTTATCTGCGGCCGTTTCCTGCAGCGCGTGAAAGACAATTTGGAAGGCTTCAACGTAGATACGAAATTGTACTAGAAGAAACGGGGTAATCCGAGCATGACTGACACGGCATTTAAACACGTGGAGCGGCATTTGGAAGCCCGATATATACCGATGATCGGTTATGCGGAAGCATGGGAAATGCAGAAATCGATCGTGCGGCAGATCAGCCAGGAGGAGCGTCAGGAGACGCTTCTCCTTCTTCAGCATCCGCCTACTTATACGCTTGGCACAGACCGTCATCACGAGCATCTGCTGCTTAGCGAGGATGAACTGATCGAGCGCGGAATATCGGTCTTCGAAATCGACCGCGGAGGGGATATTACTTATCATGGGCCGGGACAACTGGTGGGCTATCCGATGCTGTTCCTGCCGATGGAAGGATTGGATCTGCATGCGTATCTTCGCAATGTAGAACAGGCAATAATCAATTGGCTGGCCGAATATGGTATAGAAGCGGGAAGAAAGCCGGAATATACTGGAGTATGGGTCGGCAATGAGAAAATCGCCGCAATCGGCGTGAAATTCAATCGGGCCCGTGATCGCGGCGGTTTTGTAACAAGCCATGGCTTTGCCTTGAATATCGAGGCGGGGATAGGTAGCGAAGGCTTCAGCGGCATTATTCCATGCGGCATTCAGGAGTACGGGGTCACATCCTTTAACGACCTGTCCGGCGTTGCGCTGACCGTGGAAGAGGCAGCGCGGCAGCTGCTGCCGCATTTCTGCCGCGTATTCGGGTTTGCCAATCCCGAGCTGCTAGAGCAGCGAGCTGATTGAAGCAACAAGCGTCGTAACGACAAGGGCAGTAACAACAAGAATAGCAACTAGACGTATAAGTTTTTGCATCTTCAAGGGTAAAAACTCCTTTCTTTTTTAAAACAAGCTCCCGTCTATTGTAATCGAAAACAGAGAGCGGAGGAAATAGTTATGGTTAATCAGGAACGGATCGTCAGCGAATTTATTGAACTTGTCAAGATAGACAGCGAGACAAGATTCGAGCAGGAAATAAGCAAAGTGCTGAAGGCGAAGTTTTCGGAGCTGGGTCTTTCCGTCGAGGAAGACGATGCGATGGAAAAAACGGGGCATGGCGCAAACAATTTGTTCGCTTTGCTGGAAGGCACGGGAGATGCGGGAGCGCCTACGATTTTGTTTACTTCCCATATGGACACCGTAGCGCCGGGCAACGGCATCAAGCCGCAAATTGACAGTGACGGCTACATAAGAAGCGATGGCACAACGATACTGGGCAGCGACGATAAAGCAGGACTTGCCGCGATGCTGGAAGCGATCCGCGTGCTTAAGGAAAACAATATCCCCCATGGTCCGATCCAATTTGTCATTACGGTCGGCGAAGAATCCGGACTTCTTGGCGCGCGGAACATGGATGCCTCCAAGCTGAAAGCATCGTTTGGCTATGCGATTGATTCCAATGGTTCGATTGGGGATATGGCCGTAGCTGCTCCTACCCAAGCAAAGATCATCATGAAGCTGCATGGCAAATCGGCGCATGCCGGCGTCAACCCGGAAGATGGCATCAGCGCGATTCAAGTTGCCGCAAAAGCGATCTCCCGTATGCCGCTTGGACGTATCGACAAAGAGACAACGGCTAATATCGGCAGCTTCGAAGGCGGCGGCGCAACCAATGTCGTCTGCGATTTCGTCAAGCTGGTAGCGGAAGCCCGCAGTATCGTGCAGGAGAAGCTGGACCGTCAGGTGGACGCGATGCGCGAGGCGCTGGAGAGCGCGGCGGAGGAGTTTGGGGCGAAAGCGGAATTCGAAAGCCAATTGATCTACCCGGCTTATGTCCACGACGATCATTCGCCGGTCGTCCAGCTGGCCAAATCGGCAGCGACGGCAATTGGGCTTACGCCGCGCACTTTCCATTCCGGAGGCGGCAGCGACGCGAATATTTTCAATGGACTTGGCGTGCCTACGGTCAATCTGGCTGTCGGTTACGAGCATATTCATACAACCAAGGAACAAATCAAGGTCGCTGACCTCGTGAAAATCACGGAGCTCGTCATCGAGATTATCAAACAAGCGGCAAAAGCTTAAACTTCGGAGAAAAAAACGGCTTGTCCAAGCAAGGATAAGCCGTTTATTTCGATTTTTGCGGGGAGAGCAGCTTTTGAAGCGGGATATCCATTCGGGATAGCTTCCGCAGCTGGCTTTGAATTTCCCAAGCTTTGCCTACGAGTCTCAATTCATTATGCGTTAGATATTGTTTCATCCTTCACACGCTCCTTTGCGTATCTCTTATAGGCAATGGATATGCAAAAAGGGGACAGGTTATTCCATAATTCATCATTCGAAGAACAGGGGAGATTCAGGATGAGTCAGAACAACGAGCTTTGGCGGGAAGAAACAATCAGCACGCAGCCTATTTTCGAAGGGAAAATGATCACGCTCCAGGTGGATACCGTCGCGATGCCGGATGGCCGCACGGCTACGCGCGAAATTGTTAAGCATCCGGGCGCGGCTGCCGTTATGGCGCTTCTTGACGGAAAGCTGCTCGTTGTCGAACAGTTCCGCAAGCCGCTCGAGAAATTCCAGATCGAAATTCCCGCCGGGAAGCTGGATGCCGGAGAAGATCCGATGGAAGCCGCGGCACGCGAGCTGGAGGAGGAAACCGGCTACAAGTCCGACAGCCTGAAGCTTGTAAGCGCCTTTTTCACTTCGCCCGGCTTTGCCGACGAGAAGCTGTATCTGTATTTCGCGGAAAATGTGACGTCAGGCACGCAGCACACGGATGAAGATGAATATTTGCAGGTTGAGGCGATTACGCTGGAGCAGGCGGAGGCTTATATTGCGGAAGGCCGAATCAGCGACGCTAAGACGATTCTGGCCGTGTACGCGTGGAAGCTTTATCAGCTGACGGGTACGATCTAAAACTTGTCCGGACCGCTCTCTTGGACGTCATACGGTGAATAAAGGGAACATACACTTTATCAACTGGACAAGAAGGGAGAGTGTTCCATGCGTTCGCCAGCTTTTCAAGACGCGGTTAAAAACCAGCTGACCTTGTATGTATTTGTCGCCGTATTGTTTGTGGTAGGAGCCATATTCGGCGGGCTGATGGTCAGCGCTTTGACATTGGAGCAGCAGCAGGATTTGGCGGCGGATGTGAATCAATATATCAGGCTGGTGAATGACGGCGTGTCGCCCGATGCGTCGCAGTCGTTCTGGGACAGCTTTATATTTCATGGCAAATGGCTGTTTTTGTTATGGTTTCTAGGCATATCGGTGGTGGGGATTCCTTTTGTGCTGGCGCTGGATTTCTTGAAAGGAGCGCTGGTCGGCTTTGCGGTAGGCTCCTTAATCTCCCAGCATGCCTGGAAAGGCGTATTGTTCTCGCTCGCCTCCGTTGCTCCGCCGAATCTGATCGTAGTGCCGGCCATAATGATCACCAGCGTTGCGGCCATTACCTTTTCAACCTATGTCATCAAGAATCGCCTGCTCCAGCAAAAAGGGACTTTAGCCCCGCAAGTTGCGTCGTTTACGTCTACCGCCTTGCTTATGCTGCTGCTTTTGGCCGGAGCATCCCTGCTGGAAGCGTATCTTTCGCCTTACTTCATGCAATGGGCGGCTCCTTATCTGACAGGGGCTGAAACAGCCGTCTAACGGCAAAATGTTTGACTTTATGAATGGTTAACCCCTATAATGAAAGCAAACGTTTCCTGATGTTGGCGCAGACATGTGGTAGGGGGGAAATCATGGAAGCCCGGATTGAAAAGATAAAACAACAGTTGCAGTCGCAGGGCTACAAATTAACCCCGCAGCGTGAAGCAACCGTTCGTGTATTGCTTGAGAACGAAGACGATCACTTAAGCGCCGAGGATGTATTCATGCTCGTAAAGGACAAGGCCCCGGAAATCGGACTCGCTACGGTATACCGTACGCTCGAATTGCTGAGCGAAATGCATGTAGTCGAGAAACTTAATTTTGGTGACGGCGTTGCCCGTTACGACCTTCGTACGGACAGCAGCAAGCACCACCATCATCATCTGATTTGCGTACAGTGCGGCGCAATGGACGAGATTAAGGAAGACTGGCTTCTTCCGCTGGAGGAACGGTTAGAGCAGGAATACGGCTTTACCGTTATCGACCATCGTCTTGACTTCCAGGGCGTATGTCACCGTTGCAATGCGAATAATGACAAAACAAATGAATAAACGGCTTTGCTGCCCAGCGTATCTGGACGGCAAAGCCGTTTTGGCGTTTTATTGGGGCGATCTTATTACCGTCAAATTCGATCCAGCTGCAGGAGTCCCGCGCCCTGCTCGTTCTCGGACTCGGAAGGCAGCGGCATCGCCCGGCTCTTAAGCTTCTCCGACACCTGGGCTGGGCTAAGTCCCGCCTGCTTGGATAACAGGAGAGCAACGCCGCCGGCAGCATGCGGGGCGGACATGCTGGTTCCGGACAGGGTCATGTATCCGCCATTCAACCATGTGGATTTGATCTGCTCGCCTGGCGCAGCCAGATCGATGCCCGAACCGCGGCTGCTAAAGCCCGTTACTTTATCCGACATATCGGTAGCGGCGATAGCCATCGTCTCGGGAAAAGAGGCGGGGGCGTCAATCATGCCGTTATCCTCCGTTCCGGAGTTGCCGGCAGAGGCGACAATAACAATACCTTGCTTATAGGCTTTTGCAATAACATCCCTGAGCGCGCGGCTGACGGTTGAACCAACCAGGCCAAAGCTCATGTTGATCACATCCATCTTATTGCGGATGCACCAGTCAACGCCGGCTATGATGCTGGATACGAATCCGCCGCCCCGGCTGTCCAAGGCTTTAACGGCATAGAGCTCGACATCGGGGGCCACTCCTTTGATCCCGTCCAGGCCTCTGGCCGCGGTTATTCCGGCAACATGGGTGCCGTGGCCGTTATCATCCGCGTAGCTTCCGCCCCGAATCGTATTGACTCCCCCGGCAATTTGCAAATTGGGATGCGCTGCAATTCCCGTATCAATAATGGCGACCTTTATCTTTCCGCCGGTTGTCCGCGGCCAAGCTTCATGGGCTTTGACGCGGCATATATTCCATGTCAGCTCGGGCGGGCAGGCCGCCATCGCATGGACCGTTGTTTTGCTTCTCCCCGCTGCCTTATGCTTCTTGAATAGATGTACCCGGATTCGGACATCGCTCTCGACCCTTTTTACTTCCGGGTGTCTCGCAATGGGCTTCCAAGGGCGGCGCTTGTCGAAATGGCAGCCGATCGTTCGGAGGGCCGGCATCCGTTTGTAAGGCTTTATCCCTTTCATTTGTAATCTTCTGAGACATTTTTTATAGGAGCGACCCGTTTTGAAGGTAATTAGTTTGCGAACGGTATTTCTGGATGGGACACGCTTTGAGCTTGTAAACAGCAGCTTTTCCAGCTTTGGCATATACATTCTCCTATTCGTTCTATATATAGACCGTCAAAGCCAATGAAAACGTGCTTGTTCATTGTATGGAGCGCCAGCCAAGTTCGTTATGGTCACCTGTACGGAATAACAGCACATATTTTTCGATCGGGCTGGAAAAGGTACGCTTATGGGCTAACATTTGTCCCTAAAGTTTCATACAACATAGTAGATAGTGCGCCATATTCCAGGAGGGGAAGCTAATGATTATCGGCGTTCCGAAGGAAATCAAATCGAGCGAGTACCGTGTTGCGCTTACTCCGGCGGGCGTAACCATGCTGAAGGCGGCAGGCCATAAGGTGATTGTGGAGACGAGAGCCGGCGAAGGAAGCGGATTCGAGGATCGGGATTACGAGTTGGAAGGCGCGGAGATTCGAGGAGAGGCATCGGAGGTATGGAAAGAAGCGGATATGATCATGAAGGTCAAAGAGCCGCTTAAGGAGGAGTTTTCCTACTTCCGCGAAGGACTGATCTTATTTACGTATTTGCATCTTGCCGCGGCTCCCGAGCTTACCCGTGCATTGATGGACAGCGGGGTAACGGGGATTGCATACGAGACGATCCAACTCGCAAACGGAAGCCTGCCCCTGTTGACGCCAATGAGCGAAGTGGCGGGACGCATGGCCGTACAGGTGGGCTCGCAGTTTCTTGAAGCGTTTAATGGCGGCAGAGGTGTGTTGTTGGGAGGCGTACCCGGGGTGCCGCCAGCCGAGGTTGTTATTATCGGCGGCGGAATCGTAGGTACAAACGCAGCGAAGATAGCACTCGGCATGGGCGCGAACGTTGTTGTCTTGGAGAAAAGCACCGACCGCATGAGATACCTGGATGATGTGTTTGGAGGCCGGCTTCGTACGCTTATGTCGAGTCCCTATAATATTGCGGATGCCGTCGGAAAAGCGGATTTACTCATTGGAGCGGTACTGATACCGGGAGCAAAAGCGCCGCATCTGGTTACGGAAACGATGGTGCAATCCATGAAAAAAGGCTCGGTAATTGTGGATGTGGCTGTTGACCAGGGCGGGTCGATTGCAACCGTTGACCGTCCAACCACGCACAAGGATCCCATTTATATGAAGCATGGCGTGGTCCATTACGCGGTCGCCAATATACCGGGTGCCGTTCCGCGTACGTCTACTTTTGCTTTAACGAATGTTACGATGCCGTATGCCCTTGATCTTGCAAGTCGAGGGTGGGAGGCCATTAGAGCCAGCGTGCCTCTGCAGAAAGGGGTTAACACCTACCGGGGAACTGTCACTTATGAACCGGTCGCAGCGGCATCAGGACTTCCTTACACTCCGCTTCAACGATGGCTGGACAGTATCGCTTTCGACAATCTTGAGCCTTAACTTTAGGCGAATCTGGGCGTTATTCAAGGTATAACCATTAGGCCTCTCTCATAGATTGTTACGGATGGACAACCGTAAAAATAAAGGAGGAAGGCAGATGGTCCTCTCCCTGCGCAGATGGATAAGCCGAATCTTGTTTGTTGTGATATTCACCTTGTTGCTTCTGATCGTGACGGGCAGCTATCGCTGGCTGGTTGACGTGATTGCGCCCGTCCACCCTTATAGAGAGCCTAAAGGCGCTGCGTTGAAAGTTTTCCAGGCCGATGCGGAAAAGGGAAGCATCGCGGATCGGCTGAGGTGGTTTTATTGGTATGGGGAATGATATAACCTGGTATAAAATAAAAGTGGTAAAGCAGGATTTGAACGGCCGGTTGTGGAATAGTGGAATAGCAGGATAACTTGCCCGCAGACAAGGTCCATAGCCCTATGGCCCTGATCATCCTTCTGGACGAAAGGAACCGGCATGAAAGCTCAAGTAGAATCCTTTATTCAATATTTAATGAACGAGCGCGCCTTATCCAGCAGTACGCTGGAGTCTTACGGACGCGACTTGCAAGGCTTGCTCGACTATCTGGAACAGCAATCGATCGCGAATGTGGCCGACGTTCACCGTCACCATTTGTCGCATTATTTACTGCGTCTGAAAGAGAGCGGACGCAAGACTTCGACGGTATCCCGGCATATTGCGTCCATTCGCGCTTTTTTTCATTATTTGGCGGTAAACGGTTATATACAGCTTAATCCCGCCATCTACATAGAGTCCCCCAAGCAGGAAAAGAAAGAACCTAGCGTGCTGTCGATCGAGAACGCAGGCCAGCTTCTTGAGACTCCTCAGCCGGTTACGGCTGCCGGGAAGCGGGACAAAGCGATGCTGGAGCTTCTGTATGCCACAGGGATTCGGGTGTCCGAGCTGATTTCGTTAAACGTGGACAGCGTGAATTCGCAGTTAAACATCATTCGTTGCGTGGGCAGCGGGATGAAGGAGCGGATCATCCCGTTTGGAAGAATGGCCGCATCCGCCCTTGACGATTATTTGCAGAATGGCAGAGCGGAGCTGCTTAGGCAGTCGGAGGACGAGCCTGCTTTGTTCCTCAATCAGCTTGGCACGCGGATGACTCGCCAGGGCTTCTGGAAGATGGTCAAAAAGTACGCGAAGGAAGCGGGAATCTCCGAAGAGATTACACCGCATACGCTGCGGCATTCGTTTGCGGCGCATCTGCTGGAGAACGGGGCTGATCTCCGGGCCGTCCAGGAGCTGCTCGGTCATGCGGATATTTCGACCACCCAGCGGTATACGAAGGTCTCCAAGGTAAAAATGAAGGATGTATATTCGAATGCCCATCCCCGGGCATAGCTGCAACCAAGAGTAAGAATTGCAACCAAAAAGCGCGTTGCAATTCTTAGGCTTACGCTTACGAAGTAAGAATTGCAACCAAAAGCATGTTGCAATTCTTAGGCTTACGCTTACGAAGTAAGAATTGCAACCAAAAGCATGTTGCAATTCTTTTAGGAGGATCCCAATGAAATTTGATCGTATTGCAGTAATTGTATTAGACAGCGTCGGCATCGGCGAATTGCCGGATGCGCCGTCCTTTGGGGACAGCGGGTCCCATACGCTTGGCCACATCATTGAACGCGTGCCGTCGATCGAGCTTCCGAACCTGCGTCGCTGGGGACTTGACCGGATCGCGGATCTGGCGGATTGGAAGCCGGAAGGGGAAGCGGCAGCTTATTACGGCAAAATGGCCGAGGTCTCGGTTGGCAAGGACACCATGACCGGCCATTGGGAGCTGATGGGGCTTAAGATTACCGTTCCGTTCCAGACATTCCCTGAAGGCTTTCCGGCCGAACTGATCCAGGCGTTCGAGGAACGCACCGGCCGCAAGGTGATCGGCAACAAGCCGGCAAGCGGCACCGAGATCTTGGATGAGCTGGGCGCGGAGCAGATGGAGACTGGGGCATGGATCGTTTATACGTCCGCCGACAGCGTGTTCCAGATTGCGGCTCACGAGGAAATTATTCCGTTAGAGGAGCTGTACCGCGGCTGCGAAATCGCCCGAGAACTGACAATGGACGAGCGGTTTGCCGTGGGACGCGTTATAGCGCGGCCTTATGTCGGATCCCCCGGCGCTTTCAAGCGTACGCCGAACCGTCACGATTATGCGGTAAAACCGCCCGAGGCAACCGTTCTGAACCTGTTGAAGGATAACGGACTAGATACTATCGCCATCGGCAAGATTAACGATATTTTTGACGGCGAAGGCATTACGGCGACTACGTCGACGAAAAGCAACGCCGACGGGATTGCGCGTACGATTGAAGCGTTGAAACAACCGTTCAAAGGCCTGCTCTTCACCAATCTTGTTGATTTTGATTCCCTCTATGGACACCGGCGCGATCCGGAGGGTTACGCGAAAGCGCTGGAGGAGTTTGACCTGGTGGTTCCGGAGCTCGAGAGCACGCTTGGGGAACGCGATCTTCTCATCGTAACGGCCGATCACGGCAATGACCCGGTCCATCCGGGAACCGACCATACGCGCGAATACGTACCGATTCTGCTGTACAGCCCGGCATTTGCAACTCCGGAGCGGCTTGACACAAGAGCCACCTTCTCGGATCTTGGCGCGACAATCGCCGACAATTTCGGCGTGCCGACACCGCCAAACGGCGCAAGCTTCTTAAGCTTGCTGAAGACAAAAGAGTAACAAGGATACAGAGGAGGAACAAACGATGAGTTCAACTACAATGACAGCAGCACAGATTAAAGAGGCCGCTTCCTATATCGCCGGCAAAGTACAGGTTCAACCGGAGATTGGCCTTATTATGGGATCCGGCCTTGGCGTGCTTGGCGACCATATCGAAAACCCGGTTACGATCGATTACAGCGACATTCCGCATTTCCCGGTATCTACGGTTGAAGGCCATGCGGGAGAGCTTGTAGTAGGCACCTTATCCGGCAGAGCGGTAGTGCTTATGCGCGGCAGATTCCATATGTACGAAGGTTACGGACCGGAGCTGACGGCATTCCCTGTACGTGTCATGAAGGCGCTTGGCGTTACGGCCCTGCTCGTCACAAATGCCGCAGGCGGCGTGAATCTCGATTACGAGGCCGGCAACCTGATGCTGATTTCCGATCATCTGAACATGACGGGCAAAAACCCGTTGATCGGTCCAAACGACAATGAGCTTGGCGTAAGATTCCCGGATATGTCCGAGGCATACAGCAAGCGTCTGCGCGCCATTGCCCGCGAAACGGCGGCCAAGCAAGGCCTCAAGCTGCAGGAAGGCGTCTATGCCGGTTTGCTTGGTCCAACATACGAGACGCCTGCCGAGATTCGCATGCTGCGCGTATTGGGTGCAGATGCCGTCGGCATGTCGACTGTTGCCGAAGTCATTGCCGCCCGCCATTCCGGCATTGAAGTGCTCGGTATTTCCTGTATCAGCAATATGGCGGCAGGGGTGCTGGATCAGCCATTGTCGCATGACGAAGTCATGGAAACGACGGAGCGCGTAAAAGCTGAATTTTTGGCGCTGGTAAAAGAAGTTATCCGACTTTTTTAGTAGATCTTTGTAATAAAAATGTAACAATTGGCTCGACGGAATATGACAGTATCTGATGGCGGGGTCGTCGTATAATGTCCATGATTATGGGATGATGGAGTGGAGAAACGTGGACAAGCTATTACTCGTCGAAATTGAGCAGCTTAGAGGGAAAATGGTTGAAAAAGCAATGAAAAAGAAAACATTTGTACATCGTGAGGTGCTCCAGCTGAGTCAAATGCTGGACGAACTGATCGTTCGGCAACAAATGCTGCGAGCGCATTCTCATAAATGACTGCGCGGCAGAAACGGAGTGAATAACATGCGAGCAGTAGATCTAATACAAAAGAAGCGGGACGGCGGAGAGCTGACTGCAAAAGAATTGACGTTTCTGGTGGACGGCTATTGCGATGGAGACATTCCGGATTATCAGATGTCGGCTTGGGCGATGGCGGTACTCTTTCGGGGAATGACGCCGGCCGAGACAGCGGCACTTACGCTTGCCATGGCGAATTCGGGAGACCAGGTAGACCTGGCTCCGATCGCGGGAGTGAAGGTGGACAAGCACAGCACGGGCGGAGTAGGCGACAAGACAACGCTGATTATTGCCCCGCTAGTTGCCTCCGTTGGCGTCCCGGTTGCCAAAATGTCCGGCAGGGGACTTGGCCATACGGGAGGAACGATCGACAAATTGGAATCGATTGCAGGCTTCCAGACGGAGCTGACGAGGGAGAAATTCCTCGAACAAGTGAATGAGCTTGGCTTGTCGGTGATCGGACAAAGCGGAAATCTGGCACCAGCAGACAAAAAGCTGTATGCGCTGCGGGATGTGACGGCTACCGTCGAATCCATTCCGTTAATCGCGAGCTCTGTCATGAGCAAGAAGATCGCGGCCGGCGCGGATGCCATCGTGCTGGACGTGAAGACGGGAAGCGGCGCTTTTATGAAGACCGTTGAGGATTCCGAGAAGCTGGCCCAAGCCATGGTGGAGATCGGCACCCAGGTCGGCCGTCAGACGGCGGCAGTCATCAGCGACATGGATCAGCCGCTTGGCTTCGCTATCGGCAATGCGCTGGAAGTCCGGGAAGCTATTGAAACGCTGCGGGGCAATGGACCGGCGGACCTTACCGAATTATGTCTAACTTTGGGCGCGCATATGGTTGTCCTTGGCGGAAAAGCTTCGACGGTTGCCGAAGCGAAAGACCTGCTGCAAAAGCAGCTGGATAATGGCGAAGCCTTAGCCAAGTTCAAGCAGTTTGTTGAAGCGCAGGGCGGAGACGTTTCGGTCGTGGATGATGTTAATCGGTTGCCGCAAGCTGCGGTGCAAGTAGAGGTAAAAGCCGCTTCCGCAGGGTTTATCGCCGCGATTGATGCGGAAGAGCTTGGAATCGCCGCGATGCTGCTGGGAGCCGGACGGGCAACGAAGGAAGCGACCATCGATTATTCTGTTGGGATTACCATCCGCAAGAAGGTTGGAGATGCGGTAAGCGAAGGCGACACGCTCGCCGTGCTTCACGTGCGCGCCCAGGATTCTGCCGTGGAAGAAGTCATAGCTAAAGTCCGCGAAGCTTACGCGGTAGCGGCAGGGAAGCCCGATGAGCGACCGCTTCTTTTGTCCGTTGTTACGGCGGAAGGAACGCAGCGTTATTAGTTCCGTTCTTAAAGGGGCCGTCTCAAAAGAGAGTTAGCTGAATGAAGAACGGCTGGTTAGGTAAAATTGATGAAAAAAGCGGTGCAGCGGCTTATCCCTGCATCGCTTTTTTGTCGTTTTGGCTCCTTGTTTTTGCGTGGAATAATTTTCATGAAAGAGGTCAAGACTGGAGAAGACAATATAGCCCAATTGCGGTGTTAAAACGTTTCGACAAGAACCGCATCATCTTTGAAGGAGACCTGCACATGAAAAAAGTTTGTACGAAGCTGTTCATCCTATTCGCTGCATTTGCCCTAACCGCAATGCCAGCTGCTGCTAACGCCAATGCCGTATCCAGCGCGAAAGAGCCCGTTCCCGGCGCTCAAGGCCAGCAGCAAACCGCATCGCTCGATCTAGCACCTTTCGCGCGTTCCGCGGTCCTGATGGACGCTGACAGCGGAACCGTCATTTACGAGAAGGACAGCAACGTCAAGCTTCCTCCGGCGAGCATTACGAAGGTCATGACGATGCTGCTGATCATGGAAGCATTGGACGACGGGAAAATCAAACTGACCGACAAGGTGCCAACTAGCGAGTACGCGGCATCCATGGGCGGTTCCCAAATATTCCTAGAACCCGGTGAAGAAATGACGGTTGACGAGATGCTGAAAGGAATCGCGATGGCTTCGGGCAACGATGCCTCTGTCGCCATGGCGGAAAAGCTTGCGGGAACCGAGCAGCAATTTGTAGTGATGATGAACGAGAAAGCGCAGCAGCTTGGCTTGAAAAACACGCATTTTGCCAACTGCAACGGGCTGCCTGCGGCTGATCACTATACTTCCGCTCATGATATCGCCGTGATGTCGCGCGAGCTGCTGAAGCATTCCGAGATTACGAAATATACCGGGTCCTACCAGGATTATTTGCGCAAGTCATCGGAGAAACCGTTCTGGCTCGTGAACACGAACAAGCTTGTACGGTTCTACAGCGGAGCCGACGGTCTTAAGACAGGCTTCACGAATGAAGCGAAGTTCTGCTTAACGGCAACGGCCAAACGCGACAACCTGCGAGTGATCGCGGTCGTGATGGGCGAGCCAAACACCAAAACGAGAAATGCCGAAGTATCGCAGATGCTGGACTTCACGTTCGCGCAATACACGACCCATCCGATCTTCAAAGAAGGGGATACGATGGGAACGATCAAGGTCGAGAAGGGCGCAGTACGGGAAATGCCGCTCGTTGCGAAGCATCCTTACAGCATTCTGCTCAAAAAAGGAGCGGCTACTCAGGATATCCGTTACGAGCTGCAGATCGATCAACCGCTTAAAGCGCCGGTTGCGATCGGACAATCCATCGGCAAGCTAGTCGTATACCAGGGCGACCAGGTTGTGAAGGAGTTCCCGGTAGACGCGCCGCAGTCGATTGATAAAGCGGGTTGGTTCAAGCTGCTTAAACGTTCCTTCGGCGGGCTTTTCTCTTAGCGCATTTTGTCAGCTTCTAGCGCTTCTCTTCTAGTTTTGTCGCCGTGCAGGAAACCTGGGGATTCGCGGAGAAATCGTAGTGCGATCCAATAGCGAAGCCCAAAGGAGTTGAACGGCGACAATGAGTCTGCAAGCAGAACTGGAGCATTACCGTAATGTATTGATCGTGCGTCTCCGCGGAGAACTTGACCATCATACGGCGGATATTGTCCGCAATAAGATGGAGGCGGAGATCATAAGAGGGGAAAGCCACCACATTATTCTAAGCCTGAAGGATCTGCAGTTTATGGACAGCTCCGGATTAGGCGTCATTTTGGGCAGATACAAGCAGATTCGCAGCAAAGGCGGCAAGATGGTCGTATGCGACGTGAACCCGAGTGTCTACCGCCTGTTTGAAATGTCGGGCTTGTTTAAGATAATGAGCATTTACGACAATGAAAGAATGGCGATTTCTAGTCTGGAGGTGGTCTCGTAATGGGACGCAACGAAATGACCTTATCCTTTAGCGCCCGGTCGGAAAATGAGGCTTTTGCCCGTATTGCGGTGGCATCTTTCGTATCGCAGCTGGACCCGACGCTTGAAGAGCTGAACGATTTGAAGACGGCTGTATCTGAAGCGGTTACGAATTCGATTATTCACGGATACGACAGCGACCCTGCCGGCAAGGTAAACATCGAAGCGTCTATCGACGGGGACGTAGTATCGATTGCGATTTGGGATAATGGCAAGGGGATCGAGGATTTGGAACTGGCGCGTCAGCCGCTTTTTACCTCCAAGCCGGAAATGGAACGTTCGGGCATGGGCTTTACGATTATGGAAAATTTCATGGACCGTTTTGATGTGACGAGTGAATTGGGCCAAGGTACGCGGGTATCGATGCTTAAGCGTATTGAATCGAAAAAAGCGCTGTATAACTAGCGTATAGGGGTTGAACCTCATGGATGTCGATTTGAAGCAAACGGCTCAGCCGTATTTGGATGATGCGGAAGTCAAGCGCTTGATAGCGTTAAGTCAATCCGGCGATACGCTCGCCCGGGATACGCTTGTTCAATGTAACATAAGATTGGTTTGGTCAGTCGTACAGCGGTTTATCAACCGCGGATACGAGCCGGAGGATTTGTTCCAAATCGGGTGTATCGGGCTGCTGAAGTCCGTCGATAAATTCGACCTGTCCTATGACGTGAAGTTCTCTACCTATGCGGTGCCGATGATTATCGGCGAGATTCAGCGCTTTTTGCGTGATGACGGTACGCTGAAGGTCAGTCGTTCACTCAAGGAGACGGCGAATAAAGTTCGGAAAATGAAGGATGAGCTGTCCAAGACGCTTGGCCGTCTGCCGACGGTCAGCGAAGTGGCGGATCGGCTTGGCATTACGCCGGAGGATGTGGTCTTCGCGCAGGAAGCGAACAAGCCGCCGACTTCCATTCACGAAACCGTATTCGAGAACGACGGCGATCCCATTACTCTCATGGATCAAATTGCGGACGACTCTCAGGAGCGCTGGTTCGACAAGCTTGCCTTGATCGAGGCGATTGAGGGCTTAAGCGAACGCGAGCGCCTGATCGTATACTTACGTTACTATAGGGATAAAACCCAATCCGAAGTCGCCAGCCGCTTGGGGATATCGCAGGTTCAGGTGTCGAGGTTGGAGAAGAAAATTTTGCAGTCCATACGCGAACAAATTGCCCAATGAAATGGAAATTTGTTCGTCGTAAATACGCGAACAAATTGCCCAATGCGCTCCTCATTTTGCTGAGGAGCGCATAAAGACCAAATGGCCGCCGCCTTTTCAAGGTGCCGCGAAGCCATTTGGTTTTTTCTTTTTTGTATCGCTCAAGCGGACAACTTTGTCTCCATGCTTCTGAAGCTTGCCTTCAAACGCGGTTTTATTCCGTTCAAAATCGCTCGTCCACTTGAGCATCATTCGGAGCATATAAAAATCAGGCTTGTAATGACTAGTCTCCAGGCCAAGCTTTTGTTTAGCGAAGCGGGAAAATATCCTCCATAGGCGCACCAAAATCGGTGTATCCACAAAAATAATCGTCTCTGCCAACCTGTACAGGTATTGGTAGGAATCCCGGTCCGTTCCCTCCAATATCCATGCTCCGTTACGGTCGATGTCCATAATCACCTCAAGCTGCTCTTCTGCCGTCCGCTTTGCTCTTCCCGTTTCAGTATGTTGATGAACAATAGCATCAAGCTCATACCAGGGAATATGAAGCTGCTCGGACAATTGCTTGGCAAGCGTCGTTTTGCCGCTGGCTACGATGCCGACAATAAATATTTTGTTCATTCCTTGTTTTTCCCCAAGCTGTTCAGAAAACGTTTAGCCTCGCCCGGCGATTTGAGGATCACGACTTTCTTTTCCCCGGACAATTGCTGAAGTTTGCTCATGATTTCAGGTCTCCTTGTATTCGGGTATTCCCATATCCACTTCAAAAATGGCAAATCGATTTTTTCCTTGCATCCGGGTCCCATATCCGGCCTGGTTTTGTTCCGGTATCGAATGGATCTTTTGATTGCGCGGTATAGGCATAACAGTCTCGGGAAATCGAGAAAAATGATCGTATCGGCGGCATTTAGCCGGATATCGAGCGTTCCTCCGTAATTTCCGTCGATGATCCAATCCTCACGTTTGACCAGCTCGTTTTGGACGATCATTTGCTCCTGCCGCGGTACGCCTACCCAATTGGGCTTCCAGAATAACGCATCCAGGTGAGTTACCTCCCGGTTAAGCGCTTGGCCAAGCTTTCGGGCCATGGTGGACTTGCCCGCTCCGCCCGATCCTATGATGGCAATCCGTTTCATTGCGTCCTCCCGAAGTTGTTTATGCTCTTTACTAATTCCATCCGGCGAAGGTTATTCCTTGCGGCAGTTTCAATTTATTACCTTTATAAGCATGACTATCCGCTATCTCCTTTTCTCATACTAACAGGGAAGTAAACCCTTAACGGGAACAAAGGAATGATGACAGATGGACGCAACTGAGCCATCCGCCCTCTATCTGCGACTTAAGAAGAAAGTAAGTATACGGCCGGAGCGCAGCGTAACGCTGGGACAGGTGTCCAGGCTGCTGGCGCCCAACGAGAAGCTGGAGCAAGAGCTTAACGAGCTTGTGCTGTACCGCCATCATAAAGGGGACGGGAACCGGGTTGTCATTGACCTGCTTCAGATCGTGCGGGTTGTGAGGGAAGCGGCGCCGGGACTGTCCGTGGAAGCCTACGGCGATCCGCAGGTACTTATCATGATATCCCCCAAACCCCAGAAGCCGCGTATTGTTGTGCTTGTGTTCGCATGGCTTTTGCTCTTTTTCGGAGCGGGACTTGCGATTATGAATTTCCACACGGATGTCAGCATGAAGGAGGTTCATATCCGGATTGTCGAGCTCCTGACCGGCAAGCGGACCGATCATCCTTTATGGTTCCAGATCCCGTATTCGATCGGAATCGGCCTAGGCATGATTCTGTTCTTTAACCATCTCTTCAAGAAGCGGTTCAACGAAGAGCCCAACCCTCTCGAGGTGGAGCTGTATACGTATCAGGAAAATGTAAATGCCTACGTTATTGCGGACGAAATGCGCAAAAAAAACCGGCAGCACGGAGAGCGGGGCGATGACGATGCGTGATTGGCTGATGCACTTGTTCGTGATGCTGCTCGGACTCTCAGGAGGTCTTGCCGTCGGCAGCGGACTTGTCGCGTTTCTGATCATTCTCGATCTGATCCCTAGGCTTGCCCAGATCGCTTACGCCTATCGCGTGTCCATATGGTTCGAGACGGCTGTCATTTGCGGTTCAATGTACTGGACCTTTGCCGATTTCATGGATTGGCGATTGACGCTGCCGAAGGCTTTTATTCTGACCGTTTCCGGTCTGATGACCGGTATGTTCGTCGGCATGCTGGCAGGAGCATTGACGGAGGTTATGAACGTGCTGCCGATTCTTGCGAAGCGAATGAATCTGTCCGATTATCTGGTGGGTCTTGTAATGGCAATGGTGCTTGGCAAAACACTGGGCTCTTTGTTCGATTGGCTGTATTTCCAGTGGTAGCAAGTAAAACAGACACGAAAGGACGATGACGATGACGGATCGGGAGAAGGACCGGGAACAAAATAACGGGAAGCCCCCGTTTATGTACATACCGGAAGCGCAAAAAAAAGAGGAGCAGGGAATGGCAATCCCGACTCCTCCTTTTGAATTAACGGGTCGCACGGTCAAGCATGGCCAGACTCTCGCGGGACATGAGAAAGCCGACGGCAAGGATGATGCGATTCCTGCAAGTCTGGACGAGGTTTTCGAGCGGCTGGAGAACGAAGTGGGGTATAAGGTAAGCTTCGATATCGTGGTGCGCGAAATGACGTTTGGGGAAAGGCGCGCCGCTTTTTTCTACATGAATGGCCTCGCCAAGGATACAATCCTGACCGAAGTTCTCAAACGGCTCACATATTTGCAGCCAGACGACGTTTCGGGCGACGCCTTTCATAATTTCCTTCATTTGTATGTGCCTGCCGCGCAGGTGGAAAAGAAGGATAAATGGAATGAGATGCTGACCTTCGTCTTATCCGGCGCCACAGCGATGTTTATTGACAAAGAACCGCATGCGATCATTATCGATGCGAAGGCTTTCCCGGCGCGCAATCCGGAGGAACCGACGCTTGAACGCGTTGTGCGCGGCAGCCGCGACGGCTTTGTGGAAACCATGATGATGAACGTCTCGCTTGTCCGCAGACGCCTCCGCGATCCGCAGCTCCGTTATGAGCTTGTCAGGGTCGGGGAACGCACGCAATCCGATATTTGCATTGCCTATATCAATGATCTGGCCGATCCGGAGCTGGTCAAATCGATCAAGGACAAAATCGAACTCGTGCATATAGACGGGCTGCCGCTAGCGGATAAGCAGTTGGAAGAAGCGACCGTGCAAAGGGGTTGGAATCCCTTTCCGCTTGTGAGATACTCGGAACGTCCCGATGTAGTCGCCGCCCATCTGCTGGAAGGCTCCGTGGTCGTGTTTGTGGACACTTCGCCAAGCGCCATGATATTGCCGACTACCTTTTTTGATCTAATCCAGCACGCGGAGGAGAACCGGCAGACTCCGTTTATCGGAACCTACCTGCGGTGGGTTCGTTTTCTCGGGATTTTCTCCTCGTTGTTCCTGCTGCCTTTATGGCTCCTGTTCGTGGTTCATCCCGAGCTGAAGCCTCAGGCTCTAACCTTCCTGGGGCCGGAAAAAGTCGGCAAGCTGCCGCTGATCGTGCAGTTTCTGATCGTGGAGGTCGGCGTTGATCTCATGAGGCTCGCTTCGGTGCATACGCCGTCAACGCTGGCAACCGCCGTCTCCCTCGTTGCGGCCATCATGGTTGGCGATATAGCGGTCAAAACCGGGCTGTTCATCAATGAAGTTATTCTCTACATGGCTATTGCCGCCGTGGGGATGTTCGCTACGCCAAGCTATGAGCTTGGGCTTGCCAACCGGATTGTCAGGCTTGTGCTGATCATTGCTGTCACCCTGTTTAACGCTCCGGGGTTTATTATCGCAACAACCGCGATTCTGATGATGCTGTGCATGCAGCGTTCGTTCAACCGTCCGTATATGTGGCCGTTTATTCCGTTTGATTACAGAGCGATGTGGAACATCATCGTAAGGAAGCCGGTGCTCAAAAACCGGACTCGTCCCAACCTTCTCCGCCCGCAGCAAAGCGACAAAATGCCGCGTACCGATTAGAGGCCAAGAAATACAAATCAAATGTGAATTTATCCATTTCTCTCAAGGTTAGATTGCGATATACTGTGGCTATTGGTACAAATCGCAATCAACTTCTATTACGTCCTGTAGTAGATATCTGAGGGGGAACATCATTCGTGTACTTACATGGCACAAGCAAAATTAATGCCCGAGGACATTTGGAGATTGGCGGAGTTGATGTAACGGATCTGGCGAAGGAATACGGCACGCCGCTCTACATCGTCGACGAGACGCTTATTCGTCAACGGGCAAATGAATACGTAAACGCATTTAAGGAATCCGGCCTGAAATTCCAGGTTGCCTACGCAAGCAAAGCATTCTCGGTTATGGCCATGTGCGCGATTGCCGATCAAGAGGGCTTGTCGCTCGACGTTGTGTCCGACGGGGAGCTGTATACGGCTTTGCAGGCAGGATTTCCGGCAGCCCGCATCCATTTCCACGGCAACAACAAAACGCCGGACGAAATCAACATGGCGCTTGATGCCAATATCGGATGCTTCGTCGTAGACAACTTTGTCGAGCTGCACCTGTTAAATGCGCTAGCCGCAAACAAGGGCAAAAAAGTTAAAATTCTGTTCCGGATTACGCCGGGCGTGGAAGCTCATACGCATGAATATATTTCGACCGGCCAGGAAGACTCGAAGTTTGGCTTTGACCTTGGCAACGGTGCCGCGAAGCAGGCCATCCGTGAAGCGCTCGAGCTCTCGAATCTCGAAATTTTGGGCGTGCATTCCCATATTGGCTCCCAAATTTTCGAAGTTGACGGCTTCCGCATGGCAGTGGATAAAGTTGTGGCTTTCGCCGTTCAAATCCGCGACGAGCTTGGGCTTACCTTCAAGGTCATTAACCTTGGCGGCGGCTTCGGCATCCGTTATGTGGAAGGCGACACTCCGCTTCCGGTAGCCCAATACGTGGCTGCCATTACCGACGCGGTGATTTCGAATTTCTCGGCCGCTAACTTCCCGCTGCCCGAAATTTGGGTTGAGCCGGGCCGCAGCATCGTCGGCGACGCAGGCACAACGCTGTACACCGTTGGCACAATGAAAGATATTCCGGGCGTACGCAAATATATCGCGGTGGACGGCGGCATGATGGATAACCCTCGTCCGGCGCTGTATCAATCGCGTTACGAAGCGATTTTGGCGAACCGCGCGAACGAAGCGGCTACGGAAACCGTTACGATCGCAGGCAAAGCATGCGAAAGCGGCGACAAGCTTATTATCGACCTTGAGCTGCCGAAAGCGGAAACGGGCGACTTGCTCGCCGTCTCCTGCACGGGCGCTTATAACTACTCGATGGCGAGCAACTACAACCGTTTCCGCCGTCCTGCCGTTGTCTTCGTGAAAGACGGCCAATCCGACCTCGTTGTGCAGCGCGAATCGCTCGAAAATATCGTCGGCAACGACGTAATTCCGGCTAGACTTCTCAAATCGCTTGCTAAGTGAGGGAGATTTTTGGTAACGTAGTCTTATTCGGACATAGAAAGGTAGATGTTAGACATGGCTAAACAAGCAAAAATCACACTTGAGAACGGCGCAGAGGTTATTCTCGATCTGTTCGACCAAGATGCTCCAAATACGGTAGCAAACTTCGAAAAGCTTGCAAACGAAGGCTTCTATAACGGCGTGGTATTCCACCGCGTTATTCCAGGTTTCGTTGCGCAAGGCGGCTGCCCTAACGGCACAGGCACTGGCGGTCCCGGCTACACCATCAATTGCGAGATCAACCCGAACAAGCATGAACGCGGTACGCTCGCAATGGCACACGCAGGCCGCAACACAGGCGGAAGCCAGTTCTACATCTGCTATCAACCACAGCCGCATCTTGACGGCCAACATACCGTATTTGGCAAAGTTGCTAAAGGCATGGAGCATGTTGACGCGTTCAAAGGACGCGATAAAATGCAAAAGGTTGAAGTTTACGAAGTTTAATGTTAAGATACTAACAAATTTATAGTTTGTGGCTTACCTTCGGGGCAGGGTGAAAATCCCAACCGGCGGTGATCGAGCGGCGCTAGCACAACAGGAATCACCTGCGTGCGGCGCTTACTCGTCAGTCCGTGACCCGGGCCGTCCCGCGCAAGAGCGATTCATCGCATTGCGAGGGAAGGAACGGTGGACCTGGTGCAATTCCGGGACCGACAGTATAGTCTGGATGGGAGAAGGGGACACATTCGATGCGTTTGCGCATAAGCGTTCATGCTTATTTTTCTTGTGCTTATTTTCACAAGTTGAATGGGTTTGTTTGAAATATAAGAAAAGTATAGGTTGTTTATATTTTTTATACTGGACTTGTATTTCATCCGCGAAACGCTTGCGGTTCTCTATGGGGGCCGCAATGCCGTTTGCGTGTGAACAGTTTCTTTTTGCAGGCATGGAATGGTTATTTTTCCCACCCCCGTTGGCTAAGCTGGCTAATGGGGGTGTTTTTGCATTTATGGAAATTTTAAACGATTCGTATTATATGAGTCTTGCTCTTGAGCTCGCGGCTAAAGCCTCCGGGCAGACCGGCATTAATCCGGTTGTGGGCTGCGTAGTCGTGAAGGATGGACGAATTATTGGCGTTGGCACCCATCTTAAACGGGGAACGGGTCACGCAGAGGTGCACGCGCTTCAGATGGCCGGCGACGATGCGGAAGGGGCGACGGTGTACGTCACGCTTGAGCCGTGCAGCCATTACGGCAAAACGCCGCCATGCTGCGAACGCATTATCAATGCGAAGGCCGCCCGCGTCGTGGTGGCAACCACGGATCCGAATCCGCAGGTTGCGGGCAGAGGGATTGCTCGTCTCCGGGAGGAAGGCATCGAGGTCGAGGTTGGTTTGCTTGAAGAGCAATCCCGGAGCATGAACGAGAAATTCAACAAGTACATTACGACCCGGCTGCCTTTCGTCACGCTGAAGACGGCTAGCACGCTGGATGGAAAAATCGCCTCCCATACCGGAGACAGCCGCTGGATTACCGGGTCGGCCGCCCGCGAACAAGTGCATACGCTGCGCCATCAGCATGAGGCGATCATGGTGGGCATCGGTACGTTGCTGGCGGATGATCCTCAGCTGACGACCCGAGCGGCCGTTCCCGCGATTCATCCGGTTCGGATTATCGTGGACAGTCAGCTTCGCCTGCCGCTGGACGCTAGAGTCGTGACGGACGGCTTGTCCCGCACGATCGTACTCGCTTCCGCGAAGGCCGATCCGGCTCGCGAGAAGGTGCTGACCGAAGCCGGCGTTGAAGTCATCCGCTGCGGCGACGGGAAGCAGGTTGACCTGGCTGAAGCGATGCGCAAGCTTGGCGAGCTGGAGATTGGTTCGATTCTCCTGGAAGGCGGCGGCAAGCTGAACGGTGCCATGCTGGAGGCCGGATTAATCGATAAGATAATGATCTACATGGCAACCAAGATTATCGGCGGCTTTGACTCCCCCGGCACCTTTACGTTCGCCGGGTTCGAGAAAATGTCGCAAGCCATTGAACTTGACCATGTTAAGGTAGAGATGGCGGGAGAAGATATTTGCATATCGGGATATCCGGTATACGGTAATGAATAGATTGGGGGAGTGCCCGTGTTTACCGGCCTGATTGAGGAAGTTGGCACTTTAAGACGGGTTAAGAAACAAGGCGAGGCGATGGTTCTGACGGTGGAAGCATCAAAGATTACGGAAGGGGTTGCCCTCGGCGACAGCATTTCCGTTAACGGCGTATGCTTAACCGTGATCGCCTTCGACCGCACGTCGTTTGATGCGGATGTCATGCCGGAGACCTACCGGAAGTCCAATCTGCATCAGCTCCGGCCGGGTCAGGACGTGAATCTGGAGCGCGCGATGATGGCCGGCGGCCGGTTCGGCGGACACATCGTGCAGGGGCATGTCGACGGAGTTGGCATCATCACCGGACGCGAGACGGATGCGAATGCGGTTGTTTTCGCCATTCGGCTGTCTGACGACGAAATGATGCGTTATGTCATTCCGAAGGGCTCTATAACGATTGACGGGATCAGCTTAACGGTGGTTGGCACCCATGCCGCTGGCTTTTCGGTATCGGTCATCCCGCATACGTTGGGGGAAACCGCGCTGATGAACAAGAAAGCCGGCGATTCTGTCAATATCGAATGCGACGTCATCGGCAAATACGTCGATCATCTGCTGCATTACAAGCCTGCGGGCAGATCAGGCTCTGCCGGGCATACAGAGTCTAAGCTTAGCGCAGCCTTTTTGAGCGAGAACGGTTTTTTATAATACAAGGGTAACCGGATAGCAGGGAGGGAAATTGATGAATAGACAAGAGCTGGAACTGCAAGAAAATGTGTTTGACTCGATGGCGGCCGCGCTGGAGGATTTGAAGGCCGGCAAGCCGATTATCGTGGTGGATGACGAGGACCGCGAGAACGAGGGGGACTTGATCGCCCTGGCGGAGACCGCGTCACCCGAAGTTATCAATTTCATGATAACCGAAGCCCGCGGCCTGGTGTGCGTCCCGATCACGCGGGAGCGCGCCGAGCAGCTTGATCTGCCGCCGATGGTTCAGCACAACACGGACTATCACGGAACGGCTTTTACGGTATCGGTGGATCACGTGTCCACGACGACGGGGATCTCGGCCTATGAACGCTCGCAGACAGTCAAGGCATTGATTGATCCGGCGACCAAGGCAACGGATTTCCGCAAGCCGGGGCATATTTTCCCGCTGGTTGCGAAGGATGGCGGCGTCATTCGCCGCGCCGGTCATACGGAAGCCGGCATCGACCTTGCCCGCATGTGCGGATCGGAGCCTGCGGCAGTCATTTGCGAGATTATTAAAGAGGACGGGACGATGGCCCGCCTTCCCGATCTGATCGCTTTCAAGGAAAAGCATAACCTGAAGCTGATCACGATCCAAGGAATGATTGCTTACCGCAACGCCATGGAGAAGCTTGTTGACCGCATCGTGGAGGTCGACATGCCGACGGACTTCGGTCACTTCCGGGCGATTGCCTTCTCGAACCAGGCTGACGGCAAAGAGCATATCGCGTTCGTTAAAGGTAAGATAGACGGGGAGAAGCCGGTTCTGGTTCGCGTGCATTCGGAATGCCTGACCGGGGATGTTTTCCATTCGCATCGCTGTCAATGCGGTCCGCAGCTGCAATCGGCGCTTGAGCGAATCAATGAGGAAGGCAGCGGCATTCTTCTCTATATGCGTCAGGACAGTCAAGGGCTTGTTAACAAGCTGAAGACTTACGCCCAGCTCGATCAAGGGGCGGACAAGGAAGAGGCCAAGCCAAAGATGGATCTTCGCGATTACGGCGTAGGAGCGCAAATTTTGCGAGACCTTGGCGTCCGCCAGATGCGATTGCTTACGAATAACCCCCGCAAGATCAGAGGCCTCGAGGGCCATGGAATCGAAATCGTGGAACGGGTACCGATTGAAATTCGCGAAGGCGGCAAGAAGTAATCAAGCCAAATAAAAATTTGACCTTACAAACCAGGAGGGCTTAACATGCCAAACGTATTTGAAGCAAGCGTAGTATCGGAAGGACTTCGATTTGGAGTAGTTGTAGGACGTTTTAACGAGTTTATTTCGGGGAAGCTGCTGAGCGGTGCGCTTGACGGCTTCAAACGCCACGGCGCGCAAGACAACGATGTGGATATCGCTTGGGTGCCAGGCGCCTTTGAAATTCCGCTTATCGCGCAAAAAATGGCGGAAAGCGGAAAGTACGACGCCGTTATTACGCTTGGCGCCGTTATCCGGGGATCAACTCCGCACTTTGACTACGTGTGCAACGAAGCGGCAAAAGGCGTAGCCGCAATCGCTCTGAAAACAGGCGTGCCAACGATTTTTGGCGTTCTGACGGTGGATTCGATCGAGCAAGCCATTGAGCGCGCGGGCACAAAAGCGGGAAATAAAGGCTATGAAGCGGCTGTTTCTGCAATAGAGATGGCAAATTTGTCGAAATTACTGCATAATTAGAGTAATCGCTCAAATTATGCTGCGTTACTTGTTATAGGACGTCAGCCATTTGCGCATGGCAGGGGGATCGTAAGAAGTGACGATGCACTACAAGTTGGAATCCTTTGAGGGACCGCTCGATTTGCTGCTTCATCTTATCGATAAGTCAGAAATCGACATCCATGAGGTTTCGATTAGTGAAATAACGGATCAATACATGGATTACTTGAATGCGATGAAGGAATTGGAGCTGGAGCTGACAAGCGAGTTCCTTGTTATGGCGGCAACGCTGCTGGCCATCAAGAGCAATCAGCTGCTGCCCAAACCTCCCGTATTCGAGGACTTCTATGAAGAATGGCCGGATGACGGCCTTGATCCGAGGGACGAGCTTATTCAGAAGCTGGTCGAATATCGTAAATTCAAGCAAATTGCAGAGCAGCTTCGGGAGAAGGAGCTGGAGCGCAGCCTTATCTATTCCCGCGAGCCGGACGATATGACGCCGTATATGAAAGAAGAGATCGTCAATCCGCTCGAGGGGCTGCATATCTCCGATCTGATTGCCGCATTCCAGCGGGCGCTGCGCCGAGCCGCGCGACGCAACATTGTGGCAACCGTGCAGAGGGACGAAATCTCGGTTAAGGACCGGATTCGGGACATTGTTGAGGTTCTGAAGCAGTTCGAGACCGTACGGTTTTCCCGTCTGATCCGCGAGAATATGAACAAGCATGAGGTTGTTGTGACGTTCCTTGCCATTCTGGAGCTGATGAAGATGAAACATATTCGCTGCTTCCAGCATCAGCTGTTTGATGACATCGTCATTCATTGGAGAGGAGAAGCGGCGGACCATGGATTATCCGAAGTTGAAATCGATTATTGAAGGCCTGTTGTTTATGGCAGGCGACGAAGGACTAAACAAACGGCAGCTGGCCGATATTTTGCAGCTTGACGCCGATCTGGCGGCCGATCTTGTGTATGACCTTCACAGGGATTTGGCTCGCGAGCAGCGCGGGGTGCAGGTAACGGAGGTAGCCGGAGCTTACCGGATGACCACCAATCCGGATCACGCCGCTTACTTTGAACGGATGGCGTATACGCCGACGCGTTCCCAGCTGTCGCAGGCTGCCCTCGAGACCTTGTCCATTGTGGCATACCGCCAACCGATTACCCGCATCGACATTGAGGAGATTCGGGGCGTCAAGAGCGACCGGGCGATTCAATCGCTTGTGTCAAAGGACTTAATTGAAGAGGTCGGACGGGCCGAAGCGATCGGCAGACCGATTTTGTACGGAACAACGAAATCATTCCTCGATTATTTTGGTTTGCCGAATATCAAAGCTTTGCCTGAGCCTAAACAAGTCGATATCGAAGAGGCGCTCGAGGAACAGACGCAAATGCTGTTCGAGCGTTTGGGCGAACGCCAGACGACGATTGACGAGTTTATTCCGGTTCATGACGATCAGGAATAACTCGACATTCCGATTTTTCTAAAGAATGGTCTAAGTGTTGAACAATTGGTCCGTTATTTCCCGCAGAAGCGGGATAACGGACCTTTTTACTTTTTTATCTAGTGACAATTCCGTTGAAAGTTGGTTATAATGACGGTTGTTCTTTTTTTATGAATAGGATGAACCTGTTTGTTCAGGGGATTCTAGCTGTAACGTCATACGATGGATAGCAGGAGGTAATACCACTGATTGAGCTTCTGGACATAAGAAAAACTTACGGGAATAGCATTGAAGCAGTTAAAAATATAAGCCTGACCATTCATAAAGGTGAAATATTCGGCATTATCGGACATTCCGGGGCAGGTAAAAGCACCTTGCTCCGCTGCGTGAATTTGCTGGAGCGCCCGACTTCGGGGACGGTGAAGGTAGGCGACGTGGAGCTGACCCGGCTGTCGTCCACGCAGCTGCAGAAGGAACGCCGTAGAATCGGAATGATTTTTCAGCATTTTAATCTCTTGACGATGGCGACGGTACGCGATAATGTCGCGTTCCCGCTAGAGCTTGCGAAGATGCCGAGGGCGGCAGTCAAGGAACGGGTCGACGAGCTGCTGAAGCTGGTCGGGCTGGAGCAGCACGCGGATAAATATCCGGCGCAGCTTTCCGGCGGTCAGAAGCAGCGCGTGGGGATCGCCAGAGCGCTGGCGAACAATCCGGATGTGCTGCTATGCGACGAGGCTACCTCGGCGCTTGATCCGCAGACGACAAACGCGATTCTGTCGCTTCTGATGGACATTAATCAAAAGCTGGGCATTACGATTCTGCTGATTACGCACGAGATGCACGTTATCCGCGCGATTTGCGACCGCGTTGCCGTTATCGACGGCGGCGAGATCGTCGAGATGGGGGATGTCTTGGATGTCTTCCTGAAGCCGCAGCATCCGATTACGAAGGATTTTGTCAGCCAAATCGCGGATTCCTTCGATCCGCGGGAGCTTATCAACACGAGAAGCGGGCGTCTTATCAAAATCAATTACGTTGGCCAGATTACGTACGAGCCGCTGCTGTTTAACGCGGTCAAATCTACCTCCGTTGAATTTACGATCCTGCAAGGAACCGTCTCCCGCATGAAGAATACGCCTTACGGACAGCTGGTTATCGAGTTTATCGGCGATAACGGAGAGATTGACAGGGTGCTTGACGAGCTGCGGGCGAAAGGGCTGGAAGTAGGTGATTTGAAATGATGCTGAAGCAGAACATAGACTGGAGCCAAGTGCGCTGGGAGGATATTTGGCCCGCAACCAAGGATACTTTGACGATGATTGGCGCTTCGCTGTTATTCACCGTCATTCTCGGTTTGTTAATCGGGATTATCCTTTTCCTGACCTCCCGAAAGCAGCTGCTTGAACAGCCTGTCGTGTACGGCTTGCTATCGCTTGTTGTTAATATCCTGCGGTCGGTACCGTTTGTTATCCTGATGATTCTGATCATGCCGTTTACGAAGGTGCTGACCGGTACGACGCTAGGCGTACAGGGCACGATTCCGCCGCTTGTCGTTGCGGCAGCGCCGTTTTTCGCCAGATTGGTGGAAACATCTCTCCGCGAGGTGGATAAGGGCGTTATCGAGGCCGCGCAGGCTATGGGCGCTTCCAGATGGGATATCGTCAGACGCGTCCTGCTGCTTGAAGCAAGACCGGGCTTGCTGGCCGGAATTACGATTACGGCGGTTACGCTTGTATCTTATACGGCGATGGCAGGCGTGATTGGCGGCGGCGGTCTAGGTGACCTGGCCTTGCGTTATGGTTATCAAAGATTCCAGCTGAGCGTTATGATCGTTACGGTTTTAATGCTTATTATTTTGGTTCAACTCCTGCAGATGGCAGGCGACCATTTGGTTCGCCGGTTTAGCCGGAAGTAAGGTGGACATCATAGAAGCAACATACAGAAGATGGAGGAAAGGGAAATGAAGAAATTTGGTTTTATCCTGCTTGCCCTTACGCTTGTCATTGCGTTATCCGCATGCGGCGCTAAGAAGGAAGAGAACAACGCGAACAATACTTCGGCAGGGAGCGGCGGCAACGAAGTAAAAGAAGTCACCTTGAAGGTTGGCGCAACGCCGGTGCCGCACGCGGAAATTCTTAATTTCATCAAGCCTGCCTTGAAGGAACAAGGCATTAACCTTGAAGTCATGGAATTCAACGACTATGTTCAGCCGAATACGCAATTGTACGAGAAAGAACTGGACGCAAACTTCTTCCAGCATACGCCGTACCTTGATCAATTCAACAAAGACAAGGGTTACGACCTTGTAAGCGTTGCGGGCGTTCACATTGAGCCAATGGGCGCCTATTCCAAAAAAATCAAAAGCGCGGATGAACTGAAAGACGGCGCAAAAGTGGTTATTCCAAACGACCCGACAAACGGAGGCCGCGCTCTCCAACTGCTTGCCGCTAACAATGTGATCAAGCTGAAAGACGGTGTAGGCGTATCCGCAACCGTACACGATATTACCGAAAATCCGAAAAACCTGAAAATTACGGAAGTAGAAGCAGCAACTCTTCCGCGCGTTTTGGGTGAAGTCGATCTTGCTTTGATCAACTCCAACTTCGCGCTTGAGGCGGATCTTGTACCTACGAAGGACGCAATCTTTATCGAAGGCAGCGACTCGCCTTACGTGAATATTCTGGTTGCCCGTCCGGACAACAAGGATTCCGACGCGATCAAGAAGCTGGCTGCGGCCCTGCAATCGCCGGATGTGAAGAAATTTATCGAAGACAAATACGAAGGCGCAATTGTTCCTGCGTTTAAATAATCCAGACCGCCAAAAAACCGTGCAGATTAATCTGTACGGTTTTTTTGTCTATCAATCTAGTAGATTACCGACTTCCCCGACTGTCCCTAAGGATCCTTGCATCCCGTTTTTTTGCATGAATTTCGCTAGCCAAGCCATACTACAAGTAACCTATTTTTCATAAAGCTGGAGGAAGCATGGAATGATCGGTTATCCGTATATTTGGGTACTCGCGGCCGGTCTCATTATTGTGCTTTTCCTTCTCATTGCCTTGGTATCGCCTGTCGTGATCCAAGGAGAGATGAGACGCGATGGGGAAAATGACGACATCGAGATCAATTTCAAAGCGCTCTTCGGATTACTGCGCTATAAGTTCAAGATTCGCTCAATTGATTTCAGCGGCAAAGCGATCCGTCTGCAAGAGCATTTAATGGGTACAAGCATTGGCATGAGCAGCAAGGACGAGAAGAAGGATGAAATCGACACTCACCGCGTAATGGCTGGAATCGAGAAATATAAGCGCGCCGCGGCATTGACGTACAACCTCTCTCATTGGGCAAAACAAACGCTGGCGAAGGTCAGGCTGGAGGAGTGGAAATGGACCAGTGCCGTAGGCACGGGTGATGCGATGTGGACGGCAATGGCTACGGGCGCGCTGTGGTCGGTAAAAACAACGACCTTAGGCGTGCTGTCCCAATTCGTGAAGCTGAGGGCCGAGCCGAGAGTGGATGTGCAGCCTGTATACGCGCAAGCTTGCTTCCGAACGGAATGGACCTGTATCGCCAAGATTGGACTAGGCAATGCCGTCATGGCCGGCTTGCACCTGCTTGTGCGCCTGAGAAATGCAAAAGAGGGCGTACAGGCTTGGAGAAACTTGCTTTTTAAGGCATAAACGCTTGTGTAATTTGAGGCTGCGGTTCGTTTCGTACATAGTCCGTACCTGGGATGAGCACAATACCAAAAGTGTAGGCGAGTCCTCATCCTTAACGCACAAACACAATTTAACTTCAGGAGGAGTCACAATGCCAGAACATCCGATTCAAGGCCTTATGCAGACCGCAATGGAAAATATCAAAGAGATGGTCGATGTCAACACGATCGTCGGAGATCCCGTTCAAACGCCGGACGGCAGCATCATTATGCCGATCTCCAAAGTCGGCTTCGGCTTCGTGGCGGGCGGCAGCGATATACGCTACGACGGTTCTGCCACGCATGATCACACTTCGTCGTCGGACGGCCATAACCATCATAATGCCGGAGCTGCGGGGCCGTTTGGCGGCGGCAGCGGCGGCGGCGTTTCGATTACTCCAATCGCATTTCTGGTCGTTGGTACGCATGGCGTGAAGATTGTGCCGCTTGACAACCAAACGCATCTGATGGAGCGCATCATCGATTCGGCTCCTGTCGTATTCGATAAAGTGCAGCATATGTTCAGGACATCAGCCGCCAAGCATGACCATGACTATATCACAGACGGTAACGACACCCTCATCTAGGGAAACTGCCCGCAAGGGCAGTTTTTCGTTTTGGGGCATGTCTTAATTTGCCCATTCCGAGCATATACTGTACAAGGTGAGGGCTGACGATAGGAAAGGAGCAGCGAAAGACGTGATAGGAAGACAGCTTCGCCGGATAGGAATCGCCTTAGGGGCAGCAAGTTTGATCTGGGGGACAAGCTTTACGGCATTCGTGCACGCGGCGCCGAAACCTTACCATACAAGCGCGAATGCTTCTGCGCTGGTTGATGTGAAATCGGGGAGAATTCTGTACAGCGAAAATGGAGACCAATCGATGCGGATTGCCAGTCTCACGAAAATCATGACCGCAATCGTCGCAATCGAGCACGGTAAGCTGTCGGATCAAGTGAAGACGAGCAGCAGAGCGGTAGGCAAAGAGGGCTCTTCCATTTATCTGCAGCTGGGGGAGGAAATGACCCTTCTCAATATGCTATACGGACTTATGCTGCGTTCGGGCAATGATGCGGCAACGGCAATCGCCGAGCATGTAGGGGGCTCGGAGGAAGGCTTTGTCCACCTCATGAACGAGAAAGCCGAGATGCTTGGTTTAACCCATACCCAATTCCAAAACCCGCATGGCCTTGATGTAGACGGACATTACTCGTCTGCCAACGACCTTGCGAAACTGACGGCATACGCGCTTCGGAATCCGGTATTTGCCGAAATCGTGAGCACGAAGGTCAAAAGTGTTCCGAATCCTCATGAGAAATGGCAATACAGCTGGACCAACAAGAACAAAATGCTGGCTATGTACGAAGGTGCGGATGGCGTTAAGACCGGTTATACCAAAAAAGCGCTGCGCTGTCTGGTCAGCTCGGCGACGAAAAACGGTCAGCAGCTGGCTGCGGTTACATTGAACGACCGGGATGACTGGATCGATCACCGTCACATGCTTGATTGGGGCTTTAAGCATTATCCGCTGGTGGAAGTGGCAAGCAAGGGTCAGACGATTGCCGGATATCCGTTAGCGGTGGGGAATTCCTTCTATTATCCGCTAGCCGAAGAGGAACGGGGCAGTCTGCAATCAAGGCTGGTCGTTCTTGATATGGCTACGATGAACTATAAGCTTGGGGAACGCGGTGCGCTTGAATGGTATTTGAACGGTCAGAAAATCGGATCCATTCCTGTTTACGATATCGGCAGTGCCAGAATGAGCTTGCCGGAACGCAAGCCGCAGTCGGATGCCGCATTGCTTCTCGATTACAAAAAAGCTTCCAGAGAGCATGAAAGCTTCATCCATTCGATAACTGCTGTTATCGGTGCACTATTTTGAAATACAGGCTTGTTTATTGCTTGTATTTCGCATGCGAAACGGATGCTCATCCTTAAGCAACCGTTTACGCTTGGCTAATCGGGGGAGGTAAGCCAATTATGGTGAACTGGATATGGTTGTTTTTTATTGTTATAAGCGTGGCTGTGGCGGCTATGAACGGTCGGATCGATGCGGTAACGCAGGCGGCGTTTGATGGCGCGAAATCCGGTGTTACCATCAGCTTCGGCCTCATTAGCATTATGGTATTCTGGCTGGGGATGATGCGGATTGCGGAGGATGCCGGAGTGCTCAGAAAGATGGCCAAGCTGTTAAGTCCCGTCGTGCGGTGGCTGTTCCCGGACGTTCCGGCCAATCACCCCGCAATGGGCTATATCATGAGCAATCTGAGCGCCAATCTGTTCGGCTTGGGAAACGCCGCCACTCCAATGGGGATTAAGGCGATGCAGGAGCTGCAAAAGCTTAATCCCGATCAAGAGACGGCAACGCCGGCGATGTGCACGCTGCTGGCGTTAAATACGTCCAGCATTACGCTTGTACCTACGACTTTAATTGCAATCCGGATGAATTACGGTTCCGCAAACCCTGCGGAAATCGTTGGCACCACTCTTGCGGCAACCTTTGTTGCGACGGGTGCCGCTATTCTCGCGGACCGATGGTACCGGAGGAGGTCAGGGCCGCCTCCGGCGAATAAATTGACTTCGGGTCACGCATCCGGCAAGGCATTGCCGGCTCATACCGCAATGGATCCTCCAGTGTCGGCCGTCTCAACGGTAAAGGGAGGTGGCGATTTTGTTTGAGTTGTTTACCCGCGTTTCGGCTTGGCTTATTCCCGCCATTATCGTATTTATACCTTTATATGCGGCATTTCGGAAAGTCCCTGTATACGAAACTTTTATTGAAGGCGCAAAAGACGGCTTTGGCACTGCGATTAACATCATTCCCTCGCTGGTTGGCATGATGGTGGCGATCAGTATGTTCCGCGCCTCCGGTGCGATGGATATGATGCTTGGCGCGGTGCGCCCCTTGTTTGATTGGCTTAGCATTCCGACGGAAGTGCTGCCGCTTGGCATACTGCGGCCGCTTACTGGAGCGGGATCGCTTGCATTTACGGCCGATCTTATTGCCACGCATGGGCCGGATTCCATGATTGGCCGTATTGCGTCAACGATTCAAGGCAGCACGGATACTACGCTGTACGTGCTGACGGTATATTTTGGCGCGGTGGGTATCCGCAAGACCAAATATGCGCTTAAAGTAGGCTTATTCTCGGATTTAGTCGGATTTTTGGCTGCAATCATGATCTGCATGTACATATTCAAGTAGCCCGCGCTTGTGCTTTCTCTTCCATATCGTTATGATGGAGGTTGAGGTGAAAGCATTGGAACGTTTACAGAAAATATTAGCGCAAGCGGGCGTCGCATCCCGTCGAAAATGCGAAGAGCTTATTCTGGCCGGTGCCGTAGAGGTCAACGGCGAGAAAGTGACCACGCTTGGGGTAAAAGCGGATCCGGCATCGGATGAAATTACGGTGAACGGCAAGCCGATCCGCAGTGAGAAAAAGATCTATTTGATGCTGAATAAGCCAAGAGGTGTCATCACAAGCGCCAAGGATCCGCAAGGGCGCAAAGTGGTGGCTGATTTTTTGCCCGGCATTAGAGAGCGCGTGTATCCGGTCGGTCGATTGGACTACGATACGGAAGGGCTGCTGCTTCTTACGAATGACGGGGAGTTCGCCAATCTGCTCACGCATCCGAGCCATCACGTGCCCAAGACCTATTACGCAACCGTAAAAGGCGTACCGCACGGATCGCTTCTCGATCAGCTGAAGAAGGGCGTTATGCTGGAGGACGGCATGACCGCGCCAGCGGAGGTCGAATACCAGGATATCGACGAAGAAAAAAATATGTCGACGATCCGCATTACCATTTACGAAGGACGCAACCGGCAGGTGCGCCGCATGTTTGATGCGATCAAGCATCCGGTGCTCAAGCTGAGACGCGTGAAATTCGGCGAGCTTGGACTGCGCACGCTGGCGAGAGGACAGTTCAGACACCTTACTCCGGTTGAGGTTAAGGAGCTTCGGGACCAGGCGCGCAAGACACATAAAGTTCATAAAAAGTAAACGGCGGCAGCGGTTATTGCCGCCCATTTTTCGTTATAATGAGTGTATTATTAGCTGACATCAATGGTGAAATGTAGGTGATGGGACGGGAATGGGCAAGTATCGAAAAACGGTGCAAGTTGTCATTCTGCTGGCCGTGCTTGTTGTAGGCGGATATGCCATAGGCAATACCCTATTCGCCGCTAAGGACGAGGGAATTCCGAAAATCGGGGAACAGCCGCCTGATTTTACGCTGTCCGATTTGCAGGGCAATACGCACAATCTTTCCGATTATAAAGGCAAGGCCGTTGTCATTAACTTCTGGGGGAGCTTCTGCCCGCCTTGCGTGAAGGAGATGCCGGAGTTCGAGCGCCAGTTCGAGAAATGGAAGGACTCGGGTCTCGAGGTGCTTGCGATTAACCTAAGCGAAGATACGCTTACGGTTAACAACTTCGTTCGAAGATTTGATCTGAGTTATCCGATATTGCGCGACGTGAACCGAAAGACGGAGCGGAAATACGGGCTGGAATCTTACCCGACAACCTTTTTTGTCAAGCCGGACGGGACCATTCTGGATGTATTTGTAGGCGGGATGAGCGAGCAGGACATCGATTCCCGCGTAGACAAACTGCTGCAGTAAAGCTGACTAGGAGGTTTCACGGTGTTATCGCTACATAACACGAAATGCGAATGCGGGCATCAGAATGCGGTTGGAACGGTCTTGTGCGAGAGCTGCGGCAAGCCGCTTATGGAAGACGTCGAGAGCGATGCCCCTCTTGAAATGCGTTACGACGGCGTTGCGCGCCGGTCGCAGAAGAGTAATCCGAATCCGATAGATAAAATTTGGAATTTCTTCTCTTCCGTCAAAATCGCCGTCTACTTAATCGTCATTACGCTGGTAACGGCTATGTTTGGCACGATCTACCCGCAGGAAGGGTCTTTCCTGAACAATTTCAAGCCTTCCGTCTATTACGAGGAAACCTACGGGCTGCCCGGCAAGATTTATTATAAGCTAGGCTTGTCTCATACATACGATTCTTGGTGGTTTATTACGCTGCTGGTTATGATCGGCACGTCATTGGTCATTTGCAGTCTCGACCGCGTGCTGCCGCTGTATAGAGCTTTAAGCAAGCAGCAAATCCGCAAGCACCTGCACTTTATTAGGAGGCAGAAGGCGGTATACAACGGTCAGGTCGAAGGCGACGCGGAGGAATGGGTCAAGCAGTTCTCCGCGCATTTGAGGAAAAAACGCTACAAGATACACACGGACGGTACGGCCATGCTTGCCGAGAAGAACCGGTTCAGCCGCTGGGGTCCGTATATTAATCACATCGGTCTCATCCTGTTCCTGCTGGCTATTCTTGCCCGGAGTCTCCCGGGCTGGCAAATGGACAGTTACGTAAGCGTTCCGGACGGCGATACGGTACAGATCGAGGGAACGAACTATTTCGTGAAAAACGAGAAGTTCACCGTCGAATATTACACGGACGACGAGCTTCCGCCGGAGCTCAAAGGAACGATCCGTGCAAAGCGATACGAGACAAAGGCTGTATTATACAAGTGCACGGACAATTGCGGAGACCATGCAGAGGGAGAGCCTGTTCTGAAGCAAGTAAAGGAACAGGATATTCTCGTGAATCATCCGCTCAAGTACGACGGTCTAAAGCTCTATCAATTCGACTATGACGTAACGCCTAAGCTGAAGAGCGTAAGTCCCGTCCTCGTGAATAAGGAAACGGGCGAATCTTACGGACCTTTTGAGCTGCCGATGAAGGATGCGCCGCTGGATTATTCGCTTGGACCTTACAAAATGAAGCTGGCCGCCAATTATATGGAATTCGGCATCGGGGAAGACGGGGAGCCCGTTACGCTCAGCCGCGATCCGAATGCGCCTGCTTTTATCTTCTTGATTACGGGTCCCGGCTTGCCGGAGAAAGGCCAGCCTTATATCTATTTCCCGATGCAAAAGGACAAAGAAAAGTTTGATCAGGACAAGCTTAATGCTTCCATTTCGGACAAACTGGAGATCAAGGTAAACGGCATGGAAAATGTTCATTTCGCCGAGGCTTCCACCTATTTGAACGTCCGCAAAGACAAGGCTTTGACTTATGTCTGGTATGGCGCCGCCATTTCGATGCTTGGCTTGCTGCTCGGCTCTTATTGGCAGCACCGGCGGATCTGGCTTCGCGTTGACGACGGCAAGCTGTCGCTTGGCGCTCATACTAACAAAAACTGGTACGGCATGAGAGCAGACGTGGCTTACGCGCTCCGGAAATCCGGAATTGACGTAGATCCGAAGTCGCTCGATAACGGAGGGAATAACGCGTGAGTTATGTCGATTTCAGCAGCGATGCCTTCATCGCCGCCTTCTTCCTGTATTGCTTTGCATTCCTATTCTATGTGGTAACGATTGCAGGGAAAAAGTGGAGCAATCGTGATCCAATCAAGCATGAACAGCGCTGGTCGCGAATCTCGTTCGTTACCTCGACGCTTGGCCTTATAGCTCATCTGACCTTCTTCTTTACGCGTTGGATCGGAAGCGGCCAAATCCCGACAAGCAACATGTACGAGTTCATTACCTTCCTTGGCATGGCTATAATGATCGCGTTTACAATCGTATATGCGATCTACCGCAAACCGCTGCTCGGAATGTTCGCTCTGCCGCTTGTTGTCCTGGTTGTTGCCTACGCATCCGTCTTCCCGCAGGAAGTGCAGCCGCTTATTCCGGCGCTAAGCTCGATCTGGCTGAAAGTCCACGTAACGACGGCGGCGCTAGGCGAAGCCTTCTTCGCTGTAGGATTTGCGGCCGGTCTGATGTACCTGCTCCGCGTGGTGGATTTCAAGCAGACCTCAAAGGAAGCTAAACGGGATCAGTTTTGGGTAGAATTCTCTTTATATACGATTGTCCTTGTAATAGGCTTCATTGCGATCGTGTTTATTTTCAGAGGGGCTGGATACGAGGCGAAGTTTACTCAAGAAAACGTGACCATCGACAGCAAAGGCGTGGATCATTCCTCGACCGATACGGCGGAATATACGCTGCCCCCAATCGTGAAGCCTTATAACAGCAAGGCTGAACATATGGATTCCTTCCTCGGCATGGACAAGCCGCTGTTTGAGGCGCCAAGCTGGATGAACGGCGTTAACGCCGGGCGCAAGCTGAATACGGTTATCTGGTCGGTAATTGCGGGCTCGATTCTTTACGGCCTTATTCGTCTCTTGTTCCGCAAACGGATCGGAGCGGTTATTCATCCGCTTATGGAAGATATTGATCCGGACGATCTCGACGAGATCAGCTACCGGGCAATCGCAATCGGCTTCCCTGTCTTTACGCTAGGCGCGCTTATTTTCGCCATGATTTGGGCGAATATTGCCTGGGGCCGCTTCTGGGGCTGGGATCCGAAGGAAGTCTGGGCGCTTATCTCCTGGCTGTATTACAGTGCTTATCTGCACTTCCGTTTATCGCGCGGCTGGCAGGGCAAACGCTCTTCTTGGCTCGCGGTTATCGGCTTTGTCGTTATTCTATTCACACTGGTTGGGGTTAACCTTGTCATCGCTGGTTTACACTCCTACGCAGGCGTATAATAAGTCTTATGAAATTTGTTTTGAAAGGAGCAACACCGCATGTCCGACTATGCAAGCCGTATTCTTGTGGTAGACGACGAGGAACGGATTCGTCGTTTGCTGAAAATGTATTTGGAGAAGGAAGGCTATTTAATCGATGAAGCGGAAGACGGTGAGACGGCGCTTCGGCTGGCTACTGTAACCGATTATGCGCTTATTCTGCTCGATGTCATGCTTCCTGGCATTGACGGCGTGGAGGTGTGCTCCCGTTTGCGGCAAGTAAAGGCAACGCCGGTTATTATGCTGACAGCCAAAGGGGAAGAGATGAACCGGGTGCAAGGATTTGAAGTTGGCGCCGACGACTATGTCGTGAAGCCGTTTAGTCCTCGCGAGGTCATCTACCGGGTGAAGGCGATTTTGCGCCGATCGTCAGCGACGGCCTTTTTGACCAAAGAAGTAAATTCGAGCAATAACATCGTATTTCCCCATCTGGTTATCGAGCATGATGCGCACCGCGTATCGGCCGGTGGACAAGAAGTAAGCTTAACGCCTAAGGAATATGAATTGCTTCATTACTTGGCCGTATCGCCGGACAAAGTATTTTCGCGGGAAGAGCTGCTGAAGGATGTCTGGAATTATGAGTTCTTCGGCGATCTTCGGACCGTAGATACGCATGTGAAGCGCCTACGCGAGAAGCTGAACAAAGTATCGCCCGACGCGGCTTCGATGATTACCACGGTATGGGGCGTGGGATACAAGCTCGAGGTGCCGAAGTAATGAGGCTGCTGAAGCGCTGGGGGCATTTCGCCCTGCATACCGTTGTAGGGAAGCTATGGTGGACGATTATGTTTCTCGTCGCCCTTGTCCTTGTGATTCTCGGGACGTTCCTGCTTCAGTATATCGATATTGCTTTTAAAGACTCCCAGCATCAGATCAAGGTGCTGTTTATCGTGGTAGCCATTCTTGGCTTTCTGCTATCTACTTTCTTCGCTTTCTTCTTGTCGTCGAGGATTCAACAGCCTTTGCTTCAGTTGAAGAGAGCGGCGGATTCCATCGCCGGAGGCAATTATAAGACGAGGGTACAAATCCGGTCCTCGGACGAGATTGGGGATCTGGCCAAAACCTTTAACCATATGACCGAGCAGTTAGGTACGCTGATCGATGATTTGAATCACGAAAAGGAGCATCTGTCCAGCATCCTGAGGAGTATGGGGGATTCCGTTATCACGTTCGACGCCGATGGGGAGGTCATTCTGACAAACCCGCCGGGTCATATGCTGGTAAGCCGGTGGTCCGATCTGGAGATGGACATGGATTGGGAAGAGGAAGAAGCTCCGCCGTTCCTCAGCGTTCCAGGGCCTCTTCGAGACACGTTTGAGCGCGTTATGCAGTCCGGACGCGACTGTACGAATAAAGTACAGGTTCTTAACAATGCATGGTCCGTTGTCATGGCCCCTCTGCAAAATGACGGGGTTGTCCGCGGGGCGGTTGCCGTTATCCGGAATGTGACGGAGGAGCATAAACTCGAGAAGCTGCGCAGGGATTTTGTCGCGAATGTCTCGCACGAAATTCGGACACCACTCTCCATGCTGCAGGGCTACAGCGAAGCGCTGCTCGATGATATCGTTGCTTCGCCGGAAGAGAGGAAAGAGCTCGTCCAGGTTATCTACGATGAGTCGCTTCGGATGGGCAGACTGGTCAACGACTTTCTGGACATGGCCCGGATGGAAGCCGGTCATGTGGAGCTCAGTCTTCAGGAATTCGATCTGCGCAATGTCATCCGCCGGGTTCACCGAAAGTTCCAGGTGTATGCAAAAGAGCGGGACGTCAGCTTGATTGCGGATCTCCCGGATACACCACTTGCCGTACGAGAAGCGGATGAAGACCGTATCGAGCAGGTACTGACGAATCTGATGGATAATGCGCTTCGTCATACGCCGGCGGGCAAATCCATTAAGATTGCCGGTCAGCTGGCGACGATCAACAACCTGAAGTTCGTTAAGCTGATTGTAGCGGATGAAGGACAAGGTATTCCAAGCGAGGATGTGCCTTATATCTTCGAACGGTTCTACAAAGCCGACAAGGCCCGCAAACGCGGTGCCTCGGGCGGAACTGGACTGGGACTAGCTATCGTCAAAAACATTATTACGCAGCATAACGGCCGCATTGAGGTCGACAGCGTCCTTGGAAAAGGCACGACGTTCACCTTGCTGCTGCCTGTCGAATCGAATCAATAGATGTCAATACGCTCCCTTCGGGGAGCGTTTTTTTGTTGAATGAGGGGGATTAATCTTGTTGTTCGTGGAACATGGCGTGGTTTTTGTTGTTTCGCGGCGGATTGCTTGGTACGCATCGGGCAATGGACGCGAGAAAGGCGGGCACTGCGCTCCGGGAAGAGCGTTCCCCCCTCACCCCTCGCGAGCCCCTTGGCCGTGCGCGCTTCGCGCCACGCCATGCTTAAGAAATGTGCGGCATGACAACAAAGCCGATTGCATTTCTTTTTTTAAGAACGGCTATCAATTGATCCTTCATGGTTTCGGGACAGATCAGCTGAATGACAACTTCGCTTTTGCGGTTGGAAGCCAGTCTTAGTTTGTTCTTATTAACCGCTAACTCGATGGCCAGTCCAATCACGAAGCCCGTAATTAACCCAATCAGTCCCCAGATCACCGGCCCCCAGCGCCATATAAAACCATAGATCGTTCCCAGCACCATAAAGACGGTGCCGCCTACCATAGCTCCGTCGAGAATACTTCTGCCGTCGACCCGATGAATCGAGTCAATGACATTCGTATGCGGATCAAGGTTTTCTAAGGGCAGTGCAAAAATACTCTCGGATGGTATGCCTAGTTTCTCTAAATCATGGATAGCCATTTCCACAAATGGCGAGTGCTCAAAGGTAGCGATGATCCTCACTATATTGTTATCCAAGACCCTTAATTGTCCCAAATTTTCAGCCCTCGTTCTTAAGTACCGTATTTGCTCGATGTCGAACAAAATATTATTCTCGTTCACAGACGCAAAAGCCTGATAAAGCGCGAACACATACATCGAAGGAAGGAAAAGAAACCATTGCCAGTCGACTAAGTCGGCCATGCTCTTGAAATCGCCAAGAAACGAATAAAGCCAGGCGCGGACGGCCATAGCCTTGTAACAGACGAATATCCACCATGCTAAAACAAACGTGCCCACAACCGTACTGCCGCTATAAAGCTGTCCTAATCCCGGAGACAAGGCAGACCAAACCAGTCCAGCCCACGGATGCTTTTTATCCAGGATTACAATATCGAAAAAGCTTACGCCCGATGGCGTAACCGGAGCATCTTCTATCTCCGAAAGGGTATGGCTCTTGTTATTCTCAACCGCGCAGCGGTAACTGTCCCATATGCTGTAGGCAAACACGGCCACATAGAGTAAAAGCCAATCCTGGTTTAGCTGAGCCTTAGCCTCATCGAAACGTCCTTGAAAGGAAAGGGCGATGCCCATGTTGAGGTTCGCCTTGTTGTTGACGACCAGCTCCCAAACGATCAATACAAAACCATGCAGGTATTTTCCTAGAAACATATGCCCGAACCCGGGAAATGCGATTGACCACCAGGCCGCAACCCAAGGGGGGCGGGGATAGACCGAATTAATTCCGAAGACGGAAATATGCCCTTTGGAATAGCGAGGTTTGATGCTGGCGGACTGGAATCTCTGATGTGGCATCGATAATCTTCTCCTGAGCTTTTGGTCGTCTTTTTCTAACCTTTCCAATCACCGCCTATTTTATCTGCAGTAAGACAAAAAAGTGTGCATACCCGGTAAATATCATTAGGGGGTATCTATCAATTACAGATAGGAGATGGTTTTCATAGAGTTAGGGTGATAGACCAGTACGAGCTATTTGTCAGGTACATATAAATACAGTATATCGTTACTTATAACCAATTCAGTTGAGGGGAGTGCATCTATGAAATTAAAAAAAGCTAGACTTCTAGATTAATAAAGAAATGAGTGAGTTGAGCATGAAGAGAGGTTAGAGCATGAATGATTTAATGACGATCATTACCATTTGTACTTTCTTCCTTACGATCGGCTTTATATTCTGGAAACCCAATATTAATGAAGCGATTCCGGCATCCGTGGGAGCGATAATCGTACTTTTAACCGGAACCGTATCCTTGGCCAACCTCGGTGAGATCACGGAAACGATCAGCGGAGCGGCCATAACGATTATCGCAACGATCGTGATGGCTATCGTGTTAGAAAGCTTTGGTTTTTTTCAATGGGCTGCCGAGCTTTTGGTTCGGAAAGCAAGAGGGTCGGGCATCCGGTTATTTTGGCTGACGAGCCTGTTTTGCTTCCTAATGACGATGTTCGTAAACAATGACGGCAGTATTCTCATTACAACTCCGATTTTATTAATGCTGCTGAAAAGCATGGGACTGAAAAACCATCAAAAGATTCCTTATTTAATATCCGGCGCGCTTATCGCGACAGCATCCAGTGCTCCGATCGGAGTCAGCAATATTGTCAATCTTATCGCGCTTAAAATCGTTCATATGGATCTCTATATGCATACCGCCATGATGTTTGTTCCAGCTTCCCTTGGCCTCGTATTGCTTACGGTTCTCCTCTTTCTCCTTTTCTACCGTACCCTTCCGAAAAAACTGCCTCCAGTTGCACCGTGGGGCTTAAAGCCAGGCGGCCATCCGCTCCAAGGAGAGTCCGCTGAAGTAAAAGTAAGAAGCAACAAATTCATGCGCAATGTGCTGATCTTCGTTTTTTGCGTGCGAGCCAGCCTGTTTGTTGCGTCCTATATTCATTTTCCGGTATCTTTGATGGCGGTTATCGGTTCCGCTTGTCTGCTCGCTTGGCGATGGATTTATCTGAAGATTCCTCCTGTAGACATGATAAAGAAAACCCCATGGTATATACTCGTGTTCGCGTTTGGTATGTATGTCATCATCTATGGCCTGCGCAATCTTGGACTTACGGAATGGCTTATTCATTTCCTGCAGCCGCTTGTCGCCGGCAGTCTGGTGCACGCCAGTGTCCTGATGGGACTGCTGCTGACGGTCCTGTCCAACCTGTTCAACAATCACCCGGCCTTAATGGTAGGAACATTGACGTTAACGAATATGGGACTTGATCCGCTTACGCTCAAGATCTCTTATCTTGCAAGCGTGATCGGCAGCGATATGGGTTCGCTTCTGCTTCCGATCGGTACGCTCGCCACCATTATGTGGATGCACATCCTTAGAAAAGGCGGCGTGAAAATAAGCTGGGGGCAGTACTTGAAGGTTACGATAGTCGTCATACCGATTACCGTTATCGTGACGTTAATTTTACTAAGCTACTGGGTATCTTGGTTGTTCTGATAGGAGAGTGGCCTAAGAACCCGGCGGTAAATAAAAAATGACCTTCGCGAAGGAAGGTCGCATCATGCACATCATCAGTTTATGAGAGCCATTTGCCGTAAGCTTGGGTTTTTAGGACGCCCGGGTCCCATTTAGCAAAAAGGGCATATAAAAACGCCGGACATCAGCTGGTTGCAGCAAGATGTCCGGCGTTATTTCTATTAGAACAAGGTAATTTCTTTCGCTGTGTTCAGGTCAGGCAGGCTAGTCAATTGCTCAAGGATGTCTTTGCCCGCGTTTTTATCTACCGTCAGAACCATGATCGCGGAACCGCCAACCAGCTGACGGCCTACTTGCATCGTAGCAATGTTCACGTCGTTGTTGCCAAGAAGCGTACCGACGCGGCCGATGATGCCCGGTTTGTCGTTATGCGAGATCAGGATCAGATTGCCTTCCGGCGTAACGTCAACAGGGAACTTATCGATTTGAACGACGCGCTCGCCATAACCGGTAAGCAGAGTGCCAGCTACGATACGCTCTTCTTGTTTCGTGCGGAGCGATACCGTTACCAGGTTCGTAAAGTCTTTGGAAGCCTGGGATTTTTGCTGTACGATATTGAGGTCGCGAACTTTGGCAAGATGCATCGAGTTAACGACGTTTACTTGGTCGGAACCGAGATGATGCGAAAGCACGCCTTTTACAATGTAACGAGTCAGCGGCTGAGTATCAACCTCCGCAAGCTCGCCGGAGTAACGTACGGTAATTTCCTGTACGGCACCTTCCGTAATTTGAGCAACCAGGCTGCCGAGTTTCTCGCCGAGCGAATAATACGGCTGCAGCTTGCTTTGCAGGTTAGCCGGGATAGGAGGCATGTTAACCGCATTGCTGAACGGCTCATTGCGCAGGATGTGCAGGACTTGCTCCGAAACGTCGATTGCAACGTTCTCTTGAGCTTCAACCGTGGAAGCCCCAAGATGCGGAGTAACGATGATTTTAGGATGCTTCAGGAATGGATGATCCTCGGTAGGAGGTTCCACTTCGAATACGTCGAATGCCGCTCCGGCTACGATGCCGGCATCAATCGCGTCAACAAGGGCGAGCTCGTCGATAATGCCGCCGCGCGCGCAGTTGATGATACGCATGCCAGGCTTCATGACTTCGAATTGCTTCTTGCCGATCATATGACGGGTTTCCGGAGTAAGCGGAGTATGAACGGTCATGAAATCGGCGTTGCGAACGATTTCGTCAACCGTAGCCAGCTTAACGCCAAGCTTCTCGGCACGCTCTTCCGTCATGAACGGGTCGTAGCCCATGATTTCCATGCCAAATGCTTTTGCGCGTTTTGCAACTTCGCTGCCGATACGGCCCATGCCAAGAACACCCAGGGTTTTGTTGCGAAGCTCAACGCCAAGGAACGATTTACGGTCCCAAACGCCGCCAACGGTTTTCAGGTAGGCTTGCGGAATGTGACGGGCAACCGCCATCATCATCGCGAAAGTATGCTCGCAAGTCGTAATCGTGTTGCCGTCCGGCGCATTGATAACGATAATACCGCGTTGGGTTGCTGCTTCCAAATCGATATTGTCTACGCCTACGCCGGCGCGGCCCACAACTTTAAGCTGCTTGCCGGCTTCCATAATGCGCGGCGTTACGCGCGTTTGGCTGCGCACGAGCAGGGCGTCGTATTCGCCGATAATGCTCACCAATTCGTCTTCGCTTAGTCCGGGCTTTTTGTCGACTGCTACATCATCTGCGTCTACAAGCTGTTGAATGCCCAGATCACTGATGGGATCCGATACTAACACTTTAAACATATGTAGATTGCCTCCTAAAATTTTTGTGAAGTGCCGACATAAGGAGCAAACAGGGGTCTGCCCGATATGTCGGCACTTCACGTCCATTTGTATTCTGATCGTTTTGTTGCTAAAACAAAAAACCTCGTCCCGGCACAGTAACGAGAGCGAGCCGGACGAGAGGTTCGTCTTAATTGCGGGCAATCGTAAATGGCAGCTGTTGTCTCCGATGTGTGAAAAAATGCACGATTTATATCAATGCGAAACGTGATTAAACCGATATGGACAACCGTTATTATTTTATAGCATGGTGGTGGACAAATGCAATGTATAAACTTGATCAAATGTGAAATTTTCGTTATGATTCAAAGCATTGCAAGAGATAATAACAGGTCAGGGGAGAGAAAGGCATTGATGGAGTGGAAGGAATTGGATCCGGAGCTGCTGCTGCAGATGCTTGCGGACAGGCAGATTGAGCCGGAGCAAATCATCGACGTGCGCGAAACATTTGAATGGGAATATTATCATTTGGAATCATCCCGGTTAATCCCCATGAATACGATCCCCTACAGTCTCGGAACCATTTCGGATGACAAACCGTTATATATAGTATGCGCGCATGGGGTGCGCAGTGCGGCCGTTTGCAATTATTTAGAAGAACAAGGCTACGGCAACCTCCACAATGTTACCGGAGGAATGGCTGCCATAGCCTCGTTGCAAGGGTTTCAATATGATTAAAGAAGCTTAAGTTAAGAGAAGAACGGAAGCTGTGGCAGAAGATCTTTATTGTAGAGCTTCGAGCGGTTCTCGGTGAAGTCGCCGCTGCGGACGGCCTCCGTATCAATCAACAGGTCCGCAATGGCGGACACCGTCTTCAAATTCAGCTTCGCGGGTTGGCCGGAAGCGATAAAATCGTCGATGCGGCTTGTCAGATCCTGCGGATAATATTCAGTGAACTGCTGACGCGAAGCCAGCTGATCTGCCATCAGCTTGTTTTTTACGATAAGGGGCAGGCTTGACCAGCTGTTGATTTGGATAACCTTAGGCGTTGTATAATTAGCAGGGATGTTCGGCTCAACGGTTGCCCCCCATTTCATCATGGCGGCGTAATAGGCCTGTTGAGCGGCCAATGCCTGCTTCACCGCAAGCTGGTAGGATCCCAGTTGCTTAATGCTGCTTTGAAGCTTCGAAGCATCCGTTGATTTCGCGCTTGCGGCCGCCGCTTTCGCCGCCTTTTCGAATTGCTCCAGGCTTCGGATATAATTCGTTTGGGCCTCTCCGAGAAGAGGAGACTTCTGCATATCGAAAGAGGAAGCCGCGGTTCTTTTCGAGTGAGCGAGCTCCGCTAAATGTTTTAGAGCGGATGAGGCGCTGCCGCCATGGCCCTTCGCAAAGTCGTCCATCGCGTCATTCCATTCGGATTGAAATTCACGGTAAGGCAAAAATACGGTATGATAGAAAGAGACAAGATCCTGCTGCTGATAGGGGCTGCTGGTTTGAACCGCTGCCGCCTGCAATTCTTTCATTTCGTACTTGGTTTCCGTTTTGGACGTTCCAAGCTTTACGCCGTAGAAGAATGCACCAACCGCGCAGACGAGCATAAAGACAAACCCCAAACTAAATATCATTGCGGAACGAGGTAAACGTTTCTCCATCACAAATCTCCTTCTATGTATTAGATATGCCGTCGTTTGTGCCCTATCAGTATAGGTGAAATGATCATAAAAGGAAATATGACCTTCTTAGACAGGCGGGAAGCTATGAAAAAATTCGATCTCCGTAATATCCGCGTTCGCCAACTATCCGTCGATGAGATTGACGACCGCATGCTGCTCGTAAATCTTTACGTAACGCAAGCTATTACTATTGTTATCGGTTTGGTTTGGGCATTATTTCAGCGTTCCAATCCATTTCTGTTATTACAATTGCCTGACAGCCCGGCTTTCTTATGGTGGGGACTGGGATTGGGCGCCGCGGTAATCGCGGTTGACCTGCTCATCTCCAGATGGGTACCGGAGGAAGCAACCGATGACGGCGGTATCAATGAACGCATTTTCCGCAACAGGCCGGTGTGGCACATTGCCGTTATCTCATTGGTTGTCGCCGTTTGCGAGGAGCTGTTGTTCCGGGGGGCTGTGCAGCACTCTTTTGGTCCTTATTGGACAAGCATTATTTTTGCAGCCATTCATGTGCGTTATTTGAGGCACTGGATTCCAACCGGTCTTGTCTTTTCGATCAGTTATGGGCTAGGCTGGATTTATATTCAGTCCGGCAGCTTATGGGCGCCGATTGTTGCGCATTTCCTGGTGGATTTCATTATGGGGCTGATTATCCGTTTTAGGAGGGAGCAAACAGAGCAGTGATGAGCAGAGTGGAGAAATTCGGTAGCTCAAGAGGAAGAAGACAACATGAACAGGCGGCAGTTCAGCCTGGCATCGCGACCGACACGAATGCAGAGGCGCTGCCGCCTAGACGCAAAGTACACCCTTCCAGTACTTATAAAGTGACCAAATGGTATTATAATGTATTATTTTTATTATTCGTTTGTCTGGTGGCAGGGCTGTTCTGGTATGGCGTCCGGTTTACGGACTGACCTGAATCGTCTCGGGGTCGATAAAGGAATACCCCTTTTCCTCGAGCTTTGCGAGCAAGCCGTCAAGCGCGGCAGCCGTCCATTTTAATTCATGCATCAGAATATTGGCTCCGGGATGAAGCTGCTCCAGCACATTGCTGATTACTTTGTCCGGATCGCCGGGAGCCTTCTGCTCCCAATCGAGCGAACCATTCGACCACGTCATGAACAGCATGCCGTGGTTTTTTGCCGCGGCCTTCACCGTATCTCCGCCGGACCCGTACGGGGGCCGGAAGAATAGCGGTTCTTTTCCGATTAAAGCTTTTACTTCTCTTTGAACATCCGCAATCTGCGACTCCACTTTGGCGGGCTCCTCTTTCTTCAGATCGATGTGATCCCAGGAATGGTTGCCGACGGACTGGCCGCGGTCGGCGATGAGTTTTAATAATTCGGGATGCTGCTTCACTCGATAGCCGTTTACGAAAAATATCGCCTTCGCCTTGTGCTTGTCCAAGGTATCGAGCAGGCTGTTTATGACCTCTTCGTTATGGGGAGCATCGTCAAAGGTAAGCAAAACGGCTTTTTTGGATGCTACGGTCTCATCGATGGGGACAAACCGGTAGGCGCTGGTCATTGTATACAAAGGAGTTTTGACCTTGGGCGCAGGGCTTGTCTCTGCCGCAGGAGTTGGCGTATGCATCGGGCTTGCCGGGGTTGGCGATGCCTGCTCGTCAACGGCTGCCGTGCCAGCGGAAGGCAGGGCATTCGCTTCTCCGGCAGTCGTGTTGGACGGCGAACCGCAAGAGGTCAATAGGGCTGCAAGGGCAAAAACGGCATAAATCGTATTCAGCGCTGCTTTCTTCATTGTTTTCCCGCCTTGTTGTCAATTGTTGGTTAGCTTAAGACCATTTTACCATAACGATAACCGACTATGCCGTTTCCCGCCTCGCTTCCTTAATTTGTGGTGGATGCCACAGGTTATGAGGGAGAAAATATATGTTGCAACTATCCCCGAAGGAGGTAACGATAGCCATGAGAATCGGCGGGTTTATGTTAGGCGCCGTCGCAGGAATTGCGGCAGCCGTATACGTATCACGCAAAAGACCAGGAATGGCGGCCTGGGCATCCAGCTCGCTTGCGAGCGCATGCTCATCCATTGGCAGAAGTGCCGCATCGATGATGATGAAGCGAGGAATGACGAAAGCAATGGCGGCCGCCGATATGGCCCCAAAGCATTCAGACGATACCGCCGCAAAGCACGGAGGAGGCTGGGAGCAGGTTGAACAGCTGATCAACAGCGATCCCGGACTTAAGGAGCAGGCGAGCCAGATCATGGCGGAATCGTCTTTCAAACCGCATTAAATGAAGCAGTTTTTTGGAATCGGTTGATGTACGCGCTTCAAGCCTAGCGCTGCTCAAGCGATTCTTTTTTTGCCTATTTTAGGTGCAATCCGGGGACAGACATGTTAAAGTAATACATAGTACGATTTGATCATTTTGATCACATCTTGCTAATAATTTCATACGCTGTTTACAACAGATGCTGCAGAGGAGGGATCCTGTCATGAAAATCGAACGGCTTAGTCAGGACAAGATACGGATTTTCCTGACGTTCGACGACCTGCTCGAGCGTGGGATCCAGAAGGAGGACATGTGGCGCGAAATTCCCAAAGTACACGATCTATTCAGTGAAATGATGGAACAAGCATACAGTGAACTTGGTTTCGATGCCAGCGGCCCTCTTGCGGTCGAAGTGTTTGCACTCCCCGCCCAAGGTATGGTGGTGATAGTCACCCGTGGCAAGATGAACGGTCTATCCGATGAACGGTCAACCGATGACGAAGACACGGAAGACGAGATATACGAGATGGAAGTTACGATGGAGCAGAGCGATATCGTGATGTATTCATTCCGGGATTTTGAGGATGTCATTAATGTATGCAAACAGCTCCAGGCTGCTTCGCTTACGGAGGATGGACGGTTGTACTCCTACAACGGAAAATGGATCCTGGCCCTTGAACCGGCTTTGATCGAAACGGCGCGTCATAACGCTGTTATCGCGCTGCTTGCCGAATACGGAGAAGCGACATCCGTTACCTACGCGATGCTGGAGGAGTACGGCAAGGTAATTATGCCATCTCAAGCTGTCCGGGAAATTTGCACTCATTTCTATAATTGAGCAGCACATGAATGTGGAGCATCGGCAGACCCTACCGTCTGCAGGTGCTCTTCTTGCATGTTCTGGACCCCTTTTGGAATATCGTGATGTATACACGCTCATATTACAAGTAGACAAAGGCGGGTGAACTTGAAATGATGGCGGATAAGAACGATGTGCTCAAATCAACACAGGTAGTAATCGAAGAAGCCCTATTGAAGCTTGGCTATAAAGAAGATATGATTGAACTCTTGAAGGAACCTATGCGTATCTTGAGCGTCAGGATCCCCGTCAAGATGGATGACGGGAAGACGAAGGTGTTTACCGGTTACCGGGCTCAGCATAACGATGCGGTTGGTCCAACTAAAGGCGGAGTCCGCTTCCATCCGGCCGTAACGGAGAATGAGGTAAAGGCGTTATCCATCTGGATGAGCTTGAAATGCGGAATCGCCGACCTGCCGTACGGCGGAGGAAAAGGCGGAGTGATCTGCGATCCCAGAAAAATGTCTTTTGGGGAGCTCGAGCGGCTCAGCCGCGGGTATGTTCGCGCCGTAAGCCAGATTGTGGGTCCCACGAAAGACATTCCGGCACCGGATGTCATGACCAATTCGCAAATTATGGCATGGATGCTGGATGAGTACAGCCGGATTAGGGAGTTCGATTCTCCCGGCTTCATTACCGGCAAGCCAATTGTGCTCGGCGGCTCCAGAGGACGGGAAACGGCAACGGCTCGCGGCGTTGTCATTATGATTCATGAGGCGCTGGCCCTTAAGGGAATCGAGCTGAATAAGGCAAGAATTGTCATTCAAGGCTTCGGCAATGCCGGAAGTTACCTTGCCAAATTCATGCATGAGGCCGGTGCGCGCGTAATTGGTATATCCGATGTGAACGGAGCGTTGTATAATGAAGATGGATTAGATATTCCTTACTTGCTCGACAGGAGAGATTCCTTCGGCAACGTAACGAATCTGTTTCCGCAGACGATATCCAACAGCGATCTGCTCGAGCTGGAATGCGACGTGCTTGTTCCGGCCGCCATCGAGAACCAGATTACGGAGGAGAACGCTCCGCGTATCAAGGCGACTATTGTTGTGGAAGCGGCCAATGGTCCAACAACCCTCGAAGCGACAAGGATTTTAACCGAACGGGGCATTCTTCTTGTTCCGGATGTTCTGGCAAGCGCCGGAGGGGTTATCGTGTCCTATTTCGAATGGGTCCAGAACAATCAAGGCTTCTACTGGGATGAACAAGAAGTGGATGACCGGCTGCGCGTCATGATGATCCGCGGCTTTAACCAAGTATATGAGATTCACAAATCAAGAAACGTAAACATGCGGCTTGCCGCCTATATGGCAGGCGTACGCAAAATGGCAGAGGCGGTGCGTTATCGCGGCTGGGTATAACCGGCGGCTGCGCAGCCGCCGGATGCCTGGGAGGTGAAACATCGAATTGCTATTGTTTTCTGTGCTGACTGCCGCGGTGGCCCCGGGTATATCGCTGCTTACGTATTTGTATCTGAAGGACCGTTATGACGCAGAGCCGATTCATATGGTCGTTCGCATGTTTCTGCTCGGCGTCCTCATCGTCGTGCCGATCGTAGTCATTCAACGCGGGCTGCAGCTATGGTTCGGCGACCATCAGCCCATGCTGTTCTCTTTTGTAGAGTCGGCCGGCATTGAGGAATTTCTGAAATGGTTCGTGCTCTATCATATGATTTACAACCACACCGAGTTCGACGAGCCGTATGACGGGATTGTCTATGCGGCATCGATCTCGCTTGGCTTTGCAACGCTGGAAAACGTATTGTACGCGGTTTACTCGCCTTCCACGTTCGGAACCTTGCTCATGCGCGCGCTATTGCCCGTTTCCGGGCATGCGCTGTTTGGCGTCATGATGGGGTATTACGTCGGCAAGGCGAAGTTTGCTACTTCTTCCAAACGTAACGTATATTTGGCGATTTCGTTATGTCTTCCGTTGCTGCTTCACGGAACATACGACTATATCATGATTTCGTTCAAGACCAATTGGATTTACGTGATCATCCCGTTTATGGTGGCCTTGTGGGTATGGGGACTCCGCAAAATGAACCGTGCCAATTCACGCTCGCCGTTCCGCTTCATCAGCCGTGAAGACGAGGTTAAACTGTAAGTCTTTCGTCAATACTGATTAGTAATATTTGTTAAAATGACGGAGGCAAGGAATGGAACCGAGAGTTAAGGTAACAATCCGGTGCAACGTATGCGGCGAGAAGTTTGTTCTTCGCGGCAAGCGGGAAAAAGGGATGATCGACACCGGCTTCAAGCAATGTATTTGCAATAACACAAACGACCTCGATATCGAGGAACACAGCATTTGACACAGATGCATAAAGCTCCCTTCCGCAAACCAAACTAACGCTAGGTTTTGCAGAAGAAAGGAGCTTTTTTGTTATGTATAAACGTCTAAGCGCGGTGTTGTTCCCCATCATGACGCTTTTCTTAATTGGCTCAGTGTACTGGGGCTACCAAGAGCACCAAGAGAAAAACTCGATTCTTATAAAGGCCGAAAACCAGTACCAACGCGCTTTCCATGATCTCACCTATCATGTCGAGCAGCTGCATCAGCAACTAGGCAATACGCTGGCTGTCAACTCCACTTCCCAAAGCTACCACCGCAAAGGGCTCGTGAACGTGTGGCGTCTGACAAGTCAGGCGCAGAACGAAATCAACCAGCTTCCTTTGACGATGCTGCCTTTCAACGAAGCGGAAGATTTCCTGTCCCACATCTCCAATTTCGCTTACAAAACCTCCGTCAGGGATTTGACTAAGCAGCCTTTGTCCCAAGACGAGTTCAAGACGCTGAAAACCTTGTATGCCAAGTCCGAGGATATTTCGAAGGATTTATACAAGATGCAGGAGAAGGTGCTGAGCGATCATCTGCGCTGGATGGATGTCGAGGTTGCTCTCGCCAAGCAGAACTCGCCGAATGACAATACGATTATAGACGGTTTCAAAACGGTAGACAAAAAAGTTAGCGAGTACCCTGAGATTAACTGGGGTCCTTCGGTCGCAAGCATGTACCAGAAGCGCACTATCAACATGCTGAGCGGCAGCATGGTTACGGCTGAAGACGTGAAGAAGCGAGTAGAGGAATTCCTCGGCAGGAAGCCGGCGGAAATCCGCGTGGTAGAAAACGGCAAAGGCACGGAGTATTCTTCTTACTCCGCTACGGTGACCGATCCGAAGTCGGGCCAGAAGCTGCAGATGGATTTTACGCAAAGAGGCGGAAAGCTGATCTGGTTTATGGATTCCCGCGATATCGGCGAGAAAAGGATCGGTCAGAGAGAGGCGCAAGCTTCGGCCGAGCAGTTCTTGAATGACCATGGCTTTAAAGGCATGAGGGCGGTGAGCTACAATATGTTCGATAATACAGGCGCCTTCACCTTTGTCAGCACGCAAAACGGCGTGCTTATCTATCCGGAGAAGCTGACGGTTAAGGTAGCGCTGGATAACGGGGAAGCGGTCGGTCTTCAGGCTAACGACTACGTGTATGAACAGCATAAGCGCAGCATTCCGAAAGCAAAGCTGACTAAAGCAGAAGCGCGCAAAGCGCTTAACCCGGAATTCAAGGTGGCAAACGATCAGATGGCCCTGATCGTGAACGAAATGGGCGAAGAAACTTTATGTTACGAATTTACGGGCAGCATTAACGGCAGCGATTACCGAATTTACATCAATGCGGAGAACGGTGTCGAAGAATCGATTGAGGAGCTGTCACCGCTCGACAAACGGACAAGTTCCGGCAAATAACGATATGGCTCCCCTCATATTGACGTGTTATAATAAACACCAATATGGGAGGGGAGCCAATTGTTGCCTAGAGTAAACCAAATGTTGTTTTTCGAGATCGCATCAGCTGACGAAGAAGAGGCAGCTGCCCAATACAAAGCCAGAATTGCGGATGAGCTGGAAGACGGTTTGCTTATCGAGAATCCGCTCAATATAAATTCGGGCCGGATGAAACGGCTTTTTTTAGGGGACGAGCTGTCGGTTCATTACGTATCCGACGAAGGCATAAAGCATTATTTCGACTCGCATGTCATTGGCTTCCGGGATGACGTCGTAAAGCTGATCAAGATCCGAAAGCCGGATCCAGAACGGATTACGAAGATCCAGCGCCGGCATTTCCTTCGCGTGTCAGCCGATCTTGAAATCGCGGTAAATTTGTCGGGCAATGTCCGTTTCGTCACCGTTACCGATGACGTGGGCGGTGGGGGGATTTCCTTCATTTGCGACGGGAAATGGCCGATTGCTTCCGGTATGGAAATGGACTGCTGGCTGTTGATTCCCTACAAGAACGGAACGCTTGAGCATGCTTCCTTCAAGGCGGAGGTGGTGCGGGTTGTCGATCTCGCAACGGGACGCAAGCAGGTCATGAGCAAATTTATTGCCATCAGCGACAGCGAACGACAAAAAATTATCAGATTCTGCTTCGAGAGACAGCTGGAATTCCGCGGAAGATAAGGCTGCATAAGATAGTCTCCGGTTACGCATCCTATGCTGAAAGACAAGGAAAAGGATGGAAGCCGGATGCGGATTGCAGAGGACGAAGAAGAGTTGAAAAAGCAAATGGAGGCCGTGTCGAAACGGCTCGTCAGGTTTGCTTTCATCCTTATAATCGCCGTGGTATTGTCGCAAATTTTGCTTCAAAACGACACAGTTCGACACTGGGTGACAGCCGTCGAGCATTGGGAGGGCGAAGCATACCGCTAGCCTTCTAAGCCCCGGGCGACAGCGGTTTTGGGCAATTGCGGTTTTTGCATCTGCGTATATTGTGTGGTATAATTTTCACGATCGCAGGCGGTGCCTGCTTTTTTCTTGAATTCCAAGTTATTGTGGAATTCGCCGGAGATGATACATACTCCCGGTTATTTTCAAAGGGTTTCGGCCCTTTTGGACCGGCCAAGCCGTTAATGCCTGAGAAGCAGATGCCCGCATCAACGTCAGCATTCGGCTAGCCTTTTGATTAGGCTTAGGCTATCGATGCAAGAATCAACACGTACGCAGTGTGTTAATTCTTTTGGGGAGGTAGAATGTTGGTGATGCAGCAAGACGGTGACAGCGACCGAATCAACATTGCGATAGACGGTCCTGCCGGTGCAGGGAAGAGTACGGTCGCACGCAAGGTTGCCGAACAGCTAGATTACATCTATATCGATACGGGAGCGATGTATCGGGCTGTTACACTAAGTGCCCAGAGGGCGGGAATTGAGCCGCGGGACAATGAAAGACTGGCTGAGCACGCTAAGACGCTGGATATCAAGCTGGCGCCGGGCGATAAAGGTCAAGCCGTCTTCTTGAATGGCGAGAATATAACGGATCTGATCCGTTCCAGGGAAGTCACGCTTGCCGTCTCGCATATTGCAGCAAATGAAACCGTAAGAGAAATGCTTAGCAAGCTCCAACGGCAACTCGCGGAGCGCAAAGGCGTTGTCATGGACGGCCGGGATATCGGGTCGCATGTGCTGCCGGGCGCCGAGCTGAAGATTTTCCTCACCGCATCCGTACAAGAACGCGCACAGCGGCGTTACAAAGAGATCGCGGGAACGCAGTCGATCACTTTGGAGCAGCTTGAACGGGAGATCGCGGAACGCGACCGCTTGGATGAGCAGCGCGAGATTTCGCCGCTCATTTGCGCAAAGGACGCCATTGTACTTGACAGCACGTCGATGTCAATCGATGAAGTTGCGGCTTCCATTGTGAAATTAAGCCGAACCAAATTGGCGGAGGCGAAGTAAACTAATGTTATATGGCATTTTTAGGGCCGTGTTTAATGTCCTGTACGGATTATTGTTCCGCCTGGAAGTCCGGGGATTGGAAAATATTCCGAAAGAAGGATCCGTTATTCTATGTTCCAACCATATCAGCCTGCTTGATCCGCCTGCTGTCGGCATCAGGGTGCCGCGCAAGGTTCATTATATGGCGAAAGACGAGTTGTTCAAAATCCCTGTATTTGGATCCTTGATCCGGGCATGGGGCGCGTTTCCCGTAAAACGTGGCGTCGGCAAGGATGCGATCCGCGCCGCGCTTAACCTTCTTGGCGAAGGAAAAGTGATGGGAATTTTCCCGGAGGGCACTCGCAACAGCGACGGAGCCGCGGCAAAGAAAGGCGCAGCCATGATTGCTTACCGCAGCGGAGCTGCAATAATCCCCGTAGCGGTAGTTGGCCATTATAAGCTTTTCCGTAAAATGAGAGTTTTCTACGGCAAACCGGTTGATATTTCTGCTATTATAAATGAATCCTCGCCGGATAAGCTGGACCGTATTACGGATGCCATTATGTCTCGGATTTACGAGATGATTGAGAAGAACAAATAACAGGTGTTTTAAATACTGCTTTTCATCGTGAAAGCGGATTTAAATAAAGTTGGGGTATGAATTGAGGAGGTTATTTCCATGTCAGAAGAAATCAATGTTCAAGACCAGGCAGCAATGGACAACTTTGTGTCCTTGAAAAAAGGCGATACTGTTAAAGGTACAATCATCAAAATCGATGATAACCAAGCTTATGTAAGCCTTGGATATAAATATGACGGCGTCATTCCGGTTCGCGAGCTTTCCGCTGTGCAGCTGGATAACGCAAACGATGCCGTTCAAGTTGGCCAAGAGGTTGAACTGAAAGTTGTCAGCATCGACGACGAGAAGGAAAAGCTTGTTCTTTCGAAGCGTCTGATCGACGGCGAGAAAGCTTGGGACGTTCTGCAAAGCCGTTTCGAAAGCGGAGAAGTATTCGAAGTAGCGGTTGCCGACGTTGTAAAAGGCGGCCTTGTGGCTGACGTTGGCGTACGCGGGTTCATTCCCGCTTCGATGGTAGAGCGCCATTTCGTTGAAGATTTCAGCGATTACAAAGGCCGCACGCTCCGCGTTAAAGTAAAAGAAATCGACCGCGAGAACAACAAAGTGATCCTGTCGGCAAAAGACGTGCTGGACGCTGAGTACGAGCAAAACAAACAACAAGTCATTGCCGGCCTGCAAGTTGGCGCGCAGCTTGAAGGTACCGTGCAACGCTTGACTCCGTTCGGCGCTTTCGTGGATATCGGCGGCATCGACGGTCTGGTTCACGTTTCCGAGCTGTCCTGGCAGCATGTTGCTCATCCGAAGGATGTTGTATCCGAAGGCCAAAAGGTTACGGTTAAAGTGCTTAAAGTCGATCCTGCGGCAGGCAAAATCAGCCTGAGCATCAAAGCGGCTCAACCAGGTCCTTGGGAATCCGCCGCCGGCCAATTCAACGTTGGCGACATCGTAACGGGTACGGTTCGCCGCCTTGTTACTTTCGGCGCATTCGTTGAAATCGCTCCGGGCGTTGAAGGCCTTGTGCACATCTCGCAAATCGCTCACCGTCACATCGCAACTCCTTTCGAAGTTCTGAAAGAGGGCCAAGAAGTGCAAGCGAAAGTGCTTGATTTCAACCCTGCCGAAAAACGCGTAAGCCTGAGCATCAAAGAAACGGAAGAAGCTCCCGAGCAGCCGGCTGCTTCCGAGCAAGCTCCTAAATCGGGCAGACCTCAACGCGAGCGTACTCCTCAGGTTAAGCCTGAAGATTTGGGCAACAACCCGAATGTCAGCTTGAACAGCTCCAGCATGAGCTACTCGCTGGGTGAGCGTTTCGGCGATAAGCTGAGCAAATTGAAATAATTTAATATCGATGTAATAAAGAGGCCATTCCTGATTAGGTTCTAATCGGGAATGGCCTCTTTTTCTATTCCGGAATTGCAAAAAACGGGAATAGCCCCTTTTATTTGGAGCATAATAGGTCAACGAGAGGTGATTTTGCTAGTGAATGCGGGATATATTTCCATCTGGATTATGCTAATGGCTGCTATTTTGATTTCAACAGGCTGGTCGGATTTTGTCGGATTGACAATTAAGCATAAAAGATGGTTTTTTATTGCGCTTGCCGTGTGCGCGGCGCTTCAGCCGATACAAGAAACCTTCCGGTTTGGATCCATTCAGCTTCATGTTTTTGCGGGAACAATCCTGCTGATGCTGATCAGCCTGCTTGCGATGCGCGGGCCGCTTGTATGGGATTCGCGAGGGTATCTTCTGATCTGTGCCCTGCTGGCCGGCATGATCTGGGGGAGCGTGAGGAAGATGTACAGCGTTGACCCCGTGTTCTTCTGGCTCGATCCGCTGCTGGACGGTCCCGTTGTAGCCGGCGTGCTGGCAGCGGCCTTCTCGTCGAAGGGGCAGCATCAATTAACCGTACTGCTGTATGCCGGCGCTGCAGCAGAGCTTGTACATGCCCTGCTGCAGCATGGCGCATATGAGGCGTCCGTCGGCTCGCTTCAGTGGTGGGACAGCATTTGGATTGCTTTTGTCGCTGCGCGCTTGATCAGCCTGCTGTTCCTGCTCGTGCGAACCGGCGTTACGCGATTTATAGCCATCCCTTGGCGGAATAAAGGAGGAAGCTCACCCGAATGAATGCTTATCTTGTGGAGCACAAAATGCTGTTAGGCGTATTGCTCGGAATCGTATTTGGCATTGTATCACGGCTTCTTATGCTGACTACCGATTACAGGCAGTATCCGACTTACCCTCACGGGCGGATCATTCATATCTCCCTTGGGGTGATTGCCGCCGCGCTTGGAGCGGTTGCCGTTCCCGCCCTTTACAACAAGGACTATACGGCGATCACTTTCCTGTCGCTTGCCGCCCAGCAATTCCGTGACGTGAGGAAGATGGAAAGAGAGACTTTAACCAAGATCGACGAGCTGGAGCTTGTCAGCCGAGGCTCCACTTATATTGAAGGCATTGCGATGGTCTTCGAGGGACGGAACTACCTGGTTATTATGACGGCACTGGTGACGAGCTTGTTCTCTATCATTTGGAACATTTACCTTGGCTTCGCAGGCGGAATTCTGTCGCTGCTCTTTGTGCGCTTCCTAAAATCGGGGAAGACGATTTCCCACATATGCCGCACCGAGGGAGCGGAGGTTCGCGTAGACGGTCCGGACCTGTTCGTCGGCGACATCTATATCATGAACGTTGGCCTGCAGTCGAATCAGGAGATCATCAAGGAGCGTGGAATGGGCTTTATCCTAACTCCCTATAATCCTAATGGCAAAGTAACGATCGGGAACCTCGGCCAACGACAGGCGATCCTGTACGATCTGTCCACGATTCTTGGCGTTTACCGGGATGACGGGGAGCCGGCGCTTATTCCGATGGCTAAGCTGGACATGAAGGACGGACGGCTTGCCGTATTTTTCCTGCCGCAGGAGAAAGACGCGACGAAAGCGCTCCAGATCATTAACAAAGTTCCGATTCTGGAGTCTGCCGTCCGCATGCCTACCGAGGCTTCCGTTAATAAGGAGGCTCCGAACAATGGCTAAAATCATTGCAGTCGTAACCACCCAGCACGAGAAGGTTGGCGGTGGCGCGCCTATCTTTATTGAACCGGACGATAAGGCGATGCAGCAGACCGCTTTCCTGCTTGAAAAAATTTTGGATGCCAGTGCGCATGACTTGAAAAACGGCACGATTGTCATTGTAAACCATCATTAAAAGATGTAAAGTTAGCCAAGAACGTTGTTTTTTGCTATGATGATAGTCGTGAGTATTTCTGAAGGAGTGAGCATTGACCTATGGCAAGACCCGTTATTGCAATAGTTGGTCGCCCGAATGTGGGCAAATCCACCATTTTTAACCGGGTGGTTGGCGATCGGCTGGCAATCGTTGAAGATAAACCGGGCGTAACCCGGGACCGTCTTTACAGCCCAGGAGAATGGAATGGTAAAGCATTCAGCATCGTTGATACAGGCGGTATTGAAATCGATGGCGAAGATGAAATTATGAAATCCGTCCGCATGCAAGCGGAGCTTGCTATTGAGGAAGCGGACGTTATTATCTTTATGTGCGACGCGAAAGCGGGCGTTACGCATGCGGATGACGAAGTGGCGCAAATGCTGTTCCGATCCCATAAGCCGGTCGTTCTCGCTGTCAACAAAGTGGACAACCTGAACCGGATGGACGAGATTTACGAATTTTACGGCTTGGGCTTCGGTACTCCGATTGCGGTATCCGGCTCGCATGGCCTCGGTATCGGCGACATGCTGGATGCGGCGATTGAGAAGCTTCCGGAGCTTGAAGATGACGGCTATGACGACGATGTCATCCGCGTAGCCTTGATCGGGCGCCCGAACGTCGGCAAATCGTCGCTCGTTAACGCGCTGCTTGGGGAAGAGCGCGTAATCGTCAGCAACGTTGCCGGAACTACACGCGACGCGATCGATACGCCGTTCGAGCGCGACGGTCAGAAGTACGTGCTGATCGACACGGCCGGCATGCGCAAACGCGGCAAGGTTTACGAGTCTACGGAGAAATACAGCGTCATGCGCGCTTTAAAAGCAATCGAGCGTGCCGATGTTGTGCTTGTTCTCATTAACGGCGAGGAAGGCATCATCGAGCAGGATAAGCATATCGCCGGTTATGCGCATGAAGCGGGCAAGGCTTCGATCTTTGTCGTGAACAAATGGGATGTTGTCGAGAAGGATGACAAGACCATGCAGGAATTCACGCAAAATATCCGCGACCACTTCCTGTTCATGACGTACGCGCCTATCGTCTTTTTGTCCGCGAAGACAAAACAGCGCTTGCATAAGCTGCTGCCTGTCGTAAACCATGTATCGGAGCAGCATGCCATGCGGATTCAGACCCATCTGCTTAACGACGTCGTGTCTGACGCGGTTGCTTATAACCCGCCACCGACGGATAAAGGCAAACGCCTCAAAATCAACTATGTGACCCAAGTGGCAACCAAGCCGCCTACCATCGTGATCTTCGTGAACAATCCGGAGATGATGCACTTCTCATACGAGCGTTATCTCGAGAACAAGATCCGTGCGGCATTTGATTTTGAAGGAACGCCTGTCCGTCTGTTCACTAGAAAGAAATCGGATGAAGATTAGGGGAGAAGAAGCTTGATATACGCTGTAATCGCGGTTGTTCTGAGTTACTTGCTTGGCTCGGTATCGTTTAGCATCGTAATCGCCAGACTGGTTAAGGGCATAGATATCCGGGAGCATGGCAGCGGCAATGCAGGCGCTACCAATACGATCCGCGTCCTGGGGAAAGGGCCGGGCCTGCTTTGCTTCGTGCTTGATTTGGGTAAAGGGATCGCAGCGGTGTTTATCGGTCGCTGGCTCGGATTGGATGGGATTGACTGGACGCCTGCGTTATGCGGCCTTGCGGCGATCATGGGACATAATTGGCCGATCTATTTCAATTTCAAAGGCGGCAAAGGAATTGCGACGACGATTGGCGCAATTGCCGCGCTTGCCTTTGTCCCGGCGCTAATCGCCGGGGTTGTTACGATTATTGTCATTGCCATTACCCGTTACGTATCGCTTGGATCGCTTATTTTCGCGGCTTTGACTCCCGTACTTATTTCGATCTTCTTCTATTCCGCTCCCGTATTAACGGTCAGTCTCATTCTATGCGTATTCGCATTTGTACGGCATCGTACGAATATTGTTAAGCTGCTGCAAGGAACAGAGAACAAGCTTGGTGCTAAGAAAGGGTCGTGATCGGAAGGATGTCGCAAGCAAAGTCGGAACATAAAGGGCGTGCGGCGGTACTGGTGGCAGGCAGCTGGGGGACCGCGCTTGCCGCTGTACTGGCCGGCAATGGTTACGATGTACAGCTGTGGACGCGGTCTGCCGAGCATGCGGACCAGATGAATGCCAGTCATAAGAACGAGAAATATTTGCCTGGCGTTACTCTGCCGTTGTCGCTTCACGCGACAACGGACATGCAGGAGGCTCTAAGCGACGTGGAGCTGGCTTTATTTGTTGCTCCTTCATCGGCAATGAGGGCGGTTGCGAAGCAAGCCGCTCCTTATTTGCCGAAAGAGGCTTTGGTCGTACATGCGACAAAAGGGTTTGAGGCCGATACGCTGAAACGTATGACTACGGTTTTGTCGGAGGAGCTGAACCGTCCTGCCGATAAGATAGTCGTGTTGTCGGGTCCAAGCCATGCCGAGGAAGTAATTCGCAAGCAGCCTACAACGGTAGTGGTTGCTTCTGCGGACATGAACGCGGCGGAGCAGGCGCAAGACGCTTTTATGAGCAGCTATTTCCGCGTTTACACGAACCCGGACGTGGTTGGCGTGGAAGTGGCTGGCGCAATCAAGAATATTATCGCTCTTGGAGCAGGCTTGTCAGACGGCCTTGGCTTTGGCGACAACGCCAAAGCGGCTTTGCTTACCCGCGGTCTTGCCGAGATCAGCCGGCTTGGAACGGCGATGGGCGCTAATCCGCTGACCTTTGCGGGTCTTGCGGGCGTAGGCGACCTGGTTGTCACCTGTACGAGTCAGCACAGCCGGAACTGGCGTGCAGGCTCGATGCTGGCGGACGGCACGCCGCTTGAGGAAGTTCTGGAGCGGATGGGCATGGTCGTGGAAGGCGTAAGGACGACCCGCGCAGCAAACGAGCTTGCGAAGCAATACGATGTGCAAATGCCCATCACGGCAGAGTTGTACAGCGTGCTGTTTGCCAACAATTCTCCAAAGTCCGCGGTTGAGAATTTGATGGGCCGCTTAAAGACGCACGAAATTGAACAGTTAGGCTAAGACATGCGCCTATACCAAACATTTGCCCTCCTCATATGATGTTCCAAGGCTAATGCTTATGAGGTCTTCAGCGACATTGAAGGAGGGCAAAAGTATGAGTAACAAGAATCTTTCCAAAGATGTTCTTAATGCAATAAATAAGAAAACCGGCAAAAACATTTCCGAGAATGCGGTGAAAAAATTGGCGAACGGCGTATCGGCATCCACGATGCAGAACGAAGAAGAGCTCCGCAAGCTGATTAAGCAGGTATCGGATATGGCAAAGGTTCCGGTATCGGATAAAACGATGAACGATATTGTAAAGGCCGTGAAAGCCAGCGGCATGAGCATGGGCGGCATCGAATCGTTGATTAAAATGATGATCAAGTAAGTCAAAGCCAAAAGATCTGCCTAAAAAAGCAGATCTTTTGGCTTTTTTTGTCCTTTTTTGAGCTTGATGTTATAATGAGTGTTGCATTTATTACCGTTATCGACTAGGGAGTAGATTAGTTCATGGATCCAATGACGAAGATGTGGATTTCTTTAATCGGGATCGGATTGATGGCGATTGCCGCTGTTATCATTACGTTTGCCCGATTAAAGACCAAAGGCGTTATTAAGTTTTCATTATCCTTTGTTTCTTTTATTCTGCTTGTATTCGGTTTTCTATGCGGGCTGATTGCCATTGTCTAAAAGAAAGACCATACATATTGACAGCGTGAAAGGAACCATAGCCGCATGATTGAACTGAAGGGGAGAACAAGAACAGCGGTTGTTGAGCCCGAGATTGGGGCTACGCTGCTTAAGCACGCGCTCAAAGCCAAGGTAGACTGGTCTTCGAATTGCACAAGAGGTACCTGCGCAAGATGCCGATGCTTGATTGAAGAAGGAGCAGCGGCTCTCGAAGGAATTACGGATGCCGAATGGGACCGGATGGAGCCGGAGGAATTTGAAGACGGTTACCGTCTAGCGTGCCAGGCTGTAGTGAAGAGCGCGGATATTCTAGTGAAAGCCGTAAACAAGCCTTATTTCTAATTAGCAACGCCGGAAAGGATGTGCAGTGATGAACAAACAAACAGCTATAGAAAACGCTCTTGCTGCCATCGTCCGGGCGCTAGAGGGCGTAGGGGCCGATTGGGTACTGGGCGGCAGTGCGGGATTGATGCTGCGCGGATTGCCGCTATCGGCAAAGCCCAACGATATCGATTTGTATGCCGATGATGCCGATTACGATCTGCTCTATGAACGTCTGAAGCCGTATGCTGCCGATACGAAGCAGTTAAGCGAATGCGGCAAATATCGGTCCGTTCTCAGCCATTATGTAATAGAAGGCATTCCGGTTGAACTCGTAGGCGGCTTTGTTGTCCGTGCGGAAGGCTGCCGTTACGTAACCGAAGTCCGCGAATTGCTAAAACCGTTCTCTGAGCAGCTTGCCGTTATGAAGGGGCAAGAGGAGCTGTATGTTCCGGTTGTTCCGCTCGCGCATGAGCTCTGGTTCAATTGGATGCGGCAACGTGAAGACCGGCTGCAAATCGTCGTGGATCGTTATATGCAAGAAGAATCGCGGCATGAGGCAGCCCGATTGCTCCTTGAACAGCGGAATGTGTTCACGATAGAGGCAAGGAAGCAAATGAGTCGGCGGCTTTCCCGCAAGCAGGCAGGTGCTGCCAAATGAGCGGAAGGATTACGTTCTGGCCATCCGGAACAACGATAGAAGTTAAGCCGGGAACGCCAATCCTCTCGGCGGCAAGAAGGGCCGGCGTGCTCATTCAGACCCGCTGCGGCGGCAACGCGGCTTGCTTCATGTGCAAGGTGAAAATACTTCCGGAGAGCGATTTGATGCCGATCGCGGAGGAAGAGAAGCGAAAGCTTGCCGGTCTGGAGGAAGAGGGCTACAGGCTTGCGTGCCAGGCTAAAGTAAGAGGAGTGGTGCAAGTGGACGTTCCGCTTGATCCGCTTCGCGCCGCCGTTCAGAAGCTTCTGGCGAAGCAGGCGGAAGAAAAAGACGAGTTGTGGTAGAACGAGGAGGAGCAATAATCGATGCGGGTGAAAAAAAGAAATCCGTTGCCCGGAGCTTCCGGCCGTCTGGCAATGCTTACTATATTGATCGTAACCGTGCTGTCCTTGGGCGGCTGTATGTACCCGAAGAGCGAGCTTAAGCAAAACCAGGCCGCCCCGAAGGAAGCTGTCCGAAACGTACAGGCTGCTATTGATCAATACCAGTCGGAGACCGGGATGCTGCCTATGAAAAACAGCAGCGAGGATACGCCGGTCTATGAAAAGTTTCAGGTTGATTTTACGCAGCTGAAGAACAAAGGGTATTTGAGCTCGATACCGACGGCAGCTTTCGAGAACGGCGGCCATTATTATTTCCTGATTATCAACGAAGAGACCAAGCCGCAGATCAAGCTGATGAATCTGCTTACCTATCAGCAGATCAATGATATTCAAAGCTGGGTGAACGAATATAAGAAAAACCACGATAACCGGCTGCCTAAAGGCGAGCCCGCTTACCCCGGCTATTCCTATATCGATTATAAAACGATGAACAAAAAAGCGCCGGATCTGCATAGCGACTATTCCTTCCAGACGCTTGCGGCCATCATGGACGAGTCCGGCCGCGTGTATGCGGATTACGGCATTGACATCATGCAGGCCATGCAGAAGAAAGGCGAGGCGGGTATTGCGGCTGACACCGACCTGCGCGCCGTGCTGGTTGATTCCGACATGTACGTACCGGTTAAAGCGCCGGTCTACCATTGGGTGAATCATGAACCTCAGGCCGTTTCGGAACAAGGCAAATAAGCTTAAAACACGAATCCTCATTACCTTCCTATACGGACCGGTAGTGAGGATTTTTTGGTATAGAAATCTTTACATCTTCATATAACTCAATCTTGGAAGGGCAAGAGCGTGACTGACTTAAGGGAAAAATTGTGAAAGGAATCGGAATATTCGGTAGGCTAGGACAATATGATATTACTAGTCCAACAAGCTGTACGAGTTGCGTCGCTGGCCTGCCCTCTGAGTCCGGTGGAAGGCGGCGAACCGGAAAATCAATTGGGAGGGGATATTCAGTGGAGAAAGTGGACATTTTCAAGGATATAGCCGAACGTACCGGCGGGGATATTTACCTCGGGGTAGTAGGGGCTGTCCGTACGGGCAAATCAACGTTTATCAAGCGGTTTATGGAAACGGTTGTGCTTCCGAACATTGCAAGCGAAGCCGAGCGTGTGAGAGCCGTTGATGAACTTCCTCAAAGCGCCGCGGGTAAAACGATCATGACTACTGAACCGAAGTTTGTTCCGAATCAAGCGGTACAATTGCGCGTCAGTGAAGGACTTGATGTAAACGTCAGGCTTGTGGACTGCGTTGGTTACGCCGTCGAAGGGGCGAAAGGTTACGAGGATGAGAACGGCCCTCGCATGATTACCACGCCCTGGTTCGACGAACCGATTCCGTTCCAAGAGGCGGCGGAGATCGGCACCAGAAAAGTGATTCAAGAGCACTCGACTCTTGGCGTTGTAGTAACGACGGATGGCTCCATCGCCGAAATCCCGCGCGCCTCTTATGTTGAGGCGGAAGAGCGCGTAATCGGCGAATTGAAGGAAGTCGGCAAGCCGTTCGTGCTTATCATTAACTCCACTCGTCCTCGCGGCGAAGAAGCGATTCAGCTTCGCGGGGAGCTGCAGGCCAAATACGATATTCCGGTAATTACGATGAGCGTCGCGACTATGGGCGAAGAAGAAGTCATGTCCGTCCTGCGCGAAGTGCTCTACGAGTTCCCGGTTCACGAAGTCAACGTGAATCTGCCAAGCTGGGTCATGGTGCTGAACGAAAACCACTGGCTGCGCAGCAACTACGAAAACTCCGTACGCGATACGGTAAAGGATATTCGCAGACTGAGAGACGTCGACCGCGTAGTCTCGCAGTTCTCCGATTATGATTTCATTGCCAGGGCCGGCCTCAGCGGCATGAACATGGGGCAAGGCGTAGCGGAGATCGATCTCTTCGCGCCGGATGAACTGTATGACCGCATCCTGATGGAGGTGGTCGGAGTTGAAATCCGCGGCAAGGATCATCTGCTCCAGCTGATGCAGGAATTCTCGCATGCGAAGCGGGAATACGACCGGTTCGCGGAAGCGCTCGAGATGGTTAAGGCTACCGGCTACGGGATTGCGGCGCCAACGCTTGCGGAGATGGCTCTGGATGAGCCGGAACTCATCCGTCAGGGCTCCCGCTTTGGAGTAAGGCTGAAAGCGACTGCGCCTTCGATCCATATGATCCGCGTCGACGTAGAATCCGAATTCGCGCCGATTATCGGCTCGGAGAAGCAGACCGAGGAGCTTGTCCGTTACTTAATGCAGGACTTCGAGGCAGATCCGATCAAGATCTGGGAGTCCGACATTTTCGGAAGATCGCTCCATTCCTTGGTTCGCGAAGGCATCCAGGGCAAAATCGCGATGATGCCGGACAACGCGCGCTACAAGCTGCAGGAGACGCTCGGAAGAATCATTAACGAAGGTTCCGGAGGACTCATTGCCATTATCCTTTAAAGCTAGATTAAGAGAACGGTTGAACCGGTATAACGCCGGATCAGCCGTTCTTTTTGCGTTCTGCGGCATTCTGCCCGACGCTGTAACAAATTATTCATTGCAATTATTCGTTGTGGTTAATATAATGGCAATTGTTGAACGTTTCGATCTTTTTCGACATTATTATTCGTGTTTGTCGAGTGATTCCCATATTGTGAAAATAATACTTAAATTCCGATTGACATACTTGGTAAAAATGATATGATTACAAATAGATCATTTCATCTATCATTTTGGTTAGATAAAAAGGGAGAGAAGAAGAACATGAAAAAATGGGGTAAACTTTCATTGACGCTGCTTGTCGCAATCGTTCTTGTCATAGCATCGGCATGCGGCAACAGCAAGAACAACAACAACTCCGCTAATTCCGAAGCTAGCAGCAACGCATCGGCTAACGCGTCGGAAGCGCCTACAGCATCGGGCAACAGCGAGCTTGACGCACTGAAAGGCAAGAAAGTAGCACTCGTTATGCAGTTCAACACAGGCACATTTTCTTCGCAATACGTAGAAGGCGTGAAAGAGCAAGTTGAGAAGTTCGGCGGCTCCGTTCAAGTTTTCGCTTCCGATAACGACCTGGCTAAAATGTCTTCCAACCTTGACGCTGCTGTCAACCAAGGCTTCGACGGTATCCTGATCGACCATGGACAAGCCGGCGCTCTGGAACAAGGAATCAATAAAGCAAAAGAAAAAGGCATCAAAGTTGTCGTATTCGACGCAGACGTAAAAGTTGACGGCGTACCTGTTCTGCAACAGGACGACCAATCGATGGCGAACCTGACGCTTGAGCAGCTGGCTAAAGACGCTGGCGGCAAAGGCAACATCGTAAAAGTATGGGTAGCGGGCTTTGCTCCAATGGAACGCCGCCAAGTTGCTTATAAAGCATTCCAAGAGAAATATCCTGACATCAAAGAAATCGCGGCATTCGGTAACGCTAACAATCCTGCAATGGACACGCAAGCGCAAATGGAAGCGATTCTGAAGCAATATCCGAACAAAGGCGACATTACGGCGGTATGGGCAGCTTGGGATGAATTCGCAAAAGGCGCTGCGCGCGCAATCCAGCAAGCAGGCCGTACGGAAATCAAAGTATACGGCATCGACATGAGCGACGAAGATCTTCAAATGATTCAAGACAAGAACAGCCCTTGGATTGCTTCGGCTGCCGTGGATCCGAAGGATATCGGACGCGTTCAAGTTCGTACGTTGTACAAAGAATTTAAAGGCGAGGCTAACGATCCGATTACTGTGCTCAACGCCGTATACGTAAGCCGCGACGAGCTGCCAGCCGAGCAAGTAAGCACGACTCAACTGTCCCAATATATCAAAGGCTGGGGAAGCAGCACGCAAAACTATGAAGACTGGATGAAAGAGCTGGAAGGTTCGAAATAATCCAGGGGCAAAGGCTTAATGCTTACGAAGCAAGAATTGCTTCGCAATTCTTTTTAGCTGGAGAGGTGCACAACATGAGTGTTGCAAAGCAATTGCAAATGAAGGGGATCCGGAAAGCTTTTTCCGGCGTCCCCGCCCTCCGCGACGTCGAATTTAACCTGCTAAGCGGCGAGGTTCACGCGCTTCTTGGCGCCAACGGCGCCGGCAAAAGTACCCTGATGAAGATTTTATCGGGTGCTTACGGCCAGGACGAAGGCGCGGTTACAATCGACGGGCGGCAAGTTCATATCGGTTCACCTGGGGATGCCAAACAATTGGGCATCCATTGCGTTTATCAGGAAGTTGACACCGCTCTGGTGCCGCAGCTGAGCGTGGCGGAGAATGTTATGCTCGACAGCATTTCCAGCAAAGGCAGCAGCCTGTGGCTGAACTGGCGCAAGCTGGAGAAGCAGGCGGAAGCAACGCTGGCGCGGCTTGGCGCATCGATTCCGGTCAAGAAGAAGGCAGGAGAGCTGACGCTCGCCGAGAAGCAGCTTGTGCTTATTGCCAGACTGCTGACGGAGAAAGCAAAATACGTTATTTTTGACGAACCGACCGCACCGCTGAGCCTTGAAGAAGCGGAGCGGTTATTCCGTGTTATCGGACAGCTGAAGGAAGAAGGGATTGGAATCGTCTTTATTTCCCACCGGCTTCCGGAAGTATTCCAGCTCTGCGATCGCATTACGGTTATGCGCGACGGTGAGCGGGTGTTGACCGAGTCTACCTCTTCGTTAACGATTGACGACGTCGTGCAAGCTATGCTCGGCCGTGTATTCGAGGAGGAGTTCCCGAAAACGGAGGTTCCGATCGGCGAGCCGCTGCTTGAGGTGTCAGGAGTTACGCGCGGCCATCATGTCCGCAATGTAAGCTTTAATGCCCGCAGCGGTGAAGTTGTGGCCATTGTTGGACTGGTCGGAGCCGGCAAAACGGAGCTGTCGAGAGTGTTGTTTGGCGCCGATAAGGCAGATAAGGGTCATGTGACCATCGCGAGGAAAGCGATTAACAACAGCGAACCGGCGGATGCCATAGCTGGCGGCATTGTGCTGGTCCCGGAGGAACGGCGGAAGCAGGGGATTCTTGTAGGAGAATCGGTGCAGAACAACTTAAGCCTGCCGATTCTGAAGCTGCTGACGAGAAGCGGCTTCCTGTCCGGGAGGAAAGAGTCGAATAACGCAGCCGCGATTATCGGTAAGCTTGGCATCAAGACCTCTTCTCCCAATCAGAAAACCGGTCAGCTCAGCGGTGGCAACCAACAAAAGGTATCCATCGGAAAATGGCTTCCCACCGGCGCGGAGGTGTACCTGTTCGATGAGCCGACGAAAGGCGTGGATATCGGCGCAAAAAGCGATATTTTCCGCATTATCGGGTCGCTTGCCGAGCAAGGGAAGGCAATTGTTTACTTAACATGTGAATTTGCGGAAGCGATGGGCATCGCAGACCGGATTCTCGTCATGTGCGACGGAGCACTTGTGAAGGAATTTGGCCGGGGCGAAGCCACGCAGGAGCTGCTGATGCTTTATGCAAGCGGCGGCAAGGAGGAGCAGGCATGAGAGAGAAGTCACTAGATTTCATTTTTAAATTCGGATCGCTACTTGTTATTGCCTTAGTCATCCTATTCTTCTCGATGTGGGATGAGCATTTCTTTACGTACGCTAACTTGTCGGATATTTTGCGGTCGATTTCGATTACGACCTTTGTTGCGATCGGCGTAACCTTCTCTCTGACGGTTGACGGCTTCGACTTGTCGGTAGGCTCGACCGTATCGTTAACGACGGTTGTAACGGCCGCCTTTATGGTCTGGTATGAACAGCCGGTTGTCGTTGTTATCGTTGTTGCGCTGTTGATTGGCGCTTTGGTAGGTCTGCTCAATGCGCTTCTGATCGTCAAAATCCGTATTCCGGACATGCTGGCGACATTGGCGGTTATGTACATTGTAGGCGGTATTCATAAGACTTATACGAAAGGCTATTCGATCTACAACAATATGCCTATGCCTGACGGTTCCACGGCACCGGGCAAGTTCAGCGAGTCGTTTCTGTGGCTTGGCCAAGGCAAGCTGCTTGGCATCCCGGTTCCGGTTGTGCTGATGGTTATTGCGGTGATCGCCGTTCACCTGTTCTTCAAATACACCCGCTGGGGACGCCAGATGTATACAACGGGCGGCAACGAAGAAGCTGCGCGGCTGTCAGGCGTTCGGGTGCGCCGTATCCGTACGTTTGCTTATATCGCATCCGGTATTTTTGCGGCCATCGGAGGCATTCTGTACGCGGCGCGCGTCGGCACAGGCCAGATCGATGCCGGCGCTCCGATGATGATGGAATCGGTAGCGGCCGTCTTTATCGGTTATTCCGTGCTTGGGGCGGGCCGTCCCAATGTAATCGGTACGTTCTTCGGCGCGATCCTTATCGGCGTGCTTCTGAACGGCATGACGATGATGAAGGTGCAGTACTATGCCAACGACATTGTCAAAGGCGTAGTTCTTGTTCTTGCGCTTGCCGTAACCTTCATTCATTTGTCAAGAAGACGCAGCGGTTAAAATGAAATATTGATGAAAGTACGCAGAACCTCTATAGGCTACTTGAAATTGGAAATCGGCTGTATTACTATAAGTTTGTTTGAGGTCGAGGTATATTTTTCAAGTTTTCAGTAAATAAGAGGGATAAGATGACTCTTCATTTGCCTTTAGGGGAGGTGAAACAAATGAACAAAACCGATTTGATTAACAAAGTGGCTGAACTGTCCGATCTGTCGAAGAAGGATGCAACGAAAGCGGTTGATGCCGTATTCGAAGCCATCTCCGATGCCCTTCAAAGCGGAGACAAAGTGCAACTGGTTGGCTTCGGTAACTTTGAAGTTCGCGAACGCCAAGCCCGTAAAGGACGCAATCCGCAAACAGGCGAAGAGATTGATATCGCTGCAAGCAAAATGCCTGCTTTCAAGCCTGGTAAATCTCTTAAAGACCTCGTTTCCAATTAATTGCTTTTGTATAGCGCCCGGACGCCAACGCGTTCGGGCGCTTTCGTTTTTGACCAGCTGCCAAGTCTTGCATGTCGAAGCCGGTCTATAGTATAATCGAGCCCAGCAATAGGATGCTAGAGCAGACGAAGGCGCTGCACGGCAAATGCTTTTTCGAAGCAATGAAGTCCTCACAATAAGCCAGAACATGGCAAATTGAGTGATGATTCATTTTAGGAGGGTTAAGATGGAGCCGAATCAAGGCGATTACATCGTTATCAAAGCGAAGGATCAGGGCGTTCAGGTGATCGGCCTCACGCGTGGTCAGGATACCAAGTTCCATCATACGGAGAAGCTGGACAAGAATGAAATCTTGATCGTTCAATTTACGGATCATACATCGGCAGTTAAAATCCGCGGCAAAGCTTCCGTCATGACCAAGCACGGTACGGTGGATACAGACCAGTAATAGAATTGTTCGGACAAGCTCCCTCACGCAGAAAATGCGTGCCGGGAGTTTTTTTGTGCATAGCTTGGCAGCATCGGTTGTAAAATGGGGTATAGGGGATTTTTAGTGCGTTTACTAGAGCGGAGGGAGGATTCCGTTATGCGAAAGGCATATTTGACGTCGCTTGGCGCGGCGCTTGCGGTAACGGCGGTAATCGGCCTAATGCCTCATTCCGGAATTGGTCCGGAGAGGGGAAGAGGCGAGGTGGCCGTCTTTCATCCCTCCGAGATGAAAAGGCTGACAAGCCGTAATCTGGTTGATGCCATCGTCAGCCTGCAGTTGACGGGAAGAGTAGGCAAAGTACAGTGGACCCAGGCGGTGCTGACGGTTGAAATGCGGGCCGACGACGAGAAGCAGACCGACCGTTGGTATAAAGATATGGAGAAGCTGATCCGGCTTTCATTCACGCAAACGGAAAACGTGAACCGGCTGCTGATCCGCTATGTCGACGCCAAAGCGGGCGGTCAGCTGCTGTTTGCGGCCGATGTCCGGAGGACCGACAATTGGCTTGGAGAGAATTTTAACGAAATAAGCGACGCCGATCCGCTTCATGACGAGCTGTGGAGGAAGCGACTGAGAATCGCGTATACCTCCCTGCTGGAAGACAGGCTGGGACCAATTGATACCTATTCTACCTCGCCCCTTCCATCTTCCTGACGGAGTTGTAGCTAAATAATGAACAATTTGACCTTGGAAGCTTGTTTCGTATGCTCATGACCTAAAGTTGTGCTATAATAGTTTAGATTATTTAGCGGCAATATCTGTTCGGAGGCTTACCCCATGAAACCTTATCGTATCAACGAACTCGCATCCAAGTATGTCGAGTATGACATGATTCAAACTTACACCGAGCTGCCTGCTTTTCCCGACCCGAGGCTAAGGCTGCTTCATGCCGTGTTGAGCGAGCATGAAACCCTGGAGCCCAATAGCGAGCTCTACTCGCTGGTGGTATCGCTGGTACAGCTGGGAATGGATACGCATGACCTGATAGACACGGAGGAAACCCGGCGCTCTGAGAGCGAGATGAGGTCGAGGCAGCTGAAGGTACTGGCCGGCGATTATTTCAGCAGCCGTTTCTATCAGCTTTTGTCTCAAGCCGGGCACATCGGCATGGTATCCAAGATCAGCGCTGCGGTATGCGAAGTTAACCGATTGAAGATGGATCTTTATACGAAGATGCAGCAATCGCAGCTCAAGGCTGAAGAGTATTTGAACAAGCTGACGGAGCTGAAGAGCGAGATGTTCCAGTTTTTCAGCGGAATGATGGAAGGCGCGTTCGTAAAGCTATGGCCTGAAATGCTGGAGGATGTGAGCCGTTGCGAGACGGTTTTGGATGAAATGAATCGTTTTGATTCACCATCCCGGTTTTATCAAAGCTGGGCTTATTGGCATGTCATGCAGGAAGGCACGCCGGAAGAACAGCAAAGCCTATCCCGGAAGACGGAGCATTCCTTTATTTACGATCTGCGGGGCAAATACGAGCTTCAAGGAAGACTGGTCTCCAAGCTGAAGGCTGCTGCGGACAATCTCCGCAGTACGGCAGCAAAGCTGGAGTCCGACCAGCTGAAGAATGTGATTCAGGAATTGGCGGATTCCTTCCTGGAGAAGATGGCAGCCCATAGCAGGGCTTAACGAAACGAGGGATAACACAGATGAATGCAAACACAAGCTCTGAATCAAGTTCAGGCTCCAGCTCGAAAGAACATGTGCATGCGCTTTTCGAGAACATAGCTCCCAAATACGATATGATGAACGATCTGCTCAGCTTCCGCAGGCATAAGGCTTGGCGGAAGTTTACGATGCGCAAGATGAGCGTGCGGCAGGGGCAGACGGCGCTCGATTTGTGCTGCGGTACATGCGACTGGACGATAGCGCTTGCGAAAGCGAGCGGTACCGGACAAATTACGGGTCTCGACTTCAGCCAGAACATGCTGGACGTTGGTGCCGTCAAGGTGAAGGGTGAAGGCCTGAATGAGCAGGTTACGCTTGTACAGGGCAACGCAATGGAGCTGCCTTTTGCCGACAACTCCTTTGATTTCGTTACGATTGGCTTTGGTCTACGCAACGTTCCGGATTATCTGCAGGTGCTGAAGGAAATGGAACGGGTTGTGAAGCCTGGCGGCAAGGTGGTATGCCTCGAGCTGTCGAAGCCGTTGTGGCAGCCGTTCAAGGGAATGTATTACTTATACTTCGAACGGATGCTGCCGATGATCGGCAAATGGGTGGCGAAGCGCTTTGACGAATACAAGTGGCTTCCGGATTCCCTGAAGCTTTTCCCTGACGCCAACCAGTTATCCGAACTATTTCGGCAAGCCGGACTCCGTGAAGTACAAGCCTATCCGCTGACCGGAGGAATCGCCGCGCTTCACATCGGTACAAAGGAGAAATCGCAGCAATGATTCGCAAACTACGCATTATTTTGGAAATGATAAAATTTGAACATTCCGTATTCGCTCTTCCGTTCGCCTTTCTGGGCGCTGTTCTTGGCACGTTAGCGGTTGAGAAGCAATTGCCTACATGGGGGGAGATTGGCTGGATTGCGCTTGCGATGGTTGGTGCCCGCAGCGCGGCCATGAGCCTTAACCGGGTCATTGACAAAGCCATCGACAAGGCTAACCCAAGAACGGCGCAGCGGGCGTTGCCGGCAGGCTTATTGAAATCGTTCGAGGTCATTTTATTTATTATCGTATCTTTCGGCTTGTTGTTTATAGCAGCGGCAAACCTGGATCCTATTGCCATGAAGCTGATGCCGATTGCGGTTGTGATGCTGGTTCTGTATTCTTATATGAAAAGAGTCACCTGGCTCTGCCATTTGTTCCTTGGCCTTACGATCGGCTTGTCTCCGCTTGGGGGCTGGGTCGCCGTAACGGGTTCCCTGAATGCCGCGGCATGGGTACTGTATTTCACCGTTGCCCTTTGGATCGCGGGCTTCGATATCGTATACGCGACTCAGGATTACGAATACGACCGCGATAAAGGCCTGCATTCGATTCCGGCGCGCTTTGGTCTCTCCGGTGCTTTGTGGATCGCTAGAGGCTTCCATGTCGTAACTGCTATCGGTTTCTTCGCTTTGTTCTGGATGACCGAACTGAGCTGGGTATACCTCATTGGCACAATCGCATCGATTCTGATGCTCTTCTATCAGCACTGGCTGGTAAGGCCGAATGATCTGTCACGCGTGCAAATTGCCTTCTTCGGCATGAACGGGACGCTCAGCGTGGTTTTGTTCGTATTTGCAATGTTCGATCTGCTGGTGGTGCACCAATGGTAAAATCAAACGGTGCAACAAGACCTAAACGCTGGGTAGTCGGGATAACCGGGGCAAGCGGGGCGATCTACGGAATCCGGCTAATCGAAGAATTGCTTCAGGCGAATTACCTTGTCCATGTGGTCGTGACCGAAGCGGGCTGGCGGGTATTGAAGGAAGAGCTTGGCTGGGATACAACGCGGCGTCAAGCCGCGCTGGAGCAGCGGTTCGGTGAAGCCGTGACTGCCGGCCGATTGGTCTTTCATCCGAATGCCGATATCGGCGCTAGCATCGCAAGCGGCTCGTTCCAGGTTGAAGGCATGGCGATTGTGCCTTGCTCGATGGGCTCACTCGCCTCGATGGCGCGAGGAATTTCGGACGATTTGCTGACCCGAGCGGCGGATGTCATGCTGAAGGAAGGGCGCAAGCTTATTATTGTTCCGCGCGAGACGCCGCTGCATGCCATTCATTTGGAGAACATGCTTACGCTTGCTCGGCTTGGGGTAAGAATCATTCCGGCAATGCCGGCCTTTTATTATAAACCGCAATCCATGGACGAAATGATTAATTTCCTTGTCGGCAAAGTGCTCGATAGCATGTCGATCGAGCATCAATTATTCAGAAGATGGGGAGATGACCTTACATGACGGGCAGACTGAATCCGCTCCGCGTCGGCCGGATTGATTATGCGAATGCATGGCCGCTTTTTCACTATTTGGAAGATAGTACTGAGCAAGCCGGCATTGAGATTGTGCTGAAGGTGCCGGCCGAATTGAACCGGCTCTTGCGCGAAGGGGAGATACAAGTCGCGGCTGTATCTTCCTTTGCTTACGGGATGAACGACAAGGATTATGTCCTGCTTCCGCATTTATCGGTGGGGTCGGAGGGAAAGGTAAACTCCATCCTTTTGTTCCTTAAACAACCGATCGGGCAGTCTGCTCCTGAGCGGATTGCCGTTACGACAACGTCGGCAACGTCGGTTAACCTGCTGAAAATATTAATGAAAAAATATTACGAGCTTGACCCCGTATACGAGCCGGCCGAACCCGACCTTGACCGGATGCTGGAATGGGCCGACGGGGCTCTTCTGATCGGCGATCCTGCGATCCGGGAGTCCTGGGAGAACAAAGGTTTGACCGTCATTGATCTTGGCGAAGTGTGGAACCAGTGGACGGGATTGGCTATGACTTACGCCGTTGTTGCGGCGCGCAAGGAAGCAGTGGAGCGTTCACCGGAAGCCTTCGAGCGGTTGTTCCAGGCTTTTACGGCCAGCAAGGAGAAGAGCGCAGCGGATCTAACGCCGCTTATCGAGAAGGCTACGAAACAGCTGGGAGGCGATCCGGCTTATTGGCAAATGTACTTTACTTGCCTCAATTACGACTTTGGACCAAAGCAGCAGGAAGGCCTCACGCTTTATTTCCGGTACGCTAGTGAGCTTGGCTTGCTCGATCACGACGTGAACCTGCACTTTTATAAAGAAGAATCTCTGCCGAACAGGTGAAAGAATGAAACTATTAGACATTTTTGCAAAGTTAAAAGGCGATATGTCCCGAATCGAGCAAGAGCTGGAACGAAGCATTTCGTTCGGCGATGAGCTGCTTAGCGAGACGTCTCTTCACCTGCTGAAGGCGGGAGGGAAGCGGCTGCGCCCCGTATTTGTGCTTCTCTCGGGTAAATTCGGCCAATACGACCTTGATAAACTGACGAAGGTAGCGGTGCCGCTTGAACTCATTCATATGTCTTCCCTGGTGCATGACGATGTCATTGACGATGCATCGACGCGGCGCGGCCAACTAACCGTCAAATCCAAATGGGATAACCGGATTGCCATGTATACGGGCGATTATATTTTCGGCAGGGCGCTCACGATAGCAACAGAGCTGGATGATCCGTTTATCCATCAAATGCTCTCGAAATCTCTTGTGCAAATGAGTATCGGAGAGATGGAGCAAATCCGGTATTTCTTCAATACCGAACAAACGATCCGCGATTATTTGCTGCGCATCCGCCGGAAGACGGCACTGCTAATCGCAATCAGCTGTCAGCTGGGGGCTGCGGCGGCAGGGGCGGATCGGTCTACGCTAAACCGCTTGTACCGTTACGGTTACAATGTTGGGATGACCTTTCAGATCCGTGACGACATGCTGGATTTGTTCGGCACCGAGAAGCAGATCGGCAAGCCTCCGGGCTCCGACATCCGACAGGGAAACATTACGCTGCCCGTCATTCTCGCCTTGAAGGATGACAAGGTGCGCGAGCCTCTGCTCGAGCAGATCCGGATTATCCGCGAGCATAACGGGAATGTTGATACCAAGCCCGCCATTTCGCTGATCAAGAGCAGTAAAGGCATTCAGCTCGCTGACCAGCTGGCGAAAGATTACATCAAAAAAGCTTTGGCCGCTTTAGAGGGTTTGCCGGGTATCGGGGCGAAGAAGAATCTGATCGACATTGCGCATTTCGTAGGAAAGCGCAACTACTAGGGGCAGCGCTTACGAAGCAAGAATTGCTTCACAATTCTTTTAAGCGAATGCTTACGAAGCAAGAATTGCTTCACAATTCTTTTAAGCGGATGCTTACGAAGCAAGAATTGCTTCACAATTCTTTTAAGCGAATGCTTACGAAGCAAGAATTGCTTCACAATTCTTTTTAGGAGGTAGCGTATGGAAAGAACATTTTTGATGATTAAGCCAGACGGTGTGCAACGCGGCCTTATCGGTGAGATTGTGTCGCGGTTTGAGCGCAAAGGACTGAAGCTCGTTGCTGCCAAATTTATGGTGGTAAGCAGAGAACTTGCAGAAACCCATTATGCCGAACACCAAGGCAAGCCCTTTTACGAGCCGCTGCTGAACTTTATTACAGCCGGTCCGGTCTTTGCCATGGTGTGGCAGGGAGATAACGTCATTGCCCTGACGCGTGCCATGATTGGCAAAACGGATGCGGTAGACGCGCTGCCTGGCACCATTCGTTCGGATTTTGCCGTACATACGAATTTAAATTTGATTCACGGCTCGGATTCTCCGGAAAGCGCGGCTAGGGAAATCGCGAATTTCTTTTCGCCCGAGCAGCTCATGGAATACGAACATACCGTACAGCGCTGGATCTAAGCCATACATAACGCTGTCGTTACAACAGGAGGCGTCCATGTCGGTGGATCTGGATTTCGATCTTTTTATCCAAAGAATGAAGGCTAAGACCAATATCGATTTGTCGCAGTACAAAGAAGCCCAGATGAAGCGTCGTTTGACGACGCTGCGCCAGAAGCACGGTTACCACACTTTCGAGGCCTATTGGAAAGCCATTGAACAGGACCGGAGCCTGCTGAACGAGTTTTTGGACCGCATGACCATCAATGTGTCCGAATTCTGGAGGAACCCGAACCGGTGGGAAGTGCTGCAAAGCCGCTTCCTGCCGGAAATGCTTGGGCGGGGAGACAAGCTTAAGATATGGAGTGCCGCTTGCTCGACTGGAGAAGAGCCGTACACGATCGCGATGATTTTGTCGGAGCTTGGCGCTCTGCATAAAACCTCATTGCTGGCGACTGACCTGGATTCCGTGGTGCTGGAAAAAGCGAAGGAAGGGCAGTATTTGGAGCGTTCCCTGCGGGATGTCCCCGCTGCTTACAGGCAGAAGTATTTCCAGCCGGATCACGGAATGTACGCGGTATCGGACATGCTTAAAAACGCGATTTCGTTTAAGCAGCAGAATCTGCTGCACGATTCCTTTGATCATTCCTTTGATCTGATCGTCTGCCGGAATGTAATGATTTATTTCACGGAAGAAGCCAAGCACTTATTGTACCAAAAATTCGCAAGCGCTCTTCGGCCAGGAGGACTTCTGTTCGTCGGAAGCACGGAGCAGATTTTCTCTCCATCCCAGTACGGCTTCGAGTCGGCAGACACCTTCTTCTACAGAAGAATAACCGGCTGATGTATAGCGATTTCCATCCGTTCCAATACTAAAGGCAACCGATCTTTTATTGGAGGATGAAGATGGACAAGCGACAAGTGATTCATGCTTACCGAAGCGGAATCATAACCATTCAAGAATGCGCTCAAATTCTCGGTCTCGACAGCCGCCAGCTTCCTAATCTGATGAGTCAGATGGCAGTGAAGGTTGACCGGGAAACAAGCAAGCGCTTTGTGAACAGCTAACGCTTTTCCATAGCCGCCCGAAAGGCGGATGCCAGAGCCAGAAATGGCTTGAGCATCCGCCTTTTTACATTTGCTAGAACTGCCGCATTTCTTGTCAAAGCCTGGAGCCTGTACTATAATGAGCAAAGATGTTTACATAACAAAAGCCCGGAATATAAACAGTTAGGATGGTACAGATCATGCGCGAACTGAAAGTTGAGCTAGGCGAACGCTCTTATCCCATTTATATCGGTGAAGGTCTTTTGCAGGAGGCGGCAGCGTATTTCAAGAAGCATCAGATCAGCTTGAAATCGCCGCTCCTTATTATTACGGATGAACATATTGCCCCGCACTATTTGGAACCGCTTAAGAGCAATCTCCGCGAAGGCGGCTTCACGGTCGACAGTGCGGTTATTCCTGCGGGCGAGAGCTCCAAATCGTTGTCGATGCTGGAAAACCTGGTTACAAAAGCGCTTGAGGCCGGCCTTGACCGCAAGTCGACGATTGTTGCGCTTGGCGGCGGCGTTGTTGGGGATCTGGCCGGATTCGTGGCGGCTTCCTATATGCGCGGCGTTAGGTTCGTACAGATTCCTACAACGATCCTTGCCCATGATTCAAGCGTTGGCGGCAAGGTTGCGGTTAATCATCCGCTTGCGAAAAACATTATTGGCGCTTTCCATCAGCCCGAGATGGTGCTTTACGATCTGAATACGCTGCAGTCGCTGCCTCCGAGGGATGTTAGCGCCGGCTTATCGGAAGTTGTGAAGCACGGTTTAATCTGGGATGCGGAATTTACGGCATGGTGCGAAGAAAACGCGGACCGTCTGCTTGCGCTTGAACCGGATGCGCTTGGATATGCCCTTTACAAAGGCTGCAGCGTAAAGGCAGCCGTAGTCTCTCAGGATGAGCGCGAGAATGATCTGCGCGCGATTCTGAACCTTGGCCATACGATCGGCCACGCGCTCGAAGCGGTAGCCGGCTACGGCGAGCTTTTGCATGGGGAAGCCATCTCCATCGGCATGATTGGCTCGGCGAGACTGGGATTACGTTACGGCGCGCCTGAAGAGGTTTATACCACCACGAAGCGGGTATTGTCCAAGGTTGGTCTGCCGGTGAAGCTTCCGGCGCATTTCGACGTTGACGCCATTATGGACGCCATGATGCATGACAAGAAATTCAGCGAGAGCACGATGGTATTTGTTGTGCCTACCGAGGTCGGCAAGGTGGAAATCAAGAAGGATGTTCAGTCCGCGTGGGTACGGGATATCGTTGAGCAATTGAAACTGGAGGCGTAAAAGGGATGACAGTTAGAGGGATTCGCGGTGCCATTACCGTTGACGTAAATGAAAAAGAGCCTATTTTGCAGGCAACGCTTGAGCTGCTGCAAGAGGTTGTGAAACAAAACGATATCGTGCCGGATGATGTCGCCAGCGTGTTTATTACCGTTACGCAAGACTTGGATGCTACATTCCCGGCAATTGCGATCCGTCAAATGGTCGGGTGGGATCTGGTGCCTTTAATGTGCGCGCTGGAAGTGCCGGTGAAAGGCAGTCTTGAGCGCTGCGTCCGTTTCATGATTCATTTGAACACGGAAAAAACCCAAGCTGAGATTAACCATGTCTATCTTGGCGGCGCGCGCGTGCTTCGTCCGGATTTGTCAAAATCCTGATTGACGCGAGGCCTAATCGGTAGTATATTGAGAACTAACAATAGTTAGGCAAGAGAAGAGTAGCAAGTTAATAGACAGGTTTTAGAATGAAACGTTTAACCGTCATCACAGGATGGCGCAGCCGTTTCACCTTAGGTAGCAGGCTTTTAGTTGAGTTGAGATGAGTTAAGCAGAGACGAGTGCAGAACAGTTGAGAATAGAGAGCTTGTTTATCGCAGCTAAGCGCAGGAGATCGCATCGCTATCGTGCGCCTTAGGTCTATTCTTTATTTTGTTCGCAATCTTATTTGTCATCATCTATACATTCAACGCCCCTGCTTCCGGCAGGGGCTTTTTTAATGCCCTTCTAACCAAGTAGCGAGTACCAAGAGGAGGAACCCCCCATGACAAATGAATTGCAGCAAGTAACGAAGCTGGCCGACCAATACAATATTATTCCGATCGTACGCTATATGCTTGCGGATACGGAAACACCCATCAGGCTGTTTCAGCATTTTGCGAAGGAGCAGCACGCGTTCCTGCTTGAGAGCGTAGAGGGCGGAGTGAAATGGGCGAGATATTCTTTCATCGGGACGGATCCTTTCATGATGCTCTACGGGAAGAACGGCAAGATGGTACTGGAGCATAACGGTGAGAAGCAAGTGTTCGACGAGAAGCCGATTGAGCTCTTGAAGGCTCAACTTCGCGGCTACCGCAGCCCGTCGCTGCCGGAGCTCCCGCCGTTTACGGGAGGCGCGATCGGATACTTCGGTTACGATCTGCTTCAATATTACGAGAACCTCCCGGCACACCGCATCGATGACTTGCAAATGAACGATTTGCAATTTATGTTCTGCGACCAGGTCATCGCGTTTGATCACTTCAAGCAGCAGCTGCAAATTATCGGGAATGTTCATATCCCTCATGCCGCCACCAACGCGGACATCGAGAAGGCTTATAACCGTGCGGTAGCCAAGATCGAAGCTACGATCGAACGGGTGCAGCAGCCGATTACGGTTCCGGTAACGTCGGGTTCGTCGATCCCGGTTGATCCCGAGCTTGGCGATGTAAAGTCCAACCTGACGAAGGAACAGTTTATTTCGAACGTTGAGCAGGCGAAGGAATATATCCGCGCCGGCGATATTTTCCAAGTCGTCTTGTCTCAGCGCTTCAGCATCGAAACCGAGGTTGATCCGCTTCACGTCTACCGCGTGCTTCGCACGATGAATCCGTCCCCTTATATGTATTATTTGAAAATGGGTGATGAAGTGATCGTAGGCACTTCGCCAGAAGCGCTTGTAAAGGTTAACGGCGACCGCAAAATCGAGACCCGTCCGATCGCGGGAACAAGGCCGCGCGGAAAGACGCCGGAGGAAGACAAGGCGCTGGAGGTGGAATTGCTCGCCGACGAGAAGGAACGGGCGGAGCATCTGATGCTGGTTGACCTTGGGCGCAACGATATCGGCCGCGTATCGGAATTCGGCACGGTACGCTGCGATTCTTATATGGAGATTGAGCGTTACTCGCATGTCATGCACATCGTATCCAACGTATCCGGCAAGCTTCGCGAGGATAAAGACTTCTTTGATGCCTTCCTGTCCTGTCTGCCGGCCGGCACGGTATCCGGCGCGCCCAAGCTTCGCGCGATGGAAATTATCGCGGAGCTCGAGAACGAAGCGCGCGGCGCTTACGCGGGGGCAATCGGTTATCTCGGATTCGGCGGCTCGCTGGATACGTGCATTACCATCCGGACCATCGTGTTCAAGAACGGCAAAGCTTATGTTCAAAGCGGAGCAGGGATCGTATGGGACTCGGTTCCGGAGAGCGAATATATGGAGACGGTCAATAAAGCAAAAGCAAGCCTTAAGGCGATCCGCGCGGCGGAAGCGATTTTTGGCAATCGGAAAAGTTCGGCTGATCAGGCGGTTAACGCGGATTACTATGTAACAAGCGGAGAGGTGTTGTAAAATGAGTTTGGTGACAGAACAGGTAACGATGCAAGGCGCGTTAAACAAGCTGATGAACAGCACCGATCTGACGCGTGAAGAAGCGCGGTTGGTCATGGACATTATTATGAGCGGCAATGCTACTCCTTCGCAAATTGCGGGCGTTGCGACAGCCCTGCGCATGAAGGGCGAGACGAAGGACGAGATTACGGGGTTTGCGGAAGCGATGCGCCAGCATTCCAGCCATGTACAGACGAAGCAGGAAGGCCTGCTCGATACTTGCGGCACGGGCGGCTCCGGCATTCATAAATTCAATATTTCCACGGCTTCCGCCATTATCGCTTCGGCGGCCGGCATTCGCGTAGCGAAGCACGGTAACCGGGCGATGTCCGGCAAAGCGGGCAGCGCGGATGTGCTCGAAGCGCTTGGCGTGAATATTACGCTCACCCCGGAGCAAGCCTCCGAATGCCTGAATCAGATCGGCATCTGCTTCCTGTTCGCTCAATTGTATCATCCTTCTCTCCGCCATGCGGCTGCGCCGCGCCGCGAGCTGGGCGTCCGCACGATCTTTAATATGCTTGGTCCATTAACGAATCCGGCTGGCGCCGACCGTCAGCTGATCGGCTTGTATGACCGTACCAAAACGTCCACGATTGCAGCCGTATTAAACGAGCTGGGCGTGAAACGGGCGATGGTTGTCAGCAGCATGGACGGACTGGACGAGATCAGCATCTCGGCGCCAACCCAAATTTCCGAGCTGCGAAACGGCGACGTGGTGACTTATGAACTGACTCCGGAGGAGCTGGGGCTCTCCCGCTATCCGATTTCCGAAGTAATCGGCGGAGATCCGGAGACGAATGCGGCGTTGATTCGCGCAATCTTCAGCGGCAAGCAGCGCGGCGCGTACCGCGATATCGTACTCGCTAACGCGGGTGCTTGCATTTACGTAGGCGGCTATGCGGATTCTCTCCGCGAAGGTGTCGAGCTGGCTGCCCGAATGATTGATTCCGGCATGGCAAATCAACAATTGCAAAAGCTTATTCAAACGACAGGAGAGTTGACTCATGTTTCTTGATAAAATCGTAGTAACGAAGCGGGAAGAGGTTGCTCGTCTCGCTTCAGGCTTCCAGCTATCCGAGTATGAACGCAAAATCGCTTCGCTTCCCGAATGCCGCGGCTTTGAGCGCGCGCTGACGGCGGGCCGCAAACGGGATGTCGGCCTGATTGCTGAAGTAAAGAAGGCATCTCCTTCAAAAGGCCTCATTCGTCCGGATTTTCAACCTGCCGAGCTTGCGGCCGCTTATGAGCGCGCGGGCGCGGATTGCATTTCGGTGCTGACGGACCGCGATTATTTCCAAGGTTCGAATGATTATTTAACCTTGATCAAAGAAACGGTAGCTAATCCGCTGCTCCGCAAAGATTTTATTATCGATTACCGTCAGGTATACGAGGCTCGTGTTATCGGAGCGGATGCGGTACTATTAATAGCAGCAATCCTTACATCCTCCGAGCTGTCGGAGCTGTATGACACGGCAAAATCGCTGGGCATGGACGTTCTTGTGGAGGTCCATGACCGTGAAGAGCTGGAGCGGGTTCTGGAGCTGGATAAAGCGACTTTGATTGGCGTTAACAATCGTGACCTGAAGTCTTTTGTAACCGATCTTCGAACGACGGAAGCTCTTATCGATCTTATGCCAAAAGGGGTTACGGTAATAAGCGAAAGCGGCATTGCGGGGCGGAAAGATATGGATTATCTTCAAACCGTCGGTGCGCAAGGCGTCCTGATCGGCGAACATTTCATGCGCCAGCCGGATGCCGGACAGGCTGTTATTGACCTGATGGGTCCGGTGACGCGGGCATGACGGCGTCGCCAAGAATCAAGATTTGCGGATTGAGGGATGACGCTACCATTGCGGAGATGAACGGACTTCCTTTTCATGAGATCGGCTTCGTGTTTGCGCCAAGCAAACGCCAGGTCGATGCGGAAACGGCTGCAGCGCTAATCCAGACTGCCAAGCAGCTTCGAGCGGCTGAGGGTGAAGCCCCCCAAACGGTTGGCGTTTTCGTTAATCCGGATATTGAGGAGCTGACGGCAATCGTGGCGAAAGCGCCTCTTGATGTCGTTCAGCTGCACGGGCGGGAAACTCCGGAATTTTGCCGATTAGTTAAGAGCCGCTTGGGTAAGAAGGTATGGAAAGTACTCTCAATCGGAACAGAGGGCGGGGATGCTCTGGAGCGGGTATCCGCCTATAAGGGAGCCGTAGACGCTATTCTAATCGATACAGCCGGCGGCGGTACGGGTCAAACCTTCGATTGGCAGCTCATAACGGACTACCAGAACGCGGCAGGAGCCATTGAAGTTCCTTTATACGTAGCCGGAGGACTTCATCCCGGCAATGTGGGAGAGCTTCTGGCAGGCAACCCGGTTGACGGTATTGACGTATCGAGCGGGGTTGAGACGGACGGCCGCAAGGACATCGAGAAGATTAGACTATTCGTTAGAAAGGTGATAGAACGATGAACCAAGTACCAGACGAGAACGGGCGCTTTGGCAAATTCGGCGGCCGGTATGTACCGGAGACGCTGATGAACGCTTTGCTGGAGCTGGAAGAAGCCTATAAGCATTATTCGCAGGACGAATCCTTCAAGCAGGAGGTTCATGATCTTCTGCACAAATATTCGGGACGCCCAACGCCGCTTTATTATGCGGAACGTTTAAGCCAGCAGCTTGGCGGCGCAAAGATCTACCTGAAACGCGAAGATTTGAACCATACCGGCGCTCACAAAATCAACAATACGATCGGGCAGGCGGTGCTTGCCAAACGCATGGGCAAAACCAAAGTGATCGCCGAAACCGGCGCTGGCCAGCACGGCGTTGCATCGGCTACCGTTGCCGCTTTGCTTGGACTGGAATGCAAAGTATTCATGGGCGAGGAAGACATGAAGCGCCAGCAGCTTAACGTATTCCGCATGCAGCTGCTAGGAGCGGAGGTTGTTCCCGTTATGTCAGGCACCCGCACGCTGAAGGATGCCTGCAACGAGACGCTCCGCTACTGGGTCAGCCATGTAGACGATACGTTCTATATTCTGGGTTCGGCAACAGGCCCGCATCCATACCCCATGATGGTTCGCGACTTCCAGCGTATTATCGGGGACGAATCCCGCAAGCAAATCGTCGAAGCGGAAGAACGTCTTCCGGACTATGTGGTTGCCGCAGTTGGCGGCGGCAGCAATGCTATCGGTATTTTCTATCCGTTTATTAAAGACGAATCCGTCCGTCTTGTTGGGGTTGAAGCAGCGGGACGCGGTATTGATACCGAAGAGCATGCCGCTACGATGACCATGGGAAGCCACGGCGTATTCCAGGGCTCCATGAGCTACTTGCTGCAGGATAAATACGGCCAGGTTCAGCCTGCGCATTCGATCTCTGCAGGGCTCGATTATCCGGGTATCGGACCGGAGCATGCTTATTTGAAAGATTCCGGCCGCGCGGAATACTTCCCGATTACCGATGCCGAAGCGCTTGACGCGCTCCAGCTGCTGTCCCGTGCGGAAGGAATCATTCCGGCATTGGAGTCCGCCCACGCGATTGCGCAGACGATTAAGCTGGCGCCAACCCTTGATAAAGACAAAATTGTCGTCGTCAGCCTGTCGGGACGCGGCGATAAAGACGTGGAAGCGATCATGGGTTACCTGGGAGGTGCAGAGGCATGAATTTGATTGATGCTGCTTTCGCCAAATTGAAGCAAGAAGGACAAACGGCACTTATTCCGTTTCTGACGATCGGGGATCCGGATATCCCTACCTCAATCGCCATTATTAAAGAGCTTGAACAAGCAGGCGCGGATCTCGTGGAGCTTGGCGTCCCTTATTCCGATCCGCTTGCGGACGGTCCCGTTATTCAACGGGCATCCGAACGCGCGCTTAAGAATCATATTTCCATTCTGGATTGCATCGAGACCGCTGCTGGGGCCCGTGAAGCAGGCGTCAAGCTGCCGTTTATATTGTTTACTTATTTCAATCCGGTGCTGCAATTCGGCCTGGAGGCTTTTATGAATCTTGTCGTGGAGAAGGGCATCAGCGGTCTTATTATTCCGGATCTTCCGATTGAAGAGGATGAGGAAGTACGCACGCTGGCCGAAGCGAAGGGCGTACACCTTATTCCGCTGGTAGCCCCAACCTCCAAGGACCGCGTTGTCCGCATTTCCAAAAAAGCACGCGGCTTTGTCTATTGCGTATCCTCGCTTGGCGTAACGGGAGTCCGTGCCGAATTCCATAGCGGAATTGACGACTTCCTCGCTACGGTTCGCGAAGCTACGGATCTCCCTATTGCCGTGGGCTTCGGTATTTCCAGCCGTGAGCAGGTGGAGCGCTTCGAGAAATCCTGCGACGGCGTAGTCGTAGGCAGCGCGATTGTGCGCAAAATCGAAGAAACGCTTCCTTTATTGGGCGATTCTTCAAAGCGGGAAGAGGGACTTGCCGAAATCCGCCGTTTTGTTGCCGGGTTGAAGGGCTAAAACGAAAGGACAGAGCTTGCGTGCTCTGTCCTTTTTTTATTTCCAGGCTTGTATGCCCCTGCCAAAGGATGGCAGATATTTTGGCCAAGTGTGCTCCAATTCCTATTTTAAAAGACGACTCTTTAAAACCTTGACAAGATGTGAGACAATAGAAAACATGCGGTTAGCCAATTAGGCCAATATGACAAAGAGGTGAACGGCGATGCAGCCAAAAAGCAATATCGTGCATCTCCCTGTTTATCAGCCGGGAAAACCGGTTGAAGACGTTAAGAGAGAGCTAGGATTAGACGAGGTTATCAAGCTTGCTTCCAACGAGAACCCATTTGGTTATTCGGAACAGGCGAAAGCAGCTATCATAAATGAATTAGGTCAAATTGCCACCTATCCGGACGGCGCCAGCTTTGAGCTTACTGCAGCAGTAGCGGAAAAATACGGGGTAGAAGCCAATCAGATTATTTTTGGAACAGGCTCAAGCGACATCATCCTTATGCTCGCGAGAACCTATCTTGCCCCTGGCGACGAAACGGTTATGGCCGACGAAACGTTCTCCCAATACAAGCATAACGCGGAAATCGAAAATGCACGCATTATCGAAGTTCCATTGAAGGACGGCAAACACGATCTTCCGGCGATGCTCGCCAAGATTACGGATCGTACTAAGCTGGTTTGGGTATGCAATCCGAATAATCCGACGGGCACAATCGTCGCGGAAGAAGAGCTTACCTCTTTCCTCGATCAAGTTCCTAAGGATGTTCTGGTCGTATTGGATGAAGCGTATTGCGAATTTGTGGACGAGCCTGGTTTCCCGGACGGCATTAAGCTGCTGAAAAAATACCGGAACCTGATCGTGCTTCGCACCTTCTCGAAAATTTACGGACTGGCATCGCTTCGCATCGGTTACGGAATCGGACACGCGGATGTCATTCAATATATGAATCAAATCCGTGAGCCGTTTAATACGACTCGCCTCGGGCAAGCGGCGGCAAAAGCATCGCTTGCCGACGATGATTTTATAGCGTTCTGCCGCCAGCAGAACCGTGCGGGGATTGACTACCTGTGCAGCCATTTCGACCGGCTTGGTTTGAGTTACTTCCCAGCGCACGGCAACTTCGTTATGGTGGACACGAAGCTTCCTTCCGCCGACGTATTCCAGTCGCTGCTTCGCAAAGGAGTTATTGTGAGACCGCGCTGGACGTACTATCCGACACACATCCGAGTCTCGGTAGGCACTCCGGAGCAAAACGAAAAGTTCATCGCTGCTCTTGAGCTGGTCCTGCAGGAAGCGGCGGTGCGCGGATAGCCTTATGACGAAGATCGCGATATTTGGGGTAGGATTGATTGGCGGTTCTTTGGCGCTTTGCTTCAAAGGCAAGCCGGAGCTTACCGTTGTGGGCTACTCGAACCGTCAGTCCTCCGTTGAAAAATACTTGAAGCGGGGAGTTGTCGATTACGCGACAACTTCCTTGCGGGAAGCAGCCGAAGGCGCCGACTTCATATTCCTGTGCGTGCCTGTCGGCAAGCTGGAGGAATACGTAACGGAGCTCGGGAAGCTTGACTTGAAGCCAGGCTGCATCGTTACGGATGTAGGCAGCACCAAAGCTTCGGTGGCCGAGTGCGGCAGAAGATTGGAGCGGAATGGCGTATCGTTTATCGGCGGTCATCCCATGGCCGGTTCCGAACGCTCGGGAGTTGAAGCGGCCTCCACGAATCTGTTCGAGAACGCCTTCTACGTGTTAACGCCGGAAGAGACGACCCCGCCGGAAGCGTTGGAACGGCTTAAAAATCTTCTGGTTCATACAAGAGCGCATCTTGTCAGCGTTGACGCGAATTCGCATGACGAGATTGTGGGCGCAATCAGCCACCTGCCGCATATGATTGCGGTAGCTCTCGTTAATCAGGTCCGCGGTTACAATGAGAATAACGGCTTGTACGAATTGCTGGCTGCCGGCGGCTTCCGGGATATTACCCGGATCGCGGCCAGCGATCCGATCGTCTGGCGAGATATTCTGATCAACAACCGCGAGGTGCTGCTGAAGCTCCTGAAGGATTGGAATGCGGAAGTGGAGAAGTTTGCCGCGATGCTGGAATCGTTGAACGGCGACGCGATTGAGGAAGCTTTCGAGACGGCCGGGGAATTCCGCAGCAAGCTTCCGGAGCGCCGCAAAGGCATGATTCACTCCTTATACGATTGTTATGTGGATGTACCCGATCATCCCGGCATTATCGGCAATATTGCCAGCGAGCTGGGCAGTGCCCGGATAAATCTTAGCAACATCAATATTATCGAGAGCAGGGAAGATGTTCCCGGCGTTCTTCGTTTATCGTTCCGGACCCAAGAAGATCTGGATCAAGCGATGGAGCTGCTCGGCAAAACCGGATATACCGTCCGCCAATAAAACCTCGAAAGAGGTTTTTTTGCTTTCCAAGGCTTTCTTTCCCGATGGCAAAAAAAGTTTAAGCGTTTTCAAAAAAACCGTTGACATTGTGGAAGCGTATACATATAATAAAAGTACAGTATGGTTTCTCTCCACTCCTATCCAAAACTATAGCGTTCAATATGAATGCTGCCACTCTTCGGAGTGGTTTTTTTTTGTTCTTTTTTAGTGGACATGCCTAACTGGCTAATTCCGACAAAATCCCGCAAGCCGGAAATTAGAGTTTACTTATTTTTTGAGACTAATGCGAATTGGTGTGTTACAATACGGAAGGATAATGGGTATTGTTAAAATATGGATTAAAATCCTTTTTGTCGAAACAGGAAGGAATTTGGCTATTGCGAATCGAATTACATACATCGTATTTATTGAAATTTTTTATGATAATGACCGCAACTTTTCGCTTCCGGTTCGGTACAATGATACATAATCGAACTGGGAAGAAGAATTCGCAGGTGAGGAGGTTCGCCTGTCATGACTGATTCCCAATTAATACGTGAGATTAAGGACGGAAACATCGAGCTTTATTCGGAGCTGATGCGCCGTTACCAACGCAAGATACTAGCATTTATCTATCATATGTTGAAAAGTGCCAAGCTGGAGCTGCTCGCTGAGGATTTGTGCTCCGAAACGTTTTATAAAGCATACCGCAGCCTCCATTCCTTCCGCGAAGTGGATGCTTCTTTTTCGACGTGGCTGTATACGATTGCACGAAATACTGTGCTTAGCGAACTTCGCAAACAGAAGTCGGCTCACGTCCCGCTTGACGAGTCGAATGTGATGCCGGCTGCACCGCCTGATCAAGTGCCAGAGCAGCATGTGCTGCGCAACGAACGGATGGCGATGGTTCGCGAGGCGATTAACAATTTACCTGAGAAACAACGCTCAGCACTCATTCTGCGGGAATATGACCAGTTGGACTACCAGGAGATCGCCAATATTCTGGGTCAAACGGTCAGCTCCGTGAAATCGTTGTTATTCCGGGCACGAGCCAGCGTAAAGTCGCAGCTTGAGCCTTACTTTGGCGAGACGCCGATGATGGAAGAATACGAAGGGATGAACACACGATGAAATGCGATGACGTACAAGAGAAGTTCGATGTCTTCGGATATTTATCAGAGGAAGATGCCGAACGGGAAGCGATGGAAGCCCATTTGCTCGATTGCGAGCATTGTTCCGAACAATACCGTCTGTGGGAAGAAAGCGAAGAGATGATCCTTAAGCTTTCGGAAGAGGATGAGGTTGTTACGGTCCAGATGGAGCATGTCAATCGCAGCGTTATGGATCGCATTTATGCTGAACAATCGTGGCTCATGCCGGTTTCCCAGAAAAGCTATTATTTCTCGCCTGCTTTCAGGCGCAACCTTGCGATTGTGCTGTCCGCTTGTCTGGCCATATTCGCGTGTTCGCTTATATTCTTTATCAAAGGCAACGAACATGGCACACCGGAAGAAAAGATGGCGCAACTGACGGGATTAATGGATACCGCTAATGCTTCCGGCAGCGATTTCGTCATTAGCGCGGAATTCGAGGTTCCCGTGGCAAGCGTTAGTGATCCGTTCGTTCTTCAAGTCGTTCCAACCTTCCCGCAATATTGGGTCGCCCTATCTCTTCTTGGGATTGTGATGACGTTGTTAATCTTGAATTGGTTGTCTAGAACGAGAAGCTAATGCACAAGCTTAATTAAGGTGTTGTTCAGATATTCAACCTCTAACCGTGGCTGTTTTATTCGGCTGCCGCGATAGAGGTTTTCTCATTTTATTGTCGGAAAGGGCGGAATCACAATTGATTATTGGTATGGTACGACACGGCAATACCGATTGGAATGCGCTTGGGAAGATTCAAGGCCAGACGGATATTCCTTTAAATGAGCTTGGGAAAAAACAGGCGAACGCACTAGCCGAGCGATTAAGCAAAGATGAGAAGTTGTGGGATGCCGTTATATCGAGTGATCTGCAGCGCGCTCGCCAGACGGCTGCGGTTATAGCAGACAAGCTGGGTATTCCGCTTCTGGACGGAGATCCTCGTTTGCGGGAACGCAATTTCGGCGAAGTCGAAGGCCTGACCCTGCCCGAGAGGGTAGAGCGCTGGGGCGAGAACTGGCGCGAGGTTGCGCAAGGACTGGAAACGGACGACGAAGTCCGCTCCAGAGGGCTGTCATTCTTGCAGGATTGGCAGAAGCAGCGGCCGGAAGGCAGGCTGCTGGTGGTATCCCATGGCGGATTTCTGGCGCAAATGTTCGATACGCTTTGCGTCGATCTCGAGAAGCAGCAGCTGGGCAATCTTTCTTACTCGATTCTCCAGCTGAAGGATGAGCAATGGATTCCGCTTCTATATAATTGCACTCGTCATTTGGAGAAGGAGCAGGAAGTAACGACCAATTGATGGTGGTTCCGAGCTTGCCATTCTCGGAAATGTATCTCCTTCCGGCCGCTGTTGTCATTCTGAATATAGATTAGATTTATAAGGTGTATTCAGAAGTGACAAAGGCGAACGCTACGCTCCTCCAGGAGATACATATCCGTTCATTCCCTCGTCAATTTATTTTTTAACAACAGTTTAGGCTGCCGTTTACATGGCAGCCTTTTTTATGAAGAGCAAGGGCTGCCAAGATCAATGGCAGCCCTTTTGCCGTTCCCGCTGTTGAATTTTACAAGGCTTTTTTGTGTGGAAAACCGAGCGAGCGGAAGCGGAGCAAGCAAATGTTCATTGAGAAGCGAGGACTATGCTTTCGAAGCAGCTTTCTTCCAGAAAGCTTTTAGTTCGCTTTTGATATCCGGATTCCCCTCCATACAACTTCGAATCGAAGGGAATCCGGTATCAATGGCGATCGAAAGAACATGTGCTTGCGCAGCGTGCATTACCGAAGCTTTTTAATGCAATGTGAAGCTTTTTCACACAACTAGTTTTAAAATTCAAAATTCTTCCCATAATGGTACTAATTATTGCTAGCGCATCAAATAAGCTCGCGATCGAGACACATACGGCGGGCAGTTACGGAAAGGAGAGATACCATGAATTTGTCGGATATGTTGGGCTATGCGGATATTCAGCAGTTGAGCCGAATCGCCTCCGTATATCAATGTGAGTGCAATGGCCACTCAAAAAATGATTTGATTCAGTCGATTCTCTCAACCGTCAGCCGGAAAGATGTTTTTGAGGCGCAGATCAGCAGTATGAAACTGGACGAAATGCGGTTCTTGAACTCGCTTCTATTTGAATCAAGAGATTCCTTCAGTCTGGAAGAATTGATTGCAAGGGTACAGCAAAGCAAGTTTGGCGAGCTGGAGCCCCCAGCGGAAGAACCGCCGCAGAAGAAAACGAAACGCACAAAGAAAAAGCAGGCCGAGGCCGAAGCGCCCAAAGAATCGGGACCGCGCGAGATGATCTCCAGGTTCAAGCATCAGGGATGGCTGTTCAACGGAGTAACCGGAACGAATCGTTATATGTTCCAGGTACCGCAGGACCTGAGAACGAGATTCCGCGAAACGCTTCGCAAAAAGTTTGCAGCAGAGCTGCACTATACGGATGAGCCGCATATGTACCGGGACGAACAATTGCTTGTTCAAGAGGATGTTTATCAGCTGCTTCATTATATTTACCACAATGAGGTGCAGCTGTCGGCGGACGGTTCGATGTACAAACGGTTCAGCGGACAGATTCTGGAAAAGCTGGCCATTTCGGAGGAGCTGCCGGGCAAAGGCGAATGGCGATTCGGTTACGGCAGACATTTTCACCATTATCCGAACCGGATGTCTCTCCTGTTCGACTACTGCAGCTATATGAAGTATTTCGCTGACGATAATCTGGTATTGACCTTATCGCCGAGCGGCGAAGAACGGTTGCGCGGCAAGCCGGCGAGTGAAATGGAGCAGATCTATAAATTCTGGCTGAAGCTGTACAAAGGGGCAATACCGAACATTCATTCGCTTGTGCATTGGATGAACAGTCTGGCAGAGCAATGGGTTACGGTTGACTCGCTGCGCAAGGTGCTTATCCCCTTTGTCAAACCGTTCTATTACGACACGGCCGACAAGGTGCTGGATATCCGGTTAATCGGAATGATGGTTCATCTGGGCATGCTACGGATCGGCGAGCATCAGGAGAATGGTACGGTTGTGCGGATGACCAAATTGGGAAGGGCGCTGGTCGCCGGAGTAAACCTCGAAGATCAGGATCGGATGTTTCTCTATTAAATTTTCTATGAAACCAATTAGGCGATGGCATATTAATTGGAATGGGGGCAATCGTACTTATCGGCGCGCAGAATGGTGAATATGCTTAAAGTAGGAGCCGGTTCGATTGTGACTGAGAATGACGAGTTGACCTATACTCTTTCACTTGAATCACCGCGTGACGATAGTCGAAGACGATAGGATCTCTTTAACGCCGGTTTGGAGGTGTATCCTATGGACAAAATGAAAGTTGCGTATGAAGCAATGCTAGGATTAGCAGCGGAGATGGTATTGGATGAAGCCGTTCACAAGTTTCGCTCGGATCGGATCTACAAAGCGATCGATCAAGCGCTGGCCGTTGGTGACGAGGATACGTTCTACCGTTTAGCCGCTCAATTAAATCAATTAAAGAGCTAATTTGCGCGAATAGAAACTTCCGCCCTATGATGGAGGACTTAAGGACCCGTCATAGCAGCGGGAGTTTTTTTGTTGATTGGATTGGCAAAAACCCCCTTTATGGGTAACATAGAGATTACGGACGAATCTCAACAGGAAAGGGAGCAGGAAATGAAATTTAGCGACATTGCCGAGCAACAATGGGACGAGCTTAAGCCTTACCTCGACACATGCTTGCTGCCGGTCACCGGAATGACGGGATTGGAGCAGCCGCATGAAGCAACGCTTGCATTAGAAAAGTTAAGGGACGTAATGGACCTCATAGAAATTCCTTTTAAGGGAAGAATCGTGACCTATCCGGCGATGCATTACTTGAATGCGGAGTCTGCAGAGGCACTAGTTACGACAACCTGCCGGTCGTTAAAGGAATCCGGATTCCGGTTTGTCATCGTGATCTCGGCTAAGAATCAGGACGGTCTGGAATACCCGGATGCCGACCTTGTGATCTGTCCGGGCGGGGAAGGGGAAGCGCCAACTTCCGCAAATGTGTCGAAAGCCGTTCAGGCTTTGTGGAACCGCGGCGACTCCTAGGCGTCAATAAAGCGCTGTCATCTTCCAAACGGGTGTATTTTTGAATAAAAAAAATGGGTTTTGGGGAAACAAAAGTTAAGGCAAGGTTAAATGTGACAAATTGCCAACAAATTTGTGAATGGCATTTTATAGGTAAATAAATCGCGAGCCATATTCTTGACGCTCCCAAGCGCCTAGGCTATTATAGTTTATGTCCTAGTTCGTCAAGCGTTTTGCCGTGTGGCTGAACGCGAGAAATGGTTGGCAAAGGGGGTTAGAACAGAAGATGAGTAACCACGAACATCAAGAAACCGCGCATCGTCCGGTTCAACGCAAAGAGATGTCCCGGCGTCAATTTTTGTCGTATACACTCGGCGGTACGACTGCATTTATGGTTGGTGGCGCGGTTTTGCCTATGGTCCGTTTTGCGGTTGATCCGCTCTTGGCAAAAAAAGCCGAGGGTACATGGGTTAAAGTAGTTGAAGAGAGCAAAATAACAACTGAGCCTCAAGAATTCAAGTTCCAAATTCATCAGGTCGATGGCTGGTATGTAAGCGATCCCGAACTTTCTGCCTGGATTACGAAGGATGCGAATAATCAGATTTTTGCGCTTTCGCCGGTATGTAAGCACCTCGGTTGCACGATCGGTTGGAATACGCTTGGCCATCACGAGTATGATTGTCCTTGCCACGGTGCACGTTATACCGTTGACGGGAAAAACCTTGCAGTTGCCCCAAATCCATTAGATGAATATGAAGTGAAAGTTGAAAACGGTTTTGTGTATGTAGGTCCGATTAAAGCGAACTCTCGCGTATAGGAGGCTAATAGCAGATGTTTAAATCGATGTACAACTGGATTGACGAACGTCTTGATATTACGCCGCTTTGGCGGGATGTAGCGGACCATGAAGTACCGGAGCACGTTAACCCTGCTCATCACTTCTCGGCATTCGTTTACTGCTTCGGCGGTTTGACGTTCTTTATCACCGTAATTCAAATTTTGTCCGGCATGTTCCTTACCATGTACTATGTACCGGACATTATCAATGCTTATGCAAGCGTTGACTACTTGAACCATAAGGTTGCATTTGGCGGCATTGTTCGCGGCATGCACCACTTTGGCGCAAGTTTGGTTATCGTAATGATGTTTTTACATACCTTGCGTGTATTCTTCACGGGCTCCTACAAAGCTCCTCGTGAAATGAACTGGGTCGTAGGGATGCTGATCTTTTTCATTATGTTAGGCCTTGGCTTCACGGGATACCTGCTGCCATGGGATAACAAAGCTTACTTCGCTACGAAGGTAGGCGTGCAGATCGCAGAATCCGTACCGTATATCGGTCCTTACATTGGTGAGTTCCTGTACGGCGGCGACATCGTAGGCGCGCAAACGTTAACACGTTTCTTCGCAATTCACGTATTCTTCCTGCCTGGCGCTCTTATTGCAATGCTTGCAGCGCACTTCCTGATGATTCGGAAGCAAGGCATTTCGGGACCACTTTAAGCGAAGGGAGGATTTATTATGGCGCATGGTCATAAATCGAACGAGAAGGTCGTTTATGTCGGCGACTCGCGGGTGAAGAAAAGCAATCATCCGAATATTCCGCCAGACTATACGTCCTACCCCGGTAAATCGGAAGCGTTCATACCGAACTTCCTGCTTAAGGAATGGATGGTGGGCTGCGTAGTCCTGGTTGGTTTCCTAACCTGGACTATTGCGGAAGGTGCACCGCTTGGTTATCCGGCGGACCCTACGAATGCATCCTTTATTCCGATGCCGGACTGGTACTTCTTGTTCTTGTATCAGTTTTTGAAATATCCATGGGTTTCTGGCGACTACATCGTGCTTGGTACGATGGGGGTTCCGGCTATTATGTTTGGCGGGTTGCTGCTTGCTCCGTTCCTGGATACAGGCAAAGAGCGCCGGTTCTATCGCCGTCCAATCGCATCATCGCTCATGTTCTTGTCCTTGATCGCCTGTGTGTATTTGACGGTTATCTCCTGGAGTCACTACACACATGAAATGGAAGCTACGAATTCGATTCCGGAACATAAAGTCCGTGAAGAGAAAGCCCGTGAAGCAGCCGAGAAAGGTCAAGAGCCTCCTAGCGCGACGAAGCCGACAAAAACGGTTGCACTGGTTGACGCCAACGACCCGGCAATGGACATTGTCAAGAAAGCGCAATGCGTTGCTTGTCATGCTAACGATCTGAAGGGCAATCCGCCGAAGATACCGGCTTTGACTGGCGTAGGCGACAGGTTGTCGAAGGAAGAACTGGTTGAAACCGTGACCAATGGCCGCGGTGGCATGCCAGCTTTCAAAGATCAGCTATCCGCTGCAGAGATTGACCAATTAACAACTTGGCTTGCGAAGCAAAAAGCGCCGGCTGAATAAATAGCACCACCATAAAAACCTGATCGTATTTATGCGGTCAGGTTTTTTCAAATCTAACCGAAGCAGGGGCGTGTATTTCAATGGGCATACCTTTATCTTGGTTCTGGAGCCGTTCTTTCTTATTAAATCGCCTCTTTTTGTGGGTAATGTTTATCTTTAATTTCCTCGGCACCGTCTACGGGTACATCTGGTATGGCAATCAGATTGAAGATACGGTGAGCCATCATCCGTTGTGGCAGGTTGTATTCGTCCCGGATAGCCCAACAGCAAGCTTGTTCTTTACTTTAACCTTGCTGTATTGGCTGTTTCCTCCGCAAGGGAACTCCCGTTTTGTCAATGGAGCGCGGATGATTATCGAAGGCCTGGCGGTTGTTACTTCTATTAAGTATGGCATCTGGGCGGTTTCTATGATTGTGGCAGGAAGCATCCAAGGGGATCCGCTCCAATGGGAACATTGGATGCTTATGGTCTCGCATACGGCAATGGCCGTTGAAGTGCTGTTGTATGCCCGTTTTATGAGAGCCGGCTTATGGGCAGCCGTAATCGGTACGTTATGGTTGCTGCTAAATGATACCGTGGATTATACGTATGATGTGTTTCCATGGCTTTCGGACAAGCTTATGGATGATTTAACCGCAGTCAAATGGTTTACATACAGCTTGACCATCTTCAGCTTTATTGTTGGCGGATTGGCATTAAGAGCAAGAAAAGAGACATAAATTTGGACATCCCTTCATAAAGTGGTCATAGCAAATGTTTATGACGTAAATCACCGCATGAGCCAAGGCTGGCCTATTGTGCGGTTTTTAGGAGGGATGTCCATGAAGATACGAATTGCGCTGCCCTTATTCTTATGTATCGTCATGACCGTCTGTTCGGTTACGGCTGCCAAGGCCTTTCCTGCGGACTTGATCGGGACAGGCCATGAAAACGAATCAAGGAATGAGCTGCTTCGCTTAGACGAGACGGCTGCTGCTTTATACGAAGCTGCTTACACGAACAATCGCCAAGCCGGCTATAAATATGTCCAGCAGCTGGATAAGCTAATGAACAAGAGCGATATCAGACAAGCGGGACAAGCTGCCGGATGGAAGCTGATGGACGAGAGTATCGCTTCGATTACTTACACGCTTAAGAACGGTAAGGTAACCTCCGATTGGCTTACGGCTGCGGCGCGTATTCATTTAACGACGGATGCGTTGCTGCGTCCGGACCATGCGTTATGGCTGCAGTATGAGAAAGTGATGCTGGAGGACTTGGAGAGGGTGAACCGCTCCTGGAACAGGCAGACGGATGATGGCGCGATCGCGGCGAGAGCGGCGATGAACAGCTTTAACCAACATTTATCGCGCATTGAAGCCGCTGCTTCCATGCAGCGGCCAACGGAACGGATTGACGAATTGCGTGATCGGATGCAATACACGAACGTTCTTCTTGAAGCGGGGATGAAAGGGCAAACCAAACAGGATTGGACGGATAATTCGATATCGGATCTTGAGTTTTCGGTAAACCGGTTATTCGATAACGGTCAACCGCAAGACGAGGAGCCGGTCGTGGCGCCGATTGGGGAAGCGCATCCCATAAGCTGGATTTTGCTTCTAGGCGCCATTATCATGGCAGTTCTTACCTACACGGGCTGGAGAAAGTACAAGCAGCAGCCTTACGGCGTAAAGCCATTGTCGTAATTTTAGTCTTCTTTGAATCCTTCGCCAAGCACATCGTGAACTTCGCTAATAACGGTAAACGCTTTGGGGTCGATACGGCGTATGATGTTCTTAAGACGGCGCATTTCTTGCCGCTGAACAACGCAGTAGACGACCTCTTTTGATTGTCCGGAAAAAGCGCCCCTTGCCGGCATTAACGTTACGCCACGGTCGAGTTCGGAAGTGATCTGGGCAGCCATTTCCTTGCCTTGCTCGGTAATAATGGAGAAGGATTTGGCCGCATACGCGCCATCCTGAATGAAGTCGATAAGCTTGGATGCAACAAAGACCGTAACCAGTGTGTACAAAACTTTTTCAATGGGTATGTACAATAAAGAAATTCCGATAATGACGGCGTCGGAAATCAATATAAACTGCCCCATGCTGAAAGCCTTTCGCCTTGATGCGATTCTGGCGATGATGTCTACGCCGCCTGTGGTTCCGCCAGCACGGAATACGATGCCAAGCCCGCCTCCCAAGGTAACGCCGGCATAAAGGGCGGCAAGCAGGTAATCATGCGAATTATGAAAGGTGACGATCCAACCTTTGTCGATCATCCATTCCATGAGGGCGAGGAAGCCCGATAAGGAAACGACGCCGACTAATGTGTAGGCCATTTCGCCAAGGCCTAATTTCCTCCAGCCGATAAGGAAAAGCGGTATGTTCAAAATCAGCGTGGAAAGAGACAAAGGAATTCCGGCCGCATAATTGAGCAATACGCCAATACCGGTTACTCCGCCTTCCATCAGCTGATTCGGAATTACGAAATAATGAAGGCCAAACGCATAGATGGCTGTACCGACCAAAATGGGCAGTACGGTTTGAAGCTGAAGCATGAATTTCCGGGACATAAATTAAACTCCTTTTAAGTTCTTGAACGGGCTATTTATGTATTATAGCTTAACAGACGGTTCAAAAAACATTGTTTTCATCGCTTCTTTACGTTAACATAGGTGATATTAGCGTTATACATAAGGGAGAAAGGGTTATTCACACATGGCAGAGAAATCTTTAGCCGATATCCAGCGCGAAGTGGATGCTTATATCGGTCAATTTAAGGAAGGCTACTTCAGCCCGTTGGCGCTTATGGCGCGGATGAGCGAAGAAGTTGGCGAGCTCGCTAGAGAAGTGAATCACTGTTACGGCGAGAAACCTAAGAAGCCGAATGAAGAAGAAAACTCCATTGAGATGGAGCTTGGCGATATTTTATTTATTTTGTCCTGTTTTGCGAATTCGCTCAACATTGACTTGACTGAAGCGCATAACAAAGTCATGAAGAAATTCAATACCCGGGACGCTAACCGCTGGACGAGAAAAAACGGCGAACAGTAGAACGCACCTTTACATATGCTGTACCATCAACCTGTGTACAAGGAGGATGGGCAGATGGACGGGGAAAGCTGCGTGAAGAAGGCGTATGAGTTTATTCTTAACAGTGATTTTGAACAAGCGATTTATTGGTTCGAGCAAGCGATAGCGGCAGAACCTCTAAATGCGAGCTATCAACATATATGCGCGGTTTCATGCGCCAGAAGCGGTAAGTGGACCAAGGCGCATCAATATGCGAAGCAAGCAGTAGAGCTTGACGGAAATCATCCCGAATATCAATACTATTTGCAAACGATTGAATCGAAACTACTGGTGGCTGCTGCGGAGCAGAAGCTTGCGAAAGAGCCATCGCAGTATGCGGATGCAATACCTCTGCTGCAGCAGGCGGCAGAGCTGGATCCGCTTAGCTTCGAGGCGTTTTATTTGCTAGCGTTAACCTACTCGGAAATGGGGCAGCTGGAGGAATCCGTCCTAAACGCCAGGGAAGCAATCAGACTGGATCCCGGTCATTCCGCGGCGCGCCGTTTATTCGCTGATATGAATCGGAAGCGCAGAATGCTGCGCAAACGGGTGATGGGCAAACAACAACAGAAGGAATAGGTGATCTTGGTGGCTATTAAGGTAGCAGTAATCGGAGCAAGCGGCCGAATGGGCCGGGAAGTTGTGAAAATGGTGCTGGAGGACGAGGCGCTCGAGCTCGTTGCTGCCGTCGCTCCTTCAGCAGGTCCTGTGGACGCCGGCGTATTTGCGGGCAAAGCGAATACGGGAGTTACCGTTAGCGCAACAATCGAGGAGGCTTTAAGCCGTGCAAAAGCGGATGTTATGGTTGACTTTACCGTGCCGGCACTTGCTTATCATCATACCAAGGTCGCAATCGAGCATGGCGTCCGTCCCATCATGGGCACTACCGGCTTTACGCCGGAACAAATCGAAGAGTTGGACAAGCTTTGCCAAGAGAAAGGCATTGGCGCATTGATTGCTCCGAACTTCTCGATTGGCGCGATTCTGATGATGAAATTCGCTGCTGAAGCGTCCAAATATATGCCTCATGTCGAAATTATCGAATATCATGGCGACCAGAAGCTGGATGCCCCTTCTGGCACATCCATCAAGACGGCAGAGCTCATCTCGCAGGTTCGCCAGGAGCTTCGCCAAGGCAACCCCAATGAGGAAGAGGTCATTGAAGGCGCGCGCGGCGGTTATTATAACGGCTTCCGTATACATAGTGTCAGACTTCCTGGCGTATTCGCACAGCAAGAGGTAGTATTTGGCGGTTATGGCCAGACGCTGAAGATCCGTCATGATTCTTATGACCGTGCCGGTTATATGCCGGGCGTTAACGTAGCGGTTAAGAAAGTGATGGGCTACAGCGGTTTGATTTATGGCTTTGAACATTTGATGGACTAATCTATATACAGCCTAGAAAGAGTGGGGATTATAGGATGTTGAAAATTTCTTTTATCGCGCATGACCGGAAAAAAGAAGAGATGGTTAACTTTGTAACCGCCTATGAGAGTGTTTTTGCGCCGCATGAATTATATTCTACCGGTACAACGGGTACCCGTATCATGGAAAAAACCAATCTGCAGATTCAACGGTTTATGTCCGGTCCGCTTGGCGGAGACCAGCAGATCGGCGCTTTGGTTGCCCAAAACGAGATGGATCTGATTATATTCCTGCGGGATCCGCTCATGGCCCAGCCTCACGAGCCGGATATTATCGCTTTGCTTCGTCTTTGCGACGTGCAGGGCATTCCGGTTGCTACAAACGTGGCTACAGCAGAGCTGCTCGTCCGCGCGCTAGCACGCGGCGATTTCGCATGGCGCGAGCTTGTACACAAATATAAGCCGGGTGTGGATGCGCCATGAGCGAACCGTTAGATATTCTCGTCTTTGGCGCGCATGCGGACGATGCGGAGATCGGGATGGGCGGAACGATCGCGAAGTATACGGCTGCCGGGAAACGGGTAGGGATCTGTGATTTAACCGAAGCGGAAATGTCTTCTAACGGCACCGTGGAGCTCAGGAAGCAGGAAGCTTCCGCGGCTTCCTCGGTGCTTGGTTTATATACTCGCACCAATCTTGGATTGCCAGATCGCGGGCTCGAAATCAGCAAGCCGCACATCGATGCGATTGTTGCGGAAATTCGCCGCGCACGTCCGCGCATCGTTTTCGCTCCTTATTGGGTGGACCGTCATCCGGACCATATCGCGTGCAGCAAGCTGGTTGAAGAGGCCGTGTTTAACGCAAAGCTGCGTCGTTACATGCCGGAGCTGCCGGCCGCGCAGGTTGAACAATTTATTTATTATTACATAAACGATGTCGATAACGTCTCGCTGATGGTTAACGTTTCGGACTTTTACGACCGGAAAAGACAATCCTTAATGGCTTATCAATCTCAATTTCAAACGGCTGCCCCCGGCGAAGACCGAGTGGCGACTCCTCTTACGGATCGTTATATAGAGCGGGTTGAAGCCCGGGATAGTCTGCTTGGCCAGACCCGCGGCTGGAAATATGCGGAGGGCTTTGCTATCAAGCGCCCGCATGCCATCGAGTGGTTTTAACGAAAAGAAAAAAATCTCATAATCAAAATAATGTCGAATATATAGAATATCAGCATGTTACACGAGAGGGTGGACTTACGATATGGCACGTAAATTAAAAATCGGAATCACGTGTTATCCTACCCTGGGCGGTTCCGGTGTTGTAGCTACGGAGCTAGGCAAATTGATGGCCGAGCGCGGTCATGAAATTCATTTCATTACCCATAGCATACCGTTCCGTCTCGGGAAATTTAATAAAAACATCTTTTTCCATGAAGTCGAAGTCAACGATTATTACGTATTCCGTTATCCGCCATACGACCTGTCATTAGCAAGCAAGATGGCCCAAGTGGCCAAGATGGAGAAGCTGGATCTTCTTCACGTGCATTACGCGGTTCCTCATGCCGTATGCGCGCATCTGGCTAAGCAAATGATTGGCGACGGCTTCAAAACCGTTACGACGCTGCATGGCACGGACATTACCGTGCTTGCGCAGGATGAGTCGCTAAAGGATTTGATCCGCCTGGCGATTAACGAAAGCGATGCCGTGACGGCCGTATCGCAGGACCTGATCAATGAAACCAGGCAGCTCCTGGATATTACGCGACCGATTGATCTGACGTACAATTTCGTGGACAAACGCGTTTATTACCCGCGCGACGCAGCTTCTCTGAGGGCCGATTATGCGCAGCCGCACGAAAAAATACTTATGCATATATCGAACTTCCGTCCCGTGAAGAGAGTAAGCGACGTTGTGGATGTTTTCGAGCGTGTGTCCTCGCAAATTCCGGCTAAGCTGCTGCTTGTTGGCGAGGGTCCGGAATTGTCCAAAATCCAATGCAAAATCCGCCAAATGGGTCTGGAAGACCGTGTCCATTTCCTTGGCAAGCAGGAAGACGTTGCGCAGGTGATTTCGATGGCTGATCTATTGCTCCTGCCTTCGGAGAAGGAAAGCTTTGGCCTCGTTGCGCTTGAAGCGATGGCTTGCGGAGTGCCAACCGTCGGTTCGACTGCCGGAGGGATCCCTGAGCTTGTCACTCATGGCGAGACCGGTTATTTGTGTCCAATCGGAGATGTTGAAGGAATGGCCGCTTACGCTGCGGGGCTGCTTAAGGACGAAAAGCTTCATCAGTCGTTTAAGGAAGCCTGCTTGTTCAGGGCGCGCAACGAGTTCTGCAATGACGTGATTACCACGCAATATGAACAAATTTATTACCGGGTTCTGGGAATGGAAGCCGATTTGCCAATGCCGGTATGCGAGGCTTAAATCAGGAAGGAAGTGCTTGAGTCCAATGGAAGCACGCTTCGCTTTGCCTAACCTTATGCTCCAGGCATTACCTGTGCTTGAAGCGCTTGTGCAGCAAGGCTTTGAAGCGGTATTTGTCGGAGGCTGCGTAAGGGATACCGCTATGGGACTGCCGATTAAGGATGTCGATATCGCGACGTCGGCCAGACCCGAACAGGTTATGTCTATTTTTCCGCGCTGCATTCCGACGGGACTTCAGCATGGAACGGTGACCGTTCTCCAGCATGGCGGCTCTTATGAAGTGACGACCTTCCGTACGGAATCGGAATACGAGAAGCATCGCCGCCCATTGCAGGTCGAGTTCATCGACCGCTTGGACGGCGATTTGCTGCGCCGCGATTTAACGATAAACGCAATGGCGATGAATGCCGAAGGGGAGCTATACGATCCTTTTCGCGGGCTTTCCGATCTCAAGAGAAAAACCGTTCGCTGCGTAGGAGATGCGGACGCCAGGTTCCAGGAGGATGCTCTGAGAATGCTGCGGACGATCAGGTTTGCCTCGCAATTTGAGTTCACGATTGCTCACTCTACCTGGAGAGCGCTAATCAAGCATCGGGGATTGCTTCGGCATATTGCGATGGAGCGGGTTCAAGCCGAGCTGGACCGCATGATTGGCGGAGCCCATCCCGGAAGGGCATTGCAATTGCTCGCTGCCTGCAAGCTGCTAAAGAATACCGGAACGGTCCTGCCTGCTGCAGAAAAGCTAGATCAGGTGCAGAGTACCCATTATTGTGATTTAAACAAGCTGGATGAACCGGAAACCCGTTATGCTGCGCTATTAATGGCAGGAGGGATCACGCTTCGCGATGCGGAAGAAACGTTAAAGGCGCTGCGTTTGCCTGCGCGGAAGATGAACGCCATATTGTCCGTTTTGTCCGTCCAATCCGCCATGAACCAACAGAATCGGAATGCCGATCTGCGGCATGTCTGGACAAGTACGGTCCTTCAATATGGGGAAGAAGCATCCCTTAGATGGCTTACCATAATCGCATGGGATAATAAGCATAGTCTTCATCACCTGTGTAATTTGTTTGATAAATGGCTGGCAGGCATGACCGCCATAACGTTAAAGCAGCTGAAGCTAAATGGCAAACAACTGGCGGAAGGACTTCGCATGGAACCGGGAGCATGGACGGGCCAGCTGCTTAATCGTCTTTTGCTCGAGGTTGCGCTGGACAAGCTGCCCAACGAGAAGGATGCTTTGCTAAAGCAAGCTCAAATATGGAATATCGAGGATCGATAACGATGTCAACTAACCGATTGCTTGAATTGTTTGAACAAAATCCCGGCGAATACGTGTCCGGAGAAATGATCAGCCATGAGCTGGGCGTCAGCAGGACAGCCGTATGGAAGCAGATCAAGAAGCTGGAATCGCTTGGATACGTCTTTGAAGCGTCCAGACGGCTTGGTTATAAGCTGTTGTCTTCACCGGATACCTTGTCCGTTCCCAAGCTGATAAGCGAGTTAAGGTCCAAGGTGTTCGGCAGCTCGATCGAGTGGCATGAAGCGGTGGATTCCACGCAAAATCTGGCACAAAAGCTGGCGGAAGAAGGCGCTCCCGAAGGGACGCTGGTGATCGCGGAGCAGCAGCATAACGGACGAGGCCGGATGGGCCGCGGCTGGGTATCGCCGCAGGGGAAGGGCATTTGGATGAGCATGGTGCTTCGTCCTTCCGTGCCTATACATTTTGCCCCGCAATTAACGCTACTTACCGCCGTTGCCTTATGCCGAAGCTTACGCCGGCTTACAGCGCTGCCGATTGGGATCAAATGGCCAAATGACCTGCTGATCGAAGGGAAGAAGATTAGCGGCATTTTGCTGGAATCCACGGCGGAAGAGGAACGTCTCCGTTATGTCATTGCCGGAATTGGCATAAGCGTAAATCTGGAGAAGACGGATTACCCGGAGGAAATGCTGGAGAAGGTTACTTCTCTTCGAATCGCCAATGGAGGGGACGGGTTTGACCGTGTTACGGTTATAACCGATTTCCTGCAGGAGTGGGAGCAGTTGTACTTCCTCTATCTGGACAAAGGATTTGCTCCGGTTATTACGCTTTGGGAAGCGTTATCGGTATCCCTAAACAAGCCGGCGCGGCTAATCACTCCGCAAGGAACGATCGACGGCGTGCCGATTGGCCTCGATGCAAGCGGCGCTTTAACCGTTCGCAAAGAGGACGGCAGCACGGTTGTCGTGTTTTCCGCCGAAATGGGCGAGCCCGTATGCTAAAGGCGTTTACGGGCACGCCTTTTTTTGCTACTATAAAGAAAGCAGGCGGTATCTGGTAAGAGCTGCACTGCAAAGGGTAATAAATGTTATAAACAAGCAAGGCACACTCTGCTCTGAGCCGTAGGGACCGAGACAGAAGGAAGCAATTATTTAGCATACGTTTCCTTTTTCGTTCGGGAACCTTTTTAGCAGCGGCTAAAAGGTTTTTTTGTGTTTATCCTAAAACTTAAAAGGGGATGAAGCGTAATGAGGAAACGTCTAACGATTACCAACCTCAAGAAGATGAAGCAGGACAAAAATCCAATCTCGATGCTGACCGCTTACGATTACCCGTCTGCCGTACTGGCAGAGGAAGCCGGACTGGATGTTATTCTGGTCGGCGATTCGCTGGGCAATGTCGTACTCGGCTATGACACGACGATTCCGGTCACGCTCGACGATATGATTTATCATACACGCGCCGTAGCGCGCGGTGCGAAAAACACCTTTATCGTAACCGACATGCCGTTTATGACTTATGGCATCGGGCGCGAAACAACTCTCCGCAATGCAGCGCGTCTGATGCAGGAGGGCGGAGCCCAGGCGCTTAAGCTGGAGGGCGGTACGGATATTGCGCCCGAAGTCGCGGCACTCGTAAAAGCCGGAATTCCGGTTATGGGGCATATCGGATTGACGCCGCAATCCGTGCACCAGCTTGGCGGCTACAAAGTGCAGGGCAAGCTGGACAAGGAAGCCGAAAAGCTGATGGAGGATGCGAAGGCGCTTGAGGCTGCGGGAGCATTTGCGGTTGTTCTTGAGCTCGTAACCGAACCGATTGCGGAAGCCATCAGCAAAGAACTGACCATTCCTACAATAGGGATCGGAGCAGGCCGCGGCTGCGACGGCCAGGTGCTCGTTTATCATGATATTTTGCAATATTCTTCTCCTTATATCGAGAAAAAAATGGTCAAAACCTATGCGGATATCGGCTCCACGATCCGAAGTGCCATTAGCAGCTATGTCAATGAAGTGAAAGCGGGAGCTTTCCCGGCTGAAGAGCATACGTTTGGCGCCAAGCCGGCAGCGATCAATCAATTGTATGGCGCGGGGGAAGCAACTCATACAAACAACAGTCAAGCAAGCAGAGAGGAGTCTCAGGGGCGTGATTTTGTGTCGAACCATAGCTGAACTCAAAAACGAACTTATTTCTATTAAAAAATCTAACGACAATGCGACAATCGGCTTAGTGCCGACGATGGGATTCCTGCATGAAGGCCATGCCAGCCTGATGCGGCAATCGGTTGCGGAGAACACCGCTTCTGTATTATCCATTTTTGTTAACCCGATGCAGTTTGGTCCTAACGAGGACTTCGAGCGCTATCCGCGCGATGAGGCGAGGGATCTCGCGATTGCGAAGGAGAACGGCATCGATATCGTCTTTATGCCGGACGTGAAGGAAATGTACCCTTCGAAGCCGCGCACTTCGGTTATTGTTAGCCAGCTCACGGATCGTTTGTGCGGGGCCTCCAGACCGGGGCATTTCGACGGCGTTGGCCTGGTCGTCAGCAAGCTGTTTCATCTTGTTCAACCGGACCGGGCTTATTTCGGAATGAAGGATGCCCAGCAGCTTGCCGTTATTCAGCAAATGACCGACGATCTGAATATTCCGGTTGAGATCGTGCCGTGTCCGATTGTGCGCGAGCCGGACGGTCTTGCGCTCAGCTCGCGCAATGTTTATTTGTCGGCGGAGCAGCGCCAGCAGGCTGTTGTTTTATCGCAGTCGCTTGCGGCAGCCAAAGCGTGGGTGGAAGAGAAGGGGATTACGCCTGAGGAACTTCTTTCACGAGTGAAAGCAAAAATCAGTGAAGCTAGCCAAGCCGATATCGACTACGCGGAATGGCTGACTTATCCTTCTCTGGAGCTGCCAGCCTGGGGCGAGCCAATTGCTGCCCAGAGCGGTAAATATATTTTGGCGCTTGCCGTTAAATTTGGCACTACGCGCCTCATTGACAATGCCCTATTCGTACCAACTACCGAGGTGAAAAATCATGTATAGAACGATGATGAAATCGAAGCTGCACCGGGCTACCGTAACGGAAGCGAACCTGAACTATGTCGGCAGCATCACCATTGACGAGGATTTGATGGATGCGGCCGATATTTGGGAAAATGAAAAGGTGCAAATCGTAAATAACAACAACGGCGCGCGTTTTGAAACGTATGTCATTACGGGCAAACGCGGCTCCGGCGTTATCTGCCTGAACGGCGCCGCTGCGCGTCAGGTTCAGCCTGGAGACCAAGTCATTATCATTTCTTACGCTTCCATGTCCAACGAAGAAGCTCGCGCGCATAAGCCGATCGTAACGATTCTGGACAGCGATAACCGCCCGCTGAAAAGCCTGTCCGAGGAAATCCACGCGACGGTTTTGTAAAGCCCGGGTTCCAGCTCTATGTAACGAATGGCATGGGGTATGAAAAGGACTCCCGAAACAAAGAATGAGCATAACACTCCTCAATTCTTTGGTGAAGGCGGGATGCGTAATGTTTCAACAAATGTTCGAAGCCATGAACGAAATGCTGGATCACCTGATTGAAGCCTATCCAACGGCAACCGGCGAGCAGAAAGCCCAATTCGACGAGCAGCTTGTGATGCTCAAGAAAATGAGCGATTCCCTCGTCGAGCACTGGATTGATTTCGAGGAAAAGTTTTCTTGTTTCGTGGAGCAGCATGCAGCTGCCTTGGAAGGCACCGTGACGCAAATGATTCCGCCGCCCATGCTGGCGATGGAGAGCAGCACGGAGCTTGGCGAACCGCCTGCTAAGCCTTCACCGGCAGCTGAACCGGCGGCGCCGTCGCCAGCCAAGAAGCCAACTGCGCCGCCGCAGACTATGCATTATGCCAACCAGGCAGGGAAACATGAACAGGTTTCGGCAGAGGAAGCTTACAATGCGGAGCTCGATATGGAAGTGCCATACGAGTACGCGATGATGATCTCGAAGGGGCAGGGGTATTATAAATTATTTATGTTTTCCAATGCCGCCACTCATTTTCAATCCGCTGTATCTTACCTTCCGGAATGTAATCTGGCCCGGCTGTATCTGGCAATGACGCATATGCATCTGCAAAATTGGAGTGAGGCGCAGCGGCATTTCCAGTTGCTGGTTTCATTAACGGACTATCCGAAGTGGCGTGCTTTAGGCTATAATGCCCTTGGGTGCATTCAAGCGATTTACATGAACTTAGAGCAGGCGGAGCAGTTTTTCCTAAAGGCTTACGAAACCTGCCCCAGCTTCAAGGACCCGTTAAACAATTTAAAATGTTGTAAAGAAACGCCGCAGCAATTATCCTTATTTTTCGGCAGTACCGAGCTTTGCTGCTTATGAGGGGATAGAAACGTAATGAAATACGCAGTATTGGATCTGGAAACGACGGGACATGGCGTCAGCGACGATATTTTGCAGGTTGGTTTAGCCGTGCTGAACGATAACCTCGAAATCGTTGAAACCTACAGCTCCTTTGTACGCCCTACAATAGAAATCCCGGCCTTCATCACGCAGCTGACCGGCATTGACGCCGCTATGGTGGCGGACGCTCCAGAATTGGATGAGGTGCTTATGCAGCTCATCCCCCATCTGGAGGATGCCGTGCTGGTTGCTCACAACGTTAACTTTGACGCCGGATTTTTGAATCAGGCCCTTGACCGGTGCGGTTACCATCCGTTTATCGGTCGGCGGCTGGATACGATTGAGCTGCTAAGAATATTGTACCCGTCGATTACGACGTATCAGCTAGGCGCCGTAACCGAGCTTTTCGGCATTGCCCATGATCAGCATCACCGGGCCGACAGCGACGCGATAGCGACGGCCGAATTATTTGCTCAATCCGTACAGAAGCTCAGACAGTTGCCGCTGCTTACTTTGCAGCGGCTATCCTTTCTTATAGACAACGGAAGCGATCTGAGCTGGTTTATGGCCGAAACGTTGAAATATGCCGAGCTTCATACCTCCATCGATATGAATGCGTACCAGTATTTCAACCAATTCGCGCTGAAAGCCGGGGAATGGACCGATGAACAGCCTGCCCGCGCCGACCAGGAGGAGGATCCGCTCAAGGATGTTTCCTTCGAGCAATATTTGGACGGCATCCGGCAGCGTTTCATGGAAAAGTATCCGAATTATGAAGAGCGTGAAGCGCAAACAACGATGTTTCGCGAGGTATACGATTCCTTGTGCAATGACCGGCATCTGCTGATTGAAGCGGGAACGGGCACAGGGAAATCCCTTGGTTATTTGATTCCGTCGCTGTATTACGGGATTCACCAGGATAGCAAAATCGTAGTCAGCACCCATACGATCAATCTGCAGGAGCAGCTGCGCCAGCGGGATATTCCGCTGCTTCGCGAGATTTTACCTTTTGATTTCCGAGCTTCGATCTTCAAAGGCAGAGGCAATTATTTGTGTCTGCGGAAATTTGAAAGTAAAATCAATGCAAAGGATCTAGTTGCTCCCATTGATGATGCCATTACGGCTTCGCAAATGGTTGTTTGGCTCAGCGAAACGGAAACCGGCGATCAGGAAGAGCTGAATTTCGGCAATAAAGGAGCGGATTTCTGGTCGACCGTCGCAAGCGACGCGGATTCATGCCTCAACCGCCAATGTCCGTGGTTCAAGCGCTGCTATTACCATCGCGCCAAGCATGAGTCTAATATCGCCGATGTATGCATAACGAATCATTCCATGCTGTTCACGGATGTTCAAGCGGATCACCGCCTGCTGCCAAGCTACAGCCACCTGATTATTGACGAAGCGCATCATGTGGAAGAAGTAGCGGGCAAGCATCTTGGCATGCAATTAAATTATTTTTCGTTGACTCATCAGACCACGCGGCTGTTTAAGGATGCCCGTTCCGGTCTGCTTCCCGCGCTTAGGCTTCGTCTTCAGCAGGAGGATGACGAGCGTGTTCAGGCTTGGACGGAAACGATCGATACGGTTATACCGGTGTTTCAGGACGTGAAGGAGCACTGGGATAAGCTGTTTGAGCTGCTGTATGCCTTTGTAGGGGAGTCGGGCGAGGCAGGAAACGATAACGGTCAGGCGGTTTGCCGTTTGCGGAGCGATACGCCTCCCAAGGGCTGGGACGACGTACTGACGATTGAGAATAACGTGCATACCGAGCTGAGCCGCGTTGTGAAGACGGTTGACAAAATGGCATCGGATATCAAGGATCGGCTTGACGATCCATCCATACAAGGCCTGATTACGGATTTGAACGGCGTCGTCCGCGATTTGACTAGGGTAAAGGATGATCTCCGTACGTTTCTCAAGATGGAGCAGAACTCCGAGGTCTATTGGATCGAGGCAAGCACGACTTACCGCTACCGCTCCGTGCATCTGTACGCGGTACCGGTCGACGTTAGCAAGCAGCTTCAACAATATTTCTTCGACGTGAAGGATAGCATTATTCTTACTTCGGCAACTTTGTCCGTTCATAAATCGTTTCAATATGCGGAGGAGCAGCTCGGTCTGGAAGGCTTCGAAGATAACAATCGGCTGAAAACCGTGCAGCTGCCGTCGCCGTTTAATTACAGGGAGCAGGCGCTGGTCATTATTCCCCGCAATTTCCCGACCCTGAAGGGTTCGGCCGGCGACCCGCAGTTTATCTCCATGCTGGTAAGCTCGCTTGCCGATTCCGCGGTGGAGACAAAAGGCCGCATGCTTGTGTTGTTCACCTCTTACCGGATGCTTAAGCAGGTCTACGAACCGCTTAAGGAAGCTTTGGCGGGCTCGGGCATTCAAGTGCTTGGCCAAGGCATCGACAGCGGCAACCGGACGAAGCTGACAAGACGGTTCACCCAGCAACCGGAGACGGTACTGCTCGGCACAAGCAGCTTCTGGGAAGGGGTGGACATCCCTGGCGAAGCATTGACATGCCTGGCTATCGTCCGCCTGCCGTTCCAGCCGCCGAATCATCCGCTTGTCGAAGCAAAATCGGAGCTCTTGCAGAAGCAGAAGCAGAACCCTTTCATGAAGCTGTCGATTCCGCAAGCGGTTATCCGCTTCAAGCAAGGCTTCGGAAGACTTGTGCGCACGGCAAAGGACAAAGGAATCGTTATTATCTACGACACGCGCGTCATTGATACGTATTACGGCAAGCACTTCCTCTATTCGCTGCCTGGTCCAAAAATCGAAACGATGCATATCGACCAGATGGTACCGCGGATGCGGGAATGGCTGCAATCGGAAGAGGAGGAAATCGGGTGAAGCAGGCGAAAATTTCGGAGGCCGTCGTCAGACGGCTTCCCATCTACCTGCAGGTGCTTAACGAATTGTACAACCGGGAAGTACAGACGGTTTCGTCGCAGGAGCTAGGCCTCAAGCTGGACCTCAATCCCGCGCAAATCCGAAAGGATCTTGCCTATTTCGGCGACTTCGGCCGTAAAGGTATCGGGTACGACGTCTCTTATCTGATAGAGAAAATTCAGCAGATACTGAAGCTCGACCAGCGGATTAACGTCGCGCTTGTTGGCGCCGGCAATCTTGGGCATGCCTTATGCAATTACAATAAGTACTCCAAGGACAACATGAAAATTGTCGCCGTTTTCGACGATCATCACAGCAAGATCGGCACGATGATCAACAATCTGACCATTCTGCCGATGGACAAACTGAAAGAGACCGTTCAAGAAAACAATATCCGCATTGGCATTATTACCGTGCCCGGTCCGGAAGCGCAAAACGTAGCCAATCAATTCGTGGAGGCCGGAATCGAAGGCATCCTGAATTTTGCGCCGGCGATCTTGCGTTTACCCGAGCATATCCGCATTCACCATGCGGATTTTACGAGGGAATTGCTTAGCTTGGCTTATTATCTAGAGAAGGAAAGGAATGAGCAGGAAAATGGCGCAGTTGTGGATTGATAACGGCCTGTTTGTGACAATGAACGACGCTAATGCGGTTTTCCGCGGCCATATGGTCGTCACGGACAATCAAATTACATATATCGGAGCGGAGCCTCCAACCGGACTGGATGAGCAAGCGGAGCGCCTTGACGGCAGCAAGCTGGCTTTTATGCCGGGCTTGATTAACACGCATGGCCATGCCGCCATGTCGCTGCTGCGCGGTTATTCGGATGACCAGAATCTGCAGGTATGGCTGGAGCAGAAGATGTGGCCGATGGAAGCCAAATACGTCGACCGGGATACGCGGGCGGGCAGCGCGCTTGCGATCGTGGAGATGCTGAGGACGGGGACAACCGCTTTTGTCGATATGTATGACCGGATGGATCAAGTTGCGCAAATGGTTGAGCAATCGGGGATCCGCGGCGCACTGACGCGCGGCGTCATCGGGTTGTGTTCGGAGGAGATCCAGCAAGCGAAGCTGAAGGAAGCGATTGCTTTTGCCCGCGATTGGAACGGGAAGGGGGATGGCCGCATCACAACGATGATTTCTCCGCATGCCCCTTACACTTGCCCGCCGGATTATATCGAGAAGTTTGTACAAGCTGCCCATGATTACGATCTGCCGGTTCATACCCATATGTCCGAGACGCTTGCCGAAGTGGAGCAAAATGTCCGAGACTACGGCTCCCGTCCAGTCGAGCATTTGGACAAGCTTGGATTCTTCTCGCGGCCGGCGCTTGTCGCGCATGCCGTCCATTTGAACGATGAAGAAATTGCCCTGCTGGCTGAACGCAACGTTGCCGTATCCCATAACCCTGTCAGCAACCTTAAGCTGGCAAGCGGAGTAGCCCGTGTTCCGGAGCTTCTGCGCGCAGGAGTGACGGTGTCTCTTGGCACGGACAGCGTTGCAAGCAACAACAACCTGGACCTGTTCAAAGAGATCAAATTCGCGGCGCTGCTCCATAAGGGAATCTCCGGAGATCCGACGGTCATTCCGGCAATGGAAGCCTTGCGCATGGGAACCGTTTACGGTGCCCGTTCGATCTGGCAGGAAGACAGCATCGGAAAGCTCGCGGCAGGGATGAAGGCCGATTTTATCGCGATTGATCTGGATCAGCCTCATTACTATCCGCTCACGGATATCGTATCCCATCTCGTATATTCCGGGTCTGGCCGTGACGTCAAGCATGTATGGGTAGACGGCAAGAAGGTTGTTCATAATGGCGAATGCACGACGATGGACGAGGAAAAGATCCGTTACGAGGCTCAAGCCAGCTTTGAACGGCTGCTAAGCGCAAAATGAGAGCGACAACGAGAAAACGTCAGCCGGTGATGAGCCCGAAGCGCTGGCTGGCTGTTTTCCTTGTCGCCCTGGTTGCTGTAATTGCGGTAGTCATCATGTACTATAATACGATTCAGCAGCCGTTCTGGGATTCGGAGAATCCGATCCGGAAAGAGGCAAAGGAAGCAGCCGGTCTGACCGAGGTATCATCCATCACGAAGCAGGTTTGGGATACGACATCGTGGATCGTGAAGGGCGAGAATGACGCGAAAGAAGAAATTTACGTATGGCTGATCGGTCCAGAGAAGACCGTTCAAACGGTTAAAGCCTCCGAAGCAACGGATAAAGATACCGTTAAGAAAGCCGTCTTGCAGAAGAAACCGGATGCGGCGATTAAACGCATTCAGCCGGGAACTTTAAACGGCCAGCTGGTTTGGGAAGTGTTCTATTCGCAAGGCAAGAATCCCGAGAAATACAGCTACGATTTCTATGATTTCCGCAGCGGCACGTACGTGACCGAATATCATCTTCCCGCCAAAACAGCGAGCTAGCCGCAATAACGCGGCTGGCTCCGCTTCCTGTTTTTACACCGCCTCTTTGATGCTGATATATGATATACTTTCGTATGGCAGAGTTGATATACGTCAGTGTTTCTATATAACAGATATAGAGGAGGAAACCAACTATGAAACTTCGTATTGTCCCTTTCGTGCTCTCCGCTCTAGCGACAGCCTTGCTGCTCTTTGGTGGATGGATGCTATACAAGCAGTTTGCCGTTGTTTCTCCTTTTCAGAAGTCTATTGGACAAATTGATGGTATCGCCTCGGCGAATACCCCAACTATAGATCAGAACCGCGTCTCGTTGCAGGTTACTCTTAAGCCGGACGCGAATTTGAAGGACGTCTACGAATCCATTGCCAAAGAAGGCAAAGAGGCGATTGGCAGCCGCGAATTATCGCTCGATATCGCGAATCAGGCTCCAAGCGAGCAATTGGAGAAGGTCTGGTCTTCGGTATTGTTTGACGTGGCCGAAGCGATGGAGAAGAAGAACTATTCGGAAATTCCGAATGCTCTGCAGAAGGCAACCGCTGATCATGCAGGCATTAAATACGAAACCGCTCTTGACGATAACAATGTGTATATTACGCTGAAGGATGGCAAATCGACGAAGTATGTCGTGCTTCCACGCACTCCCGCTATGTTGGAGGTGTCGGCTAATGCGTAAGTATTGGATTGAGATTACGGCAGGTTTTGTGCTGATGGCCGTTGTATTCCTTGCTTTCAGAGGATTAAATATTTTTCCCTTCCTGATTTTTGCCGCTCTGGCGGGAGGAGTCTGGTTTGCATCGCGCGGAGGCAAAGGACGCATGACCGCTCTGCCAGGGTCAAAGCGCGGCAAGCAGATTCACTCGGTATCGATCAGCTTTGATCAGATCGGCGGCCAGGACAGAGCCAAGCAAGAGCTTACCGAGGCCCTGGACTTCCTGGTTAAACAGGACGAGATCGCAAAGCTTGGCATCCGCCCGATGAAAGGGATCCTGCTTACGGGCCCTCCGGGAACAGGCAAAACGCTGCTTGCGAAGGCAGCAGCCCATTATACGGACTCCATCTACCTGGCCGCGTCAGGCAGTGAATTCGTCGAGATGTATGTCGGCGTAGGTGCGGGACGTATTCGGGATTTGTTCAAGGAAGCTCGAGAGAAAGCAAGAAAGTCAGGCAAGAAAAGCGCCGTTATCTTCATTGACGAGATCGATGTTATCGGCGGCAAGCGGGACGGCGGACAGCATCGGGAATACGACCAGACGCTGAACCAGCTGCTGACGGAAATGGACGGCATTCATTCCGACGAAGCGCCGCGGATCCTTATTATCGCCGCGACGAACCGCAAGGAGATGCTGGACAGCGCGCTGCTTCGCCCGGGCCGTTTCGACCGTCACATCGGGGTCGATCTGCCGGATAAGAAAGGCCGCCTTCACATTTTGCGTCTTCATGCGGCCAACAAGCCGCTTGACGAATCGGTAGACCTGGAACGGGTCGCATCCGAGTCGTTTGGCTTCTCCGGCGCCCAGCTGGAGAGCGTGATGAATGAAGGAGCCATCTACGCGATGCGCGAGCAAAGCGGGACGATTCTGGAACAGCATCTGGCAATGGCTATCGATAAGGTGATGATGGGCGAGAAAACGGATCGCGAAGCTACGGCCGAAGAGCGCGAGCGTGTTGCGCTTCACGAACTTGGCCATGCTATATCTGCAGAGCTTGTTCGGCCGGGAAGCGTGTCGCAGGTTGCTTTATCCCCGCGTGGTCAAGCGCTTGGTTATGTCCGGCATAACCCGCAGCAAGACCGCTACCTGTACACGAAGGAGTTCCTGGAAAGCCAGATTATGATCGCGCTTGGCGGCGCCGCTGCCGAAGAGATTTTTTACGGCGGCCGAAGCACCGGCTCCCGAGGAGATTTCGACCAGGCGATGAACATTGTTCGCACCATGGTGGAATCGGGACTTACCGAGCTTGGCATCATTGACGCCAACATGATGACGCCGGATAAATGGGCGAACATTACCCGTTCGATTCTGGATGAGCTGATGGACAAGACGAAAGCGATGCTGGAAGCAAGACGCCAAGTATTCGTTCAGTCCCTGGATGTGCTGATCAAGGAAGAAACGCTTGGCGGCGACGATTTCCGCGATCTTCTGAGCCGGTTGTCCCAAAGCGCATAAGAAGTCGCAAACCGTAATGAACGGCAGTTCAGGTTAAGCTGCCGTTCATTTTTTGGTGTCAACATAATTAATCGGAAAAGCGCATAAATCGTTCATGCGTTGTTCATGAGGTGTTCAAGATCCGTTCATCTTCCTGCCTTCATTCTTTGTCTGAAAAAGGGTATAATGGATGCGAGGAAGAGAGAATTATTCTCAATAACGTTTAGAAAAAGAGAAAAACATACGAGGAGAGAATCGACAGAATTATGGCAATCAAAAAAGTTGGCGTTATCGGCGCCGGTACAATGGGGCAAGGAATTGCGGAAATGCTCGCTTCTAAAGGGCTGGATGTGTATGTAATCGAAAGCTCGGAGGAACGCTTAACATACGGAATGCAGATGATCGAACTCAACCTGGATAAGCAGATTGAGAAGTGGGCTCTGACGCAGGCCGAGAAAAAACTGATTTTAAATCGTATCCATACATGCAAAAACTATGAAGATTTGACCTCCTGCGAGCTGGTCATCGAATCCATCACCGAGGATTTGGAAAGCAAAAAACAGGTAATCAAGAAGCTGGACGAGATGTGCGACGAAAACGTCATTATCGCCAGCAATACCTCCACGCTTAGCTTGACCGAGCTGGCAAGCGTAACGAGCCATCCGGAGCGCGTTATCGGCCTTCACTTTATTTATCCGGTATCCAAGATCGATCTCGTTGAAATTGTCCGCGGTTTGAAAACTTCCGATGCTACGTTCGACACAACGAAAGAATTCGTGGATGAGGTTATCGAGAAAAAAGGGATTATGGTATTCGAGTCGCCGGGTTTTGTGACTACCCGTCTGATCTGCCTCTTCATTAACGAAGCGCTGCATGTTCTCGAGGAAGGCGTAGCTTCGGCCGAAGATATCGATAATGCGATGCGTATCGGTTATTCGTTCCAGAACGGACCGTTCGAGATGGCAGACCGCTTTGGCCTGGACTCCGTCCTTGCCGCCCTTGACCGGATGTTCCGCGAGTACGGGGAATTGAAGTACCGTCCGTCTATCGTCCTTAAGAAGATGGTGCGCGGAGGACATCTCGGCGTGAAGTCGGGCGTCGGATTTTTCAAATATGACAAGGATGGGGACCGTATCTAGATGAAAGTACTCGTAATTAACGCAGGCAGCTCTTCGCTGAAATATCAGCTTTATAATATGGAGAACGAGTCGGTGCTTGCAAGCGGGCGCGTAGAGAGAATCGGCATGGATTCCTCGATCGTGACCCATGAACCTCCCGGCAAGCCGGACGTTACGCAAGTCAGCGAAATTCTTGACCATATAACGGCGGTTAAAAAGGTTATCGACATGCTGACTCATCCCGAGCATGGCGTCGTTGCCTCGATGGGAGAAATCGATGCGGTTGGACACCGGATCGTGCACGGCGGCGAAGTGTTCAAGAGTTCGGCGCTTGTAACGGCTGACGTAAAGCAGGAAATCCGCAAGCTGTTTGATCTTGCTCCGCTCCATAACCCGGCCCATATGATGGGCATTAACGCGGTAGAAGCGAATATGCCGAACGTTCCGCAGGTGGTTGTATTCGATACCGCCTTCCATCAGACTATGCCTAATACATCCTACCTGTACCCTATTCCGAGAGTGCTGTACCGCCGACATAAAGTGCGCCGTTACGGCTTCCACGGAACTTCGCATCAATACGTAAGCGAGCAGGCTGCCAAGTACCTGGGCAAGCCGCTGGAATCGTTGAAGGTGATCTCCTGCCATATCGGGAACGGGGCAAGCGCAACGGCCATTATGGACGGGAAATCGTTCGATACCAGCATGGGGATGACGCCGTTGGAAGGCCTGATGATGGGTACGCGCAGCGGTGACCTGGATCCGGCCATCGTGCCGTATGTCATGAACAAGGAAGATCTAACCTTAAGCGAAGTAAATTCCATGCTGAACAAGCATAGCGGTATGCTTGCCATCTCCGGCATCAGCAGCGATATGCGCGAAATCGTGGAAGCAATGGGCGAAGGCGACGCAAATGCCAAGCTGGCCTTTGATATGTACACGTACCGCGTCCGAAAATATATCGGAGCTTACGCCGCCGCGATGAACGGCGTCGACGTTATTCTGTTCACGGCAGGCGTTGGCGAGAACTCGAACGTTCTTCGCAAAGCCGTTTGCGAAGGCATCTCGTTCCTGGGCGTTGAGCTGGATGAGGAACGCAACAATATCCGCAGCAAGGACGTCCGCGAAATTTCGACGGATGCTTCCCGCGTAAAGGTGCTGGTTGTGCCAACGAACGAGGAGCTCCTTATTGCCCGCGATACGTACGAAATCGTGAAAGGCGAGTCTAACTAATCGAATATGGCAGTAGTTAAGGTAGCGGAGGGATCGGTTGCATGAGCAATGAGGACATGTGGAAGGCCTATTCGCGGGGGATGGCGGCCGTCATGAAAGAAGGAGGCGTGCATGTATCTGCACTGCTCCTGCGGTCTTACCGCCAATTGAATTTATCCGATACGGAAGCCATGCTGCTGCTGCAGCTGATGCTGTTCGGGGAAGCGGAAGGTGTCGAGTTTCCGACGATGGAGCAGCTGGCGGAGCGTACCGGCTCTACGACAAGAGATATTGAGCAGACGATTGGCCGTTTGATGAAAGAAGGCTTCCTGACCATCGACGAGCGGATTGATCCGGTAACGGGAATTCAATCCGAGCAATATAATTGGAGCGGCTGGCTGCTCAAGGCTGCCGAATGGGCGGCCGAAGAGAAACGGGAGACCCGGAGAACGGAGCGGCGAACCGTGAAACGGGCGACGGATCCGGGGAACATATTCTCGGTGTTCGAGCAGGAATTTGGACGTCTGTTATCGCCGATGGAATGCGAGACGATATCGGGATGGCTGGACCAGGACCGTTATGCGGATGAGCTGATCCGGTTTGCCTTGAAGGAAGCCGTGTTTGCGGGCAAGCTCAATTTCCGTTATATCGACCGGATTCTGATCGAATGGGGACGAAACCGGGTTACGAACGTGGACGAAGCAAGAGCCCATTCCCAGAAGTTTCGCGGACCGCGCGGATAGCACTCATCTTCATTATACGAAAGCCTTGTGCCTCCTGAAGAAGGAGCACAAGGCTTTTTTCATTCGGTTAGCGCGAGAATTGCTTCCTGTATTTAAGCGGCGATGTGCCGGTGTATGCTCGAAAGCAGTTGGAGAAGTAGGGGGCATGGCGGAAGCCCGTCTTGTCGGCGATAACCGCGATGGACCATTCGGTCTTCACGAGCAGCAGCTTGGCCTGCTCGAGCCGGTATTGATGCAAATAGTCCATCGGAGAGCAGTGATAGATTTCTTTCATGCACCTGACGATGTAATTGGGATGAAAATGAAGAGCCTCTGCCAGTACCGCGTTGGTCAGCTCCGATTGATAGTGCTGACGGATATAAGCTTCCGTTTTGCTTGCCAGCTTCATGGCCGGAGAGTCCGTGCTCTCGCGGTCCTTGCGTTCCTCCAGCAAGCCCAGCAGCTCGATAAAGAGCTGATGCTCCTGCCAATAAACGCCTCGTTGATGCTCGCTTGCATAAGCCAGCAGCTGAGCGAGATGCCGCTCGGCAAGCGTAAACTCATACGGCGCAGCATATTTGGGAATCTGGATGAAATACGGATTTTCAAAGGCGTGACGCAAGGGCAGAGGCGGGGAGGCGGCATCGGATGCATGCTCCTTCCACTCACCGTTGAAGTCAAAATGTACCCAATAAAACGACGTTTCGTTGTCGCAAGGCTTAGTCGAATAGTGATAGCGGTCCGGCAGAAGCAGCAACGTCTCCCCGGCCGAAACTTCCCACTGCTTGTCTTCCTCTCCGATATACAAGGTACCCTTAGTCACCCAAAGGAGATCAAACAAACCTAAGTTGCGGCGGTTGGGATGCTGTTCGCCGGGCTTGTATGAGGTTTGCCCGGTTGCGATGTAATAAGGCATGGGAGGAAGCTGCAGGGATACGTGAGTCATACGGATAGACCATCTCCTGTCAGTGTTATATTTTATAAAAAGGAAGGTTGTTTTACTTGTAGTTTCATTGTCTTCTCGAGAATAAACTAGAAAATAGCAAGAATCAAATCTTTTATATTCGAGCAGGAGGAACTTTCATGGCGAAGCAACTTAACGGACGGCTGGGAAGCAGTCAGGTACATATTGAGGATGCTTTTTGGAACCGCTTTACGGAGCTGGTGCGCGAGACCGTAATTCCTTACCAATGGGAAGCGTTAAACGACCGGATCGCGGATGCGGAGCCAAGCTATGCCATCCGTAATTTCCGTGTCGCGGCAGGACTTGAAGAGCATCCTTACGGCGGCATGGTGTTCCAGGACAGCGACGTGGCGAAATGGCTGGAGGCCGTTGGTTACTCCTTGGCGAATCATCCCGATGCCGAGCTGGAGCGTAACGCTGACGAAGTAATCGATCTTATCGCGATGGCGCAGCATGAGAACGGTTATTTGAATACGTATTTCACGATAAAAGATCCGGGCAAGCAGTGGACCAATCTTTATGAGGCGCATGAGCTGTATTGCGCGGGCCATATGATGGAAGCGGCTGTTGCCTATTACGATGCGACGGGAAAACGCAAGCTGCTTGACGTCATGAGCCGGTTCGCCGATCATATCGATTCGGTCTTTGGCCCGGAGGAAGGAAAGCTGAGAGGCTATGACGGCCACCAGGAGATCGAGCTTGCGCTGGTCAAGCTGCATCAGGCGACTGGGGAAGAACGGTATTTGAAGCTGGCCCAGTTCTTTATTGACGAACGCGGGACGGAGCCGAACTTCCTTGTGGAAGAAGGGAAGCAGCGGGATGGCTATAGCTTATGGGCCGGAGGCAAACGCCCAATTCCGACCGTGAAGCAGCTGGCATACAACCAGGCGCACAAGCCGGTTCGGGAGCAAGAAGCGGCGGTCGGCCACTCGGTCCGCGCCGTGTATATGTATACCGCAATGGCGGATTTGGCGAGATTGACCGGGGATAAGCAGCTTCTTGAAGCCTGCGAGCGGTTATGGAGCAACATGACCGGAAAACAAATGTATATTACGGGCGGCATCGGCTCCACGCATCATGGCGAGGCATTCTCGTTCGATTACGATCTGCCGAACGATACGGTATACGCGGAGACTTGCGCTTCTATCGGTCTGATCTTCTTTGCGCAGCGGATGCTGAAGCTCGAAGCCAAAAGCGACTACGCCGACGTTATGGAGCGCGCATTATATAACAACGTGGTCGGCAGCATGTCCCAGGACGGCAAGCATTACTTCTACGTCAACCCGCTTGAAGTATGGCCGCAAGCCTCCGAGAAAAATCCGGGCCGCCATCATGTGAAGGCCGAGCGTCAGAAATGGTTTGGCTGCTCCTGCTGCCCTCCAAACGTGGCGCGTCTGCTCAGCTCCTTGAATGACTATATTTACACGGTATCTGCCGCAAGCAATACGATCTACACCCATCTGTTTATCGGCAGCGAAGCGCGGTTCGAGCTTGCCGCAGGCTCCGTTTCCTTAAAGCAGCAGTCGCAGCTGCCATGGAAAGGATATGCGCGATTCGAAATGGCCGATGTTCCAGGCACGCCGTTTACGTTGGCTCTTCGCATCCCGTCCTGGAGCAAAGGGAAAGCTGTACTGAATATTAACGGCCGGACAGCGGAATACGCGGTGGAGAATGGATACGCGCTCGTTAGCCGTAATTGGCAGCAAGGAGACGTTGCGGAATGGGAGCCGGCGCTTGAGGCTCAACTGACGGCCGCACATCCGCAAATCCGCGCAAATGCCGGCAAGGTGGCGATTGAGCGCGGACCACTTGTCTACTGCTTGGAGGAAGCGGACAACGGAAGCCCGCTAGCGGCGGTGTCGCTTGTTACCTCCGGAGTGCTTCATTCTTATTATGACGATCAATTGCTGGGCGGAGCGGTTGTCATCGAAGCCGAAGGGCAGCTGGACGAACAGGATTCCTGGCAGGAAGACACGCCGTATCGCCCGTACGCGAAGCTTCGCGCTTCAAAGCGGGTCCGGCTGACGGCCGTCCCGTATTATCTTTGGGGCAATCGGGAGAAAGGCGAGATGACCGTCTGGATACGGGCTTTGGGATAAGAACGGGTACGGAGAGCATGCGAATGCCGCATGCTTTCTTTTTTTTATTGGGAAATAATTGGATGGTAGTGGTATGATAGGAGAGAGCTTTATTATCGTTCAGGAGGGATTAGGTTGAGGAGCAACCACGAAATCGATTATTACATTCATGGCGACGATATGCAATTTGTAGAAATTGAGCTGGATCCTTCCGAGACGGTTATTGCCGAAGCGGGAAGCCTTATGATGATGGATGACGGCATAAACATGGAAGCGATTTTCGGAGACGGCAGCGGTCAATCCTCCGGCGGGTTTATGGGTAAGCTGATGAGCGCGGGCAAACGGATTCTGACGGGCGAGAGCTTGTTTATGACAGCCTTCACGAATGAAGGAATGGGCAAGAAAAAGGCCAGCTTCGCCGCACCGTACCCGGGCAAAATCATCCCGATCGACCTCCATGCCGCAGGCGGTAAAATGATCTGCCAGAAGGATGCGTTCCTTGCGGCCGCAAAGGGCGTGTCGGTGGGGATCGAGTTCCAGCGCAAGATCGGAACGGGCTTCTTCGGCGGAGAGGGCTTTATCATGCAGAAGCTTGAAGGCGACGGTCTTGCCTTTATGCATGCGGGGGGAACGATTATCCGCAAGGACCTGAATCCGGGGGAGAAGCTTCGCGTCGATACGGGCTGCCTCGTGGCTTTTACGCCAAGCGTGAATTACAGCATTGAGATGGTAAAAGGGGTGAAAACCTTCCTGTTTGGCGGTGAAGGTCTATTCTTCGCGACGCTCGAAGGACCGGGCACCGTCTACATTCAATCTCTGCCGTTCAGCAGACTTGCGAGCCGCGTATTCGCCGCAGCGCCCCGCGGATTCGGCACGGGCGGCAAGGACGAAGGAAGCGCGGCAGGCGCTATCTTCAATATGCTGAAGGGTGACTAGCAGTCTATTCTACTATACTCCGTCCCGGTGGGATGGAGTTTTTTTGGCGGAGGTCATGAACAATGAACAAAGAATTTAATCGAATGTGGTTGATCAGGAAGTTCGAAGAGATCATGCAGAGAATCTTGAAAGCGCTTAATCAATTGGATGACGTGCAGGTGAACTGGAGCCCGGGACCTAACAGCCACTCCATTTCGACGTTAATCAGGCATATGGAAGGCAATATTTTGGAGCGGGTTAATAAGGGAATTCTTTTTCAGGATATGGTAAGAGACCGGGATGCGGAGTTAAAGCCGGCTTTCCTAACACGTGAAGAACTGACAAGAACGATACAGGAACGCTTTCAATTTGTGATAGATACCGTTCGCACCTTGTCGGATGAGCAGCTGGAGCAGACGCAGCCTGTCCGCGGCAAGGAACGCAGCAATCTGGATATGCTGCATCAATGCGCGACGCATTACTCGGAGCACATGGGCCAGATTTTTTACGTCGCAAAGCAATTATTGAAGGATGATTATCAATCGACTTCGATTTAAAAAATTCTCTTTAGCCGCATAGACAATTCCTTTAAGATTTGCTAAACTTTCAAACGGCGTATGTTTAGGGGAATTCACTTTTTAGGAAGAAGGGGACTGTAGATGAACAAAACAGAGCTTGCAAGAGAAATTATGCAAACGTCACGACTGACGGGAGAATTCAAGCTTCGCTCAGGTAAAACCTCGAATCATTACTTCGATAAATACTTGTTCGAATCCAATCCCGTGCTATTAGCTGCGATCGCAGAACAGCTTGCACCCCTTGTTCCGGAAGGAACGGAAGTTTTAGCCGGGCTTGAAATGGGCGGTATTCCGATTGCCACTGCGCTTTCCCTCAAAACAGGCATTCCGGTCGTCTTCGTCCGCAAGAGAGCGAAGGAATACGGAACAAGCAAATTGGCGGAAGGAATCGATATTACGGGCAAGAAGGTCTGTATTATCGAGGATGTCATCACGACGGGCGGACAGGTGCTCTTAAGCGCAGCGGATTTGTTGAACCACGATGCGGAGCTGAAAGAGGTGCTCTGCGTCATCGAGAACGAAAAGGCTGGCAGAGCCAATCTGGAAGAGGCGGAATTCGAAGTCCGCTCCTTGTTCAAGATGGAAGAGTTAATGGCTGCAGTCGAAGAGAGCGTATAACAAAACCCGGAATTATTAATTGCATAGCGGTAAATGAAAAAGCTGGCCAATCTCGTATCCAACGAGTTGACCAGCTTTTTCGCTTTAACAGTTTAGAAAATATAGCTTTTCAACCTGAAAACTCACTTTCTGATCATTTGCGGCCGTTCAGCATTTCCCAGCGATAAACGTATTCGAACAGGAACTCAAACGCTTCGATATGGCGCTTCGCTTCGAAGGCGTTCGCCCCCCAGGCGTAAATGCCATGCTTGCGAAGAATAATGCCCGGAATCCTCTTGTCGAGGCGTTCCGTCACTTCCGGCACAATGCGCGGAATCTCGGCGAAGTTGGAGACGATCGGAATATCGATATGCGCTTCCTCTTCCCAGATGTTCAGGCCTTTAATCAGCTCTACCCCGTCTACGGGAACCGCTCTGCGCTCCCAGAACCATTCGGACATAACGGCGCTGTACACGGAGTGAACGTGGAAAATAGCGCCTGCACCCGTTAAACGGTAGATTTCGTTGTGAATAAGCGTTTCGGCGGAAGGCTTCAGGCTTGTAGCTTCGCAAGCTTTGCCATTCTTGTCGACGAACAGGTAATCCTCCGGCGTATGTACCGTTTTATCCTTGCCGCTTGCCGTAATGGCGAAATAGAATTCGTCAGGGTTGAAATCCCCTACGCGAACCGAGAGGTTGCCGCTTGTTCCGGCAAACCAGCCGCGGGAGGCGAACAGTTCCTTAACGCTGCGCAGCTCGGCGAGCGCCTGCTGCTTTTGTTCCAGCTTAATATCGGTAAAAGCCATATTAAACGATCCTTTCTTTCTTCAGCTCATGCACAATGTCATGGAAGGTTGTAAATTCGGTATGGGGGAGACCAAGCTCCTTGCATTTATCGGTCAGATGATGGCGGGAGAAGACCGTATCGGCCAGCTTGGCGCCTTCAAAGTCGGTTACGCTGTCGCCGATAATAATCCGCTCGTAAACGCTTGCCGGGAATCGGCGCATAATCGTTGTTTTGCACATGCCGCAGTCATTGCTGCAATGCTCATCGCATGGATGCGGCCATGTAATTTCGATCTGCTCGCCGCTGAAGTCGCTGCCGTTGCAGTAAATATGATCCTCCGGAATACCAAAGCGGGCCAGCACCGGATACACAAAGAAGTCGATGCCGCCGCTTGTCACGTAAAATTCGATCTGCTCTTCCTTGCAATATTGGAGCAGCTCGGCAAAGCCGTCACGGATTTGCACGTTATGAATGCCATACTCCACAACTTCCTTCCGAATGGAAGTCGGGAGGAGGCGGAACATTTGGCCAACGCCGTCGCGGATCGAGATTTTCTGGGATAGAACCGCATTTGCAATGTCTTCCCAGCCCGGCGGGTTGAAATGCTTGATGATAGCTACAATGTTATCGTTGACGGTGATGGTTCCGTCAAAGTCGCAGAAGATGATGCGTTTCTTAGCTGTTGTCATTCCTTAATCCCCCATGCGTCTATAGCCGCCTGAAGCGGTTCGTTACCCGGCTGCGCCGCTGCCTCGCGAAGCGGTACGCCGTTCATTGCTGCCGTAATCGCGCTGCGGAAGGCTTTGCCGCCGGCCGCCGTGCCCATCGGATGGCCGTGGATGCCGCCGCCGGCATTAACGACCACGTCCGTGCCGAAGTCGCGCAGTATAAGAGGAACAAGTCCGGGATGGATGCCGGCCGAAGGTACAGGGAAGCTCGTCCGGAGCGTATCCGAAGGCGCTAGAAGCGCTTCTTTTACCGCCAGGTTCTCAGCCTTCGGCATAACGACTGAACCGTAAGGGGAAGGGAAGAGAACAAGATCCGCGCCTGCCAGGCGCATCAGCTTGCCAAGCAGGACGGAAGCGCTGATCCCGTAATGCGGAGAAGGATAAAAGGCGCCCGCCATTGCCGGGTGCGCCGCAATGGGCACATTAATCTCCGGATCCTTGCTTAGCTCGTGCAGCACATCGTAGCCGTAAGACAATACGTTAAACAGCAGAGCATTCGCGCCCGCTGCGATAGCTTTGCGGGCTTGGCTTGCGAGCTGCGAGGTAGGTCCTGTCAGGTTAACCGCGTACAGCAGCTTTTGACCGGTTTCCTGCTGGGCTTTGCGTGCCGCCTCCATGCATACTTCCACGCGCTTTTCCAGAGGCGTAAGCGGGTTTTCGAACAAAATCTCGTCATCCTTGATAAGGTCGACGCCGCCAAGCGCCTGCTTATAGAATTGCTCCTGCAGGTTCGGAAGATCATGGCCAACAACCGATTTGAAAATACTCATCAGAAGCGGGCGGTCGTGAACGCCAAGAAGCTGGCGTACGCCTTCCAGGCCGTACTTGGGACCAGGGAAGGCGGATTGGAATTGCTCCGAGACATCCAGATCAATCAGCTTGATTTTGCCGTCCATGGACAGCTTGCCGAAAATCGTAACGAGCAGAGCGGGGATATCGCGGCTGAAATTGATGTCCGGATACGCAATCTGGATATCGGCGTAACGCTCGCTGCCTGCTTCTTCATGCACGTTAACCGACAATACCTTGCCTAGATGCTTTTCCATCTCGGCTTTGCGTGCCTCCGGGAGCTCCGTCCAGCTGCCAACCGTCAAGCCAACGGCGATGGACAATGCTTTTTTATCGAAATCCGCTTTCTCGTCAAAGCAGCGGTAAGTTGCAACACACATTTGATTCATTAGGACAACGTGCTCCTTTCAATATCTGCTCCGATTTCGCCGGCGCGCTCTGCCGAACGCAGCATGCCGCGCACGACGGCTTCCGTTAATCCGCTAGCCGCCATCGATTCGATTGCAGCCTGAGTCGTGCCGTTAGGGGAAGTAACCTTGCGGCGGAGCTCAGCCGGCTCCTCGCCGGTTGTTCTGACCATCTCGGCAGCGCCAAGCACGGTCTGAACGATCAGCTCCTTGGCTTGTTCAGCAGGGAGGCCAAGCTTCTCCGCGGCTTCCATCATCGCTTCCATGAAGAAATAGACATAAGCCGGGCCGCTGCCCGACACGCCAACGATCGAATCCTGCAGCGATTCCTCGACAACCGCGTTAATGCCGATTGAAGCGAACATCGTTTCCGCAAGCTTGCGCTGCTCTTCCGTCACGCTGCCCGAATAACTCATTCCCGTTACGCCAAGGCCAATTGTGCTCGAGGTATTGGGCATCGTCCGAACGATAGGGGCGGATCTGCCAAGCACCCGCTCAATGGAAGAGATCGACAGACCGGCAATAACCGAGACGATCAGCTGCTTATCCGAAAGGAGGTGCTTGATGGACGAAATCGCGCTGACCGCGTCCTTAGGCTTCATCGCCAGGAAAACAATATCCGCATCCTGAATAAACTGCTCGTTTGTCGTACCGTTCAATACCGTCTGTACGCCGTATTTCTCGCTTAGTTCATTCAGCCGGTCCGCGTTTTGGCGGTTCAGCATCGAGATTTGCTCCGGTTTTGTCAGCTTTTGATTAATAAGTCCGCGTACGATAGCTTCCGCCATCGAGCCTGCGCCATAGAAGCTTATTTTCAAAGCTTCGATATTAACGCCGGCATTTGTTTGTTCCATCGATAACATTTCGTTCACCCTCCAAACTCTATCTTAACCGCGGATTTGGCCGTTGCCGTAAACCCGGAATTTCGTTGACGTAAGAGCCGGCAGTCCCATAGGGCCACGCGCGTGCAGCTTTTGCGTGCTAATGCCGATTTCCGCTCCGAAGCCGAATTCGAAGCCGTCCGTGAAGCGGGTGGAAGCGTTGTGATAGACTGCCGCAGCGTCTACTTCGTTCAAGAATCGCTCGGCATTCCATGCATTCTCCGTTACGATGCATTCGGAATGCTTCGTGCTGTATTTGCGAATGTGCTCAAGCGCCTCATCTAAGTTTGCTACAATACGAATATTTAAAACATAATCGTTATATTCCGTCGCAAAATCCTGTTCGGTCGCAAGCTTGGCCTGCGGTACGCGCTCAGCCGTATGGCTGTCGCCGCGCAGCTCGACATTAGCCGCAAGGAAGCGATCGGCGATTTGCCGCAGATGGCGCTCCGCAAAGGCTTGGTGCAAAATCAAAGTTTCCATCGAGTTGCAGACGGAAGGGCGCTGAACCTTCGCGTTGAAGGCGATTTGTTCCGCCATGTCGTAATCCGCGCTCTCATCCACGAAGGTATGGCAGATGCCGGCACCTGTCTCGATAACGGGCACTGTCGCGTTTTCGACTACGTTGCGGATCAGCGCCGCGCCGCCGCGCGGGATAACTACATCAAGCAATCCGTTTAATTTAAGCATTTCGTTGACGGAAGCGCGGTCGGAATCTTCTATCAGTTGAATCGCATCCTGCGGCAATGCCGTTGAGGCCAGCGCTTCGCGGAGCACCTCCACGATCCGGCGGTTGGAATCCAGGGCAGCGGAGCCCCCGCGGAGCACCACGCAGTTGCCGGTTTTGAGGCAAAGGCCAACAGCGTCCACGGTAACGTTAGGACGGGCTTCGTAGATCATGCCGATAACGCCGAGCGGCACGCGTTTTTTATCAACCCGAAGGCCGTTTGGACGGTCGAATTGCTCCAGCAGCTCGCCAACCGGATCCGGCAGCTCCACAACCTGGCGCAGTCCTTCCGCGATGTCCGCAACACGGCTTTCGTTCAAGGCGAGGCGATCCAGCAGGGAAGGGCTCGTGCCGTTTTTCCGGCCTCGTTCCAGATCTTTTTTATTGGCTTCGATAATAGATGCCTGATTCTCAATTAAGGCATTAGCCATGGCCGTAAGGGCGGCATTTTTCTGCTCGGTCGTCATTTTGTTCATGATGCTGGCAGCGGCTTGGGCAAGCGTTGCTTTTTGTTTAACTTCACTAACCATCTCGATTCCTCCTAAAATGAATTGCGAAGCCATTCATGCTTCGAAAGCATAGACTTAATGAAAGATTAGCGCAAGGAAACCCACTCGTCGCGGTGGATGACTTCGATTCTGCCTACATCCACCCGGCGTTTTACTTCTTCCGTGCTGAGACCGGCCACGGCTTGAACCTGCCAAGCTTCGTAGTTTACTACGCCGCGTCCGATCGTGTCTCCCGTCAGATTTGTTACTTCTACAACATCCCCCGAATGAAAATCGCCTTGAATTTCGCGGATGCCGGCCGGCAGCAGGCTTTTGCCGCGTACGAGCAAGGCATGCTCGGCGCCGTCGTCAACGATAATGCGGCCATGGGGGTTGGAGTGGAAGCCGAGCCATTGCTTCTTCATCGGAAGGCTGTGCAACCGGGTATCGAAATAAGTGCCTTTGCCTGTACCGTCAACCGCCAGCTGCAAATCGCCAGGCTGTTGAACCTTTCCGATAAAAGCTCTTACGCCCCCGCGCATGGAGATGCGCGCTGCTTCTATCTTGGAACGCATGCCGCCAGTGCCAACCGCAGAGCCTGCTCCGCCCGCCAGCTGCATAATCTCCTCCGAGATTTGATCCACCCGTTCGATCTTGACGGCTTCCGGATTTTTTCGCGGATCCTCCGTATACAAGCCGTCCATATCGGTAATCATGATCAGGCTGCTTGCTTTCGTCATCGCCGCAACCAGCGCGGACAGCTTATCGTTATCGCCAAACTTCAGCTCAAGCTCGTCGGTAGCTACCGTGTCGTTTTCATTAATGATAGGAAGAATGCGGAGACGAAGCAATTCCTCTATCGTCTTGAGCGCATTTTGGATTCGCTTGCGGTTGGAGAAGTCCGCCCGGGTCAACAGGATCTGGGCAACCCCGATGCCAAACTCTCCGAACGCTTCCTGATAAGCCTGCATGAGCAGCGCCTGGCCAACCGCGGCAGCTGCTTGCTTCTCGTGTACCGCTTTTGGCCGTGCAGCGTAACCGATCTGGCGGAAGCCCGCAGCCACCGCGCCGGAGGTTACCAGAATAAGTGGGCAGCCTTGCTTGTGCAAAGCGGCGAGTTCAGAAGCAAAATAGGCGATACGTTCACGGTTTAAACCGCCTTCCTCCGAGGTTAAGGAGCTGCTACCGATTTTGACAACAATTCTCTCCGACATCTTCTCATCCCATTTCCTGACAAAATAAAAAGACCTTCGTCCATAAAGGACGAAAGTCTATAGCTTCCGCGGTACCACCTTTGTTGACCGAATGGCAAATACGCGCATACAGGTCCATCTCAAGCCTCATAACAGGAGGCGCTGTCCGGCTCTCGCCGGCCGCTCGGGGGTTGGATTCAGCAAGGAACCGAGGCAAATCTTGCAGCCTGACGAATTTGCTCTCTGGGCACGGCCATCTCACTTACTAGTCCCGTCATCACGTTACATGTTCAGTTAATGCTAGCATATCATGATCATACCTTACTGTAAAGCAAGGCAAGCGCCATAAAAACAGCCGGCAGACCGGGGGATGCCGGTCTGCCGGGCAGGTTAAAAAATGCCTAGCTTGCCAATCCGCTCGATGGCTTCAACGAGCCGTTCCTCGCCGGTCAATAGACCAAGGCGCACATAGCCTTCGCCATGGGTGCCAAAACCGTTGCCCGGCGCAACGACAACGTCGGCTTGCTCGAGAAGAAGATCTGCGAAGGATTCCGACGTATAGCCCTCGGGTACCGGAAGCCAGCAGAAGAAAGAACCGCCGGGACGGTCGGCTTTCCAGCCGATCTTCGCAAGCGCGCCGAATACCGCCTCGCGCCGGCTTTCGTAACGGGCAGTAAGCTCCGTCACGCAATCCTGCGGACCCGTAAGGGCAAGCGCCGCCGCTTCCTGAATGCCGCCAAACAGGCTGCAGTAGTAATGATCCTGAATCAGATTGATCAGGGATACGATTTGGGCGTTGCCAATGGCAAAGCCAACCCGCCAACCGGCCATGTTGTACGTTTTGGAGAGCGTATAAAACTCTACGCCAACATCCTTGGCGCCGGGCGTTTGAAGGAAGCTGACCGGCTTTTTGCCGTCAAAGCCGATGGCTCCGTAAGCAAAGTCGCTTGCAACCACGACACCCGTACGGCGGGCAAAGGCGACGGTCTCTTCATAAAATTCGGGATCCGCTACGGCGCCTGTCGGATTGTTCGGGTAATTGATGAACATCAGCTTGGCGCGCTCCAAAGCTTCCGGATCAATAGCGCTATAGTCAGGCAGGAAGCGGTTATCCGCCGTCAGCGGCATAAAGCTCATCTCCGCGCCGGAAAGCGCGACGCCAGACCAATAGTCCGGATAACCGGGATCCGGAACAAGACATACGTCGCCGGGATTAAGCAGGCACTGGCTGATTTCGACAAGACCCGTTTTGCCTCCAAACAAAATGGCAACCTCGGCAGCCGGATCAACCTCAACGCCGTAATCTTCTTTATAGCGCTTGGCTACCGCTTCCTTCAGGAACGAATAACCGCTGAAAGGCGGGTAACGGTGGTACATCGGATTCGCAGACGCTTCCTGCATCTTTGCTACGATATGGGGAGGGGTAGGCTGGTCGGGATTGCCTTGCCCCAGATTGATCACATCCCGGCCTTTGGCCGCTTGGGCATTTGCTTTGCCGACAAGCTTGGCGAAAAACTGCGTTGGCAGCGCCGTCATGCGGTCTGCCGGTTTTATAACATGCTCACTCACTCGAGTTTCCATTTGCTCACACTCCACCATAAATGCTCTCTAATCGCCTGAACGACATTAGCTTTAATGTAGCATGTCAAAACCGTTTATGTCGAGTCAAGGTGAAACGGCAAATGCCGTAATTATAATGCAGAGAGCGTTTCACTCCAAAGAATTCCAAGCGAGATTAATAAGCAAAAACTTATAAATCCTTAGAATGAAATTAGTCGGCATGGAGCGGGCATTGATGCTGATTTACTCAGCCGGAATCCCGATTTTCTTAATAAACGGTTTAATGTCTTCTTTGAAGAGCAGCAGGTAGGGTCTGCGTTGCTCATCGAATACGAGAAGAAGCGGAGGCTTGCCATCGCAATAAAATAAGAACACGTCGTCAGCCAGCAGCTTGGTGCCGTTCACGGATATCGTTACGGGCTTCTCAAGCGGCACGCGGTAAACGTAATTGCAGCTGTCGTCATTCGTGAGCTGAGGGGCAAGTCCCGTAATGGATGAGATCCATTTGTTCGCAAATTCCTGGTATTCCTTATCGTTTGGCGTTGTAAGCACGACTTTTCCGGCTTTCACGTCAAATACCTGAACAGGCTTAAAAGGCTGATCCTCCGGTGCTGAAGCAAAGGCGGAGGCAGAGGCGAACGTCAACATGAAGCATAAAGCGAGCAGCAGGGACGCTAATCGTTTCTGGCGCATTTTTATTTCTCTCCTTTTCCGGGAATGAATAACTCTTCTCCATTAATCTGTCCATCTTGACACAGAACCATGAGAAGGTATCATTAGGGAAAAGTAATTGATGAAGGGAACAAGACCTATGACACAGCCAATGCGCATTGCACTTTTGCAAATGAATATAGAGGTCGGACAGCCGGAAGCGAATTTCGCCAAGCTGTCCGGCATGCTCGAGGAGGCGGCATCCCAGCCTAATAAGCCGGATGTCATCGTATTTCCGGAGATGTGGAATACGGGCTATGCGTTAACGGAAATTACGAAGCTTGCGGACCCGCATGGAGAACGCACGAAAGCTTACCTGTCGGCATTCAGCCGCAAGCATGGCATTCATATCATCGCCGGATCGATCGCGGAAGGCCGGGAAGACGGCGTGTACAATACGATTTTCGCTTTTGACCGGGAAGGAAACCAAATCGCGGATTACTCGAAAATCCACTTGTTCCGCCTGATGGACGAAGAGAAGTACCTCGCAGCGGGAGATAAGCTTGGCAAGCTTGAGATTGAAGGCGCGGGGGCAGGCATGATGATCTGCTATGATATCCGCTTCCCGGAACTGGCCAGAAAGCTTGCGCTGGGTGGAGCGAAGCTGCTCTTTGTGCCGGCCGAATGGCCGCATCCAAGGCTGCATCACTGGCGCACGCTTCTGACCGCCCGCGCAATCGAAAACCAAATGTTCGTGATTGCGTGCAACCGCGTAGGCATTAGCGGAGAGACGCATTTCTTCGGCCATTCGATGGTTCTTGATCCTTGGGGCGAGACAATCGCCGAAGCGGCGGAAGAAGAGACCATACTTTACGCCGAGATCGATTTATCTCTCGTTGATACCGTACGCGGCAAAATTCCGGTATTCGAGGACCGCAGACCTTCCTTATATTAAGGAACTACTTATATTGGCTGATCGTTTTGTTCATCGTTTCAATAAACGCCACGGCCGCCTTGGACAAATAACGTCCTTTGCGGCTGGCGATAATCAAGGTGCGCGAAGGACGGCCCTTGAGCGTTAAGTAAGCGGGGACAAAATCGCCGCCCGCGGCCCGGGTGAGCATTTTCGGAACAAACGTAATGCCCATCCCGCCCGCAATAAGCGACTGAACCGTCTCAATATTACTGCTCTCAAACACGATGTTAGGCGTAAAACCGGCCTGTTGGCATAGATGCACGAGAATCTGGCGGAAGCCCTGTCCTTTCTTCAGGCCGACAAAAGGCTCGTCCCGCAGCTCCTCGATCGAAATCTCGTCGGTGCGTCCGGCCAGGCGATGGCTGGGTGGAACGGCCAGGCAAATTTCTTCCTCCATAAGCGGTTCCCATTCCAGCGTCTGATCGACGAGAGGGAGAGTAAGCAGGCTTAAATCCGTCCCCCCGTTAGCCGTAAGCTGCTCCAGCTTGACGGTTGTGTCTTCCACTAATATAACCTCGATCTGCGGATAGAGCTCTCCGAATACCGGAAGAACAAGCGGCAGGATATGCGATCCTGTAATTGGCAGCGTTCCTACGACAAGACGGCCTCGCTTCATCTGAGCCATATCGTCCATCTCTTGCTTTAACTGCTCGATGGCATCCAGAATCGACTGCGATTTATCCACGAAGACCTGACCGGCTTGCGTCAGCTCAACGGAATTCGTCGTGCGGCGGAACAGCAGGACGCCTAGCTCCTGCTCCAGCTTGGATAGCTGCTGGCTGAGGGAAGGCTGCGCAATATGCAGCTTCTCGGCAGCGCGCGAAAAATTTTTCTCGATTGCGATTTGAATCACGTACTGAAGTTGTCTAAGTTCCATTCCAGCATTCCCCTTATAGTCCAAATGAGAATAGTTATCGATCTTTTATAGCTATTGCCTATAACCATTATAGATATTATATCTTTGTTGAATCAAGAAGGAGGTGCTATGCTAGTAACATCTAATAGAGCAAAGCGATTATTCGCTTGAACGATGGGGTGAACATAATGACGAAAAGAACACTGTTTGAGAAAATCTGGGATAAGCACGTCATTCATCAAGAAGAGGGCAAACCAAGCATCATTTACATCGACCTTCATCTGGTACACGAGGTAACTTCGCCGCAAGCCTTCGAAGGACTCCGCATGTCGAACCGCAAAGTTCGCCGTCCCGACCTGACTTTCGCGACAATGGACCACAACGTTCCTACCAAGGACCGCTTCAATATTAAAGACCCGATCTCCAAACAACAGATCGATACGCTGACGCAAAACTGCGCGGACTTCGGCGTAAAGCTGTTCGACCTGCACAACCTCGACCAAGGCGTCGTGCACGTTATGGGTCCTGAAATCGGCTTGACTTACCCGGGCAAGACAATCGTTTGCGGCGACAGCCACACTTCGACCCACGGCGCGTTTGGCGCTCTGGCGTTCGGTATCGGTACTTCCGAGGTTGAGCACGTTATGGCGACGCAATGCTTGCAGCAAGCAAAGCCAAAAACAATGGAAGTTCGCTTCATCGGTTCCCGCAAACCAGGCGTAACCGCGAAGGACTTGATCCTCGGCGTTATCGCCAAATACGGCACGGACTTCGCTACCGGCTATGTTATCGAGTACACGGGCGAAGCTATCCGCTCCCTGACTATGGAAGAGCGTATGACCGTCTGCAACATGTCGATCGAAGGCGGCGCGCGCGCAGGTCTGATCGCACCTGACGAAACAACGTTCAACTACCTGAGAGGCCGCGAGTACGCTCCTGCCAACTACGACGAAGCCGTAGAAGACTGGAAGCAGCTCACAACGGACGAAGGCGCGGCTTACGATACCGTGGTTGAATTCGACGTTGATTCGCTGATCCCGCAAGTCACTTGGGGCACTTCCCCGGGCATGGGCACGGACATCACTTCTTCCGTACCGTTCCCGAAAGATCTGCCAACGGAAAACGAACGCAAAGCAGCTGAAAAAGCGCTTGAATATATGGACTTGAAGCCGGGTACGCCAATGTCCGAAATCGAAATCGACTACGTCTTTATCGGTTCCTGCACAAACGGCCGTATCGAAGACCTTCGCGCTGCGGCGGAAATCGCACGCGGGTACAAAGTAAGCGAGAAAGTAACGGCTATCGTTGTTCCGGGCTCCGGACGCGTTAAGCTGCAAGCCGAAAAAGAAGGCCTCGACAAAGTATTTACGGAAGCCGGTTTTGAATGGCGCGAAGCAGGCTGCTCGATGTGCCTTGCGATGAACCCTGACGTCCTGCAGCCGGGCCAACGCTGCGCATCGACGTCCAACCGTAACTTTGAAGGCCGTCAAGGCCGGGGCGGACGTACGCATCTCGTATCGCCGGCAATGGCTGCGGCTGCCGCAATCAACGGACGCTTTACGGACGTGCGCGACTGGAAAATCAAATCCGAAGTGTTGAACTAATTGAACGTGTGAGAGAGGGGTATTACCGACATGGAAGCTTTTAAACAACTTACGGGCATCGTTGCCCCGGTCGACCGCGTGAATGTCGACACGGACGCTATTATTCCTAAACAATTCCTGAAACGCATCGAGCGCAGCGGCTTTGGCCAATTCCTGTTCTTCGAATGGCGCTTTCACGAAAACGGTGAAATCAACGCCGATTTCGAACCAAACAAACCGCGCTATCAAGGCGCTTCCGTTCTGATCTCCCGCGCGAATTTTGGCTGCGGCTCCTCCCGTGAGCATGCTCCTTGGGCGATTTTGGACTACGGCTTCAAGGTTGTTATCGCGCCTTCGTATGCGGACATTTTCTACAACAACTGCTTCAAGAACGGCATTCTGCCGATCAAGCTGAGCGAAGAGCAAGTCGAAGACCTGTTCCAACGCACCGCGAAGCATGAGGGCTACAAGCTGTCCGTTGATCTTGAGAACAAAAAGCTGACTGACGAATACGGACTTGATCTTTCTTTCGATCTTGACGAGCACCGCCGCCAGTTCCTGCTGCTTGGTCTGGACGATATCGGCCTGACGCTTCAGCACGAAGACAAAATTACGGCTTACGAACAAAAGCGTCCTGCCTACTTGGGTTAATAGATAGCTTTGAAAAGAGGGCAGCTCTTCGGATAAAGAAGAGTTGTCCTCTTTTTTCCTCTATACGCAACTTTTTCTGACAAAATGCGTCTATTTAATCGTCTAGCAAAGTCGAATGATCTCCCATTCGATGCAGGCAATTTCAGTCATCGAGGTGGAAAATGAAGAAGAAGTTTGTACCTATTTTGTTGTTTATGGCGGTTCTGTTTACTTTGTTCACCGGAGTGGGACAAGCTGCAACAACGCCAGTCGTCCCAAAGCTTTATCTGAACGACCAATTGCTTAAGCCTTTTGACGATCCGCAGATCGTCAACAATTTTACGCTCGTCCCAATCAGGGTCGTGTCCGAGAACATGGGCTATGAAGTGAATTGGGCGGCAGCTACAAAGACAGTCACCATACATAACGATCAGAACGAAATTGTACTTACCATTGACAACAACATTGCACTCGTCAACAACAACAAGGTGCAAATGGACATGTCTGCCAAGCTGCAGAAGGGCAGAACAACGATGATTCCAATCCGTTTCGTCAGCGAACAGCTTGGATTAACGGTGAAATGGGATCAACCGTCGCAGTCCGTCTATTTGTACAAAGCAGCGGACCCCGAAGAACCTTCGAATACGCCGGATCCCGGCCAGACAGGTTCAATCACTTCCGTTCAATACGACAGCAGCTTCGGCATTATCATCAACTATGACGGTAAAGTAACGGCGAATAAACCGTTTAAGCTGGACAACCCGGGTCGTATCGTTATCGATTTCCCGAACACGACTTACTCGGATGTCATGTCCTCTCAATTCAACGGTGCGGAAACAAGGATTCCCGTAGCGGATAATCCGTACATCTCCATGTTCCGTTATTCGCTATTCTCTACGAATCCGGCTACCGCTAGACTAGTGCTGGATTTGAATACGGATGCGGACGCATTGGTTCAAGATAACGGAGCGGGGGTATTAACGGTTAGCCTTACGGATCCGGCAACTACGCCGCCGCCCGTGGAAACGACTCCTCCTCCCGTTACAACGGATCCCGGCAATAAAGTCTATAACGTTGTTATCGATGCCGGTCACGGCGGAACCGATCCGGGCGCGCAAAGCATCAACGGGCGTTGGGAGAAGGAAGTGAATCTTGCCATCTCGCTCAAAGTCAAAGCTTTGCTGGACAAAGAAAAAAATATCAAGCCGCTGCTCAGCAGACCGGAGGATAAATTCGTAACGCTTGCAGACCGCGTAACGTTCGCCAAGAACAACAAGGCGGATATTTTCATTTCGATTCATGGGAACAGCAACCCCACTTCGAGCGTAACCGGAACGGAAACCTACTACACGCGCGACAGCAGTAAAGCGCTTGCGAATGTGATTCACAAACATCTCGTGAAGGCTACCGGCCTTAAGGACCGCGGCGTAAAATACGGAAACCTGCATGTAACGAGAGAAACGACGATGCCTGCTATTTTGCTCGAAACCGGATTTTTATCCAATAAAGGCGACTCCGACATCCTCTACAGCGATGCAGCGCAAAATAAAATGGCAGCGGAAATCGTAGCTGGAATTAAGGAGTACCTGAAACTTTCCTAGATTCTAAGAATTTATTCGTCTCTCTTAGATAAGGGCTTAGAACTCACCGGAATGAAACAAGCTTGCCGTCTAAGTGCGGCGAAGGCGGTTTCACCTTGAGAAAGCGAGGAATTCGATCGTGCGCAAACCGGCAATTATTCTATTATTATTTGCGGTCATTCTGACTGCAGCAGCATGCGGAAATACGAACAAACCACTCGGGCAGTCCGGAAATGAAGTAAGCGGCAATGCGCCTTCTCCAAGCCCAACGATAGAAGCGCCCGCAACAACGGAGCCGACGGCGACTCCTGATCCGTCCGTGGAACCGACCGTACAGGCGGAACAAGAAACAACGGTTAAAATCTATTATTCCGATACAGAGCTAGAGAAGATGGTATCAAAGGACGTTCAAGTGAAATCGAGCTCGAATGAAGATCTGATTAAGCAGGCATTAACTGCTTTGCAGCAGGACGGTCCTGAAGACACGGTGAATTTATGGAAGCCTATCCCGATCAAATCCGTGACGCTTAAGGATAATGCGGTAACAATCGATATTGAGCTGCCGGATACCGCGCGTCTTGGCGCACCGGGAGAGCAAATGCTGCTGGATTCCCTTGGTCAGACATTGTTCCAGTTTGATTTTGTGCAATCTTATGATCTTCTGGTTGACGGCAAAGCGCTGGAGAGCCTAATGGGTCACTTTGACCTCGACCATCCAACGGTTCGTCATTCCTAGTATCAAACAATTGAATTGAGGAGGATTATTCAATCATGCCAATGCATTCGTCCCGTTCCAAACTTATTGCCGGCGCTCTAGCGTTCTCCTTGCTTGCCGGTGGCACCTCCATCTCAGTGCCGGCTCCATCTGCATTTGCAGCAGTATCGACCAGCATTTTTGCTGACACGATCCCTGCATGGGCGCAGAAACATGTTTCGAAGCTGGCGCTTCAAGGCATTATTAACGGATATAAAACGTCGAGCGGTTCCACGGAATTCCGCCCTCTAAAAAGCGTTTCCCAAGAAGAGGCCGTCGTTATGGCGCTGCGCTTCGCCGGACTAGAAGATGAAGTAAATCCGGATGATATTGTGGCCTACCCCGATTCCTTTAAAGTGAGCAACTATGCAAAGCCTTATATTATTGTAGCTTTCAAACACGGATTGCTGGATCAGAACGAGGAGTATGCCAACGCGGCCGCAAATCCTAAAGCGACATGGGGGACAACTCCGGCAACTCGCGAATGGGTAACCAAGCTCATGGTGAGAGCTATCGATAAAAAAGCTTTGGCGGATGATCTAAGCAAGACTGCTTCTACATTCGCTGACGGCAATCAGATCACGGCAAAATATTTAGGCTACGTCAACGCGGCCGTATCGCTTGATCTGGTAAAGGGAGTATCCGCGACGAAGTTTGATCCGAAAGCTCCGGTTAACCGGGCGAGCCTTGCAACCTTGTTCAGCCGGGCGGAGAAGCAGTACCAAGTGGCGTATGAAGGGCAAGTAAACGGCATTGTTACAGCGCAGACGGCCACATCGATCACGCTGTACAGCGAAGGGAAAGAAACGACTTACACGCTTGATTCCAATACCTTGTACTATTCGGCAGACAGCGATAACGCCGTTGCGGCGGGGGATATCAAGCTGTATACGGACGTTACGCTGATCGGCGGCTCCGGCAAAGCGCTGTATGTGGAAACGCAAGGCACGGAGCAGCATGTCAAAACGACAATCGCCAAGCTGGACCGCATCAATACGACGGACCGTTATTTCTACGCTTGGGTGAACGACGAGCCTGTGAAGTTCACGTATAGCAGCGCGGTTACCGTAAAAGACAGCAACGGCAAAACGCTCCAAATTTCCGATCTAAAGCGCGATACGAATCTGACCATCGTACAGGATACTTTCCGCACGGCTCCCCAGGTTGTATCCATCACGGCAGAAGTACAGACTGGCGCTAATACCGTAACCGGACAATTTTATTCCGCAGGCAGCGGCCTGATCAATTATTTGGCAGACGGTACTCTGCAATCCAAATTTCTGGCCGATAACGTGACTGTTGTAATAAACGGTATCGATGCGCCTACGGTGAGCGATTTGCTCAAGGAAGTTGATAATATCAAGCTTACTTTGAACGATGAACAGCAGGTGACTCGCATTGAAGTCGTAAACCGGAACGTCTCGACGATGGATTCCGCTACGGTTGTCAATTACAGCGGCGACAATAAGCTGCTTACGTTATACGATCCTGCCACATCGAACGCGAATGCCTTGTTCCTCACGGATTCCACCAAGATTGATTACAATGGATCGTCCATTACAGTGAGCCAGGCGAGATCTTACTTGGTTGCGAACCGCAAAGTGAAAATTACGTATTCCGGCAAAAACATTATCTCGCTTAGCTTTATTTACAAACAGACGGGCAGCCTGGTATCGGTAAATACCACGGATAAATTACTGTCCGTTAAACTCGATTCAGGCGAAAAGGTAACCATTCCTTACGTATCGCCGCTGCTCCAAATTCCCGGCGTAGCCGTGCCGACAATCGGAAGCCTGCAGGCAGGAGATACCGTAACCGTGCTGCTGGATGCCAACCAGGAGAAGGCAGCTACGATTCAGGTCCATAAAACCTTGCAGTACCAGGTTGTGTCCGCAAACGCTTCTACAAAGCTTGTTACGGTGAAAGCGGCGGATAACTCGCAAAAAGACATCTCGCTGGTCAATGTTCCGATCACGGACGAGAATGGGAATGCTTTAACGGTGGGCGCTCTGACTAGCGGCACCATCATTAATGTCCCTTACATCGGCAGCAACATCCAGTCGGTGAAGACGATTACGATGAAATACGGCACCGTTTCCTCCGTTGGGGCAAGCAGCCTGACCGTTACCGAACCTAACGGCACATCGTCAACGGTAACGTTCTCGAAAGGCATAAAAGTCATCAAAGGGACTCAGACCACCTATTCGTCTTCCGCGGTAGCCGCGGGAGATATCATTCAAGTTTACAAGGACGAGAACGAGCAGACGATTGTTACGGTAGCAGTCGGCGACAAGCGTACTTACTGGAAGTACGATGCTCCTAACGCAACCCTGTGGACCTACAAAAATACGTCGGAGGATAACGGCAACTTTGCCTATATTACTTCGAACACCAAAATCCTGTATAACAATGCGTCCATCCAAGTGAGCGCATTAAAAGACGGAGATACGATTACGGTTTATGCCTTCAATAATACGGCACTCAAAATCGTAAAATCGTAGGCTTCTGTTAAAAATTAACGGGATTTAAAAAAGATCTCGGCCTAAATTCTTATATTTTGTGAAAATACCGTCCAAAAGGGCGGTTTTTTCTTTATTTACGGCCGAATAAGGTTGCTTCTCGTGACAAATTTCGCTACACTTTGAACGATAGTGTTTGGGATTAGGAGAGAGACGATGAATGCGAAGCAGAAGATGCGACATATATTGGATACGTTGGCGGAGATGTTCCCGGATGCGCATTGTGAATTGCATCACAGCAACCCGTTCGAACTGACCATTGCCGTCCTGCTGTCGGCGCAATGTACGGATGAGACGGTGAACAAAGTCACTGTCAATCTGTTTCAGAAATACAAACGGCCGGAGGATTATTTGGCTGTGCCGTTGGAAGAGCTGGAGCAGGATATTCGCCGTATCGGACTATTCCGCAGTAAGGCATCTAATATTCAAAAGCTATGCCGCATCCTAATCGATAAATACGAAGGGGAAGTTCCCGAGAGGCATGAGCAGCTGACGGAGCTGCCCGGCGTTGGGCGAAAGACAGCCAATGTTGTTGTCTCGAACGCGTTTGGCGTACCCGCAATCGCCGTAGATACGCATGTGGAGCGGGTATCGAAACGGCTTGGCGTGGCTAAGCTGGATGATACCGTGCTGGAAGTTGAAAAGAAGCTGATGAAGCTTGTGCCCCGCGAGGAATGGACGCTCACCCATCACCGGCTTATTTTTTTCGGCCGCTATCATTGCAAAGCACAAAACCCGCAATGTCCGATATGCCCGCTGCTGGATCTGTGCAAGGAAGGCAAACAGCGCATGAAGCCGGGTGGACAAACGAAAACTAAAATCAAGGCAACTAAACCGAAAAAAGCCAGTGAAGGATGATGACGATGAAATGCATTTCCGTGTATACAAACAATTTTGAACTGTTCTCCGATATTTTTGAACAGGTCCTCGAAGCACCTCCGCAAGAGAACGAGGATATTCTGGTAGAAGGCGTTACCGTAAGCGGCTCCGGCGATGTGCCGGATCAGTACATCGAGCGTATGCGCCAAAAGCCTGAAGTCGTTGTTATGAAGGAAAAAGAGCGCAACATTATGATTTTGCAGCACGGCAACGTATTCGAAATCTGCCTGCCTGCGGAAGAGGAAGCTGTATAGACCATGATGGAAACGACAGTACGAAGCATGACAGAAGCACTGTCCCTTGTCGCTGAGGAAATGCAGTCGGCGGGCGACAGTCTGCACGCAAAGCAAGTACTGGAGTTGAACAGTAAGCTGGCCGAAGGCCGGCTTACTGTTGCATTTTGCGGACATTTTTCGGCCGGCAAATCAACTCTGGTCAACCGATTATGCGGAGCACAGCTGCTTCCGTCCAGCCCGATACCTACGAGCGCGAACGTCGTAGCCATTCGCGGCGGCGAGACGGCAAAGGCAAGCGTCGTAAGCGTGAAGAACGGAGAGCGCGTCAGCGTGGATATTCCGCTCGAGCAGCTGGACGCGTATTGCAAAGACGGCGAGAACATCGAATCCGTATCCATTTATTATCCTACCGGCCGCCTTGGCGACCATACGGTGCTTCTAGATACTCCCGGTATTGATTCCACGGATGACGCTCACAGAATGTCGACCGAATCTGCCCTTCATTTGGCGGATGTCGTTTTTTATGTCATGGATTATAACCATGTCCAATCCGAGATTAACTTTGCGTTTGCGAAGCAATTGAAGGACTGGGGCAAGCCCTTATACTTTATCGTAAATCAAATTGATAAGCACCGTGACCGTGAATTATCATTCGAGCAGTACCGGAAGAGCGTGGAAGAAGCGTTTCAAGCTTGGCACCTGGAGCCGGCGGGAATCGTTTATTTGTCGTTGCGGCAGCCGGATCATCCTCATCAGGAATGGGAGCAGTTCGAGCTGTTGCTGTCCCAGTTGGCAGCGGAGAGAGTGCCCCTTGCGGCTTACAGCGTAGATGCGTCCTTGCATCATCTGGTGGCCGAGCACAAAAAATGGTGGGACCTGCGGGATGAACCGGAGCGTGAACGCCTGATTGCCGAAGCTGGAGGCGAGGAAGCGGCAGCCAAGGTAAAGGCGGAGATGGCTCAGCTTGAAGCCGAGAAGAACCGTCTTGCGGAGGAGCCGGAGCGCCTTCGCGTTGAGCTCCGCCGCAGCGTCCAGTCGCTTCTGGATAACGCGATCATTACCCCGGCGCCATTGCGGGATAAAGCGCATGTCTTCCTGGAAAGCCGGAAGCCAGGGTTCAAGACCGGCCTGCTGTTTGCCGGCGCGAAAACGGCTGCCGAGCAGGAACGCAGACTGGAGACGTTCCGGACGGAATTTGCCTCCCAGGTGAATGCGGCCATTGACTGGCATGTGAAGGACCTGCTGCGCCGTGCGGCTGAGAAGGCCGGCTATCCGGCTGACCGGATGGAGCAGGAGCTGACCTCCGGCTTGTCCTGGCAGCCTGAGCCGAATTGGCTTATCGAGAAAGTAAATACCGGGGCGACCTTCGGCAATGAATATACGATGGTCTACAGCCGCGAGCTTGCCGCGGAAGTGAAGCTCATCTACCGCAAGCACGCGTTCGATATCATCGACGTGCTTGCGCAGCATGTTGCCGCCGCGAGCACAGCCGCGGCGAATGAAGCAGCCGCGCAGCTAGCGGCGCTTGGCGAGCAAGCCGGCGCGCTCGCGCAGCTAGCGGCGCTGGCGCAGCGCGCGTCCGCGCATGCGGCGCAGCTCGCCGCGGCGCTGCCGCCGCGCGCGCCGCGGCCGGCGCTGCCGGCGCCTAGCGCCGCGCACGCGGCTGCGCCGGCGGCAAGCGCCGCTGCTGCGCCAAGCGGCAACGCCGGCGCGCCAGCGCAGCAGCGCGCGGCCGCTCGCGCAGCGGCGCCGCAGCATAGCGCCGCGCTCGCCGGCGGCGCGGCGCTCGCGCAGCAGCATAGCGCCGCGGCGCGCCTCGAGCGCGCTGCTGCGCTGCTCGCGCCTTACGCGCCGCTGACCGCCAGCGCGGACGCTATGCGCGATAAAGCCAACCGGCTGCGGGACAGCCGGTTCACCATCGCGCTGTTCGGAGCCTTCAGCGCGGGCAAATCCTCGCTCGCGAACGCTTTGCTTGGCGAGCCGGTGCTGCCGGTGTCGCCAAACCCGACAACCGCGGCGATCAACCGCCTCGTGCCGCCAACGGCGGAGCACGAGCATGGCACTGCCCTTGTCGTCATGAAGTCCCATGACGCCATTATCGAAGATTTGCGCTATTCGCTGGCGCTGCTTGGCGAGGACGCATCCGAATCCGCCTTGCCGAATGCATCGGCTATCATGCTTGCCATTGACATGTTGACGCCGGATGCGATCCATGCCGGAGGACGTCCGCATTACAGCTTCCTTCGCGCAGCCCGCAAAGGCTGGGAGGCGCATGAAGCGCTGCTTGGCACCCAAATCTCGGTTTCGCAGGACGAATACGAGAAGTTTGTAGCCGAGGAGTCCCGTTCCTGCTTCGTCAGCGAGATCGAGCTTCATTACGATTGCCCGCTGACGCGTCAAGGGATCGTTCTTGTGGATACGCCGGGAGCAGATTCCGTGAATGCCCGGCATACGGGCGTAGCCTTCAATTACATCAAGAACGCGGACGCAGTCCTGTTCGTCACTTACTATAACCATGCCTTCTCGCAAGCCGACCGTCAGTTCCTGATGCAGCTTGGACGCGTGAAGGATCAATTCGAGCTTGATAAAATGTTCTTCCTCGTCAACGCGGCCGATCTGGCAGCCGATGCGGAGGAGCTTGAAGGCGTGCTTAGCCACGTCGAGACCAACCTGCTTCAGCATGGCATCCGTAATCCGCGCTTATTCCCGGTGTCCAGTCTGCAAGGGCTGGATGCCAAGATGGACGGCAATACGGAGCTGCTTTCCCAATCGGGTATCGGCGCTTTCGAGCAGTCTTTCCTTGGCTTCGTGCAGAACGACCTTGGCAAGCTGGCCGTTGATGCGGCAGAGCAGGAGATTGCAAGAGCCGCTTCCACGGTGGCAGGCTGGCTGAAGAGCGCAGCGGGCGATGCCGCATCCCGCCAGGCGGAGAGCGAACGCCTTGGCAAGCTGTTGATCGAAGCGAACGCATCGATCCGGACCTTCCAGGAAAACGATCCTCCGGCGCAAATGCTTCAAGAGCTGAACGAGCTGCTGTATTACGTCGTGCAGCGTATCCAGCTCCGCTTCGGGGAGTTTTACAATTACGCGTTTAACCCTTCAACGCTGCAGGATGACGGCCGGGATTTGCGCAAAATGATCTGGACCGCATGGCTCGAGCTCCAGCGTCAGGTGCAGACCGAGCTGTCCCAGGAGCTTCAGGCGACAACGCTTCGCTTGGATCGCAAGGTGAACAGCCTGCTCAAGAAGCTGTACGCGAACTTGACCGAGCAGCTGGAATCGCTGATTGCCGGTTACAGCAGCGCAGCTTATACGGCAAAGGATCTTCCTACTCCGGACGCCGTAGCGGAATGGAGAATGTCCGGCGTGGATGCCAAGTGGCTGTGGAGCCGCTTCAAATCTCCTCGTCAATTCTTTGAAGGCGACGGTAAAGCACAGCTTCGCAAAGAGCTGGAAGAGGCCGCTTCTCCCGCCCTGCATGCATGGATGAACGAGCATATCGACAGCTGGTCCGGCTTGTATACCGGCCTGTGGAGACAATGCGCGGAGGAGACTGGCGCTGCCTTAGCCGACGATTTATCCCGTTACGTGCAAGGCATGCAGACTTCCTTGTCTGACGAAGCGGATACCGAGCAGCTTGGCAGACTTCATCAGCAGATTGCGGACCTTCAATCCTCCGCGGACGCTTAACCTTTTCTTGCAATTATCGCGTTTATGCCCGCAACGGCTTTCTGAGCCGTTGCGGGCTTTTTTTTGCATCCAAGTGGTAGTCCAGTGCGGTGAATCTTACGGACTACATCTTCGGAAAGCAATCCTCCGGATGCAGGATACCAGTATGATCATTGCCGGGCTAGTCAAAGAATGCTGCCCATAAAGTCGGTTTTTTGAAAGAAATACACTGTTTTTTGGATGGGAAATGTTCGACCCTCAACTATAATGAAGGGGTGATTTCCAGTATTTATCTGTAATAGGAAGAAAGGAGGGTTATCGAGGCAGCTTCTTTTGTAAGCGCATCCAAAATCTATTTTTTTCGGGAGGAACTAGTAATGGCAAAGCGTGCAACTAGCAAGAAAGCAATTCGAACAATGATGGCTGGCGTTCTCGCCTTATCCCTTACGATGACGGGTTCCGCATGGGCAGCTTCTGCGGAGCAAGGCACGGTCAGCCAACAAGGGGGCAAAGAACGCGTGCAATTAGAATATTTGGACCGGGGACTTGCGGCGGCCACAACTTCGGAAGGGGTGTTTATCAGCTGGAGGCTCTTATCCTACGAGGTAACGGGCAGCACGGATAAAGGTTTAACGGGACCGGCATTTAACGTTTACCGGGACGGAGTTCAGATTGCTACCGTTACGGACAGCACCAATTATCTGGATCCGCGGGGAACATCAGCTTCCAAGTATTACGTTTCGGCGGTAACCGGCGGGAAAGAGACCGATCAAAGCGCCGCCGTTCAGCCTTGGGCACAGGCTTATTATGACCTGAAGCTGAACAAGCCCGCGGACGGGGTTACGCCAAAAGGCGAGGCTTACACGTATTCCGCCAACGATATGAGCGTGGGGGACGTAGACGGCGACGGGCGGTACGAGTTTTTCGTCAAGTGGGAGCCTTCCAATTCCAAGGATGTCTCGCAGCGGGGCTATACGGGCAAAACCTATATCGATTGCTACACGTTCGAAGGCAAGCTGCTGTACCGGGTAGACCTTGGCGTTAACATTCGTTCCGGGGCGCATTACACGCAGTTTCTGGTTTACGATTTTGACGGGGACGGCAAGTCGGAAATGATGTTCAAGACCGCCCCGGGAACGAAAGTGCTGAAATACGGAGCAGACGGCAAGGTCGAATCCGAGAAATATATTACCATGCCGAAAGCGGATCTGGATGCCGGCTACAGCAATGAAGACGATTACCGACTCAGCGCGCAAGGCTATTACGATCATGTGGTGAACCTGTTTATGGGCTGGAGCGACCGGGAAGAGGTGAAGAACGGCAGCTGGCCCAAAACGCTGGAGGAAGCTTTCGGCATTGCGCCGAAATACAGCTATCCGCTGTCCCTCGAGGATGCGCGCAGCCTGACGGATTATTTCATGGATGTCTACGCGCCAAGCCGGAGCGTAAACAACAAGCTGCGCGAATTCGAGGGCTTTATCGTGGACGGGCCGGAATACTTGACGGTATTCGAAGGGGAGACCGGCAAAGAGCTGGAGACCATTCCGTTCAAGACGCTTCGTGAGGATGACGGGCTGTTATGGGGCGACTATGCGATGAGCCGGATCGAGCCGGCTAACCGGGTAGACCGGTTCCTCGCTGGCGTTGCTTACCTGGACGGTCAAAATCCGTATGCCGTTTTTGCCAGAGGTTATTACACACGATCGACTCTCGTCTCGTATGGTTGGGACGGCCATCATCTGAAGGAGAACTGGTATGTGGACAGCGGCTGGACACCGATGACGAACCCGTTCAATGACGGGCCGCATGGCCGCGACGGTACGGATCCAGAGTTTGGCACGCTTACTACCCAAGGCGCGCACTCGTTAAGCGCGGCTGACGTAGACGGCGACGGCAAGCAGGAGATCGTATACGGCTCCGCAACGATTGACCACGACGGCAGTCTGCTCTACAGCTCGATGGATGTTATGCCTCCTCAAAGCGCAACGCCCGGCGCGGTGGCAAGACTGGGTCACGGTGATGCCTTGCATGTGACGGACATCGATCCGAACCGTCCGGGTCTTGAAATTTTTATGGTTCACGAAGGCGGAGCTTATGCCCCTTACGGCTATTCGCTGCGTGATGCGAAGACCGGGAAAGTGTTGTATGGCGGATATACCGGCAAGGATACGGGACGAGGCATGATTGGGGATGTGGATGCAGCAAGGCCTGGACTGGAAACATGGGCGGTTGGGCTCTGGAGCGCGGACGGTCAGAAGCTGGGGAATTCAGCGCCGGGAACGAATATGAGCATCAAATGGGCGGGGGACATGACGACGCAAATCGTTAATGGCGCTATCGACGTAACGCCAACCATCGATGACTGGAAGCGGGGAAAACTGCTGACGGCAACCGGTACCTTGACCAACAACTATACGAAGGGCAATCCTTCGCTTGTGGCTGATATTTTCGGAGACTGGCGAGAGGAGCTGCTTGTACGTACAACGGACAGCAGTGCCATCCGAATTTATATGAGTACCGAGCTGACCGACCGGAAGCTGTATACCTTGATGCATGATCCGCAGTACAGAGCCGAGGTTGCCCGTCAAAATACGGCGTATAACCAGCCATCGTATACAAGCTTCTATTTTGCATCGGATACGAACTTTAACAATGTTTCGGTTCCGAATGCATCGCTTCCAGGTCTGTTAAGCAGCCTGCAAACCAAGCTGGAAGGCTATATCGCCGACGGCAGCGTAAAAGGGGTCATTGCCAGCCAGCTGGCCAATTCCCTGGAGCAGGCACAGCACCAATACGGGAAGGGAGCCCGGGACAAAGCCGCTGATTTTGTAGGCAAATTCCTGTCTCAGCTGGACAAGCGTTCCGGCAAGGATCAAGTATCCGATGCCGCTGTCAAAAATCTGACCTCGCAAGCCAAGCTGCTGCTCTCGCAGTGGTCTAAATAATCGGAATAGAAAAACGGCATCCCGCAAGGGATGCCGTTTAATCATATCCGCCTTCAACAGCGGGCAAGGCTTTATAGGCGTCTTTTCCCTCCACAAGCTTCTGGATGTAACTCCTCAGCTCAAGCAGATCCTGCGCATCCTTCGTCATGTCGCAATACTCGTTTGTCCATGACAAGGTCTTCGTCTCGCCGTTAACGGTCATTTTCCAGCTGTCGGTGCTGCTTGGCGTCTGCGAGCAGTTACCCTTTTGCGGGAACTGTTTCTCGTCTAGGACGGCAATGTCTTTCATTTTGGTATAAATGGATTGAAGCTCATCGTCGCTGAAAGACAAAGCTGCCGTGGCCGTCCCTTTCGTGACGAGATCCTTTGTGACGGTTCCCGCGTACGTGTTGATTTCGTTTTTATTTACCTCGCCGTATCCGTAGCTGACGGAGAATCGGAAATCCTCCGGCATTTTCTCGGGCATTTGAGTCTTCAGCGTCTCTTTGCCGCATCCCGCGAGAAACGCAAAGGCAACGCTTAAGATGACAAGAATTCGGATCATGCTCTCCCCCCTTAGCAAGGTTAACGCTTGAAGGCGGGAAATTGTTGCTATTGTTTCTCTTCAAAATATCATGACCGTTTTTCTTGTTGCTTTTTCTGTTATAAGTCAAGAAAAAAACGTTTAATATGCTCTGCGACTTTTACCGGTTCGTAACGGTTCCCGGGCGACAGGTGTTCCGATTCGGGAATTTCAAGCTTACTGGAATTCGGAATCGCATCGCTTCAGTTCCTTGCTGCTTATGTTCGGCGATGCCTGTTACTGCGGGTACCTGTATAACCGCCAACTGGCTGACTTCCTTTGTTTTTTTCATAATGGAAGAGAACTCAAGCACAAGGAGGCGCTAATATGCGTGCATTAATGATTCCGCGGTTTGGCGATGCTGAAGTATTGACCATGACCCATTTGAAGGCTCCCGTGCCGGGACCTGAAGAAGTGACGATAGATGTAGCTTATGCAGGGGTTAACTATGCGGAGGTGCTGTTCCGAAAAGGCGGCGTGCCGAATTTGCCTCTTCCATTCGTACCGGGAATCGAAGTCTCGGGCACGATTCGGGAGATAGGGGAGAAGGTAACGGGCTTCCGTCCCGGTCAGCAGGTTGCAGCCTTAACGATTGTTGGCGGCGGCGGTTACGCGGAGGTTGTCAAAGTGCCGGCAGAGCTGGTATTCCCGCTTGGTGAAGCGGGTGGCCAAGTCAGCATGGAGAGCGCGGCTGCTTTCCCGTCGAATGTAACGACGGCATACATGATCCTTACCCAGGTGGCCCGCGTGCGGCATGGCGAGACGGTGCTTGTCCACGCGGCTGCGGGAGGCGTTGGCAGCGCAATCGGGCAGGTCGCAAAGGCGCTTGGGGCCGGATTTGTTATCGGAACGGTGGGAAGCGCCGATAAGTTGGATTATGCGAAAGGCCTAGGTTATGACGAGGTTTATCTGAGGGAGAATTTCGAGGCGTTGGTGTCGGAGAGGACGGGCGGACAGGGTGTAGACGTTGTGGTTGATCCGGTTGGCGGGCTGATGAGGGAAGCTTCGATGCGACTGCTTAAGCCGCTCGGAAAATTAATCGCAATGGGGAATGCCAGCGACGCGGAAGATGTAAGGCAATCCCTGAACGAATTATGGTTTGCAAGCAAAACCGTATCCGGCTTTAACCTGCAGCTGTTGAGTATGACGGCGCCGCAGCTGGTTGCCGAATCCGCGCGGAAGGCCCTGGCTTTGGTGGCGGGCGGGAAGGTGAAAGTAGATGTAACAGGCGTTCTGCCGCTGCACGAAGCCGGAGAAGCCCATAGACTAATCGAAGATAGAAAATCTACGGGCAAATTGGTTTTGGAAGTGGGATCCCGGCAATCGAATCGCTAGCCGTCTAGCAGCAGCTGCATTTTTTCTTGCGTACCGGTTCCTTCCGTTGGCATGTATACGCAGCAATGCGTGCTGCTGTCCCCGTTGATTTGGGAGAAGGTATTGATATTGAAGGTGAGCAGCCCGGCTTCCGGATGAAGCAGACGAATGGTCTTAATGGTCTTATCCATAATGTCGTGCGTTGACCATAGCTCGAGAAATTCCGGGCTTGCCGCCGTCAGCCGGTCAATCAGCTTGCGGAAGGTCAGGTCGTTTAAGTTTTTTTCGTAGCGTCCGCGAAGCACGCCGGCCGTATATTGGGCGTATTCCTCCCAATCCGGCATGGAACGGCGCAAGTTCTGATCCGTGAACGTCAGCCAGGCCATGCAGCGTTCGTCGGCGGGAACCGAAGGGAAGTCGAAAATGATCCGGCAGGCGGCATTGTTCCAGCTTAGAACCTCCGTGCGTTCAGTCGCGACGAAAGCAGGGTAGGGCAGCTGAGCGATGAGCTTTTCGATATCCGGAGACAGCTGTTTCATGGCTGTAATAGCATTCGGAAGCTCCAGGTTTGCCAGGTGAAGCATATGCAGATGCTCATTCTTGCTTAGCTTCAGTGCCTGGGCGACGTTGTCCAGCACTTGTCTCGACGGGGTGGAAGCCCGCCCTTGCTCGAGCCAGGTATACCAGGTTGTGCTGACATGGGCAAGCTGAGCGACCTCTTCGCGGCGGAGACCGGGCGTTCTTCGTTTGCCGTAACCCGAAGGGAGACCGGCTTCGGAAGGCTTCATTTTCTCCCTGCGCGATTTCAGAAATTGTCCGAGCAGAACGGCTTTTTGTTTATCCATTTGGCATGCTCCTCGTTCCTTTATATCCCTCATTATACTCGGGGATGCAGCTGGAACAAGAGTTAACTATCGGTCTGTTGCACCCTTAACGATGCCGCGTCCTTTCCTTGGGAAGGGCGCTTCTTCCGTTTTAAAAAAATCTTTTCTTTGGCCCTTTTACATATCTCTGTGTGCTTCTGTGCAAAAATGGAGGAATTGCCACACATCCGGGATGATTATGGATTATTTAGGAGGATACCCCGTTAATCTTTCCCGATTCGCCATAATCGGCTGTTTCAGCTAAATATACGTGATTATCTACTGTTTGCGCGGGTCTCGCCGTTACTGCTAATATTCATTGCATAATTATACAAATAAAGAACGGGGAGATGGATTTACTTGGACGTCTTTAGGCAATTGAAACGGTTTTATTGGGTTGAGCGAAGGTACCTGCTGTCATCCATTATTTGTTTGATGTTTGCGACCGCCCTTGGCCTGGTGTACCCGAATTTGCTGCGCTACTTGATTGACGATGTGATCAAGCCGAAAGACTTCGACAAAGTGCCGATGCTAGCTCTTTCCGTCGTAGGGGTCGTTACCTTGAAGGGCTTCATGCAGTTCCTGCACGGATTTTTTGGCGGGAGGCTTGGCAACCGGGTGGTCTTCCGCATGCGCAACGCCTGTTACGACAAACTTCAAACGCTTTCATTCCAATATTACGATAAAGCGAAAACAGGCGATTTGATGTCCAGATTAACGGCCGACCTTGAAGCAATCCGCCAGTTTATCGGCTTTGGCTTCGCGCAGATTCTGAACGTGGCGCTGATGATTTTGTTCGGCGGGGCGATGATGATGTCGATTGACTGGAAGCTGACGCTGATCACGCTTGTCACGATTCCGTTTCTTGCCTTCACGGCGATCCGCTTCGAGAGCCGGATTCATCCGGCCTTCCGCGAGATGCGTAAAGCGATGAGCAATCTGACTACGGCGGTGCAGGAGAACATTACGGGCGTGCGGACGGTCAAATCCTTTGCCCGCGAGCCTCATGAGGTAGATAAATTTTCGAAGCGCAACGAGCAATACCAGGCAAACCAGATTGGAGCCTCTTCGATTTGGGCGAAGTTTTTCCCGTCGATGGAGCTTCTCGCCAACTTGAGCGTCGTCATCCTGCTCTTGGCGGGCGGCACGATGGTGATCCGCGGTACCTTAACGCTCGGCGAGCTTGTTGCCTTTTTCAGCTTGATTTGGTACATCATCGGTCCAATGTGGGGGATCGGCTTCCATATCAATAACTATACCCAGTCCAAAGCTTCCGGCGAGCGGATTATGGAGCTGCTTAATACGCATGTCCATGTCCAAAGCATCGAAAACGCCGTTGAAGTGGATAAAGAGGTGGTAAGAGGCCATGTCCGCTTTGAGAACGTGACCTTCAATTATCCGGACAAAACGCCTGCGGTCACGAACATTAACATTGACGCGCCGGCGGGCAAGGTGGTTGGTCTGCTTGGGGCGACGGGCTCGGGCAAATCCACCATTATTCAGCTCATGATGAGAGCATATAACGTGAAAACGGGCCGGGTTACCCTTGATGGTATCGATATTCAGAATCTCGATGTCCAAAGCCTGCGCAGCCAGATAGCGCCGGTATTCCAGGAGACCTTCCTGTTCTCGGCATCGATCCGCACCAACATTGCCTACGGGGAAAAAAATGTAACCGACGAACAAATTATCCGCGCAGCCAAGCTTGCGAAAGCCCATGATTTCATTATGGAGCTCCCGCTTGGTTATGAAACAATCGTAGGGGAGAGAGGGATGGGCTTATCCGGCGGCCAGAAGCAGCGTATCGCCATAGCCCGCGCACTGATCCGCAATCCCCGCATTCTTATTCTCGACGATGCGACCAGCGCCGTCGATATGGAGACGGAACACGAGATCCAGGCCGGCTTCAAAGAGCTGATGGCCGGTCGGACTACGTTTATTATTGCGCACCGGATCTCGTCGCTCCGACATGCCGACGAAATTATCGTATTGGACAAAGGACATATCGTGCAGCGCGGTACGCATGACGAGCTGGTTGCCCAGCATGGCCCGTACCGCGAGACTTATAATATTCAATATGCCGATCGGCCGCTTGCGAACCTCGATTCTTCGGTACCGGAGCGGAAAAGGAGCGTTGTTCAATGAGCAGTTCGAATAAGGAACTGAAGGATAGGATCAAGAATGCAAGCGAGAAGAAGGAACGGTTTATTTACCAGGATGACGATGCGATCGAAAAACCGTTCAACTGGGCGCAGATGCGGCGCTTGTTCATCTATATGAAGCCGTATACGCGCCAGCTGATTCCGGTTATCGTCGCCATGATTATCGGCACGGCCACCAGGCTCACCGTTCCGGCCTTAACCATTGTGGCGATTGACCAGGCTATTCAGCCGGAAAACGGCCATACGAGCTACGGCAAGCTTTATCTGGTTGCAGGCATTATGGTGGCTCTGTTTATTATCCAGTGGGCCTCGAACCAGTATCGGATCAAGTATACGAACATTATCGGGCAGAAGGTTATTTACGACCTCCGCCATCACCTATTCCAGCATATTCAGAAGCTGTCGTTCCGTTTCTACGACAAGCGTCCCGCGGGCTCCGTGCTTGTGCGGGTAACCAACGACGTTAACGCCCTGCAGGATTTGTTCACGAACGGCGTCGTCAACTCGCTCATGGACTGCGTGCAGCTCCTGGGTATCGTAATCATTCTGCTGATCTGGAACTTTAAGCTTGGTCTTGCCGTGATGATTACGGTTCCGATCATGTTCCTTGTTTCGTCCACGCTCCGCAAGCGGATCCGTTTCGCTTGGCAGGACGTGCGCAAGAAGCAGTCGCGGATCAACTCCCACTTGAACGAAAGCATTCAAGGGATGAAGATTACGCAGGCTTACGTGCAGGAAAAAGAAAACATGCGCTTCTTCGATAATATGAATGCCGTTAACGTAAGGGCTTGGAATAAGGCATCCGCGCTTAACCAGACGTTCGGCCCGGTTATTGAAGTAACTTCGGCGATCGGCACGTTTATTTTGTTCTGGTACGGCGCTTATCTGATTGAGCATCAGGAAATTACCGTTGGTCTGCTCGTTGGCTTTGCCAACTATGTCGGCAACTTCTGGGATCCGATTAACCGTCTCGGCCAGGTGTATAACCAGCTGCTTGTCGCGATGGCTTCGTCCGAGCGCATCTTCGAGTTTATCGACGAAGAGCCTACGGTTGGCGAGCTGGAATACGCAAAGCCGCTTGCCAGCATCCGGGGCGACGTGCATTTCGACAATATCGTGTTCGAATACGAGAAAGGGCGGCCCGCGCTGCATGGGATCAGCATTAACGTTAAAGCCGGGCAGTCCATAGCGCTTGTTGGCCATACCGGCTCCGGCAAAAGCACGATCATTAACCTGCTCTGCCGCTTCTACGATCCGGTTTCCGGCGTTGTGCGGATTGACGGACAAGACATTCGCGACATTACGCTTGACAGCCTTCGTTCCCAAGTAGGCCTCGTCATGCAGGATACCTTTATCTTCTCGGGCACGATCCGCGACAATATCCGTTACGGACGCCTGGACGCTACGGACAACGAGATTGTAGAGGCAGCCAAAGCCGTTAACGCGCATGATTTCATCATGTCTCTGCCCGACGGCTACGATACGGAGGTCGAGGAGCGGGGGAACGTACTGTCGATGGGGCAGCGCCAGCTGCTTTCCTTCGCGCGCGCTTTGCTGGCCGATCCGCGCGTGCTTATTCTGGACGAAGCGACGGCAAGCATCGATACCGAGACGGAGCTGAAGATTCAGGAGGCGCTGAAGACGCTGCTGAAGGGACGTACGTCGTTTATGATTGCCCACCGTCTGTCTACGATCCGCAATGCGGACGAAATTATCGTTCTGGACCATGGCAGGATCGTGGAGCAGGGCAACCATGATGCCCTAATCGGGAAAAACGGCGTTTATAACGGACTTATCGAGGCCCAATATCGATTCTTGTCGGCCTAGTATTGATTTTTAGTTAAAGAACCTCCACAATGGAAGAAAATAAACCAGACTTCGGGGAATACAAGGATATTCCGTTCGCTCGTCGCTGGGTTCTTCCGGGAGGTTCTTTTTTATTATGTATGGATCACCATTGACAACGAATGCACGCAAGCTTCTTCTGCTCGGCTCGGGCGAGCTTGGCAAGGAAGTTGCGCTTGAGGCACAGCGCCTTGGCGTAGAGACGATTGCGGTTGACCGCTATGTGAACGCGCCGGCGATGCAGGTTGCCCATCGTTGCCATGTAACGGATATGCTTGACGGTGCCGCAATCAGACGGATTATCGAAGACGAGAAGCCGGACTTTATCGTTCCGGAGATTGAAGCGATTGCTACCGAAACGCTGCTGGAGCTTGAGCAGGAAGGCTTTAATGTTATCCCTACCGCGCGCGCTGCCCGTCTGACGATGGACCGCGAGGGCATTCGCCGTCTGGCGGCCGAGACGCTTGGTCTGCCAACGGCTCCTTATTTGTTCGCGGATTCGCTTGACGAGCTGAAGGCCGCTGTCAAAGAGATTGGTCTGCCATGCGTAATCAAGCCGATTATGAGCTCTTCTGGCAAAGGGCAAAGCGTCTGCAAGACGGAAGCCGACATCGAAGGCTGCTGGAATTATGCCATGGAAGGCGGCCGCGCGAAAAAAGCGCGGATTATCGTGGAAGGCTTTATTACGTTCGAATCCGAAATTACGCTTCTTACGATCCGTTCGGTATCCGGGACAAGCTTCTGCGCGCCAATCGGCCATGTTCAGAAGGATGGGGACTATATCGAGTCCTGGCAGCCCCATCATATGACTCCGGAGCAAGTCAAGCAAGCGGAAGATATTGCACTGCGCATTACGGACGAGCTTGGAGGCTACGGTCTGTACGGGGTAGAGCTGTTTATTACCCAAGGCGGCGTTCTGTTCAGCGAAGTATCTCCTCGTCCGCACGACACGGGCATGGTCACAATGGCGACGCAGGATCTGTCGGAGTTCGCCCTGCATGTTCGAGCCATTCTCGGCTTCCCGATTCCAACGATCCGACTGCTTACGCCGGGGGCAACCCATACGCTGAAGGCGGACAGGGAATCCGCTTCCTTCCGCATCGGCGGCGTTGAACAAGCGCTGGCTCTGCCGAATACGCAGGTGCGCGTCTTTGGCAAGCCGGAGACTAAAGTCGGCCGCCGGATGGCGGTTGCCTTGACCTCGGCTGGCAGCGTTGACGAGGCCCGGGATCTGGCCCGCCAAGCGGCGGAATCACTCCATATTCAGTACGATTGAGCAGACATCTATGCGGCGGCTTCCCTTGTGCGACAACAAGGAGGAGCCGCTCCTTTTTTGACGAGTCATGAATGGAACTTGGCGATAACGAGCATGAATAATTTAGCGTGGGACGCGAATTTATGTTATTCTGTTAATCCATCGAGCGCTTTGGACCGATATTGATAAGGGCACAAACTTCATAACAGTCGTAATACTCGTATCTTTACTAATCGGGATAAGTTGAATTAAAATAGCTTGAAGATATGGAAACGTGAAGCTTCGCAAAATTTAGGAGGCATACCCATGGCAGAGCAAGTAGATCTTTTCGCAAAAACAGCGGCCCCGGAACGGAATTACGAGGCCGATGATATACAAGTGCTCGAAGGCTTGACCGCTGTCAGAAAACGGCCGGGCATGTACATTGGCAGCACGAGCAGCTCCGGCCTTCATCATCTGGTCTGGGAAATCGTCGATAACGCCGTGGACGAGCATTTGGCGAAATTTTGTACGGCGATCGACGTCACGCTGCACAAGAATGGCGCGGTTACCGTGCAGGATAACGGGCGCGGCATTCCGACAGGGATGCACAAGACAGGAATCCCGACGCCGCAGGTTGTTTACACCATTCTGCACGCGGGCGGCAAATTCGGCGGCGGAGGATACAAGAAATCAGGCGGTCTGCACGGCGTAGGCGCGTCGGTAACAAACGCATTGTCCGAGTGGCTTGAGGTGGAAATTTTCCGTGACGGGAAAATACATAAGATGCGCTTCGAATACTGGGTAGACGACAAAGGCAAGGAGCATGTCGGCGAGCCGGTGACAGGGCTTGAGATTACCGGGAACACGAACCGGACGGGCACCAAGGTAACGTTCAAGCCCGACGGCCGCGTCTTCCAGGGCGGCACCTCGCTTAATTACGATACGCTGGCCGAGCGTCTGCAGGAAATTGCGTTCCTGAACTCGGGCCTTAAGGTTACGATCAAGGACGACCGCAGCGGCAAAGAGGATATTTTCCACTACGAAGGCGGCGCCCGCCAGTTCGTGCAATATTTGAACGACGACAAGACCGTTCTCCATGATGTCGTTCATTTCACGGGGGAGAAGGACGAGATTGAAGTGGAGGTTGCCCTTCAGTACAACGACGGTTATACCGAGACGATCGCATCCTTCGTAAACTCCATCCCGACACGCGGCGGAGGTACGCATGAGACCGGTTTCAAAACCGCGTACACGCGGGTGATGAACGAATATGCCCGCAAGGCAGGTCTCCTGAAAGAAAAGGAAAAAAATCTCGAAGGCAATGACCTGCGCGAAGGCATGATGTCGGTCATTAACATCAAGATGTCCGAGGTCGAATTCGTCGGCCAGACGAAGGATCAGCTGGGCAGCGCTTCGGCGCGCAGCGCGGTGGACGCCGTCGTCTCCGATAAAATGCAAGTATTCCTGGAAGAGAATCCGCAGGTCGCGCAAATGCTGCTGAAGAAGGCGGTACAAGCCTCCAAGGCGAGGGAAGCGGCGCGCAAAGCGCGCGAAGAAATCCGCAGCGGCAAGAAAAAGAGCGAAAGCTCCAATCTGAACGGCAAGCTGACGCCTGCGCAATCGAAGGATTTTTCGCGCAACGAGCTGTTTATCGTCGAAGGGGATTCCGCCGGCGGTTCGGCGAAGCAAGGCCGGGACTCGAAGCATCAGGCTATTCTGCCGCTGAAGGGCAAGCCGATGAACCCGGAAAAAGCGAAATTGCTGGATATTCTGAAGAACGAGGAATACAAAGCGATTATAAGCGCGATTGGAGCGGGCGTTGGCCCGGAGTTTGACGCGGATGAATGCAATTACAGCAAAATCATTATTATGACCGACGCGGATACGGACGGCGCGCATATCCAAGTGCTGCTGCTGACGTTCTTCTATCGGTACATGAAACCGCTGATCGACACCGGGCGCGTCTATATCGCTCAGCCGCCTTTATACAAGATCACTCGCAAATCGGGCAAGCTGGAGACGGTCCGGTATGCATGGACGGATGACCAGCTGCAAAATTATTTGAAGGAATTCGGCAAGAACTTTGAGCTTCAGCGCTATAAAGGGCTTGGCGAGATGAATCCCGATCAGCTGTGGGAGACCACGATGGATCCGGAGACGCGGACGCTGCTGCAGGTGCAGATCGAGGATGCGGCAAAAGCGGAACGCCGCGTGTCCGCCCTGATGGGCGACAAGGTTGACCCGCGCAAGCGTTGGATTATTGAGAACGTAGACTTCACAGAATACGTAGAATAGGAGGTAACGGCATGGGCATGCTTGAACAGTTTTTACCGGCCTATTTGGAAGAGGTCGTCGGAGACCGATTCGGCCGTTATTCGAAATACATTATTCAGGACCGCGCGATTCCTGACGTAAGGGACGGGCTTAAGCCCGTTCAGCGCCGCATTCTTTATGCGATGTACGATTCGAACAATACCCCGGACAAGCCATACCGCAAATCGGCGAAAACGGTCGGGGACGTTATGGGTAACTACCATCCTCACGGCGATTCTTCCATCTATGAGGGCATGGTGCGGATGGCGCAGCCTTGGAAGATGGGGCATGTTCTGATCGACGGACACGGCAACTGGGGCTCGATGGATGATGACCCGGCAGCGGCAATGCGTTATACCGAAGCGCGCTTGTCGCCAATCGCCATGGAAATTTTGCGCGATATCGATAAACGAACCGTCCAATTCAAGGACAATTTCGATAATACGACAAAAGAGCCGGTTGTTTTGCCTTCACGTTACCCGAACCTGTTGGTGAACGGTACAAGCGGGATTTCGGCAGGCTTCGCAACGGAAATCCCGCCCCATAGCCTGCGCGAGACGATCGACGCTTGCATTGCCGTCATGGCTCGTCCGGAAATGACCGTCGAAGAGCTGATGGGCATCGTGAAGGGCCCGGATTTCCCGACCGGCGGCATTATCATGGGCGAGGAAGGAATCCGCGAGGCTTATACGACGGGCAAAGGCCGCATCTATATACGCTCGAAGGTCGAGATCGAGGATGTCCGCGGCGGACGCCAGCAAATTACCATTACGGAAATTCCTTATCAGGTCGTAAAATCCCGTCTTGTCAGCGCGATGGAAAATATCCGTCTCGAGAAGAAGGTAGAGGGGATCTCTGAGGTTAGGGACGAGAGCGGACGCAACGGGCTTCGTATCGTTGTCGAGCTGAAGAAGGATGCGGATGCGAACGGTATATTGGCATATTTGCTGAAGAAAACCGATCTGCAGGTCACTTACAACTTCAACATGGTTGCGATTGTGAACAAAGCGCCGCAGCAGCTTGGCATCAAGCAGATTCTAAGCGCGTATATCGACCATCAGAAGGAAGTCGTGACTCACCGGACCAAATATGAGCTTGAGAAAGCCGAAGAGCGTGCGCATGTCGTGGAAGGCCTCGTAAAGGCGTTGAATATTCTCGACGAAGTGATAGCGACCATCAAGGCTTCCAAGAACCGCGCCGACGCGCAAAACAATCTCGTAGCGAAGTATGACTTCAGCGAGCGTCAAGCGGATGCCATACTCACACTCCAACTGTACCGTTTGACGAACCTTGAGATCACGGCGCTGGAGAAGGAATTAAGAGAAACGCAGAAAAAGATCGCCTACCTGCGTTCGATTCTCGAGAGCGAGAAAAAGCTTCTGGGCGTGATCAAGGATGAGCTGATTGAAATCCGCGACAAATTCGGCATCGACCGCCGTTCGTCGATCCGCGGCGAAGTAGAAGAGCTGAAGGTGAACCTGGAGGTTATGGTTCAATCCGAAGACGTAATTGTTACGCTTAGCGAAGAGGGCTACATGAAGCGGACCAGCCTGCTGTCCTTCACCCGTTCGGGCGGCGACCTGCAGACGGCGGGAGTGAAGGAAGGCGACGCCATCAGCAGCGTTTACGAAGTAAACACGATTGACAACCTGCTCCTGTTCACCCGCAAAGGCCAGTACTACATGCTGCCCGTGCATCAAATTCCGGAGTTTAAATGGAAGGATACGGGAACGGCGGTCGTCAATATCGTGCCGATTCCGAAAGACGACTCCATCGTAGCCGTTATTCCGGTGAAAGATTTCAATATGCCGGGAGCTTCTCTTGTATTTGTAACGAAACGCGCGCAGGTGAAACGGACGGAGCTTAAAGAATACATGACAACCCGTTCCACCGCTATCGCAGCCGCCAAGGTTGCGGACGGAGACGAGGTTATCCGCGTTATGTTAAGCGACGGAACGAAGCAGCTGCTGCTGGTGAGCAAGCTTGGCATGAGCATTCGATTCAGCGAACAGGAAGTAAATGCAATGGGACGCGTCGCGGCTGGCGTACGCGGCATGCAGCTAAGGGAAGACGATGAGCTGATTGCGGCGGAATGGGTTGCGGATGACGAAGGCGAAGTGCTGGTCGTGACGGATTTGGGTTATGCCAAACGCACGCTGCTGCTTGACTATCCGCTTCAAGGAAGGGGCGGCAAAGGCGTTCAAACCTTCGAATTTAAGGAAGGCAAGCGCGTGAAGCCGAACGGCTCTGCTCTCGTCGCAGCTTTGTATTGCAAGGAAGAGTTGGGCATTATAGCGCTTACATCCCAAGGCGCCCAGCTTGCGGCGTCGTCGGAAAAAGCGCCGATTGAAGACCGGAAGTCCATTGGACGCATCCTGCTGCCGATTGAGAAAAACGATGTTATCACGACGATCTTCATTAGACCTGATTTATCTCCTCAGTCGTAAGGGCGGTTAGGCGGATCAAACCGTTCGATCAACCGAATGATCGCATCAAACATGACCCACATTGGCACCAGCTCATCCGGGCGGTCAAGCCATTGTGGGTCTTTTATGATGCCGTAGGCTTTTATCTTGCGAATGATTTCTGCTTTTTGGTCATCCATAGGGGATCACTCCTTCATGCATCGATTCGACGAATTGGTCAGATGCCTATGCCCATTGTATGTCTACTGTTGTCAGAATGTTCGACTTTATCGCGATTAATGACTCAAATTATTAATCGGGTTAACCTTTTATTCGACATTAGCGAATGTTATAATTGGTATAAATGAGAAAATTGGACAGGAAGCGGGTGCTGATATGGTTTCTGAAGAATTTACTCGTCTGTGGATGAAGATGACAAGAGATTGGAAGGATAGTTTGGAAGAGGGGCTTGCGCCTCTGACGGAAGGCCAACTGAATGTGCTTGATATTTTGCTGCGGCATGAGCCGATGAAGCCTTCTGAGCTTCTGCAGTATCTTGCTACGACTCCTGCTGCCATTACAACCTTGCTCGACCGAATGGAGCGTAACGAGTTAATTGTACGTACAAGAGACAATCAAGACCGCAGGATTGTGTGGGTATCCGTATCGGAGAAAGGAAGAAGCGAGGCCCAGCGCGGAACGGAGGTCCGCTCCAAGCTTATTGGCGATTCGCTGGACCGTATTTCTTCCCATAACCAGCAGCTTCTTGTGTATCTGCTGGGCAAAGTCGCAAACGCTTAACTAGCTTTATCGTGAATCCGTGTTTAACATAGCCCGCAGACGATTGCGAAGAACCTTTAGCGTTTGTTTCATGGAGTTGTAGTCGTCCGACGTAAGCAAGCTGTCGCTAGCGGCTGCAATCGTCTGCTCTACCGGCAGGATGCGGTATTTGTAATAGCTGCCCGACAAGTAACGGTGTACCCATGTAGGAGTTGCTTCGATATCCGATAGCTCGATAGAGCCGTCGGATTTATTTTTTCGTACGGTAACTTTATAGATCACGCCGTAATCCTTTGTATCGCCGCGCTGCGCGGAAATGAAATTGCCCATAGAATAAATAATGAGTCCTTGTCTTTTATGTCCGTTCGCGTCGGTCGTATCAAGTACCTCGTACGGTTGAATCACATGGGGATGGGAGCCGGCAATAATATCCGCTCCTTCGGCTACCAGCTTGCGGGCCAGCTTTTTCTGTTCATCGTTAGGCGTTGTCTGGTATTCGATGCCGAAGTGCAGGGCTATCGTTACGAAATCCGCGCCAAGCTTCTTCAGGCGGTGGATATCGTTTATCATCTTCTGCTCATCGATTAAGGAAACGGCGTACGGTTTGCCCTTCGGAAGCGGGATTCCGTTCGTTCCGTAGGTGTAAGCAAGCAGTCCCATCTTAATGCCGTTATGTTCGACGATGACGGGAGTATCCGCTTCTTCCTGGGATTCCGCCGTGCCTTTGATAACAAAAGGATATTCCTTGAGATGCTGCAAGGTGAGCATCAGCGCTTTATCGCCTTTATCGAGCGAATGATTGTTGGCGTTGGTCAAGATGTTGAACCCGGCATATTGCAGCGCGTCCAGCAGCTCTACCGGAGCGTTAAAGCTTGGATAACCCGTGTAGCCATAAGCAGGACCGGCAACCGGCGTTTCCAGATTCGCCATAACCCAATCGCCTTGCTGCAGGATTGGTTTGACTTCGTCGAAGAAATAATTGAAGTTGTATGTCTTCGTCTTGCTGTCATACGCGCCGGGCAGCTCCGGTTTATGCATCATAATGTCGCCAACGGCCATCCATACGGCCTCATCGTATCGCGGGGTTGGCACCGGCGTTGGCGTCGGCTCCGGGGCTGCGGTTGGAACAAACGTAGGGTCCGGAGTGGCTGTAGGCTCTGCGGAAGGTTCAGGACTATTCGAGACGATAGTCGGTTTGACCGAATCCTGCTTTAGAGTTGTCGAAACGATAATCAAGATTCCTGCTGCCGACAGCAGCAGGAGAAAGAAATGAATGGTCAAGCGCTTCTTGCTTCGCATTCTGCGCATGAAGGGCGGATCCCTCCTTAAAGGTAGATGCCGGATGCTTCCTCGAGCTGATCGCTTGACCACCAGGACCATGCGGGAGAACCGTACGGTATGCTGCGGAAGCATTTGAGCTCTTTCGTAACCGGATGAGGCGCTTCCACCGAAGTAGACCAAAGGGCGATATCGGTTACGGAAGCCGTGCCCGGAGCTCCGTATTTGCGGTCTGCGACAAGCGGACAGCCGATGTAAGCCATTTGGGCCCTGATTTGATGCGGTCTGCCCGTATGCAGCTTAACGGCGATCAGGGAGTAATCTCCGGCCTGTGCGCATACCTTGTACTCCAGTATGGCTTCCTTTGCGTCGGCTGCCGGTTCCTTGAATACGGTTACTTGATTGCGTTTCGCGTCTTTGCGGATGTAATGGCGAAGACGGTCCTGCTGCTTTGCCGGTTTGCCGTGAACAACGCACACATAAGTCTTGCCGAAGGTCCGGCTTCTAACGGCTTCGGACAAGCGGGATGCCGCTTTGGAGGTTTTTGCGAACAGCATCGCGCCGCCAACCGGCCGGTCTAATCTGTGAACAAGGCCGAGGAAGACATTCCCCGGCTTGTTATGGCGGATTTTCAGATCCTGTTTGATTAGCGTAAGCATGTCGGGATCCCCGGTCTCGTCCTCTTGGGACGGAATACCGGGGAGCTTGACTACGGCAATGATATGATTGTCTTCATACAATACCGGTATTTGAATTGCATCGTTTCCGGCAGCCATTATTCCGACTCCCAGCGTCCGAGAATGCCGCAAGGCAAATGCAGGCCGGATTGCGTGATCGGCAGGCCAATCTCGCCGCAGTTGATCATGCCGCCGAATTTGCCCTTCATCGTCGTATGCAGCAAATTGTGAAGCACGGTCGGAGACAGGCCCGTCGTATAGGAGTTGATCAGCAGGAACAGCGGGTTGTCCGAAAGAATAGTCGTGCAGAACTCCAGGAACGGATACAGGTTCTCTTCCAGCTTCCAGGTTTCTCCGTTAGGTCCGCGTCCGTAAGAAGGCGGATCCATGATGATCGCATCGTATTGGCGGCCGCGGCGCTGTTCGCGCTGCACGAATTTGAAAACGTCATCCGTAATATACCGGATTGGGGCGCTTTCAAGGCCGGACAGCTGCGCATTTTCTTTTGCCCACTGCACCATGCCTTTGGAAGCGTCCACGTGCACGACTTCCGCGCCGGCTGCCGCCGCGGCAACCGTAGCTCCGCCGGAATAGGCGAACAGGTTCAGCACGCGGATTGGACGGCCTGCGGAACGGATTTTGTCCATCATCCAGCTCCAGTTCACCGCCTGTTCGGGGAACAAGCCGGTATGCTTGAAGTTGGTCGGCTTAATGTGGAATTTGAGCTCGCCGTAAGCGATGGTCCAGCGCTCCGGCAGGCTGGATTTGAATTGCCATTGCCCGCCTCCGGAGGAGCTGCGGTGGTAATGTCCGTCTGCTTTTTTCCAGGCACCGGATTCATCGGCGATCGGCCAAATGATCTGAGGATCCGGACGGCGGAGAATATATTGGCCCCAGCGTTCAAGCTTGTCTCCTGCCCCAGTATCGATTACCTCGTAATCAACCCATTTATCTGCTACGTACATGTTATAGTGATCCTTCCTTGGTGTATAATTTTCGTTGTATTATAATGAAGTCTTCGACTATTATAACGAAGCGTACCAGATGAAGCAATTAGAGGAATGCTTGCGAAGCAAGAATCGCCGCAAAAAGCGCGTGACAATTCTTTTTAGGTTGATGCTTACGAAGCAAGAATTGCCGCAAAAAGCGCGTGACAATTCTTTTTAGGAGGGACTTATTATTCGAAAACAAGGGTGGTTAATCGGTTTAACGGCAAGTTTGATTATCTTTATCGCAGCTGCGATGCTGGCTTCGCGGCATGAGACCTCGCAGCTGGATGAATCGGTTGCGGATTGGTTTGCAAGCATACATAGCGGCACCTTAACCGATTTGTTCAAGGCGATGACAGCATTGGGTTCAACGGTCGGCATTATTGCCATTACGCTTTTGCTTGCGGTATGGTTTGCCTGGAAGCAGGGGTGGAAGAGCGCGGTTCTGCTAATTGCGGGGGTAGCCGGGGCCTATGCGGTGAATACGCTCGTGAAATCAGGCTTCGACCGGGCAAGACCGGCAATGGCCTGGGGAATTGAAGCAGACGGGCCCAGCTTTCCCAGCGGCAATGCCATGCTGGCGATTGTGATGTACAGTCTGGCGGCGGCCTGGGTTTTAGCGGATCGAGGTATCAACCTTACGGTTAAGTGGATTACGGCTATAATCGCCATCGTATTGATCATACTAATGGGTGCGTCGCGTTTATATTTCAGCGTGCATTACGCCACGGACATTATTGGCGGTTACGCAGCCGGATTCGTAATCGTATGCCTGGTGATGGCGCTTGCAAGGGGAAAGAGGCTTAGTAGCCGCTAGTCAAAGTGAACAGCGGCTAATTAAGACTCCCGGATAGCGTCCAACATTTTGTCAATGGATTCCCTGCGTTTGTCTTCGTCCATGGTATTGAGCAGACGGATAATTTCAACCGTATCTGCCGCAACCTGAGGCTCTGTGCCGCGCGTATCGCCATCGATGATAAAATCGGTGGTGACCTCGAAAAAAGCGGCAAGCTTAATCAAGGTTTCGTACACGGGCTGCCGGTTGTTGATCTCGTAGTGGCTGTAAGCGGATCGCGTTATTCCGATGGATTGTGCAACTATTTCTTGCGATAAGCTTCGCTCGCGGCGCAGCTCCTTCAGGCGATCTCCCATCGTCAAGGTCATTCGCTCCTCACATTGGTTATCATTCAAGCGATATGTTACACTCACTAATAGTAATTTATGATACAAATCGTATCATTGTCAAGCTTAATATGAGAAAGTTACTAATATTATAGAAATATTTAGGAAAGGTGATAAGAACGAATGGTTTTGACTTTTGAATGCGAATGCGGCAATAAAACAGGACTTTTTGCAACCGGAGACCGCGACGAAGCGGGAAGAGAATTCATCGAGCTGGAAGATGATGACCGCTTGACTTATACCGTAGGGGAAGACGGAGTATTGTTTAAATGTAAGTTTTGCGGATACACCTATCGTATGGATAAGTTATAAAAGCAAAAAAATATCAAAATGCATATTGAAATCCGGGCATGTTCGGAGTAGTATAGAGGATAAGTTGTACGTACAACTTATCCTCTATTTTGGTTTGGTTTTTCGACCATGTACGTACAAATTCATTCCAGCTAGGAGGAATTATGGTGTTATCCATTAAACCCTATCAATTTTGGTTTGTGACAGGCAGTCAGCATTTGTACGGTCCAGAGACGCTCGAAGAGGTTGCCGTGCATTCGCAAAGCATTACCGCAGGATTAAACGAAGCTTCTAACCTTCCTTTCGAGATTGTATACAAACCGGTAGTGACGACGCCGGAGGAAATTTACAAAGTTTGCATCGAAGCGAAAGCGGATTCAAATTGCGCGGGCGTTATTGCGTGGATGCATACCTTCTCGCCGGCGAAAATGTGGATCAGAGGGCTTTCCGAGCTCCGCAAGCCGCTTCTGCATTTGCATACCCAATATAACCGCGATATTCCTTGGGATTCCATTGACATGGACTTTATGAACACGAACCAGTCGGCTCACGGCGACCGCGAGTTCGGCCATATTTTTGCCCGTCTCGGAGTGGACCGCAAGGTGGTTACCGGACATTGGCAGGATGGCGAGGTTCAATCCCGCATCGGCGCTTGGATGAATTCCGCTGCAGCGTCCATGGAGAGCAAGAATCTGAAGATCGCTAGATTCGGCGATAACATGCGTCAAGTAGCGGTAACGGAAGGCGATAAAGTCGAAGCGCAAATCCAGCTTGGCTGGCAGATTGACGGCTACGGCATCGGCGACCTGGTTGCCAGCATGAACGAAGTCAGCGATGCGGAAGTACAAGAGCTGCTGAACGAATACAGCGAACGTTACGAGATTGCAAGCAGCGTCCGCGACAATGCCGCGTCCTGGGCAGCTATTGAAGAGCAGGCAAAAATCGAGCTCGGCATGAAGCGTTTCCTGCAAGCGGGAGGTTACACGGCATTCACAACAACCTTCGAGGATCTGCATGGCATGAAGCAGCTTCCGGGTCTGGCCGTTCAACGTCTGATGGAGCAAGGTTACGGCTTCGGCGGCGAAGGCGACTGGAAGACTGCGGCGCTTACCCGCATTATGAAGCTGATGGCCGGCAATGTTGGCACGTCCTTCATGGAGGACTATACGTACCATCTGGAAAACGGCAACGAGATGATTCTTGGCGCTCATATGCTTGAGGTATGTCCAACCATTGCGGAGAGCAAGCCTCGCATTGAAGTTCATCCGCTCGGAATCGGCGGCAAGGCCGATCCTGCGCGTATTATCTTCGACGGTAAAGCAGGCGAAGCCGTTAATGCTTCCCTGGTTGACCTTGGCAACCGTTTCCGTCTAATCATCAACGAAGTAGACGCGGTTAAGGTAGAGAAGGATATGCCTAAGCTTCCGGTTGCCCGCGTATTGTGGAAACCGCGTCCATCCCTTCGCGATTCGGCGGAAGCATGGATCTATGCAGGCGGCGCGCATCATACGGTGCTGTCGTACGTAGTAACGACGGATCAGCTTGTTGATTGGGCAGATATGCTCGGCATCGAGGTTGTCGTGATCGACAACAACACAACAATCCGCCAGTTCCGCCAAGAGCTGCGCTGGAACGAACAGAGCTACGGCCGCCGTTAATTCGTAAGGCGGGCAAAAGGGGCCATTCCATTGTCATAGACAAGGGATGGCCCCTTTTATCCGGGTTAATTCAAAATCATTGAGAAACGGATTTCATGAGAAACACCGGGAGCGGCGAATTTTAGCAGTTTTTCGCCCTCTTGCATCAGATCGAGTTGTTCCTCTTGCGTGAGGGGGCGGAACGGATCGATAAGAAGTGCTGCCTGCCCGGAGTTACGCTCGATGGACCATAACCCTTCAATATAACCATTCAATAGAATCGTTGAGCGGAGGATGCCGTTAGCCGTAAAGATTCGTTTGACGTATATAGGAGCCATGACGCGCGAGCGGTCGGCAATACCAAGCAGCATGGGGTCAAATTCTCCAAGGAAGCGTACCGGCGGAATGACGCCGGGGTCGGGACGAGGAGCATCGGGCAGATCAAATAACTCATTTCCTTGTTCGTCTCGGAAAATAACAAGACCCGGTCGAAGCTTCTCGAAATAATCCTTAAGGCGGGTGAGACCGGACCAAGCTTGCATATCCTTAACGGATGCGGGGCCATAGGCACCCAGATACCTCAGGACAAGCTGTTCGACGTCCGGCTGCTCAAGCAAAGACTGCCTCAGCCACATCTCCGCAGAAGTATGAATGGCCTGACCGCTTTCTCCCCACAATCCGCGTGGCGGAACTTGAACGAGGGGGACAAATGTACGTATAGCTGCCGCAAGTGCCTCCGGATCAGCATCCGGCCAATGTGGGGCAAGCAGCTTGCCAAGCTCGTTTAAGGTGAGAGGGTTATCCTCCACGAGTCTTCTTCCTTCCGAAGCAAGAGCGTTCATATCAACGGAGGCAAGACATTTGCCATAGCTGCCCTTGAGCGCACGCTCTTGTACAGCCTGGACCCAAGGTCTTAGAAGCAGACAGTCGTTAGCCGATACCAGATGAAGAGTGGAGCGCATCAAAGCGATCCTTACCGCCTGTCGATTCGAGATGAGCGAGGCTAAATCGTTTGGAGTAAATCCCTCAAGCCTTGTCCAAAGCGAGTAGTAAGGTGCTTGGGGAGCTTGGGCCTGCAAACCGATAAACCACTCCAATGCATGGAGAATCGGCGAATTCGAACGTGCGAGCAGCATTTGTCTTGCTAGCATAGCCCGGTTTAGCTCCAATGCATTTATGGGCATGCCTTCACGAGTCATATTAACCAGCGCCTTTTTATATAGAATCTATTTCCAATTAGATTAGCTTCAATCGGTGCAAGTTACAAGTCTTGGAAGGGAAATTACAACTAAAAGGGATTCAACCATGCATATAGAATTATTCATATTTGGAAAATAAAGCATGATTGGAGGTGCGTTGTGGCATCGATTCTAGAGTTAAAGAGAACGAATCAATATTCAAATTGGCTGAGGAATTTCAAAGTGTTCCTGAACGGCATCGAGTACGAAAAAATCGCTAACGATGAAACCATCCGCTATGAGCTGGAGCCGGGGGAGTACGAATTATATCTTAAGATCGATTGGTGCGGGAGCAATCGTTATTCGTTTACCGTACAGGAGAATGAGATTATTCAATTAGAATGCGGATGCCCGATCAGAGGTTGGAAGTTTTTGTTGCAACCGTTTATAATGCCTTACTATATCTTTTTTAATCTAGACAAATATCTATATATCAAATCGAAATAAAGCCGGCAACGGAAGCGGGGCATCAGCCAATCATTGGCGTTCCCGGACTTCCGTGCCGGCTTTTTCTTTATACCGCAGTATTCTCGCGAGCGGCTGCAGGCGCGGCAGCCCGGCTTTTTCTTTCGGTAAACAGACTGACCAGGTAAACCAGCATAAAGATGACCATGGCTACGGCTGCCCAGCGGTACATAACGGAATAGCTGGAAGCAGAAGCGACGATACCCAGCAGCATGGAGCCTACGGCTACGCCGAAATCAATCGTGTTGTAATACAAGCTGTTCGCGAAGCTGACTTGATGCGGCGCGGCCTCGCGCAGCATCCATGCTTGCGTTGTCGGCTGGATCGCGCCAAAACCAAAGCCGTACAGCAATGCGGACACGATGATCAACGGAAGCGACTCCGCATAGGACAAAATGATCAAGCTGGCAATGACAACAAGGGCGCCGGGGATCACGATGGGCATCGGTCCACGGCGATCGAATAGCTTGCCGGAGATCGGACGGATAATAAAGACGGTAAATACAATAAACAAGAAGAACAAGCCAATCTGTTCAATATGCTTTTGCGCGCCATATAGCGCAATGAATCCAAGGATACCGCCGTAAGTAACGGACATCAATACATTAAGAATAGCGGGCACCATCATGCGTCCGGTTGAGGATGCCGGTTCGCCGGCTTCCGGTTTGTTTGCAGGTTGTGCAGCCTTAGCCGGCTGCTTCGGAATACTGCGCATAACCATGAGGAGCGGAATGATCAGTACAAGGGCTAGCGTACCGATCATCGCAAGCGTCGTAAATCCGAATTGCTTGATAACGGATAGACCAATCATCGGTCCAAGGGACATAGCGATACTGGTCGATAAACCGAAGTATCCAATGCCTTCTCCGGTTCTTTTCTTCGGAATGATCTGCGACACCAGGGTAGGGATAATGGTACTCGTCATCCCGAAGCCGATGCCAAACAATGCGCGAAGCACAAGAAGAGATGTCATCGAGTTGGCGAACGGATAAAGGACGGTTGCCAATGCGGCTAACACGAGTCCCGCAAACAAAATAACGTTGCGATGAACCTTGCGAAGCAAGGCCGCGGTGGCGAAACGCGTAACGATCGCGGCTAGGGCGAACAGGCTTGTAACGAGACTTAGGGCAAAGTTATTCGGATGAAACTGCTCTTTCGCGTAAGTAGGGAATGGAGACAGCAGCATTTGCAGGCTCAAGAACAGCAGCAAGTAGCTTACCGTCAAGGTTACAAAAGACCGGCTCCATAATTTGTCTGGTTGTATGTTCATGTTGCTCATTACTCCTTTTCTTGATCGATTAAGCCTTTTGCATGTTCATTTAATTTCTTCAGCAGGCTTGTCATTTGCTCATATTCCTCCGTAGACAAGACCTGCGCGATTTCGACCATCGTACTGTATTCAATCGGCTCGATGGCATCCGCCGTCGCGCGCCCTTGCTCGGTGATATAAACCTGGAAGGAACGTCGGTCATGCTCGCTGGCACGCTTTGTGACAAATCCTTTTGCTTCCAACGAATCGAGGATTCGGGTTGTTGTTGGCTTGTCTTTGCCCGCACGATCGGCAATTTCTTTCTGGATCAAGCCATCCTTCTCGCGGACACGGTAGAGTACCGCCCATTGTTCGGGTGTCAGCCCAAATTCCTTAATGCGGGCACTAAAGAAATTCGTCAGCTTCCGGTAAGTCGCTCCGAGCAGGAAGCCTATCGAATGATCCAATCCTTTCTGATGCATTTTCGATCACGCTCCAAATTAGTTGTCTTAACAACTATATGCCTGACAACTAATTTTGTCAATTCGAAAATAGTGGATTGGATACAGAGAATGAGGGGAAAATAAACGGACTACACATGGAGGAGCAGAAAGAAAAATGAAAAAACCATCAGCATGGATCCATACGTTATGGATTGCAGCCGTTTTATTCTTGCTGGTTGCGCAGCATCCGGCTGAAGCACAGCAGGGTCCGTTTCATTTTGGATTCAAGAAAAGCGTAGGCGGGCAGCTGCCGTCCATTAATGAAGAAGGCTTCAAGGATATTGTCATGAAGCACGGGGCGATTTTTCTCGGGGATACGACCAAGAAGGAACTATACATGACCTTCGATAACGGGTATGAGAACGGATATACCTCGAAGGTGCTTGACGTACTTAAGGAGAAACAGGTGCCCGCTATCTTTTTCGTGACGGGGCATTACGTGAAGGACCAGCCGGAGCTGGTAAAACGAATGGTCAACGAGGGCCATCTGGTTGGCAACCATTCCTGGACCCACCCGGATATGACGCAAATCTCGTCGAGTCAGATCCGTACGGAGCTTGAGAAGGTAAGAGAGCAGGTTCAAGCTTTGACCGGTCAGCAGGCCATGACTTATTTGCGGCCGCCAAGAGGAATATTTAGCGATAACGTTCTTGCGGTAAGCAAGGATTCCGGATATACGAACGTGTTCTGGTCGGTCGCTTATAAGGATTGGGACGTCAATCAGCAAAAAGGAGCGGGCTTCGCCTTTAATCAAGTCGTCGCGCAGCTTCATCCCGGAGCGGTAATCCTGCTTCATACCGTATCCAAAGACAATGCCGCCGCGCTCGGTTCGATTATTGACGAAGCCCGCAAGCAAGGCTATGAATTTAAAAGTCTTGATCAAATGGCCGTCAAGACGTATGGCGATTAATTCGAAATAAGATGCTCGGAAGGTTCGAGAACAATGGACCAGCCGAACGGATCTTCTACAATACCCTTTTGAATACCGGTCAGCGTGTCGTACAGCTTTTGCGACAGCTCGCCGGTATTTCCTTCGTTAATGACATAACGCGTACCTTTCCAAGACAGTTCCCCGATTGGAGAAATAACGGCGGCAGTACCCGTACCGAACGCTTCAAGAAGACGGCCTTCCTGATGGGCCGTAATAACCTCTTCAATGGACAGCTGTCTTTCTTCAACCGGCACGTTCATATGTTTGAGGAGGCGGATGATCGAATCGCGTGTAATACCGTCCAGAATACTTCCGTTCAGTGCAGGGGTTACAACCGTGCCGTCAATATTGAAGAACACGTTCATGCTGCCGACTTCCTCGATGTATTTGCGATGAACGCCGTCCAGCCACAAAACCTGGGATGCGCCTTGCGCGTATGCCTCTTCTTGAGCTTTCAAGCTTGCCGCGTAGTTGCCGGCCGTCTTCGCGTTGCCCACGCCGCCGCGCACCGCGCGAACGTACTCCGATTCCACGTGAATTTTTACCGGATGAATGCCTTCCGCGTAGTAAGAACCAACTGGAGACATGATGATCATGAACATATATTGCGTCGACGCGTTAACGCCAAGCTGTGCTTCCGTCGCGATAACGAATGGGCGTACGTACAAGGAAGTTTCCGCGTCGGCAGGGATCCAGTCGCGGTCTGTCAGAATAAGCTGCTTCAAAGCTTCGAGTGCCAGTTCCTCGTCAACAGCAGGGATGCTGAGACGCGCGTTCGAACGGTTCAGACGCGCCATGTTCTGCTCCGGACGGAACAGACGGATTTTGCCGTCGCCGGTCAGGTAAGCTTTAAGGCCTTCAAAGATCGTTTGGCCATAATGGAATACTTTCGCAGCCGGATCAAGAGTAATCGGCTGATAAGGAACGATACGCGGGTTGTACCAGCCGCCCTTAGCTGCGTCATAGTCCAGAATGAACATATGATCCGTGTAATACTTGCCGAATCCAAGCTCGGATGCTTTAGGTTTTTGCTTTTTGTTAGTAGAAAGTTCTATGGTTATGGCCTTGTTCATCGTCTTTGATCTCTCCTTGTTGCTCATTTATAGTTGAATCGTACCATGCCAGCCGATATATTTAAAGTATCTGTTTTATCGCGAACGCATACCGAAAAGGTATATTGGGGGCTGGCTATGGACATCCGACAGTTAAGGTACTTTTTGGCGATCGCCAAAGAAGGACAAATTACCAGGGCAGCAAAAGCGCTTAATATGGAGCAGCCGCCTCTAAGCCGTCAGCTGAAGCTGATGGAGGATGAATTAGGCGTAACGTTGTTCGACCGGAGCGGGAAGGGACTTAATCTCACGCATGCCGGCGAGCTTCTGCGGGACAAGGCGGAGAAGCTGCTGCAGGAGTTCAACGAGACCATTCATGAAGTGAAAGAGCTCGACGCGGGCTTGCACGGCATGCTGGCTATCGGTTCCGTTGTGTCCTGCATTTCGCTGCTGCCGCCGCCCATCGAGCAATTCCGCAGATTGTATCCGAATGTCACCTTCAAAATCTGGGAAGGCGATCACTTCATTCTAGGCAATCTGCTGGAGAAGCGGGATATCGAGCTCATTGTGGCGAGGCTGCCCTTTGAATCGACGCTGCATACGCAGCCTTATTCGGTCCTGCCGCTTCCTTCGGATCCGTACGTTGCCGTTCTTCCGGCTAGTTGGGTAGGCGACCCGGATAAAAATACGATGCTAATGAGCGAGCTTGCCGACATGCCCTTCCTGACCCTTAAGACAGACAAAACGATCGGGATGCATCATCGCGTGATGATTGAAGCGAGGGCGCATGGCTTTGAACCTAAGGTCATCTGCGAATGCTCCAGCGTCGCCATCATTGTTGCCCTGGTGGCAGCCGGTATCGGGGCAACGGTATTTCCGAAATCGGTCATGGCTTCTTTTCCGCTTCCTACAATAAAGATGCTCGCCATCTCGGATGCGGATTTTCAATCCGAGGTCGGCATTATCTGGCTGAAGGACCGGTACCTGTCGAAGAGTGCCCGGAACTTCATCCGTTTGTTCGAAGAATGAAAAAAAGGATGCAGCTCGTATGCTGCATCCTATTCTTTATCCGTTCGCTTTGATCTCGAGAAGCTCATATTTGATGACGCCGATTGGCGCATCCACGCTAATGACATCTCCAACGGATTTGCCCATAAGCGCCTGGCCCATCGGGCTCTCGTAAGAGATCTTGTTCTCGAATACGTCCGCTTCCGCAGGACCGACAAGGCGGTATTCGATTTTCTCCGCGACTTCAATGTCGTTCAGAACCACAATGGAGCCTACGCCAACTTTCGATGTGTCTTTCGAATTGGATACCCGGGCCGTCTTGAGCATTTTCTCCAGCTGCGCAATGCGGGTCTCCATGAAGGCTTGGTCGTCTTTCGCCGAATGGTATTCGCTGTTTTCCTTCAGGTCTCCATAGCTGATGGCTACCTTAAGACGATGCGCCAGCTCGGAGCGTTTGACCGTCTTCAGTTCCTCCAGCTCATCCTCCAATTTTTTAAGTCCTTCAGGGGTTAAAATGATTTCGTTTTGTGCCAAGCTCGACAACTCCTGCCATTGATTTTCATTGATTCGCTTCCTACATCTTACACTATCCATTAGGGAAAAGAAACTTGGGCGAAGCTCCCAGCAGGAATATAAAACTAACATATTTCTAACTAAAACGAAATCGAAAACTCAAATTTATAGTGTAGGATATGTCGTGCTGGCATCCCGTGAATATTTTTCAGAACGGACCTCGATCAACTTGAACAACTACCTTGGACAGAGGTCTTTTTGGCATGCCGCCGCCGACATTAATGAGAGGGAGTAAATGAGAGAAATGCTGAAGAAGAGGTTTAAACTACCCAGGTTATTTCAAACGCGGAAAATTGCTCACCGAATGTTGATCACGACGCTGATTATTGCGATTGCGATTGTAGCGTCCATGTCGACAGCATTATTTCTTGCGAACTCCTCTTTGTTCAAAAGCCAGATCAAGAAGGAGCTTGGGCAGCAGGCCGATGTCATTACCGCAAGGCTTGACGAGGAGCTGCAGTCGAAGGTTTCCAAGATCAATGCCCTGGCAGGGGTTGGACAATACTTTGGACAGGACGCCGTGAAGCACCAGGAATTGATCGAGCATTTTATGAAAGAAAATCCGGAGCTGATGTCCCCCGGCTATTCGCTGGACATGACGGGCAAGAACTTCGTCGTTGCGCAAACCGGAGACAAGATTGACGTCTCGGAACGGCCGTATTTCAAATCCTTGTCGGAAGGCCATTTAACGGTCAGCGACCCGCTGGTTAATAAAGTCGATCCATCCAAGGTATCCATTGTGATCGCTGCGCCGCTAAAACAGGATGGAAAGGCTTATGGCTTCTACATATTCGGTTATGAAATTAACAAAGCCGCTGCAATTGTAAGCGAGACAAAGGTCGGAAAAACCGGCTACGCCATTCTGTTGGACAGCAACGGGCTTGTTGTCAGTCATCCGAAGGCAGATTTGGTCATGAAGAAAACCGTCTACGATATGAACATGCCGGAAACGGTGAAGGCATTCGAAATGGCCAAGCAGGGCAAGGACACGAACTATTCCTATATTTTTAACGGGGAGAAAAAAATCGGCTATGCCGAAGCGACCCGCAACGGCTATGTCGTTCAATTATCCATTTCGGAGCGGGAAGCGATGCAGCCCGTTACGAACATGCTCTGGAAAACAATCGGAGTTGCTCTCGCGGTAACCCTTCTGGCTCTAATCGCAACCTATATATCGGCCAATCGGATGGCGAAGCCGATTGTCTACATATCGAATGTCATTAAAGTCCTCGCAAGCGGGGATTTAAGGCCGAGACTGGAAGTCAAAGCGAGAAATGAGCTTGGCCAGCTTGCGGACAATATGAACGAGATGCTCGATTCGTTCTCCGGCACGATCGGCAAAGTAAGCTTTGCGGCGGAGCAGCTGGCCGCTTCCTCCGAAGAGCTGACTGCCTCATCCATGGATTCCGTAGATATTTCAAGCCGTATCGGAGAAGCGATTCACAATGTGGCATCAGCCGGCGAGAGCCAAATGATCTCAGCCGAGCAAACCTCTACCGCCATGGAAGAGATGGCTTCCGGCGTGCAGCGGATTGCCGAATCCTCCTCGGTCGTTGCCGAAGCTTCGCAGTCCTCGCTTGAAGAGGTGCAGCTTGGCCAGGTTGCCGTTACCCACGCCGTCGAGCAGATGAAGCTCATTCACGCATCCGCAATCAAGTCTGCGGGCGAAGTACGGGAATTGGAGCTGAAATCGAACCAGATCGGCAGCATTGTGTCGGTTATCCAAGAAATCACGAATCAAACGCAGCTGTTGTCTCTTAATGCATCTATCGAAGCTGCGCGGGCTGGGGAGCATGGCAGAGGTTTTGCCGTTGTTGCCAATGAAGTGAAAAAGCTGGCGGAGCAGTCGGCGCAATCCGCGTCCGAAATTACGGCGTTGATCCAGGAAGTACAGGGGACAACGATACGTGCCGCGCAAGCGATGAATCAAGGCGTTAACGATGCAGAGATTGGTTCGGAGTTAATTCATGAAGCTGGCGAAGTATTTGGACGCATGTCCGCAACATTCCAGGAAATCTCCAGCCAAATTCAAGAAGTGTCGGCAGCATCGGAGCAAATGTCCGCGGGTACGGAAGAGGTTACGGCGTCCATGACCGAGATCGTAACGATGACGCAAAACACGAATAACCACTCTCAAAATATTTCGCAAGGCGCCCAGAAGCAGCTCGCCTCCATGAAAGATATTTCGGCATCTGCCGAGGATCTGAGCCATATGGCGCAGCATTTGCAGGAAGTGCTGTCGAAATTCAAAACGAATCAATAGCTTTTGATTATTTATATCGAAAATGGTACAGTATGGAAGGATAGCCATCCAGCGATTTTATAATCGTCATACAAGGAGAGATCGAGATGTCAGTTGATGCTTATTTGAACTTTGACGGAAATTGCCGTGAAGCGGCGGAGTTTTATGCCGAAGTATTTGGATTGGACAAGCCGAAGCTGATGACATTTGGCGAAGTTCCTCCTAACCCGGAATATCCTTTGCCGGAAGAAGCGAAAAACCTGATCATGCACACGCGCCTGAACATCGGCGGAAGCAACGTGATGTTCTCCGATGTATTCCCGGGCATGCCGTTTACGGTTGGCAACAACATTACATTGGCATACGTCGAGGAAGATGAAGCCAAAATCCGTTCGGCCTTCGATCGTCTGAAAGTTGGCGGCAACATTGTGATGGAGCTGCAGGAGACGTTCTGGAGCAAGCTGTACGGTCAGGTGACCGACAAATTCGGTATTCAATGGCAATTCAATCTCGGAATTGGCGAATACTAATAGTCATCTAACAAAAATAGAAGGAACCGGTAGTCTGTTAGCGCAGGTGCTGGTTCCTTTTTTGCGCCGGGAAGGAGGATTTCACTGAGTCATGATTAAGAAGATGACGCATTCAAATAGAGCTGACTATTACAAATCGAACGAAAGCTTCCTTGTTTCCGGACGGATTATTCCGAGGTATGAAAAGGATGTTTGGACCTACACGGAAGAGGTTTTTACCGAACCTTACATGAAGCAATATGAACAGGAAGACATTGACGATTCGTACATGGAGGATGCTGAGAAGGCTGTTTTTCTCTTTTACGCGGATGATAGATGCATTGGACGGATTAAACTCCGTTCCAACTGGAACGGCTTTGCTCTTATCGAAGATATCGGGGTATCCGGCAGCTGGCGTCAGCAAGGCATCGGAACTCAATTGCTTGAAAAAGCCGTCGAGTGGGCGAAACAACATCATCAGATTGGGCTTATGCTCGAGACGCAGGACGTCAATTTGTCAGCTTGCCGTTTCTATGCCAGGAATAACTTTATCATCGGCGGAGTGGATACGATGCTATACTCCAAATTTTCGACAGCTCATGAGAAGGCTGTTTTTTGGTATCGCAAATTTTAAAGATGGTTTAACAAGGAGTAAATGTAAGTATCATGCGCCTTCCCGTATTGAACCATATAATCTCTCAAAATGCCTTCTTGTTGAAAGCCGAGCTTCGCAAGCAGACGACTCGAGGCCTCGTTGTCCGTAAATACCACGGCGCCAATGCGGTTGAGCCCAAGCTCCCGAAATCCGTACCGCAGAACTGCGGAAATTGCTTCGGAGGCGTAACCATTCCTCCAGGATTCGGGAAGAAGCTCATATCCGATCTCTGCCCTTCTATGCTTGGGGGACCATAAATGAAAGCCGATGGTTCCGATGAGTCCCATTGTTCCCTTGCGTTCGATTCCCCAGCGTATGCCGCGCTTTTCCGCGTAGCCCGCTGCGAAATAATCGATAAGCGCTTGCGCTTGGTCCATGCGCTCCAACGCTTCTTGTCCGTAATATCGGGTAACCTGTTTGTTTGAAAAGCAAGCAAAGATATCTGCTATATCCCCGCCGGTGATCTCTCGTAAATGCAAGCGGTCCGTTTCTAAAACAGGAAACATGCCATTCCTCCCTCTCACCGGCGAACATGATCCGGATTGTGTTATTAGTCTGCTTATCACGCTTTGCAAAACAGGAACAAATGTTCTATAATGGACGTATGACTACGACAAAGAGATTATCGAAGAGAGGTACTCCATTGGCTGAGCCGTTAAAAGATATTTACGATGAAGCCTTCCTGCGGCAATTCGCGGATAAAGTGCTGGCCGCTTATCCGCGGTTTGCGAAAGAGGCTTTTGTAACCCAAGTTATGAATGATGAGTGGAACGATCTGGCGCTGAAGGGGAGGATCAGGAAAATCTCGACCGTGCTGGGCAGGCATTTGCCGGCGGATTACAGGGACGCGCTGGAAGTCTTGTATGCGATATGCGAGAAGTGCAGCGGATTTCCGTATCTGTTCTTCCCGGATTTTGTTGAGGTATACGGCGGAGCAGAGGAGCATTGGGACGTGTCCATGCAGGCTCTGGAGAGATTTACCTCGAAATCCTCGGCTGAATTCGCCGTACGCGTCTTTTTGCTTCGCGATCCGGAACGGATGATGAAACAAATGTTCACCTGGGCAAGCGACCCGGATGAACATGTTCGAAGATTGGCAAGCGAAGGCTGCAGGCCGCGTCTTCCATGGGGCCAAGCCCTTCCCGTCTTTAAGAAAGACCCAGCGCCGCTGCTTCCGGTGCTTGAATTGCTGAAGGCGGATCCTTCGCTTTATGTTCGCAAGAGCGTCGCCAATAATCTGAACGACATTACCAAGGATCACCCGGATGTTGTATTGGACATAGCCCGGAGATGGCAGGGAGAGCATCCGTACACGGATTGGATTATCCGTCACGCTTGCCGGAATCTGGTCCGCCAAGCCAATCCGGAGGCGCTGGCCATATTCGGATACGCCATGCCGGAAGACTCTGCTCCTATCGTTATCTCCGCAGACCTTCAGGCCCGGCCTTCCGTTCTGGAGATCGGCGACAGCTGCAGACTGGAATATGCCCTGCAAGTTCAAGAGGGCGAGCCGCTGCATCTTAGAATTGAATACGGAATAGATTTCGTGAAATCCGGAGGCAAAACCTCCCGTAAATTGTTTCTGTTATCGGATAAGACGGTGCCCGGCGGTTCAAAGCTATCCGGCAGCAGGGTTCACCGGTTCGCGGATTTATCCACCAGGCGTCATTATGCGGGAGAGCATCGCATCGTGCTGCTGGTGAACGGCGTTGAAACGGCGTCCGCAATGGTTGAGCTGCGACCGCAAACGGTTCAATAGTGAGTAGAAGAGCTATGCCGATGCCTCAAGCATTGGCTTAGCTCTTTATTTTGTATTGGTAAAAGGCAGCCGGGTATCTCTCCATGGTTAATCTCTCTCCAACCGGCACGAAGCCATGCCGTTCGTTAAAATTGACGCAGCGCGGCGGTCTTCGCAATTCCCCTATCCAGTTAGAACGAGATCATTGCGCCTCGCTCGTCAAATACGGCAGTGGGGTTCCACGCCACTTCCCACAGGTTGTTTTCCGGATCCGCAAAATACGCCGTACGCCCTCCCCAGAACGCATCGCTTGGTTCCCTTAAGACAGTTCCGCCAATCTCCCGGATTTGATCAATGATTGAATCTACTTGCGAGGGCTCGTCCACGTTAATGGCATATGAAACCGCGCGGTAGCTATTTCTGTCTTGCGAAAAAGTGATTCCGGCGTCTTTGGCTAGTTCTTCAATCGGGAATAGGGTCAAGATGACGCCAGCTGTCAGAAATGAAGCATAGTTATCTGAACTATGAGCGCCCTCCGCCCAACCGAGCTTCAGGTAGAAAGCGCGAAGCGCAGGCAAATCGTAAGCACCAATCGTTATCAGGCTGACACGTTGAGGGATCATAACACTTGTCCTCCTAAAATTTTTGGAATATTGATCCAATTATATCGTCTTAAAATCTGGAGTGGCAATAGAGAAATGCATAGAAGCTGCTCTTTTTTTGCCTGCGTCGTAATACTTTTGCCATGTTCGTTCACGGATAAATATGTAAAAATCCGAAATAGAAGCTGCTAAGAAAGAGGGGATTAACCATATGGCAATCGTTCAATTGAAATCTACAAATCCGCAATTTACTTATTTGATAAAGAAAAATCCAAGTTCCGGCATGCAAATCCGGTCCGTCCGGAAAGGGCTGGCCTATGGCTGGCATACCGGCGAATCGGTCTACAACGTGTATTTCAAGGATGCGGATAACGAAGTGTCTTATAAAGAAAACGAGCAGGAGCAATTCGAATATTTGAATGTATCCCGATACCATACACCGCTTTTCCCGCTGAACGCGATTAATGAGTTTTTCTCGGCTCCGTACAAAAACCGGCACGAGCAGGATGCAGACGGTTATGAAAACACCTTTCATATCAACATGATTCATGTGGAATGGATCCGTTACATTGAAAGCTTCGAGAAACATATGAGGGATTGCCGCTTCGAACGCCAAATGCTATCCAACAAAAGCTATTCCTTAACGATTATTACGGATAAAAGCTTGTACCATCTGCTTCATGTGGTAAGCGTTTTATGCTTGTTCCTGGCGATGTCGGGCCATGAGTATATCGATCTTAATGACGAGATTCTTGACAAATATATTCAAAGCATTCAAGTCATTGACGCTCCTTTCTACATTCGCAGCTTATTCGCAAGAAGCTTCCTGACATCCAAGACAAACTTCTGGAAAAATAAAAAAGCTTTGGAGAGCACGGACCGCTATGCTATTGACTTCGATTTTGGCGGAACCGCCTTTCAGAGGAGAAATTATATCGGGAGTTGCCTTAAATTCGATAAATCGATTCTGGATATAGGCTGCGGGGAAGGCTTTTACGCCATACCGTTCGCCAAAAAAATAGAAGGCTGCTATTATGCGGTCGACATTAATCAAGATTCACTTGCGACTGTTGAACGAAAGGCAAATGCGAAAGAACTGGATAATATCTCGCTTTACCCGTCGATTGAGCGTTTCCTCGCGGATTACAACGGAGAGCAGGTCGATATTATCATGACCGAAGTTATTGAGCATATGAGCAAGGATGAAGCCAAACAATGCATTCAAACGATTTGCGCGAATATCGATTTTGATCAATTTATTATTACTACGCCAAACGCTGATTTCAACCCTTACTACGAGCTTCAACACATGAGGCATGACGATCATAAATGGGAGATGGGGCAAGAGGAGTTCCGGCAGTGGTTCAGGGATGTCGTTCAAGAAATCAAATGGGAGGTTGAATTCATTGCCATCGGTGACGGCGTGAACAGCATCCGGACGACACAAGGCGTTATTTTGAAGAAAAGAGGGGCTTAAACATGGAAATCTCAACGAAAGTGCATACCATCTTTCTAATGGTGGGACCGACGGAATGCGGGAAGTCTACTTTTGCGAATGAAATCCTTATTCCAGGCCTGCAGTTTCAAGCGAAAGAGAGTGGCGTAAAATCCAACATTCAATATTTGTCTTCCGACTCCATCCGCCAGGAAGTACTTGGGTTTGACTATGACAAGTACGACCGGGTCATGCTGGAAGCCAGCGAGCAGGCCTTTCAATTGCTGTTTGCCAAGCTGAAGCTGGTCACTTCCTTCCCGGTTAATGCAGAGTTTGTGATCGTAGATACAACCGGCCTCGCGGATGACTTCCGGTCAAAAGTGAGAGAGATTGCTCACGAGAACAACTATAACGTAGAGGTTATTTTGTTCGACTATCGCAACCGTGCCGATTACTATGCGTCGGAGCGGTCCAAGAAGCTCATTACGGCGCACATCAACCGGATTAAAACCGAAGTTTTGCGTGCCTTGTCCAAAGAAGGCTACTCCGCTATTCATAAGATAAGGGCCAAGGACTTTTATTCGGTAACCGAAAAGAAAGCAAATCCCGAATACCGGGTTCATATTGAAAATCGGGATGAATACCTCGATACCGCGCTGCCAAGCCGATATAAATATATCGTTGTAGGAGATATTCATGAATGCTTGGATACGTTTAAAGCCCTTTTGCACAGCCACGGCTTTCAGATTGACGGAAATGTCTTGACTGCAGCTGACCGTGTAAAGGATACAAAAATCGTGCTGGTCGGAGATTGGATCGATAAAGGCAAACAGACAAGGGAAACGATCCAGTTTCTGCATGAGAACCGGGAACACTTTTATTTTGTAATGGGCAATCATGAGAATTTCGTCCACAAGTATTTAAAAGGAGAAGTGCAGGGAGTCGACGAGGAGCTGCTGCATACGTATTTCGATTCCACGCGGGAGCTGCGCAGCCATCCCGAATTGCTAGAACAGTTTCAACGGCTGATCGCCGTTTCCAAACCGTTCTATCGTTTCGTTGGCGCAAACGGTGCGTCCTTTTACGTCACACATGCGCCATGCCGGAACAAATATATCGGTAAGCTGGACTCGAACTCTAAGCGGCACCAGCGAAACTTCCGGATCGACCGGGAAGCCGACCTCGAGGCACAGCTCAGATTCCTGGAAGAAGAAGCGGTAAGCAATTATCCTTTCCATGTATTCGGGCATGTCGCTGCGAAGAACGCTTTCCGGATCAAAAACAAAGTCCATATCGATTCGGGCTGCGTACATGGAAACGCGTTGACCTCCGTAAGCCTGTCCTATAAACCGTTCTTCAAATCCCAAATTTCCAGTCAGGCTTTCATGGCGGAGGAGCTGCGGCCGTTATTTGTTTCGGAACGAAAAGCAGCGATTCAGGATTTAGGGGAAGAGGAGCTCCGGCGCCTGCGTTACGCGTCTTATAACAAGATTAATTATATTTCGGGGACGATGGCTCCGGCAGATAAGGATGATGAATCCGGACAGTTGGAATCCATTAGCAAAGGCTTGCGCTATTTCGCAGAACGTGGCGTGAAGGAAGTCGTATTGCAGCCGAAATATATGGGTTCGAGATGCAATATTTATCTCTATTCCGATGTGGAGCAATGCTTTGCGATCAGCCGAAATGGGTACAAGATCAAGAAGGTCGACTTAAGCGGGATTTATGCCGGTCTTCTCGGTAAATTTGGCGGTTACATGAAGGAAAACAATATCGAGATGCTTCTGCTCGACGGCGAGCTGCTGCCATGGCAGGCGATGGGGGAAGGATTGATTCAGCGGCAATTCAAACCGATCGAGAAGGCGCTGGAGACAGAGATTGCTTTTCTGCATCAGAATGGATTCGAAGCGGCGCTTCGACAATTAACGGAGGATTACCGAGCTAGCGGCTTTGAAAAGGATCAATATCATATGCCGAAGGCGGAGTTAAGCCGAAAATACGGATCGACTGCTTATCAGAGCTACAAGCATCTGCGTGCCGTTCTCGATTCTTATATGCCGCTTGATGTACATGAAGCTGCTTACGAAACCTATAAGCACCAAATGAAGCTGTACGCGGAAGAAGGCGAGCTTGCCTACAAGCCGTTTGCGTTATTGAAAATTATCTACGCATCCGGCCGGGAAGAAATGCCGGCGAACCGGAAAACCTCTGAGATGTACCGTTTTCTCTCGGAGGATGAATTCCTGCTTGTTGATTTGTCGGATGAAGAAGCTGTCGGTAAAGCGGAGAAGTTCTTCGCCAAGCTTACGGTTGACCAGCAGATGGAAGGCGTTGTCATTAAGCCGGAAATCATCGGGGAGAATATGGTACCCTTTATCAAGGTCCGAAATCCGGAATACTTGTCCATCGTTTACGGATATGATTATCGATTCCCTCATAAATACAATAAGCTGATGAAACAAAAGAATGTGAGTCAAAAGCTTCGCACTTCGGCCAACGAATATCGGATTGGCCAGCGGATGCTCGCCGTTCCGTATGCGGAGATATCGCCTGAAAATAAGCTGTACAAAGAAATCGCGGCGGGACTGCTTTTCGAAGTAGCCAAAGAGAGGGAAATCGACCCGAGGCTTTAAGAGGAAGCATCGAGAGAAACGCACTTTAGCAGGTGCGTTTTTTTCTATTGCCAATGTACAGACTGTTGTGGCCGTCATCAGGTGAAAGATATTCAGGGAATTTCCAGTATTTTATAATGGTTCCGCCTGTGATATTCTCTTTCTATCATAGGAATATAAGGACCATTCGATTAAGGAGTGCCTGGATGAATAAAATAACTGCCGTTATCTTCGATCTGGACCAAACGTTACTGGATAAGCATCAATCGTTAATCGGGTTCGCTAATCATCAATTTGATACATTTGCCCTTGCAGCTTTCGGTATAGCCAGGGAGGAGTTTGTGGAGAGATTTACGGAAATGAATCATGTCGTCCGTCCGAAGGAAGACGTCTACATGGACTTATTCGAGTTATTTGCAATCGACCGCGCTTTACTTCCTGCCATGCTGGAGGATTTGAACGGGAACTTCTCGGAATACGCGATTGGTTATCCGGGACTTCTTGATATGCTGAGCGAATTGAAGAAAGCCGCGGTCAAATTAGGCATGATTACGAACGGCAGGGCGTTTTATCAGCGGAATAAAATAAGGGCTCTCGGCATTGAAGGTTATTTTGACGACATTATTATCTCGGAAGCAGTTGGTTTAAGAAAGCCGGATCCTGCAATCTTTCAGTTATCCTTGTCCAATCTGAATGTATCAGCAGCCGAGACTGTCTTTATAGGCGACAACTTGAAGAAGGATATGATACCGGCGAAGGAGCTTGGGATGCGGACCATTTGGAAACAAACGGCTGGTCTCAACGAATACACCGATATGGTCTGCGATAATTTGGCAGAAATACCGATGCTCATTCAACGCTTTATCCAAACAAAAACCGGGTAACACGATGGTGTTCCCGGTTTTGGTTTACTTTTTATTCGCGGCCAAATAGTTGTCCATCTCATCGCGGTTCGCATGATCACCGGAGGGAACGGTGTCTGTTACACCCCAGTAATCTCTCTGCACGGTATCTTTATTAGGGAATGCGTATAAGTCCAAATCATGCAGGATGCGGTGCATAAAACGCAAAGCTTCCGGATCATGCTTCTTGCGGGCAATATCGGCGAGCGCGATCAAGGTATTCATATCAAGCTGCAAGCCTTGGACGCTTGCAAGGGTCTTGCCAATCTCTTCGTAATTTTTCGTATCGAAGACCTCGGACGCCAGAAACTCATCCCATGCGGTTTTATTATCGGACTTGAAATTATCCAGACCTCCGCCGGTTACCTTAAGATCAAAGGTAGAATGGTACTCCTTAATCTTGGTTACCGCACGTCCTTCGGCTGAATTCGCAGCAAAGTCAACCTGCGGTACATGAATCGGCTCAGCCTTAGTGGTTGTTTCCGCAGGATCCGACGCTTCTGCCTTATCCCCGCCGCCCATGGCTTTAAGAACGTAATTCGCGCCAATGGCACCGGCACCGCAAATCAGTACAAAGGCGATAGCGGCGCCAATCAGATTCTCTTTTACTCGCAATATAAATCCTCCTTAGCTGACTGTGACAATGGTAACGTTTAGTGTACCAAAAGATGATCCCTTATGGAAATCTTCGAAAGTACCAAAAGTGCCCGCATCGAATTATAGGATTTCGTAAAGAAAGGTCAGGATAAGACGGTAACTCGTTCTTTTAACCTTCCCAAATTCCTTATTTATACAATTGTACGTATTTTTGTAGGGTTAGTTGCGGTGGTACTTGGAAAGAAAAGACCTCAGCTGTCCGCTGAGGTCCGTTTGGCTCACGTTTCATTACTCCTGGAAAAACTGAAACGATTTGAAGTTGAATTGACTGCCCGGCAGAAAAATAAAGGTCACGGTCTGAAGGCCGGTAATCCGTTCCAGCATGTATTCGTTCTCGCAATAGCCTTCCGAATAAGCAAATTCCACAAGCTGTTTGGTCTCGCCGTTCGTGCCGCTGAACAAGATATGAATGGTATTGTTGTCGATTGGCGATTGACCGCAGATCGCAAGCCTGCTAGCTCCCGATTCTCCAAAGTCCATATCCTGGAATACAAGCGACACGTTGTTGCCGATGTTTTCGATCGCATCATCCTTCAGGGTGTAAGAGTCCCCGTAAATCTGATTATTCTCCCGTGCTTCCAGACGTTCGAATGCCTTGACGGCTTTCCTGAACTGAAAGCCCTTTAGATGAATTTTGCGCTGCAGGACAAAGCTTAGCGAAGTTATTCCTTTGAGCCTGCGAGGCAGGCGATACGTTTCTTCCTGGTACACGTTCCATTTCGTCGGCTTTTGATAACTAATCCGCGCAAGCAGGGAGGCAGCTGTCTCGCCGGGAATGCCTTCCCAAATGTCTATGAAGAATTTTTCGCTGTCTAACGAGAAGATCGGAAGCGTTATCTCGTCTGCCCCATAGCTTCCGAAGTCAATGTTATCGAAGCAAATCCAGCTTTCGCCGTCCCGGCTGGTCGCAACGCCACGTTCATTGCCGTTCGTCAGGTTGCGGCTGGACCCGCTATGGTAGCCTGCGGATACAAATTCGTACGGATTTATAAAAGTCTGTCCAATGCCGTCTATCCGGAATTCCATTAAGGCATACATCCGGACTTTGTCCGAGCCGTTCCTTGTTGAGCAGCGGATATAGAACTCGCCGTCGCTTAATGCGGTAACCATAGCATGATGTCCGGCCGACTCAAGGCTGGCAATATTGGCGTCTACGCCGGCCGCATTTGTTACCCGCCATTCAACCTCCTGATAGGTTGCGTTGCTTGGATGAATAACTACCTGAACGGGCACGGAGCGGTTGTCTGCCGTGAGGGCATTGCCTTGCGGGCAAATAATCTCCAGCTTGCGCACCGGAATTTCATCGGTGGGTTCGGTTACGCCCGAAGTTTCGGCTGCTTGTCCCGGCGCATAGGCATACAGGGAATATTCTTCACCGGGTGCAGCAGGTTCAGGCATGACAGATTGGAGCACCGCTTCACCAGCAATCAGACCTTCGGAAGCAGCGCGCACAGTGATTGTTCCGCTCTCCAGCGTAGGTGCAATAACAGCCAGAAGCTTGCCGCTGAACATGCGGCGGTTCGTGCCTTTGTACGAATCGTAGTCGGTGCTGTCCCCATTATCGAGTCCAACGAGGCGGCCAGGCCCTTCCACGGTAACGCGTATGCGATTATTGGCATTGGCTACCGGCCGGCCCTCTAGGTCAAGGGTTGAGATTTCGATAAAGACCAGATCGGAGCCGTCTGCCGCCATGGTTGTTTTATCCGGAATCAGCAGGACGGAAGCCGCGTCTCCGAAGGAAGACTGGATATCCGTTGCGATAGGTTGACCGGCTTCATCGTAAGCGACAGCTCGGAGGAGTCCTTTCGCGTAAGGAATCCGCCATTCGCCAAGCAGCTGCTGGCCGTGGACATGATCGATATCGCAGGTTCCCATTGATTCGTCGTTGAAGAATAGCTCAATCTTTGGCGCATTCGAGCAGACGCGTACATCAATCAGCTGTCCTTCAGAGAAATCCCAATACGGGAAAATATGAACCATCGGCTTCACTTTATAGTCGGTCCATTCCGCTTGATAAATGTAGAAGGCATCCTTCTTGAATCCCGCTGTATCGATCTGTCCGAAATAAGAGTTCTTCGTATGGTACGGCGTCGGCTCGCCAATATAGTCAAAGCCGGTCCACAGAAATTGTCCAAGCGAGAAGGCGGCGTCGCGGTCCGCAATGATGCAGGCCTCCGTGCTCTTTGCGCCCCAGCTGGTCGAGCTGTTGCCAAGCGACGAGCATTGCTCATCGTCATCCGCCAGAACGGATTGGGCGAGAGGGAAATGATAGATCCCCCGGCTTTGTACCGTCGAGCAGGTCTCGCTGCCATAGATGAACCAATCCGGATGCTCCGCATGATGCTGCCGGTAATATTTATCCCCGTAGTTGTAGCCGGCGAATTTGACAAGATCCGCGCATTTCCGCGCATTTTCCCAAGGCATATAGTTCGATCCAATGGTCACGACGGCATTGCCCTTCGGATCAAGAGAATGAACCTTATCGCGCAGCTGGATGGTCAGCTCCTGTCCGCGTTCATCGGCATGCGTATCGTAAATCTCGTTGCCGATACTCCACATCAGCAGGCTTGGATGGTTCCGGTCTCTGCGAACCCAGCTGGCGACGTCTTTTTCCCACCAGTCCTTATAAAATCTCGCGAAGTCATAAGGCGTCTTGGCCCGCTCCCACATGTCATACGCTTCAGAGACGATAAGAATCCCCATCTCGTCGGCCAATTCCATGAGCTCAACCGCAGGCATGTTATGAGCGGTACGAATCGCATTAACGCCCATCTCCTGAAGAAGGGAAACTTGTCTTCGAAGTGCCGTTTTATTAACGGCTGCACCCAGAGAGCCGAGATCATGGTGCTGACAGACCCCTTGCAGCTTGACGTGTCGGCCATTTAGGAAAAAGCCTTTCTCCGAGTCGAAGCCGAAGGTGCGGAATCCGAACGTTTGCCGATGCTCATCCACTACTTCGCCATTAAGGAGCAGCTCGGTATGGAGCCGGTAGCGGACCGGTTCATCCAAATCCCAAAGCCGGGGCTGCCAAACGGCAAGTAATTGATTGATGGTTACCGTCTCGCCTGCTATCGGTTGAATCGTGGTTTCCGATTGGCCAATTGCAGCCGCTGCTGCATCCAGAATCGTATGGCGCAGCTTATAGGCGGATGAAGGGTCGGCCAGCTCCGCAAATACGACCTCGCTGTCGATATCAACGGACCATGCGTCATCGTTATTCTTTTTAGCGGAAATATAAATGCCGTCTGATGCAAGATGAGTGTCAGGTGAGGCGACAAGCCAAACAGACCGGTAAATGCCTGCGCCGGAATACCAGCGGGAGTTCGGAGACTCGTGAATAACCTGGACGAGAACTTCATTATCGCCCGCGGTCAGGAAAGTGGTTATATCCAATTCAAAGGTCGAGTAACCGTTTTTCCAGGTACCTGCAACACGGCCGTTCACATAAACCGATGAATTCATGTAAACGCCTTCAAACCGCAGCGCAAACCGGCTATTGGAAGGGATTTCTTCGAAGTGGATCGTTTTGCGGTACCAACCGACGCTGTTCTCGTACAAGTTATTCGTGTCATAAATTAACCAATCATGCGGGAGAGTAACGGGGGACCAGTCTGCTCCGCCTTCGAGTATGGCATCGAACTCCGTGCCAAGCGGGTGCTTGGAGAAATACCAGTCATTGTTCAGCTTTTGTTTCCGGCTCATGGGAGAACTCCTTTCAATCTGACGATTCTACTTCGATAGTGGCATCAGGCGTGCGGGAGTGCAATGAAATTAGAAAAGAAGTAATATTATCCAAGTATATTGTTTAATTTTCTAAGTATCGAAAGATTGAATTGTGCATTGCGTAATGATCTATTAGAATTAACGAATAAGTCCCATTTTTGTATAACTAACGGAGTAGTTCCGGTAGCAGAAGGGGAGATGAGAACAATCTCAACCATTCGACTGCACTTATTACATGCACAGATTGCGCAGCAGGCTGTGGCGGTTCGGACCAATAAGGGAAAAACGTGGAGCGGGAAAATCGAAAAGGTGGAGGATCAGTTCGTGCAAATCCGTTACGAGTCCAATTTACTGGTGCATTTACCGATCTCCGTCATTGAAGAAGTTAGGCAAGCATAGCTAGTCAAGCAGGAGGCAGGCCGAGCGGCTTGTCTCTTTTACATAAACCAGTCAATATCGTGCATGAAATGTCGGATAGGCAGATTCGGCTTTTGCTAATCTAATGATGAGGAAAGGAGGGATGCGGGTGAATACGCTGGAGCATATGAATCAGGCTTTGAGCTATATCGAAGATCATTTAGCCGAGGAGATCGATCTTAAGGAAGCGGCTAAACGGGCACGCTGCTCGGAATATCATTTATCGCGGATGTTCTCATTCCTTGCCGGTGTCACCTTGTCCGAATATATCCGGCGAAGAAGGTTAACGCTGGCGGCCTTTGATCTGATGAACTCGTCCGACAGAGTGATCGACGTTGCAGTCAAATACGGTTACTCTGCCGCCGACTCGTTTGCCAAAGCGTTTCAAGGCGTTCATGGGATTACACCGTCTGAAGCAAGGCAGCTCGGGCACTCTCTGAAAAGCTTTCCCCGCATGTCCTTTCAATTATCGATTAGAGGGGGAGACGAAATGAATTACCGGATTGAAGAAAGGGAAGCCTTCCGCATTGTTGGCCTGATGAAGCGGGTACCCATTGTATTTGAAGGAGTAAACCCGGATATAGCGTCGATGTGGCAAAGTCTGACCGAAGAGCGGATTACTGAGCTGAAAGCTTTGTCCAACGTGACGCCGAAGGGGCTGTTAAGCGCATCCGTCAATTTTTCGGAAGGGCGCATGGAGGAAAAAGGGGAGCTGGATCATTATATCGGAGTCGCTACGACCGCAGCTTGTCCGAAGCACTTTAGCGAACTGAAGGTTGCGGCAGGAGCATGGGCTGTGTTTGAAGCGGTAGGCCCATTCCCGGCGACCCTGCAAAATGTGTGGGGACGAATCTATTCGGAGTGGTTCCCGTCCTCGAATTACGAAGCGGCGGAAGGTCCGGAGCTCTTGTGGAACGAGCATAAGGACACGACTTCGCCAACGTTCAGGAGCGAGATCTGGATACCTGTGGTGCCGAAGGGCTAAATGATCGGGGAGAAGAGGAGAAAGTCCTCTTCTTTTTTTGCGCGAACACCAGGCGTGTTATCGGCTTCCCGATGGCTCGGCACCTCAAAATTTATGATTGACATTCGCCTATCGAAAGGGTATATTATTTTCACAAAGCTGAAATCGCTTACAGGCAATAAGAGGCTTTTTTATTTTGCACAAACTGGGAACGTTCCCAAAATGACAAGAAAATGCTCGGCAGTGTAAAATCGCAAAGAGGCGCATCTTTTTAGGTTCAAAATGGGAACGTTCCCAAAATGATCGCAGCAGCGAACGGGTTATGACAGACAATTATTTGTTTCTTTTTGGGAACGTTCCCACAATTGGGTGATAATCGTTTATAATAGGGAACAATATCATCCAATTCCGGAAAGGCAGGGATTCCAAATGGGTCCAACCATTCATGATGTCGCAAAATTAGCCAACACTTCTAAAAGCACCGTGTCCCGATATTTAAACGGACAGCAGGTGAAAAAGGCCACTCAAGAAGCGCTGGAGAGGGCAATCAAAGAGCTGAACTTTCACCGCAACGCAAACGCGCGCCGGCTCGTGATGGACAAAACGTATACGATCGGCATCGTCATCGACGATATTTCGAACATTTTCTACTCCGGCATTATTAAAGGGATCGAAGAGGTGGCAGGCAATAACGGCTACAATTGCATCTTCCTTAGCTGGACGTCCAATTACGACAACGAAATTTCGTTTATGAATTTGCTGTACGAAGGACAGGTCGACGGCATCATCATGGTCAGCTTCCGCAAGAGAAGCGTGGAGGATCTGCTGCTGATCCGGGAGGCCGGTTATCCGATCGCGCTGATCGGCGACCACGGCGAACTGGAAGGAATCTTCTCGGTGGACGTCGACAACGCTGCCGGAATCGCGGACGTCGTTCACTATCTGCATGACATCGGACACCGCAAAATCGCTTATATTTCCGGTCCCGAGACCGTCTCGGCGAGCAAATACCGGTTCAAGGGCTATAAGCAGACGTTGGAGGAGCTTGGCCTCGAGTACAACCCGGAATGGGTCGTCGAATCCGACTGGACGAATCAGGGCGGCTATGCCGCGATCAAAGCCATTCTCGAGAAGCCGGAGGTTACCGCGGTTGTTGCGTCTAGCGACGAAACCGCGATCGGGGCGCTGCGCCGGATCCAGGAATCCGGCCGGAACGTTCCCAAGGACATGTCGATCGTCGGCTTCGACGACGTAACGGTATCGAGCTGGGTTTACCCCTCGCTAACGACGGTAAGGCAGCCGTTCCGCGATATTGGACGAATGGCTGCAGAAGGGCTGTTTCTAAAAATCGCCGGCGAAGAAGAAGAGGCGAAGAGCCACCTGCTGAAACCTCAGCTCATTATTCGCGATTCTTGCGGAAAACTTCTCTGAAAAGGGTTGTGTGATATGAACAGTAAAATAAACAAATCGCATTACGGTTACTTTTTTATCGCTCCGTTTTTTATCGGATTCGCGGTATTCGGCCTTATCCCGATCCTCTACACATTCTACTTAAGTTTGACCAATTGGGACGGGTTCAGCGATCCGGTGTACACAGGCTGGGACAATTACGTCAGAATCGTTCAGGACACGTTCTTCTATCAGGCGGTTTTGAACACGCTTATCATTTGGGTGATTTCGATCGTCCCGCAGCTTATTCTGGCGCTGGTGCTGGCGCTCATCCTCAACGAGAAGTTCGTGAGGGGAAAGCATTTCTTCCGGGCCGTGTACTACTTCCCGCACATCATTACCCCGATTACGCTTGGCGTCATGTTCAGTCTGATGTTCGACTGGCAGACCGGCAGCGTCAATAAGCTGCTGATGGAGTTCGGATGGATCTCCGAGCCGGTCAACTGGTTCAACAGCCACTGGTGGTCCCGGGCAATCGTGGGTCTGGTCATCTGCTGGCAGTACTTCGGATTTAATCTGATCGTCTTCATTGCGGGGCTCCAATCGATCCCAAGCGAGGTGTACGAAGCCGCAGAGGTCGACGGCGCCTCCAAGCTGCAGACGACTTGGTGGATAACCTTGCCCATGCTGAAGCCAGTGTTTCTGTTCACTTTCATTACGTCGGTTATCGGCGGGCTGCAGCTGTTCGACGCGCCGCTTATGCTGGGCAACGGGCCGGATAACGCGACAAGAACGATGGTTATGTACCTCTTTGAAACCGCTTTTAAAAACTTTAATTACAGCTACGGATCCGCAATCGCCTATGCCATCTTTATTGTAGTAATGTTCTTCACGCTCATTACGGCGAAAGCTTCCAAGCTGAAGGATTAGGAGGCCTATCGATATGAATGAAGCAAGCAGAGGGCCGATTCGCTTTGGATCAATCATCGCAAAAACCGTTATGTACCTGTTTCTCATTCTCGTCGCGCTAACGTGTCTCGTGCCATTCTACAGCATGTTCATCACGTCGACCCACGCGAACTCCGATATCGCCCGCAGTCTGCTGTTCTGGCCTGGCGACCAATTCATGGACAATTACGACCGGCTTATCTCGACGGTCCATATCTGGCGGGGCTTTGCCAACACGATTTTTATTACGGTGACATTTACCTGCCTTAATCTGTATTTCGCCGCGCTGGCCGGCTACGGCTTCTCCAAATACAACTTCAGGTTCCGCGGCGGCTTATTCCTGTTCGTGCTTGGCACGATGATGATCCCAGGGCAGCTCGGCATCATTGGCTTCTACAAGCTGATGAATGCGCTTCATATGCTCAATACGTATTGGCCGCTGATCCTGACCGGGATCAGGGATGCGTTTGGCATCTTCTTGCTGAAGCAAATCGCGGATTCCTCCGTGCCGAACGAAATTATCGAATCGGGCAGAATCGACGGCTACGGGGAGCTTAGAATTTTTCACAAGCTTATTCTGCCGTTGATGGCTCCGGGCCTCGCGACGCTTGGCATCTTCTCGTTCATCGGGAAGTGGAACGACTTCCTGACGCCGATGATCATTTTGTTCAACAACGACCTGCAGACGCTTCCCGTCATGATCGCCAGCGTGAAGTCGCAGTTCTCTTCGGACTTCGGCGCGCAGTACGTGGGCATCGTTATTTCGGTCGTGCCGATTCTCGTGTTCTTCTCGTTTATGTCCAAGCGGATCATTAGCGGCGTTGCCGCCGGTGCCGTGAAGGGCTGACGCTTGAATTTCATTGAAAGAGGTGGTGCTCGGACTTATAGCGCAAGGGTGCACGGAAGCATGGTCACACGAGACAAGGCAAGGGTTACGTTAGGCAATCAATCATGCATTGAAGGGGAGATTCGATTGAAAACGACAAAATGGTTTTCTTTGATGGTGGCGCTAGTTATGGTATTGACCATCGCGGCCGGATGCGGGAACAACGCGGGCGGCAATAACGCCGGCAATGCCGGAAATACCGGTAATGCCGGCAACGAGCCGGCACAGACAGAGACGCCGTCGGCCGATGGAACAAAAGAACTGAAAGGCAAGCTGGTCGTGTGGACGTTCTTTGACCAGGTGAAGGAAATGGGTGCCAAGTTCGAAGAGAAACACCCGGGCGTCAAGGTGGAGGTTAACATCTTCCCTGGCGACCAATACCAGACGAAGCTGCTTTCCGCGATGCAGTCCGGAAGCAACGTACCCGACGTATTCGACCTGGAAAGAGGCTACATCGGCAAATTCATTGACGCCAAATTTATCGCCGACCTGTCCGCCATGGGCATCGAGGATCAATTAAAGGACTATATCCCTTACGTTCGCGAACTGGGCAGAGCTTCCGACGGCACGATTCGCGCCGTATCCGACCACTCTTCCCCGGGCTCCTTCTGGTACATCCGCGAGAACGCGAAGAAATACCTCGGTACGGATGATCCGGATAAAATCAGCGAAATGGTCAGCAGCTGGGACAAAATCATCGAGCTGGGCAAAAAAGTGTACGAGCAAAGCGGCGGCAAGGTGCATTTGATGCAGAACGCCGGCGACGTATTCGATATCGGTGCTTACAACACGGAGCCGTGGGTGAAGGACGGCAAGCTGAACATCGATCCGAAGTGGAAGACGTACTACGAAACGCAGCAGAAAATCCGCGCGAACAACGTCGATGCCAAGCTGGGCTTTATGTCCGCCGGCTGGGGCAACGCGCTGAACGACGGCTCGGTCGTACTTAGCGCGATGCCGGCTTGGGCAACGTTTATGATCGACAACAAGGACGACAAAGCCGTCGGCAAATTCGGCGTTGCGAAGTCGCCGGAAGGTTTCTACACGGGCGGCACTTACCGCGGCATTTACCAGAAATCTCCAAACAAAGAGCTTGCGTACGAATTCATCAAATATATTGCAAGCCCGGAATGGCAGACATACAACCTGGGCAAAACCGGCAATATGCCGGCGAGCGGAAAGGTTTACCAAGACAACATGGATACTTTCAAAGTAAATCTGCTCGGCGACCAGAATCCGATGAAGATTTACTACGAGCTCGTAAGCAGCATGCCGGGCATCGCGCCTGACAAGTACGGCGAAGACGTGCTCAGCAGATGGCGGAAGGTTGCGGGACAAGGCATTACGGATAACAAAAGCTACGACGACGTGGTAGCAAGCTTCAAGAAAGAAGTAAAAGGCGCATTCCCTGACATTCAAGTCGATTAACGCCACAGAGAAAGCGACTGCTTCTTACAAGAAGCAGTCGCGATTTTTTACCATTGGAAGGAGCAGGCCGATGAGCAGCATTCGTGAATACATTAGAGACCTTCGCATAATAGACGGCCACGAGCATTTGGCGACGCAGGTACTCAGAGAGAAGGATAAGACGGATCTATTCGGACTGATGCATTATTTGGATTCGGACATGATCACATCCGGGATGCCCCGCGGCATACTGGCGAAACGGAACGGCTTAGGTGACGAGCAAAAAGCAGCGCTGTTCATGAAGTATTGGGAGAGAGTGAAAAACACGACTTACGCCAGAGTGTTCCGTACCGCAATGGAGGATTTGTACGGCATGCGCGACTGGAGCGAGAGAGGGCTGCTCGAGTTAAACGAGAAGGTGCTCGCCGCAACGCTCGACAAGGAATGGTACGGCAAGGTCATGACGGAGAAATCCAAAATCGACCTTGCGTTTACGCTGATTTATACGACGGACGTCAATTTCGATATGTTCCGACCGATTATGTTCATGGATTTTACCTATAAGCTGCGAACGCAGAAAGATATCCTGGCCGTCGAACGGGCTTCCGAGCAGCAAGTCAATACGCTCCAGCACTATTTGACCGCCGTGGATGCTTTATTAAATAAATATGTCAAAGAGGGCATGGTCGCAACCAAGCTCGGTCACGCCTACTGGCGGACGCTCGCCTGCGAGAAGCCGACGTTCCACGAAGCGGAGCTGGTATTCAACCGGCTGATGGCCAGCTCGCTGGACGAAGGACTGTCCCAAGCGGAGACAAGACCGCTGCAGGATTATCTCATTCATTTCGTTATCCAGCGTTCGACGGCCTACAACCTGCCGGTTCAAATTCATACCGGGCATCATGAGACTAGCGTATCCGGAAATGGCAATATCATTACGAATTCGAAAGTATCTTCGCTGCTTCCGCTCTTATTGGAATATTCGAATACAAAGTTTGTTCTGCTGCATTGCGGCTTCCCGTACGAGCAGGAATATTTGACCATCGCCAAAAACTTCGCGAACGTATACGCGGACTTTACGTGGATGTATATTATTTCCCCGACGGCGGCAAAGCATATTCTTCATCAGATGATCGAGATGGTGCCGCAAACGAAAATTCAAGGCTTCGGAGGGGATTACAACTTTATCGAAGGAACTTACGCGCATTTGAAGCTCGCCAAAAAAATCGTCGGCGACGTGCTTGTGGAGAAGGTGGAGAACGGCGCGCTGGACGAGGACGAGGCGATCGGCTTCGCGAAGGCGATCTTCCGGAATAATCTGATCGACATTTACGGCCTGGACGAAAAGCCGGTATAAGCATGCGCGAAGCGAGGAGGAATGGATGATGAAACCGGAATGGTCGATAGCGCGGAACGAGGAGGGCTGCGAAATCCGGCTGCACCCGCCCGGCAAGGGAGGCAGCCTGTCCAGTCTGCAATTCGCCGATCTGATGCGGGCGGAGAGCGTTGACGGGATCACGGAAACGGTTGCGATCGCCGCCGCCGAAGCCTCTGGAAGTGTCCTTCGTGCTTCCGGCAAGTCGGCGAGGTTCGAAGCGGAAGCAAGCTGGACGTACGTTCACGATGAATGCCCCTATTACGATGTAATGGTCGAGCTCTCCTATACGGGTGAACGGGCAGGGGCTTGGAATTTGCAGATCGGAGCGGATCTGATCGGGGATGGGAGACCGGATTGGATGATCCCCGGCGCGTTTTACAAGGAAAACCGATTCGAGAGCAATCTCCGCCAATATCCCCGTTACGACTTTAACGGGGGAGACGCCTCTCATATGGTGTCGGACTATTGGGCGTTCCGCGCCGACCGGGCGGCATTGCCGGCGATATTCGCCTGGAACGATCACATGTGCGGCGCGCTTTGCACGGACGAAATGTCCGCCGTCGGTTTGAACGGTCTCGGCTTCCGCGGCAATGCCGACGGCACGCGAATCTGGCTCAATTTTCCCTACCGGGAAGAGCCTGTTACGTTTGTCGGAAGCGCGGTTCCGAGCCCGGCCGACTTATCGGTCTATTCGTTCCAGCCGGGTGAACAGGTAACGCTTCATTTTAAAGCTTATGCGTCAAGCTCGGATCCCCATGCTTATAACCCGTTCGTCCGGCAAATGTATAAGCTCCATCAAAACGAGCATGCGCTTAATCCTTGGATGGGGCTTGAAGAAGCAGCCGATTTGACCGCTCACGGGCTTTATACTTGGCACTATAGCAAGGAGCATCAAATCTTGTACGAGACGGCGGCATTCGACCGCGAGTTCAACAACAACGTGAAGGGCATGGGCGACCGCCCTCATATGCATGTCGGTTGGGTCAGCGGAGCTCCGTATGCCTACAGCCTGTTGACCTACGGCGTGAAGAGCGGAAACAAGGAATATATCGATGCCGGGGCTGCCGTTATCGACAAAATTGCGTCGGGCCTCGCCCCGTGCGGAACGTTTTGGGCTTCCTGGATCGTCGATAAGGGCTGGACATCCGGTTGGAATCCCCGCAAGGATTGGCTGCAGGCGCGCACGATTGCCGAAGCGACGCTGTTCATGGTCAGGGCGTTGAAGTTCGAGAAGGAACGCGGGATGTCCAGACCCGAATGGGAGACGGCTGCGTTGTCCAATTTGCGTTTTGCGGCAAACGGTCAGCGGAAGGACGGGAATTTCGGTTCCTATTACAACAGCGACAGCGGCGTGGTCGAAGAATGGGACGGCGCAGGCGGCATGCTGTGGATTGCGGCGCTGCTCGAAGGCGCGGACCTGCTCTCGGAGCCCGCCTTTGCGGAAGCCGCGGTCCGGGCAGGCGGTTACTATGAAAAGTTTATTCGGAACGAGTATATATACGGAGCGCCGGAGGACGTGCATTTGACGCCTACGAGCGAGGATGCTTACAACGCGGTTGCCGCTTACGTCGCGCTGTACGAATTTGACCGGAACGGGGAGTGGCTGCGGCTTGCCGCAAGCGCGGCCGATTGGATGATGACGTTCCGCTGGACGTACAACCTTGAATTTCCGCGATTCTCGCTTCTCAAGCAATATGATTACCGTTCGCGGGGCGCGGATCAAGCCTCTGCCTCGAATCAGCATCTGCACAATTACGGCTTGTTCTGCGTGCCGGAAATGCTGCGGTTATGGAGCTACACGGGCGATAGATATTACTTAGACCGGACACGGGATCATATTTCCTGCTTCCTCCAGTTTATCGCGCGGGAGGACGGCGATTTCAACGCCTACAAAGGCATGGTGACGGAGCGCTTCTACAACACGAACTGCTTCCAGCCAAAAGGGATGATGCTGACGCTGTCCCATTCCTGGTGTATCGGGTTGATTTTGTACGCCTCCCAGGAAGCGCTGGCGTACTCGGATGAGCTGGATTTACAGGGCCTTAAGCGATAAGGGAGATGAGAACATGCACGTAGCGGGCATTGATATCGGCACAAGTTCGATTTGCTGCGTCGTGGTAGATACGCAATCCGGCGAGCAGGTTGCCGCGGTCGGAAAGCTGAATGATTCGGGTCTTGCTTCCGCAAACGAATGGGAGCGGGCGCAAGACCCCGAAAGGATTGCCGCGATCGTTCAAGAACTGATTGGCGAGCTTGGAGGTCACTGGGACGTTGTTGCCGCTGTCGGCATCTCCTGCCAAATGCACGGCGTGCTGTACGTTGACGGAAACGGCGATGCCGCCAGTCCGCTCTATACGTGGCAGGACCGCCGGGGGGACTGCCAATTTGACGATGCAGCTACTTATTCCGGTTATATGCGGAGCCGAACGGGTTATCCGCTTGCTTCTGGCTATGGCCTCGTGACGCATTTCTATAACGCGCGTTGCGGTCTCGTGCCGCAAGCTGCCGTTTATCTGTGCACGATTGGCGATTATATCGCGATGCGGCTTTGCGGCTCCAGTATTCCGATGATGGATGCTTCAAATGCGGCAAGCCTTGGCCTGTTTGACCTGGAGGCAAGGCAGTTCGACATTGACCGGATCAGGGAGCTTGGGCTGGATCCCGGCATATTGCCGCCTGTTGCCGTGGCGGATGATCCGGCCGGGAGGACGGCGGATGGCAAGCTCGTCGCTTGCGCCATCGGCGACAATCAGGCAAGTTTTCTCGGAAGCGTTCCTTCACTGGCCGAAGCGATGCTTGTCAACATCGGTACCGGAGCGCAGGTGTCGGTATTCTCGGAGTCGCCGGACGCAAGGCCGGGCATCGAGGTCCGGCCGTTCCCGGGAAGCGGCTATTTGCTCGCTGGCGCTTCGCTTGGCGGAGGAAAATCTTATGCGCTGCTGGCGTCATTGTTTCGCGACGTCTTGTCAGCGTTTGGGGAGGCGCCAGCCGCCACGTCTTCCATGTACGAGCGCATGAACGAAATGGCCGAGGAAGCGCTTCGGGAAGGCGGTACGCGGCTCCGGGTATCGGCTTCGTTTTTCGGAACGCGAGAAAACCCGGCCGCTGCGGGCTCGATCTCCGGCATCGATGAGAGCAGCCTTACGGCAAAGCAGCTTGTTCTCGGCGTGCTGAGCGGCGTGGCCGACGAGCTGCTCGGGTTCGCGGCATCGTTCCCGGGCCGTTTGCGAAGCCGGATATCGGCCATTGCCGCCTCGGGCAACGGCATCCGCAAAAACCGCGTCATGCAGCAGCTGCTTCGGGAGAAGCTGGGGTATCCGCTCCGCTTGTCCCGGGCGGAAGAGGAAGCGGCATTTGGAGCCGCTCTATATGCCGGCGTTCAGGCTGGCCTATTCCCAAGCTGCGAAGCGGCCATTTCCCATTGTCAAAGGAGCGAAGCTTATGACGGCTAAAATCGCAATTATTCATACGACACCTGTCACAATCGATCCTTTAAAAGCGCTGGCCGCGGAACTTATTCCGGGCTGTACCGTCGTCAACCTCGTCGATGATTCGATTCTCCCCGAGCTCGGCGAAAACGGCGGGAATGTGAGCGCGATCGTGGACCGCTGGAGGCAGTATGCCGCCATTGCGGAGAGTTTGGGAGCTGGCTGCATCTTGAATGCTTGTTCCTCTATCGGGGAAATACCGGCGCTCGTGCAGCCGCATATCTCGGTTCCGATCGTGCGGATCGACCAGGCGATGGCGGAATACGCTGTCCGGAACGCATCGGTCATCGGCGTGGCGGCAACGCTCGCGACGACGCTGCGGCCGACGGAACGGCTGCTTATGCAGACGGCCGAAGCGGAAGGGCGGGAAATCCGCCTCGTGCCGGCGCTGGCGTCCGCCGCTTACGGCAAGCTGCTCGCCGGCGACAAGGAAGGACATGACATGGAGCTGGCTGCCGCGCTGCGGGAGCTCGCTTCGAAGACCGATATCGTCGTGCTTGCGCAGGCCTCGATGGCGAGGGTACTGGAGCAATTCGGAGACGAAGAGAAAAAGCAATTCATTAGCAGCCCGCGGCTCGGCATGAAGAAGGTAGCCGCCGTGCTGTCCGACCTAAAGGAGACATGACAAATGACGAATGGTATACGCAGCGGAAATGTAATGACGTTAAAGAAAGCGCTGGAGATCGCGGAAGCGAATCATTTCGCGATCGGCTCGTTCTCGCCGAGATATACGCCTATGATCAAGGCGGTGCTTCAGGCGGGGCAGCAGGCTTTGTCCCCGCTTATCGTTCAAATCTCCCATAAAGAGCTGGTTCGCTACGGGATTACGCCCGGCGAATTCGCGGAGGAGTTTTACCGCCGGATCAAGGATGACGGAATAACGGTGCCGGCCGTGCTCCACCTAGACCATACGAAAGAATTGGGAACGATCCGGGAAGCGGTCGAAGCCGGATTCACTTCGGTTATGATAGACGCCTCCGAGAAGCCGTTCGCGGAGAACGCCGCGATCAGCAAGGAAGTTGCGGAATACGCGCACGCGATGGGCGTGTCCGTGGAGGCCGAGCTCGGCATGATCGGCACGACCGACTTCGTCGAGACGGACACGGACGAAGAGCTGTTCACGGATCCGCAAGAAGCGGCCGAATTCGTTAGGCTGACGGGCGTTGACGCGCTGGCCGTGTCATGCGGCACCGCGCATGGCGTCTACAACGTCCGCAAGCCGAGAATCGATTACGACCGGCTGTCGGCGATCCGTGCTTTAACGCCGGTCCATTTGGTGCTGCACGGCGGCTCGGGCGTCCCCGCGGATATGATGCGTCGGGCGTTCCAGCTGCCGGGGGGCGGCGTGAGCAAGGTGAATATCGCGACCGATCTCGAGCTGGCGCTGCTGGAATCGCTCGGCCGCGAGGAGCGCATGACCAATGAGGAGTGCAAGGCGCTTGACGCCGATCGTCTGCGGACGGGACGCCAAGCGGTTACGGATACGGTAATCGGGAAGATGAATACGTTTTTGCTCAGCGCCGGCAAGGCGTCGAGCTTTCATAACTAACAGCGCTACGAGGAGGGTTTAAAACATGAAGGATAAACAGCTCTACATGATTGGCAACGCGCATTTGGATCCCGTTTGGCTCTGGCAGTGGCAGGAAGGCTTTCAGGAGACGAAAGCGACCTTCCGTTCCGCGCTTGACCGGATGAACGAATCGGAGGATTTTATCTTTACGTCGAGCTCGGCGGCCATGTACGAATGGGTGGAAAATAACGACCCGGCGATGTTTGAAGAAATCAAGCAGCGCGTGAAGGAGGGCCGCTGGCATATCGTCGGGGGCTGGTGGATTCAGCCGGACTGCAACATTCCAAGCGGCGAATCGTTTGTCCGCCAAGGCTTGTACGGTCAGCGCTACTTCAAGGAGAAGCTTGGCGTAACGGCTAAGGTCGGCTACAACGTGGACAGCTTCGGCCACAACTCGATGCTTCCTCAGATTCTGAAGAAAAGCGGCATGGACTATTACGTGATGATGCGTCCGATGCCAAACGAGAAGGCGCTGCCTGGCCGGCTGTTCTGGTGGCAGTCCGACGACGGCTCCAAGGTGCTGACATTCCGGATCATGTACGAATATTTGTCCTGGGGCAAGGATTTGGAGAAGCACGTCCGCCGATGCCTCGGCGAGTTTAAGGAGCCTGTCAACGACCTGATGCTGTTCTACGGCGTGGGCAACCACGGCGGCGGACCAACGAAGGAGAATATCGAAAGCATCCGGAGGCTGAACGGCGAGCCGGATCTGCCAAAGCTGACCTTCGCGACGCCGGACAACTATTTTCACGATATGGAGAACAAAGGTCTTGAATTCCCGGTCGTGCACGACGATCTTCAGCATCACGCAAGCGGCTGTTATGCGGCGCATTCCGGCGTGAAGCAGTGGAACCGCCAAGCCGAGAACAAGCTGGCTGCCGCGGAGAAATATTCGGCGCTCGCCTCCTGGATTACCGGACAGCCGTATCCGAAGGAATTCGACCGCGCCTGGAAGAACGTCCTGTTCAACCAGTTCCATGATATCCTGGCAGGCACAAGCCTCGAGCCTGCGTATCAGGACGCCGCTTATTTGTACGGGGAAGCGATGGCTATCGCCGACCGTTCGCTGAACTATGCCGTCCAATCGATTTCTTGGAACATCGGCATCGAGCAGGATGTGCGGACAACGCCAATCGTCGTGTTCAACCCGCATGCTTGGCAAAGCCGCGTGAATGTGGAGCTTGAGATTGGCGGCATTAAACCAAACGCGGTGCTGCTGGACGATATGGGCAATGCCGTGCCGTTCCAGACCGTCAAGTCGCAGGCGGCGGCAAGAGGCCGGTTCCGCTTGAGCTTTATGGCCGATCTGCCGTCCATGGGCTATCGCGTGTATAAGCTGATGAAGGAGTCCGATTCGGCGAAGCCGGTTGGCGAACCGATCAAGGCGAGCGACCTTGTGCTCGAGAACGGACGGTTCCGGCTCGAATTCGATCCGGTCAGCGGCGGCATCAAAAGCTTGTACGACAAGAAGGCGGAGCATGAAGTGTTTAAGGGCGAAGGCGCACGGCCTGTCGTGATCGAGGACACGTCGGATACGTGGAGCCATGACGTCCTCCATTTCAACAAACAGGTTGGAAGCTTCCGGGCGAAGAAGGTGCACCGCATTGAGCACGGACCGGTCAAATCGGTTATCCGCGTCGTAAGCGAATACGGCAGCTCGAAGCTTGTTCAGGATTTCGCGATGTATCCGGACAAGGATCAGATTGACGTGCAGGTTACCGTCGATTGGCGGGAATCGTTCAAGATGCTGAAGCTGATGTTCCCGATGAACGTGGTATTCAGCAAGCATACGTACGAGATTCCATACGGCACGATCGAGCGGGAGCATAACGGTGAGGAAGAGCCGGGCCAAAGCTGGGTTGACTTTACGGGTCTTATTCCGGACAAAAATACCATTCACGGCATGAGCTTGATTAACGATGCGAAATACAGCTACAGCATTCACAACAAGGAGCTCGCCCTGACCGTGCTCCGCAGTCCGATCTACGCGCATCACGTTCCTTACGAGCCGGATCCGGACGGCGAGTACTCGTTTATCGACCAGGGGATTCAGCGTTTCCAATATACGTTATTGCCGCATGAAGGCTCATGGGAGGATGCGGGCACCGTCCGCTGCGCGGCGGAGATCAACTGCAAGCCTACGGCTATTATCGAGTCGTTCCATGAAGGAAAGCTGCCGCAAACCGATTCCTACGCAACCGTGGACAAGGACAACATCGTCATCAGCGCGATTAAAAAGGCCGAGGATAATGACGACCTTATCATCCGCTGCTACGAGACCTCAAAGAAGGCGACAACGGCCGAAATCCGGCTGCCGAAATGGGACCGTGCGGTAACGGCTGCATTCAAGCCTTCGGAAATCAAGACGTTCCGGATTCCGAAAAAGGCGGATCAGCCGATCAAGGAAACCAATATGCTCGAATGGGATGAGGCTTAACATGAAAGCGAATCCGGAACAGGCATTGTGGGAGCGGCTTCGCGATACCGGCAAGTATATGCTGGACAACGGCCTGGCATGGGGCAACTCCGGCAATATAAGCGCGAGGGCAGGCAATGACAATTTCTTGATTACGGCTAGCGGCACGGATATGGGCGAGCTCACCGAAGGGGACTTTGCCCTCTGTCCGGTCTCGGGCCATATGGAGTCCCGCGAAGGCAGTCCGAAGCCGTCCAAGGAAGTGCCTATGCATCAGGCTGTGTACGAGCTTCGTCCGGACATCAACGCCGTGCTGCACGCCTCGCCGTTCTACGGCACCATGATAGCCTGCAGCGGCGAGCCGATCCCGGCGGATTGGTTCGTCGAAGCGATGTACTATCTGGAGCGGGTGGAAAGAGTGCCTTATTATCATCCGGGCTCGCGCGAGCTCGGCGAAGCGGTAAGAGCGAAGGCGGGCGCGGCGAATATCCTGCTGCTGGAGAACCACGGCGTGCTCGTGTACGACACCAGCTTGCGCGAGGCGAGAATGGCTCTGCATACGCTCGAAACGGTATGCCGGATGATGGTGGAATCCCGGAGCTCGGGAACAAAGCTGCATTCGCTTCCGGCAAGGACGGTCGACGGTTTCCTGAATGATTCGGGCTACCGCTCGAGAAGGAAGTGGAGCAAATGATCGGCGTTGTGGCGGACGATATAACCGGAGCGGGCGATATCGGCATCATGTTCGCGAAGTCCAGCATGGACACGCATGTCTATCCGCTGAGGGACGCGGTTTCTGCGGTGCCCACGGGCGCTTCAGGTCCGGATGTGCTTATTATCGATACGAATTCGCGGCTGGACCGGCCGGAAGAGGCTTATGGCAAAGCTTTTGAGGCAACAAAAAAGCTTGCCGAGGCAGGCTGCGCAACCTTTTACAATAAAACCTGCTCCGTCTTCCGGGGCAACGTCGGCGCCGAGTTTGACGCGATGCTTGACGCGTTGGGCGTTTCCTTCGCTATCGTCGTGCTTGGCTTTCCAAAGACGGGAAGGACGACCATTGGCGGCATTCATTATGTACGCGGCGTGAAGCTCGAGCAATCGGAATTCCGGCATGATCCGGTGCATCCGATGACGCGGTCGGATTTGGCGGGGATTTTACAGGCGCAGACGAAACGCAAGGTGGATCGCATCGACATCGGCATCGTCGATGAAGGCAGCGAAACGCTTCGCAAGGCAATTGCCTCGAAGAAGACGGCTTGCGGTTACTTGATTATCGACGTACGCGACCAAGCTTCTCTGAGAATCATTGCCGAGGCGGTGAAGGATGAGCCCGTGCTGTGCGGAAGCTCCGCGCTTGCGGAGGAGCTGGCTGCGTTATGCAGGCCCGATTTGCCTGAATTGGGAACGTTCCCAGAATCAGTGAAAGCTTTACCGTCGAAACGAGGAGGAGTCCTGTGCGCCGCCGGGAGCCTGATGCCGCAGACGGCGGCTCAGACCCGGTATCTAAGGGAGAAAGGCGTGGCGGCGATCGAGCTTGATTCGCTGCTGCTCCTTAATGCGGAGCGAAGCCCGGAGCATCAGCGGGAAGTCGCGGACGAAGCCGCGCGTCGCCTCGCAGCCTGCGAGGATGTGCTCATTTATGCCTCAAACGTGCCGGAAAAGGTCGCGGAGACGAAGAGGCTGGCGTCGCTTCAAGGGTTGGAGAATACGGCAGTATCGCGCCTCGTTTCGGAGGCGCTGTCCGAAACGGTGAAAAGCGTGTGCGACAGGACGGGACAGCGCCAGATTGTCGTAGCGGGCGGGGAAACCTCCGCGGCCGTATGCGGCAAGCTTGGCATTTCCGCTTTTCGCATTCGGAAGGAGATCGAGCCCGGCCTGCCGTCTTGCGAATCGCTGGAGCCTGGGAGGCGGTTGTTTGTCCTCAAGTCCGGCAGCTTCGGCGGCGAGGATTTTCTGTGGAAGGCGATCGGGCATTTAAAAGAAGAGGGAGGCTGGACTTGATATGAGTCATGCGCTGGAGAGATTGATGGGGAAATACCCGGAGCTGGAAAGCTGCCGTGAAGATATCTTGAAAGCCTTCGGTCTGCTGAAGGCGACGTACGAGAAGGAAGGCAAGCTGCTGCTGGCCGGCAACGGAGGCAGTGCCGCCGATTGCGAGCATGTCGTAGGAGAACTGATGAAGGGCTTTATGTCGAAGCGGCCGCTTCCTCCGTCCGAGAGGGAGAAGCTGCTTGTCCACGGCGAGGAGGAAGGCTCGTATTTGTCCGATCACCTGCAGGGGGCGCTGCCTGCGATCTCGCTGGTGAGCCACTCCGCGTTAGCGACAGCGTTTATCAACGACGTGGCGGCGGACATGATGTTCGCGCAGCAGGTGTACGGTTACGGACGCAAGGAGGATGCGCTCGCCGTCTTCAGCACGTCGGGCAATTCCGTTAATGTCATCCGCGCCGTGCAGGTAGCGAAGTCGCTTGGCCTCGCGACGATTGGCCTGACGGGCCAAAGCGGCGGACGGCTGCATTCGCTGTGCGACGTCACGATCCGCGTGCCGCACGAATCGACGCCGGACATCCAGGAGCGGCATTTGCCGATTTACCATACGCTGTGCATCATGCTGGAGGAGGCGTTCTTCGGATGACGACGCTGCTTGGCGGATTGGATATCGGCGGAACGAAATGCGCCGCCGTCCTCGGACGTGCGTCCGAGGACGGGATCGAAATCGTTGCGAAGCGCAGCTTTCCGACTCCGGCTAGTCCGCAGGAGGCGCTAGAAGCGCTTGGCGCCGTATTGGCGGAACTCGCGGATGAGCATCATGCTCCCGGTTTACAGGCAATCGGCATCAGCTGCGGCGGTCCGCTGGACAGCGGGGCAGGGCTTATCCTGTCGCCGCCTAACCTGCCGGGCTGGGACCGCATCGATGTCGTGACTCCTTTTAAGGAACGCTTCGGCGTGCCGGTCGGGCTGCAAAACGACGCGAACGCCTGCGCCCTCGCGGAATGGAAGTGGGGAGCGGGGCGAGGCTCGCGGAACATGATCTTTTTGACGTTCGGCACCGGAATGGGAGCTGGGCTTATCCTTGACGGCCGATTGTATGCGGGAACAAACGACATGGCTGGCGAAGTCGGCCATATGCGTCTGGAGCAGGATGGGCCGGAGGGCTATGGCAAATCCGGCTCGTTCGAGGGCTTCTGCAGCGGAGGCGGTATCGCTAAGCTTGCCCGCTCGAGGGCGCTCGAATGGCTGGCCGAAGGGAAATCGACGCTGCTCTGCTCGAAGACTGGCGAAGTTGACGGCATTACGGCTAAGCTTGTCGGGGAGGCGGCCAGAGCCGGCGACGAGCTCGCGCTGGACGTGATGGGCAACGTCGGCAGGCAGCTCGGACGGGGCCTTGCGGTTCTCGTCGACGTGCTTAATCCGGAGCGGATCGTGATTGGCAGCATTTACGCCAGGCAGCAGGCATTGCTTGATCCGGGCATGCTTGCGGAGCTTCAGGCCGAGGCGTTATCGCTCTCGCTTAAGGCTTGCCGAATCGTGCCGGCCGGGCTCGGCGAAACGGTAGGAGACGCGGCAAGTTTGTCAGTCGCGCAATATGCTCTTGCACGCGAATAGAAATGAGGAGGCAATGCCATTATGTTGACTTGTAACGATTCATCCGCGGCTTCCGTTTCCGACGCATGCCGGACATGGCTTGGCGGCGTAGGCATGACCGCCAACCTGGACCAAGGAGAGAAGGAGCTCTTGTTTGTATCGGAGGAGAAGAAAAGGGAGTCTGACACGCTTGGCGTCTATACGGCGATCGAGCGGTTATACCAGGACGACGCCGAGCAGCCTGGGGTGATTGTCCGGCTCAAGCTTCGCTGCTACGACCGGTTCTTGCTCGCCTTCGTGGACGGCAGCGTCGTCTCCGAGAACGACTTCGGCAACCACCGCGCCTTCGCGCCGGACAATGCCGTAACGATCAAGCTGGGGCTGCCGTCAGGCATCGAAGGCGTGCTGGCCAATTACCAGCATAAGGATTGGTGGACGCGTCCGCATTTCGATACGGACCTTACGAAGCTGCCGGACCGCACGCTTTCGCTGCTCTGGCGTTCGGAGGATTCGTATTATCACCTGCTGCCGGTTTGCGGTCCGAAGTACCGCACGGATCTCGCTGGCGGCTCGTCGGAAAATGAGGCTCTGCAGGTCCGAGTTTCCTCGCATGTAGGCGGCATGACGCGCTGCGATACGTTCGCGTTCCTGCTCAGCTGGGGCGATGACCCTTATGAGCTGGCTGAGAATGGAGTGGATACGGCGCTTCGCGAGCTCGGCTACCCGGCTCTGCCCCGTCAGAAGAAGGAGTATCCGGAAATATTGGATTTTTTGGGCTGGTGCAGCTGGGATGCCTTCTACCATCAGGTGGACGAGAAGGGACTGCTCGCCAAGGCGGGCGAGCTGCATGACATCGGCCTGCCGGTCAAGTGGGTCATGATCGACGACGGCTGGTCGGAAATCGAGGACCGCAAGCTTCGCGCCTTCGACGCGGATCAGGAGAAGTTCCCGCAAGGCCTCGCGCATACCGTCGGCGCCTTGAAGGAGCGGTTTGGGGTAAATTGGGTCGGGGTGTGGCATACGATTGCCGGCTACTGGAACGGCATCCATCCGGACAGCCGGCTTGCGGCCGAATACGCCGATTTCTTGTTTGAGACGAAGAGGGGCAACGTTATCCCTTATCCGGACGAGGCAAAGGGCTTTGGCTTCTGGCATGCCTGGCACGGGTATTTGAAAAATCAGGGCGTCGATTTCGTCAAGGTGGACAGCCAGAGCGCGGTGAACAACTTCCTGCGCCACCATCGCCCGGTAGGCGCTTCGGCGTCCGCGGCGCATAGCGCGCTGGAGGCGTCGGTAACGATGCATTTCGGCCGTACGATTATTAACTGCATGGGCATGGCTTCGGAGAATATCTGGCATCGCCCGGTATCTGCCGTCTCGCGAAACAGCGACGACTTTGTCCCCCAGGAGCGAAGCGGGTTCCGGGAGCATGCGCTGCAAAATGCGTACAACTCGTATTATCACGGCCCGTTCTATTGGGGCGACTGGGACATGTTCTGGACGCAAAATCACGACGATGTGCAAAACGCGGTTCTGCGCGCGGTCAGCGGCGGACCGGTCTACTTCAGCGACGCGCTAGGGAAGACTGATCCGTCCAAGCTTTGGCCTCTTATTTACCGGGACGGCCGAATCATCCGCTGTGACCGGACGGCGAATCCGACTCCGGATTGCTTGACCGTTCTGCCATCGGATGCCGGCATGCCGCTTAAGCTATGGAACACGGCTGGAGGCGCCGGCGTTGTCGCAGCGTTCCATGTTGGAGACGGCGGCGGATCCGCCGATGGTACGGTCTCATCGTGCGACGTGCCCGGCTTGACCGAAGGGCCGGTGCTGCTCTATGACTTTTTTGCGAAGAACGCACGCATGCTAGCCGCGGGAGAGAAGGCGGATTTCAGGCTCGAGGAGGAGCAGTGCAAGCTGTACCTGCTTATACCGGCAGCGGAAGACGGCGTGATTACTCCGATCGGCCTGACGAACAAGTATGTTTCGAGACATGCTGTAAAGAGCCATCACATAGAGGACGGCGTTACCGTGGTAACGCTGATCGAAGGCGGCTCCTTTGCCTTCGCGGCGGACCAAAAGCCTTCCGGCGCGCGCGTTAACGGGACGGAAGCCTCCGTCACCGAACAGCCGGGCGGATATTACGAAATAGACTGCAGCCATGCCGCAGGAGAAGTCACGATCGAAATCGTCCAAGCCTAAGCTTGGACGATTCGTGTATGCGGGCTTACAAAAGCAAAGGATGTGAAGAAGATGAACGGTATATTGCCTGCCGGCGAACTGCCCGTGCTGTTCGAGGCGGATGCGGCCGTAATCGGCGGTTCCTTCGCAGGAATCGCCTGCGCGGTTCGGCTGGCGCAGCGAGGGATGAAGGTTGTCGTTCTCGAGCCTAGGACGTACCTCGGAAGGGAATTGACCGCAACGCTCCGACCGTGGTTAACGATCCCGCAAAGCATACCTCCCAAGCTGCTGCCGCTGCCGATCCGCCAAGCGTTGAGAGGGCAAGAAGGCTCTGCGGAGGGAGGGAATTATGTGCCGCTTCACCCCGATTCGTTGAAGCGCGGACTGGAGGATCTGCTCGCGGAGCATGGTGTTGAGCTGTTGTACGCAACTTTGCCAATCGCAATCATCCACGCTGCCGGAGAAGCGGCGGGGCTTGTTGTTGCTAATAAATCGGGCCGGCAAGCGGTTTACTCCCCGTTGATTGTTGACGTGACCGAAACGGCGCTTTCCGCAGCCTTGTGCGGCGAGCCGGTGCCCGAATATGCGGAAGGTGATACCGCGTTATTCAAGCGAACGCTGGAATTCACCGGCGTTGACCCGGATGCGGATTCCGAGCTGGCGGTTCCGGCGGTGATTGGAGTCGGCAGCCGAATCACGCTTCGTCAAGGCTACCTTGGCAAGAAGCATCGCTTGGCGGAATTTGTTATTGCCGCTGCCAGCGGCAATTCGCTTGATGCGGACAGGGAACGCGAGATTGAAGCGAGGCGCATCGGCATGCGGCTTGCGGCCTATTTGATGAACGAGGTTCCGGCGTTCCGCAAGGCCGCATTCACCGCGTCTTCCCATGAACTGCTCGGCCCGTTCCCGATCCGTGAGGAAGCATCACGGGAAGGGAGTTTCGGACCTGAAGCAGCAGCCGCTTCCGTCTCCGGCGTCTATGCGCTCGGCACGCGTCTCTACCGCAATTGCGAAGTGTCTTTGCTTGATCCGGTACAGGCCGCCTTGGCAGGCGAACGTCTCGCGGACGCGCTGATCGAGGCGCGATCTCCTTCCGAATCCAGGCATCTTGAAACGTATGAGCTCGTCTCGGGAGCAGGTTACTCTTCAGACTCCGCGCAAAACGGGGAGATAGCCGTTCCCGCTTTTACCGGCAGCGACGGGACGGGACGTACGATTCGCGTGCAATCCCAGCCGATTCCCTTGCTGACGCAGGTCGACGTTCTTGTGGCCGGCGGCGGTACAAGCGGAGCCTGCGCCTCGATTACGGCGGCGCGGGAAGGGATGGATACGCTTCTGCTGGAACTCAATCCCGGTCTTGGCGGCACCGGCACGTTCGGAGGCGTCGACAGCTATTGGTTTGGCAAGCGGGGCGGTTATGCGGCCCAGATCGCGGAGGAAGTGCTTAGCATGCAGCGCGACATCCGCTATAAAGGGCATAAATGGAATCTCGAAGCGAAAATGTATGCCCTGCTGAAGCAAGCGGACGAAGCAGGCGTCCGGCCGGTGTTCAACGCCATTACGTTCGGAGCGGTCAAACGCGGGAACCGCGTATGCGGCGCGGTTGCGGCAACGCGGTGGGGCGCTTACGCGGTTACGGCGCAAGCCGTAATCGATTCGACCGGCGACGGAGACGTGGCGGCGATGGCGGGTGCATCATTCGAATACGGCTCCGAAAAGGACCATACGGTCATGTGGTATTCGCTTGCCCAATTCCAGACGCCGGGCAAGCTGCAAAACAATTTTACGAGCATGGTCGACGTATCCAATGCGCTTGATTATACCCGTGCGATTCTGGCCGGCCGCCGACGCGGCAGCGCTTGTCATGATCACGGCATTTACGTTGCGACGAGGGAGAGCCGGCATATTATCGGCGATGTCGTCATGCGCCTCTCCGATCAGCTGCTGCACCGCCGATGGCCGGATGTGGTTAACGTTCATTTCAGCAACCATGACGTGAAAGGCGTCAGCGGGGCGGAGTGGGTTAACGTCGGTTTAATTCCGCCGAACCTGGAAATCGAAGTGTCTTACCGCATGCTGCTGCCCAAAGGGCTGGAAGGTATGCTTGTCGTCGGCAAAGCGATATCGGCAACGCATGACGCCCTTCCGGCAATCCGGATGCAGTCGGATCTTGAGAACCTGGGGGCCGTCGCCGCGCTGGCCGCGGCGCAGGCTGTCCGGTCGAAGCAAACGCCGAGAAGCATCGACATCCGTACTTTACAGCATGTATTGGCTGATAAGGGGCTTATCCCCGAAGAGTCGCTTACAAGACAGCTTGCCCCGATGCGCTATAGCGACGATGAGCTTATCCGGTTAGTCGATTCCATCGAAACCGAGGAACCGCTGTACGAATACTCGAATATGCGGATGAACGAGGTCTACCGAAGGGAGATTCCGTTTGCCGAGATTTGCTCGGCGGGACCGCGGATCATTCCTTACGTCGAGAAGGCTTTGAAGCGGGCAGAGGGCGTGAAACGCATCCGGCTGGCACAGGCGCTTGCCATGCTTGGCTCCAAGGAAGGCGTGCCGGTCCTGGTCGACGCGATCATGAACGAGCTGACCGGCGAGGAACTTCCGATTCGAACGGCGGAGATTATGTACGTGCAGCTCCCGCCCGATCACGGGGCCATGCCGGATGTCACTTATTTGCTCTATTCACTCGCAGTGGCCGCGGATCCGCGCTCGATTCCGGTATGGGAGAGAGTGTCGGCGCTGCTGCGTCCGGACGAAGAAGATTTCAAAGATACGTTGAAGGGCATCTTCTATTACGTCGACTGCGTATGCCGCGGCGCGGAGCGTCTTGGCGACAGGAGGGCTCTGCCCGCGCTCGAACGGCTTCGCGGCATTGCACTGTTCAAGGACCAGCAATGCCGCGGCGGCGCGCAGCCGGATTACTTCCTGGAGCGCCGGTCGATGCTGGAGCTCGCGATCGGAAGGGCGTTGGCGAGATGCGGCAGTCCCGATGGCTATCACATTTTGATCCGTTATTTAGAAGACGTCCGGTCGCTGCTTGCGAAGAGCGCGCTGCTCGAGCTGCGTAGGCTAAGCGGTCGAGAGGACGGGAAAGACGCACGGCAATGGCGCCGCTGGGTGGACACGGAGAAGCCTTACGAACGAACCTATCCGCTTGGGATGCAGCTGGACATCGAGCGGGACAGCGAAACTCTGCTGCGGAAGGCTCTAAGGGGTGAAAACGTATGATAATTAGCCTGGATATCGGAACGACAAATATGAAAGCCGGTCTCTTCGACGAGCGGGGCAGGCTGCTGGCGTCGGCGAACCGGCCGAATGAAATTCGAACCGCTGCGGATAGCTTTTCCTATTACGACCCCGAGCAGCTATGGGGCAATATTGCCGCTATGATCCGCCAACTGACTGCGGGAAAACCGGGGTTGGCGGTCCGGGCGATCGGCATTACGAGCATGGCGGAGAGCGGTTTGCTGGCGGACAGGAGCACGGGAAAGCCGCGTTCCCCCATCCTTCCGTGGTTCGAGCGTTGTTCGCTCGATCAGGCCAAGGCGATCGAGGATGAAGTGGACGCGTTCGAGCAGTTCCAAGCGACCGGTCTTCGGCCGTCATTCAAATATGGGCTTGCAAAGCTGCTGTGGCTGAAGGAGCGGAACGAGGATTCGCTTCGCTCCGCCGTCTGGCTGTCGGTTTCTTCCTACATCGCAAGCCGCCTGACTGGCAAGGTGGCGGAGGATTATACGCTTGCAGCGAGATCCTACGTTTTCCGTATCGCGGAAAAACAATGGGACGCGCCGCTGCTTCGGCATTTCGGCTTGGAGGAAGAGCTGCTGCCGCCTGTTGTTCCGACCGGCTCTGCCGCTGGCAGCGTCACGTCAGCGGCCGCGGGCGCTTTGGGTCTGACAGCCGGCACGCAGGTATTCCTGGCCGGTCACGATCACGTGTGCGCCTCGCTCGCGGTTGGCTTGTCGCCGCGCGGGGGGATCTACAATTCAATGGGAACGGCCGAAACGGTTGTCGGCAGTTTTGGGGAGAGAACGCTTACGGAGGCGGATTATGCGTCCGGGCTGGCTTACGGGCTGCATCCGGTACCCGGGCAGCTGTTCTGGCTGGGCGGTCACTCTTCATCCGGCGGTTCCGTCGAGTGGCTGCGGGAGGTGATCGGGGAAGAAAAGGCGGGCTATGAGCGTATTTTGGAGCTGCTCGACGAGGCTTCTCCAATGCCCAGCGGCATCATCTACCTTCCTTATTTGTCGGGCTGCGGGGCACCGGCTCCCGATCCTTACGCCAAAGCCGCTTTTATTGGCCTTGCAAAGTCCCATGGCCGAAGAGAGCTCTTGCGAGCCGTGCTTGAGGGCAACGCCTACCAGATGGAATCGATCCGCCGCTGCGCGGAGGCCGTGTCCGGCAGCCCGATCCGCAGGCTGCGAGTCGTAGGCGGCGGCGTCCGGAACCGCCACTGGCTCCAGATCAAGGCGGATGTTTCCGGCATCGCGCTGGAGGTGCCGGACATTCCGGAAGCCGCTCTGACAGGAGCCGCTATAACAGCCGGCGTCGGGTCTGGTGTGTACGCCTCCTTCCAGGAGGCCTCCAAGGCACATACCGGCGAAGGAAGCGCTAAGGCGGTCTTCACGCCGAATCCGGAGCGCCATGCCCGGTATAGCGAATTATACGAGCACCGCTTTTTGACGTACAGCCGCATGTTGTCAGAGGCAAGGCTGGATTGAAAACCTCATTTTGCCCCCGGTCAACAGACCGGGTTATTTTTTTGCGTATTATGTCGCGATAATGGCTTGCAGCCCGCAATATCGGAGCATCCTTGGCGGGAAGGGCAGCAACTCCCGGTGAAGGTTACGAACGTAGATAGGATTGGGATCGGTACAGGAAAGCAGATTGAAATATTATTGTTTTTATAATCAATTAGATATATAAATAATGTTTTATGTATATTATAATCCAAAATATAAAGCGCTTTCATAAATTAGCGAAGTCTGCAGCTTCCTAAAAAGGTGCTTACCCTCAGCCTTACAGCTCCATGCAGCGCCTGTCTGTATGCCTCTTCTTTTTGGCCCACACACTGAATCGCCATGCCTATCACCCAGACGAAATTCTTAACTTGCAGTAATGAATGCCTGACGGAAGGCTGGATTTCTGCCAATCATCCCGCTTCCGATCCCAAACAAGAAAAGAGGAATAGCGAATGGGGAAAAAGATAAAAAGGATGTGGATAAAAACAATAGGCTTAGCTTTATTAGCCTGTTTGATGATCGTTGGGGAAGCGAACGCTTTTGGACCTTCAACGATGTATTCTTCACCTTCGACGGATCCGGGGCCGGGCACGCTGTACCCAAGGGCTATCCGGTTGCAGTATAACGGAACCTCAAATGGCACGATGCTGGCGACCTTTGAGCATTATGTCAATGGTACGCCAACGTTCCCGGTCTATCGCAGCACGGACGGCGGAGTATCCTGGTCCAAAATTTCCGAAGTCTCTGACACGGTAAACGGCTGGGGACTGCGGTACCAGCCATTCCTGTACGAGCTTCCTCAAGCAATCGGCAGCTTGCCCGCGGGTACGCTTCTCTGTGCGGGGAACTCGATCCCCTCCGACCTGTCTCAAACGAAGCTTGATCTATACAAAAGCACGGATAAAGGCTTGACCTGGACTTTCGTAAGCTCCATTGCAACCGGCGGCCGTGCAGACCCTAGCGGTGCTTATGACCCGGTATGGGAGCCCTTCCTTCTGGTCGCGAACAACAAACTCATTATGTACTACTCGGATGAGAGGGATGCCGCGCATAACCAGAAGCTTGTGCATGTCACTTCGACTAACGGAACGGCATGGAGCACGCCGGTTGAAGATATTGCTCTCGCCGATTCGACGAAACGTCCGGGCATGACTACTGTAGCCAAGCTTGGGAACGGCAATTATATCATGACCTATGAATACGGCGGGTCGCCAAACGGCAACTTCGCTGTCTATTACAAAATCTCCTCCAACCCCGAGAACTTTGGCGCGGCGACCGATCCGGGCACTCTGCTGAAAACAAGAGACGGAGTTGTCCCATCAAGCTCCCCTTACGTGGTATGGGTGCCGGGGACGGGGCCAAACGGAACCATTGCCGTAACCACGAATTCCAGCACGGAGCTGTTTCTGAACTCCGAGAACGGGGCATCCGATACTTGGACGCGGGTCAGTACCGTGGTTCCGCAGGGCTACAGCCGTGCGATCCTGCCTCTTGCGGACAATCACAGCGTATTGATTCTATCGGGCGGCCCGCTTGGCAGCGGACACAACTCGGTAACTTACGGAAGCAAAGATCTGGGAGACGCGGCGCTGCTTCATCAAATCGAGTCCAGCCGTTATGCCGGATACTATATCCGCCACTACAACTTCCTGGCCCGGATTGATACGAATCCATCGCCAATTAACGATTCCAAGTTCAGAATGGTACCGGGTCTGGCGGATTCAACCGGCGTCTCCTTCGAATCGGTTAACTTCCCGGGCTATTATCTGAGACATTACAATTATGTGATGCAGCTAAGCCGTAACGATGGAACAACAACCTTCCAGCAGGATGCTACTTTCTATCAAACGGCGGGTCTTGCGAATTCTTCGCAAGTATCGTTCCGCTCCTACAACTTCCCAACGTACTACCTCAGACAATTGAGCTACACCAGCATGCGCATTGATCCAATTAGCGCGTCAAGCGCAACTGCCGATAAGCAGGATGCAACGTTTATTATCCATTAAGCAGGAAAGCTGCCGGGGAGCCGCAACGTCATTAGGTAAAGCACCTAATGACGTTGCGGGAACCGGCAGCTTTTTATTTGCAGAAGCCCGGCATCTCGTCTGACTACTGATACGTATGTTTGACTGCGCTTCGATACAGGTTAGGCGACACGCCTTTATGCTTTTTGAACAGCTGGGAAAAATACGGCGCGCTAAAGCCGCCGATGATACGGCCGATCTCATTAATGGAGTAGTCCGTATTCTCAAGCATTGCGCATGCTTCGCGAATCCTCCGGCCTGATACATAATCGGAAATGGTCATTCCGGTCTGCTGCTTGAACAAGTGAGAGATATGATAAGGAGATAAATGGAGCTCTTGAGACAACGACTCCAATGACAGCGACTGCCGGTAATGCGTTTCGATCCAGTCCAGTATTCGTTCGACATGTCCCGAGTTTTTTTCGGTTGAAGACGGTATGTCGTCTATTTCAAAAACATGCAGCTGAAGATACCTCAGCAGGGATAGCAGAAAGAGCACCCGATCCTCAACGCTTGGCTCGCCGCCCGCAACCATTCGCATTTTATCGTAATCCTGCAGCAAATTAGCTAAAGTCCGGTCTTCGCAAAACGTAAACGCCTGGCGCTTAAGCGAGCCCTTCATCAATCGGCGCAAAAAAGACTGCAGTTTGGGATACGGCTGCAGATAGGGGGTCAGGATGCGGGGATCAAAGGTGAGGTTTGTTCTTATATAGGTGGCTCCGTCTTGTAAAGGCACATCTACTTTATGGAGCTGGTAAGGTTGAAAGCAAAACAAGGTGTTCTCTTCAAGCCTATATTGCTGGCTTTCCAGCGTTACGGTCCCCGACCCTTCGTGAATATAGAGCAATTCAATCCCCTGATGCGCATGCAGCATCAGCCAATTCTCGTTGCGGGTCTCGTATCTGTAAGTGAAGGAAAAAGCGTTAGCTCCAAGGTCCATAGGCTGAACGACAGTCGGCACAGCACACCTCCCGGCAGGGTCAAAATCGCAATTTAGCTACATTATAGCACAACCTGCCTTAAGTCTAAGAGATTTATAATGAGGCTGTAAACCTAATCGGGAGGGTATCGGAATGTGGAAAAAAGCGATTGAAGATACGCTGCAGGTAACGAGAGCCAACATAGAACGATTCGGGAGCAAATTCCCGCATGTCAGCGAAAATAGCAGCGGCAAATATGTACTGATCGAAAATGAAGGCTGGACGGAAGGCTTCTGGCCCGGGATCCTGTGGCTGAGCTATGAGTACTCCGTTGACGGCGCATTCCGCGAAGCAGCCTTGCGGACGGTTGAAAGTCTCCGGAACCGGCTTGAGAACCATTTGAGCTTGGACCATCATGACATCGGCTTCTTGTATTCCTTGTCAGCCAAGGCGCAATGGATATTGGAGAAGGACGAAGCAGCCAAGCAAACCACGATAGACGCAGCGAAAGTTCTGATGAAGCGCCGGCGCGAAAATATGAATATTTTGCAGGCTTGGGGGCCTAAGGATGATCCCGTTAACGGCGGCCGCATTATCATCGACTGTATGATGAATCTGCCGCTATTGCACTGGGCTTATCTGCAGACCGGGGACAAGTCGTTCAGAGAGGCCGCGGAGCAGCATACGGAGATGAGCCGCCGCTTCCTTGTGCGCGGAGACGACTCCTCTTACCATACTTTCTGGTTTAATCCCGAGACCGGCGATTCGAGCCGGGGAGGAACCCATCAAGGCTTTAAAGACGGCTCGACCTGGACGCGCGGACAGGCTTGGGGGATCTACGGATTTGCGTTAGCTTATCGTTATTTGCGGAAGCCGGAGTACCTGGAGACGGCGAAGCGGCTTGCCAACTATTTTGCGGAACGAATTCCGGAGGATGGCGTGGTGTATTGGGACTTTGACGCGCCTCAGGTGCCGGAGACCAAAAGAGACAGCTCGGCTTCGGCCATAGCGGCTTCCGGCATGCTGGAGATTTGCGGCTTCCTGCAGGGCAATGATCCCGCGTACAAAAAGCTGATGCAAGCGGCGATCCGCTCCATGGAAGGTCTCGTCAGCCATTACTCGACGAACGGAGAGAAAGAGGCGGAAGGCTTCTTGAACCGCGGATCGTATTCCGTGCGCACCAATACTTCTCCGGACGATTATACGATTTGGGGCGACTACTTCTACCTGGAAGCCCTGATGCGTCTCGAAAAAGGCATCCCGGGTTACTGGTACGAGCGTTAAATCGAAATTATAATGCAATGAAAACAAGTCGGCAGGGGGCATACACGATGGCTGAAGGTAATAAAGACCGGGAGCAGTGGATAGAATGGATGCTTCGAATCGGAAGGCCGGTACTGGGGGCTTTGGCAGAACGAAAGCTGAAAGAGAGGATGCCGGTCCAAGCGCTGGCGGGTGACCGCGGCGAATATGCATACCTGGAAGCCTTGGGGCGTTTGCTGACCGGTATGGCTCCCTGGTTCGAGCTGACCGGCTTATCGGGTGAAGAGGAGAGGTTGCGAAGCGGGATGGCGCAATTGGCAAGAGAAGCCATTGATGCCGCAACGGATCCAGCTTCGCCGGACCTGATGAACTTCGCATGCGGCTATCAACCGATTGTGGATGCCGCCTTTTTGTCCCATGCCCTTGTCCGGGCACCGCAAGAACTGCTGGGCAAGCTTGATGACCGGGTTAAGCAAAATGTAGTCAACGGCTTGAAGGCGACCCGGTCAAGAAAACCGGTCTATAACAATTGGCTGTTATTCGCAGCCATGACCGAGACGGCCTTGTATCTACTAGGCGAGGATTGGGATCCGATGCGGATCGATTATGCTCTGAAGAAGCATCAGGAATGGTATTTGGGCGATGGGGTATATGGGGACGGACCGGAATTTCATTGGGACTACTACAATGGATTCGTTATTCAACCGATGCTGGTCGATATTCTCCGGACAGTCGGAACGGAATTGCCGGAGTGGGAGCAATTAGCGACTGTTGCCATCCGCCGGGCGGCCCGACATGCTTCGCAGCAGGAGCGCTTGATCTCTCCGGAAGGCACTTTCCCGCCAATCGGGCGCTCGCTTGCTTACCGGTTTGGCGCATTCCAGCTGCTGTCGCAGGCCGTGCTTCAAGGCTGGCTTCCGGAAGACATTGCTCCTAATCAAGTAAGATGCGCGCTGACGGCGGTTATCCGCCGAATGATCGGGCAGCCCGGAACCTTCGACAAGGAAGGCTGGCTGCGGATCGGATTTTGCGGCGACCAAGAGGATATCGCCGAAGGATACATCTCGACAGGCAGCTTGTATTTATGCTCCGCCGTGTTCCTGCCGCTTGGCCTGCAGCCGGATCACCCGTTCTGGCAAGGTGAAGCGGACTGGACTTCCAAGAAGGCATGGTCCGGCAAACCGTTTCCGATAGATAAGGTGCTTAAATGATTGTTATTAAAAACCCCCGGTTCTCGCAAGCTGCGAGAACCGGGGGTTTGGTTTATCCTTGCTTCAAACGAAGCATCATCGTCCAGAGATCAGCTGTCTCGTAGCCGAGGCGCCAGGCGGCAACGCCGGCGAGGTCGTATTTGATCGCGAGGTTGATCCGCGCCTGCACGCTGCTCGCGGTCTCTGCCCAGAATACATAGGTGAAGCCGTCCTTCACGTATTTGTATTTGGTCTGGCCGGGAGTGGCAGGATCGGAGACGCCAACGGCATTCGTGTCGGCGATCAGCTTCGGAATGTCGCTCATCAGGACCGCGCGGTTGCTGACGAGATTGCCGGAGCCGTCAATCTTCCATTCCCGCACATAGAACGGAATGCCCAGCATCAGCTTACTGCGGGGTACGCCGTATGCGAGGAACTGTTGAACGCCCTTTTCCACCCAAGGCAGGCTTGCTACGGAACCGGCTGAAGAGCTTCCGCTCCAATGCTCGTCATACGCCATAATGATGATCGTATCGACCGCTTGAGCAAGCGCGGCATGATCGTAGGCGGTGAGATGATCCCAGCTGACGTCGCCGCGCGGAAGGTCGATGGACACCTTCAGTCCCTTTGCATGCGCGGCTTTCGATAAAGCGGTAACAAAAGCGGTGTATTCATCCCGGACCGTACCGGCAACTTCTTCGAAGTCGATATTTACTCCGTATACCCCAAGCGAGCCAAGCTTGCTGACCAAGGTGGAGATAAACAGCTGCTGCGCATTTGAATCCGCAAGAAACGCCGTCGTCATCTGCTTATCGAAGTCGTTCGACACGAGAGGCATCACCTGAATGCCCTGCGCCTTCAGCGTAGTTACAATCGTCGGATCCGAGAGATCCGTTAACGCGCCGCTGCTATCCTTCAGCTCGAACCACGAAGGGGAGTCGATGGACAGCCCTTGCGTCTTCGACGTTTGGTTCAGAATCGTCTGGCTGTTGGATGAACCGTTCCATGCCATATAGACAAGACTTTTAGTATTGCTCCACAATTTACGGCCGTCTGCGTTCATGACATAGCTGTTGGAGTAGCCTTTGGCAAACGCAACGGCAGGCGAGCGCGTAAAGAATGATTTCAGCTTTTTGTCTCCTTGATAGACCGAGAGATAAGGCGCGCTGGTCCACCAGGTTGTTCCGTTATGCTTGACCTCGGAGTTCCCGAAATATTTGGCATATTGCAGGGCAGGCTGCAGAGCGACAAAGGATTTGATCGTTTTGCCGCTTTGCTGGACATCGTAGGACGGCACATTGGAATGCACGACCAGTCCGGATAACTCATTGACAACGGTGCTGCTTGGAATGGCTGCAGCCGCTTTTATCGCATCGTACAGAAAAGCATACGTTTTCGTCCCATCCACCGGTTCCTGATCTACCCGAATGGAGTAGACCGGGCTGCCGCTCCGTATTTTTTTCTCCGTTTGCTCCGTCATGTTGTCCCAGATCCAGCTGTTTGAGCTGAGCTCCATAATATGCGCGTTTGTCCAGCGCTTCGCTTCCTGCTTGGCTGCATCGAGGGTCGTATAACCCCAATTCGCATTTGTATTGTCGCCTTGATAGAGCTGATATTTCGGATAGGATTGATAAATCCAGCCCGGGCTTTCCAAATCCCGGATATGTACGTTTTTCATCTTCTTGGCTGCGGCCAATGCCTCGTTGTACGTGCGGAATTCCCATTTGGTGCTGGATTCGCCGCCTTGATAGATTTTGTACCTGGGCAGGTTGTCCCATACCCACTCACGGCCCGTAATCGCTTCCACATGACTGTACTCGAAACCCGACGCGTAAGCAATCGCCTGTTTATCGGTAGCAAATTCACGCAATGCACGATCGTTCTGATAGACGCGATACTTGGTCATTGTGCCGGAAACCGGGCTGGCTGCCATGCTGATCGCAGACGTCCCAATGGTTTGGGCAACGAACAGAAGCAGAACTGCCGCCGATAGTTTTTTGAACATGCTTTTCTACCACACTCCTCTCAAAGTCTACAAAATTAGACGCAATTGAGAGGGATAGGTTGCGATGATTTTCAGCCGGCATTCAGGTGTAAATTATGGCAGAGGATTTGCAAACCTTGGCATGGACGGATAAAAGAGGTGGAAAAGAATAACAATAAGGGCATGAAGGGAAAAACGGGATGAGGTGATGGCATGGCACAGCTGTTCGAACGGCTGGACCTGAAGGAATGGCTGGACGGGGATAGCGTAGAGCCGGTGGAGCTGGAAAAAAGTCTCCGGGAAGTATGGGGCGTAAATCGGTATCTTGGCGGAAATCCGTCTTTGTTTGTTCATCTGGAGAGGCTGATGCGCAAGCTGGCGCCAAGCGAACCGCTTCGGGTATTGGATGTAGCGACGGGGCTGGCGGATCTTCCGGTTGCATTTGTTGGCTGGTGTGAAAAAAGAGGCAGGAAGGTCTCGCTTGTCGCGGTGGACAACCATCCGCAAATCGTCCAGCTGGCGGCCCGCCGGACGAATGCTTATCCGGCCATTGAAGTCTTGCAGGCGGACGGAACGGACCTGCCCTTTGCGGACCGCAGCTTCGATCTGGCTTTTTGCAATCTTGCCCTGCATCATTTGGACGAGCGATCTGCGGTCAAGCTGCTTGCCGAAATGGCCCGCGTGACTCGCGTTGGCTGGGTCGTAACGGATCTGGAGCGGCATCGCCTCGCCTATCTGGCAGCGAAGCTGCTGGCGAGGTTCGTATGGAAAAGCCCGGTCACAAGGCATGACGGACCGCTCTCCGTTCAACGCTCCTTCACTCCGCAGGAGGCCCGGGAGCTCGTTGAGCTTGCCGGCGTGAATGCGGCGGTACATAAACATTTTCCGTTCCGGTTAGCCGTGGTTGGACATGAATAGGTATGACGTCATTGTCGTAGGTGCCGGTCCCTCCGGCAGCGCATCCGCCAGATTGCTGGCTGCCAGCGGGGTCCGCGTCTTGCTGCTCGATGCGGAAGCCTTCCCTCGGCGAAAGCCTTGCGGCGAATCCTTGAATCCGGGCGCGGTTGCCGCTCTGGGGAGGATAACGGGTTATGCGCATGCCCGGGAAGCCTTCGATTTCCCGTCCAGTCCGATACAAGGCTGGAGAGTAAGCAACGGCAGTGCTTCGCTTGAAGCCGTATTTCCGGAAGGGCAGTACGGGGCGGGATGCCGCAGGGAACAGGTCGATCACTGGCTTGCCGAGCAGGCCGGCAGGGCTGGTGCAGCATTCGAACAGCGAACGAAGGCGGAGCGTCTCATCTGGGAAGGAGACAGAGTGGCCGGCGTAATCGCCCGCTCTCCGGCAGGCAAGCCGATGACCATACGCGCCTCGCTAGTTATTGGAAGCGACGGCCTGCGGTCCGTTGTGGCGAGAAGCGCCAAGGTGAACCGCTACGGTTCGCTTCGCAAAGCTGCTTTTACGGCGCGCTTGAACGGGGTGCTCGGGCTAAATGGCAAGGTCGAGTTGTTTACGGCCGGCGATGGTAAAGTGATTGGTCTTGCTCCGATTGGAGGCGGCCAGGCGAACATGACCGTTGTGCTTGGCAGCGCCGAGGCCGCGTCATTGGCAGACAAAGACCGGTCCGGCCTAGTTCTTCGCGAAGCGAGGGCTGTACCGGAGCTGGCGGAGCGGCTGCGGGATGCGGAGATTGAAGGCGGCGTGCTGACATGCGGTCCCTTCGACCGACCGGTTATTCCGCATGACATAGCTGGCATGGTTCTGCTCGGCGATGCGGCGGGTTATTACGATCCGTTAACCGGACAGGGGATCTACCGGGCATTAAGAAGCGCGGAGCTTGCGGCACCTGCCATCGTACAGACGCTTCAGACGCGCGATCCCGAGCCGCTCCGGCAATATAGAATGGCCCGGCAGACTGAATTTGCAACCGGCACCAGAGTGCAGCACATCATTGAACGCTTAAGCAGACATCCTCTCTTATGGCGCTCAGCCCTTCGAGTCATTGGCGCTTCCTCGCTGATGACCAATAAGCTGGCCGAGATCATCGGAGATTGCCCGAAGGAGACGAATACATGTATACCCGTAATGAAGTCACCATAAATTGCGATAAAAAAACGGCTTTCGATTATGCCCGGCAAGTGGAGAATTGGCCGGCGCTGCTTCCGCATTACCGCGGAGTGCAGTTCGAGCAGGGCAGCAGCGATCGGGGCGGACTTGTCATGATGCGGGCGGTAAGACCGTTTAAGCCGTTTAAATGGCCGGTCTGGTGGGTTAGCGAAATGAAGGTGGACGAGCGGTTATGCTCGGTGTATTACAAGCATATTCGCGGCGTTACGACCGGAATGGAAGTCGAATGGCTGATAGAAGCTCTGGATGAAAAGGATCAGGTCAAGGTGACGATCATCCACCGCTGGCTGCAGCCGCCGCTGGGAAGAAGACTGGCAGCCGACATGATCGGCGAGGTATTCGTTTATGCAATTGCAGACCGGACTTTGCAGGGCTTGAAACAGCGGATCGAAGAGCGTGGGAACCAGCAAGACATCCAGGAAGAGGTGGGCTAATATGAACGAGATTAGAGCGGTGGTAACCGGCATCGGCTGCGTAACCCCGATTGGCATAGGAGTCGAAGCGCTATGGGCGGGCGTGCAGCGGGGGGAAAGCGCCGTCAAACCGATCGATCGATTCGCACCGGAGGGGCTTCGCAGCCGGATCGCCGCGCAAATTCCGCATTTCGAAGCGACGGCTTTCATGGACAAGAAGCGGGCGCACCGGATGGACCGATACTCCCAGCTTGCCGTAGCCGGCGGCATTATGGCGCTTCGCGATGCCGGACTGGATGCGGAGGATCTGGAAACCGAGCGGGCAGGCGTCTTTATGGGCTCGGCTCTAGGCGGGATCGCTTTTGCGGAGGAGCAATGCGGGCAATATTTCCAAGGCGGCTTCCGTTCGGTGTCCCCAACGCTTGGATTCTCCGTATTTGGCGGTGCAGCCTCCTGCAATCTCGCCATGGAGTTCGGATTTACCGGACCCAACGAAACAAATTCGATGTCCTGCGGCTCCGGCGCGGTGGCCATCGGCAGGGCTTTGCAGGCTATCCGGCGAGGCGAAGCGGATGTCGTGCTGGCCGGCGGATCGGAAGCACCGCTTGCTCCGTTGTCTTTTGGCGCTTTCGATATGCTGCGCGCGATGTCGACGCGCAATGAAGAACCGGCGAGCGCAAGCAGACCGTTTGACCGGACCCGGGACGGCTTTGTCATGGGAGAAGGCTCCGCTATCCTGGTTATCGAAGCCGAGCATCACGCCCGTGCCCGCGGCGCAAGGATTTACGGAGAGCTGGCTGGCTTTGGATTAACAAACGACGCCCATCATATGAGCGCGCCTCTTCCAACGGGGGAACAAGCGGCGCGGGCGCTCAAGCTGGCGCTCTCCAGCGCGGATATGTCGCCGGATGACGTCTCATACGTCAATGCGCATGGTTCTTCCACGCTGCTTAACGATGTGACGGAATCAAAGGTGATCCGAAGCGTATTCGGCAGCCGCCCGGTAGCGGTAAGCGGAACGAAAGGCCTATACGGCCATCCGCTTGGAGCATCCGGCGCGATAGAAGCGGCGATTACGCTGCTTTCCTTGAATCAAGGCTGGCTGCCGCCAACAACGAATCTGAACGACCCTGATCCGGAGGCCGAGATTGATCTGGTCTCCCGGCAGGCAAGAGAGGTGAAGGCCGAAGCCGCCGTTTCGAATTCCTACGGCTTCGGCGGGGTAAATGCGGTATTGGCATTCCGCAAAGCATAATGAAGAGGCAGTTTCCGTTAGGGATAGCGGGAACTGCCTTTTTCTATTTCAGCTCTTGAGCGTGCATCAGATGTATACCCTCCGAATCCTCCGAATCCTTCGAATCCTTCGAATCCCTCACCGTATAAAGCAACCGAGTGTAAAAGCAAGCTGATCGGCAAGCATCACTTGCCCGCAAGCGAATATTGTAGTTATAGGATGGATGGAGCCGAAGCGGTATAACCTGATCGGAAGGGGCGGGAACCAGCATGGAAATACCCGTATATCGCCCGCAAAACCATGTGCGGTTCATTACGGCAGCCGCTTTATTTGACGGGCATGACGCATCAATCAACATTATGAGGCGGATTCTGCAAGCCTCCGGAGTCGAGGTTGTTCATATCGGCCATAACCGGTCGGTTCAGGAGGTGACCAGCGCTGCGATCCAAGAGGATGTTCAGGGCATTGCGATCAGCTCTTACCAGGGCGGCCATATCGAATATTTAACTTATATGTTTGATGTGCTGAAGCAGGCCGGAGCGGGGCATATCAAAATTTTCGCTGGCGGGGGCGGCGTCATTATTCCCTCCGAGATTGAAGCGTTGGAGCGTTATGGCATCGCCAAAGTCTTCTCCCCGGAGGACGGCCGCAGGATGGGGCTGCAGGGAATGATCAATTTCATGATTGAAGCCTGCGATGAGCCGACGCCGAGACAGGCCGAAGAGGATCTTAGACTGGCGAAGCAGCGCGATTGGGGAGCCATGGCAAGGCTGATCTCCTCGGCCGAGGATCAGGCTGCGGGCGTGTCTGCCGATGATTGTACAGCTGCCGTACTGCAGCAGTTGAGGGAGAATGTCCCCGGAGTGCCGGTGCTGGGAATAACCGGAACGGGAGGCGCCGGCAAAAGCTCCTTGACGGATGAGCTTGTACGCCGATTCCTGGACGATTTTCCCAACCGCTCGATTGCCGTCATCTCGGTGGATCCGACCAAGATGAAGTCCGGCGGAGCGCTGCTGGGGGATAGGATCCGAATGAATGCCATTCATGATCCGCGGGCATTCATGCGCAGTATGGCCACAAGAAAATCAAAGACGGAGATCAGCGAAGCCACAAGCGACGCGATCGCAGTCGCCAAGCATGCGGGATACGACTTTGTTATCGTGGAGACAAGCGGAATTGGCCAAGGGGATGCTGCCATAGTAGAGCTGTGCGATATCGCCATGTACGTCATGACCAGCGAATACGGCGCCGCTAGCCAGCTGGAGAAAATCGATATGATCGATTACGCCGACGTGATCGTCATTAACAAATTTGAACGCCAAGGCTCGGAGGATGCCTTGAGGGATGTCCGCAGGCAGTATAAGCGCAGTAGACGGCTTGATACGGCTCATAATGAGCAGCTTCCCGTATTCGGAACGATGGCGAGTCAATTCAACGACCCGGGCGTAACGATGCTCTTCCGGCACGTGATGAAGCTTGCCCAGGACAAATCCGGCGGCAGTTGGCCGGTTCGGCTGGATGAGTCCGGTTTAAGGGCTACAAAGAGAAACTTGATTATTCCGCAGGACCGTACCGGATATTTGCGAGAGATTGTTCAGACGGTCCGGCAATACAAGAAGGATATCGAGGAGCAGGTTGCGGTTGTCCGCACGATTGCCCAGCTGAAGGGTACGAGACAGCTCATTTACGCCAATCAGGAACGGCTTCTGACAAGAGAGGAAACGGCGTTTTTCGCGGATAAGCTGGACGCGATGGCTGCGGAATGGGAAGACCGGCTGCATCCCGATTGCCGGAAACAGCTTGCCGATTGGCCGACCATCCGCAATCTTTACCGGCCTGTTGTTCTGGAATCGCTTTCGGGCAGCGCGGTGCCTAAAGTCAGCCTTCCCAAATTCCATGAGACGGGCGAGCTGCTCCGCTGGCTTCTGAAAGAGAACTTGCCGGGGTATTTCCCGTACACGGCGGGTGTATTCGCCTTTAAGCGAACCGACGAGGAACCCAAACGCCAGTTTGCCGGAGAAGGCACGCCGGAGCGGACGAACCGCCGGTTCCATTATTTGTGCCGGAATGACGAGGCCAAGCGGTTATCCACAGCCTTCGACAGCGTGACCTTATACGGCCAGGATCCAAGCAACCGCCCGGATATATACGGAAGGATCGGGAACAGCGGGGTCAATGTTTGTACGCTTGAGGATATGAAAAAGCTGTACGAAGGCTTTGATCTCTGCCATCCGTCGGTCAGCGTGTCGATGACGATTAACGGGCCGGCGCCTATCCTGCTGGCTATGTTCATGAATACGGCGATCGATCAGCAGGCGGATAAATTCATTGCGGAAAACGGCCGACAGCCGGATGAATCGGAGTACCGGAACATCAAGGCGGGAGCGCTCCGATCCGTGAGAGGTACGGTGCAGGCGGATATTTTGAAGGAGGACCAAGGTCAGAATACCTGCATTTTCAGCACGGAATTTTCGCTTAAAATGATGGGAGACATCCAGCAATATTTTATCGATCACGGCGTACGCCATTATTATTCCGTCAGCATAAGCGGATACCACATTGCGGAGGCTGGCGCAAATCCGGTCACGCAGCTGGCTTTTACGCTGGCTAACGGCTTCACTTATGTCGAGTATTATTTGGCCAGGGGCATGTCTATCGATGACTTTGCTCCAAATCTATCGTTCTTCTTCAGCAACGGCCTTGATCCCGAATACAGCGTAATGGGGCGCGTGGCGCGGCGCATCTGGGCAACCGTCATGAAATTTAAATACGGGGCTAACGAACGAAGCCAGAAGCTAAAATACCACATCCAGACATCCGGCCGTTCGCTGCATGCGCAGGAAATGGATTTTAACGATATCCGGACCACGCTGCAAGCGTTAATGGCCACTTACGATAACTGTAACTCCCTGCATACCAACGCGTATGACGAGGCGGTCACGACCCCTACGGAGAACTCCGTCCGAAGGGCAATGGCGATCCAGCTTATTATCAATCGGGAATTTGGACTCGCGAAGAACGAGAATCCTCTCCAGGGCTCTTTTATCGTGGAAGAGCTGACCGACCTGGTGGAGGAGGCCGTGCTGGAGGAGTTTCTGCGCATTCATGAGCGCGGCGGGGTGCTGGGCGCCATGGAAACCCAGTATCAACGGGGGAAGATCCAGGAGGAATCGTTATTTTACGAACAGAAAAAGCATGCCGGTGAGCTGCCGATTATCGGAGTGAACACGTTCCTCAATCCCAATCCCGAAGAAACGCGAACGGATATCGAGCTGGCACGGTCGACGGAAGCAGAGAGGTTGGCTCAAATCCGCCGATTGCAGGCTTTTCAGAAAAAACATCAGGAGGAGTGCCCGGACGCGCTCGAGGAGCTGAAGAAGGCGGCGGTAACCGGCGGCAATCTGTTCGAAGCCTTAATGGAGGTTGTAAAAAGCGCCTCGATCGGTCAAATCACGGATGCGTTATTCGAAGTTGGGGGGCAATACAGGAGGAATATGTAAGGATGGGATAGAAAATATAGGAAAATAGCTATGGCGAGATAAAGCCGAATGAAAAGCTAAGACGAACCGGAGGGAAGCATCCGTGCTTGTGATGACATTCATTTTAACTTTGATGAACTCGATATTGCTGCTCGTTATTTACCTTCATCTGCCGAAGCGGGATATCGCGCAGGAAGCCGTTGAACGGGCATGGGCGAATGACCGGAGGAGACAAGAAGAGAAGCAGGCGGGCGACTCTTAAAAACTAAACATAACTCTTGAGAATAGAAAAACCTCCAACTCATAAGAATTGGAGGTTAATCTCATACCCGGCTAATCCTCGATATCCGCCCACATTTCCTCTTCGTCCACATCCAGCTTAATGTTGGTGCGGAAGACGCGGCGGTTGTATTGCCGGTACATATATTGCTCGATAGCCTCGAGCAGATTCGCTTCAATGATATATTGGCTCCGACCGTTAACCCATACTTCCGCGGTGAAGCCGTACTCTTCGTCCCAAGCCAGCTGCACCTCCACGTCCGAAGGTTGCACGCCTCTTCGATCTGCCATATGCAGACAAACGGCATTGATAATTTCGTCCGTGTAAATTCTTGTCATTTAGTAAGGTCTCCGTGGATCGGGATTATTTTTCTTCTTGAACATGCGGAACAGCGAAATCACGATTCGTACCAGAACGAAGATCGCAATCAGGTTAATGAGGAGGCCGAAGAACTGACCCATGCCGCCCATATTGCCAAGCAGACCGCCGAACAGCATGCCTGCGAGACCGCCGATCAGCATACCCTTCATAAAGCTGCCGCCGCTGAAAAAGCCTTTGTTCGTTGTCGCAGCGCCGGTTTTATTCGTTGTAGCGCCAGTCTTTGTACCGGAAGTCGATTCCTGTACGTTAGCTTGTTTCTTGGGGGTTTGCGTGTAACTTTGTTTTGGAGATTTGAATCCTCCTCCGCGCTTTGCCGCATCCGCTTGGCCTAGACCAAATGTCAGAAACAAAGCGAAAGCCATGATGACTAGTAACCCTTTTTTCATTCTGTACGTCTCCTCCTGCTTCGATGTGTAGCTCAATAATTGCTATGATACACATTTACGGCTAATATTAACGGAGGTTTCAAAAATATTTTTGTACACAATGTTCCAAATCATATATATGCAAAGGAGAGAACCCCTATGAATTATCCATCTGCTTATATATCGTACCTAGCGGAGTTTAACGGGACGCGGGATTTCTTCGAATGTCATGAGCTACTGGAGGAGCACTGGAAGGAGCATCCGGACGATCCCCGGGCGTTGTTGTGGGTTGGACTCATTCAGCTTGCCGTCGGCCAATATCACGAGCGGCGGGGGAATTCGAATGGTGCTTTAAAAATGTACGAAAAGGCGCTCGGGAAGCTGGATCTGCTCTCCCTTGAGCAGTTAGGTCTGGACGGAACGCGGACGATCGAGGATCTTTCGCGCCGGTACGACTGCCTGCGAAAGGGTCAATCGCTGCCTTACCGAGACATGACGCTTGTCGTAACGGATCCCGAGCTGGAGCGGCATTGCATTCAGCTATGCGATGCCTTACAGGTGAAATGGGGAAGCAGCAGCCCCATGAATGCGGATGCTTTGATTCACCGGCATAAATTGCGTGACCGCAGCGACGTATTAGCGGAGAGGGCAGCAGCAATCGAAGCGAAAAAAAGGAACCGGACCGCGGAATAACCACGCGCGCCCGGTTCCTTTTTTGTATGTTATTTTTGGTAGCCGTCCACGATCAGGTCAAGAGCGCCTGTGTCCGGGTGAATGGCAAGGCCGTGTACCGGAGTGTTAGGCGGAAGAAGCGGGTGGTTGCGCACGATGCTAACGCTCTTCTCGACGCTGTCGCGCAGGTTGTCAAAGCCGGTCAGCCAGCGGTTCAGGTCTACGCCGGAATGACGGAGCGTGTTGATCGTTTGCTCGGAAATGCCGCGTTCCAGCATGTGGCCGACAACAGTCTCCGGATCGATGCCGGTCATGCCGCATCCGTGGTGCGCAATAATAAATACTTCGTCTGCCTTCAGCTCGTACAGGGCTACAAGGACGCTGCGCATAATGTTGCCGAATGGCTGCGTAATAATCGCGCCTGCGTTTTTGATGATTTTGGCATCGCCGTTTTTCAGGTTCAATGCTTTAGGGAGCAGCTCAACAAGCCGGGTGTCCATGCATGTGACGACAACGATTTTGCGGTTAGGGAACTTATCCGTCAGATATTGCTCGTATTCCTTGTTTTCGACGAAAGCTTTGTTGTGGTTCAAGATTTTTTCCAAGTTGTTCATTTGATTACCTCCTAATAAAAAGATTAGTTCTTCAGAAAACGAAGGTCAAGCGTATAGATCTGGCTGTCGCTCTTGAGGCTGTACGCTTCGCGGGCGGCATCATAATCAATACGAAGCTCCGGCTCGAAAAACACTTCGTGGCGAGGCTCGAACCAGAACGGGAACGGGTCGCCTTGGGCAAGCCGGTCGTCCGGGCCGCCTTGCTCAATGAGCTGAAGCGCCGGGACGCCGCTGACGACGCAGCCGCAGCCTTCGGTATCATGCAGCAGCTTCAGCTGCTTGCGGCCTTCCTCTATGTAAGGGGCCAGCGACGTAACGGCAGCAGGAGTAAAAGTTATGCGCATGTCGTATTCTCTCCTTCTCTCTACTCTATTAACGACAAAAAAGGTTAAAGTTGATTATACGTTTTGTAATCGTTAAGATCAAGATAGGCTCTGTTCAAAATGAGCAAATTTGGAATGGGGAAGGTGGATGGAATAATGACGGTACATAAGGAAACAACCGCAAAATTTATGGAAACAATCCGTAAAATGAAAAGCTACGAGGAAGCGCTTGGCGTCCTGTATTGGGATCTTCGGACCGGAGCGCCGCGCAAAGGCATGGATACCCGCTCGGAGGTTATCGGCGCTTTGTCCGGCGACATGTTCAAGCTCTCGACTTCGCCCGAGCTTGGCGAATATTTGAACGAGCTGGAGCAGCCGGCCGCCCGTGAGCAATTATCCGATATTGAACGGAAGCTCGTTAGCGAAACGCGCAAAGACTACGATCGAAGCGTCAAAATTCCGCCAAAGCTTTATCAAGAATACGTTGTGCTTTCATCGCAAGCGGAATCCAAATGGGAGGAAGCCAAAGCAAGCAACGATTACGCCGGCTTCCAGCCGCTGCTCGAAAAAGTCATCGATTATACGCAGCAATTTATTGACCTGTGGGGGCCGAAAGCAACCCGCTACGATACCTTGCTTGACCAGTATGAGCCGGGTATGACGACGGCAGAGCTGGACCGCGTGTTCGGCGGCTTGCGCGAGCAGCTGGTTCCGCTTGCTGCCGCAATTGCGGCGTCCCCGCATCAGCCGGATACTTCCTTTCTGGGGCAAAAATACGATAAGCAGGCGCAAAAAGCGTTCAGCTTGTATATTTTGAACCAGATGGGCTACAACTTCGAAGCAGGCCGCCTCGACGAGAGCGTTCATCCGTTTGCAACCGGGCTTAACCCGGGCGATGTCCGCATCACGACCCGTTACCTGGAGAATGATGTGACAAGCGCGCTGTTCGGTACCATACATGAGGGCGGACATGCCTTGTACGAGCAAAATATTATGCCCGAGCTGATCGGCACTACGCTGTGCACGGGTACTTCGATGGGCATTCACGAATCGCAGTCGCGCTTCTGGGAAAATGTCATCGGACGAAGCAAGCCGTTCTGGGAGCAATATTTCGGCAAGCTGCAGGAGAAATTCCCCGGCCAGCTTGACGTGTCGGTCGAACAGTTCTACCGCGGCATTAACGTCGTGCAGCCGTCCCTGATCCGGATCGAAGCCGACGAGCTGACGTACAACCTGCACATTATCATTCGTTACGAGATCGAGAAAATGATCTTTAATGAAGGCGCAAAAGCAGCGGACCTCCCGGCGATCTGGAACGACAAGTACAAGGAGTACCTGGGCATCGTTCCGCCGACTAACGCGGAGGGCGTGCTGCAGGACGTTCACTGGTCCGGCGGAGCGTTTGGCTACTTCCCGTCGTATTCGCTTGGCAATATGTACGCCGCGCAAATCGCCGACACGATGGAGCGGGAGCTCGAAGGCTTCTGGAGCCTGATCGGCCGCGGCGAGTTGCTTCCGATAAAGGAATGGCTGACCGAGCGCATCTACAGGTACGGCAAGCTGAAGTCGCCGTCGGAGCTGATCCAAAGCGTTACCGGTAAGCCGCTGGATCCTCAGCATTTGGTGAGTTATCTCGAGCGCAAATACAAGGATATTTATAAGCTGTAAACCACAAAGTGGCCGTCCCGAGTCGGGGCGGCTTTTTTTTGCTTGGCACGCGGGTATTGTTTCAACTCGTAAACTGCTGCAGCGCGGAAAAAGCCTGCTAATCGGTGGCAAGCAGCCGTTGTGTTTCAGGATTCCAAGCCAAGAGTTCCCATTGTTCGGAATTCACCGACTTTTTTCCTCCTGCATAGGCTATTGTACTTTACTACTTACTTTAATTGAGTAATCACGGGAGGTTTACAGATGAGAAGGAAGCTATGGCTGTCGCTGCTCCTGATTGTGGCGCTTACGACAACGGCCGCGCTGGCCGGCTGCGGCAAGGGAAGCTCGGAGAAGGTTAAGCTGACGATCGGCGAAGTAACGAGGTCGGTTTTTTACGCTCCGGAGTATGTTGCTCTGGCGAAAGGGTTTTTCGCTGACGAAGGACTGGACGTGACGCTGACAACAACGGCGGGCGGGGACAAAACGATGACCGCGCTGCTCTCCAACACGATTGACGTCGCGCTTGTCGGTTCGGAAACGTCGATCTACGTGTACCAGCAAGGTTCCGACGACCCGGTTATCAACTTTGCCCAAGTGACGCAAACCGACGGTACGTTCCTGGTTGCCCGCAATGACCCGAATTTTGACTGGAACAATCTGAAGGGGGCAACATTCCTCGGCCAAAGGAAAGGCGGCATGCCGCAAATGGCGGGCGAATTCACGCTGAAGAAGCATAACATCGACCCTCATGCGGACCTGGAACTCATTCAAAACGTTGATTTTGCGAATATCGCGCCTGCCTTCGCATCCGGCACGGGCGATTATGTACAGCTGTTTGAGCCAACGGCGTCCGTATTTGAAAAGCAAGGAACCGGCAAGGTTGTCGCATCCTTTGGCGTAGAGAGCGGGCATTTGCCGTATACCGTCTTTATGGCGAAACAAAGCTATATCAAGAAAAATACGGCTGCCATTCAATCATTTACGGATGCTGTGCACCGCGCTCAGCTTTGGGTACAAGAAAACGATGCCGCAACGATTGCGGACGTTGTTGCCCCTTACTTCGACAACGTGGATAAAGACATTCTGGTCAGTTCCATTGACCGTTACAAACAACAAGGCTCTTACGCAACGGACCCCGTAATCGACGAAGGCGAATGGAACAACCTGCTGGACGTAATGACGCAGGCAGGCGAGCTCAAGGAACGGACGGAGTACGGCAAAATCGTGGATAACAGCTTTGCGGAGAAATCGATACAAGACGTGAAGAAATAAGCTTGCGTTTAAGAAGCAAGAACGACCATGGCTGTTTAGATGTTCAACAATTAAGCGAACTTTTAGGAGGGACTTTCGATGGCTGGCGAAGATAATCGGCTGGAACTGAAGGATGTGTCCCATGTCTACGTAAACGAAAAGGGTGCTTCCTTGGCCGTCGAGAATTTGAATTTGACGGTTCGGCGCGGTGAGTTCGTCAGCCTCGTCGGTCCGAGCGGCTGCGGCAAGACAACGATTCTTAGCATGCTTGCGGGTTTATTTTCTCCTACGGGAGGGCAGGTGCTTCTCGCAGGAGCGCCCGTCCTTGGTCCGTCCCGGCTGGTTGGTTACATGCTGCAGCAGGATTTCTTGTTTCCGTGGCGGACAATTCGGGATAACGCGGCAATAGGCCTGGAAATTACGGGCGGAAAAACGAAAGAGGCGATGACGGAAGTCGATCGCCTATTAACGGAGCTGGGACTGCCGGGCTCGGGGAGCAAGTATCCGCACGAGCTTTCGGGCGGCATGCGGCAGCGTGTTGCCTTGGCCCGCATGCTTGCGACGAATCCGGAAGTGATGCTGCTCGATGAACCTTTTTCCGCGCTCGATCTGCATATCAAGCTTCAGCTTGAGGATCTGGTAGACGAAACGCTGAAGCGTCTCGGCAAAACGGCCGTGCTCGTCACTCACGATCTGGCGGAAGCCGCTGCGATGAGCGACCGGGTTATCGTGCTGGCCGCGAATCCGGGCAGAATCGTAAAGGAGCTTGAGGTACCGGATGAAATCCGGCAGGCAACGCCGATGGAAGCGCGCAAGCTGCCGGGCTTCCAGGACGTATTCGATCAACTGTGGGCAGAGCTTAACCGGGCGGAAGGAGGCGGCGGGCATGCCTAAGGAAGAGAAGACGCGCGGGCAAGCATGGTTATCCGGCGTTGAGGAAGACCGCGAGAGCGGAATGAGAGAGCTGCACGCGTTATTCAAGCAAAAGGCGAGACGGGTAACCGCGGCAGTAGGAACCACTCAGATTGCTATCCTGCTGTTGTTTATCGCTCTGTGGGAAGCGGCAGGCAGGCAAAGATGGATCGACCCGCTGCTGTTCAGCTACCCGACCAAAATCATCAACCAGCTGTGGAGCTCGATGGCGGACGGCACGATCTGGCCGCACATCGGAATGACCGTGTCCGAGACGATTATCGGATTTCTGCTCGGTACCCTTGTCGGAACCGGCATTGCCGCGTTATTGTGGTGGTTTCCTTTTTTATCGAGGGTACTGGATCCTTATCTGGTCGTATTGAACAGTCTGCCGAAGGTTGCGCTAGGTCCGCTTTTTATCGTTACGCTTGGACCGGGCTTTACTTCGATTGTGGCGGTAACCTTGTCGGTAACGGTTATCATTACAACGATTAATATTTACAACCGGTTCAGAGAGATCGAGGCGGGCTATATCAAGGTGGTCCGGCTATTTGGCGCGAGCAGGGCGCAGCTGTTCCGGCTTGTCATTCTTCCCGCCTCATTTCCGGTTATTATTTCGGCCCTCAAGGTCAATGTCGGTCTCGCCTGGATCGGGGTTATCGTCGGCGAATTCCTGGTCGCAAAGCTTGGACTCGGCTATCTGATGATCTACGGCTTCCAGGTGTTCAACTTCACCCTCGTGTTGTCCACGCTGATTGTCATCGCCGCTGTCGCAACCATTATGTATCAACTTGTGGCGATATTGGAACGGAAGTTGACGTCAGGCTGGCGAGAGCGTTAGGATAAGCGTATTAATCTATCCGAACGTGAGGGAAATTAGTGGGCATTCGCATCATCAAAACAGCATTAGCAGCCATTATCGCCATTTATTCGGCTGTATATTTGAACTTGGAGCCGCCGCTTGGCGCGGGTATTCTTGCTATTCTCGGTGTAGAAGTCAGCCGGATGAAAGGGCTGAAGAGCGCTATTCAGCGTTTCGTCGCTTCTTCGCTGGGACTTTTTTTTGCCTCTTTGGTCTTTACGATCTTTGGTTTTCATATTTGGGTAGTGGCTTTATTTATCTTGATGACGTTCCCCGTATTGGCGCGCTTCCAGCTGAAAGACGGGATTGTGACAAGCGCGGTTATCGTGTTCCAGCTGTTTAATCACGGGGAAGTCACCGTTGATGTATTGGAAAACGAAGTGCTGCTCATGATATGCGGCCTTGGCTGGGCAACCGTAATCAACTTCATCTATATGCCGAAGGATCAGCATCTGCTGGAAGGGCTCAAGGCGTCCGTCGAGAAGCTGCTCGGCGATATTTTCACCGAGATGGGCAGGACGCTCCGCGATCCCTCTCATATCTGGAACGGCAGCGAGCTGCTCGAGGTTCACCGGGTTATAGATGAAGGCGCGCGCCGGGCCGTGCTGAACAAGGAGAACCGGCTATTCGGGCAAGAGCATTATTGGTCCACTTACTTCGAAATGCGGCGTCTCCAGCTCGAATCGGTGCAGGCAATGCTGGAAGAGCTGGCGCTCGTCTACGAGAAGCTGCCGCAGAACGAACCGCTTGCGGAGCTGCTGGAGCTCCTGTCCGGGGAAGTGAAATCCGAAGTATACCGCGGGATAACGGAAAAACGCTTGTCCGAGCTGAGGCAGCTGTACAAGTCGATGGAGCTTCCGCGGACGCGGGATGAATTCGAGCTTCGGGCCGCTATTTTGAAGATGACGATGGAGCTTGAAAGATATTTGGCAATCGCCAAGCGATTAAAGAAAAGAAATGTCATGTTAGACAAAGCGGAGCCATAAAATAAAGAGGGATAAAATTCGTGGCGGCGCGGGAAAGAATCAGTCACCCTAGACGAATGACCTGCATACACTTTAAATGAATGATTGTATGGAGGAGGTTAAATCGATGACATTTGCAGATAAACAGCTACAAGGTAGAGAGATTATAACGAAAGCTGTCTGCGGGAAAGGTCGTAAGTTTTCCACTGTCTCTCATACCGTAACACCGCCTCATCACCCGACCAGCATATTGGGTGCGTGGGTAATCAACCACCAATATGAAGCGGTTCGATCGGGCGACGGAATTGAGGTAATTGGTACTTACGATCTCAACATTTGGTATTCGTATAGCAAGAATTCGCAAACGGACGTAGCAAAAGAAACCGTGCATTACGTTGAGCATGTGCCTCTTTCTTATCTGGACCCTAAGCATCGGTCTTCCACGGAAGAAGTATCCGCCGATTGCATTCAGGAGCCGAATTGCATTGAGGCTAACATCTCGTCAAGCGGTTCCGGCGTTGTCGTTCGCGTTGAGCGCGAGTATGCGGTTGAAATGATCGCCGAGACAAAAGTTTGGGTAGCCTGCTTCCCGGGCGGCTACGACGACGGCAAAGAACTTGAGTTCGGTCTCGGCGACGGGGATTACGAGGATCTGGATCCAGACTTACTGGACGACGACCTGTAAGCCGGAAGCACTTATCCGCTTCTGTACTGTAAGATATGCCGCTATGTCGGCAAATTCGAGGGCGAAAGCCCTCTTTTTGTTGAATTCAATTAATTTGGGCATTCGCCGCATGCCTCTAAAATCATTATCGAATCCAATACAAAGTAGGTGGGCGGGTATGGCTGGCAACCGGCTGAACCGGCTTGGGAACGAACGGCAGGCCATAGCCTTGACGGAAGCCGAAATGCGGGAAAGATGGCTGCGGGCGGGACTTTACCGGAGTCCGCAGGAGGATGAACGCTTATACCGGATTCGGGCTTCCGAGCTTGCGCTGATTGAGCTTAAGCGGATTAACCGGGCAGGCAGAACGTTAGGCGGCGGGGAACCGATTGCGGCCGCCGCTGCCGGCCGTCCGGCCGAATGGCCGGCGGATCCCGTGCTCCGCCGGGTAATACGAAGAGGGATTGCGGGACTTTATGCCGCGGGCATCGATGCCGGAGAAGCGGATGTTGCGCTGGGGACGGACGGCCGCGTGTTCATGAGGGCGGCCAGGTGCCGCAAAATAGCTCCGCTGCCGCTGAAAGAGGCGGAAGCGGAGCGCCGGGAACCGCCGCTTCTGATCGGGGCGGATCCGGAGTTTGTGCTTATCCGGCCGGACGGCAAGATCGCCCCGGCCTCCCGGTATTTGGGCGGCGTCTTCGGTGCAGCGGGCAGCGACGCCATGCTGATCGGGCGGCGGCTGATGTATCCCGTCGCCGAGCTGCGGCCCGAGCCTGCCGCAGACCCGGCCGGGCTCGCGGAGGGCATCCGGCGGCTGATGCTCCGGGCCGCCAAGCTTGTCCGCGACCCGAGTCTCCGCTGGGCCGCGGGTGCCATGCCCGTGCCGGGGCTTGCGCTCGGCGGGCATATCCATCTCAGCGGCGTGCGACTGACGCCGCGCCTGCTGCGCCTGCTCGACAGCTACGCCGCGTTCCCGCTGGCGCTGGTCGAGGATCCCGCCGGCCGCGGGCGGCGACCCCGCTACGGCGTTCTGGGCGATTACCGCCAGCAGCCGCATGGCGGCTTCGAATACCGGACGCTGCCGAGCTGGCTGGTGTCGCCGGCCGCGGCCAAAGCCGCCTTCGCGCTGGCGCTTCTCTGCGCGCGCGAGGCGGATGCCTTGCAGGACATACCGGCTCTTGACGAGCGGTATGTCGCAGCTTACTACGCCGGCGACCGCGCAGAGCTCGCCGGCTGTCTCGACGGCGTCGCCGCTTCTATGTCGGCGACAAACAGCTATGCCGCGCTGGCGCCGTACATCGAGCCTCTGCTCGATGCGGCGAGGCGCGGCGCCACGTGGGATGAGCGGGCTGACATCCGCGTCAAATGGCGCATCCCGCGTCTATGATGGCTGCGCCGGTTGCCAACGTTCCTGGCGCCGGCTCGCTTGCGTCCGCTTTTTCGAATCGCTCGTCCAGTCTCGATTTCAAATCTGGTTGGCGGTCATTGCGTCCACCGCTAAGTGCGGGGTATCGTTTGGGCTGTCTCAGGCGATAACAGGGTTTTTTCTTCCGGCTGCCTGCCCGGCTTGGGCCATGCAGGTTGGCGCGCGGCAATAGGCTTGGTATAATAGCAGAATGATGTTTTTATTAAATATAAGAAAGTATAGGTTTTCACTATACCGCTCTTGTATTTCACTCGCGAAACGCATGCTTCTCCTTTTAAGGACGGAGCGCCGTTTACGCTTGAATGCTATGTACCTGGGAGGGGCAACGGTGGCCAGTTATACCCCGATGATTCAACAATATCTCGCAATTAAGGAGCAAGCGAAAGACGCGTTCCTTTTCTTCCGTCTCGGCGATTTCTACGAGATGTTTTTTGACGATGCTATCCATGCATCCCGCGAGCTTGAGATTACTTTAACAGGCAGAGAGGGCGGCGTCTCGGAGAAAATCCCGATGTGCGGCGTCCCTTATCACTCTGCGGAAAACTATATTGCAAGGCTGGTCGAAAAAGGCTTCAAGGTTGCGGTCTGCGAGCAGGTGGAGGACCCAAGCGCTGCCAAAGGCGTCGTGCGCCGGGAGATCGTCCGCGTCATTACGCCGGGAACGGTCATGGAATCGAAGTCTCTGGAGAGCAAATCAAATAACTTTATCGTTTCCGTCGGATCGGTCTCCACGGCGGCAATCGGAATGGCCGCCTGCGACCTGTCGACCGGCGAGCTGTATGCCACATCGCTGGCTTTCAATATCGATACGTTAATTGATGAAATTAACGTCTATCAGCCTGCCGAGATCGTTGGCGACGAAAGCCTGCTGGCACAGCTCAAGGAGCAGGCGGCCTGGAACCGCCCCGTGCTGCTGACAAGCCGCGAGCCAATGGCCGAAGAAAAGCTGCGCCAGCAGTTCGAAGCGTCGCAGCTGGAAGGACTTAACGATGCGCGTTACCGCGCGGTCAGCCTCTTGACCGGTTACCTCGAGGAGACGCAGAAGCGCTCCCTAGGCCATGTCCGTACAATCCGCTCTTACGAGCCGAATCAATACATGATTCTGGATCATTACACGCGCCGCAATCTCGAGTTGACCGAAACGGTGCGCGACCGGAGCAAAAAAGGCTCCCTTCTGTGGCTGCTCGACCGAACCCAGACGTCGATGGGGGCAAGGCTGCTCAGACGCTGGATCGACAAGCCGCTTCTCAACCGTTCGAAGATTGAAGAACGGTACGAAGCGGTGGATGCGCTCTACCGGAATTTGATTGCCCGCGACGAAATCCGTTCGGAGCTGAACCAGGTGTACGATCTCGAGCGGCTGGTTGGCCGGGTCGCTTTCGGCAGCGCGAACGGCAGGGACATGAACGCGCTGAAAAGCTCTATCCGCCGCACGCCGCAGCTCGTCGAGCTGGCGCGGCAAGCCGGCTCGGAGCGGCTTCGCCAGCTTGTGGACGGTCTGGACGACTGCTCCGATCTGGCCGATCTGATCGAGACGGTTATCGTGGACGAGCCTCCCGTATCGTTACGGGAAGGCGGGTTAATCCGCGCCGGTTACGACGATTACCTCGATCAGCTTCGGGAAGCCAGCACGAACGGCAAGAAATGGCTAGCCGAGCTGGAACGACGGGAACGCGAAGCGACCGGCATCAAAACGATAAAAATCGGTTTCAACAAAGTGTTCGGTTATTATCTCGAGGTATCCAAAGGCGCCTTGGGCATGCTGCCCGAAGGACGTTACGAGCGGAAGCAGACGCTGGCGAACGCGGAACGCTTCGTCACGCCGGAGCTGAAGGAGAAGGAACGGCTAATTCTCGAAGCCGAGGACAAAATGGTTGATCTGGAGTACGCCCGCTTCATCGAGCTGCGGGATCATCTTGCCCTGCAGCTTCATCGTCTGCAGAGGCTCGCCGAGGTCGTGGCGGAGCTTGACGTTTATCAGTCGCTCGCCACGGTCAGCGCGGAGAGAAGATTCGTCCGTCCGGTAATAACCGATCAATACGATCTCGTCATTGAAAAAGGACGCCATCCGGTTGTTGAGGCGGTAATGGACGGCGTGCCGTTTATTAACAACGCTACTGCGCTTCGCCAAGAGGAGCAGTCGATGCTGCTCATTACCGGTCCGAATATGGCGGGCAAGAGCACCTATATGCGCCAGGTAGCCCTGATTTGCATCATGGCGCAGATCGGCTGCTTTGTGCCGGCAAAGACGGCGGAAATCCCGATGATCGACCGCATCTTTACCCGGATTGGCGCGGCCGACGATCTTATCGGCGGTCAAAGCACGTTTATGGTCGAGATGAAGGATATTCAGCTCATGACGGAAAAGGCCACGGCAAGCAGCCTCGTTATCATTGACGAGCTTGGCCGCGGCACGTCGACAAGCGAAGGGATGTCTATCGCGCAGGCGGTCATCGAATTCGTCCATCACCATATCGGCTGCAAAGCGCTTGTCTCCACGCATTTCCATGAGCTGTCGCATCTGGAGGCTTCTCTTCCGAAGCTGGCGAACGCCTGCATGGCCGTACAAGAAAGCGGCGATCATGTGACCTTCCTGCGCAAGCTGATTCCCGGAGCGGCAAGCACAAGCTACGGGATTTATTGCGCAAGGCTGGCGGGGCTTCCGAATTCCATTATTGACCGGGCTTACGTCCTGCTTGAGCAATTGGAGGAAGGGGCTTCGGAGAAGCCGTCGGCAAGCCCTGCCATTACGGCCTCAAGCGTGGCGGCTGAAGCTCCGACAGCTTCGTCTTATACTGCGGTTCCCGATTCCGGACTGGTATTCAAGGAAACGGCAGCCGCTGTCCAGCTCTCTATTTTTGACGAGCCGGAAGCGCCTGTTCAACCGCCGCAGGAGCAGGGACGCCGCAAAGCTTCGCCGAAGGCCGAGCAGCTCGCCGACCAGCTCCGGAAGCTGGACTTGTTCAATATGACGCCGATGCAAGCGATGCAATGGCTGAACGAAATGAAGCAGAAGCTGAACGATTAACCTGATAGGCAGCATAAAAGGTTTAGAAGCGAGGAGGGTTTCGCATGGGGAAAATCCAGGTATTGGACGAGCAGCTTGCCAACCAGATTGCGGCGGGCGAGGTCGTGGAACGGCCTGCGTCCGTCATCAAGGAGCTGGTCGAGAACGCGATTGATGCCGGCAGCTTCGTTATCGATATCACGATCGAAGAAGGCGGATTGTCGTTTATTCGGGTTACCGATAACGGCACGGGCATAGAGCCGGCTGATATGGAAACCGCGTTCCAGCGGCACGCCACGAGTAAAATCTCGTCCAGCAGCGATCTGTTCAAGATCGCAAGCCTTGGCTTCCGCGGCGAGGCGCTGCCGAGTATCGCGGCCGTATCGCGGCTCGAATGCGTGTCGTCGACCGATTCGTCGGGACTAGCCCAGCGCCTGGTCATAGAAGGCGGAACGGTTACGGCGAGCGAGCCTGCCAATTCCCCTCAAGGCACCGATATGTCGGTGCGGGATTTGTTTTACAACACGCCGGCCAGGCTGAAATACATGAAAGCGATCCAGACGGAGCTTGGACATATAACCGATTACGTCTACCGGATTGCCTTGGCGCATCCCGGTATCGCGATCACGCTGAAGCATAACGGTTCGGTGCTGCTTCGGACGCTTGGCACGGGGGACCGCTTGCAAGTTATTGCGGCCGTGTATGGAACGAATACGGCTAAGGCGATGCTGAAGGTGGAAGGCGAGACGTCTGATTACGATTTGAGCGGTTACGTATCGAAGCCGGAGCTGACGCGGGCGAACCGCAACGGCATGACCGTGATCGTCAACGGCCGGTACATCCGCAGTCATGCGGTCAACCAGGCGATCCTGCAGGCTTATCATACGCTGCTGCCAATCAACCGCTTCCCGATCGTGGTATTGGAGATCGGCATGCATCCAAGCCTCCTTGACGTGAACGTGCATCCTTCCAAGATGGAAGTCCGGTTCAGCAAGGAAAACGAACTTAGAACTTTGGTAGAGCAGGCGGTAAAAGGAGCTCTAGGACAGGTCCGGCATATTCCGGGTCCGGCCGAAAAGCAGGAGAGGGAGAAGCGGCTGTTCGTACAGGATGCGATCTCCTTCCACCGGCCGGATCCGCTGTCGATGCCTTGGGGACAGGAACGGACGCCACCCAGTGCCGACGGTCCGTCGGGAGCTTCGGGCAGTTCCGCCCGTTCGTCAAGCGCCTATAATCCAAGCAGACCGGCCGGCTCATCATCGTTACCGTCAGCTGGGACGGGCTCAGCCTACAATCCGTCGTTCCCTCAGCTTCCGAAGCGCGATTACGTGCCAAAGGATGCGGCGGAGCGTTTGTACAAGCCCGCGGAGCAGCGCGACATATCCGTTCGCGAAGCAGCGGCTCCCTGGGAGCAAGCCGCGCCGGCGCTGCAGGCACCGGAAGAAACGGCAGCCCCATCCCAGGCCCCTGATTCGGAGCCGCCAGTCGGAGAGACGAAGGAGCGGCCGGACGGTACGCCGGCTTTCCCGGAGCTGTACTGGATCGGGCAGCTGCACGGCACGTATATCGTGGCGCAAGCTGAGGAAGGTCTGTATCTGATCGATCAGCATGCCGCGCACGAACGGATTAATTACGAATATTACTTCCGGAAATTCGGCAATCCGCAAGCGGCAAGCCAGCAGCTTCTCGTTCCGCTCACCTTGGAATTTACATCCGGCGAAGCGGAGCAGCTGCGAGGCATGACCGGTTTATTCCAGGAAGCCGGAGTTGAATTGGAGCCCTTTGGGGCGCAGACTTTTCTTGTCCGCTCGTACCCGGAATGGTTCCCGCAGGGCGAGGAGCAGGCCATTATCGAGGAAATGGCAGAATTGCTGCTAAGCGAACGCAAGTCCATCAATATCGCGAAGCTCAGGGAAAAAGCGGCGATTATGTGCTCCTGCAAAGCGTCGATTAAAGCCAACGACCGGAAGACCCGTGAAGAGGGAGAAGCATTGCTGGCCCGACTCGCGGCCTGCAACCAGCCTTATACCTGTCCGCATGGCCGTCCGATTGTGGTTCATCTTTCGACTTATCAGCTTGAAAAAATGTTTAAACGGGTGATGTCATGATTGTAACTACCTCCGACAAGCCGTCTCAGCGGGCGTTATCGACAGCCAGAAGGCTTGCGGGAGAGCTGTCCGCTCCGTACGTACCGCGAGGCAAACAGACGCTTCGCCAGATGGCGGAAAGGATGGCTGTGATCCGGCTGATCGTCGTAACGGAGAAGGAAGTCCGCTATTACGACGGCCAGACGGAGTCGCCGCTCTATTTTCATCCCAGCATGGCATTCGTAAGGGTGAAGAGACTGCGGCGCGGAGAAAGCGATCCGCTGCTTGATCTGACGGGCTGTAAGCCGGGAGACATCGTCATAGATTGTACCGCCGGTCTTGCCGCGGATTCTCTCGTATTCTCGTACGCGGCAGGAGAGACGGGAGCGGTGACGGCCATAGAAAGCGAGCCGGTCTTGTGCGCGGTCGTGCGCGAAGGATTGGCCGGCTATCAGTCCGGCTTAACGGATGTGGATGCAGCCATGCGCAGAATCCGAATGATCAACGTTAATCATGCCGAATATTTGGCGGGACTTCCGGACAACAGCGTCGATATCGTATACTTCGATCCGATGTTCCGGCAGCCGATTCACGAATCCAGCGCCTTGGAGCCGCTGCGCAAGCTGGCCAACGGCAGTGCGCTGACGGTGGAAGCCGTGCGGGAGGCGATCAGGGTCGCGCGCAAGACCGTCGTCATGAAGGAGCACCGCGAGAGCGGGGAATTCGAACGGCTTGGATTCGAACGGCGGCATGTGAATACGTCGAAAATAGCTTATGGAGTGATAGAGGTTGCAGGAAGCAGCAAATAAGGAACGCAAGCAGCCGCTGCTTGTTCTGGTAGGACCGACGGCTGTAGGCAAGACACAGCTCAGCCTCGATCTCGCCAAAGCATGGAACGCCGAGATCATATCCGGCGATTCGATGCAGGTATACAAGGAGATGGATATCGGCACGGCCAAGCTGCCTCTAGCCGAGCGGCAAGGGATCGTCCATCATCTGATCGATATTTGCGAACCGGACGAGGCTTATTCGGTCGCGGACTTTCAGCAGCATTGCAGAGAAGCGATTGCCGATATTTCGGCAAGAGGAAAGCTTCCTTTTATCGTGGGAGGCACCGGACTTTACGTTGAATCCGTCTGCTACGGCTTTGAATTTAACGAAAACGGCTCGGATCCAGCATTCCGCGACGAGCAGCAGCGATATGCCGATGAGCACGGCGCGGAAGCGCTCCATGCCAGACTAGCCGCGGTAGACCCGAAATCCGCCGAACGGCTGCACCCGAATGATCAGCGCCGCATCATCCGGGCGCTTGAAATCTTTCATCTGTCCGGCGAGATGATGTCTGCGCAGCTGGAAAGACAGAAAAAAGAATCGCCCTACGAATTGTGTATACTAGGTCTCGCCATGGATAGAAAAGTGCTCTACTCGCGTATCGAACAGCGGGTTGATCAAATGCTGGAGGATGGACTCGTCGAGGAAGTAAGAGGACTGCTGGACCGCGGCGTGGCGGAGGACAGCCTTGCCATGCAAGGGCTTGGCTACAAGGAAATCGTCATGTACCTGCGCGGCGAATGCACGCTTGAGGCGTCGGTGGAGCTGCTGAAGCGGGATACGAGAAGGTTCGCCAAACGCCAGCTTTCCTGGTTCCGGCACATGAAGGATATCGAGTGGATCGACATGGGGGAAAATTTTCACAACAATTTGCGGCGGATTCATGGTATAATAGCAGGAAAGTTTCAAGTCAATCTTGAATATACTTCTAATCAATCTTTTTTAGACGGGGGTAACGTCCAATGAACAAATCGATCAATATTCAAGATACTTTCTTGAACCAACTGCGTAAAGACAACATTCCGGTTACGGTTTTCTTAATGAACGGCTTTCAGATCAGAGGCGTTATTAAAGCGTTCGATAACTTTACGATCATCATTGACAGCGAAGGCCGTCAGCAAATGGTGTACAAGCACGCGATTTCGACGTTTACTCCTCAGCGTAACGTATCCTTAATGCAAGACAACAGTGCTTCGGAAGCATAGAACGTAACGTTATTTGTGAAACCTTCTTCTTGCAGGTAACGTTTAACTTGATAGCGGAAGGCAAGAACAACCCGCTCCAGCAGGGTTGTTCTTTTCATTCCGGGGTATATTGAAGGGTAAAGAAACAGATTTTGGAACAACTGGAGGGAACCTTATGGCTGAACAACCAAGACGAAGCAAAGTGAAGGAGGCGAAGCGCGGGTCCGTCAAGAAAAAGAAGAAAATGACGCCCCGTAAATGGTTTTTCGCTCTTTTCTTCACCATCGTGTTTGCCATCGTCTGCGGAATCATCGGTTATTTGTTTATTACCTTGAACGGCGAACGGATCTTGACGGAAAATGCGGATAAGCTTGAGCTCGGCGAAGCGTCTATTATATATGATGCAAACGGCAACGAAGTGACCAAGCTGTACGACGCAAGCGCGAACAGGGAAATTGCCGAATATGACGAGATGCCGAAGCTGCTGCTGGACGCTTTCGTTGCAACGGAGGACCAAAGGTTCTACGAGCATTCCGGGATTGACTTCTTCTCCATCGGACGCGCCGTCGTGAAGGACGTTATCGCGAGAAGCAAAGTGGAGGGCGCGAGTACCATTACCCAGCAGCTCGCCAAAAATATATTTTTGACCGCGGACAAAACCTTCTTCCGCAAAGCGACGGAGGCTTCCATTGCGGTAGCGCTTGAGAATAAATATTCCAAGCAGGAGATTTTGACAATGTACCTGAACCGGATTCCGTTCGGCAAAGGGATCTACGGTATTAAGGGCGCGGCGGATTATTATTTCGATACGGATCTGAAGGATTTGAAGTTATGGCAGATTGCCACGCTTGCGGGAATGCCTAAAGCGCCAAACCGTTACAATCCGATTAATGACCCCGAATCCTCGATGACGCGGCGGGCTGTCATTTTAAAGCTGATGTACGATCAAAAATTGATTACGCAGCAGGAAATGGAGGAAGCGAAAGCGGTTGTTTACGAGCCGCCGGCTAACCTCGATCAAAAGAAAAGCGATCCTTACAAAGCTTATGTCGATTACGTCATCGAAGAAGCGGTTAAAGTGATGCCGGGAATGACCGAGGATGAGCTTCGTATCGGCGGCTACCGCATTTATACGTCTCTCAACCCGACGGCCCAGCAAGCCGTCGAGAAGGAATTCGCGGATGACAGCAACTTCGAGAAGAGTCCGGACGATCAGAAGGCGCAAGGCGCCATGATTATCATGGATCACCGGGACGGCACGATTCAGGCGATGGCCGGGGGACGGGATTACGTCCGCAAGGGCTTGAACCGCGTAGAAGTGAAGCGCCAGCCTGGTTCCGCCTTTAAGCCGATCGTTTCTTACGGCCCCGCGCTGGAAACCGGGGATTATTATCCTTGGACGATCCTAAATCAGGATTCGCAAAAATGCTTCGGCAACTATTGTCCAAGGGATCCTCATGGAGCAAGTCCGGTAACCATGCAGGAAGCAATCAAGGAATCCCGCAACCTGGCTGCCGTATGGACGCTTAACCAGGTTGGGATCGGCAACGGTATTGCCTTTGCCAAGAAGCTGGGCATGGAGCTTGCTCCGGAGGACCGCAACCTTGCGATTGCGCTCGGCGGTCTGACGCAAGGGGTAACGCCGATGCAAATGGCGGAGGCCTACAGCGTATTCGCTAACGGCGGCAAATCGGTTGATCCGCATACGATCACGAAGATCGAGACCGCAGCGAACAAAAAAGTATACACGTACCATGCGCCAGCGGCGAAGCAGCTGATGAAGCCGGAGACAGCCTGGTATATGACGCAAATGATGCAGACCGTTCTGGAGAAAGGCGGTACGGGTACGGGTGCCCGGATCGACCGTCCGGTTGCGGGCAAGACGGGCACGTCGCAGCACGGTATTCCTAACTTCAACTCCAGCGCCAACCGCGACGCCTGGTTCGTCGGTTACACACCGGAATGGACCGCTGCCGTCTGGATGGGTTACGATATTACAGACAAGCAGCACGTCATCAAGAAGAGCAGCTCGCAAGCCGCGGCGATGTTCGGCAAGGTTATGAAGCAAGCCATGAAAAATGTGCCGAAGTCCTCGTTCAAACAGCCTGAGGGCATCAAGCAGGAAGTGAAAGAACAAGCGCCGGTTACAAACTTCAACGCGGTATTCCTGGAAGACCAGGCGAAGGTGCAGCTGTCCTGGACCGCGCCGGCGAACAGCGAAGGAGTTACTTACCGCGTATACCGCAAGGACTCGGAACAATCGGAGTACTCCGTATTCGTGGACGTAGCTAACAATACGGTAGACGATATGACCGTATTCCCGGGCATGAAGTATCAATACTATGTTGTGGCTTATAACGCGGAAGAAGATAAGGAAAGCAAACCTTCCGACACGATTACGATCGATGTGCCGGAGACCGAAGTGGATATTCCGGAGCAGCCTATGGAGCCGGATCAGCCGTCCGACGGCGAACTTCCGGGCGATGGAAACAACGGAGGGGAAGTATCGCCTCCGCCATCCACGGATCCGAATCAGCCGGTGGAGTCGGAGACGCCCGGCGATGGCGGCACCGTCTCGCCAGGTCCAGGCAATAACGGGAACGGAAACGGCGGCGGGAATGGCAACGGAACTGTGAACCCTGACCAAGGTGCCGGGGGGCCGATCGAATCGGCCGATCCCGGATCCGGGAACGGAACGGTAACGGGGAAGGGAACCACTGACAAAAACGAAGCCGGAAGTGCAGGCGGCAAAGCGTAAGGAGCTGGACTTGGAATATGGGCAAGCTGGGGAAATTTACTTGGAGCATCATCATAATCGCAGCAGTAGCCGTATTATTAACCAGCTGCGGCTCATCCGGCGGCTCGCCCGGACTGAAATGGGATAAGATGCCGGAAATGTCGATCAGTTTGAATAAACAGTACACCGCCAAATTTTCGACCAGCAAAGGCGATTTCGCCGTAAAGCTCTATGCGGAGGAATCGCCGGTAACGGTCAACAATTTTGTGTTTCTCGCGCGTAACGGTTATTACGACGGCCTTACGTTTAACAGCATTATCGAATCGTTTATGATTCAAGGTGGGGATCCGAAGGGCGATGGAACAGGAAATCCGGGTTATTCGATACCGGATGAGTTTGATACCAGCCTGAAATTCGAGCCTGGAATAGTCGCCATGATGAATGGCGGGAAACCGAACTCGGGAGGCAGCCAGTTTTTTATCTGTACCGGTCCCGACTCCCTGAACTTGAACCAGACGCCGACTTATTCCATCTTCGGCAAGGTTGACAGCGGTATGGATACGGTGCTGGAGATTGCCAAAACACCGGTAAACGACAAACATGTACCACAGGATAAGGTCATTATTAATACGGTTACGATAGTGGAAACGTAAAGAATAAACCGGTGTTAAACGGGATAAAGCGGTTTGTCCGCTTTGTCCCGTTTTTTGTTTTTGGCCCGGCTGGCACCTAAATCCTGTGAAAAGCTTGGTTTATTTTTCATGCGTAGTGGAGATGAGCGTTAAGTTATGGTAAGCTTTTTACAACGCTATCCATCATCATCGAAAGCCAAGTATTACAGGCTTATCTCAAGCGGAAAGGTACGTTCCGTATGAAACGAAAATTTTCGGACCGGGCAAACTGGCGTCGCATTATACGCAAAAGCTATAATTGTCTGGCGCTCGACAATGATGAATTCAAAGGTCTTGTCACGTTTTACCGGATTCATGAGTTGCGTGAGCCGCTATGGAAGGAATATAACGGGCGGCGTTTATGTCTGGCGGACCGCGGTTATTTATGGATGCAGCATTTTCCTCGGGGCGAGCATTTTGTCGTGACAACGATGTTTGACGATAAAGGCCGAGTGGTGCAATGGTACATTGATATTTGCAAAACGCAAGGGCTGACGGATCAGCATGTGCCATGGTTTGACGACCTTTATCTGGATGTTGTCGTGCTGCCAAGCGGGGAAGTATTTCTTCTCGATGAGGATGAGCTGGAGGAAGCTCTCCGTGACGGAGAGGTAACGGGGAAAGAAGCGGCGCTTGCAAGAAAGACAGCAGGAAGATTGCTTTCCAGTATCCGGAACGGCCGGTTCCGGTATTTCACGCTCAGCTTGAAGCATCGTAAAAGCTTGACGGAGAGAGAGCTAAGAGAATCATGAAAAGTATCGTTCAGACGGGGAGCAAGTCACGCAAACGGCGCGGGCTGCTCCTGTTTCGTCTCTTTGTCGGATTATGTCTGCTCGGGGTATTGTGCTGCGGGTACCTGATATGGCTGATTAACAGCTACGACGAATCCAAGCCGGTCGAACAAGCGGATGCCGCTATCGTGCTGGGCGCTTCCCTGTGGTCGGACAAACCGAGTCCGGCTTTGAAAGAGCGTCTCGATTTTGCGGACAAGCTGTACAAGGACGGCAAGGTGAAAATGCTTATTTTGAGCGGAGGCCTTGACCGCAACGGATCAAAGCTGACCGAAGCGCAAGGGATGCGGGTCTATCTGCTTGCCAAGGGAATTCCGGAAGATAAGATGCTGCTTGATAATGCGGCGCGAAGTACATACGAGAATCTGCTGAACAGTAAAGTTATTGCCGCGGAGCATGGCTTGAATAAGCTATTGATCGTGACTCACGATTATCATGCGCCAAGAGCGATGGAAATGGCCCGTTATCTCGATTACGAGAATGTTCAGGCCGCAGCCTTTCATTCCGGAGTGCTGAGCCCGTTCAAGAACCAGTCGCGCGAAGTGCTGGCGTATGCCAAGTGGAAGGTGGATGCGGTCCTGCTGCATTTTGGTTACCGTTCTCCCGACTATCCTTAAATAAAATCTGTTAATATGACCGATTCCGATAGAATACACTTGTTAGAAGCGGGATATGCCGGGCTTATCTTACCGGCATGCCAAACGCTAGTGACGGTGCGAAGGATAGGTGATGCAATAGATGAGCGGACATGTCATGTCGGGATCGAATAACGGAGCAAGGCCGTCCCGTCAAATTAATGTGGTGTTAAGAAGCCAGGAACCGGTCCAGATGACGGCATCTGCGCCTGTAGTCGATAATGAACCGCTGCCAGCCGTCAAGCCGCTCCCGCCGGGAGACCATTTTGCCGATATTCAGAAAGAGCTTGAGCCGATGGTTGGCATGGACAATGTGAAAGCTCTTGTATATGAAGTCTACGCGCTTTTATATATAACCCGCATGCGTGCGGAAGCCGGCTTGTCAGGCGGATCCCATGTCTACCATATGATCTTTAAGGGGAATCCCGGAACAGGCAAGACTACCATAGCCAGAATCGTGGCGAAGCTGTTTCAGAAGATGGGAGTCCTATCGAAGGGGCATCTGATCGAAGTGGAGCGGGCTGACCTGGTTGGCGAATATATCGGGCATACGGCCCAGAAAACGCGGGATATGGTACGGAAAGCGATTGGCGGCGTTCTCTTCGTGGACGAAGCGTACAGCCTTGCGCGGGGCGGGGAGAAGGATTTCGGCAAAGAAGCCATCGATACGCTGGTAAAAGCAATGGAGGATCACCGCAATCAGTTTGTGTTAATCCTGGCGGGATATCCGGCGGAGATCGATCATTTTCTGCTGACGAATCCCGGTTTGCCTTCGCGGTTTCCGATCCAAATCGATTTTCCTGACTATTCGATTGACCAATTGATCCAAATTTCCGAGCTGATGGCGAAGGAAAGGGATTATAATTTGATGCCGCAGTCCATATTTAAGTTAAGGCAGCATTTGATTCAGGAGAAGATGAGCGACATATTCTCGTTTAGCAACGCCAGATACGTGCGGAATATTATCGAGAAATCAATCCGATATCAGGCTGTCAGGCTGCTGAATCAATATTCCAACAGCATTCCCCCAAAGCAGGAGCTGATGGCGATCAAGCCGGAGGACTTCAAATGGGAAACGAAATAACTCCACTCTAGAAGGAGCAATCATGCGAGAAAAAACATTCAATACGACGACTGCCATGCAGGAACGCGCTGTCTTGGTCAGTCTGGTTACCCCCGATATTAAACGGGGAATCAGCGATCCCGAGCATTCGCTCGAGGAGCTGGTGGCGCTTGCCGAGACGGCGGGAACCGAAGTGCTGACTACGATGGTGCAAAATAAAGAAGCTCCCGATACCAAGTGGTTCATCGGCAAGGGTAAGGTCGAAGAGCTAAGAGCGATCGCCGACGAATTGGGAGCAACAACGGCAATCTTTGACCAAGAGCTGTCGGGTGCGCAGGTTCGGAATCTGGAAGAAACGCTGGATCTGAAGATTGTGGACCGGACGCAGCTTATTTTGGATATTTTCGCCCAACGGGCGAAGACGCGCGAAGGGATCATTCAGGTAGAGCTGGCGCAGCTCAGCTACTTGCTTCCGCGTTTGTCTGGCCACGGCAAGAATCTGTCGCGGCTTGGAGGCGGGATCGGAACGAGAGGTCCCGGCGAATCCAAGCTTGAGACAGACAGGCGGCATATTAGAGGCAGGATTTCCGACTTGAAGGAACAGCTGGAGGAAGTGGTCCGCCACCGGAAGCTGCACCGGGAGAGAAGGAAGAAATCCGGCGTGATTCAGGTTGCGCTTGTAGGCTATACGAATGCCGGGAAATCCACGCTGCTCCGGGAATTGACGAGCGCTGACGTCTATGTGGAGAATCAGCTGTTCGCCACGCTTGATCCGACTTCCCGCACGCTGGAGCTGCCAAACGGCCGCGAAGTCGTTCTGACGGATACGGTTGGATTTATTCAGAACCTTCCCCATGACCTTGTGGCGGCATTCCGCGCGACGCTGGAGGAAGTACTGGAGGCTGATCTGGTACTGCATGTCGTGGACGGCAGCTCGCCGATGCGCGAGGAGCAGATGAGAGTCGTGGAACAAATCCTTGGCGATCTAGGAGCTGCGGGAACTGCCAGCTTGACGATCTTCAATAAAAAGGACCTGTGTGAAGAGAATCATGTGGAATTGCCGACGCCGGGCACGGATACGCTTGTTATCAGCGCTTATCAAAAAGATGATCTTGAGCTGGTTCGGAATAAAATTCAGGATAAACTGACCGGCGACACGGTTACTTTCGTCCTGCCGGCCGACCGCGGCGACTTGATTGCGCTTGCGTACCGGAGCGGGGAAGTCGTGGGCAATGAAGTGAGCGAGGATGGCGAAGCCTTGCGGCTCACCGTGCAGGTAAGCCGTCAGGCTTACGAGCAAAACGGTCACAAGCTTCAGCCCTATATTGAATAATAGAATTGGGTTACGTTAACTAAGGGAGAGACAGGCTTAAAATGAGTTACAACAATCAACAAGAAGACAATCCGTCCGTATGGGATGAACTTGAGAAATTAGCGGATGAAGCGGAGGAGCTGGCTGCCGGCCAGCTTCGCTCCATTGACCGCATCGCGGAAAAAAATCAGTGGAAGGTGATTCGCGCTTTTCAGCGGCATCAGGTCAGCGATTTTCATTTTACCGGCTCAACGGGGTATGGCTACAATGACCGGGGCCGCGAAGTGCTTGATCTGGTCTACGCGGATGTATTTGGGGCAGAGGCGGCGCTTGTGCGCCCGCATTTCGTATCCGGCACGCACACCATCGGGTGCGCGTTATTTGGCGTGCTCCGGCCAGGGGATGAACTGCTTTACATGACAGGCAAGCCGTATGATACGCTGCACAAGGTGATCGGCAAGCCGGCAGACGGGACAGGCTCCTTGCAGGATTGGGGCGTTCGTTATAACGAAGTGGCCCTGAACGAGGACGGAAGTCTGGATTGGGCTAATATTGAAGCCAGCATCAACGAGCGGACCAAGGTAATCGGCATACAACGTTCTAGAGGCTACAGCTGGAGAGCGTCATTTACCGTTGCCGAGATCGGAGATATGGTTCAGCGGGTGAAGCAGATCAAGCCGGATGTGCTCGTGTTCGTGGATAATTGCTACGGGGAATTTACCGAGCTTCTTGAACCAACCCAGGTTGGGGTTGATCTCATGGCAGGTTCGCTTATCAAAAACCCGGGAGGCGGACTTGCTTCCACAGGGGGATATATCGCGGGTACTGCCGCTGCGGTGGAGCAAGCCGCTTTTCGTCTTACTGCGCCCGGCATCGGTGGCGAAGTGGGCGCAATGCTGGACACGCTGCGAGGTATTTATCAGGGCTTGTTCCTGGCGCCGCATCTGGTTGGACAAGCGGTTAAAGGCAGCGTATTTGCTTCGGCGATGTTTGAGCAGCTTGGCTTCGAGACGAAACCTCATTGGTCCGAGCCGCGTACGGATCTCATACAGGCCGTCCGTTTTGGCGGTGCGGAGCAGCTGATCGCTTTTGTGCAAGGCATTCAGAAGGCTGCGGCGGTGGATTCGCACGTTGTGCCGGAGCCGTGGGACATGCCGGGATACGAGCATCCCGTCATTATGGCGGCAGGTACGTTTATTCAGGGCGGTAGTCTCGAATTGTCTGCGGATGCGCCAATCCGCGAGCCTTATATCGCTTATATGCAAGGCGGCTTGACGTTTGCCCATGCGAAGTTTGGTGTTCTTACAGCGTTACGTCGACTCATAAGCGACGGCCTTATCATAATTAAACGTAATTAAACCTAACACAACTTGACACGTTTTTGGTAGGGCGTTATGATAGGTGTATAAATGAGCGACTGGAAGGTTGATGCGACATGGGTGACGATATTCGTAGAAACATGGCCTTATTTCCGATCGGTATCGTAATGAAGCTGACGGATCTAACGGCGCGTCAAATTCGTTATTATGAGCAGCATGAATTGATTGTTCCCGCCAGAACGGCGGGCAACCAGCGACTGTTCTCTTTTAATGATGTAGAGCGGTTATTGGAGATTAAGGCATTGATCGAAAAAGGCGTTAACATCGCCGGCATTAAGCAAGTCATGAATCCGGTTTCAAAAGAATCGGACGATGCGACAATCGTAAGCGAGCAGTCCGAAGTGAAGCGCAAGGAGCTTTCCGACGCGCAGCTGCACCGCCTTCTCAAGCAGCAATTGCTGGAGAAACGCCCTGGCCAGGCTTCGCTTATTCAAGGGCAGCTGTCCCGTTTCTTGAACAAGCGGTAGCATGTCCTATTGTTAAACGAACAAGGTAAAGCGTATGCTTACGAAGCAAGAATTGCTTTACAATTCTTTTGAAGGAGATGAATGCTGTGAGCTACACAAAAGAGGATATTAAACGCATTGCGGAGGAACAGAACGTACGATTTATCCGCCTTCAATTTACCGATTTGCTTGGTACGATCAAAAACGTAGAAATTCCGGTAAGTCAGCTTGATAAAGCGTTGGACAATAAAATGATGTTCGACGGATCTTCCATCGAAGGTTACGTTCGTATCGAAGAATCTGACATGTACTTATACCCTGATCTGGATACTTGGGTCGTATTCCCATGGGTTGCGCAAGACCGAGTCGCCCGTCTGATCTGCGATATTTACATGCCTGACGGAACTCCGTTTGCAGGCGACCCGCGCGGCATTCTGAAGCGCGCGCTGCAGGAAGCGGAAGAAATGGGCTTTACGGCAATGAACGTTGGTCCTGAACCGGAATTCTTCCTGTTCAAGACGGATGAGCGCGGCGAGCCTACAACCGAGCTGAATGATCAAGGCGGATACTTCGACCTTGCTCCTATGGACATGGGCGAGAACTGCCGCCGCGAAATCGTGCTTACGCTGGAAGAAATGGGCTTCGAGATTGAAGCTTCCCACCATGAGGTGGCTCCCGGCCAGCACGAAATCGACTTCAAATATGCGGATGCGATTAAGGCAGCTGACCAAATTCAAACGTTTAAGCTTGTGGTTAAGACGATTGCAAGACAACACGGCCTTCATGCCACCTTCATGCCAAAACCGCTGTTTGGCGTAAACGGTTCCGGTATGCACTGCCACCAGTCGCTCTTCCAAGGCAGCACAAACGTATTCTATGACGAGAAGGATCGTCTGGGCCTTAGCCAAACGGCACGTTACTACATGGCGGGCATCCTGGAGCACGCTCGCGCAATGGCGGCTATTACGAACCCTACGATCAACTCGTACAAACGGATGGTTCCCGGTTATGAAGCGCCTTGCTACGTAGCTTGGTCGGCAAGCAACCGCTCGCCAATGATCCGTATCCCGGCGTCCCGCGGTCTTAGCACCCGTATCGAGGTTCGCAACCCGGATCCGGCGGCCAACCCTTATCTGGCTCTTGCCGTCATGCTGAAAGCCGGCCTTGACGGCATCAAGAACAAAACGGCGCTTCCGGCTCCCGTAGACCGCAACATCTACATCATGACGGAAGAAGAGCGCCTGGAATCCGGCGTGCCAAGCCTTCCTTCCGATCTGAAGGAAGCGCTCGACGAAATGCTGCGCAGCGACGTTATCTGCGATGCGCTTGGCGAACATGCTCTTGCCCATTTCTACGAACTGAAAGAAATCGAATGGGACATGTACAAAACACAAGTTCATCAATGGGAACGCGATCAGTATCTGACGCTGTACTAGGAAGGAAATCCCTTGGGCGCTCTAAGCGTCCGGGGATTTTTCTTTTGAGGGCATTTTTAATTTAATTCGTGGACAAAGGGGAGTGCCCACTATATGCCCACATTACCCCCCCTTATTTTCAACCTATCTCCTGTATAAAGTCGGGGAACTGGCGGGGATCACATTAGCAAGAATGATGTAGACGATAAGATTGCAGGGGATAAAGAGGAGGAACAACAGTCTTACATATAAAGGGGAGAGGTTGCAGTATTCGGCAATTCCTCCGCAAACACCGGCTATGGATTTGTTGAGCAAAGATCTGGTTAATTTCTTCTTCACGCTTAACCCCCTCATTACCAAGCAGAATAAGTCATTTGATCATACCATAATCAGGAAAATAAAAAGAGGCTGTTCTCCCTAACCGAATGTGAATTCGGATTAGCGGGAACAGCCTCTTCTATATCAATAGGTCAGTGGAAGTCGCGGAACAAACCAACCACTTTGCCGAGAATGGTGACGTTGTTCAGGCGAATCGGCTCCATGGTGGAGTTCTCCGGCTGGAGGCGGATATGATCCTTCTCTTTGTAGAAGGTCTTCACTGTCGCTTCGTCGTCTTCCGTCATGGCTACTACGATATCGCCGTTATTGGCGGTCTGCTGCTGGCGGACGATAACATAGTCGCCGTTATGTATACCGGCTTCAATCATGCTGTCGCCAATGACATTCAGGATGAATACTTCATCGTCGCCTACGAAGTGTGCGGACAATGGGAAGTATTCTTCAATATTCTCAGTGGCCGTAATCGGCACGCCTGCCGTTACCTTGCCGACAATCGGCACCTGAGCCACAGCGGGGAGGATAATGCCGTCAACACCGTCTTGATCCAAAATTTCGATCGCCCGAGGTTTCGTTGGATCTCGTCTGATCAGGCCTTTCTTCTCTAGCCGATCCAGATGGCCGTGAACGGTGGAGCTTGACGCCAGGCCAACCGCTTCGCCGATTTCGCGAACTGAAGGCGGGTATCCTTTGTCCCGAACCTCATTCTTAATAAATTCAAGAATCGACTGTTGGCGGTTCGAAATCTTAGACACGTGAATCACTCCAATATAATATTTGTAGAAAATTATAGCATAGAACCGGAGTTCGTACAAACATAAGTTCTCAAAAACAAAAGTTCGCATTTTTTATTGACTGCAAACATTTGTTCGTGTTATTCTAAGGGCATAAGAAAACAGAACAAACGTTCGGGGAGCGATAATCATGATTATGAATCCGTCTTTTTATAAAAGTATCCATAAGGAAGAAACCGCTAAATCGTTCAAGTTACGGGCGCATCACGTTCAACGTCATGCATTTAAGATTATTGTGTGCGCTGCAGTGTTCGTCCTTCTTTTTACGAGCTTCCTCATGATGCGTACGAATGCATCATCCGATCACATTCAAGAGGCTGCAGCGAATGAGCAGACCGTTATCGTAACGGCGGGAGACACGTTGTGGGGGATTGCAGATCGTTTTTACGAGGGGTCCAAAGACATTAGACAATACATATACAAGATTAAGGAACGCAACCAATTAAGCTCGGTAGAGCTTCGGCCAGGACAGGTATTAATTATTCCTCGATAGGCGATATAGAAAAGGACAGGTAATTCGGACACAGGATGTTCGAAATTATCTGTCCTTTTCTCATTCTTCTATCATTGCCTTGACAATTACTCGGGATAAAAGTCAAAATAGGTAAGAAGGATGAGTAATAAGCAAATGAGGTGAAGGCAGTGGAAGAAGTCATCGCGCGTATTAACGAATTATCCCGTAAAAATAAAACGGTAGGTTTGACGGAAGAAGAAATTGCGGAACGTGCCGTGTTGCGTCAGAAATATTTGGAGAATTTCAAAAGGAATTTCCGCCAGCAGTTGGATTCCATCGAAATTGTAGACGGCGATCCTAACGATGTCGCGCATTAATTAGGACATATATCCATATAGCTAGCGTTGGCGCCGTTCCATGAACGGCGCCTGCAATATACAATAGGAGGAATTGCTTTGTCACGCACGTGGGAGCGCAAAGTGCGCAAAAATACGAACCAAATTAACAAAGCGCGTAAAAAGCATGGCGCATCGCAAATCGGCACTTCGGCAGCACCCAAGGTAGACCGGTATACCGGCCGCAACTACATATTTCCGATTGTGCTTATTTTGTTGATCAGCATGTATACGGTATTCATTACGACGGATCCATCCTTTAAGCCTACAACCATGTTCTGGGTAACGATAGGCTGCTACATTTTCCTTGCGCTGATTTTCTTCTTGCGGCGTCCTTACGTTACAATCGGCAAGGACTATATTCAAACCCGCAAAATGACGGGGGACAAGCAGCTGCATGTATCCAACATTAAAGGGATCAGCGTGCAAAACGGTGCTGTCGTAATCATGCAGCAAAAAGGCGCGAACTGGGTATTCTCGCGGCTGCTCAACCGTTATCCGACGGATGAGATCGGCAGCAAACTGCAGGATTTCGCCAAAACACACCATTTGCCTTTCGAACAAAAATAGAAAAAGAGTAGGAGAGTTATGCGAATTATGGGGAAGCAAGCGGTACTATTTGATCTTGACGATACGCTGTTGTGGGATGATCGCAGCGTAAAAGAAGCATTTGAAGCAACATGCCAAGCCGGTGCGGAAGCTTCCGGCGTTGATCCGCAGCAGCTTGAGGAAGCCGTACGCAAAGAAGCGCGCGCTCTTTACGAGTCCTATGAGACGTTCCCGTTCACGAAGATGATCGGGATTAACCCGTTTGAAGGACTCTGGGCGAACTTCCGCGAAGGCGAGCAGGAGGAATTCCGCAAGCTGGAGCAGCTTGCGCCGGGCTACCGCAAGGAAGCTTGGACACGCGGCCTGCGCGCGTTAGGCGTTGACAACGCAGAGCTGGGCGCAAAGCTTGCGGACCAGTTCCCTGCGGAACGCCGCAAGCGTCCGCTGGTCTACGATGAAACGTTCCGCGTGCTTGATGCCCTGAAAGGAAAATACAAGCTGCTTTTGCTCACAAACGGCTCGCCGGATCTGCAGCGCGAGAAGCTTGCCGGCGTTCCGGAGCTGATTCCATACTTTGACCATATCATTATTTCCGGTGAGTTCGGGGAAGGCAAGCCTGCCGCGTCGATCTTCCGTCATGCCCTGGAGCGTCTCGGAATCGAGCCGGATCATGGCATTATGGTTGGCGACAAGCTGACTACCGATATTCTTGGCGCCAATACGATTGGCATGACTTCAGTATGGGTGAACCGTCATGGCGCGGTACGCAATGACGAAATCATTCCTGCGCACGAGATTGCTCATTTGGAAGAGCTGCTGCTGCTTCTTGAGCAATAATGGACAAGACAAAGCCCCTCGCCATCGGAAGATGGAAAGAGGGGCTTTTTTTTGAAAACGTCTTATTTAACGAAAGCAGGGTCTTCGAACGGATGAGCAATCCAGCCTTCTGTCTCAATGAACAGACGTACGGCTACGATTTGGCGGTTATCCATCAATGTGAAGAAGTGAGGGATTCTCTCCGGAACGGAGATCACGTCGCCGGCTTCGAGTTCAACGTCGAAGTAACCAACTTCTTCGGTGCCTTTAATAACGAAGATGCCTTTGCCGGCCGTAATCGCGCGAACTTCATCTTCTGTATGTGTATGAACGGATTCGAATTTCTTCAGCAGTTCATCAAGGTTTGGAGTAGCATCGGATAATGTAATGATGTCCCAAGTTTTGTAACCGCGGCGAGCGGCAAGGTCCGTAATTTCAGCATTGAAAGTGGACAGAACTTCTGCCTTCTCTTCATCGGAGAGAACGAATTTCTCTTGAAGGTGCGCAGGCAATTTCGTTGCATCCCAATGTTCATAAAGAACTTCTTGCTTGTCTAAAAATTCACGAACGTTCTGTTCTCCAGAAATACGTTCATTAGTATTGCGAATGCGGATTTCAGCCATTCTCAATCCCTCTTTCCCTATAGAAATTAACTGATAAGTCCAATTATATAGCAAATGTAGTCAAATGTCGATGGACTGCCTTTTCAGAGTGCGGCTATTCTGTTACACTATTTGTTAATGATTTTCGGAGGAAGGGTGTACGAAATTTGTTGAAACCGACCATACAAGAATTGATGCAGCAACGGATACTCATCCTGGACGGAGCGATGGGAACGATGATTCAGCAGGCTGATCTGACTGCTGAGGATTTTGGCGGAGAAGAGCTTGACGGCTGTAACGAAATGCTCGTATTAACGCGTCCGGACGTTATTTCGACGATCCATGAGAAGTATCTGGAAGCCGGAGCCGATATTTTGGAAACCAACACGTTTGGCGCGACAAGCGTCGTATTGGCGGAATATGACATTCCGGAAAAAGCCCGGGAAATTAACCTTGCTGCTGCCAAGCTGGCAAGGGACGCGGCGGATAAATTCTCGACACCTGACCGCCCCCGGTATGTAGCCGGCGCATTGGGGCCAACTACAAAAACGCTCTCCGTAACCGGCGGCGTTACGTTTGACGAGCTTGTAGACAGCTATTACGAACAAACCGTTGCTTTAATCGAAGGCAACGTAGACGCGATTCTTTTGGAAACGTCGCAGGATACCTTAAACGTAAAAGCGGGAAGCATCGGGATCCGCAAGGCGTTTGAGGCTACTAACCGCGAGCTTCCGATTATGATTTCGGGTACCATTGAGCCGATGGGCACTACGCTCGCCGGTCAATCCATTGAATCCTTCTATATTTCCTTGGAACATCTGAAACCGATTTCGATCGGACTGAACTGCGCAACCGGACCCGAATTCATGCGCGACCATATCCGTTCGCTGAGCGAAATTGCCGATGCGGCTGTCAGCTGTTATCCAAACGCGGGCCTGCCGGACGAGAACGGACATTACCATGAGTCTCCTGAATCTCTTGCGCGAAAAATGTCGGCATTTGCCGAGCAGGGCTGGCTTAACATTGCGGGCGGCTGCTGCGGCACAACCCCGGCTCATATTAAAGCCTTGTACGAGACGATGGCGAATTATGCGCCGCGTACGCAGTACGGTACTCATCCGGCTGCCGTGTCCGGTATCGATACGGTATTTATCGAGGACGACAACCGCCCGATTATGATCGGCGAGCGGACGAACATTTCCGGTTCCCGGAAATTCAAACGCCTGATCAAAGAAGGCAAGTTCGACGAGGCTTCGGAAATCGCCCGTTCCCAGGTTAAGGGAGGCGCCCATATTATCGATATCAACCTGCAGGATACGGATATCGACGAGGCGTATGCGGTACATCAATTCCTGCCTCAGGTCGTGAAGAAAATCAAAGTGCCTTTAATGCTCGACTCGACGTACGATCATATCATCGAGCTGGGGCTGAAATATTCGCAAGGCAAGGCCATCATCAACTCGATTAACCTGGAGGACGGCGAATCGAAGTTCGAGAAGATCCTGCCGCTGATTCATCAATACGGTGCCGCGGTTGTCATGATCCTGATCGATGAGCGCGGACAGGCTGTTTCCCGCGAAGCGAAGATGGAAGTGGCCGAGCGTTCTTATAATCTACTGGTCAATAAATACGGCATGAATCCGGAAGATATCATTTTCGACCCGAACATGTTCCCGGTAGGATCCGGCGACCCGCAGTATATCGGATCCGCCGTTGAGACGATCGAAGGCATCCGGATGATTAAAGAGAAGTTCCCGAAAGCCAAGACGATTCTGGGTCTGAGCAACATCTCGTTTGGTCTGCCTGATGCGGGCCGCGAGGTGCTGAACTCGGTCTACCTGTACCACTGTACAAAGGCCGGACTTGACTATGCGATCGTAAATACGGAAAAGCTGGAGCGGTATGCTTCCATTCCGGAGGAAGAGCGCAAGCTGGCGGAAGATCTGATCTATAATACTAATGACGATACGCTTGCTGCTTTCGTTGCGGCATTCCGCGAGAAGAAGGTCGTGAAGAAGGAGAAGGTATCGAATCTTTCCCTCGAGGAGCGTCTTGCCTCATACATCGTGGAAGGTACGAAGGAAGGACTTATACCTGACCTCGACGAGGCGCTCAAGAAATATACGGCGCTGGAAGTTATCAACGGACCGTTGATGCGCGGGATGGAAGAAGTAGGACGTCTGTTCAACAATAACGAGCTGATCGTGGCGGAGGTTCTGCAGAGCGCCGAGGTAATGAAGGCATCGGTGGCCCATCTGGAACAGTTCATGGAAAAAAATGAAACTTCCGTGAAGGGCAAAATCATTCTGGCAACGGTTAAAGGCGATGTGCATGACATCGGTAAAAACCTTGTCGAAATTATTTTGTCGAATAACGGTTACAAAATCATTAACCTCGGCATCAAAGTACCGCCTGAACAGCTGATTGAAGCGCAGCGCAAGGAAAATGCCGACATTATCGGCCTATCCGGTCTGCTTGTCAAATCCGCTCAACAGATGGTCGTAACCGCTCAGGATATGCGTAACGCGGGTATTTCCGCTCCAATCATGGTTGGCGGCGCAGCTCTTACGCGAAAATTCACGAAGACAAGAATCGGCCCCGAATATGACGGCTTGACGTTGTACGCAAAGGATGCGATGGACGGTCTGGATCTCGCCAACAAGCTGATGGATAAAGAGCATCGCGGCAAAATGGAAGAGGAATTGCGGATTTACAAAGAATCCGGCGGCGACGCGGAAGAGGAGAAAAAACCTCAGCCGCAGCTTACCCGGGTTGAGCGCTCGAAAATCTCAGTGGATGCGCCGGTCTATATCCCGCCGGATACGGACAGACATATTCTGCGCGATGTTCCGATTCCGCATATCATTCCGTATGTGAACATGCAGATGCTGCTTGGCCATCACCTGGGCCTGAAGGGCAACGTGGATAACCTTCTTCAGGAAGGCAACGAGAAGGCCGTGCAACTGAAAGAAACCGTTGACGGGATTTTGCAGGAGGGCACAACAAACGGTATTATTAAGGCACACGGCATGTACCGTTTCTTCCCGGCGCAATCGTCAGGCAATGATATCATCATCTATGACCCTCAGGATCATACGAAGGAGATCAAGCGGTTTACGTTCCCGCGCCAGCAGGTAGAACCATTCCTTTGCTTGGCGGATTATTTGAAGCCGGTGGATAGCGGCATTATGGATTATGTCGGATTCCTTGTCGTTACAGCCGGTCAAGGCGTACGGGAGCTGGCAAACGAGTGGAAGGAAAAAGGCGATTATCTCCGCTCGCACGCCTTGCAATCGGTGGCCCTAGAGGTAGCCGAGGCGATGGCGGAACGCGTCCATCATATGATGCGCGATATTTGGGGGTACCCGGATCCGGCTACAATGACGATGAAGCAGCGCTTCGGCGCGCGATATCAAGGTATTCGCGTATCCTTCGGTTATCCGGCGTGTCCAAACCTGGAAGACCAGGGACCGCTCTTCGAGCTGATGAAGCCGGAGGATATCGGCGTGGAATTGACGGAGGGCTTCATGATGGAGCCGGAAGCATCCGTATCCGCGATGGTATTCGCCCATCCGGAAGCGCAATATTTCAATGTTGAAAAAGTAGAACGATAAATGCAAGCTAAGCCTCCGTAAGCTCCGGCTGGTCGACCAACCAGCCGGAGCAAGCGGGGGCTTTCATCCTATTTATTCATATGGTGATCTGGAGGTGGCAGCACAATGGAATTATGGTTTCTGGGAACAGGCGCAGGCCGCCCGATGAAGCATCGGAATGTAACATCCATCGCACTTAAGCTGCCGGATCCGGACTGCTCGCTTTGGATGTTTGACGCGGGTGAAGGAACCCAGCATCAATTAATGCGAACGCCGCTGAAGCTGAACAAGCTTGAAGCGTTGTTTGTTACCCATCTGCATGGCGATCATACATACGGGATTCCGGGGCTTCTCAGCACCCGGTCCTACGTTGGCGGCAACACTCCTCTTCAGCTGTTTGGTCCTCCGGGTATCCGCGAGATGATTGAGACAGCGCTTACGTTAAGCAGTTCCCGCCTTGATTACGAAATTACTTACCATGAAGTATCCGAAGGAATCGTCTATAAAACCGAACGTTACACGGTTGAAGCTCTGCCGCTTGAGCATCGCGTTCCTTGCTTTGGCTACCGCATTACGGAATGCGAAAGCCCTGGCAAGCTGAATGTCGAGAGGCTTCAGCAGTTAGGCGTCCCGTCAGGTCCGTTGTTTGGGCGGATTAAAAAAGGGGAAGACGTTACGCTGCCTGACGGTACGGTCGTCCGAGCGGCAGACGTTGCGGGAAAACCGCAATGCGGCCGAATTATTACGATTGCGGGCGATACCAAGCCCTGCGACAACGCCTTACGACTGGCTCAAAACGCGGATTTGCTCGTGCATGAAGCAACCTTCGCGGCGGGACAGGAAGAGAAAGCCCATCTGTACGGTCATTCTACGACTATCGAAGCGGCAACAACCGCGCGGGACGCCAACGCCAAGAGGCTGATCATGACACATTTCAGCACCAGGTTTGTCGATGAGGATCTCGCGGGCCTTGAAGAGGAAGCAAGAACGATTTTCCCGGAATCCTATGCCGCCCATGACCTGTATCATACGGAAATTCCGAGACCCAGAGGGTAGTTATCAAGCCTCCTTACAAAATCAACATGCTTCGAAAATAATCCCTTAACGGTACCGTATTATGCTGGCCTTAAATCTGCGGCTAAGGAGATGAGGTCAGGTGGATACGGGAAGTCATTTGCTGTTTGGCGCAACGCTTGGCGGTCTTGCCATGCTGGATTCGGTTATTACCGTGCATCCGGAGATCGGGTATGCGGTTCTGGCCGGAACGGTGCTTGGCAGCCACGCGCCGGATTTCGATGTCTTTGCAAGGTTAAAGGGCCAGGCTGCCTACATTCGGAACCACCGGGGGATTACGCATTCCGTGCCGGCTCCGCTTCTATGGTCCGCCGGAATCGGCGGGGCTTTCGCATGGCTGTTCGGCGTCCCGGATCATGTTCTTCTGGTTATGTTATGGACGCTTGCCGCGGTATGCTTTCATATTGTTCTGGATCTGTTCAATACGTATGGCGTTCAATGCCTCCGGCCGTTCTCCAGGAAATGGTGGCATTTGGATGCCCTTTGCCTGTTTGATCCTTATCTGTTCGGAGCCCATGCAATCGGATTGCTCTGCTGGATACTGGGCGTTTTCCCGCCGGGGCCGATGTTTGCCTCTATATACGCCGCAACCGTGCTCTATATCGCCATACGCCTGCGGCTGCGCTGGCGGATCAAAAGAAGACTGAAGCTCCAGCTCGGCGGGGTTGCGGCCATAACGCTTGTTCCCGGCATGTCGGGCAGGAGCTGGCAGTTTACGGCCGATTGCGGGGATTGCTATCGCACAGGCACCGTAACCGGCGTCGGGATCCGTCTGGAGTCAACCGTGCTCAAATATGAACCAGGCGAACATGCGCCGGCTGTAAAAGCCGCATTGGAGGCCGACGGGGTAAAAGCGTTCCTTGGATTTGCCGAGCAGGTGCATCTGCAGGTGGAGGAAAAACAGGACGGCTACGAGGTCTCCTGGAAAGACGTACGGTTCTGGCGGGACAATCAAATGGCTTTTGGCGTTGACGTCCAACTGGACCGGGACATGAAGGTGCTTGGCCATCATGTCGGCTGGAGCAAGCGCTCCTGGGAATCTCCTCATGTATAAACGGCTGCCCGCCCCTTTCCGGGGGCGGTTTTTTTAATTCTCACAATAGACATGGATTAGAATGTTCCGAAATAAAACGCGTTCGCCCAAGCCGCTATGCCTTGCGATCGCCAAAATATGTCTTCCTTGAACCCTCTAGCCAATCGAACAAATATTCGCTAAACTGTTGGTATCAAGGGGTGACGGACGTCTATGTTCAAGAAGAAAACTTTGCCTGAATTAATCGAGGAGCTACGCTCGAATGAAAATATAGTGAATTGGCATGAGATGGAGCCGCAGGAGGCCAAAACAACGCCGTTCGACGACAGCGTGGATCCGCGAATCCGGGAGGCGCTGCAGAAGCGCGGAATTTCCGAGCTGTACACCCATCAGGGAACGGCGTTCCGGCTTGCGTCCAAAGGAGAAAACATCGTTGCGGTAACGCCAACGGCATCCGGCAAGACGTTATGCTACAACCTGCCCGTGCTGCAGGCGATAGCCAAGGATGATACAAGCCGCGCGTTGTACTTGTTCCCGACCAAAGCGCTGGCGCAGGACCAGAAGAGCGAGCTTAACGAGATCATTAACGAGATGGGCATCGACATCAAGAGCTACACTTACGACGGAGACACTTCGCCGACGATCCGCCAGATCGTCCGCAAAGCCGGCCATATCGTTATAACGAATCCCGACATGCTTCATTCCGCCATCCTGCCTCATCATACGAAATGGGTAAGCCTGTTCGAGAATTTGAAATATATCGTCATTGACGAGCTGCATACATACCGGGGCGTATTTGGAAGCCATGTGGCCAATGTCATCCGCAGGCTGAAGCGCATCTGCAAGTTTTACGGAAGCAATCCGACCTTTATTTGCACATCCGCAACCATTGCGAACCCGAAGGAGCTGGCGGAGCAGCTGACCGGCAGCCCGATGCGGCTGATTGACGATAACGGCGCACCGAGGGGCCGGAAGCACTTTGTCTTCTACAATCCTCCGATCGTTAATGTGCCGCTGAACATCCGGAAAAGCGCGACCGTAGAAGTGAATCATCTGGCGAGGGAATTTCTGAAGAACAAGATTCAGACCATCGTATTTGCCCGCAGCCGCGTGAGGGTGGAGATCATTCTCAGTCACATTCAAGAGCTGGTCAAGAATGAAATCGGCACGAAGTCTATCCGGGGGTACCGGGGAGGATACCTGCCGAAGCAGCGGAGAGAAATCGAGAAGGGTCTCAGGGAAGGCGAAATTCTTGGCGTCGTAAGCACCAATGCCTTGGAGCTTGGCGTGGATATCGGCCAGCTCCAGGTCTGCGTGATGACGGGATATCCCGGCAGCGTTGCGAGCACCTGGCAGCAGGCGGGGCGGGCCGGCAGAAGGCACGGCGAAGCGCTAATTCTGATGGTAGCCAGCTCTACGCCTATCGATCAATATATCGTCCAGAATCCGGAATACTTCTTCGACCGCAACCCGGAGTCCGCGAGAATCAATCCCGAGAATCTGATTATCCTCGTCGATCATGTCCGCTGCGCGGCCTATGAGCTGCCGTTTAAGAATACGGAGGAATTCGGGCCGCTTGAGATCAGCGAGATTCTGGAGTACCTCCAGGAGGAACGAGTGCTGCATCGTAACGGAGATACGTTCTATTGGGCGAACCAGGCTTTCCCTGCAAGCGAGATCAGCCTGCGTTCCGCCTCGCAGGAAAATGTCGTCATCGTGGACCAGTCGAATGTGGCCGACGTCCGAATCATCGGCGAGATGGACCGGTTCAGCGCGATGACCCTCCTTCATGACGAAGCGATATATTTGCATGAAGGCGTGCAGTATCAGGTCGAGAAGCTGGACTGGGACCATAAGAAGGCCTACGTGCGCGAGGTGGACGTCGAGTACTATACGGACGCGAATCTCGCGGTGAATCTGAAGGTTCTGGAGATCGACAAGTCCAGAATCTCCGGCAGCGGCGCCGTTCATCAAGGGGATGTGGCGGTTACGATGATCCCGACGATTTTCAAAAAAATCAAGCTTACCACGTTCGAAAACATCGGATCCGGGCCCATCCATCTGCCCGAGCAGGAGCTCCATACCCGCGCAACCTGGCTTGAGCTGAAGGATACCGATCCGGAGCTGGGGACCAAGGTTCTGGAACAGCTGCTGTTAGGCATCGCCAACGTCATTCAGCACATCGTGCCTGTGATGGTGATGTGCGACCGGAGCGACGTACATGTTACTTCTCAGATCAAGGCTGCTCATACGGGTCTGCCGACGATCTTTATTTATGATCATTACCCTGGCGGAATCGGACTTGCCGACGACGTGTACAAACGGTTTGACGATGTCAAGCAGGCTGCCGCCAATCTCATCAAAAAATGCTCATGCAAGGATGGATGTCCATCATGTATCGGAAACGAAATCGAAGGGATCAACGGGAAGCAGAAAAGCGTACAGCTCTTATCGCTGTTATAAATCTGCATGCTGATTCAAGGAAAGGAGGGAGGGCGAACTTTGAGCAGTCTGCGTGATAAAATGAACCGGCTTCGCGGAAGCGGCGGCTCGGCGCCTCCTTCCAATGATACGGCCGCAGCCGTTCAAGCGACAGAGCCGCCGCAGCCTGCCGCAGCTGTCGATCATCTCGAGACCTTGTCGGAAGAATGGTCGTCCATGGGCGTCAAGCTGCTCCATAATGAAGCGGGCAGCTTTCTTATCCGAAGGCTTGTTTACCCTGCAGATCACCAGCATGGCATTCATTGCCTTGGAGAGCTGCCCGAGGCGTCGACCGGGTTGAAGGCATTTCATGAGGCGCCGATTGAAGCCGAGCAGCTGCTCTATCTCGATCTGGAGACTACGGGACTAGGCGTCGGAACCGGCAATGTACCGTTTATGGTGGGTCTGGCCTATTGGGCGGGCACGGAGCTGATCGTGGAGCAGGCGGTTATCCGCCATCCCGCCGAAGAGCGCGCGATGCTGTACTATCTGAACAATAAACTTGGCAGCTTTCGTTATCTCGTCAGTTACAACGGCAAAACCTTTGACTGGCCGGTTATGCAGACTCGGTTCATTTTGAACGGGTATAACCGGAAGCTGTGGGAGCCGCTTCATCTTGATTTTCTGCATCCCTCCCGCAGCATATGGAAAAACACGCTGGCGTCGCTGCGACTCAGCCATGTCGAAGAGGAACGGCTCGGAATAGAGCGGATCGACGACGTTCCGGGCTCTCTGGCGCCGCAGCTGTACTTTCAGTTTCTGGCCGACGGCAATCCGGAGCCGTTAAGAGGGGTATACCAGCATAACGAGATCGATATGCTGTCGCTTGTTTGCCTATCGATACGGTTTGGCCATCTCCTTAACGTGTCTATTGAAGGCGGCTGCCGGCTTCCGATGCCCGAGGAGGCGGAGGAGCTCATTCGAACGGGCTTATGGTTGGAGAAAATGGGGCATGGCGCTAGGGCGGAGCAAATGTTCGAGGCTGCGCTTGGAGCTGAACGTACTGCCGCCTCCACGCTGAACATGCTGGCCGCAAGAGACAAGAAAGCTGGAAATTGGCAGCGAGCTGTGTTATTGTGGCAGAAGGCTGTGAAGCAGTCGGTTCAGAACGGATCGGCTGGCATGAATGCAAGCGTTGAGCTTGCCATGTATTACGAACATAAGCTGAAGGAATATGAATCAGCTTTATCATATGTGACAGAAGCATTGGAATTGGCGCTTAGCGATCCTCTCGGCAGGAGAGACGCGAAGCGCCGCGCCGAAATCGATGGCCTTCGCAAGCGGAGGGAGCGGCTTCTGCGCAAGACGGGAAGGAAGCTTGCAGAATGAATGAACAACCAGCGCCTATGAAGGGCCTGCTCCTTGATCTGGACGGCACCTTATATCATGGCACCCATCGAATTGACGGAGCGGATATTCTTATCCGCCGGCTCCGGGAATGGAAGCTGCCGTACCGCTTCGTGACTAATAATTCGACCGTTTCCCCGGAAGCGGTTGCCGAGCGGCTTCTGAAGATGGGAATTGAGGCCGAGCCCCGCGAGGTATGCACCTCCGCACAGGCTGCGGCGCAGTACATAGCAAATCGTAAGCCCGGCGCCTCCGTACTCGTCATTGGCGAGAGCGGGCTGATCGAAGCCGTAGAAGCAGCGGGTTTAAGAATAGCGGAAGAGCAGCCGGATTTTGTCCTTCAGGGACTGGACCGGCAGCTTTCTTACGACCAGCTGACAAGAGCCGTCCGTTCGATTCATCAGGGAGCCGAATTCGTGTTAACCAATCCGGATTTGCTGCTGCCCGGTGAAGGCGGCTTATACCCCGGCGCCGGTTCGATTGGCGCTATGCTGACTGCAGCCGGCGGCAAGGAGCCTATCTTGATCGGTAAACCGTCGAAAATTTTGATGGATTATTCGCTTCGCCAGATTGGTCTGCCTGCTGCCGGGACCTGGGTAATCGGCGACAATATGGCAACGGATATTGCGGCCGGGCATGCCTCGGGCTGCGGAACCATCCTTGTGTTAACCGGATTGACGACAAAGGATAACCTGGACTACTATGCAGAGCGCGCAGGCTGCAGGCCTGATGTGGTTTGTGACGATTTACATAAGCTGATCTCGTATATTTCCTCCTCAATCGGGATATAAGAGAAAGCAATAGAGCGGACAGGAAGGAAGCGAACTGGAATGCCGGAACTACCGGAAATGGAGCATTACCGATTACGATTGTCGGAGCTGATTATCGGCTCCCCGATTACGGGCACGGAAGTTACCCGCGACAAATCGATCAACATTAATGCCGAGCAATTTCAAGCCGAATTGGTTGGCCGGACCGTATGGTTTGTGGAACGCAGAGGCAAACATCTGTTATTCCACCTCGACAACGGCAAGCGTCTCGTGCTTCATCTGATGCTTGGAGGCACGTTGTTTTTCGGCAGCGATGAAGAGCGTCCTGACCGGACGGTACAGGTAATGATTCGCTTTGCGAAAGGCAATTTGTATTTTATCGGCCTGCGGCTGGGCTATTTGCATTTTATGTCCGTGAAGGAAGCGGATGCGAAGCTCTCCGAGCTGGGACCGGATCCGTTCGATAAAAGATTGACGCTTGAACGTTTTAAAGCACGCTTCGCTAAGAAGAGAGGCGCGCTCAAAACCGCCCTTGTGGACCAGCATGTATTGTCCGGCATCGGCAACTGCTATGCGGACGAGATTGCTTTCGCGGCAAAAATCCGTCCCGACGCAAAAATTCCTTCCTTGACAGACGATACATGGGAACGAGTCTATGAATCGATGCATAGTGTGTTAAAGGAAGCGATTTCAAAGGGTGGCTACATGGAGCAGCCTTTAACGGCAGGCGATACCGTTACCGGTGGTTTCAACGATCACTGTCAGGTCTATGACCGCGGCGGCGAACCATGCTTTGCATGCGGCACGGCGATCGAGCAGTTCGAGATTTCGTCGCGCAAAGCTTTCGCGTGCCCGGTCTGCCAGAAGGAACAGTAGAGCAATGTACATCGGCCGTCATCTCAGCATAAAAGAAGGTTACGCCTCCGCCGCCAAAGCCGCCTATTCGGGCGGCATCAATGCTTTTCAGTATTTTCCGAAAAACCCCCGCAGCCTTGGACTTAAAGCCTTCGACGGGAGAGAGGCCGAGCGCTGCGCGGAGCTGTGCAGGCAGCACGATATATTGACCGTCGCACATTCCCCCTATCCGACAAATCTTGCTTCGGAACGGGAGGACGTCCGCCAACGCACCGTAGATTCGCTGCTTAATGACCTCGATATTGCTAACAGCTGCGGCTCGATTGGCGTTGTCGTTCATTTTGGCGTGTATAAGGGGAAAGAGCCGCTTGCCGGCTACCAATCCATTATTCAATCGCTGAATGAAGTGACGAGCCGGTGGAACGGAAATGCCAAGCTGCTGATCGAGATTCAATCGGGGGAGCATACGTTTATGGGGACAACGATCGAGGAACTGGCCCAAATCCGGGGATTATGCGCGGAGCCGGCGAAGCTGGCTTTTTGTCTGGACACCTGCCATATGTTCGCGAGCGGCTTGTGGCATGGGGAGACGGATGCGGAATGGCTGAAGAAAGCCGTCTCATTAGGAGTACTGGAGCATGTGGCGGTTGTGCACTTCAATGACTCGATGTTTGCGGCCGGTGCGCGGAGGGACCGGCATGCGGCGCTTGGGAGCGGGCATATCGGCGAAGAAGGGCTGAAGTGGCTGATGTCCGTGCCAGCGCTTGCGGGCGTTCCTTTTATACTGGAAACGCCTTCAGATGAAGACGGTACTTACGAAAGGCAATTAAACCTGATGCGCGAATGGGGGACATGAACAATGATACATGTATATCTGGATGACTACCGCCCTTGTCCAAAAGGTTTCGTGCTCGCCCGGAATGCGGAGGAATGCAAGCTTTTGATCGATTCCGAAGCCATAGATATCTTGTCGCTGGACTATGATCTCGGCTGGAACGAGCCGACGGGTTACGAGGTTGTCCGCCATATGGTGGAATCCGCCCGTTATCCGAAAGCAGTCTATCTGCATACCTCCAGCACGGCGGGAAGAATGCACATGTACCATATGCTGTCGTCCCATGCGCCGATTGAAATGAAGATCATGAACGGACCCATGCCGGACTCGCTGCTTGACGAAATTGCGGCCGGCAGCTGATAATAGATATTTTTTTGGGTTGGTGCAACAACGGAGGTGTTGAAGTGAGCCGATGGATTGGTACGGCTAATCAGGGGTATTCTCCCTATGCAATTGAAGAGCTTCGGCGGCTGCTAGACGGCGTAAAAGTGACGCAGCTGGCCGCCGGGGAAACTTTTTTATTCGACAGTGAGAGGTCTGCGGAAGACGTTGCCTCCGCTGTTAAGGCGGACAAGCCGATATTTCTGCGGCATCTGCAGCCAGTTGACCGTACGGCAGAGATCAAAGGCAATGCGGATGATCTGCAGGAGCTGTCGGAGACGATAAGACGTTCGCGTCTGCTGTTTGAGGACAAGCAGGTGGCCATTCATGTGCGCCGCTCGAGCAAGACGGCCTTTCCGTATTCCGCTTCGGACACGAAAGCCGTGCTGGATGCCGTATTGGAGGAACTGGAGGCGGAGCCCGTCGTCCAGCAACCGGATATTATCATTGCTATTTACGCTGCGGCAAGCGAGCTGTATATCGGCTTTGGCAAGCCGGAGGACATGCTGTCCGACTGGCCCGGAGGCGCGATCCGATTCCAGCGGGAGGAAGGACAAATCTCGCGCGCCAAATTCAAGCTGCTTGAAGCGGAACGGGAGTTTGGGCTTGATTATTCCGCGTTCAGCAATGCCATCGACATTGGAGCGGCTCCCGGCGGCTGGACCTCCCTGCTGCTTGAACGGGGTTTGCGGGTAACGGCGATCGATCCGGGAGACATGCATCCGTCGCTGGCCGGACATCCGGCATTGACGTACTTGAAACGGAACGCCTCGGAGGTCAAGTTCAAGCCGGGCTCCTTCGATCTGCTTGTCTGCGATATGAGCTGGAGCCCTATGCAGATGTGCCGTCTGGTGCTTGATTTGGAAGAATCGCTGGCACCTCATGCCTCGGCTATTATTACGATAAAACTGATGCACAAAAAGCCGCTTCAGACCATTCGCGAGGTGAAGGAGCGCTTCTCTACCGCATTTATCATTAAACGCGCCAAGCAGTTATTCCATAACCGCGAGGAGATTACGTTATACCTGGAAAAGAAGCGGTAGGCGTGATATAACGGAATACAACAGGGAAAGCATCCCGGTTTGAACAGGAGTCCAAGGGGACTCTTGTTTCAAGCCGGGATTTTTTTTAACGAATCATAAGGGGTTGCTAGGATGCAAAATGAAGCAAGGTTGATTCATCTCGAGTCCGGAATGGTGATCGGCGAGCGGTACACGCTGGTCGGGAAGCTTGGCAGCGGGGGGATGGGGGATGTGTACGCTGCCGAGGATTCCAAGCTTCAAGGGAAGCTGCGCGCGATTAAAGTGACGGATTCGGAAAGGGCTTCCGAAGAAGCTAGAGTGCTGATGCGTCTTAATCATCCGAATCTGCCTCATATTATGGACAGCTTCACATTAACCGATTACGGAGCGGAAGCCATCGTGATGGACTATATTCACGGGGTGACGCTGGGAGAGCTGTTCAGCCGGCATAACCGGGAGCTTTCATTTGGAGAAGTTTTACGGCTGGCCCTGCCGATTTGCTCGGCGCTTGTCTATTTGCACAGCCAGTTTCCTCCGATCGTTCATCGGGATCTTAAGCCGTCTAATATAATGGTTGAACATAACGGGCATGTTCGGCTGATCGATTTTGGCATCGCCAAATCCAGAACAGTCCTGCAGACGCTGACGACAATGAAGCTGGGAACGCCGGGCTTTGCGGCTCCGGAGCAGCATCTGGGACGAAGCGAGGTTCGGACCGACATATACGGATTTGGCGCGCTGCTCTATTACTTGCTTAGCGGAGGAAGCTATTTGAATCCTGCGGAGAGGATGAATCAGAGCGTAGGCTTTATGCGGAGACTGCGCGCAGATGTACCTACCCGGTTCGCCGATTTGCTGTGGAGAATGGTTCAGCCTCGTATCGAGGACCGGTACAATACAATGGCCGAGGTGGAGAGGGAGCTGCATGCTTTTGCCGGCATGGGAGCTAATAGAGACGTTCATGTCCGTTATCCGGGAATTCAAGGCGGCAATCCGGAAGGCGCCCGAGCGATGAGGATCGCCGTCGTTCCCGTCTCTTCCGGAGCAGGAGCTACGTTTGTGGCCATTACCCTGGCAAAGCTGCTTGCCGCTGGCGGAATCCCTTGCGCTGCCGCTGAATTTCCTTCCGAACGGCCTGAATGGGCAGCATTGCTTCGAAGTAATATGAGAGGACGAGATCAGCTGGAAGAAAGGTATTATAGCTGGAACGAGCAGGGGGTATGGTGGCATGCCCAGAAGCATCCGGTTACCGAGGATTATAGAGATGAGCTAGATAAGCTCCGGCTAAAATTGAGAATGAAGAATATCGCCGTGTCCGTTACCGATGTATCCTCCGGCGCGTTCACTCATCACAAGGATTGGCTGCTTGAATCCGACCTTGTGCTTGTCGTAGCCGATCCCTATCCTTCGAGGTGGAAGGCGAATCAGATTCTGGAGCTGGAGCAATTAAGCGGGAAGCTTGAAGCCCGCGGCGCCTCTCTGAAGTGGATCGCCAACAAGGATGCCCCATTTTCGGGCAGGAGCGAATGGCTCGGCATGATGCCCAAACGCCCGGCTGCCGCTGTTCCGCTGCTTCCCGCAACCGAGTGGCTGGATGTTATTTGGCGCGGAAAATGGGCGACGGATACAAAAGGGCTCTGTAAACCGCTGGAGAAGGCTTTTAAGCCAATCCTTGATTTTATTGGGCAAGAAACGCAAAGGAATGCAGCTTATGTCAGGTTTGGAGGCTGACCTTGCTTGCAATTGAAATAAACCTTCTTTATGATGAATACGAGTCCATAGCATATTTAGAAGCAGGTGAAATCCCAAATGAACGAACGAGTTCTGGTAGTGGAAGACGAGGCGGGCATTTCCCGCATTTTACAGCTTGAATTAGAGCATGAAGGATATACGGTCGGTACAGCAGCCGACGGACGGACAGGTTACGAAATGGCGTCAACGGGAGAATGGGAGCTCGTATTGCTCGATGTGATGCTTCCCGAATTAAACGGCATCGAAGTGCTGCGGCGTCTGCGGCAGGCCGGCAACCCGGTTCCCGTTATATTGCTGACGGCAAGAGATACGGTGCCCGATAAGGTCAGCGGCTTTGAGCATGGCGCCAACGACTATATTACGAAGCCGTTTGCGATGGAGGAGCTGCTTGCCCGCGTCCGCAACATTTTGCGTATCTTCCAGCAGTATCCGAAAGAATCCGAAGGCTCCGACCTGATCAAGGTTGGGGACTTGACGATTGAACTGCGTACCCGCAAGGTATACCGCAAGGAAATCGTAATCGAGCTGACGCCGCGCGAGTTCGAGCTTCTCGTCTATCTGGTCGAGAACAAGAACGAAGAGAAGTCGCGGGAAGATATTTTATCGGAAGTATGGGGCTATGACTTTATCGGGGAAACGAACCTGGTGGACGTCTATATCCGGTACTTGCGCCAAAAGCTGGACAAGGGCTACCGTCATAAGCTGATTCATACCGTCAGGGGCGTCGGCTATATGATAAAGGAGCCTGACGCATGACGCTTCGCAAACGATTCACGCTTTTTACGATATTCTGGCTCATTTTTATTCTTATTCTCTTTAATATCTTTGTCTACTTCTATGTCATCAAGATTACGACGGAGAGCGAAGAGCGCGTAATTGGGAATAAAGTGAATCTGATGCTGGAAAATCCGAAAATACAGGACGGCAAAGGCATTTACGACGCCGATTTGCTCAGTGAATATTACAATGTCAACGAAATGATACGCATTATTAGGCCGGATAACAAAATCGTCAATATTACCGGGTCAGATCCCGTGCTTCTCAATCTTCCGGCGTCCTTCCAGGGCCATCATGATACCGGAATGATCAAGAAAGGCAGCGAGCGCATCATGTACATGCGCGTGCCGATTTATGACGGGCCGAACGTGGTTGCGATGCTGGAAATCAACCGCGTGCTGAATGAATTGGACGATTACCTGCAAATTCTGGTTGCGGCCTTGTCGGTAACCAGTGCGGGAGCCATTCTGTTCGCCATCTTCGGGACATATTGGTTCACCTCGCGGCTCACTTCGCCTATGCAGCAGATGATTAATACGATGCGCGAGATCGACAGAAGCGGCAAGCTGCGGAAAATCGAGCCTTCCAGTCACGAGGAGTCGGCAGAGCTGCAGCAGCTGGTTCGCGCTTTTAACCAAATGATCGACCGGCTTGACCGAACGTTCGCGCGGCAAAAGCAATTTGTTGCAGATGCCTCCCACGAGCTCAAAACCCCTCTTACGGTTATTAGCAGCTATGCGGGTATGCTGAAGCGCTGGGGACGCGATGATGCGAGCATTCGCGACGAGGCTATCGAAGCCATCGATAAAGAAGCAAGCAGGCTGCAAACCTTAACGAAGTCGATGCTGATGCTGGCGGAAGCCGAGCAGGAGGATTGGCTGAATCAAGAGATGTTCGATGTGGTGCTGGTCGTCGAGGAGCTTGCGGTTATGCTCCAGACAACCTTCCAGCGTCCCATAAGAGTGAAGGCTTTGTCGCGGTCTGTCCGAATGTTTGGGGATAAGGACAAAATCCAGCAGCTGCTTGTCATCTTGCTGGACAATGCGATTAAATACAGCAAGGAGCCGATCGATGTCTCCGTCAGCGTGGCGAAAAATATCGTGAAGATTGAAGTGAAGGATAAAGGGATCGGCATTCCGGAAAACGAAATTCCGCACATGTTCGAGCGTTTCTACCGCGTAGACGGGGCAAGGAGCCGCGCGACCGGCGGAGCTGGTCTTGGGCTGTCGATTGCCAAGCGTATCGTGGATCTGCACGAAGGCAAGATTGACGTGTTCAGCTTGCCTGATCTCGGTACAACGATCACGCTTCAATTCAAACAAAGAAAGTAAGGGGAGAGGTTCATTGAAATACCGGGTTGCCTCCGTGCAATATAAGCTTGAAGACATTGGATCGTTTGAGGATTTTGCCGCGCAGGTCACGCATTACGTCCGTAACGCGTCCGAATACGGAACCGAAATGATATTGTTCCCGGAGTTTCTGACTACCCAGCTGTTATCGATAGGCGACGGTACGGGCAAAGCCTTGCCGATCGACCGTCTGCCTGAATTTACGGAGCGGTATGAAAGCCTGTTCCGTTCTCTTGCCGCCGAATATAACATGCATATCGTTGGCGGAACGCATGTGGTGGACGCCGGTAACGGCAAGCGTCAGAATACGGCTCATCTGTTCCATCCGGGCGGGAAGATTGACCGTCAGGCCAAAATCCATCTTACGCCGACCGAAGTCAGCGAGTGGAATATGTCGCCGGGGGACGGTCTGCAGGTGTTCGAGACGCCGTTTGGCACCATCGCCATGCTGACCTGCTATGATATCGAATTCCCGGAGATCGTCCGGATGGCGCGCGCCAAAGGCGCGGACGTTATTTTCTGCCCGTCCTGCACGGATGACCGTCATGGCTTCTACCGCGTCCGGTACTGCTGCCATGCAAGAGCGGTGGAAAATCAGGTGTACATTGTAACGACCGGTACGGTAGGGGCATTGCGCAAGGTTGACTTTATGCGCGCGAACTACGGTCAGGCTGCGGTGATCACGCCTAACGACATACCGTTCCCGCCTGCCGGGATTCTGAGCGAAGGCGTCATTAACGACGACATGCTGATCGTCGCGGATCTCGACCTGAAGCTGCTGGAGGATGTCCGTGCTGCCGGTTCGGTAACGACTTGGAGAGACCGCCGAACGGACCTGTACACGGACTGGGCATAAGCTGCGGCAGCGGAAGGAGGGCGTGAAATGCGCAAGCAATTATACGTTATTCATGACGGAGTGCCAACGGAAGCTATAATACGTACGTATACGAAGGAAGATTTTCAAGGCTTGATTGCGGTCCAGAGCGAATGCTTTCCGCCTCCTTATCCGGAGGAGCTGTGGTGGAGCGAAGACCAGCTGAACGAGCATATTGCCCGGTTCCCTGAAGGCGCGCTATGCTGCGAGATTGGCGGCAAAGTGATCGGCTCCATGACCGGGCTTATCGTAGATATGAATCACTATCATGAATCGCATAGCTGGGAGCAGATTACGGACGGCGGTTATATACGCAACCACAATCCCAATGGGGATACGCTATACGTTGCCGACATTTGCGTCATTCCGGCGTACCGGAAAGCGGGTATCGGCAAATGGCTGCTGCAGTCCATGTACGAAACGGTTGTGCACCTGCGGCTAAATCGCCTGCTCGGAGCGGGCAGAATGCCGGGCTACCATAAGTGCGCGGCGGAGGAAACTCCGGAGCAATACCTGGACAAGGTGATGAAGGGGATTTATAAGGATCCGGTCATCACCTTCCTTCTCCGCTGCGGCCGGACGCCGGTCGGAATCGCGTCCGATTATCTGGACGACGAAGAGTCCAGCAATTACGCGGCTCTGATGGAATGGCGCAATCCTTTTCTCTAGAATTACATGGTTTTCATAGTGCGATTAGCTCAGTAGGAGGTTTATTGATGTCATTAGTTTACCACCGCATTACGTCGATCAACGATCTTTATTTCGCATCGCTTCACGCGCTGCTCAAACGCATTTTTCCTCCCGAAGAGGTATTGGCCTACGAGCTTTGGAAAGAACCGCTCGAAGATCCTAGCATTCATGTCTATGTCGCAATAGACAATGGCGAAGTTGTGGGATCGACCGAATACCGCTATTATCCTGCGCTTCGCGTTGCGATGACCGACTTTACGATTATCGGCGTGGCGAACAAAGGAATTGGCCGGTTCCTCATGCGAAGCCGCGAGAAGGACCTGGCACGACTAGCCCGTGAATCCGGCACGGCGCCAATCGGCATGTTTGCCGAAATATACAACCCATACGAGAGCGGCGAGCATGAATTCGGCGGAGTAACGCCAATGAATCCGTTCGTACGTCGCGAAGTACTGTCTCATATCGGCTACAAAATGATTAACTTCCCTTACGTTCATCCATCCTGGGAGCATAACGGCGAAGCGGTTGAAGGGCTTAATTTGTGTTTCCTGCCGGCGGACGAAGACATGGCTGCGATACCTGCGGCTCTGGTTGTTCAATTCCTGGAGATCTATTACTCGGCATTGCCTAACAAGCCGCAGCAATGGCTCGACATGGTGGAAGGGCTTCGCGGACGCGACCAACTCGAGCTGCTGCCGATATGATCGCCATTACGTTCCGGGGAACAGGGGATGCGATGGGAGTCCCCCGCGTGTACTGCGACTGCGAGGTGTGCGGCGAGGCACGAACAGGCGGCGTCAACCGCCGCTACCGTTCCCTTGTCCAGCTGGATTCGCCAGACTTTGGTACAATGATGATCGATTGCGGACCGGATTGGAGCAAACAAATGGAAGCTTCGGGGCTCCGGTTCGTGAACCGCATTCTTGTCACGCATGCCCATTTCGATCATATTGGCGGGGTGCCGGAATGGGCGGACGCCTGCCGATGGTTGGGAGTCAAAGGAGAAGCGTACGCTCCTGCCGAAGTCATCGCCGAGATCCTTCAGCGTTTTCCTTGGCTGGGGCGGAATATATCTTTTATCCCCATTGATCGGCCTTGTTCCTTCGGAAGCTGGGAGGTATCGGCTTGGAAAGTGAATCACGGAAAGAACGGTTATGCTTATGCTTTTCGGTTTGACCAGAAGGAGTCGGGCATCGCATGGGCTTATTGCTCCGATTCCATCGGGCTGACGGACGAACAGCAGAAGCCGCTGCACGGGCTTGACCTTCTCGTGCTCGGAACAAGCTTTTACAAGGAGAACTTCCGTTACGAAACAAGATCCGTCTACGATGTGACGGAGGCGCTGGAGCTCCTTCCCGTATGGGGACCGAAGAAGACTCTGTTTACTCATCTGTCGCATGACATTGATTTGAGAAAAAAGTATCCGCTGCCTTCCCATGCGGATTTTGCGCTAACCGGTATGGAAATATCTGTAGGGATATAGATTGACAAACGGCAATCCGTTAGCGTACATTATTTGTATAGCTAACGGATTTAGCTATTTTCATAGCTTTTTTGCTTAATCCGAAAGGGGAAATTTTAATGTTTGCTGGTGTTCTTAACTCTTAATTGGATAGATCGGTCTTGTTAGACGAGCTTGAACGGCGCGCATGTGCAAAATTTGCATCGTATGCATGCTTCTATTGCGACGTCTTTAGACAAGGACCGATGCCATGAGTTAAGGACATGAGGATTTCCGCCTGAATGCTATTCGGCAGCGGCCAATCACCCGTGCTCTTGCAGCACGGTTTTTTTGTGCGCTGCGGAGCCTATGATGGGATAGGTCTAGCCAATTACAGGGACGGAACGCTTCTGCGTTCTGTTCCTGTTTTTTTATGCCCAAAACCTTTAAAGGAGCATCCAAACATGAACGAAGCCGTATTTCAAAGACTGGAATATGACAAATTGAAGGAAAAGATGATCGGTTACACCGTATCCCCGGCAGGACGGCTATTGGCAGAGCGTCACAAGCCGAGCACCAATGCGAAACAAATCCGGGCATGGCTGAACGAGACGGAGGAAGCGGCGGCCTTGCTCGCGAGCGGAGCAAGCGTTCCGCTTTCCGCCATGGAAGGGATAGATCCATTCCTGGCCTTGCTGGGCAAAGGTAGGATCTATACGGAAGCAGAGCTTGACCAGCTGCTGGCATGGCTTGTTTCCATCGGACAGATGAAGCGTTACATGAACAATAAACGTATGATCGCCCCTACGATAGCGGCTTACGCCGATTCGATGAACGACTGCCCGAATCTAAGGCAGGAGCTCGACCGCTGCATCCGGTACGGCCGACTGACCGATCAAGCGAGTCCCGATCTCGGGACGATCCGGCGTCATCTCATCGTAATCGAAGACCGCATTCACAAGAAGCTGGACGCTTCGCTCTCCAAATACAAGTCGGCGCTTCAGGATCCGATAATCAGCAGGCGGAGAGGAAGATCCGTCATTTCGGTTAAACGGGAGCACCGCAAGCTGGTCCCCGGTACCGTATGGGATGAATCGGCGAGCGGCCAGACCTTGTTTATTGAGCCGATTGACGTTGCGGAGCTGCAGCAGGAGTGGCAGGAATGGTCGGCGGAGGAGGAGCGGGAACGGACCATTATTTTATCCAGGTTATCGGACGAGGCGGAGCAGTATAAATACGAGCTGCTGCAAAACCGGGAAGCGATGGCGTCGTTTGACTTCATGCTGGCTAGAGGCAAACTCTCGCTTTCCTACGACGGCCAACCCGTAACGCTAAGCCAGGAGCCGTTCATCAAGCTGGTAGAAGCCCGTCATCCGCTGCTTGGCGGTCATGCCGAACCCCTTAACGTGGAGCTGGGCATCGGGTGGAAGCAGCTTATTATTACGGGGCCGAACACGGGGGGCAAAACGGTAGCGCTGAAGACCATTGGGCTGCTGGCCTTGCTTGTGCAATCCGGCCTCCTAGTGCCGGCGTCCCCGCAAAGCCGGTTTGGCGTTTTTAATCATATTATGGCGGATGTGGGGGACGGACAAAGTCTGGAGCAGTCGCTCAGCACCTTTTCCTCGCATATCGCCGTACTGAAGGAGATGCTTCATTCTGCGGATGAACGCACGATTATTCTGCTGGATGAGCTGGCTGCGGGCACCGATCCCGGCGAAGGAATCGCTTTATCCATTGCGGTGCTGGAAGAACTGCTGAAACGCGGAGCTTTGACGGGCGCGACGACGCATTTTAACGAGATTAAGAAATTTGCTTCCGGAACAACCGGATGCATGAATGCCAGAATGGCCTTTGATTCGGAGACGCTTCGTCCTTTGTACCGATTGGAGGTTGGAGAAGCTGGTGAGAGTCATGCTTTCGCTATTGCGAGAAGGTTCGGCCTTCCCGAGCATGTGATGCAGCGGGCCGAGAAGCTAGCGGAGGGAAGAGTGGAGATCCGACTGGATGAAACGGTCGAAGAAGTTAGGGCGGATGAGACAGCGGTTGTCGAACGGCAGGCTCTGCCTGAGCGAGCAGAGCTGCCGGAAGAAACGAACAACTCGAAGGAGAAAACCGCTGCCCCAGCCTATTCCAAAGGAGATGCCGTATGGATCTACCCGCTGAAGCGTGCCGGGATTGTGTTTCAACCCGCGGATGAACGGGGAGAAGTAATCGTTCAGGTCCAGGGGAAGAAGATGGCCTTTAACCGGAAACGGATCAAGCCTTATATCAGCAGGGAGAAATTGTATCCCGGCGCAGACTATGATATGGATATCGTCTTTGATACGAAGGAAAACCGGAAAAAGCGGAAGCTGATGGGCCGCAAGTATGTAGAGGGCTTAACGATCGAGACGAAGCCGGATGCAACCGGGGAATAAGTGCTTCGCTCCGTTAATCTTTACTCTGAATAACTAATAAGGTGCCCGTGCGTACGGTCAAGGTGCCGGCGGGATCAGCCAGAATATTGCTTATGCCGAGGGATTGGCCGATCCGCAGCGTTGCTTCATGCAGCGGATAGACAAATCCGCGCAGCGTAATTCCGGTTACCTCTTCGGACAGCGGAAGGAGCGAAATATGGCTGTACTCGCTTTGATGCAGCTCGATAGTTCCTTCCTGCGCAAGGGAAATCGTGTTATGCTCATCGGTAATCGATGCCGAAATGCCTTGCTCGATTGCAAGCTTCAATAAGTGGACATTGGCGAGGGAATGGTCGAACCGGCTCCCCAGTGCTCCGAGCATTCGGATCTCGGAAGGGGATTGCTCAAGCGCATAACGAAAGGCAAGCTCGGTATCCGTGTAGTCCTTGTCTATCGGATCGTAAGTGACCGTTTCCCGGCTGACGGAACGGATAAGCTCAAGTTCCTCGGTAGTTACGGAATCAAAATCGCCAAGCGCGAGATCCGGCGCGTATCCATGTTGAACGAGGAACAAAGCTCCGCGGTCGGCTCCTATTAACCGATCATCCGGACGGATATAGGGACGCACCCATTCGCCCAAACTGCCGCCCGTACAAATAATAATCCGGTTGTTCATGGTTCATCTTCCTTTCTGCCTGCATAGTGCTGAAGCCAGTATAATGCGAATCCGGGGCATAAAACTAGGTATTTGAGAAAAAAGAAAGAAGAAGTGGCAAAAGTAGCAATTGTCAAACCGGATATCCGCGGCTAAAATGATGAAGGACATACCGACAGGAGTGGCGGAGCATGCGCGAATGGACGGTCATCATGGAAGCGGAGGAGTTTGGAGTTGGACATCTTTGGCGTTTTCAGTATTATCGGTACAGTTGCTTTTGCGGTCAGCGGCGCGATCGTTGCCATGGAAGAAGAGTATGATATTCTAGGCGTGTTCGTGCTGGGGCTTGTAACCGCGTTTGGGGGCGGGGTCATAAGAAACCTGCTGATCGGCCGGCCGGTTACGACGTTATGGAACCAAGGAAGTCTTCTGGAAATCGCGGTTATTGCCATGACGATTGCTTTTCTGCTGCCGGTATCCTGGATTAACAAGTGGAAAAAAAGCGAAGCGTTTTTTGATGCCATCGGCTTATCCGCATTTGCTATTCAAGGTGCGTTGTATGCAACGGAAATGAACCATCCGATCAGCGCCGTGCTGGTCGCCGCGATGTTGACCGGGATAGGGGGAGGCATTATCCGCGACGTGCTGGCAGGCAGAAAGCCGCTCGTGCTGAAGGATGAAATCTATGCGGTATGGGCGATGCTCGCAGGCCTGGCAGTAGGTGAAGGCTGGTTCCATACGACCGTGCAGCTTTTGTTCCTGTTTGTTATTATTATCGTGTTCCGCATGCTGTCGGTTTATTATAAGTGGAGACTGCCCCGCAGATCGCTTAAACAGAAGGAGGGTGGCATTATATGAATAAAGCGCGCGTATTGTTTGTTTGCCTCGGCAATATTTGCCGCTCGCCAATGGCGGAAGCCGTGTTCCGCAGTCAGGTAGAGAAAAGAAAGCTGACGGATGTCATCGAGATTGATTCCGCGGGAACCGGGGATTGGCACATCGGCAAGCCGCCTCATGAAGGGACGCGCAAACAGCTGGATCTTCACGGCATTCCGTATGCCGGGATGAAGGCAAGACAGTTTACGGCCCAGGACAAAGCGTTCGATTACATCGTCTGCATGGATACGAAGAATGAAGCCGATGTACGACGCATCATTGGAGACGCTGCCCACTCGGCACGGATTTTCAAGTTCATGGACATGCTGCCGCAGGCCGCGGAAGACGATGTGCCGGATCCCTATTACACAGGCAATTTCGATTACGTGTACGAGCTTGTAACCGAAGGCTGCGAGCGGCTGCTCGATCAGATCGTTAACGACCTTAAATAAGTTCGCGGCAAATAAAAAAGGCCTTCCCTAGTCAGATGACTATAGGGAAGGCCTTTTTGTTGAACGCTAAGAACTCGCTTCGCCAAGGATGGCGAAAGTCGTTCGCCTTGCTTGCTTCCACTCTATTCCACTTCGATAAAATGCATGAGGCCTGCAGGCAGCTCCTGCTGCCAGAAGCCCCACTGATGGCCGCCGTCTTTCTCTGCATAGATTACCTTCGCGCCGCGCTCCTCTAGCAGCAAACGGGCCGTCCGGTTGATGTCGAGGAAATCAAAGACGCCGTGACCGGTATCGTAAGCAGTCTCTTGGAACCCTGCAATCATGAAGATCTCCAGCCAAGATAGGTCCTTTTGAGCTTCCATAATTTCTCGGGAACGGTCATAATAAGCACCGGATAGCGACAAAATGCGCGTGAACAGTTCAGGATACGTCAAAGCGAGGTGGAAGGAAATCGTTCCCCCCAAGGAGTCGCCGGCAAGAAGGCGTTGCTCGGGAGAGGTGCGTACAGGATATTTACCTTCAATAAAAGGAATCAGCTCTTGCCCAAAGAACCGTACGTAAGCCTCGTGACGGTCGCCGTCCGGCGAGTACTCCGCTGTTCGGTGCTTTTTGTCGACATCCACGCCTACAATGATAAACGGTTCGACGCCTTCGTCGAGAATGATGCGGTTTGCCGTTGTGGCAATTCTTCCGAAATTAAAGAAGTCTTCGCCGTCCTGGCAGTACACTACGGGGTAGCTGAGTACCTCGTTATAACCCGGCGGCAAATAGACTCGCAAGCTGCGTTCGCCTTCCGGAAGATAGCTGCTTTTTACAATTTCTTTAACTACGGTACGCTTTAAATATCGTTCATCAGTCATATGTGAATCCCCCTGAATGGAATGGTTGGCATGTGGGTAAACAATAGTAAGGTAATGAGAATCTGCCCGTTCTCCTGTCATGGTCTGGTATTGAACCTTGATTGTATTATGCTGTTATACAGAAAAAACGAATCTGTTACATATACAATTCATCAGTAAAATCGGCCAGATTAGCGAAAAACAACGGTTTTTTAGTTTTTTTCTTTGACCATATTCGGCAAACAGGTGTATTATGATTCTATAACAGAGAGCTCCGATTTTCAAATATTAATGATCGAGGTGAGCGTTTAAGATGAGCAAAGTGCTTAGCAAACTGCCTTATGAAGTTCAAACGGAACCTGTAAAACCATTATCCGTGTTGTCGCTCGACGGCGACGTGGTTAACCCGGAATATATGCCGGACCTGACTGACGAACAATTGAAAGAATTAATGTACCGTATGGTATTTACGCGCACATGGGATGAGCGTGCCGTTAACCTTGGCCGTCAAGGCCGCCTTGGCTTTTATGCTCCGGTATCCGGACAAGAGGCTTCGATGGTCGGCAGCGAATACGCGCTGAATAAAGATGATTTCATTTGCCCAGGCTACCGCGATATGCCGCAGCTTGTATGGCATGGTCTGCCTCTGTACCAAGCTTTCCTGTATTCCCGCGGTCATCAACACGGCGGTCAAATTCCGGAAGACGTGCATGTGCTTATGCCGCAAATTATTATCGGCGCGCAAGTCCTTCACGCTGCCGGCGTTGCAATGGCATTCAAGAAACGCGGCGAGAAGCGCGTAGCGATCACTTACACGGGTGACGGCGGTTCCTCCGAAGGCGATTTCTACGAGTCTATGAACTTCGCTGGAGCATTCAAACTTCCGGTTATCTATGTTGTGCAAAACAACCGTTATGCCATCACTACTCCGTATGAGAAACAAACAGCCGCTTTGTCGGTTGCGCACAAATCGGTTGCTGCCGGAATCAAAGGCGTGCAAGTAGACGGCATGGACGTTCTGGCTGTGATTAAAGCGGTATCCGAAGCAGCGGAACGCGGCCGCAACGGAGAAGGCGCAACTCTGATCGAAATGCTGACTTACCGTTACCGTCCGCACTCGTTGTCCGACGATGCGACGAAATACCGTACGAAAGACGAAGAAGCGGAATGGGGCCTTAAGGATCCTCTTATTCGTTTCGGCAAGTTCCTGGAGAAGAAAGGCCTCTGGACGGAAGAAGATACAAACCGTGTGAAAGAGGAAGCGAAAGCGGCTGTTAACGAGAACATCAAGAAAGCGGAAGCAACTGAGAAAATGACGGTTGGCGGCTTGATTGATTCCATGTTCGAAACAACGCCTAAGCACCTGGAAGAGCAAAAGGCTGATTTTCAATAATACCCTTGCCTGACGATGGGATTTTGCACGAGCAAAAATGAAGGAGGATCTGACGATCATGGCTCAAATGAATATGTTGGAAGCAATCCGCGATGCTATGCGCGTGGAGCTTAAACGTGATGAGAACGTACTTATCTTCGGTGAGGACGTTGGTAAAGTTGGCGGTGTATTCCGCGTAACAGAAGGTTTACAGGAAGAATTCGGCGAGGAGCGCGTATTCGATACGCCTCTTGCCGAGTCCGCAATCGGCGGTCTGGCGGTTGGCATGGGGGTTCAAGGCTTCCGTCCGATCGCAGAAATTCAGTTCGTTGGCTTTATCTTCGAAGCAATGGACCAAATGTTCATTCAAGCAGCTCGCATGCGTTACCGTTCCGGCGGCCGGTACAATTCGCCAATCGTATTCCGTACGCCGTTTGGCGGCGGCGTTAAAGCTGCGGAACTTCATACCGACTCCCTGGAAGGTCTCGCTGTTCAGACTCCGGGCATTAAAGTTGTTATACCATCCAATCCTTATGATGCTAAAGGCCTCATGATTGCCGCAATCCGCGACAATGACCCTGTATTCTTCATGGAGCACCTCAACCTGTACCGTGCATTCCGCGCTGAAGTGCCGGAAGGCGAATACACGGTTGAGATCGGTAAAGCAAACGTTGTACGCGAAGGCACCGACGTAACGATCATCGCTTACGGCATGATGGTTCACACAGCCGTAAAGGCGGCGGACGAGCTCGCAAAGAACGGCGTAAACGCTGAAGTTATCGACCTGCGTTCCCTGGTGCCGCTTGATATCGACACCATCGTGGCTTCGATTCAAAAAACAAACCGTGCAATCGTTGTTCAAGAAGCGCAAAAAACGTCCGGCGTTGCCGCGGAAGTTATTGCTCAAATCAACGAAAAAGCGATCCTGCACCTCGAAGCTCCAGTGCTTCGCGTTGCCGGTCCGGATACGGTGTATCCGTTCGCGCAAATCGAAGATACTTGGCTGCCAACTCCGGCTCGTATCGTAGATGCGGTTAATAAAGTACTGAACTTCTAATGCGATTCATCCTAACGGATGATGGATATCCTTGCCCGCTTAACAGCGGGCAAAGCCGTCATTAAGCGGCAAACGAACGAAGTGAAAGCTTACGACGTAAGAATTACCGCAAAGTGAGCGCTAATTCTTTAAGCGAATGCTTACGACGTAAGAATTACCGCAAAATTCAGCGCTAATTCTTTTAAGGAGGATACTACAGTGGCGAAATTTGAATACAAATTTCCTGAGCTTGGCGAAGGCTTGCACGAAGGCGAAATCGTAAAAGTGCACATTAAAGTCGGCGACAAAGTAACGGACGACGATATCATCATGGAAGTACAAAACGATAAGGCAGTCGTAGAAGTGCCTTGTCCGGTAAACGGTACTGTACTCGAAGTCCGCATGAAGGACGGCCAGGTTTGCCATGTCGGCGAAGTTGTGGCGATCATTGATGCGGAAGGTGACCTTCCAGAGCAAGATACTCCTGCAGCCGAAGCTCCAGCGGCGGCGGCACCTGCTCCGGCGGCGGCACCTGCTCCGGCAGCAGCACCTGCAGCAGCACCTGCAGCGGCACCAGCGGCAGCTCCTGCCGCACCGGCAGAAGCTCCAAAAGCAACTGGCGGTCTTGTACTGGCTACACCTAGCGTTCGCAAATTTGCCCGTGAGCAAGGCGTTGACCTGACGACGGTTAGCGGCACTGGCAAAAACGGCCGCATTACCCGCGAAGACGTAACGAGCGGCGGCGCGCCGGCAGCAGCGGCTCCGGCTGCCGAAGCGGCAGCAACAGCCCCTGCAGCAGCAGAAGCTCCAGCAGCTAAACCGGCAGCGGCAGTTGACGCTTACCGTCCGGAAGAGCGCGTACCGTTCAAAGGCATCCGCAAAGCAATCGCTAACGCGATGGTTAAATCGGTATATACGGCTCCTCACGTTACCATCATGGATGAAGTGGACGTAACGGAACTGGTTGCTCTGCGCGCGAAATATAAACCATACGCAGAGAAAAAAGGTTCCAAGCTGACTTACCTGCCATTCATCGTGAAGGCACTCGTTGCGGCTTGCCGCCAATTCCCGATCATGAACGCTATGCTGGATGAAGCTAGCCAAGAGATCGTCTACAAAAAGTACTACAACATCGGTATCGCGACGGATACAGACAACGGCTTGATCGTTCCTGTTATCGAAGACGCAGACCGTAAAAATATTTTCATGGTTGCCGACAAAATCCGTGACCTGGCTGCAAAAGGCCGTGAGGGCAAACTTACTGCCGCTGAACTTAAAGGCAGCACCATTTCAATTTCCAACATTGGTTCCGCTGGCGGCATGTTCTTTACTCCGGTAATCAACTTCCCTGAAGTTGCGATCCTGGGTACCGGCCGTATCTCCGAGAAGCCGGTTGTTCGCAACGGCGAAATCGTGGCAGCACCGGTAATGGCACTGTCGCTGAGCTTTGACCACCGTCTCATCGACGGCGCAACAGCTCAAAACTTTATGAACTACATTAAACAGCTTCTGGGTCAACCAGAACTATTCATCATGGAGGTGTAACTACAATGGTAGTAGGAGATCCGTCTTTAGATATTGATACTCTAGTCATCGGTGCAGGTCCTGGCGGTTATGTCGCGGCAATCCGCGCAGCACAACTTGGTCAAAACGTTCTTGTTGTTGAGAAAGAGAATGTGGGCGGCGTTTGTTTGAACGTTGGCTGTATTCCTTCCAAAGCTCTTATCTCGGCATCGCATCAATACGAATCCATCAGCCATGCATCGGCGTTCGGCATTACAGCCGGCGACGTGAAAGTGGAATGGAACAAAGTACAGGAGTTCAAGAACGGTATCGTTAAAAAACTGACCGGCGGCGTTGCATCGCTTCTGAAAGCGAACAAAGTGCAATATTTCAACGGCGAAGTGATGTTCATCAACGAGAACGAAGCACGCGTCTTCAACGATCAGGAAGCACCGCGTTACCGTTTCAAAAATTGCATCATCGCAACTGGTTCCCGTCCAATCGAGCTGAAAGCATTCCCGTTCAGCGGCCGTATCGTATCGTCGACCGGCGCATTGTCCTTGCCTGAAATTCCGAAAAGCATCATCGTCATCGGCGGCGGCTACATCGGCATCGAGCTTGGCCAAATGTACTCCAAATTCGGTACGAAAGTTACAATCATCGAAGGCGGCGATGCGATTCTGCCGGGCTTCGATAAAGATATGGGTTCGATCGTTGCTAAGAAACTTAAAGGCACAAACGTTGATATCGTAACCGGCGCTATGGCTCAAGGCGCCGAGCAAACGGATAAAGACGTTACACTGACTTACAAAGTTGGCGACAAAGAAGAAAAAGTTACTGCGGACTACCTGCTTGTAACGGTTGGACGCCGTCCTAACACAGACGGAGACCTTGGACTTGAACTGGCCGGCGTTAAAGTCGGCGAGCGCGGTCTGGTTGAAGTTGACGCGCAATGCCGCACAAGCAACCCGCATATCTATGCAATCGGCGATATCATCGCTGGTCCTGCCCTTGCGCATAAAGCGATGTACGAAGGCCGTATCGCCGCTGAAGCAATCTCCGGTCTGCCAAGCGTTATCGATTACAAATGCGTGCCTGCCGTATGCTTCTCCGATCCGGAATGCGCAGCAGTCGGTCTTTCCGAGAAAGAAGCAAAAGACAAAGGCTACAAAACAAAAGTGGGCAAATTCCCGTTCGCGATCAATGGCCGCGCAATGTCGCTTAACGCGACTGAAGGCTTCGTGAAGCTCGTTTCCGATGCTGACACCGGTCTTGTGCTGGGCGCGCAAATCATCGGTCTGGAAGCTTCCAACATGATTGCCGAGCTTGCTCTGGCTATCGAGATGGGTGCTACTCTTGAAGATATTGCCCTGACTATCCATGCGCATCCAACACTGGGCGAGATCGTTCTGGACGCTGCTGAAGTAGCGCTCGGACATCCAATCCATACGGTTGCCAAGTAATATCCGTTCGACGTTATTTGAGATTTAGTGAGAGAGGTTCCGCTGCTTTAACAGCATGCGGGCCTCTTTTTGCATATTATAACTGTACATAACACGAGGAGCGAAAGCTTATGGAAAAGCCGGCTAGTGCATCCAGAACGGTCATGACGCAGATCATTTTTCCGCTGGATACGAATCACCACGATACGATGTTTGGCGGCAAGGTTATGGAGTACATGGACAAGGCGGCCGCCATTGCCGCAATGCGGCATGCCCGGATGCAGGTGGTGACCGCATCGACGGACAGCCTTGATTTCGTAGCGCCCATCAGGGTCGGGGAAGTGATTGAGGTGGAAGCCTATGTGAGCTGGACGAACAACTCCTCCATGGAAGTGTGCGTGACCGTTCAATCGGAGAATCTGTATACGGCTGAGCGAACGACAACGGTTACGGCGTTTTTTACTTTTGTGGCGTTAAACGATAAAGGCAAGCCCGCAACGGTGCCCAAAGTATATCCGGAGACCGACGAGGAAATTCGTATGTTCGCTACCGCTCCAGAGCGGCATGAGCTGCGTATGAAACGAAAACGGGAAAGACAGCATCCAGCGAAAACGTGAAGACAAACCTATGCGAAAAATGTTAAACTAATGAGAAACCCTCTATCGAGGCAATTGGAAGATAAACGCCTCGGTTAATAGTTTTTAGATAAACCTTGTACCGGCGTTGCGTGCGGGAGAAGCATGCTGTGCCGGTCAATGACAAGGAGTTGATAGATTAGTGACTGTTCAAACGAGTGAAACGGAATATTTGCAATTGCTTCGGCATGTGCTTGATAACGGCGTGAAGAAGGAGGACCGGACAGGCACAGGAACGATCTCGGTTTTCGGTTACCAGATGCGCTTTGACCTTACCAAGGGCTTTCCGATTCTGACCACGAAAAGAGTACCGTTCAAGCTGATTGTCAGCGAATTGCTATGGTTTATTAAAGGCGACAGCAATATCCGTTATTTGCTTCAGCATAATAACCATATTTGGGATGAATGGGCGTTTAAGAGATGGGTGGAGAGCCCGGATTATACCGGCCCGGACATGACGGACTTTGGCCTTCGCTCGCAGACGGATGAAGCCTTTAACGCTTTGTATCAGGAGCAGATGGACAAATTCACGAATCTGGTGCTGAACGATGACGCTTTTGCCGAGAAGTACGGCGAGCTTGGCAACGTCTACGGCAAGCAATGGCGTGAATGGCGTACGACGCAAGGAGAGACGATTGACCAGCTCAAGGGAATCATTGAGACGATCAAGAGAAACCCGGATTCCAGGCGTTTGATCGTATCGGCCTGGAACCCCGAAGACGTACCGTCGATGGCGCTTCCTCCTTGCCACACAATGTTCCAGTTTTATGTGATTAACGGCAAGCTGAGCTGTCAGCTGTATCAGCGGAGCGGCGATATTTTTCTGGGGATCCCGTTTAACATCGCAAGCTACGCGCTGCTTACGCATCTGATTGCGCAGGAGTGCGGGCTTGAGGTTGGCGAGTTTATTCATACGCTTGGCGATGCGCACATTTATTTGAACCACCTGGAGCAAATTGATTTACAGCTGCAGCGGGACATGCGGGAGCTGCCCGTCCTTGCGATTAATCCGGATGTGAACTCGATCTTCGACGCGGAGGTTGAAGATATCAAGCTGGAGAATTATCAGCCGCATCCTACAATTAAGGCTCCTGTAGCCGTATAAGAAAGCAGGAACAATACGATGTCGATTACGATGATCGCAGCAATGGACCGTGGCCGCACGATCGGAATCGGGAACAGGCTGCCGTGGCGGCTTCCGGCGGAGATGGCTTACTTTACGCGCCATACGACGGGCAAAACCGTTGTCATGGGACGCAAGACGTTCGAATCGTTGCCCAAGCCGCTGAAGGACCGGACGAACGTCGTGATAACCAGACAGCCGCATTATGCCAAAGAAGGCTGTGAAGTTGTCCATTCGGTGAGTGAAGCGATTGAACGGTACGGTGACGGGGAGTTAATGGTAATCGGCGGAGCGGATATTTATGCACAATTCCTTCCATTAGCGGATAAAATCCGGCTCACCGAGGTGGATGCCGACATTGAGGGAGGAGACGCTTTTTTCCCTGCGTTGAACGAAGACGAATGGGAACGCGTCGAGGCAGAAAAGGTGGAAAGCGACGAGCGTAATGCATTCTCCTTCACTTTCCAAACATTTGCCCGCCGAAAAGCATAATATAAAGAATATCGCATGAATGACGAACGTTGTGTCAATAAGTGCAAAAGATTGTGCGGATAATCCATTAACGACAGAAAATAAGAATGATAGGCTTTTTTATACGATAATCGCGTAGGCAATGAAGTTTTTTGTTGAAATATTTAAAGATTCCCGATATAGTTTTAAGAGAATAATTATACAGGCTTTTCGGGAATATTGGATGGAGGAAATTCGCACATGTCTACACCTACAGGATTTATGCAGTATCAACGTGAATTGCCGGCTGATCGAGATCCTATCGAACGGATCAAGGATTGGAATGAATTTCATAAGCATTTGTCGGATGAACAGCTGCGTACGCAAGGCGCTCGCTGTATGGATTGCGGAACTCCATATTGCCATACAGGCATGGAACTTGCAGGTTCGGCATCCGGCTGCCCGGTAAATAACTTGATTCCGGAATGGAATAACCTGATTTACCGTGGATTGTGGCGTGAAGCGCTGGACCGCTTGCACAAAACGAACAACTTCCCTGAATTTACAGGTCGCGTATGCCCGGCTCCATGCGAAGGCTCTTGCACCGTTGGCCTGATCGGCGAACCGGTTACGATTAAGACTATTGAACATGCTATTATCGAGCGCGGCTTCGAAGAAGGATGGGTGGTTGCGCAACCTCCTAAAGTACGTACCGGTAAAAAAGTAGCCGTTGTAGGTTCCGGCCCGGCCGGCCTCGCGGCAGCTGCCCAATTGAATAAAGCTGGCCATAAGGTTACCGTATACGAGCGTGCCGACCGTCTTGGCGGTCTTCTCACTTACGGCATCCCTACAATGAAGCTCGAGAAGCATGTTGTAGACCGCCGCATCAACCTGATGAGAGAAGAAGGCATTGAGTTCGTAACGAATACGGAAATCGGCAAAGATATTTCCAGAGACGAGCTTTTGAAAGAGTTCGACGCGGTTATTATGTGCGGCGGCGCAACGAAAGCACGCGATGTTGAAATGGAAGGCCGCGACCTGAACGGCATCCACATGGCGATGGATTACCTGAACGGTACCATCAAGAGCTACCTGGATTCGAACCTGGAGGACGGCAACTACATCTCCGCTAAAGATAAAGACGTAATCGTTATCGGCGGCGGCGACACAGGTACGGACTGCGTGGCGACCGCTCTGCGCCATGGCTGCAGATCGGTTACGCAATTCGGTACGGTAGCGAAAGCTCCGCTGGAACGCGACATCGTAAACAACCCTTGGCCTCAATTCCCGAACGTGTACACGCTTGATTACGCTCAAGAGGAAGCAAAAGCCCTCTACGGCGAAGATCCGCGCGCGTTCTCCGTACTGACGAAGAAATTCGTAGGCGATGGCAACGGCAATCTGAAAGAGCTGCACACAGTGCAAATCGAACGTACGGTTGATCCGGAAACAGGCCGCAGAATTTATAAAGATATTCCAGGCACGGAAAAAGTATGGCCGGCTGATCTCGTGTTTATCGCGGTAGGCTTTGAAGGTCCGGAGAGAACGCTGATCGATTCGTTCGGTCTTGAGCAAGACCGCCGTTCGAACGTTAAAGCAGCTTACGGCAAATACAAAACCAACGTTGAAAAAGTATTCGCTGCAGGCGATATGCGCCGCGGGCAAAGCCTTGTCGTGTGGGCGATCAACGAAGGCCGCGAGGCAGCTCGCGAAGTGGATAAATATTTAATGGGATCGTCGATGCTGCCTTAAGATATAAGGAATCAGCGATAACCCTTAGTAACAGAAAGCGCCTACGGGCGCTTTTCTTGTCGAATAGGGATTAATGCCTATTTGCATTCGGAATAAATCTTACATCTAAAGTTAGAATATGACTGTTTGTACGACCGTAATGGAGGCTGCGGAATGATTAAATACGGATTGGACAAAGTGACGGAGCTGCGATTCAAATCGATTAAGGCAGCAATAGAGCGCAGAGACAACCAATGGGTGGATATCGTGCTGCGGTTTGACGTGGCGGAGGAGACCCCCGTGCCGGATGACCTGATTGATTTCAGCGGCCTCGTAATTTGCACATCAGGCGGCGCCATCGCGCAAATCGTCCCGCAGGACGAGGATATCGACTGCGAGTATCAATTTACGGCGTTCGAGAAAGAGCAGATCAAGGCCTTTATCGAAGGCGAAGAAATTCAGCGGCGCATTGCAAATCTGTCCTCCCCAATATAAAGAAAATTGTGGTAAAATCGGTTAGAGATGACGTAAAGGGGAGAGTTCGTCATGCCGGCCGATGAAGCATTTGTATTAACCCCGATTGATGTTCGCAAGATCAGACAGTACGTTCAACATAAGTACGAAGCGATGCCGCAGGACAAGAGGGCGGAGATTGTAGCCGACGCGGTAAGCCGCATTATTCAAAAACAACTTCCGCCTTTTGAAGACAGGCTGAAACGGGAAGTGACGGCAAGGCTGATCCGGACAACCGTGCTGGAGAGGCAAATGCCGGTCCGCTCGGACGATATTTTCGAAGCGTGCCTCGGATTGGACCTGGCGGATGCCAATGTCGTTACTTCGCTTCATAAGTGGGTGGAGGAGCAAAGCGGCACGCAGCTGGAATGGAGCTTGTTCCGTATCCAGTTGGACAAGCTGGCGAAAAAAGCGGAGTCCGGGACTGCCGACTTATGGGAGCAGCTAAAGGAATGGCTCGCGTCCGAGTACCGAATTGAAGGGAAAAGCAAAGCGGCGCCCGAGCTGGCCGAGGTCATCCCGCTGCCGGTACAACCGTCCCTTATTCCGGCTCTGAAGCCTTACCGGCGAAAACAAACGCTGGTTTATTCTCTTTTATCCATTATGCTGGTGGGAGCCTCGCTCCTGTACGGCTGGTCGCTGCTCAGGCCTTCTCCTAACAAGCTGCAGCCGCCAGTTACGCTTCAGTCCTTCGAGAAAGCGATGCCGGCCGTTGCGGGCAACGAACTCCCGGACGAGCTTCGTTACACCGATGTGGATAAAGAAAGCCTGGTCGACTTTTTGAACAGCAAAGATTCCCTTCTGGCGGAACAGCCTTACTTGGATGCCATTATCGACGCAGCGAGAACATTTGATATCCATCCCCTCTTTTTATTCGCGATTACCGGTCAGGAGCAGGCTTTTGTACCGAGGTCGAATAAACAGGCGATGAAGATCGCCAACAATCCGTTCAATGTTTTTTATAGCTGGAAAGACTACAATACGACCATTCACGATTCGGCGCGAATTGCCTCCCAAACCGTATTGAAGTGGAGCAAAGACCGCCCGGAGGGCAAGGACCCGATTGCCTGGATCAACCGCAAATACGCGGAGGATCAGAATTGGGCAAATGGCGTGAGTAAAATTTTTGCATCGATGAAAAGCAAAGTGGAACGAACAAGCTAGATATGAGAGGCGATTAGTTGAAGACATTAATTATTGCGGAGAAGCCCGACATGGGGCGGACGATCGCTGCGGTTGTAGAGCCAAAGGCGGCGAATAAGCGGACGTACCTGGAAGGCGACCGTTATATTATTACTTGGGCGATTGGTCATCTGGTAACGCTGGCGGAGCCAGACCAGTATGATGCGCGCTATAAAAGATGGAACGATCAGGATTTGCCGATTATTCCGGATAAGTTCAAGCTGTGGCCAAATGCCCGGACAAAGGATCAGCTCAAGACGATCGGAGAGCTTGCGAAGCGATGCGGCCGTCTCGTGAATGCTTGTGACGCCGGGCGCGAGGGACAGCTTATTTTTCATCTGATCCGTCAATATTTGAAGCTCCCCCAGCCGACAGACCGTCTGTGGATCTCGGATTTGACGCCTGAGACGATCAGAAAGGGCTTTGACTCCCTTCGAAGCGACGAGGACTATGCCCCGCTTACAAGGGCAGCCAGGGCGCGCAGCGAAGCGGACTGGCTGATCGGAATGAATGCCTCCCGCGCATTCACGATCCGTCATAAAGCTTTACTCTCGGTTGGCAGGGTGCAGACGCCGGTCCTCGCGCTGCTGTATGACCGGCACAAAGAAATTACGGCGTTCAAGTCGGATATGTATTATGTCGTAAAAGCGCTATTTGATCAGAACGGCTTTCAATATTCAGGCATATGGCAGGGGGACCGGATTACGGACAGAGCAAAGGCGGAAGCGTTGGCCGCCAAGACGCAGGGCAAGCCCGGCATCATTAAGGACTATCAGACGGCGGAGAGCAAGGAATATCCGTTCCGGCTGCATGACCTGACGCTTCTGCAGCGGGAAGCAAACGGCCGTTACGGCTATTCGGCGAAGAAGACGCTGGATATTGCGCAGGCTTTGTACGAGAAGCACAAAGCCATTACCTATCCGCGAACGAACTCCAATTACGTAACCGAAGAGAATCTGCCCGTCATGCAGAAGGTGCTGACGATGCTGCAGGGGTCCGATTCTTACCGAGAGCTGGCAAACGGCGCGGACCGGGGCAGGGTGCACAAGGGGAATAAGGCGGTGTGCAACCCGGCGAAGGTTGAGGACCACCATGCCATTATGCCAACGCCCAAGCGTCCTTCGGGCTTAAGCCCGGAGGAACACAATATTTATGATATGATCGTCCGGCGGTTCCTGTCGCAGTATTATCCGCCCGCGGTATACAAGAACCACACGGTTATGACCGAGGTGGAAAGCGAGATCTTTCGAACGAAGGCGAAGGAGCTGTTGGAGCTTGGCTGGAAGGTAGTTCTGCAGGATCAGGGGCAAGCCGCGAAGAAGACCACCAAGAAAAAAGCCAGCGAGAAGGATGAGGCTGAGGGCGATGAGGAAGAGCTGCTCACCGATAAACCGTTTGCCATTGAACCCCAGCAGGGCGTCAAATGCGTAAAATCCGAATCGCTTGAGAAAACGACCCAACCGCCAAAGCCTTATACCGAGGGCACTTTGCTGAAAGCGATGGAAAGCGCCGGCAAGTCGATGGAGAATGACGAGCTGCGCGAGGCGATGAAGGATACCGGGCTTGGCACTCCGGCTACCCGGGCTGCCACCATCGAACGGCTGAAACAGGTTGGTTATGTGGATCTGACCGGCAAAAAGCTGGAGATCTCTTCCAAGGGCTGTGCCGCGATCGAGTTGATTCGCGGGGCTGGCGTGGATTTGCTGGCATCGCCCGAAATGACCGGACGATGGGAGCAGCGCTTGCACCAGATTTCGCGCGGTGAAGCATCCGACGACCAGTTTATATTGAAGGTTAAGCAATTCGCCGCAATGATCGTCGATAAGGTTCGCCAGCAGCGCCCGGCCGCGCCGGGAACGTTCGAAGAACGCGAGAACGGCGGCAAGCGAGGGGCAGCGGGTGCCGGTTCAAAGCGGGGCAGCCGAGCTTCGAAGGCTTCCGGCGGAAGCCGGACCTCTTCATCGAGGTCAACATCCTCCGCTTCAGCAACCTCTACCGCGGCACCTAAGGCAGCATCCCGTACGGCGGCTGCAAATCCTTCTCCCCGTGAGCCAATCGCGGCTTGCCCTAGAACGGGCTGCAGCGGACATATTATTGAAGGGGAACGCGGCTTCGGCTGCAGCGCCTTCCGGGATGGCTGTACGTTCGTTATCTGGAAGGAGCAGCAGGGAAAGACGATCTCGATCCCAATGGTTCGTTCCCTGCTCGAAAAAGGAGCAACGAGCCAGCTTACCTTCAAGCGTCAGGACGGCAGCAGCAGCAAAGCCAAGCTGGTGTTGACGGATCGTGACAAAGGCACGGTTTCCGTTCAAGGCGTGCAATCTTAAGTATAATCATTCAACAGAAAAAGGAGTAAAGCGCCATATGCCGCTTTACTCCTTTTGTTTATGCCATTAAGGTTAGGGTTGCTTGCGACTCACATAGCCGTGAATCGCCGGCGGCACTTCAAGCAGGTTATTCAAGGTGAAGAAGGCCCCCTTCGGTTCTACCTCGATATTAATGACATTGTACTGCCATTCGGATTCCGTTCTCATATGGATCGCATGAATGCCTGCCGTGAGAGCAGGCACAACATCCGTCCGGATCGAGTTGCCGATCATCCACGTCAAGTGGCGGTCATGACCGCCCTCCGCCAAGATCTGCTCAAGCGCTTCGCTGTTCTTATGCCGGCGGATATAAATTCTCGTATCGAAATACCGCTCCAGCTTCATTTGTTCAATCTTGCGGCGCTGAATCGTAATTTCCCCTCCGGTGTATAGATGAAGGGTGTGACCTTCTCCGGCCAGCTTATCGAGTGTAGCCTCCATATTAGGATACGGCTCGGTCTCATGCTCGTATACGCTTAAGCCAAGCTTCCACAGAAAATCCTGCTCCGTCTTGGATTTCTTGCGGCCCGTAAGGTCGCAGTAATAGTGGTATGTATCAATAAAGGACTGCGGGAAATGCTCGCTCTTGAATCCGAGCACCGCTACGCCCGCAATATCGATCTCCGTCTGTTTATTGCGCACCGCATCTGCGCTTACCCCTTCATAACCCGCAAACCACGTCGTCATCGCGTCGACAAACTGTTCGATCACAAAGTAGAAATATTTGTTGCAGTGAATGAGGGTGTCGTCTAGGTCAAAGAAAAGGTTTTGCTTCATTTAAAAGCACGGCTCCTTTGGTGAAGTTCATCGTATGAACAATCTACCTTATTCGAAGCCTTACGTCAACGAAGCCCCAAGCGATGTTTAATTCAGGCGATTTATGCTAATCATTCTCATAAGGCAGGAGGTGAAGAGCATGCCATTCAATAAAGCCGACAAAACGCAAAACCGTCAAAACCAATCCAGTTTTAAATCGGAAGCCATTGGCCTTAAGTTGAACAAACTCGCAAACCGTCCTCCAAGCATGAATGGAATTAATAAACAGCTGCCGTAAAACAGCTCAGGCGGAATCCAGGGACGATATTCTTCCAGCGCCCTTGGATTCCGCCTGTCTTAAAGTATTTAGAGCCGTTAAGCATATTTCTGCTGAGCGGCCATCAGTTTATTCTTAATAAAGGCGATACGCCTGCGTACATAGAAGTCCATGCTGTCACCCTTCAAATCATTTGGCGAGATCACCTCCTCTGCCCGATTATCGATAATCGTTAATGTTCCGTCCGTGTAAAACTTAAACGTAAGGTCCCGGCGCGGCCATCCTTTCTCTAAATAACGAAAGTTTTCGCAGCTTTTATTCATGGTGATTCAGCCTCCTCCAAAATGATTATGGGATGCAAAACAGGGAACGTTTGTTCTGTTTTTATTATAGCAAACATTTGTTCGTGTGGAAACTGTTTTTTGTTTCTCGTAAACTAGATTCATAGAATGGCGAAGCGTTTACAAAAAAGGGGCATGGACTTATGTTGAGAATATCGAATCTTAGAGTACAAATTCCCGGTGGGCCGACGATCTTGAAGAATATCAGCTTTGAAGTCCAGCCAGGCCAATTTATCGCGATAAAGGGAGCCAGCGGCAGCGGCAAGTCGATGCTGCTCAAAAGCTTGGCGCTGCAGAACAAGTGGAGCGGCGGCAGCTATTTCTTCGAAGGCGAAGACATTTTCAAGCAGGGGCTCGCGGGCAGATTGAAAATCAAGCGCGCGGTAGCTTATCTGGAGGAGAAGCCCGTTCTGTACCAGAACAAGACCGGGCTTAAAAATGTCAGCATCGGTGCCGTTGCGCAGACGCCTGCGTGGCGCAGATGGACGGGCATGCTGCGCAACGACGATTACATGGGCGCGATGGATACGATTGAAAAGCTGGGACTGCTCGATAAAGCCCATCAAAAAGCCAGCACGATGAGCGGCGGCGAACGCCAGCGTATCGCGATTGCCCGGGCACTGGTGCACGGAGCGAAGGTGATCGCCGCGGATGAGCCGGTGGCAGGGCTTGATCCCCATACGGCGGACCGCGTGTTGTCCGATCTGAAGAGGCTGATTACGGAGCAGGGCGTTACGGTTATCGCGGTGCTTGATCAAGGGGATTGGGCGGAAAGGTTCGCGGACCGGATTATCGGTCTAAACAACGGCGAGCTTGTGCTGGACGTGAAAGGCAGAAGATTAACCGAGCGGGAGAAAATGATGCTGTGATCGAGCTTCGATTAATCAAAGAAAACGAATTGGAAGAGGCACTCCGGCTGGAGCAGCAATGCTACGTTCCGGAAGCGGCCGCTACCCGGGAAGGGTTCCGGTACCGGCTTGCGCATTACCCGGGTTATTTCTGGTCGGCCTGGTCCGGGGACAAGCTTCTTGGCATAACGAACGGCATCCGGACCTCGGCCTGGTCTTGCGGGGACGAGATGAAGGGCGTCCAGCGGGATGAAGAGGAAGGCGATAACTTCTGCATCCTGACCGTTGCCGTAGCGGAGGAGGCAAGACGACAGGGAGTTGGAGCCATGCTGCTCGAGCGCCTTGTGTCAACCTGCGACAGGGCCGGGCATAAAGCGATTATTCTAATGTGCGAACGGCATCTGATCTCCTTTTACAAGAGAGCCGGGTTTGCTTACGTTGGGAAAGCGGCATCTTCGCACGGCGGCGTCGAATGGCATGAAATGAGGCGTACCCCGCATATAATGGAGCATCTGACCAAATAGGTAGGTGTCTTCGAATATGGCTTTTCAGTCTCCAGTCATTGTCCAATCTGCAAGAGCGGCATTCCCGAAAGCGGAGCTTTGGATCCCTTACGTTAGCGGAGGATCAAACGAGAATGCAATCAAGCGAATCAATGAATCCATCCGGAAAGCGGCACAGCAGCTGGTAGACGAGCAGGGCTCGCTTGATGATCCGCGGGCTGAAATGAGCGGGTATTACGAGGTCAAGACGAACGAAAGGGATATTCTCAGCCTGTCGTTATTCAATTACGCCTATTCGGGGGGCAGTCATGGCCTTACGCTGCAGGTCTCGCTGACGTTTCGCGTGTCAACCGGACACGCCTACAGCCTTCCCCAGCTGTTCAAGCCCGGAAGCGCGTATGTTCAGCGCATTTCCGAAATGGTCAGCGAACAGATCAAGGAACGCGACATCAGCACGCTGGAGCCATTCGCAACCATCCGGCCGGATCAGGATTACTATATCGCCGACCGGTCGATCGTCATCTATTTTGCTTTATACGAGCTGACGCCGTATGCTTACGGTTTTCCGTATTTTCCGATCTCGGCCTACGATCTTCAGGATATCGTGAACGAGAATGGTCCGCTAGGCGCCATGGTGCCGAATAATTAGGACAGCACTGGACAATGCCGGGCGGTGAAGACCAAAGGAGCTGATCGGTGGATGGACAGGAGAAAATGGCTTGGGACAATTGCTCATCTGCTGCTCGGCATTCTGTTTCCTTATGTACTCATCGGCGGTATCGTTCTTGTGTACGGATTCATGGCGCCGTCAACAGCCTCCCAGAAGGCTTACGGCGCTGCCATCATTCTGGTCTATGCTCTGTTAATCCTTGGAGTAAACCTATGGACCTTGAGGCGGATGGACTTCCGTTCGAAATGGCGCTGGATCGTTATTCATACGTTGTGCAACGCCAAGAGGCTGCCCTGCGCGGGCAGCCTCTTGGCGTCTGACATGACCAAACGCCATCCCTCATACATTATCGTAGGGAGGGGTTCAATGATGCTGGCGGTATGGATCGGATTGCTGCTGTTTGCGGCGGTTTGCGGCTGCGCTTTGCTGCTGACTGCAAGAGCGCAGCGCAATATTAGGGCTTCGAAGCATATTAGCATGACGGCTTACGGCACATACGCTCAAGCGCAGCAGGATAAGCATGACCTGAATTTGTTCGGGCTTGCCCAGCAGCTCCGGAGGCGCTTAGGAGCAGCAGCGTCATTTGGGCTGTCGTTTCAATCTCTCGGCCTGACCGGAGCTGCGTTTCTGCTTGCGGGACCGGCCTTGCAGAAGGGAGGACCCTCCGTTGTCAGTATCGGACTGCCTGTAATCGCGTTGTTCGGCATTCTGGTCAGCGCTTCGCTTGCGGAATTGTCCTCGGCCGTGCCAACGGCGGGCGGCGTCTATCACTGGGCATCCGCTATCGGCACCAGGAGACGGGGCTGGTATGCAGCCTGGTTTCAACTCGCCGGCCATCTCGCCATGATGGCGCTCATGAATGGCGCCTGTGCTTATATTCTCGATAAACTATTTTCCGTATGGCTGAACTATAGCTCCTCCTGGTGGTCGACGGGAATCGCGCTGTGTTTCGTTACCGCCGTTCAGGCTATGATTAATCATTGGGGAACGGGACGTGCGGGAGCTTTGCAGGAAGCCGGAATCATGCTTCACGCTGTCGTTCTGGCTGCCGTAATCGGCGGAATCTTTATTGCGTTCGGGCGAAGCGTATACTCGCCGAAGCTTTTATATACGTTTCAAAACGCAAGTCTGGATGGTCATGTTACGCCGTGGGCATTTGTCGTTGGAATGCTTGTGCTGCAGAAGCTGTTTCTCGGGATGGATGGAGCCGCTCAAGGCTCGGAGGAAACAAGCGATCCCCGCATCCGCGTGCCTTGGGCCATCTATTTGTCTTCGGTTTATGCGATGATCGGAGGCTTCGTCCTGTTGATGTGTCTGACCCTTGTTCTGCCCGCGATAGTCGGAACAGCCCTGTTCAGCAGCGGCGACAGCCTGCTGGCTGCAGCGGCGCTTGACGGCTGGCAGGGGAATACGCTCGTTTTGCTTGTGATAGCGGCGGCTATCTGGGGGAGCGGGAACAGCGAGCTGCTGATCTGCTCCCGTGCAATCTTTTGTCTGGCGAGGGATCAAGCGGTCCCCTTCAGCAGATTGCTCTCCAGGGTATCGCGCGAGCAGCAATCGCCGCTTCCGGCGATCGGAACGGCTGCGCTTCTGTCGGTTCTTCTATTTGGGGCGGGCAGGCTGGTCGATGGGGGAGAGGCTGGGGGGATCCCGAGCTTGCTTGGCTTTACGGTGTTATGCCTGCAGCTGTCGTATATGATTCCGATCTGGATTAAGATTAAGCTGCATGGCAGGCACCGGCTGCTGGACGATGCGCCATGGCGACTTGGATCATACGGTTTAATCGTAGACCGCGCCGCTTTCATATGGCTGCTTCTGTCCGGAGCGGTCTCTGTCTTCGCCTTAGGATTATGGGGAGCGGTTGGCACGGGATTATGGTTTATCCTGGTGATGGCCTTGGACAGAAGATACCGCAAGCAGCATCTCGCAAAGCTTCAGAGTCGCTTGAAACGACCCAAAGGGGAAATCATCCGAATTGAGCGAAAATTCCATCTTCATTAGTTGCAGGAGACGGATTCCCGGGAAATGAGGAAATAACGACCGCTTTTATTTCCCGGGGAAGCGCATAATCTTACACAAAGAAAACGTTTTCGACACCGCGGGCTCGAATGTTACAAAAGGTGTCGAAGAGTAGTCTTGGAAGACTACTCAAAAACGGCTGAAAAGCCCGTATTTATACCTGTTTCCGGCTTATTAACGCTATTAATAATAGAGAGCCAAAAGATGTTTTTGCCATCTTCTCCCTTATCGGATTATAATAGTGGAAGGATAGAAATGGACAGGAGGCCATCAGAAGCAAATGTCACGGGAAATAGTAAACAGCCGGATTGTCTCTCTGAATGTAGGAACGCCGGTAGTGGCGATGCACGGAAGCAAGCCCATTCAAACAGGGATATACAAGACAGCTTCCGAGAGCAGGCATTTTTTAAGCAAAACAGGGTTAAACGGCGACGGTCAGGCGGATCTGGTTAATCACGGCGGACCGGATAAAGCGGTGTGCGTTTATTTCGAGCGTCATTTCCCGCACTGGGAAGAGTGGCTGGGCAATAAGCTGAGCTACGGCGCTTTCGGCGAGAATTGGACGGTGTCCGGTTGGACGGAGCATGATTTGTGCATCGGAGACGTTGTTCAAGCCGGCGAAGCGGTTGTTCAAGTAAGCCAGCCAAGACAGCCTTGCTTCAAGCTTGGCATCCGCCATCAGCGCCCGGAGCTTGCCGCGCAGGTGCAGCAAACCGGATACACCGGTTTTTATTTCCGCGTGCTGAAGGAAGGCGAAGTTGAGGCAGGCGAGGAATTGAAGGTTCTGGAACGGCATCCGGCAGCCATCTCCCTGGCCGAGGCCAATCGCGTTATGTACAAGGGCAAGACAGACTTGGAAGGAATGTCGGCACTGCTTGCGGTCGAGGAGTTATCCGAGAGTTGGAAGCAGACCCTGTCCGGCCGCATGGAAAGGCTTCGGCAAGAGACGCGGGGAGGCCACGCGGATTGAAGGATATCGAGCTCGCCGCGCTAATTGAGCAGTACCGGTTCGATGGGCAATGGAAGGTTGTACCGGGAGACAGCGGGATGAATAACACGACACGGATGATCAAGGCGGGCGACGAGCGGTACGTTCTTCGTGTGTATAACAATCACCGGGACAGAAACATTGTTGCGCTTGAACACCAAGTGCTCTTTGCGCTTGACCGGCAGCAGCCGGGCTTCAGCGTTCCCGTACCCGTGGAGAACCGTTCAAGAGATACGGTTTCCGTTCTGCAGGACGGTGCGCTTGCCGCATTATACCGGTATATTCCGGGGGAACGGCCAACCGTTCAGCATAAGGAGCATATCCGCTCTCTTGGCGAGTCGGCCGCCAGGGTCTCAAAGGCGTTGCGCGGCATGACGATTTCGCATAAGCCGATCTATGATCCGTACTACTTGCTGGAAGAAACCTATTCCTCCCTAATCCGTCATGAGCTTCCCGTCATTTTGCAGTCTTCCGAACAATTTATTGCCAGGGCAGACAAAGCCGCGGCAATCGTAAACCAGGTAAAAGACTTGTCCAGGGGATTACCGGCCGTAAAAGAGCTGCCCCATCAATGGATTCATGGCGATCTTAACTTTAGCAACACGGTGGCGGACGGCGAAACGATCATTGGCGTGCTGGATTTCGAGTTTTGTACCGTTGATGTCAGGGCGATGGAGCTTGTTGTAGCGCAAATTGATTTCTTCAAAGGCGAGGAATCGGAAATATGGGAAAGGCTGCGGCTATTCTGCGAAGGTTACGGAAGCATCGACAAGCTTACGCTTGCTGAGGTTGAGGTGATGCCCCTTCTTATTAAGCTGAGAATGCTTGATGTGTTTCTTCACTTCGCGGGCCGCTATAAAGAAGGTCTGGATGATGCCGCGTTAGTTGCAGGCTTTATCGACCAGACGTACCAGATTTGCGAATGGGTGGACCGGAACGAAGAGCAGCTGCTGACATTGTTCCGGCATGAGCTTTTGAAAGAGGTATAACCCCATTCCTTCATGTTGCCAATTTGAGAGAGGATGTGCCGGTATGAACGTTGCAGCATCGCTTGGATACGACAGCCAGGAACGATTGTTGATCATTAACGCTGACGATTACGGACTGTGTCAGTCAACCAATAAAGGAATACAGCAGCTGCTTCAGGAACAGGCGGTAAGCTCGGCAACCCTTATGATGCCGTGCAAGTCCTCTCGCGAAGCAGCTCTTTGGAGTGCCACACATCCGCAATACGATGTGGGCATTCATTTTACGTTTACAAGCGAATGGGATTCTTACCGTTGGGGGCCGGTTCTCAAGGGCAGCGATACGCAGTCGCTGGTAACCGCCGAAGGGTATTTCCCGAAGGATTGCAGAAGCTTCGAGCTTCAGGCTGAACCTCGGCAGGTGAAGAAGGAAATGATTGCCCAGATCGAAGCCGCGCTTGAATTGGGAATGAATCCAACTCATGCCGATAACCACATGGGAAGCTTGTACGGTCTGGAGACGGGCAAAAACTTTCTGAAAGAAATATTCGAAGTATGCTCAGCATACGGGCTGCCGTTCCGGATGCCCCGCAAGGTGGCGGCGGCAAACGGGCAGATGGTTCCGCCCGAGCTGGAGGAGCAGGCGCGCCAGCTTGGTTTGCTGGCCCATGCAATGGGAGTCGTCGTTCTTGATTATTTGGTTGGCCTTCCGTTCCCGCTTAAGCCGGGAGATACCTACGATACGGTTAAGGCCGACCTGAAGCAGCAATTGAAGCAGCTGCAGCCGGGCGTTACCGAATTGTTATTCCATCCTTCTCTCGTGACGGATGAGCTGCTGGCTTTCCACGGTCAGCCGGAGAAGCGCGGCATGGAGTTCCAATTGTTCCGCGATCCGGACGTCCAGCAAACCTTGCGGTCGGAAGGGATCCGCCTGATCCGCTGGAGAGATTTGCAGCTGCTGCAAAGCACCGTATACGGAAGGCCGTAAAATTGAAACCGAAACAGGAACTGGGATTATCGGGGGAGAATTTTTGGAAACCATACGATTTCATTATAGCCAGCATGTAGCTAGAGCGATGAAGAGTTTATATTTTCAAACCTTGCGAATTCGACTAACGTGGGTTTTCGAGATCTTATTGGTTATAACCTGTTTCGTGATTGCCGCCGCTACGAATTCCAGGCTGCTGGCGGTCATTGCGGCTGCAGTCGTTATATTAGCGCTATTAAACTATGTAACCCAATGTATTATTCATCCAAGGAGAATCGTTAAAGACAGAAAGCTGAACGGAGAGTTCGAATACAGCTTTAATTCCGATAATCTTAAATTAACGATGGCGGATGGAACATCCAATGTGAATTGGAGTTATTTCGCGAAGGTCTGGGAGAACCAGCACTATTATTTTTTGTTCCATAATAAGAGGCAGTATTGGATCGTCCCGAAAGAATCGTTCCGTAATAGCGAGCAGGAACAATTATTCCGTCAGATCGTTCAAAGCCATCTTTCCATAACTACGGGAGTCATCCGATAACCGGACAAAGGAGACGCACTTATGTCATTTCAATCGATTAACCAATTAGCGGAGAGACTGAAGACCAATATCGGCCAGGTTATTGTTGGAAAAGAAAGCGTTACCGAATTGTTGTTTATCGCCTTAATTACTTCGGGCCATGTTCTGCTGGAGGATGTGCCCGGCACGGGGAAAACGCTGCTCGCCAAATCGCTGGCGCAGTCGTTGAAGCTCCAGTTCCGCCGGGTACAGTTCACGCCGGACCTGTTGCCTTCCGATCTGAGCGGGATCCAGTATTACAATCAGAAAGAGGGCGGCTTCGAGTTTCGTCCGGGGCCGCTCTTTACGAATCTGCTGCTTGCCGACGAGATAAACCGAGCTACTCCGCGGACGCAATCCAGCCTGCTCGAATGCATGGAAGAGCGTCAGATTAGCGTCGACGGAGAGACGAAACGTCTGGACAAGCCGTTTATGGTCATTGCAACCCAAAATCCGGTGGAGCATCAAGGTACGTTCCCGCTGCCGGAAGCGCAGCTTGACCGGTTCTTATTCAAGATCCAGATGGGCTATCCCACAACGGAGGAAGCGCTTCAAATCCTGAAACGCTTTAATAATGCCGACCCGTTATCGCAATTGGATGCGGTTGCAACAGCTGCCGATATCGCGGAAGCCCAGCGTCATTATGCGGAAGTCCGCATAGAAGACGAAGTGCTGCATTATCTGCTTCAGCTGATCGAACGGACCCGCACGCGCGACGATATTCTTGTTGGCGTAAGTCCGCGCGGCAGCCAGGCGCTCCTTAGAGCTTCGCAGGTCCATGCGATTCTGCGCGGCCGGGATTACGTCACGCCGGATGACGTGAAAGCGATGGCGAAGCCGGTGCTGGCGCACCGCTTGTCTCTAAGGGGAATGCAGAGGTCTCATAAGCATGCGGAAGACATTATCGAAGATATTATCCGGCAAACCGCGGTGCCTGCGGAAGCTGGAATCGGCTCCCGATAGGGGGTCAATCGATGATTATATTTTGGGTAGCGTTTGCCGCAATCATTGTCTTTTTCCTGCAGGCCAAAATCTTTCATAAGTATGCTTTGCGTCAAATCGGGTATGAACGGCAATTTCAAAAAAGGGTTAGCTTTCGCGGCGAAACGATCGAGCTGGTCGAGCAGTTGACCAATGCCAAATGGCTGCCCGTTCCCTGGATGCGGGTCGAGTCCCAGTTATCTTCGGACTTAAGGTTTCACCGGCAGGATAATCTGGAAGTGAGCAGCGGCAAGCTGCTGCAAAATCATAAAAGCTTTTTCACCCTTATGCCTTATACGAAAATCACGAGAAGACACCGCATCGAATGCAAGAAGCGGGGCTGGTATAAGCTGCAGTCGGTGACCATGACGGCGGGCGATCTGCTAGGCTTTCTGCATCAGACGAAGCAAATTGCATTAAATGGCGAATTAATCGTCTACCCGACACCTGCAGAGGTACCCGTGCATCAACTGCCTTCGCATAGCTGGCAAGGGGAGATGTCCGTAAGACGCTGGATTGTCGAGGATCCGTTTGTCGTGATGGGGACTCGCGAGTACCGTTCCGGGGACACCTACAAAATGGTCAATTGGAAAGCAACGGCAAGGACCGGCAATCTTCAGGTTCATCAATACGACTATACGGCGGACCGCAGGCTGATGGTTTACCTGAACGCGGAAGACAACGAAAGCATGTGGCGTTCCATTAATGACGAAGAGCTTATCGAGCACGGAATCGAATGGGCGGCAGGTGCAGCCCAGGCCGTTATACAAGGCGGCATGGAAGCGGGCTTCTGCACGAACATGCCGATTATCGGGGAGTCCGGCAGCACGTTCATTGAACCGCGCAGCGGCGGAGGGCATTTGACGGATATATTCGAGGCCATGGCAAAGCTTGAGCTTGTGCGGACAGAGCCCTTTGCGGATCTGTTAGCCCGGGAAGCGGACAGCGGCTACTCCCAGCGTGACGTGCTTGTGATCTCCAGCTTTTGGAACGATCAACTCGAGCTCCAAGCGGACAGGCTTCGCCGCAACGGGAATGCGGTTGTTCATTGGAAGCTGACGCCGAATCCGGTTCAAGAGCAGGCAGGTGAAGCAGGATGAACCAATTGAAAAAGCGGCATTCACTGCTGCATTTGATTTATGGGAGCATAGAAACGTTATTCGCTTTGCCGATATGGTTTATCGCCCTTTTCTATACGTCAACCGATGCGTTTACGGCGGTATGGCTTCTGACCGTCCCGTTCATTTATATGACGGGGGCAGTGTGGATCCGAAAGTTGAAAAATAACCGCAGGATATACCGGCTGCTGCTGGGTATTCTGCTTGGAGCGCTTCATGCCGGCTTGATCTATGCCGTATTAATGGCCGTTCAGGCGGATCTTCCGGGAGCGGCGGTTGCCCTGCCGATACTGCTTGGAGCCTTTACGGCCGTTAGAGGAATGGGAGCAGGCACCAAAGGCTGGTATGCCTCCTTTCCGAACACGTTTATGTTCGTTAGTGTCATTCTGTATACGATATTAACGATCGTTGCCCATCTTCAGGAGCAGCTGCAGCCGTATTTTACGTTCCTGACCATTTGCGGCATTGTTGCTCTTGTTCTAATGCTTTACATCATTAATGAACGTTTATTGTCCTATGAGACGCAATCCGGCGGAGCTATTCAATCGTCGACGACAAGAACATTCAAACGGCAAAACCGTTTCATGTTGACGATTGTAGCCGTTCTTCTTCTCCTAGCAGGTTTGTTCCGCCAGCTTCAGTCTTCCATTGAATCGTTTTTCCATGCGGTTATGAACAAAATTTTGGGCTGGATGGACGGTTCAGGCAAACCGATCGAGGAGCCGCCTTCCGACACGCAGCCTCCCCCAAGCGGACTGCCACCCGTAGAGGCGCATAATCCGCCGGCTTGGCTGGAAAGATTGGAACTGGTAGCGAAATATATTGGCATCGCGCTTCTGATCATTGGTGTCGCGGTACTCTTGTTCTTTATTGGCCGCAAGCTGTACGGTCTCTTAAACAAGATGCTGGGCAGAATCTGGGAACGGGCTGCTGACAGCAAGGATGCCGCCGTCGGTTATACGGATGAGGTTGAAAGTCTGGTTGACCGAACCAAATGGAGCGTAAGACTTGGCAAATCAAGCAGGAAGAAGGAAGCACGCTGGGAGGAGCTGTCTACAACCGGAGAGAAAATCCGTTATCTGTACCGGAGATATGTTGCGGCTGCCGTAGGCCGGGGGTATGATTATAAGCCTCATTACACGGTTAGAGAAACCGCGTCGGATATTACGGCCTGGAGCAGCAAATCCGTCTCGCAGGCAGATGCCGATAGTCTTGCCCGTCTGTATGACGAAGCTCGTTACGGTGGACGGGAGCCAAAAGAAGAACTCGTCCAATCCCTTAAGAAGAAATTGGACGAGTTGCGCAAATAATTAACGAAGCGAAACAATATGCTCGGCAATCTTGTTGCCGTGAAAACGGCCGGATTCGATAAAAATTTCATTCGCTTCATGCTTGGAGGCAACGACACCTGCCAGATACAGGCCGGGTACGTTTGTCTCCATTGTTGTTTCGTCAAAGCACGGGAAGCCTTCTTCCTCGATGCGCACGCCGGAGTTCGTGAGAAAATCGCGGTCGGGATGGAAGCCGGTAAGGGCGAGCACGAAATCATTGGCGATGGGATGGCGTCCTTCGGGATTTTCGACGACGACATGACGTTTATCAATCTCAACAACGCGGGACTCAAATAACATGCGAATGATGCCGTTATTAACTTTGGCTTCAAAGCCGGGCCGCACCCATGGCTTAATGCTCGAGGAGTAGTCCGCTCCGCGGTATATGACCGTAACCTTTGCACCGACTCGTTCCAGCTCAAGCGCTGCGTCGATTGCCGAGTTGCTGCCGCCGATAATCGCGACCTCCATGCCGGTATAGGGATGGGCCTCCCGGAAGAAGTGAGTGACTTTGTCCATCTCTTCACCGGGGATTCCGAGATAATTCGGATGATCGAAGTAGCCGGTGGCGACAACCACGTAACGGGCCTCGTATTGTTTTTCTTCGCCGTAGCGGTCAGCGCTGGTTAAACGGAAAAGCCCGCTTTCCTGCCGTTCGACCCGGAGGACGGTTTCATACGCATTCACGCGCAGGTTGTTGCGAAGCGCTGCAGTCCGGTAGTAATTGATCGCTTCAAGGCGGGATGGCTTATCATTGGGCGTCGTAAACGGAATCTCTCCGATCTCCAGCCGTTCCGGCGTACTGAAGAAATGCATGTATGTAGGATACATGGAAATGGAATGGGCAATGTTGCTTTTTTCGATAATGACGGGATGAAGTCCAATCCTCTCAAGCTCAATGGCGGCGGCAAGGCCGCAGGGACCGGCTCCGATAATAATGGCTTCTTCTTTGATCATTTGTCGTGGAACCTCCTTAAACGAAAAAAAGAGTAATACTGATCATTCATACCTGCAAACATTAACCTTCATTGTACAGCTACCCGCGGATTTTATGCAAATTTGGCGAATGGCTATCTTGTACAGGGGAGGTATTATTGTATAATAATGTGGAACCGTGGTTAGAGAAGGAGGGGCAAACATGCGACGGCGATTTGTTATAGAAGCGGTTATGGTGGCAACGTATGGACATCTCCTTATTCCGAGCCGTCCGATTGATTACGTCGTGCCTTATTCATCCATTCTTGAATTGTACGATATGAGAGACGGGGCAGAGCCGGTAATGGATGATCCGGAGGATGACGCGCATGTAAAGAGCAAAATCGGCGAGCTCATTACATTTTTCGAGGATCCGCTCAACCGGAAAAAGATCGAACGCGCCATGCAGGTGCCTTGGCGGGAAAGCTCTCCGCTAATCTTAAACGACAGGATACAGTTCACGGTTGTACATGCCGTAGATAACGCGCATTATGGCGAATATTTCGACCCGATCGAGACAGAGCTGCTTCTGACCAGCTCGAAGCTGCAAATTCCGCTGTTGTCCGATCAATTCGAATTTCAAGATAAGCTGCTCGAAGCAAGGGTGCCTGTCCAGGTATACGATATCGAAGATTTCGAGTTTGCGGTGGAAGAGGGCATCTCCATTAAGGATGCGAGCCAGTTCGGGGATTCCTAATAAATTAATAGCGATTCGACAAAATCAGCTATTGCAAGAGAGAGAGTCCGTCTGTTACGATACGAACAGATTACACGAAATACAATTCCGAAGGGAAAGGGGTGTCCGGTATGCGGAATCAACAACAGGCAATGATTGTTCTGGTTCGTTTTTTCCATGCATGCCGTGCAGGCCGCCTTCGCGATGTGACGTCTGTAAGCGGATAGCTATCCGCTTCATGGCGTTTGCGTCTTTGCAAGGATCCCGAGCCTAATTGCGGCTTGGGGTCTTTTTTTGTTTCTTTTTAACCAGTGAGGGGAGGCATACAAGAGAGTGAAGGTATTATTGCGGGTATTAGCGTACGTAAGACCAAGCGCGAAATGGGCGGCAGCGGCAATCGTCGTCATGCTGTTCGCTACGATCTTCGACCTCGTGGCGCCATGGATATTGCGAGAGATCTTTGACGAAGGCATCAAGAAGGAAAATGTATCGCTTATTTTATGGCTAACCTTGCTCTTGATCGGAGTTCAGGCGTTAAAAAGCGCGGGGATGTTCGTGCAGGGCTACTCCCAGGAGCTTGTCGGGCAAAACGTTGTGTTTAAGCTAAGAGAGCAGCTTTACGCACAACTGCAGCGATTATCCTTCTCGTATTACGACAAGGCGCAGACCGGACAGCTCATGTCCCGGATGACGGGCGATATCGAAGCCGTCAAAAACTTTGTCGGCTTTGGCGCAATGGGCCTGCTGACCGGCTTGTTGACCTTTGTGGGTACGATGATCTTTATGCTGTGGATGAATTGGAAGGTCACCTTGATTAGTACGGTTACGATCCCGCTCATTCTCCTTATTTTATGGTGGTTCAGCAACAAGGTTGGTCCTGCCTGGTCCAGTATACGGGAGCAGACCGGACGGCTGACGACCACCCTACAGGAAAACATTGCGGGCATCCGAGTTGTGAAATCGTTTGCGACGGAAGAGGTTGAACAGCAAAAGTTCGCCGAGCGGAACAAACAAAACTTCGATACCAATATGGACCGCGCCAAATTGGAAGCGAAGGCATTCCCGTTGATGGGCTTGTTCGGGGGATTAACCTTTGTTTTGATGATCTGGCTGGGAGCGGTATACGTGGCTCGGGATGAAATGACGCTGGGGACGTTTATGGCTTTCCAATGGTATACATGGGGAATTATTTGGCCGCTCAACATGCTGGGCTGGCAGATTAACATTATGCAACAGGCAATCAAGGCGGCTCCGCGCGTATTCGAGGTTCTCGATACGCCTTGCGATATTGTATCGCCGGAGAACGGAGTCCAAACCGATCACATGCGAGGTAAGGTCTCCTTCCGCAATGTCAGCTTCTTCTTTAACGACCAGGATCAAGCGAAGGATCAGCCGATTATTGACGATATTTCCTTCGAAGTTGAACAGGGTGAAGTTATTGCCGTATTAGGCGCAACCGGTTCGGGAAAAAGCAGCCTGATCGCGCTTCTGTCCAGATTTTACGATGCATCTTCCGGCACGGTGCAGATTGACGGCATTAATGTCCGCGACTACGACTTGGATGGCCTGCGCCGAAATGTAGGAATCGTACCGCAGGAGACGTTTCTGTTCTCCGCTTCTATCCGGGACAATATTGCTTACGGCTACCCGGATGCGACAATGGAGCAAATCGAGCATGCCGCTCAAAAAGCGCAAATCCATGATTTTATCACGACCATGCCTCACGGCTACGACACCTTGATTGGCGAGCGTGGAGTCGGGCTTTCCGGCGGACAAAGACAACGGGTGGCGCTTGCGAGAGCGATTCTGATGAATCCTCCGATTCTGGTCCTCGACGAAGCAACCGCCAGCGTGGATACGGCAACGGAGTCGGCCATCCACGAGGCTCTGCTTGAAGTCATGAAAGGCAGAACCACCTTCATCATTGCGCAGCGCTTGTCCTCGATTCAGCATGCCGACCGCATACTCGTATTGGAGCAAGGTCGTCTGATCGAGCAGGGTACCCATAAACAATTAAGCGAGCGGAACGGATTCTTCCGTCAGCTGTTTGAACGTCAGAAGCTCGCGGCAGGACGCTAACGGACAGGAGGGGAATACATGAGTCAAGTGGAATGGGACGACGACAGCGAGATTGAGGAGAAACCCTTTAATCCCGCCTATATGAAGAGGCTACTCGGTTATTTGAAGCCTTATCGCAAGACGCTTACTCTTATTATAGGCGTTGTCCTTGTCAATATGATTTTAAGCCTGGCAGAGCCCTTGCTGCTTGGATATTTGATTGACGAAGGCATTACCAAAGGGAATTTTACCGCTATTCATCTGTTCGGTATTACTTTGCTCGGCATCAAGCTGATCGGCTGGGGCTGCGGCTGGGTACATACCAAATACATTAACTTTACCGGCCAGCGCATCTTGTACGATCTTCGCCAGCAGCTGTTCAATCATCTGCAGAAGCTGTCCTTCCGCTTCTTCGACGGACGGCCGGCAGGGAAAATCATGTCCCGTATTACGAACGATACAAACGCGATTGGCGAACTGATTAACGGCGGTCTGATTACAACCGTCATGGAAGTCACGCACCTGGTCGGAATTGTGGCGATTCTGCTCTGGATGGATTGGAAGCTGGCGCTTCTGTCCTTCATTATGATGCCGCTTTTGTATCTCATCGTAAACCGGCTGCGCCCGAGAATCGAAGGGGCATGGACCCGTTCGCGCAAAACGATGTCGGCCATTAACGGACATTTGAACGAAACGATTCAAGGCATCCGCGTTGTTCAGGCATTCTCGCGCCAGCACAAGAACAGCGCAAGGTTCGAAGGGATTAACTTCCGGAACAAGCAGGCTTTCATGCGCGCCATTATGCTGGAGTCAACGGTTTATCCTCTGGTCGAGCTGGTGGGGATGATCGGTACTTGCATCGTCGTTTGGTTCGGAGCCAAACAGGTGATGGACGGTGCGCTTACGATTGGTTTCGTCATGGCTTTCATTAATTATTTGTGGCGTTTCTGGGGACCGCTCAGCGCCTTGTCCAAGGTGTACAGCCAAGTGCTGTCGGCAATGGCTTCCGCAGAACGGATCTTTGAAATTCTGGATACGGATGCCGAGGTAACGGATGCGGCCGACGCGCGCCGCATGCCGGCGATCAGCGGGGAAGTGGCGTTCGAGAACGTATCGTTCCGTTATGAAGAATCGAAGCCCGATGTGCTTCATGGCGTCAGCTTTAAGGTTCGTCCCGGGCAGCGGGTTGCGCTTGTCGGACCAACGGGTGCGGGGAAAAGCACAATCGTTAACCTGTTGATGCGATTTTACGATGCAACCGGGGGGAAAGTTACGATCGACGGATTGGATGTCAAGGACGTCACGCTGGAGTCACTGCGCAGGCAGATGGGAATCGTTCTCCAGGATTCGTTTATTTTCTCGGGAACAATCGAACAGAACCTGCGGTATGGCAATGACGGGGCAACAAGGGAACAAATGATTCAAGCCTCGGAAAGCGTACGGCTGGACCGTGTCGTTGCGTCCATGAATGAGGGCTATGAAACGGAAGTAGAGGAACGGGGCTCGAAGCTGTCGGTTGGCCAGCGGCAATTGCTTGCATTCGGAAGGGTGCTGTTGTCCGATCCGCGGATTCTCATTCTGGATGAAGCAACCTCAAGCGTGGATACCGAGACGGAGCAGCATATCCAGGAAGCGCTGGAGACGTTGCTGAACGGACGAACCGCCTTTATCATCGCGCACCGTCTCTCGACGGTACGCGACGCGGATCTTATACTTGTTGTCCAGGACGGACGAATCGCGGAGCAGGGCTCGCACAACGAGTTGATGATGCACGGCGGTCTGTACGCGAAGCTGGTAAATACGCAGCTTAACATGCAAGAGGCTGTGTTGACGCAAGTTCAAGCTTAATTCGCGGCTTCGCTTGCCTGCTTAATCCGGTCGATCGCTTCGGCCATCGTTTTATCCGTAAGATGGGCGTAGATTTGGGTCGTCTCGGGAGAGGCGTGCCCAAGCTGCTCCTGGGTCATATAAATATCGTTACGCAGATAGTAATCGGTTGCGAACGAATGGCGGAGCTTATGTACGCTTAAATAAGGCTTGCCGAAGCGTTTCGCATACTTGATTACCATTTCCTGAATGGCGCGTTTGGTCATTCGGGAGCCTTCTTTTTTGCCGTTAGCAATGGCAAGAAAGAGGGCTTTTTCGCGTTTTGGCGCTTTGTAATGGGAGTCTCTCATTTGCAAATAAGCCGTTAGATCTTCCACCGCTTCCTGACGAAAATAGACGGGAGTCTTGAAGGTATCGTCGTTCTTGCCTTTTCGGTAGACATAGGCGAGCTTCTTCTTCACGTCTATATCGTCGGTATTCAGGTTTACGATTTCGGAGACGCGAAGGCCGGAATGAAGAATCAGACTGATAATGCAGCTGTCTCTGGTTCGATTAAGCTGGTAAGAATATAACGCCTGCTTGTTCTCCGCAACATCCTTCTCGTAATCGGCATGAATATAGGCCAGAAATTCGTGAATTTCTTCTTCCTGCAGCAGCTTGCCTTCCAGCTTGGCCGCCGTATCTTTTGGCTTATGCGTCCGTTTGATCGAGACCTTGGCCATCACGTTCCGCTTCAATAGCGGATAGAACTCTTCATCCTCCGCAATCTGGCTCAAGTAATGAAAGAGAGACCGGAGAGAAGACAGCTTGCGCGTAATGGTCGTTCTGGTATTGCTATGGTTCGGATTGGTCGCAAGGAACATCCGGAAGGTATCAATGCTGTCCATATGCAGCCGTTCAAGCTCGATAAGCTGGACGTCCTTCACCTTCTCCGCGCTCGATAAGCCTTCGGCAATCAGCCATCCCATAAACGTCTCGTAATCTCTGACATACTCCAGTAATGAAGAGGGAGAGAGGTCGGGAAGCTTGTAGTTGATAAATTTCTCCACATACCAGGGCATCATCGGAACACGCCGGTCGAGCTCCTGCCGATCCTTGATTTTGATCACATTCAATGCTGTTCACCTCGCTTCAAATCTTCCTATATTGTACCAATTCAAGCGATAGGGAACAATCAGAAGGATTCCGAAGCCAGGAAAAAGTTAGCTTAGCAAATAAATGTAATTAATGTATTTGGGTTACTATATTATTTTCTGTATGTTAAACTCGTGTAAAACCTGCCGTTACTAAACAAAATATTTCCAATTAATGATTTATACAATTATTAATTAAATGAGAGGAGTATTAATGTTGATTAATAATCAAATTTATAAATATAGTATTGCCATTATTCTAGCATTCATGATGACGGTTGCCATGCCGCTTCAGGCTGCAACAGCAGCGGCGCCGGCTACACTCAGCTATGGCGACTCTGGTCCGGATGTTCCGGATTTGCAGTTCCGACTGAAGACGCTGGGTTATTTCGATAATACGGCGATCACAACGTTTTACGGCAAAATGACGGAAGAGGCCGTTCGCAAATTCCAAGCGGATTACGGACTGAAGTCGGATGGCGTAGCGGAGGAGAAAACCTGGACCCAGTTGAAAAAGGTGTCCGCCAATCAGGAAGAGCTTGATCTCCTGGCACGCATCGTGTATGCGGAAGCTCGCGGTGAGTCGTACAAAGGCCAGGTGGCCGTTGCGGCGGTTGTGTTAAACCGTCTTGATGCTGACGGCTTCCCTAAAACCATTAAAGGCGTTATCGAACAATCCGGCGCGTTCACCGCGGTAGATGACGGCCAATATTATTTGAAGCCGGATTCTACAGCTTACAAAGCCGCGCTTGATGCGCTTGGCGGCAAAGATCCGTCGAATGGCGCGTTGTACTATTTCAATCCAAAGACGGCGACATCGAAGTGGATCTGGTCCCGCAAGCAAACTGTTCAAATCGGTAATCACATCTTTGCGGTGTAAAAGGTAAAGGAAGGGCTATGCAAAAAGCTTGCCCGATATCGGCATGGTTTATTTAAAGAAATAATGGACGAAGGCGCATTCCTGCTCGGATCGAGCGGAAATGCGCCTTTTATTTTATCCATAAATAAAACTGCCCTATATTTCCTAACATTCATACCTTTGTTATACTAAAAATTAAATCCTTTGTACAAATTCTAAATAAAATAAGGTGATCTCATGGAATCGAAACGTATTGCAGCAGAAAAAGCAGTTGAACTGGTTAAAGACGGGATGAAAGTAGGACTTGGAACCGGCTCTACCGCTTATTGGGCGATTCAAGCGATTGGCCGACGGGTGAAGGAAGAAGGGCTAACCGTTCAAGCGGTCGCAACCTCGGTTCAATCCGAGCAGCTGGCGAACGAACTTGGCATTCCGATGATGCCGTTTGCCGATGTGGACATGCTTGATTTGACGATTGACGGAGCGGATGAGGTTGATCCTGCCCTGCACTTGATCAAAGGCGGCGGCGGCGCGCTGCTCCGCGAGAAGATTGTTGCGGCTGCAAGCAAGCAGCTGATTATTATCGTGGACGAGAGCAAGGATGTGAAGCAGCTGGGCAAGTTCCCTCTGCCGGTCGAGATTGTTCCGTTCGCGTTCGAGCTGACGGTAAAGAAACTTCGCAAGCTGGGCTGCGAACCGAAGCTGCGCAAGAACGGAGAAGCTCTGTATGTCACCGATAACGGCAACTATATTGCGGATTGCGAATTTGGCGCCATTGCCGATCCGGAAGCGCTTCACGATGACCTGAACCGCATTCCCGGCGTTGTGGACAACGGATTGTTTATCCATATGGCAAGTCTTGTTATTGTGGGCTCCGCTGACGGTTCGATCAGGAGCGTTACAAAGGAATAAGCCGACCAAAACTGCAGGAAGGGTGGAGAAGCATGAGCAAGAGGTTTGCGTTGATAACGGATATCCATGGCAATATGCCAGCGTTAAAAGCAGCCCTTCATGAGATCGACACTTTGCACGAAATTGACTCCATCTATTGCTTAGGGGATATAATCGGTATCGGCCCGGACACGAATGAAGTTCTTCATGCGCTTTTCGCAAGGGAGGATGTATCCTTCGTATCCGGCAATCATGATGAGGCCGTGCTCGCGATTATCAAAGGCGAATCTTATCCACAGAGCCATTTCCATTCGGAACGTCACCATAAGTGGATAGCGGAAAGAATGGACAAGTCCTTTGTACCGCTGCTAGAACGCATGCCCCGCGTGATCCGAACCGTAGAGTGCGGCAAAAGCATGCTTTTCACCCATTATCATATTGCCCGTGATAAATGTAAGGATCCGATCAGCAAAGATCCGTTTAGTCCGATCGTTGAACCAAGCCTGTGCAATCTGGAAAAGCTGTTTAGCGGATATGAAGACGCATTGATCGCTTTTGGCCATCATCATCCGGTTCATTATTTCCGGAACGACAGACAAATGTATGTTAATCCGGGTTCCCTTGGCTGCAACAATAACTCTACCGCAAGGTACGCGATTGTAGAGGTGAGCGATCAGGGCTTGGAGGTGCATCTGAAGGAAGCGGAATATGATAATTCGGCATTCCTTGCTTCTTATGCAAAGCTGGATGTGCCCGACCGGGAATTTATTTTGCGGGTCTTTCACGGGGATCAGCTCAGAGTCTAAGCCTGAGGACCATGGACAACATAGCAAATTGTTTTGTTTCGGTAAGGCTGGCTCGAGTAACTAATATAAACAACACGAAGCAGGGGCATCCGAATGCCCTTGCTTCTTTACTTATCCGAGAAGAAAGAAAGAATGTTATAATAGGAATGCTTTGGGATTATTAGAGGAGGTATTGTCTTGCTTACGTTTCGCGACAGCGCACGAGAAGACTTCAATAGAGTAGCCGCTTTTCCCGCCAATGCCTCGGAAGCCTTTTACATGTTTCCGAAAGGAACGTTTCCGGTCGAGCCGCAGTTTCTATATGAGCTGTCATTAACCAGTAGGGTACCTACAATAATCGAGTACAACGGTGAGCCGGTCGGGTACTCCAATCTATACGATGGTTTAAACCATACGACTTAAAAGCGTTAATGAATGAGGAAGGCATCGAGATTGCAGGAATACTAATGAGGATAATCCTGTAAAGCGGGAGTGAAACAGTCAGCATGAGTATGTGGAGCGGGGTTCTTGTAGGATTGTCAATTGCAGCCCCGGTTGGACCGATTGGCGTGTTATGCATGAAAAGAACCATCAACCAGGGCCGATGGTATGGCGTTTTATCCGGTCTGGGAGCGGCTTCCGCGGATGCCGTATACGGGCTCATTGCCGCGGTCGGATTTACGGCGTTAACGAATGTACTGGTTGACCAGCGTATTTGGATTCAATTTATTGGAGGATTGTTTCTATGTTACTTAGGTTATCAATCGGTCCGGGCTTTACCGCAAAGCGGGAAAGAGTTTCAATTAAATAACGGATTGGCGAGAGCCTATTTGACCACTTTTTTTCTCACTGTGACCAACCCAATGACGATCTTGTCGTTTACGGCTATTTTTGCGGGCATACCCCACTCGGCGAAAGCGACGGCAGAGGATTCGTTTCTGCTTGTGTTGGGAATCTTCCTTGGCTCCATGCTGTGGTGGCTTATTCTCGCTGAATTGGTTGGGATCATCCGGACGGCTCTGAATGCCAAGGCTATGCGATGGATTAACGTATTATCAGGTGTCGTATTGCTTGCTTTCGGAGTGTGGTCTTTGGTAAATGGGTTATTTTTTCAATAACATCGTTACTATTTGTATTTTATTAACTTGATATAAATTAGTAGGTTAATAATGATGACTCGGTTGGGAACTTTGGAACAATGACGAAGAATATGAAGTAATTACGGCAAATTTTTAATGAATAATTTACCTCGTCGCGGGGTGAATTTTTCTTTCGAAAAAACGGCTCAGCCCCTTTGACTTAGGAGCTATGGAAGTGATATATTAATCGAAGTTTGTTTTTACGCGTTAAGGAAAGGATGCAAAAAAAGTGGCTACAAGCGAAGACATCACGAAACCGAAACTAATACCGACCAAAATTTTGAAATGCAAAAATCCAGATTGCAAAGCATGGATTCGGGATGAAATGGCTGCCGAAGAACAATTGTGTCCAATGTGCAAGGGACCGATGGGACGGAGCATGAAGCACTTGCCGGCTCTTCAGAAGAAAGCGAAGCCAAAGCCGCGCAAGCCAAAGTCGGAATTTGAATTTTAGTATTTAACTTATGGGGGAATTAGCCAAACGGCTGCGTCTGGAAACGCAGCCGTTTGTGCTTTGCGGAGGAAGGGAAATAAGTGAGCAATCATTATCCATTTGAGTTTGATCCCAAGCTTCCGTTTATTCAGCAGGCAAGCGACTGGATAGCGGATGTCTTTTATGAACAGCTGCCTGAAGCGGGCTTTGAAGTTCGCGACGAACAGATTTATATGGCTTTTCAGCTTGAAAGAGCGTATGCCGAGAAACAGACGATTTTTGCGGAAGCGGGTGTTGGCACGGGTAAAACCCTTGCTTATTTGCTCTATGCCATCAGCTACGCCCGTTACACGAGAAAGCCGGCCATCATTGCCTGCGCCGACGAATCCCTTATCGAGCAGCTTGTAAAGCCGGAGGGGGATATCGCTAAGCTGGCCCGCTATTTGGAATTTACGATCGATGCGAGACTCGGCAAATCGCCCGATCAATACCTTTGCTTGAACAAGCTTGACGATGCTAGAGCGGCATTTGATGAGGACGCGGAAGCTTTTGACGAGATTTTCCGCGGATTGCCTTCCTTTGTTCACAAGCCGGAAACGATGCAAAGCTTTCAACCTTACGGCAACCGAAAAGACTACCCGTCATTAAACGACGAACAATGGTCCAAGCTAGGTTGGGATGTATTCCAGGATTGTCTGGTTTGCGACAGAAGGCACCGATGCGGTCAGACCTTATCCCGCGATCACTATCGGAAAGCTGCCGATCTGATCATATGCTCGCATGACTTCTACATGGAGCATGTATGGACTTACGAGGCACGCAAGCGCGAGGGTCAGCTTCCGCTCCTTCCGGAGCATAGCTCGGTCGTCTTTGACGAAGGGCATCTGCTCGAGACCGCGGCGCAGAAGGCATTAACGTACAAGCTGAACCACGCGGTATTCGAGGGCATCATAACGCGCCTTCTGCAGGATGAGATTCGGGAATCGCTGGCGCTCGCGGTAGAGGATGCCATTGTGCAAAGCGAACATTTATTCGCGCTTGTCGCCCGCCATAGCAAGGCTGTGACCGCATCCAGCCGCAAAGAAGTGCTATGGAGCCCTGAACTGGTCCGCGAGGTGAACCGCCTGCAGGATATGCTAGCTTCCATCGAGGAAGAGCTTGTGTTCGAAAGCGGTTTGTTTACGATCGATGATTACCAGCTCAAAATTGTGGAAGAGCATATTGAAATGATTCAATTTGCCTTGTCTTTGTTCAAGCGGGAAGAGAAGCCGATCAGTTGGGCAGCGGAAGACAAAGACGGTATTACGCTTGTCATCATGCCAAGATGGGTGAAGGAAGTGCTCAAGGAGCAGGTGTTCTCGAAAAAAATGCCTATCGTGTTCTCGTCGGCAACCCTGTCTGTCGGAGGAGAATTCAATTATATCCAAGACAGTCTCGGAATCGAGCAGTCTTTATCCTTCTCGGTGCCTTCTCCATACGAATATGGGGAACAGATGCAGGTGCTTATGCCTGGCGAATCGGCAGCGCAGCTGAGCTGGGCGGATAAGATGAAAGCTGCCGGGAATCTCTTGGAGCGAAAAGGCGGACGTACATTGTTCCTGTTCCCTTCCATGGAGGAGCTTGAGCGTTTCCGCAAGGAAGCAGATGAAAGCGGCCTTACGGAAAGCTATCGCTTCTTGTTCGAGGGTTCGGCTGAGATTAGCCATCTCATCGCCGAATTTCAAAGGGATGAGACAAGCGTACTCTGCGCGGTCACTTTATGGGAAGGACTGGACATACCGGGTCCATCCTTGTCGCAGGTTATCCTGTGGTCGCTTCCGTTCCCTCCAAATGATCCTGTCTTTGAAGCGCGTCGCGGCGATTCCGCAAATCCGTTTGCGGAGATAGACATGCCTTATATGCTGCTCCGGTTAAGACAGGGCATCGGCCGCCTCATCCGCGCCCGCGATGACCGCGGTACGGTTGTCATTTTCGGCACGGAGCTTCATGACAATGCTGTCCGCAATCAGGTTCTAAACGTATTGCCTGAGGGTGTCTCGGTAGAGACTCTAACTTAAAAATAAACACGAAAAGCCAAGAAGAGCAGGATGCTTTTCTTGGCTTTTCTATACTACAATAGGACTTATAAGTTTGAGCCGGGAAAGGAAAAGGACAATGATTCAATTATTAAGAGTGTCTGCGGAGCATGCCGATTTTCGCGCGTTGATTAAGCTGCTGGACAAGGATCTATGGAATCGATACCCCGACACGCAGCAATTTTTTGATGCGCATAATCAAGTCAAGCTGGAGGCGAATGCCGTAGTTGCTTACCTCGATGATAGGCCGGTTGGCTGCGGCTGCTACAGGGAGATGAGTGACGAATATACCGTTGAGATCAAGCGCATGTTTGTCAAAGAGGAAGCAAGGGGCAGAGGAATAGCTAAGCGAATCGTGAAAGAGCTGGAGCAATGGGCAGCCGAGGAAGGAAAGCGGGAAGCGCTCCTCGAGACGGGGACGGGACAACCGGAAGCGATTTCGTTGTACAAGAAATTAGGTTATGTCCGGGTTGCAAACTACGGGCCTTATATCGGCAGCGAAGAAAGCGTTTGTATGGGGAAAAAGCTCGTTTAATGCAGCAATCAGAGCCAAGAACAACACGTTCTTGGCTCTTTTTTATTTACTTGATCTGCTCGATAAATCGCTTGGCTGCGCTGGACAACGGCATATTCCGCATGTTCATCATGCCGATGTGCGAAGGAGGGAGCGGGATGTCGAGCTGGATCTCGAACAAGGAACCCTCCGCAAGCTCCTTCGCAACAAACTCGCGGGTAACATACGAAATCCCGAGCCCTCTGCGGGCGAACTCGATCAACAGATCGACGCTGCCGACTTCAATCTCCGGCTTGATCATGTAACCGTAGCTATGGAATATTTCCGTGATAGTCATACGGGCCCGGCTGTTGCGGGAGAATAGGATGATGGGGTACTGCAGCAGCGTGTTTAGAGACAGGACTCGGTTTTTCAAATCGTTATAGACCGCCCCGGCCACAAAGCAATCCTGAAGCTGAAAGCTTTCCTTTACTTCAAGCTGGGGATCAACGATGGGCATGCGGACAACTCCAAGATCTATTTTGCCCTCTTTCAGGAAAGTAATGACTTCGGGCGTGGTGCCATGGTTCAAATGCAGCTTGATGCCGGGATATTTCTTGATGAAATCCTCCAGGTAAGGGAGCAGATAATGTTTAAACAAGGAATCGCTGCCGCCGATCCGCAGCTCGCCGTTGTCCAAATTTTTAAGCGCAATCATTTTCTCTTCGGCGGTGTTGATCAGAATTTGGGACTGCTCGATATAAGAGTACAAAATCGTGCCTTCCTGGGTTAGGGCAACGCCCTTGGAATTGCGGTAAAACAGCGTCAGGCCAAAGCTTTCCTCGAGCTGCTTGATGGCATGGCTGACGCTTGGTTGAGTGAGGTAGAGGACCTTTGCGGCCTGGGTCAAACTTCCTGTTTTGGCCGCCCAATAGAACACCTTGTATAGTTCATAGTTATTAGTCATAGACGTGGTCGATAGCTCCTGTAAAATATATTAATTACTTGTATGGCTCCTAATCGTATTATAGTGGAATTACAGAAAAATAAAACAGAAGCTTTTCAAAAGTTCTGTTGGAGGGAGAGTAACCATGGAACCCGTAACGTTTGTATTATTTGGTGCTACCGGCGATTTAGCCAAAAGAAAAATATATCCTGCCCTATACAATTTATTCGTTGATGGAAAGCTTCCGGAGGCCTTTTCTCTTATTGGTCTCGGGAGACGGGATTGGACCGACGAGTTCTTCCAATCGAATATCGAACAGTCTCTCCGCCAATTCTCCAGACGCGAGATTCAAGACACGGCTTTGATGCAATCGTTCATTCGAAAATTCCGTTATACGGTGCTCGACATCGGCCGTACGGATGATTATAAGAAATTGCTGGGCATTATCGAGGAGCGTGAGAATGCTCTGCAGCTTCCGCCTAACCGGATGTTCTATTTATCGGTAGGTCCGGAGTACTTCGCAACGATCGCTTCGAATATTGCGGAGAGCGGTCTTGGCTCCGCTGCAGGCTGGAAACGCCTGGTCATCGAAAAGCCGTTTGGCCATGATCTGCAATCGGCCCGCGATTTGAATGAACAGCTGAGCAAATCTTTTGCCGAAGAAGAAATTTTCCGGATTGATCATTATCTTGGCAAACCCATGGTTCAGAACCTTGAGGTTCTGGAATCAGCGAACCCGATCATACAAGCTCTGTGGAGCAACCGATATATAGCAAACGTACAGATTACCGCAAGCGAAACGGTTGGCGTCGAAGAGCGCGCGGGGTATTACGACCATGTTGGAGCCATAAGGGACATGTTCCAGAACCATATGCTTCAAATGCTGATGATGCTGGCCATTCATCTTCCGCACAACAGCTCGCCGGAGGATGTAAGGAAACACAAGAAACAAGTCATGGAATCCCTGATTCCTCTATCGAAATCGGAAATAAGCGCCAATGTTATACGCGGACAATATGCTTCCGGTTCGATCGGGGGTAATCCGGTAAAAGGCTACCGTTCCGAGCCGGGCATTGCCGCCAGCTCCATGAACGACACTTACATTGCGGCGAAGCTGCAAGTGGATGATTATTTCTGGCGAGGAGTACCGTTCTATATCCGGACCGGTAAAAGGCTTCAGGAGAAATCAACCCGCATTGTGGTGGAGTTCAAGGAAGCTCTGCATCAAACTTCAACGGCGTCGCTTGGCGGAGCGCCGAATCTCCTTCTCATTGAGATCAACCCGAACGAAGGCATTATGCTGCAGCTCAACACGAAGGAGAACGGCGAGCTGAAGCCGGTTCAAATCCAGCTGCACGAGAGCAGCAAGGATATACCCGAGGCTTATGAGAACCTGATCTTCGATGCGCTGGTCGGCAATCCAACCTTTTTCGCGCATTGGGATGAGGTGGAGCTTGCCTGGTCTTGGGTACAGCCTATTCTAGACGCATTCCATGAAAACCTCGTTCCACTCGCTTCTTACGAAGCAGGCTCTAATGGACCGGCGGAGGCTGACGCTATGTTAGCCGCAGACGGATTCCATTGGTGGTTTGATTCGAAGGAAAATACAGTAACGAAACGGAAGGATGAAGAGTATGCTTACTAAACTGGACATTGATCAATTATCCATCGATACGATCCGAACGTTGTCGATCGATGCAATCAACGCCGCGAATTCCGGTCATCCGGGGCTGCCGATGGGGGCGGCTCCGATGGCATACGCGCTGTGGGGCAAGCATTTGTCCCATAACCCTGCAAATTCCAAATGGTTCAATCGCGACCGCTTTGTTTTATCGGCCGGTCATGGATCCGCGTTGCTGTACAGTCTTCTGCACTTGACGGGGTACCAGGTTTCCATCGAGGATCTGAAGCAGTTCCGCAAGCTGAACAGCAGGACGCCGGGACATCCTGAATACGGTCATACGGACGGCGTAGACGCTACTACGGGCCCGCTTGGTCAAGGGATTGCGAACGCGGTTGGCATGGCGATGGCCGAAGCGCATTTGGCCGCCAAATACAACCAGGAAGGCTTCCCGGTTGTGGATCATTATACGTACGCTCTTGTTGGAGACGGCTGCTTGATGGAAGGTATTTCCTATGAGGCGATGTCGATGGCTGGACACATGAAGCTGGGTAAACTAATTGTACTGTACGATTCGAACGATATTTCGCTCGACGGCGAGCTTAATCTGTCGTTTGGGGAAAATGTTCGCAAGAGAGCAGAATCCGCGCAGTGGGAATACTTGCGTGTAGAGGACGGCAATGATCTTGCCGCTATTACCGAAGCGATTGAAAAAGCGAAGCAAAGCGTTTCTCAACCAACCATCATCGAGATCCGTACAATCATTGGTTACGGCAGCAAGGCTGCGGGTACTAACAAAGTACACGGAAATCCGCTTGGCAAGGAAGAAGCGGTCGCAACAAAAGCGGTTTACGGCTGGCAGTATGAAGAAGAATTCACGGTGCCGGAAGAAGTTAAAGCTCATTTTGCCGAACTGAAAGGGCAGGGTGCTGCGAAAGAAGCCGCTTGGAACGAGCTGGTTGCATCATACACGGCGCAATTCCCGGAGCAAGGCAGCGAGTTTGAGCAAGTGCTGAACGGCACGTTCAAGCTGGACGCTGCCGACATTCTGACCTTCGACACCTCGAAATCCATCTCGACTCGCGTGGCGAGCGGCGAAGCGATTAATCATTTCGTGAAAATCGTACCTTCGATTTTCGGCGGCAGCGCCGATCTGTCCCACTCGACGATGACGGATATTCGCGGTGAAGGCAAGTTTGCCGTTGATTCCTACGCGGGCCGCAACGTTTACTTCGGCGTACGCGAGCATGCGATGGGGGCGGCCGGCAACGGTATGGCGCTGCATGGCGGCGTAAAACCTTTCGTAAGCACCTTCTTCGTCTTCAGCGACTATCTGCGTCCGTCCGTTCGCCTTGCAGCGCTGCAAAAGCTGCCTGTCACATACGTGTTCACGCATGACTCCATCGCGGTTGGGGAAGACGGCCCTACTCATGAACCCGTCGAGCAGCTGGCCGCACTCCGTACAATCCCCGGTCTGACGGTTATCCGTCCTTCCGATGCGAATGAGACGGCAAGCGCATGGGCTTACGCCTTGCAGCACCAGGAAGGTCCGGTAGCGTTGATCCTGAGCAGACAGAACCTGCCGATCTACGAAGAAACAAAAGCTAATGTGGATGACGTTGCAAAAGGCGCCTACATCCTGACGGAGACAAATAGCCAGCCGGATGTCATTCTGATTGGTACAGGCTCAGAGGTATCCCTTGCGGTTAACGCGAAGAAAGAGCTCGAGCAAGAGAACATTTCGGTTCGCGTTGTGGCTATGCCTAGCCGTGAGCTGTTCGACCGCCAGTCCGAAGACTACAAGCAAAGCGTTCTTCCCGATTCGGTAACGAAGCGGATTGCGATTGAAGCAGGCATCTCGCTTGGCTGGGAACGTTATGCCGGCAAAGAGGGCAAAGTATTGTCCATCGATACGTTTGGCGCATCCGGTCCGGGCACAGCGGTTATGGAACACTTTGGATTCAGCACGCAAAATGTAGTAAAATTAGCTAAAGAATTTAACTAATAATATTATTCGGAGGTTGTTCATAATGAAATTATTCATCGATACAGCAAACTTGGAAGATATTAAGAAAGCCTACAAAATCGGCGTATTGTCCGGCGTAACGACAAACCCGTCGCTGGTTGCCAAAGAAGGCGTTAAGTTCGAAGACCGTATTGCCGAAATTTTGCGCGAAGTACCGGAAGTAGAATCGGTATCCGCCGAAGTTACGCCTGATGCGCTCACAGCGGAAGAAATGATTGCGCAAGCTGACGAACTCATTAAAATTAACAACTACGATAAAAATATTACAATCAAGCTGCCTATGACTTTGGCAGGGCTTGAAGCTTGCCGTTACCTGACGAAAAAAGGGGTTAAAACAAACGTAACCCTGATCTTCACGGTTAACCAAGCGCTTCTTGCTGCGCGCGCGGGCGCGACTTACGTATCTCCGTTCCTTGGCCGTCTGGACGATATCTCGGAAGATGGCGTTCAATTGGTCGCGAAAGTTGCCGAGCTGTTCCGCGTTCACAACCTGGATGCTCAAATTATCGCGGCGTCTGTCCGTCACCCAGACCATGTTACCCGCGTAGCGATGGCTGGCGCGCACATTGCAACGGTTCCGTTCTCGGTAATCGAGCAAATCTCGAAGCATCCATTGACGGATCAAGGCATGGAAAAATTTGCGGCAGACTGGAAGAAAACGACTCAACAATAATCCATATAGAAGGAAACACGCCAATCCCGGGATTGGCGTGTTTTTTTCATTTCATAGGCAAGGAAACGGTTAATCAATGATAACTTCTTTATTCGGATTGTGGAGATACTCGAACATCAGCTGGACTTGTTCAAGCGTATTTCGTTCGATGGAAAGCTCGGGCAGCTCGTCGATGCCGAAGAAACCGACATCGCTTGTTTCCACGCCTGCTGTTGCTTCTCCGCCAATGATCTCGCACAGAATAAACATTTTATAGACATGATAAGGGCTAGGCGGGTGGTTATGGAATTTCTTGTCGAGTACAGCCAAGAGACGTACGGCAGCGGTATCGAACCCGGCTTCTTCTTGCGTTTCCTTGACGGCGATTTCCTTTGGGGAATACCCCATATCGCTCCATCCGCCAGGCAGGGACCAACCGCCGTCTATTTTTTCCTTAACTAATAAGAGCTTGTTATCTCGGAAAACTACCGCGCGGATATCGGTTTTCGGTGTGGCGTAGCCCTTGTCGCTGGCGAAAGCAAGGACGATTTGCTCATGGCTAACGGAGGTGTATTCAGCCAAAATTTCGATACTCATCCGACGCAGCGCTTCATAACGCTCGATATCGTAAACATCCTTTGCGTAAGTTAACCCGGTTTGCGCGATAGCTTGCATTTGTTTAGCCCACTCTAACCATTTTGGTTCCATTTACGGAAATACCTTCTTTCTGTTTTTGGTCTATGCGTTAAGAAACTGTAAATGAGATTAACGGCTTGCCTTTATCCTTATATAATAAGGGAAAAACCTGGAGAGGAACAATCGACTTGAAGCCTTTATTCGAAGTATTGGCCGTATCATTCAAACTTGGCTGCACATCGTTTGGCGGTCCTACCGCGCATCTTGGTTATTTCCACAATGAATATGTGAAGCGCCGCCGTTGGATGGATGAACGCAGTTATGCCGATCTTGTCGCCTTAGCGCAGTTTCTCCCCGGCCCTGCGAGCAGCCAGGTTGGCATTGGCATCGGAATTTTGCGAGCTGGATGGCTTGGAGGAGTCGCGGCATGGATCGGGTTTACGATGCCTTCGGTTATCCTTCTTGTCCTGTTTGCTCTACTCATGCAAGGATTCGATATCGGCAATTCCGGTTGGATCCACGGTTTGAAAATTGTAGCGGTTGCGATTGTTGCCCAAGCGGTATTAAGCATGGGACAAAAGCTTGCGCCGGACCGGAACAGGGCGACTCTGGCGATCTTGGCTGCGGCTGTCACTTTATTGTGGCAGACTGCCGTAAGTCAGATTCTGATCCTCCTGGCAGCAGGAGGAATCGGCTATCTGTTGTACAGACAAGCTGAAGGAACGGAAACGAGCCTTACAGTGCCGGTACCTATCAGCAGACGTGCGGGAATGCTTTGTCTCGGTTTTTTTCTGGTTCTGCTAATCGGTCTGCCGGTTGTAAGGCAGCTCGTCGGAGGAGAGGGCTTGCTGGCCTTGTTCGAAAGCTTCTATCGCTCAGGCTCGTTAGTCTTTGGCGGCGGTCATGTGGTGCTGCCGCTGCTGGAGCGGGAAGTCGTGCCTACGGGTTGGATGAGCAAAGCGGATTTCTTGGCCGGTTACGGTGCCACGCAAGCTGTTCCCGGACCGTTATTTACGATAGCCGCTTACCTTGGCGCGATGATAAGCGGCGTGAAGGGGGCGCTAGTGGCAACGGTAGCGATTTTCCTGCCGGCTTTTCTGCTTATGGCCGGGGCGCTGCCGTTCTGGAGCACGCTTCGTCACAATGCTAAGGTGCAAGGCGCACTGGCAGGCGTTAACGCGGGGGTAGTAGGCATCTTGCTTGCCGCTCTGTATAATCCGTTATGGGTTACGGCCGTAAGGGAACCTCAGGATTTTGTGCTGGCCTTGCTGCTGTTCGGCATGCTTGTTTATTGGAAGCTGCCGCCATGGGTCGTTGTGCTCGCGGGGCTGACGGGAGGTTGGCTGCTGGGGTATATTTGAGAATTATTGCTTTAATTGTGTAACTCCATTCGGCAAGTTGAGTGGGGTTACATATTTTTTTTATTACAAATAAAGGATATCCCTAAGCGTTTAACGAACATACATTCTGATCAGAGTGACTGAAGGGATGAGGGAAATCATGACCGATATTACGATTTCATTTGGCAAAGAAGAAGAAAGCACCTACATTCGGAACAAACTAATCGAGTTTAACGCAAAGCACGTTCCGGAACATTTAAGTTCACGCTATGAAGAGATCAACTTAACGTTGAAGGACGAGAACGGCAGCATTATCGGAGGGATGTTGTCCACCCTTTGCTGGAACTGGATCGAAGTCGAAATCTTGTGGATTGACGATTCAAAGAGAGGTAATGGACTAGGGACGCAACTGTTGAGTCGGATCGAGCAGATTGCAAGAGAGAAGGGCTGCACGTTTATTAAGCTAAACACGTTCAGTTTTCAAGCTCCTCTTTTTTATCTCAAGCATGGTTATGTCCAGGTGGCCGTGTTCGAAGAGGCGCCAATCGGAAGCAATCATTATTACTTTAAGAAAACCATTGCATAGAGCAGGAGGCGTCATATGAGCGTTCAGCGCGTACCTGAAAAATGGGACAAGGAACAGCTTCTTCATTTGTCTAATATCTGTACTGGTTTTGAGTTTGGAGAGATTACCGAATGGTCCTGCAAATCGATTGGCCAGGAAAACAAAAACTTCGTAACGGACGGAGTCTATCGCATAGCGGGAACAAGCGAAAACAATGACGGTGAGCGTCGCTCATGGTCCTTTATTCTAAAAATCGTTATTCCAGATCCGATACGGGATGACCCCGCACATTATAATTATTGGCGGCGAGAAAGCTTAGTTTATGGTTCAGGTTTACTTGAGCATGTACCTTCGAATCTATTAACTCCCAAGTGTTACGCCATTGACAATAAAGATGACGGCTCCATTTGGTTGTGGATGGAAGATATGGGGCAGGAAGAGAGGCCATGGAAGCGTGAGGATTACGGCTATGTAACGGAAAAGCTAGGCGAGATACAAGCCGAGTATCTGCTTGGAAAGCCCCTTCCGGAATTCAAATGGTTAAACCGGCATTGGATGCGATCGTGGCTGCATGAATGCGAAAAATACCGCTATGAACCTGATGCTGACAATACGCGGATATTGCTATCGGATAAAAGAGCGGCAGCAATATTGGACCAATTTCGTCATTTTAAACCTTGGATCAATGATTGGCTGACTGCACTTGAACGGCTTCCTCAAACATTTTCCCATCAGGATTTTTATGAACAGAATATCATCCGGAATGATGCACGCCGGCGTGAAGGAAAGCTAACTTTGATCGATTGGCAGTTCGCAAGTATTTCAGGGGCGGGTGAAGATATAGGACGGTTCTTGGGTTTAGGTCTAAGTCGCGGCCATATACCGGTTGATCGGTTTATGGAGTATCGAGAGTTATTTATTTCTTCTTATATTAGCGGGCTAAGAAAAGTCGGATGGCAGGGGGACGCAGAGCTTGCTCGTTTTGGTTATTTTGCTGCGTTTTCATTACGCTCGGTGTGGGAAGTTCCGAAGATGCTCAAGAAGCTGGTGCAAAATCCAGACTCAACGGAAACCAAAAAATGGATGACCATTACGGAAATGCAGATGAAAACCGCCGTTGAAGCCGAAGGAATACGGGGCAGATTAGTAATTTGCTAAATTGGAAATTTAGAACGATCTGGCTGCTAAGTGTAAGCAATTAAATAAGCTGTTTGATGATGAATCTAACATTCAAAGGAGCTTCCAGCGATGGAGGCTTTTTTTTGCGTTCTCAAATATGGAAGAATCGCACTCGTTAATAAAAAAATCAAGATTTTGATGTCGGATTCGTTAGGATTGCGTAGGTATTCCATATAGTTGTCTACACAGCATGTTATCTAACCTAACACCTTGTCCATCAAAGAGGTGCATCGTAAGGGGGGGATTGCGTTGATTGATTTTCAGCAAGTGGAGAAGCATTTTGGCGATTTTCATGTGCTTAAAGGCATCGATCTTCGTATCGCTCAGGGAGAAGTCGTCGTTGTGATCGGACCTTCCGGATCGGGGAAGAGTACGCTCCTGCGCTGCATCAACCGGTTGGAGTCGATCACGAGTGGCCGTCTGATTGTGAGCGGAGTTGACGTCACCGACAAGAAAGCCGACATTAACAAGCTTCGGCGGGAAATCGGCATGGTGTTCCAGCACTTCAATCTCTATCCTCATAGGAAAGTGATCGACAATATTACGCTCGCTCCAATGAAGGCGCTAGGCGTGCCGAAGCAGCAAGCGATGGAAACGGCCAGAATGTATTTGGAGAAAGTTGGCATCGCCGACAAGGCGGGAGCGTTTCCATCGCAGCTGTCAGGGGGACAACAGCAGCGTGTAGCAATCGCAAGGGCGTTAGCTATGACGCCCAAGATTATGCTCTTTGACGAGCCAACCTCCGCGCTCGACCCGGAAATGGTCGGAGAAGTGCTGGACGTCATGAAGACCTTGGCGCACGAAGGGATGACGATGGTCGTCGTTACGCACGAGATGGGTTTCGCAAGGGAAGTGGCGGACCGCGTCGTCTTTATGGACAAAGGGCAAATCGTCGAAATTTCTCCGCCGGAGGAATTTTTCGAACAGCCCCGTGAAGAAAGGGCGCGTTTGTTTCTCAATCGCGTGCTGCACCATTAACGGCCTGCGCGCGAGCAAACCATATGCCCATGTTATCCCAATTGGAGAGGGGAATTAAGCGATGAAGAGAAAAAGTTGGATGGCGTTTGGCTTCGTACTGATGTTTCTTTTTACAGTCTTATTAACCGGTTGCGGCAATAATGAAGGAGGGGGCGGCAACGGCGCAGACGGGAATTCGCCGTCGGAAGCATCGTCGGCGCTGGGCGATATCAAGAGCCGAGGGAAGCTCGTTGTTGGCGTCAAGTACGATACGAAGCTATTCGGTCTGAAGGATCCGGCGAGCGGCAACGTCGAGGGGTTCGACGTCGATATCGCGAAAGCGCTCGCCAAGGAAATTCTCGGCGACGAGAACAAAATCGAGCTGAAGGAAGTCACTTCCAAGACACGCATTCCGATGTTGAACAACAAGGAGATCGATTTGATCGTCGCCACGATGACGATTACGGAGGAACGCAAGAAAGAAGTCGATTTCTCCGATGTGTACTTCAAGGCAGGCCAGTCTCTTCTGGTGAAGAAAGGAAGTCCGATCAAGAGCATCGACGACATAAAGAAAGGTACGAAAGTATTGGCCGTGAAGGGATCAACCTCGGTCGACAACATCAAAGCAAAAGTGCCGGACGCGACCATCCTCGAGTTCGATAACTACCAGGACGCGTTCAGCGCGCTCAAAGCGGGTCAGGGCGATACGTTGACGACCGATAATGCGATTCTGTATGGCATGGCCGTTCAGGATCCCAACTATGAGGTAGTCGGAGAGCCGTTCACCGACGAGCCTTACGGCATCGCGATCAAGAAGGGCGCAACCGATCTTCTGAACAGCGTCAATGAAGGATTGAAGAGGCTGCACGACAATGGCGAATACGACAAGATTTACGAGAAATGGATCGGCAAAGCCCCATCCGGGGAATAGAGGTTTGCAAACAACAGGATGGGTGGCCAAGCGCCACCCATCTTCTGCATATCGGGAATAGCGGGAGGGGATAGCATGCCGGACTTATCGATTTTTACTGACAATTTCGATATCTATATGAAAGGGTTTGGCAACACGATTTGGGCGAGCATCATCGCTTTACTCGGCAGCTTCGCTCTTGGAACGATCATTGCCGTATTCCGTATTTCATTCGTCAAGCCGCTCGTATGGATCGGGACGGCTTACGTCGAGTTCGTTAGGAATATACCGCTGCTGCTGGTCGTTTTCGTGTTTTATTACGGTTTGCCATCATTAGGCGTGACGTTAAGCGGATTCATCTGCGGCACGGTCGGACTTATGGTATATACCGCCTCCTTCGTTGCCGAAGCAATTCGGGCGGGCATCATGAGCATTCCGGCCGGACAGACCGAGGCGGCCAGAGCATCGGGATTGACGTACTTGCAGACGATGCGGAATGTCGTGCTACCGCAGGCGATTAAAATCGTCATTCCGCCGCTCAGCAACCAATTCATTAACCTCGTGAAAAACTCATCGATTCTAGGCGTCTTCGCCGGATTCGACCTGATGTATTATGGCGATCAAGTCGCCAGCAAAACGTACGCAACCTTCGACACCTATATCTTCGTCGCGGCTTTGTATCTCGTTTTGACCCTTCCTTTAAGCTTCGCTGCGCTGCGTCTCGAGCGAAAATTGGCCAAGAACGAATAGATTGCGCAAGCAGGAATGCCGCGAAACTTGCGAATAACTTTTAGGAGGAACGGTGGATGGACATTGCTGGCGCTTTCTCTTACCATAATCTCATCTTTATACTGAAAGGCTTCGGCATCACGCTTTGGGTTGCATTCATCGCGATCGTGCTGAGCTTTGTACTTGGCAGCATCGCCGGAACGCTGCGGTATATGAATATTCCCGTTATATCACGCATCATCGGGGTGCTCGTCGAGTTTATCCGTAATTTGCCTCTTTTGTTGATATTGTTTTTCACTTATTTCGCAATGCCGGACGTTGGTCTCAAGCTGGGGGTCATGAGCTCGGCCATCGTCGGATTGACGGTATTCGAAGCCGCGATGATCTCGGAAATCGTGCGCAGCGGACTTAGCTCGATCCCGAAAGGTCAGGTGGAAGCCGCCCGTTCGTCGGGTCTCACTTATACGCAGACGGTCTGGCATATTGTTCTCCCGCAGGGATTGAGGAGAATGGTGCCGCCGATCGTAAGCCAGTTCATCTCTTTGCTCAAGGATACGTCGCTAGCTATCGTCATTTCCCTGCCTGAGCTGATGCACAATTCAAAAATCGTCATCGCGCAAAATTTCAATTATACCCTGCCTATTCTCGCATTGGTGGCCGTTATGTATTTTGTGGTCAATTACGCGCTGTCGCTTGCGGCTAGACGCCTTGAAAATAAATGGGGCTAACAGAGTTCAGATCCCGATGGGAGTCATTCCTATAGCCATTCAAAATTGGTCGAAATCCGAAAGCATGCAAATAACCGTCGTCGCCATCGTCGTAGCGGTTGCCGGCGAATTCAAGATCAACCCGTTCATCGGCGAGGTCTTTCGCATCGGTCTTGGCAGCAGTGCCTTTCTGTTCCTGCTACTTTTGATGAGCCATCTGCCTTATTGGCGGACGGGAATCGCAGCAGGGGCAACGGTGCTGCTGTTCCGGGTAACGTTCGACGGTGCCGCCTCTTCTGGAGCCTTCTTTCTTCTCCACAGCATTAAAACGCACTTCTCCGCCATGCTCTATTACATGGTCTTCGGGGCCGGAATGGTTATCATTCGACGCAGATTGCAACAATTGAATCCGCTTATTTTAGGGGCGTGCGTGTCGTTGATCGACGTTGTTTCCAATGAAGCGGAGCTGCTTATGCGCAGCTTTGTCTTTGGACTGCCGCATTTACAATCCAATCAGTGGATGTTGATTTCGGTTATTGCGGTGGTGCGCAGCTACTTTACGACAGGCATTTACAGCAGTATCGCCGTGCATCAAATGCGAATCATTCACGCTGAACAACAGAAACGGATGGAACAAATGATCAATGTAGGCAGCGGACTCTACGGCGAGGTCTTCTATTTGCGCAAATCAATGGATGTACTCGAAAAGATTACCGCTAAGAGCCATGATCTTTACGGTCGACTGAACAAGGAAGGATTGAACGATTACGGCCGGACCGTGCTCGGAATTACCCAACAGATTCACGAGGTGAAGAAGGATTCGCAGCGTATCCTGGCAGGACTGATGAAGCTGTTCGACCTGGAAAACGCCCAGGAGATGACCTTGTCAGAGGTTGTTGAGCTTGTGGCAAAGTCGAACGGAGAATACAGCCGGATGTTGAAGAAAGAGGTGCGGATCGAGATAGACGTCGGTATCGATTACCTAACCGCCCATTACATCCCGCTTATTACCGTTCTTAACAATTTGGCGGCCAACTCGGTCGAAGCGATTGATCGGCATGGATCGATTGGCATTCGTGTATGTGAACGCGAAGAAGACACTTTGTTTATCGTGAGCGATACGGGGACGGGGATCACCGAACAAGATAAGGATATGGTATTCGAGCCTGGGTTTACGACCAAATTCAATCAGGAAGGAGTCGCGGCAACCGGAATTGGCCTCTCGCATGTTCGCGATATCGTCAGCTCATTCACGGGAAGACTATTCCTGACGGGGCGGGACACTGAGACCACATTCACCGCGGTTATTCCAACCGATCAGTTGAAGAAGGGAGTGTAGGCGCATGTTATCGTTCTGTATTGTCGACGACGATGCGGTAAGCAGGCGGATGCTGCAGACGATTATCGAGAAGGGCGGCGTCGGCGATGTGGTCGGAATGGCGGCGGGCGGCGTTGAAGGGAAACGGCTTGTGCTCAACGAGAATCCCGATGTCGTCCTCATCGACCTATTGATGCCGGACCAGGATGGAATCGAAACGATCGAACGCCTGAAACAGGAAGGGTACGAAGGGAAGTACGTTATGATTTCCCAGATCGAGAATAAAGAAATGATCAGTAAAGCGTACCAAGCGGGAATTGAATTTTATATTCAGAAACCGATTAACCGGGTGGAAGTCAAAGCCGTGCTTGGCAAAGTAAGCGAGCAATGGCGAATGGCCCGTTATCTGAAGGAAATAAAACAATCGATCGCGAAGCTGGATGACCTGAATCCGGATCATTCGGGCATGCGGAAGAAGCACGATGCCAAAGAAATCATTCGGATGATTTTAATGGACATGGGCATTATCGGGGAGAGCGGAAGCCAAGACATCATCGAGATGATGTCTTGGTTGATCGGACGGCATCAAGACGCGGGTTTACCCCCACTGAAAGTGTTATACGAAATCGGAGCCCGGTCGAGCAGGCCGGAAGGCGGCGATATGGAGAAGGAAGGAAAGGCGGTCGAGCAGCGCATTCGCAGGACCGTCATAGCTGCTTTATCCAACTTAGCGAGTATTGGACTCACGGATTACAGCCACCCGAAGTTCGAGCATTACGCACCGCTTTATTTCGATTTCGAGGACGTGCGAATCAAAATGCGAGAAATCGACGAAAAATGCCCACAGGAGAAACGTAAAGTCAATATCAAGAAATTTCTTCAAGTGTTATACCTTGAAACGCTTGATAAAATGAAAAATCAGTAAACAAGTCTGTGCAATGAGTTAACGTAATATTCCCCGATTAAGCTTCGCTCCGAATACGAAGAACATTAGAAGAAATAGCAAACGTTAAACGAGCAGTAAATTATTACCGGTTGAAATCTAAAATCTATTAATGCTATATTATTACTCCAGCCGCAAGAAACAAAAGGCTTGGAACAATAGTAACATCATTAACTATAGTAGAATTACAAAGATGAAAGAAATGCTTGACGCAAAAAACAATAACGTGATAAGATATGAAACGTTGTTGCGAAAAACAAATTGTTCTTTGAAAACTGAACAACGAGCGAAACTGCCCCGTTAGAAATAACGGAAAAGCGATTTTTTAAATGAATGAGCAAGTCAAACACTTTAATGGAGAGTTTGATCCTGGCTCAGGACGAACGCTGGCGGCGTGCCTAATACATGCAAGTCGAGCGGACTTTGCCTTCGGGTAAAGTTAGCGGCGGACGGGTGAGTAACACGTGGGTAACCTGCCCATAAGACTGGGATAACATTCGGAAACGAATGCTAATACCGGATACGCGAAACGGTCGCATGACCGAATCGGGAAAGGCGGAGCAATCTGCCGCTTATGGATGGACCCGCGGCGCATTAGCTAGTTGGTGGGGTAACGGCTCACCAAGGCGACGATGCGTAG
>NZ_SLVP01000002.1:0-690552 GCF_004345425.1 Paenibacillus sp. BK033
GACCTTCCTCACCAGCCGTAAGAATAGTATAAAACGCCGCAGCAAAATTTTCATTATTCTGTGGTGCCCCGTGAGGGGCATGGATGGCTAACGGGCACTATAGTTCAATCAACAAAGGCTGTAGCAGATCAAAGGATCTGCTACAGCCTTTGTTGAAGTAAAGGGAGGATAGTGCAACAAAACAAGAAGAGCCTCGATTTAATGAGTGCTCCTCTTAGTCATAATAGTAATTATTGAGCCAATCGAGAATGCAATTGCCAACACCTACAAACGTATAAGCATTAAAGAAAAAGGTATTTGTATATTGATTTAATAATGGGTAGCGGTACAGTTTATATTCAGGATTATCCCAATTACCTAGAAAAATCATTTTCATCAATAAAACGAATTCCTCCATATATCGCTGCATCAACGATAATACAACTACATAGAAGAATAAAGTTTTTGGTTATTTTGTATTTGCTTGCCCAAGCATGTGCCAGAACGATTGTTATCCACAGTAGTGGTAAGTAAACAAGTGTAGATAATGACGACTGGAACATCTTTGTCAGCCCGAAACTAGAGACAAACTTGCCGGGTATTTTCGGAGCTCATTAGGGCGTTGAGAACCTGAGATCTATACAATAGATACATTGGGAGCCGCATATACTGCGGTTTTTTTCTTTTATGAGAATCATATTCTTGGTCTACTGGTGAATTTAGCTCAATCTAACGAATGACCAGCCCGCCTGACTGTTTTCCTATATTCAAGGGGGTTTGTTTTGGCTATTTCTTTGAAGACGCGTCCGAAGTGGCCGATGTTCTCGTAACCAACGCGCTCAGCGATCATCGTAACCTTCCAATCGGTCTCCCGGAGCAGCCTCTGTGCCTCGTTGATCCGGATGCTGTTTACATATTCGACGAAGGAAAATCCGGTTACACGCTTGAACATGCGGCTTAGATGATAGGGACTGATGTAATGCTCTTTGGATACGGATTCCAAGGATAAAGGCTCATCGAAACTGCCGTTGATGGCGGCGACGATTTCGGCAATTTTTTTATGGGCGGGGCTCTCATGTTCGAAATCCTCTACGCTTCCGAGGTTCATCCGGCGTACACACCATATGAGCAGTCTAGCCAATTGAGCCTGGAGTGTCGTTTCGGAGCCTGGCAGAGCATCGCTTGACTCCTTCAGCATCTCTAATAACAGGGTTTGCACCCATTCCCGCTCCTGAGGGGGGACCGAAAGCCGTCTGATTTTCATCCGGAACGGTTCGTACAGCAGCGGCTGGCTGAAATGGCGCAAGAAGCCGTCGGCGAAATTGATCAGAATACGCTCGTGATTCGGCAGACGTACGTCGCCTGTTTTGTGAAGCTCGTATCTATCAATGAATACAAGATCGCCTTCGCTGATACGATAGGTCAAGTCTTTAATAAAATAAGTCCGTTCGCCATTGATTAAATAATAAATTTCGTATTGGTCGTGAAAATGATTCTTGTGCATGGTGTAGAAGCCGTTCCGTTTATGGTGGTGGATGAACAAATCTTTCTGCATTCTATTGTCCCCTCCCTTTACTCCATATTAGTGCTATATTCTGAAAAAAATGCGCAAGAATTGCGAAGAAAGCGGGATAACTTCGCAATTATTCGGCAGAAAGGAATGTTTTACTGCGTTACAATGAAAGCGCTTAGAAAACGAGAAAGGGGAAGTAGCTTAGATGAAAAAAAAATATGCGTTGGTCGGTACAGGCGGACGCGCCGAATTCTATTACGGGGCACTTGCAGGGGAATACCGTGACCGTACCAAGCTCGTCGCCTTCTGTGACATCAACCCTATCCGGCTATCTTATGCGAACCGGCTGCTCAGGGAAAAGTACGCCCACCCCGAAATCCCCGTTTACGGCGCAGATCAGTTCGATGCGATGATTGAGAAGGAGAAGCCCGACACCATCATTGTCACGACTATAGATAGAACGCATCATAAGTACATTATCCGGGCTATGGAGCTTGGCTGCGACGTCATTTCCGAGAAGCCGATGACGATTGACGAGGACAAGTGCCAGGACATTCTCGATGCGGTGAAACGGACCGGGCGCAGCCTCAGAGTTACTTTCAATTATCGCTATGCACCACATAACACCAAAGTACGCGAACTAATAATGGATGGCGTTATCGGCGAGGTTCATTCCGTCCATTTCGAATGGCTGCTTAGCACCGAACATGGTGCTGATTATTTCCGCCGCTGGCACAGGGATAAACGGAACAGCGGAGGGCTGCTCGTCCATAAGTCGACTCATCATTTCGATTTGGTTAATTTCTGGCTGGGAACCCACCCTCTATCGGTATTTGCCATGGGCGGTCTCATGTATTACGGACGCGAAAATGCGGAACGCAGGGGAGTCACGCAATTTTACCAGCGGGCGCTCGGCAGCGATGCGGCAAAAAAAGACCCGTTCGCGCTTCATCTGGATTCTAACGATCATTTGAAGGCGCTGTATATGGACGCGGAGACAGCAGACGGCTATCAACGGGATCAAAGCGTGTTCGGCGACGGAATTAGTATCGAGGATACGCTTGGAGTTATGGTTCGATACGAGAACCAGGCGTTGCTGACTTATTCGCTTAACGCTTACCAGCCTTGGGAAGGGTTTAATGTCGTATTTAACGGCAGCAAAGGGAGAATGGAGCTGAAGGTCGTGGAACGATCGTACATCAACTCAGCGGGGGCGAAGGAGGATGAGGGAGCACTTTCCTACAAGCAGTTGACCGTACAACCGATGTTCCAGAAGGCTTATGAAGTCGAGATTGAGGAAAGCAGCGGAGGGCATGGGGGAGGTGATCCGATTCTGTTGAACGATCTGTTCGGAGAACCGGAGCCCGACCGCTTGAACCGCGCTGCCTCGCATATTGACGGAGCCTTATCGATTTTAACGGGGATTGCAGGCAATGTCTCCATGCGAACCGGACGTCAGATCAGGATCGAGGGTTTGGTCAAATATTAATTTTTGCAAGATTTGCAGTCCTATTTACGAACACGTGTAACATATATTGGAAATAGATACGTCGTTTGAGAGGAAGCAACCAAATTCATGAAAGTAACCATTAAGGATATTGCCCGTGCTGCAGGCGTAAGCCATCCCACCGTATCGAAAGCGTTAAACGGCTCACCGGGAGTGAGCAAAGCCGTCCGCGAAAGAATCGTTAGTATAGCCGAACAGATGAACTATATCCCGAATCAGGCCGCTCGAAGACTAGCCGACAAGAAAACGCAGACCATAGGTTTGCTATGGCCAAAGTCGGAAGCATTATTCTTTCATCACCTCAGCCTGCAGATTCAGCAGGAAGCCGCCAGGCGGGGACTGGACGTGATGATTTCGCTGGCTGATCCGCCCCGCGGACTTCGCGCGTTCAATGAGCATTTCGTCGATCGGATCATCTTCTGGAGTCCTCCGGGATGGCAGCCTGATATGGCCTTCATCAAGCAGAAGGAACTCTTTCACGGGCGTATGCTTCTGATTGGCGGCGGCGTCCTGAAGGGCGCGCACCGGATCGGCATTGACCGCAGCGGAGCGATTTATGAGGCCGTTTGCTATTTGGCGGCTAAAGGACACCGCAGAATTACCTTCGTCGGAGACTCCTCCGACAAGCAGCTGGGCTTCACCAGAGGCGTTCTGGAACAGCGGCTGGACTACCATGAGCATTACGTGATTGCCGCCAAAGAGGGGGATCCCTTTCCCGAACAGCGGGTCGCGGAGCTGCTGGATAGTCCCGACAGGCCGACGGCCTTTATTGTCGACAGTCAATCTTACGCCTTCGGGCTGATGAAGCTGTTCAGAGATAGGGAAATTCGTATGCCGGGTGACTATTCGTTAATTGTATATGACGATATTCCGGAGATGGAGAGGATGGAGATTCCAGTGACAACGGTCGGTCCCTCTATTGGGAAACTGGCAGCGCTTGCCTTGAAAATCATAGCCGGCAAAGAGGGGCAGGGCCAAGACCGCCTGGAGGATATTGAGATCAAATGCGAGCTGAATGTGCGAAAATCTACTGGACGCCTCTAAGTGTATGCAGTTGCGAACACGTGTAACTTTTCATGCAAGTTATTTCGTTCCTATCAAAGGGAGGTTCTTCTATGAAAAGGTTCAAACTTTTCTCGGCATCCGTTTTGATTGTGTTCTCCGCTGCAGCCTGTTCCTCGGAAACGACCTCGAATACTCCTTCGGCCAGCACGTCCGTCGAACCATCGGCTGCTCCGAAAGAAGTCACTTTAAAAATCGGTTTGCCCGGCAGCTATGATATTACAAGCAAAAAAATCATCGACGGCTTTGAGGCGAAGTACCCCAACATTAAGCTGCAGATCGAAGAAGCGCCTTGGGCTGATTTTACAACCAAAATCGTAACGAATATTGCGGGTAACAACGCGCCTGACATCTGGTTTCAGGAAAATGCCGTTATCCTCGGTTACGGGACTCGGGGCGTTGCCGAAAACCTCGAGCCGTACATTAAGCGAGACTTGAAGACGGAGGATTATATCGATTCCTTGCTGTCCGCCAAGACGCCCGACGGTAAAATCTACGGCATTCCGCACGGCGTGAACCCGATCGCGCTTGTGTATAATAAGAAACTCTTCCAGGAGAATAATGTCCCGTTTCCTACCGACGATTGGACTTACCAAGATATGATTGATACGGCTAAGAAATTGACGAAGGACACAGACGGCGACGGGAAGACGGATATATATGGTTTTCAAACGGCTAGCTCTATTACCCAGGGATGGATCCCATGGATCAAAGCATCCGGGGGCTCAGCGCTTGATGCAGGCTTGACAAAAGCGACATTCACCGATCCGAATACGATCGAAGGCTTGACCCGTTGGTCCGATACGATACTTAAGGATAAAATCAGCCCAACCCGCGAGATGCAGACGAACCAGAATTATTTCCAAAGTGAACAAACGGCGATGACATTCCTTCAATATTCCGGTCAAATCAACTTGAACAAAAACAAGCCTGATTTGGACTGGGATGTCGTTAAGGTTCCTATAGGGTTTAACGGCAAACGGTTCGTCCCAGTGGTTGTCAACCAATGGCTGATCTACTCCAAGGCGAAACCTGAAGCCAAGGAAGCGGCATGGACGTTCCTAAAATATTATTTAAGCGACGAAGCACAGACGTTTTTATCTGAAAGCGGTGCCAGCTTGCCTGTGAAGAAGACGACGCTTGAAGCGCTCGAGAAGTCGACCGGCAAGCCGGCGAATAAGCAAGCCTTTACGAAAGGGGTCGAGGAGGCGGGAGGCACACTAGATGAGAATCCGTCCTGGAACGAATGGCGCGCAGCGGCGACTCCGATATTGAACGATATCCTTGACGGTAAAATATCGCCGACCGACGGAGCGAAGGAAATACAGCAGAAAGTGCAGTCCGTTTTGGACGAGAATAAATAAGCACGGACTCCAAGGTCCGGTCGAATGAGGTGCTTTCGATGCGCAAACAAGGCTGGTGGGGCTTCTGCTTCACCCTTCCTTTTTTAATACAACTAGCCGTCTTCTTCCTGTTCCCGTTCTTCTTCTCGTTTTATTTGACATATACGAAATGGGACCTGTTCAACGCGCCGCATTGGATCGGACTGAGGAATTGGTCGCTAATGGTGCATAATGACGTATTCTGGCTGGCGCTTCGCAATGTATTCTACTTCGCGCTGCTGTTCGTGCCAGGTCAGACGATAGTCTCCTTGCTGCTGGCTTACATGTTGAATTTGCAAATTCGCGGGAAAACGTTTTTTCGGCTGGTTTACTTTCTGCCTGTCATTACGCCTTGGGTGGCCGGAGGACTGGTGTGGCTCTGGATTTATAATAACGAATTCGGGATTCTGAATTGGGTGCTGGAATCTCTGGGTCTAAACAGGGTCAACTGGATTCGCAGCGAAAAATGGTGGCTGGTCATCGGCTCGATCGGGATCGTTAATATTTGGAAAGGTGCCGGATATTCAATGGTGCTTCTCCTTGCGGGGATGCAAAACATTTCTAAAGACATCATGGAAGCTGCCCGGATCGACGGTGCCAACGGCTGGAAATATTTCACGAAAATTACGATACCAATCGTATCTCCGATGGTTTATATGGTCATGATCCTATCGACGATTTCGGCGTTTCACGCGTTTGACGTGTTTCTGGTTATGCTTGGCGAGAAGGGAGACATCAACTCCATTCATGACAGGAATATGGTGCCCAACATTATGATCTATCGCGACGCTTTCCTGAACGTCAAGATGGGCGCAGCATCCGCTTGGGCCTGGGGTTTATTCATTATCATTCTGCTGGTAACGCTGTTTCAGAAAAAAATGGAGAAAAGGTGGGTCCATTATGAATAAGCCGTCGTTAGGTCTGAGATGGACCGCTTACATCGTATTGATCGGCGGCTTGCTGTTCATGCTCGTACCGTTTCTGCAGATGCTCACTACGTCACTCATGAAGCCAGGCGATGAATTGACGCTGCCGCCAAAACTATGGCCCGATCCGTTTGAATGGAACAATTACTATAAGGTTTGGGTCGAGGTTAATTTTGTACGGTACTCGATGAATAGCATATTTGTCACCGTTCTCGATATGGCGGGCATGGTCATCTCCTGCTCGTTAGTTGCTTACGGACTTGCGTTTTTCGAGTTTAAAGGACGCGGCCTTATTTTTCTGGCGATGCTGGGGACGATGATGCTTCCATCGCAGGTCACGATGATTCCAACTTATTTCATATGGAAAGAGCTGGATATGCTCAATACGTATTATCCGCTTTACCTGCGCAGCTTTCTGGGAGGAGCATTTGGCATCTTTCTGCTGCACCAGTTTTACAAAACGCTTCCGAGGGAGTTGTACGATGCGGCTTGGGTGGATGGGGCGAATCCATGGACCATCTTTTATAAAATTTATCTGCCCCTGACAAAACCGGCAATATCAGCTCTGGCCGTATTTACCTTCATCAGTTCGTGGAACAGCACGCTGGAGCCGCTTATTTATTTACAGGACAAAAAAATGTATACGCTGCCTCTTGGACTACTGTTTCTTCGCAATGAAGTAGAAAACAAGACGACTATGATTATGGCCGGTTCCGTCATAACGATTATTCCGGTTCTGATTGTGTTTCTCTTCGCTCAGAAGCAATTCATTCAAGGTGTCGCATCTTCGGGATTAAAAGGTTGACTGCATAAGGAACAAAGGGAATAGAAAGGAGGGAAACGGAGATGGGAGCAGAATCGGCGACACCCGTATGGACGAATATGCCCGATATTTGGGGAGAGGGAGCACTGTTTGCATTTTCAGGGCTTGACGGAGCTACCGACACACGGTCGCAGTTCGTCGCTGCCGCAGGATCGACAGGCTACAATCTGCTTATTCATACGCCTGCCCGCCGGCTGCTTAAAGTTCGAACGGCCGATTCCGGCAAGGTACGGATCGCCACGGGTGATGTGCTGATTGCCGATACTGCCGGAGGCGAGATGATGATGACGTATGCAGCCTGGCATACGCTGATCGGTCATCTGCCCAATGATGGAGCAATAGCCATCGAGTTCGCAGACGGCGAAGGGGAGAACAGGGATAGGATGATACGGAGGATGGAGGTGCGTTCTGATGGAGGAAAGCTAACGATCACTGAGGATTCCGCAAACGGGGATGTTATTGCGCTTCTGTTAGCTGCGGATGAACGAACCTGGACATTGGCTTTCGGGACGAATTCGGCCGAAGCAACGGATCGCGCAGCTGTCGCCCTCAAGCTGGATCGGCATCAGGTGGCGAAGGAAAGACTGGCCATCTATGACAAGCTGCCCTTGCTTGACGATCCTGCAAGAGCCAGGCTGTTAAAAAAATGCGTAAGCGTCATGAAAGTGAATACGCTCTCTGCCGAGGCGTCAATCGGCCAGATGTGGTCGACACCTGACCGGGTACCGCACAGAGCCATGTGGCTGTGGGATTCCGTCTTTCATTCCTTCGCCATGAACAGCATAAATGCCGATATCTCCTGGATGTTTCTCCGGAGCGTGCTCGAGACTCAGCTTGGCGACGGGATGATTCCGCATATAAGCAGAGTAGACGGTACGGTTTCTTCCATTACGCAGCCTCCTATACTGGCTTGGGGCGTTTGGGAGAATTTCCGGTTTACGAAGAATCGGACCGCTCTGGAATATGCGCTGCCGCGTCTGGAGCGTTATATGGAATGGATCCTTGGGCACCGGGATGGTAATCATAACGGACTTCTGGAATGGATGATCGAGGGCAATCCACTTTGCCGGTCCGGCGAATCCGGTATGGATAATTCTCCGAGATTCGATGAGGCGGTGCAGCTGGATGCCGTGGATTTTTCCTCCTATGCAGCCGCTGATATGAAATATATGTCCCTGATCGCCGAAGAGCTGGGAGACAGTGAGCGAGCTATAAATTGGTCCCGGCGTTCGGCTGATATGTCGGCAAAAGTCCACAGTACACTGTGGGACGAAGAAGACGGATTTTATTACGATCTTGCGATGGACGGCAGCCTATCGAAAGTGAAATCTGTAAGCGGTTTCATGCCACTACTGCTTGAGGATATACAGGCAGCAAGGACGGAGCGCCTGCTCACAATGCTGCACGACCCGCGGCACTTCGGAACAAGGCTGCCTGTTCCCAGCACCGCCGTCTCCGAGTCTTCATTCTCCACGGACATGTGGCGCGGACCTGTGTGGCTCAGCACGAATTACCTGGTTATTACGGGGCTGCGCAAACAAGGGAAGGAGGAGGAAGCGCGGAAGCTGGCAGAGAGAACGATTGCTGCTTTACAGTTCTGGTATGAGCGATATGGCGTCATTTTTGAATATTTTGACGCGGTAGACAACACCCCTCCGCCCCAATGCTGCCGGAAGGGTCAGCCTCTGCAGCAATACGATCTGCGTCGAAAGATCGACCCGATCCGCGATTTTCACTGGTCGGCTGCATTAACCGCCCGTCTGCTGTTAGATTACCAAGCCATGTCCGGTTAGCGCGAAATACATGTAAGTTAATTTCTAGTCACAGTTACTTACGAAGGTCAACTAACCGTCACTCCGGTTTATATTTGGGAGCTAGTCCAACATATTTCTGAGAGGGGTTCTGAGGTATGAGTGACCAACAGACAAATCCGAATGAAGAAATTGCGGAAGTTTCCACCAAAGACAGATCGGGGATGAAGTTAAACCGAAGGGAGCTGCTCGCTTCCATTGGGGCGGGAGTGATCGCCTTTACTGTAGGAGGCCTGATCAACCCCAAGCTGGTGTTGGCAGCCACGTCCGCGTCCACTACTGACAGTTCAAGCAATAAACCGTGTATGACCGTGACGTTGAGCGGATTGAGAACAACGGCAGATCGTCTTCCTGAGGCTGCCTACTATGTGACGGATAAAGGCAAGGAAGGTTTTTTCCTGGTTGACAACGCAGATACGACATCGGCGGACAATAACGGAACTGTAGTCGTAACGACGCAGGGGAAAAGATTCAAGCGGGTATTCGGAGACACCATTGTACTCTCCTGGTTCGGCGCTGTTGGTGACGGTGTGACCGATGAAACGCAGGCTTTGCAGAATGCCCTTAACGCCGCAGCCGGCAAACGTCTGTATATCCCTAAGCAAAAAGCCAGTTATTATTTGTCCGGCCAATTGATCGTGCCGAGCGACATTGTTATCGAATTCGAACCCGGCACCGTGATCCAAGCGATCGATACGTTAAAAAAAGTAGCTCCCTATGAACGGCTGGTCCGAATTAAAAATGCGAAGCATGTGCATATCATCGGCAACGGGGCTACCCTGCAAATGAAGCAATCTGCTTACACCTCCGGGGAACAGGCGCATATTTTCGATATCAGCGGTTCGGAAAATGTCGTTATCGAAGGGATCCATGCGAACGACAGTGGTGGGGACGGCTTCTATATCGGCAATTACGAAGCGTCTCAGCCGTATAGCAAGGATATTGTCCTGCTGAACTGTACGGCTAACAATAACCGCAGGCAGGGGCTTTCCGTCACTACCGTGGACGGTTTGCTGGTGCAGAGCTGCAGGTTCACGAGCTCGGCGGGCACAGCTCCAAAAAGCGGAGTCGATATCGAGCCCAACAACAGTTCAGGCAAAGACCCCCTGAAAAAAATCCGGTTTGTGGATTGCGTGGCCGAGGGCAATGTCGGGCGGGGCTTTCTCGTTGCGCTTCAGAAGATGACTGCAGCTAATCCGCGCATTGATATTACCTTCGAGCACTGCCGCACCAAAGGCAATTCCTTCGGCAGCTCGGTCAATTACGGTGGGGAAGGAGCGAACGCGGTTAAGGGAGAGGTTAAGTTCATCGATTGCGTGGCGGAAGAGGAGCAGTATGCCGGGTATTCGGTCTTATCCAACTCTCCGGACAGCATCAAGGTGTCCTTCATACGCTGCCGAGCGGTCAATTGCAATACGGTGAATATGCCTGAAGACCCCTATGGTTACGGCTCTTCTTTCATTGTCACGACCGTGCCGCAATTTCCAAGAACGGCCATCGGCAACGTTGAGTTTGTGGAATGCGCTTCTATCGATGAGCGGCCGGTACCCTTGATTGCACGCGGATTTTCAGTTAAGAAAAATAGCAAGGAAACCATTCGAGACATCCGGTTTATCAACTGCACGGCTAAAGGGGGACAGCAGCGTCTGCTATATGTAGATCCGGCTGCAGACCTGGTGTTCGCAGACCTGTACCCGCGGCCGGAGCTCACGCTGTCGTCCGAAGCAGTGATTGACTCGGGTGCCAATGGACATCTTGTCACCAATACAGGCGCTTCTGGCGCATCTGCGTTCACGCTGCCGCCGTCAAGGAAGGGACAGCTGATATCGTTCGCGGTTGAGACGGCTTATCCGGTCATGCTGACGCCGCAGTCCGGATCGTCGATCCGAACGCCTACCGGTCTCAAGGGACAGCTTCAATCCGCGAATCCCGGCGATTTGATAGCTTTAAGCGGGCGGGCCGACGGTAACTGGGATATCGTCGGTTTAGTAGGCGGATGGTTTGAAGCTGCGGCTCCCCAAACGACTGAAAAACCGGTTACCGAAACGACAGAACCGCCGGTTACAGAAGAACCGGCTCCCGGAACGATTGAGCAACCGGTTACCGATGGAACCGCAACTCCAGCTCCCGAAACGCCACCGGTTACAGAAGGAACGGTACCAATCGGGGAATGAAGGAGCCGCAGTTCATAGAGAACAAGTCCGTGCGGGATAAGGAGATATGAAAAAAGATGGCTGATTTCAGTAAATTAATTTATTATGCACCGCAGGCAGCAGCCGGAACGCCGGAGCATATTGAAGCGGATATATGCATTTATGGCGCCACTCCTGCGGGGATAGCCGCAGCTGTTCAAGCAAGCCGGATGGGGCTCCGCTGCGTAATAGCCGAATTCGGCAATCATCCGGGAGGGATGACCGCGAGCGGGTTAGGCCGCACGGATGTCGGTAACAAGGATGCTATCGGCGGAATATCCCGGGAATTTTACCGAACGATCGGCAGGCATTACGGCAGCGATGAGCCGGACGGCTCCGCATGGGCCTTCGAGCCGCATATAGCGGAAGCTATTTTTGCAGAATGGCTGGAACGTGCGGAAACGCCTGTGTATTACCGGCAGCATCTTGACACGGTCGAAATGAAGAACGGCAAGATCGTCCGTATGCAGATGGAGAACGGTAATTCTTTCACAGCCTCTGTATTTATTGACGCTACCTACGAGGGAGATTTGATGGCTCGGGCAGGTGTGTCCTTTCATGTGGGCCGGGAAGCGAACTCGGTATACCGAGAGACGTTGAACGGCATTCACTTCGGGCATCCGAAGCATAATTTCTATGCTTGGACCGATCCGTACAGGATCCCGGGGAAACCAGGCAGCGGACTGCTTCCAGGCATCAGTGATGAATCGCCGGGCTATCAGGGACAGGGAGACCGCAGCGTCCAGGCTTACAATTTCCGTATATGCCTGACGAATGTTCCGAATAACCGGATCGCTTTTCCCGAGCCGCCGAACTATAACCCCGACCGGTTTGCGCTGCTGGCCCGGTACATCCATGATGGGGTATGGGATACTTTGAAGCTGAATAAAATCATGCCCAGGGGCAAATCCGACCTGAACAACCGAGGCGCGGTCAGCACCGATCATATCGGGGCTAACTACAATTGGCCGGAGGGGACCTATGCTGCTCGTGAGGCTATCTTTCAGGACCATGTGAATTATAATCTGGGGATGCTCTATTTTCTCGCGAATGATGAATCCGTCCCGTCCCACGTCCGTGCGGAAACACGCCAGTGGGGATTGCCAGCTGACGAGTTCAAAGAGACGGGCGGCTGGCCGCATCAGTTATATATAAGGGAAGGCCGTCGTATGATTGCCGAGGTCGTCATGACCGAGCATCATTGCCGTAAATATTCCGTGGTAGAAGATTCCGTCGGACTCGCTACGTACACAATGGATTCCCATAACTGCCGAAGGCTTGTGCTGGACGGCCGGTGCGTCAATGAAGGCAATGTGGAAATAAACCCTATCGGTCCATATCCGATTTCCTATCGTTCTATTGTACCTAAGGCAGAGGAATGCACGAATCTGATTGTGCCTGTTTGTCTATCCTCTTCACACATCGCCTATGGTTCGATTCGCATGGAGCCCGTATTCATGATTCTCGGGCAATCCGCGGCAACGGCGGCCGCGCTTGCTATGGAAGCCGGCTGCGCCGTGCAGGAGATCGACTACGCCAGGCTTCGTGAACGACTGGTACTAGACGGACAGGTGCTGGATGCGTAGCACTATGTCTTAAGTTAGCGGCCTGACGTTCGTATATCGTCAGGCTCTTTACGTTGAAACATGAAGGAGGCGATTATTATCAGCCGACCATTGGACCTATCGGAGCTGGATACACCGGCAGTGCTTATCGATTTGGATATACTCGAACGAAATATCAAGTGGACGGCGGAACTGGCGAGGCGTGCCGGAGTGAAACTAAGGCCGCATTTCAAAACGCACAAAAGTATATGGATTGCGCGCAAGCAGTTGGAATACGGCGCTTGCGGCTTAACGGTCGCCAAGCTTGGCGAAGCGGAAGTGCTTGCTGATTCGGGGGTCGAGGATCTGTTAATCGCCTTTCCGCTTGTCGGCGAAGCCAAGCTTGGCAGGCTTCGTGCGTTGATCGACCGCGGGATCAAGGTTACCATATCCACGGATCACGCTGCCGTAGCTGCAGATATATCCCGTTTGGGCGAATCCCTTAATTACCGTATTCCGCTGTATGTCGACGTGAACACCGGCCTGAACCGGTGCGGCGGCGAGCCGGGCGAGGAGACCGCCGCTTTGATCCGGCAAATGGCAGGCATGCCCGGTGTCGAGGTCCGAGGGCTGATGACCCATGGCGGTCATGCCTACGGCAAGAAGAGCCTGAGCGAGCTCCGGGAAGCAGCCGCTGAAGAGGTCGGCGGCCTGGTCCAAACGAAGGAGTTGCTGGAAAGGTCGGGCATTCGGATTCCCGAAATCAGCGTAGGATCAACTCCGACCTCCAAGTTTATTGCGGAACAGACAGGGGCTACGGAAACAAGACCGGGCGCCTACGTGTTCGGCGACATCTCCCAGCTGGCGATCGGTTCCATCACCATGGATGAGCTTGCCATGACCATCTTGGCGACCGTTGTCAGTACGCCTCGCCCCGGGACCGCCATTATCGATGCAGGCTCGAAAACATTCAGCAGCGATACGAATCCGCACCGTCCGGGTTACGGCTTTCTCCGAAGCGATCCATCGGTGTACATCGAACGCCTCAGCGAAGAGCATGGCATCGTCAAAGTTCCCGAAGGAGTACAGTTGTCTATTGGAGACCGGCTCGAATTTATTCCCAACCATTGCTGTACCGTAACGAATTTGCACGATGCCCTGCATGGCGTACGTCACCGGAAGGTTGAGAGGCTGATTACCGTTGATGCTCGCGGCCGAATCCAGTAATTATTTTGCGAGAAAGGTTGATTGCTATGCCTAAAGCTTATAACGTCCCTGAGGCTCCACAGTTTCCGCTGCCATTTTCTCATGCCGTCCAAGCGGGAGATTTCGTTTATGTTTCCGGGCAGGTTGGCGTGGATCCCGTTACGCGTGAGGTTGTCGGTTCGACCATCGAAGAACAGACCCGACAATGTCTCCGGAATATCGAAATCATCTTGGAGCAGGTGGGCCTTACACTGGATCATGTCGTAAAAACGAATGCTTTTGTCAGCAAAACGGAAGATTTCCCCGGATATAACCAGACCTATGCCGCGGTGTTACAGCAGCCTTATCCCGCAAGAACCACGGCGCCTGTCGATATGGGAGCCTATCTGGTAGAAATCGATGTTATCGCCTATGCTCCGGCAAAAAGAACGCAGGGATTACAAAATAGCTAGGGAGGGTATGCGGGATGGAACGCGATCGGTTATCGCAAGCGATCCGCCTATGGGTGGAAGAGCATCGGGAGGAGGCTGTTGGACTAGCGGCTAAGCTAGTACAAATACCAAGCGTCAACCACCCGCCTGATGGGGATGAAGCGGAATATCAGCGATTTCTGGCCGATTGGCTGCAAGAAGCAGGGGCTGAGGTAGATATGTACCAGCTTATGGATGTGCCCGGCTTAAAGGTTCATCCGGCTTATATGGACAGCAGGGTGTATACGAACCGTCCGAATGTAGCGGGGAGTTTTTTTGGCGGTACTGGCAGATCGCTGCTATTTTCAGGGCATGCGGATACGGTTTACCAGGGTACAGAGCGGTGGAATTACCCGCCTTTTGGCGGTGAAGTGCATGACGGCTATCTGTACGGCCGCGGCGCATATGACATGAAGGGCGGCATGGCAGCCGCCATGATGGCGGTGAAGTGTCTGATCTCGCTGAACGTTCCCCTTGCGGGGGCGGTACACATCGAGAGCGTCGTTGATGAAGAGCACGGGGGAGCGAACGGGTCACTGGCCGGCAGACTGCGGGGATTAAATGCCGATATGGCGATCATTCCAGAGCCCTCCAATATGAGGCTCTATACGGCACATTTGGGCGGAGGCATCTGGAAAGCGCGTTTCGAAGGGAAAAGCGGGATCGGCTTCTCAGGGGAGGAGCTCGTAAGCGCATTGGACGCAACGGTCGAGTTCGCCGCCATGCTGAAAGCATTCCGCGAATACCGTCTCGGCAGGTTGACACCCCATCCCCTATGGAAAGGCGGCCGCGAACCCGAGGTAACGCTGCTTAGTATTTACTCCGGGGATGCAAGCCGCGAGCTTCAGGAGAAGCTTCCCGCAACGGGAGAGCTTAACTTCTGGATCGAAGCTTATCCCGGAGTGACCGGTGAGGATATTTTGGCTGAATTATGGGATTATTACGAAGCCCAGCTGGTTCATTATCCGACGCTTGTCAAATGCCGTCCGCAGATTAAGCCGCTGATTCGATACTTAAGCGGCAGTGAAATGCGCAGGGATGACAGCACAGACAGCTTCTTGCAGATTGCCGCCAGAACCGGCCAAGCGGTGCTTGGGGTTCCCATCGGTCCGCCTCAGGGTTCTCCGTTCGCATGCGACGGCTTTATGTTTAATCTATACAGCAGTACGCCTGCATTAATATTAGGTCCAAGCGGGGAAAATGCCCATGCGGCAGACGAATGCCTCGAACTCGATTCTTACGAGCGCTTGATCCGCTGGTATGCGGAAATTCTCATTGACTGGTGCGGACTGCTTCCTTAAGAAAGGATGAATCAGCATGAAGCTTGCAGTAATTGGGATGTATCATGAAACGAATACATTTGCCCCGGGCAGGACGGGATTGGAGGCATTCAGCACCGAATGGGTGCTCGGCAATGATGAATTCCTTAGCCGATACAGGGACACACGCACTTCGATGGGAGGCGTAATCGATGCGGTTTGCAGTGAGGGTATAGAGCTTGCCTGCGGATTGTATGCAGGAGCAGTACCGAGCGGGATGATAGCAGCGGATGCGGCAGATCACCTGATCGGCGCAGTCGCCGGTTCGCTCGACACGACATCGGATGGCGTGCTGGTTATTTTGCATGGAGCTATGGCAGCTGAGGGGCTTCCTGATGTGGAAGGCGAGCTGTTACGGCGGGTGCGGGAACGGCTCGGGCTATCTAAGCCCATTGCGGCGACGCTGGATCTGCACGCGAACATAAGTCCCGAGATGGTACGCAATACCAATATTCTCGTGGGCTACGATACGTATCCGCATATCGATGCGTATGAGAGGGCGGTTGAAGCGGCTGCACTTCTGATCCGGACGATCCGCGGTGAAATCGTACCTACGCTTGCAATGGCGAAGCCTGGCATGTTGGTTGTTCCTCAGATGATGCCGACTCATGAAGAAGGTCCGATGAAGGAATGGATGGACCGGGCATTTGCCATGGAGCTTGAACCGAGGGTATTAAATGTTACGGTGGCAGGGGGATTCCCCTACAGTGACGTGCCGGACGCGGGAGTATCCTTCGTGGTGACAACCGATAAGGATCCGGAATTGGCGGTACGTTATGCCGATGAGCTAAAGCGGATGGCTTGGGACAGCAGGGAACGGTTCGCCTACGCGGCTCTGCCGGTGGAGGAAGCGGTGTCCAAAGCGATGGAGATCGCGGAAGGCCCCGTCATTCTGGTGGAAGGCTCGGATAATGTCGGTGGCGGAGCGCCTGCAGACGCACCCATACCCTGGCTCTTCTGACCGTCCCTTCGAAAAAAACGCTTATCGTCATGCATGACGAAGAGGCCGCTGCAGAAGCGTACAGTCTCGGAGTCGGAGCCGTTTATGACGGCAGTATCGGAGGAAGAAGCGACCGCCTGCACGGTGAGCCCGTTCGGATACACGGGATCGTCCGGACACTGTTCGACGGCAAATATACGCATATCGGTCCTTATATGACCGGCCAGTGGGCGGATATGGGGAAAACGGCCGTGATCGAGGCTGGTAAACTTACTCTCATTGTAACCGAGAAGCGAACGGCCCCTTGGGATGCGGGGCATGTCCGCTCTGTGGGGCTTCAAGCAGAGGATTATCATGTGATTGTCGTCAAATCCGCCTTAGCCTGGAAGACCGCATTCGGGTCCATTTGCAAGGCTGTCTTACCCGTCGATACGCCGGGCTGCTGCAGTTCCAACCTGTCCCATTTTCCATATAAACATATCAAACGTCCTATCTTTCCTTTGGATTCGTCTATATCTAGTTACGGAGGTAAATCCCAAATGTTAAATATTGAACGTTCCAAAGCCAACTACCAGCGAGCGCAGCGGCATCTTGCCGGAGGCGTCGCGAGCTCGCTTCGCGCTTCGATGAAGCCGGTTCCGTTGTACGCTGAATCTGCCAAAGGCGCCCGCCTGAAGGACGTAGACGGGAATACCTACATCGATTATTTACTCGCCTATGGCCCTTTGATTCTCGGGCATGCTCATGACGGATTAACAGATTCGATCTTAGCCTCGATGCGCAAAGGGTACACGTACGGATTGCAGCACGAAGGCGAAATCGAGCTGGCCGATCTGCTGGTGAAAGTGCTTCCCTGCGCGGAGAAGGTCGCATTCAGCGGCTCGGGTACCGAAGCGGTTATGCTTGCGCTACGCCTCGCCCGTGCCCATACGAGGAAAAGTAAGATTGTCCGTTTTCATGGGCATTATCATGGCTGGTCGGATTCGATTTTTACCTCTTTTCCCGGAGCCGGATTAAGCGGGCAGGCCGCCGGTGGAGAGACTTCCGCAGTACCTCCGGGCACGATGGGGCAAAGCGATAACAGTCTGGACGATATCATCCTGCTTCCATGGAACGATCCGGCCGCGCTGGAATCGACGTTAAGGACCCGAGCCCCCGAGATCGCTGCCGTTATTTCGGAGCCGGTTATGTGTAATTCGGGCTGTATTCAACCAAAGCCCGGTTATTTGGAGCTTATCGGCCGGTTAACGAAGGAGCTGGGGATCGTTTTTATTTTGGATGAAGTCATTACAGGCTTCCGATTAAGTCTTGGCGGCGCGCATGAAAGGTTCGGCATCAAGCCGGATCTGGTCACTATTGGCAAAGCGATGGGCGGGGGGATTGCAATCAGCGCTGTAGCCGGTACGTCCGCGCTTATGAAATATATCGACTCATCCGATGTCAGTCATCTGGGAACATTGAACGGGAACGGTGTGGCCATTACCGCTGCGCTCACTACGATCCGAGAGCTTGCAAGTAATGGGGGGACCGCCTACAAGCGTATGGAAGAGCTATTAGTCACCTTATCTGCCGGTATTCGCGCGTTGCTGAGCAAGCATCGTATTCCAGGCGTGATCAATCAGCTTGGTCCGGTTTTCCATCTGATGTTTACCGATGAGCGGGAGGTTACGGATTTTGACACCTTCAATAAAAGAGATGCAGGCAAGTATGCCCGATTTGCTGAAATTATGCTTAGCGAAGGCGTACTGCTGCGACCGAACGGCTTGTGGTACATTTCGACGGCTCACAGCCTGCCGGATATCGAAATAACACTGCTAGCCGTGGATCGGGCTTTAGGCCGTCTTTAGTTAAGGGAGGAGGCAAGGACATGCGCCTCAAAGATAAAGTAGCCTTAATTACAGGTGGATCGCACGGCATCGGCCGTGCCGTCTCCCTGCGTTTTGCACGGGAAGGCGCGAAGGTGGCGATTGCGGACAATGAAGCGGAGGCACTGGAGGAAATAAACGCATTGCTTCGCGCTGAAGGTGCAGAGGTGTTAGGGGTCGTTACGGACGTTCAAAGCAAGTCCCAGGTTGATACGATGATCGATAAAGTGACCGCTCAATGGGGCAAGCTCGATATTGTTGTGAATAACGCTGGCATTTGCAAGCCATCCGCTTTTCTCGAGATTATGGAGGAGGATTGGGACCGGCACTTGAACGTGAACCTGAAGGGCGCCTTCCTCGTATCTCAACGTGCGGCAAGGGATATGGTGCATCAAGGAACCGGTGGTTCGATTATTCAGATGTCGAGTGTGAACGGATTGGCAGCTGAGTCTGATCAAGCCCATTACAATGCGTCGAAGGGCGGTCTGAATCTACTAATGATGTCGATGGCGCTCGAGCTGGCCGAATACGGCATCCGCGTCAATTCGCTGTGCCCCGGCTTTATCGAAACGAGGCTGACTAAGCCGCTAATAGAGAATCCGCAGGCGATAGGGACCTATGTAAAGACGATTCCAATGCGAAGGGTCGGCCAGCCGGAAGATATTGCCGATGCGGCCCTGTTCATGGCGAGCGACGAGTCCCGTTACATGACGGGACACTGTCTGGTCATAGACGGCGGCCAGCTCATCAAGCTGTCTTAAGCCCTGCTCTCTTCAAACACCTAATGACCTCGATTCGTTTCCTGAAAAAGTAGAGTGAAACACTGGAACATAACCTGATTATTTTAACCGTGAAGGTGGCTTAACAATGCTTAATGATGAGGTTAGAAGACAATTAATTGAGATTGTTGGAGAAGCCTATTTCAAAGACGACTCTCATTCGTTGGTGACACATTCCTATGATGGGACGCCTATGCTGCAAGCATTACCGAATGCCGTTATGTATCCCGAAAATACGGCACAAGTTTCCCGTATTATAAAGGTGCTGAATAACTATTGTATCCCAATCGTGAGCAGAGGTTCTGGGACGAATCTTAGCGCAGGCACCGTACCTGTTCAAGGCGGAATAGTCCTGGTCATGCACAGAATGAACCGTTTGCTCGAAGTGGACTTGGAAAATTTGACAGCAACTGTTCAGCCCGGAATGATTACCAAGCAATTTACCACCCGGATAGAAGAGCTTGGGCTCTTCTACCCTCCGGATCCGAGCAGTATGGTCATCTCGACGATTGGTGGCAACATTGCGGAATGCTCTGGTGGACTTCGTGGTTTGAAGTATGGGACAACAAAGGATTATGTTATCGGTCTGGAAGCCGTTTTGGCGAATGGCGACATCATCCGCACTGGCGGAAAACTTATGAAGGACGTGGCAGGATACGACTTGACCAAGTTGCTTGTCGGTTCAGAGGGGACGCTAGCGGTCATTACAGAAGCGACGTTAAAGCTCATTCCTCCTCCGAAATATAAAAAAACGATGCTTGCCATGTACAAGGACATATATGGAGCGGCTAGGACGGTTTCGAAAATCATCGAAAACCGTATTATTCCGGCAACTTTGGAGTTTCTTGATAAACCAACGATTCAAGTTGTGGATGATTACGCTAAACTAGGGCTTCCCCGGGATATGGAGGCGATATTGTTAATTGAGCAGGACGGCGATGCGGAGATGGTGGAAAGGGATATAGCTCGGATTGAGGAGATATGTCGGGCAGAGCAGGCAGACCGAATTAGTGTAGCGGAAAATGAGGAAGAGTCGCTCAAATTGCTGACTGCGCGGCGAAGTGCCTTCACGGCGCTCGCTCGACTGCGGCCGACGACGATATTGGAGGATGCTACCGTCCCTCGCTCGAAAATCGCCGAAATGGTATTAGAAATCAATCGGATCGCGAAAAAATATGACGTACAAATTTGCACCTTCGGACATGCGGGCGATGGAAACCTTCACCCGACCGCGATGACGGATGCCCGAAACCCGGAGGAGGTACACCGGATAGAGGAGGCTTTTGAAGAAATTTTCGAAGCAGCTATCAGGCTCGGCGGAACGATAACAGGTGAACACGGTGTCGGTATCGTAAAGGCACCTTACCTTGAATGGAAAGTGGGTGATGCTGGTCTAACCATGATGAAAGGAATCAAGAAGGTGTTCGATCCGAACAATATCCTGAATCCGGGCAAAATGTTCGCCAAAGAAACACGCAAAAGGGTGGTGATTGACCGTGGATAACTCGAACCATCGGAAACCTGTGGCATGGGAAGCCAGTATTTCGATGACAGAGAAGCTGCGGCTTACGCTCGATTACGAGCAGCTCACCAACTGCATGCGCTGCGGCTTCTGCTTGCCTGCATGCCCGACATTCCGGGAGACGGGTGTCGAGGTCGAATCGCCGCGAGGAAGGATCGCACTAATGAAAGCGGTAGTCGATGGTGTGATTGAACCGGATCGCCTTTTCGAAGAGCAGATGAACCATTGTCTTGGATGCCGTGCGTGTGAACCCGCATGTCCTGCCGATGTGAAGTATGGGCAACTAATTGAGCAGGCACGGGATGCGATTGAGGACCATACGAAAAGCCATCGGTGGTGGGTTAAGGCGATACACCGTACTGCATTCCGGAGTATATTCCCAAAGCAAAGCCGGATGAAGCTGCTCGGCAATGTCATGGGAATTTATCAGAAGTCAGGCATACCCAAGATGGCACGCACTTCGGGGGTCATGAAGCTTTTTCCTGCCTATATTCGTGAGATGGAAGCTATCCTGCCGAAAGCAGCTATTCGCGGCGTTATAGAGCAGATGGGCGTACTTCATCCAGCCAAGGGGAATAAAATCGCGACTGTCGCTTTGTTCAGGGGTTGTATCATGGATGTGCTGTTTACGAAGACGAACGTCAGGACCGTCCAGTTGCTGAATGAAGCGGGGTTCGAGGTTATCATTCCCGAATCCCAGAATTGCTGTGGCGCGCTTCACGCACATAGCGGGGAATCGGAGGAAGCCAGAGCACTTGCCCGCCGTAACATACGTTGTTTTAAGGAAGCTGGAATTGATTATATTGTGACCAACGCCGGAGGTTGCGGCGCGTTGCTTGTCGAGTATGATCATTTGCTGCATGATGATCCGCAGTGGCGGGAGGACGCGGCTTGGTTCGCGGAGAGGGTAATCGACATATCGGAAATACTTGTATTGCATGGTCGTCAATTACGTTATGCTGATCAGGGCGAAATGACTTCCGTGCGTGTGACCTATCAGGATTCCTGTCATTTGCGCAACGTGATGCGAGCTTCCAAGGCGCCAAGAGAGCTGATCCGGCAAGTGGAGAACACGGTTTTCACCGAGATGAAGGAAGCCGACCGCTGCTGCGGATCGGCAGGTATCTATAATTTGACGCAGCCCGCAATGGCCGGACAAATACTCGAACACAAGATGGAACATGCCAATGCCACTGAATCTGAATTCATACTGACCAGCAACCCAGGATGTTTATTGCAAATGAAGCTCGGCATAGCGAAGCATGGTGATTACCGCAAGACACAATCCGTTCATGTGGTAGATTTTCTGTATGAACGCTTGTTGCCAGGGTAGGTTTACAACGCCTATGGATTTTTCACAGTTGGACTTCTCTTATTTCTAGTAATCGATACGTTTTTGGAAGGTCAGGAACTGGGAAGAGAGGTACCCGCTGTATCGCTGTATTTCAGGGACTAGGTCTTGTATGGTTTGGAGCTATCCTTAGTTTCCTTTTTCTCTTAGCGATGGATCAGGCAGGGGCTTCTAAGAATCGTTGTGATAAGAAAAACGTTGCATTTAAGATGAACTTCTAACGAAAACACGAGGAGGAATTTATATGCCATACGGTATTGGAGTCACAGGATTTATCCTTATTGTTGTCGTAGGCTTGCTACTGTTCGGACCTTCCAAACTGCCTCAGCTTGGAAGAGCCATTGGATCCACTTTTTCGGAATTTCGCAAAGGAACACGGGAAGGAATGCTACTGGATGAAGATAAAGAGGATGAAATGAAGAAATAAACCTAATAAGTCCGCTCATCAGCGGGCTTATTTTCAAAACTAGTATCGTTAATAAATGTGAAGAAAATTATTCATATTTGTGTTTACCGGTTTGATGAAGAGTGATGTCTCCAGATTTACCCTTAAAAGGGCATAAAAAAAAGCATCAGTCACAAAGGGACTGACCCCCGTTTTTGAGACAGGGATCAAAACACCTTTCAAGTTTAAGCAGCCAGTCGTCGGAAATCAACCGGCGACTGGTTGTTTAGTTTCGTTTGAATTCGAATTGAGTTATAGTAAGTGTAGTCTCGAACGGTCTGTTCAACGATGGCCGTCGTTGTATAGGTTAAACCTTCGAGGTAGAACGTTTCAGACTTTAGAGTGGAATGAAACGTTTCGATGGGGGCATTATCAGCGGGCGTTAACTACGAAATTGTAGATATTGCGGATTTAAGACATATGTATAAAATACGGGTTTTGTGAAAAAGCTAATAAGGAAAACCAAAGCTGGGCCAGTTTGCTCTTATTTAGTTGCCAGTTGCTTGTCTGCGCTATTTTAGATCTTTTTAATTTTATCTTCAGATTTTGCTTAGATCTTTTTAATTTTATCTTCAGATTTTGCTCTTAAATTTTAATCTTTAGATTTTGATCTTTAGATTTTGATCTTTAGATTTTGATCTTTAGATTTGATTTGATTTGATCTATTTCAATTTGATTTGATCTAATCTTATTAGATTTGATTCTTGTTAGATTTGATTCTTGATTAATCAATCTGGTTTGATTTTGCTGAACTTGTCATTGCAATCATTAAAAATTTGATGATCAATATCAATGTAATCATTGTTTGTTTGTTTCCACGTTTAAACGCGTATTCCGTATAACGCGCAAAAAAACCAAGCAGAATCATTATCTGATTCAACCTGGTTTTTTATCATTGTAAACGCTTACATTCTTTTTTCCCTTTTATCGCTTGCTTTGTGCTTGATAGGCCTCTGCCGCAGCGGCAAGATAATAGGCCAGCCCGGTTTGTTGAGCCTCCAGCATACTCAAATGGAAATCATCCTGCAGGAAAAATTTCGTTTGCGAAGCAAAATCCAAGGCTGAGAGTTTATGCCCGTGTCTATTCAGGAAATCTAAATGATTCTTTATATAATCAGCTATCTTCGCTTCGTTATGCTTCAATCCGGCTCTTAACGATTCAGCCATGTTGCTCATGAAGGTCACCGCTTCGGCAGCCTGCTCATTCATCGTTTGAACATCAGCCTCCTGAACCTTTAACGGCTCCATGCCGTAGGTTTCCTCCAGGTATTTACTCTGCTCTTCAAGGGCTTCATTCCATTGCCGCTCGTTAGCAAAGCCGGCAAATAATTGGTTGTTCTCCATAGTTATTCCTTCTTTCATCGACGTTATCGTTAATTTAATCGTATCAATAAGGGTATCAAGCCTTTGACTCTTGCTGATTAGCAGTGCTTCCTGTTTCTCGAGAATGCTCTTGCGATCCGGGTTGGAATTCATAATTTCCTTAATTTGATCCAATGAAAATTCCAGCTCGCGGTAAAATAGAATTTCCTGCAGGCGCTGCAGCTCTTTTTCACCGTACAACCGGTAACCGGCTTCGCTGATTTCAGTTGGCTTAAGGAGACCGATTTTATGATAATGATGCAGCGTTTTGATGGTCACATGGGCCATCTCGGAGACCTCTTTCACCGACAATAACATGCTCAACCTCCTGTTTCCCTAACTTTTGGAACGGCCGTTCACATCATGAAGTTTATAGTCTCCCCTAAGAGGAGAGTCAATGCTTTTTTCAATAAAAAGCGAACCGATCCCTCAAGCAGATCGATCCGTCTATTCCTTATCGGTGATTACCAAGCATTCGTCCAGCCGAATTCGTCTTTTTCCCGCTTGCATATACACTTCGATACAGAAAAAGCAGGCCAATGTGAAGAAGAGCCAGTACAAGATATAAATTACTGAATACAAAAGAGGCTTCGTTGGAATGCCAAGGTATCCAGCTCGACCGGGCGCTGTGATCCATCACTTTGCCGTATATCCCCGTAGAGACCGCACCGGACAGGAAACTGCACAGCGTCAACAACCCCATTCCAACTCCAATCTGATCCCTAGGAATGCTGCGCGAGATGGTATTGGATAGTACGATTTGCATAAACATCTGGCCTGCATTGCCAATGGTGAAAATGAATCCGATCAGAATGGCCGGACTCCCAACAAATATCGATAACAGAAGGAAACAGCTGAATAATAATAATGACGCTGTGTGATAAACGAAGGAATTGCCTTTGGAATCCGCCATTTTCCCTACTTTCCGACCCAAATAAGCGGACAAGCATGCTCCGGGAACCATGACAAAGCCAATTACGCCGGGCTCCAACCGATTGATATCCGCCAGCAATTGAGGCGTTAGGAACGGCAATGAATAACTGATGCTCATCACGATCGCCGCAATCATTAACCCCATTAAATAGATGCGATCCCTCATAAGCGCCCTGGAGATGAACGGATCAGCCGCTGTACGAATACGCCAGATGAAACCGATAAGCATCAAGGCACTTCCGATGCCCAGCCAAAGGTTCCCTTGCGTAATGGCCAGCAGCAGCAGGGCTACCGTCCCCGTAAGCAGGCCTGCTCCAAGCCAATCCATACGGCCGTTTTCTTTTGGATCCGAGCTCAAATGCTTACGATAGAACGGCAAGGTGATCAGAATGAGCAAAGGTATCGCGAACAACCATCTCCAATGAACGAATGACACCAAGAGCGAAGAGACAATGGGTCCAATCGCATTGCCAAGCGCTAATCCGGTAGCCGAAATTCCCAAGGCATGCCCCCTTCTTTCCGGCGGAAAATAACGGACGGGAATTAACATGGCTAGTGCCGGAATAACGGATGCTCCAACCGCTTGCAGTATTCTGGCCATCAGTACGAATGGGAATGATACCGCAAGCAGCCCTAGCAATGAGCCTGAAGCAAATACGAGGAGTCCAAAGGTAATCAAATTTCTAGCCTGATACCGATCGAGCAGCTTGCCGTAAATAACGGAACCTACTGCATAGATGAGTAAATAGGCTGTCGATACCCAACTGACTTGAGCGACGGAGAGTTCAAAGTCGGTCCGGATCTCGGGAAGAACAATATTGAACATCGTCGCGCTCATGGAAGATAAAATCAGGGTGAACGCAAGAAGCTTAATGAGTACGTTTCCTATTGCTGGTTGCGTGACATCAAGATGTTCCGCTGACATGGCATTTCCCTCCTGTTTCTCTTTATATTTACCAATATACCCCTGCCAATCGATAAAGGATAATATATAATATTGTATGTTATTATATACTCAGGTATATGGAAAAAGACTGGGAGGTTTACTTAATGGAACTGTTGCAGCTTCATTATTTCCGTACGGTTGCGAAATACGAGCATATGACCAAAGCTGCCGAAGTGCTTCGAATCGCTCAACCCGCGCTTAGCAAGACCATATCGCGACTCGAAGAGGATGTCGGCGTCCCCCTGTTTGACCGGAATAACCGGCAAATCCGGTTAAATCGCTACGGCAAGGCATTTCTGCAACAGGTTGAAATCGCGCTTGGCGCGCTTGACGAAGGACGTCGGGAATTGGCAGATATGCTGGGCACGGAGCAAGGAACCATAAGGCTTGCTACCCCAACGCTTAATCGACTCTCTTCCACCATTAGCGAATTTCGCAAGGAGAATCCGAACATTATTTTTCGCGTGACCCAGATCCCTCCAGCCTCTTCGGGCGACATGATCGGCCTCTTGGAGCGCGGCGACGTAGACCTCTGTTTCATTGCGGCGCCTCTGAACCAATCTTGGATCAAAGAGCAAATCGTATTGAAGGCGGAAGTCTGTCTTGCCGTTCCAATCACTCATCCGCTCGCGGACAGAGACACGATTACTTTGATCGAAACAGCGAATGAGGCATATATCGAATATCATGCGGGTCATCCGTTCCGGCAAATTAACGAAGCTTATTGCGAAGCCGCGGGTATATTCAGAACTATCATCTGCGAGGTCGATGAACCCTCTGCATTATGGAGCCTTGTCCAAGCGGGACTTGGCATAGCCTTTGTGCCGCGCAATACGAATGAGGATCCCAATGTTAAGCTGTTGAACATTCAAGATCCGGTCTGCGTACGCGAATTTTCCATCGCCTGGAATGAAAAACGATACTTATCCCGCGCATCAAGGCAGTATCTGGAATTTTTGAGATCCCACAAGCAACTAGATCTAACCGGAAATTAAAAAAAACCGGATCATTCTCCTTTAGAGAATCGATCCGGTTTTTGCACGGGTTCCGTATTAGGCTTATGTCCGCCGTCTGCGCCAGCCAAAGATCTTCACATGAACGATTGCTTTGGTCGACCAGTGGGCGACGAGATGAAGGATAATAAAGACAAGGACAAGCGGCTTGAACAATAACCAGCATACCGCCCACAGCACGAAAATTTGCCAAGGCTTCATTTTACGGAATAATTTATTAGGCCACAAACAAATCCGGTAGAGCACATATTGATTCTGAAGCGACTCCAGGTAATCATCCTGGTACTGCTTCTCGTCCGGATTTAACCGCACCGCGCTCCGCATATAAGTCTCATGCAGCTTGTAATCCCCTCGCCTGGCGGCAGACCAGGCCAAGTACATCAGCACAATCGGTTCTTCCGCGCCATAACGGAGAGCTTCCCGCTCGACATCTCTGGATACGGCATCATTCCCGAGCAAAGCTTCCGTGTAACTAAGAATGGACAGATATTGCGGATTCTCGGGTTCGAGCTCCAGAGCAACCTCGATTTGCTCCTTCGCTTCCTTGAACTTGCCCTTCTTGTTCAGCTGATTAGCCCGCAAGTAATAATAATGAGCCTCGTAAGGATCAATTCGCAGCGCTTCATGGACTGCCTCGTGAAAAGCAGCCTCGTTGCCGGTCTCATAAAACAACGAAACGCGGACATACCAGCCTAGATGATGCTCGGGGTCCCGTTTTAACGCTTCTTCCACCCAATGACGGGCTTTCTCGTAATCCCCCATTAACATGCAAATTTGAGCATATAAGGCGTAGGGATCCGGGTTATGAGGATCTTCCCTTAGCAGCTTCTCCGTTTCAAGCAAGGCTTCCTTATATTTCTTCCAGGACATCAGCTGGTACACGCTCGTATAGCCAGTAAGAGAGGATGGGGTTAATGTCTCTTCTTCCACTACTTCATCCTCCTCCCGAATCGTTTATTTTATCCCATGCTTCTTCGCGTAATCCAGCACAATCTTGTAATCCCCGTTCACGTCGCTGAAGGTGGCATAGTTTCTCGCTGTCGCAAACCATTCGATCGTTGTCGCCTTCCGCTCCTTCAGCGCTTTCCGGAGATCATCCTGCGTAATCGGCTGAATGTCGCCGGTCTCGAACGTTCTCTCCATCGCAGAGGTTACGGCATCATTCACAACCTGCTCCAGGTCGGCTCCGGAGAACAGCTTCGTCTCTGCGGCAAGCTTGCCCAGATTGAGCGAGCTCGTAGGCTTGCCTGCAAGCTTCAGCTGTAAGATGGTGGAACGCTCCTCCTCTTCAGGCGGCGGTACAAACACTAGATGATTGAACCTTCCGGGGCGGCGCAAGGCAGAATCCAGATACCAAGGCGTATTGGTTGCCCCAATGACGAATACCTGGTCGTTGCCGGATTGCAGTCCGTCCAGCTCCGTCAGAAGCTGATTGACGAGCATGCGCTCGTGATGCTGCCTCATCTGATGACGGCTGCCGCCCATTGCATCCAGCTCATCGATAAAGATAACGCATGGCTTATTTTCCCGGGCTTTCTGGAATACGTCGTGCAGGTTATGCTCGCTTTGACCGACATACATCGACAGGATCGCCTGCAGCTCGATATGAATGAAATTCGCGTCAATCTCGCCGGCGACCGCTCGGGCAAGGAACGTCTTGCCGCATCCGGGAGGTCCGAACAAGAGAAGGCTGCCGCCAGCCTCTTTGCCGTAAGCCTTGAAGATTTCCGGCTGCTGCAAAGGCAGTATAAAGTTCATGCGGATCTTCTTCTTTACTTCTTCCAGTCCGCCAACATCCTCGAAGGTTTCCTTCGGCTTGTCCGATTCGACCAAGGAATGCTCATCCTTATCGAACTGCATCAGCTTCAGCTTATTCCTTCGTCTTTCCGAGAGCTCATCATAATCCGACATTCTCGCTTCCTCCTTCACCGCTATATAGAAAATAGTAACATATTCATTTCGCCGTTTGTTTTACTTTCTCGTGAAGCAGCTCAAAGGCTTGTTTCAACCGTTCCTTCGGAATCGCGGGATAACGGTCTCCCAAGCTTACTTCATAATAGGAGGCCCCTTCCCCTGCGTCACGGACATTGCCCGTCAAGCCAATCCCGGACTCTTCGCATATCTCAAGCAAGATCCTCTCAAAGGTTTCTTTCGGCATGGCGGCATAAACGTGAAACATGTTCGATACCGGCACCATCGGGCGTGTTCTAATGCCTTCAATTCCGCTATTGTACAGGCCGGCTAGTTCTATGGCAGAAAGGTAATACTGCTCCATCTTCGGATGCCGTTCGTCAAACGCCTGATCCGCGCTTAGAATATACGGATAGAGACTGATCAGATCTCCGCCATGGCGCCGTTTCCAGATCTTCGATAGCTTCGTGAACTCTTCCTCGCCCGAAAGAATTGCTCCCGCAATACCGCCGATGCCTTTGTAAAAGGACACGTAAACACTATCAAACAAGCTGCACACTTCTGCCGCCGTCTTCCCGTAATAAGGCAAAATCTCAAAAAGTCTAGCACCGTCAAGATGAAGCTTGATGCCTTTCTCGCGGCAGTAGTCCGCAATCGCCTCAAGCTCCTCATAGGCGGGCAGCTGTCCTCCTATTTCCCTTTGGGGCAGTTCAAGCAGCATACAAGCAATGTCATCATCCATGCTCTTCACATCATCAAGCGTGATTAAGCGGTCTTTATCGGCCAGCAGTACGGGTTCCAAATGATGAAGCTCCTTCAGACCATCCTGCTCGTGAATCTCCAGATGGCATAATGGATGGTAAGCAACCTTGCGGCTGCTCTTCTCCTCGCACCATAGCCGAAGCGCGATTTGCTGGGCCATCGTACCGCTAGGAAAAAAGACTGCCGAAGGTTTCCCTAGAAAAGCCGCTATTTTCGCTTGAAAATCTTCGATCACTTTTCCCGTACCGTAAATATCGCTATCCATCTCGCCGTCCAGATGGTCAAAGGTATCCTTAAGGACCTGAACATTGCGTTTTCCATGTCCGACTACCGGGTATTCCGCTGCGTTAAACGCTTCTAAAAGTGTCTTTACCAATTCAATTTCCTACCTTCGTAATCTACGTATTCGCATTCCATTTCAGCCGCATCTCTTGCTAATGCCGACTGGATCACCTTCGTAATTCCTGCCGCGGACTGCTCGGGTGTCAGCTCGGCCGCTTCATCCAGCTTGCCCTGCATAAACGTCTTCACCCAGCCCGGATGAATGACCAGCACGCGTCCTCCCTGCGGCTTGAGTCCGTTATGTATGAGCTTCGATTGCATGTTCACCGCCGTCTTGGACATGCAGTACGCGTACCAGGCATCGCGCCAGCAATCAGTAACGCTGCCTGCTTCCGATGAAATATTGGCGATCAGCTTGGAATCGCTTTGCAGCAGAAGAGGCGTAAACGTCTGGCTCATGCGTAAGCTGCCTAGAGCATTCACGTTAAATACACTCAGCATTTCTTCATATTGGAGCTCTCCGAGAATAGTATTTCGAATATCTCCCAGGATCGCGGCATTATTTATAAGAACATCAAGCTTATCCGTCCGGGACCGTACCCATTCATGAGCTTGCTTCACGCTTGCGTCGCTTGCCACATTCAGCGGGAACACCGTCAGCTGCTCGCCGTATTGCTGCAGCAGCTCTTGCAATCCGGGGCTGTCCGCATATTGTCCCGCGAATACGCGGTTGCCGTCCTCCAGCCATTTGGCGGCAAGCGCCAAGCCAACCCCGCGATCCGCGCCTGTCACTAGCATAGTTCTGATCATGTTTCCCGTCTCCTCTCCCTGACTGTCCGTTCCTAATCTTTTTCAACCAAGTCTGAGCAGGTATCGCTTTCTAAGTATAGCATACAACCCTTCGCATGAAATCGTTTACGCAAACCGAATGGGAAAAACCGCTGCCGGAGCCGACAGCGGTTTTTCTCCTTACTCTTCAAGCTGATTGCTGTTTTGCTCCGATTCTCCCTGGCTGTTATCGGCTTCCGCCTCATGGGCGGCAGCGATCTTAAGCCGGTAGAGATCCCTGTAATTTTGCAGCAGAGTTGCCTCTTGTTCATGAATAAGTGCCGTAAGCTGCTCAATGCGAAATTCCAGGGACAAGCCTTGCTCCAGTATCTCTTCCTCTTCAAGAGGAGGCTCGTAGATTAGGGTCTTGCTGCAGCCGAAGGTTGATTCCGCCCATTCGTTGGCGTCATCCTTGCTGCTATGCTTATAGATCTCCACATACGTATCAAATAGCGCATTAACGGCTTTTCGGCAATCCCAGCCCAAAATAACAAGACCTTCTTTGGCTTTGTTCACCGCACGCATAAGCTGGAAGTCGTTTAATCTTCCGCGTTCGGCTTCTACACGGTCAATCTCCGCGACGAATACTGGATATGCGCGGCAAAATAATGCGGCAGCAGCGAAAAACTCCTCCTGCGGAATGTTTGTGGCATCCTGCTGCGGTTTGGAAGCTTGCTCCATTTTGTCGTCATTCCCCTCTTGCCAGACTTCCTTAAAGCCGGGTCAAGCATAACCCGATTCTAAAAGTATATGTAACATCGCGGAATGAAGCAAGACTTGCCTTGCCATGACTTTACTACCATATTCGTATATAATAGACCCAAGATCGATGTACATAAGAAAGCTGGTGCTTAAATGAATGGTCGTAAAGCAGTATTCATTATCATTGGATTATGCGTGGTTTTAGCCTTATTCGTATACGGCTGTATCCACTATGTAGTAAATGCGCATTCGAGCTGAATGCGCATTTTTTCTGTCCTCTATTAATCCCACGGATGGGCAACCGTCAAAAAGTCCGCGAATTTCTTGCTCTCCTCGCGGCGAATCCGCCGCATCTCCGCACGATGAGGAGCCGTCTCGTACAGCTTGAATTCCTCCTCGGACTCCGGAATGACCTTGGGCACGGGTACCGGGTGCTTATTCTGATCCAGAGCGACAAAGGTCAGGAAAGAGGTTGCCGCAACGACGCGCTCCCCGGTTAATAGATCTTCTTTAATGACCTTAACAAACACCTCCACGGACGTACGGCCCGTCCAAGTAACAAAGGACTCCAGGCATACGGAATCCGACGGCCGGATCGGCTGCAGAAAATCGACGGAGTCGGTGGACGCGGTTACGACGGCGCGCCGGCAATGCTTAGTCGCGGCAATGGACGCAATATCATCGATATAGGCCATCAGCTTGCCGCCAAATAACGTGTTGTGGTTATTCACATCCGTCGGGAAAATCCTGGACGTCTTGTAGCATCTGGATTCGCGGGAATAACGTTGTTCCATATGAGCCATCTTCTTTCCTTGTCGATATCAACTTATCTGTTCTTAAGGTGCAAGAAACACGGACAGCATTTGCCGCAGAGCACGGTCGGCATCCACTTCCAGACAGAATGTAATCTCTCTTCCAACGGCCGGAATGACCCGGCGGTCCGTAATGATCATGCCTGCCGTCAAGTCGTGTCCGCAATCGATATCCGCATGCATGACTCTTGTGTTCACAAGAGACGGATTAACCGCGACCAGCACCGCAAGCGGGTCATGCATCGGGCATTCGCCGAGGTATTGATTGGTTTGGAGATAGAAATCGAAATACTTCTCGAGCGATGTATGTAAAAAATCGACGATTGGCTGTTTGTTATCCGGTGCAAGCTGACGAAGCTGGGCCAGATGACCTTTGGATAATCTCGTTTCCAGCGTAACGTCCAGACCTACAATCGTAAGCGGCACCTCGGAACGGAACACTTGCTGAGCCGCCTCCGGGTCGCCCCACAGATTCGCTTCGCTGACCGGAGTGACGTTACCCGCAGCGAAGACGGTTCCGCCCATTACGACAACTTGACGGATCTTGCCCGCAATGGATGGATCCAGCGACAAGGCCAGAGCCAGGTTGGTCATGCGGCCGACGGTAATCACAACCAGCTCGCCCGGCAGTTCGTGGGCTTTACGGACGATAAATTCCGCTGCCGATTCCTTCAGAGGCTGCTGCTCCGTTGGCGGAATCTCCGCGTCGCCAATCCCGTTATAGCCGTGAATATGCGGCACCGGACCGGCATATTCACGCTTCAGCGGACCGGAAGCCCCTGCCGCGACCGGCACCTCGTAGCCGCAATTCGCCAGCTTAATGAGCCTGAGCGTATTTTCCGTAGCTTGTTCCACATGAATATTTCCAAAGCCGGTTGTTAGTCCTTCCACATGAATATCCGGCGAGAGCAAGGCATACAAAATGGCCAGTGCATCGTCAATCCCCGTGTCTACATCCAAAATAATTCGTGTCTTTGCGTTCATATTGCTATTCCTCCTGTCCGAATACCTCTATTGTAATCGAATTCGACAAATTTTGCCTACCCTAAGTGAAACGGCTGGAATTTAAAAAGAGCCAAGACTTCTTATAAGTCCTGGCTCTTACGCTTTATTTATATAGTCTTCTTCTGCGTTGCCTTACATACATGATTCTTCCTGCTAACAGCATGAATAGAAGCATGACGGACCAGGTAATCGCAATTCCCAGATGCCAGCCTGTGAAATTATCGGATTGTCCGCTGCCTTTGAGGGGATCCGAATTCTTAACCGAGGCAATCTGAACCTCTGCCTGTTCGGCAAGCGGAATGATCGGAACCAAAGTCCCCGCTGTTTCGGCCGGATTATAAACCTCCGAAGATTGAACGTAAGCTTTGCCGCTTGAGTCTACAACTACGTCAGGAACAACCCCGTCCTTGACCGTCACGTATAGCGGCTTGTCGGCCATAAATTCCGCCGGCTTCCCTGTGTCCCGCGTTACGAACGTCCGCTTCTCGTCGGCGGCCATAACCTGCATGCTCGAAAAATGGGCAAACCCGTAATCAAGCAGCTGCGTCATATCCTTATAAACGCCCGAATCGGTAGCGCCTTTCAGAATAACGCCAATAAGCTCCATATCGCCGCGCTGCGCCGCGGAAACCAAGGTATAGCCTGCCGCCTGCGTAAAGCCGTTCTTCACGCCAATGGCGCCATCGTAGCTGCCCAGCAGCTTGTTGTGGTTTTCTAGCTTGGAGACCCATTCTTGACCGACCCACGGCCTCGATTTGGTTGCCACCACCTGCCGGAATTGCTCGTTTTGCATCGCATATTGCGCAATCTTGGCCATATCTCTCGCTGTCGTGTATTGATTATCATCCGGCAAGCCGCTTGGATTGACGAAATTCGTATCCCAGAGTCCAAGCTTGCGCACAAATTCATTCATACGAACGGCAAATTGCTCTTTGGTACCGTCGATATGCTCCGCTATCGCGGTGGCCGCATCGTTCCCGGAGTTAATGAGCATACCTTCGATAAGATCCAGCATCGGCTTCTGCTCGCCTTCCGCCAGGTAGATCCGGGTGCCGTCTTCGCCCCGCGCCGTCTTGGAGACGGTTACGATGTCGGAAGGATCCGATTGCTCCAGCGCAATGATGCCGGTTACAATTTTGGTTATGCTGGCCGGGTACAAGCGTTCCGTTTCATTCTTGGCAAACAACACGGCGCCGGATTTGGCATCAATCAAGATTGCCGCCTCGGAATGAGGCGTTTCCGGCAGCTGCACTACCGTCTGATCGGCGGGCTGCCTGGTTTGTTCCCCTGGCGTCTGCAAGGTTTCTTCGGCAAAAGCGGGCATAGGTGCCAGCAAAACGAGAATAATGAACATCATTGCAATCAGGCCTTGAAGTCTTCTCATAATTCCCCTCTTTATTCCCAAGTAGTCAATCGAGACCGTTCTACTGCTATATATCGGGCGACCGCATCCTCATTATTGGTGCCGGCGATGCGGTCCGCCAATCGCAAGATTTGTTCATGCGCATCCGCGACGGCTATTCGGGTTCCTGCCGCTCGGAACATGCCTAGATCATTCAGATTGTCGCCAAATACCGTAACATCCGACAGCTCCGTTCCGACGAGCTTTGCCCATAACCTCGCCCCTTCGCCTTTATTCGCCAAGGGATGACTCATTTCGAGAAAATAATGATCTTTAATATACGCGTCTTTTATGAACTCCATGTGAACAAGCCCGCCAAACAATCGCTCTGCCGTCTGTTTCAACGGCTCAAGCTCTTCATACAGTCCGATGTAACTGATGATAAGAGAACGGAAGGAATCATCGACATGAAGATGCTCTAGTTCCGTAAAACGCGGGTCTTGGGGTCTGCTCTCATAAAAGGAAAGGTCTCCCGGCCGGGTTAGCTTCTCATGCAGCACTTTCTCCTGATCGTCTTCATTCAACGCGAATACGAGCGGAGCGAGTCCATGCTGCCGTCCCGCTTCCAGTATATCATTCGATAATTGAGGACTAAGCCAATTGCCGCCTAACACCCGCTTCCCTTCAGGATCGAAAATAACGGCGCCGTTATACAGCACAACCGGATAACGCCAGGGAATGGAAGAAGTAACCTTATGAGAGCTCGCATAACTTCTAGCTGTCGCATAGCTGATAATTACGCCCGCATTCAGCGCTTCCTTAAGCTGAGTTATCGTATAAGCCGATAAAGTCTGATCCGAACGAAGCAGCGTGCCGTCCAGATCCGTTAAATAGCAGGAAGGCATAATAGATTCCTCCATTAGAATAGCATTTGTAATCTGGCTATTTTCATATTACAATCCGTCTATTATGAATATTTTTTCGTAAATTATATTACCTTCTTAAAGGAGAAATAGCAATGAATTCAAAAGAAATGGAACAGATTATCATAGAAAGATATAAACGGGATGAAGATACGATGATTCTTGTGTTCGCCCAGTGGTGCGTGAATTATGGTCTGGATGCGGTAGAACTCTATTCCCGGGCGTATCCGCATCAGGGCGGAAATCCCCGCCTGCTTGCAGCATTACCATTAACCGCGCCTAAGGAAGAAGCGGGCGATATTGACGATGCTACCGTTTTGCAGGTGTTGTCGCTGTTTGGCAATGAAGAGCTCGCCTTTGTCGTATCGGAAGAGATTGACCGCCGTCCGCGGAAGGACCGTTAGCATTCGCATACATTACGGCATCCAAATAAAGGAGGTTGTTATATGGAAAAATATACAAAACGTATCGCAGTCTCCGTGCAGGTTTTTACGATGGACGTACAATTGAATTAGGATCGCTCCTTGACGATGAGTTAACGTATGAATTTTTATGTTGACTCATGTGGCATTTGCCGAACATATACGCTATAATGGTTATGCGAACATATGTTTGATTACTGCAAAACAGTCACAGGAGGTCCAATGAAAGGCACGACTCATCTTACTATCGGCGTTGCGATTGGCTCAGCCGCAGCGGCTCATTATCCGTTTACTCTCGTTAATGCAGCAACTTATATTGCCGTAGCCGCATTCTCCGCCTTAAGCGCCGATCTTGACGGGCCTAGCCTATTAAGCTCGAAAGCAAGCAAAATTTCCAAATGGCTGCACGGCCTGCTTCTCGGAAGCGGCTGGCTGCTGACCGCCGTCACGGCGTATCTATACTTGAGCGATCATTACATAAACATCCCTCTTGGCATTGCCTGCGCCGCCCTTCTGCTGTTAGGACTTGTCGTACGCAGCGGCACGATCCGCAACGCATTGGTTAGCGCGGTAGGCGCCGCATTGATCTATGGCGGAATAACGATGGGCATGACCTGGTTAATCGGTTTTGGCATCTTTGTCGTTTGGGTGCCTTGGCTGAAGCACCGCGGATTAACCCATACGATATGGGCGGTTGTCGCGTGGGGCGCCATTGCGTGGGGATTGGAGCAGCAGCTTCAGCTGGAAGGCGTTATGCAGATTGCCGTCGCCGGGTACTTATCGCATTTGATTGCGGACACGTTAACGCCCAGCGGAGTGAAGTGGCTGTATCCGCTCGTCAAGAAACCCTTCAAGCTTCCATTCCTATAGCTGCCCTTATAGCAATCGGGCCGGGGCAATATGAAGAAAAGACGCTTCAAGACCATGTGGTTACAGGGTTGAAGCGTCTTTCTTTGTATCGTTTAAGCGAGAGCTTAACGAAGAAATACGATATTGTCATTGCGGCAGTCGATGGTAAGATCCTTTCCTTCCATATACCACGCATCATTTTCCTCCATGTAGAACGTAATGCCGTCCTCCACCGTCGATACGGCCGGATAACGGGCGGTATCCTTCATAATGCCAAATGCGAAGGCGTCTTCTCCGCCGCCGCTGTAACGGACAAAGATCCGCACGCTGTCGTTGTTCTGGAAACCCCATTCTTGTTTGAAAAGTGCCGTTGCGGCAGAAGTAACGCTCATTTTCATCGGTTCTTCACCTCCTCTTCCCGTATTTTCACCCAGACTGTCCCGCTCCAGCTCACCCGATCGCCAAGAACCAGGTTTTCCGAAGTCTTGCTTCGGGGGACGTTAACAAACTTTCCTTCTACTTCGAGCCGCACCAGATCGTCCGTAAGGCCTGCTACGGATGCGATGCGTTCGATTTTGCAAGATTTCGGCTGTTGCTCCCGGTCCGTCACGCTTCCCGCTCCCCGTCTGCTACAATTGATGGATGGTGACCTCGCTTCGAATAAGGAATCGGGCATTCGTGCCGGTCTGGCTGATTCCTTTCGAAATATAAATCATGCCGTTCTCCATCTTGTGCATCCCTTTATAAATTCCCGCCGCAGGCAATGCGCCCTTCTTCAAATACTTGAACAGGAACGGAAGATGAAACTGCATCCCGTGAAAATGCCCTGCCATCAGGTAAGCGAACGAATCCTTGATATGCAGGACAACATTCGGATCATGCGTTAAAACAATCGATGGTTTGCCGGAATCAGCCTTCGCGAACGCACGTTCGGGATCGCTTTTTTTGCTGGTCCAATCATCAATGCCGATAAACTGATAATGCCCTTGATCCAGCACTTCGTTGTGAAGCAGGCGGACCCCGGCGCCCTCGAGTATCTTCGTTAATTGCTTCAGCGCGTCGGGAGCCAGATGATGATCGTGATTCCCGTAGACCGCCAGGATGGGTACGCCTGCGGATGCCAGCTCTTTCATGTAGCGCTGCAGCTTGTGAAGATACGGGGCAAGCTCGGTAAAATCACCGGTAATCGCAATATACGCGGGTTTCTCCGCCTTTATTAAACGGGTTAACCGGCTGGCCGGAATACGAATATGCTCGATATGAATATCGCTGATTTGAAGAACTTTTATACCTGCTCCCGTCTTATAACGGACTCTCTCGACCTTCAGCCATTGCGTAGGGAGAATAAACAAACCGTAGATCAGCGCAATTAGGGCCGCCAGCCCGATTAGGATGTAGACGATTATACCAGCCTCCCTTGCGGCACTTCAGACTTTGTTATCGTAAAAAATATGCCGTGCCTTCAGTTCGCCTTCCGTAATGCTCATAATGCCAAACGAATATTGAGGCTGCTTGCGTTTTGCCGTCGCCGAGCCGGGGTTAAACAGCAGAATTCCGCTTTGTTCCTTCAGGAATGGAACATGGGAGTGGCCAAATACGATCGCATCCACCTGTCCCGCGGCAAATGACAAGGCGGCGTTCTGCTCCGCCTTCTTGCTTGCGTAGGGAAGATGGCCGTGCGCAAGGCCAATCCGCTTCCCGCCGGCGTTTACGATTTTCTTATAGCCCAGCTTCTTGACGATCGTTTCCCCGTCATTGTTGCCGGCGACGCCTTTAACCGGTGCAAACCTTGACAGCTCCCTGTATACGTCTAAGCTGGTCCAATCGCCCGCATGAAGAATGAGATCGGCGTTCGCAAGCTCGGCAAGAAGCCTGGGCGGAAGAGCCTTCGCCATTCGCGGCATATGGGTATCCGAGACAACCACGATTTTCATAGCGCACAACACTCCTTAAGCCTTCCGGATTTGGGGTCAATCAGGCATAATGCTGCACATGCTGGAGCGTCTGAATAAAGATTTCCTTCACATGGTCATCGTCCAGCGAATAATAGACCGTCTTGCCGGCCTTGCGCCGTTTAACTATCCGGACGTTGCGCAAATACCGCAGCTGATGGGAGACAGCCGATTGCGCCATGTCGAGCACCTGGCATAAATCATGCACGCAGAGCTCCCGGTCAAGCAGCGCGTAAATCATTTTCACCCGGGTCGGGTCGCCAAGCGCCTTGAACATCTCCGCCAGGTCAATGGCGGTCGGCTCTTCCATTCTGGCATTTGCCAGACTATCGCTGTGAAGCTCCGTGCCATGGCACGAATCGTCGCATTGATCATCGATCATTTTTTCCATTACGAGCACCACCTTATGTACATACCGACATTATAGCAGAAAAAGAAGAAGCTCCTCTATAGAAGGAGCTTAATCGCGGATATGCGGTTTTATGCCCGTGCGCACCATCGAATGCAGGCCTCAACCAATTGCTTCATTTCGCTTAGGATGAGAGAGTGAAGATTATGGGCCGGGGTCAGGCAGCATACCCGTCCTTTGCCGTAAGGATGCGACCAGCCGCCGATCGATTCTCCGTCCTCCGAGAAGGTTCGCATGAACACATGGGTATTGGCTTCGTCGCAATAGACGAAATAGTGCTCTTCCACCGATTCGAAGCCTAACGCCGGGTTAATGACAAAATGGTCGGTTGAACCCGAGAAATCACTCGCCACAGGTTCAAAGCGAACCGGCTTCTGCTCGGGATGGTACTTGAAATATCCGCGTGTCATCGAGATGTATGCGCCGTCCTCCGGATAAGACGCAAGCCCGGAATGCCAGGAGAACCAGCCGCCGCCTTCATAGACGTACTGGAGCATCGCTTGCTCCGTCTCGGAATCCAGCCAATGCGCCGGGTTCTCGTCGGCCGGATTGATTTTATCGTCCTTGAAGAGAATGACCGCGTCCGGCTTATCCCGAAGCGCTGTCGTCAGACGGTCGACCGTCGTGTAAGCAAGACTTACGTTGCCGCTAGCCAGCCAGGATGCCAGGCTTTCCTCAAGTCCTTCTTTAACAACCGCCTCGGGATGATAGTAATCCCCGACTACCGCTAACAATTTATGCATCGTGCCGTCCTCCCCCCGTTGTTATTTATCGTTCTCCAGCAGTTCGACCAATACCTTAAGCTGCGGAACCGTATCGAAATACGCATAACGCCCGCCGGTATATTCGCCCTTCTGCTGCAGCTTCATGCCTTTGCTCTCCATGATGGCAATCTTCTCTTTCATGCCTTCAATCACAAACGCGATATGATGCGGTCCTTCCCCGTGCTCCTCCAAATAATTCCGCCAGGTGCTCGGGTGCATATCCGGTTCGATCAGCTCGAGCTGAAGGGAGTCCATATCGAAAAAGGCCAGCTTCGCCCGCGCTTCGGAAGGTTCGCCTTGAAACTCGGTTTGGGCTTTGTCCGGGGTATCCGTCCAGCTCCACCCCGGCTTTTCTACTCCGAAGAAATTCGCATACGCTTCGCTTACCGCCTCGATATCATGCACAAGAATCCCGATTTGGGTGATCATCTTTGTTCCGATTGCCGACTGACTCATACTTATACCCCTTTCTTTTCCGGACGCTGTAATGGGCAGGAGTTGGCTGAATAGAAAACGTTTTCTCCCTATATTGGGAGGTTCGCCATTCTCTCTATGATCCCTGCCGCTAAGCGCAAAAAAAGATTAGAGGGTATAGCCTAGCTTTTGCAATGCGTTATGAACTGCCGCTTTAAGCTCTTCCTTTTCCTCGCCTTGAAGGAAGGCTGCTTCAGCGCTATTAACGGTCAGCTGCGCAAGCTCTTCGATCGTAAAGCCGCAATGCTCCGCAAGCATCTCGAATTCGTAATTCATCGTAGTGCCGGACACCGTCATGTTATCCGTATTCACCGTAACCAGAAGTCCCTCCTCCAGAAATCTGCGGATCGGATAAGCATCCCAGCCCGTTACCGCTTTGGTCTGAATATTGCTGACCGGACACATTTCGAGCGGGGTTCGGGTTGTTCTTACCAACTCGATAACCGACGGATCCTCGGTAATGCGAACGCCATGGCCAATCCGGCGGGCACCTAGTCTGGTAATGGATTCTTTTACGTTAGCCGCGCCGCCCGCTTCGCCGGCATGAATCGTGATCGGCAGCTCGTAGCGATTCGCCAGCTCGAACACTTCTTGATGGAGTTCCGGAGGGAATCCCGCTTCGTCGCCAGCCAGATCGACGGCAACCACGCCTTTTCCGTAATATTCGCGGGCCGCCTCGATAACCTCAAGGTTTCTCTCTACCGAATCATGGCGCATACAGATGACGATCACTCTAGCTTTGACGCCAAACGTTTGTTCGCCCTTCTGCAGTCCGGCAATCGTATGCAGAATCGCTTCGCCTGCCGATAGGCCTTCAAGGGTATGAAGCAAAGGGGCAAATCGAACTTCAATGTAGAGACACCCGGAAGCCGCCGCCTGCTCGACCACCTCCTCCGCAATGCGCTCAAGCGATTCGGCCGTCTGCATAAACGGCAGGACGAAATTGAACTTGCTCAAATATTCAACCAGGCTGTTACAGGTTTCATCAATTTGCATCCATGGGGTCAGATCGCCTTCCGCGCCTGCCGGAAGCGGCTTTCCTTGCTCCTTCGCCAGCTCCCGGATTGTATCCGGCTTTACGCTGCCGTCCAAATGCACATGCAGATCGATCTTGGGCAGTTCCTTCATGCGTTCGTTTCGTTCGGTTTGTTGCGGATTCATGATGTACACCTTCCTTCCGGGGACGTTTATGGATAACGGTATGTGAAAACGGCATCTCCCTCTCTGCTTAACGCAAAAAGGTGGACACCGTTTCTCAAAATATAATTATATTACAGCTCGCGAAACGTAGGTTGTTCCGTCATTTTACTATGTTTGATCGTAAACATCCAGCGCGGCCTGCAAGCCCGCTCCCGCGTGAAGCTTTGCTCCGTGACGGATTAATACCGCTTCCAGCGCGCCTATCAATTGAAGGACATTTTGCCGGCGGCAGCTATAGCCCATGGTGCCGATCCGCCATATTTTCCCTTTCAAACTGCCGAAGGAGCTGGCGATTTCGATGCCAAAGGCGTTCAGCAGCATACCGCGAACCGATTCGCCGTCGATCCCGCCTGGAATCGTAATGCAGGTTACAACCGGCAGCTTACAGGACGGGTCGCCGTACAAAGCAAGGCCCATCGCCTCTAATCCGGCAATAAGAGCGGATTCGTTCAACCGGTGGCGGGCGAAGCGCTCCTCCAGACCTTCCTCCAGCACCAGGCGCAGCCCCTCGCGAAGCGCATACAGCATGGAGGTCATCTCGGTATGATGATTAAGCCGGGCCGGGCTCCAATAATCCTGCAGCTGGGCGAGGTCGAAGTAATTGCTCCGAATGACAGGGCGGCATGCAGAGCTGTTATCGAGGCTAGACGCCTGCGTTGTCCGCAGTCCCCGTTCAATAGACTTGCGGGCGTTAATCTTGGCCGCCGCGATGTCATTGTACGTAATCGGAGCCATTCCGGCAGGTACGGACAGGCATTTTTGCGTTCCGCCAATGACCGCGTCGATGAACCATTCATCCGTATTCACCGGAACGCCGCCGATCGTTGCTACCGCATCAACGACAAAGAGAATACCGAGCTCCCGGCATGCCTTGCCGATCTCGGCTAAAGGCTGCATCCGACCGGTCGAGGTTTCCCCGTGTACCATCAGCACAAGCGCCGGCTTTTCCCTGTGTATGGCGTTTATGACGTCCCCCGGATCGAACACGGTTCCCCATTCCGTCTCGATTGAAGCGATTTCGGCGCCAACCCGCTCCGCGATCTCGTACAGCAGATTGCCGAAGCGTCCGTAAATCGGAATAAGCACCTTGTCTCCCGGCTCGATCAGGCTGGTAAGCACCGCTTCAATCCCGGAGCGGGAGGTTCCGTCAATCGGGAAGGCCCAATGATTCGTTGTACGGAACAAGGAACGGAGCATCTCCATCGTGTCGTTCATATAAGACGTAAATTCAGGATCGAATTGGCCCAGAATCGGATAAGAGAGCGCCCGAAGCACTCTTGGATCCACTTCCACCGGACCCGGCGTCATAATCGTTCGTTGTGATGGGGCTAGTTCGGCGTATCGTTTCATGGCAATATCCCCTCGTATGCTAACTCGTATAATAAAGCGGCCAATACGGATACCCCTTCGGCCAGCTCTTCAGGCGACGTATATTCCTGCGGCGAATGGCTGATGCCGGATTGGCTTGGCACAAACAGCATCGCGGTAGGACAATGGGCGGTAAACATCTGCGCATCATGACCGGCTCCGCTGACCATCCGGCGGTATGGAAGAGACAAGTCATTGGAGATCCGCTCAAGCTTATCGCTCAGCTCTTTGTTCATCGGCGCGGGCTTTGCCTCCAGCCAAGGCACGATCGAGAGCTCGAGACCCCGCCATTTGGCAATCTCCTTGAATTTAGCGATGGCGTTATCGCAGAACTTCGCAATGACGTCTTCATCGATATGACGAACGTCCACCGTAAAGCTTACTTCGCCAGGCACGACGTTTGGCGTATTCGGGATGCATTCAATCCGTCCGACCGTAGCGACAAGCGGTTCTCCGCACACGAGCGCATCGGCTTCAAGCTGAAGGATCATCTCGGCCGCTCCAACGAGCGTGTCATGGCGCATGGACATTGGCGTTGTGCCGGCATGATTGGTTTCCCCTCTCACCGTTACGACGTAACGGCGCTGCCCGACTATCGCTTCAACTATACCGATACGCTTGCGCTGGCGCTCAAGAACCGGACCCTGCTCGATATGAATCTCGACAAAAGCTCCGATATCTTCCCGCTTGCTAGCATCCTGCTCCGGCTTGCCGAAGCCCGCTGCTTCCATCGCTTCCTGAAGGCTGACGCCGTCCGAATCGAACACGATCCCGCCGCTCTGCCAATCGTAGACGCCGGTCATATTGCCGGAGCCCCAATAGGTAAGCGGAAAACGGCTGCCTTCCTCCTCGCAGAAGGAGACGATCTCCAGCGTGTTAACCGGCTGACCGTACGTATCCTTCAAATAGGTGATTGCCGCAATTCCGGCCGCTATGCCGTATGCGCCGTCATAATGGCCGCCGGAACGCACCGTATCGACATGCGAGCCGGTCAGAATAACCGGCGCATCCTTGCTGCTGCCCTCCAGCCTCCCGAACAGATTGCCTACCCGGTCGAACTTTATATCCATGCCGAGCGATCTCATCTTCCCTGCCAGGAACAGCTGGGCCTGCAGCCACTCTGGCGTATATAACAGCCGCGTAACGCCCCCTTGTTCGTCTGCCCCAAAGGAGGCAAGCTCATCCAGAAGGCGGGATACAAAAGAGGCTGCTTCTTGTTCCATCGGTATCCTCATCGTAACAGCCTCCTGTTATGGGGTTTGTTGAGCCGCTTGAACAGGCTGCAGCAAGAGCTGACCCTGATTCACCGGATTAACGCCATGTTCTTCGGTATATACGGTTATCCCGCGTACTAGCGTTGCCGTCACCTTGCAGGTTATTTCCCGCCCAAGGTAAGGGCTGATTTTATGCCTTTGCCGCAATCGATCTTCCGTTAGGGTATAAGAACGTTTTGCATCCACGAGGACAAGATCCGCATCCGAACCAACGGCTATCCGACCTTTTTGCGGATAAAGACCGAAACGTTTCGCGGGTCCTGCGGACAAGAGATCAACCAGCTTGTGAAGCGGGATTCCTCTCTTGGTAAAACCTTCGTCAAGCATAAGCTCCAGACTGCTCTGCGCGCCGGCAATTCCGCCCCAAGCTTCGAAGAAGGTAAGGGATTCGCCGAGCTTCAGCTCCGGCGGGCAAGGGGAATGATCGGACGCGATGACATCCAGCTTACCGGCCGCCAGCATGCGCCAGAGCCCTTCCTTCTGTTCGGCGCTGCGAAGAGGAGGCGCGCATTTGGCGGCAGGACCTATTTCCGCCATATCTTCATCCGTCAGCAGGAGATAATGCGGGCATGTCTCGACCGTGACCGGAACCCCTCGCTTCTTCGCCCGGTCGATCAGCTCAACTGCCTCCACGCTGCTGATATGGACAAAATGCACCTCGCAGCCCGTTTGCTCGGAGAACAGGAGCGCTTTGTTGACGGCCTCCAGCTCGGCAATAACCGGGCGGGAGGCTACAAAAGCGCGGGCATCGGTCCTCCCTTCCTGTACGGCTTGTTCCGCGAGCGCGGAGGTAATGGCGTCACTCTCCGCATGGAGGGCAACAAAACCTCCCAATGCCGCGATCTTCTTCATTCCTTCATATAACGTCAAGTCGTCGACCTCGTGGAAGCGGCCTTCGCCTTCTCCTCCGGGATTGGACATAAAAGCTTTGAAGCCGCGTACGCCTTCCGCCGCCAGCTTCTCCAGCTGATCCAGCTTGCCCGGGACGAGACCGCCCCAGAACGTATAATCCACAGCGGAGTTTCCTTTGGCCAGCTCTCCCTTCAAGGCAAGAGCCTCCGGGGTAACCGTCGGCGGATTGCCGTTAAGCGGCATATCCGCGTAAGCGGTGCAGCCGCCGGCGGCAAGGGCCGAAGAACCGGTTGCGAAGCCTTCCCAATGGCCGAAATTAGGTTCATTGAAATGAACATGGATATCGATCATGCCGGGAAGGACGTATTTACCGTCGGCATCCAGCGTTTCGTCCGCTGCGAAAGCTTCCAGCGATTCGGAGAGCGCCGCGATTTCCCCCCCGATAATGCCAATATCCAATCGATAGGTACCGTCCGGGAGAACAACCTGCCCGTTTCGGATGATGCGGTCATAGGCCTGGTTCATCCTGAAGCCTCCTTTTGTTCAGCTTCCTCTGTAGGTGCTGTAGCCGCCCGGAGCGACAAGCAGCGGAATATGATAATGGGAATTCGCGTCCGTGACGGAGAATCGGATCGGAATCCGGTCGAACACCGGTTGCGCATCGAGAATATGTCGCCTCTTCTCATCACGGAAGTAGTCCCCCGCGTAAAAGACGATTTCGTAAACGGCGGTCAGCATTTCCTCGCTTCCCAGCAGCGGAGCATCCAGCCGTCCATCTTCATTGGTGGCTGCCGTCCGCAGTAAGGCGCGGCCCTCCGGCAACGCGGAGCTTGCGGCTGACTCAATCAAATAAAGTTCAACCTGAATGCCCACGGCAGGCTTGCCTTTCGACATGTCGAGCACATGGGTTGTTATGCGTCCGCCGCTCATAGGCTTCACTCTCCGTCCGTTCTTAGATCTTCTTGCGTCATCGTAAAGCCCTGGAAGCCATACGGCGGGCGAGGCTCGGTATAGACGCCGGCCGGATCATTCTCCGTGTTGTCCACAATAGTCTCCCACGTCCGGTTATTCGACTCGAAGCGGACTTCGGCGAGCTGCGGGAAGCGGGAAAGTATGCGGCGGCCGACTTGATAGATCAGGTATTGAATGGAAGGCGACTTCATCTCATGGAAGACGTTATGGGTGATGTCCCGGATCTGCTCGGCAGGCACATAACGTCCCAGCCCGGCATCAACGGCATCGCCGGCTTGCTCGTACTTCCAGAAGATATCCAGAAATATAAAGAGCGGACGGTCGTAGCTCTCGGGCAGCGTGGTATATTCGTCTCGCACAAAACCATAGAACGAACTGCCGCTTACCTTGATCAGCTGAAGGTCGGTAATGGCGCATTCATGCGATTCGATCATTGGCGCTCCGTCCTTCCGGCCCAGCTTCATCGAGGCGCTGGCATGATCGTTATGCGATCGGCGGTAGACGAGAGGAGTTGGCTCCAGTCCTTCTCCTGCCGGAGAGGCAACCTCGAGCGTATGGAACGGGATCCGGTCCGCGCTCAGCTCCACGGCATCGATATGAGGGTACCTGTCCATAAACTTCTGGGCGATAAACGCCAGCAAGCCTTCCGTCGTGCTTCCTTCGTAAGCGGCCGTGTTGCGCAGAATGAAGTTTTTCATCGAGTCGGTAGCCACGACCAGCGTGTTGTCGCCTTCGGTAAACGAAGTGAGAAGCTGTTCGCTGCTTACGGCAAACGTCATGTTATGGGCAAAGATGACATTGCTGTCACCGGTATAGGCGGATTCGGGAACTGACGTAACGGATAAAGGTTTAGCATAAGTGCGATAAGCAAGAACGTCGCCTTTTCCGTAATAAAGAGTACGACCGCTGCGGAGTTTAAGCATGAATATCAATCCCTTCTATTCTGTAATGAGGTCGTGCAACCGAAATTTCGTAATGCGGGCGATTTGCCATAAGGCCTCGTCGGCTTCTTCTTCCGGACTGTTATTCATTCTAGCTTTCATAGCGGCTAAAATATCGGATTTGTCCTTGCCGCGGACGGCCAGGATAAAAGGAAAGCCAAACTTGCCGGTGTATGCCCGGTTCCTGACCGAGAACACCTCGAACTCCTCCGGCGTCAGCCTGTCGAGTCCCGCTCCCTGCTGCTCCTTCGTCGAATAATCGCCGATTTTGATGCGGGTAGCCAGATCCGGATGCTCCCGGAACAGCTGGAGCTTCTTCTCTTCCGAAGAGTGAACGACAGCCTTCACCATCGCGTCATGAAGCTCCTCCACCGATCGGAAGGGGCGGGCTTCAAAAGCCAATTCGGCAACCCAAGGGGAATGCTCGAAGATAGCGCCAAGGGCTTCAACAAAGGCTTCCTTCGGCATTTCGTTAATCGCCGATAGATTCAGATTCATAGGCTTCCTTCCTCCACTCTATCGCTTTTTGCACAGCTCTCTTAATGCCTCCGTAACCGGTGCACCGGCATATATTGCCGGACAACGCTTCTTCAATCTCCAGCGGCGTCGGATCCGGCGTATGATCGAGCAGCGCCTTGACCGATATAATCATTCCCGGCGTGCAATAGCCGCATTGGAAGCCGCCTTCCTCGAGAAAGGCTCTTTGGATCGGGTCGATGCCGCCGGCTGCCGCCGAGACCCCTTCGATGGTTGTAATGGATTTGCCCGAGCATTGATAGGCCATCGTAAGACAAGAGTTAACGGGAACGCCGCCCACCATAACCATGCAGGCGCCGCATCGGCCGATATCGCAGGAACGCTTCGTTCCCGTCATCGCCAGGTCATCGCGCAGCACGTGAAGCAGCCGCTTGGCCGGCGGTACGTTCAAGCTGACTTCCTGACCGTTAATCGTGCACGGTATCGAACTTGCCGTAAGCGGACTCATGGACTTTGCCGAATCTTTCATTCTCCGCTCACCGCCTTGTCTAGGAATGATTCAAAAGATTGCGCGAGCAGAAGCTCCGAATCGATCGGCAGCTTCGTTACCCGAACGCCGATCGCGTCATAAATCGCTGCGGCGATCGCCGGTGCCAGCGTTACCGATCCTACCTCGCCAATCCCCCGGGGACCGAAATGGTCTTCTTCCGGCAGCTCTTCAATGGGATGAACGTCAATAGTGCCGCGATGCTCCGCTATCGTTGGGACCAGGTACGTATCCAGGTTTTTCGTCAAATATTGCCCGCCGCTCATCACAGCGTCTTCCGTAAGGGCAAAGCCGATGGCCATGCTGCTGCCGCCTTCGATCTGCCCAAGAAAGCCTTGCGGATTGATCACCGGCCCGGCGGCTACCGCGTGGTATTGATGCAGCACCCGGACCCGCCCGGTCAGCTGGTTCACTTCAACCTTGACGGCAACCGCCGAATACGTATACAGGAAATGGGCGCCTACCTTTTCCGTTGCCGAGGTTGGGAAATGGAACTGCGTTGTGCTCGTGATCGGTTCTCCGATAGCTGCCGCAAGTGCCGGATAGGTCATCAAACATTGCGCATGGCCAGAATGGCCAGATTCGGGGCACCCGGGGCTGGCTTCAATGGCGTAAATGCCGCCTTCGCCAAACCTCAGCCGGCTTGCGGGAAGCTGCAGGATATCCGCGGCTTTGCCGAGAATCGCTTCCTCGAACAGCGGACGCAGATTTTGCAGCGATTTCCACATCATGCTCGTGGCGCGGGATGCGGTGGTTGATCCGCTGTCCGGCACCACGTCCGTATCGCCGATAATGATTCGGATGTCCTCGGCAGCGAAGCCGAACTGCTCAATCAGCATTTGCTCAAGTGAAGCGATCAGGCCTTGCCCGAATTCCTCGTAGCCGAATACCGCTTCGATCTTGCCGTCCGCGGCGAGCGTCAACCGTCCGCCGGCCGGATCGGGAATGCCGAAGCCTAGTCCCGCTCCATGCATCGTAAATGCCGCTCCGATTCCGGTCCGGATCCATGGTTCATCCGGGACTGCCTTGGCCGCGGGACTGCACCGCTCCTGCCATAGCGAACTGGAAGTCATCGCGGCCGAGACCTGCTTCGCGCCTTCCGTCATGGCGATAGGCTGGTCGAACGGACCGGGGTCCTCGGTTCTCCGCATATTCCGGAGACGGAGCTCCCAGGGATCCATGCCTAGCTTTTCCGCCAGCCGGTCGAACTGCCCTTCCAGGGCAAATATCGCCTGGTTGCCGCCAAAGCCCCGGAACTCGCCCGACATCCCGTTATTCGTGTAGACCGAGAAGCCTTCCACGTCCAAATGCTCGTACCGGTAAGGACCTATCACATGCTCAACGGCGAAGTTCAGCACTTCCGCGCCAAGCGTGGCGTAAGGACCCGTATCCGCGATAATTCGGACTTGGTGGGCCATCAGCCGGCCGTCTCCGTCCACGCCGGTCTTCATCGTAATTTTCATCGGATGCCGCTTGAGGCCGGCCCGAACCGATTCCCATCTGGAGTTATGAAGCTTTACCGGTCGATTGGTTATCCGCGCGAGCAGCGCTCCGTAAGGCTGAACGTTCAGCTCGTCTTTTCCGCCGAAGGAACCGCCGATTGGGCTGGACACGATCCGAATCTCGCTTTGCGGAATCGCAAGAATGCGGGCCAGCTGCATGCGGTCCATAAAGCCATGCTGGGTTGGCGAATAAACGGTGAGCCGTCCGTCCTCGCCCGGTATAAACAGGCCGCCTTCCGTCTCCATGTACGTATGCATCTGCCGCGGCGTATAATAGGTTTCTTCCACGACATGGGCGCAGCTCTCAAAGCCTGCGGCAACGTCGCCGCGCTGGAATCCGTTCCGGTGAAGCAGATTTCCTTGCGGATGAAGCCGCGGCGCTTCGTCCGTAAGCGCATATTCCGCATCCTCCACAATCGGCAGCAGCTCATATTCGACTTCGATTAACCGAATCGCCTGCTCCGCAATTTCAAGGGTATCCGCCGCTACGGCTGCGACCGCATCCCCGACATACCGTACGCGGTCCTCGCATAGGACCGGCTGATCGGGATGCGCGATTCCAAACCGGTTAAGCCCCGGTACGTCTTTATGGGTAATGACGGCATGCACGCCCTCCAAAGCCGCGGCCTGCTCGATTCGGATTGCCGTAATCCGCGCATGCGCATGAGGACTTCGCAGCACGCGGCCAATCAGCATATCCGGTGCTGTCATATCGGTTAGATAAGCCAGCTTGCCGGTTACTTTACCAGGCCCGTCAGGACGAACACGCCAGCGATCCCCGCTTCCTTCTCTGTTCAAGAGCATAGTTGACCACCCGTCCTCTCTTTTGCTGCGACGCCGGAAGTTTCACCTTGCCGCTTTCCATAGTTCCGAAGCAATCAGATTCGCCGCTGCCTTCTTCCTGTAGCTGACCGGAACGAATGCATCTCCTTTGGGCTCGTAATGCTCGACAATCATGGAATAAACCTCCGTAATGATCTTCTTGTCGGCCGGCTTCCCAATCAAAAATTGTTCCACCGTCTCCAGACGATGCGGGATCGTCTGCCCGCCGCCAAACGCGAGCCGAACGTCTCTCAGCCGATTGTCCGGATCAAGCTGTATGCTGAATGCGGCGGTTACGACCGAAGGCGTAAAAGCATCCCTTCTGCCGACTTTATGGTAAGCGACGAATCGCTTCGTATTCGAATCCAAGGCAGGCTCGGTCAGGGAAACCGACAGGAGCAGCCGTTCCTTCCAGGCCGGATGCGCCGCCGCGGTGGACAGCCATTCCGATAATGGCTCCTCCAGTCCGCTTGAGCCGTCATGCCAATGCAAAACCGGATCATAGATAAGCAAGGCCGGTAAAGAGTCGCCTACCATAGACAGCACATTGCCGCCGATCGTGGCCAGGTTGCGGATGGACGGAGCGGCGATACTGCGCGCAGCTTCCGTAAGAAGCGGGAACCTCGTATTTACTATCGGGCTGGTCCGTATATCCGATAGAGTCATCATGGCTCCGAAGGAGCCTCTTCCGCTCCCGACGTCCAATTGAAGGCCTTGAAGCTCCACAATGGCCCCGATATTAATCAGATGGTTCGGCATGGCCGCCAGACCCGATTCCCATTGCGTGCGCAGCAGCGTGCCTCCTGCGGCGAATACGCCTTCCGCGCCAAGCGATGCCTTGAGCTGCACGGCCTCCGCGGTTGTTGCCGGATGCCAGACGAAAGGTGCTTCAGCCACTCCTTGTGCATTTGCAGCCATAACGCCATCCCCTTCCTTTAAAATCTTTGTTCGCGAATATACGGCGTGCCGAGCGACTCCGGCGAGCCCGACGGTTTATTGCGGTTACGCCACCCGAGGAACATCAGCACCAGAATCGTTACAAGGTAAGGAATCATCTTGAGGAAATAGGACGGAATCTCGCTGCCGATCAATTGAATGCGGAAACCGATCGTATCGAGTGCGCCGAAGAAATAAGCGCAGAACAACGCGCGGATCGGATTCCATCTTGCGAAAATAATGAGAGCAACGGCGATCCAGCCTCTGCCCGCCGTCATGCCTTCAATCCATGTTGGCGAATACACCATCAGCAGGTCTGCGCCCGCAAGGCCGATCAGCATGGAGCCGGCGATGATATAGCCATAACGGAACGTTTGAACCCGGATCCCCATCACATCGGCCGTTGGCGGATTATCCCCAATCGCTCTTAGATGAAGTCCCCATGAGGTGCGGTGAATGTATAAATGCAATACGATAACCAGAATAAAGCTGAACCAGGTTAAAACATCGAGATGAGCGAATATTCCGCCAATTACAGGCACATCGTCAAGCCCATTCAAGTTCACCTTCGGAACCGCGCCCGCTACCGGCTGTCCGGTAATGCTTTTGCCAAGATAAGCGCTAAGCCCCGTGCCGAATAACGTTAGAGCCAAGCCGCTGACAATCTGATTGGCCCGAAGCGTCACGCACATAAAGGCGTGCACGATACCAAGCACCGCGCTTATCGCACAGGCAGCCAGCAAGGTGAGGACAAGATTGCCCGTGTGCAGGTATGTCATACAGGCTATGACGGCTCCCATCAGCATTAGACCTTCCGCCCCGAGCTGGATAATGCCTGACCGTTCGATCAGAATGCCTCCAAGCGTGGCGAATAGGAGCGGTGTGCCGGAAGAGATGGCAGCTACAATGATTTGTACGAATAAATCCATGGTCTACACCATCCCTTCTATGCGTTTCTCCGGATACGGAATTTGCTGGCCATGCTCCCTGCAATCAGGAAGAACAGGATCGCCCCTTGAATCATCGATGAGATGGAGGACGGAAGACCAATCGTTTGAACGCTGAAGCCGCCGACGATAAGGCCGCCAAACAGGAATGAAGAGATGACTAGCCCTACCGGATTCAGCTTCGCAAGCCAAGCGACGATAATCGCCGTATACCCGTATCCCGGGGATATTCCGTACATGAGCCGGTGGGTGACGCCCGATACTTCCGCCATCCCGGCAAGGCCGGCCATGCCTCCGCTGATCAGCATCACGAGCAGGATATGGCGGCTGATTTTGATCCCCGCATTTTTAGCCGCTTCCGGGTTGGCCCCAATCAAGCGCAGCTCGTAACCCCAGCGGGTGTATTTCATCAGGAAGGCATACAGCAGAACTGCCACAACGGCAAACACGAGACCAAGATGCAGCCTTGTATCCCCCAGCACCGGAAGAGACTGCGCGTCCGTAAATACCGGAGTGCCCGGGAAATTAAAGCCTTTCGGATCCTTCCAAGGACCAAAGACGAAGTAGTTCAAGGCCAGTAAGGCCACATAGTTAAGCATCAGTGACGTAATCAGCTCGTTTACCTGGAAATACGTCCTCGGGATTGCAGTTAGCAGCCCCCAGATACCGCCCCCTAATATGCTGAACGCGATCATTGCAGGAATGACGAGGTACGCGGGCATATTCGGAAAATAAACCGTTACCGCTGTCGCCGCCATCGCTCCTGCCAGAAATTGCCCCTCCGCCCCGATATTCCAGACCGAGATGCGGTAAGCAATCGCTACACCGATTCCGCACAAAAGAAGCGGAATGGATTTCACGAGCGTTTCCGTAATGCCGAATGAGGTTCCAAAGGCTCCGGTAATCATTTTCGTATAAACCGTGATCGGGTTCATGCCGTTAGCGGCGATAAAGATGCCGCAGAAGACCAAAGCTAGCAGAATGGAGACGATCGTCATCCACCACGGGCTTTCTTTTCTCGATGGATCCAGTTCGATCCGAAGAGACAGCAGCTTGCTGCGGCGCGGCGCTGTATCCGGTTGTTCGATGGTTAGAGTGCTTTGTACCGGCTGCTTGCTCATACGACCTTCTCCTCCTCCGAGTCATCCCCATCCCGAACGCCGGCCATGTATAAGCCGATCTGTTCGCGGGTCGCTTCCCCTCGCGCCAATTCGCCGACCATTCGGCCGTTATAGATTACTAATATGCGGTCGGACAGCTGCATAACCTCATCCAGGTCCTCCGAAATAAGAAGGATGCTTTTGCCTTGCCCGCGCATCTCCGTCAAGAGCCGGTGAACGCCTTCCGTCGCTCCCACATCCAGCCCTTGCGTGGGGTGAACGGCCACCATAAAGAGCGGGTCCTGCTCAACTTCCCTGGCAAAAAGCAGCTTCTGCTGATTGCCTCCGGATAGCTGCCTTACGGGAGCGTCCAGCCCGGGAGTCTTTACGTCGAACTGTTCCACCAGCGATTGCGACCAGCTCCGGTTCGCGCGCGAGCGAAGGAAGCCGAAGCGGGAGCGATCGCTGGTGCGATAGGATTTGAAAAGCAGATTATCGACAATGCCCAAGCTTCCGGCAAGGCCGCTCTTCATCCGGTTCTCCGGAACATGGGCGATACGGGCTTCAATGGCTCCGCGAACCGAAGCGTTCTTCAGCGGGCCGCCGTTAAAAGTAATGCTGCCTTTGCGCCATGGACGAAGTCCGGTCAGCACCTCCGCCAGCTCCTTCTGCCCGTTGCCCGCTACGCCGGCAACCCCCACGATCTCGCCTTCATGCACCTGGAACTCCATCCGGTTCAATGCCTTCCGCCCATGATCCGCGAATACGTCCAGCTGATCGACGATAAGGAGCGGCTTGCCCTTCGGCCGGCTCGCAAGCGGCTTCTGCACGGCAATCTCTTTGCCAACCATCAACCTGGCAAGCTCGCGTTCGTTCGTTTCGCTTTTCGCCATCGTATGAGTGAGTTTGCCTTTCCTCATGATCGAGATGCTGTCGGAGATCGCCATGACTTCCTTTAATTTATGAGTCGTAATAATTACGGTCTTGCCTTCCGCCTTCATCTGCCCAAGCGTGATGAACAGCTGCTCCGCTTCGCCTGGCGTAAGAACCGAGGTTGGTTCGTCGAGAATAATCAGATCGGCGCCGCGATAAAGCGTCTTGACGATCTCGACCCGCTGCTGCTCCCCGACCGACAGCTGCCAGATCGGCCGGTCAACCGGGAAGGTCAGCCCGAATTTGACGGCTATCGCCTCAATCTCTCCCTGCTTCTTCTTCATCCAGCCCGGACCGCGCCAGAAGGATGATTTCTCGCCCAAAATAATGTTCTCGGCAGCCGTTAAGGTCTGAACGAGACGGAAGTTTTGAAATACCATCCCGATGCCAAGCTTCATGGCATCCTTGGGCGAGCGGATTTTGGCTTTCTCGCCGTGAATATAGATCTCGCCGCTGGTTGGACGGTAAACGCCGGAGAGCATGCACATCATCGTGCTTTTGCCGGCTCCGTTCTCCCCTAGCAAGGCGTGAATCTCTCCTGCCTTCGCTTTGAAATCGACTTGGTCATTCGCGACAACGGAGCCGAACTGCTTGACGATGCGCTGCATTTCCACGGAGTAGGTTTCGAGCATTCGCGCTTCCTCCTAAAAAGAATTGTCACACAAGCGGCCATCTATCTGGCCGCTTGTGATGATTCTTGCGCTGAAAGATTGGATGGCGGCCAATAAATCAACAAATCCCTTAAGCAAGGGATTTGTTGATCGGCCGTTTGGCTGGCTCAAGGCTATTGAGGAATCGTTCCTTCCACGCCTTTGACGAACCAATTCATCTCCAGAATTTGCTCCAGGCTCATCGTTTGGCCGGCTTCCTGCTTCGAAGCGCCGGATGCATCCGTGATCGGGCCGCTGAATACGTCAAGCTCTCCGCTGATGATTTTCGCTTTCGCATCCTCAACCAGCTTTTTCACATCGTCAGGAATGCTAGGCCCAAGCGGAGCGAGGCCAACCATGCCATCCACCATGTCGCCGGAGTATTGCTCGCTCTTCCAAGTTCCGTCGATCACGGATTGAACCACTTTCGTGTAATATGGGCCCCAGTTCCAAGTCGGGTTCGTTAAGTATGCTTCCGGTGCGTAACGGGTCATGTCGGAGTCGTTGCCGCCTGCGAGCGCGCCGCGTTCGGCAGCCGCCTGCAGGGTTGCCGGGGAATCCTGGTAAGCAAGCAGGACATCCGCGCCTTTATCCAGTAAGCTGATTGCCGCTTGACGCTCCGCGGTTGGATCATACCAGGTGTTGCTCCATACGACGTCTACTTTCGCGTCCGGATTCACGCTTTGGATACCCAGCGCAAACGCATTGATGTTATAGATCACTTCAGGAATCGGGAATGCGCCAACGTAACCAATGACGTTCGATTTCGTCATTTTCCCTGCCGCAATGCCGGTCAGATAGCTGGCTTCATAGTTCTTGCCGAAGTAAGTGCTCATATTGTCCGCTGTTTTGTAACCTGCCGTATGCATGAATTTCACTTTCGGGAATTTCTTCGCCACGTTTAACGTAGGATCCATGTATCCAAAGCTTGTTGTGAAAATAATGTCATGATTTTGAGCCAGCTCGGTAATAACGCGTTCGGCGTCCGCGCTTTCAGGTACGTTTTCTACCGTGTCAGCTTTAATGCCAAGCTTCTCTTCCATGTACTTCCTGCCATTGTCATGCTCGAAGGTCCAACCGCCGTCTCCGGGAGGCCCGATATAAACGAATGCGACTCGCGGCAGCTTCTTCCCGCTGTCCGTTGCTGCCGGTTCGGGCGATGTCTGTGTATTGCCCCCATTTGCCGTTTCGTTTGTTTTGTTGTTGCCGTTACTGGAACATGCCGACAATATAACGACCATAAAAACGAGTAATGCCAACCCCACTGTACGTGCTTTTGCAACTTGTTTCATATCGTTCCTCCCCAACTCTCTATCATCATCATGCCGTAGCGGATGATGTAGTCTCAATATACTTGCGCGTTACTATTGCGTCAATATATCTGACATTAGATTGGAAAGAGGTATAAAATAACGAAAATTCATTGTGCACGATGCACGTCTTCCGCAAAATATGTAACAAAAGGTTACGCATCATCCATGGTTAAGCTTGGTCTAAACGTCTAACCGCCAGGTCAAAGCCAGCTTCATCATCTACATCAAGCAGCCATTCAGCATCCTTACCTCTGAATTCAATGATTTTCCCCTTATACTCCGGCGATCCAAACAACTTGCGAGCCCCCATATCGCCTCTCAAGCCGCGAAGCGCCGGATACATGCTCTGCCGGATAACCGCAGGCGGCATAATGATTCCATCTGCGGAGAATGCGGCAAAGTCCAATGCGGGATTCTCCTCCATAACAGCAAGAAGACGCCGCACCATAGCAGCCGTGACAAAAGGTTGGTCACCTAGCCCGATCACGATCGCATCGGGATTCGGGGAGCTGGACAGCGCGGCGTCTACCCCGGCACGAATGGAATAGGACATGCCAAGACTTGCTTCTTCGCAGACGACGATATTCAATTGGGAAACGTATAGCTTATCTCTTCTTATATCCCGCAGCCAAGCAAGCGGATCGTCCGGACGGATCACAAGGTGTATCCGTCCGATTCCGCTAGCCAAGAGAGCGCGAAGCGCCATGCTGCCGAGCGTAACGCCCGGCGAAAGCTCGAGCGGCAGCTTCGGCTTGCCCATTCGGCTGCTCTGTCCCGCCGCCAAATAAATTGCGGATAGGTTCATGGAGTTCCTCCTTTTGCCGATCGGCCTTATGCTTATTCCGCCATTGGTAACGCAAAGCGATTAATTCAGCGGCAATGCTGACCGCAATCTCGTATGGACCTTCGGCCCCGATGGACAAGCCGATAGGCGCCTTGACATTAGCCGGCGGAACTTCCCCGTTAAACAGCATGCCTATTCTTTTGACAGAGCCCATAACCCCTATATACTTTGACTGCGAAGCCAATGCCCATTCAATCATTTCCCGGTCGTAATGAAGACGATGGCTGCAGACGATTACGGCATCCTCGGAGCTCGGCTGCAGCCTTTCGCGAAGCTGCCCCGGCGTGCCGATATAATGCTCCGCGTACGGAAAAGCAGCCAGCAGACGAGGACGCCAGTCCGCGACAACGACATGAAAGCTGCTTTGCGTCAAGAGTTGATAGATAGGAACGGCATCCGGACCGGCGCCAAACAAAATGACTCGTTGCCTGTTCGTTACGCGGAGACTAAACTGCCAATCATAGAACGGATCGGAAGAAGGAGGCGCAATTTCCTCCGTCGCAAGCTCGTAACTCAGCTCCTCCCCCTTCAGCCCGCGTACAAACCAAATGTTCCTGCCTTCTTCCAACAGTTCCAGAATATCCATCAATATCCGCCGAAGCCTTCCTTCTACCGGCTCCAGCAGAACGCGGATGACTCCGCCGCAGCCGACAGACTCTCCCCAGATGGGATCGTCGCCCGGCTCCATGTTGTATTCCGCCACTTCATAACGCTTGGCTTCCCAGACGGAGAGGGCACGCTCCCCGAGATCGGATTCGATACAGCCCGGACTAACCGTGCCGACGGCATCTCCGTTTAACAGAAGCAGCATGGCCGCTCCCGCCTTGCGGTAGGCATGCCCTTCGACTCCGATAATGGTTGCCAGGACTGCCGGCTGATCCTGCAACCGGATCGTACGCAGGATGTTAATCATGTCCATCGACAACCCCTCCTAAAAGTTTTGCGAAGCAAAACTGGCTTCGTAAGCTTTCGCTTTAAGTTTTGCGAAGCAAAACTGGCTTCGTAAGCTTTCGCTTAAGTTTTGAGCGAACAGCCGATTAGAGTCTTGCCAGAAGCTCCTTCAAGGTCCGGTCTGCCTCGCGCAGCACAAGCGGTTTGTCTACCGTCTTCATGATTCTGCCTTCCATAACGATCTGTCCGTCTATCATCACGGTATCCACATCGCCGCGCGTAGCCGCGTAAACCACTCTGGAATACCAGTCCGCATCAAACGAAGGATAGACATGGAAGTCTTCCAGATCAAGCAGCTGCAAATCCGCAAGCTTTCCGACTTCAATGCTGCCGATTTTGTCCTCCAGGCCAAGCACGTGAGCACCGCCCATCGTCGCCATGCGAAGAACGGTCTTTGCGTTCATGACGGTTGGACCATGCTTCACCTTCTGGATAAAGGCCGTAAGGCGCATCTCTTGGAACATATCGAGATTGTTATTGCAAGGCGCTCCGTCTGCTCCGATACCGATATCGATCCCTTCCCGCAGCAGCTCGGGAACCTGCGCGACGCCGGATGCCAGCTTCAGGTTCGAGCCCGGGCAATGCGTAACCTTCACGCCCCGTTCCTTGATAATCCGTTTTTCCTTTTCATCCATCCAAATGCTGTGCGCGAGAATAAGATTCGGACGAGCGAGACCGATATGATCCAGATAAATCACGTTTCGCATGCCGCGCTCGGCTTCGACGATCGAGATTTCCTCCCGGTTCTCCGACGCATGGGTATGTACCTTTACGCCGTATTGAGCGGATAAATCTCGTACTCCGACAAGAAGCTCTTCCGTACACGAGACCACAAACCGCGGGCAAAAAGCGTATTCGATCCGTCCGCCCGCAGCTCCGTGCCACTTTTCCAGCAGCTCCACGCTTTCCTTGAGCGACTGCTCCGTCTTCTCCTGTAGAGGAAGCGGAACCTCCGTTCCGTAATCCATCATCACCTTGCCGGAGACGGCACGGATCCCGCTTTCGAGAATGGCTTGAAATGCCGACTCCGTATGATTGACGGTCTCCATATCGAGAATGGTCGTTGTGCCGCTTCGGATGAGTTCCCCGATACCCAGCAAGGCCGAATAATAGACGGATTCCTCATTATGCGCTGCCTCTAGCGGCCAGATGCGCTGTCTCAACCAATCAATCAGCTCCAGATCGTCAGCTCTTCCTCGGAACAAGGTCTGGCACAAATGAATATGCGTCTGGATGAAGCCGGGCAGAAGCACTTTCCCCCGGGCGTCTATGATACGGTCCACCTCAATATCCTGAATATTCGGACCAATTTGAGCAATTTTGTTGTCTTTCACAAGCACATCGCCGATTAAAATCTCATCCGATGCATTCATCGTCATAATGACGGCATTGCGAATCAAGGTCGAATTCATGTTTACCGCTCCTTTGTTGCAGCCCGAATCGTTATAGGATGGCTGGTTAGGTTTGTTCGTTCATTAACAGCTTGCGGAATAAGAATGCGATCTTGAGCCTGAGAAGATCATTCATTTTCTTGAAATCCACCCCTAATATCTCGCTTAGCTTCTCGATCCTGTAAGTTGCCGTGTTACGGTGGATATAGAGCTTCTTCGCCGTTTCGTTTAATTGGCCGTCCTGCTCCAGATAAGTCTCGAGCGTGCGCAGCATTTCGTTGGCGTAGTCCGGATCCTTGTTTACGAGTCCGCCCAGCCAGCGATTGCAGAACGCTTCCATCCGGTCCCTCGACACATGCTCGAACACGATTGCCAAGTCCATGGTATCAAAGGAGGTAATGGGTTGCGCGACTCCCCATTCGGAAGCAAGTCTTTGGGTTTGCCTGCATTCGTCGAAAGCCTCGTAAAGCTGGTCTGCCCGCTTCTTCCGGCTGCTGACCGCCGCCCGCGGATTCCCGCCGCCCTCCCGCTGGATGGAAGCAAAGCAAATCGTTAACGCGGACTCCAGGCATCCGTCCGCCTGCCCTTCCAACTCCGGGAATACCGACAATAACCCTTCCTCCATTACCATATGCATGCCTCTCAATTCCTGAAGTTTCGCATGGCTTAAAAAATCCGTTTTTAGCTTCTCGAGCTTCTCGGCCCTTTGCGGCGCCGATGCATGAGGGACATCGCTCAGCACGCAGACGTAATGGCTTTGGAACACCTCGAGCTCCCACCGGTCCGCATACTCCACAACCTTATCAATCGGCAGACCGTTCCTCAGGTAACGCTTGATCAACACGCCGAAGTCCTTCTGCACCGACAGCTCGAAATAATCCTCGTAATTAAAATTCATTTGGTAGGATAATAGCTCCGCCGCCTGCAGGTAGAGACTTTCTTCAATAGTAGAAAGGAATAGCTGCGGATTAAAAAACAGAACAAATCCCGTACAGCGGGACTGCTTCATAAGAGGAATGCGGAATGCCTGCCACTGCTTGCTCTTCATCCACTTCTGCTGCTGCGGCCAAGGCCAGCTGCCCGTTAATTCAGTATCGGCTACCTGCGAGCTGTTGTATACGATCTGGCCTCTCGACCCCACGATCGCCATCGGGAACCCGATAATATCCGCAACCGCATCAAACAATTCGTTGATATGATCCGTCTTGAGAGCCATCCTCATCAGCCGGACCTGCTTATCGAATATATCCTGCAGCACGCCGGTATTACGGCGCAGCTCTTCCTTAAACAAACCGCTCATCTGGTCGGAGAACGTGAATTGATAAGGGAGCTCAATTAGAGGAAACCCAAGCTCATTGGCAAAAGCAATCATCTGCTCCGGAATCGCGTCCCAAAATCGGCCAAGCTTGATCCCGAGACCCGACGATCCGCGCTGATTCAGCTTAGCCAGCAGCTCCGTTGCGTCCTGCGGGTGGTCCTTGATCAGATAGGCAGTCGTGAACAGCATTTCCCCTTCCTTGATCCAATCGGTAATATCAGGGGCATCCATCACATTGACGGATTTCACGATCCGATTGCGCCCTGCTGTTCCGGCAACCAGCTTCCCTTCCGATAAAGGAAACACGTTCAGCGCCTGTTCCACTGTCAAATGCATAGCGCACCTCCGCTCACCATGTAAACATCTTCCGACGTTACTTTATATAACATCATAAATCAGAGATTTCCTTTAATCAATAGTTATGTAAATATAATTAACCATATAAACTCTCAAACTATCAGTTCATCTATTAAAATCTCCATATTCTGGTTGTAGATCTTATATAACTAACATATATATAACGCATTTGGCCGAAAAAATGCCGATAAGAGCAAATTCGCTCTTATCGGCATTTAAAATTGCGTTTTATTATTGCTTCACTTCCGGCAATGGCAGGAACAGAAGGTTAATCGGCAGGTTACTGCCGGATGCCGGCGTAAATACGATCGACACCGATTCTTCGGTATCTCCCGTCCTGTAAAGGACGCCTGCTTCGTTCGCATTGCTCAGAATAGTTGTATTCGTCGCGTAGACCAGCTTGTTGTTTACCAAGAATGCGCCGCCGTAATGGCCACCGCGCGGATTCAAGGCAATAAGCGTGTGAGGCTTAACGTGCCACAGGTTCAGGACGTACAGAGCACCGTTGTTGCCGTCGTTGGACATGGCGTCCCCTGTCAGAACGTCAAAGCCGGACAAGCGGGTATCTACCACTTTGTCGGCCAAAATCATGCGGGAAGGAACGTCGCCAATCGTCTGCAGAACGTTGATGCCGCGGTTCGCCTGTTCGAAGGTGCCGCGTACGTGCTTGCCGTCGCGAGGCAGAATCGGAAGCTGCGGAAGCGCCTGCAGCACGTCTTTGCTTGCATCTACCACGATAACGCTGAATTTGATCGGCGCGGAAGTCGTTACGTCGGCATACATCGTAATGACGCGGCCATTTACTACTTCCTTGCTGCTTAACGGGCTAAGTACAACACGGCTTTGTCCCGCGGGAATGGTTGTCACCGTTCCAACCGGATTAACGGTTCTCGACAGCAGGTAGTTCGCCGTAGCGGCCTTGCCTGCTTGCGTTACGTAAGGGGCTGGCCCCCCAAGACCGATACGCTCATCGGTTACGGTAGCTGCCGTGGAATTTTCGTTTGTTGCGACAATATAGACCTTAACCGGATTAGGACGGTTATTCTGGTTGTGGATCAAGAAACGGACATTGCCGTTTGCCGTATCCTGGTAATAAATCCCCTCGTCGTTAATCAATTCGGGACTATTGCTGCGGATAAACGTTTGCTGACCGTTCGAAACAACCGTATACGACTGCGTAGGAAGCTTAAGCACGCTTGCGCCGTCAATCGAGAACTTCTCTCCTTGATCGGTGTACAGCTGATCGAATTCCTGCTTCGTATACAGCGAATCGTTCGTAATCGTAATCGTCTGCGAGAACTCGCTTGTAAGGCCGTGAGCATCCGTCACTTTCAGCGTTACCGTCTGGTCGCCCGGTTCAAAGAAAGCTTTGGCGTTATTGACCCACTCGCGTTTCGTAATCTTATTCTCGTCATCGGTGCTGATGTCATTGTATTGAATAAGTTCGCCCATTTTGTAATAGGACTTGTCCGTCGCGAAACGCGCTTCGGGCGGAAGGTTCGGCGGGAGCACGTTAAACGTTACCGAATACGGATCACTCCATACGCCGTTCACATCTTGGACCCATTTGGTTACCGTATACGTTCCAGCTGCTTCGAATACGGTTTGTTTGCCTTCCCAACGTTCGTTCACGATGGCAGCGCCGCTTGGGGAATACGACATATCGCCATATGTTACTTCGGTTTGGCCGGCGTAAATAACTCCGCCGACAATGTTGAATTTGGCTACCGGCTTAGTTGTCCAGGTCAGGACAATCTTCTTCTGAGCCGGAATCGTCGACAATGTCATTCCGAACGGCTGAAGCACCGTACGAAGCGGGATCATCAGACTTCCGTTTTGCACAAAAGGCGCACCCGTAAACGTTGCGCGGGTACCATTTACCGTATAGGAAGACTTGTTTACCGCATAACGGAGTTCGTTAGTCGCGCTGCGAAGGACATACTCTTTCTTGTTCGCATCATAGAGCACGGATCCCCCGAGTCTGCCCGCAATGGCGGTAGCGGAAATATAAGTCGTGCCTTTCAATTCGGTGAGCGGCTGTGCAGCCATGTAAAGCTTGCCGTTATGGTACATCTGCTTTGTTTTCTGAAGAAGGATCAATTGATTTTGACCGCTGGAAGCACCTTGCGCCGCTACGGGAATGGCAAACAGCAAGAGCGCAGCAAGGACTACTAAGCTGACTTTCTTAAACATTGGATTCTCCTTTTCTCTTTGGGATGGTTTGAAGTGACATAGATTAAACGCATCCCGGAGCAAAAGGTTGCACCGGACAGCCTACTTTTTTAAGGCTCCCGCAATATGTTCAAATATCAGATTGCGAGATTTGACCGCTTCGTTCCTTCCGGCAAGTGCTTTACGAAGCATGATAACCAGTCGTTCTTCAGGCGCAACGAGCAGATACTGCCCGCCGTGCCCAAAGGCGAAATAGCAGTCAAACGCTCCGTTATGTTCGGCCGGCGACTGCCACCAATGGTATCCGTAGGCCCCGTAAATAGGAGGTTCATAGTGAAGAAGTCCTCGATGATGCCTCTTCGTGGAGTCCTGTACCCATGAGGCAGGCAGCAGCCTCCGCCCAAACCATTCTCCTTCCCGCAAATGCAAAAGACCAAGCTTGGCCAAATCGCGGCCGAATAACTGAAGCCCCGTACCTCCCTCATTGATCCCTTTATGAGAGGTCCATTTCGCTTGACGAAAGGCCATTGGCCTGAATAGGCGGCTCGTGGCATAATCAAGAGCGCTCTGGCCCGTGGCCGATGTCAGAATAGCCGATAAGAGATGGGAGCCTCCGGAATTATACAGATAGGCATTCCCGGGTTCGCTGATCATCGAGCGTTCCAAGACAAACCGGATGGGATCCGCGGCTTTTTTCATCGCTTTATAAGGCTTATCGAAGTCCGGCCAATCCCACCCGGAGGTCATCGTCAGCAGATGCTTGATTTGAATGGACGAGTCCGGCATTCCTTCGAAATAATCCGCAATGGGCTGGTCTACGCTTTGGATACGCCCTTCCGCTATGGCAACCCCGATAAGCGCGGATAACACGCTTTTCGTACAGGATAAGAGCGGTCCTACCGCATCCTCCCCCCTGGTATGCCACTCCCAGGCTATCGCATCCTCACGCATTATAATGACCGATGTTATCTTCCAAGCCTCCAGCCGTTCCTTCATTCCCTCCAGCTTCGATTCATCCAAAGCAGCAGCCGAAGGCGCAACGAAACGCAAATAAGGATCATCTGTCAAGGTTGTCAAAGTTGTCATGCCATTCATCCGCCTTTCCGGTTCTATGAGGATGCATCCGCAGCATCCGATGCGGCATGGCCGCCTTCCGTGCCTGCTTTCGGCAGCATAAGCATGGACAGCAGCACCGCGACGGACATGACGCCAAGGATCAGGAAGATCCGGTGAAGGCTATGCTCCAGCTTAAGCGCATCAATCGATTCCGAGTTTCCGGTGTTGAGCAGCAGGCCAAACATGGCTATCCCCACCGTCTGTCCTAGCGTACGGATAAAGTTATTGCTGCCAACCGCCGCTCCGCGCAGCTCCCAGCTTACGGCCGAGGTTACCGCCACGGTAAAGCTTGTTAACGACAGGCCAAATGACAAGCCCGACAAGCAGGTATAGATCATAAACAGCGCGATGGGGGTATGGGCATTCATGAGCATAAACCCGGCGCTGCCGGCAATGAGGAACACCGAGCCCGTTACCGCAATGCGGCGCATGCCATACTTGGCAATAAAATTGCCGGCTAGAATAGCTCCAAGGGGCCAACCTATGGACAGCGGGATCATCGCCATACCGGAGTACGTTGCGCTCTTTCCCGCTACGCCTTGGATCCACAGAGGAAGGTAAAAGATTGCAACGACATTGATCACGCAGAGCAAAAAGCTGATGGCGTTGACGGCGCTTATGGTCCGGATTTTAAAGATCTGCAGAGGAATAATGGGCTCTCTCGATCGTTTTTCGATATAGTAGAACAACGTCAGCAGAATCGCCGCAGCCGCTAAAAGCAAAATAATCTCGGTGTCGGATCGGGAAGCATCCGGCTCGCGAAGAATGGTCAAGGCGTACAGGAAAGCAAACATCCCTGCCGCGAAAGCCGCGATACCGGGATAATCGATATGGCGCTTCTGCTTCACGGACACTTCTTTCATCGATATCATCAGAAGAGCAAGCGCCACAATGCCAAACGGAAGATTCATATAAAAAATCGCCCGCCAGGACACGTAATCGACGAGAAGTCCTCCCGCAAGCGGCCCTGTAATGCCGGCTATCCCCCAAATGCTCGACATCCAGCCCTGGACTTTAGCCCGTTGCTCGAAGGGGTATAAGTCGCCGATAATGGTATATGGAATCGTGGTCAACGCCCCCGCTCCAAGTCCTTGAACCGCCCGGAACGCAATCAGCTGCGGCATGGCGGCCGCAAGGCCGGACAGCATGGAGCCAAGAAGGAATATGGCAGCTCCCGCGATAAACATTTTTTTGCGTCCGAACAGGTCGGACAGCTTGCCGTAAATCGGCGTTGTGATCACCGTAGCGAGCAGATAAATCGAGATAATCCAGCTGTACTGCCGGATCCCGTGCAATTCGCCGGTAATGCTCGGCATCGCCGTGCTTACAATGGTTCCTTCGATCGCTGCAAGGAAGGTCGCGACATACAGAGCAACGGTTACGGTACGTCTGTTGGTAGTTGTATTCATTATTTCTCCTTTCCGTACGTCTTATGACTTGGTAAAAATGCGAAACACTCTATTATGATCCTGGTCCGCGGAAAAGATCAATGTTTTTTCAGGTTTATGGGAAAGAACACAGTTAATTCGACCTACCGGAACGCAATGATTTATGTTAGCCTAAATGAAGCGATTATGGCTCAAATACGTTGATGATGTAAGGGATGAATAAACAAATGGGTTACGATTATTTAATATCCATTATTGATCAGTTCGGCTACGTCTCTCTTTTTCTGGTACTGTGCCTTGGCTTAATCGGACTTCCGGTTCCTAACGAGGTTGTCGTGATGACGGGCGGCGCGTTTGTTGCATCGGGCTTGTTGAGTCCTGTTCCCGCCTATTTGATGGTATTCCTTGGAATATGCTCGGCGATGACTTTTAATTACACGATTGGCCGGTTCGCGGGCAGCAAAGTATTCGACTGGTTCATGAGAAAAAAGAATATGGATAAATTCATCCATCAGGCTCAGAACATGAGCGAAAAATACGGCGGCTTTGCGCTAAGCATTGGCCTTGTTCTTCCCGTGCTTCGGCATGTGATGCCGTTTGTCGGAGGAACCAACAAGATGACGTACAAACGATTCGCGCTGTTTGCGTATCCAAGCGCCTTTGTCTGGACGCTCATTTATTTTATCCTCGGTACGTTTGTCGGCGACCGGGTGCAGGCGATTGGCGACTCGATTGCCGATAACGGCATGATTGTTGTCTACGCTTTGCTTGCCGTAGCGGCTGGCGCGGCAGCCTGGCTGTACATCCGCAGCCGCACGGCGAAGAAAAACGAGAAGGCTGGACGGCCGATGTAACGCAAAAAAACCTCCGGAACCCTGAAACACGGGGAAACCGGAGGTTTTCTTATTTGTACTTCGGATCCAATTTCTCTTCCGCCGCGTTCACCAGATAGTCAAACAGCTCGTCATCCTCCTCGAGCATGTCCTCTACCGCCAGCAGCTGATCCTCGTCGCCCGATTCGTGAAGGAAAAAGAGGCCGTATCCCCACTCCGTTCTCTTCCGGCTGTGAATGGTCATTTCATATTGATTGGGCTGGCCAAGCATTTCGAATTGAATGCGGCCTACATACCCTTCTTCCTTCGTGTAAGTCATCGAAGCATCCAAAATTTTAACATTATCCATTTTGTTCTATACTTCCTTCCGATCATTCGAGTTGGCGATTGAAATGGCTAAAAAGCCTGTCCTCTAATTGTATACGGTTTGCCGCATTCGTCAACAAATGTTCAAGGCGGTTAAGCACATTCTCATGGACGCCGTGATGAACGCCTATAGACGGCTTTGCATACTGTACAATACGGCAGCGGTTACCGAGGCCGTGTATCCCATGAGAGGGTGATTCTATGGCCATTGATTTAGTGGCGCTGCATTGGGTGTATCTCGTCTTCATCGTCGCCATTATCGGCTTTATGGTGATGCGCAGAGATACGTCGCTCATTTGTATCGTCGGCATCTTTGTGCTTGGCCTACTGGCAACCGAATCGCTGAGCGATTCCGTCAGCGGTGTGTTTAACAGCTTTATTTACGCCATTAAAGAACTAATGGGCACTATTCTCATTATATCCATAATTGTCGCAATGAGCCGGGTGCTGATCCGGACTGGCATAAATGAAGTGATGATTTCCCCGTTTGCCCGCTTCCTGCGAACGCCTACTCTGGCCTTCTGGGGAATCGGCCTAATCATGATGGTCACGTCGTGGTTCTTTTGGCCATCCCCTGCCGTAGCGCTGATTGGCGCCGTATTGCTGCCGGTTGCGCTGAGAGTCGGCCTTCCCGCATTGGGAGCCGCGATGGCGATGAACTTGTTCGGCCACGGCATTGCGTTGTCCGGCGACTACATCATTCAAGGCGCCCCAAAGCTGACGGCCGATGCGGCCGGCTTGCCGGTTAGCGATGTTATGGAAGCAAGCATTCCGCTCGTCATCGTAATGGGTCTGGTGACGACGGTTACGGCTTTCTGGATGATGCGCCGCGATATGAAAACCGGGAAATGGAATGACGGCATCATCTCCAAAGTGGAGGGCGATAAAGAGCTGACCGGCGAAGATGATCTCGCCTTCAAAAATGTACTGTCACACGGTACTAAGCTGACGCTTGCGATCTTGATCCCTTTACTGTTTGCCGCAGATGTGGTGGCCATGTTTATACTGGACCTGCAAGGCGGCGATGCAACCGCGCTTGTCGGCGGAACCGCGATTTTCATCCTGCTCATCATCACAATGCTTGCCCACAAGAACAAAGGCCTGGAGAAAACAACGAATTATCTGATTGAAGGCTTCCTGTTCGGCTTTAAAGTATTTGGTCCCGTCATTCCAATCGCGGCATTCTTCTACCTAGGCGACTCCGGCTTCACCGCCATCTTCGGCGATACGCTTCCAGCCGGTTCACAAGGCATCGTCAACGACCTTGGCGTTGCCCTTGCGAACAATGTACCCGTGAATGGCGAGGTAGGCTCCGTTACGTTGACGCTGGTAGGCGCTGTTACCGGTCTAGACGGCTCCGGCTTCTCGGGTATATCGCTTGCCGGCTCCATCGCCCATCTGTTCGGAGGGGCCATCGGTTCCGGCGTTGCCACCTTGACCGCTCTCGGTCAGGTTGCGGCGATTTGGGTAGGCGGCGGTACGCTTGTGCCTTGGGCACTTATTCCCGCCGCGGCAATTTGCGGTGTAAGCCCGTTCGAGCTGGCACGCCGTAATTTGAAGCCCGTTATTATCGGTCTCTGCGTTACTACGGTTGTAGCCATGTTTCTGGTCTAACCGCAAAAAAGGATGCTCACACTGGCGCAAGGCCAGAAGAGCATCCTTTTGTTGTTTACAAAATAATAAAGGCAAATACAATGGCAAGAGCAAAACGGTAATAGGCGAACCACGACAGGCTGAGACGCTTGATCAGGTTCAGGAAGGTTACAATCGCGATCATCGCAACGACAAAAGCAGCGATAAAACCGATAATAAACAGCGGAGCATCCGATGCCGTAAGGAAATCGCGGCTCTTGATCAAGTCGATGCCGCTCGCTCCCGCCATAATCGGCACCGATACCATAAACGTAAATTCGGCTGCCGCCTTTTGGCTTGCGCCGAAGAACATGCCGCCCGAGATCGTCGAACCGGAACGGGAGAAGCCCGGCCATAAAGCGAGAACCTGGAACATACCGATTGCAAAAGCTTGCTTGTATGTAATGTCATCCAGCTCTTCCGCGGTAATTTTCTTTTTCATCCGGTCTGCTGCGATCATCAGGATACCGCCTGCTACGAGACCGATAAGCACCGTTTCGGGGCTGAATAAATAATCTTTGATAAATCCGTGAAGCAAGACGCCCACTAATCCGGCAGGAATCATGGCAAGCACAAAGTGAAGGGCGTTGACGCCCGAGCCTTTTCTGAAATCGAATTTCAGCAGGCCTAGAAACTTTCTCCAGTACAACACGAGGACGGCAAGTACGGCGCCGAATTGGATAACAACCTCAAAGACTTTCGCGCGGTCATCCTGGAAGTTTAACAAATCTGCTGTCAGAATCAAGTGGCCCGTCGAAGAGACAGGCAAAAATTCCGTAAGGCCTTCAATGATGCCCATTATAATGGCATTAAATAAATCTCCCAAATGTAGTCCTCCATCTCCTAAATTTTCTTTCGCTTATTTTCTGATTTAACCAACCTTATTATCATAGCACAAGGTTGAGACAAGCGAAAGCAACCAACGTTTTAGGAGAAAAGCCGCATCCCTGCAACCGGAATACGGCTCGTTGGTCCTTATTCGTTAACGAGGTTAACGATATTGACGATGATTTCGATCTTGCGGATGCGATGCCGTTCCTTCTCGCGAATAATAAAGGTCAGCTCTTCGTAATCCTGAGGCTCCCCAACCTGCAAATCGGGATATTGGTTAAACAACCAGCCTCCGATCGAGTCCACGTCATGGCTTTCCAGACGGGAGCCAAGCGCTTCATTCACCTCGCTGATTAATGCTTTGCCGTCCACTATAAAACGATTCGGCTCGATGGCATCAATTTCCTTTACCTCATCGGCATCAAATTCGTCACGGATCTCTCCGACTATTTCCTCAAGGATATCCTCGATGGTGATCAATCCCGAGGTCCCGCCGTATTCGTCAAGCAGAATAGCGATATGCACCCGCTCCTGCTGCATTTTCCGGAGAAGCTTCTTGATGGGCATCACTTCCGGCACCGACATAACCGGCTGCAGCAGCGTCGCAACATCGGTCTCGTCATTGCCGAAATACTGCATGAAGAACTGCTTCGTATTAATGATGCCGATTATATTATCCTTGCTGCCTTTCGCAACCGGGAACCGCGTATATTGCTCACGCCGGATGATCGAGATATTGTCGACTTTGGAATTCTCGATAAACAAACAAACCATGTCCGTTCGCGGCACCATGATTTCCCTTGCTAGCCGTTCATCGAATTCGAAAATCCGGTTGACGTAGCTTAGCTCGCTTTGATTGATTTTACCGTTCTCGAAACTCTCCGACATGATGCTTTTGATTTCTTCCTCCGAATGAGCTTCATGCTCGCCCGTCGGCTTGAAGCCCATCAATCTGACGATACTGTTGGCGGAGCCGTTAAGCAGCCAAATAAACGGAAACATTACTTTATAAAATACGATAATGATTGGAGCCGCGGTTAAGCTGATTTGCTCCGGCTTGATGATAGCAACGGTTTTTGGCGCAAGCTCGCCAAGCACGACATGAAGATAAGTCACGGCCGCAAAGGATAAAATAAAAGAAAGCACATTAACCAGATTCCCGCCGATATGCAGGCTGTGAAACAAAGGATCCAGCAGGTCATGGACGGTTGGTTCGCCAAGCCAGCCCAAGCCGAGCGCGGTAATCGTAATGCCTAACTGACATGCTGACAAATAACTGTCCAAATGCGTAATTACATTTTGCACCGCTGCCCCGTTTCGGACGCCTTCCGCGACCATTTGGTTCACGCGGCTGGGACGGAGACGGACGACTGCGAATTCTGTTGCAACGAAAAATGCAGAACAAAACAGCAGCACCGCAAACAAGATCAGTTTCAGAACCATAAGCGTCTCTCCTCGGCACTGTTCGTAATTACATGTATTTTACCCTTCCCGTCCGTTTGTGAATCCTGAAAAAATAAACCGTATCCGAATCAGTAAGATCCGGACACGGTTATTTAACGTTTCTTATTCATTTCCAACTTATTAATATCCAACTTCGACGGATGCGTTAACAATGTAGATGAGATCGTTTTTGTCGTCCTTGTCCGGCAGTAAAACTCCGCTTGTCGTCATCATCCCGCCATCCATAATTTCCACGGTGACCTGACCGTATGGCAATACGGCCTTCACCTGCTCCACGTCAAGCAGCTCCTTGTCGCAAGGAACCGCCAGCTTGACATGAACCCTCATATTGTCGAGCGTCCCGCCCGGCAGAACCGAACGCAATCCTGGCATCGAGTTATGATGGATCGCATTCTGAACCGCTCTTACCGCGGCTTTGGTTACGTTCTGACCGTGCAAATCACAGCCCATGCCAATCTCGATAAAAAATAATTTGTCCATCGTCTTTCCCTCCGTTACCAAGGTACGTCATCATCCTGAGCGGACGATTCCTCCACATACGGCTGTATAGCCGGTTCTTCTTCCTTGACGTTAGTGCCGATAATCGGCAGGAGCTGCTCTAAATCCGGAGGCAGGAGCAATTCGACAGGCGAAACCCCTTTCTCGAATTGGAACGCGTCTCCTTCAATAACCGCAACGTAACGTCCGTTATGTTTAGCGAAATGCAGTGTAATCCCAAAGTCAGCGAGCAGCCCTTTAACCGTTACCCCGCCAAGCTTGAACGAAAACGGTAAATCCGGTTTTTGTTCAACAAGCGCAGCCGAAGCCGTACTTACCTGTTCATGCGTCCAATATTCCTGAAGCTCGCGCTTCTCGCTGGCAGCCCATACCTCGATCGCATTCTCTTCTTCGCGTCTTTCCGCGCTTTCCGGCTCGGTCTGCCACTTATCCTCCATATACTGCTGAACCATGCCAAGCACCTGTTCGCCCATTACTTCGGGAAGCGGCTTTTCATAGGACACAAACTTCAGAAAATCCTCGAAATAACGGGCGTGCGAAGCCTGATGGATTTTCAGCTCCCAATGGTCAAGCGAGCCTTCCTCCGGCATATGCGGATATTGAATCGACTTCATCCCGCGTGCGCTGATCGCCATCTCGACATGCGATATCAGGCTCCGTTCATCGGAAATTCTCGCGATCTTTGGTTCGAAATCGCATTTAAGCAGGAATAGGAACGGCTCGTCGAAATACGTATTGAGCTTTGCCCGCGCAATGATAAACGCTCCGCCGCGAACGGCGGTCGTATCCATATAGATATGTACCAGCTCGTCGGCGATTCCGATAAAACGCTCTTTCGTGTCGGCTTCCCGCAAACGCTGGAATAAGTTATAGTTCTGGTTGCTTCCCAGTTCGTAACCCGGCTCAACCATGAAACGGCCGATTTTCGTAGGCGCGTTTTCGGTATTCGGGTTGCGTTCTACTTTTCTTTTTACGATTCGCGTAAATTCCCCGTCGAGAAACCGTTTGATTTCGCTGTCTTCATAATCGTCTTCCTCCAGCGTCTGAAAGTGCTTATACCGCTTTGCGGAAGAGCTGTCCTCGCCATCCGTTACAATAACAAAGAAAGAGAGATATTCCAATCTGAAATCCACCTGTACATTTTCCCCCATAACCTAGGCTTATTAATCATTCCGAATATAGGGAGCCTTCTGATAGCCGTATGCCGGCTTCAGCTCCGTATTGTCAAATCCGCGATGCCATACCGGAGTTGTCGAAGGCGACATTGGCGGGATGAGCCAGGACCACCTGCCGGTTAGCAGCCTTTCGTTATTTTTCTCCTGCTGGGCGAACCGCATGAACTGCTCCGAGGCGGTATGATGGTCCACAATGCTCACGCCATGTTTCTTGTATGAGTGAATGACCGCGACATTCAGCTCGACGAGCGCACGGTCCTTCCACAACGATGTATTAGTCGACGTATCAAGCCCCATTATCCGGGCAACCTCGGGCAGCTTATTGTATCGGTTGAAGTCCGCCAGATTGCGTGCTCCGATCTCCGTCCCCATATACCAGCCGTTGAACGGCGCGGCCGTATATATCAAACCGCCGATCTCCAGCTTCATATCCGAAATAAAAGGCACCGCGTACCATTGCAGCGCCAGCTCCTCAAACCGTTCGATTTCGGGATGAGTCAATGGCACTTCCTTCACTAGCCCCTCCGGGAGCTCGTACCAGCATGGAGGATCGTTATTCACCTGTACAACAAGCGGCAGCACGTCAAATGCCGTCCCCGCCCCTTTCCAGCCTAGGGCCGCGCATGCTTTGGTAAAATCCAAGGAGGCCGGATCCCCCAAAATTCCGCTATCCGTTTCGTAACCTGCATACCGCACAAGCTGATGGTTCCAGATCCGGATCCGCCTGTCCCCGAATTGCGGCGCGAATACCGTAATGGCTGGACGGACCCGCCCTTCGTTCGTCGCATACTTAATGTGATTAAATATCTGTGCCGCGATTTGATCGGCGTCCTGTAAAGAACGCGCGTCGATGACCTCAAGCGATTGCCAGAATAGCCGGCCTATGCAGCGGTTGCTGTTCCTCCAGGCCATCCTTGCTCCATGCCGAAGCTCCTCTAACGTATGCACGTAATAGCCCTTATTCTCAATCGACTGCCCGATTTCCTTCAGACGCTCCGATGCCTCCATTTCCGTCTTGCCCAGCTCGCTATAACAATTGGCGATAAACTGCTCCGCCTCTTTATACAATTCTGTGGCAATCATGCCCGCACCTGCTCTCTATCCAGCAACTTTCTTCTTACGATAACGCATTTTGAAGGCCCATGCCACCTTGCGAGTTGTCAAAAACGGCGCGTTCACTTATTGTTCACGGATTCATTTAACCGGGTTGTCACAATTGGCTTCCGGACAGCGTACGGCAAAAGAAAATCGCCTTCTCCCATGCGGCAGGAGGAAGCTTATGCAAGCTTCTCCGGCCCACTCGGAAACAGGCGATTCAAATCTCTCATTGTTCGTTTTTCTGACGGCCAAGCACCAGAAGAACGGTAATTAAAATAAATGCGGTCAGCGCCATCAGCGGGATGGTGATGAAACCAAGCCAGTTCAGATAATCGTAGTTGCATGGAATTCCTGAGCGGCAAGGCATCATATCGCCCACCTTCGGAAACCAAATTTCGAAGTTATGGTAGATCGAGATCAGCATTCCGATAATGCTAAGCGGCAGGACATAGCCGATGATGCGACGGTCGCCGCGGTAAGCCGCAATCCCGAGCAGAAGGACCTGCGGATACATGAAGATTCGCTGGTACCAGCACAGATCGCATGGAATAAACCCGCGAATTTCGCTGAAATACAAGGATCCGCCGGTAGCAACCAAAGCGACAAGCCAAGCCAAATATAAACCATATCGCTGAAACCAGCTTTCATAGATTTCGGATTCGGTTGTCGTTGTCAAGTTCCCTACCCCTTATTCACAGCTTCGTCGATTGCCGCTTTGATACTCGCGTAATCAAGGTTGCCGGCATATTGGACGCCGTTAATAAAGAGCGTTGGCGTACCCGTTACATTAAGCGGGCCTACTTTTGCATTGTCCTTGTTCACTTCGCTTTGATACGTTTTGTCGTCGATGTCCTTCTTCAGCTTGTCGAAATCAAGCGTAAGCTTCGCATCCTTCGCGAGCTGGACAAGGTAGTCCGAGGTTGCCCATTTGGTCTTCTCGTCCTTCTGATTATCATAGATCGTTTTGTAATACGTCCAGAACGCTTCGTCGCCCGCTTGCTGCTGCACAGCCTCGGCAGCCAATGCCGCAGTCGTTGAGTCAGGACCGATAAAGGTATAGTTCGCGAAATACAAAGCTGCTTTACCCGTATCGATAAAGTCCTTCTCCAGCTGCGGTTCTACGTTTTGCGCGAAATACTGGCAAATCGGGCATTTGTAATCGCCGAACTCAACAATTTTGACAGGAGCTTCCGCATTACCTTTAACCGGCATACCGGTATAATCGATATCGTATACCTTGTTTGCCAGATCGGCCTGCTGCTTCGATTGATGGTTAATACCTAAAATGATAACTACGATTACGGCTACGATCGCCAGCGTCAATACAATTAGCGACTTGTTCGATTGCTTCTTTACCGGCTGCTTGTAAGTGCCTTGCCTCGGCCGCTGCTGCTTGGCCTTTGCTTTTGCTTGAGTGCCCAAACTTGTCCATTCCTCCCCGGCATTCGAATAATATCCTTGGCATATCCAGCGCCAGGCACAATTTCCGGTGCCCTGGCGCTGTTGATATGCCCGTACTTGTGACCAGTGTAGTTACAACGGGCTTTAATGTCAATAACTAGCTGTGACATGACGAAATACTGTCATATTTGAACGCTATTCTTCATTGATTAATGTCGTTAATGATTCACGATGGAGCAGCTTCAGCTTATGAAGCGCACGCGTGCAGCCTACATAAAGAAGCTTGGCGTCATCTTCCGTATATATATCCGCCCCGGCGTCTGCAATCAGCACCGCGTCGAACTCCAGCCCCTTCGACAGGTAGACGGGAACGACCGATAGCCCGCCTCCATACTCCGGCTGCTTGCTCTGTACAAGCGATGCTTCAAGCCCTTCCCGAACCAGATAATCATGCAGCTCGGCGCATTGCTCCGCGGTACGGCCGATAACCGAAATCGTCTGGAATTGGCCGGAAGCCTGCCATTCACGGATCGACTGCGCAATCTGTTTGTGCCATGCCGCTTGGTCCACCTGCACAACCTCAACCGGATCGCCGCTCCGGAACACCGGTACGGCCGGCTTAACGCCGCCGCCCATCGCGCCTAGGATCCGGTTCGCGAATTCGATGATTTCCATGGTCGAACGATAGCTGCGGTTCAGCTCGAAGAAGCCGGTCTGCTCGTCGTTAAAGAGCTGGATCAGCTCCGTCCAGCTGTTAATTCCCGCATAAGCATGAATGCCTTGCTGAAGGTCGCCAAGAACCGTCATGGACGGCGTTCGTTGGCAAAGCTTCAGAGCTTCCAGCTGGAATGGCGAGTAATCCTGCGCTTCGTCGATAACGATATGATCGTAAGCCGGGATCTTTAATCCGTACAGCCGCAAATGAATGTAAACAAGAGGCGCCAAATCCTCCGCTTCAACCAGGCCATCCTTCAATGCAGCGGCGGTAGCTGCCGCGATATTTTTCGGGATGACGGGGACGGCTTGCTTGCCCTGGAATAAAGCAGAATAGAGCTGAGGTGCCGTGTAGGAAGGGATCTTTTTCGCAAAAGCAGAAAGCTTGGCCTGCGCTTTGGCGCGCAGCTTCTTATCCACGATCCTGCGAAGCTTAAGCTCCGATTCGTACCAGCGGCGGATGCGGTTTACGAGCCGTTCGCGCTTTTGCATCAAAGTCTCGTCACCGTAATCCGTCTCGTACCATTCTTTCATCTGATCGGGCGTAAGCAGCAGACCCGGCAGCGGTTCAAACGGGATAACCGGAACGATCCGCTGCGCCAGCTCTTCAATACGGGAATCGATTGCTTCCTTGAACGCGAGCGAGCCTTTAATCCGGCCCGGCGCATTAGCCATCTCTGCCGCCGAACGATGCTGCTCGAACCAGTATGCCAAGGCATCCGACGCGCTTCTCAGCTTCACCTCGTGCCCTAACAGCTCAAGCGACCAGTCCGCAAACGTCGTCTGCAAAATATCGCCGACGCCAAGCTCGGGCAGAACGCCCGAAATGTAATCCAGGAACATCCGGTTGGGAGCGAAAATGATCATCCGTTCCGCTTTCACACGGTCCGCGTATTGATAGAGAAGGAAAGCAAGCCTGTGAAGGGCCACCGTCGTCTTGCCACTGCCCGCTACTCCTTGAATGAACAGCGCTTTACTCCGTTCGGAACGGATAATCCGGTCCTGTTCATGCTGGATCGTCGATACGATATCCCGCAATTTATTGTCTTTGTTCTCGCCTAAGCGGTATAAGAGGAATTCGTCCGTAACGGACTCTTCTTCTTTCCCGCGCACGTAACTGTCCACCATGCGGACAAGCTCACCCTGCCGCACCATAAAATTTCGTTTCAGATGCACATAGCCTTCGATATCGCCTTCAGGCGCCGTATATGTAGCCGCATCCTCGCCGCCCGTAAAAGAATAGAACAAGCTGGCTACCGGCGCGCGCCAATCGATAACAAGCAGCTCGTTGCTGCCTTGCTTCGCCACGCCTGCCTTCCCGATATACAGCGGCTTCTTCTCGCCATCCGGCAGCTCTTCGAAATCGATCCGTCCGAAGTAAGGCTCGCGGAAGGCAACCTCCAGACGCTGTTTGCGCTCCTCGCGCTGCAGATCGAGCATCTGCTCCGTAAAATCATCGCCCGTATAACGGGGACCTATGCCTGCCAGCTGACTCTTGATATCGTCCAGCGACCGAGCCAGCCTCTCTTGCTCTTCTTGATAGGCACTTTGAACCGTGGTCATGTCAGTTACCTCCTAAAAAGAATGACTGCACAGTAGACTTCAGTCAACTGCTGTGCTTCTTAACCCGTAAGCATAGACTAGAGTAATATAGTGGTTTGCCAAAAACGGATAACCAATATACCACAGGACAATTGCCTTAAGCAATGTAATTGAAATTCATCCCGATCAGACCCGACAAATAATAAATCACGACAAGATTAAGGAGGAACAGTAAAGGGATTCCAACCCGGAACGAGGTATGCTTCGTCTTGTGCCGCCATACCTGCATGCCGATCCAGGCGCCTAACGCTCCGCCGATTGCGCTCACTCCAAACAGTCGTTTTTCAGGAATGCGCCGCTTCTTGTGTCTAGCGTAGCTTTTGTCCATTCCCATCATCGCGAACGCGATCATATTAATGACAAGCAAATAAATAATCAACAGTTCCATACTCGCATCCCCTTCTTGTTGCCGATTACGTGCGCGGTCTCACCCGGTTCGTCGGCTGCGCCGCGTACGGATCATCCGGCCAATAATGCTTCGGATACCGTCCCTTCAGGTCTTTCTTGACTTCGAAATAGGCCTCGTTCCAGAAGCTTCTTAGATCTCTGGTCACCTGCACCGGCCTTTGGGAGGGCGATAAAAGATGAAGCGTCAATGGCAGCTTTCCGCCCGCGAGGCGCGGCGTCTCCCGCAGCCCGAACAGCTCTTGGAGCCTAACGGCAATAAACGGCGCTTCCGGATCGCTGTAATCTATCGGAATACGCGAACCGCTGGGCACCGTCATATGCGTAGGCACCTGTTCGTCAAGCTCCTGCCGCTGTCCCCATGACAGCATTCCTTCCAGCAGCTGCACCATGTTAAGCCGCTGCAAATCCGACTTGCTCTTCATGCCGTACAGATGCGGCAGCAGCCAATCGCGAACCGTGGCACGCAGTGCCTCCTCGGACACATCCGGCCAACCGCTGTTATGATGCGCCATAAGCCGCATCCTTGCCTGCAGCTGCCAAGCAGCCTTCGACATCGGGAGCAGTCCAAGACCAGCGCCAGCAATACCGTCGGCAAGCGCTGCCGCAATCTGCTCCGGCGATGGCTGCTGAATAGGCGCTTCCTTTAATATAATCGCGCCTAACCGGACGCGTCTTCGCGCGCGCACGGCTTGCGCTCCTGAGTCCCACTCTACGCTGTCTTCCGCTTGGAACTGCTCGCCGGCCGCTTGCTCCAGCATATCCAATTCAAGCTCTGCTGCCAGGCGTATGCGGCTTTCGCTGCCCGCATCGTCAAGCTCTGCCGCAGCCAAAAAGGCCGACCGCGACAATGGCTGAAGCTCCGGCAGCACGGCGCCCCGGCCATTCGCCAGCAAATAACGGCCATCCGGCCGTTTCTGGGCGATCCGGTCCGGGTAAGCCAAAGCGATCAACAGACCCGCATAGGAAGTTCCCTTCCAATCCCGTTTGCCTTTATGATCATGTTCCTTATCCGCCACCATCTGCTGCCATTGCTTTGCTTGCGCCTTAATCCGCTGCACGGCACCTCGGTCAGCCATCGGTCTGCCGCCTGCTCCATGCAAGGCGTCAAGCCGTAACGCTACATCGACATTCCGCTCTTGAGGCAACAAATCGCGCTCGCTTAGCAAACCGGCCAGCTCGCATGCTTCCTTTAATAAATTCAACTCCGCGGCCTTAAGAAGCATAAACCCCAGCCTTGGGTGAAGGCCAAGCTTGGCCATTCGCGTTCCCCGGCTCGTTATGCGGCCATCCGCATCAATAGCCTGGAGCAGCTTCAAGAGCTCAAGCGCCTGACGGTAGGCCGCCTGCGGAGGGGCATCCAGCCACATCAGCTCGCCGGGTTCGGCGGCCCCCCATACAGACAACTCTAACGCAAGCGGCGCCAAATCCGCTTCCAGCAGCTCAGGTGTATTATGCTGCGGTAAATAGGCATGCTCCTGCTCCGTCCAGAGCCGGTAGCAGACGCCAGGCGCAAGCCGTCCCGCCCGGCCTCGGCGTTGGTCGGCCGAGGCTTGCGAGACAGGCACCGTTTCCAGACGTGTCATACCGGTGCGGGGAGAAAACCTCGGAACCCTCATCAGACCGCAGTCCACAACGATACGAATTCCTTCGACGGTTAAGCTGGATTCCGCGATGGAGGTCGATAATACAACCTTGCGCTCCCCCGGTTTGCAGGGAGCAACAGCCGCATCCTGCGCCTCCAGCGGAAGGTTGCCGTGAAGTTCGGCGATTCGGACGGATGAAGCATGGCCGGATTGCGCAAGAAGGCCTGCGGTCCGCCTGATCTCTCCAACGCCGGGCAGGAAGACGAGGACGTCCCCTTCATCATTTCGGATAGCATCCGCAATAGCAGAGGCAACATGCGGTTCTATCCTGCCCTCAACTTTTGCGCTCCGGTAGACCGTCTCCACAGGAAAGGCGCGTCCGCGGCTTTGGATCACAGGTGCTCCGCCAAGAAGCTTTGCGACAGGCTCCGCATCCAGCGTAGCCGACATGACGATTAGGCGAAGATTTTCCCGCAGCAGCGATTGGGATTGCAGCGCTAACGCCAGTCCAAGATCACCGTGCAGATGGCGTTCATGGAATTCGTCGAACAGAACCGCCCCAACCTCTTCAAGCGCCTGATCCTCTTGAAGCATGCGAGTCAGAACGCCCTCGGTAACCACTTCAATTCTCGTTTTGGCGCTTACTTTCGTATCCAGTCTTACCCGGTAGCCGACAGTCTCTCCGACTTGCTCCCCCAATGAGGAAGCCATATATTTGGCAGCGGATCGCGCGGCGAGCCGGCGCGGCTCCAGCATGACGATTTTTCGCCCGTCCAGCCATGTCTCATGAAGGAGAGCCAGTGGTACGCGGGTCGTTTTGCCGGCTCCGGGCTCCGCGACAAGCACCGCGCTTGTTCCGTCCCTCAAGGCCTGCAGCAGCTCCGGCAATACGGCATCAATAGGCAGTTGCTTCATAGGTTATACATTCCTTCTCATTCATTTAACCTCGTTAAATATCTATTGTTTAATGCCATTAAAAATATAATTAATACCGTGAATTATTTGACTATCCTCATCATTTGAACAACCGGCCGGTTATCTCCGGTCAGTATTTTTTCCGCTGACCGCAGCTGGGACGAGCCGTCCCCGTCTAGAAAGATTCCATCCTCCAGCATGCCTCCGCCTACCTTTTCTACTATCGCATCGCGAAAAGCCTGCAGCGACCCTTGGGAACTGCTAACAACCAAATAGAGCATACCCTCACGGTCATAGACAGCCGCCGAACGCAAACGAGCATCGTCAGGGTAAGGCGCTTGCTCCGTCTCGATCTGCTCAAGCCAGCTCCGATCCCGTCCGAGACTCATGCTGATGCCGCCCTGCGCCCAAAACCTGGTGTGGTCCATTACCTTCAAATCGGCTGCTTCGCGCACTACCTGCACGCTCAGCTTGTCCGAAGCTCCATCCCAAACCAAGGTTCCGCGGGCATATTTGACATTTTCCGCACCCGATCCGTAATCGTCCAGCGACCCATTGACCGGCATTCCGTCTACCACGGCGATGCTCAGCAGGGAGTTCTCAAAGAAGAATCCGCCATTAACCCCGTAATAAGGCGTTAAAGAGACGTTGGTTTGAACGGATGCTAACGTAACATTCGACGGTCTTGTCTCCAGCACGTGAAGCTTCATCCCGTTTGTCGCTTCAAGCTCCTCATACCGATAAGCAGACGGGGCATTTGCATCCCGCTTCGGCCCTTCGCTTTTCACCTGCATGGCATAGATCATCACGGCAAACAGCAGTCCCAACACAAGAAAGATGCCCGCCATTATGCCGGCAATTTGCAGCTTTCTCTTCTTATCAAGAACCGTAACAGATGGATTTTCCATGAAAAACCCCAATTCTATAGAATCGATCTTCTTGTTCTTCTAATCAAACCAGCCTTTTCTGCGGAACCAGATGTACATGGCAACGCCAAGCATGACCATAAAGCCGATTAGGCCAAAATATCCCCAATGCCAGCTAAGCTCCGGCATATTCTCGAAGTTCATCCCGTATATTCCGGCCAGAAACGTCAGAGGCATAAAAATCGTTGTAATTACCGTTAACGTCTTCATAATCGAATTCATCCGATTCGAATTGTAGGACATAAAGCTGTCGCGCAAATCCGCGGTCATCTCTCGCGAGGCGTCGGTCATCTCCGACAGCTTAAGCAGATGATCGTAGACATCGTGATAGAACGCCAGATACCCCTTTAATCCTTCAATCCGTTCCGTATTCAGCGTGCGGTAGAGCAAATCACGCATAGGCAATATCGTCTTGCGGAGGCGAAGCAGCCGCGAGCGAATGTTGAAGATTTCGTCCATCGTCATTTGATTGGTGCTCTCGCTTCCGCTGCCGATCTCCATATCCAACACCTGCTCCTCCAGCTCCTGAACGGCAGGGAAATACTGATCGACCAGCTGGTCGATCACCATGTAAGCCGCAAACAGAAAGCCGTCGTTCCCAAGCTTGGAGGCAGATTGAATTTTGGCCCATGCTTCGTTTATTTCTTCCGAGTTTTTAACGTGATAGGTCACGATAAACCGGGGGCCGATAAATAAGTTGACCTCCTCCACGTCCAGGCTGCGCGGGTTAACCGAATGCAGGACGAAGAAATGCGTATCGTCATAGTGGTCCAGCTTGGGACGCTGCAGCAAATGACAGCAGTCCTCAATGGCAAGCGGGTGAAAATGAAAGTATGTATCGAGGAGCTTTGTCTCCGAGGCCTCCGGCTCGCTGAAATCGACCCAATACCAGTCAAGATCAAGCTTTTTGAGATCCTCCAACGGGATGTTGTTCACCCAAGTTTTTTCTTTCGTATACCCTTTTATCCGAATCATAGCCGAATCCTCCAACGTGATAACCGATTCTCTTATTCTAACGTGTTACAGCCAATCTGTAAAAAAGTTGCGCCGTTCAAAATAGTCATGCTATCATCGGTGTCAATAAAGGAGAGTCGATCGATATGTCGAATATACGCGGACGTTTCGCTCCTACTCCGTCCGGTCTGATGCATGTAGGCAATGCCTGGGCGGCGCTGCTCGCCTGGCTGCAGGTCCGCAGCCGAAACGGTCAATTCGTGCTGCGGCTGGAAGACATCGACGGGCCGAGATGCCGCCCCGAGCTGGCTCTACAGGCGTTAATCGATCTTCGTTGGCTTGGTCTTGATTGGGATGAAGGCCCCGATGTCGGCGGACCTTATTCCCCGTACACGCAAAGCGAGCGGATTTCCTTCTACGAGGAGGCAATGGACAAACTGCTTGCAAGCGGCAGGCTTTATCCCTGCTTCTGCAGTCGTGCGGAGCTGCTTGCGGTCGCGAGCGCTCCGCACGGGTTATCCTCGGAAGGTCCGGCTTATGCCGGAACATGCCGGCATCTGACGCATGAGCAGCGGCGGGAACGGGGAGAAGTCAAGACACCTTCCCTGCGTTTTAAAGTGGACGAGGAACGGGCGATAACTTACGAAGACGGGATTGCAGGGACTTTACGCTTCCCGCCCGGGATCGGAGGCGATTTTGTGGTCCGCCGCGCGGACGGCATTATCAGTTACCAGCTGGCCGTCGTCATTGATGACGCTGCCATGCGTATGACCGATGTCCTCCGCGGAGCGGATCTTATGGATTCCACCCCGCGCCAGCTGCTCCTGTACGAAGCGCTTGACCTTCCCGCTCCCCGGTTCGCCCATGTGCCGCTGCTAATGGGAGAAGACGGTAAACGGCTGGCCAAACGGCATGGCGATACTTCGATTGCCGGTCTAAAGGCGGCAGGCGTTGGACCTGAGCGCATTATAGGCTGGCTTGCCTTTCTGGCCGGGCAAACGGACAGATTCGAGCCGGTTGCCGCAGCCGAGCTTATCCGGCACTTCGATCTGAACCGGGTTCCCAAGGGACCGATTACGATCCGCGAAGCCTTAATGAAGCAGCTGTTCAACGAATGAAGCGGCCAACAAGAGAGCCGGTTCCCGTTCTTTTTCGTCTGATGCGAAAGGCGGAAGCCCGCTCTTTTGTCGTTTCATGCGGTTAAGGAGGAAGACGCGTAATGAAAAAAGAGCCGGTTCCCGCCCTTCACGCATGACGTGACTGGCGGAATCAGCTCTCGTGTTGTGTCCGGCAGGCTTCATGCACCGTCTCGTACACAAGGCGGCCTATCGCATTGCCTATGGTTGTGGCCGCTCCCGCATAAGCATGAACGGCATGGCAGGCAGGATTGCCGCTAACCCCAACCACCACGGCATCCGTCGTTGTACCGGTCGCAATCCGGTTCGTCTCCGGATCCATGAGCTGCAGATCGGCAAGAGCTGCAGCTTTCGCTTCGGCGTAAGTAATGATCGCGTTTGTCATGGCGGAATCGGTCATCCGACCATCCACAAGCAGCACCGTATTAATGGTACCCGCCGAATACGCGGAGAACGTCTCCCGAGGCAAGCCGGCTCTGGCTGCGTTCCGGGTACCGGCCGTCGTCAAGCAGAGCAGCTTGAAGCGATCGCCTTCGAATTCGGCTACGGATGCATGCGTCAGCTTTGCCGCGGTCAGAAGGCCAATCGTACGGTCCGGCTCATAGCCCCACTGCTTCAATTGAGCAGCAGCATCACGGGCAGGATCGGTACCGCTATAATGCAGAGGTACCTTCCAGTTAACGATAACATCCGCCTCGGCCAAGCCTCCGGTATGAATCGCGTTACTTAACGTCCTTAACTTCCCGGGACAGCGCATTTCCAATCGCTCGTCCCGATACGTGATGCTTAGCCCATTCCACAATTCCGAACAGTAATGCCGACCTTGCCTGAATGGCTGGCTCATCGGGCGGCCGCCTCCCGGAACTTGGACAAAGAGCGCTCGAGCGCCTCAAGCAGCCATTCGTTCTGATGGCGGAGCTTTACCGCGAAGCGGCAATAGGATTCATCCAGACCGATAAAATGCGAGGCATCCCGGATGAGAATTCCCATTCGTCCCATTTCATGCTGCAGACCCGCGGCCGTTAATCCCGGAATATCGGGCAGCCGAACAAGCAAGTAATTCACCTTCCCGGGGATAACCCGGAAACCAAGGGCTTCAAGCCTGCCGATCAGCCATGGCCGCTCCTCCTGCAGCCAATTCATCGTTCGCGCTGCGTATTCCGCCTCATCCAGCACCGCTTCTCCAATCTGCTGAGCCAAGGAATTCACGCTCCAGGGCACTTGAAGCCTGCGAAGTTCGGCGATTTTATGAGGGGATCCAACCATATAGCCTAGTCGAATGCCCGGTACGGCATAAAATTTGGTCATCGACCGGATGACGAACAACCGTTCATGCGACGCCGCTTCCCTCAGAAGCGTATATTTCTCTTCCTCCGGCACAAAGTCCATAAACGCTTCGTCAACCACAACCGTCGCGCCGCCGTATACCAGCTTCATGATCAGCTTAGGATCCACCAGTTGGCCGGTTGGATTGTTAGGCGATCCAAGCATATAAAAGGTTGCTTCCATATCCTCGACCATCGGTGGAGTCAATGTAAAATCATTGCCCGCGGATAACATGACCGGCGATATCGATCCGGCGGTCTTCATCACGGCGTCACCGTATTCCGTAAAGCAAGGATAAGCTAATGCCGTTACGGCCGGACGAAGGGCCCTCACGACCAAGTCGATCAGCTCGGCGGCGCCGTTTCCGATCAGAATGGACTGCTCGTCTACGCGGTGAAGCTTCGCCAGCTTGGTCCGAAGTTCGCGAACGGCCGGATCCGGATAACGGTCAATCTGCTCCGCGTAACGCACCAAGGCGCGTTTCACACCTTCCGGCGGGCCCAAAGGATTCATATTCGAGCTGAAATCAATAAATTGCCGGGCCGGGAAGCCGAAGGTTTCTTCCGCCGTCCGTAAATCTCCCCCATGTCCGTAGCGTTCAAGCATGGATATTCCCCTCTTCCCATCGCTAAATGACGTGAATGGCCAATACGCTTGCAAATAATAATACGGCTTCAACGGCTTCATTAAGCGCACCGTAGGTATCCCCCGTCAAACCGCCAAGCTTGCGGCTAAGCCATACGGCGAATAACGTTCCGGTAAGTATCGTTAATAAAATGCAGCCGGCAAGCAGCAGAAATGTTTCCTGCCAAGGCAATCCGCTTAGAATTAAGCTGAGCGCCGTTAAGACGACAGCTGCAATAAAGCCTGCGGCAACCTGCCGTCCCGAAGCCAAATGGAATAAAGCCCCGATTCCTTCGCCCTGCCGGGCATTCGGCCAGCCCGCGATGGCGGCTCCCATCCACCATCTGCTCCAGACCGGAATGATCGCTAGAAGGGATAATGCGCGGCTGCTATCCTGCTGGCCAAACCATTCCGCCAGCAAGGAAAATTTAAAGAGAAGAAGCAGCACTGCCGCAATGACGCCCATAGCCCCTACGCGGCTGTCCTTCATAATCTCCAGCATCCGCTCCCGGGACCTGTGGCTGAGCACGCCGTCTGCCGTATCCATCCATCCGTCGAGGTGCAAGCCTCCGCTTAGCGCCGTCCAAATAGCCAGCAGCAATACGGCAGCCGGCATAGCGGGCGTGAACTGCTCCAGCAAAGCAAACCCTCCTGCCAATATCGCTCCAAGAAGAAAGCCAGCCGCAGGGAAATAAATAACCGTCCTTGCCAGAGTCACCGGTTCAAACGGAACCGTTACCGGTACGGGAATCCGCGTAAGAAACTGCAGGGCCGCAGCGGCAGCCAACGCATGGCGTTTTAACGAAGCAATAACCATAACCCCAACACTCCAGCCATCATAAGAATACTAACGGTATACAAAAGCCGGACGGAGCGGACGATATCGAAAGGCTCCATGGCTCTAATCGGCCATCCCATCCTGGCCCGCTCGCTTGGCTGTCCGAAATAATAATTAAGTCCGCCAAGCTCAATGCCAAGAGCTCCGGCCACGGCGGATTCCGGAATACCGCTGTTGGGACTCGGATGATAACGGGCGAACCGGCGAACCGAAGCCCAGGAACGGGCAGCCGACATTCCCCCGTTCAGAAACGCGGCTAGCGTAAGCAGCAGTCCGGTAAGGCGTGCCGGAATATAATTGAGCGCATCATCCGTTCGGGCGGAACACCACCCGAAGTTTACATAATTATCATTACGGTAACCAACCATGGAATCCAGCGTATTTGTTGCCCTATAGAGCATGGCAAGCGGCGCACCGCCGAGGATGGCGAACAGAATAGGCGATACAAACGCATCCACCGTATTTTCCGCTACCGTCTCCACAGCTGCCCGGGAAGCTTCGGGAGGCGTCAGGTTCGCGGTATCGCGCCCAACAATGTATCCGACGAATTTGCGCGCATCCTCCAAATTGCCGGCAGCAAGCGGTCGATAGACAAGCATTGCCGCATCCTTCAATCCCTTTACCGCAATCGTAGTGGAGATGAACCAGGCGCTTACCGCATAACCAAGCCACGGATGGATCCAGGCTGCCGCGGCCGTCACTGCCCACATGATGCCGAAGGATGCGGACAAGGTAACGATCGTCAAAATAATGCCGGTTCCCTTAACCCGCGCGGCGTCCCGACCTTCTTCCTTCCCGCGAAGACGCTTCTCGAGTACGCGAATAAGCCGACCGATCCAGATAACGGGATGGGTCGGCCACTTCGGATCGCCGATAATCCAGTCTATAACGATCGCAGCCGCCGCAAGCAGCAGCGTTTCCTGCAAAGAATAAAAAATCATAAGCTCTCCCACCGAAATGCCAAGGCTTTCAATTCGACCGGAATTCCCGCCGTCACGAGAAAAACTTTTTCCGACAGCGCAGCCATCCGTTGATTCAGCCGTCCGGCTTCATCGCGGAATCTTCTTCCCAGCGGATAAGCCGGTACAATTCCGTCTCCTACCTCATTGGTCACGAGGATAAGCGGATAATGATATTCCTGAACGGCAGCGGCCAGTTCATGAAGCTTTTCACTCAGCCAATCCCGGCTGCTCTCCGCCGAATCGGATCTTTCCCGTTCCTCCGCTTCCATTAGCACATTCGTCAGCCATAACGTCAAACAATCAATCAAAACCACCGGAGGCTTACCTTCCATTAACTCCAGCTCATAGGCTTCCTTCGCCAGTTGCCTCAGCCTGGCCGGAAGCTCCATCGGCTCCTCAATGGTTGTCCAACGAAAGATGTCCTGTTCCCGATTCTGTTGGTGCAAAGCGATCCGTTCCGCCATCTCCCCATCCCAAATCCGGCTGGTTGCGAGATACACCCCTTGTTCCCCAAGCCGGGCCGCAAGCTTCTCGGCGAAGGAGCTTTTGCCGCTTCTCGCTCCGCCGGTTACCAACATTGCCATCCTCGCCCACCTACTCCCTGGAAACTCCGGCGCTTGAGAAGGTCGCCATTTCCTGCATCAGCTTTAAGGCGGCGTCAACGAAATGGAAGCATAGTACGGCGCCAGTCCCCTCTCCAAGCCGCATGTCAAGCTGAATCATCGGAGACAGCCCCATCGTCTCCAGCACAACCGCATGCCCTTGCTCCTGGGATAAATGGGAGGCGAACAAATAAGGCTTCGCCTGTTCCGCCAGCCGTACGGCAGCAAGCGCGGCAACCGAGGAAATATAACCGTCAACGACAACCGGACAGCCGTTGGCCGCCGCTCCGATGATAAATCCGGCCAATCCCGCAATCTCAGCACCGCCAACCTTGGCGAGAACGTCAAGCGGGTCAGAAGCGTCAGGCTTATTAACGGCTATAGCGCGTTTCACGACTTCGATTTTATGCCGCCAGCTTTCATCGTTAATGCCTGTTCCACGGCCAACGGACAATTCGGGCGATAATCCCGTCCATACGGTTGTCAGAGCCGCGCTTGGGGTCGTATTGCCAATGCCCATCTCTCCCGTTGCGAACAGCCGGTAACCTTTCCCCGCTAATTCCTCCGCTACCTGTACGCCGGCCATAACGGCTTGAAGCGCTTCTTCCCAGCTCATCGCAGGCTGCTTTGCCATATTGGCCGTCCCGCGAACCACCTTGCGGCTGATCAGTCCCGGATGCTCGAGCTCGGCATTAACGCCAATATCCACGCAATAGACATCGGCTCCCGCCTGCCGCGCCAGTACGTTAACCGCAGCGCCGCCGTTTAAGAAATTAAGAACCATTTGCGGCGTCACTTCCTGCGGATAAGCGCTGACTCCTTCCTCGCACACGCCGTGGTCTCCAGCCATGACGACTACCGCTTTGCGGGACAAATCCGGCCATAGGCCTCCTGAAATCCCGGCTAAGCGAAAAGCGATCTCTTCAAGCTTCCCGAGACTGCTGGTTGGCTTTGTCAGCTGATCGGAATGCGCCTTGGCTTCAAGGACAGCTTGCTCCTGGATAGGCCTGATTCGTTCGATAACCCGTTTCAGCTTGGCCGCTAGTTCATTTGCCATAACGTTTTCTCCTCTCCATCTATAACTCTAGGTCACTTTAATTAATAGGTCAGCTTCCTGCAACTTCGGCTGCAGCAAAATTTGCGGCGTACCGGTTAACGGATGCTTCACGATCGATGCTTCCGTCTGATAAACCTCCCGGATCAGATCCGCGCTGAGCACCTCCGAAGGAGCTCCCAATGCCGCAATCCCGCCTTTATGCAAGACGAGTATCCGGTCGCAGTACAGAGAAGCCAGATTCAGATCATGCAGAACCGCCACAACGGTCAAGCTGCGTTCCTTCTGCCACTGCCGCACGGTATCCAGCAGCTGCACTTGATAACCGATATCCAGATAAGTCGTTGGCTCATCCAGCAAAATAACCTCCGGCTCCTGCACGATTACCTTCGCCAGAGCGACCCTTTGACGCTCCCCGCCGCTAAGCTGATCAAGCGATCGGCTCGACAACGCTGTAAGACCCATAGTCTCAAGGGCAAAATCAATCAAAGCCGAATGATCCTCCCGCTCGTCGCCGAACCAATTCTGATAAGGAAACCGTCCCATCTCAACGACTTGGCGGACGGTAAAGCCCGCAGGCGGGAGCCCGCCTTGCTGCAACACTGCCAGACGTCTTGCAAGCGCTTTGCGGGAATAATTCGACAGGTTGACGCCGGCTAAGCTGACCTCGCCTTGAGTGGGCTTCGACACACCGGACAACAGCTGCAGGAGCGTTGACTTTCCTACCCCGTTTGGCCCGATGATGCCGTGAATCCGGCCCGGCTCCAGCTCGAACGAGAGGTTCTCCAGCACGGAACGGCCGTTCACTTTCTTGCTCGCTTGTTGAACCGAGATCATTAGAAGCCCTCCTGTCCTTTTTTGCGCCGGTACAGCAGATACGCGAAGAACGGCGCGCCTAGCAAAGCGGTTACGACGCCTAGCGGAATTTCCTTGGGTGCAAGGGCAACTCTCGCAAGGGTGTCGGACCATAACACGAATATTCCACCGCCTATGGCCGAGAGAGGAATAAGAAGCCGGTAATCGGGCCCTACCATTAACCGGATGAGATGCGGCACTACCAAGCCCACGAAGCCGATAACGCCGCTGACCGATACCGCCGCCGCTGTAAGCAGCGTCGAGCCGATCAGGACGATCAGTTTTGTCCGCTCAACCCGGATTCCCAGATGCGCCGCATGCCGCTCGCCAAGCACAAACAGGTTCAGCGCTTGTCCGTAAGCAATCAGAAGCGGCAGCCCGATCGCAAGACATGGAAGCACGATATAAACGTCCGCCCAGTTTTTCATCGCCAGCGATCCCATAAGCCAGAACAAAATCTGATTAATGACATCGTCGGACATCGATACCATAAACGATACGAACGCGCCTAAGAAGGATTGAATGATGACGCCAGAGAGGATCAACGTCTCAATCTGCATGACGCCTCTGCTGCGCGCCAGGAAGAAAACGCCAAGCAGCGTAACCGTTCCCGTGATAAAAGCGACAACCGGAATGGTCCACTCGCCCAGCACCGCCTGATAACCGAACAAAATAAGAAAAGCCGCCCCTACCGAGCTGCCTGATGATACCCCTAACGTATAAGGATCGGCAAGCGGATTGCGGAGCACGCCTTGAAAGCCGGCCCCGGCAAGCCCAAGACAGGCGCCAACAAGCACGCCCAGCAGCACGCGGGACAGCCGAACCTGCGTCACAATCGCAATCTCTCCGGCACTCCAGCGACTGCCTGCGTCATCCGTCCAAGGAAGCTGATGCCAGAGAATTCCCCATACGTCGGAAAACGGCAGCATGGAGGATCCAATCGACAAACTTAGAACGATAGAAACAGCAAGAAGGAGCAAAGCTGCTCCTCCATAGACCGCTAGTTTTCTTTTCATCTTACTTCACAAGATCCGGGTGAAGAGCTTTGGCAATCTGCAGCAGAGCATCCGCAAGACGCGGACCTACGCGCGAAGTCTCGTCATTGCCAACCTCGAACATCTGCTTGTTCTTCACCGCATCAATCGCATCCCAGCCCGGACGGCTGTTAATGCCGGTCACGATTGGATTCGGATCCTCTCCCAGATCAGGATAAAGGATAATTTCAGGGTTTTGCTTCACGACTTCTTCCGCGCTAACCTCGTACCAGCCTGCTTGCGAAGCGCCTACATTCGTACCGCCCGCAATCGTCAGCAATTCATCCAGGAACGTGCCGGAACCAACCGTCCAGCCTGGCGAGAATTCCAGGTAAACCAGCTTCTTCGGAGCATCCTTCACGGCATCCGTCACCTGCTGCTTCACATCGCGCATATGCGACGCAACCTGAGCCGCTTCCTTGTTCTTATTCATAATTTTACCGATTGTCTCGATTTTGGCAATTGTTTCATCATAAGTTTTGGGATCCGTCGCAAGAACCGCAATGTTCAGCTTGCGAAGCTGCTCGACAGCGTCGGCGTTCATCGAAGAAGAAGCCACAACGAGATCGGGATTCAGTGCCGCGACTGCTTCGATGTTGGTTGTCATGTCGCCTACTTTAGGCTTGGAGGCCGCTTCTTCCGGATAATTGCTGTAGCTGTCAACGCCGGCTACTTCTTCGCCCGCGCCAACCGCATAAACAACCTCCGTCTCGCTTGGCGCAAGCGATACGACCTTCGTTGGAGCTTTCTCAAACGTCAATTCCGTTCCCGTAGCATCCGTAACTTTAAATGGATATACCGTCTCTGCGGCCGCTGCCGGACTTTCGGCAGGCTGCTCGCTTTGAACCGGCGACGCCGATGCGTTTGCATTCCCCTTATTGGCGTTCGTGTTCGCGTTATTAGCGCCGCATGCCGCCATAAAGACCATAATTGCGGCGATCAACGCCGCCAGCATTACTTTCGACAATCTTTTGTTTCTCTCAACCATTCTTTCCAAGCACCCCTTCAATGATCTTGAATCGAAAACAAAAAAAGGCATTCCCGGCAAAGGTGCCGGAAATGCCGGAAGTCCTCTTTGCATGCGCGCAAAGAAAGACGGGTTCCTTCATTCCAACACTTCCCTAATTCCGCGTAGGTACAGCGTTATGCGAACAGGCAGGTCTCCTGACTTGAAGCACTAGGGCCAGCGTCTTCCCGAATTTTTCATTCAGTGACGTAAGCTGGCACACGGGTCTTTCAGCAATTGCTTAGACCGCTTCTTACAGTGGCGGGTCCGTGCCGGATTTGAACCGGACTTCCCTATTAAGCTTGCAACAGCCTTGCGGCTGATGCAGCACCTGTTCCATGATTTATTCGTTTTCGACCAACGTAACTATACCACCCATATTCTAGAATTGTCCAGCGGCTCTTCTTAATCTGGCCCCAAGCCGGATGGCGTTGCCCACCACCGATACCGAGCTGAAGGCCATTGCGGTACCGGCCATCCATGGCTGAAGCATGCCGCATGCGGCGAACGGAATGATAAGCGCGTTATAGATAAAAGCGAACGTCAGATTCTGGCGGACGTTGCGTACCGTTAGACGGCTGACCAGCAAAGCCTCCGGAATAGCGGTCATTCGAGGCTGGAGCAGCGTAATATGGCCGGCGGTTAATGCCGCGTCCGTACCGTCTCCCATTGCGAATCCTACATCCGCCGCGGCTAGTGCCGGGGCATCATTCCAGCCGTCACCGGCCATGCCGACCTTGTAATCCTGCTCCTTCAAACGGTCAACCAGCTCCAATTTATCTTCGGGCAGCATATTGGCATAAACCTTCGAAGGATCGATCCCCGCCGTATGGGCTGCGCTTAGAGCCGGAGCGGGATGATCTCCCGTTGCCAGAACCACGGTTACTCCGGCTTTACGGAGCTGCTTTACGGCCGGTTTGGCGAAAGCCTTTACGGCGTCGATAAAGGAAATGGCTCCAATTACCCGGTTATTATCCGCTACGTACAGCACCGTTTCCCCTAGCTTCTGTCGTTCTTCCGCGAATCTTTGCACAGTCGGACTGCCGAAGCCCCAATTTTTGAGTGCCGCAAACCCGGCATTGCCGATTCCGATTCTCCTCTGCTCTACGACTGCTTCTACCCCTTTGCCCGTCGTATAAGAAAAGCCGGTCGCCGCAGGAGGAACCAGTCCGGTCTGCACGGCCTCCACCCGGATGGCGACGGCAAGCGGATGAGTCGATTGGGCTTCGACGGCGGCCGCCAGCCTCAAGAGCCCCTGCCTGCTTCCTTGCGTGACATGCATGCTTCCGATCTTCGGCTTACCTTCCGTTAACGTTCCCGTTTTATCGAGCACGAGCATATTAAGCTGCGCCAGCCGTTCAAGGGCTCCCGCTTCCTTCACCACAATCCCTCTTTTGGCCAGCCGGCCCGAGGCTACGACCAGAGAAATCGGAGTTGCGAGTCCGAGAGCGCAAGGACAAGCCGCCAGCACAACCGCAACCGCACAGCGGAAGGCCGTCGTCCAATTGCCCGGATCCACAGCCGCAACCCAAATAACGAAAGTGCCTAACGAAAGAAGAAGCATCGCCGGAACAAACCAGGCTGAAACCGTGTCGACCTGTCTCTGAATTAACGACTTCGACCGCTGTGCCTGCCTGACCAGATCAACAATCCGGCTCAGCATGGTGGCATGCCCCGCAGCGGTTGTTCGGATGCGCAGGCTGCCGCTTTCATTCCGCGTTCCCGCCCATACCTGGTCGCCGGGGCGCTTGGCTAGCGGAACGCTCTCGCCCGTCAGCAAGGATTCATTGACTTCCGATTCCCCGTTCGCAATGACGCCGTCAACAGGAATAATTTGTCCGGAGGGCACAAGCACGTAATCGTTCTGACGGACAAACTCCGTCTTGATCTCCATTTCAACGCCGGCCCGCTCCACCTTCACAACCGTGTTCTGCAGCTTCCTGTATCCCGAGGCATCCTGCTGCGCGCGCGAGGTAACCGATGCTTCAATAAATTTGCCTAGCAGCACGGCCGTTATGACCACGGCGGACGTCTCGAAATACAAAGGGACCTCATGGGCATACAAAGCGGTTCGATCTGCGTTAAATACGAGAAAATGACTGTACAAATAAGCGGCCGAGGTACCGGTTGCCACCAGTACATCCATATTTGTCGCCCGCGACCGGATGGCGTGATAGGCCCCGATATAGAACGGCAGACCTATGCCGAATTGGATAATGGTCGCCAGGACGAGCTGAAGCCACGGATTGGTCATAAGCTCGGGCAGCTCGATCCGCGCAAAAGGAGCCAGATGCTGCACCATCGCCGAGAGCAGAGGCGCCGTAAGAATCAAGGAAATAATCAGCCTGAGCCTCAGCCGGCTTCGTTCCTTCTCGAAGCCCTCCTTGGCGTTTTCTGGCAGATCGGCTTTAAAGCCCAGCTTGCCAATCTGCTCCATAATGGCTGACGGTTCAATGATTCCCGGCTTATATTGCACCCAGGCCGTGCGCGCCGAATAGCTGACCGCTACGGCTTCAACGCCTGGCATTTTTCCGACATTCTTCTCTATTCTGGCCGCGCAAGCGGTGCAGCTCATCCCTTGCACGGATAAATCGATCGTAATCCCCTTCTCGTCCATACAGCCTCACCCGCCTTCCGCTTGTCCATTCTCCCGCCGCAATCGAACAAGCTCCTGCGTTAATCTATATGACTCGAATGGGGGTTGTAGAATTAAAAAAGCGTGCTTGCGAAAGGCCAATTGCCGCCCTGACAAGCACGCTTTGTTTTATTTGCCGTATTCGACTTCGCCGTTCCAGGCCAGCATGCCGCCGGTCATGTTGGTTACGTTGTAGCCTTGGGCATGAAGGAAATCGCAGGCTCTTCCGCTGCGTCCGCCGCTTCGGCAAACCATGATCAGGGCCTGATCCTTCGGCAGCTCTTCGTAACGTTCGCCGAATTGCGAGAGCGGAACGTTGACCGCTTCCGCGATATGTCCCGCTTCCCACTCGTCATCTTCACGCACGTCAATCAGATTCAGCTTCTCGCCGTTTTTCAGGCGCTCTTCTACTTCGGCTGGCGTAATTTCGGGATACACTTCATTCCACTCCTTCGTATTTCTTCAGAATCTTTGTTTCATATTGCTGAAAAACCGGCGATTGCCGAAGTCCGCGTGCTTCCATGAGCATTTTGAACCTCAGTTCTTTCTCCGTCAGCTTCTTTTGGAGAACGTCTTTTTCATCCGGATTCCGGCATAGGCGAATCATATCGCGGAGGCTGACGATTTCCTTCCTCACAACCATCTCTTCCGGAATCATTCCGGCGTTGCTCAGAAGCTTGTAGGCAACCCGGAGCTCCTCTGGCACATGGGAGTTATCCTCCAGCTCGAGCGGCTTGCCTTTCCCGCTCAGGTTGTCAAACTCGCCTTTCTCCATCGATTCCTTGATCCGCTGCTCCACTAGCGAGGACATAAAATCCATGCTTGCTCCGCCTCCTGTCATGGCCCGTTATCCATCGCTTTCTTTAAGCATTGTAACGAAAAAGAAGCCTCCCGGCAATGAGAAGCTTCTTATTCAGCCTTCAATTTAGATGCGCACGGCCGTGCCGCTGACAGCCACCATCAGCATACCGTCGCGCACAACCTCATAGTCGATATCGATGCCGACAATCGCGTTTGCTCCCATGCGGAAAGCCTGGTTTTTCATTTCCTCAAACGCAACATCCCTTGCTTCCTTCAGCTTGCTTTCGTAAGCACCGGAACGTCCGCCTACAATATCCGTGATCGATGCGAAAAAGTCGCGGACAACGTTGGCGCCCATAATCGCTTCGCCGGTCACAATGCCCGTATATTCGATAATCGGATGTCCTTCAATCGCTGCAGTTGTTGTTACTAACATAAAATATGACCCCTCCCGATAATAATAAAGCCGATGATATGAAGGAATACGTTGCCGACTCCAAAACGTTTCATTTAGTACTAAGAAAAATCAGCAGCTGCTAACGACTGAGCCTAAGAATACGATTAGCGGGCTTCCGCTCCTCAACCCCTCAGCTCCTCGATCCGAATATCTCTAACTTGACCGGAGTCGGTTGCTACAATGACATGGACGCGCACGCCAAATTCGGATCCGCCGCCCCTAAGCCATAGCTTAAACCGTTCCTCCGCCCTCGATCCGCTCGCCGAAAAATGTCCCTCGTACTTGTAATCGATAATATCCGCATCCGGATATTTATTTGCCGTCTCCTGCATCGCGATCCTGCCGTATTTGGCATATGAAGGCTCCGCATGCGCGGCTGAAGGCACCGCAAACGCAAATACGGCGACAATCAGCATATAGATCAAAGGTCTGCATTTTTGGATTGACATAAGGCCACCTCGCTAACCACATTTTTGGGTACTCCCTTTATTGTGGCTGTTGAGGGAAGCGGGCATACATGCTATTCCGTTTCAACCGGCTCAAGCATAGGGGCATACAACATGACCGCTTCATTGCCGGCAACGAATTCTTCGTCCAGCAGCTCTCCTTCATCGAGCGCGTATGTCCTGCGGTAGATCGAGTTGCTTCTGACGTAACCGCCACACGGCTTCAGCTCGATCCGATGATCCTTTTCCACGACTTCGTACCGGCAGTTCACCGGCAGGGATGATCGCCATTCGCCAACCAGCTTACCTTCCGTAAGGCCCACAATCAGCTGAAAAGGCTGCTTCGTCGGGTTATGGATCCGTAGATCCAAATCATTGTACGCGCAGGTCGCACCGCTCCCGAACGGCTGCGTCCGCCCGGCGTCCGGGAAGACATCATAGCCGTGCCGATGCCGTTCCGTCACCTGGAGCGGAGTATGCAGCGTCATCCAATAGATGAGATTGGACATTTGGCATAATCCGCCGCCTACTCCCGGCTTATATCCGTCGTAAAACAAAATCATGCCGTCCACATAACCCTTCCTTCTTGTCGGTTTGCCTATGGTCCGCCAAAAGGAGAAGGTTTCGCCCGGCATCAATACAATGCCGTTCAATCTCTCTGCCGCCAGCCGCAAATTGATTACCTTATTGATCTGCAGCCGCATGTCCGCATTTCGGAGCTGCCTCATGAGAGGAGTCGCATGGGTAAAAACCACATACGGCAAAGACAGCTCCTTACGGATCCGGGCCGGCTTGCTTGCGCTAAACAGCCATTTTATCCGCCTTTTATTCGTAAACCACCATTTACCGGCCTGCAGGCGCAGGAACGAACGTTTGACCGGCCTATGCTGCATCAGGTTATCCAACTTCCCTTTTCTCTCCTTTACAGAAGTCCAAATTTGTTCAGCGGCCATATCCGGCACACGGCCTTTCCTTCAATGCTGGAGAAGGCAATCGGCCCGATTGTCCGGCTGTCCACGCTATGCTCGCGGTTGTCGCCAAGAACGAAAAGCTCCTTCGGGGCAATCGTATAGGGCAATAGCATCCTGCCCGGCATCGTACTCCCTACCGAATAGGACTCCGATAACGGCTGTCCGTTCAAGACAACCAATCCGTCCCGGACGTCAATGATATCGCCAGGCACGCCTATTACTCTTTTGACTAAACGCAAGGGGCTTTCCGGTCCATGGATGATGACGATATCTCCGCGTTCCGGGGGGGTGAAACGGTAAGACCATTTGTCTTCGATCAGGCGCTGGCCTTCCGCAAGCGTTTTTTGCATCGAAATGTTATGTACCTTCGCCTGCGCGTAAACATAGTTTTGGAACAGCAATGCGATCATGATTGCGGCCGCAATCGAAAACAGCCACTCTCTCAGCTCGCGCGGTACGTTGCTCTTCCCGGTTAGTCGATCATCCATTCCCTTGCACCCCTTGAAGAAACAGGATTTCAACATCGCCATCGCCTCTAACGATTTTGCCCGGACTAAAGTTACCCGCGGACTAAAAATACCGTGACAGGTGCGTGGCATGTCTTATAAAGTAGATTTATATGAGGGAGGTAACCAGAATGGAACCATCAACACGATCGCAGCGACTACTTTTTATGACGGTAACGTTAATGTTCTGGATTGCGATGTATACATACGTGCCGACGTTGTCGCCTTACTTAAGCTCGAGAGGGCTTTCGCTTGATTTAATCGGAATTGTGCTTGGCAGTTATGGCTTCGTTCAGCTGTTAATCCGTTTTCCGCTCGGGATGCTGTCGGACCGTTACGGAAAAAGAAAGCCTTTTATCCTGCTCGGCATGCTGGCCGCCGGTGTCAGCTGTCTTCTGTTTATCATACCGGGTAGCTGGCTATGGCCGCTTGCGGGCCGCGCGATGGCGGGATTATGCGCATCGACCTGGGTCGCGTTTACGGTAATGTACGCGAATTATTTTGCGGCTGAAGACGCCACGAAGGCGATGGGAAACATAAGCGTGATGACCGTATCGGGCCAAATGATCGGGATGCTGTTAAGCGGCTGGATGTCCGAAGGATTTGGAGCGGATGCTCCTTTTGTGCTTGGGGCGATAATTGGAGGAATTGGCCTTTTGCTGGCGCTCGTCATTCACGAGCCGGCCAAACCGCTTCATGAGCGGAGCGGAATATCGTTCTCTAAGATTCAAAGCGTAATCCGGACAAAGCTGCTGCTGCGGGTCGCCCTGCTCTCTTTGCTCGCGCATTGCGTGCTATTCATTACGATGTTCGGATTTACGCCGTTAAAAGCGGAGGACATGGGCGGCAGCGGACTCGAGCTTACGCTTCTCGTATTCGCTTTTATGGCGCCGCACGCCCTCGCTTCCATGTTTACGGCCAGGTGGTTCGCGCCGCGCTTCGGGAATTGGACGACGGTCGGCACCGGCTTTATTCTAAGCGCCATCTGCACCGGCTCGATCTGCTATGCGCATTCCATCTGGGTTCTTATGATTACGCAGATGGTTAACGGATTTGCGCAAGGCTTGCATATCCCTCTGCTGCTTGGGCTTGCGATCCGCGACGTGGACCCTCCCGGCCGGGCTACCGCCATGGGACTGTACCAGGCGGTCTACGCGGCGGGCATGTTCGCGGGTCCATTCCTTGCGGGCTGGCTGAACGAAGGCTGGGGGTTAAACAGCGGATTCGCGCTGGGCGGGATGTTTGGTCTCATCGCAGCCGTGCTATGTCTCGTCTATTACCGGTCGGACAGGAATTTAATTAAGTCCATTAATAATTAATGCCATTATCTGATTAAAAAGAGAATGATAGCGGCGACAGCCGCGGAAAAGACGATACTTATATCCTCCCGGCTGAACTTCAGCCGGAGGCCGTGCGTTGGCTTCGCAAGCGGATGCCCGATTCCGCGGGCTTCCAGCGCATCCGACATCTGCTCGGCCAAACGCAGCAAGGAACGGATGTACGGCACCATGGCAGGCAGCAGCATCCGGAACGGTAGCGAGCCTACGGCCGTTGTGACTTTGCCCCTCGCATGCGCGATCTTGACGTAACGCTCCCATTCCCCCGCAAGCAGCGGAATAAAGCGGAAGATCAAGGTTACCGTTAGCGCCACGGACGCCACGGGGACTTTGAAGCGGCTCAGCCAGCCAAACGTCTGCTCCAGGCTGCGCTGGACCCGCAGCGGCGTCACGAGTCCCATAAGCGGCAAGCCCAGCATCATCACGAGCAGCAAACCGCTGAAGCGCTGAATCGTCTGGAGGGCCGCCTCCCATTCGAAGGCAAACGGGCTAAAATGCACGCCCGATATAATGGCGATCACCGCCGTCATGATCACGTAGGCCCGGATGGCTTTCATCCAGGGCCTTATTTGCGCCCGCAGCGGGATCAGAACCGCGAGGGAGATGACCGCGGCGACTGCCAGCCCGGCCCAGCTGCGCTGGAGCAGGACGGTCGTGGCGAGCAAGAGGTACGCGGCGATTAACGCCCGCGGATCGAACCGCGCAGCGAGCCCTTGGGTTGGAGCCGCAGCGGGCGGAGCCTGCGGCGAAGCAAGCGCTGCTGCGGGCGTATCGGCAGCAGCGCTTGCGGCAGCGGCTTGCAAGGACGGGCGTTCCGCCGTCCTTGCGCCGTGGGCGGCGCGCTGCGCCGCCAGCAGCGCCGCGAGCTCGCGCGGCGCCGGCCAAGGCGCGCCGCCTGGCGCAGCCGGCGGCGCAAAGCCGGCCGCGCGCAGCTGCGCCAGCGCGCGCTGCGCCTGCGGCGCGGCGGCCTCGTGGGCGCGGTTCTCCGCCCACGAGGCCGCCGGAGCCGCTTCGCGGACGGAGCCGCCGGCAAGCACGGCGACCTCGTCCGCAAGCGGCAGCAGCGCGTCGAGGTCGTGCGTGGCCACGACCGCTCCGCGCCCCGCCGCCCTGTGCGCGTCCAGCATCGCGCATAAGCGGCGGATGCCGTCGGCGTCCAACCCCGCCGTCGGCTCGTCGAGCAGCAGCCATTCCGGCTCGCATGCCAACAGGCAGGCCATGGCAAGCCTTCGCTGCTGCCCGCCGCTTAGCGTCCAAGGATCGCGCAACAGCAGCTCCCTTGGCAGTCCCGCCTGCTCCATTGCTTTTTCGATTCTGCTAGCCTTCTCTTCGGCATTCAGCCCGTAAGGCTTCAACGAATATTCGAACTCTTCCCTTGCCGTCGACGCAAACCATTGCGATTCGGATTGCTGAAGCGCAATGCCCGTCCGAAGCACAATCGACTTATTCAACCGCTGCTTTTTCCCCTCGTTCATCCATAAGTTTTCATTTCCCTGACCGATTTTCCCGCCGGCTAATCGGCGCAAACCCGCCATCGTCTCGAGCAGCGTTGATTTGCCCGAGCCATTATGTCCGACAAGCAGCGTAATAGCTCCTTTTCGGAAGGTCAGGTTAATCTCGCTTAACAGCAGCTTGTCCGGCTCATGGGCCGCGGCAACCGATACCTGCTTCAGCTTCCAATCTTCTGTCATACCGTTGTCACCGCCTTAACAAGCATTTCTGACGTCATAGGCAGCGGCTGCAGCTTTAGTCCAAGCTTCTCGAGCTCCCAAGCCGTCCGAATGACGTAAGGAGCTGAAAAGCCCAGCTCCTCGCATGGACTGCTTCCCTCGGCAGAGCAACGTTCGAACAGCTTCTCTGCGGTTCCATCGAACCGGAGCTCTCCTTGCTCCAGCGCCAGGACGCGGTCGCCGGCAGCAAGCTCCTCCAGCTTCTGCGTTATCCAGATGACCGTTACTCCGCCGCTGTTCAGCTCTCTAACCTTAGCCATTACACTTATGCAGGCTTCGGGATCCAGCATAGCCGTAACTTCATCCAGAATAAGCATCGGCGTTTGCACGGCGAGACAGCCCGCTATAGCCGTCAGCTGCTTCTGACCGCCGGACAAGGTTTCTACCGGTTGATGCATGCGCGAATGCAGACCGGTCTGACGAAGGGCAGCCTCTGAGAGCCCCGCAATCCTGCTGCCGTCGACGCCATGCTGCTCGAGCATCATCACGATATCCTCCCAAGGTGTTGAACCCACCATGGACGCATCCGGCTGCTGCAGCACCATTGGAACCTGACCCGTTATGAACCGGGCTTGATCCTTCTCAACCCCGCCTACAATCCGAAAAGCGCCGAAACCGGCGATTAGCCTCGCCAGCGTGCTTTTCCCGCTTCCGTTCCTACCGATCAGGTTAATCCATTCCCCTTCTGCAATCGTCGCCGACACGTTGCGCAGCAGGAAAGGCTGGGCCTTCATTTGCTCCCCGTAAGCAAGAGGCTGAACTGACACATTGGTCAGCTCTGCCAAATTTTTTTCCGAAAACATTTCTTCTACCTCTTCCCCAAATGAAAAAGCTGTGCTAAAATCCGATTTGTTAACCTTAATAAAATATAAATGGTTAACAATTAAATTGCAATCACCAAAGGAGTCGATCTACCATGCGCACCGGCAGTAATATTCGAGGCACCGTATTTATCGCCTTATTCGCAGCTCTCTTCATCGTAATGAGCGCCATTCAGATCAAAGTGGGTTCTTATGTGCCTATTACCCTTCAGACGCTTGCAGTCACGTTAGCGGGAGCGATTCTGGGCCCTCGCAAAAGCTTTATCTCGCTTTGGATCGTAATTGCCCTAACCGCGACAGGCCTTCCTCTATTAAGCGGCAGAGGCGGTCTTGAGACGCTGACCGGAGCAACCGGCGGATTTATCTTTGCCTTCCCGTTCTGCGCTCTGCTGATCGGCTTTGCGACGCAAGCTCTCTTCCGCAGCGAAGCTCTCATGCGCAACCGGATTGTTGGATTTATCGCTTTGTTTATCGTGTTCGAGCTGTTCGGCTCTTTCCTTACTTATGTGCCGGGCGTGCCCTGGCTGATGCATGTAACGGGCCTTGGCTTTGGCAAAGCCATGACGGCCGGGTGTTACCCTTACCTTCCCGGTGACGCCGTTAAATCCTTTGTTGCGGCAGTTATCGTACTGTCTCTCAAACCATACATTCTGAGAATTCAATCGTCAATCCATTCCGAACAGGAAGGCAGCCAGCTCCACACTACCATTTAATAAAATAGTACATGCAAAAGCGGCTGCGCCAGGACTTATCCTGCACAGCCGCTTTTTTGCGCATGCCTTTAATTAACCCCATTAAGGAATGAAAGTCCGACTTAACCGTACGATTTAAAACTGAAAAATCCCTGCATTCCGCCCAAAAAAAAGAGGCAGACCAGGTTCTCGCCCTAATCTGCCCAGCTGGCTTATATCTTTACAGAGACAATCGATAGATCGCCACAACATCTTCCTTCGTCAGCTTGCGGAAGTTGCCGCGGGTACCGCTTCCGGTTGTTTTCTCCGCCATCTCTTCCAGTCTGCTGTCGTCGATCTCGTAGTCCGCGAGGCGCGACGGAGCGCCGATCGAATTCCAGAACTCGCGCAGCTTCGCAATCCCTTCGCGGGCTACTTCAAGGTCGCTGCGGCCATCGGCATTCACCCCGAATACATTGACCGCGAACTGCTTGAAGCGTGCCACGTTTTCCTCCACCACATAGTTCATCCAATTCGGGAACAGAATGGCAAGACCGCCGCCGTGCGGAATGTCGTACACCGCAGACACCGCATGCTCCATGTCATGGTTCGCCCAGTCGCCGATAACGCCCATAGACAGCGTTCCGTTCAGAGCCATCGTGCCGCAATACAGAATCGTCTCGCGCAGCTTCACGTTTGTCAGATCGTTCACGAGGCCTGGAGCTGTCGCAATTACGGTGCGCAGAATCGTTTCGCAGAAGCCGTCCTGCACCGGTGTATTCGCGTCATGATGGAAATACTGCTCCAGTACGTGAGCCATCATATCCACCATGCCATAGACCGTATGGTCTTTTGGCGCGCTGGCCGTAAATACCGGATCCAGAATGGAGAACGTTGGATAAGCCAAAACGTTGCCCCAGCCATGCTTCTCCAGCGTCTCTTGATTGGTAATAACCGAACCGGAGTTCATTTCGGAGCCCGTTGCCGCAAGCGTGAGCACGGTGCCAAGCGGAAGCGCTGCTTCGGGCTTCGCCTTGCGCGTTACGACGTCCCAGAAGCTGCCCTCGTATTTCGCGGAGATAATAATGGCTTTCGCGCAGTCAATGGTACTGCCGCCGCCAACGGCCAGCACCCAGTCAATCGACTCGGAGCGGCACAGCTCGGCTCCGCGGTGCACCGTCGACAGACGCGGATTAGGTTCAACGCCGCTTAACTCGGTAACCGTACAACCCGCTTCATCCAGCTTGGCGAGTACTTGCTCGTAAAGACCGTTTCGCTTAATGCTTCCGCCGCCATAGACAAGCAGCACGCGTTTTCCCAGCTTTGCCGCTTCGACGGGGAGCTGCTTTAATTGCCCTTCACCGAAGTGCAGGCGGGTCGGATTGTAGTATGTAAATGGATACATAATCGTATTTCTCCTCTTCTAATTGGTTTTTAAGGCTTAAATGCTCCGACAGTTCATTTTGGCACAATCCCGTCTTTATTATGAGAGTCTCCGCCGAAATTATAGGGAAAAATAAAGAGAAGCGATCCGATGCAGAATCGCCTCTCTCTTTATTCTAGTCGCATTCAGCCGGCGCTTCCACCGTAGCGTCTTCGACATTGATTTTCTCGGATACCGTATCGCGTACGATCGAAATGACCAGCTGCAGCAAATAGTTGATGTCGGATTGGCTTTGCTGGAACTCCGATACGATTGGAATACCGTCCAGCTCGTCCTGCAGCACTTCCATTTCGCCTTCGATTTTTTTCACCATTTGCTCGTTTTTGAACGTTGTTTCGAAGGCAACGACTTCTTTTTGCTTCTTCTTGATAAGCGAGATCAGCGATTGGACGCGTTCATTGCCTTGAATCTGCTTCTCGGCCCGGCGGTAATGCTGGACTTCCTCGGAAGTAAAGATAAGATCAGCCAGCTCCTTCGCCTTTTGCATAATATCTTCGCGGACCAGAAGATCGCGGGTATTGAATTTCGGAACATTGCAGCCATGGTCATGGTCATGGTCATGGTCATGGTGGTGCTGCGAATTAACTGCGGTCTGTTGTTCGGACATCTATCATCTCTCCCACTAATATGAGTCGCTTTTAGGATACGTTGCTGGCGGAACTCGCCAACGGTTCTGCTCTAATATACCATGTTTTTGCTTCCGTTACACGAACTTGTATGAATTGTCCGATCCATTCTTTTGGACCTTCCAAATGCACGAGCTTATTCGTTCGCGTCCGGCCGGCCAAAATATTCGGATTATTCTTGCTCTCGCCTTCCACGAGCACTTCCACAATCTCGCCTTCCATCCGCTCATTGCTTCTGCGGCCCAGCTCGGCCATCAGCTCGTTCAGCCGCTGCAGGCGCTTCTTCTTCACTTCCATCGGCACGTTGTCTTCCATAGCGGCAGCAGGTGTGCCTTCCCGCGGCGAATAGATGAAAGTATAGGCAAAATCAAAGCCGACCTGGCGAACCAAGGTCATCGTATCCTCGAATTGTTCGTCCGTTTCGCCCGGGAAGCCTACGATAATGTCCGTTGAGAGAGAGACATTCGGAATTTCCCGCTTGATTTTCGCTGCAAGCTCAAGTATTTGCTCCCGGGAGTACTTGCGGCTCATCCGCTTGAGCACTTCCGTGCTGCCGGATTGAATCGGCAGGTGGATATGTTCGACCAGATTGCCGCCTTGCGCCAGCACCTCGACCAGATGATCGTCGAAATCCCGCGGATGGCTTGTCGTAAAGCGAACGCGAGGAATATCGATTTTGGACATGTCATGCATCAAATCGCCAAAGCGATAAGAGATGTCTTCGAAATCTTTTCCGTAGGCGTTTACATTTTGCCCTAGCAAGGTAATCTCTTTAAAGCCTTGACGTGCCAGCTCGCGCACCTCCGCAATAACATCCTCCGGCCGGCGGCTTCTCTCTTTGCCCCGCGTGTAGGGTACGATGCAATACGTGCAGAACTTGTCGCAGCCATACATGATATTCACCCATGCCCGCATGCCGTCCCGCTTCTTCGGCATATTCTCGATGATGTCGCCTTCCTTGGACCATACCTCGACTACCATTTCTTTGCTGAAGTAAGCGTTTTGCAGAAGCTGAGGCAGACGGTGAATATTATGCGTGCCAAAGATCATATCCACGAAAGCATGCTTTTGCAGAATTTTGCCCACCACCGACTCTTCCTGCGACATACAGCCGCATACGCCCAGCAGCAGCTCCGGCTTTTGCTGCTTCAAGGTTTTGAGATGCCCGAGCTCGCCGAATACTTTATCCTCGGCATTCTCGCGGATCGCGCAGGTATTCAGAAGAATGACATCCGCCTGCTGGCGGTCTTCGGTTCCGGTATACCCCATCTCCTCGAACATGCCCTTCATCACTTCCGTGTCATGCTCGTTCATTTGGCAGCCGTATGTTTGTATTAAATAGAATTTCCCTTTACCGATGGTTTGCAGCTCCTCGGGAATCGAGAAATCGTAATGAACCTCTATGTCTTCTTTACCGCGTTTCTTTTCGTCTTTATAGTTCGGAGTGGAGTTGATCTGTACGTTCCTGCCTTTAATGCGGTAGGTCGTTACCCCGTCTTCCTCACTAAGCACCTTAGCATCCGAGAAGTCAAAGTATTTGGAGTAGTCTTTAACCTTGTCGGTTTGAGCTTTCGGGTTCCCCTTAGACATGGTTGTTCACACTTCCCTCTACATGAAATATTGCGGTTTGCCCCATTGATTAAACATACCTTTGCCCAATAAAAAATTATAGCACAACTATAGCAAGGATATCCATTTCATGGCGACTATACGAAAAAGGCCGACAGCGGTACGGGACCGCTTGTCAGCCTTCTTAAACAGCCTATGACAGGCCTCTATTCGATAATTTCGGCTGTATCGCCATTTTTGATGCCTGCCGCATTCGCTTCATCGGTATCAATATGCATATCCAGCGCAAAATCCGGCGATACGCGCGCAATAACCTGCTCGAATACAACTCCGCGCTCGCCTTGGAAACGAACCTTCAGGTGCTGCTTGTCCGCAATGCCCCATTTTTCCGCGTCGCTCGTATGGAAATGAATGTGGCGGGCCGCAACGATAACGCCCTCCTCGATCGTAACCTCGCCTGCCGGTCCTTTGAGCGTGATGCCTGCGGAGCCTTGAATGTTGCCGGATTCCCTGACGGGCGGGTTAATGCCAAGGGCAAAAGCATCCGTACGCGATACTTCCAGCTGGGTAGCTTTGCGGACCGGACCCAAAATTCTTACTTTCGGGAAAGAGCCTTTCGGACCGATTACCGCAACCGTCTCGTTCGCCGCGTATTGCCCCGGCTGGGACAACGGTTTTGCTTCCGTAAGCTCGCTGCCTTCTCCAAACAATATAGCGACATGCTCCGCAGAGAGGTGAATATGTCTTGCCGATACGCCAACGGGCACCATTTTTTGTTCCATATGTTTCTACTCCTTTGTATCTATGTATGGTTACAAGCGTAAACGGCTGCGCCGTCCTTAGGAGGGCAGCATGCGTTCCGCGAATGAAATATAAGCATCGTATAGAAAAAAACTATACTTCCTTATATTTTAAAAAAAGCATACGGCAGATAAAAATGCCGTATGCCCATCATACACTTATTTAAATTCGGCAACAAGTTTATTGAACTGTTCTTCCGACAAAGAAAGATCCTTCTTCGCAAGAGCTTCCGCGCCAAAGCCGCTGATCATGTCCTCATACGATTTGCGCTGCGTGTTCTGATAGATCAGACCCGTCAGCATGCCTTCCGTTTCCATGATCTTGTTCATCGCCATAATGCGGTTCGAAGGATCGTAATCAGGGAACTGCTCCAGGTTTACGATGTTTTGTTTGAACCAGTCGTACGTGTTTATTTTGTTGAAGGTAACGCACGGGCTGAACACGTTGATCAAGGAGAAGCCCTCATGCTTGATACCCGCTTCGATCAGAGCCGTCAGCTGCTTCAAATCGCTCGAGAACGATTGGGCAACAAACGTTGCGCCGGCCGACATCGCAATTTCAAGCGGCGACAAAGTGGATTCGATCGATCCTTCCGGGGTCGACTTCGTTTTGAAGCCTTCCGCGCTGCGCGGCGATGTCTGGCCTTTGGTCAGACCGTAAATCTGGTTATCCATAACGATATACGTAATATTCAGGTTACGGCGGATAGCATGGACGGTATGGCCCATGCCGATCGCAAAGCCGTCTCCGTCGCCGCCCGATGCGATAACGGTGAGCTCCCGGTTGGCAAGCTTGACGCCTTGCGCGATTGGGAGCGCGCGGCCATGAATCCCGTGAAGGCCGTAGGCGTTGATATAGCCGGAAATACGGCCGGAGCAGCCGATACCCGAAATGACCGCGAGTTCTTCCGGTTCTAGGCCCACGTTCGCCGCCGCGCGCTGAATAGCGGCTTGGATGGAGAAGTCTCCGCAGCCCGGGCACCAGTTCGGCTTCACATTATTTCGAAACTCTTTGAATGTTGCCATGATTAGTCCAACTCCTTGCACGCTTTATAAACTTCCGATGGCAGGAACGGATTACCGTCATATTTCAACAGGTTGCGGATTTTTTCCGCGAAGCCCGCATGCATCTTGATCTGGCCGGCAAGCTGTGCGGTCGCGTTGTTCTCGATAACGACCACTTTCTTCGCCTGCTGCAGATGAGGAATGAGCTGCTCCGCCGGGAACGGATGAATTTGACGGATCGTAATATGATTCGAAGTAATGCCGTCGTTTGCCAGCCATCCGCGGGCCTGATCAATCGTTCCGCCCGTAGAACCCATGCCGATAACGAGAAGATCCGGCGTTTCGTTTGGCGCATCGATGCGGAGACCTTCGCGAATTTGCAAGCCGTTCAGCTTGTTGAGACGTTTATCCATCATCTTCTGACGGTTAACCGCGCTTTCGGAGGGACGGCCCGTTTCGTCATGCTCAACGCCGGTTACGTGGTGGATGCCGTGCTTCGCGCCAGGCAGGACGCGCGGCGAAATGCCGTCTTCCGTCAATTCGTAACGCTTGAAGAGCTGCTGCGGCTCGAGCTCCGGCGCTTCCTGAACAAGCTTGCCGCGGTTGATTTGAATCGAGTTGAAATCAAACGGTTCGCAGGACTGCTTGCCGAGCGACAGCTGAAGATCCGTCATTACGATAACCGGCACCTGATATTGCTCCGCCAGATTGAAGGCTTCGATCATATCGTGGAAGCAGTCTTCGATAGAAGCCGGGGCGATAACGATCTTCGGAATCTCGCCATGCGTTCCGTAAACCATGGCGTTCAGGTCGGATTGCTCCTGCTTGGTAGGCAGACCCGTCGAAGGCCCGCCGCGCTGCGTATCCACGATAACAAGCGGAGTTTCGGTCATACCGGCAAGACCAATCGCCTCCATCATTAGAGACAGGCCAGGGCCGGCAGAAGCCGTCATCGTGCGTACGCCTGCGTAGTTGGCGCCAATCGCCATCGTAACCGCGGCGATTTCGTCCTCCGTCTGAACGACGGTGCCGCCAAGCGCCGGCAGCTTTTTAATCAGGTATTCCATAATCTCGGATGCCGGAGTAATCGGATATGCGGACATCAAGCGGCAGCCTGCAGCCAGACAGCCAAGGCCAATCGCTTCGTTGCCGATCATGAACAGCTTCTGGCGGCCGTCGGCCTCCTCCAGCTTGAATTCGTTAAGCGGTCCGCCCGCTTGCTCCAATACGAACTCGGCGCCTTGCTTAACCGCTTCGATGTTTTTCTCTACGACTGCCGCGCCCTTGCGTCCGAATTCTTCTTCTACCGCTTTATTAAATACCTCGAGAGGCAAACCGAGCAAAGCCCAGGATGCGCCCGAAGCAACCATGTTCTTCATCAGGGAAGTACCGAGTTCCTCCGCCATTGCCGTAATCGGAACGGCGAACAGACGCGCGTCGATCCCTTCCGGCACAACGGGATTAAACTTCGCATCTGCCACGATTACGCCACCGCTGCGAAGCTCTTTTGCGTTCAAATCTATGCTTTCTTGGTCGAACGCCACGAGGATGTCCAGATCATCGGAGATCGCCCGGATCGGATATGTGCTGATTCGAATTTTATTATTTGTATGTCCGCCCTTGATCCGAGACGAGAAATGACGATATCCGTATAGGTAATACCCAAGCCGGTTAAGCGCCGTGGAAAAAATACGGTCCGTACTTTCGACGCCTTCCCCTTGTTGCCCTCCGATCTTCCAAGACAATTGACTAATCAAAACGCCCATCTCCTCTTTTTGATGGCTTAAGCCGCGTACATTACTAAGGCAGTTATCCAACAATAATTTATATAATGAATGAACAGTCAAACCAAGTGTAAAGGTGCGGTTTGAAAATTGCAAGATGTAAACGTTTAATGAATGATAATGATTTTCGATTGTATATATACCATATTCAGATTTGTTTCGAGCCGCTTGTTATGCCGGGAGATTTACGCTTAAAAATGAAAGCGCATTACCCGAAAGAAACCGCTTGGTCTGCTCCTCCGAATAGTTTTTCAGCAGCGCTTCCCGCAGCCTGTACACCTCTCCGGGATGAGTCAGCCCGTTCACATATTTGTCGATTCCGTCAAAGTCGGAACCAAGCATAATATGGCGCTCCCCGCCAAGCCCGCCGACATGATCGATGTGCCTTAACACGTCATCAACCGTTGTCTTCTCCCCTTCCGCTACAAACCAAGGCACGTAAGTAATGCCGACTAGACCCTGCAGCGCAATGATCGCCTTTATCTGGTCATCCGTCAGATTGCGTGGATGATTGAGAAGCGCCTTTGCATTGGAGTGCGAGGCAATAATCGTCTTCGCAGCCAGGTCAGCCACATCCCAAAAGGCTTTTTCGGACAGGTGAGACACATCAACAAGTATGCCCAGCTTGTCGCATTCGGCGACAAAGTCTTTACCCTTGGCCGTCAGACCGCCTCCACGGGCCTCCATAACGCCGTCTGCGGCCCAGTTCGCATGGTTCCAGGTCAATCCTGCCGCACGCACGCCGAGGCGGTAAAGGAGTCTTAGAATCGGCATGCTGCCTTGCAGGCCGTCAACGCCTTCAAGCGAGAGCAAAGCGCCGATCTTGCCTGCAGCGAGGCTTTCCGCCAGATCGGATTGACTCCGGATCAGCATCATATCCGGACAAGCCAGCACCTTCTCGTAGAAATGGTCAATACATTCCAGTATGGGCTCGATAGAACCGTTCAGCTTCTCCGGTATGTATACCGCAAAGGTCTGCAGGACGGCTCCCGATTCCTTCAACCGTTCATACGTTACGTCCAGCAGACCCGGTTCACTTTCTTGAAAAGTCAGATTCGGATGCGCAAGCAGCTTGCTTAATACATCGCAATGAAAATCCGCTATGCCATAGGACACGATTCGATCACCTCTCCCTTACTCCGCCAGCATCAACAAAGCAAAAAACCTGTCTACTTCGTAAACAGGTTCAAATACCCGGTACCATCCAGCCTTGCTCGGTTAGATATTACCTAGGTTCAACAATCAGTTTAATCGCTGTTCGATCTTCTCCATCAATGACAATGTCAGTAAATGCCGGTACGCAAATCAAATCCACCCCGCTTGGAGCTACGAATCCTCGAGCAATCGCTACCGCCTTGATCGCTTGATTGAGTGCACCCGCCCCGATGGCTTGCAATTCAGCGGCGCCGCGTTCACGCAAAACTCCGGCTAGCGCACCTGCAACGGAATTTGGATTGGACTTTGCTGAAACTTTTAATACTTCCATGAAAAAGGACCTCCTCGGGAATGATGGATGGATTCCACTATTTAGATAGTATTCGAGAGAGGTTAAAAAATTCCTGCTATCACCGCAATAACTTTCATATCAATTCTGAATTGACTAAACTTTTAGAATATTCATATAACTACTGCATGAGCAGCCAGTCGTCTTCGGTAAGGCGAATTTTCTGGATTTTGGTCGCTTGCCCCGTTGCATCGTCAATCTGCACCGATACCGCATGCAAATGCCAGTCGCCTTCATCCACGACAAAGCGAGTTGGCAGCTGGGTTAAGAACTTGTGCAGGACAGCGTTGCGTTCCATACCAAGAACGCCGTCGCGAGGTCCTGTCATACCTACGTCCGTCAAGTAAGCCGTTCCGCCCGGCAGAATCCGGTCATCGTTGGTTTGCACATGCGTATGCGTACCTACCACGATTGAAGCCTGGCCAGCCAAATGCCAGCCCATCGCAATTTTCTCGGAGGTTGCTTCCGCATGGAAATCCACCAAAATGTTTTTGGTTTTTTCTTTCGCTTGCTCAATAAGCTCTTCCGCTTTCCGGAACGGGCAGTCAATCGGAGGCAGGAAGGTCCGGCCTTGCAAATTAATGATAGCAAGCTGCTTGCCGTTGGCTTTGATTAGCGCGAGACCTTGGCCCGGCGTGCCTTCCGGGAAATTGGCCGGACGGACCATTCGCGGCTCTTCGTCGATCCACTCGAAAATATCCTTGTTGTCCCAAGTATGATTGCCCATCGTAATGCCGTGAACGCCCCATTCGAAAAACTCCCGGGCAATCGCATGCGTAATGCCCCGGCCCGCTGCGGCGTTCTCGCCGTTCACGATAATAATATGCGGGTTGTACTTGCTTCTCAGTGCCGGCAGCACCTGCTTTAACGCTTTGCGTCCTACGCTTCCTACGATATCGCCAATAAATAATACGTTCACTCTGCCACTCCTTTAGTATGCAAAAAAAGTGGCTGACAAGCAGCCACTTTTCGTTCTTGAATTCTAAGGCTTAGAATTCTCCGGATTGATACGCGCTTCCCCGCCTAAGGAGGGCGATAGCCGTTTCAACTTGCCTTTTTGCATGTGATCTACTTCGCATATTCAACTGCACGGGTCTCACGAATAACCGTAACCTTAATATGTCCCGGATAATCGAGTTCACTCTCGATCTTCTTCGTAATGTCTCGTGCAAGCCGGAATGCTTCCGTATCGTCGATCTTCTCAGGCTGAACCATAACGCGTACTTCGCGTCCTGCTTGAATTGCGTAAGATTTCTCGACGCCGTCGAACGACTCCGAAATATCTTCCAGCTTCTCCAGACGTTTGATGTACGTTTCAAGCGTTTCGCGGCGTGCGCCAGGACGAGCGGCAGACAAGGCGTCTGCTGCGCCGACGAGCATCGCGATAACGGAAGTCGCCTCCACGTCGCCGTGGTGGGAAGCGATACTGTTGATCACAACAGGATGCTCCTTGTACTTCTTCGCCAGCTCTACGCCGATCTCGACGTGAGAGCCCTCAACCTCGTGGTCAAGCGCTTTGCCGATATCGTGCAAAAGACCCGCTCGCTTGGCAAGCGTAATGTCTTCGCCAAGCTCTGCAGCCATAAGCCCCGTCAGATAAGCAACCTCCATCGAGTGCTTCAATACGTTCTGACCGTAGCTTGTCCGGTACTTGAGACGTCCCAGAATTTTAATCAAATCAGGGTGCAAACCATGAACCCCAACCTCGAAAGTAGCCTGCTCACCGTATTCACGGATACGCTCGTCCACTTCCTTGCGGGACTTCTCGACCATCTCTTCGATTCGAGCCGGATGAATACGTCCATCTGCAACAAGCTTCTCAAGGGAAGTTCGGGCAATTTCGCGTCTAATCGGGTCAAAGCCTGACAGGATGACCGCTTCCGGTGTATCGTCGATAATCAGATCGATACCGGTCAATGTTTCGAGTGCACGGATATTACGGCCCTCACGCCCGATAATGCGGCCTTTCATCTCTTCGTTAGGCAAGGTAACAACGGATACCGTCGTTTCTGCAACGTGATCTGCCGCACAACGTTGGATAGCGAGCGAAATAATATCGCGTGCCTTCTTATCGGCTTCTTCTTTCGCTTGCTGCTCGATCTCCTTGATCATCTGTGCCGTTTCGTGACGCACTTCCTGCTCCACATTCGACAAAATAATCGACTTCGCATCCTCCATCGTTAAGCTGGAGATGCGCTCCAATTCACTTAACTGCTGCTTGTAAATGGATTCAATTTGTTCTTGTGTTTCATCGATCCGTTTCTCTTTGTTGGCCACTAACTCTTCTTTGCGTTCGAGCGCTTCTATCTTTTTATCCAGCGACTCCTCTTTCTGGAGCAAGCGTCTTTCTTGACGCAATGACTCGTTACGCCGCTCACGGATGTCTTTTTCAGCCTCCGTACGGAGTTTGTGGATTTCATCTTTTGCTTCGAGCACCGTTTCCTTCTTCTGGGCTTCTGCTTCCTTCTTCGCATTCTCTACGATTTGAACAGCAGCTTGCTCAGCGCTGGAAATTTTGGCCTCGGCAATCGACTTGCGAATAAAATAACCAATCCCAAAGAAAATAACGCCAACAACGAGACAGATCAACACCGTCCAAATAGGGTCCATCTTGTTCACCTCCTCGTTGCATTCACCAAGGCAAGCTTGGGATGATATTAGGTTTTTAGCCGGTTTCCATACCGATTGATTCTCTAACTTATTGACGAAAATAATCGTTTCAAATCAACTTTTGGAAGGAAAATTGATTTGATATAAAAGGAATACAATTTTATTTTATCTTTTGGCAAAATCAATTGTCAAGCAAAAGCCCTTCATCCTCATCCGCCTGCTCGAATTCCGCTTCATCTATAGCCGCTTTTGCCGCTTGTTTCACGACATCCGAAGGAAAGCCCCGACGCATTAAAAAGGCCATCAGTTTCTGCCGTTTCTCTCTGTTCTCGCCTTTGAGAGAACGCCATTTCTTCTTCGCCGCATGTACAGCCGACGCAAGCTCGTCATCCTTGTCGATCGAATCAAGCGCTTCGGAAGCCGCCTCCCTCGATACTCCCCGCTGCTGCAGCTCCTGCCTGATCCAACGGCTGCCCTTCTGACTGTAACGGATACGCTGCTTGGCGAAATGCCGCGCATACTCTCCATCATCAACAATATGCTCCGATTCTAAACGTTCAAGCGCATACGCAATTGGTTCAGGTTCAAATTCCTTGCGGAGCAAATATTGCTCGATCTGCTTGCGGGTTCTTGCTTTTATGCCGAGGTAGGCGATAGCTAACGCATAGGCGTGGTATCTTTCATCCTCATCGGCAATCTCCGCAATAGCTTCGCTGGTCAGCTCCGTCCCTTTAAATAGCCGGAATTTAATAAGAAGATCTTCATGAACAGATAACAGAGGCTCTTCAACGCCGTTCGTATAGATATGGTATCGTTTGCGGTCCTTGCGGTCCTGCTCCACCGCGGAAATCTCGATTAACATGCTTTTTACACCCCGTCTCCTTGCAAAGAAGCAGCGCCGTCCTCGAAGGGACGGCGCTGCTTCTTCCTTATTTATTAATCGTCAAGTTCCGACTCATCAAAGTCATCATCGTCATCCTGCGAGAAGTTAGCAGGCTGCGCGGAAGCGGACAAATTGCTTTGCTCGCGGATTTGTTTCTCGATAACGGCAGCTACCTCCGGATGATCCTTCAGGAATTGCTTCGCATTCTCGCGGCCTTGACCGAGACGGTCGCCATTGTAGGAGAACCAAGCACCGCTCTTCTGAACGATATCCATCTCTACGCCAATATCTACGAGGCTGCCTTCTCTCGAAATGCCTTCGCCGTACATGATGTCAACCTCCGCTTGCTTGAACGGAGGAGCTACCTTGTTCTTCACGACTTTAATCCGCGTACGGTTACCAACCATATCGTTGCCTTGCTTGATCGTTTCAATGCGACGCACTTCCAGACGCACGCTGGAATAGAACTTCAGTGCACGGCCGCCAGGCGTAGTCTCCGGGTTACCGAACATCACGCCGACTTTCTCGCGCAATTGGTTAATAAAGATGGCGATTGTCTTCGACTTGCTGATCGCGCCACCCAGTTTACGCAAAGCTTGCGACATCAGACGTGCCTGCAGACCAACATGGGAATCCCCCATATCGCCTTCAATCTCTGCTTTCGGTACAAGCGCTGCTACCGAGTCGATAACGATAATGTCAACTGCGCCGCTTCGTACAAGAGCTTCCGCGATCTCAAGCGCCTGCTCGCCCGTATCCGGCTGCGACAACAGCAGCTCATCGATATTTACGCCAAGCTTGCTCGCGTACAATGGATCAAGCGCATGCTCCGCATCGATAAATGCAGCTTGTCCGCCGATCCGCTGTACTTCCGCAATAGCGTGAAGCGCAACGGTAGTTTTACCGGAAGATTCCGGTCCATAGCATTCAATAATACGGCCTCTTGGCATACCGCCGATTCCAAGAGCAATATCTAAAGCAATTGAACCGCTTGGCACGGTCTCAACTTGCATATGTGTGGATTCCCCTAATTTCATGATGGAGCCTTTACCAAATTGCTTCTCAATTTGGCGTAAAGCCATCTCCAAAGCAGCACGACGATCCGACAAGCTACTCACATCCTTCGTTATTTATAATTGTATGATACCTTTTTTCTGCTCAAATGCCAAGCTTTTTTTCGAACATACATTCGTCTTTTTTATTTCCACGTCCTTTCCAGACGCATGGCGAAAGGGCTTTTGCCATATTGGGCAGCAAAGCGCGATTCGTCAAGAAATCTAAAAATAGACATAAAAAAACCGCAGCAAAGTAATCTTCGCCACGGTTCTTCCGCATGAAACCAATTATAGCGGAAATGGTACAAACAGGCAAGTATTTTTCGCGTTAATCCGACAAATTATTGTTCGCGAAGCTTCAACCACAATTGATACAATGCAGCCTTAACCGCGCGAATGCGGATGATGGCGCGGGTACCCGTGAAATGGCCGGTAAATACGGCCGTCGGTTTGCCCCTCTCGGCAACCGCATAATAAACCAGCCCAACCGGCTTGCCTTCCGCCTGCGACGGACCGGCCACCCCGGTCAACGACACGCCGAAATCGGAATCTCCGATCTGTCTGACGCGTTCGGCCATCAACGCCGCCGTCGACTCGCTGATGGCTCCCGGCGCGCCGTCTCCTTCCAATTGGGCCATCGGGATGCCTAGCAGCTTATGCTTCATCTCGTTCGTATAAGTAACAACGCCTCCGGAATATTCTCCGCTGCTTCCGGGAATGCCGGAAATAAGCTCCGCAAGCAAGCCTCCGCTGATGCTCTCGGCAGTCGAAAGCTTTCTTCTTGATGTCCGAAGCAGCTGCACGACCTGTTCTTCCAGCGTAATCTCGTCCTGCGCGTATAAGTACTCGCCAACCCGCTGCTTGATCGCTTCGACGGTTTGATCCAATTTGACTATTGCATCGGCCTCGTTCGCCGCTTTTGTCGATACCCGAATGGCGACCTCGCCTTCTTTCGCATAAGGCGCGATCGTAGGATCAGATTGAGCTTCAATGATATCAATCAGCTTTGCTTCAAGCGTCGATTCTCCGATCCCCGCAAACATAAGCAATCTCGAATAAAGCGGTTCCTCTGCTCCCAGAATAGACCGAAGCCATTCCGACGCCGGCCCCTCCATCATGGGCTTCATCTCGCGCGGAGGCCCGGGCAGCAGCAAATAATGCGTCCCGTCCTCGGAAAGGCCGTTGCCGACGGCGAGACCGGCTTCATTGTCAATCGGAGCGCTGCCGTCAATCATCAGCGCTTGTCTCCGGTTGCTCTCTACCATGTGGATGCCGCGCGAGCTGAACATCTGCTCGATTTTGTCCATGGACGGCTGATGGAGGGATAAACCGAGGTTCAGATAATCCGCGAGAACATCCTTGGTCAGGTCATCCTGCGTAGGTCCAAGCCCGCCGGTAAACACGAGCAGGTCTGCTCGCTGACGGGCAATCTCGATCGCTTGGCGGATCCGGTTCGGGTTATCGCCGACGACCGTCTGGAAGTAAACATCAATGCCAAGCGATGCAAGCTTTCTGGATAAGTATTGCGCGTTCGTGTTTACGATTTGACCGAGCAGCAGCTCGGTACCTACTGCGATAATTTCAGCTTTCATGCGATTTCCCCCTTCGAGTCAGCAGCATTAGGAAGCAAAAGCACCTCTCCAGGAATGGAAAGATGCTTTATTGTTGCTTATATGATCCTGATTATTGCACAGGAATCAAATGTTTGTTCTTGAAGAAATAGTCGAATCCGGAATATACCGTAATAATAACGGCAATCCAGCTTACGATATCGTCAAACGGAAAATCGATGAACGTAAACGGGAAGTTGTTGAGCAGAAGGGAAATGATCATCGTGATTTGCACGGCTGTTTTCCATTTGCCCCATTTGCTAGCGGCCATTACGCTTCCTTCCAGCAAGGCAATCTGACGCAGACCCGTTACCGCGAATTCGCGGCTAATGATAATGATGGCCATCCATGCCGCCAGCTTATCCATTTGGACAAGCGAGATCAGAACAGCAGCCACAAGCAGCTTGTCCGCCAGCGGATCGAGAAGCTTGCCCAGGTTGGTTACGATCTTGTTCTTTCTGGCGATATAGCCATCGAGACCGTCGGTGCTAGCCGCTATGATAAAGATTATAGCCGCTATAATCTGATTGTATGTAATGGAGTAATCATCGCCGAACGCAAGAGGCTTAATATCGATATTAACGAGCAGAAATACCATTATGATCGGCACTAAAATAATTCTGGCCAGCGTAATTCTATTTGCCAGGTTCATTCGTTCACACCCCCGGACCGTCTAGCCGTGTTCCTGCATTGATGCATGATTGCTTGTACTGTCATATGTATGTCCCCCGGATCGTTTCCAAAACTATCTAACCAAGTATAATACATGCCATTTCCTATGTCAAAATAACGAACGTCATAGAGCGAAAGCCCTTCTTGCCTGATTGGACGAGGCAGCGAAGGGCCGGAAAGGGCTTATTAACGGTAATTGGTGAACTGCAGCTCGACTGTCAAATCCGCTCCTCGAAGAAGAGCCATAACGGCTTGCAAATCATCGCGGCTTTTGCCGGTTACGCGGATTTGGTCGCCTTGAATCTGGCTTTTCACTTTAATCTTCGAATCCCGGATCAGAATATTGATTTTTTTGGCATTGTCCTGATCGATGCCCGATTTCAGCTTAATGCGCTGACGTACGGTGCTCGCCGAAGCCGATTCAACCTTGCCGTATTCCAGGTTTTTAATCGGAACGCCGCGCTTGACCATCTTCGATTTCAAAATATCAAGAACGCTTTCCAGCTTGAAGTCGTCATCGGAAACCACAACAAGCTCTTCTTTTTCAAGCTTAATGCTGCTTTTGCTGCCTTTGAAGTCGAAGCGTGTCTCAATCTCCCGCTCCGCTTGCTGAATCGCATTGTTAAGCTCTTGCATATCCATCTTCGAAACAATATCAAACGAACTTTCAGAACTCATCGTTTATAACTCTCCCTTTGCATCTATTTCGTTCCTTACTGATTCTCCGTACCTGCCGAATCCCCAGGCGTGGAAGAATTGTCCGGACTTTGAGTTGAAGTCCCTTCCGTTCCACCGGTACCCTCTGCCGGGTTCAGCTGGATTTTCTTGGAACCTGCGCGGTCGCCGTCGTTGATTTGCACGCCATCGACGGTAATCGAGCTCAGGTCGGCACGCCCGACATTAATGTAAAGCGGTTGATCCAGATCATAAGTGAAGGCCGAGCCGTCCGGAGCCGTCTCCGAAATAATCGCTTTGCCGGAAGAGCTTCCCGAACGCACTTCCGTCCAGCTTGGCCCGCCGGAAATTTTGATCTCTACTTTATGGAGCACGCCTGCCGGCGCGACATCGTAATGATCAACCTTGCCAACCTTGGACGAGAACGTCACGGTAGTTGGCGATTGGCTCGGAGTTGGCGTAGGCGTTGCCGATGGTGTAGTTGTTCCGCCGCCGTTCGACGAATTTGGCGACTGGGTTGGCGGAGCCGGCGAAGCCTGATCGGTAATATTCGTATTGTCGATTTCGTCTGGATCATCGGCTTTCTGATTAACGAAATAAACCCACACGACAACTACGATGAGGATCAGGAAGGACCACATCATTATGTTGAAGCCGAGCTTGCTGATCCGCTCCGATGAACGGGTGCGAACCCGCTTAGGCTGTCTGGCCGGAACGGCTTCCACAATTTGATCCGTAACGGAAGCCGGAATCTCGTGCTGGTACAGCCGAAGAACTTCGTCCGCATCCAGTCCGACGGCATCGCAGTAATTTTTCACAAAAGCGCGTAAATAGAACGTTCCCGGCAGCACGCTGTGGTCGCCGCTCTCGATCGCTTCCAAGTAGCGCTTGCGTATTTTCGTAATCTCTTGAACATCATCAAGCGTTAATCCGCGCTCTTCCCTTGCTTTGCGAAGCAACGCTCCTAAATCTGACATGGTGTCTACTCCTCTCTGCTAGAATTCATTATCGGAATAATTGGCCGTAAATGATTCGTATGTAATCTCTTCGTCAGGTGTATTTCGCAGCTCGATAATCATGTCAAAATGGCTGTAATCGTATTGCGATTCCTTAATAAAGATATCCGGATGCTCAATAACCTTCGTGGAAGGCATCGCCATAATTTCCTGCAGCAGCGAGTAGTGCTTCTCGTTGGAGCGAATTGTGCTTACGATACCGTCAATGATAAAAATGTTGTTGTCATTCATTTCGTCCTCGGACAGCTGGCTGCGTACGGTTTGTCTCAGCAAAGTCGACGATACAAAGGTCCATCGCTTGTTGGAGCATACGCTCCCGGCAATAATCGACTCCGTCTTGCCTACACGCGGCATGCCACGCAAACCAATAACCTGATTGCCGTCCCGTTTAAACACTTCCCCGAGAAAATCAACCAAAATACCTAGCTCGTCCCTTGTAAAACGGAAAGTTTTGCGGTCATCCGAGTCACGTTCGATATAACGTCCGTGACGGACAGCCAATATGTCAACGATCGTAGGCGTACGAAGCTTGTTAACCGTGATGTTATCCACCTTCTGCAGCATTTTGCCGAGCAGGACGATTTTTTCTTCGTCATCCGTCTGGAGCAGCATGCCGCGCGTACGGTCCTCTACGCCGTTAATCGTCATAATGTTTACCTCAAGCATACCTAGCAGTGATGCGATATCGCCGAGAAGACCCGGCCGGTTCTTATGTATTTTGTATTCCATATAGTATTGCTGCTTTGCCATTTCACACCGTCCCTTGTTGTCACCAATCCCATTTGATTGACTCGCTTATAAAAATTTATTCTACAATTTTCGTCACATTCCTGCAACCTATTCGCAGACATTGCAGAAAAGCCTCCAAATTGGGAGGCTTTTCTGCAGATGCGAGCAATTAAGTTTGTTCGACCAGCTTTACCATAAGACCGGCTACCGTTTTGCGTTCATGCTCGTCGCCCGCATCCCATAGCTGCTTCAGTACACGCTGCTGCTCATTTTTAGGGTCAACCTTCTCGTCGAGGAAGGAACCAATCTCGTAAGCCAAATTTTTAATGGTCTCTTCAGACATCCCGTTGTTTTTGGCTTGTGCCACGCGGTCCGACAAAAACTCTTTCCAATTGTCGAAACTAGAAAGAACGTTTGACATTTTATTTCGCCTCCTGGATAAGTACATTTTGAGAAGAGTGTAGCACTCAACAAATGTTATTCTGCGTAGAGGCGAAACGAATTATACGCACGCGCACGGATCTGAGGCGTTAAGTATGCCATCCGCCGTTTGGACTAATGATCTGCCCGGTTATGTACGACGATTCCGGCAAGGACAAGAAATACACCAGCGAAGCGACTTCGTCGGGTTGTCCGAAACGGCCCAGCGGAATTTCCTGCTCGAGCGCCGCCTTCTCTTCCTCGTTAAAACCGCTCATCATCTTTGTATCGACGGCTCCCGGCGCCACCGCGTTAACGGTAACTCCCGAAGGAGCAAGCTCCTTGGCGAGCGCCTTCGTAAAGGCATTCATGCCGCCTTTGGTTGTGGAGTACAGCACTTCGCAGGAAGCGCCTGACATCCCCCAGATCGACGACACGTTAATAATCCGCCCAAACCGGTTGGAGATCATATTCGGCATAAAAAGCTGGCTGGACAAAAACATGCCCTTCAGGTTCACGGCCATCACATCGTCCCATTCCTGCTCCGTCACATCCATCAGCATGCCGTAATGGGAGATTCCCCCGTTATTGACAAGGATATCGGGCAGCATGCCATGAGCCTCCAGCTTCTCTTTCATCCTCGTGAGCTGCTCCTTCGAACGAAGATCGGCCGAAATGGTCATGACATTGGCGCCCAGGCGCATGCACGCTCTTGCTGTTTCGTTAGCCGCTTCATGCGATTCCCTATAATGAATGACGATATTAAGTCCTTCCGAGGCAAAGCGCTGCGCGATGGCAGCGCCGATGCCGCGGCTTCCCCCGGTTATCAATACCGTCATTTCTTTGAAAGGCTTCATTAAACCGGCTGTCCGTCCGGCTTCTCAACGATGGATATCGCTAGCTGCTGGAAATCGAAATGCTCGCGGATCCGTTCATTCACTTGCTCCAGCGTGCAATTCTCGTACAGGGACAAGAGATCAAACATGTCGCTGTCGCGGAACCGGTATCGCGTAAATTCGCCGGCAATCGCTTCAGGGGAGTTCAGCATCCGCAAATATCCGCCGATTTTTTTCCGCTTCGACCGTTCAAAGGCTGCAGGTTCAATCCCCGTGCGCAGCGCTTCTTCTACAGCCGTACGGATTCGGCTAAGCAGTTCATCCGGATTCGGCGAGTCGCCACCAATAACCGAGAAAGCATAATCCGTGCTAACGTTAAATTCCGTTCCGAAGGAATCGGAAATTAGATTTTGCTCATACAAATCCTGATACAAGGCAGAGCTGGCGCCGAACAAGGCGTCAAGCATCAGCTTGGAGGTCACTTCGTGGCTTAGGAGAGCCTGGCCCGTAAGTCCGGTTTTCTTCTCCTTGAAGCCAAACATGACTTTAGGAAGCGATACCGGGAGCTTCGTTACTTTCCTCGGCACTTTAACGCTTTCCGGTTCATGCTCGAAGAAGCGTTTGATTTCTCCTTGCGGCTTGAAGGTCTTGCGGGCTTGATTGTTGCGCACAAGCTCGAATACCTCCTCCGCCTTCACTCCGCCTACTACGAACAACAGCATATTGGACGGATGGTAAAACGTTTCATAACAGCGGTACAGCGTTTCCTTATCGATCTGATAAATCGACTCCACGGTACCGGCGATATCAATATGAATAGGATGGGTGTGGTACATGGCATCAATCAGGCCGAAGTATACACGCCAATCCGGATTGTCTTTGTACATGTTAATCTCTTGTGCGATAATGCCCTTTTCCTTATCCACGTTCTGATCGGTAAAATAAGGATGCTGGACAAAATCGATCAAGGTTTCGAGATTTGCCGGAATCTGCTCCGTTGCGGAGAACAAATAAACGGTACGGTCGAAGCTTGTGAACGCGTTGGCCGATGCACCTTGCGAAGCAAACGTGGCAAAGATATCGCCGGTAGGCTCCTCGAACATCTTATGCTCCAGAAAATGGGCAATCCCGTCCGGCACGCGAACAGGCTCTTGATCGCCTACGGCAAATTTGTTGTCGACGGAACCGTATTTGGTTGCAAAGGTCGCGTAGGTTTTCTGAAAGCCTTCCTTCGGCAGGACGATCACTTCGAGGCCGTTATCCAGCACTTCGCGGTATAGCGTTTCCTGAACGCCTTTATAGTCGAGTGTCTCCATGCCGTCAGGCCTCCTTCTGGTCGCGCAAGAAATAAATCGTATCCAGCTGCGCCAATCCCGCAACCCGGACGATATCCTCTGCCGTTACCGCTTCAATCTGGTCAAGCAGCTGCTGTGCCGTTCTTTCTTTGCCGGAAAGCACGGCATTAAAATCATAAGCGATCATCTCGTAAGCGGAATCCTGCAGCTCCCGGAGATGATTGGCAATCATCGCTTTGGTCTGATTCATCTCAAGGTCGGAAAGCTTGCCTTGCCGCATGCTCTCCAGCTGCTCCTTGATGATCGTAACCGCCTTCTCGTAGTTGTCGATTTCGATACCCGATTGAATCGTAAGCAAACCTTTATGCCCATCTAGCCTGGAGGCCGCGTAATAAGCAAGGCTCTCTTTCTCCCGGACGTTCAGGAACAGCTTGGAATGCGGGTAACCGCCAAGAATTCCGTTATACATCAAGGAAGCCGCGTAATCGTCGTCGCCATAGCCTACATTCGTACGCAGTCCCATGTTCAGCTTGCCCTGGTTAACGTCCATGCGTTCGACAACGGTTTTGACATTGCGAACTTCATGGGCGATAGACGGAGCAGAGTAGCTTGCAGGATGGCCATTCTCGATGCGGAAAGCTTCCTTCGCAAGGGCGGCTACTTCATCCATCGTAGTATCGCCTACGACGTATAAATCGAATGCGGCTTCACTTAGCCATTGTTTATATTGACTATATAGCGATTCCGGCGTAATGGAGCTGATTTCCTCCAGCTTGCCAAGAGGATGGAGACGGTAAGGCTCGCCGGCGCACATCTCTTCCATGCAGCGTTCAGCCGCATACCGGATCTTGTCGTTAACGATGGATTCCAGACGCTTCGTCAACGTCTGCTTCTCCGCATCCACATACTTGCGGCGGAATGCGCCGTCTTCCGTTACCGGCTCCGTCACGACTTCGCCAAGGAACCTCAACGACGAACTCAGCAGCGGAACGTCGGACGATACGAAATGATCGTTGATCACGTCCATGCGGAATTGAACGATTTGAGAATCGCCTCTTTTATATACATCAAAGCCGAATCCGGCGCCGTACAAATCATCCAGCCTCTCGCGGAAAGCCTTCGTCTCGGGCGTAGATACCGTTCCGCGGCGCAAAACAAACGGGGCGAGCGCGGTTTTTGTTACAGCCTCTTCAGATAAAGGCAGTCCGGCGAACAGCGATATCGCAAACGTCTTGAACCGCTTGGTTGGCATTACATGCAGCCTAATCCGGCCGATTTGCCCTCTTTCGAATAATGTCACTTCCGTTTGCTCCTTCCGAGTGAAATGGAATATAGTAAATGTATTCCATTTTCATGCTTCCTATACCCATTCTAACCGATACGAAATGGAAGAAGCAACCTGCCTGCCCAAGGCAGAAAGGCTGCTTCTGATAATCCTTACATACAGAAAATATGCTTGCCAATGGTCTTCACCTGAGGTCTGGACCAGATCCATTTGGACGTTGCCGTCTCGGGATTGAAATAGTACGTGCAGCCGCCCGTAGGATCCCATCCGTTGATGGCGTCCTGCACGGCCTTGCGGGCCGTTTCGTTTGGAGTCAGCCAGATCTGGCCGTCAGCCACTGCCGTAAACGCAAGAGGCTGGAAGATAACGCCGGAGATTGTGTTCGGGAAGCTCGGCGACTTCAAGCGGTTCAGAATAACGGCTGCTACCGCTACCTGGCCTTCGTACGGTTCGCCGCGCGATTCCCCGTATACCGCATTCGCCATAATCTTCAAATCGCTTTCCGAAAGACCGAGATTATTGGATTTCGACGGCGTGCTTCCGCTTGAAGACCCGGTATCCGAGCCGTTGTTGCTGCCGCTGCCGGAGCTGCCGGATGTATTGCCGGTGTCCGCAGCGGTCGGCTGCCAGTTTTTCGTGGCCTCCCACAGCTTGAGCTTGGTTTTTGCCCCAACTACCCCGTCGGATTTCATCCCGAACTTCCATTGGAACCAAGTCACCGCATTTTTCGTCTTGGTACCGAAGCTCCCGTCGATCGCACCGTTGTAATAGCCCAAATATTTAAGCCTGCCCTGCAGCTCGTAGACATCCGAGCCGGATGAACCTACCGTTAAAGTAGCATTGCTGAACGTTGCTTTTGCATCATCCTGCGATGATTGCTGGAGGGAATGCATTCCGAACAATACCATCACGATGATGGCAGTCACGACAATTAATCGATTTTTCATGTAGGATTCTGCCTTTCTCTTGCAAGTTAGTCCGCGATTAGCTGCGTTACCTAACTCTAGTATGAGAAGGGATTCCTGCTTCTATTCATCATTGCGTATTGCCGCAGGAAAGGCCGAGGCTGCTCATGAAGGAATGCGGCTGGCCTGGTATTGCTCGATCGACATCAGGACCTCCCGCGGCTTGCTGCCTTCGTAAGGACCCACGATCCCCCGTGCTTCCATTTGGTCCACAAGCCTTGCCGCGCGGGTATAACCAACCCTCATCCGCCGCTGAAGAAGCGATACGGATGCCTGCTTCGCTTCGAGAACGATCTGAACGGCTTGATCGTATAGCTCGTCCAGTACTTCCTCCGGATCTGCCGACTCTTCCTCTACCTCAGGCACCAGATCTTCCTTGTATTCCGCTTCGGCCTGACCTCTTGCGTAATCGACAAGGGCCTCGACCTCCTGATCGGACAAGAAGGCCCCTTGCACGCGAATCGGCTTCGACATGCCAACCGGCAGATACAGCATGTCTCCTCTGCCCAGCAGCTTCTCCGCGCCAACCATGTCCAGAATGGTACGGGAGTCGACCTGCGAGGATACGCCGAAGGCAATCCTGGACGGGATATTCGCTTTAATAACCCCCGTAATAACGTCTACCGACGGACGCTGCGTAGCGATAATGAGATGGATGCCCGCGGCGCGGGCCATCTGGGCAAGCCTTGCAATGGAATCTTCAACGTCGTTTGACGCAACCATCATCAAATCCGCAAGCTCGTCGACAATTACGACGATGTAAGGAAGTACGGCTTTGGGATTCTCGGCCATCAAAGCGTTGTAGCCTTCGATATTTCGCGTGCTCGATTTGGAGAACAGCTCATAGCGCTTCTCCATCTCGACAACAATTTTCTTCAAGGCAAGTGCCGCGCGCCTTGGGTCTGTTACAACCGGCGCAAGCAAATGCGGAATACCGTTATATACGTTTAATTCAACCATCTTAGGGTCGACCATCAGAAACTTTACTTCATCCGGAGCGGCCTTGTACAAAATGCTGGTGATGATACCGTTAATGCAGACCGATTTACCCGAACCCGTAGCTCCGGCTACCAGCAGATGGGGCATTCTCGCCAGGTTGCCAATGATCGGTTGACCGGAAATATCCCGGCCAAACGCGATCGACAGCTTGGACGGAGCATTTTGGAAGGTGGCGGTTTCCATGACTTCGCGCATGGTCACCATCGATACTTCCATATTAGGAACTTCGATGCCGATCGCCGATTTACCCGGAATCGGCGCTTCCATGCGGATATCCTTTGCGGCTAACGCCAAGGCGATATCGTCCGTCAGGCTGACAATCCGGCTTACCTTCACGCCCGATGCCGGCTGAACCTCATAACGCGTAACCGCCGGACCGCGCACGACATCAAGCACCTTGGCTTTCACGCCAAAGCTCTCCAGCGTGGCTTCCAGCTTACGCTTCGAATCCATGGCATCCGCCCCGTCGCCGCCTCTTGCCATCAAGCTTGGCTTGGCAAGCAGAGAGAAAGGCGGCAGCAAGTATGGCTTCTTGACAGGCGCATCCGATGCCGGCTGATGGATACCCGTCGTTGCGGACTTATCCGTTTCCGCAATATCTTCCTGAGGCTCCTGCCCCGGGGCGGAAGGCTCCGTTTCGTGTTGCTCGTAATCTTCCGCATATCGAGCTGAGTCCGTTATAACGGCCTCAGCTATATGGTGATCCTCTGGCTCTACCTCGTCGTATGTATCTGCGCGCGGAACCAATCTTGTAATGACAGCCGGCTCCTCGTCTTCCTCGAACTCGTTATATGCAGGAGCAGCGGAAGTATGGCTGCCGGGCTCAGGCTGCTGCTCCTCCCATGGAGGAAGCCCGTCCTCCTGTTGCTTGTGACTCATACCGGAATCGCCTTCGCCGTTGGGGTCCCACTGTTCGTCGTCATCCCAAGGCTGTGCTTTCGCCCAATGTGGCTTGGCGTCGCCGTCGTGTCCTCCGTTGTAATGCTCTTCGTTCATTGACCAATCGTCATGGGCGTTTTGCGCTTCAGGCTGATTGTTCTGTTCCTGATGTCTCCAGGAGAAGAAAAGCGATTTCTTGCGCCTTGGCGGAAGTGCTGCCGCGTAATCATCATCCTCGTCATCGTCGTCAATCGCATCGGATTGCGCGAATACCGGGGGATTGACGGCTTTGTTTGATTTGGCTGCGCTCCGAAGCGCCGCCCCCTTCGACCATTTGGCGGCAAGCAGCTTGAACATTCGTATGCTCTTGTCCCGGCCGATACGGGCAAGCTCCACATACGATTTGCCCGTAAGCAGCATAATGGCGATAGCGTACATAACGCCTGCAATCAGCTTGGAGCCAAAATAACCGAAAAGCGTGAACAGCATCGAATATTCGATTGCCCCAATATAACCGCCGCTTATGGCTCGCTGGCTGATCGGCCTGTCATCGGCACCGTCGAATGACAACAGCTCGTCCTTCATGTCCTGGCCAAGCTGGTGAAGAATAGCTCCACCCGTCAAGTCGGAAGTCGGAAGCAGCTTACGGTCGATTTCGGCTATGCTGCTGGATAACGCAAGGGCCAAAACAAACACAAGAAGGCCTGTCCGACGATTGGTCCAACCGCGCGGCCAAGCCCTTTTGACCATGACAACCAGTCCGACGTAAATGCCGACCAGTGCCAATACAAAATAAAACTTGCCCAGGAACAAGCCAAACAGCTTGGACAAGGAGCGTCCAACCGTAGCCTCTCCCGATAAAGCAATTACCGATACCGTAATAAGCAAAATACCGTATACTTCATATTTTAATTGCGTAGTTATCGATTTTTTCTTTCGTCTTTTCTTAGCCAATGCTTCGTCACCTCTGCCTAGCATTATACCATATCCAGGCAAAGGTTCCTATTGGACATAAGAACCTTTGTACGTATTTTTACGACATCGGCGGCTGTCCGAACATGACGAAATTACCCGGTGCGAGCTCCGGCTTTAAATAATCATCGAGGCTGCAATGAAGCAGGCGAACGATTTTCCCCATACCCGGCGCTACGGGCTGAACCTGCATAAATACGCCGTTGACCCATACTTCCTGGGAAGGCTCCGGTTCTCCGTGAATGCCGTCGAAGACATTCTCAAGCGGCATAATCGTATAGAGCGTCATTAATTGTACACCCCTGTCTGCGCTGCAGGCTTACGCTCGGCGATCCGGCTGTTAAGCTCCCTAAGCGCATCCCCTAATCCGCCTACCGCGTCAATCAGGCCGTATTTCACGGCATCCGAACCGATAACGGTTGTGCCGATATCTCTCGTAAGTTCGCCGGTCTTGAACATCAGTTCTTTAAATTTCTCTTCCGTCACATTGGAATGCATGGTCACAAACTTCAAGATGCGCTCCTGCATCTTATCCAGATATTCGAACGTTTGAGGTACTCCGATAACGAGACCGTTCAGACGAATCGGATGAATGGTCATGGTGGCCGTCGCCGCAATAAAGGACATGTTGCCCGCCACTGCAATCGGAACGCCAATGGAATGTCCGCCGCCAAGCACCAGCGTCACCGTAGGCTTGGACAAGGAAGAGATCATCTCGGCGATGGCAAGTCCCGCTTCAACGTCGCCGCCAACGGTATTGAGCACGATCAGAATGCCCTCGATCTTCGGATTTTGCTCCGCGGCGACAAGCTGCGGAATGAGATGCTCGTATTTGGTTGTTTTATTTTGCGGCGGCAGGACGATATGGCCCTCCACCTGTCCGATAATCGTCATGCAGAAAATATTCGATTCCGACGCCGGAGTAGTCGTCTGCCCTAATTGCTGTATCGTTTCCACGATCGAATTTTGCTTCTTCTTCTCGCTCTCTGCCGGATCCGGCTGCTGCGGCTGATCTTCATTCATGTAATTCATATTTATTCCCCCTCGTTAACGTAAGCGCTCGTCATAGTATGAGGTGGAATGGCGAATTTATACGGCTTGCGCAAGCAAAAAAGAACGCCCCTCAGGAGCTCGATCACTCCTCGTTGGAACGTTCTTTCAAGTTAAACTTCCATGATAATCGGAAGAATCATTGGCCGACGTCTGGTCTGTTCGTATAAGAAGCGCCCTAAGGCATCTTTTACATTCGTTTTGAGCGAAGCCCATTCGTTTACCTTATCATGCATCAGCTTATTAAGCGTTGAAGTGACAATTTTGGTTGCTTCGTCTAACAACCCTTCCGATTCCCTCACGTATACAAAACCGCGAGAGATAATGTCCGGACCTGAGATAATGGATCCCCCATCCTGTTTGCTGAGCGTAACAACGACAACAAGAATGCCGTCCTGGGATAGAAGCTTGCGATCCCGCAGCACAATGTTGCCGACATCTCCCACGCCAAGCCCGTCAATCAATATATTGCCTGCCTGCACCTTGGAGCCTTTCCGGGCTAGACCATCTTGAAACTCAACGGTTTCCCCGTTCTCGATGACAAATATATGACTCCGTTCAATACCTACGGCTTCCCCGAGCTGAGCGTGCTGCTTAAGCATCCGGTACTCCCCGTGGATCGGTATAAAATATTTCGGCTTGATTAAATTAAGCATCAGCTTTAATTCTTCCTGACTTCCGTGACCCGACACGTGCACGCCCGATATGGAACCGGGGCCGTATATGACATGAGCGCCCAAGCGGAACAGCTCATCCACGGTTCTGCCGACGTAACGCTCATTTCCCGGTATAGGCGTAGCGGCAATGATAACGGTATCCCCAGGCAAAATATCAACCTTGCGATGAGTCGACCTCGCCATCCTCGTTAAGGCCGACATGGGCTCGCCTTGACTGCCCGTGCACAGAACGACCACGCGGTCGGCAGCCAGCTTATTCACTTCCTCGGGCTCAATTATCATTCCGTCCGGAATGTGCAGATACCCCAACTCCGATGCGACCGTGACGACATTAACCATGCTGCGCCCGACAACAGCCACATGCCTGTTAGTTGCAATTGCGGCGTTGATAACCTGCTGAATTCGATGCACGTTGGAAGCAAAGGTTGCCACGACTACGCGTTGAGAGGACTTGCGAAAAATATCTTCAAGCGCTTCCCCAACATTTTTCTCCGATGGCGTATAACCGGGTCTTTCCGCATTGGTGCTGTCCGACAGGAGTGCGAGTACGCCTCTTTGGCCGATCTCCGCCATCCGTTTTAAATCCGCGTACTGACCATTCACCGGCGTGTAATCAAATTTGAAGTCACCGGTATGTACGATCGTTCCTTCCGGCGTATCAAGCGCAACGCCAATGGAGTCCGGAATGCTGTGATTCGTTTTGAAAAAGCTTGCCCTTATTGTCCCGAGCTGCACTTCGGAATCCGCATCGATTACGATCCGCTTGGTCTCCCCGAGTAGACCGGCTTCCTTCAGCTTCCCTTCAATCAGCCCTAATGTCAGCTTGGTTCCATACACGGGGACATTCAGCTGCTTCAGTACGTAGGACAAACCGCCGATATGGTCTTCATGGCCATGCGTGATCAGAATGGCTCTGACTTTATCCCGATTTTCCGTTAAATAGGAAATATCCGGAATAACGATATCGATCCCCAGCATATCTTCTTCGGGGAACTTAAGTCCCGCGTCCACGACGACAATATCGTTCGAATACTGAACAACATACATATTCTTGCCAATCTCGCCAACTCCGCCAAGGGCAAATACGAGCAGCTTATCCTGAATTTTCTTCGACAAGTGCTTACCTCCTTCGAATGAAACCATTCTCCGTTCCAGCTAATTGTATGAATTTTCCGTCCGTTTCACTTGACCTCATTATACATGATGAAAAAGACGGAAAACAAGGTGAAACAACCGCCCGTTTGTCCCGCTCGCGAATGCAAAAAAAGCAGGCCGGAGATAATCTCTCCGCCCTGCTTATCGAGGTCAAATCAAAATTATATTAGACCAGCTTGCTAATAAAAGCCGCTTCGGCTTCGCTGGCTGCCACGAGCGGAAGCCTAACCCCTCCTACAGGCATGCCGCGCAGCTCAAGCGCGTATTTAACGGCAACCGGATTAGGAACCGGATGAGGACATTCGAACAAGCCTTTGAACACCGGGTAGCATTCCGCATGAAGCTTGGCTGCCTGCTTTACATCGCCGCTCAGGTACGATTCGATCAGCTGCTTCATTTTAGTGCCGATGATGTGGCTCGCCACGCTTACGATACCGTAACCGCCAATCGCAAGAGTCGGCAGTGTTGCGCTGTCATCGCCGCTGTAAACACGGAAATGATCCGGAGCTGCGGCAATAATCTGCGACAACTGATCGGAGGATGCGCAATCTTTGGTTGCAACCACATTATCAAGTTCCGCAAGGCGGAGTGTGGTTTCAACGGAAATATTAATACCTGTGCGGCCTGGAACGTTATAGAGCATGACAGGTAAATTGGTAGATTCAGCGATTGCTTTGAAGTGTTGATACAAGCCTTCTTGATTCGGCTTGTTATAGTACGGCGCAACCAGAAGCACTCCGTCTACGCCAGCATCTTCCGCTACCTTCGTCAGATGAATCGAATGCGCTGTATTGTTGCTTCCCGTTCCGGCAATAATTTTGCAGCGGCCGGCAGCGCGCTCCATAGCGTAACGGAACAGCTCCGCTTTCTCATCTTCCGTCAAAGTTGGGGATTCACCCGTGGTGCCGGATACAACAAGCGTGTCGCTTTGCTGTTCTTTAATCAGATAATCGATCAAACGACCGGTCGTGTCCCAGTCAATTTGACCATTTTCATCGAAAGGCGTGACCATTGCAGTAATTAATCTACCAAAATCCATTGTTATGACCTCCTGAAAAGTACTTCACTTCGTAAGCGCAACAGCTATTATCGATTATATATGAAGTTCAAACTTCGCATGAAGCGCCCTTACGGCCTTCACCATATCCTCTGCCTTCACCAGTACCCAAATCGTTGTATTGGAGTCGGCGGATTGCATGATTGTAATGCCTTCCTCGGTTAAGGCTTCCACTATACGGGCCATAACGCCCGGCACGCCGTTCATACCGCCGCCAATGACGGACACCTTGGCGCAGCCGCGAACAGCGAGCGGATCATATCCGCATTCCTGAAGAACCGATACTGCCCGGTCAGCGTCCTGGTCGAATACGGTGTATACCGCTCCGCTTGGCGTAACGTTAATAAAATCAACGCTGATATGATGCTTTGCCATCGTCTGGAACACTTGAAGCTGCACGTCGCTTCTGCCCTCGATCGCTTTAACCGTTATTTGCGTTACCCCCGATACATGCGCAATCCCCGTAGCTTGACGGTCGGTAACCGGGGTGAACGCCGCATCGGAGACGAGAGTCCCTTCCTCCATGGAGAAGGTCGATCTTACGCGTACCGGTATTCTTGCCTGCTGGGCAATTTCCACCGCGCGCGGATGAATGACTTTCGCTCCCTGGCGTGCCATATTGCAGATCTCCGCATAGCTGACAACCTGGAGCGGCTTCGCATTTTCCACGATGCGGGGATCCGCCGTCAATATCCCGTTAACATCCGTATAAATGTCAACCATTTCTGCACGAAGCGCCGCGCCTAACGCGGTTGCCGACGTATCGCTCCCGCCCCGGCCGAGCGTCGTCATGTCGCCGCTTTCCGTGCTTCCTTGAAACCCGGTTACAATTACGACCTTTTCATCCCGCAAATGCTGCAATATCTTCTCGGGACGCAGCTCTTTAATCCGGGCGTGGCCGTATTGATCATCCGTAATGATTCCTGCTTGGCCGCCGTTTAAAACGACGGATGGTATCCCTTCGGAGCAAAGCAAGCTGCATAACGCCGCGGCCGAGATAATCTCACCGCAGCCCAGCAGCATATCCCGCTCCCGCGCCGGCAGCTTATCGCCGTTGCTGCGGATGAGCTGAAGCAAGGTGTCCGTAGCGTACGGATCCCCGGAACGTCCCATCGCCGAAACAACGACTACAACGCTATAGCCATTTGCGAGCTCTCTTGCAATATGTTGAAGACAATAGCTTCTAGCATGATCGGTCGAAAGTGAAGTGCCCCCGAACTTTTGTACCAGGATGCGCATTGCTGTCTTTCCTCCGTAACCGATACAAAGATGTCTGAGTGGATATGCCTAACCGAAGACAGACATCTTCCCGGTCGTAGTTGTTTTTGTGGCACAAGTCGAACAATTTCAATTTGAATGAATGAAGACAAAACAAGCGGCGTAATCGAATTCAAGGCCCCCGGCTGAATCGCCAGCGTCCCGAATACGTCGCCGCCTGCTTGTAATAGATGATACACCTATAAGAGCATCTTAATAGTTGAACCGCTCAATCAGTAACGGCTGCAGCTGTTTCCCCTGCAAGGCTGCTTCGCATGCTTCCAAAGCCAGATCCATTCTCGCCACAAGCGAGTTTGGTTTTTGTGCCGGGTTATCCTGGCCAAATGGCACGAAATAAATATTTTTAGCGACTAACAGCTTTGCGATATTAGCAGCATTTAATCCGAGACCGTCATTAGTCGAAATTGCAAGCACAAGTGGCCTTAGATTGCGCATTTGAGCTTTCGCCGCCATAAGCACGGCGCTATCGGTAATCGCGTTCGCGAGTCTGCTTGTCGTGCTGCCCGTGCATGGGGCAATCAGAAGCACGTCGAAAAGCTTTGCCGGACCAAGCGGTTCAGCCTGCACAATCGTCGAAATAATTTCATTGCCGGTTATCGCCTTCAGCTGCGTCTGCCATTCTTCAGACGATCCGAATCGCGTGTCTGTTGTCATAATGGATTGCGATACGATTGGCACCACATTTGCGCCAGCATCGACAAACCTTTTTATTTGAGGCATAATTTCAGCCAATGTACAGTGCGAGCCAGACAGCGCATACCCGACTGTTTTCCCTGTCCAATCCATTACCCATTCCCCCGCTTTATCGAATCGTCCGTAATCAACTGAGTCAAGCAATCCGCTATGATTCGTCCAGCTGTTTTAGGTGCGACGATACCGGGAAGTCCGGGCGCGAGTATCGCTTTAATGCCTCTCTTCTCGGCGAAGCGGAAATCGGTTCCGCCAGGCTTTGTAGCAAGGTCAATAATAACGGTTCGCGAAGGCAAATTTGCTATAATTTGCGCTGTGATTATCATAGTCGGAATTGTATTAAAAAGCAAGTCAATATTACCCGTATTTTGGAGGAGTTGACTTGTGTAAAACGGCGTAAAACCCATCTCCGCAGCCCTTGCGAAATGCTCGCTGCGCCTTACGCCAATCAGTACTTTTGCGCCTAAGCTCTGCAAGGTCCGGGCCATCGTAAACCCGGTTCTGCCAAATCCCAATACCATGCTTGTTGATCCATGTATCGTAATATCCGTATTCTGAATGGCCATCATAATGGCCCCTTCTGCCGTCGGAATGGAGTTGTAGATCGCAACATCATCACGGTCGAACAGCTCGACAAGACCAATCTGATGCTTCTCGCAAAGCTCCCGCAAATAGGGCTTTGCCATCCCGGCATACACCTTGCAATGCTTAGGCAGCCTAGCGATATGTCGATCCTCCAACTGCATCTGGCGGTCACTGAATACAGCATGAATAAAGCCGTTATCATCCGTGCCTACTGCAGGCAGCAGCAGTGCATCAACATCGTCAAACAAACTTTCGTCAAATTCGGCTTGCACTGCGCCGTCCAAGGAAGAATGCAGTCCGTCAAAACCGGACACCGTTACGGTTGCATCCAGCTCCGTTAACTTGCGAATGACTTCAAGCTGTCTCGCATCGCCTCCTAGCAGCAGTATTTGAACGCCTGTTAGCATGTAGGCTTCACTCCTTTCTGCGCACTAGCTATAGACCATCTTATGCCCTGCGCCCAGAATGGTGAAAGCCAATATTTCGGAATGCAAAAAAAGCACCAAAACCAAGGTTAACCTGGTCTTGGTGCTTTTATGGTTCAATTGAGTGCAGACCGGATATTTTGGGTTTTCGTTTGATACCCCATCCCGTTCTTACACGCCGGTATGCCCGAAACCGCCTGCGCCGCGGACAGTATCGGGAAGCTCATCCGCTTCGGCGATCGTGATTTCCGGCAGCCGCTGGATCACCATTTGGGCGATACGCTCGCCGCGGTTGATGGTGAACGGCTCCTGGCCCAGATTAATGAGCAGTACCTTCACTTCGCCGCGGTAATCCGCATCGATGGTGCCCGGTGAGTTCAAACAAGTGATACCATGCTTGAATGCCAGTCCGCTTCTGGGACGGACCTGAGCTTCCACTTGCGGCGGCATCGCCATCGCAAGGCCGGTCGGGATCAGCTTGCGCTCCCCTGGCGCAAGCACGACCGGCTCGTTTACAGCGGCTTGCAGGTCAAAGCCCGCAGCCCACTCGGACATTTTACCAGGCAATGCGATATCTTCATTACCCGGCAATCGTTTAAAGAGAATTTGAAACAAAACGATCCCTCCCGATCTGAGCTGCAGCTTTATCGTTAGTTCCAACCATGGCAACGGCAAACGGCACGGACAGCATCCGCTCCGTTACTTCGCGTACATCCTTCATCGTGACATTGTCGATGCGTTGCAGCATTTCGTCTAACGTATAGTGTCTTCCGATCATCAATTCGTTTTTGCCGAGGCGGTTCATCCGGCTGCTCGTGCTCTCAAGGCTCAGGATCAGGCTGCCCTTCAGCTGCTCTTTCCCGCGATGCAATTCTTCGTCGCTAAGTCCCTTCACCGAAAGCTCTTCCATCTGCTCAAGCGTCAGATCAAGCACATCTTTCGTCTGCTTCGGCGCTGTTCCCGCATAAACGGTAAACAATCCGCTGTCCGCATAAGACGTATGATAGGAATAAACCGAATAAGCCAGGCCCCGCTTCTCGCGGATTTCCTGGAACAGCCTTGAGCTCATGCCCCCGCCAAGCGCATTGTTAAGCAGAATCATGGCATATAGCTGCGGGTCAGAGTTGGAACAGCCTGGGAAGGTAAGGCAGAGATGATTCTGCTCCGTTTTTTTCTTGAAGTAAACATAATCGCCGTGGAACGTAGGAGCCGTAACAATACTGCTCTTTCCTTTGTTCTGAAAGCGGCCGAAGTATTGCTCGAGGAGTGCCAGAAGCTTGGTTTCCTCCACGTTGCCGGCAACGCTGATTACCGTATTCTCAATCGTGTATGTATCATTCATATAACCGCGCAGCGATTCCGAATTCATGGCCGTAAGGCGTTCTTCCAGACCAAGAATGGAATAAGCAAGCGGGTGATCGCCGTAGGCTGCTCGTGAAGCCTCATCATGCACCTTGTCATCCGGCGTATCCTCGTACATGGAGATTTCCTCCAAAATAACGTTTTTCTCTTTTGCCAGTTCCTCCGCATCCAGCTTAGATTCGAAGAACATATCCGACAATGCGTCGACCGCAAGAGGAAGATGCTCATCCAATACCTTTGCGAAGTAGCAGGTGTATTCCTTGGATGTAAAAGCATTTACGTTGCCGCCAATCCCGTCAAACAGATCGGCAATGTCCTTAGCTGTGCGGCCGTTCGTGCCCTTGAACAGCATGTGCTCGATAAAATGGGAAATCCCGTTGTTCTCGGGCGTTTCATTGCGAGAACCGGTCTTTACCCAAATGCCGAAGGAGACCGACCGGAATGTCGGCAAATATTCCACAACGACGCGGAGGCCATTGCTGAGCGTGTATTTATTCACTTGGTATCCTCCTAAAATGAATTGCCAAACAAAGGTTGGTTATCAACCATCCGCGGTGATTCATGCTTCGTAAGCATGAGCTTAATGAATTGCCACACAAAGGTTGGTTATCAACCGTCTGCGGTGATTCATGCTTCGTAAGCATGCATGGGCCGAAGATGAATGATTTCACTATAACAAATTTAGGGAGTCTGCTCAACCGCAGCAGGCAGACGGTCGGATGACAACGTTTCGCTAACCGTGCCCAGCGCGTACCCCTGCCGCTTCGCTTCCCGGATCATCCCAGTAAGCGCATCCCTTGACGAAGCGGTTGGATGCATGAGAATAAGCGCGCCGGGCTCCAGCTTCGAGGAAATTTTCTGGATAATCCAATCCGGCGACGGCTTGCGCCAATCTACCGTATCAATCGTCCACATAACCGTCATCAAGCCCTGCTCGCTGGCAACCTGAACCGTTGTCTGATTGTAAGAGCCGGAAGGCGGAGCGAACCATTTGTTCTGCGCGCCGAGCGTCCCCTTGATTAAATCCTCGGTACGGGAAATTTGCGTATACTGGGATTGCCTATTTAGGGTTTTCATGTCGGGATGCGAATACGCATGATTCGAAATTTCATGTCCCCGTTCCTGAATCTGTTTCGCAACATCCGGGTATTTCTTCAGCCAAGAGCCATCCAAGAAAAAGGTAGCCTTAACGTTTTCTTTATCGAAGGTGTTCAATATGGCCGGGAGATATTCGTTCCCCCAAGCGACGTTAACCATGATCGCGATCATTTTTTTGTTCGGATTGCCCTTATAGATCGGCCATGGCCCCAAATCCTTCAAAGAAATTTTCGGAGGAACCTCTTTGTATACATACTGGATAGGCGTGGTATTACCGCTTGCAAGCGTTTGCTGATACGTTTTTTCGACATCGACTTCCAGCCCGTTATAGCCGGGAATCGCCTTCCACACCCGGTCAATCCGCGCATCAACGGGTTCAACATAGCGCTGCTGAGCCTCTGCTTCTATGGTTTCCCGCAGCTTCGCTTTTTCCTCATCGGAAATAGAGGGCTCTGTCCCCGTAACGACAGCTTCCTGCCCTTTAACGGCTTGAATGTAATCCATGACGCCCCCTACGTTCAGCCGGATAAAAACAAATAGTACGATAAAGGCAGCACCAAGCCCGATGATTTTTTTCCGCATACGCATCATTCCAGCTCCTACTTATCGTTATACGCCGCTTCCGCGGCGGATGCAGGCATAGCTTATCCATACGCCTGCGCTTGTCTAATAGGTATGTGGAGCTGGACGAGATTATGCTTCCCAAGCAAAACAAAAAGAGACAGATCAAATCTGGCTCTTTGCTGTCTTGCTTATGGAAGCGCAGTAGGATTACTGCGCTGGAACTTCTGGAGTCAGAACAGCTTTGCGGGACAGGTTAATTCGGCCCTGCTGATCGATTTCCGTAACTTTTACCGTAATCTGATCGCCAATCGCAACGACATCTTCCACCTTCGCCACGCGCTCGGTAGAGAGCTGCGAAATATGAACGAGTCCGTCTTTGTTCGGGAGAATTTCAACAAACGCGCCGAATTTCTCGATCCGTTTCACGGTTCCGAGGTAAACCTCGCCTACCACGACTTCTTTTACGATTCCCTCGATAATCGCTTTCGCGCGTTGGTTCATCTCTTCGTTGGAAGAAGCGATAAACACCATGCCGTCTTGCTCGATATCGATTTTCACGCCGGTTTCTTCAATAATTTTATTGATGATCTTACCACCGGAGCCGATAACGTCACGAATCTTATCAGGGTTGATACGAAGAGTAAGGATTTTAGGAGCGTATTGCGACAAGCTCGAACGCGATTGGGACATGACTGCCGTCATTTTGCCCAAAATATGCATACGTCCGATACGCGCCTGCTCAAGCGCTTGCGATAGAATCGCACGGTCGATACCGTTGATTTTGATATCCATTTGGATCGCGGTAACCCCTTGCGCCGTACCTGCAACCTTGAAGTCCATGTCGCCGAGATGGTCTTCCATGCCTTGGATATCGGACAAAATGGAGAAATGGTCGCCGTCCTTGATCAGGCCCATTGCGATACCCGCTACTGGTGCTTTAATCGGTACGCCTGCATCCATCATGGCAAGCGTGCTTGCGCAAATACTTGCTTGGGACGTCGAACCGTTCGATTCCAGAACTTCGGATACAAGACGGATTGTGTACGGGAAGTCCGCTTCAGAAGGAATAACCTTCGACAATGCGCGCTCGCCCAGTGCTCCGTGGCCAATCTCGCGGCGGCCAGGAGGACGAAGCGGGCGTGCTTCACCAACGCTGAACGGCGGGAAGTTGTAATGGTGCATGAAGCGTTTGGTCTCCTCCGGACTAATGCCGTCCAGGATTTGAACGTCGCCAAGCGCACCAAGCGTACAGATGCTTAATGCTTGTGTTTGTCCACGCGTAAACAGACCGGAACCGTGCGTACGCGGCAGCAAAGCCACATCGCATTCGATTGGGCGGATCTCGTCAAGCGCGCGGCCGTCAGGACGCACTTTGTCATGCGTAATCAAACGGCGGACTTCTTCTTTTACGATGTCGTACAGCACTTCTTTTACGTCTGCCAGAAGCTCGGGAGTTTCGGCGTATACTTCTTCGAAGTGAGCGACAGTCTCGCTGTTTGCGGCATCAATTGCGTCTTGGCGAGCATGCTTCTCCGGAATACGGATAGCTGCAACCAGTTTCTCCGAAGCGAAGGCGCGAACGGCAGCGTTCACTTCCGCGTTAACGGTATGAAGCTTGACTTCCATTTTTGGTTTGCCTGCGGCAGCTTGAAGTTCTTCAATCGTTGCGACGATTTTTCTGATTTCATCATGGCCGAACATGATCGCTTCGAGCATTACGTCCTCTGGCACTTCATTGCCTTCGGCCTCCACCATCATGATAGCGTCTTTCGTACCCGCAACGGTAACGAAGATCTCAGTCTCCGCCTCTTGCTCCACAGTCGGGTTAATGATGAATTGACCGTTGATACGACCTACGTTAACGCCGCCGATAGGACCGTTAAACGGTACATCGGAAATGCTCAGCGCTGCGGAAGTACCGATCATTGCCGCAATTTCCGGCGTGCAGTTCTGATCTACGCTCATCACGATATTCGCTACTTGAACATCGTTACGGAAGCCTTCCGGGAACAGCGGACGAATCGGCCGGTCCGTCAATCGGCTGCTCAGAATCGCTTTCTCGCTCGGTCGTCCTTCGCGTTTAATAAATCCGCCAGGGATTTTGCCAACCGCATACAAACGTTCTTCATAGTTAACCGTAAGCGGGAAGAAATCCAGATCTTTCGGTTCAGCCGAAGCCGTTACCGTACAAAGAACAACGGTATCCCCGTAGCGTACCGTTACAGCAGCATTGGCTTGCTTCGCCAAACGGCCTGTTTCCAAAACAAGCGGTCTGCCGCCTAATAACATCTCTACTCGTTGCAAACGTATTCCCTCCTAAAAAAGAAATTTGAAGCCATACTTGCTCGTAAGCAAGCATGTGCTTAAAGTCATTATGTAACCATTGGTTTTCATTACATTCGTGAACAGGGCTGGTATATCCTGCTGAATGTTGCGATATTACAAAAAGCAACCCGATTCTGCCGGCTCCGGTAGCCCGGACGGCAAGACAACCAGGTTGCTTTTCATGAAACTTGTTCTAGCGGCGAAGGCCGAGTTTTTCGATCAATGCGCTATAACGTTTAACATCTTTGTTTTTCAGGTATGCCAACAGCTTACGGCGTTGACCTACCATCTTGAGCAGACCACGGCGGGAATGATGATCTTTCTTGTGCTCCCGCAAATGTTGCGTCAAGTTCACGATGTTTTCCGTCAGGATAGCCACTTGAACTTCCGGGGAACCCGTATCGCTCGCGTGTGTTTTGTGAGTGTCGATCAGTTGTTGCTTACGCTCTTGTGTAATTGCCATCCTCGTTCACCTCCTGTTTCAGTTAATCGCCGTTAGCCTCGAAACCGCCGGTGAGAGCTGATTTCCAAGCTAAGGTTCAAGTGCGGCACGATTTACGGACAAGCCGTTCTCGCCCACAACGTTTTTTAGTATAGCACAATGAAGATAGCAAGTAAATGCCGCGCTTAGGACAAGCCAAAGAATTGCTTGGTTTGCTTCGCGTCTTCCCCAATCTGCTCAATTAATTCATGTACCGAACCAAAACGTTTCTCCGCCCGGATAAAGGAGTGGAATTCAAGCTCAATTGGCTCTCCGTATATATCTTGATGGAAATCGAACAGATGCGCCTCCAACACGGGACGAATCTCCTCTTTGTTAAACGTAGGCTTCATTCCGTGATTGAGCACGCCGTAATAAGTCTTGCCCGCCACCTTCGCCTTAATGGCAAATACGCCGAGACAAGGAGTTACGTAAGGCTTGGACAACCCTACGTTGGCCGTCGGGAAACCGATCGTTCTTCCGCGCGCATCTCCGTGTACAACAATGCCCTCCACTTCATAAGGACGGCCGAGCAGTGTTGTTGCCAGGGCGATGTCACCTTTCTCGAGTGCGGCCCGGATGTACGTGCTGCTTACCTTTTCGCCGTTCTCGTAAAGAGGCTCGACGATATCGACGGTAATATCGGGATTGCCCAACGTTCTCATCATTTCCGGATTGCCCATGCCTTTGGCTCCAAAAGTAAAATCAAATCCAACCACAACATGCCCGGCCCGCAAAGGACGCAGCACTTCGTCTACGAACTGCTGCGGACTGATTGCGGCAAAGGTCAGGTCAAAGTTCACCACCAGCATGATATCCACGCCAAGCTCGGCAAACAAAGCCTGCTTCTCTTCCGGCGGCGTTAAGCAGTTGAAATATTGATCGCCTTGTCCAAGAACCTCTTTCGGATGCGGCAGGAAGGTCATCACGGCAGACAATGCGCCCGTGTCCTTCGCGATTTGCACCGCTTGGTTAATCACGTTCTGATGGCCGCGGTGAACCCCGTCAAAATGTCCGATTGCCACAGCGAGCTTCTTGTTCTGAAGCAAAGCCGGGCATTCGGATAAAGGATAAGTAAGGGATATAATTTCCATGCTGATACACCTGCAATTCCTCTATATAATCCCGGTTAGGAAAATACTTTCACCGGCTTAAGCGCCAATGCTTGATCATCGGCCTCAAAAATTCCGATAAAAGCATCATTCTCTCCATATAGGCGTACGAGACTGCTGGAATCGAAGGAAGCGGCCATCCGATTGTACGGTATTTTCTGCCCTCGAAGCGCCATCTCGGTAACCGACGCATTTGCTTGAACCCGCTGAAGATGATCAATGGCGATATCAGAAGGAAGCAGCTTCTCCTCCAGCCTGCCCGCAGCCTGCAGCTCCTCCAGCTCTTCAAGCGTAACGCATTGCTCTCGCGTAATACCCCCGGACATCGTCCGGGTGAGCTCTGCCATTGCAGCCGGAACGCCAAGGGCACGGCCGATATCCACGCATAACGTGCGAATATACGTACCCTTGGAGCAAATGACGGAAAACGCGAAACGGGGTTTATCCGCATCAAGATCCGCATTCAGAAGATCAATCCGATGAATGGTCACTTTGCGTGATTTCCGTTCAACGGTCTTGCCTTCCCTTGCCAGCTCATAAAGCCGCTTGCCATCTACCTTCACGGCGGAAAACATCGGCGGAACCTGATCAATCTCGCCAACAAAGCTCTGCAGCACCCGCTGAACTTGCTCTCTCGTAACCTTGATTCCAGTCTGCTCTTCAAGGACTGTCCCCGTCAAGTCTTCCGTATCCGTAGCTGTGCCGAGCTGAATGACCGCTTCGTAGGCTTTTGGCCTCTCCTGTAAATATTCAACCACTCTTGTTGATCTTCCCAGGCACAGCGGCAAAACGCCGGTAACCATGGGATCTAGAGTTCCCGCATGCCCGATACGCTTCATACGAACGATTCGCCGTACTTTCGCCACTACATCATGTGACGTCCAACCGGCAGGCTTCCATACGGCAATAATTCCGTCCATCTATTCATTCAACGCCTTTCTAACGGCTTCAACAAGCTCCTGCATGGCTTCGGTAAGCGTCCCTTGCATCCGGCATCCGGCCGCACGGACATGCCCGCCGCCGCCCATCGCTTGAGCAATAGCCGCAACATCCGCTTTTCCCGCGGAACGCAGACTTGCCTTCACTCCGCCATCTTCCGTTTCTTTGAAAAGAATTCCGACTTCCACGCCGTCAATATTGAGTGCGTAATTAACGATCCCTTCCAAATCATCCGGCACAGCGCCGATCTCTTTCATATCATCCTTGCCCACGTACAGCCAGCCGATCTGCTGATCCTCCGTAAAGGTCAGCCTCGCCAAGCAGCGCTGAAGAAGCTTCAGCTTGGCCATCGTCATCTTCTCGAGCAAATGATCAGCGAGCTGGTGTCCCGGCGCGCCGAGTGAGAGCATGCGGGAAGCCACATCCATCACTTTGGGACTAGTATTGGAATAGCGGAAACCGCCGGTATCCGTTAGCAGTCCCGTGTAGATGGCCGTTGCGCATTCCACATCGATGTTAAAACCGGACCATTCGATCAGATCATACAGGATCTCAACCGTAGCCGCCGCATTGGGACGAATGACATTAACCGCCCCAAACCCGTCATTGGTAGGGTGATGGTCGATATTAAGTATTTTTGCGTCCTGCGCAAACAAGGCTGAAACCTCGCCAATACGCCGAAAATCGGCGCAATCGACCGCAATGACATGCGTGTACGTTTGCCCCGGCTTCTCCTTGCGGTAATTGACGATTTGATCAAAGCCTCTTAAGTAATTAAGCCGTGAAGGAGATTCTCCTTCATTGATCAGCCTTTTTGTTTTCCCCAATTGATCAAGCATCCAGCCTATAACCGATGTAGAGCTGATCGCATCACCATCGGGCTGCACGTGGGAGACGACTAAGAAGTCGTCTCCTTCCCGCATAAATGCAAGTGCAGTTTCAAGCTGCTGCCCGTAGTCCGCGCCGGCCGTCATTGGCCTTTATTCCCGCGGTTGATTTCTTCGAGCAGCCCCTCGATGCGGCTGCCATACTCGATGCTGCTGTCGAATTTGAACAGAAGTTCCGGTGTATGACGTAGACGCATCCGCTTGCCAAGCTCCGAACGGAGATATCCGTTTGCTTTGCCAAGCGCTTTAAGGGTTTCTTCTTTCTGTTCTTCGCTGCCGAGCACGCTGAGGTAGACACGCGCCTGGGAAAGATCGCTTGTCGCCTCAACACCCGTTACCGTAATAAATCCGATACGAGGGTCCTTCAACTCGGTCTGGATAATTTGGCTCAGCTCTTTTTTAATCTGTTCGCCGACCCGTCCTACACGAATTTTAGCCATGCGTTAATCACCTCTCTACGGACTCCATTACGAAGGCTTCAATAATATCCCCTTCTTTGAAGTCGCTAAACCGCTCGATCGTAATACCGCACTCGTAGCCTTGAGCGACTTCTTTAACATCATCCTTGAAGCGTTTAACGGTATCCAGTTTACCTTCGAATACAACGATACCGCCGCGGATGACGCGAACTTCGGAGTTACGCGTAATTTTGCCGCTGATAACCATGCATCCTGCGATAGCGCCAACTTTGCTGAGCTTGAAGATGTTGCGTACTTCAGCTTGGCCTTGAACAACCTCTTTGAAGATTGGATCCAGCATGCCCTTCATAGCTTGCTCGATCTCTTCGATTACGTTGTAAATGACGCGATGCAGACGCACATCCACTTTCTCCTGTTGCGCGGCAAGATCAGCCTGAGGCTCAGGGCGAACGTTAAAGCCGATTACGATAGCGTTGGATGCCGCTGCCAAGTTAATATCGGACTCCGTGATCGCGCCTACGCCGCTGTGAATGATCTTGATGCGAACGCCTTCGATTTCAATTTTCGCCAGAGAGCCTTTCAGCGCCTCTGTCGAGCCTTGAACGTCAGACTTGATAATGATATTGAGCTCTTTGATCTCGCCTTCTTGAATATGCTTGAACAGATCGTCAAGCGTAACGCGGGAATTCGCGCCAAGCTCCGACTGACGTTGCTTGATCGAGCGACGGTCCGCAATGGCTCTTGCTTTGCGTTCGTCTTCGAATACCATGAACGGATCGCCGGCTAGAGGAACTTCTGTCAGACCGGTAATCTCAACCGGAGTAGAAGGTCCCGCTTCTTTGATACGGCGGCCTTTATCGTTCACCATTGCGCGGACGCGACCGAAGCAGTTGCCGGCAACGAAAGCATCGCCGATCTTAAGCGAGCCGTGCTGCACGAGAACGCGAGCTACCGGACCTTTACCTTTGTCAAGCTCGGCTTCGATAACCGTACCGCGTGCGCGTTTGTCCGCATTCGCTTTGTAATCATTAACTTCAGCTACGAGCAGAATCATCTCGAGCAGCTCTTCCAGTCCGAGACGTTGCTTAGCCGATACGTTCACGAAGATGGTATCGCCGCCCCACTCTTCCGGAACAAGCTCGTATTCGGTAAGCGCCTGCTTGATTTTGTCAGGATCTGCGTCCGGTTTATCGATTTTGTTAACCGCAACGATAATAGGTACGCCAGCGGCCTTTGCATGGTTGACCGCTTCAACGGTTTGAGGCATAACGCCGTCATCGGCTGCAACTACGATAATCGTAATATCCGTTACTTGAGCACCGCGAGCACGCATAAGCGTAAACGCTTCGTGACCCGGCGTATCGAGGAACGTAATTTTCTTATGATTGATCTCAACCTGATAAGCACCGATATGCTGCGTGATGCCGCCAGCTTCGCCGCCGGTTACGTTCGTATGGCGAATAGCATCAAGCAGAGTTGTTTTACCGTGGTCAACGTGACCCATGATCGTAACAACCGGTGGACGAGTAGTCAGATCCGCTTCGTCATCCACTTCTTCCACGGTTTCGAAGGTATCTTCTTCAACCGGAATTTTCACTTCAACCTCTACGCCAAATTCCTGTGCGATCAAAAGAATCGTATCCATATCCAGCTCTTGGTTAATGGTCGCCATTACGCCAAGAGAAATCAGTTTCTTGATGACCTCGGAAGCATCCTTATGCAGAAGCTTTGCCAGATCGCCTACTGTCATTGTACCGCGAACAATGATTTTCTTAGGCGTATTGTCGATTTTCTCCCGTGGAGGCTGTTGGGAATGGTTACGGTTATTTCTGCCGCCTTTGCCGCGGTTGTTAGAGTTTGTTCTGAAGTTCGGCTTGCCGTCGTCAAAACGCTTCTGGCTGCCGCTGTTATTTACTCTGCTCTTGTTTACTGCGTTGTTGCCTTTGCGGTTGTTTGTTTCGCCTGCGGCAGTACCACGCGAAGTTGGTGCCGGACGGGCCGCATCAAACGAACGGTTTTGGCCGCCGCCTTGACCTGGCGGACGATTGCCGCCCGGCGCGCCGCCTTGGCCCTGCGGACGGTTGCCGCCTGGTGCGCCGCCTTGACCCTGCGGACGGTTAAATCCGCCGCCTTGACCCTGTGGACGATTGCCGCCTTGACCGCCTTGACCCGGCGGACGATTGTATCCGCCGCCGCCCTGCGGGCGATTACCGCCTTGGCCGCCTTGACCTTGCGGACGGTTGTATCCGCCGCCCTGCGGGCGATTGCCGCCTTGGCCGCCTTGACCTTGCGGACGGTTGCCTTGGTAGGAACCTTGACGGTTACCGCTGTGCTGCGGTCTGTTATTATTGCTGGAGCTGCTGCCGCCGGCAGTAGGGTTGGCTTGGCTTGAAGCCGTGTTGCTTGTATTTTCTTGCTGACTTTGCGGACGTTGTTCTTGTTGCGATTGGTTGGTTTCGGATGTCGTTTTAATAGAATTCATAGGCCCCTGTCTGTCCTGAGATAGATTTTTTTGTACCGTTTGATTAGGTTGCGGCTTGCTTGCAGTCTGCGCCTGTGGCTGAGGTGCCGCCGATACGGTAGCACTGCCGGATTCCTGGGCACGCTTTGCGGCCGCATTTTGCTTAATATCGCGGAAGAAGCCTTCCACTTTTTGAACCATTTCGTTTTCCATGACACTCATATGATTATTAACGGGCAGATTAAGCCGTTTAAGAATCGTTATAATTTCTTTACTGCTCATGTTTAGCGATTTCGCGTATTCGTATACGCGGGTTTTATCTTTATTGTCCTTGCTGTTGTCCTGTTGTTTGCTCAATATTATCCACCTCCGAATTTTGACTCAGATGACCTGCAATCATTTTTCCGAACTTTGCGTCAGTTACCGCCAGTACGACTCGTTCCGGCTTTCCAATGGCCTTTCCAAGCTGATCGCGGTCAAATGCTTCGGCGAGCTGTACCCCGTAGGTGTTGCATTTGTCGCGAAACTTCTTCTTCGTGTTTGGAGAAGCATCACCCGCTATAATAACGAGCTGCGCTTCACCCTTACGAACCGCCTTGAGCACAATTTCATCTCCGGTAATAAGCTTTCCGGCTCTCATGGCCATTCCGAGCGAAGACAAGCCTTTATTCATCTTCATCGCTTTCCCGCTCCTTGCCTGCCAGAAACTCGTCTTCTACCGCTATGAAATCCTGTTCAAGCTGGTCGTAAATCGATGCGTCGACTGCCTGCTTTAATGCCCGGTCAAGCGCCTTGGACTTCTTAGCCAGCTTAAAGCAGCTGACCTGTCCACATAAATAGGCGCCGCGACCGGCTTTTTTCCCCGTCAGGTCTATAAGCACTTCTTCGTTTGGTGTCCGAACAACCCGGATGAGTTCTCTCTTTGGCTTCATTTCTTGGCATGCCACGCACTTGCGAAGCGGCACTTTTCTCGGTCTCACCGCACACCCCTCCTTTGCCCGTTAATGGACCCAAGATGCGAGCCTGTTATTAATCGATAGAAACGGAATCCTGGTGCATGGTGCCGGTCGACGTTTTCGGACGGCCGTACTCCTGCTCCGCTTGGGTTTCGCTCTTGATATCGATTTTCCAGCCAGTCAGCTTCGCGGCAAGGCGCGCGTTCTGACCTTTAATGCCGATTGCAAGAGACAGCTGGTAATCAGGTACGATTACGCGGGCCATTTTCTCCTGTTCGAATACGATAACCTCCAGCACCTTCGACGGGCTGAGCGCATTCGCGACGTATTCCTCTACGCTCTCCGACCAGCGAACGATATCGATCTTCTCGCCGGTAAGCTCGTTAACGATGGTTTGTACGCGCATGCCTTTCGGACCTACGCAGGATCCAACCGGATCAACCTCTTCGTTGCGCGAATAAACGGCGATCTTCGAACGGTAGCCGGCTTCGCGGGCAACGGAACGAATCTCGACGACGCCGTCGTAAATTTCCGGAACCTCAAGCTCGAAGAGACGCTTAAGAAGCCCTGGGTGAGTACGGGACAAAATAATTTGCGGCCCTTTAGTCGTGTTCTCTACTTTAGTAATATACGATTTCACGCGGTCGCCGTGCTTAAATTTGTCCGTAGGCATCAGCTCGGTAAGCGGAAGAACCGCTTCAACCTTGCCAAGGTCGACAAACAGGTTGCGCGTATCCTGGCGCTGCACGATACCGTTAACGATATCCTCTTCCTTGTCGATAAACGCGTTGTAGATCAGACCGCGTTCCGCTTCGCGTATACGCTGCGTAACGACCTGTTTAGCGGTCTGGGCGGCAATACGGCCAAAGTCGCGGGGCGTAACCTCGATATCCGCGATATCGTCCAGCGCGTAGTGCGGGTTAATCTCCCGCGCGGCGTCAACGGTAATTTCAAGACGCGGATCGAGCACTTCGTCTACTACCGTCTTGCGCGCGTATACTTTAATAACGCCGCTGTGGCGGTTAATGTCCACGCGTACATTCTGCGCCGTATTGAAGTTGCGCTTGTAACTCGATATCAAAGCCGCTTCAATCGCTTCTAACAGCACTTCCTTTGCAATCCCTTTATCCCTCTCGATTTCCGACAATGCTTCAATAAAATCCATGCTCATTGGAATGGGGTTCCCCCTTTCAAAAATAAACCGCTATTTAGAACACAATCGCAAGACGAGCGCTCGCGACCTTGGCGTACGGAATGACATGCTCTTTTTTGCCGATTTTTACGGTAGCCTGTTCACCGTCAAAAGCGGTAAGCTGTCCTTCAAATTCCTTCGAACCGTCAAGCGGCTCGTAAGTCGTTATGTAGACATGCTTGCCTACGGCCTTGCGAACATCTTCCGGTTTCTTAAGCGGACGCTCCGCCCCCGGGGATGATACTTCCAGGAAGTAAGCATCGGATACCGGATCGTTTTTATCCAATTCCTCGCTCAAAAATTCGCTGATTCTGCCGCATTCGTCAATATCGATGCCGCCTTCCTTGTCTACGAACACCCGAAGGAAGAAGTTGCTGCCTTCCTTGACGTACTCAATATCAACAAGTTCAAATCCATTGCTGTTGAGGAAAGGAGTAACCATAGCCTCAACGACGGTTTTGATTTTGGATGTGCTCAATCGGTGTAACCTCCTGTTTCTTCATACGCCTGCCAGCGGCCCATTCATATGCGAAAAAAGCCGTTTACAAAACGTAAAGAGTGGGTTTCCCCACTCTCTGCTTCAAGTCTCTATCCACATCATTGCCACAAAAATTATATCATAACCGCATAGGGGTGACAAGAAATGTTTTCTAACACGCAACGTCTAGAACAAGGACAGCTGGTTGGATTCCGGCAATCCGCGGAAGCATCCCATGCCCGTCAATACCTCGATAACGGTCTTACTCGCCTTGGATCTCTGCTGGAAATCTTCAATGGACAGGAACTCTCCCGCATCCTTGGCAGCCGCTATATTGCGCGCGGCATTTTCCCCGATACCGGCAATGGCCGAAAACGGAGGAATAAGCGTTTCGCCGTCAACGATAAATTTCGTTGCATCCGAACGATACAGATCGATCGGTTTGAAGGAGAAGCCGCGGGCTGTCATCTCTAGTGCCATTTCCAGCAAGGAAATGCTGTTCTTTTCTTTGGTCGTGGCGTTAAAGCCCTTGTCCTCGATCTCGATAATCTTCTTCTGAATGGCATCGTAGCCTTGACAGAGCAGCTCGAGATCAAAGTCTTCCGCGCGAACCGAGAAATACGTTGCATAGTATTGAATCGGATAATACAGCTTGAAGTAGGCGGTCCGCACCGCGGAAATAACGTAAGCGGCGGCATGGGCCTTCGGGAACATGTATTCAATCCGAAGACAGGAATCAATGTACCAGGCCGGCACCTTGCAGCGCTTCATCTCTTCGATCCATTCCGGAGTAAGGCCTCTGCCTTTACGCACGCTTTCCGTGATTTTGAAGGCGAGTCCGGCATCCATGCCCGCTTTATAGATCAGATACAGCATGATATCGTCACGACAGCCGATAACGGTCTTGATGTTGCAAGTGCCCTTCTTGATCAGCTCCTGAGCATTGCCAAGCCATACCCCGGTACCATGCGACAATCCCGAAATCTGAAGCAAGTCGGCAAACGACGATGGCTGCGTCTCCTGAAGCATCTGCCGAACGAACTTCGTGCCCATCTCCGGAACGCCGTATGTCGCTACCGGTGTCCGGATCTGCTCAGGGGTCACGCCTAACGCTTTCGTCGAATTGAACATGCTCATTACTTTAGGGTCGTTCATCGGAATAGTCGTCGGATCGACACCCGTCAAATCCTGCAGCATCCGCATCATGGTCGGATCATCGTGCCCCAAAATATCAAGCTTCAGCAAGTTGGCTTCAAAGGCGTGATAATCGAAATGCGTCGTCTTCCACTCCGCGTTCACGTCATCCGCCGGGTATTGCACCGGAGTAATGTCTTCGACTTCCATGTAGTTCGGAACAACAACGATACCGCCCGGATGCTGGCCCGTACTCCGCTTCACGCCGGTTACACCGGAAGCAAGGCGCGACAATTCCGCGCTGCGCCATGTTTTGCCATGATCCTCGGCATACTTGCGCGCAAATCCATAACCGGTTTTTTCGGCTACCGTACCGATTGTGCCGGCACGGAAAACGCATTTGTCGCCGAACATGATTTTGGTAAAGTTATGCGCCGTAGGCTGGTATTCACCGGAGAAATTAAGATCGATATCGGGAACTTTATCGCCCTTGAAACCAAGGAAGGTCTCAAACGGGATATCCTGTCCTTCTCCTTTCATCGGCAGATTGCATTTCGGACAATTTTTGTCCGGCAAGTCGAATCCACTCGGGACGCTGCCGTCAAGGAACCATTCGCTATGCCGGCATTCCGGATTTTTGCACAAATAATGCGCTGGCAGCGGATTAACCTCTGATATGCCCAAGAATGTCGCAACCACGGAAGAGCCTACCGATCCCCGCGAACCTACGAGGTATCCGTCGGCATTGGACTTCTTAACGAGCTTTTCCGAAATCAAGTAGTTCGCGGAGAAGCCGAATTTGATAATCGGCACAAGTTCCTTCTCAAGCCGGTCGATAACGACTTGAGGAAGCTCATCCCCGTACATAGATTTCGCCGTGTTATAGCATGTGCTCCGAATTTCTTCTTCCGCCCCTTCGATAATCGGGGTAAACAGCTTGTCCGGGAACATCTCGAACGGCTCGAAACGGTCGGCAAGCTCGTTTGTGTTCTTGACAACGACCTCGTATGCCCGCGCTTCACCGAGGAAGGCGAACTCACGAAGCATCTCGTCGGTCGTCCGCAAATGGGCATCCGGCTTCCGGATGTCCTTCAGGGGGCTGAATCCGGTAATGCCGTGAATCGCGATATCGCGATACAGCTTGTCCCGAGGATTCAAATAATGGACGTTCCCCGTTGCGATAACAGGCTTGCCAAGCTCATCGCCGATTTCGCAAATACGGCGCATGGCCTGCTCGATTTCAGCGCGGCTGCCTACAAGTCCTTTATCTACAAGATGCATGTAAAAGTCCACCGGCTGGATTTCGAGCACATCGTAGAACCGGGCAACTTCAAGAGCTTCTTCATAAGATTTATTTAGCACCGTCTCGAAGAATTCACCCTTCTCGCAGCCGGAAATGACAAGAATGCCTTCTCGCATGTCGACAAGCTTGCTCTTCGGAATACAAGCAACGCGTTTGAAATGCTCGGTATGGGAAATCGAAACCATCTTGAACAGATTTTTTTTGCCGACTGCGTTTAACGCGTAAATGTTGCAATGGAACGGCCGGGAATTGGAAATGTCCAGACCGACATAATCGTTTAATTGATGAAGTCCCGTAATATTGCGTTCAGCCGCGTCATTGATAAGGCCGTACATTACACCGCCGAGAGCAACGGAGTCGTCCACGGCACGGTGATGATTCTCAAGAGAAACTTTGTATTTTGCGGATAACGTATTAAGACGATGATTCTTAAGCGTCGGGTGAAGAAATCTTGCGAGCTCCAGCGTATCGAGCACGGGATTCGTTAATTCCGGCAGGCCGATAGACTTGAGATTGGCTTGAATAAACCCGATATCAAACCTTGCGTTATGGGCGACCAGAATGCAATCCCCTATAAACTCGACAAATTCGCGAAGCTTCGGCTCAAGCTCCGGCGCGTCCTTAACCATATCGTCATTGATGTTGGTCAACTGCTGAATATGGTAAGGGATTTTCTCATGAGGGTTGATAAAGGTGGAAAAACGGTCAATCTCCTTGCCGTTCTGCATTTTTACGCCAGCAAGCTCGATAATTTTATTATTTATGATGGATAGGCCTGTGGTCTCAATATCAAATACGACATAAACGGCAGAAGCAAGCTGTTCTTCTCTTGAATTCAATACCATCGGCACCGCGTCATTCACAACATTGGCTTCAAGCCCGAATAGTACTTGGATATTATTCTTTTTTGCCGCCTTGAACGCTTCCGGATAACAATGAATATTGCTGTGGTCCGTGATCGCAATCGCCTTGTGTCCCCACTTGGCCGCCATCTTCACATACTCGCCAATCGGCGTCACCGCGTCCATCGCGCTCATGGTGGAATGAAGATGGAATTCAACGCGCTTCTCCTCCGCATTGTCTTTACGGTCCGGCGGCGAAGAGATCTCTTGGAGATCATTAGGGATCATAACAAGCTCAGGCTCTTGCATGAATCGGTCGTAATCGACCTTGCCGCGGGCCTTTACCCATTTGCCATTAGACAGCAGGCTTAAGATTTTCACGTCTTCCTTCGTCTTGGCGAACATCTTCATCGCCATGGAATCGGTGAAGTCCGTTACGTTAAAGGTGAATAAGGTCATTCCGTTGCGGAGCTCCTTCACCTCGAGGCCGAATACTGCCCCCTGAACCGTAACCTTCTTCTCCTCTTCCCGGATATTCATAAGCGGGGTAGGTTCATCCCTGATATCATAGCCCATTGCCAATTTGACAAGCTCTTCGTCGCCTTCTGCCTCATTAGATTCGGCAACGCTCTCCATGATTTGAATGACGGCTTCCCTCTCCGCTTGGTCCCGCTTCTGCTGGAACTCTTCATAGGCATCCTGTCTGACCTGCTCGCCAACCTCCAGCTTAACCCGGTAATTCCGGCTGAAGGTCCGTTCGTAAAAGCTGCTGATCGCTTCGTCGATTCGCTTCTTCTTCGCAAGCTCCAGCCCCATGCCATCCAGCAGCGATACGACAATCATCTCGTCCGTCGGCTCCATGCCGGCTTTGCTAAGCCAGCCGTTAACCGATGCATTCTCCTGCTGGACCCATTCGAGGAACAAAGGCCAGTATTCTCGGGCAATGTCTGCCGATGAAACGGCATCGTCATATAGAAGTTTAAAGGAAGTTTCGGCAATATGAGCGAACTTCATATTCACGGCTTGAGTTAAAGCCATAAATGCCTTATAAGGAACTAAAGACGTTTTGCGAATGCAAAACGTCCATTTTCTGTTGCTTTTCCCTACAACGACTTGTTCGATATAACCGTCCTTGTAATAGGAATTTATAATTTCGAGCGGCAGCCCCGCTTGCTGCATAAGCAGCTCAAAGCGCTGCCGGTTGTCTCCGGTTTGGCTCATGGCAATCAATCACTCCTGTACGATCCAATCCGATCGATGCTTTTAGTAGGCACGTGCAAATACGACCGTGTGCTCCGCATGATCACCGCATACGAGACATTTGCTTTTCTTCTTCTCCGGTTCGAATGGGATGTTGCGGCTTGTAGCGCCAGTCTCTTCCTTCACTTGCTTCTCGCAAGCAGCGGAACCGCACCAGCCGGCCAGTACAAATCCACGTTTCTCTTCCATCGAAGCTTTCATCTCGTCAAGCGTCTCTACGTCGTAGAAATTATCTTCGCGGAATTTTTTCGCTTTCTCATACATATCGCGTTGAATATCGGCAAGCATCGTTTCCACTTCCGCAATCAGGTTATCCTGGCGAACGATTCGTTTCTCGCCGCTAATGCGCGATACGAGAACAACTTGTCCGTTTTCCATATCGCGTGGACCAAGCTCGAGACGAAGCGGAACGCCGCGCATCTCGTACTCGTTGAACTTCCACCCCGGACTTACGTCGGAACGGTCGTCAACTTTAACTCGGACGCCGGCTTTTTTCAATTCCGCATAAAGCTCGTCTACCCGTCCAACCACTTGATCGCGGGTTTTAGCCGGACCAATCGGAATCATAATCACTTGCGTCGGCGCAACCTTAGGAGGCAATGCCAATCCGCGGTCATCGCCATGAACCATAATCATAGCACCAATCAGCCGCGTGCTCACGCCCCAAGATGTGGTATGCGCGAACTGAAGGGTATTCTCGCGGTCCAAATATTTAATGTCGAACGCAACGGCAAATTTAGTGCCCAAATAATGGGACGTACCGGCTTGCACCGCCTTGCCGTCTTTCATCATCGCTTCGATGGAATACGTGTTAACCGCGCCGGCAAAACGCTCGGATGGCGTCTTTTCCCCTTCGATAACCGGAATAGCCAGGAACTCTTCCACGAATTCGCGGTATACCGTCAGCATTCTCATCGTTTCTTCGCGGGCTTCATCTTCGGTCTCGTGAGCCGTATGGCCTTCCTGCCACAGGAATTCGCTTGTGCGAAGGAACGGCAGCGTACGCTTCTCCCAGCGGACAACGTTCGCCCATTGGTTAATAAGGAGCGGCAGATCGCGATAAGATTGAATCCATTTGGCATACATATGGCCGAACATCGTTTCCGAAGTCGGGCGAATCGCCAGACGCTCTTCCAGCTTCTCGCCTGCCGCTTCGGTTACCCAAGGCAGCTCGGGATTAAAGCCTTCGACGTGCTCCTTCTCCTTCTGGAAAAAACTCTCCGGGATAAAGAGCGGGAAGTAGGCATTGCGGTGGCCGGTTTCCTTGAAACGGCGGTCCAGGTCGCGCTGAATATTTTCCCACAGCTCATAGCCTTCCGGACGGAACACGATACAGCCGCGTACCGGCGAATAATCCATGAGCTCCGCTTTCTTAATGACATCGATATACCATCTGGAAAAATCTTCGCCTTGTGGCGTAATTTCGGTAACAAACTGTTTATCCTTGGACATAACCGACTTATGGCTCCCCTCGTACCAATCGCAAAATATCATTGTAAGTCACCACAAGCATCAGCAGCATTATTAAGGCAAAACCGATGAAGTGGACCATGCTTTCCCGGCTTGGATTAACCGGACGCCCGCGAACCGCCTCGAGACCGAGGAAAATAAGCCTGCTGCCATCAAGCGCGGGAATCGGCAGCAAGTTGAATATGCCTAGATACAGGCTTAACAGAGCCGTCCATGACGTCAGGTCCGTGATCCCCTTGCGGGCAATCTCGCTCGTCATTTCCGCTGTACGGACCGGTCCGCCCAAATCATCGAGCTTAAAGTCTCCGATAATAATCTTCTTGAAGCCTTCGAAAATGCTGATCGTCATCGTCTTCATCAGCTTCGCCGCACCGGTAATGGTCTCCCCAACCGTTGCGCTGCGGAACTGATAAGCCGCTCTGAGGCCAACCTTGCCGACGCCTTGATCATCGGCCACCGGAGTCAGCTTAACCGGTTCAAGCGTCCCGTTGCGGATGACATTCAATTGAATCGGCTTGCCTGCGGAAGCACCGATAATATCAATCATTTTGTCATAATCGGTGCCGATCTTGACGCCGTTGACGGTATCGATCAAATCACCTTTTTGCAGTTGTGCCCGCTCGGCCGGCATTCCTTTGGTTACTTCGTCAACCAGCAAGCCTTGCGGCGTTCCAGCGAGCTGTATGTATGCCATGAACAAAACAAACGCAAGCACAAAGTTCATGAGAGGGCCTGCAAAGATGGACATGGCGCGCGCGCCAACCGATTTGCTTCCGAATTGACGGTCGATCGGAGCAATCTGCGTCTCTTTCCCTCTTGAAATGAGAAGCGCTGCAGGATGAACGGAGAAACGGTCGTTCTCCCCTTCAACGTCAAGGGAAACGAACAAATCCTTCTCCAGATCAATGCCAGTCACTTCCCCGCGAATAACGCCGCTCCGCTCATCCAGACGATCAAGATAAATCCGGGTAACCTGATTATTCTTGACCCGAACGGCTACCGTTTGGCCGACAGTAACCTCTACAATCTCCGGATCCTCGCCTGCCATGCGGACAAAGCCGCCTGCGGGCACAAGTCTCAGCGTAAAGCGCGTTTCGCCGCGTTTGATCGAAAAGAGCTTAGGCCCAAAGCCGATAGCGAATTCCCTTACCAATATCCCGGCGCGTTTCGCGAAAAAATAGTGTCCCCATTCGTGAATGGTCACAATGACAAAAAATACGAGCACGGTCATAAATATGACCCGAATCATCTCCATAGCGAGCCTCCTGTTCGTAACGGCCTGTACATAGATTATCATTATTCTCCCGTACGATACAAGAGAACCGCAGGTTAAGGCAAAAGCTAGATGACCGCTGCCTCTTTACGAGCCCACGCGTCTATTTCTGCAATAGCCTGCAAATCATTTACTGCTGTTACCGAGTGGCGCTCGAGAACGCGCTCCAGCACTCGCTCAATGCCCAAGAAATCAATCTCCCCGTTCAAGAAACGGGCTACCGCAACTTCATTGGCTGCATTGAACACCGTTGGCGCCGATTCGCCGGCACGGCCGCAGTCAAAGGCAAGTTTGAGGCAAGGGTATCTCGCAAAATCCATCTCGCGGAAATGCAGCTTCCCGATTGCCGCCAGATCCAATCGGCCAGTCGGCGTCGGACGGCGATTCGGATAAGTAAGCGCATATTGAATCGGAACCCGCATATCCGGCAAGCCCAACTGAGCAATTACGCTATTGTCGCTGAATTCCACAAACGAATGGATAATGCTCTCCGGGTGGATCAGGACCTTGATCTGATCGTAAGTCACATCAAACAGCCATCTGGCTTCGATGACCTCCAATCCTTTGTTCACCATGGTTGCGGAATCAATCGTGATCTTGGCTCCCATCGACCAGTTCGGATGGTTCAATGCTTCCGCGACCGATACGCCTTCCAGCTGTTCGCGCGTACGGTCGCGGAACGACCCGCCGGATGCCGTTAGGGTAAGCTGCTGCAAAGCCTTCGAATCTTCCCCGTTCAGGCATTGGAAAATCGCCGAGTGCTCGCTGTCGACCGGAATAATCGAGACGCCTTTTTCTCTGGCGCGCTCCATCACGATATGGCCGGCAGTCACAAGCGTTTCTTTGTTCGCCAGCGCAATGGTCTTGCCAGCTTCAATGGCGGCAAGTGTTGCAGGAAGACCGCGGCTGCCAACAAGCGCTGTCACGACAACATCGGCATCGTTATTCGCCGCGATTTCCACAAGCCCCTCCTCGCCATACAGGATCTGAGTATCCGGAGGCAATTCCGTCTTTGCCTGCTCTGCCAACTCCTTGCTGGCCAAGCAAACCGCCGAAGGCCGGAATTGTCTGGCCTGCTCGATCAGCAGTTGCAGGTTATTGCCCGCTGACAAGCCGACAACCTGGTAGCGGTCCGGATCATTGGCAATAACGTCTAGCGTCTGGGTGCCTATGGAGCCGGTGGAACCTAAAATGGTGATTTTTTTCATGGATTCCTCCTGGAACTCGTTTGATGCGTAATTTGCTCTCGAAAAACATTCGCTGCGCGAAAGTGTCATGGCTTCGATCGCTGTTGTCCATGAATTTCTTGATCTCAATCCGCCTAGCGGTTGAAATTCCTGGACAAAGGCGAGCGCTAGCGCTTCTCTTCCATAACACTTTCGCTCCGCTCACTCAAGAGCCAACCCCGACTCGGCATTCCTTCCAAGTCGGAATTGCCAAAGAAAAAAGATGGAGAGCAGAGAAAGAATCATTAACCTGGTTAAAGGTCCGTGTTAATGCTTATCCACAGGTGGATAAAACCACTTTGCTTTGCCACTTGTTTATGTAGGGATCAAATCGGTCAGTATCAACAAAGGGAACACGATAATCCAACTGTCAAAACGGTCTAGAACACCGCCATGACCCGGCAGGATGGAGCCGGAATCCTTGATGTTGCGGACACGCTTGTAGGCCGATTGGATGAGGTCGCCCAGTTGACCGGCTACAGCTACGATAAGACCGATCAATAACGAAGTCCCGATGTCGACAATATGCGGTGCGCAGACCGCGAATAGAAGCGCTGCAATGACCGCGAGGACAACACCGCCGACAGCACCTTCAATCGTCTTGTTTGGGCTAATAGACGGCCACAGCTTATGCTTGCCCATCGCCCGCCCGACGAAATACGCGCCTGCATCGGAAGCAACATTGCATGTAATAATAAGAAACGACCAGAAAATGCCGTGGTGGTCCAAATCCCGAACGGCATTCATTGAACTAAAGCCGTAACCTACATATAAAGCGCCTAACAACATAAGCGAGGCGCCGTCGATGGTTATTTTGTTTTTAGTGAATACCGTTACCGCAAGCAGCAAGAAAGCCAGCACCCATAGCACGGTAATCGACGAAGGCGAATCTACGCCCATGAGCTTCCACGGCCATACGAACATAAGCACGCCCGCATAACCCAGCAGAGACGCCGGTTCATTCCACGAGTGCCCGTTCATCTTCGTATATTCATTAAATCCAAGCAATGCCAGCAACACCAGCGCAACTGCATAAAACCATCCGCCGGCTAAGAGCAAAGCAACAAACGCCGCGCCGGCAAGCAGTCCCCAAATGATTCTCTGTTTCAAGTGATGGTCACTCTCCGTTATCGATGCTATAAACCGCCGTATCGCCGGGCACGCCGCTGATATTCCTGAATGGCTTCCTGCAAATGCGCTTCGGTAAACTCCGGCCAATAAACGTTCGTAAACCACATTTCGCTATAAGCAAGCTGCCATAGCATGAAGTTGCTCAACCTGAGTTCACCGCTCGTACGGATCAGCAAATCGGGATCAGGAATGTCTCCGCTTAACAAACGGCTGGAGAGCAGCTGCTCGTCAATCTGCTCGGTTGATAAACGTCCGTCCTGTACATCGGCAGCAATTTCTTTGATCGCTTCAAGCATTTCCCTGCGACCGCCATAATTAAGAGCAAAATTGAGTACGAGTCCAGTATTTTGAGCCGTTTTCGTGATAGCTTCCTCGACAGCGCTAAGCGTAAACGAAGGCAGGTTTTCTTTATGCCCCATCATGCGAACTTGAACGTTTTTTTCAATGAGCTCTGCCAGCTCGATTTCCAAAAATTGCTGGGGAAGCTTCATCAGGAACTCAACTTCGTCTTTGGGCCGCTTCCAGTTTTCCGTGGAAAAAGCGTACAATGTCAAATATTTGACACCAAGACGATCTGCCTCCATTACGATTCGCTTCACCGTTTTCATACCGGTATGATGGCCGGCGATTCGTGGAAGCCCACGTTTCTTTGCCCAACGTCCGTTGCCGTCCATGATAATGGCGATATGCTTCGGAACATTGTCAGCTGCCAACGGTTCAGCCGCATTCGAGGACGATTTGCCAAGTTTAGCCCAAAGTCGACTGATCATGTTTGTTCCTCCCACCCGGAATTCAAAAAACCAAACCCCACCTGACGGAGGGGCTGTAGGCGCAATTATACTTCCATAATCTCTTTCTCTTTAGCTACCAATACTTTATCAACTTCCGCGATGAAACGGTCCGTTGCTTTTTGAATGTCTTCTTGATGGCGACGGGATTCGTCTTCCGAAATCGTCGTTTTCTCAAGCTTTTTGATATCGTCGTTTGCGTCGCGGCGGATGTTGCGGATAGCAACCTTCGCTTCTTCGCCGAACTTCTTCGTCGTTTTAACAAGCTCGGTGCGGCGCTCTTCCGTAAGCGGGGGCAAAGTGATGCGGATAGCCGAACCATCGTTGGATGGCGTCAATCCAAGATCGGATTTCATAATCGCTTTCTCGATCGCTGCGATCGACGATTTGTCCCAAGGCTGAATAAACAGCGTGCGGGAATCCGGAACATTAATATTCGCTAATTGCGCAACGGGCGTAGGCGCCCCGTAATATTCAACTTGAACACGGTCGAGCAAAGCAGGCGTTGCCCGTCCTGCACGAAGTGTAGCCAGATCACGTTTCAAAGCACCGATTGCTTTCTCCATACGCTCTTCTGCATTTTTCTTAATTGCTTGCGGCATTATTTCGCACTTCCTCTCACAATAGTACCAATCTTCTCACCAAGCACGACTTTCTTAATATTCCCTTTTTCGGTAATCGCGAACACGACGAGCGGAATATTGTTATCCATGCAAAGCGACGATGCCGTTGAATCCATAACTCCAAGGTTTTTGTTCAGTACTTCCATGTAAGTCAATTCTTCGTATTTCTCAGCTGTAGCGTCTTTGAACGGATCGGCGGAATATACGCCGTCAACTTTGTTCTTAGCCATCAGAATGACTTCCGCCTCGATCTCGGCTGCGCGAAGGGCTGCAGTCGTATCTGTCGAGAAGAACGGGTTGCCTGTGCCGGCTGCGAAAATGACAACGCGGCCTTTCTCCAGGTGACGGATTGCGCGGCGTCTTATGTAAGGCTCCGCGATTTGTTGCATGGCGATCGAAGTTTGAACGCGAGTAGGCACTTCGATCTGCTCAAGCGCATCCTGCAAGGCCAGGGAGTTCATTACGGTTGCCAGCATGCCCATATAGTCTGCTGTTGCCCGGTCGATGCCTTTAGCCGTGCCAGCAATACCGCGCCAAATGTTGCCGCCGCCTACAACGATAGCGACTTCAACACCGAGTGCAACTACTTCTTTAACTTGATCAGCGATTTCGGAAATGACCGAGGCTTCAATGCCGTAGCCTTGATCCCCCGACAAGGATTCTCCGCTTACTTTTAGAACAATTCTTTTGAAAACAGGCTGTCCCATCGTCCCTACCTCCATCTTGTACCTCGCGGGCGAGGTAACATCCTATTATTTAGAAAAAAAGAGCGGGGCGAACGCCCCGCCCCGCCTGTGCGTTCGGTTTACAGTTTTGCTTGAGCCATAACTTCTTCAACGAAGTTATCCACTTTTTTCTCCAAGCCTTCGCCCAGTTCGTAACGAACGAAACGACGGATCGAGATGTTTTCACCGATAGCGCTGATTTTCTCGTTCAGAAGAGCCGAGATTGTTTTGTCCGGATCTTTAACGAAGGATTGCTCCATCAGGCAGTACTCTTCGTAGTATTTGGAGATACGGCCGTCAACCATTTTTTCAACGATTTTTTCTGGTTTGCCTTCGTTCAGAGCTTGAGCTTTCAAGATCTCGCGCTCTTTTTCGATTTCCTCAGCAGGAACTTCTTCGCGTTTTACGAATTTAGGGTTTGCTGCAGCAATGTGCATTGCGATGTCGCGCGCGAAAGTGCGGAATTGATCTGTTTTAGCTACGAAGTCCGTTTCGCAGTTGATTTCAACCAGAACGCCGATACGGCCGCCTGCATGGATATACGATTCAACTACGCCTTCCGTTGCAACACGGCCAGCTTTGTTAGCAGCCGCGGACAGACCTTTTTCACGAAGCAATTCAATTGCTTTTGTGATGTCGCCGTTTGTTTCGTCCAATGCTTTCTTGCAATCGAGCATACCTGCTCCAGTTCTTTCACGAAGTTCTTTTACTGCGCTTGCGGATACCGCCATGATTAGCCCTCCTGGAAATTCCATTTTTAGTTTTTACGTTCAAAAAAAGGGCGGTGAGAGGCTTTCACCTTCTGACCACCCTTTGTTGTAGCAATTATATCGGATTAAGCAGTTGTTTGCTCGCCTTGGTTAGCTTCCACGATAGCGTCAGCCATTTTGGACGTCAGCAATTTAACCGCGCGAATCGCGTCGTCATTGCCTGGAATTACATAGTCGATTTCGTCCGGATCGCAGTTCGTATCAACGATACCTACGATTGGGATACCGAGTTTGCGTGCTTCAGCAACAGCGATACGCTCTTTGCGAGGATCGATGATGAACAGCGCGCTAGGCAGGCCTTTCATGCCTTTGATGCCGCCGAGGAATTTTTCCAGACGGTCTTTTTCTTTGTTAAGAATGATAACTTCTTTTTTAGGCAGTACTTCGAAAGTACCGTCTTCCGACCATTTTTCGAGTTGACGCAGACGATCAATACGTTTTTGGATCGTTTGGAAGTTAGTCAGCGTACCACCCAACCAACGTTGGTTGATGTAGAAGTTGCCGCAACGTTCAGCTTCTTCTTTTACCGAGTCTTGAGCTTGTTTTTTCGTACCTACGAACAGCATAGTGCCGCCCTCAGCAGCTACAGAACGCACGAAGTTGTATGCCTCTTCGACTTTCTTAACTGTTTTTTGCAGGTCGATAATGTAAATTCCGTTTCTTTCTGTGAAGATATAACGATCCATCTTAGGGTTCCAACGACGAGTTTGGTGACCGAAGTGTACCCCAGCTTCGAGAAGCTGTTTCATGGAAATAACCGCCATATTCAACACACCTCCTGTTATGGTTTTTGAGTAATTACCTCCGCCCATCGCATCTTCCGCTAAAACTTCCGGCGACCGGAAGCACCATTAACGGAATTAATAGGCGTGTGTTTTTAACACCGTCAATTACTATAACATATCTGCCTACACGGTGCAACAGATGATTGTCGAAATTTTGCAGTTTGTCTTTAGCCCTTCATTTTTTGCTCGAATTCCGATTTCGTAAGCGGCTTGCTTGTCAGAATACGTATGATGTCCGTAACCGTCGGATTTCCTTCAAAAATGAAATAACCGGCGCGGACGGGCTTATTTTTCATGGCCTTGATAAAAGCAGCCTTGTCCGAAATCAGCTTTTGCCCGGCGAGCAGCTCCGCAGTGTCCGTCAAGTTCATGCCGCCTGTAATGCGAAGCTGCCGTTTAACGACTTCTTCGGCTGGCTTCTCTGCGGCTGCTTCCTTCTTATCGTCGTTCTTGCTGCTATCAGCAGGCGGTTCCGGCGCTTTGACCGCAGGTGACTCCTCCGGCTTCTCCGCTTCCGGATTGGCCGTTTCCATCGCATTCTGGCTTGCTTTAGCCCGCTCCTCCGCAAGCTTCTCGTCTAGCTGCGCCTGCGTATACAGCTTCGGCTCCCCATCGTTGAATCCGTCCGAAAGCTTCCGCTGGCTTTCGTCCCCTATCTGCATCAGCTGCAGCAAAATAGCGCCGGCAATGATGCCGACACCTAATCCTGCGACAAAGGAGCGGTTCTTAAACATAAGCCTTCTCCTCCTGCTTGGCTAGCTGCAAGATAAGCTGCACCTCGCCTTTATTCATATTCAGCTTTTTCGCGATGGCTTCGATAGACTTGCCTTGACGATAAAAATCAAACAGATCAGGATAACGCAGCTGTATGCCCGATACGGGCTGCTCGGGCTCCTGATCGACGATTGTCGGCTGATCTGCCGCTGGAGCGGCTTTAGCCATCCCGGAGACAGGCATGGTTTGCGCAGCCTGCAATAAATCGTTTTGACGCTGCTGCTGAAGGAAGGCAAGCTGCTGCTCCAGCAGCATGCTTTTGTTCTCGAGCTCTGTCATCCTCTGCTTGTTCGCATCCGCATGCTGTTTGCCCTCTTCTCGCAAAGCCGAAACAAGCTTAACCAATTCTTGATGGTCCAGCTCGGTATTCTCCATAAACTGCTCGAGCGCGATTTCCATATTGCGCGTATCCTTCGCTTCCCGCTCCTGCTGTTTTCTTGGCAAAAACAACGAAGCCACGGCTACAACCGCACCGAGCAGTACAATATAAGTCCAGTTTGACATCATTCACACCCTCTACAACCTTTGCTGTTCTTATAGCGTAATATCCACGTGATGCCCTTTATAGGGATGCTCGGCCTTTTCCTCCGAATTCGCGGACTCCTCCTGCCCCTGCTTCTGCTTTCGCTTGGCGAGATAAGGATTTCCGTTTTGGCGCTCACGGTCATTGCGAACGTTCGTTCCGCCCGTCTGTTCAACGCCGGTATTCCTGCTGCGCAATTGCTCGGTTTGCTTAGAGGCTAGTTCGGCCAAACGCGAAACCTCCGCATTCGCCTTATGATTCGACTGGCTTTGAATTCCGCCCGCTTCGGGGGTACGCGGGATCGACCATTGCAAATCAATGGGCTTAAACGCCATCTTCAAGCTCCTTCCTACGAGAAAGGTAATTGTACGATATCCCCGTCTGTATACCGGAAAGAAACACGTTGTACAGGATCTTTAATGAAACGCGTATAACGTCCGATCACAATCTTGATGCCGCCGTATACCGTGTGGCTAACATCGACCTTTGCTTTATCGGTATCCTCAAGCGTTTTCTCAATCTCCAGAATACGTTCTCTGATCTGGTCGATCTCGGCGGTTGTCTGGCGTCTGGTCGCGCCCAGTTTGATCCGCATGGCCATTTTTTGATCGTTTAACTGGTCCATCGCGGCTTGCTGGTCAAGAATCGTTAATGCTTTCACCGTCTTGTCCATCGCATCCATATGCTTGCGAAGCGTTAAGCGCAGTTCCTGCAGCTCGGACCGGGACTCTGGCTGCACCCCTACTTCAATTGTGGTAGCCGTTGACATCGTATTGCCGATCACGCGCGCCGACACTTGCTCAACCGCTTGTATGGAACCGCCAACAATCAATCCCTTTGAACCTTGGCAAATCACGCTGCGTCCGGCTCGAACATGCGAATGCATGATGCTCTGCGACACCAAAACATCTTCGCCGGCAATAACATTGCTGTCCTGGATGAAGGAGCTTTTTACGTTCTTTTGCGCTTTGACATAGCCTTTATTGCCGGCCATGATACCGCCGGTTATCTCAATCGAACCCTCGGATTCCAGCTCCGCTCCCTCCACGCCGCCTATTACGCGGATATCGCCGGACGCTTTAACCCGAAACCCGCTGAGGACATTGCCTCGAATGACCACCGTTCCGACAAAATCGATGTTGCCGACTCTATAATCAACGTCTCCGTTAACTTCGTATACCGGGAAAACGTTTACTTTCTCTTTGTCAGTAATCGTAATAAGACCGTCAATTAGGGCATACATGGCCGTCTGGGTCTCGTTCACAACAACGTTTTTCCCCACTTTAAACCTAGCCTGCTTGCCTTGCTTGGCAGGAATCTCGTCGCCGGTTACCATCATGCCGGGCGAACCGAAAAGGGCATCGACCCGCTCTGCGATTAATTGACCGCGCTTTACGTTTTTCAGCCGGGAAACTTCCTTGAAATCCACCTTGCCGTCTTCCAGCTCTGCAGGACGCTGGGTTTGCTCCTGCATGTCATAAGCGAAACGGATAGATCCGTCCTTACCTGGCGAAGCCGGAGTACCAACAGCGATTAATGTTTGCTCTTTGCAATACGCGAGCGTATTGGTGCAAATTTCATTTAACAGACTTGTTCGTATCCCATATACAACGCCCTTGCTGCGTACAAATCGTTCCAATTGACCGGGAGTACAGTCGAAATCCTCGGTGATCCGGTTAAAGGTCAGTAAGGCAGACAGCTTGTCAGCTGATATCTGGATACGCAAGTAAGACTCCAATAAATGGTCTTCCACCTTGCCTACTCCCTTCTAATGCTGCAGTAATTGATCTTTATGCTTCGCTAACGCTCCGCGCAGCCGTAAGATAGCTTTCGAATGTAACTGGGAAATCCTTGATGGGGATAACGACATGACTTCCGCTATCTCGCTTAACGATAATTCTTCATAATAAAAGAGCGAAATAACGGTGCGCTCCTTCTCCGTTAATTTCTCAATGCCGCTGACGAGCGAGTCCTTGAGGAAAAACTCATGCGCTTTATGATCCGGATTTTTGGCCCGTTCATCGATAAGCAGCGATAGTCTCGTTTCCGATTCCTCTTCACGGATCGGATCCTCGAGCGAGCATACCGTCGTAATCGCAATTTCATGAAGCATCGTTGTAAATTCCTTCTCGCTGACATTCAAATATTCGCTAATCTCCGCGTCGGAGACGGAACGCAAGTATTTCTGCTCCAGGCTTTGATAAGCTTCTTCAATGCGCTTTGCCTTCTCGCGCACCGAGCGCGGCACCCAGTCACCCTGGCGAAGACCGTCGATAATCGATCCGCGGATTCTCCAGGATGCATAGGTTTCAAACTGTAAGCCGCGACAATAATCGAATTTCTCGATCGCATCGATAAGCCCCATGACTCCGTTGCTGGCGAGATCATCCTTTAGAACATTTTTGGGCAATCCAATCGCCATACGGTTCGTTACATAATCGACCAAAGGCAAGAATTGCTCGATGAGACGCTTCTTGGCTTCAAGATCGCCTTCCTCTTTCCACGCTCGCCACAAATCCAAGTTCGCAGTCGCAATCATGTCACTCACCCTCCAGTCAGATGACGAATGGCCTTAGCCAATTCCTCAGGCTCTTTATTCTGCGTTGATACCAGCTTTGGCGGCGTTAACGGCTTAAACTCATTTTGTTGGTCTTGCTGTTGTGCGTCCTGAGCCTTATGGCCGTCCATCTGCGATTTAAGCAGTTGATTCAGGTCTTCGCTCTCGTCGGGAGTTTGGAGATCCAGCTGTGTGCCTTTTCCTTCTTCTCCTGCTGTCTCTGCTTGATGCATCACTGGCGGACTAAGAATTAAGGCAAGCAGAAACCGCATGACAAATGCAATCGCAGCAAAGGCGATGAAAGCATACATGCTGCGCATCAGCATGACAGACAGCGGGTTTTTACCAATCGAAAATAATAAGGTTAATACCGCGCCAAAAATCCCCAAGCCGACATTCCATCGCCAATTTCCAACCATTTCAAATCTCCTTTATTCCAAACTGCACGCTTCTTATAGTCAATACACCGCTGCTGCTGTCAATTTCAATCGTGCGGCCATAATTCCCGCCCGTATCCTGTCCCACTACGGGGATCGAATAGCTCGCGAGAATGTCCAAACAGGATTCTACGTTCCGGGGTCCGATTCGCATCGAATCCGACTGGCCGGAGAAAGCAAACATTTGCGCTCCGCCGGCCATTTTTGCCTTTAGACGCCCGATAACGGCGCCTTCTGCTTTCATCTGCCCAATAAGCTCGGGAATTGCCGTATCCGCATATTTGGCAATATTCATGGTCGACTCTCTGGCAATTTCCGAAGATGGCAGCATAACATGCGCCATACCCGCAATTCGTGCAACAGGATCGTATAACGTCAGTCCGACACAAGAGCCTAGTCCTGTTGTCCTCAGATGTGCTCCGTCCGCAGCCCATTTTAAATCTGCCATGCCGACCTTGATCACATCTAGTTGGATCATTCGGTCAGTACTCCCAAGGATTGAAATATTTTAGTGAAGGAATCCGGGTCCGGAATAAGGAAGAAATGCCCCTCCAGCTCTTCTCTGTCTTCAAGAAACGTTGTTTCGATAAGCAGGGCGGAATCCCCCATCTCGCCGTATTGCATCAGGCCGTAGGTCAGGATTGGACCTGCCATATCCCTGGCAACGGAAGGCACCGAAGGCGCCATGGACAAATGCGTAAAGTCAGCAAGGGAAGATAAATAAGATCCCGCCAAAATGTTGCCGATCTCGCAAAGGGCGGACATTTCCATCTCCGAATAGCTGTCTTTTGAATCGCAATCCAGTGACAGAAGCTGTCCCAAGAGACGCTTCGCGGCATCCTCCTGGATGATGAAAAACATATTGCCGGGCGCTTCCCCTTCTACGCGAAGATACACGGCAATGACAACCTGCTCCGAACCGCCGACGCGGTCCGCTACTTCCTCGAAAGGCAGCAGGCTGACCTTGGGGACCGCCATATCAACCGGCTTGTCCAGAAGGCGGGATAATGCGGTTGCCGCATTACCCGCCCCGATATTGCCGACTTCCTTCAGAACATCCATCTCAAACGCTTTGAATCGGTTAAAAGCGTCCACGCTTACACCTCTAACTGCTCAAGCTGAATGATCTCGCTTTTGTTCAGCACTTCGGACAGATTCAGCATAATAAGCAGCCGGTTATCTCCGAACTTCGCAATGCCTCTCAAATATTTCGCTTTAATCCCGCCTACAATCTCAGGCGGCGAATCAATGGTGTCCGCGTCGATATCCACGACGTCATTGGCGGAATCAACGATAAAGCCAACTTCCATTTCGTTTACCGCAACGACAATGATCCGGCTGTTCTCCGTTGTTGCCGACTCCTCCAAGCCAAAGCGACCGCGAAGGTCAATTACCGGAACGACGATCCCGCGCAGATTGATAACTCCTTTAATGAAGGAAGGAGTTTTCGGAACGCGGGTGATTGGGGATAAACGCTCGATAGTACGGACTTTATCCACCTCAATGCCATATTCCTCATGTGCCAGCGAAAATACGATTACTTTTAATTCTTCTCCCATCGTTAAGCCCTCCCTATTTGATAAGTGCGTTAGGATCAATAATGAGCGCCACTTGGCCGTCGCCTAGAATGGTCGCACCGGATATTGCCTCGATATTGGTCAAATATTTGCCTAGCGATTTCAATACAATCTCGCTTTGTCCAATAAACTCATCAACGGTAATCGCCGCCCATTTATCCCCTTTTCGGATAACGACGATTTCGGTCTCAGTCTCGTTCTGCTCGTTAAAGTCGGGCGAATCGAGCACCTTGCTTAAAGAAACCAGCGGAATAACCGCGTTGCGGAAATGAATCATCCGGTTGCCGTGCACGTTCAGAATCTGATCCTTCTGGATAATGCCGGTTTCCACGATAGACGTAAGCGGAATCGCGTACTTCTCTGAACCTAGCTTAATCAGCATCGCCGAAATGATAGATAGAGTCAGAGGCAATTGAACGGCAAATTTCGTTCCGCGCCCGAGCGCGGAATCTACCGTTACATTTCCGCCAAGCGAAGTGATCTTCGATCTGACAACATCAAGGCCAACGCCGCGTCCGGAAATATCGGAGATTTTATCAGCCGTGCTGAAGCCCGGAGCAAATATCAACATGTTGATATCTTCGTTAGTCAATTGCTTCGCCTGTTCCTCGGTCACTACGCCGTTCTTGATCGCCGTTTGGAGAACTTTCTCGCGGTTAATGCCTCTGCCGTCTTCCTCAACCTCGATAAAGACATGATTGCCGCTATGATAAGCCCGCAGATTAATCGTGCCTGTCTCCGGCTTGCCCGCTGCGATACGTTCTTGAGTGGTTTCTATGCCATGGTCCACCGAGTTGCGTAGCAAGTGAACGAGCGGGTCGCCAATCTCGTCAATGACTGTGCGGTCAAGCTCGGTATCCGCCCCCGTAATGACAAGATCGATCTTCTTGTCGAGCGATTTGGCCAAATCGCGAATCATGCGCGGGAAACGGTTGAAGACAGAATCTACCGGAACCATTCTCAGCTTGAGAACGATATTTTGCAGATCGGAGCTGACGCGCGTCATATGCTCAACGGTCTCCGTCAGATCGTTGCGGCGGATTTCGCTGGATAGCTGCTCCAGCCTTACACGGTCGATCAGCAGCTCGCTGAACAGGTTCATTAAGGCATCCAGACGATCGATATCAACGCGAATCGTTCTGGATACGGCTGCAGGCGCGGAGGATGCCGCAGCCTGCGTGCGCGCTGCGCCAACCTGCTTGCCCGCTTCTTCCTTCGCGGCTTCCATCTGCGGGGCGGCTTGCGCAGGCGCGGCGGCGGTAGCTTGCTCTTTAGCCGCCGCGTTATTCAGCATGGCCAGCGACTCAAGATCTAACAGCGCAACGGATACCTTCTCGATCTCCGAGATTGCCGCAATTTGAGCTTCCAGCTCTTGCTGGGATAAAGTCGATATCGTAAACACGGAAAAGGAACGGTCGAATTTCTCCTGCTCCAGATCGGTTACGGATGGCTCCGATTTGACGATGTCGCCGTTCTTGCCCAGCAGGTCAAATACCATATAAGCGCGCACGCCTTTTAAAACGCAATCCTCGCGAATGTCTACTTCGATATAGTAGACGTTATGTCCGCTATCGATAGATTGCTGAATTACGGAGGTCTGGAATTCATCCAGAATTCCGCCGGTTTGTTGCATGGATAGGGACGGAGCCGACGATGCGGCTGCAGAGGCTCCGGCTGTTTTGTAGTCCCCTTTGACAATGGACTGCAACGAAACCACAATCGCGGTTACATCCGCTTTGCCCGTTCCGCCGCCTACGATATCCTGAACCATGGACTCGAGCGCATCAAGTCCCTTGAACAAGGTATCGAAAATAAAGTCATCCATTCTCAGCTTGCTGTTCCTGACAAGATCAAGCACGTTCTCCATCTCGTGCGTCAGCGAAGCAAGATCTTCATACCCCATCGTCGCGGACATTCCTTTAAGGGTGTGGGCAGAGCGGAAAATTGACTGGACGATCGTCAGATCCTCCGGTTCGCTCTCCAGGCGAAGCAAATTTTCGTTCAAGGCTTGCAGGTGATCATTGGACTCGTCGATAAACATCGATAAGTAGGCGTTCATATCCATTTTGTCGCACCTCCTGATAGGACTTTATATCATCTATTATCCTTTCAAAACCGCATGCTGCAGCTCGGCAGCAATCTGCTGCAGAGGCAGTACCGTCTTCACGCAGCCGGTCTCTATCGCGCTGCGCGGCATTCCATAAACGACGCAGGTCTGTTCGGATTCGGCAATCGCCGATTCCGCGCCGCTGTCGACGAGAGCCTTCATCCCTTTGGCCCCGTCGCTTCCCATTCCCGTCATGATGACGGCATGACGCTTCAGCTCGTCGAATGGGGTCAATGATTCGAACAGCACATCAACCGAAGGACGATGTCCGTTACGCGGCGGCTTCTGGGTAAGCTGGACATAATAGCCGCTCTGGTCCTTCGCCAGTTCCATGTGATGTCCGCCTGGAGCGATATAGACAACGCCCGCCTTCAACCGGTCACCTTGAGCTGCCTCCACTACCTCAAGCTCGCTAAAGCTGTCCAGACGCTGAGCCAGCGATTTTGTGAACTTGGGGGGCATATGCTGGACGACCATTACGGGCGCAGCCAACTGGGCCGGAAGCGAAGAGATCACTTCGTGCAAAGCGCGCGGGCCGCCAGTTGAGGTTCCGATTGCAATTAATTGGTCGAAGCTGTCCGCGTGTCTGAACCGCTTCCGTTCTTTGTTTTCTTCCAGTGCCGCCGCGACTGGCGCGACCGGTATAATCCGGGCCGACTCGAATGGCCTGCTCCCATCGCTCATTGGCTTTACCGGATTTCTCAAGCCGCCTGTTGCTTTGGTCTTCCTCTCGATTGCCGGAGCAGAAACATCTCTTGCCTCTGCCTGCTGTTCCGGCTGCAGCAGCCCGCGCTTGCGGTTATTCCCTTCTTCCACCGGTTTCACGGGCTGACCAACCGGCGAATGCATGGGCTTGTCCCGTTTACTGGAAGCTTTCTTCTTCTCCGTGTCCATTACAGAGGCGGAATACCTTCTGGTCAGGACCGCTATTCTGAGCTTCTCCAGCAACAGCTCTCCGACCCGGACAATGTCATTCGAGAAAGCGCCCATCGGCTTGCGGATAAAGTCGAAAGCCCCAAACTGCAATGCCTTAATGGTTTCTCTCGTGTTCTCTTCGCTGATGCCGGATAACATGATGACAGGTGTAGGCTGTTCGAGCATGATCCGCTGCAAGGCATCGAGCCCGTTAAGCTCGGGCATCTCGAGATCAAGCGTTACGGCATCGGGCTTCCATTTCTTGACGGCTTCAATGGCTTCAATTCCATTACAAGCGGTTGCCACAATCGTAAATTGGGGGTCCTGAACAATTAGATCGCTGAATATTTTTCTCATGAAAGGCGAATCGTCCACGACCAGCACGCGATAAGGAGCCATCCTGTTCCCCCTCTTATGTATGAATATCTACCGGTTAAACCTAAACATCTTATGTATGAATCCTTTTACCCCAGCTGCGGCGGTTTGCTCCGGAATGGACATCTCCAAGTATCGGCGTGCAATTTCGTCAATTCCTCTCGATGCGTCGCTCCCGGGAAAAGCAACCGTAAACGGCGTTTGCCGCTTTACGGCTTTCGTAACATTCGGATCATCCAGGATGACGCCTAATGTCGGAAGTTCGGCGTGAAGGAATCTTTTTGCTACAAGATTGATTTTATCCGCAGTCTGGATGCCTTCCTTGCGGTCTGTCGCGCGGTTTATGATCAGCTTAAAGGCGGCGTTGATCCCCATCGACTTGACCATCTTTACCAAGGCGTACGCATCGGTAATCGCTGTTGGCTCCGGCGTGGTCACAACAAAGGTTTCTTCCGCCGCTGAGATAAACTTGACGGTCTCCTTCGAAAGGCCGGCTCCCGTATCAAAGAGAATAAAATCATATTCCCCCTGAAGCTTGCCGATCTGTTCCGAGAACCAGTCCAGCTGCTCCGCGGTTAAGTCGAGAAGATCTTGAAACCCTGAACCGCCGGCGATAAAATGGACGCCTGACGGTCCAATCTGGATAATATCCCAGATGGTTTTATCCTGCTTGAACAAATGATAGAGGTGATAGGAAGAGCTTACTCCCATCAAAACATCGATATTGGCCATCCCGATATCCGCGTCAAATACGAGAACCTTTTTTCCCAGGCGTTGCAGCGCTATGGCAAAGTTCAGGCTGAAATTGGATTTTCCAACGCCGCCCTTCCCGCTTGTAATCGTCACGATGCGGGTAGGACGGGCAGTCTCCTGGCCCATCCTCATCTTCACCATGTTGCGAAGCGCCTCCGCTTGATCATTCATCGGCAGGAGCCCCCAGCAGCGCATCCATATATCGCTCCGCGTTGAATGGGGCAATATCGTCCGGAACGGTCTGGCCGCTGGCAACATACACAGGCTGCAATTCATTCTTCAAGGCCAGGTTTAGAATCGAACCGTACACCGAGGTCTCATCCAGCTTCGTGAATAGCACCTTACGGACTCCGTATTTCACGAAATTGTCCGCCACCGCCATCATGTCTTTCGTTTTGCCGGTCAAGCTCAGCACCAACACGGTCTCGCTTTGATGGCTGGATTGCAGAAGACTGTTTACTTCGGATACATGAAGTTCATTGCGGAAATTGCGGCCAGCCGTATCCATATAAATCAGTTCGCGGTCTTCCAGCTGCTTGAAAGCTTTCGGCAGATCCATCGGCGAGAACACAACTTCCATTGGCACGTTCAAAATATTGGCATACGTTCGTAACTGGTCAACCGCCGCAATACGGTAAGTATCCGAAGTAATCAAACCGATCTGTCGTCCGAACTTGATCGATTGCCCCGCTGCCAGCTTTGCGATTGTTGTCGTCTTGCCTACCCCCGTCGGGCCAACGAAATGAACGATTCTTGCCGATTCGCTTATGGATTGACGACTGTAAGGGACCAGCCACTCCAACAGCAGCTCCCGGGCAATCTGCCAGGTTTCCTCCAATTCCGGCATTTCCTTGCGGTCGGCAAGTCTCTCGTTTACCGCGTCGATTAACCGGTCAATCAGTTCCGGCTCCACTTCCTGTTGGATCAAACGATCATACAAGGATTGAATAGCGAGCGGCCGGTTATTGTCCGGATTATGCATCGACAGCTGCTTCAGAGATTGCTTGATAAACCGGATCTCTTCCAACAGATCATCGTTAATCCGGTTAATCGTCTGTGACGGAGGCGAAGCCGGCGTGACGGGCGGAGGCGGCTGAACGGCAGGGGCGGGCGCGGGGGCCGGAGGTTCAAGTACCGCCGTTGCCGCAGCTGCTTGTCTTTTCGACTCTTGAAGCGCTTGAACAACCCGCTGTACCTCTGCTGCCGCTTTTTTCGGTGCGGTTGCGGCAGGCGGCGCTGCGGCTCCCGACTCAATTGCCGCTATAACTTCCATCTTTTTCTTCCGGAACATCCCCATAAACCCGCCGATCCGGACTTCCTTCGTATTCAGGATGACCGCATCCTTGCCAAGCTCGCTCCGGATCATCGGCAGAGCCTCCGGCAAGGCGTTCACCACATAACGTTTTACTCTCATAAATTCACCACCCCTACGCTTTGAACTTCAATGTTAGGCTCAAGCTCGCTGTACGACAGTACCGGTACATCCTGCATGGTGCGTTCGACGATCTGTCTTAGATACATGCGGATGGTAGGCGATGTGAGTACAACGGGATGCTGGCCGGATTGAATTTGGCGCGACACTTGCTCATTGAGCTTCTGATAGATTTGCTGCGTTGCCACAGGGTCCAGCGCAATATAACTTCCCTGTTCGGTCTGCTGAACCGACTCGGCAATTTTCTTCTCGAGTGCCGGACCTACGGTAATTACCCTGAGCATATTGCCCGTCGAGGTAAACTGCTGCGTAATTTGTCTCGACAGAGCCTGCCGGGCATACTCCGTAAGAATGTCCGGGTCCTTCGTATAATGGGCTTGATCCGCCAGCGATTCGAAGATCGTAACCAGGTCCCGAATCGAAACTTTTTCTCGAAGAAGCTTAGCCAGCACCTTTTGCAAATCGCCAATCGATAGAATGGAAGGAATAAGCTCTTCGATAAGCGCCGGGTAAGACTCTTTCACATTTTCTACGAGAGCCTTGGTCTCTTGACGGCCGATCAGTTCATGAGCGTGGCGCTTGATTATCTCGGTCAAATGGGTCGCCACGACGGATGGCGGATCCACGACGGTATATCCGGAGATTTCCGCTCTCTCCTTCATCGCTTCATCAATCCAGAGCGCCGGAAGTCCAAACGCCGGCTCCGTTGTTTCGATGCCGATAACGGACTCGTCTTCAAAGCCCGGGCTCATCGCTAGATAATGGTTAAGCAGCAATTCTCCGCGCGCAACGATGTTCCCCTTAATTTTAATGACATACTCATTAGGCTTCAGCTGAATGTTATCACGTATACGGATGACCGGTACCACAAGCCCAAGCTCCAGGGCGCATTGCCTTCGGATCATAATAATCCGGTCCAGCAGGTCTCCTCCCTGCTGCGTATCCGCAAGCGGAATAAGGCCATAGCCAAATTCGAACTCGATCGGATCCACCTGCAGCAGGCTGATGACACTTTCGGGACTGCGCACCTCTTCGATTTGCTGCTCCTCCTCCAGAAGCTCTTCCTGCTGCATTTGCTTGGCAATGGATTGCTGCATTCTCCAGGCTCCAAACAGAAGCAAGGCGGCAAAAGGAACCGTGCGCAAAATTCCGATTGGCGTAAATACGCCGAGCAAAGTGATTGTTCCCGCCACGATATAAAGCAGCTTCGGATATTTAAGAAGTTGCGTTGTAACGTCCTGCGCGAAGTTTCCGTCCGATGCGGCACGGGTTACGATCAAGCCCGCTGCCGTGGAGATAAGCAAGGCCGGAATCTGGCTGACCAAGCCGTCACCAATCGTAAGAATCGAGTACGTTTGCAGGGCGTCGGTAAAGCTGTCCCCATGAATGGCCATTCCGATAATGAATCCGCCGATGAGGTTAATAAGCAAGATAATGATAGAAGCGATCGCATCGCCTTTGACGAATTTGCTGGCACCGTCCATGGAGCCGTAAAAATCCGCTTCTCTTTCGATTTTCGAGCGGCGCTCACGCGCCTGCTGTTCATTAATCAGTCCCGCGTTCAGGTCGGCATCAATACTCATTTGCTTGCCGGGCATCGCGTCGAGCGTAAATCTGGCTGCAACCTCCGCTACCCTCTCCGAACCTTTCGTAATAACGATGAACTGGACAACGACAAGGATGAGGAAAACGACGAAGCCGATTGCGATTTCCCCGCCGCCTACCCAGGATCCAAACGTCTGCACAACCTCGCCCGCATGGCCGTGCGACAAGATATTACGCGTTGTCGAGACGTTCAGCGCAAGCCGGAATAAGGTTGTGACTAGCAGGATTGCCGGGAAGATAGAGAAATCGAGAGCTTCCTTCGTATTCATCGCAATCAGCAGAATCATGAGCGCGATCGAAATGTTCAGGATGAGCAAAATATCTAGCAGCAGTGTTGGTATAGGGATGACCATCATGAGTACGATGCCGATAATCCCAGCTAAGATAGCAATATCTTTCACTTTCATGATGTTGTCTCCTCCCTCTCAATTATGATGATCGAACCCGGCCTTTCATTTTATAGACGGCCGCCAATACTTCCGCCACAGCTTGGAACAAATCGGCGGGAATCGAATCGCCGATATCGGCCCGTTCGTATAACGCTCTGGCCAGAGGCTTATTTTCCATCATGACGACGCCGTGTTCCTTGGCGACTTCACGAATGCGCAGCGCCAAGTGATCCATCCCTTTCGCAATGATGACCGGGGCTTCCATTTTGGATGCATCGTACTGCAGGGCAATAGCAAAGTGGGTTGGGTTCGTAATAACCACGTCGGCTTTCGGCACCTCCTGCATCATCCGCTGCATCGCCATGCGGCGCTGCCTTTCACGGATTTTGCCTTTGATAAGTGGATCGCCCTCCGACTTCTTGTATTCATCTTTGATGTCCTGCTTGGACATTCGGAGACTCTTGGCATGCTCGTAACGCTGATACATATAGTCGGCGAAAGCCAATATAACCAGCACGGCTCCGGTCTCCAGCCCCAGCTTCACCGTCAATCCGGCAGTAAAGGCGAAGATTTGCTGGACCGATAAACTCGATAGAATCAGTATCTTGTCCCAATCGCTCCAAATCGCCCGATAGACCAGAATGCCGATAATTAGGAGCTTTAGAATGCTCTTTAGAAACTCGACGACCGTTCGCATGGAGAATATCTGTTTAAAACCGTTAATCGGATTCAGCTTGGTGAATTTCGGCTTAAGCGATTCGCCGGTAAGGAGAAATCCGAACTGCATAACGTTTCCCAATATCGCTACGATTACAACGATAGCGAAAATCGGTGCCAGGAACATCAGCATATCGACCGCAAGCTTGTCAAACAGAGGCATAATATTGGCCGTAGTAACTTCCATCGTAAGCCAGTTATCAAACAGCTCCTGGAACACGCTCATAATCCTCGTCTTATAGTAGCTGCCCAATGCCGCAAAGGTTGCAAAGGTAAAGAGCAAAATCATGGAGCTTGGCAAATCGTTGGATTTGGCGATCTGCCCTTTCTTGCGGGCTTCCTGCGTTTTCTTGGGCGTTGCTTTTTCCGTTTTTTCTTGACTGAACAGCTGCAAGTCTAGCTCTAGGTAGTAAGATCTCAACGTTGCAGCCTCCTTATTTGCTATCGGTTTGTTGCACAATGCCAAACAATTGTTCCAGGTTGTCAAACATGATGGAGAACAGTCTTTCGAATATAGCGGATATACCGGGAAGCACCAGAATCAATAAACCAAGACCAAGGAGAAGCTTAAGCGGAATCCCGATTACAAACACGTTGTATTGAGGAGCTGTCTTCGCCAGGAAGCCAAGGCCTACATCCGTCAGGAACATCGCAATGACAAGCGGGGCTGCTACCTGCATGGCCAGCAGGAATGCGTTCCCTACCGCCCGCGACAGGAAATCGGTTATGCTTCCGTCGTATAGCCTGCTAAACAATTCATTGGACAGAGGCATCCATTTGTAGCTGTCCATCAATCCGGTCAACAGATAATGATGCCCGTTGACGGCCAGAAACACCATGATTAGAAGCATGTACTTGAAGTTGCCCAGCAGCGGGGCCGAGACTCCCGTCATAGGATCGATAACGTTTGACATGGCGAATCCGATCTGCATATCCATTAGTGCGCCGGCTGTTTGCACAACCGTCATAAAGAGATAAACGATGTACCCCATTAAAAGTCCAATCAGGACCTCCCGGAAAATGTACAGGACATACTCTGCATCCATCGGTACCGTCTTCTCTTTCAACCCATAGGTCATAAAGACGATAAGGGAGAGAAAAAAGCCAAGTCCAATCTTGAAGGTACTTGGTACTCCACGCATGTTAAACAGAGGTGCCACGACGAAAAACGATGTCATTCGACAAAAAATAAGCAAAAAAATAGGAAAGTACTCCACGATCTGATCCATGATTTCCGTTCACAACCTATCCGATGTATTTATACAAGTTGTTCAGCAGATTGTAAGTGAAATCGACGATTACATTCAGAATCCAAGGTCCGAATATAATCAGGGATACAAAGACCGCTACGATTTTTGGCACAAAAGCTAACGTCTGCTCTTGAATTTGGGTAGTCGCTTGAAAAATACTGACGATTAATCCGACGACTAGAGCGAGAACGAGCATCGGCGCGCTGGCTTTCAATACGGTACTGATGGCTTGTCCGGCCAATCCGATGATGAAATCAGCACTCATTGAACGTTCCTCCCTGTCCTGTTACGTGTTGAAGCTTAACAGCAATGATTTGACGATCAAGTACCACCCGTCCACCAGTACGAATAACAATAGCTTAAACGGCAGGGATATCATGACCGGCGGCAGCATCATCATCCCCATCGCCATTAGCGTGCTCGAGACGATCATATCGATGACCAGGAACGGAATAAATATCATAAAGCCCATTTGGAATGCGGTCTTCAGTTCGCTTATCGCGTAGGCAGGCACCAGAACGGTAATCGGGATATCCTGGTATTTCTCCGGCTTCTCCGTCTTCGTATAGTTGAGGAACAGAAGCAAATCCTTCTCCCTCGTATGCGAGATCATAAACTTTTTCATCGGATCCGCTGCTTTCTCCAGCGCAACGGTCTGCGTGATTTCACCCTTGAGATAAGGCTGCAAAGCCACCTCGTTTACCTGGGAAAAGGTTGGAGCCATAATGAAAAAAGTCAGAAACATCGCAAGCCCGATCAGAACCTGGTTAGGCGGCATTTGCTGCGTGCCAAGCGATGTCCGTACGAATCCTAGCACGATTACAATTCGGGTAAAGCTTGTCATGAGTACCAGAATCGCCGGAGCGATGCTCAATACCGTTATTAGAAGCAGGAGCGACAAAGCGCTTGTTCCCGGCTCTTCGCTTCCGTCACCGATGCTGATATCGACATTTGGCAGCGGATCAGCCGCAAACGCATGCGATTGCAGCAACATAACCCCCAGCGCTGCGGTGACGATCGAAATCCACCATTTATTTTTCATTGTCATCCCCATCATGTTTGGATTCCTTCAGAAGCGACTCCAGCTGCTGCTTGCGATCAGCCTGTTTGCTGAGGTTGTGATTCAGCAAGCTTTCGAAGGAGGATTCCGGCATGTTCCATTGCACTTCCGTCAGGTCCTCTCCCGCTTGCGACTCTTCTTTACGGAACCTCTTCAGAAAATCAGAGATTGTGTTTGCCGACCATCCGGCTGTATTGGATTGTCTGCCCAGTGAAGCAAGAATAGCCTGCACCTGCTTCTCATCGTCAATCTTGTCGAGGAGCGTCACGTTTTCTCCGACACCCACCACATACAACCGGCCTGACAGCTCGACAACCTGAAGCGAATTGTTCTGTCCCAGCGCAACCCCTCCGAGAGAGCGAACCGCACGGTTGGTTCCCCACATGCGATTACGCTGAGACAAAAATTTAATAAGCAGTACGATTAAGCCGATAACTATAAAGAGAGAGACAATGACCCAGATCACGCTGCCCGTATAGCTGCCGGCCATTGGACTCTCGTCATTCCCGCTGCCCGCTGCCGCGGCGAAGGCGGGCTGTACAGCAACGCCAACCGCAGTCAAGGAAATTAATCTCGTAGCATATGTAAGCATAGCTTAGCCAAGCGTTTTCTTAATCGCTTCGATTACACGATCAGCTTGGAATGGTTTAACGATAAAGTCTTTTGCGCCAGCTTGGATTGCGTCGATAACCATCGCTTGCTGGCCCATCGCGGAACACATAATAACCTTTGCGTTGGCGTCTAGTTTCTTGATTTCTTTCAGCGCGGAAATGCCATCCATCTCCGGCATCGTAATGTCCATCGTAATCAGGTCAGGCTTAAGCTCCTTGTACTTCTCTACCGCCTGTGCGCCGTCTTGCGCTTCCCCGACGACCTCGTAGCCGTTTTTAGTCAGAATGTCTCGGATCATCATGCGCATGAATGCTGCGTCGTCTACGATTAGAATGCGGTTTGCCATCTTTTTTTCCTCCTAGAGTATTATTGCAATTTTTGAATGCGGTCCCATTGGCTTACGATATCCGTTACCCGTACACCAAAGTTCTCGTCAATGACGACAACCTCTCCCTTGGCGATCAGCTTGTTGTTCACCAGGATGTCGACAGGCTCGCCGGCGAGCTTGTCCAGCTCGATAATGGAGCCTTGGGACAGTTCCAGAATATCCTTAATTTGCTTTTGGGTCCTACCTAATTCTACGGTAACTTTAAGCGGTATGTCGAGAAGTAAATTGAGGTTTGTCTCATCTGTTTGCACATACGGCGCTTGGTTGAAGTTTGCGAACTGTACCGGCTGAACGTTTACGTTCCGGTTTGCCGCGTGACCATAGGTCTGAGGTCCCTGTGGCTGCATCGGAATATCGAATGCCGCGCCTTGCTGGTAAGGATTATAGGGCTGATTATATTGGGATGCCGCAGCCGCCGGAGCTTGCTGATACGGATCTTGATAAGCCGGCTGCTGAGCTGGCGCAGGCGTTGGCATTGCCGCAGGTGCCGGAGTTGGCTCAGGCGCTGGAGTCGGCGGAGCCGGAGCCGCCTGGATCTCTTCCTGAACGTCGCCCATCAGAATGGCCACCATCTGCTTAGCAAACGGTACGGGCAGAAGCTGCATGATGGTGGAATCTATCAAATCGCCAATCGTCAACCGGAAAGAGATTTTGATAAACACGTCTTCAGGCGGGAGCTGCCCCATTCCGCCGCCGCTGTCCACATTCAGAATGTCGATGCCCGGAGGCGAAATATTAACGAATCGGTTAAAAATCGTCGACATTGATGTTGCGGAGGAGCCCATCATCTGGTTCATCGCTTCCTGAACGGCGCTGATATGGATCTCATTCAGTTCCTGAAGCGTTACATCGCCTTCTCCGCCGAGCATAAGGTCCGCGATGACTTGCGCGTCCTTCGTTTTGATAACCAGCGAATTAATCCCCTGGAAGCCGTCTACGTACTGTACGCTGACCGCAACATGAGGCTTGGGAAACTCGTTTGCAAGATCCTCGCGTTTAATGAAGGTAACCTGCGGCGTAGTAATATCGACTTTCTTGCCAAGCAAGGTCGATAAAGCCGTAGCCGCGCTGCCAAACGTGATATTGCCGATTTCCCCCAGAGCATCCTGCTCGATCGAAGACAAGAAGTCCGACAGCTGATATTCGGAAGCCTGCGGCTGCGATGAGGCGAGCTCGCTGGCTGTCTGATTAAGCAACGCGTCAATTTCCTCTTGCGATAAATAATCTTTACTCGTCATTTTCTTCTTCCGCTCCTTCGCTGACAACTTGATCCACTTGCACGGCAATCCGATCCTTGACGGAGCCCGGGCTTCCGATAAACTTCAGCTTCTCGCCAACCTTGATGCGAAGTCCGTCCTCTATCGGTTTATTTAACGAAATGACGTCCCCAATCGCGAGACCCAAAAACTCCTTGATCGTAATAACCGATTCGCCAAGCTCGGCAACGATTGGAAGCTTCGCTTTGCTTACTCGCTGCTCCAGCATCTCAACTTCCTCCGGAATCCTCTCTTTCTTCTGAGAGACGAACCAGTGGTGAGCAGACAACCGCGGCATAATCGGCTCAATGACGACATGAGGAATACACAGATTGATCATCCCCGTCGTATCGCCGATCTTCGTGCTAAGCGAGATCAGTGCGATTGTTTCGTTAGGCGAGACAATCTGCATGAATTGCGGATTCGTCTCCAGCGCCTCCAGGCGAGGCGATATGTCTATGATCGTCTTCCATGCTTCCTGCAAGCTTTCAAACGCCCTGGCGAAGATGCGTTCCATAATAATGGTCTCGATCTCGGTCAGATTGTTGATCTTGGAAGGCGCCATCCCCTGCCCGCCGAGCATCCTGTCGAGCATGGCGTAAGCAACGTTGGGATGAACCTCAAGCACCATGCGCCCTTCCAGCGGCTCCGCTTCAAATATGTTTAGAATCGTCATCTTCGGAATCGAGCGGATAAATTCATCGTACGGCAGCTGCTCGACCTGCACGACATTGATCTGAACGAACGTCCGAAGCTGCGCTGAGAAATAGGTTGTCAAATATCGCGCGAAGTTTTCGTGTATGCGTGTTAAGCTTCGTATGTGATCCTTCGAGAATCGAGTAGCGCGCTTGAAATCGTAGACTCGTACTTTTCGCGTAACCTCTTCTTTTTTCAGTTCATCCGCATCCATCTCACCTGATGATAAAGCGGCCAGCAGCGCGTCTATCTCATTCTGCGATAATACATCAACCAATCCTCTCACCCCCTTCAAGGAATGTCGGCAACAAGCTTATAACTGCTGCATGATAAAATTCGTAATTTCTACTTTAACCAGCTTCTTTCCCTCCGGCAGAATCGGATTAATTAGATTCAGAAGCTTCGATTCAAGCATATCCTCGCCTTGCGAGCCGTTAAGCTCGGCCGCCGTCAAATCGGCAACCGTACGGTTAATGATCGGCCGCACCTCAATCTCGAGAATCTTGTCGAACTCTTCCTTCGTCTTCTTGCTGTCCAGTTGGAACGCAAAGCTCATAACGACGACATAGTCCGAATCTTTCAGGTTGCGTTTGAAATCCTTCAGCTCGGAAGTAACGGACACCAGTTCGTCGGCGGAAAGCTGCTTCACCGTAACGGGAGCTTTTTCCGGGTCGGGCTGATCGGTGGTGTCATTAAAAAACGATTTGTACATAATGATGGCTACGATTGCGATCAGCGTAATTGCTAGCAAAGTAGTGACTAGCCATGGCAACATTTTTTTCATCTCTAAGGACCCTCCGTATGTTCGATCTTCTGGGTCGCTGCAAGAACGCCGATTGAACGAATATAACTCTGAATTAACTGCACCAGCTCGGCTGCGCTCTCCGTTACGATAAACTTTTTACCCGTGGTAAGCGTAATAATCGTATCCGGAGTTTCTTCAATCAATTCGATAAGAAGAGCGTTAATCATCAGCTTCGAGCCATTCAATCGAGTTACGGTAATCATAAGCTCCCCCCTCGCCGATTCGGGGGCTGAGAGCAGCCCCCTTCAGTCATGAACGATAGCTATTGCCCGATGTTATTAACGTTTCAGGTTAACAACCTCTTGCAAAATCTCATCGGATGTTGTGATGATGCGGGAATTCGCCTGGAAGCCGCGCTGCGCAACGATCATCTCGGTGAATTCGTTTGTCAGATCGACGTTGGACATCTCCAGCTGGCCCGCAATGATAGCGCCCGTGCCTAATTCAGCATCATCTGCCGTTACAATCTCGAATTCGCCGTCCGGATTCGCATTGGCCGTTACCCGGTACAGATTGCCGCCTACTTTCTCCAGGCCGCTCGGGTTGACCACTTTCACGACCCCAAGCTGGGCAACGGCTTCCGTACCGTCCGCTGTCACGGCCAGAATCGAACCGTCTTGTCCGATCGAGAAGGAAGTTACATCCTCTCCAAGCACGATTGGCTCACCGTCGGAGGACAGAACAAACATGCCGTCGGCATTAACGAGCTGTCTATTGCCATCCAAGGTGAAGTTGCCTGCGCGTGTCAGATAAGTAGGAGAATCGCCTCCGGCGGATACCGCGAAGAATCCGTCACCGTCAATGCGAAGGTCGGTTGGCACGTTAGTTGTCATTGCGCTGCCTGGCGTATGGATGGTATCGATCGAGGAGATCGTAACGCCAAGACCAATCTGCTTCGCGTTGACGCCGCCCTGCTCTCCTTCGAGAGATGCCGTAACGCCTGAAGTGGTCTGGCTCAGAATATCACTGAACATAACCCGGCCGCCCTTGAAGCCTACCGTGTTGACGTTCGCGATGTTGTTGCCGATGACGTCAAGCTTTGTCTGGAAACCGCGCATACCCGATACGCCGGAATACATGGATCTAAGCATTTATATAACTCCTCCTAAAAAGAAATAGCACCCAAATGAACATCTGTATGCCCATTTGTGATGATTCTTGCTTCGTAAGCATTTCCTTAAAGAATTACCCAAATGGACTTCTGGATCTCTTGCGGAATGGCTGCGTCAGTCGGTCGGCAGCCAAGGGCCTCCTAATCGGTCCAGCCCTAGCTTAAGATCACCGCACTGTCGATATTCGTAAACACATTGCTTTGCATTTGATTGCCGTCCATCGCAGTGACTACCGTCCGGCTTGGAACGTTTACAATCATCGCAATATCTTTCATGACGATTAAGGAATCCTTCGCACCCTTGGACTCGGCTTCATCCACCGCATTCATAATCTTTGTCAACGATTCCGGCTGCAGCTGAATTCCGCGCTGCTTCATGCGCACTTCGGCATGCTGGCTGAATTTCAGCACCTTGGCATCAAGCATATCCTTGAAGCCGCCGGCTTGCTGCGGACGCGGAGCGGTATTCTTGGCACCGGCCAGGGGCGGCGCTCCGACGGGAAACAGATGGCTGATTTTCACTCCGTCACTCATACGGAACCATCTTCCTGTTCGGACGAACTTGATTTTTTATCTGCCGCTGCGCCTGATTCGGAATCGGATTCATCGCTGCCGTCCGGTTGATTCGCTTCGGGCGCTTTATCGGATACGGTGACCACGTCGCTAAGCTTAATCATCGTTTCATCCGCGAATTTGGCATACAAAGTACCGTCCTGAGAAACGATTGAATTTACCGTGTCATACATCAGCTTGGTTTCGCCAGCGTCATCCAGCTCATACCAGGAAACGGTTTTGCCGATCATCGAAGATGCCGTGCCCAGATTTTGATTGAGCTGAGAAAGCTGATCCGACATATTCATTAGCTGCTCGACAGAGGTAAACTGCGCCATCTGCGTAATGAATGCGGCATTATCCTGCGGCTGAAGCGGATCCTGGTTTTTCAGCTGGGTCACGAGCAATTCCAGAAACGCATCTTTGCCAAGCGCATTTTTATCCGTGTCCTTGCCTGCTGCCTTCACGTTCGAAGTGCTATAGTTCGGCCACATGACTTTCGAAGATACTGTCGCCATAAACTCACCTCCATCCTACACGCGTACCGTCTAAGGAGCATTTGATTAAGCCGTCACATTGACAGCACGTCCGTAGCCTAAATCTTGTATCGCCTGCTGCTCGGCAACATCAGACTCAAAATCCTCCTGCATTCCGTCGCCTTTGGATTTATTTTGATTTGAAAAAGCCTGCTGACCGGTTCCTTGGCCATGCTGGCCGTTGGATAAGTGCGCGGCCGACTGGCCGTATGTTACTTCGAGCTTGTCGACTGACAAGCCTTGTTGCTGCAAGGCAACTCTCAGCTGCGCCATCTGATTGTCAAGCGCATCCTTAGCGCTAGCGTTATCCGCATGGAACAAAGCCGTAAGCTGTCCGTTATGCATCGTTATCCGCACATCAACCTGTCCAAGCTCTTTAGGAAACAGCTGAATGGTTGCTTCCGACATCCCGTTGCCATGCTTGATATCCAGCTTCTGAATAAAATCCTTCATATTGTCCGCGAAATCGGTAACCGGAACGGACGCTTGAACAACAGGCGCCAGCTTTGCCGCATGAGACGTCGTTTGACGTATGACATCGGCGTAAGTCTGACCGGTCGTTACTGTCGGTACCTGCTCTTCCGGTTCACTGGATGCTTCCGTCTCTTCCTTTGTTACTTGCTGATCGGTAGTCGCTGCTATCGCAACAGGATGTACAGCGCGCTCAGACAATCGCTGCAAATGAACGGATACTGCAGGCGCATTAGTGGCAACCGTAATTTCCGGCGCTTTCTCTGCGGATACAGCCGGGGTCTCAACCCGCGAATTCAAGTCTTTCTGCTTTTGAACGAATTGCTGCAAAACCTCAAGCTGCTGTCCGATTAATTGCACGGGCTCCTGGAGTCCGATCTGCTTCATTGTTCCTTCCTGCATGGCCGTTTGAAGCTGCAGCAAGGAATCCTGAATCCTGCCTGCGATTGCGGCCAGCTGCTGATTCGCATTCTGATCTCCTGCAAACGACTGATTGGAAGCGTCTTTAGCCTCACTCTGAAGCTGTACCGGCATCGGAATCCCGAGAATGGCTAGCAAAGCCTGCAGTTGATCCAGCATCGAAGCTGGCTGCGAAGTATCCTGATCTTGACTATCGGCCGATGGGTCGGATAAATCCGTTTTGATCTTTTCCAAATCGGCAAGCAATTGATCGATGATTTCCATCAGCTCAGCTTTCGCATCGGTCAGTATATCCGATCCCGCTACGGGACTGCTTGCCGTAGCTGTCGCTTCGCCTTCGGCAGCCTGATCTACTGCCGCTGCATCCTTCGCTGCTGCGGCTTGCGTGCCTGAAGCGGCTTGCTGTCCGTTGTCTGTCTTCCCCGCACCGGATGATGCCGCGCCGCTTTTATCCGAAGCGCCTTTGCCATCCTTCATCTGAGTGGCCAGCGTCTTTTGAAATTTGTCGTTTCCGCCAGTTTTCGCTTGCGCCGATGCGTTGCTTGTTGGCGCGGCCGGTGCCGGCGTTGCGGCTTGAGGAATGATCATCTCCATTATTTGATTCACCTCCTCTCTCTCTTAGCTGCCAGCCATCAGCTTGGACATCAGCTGTGCGGTAATGGTCTGGTTTATCCCCGACATTTCGGCCAAAATGCCGGAACGCGTCTTGTCATCCACGGTATTGAGAATACGGATAACCTTGCTTGGGCTGATGTCCGCCATTTTAATCAGAAGCTCGGCGGCGCTCTTCGCGTCCATTGCTGCGAATGTGGCGCTTAGCTGATCGCTGCTAAGCTGCGAGGCAGGCTGCTTGGTTTCCGTCGGCTTGGCTTTCTTCAGCTCGGCTTGCAGCGCGGCAATTTGTCTGTCCTTCGCCGGTACGGTATCCTTCAACGCCATCGTTGCATCGGCCGCCGTTTGCGGGTTCATTTTCTCCAGAATGCGAACCCTGTCGTCCGGTCTCATGGAATCCAGGACAAGCACCATTTCATCCATCGTCATGCTTTGCAGAATCGGCGCCGCTTTACTTGGGGTAATTTTGCTGTACATGCTTGCAAGCTCTTGGATTTTAGCCTGATAAGCCGCATCGTCCGCAGCTTTTTCTTCATTGGAAGATTTCAGCGAATCAATCTGATCCCGCATGCTTTTCAATTCTTGCTCTTGGGTTGCCTTCGTCTGGTTGGTCTGTGCAAGCTCGGCTTCCTTGTCCTGCAGCTGCGCCTGGAGCTCGTCGATCTTACGGCTCATATTGGCTGATTTCAGCTGGTCATCGTTCGCCTTTCCGTCAGCTGTTTTGGGATCGGGAAGCACATCCTTCAGATAGGGAATCGAGTTGCCGATCTCCAGCATTTGATTGCGGGTTTCCGTATTAAACAAGACATATAACGCTCCCAAAAGGACTATCGTAAACAAAATCGGCGTCATAAAAAACATCAACCGTTCGAAGCCGCTGTACCCCTGCTTCTCCATTTCCATATCCGACACTGTCATTCACTCCCTTTACCTTGCGCCGCAGATCATGATGAACGAGATACCTTGAAGCGGTTGGTAGCCATTTCATCCAGCTCGTTTTGATCCTTGATCTGCATTACATGCCGAAAACGGTCTTTGGCATGCTCCTTCGCTTTAAGCCATACCTTCTCATCCTTCATGCGATCCGCGAGGTTCGTCCGGTTGTATTCCACCTTTCGTTCAGCCTGCCTGACATCCGTAAGCTTGCTAGCAATGCAGGAATCCAAATATTCCAGATAATGCTGCATCAGCTGCAGCTCGGCGAGAGAGACAGCTTCATTGGAACTCTCGTGCTGCTTGTTTTCCCACTCCGCCCGTTTCAACCGCAGCTCCGAAAGACTTAATTCCTCCGCCTGCAGAACACCGATTGCTGAAGATAGCTGCCATTCGGCCTGCGTCTTCTCGCTTGACTTCAAGTCTACGATTTTTTGATAAGCGTATCGAAAGGTTGCCATTTACCCGTCGTCATCTCCCGTGGAATTCCTGTAATAATCTTTCCTTCGAATCGGCCAAGGTGACCTTTTCAGTTGTCTTTTGTCTTGTAAATTGATAGATGGCATCGATATTTTCGATAGCCGTATCAATTTTTTCGTTTGTGCCCCTCTGGTACGCCCCGATATTGATGAGGTCCTCCGAATCTCTATAAACAGAGAGTAACATCTTTAACTGATTTGCCGCTTCCTGATGCTCTTCGGTCACGATTTCCTTCATGACGCGGCTGACGGAAGCGAGAACGTCAATCGCCGGAAAATGGCCTTTATTCGCTAGCTGCCTGTTTAGCACGATATGACCGTCCAATATGCCTCGCACCGCGTCGGCTATCGGTTCGTTCATGTCATCGCCGTCAACGAGAACGGTATAAAACGCGGTAATCGAGCCGTTAGGCCCCGTTCCCGCCCGTTCCAGCAGCTTGGGAAGCGTCGCGAATACGGAAGGCGTGTAGCCTCTTGTAGCAGGCGGCTCGCCAATGGCTAGGCCAACTTCGCGCTGCGCCATCGCGTAACGCGTTACCGAATCCATCATCAGCATGACGTTTAACCCGCGGTCGCGGAAATATTCCGCAATCGAAGTAGCGATAAGCGCTCCCTTAATCCGGATTAACGCAGGCTGATCCGAGGTCGCAACAATAACAACCGAGCGGGCAAGTCCTTCGGGACCAAGATCCTTCTCGATAAATTCGAGCACCTCGCGTCCGCGTTCGCCAATTAAAGCAATGACGTTTACGTCTGCTGAAGTATTTCGGGCGATCATGCCAAGCAGCGTGCTTTTGCCTACGCCAGAGCCTGCGAAAATACCTACACGCTGCCCCCTGCCAACGGTAAGAAGGCCGTCTATCGCTCGGACTCCAATGCTCAGCGTCTCCTTAACGCGGGGACGCGCAAGCGGATTGCTGGGTTCATTATGGGTCGAGTAATGCTGCATGCGGCTTGGCAGAAACGATCCGTCAAGCGGCTGACCCAAACCGTCGAGCACCTTGCCTAGCAGTTCGGAACCAACCTGAACCGATAAGGGCTTTCCGGTCCCCACAACATCGCAGCCCGGGCTTATCGCATGCAGCTCGCCCAAGGGCATTAGAATAACTTTGTTATCACGGAAACCTACGACTTCCGCTTTAATCGGTTTGACGCCCTTTGCCGGGTAGATCAGGCATACGTCTCCGATGCTTGCGTCTGGCCCTTCCGATTCTACGGTAAGTCCGATAACCTGGGTGACCTTGCCGTTCACCCGGATGGGGTCAAGATGACGAAGCTGGTCGATATATTTGGAGCTGTCCAGTTTAATACCGTTCATCCGGCATGCTCCGTTCTTCATGGCTTTGGTTGGCAAGCTGTACAAGCTCGCGCTTGATCTCGGACAATTGCGTATCAATCCGTGCGTCTATGCTGCCGTAAGCGGACCGGATGACACAGCCGAAATCTTTCACCGTTGCGTCGGGAATAATCTGAAGCTCTGCCTGCGAATCGATAACAAGATTTAGTTCTTCCCTTGCGGCCTGGACAAAAGCTAACTGCCCCGGAGCAACGCAAAGGGCGATAACGCCTTGTTCCCTTCGTCTGGACAATGCTTTGCGGATAAGCTCAAGCGCCATATCGGGCGCTTCCGACAACTGCTTGCCGATTACTTTTTCCGAAATAGAGACGCTAAGCTCTACAAGGAAAGGCTCAGCCTCTTGAATAATCTGCTCGCGCATTTCGTAAGCGGATTTAAGAACGGCATTGGCCTCTTCCAGACGGCTCTCCCATTCTTGCTGCAATGCCTGCTCGGCATGCGCCCGGCCTTCGGCATAGCCTTGCTCAAAGCCTGCTTGACGGGAGGCTTCGGAATGCCTTTCGTCCTCCAGCCGTTTCTCGAGCCACCAGGCATCGATTTCGGCTTCCGCCTTTGCCAGCATTTGCTCGCATTGCTCGCCGGCTTCACGAATACGTTCTTCGGCAAAAATTTGTGCATCCGAGATGATCTGGTCGCGAATGGAGATGGTCTCTTCATCCGGCCCTGCCTCTTCAATAATCTCTTCGGTCACCGCTACTTGCTCAGCAGCATGTTTGTTAAGCCAATAAAGCTGTTTCAGCTGATCAAGCGCGATTACGCTTGAAGACTTTATCAAATTAGACAATGATATCATCTCCTCCGCCGCGGGCAATGATAATCTCGCCGGCTTCTTCTAGCCTGCGAATCGTAGCGACGATACGGGTCTGAGCTTCTTCGACGTCACGCAGCCGGACAGGCCCCATAAATTCCATTTCTTCCTTGAACGTATCGGCCATCCGTTTCGACATGTTGCGGAAGATCGCTTCGCGCACTTCCTCGCTTGCCACCTTGAGGGCGAGCTGAAGATCGGCGTTCTCCACGTCGCGAATGATGCGCTGAATCGAACGGTTGTCGATATTGACGATATCCTCGAAGACGAACATGCGTTTCTTGATTTCTTCCGCCAATTCCGGATCTTCGATCTCGAGAGCATCCAGAATGGTCCGTTCCGTACCGCGGTCCACGCCGTTCAGAATTTGAACGATCGAATCGATGCCGCCCGCATTCGTGTAGTCCTGTGTTACCGTAGCAGAGAGCTTTTGCTCGAGAACGCGTTCTACCTGGCTGATAACCTCAGGCGAGGTGCTGTCCATCAAGGCGATTCTGCGCGCAACGTCTGCCTGCTTCTCTTGAGGCAAGGACGATAAAATATGCGAGGATTGCTCGGATTGCAAATACGAGAGAACGAGCGCGATCGTCTGCGAGTTCTCGTTTTGGATAAAGTTAAGAATTTGCGTCGGTTCCGCCTTGCGGGCAAAGTCAAACGGTCTGACTTGCAGCGTCGCCGTCAAACGGTTAATGACCTCGACGGCCTTTTGCTCCCCAAGCGCTTTCTCCAGAATCTCTTTCGCATACGAGATGCCGCCTTGCGAAATATATTCCTGTGCCAGGCAGATTTGATGGAAATCGCTCAAAATTTGCTCTCTTTCCGCACTGTCTACTTTGCGGACATTGGCGATTTCGAGAGTAAGCTGTTCGATTTCTTCTTCTCTCAAATGTTTAAAGATTTGGGCGGATACTTCTGGCCCGAGCGTAATAAGCAGAATCGCCGCCTTTTGTCGACCGGTTAATCCATTAAGCGGTTTTGCCACGGGAGCCACCTCTATTCATCCACTAGCCAGGTGCGGAGCAAGTTGACGAATTCTTCCGGCTTGCGTTTGGCGAGTGTTTCGAGATTTTTTCTAGCCTGACTGTCATTGTTAACTGTTTCAAAATCAATCGTAGGGAATTCCGGCTTAGCCGGCGTTTCCATCATCGCCGCCGCTTCGGCTGCCGCTGCTTCTTCAGCCTGTTTTCTGCGTCTGCGGACAAGCATAATGGCAAGACCGCCGATAAGGGCAAGCGCTGCTGCGCCGAGACCAATCGCCCATTGCATCGACAGACCGCTGGAAGAAGTTCCCGCATCCGTAGCTGCAAAGTTCTGGCCGAGAATGGTAACCTTTTTCGCAATCATTGCGTCATCATTAACATCTTGACCGGAATCGGCCAGCTGCGCACGAACAAGCGAGCTTAGGAAATTGGTTAACTCCTGCCGGGACTGATCCGTAAGTTTGCTCTGCTCAACGCCAATGCTGATCGACAAGTCCTTCAGCTGATACGGAGCGGATTCAATCTGATTGTTAATGCGGTCGTAATCATAATTGGTCACACGCGAGCTTTGTTCGGAGGAACCGTTGGAATTGTCGGTTGCCGTATAACCGGGCACATCCGTTTCGCCTGTACCGGCTACTCCGCCTGCATTGGCCGAACCGTTCGTTGTTGTGCTGTTATCTTGCTGTTCGCTTACGATAATGCCGTTATTGTTATTGTTCTCGAGCGGTCTGACCAGGTTCTCCTGCGTGACCTTCTTGTCGAAGTTAAAGCTGCTGGCAACGCTGATTACCAGATTGTCTCCAAGCATCGGGGACAGGAACTGCTGAATATTCTTTTTCACTTCGGCTTCGTATTTCCGCTGAATCATGAAGTGGCTTTCAGCCGCATCGGTTGCCACGCCAATCTTGTTGCCGTCGATTTCGGAAGAAACCAGTTCGCCTTGGGGACTCGATATCGTAATATCCTGAATCGCAAGCTTCGGAACGGCTGTTTTCACCAGATTGTAGTATCCGTCAACCTCTTGCTGGCTTGGCCGATAACCCGGCGTAAAGTTCATCATGATGGAAGCGGACGCCTGTTCCTTCTCTTCCGGAGTCAGAAATACCGATTCCTTAGGCAGGTTGATAAGCACTTTCGAGCTCTGCACGCCCTGCATCCGGTTAAGCAATTGCTGCACTTCGCCGTTAAGCGCGTTAATGTACTTCACGTTAAATTCATTTTCGGTTTGCCCGAATGCGCTTCCGCCCTCGAAAGCCTCAAATCCGATTGAGCCGTTTTGCACCAGCCCTTGCGAACCGACGTCAACCCGGGTTCTTGTCGCTACCGCGCTAGGCACCGAGATGCTCTGACCGTCCGCGCTTAATTTATAGGGAATACCGTTTCCGTCCAGGTAAGTCATGATTGCTGCTGCATCTGTGGTGTCAAGGTTTTGAAATGCTACTTCGTAATCCGTTCTTGTGAATATGTAAGTCAAAATCACGATTGTTAACAACAATGCACCAATGGATGCCCCCAGCCCTATTTTTTGTTTTTTACCCATCTGCCCCCAAAATTGCGTGAGTCTTTGGCGGTATTGGGCGATTCTTTCGTTCACGTCGTCACCTCACTCAGCATCTGTCTGGTTCGAAAGCCCTATTACACTGACATTCGCATAATTTCTTGATACGCATCAATCACTTTATTGCGAATTTGTGTCGTCAGCTGTAAGCTAAGCTCTGCTTTCTGAGTTGCGATGAGAACCTGTGAAACGTCAACCTCGCCTATTAAGTATTTATCGTTTAGTTTATGTACTTCTTTTTCCTGTGCATCCACGCTATTCAGTGCGTTCTCCAAGTATTGCCCGAAAGAATTCATCGACTCAGCAGGTGTTGCCTGCTGCTGCGGCTTCGCAGTTTCAAGCAGCTTGTTAACGGCTTGTGCGGGATTAAGTTGCAACGGTTGAATCATGCCCGTCCCTCCGTCATCGTTATTTTACTTTACTTTCCAATTTCCAGCGCCTTCGTAAACATGGCTTTAGACGCATTCAGAGCAGTTACGTTAGCCTCGTAGGAACGAGATGCTGAAATCATGTCGACCATTTCTTTCGCCACGTCAACGTTAGGCATATGGACATATCCGTCCGCGTCCGCGTCCGGGTGAGTTGGATTATAAACAAGCTTGGTAGGCGACTGATCCTCGATAATTCTAGTTGCCTTTACACCTTGTGCTCCGGAAGTCCCATTAAGCTGCTTGTTCAGCAGATCGGAGAAAGAGGAGTTTTGCGTCATCGGTTCAAGTACGACCATCTTCCTTTTATACGGTACGAATTGGCCATTTACATAACCTGCGCGGGTTGTTTCAGCATTCGCGATGTTTGAGGAAATAACGTCCATTCGCAAACGCTGTGCGGTTAGTGCGGAAGCACTGGCGTCAAAGCTGCTAGAAATTCTCACTTCCTGTTATCTCCCTTCAATGGCAGTCTTCATCATCTTCACGTCGTGATTGATTTGCTGAATATAAAAATTGTAGCTGAGTTGATTTTTGGCCAGCAACGACATCTCGCGATCGATATCGACGTTGTTCTGATTGTTATTCATTTCGGACAAGTTGTCGGTCTGTATCTGAGCGGATGGGACTATTCCGCTGGTCCTGCCTATCGGAATATGACGCTCGTTTGTCCGCTTGCCCTGAAGCCCGGCTTGTCCTCCCATCTCTTGGCTGAGAAGCTCTTCAAACAAAACCTCCGAACGTTTGAAGTTTGGAGTGTCGACATTTGCGATGTTGTTGGCTATGACGCCTTGTCGCAATTCTGAAGCCTTGAGCGCGCCTTCCAATCGCCCAAATGATGTGCCATTCAATAGATTCACGTTCCTGTGTCACCACTTTCAGTTAGAAGATCTTTGTAAAGTATTCAACAGATTGCGAACCATTCCTTCTTTGTTCGACATTAAATTATGAAAAAAATGAGACGAAACTGTCGAGTTTTGCCGACATGATAATATTCAACAATTGTCCAAAATATTACAATAAGAAAAAAGCCCTATCTTTAAAACCAAGATAGGGCTTTTCGATGAATTTCCGGTAGGATGGTAGTCCCAGGAAATTATTGCTTAATTTTTTCCAATTCCTGAAGCAGCTGGGTATTTAAAATTTTGATGTAGGTCCCTTTCATCCCAAGCGACCTGGTTTCAATAACGCCGGCGCTCTCCAGCTTGCGCAGTGCATTAACGATAACGGACCTCGTAATACCTACCCGATCCGCAATTTTGGATGCAACAAGCAGTCCTTCCTTTCCTTCCAGCTGCTCGAAAATATGCTCCACCGCTTCAAGCTCGCTGAAGGACAATGAGCCGATCGCAACCGATACGACGGCACGGCTGCGTGCCTCCTGTTCAACCTCTTCTGCGCGTTCACGCAGGATTTCCATGCCGACAATTGTCGAACCGTATTCGGCCAGCACCAGATCGTCATCGTCGAAGGAACCGTTCGTGCGTGTCAGAACAAGCGTACCGAGGCGGTCTCCTCCCCCGGTAATCGGTACTACAGTCATAATTTCTTGTTCGCCAAGCGCCGGAAAAGTCTCGTAGACTCCTGCATCCGGAGCAACGTTTGTTACCGGTTCCTGCATGTCCAGAAATAGGCTGTTACTCACTTGCGGAAAGCGCAGTTCTTCAACAGACATCGAACGAAGCGTGTCATGGTCATAAGGATTCACGGCTGCGCAGCCCAGAACCTTACCTTTCCGGCTGACCACGAACACATTCGTCTGTATGGTGCTGCACAATACCTCAGCCATTTCTCTGAAGTTGAGCGCTTTGCCGGCTGCACGCTGCAGCAGCCGGTTCAACGTTCTTGTTTTTGTAAGTAAAGTCATTCCAAAGCCTCCCAAAGCTCATCCCAACTGCATTTCAACTACAATATATATTGACTCAAATCGCGATTTTTCGCAATGCCTCCCACTTTTTCACGCACGTACTCGGGAGTGATGATCATATGGTCAAGCGTAATATCCGGTGCTTCGAAGGAGAGATCCTCAAGCAGCTTCTCCAATATGGTATGAAGCCGGCGGGCACCGATATTTTCGGTATTGCGGTTTAAATCGGCTGCAATCGACGCAATCTCTTTGATTGCATCGTCAGAAAATTCAATCGTTATGCCTTCTGTTTGAAGAAGGGCCGCGTATTGCTTCGTTAAAGCATTTTTCGGCTCCGTCAGAATGCTGACGAAATCCTCCAGGCTAAGCGACGTTAATTCTACGCGGATCGGGAAACGTCCCTGAAGCTCGGGAATCAGATCCGACGGCTTCGCTACATGGAATGCGCCAGCTGCGATAAACAGTACATAATCGGTTTTTACCGGACCGTATTTCGTCACGACCGTGGATCCCTCCACGATTGGAAGAATATCGCGCTGTACGCCCTCGCGGGAAACGTCTGGACCACTGCCTCTGGACGGGCTGGCGATTTTATCAATCTCGTCGATGAAAATGATACCGGTCTGCTCCGCGCGGGTTACCGACTCCGCAATGACATCATCCATATTAATCAGCTTGTTGGCTTCTTCCTGAATGAGCACTTTACGGGCTTCTTTAACTGGCAGTTTACGTTTCTTGGTCTTCTTCGGCATGAACTGCCCCAGCATCTCCTGCATGTTCATTCCGCCTAGGCCATCCGGTCCTTGACCGCCAAGCATATCCAGCATCGTAGGGGTATTATCCTCAATCTCAACCTCTACGGTTTCGTTTTCGAGCTTGCCTGCTGCCAGGTCATCGCGGGCCTGCGAGCGTTTGGAGATAATCACGGCATCCTGCTCCGGCTCTTCAACCGTTTCCTTGTTGTTTTGCTGATTGCCGAACAGCATTTCGAACGGATTTTTGGATGACTTTTCTTTTACCTTGGATGGTACCAGCAAAGAAACGAGACGCTCGTTTGCGAGCCTCTCCGCTTTATCCTGGACAGCCTCGGTCTTCTCTGCCTTCACCATCCGGATGGCTGTCTCCACCAAGTCTCTTACCATCGATTCCACATCGCGGCCAACATACCCGACCTCGGTAAATTTGGTCGCTTCCACCTTAATGAAAGGCGCTTTGACCAATTTGGCCAGCCTGCGCGCGATCTCCGTTTTGCCCACGCCGGTAGGACCAATCATCAAGATGTTTTTCGGAACAATCTCATCGCGAAGCGACTCGTCGAGCATGCTTCTGCGGTAGCGGTTGCGGAGAGCAATGGCGACAGATCGTTTCGCGGGTTTTTGGCCCACAATGTATTTATCGAGCTCGGCTACGATTTGACGAGGGGTAAAACCTTGATTCACCATATGATATCTCCTCCGCTTCAACCAATTTCTTCCACGATAATATTATGATTCGTATAAACGCATATGTCGGCAGCCGTCTCCAGCGCTGCTCTTGCGATATCCTTCGCTTCCATATGGGAAGCATGCTTCTGCAGTGCCCTTGCCGCGGAGAGAGCATAGTTGCCGCCCGAGCCAATGGCCAGGATGCCGTCATCCGGTTCTATAATTTCCCCGTTGCCTGAAATCAGAAGAAGGCCGGTCTGATCCATAACCAGCATCAGCGCTTCGAGTTTGCGGAGAACGCGATCGGAGCGCCAATCCTTCGCCAGCTCAACAGCCGCACGCTGAAGGTTTCCGTGATGCTCCTCCAGCTTCGCCTCAAACTTCTCGAATAACGTAATCGCGTCTGCAACCGATCCGGCAAAGCCGGCAATAACTTGCCCGCGGTATAAACGGCGAACTTTTTTCGCTTTATTTTTCATCACGACGCTGTTCCCGAAGGTCACCTGACCATCTCCGGCAATTGCTCCTTTACCTTCGTGACGCACCGCGCAAATCGTGGTGGCGTGAAATTCCATCTCCATCTCTTCGCCCTCCTATAGCTTGCAGATATTAAAGTTCAAGTGTATGCGGCTGCACTGCCCTTGTAGGAAGCAGCATCCGACTCGACTGTTTATACGTTCAGATGATCGAAATGTTCCTTCTTGAATCGTTCCAGGCTGTCCAGCGCGCGGTTCGCAATCGCTTCGTTCTTTTCCTTCTTGTTGCGGATCCGGTTCTCGAGCGGCGGGAACAAGCCAAAGTTCGCGTTCATAGGCTGGAAATGCTTGAAATCCGCCGTTGTAATGTAATGGGCCATGCTACCGAGCGTCGTATCCTCCGGCAGCACCAGAGGCTCCAGTCCGCGGGAAAGTCTCGCCGCGTTGAAACCGGCAATCAGGCCGGAAGCAGCGGATTCCACATAGCCTTCAACGCCAGTCATTTGACCCGCGAAGAATAAGGTACTGCGGTTCTTGAGCTGATAAGTCGGCTCCATTACCCGAGGCGAGTTAATGAAGGTATTGCGATGCATCACGCCATACCGCACGAATTCCGCATTCTCGAGACCCGGGATCAGGGAGAATACCCGCTTCTGCTCGCCCCATTTCAAATGCGTCTGGAATCCTACCATATTGTAGAGAGTACCTGCCGCATTATCCTGACGAAGCTGGATAACGGCATGCGGAAGTTTGCCGGTATGCGGGTTGACAAGGCCAACCGGTTTCATTGGTCCGAAGAGCACGGTCTGCTTGCCGCGGCTGGCCATCACTTCGATTGGCATGCAGCCTTCGAAATAAACTTCCTTCTCGAAATCTTTTAACGCAGCCGTCTCCGCCGTCGTCAGGGCCTCATGGAAGATCTCGAACTCCTCTTCGGTCATCGGGCAATTCAGGTAAGCCGCTTCCCCCTTGTCGTAACGGGACGCCAGATATACCTTGCTCATGTCAATGGAGTCCTTCTCGATGATCGGAGCCGCCGCATCATAAAAGTAGAAGTATTCTTCGCCAAGCAAGCTGCGGATCTTCTCAGAAAGCGCAGGCGCAGTCAAAGGACCCGTTGCGATGACAACAATGCTGTCCTCCGGGATGTCCGTTACTTCTTCCGTGCGTACCTCTACAAGCGGATGCTCGTGAAGCAGACGAGTTACTTCACCCGAGAAGCCGTCACGGTCAACCGCAAGCGCCCCGCCCGCAGGTACGGCGTGACGATCCGCGCTGCCGAGAATCAGAGAGTTCAGGCGGCGCATTTCTTCCTTCAGCACGCCTACGGCATTGGAGAGTCCATTAGCGCGCAGGCTGTTGCTGCATACGAGCTCCGCAAAGTTTTTGGTATGATGGGCAGGCGTTTTGGTCTCGGGACGCATTTCGTATAAAATGACAGGCACTCCTTGGGATACGATCTGCCATGCTGCCTCGCTTCCCGCTAGACCTGCTCCGATTACGATGACTGGTTGTTGAACTGACAATGTAAAGACCTCCAATATATGCTAACACGGCAGTGAAAACACAGCTGTCCTCCCTGCGTCAGGGAGGACTGTCGTGTCGCCGCGTCTGTTTCTTTAGTTTAGGCTTGCTCTTGCTCGTCTTCCGTAATCTCTTCCGAATAATCGCAATTCGGGCATTGCAGCTTCGCGCCGCTGCGGTTTCGTTTCTCGACAAGCATCGAATCGCAATTCGGGCAAGGCTTGTTCGTCGGCTTATCCCAGGACACGTAGTCGCAGGTCGGATAAGTATCGCAGCCGTAGAAGATCCGTCCTTTTTTGCTGCGTCTCTCGATGATTTTGCCCTCGCGGCATTTCGGACAGGTTACGCCGATATCCTTGACGATTGGCTTCGTATTGCGGCAGTCCGGGAATCCGGAGCAGGCAAGGAACTTGCCGAAGCGCCCCATCTTGTACACCATATGGCGGCCGCATTTCTCGCAGATTTCATCCGATACCTCGTCTTGAATCTCGACTTCCTTCATTTCTTCTTCGGCGACCTCAAGGCGCTTCTCGAAAGATTCGTAGAAGTTAGAAAGGACTTTAACCCAGTCCTCCACCCCATCCTCAACATGGTCGAGATCCGTTTCCATCTTCGCCGTAAATTCGGAATCCAGAATTTCGGGGAAAAATTCCTCCATCATCTGATTAACCAATTCTCCCAGCTCGGTAGGAATAAACTTTTTCTCTTCGATCGCTACGTAACCGCGTTTCTGGATCGTTTCCAGCGTTGGCGCGTACGTACTTGGACGTCCTATGCCAAGCTCCTCCAGCGTCTTGACCAGCCTTGCCTCGGAATAACGCGGCGGCGGCTGCGTGAAATGCTGCTTCGGTTCAATGGAATCCGAGGACACGACATCGCCGATCGCAAATGGCGGAAGGAATTTATGCTCTTCCTCCGTGCCATCGTCATTGCCCTCTACATAAACCTTCATAAAGCCTGCAAACTTGATTTTCGATCCGCTCGCACGGAATGTGGCATCGCCGGAAGCGAGGTCTACCGTCATTGTATCAAGCACGGCGGAAGCCATCTGGCTGGAAACGAAACGTTCCCAAACCAGCTTATACAAGCGGAATTGATCGCGGGAGAGGAACGGCTTCATCGATTCCGGATCACGGAGCGTCGATGTCGGCCGGATCGCTTCGTGGGCATCCTGCGCGTTGCTGTTCTTCTTCGTGTAGACGCGCGGCTGCTCCGGATAGAACGACGGGCCGTATTTTCCTTCAATATACTCCTTCGCTTCTTCCTGGGCAACCGGAGAGATTCTTGTCGAATCCGTTCTCATATAGGTTATAAGACCAACGGTCCCTTCCTTGCCTAGCTCGACGCCCTCATACAGCTGCTGGGCAACGGACATCGTCTTGGAGGCACGGAATCCGAGCTTGCGGGCTGCTTCCTGCTGCAGGGAGCTTGTAATAAACGGTGGCGCCGGATTGCGGAGACGTTCTTTCTCCTTCACTTCAGCTACCTTGAACTGATTGCCGGACAGGGCCGCAAGAACCGCCTTCATCTCATCTTCGTTATGGAGCTCACGCTTCTCGCCTTTTATCGAATGGTATTTTGCTTCAAACGGCACACCCTGCTGGGTAAGCTTTGCCGTAATGGACCAGTACTCTTCCGGAATGAAAGCATCAATCTCGTTCTCCCGGTCGATAATCAGCTTCACGCAAACGGATTGTACGCGTCCGGCGGACAATCCCTTCTTAACCTTCTTCCAGAGCAACGGACTAATCTTGTAACCGACGAGACGGTCAAGAATACGTCTTGCCTGCTGAGCGTTAACAAGATCCATATTGATCTTGCGCGGCGTTTTGAAAGCATCCTTAACGGCTTGCTTCGTTATTTCATTAAATACGACGCGGCAGGTATCTGACTCGTCCAGCTCCAGATAATGAGCCAGATGCCATGCGATCGCTTCTCCTTCGCGATCGGGGTCGGCTGCAAGAAAGACATGTTTGACCTTTTTGCTCGCATCCTTCAACTCTTTTAATACGCTGCCCTTGCCGCGGATCGTAATATATTTCGGCTGGAAGCCGTTTTCCACTTCGACGCCAGTCTGACTTTTTGGCAAATCGCGAATATGGCCCATCGATGCTTTAACGATATATTTGCTGCCCAAATATTTGCCGATCGTTTTTGCTTTGGCCGGTGATTCTACGATTACTAATGAATCTGCCACATTAGGCGCCCCCTCTCTCACTACGTGTTACAACGCTATATAAACTGCCCCTGGCTGTTGCTCGATTTTCCGTTTTATACATAAATTTATCAGAAGTGCGCTTAAATGTCCAAAAGGGATCATCGTAAGCTGGTGCAATTCGTTAATTGTAAGCGGACGATCGCGCAGCAGATCGATAACTTTCTGCTCCTCGGCATTCATGCTAGCCGCAACGGCAACCGTCGGCTTGGGCTTTGCCAATGCTGCAAGCTTCTTCTCCAGCCATCCGTATTCCTCGAGAATATGATCGGCGCTGCTGACCAGCTTCGCGCCTTCGCGGATCAGACTGTTTGGACCCTCGCTCTTCAGCGATGAGATCGGACCGGGTACGGCAAACACATCCCGCCCCATTTCGAGCGCCTGATCTGCCGTAATTAGCGAGCCGCTGCCCTTCGCCGCTTCCACCACGATCGTCCCCAGCGACAACCCCGCTATAATGCGGTTGCGAAGCGGAAACATGCCAGGATGAAGCGGCGAGCCCACCGGAGACTCCGACAGAATCAATCCTTCCCGGATAATCTGCTGGTAGAGCGAACGGTTCTCGGGCGGATAACAATGATCAACCGGACTAGCCAGTACGGCAATCGTGCTTCCAAAGCCCCGCAAAGCGGCTTCATGCGCCTTGCCGTCAATCCCCCTGGCGAGACCGCTCACTATGGTCAATCCTCGCCCAGAAAGCTCCTCAGACAGCGCTAATGCGGTATGCCGGCCATAGGCGCTGGGATTTCTGGTTCCTACGATCGCAATCGAGGGTCGCTTCATGAGCTCAACCCTCCCGAGAGCGTACAGTACCCAAGGCGGCTGCGGGATCCGTCGTAGTTCTTCCGGATACTCCTCATCGTAAGGTGTGATCACCGCCGCACCAAGCTCCTGCGCCTTGAGATAAGGCGCCCCGGGCCAATCATAGGGCTCGTTCCAACGTCTGGCCGCAGCCATTGCTTGCGGGCGTCCAAATCCGATTGCCATCCAATCTGCAACGCTTTCGCCATCCACGCTCTCCCAAGCTTTGCGGTCAACCGCTTTCTGAACGGTATGCCAACCAATGCCCGAACATTCGTGGAGCATGATAATCATTTGCTTACATTTATCAACATTTAGCGTCATTCTAACCGCATCTCCCTTGGGAGGATCGGCTTGCATTCCTTCCTATTGTGCGTTACATGGCAAAAGAATGCAAGTCGACCCGGAATTTTATGAAAAAAAAAGCAACCTTTCAAGCCCAAAACGGGCTTTGAAAGGTTGCTTACCTTTAATGCTTCATTAATATGCGATTGTTTAATTAGGCTTGAGCTACACCGGTTGTGCATTTCTCAAGCAGGCCTTTTTCTTTAAGCACCGATACAAGCGTCGAGCCCATGTCGGAAGGCGTTGGAGCCACTTTGATTCCGCAAGCTTCCAAAGTAGCGATTTTTTCTGCGGCCGTGCCTTTACCGCCGGAAATAATAGCGCCGGCATGACCCATGCGTTTGCCTGGAGGGGCCGTAGCGCCGCCAATGAAGCCTACAACAGGTTTCTTCATGTTGGCTTTGATCCATTCGGCAGCTTCTTCCTCTGCCGTACCGCCGATTTCGCCAATCATGATAACGGCGTAAGTATCCGGATCTTCGTTGAAACGGCTCAGGATATCGATAAACTCGGAGCCTTTAACAGGGTCGCCGCCGATACCAACCGCGGAAGATTGACCGATGCCGCGAGTCGAAAGCTGATGAACCGCTTCGTAAGTGAGAGTTCCCGAGCGGGAAACGACGCCTACATGGCCTTTTGTATGAATGTAGCCCGGCATAATGCCGATTTTGCATTCGCCTGGAGTAATAACGCCCGGGCAGTTAGGACCGATCAGAGTCGTTTTGCTGCCTTCCATGTAGCGTTTTACTTTAACCATGTCCAGAACCGGAATGCCTTCCGTAATACAGATGACCAGATCAAGACCAGCGTCTACCGCTTCCATGATCGAGTCAGCCGCGAATGCAGGCGGTACATAGATTACCGATGCTGTTGCGCCGGTAGCCGCTACCGCTTGCTCAACCGTATTGAATACCGGAAGAGAAACAACGTTACCGTTCTCCAGCGTAATATCGACGTTAGTGCCGCCTTTGCCCGGTGTTACGCCGCCAACCATTTGCGTGCCGTAGTCCAATGCGCCTTTCGCATGGAACAAACCAGTTGCGCCTGTAATCCCTTGCGTGATTACTTTTGTGTCTTTATTGACCAAAATGCTCATCGAATTTCACATCCCCGTTAATGAATTCGTACTATTTGACGAGATTAACGATTTTTTGCGCGCCGTCTGCCATGGAGTCAGCCGCAACAATGTTTAATCCCGATTCGTTTAACATTTTTTTGCCAAGCTCAACGTTAGTGCCTTCCAGTCTAACAACCAACGGACGGTCCAGGCCAAGCTCTTTCGCAGCAGCAATAACGCCTTCGGCGATAACGTCGCAACGCATAATGCCGCCGAAGATATTAACGAAAATACCTTTCACGTTCTCGTCGGACAGGATGATCTTGAACGCTTCCGTAACTTTCTCTTTCGTAGCGCCGCCCCCTACGTCAAGGAAGTTGGCAGGGTCGCCGCCGTAGTATTTGATGATGTCCATCGTCGCCATTGCAAGTCCGGCGCCGTTAACCATACAGCCGATGTTGCCTTCGAGGGCAATGTAGCTCAGGTCGTATTTCGATGCTTCGATCTCTTTTGCGTCTTCTTCTTCCAGGTCGCGAAGCGCCACGATATCTTTGTGACGGTAGAGCGCATTGGAATCGAAGTTCAGCTTAGCGTCAAGCGCCATAACGTTGCCGTCGCCAGTAACAACAAGCGGGTTGATCTCGGCGATGGAGCAATCTTTGTCAACGAACGCATTGTACAGAGCGATCATAAATTTAACCGCTTTGTTAACAAGCTCGCTAGGAATGTTGATTGCATAAGCAAGTTTGCGTGCTTGGAACACTTGCAGACCGATTGCAGGGTCAATGACTTCCTTGATGATTTTCTCAGGCGAGTGAGCTGCTACTTCTTCAATCTCCGTGCCGCCCTCTTCGGAAGCCATCATTGTTACGCGGCCGGTGCCGCGGTCAATAACAACGCCTACATAGTATTCTTTCTTGATGTCGCAGCCTTGCTCGATAAGAAGACGTTTAACTTCTTTACCTTCCGGGCCAGTTTGATGAGTAACGAGCACTTTGCCAAGAATCTCGCTGGCATATGCGCGAACTTCATCGATGTTTTTCGCTACTTTAACGCCGCCCGCTTTACCGCGGCCGCCAGCGTGAATTTGCGCTTTTACAACGACCACTGGAGTACCCAGTGCTTGCGCCGCTTCTACCGCTTCGTCAACGGAGAAAGCTACCTTTCCTTCTGGAACAGCAACACCGTACTGTTTCAGGACCTCTTTGCCTTGATACTCATGGATATTCATTGTTAGAAATCCTCCATTTCACAGACTCAACTTCAGTCATATGTACACAAACCTTAATCATTGTAGCATTATTTATGCCATATTTCGACCCTTCGGGTTTTGGTTTTTTGATATGGATTTGATCTCAAAATGAGATTAAATCACCGACGGACTAGAGTAGTATGCCCTATTTTTTTGAAGAATTCATACTTGTTTTTCCAATATTGACAGACTTGTCTTTTTTGCACTATGATGATTTTACGATAATTTTATACGACGAGATTCGGACGTGAGGAAGCACCTTCATCCTATTTTTGGAGGTGCTCTTTTTTATGTTCAGTTTAATGCATAGCAGCAGCGTTCTAGGAGTCGAAGGAAAAGCCATTTCCGTGGAAGTCGATATTGCCAGCGGTTTGCCGCAGATCAGCGTTGTCGGGCTGCCCGACCCTGCCGTCAGAGAATCCGTTGAACGGGTCCGCGCAGCGATTAAAAACAGCGGCTTCACTTTTCCGCTTGACCGCATAACGGTAAATCTGGCTCCGGCGGATTTGCGCAAGGAGGGCACTGCCTTTGACCTTGCGATCGCAGCGGGTATTCTAACCGCCAGCGGCCAACTGGAAGCAAAACCCTTCGAGCAATCGATGCTCATTGGAGAATTGTCCCTGAATGGCGATATCCGTCCTGTGCCCGGCGTTTTGGCTATGATCGAGCAGGCTAAGCGTTCCGGCATCCGGAAGGTGCTGCTGCCGCTGGCCAATGCCAAAGAAGCCGCATGGATAACGGAGATGGAGCTTTATGCGGTAACCCATCTGAAGGAGCTCTTAACGCAAAATAAAGATGCCGAAGCCTGGTCCGCAATCCGGTTTGACGCTGCTGCAAGCAGGGCGCTTGCCTCTGCTGCAGCCGCGGCAGAGCATGCTGTCGACTTTGGAGACTACAGCGACGTGTACGGGCAGCAGCAAGCCAAGCGCGCATTGCTTATCGCCGCGGCCGGCAAACACAATATCTTGTTCGCGGGACCGCCCGGAACCGGCAAAACGATGATGATCCGTCGTCTCCCCGGCATCCTTCCTCCTCTCACCGAAGAAGAAGCGCTGGAAGTGACCAAGATTTACAGCGCGGCTGGCAAGCTGTCAACCGACGCGAAAGGTCTGATAAGGATCGCTCCCTTCCGCTCACCGCATCACACGATTTCGGCCGGAGGGCTCATAGGCGGCGGTTCGGTGCCGAAGCCCGGCGAGGTGACACTCGCCCATCATGGCGTGCTTTATCTCGACGAGCTGCCGGAATTCTCCAGAGCCGTGCTTGAGGTATTGCGCCAGCCGCTGGAGGACGGAATCGTCACCATCGCGAGATCCCGAGCCGTATTTCATTTCCCGGCCAGGCTTATGCTGGCCGTGTCCTTTAATCCGTGCCCGTGCGGATACGCTGGCCATGAAACGGCCGAGAAACGCTGCACCTGCAGCGACTCGGCGATTGCCAAATATAAAAGCAAGATGTCCGGCCCTCTTCTTGACCGGATCGATATCCAGCTCGAAGTTCCTAGACCGTTAGAGCCGGCGGGCGATCCGGCAAGTCCTGCCGACATGACCACCGCCCGAATGAGACAGCTTGTGCTTGAGGCGAGAGCCAGAAAAGAACGGCGGGATGAGGAGCTGGGGCTAACCAAAACGCCGGCACGGCTCTCCGGCAAAGCGCTCAGGCGCTCGATTCTAATGAAGAATGAAGCTTTCGAGCTGCTTGACCAAGCGCTAACGGTGCTGAATATCAGCATGCGCGCCTATGACCGTATATTGCGGCTGGCAAGGACCATTGCGGATGTCGAAGGAAGCGAATACGTGGAAGATGTGCATGTGGCGGAAGCGATTCAATACCGTAGATTGGATCTATAAAAAAGACGAAAGCGGCTTTCCACCGGATAGGTTAGAAAGCCGCTTTTATATGTTTAATTTCGCTGATGGAATCATCGCGATTCATGGATACCGCGATTACATCAAACCGCATAGGCGGATAGTTTAATTGTCGCATCCGCAAATAAACCTGTGCGACTAGCGCCACCTGCTGCTGCTTTCGGCGGTCTACGGATTCGGCCGCTGTCCCGAATCGTCCTCCCGCTCTTCTCGTCCTTACTTCGACAAATATGAGCGTATCATCGATGGAAGCGATAATATCAATCTCTCCGGAACGGCAGCGCCAATTCCGCTCGATGACGGTATAGCCTTCGTTCTCAAGATATCGGCATGCAGCCGTTTCGCCGGCCAATCCGGTTTGCCTTCTTCGGTCCTCACTCATCCAAATCCCTCGCTCTCTGGTCGGAACGATATACAAAGCTCAAGACCTCGGCGACCAGCGTATAGAGCTCGGGCGGAATCGATTGGTCGACATCCAGCTTGGACAATACTTCCACAAGCGAAGAGTCCTGCTGCACCGGCACATGATGCTCTGCCGCCTGCTCCAATATTTGCTCCGCCAAATAACCTCTCCCTTTGGCGGTTACCACCGGCGCTTTGTGCACCCCAGGCTCGTATTTCAACGCTACGGCCTTTTTAACCGTCCTCTTCTCCTTGCCGTTCTTCTGTTCCGGACTCATGCCCTTATGTCGACTCCTTTATAACGCGTGTTTACGAATTGAGCCGGATCCGGCATGATCCGTTTAACCCCTTCCCCCTCATCGCTATCCGCTCTTGTTGGAGTTGCGCGAAGGGACAGCAATTGATAGCCTGCCTGATTAAGACTTGCCGTAATTTCCGTGCGGGCGGAGTCTACGAGCGCAGCTATTGCCGGATGGTCGTTCCATAACGTCAGGCTGACGATTTTGTCCATGACGTTAACGTCAACCAAGGTAGGACCTAGCGTCTTCATCGACAGATCGAATAATAGACGGCAATTTTCCGCGTCCAGCTGGCCCTGACGCCCTCTTCTCGTCTGAATATGAACGGAAGCGGTCTGATTTCCATCCGGACCGTTAAGGGGCACAAACATGGTAAGATGAGAGAAAACAGCACCGTTGCGCTCCGGCGACAACAGCAGCTGCTGTCCCGTTATCTGCTGGACGAGCTGCTGCGCGGTTTCGCGTAGGGCTGGCGGTGTGTCGCTGGAAGCGGCAATGGCAAGCAACGTGCTTTTTAACGATTCCTGCGCTGCAGGCTTGTTATCCTCCGCTTTCACCAGGTCCGTTGACAGATGCTGAACGGTAACTTGCGGCTCGCGGAACCGATCGTTTTGGACAACTTTATGGTCTTTGTCGCGAGGGGCAGCAGCGTCCGCCTGTTCGGGCTGCTGCCCTGCCGCCTGCTCCTGCTGCGTATTCGGGCTTTGGCGCGTTTCCAGACGCCCTTCGGCTGCCTGTCGGCGAGTAAGCGAATCTGCCACGCCATTGGCGCTGCGCGTAACAATTGGTTCATCTGCAGTTACGCTGTCGTTAACATGGCCATTGCCTGCCATAGGCGTATCCTGTTCTTGAGGCTGAACAGACCCTTGAGCAGGCGGAACCGGTAATTGCTTCGACAATTGATTCTCATAGTCGACGCCCATCCATTTCATCATCTGGCCGAGCCAGTTGCCGGATGATGACGTGCTGCCGCCCGCAGCCGCGCCCGGGCGGGCGCCTTGCGGCTCCGCGCCCTGCTCCGCGGGCTCCGCCGCGGACGCTTGCGCTGCCGCAGCAGGCGCGGCTTGGCTGCCCGCGCCTATGCCTTCGGCGCGCTGCGCTGCCGGCGCCCGCGGCGCGGCTGCCGCGGGCGGCTCCGCCGTGGCCGCGGCGCTCTGCAGCGCCGCGCCTTCGGCGAGCAGCGCAGCCAGCCGCGCGGCCAGCTGCGGCAGCGCCTGCGGCCCGCTGGCGGCACGCGGCGCGGCTGCGCCCGCATCATCGCCAAATGCTTCGCCGGCGATGGCAGCAAGCTGCTGCTGCAGCGTATCCAGCAGTTCGTGCGGCGGACGCCCGAACATAACCTGCTGCAGCGCTCCGACCGTGCCGCCGGACATCGGCAGCCCGCGCTTCAACCCCGCCGCCGCCGCTTGCATCCATTCCTCGGCATTCGCACCCTGCGGCATTGCCTCGGCTGCCGCCTTCAGCGCCGCAAACGTGTCACGGCTCATCGTCACGCCGTCTTTTCTAAGATCCTTCAAGATGTTACTTGCCCACTCCTGATCGGGCAGGCCGCTTTGCTTCAGCCAATCCTTCAGAGCATCCTCCAGACCCGCCTGATTCTCCACCTGCTTCAGCACAAGCAGGCCGCCGGCGGATTGCGGCTGTACCTGCAGCATCGCAAATTTGCCCGGCTCAAGCGGAAGCTCGAGAACCGCGCGAACCTGCACGCCGTTTATCTGAACCGTTGCTTCGTTATTTTCCAACAGCTGCAGAACCAAACCCCGGACAACCTGACCCGGCTTCAGCTCCAGCTTGCGGGTATCCCCGCTGCCGGACGACTCTCCCAATAATCCTCTTACCAACTGTCCAATATTCATTCGGTCACCTTCTTCATCTGTGGCATAAGCTGAAACGACACAACGCGCATTTTAGTTACCCTATTTATCGGTAGATGAGCGCTTCTTCTGAAGAACAACGCAGCGACTTTCTGCATGCTCCTGATCTAAATAATTCTAAGCTCTCCGCCGTTCCCCGAAAAAAAAGACAGCGTATCGCTCCATTGCGAGCAGTACGCTGTCTTTCCAGCACCATATTAAGAAAATTATTTTAAAATAGCTGTTGTTGCTCCACGAATATTTTACCCAAGAAAGATTTGCGGTGAAGCGGACTTGCACCGTATTCGAGCAGCCGTTCCCGGTGCAGCTTGGTTGCATAGCCTTTATGTATCGCAATTCCATACTCCGGATAAAGCCGCTCCCATTCTTTCTCGCACAGCCGGTCTCTTGTCACCTTCGCGATAATCGAGGCGGCGGCAATCGACTGACTGGTGGCATCCCCTTTTATTATCGCTAGCTGAGGCTTCGGCAGGTCTACCTTTTCCGCGTCCACTAGCAAATAATCCGGTTCCGTCTTCAGCGATTCCAGCGCGATCTTCATGGCAAGCCTTGCAGCCTGCTTGATGTTGATTCGGTCAATGGTCTCGGCATCCACGCGAGCCGCAGCCCACGCCATGCTTTTGTCAACGATGATGTCGTAGAGCTCGTTCCGCTTTTTCTCCGACAGCTTCTTGGAGTCGTTAACGCCTTCAAGAACAAGATGAGGCGGTAAAATAACCGCTGCGGCCACAACGTCGCCAAACAGGCAGCCTCTGCCTACCTCATCCACGCCGGCAATGGCGGAATACCCTTCATCCCATAATCTCTGTTCGTATTCCAGCACGTTTATTGCTCCCCCGGTCTGCCTGCAGCCGCAGGGAACGGTGCTTCCAGCGTTATGCGGCCAAGATTGCCTGAACGGAGCTCCCGCAAAATAATGCCGGATACTTTCTCCAAGTCCACTTGCCCCCCGCTTACGAGGCAGCCTCTGCGGCGGCCGATGTCTTCCATAATCCTTACCACTTCATCCGACTCCGATGGATCGGTTGGGGCTTTGTCCAGTTTGAAACGCTCCTGAAGCGCCGGCCAATAACGCTCGGCAAGCTCGCGAACCGCGAAAAACGCGATATCCTCCACGTTCAGGATCTGCTCTCTGATCGCGCCCGTCATCGCAAGACGGTAGCCAACGAGTTCATCCTCGAACTTCGGCCACAGAATGCCCGGCGTATCGAGAAGGTCCATGTCGAAGGTTGTTTTGATCCACTGCTGTCCCTTCGTAACACCCGGTTTATCTCCCGTGATCGCGATGTTGCGGCCAGCCAGGCGGTTGATCAGCGTCGATTTGCCGACATTCGGGATACCGACGATCAGCCCCCGAACGGCACGAGGATTCATCCCTTTCGCCACCTGACGTTCGATTTTCTCCTGCAATATTTCCTTGGCCTTCACCGGAATATCACCGACGCGCGTGCCTGTCGACGAATCGACGGCTACCGTTTCATGACCTTCGTATTTGAAATAGTCGATCCATTGCTCCGTCACCCTCGGATCGGCTAAATCCGACTTGTTCAAAACAATCAGCCGCGGCTTGCCGCCGAGTATCTCATCAACCATCGGGTTGCGGCTGGAAAGCGGAATACGCGCATCCAATAGCTCAATGGCAATATCGATTAGTTTAAGCTTCTCTTGAATTTGCCGTTTTGCCCGGGTCATATGACCGGGAAACCATTGAATGGTCATTTCCTCACCTCATTGCAACATTACCAGTGCACTTTGTAGCGCTTAATGATGCTGATTTTATTTAATGGCCAGAACATGGCGTCTGCACGGCCGATAACTTCTTTTTCGGATACAAAGCCGATGTCGCGGCTGTCCTGGCTGTTTCCGCGATGGTCGCCCATTGCAAAAATCTTGCCGTCCGGAACAACGGATTCCGAAACGTTCGCGTTCGGGAAGTCCGGTCCGGTATTGTACAGCTCGCCGTTCGCATGTGCCGCTTCGATAGCTTCTTTAATATAAGGCTCATCAACCTTCTGATCGTTAACGAACACGTCGTCGCCCACAACCTTGATCGTGTCGCCCGGTACGCCGATAACCCGTTTAATGAAATCGCGTCCTTGATCAGGCACATGGAACACCACGACTTCTCCGTGATGCGGCTCGCGGATTTTGAAAATCAGCTTGTTGACAATCAGGCGCTCACCCGTATAGAAGTTAGGCTCCATGGAAGGTCCTTCAACGATAAATGGCGAGAACAGAAACGTACGGATAATAAACACGAGAATGACCGCGATTGCGAGCGCTTTAATCCAATCTACAATTTCCTTGTAAGCTCGTCCGCCTTTTTTAGCGTCAGCGGGTCCTGATGTATTCAGTACAGATCCATCGATTGCTTCTGATTGCTGATTCGAATCTTCATTATGTTGTTGTGAATTCACCAGTACGCCTTCTTTCCATTCTATAGTGTCCCTATTCGTACATAGCAAGTCATGTCAAAATAACGAAAAGGAGCTTGTTTGAGCAAGCCCCTCTTGTCGTTTGATCTTAACGAATTTCTTTAATTCTTGCAGCTTTACCGCGCAGTTCGCGAAGATAGTACAGTTTCGCGCGACGCACTTTACCGCGACGAGCAACTTCAATTTTCTCGAGTTTTGGCGAATGCAGCGGGAAAGTTCTTTCCACACCGACACCGTACGAAATTTTGCGAACTGTGAAAGTTTCGCTGATTCCGCCGCCGCGACGTTTGATTACAACGCCTTCGAACAACTGAATACGCTCGCGCGAGCCCTCGATAACTTTAACGTGTACTTTCAGCGTGTCACCAGGACGGAAGCTAGGAAGGTCTTGACGAAGCTGTTCCTGAGCAATCGTTTGTAAAAGATTCATTGTAGTTTCACTCCTTCCACCATAGACGTTCTTAATAGCTCTTTCTGCTCCTATGAGCAGCGTCATCACTATTAGCGGACCGCCCGATTAATACGAACAACATTTGAAATTTTATCACAGCGTAGAACATTTTTCAACCTAATATTCCGTATTGCCCGCAAAAATTCTATTATTTCTTCAGTATATCCAAAAGATAAGCAATATACACGTTTAATCCATTATATATAGCCTATTTCATGGACTTCCGAGTTATATGCCGTTTCTGCCGCATAATTCGCAATTGCCCTTCGTTCAGACCTTGAGCGCAGGCCGCGGAATTGTTACGACCTCTTCGGACAGGGAGTTCTTTTTACGCGCGCCTATTTAATAGATTCGCTACATCTGCCGTTTCTATCAAATTTCAATATGCATACCTTGAAGTATTGCTGTGACAGCAATGATTTCTCAGGAAAGGAGGTCATGTCTTGATGTCGATCCGCAAAGTAAAAAAAGGGACATGCCGTCCACGGTCGTTTAAGTCCGCTTTCAAAGCCGTCTCTGCAAAAAATCAATCCATCGGCAGACCGGAGTTTGGCGTTACGGTAAAGTATGGCAAAGTTATCTTTGATGCGGCAAACGAATATAACCCCGTCACTTCATCGTTTATGCCAAAGCATGACGGCGTCTACTCTCTATTCGGCAGCATCCTTTACCGCAGAGGCTCGCAGGAGCCGGACGAGGTACAGCTTCTTCTTACCGTCAACGATATCGTTGTTTTTGCCGGCAGCAAAGTCATTCATTCGGACCGCGAGATTATTGCGGCGGCTGCCGTCAAAAGACTCCGCAAGGGAGACAAAGTCAAATTATCTGCTTCATCCCATGTCTCCGGCGGCTTCATTTTAAAGGGAGGCTCCACTCGTTTCAAAGGAAAAAGAATTCGTTAAGGGGGAGGTTACGGACGATGAGTAATAGAGAACAAGAAGTAAAAACTTTGGGTTACGGCTGCCGTTCTTACGCCAAAAAAACCGGATACGGCTTCTGCAAGAAGAAAAGCAGCTCCAAAAAGAAAAGCGGTTACGGCTGTAAATCCGTTAAATGCTGCAAACCTGTCAAATGCTGCAAACCCGTTAAAACTGTCAAATGCGTTTGCAAGCCGGTTCATTCCGCGCCTGAAAATAAGGCGAAAAAAAGGGATCCTGAAATCGGCTTTCCATGCCATTTCGAGCAACATCCGGAGCATTGCAGCGAACCATCTGGTACAAGCTGCATCTAAATAGGGCAAAAAAACCGCCTGCTCGGCCTTATAGGCTGTGCGACGGTTCTTTTTTATGTCGATTGATTTTTCTGTTGAAGGTTCAGCCACTTGCGTTCCTTATCCGTCAGCTCTGCCTTATCCAGCAGATCCGGACGGCGCTCAAGCGTCCGGAGCAGCGACTGCTCGCGTCTCCAGGCGTCAATCTTGGCATGATTGCCGGAAACAAGCACATCCGGGACTCCCCAGTCCCTGAATACGGGCGGTCGCGTGTAATGCGGATATTCCAGCAGACCCGTGCTATAGGAATCCGTGACTGCGGAAGTCTCGTTGCCTAGCACGCCGGGAAGCAGCCTAACGACGCTGTCGATAACGGCCATTGCCGGGATTTCTCCGCCTGTCAGCACATAGTCGCCAATCGACAGCTCATCGGTTACCAAGTGCTCCCGAATACGTTCGTCGTAGCCCTCGTAATGACCGCAGATCAGCACAAGATGCTCTTCCTTTGCCAGCTCTTCGGCTTTCTTTTGCGTGAAGGATTCGCCTTGCGGGCACATCAGAATAACGCGGGGACGAGCTCCGCTCTCCTTCTTGGCCATCAAATCCTCTACAGCGGCAAATACGGGTTCGGGTTTGAGGACCATTCCGCCTCCCCCTCCGTACGGATAATCGTCAACCGTGTTATGCTTGTTATTGGAGTACTCGCGGAAATTAATCGCTTCAAGCGATACAATTCCTTTTTCTTTAGCTTTGCCCAGGATGCTCGCGCCAAATACGCCGTCGAACATCTCCGGGAACAGCGTCAGCACATCGATACGCATCATGAGATCAGCCCTTCCAGCAACCGTACGGTTACCGTTTTGTTTGCCACGTCGACCTTCAGCAGGACATCGTCAATAACCGGCAGGAGCAGCTGCTTTTTCTTTGGCATATCCACGACCCATACATCATTCGCGCCGGGGCGGAGAATCTCCGAGATTGTGCCAAGCTCTTCGCCGTCTTCCGTTAATACCCGGCAGCCCATGATTTCATGGTAATAGTATTCGCCATCTTCGAGCTGGTCCAATTCTTCCTCGGCGATTTTCAGCGTCCAGCCCTTGTATTTCTCAGCCTCGTTAATGTCGTAAAAGCCCTTCAGCTTCAGGATAAACATCCCTTTATGCTCCCTGGCGCCGGTTACCTCCACTTCGAGCTTTTGTCCGCTGTCAGGGTGCTGCAGGGACAGCTTGCTTCCGCTCGCAAACCGGGTTTCGGCGAAATCCGTCTGGGGCAATACTTTAACTTCGCCGCGCAGGCCATGCGTATTCACAAGCTTGCCGACATTATAATATTTTTTGCTCATCGTATGTAACCACCCGTCTCTATTTGTACGAAAAAGGGCTAGGATAATTATCCTAACCCTGCATCGTATGTTTTTACGATATGATGTCTACGATAACGCGCTTCTGGGATTTGATGGCCGCTGACGTAACGACGGCGCGAATTGCTTTCGCAATCCGTCCCTGCTTGCCGATTACCTTGCCGATATCATCGGCGTGAACCGACAGCTCGTACACCGTACCTCGGTCATCCTCTCGCTCATTCACGCGCACGTCCTCTGGATGATCCACTAACGCCTTTGCGATGACAAGAATCAATTCTTTCATTTCAAGGCCCTCCGCTGTTCAACAGTTATTTCTGTTGCTTAAGCTCATGGAACTTTTTCAGGACACCTGCTTTGGAAAGCAAGTCGCGAACGGTATCAGATGCTTGAGCACCTGTTTGCAGCCATTTCAAAGCTTTCTCTTCGTCGATCGACACTTGAGCCGGTTGAGCAACCGGGTTGTAAGTACCGATTTCTTCGATAAAGCGACCGTCACGTGGGGAACGGGAGTTAGAAACGACAACGCGGTAGAATGGAGCCTTGTGAGCACCCATACGTTTCAGACGAATACGTACTGCCATGGAAATTCACCTCCTTCGGTTAATCAACTGCGCTTTATATCGGTTAGAACGGGAACTTAAACCCTTTTCCGCCTTTGCCAAGCATGCCCTTCAGACCTTTCATTCCGCCTTTTGGACCTTTAGGTCCCATCATGGACGAGAACTGCTTCATCATCTTGCGCATGTCTTCGAATTGCTTGATAAGCCGATTGACTTCCGTAATCGACGTGCCGCTGCCCGCTGCTACGCGTTTGCGGCGGCTGTGGTTCAGTAGCTCCGGCTTTTGCTTCTCCGCCTTCGTCATTGAGCGGACAATCGCTTCAACGCGGTTGATCTGCTTCTCGTCCACCTTCAGATCCTTCATGTTTCCCTTCATCTTGTTCATGCCGGGCAGCATATCCATCAGCTGATCCAACGGACCAAGATTGCGGATTTGCGCCATTTGCTCAAGGAAGTCGTCGAACGTAAATTCGGCGGTCCGCATTTTCCGTTCCATCTCGGCCGCTTTATCGGCATCAATGTTCGCTTGCGCTTTCTCGATCAGGGACAGCATATCTCCCATCCCGAGAATCCGGGAAGCCATCCGGTCCGGATGGAACGGCTCAAGCGCATCGATCTTCTCGCCCATCGCAGCGAACTTGATCGGCTTGCCGGTTACCGCTTTGACGGACAATGCCGCACCGCCGCGCGTATCGCCGTCAAGCTTCGTCAGAACGACACCCGTTAGCTCTAACTGGTCATGGAAGCTCTGCGCAACGTTTACCGCGTCTTGACCGGTCATCGCGTCAACGACGAGCAAGACTTCATCGGGCTTCACGTTCTGATGAATTTGCTTCAGCTCTTCCATCAGCGCTTCATCGATATGCAGCCTGCCCGCGGTATCGAAGATGACGTAATCGTTGTGGTTTTCTTTCGCATGCGCCAGGCCCGCTTTTGCAATCTCAACCGGTGAAGTCTGGTCGCCAAGCGAGAATACCGGGGCGTTAATCTGCTCGCCAAGCACTTGCAGCTGCTTGATCGCCGCGGGACGGTAAATGTCGCACGCTACGAGCAGCGGCTTGCTATTGCCTTTTTGAAGCAATTTGGCCAGCTTGGCTGTAGTCGTCGTCTTACCCGCACCCTGCAAACCAACCATCATAATAACGGTAGGAGGCTTGTTCGCTTTTGCAAGCTTGCTTTGCGTGCCGCCCATCAATTCCGTTAACTCTTTGTTAACGATGTCGATGACGACCATGCCTGGCGTAAAGCTCTTGGAAACATCCAGGCCAAGCGCCTTCTCTTTCACTTTGGCGATAAAATCTTTGACGACCTTAAAGTTAACGTCAGCTTCGAGCAGCGCAAGACGTACCTCGCGCATCGCCTCGTTCAAGTCCTCTTCCGTTACTTTGCCTTTGCCTCTCAGCTTGCTGAACACATTTTGCAATCGGTTCGTTAAGCTCTCAAATGCCGCCATGATTCGTCACCTCCGTCACATCATAATTTCGGTCTTCGTCAATTGCTCTATGTCTTTTAGAAGATTTTGCTTATAAGTAGGATCGATTGGCAGCTCGGCAACCTTCCGTTCCAGCCCTGAGGCAAGCTGCTGCATGGTTTCATGCTTAGCCAGCAGATGAAGCTTGGCTTCATAGCCCTCAAGCACCTGCTCCGCCCGCTTCACATGCTCGTAAACGGCTTGCCGGCTGATGCCGGATTCGGCTGCGATCTCGCCAAGCGAGTAATCGTCGTGAAAATAATATTTTAAGAAGGTCCGCTGTTTCTCCGTGAGCAGCGGCTCATAGAAATCAAATAATAAGTTGATGCGTGTTGTCTTGGCTAGGGCATCGGGTTCATGTATGGTCATCCGCTCAAAGCCCCTTTCCAAATCATCCGTCAAGCAAAAAGCCTTGACAGTGTCACAACGTCTCTTATCTTACACGATCGCCGTTGGCACTGTCAAGCTTTTGTCCTTGTCACTTATTTAATTTGTTTCGGACTGTTCTTCTTCACGCTGGATCAGCCCAGCAAACAAGGCATGAACGAACTGCTCGGAGTCGAATTCCTGAAGGTCCGTCATCTTCTCGCCAAGACCAACAAGCTTCACCGGCAGGTTTAGTTCATTGCGGATGGCGATAACAATGCCGCCTTTTGCCGTACCGTCGAGCTTGGTCAGAACAAGCCCGGTAACCCCGCTCTTTTCGCCGAAGAGCTTCGCTTGGCTGAGGGCGTTCTGGCCCGTTGTCGCATCTAGCACCAGCAGCACTTCATGCGGAGCATCCGGAATTTCGCGCTGGATAACGCGGAAAATCTTGTTCAGCTCCTCCATCAGGTTAGTCTTGTTTTGGAGACGGCCGGCCGTATCGCAGAGAAGGACGTCAACGCCGCGCTGCTTTGCCGCTTGAACCGCGTCAAACATAACCGCGGCCGGATCGGAACCGGATTGCTGCTTGATCACGTCAACGCCAACGCGCTGCCCCCATACTTCGAGCTGCTCGATAGCCGCCGCACGGAATGTGTCGCCCGCCGCCAGAAGCACGCTTTTGCCTTCGCTTTTGAATTTATGGGCGAGCTTGCCGATCGTTGTTGTCTTGCCGACGCCGTTAACGCCAACGAACAAGATAACGGTAATGCCGCTTTTCGCCATTTGAAGACCGGGGTTCTGCTCCCCCTTCAGCAAACCGATCAGCTTTTCCGACAGGATTGGCTGCAGCTCGGCTGCCTGCTCGATTTTACGCTTCTTCACTTCGGCGCGAAGCTCGTCAATCAAGGTCATAACCGTATTGACGCCGACATCGGCACCGATGAGAATTTCCTCGAGCTCCTCGTAGAACTCCTCATCGATTTTTTTGCGGCGCGTAATCAGCTCTTCGACCTTCTCGACAAGGGCAACGCGCGTCTTGGTCAGACCTTCCTTGAATATCGTCGTTACCGCTTCGGTTTTCGAAGCGATGCTTTCCTTCAGCTTTTTGAAAAAACTCATTCGGGTTCAAGTCCTCCATCCTATTAGGCCGCTATTTATGCGGATTCCTGCTCTTCCGCGTCTTCTTCCAGGCGCACGGATACCAGCTTCGATACGCCGCCTTCCTCCATCGTTACGCCGTACAGGACATCGGCTTCCTCCATCGTGCCTTTGCGGTGCGTTACGACAATAAATTGGGTAAGTCCGGAGAACTCGCGCAAGTATTGGGCGAAACGGGCAACGTTCGCTTCGTCGAGAGCCGCTTCTACCTCGTCCAGCACGCAGAACGGCACCGGCTTCACCTGCAAGATGGCAAACAATAAGGCGATAGCCGTAAGCGCCCGCTCACCGCCGGATAGCAGCTGCAGGTTTTGCAGCTTTTTGCCCGGAGGCTGAGCCACGATATCAATCCCCGTATCCAGGACCCTCTCCGGATCAACCAATACCAGGTCGGCCCGGCCTCCGCCAAACAACTTCGCGAATACGACCACGAAATGCCTGCGGATCTGCTCGAAGGTTGACCGGAAGCGATTGGACATCTCTTCGTCCATCTCGCGGATAACCTGATACAAGGTGGTTTTGGCTTCAACAAGATCGTCCTTCTGCTCGGTAAGGAATTCGAAACGCTCCCTTACGCGTTCATACTCTTCGATGGCGCCCAGGTTGACGTCGCCAAGCGCCGTAATCTGGCGCTTGATATCGCGGACGGCGTTTTGCGTGCCTACGATATCCTCGGGCACCGGATACTGCTCCTTCGCTAGTTCAAAGCTAAGCTCGTATTCCTCGCTCAGCTTGCGGAGCAGGTTGTCCAACTCGACATCGAGGCGGTTAGCCGCGATCTCGGTCTGGCGCATCTGCTCTTCCACCTGACGAAGCTGTCCGCGCTGTTCCTTCGTATCGCTCTCGCCTTGCTCCAGCTCCTTCACCCGGTCGGCACGGGCCGAACGCTTCAGGTCCGTCTGTTCCGCGCATTCCTGCTTCTTCAGGCGCAGATGGTTCAGCTGCTCGATTTGGGCGACCGTCTCCTCGCTGTGACGCTCCGCTTCCGCAGCCTGCTGGCTATACAGATTGCGGTAGTTGGCGAGTTCCTGCTTGGCGCGCTGAATATCGGCGCGGACGCGAGCCGCCTGATCCTCGAAGGATTGCTTCTCCTGATCGGTCTTCGCGACGGAAATTTTCAAATCCGTCAACTGGACCTGCAGCTCCTCCTTCGCCGTCTCGCTTGCCTTGCGGCGCTCTTCAGCCAGCCTGATCGCTTCCTGCAGACGTGCTTCGTCCGCAGTCAATTGCTCAAGCCGAACCTCGGCTTCCGCCGCCATATTCTGCATCGACTGCTGCTCCGCTGTATGATTCGTGCGGTCTGCGGTGAACAGCTGCTCTTGTTCGCTAAGGTTCTTGGCTTCATTGTTCAGCTGCTGCAGCTCGGCGCGGACCTGCTGCTCGTCAATCCGGAACTGCTCGGCCTGCGAGCGAAGCTCCTCCATGTTTTGCGAGAGGATGGACTGCTCCTTGCGGATATCGCTTAACTTGTCGCGCAGCTGGGCGATTGTTTTCTCGCCCTCGGCGATCTCTTGATCCAATGCTTCAATCTGGCGCTGACGGCCAAGCAAGCTTGCCCCCTTCTTCTGGAGGCTGCCGCCCGTCATCGAACCGCCGGCATTTACGACATCGCCTTCCAGCGTCACGACGCGGTAGCGGTATTGGCATTTGGATGCAATACGGTTGGCTTGCTCTAGCGTTTCGGCCAAAAGCACGTTACCGAGCAAATTTTGAATAATCGCTTCGTAACGCGGTTCGCAGGATACCAAATCCGCCGCAACCCCGACAAAGCCGTCAACCGACTCGGCCATCCGCTTTTCGTGCTCGGGAACATGACGGCCCCGGATAACGTCTAGCGGCAGGAACGTCGCACGGCCAAGCTGGCGTTGCTTCAGGAAGGAAATTGCGCTTCGCGCCGATTTCTCGTCTTCCATAACGATATGCTGCAGGGCTCCGCCTAACGCGGTTTCCACAGCGGTCTCTATTCTCTCGGGGACTCGGACAAGCTCGGCCACGGCGCCGTGCACGCCGCTGATTCCTCCGGATCCGGAAGATCTGCGGGAAGCTTTAAGCACTTCCCTGACGCCATGCATAAAGCCGTCCAATGCGTCCTGCATTTCCTTCATCGTATCGCGCCGCGAGACTTGCGCATCGAGTTTCTGCTCCCATTTGCGCAGCGCGGCCGTAGCGTCCTCCGCGATTTGACCCAGCTCCTTGGCCTTTTCCGCTTGGTCGATATACTTGGTGCGCGCCTTGCCGATGGCGTCAAGCGTAGCTTCAAGCTGCTTCTCGAGCTCTGCTCTGCGGGCATTGAGCTTACGCTGCTGCTCCGCCCACTTTGCTTCCTCGTCGCTGAGGCGCTCCATGCGGCGCTGAACCGCTTCCTGCTGCTGGGCAGCGTAACGGATTTCGTTGCGCAGCTGAGCCATTGTGCTGAGAACCTCAAGCAACTCGCCCTTCAGCATTTCTTCGGCATCCGCCGCCGTACCGCCGGTTACGCCAATCAAATGATCTTCCTCAACGGCGAGCTTATGCTTGAGCTCCGCCAGCTGCAGCTCCAATACCGCGGCGCGATTGCGGAATTCCGCTTCTTCGCTGGTCAGCGCCGCGATTCTCTCGTCTTGTGCGGAAATCGTTTCTTCAAGCTGCTTTTTGTTTTGCTCCAGGTTCTTCTTCCGTTCCTTCAGAACCTCGCCGTAGCCTTCGCATTTCTCGTACTCTTCGCTGTAGTGAAGCATGTCCTCGTGAAGACGGTCGAGCGCTTCCTCCAGCTCGCGGAGCGCCTGACGGTCCTTCTCCAGATGGGCATCATGCTTGCTGACAACGGTAGACAGCTCCAGCTGTTCACGCTTCAAACGCTCCAGCTTGGCATTGGATTCCGACCAAGAGCCGTACACGTTTTCAATGTTATGTACGTACATCGAGATCTCCTGCGTCTTCAACTGCTCTTTAAGCTGCTTGAAGTGGATGGCTTTCTCCGATTGAACGCGGAGCGGCTCGACCTGGTCCTCCAGCTCTGTCACAAGGTCATGGATCCGGAGCAGATTATTCTCCGTATCCTCCAGCTTGCGCTGGGCTTCGCGTTTACGCGATTTATATTTGACAATGCCTGACGCTTCTTCAAAAATACCCCTGCGGTCTTCCGAACGGGTACTTAATATTTCCTCAATACGGCCTTGTCCGATAATGGAATAGGCCTCCTTGCCGATACCCGTATCCATAAACAGCTCGGTAATATCCTTTAACCGGCAAGACTGCTTGTTAATCATATATTCGCTATCGCCGCTCCGGTGGACGCGGCGGGTAACCGTCACTTCATTGTATTCAAGCGGCAGCGCCCCATCGCCGTTATCAAGCGTAAGCGATACTTCTCCATAGTTAACGGCCTTGCGCGCGTCGCTTCCGGCAAAGATAATATCCTCCATCTTGCCGCCGCGAAGGCTCTTGGCGCTCTGCTCGCCCAGCACCCAGCGGATGCCGTCCGATATATTGCTTTTACCGCTGCCGTTAGGTCCAACGACAGCCGTAATGCCGGTGACGAATTCCATTTCCGTCTTGTCGGCAAACGATTTAAATCCCGATAATTCTATCCGTTTCAGGAACATAACCTGGCTTTCACCTCATCGCCTATTGTAACACAACTTAACGCGGCTCGTTAACCTTTTACCCGCTGTAAAATCAGACTAGGTACCGAAGAAATGAAAAAGAAAAAAGCCTGCCGCAGATCCCTGACTTGAGTCCGCAACAGGCTTATTCCATTATTCCGTTAGCGATTGCCAAGCAACTGCCGCAGCACGCTGCTCCGCTTCCTTCTTCGTTCTTCCGCTGCCGTTACCGTAAGGAATGTCGCCGATGCAAACCTCGACGACAAATTCACGGTCATGGGCAGGCCCACGCTCTTCCATAATCCGGTATTCTACGGCGCCAAGCCCCTTGTGCTGGGCGCGCTCCTGCAGCTTGGACTTGAAGTCCTTCACCAGCAGGCCATAGTCATTGGATTCAATGTACGGGAACATATGCGTCTCAAGAAAAGCTCTTGTCCGTTCTATGCCGGCATCAAGGAAGATGGCTCCGACAAAAGCTTCAAACAAATCGGCAAGCAGCGCGGGACGCTGTCTGCCTCCAAGCTGCTCTTCGCCTCTTCCAAGCTGAATATGGGCGCCAAGCTCCAGCCGCTCCGCGAATTGAGCCAATGACGGCTCGCAAACGACGGATGCGCGCATACGGGTCAGCTCTCCTTCCGGACGGTTCGGATAAGCCGCAAACAAATATTCCGATACGAGGAGCTGCAATACGGCATCGCCCAGAAATTCCAGGCGTTCATTATGCTCGATCGTCCCGTGTTTATGCTCATTGACATAGGAAGTATGCGTAAAAGCCTGCTTCAGCAGCTTGAGCTGTTTGAAGCGAAGCTGCAGACGGGTCTGCAGCTCGTTAATGGAATCACGCTTCATAGACTTTCATCACGATCGTCGCGTTATGACCGCCGAAGCCGAACGAATTGGACAATGCCGTTCTGACATCCGCCTTACGCGGCGTATTCGGCACGTAATCCAGGTCAAGCTCGGGATCTTGATTCTCCAGGTTAATGGTAGGAGCAATAACGCCGTTATTGAGCGTAAGGCCCAAAATAACGGCCTCCACGCCGCCGGCAGCGCCAAGCAAGTGGCCTGTCATCGATTTGGTGGAGCTTACGGCCAGCTTATAAGCATGCTCGCCAAACGCTTTTTTGATCGCGCTGGTTTCGGAACGGTCGCCCACCGGCGTCGAAGTACCGTGAGCGTTGATATAATCAATCGCCTCTGGTTCGATTCCCGCGTCGCGCAGCGCTTTCGTCATGCAGCGTGCCGCTCCGTCCGGATCCGGCTCCGTCATATGGTGAGCGTCACCGCTCATGCCGTAGCCAATGACTTCCGCGTAGATGCGAGCGCCGCGCTTTTGCGCATGCTCCAGCGATTCCAGGATCAGAACGCCTGCGCCTTCGCCCATGACGAAACCGTCGCGGCCGATATCAAACGGACGACTTGCTTTCTCCGGCTCGTCGTTGCGAACGGACATCGCGCGCATCGAGCAGAAGCCGGCAAGACCCGTTGGACGGATTGTCGCTTCCGCGCCGCCGCAGATCATGACGTCGGCATCGCCGCGTTGAATCATCTTGAACGAATCGCCGATCGAGTGCGTGCCCGTTGCGCAAGCCGTAACCGCCGTGCTGTTCGGACCTTTCGCGCCGGTCAGCATCGAGACTTGTCCGGAAGCCATGTTCGCGATCATCATCGGAATGAAGAACGGGCTTACGCGCTTTGGACCTTTCTCGAGCAGGATGTTATGCTGGTCCTCCCAGGTCCCGAGACCGCCGATGCCGGAGCCCACGATGACGCCAACGCGCTCGGGATCGACATTGGAACCGATCTCAAGACCCGCGTCTTTGACCGCGCTTAAGCTGGCTACGGATGCGAATTGAACGAAACGGTCCATGCGGCGCGCTTCTTTTTTATCAAGATTGTAATCTTCCGGATTGAAGTTTTTTATTTCAGCGGCGATTTGAGTCGGATATTCGGATACGTCAAACGCTTCGATGCGCGATACGCCCGATTTCCCTTCCATCAAATTACCCCAAAACTGTTCCAGGTCTGCACCGAGCGAGGTAATAACCCCCATGCCGGTAACGACAACTCTTTGTTTCATTGTAAGATTCACCTCAAAGTGGACTGCAATTTAGATGCGTGCATCACATCTTCTATAGTAAAAAGCGTACAAGCTCATTCATAATATCATGATGATTCCGTGCTTCAGATGGAGAGAAGTCCCGTTTATTACAACGGGACCCTTGTTTCCTTACGTATGAGATTGTATGTAATTGACTACTTCTCCCACCGTGGTGATGGTCTCTGCATCTTCATCAGAGATCTCCATATCAAACTCGTCTTCCAGTTCCATGACCAACTCAACGACATCAAGAGAGTCAGCGCCGAGGTCATCTTTGAAGGAAGCTTCCAGCGTGACTTCCGCTTCGTCTACGCCAAGTCTGTCGACGACGATACGCTTTACACGTTCTACTACTTCGGACATCCGATTCACCTCCTCCTAGGGTATTATACGAGAATTTAAGACAAAACGCCATACGTAACCGTTGCATTTCCGGTCATTGCGGCGTGATGCTATCTTACATGTACATGCCGCCGTCAATATGGACGGTTTGGCCGGTCATATAAGAAGCAGCATCGGATGCGAGGAAGCGTACCGCTGCCGCAATATCCTCAGACGCGCCAAGGCGCGCAAGAGGGATTTGCGACGAAAGCGATTCCTTCATCTCGGAGGACAGCTTGTCCGTCATATCCGTTTGAATAAAGCCGGGAGCAATGCAGTTTACGGTAATGCCGCGGGAGGCAAGCTCGCGCGCGCTGGACTTCGTAAGGCCGATTACGCCGGCTTTCGCCGCCACATAGTTCGATTGACCCGGATTTCCGAGCACGCCAACTACTGAAGAGATATTAATAATGCGTCCGGAACGCTGCTTCATCATAGGCCGCGTAACCGCTTTGATTCCGTTAAAGACGCCCTTCAAGTTCGTCTCAATAACTTGGTCAAATTCCTCTTCTTTCATACGCATAATTAAATTATCTCTTGTAATGCCTGCGTTATTCACTAAAATGTCGATTGAACCGAATTGATCAACAACTTCCTTGACCATGGCTTCGAATTCAACGGATTTGCCAACGTTCGCCTTCAGAATAATAGCGCGGCGGCCAAACGCTTCAACCGCTTTGGCCGTCTCCGCCGCGGAAGCCTCGCTTCCGGAGTAGTTGATCGCTACATCGGCGCCAGCTTCCGCAAGTGCGACGGCGATGGCGCGGCCGATACCGCGGGATGCGCCCGTTACAAGCGCTTTTTTGCCTTCAAGACTAGCAAACATGGTATGCCTCCTCCAAGTTTTGCATGAGAACGATACTACAGTGTTTCCAAAGCAGCAATGCTGTTCACAGAGATGACGCGCAGATTTTTGTCGATTTTCTTGATCAGGCCGGCAAGCACGGTTCCCGAGCCGATCTCAACAAACGTGTCTACGCCTTGTTCGGCGAGATAACGAATGCTGTCTTCCCATAGAACAGGTGAATAAACCTGCTCGACCAGAAGATTGCGGATCGCTGCCGCTTCCGTCACCGGAGCAGCGGTTACGTTCGCCACTACCGGAATAGCCGCATCGTTCATCGCTACTTCCGACAATACGCCGGATAGCTTCTCAGCCGCAGGCTTCATCAGCGAGGAATGGAACGGACCGCTTACTTCCAGCGGAATGACTCGCTTCGCGCCGGCTTCTTCTTTGCCCCGCTCAACAACCGCTTGAACGCCGGCTGCCGAACCGGAAACCACGATTTGACCCGGACAGTTAACATTCGCCAGCTCAACCGTATTTCCTTCTTCCGTGATCTTCGAACATAATTCGGCCAGAACGCCGCGTTCCGCTCCAAGCACGGCGGCCATTGCGCCTTGTCCGCCCGGAACAGCCTGCTCCATGAATTCGCCGCGCGCACGAACCGTGCGGACCGCATCCTCAAAGCCAAGTACGCCCGCCGCAACCAGCGCGCTGTACTCGCCAAGGCTATGGCCAGCCGCGTAATCGGCCTTGAGTCCCCGGCCCTCGAGCGCCTTCAGCAGCGCAACGCTTACGGTCAGAAGCGCTGGCTGGGTATTCGCCGTTTGCTTCAGCGCATCGTCCGGACCGTTAAAAATAATATCGCTCAGCTTGAAGCCCAGCGCTTCGTCCGCTTGCTCGAATACAGAGCGGGAGCTTTCGAATGCTTCATAAGCGTCTTTGCCCATGCCGACGGCTTGTGCGCCTTGGCCGGGAAATACAAATGCTGTTTTGCTCAAATGAATTCCCTCCGTTACCAGATCAATACGGAAGCGCCCCAGGTCAGGCCTCCTCCGAAGCCAACAAACACGAGGCAGTCTCCATCGTTTACTTTTCCTTGCTCTACGGCTTCGGCCAGCGCAACAGGAATCGATGCGGCTGACATATTGCCGTATTTGTCCAGATTGATCATGCATTTCTGTTCCGACAGATCCAGACGGTTAAGTGCCGATTGAATGATACGGACATTCGCTTGGTGAGGAACGAGCAGATTAATATCCTCTTTGCTCATGCCTGCTTTGCGGAGAGCTTCCTCCGCCGCGTTGCCCATGATCCGCACGGCAAATTTGAACACTTCATTGCCGGCCATATGAATGTAGTGCTGCTTCGACGCGACGCTTTCTGCCGTTGAAGGCATACGCGAACCGCCGCCGCTCACTTTAAGAAGTTCGCCGCCGCCCCCGTCCGCGCCAAGCTCGAACGACTTGAAGCCGCGTCCTTCCTCTACCTGTCCAAGCACAACGGCGCCAGCGCCGTCGCCAAACAAGATGCATGTATTGCGGTCGGTATAATCCGTAATGCGTGACAATGTCTCGGCCCCTACAACCAGGACATGCTTATACATGCCCGTAGCAATCATGTTCGAAGCGGTTGCGAGCCCGTAAATAAATCCGGAGCAAGCGGCCGACAAATCAAATGCAGCGGCTTTTTTTGCTCCGAGCTTTTCTTGCAGGAGGCATGCCGTCGAAGGGAAGAACGTGTCCGGCGTAATGGTCGATACGATAATCAGATCAAGGTCTTCAATGGTGATGCCCGCCGCTTCGATTGCTTTCAGAGAGGCTTGATAAGCCAGATCGGAAGTCGCCTGCTCCGCTGCCGCCAAACGGCGTTCGCGGATACCCGTGCGCGTTACGATCCACTCGTCGTTGGTTTCCACCATTTGTTCAAGTTCTTTATTGGATAAAATCCGGTCGGGAACGTATTTGCCCGTACCAATAATGCCAACAGGATGTAGATTCATCATGACCTCCCGCCTATTTCCGCCGCGATGGATTCCGTAAGCTGGGCTTTAATAGCCGTCCGGGCCTGCCGGATCGCGTTTTTCACAGCCGTAGCATCCGACGAACCGTGACATTTCATCACCAGCCCGTTCAAGCCAAGCAGCGGAGCGCTCCCATGTTCTTTGTAATCCATCTTTTTCCGCAATGCGCGAAGTCTTGGCATCATTATCGCTGCGGCAAGCTTCGTCAACATCGTCTCGCCAAAAGCCTCTTTCAAGAAGGTCATCAGCGATCCCGCCGTCCCCTCCATCGCTTTAAGCATAATATTCCCCGCGAAACCATCGCAAATGAGGATGTCGCAGCTGCGATTAAGCAAGTCGCGCGCTTCAACGTTGCCAATAAAATGGATCGGCGCCTGCTCAAGCAGATCATAGGCCGCTTTGGTCAGCTCGTTGCCTTTGCGCTCTTCGGTACCGACATTCAGGAGGCCAACGCGCGGGTTGTCAAACCCATGCACCTTTGCACGGTAAATACTGCCCATGATTGCGTATTGGAGCAAATGCTCGGGCTTGGCATCCATATTGGCGCCAAGGTCAAGCGCAAGAACCCCTATATCGTCCATTGTCGGCAGCATTGGAGCAAGCGCGGGGCGCTCGATACCGTCCAGTCTGCCAACAACAAGCAAACCGGTGGTCATCAAAGCTCCGGTGTTGCCCGCGGAAATCATGGCGTCGGCACGTTTTTCCCGAACCAGCTGTCCCGCAACGACCATGGACGAGCCTTTTTTTCGGCGAACCGCTTTGACCGGTTCTTCATCCGGACCGATCACCTCATCCGTATGGCATAACGTCACGTTGGCCGGCTTTTGTCCTTTGAGGAGCGGCTCGACTGCCGCCGTATCGCCAACAAGAACCAACTCCGTATCCGGCCACTCCGCCGCAGCTTCCAGCACGCCCTGAACGATAAGCCCGGGCGCATGGTCGCCTCCCATCGCATCTATGGCGATCCGCATGTTTACTACCTCCCAGAAGCTCTGCCCTATAAGACAGGCAAAGCGCTAACATAAAAGCCTATGCCTCGCTCTCTCCTTCACCAGCCGACCGGTAAATGACGAAGTTCCCCTGGAACACCATCTCATCCCCGACATAGGTAAAGAGCTCCACCTTCGACTTGTGGCGCTCGCCGGATATCGAACGTACATAAGCTTTTGCAATGCACTTTTCGCCCAGCTTAACAGGCCGGATAAAGCGGATGTCCGCCGTAACCGTCAGAGCGATTTTTTCTTCAATTACAGCTACAGCCAGCGAGTTCGCCTGGGCAAATACGTGATGGCCCCGGGCAATCCCCGTACGAGAGAAAACATGCTCTTCTCGAATTTCGAATATCGAGATCCCGCTTTTGTCCAGCTGCAGATCTACGATGTCACCAATCACTTCGTGCAGCGGCAAGGACTGAACGGAATCGTAAGAACGCTCAGCCATCAGCTTCATCCGCTCGCGCAGTTCGGGAATGCCCAGTTCCATCCGGTCAAGCCTTATGGTCTGAATGCTGACTTTCAAATGTCTCGTCAGCTCCCGGTCCGTCATAAACGGATTTTCGTCAATTAATTGCGCGAGCAGCTGATGCCGCTGTCGCTTAGGCATTCGTTCGATCTTCGGCACCACCTTATCAGTATTGTGACCCTTGTCTGATTTTACTCGAATAATGGCTGATATTATAACCTGGTACTAAATAAGTATATAAAAAAAAGAGTATGTAAGCAACGGACACAAAAAAATAGCACCTCATCGTAATGAAGTGCTATTGTGGGAAACCCCGAGATTATTGGGAAATAATCTCTTTCGTTTTGTAATATCCGCACACTTTGCATACGTGGTGGCCAAGTTTCAGCTCTCCACATTGCTCGCATTTTACCATACCTGGTACCGCCAGTTTGAAATGCGTGCGACGTTTGTCGCGGCGAGTTTTGGATGTTCTTCTTTGAGGTACTGCCATGTTTCCCACCTCCTTCACAGAATCAATGAATCACGCTTTATTGTTCGTCTTTGAATAAATCCTTGAGCACTGCCATGCGAGGGTCAATTCTCTCGGTAGAGCAGCCGCATTTTTGTTCATTTAAGTTCTGTCCGCAATTTTGGCACAGTCCTTTGCAATCCTTACTGCATAACGGCGCGAACGGCATGAACAGCTGAAGCACTTCTTCCACATAAGGCTTCAAATCCAGCCTGTCCCCCGTTACGGCAATAACGTCGTCATCCTCATCCTCTTCCGATTCTTCCTCATCCTTGTCGGATGCCGGCTTGAACTGGTCGGACACGGGGATTACCGTATGAAGCTTCACCGGGTCAAGACAACGCGAGCAAGCGAGCTCCCAATCAATGGTCAATTCGCCTTCGACCGCAATCGAGCCTTCATTGCCTGTTACCTGAAGCGACACATGGAGCGGACCGGTACTAATGACATCCGATCTGTCTTTGAATAAAGCGGACACATCGAGATTCTCATCAATCTTTGCCTTAATGCCTTTGGACATCGTTTCTTGTACATGAAACTGCATGTGATCACCCCAAACAAACAAAAATTATTATATCTATCTTCGAGCGGTTTTGTCAACATTTTCACACTGTTTTTCATCTTTTGCCCCGTTATTTCGTGAATATAACGATGGCCTTGTGCTATGATGGGACATATATCCATCTGAGACAAGGAGATGTCAGCTTGCGAACGGTAGGACTAATTGTTGAGTATAACCCATTTCACAACGGTCATCAATATCATTTGCGCGAATCGGTCAAAATAGCAGAAGCCGATGCCGTTGTCGCCGTCATGAGCGGAAATTTCCTGCAGCGCGGAGAGCCGGCCGTCATGGATAAATGGGCCAGGACGGAAGCCGCGCTTCGCGGCGGCTGCGATCTCGTCCTGGAGCTGCCGGTCGCCTACGCTACGCAAGCGGCGGAATGGTTCGCTTACGGAGCGGTCGCCACCCTGGAGGCGACCGGTGTCGTAGACGCCTTCTGCTTCGGTACGGAGAGCGGAGAGCTTCAGGCGCTGCACGAAGCGGCCAAGCTTGTTGCCCACGAGCCGCCAGCCTTTCAGCAACTGCTTCGGGAAGCAATGGAGAACGGAAGCAGCTATCCAAGCGCTTATAGCTCTGCGATCGCCTCCTACCTTGAATCGGTCGGCAAGGCGGATGCGGCTGTCTTCCCTTTCGCCCAGCCGAACCATACGCTTGGTCTTCATTATTTAATCGCGCTGGAACGGATCGGCGGGCGGATGCTGCCCTACACGATTCGGCGGGAGAAATCCGAATACGGTCAAACGACGGTTACCGACAGCGCTATTGCCAGCGCCACCGCGATCCGCAAGCTGCTGATCGAAGGCGGTGAGCTTGAAGCAAGCAGGCCGCTGGTGCCTGCCGGAACTTTTGAAGTGATGCAGAGGGAATGGTCCTCCGGGAGAAGCCCCGTCAGCTGGGCCAACTTCGTCCATCAGCTGCTGCATGCCGTTGTCACCCGTACGCCGGAACAGCTCGCCGGATACCGGGAAATGACGGAAGGGCTCGAATACCGGCTTCTTCAAGCTCTGCCGAACCTGGACCATACGGGATTTGAGCCGCTGCTGGATGCTCTGAAGACAAAGCGTTACACGAGAACCAAGCTGCAGCGCTCCCTGCTTTCTATTCTGCTCCGCCATAAAAAAGAAGATTTCACTCCCGAGAAATTGGCTTCCGGCGTTCAATATATCCGGGTGCTTGGATTCACAAGCAAAGGACGGCAGCTTCTGCGCCGCATGAAGAAGGAAGCTAAGCTCCCCGTTCTGCTAAGCGCCGCCAGAGCTCCAATCGAGTCCAGATACCTCGAGCTTGATACCCAAGCTTCGGCGGTCTATATGCTGGCCCAGCCCGGGCATGAATCGGCGGCAGCGTTGTACCGCGATTTTACGGACAGACCGGTTATTATCGGGTAAAACCGGCTTCATCCTGTATGGCCGCAATCGCCGAGCCCAGCGAGGTGACGGGAACCACCTTCATCTCGCTGCGAAGCTCCTTCGCTTTCGCCGCAGCCTCTTTATAGTTATCTGTTGGAGCAAGGAACAGCTCTGCCCCCGCCTGTTCCGCCGTAACCACTTTTAACGAGATTGCGCCGATTGACCCGACCTTCCCGTCTTTGTCGATCGTTCCCGTTCCCGCAATTCTTAACCCCCGGGTAAAATCCTCATTCAATAGGAGATTAAGAGACTGCAGCGCAAACATCAGACCGGCAGACGGTCCTCCGACGTCGTTTGCTGCGATCATGATTTTCTTTCTGTCATCGTCCGGCTGAAGCCCCGCAGGCGATAATTTGTACGGTATGCCCGCATAGCGATAGGCAGCCTCAACCGCGCTGCTCTGCGAAGCAAGCATGTCCTTGGACATCCGAGCCAGATAATCCTTCTGCGACAACCCCTTCATGACCGAGTCTCTGCTAACTACTTGGAAGTCCTTGTTCCAGACCGATTGGATAGCCTGCCAATACTTCGCGTCCGTCAATTTAACGGTTGTGACCAAAAAAGCGCCCCGATTGCCCGCTTCCGAAGTGGTCTGCCGGATTCCTGAGCTGCCGCTGCCATCCTGCACGAACGGCTCAGTCTCGAACGCAAGACCCGGCTCATAGACAACAAGCGGTGTCGGAGCATACACAATGACCCACAGCATTACGGCTATCAAAAAAATCCCCGCCGCCTGCCTGGCCCTGCCGCTCAGCCTAAGCTTGCTCATTGAACTCCCTCCCTTCGCAAGGGCTTGGTCTATCCCGCCCGAGTCGAGCGTACAATGGAATAGACCCCGGTTCGTCCGGCCTCTTGCTTAATCGATAATCCTATTTTCAATGGAGTTGATAGATATGGCACGAACGATTCTGTACGCAGCAATCTCGATCCTGATGGTTGCCGCTATCATACGCCAGCCGGATGAAGCGTTCCAAGCTTCCCTTCAGGGGTTGACCATCTGGTGGAATATCGTATTCCCCGGTCTGCTGCCCTTCCTCGTCTTGTTTGAGCTCATAGCCGCCTTTGGGCTAATTCACGGAATTGGCGCGCTTCTCCGTCCACTGATGCGAGGCTTGTTCAAGCTGCCCGGCGAAGCTGCGCTGCCATTGCTTTTTGGGTGGCTGTCGGGGCATCAGGCAGGCGCCGAAGCAACGGCTGCTCTCCGCCGGGATCAGCTGGTCAGCAGACGCGAAGGACAAAGACTGCTGGCCTTGTCCCATATGCCCAACCCGCTTTTTATGCTGGTCGTCATAGGTGCCGGCTTCCTGCATCGGCCTGAGCTTGGCTTATTTATCGCCCTAATGGTCTGGCTATCCGCGCTTTGTACGGCGGGATGGATCTCGTTGTTCAGCCGGCGGAGGTCCCCTTCGCATCAGCCGATCCCCCCTCATGCAGCGGTTGCATCCAGAGGATTGATGGAGAATGTGGCAAATGCGATCACCACAAGCCGCGACCGTGACGGCCGCAGCTTTGGCAAGGTGCTTGGCGATGCGGTCTCTTCAGGCGTTCAAAAGCTGCTTGTCGTTGGCGGGTTCATGATTTTCGCGGCCGTAGCAGCCCGGCTGGCGTTACCGCTCATCCAATTCGCGATGCCAAACGGTATTGCCGAATTGCTGCTGCCGGCCTTGCTCGAGAGCCATATCGGCGCCTACGGAGCTGCCGTATGGCAGGGTCCCGGCATCACTACAGCGATAAGCGCCGCCGCTGTTGCGGCCATCCTTGCCTGGAGCGGCTTAAGCGCGCTGCTGCAGTCAGGCTATGCCATTACCGGCACGGATTTGAAGCTGCTGCCGCTGATCGGCGTGAGATTACTGCATGCGCTGCATGCCGCTGCGTTAGCCTTGCTGCTGTGGAAGCCGGCGCAGGCTGTTCTTGCGCTGCTGCCAAGCCGTTTAACCGGCGCAACGGCAGCCATGCTGCAGAACGGCGCCGACTGGCAGCGCCCTTCCAACGCATACGAGGCCGTCACCGCACTTGGCCTCCCGTCGCTGTGGCCGTATGCGCTGACGGCCGTCGCCGTTCTTGCTATTGCGCTGCTGTTGATGCGGGCAGCCGCCCCCCGTACCCCCAACCTGTAGGAGCGTTTATTGTCCGCTCGACTGCCTCGCTTTATATTTTTCATCGAGGCGAGTCTCGACGGGAGCCGGAACAAGCTCATGAACCGGTCCGCCAAACATCGCGATTTCCTTCACTATGCTGGAGCTGAGGTACGAATATTTCGGGTTCGTCATCATAAAGATCGTCTCGATCTCTTCATCGAGCAATTGATTCGTCGAGGCAAGCGTCAGCTCGTATTCGAAGTCCGTCACCGATCGGATGCCGCGGACAATAACGCTGGCCCGGCGCGATTTCATGAACCGTACGAGCAGGTCGCGGAAGCTGTCGATCGAAACGTTCGGAATATCGGCCGTTATTTCGCGAAGCATCTCCTTCCGCTCGTCAAGCGTAAACATCGGACTTTTGCTTGTATTGTTCAGCACCGCCACAATGACGTGGTCGAATTGCTTGGCCGAACGGCGGATAATATCGAGATGGCCCAGTGTCGGAGGGTCGAAGCTCCCTGGATAAACCGCTACTCTTCCGTTCTCATTCATCTGCATCGCTTGTTCCTCCATCTGTGCTGCCGGGCGAATAGCGGTAGATTGTTACCGCCGTATCGCCATATTTTTGTTTTCGCAGTAAAATAAAATGTTCCATTTCGTCCGGATACTCATGCCCGGCATCATGCTCAACCACAATGGTCGCCCCGTTGGCAAGCAGCGACCGCTGAGCCAGATCGGCCATCAGCTCGTCCATATGGGTCAAGCGGTAAGGCGGGTCGAGGAAGACGATCGAGAACGCGATTCCCCGCTTCTCCAGCAGCTTCAGCGCGCGCTCCGCGTCGTTGCGGTAAATTTCCGCATGCCGGCCCATCCCTGCCGCTTCGGTATTTAATTTAATGATATCAATGCTTATTTTTTCCCGGTCGATAAAGATCGTCCGCTCGATGCCTCTGCTCCAAGCTTCTATACCGAGTCCGCCGGTGCCCGCGAATAAATCGAGTGCCAGTCCACCGTCGAAAAACGGCCCAATCATGCTGAATATCGCTTCCTTCACCTTATCGGTCGTCGGGCGAGTATTCATTCCTGGAACCGCCTTCAGCGTGCGGCCTTTTGCCGCTCCCGCAATGACTCTCACTGCTTATTGCTCCCTTCGTCTACTGTCGATGCCTATAGTACCACACTTTCCCTTGGATTATAAAGGCACCTGAAATAGATGAAGAAGATCCGAAATATTTTTTTTGGCGTAAAATGTATAATCGCCCACAAACCGGACAAGATAAAATCATCGGCGTCGGAAGATGCCGTAGACAACCGCGGAGAAGACTTACGTTTCCCCATAAGCTCTTCGTCCGGTTTCTCCTCTCCCATGAAAGGACGCTCAGAAATGAGCGTCCGATTTTTTTGTAAACAAGCTATTTCCCCACTGCTAATTCCAGTCCATTTGGTATATAGTTACAGTACCACTTTTAATAGACGGGAGGTTTATGTCCCTATGAATCAGATCGGCAGCTATATCATTCCCCTGCTTATTATTCTATTTGTCGTGTATCGGCGCTTGAAGCGTTCGGTAGGCTTTCAGCCTTTCAAGCCGAGAAGGCTGAGAATGCGCATAGGCATCTTCGGCGTCATTGGCATTTTGCTGCTGGCCTCCGGCTTCCCGCATCCCGCCATCTACATCTCCGATGCCCTCGGTGTCGCCTGCGGCGCTGTAATCGCTTATTACGCCATCAAGCACAGCCGTTTCGAACAGCGCGAGGATACGTTGTATTACCGGACGCATGTCGGCATCGAGACCCTGGTCGTCCTGCTGTTCATCGGAAGAATCGCCTTCCGAATCATCGAGATGTTCGGCACAGGAGGCGTTACGGCCATGAATCCGGCGTTAAACAACGAAACGGCCCAGATGCAGCAGTATACGAATGATCCGCTTACCGCGGCAACATTCTTCCTGCTTGTCGCTTATTATATAGGCTACTATACGTTTATCCTTCGCAAGAGCGACGAGAAAACGGCGGTATCCTAGCTTATCATTTCAATGCGGCATTCAGCGTTCCTTAGGGAGCGCTTTTTCATTTTCCCGTATTCGTAACCTCGCGGCTTGTCAGGAATATCATGGCATATGCAATAAAATTGATGACGAGGGGATTGCAACATGGCCGTTTACCGCATAATCGTCGATTTGTCGGACCGGATGCTTCATCTGCTTGATGGAAATGTTGTCGTGAACTCTTATCCCGTTGGCATAGGCAAGATGGTTACGCAGACTCCTTCGGGAGAATACAAGATAATCAATAAACAGGAAAATCCGGGCGGGCCGTTTGGCGTCTTGTGGATGGGATTGTCCAAGCCTCATTACGGCATCCACGGTACGAACGACCCTTCCTCGATCGGAAGAATGGTCTCGCATGGCTGCATCCGGATGTACAACGAGGACGTGCTTGCTTTATCCGCTCTAGTACCGGTTGGAACCCGGGTCACGATCCGCCCCTAATAGCAGGGAAAAGCGGCAGTCTCTTAAGGGAGAACTGCCGCTTTCAAAGTGACCGTCTGGGTTGCCTGGTCCCAAACAGCCTTCCGGTTTAATCAAGCCGCGAGGTCTCTTACCGTTACATAGCCGGTGGAAATATCGAGCCGGGAATCAAGCGGTTGGCCATTAACCGTTACCTTACCTCCCGTCCAGCCAATGGCTGCTCCCAGCGATTCTCCAAGCACCCGGGCTGCAACCCAGGTTGTTCCTCCGTCTAAGTATCCGACCGCGATAACAAGACCGTCTGCCAGAATGGGAACCGTCTGCGCGGAACGGAACATCGTCGTCGAAGGCGCGGAGGCGAAAGCCGTATCGTACTGCTTCAAGGAATATTGGTTAATAAGCGCTACCAGCTTACCGGGATAAGCGGGATCGGTCGCATAACCGCTTACATACAGCATGGAAGCCTGCTGCTCCGGCGTTACGGCGGCTCGGACCCGGACATAGCGCGGCGTTGCAAACAGCAGATCCTGATCCTTCATGAAATGATACACGCTGGTATAAGCGCGGAATGAGGAGTTCATGCTGATCAATGTTCCGTCAACCACTTCCCATGTTCCCTTCACTACCGCTTCGCCATGCCAATAAGCATTGGGAGTGCCCGAGCCTACTTTAATCCCTCCGAGGTTGTACCAAGGATGAATCACTCCGCCAGTTTCCAGCATACACTGCGCAAGCCGCACGGAAGGAAACATCGTTGATCCTTCGCGTCTGACCTGAAGCACGGTCGGGACAAGCGCCGCAATAAATTGCGATCTTGTAAGAGTCGCCATCCTAATTTCCTCCTTTCCTGTCCAGAAATCATACAAGCTCCTCCCTAATGTATGGGGTTCCGATCCGGTTCGTAACGGTGCCTGTCATGCGACAACAAAAAAACTCCGTTACGCCCATCTTCGGGACTAACGGAGTTCCTCTGCTTACAAGTTGTAAAATTCGCGCGTATTCAATAGCAGCCGCTCCCGCGTATCCCGCTCCGGAAGCTGCTTGATCGCGGCGATATGCGCGCAAACATCATGAACCATCTGAGGCACGGTCGCACGGCCTTCGTAAGGCCCTTCAAATGGCCACGGCCCGTCGGTTTCCACCATCATTTGCTCCAAAGGATATTGCTCCACCAGCCGCCTGATCTCTTGCTCGTAGGCCACGTCCGGCGTCACCGAAATCATATAGCCCAGGGAGATCATGCGGCCGATCGTCGCCTCATCTCCCTTAAACCAATGGAAATGGACCTTCTTTACCCGATGCCGCTCCATGATCCGGCAAGCCTTGGCTCCATCTTCATATACCGCATGCAAAATAATGGGACGGCCCAATTCCGCTGCAAGCGCGGCAAACCGGTCCAGTATATCTAGATAAGGCGCCTCGTCAAAAGGCTGCCCTTCCGCTTCCGCGGAGGTTCGGGAATAATAAGGCAAACCAACCTCGCCAATGGCGAACGCTTCTCCGTTCCCATGTCTGGATCTTATCCAGGCAAACAGTTCATCTTGTTCGCGTTCCGAAGGAACCGGCTGTTCGGGATGATAGCCGTACGCGGGAAACACCCGGCCCGGGAACGACTCGGCGAGCGCTGCGTTTGTCTTGCTGGAATCCAAATGCATCGACACCGCCACAACCGCTTCGATCCCCTCTTCAAAAGCCTGTTCAAGCAGAGCTTGGCGATCCGCTTCCTCATAGGAATCCAAATGAATATGCGCATCGATCGCCTTTTTCCGTTCCATGATGATTGTCCTCCTTCCCGCTTAATGAAGCAGCTCGTGAATCTTCTGCTTCAGCTCGTTAAACAACGGTTCCCGCCATAGCTGCGGGGAGCGTGGTCTTTCGAAAGGCACTTTAATCTCTTCCAAAATAACTGCCGGCGCCGCCGACAATACGATGATCCGGTCAGACAGGAGCAAAGCTTCCTCGATACTATGCGTAACGAGGAGAACCGACCGCTTGTTCTGCTCCCAGATCGACATCAGCCATTGCTGCATCTGTTGTCTCGTTAACGCGTCAAGCGCGCCAAACGGCTCGTCGAGCAGCATTAAGGTCTGGGGGGATAGCAGCGCCCGCAGAAAGGATACCCGCTGCTGCATGCCGCCGGATAGCACATGGGGATAAGAGTCCGCGTACTCCGCAAGGCCGATGCGCTCCAGCCATTCACGCGCCTGGCGGCCCGCCTCCTTGCGCTCCGCTCCCGCAATTTCAAGTGCAAGCTCAATATTGGCCGAAACCGAACGCCACGGCATCAAAGAGGCTTGCTGAGGCATATACGAAATATGCCCCCGGCTGCCGGTTACCGGCTTGCCTCCGATCCAGACTTCACCGGCCGACGGCTTTTCCAATCCGCCAATCAGCTGGAACAACGTTGTTTTCCCGCTGCCGGAGGGACCGATAATGGAGACGAATTCGTTCTCGGCGACGGTGAGCGACAAGCCGTTCAGAACGTTTTTCCGGCCGGATTCAAAGCTTTTGCTGATCTCTTTTAGTTCAAGCGCCGGAGCTGTCATGCCATTCCCCCTCCTTTCGACGGACGCCACCGGATGACAAGCCTTTCGATGAGAGCAACCAGTCCAAATAAAGCGAGGCTCAGCGCCACGATCAGAAAGACGGATGCAAACACCCTTGCCGGCTCATAGCCCTTGGATGACAGAATCATATAATGGCCTAATCCTTTGTCCGCCCCAAGCCATTCGGCAACTACTGCGCTAAGAACGGCATAAGAAGAAGCGATTTTGAGGCCCGAGAATAAATGCGTAACGGCATTGGGCAATTCGAGCCGGATAAACAGCTGCCAGTCACCCGCTCCTATCATCCGCATATAATTGCGAAGAGTCGGATCGGTGTCCTTGAAGCCGTTCAGCATGGCAACGGATACCGGGAAGAAGCATACGATCCAGACCAGAATAAGCTTCGGCAGAACGCCGTAACCAAGCCATATCGTTAGAATCGGGCCAATCGCGATAACCGGAACGTTTTGCGTGACGACTAGCAGCGGGTAGACGGCCCTCCGGACAAAAGGGATAAGATGCAGAATGGCGGCTAGAACGATTCCGGCAGCCGCGCCACCGCCGAATCCGATAAGCGCAAGCTCTACCGTTGCCCAGGCATTGTCCATTAGGCGAGGCCAGACGTCAAACGTTTCTTGTACAATCGTCGTTGGCGAAGGCAGCTCCCATTCGGGAACAACCCCTCCGTCAACCGACAGCTGCCATGCGGCAAGGATTAGAATGACGAGCAGCAGAGAAGGCCAGACCGCATGATACCAGCCTTTATTGCCCATCCGGATACTTCTCCAACAGCCGGCCCATGGAAGCTCCGTTCGCCGGATTGAAATAGACTTTCACCTGCGAAATGACGGACGGACAGCCCATCTCGGTCATGGCTTCATTCATGGCCTGCACGATTTGAAATAGTTGAGGGAGTTCGCCCTCCATCGTAGTCTCCAGCGGAGCTACCCGGTAAGGAACGCCGGATGCCTTTATAATCTCGATAGCGCGGTCCACATACGGAATAACGCTTTCCCCGTTTGGCGTCGTTGGCAGAATTTGAATACTTAAAAGCGCGTTAGCCATCATCGTCAGCTCCTTTTCTCCTATGGTTTGATCCTAAGCTTTCGGCAGGAAGTCGTTCGTGAAGGCCTTATCCGCGTCGAGCTCCTTCTCCAGCAGCTTGTGCTCGAACATCCACTGTGAATAATTAACCCATACTTCCTTCTTCTGCACGCCCCACTGCGAAGCGTCATCCGTATATTTCGGGCTGAGCCACTTCTGGCTTGCGCGAACGAGATCGGCATTCAGATCCGGCTCAGCCTTGATCAGCACCTCCGCCGCATCCTCCGGATGGTCAATCGCAAACTGATAACCTTCAGCGGCGCCGGCAACAAACGCCTTTACGATCTCAGGCTTCTCGGCGATCATTTTTTCGCTGGTTTCCAGAAGAGGCGTATAGTAATCTAGCTTGTCGCTGTAATCGGTCAAATAAACCATATTCAGCTTCTCGCCGCGCAGCTCCGCTTCAACGCCGGTCCAAGCGTAATAGATCCAGGCAAAATCAATGTCCCGCTTCACCGCCGTGAAGAAATCCGTGTCGCCGATGCTGAGCATTTTCACCTTCTTCACATCCGCTTTCTCCTCCTGCATGAGAGAGCCGATAACCGCCTCTTCTACCGGAGCACCCCAGCCGCCGTAGGTTTTGCCTTCGAATTTTTTCGGAGAGTCGATTCCTTTGGACGCCGGCGAAGCGAAGCCCGAAGTATTATGCTGGATCACTGCGGCAACGGATACGAGGGGCACGCCCGCGATACGCGCCATAGTGAGCGACTCCTGGTATCCGACGCCAAACTCCGCTCCGCCGGAAGCGACCATTTTATCCGCGCCGTCCTGACCGGGTTGAATAATCTCGACATCAAGACCCTGCTCCTTGAAGTAACCTTTATCCCGCGCCACGTACAATCCGGTATGATTCGTGTTAGGCGTCCAATCCAGAACGACCTTCACTTTGGTCAACGGCTTGTCCGCTCCGTTACCCGCCGGCTCGCTCCCCGCATTCTTATTGTTGTTCGAGCCGCATGCGGACAGCAGCACGACAACCGACAGCATGGCTGCGGCAATAGCGCTCCTTCTCTTTGCACCTGATCTCATCTTTCTCTCCCTCTCTCTTTTTGACTATGACGCTTGCTATTATGGCCGGACTACCTTCTGAACATAAAAAAAGCCCTCCGATGTCCGGAGAGCCATACAATTCGTCAGCTTTATTACAGGTCTGCCCCACCCTTGCATGGAAGGCACACCTAAATAACAATTCCTACGCTGGCATTATCCAGATCAGGTATAAGGGTCGGAATTTTCTTCGGAATTCCCTCTCAGCTAGCCTCAACCAGCTCCCCGGTGCTATTCACTTACGTCAGTAACCCCCATTATACCCTTTCTGCCCGAAAAAGCCAGCCTCGTTTTTAAGAATAACAAGGATTAGGGTTAGTCATACGCCGTTTTTGCGGCTCGTAGGTTGTTGTCCTTATAGCCATGTGACGGGGATGAATAGTATGTAGTCGAGTGCATATCCGCTAATATCGAGAGGATTGAACCGGGGTGAAAAAACGACACAAGACGGGCAGGAAGTCCAAACAGCCGAGAAAGGCGAAATCTAGAACACGCAAATCCGGAGCCCGCTCCAGACCATCCGGCAAACGAACCGCTAAGCGCAAGTCAAGGCGAAAGCATCGTCGGCTCTTCAAAAAACGCAGAACCCGGCAGCCTGCTGCGGAGCGGGCGACGCTTCAATCCGAAGCTTCCCTTCGGGAACCAGGCGTGAATATTATCGGCTTCGTTCATGCGGAGATGGGAATCGGGGAATCCTCGCGGCTTGCAGCGAAAGCGATCGATACGGCGGCCATTCCGTTTGGCCTTCTTAACTTTCCGCTTGCCGTAGCCTCGAGAATGTCGGATTACAGCTGGTCTCACAAGCTGCTGGACAAAGCCCGGTACAACACCAATATCTTTCATATGAACGCCGACTTTATGCGTCCTGCCCGAGAGCATTTCGGAAACGAGTTGTTCAACGGCCGTTACAACATCGGGTATTGGCATTGGGAGCTGCCGGAGTTTCCGGATGAGCATGTGGAGGGTTTCAGCCATGTCAACGAGGTCTGGGTCAGCAGCAAATTTGTTGCCGAGTCCGTCTCCAAACGGGCATCCGTTCCCGTTATAACGATTCCGCACTGTATCCAGGTACAAGTCGCGCCGAATATTAACCGCTCTTCCTTTGGTCTGCCGGAGAACCGGTTTCTTTTTCTAATGATGTACGACGTGCAGAGCTCTACCCTGCGCAAAAATCCCCGCGCGGTAATTGAAGCCTTCAAGCTGGCCTTTGACAAGAACGATCAGCGTGTCGGTCTTGTCCTGAAGGTAAACAATCCGGACTTTCGTCCAAACGAGCTTGCCGAGCTGAAGAAGCTGATTGCCGAACGGAGCAATGTGCATTTAATGGATAAAGTGTTAACCAGGTACGAAGTAAATGCCCTGCTGCAGTGCACGGACAGCTATGTCTCCCTTCACCGAGCAGAGGGATTTGGACTCGGTCTCGCGGAAGCGATGTATTTAGGCAAGCCCGTTATCGCTACGAACTGGTCCGGCAATACGGAGTTTATGAATGCGTCGAATTCTTGTCCGGTATCCTACCAGCTCGTTAATATCGGACAGGATTGGGGACCTTACAAGAGTCATCAGATTTGGGCGGAGCCTAATATCCGCCATGCATCGGAATACATGCAGCGTCTCGTTACCGATACGCGCTGGCGGGAGTCGATTGCGGCAAGCGGCATGAGGACGATTCACAACGAGTTCTCTCCTGCCGTCATCGGCCAAAGGATCAAGAACCGGTTAAGGGAGCTTCGTCTGATCTAGACAAATACAAAAGCCTGACCCGGCATCGGGATGGATCTCCCCTGCCGGGTCAGGCCTTGTTAAGCCAGCTCATTGCGCCAATAATCCAATAAATCCTTCATTGTTTGCTCAAACGGAATTTCCGGCTTCCATCCGGTCCGCTCGTAAAACTTGCCGTAATCCCCCACAAGCACCTTCACATCGGAGGGCCGAAGCCTTGTTTTGTCTTCCTCTATCGTAATATCCACGGTGCTATAGCTAAGCAGGATTTGGATCACTTCGCGGATTTCATGGCACTGGCCGGATGCGATATTATAGATTTCCCCAGCCTCGCAATCGTTCAACGCCATCCGGTATGCTCTAACCACGTCGCGGACATCCGTGAAATCCCGTTTGGCTTCCAGATTCCCGACATGCAGAACCGGGGGTTTCAGCCCTTTCTCGATTTCCGCGATTTGCTTGGCAAAATTCGAGCTGACGAACTGCGCGCCTCTGCGGGGACCGTGATGGTTAAAGGTTCGTGTTCGGACGATATGCTGCCCGTACGTTTTGAAATATTGGTAGCCCAAGTAATCCTGGGCGATCTTGCTCACAGCGTACGGACTGATCGGGCGAAGCGGATTGGTTTCCTTAACCGGCACCTCGTCCTCTTCCACATGCCCGTATTCCTCGCTGGAGCAGGCAATCAGCACTTTGGAGGCTAAACCTAGCTTCCTGACCGCTTCCAGCAGGTGAACCTGCCCAATAATATTGTTCGTCATGGTCTCGGCAGGCGATTCCCAGGACAGCGGCACAAAGCTTTGCGCCGCCAAATGAAAAATCAGATCCGGCCGAATGTCCGCCATCATACGCTCAACCGCTTGAGGGTCCATCAGCTCGCACTCATACAGGCACATATCCGGCAGCAGATGGCGAATATGGCGCAGCGAACTGTGACTCCTCATGGTTCCTGTCACTTCAATCCCCTCGCCGAGCAGATGCTCGGCAAGATGACTGCCTACAAAACCGGTTATCCCTGTAATCAATGCTTTCATCCCTGCCGGCCTTCTTGATCGGCAGTGAGCACGGCGATGGCATGCTTGACGTTTTGTTCGTCCGCTTTGCGGCAAATAAGAAGGCCCTCTTCGGTCGAAACGATAATCAGATCTTCAATGCCGATTGTAACAACCTGCTGCTGCTCCGAATAAATAATCGTGTTGCGGGTAGCAAACGGAAATACTTGGCCCAGCAGCAAATTTCCGTCGCCGTCCGTCGTGAATATCCTTTCAAGCGAGGTCCACGTGCCAACATCGTCCCAAATAAATTCGATAGGGATCGTATAGAGACGCTCCAGCTTTTCTACCAAGGCGTAATCGATAGAAAGCTTTTGCAAACCGGCATACGACTGCCTGAATTCTTCATCCTTCTGATCAAAGATGGACCACATCCCCGGCTGATACTTCATCATGTAACCGGCGATGGTAGATGGCTTCCAAATAAAAATACCGCTGTTCCAATACATATTCGGAAGCTCTATGAGTTTCTCGGCATTTTCCTTGGTTGGCTTCTCGATGAAAGCTTTAACCTCTTTGATTCGTTCCCCGAACTTCTCCGCGTGATCCTCCGAATCTATCGTTTCGATGTAGCCGTAACCCGTTTCGGCTCTTGTCGGGACGATGCCAAGCGTAACGACAACCCCGTCCTTCTTGGCCGCCTGTTCCGCCGCTCGCAGCGCATCCATCAATTCCTCCGTATCCGGAATATATTGATCGGAAGGCGCCGTTACCAGCACGTCATCCTGCTCCAGCTTCATGAAATAACTGGCTGTCAATGCGATACATGGCGCAGTGTCTCTCTGCTCGGGTTCTATAATAATACGATTTTCTCCCAGCTCGGGAAGCTGTTCCTTTACCATTGGCAAATAGTTTTCGCTTACGGCGACATACACGTTTTCTTCCGGCAGACAGGAACGGAATCGAGCGTAGGTTTGCTGCAGCATCGTTGCCTCTTCCGAAGCTAATGTCAGAAACTGCTTCGGCTTGGCAACCGTGCTTCTTGGCCAAAACCGCGTTCCCTTACCTCCTGCCATAATAACAGCGATCATTGATTTTCACCTCTAAACGGCAAAACTCCTACTATTAAAAACTCTCTTCTAGTCAAGCCGGAGCTCCTTCCTTAACCGGTGCCGGATTGATAACTTACATATCTTCAACTTATGCTTTAATAGAGCAATCCTAATGGACGAATAGCCAAAAGGGACGGAAATCAGGCATATGACTCCGCCCAACTATCGCGAATGACCTATTCTAGCAAAAATAGACAATCGTTCACGGCAGATACCGTCTTCTCTATGAATCTCTGAACATATCATGTGGTATATCAATTGAAAGGAGAGGATTAGATATGGGAGAAACAGGCTTGACAGGTCTGACTGGTCTGACTGGTCTGACTGGTCTGACTGGCCCTACTGGACCTACTGGACCTACAGGACCTACTGGCCCTACGGGTCCTACTGGCGCTACCGGCCCTGCCGGTCCTGGTGCTGCGGTATACGGTGCTAACGGAGGAGTCTTCCCGCTTGGCGCAATCGGTATCATCGGAACAGTCATTCCGCCGGTTGAAATTCTTGCCGTGCCCGTTACGGTTACTACGGCTGCAGCCAATAAAGTAAAAGTTGACGGGGTTGTCGATGTTGCGCTTTCCGGTACGATCGCCGGCGTATTGCTCAACCCAACGATCACCGTGGATTTGCTTCGCGACGGCGTAGTTGTAGCTTCGGTTACAAATACAACTTTCGCAACGGTTGCTCTAGCGACAGTTCTTGATCTTGAAGTAACGATTCCGATCACTTACTTCGACACGCTGACTGTCGGCGCTCACGAATACACGCTTGAAGTTGCCGTTAACTCGATCTCGGTAGCGATCACTGGCGCTACTGCAGCAGTTCAATACTCCTCGCTTGCAGCTTCGGTCGGCGTCTAACCAAACCCAAACAGCCTTTTCGCGTCACGAAAAGGCTGTTCCTCTACATATGCGTTTAAAGAGGAGCTTCTCCCTTAATGAGCGCATTGGCAAGATGGCCGAAATCAACGGCCACCTTACCGGTTATCCGCGCAAGCTCTTCGGTAATCAACACGGCAGCAATTCCGGCGGATACAAGAGCAATGTCAAAATCATACAGTCTGGCTGCCGACACAACTCTTTCGGCATCCCGGGCGCCATTAACCGGCGCGACGACACCGGCAATGGTTATGCCGCGCTGGGCAAGAACGGCGGACAAAGGTTCCGCCATATTTCCGATTAGCAGCACGCTTCTGTTCTGAAGGACAGGCAGGAGGCAGCCTGCTTGACATAAGCTGTAATTAATAAGGGAATCAGTCCAAAGCCGCTCCGTGAATGACAAACCGTAAGCTTGAAAAACCGGCGAAACAAGCAGCTGGTAATTAGGCATCCTGGTTCTCGGCAAACCAACAATGTCGGCTCTTGCAACCGCCTCCGCCAGCTTGTTGCGGGTATCCAGATCCGGCACCTTTACGCCGGCATAGTCCAGAAACCTGCCTTCCTTTCGCACCTGATCAACCGGCATTACGATTTCTTGCGCCATGGTAAGCAGCTCACCGTCGCCTAGCCGCACAATAGACAAAGGCTGCTTCTCATCCATAGCCTGCAGAATCGTATCTCTAACCTGTTCCGGAAGCAGAAGAGGAATAGCGTGTTCCTGATACCGGCTTATCCCGGCGGCAATGATTTGCTTTATCGTAAGGTCCGGAAAAATCATGTTTGGCGGCAGCAGCTGGTCGACGACTTCATCGCCGCCCGCGTATTTCCCCTCTCGATACCCTTTCTCGTAGCCCTCCTGGTAGCCTTCCTGCTGAATGGACTCCGGCTTGTCGCCATCGGCGACTGCTTCATGAACCGAATCCACAGGGATTAATAAACCGGTGGTTGGTGGATTTCCGGAGCTTTTGGGCAGTGCAGGACTTGCTCGCCGCTTTCTGTTGACCGGCTTCTTGCGTTTCCGCTGTTTACTCTTTTTCCGGGACATCCGAATGCGCATGAAGTTCCCCCCTGTCATCCATTTCATGTATTTCGAGCGGGTCAATCCCCCATTTATCCTTAAACAGCCTCCTGTTTCTTCGGAGAAGCTCCTCCAGCTCATCGCTTGCATAACCGCCGAAGGAAGCACTGCCGCGATGATAGACAAAAGCGTCTTTGGCAATTACAACCTTGAAGCCTGCTTGGTTTGCCCGGTAGCAATAATCGTCATCCTCGTAATGCCCCGGCGAGAATCGTTCATCAAGAACGCCGATTTGCTTCATCAGACTCCGGGAAAACAGCATGCAAAACCCGATGATCCGGTTGACGGATTCGTGCTTTTTGTTCTGATCGGCTCCTAACCGCGCGGCGAACCCTTCATAATCGCCGTCCATGGCTATTTGCTGCTTGCCGCTGGCATAATTCGTCATTGGCCCCACTATTCCGACAGCAGGATCCGAATCAAGCGTCCGGTTCATTCTTCTTAGCCACCCGGCCGTAACGAGAACATCATTGTTAAGAAGAAGCAGCCGATCGCCCCTGGCCAGTCTCAATCCCCAGTTGCATGCAGCGGGAAACCCGGTATTGACCGGCAAGGAAATCGTAATAATCCGCTGCTGCCTCAAGTATTCAAGCGTTCCGTCGGTCGAGCCGTTATCAATGACAATAAGCTCGTAAGGGTCCTTCGTATGCTTCCGGATCGTTTCGACGGTCTCCCGCAGAAGGGAAAGCGCGTTACAGGTCGGGATGATGATGCTTGTTAACACCTTTCGCACGCTCCCTTTTGCGCAAATGATCGGTATATTTCAATCTTGGGCTTTCCTCCCGCATCGCCCAGCCCAGCGCTTCCAAGTGATCTCCCATAATCAGCTGCGAGACCGGATTGTTGGCGCCGACATTGTCTTTCCGATGCCTGTTTTTCTTAAATACGTTGATGCTTCCGCCCATCCCCATGCGCAAGCCTCTCTGCAGGGCAATGGCCTGCGCTTTGGGCGGTACTGCCAGATTGGCGGAGCCGATTATTTCAATCGCTCTTCGGCTTAATGCATGTGGCACCGCCGTCATGGAATTGATCTTCAGATCGTCCCTGCGATTCGAGCGGTTCAGAAAGTACTTCATGATCGTGATTTCGTCCCAATCGGAGAACACTCCAACGTAACCGGAAAGGTCGTTCAGAGCAACATCCAAGCCCCGGTTCGTCGCTTTCACAAAGCTAAGGAGCTGTTCGGCAGCAACCGGAATGTCCGCGTCAAGAAACAGCACGATGTCGGAGGTTGTAATTTTCGCTCCGATCGCTCTCCCTACATCATGACCCAAGGCTTCGTTATAATGGAGAATAATCGCCTTGCCGCTTGTTCTGGCCATCATCAGGCTGGCGTCCGTCGATCCGTTCACTACAACGATAATCTCATGCAGCGGCATCCGCTCCAGCTCCTGTATGGTGGACATGATGGACAATTCCTCATTCATGGCCATAACAACGGCTGCTACTTTTTTATCGGTAGGAAGCAGCACCCAATCGGGAATCGCGCCGCTCGGCAACACGGAGAAATAACCGTCAACAAAAGCTTTCATAACGATCATGTATTTGTTAACGGCCATTGCTTTTCTAACCAAGCCGCTTTCCCTGATCCACAGCTCCTGCACATGCTGCAAGATATCTGCGTCATCTGCAACGGGCGCCGACCGGGCAGCGCTTCTTCCAAGCTTCCAGGCCAGTATTTTCAACGGTCCTCTCTTAACGGGCCTGGATGGCCTTGTGCCAGCCGGAATCGGACGCCGCCTCTGCCGGGATGACACCGGTTTGGAAGAGTAGGCTTTTTTTCGTTTTCTGGCGAGGCTTCTCATATTCTCACCTCGTTTTCGATTGTGTCTTTCTATGTTCTTGCCAATAGAATCCTCTTAGGTCTGCCTCTGACATTGTATGTACGGACGATAGGTTCGTAACGGCTTATGTACGTGACCCCGCTTCATAAATGTGTATTTCACCTGCACGTTTGTCCCTGACCTCTTATAGCAAACGAACATAAAATATTTCAATTCTTGTGCTTCCATAACGATAGATGGGGAGTTGACATATGGATTGGAAGTTTTATAGGCCGGAATTCGCAGCCGACCACGCACCGGAAATGCCGGCGGGCATGATGACGGAAGGAGCTTGGTCCGGACACCGCCGCTTCGCTTACGACCTTGTCCGTTTTGCCAAACCGAAAGTAATCGTTGAGCTTGGCACCTTATACGGAACTTCATTTTTCAGCTTCTGCCAGGCCATTAAGGATGCCGGTCTCGATACCACCTGCTATGCCGTCGACACTTGGCAGGGCGACCCGCACACGGGGATGTACGGGCAAATCAATGACGGTATTTATCAAACGGTTCAAGCGGTCAAAAACAGGGATTTTCCGAATGTCGGCACCTTGTTACGAACCACCTTCGACGAAGCGCTGTCGAATTTCCCGAATAAAACGATCGATATTCTTCATATCGACGGCTATCACGCTTATAACGCGGTGCTTCATGATTATGCGAGCTGGCTGCCAAAGCTCGCGCCAAACGGAATCGTCCTTTTTCATGACACGGCAGTCAAAATCATGAATTTTGGCGTTCATATTTTGTGGGATCAGCTTCGTGCCATTTATCCCCACATGCAGTTTCAACATTCGAACGGCTTGGGCGTGCTCTTTCCGAAAGGCGTGCCGGACAAATTCCAGGATGTGCTTGCCCAGCAGCAGAAGCTCATTCTCCGTTATGCAAGAGGGTAATGGCCATGAAGTATACGATACCGAAAGACAGTTACAAGAAAGCCAAGGACTGGGTTAATTCGCTTCCTGCAATTGAAGCCAAAGCACGTTACCAAGTGATCTATCCGGCCGAAACAATCCAGCTGCCCGCTCCAAGGAGCGTTGATCCCCACCGCTGGGTTTCAACCTGCCATTATGAGGAAGCCTTCGTTGTCCGTATTCCTGAAGGAAGGCTGATGACAAGTCACATGTACGTGATTACGCCGGACAATAAACGGTTGGGCGATCTGGAGCTGTACGATGCCGGTTATGAAAAAATGATTCTGGATGAGCCGGAGTATTATTCCTGCACCGTTGCCTCCTTGTTCTGGGGCTGGAACTTCCCCCAGCCAAAGAGCGAAGGTACGCACACTGTATTCGGGCATTGGTTCTTTGACCTTCTGCCCCGTATTCATCTGCTTGAGAAAAGCGGGATGCCGATTGATAAATACGTGTTGCCCAAACTGACCTTACCGTTCCAATACGAGTCGTTAAAGCTTCTTGGGATCCCTTTCAGCAAAATCATTCAAGTGGACAAAACGGATTTCCATCTGAAAGCAAAAACGTTGGTTGTCCCGGCCGTACCGCTAATGATCGGGAAATGCCCGCCCTGGGCCTCGCATTATATCGCGGATCAAATGAAGAACAAGCGAAAAATCCGCAAACGCAAAGGCTACGAACGCATTTATATCACCCGTGAGGATGCGAAAGCCCGGCACGTGGTGAACGAAGACGAGGTGCTTCGTTACCTGCAGACAAAGGGATTCAGGAAAATCGTGCTTACCCCCATGACGACAGAGGAAAAAATCGAGGTTTTTGCCTCGGCCAAGGTCATCGTGGCGCCGTTTGGCAGCGGCAGCATCAATGTAGCCTTTTGCGATCCCGGGGCCTCCCTGATTGAATTGGCTCCCAAATCCTTCGTCGACAATTACTTCTGGAAGCTGTGCTGTCATGCCGGGCTTGATTATTACGAGCTGTTATGCGAGGTTGAACCGAAAGCGCATGTCGGTGCGGACGACATCATCGTAAATCTAGGAAAACTGGATCATTACATGAGGTTGAACGGCATTGTTCATGCTTAAACGCATTCTTAAATTACAGGAGGATAAAGCATGAATATCCTGATATGGTCTAATCAATTCTCGATCGGCGGAGGGATGCGCCTCTTGTTCAATCTGACGGCAGCCATTGCCCGCCAGCCGGGAGTGGAGCGGGTCAGACTAGTCGTCGCACCAGATTCGCAGCTGCGAAATTACGTCGAGCTTCAAAAAACGGGGAATATCGAAATCTGCTACAACAGCAATCCGATCAACCATCCCCAGAGCAGCCACCTGCTCGCGAACATGAACGTGGTTTATTTCTTCTGGCCGCATACCGAGCAGTTCCAATTCATTGACCGCCCTACGGTCTGCACCTTCCATGACACCACCATCTTTGATTTCGTTCCGCCGTTTATGAAGGGCGAAGAATTATCGTTTCACTGGAGGCTGTCCAAGAAGTGGATCGATCATACGGCTTCGGTTGTCGTATCCTCCCAGCATGTCAAGAACAGGCTAATCGCTCATTTCGGCAGCCGTTCGGAGCAGGCATTCGTCATCCCGCATGCGATCACTCCAATTGCTAATGTCTATAACCGCAAGGTTTCGCCTGAGCTAAGCTCCCGGATTCCAGCCGACTATATTATTTATCCGTCGAATACTTCCCCGCACAAAAACCACAACAACCTGCTTGTGGGCTTCGCCAAGTCCCGGTACAAAAGAAAATACCCGTTAGTATTAACCGGGTATTTGACCGATAAATTGCGAATCCCGTTCCCGGACAGCACGTCCGAGGTGAGCTGGATCCCAACGCTTGTATCCACCATGAAGAGGACCGGTCTTCTCCTCGACCGGCAAGTCTATCCGCTTGGCTTCGTCGGGGACCATGATATTCCCGCCTTGATCAAAAACGCAAAGGCGCTTATCATGCCCAGCCTGTCGGAAGGCGGCGGCAGCTATCCGGTGGAAGAAGCCCTTCGACTCGGCACGCCGGTGCTCTGCTCGGATATTCCGGTTATGCGGGAGCATCTGTCCAGGCATAGCGCCAAGATTGCCTGGTTTGACCCGCATAACCCGGATTCCATTGCCAAAGCGCTGGATGATTTGTTTGACGATTACGACACCTACAAATTATCGGCTTTGCACGGTGTCCATGACGCCACGCAAACCTGGGACGATATTGCCAAGCAATATATCGAAGTATTCCGGATTACCTTCTGGCGCTACTATGGCAAGACTCTTTATTAAACCTCAAATCCGGCTGATGATTGCCGCATAATCGAGGGCAACATCCGCCCATCTCCTATGCAGGAGGCCGCTTGCGGCTTCCTTCTGGGCGGGAACGACCGATTTGCCCTGCAAATACAGTCTGCCGATAGATTCCGCTATTTCAACGGGGTTATAAGGATCAAACGTTGCAAAGCTGCTCATATCCGGAATAACCTCCTGGACAATCGACAGCCGGCCAAAGGCAACCGGGGTTTCCATCAGCAACGACTCGACGATCGGGAACGGACAGCTGCCTTCGAACAAGGTTGGCACAACGACCCCTTCCGCATATTTGTACAGCGATGGCAAGTCGGCAGAGGGGATACGGCCCATAAAGATGATCGATGCGCGAATAACGGGATCGGCGACCGCGTTCAACGCTTCCGTAATTTCCTGTTGTCTCGGACGGTTATTCAAGTCATCCGTAAATATAAGCTTTAATCCGGATGCCCTTCCCAGCTCGGTAAGCCGGAATCGGTGGAACGCGTCAATGAGGCGCTCATGGTTTTTGTGCAGGCGGATGACGGACGGGAAGGTTAAATAAGGACCAAACAAGTTGTATTTCACTCGGAATTCAACCTCGGTCTTGATGCCAAAGGATGAGTATTCCTCATGAGGCGCAGCGAATCGAACCACTTCCGTCTGATGCACCGGAAGCTTCAGATACTCCAGGCCTTCATGATTGCGGATATACTCGGAATCAAAGACGACAATCGCGGCATTCCTCGTAATCTTTTCCGCCAAAGAATGAATGTATTGATAATGATCCATATCCTTTGAATACAGATCCGGAAAATGCATATAGACCAAGTCATGCAGACAAACGATATATGGCCGGTGCAGGTATTGAGCCAGACCCATGCCGACGTAAGGCACGATCCAGACATCCGCCGGCACAACCCGATTAATCGTCGCCATGCTGTCGGAATGGTAAAAGTGCATACGGCTCGGATACATGGCCTTAAGCGGCGCAAAGATCGTTTCCGTCTCTTTCACGTTGGCTCCCGTTGTCGCGATATGAAGATTGTAGCCGTTCGGCAGACCTAGCAAGCCTTCGGATAGACGGACGAAGAAACGACCGATCCCTTCTCCGTCCATTGCGATTTGGGCGCCGAAGCAAAGGAATAGGCCGATATTCTGATTACCGGCAGCCCTGGCGTTTAACGCGGCTCGAGCCATAGCGGCCGGCGGATTCGGAGAACGCAGCAAACTCTGCGCCTCTTCGGACATGAGCAGCCTTGCCATCAGCGCTTGCCTGGACACCCCTTGATGGATAGCCGCAACTTCGTTTGCCACATTCGCGTCATCCGGTTCGCGGCCTAATAATTGAGCATAGATTCCATGAATAAAGTCCAAGGTATGGGCTGGGAATAAGCCTTGTAAATTAAAGGCCGAAGTGTTGTGGTCTCCGGAAGGCTTTCTGGTGAACACCTGCTCGGCTTCGCCGCTTTGCATGACGGATGCCGCCACCGCGGCTCTTGTCATCGCGCCGGCTTCCAGCCTGCCTTTAAATTCGTAGAAACCGGCCGCATCCGGCTCGCGCTGCAGGAATTGCCGGTAGATCTCCCAAATAAAGTCCTCATTATCCAGCTTGAATGCAAAATGCAGGTAATCGATGATCCGGCTTCCCTCCGCCAGACTTGCCCGCACTATCGCATTGTTGGACCTTAATCGGGCTGCATCCTCCGCCGATATGGAAGCTTCATCGGTAACGGCTGCATGCGGTACGGCTTTCTTTTTCCTTCTGCCCGTTTTTTTGCCGCGCAGACGTTTCCTGCCTTTTCTTCTCGAAAGTCTCTTCGGCTTTCCGTTTTTCCGCCGTTTGCTTCGTGCTGTCCGGCTGCGCAGGCTGCGTCTGATCGACCTGCGCTTCTTCTTCCGCTTCATTGGCTGGCCTCCCATCACTATTCGTCTGTAGATAGAGTATTGTCACGGCCCGAAAAAGCAACGGCGTACGCCCTAGCCCTCTGGGGATTTCGACCATATTTGCCGAATTAGACGCCTGTCTAGCCGGAATTGAAGCATTTTGTTTCCGCTTGAATATGATGGGATATGCGTAAAAGGAGACGATCGTTTTGTTTCATCATGCCCTGCCTAACAAAACCGTAATAATTGGTGCCGGCGGTCATGCCAAGGTGATCGCGGATATTTTGCGCCATGATCCGCATGTCGAGCTGATTGGCTGCATCGGCCATGATTCATCGGCAACCGTTCTTGGCTTAACCGTGCTTGGCGGTGACGAGCTGCTGCCGGAGCTGCATGAGCAAGGAGTCCGTCATGCTTTTGTCGCCATCGGCAACAACGCAAGGCGGCATGCTCTTGCGAAGCATGCGGAAGCTCTCGGGTTCGAGCTCGTCAACGCGATTAGTCCGCGTGCCTATTTGGCTACCGGCGTTACTCTCGGCACGGGAGTGGCGGTTATGCCGGGATGCGTCATACAGCCGGACACTCGAATCGGCTCATATAGCATCATTAATACCGGAGCTACCGTTGACCACGACGGAAATATCGGCAATGCCTGCCATATCGCGCCGGGCTGCCATTTGTCCGGCAACGTTACGGTGGGCGACGAATCCTTTCTCGGCACCGGTACATCGGTCATCGACGGCATGCGAATCGGGGAAGGCTGCATGATCGGGGCCGGGGCGGCCGTTATTTCGCCCATTCCTTCGTTTTCGCTGGCTGTTGGCGTTCCTGCCGTTGTCAAACGGACTTTAGCTTAAGAATGAAGGTAACTCGGAGGGAGGCATAATTCATGGACAACAAATTTTATCCGGTTGCCGTACCCGTATTTAACGGAAACGAAAAGAAATACGTCATGGATTGCATCGATTCAACCTGGATTTCTTCAGCCGGAAAATATATTAACGATTTCGAGAACAATTTCGCCGCTTATTGCGGCACCAAATATGCGATCTCCTGCAGCAACGGCACTACCGCCCTTCACCTGGCGCTGCTGGCGTTTGGCGTTGGACCGGGCGATGAGGTCATTGTACCTACCGTCACTTTTATCGCTACCGCGAACGCGGTTGTGTACTGCGGGGCAACGCCAGTCTTTGTCGATTGCGAGCCCGAGACGTGGAACCTCGATCCCGATAAGCTTGAGAGTCTGATCACGCCTCGCACCAAAGGCATTATTCCCGTGCATCTCTATGGCCACCCGGCCGACATGGAGGCCGTAACCGGCATTGCCAGGAAGCATGGCTTGTTTGTCCTCGAGGATGCCGCTGAAGCGCTTGGCGCGGAATACAAAGGGAAACGAACGGGGTCGCTTGGCGATATCGCAACCTTCAGCCTTTTCGGCAACAAAATCATTACGACCGGCGAAGGCGGCATGATCACGACCGACGATGAGGAGCTGGCGAACAGGATGCGTACGCTTCGCGGCCAAGGCATCGATCCGGTACGCAAATACTGGTTCCCGGTTGTCGGTTACAATTACCGTCTCACCAATCTGCAGGCTGCTGTCGGCTGCGCCCAACTCGAGAATGTGGATTGGCATATCGGTGAAAGGAAAAGAGTCGCCGGCCTCTATTACGAGAATCTCAAAGATGAGCCTTCCCTCACGTTGCCTGTCGAAATGCCTTGGGCGAAAAACGTGTATTGGATGTTCAGCGTTGTTCTGAACGGTGCAGATGAGGCCCGGAGAAACGAAATTATGGCGCAGCTCAAGGATGACGGCATCGAGACACGGCCTTTCTTTTACCCGATGCATGTTCTTCCGCCTTATCAAGGCTTGCAGCCGCATGAGGATTTCCCCGTTGCAAACCGCATTACCGCGCAAGGCTTTAACGTCCCTACTTACGGCGGACTAACCAAGCAGGATATCCAGCATATTTGCGACCGGATTAAAGCGCGCGTTCGCGGCGTGTAACGCGTATATAGAATGAAGAAAGCCCATCTAATTATCCTTCATTACGAGGATTGTGGATGGGCTTTGTTATGGAATCAAGGTTTCACTCGGATCCGGATAAGCAATCCGGCTTGCGATGATGCTTAGCGAAGCGCCGGCAGACTTAACGCCAAGCGCCGGCAAATCGCCGGGTCGGCACCTTGAAAAGCTCCCGCAAACACAAAAAAGCTGTCTCTATGCGAGACAGCCGAGACAGCCTTCAGCGTACCTGCTTATTCCATATCCAGACTTACGTCGTAACCCAGCTTGCGCAGATCGACAACCCGCCGCGCTTCCGCCAGATCGCCCGCCACCATCTCGCCCACGAGATCCTTCAGGCTGCTTACGGGCTGCCAGTTCAGCTTGGTCCTTGCTTTGGTCGAATCCCCGATCAGAAGCTCCACTTCGGACGGCCGGTAGAATCGAGGGTCTACTTTGACAACGGTCGTGCCTTGCGGAATCTGGTAATCCGGATTGCCGCAGGCTACCACGTAGCCGTATTCCTCCGCCCCTTCTCCGTCGAAGGCTACCTCGATGCCCGCTTCCGCAAAAGCAAGGCGCACGAACTCCCTGACCTCCGTTGTTTCACCCGTGGCAATCACGTAATCCTCCGCGGTATCCTGCTGAAGAATCCGGTACATCGCATCGACATAGTCGCGCGCATGACCCCAGTCGCGTTTGGCCGACAGATTGCCCAGCGCCAGTACGTCCTGCAGACCGTGAGCGATCCGCGCGACGGCACGGGTTATTTTCCGGGTTACGAAGGTTTCTCCGCGGACCGGGCTTTCGTGGTTGAACAAAATCCCGTTGCAGGCATACATATTGTAAGCTTCCCGGTAGTTCACGGTAATCCAATACCCGTACAGCTTCGCAACCGCATAAGGACTTCTGGGGTAAAACGGCGTCGTTTCGCTTTGAGGCACAGCCTGCACCAAGCCGTAAAGCTCGGAGGTAGAGGCCTGGTATATTCTGGTCTTCTCCGTCAATCCCAGAATCCGGACCGCTTCGAGCAGCCGCAAGGTTCCGATGCCGTCCGCGTTAGCCGTATATTCCGGCGAGTCGAAGCTGACATGAACATGGCTCATTGCCGCCAAATTATAAATCTCGTCCGGCTGAATCTGCTGGACCAAACGAACCAAATTCGTGGAATCCGTCAAATCTCCGTAATGAAGCACCAGCTTCTTCCCGGTTTTATTCGCTTCATCGGCGAGGCGGTCGATCCGCCCGGTATTCGCAAGCGAGCTTCTGCGTTTAAGTCCATGCACGACGTATCCTTTGGCAAGCAGCAGCTCTGCCAGATACATCCCGTCCTGCCCGGTAATCCCTGTAATGAAGGCGACCTTATTCATGGTTCCCTCCGTCATCGTCATATTGAGCAGGTCGGTCCCCTGCTATCTTCCATATGGTATGACAGGACAAACTGCCTCGGCATCGGACAAAGAACTATTTTCAGCCAAAATGAAAAACTGCGCTTAAGATCAATACTATTGCCAGAACTACATACAAAATGAGGGATATCAGCAAAGCTGTCCGTCTGTTCATAGCATCGTCCCCTTCGGCATTGATATACGGTTCATTATATGCGGGCGGGACATTCGCTGAGATTGTACGGCGGTTAATTTCTGTACGGGTTGTATGTCCCTGGAAAGCATACCCTATTAGGCTGTGATATAATGGAGCCCTATGACGTTATTTCTCCACCGGGAGGTTTACTATTTATGCTGCTTTCCATTCTGCTTATTTTGGTTGCCGTAATCGCGCTGCCTCCAATCATCTTCTTCAGCTACATGTACGCATTGTCGAAGAAACCGAAGCATTCCATTATCCGTTCCCATCCGTTCCTGGGCTGGCTCCGCTACCTGCTTGAGAAGCTCGGGCCCGAATTCCGCCAATACTGGTTTGACAACGATACGGAGGGCAAGCCGTTCTCAAGGGCCGACTTCGTTGGCGTCGTGTACGCGGCCAAATACCGGACGGACCTGATCTCCTTCGGTGGCCGCCGGGATTACGAGAAGCCCGGCTTTTATTTGTCCAACGCCATGTTTCCGAAGCTGACGAGCGAACTCAAAATCGATAACGATACCATGCTGCCGGGCAAAAAATATGTCATTACGGGCGAAGGCGTCTTCACGCGCCAGGAAAAATTTATTTCCGAGCAAGTCAGGCCTTGGCTCCTTCATGATGATGATGCGCTAATCGTGGGAGAAAACAGAGACCAGCCGTGGAAGCTGAAGGGGTTGTTTGGCGCCTCGGCTACCTCTTTTGGCGCGGTTGGGGAGAACTACATTCAATCGACGGGCAGCGGTGCCAATATGGCCGGCGGCTCCTGGATTAATACGGGAGAAGGCGGCGTGGCCGATGTCCATCTGTCGACCGGGGTTGATGTCGTGTCCCAAATTGGGCCCGGTCTCTACGGCTTCCGGGACGAAACGGGCAAATTCTCGATAGAAGCCTTTAAACGCAAAGCCAGCCATTCCAACATCAAAGCCTTTGAGCTGAAATTCCATCAAGGCGCCAAGATCCGCGGCGGACATCTGGAAGGCTCCAAGGTGAACGAAAAGGTTGCCGCGGCTCGCTTAGTTCCGGTCGGCAAAACCGTCAATTCCCCGAACCGCTTCGAGTTTTTGACCAGACCCGAGGAAGCGCTGGAATTTATTCAAACGCTGCAGCGGGAAGGCGGCAAGCCGATTGGCGTAAAAATCGTCGTTGGCGATCCCAAGCGGCTTGAGCCGTTCTTCCAGGCCATGATCGACATGAATATCTATCCGGACTTTATTACGGTTGACGGCTCCGAAGGCGGCTCAGGCGCTACCTTTAAAGCAATGGCCGACGGCATGGGACTTCCGTTATTCGCCGGCCTTCTGATCCTCGACGACACGGCTCGCAAATTCGGCGTCCGGGACCGCTTCAAAATTTTCGCCTCCGGCAAGCTTATAACTCCGGATAAAGTCGCCATTGCGCTCGCACTTGGCGCGGATGCCGTCAATTCGGCCCGCGGCTTTATGATGGCGAACGGCTGTATCATGGCGCTGCAGTGCCATACCGGCAAATGCCCCGCAGGCGTGACAACGACGGACGATAAGTACCAGGAAGCGCTCGCGCCGGAAGAAAAACAATGGCGCGTCATGAACTATATCCTCCAGATGCGGGAAGGCCTATTCTCTTTGGCCGCCGCTTGCGGCTTGAACAGCCCGCGGGAATTCCGCCGGGAGCATGTCGTGTTTATGACCGACAACGGCCATACGGACCGGGTCGTCGATTTGTATCCGTACCCGGAAACGGTATAACGAAGAAACCCGCTGGAAGCTCTAGCGGGTTTCTTCGTTATACCGGTCTCCCATCTTCGCGAGGCCTCGGCAAAGGTTTGCTCATGTTGTAATAGTGGTAGCTCTCATCCTCGATTTTAATCTTCTTCTTAAAACGGAATCCGCTCTTCTCGATCACCCGCATGGAGGCCGCATTGCGGATATGGGCCAGCCGCGACCAAACTGTCGATTTTCGTATGCTGAAACAAGTACTCCACCATTCCTTTCACGGCTTGCGTCGTATAGCCATTATTCCGGTGCTTATGCGAAATCGCGTACATGATCTCCCGCTCAGGTACGGGCAGCTCTTCTTTTACTCCCGTGCAGCACCAGCCAATAAATTCATCGCTCGATTTCTCGATTATCCCGAGCCTTAATCGCAGGCCGCCAACGTCTCCGCCCTCGGATACGGCGTGAATGAACCTTGCGTTCTCCTCCAGCTCATAATGAACAAACCATTCTTCCCTTTGTTCCCTGGACACGTTCCAACCCGGCAGGAACTCGTAAATTTCAGGCTGCCAGGTCAAGGCATGCAGGCGGTCCAAATCATCTATCGCGTATTCCCGTAAATAAACAGCCGGACAATCGATTCGGATTTGGCTCATCGTTATCTCCCCCCAATATCTCTGCTTTCCCCACTATAGCAAGCCCGCAGTGGCTCCACAGCACCCTCTTTCATTAAAAACAAACTTTCCCGCTCAAATTTAGGGTTGCAAATCCACATTCTCCGCCTTAAAATGAACCTATACGAACTTAAATAAACTTATTTAAACAACATTACTTAAACAATGGAGGTTATTTAAACATGGAAATCCGTTACGCTTCTCATCCGCAAGAGGTAAAAGCTTTTGACACCACACGCCTTCGCCAAGAGTTCCTGCTCGAGACGCTTTTCGTTCAGGATCAGCTGACTCTTACTTATTCGCACGTTGACCGCTTTATTATCGGCGGCGCCGTACCGGTTAACCAGCCCGTCAAGCTTGAAGCCGATACCAAAACAATGGGTGCCGCAACCTTCCTGGAACGCCGCGAGATTGGCATTATTAACGTTGGCGGCCGCGGTACGGTTACCGTTGACGGTACGGCTTACGATATGGAAAACAAGGACTGCCTCTACATCGGCCTTGGCGCGGCGGAGGTTGTATTCACAAGCACGGACTCGGCTAATCCGGCGAAGTTCTATCTGAACTCGACGCCAGCTCATAAAAACTATCCTACGGTGAAAGCCTCGATCAGCGAAGCTTCCCCTAACCATCTCGGTGCTCTTAACACAAACAACGAGCGTACGATTTACCGTTACATCCATACCGGCGGCATCCAAAGCTGCCAGCTGGTAATGGGTCTAACGATGCTGAAGCCGGGCAGCAACTGGAACACGATGCCTTGCCATACGCATAACCGCCGCTCGGAGGTCTACCTGTACTTCGATATGCAAGCGGACGGCAATGTCTTCCACTTCATGGGCGAGCCGCAAGAAACACGCCATTTGGTCGTGCGCAACGAGCAAGCGATTCTGTCGCCAAGCTGGTCGATTCACAGCGGTGTTGGCACAAGCGCTTATACATTCATCTGGGGCATGGCCGGCGAGAACCAAATCTTCGAGGATATGGACGCCGTTGCGCCTCAAGATTTGAGATAACAATGAATGCGATTCGCAGGCATGAATTAATTATGGAAGCCTTGCTGGCGAGCCGCGAGGTCACCGTTCAGGAGTTAAGCGAACGACTGGACGTGACGGGCAAAACCATTCGCGAGGATCTGGCAAGGTTAGAGGAAAAAGGACTGCTCCTTCGTATTCACGGGGGAGCAGTCCTTGCCCAAACGGGCCAGCTTGGGATCTTGTCTCAGCAAGAGCCGCTTGCGCGGCATGCCTCGGAGAAGACGGAGATTGCGGAGCTGGCGCTTTCTTTTATCGAGACCGGCGACATTATCGCCCTGGACGGCGGCAGCACAACGCTTGAGATTGCGAAGAAGCTTCGCAACCAGCCTCTCACCGTCGTAACCAATGACGTGCATATTATCGCCGAGCTCTCCCGCAAGGACGAGATTCAGCTTGTTGTACCCGGAGGCTACCGTGTCCGCAATATGCTGGCAGGCGCTGAAGCCGAGGCTTACATCCGGAAGCTGAATATCAAGAAAGCCTTCCTGTCTGCAACGGGTGTTCATGCGGAATTTGGCTTTACGATTTATACGGGCGATTTGACCGCATTCAAAAGAGCTTTGCTGGATACCGCTCAATCCTCTTACGTGGTTGTTGATCATCACAAATTTGGCCAAGGCGCCTTATTTACCTTTGCCGGCTTTCATGAAATTAGAACGATCATTACCGACTCCGGGATCTCAACGGAAACGGCTGAGCAGTACCGGCAGGCCGGCGCCAATCTTACGATCTATGAAAGGATGAATTAATCCATGCTATTTGATCTGACAGGCAAAACAGCAGTTGTTACGGGTACATCTGGAGGCCTAGGCCAAGCCATGGCGCTTGGTCTTGCGGAAGCGGGCGCATCCATCGTTGCGATCTCTTCCTCGAACAGCAATGCCACTGTCGAGAAGATTCGTGCTATCGGAGGACAAGCGGAGGAAATCTCGGCTGACCTCAGCAATGCGGATATTCTTGAGGACGTGTTTAATCAAGCCAGGGGATTCTTCGGCAAAGTGGATATTCTCGTTAACAACGCGGGCATTATCCGCCGTACGCCCGCTGCCGATCATTCCGCCAAGGACTGGCATGACGTTATCGACCTGAACCTGAATTCGGTCTTCTTCCTCAGTCAGCTCGCTGGCCGTCACATGCTGGAGCGCGGCAGCGGCAAAATCATCAATATCGCTTCGATGCTCAGCTACCAGGGCGGCATTAACGTGCCCGGTTACACGGCAAGCAAGCATGCGGTTGCAGGCGTAACCAAGGCGCTTGCCAATGAATGGGCTGGCCGCGGCGTGAACGTTAACGCCATTGCACCGGGTTACATGACAACGAACAACACCGCCCCAATCCTGAAGGATGAAGCCCGCACGAACTCGATTACCGAGCGGATTCCTGCAGGCCGCTGGGGTACGCCGGATGACCTGAAGGGTCCGGTTGTATTCCTTGCTTCCGCTGCTTCCGACTACTTGAGCGGTCACGTTCTCAACGTGGACGGCGGCTGGATGGGCCGCTGATAACAAGAAAAACCTCCTGAATGCGAAACGAGCCTTAGAAGCGATTCTATAGGCTCGTTTTTTCGCAGTTTTTTCCGTTATTAGCAGTAGACTTTGAAGCGGACTCCTCTTGGAATCCAATCGTGTTGCGTCACTTACAGACGAGTAACCCTGTCAAGCCCCGCCCCATAAATTAAACCAACGGTCAGGCTCAGCGCTTGCACAAATACTTCGCATATTGAATCGGTCGCATATAGACCGCGCTTTGGTTGCGAATGCCGGCATAAAGCGATTTTTGAGGCTTTCCGTTTAGTTCAATGATCCATGCGTGCTCATTGTTGTCCAACGCAAAATCTACGCTGAATTCTCCTAAATGATAGGCGGTGTTTTCGTCCATGATTTCCGCGCTTCTTAAACTGATATCGTAAATCGAGCGAATAATACGAGCTGCTTTATCCGGTGGATACAGACGGTCGAGTATTTGTTGAGATAAACAAACTTCGTCAAAGATGCTAGTGTTAAAGCTGTCTTTCGTTGCGATTCGGCTGACAAGGTTTGTGACCGACCATAAGCCGTTTTCGTTTTTTTGTACAAGCGCCCGGATATCGAAAACTCGGTTATCTACTTGTTGAATAGGGATTCCTTCTTGCATGATATAGGGGGTGGAGCCGAGTATCGATTCTATGCTCTCTTGAAATTGCTGTGTGTCTTGAAAGATGATTTCAGGCGAAAAATAGTGATGTCCCAAATGGATTTCACCCGTAGCTTGCATTTCTGCACGAATTACACCTTTTCCTTGATGGCCATAACAAGGTTTAAAGTATACTTCTCGGTGAGCCCTTAGCAAATGAACGGCATTCTCCTTGTCGAAGGGAACGGTTGCCGGCAAATAATCGGAAAGCCATCTGTTTAAATTCGTATAAATCTCTTGTTTATTGAATTGATTAATATGATTGAAGCATTTATTGATGCCGATAACTTTCCCCAAACGTTCGATCAGTTGTTGATCGGTATTGTAACAACGGTTGTACACGACTTTGGGAAATGGAAAATCACCGATCACCCATCTGCCGTTGGATTGATGAAGCCCTATTATACGCTTTCGCTTCCAGTTGATAGATGACGGAGTAAAACAAAATAATTTCAGATTCATGGTATTGGACTGAAGATATTGCTTAAGAACGTTCTTCCGCTGCTTACGGTTTGCAACCAAAATGCCTACGAAACTCATTACTTTCCTCCAAAAATCTCATATAGAAAATCATATAAACAATGTATGTGAAGAAGCTGAACATGCATGGACAACAATACAACCGAGGAGAAAATTATTTGTGTACATGCAATTTAGTTTATCTACGGAATATTTTGTTTTGTGGCCGCTATGGAAGGAAGCATTTCGTAGTCACGCACCATCGGGCCTCATAGTCTTCATGCTCGCTAAAATAGTTAATAAGGAGTGTGCATACAAGGATGGGTAGATTACCAGGTCCACCGGGACCTCCCGGGCCTCAAGGGCCAGCAGGACCGCAGGGGCCAGCAGGTGCACAAGGGCCAGCAGGTGCGCAAGGGCCAGCAGGGCCAACAGGAGCAACAGGACCAACGGGACCAGCGGGACCACCTGGAGCACCAGGGCTATTAACTGGATTTGATTGCGCACAATATGCCGGAACGCCTCCAATTACCTTGACCTTGGCTGCGCCAACTGCCACCGTTTTAACGGTTGCGGCAACTGTAGCTGCACCTACCAACACCGTTTGGTTGACCGGCTACGTAACATGGACACCGAATTCTAACAATTTAACTTTAACGGCGGAAATCGTCCGCGATGATGGAGTTGTCATTGCAACCGCCATTGATACGGGATCGATGGCTATGAGTCCGTTTACGCTTGCTCTCACAGCCTGTGATGAAGCGCCGTTGACCGGCACTCATACCTATTCTCTGCGCGTTACGGGGAATATGGTGACTGGCGGGCAAACCATTATAATCAACTTTGCTGGCCTTACGGCAGCCGTTTTATCCACGTAATCAGAAGCCATCCGGCGGCAATACAAGTTACGATTAGGGCTAGAGTTCGAGTGCCCTTCAGACGACAACAAACCCAGTACCGTGTCGGTACTGGGTTTGTTGTAACCGATTAAAAAAAGAATACAGCGATTCATCTTCGGCATACTGCCGGACGTCCCCGCCAAGCCGATTGTATTATTTCAAACCGCTTGTACTGATTCCTTCGACAATATGCTTCTGGAAGAAGAAGAAAATCGCGAACACCGGAATCAAGCTGACAATGGACATCGCGAACATGGCGCCCCAGTTGGATAGCGTCTCGGCATCGAGATACATCTTAAGGGCCATGGATACGGTGTACATCGAAGGCTTATTCAAGTAGAGCAGCGGACCAATCAGGTCCTCCCAGCGCCAGTAAAACGAGAAGATTGCCGCGGTTGCCATGGCCGGAATAATAAGCGGCAGAATAATGCGGTAGAACAGTCTGAACTTGCCGCAGCCGTCAATGGTGGCCGCTTCGTCAAGCTCACCCGGAAGCGTCCGGATAAATTGCACCATCAGGAAGATAAAGAACGGTGCCCCGAAGTACGCCGGAATAACAATCGGCTTAATGGAATTGAGCCAATGAAGCTTGGAGAACAAAATATATTGCGGGACAAGCGTGACGTCATGCGGCAGCATGAGCGTCACCATCATTATCGCAAACCAGAATTTTTTGCCCCGGAAATTCAGCCGGCCGAAGCCAAACGCTACAAGTGCGGAAGACAATACCGCGCCGATTGTTGCGAGCACAACAAGCACTAACGTGTTGGTAATGTAAGTTCCAAACGTATGGCCGCCAATCCCTGCCCAGCCGTCCGAATAATTCGTCCAGATCCAGTGGTCCGGAATCAGTTGATTGGAAGTGGTGAAGATGGTTTCGCTTTTCTTGAAGGAGCTCATAAGGAGCCAGATCACGGGATAGATCATCAAGAAAGCGCCGCCTGCGGCTGCAATATGATAAATCGGCCATTTCCACTTTTTCGCTATCATGCGCTTATCCCTCCTTCGACTCGTAATGAACCCAGTATTTGGATGACAGGAACAAGACGGCTGTCAGTACCGATACGATGACCAGCATAATCCAGGCCATTGCCGACGCGGTACCCATATCGAAAAATTGGAAGCCCTGACGGAACAGGTAAAGCGAATACAGCAAGGTTCCGTCGAGCGGACCGCCTGTTCCTTTGGAAATAATGTAAGCTGGAACAAACGTCATGAAAGCTCCGATTGTTTGCATAATAGCGTTAAACAATATGATCGGTGTCAGCATTGGCACCGTAATTTTAAAAAATCGGTTAAACCCATTTGCGCCGTCTACGCTTGCGGCCTCGTATAAGCTGATTGGAATGTTCTTCAGTCCCGCCAGGAAGATCAGCATCGAAGAACCGAACTGCCAAGCCGACAACGTGATAAGCATCCAAAGCGCCGCCATCGGATCGGCAAACCATCTGACCGCATCCAGGCCTACGGCTTCAAGCAAACCGTTGATAATCCCTTTATCGCCGTACAGGTTGCGCCACATGATGGATACGGCTACGCTGCCGCCGATAATGGATGGAAGGTAAAACAAGGTCCGATACACGCCGACCGCTCTCGAAGCGGTATTAAGCAGCATGGCAACCATAAGGGCAAAGAACAAACGAAGCGGAACTCCGATAAAGACGTACAGGAATGTTACCTTTAACGATTTCCAGAACTTCTTGTCACTCGTGAAGAGATCATGGTAATTGTCGAAGCCAACCCAATTCGGGGTGGTAAACAGGTCATAATCGGTAAACGACAAATAAAGGGATGCTAAAATCGGAACAAACGTAAAGACAAGAAAGCCGACAACGAAAGGGCTGATAAACGCGTAACCCGTTAAATCTCTCTTAAAAACCGCTTTCATATAAGACCAACTCCTGCACAAGATTCGCTACCGGTGAAACGGCCGGCGCCCATGAGGAGCAGCACGCGTTTCGCGGTGAAATATAAGCCTTGTTATAAAGGATGGCCGGCCGTTCATGGCCAGCCATCCCTGCCTGTCATCTCTTATTTGTTCTTGGCTAATATCGCATTGGCTTCTTCGCGGAATTGCTTGGCAGCGTCTTCCGGCGTAATTTGCTGGAAGTCCATTTGCTCCGCAATCGAGCTGAACAAGGTAATAATCTCTGCCGCGCCGATTGGATCCGGCGGATCCATTGGCGAGCTATTCTCTTGTGCCCATGCCACATAATCGAATACTTGCTGCTGAGCCGGCTCAAGCGTTGGTTTGATAGCTTCAATGACTTTGCTGTTTACAGGTACGCCGCGGTCGCCTTTAATCAGCTTGTTTGCCTCGATATCATTCACGAAGAAGTTGATAAAATCGGCAGCAGCTTCTTTTTGCTTGGAGTTCTGAGCGATCGAGAAGTACATGCTTGGCTTCAGGTAGAGACCCTTCACGCGGTCAGGATTCGGCATATTCGCCATTTCAAGCGGACGGTTAGCAACCTGCTGAATGCCCACGAACTGATTGGTCCATTGCCAGATCCCCACTTGCTGTCCTTTAACAAGGAGATCGTCTTCCAAACCTTTAATTTGCGCTTTCACGTCCGGCGGAGGCGTATCCCCGTCTTTCACGAGCTGTGCCAGCGGCTTGAAGAAATCAACGAACAGCTGGTCGTCATCGTATCCGAGCGCCGTGCCTTCCGCATTGTAGAGATGCTGGCCTTTCGTACGCAGGTAGTAGCCGAAGAATACTTCCGGACGGAAGCCGTTATCGAAGTAGAGTCCCGCTTCCTTCGCTTTCGACGCAAGAGCGAAATAGTCGTCCCAAGTCCAGTCATCTGCGGGCTTGTCTACGCCAAGCTTCTTCAGCAATTCAGGATCATATTGGAAGTTTACGGTGTTTACGCCAAGGTTAAAGCCATAAAGCTTGTCGCCTAATTTACCGCCGGAGATCGCGTTCTCCGAAATATCCGTTGTGTCGATCTGTTTGTTCAGGTAAGGCGTAAGATCGGCCAGCTGGCCCTTGGAGCCGTATTGCGACAGGTAGGAGATATCCATCTGCACGATGTCCGGCAGCTCGCTTGCAGCGGCTTCGGGAGCAAGCTTCTTCCAGTAATCGTCAAAGTTGGCGTATTCGGACTCGATCTTCACGTTTGGATGAGCGGCCTCATACATTTTGATAACTTCCAGCGTGTAATCGTGTCGAGGCTGCGAACCCCACCAAGCGATACGGAGCGTAATGTTTTTCCCCGTGTCCGTTTTCCCGGCATTTGCATTTGCCGAAGTGCTTGCCCCCGTATTGGCGGCTTGATTTGCGTTGTTATTGTTGCCTCCGCCGCATGCCGTAAGAGTCGTAGCCAAGATGAGTGCGATTGCTGCTGATAGCTTCTTTCCCATGTTTCTAGCGCCCCTTCCTCAAACCATGTAAGTGTTTACATTTCCTATAGTACAGTTAAAAAGGAGAGCCCGGAATCGAATAACCAGTGATTTTTCGTCAAAAAACAGACATCTTGTTTAAGAGAATTTCTTGAAATCCGATGGTGACTTTCCGGTATATTTCTTAAAGACCTGGCTGAAATAATGAGGATTGTCGCCGAATCCAAGCTGCTCAGCCAGTTCAAATACTTTAACGTCGCTGCTTGCCTCGATTAGCTCGAGCGCTTTGTCCATTCGCGTTTTCATGACATAATTCGAAAATTTATCCCCAGTCTCTTTTTTGAACAGCTTGCCTAAGTAATCCGCATTCATGTACAATATCTCGCTTGCCGCCCACTGCAGGGAAAGCGCCGGATTGCTCAAATGCTCGCTGACGATATTCATCATTTTTTGAATGATTCCCGAATGCCTGCAGGATTGTATCTCGTAGTTCTCCTGGCAAATCCGCTTTGCGGCCTCCTCTACAAAGCTTTGCAGCGCCTGCAAGGTGCTGAGGGATTCAAGCTTGGCCAGCAGCTGCAAATATTCGTTCATCCGCTTTGGCTCCGCCTGCCGGATTAACGCTACGTACAAGGGAATCACATACGATTTGGCCGTGGAGTTATCCAGCCTAAGCTCCGCCAGAATCCGGAATGCTTCCTCAAGCTCCTTGTTCACCTCTTCCCAGTTGCCTGATTTGGCCGCCATGCAGAGCTGCGTATCGTCAAACAGAAAAGCCTGCTCCTCTTGCTCATCCTGCTGCTGGATGTCCCGAACCGTGATGAGGCTTCCCCCGCCTAAATAGAAGCGATGATTCAGACAGCTTCGCGTATCCATGTACATTTTCCGGGCTTCCGCCAGCTCGCCGGCATCACTGATCGCTATGGTTGTATCCAGCTTGAAATACCCCGTGAAAGTCCGTTTGACATCCGCCAAAATGCTCAGCAGCTCGCTTTCGGGATACTGGTCCCGAATCAGGATCAGCAGCTGACTGCCTAACGTAGTGCTGAGCAGAATGGTAGGCTTGCCGATTATGTCTTCTGCGATATTTTTCAACGCAAACAGATGATCGAACTCGAAAGGACCCTCGAGCTGACACAAAAGCAGCCGGGCTTCCAGATTCTCGAGCTGAATGCCGAACAGCCTGCCGTACTCGTCCCATTCGCGGCGCCCGTAGCGCTTGTTCGTAACATACTCCTTCAGGAATTGCTCCTTCGCGCTGGGCAGCACCTTCTTCAGCTCCTCCTGCATGCGCTGCAGGAAGGCATCGGTACTTCGTTCCTGATCAAGCTGCTCTACGACCGACACTATCGCTTCGGCAATCGTATTTTCGTTGCAGGGCTTCAGCAAATAATGCTTGACCCCGTACTGCATCGCTTGACGGGCATATTCGAAATCGCCAAAGCCGCTAAGCATAATGCACGCGATATGCGGATAAGCCTCCTTCACCCGCTTCACCAGACTAAGGCCGTCCATCCCCGGCATGCGGATATCGCTGATAATAATGTCCGGCGGCTGCGTCTCGATAAACTGCAGCGCTTCCAATCCGTTGCGCGCCGTACCGGCAAGCTGCGTCCCGTATTTATCCCAGTCCATGAGAGAAGCGATACCCTCCAGAATAATCCGTTCGTCGTCAATCAGCAGCACTTTATGCTTCATATTCTCTCCCCCATTTCGATTGGCAGATACAAGATAATCCGTGTGTCCTGCTGCGGAACGCTTTCTACCCGAATGCCATAGGCTTCTCCAAACAGCATCTTGATACGGTCCTCAATGTTGCGCAGACCGATTCCCGTTCCCCTCGGCTCGATTTCTCCGTTTCTAAGCCGTTCAATGACATCCGGCGCAAGCCCCGGACCGTTATCCGCAACGGTGATGGCAATGCCGCCTTCGTATTCTTCGGCCGTAATCGTGATGACGCAAGCTTCGATCATTTGCTCCAGCCCGTAATGGATCGCGTTCTCGACCAGCGGCTGCAGGCTGAGCTTCGGCACATAGACGCCTGACAGACGGTCGGGGATCCGGTTCTCGAAGACAAGCCGCTCTTCGAATCGGATATGCTGGATCGCAATGTAATGGCTGACCAGCCGCATTTCATCTTCGAGAGTCACGGTTGGCTGCTTGTGGCTGATCGTGCTGCGAAGCAAGTAACCCAGCGATTCGACCATAATGGAGATCTGCTTATGCCCGGCGATTTTGGCTGACCAGTTAATGGATTCCAGCGTATTGTACAAAAAATGCGGATTAATCTGCGCCTGCAGCGCTTTGAATTCCGTATCCTTGATAGTCAGCTGCTTTACGTAATTTTCGTTGATCAGCTCGTCAATTCGTCCCACCATCATCCGGAAGTTGCGCTGCAGCTGGCCGGCTTCATCCTTCGCGAGATTGCGCTCCTCCGGCTCTTCCGCAAATTCGAAATGTCCAAGCTGAATTCGCTTCATTCTCTGATTCAGCCGTTCTATAGGCCCCGTTATGGAGCGGGAGAAGCTGAGCGCGGCCCCCAAAATTAGAACCGAAAGCAGAATATACACGATAATAACGGTATTTTTAGCCGATTCCGTTGTATGGAAGATCTGATCGTAAGGCATTACGTTTACGTACACCCAATCCAAATAGCCGGAGGAATAATAAGTGATGAAATATTTTTTGCCCGACAACGATACTATCTTGAAGCCCTGCTGTCCGGTTAACGGCAAGGAGGTCAGATTCATTCCGTTAGGCTGATCATGCGGATAGACCAAATTGCCGCCCTTTTGCATGATGGCAAAATACGCTTTGGAATTGTCTGCCGAGGTTACAAGATCGCTATAAAGGCGGTCAATGTCGATTCTGACCGCCATATTGCCCAGATGATCCAGCTCCAGCCCGTCCACCCTGCGGATTTCCCGGCCCGCAATCAGCGCGTTATCTCCGTAATCCGGAAAGACGAACTGTACGCCGCCGTTTGTTTTGTTGGTTTCGTTTACCACTTGCGCGTTGCGCTCGGTTGACAAATTAATCATCTTGTAACCGTTTCCATATTGCTTCTTGAAAACATCCATCACATGAAACGACAGTATATATTTCTCGTTGCTGGTGAAGGTCAAGAGCCTCTGCCGTATATTAACCGCTGTCAGATAATTGCTGTATTCGGAGCCGCCTGCCTTGATCTCGCTCAAATAATCCTGAATATAACTGTCCGTCGCGATCTTGAAGGAGATCTTCTCCATATTGCGGAGCTCCTTCTCGACGCCTAGCGAAGCGCTGTTCAGGGCGCTGGCCGACTGCTTGTAAATTTCCTTGTCGTAGGCGTGAAAGGCATACTTCATGACCGCAAAGGTTGCAATGCCGATAACCGCCATCATAAAAGCTAGCAGGACGATTATTTTATACTTGATGCGCAAATTATAATAGAAAGCTAATATCCCCTGCCTCAAAACGTGGTCCCCCCAGTCATCATGCGCAAGCATCGGAAATGAAGAAAAGGCAGCAAATACAGCGAGTTAATCCCCGCAGTACCGCTGCCCGTAAATACTTGCTTTTACGCTAGGTCACTGGTGGATAGACTCTTAACGGAGCGCTGTAATCTCCAGGAATCGTCCGTATCCATCATACCATGCATCCCCTTGTTCAGGGTCGTAAACCGTAACCGGGAAAGAATCCCTGATAACGCGGCGGGCTTCCCATATATCCGCGAATTCGCCTCCGGCAATCCATTGAACCGCCAGATTGCCAATCGCGCTTCCTTCCGCGGGTCCAGCCCATACCGGCTTGCCGATCGCATTTGCCGTCCATTGGCACAGCAGCGTATTATGAATGCCGCCGCCTACCATATGAAGACCGTTAAACTGCTGGCCGGACAACCGTTCCGTCAACTCCAGCACGTAACGGTATTTGAAAGCCAGGCTTTCCAATACGCAGCGGACAAGCGTGCCTGCATCCTCCGGAACCGGCTGATTCGTCTTCCGGCAATAGGCCTTGATTCTCGCCGGCATATCGCCTGGCGCCATAAACACGGGATCGTCCGGGTCGATAAAGGCCGTAAACGCAGGAGCTTCGCCCGCAAGCTTAACAAGCTCGGGGAAGCTGTACTCCTGTCCGGAACGCTCCCATTCCCTCCTGCTCTCCTGCAGAATCCATAAGCCCATGATGTTCTTCAACAGACGGTAAGTACCGCCAAAGCCGCCTTCATTCGTAAAATTAAGCTGCTCCGCTTCCGCCGTCATAATCGGCTCTTGGATCTCCGTTCCGAGCAGCGACCATGTTCCGCAGCTTAAGTAAGCGAAGGAGCGTTCAAGCGCCGGTACGGCGACAACGGCCGATGCCGTATCATGCTCCGCCACGGCATGAACCGCAATCGGGCCAAGTCCAAGCTCCTCTTGAACGGATGGCTGCAAATACCCGGCTCTCGATCCGGGCTGAAGCACTTGTCCGAACAAGGACTCCGGCAAGCCAAGATGCTTAAGCAAACCCTCATCCCATTGCCGCTTGAGCGGATTGTAGAGTTGAGTGGTCGTTGCGTTGGAAAACTCGTTGTGCATTTCGCCGGTCAGGAAATACCGAAGCAGATCCGGAATCATCAGGAAACGCTTCGCTGCGGCAAGCTGCGGAGATTGATGAACTTTGGCTGCATAAAGCTGATAGATCGTATTAAACGGCAGGAACTGAATGCCCGTCCGCTTGAAGATTTCCGCAGGCGTTAATTCATCCTGAAGTCTCTCCATCATGCCGGCGCTTGAAAGGTCGCGATAATGAAGAGGATTGCCAAGCAAACTTCCGTCTGCGGCGATAAGTCCGTAGTCAACCGCCCAGGAATCAATGCCGACGCTTTGCGGCACTACCCCTTTATGCTTGGCTTTAAGCAGGCCTTGCTTGATCTCATGGTACAACCGCAGAATATCCCAGTGCAGACGGTCGCCCGTCTGCACCGGATCGTTAGGAAAGCGGTGAAGCTCTTCGGTTACGATCTTGCCGTCCTTCAGACGGCCAAGGATCGCTCTTCCGCTGCTTGCACCGAGGTCAAATGCCAATATGTCCGACAAACGGTCGCCCTCCTAATCGCGCTTTTGCAATACGTTTCGTTCGTATTCTTTCACTTCGCTGATCCACTGCTCGCGCACCGGAACGCCTTTTGTCGCGCAATAGTAATCCCAGATCGCGCCAAACGGATACGATTTGAACTCTTCGGTGAGCGCAAGGCGCGTCGTATAGTCGCCTTCCAGCTCGATTTTTTTCAGCGTTTCCACCGGCTCGAGCATCGCGCGTAGCAAAGCCTTGATAGTGTTGCGCGTGCCAACCACCCAAGCGGCTACGCGGTTAATACTGGCATCGAAGAAATCGAGACCGATATGGGTTGTGCCCAGCAGATCATGACGAACCAGCTCTCTGCCGATCTCAAGCAGCTCATCGTCCATGATGACGACATGGTCGCTGTCCCATCTCATCGGACGGCTCACGTGAAGAAGAATGCCGCTTGTGAACAGAGCAAGAGATGACAGCTTATTCGAGATGACCTCCGTCGGATGGAAATGACCCGCATCCAGACAGATCAGCTTGTTATTCTGCAAGCCGTAGCCCATATAAAATTCGTGGGAGCCAACGACATACGCTTCCGAACCAAGCCCGAACAGCTTGCTCTCCACCGCATCCAGGTTGTATTTAGGATCAAGCGGCTCCGCAAACACTTCATCAAGCGAAGCTTTCAGTCGTTTGCGCGGAGTCATCCGGTCTACGGGATTATCCTTGAAGCCGTCCGGAACCCAGACGTTGGTCACGCAGGTCTGGCCCAGCTGCTCGCCAAAGTAAGCGCCGATTCGGCGGGAAGCCTTGCAGTGGTCAATCCAGAACTGGCGGATCTCCGGATCCGGATGGCTCAGCGTAAAGCCGTCGCTCGATTTCTCGTGAGAGAAGCAGGTTGGATTAAAGTCGAGTCCAAGCCCTTGCTCCTTCGCCCAGGTTACCCAGTTTTCGTAATGACGAGGTTCAAGCTGATCCAGCTCAACCTTCTCGCTCGTATCCGTATAGATCGCGTGAAGGTTTACTTTATGCTTGCCCGGAATGAGGGAGAAGGCTTTCTCCAGATCGGAGCGAAGCTCCTCCGGCGTTCTTGCCGCGCCCGGATATTGGCCGGTAACCGAAATGCCGCCGGTTAATTCCTGGTCCGCGTTCAGGAAGCCTTTTACGTCGTCGCCTTGCCAGCAATGCATGGAGACTTTGACCGTCTCCAGCTTGCGCAGTACTTCATCCGTATCAATCCCATGCTGGGCGTACAATGCTTTCGCCGCTTCATAAGCTTGCTTTACATTTTGGTCCATCGGTATGGGGGCCTCCTTCTCAGCGTGTGAATGCAGCCGGTACGCCGCCGTCAATCGTCAGCATGCAGCCGGTTGTTTTGTCCGATTTCGAGGATGCGAAGAAAGCAATGCCTTCGGCGATATCTCTCGGATAAATATTGACGAGCAGCGTAGTCCGTTTGCGGTAGTGCTCTTCCAATTGGTCCGGCTCGATGCCGTAAGCCGCGGCGCGTTCGTTGCGCCATGCGCCATTCCAGATCGCGGAGCCCTGCAGTATCGCATCCGGCAGAATCGTATTGACGCGAATGCCGAATTCGCCGCCTTCCGCAGCGATGCAGCGTGCCAGATGAGCTTCCAGCGCTTTCGCCGAGCTGTAAGCCGTAACGCTTTTGCCTGCGAAGATCGAGTTTTTGGAGCCGATGAACACCATGTTGCCGCCAATGCCCTGCTGCTTCATCAGCTTGAACGCTTCGCGGGCAACAAGGAAATAACCGGTTCCAAGGACGTTAATATTCAGATTCCATTCTTTGAGGGAGGTTTCGTCAAACGGGCTGGATGTTGCCAGGCCAGCGTTGTTGACGATAATATCCACGCCGCCGTAGACGAGGGCTACTTCCGCATAAGCTGCCTGTACCGCTTGCTCGTCCGTAACGTCCATTTTCACGGCATAAGCGCGGTTCTCGCCGTATTTGTCGTTAATTTCCTGCGCAACCTTCTCCGCGCCTTCCAGATTCAAGTCGGCCAGCACGACATGCGCGCCTTCCGATACGAGGCGGCGGGCCGTCTCGCTGCCGATCCCGCCGGCACCGCCCGTAATAAAGGCAACCTTGCGGGAGAATTCGGCTTCAGCCGGAGCCAGCGACAGCTTGTAAAGCTCAAGCGGCCAGTATTCCACGTTGTACGACTCGTTCGCGCTCAGCGACACGAAGTTGCCAAGCGCCGTCGCGCCGCGCATAACGGAAATGGCACGGTGGTACAAAGCGCCGCTCACTTGCGACAGCGCCCAGCTCTTGCCCGTGTTGATCATGCCAATACCAGGAATCAGGATCACGCGCGGAGCCGCTTCGAACATCACGTCGCCTTCATTTTTGTTTTCCTCGAAATAAGCTTTGTATTGCTCTTTATAAGCGGCAACGCCTTCAATCAATTTCGACTTCAGGCCATCGATATCCTCCGCGTTAGGCGTCCAATCGATAAAGAGCGGAACAACCTTCGTGTGAACGAGATGGTCGGGGCAGGCTGCGCCTACTTGCGACAGCTGCGGAGCGTCCGCGCCGCCAACGAAAGCCAGCACATCGTCTTGATCGTCGAACGAGAGAATCATTTTCTTCACGTCGGATACGGCTCCGCGGATCGTAGGCATTACCTGCGATACGATTTGACGGCGAATCTCTGCCGGAAGCGCTTCATGCTTCACGCCCCCGAACAATTTGGCTTCGTTGACGCGGGCTTCGATGAAAGCTTCCGCTTCATTAATAATCTTGATGGTCTGCGCGTAGCATTCCTCGGACGTTTCGCCCCAAGTTACGAGGCCATGCTTCTCCATCAGAACAAGCTCGGCATTCGGATTAGCCAGCACGCCTTCCGCGATCATTTTCGATAGAGTAAAGCCAGGACGCACGTAAGGCACCCATACGAAGCGGTTGCCGAAAATCTCTTCCGCCAGATGGCGGCCGTTATCCGCGCAGCACAGGCTGATAATCGCATCCGGATGCGTATGGTCCACATGCTTGAATGGCAGGAAGGCATGCAGCAGCGTCTCGATCGAAGCACGCGGATGCTTCGCGTCGATCATGCAATTGCCAAGGTAAGCAACCATCTCTTCGTCTGTCATGGCATCGCGTTCGAACAATGGACGGATATCCTCCATGCGGAGACCGGTGAAGTTCGCCGCTTTCATCGAACCAAGGTCCGAACCGCTGCCTTTCACGTACATCACTTCAATATCGCGGCCGCGGAAATCTTTTACCGTTGTTTTCGTGGAAGTATTGCCGCCGTAAATGTTGCACACGCGGCGGTCTGCTCCGATCAGGTTAGAGCGATAAACCAATTGATCGAGTCCGTTCGTAAATTCAGATGCTTTAGATGATTGCCATAAGCTTTGTACCATTTTGTTTACCTCCGAATACGTTGTTTTATCTTTATGTTTTGATAGTAACATGTTTGTTTATATTTGAAAACAAAAATATTTCGGGCATAAACAAATATATTCAAAAACAAAAGAGCGGGACAGCTCCCGCTCCCCGCTCCTTGCAATCCGCTACCTTTGAATAAAATCCTCAATCGTTACTTTTTGCCCGGTCCGCGCGCTTTCCAGTGCCGCATTAACCATAGCCATGCTGTATTGGTTATCCCGGCTGTCGGTTTCCGCCCTGCGGTTTTCCTGAAGAGAAAGGAACATTTCGTCCAGACAGCCCGGATGCCCGGTTCTTTCCGAATGGGCATCCATGACTCCAGAATCGGCGTCTATCCTCACAAACGACTTGATGAATTTCCCATCCTGCGGTTCCGGCGCGACGACTTCCGCATACGGCGCATCATGCCCATTCCATATCGCCGTACCCTTCTCGCCGGTGATTCTCCAGTCCGCTTCCCAAGACGTATTCGCGCCTTCCGCACACCAGGAACCCCGGTAATTGAACACCGAGCCGTCCGACATTTCGAAGATGCAGACAGCGGCGGCTGCCCCTTCGTACCAAGAGCCCGGCGGGTTAAATTCATGGCAATAAACCGACACCGGGTCCGCTCCCAGTATAAGGCGGGCTTGGTCAAACGTATGGATCGCCATATCCAGCAGCAGCGGGCTTGCCATCGTTTCCCGGAATCCGCCGAAATGCGGCCCCAGGAAGAAATCCGCGTTCACGAATCCCGGCTTGCCAATCGTACCCGTTTCCAGCAGATGCCGCAGCGCGCGAATCCGGGGATCAAACCGCCTGTTCTGCATGACGGCATGGGATTTTCCCGTCTCCTCCGCAATCCGGATCAGATCCTTGCATTCCTCCGCCGTTTCCGCGAGCGGCTTCTCCCCAAAGATGTTGCAGCCAAGCTGCATGGCCGTGCTTGCGATTCGGTGATGGCTTGCCGGTATCGTCACGTCAAAGACGAGATTAGCGCCGGTCTGCTGAATAGCCTCTGCAAGATCGGTAAAGGTAGGGCAGCTCAGGCTCTTCTTCTCCCTCATTTTCTCGGCAAACTCCTGCTTAATATCGACTAAAGCTACAATCTCGGTATCATCGCGCTCGATGGCCGTATCGATCCAGATGTTCGACATGCCTCCGCAGCCCGCTACTACAACTTTATACGTTGCGCTCATTCGCATGCACTCCCTATTTCGGATTCGGCACAAACTGTCCGCCGCGGCATTGCTTCAAATAATTTAAGGCATGGACTTGTCCCGTCATTTCCAGCTCGTCGCGGTAAACCGGATCATGCCAGCCTTCGATATCGATCGTTCCTTGATAGCCTGCTTGTCTGAGTATCGTAATGATATCGGTCCAGTTCGTATCGCCAAAGCCCGGCGTCCGGTGCCAGACGAACGGTTTTGGACCATGAATGCCGTATTCCTTTACGATATCCCATGCGATGGTTGCGTCCTTGCCATGGACGTGGAACACTTTGTCCACCCATTTGCGTAGCTGCGGAATCGGATCGATCAGCGAGACCATCTGATGGCATGGCTCCCACTGCAGACCGATATTGTCGGACGGAATCGCGTTAAACATCATTTCCCAAGCCGTCGGGTTATGCGCGATGTTCCAATCTCCGGTCTCCCAAGTGCCGCCCATATCGCAATTCTCGAACGCAATTCGGACTCCCTTATCCGCCGCCCGCTTGCCCAGTTCTCCGAACACCTCCGCGTACCGCGGAATAGAGCTGGCAATCGACTCGCCGGTCAATCGCCCGGTAAAGCCGGACACGATGTCCGTCCCGAACAAATGCGCATGATCGATCAGCCTTTCCCAGCTGGCAAGGGTATCCGCGTTATTACCCGCACCGGTCAACGGATTGCCAAAGATGCCAACCGTCGATATAATGAAACCGTATTCATCCGACAGCTCGCGAACCCGCTTCGCCGTCTCAACCAGATCCGTGCCGCCCGTTGTTTGCCAGAACGTCAAGCTATACGATTCGAAGCCGTGAGGAGCAATCTGAGGAATAACGCGTACCGCGTCGCCTCCGCCAACCAATGTTCCGATCCGAAGTATGTTCGTCATATCATTACCACTCCTATTTTGGTGGATTAATTTTGAATGCACCCTCAGTATAGCGCGGGAAAATGGACGATTCTCGACCATTCTTGTGTTTTACTAGTCCTATATTGTGGAGTTGAGTCTTTCATGAGTTATCCGAAGGAACTGCGCGAGAATACTCGCATAGACGAGAAAATGCACCCGGTTCAATTTTTTTCGAACCGCGCTCTTCAGAAGAAGCCGGGCGAGCTGATTCTCTATTTGCATTGGCATGAGCATTTCGAAATTATCGTCATGCAGCAAGGCAGTGCCGTCTTTCATATCGACAGCGAATCGTACGAGGCATATCCGGGGGATGTTTTATTTGTGCCGGCCGGTGCGCTTCATGTCGGCTACAGTCTATGCGAAGGGGATATCTCGTATCTGGCTATCGTCTATAACAGCTCCCTCTTCCAGAATTGGATGCAGGATTCCCTTCATACGAAATATGTTCTGCCTTATTTGGAGGGCCGCGTTCAGCTCCCGGTCAAGCCAACTCTGCTCGATCCGTCCTGCGCGGACAATTATTACTTGCTGGAGCAGGCCAATTCGGAGTTTAAGGCGAAGCAGCCCGCTTATCAGCTGATGGTGAAGTCCCAGCTTCATATGCTGCTCACATTGCTGTCCCGCAAATTTCTTCCGCAGCAGCTTCCGGAGCAGGCGACCAATCGATACGTGCATAACCGCGAACAGTTCAAGGCATTAATCGAGTACATAGAAGCCAGCTTTGCGGACAAGCAGACGGTCGCCGATGCGGCAAAACGGATGAACCTGAACGTCCATCATTTCTGCAAAATGTTCAAAAAGCTGACCGGCCGCACCTTTATCGACTACGTCAATGTATGCCGGGTAAATGAAGCGGAGCGGTTGCTGCTCGCCGGCGAACTTTCCATTACCGAGATAGCGGGCCGCGTCGGCTGCGACAACTCCAATTATTTTACGAAGATGTACAAGAAGTACAAAGGCGTTGCCCCTTCCCAGCTTAGAAAACAGCTGTCCGACGCAAACAAAATCCCCTTAAGCGTGCCAATCGCCTAAGGGGATTTCCATCGGGTTAATGAATGGCAAACGGGCTGTTTTGCACCGCCTTCAGCCACTCGGATGCCATTAAATAATGGCCGGCCGCCGTTGGATGCACGCCGTCAAACAGCCAATAATCAGGCTCAGCTTTTTCCGCCGCTTGATCGAAAGCCTGCTGGAAGGGCACAAATACCGCCTGATACTCTTCGGCTAATTGCTTCACAACCTCGCTCTGCCTTTCTACTCTATCGCGCCAGCCGTTCCACTCCCGGGCGGTTACGCCTGTCCGCAGCACGAACGGTTCGCATAGAACAAGCCCGGTATGCGGCAATACTTCCTTCGTCTCCTCCAGCAGAACGCGGTAAGCCCGCTCGAAACGGTCCGTTGCGCCGCTAGGCAGCTTGTCCATGATGCGCCATGTATCGTTCACCCCGATCAAGATGCTGAGCAGGTCCGGCTTAAGCGCAATCGCATCTTCATTCCAGCGCGCATACAGATCGGATACCCGGTTCCCGCTAATGCCCCGGTTAATGAATTGATGACCGGCCTCCGCTTGCTCGCAGCCCAGCCGACCGGCGATATGATACGCGTACCCTTGCCCGAGCAGCTGGCCCGCATACCCGTCCCTAGAACGTCCGCAGTCCGTGATGGAATCGCCTTGGAACAAAATCACTTTCCCCATTCTAAAACTTCCCCTCCGCATATGAAGTAAATATAAAGCTTTCCCACCCATTTTATAGAAGACTACGATCTTCTGTAAATCATGGAAGCGGCCACGAGACCAACGCAAACTCCCGAGACAGGGGCAACAGCCAAAATACTGATAGCCGGCAGACCGCTGGCATTTAATTTCAATACCGTGAGCAGCACTACCCATAGAAACACAATCATCCAGTACAACCACTTTTGATAGGAAGGCACGGCAAAAATATCGTCATTCTTGGGGTTGCTTTTATACAGCCTGATAAGGATCGTTATCGTTATGGTTGACAATCCCAGCAGAGAGAAGCTGTACTGCAGCATTTTAAATAGAGGCAGCTTCAGAAAAACAATCCGGTTCAGAATATCCAAATGATGAACAAAATAACCCCTCTCATGCGTAAACCCGTCGACCAGGATATGCGTATAGAACCCGATAATCACGGATAGCAGATAGAAGAAGCACGCCTTAAAGCTTCCCACATCCCACCTGTCGATCAGATGATAGGCGCGTTTATCGAGATCAAACAACGACGGCAAATGGAGCGCAAGCGAGGATTTGACCACATAATGAAACAAAAGTCCAAGAACGAGGCTGAGAGGAATAACCTGCAGGAACAAGCCCGCTGCCGTATGCCCGATGGACTGATATGGCTCGAGGCGCACAAAATACTCCATGTCCGGCCCCATGCTGCCCAGCACCAGGCCCGTGACGCTCAAAAATTTTCTATTTATCATTTTTAACGGATAAGCAAATATCGGATGAGCTAACGTATAAGGCATCCCTTCGGGCTCCAATCTATACTTTATTTCTAAAGGTTATAGACGAACGGAAAAGCAAAAGGTTACAAGATTTTCATAAATTTAAAAAGACTGGTCATCCGCAAAAACTACGTGTATATTTATACAAGTAAATGTATTTATATTCTTACTTGGAGGTTGCTTATGACGCACACTATATTTGTGGATGGTCAAGAAGGGACAACTGGCCTCAAGCTGCTTGATTATTTGACCCGTTTTTCATCGATTGAAATTCTAAAAATTGATCCCGCGAAAAGAAAGGACCCCAAAGAACGGGAAAAACTACTTAATGATGCGGATCTCGCATTCCTCTGTCTTCCCGATTCGGCTGCCAAAGAATCCATCTCGCTTGTCAAAAATGACAAGACGAAATTAATCAACGCAAGCTCATTATTCAGAACGGACAAAAACTGGGCATATGGGTTGCCGGAATTGAAACACCAGCGGGAACGGATAAAATCCTCATCGAGAATTTCCGTGCCAGGCTGCCATGCCACCGGCTTTATCCTCTCGGTTAGACCCTTAATAGAATCCGGTGTCCTTCAGAAGGACTATCCCGCTTCCTGTTATTCGATCTCGGGCTATACGGGGGCCGGAAAAAGCGGAATTGACGAATACGAGCATGCAGACTCAGCTTCCATCACTAAACTCCAGGTTCCGAGACCTTATTCTTTGCTGCATAAACATAAGCATTTACCCGAAATGGCCATGTTCTCAGGACTTGAGTATGAGCCATTATTCACCCCTATCAAAGCAAATTACCCCCAAGGACTGGCAATGACGGTTCCGTTAACAGGAAGAAGCATGGCTAAAAAAGCATCCGCAAAAACAGTGCATGAAATATTGGCCGCCTATTACGAATCGGAACGATTTGTTCAGGTCATGCCCTACGATTCGGAAGCCTATTTGGAGGACGGTCATTTTCTGATTGGCGAAGGCATGAACACGAACCGGCTAGAAATTTTTGTTTTCGGACAGGACGATCATATTACGATTGTTTCGAGATACGATAATCTAGGCAAGGGAGCTTCGGGTGCTGCTATTCAAAATATGAATTTGATGCTGGGATTTGACGAAGCGTCCGGTCTGATCCTCTAACAAAAAGAAGCCGGCTATCCATGGGATAGCCGGCTCTGCTGTTTATTAAACTTGAACCGTTGAAATCAGTCTGTACAGGATCGTTGCCGCTTCCGCGCGCGTTGCCGTTTTATCCGGGTAATAGCAGCCTTCCGGCGTCCCTTTAATCAGTCCGGATTTCAGCGATAACGCCACCGCGTCGGCTGCCCAGGCTGCGATTTCGCTGCCATCCTTCAAGGCCGCAAGCTGATCTGCGCCGGCTGCTTGCGACTTGCCCGCAAAAGCAAGGGCATTAGCCGCGGTTACGGCAAGCTGCTGTCTTGTGATTTTGTCATTCGGACGAAACGTTCCGTCCGTAAAGCCTTGAATGATACCCGCTTCTGTTGCTGCCTCTACCGCGTCGGCATACCAGGCATTCGCGGTTACATCCTTAAAGCTGCTTGCCGGGCTGCCTGCTGTCAAGCCAAGAGTCCGCGTCAGCATCGCCACCCACTCCGCACGGGTTAACTGCTGCTCAGGAGCAAATCGATCGGCGGTTTCACCATGCAGAATGAAGCTCGAAGCAAGAGCGCTAATCTCTTTTTCAGCCCAATGCCCTTTCGTATCGGCAAACGATTTGTTTATTGCCAATACCGCGTAGACGCTGTTATGATTCGTGCGGATTACCGCGGTAACGTTACCGTTTGCATCGGTAACAAACGTTGTTGGCACCGGAGTTGCCGAGCCGTCCGAACCGATTACAACAGCTGCGGTTGGCTTCAAGGCGGGTTTGCCAAGCGGAATCGTACGGGTTACGTACTGCCTGCCAAAGCTCTTAACCTCCTGCCAATTCGAATGGCTGCCTGCCCATACGTTAAATTGAACGGGAGTTCCAACCAATGTACCGTTTTGCTGCTGCAAAGCCAGCTCGCCTGCATGCTTAACGGCATCGGATACCGGACTGATTCCTACGCGAAGCTGTTGTTCGTTTGTTACGGAGATGCTAAGCAGGGCCTGCAGAGGAAGCTCATACGTTCCCAGACCGGTTTTGACGGTGATTGTTAACGCCTTGTTATTCTTCAAAAGCTCGGCAAGCGCAGAGACAGGGAATTCTGCATGCCGGTTGCTTTGCCCGTTCAGTTCAGTCAAATCGACTGTAATCGAGTGCGCTTTGCCCCCTTGAGCTGCGCTTGCCAGAATTACTGCGTCTACTTTTACAACAGACGACGACTCTCCGTCAGGAGCTGTTTCCGTAATTGCCGTAAACCCGCCGATGGTGGATCCGGTGCCGGAAGTCGTGACGACTGGGCCGGTCGCTACTCCTCCGCCAGCGGATGGAGTCGTTGTTGAGCCGCCGCTTGTTACGTTCACGGTTGCTGTAGCCGTGAAGCCTCCGTCCTCCGTTGTAACGGTTATTTGAGCCGTACCGGTACCTTTTGCCGTTACCACGCCATCCGCTACCGATGCAACCGATGAATTACTGCTGCTCCAGTAAAGGTTATGGTTCTCCGCATTGTCCGGATGAATCGTTGCGGTGAGCGTGCCCGTCTTGGTGCTGGACAGATCGAGGGCAAGCTGAGCTTTATCCAGCGTTACGCCTGTTACGCTTACGGTAGCATCCGGATAACGGTAGATTTCGAAATCGTCGATCGCCGCCCAGTTGCCGGCTTTCGCATCCGAGAAGACGCCGACTTGCAGCTTGCCGCTTGTTACCTCGATACGGTCGATCGCATACGCAGTATATACGCTGCCGCTTGCGCCTCTCATGTCTTTCGTCAGCTGCGGCGCGTTCTCGCCGTAGCCCGATACCTCAAGCTGGAACTTGTTTTGTCCGCCGCCCGTCCTTACCCACACTTGAACTTTATACAAGCCGTTTGGAACGGCAAGCATCTGATAGTTCGATTGCTGGTAAGCCGAGCCGGACCAATGAGTCATTTTATATTTGCCGCGCGGGTTATCGTTGTCGATTGACGAAGCATTCGACTGCGTACCCGGATGCCACTCCTGCCATGGGGCAAGGGTAGGCTTGCCATCGCTGCCCGTTGTCTCGAAATCGAGATTGCTCTCCGGAAAAGGCACCGGAACGCTTGCTACCGTAGGCGTCTCGGTGACCGCATTGCTTGCCGCCGATTCGTTGCCAGCCTGGTCTACCGCTTTTACAGTAAAGCTATAAAGCGTGCCTGCCTTCAGGTTTGTCACCGTATAGACGGATGACGGAGCGGGATCAACCGATGCCCGTTTAAAGCCGTTGACATAAATGTTGTACTTCAGGAAATCGCTCTCGACGTTTGGCTCCCAAGCCAATTTAACCTGTTCGATTCCAGGCTCCGCTGTAAGGCCAACCGGTGCCGACGGTGCTGCGGAATCCGAACCTGCCGCTGTAGTTGCGTTTGCGGAAGAGCTTGCCGCAGACTCGCCGTTTGCGTTAAATGCCGTAACGCGGTAGGAATAGAGCGTACTGCCTCGAAGACCTTGATCCGCATAACCGGTCGCCTCTCCGGCCGCGAGTCCAATCAGACGGTAATCCGGATATACCCCGTTTGCCGAGGTTTCCGAATCAGCGGTAGAGCGGTAGACTTTATAACCGTCCACATCCGGGACTTCTGTCCAGGACAGCTTGATATTATGACCGCCGTCCAGCTCTGCCTTGACGCCTTGAGGTGCCTCCGGAGCGTTCGTGCCTTGTGCGGCAGCTGGAGCTTTTGCAATAACCGGAATCAATTCCACGTCGTCAAATGCAGCCCATTCGCCGCCCTTATTGAGAGAATGGATACCCAGCTCCACTTGTCCGTTTGTCACCTGAATTTCCGGAATAACGATTTGCGTCCACGACCCTACGTAAGCCGTTGTTGCCGCTGCCACGCTCAGATCGGCGCCGCCGTATTTCTTCGCTTCCAGGCTTACGTTCGTATCGCCGCCCTTCTGATACCAGACGGATGCTTTATACGTCCCGTTAGGAACCTTCACCGTGCGGTAAGTGGTCTGTTCATATGGCGTGCTGCCGCCTAAATAATGCGTAAGCTTGAACGACCCGGTTCTCGGATTATCCCTATCCGCTTTTTGGGCGGTTGCTTGACCTTCCGGTGTCCAGCCATTCCATCCGGCAAGTCCGCCTTCTTCAAAGCTGCCTCCGATGCTCAAATAGTTATAGCTGCTTTGCACAAAATCATAAGAGAATTGAAGCCAGTTCAGATTTACCTTGCCTCGGAATACGACATACAATTTGTGTTTGCCGCTTACGGCTTCCGCTTGAGCGGCTTTTGTAATCCATGCACCGCTTGTTTCCGTGAGATCAACGCCGCCGGCATATGCGCCGTCCGGACGGTCGAGACGGAACTCGATGCCGCCGTCGCCCTGCGATTGCGCTCTCACCTTTACGCTTGCCGTTCCATTCAGAAATTCAACGCTGTCAAATGCGATGTAGCTGCCATCCCCCGTTGCATGGACAGAAAGGCCGCCGCCGGTGTCCGTGGTCACTGCGGTTGTTACGCCGTTCATTTCACTGTAATCTTCAGCCTGCAGGGCCGCATAAGGGCTGATTGAAGCCGCGCTGTCCTGCGTTCCGTTCCATACGAAGGTGACTACGGCGCCGGCAGGAAGCGTATACACGAAGCTTTTGGACCCCCAGCGTACTTTAAAGTCCTTCGGCTGCTTCGACGAGTTCAAGGCTACCAGAACTTTGGAACCGTCCTTATTGACGAACGCAACATCCTCGATGCTGCCCGCGCCGAATGTATTGGACTTAATCCGCTGTGCTCCCGGCAGAACAAATTTGCTGGCCTGCCCAAAAGCATAAAACTCTTCATTGTATTTGACTTCATCCGTGCCGCTGTCAACCGTTACGATACCGCGGCAGTCCGAGCATCCGCCGACATACGGACCATTATTCTCGTCAAGCGCAATATTCCATTTGAGCGATGTGCGAGCCCAGTTGCGGGCAGCGCCAATAATCAGATTCTGAGTATCCCACTGCACGTTGCCGGCAAAATCGGGCGCGAATTCACCGCCGGAGCTTTCCGTAAAGTAGATATCTTTGTCCGGATGCTGGTCATGAACAAGCGATTGCGCGCTGACATTGCCCGAATAGCCATGGAAGGCGGAACCGGCAATATACTTTTTCGCGTCCGGGTCGTTCAGAACCTCGATCGGGTAGTCCGGCTCGCTCCAGTTATGATCCCAGACGACAATTTTGGTATCGATTTGAGCCTCTTCAAACGCAGGTCCCAGATAATCCTTCACGAACTTCGCTTGATCCTCCGGTTCCATTCTCATCCCCGGGTAATCGGCCGGTTCGAAATGCGGTTCGTTCTGAAGCGTGACGGCGTCAATTGGAATTCCTTCCGCTTCATAGGCTTCAATGAATTTAACGAAGTATTGCGCGTAAACCCCGTAATATTCTTCTTTCAGCTTTCCTTTAACCGATGAGTCCGTTGTTTTCATCCAGCCCGGCGCGCTCCAAGGCGTGCCCATAATTTTTAAATCCGGGTTGATTTGCAGCGCCTGCTTGAGGAACGGAATAATGTATGCGCTGTCATGAGCAATCGAGAAATGCTCCAGATCCGGATCCGTCTCTCCCGGGGGCATATCGTCGTAAGTATAGATGCTGGTTGCAAAATCGCTTGCGCCCATCGGCAGTCTCATATAACTAAAGCCTACGCCGTCGCCTTCGCGGCTGAACAGCTTATTCATCAAAGCGTCTTTCGCCTGATTATCCATTCGGGAAATGACATACGCCGAAGAATCCGTTAGAGCGCCTCCGAAGCCGTCAATCGTCTGATACTTCGTTTTCTCGTCTACGTCAATCGTCAGCTCCGCCGGCGCGCCGCTTGTTTCGAACGCGACATCCGGCTGCTTGGTTAACAAATTACTCTTGTCTCCGGTGGTCATCCATACATTCACCGGATCACCGGAATCTGCCGCTACCGCCGGCAGCGCAATGCCGGTAAAGCTGGAGACAACAAGACCGGCGACCAGGGTCTGCGCGGCCATCCGTTTCCACAGGCTTACTTCCATGCTTCAAGCCCCTCTCAAGAAAGTTTTGTAATATTGCGGTTACTAGTGGATCAACTATTGAATAAGCCTTGCTTCCTCCTCCCCTTTCTTTTTTGATTCCCATGATGTATGTCTTGCTGCTTTCCTGAATTGGATAATATCATCAATTGAAATCGATTTCAATAACTTGTTTAGATAAAATGAACCGCCTTTAAGTTAAAATCGCCATTTTATAGCGTTAAATATATTAAACTCCCTATTGCAGCATGGAGCGATATTTGAAATCGATTTCAAACTGCAAATAATAAAACATCCGGTACATCACCGTACCGGATGTTTGCGCACACTATTTCTTTCTCTTTTGATCCGCGATATCCCCTCGCACAATGCCATAACCGTTCGTACCGATATACACACGCCCGTATACGCGCGGATCGCCTGTAATGGCTTGAGTCGCATTCGCATATTGATGAAGGTCATCATTAATCCGAATCCAGCTGCGGCCCGCGTCATCCGACCGGTAGAATCCAAACTTGCCGTCGATACGCCCGTTCATGTATAACGATAAATACGATTTACCCGGTGCGGCTTTGCCAAAACCGATCATCGCCGCTTCCTGCACATTTTTCAACTTAGCAAAGGTAGCGCCCGAATCGGTAGAATGGAAAATGCCGTATTCGCTTTGCGTGTTTGTGTTATCTTTCGCCGCAACAAGCCAAATATCGCCTTCAACACCCGGTACCGCCTTGAACTTGCTGTTCAGCTTTGACGGCAGGTTAACCGCTTTGACGGATTTAGCGAAGGACTCCCCGCCATTCTTGCTCACATAAAAAGCCCCGTCTGCATAAGCGTAAAATGTGGAGGAGTTTACGCGGTCCGACGATACCGTTGCCCCATCCGGAATACCGGCCGAAGCTGTCCAGGACTTCCCTTGGTCTTTCGAGTAACTTACCGGTCTGCTTATGTCTGCCGAAGCGCTTTTTGGAGCCCATACGATCGTATTTCCGTTGGCGCTAAGGGCAACCGTTCCGCCTTGCGTTTTATCCCCGTCCGCATCTGCCCACGCATTGGAAGCAGGCGTCCAGGTTACCCCATTATCCGTAGAGAGGCCTAACCGGGCATCTTTATTCTCCGCATTGCCTACCCGAACGATCAGATTCGGATTCAGCTCGGCATAATCCAGGTCCGTGCTTGTGCCAAAGTACGGATTCGTGATCATGGTTGGCGCTTTGTCCAGATCCTCATGCCGGAAGCCGCCAATGTCGCCCATTGCGCTGATGAGGTGCGCGCCTTCCGGAGGGCTGATCAGTCCGAGAACCGCCGTTTCTTCTATTCCTTCGGCATGAACGGAAACCTTCACCTTATCACCGTTATCGCTGTCCAATGCCGTCAAATGATCCGCAGCGAATAGCGTAGCGCCCGTACCGTACAGAAGACGATCCGGATTAAACGGATCAATCTCAAGATCGCCGATCATCCAGCCCAGCTTCGGATTTTGCTCGACATCCGTTGGACTAGACGTTCTGCCCCAGTCCAGCCAAGGAGATTGCGAGTAATCCATGTCATACTTGTTCACCCTCGACCAGCCTTCCCCCATCGTCCAGAAGGAGGTCCAGGTCGCTCCACCGTCCGTGCTGCGGAAAATATGCTCAGCCGGCCACCACATATTCATCGTTGCGACCATTACCGTATTGGGATTGGACGGATCTACGGCGAGTCCCCCAAACGGATAAGATGGTACGCCGCTAACATCGGTTGGAGCAATGACAGCCGGACTGATATCCGTCCATGCTCCGGTATTCGTATCGAGCTTCCAGACCGAACCGGCCTTCGTTCCGTTCCAGGCCGGACCGTCGTAAGGGCCAATCGCGCTGTTATACGTTATATACAGCTTCCCGTCAGCCGTAAGAACGCCATGATGCGGAACAAACCCTTCCTTCGGCTGTCCGGCAACCGGTGCCCACGTAGCGCCGCCGTCCGTACTCTTGTAAATGCTCTGAACCGTGTCCGCAACGCCCACGTAAATCGTTTGTGTCGTTTGCGCCGATTTCTTATGCTTCGAGTCAGCCTTTTTCCCGGTTGCTGCATCAAAGGCGATCCATACCGGTCCGACCTCCCCGCCATAATAATCCTTTACGTTTTGCCCTGCCGTAAAAGAGGTAACTTTGCTCCAGGTCGCGCCGTAATCGGTGCTTCGCCATAATCCGTTGCCGTTACGCGCGCCAAAATACAGAACGCTGTTATTATTCGGATCAACCGTCAAGCGTTCGCCCATGGAACGGCCGGGCATATTGCCGCCGAATTTGAACGGCATAACGGTCTTTTTCCAAGTCTCGCCTTTATCCGCGGAGCGAAGCATAACCCCGTTCTGATCCGTAAAGTCATTCGAATACGTGCCTGCGGCGATGTAAACCCTGTTCGGATCTACCGGATCGGTCGCTAGGCTCTCCACGCCGGCCATATTCCAATTGTCATAGCCTACCCAATCAAGCAGCTGATTCCAAGAATTCGTCTTTTTGTCCCAGCGGTAGGCTCCGCCAATATCCGTTCTGGCATATACCAGATCCTTCTCCGAAGGATTGTAGATGATTCCGGGGACGAATCCTCCGCCAACGGTCTTTACTCTCCCCCAGTCGTAGTCCTGCGATTTGGTGCCGGTTGAAGCCATAACTCCATTGCTGAATAAACCTGCGACTAGCGCGATCATTGCAATGATTCCTGCAGCCTTTTTCCTCATTACACCTTCTCCTCTGTTGGAAGTTTGGTTTAGCACATGAATTGAAAACGCTTTCCTATGTGCCGCTGTTATCGTACAACGAAAGCAATTTCCACGGATACCCTTGGATTTATATGTAAATTCAGTTCAAAATTAGTGGTCATGAACAACTGACAGCACATAAAAAAGCTTCTTCGAATCGAAGCATTCGAAGAAGCTTTCCATTATTTCGATTTGTTGTAATCGATCAGATGAAGCACCATGGTAACAGCCTCCGCGCGCGTAGCCGTAGACATAGGCATAAATTCATTGTTGCCTCGTCCGTTTACGATTCCGGATTCGCGGGCAGCCGATACATAAGGCTTTGCCCATGCAGGAATGAGACTATCGTCCTCAAAACCGGTAGGAGCCGATACCGCCTGCTCTCCAACCGTACGCATGAGAATAACCGCCATTTCCATTCGGCTAATTTCCGCATTGGGCTGGAAGCTTCCGCCCTCATAGCCTTTAATCAATCCCTTCTGATAAGCAAGATTTACGGCATCTGCCGCAAATGGCGCAATCTCCGCTTGATCCGAGAAGGTATGGCTGCCGGCTTGCGCATCCGGCTTCAGGCCTAATGCTTTCGTTACGATAACGGCAAATTCCTGACGGGTCACCGCTTGATCCGGTCGGAAGCTTCCATCCGGAAATCCGCTTATCCAGCCTTGCTTGGCTCCGTCAACAATCAGCTTCTCTGCCCAATGCCCCGCAATATCGTTAAAGCCGACGGGCTGAGCTGGAGGATCCGGTGTTAGAACCGGAGGCGGCGTAGTTGGCGCATATCCTCTGTTGACGATAATCGAATAGAGTTGTTCAGCCCCGTTTTGGGCGGTCACCTTAATTTGTATCGTATTGCTCCCTTGATTCAAGTGAAGCGGAACACTGTTCACCCCGCTTGCAAGACTGGTATACGCACCTTGATTCAAACTTATTTCCGCGGTAGCGTGAGACTCGGCGACAACGGGCTTTAGGGTAATCGAATCAACGGTATAATCGACGCTCGTGTCGTAGGCGAAAGTATTTTCGGCAAATGCAGGGTTTAATGTCCCTGCAGATAACGTCAAGCCGCTGAGCTTGGCATTGCTGCTTTGCCGCTCGATGCGGATCGTATAGGTTTTCGCGTTGCCTTCGTCTGCCGTTACTTTGATATGAAGGATGTTTAATCCTTCCTGCAGCGGAATTTCGGGGCTGTCCGTATTGTCGGCCAGGCCGATATACGAGCCGCTGCCGATTTGCCATTCTACCGCGGCCAAGGAATCCGCAAGCTTTGGCTTAAAGGTCAAGCTGGCGGCAGCGTTTGGCACCTTAACATCGTATTCCGTCGTTGAGCTGTTAAAGGAAGGCTCCAGGTTGCCTGCCGATAGGCTCAAGCCGGACAAATCAGCATTCGAGCTGCGGCGATGAAGGCTGATGCTATAGGTTTTTACGGTGCTGCCATCCTGTGCCGTAATTTGAACTTTAATGAGGTTGTCCCCGACAGCGAGCGGCAAATTCGAGCTTGCCGTACCGCTAATAACCGATTCGCCGGTGCCACCGTTAACGCTCACCTGAATAGTAGAGTGGGCTTCCGCCGATGTTGGCGTTACGGTCGTTGACGCTACGCTGTTGGAAACCTCGGCTGCATAGGAGGTTGTGCCACTGGAAAATAACGGAAGAAGAGAACCGGCGGACAGATTCAACTGGGATAGATCGGCATTTGTGCTAGCCGCTGCACGGATTACGTTTACCGTATAGGTTGTTACCGTGCTGCCATCTGCCGATGTCGCTAGGATGGGAATATTGTTGCTTCCGACAGTAAGATTAATGGCATCACTCGCCTGACCGTTTATCGTAACTAGGCCATTTACTGTCGCTGAAGCATCCCCATCCGTGAGAGTCGGGGTAAAAGCAATGGATGAAGTCGTATAAGGAACGTTCACCGTATAGCTTGTACTGGCGGAATCAAAGCCCGGCGATAAAGCCCCTTCCGACAAGCTTAATTTCCTGACGGAAGAATCGTTTGGCTGCGGCCTATGTACATGAAGGCTGATGATTCGGGTTACCGTATTATCGGCAGAGGTAATTTTTGCCTCGATGAGGTTCAGCCCCGGGTTCATGAATAAATTTCCGCTCGAAATCCAATTAGGGATCGGATTCCAAGTACCGTTATTTACCCGGTATTCCAACTTCGTTTGGTCATCGCTTACCATAAGAGCAAGATAAGTGTTAGGATTAGAGCTATTATCCATGAATACATCATAGTCCGACACTTCATTCGAGAACGCCGGATATAGCTCTCCTCCCGTCCAAATGGCCAGGACATTGACATCATTCCCCGCGGCGGAAGCATGCCTAATGGATAATGGCAGCAGGAGACTGACAATCCATATCATTGTCATTATTTTTCTAAGCTGCATGTTGGATCATTCCTTTATGTATATGATTTTCGACATAATTCTACCAAATTATATGACAAAGATTGACGTATGGATAGAGCTAAATAACAGAAAAGACGCCCCAGATTGGAGCGTCTTCTATTTCAAGGTTAGGTTCCTGCGGTTCCCGCGCTGCTCACGGCCTTCTGCATGGCATGCATGCCGATGATTACGGCGATGAGCTCGTAGGAATCCAGAAATTCGCACTGATTATCAAGCACGAAAGCACCGGATGAGAACCAACCGTTAATTTGTTTGAACTGGGCGACAACGTTACCGGATTCATCTATCACATCATATTCTCTCGAAAAGGCGGGCGAAATAATCTCGTAATCACCGCGTCCTATCGTCTCATAGGAATATTTCTTGGAGAAAAAAGCTAGTCTGCTTCTCAGCACTCCCGCTTGCTCTCCATCGGCTCCGCTAATTTCCCATTTGCCCGAGAAGAAAGGGAACCTCCCGTTATAGAGCAGTTCTCCGTTAACGCCGTAGATATCAGTGGCAGAGCTGAACGCGCTTCTCATGTCCAACTGACCAACCTGCTGTTCTTGCTCATTTAAAATCTCCGTCACACCGGCATTCCAAAAATTCTCACGAAAATATAATTGCAATTCAGTCGCCCCTTTCGCGTGCCGTGACCTTTCCTATTTATGTTATGTATAACGCGGGTACCAGTCAAAATGTTTCATTTTTCCCGCAATTCCGACGCCTTATGGGTGTCTATCGGCAAAAAGAAGGCTGCCCGGCTGCCTTCACTCGCATTGCTATATAAATTATAAGAATGGTCTAAGCGGCTAAAGAATCGGAACAAATACGTCCGCATTGCGAACATGCTGCTCTTCCCCGAAGCGGAATACTTCAAGCGCTAGAGATCTCGTATTGTTTTTACGGTTCATCGCTTCCAGAGCGGCTTTGATTAACGCATAAGGATCCTGCTCGGTTGACCGTACCTTTGCGTAGCTCTGTCTCGGAACGGAAAAACCGATCATTCCTTCGGGAACTTCGTCATATCGCGAAACTTCCATGCTGTAGATATACGTGAACAGAAAATCATTGGCAAAATGAGGACAAACATAACAGTCTGCATTTATCACATTCGGAATCTCTTTTATCCTGGACAGAAACAGGTCATTGACCTCCCGTATGCTTTTAGGATTAACTCGCTTGAAAGCATTCGTAACCGCCACTCCCACAAAATGCTTCTCTTCCAATGTAACAATCTCAACTTGCTCCAATTGCTTATTGGTCACGCGAATCACTTCTCCTCATTTTGGATTTGGATAAAGCGGCTCCACAGCGATATCGACCTTGTCGGCAACTAACGTATAGAACTCGGGGACATTGGGGTTTGAGGATGCCGGAATCTCTTCAAAGGTACGTATGAATAAACCGGCAGTCCCAGCCGCCGTCAAAATATCGCCAATCGTCCAGCTGCAGGCCAGCACCTTGCCAAGGCCTTCTCTTTCTTCCTCCGGCAGGAGCTTGGCGAAGGCCACATCGCTTTCCTTAATCCCCTTGTCGAAGTAATTGCCGCTTGGCTCAGCGTGATTGCTCGTGGTTAACCAAGCTCTCGCAAAGGGATGGAAATCCGTCAACAGAAATCTCCCGTTCGTACGCAGCCTCCTGCGAACAACAGCGAAAATCGCATGCAGATCGGTGAAGTAATGCAAGACGCCAAACTCCATCAGTACAATGTCGAATTGTCCCAGCTCTTCCTCATCCGGTATGCTCAGGGCATCCGAGCAGACGTAATCCAGCTTAATCCCGGCGGCAGCCGCAACATCCAGCGCAAACCGCTGATTTTCCGCCGACAAATCCACGACCGTAACCTCTGCTCCCCGCATCGCAAGCGCGATTGCTTTTCTGCCATGCGAACCCAGCAAATTAAGCACCCGCTTCCCCGCAGGATCTCCTATGTACTTCAGCCAATAACGCAGATTATGGCTGCCCGTCTGTCTTAAAGTTTCGGCCAATTCAACCGGAGTGCCGTATTGCCGGACCCATGCCTCGTAAGCCTTCGTCTCCCAAGCAATCTTGTTCGCTTTCACCAACCGTTCCTGCAAACCAACCTCTCCTTCCCCGATAGACGGCTTCGAACAACTTCCAAAGATACCCAAAACTATTATATACGACACGGTACTCGGCCAAAAGAAAAAAATCCGCCTTGAGCGGATTTCCGTCTGATTAACCTATAAATGCTAGAATTTACGTTTGCTTATTTCCTGCGCCGCTCTCTCCTGCGTAAAGACATCCTCCGGCGGCACCATACGCTTGGGCAGCGTCCTTCCGGCCATTATTTCTTTGACCGTTTGCATAAGCTGAGGCCCTAGCAGCGGATTGCATTCCACCACGGCGTTTAGCTTGCCCGCCGCAAGCTGCTGCAGCGCCTTGCGGGAGCCGTCGACCGAAATGACGGTAATATCGACACCGGGTCTAAGACCTGCTTCCTCAATGGATTCAATGGCGCCAAGAGCCATATCGTCATTGTGAGCGAATAAGACTTGCGGACGATCCTTTTCCGGAACCTCCAGGAAGGTGCGCATAACCTCTCTGCCCTTCTCTTCCGTGAACTCGGCGGGAGCGCTTTGCGTAATGACCATATCCTTTCTTGCCTGAATAACGCTGCGGAACCCTTCACCCCGCTGTATGGACGGCGTGGAGCCTTTCGTTCCCTGCAGCTCCGCGATCCGGATCGGGCCGGGCTGGCTGCGCATGAAGTCGAGAAGGTACTTGCCCGCCCTTACGCCTTCTTCATACAGGTTAGAGCCAATCGTTGTAACAAATAGGGATGTATCCTTTACATCAACCGAGCGGTCCAAGATGACAACCGGAATCCCGGCCTGCTTAATCTCCAGAAGAATATCCTCCCAGCCGGATTCTACGACCGGAGCAATCGCGATGACATCTACTTTCAATTGAATGAAAGAGCGGATGGCATCGAATTGCTTGGTTTGGGACTGCTCCGCGTTTTTCATAATCAACCGAATGCCGGACTCGGCGGCCGCATCCCGGACAGAGGCCGTATTGGCGAGGCGCCATGCGCTTTCGCTTCCGAGCTGGGAGAAGCCGAGAGTAATAGGTTTTCCCGGACTGATATTGGAGGCCGAGCTCTTTAGCCATTCGCTGATGGCAGGCGGCGCTTCGCTGTCTATTGACGGCGAGGGGACAGGTGCTTCCTCCCGGGAAGAGCAGCCTTGGAGCAGCACGATGATGAACAAACCAACTAACAGATAGATTAGCTTCCTCATGCACGCCCCGCCCCCTTGAAATTTAGGTAAAATGGAAACTTATGTCTTTAACGTGACCCTCCGGTCGCTAAGCAGCCTCTGGAAGAGAATAAACACAAACAATAACAAGCCAATCACGATCTTTGTCCACCAGGAGCTGAGCGTTCCTTCGAAGCTTATTATAGTTTGGATAACCCCCTGTATCAATACGCCAATTAAGGTTCCCGCGACGTAGCCTACACCGCCGGTTAGCAGCGTTCCGCCAATAACAACAGCCGCAATCGTATCGAGCTCCAGTCCCATGGCATGCAATCCGTATCCGGATAACATGTAGAAAGTAAACACCACCCCCGCAAGAGACGAGCAAAAGCCGCTGAACGTATAGACGAATATTTTCGTTCTGGCCACCGGCAGCCCCATTAAGAGCGCGGACTGTTCGCTTCCCCCAATCGCATACACATTGCGGCCAAATCTCGTATAATGCGCCAGATAAATAGCGGCAAGAACAACGACCAACGCGATGATGACGTTAATCGATATATTGCCGCCGGGCAGCGGTACCTTGGTTTGGGCTACCCTGGTGAACAAGCCGTTTGTTACCGTAATCGTATCAATACTGATAATGTAACAGATCCCTCTGGCTAGGAACATTCCGGCAAGCGTAACGATAAACGGCTGGATTTTGAAATAATGAATAATGGCCCCAAGCAAAGTCCCGAATAAAGCCCCAAAGATAAGAACCATCGGAATAACTAGCGCCGGTGACCAGCCATGCCGCTCTACCAAAGTGGCGCAAATCATCGTGGTGAGGGCAATAACGGAGCCGACCGACAGATCGATGCCGCCGGAAATAATGACGAAGGTCATCCCTACGGCCGTAATAATTAAAAAAGAATTATCAATGAGCAGATTATACAGCACTTGTGCGGAGAAAAATCCGGTGTAGCGGAATGATCCCGCGGCGAACATGACCGCTAACAAGCCAAAGGTCACAAGAATCGGAACGTATTTACGGTTAAGCATGGCGGGTAACCTCCTGTTCTGCAGGGTAATTCCTCTTTTTCCAGCGGGTAATCAACGTCTGGCGGAACGCCTCGGATTGAATGAGACATACGGCTAGCACGACAAAGGCTTTGACGACAAGCGTAATCTCGGGCGGAACGCCAATCATATAGATCGTGGTAGTCAAAGTCTGAATGATCAATGCGCCAACAACCGTTCCCATCAAATAGAACCGTCCGCCATTCAGGGAGGTACCGCCGATTACGACAGCCAGAATGGCATCCAGCTCATACCATAGACCGGCGTTGTTTCCGTCCGCGCTGGATACATTCGAGCTTAGAATCAGTCCTGCTATTCCCGCGCATAAGCCGCAGAACACATAGACAGTCAGAATAACGGTTCTGGAGCGAAGGCCGGCAAGCCGGCTAGCCTCCGGATTACTGCCGACGGATTCAATAAACAATCCGATGGCTGTTTTTCGTGTCAGCAGCGAGGCAAACAACAGAACGGCCGCAACGATAAAAATAGAAAACGGCAAGGAAGCAAGCGAACCCGCGCCGATATATTCGTAGTTCGAATTGGATACGGTTATAATTTGCCCGCTGGTAATTAACTGCGCAATACCGCGCCCGGCAACCATTAAGATAAGAGTCGCAATAATAGGCTGAATACGCGTGACCGTAACAAGCGCGCCATTCCAGAAGCCAAGCACGATAGAAAGCGCGATGGAAGCCAACACGGCCCCAATTACAAGCAGCATGGTGCTTTGATCCGTGCCTTTGCTTATAGTCAGACAAGCCATTGCACCGGAAATCGCAACGATGGAACCAACGGAGAGGTCAATTCCTCCCGTTGCAATGACAATAGTCATTCCGATAGAGACCAGAATTAAAGGAGCCCCGAAATTAAGTATATCAATCAAGCTGCCGTATAAGTTGCCTCCTCGAATCACTAGAGAGAAGAAATCCGGCGAATAGATGAGGTTAAATAACAGCAGCGCCCCAAGCACAACTAACGGCCAGAACAAATGATGCCGGTACATTTTGCCACCCATAGCCTTATCCCCCTGCCATCGCTTGCATAATTTGCTGCTGGTTCACTTCGCCGCTGCCAAGCTCCTTGACTTTGGAACGGTCTCGCAGTACAGCCACGCGGTCGCTGACGCGGATAACTTCTTCCAGCTCCGAAGAAATAAAGAGAACCGACATTCCCTGCTTCGCAAGCGAGAGAACCAGCTTCTGAATCTCCGTCTTGGCTCCGATATCGATCCCTCTCGTTGGTTCATCCAGAATCAAAAGGTCGGGTTCCGTCAGCAGCCAGCGGGCAAGCAGTACCTTCTGCTGATTGCCGCCGCTCAGGTTCTTAATCAGATGTTCGGGGTTCGGAGGATTAATGTTAAGCATCCGGATATACCGGTCTGCGATTTCATCCTGCTTCTTGCGGGAGATCGGCCGGAGCCAGCCTCTTGTTGCCTGCAGCGCGAGAATAATATTTTCACGGACAGTCAGGTCGTCTATAATACCCTCGGTCTTCCGGTTCTCCGAGCAATAAGCAATGCCAAGATCAATAGCGCTTCTTGGCGATTTCACCGGACTGCCGGATTCCCCGGCAAGCAGCTTCCCTTGATCAGGCCGGTCTACGCCAAAGAGCAGTCTTGCCATCTCCGTCCGGCCGGAGCCCAGCAGGCCTGCTAATCCAACTACTTCTCCCTTACGGATCTCAAGATCAAACGGGTTAATCGCTCCTTTTCGGCCAAGCGAGGTTGCGGTAATCATCGTGTTCCCCACTGTATCCCCGGCCTCTTCAGACAGCTTCGGCAGCTCTTCCAGCAGCTTAAGATCCTTGCCAATCATCTTCAGAACAAGCTCTATGCGCGACAGCCCGGCTGCCAGGTACTCTCCTTCCAACTCTCCGCCCCGGAGAACGGTAATCCGGTCGGACATTTCATAGACCTGATCAAGGAAATGGGTAACGAACAAAATAGCCAGTCCGTCGTTTTTCAACTTGCGCATAATGCTGAAAAGCTGCTGTACCTCATTTTGATCCAGACTGGAGGTAGGTTCGTCGAGAATAAGCACTTTAGCCGAAATGCTTAGAGCCCTGGCAATGGCAATAAGCTGCTGGATAGCGACGGAATAGGCATGAAGCGGCAGCGTAACGTCGATGCTCAGATTCAGCCGTTCTTTCAGAAGCTGCGCGGCTTCCTTGTTCATCTTATTCCACAGAATTCTGCCGAATTTTCTTGGCTCCCTGCCTATATAAATGTTTTCCGCCACTGTCAGGTTCGGACATAAATTCACTTCCTGATAGACGGTGCTGATCCCGGCTCTCTGAGACTCTAACGGACCGCCTATCGAGACCGTCTGATTCTCGATCGTAACCGTACCTTCATCGATCGAGTAGACACCGGTTAACACCTTAATGAGGGTCGATTTGCCTGCGCCGTTCTCTCCCATCAGCGCGTGAACCTCGCCGGGGAACAGCCGAAAATCCACATTGGACAAGGCTTTTACGCCGGGGAACCGCTTGGTAATTCCGGTCATTTGAAGAATAGGTGCTTGCATGCTGCTCTCTCCTTTCCAAGAGAAAAAGCCGCCCAGCGGCAATCTGGTGCTCCAGGCGGCTTTTCATTCTTTTTGTTAGTACTGGCGGCTCGGCAAAGCTTCCTTCGCCTGCTCGGATGTAAAGGTTGTTTCGTTCGTTACGATACGCGCATCAATCTCTTTGCCGTCTACGACCGCTTGAGCAGCTTCCATCAGCTGAGGTCCAAGCAGAGGATTGCATTCCACGATAAAGTTGATCTTGCCGTCTGCCGCGGCTTGCATCCCGTCCTTAACAGCGTCTACCGAAATGATAATAATATCTTTGCCCGGCACAAGACCTGCGGCTTCAATCGCTTGAATAGCACCTAATGCCATGTCGTCGTTATGCGCGTAGAGAACGTCGATATCTTTATGCGCCTTCAGAAAAGCCTGCATAACTTCCTTTCCTTTGGCACGAGTGAAGTCGCCGGTCTGGGAAGCGATAATTTTGAGTTTGGGATTCGAAGCAATCGTATCCTGGAAGCCCGCTTTACGGTCATTCGCCGGTGCGGAGCCCGTTGTTCCTTGCAGCTCGACGATATTGACATCCTCCTGCGTATCTTTGTATTGATCGAGCAGCCATTGACCGGCTTTCTTGCCTTCTTCAATAAAGTCCGAACCGATAAAGGTCTTATACAGCGACGTGTCAGCCGAATCAACCGCACGGTCCGTCAGAATGACCGGAATGCCTGCATCCTTCGCTTCCTTCAGCACCGTATCCCAGCCCGATTCCACTACCGGGGAGAAGGCGATAACATCAACCTTTTGCTGAATGAAGGAACGAATCGCTTTAATCTGGTTTTCCTGCTTCTGCTGGGCGTCCGAGAACTTCAGATCGAACCCGGCTTCTTTCGCCGATTCCTGTATCGACTTCGTATTGGCCGTACGCCATCCGCTCTCCGCCCCTACCTGCGAGAAGCCAAGCGTAATTTTCTTATCGCCCGCTCCCGAGCCGCTGGCCGTTTCTTGAGCCGCAGCCGTCTCGGCCGGCTTATTGGTTGCATTTGCCGTATTGTTCGAGTTGTTCCCGTTGCTGCCCCCGTTACCTCCGCAAGCGGTTACAATAGACACCATGACGGCAAGCGTTACCGCAAGTCCCCATCTTTTCTTTAGCTTCATCAGGTTAATCCTCCCTTTTCGTTCACCATGTTTGGCGTGATTCAAGTATAGAACCGTTCCGGTGAGCGAAAATACGGAGTCCGTTTGGAGAATCGTTGAATCCTTTTGGCATCTTCCGGGCAACCGGGAGCGTAAAGTGTAATTTTTTACGCAAAAGGTGCACTATACCGCGAATCTCTTAAAAGCATAAAGTTTCATGCTATAATGAGAAAACAAATTTCATCCTCAATTGGAGAGAGCAGCCAATGAAGCTCATCAAATGGATTACGTCGAGCCTTAGGGCCAAATTGCTGAGCATGTTTATTATTCTTACCGCGGTTCCTTTACTGGTGGTTGGCCTCATCTCCTATCAGAAATCGTACAACACGGTCTCCGATCATAGTAAAGCCTCAACCCAGCTGGTCGCCGATCAATTAGCACGCAATATGGATATATTGTTCGGAGATACCGAGAGAATTCTCGAGATGGGGAAAGATCCGCAAGTGCTGCAATTTCTCTATTCGCAATCCGAGACGTATCAGGAAGCCAAATCCATTCTTCAGACGTTCAAGTTCTACCGCGAAACCTATAAGTACGACAAAGTGCTGAACATATCGATGGTCAATTTTTACGGAAAAGGCATCAGCGAACGGAAAGGCGTCTTCCAGCTTGACCGAAATCCTCTTCGCAATCCGTATTTTCAATATTTGACGCAATATCCCGACGCGGTCCTTCGAATTCCGGAGTCTTCCTCCTCCGATTCCAATCGGCTAGACGGTTTCACTTACCCGGGACAGAATGCCTTGTCCATTATTGCAGCGATCAAACAACGGATTACCCATGAGGTAATCGGTTTTATCGTCATTGACCTCAATGAAGCGATGATTGACGATTTTCTCCAAAATACCGTTATCGGCAAAACCGGCTTCTTCTATATTAATGACCAATACGGAGCAACCGTGTTCCAGCCTCAGTCCCCTGCGGCCTCGCCTGCCATTCTGGAACTGATCGACCGGGAGCCGATGACCGCGGCAAGCGACAGCTTTGTTCTCTCCACCAAAGCAAAGCCTCAATTCATCGTGTACAGCACTTCTCAAATAACCGGTTGGAAAATAGTCGGCGTTGTGCCGTTTCAAGAAATTATCGCGGAAGCGAACGGAATCCGTCAGCTAATTATCGTAAGCGTTGCGCTTAGCGCGGTCTTTGCGTTAACGCTGTATTTCTTCCTGACGAACCGCCTGACCCACCCGATTCAAATTCTGATGAACAAAATGCGCAAAGCCTCCAGCGGGTACCTCGATGCGAAGGTCACGCCAAGCGGAACCGATGAAATTGCCGACTTGGGCAACAGCTTTAACCGGATGATTGAAGAAATCAAAAGCCTGATGGAGAAGAACCGGCGGGAACAGGAACAGAAGCAGATAGCGGAGCTGCGGACCCTTCAAGCCCAGATTAACCCCCACTTTCTATACAACACCCTGGACTCGATTATCTGGATGGCGGAAGCGGAGAAAAAGGAAAGCGTTATCAAGCTTGTCAAGGCTTTAGCGCGGTTTTTCCGGTTAAGCTTAAACAAAGGCCGGGATTGGATTTCCGTCAAGACGGAGCTGGAGCATGCTCACACTTACCTCGTCATCCAGCAGATGAGATATCACGATATTTTGCGATACGAGATTCAGGTGGATCCCGAGCTGCAGGTCTACCCGATTCTGAAGATGAGTCTTCAGCCTTTAATCGAGAACGCCATTTATCACGGCATCAAAAACAAGCGCGGTCAAGGGATGATCCGAATCAGCGGGCATGTGGAGGAGCGCGATCTGGTTCTTACGGTCGAAGACAACGGGATTGGGATTCCCCCGGAGCGGCTTGCCGAGCTTCAAGCGGAACTGGAACAGCCGGTCGATTCGATTGCCGTCAAGCAGGATGACGGCGAAGGCGGCTTTGGCCTGCAAAACGTGCATCAACGAATCCGGTTGTATTTCGGCCAGCGGTATGGGGTTGAGATCGAAAGCGTCTACCGGGAAGGCAGCAAAATTTCCGTTCGTATTCCAAAAAAATAAGGATGGTCATAACGATGAAAAAAGTGATGATCGTTGACGATGAAATATTGATCCGCGAAAATATCCGGAGCTGCGTCGACTGGACGAAGGAAGGCTTTATCTACTGCGGAGACGCCCCGGACGGAGAACTCGCTTTGCCTCTCATCGAGCAGCAGCAGCCCGACATTCTGATTACCGACATCAAGATGCCATTTATGGACGGTCTTGAATTAACGGCCATTGTCCGCAAACAGATGCCTCATATCAAAGTCATTATTATGAGCGGCCATGATGAATTCCGTTACGCCCAGAATGCGATTCGCCTTGGCGTCGAGGACTACTGTTTGAAGCCGGTCAGCGCAGCCGAGCTGATTGAGCTTCTACGCAAGGTCAGCGTTAAAATTGATGAGGAGCAGAAAAAGCTTAAAGGCCAGGCAGTCACGAAAGAAAGGCTGCTTGCAGACTTGTGCGGCGGTTTAATGGGCGCTTCGGAGGCGATCGAAACGGCCAAAGAGCTGAATCTATCCCTCGCCTCTCGCTACTATGCCGCCGCTATTCTGGATGTCAGACCGGCTAATTCTGCCGATCAGCAGCTAGTAACCAGCGTCAGGAACGAGCTCGATCGACGGCTTGAACAACCTATCGAATGCTTATCCTATTACCGCAGCAAGACAGAGCTCGTCTATATTTTCAAGTGCAATTCCGCGGAAAGCCTGACAAGGTATCTCCATACGTTTCACACCGATGTCAGGCTGCAGCTCGAGCGGCAGTTCGGCTGCGAAATTTACGCCGGACTGGGCAGTCTACACGAGCGGATTCAGGGCATTCATATTTCCTATCTGGAAGCGGAGGAAGACAAATACATTAGCCGGCTTACCCGGCTTAACCAAGCTTCGCTCCACGGCATTCACGAACCGATGGACATTGTCATCAACCGCAATCAGTTTCTTGAGTTTGCGAAGATCGGCATTCCCTCGGAGCGGGATGCTTTTGTAAGGGAGTTTGCGGCTCCGTTAAAATCCCTTCCTTTTAAGAGCAGCTACAGCTTCTATCTGTTCAACGACCTGACCTTGGAGGCGCTTCGATGCGCGAAGCAAACCTTCCGTACCGGCGCGGATCCGGGCTGCAGCGCTCCCCGGCTTCAGCAAGAGATTAAAAAGATAGCCTCCTGGGAGGACTGCTGCTTTTATTTGAACGTTCTGCTGCAAGAGCTCTGGCAATGGCGGTCGGAATCCTCAGACAAATATGGCGATGTCATCAATCAAGTGAAGGAATACATTCAAGCCCATTACAATAATGAGCAATTATCGCTCAAGATGATAGCCGGCCAAGTGAGAATCAGCCCCAGCCATCTGAGCAAAGTTTTCAGCCAGGAAACCGGTCAGACGCTTACCGAATACTTGACGCAGATCCGGATCGGCAAGGCGATGGAGCTCCTGAAGACGACCCGCAGCAAGTCTTTCGAGATTGCATTCGAAGTGGGTTATAACGACCCTCATTATTTCTCCAACCTGTTCAAGAAAATGACGGGCATGACACCCAAGGAATACCGGAACCAGGGAGAAAAGGATGAGACGGCATGAGACGGCTCACGAGCTTGTTGATAATATTCACCCTGCTGCTAGGCGGCTGTTCCAACAATGGGACAGGAGAGCGGTCATTGCCGGCTGCACAAGGCTCCCCTTCGCCAAACGGCGGCTTTACCAAGGAAAAAACCTTTGGCATTATTTATCCGATGACCTATCCGACTTATGAGCTAATTACGCTTGACGCTAACGAAACCGCAGCAAAAAACCATGTGGCGTTAATCGTTAATGCGCCGGATGAGGCCAATACCGAGCAGCAAATCCGCATCATGGAATCGATGATCAAGCAAGGAATTGACGGCATAGCCATATCCCCCGTCGATTCCGCGGCGCTGACTCCCGTCATAAATAAAGCGGAGGCAGCAGGGATTCCCGTCGTTACCTTCGAATCGGATGCGCCGGGCAGCAAACGTACCGCTTACATCGGTGCGGACAACTTTATGACCGGTCGTCAAAGCGCCATGACGGTCAGCCGTCTTCTCGGGCATAAAGGCATGATCATTGTAGAAAACGGCATGGAGGAAATGCTGGGAATGAAGCAGCGACTGGAGGGCTTTCTCGATTATCTGGCTCAGGAATCGTCCATCGATGTGCTGGAGGTTCATCATAATAGAGGCAGCGAGGAGCAGGCGATGAGCGATATCGAGACGATGATTGATGCCCATCCCCACTTTGATGCCTTGGTGGGACTAGACTACATCTCTGCTTCCGCATCTATCCTCATCTGGAAAGCAAAAGGGTTGAACAGGCTGGCTATATCGATGGGGGTTACCTCCACAAACAACGATGCCTTGATTAACGGGCAGCTAGCCGCCGTCATCTCGCAAAACGAAACCATTTGGGGACGGACGATTGTGGAGACGCTGCTCCTAGCAAGCAATGAAATGAAGGCGGATTCCATAATAAATACGGGGATCGCTGAGCTGCGTGCAGACCAATTGCAATAATAGTGGAAGAAAAATGGCGAACCCCATTGGAGTTCGCCATTTTTTTATACCGTATCGAGTCTGTACAAAACGGCACCATGAGGTGCGATTACGGAAGAGAGCGAAGAGCTTAAGGTACCTAGAACCTCGCCGGTCCACAGGTTCTTCACGCTTGCATCTCCGTCCATCCCCAAATCGCCGAAGGATACGGATACTTCCGTTGCTTCTTCTCCGGTATTAAACATTGCCGCATATCTTTCCCCATTGCTTCCTTCCGCTGTCCAGACCACTCGATCGCCAATTCGCGATACTTGCCTTGCGCCAAAGCTGGCGCGGTGCATATGCAGCACATCCCGGTTCGTTAAGAGAGACAACGTCCATTCGTCATTATCGCGCATTTCGCCGCCCATCATGAGCGGAGAACGGAAGATCGACCACAGGGTCATCATCGTCAGCTGCTCGTCGCGGGTGAAGTTCGTCCTGCGGTCCGGGTGCGAGCAGCGTACGCCGATGCGGCCAAGTGGCAGCATATCGCAATCCGGCCAATTGCCCGGCTTTGGACGTCCCTCCCAGGTTTTGCAGCGGTCGAACATGTCGAGCAGCAGCGGCCAGCGATCCCAGAAGTCATCGGTCATTCGCCACAGATTCGCGTTTTGTTCCAGGAAATCGGCATGCTTCACGGGTGCGGGACCCGGCGACAAGCTAAGTACGATTGGACGACCAACATGATCAATCGCTTTGCGAATCAGTTCAATCTCGCCGAGATGCGCTCCGCCATGCAGCCAGGAGTCGGCGATATCATCCACTTTGATGTAATCAACGCCCCACTCGGCGTACATTTCGAATAACGAATTGTAGTATTCCTGCGCGCCCTCCTTCTTGGCGTCCACCCCGTACATATCCGTATTCCAGCCGCAGAAGGAGCAGGTATGCGCGATATCGCGGGCTGTCACCGAAGTGCCTTTGATTGGCGTGTTATCGTGAACAGCCTGGCGCGGAATCCCGCGCATGATATGAATCCCGAACTTTAAGCCAAGGCTATGCACATAGTCGGCCAGCGGCTTGAAGCCTTTTCCGCCTTCCGAGGACGGGAACCGGTTCACCGCCGGAATAAGCCGGGAGTAATCATCCATTTCGAGCCGCACGAAGGGGCGGTAGAGATCCGATACGGCTCCCGGCTCGTACCACTGAATATCGACAACGACATATTCCCAGCCGAAAGCCTTCAGATGCTCCGCCATATAGTCGGCGTTACCGCGTACTTCGTCTTCCCTAACGGTTGCGCCGTAGCAATCCCAGCTGTTCCACCCAAGCGGCGGTGTTGGGGCAAATTCAAGATGCTGCATAATGACCCTCCTGTATTTGAAGCAAGAATAGGAATGAATTGCTGCTATATTCCTATATTAATTCCTATCGGATGCGGCCATCTACAGTAATCTAACGTCATTCATAGTAAAATATTGCGCTTTTTCAAGCGAATCCATCTAATCGAAATATACGCGGTTATAGACAAGCTGGCCTTCACCCTGACGGAAATTACCGGGCGTCTCCCCCGTGATTTTTCGAAACCATTTGATGAAATAACTTCCGCCTGAATAGCCTACCTGCTCCGCGATCCGCTCCACGCTCCAGTCGGATTCCTTCAGCAGCCGGATCGCCTCCTTAATTCGGACCTGATTCAAATAATCGTTAGGCGAAACGCCTACCGTTTTGGTAAATTGACGGAGCAGATGATATTTCGACAAGCTAAGCTGATCGGCCAGTTGGTCAAGACTGATCATATTTTCGTAGTGCTTATCGATATAAGCGACGGCCTCTTTCACCTTTATCGGCCATTCCCTTGTATCGTCCTGAGGGGATAGCGCGAAGCGGCATAGCTCGGAGATGAATTGGTACACATAAGAAGAAGCCGTATAGGGCTCCTTGATCCGGCCGGCATAGGCTTCTTCGTACATGCTTTGCAGCAGCCGTATCGGCCGGCTAGCTCCCGGCAGGAACGGAGTGTCGCCGAGCTGCTTCTTCACTTCCTCCCAATTCGGGAGAATGAGGGAAGGACGAATCAATACGAATATAAAGGACCAATGCGATCCGCCGGGCGGAAAATAATAACGGTGATCACCCGGAATTTCCGTCATAAACGCTTGTCCGGCCTGAATACGGATAGTCTCCGCTCCCCTCTCGTAAATCCCTTCCCCGTCAAACGTATATTGAAACAACAGCAGCGGTCCGTCGTTCCGGGTCCAACCGTCCCATCGGTAATGCTCATCTCGAATGACATCCGTTCCGATAGCGAACAGGTTGCATAAAGCCAGATGCTCCGGCATAGTAAAACGGAAACCAAACGTGCCCGTGCCTGTTAATTGACCTGCATTCATGCTTATACCCCGCTTTATTCGGGCAGCCCGATCAACTGGCGGGCTGCCGCAAGTGCCTGCGTCCGGGAAGATACGCCAAGTTTGGCGTAGATCCTCGACAGGTATACCTTTACCGTGCCTTCCTTTAAAGCCAGCTTAGCCGCGATTTGCTTGTTAGGGGCCCCTTGCTCCAGCAGCTGCAGAATAAAGAGTTCTTGCTCGGTTAACGGCTCGATTAACGACGGTTGCGGTTGAGAGGGATTCTCCTGCTCAGGGAAGCAAGCCAACAGCTTCTCCACGTAAACAAGCGAGACATCCTGCCAAATCGCTTGAGCCGTCTCTCGCTGCCGATGCTCCGCGTACGTATGCAGAAGCTTCTTCATTTGAATCCCCTCGTCAACAAAGCTGCGGATATAACCGTTCGATTCGCCCATGACAAGCGCTTCATGAAGCAGCTGCAATGCCGCGCTGCGATTGCCGCGCTGATATTCCGCCAAAGACTGAACAAGACTAATCTCCGTCCGCAAAAGAAGACAAGAGTCCTGCTCCAGCGACGATTCAATAAATTCCAATTGTCTCAACGCCTCGGTTGTTTTCCCCTGCGCGGTCAGTATTCGGGCATAGACCGTATATTCGATCCAACGGTTGGATGCCGGTTGAATGCGGTCCGACAGGCGCAGTCTGGAAATTTCGGCTTTCGCTTCCGCAAGCTTGTCTTCCTTCACGTAGAGGTGGGCACGGCTTGCGCGCAAAGGATACAGCCAGTGATACTCGCCTTTTTGTTCCGCCATTTGAACAGCTTCGTCGATGGCTTCATGGGCCTTCAGAAACTGGCCGGAAGCGGCATAAATGCGCGATAGCGTAATCCGGTTGGGAACAAACAAGCCCGCCGTCTGCCTGGCCCTGTCGGACAGCCCGATTTTGCGCGCCAGCTCCAGGCTGTCGCTTGGCCGGTTCCACTCGTAATACCCTTCGCATAAGGCTTGAACGACGTACAAATTAATGAGCGATTGCCCCCACCCGTGCTGCTCCAGCACGGATACGAACCGCTGACCGATCCGTTCGGTATCGGCCGATAAGATTCCTTTCAAGCCAAACGCCGTCCGCCTGACGAGCGGCTCCATCATGTTGTAGTTAAAATTGTAGAAGATGGGATCCTCCGGCAGCACCCCTTGAAGCCGGTATCCGACAAACGAATCCCATTGCTCGTAACGCCCCGTATAGAAGAGCAGGTTCGACTGGAGGAACAACATGCCTCCCTGCAGCGGTTCAAGCTCGGCCGCGGTCTCTGGCTGCTCGTATCTTTTCTCCAGCTTCTCGACGGTCTCGGCGGAAAAATGCATTTGCCCCATCAGCAGATAAGCAAATGCCTGATACATTAATAAATTCGAAGGCATCGGAATGTGCTCGGAGACCGCCTCAATACGTTCAAGCAGCGAAGCAAGCTCGCCTTGTTTGAGCGCATCGGGAATATATTCTTCCAATCTATCGGCAGCTTCCTTGTAGCTCTCGCCGGCTATTGCATGATCGATCGATTTATCAAGCATCCTTCTGGCAGCGAACGCCCTGCTTGCCGCAAGATGATATTGCAGCCATTGCTCTCGGCTCCGGGAGCGGAGCAGGCTCTTCAGAAATTCCGCAAAGAGCGAGTGATACCGGAACCAGCCGTTGTAATTATCCAGCGGAATAACAAACAAATTGAGCGCACGAAGCTGCTCCAGCATCTCGCGGCTGTCCGTGCGGTTAAACGCCTGATTGCAGACCTCCGCATCCATTCGGTCGAACACGCTGGTCTGCAGCAGGAAATCCGTCACGTCAGAAGGAAGCTTGTCGAGCACCTCCTGGAACAAATAAGAAGAGACCTTCTCATTGCTTCCGCCAAAGCCGGCGATAATCCGGTCTATATCCTGCTGATCCTGGAGCGTGATGGAAGCGAGCTGAAGGCCGGCAACCCATCCTTCCGTTTTCTCGAGCAGCTTGCGGGTATGTCTTTGCTCCAGGTAAACGCCTGCGGATCTGCAAAATTCATCGATTTCCTCTTGCGTGAAATGAAGCTGCCGCAGCCCGATTTCCGTCCGCTCTCCTCTCGCCAGCCATTTGGCCGCATCTAAGGAAATTTCGCCTCGGCTTGCAATAATGATCCGGTGACGGAAAGGCAAGTACTCTATAAAATATGCCAAGCTGTCATGGATCTCCGCGAGCTCAATATGATGATAGTCATCCAGCACGAGAGCAATCGGTTCTTCGAGAGCTGCCAATTCGTTTAGTAGCGTATCGATAATCGCATTCACCGTTGTGCCCGTTACAAGCGCTCCAACTGCGGCAAGCGGATCTGTCAAGGAGGACGGCCCCGCTTCCATATAAGCATGCAATACGTACCGCCAAAATCTTGCTGTATCATTGTCTCTATCATCCAGGGACACCCATGCCGTCTGCATGCGTGCGGAATGTGCCCACTGCGCGATCAGCGTGGATTTTCCCGAGCCCGCAGGAGCGCAGACCGTTACCATCCGGCCCCGCATTCCTTGCTCCAGCGAATCAAGCAATCTCTCCCGGATGATCAGATTCTTTTTAACGACAGGAAGCCGTATTTTTGTTTTTAACAGAATAGGTTGAGAGAATAACATACGATCTCCTTTTAATTCCGACATATGATCTCTATTATACTGAATTTTCGACATGTATTGCTCAAAAGAAAAACCATTGCCCTTAATGCCGGCAATGGTTTTCTAACTTATCTTTTAAGTATGGTAGAATTCGATCATGCGCAGCAGCAGCACTGCCGCCTCCGCCCGGGTAGCTTCACCCGACGGCTCGAATCTGCCGTCTCCTCTTCCCTGCAATAAGCCTGCTTGCTGCAATGCGGCTACATAGCCGGCTGCCCAAGTCGGAATATCCGCGGCATCGGTAAACAAATCCTTCGCCTTCTCTGGCTCTGAAGGCTTAATACCCGCCGCTTTGGCCAGCATGGTCACAAGCTCCGCGCGGGTAACCTGCTCGTTTGGCCGGAACGAGCCATCCGCATAACCGTTTACGATCCCGAATTGTTTCGCTCTGTCTATCGCTTGCGACGCCCACCCCGGGATGCCTTCCTTATCCGAGAACTCCGCTCCCGTTCCTGCAGGCGTTGACTTATCGATCACCGCATTCATCAGCATGGTGACGAATTCCGCTCGCGTGACATGCCCTTCCGGACGGAACGTACCGTCATTAAAGCCATGCACCACTCCGCAGCCGTAGGCTTCCTTAACCGTCTCTTCCGCCCAATGCCCGGTCATATCGCCGAATCGGGATGAGCCGCCAGAGTCCGGTGTGCAAGCGATAAGCTCAAGCTTGCCTGGCTCATCCGGCTCCACCGGAGGCGGATTAACCGGATTGTATCTAGTAACTTTTACGGTATACGTCCGTACGGTTGTCCCATCCTGGGCAGTAACGCGAACCATAATGGTTTGTGTACCTACCGGCAAATCAATGATTTCGCCCAGCGGCTCTCCTTTGTCATTCAAAATATCGACTTTAGCGTTCGAATCGCTTGGACCGGCCGTTACCTTTGTTTTCGAAACCGAATAGGTAACTCCTGTATAGTTCAGCATTGCTTCTTGGAACGGCTCATTCAAAACGATGTCGCTTAGCTTGAGCGCGCTCAAATTCGCGTTGCTGGATACAAGCTCAAAACGATACTCCGGAGAAAAATCGCTTTCGTTGCCTGCAGCATCCTTTGCTTGAGCCTGAACGACATGTCCTCCAATAGCGAGATCCTCCTCCGGAACAAAGCTCCAACTTCCGTTATCATCGGCTTCCGTCTCGCCAAAAAGCTCGCCATCCAGCTGAATGGTCACTTTAGCGTGTTTTTCGGCTGTTCCTGCAATTTCGGGCTTTGTTTGGTTCGTTATCGAATCTTCGGCCGGCTTATTGACCAACGGCACCGATGGAGCCGTCGTATCAATTACGAAATTCAGCCGCACAGTGTCTTCACTCACGTTTCCTGCCGAATCCGCTGCTTTGATGCTAACCTGATGAGCGCCGTCATGCAGACCCTCCGCAGGCGCAAAGGTCCATTCACCTTCTTCATTTACTTGAAAAGGCTCCATTGCCGTTTCGTCCAGCGTTAGTTGAATCCAAGCTCCCGGCTCCGCATTTCCGCGGAGGACCGGCTTGCCTGTACGGAGCAGAGCCCCTTCGGCTGGTGAGGATACCGTAGCCGATTCGGGAGCGGCTGTATCTATCGCAAATGTCACTTTTTCCGAGCGGGCTCCCGTATTCCCTGCTTCATCCTTAGCTACGGCATAAATCGTATGCTTGCCATCGGGCAATGCTTCAAGAAGCGTAAACGACCATGCACCCGATTCGTTGGCTTTTCCTTCTACAGCCTTAAGACTATCGATAAAGACGGTGATGGCTGCGCCTGCTTCCGCCGTTCCGGATATCGCCGTATTGTTCATCCTCGTAACCGCCCCTTCCGCCGGAGCAAGAACAACGGGCGCTTCCGGCTCTGCGGTGTCTACCGTCCACGAGACCGAAGACGAGGCTTGACTCGCATTGCCCGCGGAATCCGCGGCCATTGCCTTCACCACATGAAGCCCATCCCTCAGCGCTTCGGTTACCGAATAGCTCCAATTGCCGTTTTCGCTTACCGTTACGGTTGTGAGCGTTGAACCGTCCAAATCTATAGTAACCTTCGCGCCAGCCTCTGCTTCTCCTTTTAACACCGGCTTGCTGCTGCCCGTTACTGAACCGTTAATTGGCGCTTCAATAACCGGTGCTCCAGGCGCTGTAGAATCAATGGTGAACGCCAGCGCAACGGACTCTTCTGCCGCATTTCCTACCGAATCTTCGATCGACACCTGCACGTGGTGAAGGCCGTCCGCCAATACGGAAACCGGCTGGTACTTCCATTTCCCTTGACCGTCGGTAGTGACAGCCGGCAGCTTTTGGTCATCGATTGAAATCGTAACTCGGGAATTTGCTTCGGCAGTTCCCGATATCTCCGGCGTGTTATCGCTTGTAACTTTACTGTTCTCCGGCGTTAATACGACAGGCAATAACGGCGGAGTCCGGTCAATGCGAACCTTCGTTTCTGCGATAAAACTGCTATTACCCGCTTTGTCAATCGACCTTGCGCTGACCGTACTCTCTCCCTCCGCCGTAACCGACAGCTCTCCTTCATAGTTCGTCCAATCCTTCGCGCCAGCCCCCGTTATGCGGTATTCGGTGCGGTCAAGGCCGGATTCACCGCGATCGGAGCCTGCTGTAATCGTTACCTTTACGGAGCTTGCAGAAGTCCAATCCTCCGTATCGGGTACAACCGTCGGGGCCACAGGCAACGATCGATCGATTTGCACCTTTTCTTCCCTTACCTCTCCAACATTCCCTGCTTGGTCAATGGTCCTTGCGCTGATCGTCGTCACGCCCTCGGCTTCAATGTCAACCGTTTCGGAGTAGATCGTCCAATCCTTGGTTGTTGCCCCGGATAATCGGTACTCCGTTCGGCTTTCTCCCGATCCCCCTTGGTCTTCGCCGGACGCTATCTCGACATTCACCCGATCCGCCGAAACCCAACCCGGTTTATTAATAACGATTTCCGGCGCGGTTGGGGCCGTTTTATCGAGGTAAACGTTTTGTTCCGCAATGTCGCTTATATTGCCTGCCTGATCCAACGTTCTTGCTTGAATCCTCGTCTTGCCTTCGGCAGTCACCTTAAATTTGCCGGCATAAGTCGTCCAATCCGCGTCAACCGCGTCCGTCAAGCGATATTCGGTACGGCTTATCCCGGATAAAGAATCGTTCCCCGGCGTAATCGTCACTTCTGCGGCAGAATTAGACCAGTTAGATGGGAAGACCTCAATTTCAGGCTGCCCGGGAGCACTTCGGTCAATCTGAACCGTCGCTTTAGAGACTGTTCCTTTGTTGCCCGCTTTGTCTATCGTTCTTGCATACACCTCGGTTTGACCTTCCCCGGTTACGATAACGGGTCCCGTGTAAGTCACCCAATCCGAATTGGCAGCTCCCGTCAGGCTATACTCCACTGCATTCACTCCGGATCCTCCGTTATCGGTTCCGGCCGTTGCGGTCACCGTCACACGGTCTCCCGCATTCCAGCCGGCTGCGTCAGGAGTCAGTAACGTTGCTCCGGGCGGCGTGAAATCCAGCCTCTGGATTTCCACCGCCTCCTCGCTAATGTTCCCTGCCTTGTCTACCGTCCTGGCTGTAACGGTTGTTTCGCCTTCCTTCGCAATCGGAATAGGTGCCGTATACGCCGTCCAGCCCAGCGTGATTGCACCGGACAGCTTATATTCGACCCGATCCGCCGATGAGGCGCTGTCCGCGCCGGCCGTCAACGTTACGGAAACGGATGCTCCGGACCAGGTTCCGCCTGCAGGGCTTATAGCGGGAGCCGCGGGCGAGGTTCTGTCCAGCTTCACGATCCCTGTCGTAACAGGCCCTATATTGCCTGCCTGGTCTATCGTTCTTGCGCTTACCGATGTCTCGCCTTCGGCGGATACGGAAATCTGGCCCGTATACGTTGACCAAGCAAGCGTAGTGGCACCGCTCAAGCTATACTCCGTACGGCTGGCGCCCGAACCGCTATCGGTTCCCGCGATAACGGTAACCTTAACGGAAGCTGCGTTTGTCCAGCTTAATGCATCCGGCGTTACGGCCGGAGCCGCGGGCTTTGTTTTGTCCACTTTGACTGTCACCGGAGCCGCCGTGCTTGTGTTGCCGGCTTGATCGATTGTTCTTGCTTCAACGGTTGTCTGTCCTTCCGCGCTTATCGATACTGTTCCGGAATACGTTGTCCAGCCTTTAACGGTTGCTCCGGACAGCTTGTATTCCGTTTTGTTCACGCCCGATCCGCTGGCGTCGGTTCCCGGAGCAACGGTTACCGCCACATCCGACGATCTCCAATCCGTTGCCGAAGCCGCAATTACCGGCGCGGTTGGCTTTGTCTTGTCTATGGATACGACGGTCGTTCGTTCATTGCTTATATTGCCTGCTTGATCTATCGTTCTGGCGTGAATCGTTGTCTGTCCTTCCGAACTGATCAGCACAGTCCCCGCGTAGGCGGCCCAATCCGCTGTTGTTGCTCCGCTTAGGCTAAACTCGGTCCGGGCAGCGCCCGAACCGCCGCTATCCGTTCCGGCTGCTATTGTAATCGTTACGTTGGAAGCCGACCATGTTCCGCTGGAAGGCGTTATGACGGGAGCCGCTGGTGCCGTTCGATCGATTTTTACGACGGTTGCCGTTACCGAGCTTATGTTATTGGCATTATCCACCGTTCTTGCGCTTAGCGTGGTCTGCCCTTCCGCGCTGACCGTAATCTGTCCGGTATAGGTCGTCCATCCAAGCGTCGACGCACCGCTTAAGCTGTATTCGGTTCTATTGACGCCGGAGCCTCCGTCCGTTCCTCCGGCGACCGTTACTTTGACGGAAGCCGCATTTGTCCAGCTCGCCGTATTCGGTGTTACGGCTGGAGCAGTTGGCTGCGATTTATCCACCTTTACGTTTACCGTACTGCTTGTTCCAATATTGCCGGCGTTATCAACGGTTCTTGCTTCAACGGTCGTCTGTCCGTCCGCCCCGATTAGGATGGGACCGTTGTAGGTGGACCAATTCAAGTTGGACGCGCCAGTCAGCCTGTATTCGGTCCGGTTAACGCCGGAGCCTCCCGTATCTATTCCGGCAAGGGCGGTTACGGTAACGTCCGTACCGCTCCAACCGCTCGAGGCTGGCGTAAGGCTAGGCGCTGCAGGCGGTGCTTTGTCGATCATAATGACGGCAGTTCCTTCAGCGCTTGTATTGCCTGCGTTATCGACAGCCCTTACATGGACGGTCGTTTGTCCTTGGGCGAGTATCGAAAAACCGGCGGTATACGGTTTCCAATCCTGGGTAACGACGCCGGACAGGCTGTATTCAATCCTTTGGACGCCGGAGCCGCTTGGGTCCGAGGATGACGAGAACGAGGCGGATACGGATTTCGAACTCCAGCCTGTTTCCGACAAGCTGATTGTTGGCGTTAAAGGCGGCGTCCGGTCAATCTTCACAACCGCGGTTGTAATAGTGCTTGTATTCCCGGCATTGTCTACCGTTCTCGCGGATACCGTTGTTTGTCCCGGATTCGAGATTCTTATAGGATCGCTGCCATTGTATGAAGTCCAGCTGACGGAGGTAGCGCCTGTCAGACTGTACTCCGTTCGGTTAACCCCCGTTTCCGTATCCGTTCCCGGCACTATGGATACCTCTGCATCGGAAGGGCTCCATTCGCCGCTCACTCCCGTAATGGTTGGTGCTGTAGGAGGATTAAAATCGAAGGTCAGCTTGTACATCTTGGTATTGTCCGTATAGTCCCTGTCATTATAACCGCCTACGATATAAACGTCAGATCCAATAGGGATAAGACTGGTATTCGTCAAATGATTCGGATTCTCAACATCGCTTGTCCAAGTATTCGTCGCCGGATCATACAAATAGAAATTGTAATTGCCCATGACCAATACTTTACCGTTGGGAAGCGTTACTTGCGAATGCCTGAAAAAGATGTCCATTCCGGAATAGGGCAGACTTGCCACCTTGGTCCAGGTATTGGCTGCAGGATCATAGATATAAGAATCAAAGGAATACACATATCCGCTAAGCCCGCCTGTAAGCAATACGCGTCCGTCCTTTAGAGTACTCTGGGCAGCGCCGTATATGCCCCTCGGAAGAGGAGCAGCCTCATCCCAACGGTCGGCTGCGGGATTATAAATATAGGCGTTGTTGTACAGAATCGAGCCTGAACTGGCGGAATAAATCTCGTTTGCTCCTCCTACGGCTAACACGCGGCCGTCAAGAAGCGTGCTCTGGGAATGTCCCAGCACCGTATGAGGGAATTTCGCGGCATTTGTCCAAGTGTTTGCGGAAGGATTATACATGCGTACAGCATCGTTATAGACGTAGCCTACATTATTCATAAACGCATTTCCGCCAATGGCAAGCACGCTGCCGTTTGGCAGCATGGATTGCGCATGATAGGCGACAGGCAAAGCTGGCGCATTCGAAGACCAGGTTTGAGTAGCCGTATCGAAGACGTACGCGTTCTTGGAAAAAGAATTGTTTCTTGCGTTCTGTCCCCCGGTTAAGAGAATCTTGTTCCCTCCAACCGCGCTTGCCATAGCTCCGGGAAGCAGCTCCGGCGGGTTAAAAGCCGAGGGCAGCTCTTCCACCGAGACGGCGGCAAATGCCGTTTTTTCACCTCCCGTCGGCAAGAATACAAAAGCAATTGCGATGAGCAATAGCATAGAGCTTATTTTACGAAACACAATCTTCGTCCTCCTCTAACTGAATGAGCAGGACAAGCTTAGCAAATATCATTTTCGGAACCAATTAACTTTAGTTAACTGCATGAAATATTTTTTTGTTTTTCCCTTTCCGACTCGCGGTATTGCGCCGGTGTAAGCTACGTGGATTACATGAATCGGACTTATCCGGATATTATGCAATGGCACTAAAAAACGCTGCCGCGCCAATGCGCAGCAGCGTCTTCCTTCTTATAACGTGCTCATCACAATATTACGGAGCTTCCGAGTCAACGGCGTTGTGCCCGCATCCTTCTTCTGAATCATAAGCAGAATCGTCAATCCCTCTTGCGGGAAATTGCCGAAGTATGCACCTAGCCAGCCATCCCAGCCATACTCTCCCGGACTTGCCAGAATTCCCGTAATCTTCGTGTCCGTGACAACGCGCATCAAATTCCCATAGCTGTGGCCGGACATTGTATGCCAGGCGTCAAAGGCAGGCTGCTGACGGTCATTTAACGTTCCCGACGTTAAATATTGAACCGTTCTTGGACGCAAGATTCGTATGCCGTCCAAGCTTCCTTGGTTTAGCAGCATGGTCGTAAATTTCGCCGCGTCGTCAATCGTGGAGACAAGTCCCGCTCCACCGGATTCGAAAGCCGGCTCACGATCCATTTGATGAATAATGCCCAGATGATTGCCGGTAAAGAGGCTCATTCCGCCTTGCTCGCTTGCGTACGTCTTGACAAGACGCCCTCTCTTCTCTTCCGGCAGCCAGAAGCCCGTATCCTTCATGCCAAGCGGGCCGAAAATTTCCTTCTGCAAAAACTCGCCAAAGCGCATGCCGCTTACCACTTCGACAATTGCGCCAAGCACATCGGCCGATGTGCCGTAAGCCCAGGAAGTTCCCGGCTGGAAGGCAAGCGGGCCTTCGCCAAGCTTGTTCATCGCTTCTACGGTGCCCAACGGAGCTTCCCCGAGCAGCCGCTCGCCAATCTCTCTGAACAGAGCCTCCGTTGCTTGTCCGGCCGCGTTGGTGCCGCCGTATACAAGGCCGCAAGTCATATCGAGCAGGTCATGAATATTCATTTCCCGCTCCACGGGCACGAGCCCGCCATTCGCCTCGGCATGCTGATTTTTGAAGCCGGGCAGGTATTGACTGACCGGATCGAACAAATCGATCTCTCCGCGCTCCAGCAGAATCATGACAGCCGTTGCCGTAACCGGCTTCGTCATCGAGTACAAACGGAAGATCGTATTCCGTTCTACCGGGCGTCCCGTTTCGCGGTCGGCCAATCCGTCCTCATGATAAAAGATTTCTTCGCCGTCTTTAATGACCATAAAGCTGGCGCCTGCTACCTCGTTGTTTTCGATGCTTTTTCTAAGCGTTGCCTTGATCTGGCTGACTGCTGTCTGATCCAACATGATGAATAATCTCCTTTTTTCCAATCGCTTCCTCTGACCAAAAATGTATTCGCTAAAGGAAGGGCAAACTCCTCTTCAATCCCTCGTTACGCCCTGCTCAATTTGTATCGACCGCCTGCAACAGTCTCGAAAGACAATAATCCTTGCTCATCCAACGTTCCTGTAATGGCTATGCCGCCCGATTCTATTTGAAGCGCGGCTGCAGACCGAACACGGCAGATTCCGCCCGAGTTGGATACGACTTCCGCGGCTTTAACCGTTCCGTCTTCCCACTGGAGCGATACGTCGAAATGGCCTCTCGCACGCAAACCCTTTACGTACCCTTGCGGCCAGGCATCCGGGAGGGATGGCAGGAGCTCCAAGTAGCCCTTATGGGATTGCACAAGCAGCTCGGCAATCCCGGAAGTCGCAGCGAAGTTGCCGTCAATCTGGAATGGCGGATGGGCGTCAAACAGATTGCCGTATACGCCGCCATGATGATAATTGGTGCTGCCTTCCTCGACTAGAGTCAATAGATTCGACAACAGCCCGAGCGCTCGGTTGCCGTTGCCGAAACGCGCCCATAATCCGACCTTCCAGCCCAGACTCCAGCCCGTTCCGCCGTCTCCTCGAATTTCGAGGGAACGCTGAGCCGCTGCCATCAGCTCCGGAGTCTCCTCCCACGACAGCTGCCGTCCCGGATATACGCCGAACAAATGAGAAACGTGGCGGTGGAATTGATCCTCGTCTTCGAAATCCTTCGACCATTCCTGTAGTCTTCCGTTTTCGCCGATTTGCAGCGGGTGCAGCCGGCTGCGCGTTTCGACAAGCCGCTCCCTAAATGGTTCATCCATGCCAAGTATGGTTGAAGCCTCAATCAGATTCGTGAACAGATCCCAGATGAGCGACAAATCCATGGTGGAAGCAGCGCTGACCGCAGCCAGGCCTTCAGCCGTACGGAACTTATGCTCCGGGGAGGTGGATGGCGACGTGATCAATCGTCCTTCCTTGTCTTCATGCAGCCAGTCCAGGCAGAATAGCGCCGCCTCTTTCATGACCGGGTAAGCCTTCTCCCGCAGAAACGACTCGTCTAATCCAAATGCGTAATGCTCCCATAAATGCTGGCAGAGCCATACGCCGCCCATCGGCCAGAACGCCCAGCCCGGATCCCCGTGACCGTAATCGCCAGCAGGCGAAGACTGGCACCAAATATCGCTGTTATGATGCGCGGTCCAGCCCGCAGCGCCGTAGTTCATGGCAGCGGTTCTCCGGCCGTTCTTGGACAGGTTCTCAATGAAATCCAGCAGCGGCGTATGACAATCGGCCAGGTTGCAGGTTTCCGCAGGCCAGTAATTCATCTCCGCATTAATGTTAAGCGTATAATTGCTGCTCCATGGCGCTCTTGTCTCTTCGTTCCAAATCCCTTGCAGGTTGGCGGGTTGGGTACCTTTGCGGGAGCTTCCGATCATCAAATAGCGGCCGTAATGATAGAGCAGCTCGACAAGACCCGGATCGCTTGCCCCGTAATCCCGGATTCGCGCGTCTGTCGGATAATCTGGCGGCGCAGCCGATTCGCCAAGGCTAAGCTCCACGCGATTAAACAGCCCCTGATGATCCTCCACATGTCTTTGCAGCAGCGATTCATAGGAAAGCTTCTGTGCCTGCTCCAGATAAGCGGAAGCTGCCGCCGACTCATCTTTGCCTTCGCTTCCCGGTAAACGGTCATAGCCGTTAAAGCTTGTTGCCGCGCTGAACATAAGGGTGACAGCCGTCGCGCCCGCAACGCGTAATCCGTCATGTCCGTAAGATACTTGTCCTCCCTCCAGCCGGGCTGCCAATCGGCCTTCAAAGCGCATTGCGTTGGCACTGCCCGGCTCGCCATACCTAACAGGCATGTCCGTGTCGTAGTAACTCGGGTCCACATGCTCCGGCGCGTCTCCGCGCAATATCAGGCTATGCTTGTCAAAAGCCGTCTCGTAACGCAGCGGGCTCTCAAGCCGGGCAAGGAAATTCAGCTTCCCCGGCTGACTCGCTTCAATACGAAGCACAACGACCTGATCCGGATAAGATACAAACAAACGTCTAGTATAAGTCACGTTGCCGATTTGATACTCAACCGTTGAGGTCGCATCATCAAGATGGAGCGCTCTCCGGTAATTTTTCATCGTGTTCCCGTGCAGGAACTTTATATAAAGATCTGCCATCGGCAAGTAGGATTGCGTATAAGTCCCCATCATCTGTTTGCATAATCGGTCGGCTGCCGCAAATTGTCCCTCTTCGATCAGCTTTCTGACTTCGGGAAGCAATTTGACAGCGTTATCATTATCTCCGTAGCGGGGACCGCCGGACCAGAGGGTATCTTCGTTTAACTGGATGCGTTCCATTTCCGATCCGCCAAACATCATCGCTCCAAGACGTCCGTTGCCGGTTGGCAGCGCGTCGGTCCATCTGACCGATGGACGGTTGTATTGCAGCTTCATAGCAGTCATGCTCCTTCTTAATAGAAGATATAAGGTAAAATCTACGAGCTTATTCCGTAAAATCTTATACAGTTCCCGCCTAATACAAGAGATCTATCTTCTTCCGAAAAATCTTTAAGGTAATTCTTAACTATAGTTATCGTCTGCTCATACGTACCGCTTAAGGTGCAGACCGGCCAGTCCGAGCCAATCATCAGCCTTTCGGCTCCAAAGCATTGAAACACGGTATCCAGATAAATTGCGAAATCTTCTTCCTTCCAATTGCCCCATTCCGCCTCCGTTACCATGCCGGACAGCTTGCAATACACATTCGGATAAGCTGCGAGTCTCGCCAGATCCTGTGCCCAAGGCTCAAGCCCTTTATTCGCGATATCCGGCTTCGCGATATGATCAAGCACAAAGGGCTGCTTAGGGAATTGCCCTGCGAGCTCGGCAGCATAAGGAAGATGCTTGGGAAACAGCAGCAAATCGTAAGTTAAGCCGTACTTTTCCAGAGAGGCTATGCCATTCCTGAAATCCTCCCTCAAGAGAAAGCGATCATCCGGTTCGTCATGCACCACATGACGGACCCCCTTTAGCAAAGGGTGATTGCCATATTGCTCAAGCTGCCGATCAATTTCCGGCGAACACAAATCTACCCAACCTACAACGCCTTTTATCTCGGAATAACGTTCGGCCAAGGACAAGAGCCATTCCGTTTCCTGAAGAGACTGCCGGGCTTGAACGGCAATGGATCCGTCAAAGCCGTTTTGCAAAAGCAAGGGCTTCAAATGCTCCGGCAGAAAATCCGTCTGAATCGCCTTATGCTGCCCGGACATCCAACCATAATCCTGCTCGTTGTATATCCAGAAATGCTGATGGGAATCTATTCTCATGAGCCGCCTCCTTGTCTCTAAGGCCATTCTATCATCGCTTTGATCACTTTGTTAGCGGGATCCAGCCAAGATTCGAAATGATCCGCCATTTCGTCAAACGGCACAAGATGCGTCACGTAGCCGTCAACATCAATCCCACCGCCGCGGATAACCTCCAGTACATGCCGGCAATCTTCCTTCGTTGCATTGCGGCTTCCCATTATCGTTAGTTCACGCTTGTGGAATTCGGAATCATCGAATGAAATATGGCCTTTCACTAATCCCACATACACAAGGGTTCCGCCATGAGCAGCGTAACGGACGGCCGCGGACATCGAATGGGTATTTCCCGTCGCATCGAATACGATCGTTGGATAATCGCCATTCGTCAAAGCCTCGAGCCGAGAGAAAGGTTCATCCAGCGCGTTAACGGTATGATCCGCCTTCGCCCATTCCTTGCAGAATGCCAGACGCTCGTCATTCACGTCCATCGCAATCACGTTTGCCCCGGCATGCTTGGCGAGAGCCATGATGCCCAATCCGATTGGACCGGCTCCGATCACAAGCACCGTATCGCCTGCGGCCATTCCCGACCTCCGGACGGCATGCGCTCCGATACTGAACGGCTCCACAACGGCGGCTTGCTCCAGGCTTAAGCCGTCCGCTTTCAGCAGATGCGTTACCGGGACCGAAATTTTTTCCCGCATGCCTCCATCCGCATGCACGCCCAGCACCTGAATCGATGAACAGCAATTTGTTTTTCCTTGCCGGCATGCCGCGCATTTCCCGCAATGCAAATAAGGAATAACACTAACCTGATCACCGGCTTTGAAGCCTTCCTCGTTATCCGCGATATGTTCGATAATACCCGACAGCTCGTGGCCGAGAATACGCGGATAGGTGAAAAACGGCTGATTTCCTTTATAAGCATGAAGGTCCGTTCCGCAGATGCCGACCCTTTTAACGGATACAATCGCTTCACCCGGAGTAAACACCGGCTCCTCCAAATCCGCGTATCTGAATTGCTCAACTTGCTCGCATACAATCCCCTTCATCGATTGGCCCTCCCTTATCGCTCATTGTAAAACGGTATACCGCTCGCCCATGTCTCGTTCATAATCGGCGCAAGAATGAATCGCACTTCCTCTAGCAGCTCCGTGTTTACCGGCTCATCCACCCACATCGCGTTTTTTACGATATTCGAAGGATTAGCCGTGCTGACCAGCGTGGTCGGGATGCGCTCGTTCATGGTAGAGAATTGAACCGCAAGCTTGGCGATATCCTCGCCCTGCGCGGCGCAATGCTCCGCTGCCCGTTTGCAAATCTCTTTTACCTCCCTGCTGGCGGGATGCCAGTCAGGCGTGCCGCGTGTTCCGAGCAAGCCCATGGACAAAGGCGATGCATTGACGAGCCCGATTCTCTTTTCTTCGATTAAAGGGAGAATCGTCTCCAGCGATGTGTCGTTCAAGGAGTAATGGCAATAAGAGATGATAGCGTCAATGTCAGCGTTGGGCAGGAACTCCTCGAACAAGCTGAGCGGCAGTCCGCAAATGCCGGTATGTCGGATTTTCCCCTCGGCTTTTAACCGCTGAATGGCAGGAATTGCCTCCTCGTAGATAATAGCCGGATCTACGAATTCAATATCGTGAAGGAACAGAATATCCAGATAATCGGCATGCAAGCGCTGCAGGCTCTCTTCCACGCTTGCTATAATAGTTCCGCTTCTGAAATCGAACGCGTCCGCCCCATACCTGCCCGCTTTTGTAGACAAATAGTACCGGTCCCGGGAAACGCTCTTCAGCGCTTCACCCAGTACGGTTTCCGCTTTTGTCAGCCCGTAGTAAGGCGATACGTCGATCAGGTTTATGCCAGCGTCTAATGCCGCATGAACCGTGCGGATGCTTTCGTTGTCATCCGTTTCGCGGAATACGGAGCCTAGGGAAGATGCGCCAAAGCTAAGTGCCGATACTTCCAGGCCGGTCTTGCCAAGCTTTCTGTATTTCAAAGAGTCTCACTCCCATAAAAGAATATAATCACATTTTACATCAGCATAATCAGGCATGATAACGCTCTAATCCTGTTAATTTATGCTCTAATTTGCTATCATCGAAGTAACTATCGGGAGGAGGGAAGAAGAAGCCATGCAAACCATACACAAACGCTTCGAGGAATCGGATCAATTTCCATTCAGCCTTGTCTATCGGGATACGAAATCTCCTCAACGGGAGCTGCCCGATCATCTTCATGACTGGTACGAGATTGTATTTGTGTACGCCGGCAAAGGGACCTTCTTCATTAATCACAGCTTCTACGAAATGAACCCCGGCGACGTGTTTCTAATCCCCGGCAACACGGTACACCGAGCGTTCCCGGATGAATATGCGCCCGTGACCTCCAGTGCCATCTTCTTTGCTCCCCGGTTCATTCAGCCAATGGAATTCGGTGAGTCCCATTCGCTGCTGCGCTGCTTCGAGCAAGCCCGGAAAAGCAAAAGCTATAAGCTGGAGACTTCCCCTGACGGGCGCCTGGCCTTCTCCGGCTTGATTGACGGGATGAATGAAGAATGGCGTAACCGGCTTCCGAGCTATCGTGCGGCAATCGCCGTTAGATTGTACGATTTTCTTATTGGCTTGAACCGGATGGCCGTGACGGAGAGCGAGCATCCGCGCAGCTCCAGCTCCGAACCCGCCTGGATCCGGACCATTCTGGATTATATAGATGCCCATATCGGTTTGCGGGAGATGAGTCTTGCCGACTTGTCCTCGAGAGCCTCCGTTACGTATGCCCACTTCTCGAGAGTGTTCAAACAGCATACCGGCATGAACGTTAGCGAATATATTCTGATCAAAAAAATCATGTTAGCCAAGGAGAAGCTGATGTTGACGGACGATACCATCGCCTCCGTTTGTCTGGCGTGCGGTTTTGAAAGCGAATCCTATTTTTATAAGAAGTTCAAGCTGATCACCGGGATGACACCCGTGGAATACAGACGCAGCTGCCGGTAAACAGCGGCGCCTAGCCTATATGCTAAGGATGAAATCACGCGATTGGAAAGGGTGAACGATGATGCTAGACAGGACGAAACTGTTGACCGATGAGCAAGTACGCTACCGGAGAACGGATTGGTTCAAATCGATGGCATGTTGTCCGCGGAGGAAGTCGAGGAGCTTCGGGGTTACCCCGAAGAGACCATGGCGGTACGGAACGGGAGATCCGCTCAAACGGCAGCTTCGGGGGAGCTTTATTACTCTGAGCTGATAGGAAATCAACGGAATTGTCTGATCTTCAGGAACAAATCCTTAAACACCGCATCGCGGTCGATATAACGCACGTAACGAATGAGATGCCTCGACGGATCGGTACTCCACCGGAAATCATCCGATATGCGGGGACTAGGAAGCAGCTGCGACGGCGCCCAGTTCGGATTATTGAGCCATGCGATCGTGGATATATCCCAGATAACACGGGAGTAGGCGTAATGGTCATCCGCGCAATCCCTGTAAGTCTCGTACAAATACTGCCCAAGCTCCCCCTCCGGCTGCACGTAATCCCGGATTTCGGATAACGTGGTCCGCAGGTTCGAAGCTACTCCCATGCAAGGGATAAGAATTAGCGGTACCCCACTGTCCATAATTACTCTGGACGCATGCAGGTCCTGGGCCAAATTGAATTCCCTCGTATCTCCCCACTCCAACGTATGTCCGCCTAGCCACACCACTACAATCCTTTCGATAATCCCCGGCTTCGTCAGTATGGCGCTGGCCACGTTCGTAATCGCGCCTATAGCCACGACATACAGAGGATCGTCGGCTTCATGCTGCATCGCTCTCTTGATCAGATCACGGGCGGCATCGCTTTCAACGGGCAGGTCGGCCCCGGGCAAATATTGCTCCGAGCCGCGAAAGGCCGGAACGTCCTCGCGCTTCAGCAGCTTCCGTATTTTCATTATCTCGCTATAGCTTTTGTCCATGCCGTCGCCGGGGCTGCTCGATAACTCATTGAAGAACGGCGCGGCGTACAGAGCCTCTACTTCCATTCTCTCATTCGAAAGCAAGGAGTAGGCTACGGCGAATTGGTCGTCGATTTCGTTAAACGTATCGGTATCGAGTACCATACGAATTTTACCTGTCGGCGGGGCTAATCTTTGAACTACAAACGATTCGGACAGCTTCGGATACAACATTCCCTATTCCTCCATTATCAACAATCCTTTTAGTGTAAGCCCTTACGGAATTAACTTTAAGCCGCTGCTCTCCTATCGTCAATGCGATCAAGGAACCAATCCGTGCAGCTTCTTGAACGCTTCGGGGTTCATCCCGTTCAGCTTGCGGAATACGGCGCCGAAATAGCTCGAGCTCTCAAAGCCAACCCTGCCCGCTATCTCGTACATCCGCATCGCCGGGTGCTGGAACATGAGCTGCTTGCTTCGTTTAATGCGCTGCTGGTTAATGTATTCCATCGGTCTTATATTCATCGTCTGCTGAAAAATTCTGCATAGGTATTGCGGGGTAACGGCAGCCACAGCCGCGAGCTCGGTAAGCGTCAACGGTCTTTGCAGATTGTTTTCTATATAATGCAGGACTGGCTTTACCCGGTCAAATTCCTGATCCGAATAGGACGGAGACAGCAATTGATACTTGAGATCGATGAGCAGGCCGTATAAAAGCTTCGAACGTTCAAGGCTAGCCTCCTGGTCATTATCCATCGCCAAAGTCAACATCTGTTCCAGCGGCTTAATCAGCTGATTCGTCTTTAATCTTCCAGTCCCCGATTCGCTGATTCCGGCGAACAACAGCATTTGGTCCGCTTCGCGCCCGTTGAACGATACCCAAGATACCTTCCATTTCTGATTCAGAGGCCTATAGGAATGAGGGGTGTCTGGATAGAGGAAAAACACGTCGCCGGCCTCTACTTTATATACCTTGCCGTTCACGACAACCTCTCCAACCCCCTCCAAAACTTGATGCATCTGATAATCGGGGAAGCCTTCCGGGCGTTCGGTTTCCATTTGATGCTCCCAGTAGCCAACCGTCGTTGCAAAGAGCGGAAGGCCGGAGGTTTCATCCTGCGAGCAAAAGAAATAATTACCCTCCATCCGGATTACCTCGTTTCATATTTTTAGAGATCAATGCAATATCCTTATATTTTATAAGTATACATTCCTCACTATAATATGAATATACTATCATTGAATTTTAGGAGATGAAAAATTTTGCGAGCCAAACTTAATTATCAGCCACCTGCAAACGGTTATCCGGAATGGAACAATAACCCCGAAATTTTTCAAGTCAACCGCTTGCCTGCACACGCATCCATGATGTCTTACCGCTCTGTGGAAGAGGCGCTGATCGGTGATAAAACGGCTTCGGAGCGTTATTTGTCGTTAAACGGGGTTTGGAAATTCGCCTTTGCCGAAACTCCCGCCGAGCGCATTCAACGTTTCTATGAATTGGATTACGATGCCGGCGGCTGGTCCGACATGCCCGTTCCCTCCCATTGGCAGTTCCATGGCTTCGACTATCCGCAATATACAAACATCCGTTATCCGTGGATCGAATCGGAGCCGGAATTGCGACCGCCTTTTGCCCCGACCAAATATAATCCGGTTGGCTCATATATCCGCAGCTTTCAGATTCCGGAATCCTGGAACGGCCAACCGGTATACCTGAGCTTCCAAGGCGTTGAATCTGCCTTCTACGTCTGGGTAAACGGCGAGCTGGTCGGATATAGCGAGGACACGTTTACTCCGTCGGAGTTTGACATTACCCCTTATTTGACGAACGGCGAGAATAAGCTGGCCGTAGAGGTGTATCGCTGGTGCGATGCGAGTTGGCTGGAGGACCAGGATTTCTGGCGACTCAGCGGAATTTTCCGCGATGTGTATTTGTACACGAAACCAAAGGTCAATATCTCGGATTTCTTTGCGCGTACCAATCTGGATGAAGAATACCGAAATGCCGAATTAGCGGTTACCCTTACGCTCGAAAACTACTTTAACGAAGCCGCGGAAGGCATCCGCGTCGAAGCCCAATTGTACGATGCCAATCAACGGGCCATATGGACGGAACCGGTTGCTGGGACGCATTCTTTCTCGGGCGAGGGAGAGCATCGACTTTCATTGTCCGGTCATGTGGAGAACCCGCTCAAATGGAGCTCCGAGGCTCCTCATTTATATACGCTCGTATTATCGGTCAAGAATGCGGCCGGATTAATCGAAGCGCATAGCAGCAAAGTTGGTTTCCGCACATTCGAGCTTAAGGACGGTTTGATGCGGATCAACGGCAAACGTATTATTTTCAAAGGCGCGAACCGCCACGAATTTTCCTGCGATACCGGCCGGGCATTGTCCAAAGAAGATATGATCCGGGATATCAAACTTATGAAGACCCATAACATCAATGCAGTTCGTACCTCCCATTATCCGAATCAATCGGTATGGTATGAGCTTTGCGATGAATACGGCTTATACGTCATCGATGAAACAAACCTGGAAACGCACGGCTCCTGGACCTACGGCCAGCAGGATCTTCCCGCGCATACGGTTCCGGGCAGCCATGCGGAATGGAGAGCCAATGTACTGGATCGCTGCAATTCGATGTTCCAGAGGGACAAGAATCATCCGTCGGTTGTCATCTGGTCGCTTGGCAACGAATCCTTTGGCGGCGATAATTTTATCGCTATGCATGATTATTTAAAGGAAGCCGATCCTACCCGGCTCGTGCATTACGAGGGCGTATTCCATTACCGTCCTTCCGAAGCCGCGTCGGATATTGAATCGACGATGTATATCCGTCCGCACGAAGTGGAGCGATATGCCCTCAATCATCCGAAAAAGCCTTATATACTATGCGAATACTCCCATGCGATGGGCAACTCTTGCGGCGGGCTTCATAAATACACGGAGCTGTTCGATAAATACGAGATTTTGCAAGGCGGGTTTATCTGGGATTGGGTGGATCAGGCGATCCGGACCAAAACGGAAGACGGCGTGGAATACCTGGCTTATGGAGGCGATTTCGGCGAATCGCCGCATGACGGCAATTTCAGCGGCAACGGCCTGCTGTTTGCCGACCGCTCCGTTACGCCAAAGCTGTATGAAGTGAAGAAATGCTACCAGAACGTTTCGATTTCGGATATCAATCTCGCGGCTCGGACGATTCGCGTCAAGAATAATAACTTGTTCACGGATCTTGGCGTATACGATCTGAAATGGGAAGTGCAGTATGAAGGCAAATCCGTTCAAAAGGATGTTCTGAAGTTGTCCTTGGCACCGGGCGAGACGACGGAAGTAACGGTGCCTTACAGCCCTTCGTTCTGCGAGCAAGAAGCGGTTCTGACCGTTTCCTTCGTCATTCCGGAGGAATCGAACTGGGCTGAAGCCGGTCATGAAGTCGCTTGGGAGCAGTTTGTACTGTCGCCGCGCGTGGCGGAGGTTTACAGTTACGTTACCGATGCCGTACATGCTCCCCTGCAATTAAACGAACAATCAGACGCGCTGCAAATTAGCAACAACGTGTTGTCGGTTGCCTTTAACCGTCATACAGGGGATATCGTATCCTATCGTTCGGGAGACAAAGAGAATTTGCTTGAGCCGATTCGTCCCAACTTCTGGCGTGCAGCTACCGATAATGACTTCGGCAACAAAATGCCGGAGCGGTGCTCGGTATGGAAAGAAGCGGGAAGCACCAAACAGCTTATTCAATTTACTTGGACCGCGGCGCAGGACCGCTGCCATGTCACTACGGTGCATCAGTTGGCAACAAGTCCGGTCTCTCTGCTAACGATCAGCTATACGGTTCATGCAAACGGATCGATTCACATTCACGAACAGCTGCAGCCAGGCGGCGACAAGCTTCCCGAAATTCCGGAGTTCGGCATGCTGCTCGTTCTTGACGGCAGTCTGGATACCCTGTCGTGGTATGGCTTGGGACCTCATGAGAACTACTGGGATCGTAAAACAGGCGCAAAAATAGGAACGTACAGCGGTTTGGTTAAAGACCAATTTGTCCCTTACCTCAGACCGCAGGAATGCGGCAATAAGACCGATGTCCGTTATGCCGAGCTTACAAACGGCGCCGATGGAAAAGGTGTTCGCTTTGACAGCTCCGCCGTTATGGAAATCAACGCCCTTCCGTGGAAGCCGGAAGAGCTTGAAGCAAGCGACCACCCGTACAAACTGCCCTTCTCGTCGAAAACCGTCGTACGCGTAAACGAAAGACAAATGGGCGTTGGCGGCGATGACAGCTGGGGTGCCCCTATTCATCCGGAATACAAACTTTTCGCCAACCGGCCTTACAGCTTATCGTTCACCCTTTCTTTGATCTGAATATAGCAAACAACAAGACCATCCTGGCAGGATGGTCTTGTTGTTTAACGGGCAATCAGCTCGATTAATTCGGCCGGATGCGTAAGCTTCGGATATTCCGTTATTTTGCCGGCTCTGTCCTCCGGGAGGAACCAGGTGGCGTGATAAGCCTGCAGGCCGTAGTCCGATGCGCCGTCCAGTTCGCTGGAACCCCCATCTCCTACAAATACGGAGTCAGACGGCGATACCCCAATACGCTCGCAAGCAAGCTGGTAGATAAGAGGCTCTGGTTTAGCGCTATGTACCGCATAAGAGAATATAGCTTCATCAAAATGAGGGGCTAATTCGCTGCTCTCCCAAGACGCTACTTCTTCCCGGGTGCAATTACTGATAAGACATACCTTGACTCCCGCGGAGCGGAGCTGACCCAGCATCTCCAGAATAGCTGGCTCTATCCGGTTGAACGGAATAGCCTTAGAGGCGACCCGATCATTATGGATGTTATCGATGATTTCCTCAGCAGCTTCATATCCTAGCGTGCTCAGAATATCTCTTAATACCGATGGAAAATCCGGAAAAGTTCCGTTCATCCTCCGCTCCTGCCTCTTTTTCCACTCCTGCTCGAACAGCTTGGCATCTACCCCCAGCTGTCCCACAAAATGATTCGAACGCGGCGCTTTCCGTACGCCGTTCTCAAACTCGGTAATCAAGGTCTCGAACAAATCAAAAAATACGGCTTGAATTTTCAACGGGATCCCTCCAGGCCGGCATGGTAAGCGGGAGACAAATAGTTTAAGCCTATTTTATTTAGATACAACAGACGCTTTTCCAGCTCCTTAACTACAGGAGGCGAATCGCCTGTCTTGATAGCAGGTTCAAGATTGCTGACAAACAACAGCATGTCGGGAATGGACAATCTCGAAACCTCTTTAATCGTCATTCCATTTACCGTAACAGACAAGCATTCCGTGTCGTAATGATTCCTTTGGCTGCAATCCGGGCAATGAACCGGACCCGAAAAATAATCGATAGCTCTTAGATTGCCTTTGCTTGTTGTGCCGGAGTCTCTCAAAAACTTAACATCGTTTACGCAACCCCGGTAGAAACCGCTTTTTATTTTTGATTTATGCTTATAAGTTAAGAGTTCTTTCCTATAGCCGTACAATAAAATCTCGATAAAAGCTGGATCTTGCCCTGCCAACGGACGATCGTAGCGGATGTCCAGCACCTTGGCCAATTGCTTAATCATTTCGACCGGTCCACAGTTTGCGCCAGCCCATAATAATACGGCTCCGCGCTTAAGCGATAACTCCGGGGCAATCATGCGGCGGAGATCGATATCTATCCTTGCGGGATTACCGCTGCATGAAGAGCATCCTCCATTTATCAAGCGTTCAGAGAAATGGTCCGCTTCCCATCTCTTGCCGTCATCCCTTTGATTCCCGCTCCAAGCATATAGTTGCTTTAATCTTTCCTGTACGCTTACGATTATGGCAACAAGAGAGCTGCGGGAATTAAACCTGTCCGTTACGATCGAGGCTTGCTGCATGCTCAGCGCCCCCTTTCCTTATACTGGAAACGAGTATCTATCTCCAACTATAACGAATCCTGGCCTTCCTATCAATCATCCAATATGCTAGTATAGCGAAAAGAATCCGTTTTTGCTTCATAAAGGATGGCGCAGCAAAATGTCCACATTCCGTTTCTCCCCGTATAGCGTAGCTATCATCACGCCTTTCCGTCAGGACGACACGATTGACGAACAAGGAATCCATCATTTGGTTCGTTACTATTGGGAACATCAGGTCCCCGCCCTGCTCGTCGGAGGATCGACCGGTGAACAGCACTCCTTGTCCTTGGAAGAGAGAAGAAGTCTCTATCGTCTGACCAGACAGGCCGCTTCAGCAGAGTTTCCTTTGTACGCGGGAGTGGCAGCGATTCGAACTCGTGACGCCGTCCAACTGGCGTTGGAGGCTGAAAAAGCTGGACAAACGGCGATTATGCTTGGCTTTCCGCCCTATGTCCGCCCAAGCCAACGCGAAGCCGCAATCTATGCTGAAGCGGTATGCTCAGCGACGGCTCTGCCCGTTATGCTTTACAATAATCCGGTACGAACGGGATTTAATCTGGAGCCTCAAACCCTAATAAGTTTGGCGAGGAGGTTCCCTCAAATAAGAGCATTAAAAGAAGCGGGCAACCCGGATGTCGTCAAAGGGATTAGAGATGAGCTTGGAGAAGACTTTCAAGTGTTATCCGGAATCGACTCGACAATCGTTGACTATTCCGCCAAAGGATATACCGGTCTCACAAGCGTTGCGGGAAATCTGTTTCCGAATGAATTAAAAGAAATCGTTGGCCTCCTAGGCTCGGGGCAACTGGAAGAAGCAGCGTTAATGCTAAACCCTCTCCGGCCTAAGCTGGAGCTGCTCGGAAGCATCGGTTGGGTCAGAGTTATCCGTCACCGCCTTGCAGCTCAAGGAATCGTCGCCGGAGGCTTCCGCGAACCTCTCACTCCGCTAACGGCTGAGGAAGCAGCAGCGGTCACCAACGTCTTGCATTAAAAACGGAAGGCGCCATGCAAAAATTGCAAGGCGCCTTCCGCGTACTATTCGATTATGCGGTACAGCTTATTCTCCCAGCCTTCCTGGCGGACGGTATGCTCATGCTTGAGCCAGAGAACCATTGTTCCCCGGGAGCGGTTATTCCAGTAGGGATAAGGAACCGCCGTAATGGGACGGCCGTCCGCATCTGTTGTCCGGATAAGAACGGCACCATCGAAGAAGCCGTCGTCATGCTTCTTCTCGAATACCGGCTGAAGCGGCAGCTTGCGGTCCATATGATTAACTCGCAGCGCTTCGCGGGAATAAAGAATAGTGCCGTTTTCCGCCTTTTCATTATCTACCGATTCCAGACAGTACAACACCGGCCCGCGCCGGATGGCCGCTTTATCGGCATGCGTCTTTACATTCGGATGAACCTCCACCAAATGAACAGGCATATCCAGCTCAAGCTGAATCCGATCCCCCGGAGACCATACCCGGTTCAAGACGGCATAGCCGTTTTCCAGCTCAGAGTCGGCTGCCTGATCGTTCACTCGGATAACATATTGCCCGCACCATTCCGGAATGCGCAGCCGCAAGTCAAACTGGGCTTTCCTCTCCGGCGTAACCGTAATGCCAACCGCGCCTGACCAAGGATAATTCGTCTGCTGCTTGATCGTTACCGGAACATCGCCGATTAGCAGCTCGCTTTCGCTTCCAATATAGAGATTGACGAATGCTCCTTTTCCGTCATAGGCGTAAATATACGAAGCAAGCTCCGGCAAAAGCTTCATAATCATCGGCGGACAACAAGGGCAGCTATGCCATTCCCACCGGTTATGACCGCCTTTGCTGACCAGCGGATTCTCGTAAAAGTATTTATGACCGTCCATCGAACGCCCAGCCAATACGATATTGTATATAATCGTCTCCAGCTTGTCGATATAACGGCTTTCTCCGGTAGCAAGGAACAGATTCCAGCTGAAGAAGCCCATGCCAACGCCAGCGCAAGTCTCCAAATAGCCGTTATCCGGCAATTCATAGTTTGCGCCAAACTTCTCGTCATGGTGAACCGCCCCCACACCGCCGGTAATATGAGATTTCTGGTACGAAATATTATCCCACAGCTTCCTCGCCGTCTCTAAATAAAGCTTCTCTCCCGTGCATAAATAAAGAGCGGTCAGACCCGTGTACAGCAACGTGGCGCGAACCGCATGCCCTACCGCTTCCTCCTGCTCCAGAACCGGTTTATGGTCCTGCGCATACTCCCCGCCATGCGAATATCTGCCTTCATGATTGCCCCGGTTGCGAATCCAGAACGTAACAAGTTCAAGATAATCCGAAGCGATGAAAGGAACCTGCATCGCCGCGCCAAGCTCCGGCTCATCCAGAGCCAGCTGATACAGCTTCAGAACCGCCTCCTCCGGCAGCGAGTGGGCAGGGACAATATTCCGTTTAGGCGGAGGCCCCATTATGCCGCTCATATGATTGGCGAACCGGACCGCTGCTTTGAGCAGGGATGTTTTACCCGTGGCTTTATAATGATGAACAGCTGCTTCGATCAGACAACCGGCATTATAAACATCATGCTGCCATCTTAAGAATCCTCCGTTCTCGCCCCAGCGCTGGCCGGGACGGTCAAGCTGCGTATAGGTGTTGATATAACCGTCGCCGCCAGCTTCTTGGGCACGGACGATTTTTTCGATAATCCCATCGACTTTACCATCCAAACGCTCATCAGGAGAAACGGCCAGTATATCGGAGATCCCGCGGATGGTTTCGTAGACGAGTCCATCGAACCAAGGCTCTCCGGAATGGAATCCGACGGTTCCCTCCGCTACGAAATCAAAATTTCGCAAAGCTCCGTCATTCTCGAATTTGTGAAGCACATCATAGGCGGTTACTTCATGCAGCACCTTTAATTTGGGCTCCCAGAATGCATCCTGGATGCGGACGGCTTGAACGGGCACATTGTTCACCGTCTGATACTTGTAGGTTGTTGTCTTCTTATTAAGCCGGGTTGCTTCGAAAGTCAAACTTGGACACCCCTTCGCATGGAATGGAATTGTATTCATCCGTCATACCGCGATCAAATCATATATAGCTTGAGCAACGGTGTCAGCCCGATGGGTGGCCGTTGTCAGAACAGTGCCATGGGCATGAGACATGGCAAAGCTGCGGGAGCAAATGCGGAACATCGCCAAATCATTAAACGAATCGCCAATACAGGCCGTCTCTTCCCTGCGGATATCCAATAATTGCATGAGAGCCTCAACAGCCGCACCTTTATCAACGCCGCCGGGCATGACATCAATGCCGTCAGGGTCGGAGAACGATGCCTTAATCCGGTCTGCAAACCGTTGATCCAGAGTCTCAAGCATCTGCTCCAGCAGAGGAACCTCGCCATAGATGGAAAACTTCGTAACCGGCATTCCGTTTGCCATCTCTTCAATGACTTGGCGGCGCTCGATTAACGGTGTCAGGAAGCGCGTGCCTACATGCTCCGTCTCCGCCGTTTGCTCGGCAACGTAATTGCCCTCGCTGCCGCAAATAACGGTAACCAGCTCGGCCGGTTCTGTCATCCGCTGCACCGCAAGCGCCAGATCAGCCTGGAACTTGCTGGCCCGAATGACGGTTCCATTCCGGTCCACAATGGTTGCCCCGTTCTGGCAAACGGCATAGCAAGGGATGTCCAGGAGCTCCATAACGACCTTGATCTCCTCATACATCCTTCCGGAAGCCAGACAAATATGAACGCCCTGCCGGTAAGCCAAGCGTATAGCGTCTATATCCTCCTTGCGAATCTGCTTGCTTCTGTCCATCAACGTGCCGTCAATATCCGATACAAAGAGCTTAATCAACGTTCAACCACCTCTTCGCCTTTTACTTCTCAACGCGTACTCTGCGTCCAAGCTCATAGGATTGGATTGCGGCTTCCGCAATCAGCAGCGCCCGGTAACCCGCCGAAGCATGAACCGGAGGCGCTTCGCCGTTGCGCAATGCCTGAAGCAATGCATCAACATGGTAATCAAACGTACGGTGAAAATCACGGTCAACGTCGTTGAAATAACCGGCCTCCCAGCTTTCCCCGACCTCATTGCCTGCGGCGTGGAATGTATATTTCTTCACCGTATCCTGTATAACGCAGCGGCCAAGCGAGCCGTTAATCTCGATGCGGTGCGTATCCGGATATGCATAAGAAGAATCATAGCTTCCAACCAGACTGCCGACTGCTCCATTCTCGAAGCGCAAAGCAAGCGATAAGGTCCGGTAGCCGCCGCCCGTCATGTCCGTCATTTCCGCCATAACCGATTCAATCGGACCGCATAAATACTCCAGCATATCAAAGCCATGGCACTGCGTTTCGATGAGATTGGCATGCGGATGATCACTGCTTCCTTCTCCGCCGAAGCGCCAGGTTGCGAAGGAAAGCTCGCCGAGCCTTCCTCCCTGAATGGCAACATGCGCCAGCTGTACCGGCTTGGCGAACCGGTGGTTGAAATTGATCGCGAAAAATACGTTGCGCTTAGCCGCTTCATTAAGCAGAATGTCAGCTTCCTTCAGGCTGAATACCAGCGGCTTTTCGACCAATAACGGAAACCCCGCCCGGATTACTTCCAATGTTGCATCGAAATGGCCCTGATTCGGCAGGCACATGCTGACCAAATCCGGCGTTTCTTTTTCAAGCATATCGGCAATACGCGTATACCCTTTGGTTCCGAACAACGCCGCTTTTTCCTCTGTCCGGGCAGCGTTGCGTCCCACGATTGCACAGAAGTCCACATCCGGTCTTCCTTCCCAAATCCGTGCATGCTGCAAGCCCCAGCTGCCAGCCGATTGGAAGCCTTCCGATCTTCCCCGGCTGCTTACCGCTCCCCCGGTGCCAATTAACGCTACCCTCAGCTTTTTATCCGCATTGTTCATTGTTCGATTAACACCTTTCCGGTATTTCCTTGGAAGAAGAGCTCGTAAGCCTCCTGAATTTGATCCAGGCCGTATCGATGCGTAATTATCTGCCGCAAGTAAGGAAGATGCTTAAGAATAAGGGCATGATTCTCGGCCAGCTCGTTAAATTGGAAATACTCGCTTCCTAGCACGGCGCGTTCAGGGGCAATCAGATCATTCGATACGCCGACATTCAGCTCTTGCCCATGACCGACGCAGACCAGCACGCCGCGCTGGTTAAGCGCTTCCAGTGACGTACGGCGGCCGGAGGTTTTGCCGCTTGTATCAATGGCAATATCCGCGCCTTCAAGACCGGCAGCCTTGATGACCTCCTGAACCGATTGAATCGCCAGCTGCACCGGAATAGCTCCCATCTTCTCCGCAAGCTCCAGACGATAATCGACGTAATCCATAATAAAGACCGGAGTTTCTTCGCCAAGCAGCAGCTTCGCCATGGCAAGCACGCCAAGACCGATAGGACCGGCTCCCGCAATAAGAACGGACCGAATATCCGGATGAACCAGCTTTGCGCGCTTAATAGCGTGTCCGCCTGTGCCCATAATATCGAGAAGCATCGTTGCGTCAGCCAGCGGAATAGAAGGATCAATCGGGAAGAAGACGTTCTCATTAACAACGATATAAGGCGTATAACCACCATCATGAGTAAAGCCGTAATCCGCTCTCTTATTCAGACATTGGTTCGTGAAGCCCAGCTTGCAGCTGCGGCATTCCCCGCAGAAGTCCATCAAGAACACAACCCCAGGCGTCCCGATTGCCGTTGTAACGCCATCACCGGCACCAACGACAATACCCGCCGCTTCGTGACCGGGAACGGTCGTGCTTCCTTCATAGTACTGGCTGCGGTCCGACCCGCATAGAGCGTTCGCTTTTACCTGCAGCAGCAGTTGTCCTTTGCCCGGTGCGGGTACCGGCTTTTCGCCGTATTCGATTTTCCCTTGCCCTACAAAAAGCGGAATGTTCATTGTTTGTGGCACTTGGATGACTTGATTCATCTTCTTCCATCTCCTTAACCGTTCACATTATCGTTCATGTTATAAGGTAAAAAGGGCCGCATCCTATCTGGTGCTATCCCTTAAGACCAACTTGGTATCAATAATCTCGTTAAACTTTTGCTTCGAATCCGGATGGTTGATCTTGTGCAACACAATATCAACGGCCCGCTTGGACATTTTACCCTTGGAATTGCTGACCGAGGACAGCTGGAACGGGATAAAAATCCGCGACTGGATGTTGTCAAAGCCGATGACCGAATAATCCTCCGGCACTTTAAAGCTGTATTTGCTTAATACATATGCCGCTTCCCAGGCGATTACATCATTGAAAGCAAAGATTCCGGTAAATGCCGTCTGCTGCTCGATAAGCTGCTTCATAACCTGCCGTGTATCACCAGCGGAAGCTCCAACCTCAATAATCAGCTCCTCAAGCACGGGCAAGCCCGCTTCCTCATGTGCACGCCTATACCCTTCAAGCCGCTCCTGCGCACTGGAAATCCGGATGGGACCGTTCAGGAACAACACTCTTTTATGCCCGCTGTCAATGAGATGCTTGGTTGCGAGATATCCGCCCTTGCAGTCATCGCAAATAACGTAATCGAATTCCGGCTCATCCTTGAACCTTCGGCCGATCAGCACGAACGGCACGCCGTTCTTCTGCAGAAACCGGATGTTATCGGCTCCCCGCTGGGAAGGACAGATGATGATCGCATCCACATTTTTACCGATGGCGGTGTAGATGGCCCTCTCTTCCATCTCGTAATCATCTTCCGTGTTAATGACAAAGATCGTGTAATGATGTTTGCGCGCCGACTTCTCGATTTCCTTCACCATAATGCCGAAGTGCGGGTTGGCGACATCGCTGACGATAACCGCAATCGTTCGGGTCAGACCCGACCGGAGCGAACCGGCAAGCGCGTTGCCGACGTAACCCATTTCCTTGGCTAAATCCTTGATCATCTGCCGGGTGGAGGCCGCGATATCCTCTTTGTCCTTCAGAGCTCTTGAGATGGTGTTGACCGAAAGCCCGGCTTTTACGGCCAGATCCTTCAGTGTCACTTTCCTGCCTTCCATGCTTTCTCCCCCAGCTACTAGTATGTGTTTGCTAGACTCTCTTGTTTGTTAAATAGATTAGCACTTGCCATTTTTGGAGTCAATTATCCAGAGGAGAACAGCTTATTAACCTTTTAATCCGGTCATGACGATGCCTTCCACAAAGTATTTCTGCCCGAGGAAAAAGACCAGCATCGCTGGCAGAAGCACGACGGTTGTTGCCGCCATCATTAAATGCCACTGCGCATTATACATGCCTTTGAAGGTTTGCAGCCCAAGCGCTAAGGTATACAGCTTCTCGTCGCTCAAATAAATGAGCGGTCCCATAAAGTCGTTCCAGCCGTTCAGGAAAGAGAACAATCCGACTACGACAAGAGCAGGTACAAGCAGCGGCAGCATGATCCGGCTGTAGATCCGGAAGTACCCCGCTCCGTCAACCAGTGCCGCTTCATCCAGTTCTTTCGGAATGGTCATAAAAAACTGTCTGAGCAGGAATACGTTAAATGCTCCTCCGCCGAACCATGCCGGAAGCGTCAATGGGATAAACGTGTTGGTCGCCCCTAGCTTCGCCCATCCGACGTATTGAGGGATTAGCGTCACCGCTCCGGGAAGCATCATGCTGGTCAGGATGACCATAAACACGAGGTTTCTCCCCGGCCACCGCAGTCTGGCAAACGAATAAGCGCAGATCGAGCTCGACAGCACCACCCCGGATACCTCCAGCACAACTATGATCAACGTGTTCAGAAAATACCGGTTAAACGGCAGAATCGTCAGCGCCTCCCGGTAGTTGCTGATCAACCAGTCTTGGGGAATCCAGATCGGGGGGATAACAAATATATCCGACTGATCCATAAACGAACTACGCAGCAGCCAGTAGAAAGGAAACAGGCAGAGACAGGTTCCGGCAGCGAGCAGCAAATAGATGAGTGATCGGGATAACAATCGGCCTCTGATCATCGTTTTCCCTCGCTTTCGCTGTATACCCATAGGGCGGATGTTTTGAATACCATCATCGTCAACGCCAGAATGATCAGGAACATCACCCAAGCGATTGCCGAAGCGCTGCCCATGCTGGAGAATTCGAACGCTTCGCGGTACAGATAATAGGAGTAGAATAGCGTCGCATTGTTAGGTCCGCCTTGCGTCATGATGTAGGCCTGCCCGAATACCTGAAAGCTTCCGATGAATCCCATGATCAGATTAAAGAAAATCGTAGGCGTCATAAGCGGGATTGTAATCGAGAACAGTTTATGCAGCGGGCCGCCGCCGTCAACCTCCACCGATTCGTACAGATGCTTCGGAATGCCTTGAAGCCCGGCCAGGAAAATAACCATTGTGCCGCCAATCGTCCATAAGCTCATCAATACCAGGGACGGTACGGCAAGATTTTCGGAATAAATCCACTGCAGTCCGGGAATGCCGAATACTTTGAGCAGCTGATTGAGCAGTCCCAGGTCCGGATCAAAGAGCCACAGCCAGATCATCGACGAAGCTACGGCAGGAACGATCGTTGGCATGTAAAAGACGGTGCGAAAGAAAGCTTTTCCTTTAATGGGATGATTCAGCAGCAGCGCCACCATAAAAGCCAGCAAGATCTGCAAAGGCACGCTCAGGATGACATAATAGGCCGTAACGCCAAGCGACTTGTAAAATAGCGGATCCGTACCGTCGAACAAGTCGGCATAGTTGGAGAAGCCGATTATTTTCAAGGGAGTGATGACGTTGTATTCCGACAAGCTGAATATAAAGCTGGCAATCATCGGCCCCAGGACGAAGATCAGAAAACCGGCAATAACCGGTGACGCAAACAGAATGCCGGCCCGGGCCTCTTTATTCCAAAGCTTCCTCCCGGTGATCATCGCTCCGTATAAACCCCTTTCAGCTCTTTCTCCACTTGGGGCTTGATCTTGGTTAATGCTTCCTGCGCCGTTGTCTTGCCGAGCCAGACCTGCTCGAGAGCCGGATCGATAATGCTGTTGATTTTGGACAAATTCTTCACGTAATAAGAAGTATTCGGGAAGCCGTTGTCAAAGGCGTTTCTCATCACCGCATCCTGGTAGCCATCCGGATGAGCCGGATTGCCGGCTGCCCACTTCGCAACCAAATCCGCATTCTCATACCATTTCTTCAGAACCGGCATCCACAGTCCGCTCGTTTGCAGCTCCAGCGTATTTTCCGGATTCATCATCCACTTGTACAGCATCCAGGCTTCTTCCGGGTGTTTGGTATCCTTGAAAATCACGATCGGCTCTCCTAAGGTCATCGTAGCTTTGCTCTTCATGACGGGGGTGACGCCAATTCCGAAGTTCAGCTTTTTCGCTGCGCCAAGATCAACCAGACTCCACTGGCCGTCAAGCGTCATGGCCACCTTGCGGGAGGATAATGCATTGGCGCCGGAAGGAATGTTCTTCGACTGGGTTGGCGAAGGGGCAACATGGTATTTGTTAATCAGATCGGCCCATTGCTGAATCGCTTCGGCCGCTTCCGGATCAGCCAGCTTGAACTCGGTACCCTCCTCGTTCACGAACTGTCCCCCGTTTGACGTTACTCCGTTCATGTACGCCCAGAGAGGCATCGTTACCCCGAATTGCTTGATCGACTTCGGATCGAAATCCGGATCAAGCGCATTCCGGCCTTTTTGGTCCAGCGTCAGCTTTTGCGCCGTTTCCACAAATTGCTCCCACGTATACGCTTCATCGGCTTTAGTCGGCGGGAGCGGCAAACCGGCATCCGTAAAGGCTTCCTTATTGTAGAACAAAGCGAAAGCTTCCAGCGCTCCGTTTACTCCTGCCAGCTTTCCTTCCTCCCAGTAATACATCGTGTTAGGCAAAATATCGTTTACGCTGACATCCGGATCATTCGCAAGGAAATCCATAATGTTGTAGATTCGGCCCTGCGAGGCCCATTCCAGCGCGACATCGCCATTCAGAAGTCCAATGTCGGGCATCTGATTCGAAGAGGCCATCGTTGTCAGCTTGGTCGTATAGGAGTCCGGTATATGGAGAGTATTAACCTTAATCCACGGATATTTCTCCGTAAAGGATTTGATCGCCGCTTCCTGAACCTTCTTCTCGTTTGGGCTTCCCCAGAACGTATACTTAAGCGTCACCGGATCATGCTTCGCCGGCTCTTCCCCGCCCGCGTTACCGGCCGGAGTATTTGACGTTGATGCGGTATTGCCGGAGGTCTCTTTTACTTCCGAGTTACCGGTCGTACCGCTATTGCCGTTATTCCCGTTGCTGCTGCCGCAGCCGGCCATCATGACCGAAAGCGCTAACAAAGTTACCGATGCCATTCCTACTGTTTTTCTCATCGACTTACCTCCCTGGAATTGGTTAAAGATCCCCACTCTCTTTCTTTCAACCAATGCTGCAAGTCATGATGTTTGCACTCTGATTTTGCTTGTTCACACCTCCATTTTCGTTAACATTATCGTTAATGTAGGTTACAGCGTCATTATAAAAGGATTGTTAAGGAATGGTCAATTATAGAAATCAGACAATTCAGAGTAATTATTCAACAATAATCCGTCGTAATTTTGGAGTGATTTTCCAGGATAGCCAATACAAAAAGCCGGCTCCAAAATTGGAACCGGCAAATGACACTGCCCGACAAATTATTTAATTGTCTTGATTACATGTTCGAGTCTGTTCAGGCCTTCTGTCAAAATCGCGCGCGAACAGCCGATATTAATGCGAATAAACCCGTCTCCGGCTTTTCCGTAAGTAGATCCCTCGTTAATCCGAAGGCCTGCTTCGTCAAATAATTTGCGGCTTAGCTCCTCGGATCCGATCCCTAGAGCTCTGCAATCCAGCCACATCAAATACGTCGACTGCGGTGCAATAACCTTGAGATTCGGAAGCCGTTCCCGGACAAACGAGAGGAAATAATCGCGATTCTCTTTCAGATAGACCAAGAGCTGATCCAGCCACTCTTCCCCTTCGGTATAAGCAGCGATAAACGCTTCAATCCCGAATACGTTCGGATCGTGAATGCCGCTTGCGAGCATAACCTGCTTCACTTTTTCCTTGTAATCCATGTTAGCGGTAATGATGTTCGCCATTTTTAATCCGGCAATGTTAAAGGTTTTGCTCGGAGAGGTGCAGGTGATGGAGTTGTTCGCGTCAATCGAAGCATACGGCACGTAAGGCCGACCTTCAAACACGAGATCCCTGTGAATTTCATCGGCCACAACAAGGACCCGATGCTTTCGGCAAATGGCGCTTAGACGCTCCAGCTCCTCCCTGCTCCACACTCTTCCTACCGGGTTATGGGGATTGCACAAAATAAACAGCTTAACGGACTCGTCCGATGCCTTCTTCTCGAAATCCTCAAAGTCGATTTCATACGACTCGCCCGTATTAACCAAGTTATTCTCAACGATCTCGCGGCCGTTGCTTTTTATAATGCCGTAAAAGCTGTTATACACCGGGGCTTGAATAAGCACCTTATCTCCCGGACTCGAAAAAGCTTGAATAATAGCGGCCAAAGCCGGAATAACGCCGGGAGTAAAAGCGATCCAATCTTTTTCGATCAAGCAGTCATGCCTCTTCTGCCACCAATGGATCTCCGCCCCGTAATAAGCCTCAGGTAAATGGGCATAACCAAATACCCCATGCCGCAGCTTGCTCTCCAATGCCCGAAGGATTGGATCGGCAGCCTTGAAGTCCATATCCGCAACCCACATCGGTACGATATCTTCTTTATCCTTTGCCGAATCCCACTTGAAGCTGTTCGTATTTTTCCGGTTAACCACTTCGCCAAAATCATACTTCATCTTGCATGCCACCTTTTCTGTTCGCAAACTTCTGCCTAACCTATAATAGCACAACTCCCGCCAGCAATGCCCATAAGGGAACGTCAACACGCGTATGGCAAGCAAAAAAGCAGCACCACGATGAAGTGATGCTGCGTCGTAATTTTCTTTTTACTTGGTTACGCGAACCAGCAATTTATCGCTTGAAGTAACTCCTCCCGCATTGATTAGCTCGATCCTGTAATCATATTCGCCAATCGATTTACCAGAGAGCTTGATAGAGGCGCTTTGCGCGTTTGGGGTAGCCGCGGTTAACGGCTTCGACTCAATCAGCTTATCGTTTTCGTACAGCTTGTATTCCGTTGCATTGGTGCCCCACCACATGTTAAACGTTAACGTGAAATTGCCGTCTCCATCCCAATTATCATGGGAAAGCACCGGTTTGCCTGGCGCAGCATCCGTTACATCTACAACAAGCGGCTGGCTGACGGTTGATCCGAAGGTATTGATTAGCTCGGCCGTATACGTGTAGGTTCCGTTCGCTTTGCCATTCACTTTAACATTCGCGACTTGAGCGGACGGGGAGTTTTCCGTCAACGTCTGGGTGGAAATCAGGATGCCATTCTCGTACAGCTTCAATACGTCGCCGTTGTTTCCCCACCACATATTCATCGAAACGGTATAGTTCCCGTCCTTCAGTCCGCTATATCCGTTATCGCTGGACAGAACAGGCGTACCGGGAACGCCTGTATATTTAGGCTTAGCTACTTGGATCGTGAGCTCGCTCGATTTTACCGTCCCGTTCAGATTTACCGTAACTTTTATCACTGCCTTACCATCGGTAACCGCGGTAATGACGCCTTTTGAATCAACGGTTGCTACCGAAGCCTTGTTGGAATTATACGTGACGGAGGCGCCAATCAACGATGCTGGCACATTGCTGCTTAATTTGGCTTCTAATTTCGTAGTGGCCGTATCGCCCGGCCGCAGCGATGTTTTACTTGCTGTCATGATTAACTCGCTGAGCTTATTAAGCGGCGAAGGATCAAGTACCGTAACCCCCGTATCCGCCCCAACGATATCGCTTGACGGCTGCTGTATATTCACTGGCAATGTCGAATAAGGCCCCATCCGGTCAATCACATTGTCGGTAAAGGTCACATGCTCCGAATTGCGGACAAAAATAACCGACGTAGGATCAATCCCTTTGTCCGCGCCATTGTTGCCCGGATCCTCGAGGTGAGTATTCAGGAACTTGTTGTCCTTAACGATCGCGTTCGAGACGCTGCTGAGATTGAGATTCAAGCCATTTACGGAGTCAAACGTGTTGTTCTCGATCAGAATGTTGTCAAAGGCTTTCATGCTGGTAATATTCCCAGCCGCGAAGCCGATTGCGCCTGCTTGATCGGACCATGGCATAAAATGATGGTACCCTGTGCCGATAATTTTGTTATTGCGGATAATCAGATTTTGCGCAGCGCCTGCATGCGAATCCGTTACATCCTCCGGAGATACCATAATCGCCTTGTCGCCTCCGCGGAACGTATTGTTCTCGATAAGGCCATCGCCGGCTTTCAGCAGCATTCCGCGTCCAGGGCTGTAGACTTCGTTATTCCGGAATATGAATCCGTTGCCCATCCGGTCGGGAGAAAAGATAAAGTCCTCTACCTGGAATGGAGACGGACGATCCAGTTTGATCTTGTAATACGTCTCTTCCGTAAATCTCCATGGCGTCCAATCGGCGGCACTATTGATTTTCTGCAGTAAAGCAGGGTCAATGCCGGCGTCAGCCTTCGTCACTTTCTGCACAGCTGTTACGATTGCTTCCGGCGAAGAATTAAACCGCTTCAGCCTGTCTCCGACCTCAAGCTCCTGGCTTCCGTCGCGGAGCACAATCGTAATCTCATCATCGGCCACCTTCACGACGCCTATGTCGCCCGACTGAATGCTAAAGGAGTCGTCCCCGGCATTGTGAATGACGGAGTTTTCAACGATTGGACCTTTTTTAGCCGTTTTGAATTGGATGCCATCCCACACTGCCGTAAGCAATGGCTTCTCTGTTGCGCCTTTCGGAGCAGGACCGGGAATAAGCTTGAAGCCGTCAAGCACCGTCCCGCCTTCGCTGCCTGCCTCTAGGTAGCCAAAGCCCGGCGCCGTATTCAGCGTTACATCCTTAAACACAATACCGCTGCTTCCCCCAACCGTAATGCCATGCGGAATGCCGTTTCCTTCGGGGCCGCCGGCCATTGTCACCGGATCGCCTACATCCACGTTGGAGCCAACGCCCTGTAACGAAATTCGCATTGTACCGTCCGGATTCCAGGAAGCTTTTGTTCCCCATAAATGATTTATGCGGTGCTTCTGGAATTTGGTCGCAGGATCATACACGGTCAGCCTTGAATAAAGCTTGCGAGGGTAGCCTGCGTCCAGTTCGATATCCAGGTAGGACAGATCGGGGGCTATCGCCTTCACATGACCTTGAGTAAAAGGAAGCGGATCATAGTTAATCGTCATCCCTTTGACCGTAACATTGGAGCTGTTTGAAATGGAAAGCGCTCTGGTTAACGTCGTACCGATTACCGTTACGCCGTCAGCGACAATTTCCAGATCGTGGGCACCGCTGATCGGAATAAGCACGCTGCCGCTTTTAAGACCGATCCGGTACGTATTGGGCGGAATCACGACTTTGTTTTTATGCTCGGCGATCGCTTTATTGATCATTTCTTGCATGTCCATCGACAGCAGCAATCTTTGAATCATCTCAATGGCCTGGAATCGGGTAAAGGTTGCCTGCGGATCAAACTGGGCCGGATACGGGTCGTTCGGTTGAACAATGCCAAGCTTGCTGTCCGCCTGCACGTATTTGATGGCCCACTCGCTGATTGCGTCTTTATCCTCCAAATTGCCGATATCGCCAAGAACGGCATTCTGTTCCATGGTGTGGTTATATCCGTTAATAAGAATCGATGCTGCTTCTTCTCTTGTTAACGGCGCTAGCGGATGGATGCTGCCGTTATTAAGCAAATGCTCATCTATGATACCGTTATCGTAGGCGCCTTGCAGTAAATCGGCGGAAGCATTGCCTTGCGCCACGTCGTTGAAAATGCCCTGATACGGCGAGCCTGACAGCTTTAAGGCTTGAGCGAGCATAAAAATGAGCTCGACTCTCGTTGTGGCGCCATTTCCGTCTACGTCGACTTGGGCTTGATCCATAAAACCTCCATCGGCTGTCGTTACGGTTATGGTTGCTGTACCTGGGCCGACCACCGTAACAATTCCGTTCTTGACAGCTGCAACTTCCGGATTGCTGGATTTCCAATACAAATTGGTGTTCGTGGCATTTGCCGGGGAAATGGCGGCGTGAAGCTCAATCGATTCGCCGATTCCAGGCGTAAGCTCATGCTGGTCCAATGTGACTTGCGAAGGGGAGATAGTATCTGTCACATCGGTGTATTTCAGCGTTGGGTCCCATGTAATATCGTCAAATCCGTTCGCGTGATCCGCACCGCTGTTGGCTATGAAATAAATACGGTCTCCCTTCAAAACTTGCGTCGATACATCCGGGAAGTTGATTGTTTCCTTGCTGCCAATGGATGCCCATTCTCCGCTCTCCGGCCAAATCTGGCTATCGTTCTTCATAACCTTTAATCTTGCGCCGCCGTATGTATCCGGATGAATGGTAATCGGCTGAGCGGCTTTAATCGTCAAGGTTCCTGTCGCAGGCGCGATAAAGGTGCGCGCCGTATCGGACTGCGTGCCCGGCGTCACAAGATTGCCCGATAATTTGCCGTAATCCCAGTTGTTGCTTGTTTTCCACCAGCCTCCCCCGCTGAATACGGGTAGATCTTCAAATTCGGAAGAACCGAAAAGACGGTATTGGTAACGCCAGTTATCTGCGCCCTGTTGGCCCGAGAAGCCGGCCGATGCCTTGTAAAGCGGGTATCCGATCGCGGTAATCGAGCAGCTATCCGTTAATCCGCCGTCTTGCGTCGTCACGGTTATTACGGCCTTGCCGCTTGACACGGCCGTCACGACACCGTCTTTCACAGTAGCTACATTCGGGTCGCTGGATGACCAGATCAACCTTGGATTGGACACGTCGGCAGGAGCGATCTCCGCCTTAAGCGTTGTCACATCATCCACGTTTAACGTCAATTCATGCTGATCCAGCGTAACCTGGGTTGGCGAGACGGAATCGGTGACAGAGGAATACGTTATGATTGGGTCCCATTTAATATCATCCTGCCCATTCGAATGATCTGCCCCGCTGTTCGCGATAAAATAGAGACGGTCCCCTCTCGCCACGGTTGCCGTCAGATCATTAAAGCTGATCGTCTGATTCGCGTTGATCGCTTCCCAATCACCGGCTTGCGGCCAGATCTGCGTGTCGTTCAGCATGATTTTCAGCCTGGCACCGCCGTAGGTGCCCGGGTTTATCGTAATGGGCTGGGCAGCCTGAATGACCAGGGTTCCGGAATCCGGAGCAACAAAGGTGCGGGACGTATCCGCCAGCGAGCCCGGCGTGATTTCATTGCCCGCAACCTTTCCCCAATCCCAGTTGAAGCCCGATTTCCACCAAATATTGCTCGAGTAAACAGGTAGATCTATAAAATCATCCGAATCAAATGCCCGGTACTGATAACGCCAATTCTGATTTCCCTGTTGACCGGAATACCCAATTGAAGCCTGATAAACGGCCGATGAACGATCTTCGGCAAACGCAAGATTTGCGGGGAGTATACCCGTAAACAATAACAATACGGACAAAACAAGGGGCCATTTTCTGCTGCCTCTCTTCATTATAACCTTACCTCTCTTTCGGGCTGATCGCCCAGGAATATTCGCTTATAAGCACATTCCAAGCAGTAAAGCTCCCAAGCAATACGCATATCCTTCTGTTCAATGAAGCGCTTACATTTATCTCGGTCATCACCCCCCCGTTATTTGAAGCAGCCCTATCCTCCGCCCAGGCGAAGAACAAACATGTATGCTTCGAGCTTCAACCTTATCTTACTTAATTTTAGTTTAAATCACAACATTAAATTTAGCTAAATTATAGTTTAAAACACTAAAAGATCTGTTGTGATTACAAATAAAAGAGCCCGCTCTCGCAGGCTCTCCCGTATTCTAAGTCCACTTTTTCTGATAAGCGGCAATTTCCTTGTATTCGGACGTAAGCAATCTGGAAATCCGGGCGTAGATCCGGCTCAGCTCCTTATAACGCTCCACGTTGGCTTGTTCGGGCAAATGCTTGTGGGAGGTTCCCATCATGCCCGACACGACATGAAGGGAATCGACTTCGCCGATACTGTACAGGCCGAGAATCGCGGCGCCAAGGCATGAGCTTTCGAAGCTTTCCGGCACATGGACCTCCTGCTCGAAGATATCGGACATCATCTGACGCCACAGCTCCGAGCGGGCAAAGCCGCCGGTTGCCTGGATTTTCGTCGGGTGGCCAATCAGCTCCTCCAGTGCCATATACACGGTAAAGAGGTTAAAAATCACGCCTTCCAGCACCGCGCGGATCATATGCTCCTTCTTATGCTGCAGGCCAAGACCAAAGAACGAGCCTCTTGCATGGGCATCCCACAGCGGAGCCCTTTCGCCCGCGAGATAAGGATGGAATAACAATCCGTCCGCTCCAGCCGGCACGCGTGCGGCAATTTCCGTCAGAATATCGTACGGATCCTTGCCAAGCCGTTTAGCGGTTTCGGTCTCCGCGGCGCAAAGCTGATCTCTCAGCCAGCGGAATATCATTCCGCCGTTGTTGACCGGACCGCCGATCACCCACATATCTTCGGCCAACGCGTAACAGAAGATCCGCCCCTTCGGATCGGTCACCGGCCGGTCCGTCACAGCCCGGATTGCTCCGCTTGTCCCGATCGTTACGGCAACGGTACCCGGTTCTATCGCATTCACGCCAAGGTTGGACAATACGCCGTCGCTTGCCCCCACGATGAATGGCGTTGAAGCCGGCAGCCCCATCTCTGCAGCCCATTCCGCCTTTAGGCCTTCCACCGCATAGGTCGTAGGCACGGGCTCGGATAACCGCTCCGGCGTAACGCCAGCCACCCGCAAAGCTTCGGCATCCCAGTCCAACTGGGATAAATTAAACAGCCCGGTCGCCGACGCAATCGAATAGTCAATCACGTACCGGCTGAACAGCTGATGGAACACATATTCCTTGATGGAAATAAACTTGCGCGTGCGGGCGAACAGGTCCTGCTGCGTGTTCCGGAGCCATGCCAGCTTGGACAACGGAGACATCGGATGCAGTGGCGTACCCGTACGCAAATAAATCTGATGCCCATTCATCTCGTTCTTAATCCGTTCCGTCCACATCGCGCTGCGATTGTCCGCCCAAGTGATGCAGCGCGTCAGCGGGCGGCCTTCGCCGTCAACCGCTATAACGCTATGCATCGCGGAGCTGAACGATACGCACAATACGCCTTTCTCGCCAACCCCGCCTTTGGAAACAACCTGCTTGATCGTGCCAACCACCGCGCGGAAAATCTCATCCGGATCCTGCTCCGCTACGTCAGGCTTCGGCGAGTACAGCGGGTATTCGATCGTATGCGTCGCGATAACATGTCCAGCCTTGTCAAACAAGACGGATTTCGTGCTTGTTGTTCCGATATCCGTTCCGATTACGTAAGAGGAAGCCATGACTGCTCACTCTCCTTTCTCTCTTTCCAAACGAACCATACCTCTAACCTTTATACGATCGTATTCAGCGCCATAATGAGCACAAGCGCAACAACGGAAATAATCGTTTCCAGCGCCGTCCAGGTCAGGAGCGTCTCCTTCACCGTCATGCCGAAATATTCTTTGATCAGCCAGAAGCCGGAGTCGTTCACGTGGGACAAAATAAGCGAGCCTGCGCCTGTCGCCAGTACAAGCAGTTCCACGTTGGTTCCCGGCATTGCCGCCGCGATTGGAGCCACGATACCCGCAGCCGTCATCATCGAGACGGTCGCGGAGCCGGTTGCGATCCGGATCATCGCCGCAATGCCCCACCCCAATAGAATAGGCGAAACATGCGAGGAGGTGGCTAGATCAGCGATGTAATCGCCGATGCCGGAATCCAGCAGGACGCGGTTAAACGCGCCGCCCGCGCCAATAACCAGCAGAATCGTTGCCGTAGGCGCAAGGCAGTCGTTTGTGAACTTCAAGATTTTCTCGCGGCTGATACCGCGGGCAAAGCCTAAGCTGAAGAACGAGTACACCGTTGCGATCAGAAGCGCCACAACCGGGTCGCCAACAAATTTGGCGGCAAGGAACAGGGTATCATCCTTGGCAAGCGAGCCGCTTTCCACGAATACGTCCGCGAACGTAGCGATCAGCATCAGGAATACCGGAATCAGAATCGTGATGAGCGTATTGGCAAAGCCGGGCAGTTCACGGTTCTCGTCCGTTTCCGCAAGCTGCTCTCCCATTTCCTTCGGTACTTCCTTATGAATCCGTTTGCCAATCCAGCTGCCGTACAGCGGTCCGGCAACGATTGCAGTCGGAAGACCAACGATGATCGAATACAAAATCGTCTTTCCGATATCGGCATTAAAGATGCCAACTGCCGCCATAGCAGCGGGATGAGGCGGAACCAGACCGTGTACGACGGATAAGCCCGCTACCAGCGGTACGCCGATTTTGACAAGCGAAAGACCGGTTTGCTTCGCAATGGTGAAAATAAGCGGTACAAGCAAGACGAAGCCGACCTGGAAAAAGACCGGAATGCCTACGATAAACGCAACAAACATCATCGCCCAATGGACTCTCTTCTCTCCAAACAATCCGATCAAGGTCCGTGCGATCCGCTCGGCGCCACCGGATTCGGCCATCATTTTTCCGAGCATCGTGCCAAGTGCCAGCACAATCGCCAGGAAGCCTAGCGTATTCCCCATCCCTGTCTTAATGGAATCGATAATGCCGGTCTGATCCCCGGTAGCCACGAGGGGCATTCCAGCCGCAAGCCCCGTCACGATCGCCGTGATAATAAGCGCGACAAACGGGTTCAGCTTGGCAACGGTTATGAGCAAAAGCAGCACAACAATGGCCGCAAGTACGATAAATAGCAACATGGTGTAGTTCCTCCTAAAAAGAATATTTTATTGCGGCTGTCCGTCGCGGTATTCCTGCGGCGTCATGCCGAATGCTTTCTTAAAGGCGCTGATGAAGGAATGCGGCCGCTGATAGCCAAGCTTGGCGGCAATGACGTAGACCTTCTCGTCGCTGCGAAGCAGCATGGACTGCGCTTCCTCCATCTTCGCGCGTTGGATGTAATCACTTAAGTTTTCGCCTGTTTCCAGCTTGTACACCTTGGATACATAGACCGGATGCAGCTTCACGCAATCGGCCACCGATTGAAGCGAAATATCGCCGGTTACGTTGTCATCGATAAAGCTTCGAATTCTTTCAATCAAGGAATGTCGGTTATCCTTGGTTTCCTTGGCCATATCCTCCTGCAGCGCTTTCAGCGTGCGAAAGGCCCATTCCTTAAGATGCTGTACGGTCCGGAACGGCATGCCGGTCGTCATCTTGTTGTAATCGGTACCAAGAGTTTCGTTCAGAAGACGTCCGTTCTTATGAGCGATATAGGCATAGGCCGAAGCCATCGTGAAATAAATTTCAAGCAAATGCTCTTCGGACACGGCTATCCCGCTCTCCACACCCGTGAAGATCCGCTTATACCTCTCTTCCACCGCTTCCCATCTTGCGGCTTCGAGCAAATGAATCAATGCCGGCGGCTCGTACAGGTAGTCCAGCGACCGTATCGCTGCCGGCTCGCTTTCCTTCTCTTCCAAACGCATGAACTGCTCCGGCTCTTGCCCGATCCGGTTACGGAATGCCGTGACCGACCGGTTATAGAAGCCGGGAACGTCTTCCGGAAAAGCGCCCGCGCCGCTTACCATCATGGATACCTTTCCTTTCAGGTAGACGCCTACGGCGGATTGCAGCACCGATGCCGTGCGCTCCAGCCAGCCCGGATCATCTCCTTCCGCTGTGTCCTTAGGAGTCAGCAGGAAGATTAGATAATCATGAGCGTCCTTCGCATGCCACAGCGAGTATCGACCGCCGAACAGCTCTTCCGCCATATTGGCGACCGCGTATTCCTTCCATGACATATCCGCGCCGGCAAGCTCCGCGAAGCGGTCATCCAGCCGAACGGCCATCAGCGAAAAAAGCTGCCAATCCTGATCGCCAAGCTCTAACCGCGACATTTTTTCCAGAAGCGTCTGTCTGCTCCACAGCTTTCCCTGCAGCAGCTCCTGCAGCAGGTTTGCCCTTAAGAGCGGCAGATGTTCCTTCAGCGTATACGTCATCCGCTGGGCGGAGATAACCTCCTCCCACTCCTGCTTCAGCTTGAGAAGCACGCGTTCCACCGTTGACAGGAGATCCGCGGTCTTAACCGGCTTGAGCAGGTAGTCCTCGGTCTGGAACTGCATAGCCTGCTTCGCATAGGTGAATTCGGAGTAACCCGAGAGCAGGATGCTTTTGGTCTTCGGCCATTGCCGCTTAATCTCGGAAATAAGCTGAAGCCCCGACATACCCGGCATACGGATATCCGTAATAACTATATCGATGGAGAATTGATGAAGCTGCTCCAGCGCTTCCTGGCCGGAATACGCCTTGTACACCTGATCGATGCCGACGGATTCCCAATCGACCGTTGTGGCCAGACGGTCCACGACATGCGCTTCATCATCCACAATCAAGAGCTGGGCCATACCGCTTCCCCTTCCAACCGATTTTCGTCCAACGCTTTGGCAGTTGCCTCACTCTTCAGCCACGCAATGGTAACGACAAGGCCTTCTCCATCCGCTGCATGCCGGAAACGAAGCCCCGAGCCTTTACCGAACCGGCCTTGCAGCCGCTGATGCACGTTCCAGGTACCGCATCCGATCTCGTCGCCCATTTCCTTCTCGGCTAACAGCTCTTCCAGCCGAAGCTTTTCCTCACTGCTTAATCCCGCTCCGTTATCGGCAATCTCCAGAAGGTTATAATCTCCTTCCTGCCTTCCGGTAATGACGATGCATCCTCCGCCAATACGCCCTTCAATTCCGTGCACAATCGCATTCTCGACAATCGGCTGCAAGGTAAGACGCGGAAGCGGCTCCTCCAGCATGGCATCCGGCACCTCGATCTCGAAGGCCAGCCTTCCCATCCTCAATGTATGGATGTTCAGGTAATGCCGGACGAATTCAAGCTCCTCTCCCAAGGTCGACAGCTGATTGTCCACCTTGGTCGTGTACCGATAAAACTCAGCCAGATTTTCCGACATGGATATAACCGAATCCCGGTCTTCCATCATGGCGGAGTTGATTATAAAGAACAGCGAATTATACAGGAAATGCGGATTAATTTGTGATTGCAGCTGCTTCAGCGTCGCTTCCCTGGATCTTAGTCTTTCGCTGTAAATATCTTCGATCAACCGCTGAATCTGGCCGGCCATTTCGTTGTAATGCCGAATCAGCTCGTCAAATTCATTGTTAGCCTTATAGCCGATCCGCCAGGACAAATCGCCGCCCTTCATCCGTTTGACGCCGGCGATCATCTTGGACAGCGGGATCTGGACATTGCGGTAGAGCAGAACGGAAGCCAGCAGCCCGAGCAGTATCAGAAAAGCGATAGAGCCGTAGAACCAGTTCCTAGCCTGAATGATGGGGGCTACAATCCGTTCGACCGGTACGTAATCAACCAAATACCAGCCTAACTGGCGCGATTTCGAATAACTGACCAAATACGTTTGTCCATCCATCTTCAAGAGCCGTTGGCCGCTTTGCCCAAGGCTCCCGTGACCAAGCTCCCGAATGACCTTGGCGGAGGCCGTCTCCTCATACGTGCTGTTGCGGACAGGCTGCTCATTAGAGCGGAACAAGAACGGGTCGCCCCGGTTTTCCTTCTTGTACACATCAAGCATGTCGCTAATATTCTGGATGGGAAAACGGACCTGGATAACGGCCTCCGCCTCCCCAACCTTGACTGCGGCAGCCGGAACTCCTGTCTCGCGGACAAACGTGTCGATCGGATAACCGCGCGAGCTGTCCCGCTCATACGTCCAATCGTTCATGATCTTCCTGCCTGGCGACTCGACTTCGCTGCCGTTTAAGTAAATATTGGAAGAGAGGACGAGATTTTTCCGTGGAAAAGCAAAGGTTAATTCGTTGGACCATGAGCTGGATACGCTTTGCAGTCCCAGCTTTTCCGTTACTCTGGCCTGCTCCTTCAGCAAGCCGCTTTCCGGCTCGCCTGAAGCCGGGGACAGAAAATCGCGAATATGCGGATCATCGCTTAAGATGACCGGAAACATCGACAGATTTTCCATCGTTCCATCCATTTGATCCATAAAGAAGACAAGCTTGCTCAAGCTGGACGAGCGCATTTGCTCTTCCACAACGCCGGTCGCAATCCGGTTCGAATAGCCGTATAGCAGCACAACGGGCACAAGCAGCAGGATGATGGTAAAGGCAATCTTGTTGAACATCGACAGTCGGCGCGGCATTCCGGTTATTCCGCCTCCTCATCAAGGAGGGCCTGCAGAGCGGCATTGGCCTGATCGGCCGATTGCCGGATGTCCGTCTCTCCCGTGATGACCATCTGTACGATTCTTCCTACCTGCTCGCGTGCCGCCGCTACGTCAACGGTCTGAGGCCGGTCGTGATCGATGCCTCCGTTAACCGTTTGTTGGAACACGGCTGCCAGTTCCTTCGGGAAGCCAATCGTGCCCCTTGGATCCCTCCATACCGACGTCCTTGGTCCGGGATTGCCCGCCTGCTGGGTAAGCAGCATGACGGACTTTCCGCTTGCCCATTCAATAAACGCCCAGGCCGCCTCTTTATTCGGCGATTTCGGGTTGATGGCCAGCCCCCAGGACGTAATATTGTACGGCATGGAACCTTTTGTCCCCGAAGGGAACGTCGCAAAGCCGACATTTCCCCGAACCTTCGCTCCTTCCGTATCAAGCACTCGGTAGATCGAATTGGCATCGGTGTATAGGGCGGCCTTCCCTTGCGCGAAAAAAGCACTCGCCTGTGGCCAGGACATGTTGATCGCATTAGGCGGCCCGTAATCCCGAAGAAGTTCGCCATAGGTCTCGAAGGCTTTAATCGCTTCCGGAGAATTAATCGCGGCTTTACCGTTCTTGATAAAGTCGCCGCCTTCGGAATAAAGAAAAGACGAGACTTGCGTTACTAGCGGACTCCGCTGTCCTCTTGCCACAAAGCCGTAGACGCCTTGCTCCGGATGATTCAGCCTCTCTGCCGCCGCTTCAAGCTCATCGATGGTAGCGGGAACCTGAATCCCCGCTTCCTTCAGCAAATCTTTGCGGTAATACAATATTTGTTGCTCCGTCACGATCGGAATGCCGGCCAGTTTGCCGTTCACCGTTGAAGAGCGGATCGCTTGCGGCGAGAAATCGCCCAAATCATATTCCGCATCCCTCCCGGCGTAGGCATCAAGCGGTTCAAGCCAGCCGCTCTGGAAGAACAGCTTACCTTCCTGCAGCGGCCGGTACATGAACACATCGGGCGTCTCCGAGCGCGCCGTGAATTGTACCGTCAGCTTCTGTGTCAGCTGATCCTCAAAATAGCCCTGGATCCGCACGTTAATGCCGGTTTCCTTCTCGAACTGGGGAATTAACGGCTTAATGACGTCAACCCATGGGTGGGATCCGGTCACGAACGTAATCGTTTTGCCTTCCAATCCCTCCCCGGGCTTTGCTTCACGGTCTGCGTTACCCGGCTGTTTCCCCGGACTGTTACTGCATCCGGTTAATGCTGCAACGACCAATAATCCGGCCCATCCGGTCTGTAAGAGCTGCAGCTTTTTCATGCCTTACTCTACTCTCCTTCAAGCGGAATCGGCCTTGCCTCAAGAAGCAACGTCGATTTGCGTCGAAAAATTTTATTAAGCATCTTTAACATTACTGGATCGCGGGTTTAGGCGATATAACGAATACTTAACATTGATAACGAATCCTAAAGATCGGCTTTAGCTTTACCTATTATTGTCTATTCGCGAAATATCATGTTATTTAAGTTTGCAAACTATAGAAAATTAAAGGTCCGGCTTATCCTCCCGCACGTCAAAATCAGGCAGCCGATCATGTCGATCGGCTGCCTGATTTTGACTTTATCCAACTATGCCTAACCATTGCTGTCAATAAAAACAGCAGCGGCAATACGAATCCGAAGATGAACGCACAAATCGTCCAGACGTATCTGTCAAATGAAATGAAGTATCCCATATCTGGAGCAATGATGATGGACGCCGCAAGAATGAGCATGCCAATCGGGAATATAAGCGGATGGTATTCCCCCAGCTTGAAGCTTTGAGAGAAGGTTTGAATCGTCATATAAAAACAAACGATCAGCTTGCAATAAATGGTGACGAACCAAATAACCGCTATGATCACTTCAACCCTTTGCAGGAACTCTCCGATTTTAATGATTTTAGCCAACTCGAAGCTGGCATACAAATTATTTGCCGTCATCTCCGAACCCATTACGAGCAGACATAGTGTTGTAATGGCAAGCAATACAAGCCCTCCAAGAAGCATTCCTTTGACGAATGCTTTACCGCCTTCCCTTGGATCCTCGACATGAGGCAAAATCATAAGAAATAATACGTATTCGAGACAGGGAAAGCTTACGTAGGAATAAGTCGCATTGAGAATCGGCGAAATTCCGTTGCTTAATACAGGTTGTATTTGATTGAATTTAATCTCCGGCATGAGCAAAATGACGAATATAATAAACAATATGATAATAAAGGGATAAAAAATATCCATTGTCCTTGCTAGATTAGATAGGCCATATCGGATACCTATAGCAACGATCAGCAGATACACCAAATGGATCGCCGTAATAGGCGTTTCCGGAAACATGGATGCTGTTAGAAAGTCGCCAAGATTCCGCAGGACGAGCGTAGTTAAGAGAAAGGAATACAGAAACAGGGAAAGGGAAAAAAACATGCCTATCCATTTCCCGAATAAAACCATGCATATCTCCACGATCGTTTTTCCCGGAACCAGACGAGCCAACGCAAGATAAAGGCCGATTAGAAGCAGTGCCGCCACTGTCCCGAGCAGAACCGGTATCCATGCATCGTTTTTTGCATCGGAAGCCAGCGCGCTCGGAACAAGGATAATGGAGGTTCCAATCGTAAACAAGAAAACCATTTTTTTGAACTGAGTGGCTTTAATCTTCGCTTCCCCCATTTACGATACCTCACTCTCCTCGTATTGCCTTACCCATGGGTTCGAATAGGATTCTAAGCGGTTCTGCCGGGCCCGGAACTTCGATTCCCGCAAAAATGCAAATCATTATCCCTAACCCGATAAACAGCATAGTGAAAAAGGCGACTATCGCCCGTGCAGAACCTTGCTTTCTCAATCCGGGCCATTCATAGGCGACAATAACAGCACTGACTGCTATGACAGCTGTTATACCAAACATGACCACTACTCCTTCATCCGTTCGCTGAATGATTTGGTTGTCTTGAACATTTGTTTCACATTGACCTTCGGTTGAATCTTAATCTGTATGGTGGGAAACACGCTATCCCATTCGCTTTTTGCTTTTTTCCAATACTTCGGGTATTTACGCTCGAATAGTGCGCCAAATCCAAAAATGTCGGAATTGTACCGGCTGCTCTGCATCTTCTGAACGGCCGATGAAATATAACTTTTTATTTGGGCGTTGGAATTGTTCTCTATTTGCGTGATCGTTTCCGGTTTCGTAAAATCCAGCGGACACTGAGCGTCCGTTACGATTCCGTCAGCTTTGACGTCAATTTGGACCAACGGTTTCCCGTCCTTGATAAAGGCTTTCATCTTGGACTTCGTGCGCACCAGCTCAACCGTCAACTTACGGTCACTATCCGGACATGGTTGAAGCAAAGATGTGCTGGTAATTTTTCCCTGAGTGAAATTGTAGCCGAAGCTTTCTTTTTCGTCTAACCAGCCAATTAACTTATCTTTCTTAAAGACAGCAAGCCCTGCAAACACAAGGCGAGCGCTTGGAAAGACCTTTGTTGTATTGCTCAGGTTGTTTCCTTTTTCGAAGGAGCCCTCGAGCCTTAGCCCGGTCAGAACCGCTTCTCTGCTCTTACTGATCAGGTTGGAAGTAAAATCGCGAAACTCTACGGCTGTAGTCCCTCCCCATGCTTTTGCGGATACTTCGAGTGAGTTTTTTAGTTTTGTCGCGGGAGTTTTCTCCAATGGCGTGGAAATTCTCAAGACATCCCGTGCTTCCGTTTCTCGAGCCACGATGACATAAAAATCGCTTCGGTATTCATGATCTCTCGAAATATGATCCAGCACTTTGGTCACCCCTTCTCTGGCAAAATCCTCACCTAATATCAGCATCTGCAGCTGCCCGACATATATTTTCCTCGTACTTCTTCTTGTCATTTTCCTTGCCGCTTCTTGAAAACTCCCCCCCGACTCCTGAAATAAGTTAACCGGAGCGCTCGTTGAAGAACGGTTGCTTTGCCCGGATATTGCGCCCGCATTAAGGATTTGATCGGAGAGGATTATTCCATCCCCTTTTTTGTCCACGCCAACGGCTACGGATACGGCTAATTCATTCAGCTCACGCCGGTTCCAGCATCCTGAAAGCATAAAGCAGCTCATCGCGGCTACCAGCACAATAATGACTGTTCTCAATTTACTCCCCTTCCCTTTTCGATGTAGGAGTGTCCCTATCAACATGATTACCGCCAGCGTTTTCCTTCAAATTGGCCATGCTCACCTTTTTCCGCATGATCCACCAAGGAGCACGCAGCAATGTATCTCTTTTCATGGAAACATTCACCGGAGCAAATGGCGACAAGTAAGGAATCCCGAAAGATCGCAAATGGCATAAATGCTGAATGATAAAAATCAGCCCAGCCACAACACCGAATAAACCAAAACAAGCCGCAATACCCATCATCCCGAATCTTAACATCCTAATCGAGATTGCCATGTTATAAGCGGGCATGGTAAAACTTGCAATCGCCGTGATGGATACGACAATAACCATGGCAGCCGATACGATACCTGCTTGAACTGCAGCTTGGCCAATGACCAGCGCCCCTACAATCGAGATAGATTGGCCGACTGCTCTAGGCAGCCGTATCCCGGCTTCGCGCAGTAATTCAAACGTCAGCTCCATCATCAAGGCCTCGATAAAGGCGGGAAAGGGAATGCCTTCCCGCTGCGCCGACAAACTGATCAGTAATTGGGGCGGCAGCATATCATGGTGAAATGTCGTAATAGCGATATATAGGGAGGGCCCAAGCAATGCGATTATAAATGCAAAGTAGCGAAGCCAACGGATGAAAGTAGAAATGTCAAAACGTTGGTAATAGTCTTCGGCAGCTTGAAAAAAATGCGTGAATAAAGCCGGAACCATCAGCACGAATGGTGTACCGTCCACAATGATTGCGACGCGACCCTCGAGCAGTCCGGCGGAAATGACATCGGGTCTTTCACTGTTGAATACGGTCGGAAAAACCGTAAATTTATTATCTTGAATCATTTCCTCGATGTATCCGCTCTCCAATATCCCGTCGATCTCAATCCGTTTTAATCTTTCTCGGACTTCATCTACCACCTTGTTGGAAGCGATGCCGTTAATATAAATAATCGCAACCCTCGTCTTCGTAACCTGACCGATGCGGTAGTGTTCAGACCATAGATTTGGATTGACGATTCTCCGCCGTACCAAAGCGATATTTGTTGTCAAGCTTTCTGTAAAACCATCCTTCGGTCCGCGAATCACGGTCTGGGAGGTTGACTCTTCTACGCCTCGCTCTTCCCATCCTTTAGATGCAATCAGCAACCCGCGGTCGTACCCATCGCATAGGAATACGGTATCCCCGGATAACAGACCAGTTAATAGAGTGTTTAGGTCGTCGGTCTCCTGGATCCCTCCTATGGGCAGCCGGTGTTGCTTGAAGATATCCATTAAACGATCCTCTGTTGCATCCGAAAAAGGGACCAAGGGAGACATGATAAACTGATTGATGAATTGGTTATCTACTAGTCCGGCTACAAATATTAAAGCAGCTTGACAGGATCCGAAATTCCATTCGCGAATGATGATATCCGGACTAGAGTTGGTTTCTTTTTTGAAAAAATCCAAATTTCCCTGAAGATCGGAATGCAAAGTTATCGGAATCCCATTTTCCGGCGGCATGCTTGAAGACCTCATTTGTTTCACCCCAACTAACTGCAGTTTTAATAGTGTTTCCTCTAATTACCATTATTTATGCAACAAAAAAAGACGAACCCCGGGCAGGTCCGCCAACAATTATTCAGTCAAATATTCATAAATTCACACATAAAAACTTCTAAAAACAATATCCTGATCGTAGTTGCCAAAGCCCTTTCCGTACAGGGTTAGTCCTCCCCGTCCGCGCCCCGTATCTTCCGCCGCAATGCGGAATGTCCAGTTGATCGCGCCCGTTCCGATATCTTTAAGACCTACGTCCGATATTTTCAAACCGTCGATATACGAGCCGCTCTCCTTGACCCGGAGCACCTTCAAGAGGCCGTACTGATTAACGTCGCTGGACCACCAATCCGGGGTGAGCCTTCCCCTTGTTTTCCCGAAATCTCCCGGGCTTGTCCATACGCCAAGCGATCTGCCGTTGAGACTGAAATGGATATCCGACGGCCAATTCTCGTTTACGCGGGGAGACTCGGAGCCGATTTCGAAGGAAATCTCAATCTCGTGCAGCCGTTGATCCTTATACAGATAATTAGGAATTTTATATTCCACCCAGCCTCTTGCCAGCCACAGGATTCCCGCGTTTACCCTCTCCGGGTCCATGAAGCAGGCCGGATTATCGTACTGCCCGATCATCTTCTCCGTGGTTGCAACCCCGCAGGTTGGCCATGCCTCGTAGTCGGTGTAATGGCCGATTGGCACGGACAGCCCATGAAAGCTTAACGACGAAGAAACATTGGGAGACAGCTTGATCTGCAGAAACTCGGACTTGATATAACAATATTTATAAGTGCCTCCGTCAATCCGCTTCATCTTGCTGCCTACAATTCCCGCCTGCTCCAGCTTGCGAATATGGCCGCTGATGACCGCGCTGCTAAGAAACATCTCGGAGGCGAGCTCCTTTACATGGCGCTCCCTCTCAAATAATTTATCGATAATTTTTAAACGCACCTCGCTCGCCAGCGCTTCATAAACCATTAATGACTCCGCATTGGTGGACAGCATCTTATCACCTCAGTAGGATTTTGTTTTTACAAAATCCTAAAACTTATTGTTGTTTGCTATTACCTATTATGTTACGAATAATATAGGATTTCAACCCATACGGATTTTGTTTTTCCCTAATTCTAAAGGAGGCTTTTCCATGACTATTCGTTCCAGCATGCTTATTGACAAGAACTTTACCGTCTCCCCCGTTGATCCCCGTGTATACGGTTCCTTTATCGAGCATTTGGGCCGCGCCGTATACGGCGGCATTTATGATCCGGGACATCCGACGGCTGACGAGAACGGCTTCCGGCAAGATGCCATTGAAGCCATCAAAGCTTTGCAGGTCCCTATTATCCGGTATCCGGGCGGCAACTTTGTATCGGGCTACAATTGGGAGGATGGCGTTGGGCCGAAGAGCGAGCGGAAACGTCTGCTTGAGCTGGCCTGGTGGACGACGGAAACCAACGAGGTAAGCACCAACGAATTCGCGGATTGGGCCAAGCTGGTTGGCACCGATGTCATGATGGCGGTGAATCTCGGTACGAGGGGAATGGATGCGGCTAGAAATCTGGTTGAATACTGCAATCATCCCGGCGGTACTTATTGGAGCGACCTGCGGATTTCTCACGGCTACAAGGAGCCTCACCGCTTCAAAACCTGGTGCCTGGGCAACGAAATGGACGGTCCGTGGCAGATTGGCGCCAAGACGGCCGTCGAATACGGAAGGCTCGCCAATGAGACCGCTAAGGTAATGAAATGGGTTGACCCGTCGATTGAGCTTGTAGCCTGCGGAAGCTCCAGCAGCGGCATGAGTACCTTTGCGGACTGGGAAGCAACCGTACTAGATCTTACTTATGATCAGGTGGACTACCTGTCTCTTCATACTTACTACAATAACAATAATAACGATACGGCGAACTTTCTTGCCAAATCGCTCGATATGGACCAATTTATCGACAGCGTAGCCGCGATCTGCGACTATGTGAAAGCGAAGAAACGGAGCAAGAAGACAATCATGCTCTCGCTCGACGAATGGAACGTATGGAACACGATCGGTACCAGCCGCGCCGACGAACGCTGGCAGATTGCTCCTCCGGAGTTTGAAGATGTGTACACGCACGAGGATGCTCTTGCGGTCGGCTGCTTCCTGATTACGCTGCTTAAGCATGCGGACCGCGTCAAAATGGCTTGCATTGCCCAATTGATTAACGTTATCGCGCCAATCATGACGGAAACGAACGGCGCGATCTGGTTGCAAACGACTTACTATCCGTTCCTGCATGCGTCGAACTTCGGACGGGGTACGGTGCTGCAAGCGGTCATCTCTTCTCCGAAATATGATTCCAAGGACTTCACCGACGTTCCTTATCTCGAAGCGATCAGCGTCCACGACGAGGAGCAAGGTCTGATTACGGTCTTTGCCGTTAACCGCCATCTGGAAGAGCGAATGGAGCTGAGCCTGGACCTCCGCAGCTTTGGCGAGGTCAGCGTTATCGAGCATATCGTCATGGAAAGCGAGGATTTGAAAGCAACAAACACCAAGTCCAATCCTCGCAATGTCGTTCCGCGTGCCGGAGGCCGCACTACGGCAGATAACGGCAGCGTTCAAGCTATCCTGGGTAAAGCTTCCTGGAACGTGATTCGCTTGCAGACGAAAAAGGGATAATACGAAAGGCAGCCGCAGCGGCTGCCTTTTTTATGCCTTTTGCATGCTTTTTTTACGGATAGAGCCTATTATGAGCAGCAATAATGGAACTCCAACGAGATTGATGGGAAAGATCCAATCATGCCAGATCGTTTTCGCATAATCCATCGTATCGTTTGTGTTCCGGGGCAGAAGCGACAGGACAAAGACGATTGGGGCAATCCACCATATCGTCCGTTTCCAATTGTTAATGCGGAACAGCTGCGCAGTGCCGTAGCTGGTGATAAACATATAAAGAGACAACTTAGTGAAGATGCTGATGATCCAGAGCAATACAATTAAAATATCCAAGTTTTGTATAAATTCCATCACGGAAATAAAGGAGACGACGGAACAAAGAGGGTAAATAAATTTAGCCGGAAGGTTGGGTCCCATAACCATGATTATAGTCAAGGTCATGCTTAATATTGCGATTGAAGCGGCAATTACGCCAAGCATTGAGCATTTCAAGAGCTGCTGCGGTTTCTTCATAAAAGCTACAAGCATGACGACCATAAAGGATTCCGCCAGAAAAGAGGCAGGCGTTAAGCTTCCTTTAAGAATAGGCAGTAATCCCGTGTTGGAATATACCGGAAGCAACCTTAACCAATCCCAATCTTTCATGCTAAATAGAATAATAAGGACACTGCCTGCAGCGCTGACAGGTCCGATTATTTCACTGCTGCGTGCAATACTTCTGAGTCCGCCGCTATAGGTAGCATATACAACAACCAATAACATAATGAGAATAACCACCCAAAGCGGTGTCGATGTGAATAAGGTAATAAACACGAAATCTGCAAATTCCCTCAGAATTACCCCTGTAACCGTAAACCACATAAAAAAGTATGGAAGCAATATCAGCTTCCCGAGCCATTTGCCAAGGATCGTTTGACTGGATTGGATAAAGGTCTGCCCCGGATAGAGCAGACCAAGCTTTACGGCGATATAAGTGACTGCCAACGCAAGCAAGGACGCGAAAATGATCGATATCCAAGTGTCCTGCTTAGACTGAAAGACGGCAGGAGATAGAGTAAAGATGGCCGTCATTCCGTATTCCATCGTAAACATAAGCCAAAACAGCTGATACCCGGAAATTTTCATGATCTGATCTCACTTTCTTTATATTGAAGCGGAGGTCCAACCAGTCCCACATATTTCAGGTTGATTTTGACCCGAACGTGTACCTCGATTTCCGGAAAAATCGTATCCCATTTCCCTTTTATTTCATTCCACACCGTGGGATGCTGGCGGTTCACGATTTGATTAAAGCCAAGTACATCGGCTTTAAATTGCTTCTGAACCTTGTTAACCATCGCTTGTACATGTTCGCTCATCCGCTTGTTTATTTCGGCTTGGATAAGCTTTACGTTGTGCGATTCGTTCAGGTTAAGTGTGGTGTTGTTTTCCGAAACATGTCCCGCTCCTGTCAATTCGATATCCATCTTTATCTTATTTGGTTCTATTATGCTGCTGGTTAACTTGCTTCCAAAGTGATGGAGAACGACCCCGACGTCCCCTCCCGCCTCTGGAATCGTTTCCGAAAAGTCTAGATAGCTTATCCTCTGAAGGATCCATTGCCGGTAAGCGCCTTCGACGAAATTCAAATAGCCGATCATCTTAAAGTCATGGTTAAAAATCGCGCGGCCATAAAAACGAATCGTTTCTTGCGGAGCATCTTCCTGGACAATATCAACAACCGGCAAGGTCGGGCTGCTGCCCTCTTCGCTTGCCGCCATCATAAAATCGATATAAGAGGTGCCTGTCGTTCCTCCCACCGCTTTGTGAATTTTGACGGATGCGACAGAAGGGATCTTCTCCAAAGGATATTGTACCTTTAAGGCATCCAATCCCCGTCCCCCCTTAACGACCCAAATATCCAGCCGGATCCGATTGCCGGGATCACGGGAAAATCCGTCTAGTAGGTCCTTGATCCCGCGTTTAGCCAGCTCCTCGCCAATATAATAATTTCTTCTGTGACCGCGGGTAATGATGCGTGAAAGCTTCTGCCGCGTTTTTTGAATGGCTTCAGTAAGCGATTTCCCGGTGCCCGTTTCGATAAAGTAAGGCTTTCCATTGCTGGATTGTCCGGAGACTCTCGATGGAATGATGAATTGACCTGCAGATAAATAGGTGCCGTTCTCCAATAAATCGGTCGAGGCAGCAAGGTCAAATGCCCTGTCGGAAAGCTCTTCCCGGTCCCAGCATCCTGTAAGAAGAAGGGCGAAACAAAATAACAGACTAAGACAGACTGAAAGGCGGAATTTCACTGCGCGTCGTCTCCTTGGGTGCCAGGTTGTTGACCTCTGGGAAAGCGTCGCTTATGGCGCTTTGATCCCGATAACGGCAAGGAATGCATGCTCCATCTGGGTGCACGGATGAGAACATCCTTGAGTTCCTCTTTAGATAAGGGAGATATCGGACTTAAATAAGGCACTCCAAACGACTCCAAATTCGTGAGGTGAATATGAAGCAATAACGTGGCCATCGTAATGCCGTATAAGCCAAACATACCCGAAAAGAGAAGCATCGGAAATCGAAGCATTCGAAATGCGATCCCCATGCTGTAACGAGGAGTTATCAACGAAGCGATACCCGTTATGGAAACCACGATAACCATCGGAGCCGATACAATCCCTGCTTCAACAGCTGCCTGTCCGATCACGAGAGCACCTACGATGCTGATAGCCGAGCCTGTGGGACGCGGCAAACGGATGCCGGCCTCCCTCAGGCCTTCGAACAGAAATTCCATGAGAAATGCTTCAATAACGGCGGGAAACGGTACTCCTTCACGCGCCGAGGTAATGCTGAGCAGGAAATTCGCAGGCAGCAATTGCGGATGGAAGGTGGTAATGGCGACATACATGGAGGGCATGAATAAGGAACCGATGATCAAGATCATTCGCAGCCAGCGAATCATGGTGGCATACAGAAATCTCTCGTAATAATCATCTGCGGATTGGAAGGCATTCCATAGCGTGCATGGTGCGATAAGGACAAAAGGAGATCCGTCCACGAATATCGCTACCTTCCTCTCTGCAAGATAAGCTGCTACAATATCCGGCCGCTCCGTGTTCTGGATTTGCGGAAAGAAAGTGAACGGATGGTCTTCAATAAATTCCTCGATAAAATTGCCGCCAAGCACGGTATCGATTTGAATTTCGCCAATTCGCTTGCGAACCTTTTCGACAACCGATTGATTTGCGATACCTTCCAAATAACCGATTACCACGGTTGTTCGGGATAAGCTGCCCAATGTCACCGATTCCATCTTAAGCTTTGGACTTTGGAGTTTCCGGCGAACCATGCTTGTGTTAATGTTAAGGTTTTCCGTAAAGCCTTCTCTTGGTCCCCGGAGCGTAATTTCATTGGAGGGCTCCTCGACAGCTCGATGCTCGAAGCCCTTCAAATCCGCAATAATCGCATTTGCCGCACGTTCTGCTAGAATAACGACGTTCGCAGTTAGGATGCCTTGCACGATCGTATCGATATTTCTGGCAGTTGCAGTCTTGGAGACGGCTACCAGCTGCTGCTCCAGGATAGCGTCTACTTTGTCTGTATCGTTTAACTTAATAGAAGGAAATCCAAGCATCCAGGGCTTCAACAGGATTTGATCCAGGGCTATGGTGTCTACGAGACCATCCATATAGATTAATAAAGCATTGATTTGACCGAATATTTGTATACGCCGAAAAACGATATCATAGCAGTTGCTGAATATCCCCTTAAGCGTCTGTTCATTTATTTCTAGAGATTCATTTAGCTCTGATTTGGAGCTAGCTTCGATAAACATGCAGCACCTCCCCAACTAAGAAAATGAATATGCTCATGTTTACCTTCTTGCCGGGGTTTTAAACGTTCGATAGAGTTGCGACCAAAGAGCTTGCAAACAGGTCGTAAGAATAATAACTGTCAAATTGATGGAACATAATGGTTATGGTCAATCCCCCTGTACTTCGATCTGTACTTCGATCTCAGAAAGGATTTTACTCATGAACAAATACGGTTTTATAGTGACCATAATGGTGGTTTTGACCTTAGGAAATGCGCAGCTCGCTAATGCTAACCGGCCTCAGGCAGTTTCCGAACCTTCCCAAGCGGACTCCATCCGTTCATTTCAAGCGCATATACCGGAAGCCGAGCTGAGCGAGCTTCGCAGACGCATTAACGAAACCAAATGGCCAGATCGCGAGACGGTTAAGGATCAATCGCAGGGCACGCAGCTGGAGACGATGAAAGAGCTGGCGCGTTATTGGGCGAAGGATTATGATTGGCGCAAATTCGAAGCGAAGCTTAACGGATATCCTCAGTACATTACCAATATCGACGGACTAGACATTCATTTTATTCACGTCCGTTCGAAGCATAAAGGCGCTCTGCCGATCATTCTTACGCATGGTTGGCCGGGCTCCTTTGTCGAGATGATGAAGATTATTGATCCGCTCAGCAATCCGACGGCTTATGGCGGAAAAGCCTCGGACGCCTTTGATGTCGTGATCCCCTCTCTGCCGGGCTACGGATTCTCAGAGAAACCAACGGAACCTGGTTGGGGACCGGACAGGATTGCAAATGCCTGGATTGAGCTGATGAAGCGTCTTGGTTATACGAAGTATGTGGCGCAAGGCGGAGATTGGGGGGCGATCATCACCGACTTGATGGCGGTGAAGGCGCCTGAAGGATTAATTGGCGTCCACTCCAATATGCCCGGAACGGTTCCTGCCGATATTGAAAAAGCGCTCCATTGCGGCGATTCGATGCCCGACGGTCTCTCTCCCGAGGAAAAACGCGCATACGAACAGCTGCAATTCTTTAACAAGCATCTTGGTTATGCCGAACTGATGGGGACTCGCCCGCAGACGTTAACCGCATTGGCCGATTCGCCTATCGGTCTGGCAGCCTTTCTGCTAGATCACGATGAAAAGAGTTTAAAGCTAATGTCCGACGCCTTCAGAGGAAAACCCGGAGGATTATCGCGCGACGAAATCCTTGATGACATTACGCTTTATTGGCTGACGAACACCGCCATTTCATCGGCTCGTCTCTACTGGGAGAACAAGTATCCTTTCTTCGGCGTCAAAGGCGTCAAGATTCCGACGGCGGTCAGCGTCTTCCCCGATGAGCTTTATGAAGCGCCAAGGAGCTGGGCCGAGCAGGCTTATCCCAAGCTCTATTATTACAACGTGCTGGATAAAGGCGGACATTTCGCCGCTTGGGAGCAGCCGGCGTTATTTACGAATGAATTAAGGTCTGCGTTCAGGAAGCTGCGTTGATCAAGCAAAACCACGAAAGCTGACGCCGGTTAAATACCAGCGTCAGCTTTCCGTTTGTACGAACTATAAAAAGAATCAGACGGTAATAGGCTCTTCCCAACGAGTCATTCCGGCAAGCTCCGGATGATTGTCCGGACAGGATTCCGTTGGCAGCTTGGTTTTCTTGGATAACACGCAGCCGCATTTGCCGCAGATCTTCTCGGCAGTTCCGTCGCTTGCCGCTGATTTGGACAAGGCGTTGTATAGCAGCTTATCCGGTTTGCTCTGACTGTGCGGACATACCGTACAGGCATCCATCCGCTTGCGGTATATTTCGTCCTCTACCGTAGCAAAGCCCGCTTTGGCCCATTTCCACAAGGCATGGCCAACCTTCTTGGCGAGTACCATATTGGAAGGGGTTCCTTCAGCGGATTTTGCCTCCGTCTCCGCTTCCGACGCCGAATCCACCTTAGGAGGATTACTGAGCAGATAATTCAGAAACATCTCCGATCTTCTTGCGGACAATAAATTATGCGCATAGCTGGGATCATGAACAGCCGCGAACAATACCTCTTCCGATACCGGGCCTTCCAAACCCAGGATACTGCCGAATTGCCTGCACTGTTCTTCAATCGTCCCTGTGAATGCTCCCATCTCTGGAGCGGCTGATTCCATCTCTTAATCCCCTTTCTCGTTGTTATTAAGCTGTTATTTCAACGTAACTTCTGCCGTCGAGGAGTTCGGATCCAAGGTTGATCCGATATCCGAAGTTAATGCTCTGGAGACGGACACGGTATACGTGACTCCCCGCTCGAGAGAAACCTTCAGCAATACCGACGAATTGCTCTTGCCCGGCTGCGCATCCGTAATAACGGCGTTAGGCGTAAACGAAAAATCGTCTTCATCGGCCGCATGGATCGCTTTTACAGTCGTATTGAAATGCAGTTCAACGGTGGATGCGGCATGCAGCAAGACATAACGGACCTCTTCCGTAAGCAACGTCTTGATTTCATCCGTCTGATCCGCGAACAAGAACGATAAATCCGTCGCTACCGTGAAATCCGCTGCAATCAAGCCCGCCGCATCCACAATGTTCTTGTCCTGCAGCAGCTTGAACGCCGCCGCCGCAAGGTCGGCGGTAATATCCGCCGTCACCAGCGAAGCTGCGCTGATCGCAGGCCCCGTTACCGTTGCTCCGGTAACCTTCAGCCCGTTCAGCTCAGGGCCGCCAATCCCGTTCGGAGGGAAATTCATGCCGTTGCCCGCTTCCACCGCATCCATTCTCGTTCCCGTCGTCGGCTGGAAAGGATCGGTCTCGAAGGCATCGTGCAGCGAGGCGTTAATGTTGCCGAAGATCACGTTTTGAATCTGCTCCAAACCGCTTGTCATCAACGGAGCATAAAGATTGCCGAAGAACATATTTTGCAGGATCGCCGGCGTATAGTAATCCGCCATGCCAACGGTCGTGAAGCCGTCCGCGTTCAGCGGGGCGCTCTTCTGAAGACGGCTGACCATATTTCCGAGGATAAAGGCCATTCCTTCCATGCCGAGACCTTTAATGCGGGTCAATCCGCCCGAAAGAACAATGTACTGTTTGCCATATTGGGTGAAGGCGTAAGCGTTTGGCTCCAGACGGCCAATGTCATGGTAGAAGGTAATATCCGGGTAGAAGCCCTGGAACAGGTTCACCAAATATTTCACCATCGCATTGCCGATGCTCACTTCCGTAAAGCCCCATCTGTCCGCTTTATCGTTTACATCGATGGCTTGCAGAGGGCTGATGAAGCTTGCCGCGTTGTCCGGTATAAATGCCACGTTGGAACCATGCACGTAGAACTTACTGCGCTGCGCTGCTGCTTGGGCAGTTGCAGCTACCGCATGCGTATCCTCGCCCGCTTTAAGATTTGGAGCGCTGAACGACAAATAATTTCCGGCAACCAAGTGCGAGTGAGCCGCTTCGTATTCTTTTGTGCCTACTATCGGAAGATCCTCGGTATCCTCGAGCAGACCACTTCCCTGAAGCTCTCTTTGATGGATCTGCAGATTGAAATCGCCGGATACGAGTCCCTCTGACAGCAGCAAGTGCCCGTCAAGCGTTCCGTCAAAAGCAACATCGGTAGCGATATGATGCACGCCGCCTCTGTATTCGCCAACGCTGATTTCGTTGATTTCTACATGCGTATTGTTGTAGGACACGAGCAAATCCTTGCCCGGCACAAGCCGGTCAGCGCGCTTCAGCTTGCCGCTTGGCATAAGGAACAGATGGTCCGGCGTTACGATGATGCTGCCATGACCGCCGAAGCGGATGTAGATCATCGCGGGCTGATGACTCTCGGGGCCGGTACCGTTACTGAAATTCAGCTTGGCTTTCTTCCACTCCAGCTGCAGCCCTTCCGAGCTTTGCTTCAAGCTGGCCGTGATCACTTTATCCCCAACGCTGAATTTCTCGATCGCTTGAGAGCCCTGCGGCGTGCCGATTTGAGTACCGTGCGCGAAGCAGGAGCAGCAGCAATAGCAGGTAACGACATTCCAGGTATCGCCCAGGCTCATGCAGCCTCGGTTGCCAAGCGTGGCATGGCTCAAATCGGATGGATTGCTGGTATTGAAGCATATTTGAGCCGCATACGGGTACAGGTAGTCGTGCGGGGAACAGCCCGGAATCGAATGCCCGTTAATGTCCGTACACTGGCACAAGCGGTGAGCTTGAGGCGTGAAATTGACGTTATCCTGGCAATGCTCCCCGGGACATACCAGGTAGAACGGCTTTCCGAACTGAAAGTTGTTGTTGTTAATATCTTGAATATTCACTTGGGACCAGTTCACGTCCGTCAAATTTTTCGCCTCGCCCAAGTTGATTTTAAGAGAGTCTAAACAATCCATCATTCATAACCCCTTTATTGGTTTAGTTGGTTGTGCTTGTTTTCGCGAATACATTGGATTGATAAGTAATAATGACCGTAAGCCCTGCTAACACATCCGGATTTAATGCTCCATTAAGCAGAAGAGCCGCCGGCGTATTGGATAATTGGAATTGCAGGACGGCATTGAAGCCGGTTCCTGCGATATTGCTTAAATCGCAAGTGCCCGAGTTGTTCGTGACGCGGATCGGCGCCGCTGGATTATCCCCAAGCTTCAAGCTCAAAAACGGCGTATTCGCATCCTTATCGGACACGATTGCTTGATTGGACGTCTGTACCAGAACCGTGGCTGACAATAGGCTTACATTCGATAAATGAGTCAAAATCGTCCGGTCCGTGATTGGGAAGCTGATCTGCTGCACGCCTTGAGCCGCAGGCGGACTAAACAAAGCAAACCATTCGCTTGGGAAAGCTTGCTTCAGGTCGATGATTTTCGCCGGCGTATACGGATATGGAGCGTTGTCCGCATGCAGCAGCTGCCGCACCTGATTGGCAAAGTCTGTCCCGCCGTCTTTGGCCGTGTACTGGATCTTGACGATTACATCCGAGATATTGGCGAAATCGAATCGGTTCGTCTCCGGCGGTAGACTCAGCGTCCACGAGGATACGGCTCCCGTCCCTTCGAACGGCAAATACCGGTCGTCTCTGAAATCGAGAACAAACAGCCCGGAATCATTCATCCCCCTGGTTACGGCAACCTGCTGCGCGAGACGGCTTTGCCTTAATACGTCCGTTCCCGGTAACGGATTAGCCGGATCGAGGAGATATTTGACCCCCGAGATTTTATCGTCCGATTGAACGACAACCGAATTGCGGTTTTGAACCAGTATTGCGTTAATGTTCTGGTACGGTCCGACAACAGCCGGAATGGATATCGCGATGGACTTGATCTTGCGGCAATAATGACCCGGGAAGTCGAAATCGAACAGCTTCTCGCTGAATTCGAAATCCAGCTTGCCCTGTGTCCCCGTGCCGCCCTGCATCCCCCCCTTAAAAGCCATAAATTTGACCGGATCCAGGCTGAGCAAGGAAACCGTCTTCTCCAGCTCCAAATCTCTGGAATTGTTGAACAGGTAAGCCTTCTCCATCTGACTCAAGGCAAGCAGCAAGCCTTCTCCGGCAAGCAGTCCGCGGTGAAGATTATCCCAATAGTCGAACTGCAGGAATTCATCCTGCCGCTCCAGCTCGTACTGGTAAGCCGCTTGCGCAGCCATCGCCATGTCCATTGCAAGCTGATAGCATTGGAAGTAGGTCGTTGACAGCCGGCTGATCATCCATTGGTACAGCTCTTGGCCGGTAAACTTGCCGCGCAGGAACTGCTCGACTTCATCCTGCTGCTTCATCGATTGTTGATGAATGTCCAGCTCCCGCTGCAGCATGTCCGCCCGGACGTTTGAACCGGCAATTTGCTGATCCAGCTGCTTCACCTCGGAAGCCGCTATGTCCCGCTGCAGCCCCCACTCCTCCCGGCGGCGCACGTACTGTGCTCCGGTGCTGATCAAGCCGGCGGCTTTATCCAATCCGTTTGCCGTTCCGTCCACCATGGCGGCGCCCGCATTTACCGCATCGCCGAATTGCATGCCGCCGTCCGCCAATCCGAATATGTTCGGTGCCAGATAAGCCCCGACCGACAGCCCGTGAATGGCAACGGAAGCCACCTGAAGATTCGCCGAAACCCCTCTTAGGGTCAAATCGGTAATCTCAAGCCCGTTGATGTTCTCGTTATACAGGGAGCTGTAATGATTCTGACGGAACAAGGCATTTGCCCGGCTCTCCGTCAGGGACGCAACCGTATCCGCAATCTCCTCCAGTTGCTTCTCCTTGATCATTGTCGTGAGATTAAGGATATTTTTCTCGTGCGTGCTCTGCAGGAGCGCCAGACCTTCCGCATCGTTCCTCTCAAGCGCGGCGAGCAAGCTTCCGCCAAATTGAGTCAACGTGCCCGCGATCGATTTGGCTCTATCCAGCAGGAAGGCGAACCGGTAAGGAACCCCCTGATCCACCGGCGACAGGGCAGACAACGGATTTACGCCGGAGCTCGCCATGCGAATTAATTGAGCGGGATCAATCGGCGGCTCGAATAAAGCGAGAGATTGCGGTATGCCCTGGATGTTGAGACAATGCCGGATCTTGAACAGACGGTCCTCCACCCGGTCCCAATACCCGATAAATTGCCGGTTCTCCGGTACGCAGAAATAGGTGTCCAGCGCATTGAACGGAGAATACGCCATTAATGCGTCGCCTGCAGGCGCCTCCTGCTCCAACGCAATGAAAAATTGCGGAATGTCCTTCTGGTACTGCGCAAGAAGATCGTTAAACGTTTTGGGCTCCGGTTCCGGGAATTTCCCAAGATCCTCCGGTCTTTGCCCCAGCAGATCATAAGCGTACACGTACATCATCGTAGCCGTTACAATCGACTCCCAGGTGTACTGCGCAAAGTAGGAATCGCCCCATTGCAGAAGGTTGTCGATATAAGCCATTACAACCGCTTTTTCATAAGCTCCAATACGCAAGCCGGCGATGGCGTCCGGATCAAACGGATCCATATTGTAGGCGTCAATCTCCTGCGGATTGGTCAATTGATCCTTAAGAGCTTCCAAAGTGTGATTCCGGAAAGGATTAAACTGCCAGAAACGCGCATTCGAATTGCTCAATTGGTCGTTCAGAAGCCGGTTTCGGACCGAATCGATCTGCTTGTCGTCCAAGAAAGCGAACAACTGGTCAATCGGCGTGGTTTCCGAGAAATCCGTGCTTACGGCCCCTTCGTCCGTAATAATCTTCTGATCGACCAGAATCTTGTAAATACGCTGCGAGCTTGTCAGCCCAATCGTCGATGTCTGGAAGTCACCCGGACCGATCTGCAATGGCTGCAACGTAGGGTTGAAAATATACTGATACCACTTCTCTGCGTCCTGATAGCTTTGATTGGTCTTGAGCAGGTCGGCGATCAAATACGGCGCATGGAAGAACAGCTCCCAATAATACGTCTTGTAAGCTCCGTCAAAATCAACCTGCGCCCCGTCCGCCGCCGCCGGCGCTATGACAAAATGGCTGTCGAACCGGAATCGCTTGAACAGCAGCTCCGCTTCAACCGGAATTTGCTGCGACTCCAGACTGAGCAGCGCGTCGATTCCGCCGGTGAAGAGGGCCGAGCTAAGCCGGTGAACGGCTGCTGTCGTCAGGCGGAATGCCGTGAAGTTGTATTTCATGCTGCCGATGCCGTCCTTGTTCCGGTCCAGGAAACCGACGGATACCGGAAACGGCCATTGGTACAGCGTATCCATGACATGACGGACCTTCAGATTCTCGTTTGGCTGTCCGTCCAGCAGCCCTTCCACGAATTCGTTTAATTCATAGAAATCGATATCGGCCATAATTCTGCCGTTAGGGTCCAAATACCCCGATTTGACGAGCTGCTGGTACACGGATTGGGAGCCGGAAGCTTCAATATCAATCGGCGCCGGCGCGACAAAGGACTGTTCCATGAACATGGGACTGTTCATCAGGATGTTCACGACTGCCGAAGTATTGGCGACGAGCTGCGGCTGCAGATACTCCGTCAGGCTCTGGGCATCCGAGTCATTTTGCAGGACCCCGTCCTCATCCAGGAATCCTCCTTGCACGAGCAGATTGTAGATCGATTGGGAACCGTCTGCGTTAATGTTGAGATTGGACGAAATAAAGGACGCCGGCGTAAAAATCGTATCCGGGTTCAGCAGCGCTTCGCTAATGGCGGGCACATGCAGCTCCTCATCGATATCCATCAGCAGGAAGGCTTCTTTATCTCCTTTGAACAAAAAGGCCGCAGGATGGTTCTTTACGGTAAGCACTTCGTATTCATTGCCCCTCATATTGCCGGACAGCGATACCGTTCCCATTGCTCCGCTGATCTGCTGCAGCACATAAGACGTTTTCGCCGGGATATCCGCCTGTCCGGACAGATAGCCGGCCACGTCCTTTCCGAGCTGAGCAAAACGGAAGGAGCCCTGAACGAAGCCTCGCTCATTGATATAGCCGGATTTCATAAGCCCGTTCCAAACCGCCGTCGACTGCCCGGCATCCAGGCCAAGCGATGACGAGACAAAGGATGCTTCATTCAACCGGGATGCCGCAACAACCGGCGAAGGAGTCCGGATCGAATCAGCCGCATAGTTGTCGTATACGATTTGATTCGTGTCAATCAGATTCAGCCTGCCGGAGCTGCGGTCAATTTCCGGCCGGAAATAAGTCTGGCTGATTAATGCCTCTTTCCCCGCTATGATGTACTCGTCCGGGTTTACGATAAAGCCGGGCTGCAGGTCATCGTTCATTACGATAGGACGGAACACGGGCAGGAAGCCGGTGTGCCCGACATTTTTAGCCAGGACGAACTGATGAGTCACTTCGTATAAACGGTCCTCGAATTGCTGCAGCGCGTCTGTAGCGGACTGCGGGGCCGCCGGCATCGCGAATGCGGACAGACCGCCAATATCAATCATGGGACCCAGGAAAATGACCAGCTTCTCGAATGGGTTGGCCCCGACATTAGGCGTTAGATAGTTATTTCTTTCGATCTTAAGCGGATAGACCTTGTTCCACCAAAGCTGAGAGGCATCAAATTGACTAGCGTCGAACAGCGTTTTGACTCCATTCAAATTCATAAAAGTGCTGTTGTCCGCCGAAATGACCGTATCCTCCGACAGCGTTTGCGGGGCAACCCAGGTACCGCTGAAGTTGTAGAACGTATACCGGATCGTGGCTCTTACCGAACGCTGCTGTGCCGAGCCGGTGCCGTTATCCCTTACGGATTTCTGCTCGACCCAAAACAGGAAGAGGCGGTTGAATACATATACGGGCGAGACGGTATCCGAATTGATCGAAACTTTAATCTCGTTCCATTCCGACCACACGTTGCCTTCATCCCGCGTCATATAGTAATACTTGTAAGGCTGCGTTTCCGTCCGGGCAAAAAGATACGTCACCTCCGCGTTATTATGCGTCTCATCCGTCACGCGCGTATGATAGGTGTCGACAACCTTCAGCTTGGCAAGCTCGGCGAAGCTGTCCAGGTACCTGCGAAATGCGGCCTCCACGGTCCCCTTCGTAATATCGCCCTGCTTCAGCGTATTCTGCAAATCGGTGAACAGAGAGGTCCTGTTCTTCCGGTAGGACGGATTAATATAGTTTTCCGGATATAAGAACACTTGGCGGTTCGCTTCCCAAAGACGGTAGTTGATCATCCAACTCCACCAGGCCTCAGGAATATTGAATTGAACGACCCCCGGCTCCAGCCGCTCCCTGCATCTCTGGAGATACAGCTGAATGGCGTTCAACGCTTCTTTGATATAAGAGATAGTCGCGCAGCCGCTCATTTCCACGTCGATTAACAAATATTCATACAAATTCCGGCTGTTCTTGATCCATCCCAAATCATCCTTTTGCGACAGCGCATGGAGCGCCGTTGGAATCAATGCCGTCCTCTGCTTCTCCTGAACGGCACCGTTCACCTGAAGGAACAAGCTGTCCCAATCGTCGCCTCCCAAACGCGCTCTTAACGCCAGCAGCAGATTATCCGCCGCTTTCGCGTAGTCCGTCCAATGCGTTGCGGCATCCTGTCCGGCAATCTCGCTAACACCTAACAAAAGACTAAAGCCGGCGCCGGTTGCATGCATGATCCCCGTCACCTTCTGCAGCAAATATAGACGGTCGATGCGGGATAACTGCGGGAACAACCCAAATAGGGAAGCCAATTCGGTATCCGTAAGCCCGGCAACCGGGGCGATAGCGGCGGATGCGTCACTTTCCGAGGAAGCGCTGAGGTATCCGGCAACCGCTCCGTTCACATCGCCAAAGATCGCTTTCAATTCCTGATAAGCGTAAATGTCAAGTACATTCGAGGCACTGAGCTTTGCCGGGTTAACAATGCCAAGTGCGGTGAGGCTGTTCTTGATCACCGCAAGATCATCGTTTGTCAGCCCGAACCTCTTCGCCAGCACAAGCCACTGCGACAGCTGCTTTATTCTTGCTTCCGCCGTGGATCGCTGCTTCGGATCGGTGAACACGGCGATCATATCGGTGTAGCCGAACAATAGAATCAAGCTGCTTATTCGTGCGGTTTGCACATGGAAGAATGCCGCAAGCTGTCCAATCAGCTTTAATTGCTGATCCTTCAACGCCATGTCGGCATCCTGATCCGAACCCGCGCTTGCGATAAGCTTGGGCAGATTGCCGAGCCAACCGTCCAGATCCGCGGAACGGTACAGCGGATCGACGTAGTCGGATACGTTCCCGTTCACCACGTAGTCCAGTTCGTAGACGTTAAGTCTCGACCTCTTCAAGCGGTCCGCGTTCTTTCTCAATAACATCCACGCATCCATGGAGGGGACGGGCGTAAAGGATTGAAACAAGGCAAGCAGCATAACAAATTGCGCCATAGGCATTCCGAGCATGCCGGCAAACAAGGAATAACGATAGAGAACGGATAATTGACCTACGGTTAACGCTACCTTCGCCTCGTTGCCGAACAGCGCTGTCGCGAGCTGCTCAAGATCGTTTTGTTTCAGCTTCAGGGCCGCGGCAATCCGGGCGGCGAGCTTCATATTGTCGGCATCTGCCGCACCTATCATCCAATATAAAAGGTTGTCCTTAAACATCGTATTAGAGGAATAGCTGCTTTTCCCTTCGTCAGCTGGATGATAGGAGGCGGATTCCGGTCCGTTAAAAAGCTTATCGAACACCGTATTCGATACCGCGGAATCGCCCTGCCCGTACGTCTTCACATCGAAGATAAGCGCGCCGGCTTGCAGGACGGACATGTTCCATTGCTCCATCGCAGACTTCAGCTTCGCAAGACCGGCCAACGCTCCGGCGTCCAGCTTCGGAGCTCCGGCGTTGACGCATTGCAGCGCCCAGTCCAGATCCGCATAGCTCCAGCCCAGCTTGCTGCTCAGCCTCAGGAACCGGTGGATCCGGTCCAGAGCGTCATTGGTCAGATAATCGATCTTCAAGGCCGCACCTTGACTGTTGACCTGAAGGGGCTGGGAAAGCCCATAGTTAATGAAGAATGATTTCATCAGCCCGGCTTCAATCTCGGCTGCCGAAAGATCTTGGTTTAACAACGTCTGAAGCTGCACCAGCGTTATGCCGGTTTGCCCGCAGAAGGTCTTTACGTCGGACAGCGTTGCAAGATCGGTTACGCCATAAAAGGTCTTCAGCTGCGTTTCGTCCGTTGCAGAGGTGCCAATCAGATGGAATTCCTCCGGGGACAGGCCAAGCGTTTCAGCAGCCGTTCCCTCGTCAGGTGCGCCAAATACCGCAAATAAATCCTGGAGTCTTACGTTCATCCGGGACAAATAAATCCTGATCTGCTCCAACGGATATTGAAAAGGCAAATTAAACGGAAATACCTGTGCTGCCAGGGTCTGATACAGATCCCCCTCGATTTCCATTGCCGACCTGACGGTCGCCTCGAGTCGCTCGTTAACAATCTGCAGATAAGGCATCGTGGTGTTCGTATTCTCGCAGGTAAGCGCTAGATTGGCCAAATCCGGGCGGCGAGCCGCCAACGCCATATTAGCCGGAATAGCCGATTGGTTTGGCACCGTGATGTTCTGATTCACAATACGCATCAAATCGACCAGGTACGCGGCCGGGCCAAAAATGGATTTGCATTCATCGCACTCGCAGTAGTTCAGCGTACCGAAGATCTTCTGATAATCGGGGAGCTCTTCATAATGCTGAACAATTGCGCCCGATATGGAGTTAGCCGCGAAATTTCGCGTATAGGGCGCAGACAGCTGCGACACGGAAGCCCATTCATGCATCAACTGAGCTTGAATATGCCTAGCTTTCTCATGAATGACGGTTGCTTGCGCCTCCCCGTCATCCCCTAGCAGCGGTCCGTAGGAGCTTACAAAATGCTCCGGATTGACCGCTGCAATCTGAATCGCCGAATGCAGCGGAGGATGTCCGTTGTCGCTGCCGGCCAGCAATACGCCGGCCGCCTGCGGATTATCGGTGAGTCGGAGCAGCCTTTGGTAGCCGCCAAGCAAATGCAGCGCCTCCGCATGTTGTTCGCCCGTTCCGTTTAAAGCTTCTACCGATGCCGCGTCTGCGAACTGGAAGCTGGTTACATCGAACTTCGGGTTATTGGCGTAAAATTGCGCCACCGACGGATGAGTATCGCTCAGATACGATCGAATATCCATGTATAATATGGTCCTCCTTGGTTCCCGAATGGAGTTAATAGCCGAAATGGCTGTTCAAACTCTTGGTCGCTTCCGTCTTCTTCTGCTTCTGGAGCGTATCCGCCCGAAGAATATCGGCTTTGAACTTGGTGGCGTAAACTTGTTTGCCGCTCAAGTCATAGATTTGATAGAAGAATTCATCCGCAATATGCGTGATTGCGCCGTCAGCCCTAAGCCGCACATTGGCGCCTACCTTAATGAGCACCTTCTCGCCCGTTGCGCTGACAAAATCTTTAATGGCGAGCTCTATTCCGAGCTGCACGAGGTTGGAGCCTTGGCTTCCCGCCACGAGATTGTTGGAGGCTTCCGGACCGCCCAGGCAGTGAGCGATCAGGTGGCACCAGGCCTCGCCCAAGCCGCCAAGCTTGGTATCATCCCTGCTGGAATACAGACTCGCCGGCAAGTTGTTTGTGCTGTGGAAGGCGCTTGCCTTGCCCATCGTGTCGTTGGTGGAATCGCGGCCGTCCACGTTTAGACTGGATGGGGAAACGATATGCTGTCTCTCGATGTAGTCGCGTTTGCCGAAGAAGAAGCCTCCCTGCACGCCTGTCGGGTCTGCTACCTTTACCGGCAGGGCTTTGCCCGAGCTTGGCGGCACGTCGAACTGGTCCAACTCCACCTGCGCCTTATCCGCTTCCTTATGAAGCACCTTGCGGACAAAAGACTGTCTCGCCAAAGTTACCCGGAGAGGTCTTCCCCTCAACTGCGAAATGGTCTGCGCTTTCGTCGCGCTGTCGCCGTTAACAAACTTCGTTAAGTCGTTTTTCCGCTGCTGTGCCTTCATCTTGGCTGCCAGCTTTTTCTTGGCGACGCCATTGCCGGATTTCTTCTTCTTCTTCCCCATTCCGTTCAGATCAACGAAACGGATCGGGTTGCCGCTGACAAACGCGTACATGTTCGGATCATCCGCCGTGCCTGCCGGGTCCGGATTCAACCAACGTCCCAGCCAAGGCGGATAATACCGTGCTCCGTAATAATACAAGCCGGTGCAGTCATCCCGCTCCCTGCCGCTATAGCGGTACTCCTTCAGCTGGACCTCCACCTGATTCGGTCCGGTCAGATAAGACGTCCCGCCATATGGGAAATATTCCTCGTAGCTGATCAAGCCGGCGTCCTCGTCTACCTCCATGGTGGAGGAACCGAGATAATCGCTTAATTGATACCGCAATTGCCGTTTGCCAATGGCATCGGTCTCGCGTCCCGGATCGTCCTTGGTCCAAAAGTTTACGATGGCGGCCATTCGTTCATCCTCCATGACCCGGTAGGTGTACCGCTCAAGGATGATGGATCGCACCCCATTCTGAACCCGGGTAACGCGTTTGATTTCCAAACGGCCCGCGTAGATTTTTTCTTGAATCTCGGTTATGCCGTCGCTGATTTTGCGCTCCAGCACCTTTCGGACCCTGTGTCCGCTGCTTTCGTAGATGAAGTAGGAGCAGTCCGATTGGTCCCCTTCTCTCGCGATGACGGTTGCGCTTGCCAGGTTGTTCCGGTAATTCCATTGCAGGGAGCTTAAATGCTCAAGCGCGAGCAGATTGCCGTTACCATCGTATTGCAGCTGTACCGGAAGCCCCGACTGCGTGCCGGTTGTCATTTCCTTCAGCCGGTTGGAGTCCTCGCTTACCGTCAGTGCTCGCGTCCAAGTGGCGGAAGCTGCGGCATGCCGGGTTCTGACGAGATTGCCCGCTTCGTCGTACGTATAGGTCTCCGTATAATTTTCCAGCTTGTCCCCGTCATTCAGGTGAGGCGGCGCTGCAGGCAGCCACATGCTTTGCTTGAAGCCCGTTGCGTGCGTATCCGGCAATATCCCCGGATGCTGGCGTCCCGAAGCCTGAATCAACCGGTAAAGGGCGTCATAGGTGTAGTCGCTTAGCGGCTCCACAATCTGCTGATTCTGGAATACCGTATCGAAGCTGTCATCGCGCATCCTCGTTATGTTGCCGACAGGATCCATCGTGTAAGAAAGCTTCTGCAGGAGCGTGCTTCTTCCCGCCCCTTTGCCGTCCGCAGCGGACCGGGTTGTTGTTATCCCAAGCAGCCTGCGGGTAGTCTCTTCGTAAACAAAATCCGTTATTGTCCCGTTGCCCCGGATAATACGCGAATGCTGGCCGTCCGCGTCGTATTGAATGTCTTGAATGAACGGCACTCCGGCTTGCTCCGCAAAGTCAACCGTCACCTTCTGCAGCTGTCCGGCCAAATTATAAGCGGTCCTGTACACCGTTTGATCGGCGGAGGTTTCGGCGATCTGGCGTCCCAGACCGTCATAGGCATAAGAGGTAATGAAGGATTCCCCGTTTAGAGCGGGCTCGTCTTCCGCATCCCAATCCGGCTCGGCCGCGTAATCAACAAGCAGGAGCTTTTCGGTAGCCTCTATATGTCCTTGCAAGCTATATAGCTGATAATGCGTGACGCCAGACTGGTCATATAAGGTATACAGCTTGCCAAGAAGATTACGGTTTTGGGCATCGGCCAAGTTAAGTCCGGCATTATCCCCGTAAACGTATTTTTCAACCGTATTAGCCAGCTTTAGACCGGAAGCAGGATCTGACCCGTCCACGCGAATCCGGGCCGTTCTTTGCAGTCCGTCATAAAGGGTAGCGGTATGAAACCCCCGGCTGTCCCAGGTATGCGAAGGATCGTCAAACATGTTGTTTATCCCAAGGCGCACGCCTGCGTCCTTGCTGTCCGTGCGTAACAGACGGTTCTGCATATCATAGGTAAACTGCACGTCCTTCAGCAGAGCGCCTTGCGCAATGCCCGCATAATAATGCTTCGCGTTGATCTCGAATTTGACGTTGCCCTTGCTGTCATAACCCGTGTATTCCGGCAGACAGCTCTGTCTGAGTAGCACGGCAATCCGATCCGCGAAAGGCTCATATGCCGGGCCTACCGCAAGCTTGAAGCCTGGGGCATAGGGACGGAACTTTGCCGTTGCTCTTCCGCTTCCCGAGGCGTCATTCGTCATCTCCACATATCCTTGCTGAACCAGTTCGTTCCATACATCCGATGCGTTTATGCTGCTTCCTTGCACCATAGCAGAAAACAACCCGCTTGACGTTTCGCCCAGATTATCGCGCAGTCTCAGGAAAACGCGTCCCAAGTTATCTTTCACTTGCACAAGCGGCGTGTTACGGAACCGGTAGGCCTTGAGCAGAGCGTCCTTCTCGTCTGCCTGGCTTTGATTCGGCTGGCTTGGGTAACTCTGCATGAACTGCTTGTAATATTCGGAATCCGCAATCGTGTCATTTGAGTCGTACTGCGCTTCCTCCCAAGGCGTAAATTCCGTTTTCGCATAAAACCCTTTAGGCGAATCCACGCGGTACACGCGGGAAAGCGGGTCATAAGAGGTCCTTGTCGGCGGAGGCAATACTGCCTGTGAATCCGCATCCTTCTCATAGACGGGAACGCTGGAATAATAGGGCAAATACTGCTCGACAGGTCTTCCTTTGTTGTCGTAGACCGTGCGGCCGGAGACGAGCCAGCGTTCATCGCCCGCGGAATCCGCTCTTTTCCTCGTTTCCATAACCCTTCCTAGTCCATCGATGTAAGTGACGTTGACGAGAATACGGGTTGTTTGGCCGTCTGACTCCTCCGACACGCTCGTTTCCCGGAAAAGCTCGACGGTACGGTTCGGACCTCTGCCTTGTCCCCAGGCAAAAAGATCGTAGTAAGTAAACGACGATGCCTGCTGAAGGTAACGTTCCGGGTGGGCTAGCACATCCTCGAATGAGCCTTCCGTGACGGTCTGGTACGCGTTAAGATCTCCGTCTCCCACCCTCTTGCCGAGCAAAGTACCGAACAAGGAGGACACCGTGACCATGCCCAACGGATCATAGAGAACCTGAGCCGTATTCCCGTTAACATCCGTCGTGTATTTCGGCTGGATGACGTTGTAATCCAGAACCATGGACATCGAGGTGGATACCGTTTCACTGACATATTGAGTCGTATTCGTCGGAACCAGACAATAAGGATCGTAGCCGAACTGCGTCCGGTGGAAGAGATTCGTGTTGCCGGCTAGCAGCGTATTCTCGATTTTCCAAGGCAGATAGAAACGGTTATCCGTACTCGACGCGTAGTGCTGGACCAGCCCCCGATTCCACCAATACCCTTCATTCAAAACATAGCCGCAGTCGTCCGTGATTTCTTCGTTTGTCAACCTGGACGCATAGAGGCTGCTGACTTGGTCCGATGCAAGAAGCGCATGCTCGCTATGATGGTGAAGCGCTATTCCCGTCGTTTGACCAAGCGGCAAAGCATCCGTCTGAGCCAAATTCCAATAGTAATGCCGGGTCCAGGAAAGCAGCTCAGCCTGAACCAGGCCTGCTGTTGGAAGCGATCCGTAAGGTATGACCGGAGGCAGCGAGTCTTTGAACCGGAATTGCAAATCTGTCACATTGAAATAAAAGGCTGCCGGCTGCCCGATCCCCGACAACGCGTAAGCTTGGCTCTCGCATTCCATGCCAAGCAGACGAAACTCGGCGGTTTCGTTAATATAGGCATTCACTTGAAGCAGCATTTGCAGCTGATGCTGTTCTGGCAGGGAGAGCTCCGCCTCTGACCGGCGAGGATAATAAATTTGAATCTCCTTCGTCGCATGTCCGAACTCATCCGCCGCAAGAACCAGATCATGGCGCACGCGCGGATCGTGCGGATCCCGCTCATACTCGTAATCTATCGATTCCCTGGCCTGGACGAGCAGCGATGCAAACATGGCGGATGGCCGCCGTGCTTGGATCAGCTTCACGGTGTAATTGCTCTCGTGCACGGTATACGGATGCTCGGAGATTCCTCCCGGTTGATCTAATCCGTACACCTCTTCGCGAAGCGGCATACCCTTCAAGGCAACATAGCATTGGCGCAGCGTCTCTCCATCCGCACCCGTCAGCGCCTCGTCAAGAGAACTGTCCGGCATTGCATAAGCGAATGCGTCCTGTTTATAGTACTGATCGTAATAGCGGCGGGACAAAGCGGCTGCGTTTAGCGCGGAGCCTGTATGGTACCAACGCCTCCAATACACAGGTGCCGCTCCGGTTCCCGTTGAACGTTCCTCGGCGTCCCATTGCTCCACGAAGCCAAAGCCTCTGAATTCCTTTTCCGCCGGATCGTAATACCCCTCATGATAGCCGTACCGGGTAGTGAGCTGATTGCCCGTGCATTCCTCTGTCACGCGAACCCGCTCCACCACGTGGACGGGAAACGGAAGTACGGTCTGCCAGCGGCGGCCTGCCTTTTTATCCTCCAGATAAAACTTGACCGAGCTTGCATATTCAATTTCGGTTATGGCGCCTACGCCGTTGTCCGTCCGGTTCATTAGGTTGGGCTTCTGTCCGCCGGAAAAATCATAGTAATAATGCTTGACCGAATCCGTGCTGACCTTAGAGAAGAGCAGGCAGTCACATCCATTGCCAAGCACGTCCGTAAGCTGAATGCGATCCGTCTCCGCAAACGTTTCGGGCAAATAGACCGTTACCGGTTTGCTCCACGCATTGCCGCCCTGATTGAAATACAAATCCGCCCGGTCCGGGTACACGTAGACGATATCCGTCAAGCCTGATCCGTTCAGATCGCCAAGAAACAGGCGAGAGGCATTAAATTCGTCTTCAAAGCAAGGGGCTTGCTCCATCCGGATAACCGGAGCGAACTGTCCGTATCCGAGGTTCGGCCAGCATTCTATACTGCCGTTCCGGATCCTGACCCGGTGCGGCAGACCGTCGCCTATAACATCGGCAAACGTCACCACTTCATTCGCGCTGTCCGTTGAGCCAAGCGGAAATGCTGCAGGGTACAATGCGGTAATCGGATTCCCATAGCCTCGTTCATACCCGGAAGGGTAGATTTTGATTTGGCGATCCTCAAATACAACCAAGTCGGGAACGCCGTCTCCTTGCATATCCGCCAGCTCTTTCGGATTGGAGCTTTGCAAATACTCCAGCGGGAAGCTTTCGAATGGCCGCAAGCCATTCCAGGATCGCCCGTACTCGGTTTCATAGAAACCTGCCCAATGCGTATCCGTTACGACCAAATCCATGACGCCATCGCCATCGAGACTGGTTAAAGTAAAGGTCCTCGATCCCGCTGCAGACTCCTCCGTCACGGGAAATGAATCTGCAACCCGCACGCTTCGAAAATTTCCGTTTCCTTCCGGTTCCCAATAGGCTGCCGAATTGGAGCGGACTTGCAGGATACCGGGCAATCCTTCGCCGTATAAGTCGGCAAATTCATAGGAAGTACCGTCCAGATATCCGGGGATGGTATGTCCTCCCTCAATCTGAAGGAGTTGAAATGCTTGGTGTTTCGGTTGAAAAGAAGTGTAAGTAAATTCTAAAGGAGGTGTGGAAAGGGTGATGTAGCTTCCATTCTGTTGTCTCTGACAGCCAATCATCTCGACCGAAGTCAGCCGGTTCAATTGAACCAAGGGATCGAGAGAATAGGAGAACCGCGTCATGCGAACGAGACAAGGATCCGGACCAAGCTCCGCAAACCGGTGAAACATGAGAACCTGACGGCAAAGACGGTGCGTTCGCACCTCGAATCCGCTTCGGTAGGTAGAGAATGAGTCCACTCGCGTTGGCCAAGATGTCTGGGGGACGTGGGGGTTGCTGCCGGCCTGATTTAGCGACTCTAAGGAGATATCGTATTCTCCGTAATCAAATACAATCTGATAGGCAAATTTCTCTTCCTGTTGTTCATCGAAGTAATTGCCGTAATCGATGCTGTGCAAATAAACGGCAGCCAAACGCTGCCTGTTCTGCCCGGACAAATCGAGCGGAATATTCTCCCCGTTCTCGGGAACATACGAATAGGCTCGCTTATTGCCTTTAGCGTCGGCATCTTGCTCTAAGCACCACTGAAAAATCCGTTCCGGACGGGCCGGATCGGCTATGCGGGCCGTCGCGCTCTGGCCGTAAACCGAGCTAACGTTGCTGCCGGATTGCAGCCTCCAAAAAGAAGCTCCGGCGGTCTGCCAGAATTCGATTTTCGCGAAAGAGCCCTCCAGCCTATGGATAAAGTCGGTAACGGTCCAAAGTTGATTACCTTCGTTTTCTGTTCGGATCAACGGATTGCCGGTGTCGGGATCAAGCTTGGGAATAATCTCTTCGCCGTCCAGCAAAAACCGGTCCGTACCGTCGTATTTCGGAATTCCGGTATCCGTTCGCCTAGAAATCGATGAGACGGATAAGGAAAAGCCGAGTCCAAACACACCGTTCCCGCTGCCCGAGCTGTATTGAAGCCGGAGCTTCGGTTCAAACTCCCTGCAGGGCGACGAATAGACAGGTATACTCATATGCATGCTGCCCGTGAATAAATCCGGCTCGTAAGTCTCGCCCATTCCTCTGACGGCTCCTCCACCTTTCGGAAGAGTGAGCTCAGATTTAATGAATGACGCGGACCGTTCCTGCTCGTCATTCCATGACTTGCGTTGCATTAATTCCCTCCCATATCGTTCAAATAATATCCTTGTCACTCCATAATAGAGCGTCCATGACTTTTATCGGCATTTGGAAAAAGTTATTGAACCCAGTGTAAGGTTTATGTCAGAATTGTTTTAATCATAAAAAAATAACCCGTCCGTGATCGACCGGGTTATTGAAGGTTATTTATTCAGCTATCAAGTTCATCTCAAACTCCTCGTCCCGGTCGCATACGAGAATTCCGTCCCGCACATCGAGCCGTGCTGCTTGAACGGATGAACGGCGCTGCTCGTATCCTTCTTTTGCGCCCTCTTGCATCCCGTTACGTCCCGGATGGGTGAAATAAAAGACATACGCCTCGTTCCCAGTGACGACTACATCCGCATGATGGCCGATCCATGCGTCATCCTTACGGACGCCCGGAGTTTCGAGAATCATCCCGTTCCGCTCCCAATTGTCCAGATCATCGGAGCGGTAAACGCCTTGCCCTCTCCATTCATCGATAATCATCCAGTAGCTGCCCTTGAACCGGAAGACATTAGGTCCTTCATGCCCGCGGTGCGTAAGTACAGGTCTGGGATTATGCCAATGGTACAAATCCTCGCTGTCTGCCGCGTAGGTAGCCGATCCATGCTCTTCATCCTTGTACCACATCCGGAAGCCGCCTCCCGGAAGCTCATGGACGCATGCGTCAATCACGCGATTCGAGCTGAGCGGCAGCGGTCCCTCCAACTTCCAGTCGATCAGGTTCTTGCTCGTATAATGAATAATCCGGCGTTCTCCCGTCCATTCAATCTGGATGCCTTGAATATAGCTGACGTACATATGATAGACGCCTTCATGCCAATAGATTTCCGGCGCCCAAAACGTATTGCGCCCCCACTCGAACTCAAGCCCTGGCAAAGTCCCCCGGTAAACCCAGTTCCGTCCGCCATCCGAAGACGTCGCGACTCCGAAATCGGAGCCATGTACCCAAGCCACTCCGGGACCTTCCGCGGTTGCCCGCCTGCTCGTATAGACCATCCACCATTCCTTCGTTTCCCGGTTATAGACGACGGTAGGATCCGTTGCCCCGTCATAGATCGGATCTCTGAATAAAGGTGCTTTCATAGCCGCTGTTCCTCTCCGTTTCCTGTTGGAATTAACCTTTTACCGACCCAAGCAATACGCCCGAAATAAAGAACCGCTGCGCAAACGGATACATCACAATCATCGGAATCGATGCGATGACCATGGAGGCTAACTCGATCGTTCGCGACGTAATTTCGCCTTGTCCCTGCGCGAGGGACAGCAGCTCGGATACCGCGGGATTGGACAGCGATGCCGAGCTTGACAGCTGCTCTACCGCCGAGCTTGTCTGAAGCAGCTTCAGGATCAAATACTGGAGGGTCTGCAGGTCATTGGACTGCGTAAAATAAAGCGTTGTTCCGTAATCGTTCCAGATCCCGACCGCCGTAAAGATCGACAATGCCGCCAATACCGGCTTGGACAGCGGAAGGACGAGGCGCAGGAAGATCGAGAACTCGCTTGCCCCGTCCAGCTTGGCGGATTCAAACAAGGCATCCGGAATCGCTTTATAGTTCGCGTTCAGAATAATAACGTTCCAGAAACCGCCAAACAAAGAAGGAATAATGTATACCCAATAATGATCATAGAGATGAAGCCAGTTGATCAAAAGAAACGAAGGAATAAGTCCGCCGCTGAAATACATGCTGGTAAATCCAAGCGCCATATACCATTTTCTCCATTTTAAATAAGGACGAGAGAAGGCATAAGCGAACATCGCCGTATAAAAGATCGAGATAATCGTTACAAACGCGGTGCGGGATACCGTAATCCAGGCTGCGCTTAGCAGACCCGGATCGGCCAGAACCGCGCGCCAGCTCGCCCAAGTAAAAATGCGAGGCCATAGAAACACCGGTCCGCGCTGCAGATCAATCCCGCTGTTCAGGGAACTGATGATGGCGTACCAAAAAGGATATACGGTCACAATCATGATCACGACCATGATCACTGTATTCGTAATGGAAAATGTACGGTCTCCTAAAGACTTTCCTCCAACCATACCGGGATGCCTCCTTAGAACAGACCTGATTTTGTTATTTTTTTCGAAGCATAGTTAGCTCCCACAAGCAGGACAAGCGCAAGCACGGACTTCATTAAACCGATAGCCGTCGCGACGTCAAATTGGAAGTTCAGCAAGCCCGTCTGATAGACGTACGTATCGATAACCTGGCTGGCTGGCATGTTCAAAGAGTTTTGCAAGACATAGATTTGCGTAAAGTTATTGTTCAGCATGCCGCTTACCGCGAAAATAATCATGATCATCAAGGTTGGCATGATGCCGGGCAGCGTAACATGGAACATTCTCTTGAAACGTCCCGCTCCGTCGATTGCTGCCGCTTCGTATAACGATTGGTCGACGCCGGCCATGGCGGCCAAGTACAGGATCGCTCCCCAGCCGAGATCCTTCAGCAGATTCGTCACGATGGCCAGACCCCAGAAATAGCTTGGATCGGACAGAAATTGGAGAGGCTCTTTCACCAGATGCAGATGGACCAGCAAATAGTTGATAATCCCTTCCTGCGGATTCAGAAGCGTAATATACAAGCCGCCGTAAATAACCCAGGATAAGAAATGCGGCAAATAGGTAATCGTCTGAATAGCCGATTTAAACCTCGTACTGACGATTTCGTTAAGCAGCAGAGCGAAAATAATCGTAACGGGTATGCCGACAAGCGACCCGATCAGATTAATGCCAAGCGTATTTTTGACCATCGGCCAAAATTGAAAGTTATCGAAAATAAGCTTGAAGTTATCGAAGTGGTTCCACGGGCTTGTGAAAATCCCTTTAACGCCGCTGATGGGGTCATAATGCTTGAAAGCCATCAGCAGGCCAAACAGCGGCAAAAAGCTGAATACGATGATGGAAATCACGCCCGGCCCAATCATAACCGCTAGCTCGGTCTGCGTTCGCAAGTCGGATTGCAGCGCATAGCCTTTTTGTCTCTTCCTTTTTTTATCCGACGGATTCATCAATAGACTCCCTCCTGCTCAAGGGCGGATCGTGCCGAAGCACCCGGCTTTGACACGATCCCCTTCTTCGTTGCTTAAGAATTGATGCCTTTAATCGTTGTACCGTAACTTTCCTGCTGCTTATGGAACTGTTCGTTGATTTTCGCATTGATATCGTCCAGTCCCATCTTTTTCACCTGGGCAATCATATCGTCATAGAGCTTATCTCTTGATACCTCGTCTTTTGCCAAAATCATTTTGGATATTTGAGCCTCGAGATAGGTTTTGATTTGCAGCTGATCATTGGCCATCTTGCTGCCCGCCTCAATAAAATTGCTAGGCATAATCAATGCCGAAGAATCGTAAATCTCGGAATTTTTGCCAATCGTCGTCTGTACCTGCATGGCCATTACGCTGTCCGCCCCTTTGTTCGAGGTTGGAGCTACCGTTGCATGGTCATGCCAGGCAATATTATGGAATGGCCAGAAGGCAAATACGCCGGTCTTGGAATAATCCGCGGCATCCTTCAGCCCTTGCTCGGTTTGCACGACAAGCCCATTGGCATCAAGCGTATAGTCGGTTCCTTCGAAGCCGTAATAATTAAGCAAGAGTCCCTCGTCGCTTGTCATGAAGTCCAGCCATTTAGCGATTCTCTCCGGGTTAGGCGCATCCTTCGAAATAAACGTGTTCATCCAGCCTGTGCCTGCCTTCAAGGAGCGGCCTGCTACCGGCTTTGTCCCCTCATTCGATAACATCGGACCTGGCGTAATCCATGTACCGACCGCATTCTCGTCCGTAAATCCGGTATTCGCGGAGTTGCCGATGAAGCTGAATACCCGACCGGTCTTGACGGATGCTTTTGTGGATGTATCATCCACGGTCATCTGGCTTGGATCAAAGGCGCCTGCCTTTGCCGCCTTGTACAGAAAATCAAGCGCATGCTTCGTTTCCGGAGCCAGGATGACGTCGCGGTAATTGCCATCCTTGTCGACCGGCATGGCGCCAAACATCGCTTCCAGCGTGCCCAGGGTGCCGCCATGTCCTGTTCCGCCAACCGATAAACCTTGATAATCTTTCCCGTTAATCATCAGCGGAACAACGGGTGCTCCGTCGATTTTCAGTCCCTTCACTTTCTCGAAAGCCGCAAGCACGCCGTCTTCCGTCTTTAGCTCATCTTCCGTAATGCCCGCCTGCTGCATAATCTCCTGATTGAACATAATCGAGTTATTGTTCCGATATTTGGCCGCGTCGGAGAAATATTCGCTGGACGGCGGGTAAATCTTGCGCGCATCCTGCGTATCCATATGGCTTGGATAGGCATACCAACCACCGTCACGCTCGATTAAAGCCTGCTTTAAGTCCTGCGGAAAATGGGTTAGCAGCGGGGAGGAAGGATCATACTTTTTCAGAAACTCATCCAAGTCCCATACTTTTCCGGCATCAATCAGCTTCTTCTCCAACGTGCCGTCCGTCAGCGTCATAATGTCCGGCAGCTTATTGGACGAGACAAGCATCAGGCTTAATTTCGTGCCCGCATCCTGTGCCGGAATGTTGAACTCGAAGGACAGTCCGGTCTTGCTCGTAATCGTCCCTTCTACCGAATCGGGATCCGAATTCCAAGGCGAAGGCGGATTCCAGCCGCTAACATCGGAGAACCAAGTCAATTTGACCGGCGCCGCATCCGCGGGCGCTGCGCTCGCCGACGGCTCTGCTGAGCTAGCTGCGGCGTTATTCGTCCCTTCCTGGGTGTTATCCGGTTGATTCGAGCTGCAGGCTGAAAGCGCTATCGAACAAGACAATAGCATGACCGTCCACAAGCTGTAATGCTTTCTCATACCTTTGTTCCCCCTTAAGACTTGTAATGGCTTTTGCCTCTTTCATGATAGTCGGATTCGGCAATCGGCCATATGTTTATAATTTTGCAAATTGGTCTGAATTGTAGATAGCGCTTTCATATTTTCCTGTATTTGCTTGGCGTTAACCCGACATGCTTCTTGAACAGCTTGTTGAAGTGAAAATAGTCTTTGTAGCCCACCCGCTCCACGATTTCATGAACGGATAATGCGCTTTCCTTGAGCAGCTCTTTGGCAAGCGCGATTCTTTTGCCCGTAATATAGTCCGAATAAGAGGTTCCCGTCTCCTTCTTGATCAGGAAGCTAAGATAACTAAGGCTCAAATGAAACCGTTTTGCTACGGCTCCCAGCAGAATATCCTCCGTAAAACTTGAATCGATATAAGCCATAACCGCTTTCACCTGTCCGCTCATAACCGGGAGATCAGGCATTCCCTCCAGCTCGAAGCCCGACTTCAGCCTTTCAAACACGGCATCCAGCGATGGGTAAGCTCTTGCCAGCTGATCGAAGGTGAGAAATTCGATGTCCCGTTGCGGGCTTGTCTGGCTGTAATATTTATGAATAAGGGAGATGATCTGATTGTACACGCTTGCGACCTGATCCAGCTGCATGCCAAAGCACTGCTCCGCAAGAAGCTGAAGGCATTCCAGCATCCGCGCCAGCTTGCGCTCCCTCATGCTCAGCTCCAGCTGCAGCATAACGCCCGAGATCCCGGCGACGCCAGCCTCCTGCTCTTTATAACGAACGATGCGCTGGTCCGGATAAAAGCATGACGTGAACAATGCGACATCCGCCGCATGAAGCATCTTGGAGAGCGGATACGACAAATGAGCGGGCATGCCGATACCGATATGGCTCGCCTCTTGAAGATTGCCGCTTATAAACTCCAGCAGTTCATTGGCATGCGAAGCTTCGTCGTATAGGAGAATATAGGTCAGCTTGTTCGAGCCTGTTCTAATGACATAACCATCCATCGCGTTCACTTCCCTAAGCCTGCCGGAGGAATCCGTCATTGCGGCATAAGGAAATAGCGCATTGAGGAGCAAAGCATTCGGATGCTCCGACTTCATACCCCGATTGCTCAGATATTGCCCAATCGGGGTATGGCCGTCGGCATCCAGCAGCTCGAACAACTCGTCCAGCGGCGCATCGGGGTCGCCGGCAGACCTCTTTTTCTGCTCCAAATGGCTTCTCAGCCGACGAACCGTTTCCAGCAGCTGATCCTTCTCGATTTGCTTAAGCAAATAATCGAAAGCGCCAAGCCGCAATGCTTGCTGTGCGTATTCGAATTCGGAATACCCGCTTGCCAGAATGACTTCCGTATCCAGCTTCTGCTTGGCTATTTCATTAAGCAGTTCAATCCCGTTAAGGCCCGGCATCCGGATATCCGAGACAACCGCCTCGGGCTGATGCTCCTCGATAAGCCGCAATGCCGACGAACCGTCATAAGCTTCGCCAATAACCCGAAACCCCTCCGACTCCCAGTCGATAAGCTTCGATATGCCGTAAGCTACCCAAGGCTCATCATCCACGATTAACACGCGATACATAACCGGCTCCTCCTTCGATGGCGTGCGGCGGAAAAGTAATGCTGACGCTCGTCCGTTCATTTAACACGCTGTCAACCTCCAGCGAGGCAGCTTCCCCGTAGAACAGATGCGTCCGGTTATAAATATTGGAAATTCCGATCCCCTTCTGCTTCCCCTGTTCCCCTGAGGCAAATTCCTGGTTGCCTTTCAAGCCTTCCCTTAATTCCTGCAGCTGGCTTTCGCTCATGCCGTAGCCGTTATCTTGAATAAGAACCCTGATCCGCTGATCGGCGAGTTTATGGATATCGATCAATACTTCGCCTTCGCCGAGCTTCCGCTCGAGCCCATGAAATACCGCGTTCTCCACAAGCGGCTGCAGAAGCATTTTGAGCATTGTCTCCTTCAACAAATCCTCTTCGCAGCGGATAACGATCTTAAACCGCCCCCTGAATCGGAAATCTATGATTCTCGCATATTCCCTAATATGAGCCAGCTCCTCGGCTATCGTCACAAAGTTGCTTCCTTTCACGGCATAGCGGAACATACGCGACAGTGACTCCGAAAGATCGGCAATATCGCGGACATCATGGTAAAAGGCCATGGCGCGGATGCTTTCCAGCGTGTTATAGAGAAAATGCGGATTGATCTGGTTCCGGAAGGCCGAGATTTCCATTTGTTTTTTGGCCAGCTCAATTTCCAGCATTCGGATTTGGGTAGAGCGGACTTCATCGCTTAGCTCGCTGATATCGTCCAGCATATTATTCAGCTTTTGGCCAAGCACCCCAATCTCGTTTTTGTGAACGACCTGATAACGGCTATCCTCTCCGTTTTTCGGATAGGACTTGATGAAATCCATCAACGATTTAATAGGCTTAAGAATTCGGGTGAAGAAAATAAGCAAAAACATACACAGAATGCCGAACATAATGGCGTAGGTCGTAACATTAATCCGTTTGACGGTTCCCAACTCATTAAGCAGCTCGCTCTTGGGGATAATGCTGATCAGCTTCCAGCCGGAAGGACCTAGCGTAATCGACTGGACGATAAATTTAGGATTCGCCTTCCACTTGCCGACGTTAACCGAGTCGCTGCTCGACACCTTTCCTTCGCTGGTTAAGATATGATCATTCCGGTCCAACAGCATCACCCGGGAGTTGGCCGTAACTTTCGCGCTTCTCAGAATCGGGCTAAGGTTAGAGACATCCATCACGTAACGGCCCGTTCCCCGGTATTCCGTTGCGATATGGTTGCTGTCCAGTCCATATACCGGAGCCGTAATGATGTAAAAATGCTCTGTCGGACGGTCATCCAAATTAACCAACCCGGAGTAGGACATCGTCTGTACGGGGGCTGTCGTCTCGTCCTGGCCCTCGCCAAGTCTTGTCATCAGCTTCCCGCTGCGGTCGTACAGCTGAATTCCCCTTATATTGGATTTTATGGACATCGTGTTGGCAAACACCGACAGCACTTCGCGGTTCATCAGTACCCGATCCAGCATATCGTCGGTATTGATATAGGTCTGCACGCTAGGGCTGTAAAACAAGAAGGTGGATATTCCTTGCATGTCGCTGTCAAAGCTCGTCATCTTCTCATTCACCTGCTGCAGGATAGTATTGACGGATGCGGTTACCTTCCGTTCGATAATTTGCTGGGCTATTCGGTTCGTAATGATGTAAGTAATAAGCAGCGTGAGCAGCATAAGCGCAATCAGAATCAAGATTTGCCTCATCAAGCTGGGCTTCCATATCCGGTTCAGCATAACGATCTCCTTTTCGCAATAACGGCTGACTGATCCTCCAAATAAAAGAAACAACAAAAAAACCGCTTTTTAAGGCGATTTTTTTGAATCTTGCTTTATTTCACTCTGAATACCGTAATCGAATGCTTGGGAAAATCGTACGCAAACCGGTTGCCTTGGACACGGATTTGGTTCCGCTTCGGAGATACCCGATCAGGCGCATCGAAGAAATTCTCGTCATCCAACGAATGGCCGGACATCTCGTGGACATCAATGTTCAGAAGCGGCTTCCGCCAATCCTCCAGCACGACGTCAACGTTAACCGGGCTGTCCTGCACATTCACAACCTTTACGATGGTATCGCCGGTTGTCCGGTCATAGCTTGCGGAATAATACAATGGCTCGATGACCGGCAGCGTATCTTCCGTCACATTGCAGAGCCTGCCGTTAATCCAGGTGCGTATCCGGCGACCCGACACTTCGAGCTTCAAGTCGTATTCTTTATGATCTTCTACGTTAAAAAGACTTTGGGTGAGGACGGAGCCTCTTCCATCGATATGGGAGGCTATAATGGAATCCTGATTCTGCCAGCCGCCAAACTCCCAGATCCGCTTATTCTTCCCGTCCGTTTGACCGAACGCGAGATTAAAGCCTTTAGGCCCGCTGATTCTTTGAGCTTTCAGAGTGATCGTATAGTTCTCCCAATCGGTCTCCCCTAGATCAATTGCCCGGACCTTCGTCCCGTTACGCCGGTCTTCTTCCGTATCGGAGAGCGTGCAAGGCAAGCCTCCGTTCAGCTCTTTTAATTCCCCGTTGTCGTCGTTAACCAGCGCGATATCCCAATAACGGAATGAGCAGCGGTCCGTCTCAAGGGTCAACGCTCCGTTGATCGGCTTCTTAGCGTTGGACGGGGCGGCGTCAAGACCACTCGCTTCTATGGCTAACAGCTGATGCCCTTGATGATGCATAAACAGCTTCTGCACATAATAGTTAGGCGTGCCGTACGCCTCGTGATTGTTGAACCAGATCATATCCGGCTTCCAGTTCACGTAATCGGCGTTGCATAAGAGCGGTGCGTAACAGGCAAGCCCCACGGCATGCGCGTTTTTCTCGAGCCCCGTCATATAGGCCGCTTCTGCAAGGGCGTTATAATACGTATTCCCCCAAGAGGCGTATTCGCCCAGGAAAACTTTCGGGTCATCCTCTTTAAAATTGTCGTATCGGTGGTAGTTGGCCAGGAACCATTCCGGCGAACTGTAATAATGCTCGTCCACCAGATCCGATCGATGCTCTCTGGCCGATTGCCAGCCGCGTTCATATTCCGTTCCCGCGGCAAAAGGCCCCGAGGAATTAATCACTTTCATGGCCGGATACTTCTCTTTAATCGCGCGATGGAAGTACGGGTAACGTTCAAAGAACGGCTCTCCAACCTCTTCATTGCCGATGCCGATATACTCTAGGCCAAACGGCTCCGGATGACCCAGCTCCGCGCGAATCGCTCCCCACGTAGTCGAAGCATCGCCGTTAGCGAATTCGATCAAGTCAAGCGCATCCTGAATCCATGGCGACAGCTCTTCAATCGGAACGATTCGGTTGTGATGCGGATCGTATCCGCCCGGCAGAATCGGGATGGGCTTGGCGCCAATGTCTTCGCATAATTGAAAATATTCATAATAACCGAGGCCCAGCGTCTGATTGTAACGCCAATTGTTCCTTCTGGCCGGTCTTTGCTCAACGGGGCCTATCGTGTTTTTCCACCGGTACATCGAGTTCCGGTCATCCGGATTCAGGGAACCGTCATGCACGAGGCAGCCGCCCGGGAAACGCATAAACTTCGGCTTCAGGTCGGCGAGCAGCTTCGCAATATCCTCTCGCAATCCGCCTGGCCGGTTGAGATACGTCTTCTCCGGGAAGAGGGATACCATATCGAGGTACAGCTTTCCTTGCCCTTTTCCCAGCAGGACAAGACGGCTGTCCGTATCCGCTGTATTTGACGTTATTACCGCCTCGTATTTGGTCCATTCCGCCGACTTCACCTCAACGACGGCTTCGCCGTAAACGGTACCGTCTTTCCCTTCGATCGTTACGGTTAGAGGTTCATGGAAGCTGGCATCGCGCCGCGCAAATACGGAGAACAAATAACGGTCGCCTTGCTTGACGGAAATACCGCTGTTGAACCCCTGGTTCATAAGCCCGACCCCGCTGCCCTCCGCGACAATTTCAATAACGGCGTAATGAGGATTTCGCCCGTTTAGAGGATGACTTTCGCCAATGGAAATTTCTGCCTGGCTGCCGCCTCTCTCTACCTTCTCCCAAGCCGTAAAAGCATGGTAATCGGGATGGTCGATGGGATCAAATTCAAACGATCGGTTCCGAACAAGCTCCGCGTAAAGTCCCCCATCCGCCGCGTGATTCAAATCCTCGAAAAATATGCCGAACAAATCGCCTATTTCCGCGCCCCGTTCTTCCGTGCGTACCGTTAATGCCGGTTGTGTGCCCATGTCGATTGGATCTCCTTTTTCCTCGTTTTCTTACGATTCTAAGGAGTTGAGCCTGCGAAAACAATTCATTATCCTGCCTTATAACTGACCTATCCTGCTATCCGGTTGCCTAGGGATGTTCGGGTTAACTAGCAACCTACGCATTATAATGTTCTTCTACTCCAGAATCAAAAACAGAATAAAAACGAGTAATAGCGTTGCAGATAGCTCTCTGCACGCTATTTTTCATGAAAATCATTTCTATCATTTACTGATGCAAGCCGTTTCTAAAGCGGGCAGCCTCTTTCGAGACGGCACCGGCAGATCAATAACGGCTTTGATTACGTGGCAATCTCCTGCTTGATCGCATGGCTGTTAACCAAAAAGGCAGAGCGCTCTACCTGATACAAATCATAGATTTGCTCGGCGTAATTAATACGTGCATGCATATACGGATTAAGATCGTTGGCAAGGGTGACGTAGGACAGCTTCTCGACCGCTTTTTTTGACCGGATGTTTTGCTTGCGGATTTTTAAGAATACCGTTTCAATCTCGTGCTCCAGAAATAGCTCCGAGAAAAAAGCCTCTTTAGCCAGCCGGTTATAGCCTTTGCCGAAATAAGGAATGCCGATCCACGTAGCCAGGAAGCCTGTATGATTAACGATATCGTAAAGGTCGATACTGCCAATGGGTTGTCCCGTCTCATTCAGAATCGTTCTTGAAAGGCATGTCCCTTGTTCTTCTTCGACGATCAACTGTTTAGTTGCGAATAAATACTCTTCATACGACTGGGGCTTGTAACGGATGTACGGGAAAACAGCGGGATCAACCAATAAATGATACAAAGAGTGGCATTCATGCAAATCTCGTTTTTTAATCATCGTATCTATCACCCTGGTCCTTGAAAGTCGTCTTCTCAAGTATATAAAAGGACATGAGGGATTGTATGAACGCCACGTTTTGTTTGTGTAAATGGCGGTTGAAAAAAGGACCACTCCAAGCTAACCGGAGTGGTCCTGTTCATTAGTTAAAGGTTAACGCAAATCCGCTTTGCACATAGTTCACGTTCGGGTAGGCGATATTTCTCGTGATCAGATTATTAAACGTTGCCGAACCGTTCCCCGTATAAGTGTAGATGGCCGCGCCCAGATGAGGGCCAGAGAATCTCGACGTCGTCACCCCGTCTTTGCCGGTACCGTCAATGGTAACATTGTTAAAGACGATATTCTCGAAGCCTCCTCCGTAACCGAACTGGATCGCATCACGCTGCGCATTAATGATATCCATGTTGGTAAAGGTTACATTTTTGATCGAATCGTTGGAAGCCTCCAGGTCGATCGCTCCCCGCTCCCCGTTGTACAAGTCCTGACTTGTGCCGCTATTAATGATCGTCGTGTCCGAGACCGTAATCCCCGTATTGTTCTGGAAGTGGTAGCCCGGGAAGACCGTATTCAGACGGACGCCGGACCCGCCAACGGTATCGATAATCACGTTGTGATCGGCTTTGTGTCCGCTGCCGCCAAAGAAGGCAATCCCCGCTGCGCGCCAGTTGTTCTCAATGGTGTTATAGGAGAACGTATTGTTTACGCCTGCGGGAGCGCCGTTTGTGTTACTCGTCCAGACCGCCAAGGCATCGTCTCCGTTATTGCGGAGATTGCTGTTGCGAACGATGGAATTGCTGGTGCCCTGCGAGAAGTTAACGCCGTCAGCCAGGTTATTGCGGATACGGCTGTTCTCGATTGTCAGCCCGTTCGCGTAAATCGCAGGCGTGTGGGCATAATCCCCCACCCAGAAGCCGCATTCGAAATGCTCCACCCATACGTCATGGATTTTGGAGTTGGTACCGAAGTTATCCATGAAGCCTTTGTATATCGCATTTTGCCCGTAACGGGATCGAAGCTTCGAATTCAGGTAGACGTTGCTGAAGTCCAGCTTGCCGGTAATCCGCAGGGAAATCCCTCCGCCAGCCGCATTGGGGTTCGTGAACTGGATATTCGTATACCAGTAGCCCGCTCCCGTAATCGTCAGGTTATTGATCATATTGCTGACCGAACCAATTTCCCACATACTGCCCAAATGGAATGTGCCAGCAGGGATATACAGGGTCTTATTGGCGGCAACGGCTGCCGTAACGGCAGCTTTAAAGGCAGTCAGGTCATCTTGGCCGTCATTGGCAATCGCGCCGTAATCGGTAACGGATACCGAATTGGACGGCTGGGCAATAGCGGTCGGAACCTGTTCGATTTCAATAAAGTCTACGCCGTATTCAATACTGTCGTTTCCTTTCTGAATACGAATGGTGTCGCCAGGCTGAAGCGGCGTATCCAGCTTCCAGTGCACTTCGTCAAACCGGAACAGCGGACGTCCTCCGCCAGGCGCGTCTGCCGGCATATCGCCCGAGAAATATTGCCAGTTATAATAGGAGGTTAAGGCAACGGTCTTCACCTTCACATTGTTGACATAGACGTCCAGTGAACCGTTCAGTCCCATGCCATCGGCCGAATCCGGCATAGTAAAGCGCATGGTTACGCCCGCTCCGCCTTCACCCTGCCGGACGGTCCATTGCAGATAAGAACCGCTCGATGGCAGCGAGATATATTTCTGGCCGGAAGCTTCCGAAGCTATTAAGGCTTGGTCAAAGGTTGGCGCGGATAACAGCGTTGCTCCGCCGCCGCGTGATGCGTCATCCGTATCATAGCGGGTATAGGGTACGCTTGCTCCGCGGATTGAGTACACGACCAGATTGGCGCTGCTGACGTTATTTCCTTGCTTGGATACCGCTTCATTGGCATCCGCCGCGATGGTTGTCGTTACGGTGTAATTACCGTTAACAGCCGTCCAGTTGCCCGGAATGCTTACGTTAGCCGAAGCACCCGAAGCCAAAGCACCGTTATAAGTGCCGTTGAACGTTTGAATCGTGGAACCGGCCGAATTTTTCAAAGCAACGGTAATGGCATGGGAGCCGCCTGCCGAAGCCACGCTACCCTGGTTTTTCAAATTAACCGTAAAGGCAATCGAATTGCCGGCTACCGGATTGCTTGGCGTCCATGATGTTGTTCCCACAAAATCGGCGCTTGCAATTGGCGCAACCACTAATGCCGCAACGTTGGTGTAGCTGTTATTATTGTCGTTAAGCTCGATGATGGCATTGTTCTCGTCTACTTTTGCGCTAGCCGAATAGTTCGCCGCTGTCTTGCTTCCGACATTTACGGATACCGGAGCTGAAGCACCCGCAGCTAATGCTGCAACCGCGGCGGAACCGGCAAGCTCGTTGTTCAGGTAGAAGTTGACGGTAGATGCGGCGGAGCCGGCACTGCCAGCGTTCTTAACCGTAGCGTTTAGCGTAATCGCGCTGGACTCGTCCGGGGAAGCCGGCGACCAGGACAAGCCGGTAATCGTCAAATCCGGATTGGCCGCAGGCGTGCCGAATACCTGGAACTCCGCAATTTGGCCTGCAGGAGCGCCCGAATTGGACGTTATGTTTAATTGAAGCCGTTTCACGGTTGCCGTAACCGGAATCGTCACGGTATTGCCGGATGCCGGATTAAAGGTATAAGACTGCGATGAAACAAGATTGCCGAAAGTTGTGGTCGCCTGATTGTGGCCAAGCACTTGAATCGTTTGGGTGCGCGTGCTCCACTCGCTTGCCGGATTCAGCTTTAACACGATGGAAGCGACATCATAGTTTTTGCCGAGATCAAGCGTCAGCGTGCTTGGGTTGCTGCCGCCTTCCCAATACGTGCTTGTATTGTTATCGTTGGCATTCGAAGCGGCGTACGTTTGCGTGCTAGACGACGCCGTTATCGTTTTGCCAATTGCGATATTATCGGTTGCCGGCGGTGTTGGCGTTGGCGTTGGCGTTGGCGTTGGTGTTGGCGTTGGCGTTGGCGTTGGTGTTGGCGTTGGCGTTGGCGTTGGCGTTGGTGTTGGCGTTGGTGTTGGCGTTGGTGTTGGTGTTGGCGTTGGCGTTGGCGTTGGCGTTGGCGTGCTGGAAGCCGTTACTTTGATCTCGTCGATGTTAATGTTGGCGGAGTCGCCCGCATCGTACTTGTAGCCAATCGTGTTGTTGCCCGCGTTAAGCGTAAGGGTCTCCGTCTTGGTCCCCCAAGTGTCCCAATTCGCCAGATTAGGCAGCGATGTTTGACGGATTTTTGTGCCATTGACATAAACGCTCACCGTTCTCGAAGCGCCGTTGGCATTGGCGTATTTCAAAGCGACATCATAGCTTCCGGCGGAGGTTACGTTGGCTGTAAAGGCCGTTGATGCCCCTTGCGTCCAATATCCGTCTACAAAACCTGTACCGGAGAAGCCCGCATGATCGGTATTCACCTTTGCTCCGCCCGATAAAACAGCGGCTTCCGCTTGATATGTACCTGGCGTTGCAGGAGAGCTCGCCCCATAAATCTCGAACTCGGATAACTGTGCCGCAGGCCATCCGGTGTTAGCCGTAACGCTCAAACGGACATAACGGGTGCTAGCCGCCGCAAAGTTAATCGTAACCGTGTTGTTCTGAACGGATGGATCGAATACATAACCGGTTGAAGCAACGATGTTTGTAAAAGTCGAGCCGTCCGCGCTTCCTTGGACTGCCAGGGTTTGCGTCCGCGCGCCCCAGCCTGCAGGCAGCTTCAGCACAATCTGGTCGATGCTCGTAATGGCGCCCAGGTCAACCTGAATCCATTGCGGGAACGCGTTATTCGCGCTTTCCCAATAAGTGGCCTGATTACTGTCTTTAACATTGTCGGGCGAATACGTTTGCGATTGTCCGCTTGCGGTAATGGTCTTGCCAAGGGTTAAATTCGTTCCTCCCGCAGCGGAGACGGGCTTTCCAATGGATACGAGCAGGCTGGTGATCAGCATCGTGGCAATCAGCAGCCATGCGACATGCTTGTTGCGCATTCTATTCCTCCTCAAATGATAACTCGGATTGGCCTTTCCCCTGGAAGCGATTACAAGTTGTCCCTTAACGGTCCTCCTTTCATTGGCATATCTCTAATTATAGGAAGGATAAGGCGCTGGCAATAAGATGCAATACTACGGAAAATGTATGTATTTCCAAGATGATCAAGCCGGAGTTTCCCTATTCGAACCAAAAACAGCCCCATAAAGGGGCTTCTTCCAAGCTATCGCCGCAGTTTATTTTATGAAATAAAAAATAGGGACGCATGTTTAACATACGCCCCCAGCTTTCGCAATCTAGTTAACTGTAAGGTTATCCACCGTTACCGTCGCCTTATCCGCATACCATACTCGAAACTCGAGATTCCGGTTTAGAGTCTGGTTGAAGGATAACTTGAAATCCTGGTACTGGTTCGCCGACGCGAACTGCTGACGAGAGATCTTCGCTTGTTTCACAACGGATTTTGATGCCGCATCCCAAACATCTATAACGGCTACTACGTCTTTGTCTGATGTATTGTTATCGATTTTCATTCGATAAGTAATCGTATGCTTCCCCACCGGAACGTTTGTATCGTTAGGACCGTGCAGCATATATCCCGTTCCATCAAGCGACGGCGTAGCCTGCCAGCCATCTCCGCTCGCACGTCCCTGCTCATGCCCGACAACGGCACCTTCCGCTTCATACTTGCCATTGCTTTTTGTTACCGTTACCTTATCGATGCCAATTGTTGCTTTATCCTGGTAATAAGCCTTCAATTCCAGGCTGCTTCCTCGCGGATTGTCAAAGGACAAGTTGAAGTCCTGATACGTATGGTTCGTTTTGAACTGATTACGGTACACGTCAACCGAAGCAAGGGTATGCCCGGTTGCGTTATCGCGAACTTCAAGCGTAACGACATTATCGTTAGCACCTGCGTTGGAATCGATCTTCATCTTGAAGGTCGCCGTATTGCTGCCTGCAGGAATGGTGTTGTCAGCATTGCCGGACAGCATGTAGCCTGCTTTGTCCGCGCTTACGCTTGCCGACCAATCGCTGCCGCTCGCCGCGCCTGTTTCATGCGAGAATGCCGTTTCCGCCTCATATTGCTTTACGACTGCGGACGGATCGATAGGAAGCTGGTTATTTTCGCGCATTAATTGGAAATAAGTATCCGGTCTGACAAAAACAATATCGCTGTTGCTGCTAAAGTTATTTACCGCGTTGACAATCATCTGGTACGAAACATCCCACGGATTAGATTGAATGCTCACAAAACGAGGAGCTGTTCCATCCCAGCCGGCAATCGCGTGATTAATCTCGGAAATAATCGTTGCCTCGGAGTAACAATACGTTGCGCTTAGTCCCTGCGTAGGCAGCGAGTTGCCGTAGATGGTAATCGGACTGCCGGCGTTTTGGCCCGTTAAACCCAATAAGGACGGCGCATATTGGGCAAAGCTTTCTCCCACGTTCGGATTAATGCCGCCTGTGATGGTATTCCAGATGGTGGCGACCTTTAATCCCGCACGATTCATATAATCGTTGGATAGTGCGACGAATTTATTCAAATAGGTTTGATTCGCCCATGCGTTCGGATACGTATAGCCAAAACCGGACGGTCCTGCAATAAGCGCGTCATTTGGCGTAGCGGAATCGTACAAATAATTCAACACGCCAGGCATCGCATCGAGCATGGCCGGCGATACCGTCCAGCCGAGCGGTACCGTTCCGCGGTTGGGTGAATCCCAAATTTTCTTAAAGCGGTGTTCCATGTACTGCAGATTATCGCCGTCGCTCAAAATAAGCGAGACATAAATTTTGTTCTGAAGCGGCGGTTTATTCGGCACCGGCTTCACGTTTACATTTCTGGAAGTGCCTCCGAATACCGTGAGGTTGGAGGACCAGTCGCTGGCAATCGTTGAAATGCCATATTCGGAAGCGGCTTGTACGCCGATTGCCTCATCCGGCCACCAGCCCATGTAAACTCCGCTGCCTGCTGGCATATCGGCGAAGAAGCTTTGCAGAAGGGTCTTCTCCGCCGGGACAGAAGGATTCAGCCAGATGACAGCCGCGCCGGTTGCCGTCGCATAATCGCGGAGAGCGCCTTTAATGCCCGGACTTAATCCAATAATGAGATTATGGGACAGCGAGGACCAATAATGATCATGCAAATATTGATACACTTCAAGCTTCGTGCTGAAATCCCCGCGCAAATCGTCAAGGATCGGCAGATTGTACGGTGCGGAGGTCAGTTTGCCAACCAGGCTTGGCGGCGCAACAATGGCTCCGGACTGCGCGGCGATTGTTGTAGCCAGGTTTACCGTATCCGGCAAGGCATCGTCATAAACGACGATTCCGTTAATCTCGCTGGCATATTTGGTAAGCAGCGACCAGTTGTCCGCCACATCTTCATGTCCCATTCCCAGGTCATTCAGCCATTTATCTTTTCCGTCTTCGTTTCTGACGTTGTCATCATACGTATAGATCCTTGGCTGCGTTTTATTGACAAGCCCCTTGAGTGTCGTAAATAAGACCGTTTCATCCGATTTCCCTTGCTGGATGGAGCCCACAGCATCTACTTTGGTGTAAGCCCGGCCATACCAGTACACCCTGAATTCTAACTCATGGCCGATGGCCGGGTTATTGTAGTTGAGCGTAAATCGCTCGTATGTTCCTACCTTCGTCCATTGCTTCCGGGTAATGTCACGGCTTGCCAATACCTGCCCGGTCGTGTTGTCTCTGACATCAACCGTAACAATGAGATCATCGTTAGCCGTATTATTATCGATAATCATATCAAAATAAGCCTGATTTTCACCTGCCGGAATATCTTTAGCATACGGCCCGTAAACCATATGCTTATTCGGAGCATCGATTGATGTTTGCGCCAGCCAACCATTGCTCTCCAAACGCCCGGTACCATGTCCGATCTGTTTTCCTTCCGCCTCATATCGATATTCCGTAACCAAATTCATAACGTCGAGCGTGGGAGCCGGCGCCGAGAAAGACGGCAGGATTTGCTCTGAGGGCCAGCTTAATCCGGCCGCCTCCGCTTTGGGAAGCCCCACGAATGGAGAAGATGCAGCCATGATAACGGTTGCAAGCAAGACTGCGCCAAATTTCCTATTCCATTTCATCTTTAGTCTCCTTTTCCTCTTACGGTATTGGGTTTAACTTTTAGGCAAAAGCCTTACCTATCGCCGATTTCCTCTTCCTATCACCTGCCTTCGCTTTTACCTGCCATGCAACGCCATACAACAGCGAATAAGCGGCCCACAATCATTCCAATTGCCCCTAAATATGTAAGCGCTTATTTCGTTGAAGATTATAACACCTATATTATTTATATTCAATATATCATATTTTCTCATTCTTCCCCTAACCTATGACATGGTTTATATTGAGAGACAAGACTATTATCGACTTACGAAGTTGCAATCGAAGGGGGCACAAGCTTGAATAAGGCATCCACCATTATGGTGCAGGGCACCGCATCGGACGTAGGAAAAAGCGTGCTGACGACGGCGTTATGCCGTATTTTCTTACAGGACGGACGGAAAACAGCGCCTTTCAAATCGCAAAACATGGCTCTTAATTCCTATGTAACGCTTGACGGCAAGGAGATCGGCCGAGCGCAAGGCGTGCAGGCGGAGGCTTGCGGGATTGCGGCAACGACCGATATGAATCCGATTCTGATCAAGCCTACCGGAGAGATGAAGGCACAAATCGTCGTACACGGCAGACCGCTGGAGGAAATGAGCGCCTGGCGATACCGCGAGGAGTATATTCCTCTAGCCGAAGGCATTGTACGGGAGGCATTGGACCGCCTTCGCGCGGAGCATGATATTATCGTGCTGGAAGGCGCGGGAAGCCCGGCCGAGATTAATCTGAAGGACCGGGATATCGTAAATATGCGCATGGCCCAATGGGCCGATGCCCCCGTCGTGCTGGTCGCGGATATCGACCGGGGCGGCGTCTTCGCCTCTATCGTGGGAACAATGGAACTGCTGGAAGAGGACGAACGAAGCCGGGTAAAAGGATTTATCATTAATAAATTTCGCGGCGACATCAGCCTGCTGCAATCCGGTTTGGATTGGCTGGAAGAACGTACCGGCATACCCGTGCTTGGGGTTATCCCCTATCTGCCAAGGCTGGATATTGAAGCGGAGGACTCGGTTGTGCTGGAGAAGCTGGCGGATCAAGGTGCGGATAAAAACAAGGAAATCGACATCGCGGTTATCCGGCTGCCCCGTATTTCCAACTTCACCGATTGCGATCCGCTGGAGGCAGAGCCGGATGTCTTGCTTCGTTATGCGGGGAGCGTGGACGAGTTGGGGCATCCCGACATCATCCTTATTCCGGGCTCGAAGAATACGCTGGAAGACCTTCTGTTCTTGAGGAAAACCGGCCTGGCAGACGCTATCGCCAAGCATGTTGCGAAAGGACGCTGGCTTGCCGGCATTTGCGGAGGCTACCAAATGCTCGGACGTAAGCTGCATGATCCTTATCAAGTCGAATCCACGCAAATCGAAGCAAATGGCCTTGGCTACCTTCCGCTTGCCACAGCCTTCTATCCGGAGAAGAGGACGGAACGAGTCAGCGGCGCTGTTGCCAAGGGGCATCCCGATTGGCCGGCCATGCAAGGTTTCGCCATCGAGGGGTACGAGATTCATATGGGACAGACCACGCCTCTCGCTCAGGTTCATCCCCTTCTGACCATAAACGGTCAACCGGAAGGAGCCGTCTCGGAGGACGGCCTGGTCTTCGGAACATACGTACACGGAATTTTTCATAACGACGATTTCCGCAGACAATACTTGAACATGGTGCGCGCGCGTAAAAATCTGGCTCCAATCGAAGAGATCTTGCGGTTTCGCAGCAGACAGCTCGAAGCTTTTGACCGGCTGGCCGCGCATGTCCGCGCTCATCTGGATATGGAGAAGGTTTATGGCATTCTGAACAAAGAATAGCCAGCAAAAAATCTATTTATTATATTGAAATAATATAATATATATCCTATATAACAAATTATTTTGTTTGTTTCATCCTAATGCAAAAAGAAAAAGAGACATCGACCGATGTCTCTTTTATCGTAAGTTCTTAGGCTATTATTTCGATGCTTTTTCGCTTCGGTGCAAGCTCTGCCGCCTGGCGGAGCGCTTCCTTGAGGCTTGGTCGCCCGCTCTTCAAAGCTCTATAATCGCTCTGGCATCATCTTCTTATATAGGATCCTCGAATTCCGCGCCGCCCGACGCTTTGCGCAGCGTCTTGATATCCTGAAGAGGCGGCTGGCCGAATAGTCTACGGTATTCCCGGTTGAACTGCGACGGGCTTTCATAGCCAACAGAAAGGGCCGCTGTCGTAGCTCCTACCGGACCGCTCAGCATTAATCTCCTCGCTTCCTGCAGGCGCAGCTGCTTCTGATACTGCAAAGGCCCCATCGTCGTGATGGCTTTGAATTTATGATGAAGTCCGGAAGTGCTCATATTGCACGATTTCGCAAGCTCCTCGACTGTAAAGGAGTGGGTGTAGTTCTCCTGGATCCATTGAATGGCCTTGGCTATTCCGTCCGCCCGTTGGTCAAACAACACCTTTTGCATAAACAAATGCCCAAAATCCCCTGTCAGCAGGTTGAATATCATTTCCTTCTTCAGCAGCTCGGACAGAAACCGGGCTTCCTTCGGTTTGTCGATTAACTTCAGCAGCCGGTAGAAAATATCCAGCAGATCGGCATCGGATTTCCCGATAAAAGCGGCGGAAGACAAGTCCTTTTCTTTGGGCTCCGCGGCAATCTCGGCCTCCATGACGACGGAAGCAATTTCTTGCGTCGTGAAATCGACCCGCAGTCCGATATAAGGATGTTCTGCCGTTGCTTCCACCACCTGCCCAAATGCAGGGATGTCGAGCAGCGATGCAACGTAATCTCCCTCTCTGTAATGAAAGATATCCTGACCCAGATACAGCTTCTTCTCCCCTTGGAGAATCAGACAAAAAGATGGAGTCAACACGCCTGGACATCGAACCGTATCGTGACTGCGTTTGACGATGGACAGGAAAGGCACGATCGTTGTGTTCCGCCCTTCCTCCAGCGTCATCCGTTCCGTCATCGCTATAAGCTGATCCAGCGTTTTCTTGTAAATCGAAATGCTTTTCCCTCCCGTTGTCCGGGAATCCTTTGTTTGCTCCGGCATATCCGTTTTCCCTCCCGCCTTGTTCCTGATTATATAAGCATTCTTGACGAGTGGAAAGCAAAAGATTAGCTGAATTGCAGGTTTAGGCAACTTTTAAGCAGGAAAGATCTACTTCGCGCCGCCGATTCCATTCATAATAGCTTTCAGAAACACTATTCCGGAGCAAAGAAAGGAACGTGCACATGCATCAGTCCAAATGGATTATTCTCACGATTATTATCGCGTGCCAGCTTATTGTCGTGCTTGACGCGTCCGTTATGGTAACGGCTATTCCCCAAATCGGCAGGGCTCTTCACATGTCGACAACCAGCTTGACTTGGGTTCATAACAGCTATATTCTCGCCTTCGGAGGCTTCCTGCTGCTTGGCGCCCGGGCGGGAGATCTGCTCGGGCGCAGACGAATGCTTGGCATAGGAATCGGGCTCTTCTCCTTAACCTCATTCCTTGCGGGCATAGCGCCAACGGCTGAATTCCTGCTTATCTCTCGGGCCCTTCAAGGCTTCGCCGCCGCACTCGCCACGCCTGCTGCGCTTGCCCTGCTGTCTGCAACCTTTGTCGAGGCGAAGGAACGCTCCCGGGCGATTTCCATGTATAGCGCCGTCTCGGCTGCAGGCGGCAGCATCGGCCTTATTCTTGGCGGATTTTTCACCGATTTTGTCTCCTGGCGCTTCGGTATGTTTATTAATGTACCCATCGGAATCGCTTTGCTGTACCTGGTTCAAAAATTTATTCAGCCGACAACCATCAGAGCCGGCCGCTTTGATCTTGGCGGTGCGCTAACCTCCGTGATCGGCATGACGTCCTTGGTTTACGGCTTGGTGCAGGCAGCGGATTATGGCTGGGGCAATCCCGCCACATGGATTCCGCTTGCGGCCGGAATCGTCCTTTTGGCGGTATTCGTTCTTATTGAATCCCGGGCGGCGGAGCCGATTATCCCGCTGCGATTGTTTGCGAACCGCCAGCGCTCGGGGGCTTATCTGGGCAGATTTCTAATGGTAGGCGGGAATTTTTCCCTCTTTTTCTTCATACCGCAATATTTGCAAAATGCCCTCGGGTTCAGCTCTTTCGAGGCGGGTCTTGCGTTCCTGCCGTTCACCGTTGCGCAGTTCGGAATTATGTACCTGATCCCCGGACTGGTTCGGCGGTTTGGCAATATCAAAGTGCTGTCTGCCGGCTTGATCATCGCGATTATCGGTACTCTTCTGTTAAGCCGGATCGTCTCTGAACAGACTTCGTTCTTCCCGAACGTATTTATTCTGCTCGCGATCATGGGCATAGGCGCAGGAATGGTCTTCCAGCCGCTTACGGCGATGGGTCTGGCCGGCGTGCAGCCGCAGGATAGCGGTGCGGCTTCAGGCTTGGTCAATGTCGCCCATCAGAGCGGTGCTTCCTTGGGTCTTGCGGTTCTTATTACGGTGTTTAATACCTCGAGCCGCGCGGAACATCCTTCGGTAACGGAATTTACGCATGCGGTCTCGAATTCCATCTTGGGATCCGTCTTCTTTATCGTTTCGGCTTTGCTGGTGACGTTTATATGCTTTGCATCCGTTCGTCAGGTAACCGGCAAACGGGCTCTGGAGGCGAATAAATAAAAACGGCAAAAAAGGCTGCTTACGCGAGTAGGCAGCCTTGTCTGCGTGCTATTTCTAACGACGGAAGTTATTGGATGCGCCGCCGAGGCTTTGCTCAGCGATTTCAACCAAACGGCGAGTAATCGATCCGCCAATTTTTCCGGCATTATAAGTTGTAATATCACCGTTGTAACCATCACGCGATAAGGAAATACCGAGCTCTGAAGCCACTTCGAATTTGATTTGATCCAAAGCTTGCGCTGCTTGTGGTACCACTAAAGTGTTGCTGTTGCTTCTAGCCATTGAAAAGCCCTCCTAATGTGTTGGTTTGTATTGTAATTTATGGTGCTGAAATTAATTTCTCCAGCTGCAACCACATTATGCAAGATGCCGGAAAACTTTTTTAATAACGGAGCCACACGTTCATTTCGCCGGGCTCCCGATTGCCCCACAGATAGTAAGGAATCGCTTTGAAACGCACGGTCTCTCTCTTCCTGATTAACGGCTGATAAGGCTGTCCTTCCGTCCAGCCGGAGCTATCCAACACAACTCCGTTCCCTTCCACAACGATGCAGCCGCCAAGCAGCTCCGAAGCAATGCTTGCTGTCAGCTCCGGTTCTTCCGCAAGCGACAGGGAGGCCAGCGGCTTGCCATTGTCCGCTTCTTCCACGCAGTAGACGAGCGGACCGCGCTGAATGGCGGCTTTTCCCGCGTCCGCGCGAATCAACGGATTCGCGGCAATCAGCTGCGTTTCGATTGGCAGCAGCCATTCTGCCTGATCGCCGTCTTGCCATACGCGGTATACGGTAGCATAACCCTTCTCCACGTGGTAACGGACTTGCTCTCCGTTTATTTTCAACACGGGCTCTTTCGCATGGAACCAGTTCGGAATCCGGAGCGCAAGGATAAACGGAGCATCGTTTTTGTTTTCCTTCACGGATACCTTAAATTCTACAAGGCCGTTCCACGGGAGCTCCGACTTTTGGCTTAGAACGATCTTCCGGTCACTCGTCTCGAATGCGGCCTCGCTTCCGATAAACAAATGGACATGGACGCTTGAGCCATCCTCCGACACATCGTAAATGTATTCGTCCAGCGAACCAAGCAGACGGGCTACGTTAGGCGGGCAGCAGGAGCACCCGAACCATTTCTGCCTAACCGGCTTCACATGGAATTTATCCGGGTTCTTGGCGCTCGCTTCCGGCCATACCTCAAGCGGATTCACGTAGAAGAAATGTTTGCCGTCCTTCGCCATGCTTCCAAGAACGTTATTGTACAAAGCCCGCTCCATTACGTCGGCATATTCGCTTTTGGCTTCCAGCCGAAGCATGCGCCGTGCCCAGAAGATCAGGCCGATTGACGCGCAGGTCTCCGCGTATACGGTATCGTTGGGAAGATCGTGGTCGAACGTAAAAGCTTCCCCGAGATGCGTCGCTCCAATTCCCCCGGTAATGTACATTTGCTTGCCCGTCGTATTCGCCCATAGCCGCTCGCATGCTTCTCGAAGCTTGACGTCTCCGGTTAAGCGTGCGAGATCCGCCATTGCGCTATACAGATATACCGCGCGGACGGCATGCCCTGCGGCAACCGGCTGCTCTCGAACCGGAAGATGGCTCTGGTAAACCTCCAGATTAGGCTCCCCTTGTGCCCAAATCGTTGTCCGACCGCGGCGCTCCCATTCCTCGAGAAAATAACTCGGCTTGCTGCCGCGTTCATCGATAAAGTACAAGCTTAGATTCAGATAGCGCTCATCTCCGGTTGCCTGATACAGCTTGACTAATGCAAGCTCCACCTCCGGATGTCCGCAATAGGCACGTTTTTGCCCCGGCTTCGTACCGAACAAGCTTGCGATAAGGTCGGCAAAACGACGGGAAATATCGAGCAGCTTGCGCTTGCCCGTTGCCCCGTAATAAGCAACAGCCGCTTCGAACAAATGACCAGCGCAATACAGCTCATGCGCTTCGTACAGGTTGGACCACTCTTTGCCCGGCTCCTGGATCGTGAAATAAGTGTTTAAATAGCCGTTCTCCCGTTGGGCTTGTCCAATCAGATCGATAGCTTCATCCGCTATTTTTTCCAGCTCCGGATCGGGCTGACGTTGAAGCGAATAAGCAACTGCCTCCAGCCACTTGTACAGATCGCTGTCCTGAAAAATCCATCCGCCGAACTCGCCCTTCTCCAGGCCGGCGGCAATCCGGAAATTACGGATCGAATAGCTGGGCTCCGCGTCTTGAACCCGGTCGTTCAGAGCCTCCCACTGATAAGGGATAACGGTTTCGCGCACTAGCTGTGTATATTCATTCCAAAAATCATCCTTGATGGTGATCAACGTGTCCTTCATCGAAATCCTCCTTCACATGAATGCCTAGCTTTCATAAAACGATAAAAATTGACTCCTCGTAAGTTCGAGTATATGCTTTATTCGTCCTATTCAACAGGAACGGAATGAACTTTTTCTTATACAAAATGACACAGTCCGGGATGTGAAATTTCCTTGAGCAAAGACAACTTCGTGGAACTGCAAACCCCGCCCCTCCCTTACTATTGGGAGTCTGGACGCTCCGAATTTCGGGTTGGCGACCGGCATCCCAATCGGAGAAGCTTTGGCATATTCGACTTGATCATTGTGGCTGAAGGAGAGCTGTTTATTGGGGAGAACGGCCGGGAATGGTCGCTTGGCAAAGGGGATACCCTTCTATTGCTGCCGGACGACGAACACTATTCGGTGAAGCCTTGCGAGCAGCATACCGTTTTTTACTGGGTTCATTTCGAGCATCTGATCTGGAGATCGCATGCCAAAGAAGGAGCTTCGGCAAAATCCTTCTTGAATCCTCACCTCATCCGGATTCCAAAGCAGATCTCCCTGAATGATCCCGAGAGTGCCTTTAAGCTGATGCGTCAGCTCCTCGAGCTGACTGTCGGGGATTCCTTCTGGGAGGAGCAAAGCTTGTTGGCTCGTCTTCTCGCGCTGCTCGAAAGCGAAAGCTTGAACAATACCAGCACGCCGGCAACCCGTCTCGCGGAAAAAGCCGCCTTTTATCTGCAGCAAAATTTTCGGAAAGACATTACGAACGAGCTGCTTGCAGACGAGCTGCACTTCCATCCCAATTACATCGTTCGCTGCATGAAGAAGAGATACGGCATGACGCCTAGCGGCTACTTGCTGGAATTCCGGCTGGATCGGGCGAAGAAGCTGCTCGTTTCCTCCGAGTGGTCGATTGAACGAATTGCCGAAGAGGTCGGCTTCCGGTACGCCCCTTATTTCACGGCCTGCTTCAAGCGCAGGGAGGGCATTTCCCCGCTGCGTTACCGCAAATCGATCCAGCAATGAAAAAAATCGAACAAAAAAAGCCGATAGCTTATCGGCTTTCTCTTTGCTTGAGCAAATTGATTATTCGTTCATAGTCATAAATGTTATAGGTTTTAAACGCTAATTTATGCATGCTGCCGCCTTCCGTGAATGGAAAGATGACATAATCGTCATCCCTCTCGAAATCCAACGAAAGACTATCCTTGCCGATTTCCTTAATGAGCACGGCTTCCGACTCCGCCTGGAACAATGATTTTTTCATGACTCTGACTGCGTCGTCCGTAAAGACAAAAAAACCTTTGAACCGCACATCGTCTATCAAAATCGTCAGATCCTTAATCTTGGCATCGGCTGCTTCAGCAATCTTCTTCTCTACGCTGCTGGATGAGGTTGACTGGAACATCGACAAAATGCCGGATTGAACCGGTTGATCAGCATTAAATCTGTTCACCAGCTTCTGCAGCAGATTAACCATCTCCGATAAGCCTATAAAGATAAAGCCTGCCGTAACCCCCGACAGCCACCAGTACAAGGCCGTGATCAAGTGAAAGCCATCATCGTTTATTCCAAATAGGAGGCCTGTAATAAATCCAATGGCAAGCAGCAAAATTCCGATACCCATCAACCATGTTGAAATAACATTTCTCATTTATGAGGACTCCTTGTCAGGCGAAAATTTTCCTATTGGCATCATAGCAAAATTCAGTAGATTGGACTAGTTATTTCTTCCAAATAAGGAGCCTCTTTGATATTTCTGCCTTAACTATACACTCTTTCGATTTCTTTATTAAACCAGTGAATATAACCGCAGCGGTCACAGATCAATAGATTTGCAGAACGGTTAGCAAAATCAAGATTAAGGAAACTCATAAAAGCAGTGTTTAATTGCGCGTAACTCTTTTCGAATTTATTATAGTGGCAATGCACGCAAAGAACCGTAATGCCATTCGCGCTATATTCACCAGGCCCCTTGGCTTCCTTGAGATTTTTGGCAAACAACTTCATAAATCTTTTCGCCCCGGCTATTATCCTTCATCCTCTCTTGGAACCTTCTATTCTTTCAATGCCAAATTAATAAGCTTTGAAGCTCTTCGATCTGTTCCTTCAAGAAATCACCTCGTTTCCGCCTCCTATATACGATAAGTTGAATCCTTCTTCTGCCTTTGAATTTACCCGTAAGATTAAATCACAGCGATATTATTTGAATTGTACCATAAACTGGAATGCCCTCCTCTAATACGAGGTAATTATTTACAACAAACTTTATTTGCAACAATTAGAGATGTACATGCGTCAAAGCTAATGCAACTTGAACGGGGAACATACCCCGACATCCCGAGGAGGTAGAAAATAATGAAATTTTATAAATCCATGAAAAAAATTGCGGTGGCTACCGTGGCTGCCGGAACTTTAGCTTTGACTGCCGTAGGAACCGTCCCATCCCAAGCAGCTGCCGCTCAAAGTGCCGCTCCCGTCGATGCGCACGCGAAAGCTTTCCAAACGTTAATGAGCTTCTATAAGCCTGCCCTTAACGGCCAGTTCCCTAACTTCCACGGCTTCACGATTGGTTCAACTACGCATGCGTCGGTTATCAAAGCGATCGGAGAAGCTGAATCTCCCGCGAAAGATTCCGACGGCTTCGATGTTTACCATGCCGAAATGGGGCATCCCGGATATGCGATCAGCTATAAGCTAGGTAAAATCAAGGAAATGCGCTACTTCGGAACAAATGTTGAGCGAGAGACCAACTTGGGGGGAATTACCGTCAAGATGCTTACTCAACACTGGGGTACCCCCGATGAGTCCGTCCTGATTAAGTCGGGCAAAACCGTGCAAAAGAAAATCACCTATGTTCGTGGCAAATACCAACTTGAATTCATCTTTGACGGCACGAGCGGAACAGGGTTAAACCATATTAACCTTGTAAACAAAACAATTAAGTAAAGAAAAATTAAAGGCAGATGGTCTACCTAAGACCATCTGCCTTTATCCAAAACTAAGCCTATTAATCCGGGAAAATAATTTCGCCTTCGTCACTACTGACATCAAAAAATCCTGCCTTGCATTCTACGGCTAACTCTCGCAAGGCCGAATACGCTTCATCGGCTACGGAATAGGCGAAAGCCGAATAGATGACGGCTGAGCCCAACGAGTAATCGGTTAACCGGTTATCCGTTCCGGCTTCCTCCATGTTTATTTACGCTTACCCAAGAAAAGTTGACTAACCCGTTTAGAGAAGTCTTCTATTCCAAAGCTTGCCGTATCTATCCGGTTGTACCAATTCGTTATCGTTTCCAATATCCATAAAGGGATCTGCACTCCGCTAATCATAGGGTAAAAATGTTTGTATGACCATACCAAGTGCTCCCAGCGGCTATCGTTTCCGTCCTTGCAATACTCCGATACATCAAGAACTTTTCCTCTCCCGTCCTGCAGGAGTACATTTTTAAGATGAATATCTCTTGGGTTCATTCCTTGGCTGCGAATAAACTCACGGGCATTTTCAACGTCCCGGATCACTTGCTCCGGAACAGGGATCCCTTGCAGAAGACAGTCATACAAAGTAATTCCTTGTTCAAAGCTTAATACCAAATAGTTCGATCCGGTACCATAACAACGGGGAAAATAGGGAGATCCTTGCAGACGTTCATAGATGCCTGCTTCCACGTCCTTCTTCTCCAATGACTGGGCGGTGTACACTTTATATGCATAATTAGGGGTCTCCGAGTGATAAAAAACCGCTGCATCCGTTCCTATGCCGATGCAACGCAAATCTTCCGAGAAACCGACAACGGAAACCGGTTTATTATTTTCATATCCAACAACCTCGATGCTTTTTAATGCTTCTTCAACTTGTTTCCAGTCTTCAATCACAAGATATGCTCCTTCTTTCACTTGGATATTGATAATAGTTTTACGTTCACCATGCGATAACTGTTTCAACTATATCCTGGCATAAGAAAAAACGACTGTGCGAATGCACGGCCGGTTGTTTCAATTATGGTTATTACTTGCTTTCGCTGTGACTCAACTCTAGCAGGGATGACTACCCCAAATCTAATGTAGTCCAACCATGTTTGGTAAGCGAATCGTTCGTTTTCCTAAATTGGGCATAAGCCCTTCTACTTCTTAGGTTGCCTATTATCTTCAGAAAGCTACTCCTATAAGGATATACGAAACGCGTCCTAGGCTCCGTAAACAATTCTATGTACATAGGATTATCGAAAGCATCCCTCAAACCAACGCAGCTTGATGAATGGATGCTTCGATCTTCTCCTTCAAATAAGTCAGAACGATTTAAATAAAGGACCCCGTTTTTTCTGCATTCCATAAAGTCGATTAAAACTTCCGCGTGCTGATCATTAAAATAGGCTAACCCGCATGACGTTATGTTCTTGATTCTGGAATGGTGAATAACGATCAACATCTTCTCCTCCATTCAACGAGACATAATAACTCATTCCAAGATTAACTTTCCCCTATAGACATACTTGTCATCGGAGGAAATTTCAATACTGGTGCTCCCTAGCTTATTGTTGCGGTTGTATGCCGTAAACTTGATTATAGTTTTATATTGCACTTTATTTTCTTCCGTTAAAGGCGACCAATAGATCGTTTCACCTGGCTTCACTTGGGCTTTGTTCCCTTGCGCATTTACTTTACCATCCGAAGATTTCCAAAATAACAGCTCCCCTTCAGAGGAGCGAACTATAATCCGCGTTGCTTCATTATTAGAGATTGTAATTGGAAAACCCGGTACACTGCTCATAAACAGCGTGTATTCGGCGAGAGGAAACGCAACCTCAGGCGGGTGAAACCTTTTATTAGGAGTCCCGAATTGAAAGATAAGCATGATCCCGATAAGAAGGATTAAGCTAAACATACTGACCGCAATAACAACCGTTAATTTCCCGGAGAATCTATTATTTCTGTGCGACCGTGAATCATCGAGATTTTTTATTGCTCCCATATCGCTCATTCTTCCAATCGCACCTTCCCCCTATTAAACGATAACGCCTATAATGCTGAAACCAATAAACAATAAGAGCATCCCTGCGCTGAAGAAAAGCGGATGAAAGCTCCCTTCTTCCGTTACCCTAAAAGCCCTCCGAATGCTGCCGCCGCCTAAAGTAACGATTACAGAAGTCAGCAGGACTGCGGCTATATGAGATAAGTGAATCCGTCCTATAACGATAAAAACAATGGCGCTGCTGCATACTCCGGCCAAAAACCAATATATATTCTGTTTGTTAGGTCTCAATTCATCAACGCTCCTCACCAGAGAAATTTCTTCGAGTATTGGCTTAAATATATACGCTTCCAGCGTTTGGAATGTTACGTTAACCCGCTCTTAGAAGAAAAAAGACAGCCGGTCATCATGACCAACTGCCTCCATGCAAGAATGAAGAGATGATGATTATCGACCGCTCTTCGCCCGTTCCGCCTGCTCTTCCAATGAATCCGCCTGCTCCACCTTCAGCACGTCCAGCATAAACATAAAGATCGGAATACCGATCAACAGCCCCCAGATGCCCATATAATGCTCTGATAAAATGAGAATAAAGAACGTGTAAAACATCGGCAGGTTTGTTTTGTGCGAATATAACCTTGGGTTTAAGAAATACGTTTCAAGAGCATGAATAAGCAGCACCAGAACGATCACCCAAATGACGGTTTTTATTCCGCCAATCTGGTAGCCGATAATGCCAATCGGAACAAAGGAAACGACTACGCCCGCAACCGGAATCAGACTAAGCAAAAACACCATGATGGTGAGCGCGAACAGGTACGGGAATCCCATAATCCATAAGCCGCCTATCGTAAGCGCAGTGTTGAATACGGCAATCATCAGCTGTACTTCAAGCACCTTGCCGAAGGAAGCAATAAACTTGCCGCCGAAATACCGGAATTCGAGATACAGCCAGCCAATCGAGCTTTGGCTGAATTTCTCGGTAAATTGAACGATCTTGCGTCTCTCGAGGAGGAAGAAATAGCTAAGCAGGATAACCAGCAAAATAATCTCGAGCCACCCGCCAATCTTCTTGGCGTAAGCGAGCGCGCTGTTCAAAAAGGTTTTGTATTCGATCTTGTCGAGCGTATCGGCGACCACTTGAGCAATCTGATCGTTTTGGGAAGACCCTAAGAACTTTTGCACGTTGTTGACGATATCCACGATCTCGTTAATGAGCTTCGGCACGTAATTGACCAGACCATACACAAGGCCGAAAATAAGCGCGACGTACAGGACCGAAGTCACTACAACGGGCGATACCGGGATCACCCGCCGAACCTGCTTCGTAATAAAGCTCTGCAGGCGCATCATCACAAACGTGACCATAAACAGAAGCAGCAGCAAATTCAGCATATCGCGGAGACTATAGAGCAGAGCAACGACCAGCAGGACAAACACCATTCTTTTGATAATCGGATGAGTAAAAAAGGTTCTGAGCGTTTCCAAAGAGTTCCCCCGCAAAATTCGATTTATTTATTAAACGTTTATAATTAATATACCTGTTTTATGAATAAAACGCATCTTTTACGGTTTACACAAGGTGAAACGTCCATCACAGCCCTTGGCAGCGGAGTTTCAAGCCGGAGAATCTTAAGCCATTTTATAAGATTAAACTTGTAAATTTTTAAAAACAAAAAAACAAAGCTGCCGGCATCGGCAGCTTTGTTCAACTATTCTGAGGTTTAGCAGCCTTATACAAAGCACAAACCTGACGTATACGGAACCGGAACCGGGAATAAATCCTGGTAGGCTTGGGCTTCAGCGGGCAGATGCAAAGTATCCGTTCCGGCACGATCGAACAGCAATTGGACTAGCTCCGCATCGCTTAGAGCAACGGAAGGCCGGCCTGCAGAGTCGGTCATTCGCCAGCTGCCGTTATCCCTCCGTTCAAGCCGGAGACCGCTTGCGGGTTCTTGCTTCTTCAGCCAAGGCGATAATTGGTCCAATAAAGCCTCGCCGCTCAGAATACTGACGGTACCTGGTTGCCCCTCCTCCGATGAAGGAATTGCTGCTAACCGGGCATGAATGTCTTTCTCATGCCATGGCACCGGAATCTCCAAGGACTGCAGTCCAAATCGGTCTACCGCGTTGGCGAATAATCTGACAACCTGAGCCGAATCGCCGGCAAATTCGAGAACCGCCCCGTTTGGTTGCGTATCCGATAACCCAATTACCGCAAAGCCGACAACCTTCCCGCGCGACTCCTGCACCAGTACCCGTTGACTCATCCGCATCACGCTTGCGATGGCTTCCGCCTTGAGCAGCGCGCCGAATTCATTTATGCCCAACTGATAGCGTACCTCCCGGGCTTCCGCAGTCTCCTGAACGCCGAACAAATCCTCCGGGCGCATCTCGCGGATTTCGCCTATTGCTTCCGCATTACCCAACAAAGATTCTGCCTGCAACGCATTCATGCGGTATTTGCTTATTCTTCCGAACAACGAGCAGCCTGCCCTGGTGTACAACGAACGGTCACCGGATACAAGCAGCAACGAAGCTCCTGCATCCCGCGTGAAAGACTGCACTTGCTCGAGCAGCCGGCTAGCGTAGCCTTTGCCTCTTGCGGACGGCTCCGTACAGACCGAACCAAGCGAGGCTACGCGCAGCGCAGCCTCGCCGATTCGAATCGTCCATAGGACAACGCCCATAAACGATGCCAATTTTCCGTCTTCCTCAAATGCGCCGTAGGATAAGTGCAACGCCGCATCGGAGAAGAGGAACGGAAATATTCGGCCCATGGACGTCTGATTCCCGTCCCGGAATGTTGCGTCTGACAATCGAACAGCCTCTTTCATTTCAGCATCTGTCAATCTTCTAATCTGCACCATTACCATTCCTCCGTTTTGCGTTCTCTCGCCAACAAGCCAAGCATAGCTATTCTTCTTTTACTGTAACCTTGAAAAGAGCTTCCTTGTCAGACTTCTTCGCCGTTATGCCTAGCGATTCCTTCACATGCAGTAGTCTCCCGGCTGATATTCACCTAAATGACCTCCTCTTATCGGGATTGTCTTTTACAAATACGCGTAATTTCGATTGATAATCAGCAGATTAACCCGCCACGGCAGCCCTTCGCAGGAACGGAACCGCAGCGATGCGCAGCCATCCTTTTTTTGCGTAATCGGAATTATTTCCGTTGCGTATTCCCCTGCTGCGAGCGGTTTCTCCGGCTTCCACTTCAGCTGTCCGGGGATTTCAAGCTCCGTGCAGGAAGGGGCCGCTTCATCTCCGGTTACCAGGAGCAGGTCGTATCGGCCTTTGGGCAGCTCGATCCTAAATACCGCTTCGCTTGCTCCGCCAATGAAATCCCGCCGAAGCAGGTCGGGGGCTCCACGGTCGAGAGCTGCAAGCTCATCCGGCCGCTCCCAGCCAATCCCGCTGCATGCCGTAAAGAGCGTATCCGGTGATATTTTGCGGAATGCCTGACCAAGCACCCCTTCAACATGGATCTGGCGGGGCAGGACTTCCGAATAATTTTTGCCCGGCAGCTCTTCCTTGACGCCGAAATCGAGCCGATACGCCGCAAGCCTCGATACCCTGCTGTTTCCCGCGTAATAATCGAAGGTAAAGTGATCGATCAGCCGGTAATGCTCCGTATCCCGGTTCTTCCCCAGAAATATGCGCCGCCTTGTGTGCGCTTCATGAACATGCGGTCGACTGACGATATTGTCATCCTTGATCCCCCTCGCATGAGCCAACGGCCAATCGGATTGTAAACTACCTTCCGCAAAATTCGCATAAACGAGATAATCACCGCCTTGAACCGTATCGAAAACCAGGCATCCTTCATCCCAAGCATACTTCTTCATCCGTAAGGAGCATCCGGACAAATTCCATACCTTAACGTTCTCGTTCTCTTCATCATAAAAAGGATTCCGCAGCATTACCCTGCACCCGGCAAGGCTTCGTATATGAACCCATTCCGTTCGTCCTTCCTTACGTCTGGCACTCACTTCAAAGCCGCCGACCGCAAGCAAGCCCCGGAATGAGCAGTCCTTCCATTTACCATAGGAACGCTCTTCTAATTGATGGTTGTATCCTCCCTTTGTCCGTTCCGGCTCCATGGTTCCTTCCGGAACCGCCGGGAATGCCTCGATTACGCCGTCATAGCTTTGCAGCAGCATCTCGTTTACGGCAGCGACAAGCTCGCCGGAAGCTTCCATCATAAACGGGTGGTACAACGGTTCGTTGGTAATATTGCAGTAATTCATCCACCTTTCCGTCTCCTCCGCGAACAACCCGTTGCAACGAAGCGACAGGTCGATTCCCTGTTCATACAGAATCCTAAGCGCATCATCTCCCTTGCCCAACCGGGAAGCCGCGCAGGACAGCCAGCCGAACTGGAACATGCCGAATTCCGTATTCTCTCCCGCATAACGAAGCGTATTTTCCGCCTGCCTCCGGAGCGGCGGCTTGGATTTTCTATCGATTTCTCCAATCGGATAGATAGGCATTAATAGCGACGGATGCCGCAAAGGAAGATCGAGCGGCGCCCATTCGGAATCGAGCCAAATGTGCCCGTAACGCGTTGATTCCGCGCCGGGATAAGGAGCCAGCTTCCCCGCTAGTTCCTCCCATTTGCTGCGCTCCTCCTCCGGCTCGCCTAGCAGCATGCTTGCTTCTATTGCCATGCGGAATAAATAATTGACGGATGCCAGCGTACAGGTGGAATTACGCGTAAGAGGTCCTTGCTCCGGCGAAATATCCGGAAATACGTTATACAATCCGCTCCCGGGATCAAATAACAATAAGCCTTCGAAAAATCGGGCGATCTTTCGGATCAGCGGATAAGCCTTCTCCCTCAGAAACGTCTCGTCCATGCTGTACCGGTAATAATTCCATAAAAACTGCGCGCACCAAGGCCAAATGCTGTAATACAACGCATGCGGATAGTCCGCGGCTATCCCGTCCAATCCATAGAATTGCTTCGCCATTCGTTCGGCGCTGCCGGCATACGAGAGCAGTCCTTCATTAAAAAGGCTGGCCAGCTCCAAGTGATTAGCCGTATACAGCGGCCAAAAAGCAGCTTGAATGTTGACATCCCAATACCACATGCTGCCCCACTTGGTCGGTTGTTTGATATCCCACAGACCATTTAATCCGCAAGCCTGCTCGGGCATTGACCCTCCCCGGCCGCTGCTGCAGGAAAGGGCATACAGGTTGATCCTGTACAAATCCTCAAGCAGCTTATCGGGAAGCGTAACGGATGAACGTCTCCAGAAGCTCCTCCAATAGGATTGATGACGTTCCCTTATCGCGGCTAATTCGGAAACGGATTGCCGCATGCGCTCAAATGCGGCCTGCAGCGGGTGGTCTGCTTGCGCTTCCGTTACAACCGTCGTCAGCAAAGTCAGGTTATCCTCGGCATCCTCTAACCGAATTCGGATGGAGCCGGTGCTATTTACCGCTGTTCCTTTCGCGCCAAGCAGTTTTGTCATAACAACAAAGGAAAAGGGAGGATGGTTTTCCTTGTCTTCCCCATCCGGGTAGAAGGAGCCTATATAGTAAAAGGTTGTATCATCATGCGAATGGTAGGACGCTTCAATATCCGCATATCTTCTTAACGGCAGCGCAAGTTCGATTTCGCTTAGCAGATCGGCGTCCGTTTGCCTGATATCCGTGACAATGAAATCGCCATCCTCGGCTGCTATCGTAACAACCTCCAGCTTCTTGTCCTCCTTCCTGATTCGCAGCCGGACTTCCGCCTTGATCAAGTCAAGCTGCAGCTCGTAATGCTCCGGATCCTTCAGTTCCGCAGATGGATAGAGCATAATCTCACCGGTCGGGTAATGGGAGTTCCCCCCGGGCAGCTTGCCGTATTTGCGGTACATGCTGCTGTCGCTTAGGGCATCGCCATACAGAAAAAGCGGTTCTTCTGAAGGGCTGCGGTACATTTCCCGCGCGTGCTCCCGCAGCTCTTGAAACGTCCGGCCATACTGCAAACGGAAATTTGGTCCTTCCCCTTGCCGAAAAGCCGTGCTGTAACGGTGAAGCTTGCGGTAATACACCTCGTAATGGTTAAGCGCCACGGTCATGCACTCATCCTCGTAATAGACCATTCCGCCAAAATGCCCGTTGCCAAGCGGCAAGGCTTCGTTCCAGCCGCATGGCGCTTTATCGTACGTCACGGTTCTCACAGGACTTCCTCCTATCCTTTGATCGCCCCGATCATAACGCCTTTAACGAAGTACTTTTGCAGGAACGGGTACAAGCAAATAATCGGCAACGTCGAAACGATTATCGTGGAATATTTGATGGTCTCTCCGATGGCGTACTTATCATCGCTGGCCGCACCGGTCATCATCGAATCCGTGCTGTTGGCGATCAGAATGTCGCGTAGCACGAGCTGAAGCGGATACTTCTGGGTGTCGCGCAAATACACGAGCGCATTGAAATAAGAGTTCCAATGGCCAACCGCGTACCATAAAATCATGACGGCGATGACGGGCATGGACAGCGGAATGACAATCCGGAACAAAATCGTCCATTCCCCCGCCCCGTCCATTCTGGCCGATTCCTCCAGGCTCGCCGGTATGGTCTGGAACGAAGTTCGCATGATAATCAGGTTATACGTATTGATCGCGACGGGAATCAGCAGCGCCCACATCGTATTCATCATGCCAAGCTTGTTAACGAGCAAATAACTCGGAATCAATCCACCGTGAAAGACCATCGTTAATACGATAAGGAACATCAGAAAATGCCGGAAATATAAATTCGGCCGGGACAGCACGTAAGCGCCTATAGCGGTCATGACGAGGTTAATCGCCGTTCCGAGCAGCACGTAGAGCAGCGTATTCTCGTACCCCTTCATCATCATCGGGTTGCGGAAAACCGCCTTATAGGCGCTTAAGTCAAATCCCGCAGGCGCCAGCAGCAGGCCGCGGTTCTGCAGAAACGCCGTTGCATCGCTGAACGAAGCGAACAATACATACAGAAACGGATAAAGCGTCACCACGCAAAGACCAATCATCAGAATGACATTGATCCAGCCGAATACCCTCTCTCCCATCGTTCTTCTCATAGCCGCTCTCCTCTATCACCACAATTTGGTTTCGCTGAACCGTTTGCTGATTTTATTGGCTGCCACGATCAGGATGAAGCTGATCACGGAATTAAACAAACCTACCGCGGCGGTAAAGCTGTAGCTGGCTTCCAATACCCCTTTACGGTAAACGTAGGTGGAGATCACATCCGCCGTCGAATAGGTAAGCGGGTTGTAGAGCAGGAGCACCTTCTCGCTGCCGACGGACATCATATTGCCCATTTGCAGAATCAGCAAAATAACAATCGTAGGCATAATCCCGGGCAGCGTCACGTTTAGCGTTTGTCTCCAGCGCCCCGCTCCGTCGATTCGCGCGGCTTCATACAAGGTTGGGTCAATTCCCGAAATCGCGGCCAGATAAATAATCGATCCCCAGCCCACGCCTTGCCAGACTCCCGAGGAAACGTACAAGAACCGGAACCAGCCCTCCTCCATGAGAAAGTCGATCGGCTGGGCGCCAAAGGATCCGAGAAGCTGGTTTACGAGACCGGTTCGGCTAAGAAAATCGACCATCATTCCCGCTACTACAACAATCGATATGAAATGCGGCAAGTATGAAATGGACTGCACAATCCGCTTAAATGAGCTCTTCCGGATCTCATTCAGCAGCAGCGCCAAAATGATCGCAGCCGGAAATCCAAATAGCAGCTCGTAGGCATTAAGCAGAATGGTATTTTTGATTAATCGCCAAAAGTAGATCCCGTTAAAGAAGTTTTGGAAATGCTCGAATCCTACCCATGCGCTGCCCCATATCCCTTCGGAGGGCTGAAAGTCCTTGAACGCGATCTGCAAGCCGTACATGGGCCCATAATGGAAAATAATATAGTAAGCAACTACGGGAAGCGCCATCAAATAGACGCCCCAATGCCGCTTCATATCCGATTTTATCGTGCGCAGCAAAGCTGGATTTCCGGCGTTTTTGGACATCGATCCTTCCTTCCTCTCTGTTCAAGGTGTTGCCATCGCGCTGGTGGAGACGAGATCGTTCGCCCCCGCCCAGCCGATGATCCGATTAGCGCTTCGAGAAGCGTTCGAGCGCAGCCTGCTGAATTTGGACGGCATCGTCGATTCCCATGCTCTTAATCTTCTTCACGTAGTTGTCGAATTGATCGATAGGCTCCACGCCCATAATAAATTTCAACAGCATCTCGTCCTTGTAGGTATTAATATCCGTCATAATGGAGGCGAACTTGCTGCTCTCGTCCTGCGTTGGCGTCACAAGCGGCATCTTGCGCTCAACCGTCGGCTTGGACCAGATCTCAAGGGCATCCTTCTGCTGCGGAAGCGCGAGATATTGCAATTGGAAGTTGTCGCTGAGCACAAACGGCGCACTCCATGTGGCACGGTTATACTTGGCAATGGCTTGCTGGCTGCTAACCCCGTTAGGCGGAGTCAACAATTCAGGCTTCAGGACAGCTCTGCCGTCCTGCATGGTATAACTTTCGCCCTCAATACCGTAGTTGAACAGCAATTCGCCTTGCTCGCCGTAGGCGTAATCGAGCCATTTAACGGTTTCGATCGGATTTTTATCGCTTGTTGTAATCGCGGCGCCAATCCCGTTAAAGGCAAAATCCTTCTGTCCCCAAATCGCCGTGTCGCCCGGATTCAATACCGGATAAGGAGCCGCGACAAGCTTGAAGCCAGGATCTTTGTCCTTCATGAGACCGGCATATTTGCCGATTCCCCCGCCGTTATAGGTAGCCGTGGCGCCAAGCAGATTCGTTGTCATTTTATTGTCCAGCAGTTTCGCATTGGGCGCGGCGAAATCTTTGTCCAGCAGCCCTTCCTTATACCACTTGTTCATCGTCTCCAGGAACTGTTTAAATTCCGGCTGAATCGGGCCAAACTTGACGGTACCGTTATCCTGGTAGAAGCTGTTGTTGATTCCCCATGCGCCTAGGAACGGTGCATCCACATTCAACAGGTCTTTGTCCAAATAAAGCGGAATTTCGTCCGCCTGCCCATTGCCGTTGGGATCCTTCTCCTTAAAGGCTTTCAAAACGTTGTACCAGTCGTCAATGGTTTCCGGTTTTCCGAGGCCCAGCTTATCGAGCCAATCCTGGCGGATCGCAGGTCCGAAGAACACCCTTACTTTATCGTCGCCGCGGAGGAACGGGAAGGCATAGATACTGCCGTTATCCGTCGTGATTTGCTTCTTCCAGTCCGGATGCTCGTCTAGCAGCTTCTTCAGATTAGGCGCGTATTGATCGATAAGCTCGTTAAGCTTGATGATTTTCTTATCCTGAATCGCCTTCTCCGGACCGCCCAGATAATCGTTCCAGTTGTACTCGATTACATCCGGAAGCTTGCTGGACACGATCATGAGGTTAAACTGCTCCTTCGCTTGCGCAGGGTCGAGCGGCGGGTGCTGGAATTCAACCTTTACGCCCGATTCCTTCTCCCTCTCCTGATACATGCCCATTTCCGCGTAGGTTTTCATTTGCGCTGCGGCTGCGGCATGATTCGCCACCCAATAAGTTAGCTGACTAAGCTTTGGCGTCTGCGTCTCCTTGCTGCCTGCCGTTTCCGCTTCGCTTGTCTGCTGCTCGGCGTTCCCCTTGCTCCCGTTATTCCCGCTGCTGCATGCCGCAAGCGATACAGCTAAAGCCGATACGGTCAAAATACTGCCGGACCATTTTAAAGTTTTGTTCATGCGTGTGAACACTCCCCCTGAATTAGTGGTCATCATCTTGCAAGCGCTTACGATTCCAAGTGTACGTTCGGAGGCCAGGATGCGCCTATGCTCTACTTTTCATCTGCGCTGCCTTTTCATAAGATTTCGGCACATGCAAAAAACAAGTCAGTTCAACCTTAAAACCGGTCAGTTCTCGATTTGAAATGAAAAAGACAGCCTCATGGAGACTGCCTTGCTATTCACTGAAGCTAATGGCATCCGGTACAATGGTCTCCCGGTACTTACCGGGCGTAATCCCCTCCAGCTTCTTGAAGCCCCTAATAAAGACTACGTCATTGTTGTAACCGACCAGCTGCGCGATTTGGGCGATCGTCAGATCCTTGTTGTCCATCAGCTGCTTAGCGGCCTTCATCCGCTTCTGGGTAATGTAATCGATCAAGTTCTGGCCTTGATTTTTCTTAAAGAACGTTGAGATATACGGCGGGGTCATCCGGAAATGCTCGGCGATCATCGCAAGCCCCAGATTCGAATCGCCAAGCATCTGCTCTACGTAATCGAGAATATCCTGAAGCAGCTGAGTGCGGTGATCGGATCGTTCCACGTTGAATGACCTGGTAAGCGTGTCATACAACTCCTTCGTCTTGCGTTGCATTCCCTCTGCCGTTGTATAGGTAAACACAGCTTTTATCGGATCAAAGTCCTCGCCAAGCTCCTCCAGCTGATTCATATTGGCCGAATTCATGATCTTAAGGAAGGTGCTGATAATATTGAAAAACAAACATTTTCCCATCTCCGGGGTGAAATGGCTGGACGAGAAATTCATTTCGTAGATTTTGTCCAGCAGCTTCCCGGCATTGTCGGTATCCCCGCTTCTCACGAAATTCGTCAGCTGAATCTCGCTTTCAAGCGGATAGTAATAATGCTGCTTGGTGCTGGCAAGATCCTGGAAATAAATAATGGCGTTTTTGCCCAAAATCAGCCTGTATTCCAAAGCGGCCAATGCTTCTGGATACGAATTCCGGATTGCTTTCGGACCTTCGTGGATGCCTCCGGTTGCGATCGTCACTCCGATTCTGAATTTCTTCGAAAGTATCTCGTAAAGGGACTGCACGATATCGCAAATGACGGCTTCCTCGCTCCTTCGCTCCTTATCCAGATTAATCAGGAAAGCAAGCCGGTCCCGTTCGAGCTCCACGACATATCCCTTCTGCGGAGAGACGATCAGATCGATTCCAATGTTGGATACCACGAATCTGGCTCTTGCCCATTTCTCTTCATCCTCATCGGAGAAAAGCTGCACATCCTCGATTTTCACAAGAAAAACGGCAAACCGGTCGCTAATAAAATTCAAATTCATGAAATGCAGGGACTCTTCGCTCTCGGAGGACAAATCCACATCCATATAGCCGTGAAGCAGGCGGGACAAGTAATTCGCGCGAATGAACGGTGTCTGCCTGGTCAGCGTGTTCCGCAAATGCTTTTCTTCGTGGATGGATCCCTCAAACGTCTGCCTTATGAACTCGTATTCATTGTAGAAGGAGCGTCCGTTTATGGCTTTGCCGCGCATAATCGCATGTATGGTGGCATGCAGCGGCTTATAGCTGCGGTATACCCCCACTATGACGGCAAGCAGGCCGGCGATCAGGCATAAGAGAAATAATCCAAGCGACCAGCTTTGAATCTGATTCACCTGCTTCATGAACACATTGTTCGGGGTAATCGATACATAACGGAAGCTCGCTTTCTGAGAGCTGACGAACGATACCATCTGATCCACTCCACCCATCTTGTAAGCGAAAGGGGCATTGGTCTGATCCATTCGCTTAAGCAGATCCGCGGGGAACAACGCAGAGCCGGTGCTCATTATCGTCTGTCCTTCGTTATCGAGAATATAGATGTCGCTGTTGCTTGCCGATTCAAGCTGGGCGAACATGGCTTTGATCTCGTTCACATCGATCAGAACGATAAAGTTCCCCAGATGATCCGACGGCGAGCTGACGGGCAGCGTCTGTTCGTACACGATGACATCGCCCGGAATAACCTCGAGACTGGCGAGCGGATTTAGACCGCGGGAGAGCGAAGCAACCGGCAGGTAGGCCGATTGATGCGTGCTTTCCAGCATTCCGGTTTTCCACTGCTCGTAGGATTGATCTTTAAAGGTATAATTTGTTTCGTAAAACGTATGCGAATCCGTAAGCTGATCGGATTTAATGATCGTATCGCTTCGAGAGAAATAAACGAAATAATCAAAGATAAAGCTGCTGGTCATATTTCGGTACCGAGCCAGCTTGTCCCGCATGAATTCGACGAACTGATACCGGTCCGCGCTGCTTGGATGTCCCTGTATCTTCAGCATGTAATCCAGCTTGGGATCAAAGACGACCTGACGGGCGAGCAGATCCACTTCCGACAATTTATTGTCGAGCGTGAGCCTCAGCTGCTCCAGCATCGCTTCATTGGACCGATTCGTGCTTTTCTCGAGGCTGTTCTCAACCTTCGCGTACAGAAATACGCCCATCGCGAGAGGGATAAGAAGAATAAAAAGATTGGAGACAATCATGGTTTGGAGCGCTTGGCTTCTATTGCGGAATAACCTCTTATGAATCGGCAGATGCAAGCTAATCACGTCCCATCCTGAAGTGATCTTGCGGATGCTATACTTCTGAGCCTGATAGGCATGAGGAATAATTTACTTACATATTCGCCTAATTACAAAAAGTTCCTTTAAGCTCCTTAAGAATAAAAAAGCCGGCTCCCTGTAAATCGGGACCGGCTGGCACTGTTCTTCAGGTTGTTATTGACGGAATGGAAACGTTTCGTTAATCGGTTGGCTCATAGCGTTCGCCGCAGGCTGATACGTCTGAAGAATCGTATTGGTCGTCTCTTCCTTCATCGTTGGCACTTGATAATAGCCCATGCGATTCATGTATTGCCATACCTCGTAAGCTTGCTCGGCACAATTTACGGAGCCTTGCTGAAGCATGCGGCGAACCTGCGGATCCGCGCATTCCAAGGCCGCCATCATTTTTTTCGCTGCCGAATTCTTATGACAGAGCAGCATTGCGGTCGCGATGGCGCGGTCGTCAAACGTGCTGCCTGTAAGATTCGGGCTTTGCGGCGCCGGATGATCCAGACCGTATTTTGGCGTTTGATTTTCCATCGTTCTATACGGTGTCATTTGCCCCGAGCCTTGCTGATTTAAAGACTGTACGGCCGTTTGGTACTCGCTCATCATCATTTGAGCGTGGCGGTCTAGAATTTGCGATAATTGTTGATCCGTAACCATGGAACGATAGAGTTGAAAGTGGTTAATGCCGTTGATAGCCGAGGTTAAAATTTCATGAATCTCCATGGTTTCGTGAGCGCCTAAATGTGCAGCCATTTGTAGATATCCTCCCTTAAATTGAGTTGCGACCGCGTTATTATATCCAAGTTTCCCAGACTCATCCTCACTTGGTTCCGATGTCACAAACTGGTATATTGCATGGAAGGCAATGAAATCTATAGTGGGTATACGGGCGGCTTGTTTAAAAGCAAAAATTCCTTTATGGTGAAGGAAACATGGCAAGCTATAAAGAGCGTAGGAGTCATACAATGATCAAAGCTAATAGAGATAAACATTTCCTGCCCTTATACGAAGCGCTGGCAAGCGAGGTCAGGTGGGGAATTATGGAGCTGCTCGCCGAAGAGGAAATGAACACGAAAGATATTGCCGGCCGCATGCAGCTTAGCCCTTCCATCATATCGATGCACATCCGCAAGCTTGAACAAGCCGGACTGATCGGCAGCCGAAGAGTTCGCCGGAACGGCGGTACCCATAAACTATGCTTCCTGACGGAAAGGCATATCGAGATTGAATTGCCCTTCGCCAGCAAGCCCCGGCCATTCAGAGAGCAATCCATCCCGGTCGGCCATTATACCGCCTTTGAGGTCTATCCGACCTGCGGGCTTGGAACGCGGGAGATGGAGATCGGCGTCTGGGACGATCCCCGTTATTTTCTCGATCCGGAACGGGTCAATGCCTCTATTCTCTGGTTTGGGAAAGGATACGTGGAATACAAAACGCCTAACTATTTGCAGCCGGAACAAGTCGTCAGCGTCTTGGAAATTTCCATGGAAATCGCTTCGGAAGCACCCGGTCTCAGCGATTATTGGCCTTCCGATATTGCCTTCGCTTTTAACGGAATAGACCTCGGGACCTGGACAAGTCCGGCCGATTTCGGGAGGGCCGCGCGCGGCAGGTATACGCCGGATTGGTGGCACCGCAACGTGAATCAATACGGGCTATGGAAGACGATTCGCGTGGATAAGGAAGGCACCTTTATGGATAACGAACGAATGTCTGATGTTTCCATTGCCGATCTTCGTCTGGCGGAGCCGTTTTGGACGCTTCGTTTTACGGTAGACGAATCCAGTCCTAACGTTGGCGGACTGACGCTGTATGGCGCGGGCTTTGGCAATCACGATAAGGACATCGTGATCCGCGTTTATCCCGAAGACGTGTAAATTAAATTCATATAAATATGAATTCATCTAAAATAGTTCGCCGCCTCCCTCTTACACCATTGAACGCTTGGCGCTTATGTTGTTTAATTTCCTTATTGGCGCCATAACCAACATTCGATGAATTAGAGGTAGCGGTATGAAATTCAACAACCCGGTTATTAAAGGCTTTTATCCCGACCCAAGCGTGTGCAAGGCTGGAGACACTTATTATCTGGTGTGCAGCTCCATGCAGTATTTCCCCGGCGTCCCGCTGTTCGAGAGCAAGGATCTCGTGAACTGGCATCAAATCGGCCATTGCCTGACCAGAAAAAGCCAGATCCAGCTCGAAAAAGTGAATAGCTCCGGCGGCGTCTTCGCCCCTACGATCCGCAACCATAACGGACGCTTCTACATGACAACGACCAACGACACTACCCGTCAAAACTTCTATGTATGGACGGATGACATTTACGGCGAATGGTCCGAACCGGTCTATGTCGATCAAGGCGGCATTGACCCGGATTTATTTTTCGAAGACGGAAAAGCCTATTTCATGAGCAACGGAGCCGATGATTTCGGAGCAGGCGGGATCGTGCAATGTCAAATCGACATTTCAACCGGACGCAAGCTGACTCCGAGCCGTACGATTTGGCAAGGTACGGGAGGCCGTTTCCTTGAGGCTCCCCATATGTACAATATTAACGGACTATACTATCTGGTAGCGGCCGAGGGCGGCACCGAATTCGGACATATGGTTACTTACGCGCGAAGCGAATCCTTGCATGGTCCTTTTGAGGCTTATCCCCTCAATCCGGTCCTGACCAATCGCGATTTAGGCGGCTATGAAGTACAGGCTGTGGGTCATGGGGACCTGATTCAGGATCCTGAAGGAAATTGGTGGATGCTTCATCTGGGCTTCCGACAAAGCGGCCAATGGCTTGCTTATCACCATCTTGGACGGGAAGTGTTCCTTACGCCGGTTACCTTCGGAGTGGATGGCTGGTTTACGGCCGGCCATAACGGCACTACGCTGAGCAGCTTTGACACCGCGTTAATTCCGGATCGGATTGTGCAAACCGAGAAAACTAGCTTCACGTTTGAAAATACGGACTGGAGCAAAGAGTGGTGTTATCTCCGCACCCCGGAGCCAGGAAACTATCTGCTTGAACGGAACAAGTTAACGCTTAAAGGTACGGAAATATCCCTGGATCAGGCGGACTCCCCGACCTTTATCGGTATTCGTCAAAAGGACTTTATCGCGGATATCTCCTGCAATGTTTCCCTAACCGGCGGCGAAGCAGGCCTTACTCTCTATATGGATGAAAATCATCATTATGACTTCGCCATCCGTAAGACCGAAGACGGGTACAAAGTGATTCAGCGCCTGAATATCGGCGATATTAAAACCATTGTGCACGATGTGAATTTGAAGCAAATTAATCATGCGTCACTGCTCATCAAAGCTAGCCATTCCCGCTACAGCTTCCATCTCTTTACGGACGGCGGGTTGATTGACTTGGGATCGGCACAGACGAAGTACCTCTCATCGGAAGTCGCCGGTGGATTTACAGGCGTTATTATCGGGCTTTATGCCCAAGGTCGTAACTCTCAAGCAGAGTTCTCGAATTTCAAATGCGATTATTCTCCTAACCCTTCATAAACAAAGCCCCACCGATGGTGGGGCTTTGTTTTTATGTCAATCCTTTAGTTGTAGGTCATCCAAACCGTACTCCCCACGACTTCGAACTGCTGTTTGAACCAAAAGTTTTGCGATTTATCGAGCGAATAGACATACATCTTTTTATTCGGGTATTTCGCTTTCAGCCAATTCATGAAGTACGCCGCATACCCTTTTCCTTCATACTCCTTCAGCACATCCAAGGCTTCGATAAATATAAAGTTCGTCTCGTTCTTGATATCAATATAGAAATCCTTCTCCAGGTACCGTTCATCCGGGTGAAAATAATCCTTCTCCGCCTTCTGAATCAATTGGTTACCTTGCGCGTATTCCCGCACGACTGCGTATCCAACCATTTCTTCATCGTTCTCAATCAAATAAATCTCTTCCGGTAATTCCGACGGCTCCTTCCGGCTCAATTCTCCGGCATGATAACCCGAGCTTAACCCGCCTAACAGATCTTGTATTTCCTTATCGAACGGCTTTGTAATAATTGAAGGCATTTGTATCTCCCTTTTGCTGTTTCATCGTTATATCAGACTATAGTACGCAGCGATTATAGTCAAATCCTATCTGGTTAGCATATAAAAATCCCGATCAATCAAGATCGGGATGAATGCTTGGCTTTTATACGGCTTTTTGTCCTACCGTGTTTAGCTTAGGCGCACTCGTTCCTCCTCTGACGAGCAGGAAGTACGCGAGCATGGCCGCAATGCTTGTGATTAATATAATAATCCCCAGCGGAACCGCCGTATCTTCACCGGCGATGCCAACCAGCGGAGCGACAACCGCTCCCAGCAGGAAAGGAATAACGCCAAGCAGCGCAGCCGCGCTGCCCGCCTGATTAGCCTGACTCTCCATGGCAAGCGGGAATGCTGCCGTTGAGGTAATGCCAATCGAAGCTACAAAGATAAACAGCGGAATAACAAGCGTGAATAGCGGTCCATGAACAAGAGTGACCACTACAACGATCATGCTTGCCAATAAGGCAAGACACAGACCAAATAACAGCAAGCTGCGCTCAGATACGCGATGCGCCAGACGTCCGACGATTTGGGAGCCGATGATCAGGCTGACCCCGTTCGATCCGAACAGAAGAGCAAATACGGTTGGCGATACTCCGTAAATATTTTGGTAAATAAACGGCGTTCCGGATACATACGCAAAGACCCCTGCGATCATAATGCCTTGCGCCAGCATATAACCGACAAACTGGCGGTCCCGCAACAGCGAACCATAGTTGCGCAGCTGCTGCCCGAAATTCGAAGGGCTGCGGCGGTCGACCGGCAGCGTTTCTTTCAGGCTCCATTTGGTCACGGAAAGCAGGTAGATGCCAAGCACCGCCAGGAAGATAAAGACGCCAATCCAGGAGGTAACCGATAATACCCCGCTTCCGGCAACGGGAGCCACGAGAGGTCCCAAATTACCGACGAGCAAGAGCAGCGAGAAAAATCGGGTGAGCTCGTGACCGCTGTACAAATCGCGTACGATCGCGCGGGAAATAACAATGCCTGCCGAAGCGGCAGCGCCTTGAATAAAGCGGAATAGAATCAAAAGAACGATATTCGGCGAGAATGCGCAAGCGAGTGAGGATGCCACATAAAAGGCCATCGAGATAAGCAGCGGAATACGTCTGCCATAGACATCGCTTAGCGAACCCATCACAAGCTGGCCGATGCCAAGCCCCAGCAGGCAGGCTGTGAGACTGAACTGAACAAGCGAAGCTGACGAGCCGAGCTGTTCCACAATTTCCGGGAACGCCGGCAGATACATATCAATCGTAAACGGGCCTAGCGTCGAGAATAACCCGAGCAGCAAGGCTTGGCGAATGAAATTCGATTTTTTGTTTGCATTCATTGCGAATAAGAATCTCCTATCTCCCTAGTCTGTTTTCTCTGTCTGTATCAAATGTGATTATACAACCAGGAGTTCACTCCAAGTCAAGAGAAATAAAAGTAAAGCAATCGCCGTGCACGAAAAGAAATTCCCGCCTGCGGGAGTTTCCACTTTCAAATCCTATGCCCGATATGTTACGCGGTAAGGCTTACCCGCCTCTACGGATATTTCAAAGGTCTTTTCCCCAATGCTTCTAATTTCGGCGTCCGGGCATTCGGGAGTATGGCTGCTTGCAAAGGTCAGCACGCCAGAGCCGCTTGTGCTTTCCACTCGAATGCTGGTCGTATCCATCTTGACCGTGATTTGCCCTTCTCCAATCGGAACAGTCCCCTGCATATGCCGCAGCCCGCCTAGGTTCGGGCTGATGCGATAGGTTTCATAGCCGGGTGATGACGGAGTGATGCCCAAATAATATTTTCCGATCAAATAGATCGGGCCAGCCCCCCAGGCATGGCATAGACTTTTGCCAAATGGCATGCCATACATGCCGTAATGCTGATCGTCGGCAAGCGAAGGGTCGTACTCCTCCCAGAAGGACGTTGCTCCCAAATCCATCATGCCGCCCCAGTAAGACAGCATTTCCTTGCGCACCACATCCTGCTCGCCGCTTTCGCATAACACGGCTAGCTCATGGAACCGCATATAAGGAGTCCGAATTTGCGGAACCTCGGGATTTAGCATCACCTGACGAATAACGCTCGAACGTTGTTCTTCCGATAAATAACCGAAGGTCATCGCAAACATATTCGCATGCTTCGTGAGCATCGGCTTGGTTTCCCCATCGACCCGGTGATGCAGCAGCCCGCCTCTTTCGTTATCCCAGAATAAGGACAGCGTCTTATCCTTAAGCTCGGCCGCCAAGCGACCGTAATGGGAAGATGCTTCACGATCGCCTAGCAGGCCGGAAAACGCGCTCATCGCTTCCAGGCTCCGGGCCAATAAAATTTGCAGCGTACTTACGGCGCCCGTATTGGTCAAATCCGCCCAATCCACAAATACCCAATCCTGCGGCCGGCCTTCGATAAATCCTTCTTCATTTCGCTGGTTTAAGCAAAACTCCATCAAGGTTGCGGCACGATCGTAATTTTGGCGGACGAAGGAAAAATCTCCCGTATACAGATAATAGTCGTAAAGAGAGACGAACCAATAGAGAGAGTAATCGACGATGGTGTTGAGATGCATAGTTAGTGGATCTTTCCCTCTCAAAGCGACAAGCGTCCTGCGCGTGACATCCAGATCGAAAAAGCTGTAGTAGTTCATCAGGAAAGCTTGGTAAGCATCGCCGGACCAGACCCAGCGGTCCCGCTTGATTCCGTCCAGGAAAAATTCTCGCGTATTCAAGTGCAGCGTATACAGCGACATTTTATAAATGTCATTTAGTTTAGCATCCGAGCATTCGAATGAGCTTCTGTATTGAACCGGCACATATTCGTATAGCATCGATACCCGCTCCCACGTTACGCCCGGATCGGCGTGAATCCATACATACCGGAACGCCTTCGGCTCCTCCAGCGTGAATACGCCATCCACTTGCAATCCTCCCGCCTCTTCCGCCTCGAAAGCATCCAAGGTCACGCATTCTTCCGGCGAGAGCGCCTCGGCGATGGATTCACCGTAATAAACCTTTACACAACCGCTGCCCGTCAGCTTATGAAAACGGAGGTAGCCGAAGGTTTCTTTGCCAAAATCAAAGAGCGGAGAGCCATCTTTCTCCATAACCGAGAGAGGCTCTTGGGGAGTAACCGCCAGTCGGAAGGCGGACGGTCTATTCTCCGGGGTATCAAACTTCCAGAAGCCGGCCGGCAGCCAATCATTCTGATAAGACGTCACTTCCCAAGTGGAATCCGATTGGATGGAGCGTCCCGCTACATAAATCGCCGGTATTTCCGTATCGTTAAACACGCTGACCGAAATTTCATGGCGGCCCGCAGGAAGCGTTATCGTTGAACCGCTGTAGCGGTAATTGTCTTTGCCGTCCAGGTAGAGAGAAAAGACGCCTTCCGCGGCAATCGTAATTTCCTCTTCATGTTCCAATTCATAGGTATATCGGAATTTAACATTGGAATAATGCCGGTCAAGCCGCCAATAAGCGGGATACGCAACCCCTCGGGCGGTGCGCTTTGCGGACATTTTCTCATGCAGCCTAATCTCGAAATCTCCGGGATACCAGATCCAGGCAGCCTTTTTCTTATCTTGCGAAACCATCGGTTAGCTTGCCCCTTTCGAATCGTTTACGTAAATTGTATAATAGGCAAGCCATCCGCAAAGCAGGAACAAATGACATGATGCATAGGGGAAAATGACATGTTTGCTAACGATCGCAAAAAGGCGGGAAAAGCTCCCGCCCACCACTCCTCCATCGAGGAGCATTTCCATAATCAATTTCCTGTCTTTATTAACCGCTGGGAAGAGGGCTTCGATCTTAGGGAGCATGATCATGCCTATCTAGAAATCGTGTATGTCCTGTCGGGCGAGGGTTATCATTATGTGGCAGACGAAGTGAACAAAACGAGCAAGGGCAGCCTCTATATCATTCCGATAGGTACTTCCCATATTTTCCGGCCCAACGGAACGTCCAAAAGTCTACTCGTCTATAACCTATGCATCCGCCCCGATTGGATCGGAGAGCTTAACCTATGGCTGTCTCCCTATTGCAGGGACACCGACGTTTTTCATATTCTTGACGGCAAACCTGGGACGTATCTGTTTCTCCAGGATACTTCGTTGGAGTTTGCGCCATGGTTTGAACAGCTGCACCGGGAATTTACGGAGGAATCTTGGGGCTTTGAAACGACTATACTTGCCGGCCTGCTTCAGCTGCTGACTCGCATATCCAGGAAACTGAAAATGCAGGATGCCACTGGCAATCATACATCCGGCAGCACGAGACAAAGCGGGCTAGCCAGCTTACTGGACCATATTAATGAGCACCTGGCTGAAGCACTAAAGGTGGAACGGTTAGCGCAACAAGCCGGTATTAGCCAGCGGCACTTCATCCGATTGTTCCGGCAGCAAACCGGGATGGGGTTCTCCGAATACGTGCAGCACAAACGCGTAGAGTGGGCTTGCAGATTGTTGAGCGGTACCCGCCAATCGGTAGGCGAAATCGCCAAGCAGGTCGGTTACCAGGATCCCGCTCATTTCCGTGAGGTATTTCGGAAGGTTATGGGCATGACTCCAAGTCAATATAAACAATCAAATTAAATGTTTCCTGTAGAAATAAGGATCGCCACTCCTTTGAGAGACGATCCTTTATATTCGTGCCATGACGGCCGCAGCAGCGTCCTCTATTCTCTTTACATCGCTTTCGCCAAAGAGGAGGAGCTTCTCAGAAATACGGAAATAGAGCTTAACAGCAAAAATAGTAGTCCGCCAAACACAACGTATGGCGTACCGATTCCGGTAATAAAGAGGCCGCATATCGTTGCTCCAAAGGTTGTGCCTAAATTGGCCGATGTCAAAAATAATCCATTGGCGAACTCTGGCGCCTCCGGAGCAGCGGACGTTATCCAGTATTGATTGATATTCGCCCCGATACCCGCCACTATTCCCCAAGTTACAATAATGAAGAACATGGAAATGCCAAGCTGTCCCGCGGAAAACATAACGATATAAACCGCTCCTAGCGCGAAAGGGAAAATCGCTGCGCATTTATAGGCGTATGCTGCAAGAAGCTTTCCTGCCAGAAAGTTCCCGACTATATTGGCCGCACCGTAAAGGAATAACACAAGGCTAATGGTGTTCCAAGCCATATCCGCAACGGTTTCCAGATACTCGGCAAGATAACTATATACCCCGTACACGGCTCCGTTCATAAAGATAACGGCGGCGATAGACAGCCAGATGACCGATTTTTTCAGCACCCTCACTTGCGCCCCATAGGATGTTTTTTCTTTAACCGGCATAGCAGGCACAAAGAGCAGGGTTGCTAAAAACGCGAGCGTATTCACGACAGCAAGAAATATCATGGCTATGCTTAAGGACGCGGCATCGGCAATTAGACTAGTGACAGGCACGCCAAGAACCATGCCTGCCGATACTCCGATAAATATTTTTGAAACCGCCTTGGGGGCTTCTTCCTTGCTGACGGATGAAGCAGCTGCCGTAAAGGCTAGCGACACATATACCGGATGAAAAACGGCCGGAAACACCCGAGCAATTAATAACAGCGTAAAGTTGGACGTTGCCGCGGAAACCGCATTGCCCAGGATAAAAATAGCGAGCACAAGCAGCATCGTCGTCTTGCGATTCACGCGAGAAAACAATAATGGCGTAATCGGACCGGATACGGCAATAGCCAGCGCAAAAAGACTAACCGACAGCCCGGCGGCGGCGATGCTGACATCATAACGTTCGGCAATTAACGGCAATATCCCGATAACGCCCATCTCCGTGTTTAATATCCCAAAGACGCCTAATGCCAAAATAATAATCAGCCATTTATTCGGGTTTTCGGGCAATAGAAATCATCCTCATGTCGACCCGATCAGCCTTGATACTGATCATCGCTTACTTTTTCCAGCCATTCGACCGCCTTGCCGTCAAGACGTTCTTGAATGGCCATATGAGTCATCGCTGTCGTTGGGGAAGCGCCATGCCAATGCTTCTCGCCCGGCGGAAACCAGACGACGTCACCTGGATAAATTTCTTCAATCGGTCCTCCCCAGCGCTGAATTCGTCCACTGCCCGCGGTTACAATCAGCGTCTGGCCAAGCGGATGCGTATGCCATGCCGTCCTTGCTCCCGGCTCGAACGTCACGCTTGCTCCTGCAACGCGCGCAGGATCCGGTGCCTCAAACAGGGGATCGATACGTACCGTTCCCGTAAAATAATCAAAGGGTCCCTTCCCGGAAGGCTGAGAGCCAATTCTTTTGATTGTCATTTTTATAATGCCTCCATTGCTCTGTTTAATATAAGCTTTACTCGTTCATCATCGTGCCGATATCAATCACAAAACGGTACCGGACATCCGAAGCCAATACGCGCTCCCAAGCTTCATCAATCCGATTGGCCGAAATAACTTCAATTTCGGGAGTAATATTATGTTCAGCGCAAAAGTCCAGCATCTCCTGCGTTTCGCGGATTCCGCCGATTGACGAACCGGCAAACGAACGGCGCTGAGGGATCAGCGAGAATACTTGAACCGGCAGCGGCTCCGACGGAGCGCCAACATTAACCAAAGTACCGTCCACGGCCAGGAGCGAAAGGTACGCATTGATATCGATCTTCGCGCTTACCGTATTTACGATAAGGTCAAACGAACCGCTCAATTGCTTGAACGTCTCCGGATCGCTTGTCGCATAGTAATGATCCGCGCCAAGCTGCAAACCGTCTTCTTTTTTCTTCAGGGATTGCGATAACACCGTTACCTCTGCCTCCATGGCATGAGCAAGCTTCACGGCCATATGTCCGAGGCCGCCAAGTCCAACAACAGCGACCTTTTTGCCGGGACCGGCCCCCCAATGGCGCAGCGGCGAGTACGTTGTTATGCCTGCGCACAGAAGAGGAGCCGCAGCGTCAAGCGCCAACGCGTCGGGAATTTTAACCACGAACTCTTCTTTTACGACGATATGCGTAGAATATCCGCCTTGCGTATATTGCCCGTATCGGTCGATAGAGCCATAAGTGCCGGTCATTCCTTCCAGGCAATACTGCTCTTCCCCCTTGTGGCAGTTTGCGCATTTCCCGCAGGAATCAACCATGCAGCCTACTCCCACCCGGTCGCCAACGTTATGCCTGGTTACCTCCGAACCAACCTTCGCGACGATCCCGGCAATCTCGTGCCCGGGAACAAAAGGATATTGAACGGGTCCCCATTCGCCCCTGGCCGAGTGGATATCGGAGTGGCAAATTCCGGCATACTTAATTTCAATGAGGACATCGTGAGGCTGAAGCTCCCTGCGTTCGATAGCCATCAATTGAAATGAACCTTCCGAACTAAATGTTGCGCGTGCATTTACTGTAATCATGTTTAACCTCCCGGTAGATTGGATTCATGTGAAATTGGTATTTAAAAACAAAACATTCAACATGAACTGGATAAACAAAAATAATTGTTTAATCAACTCATGTTCATTATTATATAGCTTAGAGAACCGCATTCAATGGTTAAAAAATCGGGATATGTTGATATATCAACATATAAACCAAAAATGTTAATTATCTTGCAAAGGCCAGGTGACTATTGTCATGCCCAAAGTAGATCGGAGAATTCTAAAAACGCAGGAATCCTTAAAATCCGCGGTTATCGATCTAATGTCCGAAAAAAGCTTCGACGAAATTACGATTCAGGATATCGCGGACCGGGCAAATCTAAACCGCGGAACGATATACCTGCACTATCAGGACAAATACGACTTATTGGATAAACTCATTGAAACGCATCTGAACGAATTGGGAGAAATGGATAAATGGGCATGCGAAATGGCTTGGACCGATGCCTTGGTGCCTTATTTTAAATATTTCGAGGAAAATTATTTGTTTTTCTCCACTATGCTGGCGAGCAAAGAAGCAAAAGGCGCTCCTTCGTCCTTCAGAACCCGGCTTCTCGACTCTTTTATGGAGGGCTTTAAAGGCGAGATTGACAGAGAAAGCAACAGAAATGCGGATTTAAGCGATGAAGTTATGCTGCAATACGCCGGCACGGCCTATGTAGGGATAATTGAGTGGTGGATCAGGAATGGAATGCCTCATCCGCCGGAAGTTATGGCGAAGCAGGTTGGGGTTCTGCTGGAACGAAGTCTCTAGAAGATTGCAAAGAACATTAAAAAAGCCCCTATCGGGGCTTTTTTAATGTTCTTTCGCTTTGCGCCGGTTTTACGGATTTGTCGACCACAGCCCGGCATGCTTCAATACAACGCGAGGGTGCAGCTTCAATTGCGCGACGATCAAGTCCGCCAAGTCTTCCGGCTGCATAACCTTCTCCGGGTTGCCGTCCGTCAGCTTGAGCTCCAATGCCATATCCGTTGCGACTGTGCTTGGAGTTAACGTCGTTACGCGAATGTTTTTCTTCCGAACCTCAAGCATTAAAGATTCGCTTAACCCAATAACGGCGGCTTTCGATGCGGTATACGCGCTTGTGAGCGGTGCTCCTCTTTGACCCGCCGTGGACGCAATGTTCACGATATCGCCAGTGTTCCGTTCCATCATTTCCGGCAATACCGCGCGGGTGGCGTAGTACACGCCTTTAACGTTGACATCGATAATCTTCGTCCATTCTTCCGGCGTCAGCTCCATAAAGCCGCCGAATTTGCTGATTCCGGCATTGTTAACGAGAATATCGATGGCGCCCAGCTCTCCGCGGATGGATTCGACTGCCGCAGTAACGGAAGCCAGATCGGCCACGTCGGCTGTCGAAACCGCTGTCTTCACGCCGTACGGCTTAAGCTCTTCCGCTACCTTTTGCAAGTTTTCCAGCGAGCGTCCTATTAGTCCGACGTGAATGCCCTCTTGCGCAAACGCAATGGCTGTCGCACGCCCGATACCGCGTCCCGCTCCGGTGATTATTGCTACTTTTCCTGCTACGGATTGCATAGTTCTCGCTCCTTTAATTCCGGTATGTAAAGTTCGCTACACACCATATTTTAGCACAGCCGCACCTGTTTAACGAACCTGATACCGCAGCTTTTGGAATGCTTGTTTTCATGATCCCGGTTGCAGCGCGAAAGACTTTCTTTCGAAACGGTGCATCCTTGGCTAATTTCCTCGAAAGTCTGGCTTGATTTCTCAAGCTCTTCATCGCAGGTACTTCCATAAGATCCAAGAGAGCATTGCGGATATCCAGGATACAAATCCGAAAATCATGACGATCTTATTCTCGCTCCAGCCATATTTCAAGCTGAAATGGTAGTGAATCGGAGCCATCCGGAGTAGTCTTTTTTTCGTTCTCTTGTAATACCAGACCTGCAGCATAACCGAAAGCTGTTCCGCTAAATAGACTGAAAATAATAGCGGAATAAGAATTTCAACCTTTTCGATAACAGCTAGAAAGGTTAGCGAGCCCCCAATCGCAAGCGAGCCGGTATCGCCCATAAAAGCTTTGGCGGGATAAATATTGTACAAGAATAACCCCAGCAGGCAGCCAATCATGACTAACGAGAAGGTCTTGATTTCTGTTTTGTCCGAAATCATAAAGAAGAAAAAATAGGTTGGAATCGAGACGTTAATCAACAGCCCGTCGAGCCCGTCCGTAAAGTTGATCGCATTCGCGGAGCCGACAATAAACAGCATCGCGAGAATCAGGTATACCCACACCGGCAGGTGAATCGCTAAGTCATAAAACAGCAGAATATCGGAGCTCAAATGAAATTGAGTCAATAAAATATACAGTAATAGAATCGTAAACGCAAACTGGAATACCAGCTTTGTTTTCCCCGAAATGCCTGAAGGATCTTGAAAGGCCGCCTTCTTCATATCATCCATAAAGCCTACCAGGCTAAACAGCACAAACGTTGCTCCCAGAAACAGCACAAGCGGACTTGGATAAAAATAGACCGAGGTAAACACGCCGGTCAGCAGAATGAGTCCAGCCATTAGAGGCGTGCCGCGTTTAGCCTGGTGATCCGCCGGCAGCTCAACCCGAATAGGCTGAAGCAGCTTCAGGCTGCGCAGCCCCCATATCAAGACAGGAGTAAACACCGTCACAAAGACAAACGAAATACTTAATGCAACAAGTAACGAAGTATCCACCGCAGTCTCTCTCCCCCAACCGCTTACATGCTTATCCAATATTTTACTCCTGCCTCTTTTCCTCTACAATGACTCGTCAATGATAATTGCATTATAAAAACTTCTACGCAAATAAAAAGGGAAGAACAGGACGCACCTGTTTCTTCCCTTTTTGCTTGCGCGGCCCTGTTTAGGACAGGATGCATGTCGCATTTGATTTAGCAAGATATTCAAAGACTGTTGAGCAGCTGGACATCATCGACGAGCAGGTCCGCCGAATTAGCCAGCAAACCGGTCGTAATGAAAATTTGAGCCACGGTCGCTCCCGGGAAGGCAGGTTCCACATTGAAGTAGGCGGTCTTCCAGTTATTCGCCGTGCCGTCCGGCAGACGGGAAGGAATCGTGGCTAAAAGTCCCGTATTCTGATAGACGAGCCCGGTCGTGAAGTAAAAGACCCCGATAATGACGGACGGTCCGAGACCGGAGCCGTTCTTCGACAGCGAGACCATCAGCTCGAAGTTGTTGCTGTCGGGTACGCTAACGAGCTTATAGATATAGGAGCCGGACGTCCCTCCCGCAACCTGTGCGGAGTTCGAGCCGGTCTGGCTGTAGGTCGAGTTGAGAGTTACTGTCCCGGAGGTCACCCACCCCGTAAGTCCCGATTCGAATCCGCTGTTCGCGACGTAATTTATGATACTCATCGCCTGTTTCCCCCTCATAGATGGATTGTGAAGCTATCTCATTCTATGAGGGCTTGTTCGCCTTGGTTCTTCCAATGGCCTGTCCGGAGGCCCATTTCATAGAGTTACAAGAAAGAAATTTTCCGCATCATTCTTGTTTATTCAGGGCTTTCTCTTTGTATTTGCATCATTCGTTTTACCCTTTGACCGCCCCTTCGGTAATGCCTTGGATGATCCACCGCTGGAAAAACGCGAAGATCAGGACGATCGGAATGGACGAAAGAATCAGCGATGCAAGAATCAGCGCCCAGTCCCGGCTGTATTTGCCGAAGAACATATTGATCGTCAATACGAGCGTATACTGGCGATAATCGTTCAACAGCAGCACCGGCAGCAGGAAGTCGTTCCACAGCCAGAGTAGATTCAGCACAACGATGGTAAACGTGATCGGCAAGAGCAACGGAAAAATGATCAGGAAGAACCCTTTCCATTCGCCGCAGCCGTCCATGCTGGCCGATTCGTCCAGCTCCCGGGGAATGCCTTTAACGAAACCGTGATAGAGGAAAATGGCCATGTTGACGCCAAGCCCCGCGCATACGACACCGAGACCAAACGGTGAACCCTGAAGCCCGAGATCGCGGGCCATCTTCGTCAGCGTAACCATGATCGTCTGAAACGGAATGAGCATGGACGCTACGAACAGCATGAAGATCCAGCTGCTGAGACGGCTTCGCGTGCGCGACAGCTTATAACCAGCCAGGGAACTGCACGCAACGATGCCGACTATGCCCGTTACGGTCACAACGACGGTATTCCAGCCGCTTCGGAGCATATTTGCCTTCTTGAAGGCATCGGTGTAATTATCCAGTTTCCATGCTGACGGCAAACCTAACACGGAGTTGTATACCTCGCCTTCCGTCTTGAACGAATTGACGATGGCCATATAGATGGGAAAGAGGAAGTAAACAGCCAGTACCGCAAGCACGAACCAGGCCAGAACCGGATAGAGTCGTCTGCTCATGCTTCCACCTCGCGCTTCTTCATGACCGACACTTGAATCATGGTGATGACGAGAATAATCAGAAATAGAATGATCGCTTTGGCGCTGGCATAGCCGTATCGGTTGTTTCCTTGGTACGCTTCCTCGAGAATGTTCATCGTAATAACCTGCGTTCCCCGTCCCGGGCCTCCGCCGGTTAAGGCGTAGACCAGATCATATACCTTAAACGAGCTGTTTAAGGTCAAGAAGATGCAGATCGTCAGCGCGTGGGCGATTAACGGCAGCGTGATGTACCGGAGCATACGGAAAGGCGTCGCCCCGTCGATGATGGCCGCTTCCTTCAGATGCGAGGGAATCCCCTGGATCGCCGACATGTAAATCAACATCAGAGTGCCGACCCCGCCCCATAAGGACACTAGCAGAATCGACCAGAAGGATACCTGGGGATCGCCAAGCCAGGACAGATCGAGGAATTTAAATACGGCGTATTCGGATAGGGCCGGAATAACCTTCGAGAAGACGAATACCCACATAAACGTACTGATAATGACGCTGATCATGTTCGGCATAAAGAAAATGGTCCGGAACAGCCCTTTGCCCCGCGTACGGGATTCGATGAGCATCGCCAGCAGCAGGGCGAGTACGTTCTGGAAGACGACCGCGAAGATTACGTACTTGGCGGTGAACCAAATAGCCGAGCGGAAATAGCGGTCATCCCGCAGCGCCTCGACGAAATTTTGAATGCCCACAAAATCGTAGGTCTTGTTCAGTCCGTTCCAATCCGTGAAGCTGTAGTAAGAGCCTTGGAGCATCGGAATAACCAGAAAAAGCAGATAAAGCACGAAGGCGGGCAGCACGAACAAAATGAGCGACAAGGTCGCTTTAGCTTTATAGCGTCGGCTCGTCATGATTGCATTCACTCCTTGGGAAGACATAGCCTGCTCCCGCCTGACCCAAGGGGCCTTGCGGAAACAGGATACGCTCGTTTTGATCCTGGCTTCGAGTTACTTGGCGGCTGCCGCGTTAGCTTCCTTCCATGCCTTGTCCAATTGCTTGATAACGTCTTCCTTGGACAGCTTCTTGTCAAAGTAGGATTGCAGCGCTTTGCCCGACTCGTCTTTAACCGCGGATGGAATCGCAGGGTCCCTGTAGGATTGGCCTTTGTTCACGTAAACGGCGGCGTCTTCTACCCAAGGGTAAGGTTTAAAGGTATGGTTCTTGGAAACCGGATTGAATTTCAGGCTTTGGTACAGATCGTTTGATGCTTGGTCGTCGAGAATGAAGTTGAGCAGGTCGATCGCGACCTCCTTGTTCTTGCTGGTCGGGGGCACGGACAGTGCCGTAGACACGGATACGTTAATGCGCAGCGAAGCCGGATCGTCGTTAATCGGCAGCGGCGCGACGCCGAATTCTGCCTTGTCATTCATTTTCAGGATGCTGTCCGCATCCCACGGGCCTTGCACCCACATTGCCGCTTTGCCATTCGCGAAATCGGCAGCGCCATCGTCGTTGCCTTTCTCGAATGCCCGATCCGTGCCATTCGCGTTGACAAGATCAATGATGTCGAACATTTCCTTAATGTCGGCGAAGCTGCCTTGGTCAGTGTTCATTTTATCCATGAAGTCCGGGTGGCTGCTGTTGACGAGCCCGCCTACCGTCAGCGGCAGGAACAATTGCGGAATCCAGCTTTCCTTGTAGCTGAGCAGGAACGGCGTCACCTTGTTGTCCTTCAGCTTCTGCACAACCGCTTTCATTTCGGTCAGCGTGTTAGGCGGCGTGATGCCGAGATCGCTAAAAATCTTCTTGTTATACAGGTAGCCCCACGACAAACTTTCCATAGGCACCGCAACGACCTTGCCGTCCATGGAAACGAGCTCCTTGATGCCGTCGATAAGCTTGCCCGCCAGCGGCTGGTCGGACAAGTCCGTCAAATAGCCGGCCTTGTAGGAAGGTAGGCATATCATTGCCCGCATGAAGGCTGAATACATCGGGTACGTCACCCGTGGCGAGACGGGTTTTCAAGATTTGAGGAGCGTTGTCCGCGCCCGGATACTCGGAGTTGAACGTGACTTCAATGTTTTTCTCGGCCTTCTCTTTCTCCGCGAATTTCTCGAAATAGCCGTCGAACTGGTCGCGGAATCGGTCTAGACCGCCGAGGAAGATCTTCAGCTCTACTTTCTTCGGAGCTCCCGAAGGTTTGTTGTCGGCCGCCGTATTTGAAGGAGCATCATTCGCCCCGCTTGCTTGCGTGTTCCCGGCTCCCTCTCCGTTATCCGAGTTGCCTCCACCGGAGCAGGCTGCCGTTAGTCCCAATATTGTAACCGCTGTCAAGATCGAAATCGTTTTCTTCATTTCAAGACCTCCCTAAGTATGGATAACGCTTACATCATGAGTATAACGGGAGACAGCACCTTTGGCATTGGACCGCATTTGCGTGATTTTATGGACGATATTGATATTAGAAGGTTGATCGATGCGCTATATGACCCTGTCCGGCCTACCAGTTCGCCATCACGGCTCCTCCGTTTCCCGTCTCGCCTGCGCAGGCGTTATACCCGTCACTTTTTTGAAAATGCGGTGAAAATAGGTCAGGTCGGAATAACCAACCGCTTCCGCCGCGCTTTTGATCGAAACGGAGGACCGCAGCAGCCGGTTAGCCTCTTCAACCCGCTTCATAACGATGTAGTCCATGACCGTTGAGCCTGTCGCCTGCTTGAATGTCCGCGCCAGATGCTCCTTGCTGACGAAGTAGAGGCTCGCGATCGACTCCAGCGTAATCGGCTCCGCGTACGAACGGTTGAGGAACTGGCGGATATGCTCGATATCGAGACGATGCTTGCTTTGGCGCGACTGAATCGTCTGCTCCAATACCGCTCCGTACGAGGAGCGGAGCATGCCGATCCACTGCTCGAGCGGCGTGAAATCGGTGACGAAGAACGATGCTGCCTGCTCCGGAAGCGCCGTGGCGGAATCGATGCCGGCTTTCGCCATCAGTTCGTCCAGCAGCAGCATGAAATGCTTGTAAAGTAAATGATGCAGACCCGGGGCGGGCGTTGCCTGCGATCCCAGCAGTGCTTCAAGCGCCTCGAACGACTCGCGGACAGCCTCGGCCCGCAGCTCCTGAAACTGCCGCGAGATCTGCTCCTTATATTCGGTCACGACGTTCATGACGTCCTTGTTCATGGGCTGCGCGGCATGAAGGCCCCGTGCGATTCGCAGCTCCGATACAGCCTTTTCCAGCGCCCGGTTCAATTCCTCCGCCTGCACGGGCTTCAGGATATATTCATCCACTCTGGAGAGAATCGCTTGCTTCGTGTACGCGAAATCGTCGAAGCCGCTGATGACGATTTTCCTTATGAAGGGATAATCCACCGTCAGCTTCTTCAGCAGCTCCGCGCCGTCCATACCGCGCATTCGCATGTCCGTGATCACGATGTCCGGATGGATCTGATCGATAATCCGCAGCCCGCTTAATCCCTCTTCCGCTTCTTCCACCTGATTAATCCCGAATCGTTCCCAATCCGCGAGCCGCTTAATGCTGTCGCGCGTCCAGAATTCATCGTCGATGATAACCGCCTTCATGTCTTCTCCCCCTCTTCGTGTGCGGGAATGAGCAGCTTAACGGTTGTTCCCGCCTTCCATTCACTTGAGATAAACAGTCCGTATTCGTCGCCGAACAGCAGCTTAATCCGAGCGTTGACGTTGCTTATCCCCATACTTTCTCCGTTCTCCTGCCCGTCCGCGGGCTGGCTGAGCTGACGGCGGATATCGGCCAGTCGCGATTCTTCGATGCCTATTCCGTTGTCGGCGATGCTGATTTCAATCTCGTCCAGCACCTTCTCTACCCGAATCGTTATCGACCAGGCATCCATTTTCCCCTCCAGCCCGTGAAAGAAGCAGTTCTCCACGATCGGCTGAAGCGAGAATTTCGGAATTGTGCAGCCCAGGCATTCCTCGTCCGCGTCGATCCGAACCTCGATCATGCTCTGGAAGCGCAGCTTTTGGATCTGCAGGTAGTTCCGCGCATGCTCCAGCTCGTCCGCGACCGTAACGAGGTCCGATTTCATTCGGATCGTATAACGGAACAAATCGCTAATCGCTCGGACATGCTCATTGATCTCCGGTACGTTCCTGGACAACGCGATGCCTCCGATTGCCTGCAGCGCGTTATGCAAAAAATGCGGATTGATCTGCGCCTGCATCGCTTTTACCTGAGCCGTTCGTTTCTCAATCGTGGCCTTGTACTCCGTCTGGATCAGCTCTTTGATCCGGCCAAGCATCGAATTGAACCGGCGCTCCAGCGTGCCGATCTCGTCGCTTCTCGGTTCCCGGATGTCCACCTCAAAATTTTGAATTTCGACGGCCTTCATCGACTGCGTAAGTCTAATGATCGGCCGGGTCGTGATGTACGCGATCAGCACCGAAGCCGCAATCGCGACGATCGCGAACGCCAGCGCCGTGATCAGGCTGAAATTCAGCGTTGAAGACGCTCCTTCGGTTACGTATTCCATCGGAATAAATTTTACGATCCAGACTTGTCCCGACACGCTTGGCTGATAGAACAGGAAGCCCCGCTTCGATTCCTTATAGCCTTGACCGCCGGGTCCGGCAAGTGCCGCCTTCACCGTCTCCGGTTCGGTGGCGATCCGTTCGGAATACGGATTGTACATGACGTTGCCGTCCGCATCCGCCACGAACACCTCGCTGTTCGACTCCGAGTGGACCATGTCGAGCACGCTGTTCATCATTTTCCACCGCACCTCGAGCTTGACGCCCCCTAGCACCTCCCGGTCCGGGAACCGGTTCATGCTCCTTACAATGGAGAAGGTGTTCTTCCCGTTGTTAAGCAATAAATTCAAGCTCTCGTGCGACCGCCCGATCGCCCCCCAATCCACCTGCGGCGTCTTCAAACGATCGGTCGAGATACCCGCGTCCTTATCGACGACGTAGAGGCGATTTTGAGATTTCAGATACAGCGCAACCTGCGCAATGTTCTTGTTGTTGGCGCTGTACAACGACTTCAGCCTGTCGATCGTATATTGGTTTACGAACGAAGGCGTGCCCTCGCTCTGAACCGCGCCGTCGTTCGCGTTCGGGAACAACGTGCTGTCAAGAAGAAGCGAATAGGAAACTGCCTGCAGCTGATCGAATTTCTCGTCGAAATATTTAGCCGCCCATTCCATCCGGGATTCATTCGACCGGATGACCTCCGAGGCGAGCGAATGCTTGGTCGTCTTCGTGGCGAACAGCGTGACGAGCGACAGCGGCAGCACGGCGATCAGCACCATGAGCAGCATAAGCTTGTACCGAAGGCTGATTTGAAACGGGCGGACGATTCCCCGCAAAGCATGATTGACCCACTTGATCCTCATCGGCATCCCCTCTTGTACGTATGATGGCATCTACAGTTTGACCTCGGCCTCGCCAAGTTGTCAACGCTTTCATTATTCGAGACTCCGCATCCCGCAAAACATCCAAAAAGCGCAGCATCGCCGAATTCACGGTAGATAGCCTTTCGCTCCATGAATCTCTACACCGTCAAACGCTAAAAAATCCGTCTGATTGCTTCTCCGAATTTCTTGTTTAAATCCTCGATTCCGGAATCCAGTAGCTAGTAAACTTGCAAAAACGATCACTCCCCGGCAGCCGAAATGCCGGAAAGCGATCGTTTATTGTTTGTGTCTTCGTATGAACTTGCAACGACTTAATTCATTTTACTTTTCCATGGCTTTGAGCAAGGTCGCTAGCATCTTAGCCGCTTCTCCTCTAGATGCGCTTTTCTCTGGGGAGAATTGATTATTAGGCATGCCGCTTACAATCCCGGCTTGCTGCGCCTTTTTCACAGCCTCGCGCGCATAGGAGGAAATAGTGGCTTCGTCCTTGAAATGAACGGGCTGGGCGTTGGTCTCCAAGGTGTATCCGAGCAAGTCGGACAGTCGTACAAGAATAACCGCCATTTGTTCCCTCGAAATTTTCTCGTTGGGAGCAAAAACATTTGGTTTTACTCCAAGCACGATGCTATTCTTCTTCGCCCATTCAACGTAAGGCGAGTACCAGGCGTCCGGCCTGACGTCCGCGAACGAGCTGTTCGTGAACCCGGACACGTCCGCTCCGGCCGCTCCGGCGATCAACTTGACGAATTCACCGCGCGTGATCGTGTTATTCGGCAGGAACTGGCTGTCGTTAACGCCGCTTATCATGTCCTTGCCAACCAGATAATAGATGTCCGCTTTGGCCCAGTGAGCGTCGGCGTCTTTGAAATCCAAGATCTTCTGCGACGTTAGCACGTACTCGACCGACGTCGAGGAAGTGAAAGGAATCGCTACGTTTCCGTTTTCGTCGGCGGTAAGCTCGGATACGAGCACAGGCGCTTGATCGGCGGAATTTACCGCGTAGAAGAAGAGCTTTTTGCCTGCTTGATCTTTGCTCGTCGGGATTTCAAGCGTCATTTTCCCCGGAAGTGCTCCGTTCTGATTGAGAGACAAGCCCATAACGACTTTCTTTCTATTCAGTTGAACAGGGGTCGAAACCTTCCCTACGGGAGCTTGATTTTTGACGTTAACGCCTAAGTCTGCGTCAGCGTTAGGATTCGTGATGTCCGCGCCAATGACTTTCCATTTGTAGCCGTTGCCCGCGAACGTCATCGTTGCGTTCTTGTCTTTCGCGAGTTCCGCGAAGACGCCGGCTTTCACGACGCTGTCCTTAGTCAAATCGACATCCGGTTTAGTCGCGACCGGACCGCCATTGTCTGGAGCCGGAGGCGTAATCGGCTTGGCAACGATTTTCGCGATGGCCGTCGCCTTCAATCCGCTGAACGTAACCGTGATCTCTTCGTCGCCCTCGGCATCTGCGAGGATGACTCCGGCATCTTGCATGTGTGCCTTTCCGTTCTTGAAGCTGAAGGTAACGTCCTTCGCGTCAAGGGCGTAAACCGCGCCGTAAGCGTTAGTCGCTTTGATCGTCGGGATGAACGTACCGCCCACTTGAGTGGATTCAGGAACGTACAAGTTCAGCTTGACAGGCGTGACGTCCGTAGGCTTGACCGTCTCGACCGTGACGGAGCTGGCTTTTCCTCCGGAAACTCCCGTAATAACCGCGGAACCGCTGGACTTGGATGTGACTGCGCCATTCTCGTCCACGGAAGCGACCGCTTCATTACTCGAGCTCCACTTGATTCCGACCAGATCGTGATTGTTAATTTGGGTCACATAATTGGCAGGATACTCTCGGAAATCGCCGAACATATCCAATTGGACCTTGGAACCAATAACCGCACTCATCTTATTGCCGATGATGGCTTCGTTTTTAATGTACGTTTTCGTGAGAAGCGGGTCGTAAGTAAATTTCATCTTGCCGTCGGTAAGCGTTATTTTGCCGCTTCCCAACATATCCCCGTCTCCGTGCGAGACATAGGTTTTATCCGCGCCATTGCCGGTGATGATGTATTTTACTCCGTCTACGTCCCATGTTTGAAGCGTATGAAGGTGTCCGAACAAACTGTAAATCTCGGTGTCCGGATGGGCCTTTTTATACTCGCCGAGAATAGATTCGTATCTCTTCGCATCCTCTGCGTCCATTTGGTGAGCCGTACCGAACGAATCCCTTGTAATAACATGGTCGAATACGAGCACGTTCTTCTTCGTGTTTTTGGCTAGAACGTCCTCCAGCCAATGGAACTGGGTGGAATCCGATTCGGTAATGCTTTGAATATAAGCCGAATTCAACATAATGATCTGCGTGTCTCCGTATTCGAAATGCTGCGTCGGAGAACCGAATTTCTTGTAAAAGATGTCGAGCGTGTTCTTAAAGGCCTCATGGTTGCCCGCGAGCACGAAGAACGGCTTGGCACCGAACAGCTTGGTGAAATCGTCCGCCTGATCGTACTGCAATTGCGAGCCGTCGTCGACGATGTCGCCCATGTGCATGACCAAGGAAGTATCGTCGGCTGCCGCGCGGCTAAACAGCTTTTGGGTAAAAGCGTTGCCTTGCGTATCCGGAATAACCGAGATGCTGAAGTTATGGCCGTCCGCAGGCTGGGCGACGGCTTCGAGCGTCAATTCATCCTTATAGGTTGGCATGGCATTCCCCGCATTATCCCGGGCATTGATGCTTAAGGTATAGTCGCCATTCGCCAAGTTGCTTGCCGGTTCGGCATAGCCCCAACCCGTGTTGGCATCGTAATACACAGGCAGCTCGATATCATTCATCCTAACGGAAATGCTCGCCGGATCCACTTGCGATTTGCTATCCAACAGCTTGAACGTTACCCTAGGCGTCGGAATTTTCACCTTGACATCTTTCGTCGGCGTTACGTCCGTCATCGTCGGAGCTTCTTCGTCCGGCGTCAAATCCACATGGTACGTTTTATCGATCCAAGGAACGGACTGGTTGCCTGCTCCGTCCTTTGCTTCAACGTATACCCTGTAATCCCCTTGAACCAGATTTTCCAGCTTGAAGCTGAGACGACCCGTATCTTTGTCGTAAGTATAAGTCTGAGGCGCGTCGTTCACTTTGACGATAATGCTGTCCTCTTTCACGCCCGAGAGGTTATCGGTTATCGTCGTCGAGAAATCAAGGGTGCTGTCGAACCAGCCGTCCGACGATGGGAGCGTATTGGTGAATACGGGACCGCTGATGTCTTGAACGTCGTCGGTATAAATAAATTTCATATCGTCGAAATAGATCGAACCGGAATAGTTAGGCTTCGTTTTCGTTGTCTCGGCCATGTACACGTAATTCAGCCGTATCGGCAACGCCCAGCCTTGAGGAATATTGAGTTCGAGATATTTCCAGCCTACCCAATCGATATCTTGGGTTTCGGTAGTCAGATCGAGCGTTTTGTTCGTGTTGGTACCGTCTTTAAAGATGACCCTGAGCCAAGGAGCTTTGCCGTCTCCGTATACCCAAATCCCAAACTTCTTCGGATAGATATCGGTTTTATAGGATTTATCCATCGAATCGGCAAGGTCATCGCTCCAATTGGGGCTCTTATACCAATGCGGAATCCAATTCAAAGTGCCGTTTGCGGCTTTACTCCAATTGGCCATGTCGTAATCCATTTTAAAGCTTCGGTCTCCCGAATGCTTGATGGTCGTTGAGAAACTGAAATAAGGGCTGCTTGCGGCATTCGTATTCGCAGGATAGGCTGTTCCGCTATAATGGTAACCTTGAATCGGGTAGTTGCTCGGATGGATTCCGACACTGTCCGAAACGGTATCGAAGTTGTCGATGATCTGCTCTTTGGGTCCGACCGTGACATTGGTCGTTATCGTATACGATCCGAACGTTGCGGTAAGCGTGCCCGTGCCGCCGTTCTCGTTCGTCGTGACGAGACCGCTTGCGTCTACGTCCCCGATGCCTCCGGAAAGGCTCCAAGTCGCGACGGAAGGATCAATGTACACCTGATTTCCGGATCCGTCGACCGCGGTGAATCCAAACTGCTTCTTCTCATTGTTCATCATAACCACGTTATTGCTGGTAAAGGCGGCATTGTTGACGGTATCCACGACCGTTACCTTTGCGCTGCCTTTCACCCCGTCCACCGTCGCGGTTACTTCCCCTGCACCGATTCCTGCATTCGCGACATAATGGCCGGCCGGGTCGACGCTTCCGATGGTCGATGCCCAAGCGGCGGGACCGTTGCCGCTGGAGATGGGATTGCCGAATTCATCAGCCAAACGATAGGAGAAATCGTATTTCGAGCCGGTATAGAGCGTCACATTCTTGTCGACGACCACGTTGCCGACCGTCGCGCCTTTCGTCGCCGTGCTAACGAATAACAAGGAGCTGGAAACGAGTCTGGATCCGTTGACATCGCCAGGATGGCTTATCGTTACCGGACGATCGCTGCCGGCTTGGCGCACGATCATCTCCGTTGAACCGCCGCCGTCCAGATTAAGCGCATTGACCGCTCCCGCTTCTTGCAAATATTTCGCAAGATCGTCAAGACTTGTCCCGATGCTGCCGGTATAACTGGAACTTGGTTTGTCTACGGTAACCGCGATTAAGCTTCCGTCCGCCTTCATGCCCAATGCCGTATGGGCGTTGGGAGCCGTATCTCCGGTCGACAGCGCTACGCCGTCACGCACCAGCCAGGTGTTAAAGGTAATTGACGTCACGATATCATTGTTCATCCTATCGTTGTTGTTCGCATCTTTGCCTGCGTACAAATCGTATTTAAAGCTAACCTCGGCGTTGGTTTGCAACGCCTCGACGATCGGTTTCGATGTGCCTACGCCTTCCAGAACGACGGAGTCGTCGGGAATATCGAAGCCTTCCGTGGAAGTTACGTTAACGACGGTACCCGTGTAATCCTGCCCCGGATGAACGCCGTCGAAATTGCCGTTGACGCGAATCAACGCAAAAGCCGATTTGCCTCTGTCGGCAGCGTAGTTATGCGTCATTTTACGCGTTTTCGTAATTTTGCTCGTGTGGATGACCAAACCGTTCGTCACTTTTTGGTTTCGGTTAAGCAGATTTACGTCGTACTGGGCCCCCGCAACCGAGATTTTGCCTTCCGCATGAATTTGGTTAATTCCCGGCTTATTTGCGTTGTCCATGTAAAAGCTGGTGCGATAATTCGTTGCATTTTCGTCTGGCGCCTGGCTGATAATCAGCTCGCCGTCCTTCATCATCAGCCCAAGCGGACTTCCGGAGGCAGGATCGATATCGTAAAAATCGCCGTCGATACCGGCAATGACTTGATTGCCTTTCAACATTTCCCGGTTTGCCTGGTCGCCGATCGTTTCCACGGCGCTTATAGTGTCGTACGCCTTGGCAGTGATGATCCTCGTATTCGAATCAGCCGGGTTAATATCCAGACGGTTAACGACTACTCGATTGTTCTCTTTATAGTAGTTACTGTACTCCTCCGAGGTAAAGTGGACGCCGGAGGAAATTTTCTCGCTTTTCAGGACATTTACGCCTGGCGGAGCTGCATTGGCTGTGAAAGCGCCAATATTGGATAAGTTCAATACCGTTGCGAGTGCCAGCACCATCGCCGGCAACTTTTTGTTTCTTATAAACCTTCTCATGATGACTCTCCTCTTATTTCGAATAAATGATTGTTTTGTGCAGGCCTCCTTAGATCAGCAATTTATTTTATCGATGAAACATTATCCAAACTCGAGAGTAAATCGCGCTTTTTGTTAAAACTTTCATATGTTATTGTAAATTTCCACATGGTTATAGATCTCGTGCTGCTTAGGTTCATTAAAGTGCTCAATATGATATTAAACAATCAATAGCGTTGGAGCCGGACGAAAGGTTTTAATAAATCTTTAAGATTTTCAACTGCTTTATTTTAAATTTGTTTCCTTAAGCTAGAAAAGAGAGAATGAGGAGGGACAATTCATGAGAAAATGGTTTTTACTGCTTACGGCATTGTTGTCGGTGATAGTGATCTATAATCGGTTCATGAGGGCAGATGACGAGCTTCCGATTCAACAGGCTGTGAAGGGCAGCCCTTCGGAATCGTTCATTTCGGAGAGTGGACCGCATAAAGACAAGCTTGTGATCCGAGTCGGGAAGAATCAAGTACACGAGGGGAATTTGCTTCTCATCAACGAGGAACTTGCTGTACCGCCTAATCATGCGGATGCCGAAGCGGTGAACTTGTTTGAGCACAAGGAATTGCGAAATGGCTTCGGCTTGCTGGACAGAACCGTTAGGCTTTCTCCCGATTTGACAAAGAAATTCGCTTCGATGATCAAAGACGCCGCCGATGACGGTATAGATCATTTTCTTATCAGCAGCGGTTATCGAAACAACAAGGAGCAAAACGCGCTATACGAAGAATTGGGACCGGATATCGCGGCAGTTCCTGGACATAGCGAGCATAACTTAGGGCTTGCATTAGACATCGGTTCGACGACGGCGCAGATGAAAGACGCACCTGAAGGAAGATGGTTGAAGGAGAACTCCTGGAGGTATGGGTTTATCGTTCGTTATCCTGAGGATAAAACCACAATTACGGATGTCGTGAACGAGCCTTGGCACATTCGGTATGTCGGGCTTCCGCATAGCGCAATCATGCAAGAGAATCATTGGGCGTTCGAGGAATACTTGGATAATTTAAAAGAGCGCAAATCAATCACGACGGTTGTCTCGGGCATAACATACGCCGTCTACTATTTTCCGGTATCTTCGAATACGACGCTCCACGTGCCTGCTGCCGGAAACTACGAAATATCTGGAAACAATTCGGACGGCGTGATTGTGACCGTTATGAAATCATAAGCTTAATCGGCTGTATAAACTTAACGATTTCGGTTTAACAATTAATAACAGAAGGAGCAGTCTGCCAGGATTGATGGCAGACTGCTCCTTGATTGCTTTGAACGCTAATGAAATCTTCATCATTCTAAGTTTCTATCTATTCCTGCCTTTTCCTAATCTTTGGGTATCGTAACGCTCACCCGCGTCCAGCACCCGGGCTCGCTAGCAATGGTAATGCCGTATGGGCTTCCGTATTGAACCCTTATCCGCTCGTGAACATTGCGGAGACCGTACCCTTTAGACTGTTGGGTCAGCAGGGCATCGGCTATGTCAGGCTGAATCCCCGGACCGTTATCCTCGACAGCGAATACAAGAGTTTCATCGTCTTCCCCCAGCTTTCCGCTTATTCGCAGAGCCCCTCTTCCGGTTCGCTTCTGGTCGATCCCGTGCTCGATCGCATTTTCCACGATAGGCTGCAGAATGAGCTTAATGATTTGCTGTTCGACGATTCTCTCATCAATCTCGTACGCGACGTCGAAATTGTAATCATGCATGATTAATTGCATCTCGAGATAAGATTTCGTGTTCAGAAATTCGTCCTTGACGAGGATATGATCCTTCCCCTGATTCAGCGTCGTGCGATAAAACGTGGACAAGAATCCCGCCACCCGGCTTATTTCGTCAGCCCCTGCGTCAATCGCCTTCCAATTGATAACCGACAACGAATTATAAAGGAAATGCGGATTTATCTGGGCCTGCAACGCTCTCAATTCGGCCTCTCTTTGGGTAATCTTGTTCTGGTAGCCTTCCTCGATTAACAGGTTGATACTCGCCAGCATCTTGCCGAAGCGGGATTCCAGCTCCCCGATCTCGTCGCTTGCATGAACCTTCAAGTTGATCGTAAGCGTACCTTCCTCAACCAATCTCATCTTATGGTTAAGACGCTGAATCCTTCTTACAAACCCGCGGGTGAATAGGCCTATGATGAACAATAACACGACTACGCTGATGCCTTCGATAATCAAGGTTGCGCGAATGATTTTCCATGGACTGACCGTTAATGCCTCGACGGGTACAATCAAGGACAACGTCCAGTTGGATTCCCTAAGCTTGCGCTGGAGCAAAATATATCCCGGAAGCTTTCTACTCCCTCCCTGAAGCTGCATCTCCGCAAGCTTGCCCGCATCGAATCCATTATTCGAGTCCGGCTCCGCCTTGTATACCACGTTTCCCTGGGGATCGGTGATGACCGCTATCGCTTGCTTGATGTCGGACAGATCCAAAGAGCTGGATAAAAAGTTCGGAACCAATTCTACATAAACAAGGTTCTTTTTCTCGTAATTGATGTCCCCGAATATTCGCCGTACGCCGAAAATCTTGCCGTCTCGCGCATACCAGTGCGTATCAATCGTCTGCATGGCCTCTTTATACCAATCTTCGCGCTCCACCGAAGCAATCGGCATGATGGAATTCATGCGTTGCGTCAGGTTGTTTTCCGTATATATAACAATCCGCTCTATATCTTTGTTTAAGGATGTCGTCGTATTGATAAGCGGGTCGACGGTCTCCTTCAGATCCACGTACATCTCAAAATAGCTATCGTATTCCTTGTTGAAAATTTGCGAGAAATTCGGGTTATAACTGATTAATTCGATGGCCGAGTTAAATCTCTGAAGTTTATAGCTCAGGTTATCGTCGATTTTTCTCAAATTATCTTGCAAGACAATATGGGCCTGCTCCAGCTGCAGCTTTTTGGATTGCTGATAAGAATAGATTCCCAGAATCGTAAGCGGAATTAAAATCACGGCCATGTAAGAAACAAACAGTTTGTGCCTTAATTTCATGGAGTTGAACCAGTTCGCAAGCAACGGCATATCCGCCCTTTCCCTTTGTGCATGATCCTGCTTCGCAGATTCCGATGCACGCTGCTTAACGGCTTCGCCAATCCGACCATCCTATCTTCCACTTTAAACGCCGATTTCCTCTATTCTTTTACCGCGCCAAGCACGATGCCGTTCACGAAATATTTTTGCAGAAACGGATAAATCAGCAAAATCGGGACCATGGACACCATCACTTTGGCAGAATTAAGCAGCTGGCTTGACATATTCGTCAACCGCCTTATTTCTTCGGGGTCCGTCGTATTCATGATCGAGCTGACGCTGATGATCAATTGCTGAATATAGGTTTGAAGCGGCCAGTGCTCTTTATGATTAATGAGAACCATGCCGTCAAAGAAGGCGTTCCAATGCCCAACGATCGAAAATAGCGTTACGGTAGCCAAGGCTGGCAAGGAAATCGGGACAAAAATGACAAAAAGCATTTTCCATGGTCCCGCTCCGTCCATACTCGCCGCTTCCTCCAATTCCTTCGGAATGCCCCGGAAAAAATTCATGAGCAGGATGACGTTAAAAATAGGGACGGCCGGCGGCAGCACCAGTGCCCAGATCGAATCCAGCAAACCAAGCGAAGATATGGTCATATACCAAGGAATCAACCCGCCGTTGAACAGCATGCAAAAAATAACAAACCACATATAGACATTCCGGCCGGGGAACAGCTTAGCCGATCTGGACAAAGGATACGCCATCAATATCGTAATGATAAAATTGATTGCCCCTCCAAGCAGCACCCTTTGAATCGAAACGCCAAAGGATAAGAAGAAGCTGCGGTCTCTAAGGATCGACTCGTATGCGCTAAGATTAAATTCAACCGGCCAGAAATAGACTTGCCCCGACATGGCCGGTATTTTGCCGCTAAACGAAATGGCCAGCGTATTTATGATCGGCGCGATTGACAAAAAGGCGATAACGCCCAAAATGAGATAGATTGTCAGATCAGCATACCGGTTTGTTCCACGAATCATATCAATCGTCTCCCGTCAAAAGATGCGGTAATTGGCAAAGCGTGCGGCAAGCATGTAAGAGACAGCGATCAGGAGAAAGCTGACGAGAGATTTCAGCAAGCCGACAGCCGTAGCCAAGCCATATTGGATTTCCTGCAATCCCGCGCGATACACGTAAGTATCGATAATATCTCCCGTCTGGTAGACGATGGGATTATACAGGTTCAGGATCTGTTCAAAGCCGGCGTTCAACACGTTCCCGAGACTTAAGGTCGCGAGCAGGATCACCGTTGGCAGCAAGCTGGGGATCGTAATATAAAGCAATCGTTGAAAACGGCCGGCTCCGTCAATGGCAGCCGCTTCGTATAAATTCGTGTTAATCGAGGTAAGAGCGGCAACGTAGATAATCGTGTTGAAACCGAACTCCTTCCACACGTCGCTGGCAACCAGCACCACCCTAAACCAACTATTGCTCTGCAAGAACATAATCGGTTCTCCGCCGAATACATGAACCACTTGGTTGACGACGCCATCGAGGCTAAGCAAATTGATCATGATGCCGGACAGGATAACCCAGGACATGAAATGCGGCAAATAGACGATCGTCTGAACGATCCGTTTGAATTTCACGTTAATAACTTCATGAAGGAGCAGAGCGAATGTGAGCGGAACGGCCATGCCGAATACGATTTTCAGTGAAGCAATGATAATCGTGTTGACAAAAACAACGCGGCTATCCGGCAAGGCAAACATATATTCAAAGTTTTCCCAGCCTACCCACTCCGAACGAAATATACCAAGCGTCGGTTGAAAATCCTGAAACGCAATCACGATGCCGAACATCGGAATGACACTGAACACGAGAAGCAGCGCAATCCCGGGCATCAACATGATGTGATAATTACGGATAAAAGTGCGGTTTCTCATTCCATCTCCACCTACGCGAAAAATTTGAATTCATGAATACGGGGCCACCTCATCTTCCTGGCAGCCCCTGACAGCAACTCGAATAGTCGGCTTGATTACTTCTGTTTGACGATTTCCCCAATTTCTTTCGCGACCTGATCTCCGCCAATGGATTTCCAAGTGGAGACGAATTTGTCGAACTCATCCAAAGGCGCTGAGCCCGTAATAATTTTCAAGAACGTTTCATTCTCCAGCTTATCGAGGTTTGCGCCTCTCTTCAGCATCGTTTCGGTATTGCCGTAGAAAACGGGATCAATGCGTTTCAATTCCTTGGCGCCGGTTACGGCAGCCGCGGTATAGAACGCCAGCGAATCCGCGTACGCCGCCATATCCTGCTTCGGATTATCGTGATTTTTCAGAAGCGACTCGACGCGAGGCAGGATGCGTGCCGGCAAATCGGTCTTATCCTTGTCTTGAAGGACTTTGTCGTAGATCGGTATGTCTCTGGCAAGCGAATCCTGGAAATCAAGCTGCAGGTTGAGCGGGTAATTGAGCCAACCTACGCCCTGCCCCTTGTAAAGCTCCTGGGTTGCGGGATCAATCAAGCGGATGCCTTCATACTCCACATTCAACACCTTAAGGACAGCCTCGGGATTTTTCGCGTTTTTGTTGACGACAAGGAACGAGCCCGAAGGAACGGACGGTACGATGTTGCGCTGGCCCACGTCATCGAGCGGTACGGCGAGCGGTACCCAGTCGGCGTTTGCGTTGGCCTTCACCGCATCGGACATGGCCCAGCCGGCGAACCATGGCGCAAACAAAATGCCCGCGCGTCCGCTCGATACCAATCCGGCGTTATCTTCCCATTTCCGCGTCAGGAACTCCTTGTCTATTAGACCGTTTGCGTACATGTCGCGCAATACACCAAGAGCTTGCTTGGTTTCCGGCGTCGTAGAGCCGTAGAAGATGTTGCCCTCTTCATCCTTGAACCAGCTCTTAGGATAGGAATGATAGGCGTTAAAGATAGGATCAAAGGTGAAGAATCCACCGTCTCCGACAATTGTAGGATCTCCCAGAAGTCCGGTTGTGTCTTTCGCGCCATTGCCGTCGGGATCCTGCTCGACGAAAGCTTTGACGATGCCTTTAACGTCATCCACGGTCTTCGGAAGCTGGAGCTGAAGCTTGTCCAGCCAATCCTTGCGAATCCAGAGCAGCTGAAAATTCCCGTCGATATTCGTGTTCGGAAGCGCATACAGCTTTCCGTCGATTTTGCCGGTGTTCAGGACCCGGTCTCCGGTATAGGAATTATAGTACTCTTTAATCAACGGCGAAGCGTAGTCCTCATAGATGTCGGTTAGATCGGCCAGCATATTGGCTTTGGCCAATTGATGGAACTGCTGCTCGTCGACGATCATCACGTCGGGTATGTTGTTGCTGGCAATCGCTAAGGTGACTTTCTGATTGTAGGCCTTCAAATCCTCAACCGAGAACTCATACTGGACATCAACGTTTAGACGTTCCTCCACGTATCTCAGATATTCGTTGTCCTCCAGCGTGTCGCCGGCAGGCAAGTTGTTGCCGGACACGCCTTGCCGTCCCAGCGTAATCTTGACGGTATCCTCATACTTGGCGAACGGTCCGTCTGTCGCGGACGCGTTGCTGGATTCGGCGGACGGCTGAGAATTATCCGGTTCTGTCGCCGTATTAGGCGATGGACCGTTATTCCCGCCGCTGCAAGCGCTCACGCCGAGGAGTGCCGTCATGCTAAGCAAGATAAGCCATTTTTTTCTGTTCATGCCCCAACCTCCAATGATTTAACTTGTAACGTGTCCATCATACCAGCGTTTCGCAAACGCCCTCTATCTCATATATTTATGATTTGCGCCATTTTTTTACGGAGTTCTTTCCCTGTATTTGGCCGGAGTTACGCCATAATGCTGACGAAAGGACTGGATGAAATAGTTCGAGTTTCTGTACCCCAGCTTTTGGCAAATATCAACGATTTTCATGTTCGTATCCCTCAGCAGCACCACGGCTTTGTCCATGCGTACTTGCGTAATATACCGGATCAAGCTTTGACCCGTTTCCTTCTTGAAGAGGTAGCTTAAATAGCTGGGCGTTAAATAGACCTGTTCGGCAATTCCCTCTAGAGAGAGGTCCTGATCGTAACGCTCCTCGATCATCTGTTTGATCTGCTCAATGATCCTATTCGCGGATTCTTCTTTGTTCCTGGCGCCGGTGCAGGATTCTACCAGGTCGAAGACGCCGAGCATCAGATCCTTCAGCTCGTGCAAAGAAGAAGACCGGGAGATTTTGTCCAAGTAATCGTTAATAACCGCAAGACTTTTCTTATGCTCTTTCACCAGCAGCTTGTTCATGATCTCCGAGCATAAAAATTTCGTGTAGAGCGAAGAAAAATGACCTGTTGTTTTCAAATAGGAGAACAGCAGCTCGACCCCGTATTTGGCGCCTCGCAAGTCGCTGAAATTTACGCACTGGTAAATTTTATCCGAAATCGACTGTAATTCTACCTCGTCAAAAGAAGCTTCGGAGAAATGTTCTTCGGCAAACAAAATCGCTTGTTCATTCATGAAAAACTTGAATTCCAGCAAACGCTCAATCCCGCAGTAAGCGGAATGAACGCCATCCCATCCTTCGGCAGCGGCGCCGACAATAATGCCTACCGTCTGCCCGTAACGCTCTAACGTGCTTGCGGAGACCGTTTCGGCCAAAAACCGGAGTGTCTCCCTGGACAACGGAACGGGATGGCGGATGAACAGAAGGCTTTGATTCTCGTTCACGTTCAAATAGTCGAAAGGGAGATTGAGGCGTTCATGGAGCATCGCCAAAAAATCGTCATTATGCATATCGAAAAAATGACGAGGGCACTCCACGAGCAAGAGATGGATGGACTCCGGTTCCGCGTCATCTATTCGAGCAGCTGCGGGGGGCTTCATCGGTCTGGTTCCGTTTATCGCATCCAGCAGCATCTTTTCTCTCTCGTATGCCATTCCTAAGCGGTAGCCTTCCAGCAGCTGAAGCTCCCGCTTTCTATCGGCCTCCTTCTCCAGGCAAGCGTCCGTCGCCCGCTGGATCGCCGCAAGAAATTCAGGCACCTGTATCGGCTTCAGCAGGTAATTCGAAACGTTGGCGCGCATCGCTCTTCTCGCGTATTCAAACTCGTTGAATGCGCTGTAGATAATAAGCTCGATATCCGGATGTTCCTCCCGGATTTTCTCGGACAATTCCAGACCGTCCATAAAGGGCATCTTAATATCCGTAATGACAATATCGACCGGCTCGCTTCGCACGATTTGGAGGGCTGCCTCGCCGTTCTCCGCCACGAGGGGATCCAGCTCCAGCTTTAATTTTCGAATCAGATTGCGAATGCCTTCCCGTTCTATTCTCTCGTCGTCAACAATCAGAATCCGATGCATACGAAACTCCTTCCTGCACGCAAAAGCACAAAAAGGGCTTCTCTGTTGACAGAGATAACGCCCTTCTTATGCTTGCTGAACTATATACTTCTAAAAGCTATTGTACCCGCGTTTACGGAGTGGTTCGCCCGAACGGCTTCGTCTACCGCATGGAACGGCTTGCCCCACTGAAGCGTATAGCGGAATTCATAGAACCCGCCCAGCGTCGCCTTGAAATTCGTCTCCCAATAGTTGGTCAGAACCCAGGCGTACAAAGATTTGCGTTCGTGAGGCTCCTGGCCCTGAACCCTTCTCTCGCCGAACTCCAACGGCCCGGCCTGCATGAGCGGCGTGTCCGGCGTGGCTAGAGCAAGTCCGCCAGTCGGCGCGGCAAGCGCCAGCCCTTCCTGAATGCAATAGAAATCCGTCAGCGTACCCGGAATTTGGTCGATTCCCGGACGAATGGCTGCCCCTGCCTTCTCAAACCACAGCTGGCCGTTGTCCTCCCGCAGGAAAGGCAAGGAAATGTAAACGTTCTCGGGTTCCCACACGCTCGTTTTGTGCATGCGGACGGACACGTCAACTCTTGCCTGCCCTTTATATACCTTCAGGAAGAGCGAGTAGTGACTCATTCCTTCCACTTGGTAAACAAGCTCCACGATGGCGTACAGCGCTCCGTTTGTTATTTCTTTGACTCCGGAAAGACGGCCAAAGGAGCGCTCGACATTCATCCCTTTGCGGTTTCGGCCCATAATTCTTCTGACGGTCATCTGATCGCCGTGCTCTCCCTTGGTCACTTCATAGACTGGCGTAAAGGCGCCGCAGGCCTGATCGGCATCAATCAGTTCCTTGCCCGTACTCTTGTCTACCCAGGAGACGATTCCCGCTCCGCGCTGCCAAGAAATTCGCACTTCGGCGGACTCGACGCTATTTTCTGTAATCGTGATCTTGTTGGGTTCTTGCGCTTGCGGGATAAGATCGCGAATATCATGGATGCGGTCGGCACCTATCAAGCGCGTGCTGCTCGTGGTGCGTCCCGCGGCGGAAGCCGTGGCGCTACGGATCACGTATCGTTTCTCTTCCTTCGCGCCCAGCTTGGCCATAACCGCAATTTGATACCCTCTGCTCACTTTTTCCTGCTGGTGGGGCACAATCTCCCCGCTCTGTTCCTCGATGACTTCCATGCCGTTCCGGAAATAATCGGCCTCCCACTGCTCTTCCAGGTAGAAGAAGGCGAGATCCTCGACGGGGTAGTCAAACGAATTGATCACTTTATAAGTAAATTCCCGGTTCGGCCTCAGCAGCACGTCCCCCTGGTCCTGCAGCACTCTGTCCAGCGACCGGTAAACCAGGCGGCTTGCGTTCGCGGCATAGGCTTCTTTGCGAACCCCCAATTCCTGCACCATCTGATGCCACGGCTCGGAGATGGAGGAGTGATACCCCCAGGTATGCTCGGCGTACATCATTAATTGCTGCTCGGCTTCTTTCATCTCATTCGCTTGAACGCTCTTGCCTTGCGGATCAAGCCGTTTCACGACGGACAGCATTCGCTGGGCGTTGCGGAATATTTGCGTATGCATGGCGGTTGATGCCACACCGTCGGACCACCAATCCGGCCAGTCTCCCTTGTACACCGGGATCTCCGCATCTTGTTGCTTGACCAGATCGAAATAGCGGTTCAGCGTGGTCATCTCAATCTCTACACGGTCCCCATGCTTCGCATTCCATTCGTGAATGAAGCTCATGACGCGGCCGTTTGGCGCAGCGTTGTCCCGCAGAAGCCCCATGACGTTGACCAATATAAAATCGTACGGATAGTCTTCCTTCTCCAATTGCTCAAGATAACGCGTTATTCTCGTCTCGGCGATCTTCCAATGATCTTCGGCGATGCCCCAAACCGGCGTTTCGTCCCGAACGGAGTAGGATAACGTTCCGTCGGGATTAATCCCCAGATCATTGCCCATCATATAATGCTCGCCGCTCCAAACGAGAATACGCTTGCCGCTTGGCGCCTCCCAATAAAACGGGAATTGCTTGCGCCCAATGGCGAACATGCCATGGTGGGTATGGATGCAGCTCAGCAGGTGCTCAATGCCGGCATCGGCCAAGGCCTCCGCATATCCCCAGCTGTAGCCGTTGATGTCGGCGGTCATCGCCGATCTGACGCTAAGACCGTACGGCGCGGCGAATTTCCCGGCTCTTGCCAGCATCTCCGTAAGCAGCTCATATTGAATAAGTTCCGTCATGTTCAAATAAGTACCCGACAGCTCGATATCTCCCCTGCTCAAGGCGTCGACAAAACGTTTCTTCTCTTCATCCGTCGCGTTCTCGAGAAACTTCTCGACGGCCCAGAAGGTCTCGCACGTCCACTTGAAGCCTTTCCATTCCGGATGCTTTTCCGTATGCGATGCCTCGCAGATCGCTACGGCCTGTCTAATGAAATCCACATGATATTGCTCGATTTTTTCCTGTCTTTCCGTATAACCGATGTCCGTGTGAGAGTGATGAATCACATAAATTTTCCACTTTTTCTTTGCGGTTTGCATTTGCTGTCTCTCCCCTAATCAAGTGTTCTCTCCCTGCTTGCGATCAGTATAGCGCCAGGCCAAATAAAGCGGTAGACGACATTTTTGCGATTCATATCAGTTTTTTTCGTTCCCGTCCGGCAACCTTAAAAACTCGTGTACGCCAAGAAGCGTGCTGGACAACGTATCGCGGCTGACGCGAACTTCGGCCAACAGACGGGACTTTTCCGCCGCCTCCCGAAAAGCGGGAACGAACAGATGCGCGCTCCTCGAGATCTGGCCGCCGAGAACGATGCGATCAGGCTTAAAGCGGGTTAGCGACGGGATTAAGATATCGGCCATCCGCAATCCGAATTGCTCGAAAAGCTGCAACGCCGCCTTATCGCCTGCATCCGCCAGGCCGGCCAATCCCCGAACGTCCAGCTGCGCGCCATCCAGACCCAGCCCGGCGGCCAGCTGCAATACGCCCCTGCGGGAGACATAGTCGTCCGCGATGCCATCCCGATAAGGAACGGTATATAGCCAGCCTTCGGCCGGCACATCCCGGCGGTGTTTCACCAGCCGCCCGCGCTCTAGAAAGCAAGATCCCAGTCCCGTGCCGATCGTCAAGCAGACCGCTCGATCGGCACCTTCCGCCGCACCGCCCGGGCTTGTCTCGCCAAGACCAAACAGAGCCGCGTCGTTCTCGAAAGCGATCCGGAAATGTTGCGAGAGCCTCCCGCTCGTCCGCTCGTCCGCGCGCAGCGATTTCTCGAGCAGCCGACCGACAGGCAAACCGTACAGCGATTCAAATTTGCCCAGTCCTTGAATGCGGCTGACTCCTTCTTCATAATCAAACGGACCGGGAAAAGCTATGCCTAGTCCCTCCACCGCCGCATCCGGCCCGGCCTTGGAGAGAATGTCCGCGAAGATGTCCGCAAAATGGGCTATCATCGGTCCGGCTGCAAGATCGGCCCGCGATTCATAGTGGCCCGCGGTTTCTTCGGCAATTACGCCATCCCTTAAGGCGGCCGCTTTAATCTGCGTCCCGCCCACGTCAAAGGCAACTATCCAGGATAATTTCATTTGCGCAGCGCCTCCTATGCCCGGACATACGCTTTTATCGTAGCTAACGTCTTGCCCGCGCTTGGTCCGCTAGGCCGAATCGTGTAAGAAGCGACGGAGGCCGGCACAATAAACGTCTCGGCATAATGAACGACGAAAGGCTCGAAGGATCCGTCCGGGCTTTCGATCGTCGCTTCTTCTCCTTCAATTAGATTGAGCATATGGACGCTGCCGTTCTGCGTATGCAAGACGGGTTCGGAGAACCAGTGACGTCTCGTCTCGATGAACTCAAGCCCGTGAAGTCCCGTACGCTCTTCCTGCCAGCCCGCCCCTTCTCCGATAGGCTCAATGCTATTCACGCATTCCGCTTCGATCCATGGCGTAGTTCGATCCCATCGAATAACCTGCCCGCCATGCTCCAAATGCACCGGGCGAGGCTTGCCGTCTAGTCCCAACCGGTCCCAGTCCCATAGCTTAAAGGTGAAAATGTACGGCGTGGCGCTGATCTCCAGTACCATGCAGCCTGCCGCGGAGCAATGGACCGTGCCCGCGGGGATGAGAAAGTGGTCGTGCCTCGCTGCCGGGAACGAATTGACATACTTCTCCGCGGGGAACGTATATCCGCCTGCCTGCGCTTTGCGCAGATCTTCAAGCATATCCCCGGAGGAGACGTTCTCCCGCAGCCCGAGATACACTTGCGCCCCCGGAGAGGCGTCGAGAATGTAATAGCTCTCGTCTTGGGTGTAGGTCATGCCGAAGTGTTCGCGGATATACTCCGTTGTCGGATGGACCTGCAGGCTTAATGGCTGACCGCCTATGGTATCGAGGAAGTCGAAACGGATGGGAAATTCAGCTCCGAACCGCGCGTATACCTTCTCGCCAAGCAATTTAATAGATTGGAAGAATACCAGATTGATCGCCGGCAGCTCTACGAGAATGGTGCCATATTGAAAATACAGGCTGTTCTCCTCCGGTACGCCGTCGAACCCCCAGGCATAGGGATGCTCGCGCTTGGGCAGATCGATCCGCTTCTCCAGCCAAGTTCCTCCCCATACGCCGGGATCGAAATAAGGAACCAGCCGGAATGGACGGCTTGCCGCCTGGTCCATCCCCTCAAACAGCGCTTGACGGGTAACCATCTTGGGAGAATTCTGAACGTTCGTATCCAGATAGTAGTCGATTTCGCCGAGCCGCTTCTTCTTAAGCCGATCCGCCATGCGCCACTCGAAGAAGAACCCCCGCTTGTATAAGCGCAGGATATCGTCCTCGCGACGTCCCGCTCGCCAATTGCCGAGTTCTCCTGCCCGGTATCGCTGCTGGATCTCCCAACGGGCCAGATCCGCATAAATGACCAGGTCTCCCCGGGCGATCAGCGAAGCGCCGAAGCCGATGACAAGAACGATGCCATCCTCCAAAGCATCAATCCGGCTGCGAAGAGCGCGGATCCGATCCGTTTCATAAAACTCTTCGATTCGAAAAGGCGCCATAAAACCGAATACGCGGTCATCCGTCAGATAACGTTCTACTTTGCCGTCGACTGCATCGGGAGTCAACGCCGCTTCCTCGGCTTTAACGACGGCTAACGAATCCATAGCACGACTTAATCCTTCGACGACTTCCTCCTGGCTGACGCCCGGGTAGCATTCCAGCACAACCACCGTTTTTCTTTTCCCAAGGCGCTTGATCGCGGAAGCAAGCTCGAAGCCAATCGCTTCGTACCCCTCCCAAGCTTCGTCTTCCCATCCCCGAATCGCGATAAAAGGCTCTTTATCGTAGCTTGATGACATATGAATGATGCCACTCCTTTGCGTTGGTTTATTACAATATAACATAAACTAACACAAACTAACATAACTTTTCACAAATTATCGCGAATACGGATACGGAATAGACAATCGAGTTCTAGATGATGTGAAGCTCCACTCCGCTCTCCTCAATGAGCTTTCTATGTTCATGCGTCAAATTGTCATCCGTCACGAACACATGGATGTCCGTCAGGGCTGCAACCGGCGAGAAAAAGCGTTTGCCGATTTTGGAGGAATCAAGCAGCATCACGACTTTTTTGGCCGAACGCATCATTATTTTTTTAACTTGCGTATCCATGAGATTCGGATCCGTAAAACCCGCTTCCGGCGTATAGCCAAGCGCGGACAAAAACAAGGTGTCGGCATGAAAGCGCGAGAAGAACTCCTCCGCCATGGGGCCGACGAACGTGCCGGATATGTCCCTGAACATGCCTCCGCAGCTAATGATCATCCTATTGTCGGTTGCATAGGGACGGAAACGGCTAATGGTATCGATCCCGTTCGTCAATATGGTTAACTGATCCAGATGGGCCAACCGCTCTGCCATTCTCGATACGGTGGTACCGTTCTCGAGCACGATGGTATCTCCGCTTCGAACAAACCTCTGCGCGGCATACGCGGCCAGCCGTTCCTTGATATCTTGGTTGACGGCCTGCTTTGCTTCGATCTCCGGCTCGTCCTGGCTAATTTCCTGTTTTTGCTCCTCGTAGACCGCTCCGCCATGGGAACGGCGTATACGGTTTTCTTGCTCCAGCGCATTCAAATCGCGGCGAATCGTCATCTCCGAGACACCGAAGCGGTCACTCATCTCTTTTAACGTAGCAGCGCCTTTGTCGGCCAGATAGGCCAGTAACGCTTGTTTTCTTTGTAAGGGCAGCATAACGACACCTCGTCTATTTTTTTCTTATTCTATCACAAATGAACACAATCTGTATTTATGATGAAGATTACTTACAACCATATAATCCCGCACAGCAAAAAAAGGGCTTAGGTTTCCCCTAGCCCAAATGACGTTCATGAGTCTACTTCATCTCCCGTAAGAGGAGCCTATCACGTGAACAGCTGCTGTTTGTTTATACGTTCATCTTTTTTAGTTTAATGGATCGGCGCGTCTACTCTGCAGCCCGGTAATCCATCCAGTCGAAATAAGCCGGCGTTATAGAGCGGGCCCCATTACCTGTCGCATACATGGCGATAAATACGCCGGTGAACCCGCCGGCTACCTCCGTGGCCAGCAATCTGCATTCCCCTTGCCCCATTCGGATTGGCTCTTCTTCCCCGCTTCCGGCGAAGCCAAAGACGTAGCTCATTCCATCCGCATGAATGCTTAGTACAACGGAGTCAGTGGACCACGGAATCTCGCTTTCTACCTTCCAGAGCGTCCCAAGCCTTCGACGGAAAATCAGCTTGCGAGCGCCTGCTATTTGCGTGACCGCAATCTCGTAATGGAAGCGTTCGTTCATATACACGGCGATACCCGCTTCCTCCCCATCCCGCTTTGGCGCAAAGGTGAGGTGAGTACTTGCCCGGAATGAAAAATGCTGCTGCCTGCGCCCTACAAAAGACGGAGCTCCCGTTTCATTCAAGGTATCCCCGGAGCCGTATAACGTCAGGCTGCCTTTCTTCGCTGAAAGCGACCAATTGCTTGGATCCGGCGAGCGTAGAAAATTCCAGCACGAGGCAAGCGATGCCTCATCAAAGTCATCTCTTCCTGCAGGCTCCGTCTTGGGCTGCAGCGGAAGATTTCCCGCCGGCATGATTTCACCGATCGTTCCGTGATCTCCAATGACAGGCCACGCATCTTCCGTCCAAGTAACGGGAGCCAAGAAGGTCTCCCGCCCCAAATAATGATGATGGGGATAACCGGCAGGGCGAATGCCCAGGCAAACGGCCCACCAGCTGCCATCCGGCCCTTGAATAAAGTCGGCATGCCCCGTTGCGTGAATGGTCCTCAATTGACTGCGATGGGTTAGGATCGGATTATGCGGACATCCCTCGAATGGACCGTCCGGCCTCTTGCTCCTCGCAACGGTGACCATATGGCCGTACTCCGTTCCTCCCTCGGAGATCATGAGATAGTACCACTCGCCAATGCGGTAAACATGCGGAGCTTCCGGATATTGACCGCCGGTCCCCTTCCACAGCAAGCTCACGTCGGACAGGCGTTCCCCGGTTTTAATATCGATTCGGCTCTGATAGACGCCTTGTCCCTTGGCATCATGAGAGGTGGTGTAATAGACGGTGCCATCCTCGTCGAAAAACAAATCGGGGTCAATACCCGGCTGGTCCACAAAGACGGGATCCGACCATTTTCCTCTTGGGTCGTCTGCATGGACATAGAAGTTTCCGCCGCCGGATACATTGGTCGTTGTCATGAAGAACGTTCCGTTGTTATAGCGTATGGTTGGCGCATAAATGCCGCCCGAGCTTCCCGCTTTGCTTAAATCCAGCTGTTCCGTACGCGTTAGGACATGCCCGATCTGCTCCCAATTCACAAGATCCCTGCTGTGAAATAAGGGAACGCCCGGGAAGTATTCAAATGAGCTTGTCACCAAATAGTAATCTTCTCCTGCCCGGCACACGCTGGGATCAGGGTGAAACCCGCTAATAACGGGATTGCTATATTGCTTCACTATGTTCTCTCTCCTCATCCATTCCATTCCTTGAGGCCTATTCGCTCCAGAGCTTTACGCGGTCCTGAACATACTTCGTAAAGCCTTTTTCCATTTTCTCTACCCCTGCGTCCAGCAGTTCCTTCTGGTAGCCGTCCCACAATTTATCGAAGTCTTCCGGCTTCGCCATGACAATTCGCGGAATCTGCTTCCATGTAATGTCCTTCATTTTATTGGCGAGAATGGTCACTTCGTCATCGCCGGGCACGGTTATATTCCAAGCCGCTCCCCAAGCCTTTACCGGAAACTGATCCTCTTGCGGGAACAGGTCTTTCCAGGTAGTCGCGTTATACGCCTTGAGCGTTTCCTTATCGGCGCTTGTGTACGTGCTCACGATTTGCTCCGGGAAATTCTTCGTATAATAATTGCCCGTGGAATCTTTGACGCCATCACCGTAATGCGCGCCGATATTGGAATAAAAGCCAATGCCGGATTCTTGGCTAAAAGCCGTATTATCGTTAATAATGCGATTCTGAACGTCCTCCGGAACGACGCGTTTACCATCCTGCAACGTATAATGCTTGCCTTCAATGCCCCAGTTGTTAAGAACCTGGGCTTGCTCGGACGCCAGATAATCCAGGAATTTAATCGCTCTCACCGGATCTTTGCAGGATGTTGTGATGCCGATGCCCCAGCCAGCCATAAAGCCCGTGGACTGGAAGCGGTTATCCTTATAAGCGTCCGATAGCATAACCGAATAATGCCCGTAGGTTTGGTCCAGCTTGTTGTCCGCTTTCAGTGATTTTTCGCCGTCCGCATAACCCCAGTCCGCATCGATCAAACCGATGACCCGACCGGAAGCTACCTTCGCCAGGTACTGGTCATTCTTCTCTACAAAGCTTTCTTTGTCCAGCAGCCCGATGTTGTACATGTGGTTGAGCCACTGGAAATACTCTTTCTCGCCTTCCGTACGGTAATGATAGGTTGCTTCATTCGTTTTCGGATCAATGTAATACTCGCCGTCCCCTGACTTGCCGGTCGTTTCCGCTGCCGGGTTGGTAACGGAAATATACGTATGCCAATCATCCCCGTTGAGGGTGAGTCCGATATTTTTATTCCCGTTTTCATCCGTCGGGTGCTTCTCTATATAAGATTTGATGACATTCTCGTAATCTTGCAGAGTCTTGATCTCAGGGTAACCCGCTTCCTTCACCGCGCGGTGCTGCAGCTCGAATCCGCCCCCCGCTACAAACGTCTGTCCGTCAACAGCCGAATAGGTCGGGATCACATAGATGGACGGATCGTCGTTGCTGTAGCGCAACCGATTCATTTGATCGCCAAACAGCTTCTTGAGATTTGGGGCATATTTCTCGATCAAATCCGTCAGATCAAGCATGGCTCCCGCATCGACCATTTTGTTCAAATCCCCTTTGGGGCTGATCAGATCGGGATAATCCCCGCTGGTCGCGATGAGAGCTACCTTCTGTGCCGGGTCGCCAACCGCAAACTCGGCATCCAGCGTAACGCCCGTCTGCTTTGTAATTTCTTTGCCTACATCATCCTGCATATCTCTCCAGTTGGGATTGGGATCCTCGCCGAAGAACGAGAAGGTGACCGGGGAGGTATCATTTCCCTGCTCATTTCCCGTGTTATCGCTTACAACATTGCTATTGCCGCTATTTCCCGCGCATCCGGCCAGCACGCCTGCCGCGAGCGTCAAGACCATGCCCAGCTTCGAAATTTCTCCTGCTTTTACCATCTGTATACCCCCATTTAGATTAAGATTCGTATATTGTATAAACAGGTTTCCCTGCCGATACCGCTGTCGGATCCATCAGCTTTTCACCGCGCCAAGCGTCATCCCCGTAACGAAATACCGCTGCAGAAACGGATAGACCAGAAGAATCGGAACCGTAACAATGATTGTGATCGCCATTTTGACCGATTCCGGAGAAATTCTGTTCATCACTTGATTCATGTTCGTCCCGTTAACCTCTTGACCGTTGCTGCCCACCTGGGTGCTCTGCAGCACTTTCATTAACTCGAACTGCAGCGTGGTCAAATGCTCCTTCGAGCCGTTGTACAAATACGTATCAAACCAGGAATTCCATTGGCCAACCGCAAGGAACAGCGCAACCGTGGCCAGTGCCGGCAGCAATAACGGAAGAATGACGCGCCAGTAGATCGTAAAATCATTGGCTCCGTCCAGCTTGGCCGATTCCTGAAGAGCGTACGGCAGCCCATCAATAAACGAGCGAATGATAAATACGTTGAATGCGCTTACGAGTCCGGGCAGCACATACACCCAGAACGTTCCGATAAGATGCATATCGCGCATCAGAAGGTAAAAAGGAATAAGACCGCCCGATACATACATCGTAAGCGCCAGGAATAGGGACAAAAATTTACGTCCGTCGAAATCCGCCCGGCTTAGCACGTAAGCCAGCATGGAAGAACTGATAAGTCCCAATACCGTACCGGCCAATGTCCGCAGCACCGAAATCTTGAGTCCGGTAAGCAGCCCTGCGAACGAAAAAATGAGCGAATAATTGTCAAAGGTGAGGTGGCGAGGAAATACCGTAATGCCTCCCCTTACCGTATCGGTTGAATCATTCAGGGATATGGCCAGCACATTCAGGAACGGATAAAGGGTACAGACCGCTACCAGCGAAATAACGAGGTAAACGATCACGTCAAAGAGCCGGTCCGTAAGTGGGATGCGAACTTTCACTGTTTTGAAATCCTCCTTACATAATGCTTTCTTTGGTGATTTTCTTGAAAACGCCGTTCGCGACGAATAGCAGAATCAGGCTGACTACGGAGTTGAAAATGTTAATTGCCGTGCCGAAGGAATAACGTCCCATTCCTAGTCCGTAGTTAAGGGCATACAGGTCAAGCACCTCGGATTTCTCCTTTACCAGACTGTTGCCGAGGAGAAACTGCTTCTCGAAGCCGATGCTTATCAGATGTCCGATTGACATGATCAGCAAAATAATGATCGTGGAACGGATACCCGGCAGCGTAATATGCCAAATCTGTTTTAACCTGCTTGCACCGTCAACCCGGGCTGCCTCGTATAGTTCCGGGCCTATCCCGGCAATGGCGGCCAGATAGATAATCGCGTTCCAGCCGGTTTCCTTCCAAATATCCGCGCTGGTCACCAGGTACCAGAATAAATTTTCCTTCGCCATGAATTGAATCGGCTCATGAATGAGATGCAAGCCTGTCAGAATTTGATTCACGACGCCATTCTCAGCCGAAAGCATCTTCGTCACAATCCCCGCGACAACCACCCAGGAGACAAAATGCGGTAAATACGAAACCGTCTGCACGAAGCGTTTCAGAAACGAAACACGCACCTCGTTCAAAAGAACCGCGAAGAGGATCGGAATGGTAAAGCTTGCAATGAGCCCCATAAAACTCATCGCCAAGGTGTTTCGCAGCGCGTTAAAGAATTGATCGTCCTGAAATAACATCCGGAAGTTATCAAAGCCGACCCACTTCTGGTCGAAGAAGGATTTGCCTACTCGAAATTGCTGAAACGCCATCGTCCAGCCCCATAGCGGCAAATAGCTGAATAGAAAAACAAAAACGACAAAAGGAACTGACATGTAATAAAGATAGCGCTGCCTAACGATGCGTTGCCAGATGCTTACGACGGACAAATCTGTACCACTCCTCTGCTTTTTCTTGTTCACTTAGCATTATAATGGAGCGTATTAGACCTCATCCTTGATTTTAGGGTCTTAAAATAGCATGATTAGGACATTGGATTGTTGTGCCGGGGTTAAGAAGGGAGAGAGTCTTACGAGAAGTGTCCATTTGAATTGGTTTACATCCGACGAGCAATTTCTGTTCTATATCGGGTATGGCGGGCATGACGAGGACATGTATCTTCACGATCATGTGGATTTTTCCGAACTCGTTATTGTTTTGAACGGGAATGCGACTCATATCGTAAACACCGAAGCCTCGTTTATTAAGAAAGGGGATGTCTTTGTTATCGACGGCGCTACCTCCCATGCATACAAGGATCCCCATGATTTCCGGATCTGCAACATCATGTACCGCCCGGAGATCCTAACGTCAGCCGGCCCTGACCTGAGAACGTCAATCGGCTATCAGGCGCTTTTTGTATTGGAACCGTTTTATCGGAATATCCAGCCCTTTAACAGCAAGCTTAGCTTGCCGATCCCGAGCCTGGAATACGTATCCTCCCTCGTCGCCTTTATGATTGAGGAATACACGGGCAGGCTTCAGGGCTATCAGACCATGCTGCGCTCTCGTTTCATGGAACTCGTCGTCTATTTGTCCAGGCAATATCAGAACCAGGATCAGCAAGGAATCCAAGGAAATCTGATGCATTTGGCGAATGCCATTTCCTTCATGGAGGATCACTATCTCGAACCGCTTACGCGGGAGCAGATCGCGGATAAATCGGGCATATCGGTGAGGCATTTGAACCGGATCTTTCAATCCTATTATCAAACGACGCCCTTTGCCTATCTTCTGCGCCTCCGCCTGGAGCATGCGTGCAACCTGCTTAAGACAACCCGTATCCCGATTACGGAAATTTCTTATAAAAGCGGCTTTAACGACAGCAACTATTTCACCCGCCAATTTACGAAGGTTTTCGGAATGTCCCCGAAGGCATACCGCCGGGAGCATGTGAATTGACCCAATCAAAAAGCACCGCGCTGCTTGCCAGCGGGCGGTGCTTTCGTAAAGTTCACTTAAACATCGTGGAGATATATTTGGCGATGCGGACGCTAATCTCGGCGCGGGCCGCGTCGCGGATCATGGAGAAGCGGTCCTCGTAGCCGCGGCAGACAAACCTGTAATGAATAGCTCCATGCTCGCTGTCGCTCTCCTCGAGGAAGACCCGGATATTGCGCTCCTTAAGCGCTTTGCGAACAGCGGTTAGATCCGTGTGAATATGCCCCATCAGGACGCGCGAGGCTTTCATGTACAGCTGCTTCATGGAGTAAAAGGACAGCTCGATGTCCTTGCAGTTCTTATCTACGATCGTCAGCATCATGGGGAGCAGCACGTAATCGCGGATAAGCTCAAGCTCCTCTTTGCTTGGAACGGGGACAGGTCCGGAGGCTTGGGGCGGCTCGCGCCGTTCTAGATATTGCTCCCGGTGTTCAGGCAGCATCATACGGCTGGATTCCCAGCGGCCGTTTCCTTCCAGTTTCTTGCTCATTTGTAGTGTCCTCCAATTTTGACGCTGCGCTCACGGGCCTGGGCTGACTCGAGCAGCGAGGACGCCCGGAGAATCGAGGTCGTTCCGAATTTATGACGGATCGCGTCCGTGACGCGATCCAGCTTTCTTTCCTTCTCCCTGTTTCCGAACAGGGTAAGCTGATATTGGTCGTCGGGCACCAGCTTCGATAAGGTCACGCCAAGCTTGCGGACGGGGAGCCGGTCCCAATGGGCGTAAAACAACGTGCGGGCCGCAGCGAATACTTCCTTCGTAATATTCGTCGGATCGGGTACCGTCATCTGGCGAAAAAAACCGGTCGGGCGGTCGAAATCCGCGCCTTGCGCGCCTGCTGCAACGACGCTGCCCATATATCCCTTGGCTCGGCTGCGGCGGCATACCTCCTCGCTTAATTCCAGCAGAACAACGTCAATCTCCTGCGGCTTGCTGTAATCCCGGGGAAGCGTCATCTGATGGCCGACCGCTTGCTGCGCGTCATGGGTGCTTGGCTTGACCGGGCTCGGGTCAATGCCGTTTGCGGTCTGCCAGAACAGCTCTGCCTGAATATCGCTGTTGCGGCCCATCCGCGCCCGCAGCCTGCGCTTGAATTCCGGCAGGGGAAGACAGCCGAGATCTCCGATCGTTGCAATCCCCATCCGTTGGAAATGCGCGGTCATCCGCGAGCCGACGCCAAACATTTTATTCACGGGCAGCGGCCATAATAAAGATTCCACCTCGGATTTCGGGAGAGTGAACTGGCCGGTCTCGTTTTTTTTCGCCCAAATATCCGTGGCCATCTTGGCCAGAATCTTGTTGGAGCTGATGCCAACCCGGGCCCATACGCCGGTGTAGAGCATAATCTTGGTCTGGATTTGCCTTGCGATCTCGTCGGGCGTGCCGAAGTAAGACAAGGAACCGGTAACGTCCAGGAACTGTTCGTCGATGGAGAAGGGCTCCACCAGATCGGTAAACGAACGAAAAATGTCGGTAATCATTAGTGAGACATCGATATAAGCTTGCATCCTCGGCTTGATAATGACGAGATGCGGACATTTGCCCAGCGCCTCGCCAAGGGTCTCGGCGGTCGTCACGCCGTACTGCTTCGCAAGCGGACAAGCTGCCAGAATAATGCCCGAACGCCTCGAAGGATCGCCGGCCACAACGACCGGATCGTTCTTATATTCGGGATGCGCGGCCTTCTCGACGGACGCGTAGAACGACTGGCAGTCAATCAGCATAATGACACGTTCCATAATCCCCACTCCAATGCAAATGCGAAAGTATGTTCGTATATTATTATATACCGAATGTACGTTCGCTATGCAAGGGATATTTAAAGGTAATTTCAAACAGTTGGGCCGGCCGAAAAAATCTGCGATGGAAAAAGAAGCCTGAAGTCCGGCTCGAACTTCAGGCTTCTTTTCGTTTTCAAGGATGCTCCTGCTGCCTCAGCTGCTGGGCAGCAAGCACGGCGAGCTCAATCTTGTTGAGCAGCAGGCCGTACTCGCCCGTCAGCTCGAAGCTGCGGGGCAGCTTCAGCTTTCGGAAATAAGGCATGATGCCGGAAGCCGAAGCGAACCAGTCTTCCCGCTTCGCGCTCTCGAGCTTCCGGTCCGCCCAGGCGTCGCGAAGCTCCGGGCTGTATAACGGCGCCGCGCCAGGCAGTAGCTTGCCGCCCAGCAAGCGCTCCTTGTACAGCGCGGCTGGCGGCTCCCGGCGTATCCGGGCGAACAGATGCGGGGCATAATCTGCCCTTGACCCGGTATGGCGTCCTTTGCCCGCAAAAGCAAGCGCTCCTTCCCGCACCCGGGGGACGCCGAACAAAATCGCATACAAGGACTTGCCGAATTCAATCCGTTCGGACACATCGTCGAAATCCTCCATGATTAATCCCGCCAGCCGCAGCTCTGGCTCCGCTTCGGTATGATACGGGAACATCACCGCGTTCAGCTGCAGCAGCGACTGCATGCCGAAGAAGAAGGTATCGAGCACGTTTTTGCGGAAGTAATCGTCCTGCACCACCCGCTGCTCGATGAAATGCTGCTCGTTCACAATTAGCGCGACCGTCAGCGGCGCGGGATCGCGTGTTCGCCAGAACTGCTCCCACACCGGCTTCATAAACCGCGTTACTCCGAAGGCCGGAAGCAGATGAAACAACGGACGTCCCAGGCGGACGCTTTCCCCGTAGAGCAGCAGCTGCGGAAAAGCATCGCCAAAAATAAACGAATTCGCATGCTCGAGCAGCAGGAAGACGGACTGGCGTTTATCGTCCGGGAGCAGCTGCGGCAGCCATTCGCCTGCCAGATCCGTCATATTCCAGCCCCCGTTGCGGGAAACGAGATGGGCCAGCATCGCCCAGTGCAGCTCCGGATGGCGTTGATGCATCAGCCGGTAGGCTTCCGTCCGCGTCACGTTATTGCGGTTCAGACGGGAGGTCTCCTCCCGGATCCGTTCGATCAGGATTTTCTCCTCCCCGCTCCATGCGCTCGTCACCGGCTCCGCCTGCTGCTCCTCCAGCTTCCGCCATTCCCCCTCCAGCCCGGCAACCGCATCCTCGGCAAGCTGCAATGGAGCAGCTTCCGCTAGCATCTCATGCGAAGCCTCCAGCCCATGCCATTTGCCGACCGCATAATCCCATGCCGCAGCGGGCAGAGAAAAGAACTGTTTGATTTTGCGAAGCCGTAGTCCGTAGCGGCCGCGCCCTCTCCCCCTGCTTAACATCGATCGCCCTCCCATACTGATACTGGTAACACAAGTATTTGCCGTCAGGCCGCCTGTTCATGCATAATAAAAAGTAAACAACGGACGTGAAGCGTATGCTTTCGAAGTAAGTTTTTCATTTCCAAAAAATTTTTCAGGAGGACTTGCCATGTGCGGAAGATACACCATCACCGTATCGCTCGAGGAGCTGATGATCCGTTATATGATCGGCGAGACGAAGGTGCCTTACCATCGTCCCAAATATAACGTAGCGCCGGGCCAGCAGGTGCTTGCCATTATAAATGACGGTCAGCGCAACCGGCTCGGCGAGCTGAAGTGGGGACTTGTTCCGCCTTGGGCCGACGACCCGAAGATCGGCAATAAAATGCTCAATGCCCGCTCCGAGACAGCGGCCGAGAAGCCGGCCTTCAAGACGCCGCTCCGCCGCAAGCGCTGCCTCATCCCGGCAGACGGCTTCTACGAATGGAAAAAGACGAACGGCGGCAAGCAGCCGATGCGTATTGTCCGCAAGGACCGCTCCATCTTCAGCATGGCCGGTCTTTACGAGTCGTGGCTTGCGCCGGACGGCACAACAACGGTCAGCACCTGTACCATTCTGACGACCTCGCCCAACGAGCTGATGGCTCCGATCCACGACCGGATGCCGGTGATTTTGCGCCCGGAGGACGAGCCCTTCTGGCTTGACCGAACCGTGCAGGATCCGCAGTCCCTGCAGCGTCTGTTCCTGCCGTATGCGGCGGAAGAGCTCGAAGCCTATCCGGTATCCCCGGCAGTCGGGAGCGTCAAGAATGACACCGCCGAATGCATCGAACCGCTAAACACGGGCAACCAGCTGCATCTATGGTGAAAACTAGGCAGCACCGCCAAACAAAAAAAAGCCGACCGCAAGCGGTCAGCGGAACATCCCCCATAGCTTCAGCAAATGGAAGGTGTTGTTTGGATCTATTTTTTGCGCGAGGACAAAATCGATAATCTGTTCTTCCTGAATATCCGTCAGCGGTTCCTGCAAAATAGAAGTCGCCGATTTCACCAGCTTCCGCACCTTTACCCGGTCCTGCAGATCATACTTCGTGACATTGCCCAGCAACAGCCGCATCCGGTCCTTAACGACCGGATTTTTCAATTTGATTTTGACGCGTTCGACCAATTGCGGCCGAATGCCGTACTTTTGGTAACTCACTTAGGCTTACACCTCCATCCGGCATTCCGATAATTCGATCGTTTAACTATATGCCGCAAGAGGGAAGATATTGCTTAGTCGAGCTGTTCACCTTGAAAAATTTGATCCTTCAGCAGCCGGACGCGCGCCCGTTCAAACGCCGGATTCGTCCAAAAATCATCCCGTCCGGCAAGCTCCGCCGCATCGTCGCGGGCAAGCTCCAGCATCTCGTAATCCGCTGCCATATCGGCGATCTTGAACTCCGGCAAGCCGCTTTGCTTCGTCCCGAAGAAATCCCCCGGTCCCCGGAGCTCCAGATCCCGGCGCGACACTTCAAAGCCGTCGTTGGTCTCCGTCATAACCTTCATCCGCTCGCGTCCGTTCTCCGACTTCGGATCCGCCACCAGCACGCAGAACGACTGATGCTCCCCCCGCCCGACGCGCCCGCGCAGCTGATGCAGCTGGGAAAGTCCGAACCGCTCCGCATCCATGATAATGATAAGCGTGGCATTCGGAACGTCGACGCCAACCTCAACGACCGTTGTGGCAACTAGCAGCTGCGTCTCGTTCGCGCCAAACGCGCGCATCACTTCTTCCTTCTCGGAAGCCGACAGCCGGCCATGCAGGAGCCCCACCTTCAAATCCGGAAAAGCCTGCTGCATTTGCACGTGCAAATCTATCGCATTTTGCACATCCAGCTTGTCCGACTCCTCGATCAGCGGGCAGATCACGTACGCCTGGCGTCCCTCGCCAACCTCGCGCCGGATAAAGCCAAGAACGCGGTCCATCATGTCATGCTTTACCCAATACGTTTTAATCGGTTTCCGGCCATGGGGGCGCTCCTTGATCGTGGATACGTCCATATCCCCAAACGCCGTAATGGCAAGCGTCCTCGGAATCGGAGTAGCCGTCATCGTCAGCACGTCGGGATTCAACCCTTTGCGGCGCAGAATGCTCCGCTGGTTCACCCCGAACCGGTGCTGCTCGTCCGTCACAACAAGACCCAGGCTGCGGAAAAAGACATCGTCCTGAATAAGCGCATGCGTGCCGACCAGAATATCGATCATGCCCATCTGCAGCCCGGCAAGCACGTCCCGGCGCTTCTTCTCCGTCAAGCTGCCCGTCAGGAGCGCGACTTCAATACCCGTACCCGCAAACAGCTTCTGCAGCGAACGCAAATGCTGCTCGGCCAGAATCTCCGTCGGCACCATAAGAGCTCCTTGATGGCCGGCCTTGATCGTGCAATACAGCGCAATAGCGGCAACGACCGTTTTGCCGGAACCGACATCCCCCTGCAGCAGACGGTTCATCGCGGCCGGTTGACGCATGTCGGCCATTATTTCGTTAACAACCTTCTTCTGGCCGTCCGTCAGCTCGAAAGGAAGCGTAGCCGCAAAGTTGCGGATCGTCTCCCCGTTTACCTGATGAACAATGCCGTCCCCGCGTTTCCGGGTTATAGCCCGGTAAGCCTGCAGCTTCAATTGAAAGAGAAACAGCTCCTCATAGACCATCCGACGGCGGGCTTCGAGGCCTTCCTTAACCTCTCCCGGATCGTGGATCCGCAGCACGGCATCACGCCTTGCCATAAGCCGGTGGCGCTCGACAAGCTCATGCGGCAGCACTTCCTCAATCATGGAGCCGTATTGGAGAAGCGCTTGCTTGATCGTCTTGCGCATCCAGGCCTGCGTAATGCCTCCGCCCACGGAATAGACCGGCTGAAGCGTACCCGATCTCACCATGCCGGTAGACTTGTCCGCAAATTCGGATTCCGACACGGTAAGCTGCAGGCGCTGCTGCTCCCATTTGCCCGTCAGCATAATTTCTCTGCCCGGCGTCAGCTGATTTTGCAAAAAATGACGGTTGAACCAAACAGCCGTCACCAGCATATGGTTAACCTCGATTTTGCAGGTCAAGCGCGATTTGTTTTTGCCGTACCGCTGCAAAATCCCGTTCCCGCGTATCGTCCCCTGCACCGTCACCTTCTCGCCGTCTTTGATCTCGGCAAGCTCCCGGATGCGGTAATCTTCATATCGAAATGGAAAATAATCCAGCAAATCGGCGACGGTCTGAACGCCAAAGGCGTGAAGCTCTTCTTCCTTCGGAGCGCTCACGCCTTTAATTTGCCGGACCGAATACTGTTCCAGCGTCATTGTTCTCTACCTCACACTCTGCGCACGAACACAGCCATCGTGCCGGGACCCACATGGGTTCCGATTACGGCACCGACGGTTGCGTATTCAACCCCTTGAACATTGAAGCGAGCCTTGATCAGCTCGAGGAATTCCAAAGCAGCTTCCTTATTCGTGTTCCAGGCGATTGTTACAATAACCGGATCCTGGCCGCAAGCATCGCCAAGCATATCCATAATCCGAGCCATTGCTTTTTTTGTACCGCGCATTTTATCTACGGCATACACCATGCCTTCTTTGTCGAGCGACAGAATCGGCTTAATATTAAGAATGGATCCGATAAGAGCGGAAGCTTTGCCGATCCGTCCTCCTCTTTGCAAATATTCAAGCGTATCCACGAGAAAATACAACTGCGTTTCCCGCTGCATCCGCTGGATTTCAGCCATAATCGCTTCCTTCGAAGCCCCTTCTCTTGCCATTCTGGCCGCGGCTACAACGCGCATGCCATAGGCATAGGAAGCTGTTTTTGAATCGATAACCGTAATGTCCGGATCCCCGTCAATCATCGAGCTGGCAATAACGGCGGACTGGTAAGTCCCGCTGACCGCCCCCGACAAGTGAATCGAAATAATGGACGCCCCCGGATCCTCCTGCAAAATGCGCTCGTACACCTCTTGATACTCCATCGGCGATGGCTGGGACGAAGTAGGCATTTGCGGCGATGCCGCTACCTTCTCGAAAAACTGCTCCGTATTAATCGTAACGGCATCATAGTAAGTCTCTTCCCCGAACAGAATTTTCAGCGGAACCATCTCGATGCCAAGCTCTTGCCTCAGCGCGAGTGGAATGTCCGATGCGCTGTCGGTTACGATGCGTATGTTCCCCATACGTCCCCTCCCAACTTATTATGGCTACTCCATAGCGAACAAATAAGGATATAAAGGCTGGCCGCCGTTATGCACCTCAAGCTCGATATCCGGATATGCCTCTTCGATCCATTCGCATAATTGCGCGGTGTCGGATTCTTTCGCATCCTCGCCGGTCAGGATCGTCAGCAGCTCGCCGCCTTCCTCGGCCATCGCCGCCATCAGCAGCTGGCAGGCCTCAAGCAGGGTTGGCTTGGAGGAGACAATCGTCTTCTCTTTAATCCCCATGTAGTCGCCTTCTTGAATGTTTACGCCGTCAATCGACGTATTCCGCACCGCCTGCGTCACTTGACCGGACACGACCTGCTCCGCCGCGCTCTTCATCCATGCGGCGTTGCGCTCCGCCGATTCCTCTTCCTTGAAGGCAAGAATCGCTGCCAGGCCCTGCGGAATCGTTTTTGTCGGAATAACCGTTACCTGGCGTCCGCTCAGCTCTGCCGCTTGTTCTGCCGCGAGAATAATGTTGCTGTTGTTAGGCAGCAGGTAGATATGCTCGGCAGGCAGCGATTCGATCGCGTTCACGAAATCCTCGGTGCTCGGATTCATCGTTTGCCCCCCGGACAATACGATATCCACCTCGTTGCCGAGGAAAATATTCGCGATGCCTTCGCCAAGCGCAACCGCAATAATGCCAAATGGCGCAAGCTCATGCAGCTGCTCCGGCGCGACTACCTGCGCGGCCGGTCCCGCCAGCAGCTCGGTCGACGAAATGTCGCCGGTCAGCGCGTACTCGGGTACCGGCGCAAAAGGCTCCGCCGCCGCTTCATGCTCAAGCAGATCGCGGTGCTGTTCCCGCATATTCAGAATGTGAAAGTCCGTAAGCTCGCCATAAGCCATTGCAAGGTTTAATACATCGCCAGGCTTGCGGGAATGGACATGCACTTTGATAATATCGTCGTCTGCAATGACGAGAATCGAATCGCCGTCCTTTTCCAGCGCCTTCTTGAAAGCGTATTCATTAAAAAACGCTGCAGGTTTCCCGCTGATTTTGCGATTAATAAAGAATTCCATGTCGTACAGGAACTCGATATCCTCTGTCGCCAGCTTCGATTGCGCGGATGCCGGGGCCGACGGTTTTACGGCGGCTGACGTTCTGTGCACCGCTGCCGGCTGCGCTGCAGCCACTTCTTCGGGTGCCGCCGCTTCGGACGGGAATGCGAACACCTTTTCCTGAATCGTACCGCTATGCGTCAAATACTGAACAAAGCCCTCGTAAATAAAGACGAGACCTTGTCCGCCGGAATCAACGACGCCAACCTGCTTCAATACCGGCAGCAGATCCGGCGTGCGCTGAAGCGCTTCATTTGCCTTCGCATGAATCTCTTGCATCAGTTCAACGACATCGCTCGTTCTGCGGGCATACTGAACGGCATGCTTGGCGGCTTCTCTTGCTACCGTAAGAATCGTTCCTTCTACCGGCTTCACGACCGCTTTGTAAGCCATGTCGACGCCATTCTGGAAGGCGGCGGCAATCTGCAGCGTCCCGGCCTCTTCCAGATTGGAGAGCGATTTGGCAAAGCCGCGGAATAACTGGGACAAAATAACCCCCGAGTTGCCCCTTGCCCCCATCAGAAGTCCTTTGGACAATGCTTCAGCAGCCTTTCCCAAATGGGCGGACGGCTTGTTCCGCAGTTCACGAACCCCCGAGACAATCGTTAGATTCATGTTCGTACCCGTATCTCCGTCTGGCACCGGAAACACATTTAATGCATTCACCCGGTCTACATTTCTTTCTAAATATTCCGCACCGAGCAGTGCCATGGCGGTAAAATCAGATCCGTTAATGGAGCGCTTACTCAACGACAATTCCCCTTCCTAAAAGAATTGCAAAAGCAATTCTAACTTCGTAAGCATGGACTACGTAGATACCCTTACGTCTTGAACAAATATATGGACCTGGTCCACTTGAAGACCAATTACATCATTGAGGACGTACTTTACCTTGTTTTGTATATTATGCGCCACTTCGGAAATTTTCGTGCCGTAGCTTACGATAATATGCAGCTCGATATGAAGCTGTTCATTCTCCCGGCGTACCTCGACGCCCTTCGACATGTTTTCTCTGCCGAGCAGCTCGGCGATGCCATCCTTAAGCTGTTTGCGGGAAGCCATCCCGACAAGCCCATAACAATCCATGGCTGCAGAGCCTGCAATCACTGCAATGCAGTCATCATTCACAATTATCTGTCCAAGCTCGTTCTTAATCTGCAGTGGTATGGGAATACACTCCTTTACCGTAAATAATATGGACTAAGGATTATTGTACTATAAACCGCTTGATTATAGAAGGGCGCAAGGCAAAAACGATGACAAAATCCATCATTTCATGTACATTTAAGTTGCTGATACACAACAATTGTGATACGATAGTCAAGTGTGTTTATGTGCAGGCTTGACCCAGTATTTTTTAATACAGCTTGTGCTAACAATGCAGCTAATAGCTCAATAAGCAAACTCTAAGCGCATGCTTGCAGGAAAGCCCTGCTTTCTTGCGGCACAAACTTAAGGAGGTGTACTCATGTCCCGCAAATGTTTCATTACTGGTAAATCGCCTGGTACAGGCAACCATGTATCCCACGCAAACAACAAAAACCGTCGTTCTTGGGGTGTAAACGTGCAAAAGGTTCGCATCTTGGTTGACGGCAAACCGAAACGCGTTTATGTCAGCACACGTGCACTGAAATCCGGCAAAGTAACTCGCGTTTAATTGACGGATTCCAACCGAGCGGTCTAGCGCAAACGGCTGACGCCGTCATTTTGGCGGCGCAGCGAACGTTCGCTATGAAATATAAGCGTCGTATACTTGTTTATACTTTCTTATATTTAGACAAAAAGCACCTGAGCCCAGGTGCTTTTTCTTTGTTTACCGCTCCGGAATGCGACCGCCCTCTGACACTGAAAGGTGGAGCCGTTTCACCTCGAATTCTAAGGATTCATAAGGTTACTCTTATATCGCTTAGAATTCTCCGGATCGGAACGCCTCCCGCCGCCGCTAAAATGGCGGACCGTTCCGCCTTGAATTCTAAGGATTATAAGTTTACCTTATAATCTCGCTTAGAATTCTACGGATCGGAACGCGTCTTGCTGCTTATAGACAGCAAAACCGTTCCGCCTTGCCCACGATCGTTCGTTAAGCCGTGCATCGGACCTAGTTTTTTTGGAAGGTATTCAATATTGCTTTTACGAATCCGCCCAGAAATTTCGGCAGTTTGATCGTGTAAAATTTCATGCCCATCCCTCCTCAGACACGCTCATCGAAATTGGATGTGTACCAAATAATATAAACGCAAAAATGGCTACACGAACCTTCGTTCATGTAACCATCCTATGCGATGCTAAGCTGTCCTATTCCAAAGCGCCAGCTAGTATTCTATTAGCCTGCCGGCACCGGATTATCGCGCATATAGACAACGATTGCGATTACCAGAGCCGTAGCGAAATAAACGATTATTGCAGAAACGATAAAGGAAATCCGCGGTCCCCAGGTAGAGAAGCGCTTGAAGCATTTAATCGCGATGTACAAAGCCACCAGGGAGAAGACGTACTTGATAGGCGAGCTGATGGCCGTAAAAAGTCCTAGCAAAACGCCTGCTGTTATCGCGTAAAAAGCGATCCAAAATAATTTCTTCCAAATGCTTTCCTCTAACTCGAAATCTTCGTCCACACTCGTTACCGAAGCGCAGCAATCGCGGCCGCGCGATCCCTTTCCCCGAATACGGCATTGCCTGCGACAAGCACATTCGCACCGGCTTCTACAACCTGCTTAGCAGTAATACTGTTAATACCGCCGTCCACTTGCACATGAACATGGCTGAGGCCGCGTTCGTTAAGCATTTTGCGCAGCTGGCGAAGCTTATTGAGCGACTCCTCGATAAAGGCTTGTCCGCCAAAACCGGGGTTAACCGTCATAATGAGAATCAGATCAACGTCCCCGAGAATATGTTCCAGAACCGACAACGGCGTGCTCGGGTTAAGCGCAACGCCGGCCGGCAGACCCAAGTCCTTGATCTGCTGGATCGTGCGGTGCAGATGCACCGTTGCTTCGGCATGAACCGTAATCCGGTCCGCTCCCGCGGCTGCATAGCTCGGAATCGACAGCTCCGGGCGTTCGATCATGAGATGCACGTCAAACGGAAGCTTCGTAGCCGGACGAACGGCCGCGATAACCGGAGGACCAAAGGTTAGGTTTGGTACGAAATTGCCGTCCATAACATCGACGTGAATCCAATCCGCTCCCGCCTGTTCCGCTGCTTTAATCTCGTCTCCAAGCCGTGCGAAATCCGCCGACAGGATAGATGGTGCGATAATAGCCATATGGTTTAGTACCTCCGCTTTCTCTCTTTCATTTCCGTCATAAACGTCAAATAATTCTGATGGCGGCTAGGCGCAACCGCGCCCTCCTCCACCGCCTTCAGCACGGCGCATCCCGGCTCGTGCACATGGGTGCAGGCCCGGAATTTGCAGTCCGGCGCAAGCTCGCGCATCTCGCGGAAGCAGTACCCCAGGTCCTCAATGCCAAGCTCCGTGAAATCAAGCTGGCTGAAGCCCGGCGTATCCGCCACGTAACCGCCGCCTATCTCGACGAGTTCTACATGGCGCGTTGTATGCTTGCCCCGGCCAAGTCTGTTGCTGATTTCGTTTGTCTCGAGCTTAAGGCCCGGTACGAGAGCATTCAGCAGCGAGGATTTGCCCACGCCGGATTGACCCGCGAAGACCGCTACATGCCCTTTAAGGCGGTCATGCAGCTCCTCGACGCCCACTCCCCGGCGCGAACTTGTTCCGTATACTTCATAGCCAATAGCCGTATAAATCCGGTTTACCGCTTCGGCGGCGGCTATCGCTGCTTTCGTCTCCTCGCCGTCCTGCTCCAAATCCTGCTTGCTTAAGCAAAGCACCGCCTCAATACCCGAATGCTCGATATGGACAAGAAATTTGTCAAGCAGCTGCAAATTCAAGGTGGGCTCCGTCACGGAAAAGACGAGGATAGCCAGGTCTACGTTGGCGACCGGCGGCCGGATCAGCTCCGAAGAACGGGGCAGGAGCGCTTCCACCGTGCCCTCGCCGTTCTCCGTCAAGGTGTACAGCACGTCATCGCCTACAAGCGGCGTTAAACCTCGCTTCTTGAATACGCCGCGAGCACGGCATTGCACCGTCTGCTCCGGCGATTCCGCATCATGCGGCAATACGTAGTAATAACCGCTGAGCGCCTTGACGATTCTTCCCTTGGCTTCACTAGTGCTGCTCATCTGGAGTGCCTCCGTTGTCGTTGCTATCTGCCGGATCCGCATTTGCCGGCTGATCCGGGTTCTCGGTTTTCTCTGTCGGGTCGGTGCTGGTCTCCGTGTCCGTGCCGTTATTACCGTTATTGCCGTTATTGCTGTTGCCGGAGCCCGGTATGGTAAGCGAGGAGGAATTCGAGCCCTGGGCCAGCTCCTCGTAAGTGATCGTGCGCGTATCCACGAACTGGCCGTCCCGGTATACCGTCACTCTGGCTTCCGTATTTGGCGCCAAAATGACCTGCACGGGGAAGGATTGGGTATCTTGAATTTGGCGTTTGCCCCATTCGATATCCTGACCGCGAGCATCGGAATACACAATCCGGATTTCGCTGGTTTTCCCCGCTTCGGCCGGCGATATCGTTACGTTGAACGTATGGTTCTTCGCATCCTTCGGCGGACCGGAGCTGACGCGGATCGTTATTTTCGATCCTTTAGGCACCGGATCGTTAGGCTTGAACTGATCCTGGTCAATGACGAATCCTTTGCCTTGCGTATAGCTTGGCTCCTCCAGGATGTCGTCATCCTGCAGGACCAGCCCATTCGACTTCACGATATCCTTCGCTTCGGCAACGGTATGGCCGATCAAATTTGGCATAGGGATCGTTTCCCGTCCTTTACTCACCATAAATTTGATGGTTGCCGTCTTCGGATCAAATTCCGAGCCAAACTCCGGCGTCTGACTTATAATTGTGTCCGGATCCTGGTCGCTGAATACTGGCTCCGATGAAATCTGATCTTCAGGTACACCGAGTGCCATCAAATCATCTTTGGCCTCCTGCAGCTGCTTACCCTTATAGTCGGCTATCTTCTCCAGTACGGCGCCGTCACTGACGGACAGCTGAATCCAAGAGCCTTCCTTCACCCGCATGTTGGCCTTGTCCTGCTCAAAGACCTCGCCGGCAGGCACATCGCCCATAAACTCGTGAATAACGGGCTCCTTGACCCTAAGCCCGGCATCCTCGATCATAGCCCGAGCCACATCTTCCTGCTTGCCGACTACGAAAGGCACGTCCACTTCCGGCACGTCAAGCTTGTTCAGCAGAGCAAAGAAGCCCCAGATAATCAAACCCAAAATGACCAGGGTTACCGTTACAATCGTTGTAGGGCGTTTCCAGCCTTTGGGCTTGCTGCTTGCTTTCTCATCCTTCCATTCCGCTTCCGGCTGACTGGATGCAGCCGCCGCTTTACTTGCCCGTTCAAGCGGAGCGGATGCTTCCGGGGGCGGAACAGGCGATAATTCGTACTGCGGAACGGAGCTGAGCATATCGCCCCGTATCGCAGGCATCACGCGGGTCTCATCGAGATCGCTGCCGCTCGTGAACGTCGCCTTCGGCTCGCTCAAGCGGCTTGGCTTCAGGCACGTATCCAGGTCGTTAAGCATCTCGCGGGCCGACTGATAGCGTTCGTTCGGGTTTTTGCGCATCGCGCGCAAAATGACGTTTTCCACGCTCTGCGGGATGTGAGGGTTTACCTTCCTAGGCTCCTCGAACTCCTCCTGCAAATGCTTGAGCGCAACGCTGATCGGGCTTTCTCCGAAAAACGGAAGCTTCCCCGTCAGCATCTGGTAGAGCACGATGCCAAGGGAGTACAGGTCGGACTTCTCTCCCGTACTGATGCCCTTGGCATGCTCGGGCGAAAAATAGTGAACCGAACCGACAACCGATCCGGTCTGCGTAATCGTTGAGGAGGTTACGGCACGGGCAATCCCGAAGTCCGTCACCTTCACTCTTCCGTTTTTGCCAATCAAGATGTTATGAGGCTTAATATCGCGATGAATAATATGATTCTGATGGGCGTGCTCCAGTGCATCGCAAATCTGCACGGCAATCCGCACCGCTTCGTCGGCCTGCAGCGGCGCACGCTCATGAATGATTTCGTTAAGATTATGACCCTCGATATATTCCATTACGATGTAGTGGGTATCCTCTTCCTGCCCTACATCGTAAATGCTGACGACATTCGGATGAGACAGAGAGGCAGCCGACTGCGCTTCTCTCCGGAATCTCCGAATAAATTCTTCGTCGTGGACGAATTGCTGTCTCAGCACCTTTACTGCGACATTACGGTTTAGCAGAATATCGTGCGCCTTATAGACCAGCGCCATTCCGCCTCCGCCGATTCTCGTTAAAATTTCATAGCGACCACCTAATTGATGTCCGATCATCCGTTGTCACCCCCTCGATAAGCAGCGCTTTCCTCCTGAAGAAGCACGACCGTAACATTGTCGTCTCCTCCGGCTTGCAGCGCCAATTGAATGAGGCGATCCGCTTTATCATCCAATCCGAGCCCTTCCTCACGAACCGTCTGCAGCATCTCTTCGTCGCTAACCATATTGGTCAGACCGTCGCTGCACAGCAGCAGTACATCGTTATCGGACAAGACTGCGGTATAAATATCCACCTCTACTTGCGCGTCCGTGCCGACGGCGCGCGTAATCACATTGCGGCGCGGGTGATGCGCCGCTTCATCCAGGCTGATCTGGCCGGATTTGACCAGTTCGTTGACGAGAGTATGATCCTCCGTCAATTGCGCAATTCCATCTGCGGTAATGAGATAGGCGCGGCTGTCCCCGATATGCCCGATGATCAATTGCTGCTCCTTGTACAGGGCAGCAACGATCGTCGTTCCCATATTGTAGTACTGCTCGTTTCGTGATGCCATATCGTAGACGACGTCATTGGCCATGACAAGCGCCTGGCGAATCAGCATTTTCCCCTCTTGCATCGATAAATCCGCCTTCGACGCGCTCTTCTCGAGCATGTCTCTGAACGTATTAACCGCCAGCTGGCTCGCTACATCCCCCGCTTGATGACCGCCCATTCCGTCGGCGACAATCGCTAAAGTAATGCCGTTATCCAGCTGTCCTACCCACGAACGATCTTCGTTAATATGACGAATTCGTCCGACATCGCTTCGGTTTGCCGTAATCAACCGTGATCACCTCGTCGTGGACTCCATATGTTTCGCCCTCAATTGGCCACATGCAGCCGCAATATCATGGCCTTGCTCCCTGCGGATCGTGCAATTGATTTTATTCTTTTCCAGAATGCGCTGGAATTCGAAAATGTCATTGCGCGGCGTACGAACGTAGTTCCGCTCCGGCACGTGGTTAACCGGGATCAGGTTGACATGGCACAACATGCCTTGAAGCACGTCCGCAAGCTCCTGCGCATGCTCGGCCTGGTCGTTAACCCCGCCGATCAATGCGTATTCGAACGTGATGCGGCGGCCGGTCTTTGCAATGTGATTGCGGCAGGCTGCCATTACATCCTCAAACGGGAAGCGGCGATTAACCGGCATCAGCTTGGATCTGAGCTTGTCATTAGGCGCATGGATTGAGATGGCCAGGTTGATCTGCGTATTCTCTTCCGTGAATTTATACATGCTTGGAACGATACCGCTTGTCGAAACGGTGATATGGCGCTGGCCGATATTCAGACCCTTCTCATGAATCATAATACGCAGGAAGGTCATGGTGGCGTCATAATTTTCGAATGGTTCGCCTGAACCCATGATAACGATGCTTGATACGCGTTCCCCGGTGGCATCCAGCATCTGCTGGGCCGTTACCACTTGCGCGACAATCTCGCCCGCGGTCAGATTGCGTTTCAGGCCGCCAAGCGTCGAAGCGCAGAACGTACAGCCGATCCGGCAGCCCACCTGCGTCGTTACGCAAATGCTGTTGCCGTAATCATGGCGCATGATAACGGTCTCGATCGCGTGGTTGTCATGCAGACCGAACAGGAATTTGACCGTGCCGTCCTTGGACTCGAATCTTGTAATCTCCGACAGCGTCACGAACTGGAAGGACTCTTCCAGCTTTTCGCGAAGCGGTTTCGGCAGATTGGACATCTCTTCAAAGCTCTTCACGCGCTTCACGTACAGCCAATCGAACAGCTGTCCGCCGCGGAAGGCCGGCTCGCCGTTCTCTTTCATCCAGTCTTGAAGCTGATCGAGGTTATAGTCATAAATTATTGGTTTCATCTTCTTATTATCACACCTGACTCTGAAATAGCGCGCCTGTTATGCCGGCGCTGATGATTTATTTTACCACAAACGCCCATGCTGAGCCACAAGGGCCCTACGGGCGTCTGCGGAGACGGGCAATAAAGAAGCCGTCGCTGCCGTAATGATGCGGAAGCAGCTGCGCTTGTCCGTCAAATGAGCTGTCGACAATGCCTTTCTCGCGCAGCGGCTTAAGGGCTTCTTCCGGCCATTCGGCGTCAAGCCGGAATTCGGGATGCTCCTTCAGGAAAGCGGCCACCTGCTCTTCGTTCTCGGTGCTCTCAATCGTACAGGTGCTGTAGACCAGCGTCCCGCCAGGCTTAACCAAGTCTGCCACTGCCCCGAGCAGCCTGCGCTGAATCGCCGCGATATCGGCTACATCGCCCGCTGTTTTCGTCCATTTGATTTCCGGCTTGCGGCGAATAACGCCAAATCCGGAGCAAGGCGCGTCCAGCAGTACCGCGTCCATCGAAGCCGGAGCGAACCGCTCGCCGAGCTTGCCCGCATCTTCGGTGGTTGCCTCGATGTTCTGAAGGCCGAGACGCACGGCCTGATCGACGATAAGCTGGCGTTTGTGAGGATGAAGGTCGTTGGCATAGACCTTGCCTTTGCCGCCCATCAGTTCCGCCATATGGGTTGTTTTGCCGCCAGGCGCCGCGCAGCAATCCAATACTTGCATGCCCGCCTTAGGCTCCACAACCTCTGCGACCAGCATGGAGCTTTCGTCCTGCATCGTCCAGAGGCCTTGGCGGAAGCCTTCCGTATCGGCCAGATTGCCGCCGCGGCGAACCACGATACCGGCAGGCGCAAGCCTCGATGCTTCTGCATCGCCGCCCTGTTCGGCCAGCAGGCTCAGCACTTCGTTGCGCGTTGCGCGGAGCGGATTGACGCGGACGCTGGCATGCGGCGGCTCATTGCCCGAAGCGCAGATGGCTTCGGCCGTTTCCGCGCCGTAAGCTTTGACCCAGCGTTCAACCAGCCATTCCGGATAAGAATGCCTGACGGAGATCTGTACGACAGGGTTCTTGTCCACAATGGCGTCAACCGTCAGCTCCGAACGGTTCCGGTCAATGCTGCGAAGAATGCCGTTAACCATTCCCGAAATCCCTTGATGTCCTCTGCGCTTTGCAATGGTTACCGCCTCGTTCACCGCAGCATGGGCCGGAATACGGTCAAGATACAGCAATTGATAGGCGCTCATGCGCAATAGCTGATGCACCCAGGGCTCCAGCTTGCGCAGCCCTTTGGCCGCAAATTTGCCAAGCCAATGATCCAGCGTCAGCTGACGCTGGATCGTTCCGTATACCAGCTCGGTTACGAGAGCAGCGTCAGCGCGCTGCAGCTGTGCATCCTGCAGGACACGGTTGAGCTGCAGGTTGCTGTACGCACCGGTCTCCGCCACCTTCACCAGCGTATCAAGCGCAAGCTCGCGCGGCGTACGGACGCGTGCCGGGCGCTGTTCCTTGCGCCCCTCCTGTCCGGGGCCGCGGCCTTGGCCTTTTCCGCCCGGTCTCCGCTTTGACTGAGACTTTAAAGATTCCCGTTCGCTCATGCTTCGCCACCGCCAAATACGGCGCCGTAAGATAGCCGCGCGCCCGGCAGCCAGTCCGCAATCGTCATAACCCGCTTGCCCGCGGGCTGAACCTCTAGCAGGCGGAGCAGCCCGTCACCGGTTTGTACGTCAATGCCGGAGGTGCTTGCCGCAACTACGGTACCCGGAGCAGCGGCACCGTTGCCTGCCTTGCCTTCTTCAGGCTTCGCGCATGCCCATACTTTAAACACTTCGCCGTTCAGGTATGTAAAAGCGCCTGCCATCGGAGACAATCCGCGCACTTGGTTATAGATGCTGCGCGCCGGCTTGCTCCAGTCGATCCGCTCGTCCTCGCGCGTTAAGTTAGGCGCGTACGTAGCCAGCTCGTTATCCTGGGGCTCGGCCTTCAATTCGCCTGCAATAAGGGCGGGAAGCGTGCGTCCGAGCAGTTCGGCGCCGGCAGCGCTCAGCTTCTCGAACAAAGTACCCGATGTATCCTCGTCCGTAATCGGAACTTCAACCTTGCTGATCATATCGCCGGTATCAAGACCTTCCGCCATATACATAATCGTTACGCCGGTAACCGTTTCGCCATTCATAATCGAGCGCTGAATCGGGGCACCGCCGCGGTAGCGCGGCAGCAGTGAGCCGTGCACGTTAATGCAGCCAAGCCGCGGGATGTCCAGAAGCGCCTTCGGCAAAATTTGTCCGTAAGCGGCCGTGACAATCAGATCCGGCTGGAGCTCGGCAATGGCCGCAACCGATTCGGGGCTGCGCATTCGCTCAGGCTGAAGAACCGGCAGACCAAGCGCAAGAGCCGCTTCCTTCAGAGGAGGCGGCGTCAGCACGCGTTTGCGTCCTTTCGGGCGATCCGGCTGCGACACGGCAGCGACTACATCATAGCCCCGCTCGATCAAAAGCCGCAGAGAAGGAACGGCGAATTCCGGCGTTCCCATAAATACGATACGCATTCCTTACTCGCCGCCTTTTCTTTGTCTTGCCGTAATGTCATACACATTTTGCGCAATATCCGTGAACAGAATACCGTTCAGATGATCGATTTCATGCTGGAAAGCAACCGCAAGGAAGCCGCTCGCCTCTACCGTAAACGGATTGCCCTCCGCGTCCTGCCCGTTTACGACGATGCGCTCGTAGCGCTTTACGTCGCCGTTCAGGTTCGGAATGCTGAGACAGCCTTCAGGACCAAGCTGTTCTCCTTCTTTTTCGACGATAACGGGATTAACCATCGAGATCAGACCTGTCTCGTCGCCGATATCCACGACAATGACGCGTTTCGAGATGCCGATCTGCGGAGCCGCAAGCCCTACGCCGTCCGCATCGTACATGGTTTCTGCCATATCCTTCAGAAGCTTTTGCAGATTGGAGTTGAATTTCGTTACTTCCTTTGCCGTCTCGCGGAGCACCGGATCGGGTTCTTTGACAATAATACGAATGGCCATAGCCGTTACCTTCCTTTACAATCGTTATCTATTTTATAAAATGACTTGCGGGTCGACATCGATGCTGAACTGCACCTGCTTTGCCGGCGAGCTCTCCACAAAAGGCGCCATCGCGTGCCTTAGCAGCGCCGGTATGTCGATGTTTCCACGATATTTTATCACACATTGAAAACGGTAGCGATCTTTCATTCTGGAAATAGGCGAGGCGACCGGTCCTAGAATGTCCATCGCCCTCGGCAGACCGCCCTCAAGCGGGCCAAGAACCCCCTCGCCTGCCGCGAGACCCCTAAGCCGCTCGGCAAACTGTTCGCTAACCGAAGACAAAAGAGGCAGCTGTTCATGCGACATCGTCACCAGAACCAGCCTGCAAAAAGGCGGATAGCCCATCACGCTCCGGTGCTTGAGCTCTTCCCGCACAAACGCGGCATAATCATGATGCTGGGCGGTAAGAATGGCGTAATGCTCTGGAGAATAAGTCTGGATAATAACCTCCCCGGGAAGATGATGGCGCCCGGCGCGTCCCGCTACCTGCGTCAGCAGCTGGAACGTCCGCTCCGCCGAACGGAAGTCCGGCAGATTGAGCGACGTATCCGCGGCTATTACGCCAACCAACGTAACGTACGGAAAATCGAGCCCCTTGGCCACCATCTGAGTGCCCAGCAGCACATCCGCTTTCCGCTCGCCGAATTGCTTGAGCAGCTTCTCGTGCGCATGCTTCTCGGAGGTTGTATCCACATCCATCCGGATCACCCGGATCCCCGGGAACAGCTTCGCCAGCTCTTCCTCCACCCGCTGCGTCCCCGTCCCGAAATAGCGGATATGCTCGCTGCCGCAGGACGGGCATTCCTTCGGAGCCAGCTCGGCGTGACCGCAATAATGACAGCGCAGCGCCCGCGATTTCTGATGATAGGTCAACGAAATGTCGCAATGCGGACATGCGGCCGTATACCCGCAGGAGCGGCACATCACAAACGTCGAATAGCCCCGCCGGTTAAGCAGCAGCACCGACTGCTCGCCGCGCTCGAGCCTGTCGGCCAGCGCGGCATGCAGCTTGCGGCTGAACATCGAGCGGTTGCCGTCCTGCAGCTCGCCGCGCATGTCAATGACTTGAACCGGCGGCATCGGACGGCTGCCGACCCGCTCCGGCATGGGCAGCAGCGCCGATTCCTTGCCGGGCGCAGGCTGGCGGCTGGCGGCGGCGAACGATTCCAGCGACGGCGTCGCGGAGCCCAGCACAACCGCGGCCCCATGCTGCCTGGCGCGTCTTACGGCGACATCCCGCGCATGGTATTTCGGGCTCTCCTCCTGCTTGTAGGAGGATTCATGCTCTTCATCAATAATAATAAGCCCAATCCGCTCAAAAGGTGCAAAGATCGCCGAGCGGGCGCCAATGGCGACCTGTACGCGGCGGCTCCGGATTTTGCGCCACTCGTCGTAACGCTCGCCGTTCGACAACCGGCTGTGCAGCACGGCGACGGCTTCGCCGAAGCGCCCCTTGAACCGCTCCACCATCTGCGGAGTGAGCGAAATTTCGGGAACGAGCACAATCGCCTGCTTGCCTAATTCCAGACAATGCTGAATGGATTGCATATAGACCTCTGTTTTGCCGCTCCCCGTAACGCCATGAAGCAGCAGCACCTGCGGCTCGCCGCGGCTTACCGTGCCCGCAATCCGTTCATACACGTCCTGCTGGCCGGGCATAAGGGGTAGCGGCTGCGTCCGCTGGAAATCCCGCCCTGCGTACGGATCCCGTTCCTGCTCGACTTCATGCAGGCCAAGCAGGCCCTTGTCCGCGAGCGCACGGACGCTGGCAGGCGAACCGCCTGCTTCCGCCAGCAGCGCTTGCAGCGGCATGGCCTCGCCGCGCTCCAGCATGAAGGCGAGCAGCTCGCGCTGCTTCGCGGCCCGGGCCGGGAAGCTCTCCAGCGCTTCGCGCGCCGCTGCTTCGTCATCCGGCGGGAACACGGTCAGCACCTTGCGAATCGCCAGACGGTCCCGGATCGAAGTCTGCTCCTGCAGCAGCCCGTCGCGGAGCGCTTCCTTAATAGCCGCCGAATGCTCCGGATACCGCTGCTGCAGCGTCTCCAGCTTAAGCTGCTTCTGCCTGCCGATCCACGTCAGCATCTCCTCCGGCAGCAGCGCCGTCAGGCCATAGTCCTCCGCCGTATAATCCGGATCCTCGTTCAGGCTGATATACCTTTCCGCTTTCCCTTTCAGAGCGGCCGGAATCATGGCTTGCAGCGCTGTCGTCCAAGAACAGCAATACTTGTCGCTCATCCATTTGGCCAGCTCGATCAGATCGGGCAGCAGCGGCGGAACCGGATCGAGCAGCTCGGATACGGCCTTCAGCTTCATGGGATCCACGTCGGCCGTCTCCGCAAGCTCAATGACAAAGCCCTGCAGGACCCGGGGACCAAAAGGAACGCCTACCCGGCTGCCGACCTCAATCCAGCTCTCCATGCCGGGCGGTACTTTATAGTCAAACGGCCGGTCCGTCTGGCGGCTCGGCACGTCTACGATCACTTTGGCAATCATTCTTCGCCCCGACCTCCATCGCGGGAGGCTACCTCCGCAAGGCGCCGGGCAGCAATCGTCAGAATGCGCTGCGCCGTCTCGCGCTTGGACAGCAGCGGCATCGCTTCAATTAATCCGCCTGGGCCGTACAGCTGTACGATATTCGTGTCCCCGTTGAAGCCCGCGCCTTCCTGGCTGACATCGTTGCCCACGATCAGATCGGCATTTTTGCGCTTCAGCTTGTCCATGGCATACTTCTCCAGCTGCTCCGTCTCGGCGGCAAAACCGATCAAGAGCTGATGCGTCTTCCGCTCGCCAAGCGTCTGCAAAATATCCGTCGTTTTCTCCAGCTCCAGCGTTAAGGTTTCGCCGGACTTCTTGATCTTCTGGCCGTGTCTCGTCACCGGGCGGTAATCCGCCACTGCTGCCGATTTAACCACTATATCCGATTCGTCGAATCGTTCCAGCACGGCGTCAAGCATTTGCTGCGCCGACTCTACCCGTATAACCTTCACGCCGGCAGGCGGATCAACGGAGGTTCTGCCCGCGATAACCGTAACCTCGGCACCCATCACCTTGGCGGCTTCCGCAATGGCAAAGCCCATTTTGCCGGAAGAATCATTCGTCAAATACCGGACCGGATCAAGGCGCTCCATCGTGCCTCCCGCCGTTACCAGCACGCGCTTGCCCGCAAGCGCTCCGTGCTCCTTCGCTTTCAGCAAAGAATGAACCGCAATGACGATATCCTCCGGCTCCGCAAGACGGCCTTTCGCCACGTAACCGCACGCAAGCTGACCCGTTCCCGGCTCAACGAACATCACGCCGCGGGATGCCAATAGCTCCAGATTGCGGACAACCGCCGGATGCTCGTACATATGCACGTTCATGGCCGGCGCCATCAAAACCGGACTTGTTGCCGCGAGCAGCGTGGTGCTCAGCATATCGTCGGCCAGGCCGTTAGCCGCTTTTCCAATAATATTCGCGGTTGCCGGCGCGATTACGACCAGATCGGCTCGATCAGCCAAGTCAATGTGCGTAACGACCGAAGGGTCCTTCTCGTCGAACGTATCGATGTGCACCGGATGGCGTGACAAGGTTTGGAGCGTAAGCGGCGTAATGAATTTGGCTGCCGACTCCGTCATGATGACGTGCACCTCCGCCCCCGCCTGCACGAGCTTGCTGCAGAGCGCCGCGCCTTTATAGGCTGCAATGCCGCCGGTAATGCCTAGTACTATCGTTTTTCCTCTCAACATACTGTTTCCCCCGATTTATGCTGTTAATCTATGTATTGACCGTTTAGGCAAGACCCATTCGCGCTTTTTCCTATCATACCATAGGTCATCCCAATTTGTAGCCTGGGCCGTTCCCAGATGGAGGAATGGAAATCTTCTATTCAAATCCGTATACTAGAGAGTAGCTATTATTTTTTCTAATCCTAACAGAGGTGAGAGCAACTCCATGGACGAACTGAAACGAGCTTACGAAACGATGGGTCTTCCTGAAAACGCTTCGAAAGAAGAGGTCGATAAGCGTTACACCACCTTGATGCGGCAAGCTCGGGCAAGACAAAGAGAAAATCCCGGCGGAACCGATCAGGCTGACTTTGAGGAAGTAACGCGCGCCTACCGGTATATTCTCGACGAGGACAACCGGAAAGCCAGCGAAGCATTCAATCAGCAGGAATACGGCAAGTACAAGAAAATGGCCGGCTCCGCGGAGAAGGTAGACCATTTCTGGCGCTACTACAAATTCCACGTGCTTGGCGGCATCATTGCCCTCATTCTTGTTATCGTTGGCATTAACAGCTACCTGGACCACCGGGCGGAGCAGGAACGTCTCGCAAAGCTTCCGCCGGTAGACCTGTCCATCATGTTCCTTGGCGAGTATTACATGAGCGACAGCACGGGCAAGCAGACCGAAGAAGCCGATATCGAAGAAGCGCTCCTGAAGCAGTTCCCGGAGTTCAAGCGCTTTAAAGTCAACTTTACGTACGTACCGCTGGATGCGAAGGATCAAATGGACATTGCCTCCCAGCAAAAAGCCATGGTCGTGCTTGCGACGGAACGCCCGGACATCTATATCACGGATACGGCAGCGTTTAACTGGGTAGGCCCGCAAGGCGCGTTCATGAACCTGGACTCGCAGGCGGATATCGCCAAGCTGCTTAAGCCGGAGGACGGCTACAAGCAAAAAACGGAAGAGGATCCGGCCGAGCATACGTATGGCGTGAAAATCTCCGATAGCCCGATCATTAAAAATATTCCGATGCAGGCTAAAGACAACTATATCGCCAGCGTGCGCGAAGGCTCCAAAAACACCGAAAAAGCGGTTCAGTTCATCGAGAAATTCCTTGAGACCAAGCAATAGGATGAAGCAAAAGCAGCAGGTTCCCGGAGGGGAGCCTGCTGCTTTTATATGGCAAGAAACCGGTCGACCCGATTTACCCAGTCACCCTGCTCGTCGGCGAGAAGAGTTGTCCAGCCTCGCAGCTCGGGCTCCTTGAAGTTTTTCGCCTGATCGTCGACAAACAGAATGGACGCCTTTGATTCGAAATGCTGCTCAACCCGTTCGTATATGGGTGCATCCGGCTTGCAGCAGCCGGCTATGCTGGAGATCGTCACGCTGCGCAAATATGGACGCAGAGGGGAAACAATCGGCTCCAGCCATTCCGAGCGGTGGTTGCTGAGCAGATGGATATTGGCATGCCGGCTCCAGCCCGGTATCCGTTCCGCCGCGGGCAGCGGCGTAATCCGGGACAGCAGCTTGATTCGGGCCTCCTCCCTGTCGATTGCAGGGAACCGACTGCAAAGCTCGTCCCAGAATTCCACTTCGGTTATAGCGCCGCTCCATAAACTCACTCGGATCTGTTGTTTGAATCGGGCCAGTCTATCATAAGGCAGCTCGTACCGCATTCCAAGCTCCTGCCAAAAACGCGGCGAGAAATTCGCCGCAATCACGCCTGCCGCGTCTAGAACCAACTCCGGTTTTGCCTTCACGGGCAACGCCACCTCCTCACGGATAATCTCATTACTCCCTTTTATTAATTAAATTCATTCGAGTCATTTCCTGCTTGCTCTACAGCAATGCTTGACACGTTTACGATGCGAGGCGCCGTTAAATGTTCGGTGCATCAGTATTTTCGGTGAAATAGCCCCCCGTTTGGTCTCTCTTAACGATGCCCGCATCGTTAAGCGATGTAAAAATCGCCGGAATCGGCGAAATGACAGATTTGGCATCCCTTAAAGAGGTGCCTGCTGATGCCAAAAAAGCCCGCAAGCTCTAATCCGGCGCCGGAAGCGCCAGCCCAAGCATACGGGCATGCACAAATTAACCAACTAGCAAAGCGTAGACGACGCCGGGTCCGTGAACGCCGATCGTCAGGTCATTCTCGATATCTGCCGAACGGCTTGGACCGGAAATAAAGTGAATCCCGGCCGGCAGCTGCTCGCGTCCCGCTTCATCGAAATTGATCAAGATCTCGCCTAGTCGCGTCTTCAAACGATCAAGCGGGATCAGAACAAACAATACGGTCGGCAACAAGCTTACCGAGCGGCCTTTATCCTTCGAGGATAAGACGGTAACGGAGCCCGTATAAGCAGCCGCGTAATCAGCCGTTACTATACCGAAGTCCGATTCCGCCGCGCGCGCTCTCCAGTTCTCATCCGCATCGTCGTTCCATACCCGGACTACCGCACCCGACGCGGCAAGCGTCTCTTCGAGACCAAGCTCATTCAGCTCCGGCTCATTTTGCCGGATGACGTATTTGGCGCTTAGCGCTTCCGCTTTCTCCGCGATAAACCGTTTAGCCGCTTCCATGTCGGCAAGCCGCTCCACATGCCCGCCGGCTGCCTTGAAGTTCGCCTCGAATCGGTCCATTCGCTCCTCAAGCGGCCATTCGAAGACTTGCCAGAAATCCGGCGCGCCCCGGAACGGATGCTCGGGCGCCGAGGTCATCCGGGAACGTTTCAGCTTCTGGGCGATCCCGTTCATGAACGCCTCCTGCTTCCGCTTGGACTCTTCCTCTAACTGCTTCAGCCATTCCTCATGGGAATCCACCTGCTTAGCCATGACCGTTGCCTCCCTTGCCGTCTCTGCCTTGCACAATGGCTTCCATCCGGCTGCGCACGTCGGGATCAAGCTCCTTCAGCCCATGGCGCAGTTCCTGCTCAAGTGTCCCCCATTGCTCGCGGAACGACTTCTTCGGCAGGCTTGGCGTTACCCGGTACGTATTCCAGCCCTTAAGCGGTCCAAGCTTGAGACGAATGCCGCCATCCCGCACAACCAGCTTCTGCCCGAGCTTCCCAAGCTTCACAAGGCCGGCATAACGCTTCGAGCTGCCCATGACGGCAGCAAAGCCCTTCATCCCGATCGACTCAGCCGCATTGCCATGCCCTTGCTCCTGCTTGCGCCGGCGCAAATAAATGAGCATGTCGTGAAGCGGAATTTTGACCGGACAAGCCTCGTAGCAGGCTCCGCACAAGCTTGAAGCGTTGGCGATATCATCCCACTCCGCTACGTTTTTCTGCAGGGCAGGGGTCAACACGGCCCCGATAGGACCGCTGTACGTTCCGCCGTATGCATGCCCGCCGATGTGACGGTATACCGGACAAGCGTTTAGACAAGCACCGCAGCGAATACAGTTCAAGAGCTCCTGGAACTCCGGATCGCCCAGCTGCAGGGAACGTCCGTTATCGACGATAATAATATGCATCTCATCCGGTCCGTCCGCGTCAACCTCGCGTCTTGGTCCGGTAATGCCGGACATGTATACCGTCAGCTTCTGCCCTGTCGCCGAACGCGGCAGCAGAGTAGCCATAACCTCCAGGTCCGCCCAGGACGGAATAATCCGCTCCATACCCATCAGCGTAATCTGCGTCTTCGGAACGGTCGTAACCATCCGGGCATTGCCTTCGTTCTCGAAAAGCACCATCGAGCCGGTCTCGGCAATCGCGAAGTTGCAGCCGGTCATCCCGATATCCGCCTCCAGGAACTTCTCCCGAAGCTTCTTGCGCACAAAGCCTGCAAGAATGGACGTATCCGGAGCAAGCGTCTCGCCCGCTTCCTGGGACAGAAGATCAGCCACCTGATAACGGTTTTTGTGAATAGCCGGGATAATAATATGGGAAGGCGTCTCGCCGGCCAGCTGAATGATATACTCGCCAAGATCCGTTTCGATGGCCTCAACGCCAATGGACTCAAGCTCGTGATTCAAATGCAGCTCTTCCGTAACCATCGATTTCGACTTTACAACCGACTTCGCCTGCTTCCGCTGCGCAATCTCAAGAGACAGCTTGACCGCTTCGGCAGACGTCTCGGCAAAATGCACATGCACGCCGTTAGCGCGCGCCTGATTCGCAAACATATTTAAGTAGTAATCCAAATGAGCGATCGTATGAAGCCGGATTTGCCGTCCGCGCTCCCGCCAGTCATCCCAATTGCCATGCTCGGCGGAAGCCTGCTTTTTGCCGTTCCGAAGACGTTCCGTCGTGAACTTGACGGCTTTGCGCAGAAACTCGTCATTTAGCGCCAGTTCCGCTCGTTCTTTCACCGTTGATGCCGTTCCGGCCGTTTTCATCCCTGCTTCACCCCTTCATACAAGAGCTCTGCCAAATGCATCACCTTTACCGGCTGATTGCGGTACCGCAGGTTGCCGGCAATATTCATCAGACATGCCAAGTCCAGCCCAACCAGCACCTCGGCTTCCGTCTCCAGCACATGGTCCACCTTCTCGGTAACCATCGCGCCGGAAATATCGGCCATCTTCACCGCAAACGTGCCGCCAAAGCCGCAGCAATCCTCCGCGAATGGAAGCGGAACAAGCTCCAGCCCCTTCACATGCCGCATAAGCTGCATCGGTTCCTCCTTAATGCCCAGCAGCCTGCTGCCGTGACAAGAAGGATGGTAAGTCACTTTGTGCGGAAAAACCGCGCCAACGTCTTTAACGCCAAGCACTTGAACAAGAAATTGCGTAAATTCGTAGGATTTCCGTTGAAGCTTCAATGCCCGCTCATGCATAACCGGATCCGCTTCAAACAGCTTGGGATAATGATGAATCATGCCCGTACAGGAGCCGGAAGGCGAAATAACGAAGTCCGAATCCTCAAAGGCATCCAGAATCGTCTTCGCGCTCTCACGCGCTTCCTTCCAATAACCGCTGTTGAAGGCGGGTTGGCCGCAGCAGGTTTGCACGGTTGGAAAATGAAGCTGAACCCCGTACTTGGCCAGCAGTCTGACCATTGCCTCTCCCACTCGGGGATATATCGTGTCGCTAAGACAGGTGATAAATAATGAAACCTTCACCTCGTCACCTCACAAACGTATCGATTCGTTAAACCATCGTAACCGGTATTGAACGCTCGGATAGCCCCGCTGCAGCCTCCTGGGAAAGCCGGCGGTCCGTGATAATGGCGTTAACCTCCGCCAGATCGCCTACGTGGGTAAACGCCTGAACGCCAAACTTGCTGGAATCCGCAAGCAGGATGACTTGTTCCGCGATACCGAGCATCTTATGTTTAATGCGCGCCTGGAGCTCATTCGATTCGCTGATGCCGCGCTCCAGATGCACGCCCTTGCAGGATAAAAACAGCTTGTTTACATGATAGGTTTCAAGCGACCGTTCGGCGAGCGGCCCTACATAGGATAAAGAGCGCGAGGCTAGTATACCGCCGGTCGAGATCACTTCGATCTTCTCCTTGTTGCTTAGGGCGACGGCAACTTTAATCGAATTGGTCAAAACCGTGAGCGGAATATCCGGCAGGATCGATGCCATATACCATGCCGTGGAACTGGCGTCCAGCAAAATCCGGTCATTGGGCTTAATCAGCTTGACCGCTTCTTCCGCAATACGTCGTTTCTCGTCTGCATGCATAATTTCCCGTTCCGCGACCGGAGTCTCCGGCTGCGTATCCTTGACGCTGACCGCGCCGCCATGCGAGCGGCGAAGCCGTCCCGCCTGCTCCAGTCGGTCAAGATCCCGGCGGATCGTCTCCTCCGTGACCTGACAAAGCTCGCTCAGCTCCGATACCCGGATGCTGCCCCGCTCATTTACCAATCGAACTATCGTTTCGTACCGTTCCGCAACCAGCATAGCCTACCTCTTTCTCTATCTTCTCATTTTTCGATTCCTATCGATATTTTAAGGCCAAGCTATCTATTATACAACGAAGGATCAGAACCAGAGGGACAATGCGCAGGGTTAACAGGAATCCCATAACTTACGAGCCATTTTGTTTCCCCTCCGACTAGATTTGTTTTTGTTTGTTTCTATGTTAACATGTTTGTTTATTTTTGAAAACTGTTATTTCAAACAAAAACGGACATGACCGGAAACGAATAAAAACAAAAAAAGGATGGAGCTGGTTAGCTCCATCCTTTCTTCAGTCAAGCTTATTGTTGTTGTTTGTCCGCTGTTTGTTCAACTTGCACGATGTCATGGAAGATTTCCTCCAGGGCAACACCGACAAATTTACGGGATCTCGGGTTGCGAAGCTCGGATTTTTCACCGTTACGCAACATGCGCGCGCGTCTCGAAGCCGCAACTACAAGCGAATATTTGCTATCTACTTTTTTCACCATTTCATCAATCGATGGATACAACATTGTTCTTCACCTCTCGCTCAGACTTTCTCGGTAGCAGCCGGCAGCTCTGCCAAATGGGAATAATACCGGTCTCTGCGGCAATGCTCAGCCACGATAATGCTTTGAATACGATGGCATGCGGCGTCAATCTCGTCGTTAACGACCGCATAATCATAATGACGGATTAAGCTCATTTCTTCAACCGCTACCGTCATCCGGTTATTGATCGTATCCTGGGTTTCCGTTCCCCTGCCCGTAATGCGGGACTTCAACTCATCCAGCGATGGAGGAAGCAGGAAAACAAACACGCCTTCCGGGAACTTCTCTTTCACCTTCAACGCGCCTTGCACTTCAATCTCGAGAATAACGTCCTTGCCGCTGGCAAGCGTACTCTCAACGAAATCGCGCGGAGTACCGTAGCAATTGCCCACATACTCGGCATGCTCAAGGAGCGCGTCTTTGGCGATCATCTCCTGGAACTGCTCTCTCGTCTTGAAGAAATAATTAATGCCATCGATTTCGCCTTGTCTTGGCTTCCGCGTCGTTGCCGAAACGGAATAGACAAGCTCAGGCACCTTTTGGCGCAGGACGGAACACACGGTTCCTTTACCTACGCCTGAAGGTCCGGACAATACAATCAACAATCCCTTATCCATATGACTCCCCGTGTTATTCGTCGTTATCGTCATCCTTGGTCGACAAGCGGTGCGCAACCGTCTCGGGCTGCACGGCCGATAAAATGACATGATCGCTGTCCGTAATGATAACGGCGCGCGTGCGTCGTCCGTAAGTCGCGTCAATCAGCATATGCCTGTCGCGCGCTTCTTGAATGATCCTTTTAATTGGTGCCGACTCCGGACTAACAATTGAAATAATGCGATTGGCCGAAACAATATTGCCGAAGCCGATATTAATAAGTTTAATAGCCAAGTCAGGTTCCCCCTCCGGTCTTCCTCGTGCAACTCCCGAATAATCATATATTTGTATAAAAGTATTGGACCCTGATGGATTGCTCCACCCTGCCAAATAACGACAGAACCATTGCACTATTGTTGACGAAAAAAGTCCGGAGCATACGTTCCGCGCCGCGCCTACACGCCTGTTCCCGCTATTCCGGAGACACTGCCTGTCCCGGGAAAGATGCAGCCGGTCAAACAGGCAGCCCGATCCATTGTTATATAGTTTAATGGATTTTGAAGAAACGAACAAGAGAAAACAAGAGAAATTGCGAAAACAGACTATTTTAGCGTCTTTGCACGCCTGTTTTCGCCCATACGTACTCGGTCAGCTCTACCGCCATTTCGTAGAACATAAACGGCGTCATGAAGTAGATGCCCTTGAAATGACCGACGGCAATGTCGAGCAGCTCCCGGGAGATTCGAACGCCTTCCGCGCGTCCCGCCGCGCCTTCAAGTCCCGCCATCCTCTTCCGTACTTCATCGGGTAATTGGATGCCGGGGACCTCGTTATGCAGATATTCGGCATTGCGCCCGCTTGCAAGCGGCATAATGCCAATGAACACCGGAACGGGCAGATGCTTTGTCGCTTCCGCGATTTTCTCCATGAGAGCCGGATCGTATACCGGCTGGGTCATAATATAATCCGCGCCGGAAGCGATCTTTTTCTCCAGCCGCTGGACCGCCTTGTCCAAATGCTTGACGTTTGGGTTAAACGCCGCGCCTACGACGAATTTGGCTTTCTGCTTAAGCGGCTTGCCCGAGAAAGCGATGCCGTCGTTAAGCTGCTTTGTCATCCGGATCATCTCGAAGGAAGTAAGGTCGTATACCGAGCTGGAATCCGGCAAATCGCCGAAGCGCGCCGGATCTCCGGTTACCGCCAGCACATGGTCGATTCCGAGTGCGTCCAGCCCCATCAGATGCGACTGCGTTCCAATCAGGTTGCGATCCCGGCAAGCAATATGAACGAGCGGGCGCAAACCGATTCGGTCCTTCACCAGCGCGGCAAGCGCCAGATTGCTCATGCGGGTCACCGCCAGCGAGTTGTCCGCCATCGTAACGGCATCCGCTCCGCAGGCTTTAATGGCAGCCGCGCCGGCCATAAATTTCGCAATATCGAGATCGCGCGGCGGATCCAGCTCGACAATGACCGTATGCCTTACTTTTACGGTGTCGACCAGCGATGGTTCCGAAACGATTGGCGTGTCCGCCCGCTCCCCGGAAGCATTCTTCACCACCTCGGCCGCTCCCGCCTCTATGACGATAACCTCCGCCTCCGGGGGGGCGGCAATCGCAACGGCTGCCGCGCCGCCTATCGGGGCATAATCCTCCAAAGCCCTCGCCATGGCCGCGATATGCTCCGGCGTTGTTCCGCAGCATCCGCCGATGATCCGAGCGCCGCGATCCGCGAATTGCAAAGCGGTCTCGGCAAAATAATCTGGCCCGGCCGAATACTTGTATTTGCCGTCAACATAATCCGGGATACCCGCGTTCGGAAAGATCGAAAGCGGCAGCTCTACCGGTCCGCCAATCGATTCAACCGCCCGCATGATTCCGTTTGGACCGCTCCGGCAATTGAAACCGACGACATCCGCTCCCTCATCCTTCAATAAAGCGAAGGCATCAAGCAAGCCCGTGCCGTCCTGCGTGCGTCCGACATCCTCCACCGCAAACTGGCAAAGCACAGGCAGCTGGGTCCTCTTGCGGGCAAGTCCCAGTGCCAGGCGCATTTCGTCAAAATCATAAAACGTTTCAAACAGAATTCCGTCCACGCCTTCGACAAGCAAAGCATCCAGCTGCCGCTCAAACGCATCGCTGACTTCGGATGTCCGCACATCCTTCAGCTTGCCGGCGCGGATCGAGCCAATAGCGCCAACCACGTAGGCATCCTCGCCAGCGGCCGCTTTCGAAATACGCACCCCGGCACGGTTAATCGCTTCCATATCCGGCTCCAGACCGTATTTGGACAACTTGACCAAATTGGCCGAGAACGTATTGGTCTCGATGACGCGCGCGCCTGCTTCGTAGTACCGGCGATGCACGCCTTCAATGACATCCGGGCGGGTCATATTCAATTCTTCGTAAGAAACGCCGACAGGGAACCCCATCTGATACAGATAGGTTCCCATTGCGCCGTCCCCGGTCAAGATACGCTGCTTAAGCTTCGTTCTTAAATCGGGCTTCATATTCATTTCTCCCTATTCCCATTCGCCGCGGTATACTTCGGCTGCAGGTCCAGTCATATAAACATGATTATCCGCTTCATTCCACTCGATCGTCAGGTCGCCGCCTTTAAGCGTTACGACCGCCGTGCGGTCCGTTAAGCCGTTCAGCACTGAGGATACGACCGTTGCGCACGCGCCGGTGCCGCAAGCCAGCGTAGGTCCGGCACCGCGCTCCCATACGCGCATTTCCGCGTGTTCGCGGGAGGTTACGGTAACGAATTCCACATTGATCCTGCGCGGGAACATCGGATGCGTCTCGAGCTTTGGCCCCCAAGTCGCAAGATCAAAGCTGGCCGCATCGTCCACGTAAATGACGCAATGCGGGTTGCCCATCGATACCGCGGTGAACCGGAATTCCCGGCCGTCCACTTCAATCGGGTGCTCGATAACGCGTTCTTCGTCCACCGTTGTAGGCACCTGCAGGCCGTTCAGAATCGGCTCGCCCATATCCACGCGCACCTGCCGCACTTTGCCGTCCGCCACTTCCAGCTGAACCGTCTGGGCGCCGGCGCCAAGCGTTTCGATCGTTAATTCCTCTTTATCCGTAAGACCGTTGTCGTAAATGTATTTCGCCGCGCAGCGAATCGCGTTGCCGCACTGCTCCGCCTCCGAGCCGTCGGAGTTGATGATGCGCATGCGGAAATCCGCCACTTCCGAAGGAAGGATGTACACCAGCCCGTCTGCGCCGATGCCGAAAAACCGGTTGCAGCGGTCTATAGCCAGCTCCGCTGCATTGCCCGGCAGCTGCCGCTCGCCGGCGATTACGATAAAATCATTCCCCAAACCATGCATTTTTGTAAATTTCGTCATGGTGTTCCCCCTTTACTGCAGCCAATGGATAAAATAAGCTATCATTTTTCCTTAGCATACCGCAAAGCAAAGGGAAACGCTATTCATAATTCCGATCATCGTTTGTACTTCGTTACACATTTTTGAACGCCATTTTGGCCGGTTTGTTCTTAGGCTTGCTGGTTCCAAGCACGCTTCCGATGCCCATCAGGAAGGTCGGAATGCCGGCGGCCACGAATACCAGGCACCATTCGCGGAAATTAAGCGGCACCGTCTTGAAGATCGGCTGAAGCATCGGAATGTAGAGCACCCCGATCATCAGAATCAAAGACGATAGAACGGCAAGCACCAGGTAACGGTTCTGAAACAGGTTGCGGTGGAAAATGGATCGCGAGCTGCGGCAGTCGAATACGTGAATGAGCTGAGCCAAGACCAATGTGGCAAATGCGACCGTCTGCGCCTTGGTAAGCTGCTCGGCGGCCGTACCCGGAGCAAGCTTGAGCGTAATCCAGAAGGCGCCTAGCGTGCATACGCCGATCAATACGCCGCGGCTGATGATCTTCCAGCCAAGCCGTCTTGCAAACACGCTTTCCTTTGCCGAACGCGGCTTCTGCTGCATCAGATCCTTCTCCGCCTGGTCGACTCCGAGCGCCATGGCCGGCAGACCGTCCGTCACCAGATTCACCCATAAAATCTGAATCGGCACGAGCGGAAGCGGAAGACCCGCCATCATCGCCAGGAACATCGTCAGAATCTCGCCGACGTTGGAGGCCAGCAGGTAACGGATGAATTTGCGGATATTCTCGTAGATGCTCCGGCCTTCTTCGATGGCCGACACGATGGTCGCAAAGTTGTCGTCGCTTAATACAAGCGCGGAAGCTTCCTTGGAGACGTCCGTGCCGGTAATGCCCATTGCGATGCCGATATCGGCGGCTTTGATAGCCGGAGCGTCGTTTACGCCGTCGCCGGTCATGGCAACGACATGCCCTTTTCTTTGCAGGGATTTGACGATCCGGAGCTTATGTTCCGGCGATACGCGGGCATAGACATAGATGTTGTCCACATGCTTGTCGAGCTGATCATCCGTCATATTTTCCAGCTGACTGCCGCTCAGCGCTACTCCGCCGCGAGGCATGATGCCAAGCTGGTGGGCGATCGCTTCGGCGGTCAACTGATGGTCGCCCGTAATCATTACCGTCTTGATGCCTGCTCGGCGGCAGGTCGCAATCGCATCGCGCACCTCGCGGCGCGGCGGGTCGATCATGCCGGTGAGGCCAACAAATACAAGATGGCATTCCACGTCGCTTTCCGTCTCCGCCGCTTCGCCGCTGCGGATATCCCGGTAAGCGAGGCCAAGCACGCGCAGCGCGTTTTGCGCCATCTGTTCGGCGGCATCCGCGCATTTTTTCTTGAGCGTAGCGGTAAACGGCACAACCTTGCCGTCCCATAATACGTAGCTGCAATGATCCATCAGCATGTCGGAGGCGCCTTTCGTATAGACGACCCTGCCGCCCTGATGCGAGACCAGCACGCTCATCCGCTTCCGTTCGGAATCAAACGGGAATTCCTTTTCCCTCTTATATAAGCCCTCCAGCGATTTGGCGGACAGCCCGAGCTTCGCTGCGAGAACGGTAAGGGCTCCTTCCGTCGGATCTCCCTTTAGCACCCATTCCTCTTGCGGCTCTTTGCTTTTCCGCTTCTTCGAATCCTGCTGCTCCGCCTGCGTAACGGTTGCGTTATTGCATAGCGCCGAAATCTGCAGGAGACGCTTGAGGGCAATATCATGCTTTACGTCCACCATGGAGCCATCCTCGAAAGCAGCTCCGACCGGCTCATAACCCTCGCCCGTCACCTGAAGATGCCGCCCGCCCAGCCAAACGTTCGTGACGGTCATTTTATTTTGCGTAAGCGTGCCGGTCTTGTCGGAGCAGATCACCGAAGCGCAGCCCAACGTTTCCACGGAAGGCAGCTTGCGGACGATCGCTTTCCGTTTAATCATCCGCTGTACGCCAAGAGCCAGCGCAATCGTAACGATGGCCGGAAGCCCTTCCGGAATAGCGGCAACCGCAAGGCTGACACCGGCCAGAAACATGCCGTAGGCAGGCTGTCCATGCAGAATGCCGGCAACAACAACCATAATCGTAAGTCCGATCGCAACGGCGATTAAGATTTTTCCAAGCTGCTCCAGTCTGTGCTGAAGCGGCGTTTCCATCGATTCGGTCTGCTGAATAAGGCCGGCGATTTTACCCATTTCCGTTTCCATGCCCGTCCGGACAACAACCCCTTTGGCTGTTCCGCGGGTAAGCATGGTCCCCATAAAGCCCAGATTCCGCTGGTCGCCAAGCGGCAGCTCCTCTTCATGAATAGCCGCGGCATGCTTGCCGACCGGTACCGATTCGCCTGTCAGGGCGGATTCCTCGGCATAGCAGCTGTTCGCTTCGATCAGCCGGATATCGGCGGGAATGCGGTCGCCGCTCTCGAGCAGAATAACATCCCCTTTAACCAACTCTTTGGCCGCTATCATCACCTGCTGTCCGCCGCGAATCACTTTTGCCGTAGGCGCGGACAATTCCTTGAGGGCACTAAGCGACTTTTCCGCACGGAATTCCTGAATGAAGCCCAATACCGCATTAATCGCGATAATGGCCACAATCGTCACGGCATCCAAATATTCGCCCAAGAGTCCCGATATGAGAGTAGCGCCCATTAGCACAAGCACCATGAAATCTTTGAATTGATTCAGGAAAAGCATAACCGGGGAAATGCGCTCGCCCTCCGCCAGCTCGTTTCGCCCGTTCTTCGACAGCCTGTCTTCTGCTTCCGATGCAGACAGCCCTTGCGCAAGCGAGCTGCCCAGCTTATTCGCCAGCTCGCCCGCCTCCATTTGGTGCCATTTCAATTGTTCCATTGTACGACTCCCTCCCGTATATGCCGAGCGCTCTCGGACAGCCTCTCAAGCCTAAATGTATTCGGACAAACTGCAAAATATCCCACTTAAAGACTTAAGTTTTTGGTTTAACTATGGCATGATAGAGAAAGACATTGAAAAAGGAGACTTAAACCCTCATGGCCTTAGACGGCATTGTTATTCACGCAGTAGTTGAAGAGCTTCAGCGCTGCATAGGCGCTCGCATTCATAAAATCCACCAGCCGACGGACAATGATCTCGTATTCAGCATCCGCGGCGCCGGGGCGCAGGGCAAGCTGCTCCTGTCCGCCAATCCGACGTACCCGCGCGTTCATTGGACGAATGCTTCATACGTTAATCCGCTGGAAGCACCGATGTTCTGCATGCTGATGCGCAAATATTGCGAAGGCGCAACGATTGAAGCAGTCAAACAAATCGGACGCGAACGGATTATCCATATCGACGTCCGGCACCGCGATGAGCTTGGCGATATCTCGCTCAAGACGATCGTTATTGAAATTATGGGACGCCACAGCAACCTTATTTTGCTGGACCCCGCAACCGGGACGATTCATGACGGCATCCATCACGTCACGCCTGCCATCAGTACATTCCGGATTGTTATGCCGGGCAGCAAATACACCGCCCCGCCCGATCAAGGAAAGACGGATCCTCTTGCCATAGCAAGCGAAAAGGAATTTCTGGCCGTGCTCGGGCAGCATGCGGAGGAAAGCCAAGAGAGCCTGCCGCCTCAGCGGCAGCTTGTTCAGGCCTTTAGCGGACTAAGCCCTCTGCTCGCCAAAGAGATGGTATTCCGCGCGGAGAGAGCAAGCAGCAGCCTCTGGGACAGCTTCCAGGCGCTGATGAACGAAGTCCGGGCGCATGCCTACGCGCCAACCATAGCGGTGGATGCGAACGGCAAAGCCTACTTCTCCGTAACTCCACTGACCCACGTGCAAGGTTCTTCCGAGCATTTTGCTTCCATCAGCGAATGCCTGGAGGCCTTCTATGGCGATAAAGCGGAACGGGATACGGTTAAGCAGCGTGCCCTTGATCTCATCCGGTTCGTCCAGAATGAGAAGGTCAAGAACGAGAAGAAGATAGAAAAGCTGAAGGAAACGGTCGAGGAAGCGCAAGACGCCGATAAATACCGCGTCATGGGCGAGCTTCTGACCGCCTACATGCATCAGATCAACCGCGGGGACACATCGGTCGAGCTGATCAACTTCTATGACGAAGAGCAGGCAATGGTTACGATCGAGCTGGACCCTCAGCTTACGCCGTCGGATAATGCGCAGCGCTATTTCCGCAAATATACGAAGCAAAAGAACAGTATCGCTGTCGTTGAAGAGCAAATGGCTATCGCCCAAAGCGAGATCACTTATATGGAAACGCTGCTGCAGCAGCTGGACAATGCATCGCTCGCCGATATCGAGGAGATCAGGGATGAGCTTGTGGAGCAGGGTTATCTTCGCAGCAGGGTAAAGCGCGGTCCAAAGCGGAAAAAACCGGCTCGCCCAACCCTGATTTGCTACACTTCTTCCGAAGGCGTCAGCATCTATGTCGGCAAGAACAATACGCAGAACGAATACTTAACGAACCGGCTTGCTTCTCCTTCGGATGTTTGGCTTCATACGAAGGATATTCCGGGCTCCCATGTCGTCATCCGCGGAGGCGACTTTGGGGATGCCACCTTGGAGGAAGCGGCAATGCTGTCCGGCTATTACAGCCAGGCACGGCAATCCAGCCAAATCCCGGTCGATTACACGTTTATCCGCCATGTCCGCAAGCCAAGCGGGGCTAAACCGGGCTTTGTGATTTACGACCACCAGAAGACCCTGTATATTACTCCTGATGAGCAACGAATCAAAGCGATGCCTTCGCGCAGCGTGAATTAAGAGCGTCTCAAACGGCAAGCAGCCCGTCCTTCAAAGAGGACGGGCTGCTTGTTCGTTCATGGCCTTTCACCTTTATTCTGATACGAAGCTGAAAATTAGAAAACTTTAACTAACGGTTCCCCCTCTAAATCCTCGATTTGGAAAAAACTCATCTTCCAACAATTTATAAGCCTTATTTTCCCTTTCTGATTTTAAACATCCAAACTCAATTCGATTACCATTGCATAATTTTCACTTTCAGCCTAATTAATCATTTATTCTCGATTTTATTAACATTTTATTCAATATAGGATTATTAAGGATTAATAAAAGAATATTTATTTTATTGTTTTAAAATAGAATTGGTAACTTTTATTAGCTGACTACACCGATAGAAAGTCATTAGTATAAAAGTGCCAAACAAAACTTGAACTGGCAGCCTACACGCTTTCCTGCACAAAAAAGCCATATGGGAGGAATACATACATGACGAAAAAAACGATTTTCAAAAAAGGGATCATCACTTTGGCAGGCGTTATTGCTTTAACCGGTGCTGTACAAGCCCCTGCACTGGGAGTAACCACCCCTAAGGCGGCAGCGGCAACCGCGACCCAAAGCACGCAGCTCAGCAAACTGATTGCGAAAGGCAAAACCCAGCTTGGCGTAAAATGGCGCAGCGGTGTGCAGAAGGCCGGCTACGGCTTTGACTGCTCCAACTTTACTTCCTGGGTATACAGCAGCACGCTCGGAATCAAGTTTTCCAGCGCTTCCCGCACGCAGCGTTACAGCAGCAGCATCGGCAAGCAAGTGATCGTTGATTCCAAAAATAAATATAAGAATCTGAAGGTCGGAGACCTGCTGTTCTTTAAAAACTCGGCCGACCCCGGTGACGGTTCGTTAAATCGTTCCACAAGCGGAGGCGGCGGTCACGTCGGCATTTACGCCGGCGTCGTCAACGGCAAGCATTACATCCTTCAATGCGGCGGCGGACGCGCGAAAGTAACTTACGAGCCAATGGAAGGCACATGGTTCGCCTCTTCGCTGGTTTACGCGAAAAGAATCGTAAACTAAACTTAACTAAACCGACCGGCATATATTAAAAAATAGCGGCGTAAGGGATATCATCACCCTGCACCGCTATTTTTCGTCAAAGCTATCTGTTCTTTCGAAGCTGTTCCAGTACGGAGACGTCTACGGTTTTGCTGCCGATCTCGCCATGGAACACCTCGCCCTGACGCTCCCCGTGGAAGTCCGAGCCCCCGGTTATAATGAGTCCGTGTTTCCTCGCCAGCCCTGCGTAACGCTGCTCTTCTTCCGTTCCGTGGTCGGAATGGTATACTTCGATCCCTTGAGCGCCCTTCCCGATCAGCTGCTCGACCAGATCGTCCCGGCCATACAAACCCGGATGCGCGATCACGCTTGTCCCGCCCGCTTCCCGAATCCATTCGATCGCCTCAAATGGATGGAGACGCGGAGGATTCACGTATGCGGCGCCGCCTTCCCCCAGATACCGCTCGAATGCTTCCGCCATCGTGGAAACGGCACCTTTCCGGATCAGAAGCTCCGCAATATGCGGACGGCCAATCGTTTTCCCTTTGCCTTTGCCGCCTCCTGCCAAAGCCTGCTCGGCAGCGATATGCTCGACCTCTTGCATCTTAACGGGAATCCCGAGCTGAGTTAGCCGTTCGACAATCATCTCGTTGCGCGTGCCGCGTGTCGCCCGAAGCCCGGCAAGCCGCTCCTGCCAGAGCTCATTCTCCCAATCCGGATAGTAGGCCAGCACGTGAATGTCTCGCCCGTCGGCAACCGTGCTCAGCTCTGCGCCGGGAACAACGGTAATCCCCAGCTTCCGTCCTTCCGCAAGCGCTTCCTCGACTCCTGCCATCGTATCATGATCGGTGATCGCAACAGCCGCTAGACCTGCCGCCTTCGCGCGGGCAACAACGGCGGCTGGCGGCATCGTGCCGTCCGAGGCGGTCGTGTGATTGTGCAAATCCGCTTTTCCTATAACCATTGCTGCAAATCCTTCTCTCTTAAAAAGGTGAGGAACGTAACCGCCGAGATCGGCAAAAGCGTGGATTTCAAATAAATCGAGTAGAACTGCCGTTTGAACCGGGTATCTTCAATCGGAATCACATGGAGAAGCCCAAGCGCCACCTCATGCTTCACCGAAGATTCGGAGACAAAGGAAACGCCGAGACCGGCTTCTACGGCCGACTTCACCGCCCCTGTACTGCCGAGCTCCATCACAATCTTCAGATCGGCCGGATCGATTTTTTTCCGTTTTAGCTGCTCCTCCATTACTAATCGCGTACCGGACCCCTGTTCGCGGACGACAAAAGGATAATCCGCCACTTCATCCAGCAGAACCGTCGGCCGCTTCGACAAAGGATGATCTTTTGGGACAATCAGCTTGAGCTCGTCGCTCATAACCGCCTCCATCTGCATATCCGGGTGATTAACGGGAGCTTCGATCAACCCAAAGGTCAATTGATGATTTATAATCTCTTCAATGATTTGAGCGGTATTCATCACCTTCATGCTGATCGATATTTCCGGAAACGTCTGCCCGAACGGACCAAGCAGGCGCGGCAAAATGTATTCTCCAATCGTCAAGCTGGCGCCAAGCTGAAGCCGCCCCTTAAGCTGCTTGGTAAACGCCGACATCGCTTGATCGGTATCGCGGATCAGCTCGATGCTTCTCCGGGCGTAAGGCATCAACGCTTTTCCCGCTTCCGTCAAGTCGATCCGTTTGGTAGACCGCTGCAGCAGCTTTGTCCCGAAATAGTCCTCCAGCGACTGCACCTGCATCGTTACGGCCGGCTGAGTCATATGCAGCGACTGGGCGGCCGCCGAGAAGCTGCCCCGTTCCGCTACCGTATAAAAAATATGCAATTGATGAAAATTAAGCGCCATCTGTCCGACCATCCTCTCTTCTTAGCGGTTATTATACTACAAATGAACGCAAAAAAGCGCAGCACCCTTCGAAAGGATGCTGCGCCAGCGTTTCTTCGATTATTTCCTTTTTCGGCTGTTTTTCACCAAGGTCATTCTTCTGGAGTGACGAAGCCATGAATAATATGATTTCAAATCCCGCAATTCGATCGTCTCCGACATGCGTCCCAAAAAGGTTACTACAATCATCTTGTGCAGCGGATTGCCAAGCAGATCAATGTCTGTTTCCGATGGAGCAAATTCAGCAACAAACACCAGATCATCATCAATCAGGTAAACATCCTCTTCTTTCCGGTAATAAGGCTCAATTCGTCCTTGCTTCAGGCATTCCCATAAGAATTCGGCGATATCCTCGTATCCCGTCCTCTCACTTTCAACCCGATCCACCCACCGGCTCCTGGCATGGTTAGTAATAACGATGTCCGCCACTTTCTTATCGCCCAATTCGATATAAAAAGTCTCATAAGTGCTCCATCTTCTAGTCGTTTTGTCCTTCATCGTTCACCACACCTCCGTCTTAGGAACCAGGTCTTTTTTACCACTTTTATGTATAAGGATATTTTAACCATGATTGTCCGAGATTTCAACAATAAAATAAACTCAGCCCATAAATGTAATTATTTGTAAAACTTTATAAAAGAAAGAAGATCGCCGTACATTGGTCTCTCTGTGTACCAGCGATCTTCCCGCAATTTTATTTAATTATTATTAACTTCCTTGCTTGAATTTCATAAATGTTCATAGCTTATGAAATTCTAGTTCTACATGCTGTAGAATCTGGTCTTATCCTCGGCATCTTTCGTATATTCCGTCTTTAATTCGTTGCGGTAAGATCGTTCAACCTTGCGCACGAACGGCAGTCGGCTTATTGTCTTTACCGCTTCCTCCGCGCGCTCTGCGTTCATATAGATCACGACATAATGCATCTTGCGCGACATATAATGAACGGTTCCGTACTTTTCCAGCGTTCTGGCCGCTTTCAGATCGCTCACCCATATGATATAACCTGTCCGTTCCGGTAACAACATCTATTCCCTCCGTCGAGTCGAATCAAGCAAAGGTTTATCCGCAGCCGCCGCTTCCGCAGCTGCAGGATCCGCCGCCTCCGCAGCCGCCCGTTTTCCCTTCATTGCCCGGCACCTTAATGGTATCGGATACCGATTCCGCAATCATGCGGGATACGTCATACAGCATCGTATCTACGAGCTGCTCCGCCGTCTTGAACCGTTTGACCGCTTCTATCTGGTCCAGCTCTTTCTCGATTTGCTTCACTTTATCCTTAGCTGCATGGTAATCCGGATGGAATCTGCCGAATCGCTCGCATTCCGAGAACAGCTCTTTCGCTTTGGCGAATTGCTTGGACAGCAGCTTTACCTGCTCGTCCTTTTGCACAGCTTCTTTCCAATATAGATAATCGGCAACTTCCGCCGATTGGTTAATAAAATCACCCAGCTCGTAGGCGCACATCAACAGCGATGCCATATCCAGCGAAGAAACGCCGCTTGCACCATCATAGGGCAGAACTGTGGTCGTTGGCATTTGTTCACCCTCTTTTCTTTTACCTTGCTTAGAATCTATCATATCATAATCATTCAAGGAATAGATACAATTTTACACAAATCCACTGACTCCCGGCGCAACCAGCTTCATCCCTTCCCACATTTCCGGGGACAGGCATACTTCGCGGTGCGTCTCCGCTTCCCGCAGCACGCCGGTGACGGTCCAGCCGTTCCCGCTTCTCTCCAGTCTGGCAGGCACGAATGCCACGGTGTTGTCGTTCATCCTTAATTGGACCGGCGCCTGCCAGCTCAATGCCCTTTCCAGAATCTCAAGGCGCGTGGAATGATGATAGGACCTGAACTGCTGCATCCAATTTATAGGTACCCGCTCAAGCTCGGGCAGAAACCGTTCAATCCTGAAATCCTCATGATTCATAAGCTCGCAGCCCGTAAACTCTCGTTCCGAAGAACGCAAGGGGAACCCGAATTCTGCTGATGGATACTCAAGCGACAATTCGGGATACGCGTCCGCGAGCGGCTTCTTATCCGCTTCCGTTTGTTTTCCCCAGTCCGTCAAACTTGATGCAAGCAATGGCGAGATAGGCATTCCACCGGAAGCCGATTGCAAAAGGGCCATAATGGAAGCAACGCTTCGTCCGTGAGCAATCGCCCGTTCTATCGAGCTTCGCGTTAATTGCCATACGGACATATAATCGTCACTCTTCCGCTCTGCCACAAGCTCCAGTTCCCATCGGATTCGGTAAGGACAGCCCGGAGGAACAAGCAGATCGCCGTTAGGTTCAAGCATAATGGGCTCAGGCCTTTCTGGCGGACGTTGCTTCTGATAAAGTAATTGCGGCATTATCGTCCACCGGAGCATTTTGTTCTCTCCTGCCCATGCGAGCTCCATCCATCCAAAGCCGCGCAGCAGCTTCAAACAGGCATTGCGGCTCTGGTCCCACTCCATGCCTTGCAAGTCAAGCTGGCAAAGCTGGTCCGAAAGAGCCGCATCCGAATACCAGATCCCCGGCTCAAGCCGGGTCAAAAGCGCCATGACATGCCACATGGCAGGCTTTTTATACAGAAGCTCATTCAGACACCACTGGAATAAAAAAGCCTCCCGAAAAAGCTCCTCCTTCGAGAACCATGCGGCAAGCGTCTGCGTTTCCCACCTTAGCAGCTTCTTTTCATTCACCAATACACCTAATTGTCCGCTAAGCTTCAGCATGAAAGATACGGCAGGATTATAAGGATCCGTCTCTTCCTGCTGCCAGCCGGCCTGAAGAAGATCCGAATCCGTAACGGACGCAGCCTGCATCAGCTTTGCGGTTGTTTTCTTCGGCAGGACTCCTTTCGCCGTCAGCCCTGAACCGTTGCGTGCAAGCTCCGCCCAAACGGCCAGCAGCTGCCTGCCTAGTGGCTGAAGAGCCATATCCTCCTGCCGCTGCTCCCATACGCTCACCCGATCAGCTTCCGGCAGCTGACCAATCGGAAACAAATAGGGATGCCACAGCATAAAACAATCGCTTGGCATCGCGTACAGCCGCTCCCCCCAGCCCTGACGAAGCGCAAACACCAAGCCCGCATTTTGCAATTGGATCAGGCCGTAACGGAACTCGGCACCCGAGAATCTTTGCCGCAATGAAAAAAACCGCTCCTCCGAGACGGGACCGGCACCAAAGCAATTATAAAATGCCCGCAGGACCGCGGCGCTTGCTTCGTCCATTTGGTCCACCGCTTCTTGAATGGATAACCTGTCCAGTACGGCCTCCTCCCATTTCAATCCACGGCCTGCCGCACCGGTCCAGAGGGGAGACATCATGAATTGCCGCTTCACGCGGCTCGTCAGTTTCTCCGACCATTCTTGTACAAACATGAGGAATTACTCCCTTTGCTAATGTTTTTCAAGCTCGTATTGGTAGCCTTGCTCAAGCAGGAACATTTGACGCCTTGCGGCATATTCCGTTTCGCTGGTATCATCGGTCACGATCGTATAAAACCAGGCTTCGTTCCGGCCTTCCTTCGGACGCAAAATCCGGCCAATCCGCTGCGCTTCCTCCTGCCTTGAGCCATAGCTTCCCGAAATTTGAATAGCCACGGCCGCATCCGGCAGGTCAACCGCAAAATTCGCCACCTTTGATACCGCCAGAACGGGCACATCCCCCGACTTAAACTGTTCGTATAGACTCCGGCGTTCATTCTGCGGCAATTCTCCGGTGATGACAGGCACGTCTAACGAGTCGGCAATGGAATGAAGCTGGTCAAGGTATTGACCGATAATAAGCGTAGGCGTCCCTACATGCCGTTCCAATAGCTCGCGCACAATTGGAACCTTGCCCGGGTTCTCCGCCGCAAGGCGCAGCTTCGAACGCTTCTCGGCGGAATGGTACAGCTCGGATATGCCTTGATCCATCGGCACGCGGATTTCCGTGCATTTTACGGATGCGATATGCCCCTCCGCTTCGACTGTCTTCCATTGCAGCTCGAACTGTTTAGGCCCAATCAGAGAAAAAACATCCTCTTCGCATCCATCCTCCCGAACCAGCGTTGCGGTTAATCCAAGCCTTCTGGTGGCCTGGATTTCGGCTGTCATTCGGAAAACCGGCGCAGGCAGCAAATGCACCTCGTCGTATATAATAAGCCCCCAGTCGCGCTCGGAAAACAGCTTCATGTGACGGAAGGAATCTTTTTTCGACTTCCGGTGGGTTAGAATTTGATACGTCGCAATCGTTACCGGACGGACCTCCTTCGAGGCGCCCGTATATTCGCCGACCTCCGAAGGCTGAAGGGTTGTCTTGTCCAGCAGCTCTTCTTTCCATTGCTGTACGCTGGTTGCGTTGGAGGTAAGAATAAGCGCAGCGCTGTTCAGTCTGGCCAAGGCTGCAATGCCAACGATCGTTTTACCCGCTCCGCATGGCAGAACGATAACGCCGCTGCCTCCTTGAATCGTTCCTTCCTTATAAAAAACATCAACCGCCTGCCGCTGATAATCCCTTAATCCGAAAGGTTTGCCATCCAGCGTTACAGGTCTAAGCGACACGGATAAAGCCTCGCCCGCATGATAGCCAGCCAAATCGATGACAGGGTATCCGAGCCGGATTAATTCCTGCTTAAGCTGGCCCCTGTATTCCGGATTAACCTCCCAAGAGCCGTCGCTTCCGCGCTCCTTCAGACATTCCAGAATGGCCGGGTGCCCCGCGAGCTCTGCCAGCAGCGATTCGTCCCCGTATAACAGGAGAAGGCGCTCGTTTAATTCCAGGCGAAGCTTGCCGTACCGCTCCATTAGTGTGCGGATATTCGTCTCCAATACTCCAGGCATCCCGTATCTGGCATATTTTCTTAGGGATTCGATGACCGTTGCCGCATCCATGCCGGTAGAAGCAGCGTTCCACAAGGATAAAGAGGACATTTTATACGTATGCCAATTTCCGGGACGTTTCACGAGCTCGGCGAACAAGATCAGCTTCCTGCGGGCTTCCTCCGATAAAGGATGCTCGTAATCGAGCAGCACCGTCATATCCGACTGAATAATTAAAGGTCCATCCTGTCGTTCCAACATATGATCCCCCCGTCGTTCATAGCGGTAAGCATTCACCTCCCAGTATGCAAAAATATCCATCTTTTTATACGAAAAACGGGACCCTTTCAAGGCATCCGCCCCGAAAGAATCCCGTTATTTCATCTAATGCACGTGCTCCGATATTTCATTGAGCGCAGCGCCCGCCTCATGAATAAAGGCATCCCGCACAGCCAGATCACCAATTGCGACAACGCCAATCAACCGACCGTTTTCTACGACGGGAAGACGGCGTATTTTATGCTTGGCCATCAGCTCTGCCGCTTCATCCATGGTTGTGTCCGGTTCAATGGTCAGCACATCGGTTGTCATGACTTTCTCGACGGCCGTCGAGCCGGAATGCTTATCCGCATAGCCGCGGACGACAAGATCGCGGTCCGTTACGGCGCCAATCAGCTTTGACCCCTCTACAATTGGAATAAATCCGATATCATGCTTTTTCATTAAAACGGCAAGCTCATATACGTTATCCTGTAAAGTTGCTGTAATGCACGGCGAAGACATAACCTCTTTGATCGTTTTATTCAAGACGGACTAACCTCCTAATCGAATTCTGCCATATTAGGATGACCAGCCGAAAGCCTTGTCATTCTGCCGCAAAATCTTCCGCCATTTGTATAAGCAGCTGGGCTGAATGGAGCATCGCACGTTCATCGATATCAAACCGCGGATGGTGATGGGCGTATACGACTCCCGTCTCCTCGTTTCCCGCTCCAACAAACATAAAGCATCCCGGAACCTTCTCCAAATAATACGAGAAGTCTTCCGCGACCATCATCGCTTCCGAGCGGAGGGTATTCTCGGCGCCAAACAGCTCGCCGGATACCCGGAAGAATCTTCCGGCCTCCTGCTCGTCATTGACGACGGGGGGATAGCCGATACGCATATGGTAGTCGTATTTCGCTCCGTACATGCTGCAGGTATGGTTAACAAGCTGCTCAAGTCTTTCATGCGTAAGCTTTCGGGATTCCTCGTCAAATGTACGGACCGTCCCTTTCATCGCGCAGCGCTCCGCAATGACGTTATTGGTCGTTCCGGCTTGGAAGGAGCCGATCGTAACGACCGCTGGCTTCAACGGATCAACGTTGCGGCCAACAATGGATTGAACCGCCTGCACAAGAGCGGAGCCGATAACGATTGTATCTACTGTCTTGTGCGGCATGCCGCCATGTCCGCCTAGTCCGATAATTTCCAAAGTGAATTCATCTGCCGCAGCCATAAAAGGTCCCGGCTTGGTTGCAGTCTGACCGAACGGAATCGGCGACCACAAGTGCACCCCGTATATGGCGTCTACGCCGTCCAAGGCCCCGTCTTCAATCATGCGGATCGCGCCGCCCGGCGTCTGCTCCTCGGCTGGCTGGAAAATCAGCCGGCGCTCGCCTGCCAGCTCTGTCTTATGCTGCTGGTAGTAACTCGCTACCGCAAGCAATGCCGACGTATGCCCGTCATGCCCGCAGGCATGCATCACGCCGGGAACCTTGGACCGGTATTCGCACTCCTTCTCGTCCTGGATCGGAAGTGCGTCGATATCCGCGCGAAGCGCGATAACCGGACCCGGCATTTCCCCTTTTATCGTAACCAGCAGACCATGTCCGCCAACGCCTTCGCGCACCTCGCAGCCGAACGATTTTAATTGCTCCGCAATCCAGCGGGATGTATGCACCTCTTGAAAAGACAGCTCCGGATTCTGGTGGAGATGTCTGCGCCACCGGACCATTTCCGGGTAAAGACGCTGCAGCTGCTCTTTTATATAGCTGCTAGTCTTCATTTGACACACCTCCTAAAAGTTTTGTTTATAAACTGAATGCAAAGCGATGTGAAACAAAACTTGCTTCGTAAGCATCACCTAAAGTTTTGTTGAACCATGACCTTGCAGACAAAACTTATTTCCATCTATTCTAACAGAACGGCGCGATGCGGCATAGAGAAAGCATAGTCATAGCGGAGAGTAAGTCTTGCGCTGACTGGGGAAACATACTATCATGGGAAAAGATGTACAAATAAGTTTTGCGCGTTTAGCAAAACTCGGCTTTGCCAGCATAAACCATACATTCCACAAGCAACTATAGGAGGAAATAACGATGATTATTGAAAACTCGGGTCTTAACGGCCTTCAAAGCGATCTGGCTCATCTGGACGAGTCTGCCGAGCAGCTTGGCTTTGTACGTTGGCAGTGGGAGTACTATCGCGCTACATACGATCTGAAGCTGGAAGATCAAGCAACAAATTCGGAATACTTCCTGCGCGTCAACACCCGCGCCGTTGAAGGCAAGCTGGAAAATCCCAATGCCGTGCTTGCAATTGAACACGTATATATCGGAAAAGCTACATTCCCTCATGGCCTTGAATACGAATCGCCGGTTCCGCAGCCGATCATGGCGATTGCGAATCAACGCCTCGAGAAGCTGAAACAGCTGCTTGCCTAATCTATGAAGAAGACACAGCAGAATGGCAGTCGTGGCAGACCGGACTTTCTGCTCCTTATTTTAACGCTGCTGCTGGTTGGATTCGGACTGGTCATGGTGTTCAGCGCAAGCTCGAACATTACGCTGACTTCGGCTAAATTCCACAATGATGCGTTGTATTTTACTAAGCGGCAGCTCATTTGGGCGGTTCTCGGGATTTTTGCTATGCTTTTCCTGATGAATCTCCCTTACCAGATCTTTAAACGGGGATTTATCTTCCTATTCATACCGGTCATAATCATGCTGATGATTGTACCAACCATTGGCTCGCTTAACGGCGCGAGCAGCTGGTTCCGAATCGGAACCATGGGGATCCAGCCGACGGAGATGGCCAAGCTTGCCATGATTCTCTATATAGGCGCTCTTATTACCAAGAAGGGCGAGAAGTTCCGGGATTTCAAGAAAGGCCTGCTTCCGGTATTGATCATCGTAGGCTTTATTTGCTTCCTAATCATGATGCAGCCGGATTTGGGATCCTGTCTCGTTCTTGCCTCTTGCGCGGGGATTATGATTATTGCAGGCGGGGCTAACCTGAAGCAGGTTGCCGTGTCAGGCGGCGTAATCGGTATCATCGCCGTTCTTTTCGCCGCAATCGGCATGGCTACAAATCCAGATGGTTGGGCTTACAGGATCGCTCGGTTTACAGCCTATTCCGATCCGCTGGCGGATCAACAGGGCTCGGGCTTCCAGCTGGTATCCTCCCTGCAGGCGCTTGGACACGGAGGTTTAACGGGAGCTGGGTTCGGGGAAAGCGTGCAAAAGCTGCATTACTTGGACTATCCTTATAATGACTTTATCTTTTCCGTCATTGCCGAGGAGCTGGGATTTATCGGCGCAAGCCTGTTCCTCTTGTTTTACTTGCTCTTTCTCTGGCGGGCGCTTATCGTTGCTCTTCGCTGCCCCGATCACTACGGGACTATTGTCGGAGTCGGGATTGTTGGCTTGTTCGGAATCCAGGCCTTCGTTAATGTGGGCGGCGTAACCGGCGCAATTCCGCTGACCGGCGTCACGCTTCCCTTCGTCAGCTACGGGGGCTCCTCCCTGCTAGTCTGTCTGATGTGTATCGGGGTGCTTCTCAGCATCTCGCGGGAGGCCAACAAGCAGGACAAGCCGGAACGAGCGAAACGTCATCATCACTGAACCAAAAAAGGCTGAACCCGTCAAAGTAACGGTTCAGCCTTTTTTATGTAAGCTCCGCATTTTATTTCAGACGTTGCTGCGGTTCTTCCGACGTTTCCTCTTCTTTAAAGGCGACGCCTTCTACTTTTACATTGACTTCAACAACGTTAAGACCGGTCATATTCTCAACCGATTCCCTTACGTTAAGCTGCAGCTGTCTGCAGACCTCCTGAATCGGAATGCCGTAATGAACGATAATGCGAAGATCGATTGCCGCTTCAAGCTGGCCTACTTCGACGGATACACCTTTTTGCACGTTTTTACCGCTAAGGCGCTTCGCCAGTCCTTCGGAGATCCCGCCTGACATTCCGGCAATGCCTGGAGTCTCAAGCGCAGCGAGTCCTGCAATCGTTGCCACTACATCGTCTGAAATACGGATAATGCCTGTTTGAAGGTCCTCGTTCATGTTATTCCACTCCTCAATTTGCCATATACCATCATTGTACTGGATGGCTCAATTTGAAGCAAGGAAGGAAGTCGTTCTATGTTAGGCCCTATGTAATATTTTTTTGGAAAAGTTTACATGGTTGCCTTTTTTCGTTATGATTAATAATGTTTTTTAGACTTACATAATTGAAGAGGTGGATTTGGTGAGACAGAAACTGTTTTTCGGCGGATTAATTGTTATGTTCCTCTTGAGCGCAATCGGACATTTCGCCCATTGGGACATGACGCTTCAATTTATCATTTCCGCTATCGCCGTCGTTTTTGTAGCGGGCTTTCTCGGCAAAGCGACGGAAAGTGTAGCCCATTACGCCGGACAAAGGCTTGGCGGGTTTCTTAATGCCACGTTTGGTAACGCGGCTGAGCTGATCATTGCGATCTTCCTCGTCAAAGAAGGCTTGTTTGATACGGTTAAAGCGAGTATCACCGGTTCCATTATTGGCAACCTGCTTCTCGTCCTTGGACTTAGCCTTCTTGCGGGCGGCATTAAATTCAAACAGCAGTTTTTCAATAACCAATTGGCCGAGCATAACGCAACGCTGATGATTATGGCTGTTATCGGTTTGTTTGTACCCGCTGTCTTCGTTGGCGCAGAGCACTTCACGATTAATAAGGACCATTTCCTCAGCATTACGGTTGCCTGCATTCTGATCGTATCTTACCTGCTGTGGCTTGTGTTTTCGATGATTACCCATAAAGATGTTCTCGCTGATAACGTCATGAATGCCGATCACGGCGAGGAGCCGATGTGGTCGAAAGGCGTTTCCGTTATCATGCTGATTGTAGCGACGATTATGGTGGCGTTCGTCAGCGAATGGCTCGTACATACTCTCGACAGCTTTACTGAAAAATTTGGCCTGTCCCAGCTGTTTGTCGGTGCGTTCGTTATTGCGATCATCGGTAATGCAGCCGAGCATAGCGCAGCGGTTATGCTGGCGCTCAAGAACAAAATCGGCGCAGCAGTCGAAATCGCCATCGGCAGCAGCTTACAGATCGCTCTGTTTGTCGCTCCGGTGCTGATTCTGGTTAGTGTATTTATGGGGAATACGATGGACATTATCTTCACCCCAATCGAATTAACGGCCATCGGCGTATCCGTCTTTATCGCGAAATCCGTATCCCGAGACGGCACAACCAACTGGTATGAAGGATTCCTGCTGCTTATGGTTTATGTCATACTAGGCGTTGCTTTCTATCTTGTTTGAGAAAACAAAAAAAGAGTAGGCTCCAAACGGAGTCTACTCTTTATTATTTAACGCTTCATACAACTGGGCCAAGTTGCGTTCCAAGCGGCTTAACATTTCTTTTCCGCTCTGCTCGGCAATCAATCCCGCGCGCACAGCAAAGTCAATCTCCCGCGAGAATCCATACATTTGCGTGTCCAAAACTTCCTCGTACAGCGGACATTGACGGGTCGTCAAGTTCTCCATCTGAACTTCGATAAGTTTTTCTATTTTACTCGCATCTTCCGTTAGGAGACGAAGCGCTTTCTCATGCAATTGAACCGTGACTTCCGGTGAAGACATCGTTTTCCCCCCTGTGCGTGTACCCGCCGTCGTCTATATCTTTTATATTAGACGAAAAAGAGCCAATACACAAGGACAAAACAAAAAAGCGCTTCTTCTTTTCAGAAGAAGAAACGCTTTGTTTGTGACCAATACGGTCCTATTCGCTAATTACAGATACATTCAAGTTATGTTTTGCGAAAATTTCTGCCATTTTTGCTTTCGCTTCTTCCGCATCAGGACCATGAACATGAAGCTCGTAAGCGTGGCCGCCTACCAACGTCGTAAACAGTCCAAGAATGCTCTTTACATCGATATATTTGTTGTCGGCTTGCAGAACGATTGAAGAGCGGAATTGGCTAGCCGCTTGAGAAATTTCTACGATGGCTGCATTGTTGGACATGGGGAATCCCTCCAGTTAATTAGTAAAGCTTTCCTTGACATCATGATAACCCGAAATATAGCATCCATCAAGAGAAAAGTTCAAAAACGCTTCATTTTCATTTATTTCAAATTTTCGGAATTTAATCCTTCCAGCTCAGGCAGCACGAAAACGCCGTCTTTGCGGATTAGTACATCATCGAAATAAATTTCTCCGCCGCCATATTCCGGACGTTGAATCAATACTAAATCCCAATGAATGGAAGAACGGTTGCCGTTATCGGTTTCCTCGTACGCCTGACCCGGCGTAAAGTGAAGGCTTCCCGCAATCTTCTCGTCGAATAAAATATCATTCATCGGATGCAAAATATACGGATTAAAGCCGATTGCGAATTCGCCGATATAACGCGCCCCTTCATCGCTGTCCAAAATCTCATTCAATTTCTTCGTATCGTTGCTGGTAGCGTTAACGATCTTGCCATTCTCGAACGTAAACGAGATATTCTGGAACGTCGTTCCGGAATATACGCTTGGCGAATTATACGTAATGACGCCATTAACCGAATCGCGGACAGGCGCGGAGAATACTTCGCCGTCAGGAATATTGCGCTGGCCGGAGCATTTTTTCGCACCGATGCCTTTAATAGAGAACGTTAAGTCCGTACCCGGCGATACGATCCGCACTTTGTCCGTACGTGCCATCAAGGCCTGGAGCGGATCTTGGGCGCGGTCCATTTTCGCATAATCCAGGTTGCATACGTCGAAATAAAAATCCTCGAACGCTTCCGTGCTCATGTTAGCCAGCTGCGCCATCGATGGAGTCGGGTAACGGAGCACGACCCATTTCGTCCGCTTAACGCGCTCCTCCATATGTACGGGATGGGTATATAATTGCTCATATAAACGCATTTTTTCCTTTGGCACATCGGACAGCTCGTTTACGTTCGAGCCTGAACGCACGCCGATATAGCCTTGCATTTGCTCCATGCGCTCAAGGTCGTGCTTCGCCCAAAGCTCGATTTGCTCCTTGGTTGCATGCGTCAGCATCGTCCGCAGGACCGAGCGGTCGCTCAGCTCCACAAACGGTCTCCCGCCGCGCTTCGTTACTTCTTCAATCAGGCATTTGCCCAGCTCCAGCTCAAGGCCGATCAAATCGATCAGGACATTATCGCCGGGTTGTACATCAATCGAGTAGCCGGCAAGGTTGGCCGCCAGCTTCTGTAATCTTGCATCACGCATCTTTCTCAAACCTCCATTACTTATGAGCGCTGTTTTAGGAAAAACAGCCTTCGAACATATTAGCATGTTGCATGCTTATTGAACAGTTCCTGTTCCGTTATAAGAACTAAAGGTAACGCTTGTATCGCGCTTTTCCTGCTTGTCTTGTCCGGAAAGCGAATAATTAAGGACGGAATGCTCCTCCAGCTTCGTCGGAACGAGACTGTTTCTGTCGATGAGCACCTCATATTGGGCCTTGACCTGCAGCGATTTCAGCATTTTGTCCATCTGTTTTCGGGATGCGTTAAATTCCTTCAGCCAGGCTTGCTTGTATGGCCCTTCTTCCAACGGTTCTTTGGCTGCCAGCGCGTTCATCTCGTCCTGAAGCTGCTCTATCCAGAGCTTGTTGGCGTCCTGATCGTTCAGCTCAATATGCAGGGCAACCTGGTTCGCCGTAGTTGCCGCGTCGATGAAGTTTACTTTTTTATGAGCGTTTTTCACTTTGTTCAGCACCTCAATCGGGCTCCATTCCAGATCTTGTCCGTCATCGCCTTGCGCATGCAGTTTGGTATGCTCCTCGATATGTCCTTGAAAGGTCCGGGGCGCGTAAGCCCAGCCTTCCGCCGAGTAGATGGTCGTCTGGCCGGAGAACGCGTATTGATCCTTGCCGGCAAGACCGGAGATCGACATGTTAAGCCATTCCTCAGGCGGACGGCTGGAGGTCGAGCATCCGGTTACGGCCAGGGCAAGCACCGCAAGCAGCGTGCTAATAAGTGTAGTATGTTTTAAGGTCTTCATTTAACACAACACCTTTCGTTAAATCGTTACACATACCCTTATCGTCCCCTGAACGGACAGCGACTTATTCGGTCCATACCCAAAAAGAAAAGGACACCCCCGGTGGTGTCCTTCGTAACAATCAATTGGCTTGTCCGATATAAATCCGGTTTCTGCCGTTGTTTTTTGCTTCATACAGCGCCATATCGGCTCGATAGAACAACGATTCCACGCTGATTTTCTCATTCTCAAACGTCCATTCGGAAACACCGCAGGATACCGTCACGACGGGCTGGGTCTCAGCCTCCACATGGGTCCGGATCCGTTCGGCAATCCGGTAAGCCTGTTCCGAACGGATACCCGGCAAATAGACGGCTAACTCCTCCCCGCCCCATCTCGCCGCAATATCCCCCTGCCTGATCGAGCTGCGGATAATGCTGCTGACCTGCACCAAAATCTGATCGCCAACCTGATGGCCAAACGTATCGTTGATTTGCTTGAAATGATCGATGTCAACAAGGATCAGCGCTCCAAGCGGATCCTTCCGTTGACGGCTTTGAATTTGCTCGTTCAGATAATGGCGGGCGTGCAGGCCCGTCAAATTATCCGTTATCACCATTCTCCGAACTTCGGCATGCAGCGATGCATTGGTAATGGCCAGCCCGATATGCGTAGACATAACCTGCAGCAGCTTGTAATTGTCATAGGAAAAGAAATTCGCGCTTTTATGGGCAACCATAATGACGCCAACGACTTCCGAATCGACAAGGATTGGCGTAGCGATAAGCGAGCGTGCACCCGTATTGTCCATCAGCTTGGAATTGACAACCCGCGTATGCCAATAATCCGAAATGATAAGCGGTTCCTTCGTCCGGTGCACGATGCCGCAGAACCCGTATTCGGGCGAGAAATGCTCGCTCGACATGGCGGGAATATTGCTTGCCATCACGACAAATTGATTCTTCTCTTTGTTAAGCTGAAGCACGCAGCAATAATCGGCATCAAATACGCTGAGCAGCTCCGACGAAGCAAATTTGAAAATTTCTTTCAGCTTGAGCGACTGGTTCAATCTTTTTGTAAGCTCATTAATCAGTCTTAGTTCATTAATAAGAAGATTCGACTGCTCGTACAGCTTCGCGTTCTCAAACGCCGTGCCCGCTGTATCGGCCAGCAAAACGAAAGCCGGCAGATCCGCATCATCCCAGCCGCTAGCGTCAACCGTTAAGCATAATACGCCGTAAGCAGCCTGCTTGCCCGTCATGGGTACCGCAAGTCGTTTCGTCCCATCCCTGTCTTGTTCGGTCACAAGCTTCCCTTCGAGAAAAGACTTCGCTACCAGATCATGCGCCGCATTCTTGAATACAAGCGGTTTGACGCGTGAATCGCCATTGACATGATCCTGCGATAAATACAATTGCGCAACCGAATTCGGATATAATTGCTCCAGACTGCTCAGCATTTCGGACAAGACCGAAGTGACGTCGAACTGGTCATACAGCCTTTTGGCCGCCAAAAACAAGGCATCCCGCCTGCTTGCTTCCTTGTCCGTCCGTTTTTGCTGCAGAAGCAGATCTTTGATGTACAGCTGCTCAAACCTCCGGTAAAAGCATGTCCGGAAGTGAAGCGCGCTTAGCTGCGCTACCGCCTTGGCCTGAGATCCGTTCGGAAAATCTGTTACATAAACCAGGACGCAAAAAGGACGACGATCCGATCGAGTAAGTACGGGAACGGCCGCAGCCTCCAGCGTCTGCTCATCTTCCGTCGCAGCTTCTGACGTCATGGTAACGGCGGCAGCAGCCTGCCGCGCGGCGGCAAGGATCTCCGCCTGATGATTTATCTCCATAGTTCCTGCGGAACCAATTACGTTGCCGTTTAAATCAAATAATACAAACTGTCCATCTACTTGCAGCTCTTGTTCTTCGGAATCCTTGCGCCAGCATGCGAAGCTCTCCTGCAGCAATGGCAGCAAGTACGGTTCATCCGCTGCTTGTATATCTTCATTCTCAAACCAAATTGTCCGCATATCCTCTTCAATCCGATGAGCTGGCGCGGCAGCTTCATCTATCGCCTGTGGATTATTATATAGATCCGCCATCGGCAACACCCAGCCCTTCCCTCTATATAAAGGAGACGAGTCTATCAAACTATTATTTCAATTTATAATATACTTTATTTTTGAGAATATTGCACTACTCAAAATTCCAACTTTTAGGTCTTTCGAACCGCATCCAGTGCCGTTAATGGCAAGCGCTGGTGCCTTGACAAAGGCAAGCATTTTCATATATTATCTATAAATGAATGCATGGGCGTACGGTTTTGTGTCACCCTCAGAAATACGTTCGCTGATATACCAGCGGCTGAACTGTTTATCAGGCTTCGAAGAATTCGGGCATAGAGCGTATTCGGCGAAACACAACCCCATCCTCAAAAATACAATTTTGAAGGAGTTACACAACTCATGTCCCGTTATACAGGTCCTAAATTTAAATTAAGCCGCCGTCTCGGTATTTCCCTGAGCGGTACTGGCAAAGAATTGAAACGTCCATTCCCTCCAGGCCAACACGGTCCTAACCAACGCAAAAAGCTTAGCGGTTATGGCGTTCAATTGCAAGAAAAACAAAAACTGCGTCACATGTACGGCTTGAACGAGAAGCAATTCCGCAACTTGTTCGACAAAGCGGCTAAACTGAAAGGTATCTCCGGTGAAAACTTCATGGTCCTTCTCGAAAGCCGCCTGGACAACCTCGTGTTCCGTCTTGGTTTCGCTAACTCCCGTGCAGGCGCACGTCAGTTGGTATCCCATGGTCACGTAACGGTTAACGGTAAAAAAGTCGACATCGCTTCCTACACCGTATCGACTGGCGACGTAATCGGTCTGCGCGAGCGCAGCCGTGGTCTGAAATCGATCAAAGAAGCGATCGAAGGCCGTCATCACCTGCCGAATTACCTGGAATTCAACGATACAGCTGTTGAAGGCAAATACGTTCGTCTTCCAGAACGCGCTGAGCTTTCCCAAGAGATCGACGAGAAACAAATCGTCGAGTTCTACAGCCGTTAATAGCTTGACGCGGAAACCCCGGGAGCTTACGCTCTCCGGGGTTTTTACTGTTTGTTTGATAGGCGAAACCTATAAAGAGAATAGATATTATATATTTCATTTATATGGCTAAAGAAGGTAAAACTAATGTATAACCGAACGGAGGCGATGAAACATGATCAAGCAAGGCACGCAGTCATGGAATCCCGGAACATACGATACGCAGCTCGGATTTGTATCAAAGCTTGGCAAAGGCATTCTGGATTGGCTGGATCCGCAGCCGGGGGAACATATTCTGGATCTGGGCTGCGGGACAGGTGATCTGGCGGTTGAGATCGCCGGTACCGGCTCGAAGGTAACCGGGATGGATCAGTCGGAAGCCATGATTGTATCGGCAAGAAGCAAATATCCCGATATAACCTTCATCGTTGGCGACGGTGAACAGTTCAGCTTTGAAGCTCCGTTTGATGCTATCTTCTCGAATGCAGCCTTGCACTGGATGAAAAATGCCAGAGGGGTAATCGAATCCGTGCGGGATTCCTTAAAAAGCGGAGGAAGATTTGTTGCCGAATTTGGCGGCAAGGGCAATGTAGATGGTTTTGTCCGGGCCTTTTACGAGGTGATGCCGCGGTACGGCATAGAGCCGGCTGAACGGAATCCTTGGTATTTCCCTTCCATTGGCGAATACACAAGCCTGCTCGAGCAATATGGATTCGAAGTAAGAATCGCCGAGCATTTCGATCGACCTACTCCTTTGCCTGAAGGAGATACTGGGGTTATGCATTGGCTGGACGGATTCGGGGATGCTTTCTTCAAAGGGCTGGAGGACGCGGCTAGACAGTCCGCCAAGCAAGAAGTATACGAGGCAGCCAAACAGAAGCTGCCGACCGCCAGCGGCGTCTATCTGGCCGATTACAGACGTATTCGTATCTCGGCCGTGAAATTATGACGTAACTTTTTCTATTGCCGGAAAAGAAATCCCGGAGAGGATCCTTGCGTCCTCTCCGGGATTTTTATGTTTCGTTTATTCTTTTCCCTGGGCAGGCTCCGCAGGCTGCGGGACTTGCACGGGTGCTTCGGCAGCAGCTGCCGTCTGGGACAACGTGCCCGATACCCGGGACGTTAAGCTTTTCATCAGCGAATTGACATCGATTCCGGATACGCTTTTCAGCATCTCCGGCGCTGTCGCCATCAAGCTGGTCACGTAATTGCTTACGCGGGCCGCTCCCTCGCCTTGTCCGGTATCCACAACCGTCAGCTTGTCGATGCTTTTAATCGGTTCTGCCACTTTTCCGGCCAGCTCAGGCAGCATTTTCACAATGATATCGAGAACCGCAGCTTCGCCAAAGCTTTCGAATGCTTGAGCAAGCTTTTCCTTCGCTTCCGCCTCGGCAAGACCGCGCAGACGGATAACCTCGGCTTCCGCCGTCCCTTTCGCGCGCTCTGCGTCGGCGATCGCAAGACCGTCCAGACGCTTTTGCTCGGCAAGCGCCTTCGCTTCCGATTCTATGCGGTATTGCACCGCGTCCGCTTCGCGGAGCTTTTTCGTTTTGTCCGCTTCGGCCGCTTGTTCCACCGCATAACGGTCGGCTTCGGCTTTTTTCTTCACTTCCGCATCGTACTGCTTCTCGCGGCGCAGAATTTCTTTCGCTTCCAGATCGATCTCGCGTTCCTTCCGGACGAGCTCAACCTTCATCTGCTCTTCTACTACGCTTTGCTTCGCGCGCGCTTCCTGAATCGAATAAGCCTGATCCGCTTCCGCCTTCGCCATATCCTGCTCGCGTTTGAAGGAAGCAACCTTCAGCTCCTTCTCTTTAGCGGCTTCGGCGATATTGGTATCGCGCAGAAGCTCGGCCTTTTGCCCTTCTTCCTCGGCAAGCGCCTTCTTGATTCGGGAATCTCTTACCGCTTCCGCCTCCGCAATGTCCGCATCGCGTTTTACGGCGGCAATACGCGGTTTGCCCAGAGCATCCAGGTATCCGTGCTTATCCCGTAAATCCTTGATGGTGAAGGAAACGATCTGAAGACCCATCTTTTTCAAATCCTTGGCTGCGACGCCCTGCACCTCTTGCGCGAATTTGTCGCGGTTCCGGTAAACCTCTTCTACTGTCATCGTACCGAGAATAGCCCTGAGATGACCCTCCAGCACCTCTTGCGCTTCGCTCTTCAGCGCTTCGGTTGGTTTGCCCATGAACTGCTCGGCTGCCGTGGCCACATCCTCGACGATACCTCCGATTTTGATAATCGCCACGCCATCAGCCATAACGGGTACGCCTTGTTCCGTATATACTTCCGGAGTAGAGACGTCCAGCTTGTGGGAGAGCAGCGACAGAAACTCTGCCTTCTGAAAAATCGGAAGGATAAAAGCGCCCCCGCCGCGGACGATTTTGATTTTGCGGCCGGATTCATCCGTGCTTACATTCCGGCTTCCCAAGAACGAACCCGTTACGATCATCGCTTCGTCCGGGCTTACGGTACGGTAGCGCGCCCAAAAGGCAATACCGAGAATAACGAATACGGCAACTACAATAGATGGAATAACAAAATACTCTGGCATGAACTTTCTCCTCTCAGTCTAGCACTTTTTAGTAAGGGTCAAGCTTGGAGACATACAACGTGTTTTCTTTTACTTCGACGATAACAACCCGTGAACCGCCTGGTATAGCGTCACCGTCGAAGCTTGCGGCAATCTGGTTGGTATGTCCCGCACCCGCCTTGACCAGAACTTCGCCATAGCCCTTGGAAGGGATCGCTGTAATCACCTCGGCGATTTTGCCGCTCAGATCCTTCTCCGAAAACGCAATCGAATTCTCGCTTTCGCTCATCGGTTTAACGTACAGGAAATAACCGCTGCCGCCGATAACCACGCCGCCGGCAAGAGCAAGAATGAATACGGCCGCAAGACCTAGCGCCGTGTAATGCGCGAGCAGCAGCCCCGCACCGCCGAATGCGGTAATTCCGCCAACCAAGGTTGTCGGATTAAGCCACGGATGGCCGTCCAGCGACAAGAAATCAAGAATGCCGCCCAGCGCGTGACCGATCAAATCCCCAAGCAGTGCGCTAATAATGGCATATAAAGCTCCGCCGATGAGACAACCCCAAAATACCGCCTCCAACTTCCTCCTCCTCTCACAGCAACCATATGCTGTTAATTCATACGCGAATACCCCCGCTTTTGTTTCGGAAAAATGGGGGATTTCTAATCGCAAGCTTTATTTTTTTAATGATTCCAAGCATTGGCGGCGCAATTATTCCCATTAACCATACAACTTTTCCTGACCTGCTACGTCTATATAGACGGCTAGGGGATGTCGCGCCTCGTCCCCGCAGAAAGTGCGCTGCCGAAACCAAACATTTGGGCAAGATAACAATGCATGAAAATGCGCGACGTTCAGAACGGGGTTGCCGGTGCAAAGAAGCCAATGATTGGCACCATTCGAGCTAACTCCACGCCTATTAACCATTTTGGGAGTCGCTACCACAGAGCTAAAGGGAAGTCAATCATGCTAGTGCTCCAAATAAACGTTCTGTGTTATAATAGGTTCTGGTCATTTAGAGGGGGAATTTGTACATATGCAAGAAGAAGATCGCAAATCGCCGCCCCGCAGGAGCGGATGGCGTACTTTCGGAATCATATCATTGATGACTGTCAAATGGCTCATTTATTTCGGCATTTTTATCGGTTTATTAACCGGCGGGGCCGTGACCGGCTATGTCGCCTCGCTAGTCAAGGACGAGGTTGTGCGTCCTCGCACATTAATTGAGGAAAAAGTAAACGAAAATTCGATTACAGGATATGTGTATTTCAACGACGATACGCTGGTTGGCCAGCTTCGGACCGAAGAGGACCGTACGCCGATCGAATACGACGATCTGCCTCAGCAGGTTATCGACGCCGTGCTTGCCATTGAAGACAATAATTTCATGCATCACAAAGGCGTCGACATCAGCGGCCTTGGACGGGCCGTCAAACAGAAGCTCTTAAATGAAGATACGCAAACCGGCGGCAGCACTCTGACGCAGCAGCTGGCGCGACGCGTATTCCTCAGCTTGGACAAGACGGACAGCCGCAAAGTCAAAGAGATGTTTCTTGCACTTCGGATGGAACGTTACTTGACCAAAGGCGAGATTCTCGCCGCTTACTTGAACAAAGTGCCATTTGGCAACGGATCCAGCGGTTATAATCTATACGGCATTAAGTCGGCGGCCCGGGGTCTGTTCAATATCACCGACCTTAACCAATTAAATATTGCGCAGGCGGCTTATCTGGCCGGACTGCCGCAGCGCCCTTCCGCTTATACCGCGTTCACCAGCAAAGGGCAATTCGATGAGGAAGGCTTCCAGCTAGCGGTGGAGCGCCAAGGCACTGTTTTGTCGCAAATGCTGAAGTTCGGACGGATTACGAAGCAGCAATATGATGAAGCGAAAGCTTTCGATATCCGCTCCTCCCTTGCGCCGCCATCGGAGAAGGCTTATACCACTTATCCATACCTGATGCTGGAGGCGGAACGCCAGGCAGCTGAAATCCTGGTACTTCAGGAAAACCCGAAGCTTACGCAGGCAGACTTGAAGAAGAAGGAAAACTCCGCGCTTGTAGAAGATGCCCGTCAGCGCCTGCTCAACGGCGGTTATCATGTCTATACGACGATTGATAAAGACATCTACAAGATCATGCACGATATCGCGGCGAACCCTAAGAACTTCTCGGCATTCAGCAAGGAGAAGGGTCTCGAGCAGACTGCGGCTGTCATGATCGACCACAAGACCGGCGCGATTCTAAGCATGCTGGAAGGCCGCGACTTCTATGAGGAGCAAATGAACTTTGCCACCCAGATGACGCGTCAGCCAGGCTCCGCGATGAAAACAATCGCTGCCTACCTGCCAGCCATCGATAAAGGACTCATACAGCCTGCGAGTATCGTCGATGATGCTCCCGTCGTGCTGAAGGATGGACAAAAAGGCTTCCACATCCCGAAAAACTCGACGAACCGATACCTTGGGCTGGTAACGGCGCGCGAAGCGTTAAACCGCTCGCTCAATCTGCCGGCTATCAAGATTTTCCTTGACGATGTTACGATCAAAGGCGCTTGGAGCTTCGCACGCGAGCTTGGCATTACAACCTTGCAGCCGCAGGACGACAATGCGCAGACCGGCGTAATCGGTGGCCTTAGCATCGGGGTTTCGGTTGAAGAGCTCACGAATGCCTATGGCGCTATACCGAACAAAGGCGTCTTTAACGATGCTTACATGATCTCGAAAATCACCGATTCGCAAGGAAAACCGGTTTACGAGCATAAAGCTGCTCCAAAACAGGTATTCTCGCCGCAAACGGCATTCCTCGTTACCGACATGCTGAAGACGGTCGTATCGAGCGGTCAAGGTACGGCACACTCCTTGACAAGTGATTTCAAGCAATACGGTAAAATTCCGATCGCGGGCAAAACCGGTACGACGCAAAGCTACGGCGACGTATGGTTTATGGGCTTCACCCCGGATGTAACCCTGGGCGTATGGGCGGGTTATGAAGAACAGATTCATACGTTGTCCGACCCCGGCAAGAAGCGGGCACGCTCCATCTGGGCGCTTATGATGAACGAAATTACGAAAGCCAAGCCCGAGCTCTTCCCGACGAAGGAATTCGAACGTCCTTCCGGTCTTGTAAAAGCTACGGTATCCAGCGCAAGCGGCAAGCTTCCAAGCCAGTTGACGAAGGAAGCGGGCATGCTTGTTACAGACTGGTTCAATCAGAAGTATTTGCCGAAGGAAACCGACGACGCTTTAGTGAAAATGGCGTATATTCCTTTCAACGGCGTTAACTATGTACCTAATCCTGCCACACCGCAGGATATGGTCCGCGAACGAATCGTGATCAAACGGAAGAAACCGCTTGACGAATTAATGGAAGAAATCAAGGCAGCGCAAGAGAAGCTTCCGGCAAGCAGCAGAAAGTCGCTTGAATCTTATCTGCCTGCAGACGCGGATTCCAACGCGCCTTCCAAAGTAGATCCTCGGGTCGATGACGGTAATGCGCCAAATGCTCCAAGCAATGTGAAACTGCAATCCATTGGCTCCGGAGTCGTTATGCTGACCTTCACGGGCGGCACCGAGAAGGACATCGTAGGCTACCGGGTCTATCAGTCGGTTAACGGACAGCCAGTCCAGAAGATTGGGGAATCCATTCTCGTTGGCGACGAGCTCAAGGCAAAAATTACGGTATCCGGCAATCAAGGCTACAGCTTCTACGTCACTGCGGTTGACGTAGCAGGCAAAGAATCGGCAGCAAGTCAAGTAGTTACCTTCGGAAAAGGAGCAGTCGAGCTTCCGGGCCTTCCTGGATTGCCTGGCGATAACACCGATAACGGCAGTAACCAAGGGTCGGAGCATCCGGATTTGGCCCCTCCTTCCTCGCCGAGCGGCTTGGCAGCGGCCCCTACCGATTTGAGCGTGCTGCTGACATGGAACGCTAACGCGGATGCCGAATACGTTACGACCTATCATGTATTTTTTAGCGCAAATAACGACGGTAAATACGTTGAGGTAGGAAAAACGTAAAATCCAAGCTTTGAATATGCTTCGCCTTTAACGACCGGTACCTTCTACGTCATTGCGGAAAATGACACCGGCAAATCCCCTCCTTCGCAGCAAGTTAAAGTGGGGAAATAAATACTCGGATTCCTTGAACAAGTTTACAATGGGGGGAATCCGTGTACAAAGGCGAGTCTCCAGAATCATTCAATCTGCTCCTTTAAGAAAAAGAACAGAAAAAAGCGCCACGGACTAATTCCGTGGCGCTTTTTAAATACTGTCAATATATTAGTCCTCGATTGTTGACAAGTCGCCTGTTGGAAGGTTAAGCTCCCAAGCTTTAAGGACGCGGCGCATGATTTTGCCGCTGCGCGTCTTCGGCAATTTATCTTTGAACTCGATTTCGCGCGGCGCGGCATGAGCCGATAATCCGACCTTTACGAATTGCGCAATCTCGGCCTTCAGCTCATCCGAAGCCGTATAGCCCTCACGAAGCGCGATAAACGCTTTAATAATCTCGCCGCGCATAGGGTCCGGCTTGCCGATTACGCCGGCTTCGGCGACCGCTGGATGCTCTACAAGCTTGCTTTCAACTTCAAACGGACCTACTCGTTCCCCGGCTGTGTTGATGACATCATCGATTCGGCCCTGGAACCAGAAGTAACCGTCTTCATCCATGTAAGCAGAGTCTCCGGAAATGTACCAGCCTTGAATACGGAAATATTCTTCGTACTTCGAAGGATTGTTCCAAATTTTGCGCATCATCGATGGCCATGGAGTCTGCACGGCGAGGTTACCCATGCGATACGGCGGAAGTTCGTTGCCCTGATCGTCGATAATCGCCGCTTTGACGCCTGGCAGCGGTTTACCCATCGACCCCGGCTTAATATCCATTGACGGATAATTGCAGATCAGCTGAGCGCCCGTTTCCGTCATCCACCAGGTATCATGGATACGTTGTTTGTACACTTTCATTCCCCAGCGCACAACCTCCGGGTTAAGCGGTTCGCCAACGCTGAGCACGTGACGCAGGCTCGACAGGTCAAACGAGCTGGAAAGGTCATCTCCTGCTCCCATCAGCATACGGAACGCGGTAGGAGCACTATACCATACCGTTACGCCGTATTTTTGAATCGTGCCGTACCAATCGCTTGGGCTAAAGCGTCCGCCGCGAATAACGTTAGTCGCTCCGTTCAGCCATGGCGCGAAGACACCGTAAGAGGTTCCCGTTACCCAGCCCGGGTCGGCCGTACACCAGTAAATATCGCCTTCCTTCAGATCGAGTACGATTTTACCCGTGTAGTAATGCTGAATCATGGCGTTCTGTACGTGGAAGACCCCTTTAGGCTTGCCGGTCGAACCGGAAGTATAATGGAGAATCAGGCCATCCTCGCGGTCGAGCCATTCGATCTCGGCTTCTTCCGAAGCTTGCGCCATCTCCGCGCTGAAATCGACAATAACATCATCAGTCGCTACGTTCTCGCCAAATACAAAAATATGTTTCAAGTTAGGCAGCTCGTCGCGTTTAATACGCGGAAGAAGAGCCGGTGTTGTAATAATCGCCGTTGCTTCGCTGTCCTGCAGGCGGTCTTTGACAGCCGTCTCCATAAACGCTTCGAATAACGGTCCAACCACGGCACCTACCTTCAATACGCCAAGTACGCCAAAATACAATTCCGGTGTGCGCGGCATAAAGATAAATACGCGTTCGCCTTTTCCGATACCGTACTTCCGCAGCACGTTCGCGAACCGGTTCGACTGCTTGCTCATTTGTTCGTACGTATAAGATTCGTCTCGTGTGTTGTCACTATAATAAAGGGCAATATTCGACCCTTTGCCAGACTCCACATGACGGTCAATGGCTTCGTACGCCATGTTAACTTTCCCTGTTTCATGCCAGCTGAATTGGCTTTCAATCTCTTCCCATTTGAAATCATTCGCTGCTTGCTCGTAATTCTTAAGATTCGGATTTGTTGCCACTGCTGGAATTCGTTCTTGATGCAAGTTGATCATTCTATCACTCTCCCATCAAATCTGTTAAACCTTAACCGTAAAGAATACGCTTACAAATGCTAGCCGGATCTCGCAGGCAAACAAGCCGTCTATCGTTCGCGTCTTTTCCGGTTACTCAACCGCCACAACAATTATAGCATAATGAGTTTCCATTCGACTATGCTTTTCATTTTCCCCGATGTTTGCTATAACCTTAAATATAAGGGAGCTCACGGCCTCGGAAAGGAGATACCGTTATTGGAGCATCGCAAAATGTATCAAAGGCAGCAGATTGATTTGCGGGACGGCCGAATTTGCATTATTGAAGGCCCCGTTCCGCCGGAATCCTTGCGAACTCTCGCCATGCATGCGGACCTGGACGCGTTTCGGCGGCCAAGGGACCAGCATGAAGCGCTGGTAGAGATTGCCGGTCTAGAAGAAGGACGCATTATTCTAGCCCGCGTAGACGAGCTGATTGTTGGTTACGTTACCTTTCATTACCCGGATGAATTGGAACGCTGGTACGAAGCCGGCATGCCGGATTTAGTAGAGCTGGGGGCGATCGAGGTAGCCGATCAATATCGTTCCTATGGGCTCGGCAAAAAAATGATTCAATTGGCTTTTGCAGAGGATCAGCTTGAAAATATGATCGTCTTTACCACAGAGTATTACTGGCATTGGGATTTGGAAGGAACCAAGCTGAGCGTATGGGAGTATCGGGGCATTATGGAGAAGCTGATGAAATCCGTCGGCATGGTCTGGTACGCAACCGATGATCCGGAGATTTGCTCGCATCCTGCCAACTGCTTGATGGTTCGCATCGGCAAGGAAGTACCGCAGGAGTCAGAAGAGCAATTCGATCGAATCCGCTTCCGGCAGCGTTTCATGTATTAGCGTGTTTTTTATTTGGGAGGTTAAGAAGTGACTAACGCTATATTCGTTCATCATTCTGACAGTACCCGTTATCAATTTGGGGAGCAGCATCCTTTCAGCCCGTTTCGCATCGCTCTTACGCTTGATTTGCTGCAGGCTGCGGGAGCGCTTCGCCAAGAACAGATTAACTCCCCTTCTGCTACGGCAGACGAGGAGCTGCTTGCGCTCGTTCACCGGGCGGATTACATAAATGCCGTTCAGCAGCTAAGCATGGACATCCCTGCTCAGACTGCGGCGTCGGCTGCCGGAAAATACGGCCTGGATACGGAGGATACCCCCTTTTTTCCCGGTATGCACAACGCAGCGGCTACCATAACCGCCGGCTCCGTTCACGCTGCCGAACTCGTCATGAGCGGCCAAGCCTTACATGCTTATCACATGGCCGGCGGACTCCACCACGCCTTTCCTGACCGCGGAGCAGGCTTCTGCGTCTATAACGATGCCGCCGTTGCCATTCAATACATACGCCAGACCTACGGGGCGCGAGTTCTCTATATCGATACCGATGTCCATCACGGGGACGGCGTGCAATGGAGCTTTTACCATGACCCGGATGTTTGCACCTACTCCATTCATGAAACAGGCAAATTCCTCTTCCCCGGAACCGGATTTGTCCATGAGAAAGGAGCGGACGCTGGTTACGGAGCCTGCTATAACGTTCCGATGGAGCCGTATACAGAGGATGATTCCTGGCTGGAGTGCTTTCGCGCCTCGGTAACGAAAATCGCGGAAGCCTTTAAACCCGACATTATCGTCAGCCAGCATGGCTGCGACGCGCATGCCTATGACCCTTTATCGCATATTCATTGCAGCATGCGGATCTATCAGGAAATGCCTATGATCATCCATGAGCTTGCCCACAAGCATGCCGAGGGGCGTTGGGTGGCTTTAGGTGGCGGCGGTTATGACTGGTGGCGGGTTGTGCCGAGAGCATGGTCCCTTGTCTGGCTGACGATGACGGATAATCCGATCATCGACCGGCTCAACCGTCAAGAGGACGTTCCTCTGCCTCAAGCCTGGCTGGATAAATGGTCCGCCTCAAGCCCCGATCCCTTGCCTGTCAGCTGGCTGGATGATATGAGCGAGGTCCTGCCTATTCCCCGGAGAGCCGAGATTGAGAGTAAAAACCGACAGACTGTTGCTATTGCCATCCAAGATCTATAAGAGGCCTTTATCGGAGATTAAAAAACGTCCGTACCTTTAGGTACGGACGTTCCTATTTGCATTAAATATGCTGGATCATGTCATCAATAATCGCATAAGAATTGTTCGCTGCCGTTACCGTAAACTCCGCGTAATTCACATGCGCCGAACCGTCGGCTTTATCCGACATCGAGCGGATAACAACAAACGGTACTTCATTCAAATCGCACACATGCGCCACCGAAGCGCCTTCCATCTCCGCGCACGCGCCCTGCATGTTCTCGTACAGCTCGCGAACCGTATCGCGGCTTGCGATGAACTGATCGCCGGACAGTACTTTGCCAACCAGGCTGCGCCCTTCAAACAAACGCTCGCTTGCTTCCGTTGCAAGCTTGACCAGCCGTTCGTCGGCCGCGAACTCCGAACGCTCCTGATAAGGAATAACCCCTTTGGCGAATCCGAGCGGCGTTACGTCCATATCATGCTGTACGCAGCTGGACGAAACCACGATATCGCCGATATTCAGACGCGGATCAAGCGCGCCTGCTACGCCGGTAAACAACACGCTGTCAACACCCAGATCAATCAGAATCTGCGTGCAGACAGCTGCGTTAACTTTCCCTACACCGGATTTGCAGAACACAACCGTCTTACCATGAAGCTGGCCTTCATAATAGGTAATGCCAGCCTTCGTTACACTGTTTGTTACATTCACGTTTTGGTGCAGCAGCTCGATCTCTTCGACCATTGCACCGATAATACCGATTTTATTAAAAGCCATTATGCTTGCAAACCTCCAACGGATTGCCGAACAACAATTTCATGCGGCAAAATGACTTTCGCGTGTTCGACAACTTCCTTCTTCATCAGCTTGGTGAGCAGACGCATCGATACCGCACCGATATCATACATCGGCTGAGCGACGGCGGTCAGCTGCGGACGAACCATCGAAGCCATACGCGTATTGTCAACGCTGATAACCGAGACATCGTCAGGCACTTTCAGACCGGAGTCTTGAATGCAATGAATGGCGCCGATCGCCATTTCATCCGTTGCGGCAAACACGGCAGTAGGACGCACAGACAAGTCGATGAAATATTTCATGGCTTCAACACCGGATTCGTAACGGTAATTACCCGTGCGAACCAGCGTTTCATCATAAGGAATGCCGGAGTCTTCAAGCGCACGCTTGTACCCTTGGAAACGGGCATAACCATTAGCCGGGTCCTGCAGCGTACCGCTGATCATCGCAATACGCTTGTGGCCTTCCTGGACCAGCTTGCGCACGGCGTCGTAAGCGGCTTCTTCGTGGTTAATGTCAACAGACGGAATTTGACCGTTCTCGTCCGTTGTCGCGCAAAGGACGATTGGCACGTTAGCGGTCTTAAATGCCTGCATATGTTCTTCCGTCACAGCGCCGCCCATAAAGAGCAGCCCGTCCACTTGCTTCTCCAGAAGCGTGTTGATAACGCGGATCTCTTTGTCCTTCTTCTTGTCCGCATTACACAAAATAATATTATAATGGTACATATTCGCAATATCTTCGATTCCACGCGCAACCTCGGCGAAATTGGCATTCGAAATATCCGGAATGACAACGCCGACGGTAGTCGTTTTCTTGCTGGCCAAGCCCCGAGCAACCGCATTTGGACGATACCCAAGTCGTTCAATAGCCTCGTATACCTTTTTGCGCGTTGCCGGCTTCACGTTCGGATTGTTGTTCACAACCCGGGAAACCGTAGCCATCGATACTCCTGCTTCTCTTGCTACATCATAAATGGTAACCGTCACGGTACTTCTCTCCAATATCTCAAATTTTATTTACGTTCGCTGCATATTAACGTAATCATACGACAAAATATTACTTTTCGCAATGTTAGCGCATGCACTGGCGTCAATCCGTGCTTCATCCTGCAGCGAAATGGAGAGTGATATTCCCGTATGGCTTATGTATGCATGGACCGTCTGCTAAGTTGAGATAGCCTTTTGTTAATATCAGCAATCCATTCCTCATCATGAAGCGATTGCGCAATCAGATGCAGGTCGAGCAGGTTGTTGATGCGCTCCTGCGTCAGCCGTTCAATCTGATACGGATCCGGCTGACTTTTGTCCTCGCTTGCTTCTACGAGCAAATCTGCCCATTCGTTGCATTCATTAAACAAAAACGTTTGCTTCGGAGGCTCTTGGCCCAGTTTTGCGATGAGTCCGGTCAGATCCGGCTTCACATCGGGAAGTACTTCGCTGCGGCTGCATACCGAGCATGAATAAATCGGAACATTGTCAATTTCGACTTTCCCCGAATAAATCACTGTACGCAGTTTCATCTTCATGATGTCACCGCAATGACACCTTTTCTGCACTTTGGTCAACTCCCTTTACGCGCTTCTCTTCCGTTCCTTTTTTTCTATTTCGAGATGCGTAAAAGATTCGACCTTTTCTGCATAAAATCCTGCTTATCCGCACTATGTAATTTTTACTATGGGGCAACTTTCCGCCAACGCTTCTTCAAGAATGGAATCGATACCAGGATGACCCAAACGGCCGCACCGATCATATCGTTGCGGATATCCATCACATCGGGCATCCTGCCGCCAACAAAGGATTGATGGTATTCATCCGTCACCCCGTACAGACCGCATCCGATAATAATCGACAGCTTACTGAGAAAGCGGTCGCCCTTTTTTCCAGCGCCGTAATCGAAGGCGGCAGCCAATATAAAGTAAGCGAGGAAATGCCCCCAGTCGAAGCTCGCCATATGCGGGAAAAACTTCCGGAAAAACGGCAGCATCGTATTCATCTCATCGCCTGTGCGGGAGGAAAATCCGAAAATAACCGCCATCCAAATCACTGCCGGCGCAAAACGGAGAATCCGGCGTCTGTTCGTTTGATTCATGTGTTCTCCTTCGTTACAATGAATATGAAATAATAAATACGGGAGGAAATCAATCATGTCGTTACATAATAAAACCGTTATTTGTCTGCTTGACGACGAATTCGAGGATCTCGAGCTTTGGTATCCGGTGTACCGCGTCCGCGAAGCCGGAGCCACCGTCCTGTATGCCGGCCCTGAAAAGGGCAAGAAGCATATCGGAAAATACGGCGTTCCCGCTGTAGCCGACCTCTCCTTCGACGAGGTCAACAGCGCCGATATTGCCGGCCTGCTCGTTCCCGGCGGCTGGGCACCGGACAAGCTGCGACGTTATCCAAAGGTGCTGCAGCTTGTCCGGGAGCTTGACGCGGCCGGCAAACCGATCGGCCAAATCTGTCATGCCGGCTGGGTTCTCATTTCCGCCAAGATCCTGCAAGGACGCAAAGTCACTTCCACGCCGGGCATTCGCGACGATATGGAAAACGCCGGCGCCGAATGGTTCGATGAAGCGGTTGTGGTCGACGGCAACCTGATCTCCGCACGCCGTCCGCCGGATTTGCCGCCTTATGCTAAGGCGTTTGTCGATGCTCTGGAGCAGCAAGCTTAAGCTCCATACGGCATGAAGACAAAAGGAGCCGCCCGCTAAATCGCGGAGGCTGCCCCTTTTTCGTCAACCGAATCCATAAACTGCTTCAGCTTCTTATGAATCTCCGCGCTCATGCGGCATTCCAGCAGCTGCGGCAGCAGCGAGCGGCTGTCTTCCTGCGTTGTGCAGAGCAGCCGCTCTTTCACTTGCAGAATGGAATGGGAGGACATGCTGATTTCATCCACATCAAGCCCCAGCCAGATCGGCAGGGCACGCAGATCGCCGGCAAGCTCGCCGCAAACTCCTACCTTGATTCCATGCCGCTTGGCCGCTTCAACCGTCTGCTTCAGCATGCGAAGCACCGCGGGGTGAAACGGTTCGTACATATAACTGATTTCATCGTTCATCCGGTCGACCGCCAGAGTGAACTGGACAAGATCGTTTGTACCGATGCTGAAGAAATCAACCTCCTGCGCAAGCAAATCCGCCAGCATTACCGCAGCGGGCACTTCAACCATAATGCCCACCTGGATGCCCGGATCGTAAGAGATCCCTTCTCTTTCCAGCTCCTGCTTGGCTTCCGCCAGCACCTGGTTAGCTCCTCTTACTTCCTCTACCGACGAAATCAGAGGATACATCACCTTTACCTGTCCAAAGCTGCTTGCGCGCAAAATGGCTCTCAGCTGCGTCTTGAACAGGTCCTTGCGATCCAGCGAGATCCGAATGGCCCGGTATCCAAGGAACGGATTATCCTCTTCCGGAATATTGAAGTAATCGAGCTGCTTATCTCCGCCGATATCCAGCGTCCGGATAATAAGCGGCTCGCCGCCCAGCTTCTCGGCGACGCTTTTGTAAACCTCGAACTGCTCCTCCTCCTTGGGAAAACGGTTCCGGTCCATATACAGAAACTCCGTGCGGAACAATCCAACGCCATGCGCCCCGCTCGACAACGCGACCTCCAGCTCCTTCAGAGAGCTGATATTGGCCGCCAGACCAAGCACCTTGCCGTCCGGGGTCACCGACTGATGACCGGCAATGCTGCTTAGGCGATGTCTCGCTTCCGCCTGTCTGGTTTGAAGCTCGGAGTAATGCCGGACTAACGAGTCATCGGGTTCAATAAACAGCAGACCTTCCGTACCGTCAATAATAAGAGATTGGCCGGTCTGGATCGGCTCCTCCAGCTTTGCCTCCACCCCTACGACTAGCGGAACGCCGAGAGCGCGGGCCATTATGGCGGAATGAGAGGTCGAGCTTCCGGCAAGCGTAACAATGCCAAGCACGTTGTTCGGGTTAATGTGGGCCAGCTGGGATGGAGACAGCTCCCGCGCGATCAGAATAAAAGGCTGCGTATCGGATGGGAGAGTAATCTCCGGAGCGCCAAGCAGATGCTTGAGCAGACGGTTCCCGACATCTTTAATATCGAGGGCGCGTTCCTTCATGTACTCGTCATCGAGCAGATCAAACATCGTTACAAAGTGATCGATGGCTTCCTTCACCGCAACTTCCGCAGCTTTGTATTGACGCTGGATGATCCCCTGAATCTCGTTCATAAACACCGGATCGTCCAAAATCGCCAGATGCGCGTCGAAAATTTGCGTCTCGTCGGAGCCTACCACTTCCCTTAGCTCATCCTTGATCTGTTCGATCTCATGCTTGGATGTGCGTATTCCCTCGTAGACCCTCTCGAACTCCCGCGCAAAATCAGCAACATCGACACGCTGCTCGGGAAATTCCCATTCCCAGTTCGGCAGTACAAACGACTTCCCGATCGCAATGCCGGCCGAAGCGCCTATTCCTTGTATCATGGTTTTTCCCCTCCACCATTTCTCTCTTTAAGGACAACGGACAAAACCGAAGACTGCCCCTTCTTCACTGCTTTAAACGGCGCGAAGCGCCAGGAATGAACAAGATCCGAATTGGTAATAACCATCGGCGTAGCAAGAGATTTGCTTTCCTTGCGGACACGCTGCAGATCAAAGCGCACGAGCATATCGCCCGGCATAACTTCCTGTCCTTCTTCGACGACCGCTTTGAAATACGATTTTCCGGTGAGCTTGGAAGTATCGATGCCGATATGAAGCAGAACCTCAAGCCCTTCCTGCGTGCGAATGCCTACGGCATGCATCGTTGGGTACACGATTATAACGGTGCCCTTTACAGGCGATACAAGCTCGCCCTTCTCGGGAATGAAGGCAACGCCTTGTCCAACCAGCTTGCCTGCGAATATCGGATCGGGAACATCCTCAAGCGGAATCATGCGTCCTTGGACAGGCGAACTGAACAACACCTGCTCCTGGTCGCGTTGAATGGCTTTTAGCATCTCTGCCCGAATCAATTCCGAATACGTGCCGAATACAACCTGGACGTTGCCTCCGCCAAGTCTAAGCACCCCAGCCGCACCCAGGTTTCTCAAGGCGTTATTGTCAAGCAGCTTCTCGTTGGAAACCTTGAGGCGAAGCCTTGTGATACAGGACTCCATCTGCACAATATTGTCCTTGCCGCCGATTGCTTGCAGGATCAGGGGAGCGCGGTATGGAATGTCGCCAGCCCATTCGTCGAGCTGCGAACCTTCCTCGCGTCCCGGGGTAGGAATCCGGAACCGGTTGATTGCCCAGCGGAACACCACGTAATACACAAGTCCAACAACAATCCCGATGGGGATCAGCAGCCAGCCTCTCGTAGCCAGATGTTCGTTAATAATGTAATCGATAACGCCGCCGGAGAAAGAAAACCCGTGCCGGATGCCCAATTCATAGGTGACCCACATAATGACGCCAGACAATATCGCATGCACCACGAACAAATAAGGCGCTACAAACAAGAAGGCAAACTCAACCGGCTCCGTGACTCCTGTCAGAAAAGAAGCCAATGACGCATAGAGGAACGTCTTGCGGATCTTCGGCTTCAAATCTTCCCTGGCCTCGTGAATGATGGCGAACGCTATTGCCGGCAAAGCAAACATGACAATCGGATACATGCCGGCCATAAATGCCCCCGCTGTCGGATCGCCGGCGAAAAACCGCGGCAAATCGCCGTATACCATCGATCCGTCCGCCGTCTCGTACCCCCCCACCTGGAACCAGAACACATGGCTGAGCAGGTGATGCAGGCCAAACACGACAAGAATGCGGTACAGAAATCCAAACAAAAACACGCCAAAGCCGCCGCCGGAAGCGACGATATCGCCCAGCCCCTCCAGCATGCGCTGAATTAACGGCGCGACGCCGATCATGGCCATGGACAGGATAACGGTTACAACACTGACGAATAAAGGCACAAACCGGGGTCCGCCGAAAAACTGTATGTATTCCGGCAAGCGCAGGTTCTTAAAACGTTCGTAACTGAAGCCGGATATCATACCGATGATGGAGCCTACGAACACGGTAGGTTCAATCTGCGGATCCGCGGTACCGGTTACGCCGACATAGATTACCATCCCCGCGAGCGCAGCCATACCGGCTGCCAGAGCGTTGCCCGTTAAACCAAGCGAGACGCCAAGGGCGAACATATAAGGAAGAAACGTAAAAATCGCGTGGCCTGCCGCCTTTAGATAATCGGCGGCATTGGGAATTCCAAGAAGATCCCATGGCAGCTGGCTTAAAAATAAAAAGATTGCGGCGGCGGGAAGAACGATCATAGGCAGCATGAAAGCCCGTCCAAGCTGCTGAAACCTTCCTAGAAAATTCACTTTGTCACCTCCTAAAAAGAATTGCGAAGCAATTCTTACTTCGTAAGCATGGACTTAAAGAATTGCGAAGCAATTCTTACTTCGTAAGCATGTGCTTAAGAATTATTGCGTACTTTGCGGTCATTCTTTGACCTAATCCTTATCTCTATAACGATGGTACGGCGTTGAAGCTTTTTTGTCAAAGCAAAGACGGGCCCTGATGGCCCGCCAAAAGTAAGGTATAGCTTAAAAGGCATTGTTTAGGTTGTCTGCTTCCCATGCGGCAGAAGAATCGAGTCCTCCACCTTGATGCAGCGGTCCATAATGACCTGAAGTCCGCCTTCGGAAGCAATTCTCGCCGTTTCGTCATTCGCGATGCCAAGCTGCAGCCAAAGGGTCTTGGCTCCGATGGCAACCGCTTCTTCCGCAATTGGAGGCGTATGCTCCGGGCGGCGGAAGACGTTCACGATATCCACCGGCTCCGGAATATCCTTGAGGGAAGCGTAGCTCTTCTCGCCCAGAATGTTCTCGGCAGCGGGATTTACCGGAATGATGCGGTAGCCCTTCTTTTGCAGCGCCTCCGATACCATGTAAGATACGCGGTCCGGCTTGTCGGACAATCCGACAACGGCAATGGTGTTGCTCGCTTGCAGAATGCCCTTGATTTCTTCTCGGGTCGGATTTTCAAATGCCATAATCAGCGCCTCGCTTTCATCCTTTTTCCTTTATTCTACCCATTCTACGTTAGCGCCTAACGCTTTCAAATGATCGAAATAAATCGGATAGGACTTGGCAACATGGTGAGCGTCGCGAATCCGGATCGGATTTTTGGCGCGCAGGCCAACGACGGTAAGCGCCATAATCACGCGATGGTCATAATGGGCATTGATTTCCACGCCGCCTTCTACGCCTTCCGGACGTCCGTGCACGATAATCTCGGCTTGGCGTTCTTCTACGTTTGCGCCGGCTTTGCGCAGCTCGTTCAGATAGTCCGTAATACGGTCGCATTCTTTGTAACGAAGATTCTCAACGTCGTAGAAGCGGGAAGTTCCTTCGGCAAAGACAGCCGCGGCAACCATCGCGAGCACCGCATCGGTTGCTTTATCGCCGTCGAACTCGACAGCCTTCAGCTTGCCGTTGCCTTTAACATGAACGATGCCGTTCTCGTGCGTAAGAGGTACTTCCATCATGCGAAGCACGTCAACAACCGCGCGTTCGCCTTGCTTGCTGTTCTCGGCCAGACGGTGAACGATGACGTCCGAATTCGTTACCGCAGCCGCGGCAAGAATCGCCGCCGAACCCGGGTAATCGCCTTGAACGACGTATTTCTTTGCTTCGTATTTCTGGTTGCCAGGTACGCGATAGTGCATGAGATCTTCGCTTGCATGGATCACGATGCCTGCCTGCTCAAGCACTTCAAGCGTCTGACCCACAACAACCTTCGATTTCAGATCATGCAGCACTTCGATCTCGCTGTCTTCCGGGAGAAGCGGTGTAAGGAACAAAAGCGCGCTCAAAAATTGCGAGCTGACATTGCCGGACACCTGGATTTTGCCGCCTTTTGGCGCTCCGCCTTGGATGCGGATCGGCAGCTTGCCTTCGTTATGTTCAATCTTTACGCCCATTTGGCCCAGCGCCTCGATCAGATCGTTATGCGGGCGTTTGCCCAAGGAATCCGGATAGCGGTTAATGAAAGTAACATCCGGGCACAGCGAAGCAATAGCCATCAGGAAACGCAGAACCGCGCCGGCATTGCCTACATCCAGTTGATCCACGGCCTTCGGAGTTTTGCCAAAGCCCGTAATGACGATTTTCTCGTCGTCCTCTTCCACGATCGCGCCCAAATCGCGGATGCAACGGCGCATCGCGTCGCTGTCTTCGCTGTGGGCCGGATAGTAGATCGTGCTTGTCCCATCCGCAAGCGCAGCGACAAGCAGGTAGCGAGTCGTATAGTTTTTTGAGGAAAGCGCTTGAATTTCCCCTTGGAGTGTTGGAGTAGGTGTAACAATTACGTCCATTATGCAGCAATTCTCCTTTTTATTAGAGTCGTTCGTTATTTCTCCTGCCATGCCTTCAATATCATTTCGGCCGCTTCCTGCGGCGTTAATGACGTTGTATCCAAACGGAGATGCGCAAAATCGTAAGCGTTCTTACGCTGCTCCATAATCCGGTGAACGTTAGCTGCAATGTCGCCCTGCAGCAGCGGACGGGCCGTATCGGACTTCACCCGGTCGATAATATGCTCCGCGTCTGCCGTAAGCGCGACTACGAAGCCGTGCTTCAGCATGGCTTCCCGGTTCCGCTCCATCAGCACGCAGCCGCCGCCGGTCGCTATAACGGCGCTTTCCTCCGCTTCCAATAGCGATGCGAGCACGTTGCTTTCGATATCGCGGAAGCCTGCTTCGCCGAGGGTCTCGAACAGCTTCGAGATTGTCCCTTCGCGCTCCACGATCACTTCATCCGAATCGTAACGGGACCAGCCAAGCTGCTCTGCAAGCAAACGGCTGACGGTGGATTTGCCCGTTCCCATAAAGCCTACCAATACAATTTTGCTTGTGCGTTGCTTCAATGCAAGAACTCCCCTATCTTCTTTTCCCCTACATGCATGCTTTTCCACAACATCATATCATTTTTTATCTGGAATAGGGTATAAAAAAGTTGCATATGCCGTATGGATGATAATGATGCATATTTCATAAATAGGAGTGAAAAGGCATGACCAATGAATCGCATTTGCCCGACAGCCGCCTGACCAGCGAAAGAATCGACCGAATACTGAGTCCCGATCACCCGCTTTGCCGCGAGGACGTCGTCTGGATGCTTGAATATATTAAAAAAAAGGTGGCTGACGGGGACCCTGCACTCAGGGACCTTTCGCAGCCACGCTTATTGAAAAACTTTCATTATTTCGCCGAAGCTTCCATGCTGCTGATCCGCCGCAAGCATTACTCCGAGCAGGAGGCTACCCGCCTGCGGAATTGCCTCATCGAAGCTTCATACGGGCTAAAATAATCAAACCGGATTAGGAATTCATCCAGTTGAAATGGAACGTGCCTTCTTTGTCCAGACGTTTGAAGGTATGCGCACCGAAGTAGTCGCGTTGCGCTTGCAAGAGGTTAGCAGGCAGACGCTCTGAACGGTAGCTGTCGAAGTACGACAAAGCGCTTGCGAATGCAGGCACCGGTACGCCGTTAGCTACGGCTGTGCCAACCACTTCGCGCCACGCGCCTTGGTACGAATCAACGACACCTTGGAAGTAAGGGTCAAGAAGCAGGTTGCTCAGGTTAGGATCGCGGTCATAAGCGTCCATGATGTTTTGCAGGAAGCGCGCGCGGATGATGCAGCCTGCGCGGAAGATCTTAGCGATGTCGCCATAGCGAAGGTTCCAGTCGTATTCTTCGGATGCTGCGCGCATTTGCGCGAAGCCTTGTGCGTACGAGCAGATTTTCGAAGCGAAGAGCGCTTTGCGAACGGATTCGATGAATGCTACTTTGTCGCCTTCAAAAGGTTTTTTCTCAGGACCGTTCAGTACTTTGCTAGCTGCGATGCGCTCGTCTTTCATAGCGGACAGGAAGCGGGTAAATACGGATTCCGTGATGATCGACAGCGGCACGCCAAGGTCGAGGGAGCTTTGGCTTGTCCATTTGCCGGTACCTTTTTGGCCGGCGGAGTCAAGGATAACGTCAACCATAGGCTTGCCAGTCTCTGGGTCGTATTTGGAGAAGATGTCGGCCGTAATCTCGATCAGGTAGGAGTCGAGCTCGCCTTTGTTCCACTCCGTGAAGATGCTGTGAAGCTCTTCAGCGTTAAGGTCCAGCGTGTTTTTCAGCAGGTCGTAAGCTTCGCAGATGAGCTGCATGTCGCCGTACTCAATGCCGTTGTGAACCATTTTTACATAGTGGCCCGCACCGTCCGGACCGATATATGTGCAGCAAGCGTCGTCGCCGACTTTTGCCGAGATAGCTGTAAGGATAGGCTCAACCAGCTTGTATGCCGATTCTTGGCCGCCCGGCATGATCGAAGGACCTTTCAGGGCGCCTTCTTCGCCGCCGGATACGCCGGTACCGATGAAGCGGATGCCTTGCTCTTCAAGAGCTTTGCTGCGGCGAACCGTGTCAGGGAAATAAGCGTTGCCGCCGTCGATGATAATGTCGCCTTTGTCCAGATGCGGAACAAGAGCGTCGATGGTTGCGTCAGTACCTGCGCCGGCTTGTACCATGATCAGAATTTTGCGAGGAGATTCGAGCGATTGCACGAACTCTTCAATTGTGTATGCAGGAACAAGGTTTTTGCCTGCGGATTCTTTGATCAATTCATCTGTTTTCTCACGGGAACGGTTGTACACCGATACCGTGAAACCTCTGCTCTCAATGTTCAGGGCAAGGTTTTTACCCATAACTGCGAGGCCGATAACGCCGATTTGCTGTTTAGCCATTTGGTTCTTCCATCCTTTTCTTTATAATATGGTGGTCTTCAATAGTCTTATATTACTCCTTTTGCAAGGAGATGAAAACCATTTGCGCGGAATTTGTCGGCATTCGTCCATTAGTTTTCCTGACCGCTTTAGAAAGTTTACCTTATATTGCGAAGAAATGCTAACCAGAATATGAGAAATCCGGCGCGCACAAAAAAACGAATCAATCAAATGATTCTCCAGGAACCATCCGTTGATTCGTTTTCCGAAAAAAATCTATCAATGAGATCTCAAAGCTCCAGCTGCAGCATCTCCGAACGAAGCAGCGCCAGCTTTTCCTTCGACTCGGCGATAACCTCCTCGTTGTTCTCCTGGAGAGCGTCGAACAGCACCGTCAGCTCGTAATCCAGTTCATAACGGAGCACCGCCGCGCGTTCCTCGGCACGCTTGGATTGGAAAGCTTTAATCATTTCCTCTATAGTTACGAATGGCTTCTTTTGATAAATAATCCGATGTTCCATTCCGGACACCTCCACAAGTCGTATTATTTCACCAAACATGATGTTCTCAATGACGATCTGACGATCTTTGATCCGCTTGACTATCGCATGTCCACGTGTGTCATTAATAAGCTTTTCAAGCAACTCCGACAGCTTCTCGTCTTTAATGGTGTAATCCCCAACGATCTTGTAACGGTTCTTCATCCGCTGAAACCTTAACTTCACGAGCTTACGACCTGTTCGAATTGAAATGAGGAACTGCCCCTCCGTCTCGCTCCAATACAAGGAGTACCCTTCCTGAATGAGATCACGGATGAGGTTCTGGATTTGCCGGCGGTCAAAACGCAGCTCCAAATTGCAATATTCGACTTCGTAGCTCTTATTCACGGCAATCCCTCCTTTCAAGCATTTGACGAAATAGTCTGACAATTTGTTCTTACTTCTATCTTATACTCCATCTTATGATCTGGCAACTTGGATTATTGACTAATTTTAAAGGATTGGACGTCCAAATCGAAAAAAGGGCAGTCAAGCCGTCCAATCGGTATGCCTAACCGCCTATTCTCGTTTATTATGAACCGAAATAGCCCCTGACAAGCGCCAACGCTTCCTCGGTTGATACCAGCTGGGCTTCTCCTCCGTTCCTGTACCTCAGTTCGACCACTCCGTCAGCCGCTTGTCTTCCGACAACGATCCGGATCGGAACGCCGATCAGATCGGAGTCCTTGAACTTCACGCCAGGGCGCTCGTCTCTGTCGTCCAGCAGCACTTCGAAACCGGCAGATTTAAGGTCGCCGTACAGTTTGCCGGCTATATCCATCTGCAGCCCGTCCTTGGCGGACACAGGCACGACATGGACCTGGTAAGGCGCCAGCTCAAGCGGCCAGCGAATTCCCTGCTCATCGTGATGCTGTTCTACTACCGCGGACATAACGCGGGATATCCCGATTCCGTAGCATCCCATAATGACGGGCTTCTCCGATCCCGCAGCGTCAAGATAATTAGCCTGCATGGCCTCGCTGTACTTGGTCCCAAGCTTGAATACTTGCCCAACCTCAATCCCCCGGAACATCCGGAGCTTCCCTTCCGCGCAATTCGGGCAACCATCCCCGATTGCGGCATTTCGCACGTCCCCCAGCATCGTAATCTCAAAATGTACGCCTGGACGGACATTTTTCCAGTGGTAATCCGTTACATTTGCGCCGGCAATGGCTGAACCGATAGCCGCGGCGGAGTAATCGAGGATAACAGGAACGCTTAATCCGATTGGTCCGGCAAAGCCAATGGCTGCGCCAGTCAGACTCTCCGTCGTTTCTTGGTCGGCAAGCTCCAGCTTATCCGCCTGCAGCAAGCCCGCAAGCTTGATCTCGTTGACTTCATGATCGCCTCGGACGATTACCGCAACAGGCTTGCCGTCCGCAAGGAACAGCAGCGTCTTCAGCATCTTATCCGCGGAGGCCCCCAGCGCTTGAACAAGCTCATCGATTTTTCTGACATTCGGAGTATGGATTTTCGCAGGCTCAGGGTAAGCGGCAGAGTCACCTGTACTACGGATATCCCCTTCAGGGATCCTGTATCCGGCTTTCTCGAGATTAGCCGCGTACTGGCAGCGGTCGCAGGCTGCGATCGTATCTTCGCCGATATCCGCAAGCGCCATAAATTCGTGGGTGCCGCCTTCTCCGCCGATGGTCCCCGCATCCGCTTCCACCGGACGGAAATGAAGCCCGCATCGGGAGAATATCCGGTGATAGGCGTCATACATCCTTTGGTAGCTTGCATGAAGGCCATCCCAGTCTGCATCGAAGGAGTAGGCATCCTTCATCATAAATTCCCTGCCGCGAAGCAAGCCGTAACGCGGTCTCTTCTCATCCCGGAATTTGGTCTGGATCTGATATAACGTAACCGGCAGCTGCCGGTACGAGTTTATTTCCCCGCGAACCAGATCCGTTATGACTTCCTCATGGGTTGGACCAAGCGCGAACTCGCGGTCGTGCCTGTCCTTCAGCCGCATCAGCTCGGGACCGTATTTCTCGTAACGGCCGGACTGCCGCCATAGATCGGCGGGCTGCATCGCGGGCATAAATACTTCCTGGCAGCCGGCATGGTCCATCTCCTCCCTAATAATCGCCTCGAGCTTGCGCAGCACCCTGCGGCCCGTTGGCAAATACGTATAAATTCCGGCAGCAAGCTGCCTGATCAAGCCCGCGCGCAGCATTAGCCGGTGGCTGACCGATTCCGCTTCGGAAGGCGCTTCGCGCAAGGTTGGCAATAACAGTTGGCTTTGACGCATCGATCCTCACTCCTACTGGTTGATGGAAAAACAAAAAGAGCACATTCGCAAGGGACGAATGTGCTCGTGGTACCACCCTTTGTTAACCGGGGCAGCAGCGCTGCCGGCTCTCTAATAGATAACGGGATTGTCATCCCGGCAAAGACTTAAATGGAATCGGCAGCCTTTGCAGCTCACAAGGCAGGATGAGTCTTAAGCGTTCATGGAAGCCTCGCAGCGGTGGACTTCCTCTCTGAAATGAACAATCGCTTAAGCTCGACCTTGATCAAAGCTGTTGGAATATTTAGATAAATTTACAACAAGTGTTCTTCCGCGTCAAGATGTCCAAGATGCGCATATAGGAACAAACGTGCTATAATCAAGCTTAATTATCGGTTTTTATCGCGAGGAGAGATCAAATAGATGACTATAACACCAACAACCGGTACCTTTACGGGCTTTGAACAAAAGGATTTTGACACGTTTCTGATCGATGGCTTGGAGCAGCGCATGGCTGCCATTGAGGAACGGATTCGCCCGAAGTTCCGTTATCTGGGCGAAAGGCTTGCCGGCGACATTGCCGCGCAGGCAGGCGACGAAATGTTCCTGCATATCGCGAGGCATGCCCGCCGGACCGTAAATCCGCCTAAGGATACCTGGCTAGCCATCTGCAACAACAAACGCGGCTACAAAGCGCATCCGCATTTCCAGCTTGGCTTGTTCGACGACCATCTGTTCCTGTGGTTTGCCCTTATTTACGAAGCGCCGGATAAGTCCAAGATCGCTTCCGTTTATCTGAACCATCTGGATGAGGTGATTGGAGCGGTTCCTTCGGATTACGTGATTTCGCTTGACCATATGAAGAAGGAGTCCAAGGCCGTAAGCGAGATGGGCAAACAGGATTGGATCAACGCCCTTACCCGGCTTCGCGACGTGCAAAAAGCCGAGTTTCTGATCGGCCGCCATCTTCCCGCCGGAGACCCGCTTCTGCGCGATGGGGATGCGCTGTACAAGCTGGCTCAGGACACCTATGAAACGTTGATGCCTTTGTATCGTTTGGCCGCTTCGGTTTAAGAGGATCAGGTTACTATTTGCACACTGCGCATGAAATGTTCTTCCGATCGCCATTGCTCGTGGATTCCTTCGATTAGATTGTACAAGGTTGGAATCCCCGAGCAAAAGCGACCACTACGTTTCTCCAGAATCATTTCATGCTTCGTTTGCTCGTAACCTGAACAACAAAAGCAAAAACCGAAACAAAGGCTGGGGGAAGAAGAAAAAGCTGTGCGGAATGAACTCCGCACAGCTTTTTTGATTTTATAGATTATACTGCTGTAACCGCTTTGGCAGCCTGCGCTTTGGCACGGCGCTGCTTGCGGGAAGCGCGGAAGAACAGCAATTCGTACATGCAAGGAACAACGATCAGCGTCAGAAGCGTTGCCGCCGCCAGACCGCCGATCACGACGATCGCCAAGCTTTGCGATACGATACTGCCCGATTCGCTTGCCCCGAATACGAGAGGAAGCATAGCACAGATCGTTGCAACGGCCGTCATGATGATCGGACGCATCCGGGTTGTCGCCGCTTCAACCAGCGCATCGCGGATCGACATCGTTTCTTCGTTTTGCTTCACTCTGTCGATGAGAACGATTGCGTTCGTCACCACGATGCCTATCAGCATCAACGCGCCGAACATTGCCGTAAAGTCGGGCGTAACGCCGGAGATCAAGAGTCCTACGACTGCGCCAATCGCCGCAAGCGGCAGCGAGAACATAATGGCGAGCGGAGCGCGCAGCGTTTTGAACGTCAGCACCATAATCAAGTACACGATGCCAATCGATATAAGAGCGGTCATGCCAATGTCTGCGAAATCGCTTGCCTGGTCTGCCGATGCGCCGCCAACCTTCAGTTCGACGCCATCCGGAAGCTTGAGCTTATCCGCGGCCTTCTGAATATCCTTGCCAACGACCGAAAGCTTCTCGGGATCGGCTTCAGCGGTAATCCGTACATAGACCTTGCCTTCTTTGTGGTAATACAAGCTTGGTTCTTCCGTACGGACCAGCTTCGCCACGCTTGATACCGGAACCGCGCCGGATTCCGTTGCAATGGTTAGATCCTTAAGCGCCGCTTCGGTATCCGGGTTAACAACCGGCTGCACAACGACAGAGGTGTCGCGTCCGTCTACCTTGATGCTGCCTACCGGTACCGGATTCAGAATGCTTTGCAGCTGCATCGAAACTTCCTGGCCTTTTGCTTTTTCCGGGTTCACTTGGAAGGTATACACCGGCTTTTTCTCTTCCTGGTTGCTTTGAACTTTGAGCACGCCTTTAACCGGCTTGATTGCGGCAATCAATTGATCCGCGGTTTGCGTCAGTTTTTCCGGATCATCGCCCGTCACGTCAATGAAGACCTGGGAACCTCCTCCGCCCATCATCAGATCGGTCGCGTTGACGGACAGCTCGGCATCGCTGAAGTTCGTTTTTTGCTTCTTCACTTCATCCATGAATACTTCGGCGTCTACGCCTTTCTTCAGATCCACCATATACGTAACCAGCGTTGGCGAGGACACCGAACCGTATTGCGCATTCTCGGAGCTGTTGCCTAGCTGCATAATTACCCATTCCACGCTTTTACTGTCCTTGAGGAAACTCTCCAGCTGCGTACCGCCCTGCTCAACCTTATCCGACGGCGTATCGCTCGGATACTGCAGGGAAATGTTCAGGTTCTCCGCACTGGAGGAATCAAGCGCGCCTTTCGGCATCATCGCGTAAGAACCGATGGAGCCTACGAACAGCAGCAAGGCGATAAGAAGCGTCACCCATTTGTGCTGCAGATTCCAGCGGATAAACGATGCGAATTTATCCGAGCCCTTATGCGGCTTTTCCTTTGTGCCGCGGAGCAGAATCGCGCTAAGCAGCGGCACGACCGTTAAGGCAACCAGCAGCGAGGACAAAAGCGAATAAGCTACGGTCAGCGCAAACGGCAGCAGGAAGGCCTGCAGGGAGCCGCGGAGCAGACCCATCGGCAGGAATACCGCTACGGTAACCAGTGTCGAAGAGGTAATCGCCGTTGCGACTTCCTTGGTTGCATCGGTAATGACGGTAACCGAGAACGGCTCCTTTTGCAGCCTGCGGTAGATGTTCTCGATTACTACGATGCTGTCGTCCACGAGACGCCCAACCGCTACGGCCACACCGCCAAGCGTTATGATATTAAGAGTGACGCCGGACAAATCGAGCAAGTACAGCGTGATGCCAAGCGACAACGGAATCGATACGATCGTAACGATCGTTGCGCGGAGGTTGCGCATGAAGAGCAGAATGATAATGGTTGCAAACAAAGCACCCATCAGCACCTCGCGAAGCATGCTGTTTACCGAGTGGGTTACCGATTCGGCCGTGCTGAGCAGAACAATCGCTTCCACGCCTTTTACATCCTTGTTCAGACGCTCGACCGTCTTCTCCACGTTTTTGCCCGTTGATACGGCATTGGCATTCGCCGACTTCGATACCGTGAACAAAATCGCGTCCTTGCCGTTCATCCGGCTGATGCTCTCCTGCTCTTTCGCCTGCTCCACCTTTGCGACATCGGACAGCTTCACGCCAGGCGCAACCGGAAGATTGCGAAGCGTATCGAGGCTTGTTACTTCGTCATATACATTAATGTTGCCGGCAGCGCCGTCTACATTGCGCTCGCCGATCGAAGCGGAAACGCCGCGTCCTTGGAGCACGCCAAGAAGGGATTGAACCGGAAGTCCCTTTTGCGCAAGCTTACCGGTATCGGGAGTAATGTGGATCGATGGCGTAGACTTGCCGTTTACGCTGATCTGACCCGCTCCTTCGGACTTTTGCAATTCCGTGTTGACCAGCTTGAGCTTCGCGTCCTTCTCCTGCTCGCTAAGACCTTCGTCAAAGGTAACAACGATCCAGGAGATCGGAATCATCGACGTATTAAACTGGACGACAAAAGGCTTCATGACGCCTTGCGGAAGCTGAACTTGATCAACCGAACGTTCGATTTCGGCTTTTGCTTCCTTCATATTCGTATTGGAATCGAAATTAACGTTAACCTGGGCGTAACCGTTCCCCGAGGTCGAGAACATATCGGTTTTGCCTTTCGTGAACATGACCGCTTCTTCGAGCGGATTGGTCACTTGCTGCTCCATCGATTTGGCGTCCATGCCAGGCCCGATTACAGTAACCATGACTTGCGGGTTATCCGCTTCCGGCAGGAACTCCATCGGCAGCTTCAAATAACTGATGACCCCAACCGTCAATGCCATAACGACGATCAGGATAACGGCCGCCTTGTTGCGGAACGACCATTCGGTTAACTTGTTCATTACAACTACTCCTTCTCCCTATTCGGAATTCTCTTTTTTGTGTTTTTGACATTTCTAAGCATACCTGCATTGAAAATAATGTAAAAACGTCTCCAGACGGTATTTTACTCTCGCCCCGGGTCGGAGAGCGTCTACGACTTAGGTCCAGTATGATATAACCTCTATCGAAGCTTCCCCAAAATGATCGACCGCGTTTAGAGGTGGTTTATCGTCAATTGGAATTGTATTTTCGACTGACTCTAACTTGTTAATTCAAGTACGGAGTCAAAAATGAGCAAGTACTCACTTTACAGTTGATCCGACCGTACTTATACTGAAAGTGAGTATTCACTCACTCCACTCAAAGAGGTGTTTCTATTGACGAAATCAGCGGAAAAGCCTGCTATTGCCCTCTCCGGAATCATGAGGAGGTTTGGGGATCGGAAGATATTGGACGACATTACCCTTAACGTCAATCGCGGAGAACTGTTTGGACTCCTTGGTCCTTCAGGCTCCGGGAAAACAACGCTTATCAAGCTCGTGACAGGCATCGACAGGGCAGACGGCGGTCAGGTTGAATTGTTCGGCGAACCGATGCCTCAGCTCAAGATGCTGCAGACCTTCGGTTATATGGCACAGTCCGATGCCCTCTATCAGGAGCTGACCGGCAAGGAAAACATGGCCTTTTACGGCTCCCTCTACGGGCTGTCCGGCAAAGCGCTTGCTTCCCGTATCCAGTCCGCTGCCGCGTTGGTAAATTTGACCGACCATCTGGATAAACCGGCAAACGCTTATTCCGGCGGCATGAAGCGCCGTTTATCGCTTGCTATTGCTCTGTTGCACGAGCCTCAGCTGCTTGTGCTTGACGAGCCGACGGTTGGCATCGATCCCGTTCTCCGGCAAGCTATCTGGAATGAGCTGCGTGCCTTGACGCAGCAAGGCGTAACGATTATCGTCACTACTCACGTCATGGACGAAGCCGAGAAATGCGACCGCCTGGCCTTGATCCGGGACGGGAAATTAATCGCGCTCGATACGCCCGAAGCCATTATCAGGCATGCCGGTGTCCACACGATTGAAGAAGCGTTTATCGCCCTTGGCAGCCGGAAGGAGGAGCAAGCATGAGAATACGAGCGCTGGTTGTGCGCATTATCCGGCAATTCGTCCGGGACAAAAGGACGTTGGCCTTGCTGTTCCTCGCCCCTCTGCTCATTCTTAGCTTAACGAAGCTTGTATTCGACGGAAGAACCGTATCGCCGGAGATAGGATTAACCGGTCCCTCAGCCGCATTCGCTGAAAAGCTGGAGGAACAGAATGCCAGCATTACCGTCTACGATACCGTCGAAGCAGCAGATAAAGCCCTTCATAGCGGAGAGCTGGACGCTTATGTGCAGATCAAAGACGGCAAACCGGATATTACGCTGGAAGGCAGCGATCCGTCGGTAAGCCGCAGTACGCAGTTAATCATGCAAAAAGCGCTTCAGGGCAATGTTAAGGAGCTTGCTCCCGCGGTTCACTATCTGTACGGCGGACCGGATATGGCCTCCTTTGATTCATTTGGCCCCGTGCTGATCGGCTTCTTTTCTTTCTTTTTTGTCTTCCTGCTCGCGGGAGTATCCTTCCTTCGCGAACGAACAAGCGGCACGCTGGAAAGATTGCTGGCGACCCCAATCCGCAGATCGGAGATTGTATTGGGCTACTTGGCTGGTTTTGGCATCTTCACGCTGCTCCAGGCTTCGCTGATCGCCTGGTTCTCCGTTCAGGTGCTTGGCATGTCGATGGCCGGCCATATCGTCCATATGCTGCTGATTAATCTGCTGCTGTCCTTAACCGCATTAACGCTTGGCACCCTGCTGTCCTCGTTTGCGAGCAGCGAATTTCAGATTATCCAATTCATTCCGATTATTATCGTGCCTCAGGCATTCTTCTCCGGATTGTTTAATCTCGATGCCATGAATCCGGCATTGCAAAAGCTCAGCTTCATCATGCCGCTCTACTACGGAGCGGATGCCATGCGGGGGATTATGATCCGCGGGGACGGCCTTGCCGATATCCAGCTGGACATTTACGTGCTGGCCGGCTTGTCGGTCCTGTTCGCGCTTTTGAACGTAATGGCGTTGAAGAAGCACCGCCGCATGTAGGATTCCTTCTTTTTCTGCTATAATGACGGGAATGGGCAAAAAGGGAGTGTCTGGCATGAGCGAGCCGATTGAAGAATGGCTGGATGAGCTGAATAAGCTTGGCGACGAGAAATCGATGACCGATAAGCAGCTGAAAATCGTCAGGGCTGCTTCCGAGATATTCGCGGAGAAAGGCTTTGCCGCTTCGTCCACGAGCGAAATCGCGCAACGTGCAGGGGTTGCGGAAGGCACGATTTTCCGGCATTACAAAACAAAAAAAGAATTGCTCGTCTCCATCGTGGCACCGGTGATGGCAAAGCTTGTCGCGCCGTTTGTCATGAGGGAATTTTATAAAGTGCTGGACGGCAAATACGACAGCTACGACCAGATGCTGCGCGCGATTCTCGAGAACCGGCTGGCTTTTCTTGAGAAGCATTTAAACGTGCTGAAAATTTTTATCCAAGAGATTCCGTTTCATCCCGAGCTGCAGGAGCAATTCGAGAAGCTGATTCTCGCGAAGGTATTCGAGAAGGTCACGCCGAATATCCGCAGGTTCCAGGAAGAAGGAAGTCTTGTGGACTGGTCCCCTTACACGATAATCAGACTTACCGTCTCCTCCCTTATCGGTTATGCCGCGGTCCGGACGTTATACGGCAAACGGGAAGGCAGCAGCTGGAATGACGAGCAGGAACGCGAAGCGACGATCGCTTTTATCATGAAGGGGTTAACTCCGTAAAGAAATCGAATGAAAAAGCCGAAGGCATGGCAGGAAACTCCCCTCTTCCAAGAGAGCGGCTTCCCGCGATGACTTCGGCTTTTTTAATGATGCTTGAACTGATGATTATGCGGCAAATTCCACGTGCAAAGGCTTGTCGCCACTCCCCCTGCCGCAACCGTGATGAGGGATAGCACAAACGTATCCTCGGGCAGAAGAAGAGCCCCCGTCCCGATGATCATGAAATCGGTCAAAAAAATAATCACCCCAACGTTTAGCGGAATATAACGGGACAAAAAATGGGCCAGCAGGTCCGTCCCTCCGGTGGATGTACCGTTCCTAAGCATGATTCCAAGGCCTGTCCCGATGCAAAAGCCGCCAAGCACCGCGCGCGTAAAAGGTGTCCATTCAATGTAATAGAGAAAATGGAAGCGGTAAGGGCTGAGCAAATCGATGACGTAGCTGGATAACAGCAGGCCGTTCAGGCTCTGGTAGATCATACTCCGGTTTTGAAACCAGACCAGGGCAAAAATCGGGATACTGCATATCAGCATGGTCAGCCCTACTTGCATGTGAAGCAGATAATTGACGATGAGAGCGATCCCAATAAGTCCACCATCCAAAATCATCAATGGTACAAGAAAAAAATTAATCCCGACCGATATCAGCAGGCTCCCCAATATGATTGCCGCCCACCTGCGCCAAGACAGTATCCCCATTCTTCCTTTCACCTCTTTTTGCTCTACCTCATTTATATGCAGGCTTGGTACATGCCATTCTCTGGAAAAAACAAAAAAGCCTGCTTCTCATGTATTCTTGAGAAGCAGGCTAAGCCCCATTCCTTATTCCTGCGCTGCAGTTGTACCTGCCGAGCTGTCCATTCTGCGGAATTGCACGAGCAGGATCAGTGCCAAGAGACACAGAATGCCGCCGGAAACGTACGGCAGGCGCAAATCGACCGTAAACAAGAATGAACCAACAAGCGGTCCGAGAATACGTCCAAGACTGTCCATCGAAGAGCTGAGGCCGGATGCAACGCCTTGTCCCACCTGCGTCTTCTGGGTAATTAACGAGGTTACGCACGGACGGATCAACGAGTTGCCGATGCCGAATACGGCAAGCGACAAGGTAGCCCACCATAAGGAATGGGCCGCCAGCAGCAGGAAGAAGCCTATCGCCGAGATGATCAGCCCAAGCGCGATGTATTGAGGCTCCTGTCCGCGCTTGATTCTGCGCCGCACCACTCCGCCTTGCACAAGCGCGCCGACAAAGCCGCATACGAAGAACAGCATGCCTACCTGAACCGGCGTTACGTCAAAGCGCTGAATGCCGAAGAACTGCAGCGTTGCCTCCATGCCCGCGAGCGTAAACGTAACGAAGAACGCAAGAACGTAAAGAAACTTAAGCGGCCCGGTAAAGGCGGACCAGCGCGATTCCCGCTTCTCGCCCGCGGCTCTTCGTTTCTCGGGCGGCAGCGATTCCTTCAGCTTGGTTATCGCAAAAAACAAAGTAATTAACGCCATGATCGAGGCGGCGTAAAAAGGCGCTTCGAGCGAAACCTGACTGAGCAGACCGCCTACGCCGGGACCAATCGTAAAGCCGAAGCCAATCGACATGCCGACAAGCCCCATTCCTTTCGTACGCTGCTCAGGCGGCGTAATATCCGCTACGTAAGCAACAATAACCGACGTGACCGCTCCGGAGAACAAGCCCCCGAGAATACGGGAAAGATACATCATGGTCAAATTGTCGGAGGATAAGCCAAACAAGAAAAAGCTGATTGCGAAACCGGTCACGCCAATGATAATAATCGGCCTCCGGCCAATCCGGTCGGATAAGCCTCCCCAATATGGAGAGAGTATGAACGACACGGCCGAGTAGAGCGCGAGCATTAAACCCGTATGATGCTCGGCGTTACCCGGGCTTACGGCTTTAATCATTTCAGGCATAACAGGAATAATAATCCCGAACCCAATGAAGGTGGTCATTAGAATAGCCATTACTATTAGAAGTCGTTTATCTCGCATTTTGTCTTCACCCCATCCCTTATCGTAACATATCAAGCTGGCCATAGTTATGAACAAATGGAGAACAATACTAGTCCAGCTTCGGAATGCCCGTCTTCATCAGTAAAATTGTTGCTTGCATTCCGACTTGTTTTTGCTATACTCAACTTTGTTTGTACAATAGACATTTGACGACAGTCGAAAGGCAGGGACGAAAGCGATGGATCATAACAAAACCCCGCTCTTCAGCGCACTCCGCCGCCATGCGGAGAACGATCCGGTACAATTTCATATTCCGGGGCATAAGAAAGGTCTCGGCAGCGATACTGAGTTTCGCGAATTTATCGGCGACAACGCCTTGTCGATCGATCTTATAAATATAGCTCCGCTTGATGACTTGCATCAGCCAACCGGCGTTATTGAAGAAGCGCAAAAGCTTGCCGCCGATGCGTTTGGCGCAGATTACACGTACTTCTCCGTACAAGGCACGAGCGGCGCGATTATTACGATGATTCTGACCGTCTGCAGCCCGGGCGACAAAATTATCGTGCCGCGCAACATCCATAAGTCGGTCATGGCCGCTATTATTTTCGCCGGCGCGCGTCCCGTATTCATCTCGCCCGCGCGCGATTCGAATCTGGGGATCGACCACGGCATAACGACCCGTTCGGTGAAGCGCGCGCTTGACCGCCATCCGGATGCCAAAGCCGTTCTGGTCATTAATCCGACCTACTTCGGCATTTGCGCGAACCTGAAGGAAATCGTGGATCTCGTTCACAGCTACGACATTCCGGTTCTTGTAGACGAAGCGCATGGCGTACTGATTCATTTCCACGAGAAGCTTCCGATGTCCGCCATGCAGGCCGGTGCCGACATGGCAGCCACAAGCGTGCATAAGCTTGGCGGCTCCATGACGCAAAGCTCGGTGTTGAACGTACGCAAAGGCCGGATCAACCCGTTCCGCATCCAGACGATTCTGAGTATGCTGACGACAACTTCGACATCCTATATTTTGCTCGCATCGCTGGACACTTCGCGGCGCAATCTGGCGATGAACGGCCACGAAATCGCGGAGCGCGCGATTGAACTTGCCCAATATGCCCGTGAACAGATCAATCAGATCCCCGGCCTTTATTGCTTTGGCGAAGAGATTCTGGGCGACGAAGCAACCTACGATTACGATCCGACCAAAGTTACGGTCCATGTCCGCCATCTTGGCGTAACCGGCTACGAGGTTGAGAACTGGCTCCGCGATCACTACAACGTAGAGATCGAGATGAGCGACATGTATAACATTCTTTGCCTTGTGACGCCTGGAGATACCTCGGAGTCGGTCGATAAATTGCTGCATGCGCTCCGCGGTTTGTCCGAGACCTACCATGAAGGCGCGGAAGCCCGCGAGCTTGTCGTAAAAATCCCGGAAATCCCGCAGCTTTCCCTGACGCCGCGCGACGCTTTCTACGGCGAGACCGAGATCGTGCCGTTCAAGGAATCCGCGGGACGGATTATCGCCGAATTTATTTACGTCTACCCGCCGGGCATTCCGATTCTACTGCCGGGCGAAGTCATCTCGCAGAAGAACATCGACTATATCGTGGACCATGTTGAGGTTGGCCTGCCCGTTAAAGGGCCGGAGGACCGCAGCATTCAATTCGTTAAGGTCATTGTGGAAGAAAACGCGATCTTCTAAACGAAAAGCCAACAGCAGAGCTTTAAAGCGATGCCGTTGGCTTTTTTCGCATGATTCCACTTATTGTAAATCCACAGAGCGCCATGCTATGATGAGATGGGGGTGGGACGAATGAGTCAAAGCGCATTTATTAAGCTTGTTCAAGGATCTGCCGTTAGTGAACTTCCGCTTGACGAACTGAAGGAAAAGCTATTGCGTTACCGGGAGCAGACCGCTTTAACCGGCTCGCAGCTCGAATGGGATTATGCGGGAGCGGCTTTTCCGTATACAATCGAAACGAAGCAGGATGACCGATGGTTTTACTTGCAAGGCACCAATCCCGGATACAAATATATTGTGTTTGGCAATGGAGCGGAAGGCCCTTCCACGATTCAAGTCGTCCTTCCCGACGGGTCCACTCATGGCGACAAGGCAAAGGCTAACGAGCTATGCAAGTATTTAGCGAAGCAGCTGCTTGCCGAGCTTACGATGTTTAACGGCCGTACGATTTATTATAATCCTCGCAAATAAAAAACACCCGTCGATCCGGGCTGAAAGCCGTTTGGATCAGACGGGTGTTTTCGGACATTAACCTTCTTTGTTCTCGTTCTCGGTACGCGCGATTTCCTCGTAGATCGCCGTTACGCGATCCCATTCCGCATCGTCTTCGATACCAACAAGGAATGCTTCGTCGTTCTCTTCTTCAATACGGAAGATCACGCCGTCAGCCTCCGGATCGTTGCGATCCAGCAATACAGCATAAACGTTATTCTCCGATTCAAATGTATAGACCATGACCATTTCACGCTCTTGGCCTTCGTCGTCTGTCACGATGAACACATGCTCATCATGTTCATGATCATGTCCGCAGCCGCAGTCTTCGCCGTGCTGATGTTGATGCTCGCTCATGGAATTACCCCATTTCAGTTATTTATACATACTTACGTATCGTACCATGCGGAGGAACGCCGGTCAAACAAAAGACGCCCTGCCGCAGCACAGAGCGTCCTCCTATCGATCCTTGTTTACTGGGAGGTGATCAGCTTCTCCGATACAACCGTCCAGTCATCCGAGGCCGATGTTTTTAAATAGAACCGAACCGCGTATTTGCCGGCGTACTCGAAGTTATACTTGATATCCTCCGTCCGGTACCAGAAGTTATCCTTCGTGATGCTTACATTCTGGGATTGAATGACCTTCTCTGTGCCATAGGGGTCCGTAATCGACACTTTTACAGCAGAGATGTCTGTCTTAAGGTTGTCGATTTGGGAGAAGACATTAAACGTATATTTGTTGCCTTTGTCCACATTGCCAAAGATCACCTTATCCTGGAACAAGATCATATGGACGTTAGGCTTGTTAATTGTCGCTTTCTTGCTCTGATTATCCCAGTCAACTAACGCATTCAGGCTGTTTACCATCTGTCGAAGAGGCAAGTAGGTTTTGCCGTCCACAATAATGCCGCCGTCATCCAGCTCACTGCCGTTTACGATAACGCGTACTTTCTGGGATGCTGAATCGGCAAAAATGAGTGTACCTCCGAATACCGACAAAATAGCGAGCAGAATAGCTACTTTTTTGAATCCGACTTTCATTGCTGTTAACCCCCCCTCCATCCGGTTTGTCTGGATGTTTGGTTATACTCGGGTTTTGGCCCAAAGTTGCGCCCGGCAATAAAAGTTTTTAAGCACAGCCGTTCTAGGCTGAACTTGTCAAAAGCTGTTGAATCATGCGCTTGCCCAGGAAATACTAACGTATTTGCCCGCGGTTAGCTGTAAGTGCGGGTCAAGACGCAAGGCACGCCCTTCCCTACCGCTCCGGGCTCCTGCATTCGCTTCCAATAGCGCATCCCACGCTCGCACGGCGTTTTGCACACCGCGCAAGTGTCAGACAATACGAGCTTGTAATGGTATTGCTTCCTCTCACTGGACGACTTTTTCTTCTTCGCAACTTTGCCTTTGCCCTTTGCCGCTGCTGCACTCATCTTCGTTCAATCCCCCCGCCGTTTTTGCTTCTGCATTATATGTAGGCTGAGGGCATTATGCATCTGTTGTTTGTCAACATCTTGCTTTATTTGGTAAAGTGGAGACAACCATGTAAGGGGAGGCGATCTAAGCTTGCGCATTCAAATGCTTGGCACCGGCGGTGCTTTCGCGAAAAAATATTCGAACAATAATGGATTGATTGAGGTTGATGGCTTCAAACTGCTTGTCGACTGCGGGATCACGCTGCCCCGGTCGCTTCACGATGCCGGCTACTCGTTTGACGATCTCGATGCGGTGCTGATCAGCCATATGCATGGCGACCATGTCGGAGGGCTGGAGGAATACGCGTTTCAAATGATGTTCCGTTACGGCAAAAAGCCCGTCCTGTATATCGCCGACACGCTGGTTGAGCCATTATGGGAGCAGACGCTTCGCGGGGGACTGACACAAGAGCCGCTTAACGCGCTTTCCGATTTCTTTGACGTTTGTCCTATAAAGGAAGGCGAGTCCCGCGAAATCCACCCCGGGATTCGCGTGAAGCTGATCCGGACGGAGCATATTGCGGGCAAGCTGAGCTACTCTTTCCTCTTTAACGAGACCTTTTTCTATTCCGCGGATATGAAGTTTGACGGCGGACTGCTGAAGGAATTAATCGCAAACGGGGTAACAACGATCTTTCATGACTGCCAGCTGATCTCCCCGGGAGTCGTTCATGCGAGTCTGGACGAGCTGCTGACGCTGCCTGAGGACATCCAGGAGAAGGTGTGGCTGATGCACTATAACGACAATATGGAGGAGTTCGTCGGCCATACGGGGAAAATGCGCTTCGTCGAACAGCTTGCCGTATACGAGATTAAAACCTAACAAGCAGATATCCACCGCGCTACTGGCGCTGCAGACATCCGCTCTAGGTATAGCTTATGCAGGTGGGCGGAGTCCGGTCAAAAATTTAATGCTTAAGCCAACAGGCGTATGCATGTATTCGTCCAGTTTGATCCATACTATCATCGGGAGGATGATAATATGGATCAAACACAAGAAGAAGTAGTAGCCGTACGCAAGAACGGAGACGGCGATATCGTGGAGCTGCAATTAACCTCTGGCCGGGTCGTCGATTATAAAACCGCTCAATCGATGGTTAAAAATAATGAAATTGCGGGATTAAACGTTTTTAAAGGCCGTGACCACGAAGAGCATCTTCGTTCAAACGCGGATGGCCGCAAGGACAATAATCTCGACAATCTGCCAACCTTCTAAAACCAGAAAATCGGCTGCCGCAATCGCGGACAGCCGATTTTTTCTTATTCTTTTTTCTTCGTTTCGGGAGGCAGTTTTCTACGCCATACATGCGTTTGATCATAAGATAAGGAATCTTTAACGACAAACTTTGCCACACAAGCGATTACCGTACCCACGATGCCAAACAAGCCCAGAAGCCATACGGCCATATAGGCATACTCCTGTGCCAAACGATACCGCCTCCTAGTAGTGATGCAAATGCTTTCTATACAGGTATGTACGGCCGGAATCAAATATGCTAATTTTGTCACAAGTTCGCATCATAATTGCCGATCCGGATCATACTAACTGGCGGACAATCGTAACTACCATACAGAGGGAGAGTGATTACAGCCATGACTACAGATTTGAACAGCAGCTATGATTGCGCGAATGCTTCTTCCGATTTGCCGAATCTTATCGCTCAGCTTGACTCGTTAAGAAACGGATCCGCATCCACAGCCGAGCAGCAGGAAGAAATGAACCGGCTCGAGAATCAGATCCGGTTCATTCAGAACAAATGCGATATTCCGCATAGCAACCATTAATAACGAGATACGAAGGGTCCATGTCCACTCGCATGGACCTTCCCTTTTTCATAACCCCCGAAAAAAAATTTCAAATTCCCTCAAACCGCTATTTCATTTCCTTCGTTACCTCCTATAAGAAACCATTATTCTTTAAGGAGGATGATTCATGACTACCAAAAAATTAACGATGTTTATGTTTGCCGCCGTACTTTTAACGGGTCTGCTGTCTTCTGTCATTGGAGCATCGGCTGCGGAGCCGCAGCCCGCTTCCGTAACAACCGATGCGGAATCCGCTGCGAAGCTGGGACTCTTGCTGGGCGACGGCAGCGGCGTTAACGAAGCTTACCTCGCCAAACGAACGACGCGCATGCAAGCGGCCATCATTTCCTTGCGCCTGAACGGCCATTTAAAGGAAGCCATGGCGAGCATGGGCACATCTTCTTTTAGAGACGCAGACAAAGCAGGCCAATCCAACGCTCCCATCCTTGCTTACTTGAAACAGCATCCTGAACTGGGCTGGGCCGGCAATCCGGACGGCACCTTCCATCCGAACGATCCCGTCAGCTCCCAACAGCTGTACAAGGTGCTTCTCGAAAATATCGGCTTCCGTTCCGGATCCGAATTCGCTTACGCGGATACGTTAACCTTTGCCGCATCCAAAGGCATGGCATCCATTGCGGCAGCAAGCCCGTTAACCAACGCTCATCTTGCGACAGCGCTTATCGAGGCCTTAAGCGTGCAAACACCGAAGGGGCAATCCTTCTTTGCGAGCCTCCGGGAGACAGGCGTGCTCCCGCAAACCGCGGCGCTACCACACGGGAAAAGGATTGAGCTGCGAAGCTCCCAAGAGCTGGGTACTTATCTGGCCGACAATAACGGCATGACCTTGTACTATTTCACCAAAGATGCCGAGAATATCAATGCATGCGGAGGACAATGCCTCGTCAACTGGCCTGTGTTCACTTCCGATGAGCTGCAAATTCCCGCCTTCCTGAATAAAGCCGATTTCTCGAGCATTACCCGTGCCGACGGCACGAAGCAATGGACTTACAAAGGCTACCCGCTCTACTACTTTATCAAGGATACGCAAGCGGGTGATGTGCTTGGCCAAAGCGTAAATCAGGTATGGTTTGTTATTAATCCGTCTACCTTCAAAGGCATAACCCCGGAAGCCAAAACCTACCGGATTGACATAAAACAATTCTCTTTCGGCACCGAGCCTCTTACCGTTGAAGCCGGCTCCAAAATCACCTTTACCAACTATGACGAGATGGAGCATAACGCGGTAGCCGTTGACGGCAGCTTTAAGGTTCCCGTGCTCAAAACAGGCGAGTCCTACACGATTACCCTTGATAAACCGGGCACCTACAATTATTTTTGCGAGCTGCACAAATCGTTTATGACCGGTCAGATTATTGTGAAATGAGGGATATGCCATGAAGTTCTTAGCCGGGAGAAGTCTGCTGCTCCTGCTGTCCGGACTACTTTTTGTCTTTCTGCTTGCGGCATGCGGCAGCTCATCCGACAAGGCAGCCTCCGCTCCCCCTCCGTCGCAAGAGGCAGCGACGGTGACGCCAAGCCCTTCACCTGAAGCTTCCATGACAAGCGAAGAGCATGAGCATATGGAGCATGAAACAGCCGCGCCTTCGGAATCATCGTCGCCGTCCGTCGCTCCGGAAGCATCGGCAACAGCCACACCTCAACCAACGGCAATGGCGACGGCAACGCCAAAACCTTCGCCAGCTCCCTCCCATGATGATCATCATGGCGGGCGTGCTAACGATGATGATGAGTCGAAGACATCTCCTGCTGCCAGCGAGGATTATCCAAAAAGCCCGCCTGCCGCTGCAGCATCGGGCGCAGACGATGGCGGCAAGGAATATGTGGTTGAGATTTCGAATTTCGCCTTCTCCCCCGCCAAGCTCGAAATAAAGCCGGGAGACAGCGTCAAATTTATTAATAAGGATGAAATCAAGCATAGCGCAACCGCCGACGACAGTTCTTTCGACACCGGGCTGCTGGCGGAGAATGAAGCTAAAACCGTTACCTTTGATAAAGCAGGCGAGTTCGCCTATCACTGTATGCCGCATCCGGGCATGCAAGCCGCGATTAGCGTCTCGGATAATTAAAATAAATGAAGGGATAACCGAAATCGGTTATCCCTGTTCTACTTTATTATTGCGCGGCTTTAAACACTTGGTAGAATAGAATTACATTATCCTTGGAGGTACCATTGTATGCGGGAGCTTACGGATCATCAATTGATGCTGCTCATTCAGAGCAAGCAGAGCGAGGCGCTTTCCGTTTTATATGACCGTTACTCGTCTCTCGTGTATTCCTTCGCCTGGAAGACGCTGAAGGACGAGAATGTCGCGAAAGAAATCGTCCAGGCCGTATTTATGCGATTATGGACAACCAAATCCGTCTATGATCCCGAGCAAGGCAGATTCTCCAGCTGGCTGCTGACCATTACCCGCAATATTACGACCGACTGGCTGCGCAAAAGACGGAGAGACACGGCCCCTCTCGTGCAGGTCGAACCGGAGCAGCTGGCTAAAATCCCGGACGAAGCTTCCGCCACGCCGGAAACGGCTGCCGTTCACAGCGAAATGAAGGACCAGATCCGCAGCGCTTACCGCGATTTGTCCGCCCAGCAGATCCATTTGCTAGAGCATTTCTATTGGCAAGGCTACAGCATCAGCGAGCTTGCGGCGATATATAACCAGCCAATCGGAACGGTTAAGAACCGTCTGCATCAGACGTTAAAAATATTACGCAGGCATCTCGTGGCCGAAGGAGAGCAATCATGAAGCAGCAAAATGTGACGGTTTGCCATAATGCCCTTGACTATATTTCGGGTGCTTGTTCCGATAAAGAAAAAAAAGCTTTCGAACGGCATCTTCCAGGCTGTCCGGCCTGCCAGTCCGAGCTTGAAGAGCTTCGGCTCGTGTGGGACTCTCTCCCTTCCGATATGGAGCTGATCGAACCGCCGGCAGATTTGAAGCAGCAGGTCATGAACGCCGCGCTCGTCTCCGTTCAACCGCGACCGGCAGCGCGTTCCTCCTTCCGGAAGCTGACCTGGGGAGCTGCTGCCGCGGCCGTACTTGCCGTATTGGTTGCGGGCACGGCATGGAATGTGGAGCTGTACCGCAGCCGAAGCGCTCCGGCCGTTATCCCTATCGAACAAGCGTTGTCCGTTTCCGCCTCCCAGATCAATCAGCTAATATCCTTAAAGCCGGTATCCGATGACGTCGCTTCGTCCTATGCCGTTGCGTGTATTGTCGATAACGGAAGCAACAAGCAATTTGTCGTCTACGTCTTTGGCGCGCCGGCCTCGAAGGACAGCTCCGTCTACCAGGTATGGCTGAACCATGCCGGACAAAAGGACAGCGCAGGCACCTTCCGGGTTGACGATAAAGGTATCGGTGTACTTGCCATGCCTATATCCGAAAATTCGTTTGCTTTTGACTCCATCGGCATCACGCTTGAACCGGACGAACATGGCGACCAGCCTCGGGGAACCAGAATGTACAGCTCGATCTCCTGATGAAGCAAAACCGCCATCCGTACGGTCAGGTACGAATGGCGGTTTATTTACACGATTAGGAAGGATATCTGTCTCCCCTGGTTGTAGGCTCCGAGATGACGAGAAACTGAATGTCTCGATCCGATTGGTTGAACATCTGATGCGGAGTATGCGGGGCAACGCGGATCCCTTCATGCGCTTCCAGCTTAAAGGTCTCTCCCGCAATCTCTATCGTCGCCGTCCCCTCAAGCACAAAGAAGAACTGCTGGGACTTCTCGTGGTAATGGCGCGTTTCTGCCGTATGCGGCGGCATTTTCTCATGGATGATGCTCAAATCCTGCTGCTTCAGCAGATGCCAGCCGTCGCATCGGTCCCCCCATATGTAATGTTCCGCATTGCTTGTGCTTACCTTCATCGCATCTGCTCCTTGCCGTCAGCTTAACCCGTAATGTGATAAATATCGTAGCAGTTTTCCGGGTTTATGAAAAGGCAATAATTGTGTTGACATTCAATTTGGATGCTGATATATTAATATTCATCACTTACACGATCTGTTAGCTCAGCTGGGAGAGCACTATCTTGACAGGGTAGGGGTCAGTGGTTCGAGCCCACTACAGATCATACGAACAGAAGCCCGCTAAGCCTTGTGCTTTGCGGGTTTTCTTATAGCTTAAAAAGCGGTGCATGGACTATCCATGCACCGCTTTTTAATGCCCTGAGCCCACGCGCTGCTCCTTATACTCGCTTGGGCTTAATCCCGTATGATCCTTGAACACGCGGGAGAAATAATGCTGGTCACTGAAGGAAAGAGCATCCGCGAGCTCCTTGATTTTCAAATCCGGCTTAGCCCGCAGCTGCTTGCAGGCTTCCTCGATCTTTAATTCCATGTAATATTGGACAAAGGTTGTGTTCGTATAACGCTTTATGATCCGGCTCACGTAAGACGCGCTGACATGGAATTTGGCAGCCAGGTCATTGATGGAAAGCTGCGAAAATTTATGGAGCTTGACGTAGGCATCCATCTGCTCGAACAGCTCTTCCCCGCTTTTCCTGTTGCGCGATTGCAGCAATTCAAAGCTGTGGACACACCAGTCCAAACATTGCTCACAGAAGCCCTGATAGCTGCCTTGCTCCAGCATTTCCTTGACGGCCGCTGCCGCTGCCAGCCTTTCCTCGGGCCCGCTGCTCGGCAGCGCATGAACAAAAGCATCGCCGATCGCGGATACAAGCCTCTCCAGATCGAGATAACGGGCATGCTCTCTATACGAGATTTGCAGAAACTCGCGGAGCTTTATCAGGAATGGCTGCGATTGGCGCTGTTCGATCATATCGGTAAAGCCTCTGATGATGTCTTCCTTCCCCGTTTGCTCGGGAATGCGATAATCCGTATCAAGCAGCACTCTTTTATCCAGCAGCGTTTCCTCATCGAGCAGATCCTTCAGCCTGTCGTATAAAGGCTGCAGCTGGTTGAAATCAACCGGCTGGAAACGGCCCGCCATAGCGATTTCAATACCAACGCTTAGCAGCAGACGTTCAACGGATTCCATCCAAGCGAGAGTTGTGGCGAAACGCTCCTTCATAGCGGGCTGGACAAAAACAAGGAAACGGTCCGAATCCTTAGCAGGAAACACCCAGCAGCTGCACGGCTGGCAAATAGCCTCAAGCATCGTTTGCAGCGTTTCGGTCTTCCACTTGCCCGAATCCGGAGTAAAAGGCTGCTTGCCAATCAGAAACAGCGAAACCGGCTGTTCATGAAATGGCGGTCCAAGACGCAAACCGGATAGAAAGGCAGGCGGCACAATCGCCTTTAGAGGCTCCAGGCTATACTCCAGCTTTTCCGCGAGCGAATCAACGATCCGCTGCATAACCTCGATCAGCTGGCTCCGCTCGACGGGCTTCAGCAAATAATCAAACACCTGCAAATTAATGGCTTTGCGCGTATATTCGAAATCGCTGTAGCTGCTAATGAGCACAACCTTCAGAGACGAATGCAGCTTCTTAGCCTGCTCGATAAGTTCAAGTCCGCCCAGCTTGGGCATTCGGATATCGGTAATCAGGATGTCGACGGGCTGCTTCTTCAAATAATCCAGTGCCTCTTCCCCATTATAGGCCGTAGCGGCGATCCGGATCGGCAGTTCGGATGATTCGAGAAGCGCCTTGATATTACGCAGTATCGGCTTGCTGTCTTCGGCTATCAAGGCGGTAAACATAGGCTTTCTTCTCCTTCTAGTAAAAGTCTTTCGTGAGAGAGGCGATAATTTGCACGGTGGAACCTTTTTCCTCTCCCGCATTATTATACAGATTGAAAAAAAGCCGGTTCTTATACATCAGCTTAAGCCGATTCACCGTATTCACAATCCCCATATTTCCAAAGCTTGATGGCATATGCAGTTCATGCTCCCTCGCTTCGGAGTTCGAAATATTATTCATGATTTCGTTAATCTTGCCGGCTTCAATCCCCTCGCCGTTATCGCTGATTTCGATGGCCCAAATGCCGTTGTACAGCTTCACCAGAATTTTGATGCGCCAAGGCGGATCGGTATTCGTAAACGCATGCTCGATACAGTTTTCGACGAAAGGCTGGATGACCAGCCGTGGAAGCTGTATCAGATTGGCGGCTGCATCCTCGGCGATAATTTCCCATTCAAGATCGTTTTCGTAGTTTTGCTCGACAAGCGACAAATAGTTTCGGATATGCTCCAGTTCTTCCGCCAGCGAGACATGCTGGTAGGGAGACGTCACGATATAACGCAAGGAATCGGACAGATGCTTGCACATATCGGATACCGCTTTGTTCTTGCCCTCTTGGGCGGCAATGCTAATCAAATATAACACATTGTGAATAAAATGCGGCGCGATTTGCGCTTGAAGAGCCGAGTTTCTCGCCTTCACTTCTTCATGCAGCGCCAGCTTTTCGTTTTCGATCGATTGCTGGAGACGGCCTAACAGCTCCTGAAAGGAATCGCTTAAAGCCATCAGCTCGTTGTTATGGGAACGGTTGTCCACTCTGACATCCAGGTTGCTATAGTTGATGCGCGACATTTGACCCCGCAGCTTCCGAATCGGCAGCAGCAGATTCCGGGTGCTGAAATAAATATACACGAATGAAAACAGCATCAGTATGGAAATAAGCGTAATCGATAAATATTGGACGGAATTGACCGGTCCAAGCACGGCCTGCTTCGGCGTAACGACATAGGTTGTCCAATCGGTGCTGGCCGAACGGTTATAGGCGATATAATTGGAATCGCCGTCCACATACATGCCGCTGCTCTCCGGATCAGCCTCCAAAAGCTCCAGCTTGCCCGGCTCCTCGGCATTCCGCGAGCGGGCAATCAGCTGATGCTCCTGGTCCATGATATAGACGTCGCCAACCGCAACATCCTCCGTGGGAAGCTGCAGCTCGGACTGGTCCAGCTGAATGGATAGATAGCCATAAATCTGGCCATTCTGATTGATAATCGCTCTATCAAACGCCGTTATGCCATTCTTTTGCTGGTATAAAATATAGTCGTTATCATCCATTGCCGTTCTTAGCCCGGCTTCCAGCAGCAACGGATTCGACGAATAACCGATGTAGGATGAAAGCGCCCGTCCTTCAAGATCATAGATGATCATATCCCGAATATCCACGCTGGGACCGATTGCCTCGAACATCATTTGTTTCAATATGCGGCTCTGAGTCAGGCCTTCCGCGGAATCCGCCGAATGGTAACCTCCGGATAATGCCGCCGCAACCTGCTGATTAGACAAGACGCGCTGAGACAGCTGATTCTGGTTTTTAATATACTGGTCCAGCTGTCCGCTGATTTTGGCTGCCGTTAGCTGCTTATCGTTCTCATTGTTTTCCTTCAATGGCCTGATGACCTGCCAGTTCACATAGGCCAAAAAACAGCACAGCACAAACAATAGCAAGATTAGAAACATAAGAACTACCTTCGTTTGCAGGCTGGTGTGTCGTGGAGTAAATTTGATTTTCTTGCTGATGCCTTTCAAGAATGATAGCCTCCGATTCGATATGAGTTCAGAATTTTACACAGAAAAGGTAAAGGTCAAACATGTACCTCCAGGTGAAATAAACCTACAATTGGATTGTAAACGGATTCAGTCGAAGATACAACAAAGCGCAACATGAGGGGAGAAAAACATGAAGTACACAGCACGCAAGTTATCGTTAGGCGCGGTAAGCGCTGTACTAGCTTTATCGCTGGCAGCATGCGGAAGCAATGCTGGCTCGAATTCAGAAAGCGGAAGCAAGGGAAACACAGGAGGCGGCAAAAAAGTAACGATTGAGCTTGCTCTATCCAAAAGCTCGCAGGACTCCGCATTCGTACAGCAGGACCTGCTCGACGAATTCGAGAAAGAAACGAATATCAAAGTCAATTTACAGCTGCTTCCTGCAGAGCAAACGTCGACCGTGCTCCAAACCAAGCTAGCCGTAAATGAAACGCCCGACATTCTGCAATACAATCTGGCAAGCGCGACGACCGACCTTAATCTCGAGCGCAACTTTGAAATATTGGATGACCAGCCTTGGGTGAGCCGTCTTCTGAACAAAGACGTTCTGTCCGCGTACGGCCATGTTTACAGCTTCCACGTAAGCCAAGATACGGGCATGCAAGGGGTTGTCTATAACAAAGATATCTTCAAAGAGCTTGGCCTTGAAATTCCGAAAACCTACGACGAATTCCTTGCGGCATGCGAGAAAATAAAAGCAGCCGGCTACACGCCAATCTTTATGCCATTCAAAGACAACTGGGCGGCAAACGTATTGCCGGGCGCAGCGTTTGGCGAATACGCGGCTAAAAACGAGCCTACTCTCTTTGACGACCTGAACGCTAACAAGAAAAAATGGACGGACATCAAAGCGTTCCAAACGATCCTTGACCAGCAATACGATCTGTATAAAAAAGGCTACACCAATACGGACGTGTTGAGCGACAGCTATGATATGGCCGCGGGTAAATTCCTGAACAAGGAAGTAGCGATGATGTTCATGGGCGACTGGCTGATCGAATCCGTTCAGCAACAGGATGCCAACATGAACCTTGGCCTGTTCGCTTACCCTACGGATAACGGCGGCGACGCTTACCTTGGCGCAAGCCCGCTTGGCGGCCAGCTGTTTATTCCGAAAAAAGCGAAGCATATCGAAGAAGCCAAAAAATTCCTAGACTTCATTGCAACAAAAGAGGTAGCGCAAAAAATCGTGAACAACCAAAGCTACGTGTCCAATCTCAATGACGTGACAACGCCTGAGCTTCCTGCTTACAAGCAAGAAATTTTGGACAACTACATTACGCCTAAGAAGGTTGCCATGACGATGGACGCTTTCATGCTCGTTGACCGCAGCGAACTGTACAGAAGCCTTCAAGACCAGTTCACGGGCAGCAAAACGTCCCAGCAAGTGCTTCAAACCTGGAATGACAAGTTTGCCGAGCTGATGAAAGACAAAGGCGAAGCCGGCTTCTAAGCGACAATTATAAACCTGTTAGACGTACCTGCGGCTGCTGTTCCAAACGGCGGCCGCTCCTTCTAAGGAACAATGCAGCAGAACTAGACTATAAAATCAACAATTTTGGTGGGATGAGAAAATGATGACACGCTCAAAAAGTATGTACGGCTATTATCTCGTATGGCCAGCGCTGCTTATCTATACGGTCTTCTTCGTAATGCCGGCCATTATCGGCCTGTATTACTCCTTTACCGACTGGCGTCTGGATCGTATCGGGATCAAATTTATCGGCTTCGATAATTTCAACAAGATCTTCACGGACGATACCTTGACTCTTGCCTTGAAAAACACGTTTATTTTTGCGCTGGCAACTGTTGTCGGAAAAAATGTGATTGGCCTCGTTCTCGCCATCGCTTTAAATATGCGGCTTAAGTCCCGCAATTTCCTTCGGGCCATATTTTACTCTCCTTCTATTTTAAGCGTACTCGTAATCTCGATCGTCTTCACGCCTATCCTTCGCACGGAAGGCATGGTGAACAAGTTTTTCGACGCCATCGGTCTTCACTTCCTGAGCCAGGCTTGGCTGACCAATCCTCAGCTTGTTATTTGGACGGTTGCTCTCGTTGCCATCTGGCAGCAAGCGGGATTTCAGATGGCTATTTACTTGGCCGGCTTGCAATCCATCTCGAAGGAATACTACGAAGCCGCAACGATTGACGGTGCGGGAGCTTGGAGAAGCTTTACGAACATTACCGTTCCGCTTCTGCTGCCGGCCATCAATATCAACCTGATGCTTACGCTGATTGGCGGGTTGAAGGTTTTCTCCGAGGTATTCGTCTTGACAAGCGGCGGTCCGGGCAATTCCTCGCAGGTGGTGGGCACGATTATTCTCCGGGCGTTTGGCGAAGGCAACTGGGGCCTTGGCACGGCGATCAATACGCTTTTGTTCCTCATCGTCAGCCTGATTGCCATTCCGCTGCTCGTCTTCATGCGCCGTAAGGAGGTTACCGAATAATGAATTTCGCTCGAAAAATATCGCTGCGCAACTACCTGGTAGAAATCTTGCTGTTAATCGCTTGCCTAGGCATTATCATTCCGCTTTTGCTTATGATATTCGGTTCGTTTATGACTAGCGCCGAGGTTTCCAAGTTTCAAATCCGTTTTCCGGACAAATGGATGTTCTCTAATTATGTAACCGTATTTAAGGAAGGCGGTCTTGCCCGCGCGTTTCTGAACGGTATCGTCATTACCGGGGTATCCGCCATATTGAATATTATGACGTCTTCCGCAGCCGCCTTTATACTAGCGCGCCGCGACAGCAAGGTCGCTAGCTACCTGTATCTGTTTTTCTTCATGGGACTGATTGCTCCGATGTCCACGATCACAACGATCCGCGTCGTGCAATGGCTGGGCTTCTACGGCAGCATCACGAGCGTCATTCTGATTTACGCGGCTTTAAATACGGCATTCAGCATCTTTTTGTACAGCGGTTTTATCAAATCGGTGCCCAAGGTTCTCGACGAGGTTGCCTTCCTGGAAGGCGCAAGCCTGATGGGCGTGTTCTTCCGAATCATTACGCCGCTTATCGTACCGGTTAACGCAACGGTTGCGATCATGGTATTCATGTCGGTATGGAACGACATCACGATTCCTCTGTATTTCCTTACGGACAGCTCGACATGGACGATGCCGCTTTCCATCTATAACTTCTACGGCAAATACAGCCGTGACTGGAATCTTATTTTCGCCGACCTCGTCATGACGTCGATTCCTGTCCTCCTTCTTTATTTAGCCGGACAAAAATATATCGTCAGCGGTCTTACGGCCGGCGCGGTAAAAGGTTAAGATTGTTCCTACATGAGAAAGCCTTGAGAGATCAAGGCTTTTTTTGTTTCGATCAGATGCCTGGCATTCAGCGGTTAAGGGCGAACTTCATGCATTTTCTTCCTTAAATCGCGCAAACTATACCGTCTTGCAAAACAATCGAAGGAGTGGATATCATGCGTGAGGGTTTGATTCCTGCTGTTCTCGGAACTGTCGTGTCGGCCTCTGGTGCATCCCTGCTAAGAAAAAGCAAGTATAAGCTTGTAGGTACCGGTGTTCTCGGATTTGGCCTGGCCCATATGGTGCTTGGCGCCATTGACCTGATTGAGCATCGTTAGTTTTGCAGGACAAAGCAGGGAGGGAGCCCTTGGCCCCCTCCCTTTCCGCTTACTTTTAACTGCGCCTAAAAATCTTGACCCGTTGCAACACTGTTTCTCTAGACCCACACGACCTTCATCATATATGATAAGGGTCGTTGTTTTTTTCGCGTGGTTAGGAAATTACTGGAGGTTGTAAAGAGTGAGCGATTCAAACGTATCAGGTTCAAAAGTTTCCTCGAATGTCTTTGCCATCTGGATCAGCTTATTCAGCAATCTGATACTGACGGGCATTAAACTCATTGTTGGCCTTATGTTCAAAAGCCAGGTATTAATCGCGGACGGCGTACATAACGCCGGTGACGTCATTGCGTCGATGGCCGCCTTGGGCGCCGCTAAGGTTGCGCAGAAGCCCGCGGACGAGGACCATCCGTACGGTCATGGCAAAAGCGAGCTGATCGGCTCCGCGCTGGTCGCCATTATCATGGTGGTCGCGGCTTTATTTATCGCTTATCATTCCTTTGAGTCCTTCTTCCACCCTGCCGCCGCTGCAAGCATGGTCGCTTTCGTAGCCGCCGTTGTCTCCCTTTTCTGGAAGCTGTGGCTGTACATTTATTGCATTCGAGTCAGCAAGCAGACGAGCAGTAAAAGCCTGGAGGCTACCGCATTCGACCATCTGGCCGACGTTTATGCGTCGCTTGCCGCCGTGATTGGGATCGGCGCGGCTATCATCGGGGAAAGAAATGACATTTCGTTCTTAAGCTACGGCGATGCCGCTGCGGGGATTGTTGTTGCCTATTTCGTATTAAAGCTTGCTTATCATATGGGAAAAGAAGCTGTGGATGTACTCATGGAGAAGACCGTGTCCCCGGAGAAGCTTCAGGATTACGAGCGCCTTGTCTCCTCGATCCCCGAAGTAAAGCGGATTGATAGAATCCGGGCGAGAGAATTTGGGCAATACGTCATGATTGACGTCCGTGTCGGCATTCCCGGAGAGCTTACCATCCAGGAAGGTCATGATGTCTCCCGAAAAATAAAACAAACGATTCTCGACCGTCACAAGGATGTGGAAGAAGTCCTTATCCACCTGAATCCGTGGTATAAGGAAGACTCGGAGTGACCCTCGCTAAAGACCTGCAAGGGTCTTTTTTTTGATTTCAAAAAAATGGAGTTTAGCAATTAATTCAAATGCAAGGATGGGTTCGAGGCTTTCCGGCCCGGACCCTGCCTCGCTGCCATACAACGGCTTCTGACCGGAAGTTCTGCAAAAAAGCAGCAAATATTTGCATGACACTTCTCTTTTTGGTGCAACAATACCAATAGGGAACTCGTTATTATAGATGCTATAGCAAATTCCAAACAAGAGGAGAGTCGATGATGAAATTAAAAGCCGTTCTGTTGCTGGCCATGTCCATGCTGCTTGTATTTACTCTGGGACAAACCGTATTCGCCTTCAGTGATACAAGCAAAGACCCAAATAAATCAAAGATTGAGTCCCTGCAAAAGCAAGGGGTTGTAAAAGGCGAAAAAGGCGATAAATTCAATTCGAGCGGCAAGCTGACCTATGCTTCCGGCATTTCGATGATCGTCAAAGCTTTTGACCTCAATATCGACAACATTCGTTTTATCAAGAAGCCCGAGGTTTCCGATTATTACCCGAATCTGAAGGATGGCTCCTGGTATGCGGATGCGTTTATCATTGCCCAATACAATGGCCTGGAAGTTCCCAAGAACGTAAAAGCCAACGATGAAATGACGCGCGAGCAGTTCGCCCATCATCTCTTCAAGGCGATCACGAAAAAAGGCGACTTCGCTTTTATCGAACTCTACATGACGATTAACGACGAAAAGGATGTTAACAAGGATTATATGAACAGCATCCAAAAGCTGCTCATTTCCAAAATCGCAACGCTGGATAAGAAAAACAATTTCTATCCAAAACAAAAAATTACGCGCGGCGTGGCTGCAGGCTGGTTGTACGACGGCCTCGAATTCGTAAAGAAAACGCCTACCATTCCGGCAGAGCCGGCCCCGCAGCCGATTCAGGATCTTAAGCTGACCGTAACTTCGGTGAACAAAGACATCAACAAAGTAACCGTGTCCGGTCAAGCGCCTCATCCTGGCTATGGCCTGCGCATTACATCGATCTCCTTCGTTGACGGCCAAGCGGTCATAAAGGTTGAGACGGTTCAACCGGATCCAACCAAAATGTACCCGCAAGTGATCACGGAAGTTAGCGCAACCACTTACGTAGACGCGGCCTACAAGCCGGTATTGGCTTCAACGAAGGCTGATACCTCCGTAAGCAGCAGCGTGGCCTCGGCTAGCTAATTCCGACGAAATGAAAAGCCTCCGGGTCCATCTCAATAGATGGCTCTGGAGGCTTTTTTCGTATTAATGATCCTCGGGCTGCTCTGGCAGGCTCCAATCAATCTCCGTATAGCCAAGGCTCCGCAAATGCTCGTTTACTCTAGAGAACGGACGGCTGCCAAAAAAACCTCTGCGCGCCGCCAGCGGGCTTGGATGCGCCGAGGCGATTACAGGATGCTTGCCGGTATCAATAAAGGCGGCTTTATCCTGGGCATGCTTGCCCCATAAAATAAACACAACCGGTTCTTCCCGTTCATTCAGCTTGCGGATAATCCGGTCGGTAAACCGTTCCCAGCCCAGCTTCTGATGCGAATTGGGCTGCCCCTCTTCGACGGTCAGAACCGTGTTAAGAAGCAATACCCCTTGCTTGGCCCACGTCACAAGCGAGCCATGCTGCGGAATCGGACAACCGATATCCTGCTGCAGCTCTTTATAAATATTTCTCAAAGAAGGCGGGATAACGATCCCCTTTTGTACGGAGAAGCTAAGCCCATGCGCCTGCCCCGGTCCATGATAAGGATCCTGTCCGATGATGACAACCTTCGTTTGTTCGTAAGGCGTATACCGCAGCGCGTTCAAAACATGCTCGGCCTTCGGATACACCGTCTTCGTTGCGTAGAGCTCGCCAAGCTGCTCTTCCATCTGCTTGAAGTAAGGCTCGTCCATCTCGCCGCGCAGCAGCTCGGCCCAGTCATTGTTCAGTTGAAAATCCATCTGTCTGTCTTCTCCCTTATTTCCGTCCGAAATCCGCGCGGATTTCTCCCCATTCTTCCGTATTCCACTTCACGACTTTATTGCTGTACGTATTATTGCGCAGCCAGTCCAGCGCCCAATCGGCCAGCTCCCAAATCTGCTTGGTCGAAGCATTTCTTACGAGACTCGAAGCGATCTTCTTGTTCCTGAGCCAGCTTAATGCCGTCCTTGAATCGCTGTAGATCGTTTTGCTGCTTCCCTGCTTCTTGAGATAATCGAGGGCATGAACAACGGCAATAAACTCGCCAAGATTATTGGTGCCGTTCGGAATAGGACCGACGTAGAACAGGATATCGCCCGTTTGCGTATCGACGCCTTTATATTCAACCGGTCCCGGATTGCCCCGCGTGCCAACGTCAACGGAGATGCTGTCATAATCAATCTCCTGCTCCTCAGCCGCTGCAGCCGATTTGGAGGCGTAATAGCCGGGTTTCTTCTTTGCAGGCGAAGCATCAGGCGCTGCCGCTCCTTTTCCCTGCCCCCAATGGTTCTTCCAGCCTTCCTTATACGCTGCTTCCGCTTTATCCTTGGACTCAAAAGATTTGTATTTCGCTTCCGGATATCCGTTCACCTGCGCTTGGCACTCCGGCCAGCTCTTGTACACGCCTGGCTGCTTGCCGACCCAGACGACATAATGCTTGCTTCCCGCCATCCATGAACCACCTTTGCTTTCAACATTGTCTTCCTATTGTAAAGGATTCGAGGACAATCATCCATACTCAAACCAGATTCAAACGCAAGTAAAAACCCCTTTCGTTGACCGTGGCCAACCGAAAGGGGTTTATCTTATAATTCCTATGTAGTTCTGAAAAATGGTGCCGAGGACGGGAATCGAACCCGTACGGTGGTCACCCACCGCAGGATTTTAAGTCCTGTGCGTCTGCCAGTTCCGCCACCCCGGCATTTGTCTTGATGCTTCAAATGGTGGGCCCTGAGGGACTCGAACCCACGACCAATCGGTTATGAGCCGACCGCTCTAACCAACTGAGCTAAGGGCCCTCGATAAACGTCAGAATCACGTTTCGGTCGAGTGGTTGGTTGCGGGGGCAGGATTTGAACCTGCGGCCTTCGGGTTATGAGCCCGACGAGCTACCGAGCTGCTCCACCCCGCGATATCCATTTGTTAAAGTCATCAAATTGAAATGGCGACATGGATTAATATACTATACTCCTATATGCCGAGTCAAGCATTTATTTCTCATCCAGGAAAAAAAATGAACATTTTTTATTTGAACATATCGTTGTGCCCTCCACAACATATGCTTTAAACAAGAAAGCGCACGCCGTAACGACCTTTTCGCGACCGGAAAACCTCGATCTCCTGCGGGCATTCGTAGCCGTATACCCACCAGTCATTTTCCATTCTTCTTACGAGACAGCCGGCCTGAAATTTGGTTTCGTATAGCCGTACCCAATATATCCATTTCATAACGGATCCCTCCTCGCGATATATAATGCCCAAATTCGGTGAAATCAAGCAAATCGGGTATAATCAAAATATCGATCGAAGAGCCGTCTTCAAGAGGTACCGCATACGTTTCGCAAGTGAAAAATATGCAAAGGATAAAGATAGCTTATACTTTCCGATTTTCGAATAAAGGAGCTGATGAGTATGCTTTACGGTATTGCGGTATTCCCTTCAAAAGCTGTACAGGACTTCGCCGACAGCTGGCGTATTCGACATGATCCGCATTATTCGATCATTCCGCCGCATATGACGGTCCGGGACAAGGAAGAGCTCTCCGATGCGCAATTACCGGCTATTACCGAGCATCTGGAAGCCGTCGCTTCGCAAACCAAACCGCTTCAGGTCCGGTTTAACCGCGTCTCTTCCTTTTATCCCGCAAGTCACGTGCTGTATTTGGCGCTGGAAGATCCAACGCCCATGATCCGGCTCCATGAAGCCGTCTGCGCCGGGCCGCTTCAAGTTCCGGCACCGAACTTCGTCTACACCCCGCATGTGACGATCGGGCAAAATATGCCGCCGGATGAGCTCCATGATCTTTACGGCAATCTCCGGATGTCGGCCGTCGATCTGACCTCGTCGATTGATCAGCTTCATCTTCTTCGCAAGACAGCCAGCGGTGTCTGGCATATCGATAAGAGCTTTGGTCTGCTGGGATAGAATTAGGAGCAGGAGCTGAGCACTCGAATGTTCCTCCGCTCTCTATTGCTTATAAGAGCGAAAAAAGCGGCTGTGCCAGATTTAATCTGCACAGCCGCTTCTTTGTTTTACGAATTAGCCTGCCGGTACGGCTTCTACGGCCGTGTCGTCAAGCGGTTTAACGATTGGACCGCCGCCGCCGACGCCCTCACCGGTGCCGCCATTCGGATTCGTCTTTAATTTCTCAAGGACGGCGTTTCCTTTTGTCTCCCATTCCTGGAGCGCTTCCTTCGCCGATATATCCCCTTTAATGACCTTCTGGAACAATTCGTAACCAGGAGACTGCGCTTCCCAGATGCCCGGTTTCTCGCGCTGCAGCTTCTCCGTATCGGTCGATTGCGGAGGAATCGGCTTCAGCGTCGTAAACGCGTTGATGTTGTAGTTCATTCCGTCTTTCGGTTTCAGGAATTCTTTGCGCGCAACCAGCTCATACGAGCTGCGCGATTTCAGCTCTGCCCAATCCTTGCTGTTCGTAAATTGCACGAAGTCCCAAGCATCGTCTGGGTTTTGCGCTTTCGCGTTGATACCCATCAGCTGGCTGAAGTAGATATTGCCCCCGATGCCAGGTTTGGATGTTTGAGTCGGCATCGTCACGACATCCCAGTCGAAAGGCGTGAAGTTCTTAATCTTCGAAGCATTGTTCATCGCGTTGCTGATCTCATTTACGTAGCCGTATTCCGCGATGGTCATCGCGACTTTTCCGTTCAGGAACATATCGCTGCCAAGCGGATTGTAGGCGCCTGGATTATCGGTGGAAATCTTCGTCTGCCAAGCGTTCATATCCTCCTGGCTAGGAGAAATTTTTTGCTTGTAAAGGTTGGCTACCGCAGTCCAAGCGGATTCCCATTGCTCGTTGTTTACAAGCATTTTCTCGCCTTTGTCATCCCACATCTTCAGCTGCAATGGAGCCGCATAGGTCTGAACATCGCTGAAGCCGTCTCCTGCCCAACGGTTAATGGAGAGGCCAAACTTGCGGTCCGCTCCTTCGCCGGTAGCTACGCGCGAAGCCAGGTTGATGACTTCATCCCACGTCATATTGTCCGTTGGAAGATCGATGCCTTGATCAGCGAACAATTTTTTGTTGTAGTAAAGGGCGGAAGAGCTGAAAGTAGGCGTCAAAGCGTAAATATTGCCGCTGTCGTCCGCCGATTTGATGCCGTCGATAACGGTTGGCACATAATCAGTCAGATCGAATTTGCTTTTCTGAATAAGCGGATCCAGCTGCTGAAGCAGATTGTCTTGGATCAAACGGCGAAGCATGCTGTAATCCAGAATAACCACGTCAACCGGATTGTCGCCTGTCAACATTTCTTTCATTTTCGCGAACGGATCCGGCTGTTTTACGACGCCGTTTGGATCCGGTGTATCATATCGTTGATCGTTGTAATCAATCGCGCTTACGATTTCGAAATCGATGTTCTTGTGCATCATTTCATACGTATCGGTATATTGCTGGCGGACGTACGACTCGTTATCCGCTCCTCCGTACAAGACGCCAAGACGAAGCACATGCTTCTCCGCCGTGCTCTCGGAGCCTTTGTTGCAGGCTGCCAGCAGCGATGTCGACATAATTAGTGATAAGGACAAGAAAGTAACTTTAGACGCCCATTTCCTCTTCATTCGGTTCCTAACCCCCCAGTGATTTCGGCGGTGTAATAATAATCCGCTCGCCGTCAAATTCCATCGATGCCTTGTCTTTAATGTTTAGTGCGCTCAAATATTCTTTCGGTACCTGCAGTCGGCCGACACGATCCACGACAACGTAAGCCTCATGAACGGCTTGAAGTCCCTTCTCCTCCTGCTCTTCCTCACCTCCACCGGGAATCATATTCGGATTGCGTTTCAGAAATTCCGTGCTCGTTAATCCGTCGCGGATGGCAACGACACGGTCCACTTTGCCGGCAAGCGTAAGATCGTGGGTAACGATAACGATCGTTACGCCAAGCTCCCTGTTGAGCTTTCGGAATATCCCCATAATGAGATCCGAAGTTGCCGTATCTACGGAACCGGTTGGTTCGTCGGCAAGCAATAGCTTTGGACGGTTGCACAGCGAAATGGCGATAGCCACGCGCTGCTGTTCACCGCCGGAGAGCTGATGCAGCTTGTTGTGCATCCTTTCCTTGAGACCAACCCATTCCAGCAGCTGCTTGGCATAAGCCCGGTCGACCTTGCCCGAGAGCATCATTGGCATTTCCACGTTTTCCAGAGCCGTCAGATACGGCAGCAGGTTCCGGGCGTTATTTTGCCAGATGAAGCCGACGGTTTCCCGCTTGTATTTCACAAGATCGTCTTCGGAAATTTTGAGCAGGTCCCATGGCCCGACATGGACGGAGCCGGCGGAAGGGCGGTCGAGACCGCCCAATATATTCAGCAGGGTCGATTTACCGCTGCCGCTGTTGCCTATGATAGCCATAAGCTCTCCGTCTTCGACCTTCAGATTCAGGCCTTGCAGGGCGACGACCTCCAGATCGTCGCTTTTGTAAATTTTGACGAGCCCTTCGCATGTAATCATGTTGTTTACCGCTCCTCTCCCATTTTGACCGCCTGATGAACGCGCAGTCTGCGGATATGCAGGAAGAGCAGCACGGCTCCCGTCACCATCATAAATCCAACGACCGCGTAAAGCTGATTCGTGTCCTTTGAGTCGAAGACGACCCGGAAAGGCGGAACCGTATCCGCCACATTCTCCGCGGTCTGCAGGAAGGGCAGGAAGATAAGACTCGTAATCTTGCCGATCAGAATGCCTAATCCGATAGAGAGCCCCGCCGTAAACAGCTGCTCAAGCAGCAGCATGCCGGTCAGCTGTCTTCTGGAAAGACCCATCGCCCGCAATACGCCGAATTGCACGACCCGGCCGGATAGATTAAAGAACCAATACAGCACATAGCCGGTTAAGGTAACGATGACCGATACGAGGAAGCCGAGACTAAGAATCCCGAATACGCCGCCTCTTGTCGGAAGCTTCGATTGGGTAATCAGCTCCGAGCGCACATCCTTGATATTGGCGATATCGATGCCAGCCTTCTGAAGCTCCTCCACGATTGGCGCCACCTTCGCATCCGGCTTCATCTTGAGCCATACCTCGTAAGGCATCATCGGCAGCTGATCGTAGATGTAATCCAGATTCGTGATAACGAACGGCGACTGATCGGGATATTGCGTCGGCCAATACGGAAGAATGCCTACGACAACGAAATCGAGCATGCCCTCCGGGAAGCCTACCGAGATCAGATCCCCGGGCTTAAGCTGGTATTTATCCGCTACATTGGACGGAATAAGCGCCGCTTGCTCATACATGCCTAAATAATTCAGATAGTTGTATGGATGGATCGGGAACAAATCGCTTCGGAACCATGCGACCTTCGCAAAGTCCACGTTATCGATCCCCATGATACTGCCCTGCCCGATTGACCGGCCCGAAACAACCACATTGCCTTTCGTCTGGAGAACGCGGGCAGCAGCCTCAACGCCTTCCAGCTTGCGGAAGATCTCAAACGGCGGTTCGTTATACAAAATGCGGGTTGGTACCGGCTGCTGGCCGCCACCGCCACCGTTACCGCCTCCGCCGCCATTACCGCCGTTTCCACCGCCGTTTCCACCGCCGCTTCCCCCATTGCCGTTGTTCCCGCCGCTAGGCCGAACCACCTCGACCGTACCTTCCCATACCGTCTGGACGGTAACATCCGTACCGTATTTGTACAGCGTGCGTTCGGTGGAGTTAAGATCGATAGTCCGCGCCGCGGAAGCGTTATACACGCCAAGACCAAGCGTCAGAATAAGCAAAATCATAAGCGGGTAGTACCCATTGGATGAACGCGACAGCTGCGTCAGCGTCAAATAAAGCGGTACCGGAAGGAATTTGCGTCCCAGCCAGTTAAACAGCTTCAGCAGCCACGGGAACAACCGCAAGCAGACGAGGCCAAGCGCAAAGATGGATAATGCCGGCACAAAGAACAAGAACGGTTGGACGTTTAACTGGTCGGTTGTCATGCCGGTCTGGAAGGATAACATCTGTCGTTCATTAAACATATACCAGCCGTATCCGGCCACTCCCAGCAATAAAACATCGAGGAACCAACGCTGCCATAACGGACCGCGGTCCGAACGCGCGAGCTCTCTCTTGTAGCTGACAATCGAGGAGCGCGCATAGATAACCGCCGGAATGACGGTAGAAAGCACCGCCAGCAAAACGGCCGCTGCCCCGGCGATAATCGCTTCGGTCGAGAAGCCTACCGGAATCGATTTCCGGTTAACGAAGGACAGGAAGCCGTCCGCGGAGCCTATGCTTTTGGCCATAAACCACCCTATAAACGGTCCCGCCACGATGGCCAGACTTCCAAGCAGCAGACCCTCGAGCAAATAAATCCATATGATCTGCCTGGTTCCCGCTCCCCTGCTTCGCAAAACGGCTATATCGCTTCGCTGCTTATCGAGCGACTGGCGGGCATTCATCGCGATAAAGTAGAACACCATCGCCAGCATCGGGGCTGCAAGCGTGAAGAGAAGCGTCTGGAGCTGCAGGCTTTGCTTCTTGAATTCCGTCAGCGTGGAGGCGAACGAAATTTCGACCTTTGCGCCTTTAAGCTTCTGGTACAAATCGATGTTGAGACGGTCCAGCGTTCTTCCGAGAGGGGACAGTTCGCTCGTCTTGATCTGCGACAGATCAAACGCGTAATACCAGCTTGCGTTGTTAACCGGGATGCCCGCTTTCTGAATCAGCGATCCCATAAACTCGTCCTCGCTGATCTGCAGCGTATTCATCATGCCTTCCAAGCCTTGGTACCAATAAGGATCGGTCTGATTAAGCGGCTTTACGACGCCAACGATTTTGACGCGAAGGGTCATATCCATCCCGCCGTAAACGGGGTACTCTAGAATATCGCCGACATGGAGGTCGTTGCGGTACATCCCTTCCTCCAGCATGACCGCTTCGAGTACGTCGTCTTCGCCTTCCGTATTCTTGAACCAGCGTCCTTGCGTAATTTCGGTTTTCTCCTCGAGGTCCGCCATCGTCATAATCGTCATTTGACGAATGCGGCTTGCATCGACCTTTGTCGGATCCTCCGGTACAACCTCGGCGCCCCGGATCGAATAGCTCGACAGCTTCGTCTGGTACGGAAAGCCGATAAGGCCCGGAACATCGTCTTTAATGAAGCGTTCCATCTCTTTTAAGGCGGCAGGATCCGTCTTCTCGCCTCCGGGCACCTGATAGCGCATCAGCAGCGAGCCTGCGGGAAGGCCGTCGCTTTTCTCCTGCAGCGACTGGGCAACGACGCGCTTTAAAGCGCCGTCCGCGTACATCGGAATGCTCGTTGCGAAAGCAACGGCCATAATAAGACCGGCTAAAGTGCTTAACGTGAGCCAGCGGGTATTCCACATTTTGCGGAACAGAAATCGGAATAATGGAATCCCCATGCTATTTACCTACAACTTTCTGGCCTGGCGTAAGTCCTTTGATAATTTCGATCTGCGTTGCCGTTTGCTGGCCAACCTCGACGTCCACCTCCCGCTTCCCTTCCGCGTCTACAACCTGGACATAGGTTCTGGAACCGATCGTACGGAGGGTGGATGGCGGAATAACGACGACGTTTTCCTTCCTTTTCGTGATTACGTTAATGGATAATGGCGTACCGCGGCTAATCGTTTTGGGCAAATCCTTGACTTGGATAATCATGAAGTCTTCCGGGCGTTCTCTCTCCGGCTGTTGGCCACCGCCGCCTCCGTTGCCGCCGCCGTTGTTCGAATCGGTGGAGGTCACCGGGAGCGCCTTAACGGTACCCTTGAATTGCCCGGCATTGTTGATATCCACGACGACCGGCATGCCTACCGCGATCTTGGCTTGTTCGTCCTTCGTCAGCTTGGCTGCCGGTACTAGCAGGCTTGTATCCGCGATAACGGCTATCGGGTCGTAAGCTTTGATCAGATCGCCCTTCTGTACGTTCAGCGTAACAACCGTCCCGCTAAACGGAGCCGTTAGAACCGAGCGGCTGATCTGCTCCTCCAGGTCCGCGAGCGCTTGCTTCTTCTCCTCGAAAGCAATGGACTTCTCCTCGAATTCGATCGGATCCATTTCGTCCTTGCTCTGAAGCGCTTCTTTCATCGCCGTCTCTTCCCTGCGGAACGCCAGCTTCTGGTTGCGTAGATCCTTCTGCATCAACTCGACGTCCAGCACGCCAATCGTCTGGCCCGCCTTAACCTGATCGCCGGCTTTAATGTTCAGTTCCTTCAGGCGCATACCGTCCAGCGTAAAATAAAGCGTCTCTTCCTGCTGCGAGATCATCTTCCCGATAACCTGCACCTTCGTCTCCAAAGTGGCCGTCGTCACTTCGTATTCCGGCTTCTTGGAGATTTGAGGTGGTGCGATGGACGGCAGCACCTCCTCTTCCGGTTCATCGGGCAGCAAAGAACAGCCGCTCGTCATCAAGACCGAAGCCGCAATCATTACAGCCGCGGAACGCTTATATAAATTTCCCGTCCACCATTTCATAGACATGATCGGCAACCTCCAAAATTGTAGGATCGTGAGTTGTCATGCAAATCGTAACTTGTTCCGTGCGAATAATATTTTGAAAGACCGCCATAATCTGCGCGGACATGTTCGAGTCGAGCTCCGCGGTTGGTTCATCCGCCAATAAGAGAATCGGCTTATGCGCAATAGCCTTCGCGATTGCCACGCGCTGCTGCTCGCCCCCCGACAGCTCGAACGGACGGTGGTGCATCCTTTTCTCAAGGCCTACCAGCTCAAGGCAATAAGCAACCCGCTCCTTCCACTCGGAACGGGGGATTCCGGCCATCCGGAGCGACAGCTCCACGTTCTCCCACGCCGAGAGCAAAGGCATTAACGCAAACGCCTGAAAAATAAAGCCCATTTCCTTGCGCCGGATCAACGTGCGCTCGGTATCGTTCAATTTGTGAAACGGCTTGCCGTTAAACCAGATCTCGCCTTTGCTTGGCGTATCCAGTCCTCCGAGGCAATTCAGCAGCGTTGTTTTCCCGGAGCCCGAACGGCCCCGGAGCATAACAAGCTGGCCCGGCTTCAATTCCATATGAAGTCCCTTCAGAACGCGCAGGGGCGCTCCTCCGGCCTGAAATGTTCTTTCCACGTCTACAACCGACAGCAACCTGCTGTTATGTAATTCGTTGTCCTGCTGCCCTCCATCTAATCGTTCTTCCTTGTCTGTTGCCGCCATGAACGGATGCGATACCTCCCCTATCTCTCTTTCATAATTCTCATCTAAATCGTTAGACGCAGCTCGCTAAGAAAAAGTTCCAAACGGAAGAAATTTATTCTAAAAAATAAAAAGGCATCGTTCATATTGCCGTTAACCCGGACATATGCGCGATACCTTTCGCAGTCTTTTTGCTATTTCGGTTCCTAGTTCACTTTAAAATAATTTACTTCTCTAGTAAGCTCGCGGGCGACGCCATCCAATTGGCTTGCCGCGGAAGCAAGGCTCTCCATGAGAGCCAGCTGCTCTTCCGTTGCCGCCGCAACGCTTTCGGTACGTTCCAGGTTAGCGGCGGCCGAAGAGGCAGCTTGATCCATCGAGGCATTAACCTCTTCGGAGCTGGCCGACATCTGCTCGGTAATGGCCGAATTCTCCTGAAGCTGCCCGGTCATCGTATCGATGGCCGCCACAATAACGGACAACCTGTTCTGCAGCTCCTCTACCCGGCTGTTGCCGCGCTGCACTTCCTCCAGCGTCCGGGCCATATAGCCCGAAGCTCCCGCAATTTCGCCTCTTGTCTCGGCAACCAGCTGATGAATGCTGCCCGCGGACTCCAGGGAGCTTGCCGCCAGCTTGCGAATTTCGCCCGCAACGACGGCGAAGCCGCGTCCTTGCTCGCCTGCCCTCGCCGCTTCAATAGAGGCGTTGAGCGATAAAATATTCGTCTGGTTCGCAAAGGCGGTAATGTTCTCGGCGATGGAGCCAATCTGCTGGGAACGGTTCTCCAGTGTCTCGATCATAACCGCCAGCTGACCGATAACCTCTTTGATTTCGCCCATCTGCTTAATCAGACGTCCAAGCGCTTCCTGTCCCTCGCCTGCTTCAATCGCCGTTGAAGCCGACTGCTCGGCAGAAGCGGATGTGTTCTCCGCAAGACGCTGAATGCCGATAGCCATCTCGTCAATCGCCTTTGCCGTTTCCTCGGCGCTGCGTGCCTGCACTTCCGTCCCGCTTGTTACCTCTTGGATATTCGCGGCCACATGCTGCGAGGCGGTGGAGGATTCCTGAGATACGATATTGAGTTGGGACGTGGAGTCGGCCACATGCTTGGCATTCGTTGAAATGGACGTGATGAGCCGTTTCAGCACGCCAATCATTTCGTCCACGGAGCGCAAGCTGTCCCCAAGCTCATCCTTGCTGTATTTGACGTTTCGTTCCGCGGTCAAATCACCTTCCGCCACCAGCCTTGTTCTTGTCTTCACGGCGGATACCGTCTTCATCACGCTGCGGATCAAGTAGTAGATAAGCGCCGCCAGCAATAAGGTTGCAATCCCCATGCCGATGTAATTGCCGGTTTTCGTTGATGCCAGCTGTTCATTGCTGTCCTCGATTTGCTGCTTGGCATAGCTGTCCAGCAGATTAAAGAGATCATCCAAGCCTGTCCGTGCCTTCTCGTACTTCTCGTGAATTTCCGCATCCTTGGCCGCGGCTTTACCGGATTGAAGCTCGCCGCTTGCAAACGAGGACCATGCTTTGAAATCCGCGTCAAAATCCTGTACAAGCTGTCCAATTGTGGCACTGCCGTCTCCGCTATGATACTCAAGCAGCTTATTGGCCTCGAAGATCGCCTTGGCCTCATTCACGCGGTCTTCCGCTTCCTTCAGATTTTCAGAAAACACATCATTCCAAACCTTCGCGCCCTCTTCGTTTAATTCACCAAAGGCTAAATATTGATAAGCGGAATAGGCTTGATATAAATCACGATCCGCATTCAAAATAAGCGAAGTAGAACGGGCAGACACGCCGTATACTTCATCGGACATCGTCTTGTTCACCTGCACCAGCTCCGTCAGCGAATAGATCCCCGAGAAGACATAGAAAACAAGCGGTAATACCCCGATCAAAGCCATTTTCCACCTTAAGTTAAATCTCATCTGCACGACTCCCCATTTCAGCAATCTTAAATTACTCGACCTACTAAGATATCGGCAAATGAAAGAATGTTCGAAATAACGGGCGCAAACATTTCGCAAAATTTTATGTCGAATCGTGAAAACAAAAAAAGAGCAAATCCCGTTTCGGGATTTGCTCTTCGCTCTTCATTAGAACGGCCGGCTTTTATTTGCCGAAAGCTTCCGGATTTGCGCGCCACGCCTGCAGCGTTGCAATGTCCTCGCTTTGCACTTTGCCGATTTCAACAGCCGCTTCAATAAGCGCTCCGTAGTTGGACAACGTTTCAAGCGGCATATTTTCCGCCGCAAATGCGTTCGCGGCTTTCTCGAACTGGTAGGTGAAAATCGCCAGAACGGACAGTACCTCCGCGCCTGCCTCGCGAACCGCCAGGCCCGCTTTCAGCGAGCTGCCGCCAGTCGAGATGAGGTCCTCGATAACGACAACCTTTTGACCAGGGTTGATGCGGCCTTCGATTTGATTCTGCTTGCCGTGGCCTTTAGCTTTATCGCGGATGTAAGCCATAGGCAGATTGAGTTTTTGAGCTACCCATGCCGCATGCGGGATGCCTGCGGTTGAAGTTCCGGCAATGACTTCGGCATCCGGATAACGTTCGCGGATGACGGCAGCGAAACCTTCCGCGATCATGTCGCGGATTTCAGGGTAAGTCATCGTCAGACGGTTATCGCAGTAGATCGGCGATTTCAGTCCGGAAGTCCAAGTAAACGGATCATTCGGGCGAAGCGCCACGGCTTCAATCTCCAGCAGTTTTGTTGCGATTGCGCGCGGCAATTCCGATAAGGTTACATTCGTCATAGCTTAAATCAGCTCCTCAATGATAGATTCCAATGCTTCACGCGGGCTGGCCGCCGCCGTAATCGGACGACCGATTACCATATAGTCGGTACCTTGCAGCAAGGCTTCGCGAGGCGTCATAATGCGGGACTGGTCGTTGGTTGCCGCCCATGTCGGGCGAATGCCCGGGGTTACCGTCTGGAAATCCGTGCCGCATGCGGCTTTGATCCCTTCTACTTCAAGCGGTGAAGCTACGACGCCGCTTAGTCCAGCGCGTTTCGCCAATTCCGCATAACGGACTACCGCCTGTTCGACCGAGCCAGGAATGCCGATCTCCTCATTTAATACCTTTGCGTTGGTGCTGGTCAGCTGCGTTACCGCAATAATAGCCGGTCTTGCTTGTCCGCTCGAGAGCGCGGCTTCCGCGCCTTCGACAGCTGCTTCCATCATCGCGGCGCCGCCGGCCGCATGCACGTTAAACATGTCCACGCCCAGCTTCGTTACGCTGTTCGAGCCGCCTTTTACCGTATTCGGAATGTCGTGCATCTTCACGTCCAGAAAGACGCGATAGCCGCGTTTCTTCAAGTCTTCCACGAACGACGGACCCGCCGCGTAAAAGAGCTGCATGCCAACCTTCATATAACACGGAATGCCTTCCAGCTCGCCGAGCAAGCGCTCGGCAGAAGCCGCATCCGCATAGTCAAGGGCAACCATAACTTTGCCTGCCGCTTGTTGTCTTGTTAAACTCATCGCAATCAAAGTCTCCTTTCGCTTCCGAGGCCGAAATAAACGGCCATCCGCCGGCTTCGGGGCAGAAGCGATGTTTAAAAGCTTCTGCCGCCGAAAGCAACCGGCGCTGGCCGTGCTTTCATGTATTCAATTACTTCTGCAGCACCGGCATTGGGCGCGAGGAGAAGTTGATCGACTCGAGCATGCGGAGCAATGCGCGAACCGTATCAAGCGATGTCATGCATACGACGCCGTTCTCTACCGCTTCGCGGCGAATACGGAACCCGTCGCGTTCAGGCGTTTTCCCCTTCGTCAAGGTATTAACAACGAATTGCGCTTCGCCCTCGCGAATCAGGTCGAGGATATTTGGAGCGCCTTCGCTCAGCTTGTTCACGCGTCTTACGCGCATGCCCGCAGCTTCAAGCGTATCGGCCGTTCCGCCTGTTGCGATAATTTTATACCCCAAATCGTAGAAGCCGCGGAGCAGCTCAGTCGCTTCTTCTTTATCTTTGTCCGCTACTGTCGCAACGATCGCACCGGACATTGGAATTTTCATTCCTGCGCCAATCAGGCCTTTGTACAAGGCTTTGGCATAATTCTCGTCGCGGCCCATTACTTCGCCCGTCGATTTCATCTCCGGAGTCAGCGTCGGGTCGACGCGGCGCAGCTTCGCGAAGGAGAATACCGGCACTTTAACCGATACGTAGTTGTCTTCGCGCCACAGGCCGTCTACATAACCAAGATCGGCCAGCTTTGTGCCCAGGATTGCTTTTGTTGCCAGGTTCGCCATCGGCAGGTCCGTTACTTTGCTAAGGAACGGCACGGTACGGGACGAACGCGGGTTAACTTCGATGACGTATACTTTTTCGTTATGGATAACGAATTGAATGTTTACAAGTCCAACAACTTTAAGTGCTTTAGCAATTTTAACCGTGATGTCGACGATTTGGTTCTTGATATCGTCCGACAGCGATTGCGGAGGATATACCGCGATCGAGTCGCCGGAGTGAACGCCCGCGCGCTCGATATGCTCCATGATGCCAGGAATCAGAACGGTTTCGCCGTCGCAAATCGCGTCAACCTCTGCTTCTTTGCCCAGCATGTAACGGTCAATCAGTACCGGATGCTCCGGATTGATTTTTACCGCAACTTCCATGTAGCTCAGAAGCTCTTCATCGGAGTATACGATCTCCATCGCGCGGCCGCCAAGTACGTAGGACGGACGAACGAGAACCGGATAACCGAGTTTTTGAGCGGTTTCTACCGCCTGATCAACCGAAGTAACCGTGCTGCCTTCAGGCTGTGCAATGCTCAGGTCGCGGAGCAGCTTCTCGAATTTCTTGCGGTCTTCCGCCGTGTCGATGCTCTCGAGGCTGGAACCGAGAATGCGTACGCCTGCTTTCGAAAGCGGAGCAGCCAGGTTGATTGCCGTTTGTCCGCCGAACTGTACGATTACGCCGATTGGCTTCTCTTGCTCGATCACGTTCATTACGTCCTCGAAGAACAGCGGCTCGAAGTACAGGCGGTCCGAAGTACTGAAGTCCGTCGATACCGTCTCCGGGTTATTGTTGATGATAACCGCTTCGTAGCCGGCTTTTTGAATCGCCCATACCGCGTGTACCGTCGAGTAGTCGAACTCGATGCCCTGACCGATACGGATTGGACCGGAGCCAAGCACGAGTACTTTCTCCTTCGACGATTCCGTTACTTCGTTTTCCGTTTCGTAAGTCGAGTAGTAGTACGGCGTCGAAGCTTCAAACTCGGCCGCGCAGGTATCTACCATTTTGTACACTGGCGTAAAGCCAAGCTCTTTGCGGAACGCGCGGATATCATGCTCGTTCGTATGGCTGCCGTTCGGGAAGCCTTCCTTGCGGATTTCGGCGATGGAACGGTCGGAGAAGCCTTTGCGTTTCGCTTCGTACAGCGTTTCGCGGGACAGTGCCACCTCGCGGCGGATTTGATCCTCGAATTCAACGATGCCTTGGATCTTATCCAGGAACCACCAGTCGATTTTCGTGATGTCCTGCACGTCCTGCAGCTTGTAACCGCGGCGGAATGCTTCCGCTACGAGGAACATGCGCTCGTCGTCCGGCTTAGCCAGGCGAGTCTGCAGTACGGCGTCATCGAGCGTTGCCGCCTCCTTCAGGTGAATGCGGTGCGTGCCGATTTCCAGGGAACGAACCGCTTTATGCATCGATTCCTCGAAAGTACGGCCGATCGCCATAACTTCGCCTGTTGCTTTCATTTGCGTGCCGAGCTTGCGGTTCGCGTTAACGAACTTGTCGAACGGCCAGCGCGGGATTTTCGATACGATATAGTCAAGGGTTGGCTCAAACATAGCGTACGTCTGGCCGGTAACCGGGTTAACGATTTCGTCAAGCGTGTAGCCTACAGCAATCTTCGCTGCCATCTTCGCGATCGGGTAACCCGTTGCTTTCGATGCCAGTGCCGACGAGCGGCTTACGCGCGGGTTAACTTCGATCACATAGTATTGGAAGCTATGCGGATCCAGCGCGAACTGTACGTTACAGCCGCCTTCGATGTTGAGGGCGCGGATGATCTTCAGCGACGCCGAACGGAGCATTTGGTACTCGCGGTCGGACAGCGTTTGGGATGGCGCTACGACGATACTGTCGCCGGTGTGGACGCCAACCGGGTCGAAGTTTTCCATGTTGCAGACGACGATACAGTTATTGTTCGCGTCGCGCATAACCTCGTATTCGACTTCTTTCATGCCGGCGATCGATTTCTCGATCAAGCACTGGCTGATCGGGCTGTAACGGATACCCGATGCAACGGTATCGCGAAGCTCTTCTTCGTTCGCGCAGATACCGCCGCCCGTGCCGCCCAGCGTGTAGGCCGGACGAACGATGATCGGATAACCGATTTCGTTAGCGAAGGTTACCGCATCTTCGACCGTCGTTACGATAACACTCTCAGGTACCGGTTGTTCCAGTTCGCGCATCAGGTCGCGGAACAGGTCGCGGTCTTCCGCTTTCTCGATCGCAGTCAGCTGCGTGCCAAGAAGCTTCACGTTTTCCGCTTCCAGAACGCCTGCGCGTGCAAGTTCTACGGCCATGTTCAGACCCGTCTGTCCGCCAAGCGTCGGTAGAAGTCCGTCCGGACGCTCCTGGCGAATGATTTGGGATACGAATTCAAGCGTAATCGGCTCGATGTAGACTTTATCCGCCATGTTCGTATCCGTCATGATGGTTGCAGGGTTGCTGTTGATCAGAACGACTTCATAGCCTTCTTCCTTCAGCGCTTGGCAGGCTTGCGTGCCGGCGTAGTCGAATTCCGCCGCTTGTCCGATGACAATCGGGCCGGAGCCGATAACGAGAATTTTTTTGAGTTCATTATTTTTGGGCATATTGAAGTTCTCCTTTCAACGTTGCCGCCAGCACAGCTTGACGAGGTTTTTGCGGGTTGTTTTGTTTGTGGTCGCGGATCATGTCCAGGAATTCATCGAACAGATAGCTGGAATCAAACGGGCCAGGCGCAGCTTCCGGATGATATTGCACGGAGAACGCCGGGTATTTGTTATGTTTCAGACCTTCAATGGTCTTGTCATTGTTATTGATGTGCGTAACTGTCAACTCCGTGCTGTTGATCGAATCTTCGAGAACCGTGTAGCCATGGTTCTGGGAAGTGACGTAACAGCGGCCCGTAGCCAGCTCCTTGACAGGATGGTTGCCGCCGCGGTGGCCGAACTTCAGCTTCGTTGTGTCCGCGCCGCAAGCCAGAGCGAACAGCTGGTGGCCAAGGCAGATACCGAAGATCGGGAATTCGCCGAGCAGTTCTTTGATCATTTGCACCGCGTAAGGAACGTCCTTCGGGTCCCCAGGGCCGTTGGAGAGCTGAATGCCGTCCGGAGCCAATTTGCGGATTTCGTCAGCCGTCGTGTTATGCGGAACAACCACGACGTCGCAGCCGCGCTGCGTCAGCTCGCGCAGAATGCCGCTTTTCGCGCCGAAATCGACAAGCACGATGCGAGGGCCAAAGCCCGGGCTGGAGAAGACCGATTTGGTCGAAGTACGGGCCACTTGGTCGGTCATCAGCTGGATGCCGCCAAGACGCTCTTGAAGCTCTTCTACACGTTCGTTGCCTGTAGTAAGAATGCCTTTCATAGTGCCATGCTGGCGGAGAATACGGGTCAGCATGCGCGTGTCGATGCCTGTGATGCCCGGGATGTTATATTCCTTCAGCAGGTCGCCGAGGGAATATTGCGCGCGCCAGTTGCTTGGAACCGGCTCGTAACGGCGTACTACAAACCCGTGAATGCTTGGGCGGATCGACTCGAAGTCGTCGCGGGAAATCCCGTAGTTGCCAATCAGCGGATAAGTCATGGTAACGATTTGTCCACAGTAGGACGGATCGGACAATACTTCCTGGTAACCTGTAATCCCTGTATTAAAAACAACCTCTCCGAACGTTTGCGTCTCCGCGCCGAAAGATTGTCCCGTAAACAACGTTCCGTCTTCCAACAATAATCTTGCTTGCATCCGTATCACTCCTCATCAGGTCTTCGTATGTTCTATTAGTTAGCGGATTCGTTGTACACGATCTTGCCGTCAACGATTGTAGCCACTGGCCAGCCTTGCAGCTTCCATCCGCCAAATGGCGTGTTGTTGCTCTTCGATGCGAACGAAGACGGGTCAACCGCACGCTCGTTTTCCAGATCCACGATAGTAAGATCCGCAGGCGCTCCCGCTTCAAGACGGCCGGTAGGCAAGCCGAACACGCGGGCCGGGTCTGCTGTCATGCGGTCAAGCAGGAAGCCCAGCGTCCATTTGCCTGTTTGCACGAACTTCGTGTAGAGCAGCGGGAAAGCCGTTTCGAAGCCAACGATGCCAAACGGCGCAAGCTGCATGCCGCGCGCTTTCTCTTCCGCGCTATGCGGTGCATGGTCGGTAACGATCATATCGATCGTGCCGTCCTCCAGCGCTTCGATAACCGCTTCTACGTCGCGTGGCGTGCGCAGCGGCGGGTTCATTTTCCAGTTCGCGTCAAAGCCCGGGATATCTTCATCGGACAAAACCAGGTGATGCGGGCAAACCTCGGCCGTTACCCGTACGCCGATCTGCTTCGCGAGACGGATCAGGCGAACCGACTGCTCCGTGCTGACATGGCATACATGGTAGTGCGCGCCCGTTGCTTCGGAGAGCAGAACGTCGCGGCCGACATGGATGGCTTCCGATTCGTTCGGGATGCCTTTCAGCCCATGCTTGCGGGAGAAGGAGCCTTCGCTCACGTACAAGCCTTCAACCAGCGTGTTGTCTTCGCAATGCGCGATGATTGGCATATTCATCGATTGCGCGAGCGCCATGGCATCCTTCATCATTTGCGCGCTTTGCACGCCCACACCGTCATCGGTGAAGCCGATTGCTCCCGCTTCCTTCAAAGCGGCAAAGTCGGTCAGCTCGCGGCCCAGCTGGTTTTTCGTAATCGCTGCGTAAGGAAGAACCTTTACAATGCCTTCCGCCGCATTTTTGTCCAGAATGTATTTCACCGTCTCTGGCGTATCCACCGAAGGGCGGGTATTCGGCATGCAAGCGATTGTCGTGAATCCGCCTTTTGCAGCCGATCTTGTGCCTGTTGCGATGTCTTCTTTATATTCGAAGCCCGGGTCGCGAAGATGGACGTGCATATCGATGAAGCCCGCCGATACGAGCTTGCCTGCCGCGTCGATGACTTCCGCTGAACCTGTGTCCGGCGCGCTAGAGCCGTCAACGATCTCCGCGATTTGCTCCCCTTCGAGGCGGATATGTTTCTTTTGCAAGCTTCCAGAAGCTTTATCCCATACGTTACCGTTAATAATCCATACTGACATTGTTTTGTTCACCTTCCGGAATTTATTCGTGTTAGCTCAGTGCCCGTTCAACAACCGCCATCCGAACCGGCACTCCGTTAGCCATTTGCGGGAAAATGCGGGATTGCGGATGCTCAACCAGCTCGTCGTCAATCTCAACGCCGCGGTTGATTGGAGCCGGATGCATGATGATCGCATGCTCTGCGATCCGGCTTGCGCGTTCAACCGTCAGGCCGAATTGCTCGCGGTAAGCTTCCGCCGAGTTCAGCATGCCGCTCTCATGGCGCTCAAGCTGTACGCGAAGCATCATCACCACGTCGGCTTTCAGGGCTTCATCCATCGATACGTAAGGCGCATCAAGCTCAGGCGCTGTCATATTGCTTGGCGAGCAGAATTGCACCTTCGCGCCAAACTTGCGGAGCGCCCACAGGTTGGAGCGTGCTACCCGGCTGTGAAGAACGTCACCGATGATCGATACGGTCAGACCGTTCAGATTGCCGAAATGCTTGCGCATCGTATATAAGTCGAGCAGTGCCTGCGTCGGATGCTCGTTATTGCCGTCGCCCGCGTTGATAAGCGGCACTTGGATTTTGGTTGCCAGCTCGGCAAGAACGCCGATAGGCTTCAGCCGGATAATTCCGACGTCGATCCCCATCGATTCCAGCGTGCGGACCGTGTCGTAGATCGATTCGCCTTTCTGCACACTCGACACGGCAGCCGAGAAGTTCAGCACCTCCGCTCCGAGGCGTTTCTCCGCGACTTCGAAAGAAAAACGGGTTCTTGTGCTGTTCTCGAAGAACATGTTCGCCGCGAATTTGCCCTGCATCACATTGTGCACCTTGGCCGGGTGTTGTTCCCAGTAGGCCGCGCGATCCAAAATCGATTCAATTTCTTCTTTGCCAAGATCTTTAAGTCCAAGCAAACTGCGTTGTTTAAGCTGTGTCATCGTCGTCATCAGACCTGCCCCCTCTGGTGTATGATCATGACTTGGTCCTTCAGATCGATTTCCGTTAACGAGACGTCAATTTGCTCTTGCTTGGAGGTCGGTACGTTTTTGCCGACGTAATCAGGCCGGATCGGGAGCTCTCTGTGGCCTCTGTCCACCAGAACGGCCAGCTGGATGCTTTCCGGTCTTCCGCAATCCATCAGGGCATCCATGGCTGCACGGATCGTGCGACCGGTGAAGAGGACATCGTCGCACAGGATAACTTTCTTATCATGCGCGGAGAACACTTCGCCATTCAAATCGCCGATTACCGCAGCCAGCTCCACACGGGTATCCACGGATGCGGCTTTGCGGTCATCCCGGTAAGAGGTGATATCGAGCTCTCGCACTTCAACCGGCTTGCCTTCGATATCCTGAATGCGATCCGCGATTCTTCTTGCCAGGTAAATCCCTCTTGTGCGGATGCCAATGAGAACGCAGTTATCAATGCCTTTGTTCTTCTCCACGATCTCGTGGGCAATTCTCGTGAGTGCTCTTCGGATCGCCGTCTCGTCCATTATGACCAGATGCTCTTCTTCCACCGTTACCGCCTCCTTCGCTCTCGGATAATCAATCGCGCCTGTCGGCAAGGAGACGAAAAAAGGCTCCTTGCCAACAACGCAAGGAGCCTGAGACCAGCCACACATAGAGGGTCGACTTAACCGCCGCTATCCCAGCAGGATACGGTTAGGCTAAGGCCCTGTTCCAAGTGTGGCAGATCTGTTATTCACGCTACCTTGCCAGCCTCACGGGGCTGATTTAAAGGTACTGCCATATATCAAAAGAATTGTACCGCGTCGGGCAATGGATGTCAAGGGTTGTGCAGGTAAAAAGCAAACTGCGCAATCGAATGTTTTTATCATCTGCACCGCCGTTAATTTTATTACAGGGACATTTTATGATTAATGAAATAACTTTTTCTGATAGGCAAGCCTCCATCCCCCTCTCGAAGTGCCAAGCCCTTTATGTTAAGATGAATACCATCCATAACGTACATAGACGGGACAGGTGAAAGCAAGCATGGAACATTTAATTAGAGCGGATGTTCGAGGCATCGAAGTTTCCGGCATCCGGAAAATGGCCAACAAGGTTAGTCAATATGAAGGAGTGCTGTCGCTCACAATCGGGCAACCGGATTTTCCTACGCCGCAGCACATCCTCGAAGCAGCCAAGCATGCGATCGACAACGGGGAAACGGTATATACGCCAAACGCAGGAACCCTGCAATTGCGAAAAGCGGCAGCAAGCTTCGTTCAGCATAAATACGGGCTTGTTTATGATCCCTCGGAAGAGGTTATCGTAACGGTCGGCGCGAGCGAAGCGATTGACGTTGCGTTCCGTACGATACTTGAGGAAGGCAGCGAGGTGCTCCTGCCGGGCCCCATTTATCCGGGCTACGAGCCGATTATCCGCATGTGCGGCGCTAAGCCGGTGCACGTCGACACAACGGGCAACGGTTTCAAATTAACGGCCGAGTTGATCAAACAGCATTTGACGGAACGGACGCGCTGCATCGTGCTTGCGTCGCCTTCGAATCCGACAGGCTGCGCGTTAACGCTGAACGAGCTCAAGGAGATTGCCGCTCTGGTGGATGAACGCGAATTATTTATCCTATCCGATGAAATTTACAGCGAGCTTGCATTCGACGGAACGCATTCTTCCATTGCGGCACTGCCCGGCATGCGCGACAAGACAATCGTCATAAACGGATTGTCCAAATCGCATTCCATGACCGGATGGCGCATCGGACTGCTGTTCGCGCCTGCCTATCTGGCGCGGCACATTGTAAAAGTGCATCAATACAACGTAACATGCGCCAGCTCGATTAGCCAAGCGGCGGCGGTAGAAGCATTGACTGCCGGCTTTGACGACGCGCTGCCGATGAGAGACGAATACGCTCGTCGCCGCGACTATGCTTTCGACCGGCTTGTCGCAGCCGGATTCGATGTGGTAAAGCCAAACGGAGCCTTCTACATCTTCCCTTCGATTGAGAAGTTTGGACTCGACTCCACGACTTTCGCGCACCGGCTGCTCGAGGAGAAAAAGGTTGCGGTCGTGCCCGGCGCCGCGTTTGCGCCTTACGGCGACAATTACATCCGCATTTCGTACGCCTGCTCCATGGAAGTGCTGAAAGAAGCCTTGGACCGCATTCATTCCTTTGCAGAAGGACTTTAATCTATCCGCCACACAAAAAAGCTGCTTTGCGACTTGCGCAAAGCAGCTTTCTTTATGATGAACGATGCCGCAAATAATTCGAGACGACCTCGATCGCAACTCCAATCGCGTCCTCCTGCGGCTCCAGCTTGGCATGATGCAGGCCATACGGCGTATCTACGCCAAGCCAGAACATAAGACCCGGGATATCTTGAAGGAAATAGCCGAAGTCTTCTCCGGTCATTGCTTCGGTGCATTCGACGAGCTGCACGCCCTCAAAAGCGCGAACCCAATCCATAAATCGCTGGGCTTCTTGTTCGTTATTATAAACCTGATAATAATTCGAGCCGTAATCAAGCTCGGTCTGACAGCCAAAGCTGACTTTAAGCCCGTCCAGCAGCGACTCGATACGCGCTTTCACATCGCTCATCGACTTTGCGCTCAAGGTTCTGATCGTACCCTCGAGGCGCACCCGCTCCGCGATAATGTTCTGCTTTGTGCCGCCTTCGATCTTGCCTAACGTCACAACTACGGAATCGAGCGGATCGACGTTGCGCGAGACGATCGATTGCAGCTGCATGATGAGGCTTGCCCCCGCAACAATCATATCGTTGGCACGGTGCGGATACGCCGCGTGGCCGCCTTTGCCAATGATATCGATAAACAGCTCCGAGGTGTTGGCGAATAATATGCCCGGACGCGTTGCGATTGTGCCTACCGGATATTCCGGGGCGATATGCAGCGCCATCATAAAATCCGGCTTCCATTCTTTAAACTCTTCGCTTTGAAGCATCGGCAATGCTCCGCCCGGACCCTCTTCGGCCGGTTGAAACACGAACAGAACATCGTCATTGACCGGCTGCTCGACGATTGCCGTCAATACCCCAAGACCAATGGCCATGTGAAGATCATGTCCGCAGGCATGCATATAGCCGGAATGCGTCGAACGAAACTCGTAGCCGGTATCTTCTTCAATGGGCAGCCCGTCCATATCCGCCCGATAACCTAAACAGCGTTCCCCGATTAGGCCTTTCACGCGAACCAAGATGCCGGTACGCCAGGTCCGCACTTCCAGCCTCTCCTGCGGCAGTCCGTTAATATACTCGAGCAGCAAGGCTTGCGTTTTAAACTCTTGAAAGCCCGGCTCGGGAATCTGGTGAAACTTCCGCCTTAACTCCACAAACTTGCTCATTCCATCAACTCCCTCCTGCAACATGCAAGAGGCCAACCACAAGCATTCGTCAGCCCCTCCAAACAAGGAAACACGCGCCACATAGATGGCGCGCGCTGAAAAGCTATTATTTCAAATCGCGAAGACCTTCAACAATGATCGTCTTGGACTTCGTTTTCTCGTCAACCATCTTGATGATGCGGGCAGGGACGCCTGCGACAACCGCGTTTTCAGGGACGTCCTCGATAACAATAGCCCCTGCTGCGATAACAGCGCCTTTGCCAACGCGAACGCCTTCCAGAACTACCGCGTTAGCGCCGATGACAACGTCATCTTCGATAACAACCGGAAGAGCGGATGGCGGCTCGATTACGCCAGCCAGCACGGCGCCTGCGCCAACGTGGCACATTTTGCCGACTTGCACGCGTCCGCCAAGCGTTGCGTTCATATCGATCATCGTACCTTCGCCGATCGAGCAGCCGATGTTAATCGTTGCGCCCATCATGATAACCGCGTTGTTGCCGATTTCGACTTTGTCGCGAATGACCGCGCCCGGCTCGATGCGGGCGTTAATGCCCTTCAGATCGAGCATCGGAATTGCGGAATTGCGGCGGTCGTTCTCCACTTCGTAGTATTCAATGTTTTCTTTCTCGTTCTCGAGCAATGCTTGGACTTCCGCCCAGTCGCCGAACAGCACGCCGCCGTCGCCGAAATCGAATACCCTCACTTCAGCGTTAGCCGATGAGATTTTGCCTTTGAAGTATACCTTCACCGGCGTAACTTTCTTGCCGTTCTTGATGTAATTGATTACTTCCATTGTTTGTTCCATGTTTTGCATCGCTTTTCGTCTCTCCTTCATCACCAGCAACTGTTCATAAGGACAAGCCTTTTTCCCGAACATTGTAGCACATGCCTTTGAACAGAGTCCATGTTTTTGATGGCTATTTAATGTAAAGCATCGTTTTTTAGAATAGCTTACTTTTTGCGTTGAAATAATGAATAATATGCTGAAAAGTTTGCATTTTTCCGCACATGCCTTTGAACGTTCATCTTGGCTAATTAACGAAGACGGAGAGAATTAATCACATGCTCCATGTCGGCTGGAATCGGTGCTTCAAACTCCAGAAACTCTCCGGTCCGCGGATGCTTGAAGCCCAGAACCGCCGCGTGCAGCGCTTGTCCTTTAAGTGCCACCGTTTTGTTGCGGCCGTACATCGGATCTCCCGCAAGCGGATAACCGATATATTTCATGTGAACGCGAATTTGATGCGTACGCCCCGTCTCCAGCTGCAGCTCTACAATCGTGTAGTCGTCCGCAATACGCTCGAGCACTACGAAATGGGTAACGGCATGCTTGCTATTGCGGTCCGTGACCGTAAACAGCTTGCGATCATTCTGGTCGCGGCCGATTGGAGCATCGATTGTGCCTTGATCATGCGGCAGATTGCCGTGGACCAGGGCAATATATTTGCGCGAAACGGAGTGCTCCTTCAGCTGCCCGGCAAGGGAAACGTGCGCAAGATCGTTTTTGGCCGCCATCAAGAGGCCGGATGTGTCTTTATCGATACGGTGCACGATGCCAGGGCGAAGCACGCCGTTAATGCCAGACAGATCCTTGCAATGATGCATCAAGGCATTCACGACCGTTCCGGAGGAATGTCCCGGCGCAGGATGGACAACCATACCCCTCGGTTTGTTGATGACAATCACGTCCGCATCCTCGTACACAATATCAAGGGGAATATCTTCGGCTTCGATTGCCGCATCCTCCGGCTCCGGCACGCGGATGGCTACCAGATCTCCGGAAGACAGCTTGTAGTTCGGTTTTACGGCATTCTGATTGACAAGCACCGCTCCGGATTTGATCCATTCCTGCACTTGCGTGCGGGATATGGAATCCTCGTTCAGGCTGTCCGTCACGAATTTATCGATTCGTTCTCCTGCCTGCTCCGGGGCTGCCTCGAATTCCAACAAATCATCATTTTCATTAAACAGGTTGCTGCTCATGCTCGTTTTGGTCCTTGTCCTCTCTGTTGCCGATTCGTTTCGAATCTTCCTTCGAATTCAGCAAGGTATCGATTAATATGCATGCTACGCCTACGCAAATAGCGGAATCCGCTATGTTGAAGATCGGGAACGTATAGCTGCCGAAATTAAACATCAGAAAATCAACCACTTCCCCGGCGATCGCACGGTCAAGGAAGTTGCCGACCGCCCCGCCAAGCACAAGGCCAAGCCCGGTCAGAAGCCATATCTTTCCTGATTTTCTGGAGGCCTGGATATACCAGATAATTGCACTGACGATAAGAACAGTGATGATAATGAAAAACACCCGCTGTTCCTGCAAAATGCTGAATGCCGCGCCGCGGTTCCGATACGAGGTAATAAGAAAGAAATTGCCGATCACGCTGATTTGCTCACCGATTTCAAGCTGAGCCACAATGATTTTTTTGGTGATCAAGTCCAGCAAAAATGCTGCTGCCGCAATCAAGTAATAATAAAAACGCATCGTATCCCTCCTAGTTTGTACCAAACTACTGTATTGTAGCATAAGGGCCAGCATCTGAGCCAGTAGTCCACCCTTTCCAATGAAGTCCTTTATAAAAAAAGCCGGTTTGCGAAAACTATAGCTAAAGATACGAAACGTCTTACCTATTTCATCTAAGGAAGGTGCAACCGATGCCGAATGCAACCCAGCTTGCACAACTTCGAAGCCGGCTCGAGGCGGAGAAACGGGAGATAGAGGAACGCCAGTCCCATAACGAACATAATGGGCTTGCCTCTTCGCTGCGCGATAATACGGGCGAGTTATCCCCTATAGACAATCATCCGGGGGATCTCGGTACCGAAATGTTCGAGCGCTCCAAGGATCTTGCGCTGCTTGAGAAGGAAGATCTTCATCTGGCTCGCATCTCTGCGGCGCTTGAGGCAATGGATAATGGCACTTACGGCCAATGCCGTACCTGCGGGAAGCCGATTCCCGACGAAAGGCTCGAGGCTCTTCCCGATGCGCTGTACTGCGTCGAGCATGCGCCAAGACAGGAAACTTCTCATGAGCAGCCGGTCGAAGAGGAATTTCTCGCCCCTCCTTTTGGCAGATCCAGCCGGGATGACGATGATTATAACGGCTTCGACGGCGAAGACGCTTGGCAAATTGTCGAGCAATGGGGAACGTCCGAATCTCCCGCATACTCGGAAAATAACAATGTCGACGATTATGATCATATCGGCATCGAAGCGGACGAGAACGACGGCTTCGTTGAATCCTACGAAAGCTTTGTGGCGACGGATATTACCGGCAACCATGTTTCCGTTATCCGCAACCGTCATTACAAGCAGTATATGGATCATGAAGAAGGCGATCATGAGCTTGAGCTGGAATGACGGGAATGAAAAAAAGGCGGAGGGTGCGCTGCACCTCCCGCCTTTTTTCTAATAAATTTTGCCTTCCAGCTGGATTTGTACGACACGTACGATATCCGCTATATAATCGCCGATGATCGGCAGATTCAGCGCACCGATTATCCGCAGCACATACAGAATGGTAGCGGCAAAGAACGTAAATCCAATCGCGATGCCGACGCCTCTCGACAGACCGCCAAGCAAATTGCGCCACATGAGCCGGAGCGGATGATTAAGCAAATCCACGTAATCCGCGATTTGCGTCCGTTCCATATCGGTCGCGATTTTGCTTAACCGCATGTCCAATCTGCTTAATGTACGTTCCATCGTTTCATTGTCAGCCTTATCCTTGTCCTTGAGGTCATTCTCCGGGTCGTTATCCAGTTTTACTCGGACCATGCAGCGTCCCCCTTTGCAAAACGTAATTATCCATCCGCTTCCGGGAAGAAAAAAACGAGACCCTGAAGGCTCTCGTTTTTTAGTGGCCATGCTCCTTATACTATATCCCGATCCCTGGCGTCCGTATGCCTAAACGCGGACAAGAATCCCGATTTCTTTTTCCCCAAGCTGTACGCGTTCCATACCTTCCGCTTTCTCATAAGAAACGCTGTTAAGCAGGACATTCTCATTGAGCACGTTGCTGAATGTCTCCAGTGCGGCTTGCAGCCCGGCGTCTACGTCGAGTACCAGATCAATGCGTTTCTCGATCGGCAGATCCAGCTTTTTGCGAGTATCCTGAACGGCACGGATAACTTCGCGAACCCAGCCTTCCTGCTCCAGCTCCGGCGTAATATCCGTGTTAAGCGCAACGGTAACGCCGTTTGCGGAGGCCGATGCAAAGCCCGATTTCGCCTGCTTCTCTACGAGCAGCTCTTCCGTGGTTACCGTGATCGCTTCGCCTTCCGACGAAGTGAATACCAGGCTTCCGGAAGCGACAGCTTCGCGTGTCGCCTCAGGTGCCAGCCCCTTCAGGTAGCCCTGGATTGGCCCAACATGCTTGCCGTATTTTTTACCCGCAATTTTGAGGTTGAGCTTGAGTGTGAAATCCACAAAACCGCTGTCGCTGTTTTGAACCGCGATAGACTTCACGTTGATCTCGTCCTTGATGATGTCCTCGTATTCCGTTACCGCAAAGTCACGGTCAAGCGATACGATCAGCTCGGACAATGGCTGACGCGTCTTGATGCCGGTCTCGTTGCGCACGTTGCGGGCAAGCTCGACGATTTGCTTCGCGCTGTCCATGTCGCGCTCCAGCGTCTCGTCGATTGCCGATTCGTCCGCAACCGGGTAGTCCGCCAAGTGAACGCTCGACTCGCCGCCCAGATTGCCGTATACATCCTCTGCAAGCAGCGGAGCGTAAGGAGCAATGACGCGGGAGAGCGTCAGCAGGACATGACGCAGCGTTTGGTAAGCCGCTACTTTGTCTTCCGTCAGGCCGCTGCCCCAGAAACGGTCGCGCGAACGGCGGATGTACCAGTTGCTGAGCTCATCGACGAATACTTCGATCGCTTTCGCGGGGTTCAGGAAGTCGTTCACTTCAAGACCCTTCACTACCGTCTTGATCAAGCTGTTCAGGCGGGATACAATCCAGCGGTCAAGCTTGCTTGCCGGCGGGCGTTCTTCGTGCTCAGCCGGATCAAAGCCGTCGATGGAGGCATACAGCGCGTAGAACGCGTGAGTATTTACGATCGTATCGATAACTTTCGACTTCGCTTCGCCTACGATGCCACGCGAGAAACGTTTGCTGTTCCATGGCGCGCTGTCTGCAAGAAGCGCCCAACGGAAGGCATCCGTGCCATACTCGTTGATAATCTCCCAAGGGTCGATAACGTTGCCTTTGGATTTGGACATCTTCTGTCCGTTCTCATCCAGGATATGGCCTGTCGAGATAACAGCCTTGTAAGGCGCTTTGCCGTTATATAGCGTCGATACCGCCAGCAAGCTGAAGAACCAGCCGCGCGTCTGGTCGATGCCTTCGCAGATCATATCCGCCGGATACTGCTCCGCGAACTCTTCCGCATTCTCGAAAGGATGATGCTGCTGCGCGAACGGCATCGAGCCGCTGTCAAACCAAACGTCGATAACTTCCGATGTGCGGGTCATTACAGCCCCTTCCTGGAATGGCGATTTGAGCTTGATTTCATCCACGTAGGGCTTGTGAAGCTCGATATCCTCCGGAACGAAATCTACGGCGCGCTCGCGCAGATCCGCAATACTGCTTGGCGCGTATTCTTTACCGGTTGCTTCGCATACCCAAACGTTAAGCGGCGTTCCCCAGTAGCGGTTACGGCTGATATTCCAGTCCACCAGATCCTCGAGGAACTTGCCGAAGCGGCCTTCGCGGATATGACCAGGATACCAGTCGACCGTGCTATTGTTGGCGATCAACTGATCTTTCACTTTTGTCGTTTCGATGAACCAGCTTTCCGTCGCGTAATACAGGAGCGGCGATTTGCAACGCCAGCAGAACGGATAGCTGTGCTCGTAGCGCTCTTTGGAGAAGAGCAGGCCGCGTTCGCTAAGCATTTTGACAATGTCGACGTCGCAGTCTTTTACGAAACGGCCCGCAAGATCGGTAACTTCGTCCACATAACGGCCAGCGTTATTTACGACGCTCAGCATGCTGATGCCGTTCTGGCGGGAAACTTTATAGTCGTCCTCGCCATGGGCAGGCGCGATATGAACGATACCCGTACCGCTTGTATCGCTGACGAAATCGCCAGGGATGACAACGTGACCATGCTCGATAGGCACATAGCGGAACGGAGGCTCGTAGGAAAGCCCCACAAGCTCGGAGCCCTTCAGCGTCGAAAGCGTCTCGTAGCCTTCTTTCAGCACGCTCTCCGCCAGGTTTTGGGCAACGATGTAGACTTCGCCGTCCTTGGAAGCGCGGACGTAATCCAGCTCCGGATTTACCGCCAAAGCCACGTTAGCCGGCAGCGTCCAAGGCGTTGTCGTCCAAGCGAGAATGGATTCGCCGCTCGCGAGCTTGAATTTAACCGTTGCGGACAGATCCTTCACGTCTTCGTAGCCTTGCGCAACCTCATGCGAGCTTAGCGTAGTCTGGCAGCATGGGCAATACGGGCTTACGCGGTGACCGCGGTAGAGCAGCCCTTTGCTGTGGATCGTCGACAGGATATGCCATACGCTTTCGATATACTCGTTCTTAAGCGTGATATACGGATTATCCAGATCCGTCCAATACGCGATCGCTTCCGTCAGCTCGCGCCATTGCTTCTCGTAAACAAACACGCTGTCTTTGCATTTCTTGATGAATTCTTCAACGCCGTATTTCTCGATCTCTTGCTTGCCGGAGATGCCGAGCTGCTTCTCTACGCCAAGCTCTACCGGGAGACCGTGGGTATCCCAGCCTGCTTTGCGGACGACGCGGTAGCCGGACATCGTTTTGTAACGGCCGATAAAGTCTTTGATGACGCGGCCCAGAACGTGACCGATATGCGGCGCGCCGTTTGCGGTCGGAGGACCTTCGTAAAATACATAGTTAGGCTTGCCGGCGCGGTTCTCGATGGATTGTTTGAACGTATCGTTCTCTGCCCATTGCTTCAGTACTCGCAATTCGCGGGCTCTTGCTTTTTCTTTGACGTCTACACGTTGCATCTTGATTACCTCCTAAAAAGAATTGAACTTTAACCGTTAGATTAAACGGTCGTGAAATTCTTGCATCGTAAGCATGGGCAAAAATAAATAAAAGCCCCGTCCCTATAAAAGGGACGAGGCTGCGCTCGCGTTACCACCCTTGTTCCGCAGACAGCGGCTAAGAAACAACCGGATGCGGCACCTTTGGCGCGAATTGCGTAGATTCGCGGTCCCTGTAACGGGGGACAAGCCGTCAGTCCTTAATAACGGATCCGCCTGGATCTCGTGTTCAGCACTGCTTCTCGGAGATGATTTTCCGAATCGGTTCGAACGCCGTTTCTCAGCAATCAACGGCTCTCTGGTGAACGAACTTGGAATCGTACTCGTTCTCGTCAATGAAGTTCCATTCAACTATCATGCAATTAATTCTATTTATAGCTTATCGCAGAGCGGTTGTCAAATGACAATTGCCTATCCGCGCTGCAATTGCTCCGCCGATAAATGGGTTACGGAAGACGAAGCATGGGAAGAATGCGAAGTACTCGAGGAATGGGATAGCTGCGGAGACGCCGAGTCCAGCGAATCCCAACCGTCTTGGCTAAGCAGCTCGAGCTGCGCTTCAACCAAAGTACGGAAGCGAGCTCGGTAAATCGAGGCCTGCTTCTTAAGCTCTTCCACTTCAAGCGATACTTTGCGGGATTTGGCCAGCGACTCATTAATAATGCGGTCGGCATTCTTTTCCGATTCCTTGATAATAAGCTGGGCTTCCTTCTTCGCGTTGTTTCGCACTTCATCCGCCGCTTCCTGCGCGACGATAATCGTCTTGCTAAGCGTCTCTTCAATGTTCGAGAAATGGTTCAGCCTTTCTTGAAGACCAAGAATCTGATTCTGAAGCTCTTTGTTCTCGCGAATGATGGATTCATAATCTTTGATAACCTGGTCAAGGAATTCGTTGACCTCATCCTCGTCATACCCGCGTAATCTTCGTCCAAATTCCTTGTTATGTATGTCCAATGGCGTCAACGGCATTGGCGCACCTCCTAAAGTGTATTTGCCGCAATCGCGGATGTACTCGGAATAATCGTTGTGAAATTGGATTCGACAGCTGTTTCCAAAATCCTGCAACCGATCAAATAAATTTACCAACCCTGACGCGAATTCTTCCCTTTTTTGTCATGCCATCGATTTCCAAAACCTTGAATCTGCCTAAGCCTTTAAAGGAGACGACATCTCCCATTTTCAGCTGTTCGGACGGATTCTCGGCCGTCTTCCAGTTCACTCTGCATCTGCCTGCACGGATGGGATCAACGATCTTCGTCCGGCTGATTCGGTAAACATCGCTAGCGATTCCGTCAAGCCGCATCGAGGCGACAGTGAAGGACATTTCTTGAAAGGCAGGCACAACGGGCTTAAGCTCAGTGATAGGGATTATTTCCGTTAGTACGCTCGCACGATGCACTTGTCTTAAGTGTACATTTAAGTAATCGGCAATTTCGTCCAAAACAATTATATGCGAATAGTCCTCATGAACATGAATATCTCCGATTCGATCGCGTTTGACGCCGAGCCCGAGCAATGCGCCCAGGTAATCGCCGTGATCGAGCTCGCTTCCTCCGCCGGTGACGGCGAGAACGGACAAGCCTATCGGTTCATCGTCCAGGTATCGGTACTCCGGGCCAATAATCGCTCTGCAGCGTTCAGCCTCTGGATATCCGCCGGCAAGCCTAAGCTGGACGTCCGGATTCCGGTTCGCCAGCATCTGCAGAATCTGAGCCTGCCTCGGATCTAAAAAATCGGTCCGCTTCAGCTCATGCAGCTGCGCGGACCGCTCAACCCACTCCAACGCCCGGTCGACAAAAGGCTTCTCATCCGGATGGAAATGTTCGTATACTGTTGGCTTCATAAGCTGTCCTTCCTTAGAACATGTTCAGAATGAACTCAAGAACGGCAATAACCCCAAAAGCAATAAAGCGCAATGCGAAAATGGCAATAATCGGGGAAATATCGAGCATACCGCCGATCGGTGGAATGAATCTGCGGAAAATTCCGAGATACGGTTCTACCAGCCGGCCCAGGAAAACACCGATAAAGCTTTCACGCGCATTTGGCAGCCAGGACAGCAATACGTAGCCGATAATCATAAAGCTGTAAATGTTCTGGATGTTCATAATCAAAGAATACACACTCAACTCAAGGTCACCTCATCTTATTGTAATCAATATCCTCTGCCAGCATTTCGGTAATGGCGCCTTGAATTTCTACAGAATCCGGTGTGCACAGGAAGATGTTTGGCCCAAGCTTCGAAATGTGGCCGTTAAGCGCATAGACTGTGCCGCTTAAGAAATCAACAATCCGCACAGCCAAATCCGTACGCACACGCTGCAGATTCACGATAACCGCCCGGCGCGAACGCAGATGGTCGGCAATATCCTGCGCTTCATCGTAAGAACGCGGTTCGCTCAGTACGACGCGCACGCTCTTTTGCGTATGAATGCTGACGATATTGTTATTGCCGCCTTTGGAGTTTCTACGTGCTTCGAACGGAGAAGTTTCAACTTCCGGTTCTTCCGTCTGTTGATGTTGCTGCGTTACTCTTTCGCGCTCGATTACCTCTTCTTCTTCCTGAAGACCAAGAAAGTTCATAAATCGGTTCATGACACTCATCGTTATCCCTCTTTTCCTACTAGTATCGTTCCTAAGCGGATCCAGGTTGCGCCTTCCTCTATCGCTACTTCGAAATCTCCTGACATGCCCATAGACAATTCCGTCATCGATTCCGGGAGGATTGCACGTTTGTTCATTTCATCTCTTAGCTTGCGCAAAGAGCGAAATATGGGTCTTGTCTCTTCTGCTTCCGTCTCGTAAGGCGCCATCGTCATAAGGCCGATAATACGCAGGGATGATAATTCCTTAAGCTCTGCAAGAAACGCAGGAAGCTGTTCAGGGTCCAGCCCATGCTTGGATTGTTCGCCCGATACGTTAACCTGAACAAAGCAAGGGACGGTGAGACCAAGCTGGGATGCCCGTTTGTCTATCGCCTGCGCCAAGGACAGACGATCCAAAGAATGAATGTATGTAAATTTGCCTATGACGTCTTTCACTTTGTTCGTCTGCAGCGAACCGATGAAATGCCAGACAGCTTGTCCGTCTTCTTCATCGGCGCCGCTGCCGCTTATGGCTTCCCATTTTTCCTTGGCATCCTGCCAGCGGTTCTCGCCAAGATGCCGGAGACCAAGCTGATGAGCAGCCTGCGCCGTTTCAAGCGATACGTATTTCGTAACCGCAATAATATTTACTTCCTCGCGGCCGCGGCCGCTTCGCTTGCAGGCTGCAGCGACCCGGAGCTCTACTTCTTCCATTCTTTGCTGCAATGCTTCTTTGATTGTAGTCGTCATTCGTTCACCTTTCCCGGATACCGATCCAGCTGGCCATACGGCCCGTTTTGCCGCCTTCCTTCCGGTGGGAGAAAAATTGATCCGTGCCGCATCCCGTGCACCACTCGGATAATTCGATATGAATCGGCAAAATTCCTGCTTCAAGCATAATATGTCGGTTAATTTGTTTTAAGTTTACCATAGCTTTACCGTTTTCCACCAATGTCATCATCCCATCGGGGCTCTGATTCAGTTTATTTGCTAGCCGTTCTACAAGCGGCTGCAGCTTATCGATCACAAAGCCGTCCACTTCGTAGCAGCAGTCGCCGATGGACGGACCAATGGCGCAAAGCAGTTGTTCGGGCTTCGTCCCGTACTGCCGTCCCATGGCTTCGATCGTCTTCGCCGCAATCTGCTGAACGGTCCCTTTCCAGCCTGCATGAGCTAACGCTACCGCCTGATGCTGCTGGTCATAGAAATAAAGCGGCACGCAGTCGGCGTAAAATGACGCGAGCAGCACGCCCGGGACGTCCGTCATTAGTCCGTCCGTATCGGCAATTGCCGACACGCGCGACATTCTTCCCTTCCCCCGATCGCTTTCGGTCACCGGGAAAACTTCGCAGCCATGCACCTGCTCCCCGCAAGTCCATGCTTCAAAAGGCCAGCCAATCGCTTCCGCAATAAGCTGACGGTTACGCACAACGTCATCATCCGAATCTCCAACGTGCAGGCCGACGTTCAGCGATAACCACGGCTGCTCGCTTACGCCGCCGTTCCTGCCGGTAAATCCGGCGGTCAACCGGTCATTTTGCTCCAGCCAAGTTGACAATAAAAAAAGCGAAGGTCCCTTCGCCGTAAGTACAGATTTAAACGATTCCATACGGACACTCACCTCTGTAAGCAGTTTAACCTGTTATGCGCGAGCGTGCAAATCCTCGTCCTCCAGCTTCTTGCTGGAATCATCAAGCCGGACGAGCACGACATCCGCCCCGATCTTCACGATATTGCGCCAAGGGATAACAACCTCTGTCCCCCCGTTGCCGAACATGCCCAGAAATCTTGTGAATTGGGGAATAACAATCGCATCGATACGCCCTTGCCGGAGATCCAGCTCCAGATCGCTGATCTGCCCCAGCTTCTTGCCGTCCACGATATTAATGACATCCTTGGTTTGGAAATCGGATATCTTCATATGCGCATCACCACTTTTCTTAAATATAAGAACGTCGGTGCAGTCATTTACACTTACACTACATTTAGACAGGGATAAACATCCTCACTTAACTATATGTACAAAACGCCCAAAATGTCCTGTTTCCGCAAAAAAACAAGTCAGGCATTCGCGGCACAATAAAAAACGGCGCCAAGCGGCGCCGTTCATGTCTTAACATGCTTTTGCATTTGTTGGATGGCCGATTTCTCGAGCCTGGATACCTGTGCCTGTGAAATGCCGATCTCGTCGGCTACTTCCATTTGCGTCTTTCCTTCAAAGAAACGCATGGATAAAATCATTTTTTCGCGGTCATTCAGCTTATGCATCGCTTCGCGAAGCGCAATTTCCTCGATCCACGACACATCCTTGTTTTTGTCGTCGCTGATCTGATCCATTACGTAGATCGGATCTCCGCCGTCATGATAGATCGGCTCGAAGAGCGAAACGGGATCCTGGATCGCGTCTAGAGCGAAAACGACATCTTCTTTCGGTACGTTAAGCGCTTCGGAAATTTCGAAAATCGTTGGTTCACGCGAATTTTGATTCGTCAGGCTGTCACGAACCTGCAGCGCTTTATAGGCAATATCCCTTAGGCTCCGCGACACGCGGATCGGATTATTGTCACGCAAGTAACGGCGAATTTCACCGATAATCATCGGCACGGCATAGGTGGAAAACTTGACGTTCTGGCTAAGGTCGAAATTATCGATCGCCTTCATAAGTCCGATGCAGCCGACCTGAAATAAGTCGTCCACAAATTCTCCCCTGTTATTAAACCGTTGAATCACACTTAGAACCAGCCTTAAATTGCCGTTAACTAATTTCTCTCTGGCTGCCCATTCGTTCTGGGTTTGTAGTGCGGTAAACAACTCCCGCATTTCGGCATTGGTCAGGACAGGCAGTTTCGCGGTATCCACTCCACAGATCTCGACTTTATTTCGGGTCAACGTGATTACCTCCCAAGGAGAAACATTAATGTACATTATCTCCCTGGACCCCTATTTTATTCTTCCGAAAAAGGGGTATCTGTTGCCCCGAAAATGGGTATAACATTACACCATTTTGTTAAATTCTTTGCGGAGCCGCTTAATAATCCGCTTCTCCAAGCGCGAAATATACGACTGGGAAATGCCTAGAAGGTCCGCTACGTCCTTCTGGGTTTTTTCCTCGCCGTCGGCAAGCCCGAAGCGCAGCTCCATAATAATCCGCTCCCGCTCTGACAGCTTATCAAGCGCTTTATGAAGCAGCTTGCGGTCAACCTGCTCCTCGATATTCCGGTAGATCGTATCGTTTTCCGTGCCAAGAACGTCGGACAGCAGCAGCTCGTTGCCATCCCAGTCGATATTAAGCGGCTCGTCGAAAGATACCTCTGTCCGCGTCTTGCTGTTGCGGCGCAGATACATCAGAATCTCATTCTCGATACAACGGGACGCGTAGGTAGCGAGCTTGATTTTTTTCTCCGGATCAAACGTATTTACCGCCTTGATAAGACCGATTGCTCCTATGGAAACCAGGTCTTCGATATGAATGCCGGTATTTTCGAACTTGCGCGCAATGTATACAACAAGACGCAGATTGCGCTCAATCAGCATCGCGCGGATCGCCGTATCGCCGGATGGGAGCTTGTCGAGCAAATATTCCTCTTCTTCACGGGTCAAGGGCGGAGGTAGCGCTTCGCTGCCGCCGATATAATAGATTTCTTCGCTTTTTAATCCGAATAAAAACAAAACACGATAATAATATAACTGCAGGACTAATTTCCATTTGACGAGCATCCGGCCCATCCCTCCCCAAAATGATGTAAACGTTCGTCTTCTTAATCCAATCATTGGCTGTTCTGAACGAGTGACGGATGGATAATCGCTTGGTAAGCGCTGTCTGCCGAAAGCTTGCCGCCGTCAATGCCGACAAGAACCTTCCGGGAGACGAACACTTGCCCTTCCCGCTCAATCTGAACAAAGTCCGGTTTTAGCGCCAGCATAAATTGCGATCCACGGTTGATTCCTCTGTAAGGTACGAGTCGCAGCCGGTCCTGCCAAGCAAAAGCTTCGTCTCCGAGGCCGGCAACAAGCCGATCCACCTGCGATTCGCGAATGCTTTTGAGCCACGATTCCGGCAGGTCATCTTGCCATACGTTTGCTTCCACGACCATAACCGGCGTCCGCGTCAACGGGTCGTACAGCTGGTTGCCCGTGTCGATCAATCCGGTGCAGGTATGCTCCCGGTCGCCGATTTGAATCTTCACTTCGGCCAAATGGGTCCTCACCAGCTCCCTCTCGCGCCGTTGAACATAAACCGAGCGGTATATGTAAATGCCGATACTAAACGCAGCGAGCACGTAAATAAATCCCATCTTGAGCTCGACCTGCATACCGCCATTTATAAAGGTGATCGTACGCCATACTTCGCCTGAACCCTGCATCAGCAAGTAGTGAATACCGATTATCGCGCCGGCCGCAACAAAATTCACGGTGTAGAAGGCTGCGATATTCCTGAAGAAGTTCTGGATGGAGAAGAATCCAAACGCAACCCATAACATCAGGAGAGAAATCAGTATTTTTACCGCTAACGTAAAAAGAATCGATAAGGGCGGAAACAACATAAGAACAACGTAACAAGCACCCATGCTGGCTGCCGTCAGCACCCGCCAAGGACGCGCCCGGATATGACGCACCCAAGCAGTCGTAAGCAGTATGCTGCCGTCAACGAGCAGCTCCCGCACAAACATGACATCGACATAAACAGTCACAGCTTCACCTTCCAGCGGGTTCGAACGACAGAACGTTTGCCCTCCCCTCTGGAGAGAACGATTGAACCTAGTATATAAAAATCTTATTTCAAAGTCTGTCTAAACATGACGGCATGACATAGCTTTTTTTGTCGAGGGTATGTGCGAGTTTATAGGGCTAACGGGTTGTTGCCTTACCGGGAATATGGTAATCTTTATCCATATAATTCCTCTGGCAGTGAAGCACACGCCGCGTCTTCAGGATCGATTTTACTCCTGATACGCGGCTTTCTTATTTTCTATTTGACGGGGAGCGTAACCGGATTTGTCGTATGAAGAGATATTTAATAGTTGGTATGAAGATCATCTTAAGAGACGCGGCGGCGAAAATAAAAGAAGACTGATGGAGGGGTTGGATCATGAGTGCAAGCCGTTTCTTCGCTTTGGTGGCCTGCCTTTTCCCGATTCGACGATCTTCATCCGGAGTACGGGCTGTCCGATTTCCGAGATGGGAAACGGTGTCTGTTAGGCGGATAGATGTTCGTGGCTATTTTGAAAATAGGGAAGGATCGAGCCAATGCGCTAATTCCTCGATGGGTTGCCTCAAACAAACTAATAAGGCATAGTCACGGGTGCTGAAAGGCGGGTTTCAGCCTCTCAGAGCCAATTACTGAGTTCCACCAAACAACCATAAAACAAAAACGCCTGACCGGTTCACCGGTCAGGCGTTAAAGGATTAGCGGTCGTTGCGGCGGTTGCGCAGGAACGCAGGGATTTCGAGCTGGTCGCTCGAAGTCGATGCGCCAAATGGCTTCACCGGGGCAGCTTGCTGCTGCGGAGACGCGGATTGCGCCGCCTGGCGGGCTTCCGGCTCGGCTTGCGGCTGCGCCATGCGGCGCAATGCCGCGGACGGTTTGCTTTCGAAGCCTGTCGCGATAACCGTAACCTTGATTTCGTCTTTCAATTCTTCGTCGATGATCGCACCAAAGATCATGTTTACTTCCGGATCGGAAGCGGAAATAACGATCTCTGCCGCTTCATTGACTTCATACAGGGACAGGTTGCTGCCGCCCGTGATGTTCATGATAACGCCGCGAGCGCCATCGATGGACGTCTCAAGCAGCGGGCTCATGATCGCTTTTTTCGCCGCTTCCGCAGCACGGTTCTCGCCTGTTGCGATACCGATACCCATCAGCGCCGAACCGCGTTCTGTCATAATCGTCTTTACGTCCGCAAAGTCGAGGTTGATCAGACCAGGTACCTGGATCAAGTCGGAGATACCTTGCACTGCTTGACGAAGCACGTTGTCCGCCTCGCGGAACGCTTCCAGCATCGGAGTCTTCTTGTCCACAATCTCAAGCAAACGGTCATTCGGGATAACAATCAGCGTATCTACTTTTTCCTTCAACGCTTCGATGCCAAGCTCCGCTTGAGCGGCACGTTTACGGCCTTCGAAGGTGAACGGTCGTGTTACTACGCCAACTGTCAGCGCGCCGCATTCGCGGGCAATCTCGGCGATAACCGGAGCTGCCCCCGTACCCGTGCCGCCGCCCATGCCAGCCGTAACGAACACCATGTCCGAGCCTTTCAATTGCTGCATGACAAGCTCTCTCGACTCTTCAGCCGCTTTCTTGCCTACTTCCGGATTTGCGCCGGCGCCAAGACCGCGGGTCAGCTTATCGCCGATTTGCAGCTTATGCTCGGACTTTGCCAGATGCAAGGCTTGCGCATCCGTGTTAACTGTTATGAAATCGACGCCTTTAACGCCGTTCTCGATCATCCGATTAACCGCGTTGCTGCCGCCGCCTCCAACACCAATTACCTTTATTTGAGCGAGTTGCTCCAGATCCAAATCGAATTCCAACATCTTTCATTTTCCCCCGATCAAATAAATTCGCTAAACATATTTTTCAACCGTTCGAACATACCGGGTTTGGATGAAGCGGTGGTACCCGACTTGCGGCTTGCCGTTTTCTTCCCTGTACTTGCTGCTGCTCCTCGTACTCCCATATATTTCGACACGTATTGGATCATTCCTACCCCGCTGCTGTAAGCAGGGTCGCGCACACCGATATAATCCGGCGATGCGATACGAACAGATGACTCCAGCTCCGCTTGCGCAAGTGCCAGTGTACCCGGCATCGTAACAGAACCTCCAGTCAGTACGTATCCGTTCACTTTGTCCCCATAACCAAGCTTGCGCACCTCTTGACGGACAAGATGGAAGATCTCCTGCATGCGCGGCTCGATGATGCTGGCCAGATCAACTTGGGAAAACTCTTTTTCTACATTGCTCCCCATGCGAGTCACTTTAAACTTTACATCGTCAGCTGCATCGCTGACAAAAGCGCAGCCGTACTTGAGCTTGATCTTATCCGCTTGGTCCGACTGCGTACGCAGTCCGTAAGCAATATCGTTCGTTACGTACTCGCCGCCGATCGGCAATGTCGAGATCGCAACAAGACTGCCCTGCTCATAGATCGTAATCGTAGTAGAACCCGCGCCGATATCCGTCAGCACGGTTCCGATTGTTTTCTCGTCTTTCGTAAGCGACATGACGCCGGAAGCAAGCGACATCAGGATTACACCAGAAATCCGTAGTCCGGCCTTCTCTACGCAGCGCATCAAATTATGTATAGCCGTTTTCGCACCTGTTACAATAGTCGCCTCAACTTCAAGCCGTACGCCGATCATTCCGCGAGGATCGGATATTCCTTCCAAGCCGTCAACCAAAAATTGCTTTGGTACAAGATTAATGATTTCTCTTTCGGGAGGAAGCGCGACCACCTTGGCCGCTTGAACCACGCGCTCGATATCTTCCTCTCCTATTTCACGGTCCTCATTGGATACTGCAACAACGCCACGATTCGTCTGAAGTGCTATGTGATTCCCCTGAATCCCAACATAGACGTCTGATATTTGAATGCCAACCATTCTTTCCGCATGCTCGATGGCGCTGCGAATCGACTGCACGGTTTGGTCAATATCTACAATAGCTCCCTTGCGAATACCCTCCGAGTCGGCAGATCCAACTCCAATAATATTAATGGTTCCGTTGTTCACTTCACCAATAATAGCACGAACTTTGGATGTACCGATGTCCAAACTGACGATGATGTCGTTACTGCTCAACCCGCGGCACCTCCCGTTTCAACTGATAAAATACACACAAGATAGGGTTATAAACATTCGTCCTTCTACATATTCAACGCCTTTGATATATTCCCTCTTTTTTCAACAAAATTTTCATTTCCCTAATGTTGCGGCTGTGAGCTCTTATGTTATGAATCCTTATGAATGCTTGATAGTCCTATGAAAATACAATAAATCCGTGAATAAAATTCTACCATTGTTTCTACCTATTGAGTAGTCTCTTTTTGATCAGATTCCATATTTTCTGAAGCATTACTATTAAACGGAACATAAGTGTCCGCGAGCAGCATCGTAATCTTTCCCGGCTCCTGCGTTTCGATAACCGCATTTAGCGCTTCGATTTTTTCCGGCAGCAAGGATACCGCCGTCACGACCTCAAACTTGGTTCTGGTGTAGATCTTAATCCGATCCGGATAAGCCTTCGATGGATCCGGAATAATCTCCGACAAGTCTGACAGCTGCTTTTCCGAGATTTTGCCCAGCTGCTTGGTCAATTCCGTCCGGTTCGGGTCATTCGGCTTCCAGCCGGATAGAACGGGCTTGTCCATCAGAAATTCGTCGCTTAATGCCGAAACGTTGGTCCCGTTCGACATAATGGCGGTCATTTCGCCGCTTGCCGACAATTCAAACGCCACAACGGGAAATTCTTTTACCGTAATTTTGACATTACCGGGGAAGGACTTGGAGACGCTCGCCTCTTCTATAGGCTTTAACGCTTTGACGATATGCTTCTCCGACTTGGATTCCGATACGCCGAAATAAGCGTCCCCTGCCGTAATGCCGGCTGCTGCTTGAATATCGCTTTTGGAAGTATATTGCGCGCCTTCTATTGTTATCGTCGTAATCTTGCTGATTGATGAGTTGAAAAATAATACAGATAAGAGAATAACAAACAATAAAAAAAGAACGGCCAGCAGTTTGCGGCTGCCCTTTCTCTTTCGCTCCGGCTCTTTTAATACAGGCACTAGCTCGCTCATAACTTGTCCCTTCCTTCTAAAAAAACATCCGGTCCTCCTTGTTGGCAGGGCCGGTCGTTTCTATCCAGCTGCGATTCGAGTCATCCCCGGTCAATTCTTCGGCACAGGAGAGAAACGCGAAATGCGCGCGCCGAGTCTGCTTAACATCGTTTCAATGCATTCATAACCGCGGTCAATATGATGGATTTGCTCGACAATCGTCTTGCCTTGCGCGGCCAGGCCGGCAATGACAAGCGCTGCGCCCGCCCTCAGGTCGGTAGCTTCCACCGTTGCACCGTACAGACGCGGTACGCCCCGAATGAACGCCGAGTTCAGATCCACGCGGATATCGGCGCCCATGCGGGATAATTCATCCACATGCTTGAGACGTCCCTCGAAGATCGTTTCCTTCAAAATGCTGACTCCGTCGGCAAGCGCAAGCAGCACCATCACCTGCGACTGCAAATCGGTTGGAAAGGCAGGATACGGAGCCGTTACGACTCTTTCGACTGCTCTTGGGCGCCCTGGACAGCCCACCTTGATTATATCACCGTCAACCAAGATTTGAATACCTGCCCGTCGAAGCACATGGATAAGCGAGGATAAATGCGCCGGATTCGTATTTAATAAGGTGACCTGCCCTCGGGTTGCGGCTGCGGCTACCATAATGGTGCCGGCAACAATGCGGTCCGGAATGACTGTATACGTGCAAGGCGTTAGCGACTGTACCCCTTCGATCGTAATCGTGTCCGTTCCGGCACCCATGATTTTCGCGCCCATCGCGTTCAGAAACTTCTGCAAATCCTGAATCTCCGGCTCGCGCGCTGCGTTGCTGATCGTTGTCCGACCCTCGGCTAGCACGGCTGCCATCATAATGTTCTCCGTCGCCCCTACGCTTGGGAAGGCCAGATGGATATCCGCCCCGTGCAGCTTATCCGCACGGCAGATGATCCGGTTGCCAATCTCCTCGATTTCCGCGCCAAGAGCTTGAAGTCCTTCCAAATGTAGATCGATCTTTCTCTCGCCGATTGCGCAGCCGCCAGGCTGATACACCTGCGTTTCACCAAATCTAGCTAATAACGGCCCCATCAAAAAGATAGACGAGCGCATCTGTCCCATTAACGATTCCGGCACATGCGAGGTGTGTGCAGTTTCTGTATCCAGAACAACTGTATCTCCCACATGCTCAGCGCGGCATCCTAGTTCGCGCAAAATGTTAAGCATTACGTCGATATCAAGCAGCCTAGGCACGTGTTCAATGGTTGATGTGCCTTCCGCAAGCATACAGGCTGCCAATATTGGCAAAGCGGCATTTTTCGCTCCTTGGATAACAATGGATCCTGAGAGAGGTTTCCCGCCTTCAATCACCAATTTGTCCAATGTATCACCTCCGAATTACCGCTCACCCACCACCAATACTTCCGGTACCAGCCGAACGCCGTAGCGGTCCGCAATCGTACCTTGAATGTGAGTCATGAGGGTGAGAACATCTTCAGCTGTCGCTTGCCCTCTGTTTACTATGAAATTGGCGTGAAGCTCCGAAACTTCCGCTCCCCCGAATCGAACGCCCTTTAAGCCCGCCTCTTGAATAAGTCTAGCGGCAAAATCATTGGGTGGATTGCGGAACACGCTGCCTGCGCATGCGAGCTGCAGCGGCTGCGTGCGTAACCGCCGTTCCTGATATGCGGCGAGTGTTGCCGAAATTTCATTGCGGTCTCCTTCTGCAAGCTCGAACGTAGCTTCCACAACAACGCCCTTCAATTCATGAAGGATAGAGTGGCGGTAAGAGAATTGCATCGCCTCTCGGTCGAATCGTACCAATTCACCTGTCTCCAGCACAATCTCAGCTGATCTAAAAATACGTGACACATCGGAACCATGTGCGCCTGCGTTCATATAGACAGCTCCGCCAACCGTACCCGGAATTCCCCCCGCGAATTCCAGCCCGGTCAGGCCTTCCCTGCCTGACATTCTTGATAATTTCACGAACGAAAACGACGCGCCCGCATGCACGAGCGTTCCTTCAAAGCGCACATAATCCAGCCCGTCGCGCGTTTTGATCACCACGCCGCGAATTCCTTTGTCGCTCACCAGCATATTGGAACCGCGTCCCAGATTCGTCCACGGTACGCCATGCTTATGAAGCAGGCGGATGGCCGACACGAGCTGATCTTTGCCGTGTGGGATAAACAGAACGTCAGCGGGTCCGCCGATTTTCCAGGTCGTATGTTTCGCAAGCGGCTCATTGTACAGGATTTGACCGAGACCCGCTTGTTCCAATTCCGTAATATAGTTTTCCATGTTGTCGAACCTCCTTATAGCTTCTAGTTGAGAGAATCAGGCTCCGCTTGCGGCTGCCGGCAACTGGTGCTGCCCGCCGCAGCGTTTGTGACAAACGGCCCGAGCAGGGCGACGGTCACGATTTATAGAGTATCTTATGCCCTCTCCATCTCGAGTGTGACAATCGCCCATGCTGACCCGTAAACACAAAAATGGACGTCAGGAGGCCGCCTTAAGAAGGCGGCGCCATGCCGGCCATTTACGCCAATATGTTTTCCTTCGTTATCTTGAATAACGGGATATATTGAGCAAAATGCCAAGAGCGGTAAGCAGCAGCGTCAAGGAAGATCCGCCGTAGCTGATCAGCGGCAGCGTAATCCCGGTCACCGGCATAGCGCCGATAACGACACCGATATTGATTAACACCTGGACGCCTATGATCCCCGTAATCCCTACCGCAAGCAGACTTCCGAACGTGTCGGGTGCCGATATCGCAGTCCGGACTCCCCTCCATACCAGGACCATAAACAAAATTATAAGTGCGGATCCGCCTATAAAGCCAAGTTCCTCGGATATGATGGAAAAGATAAAATCCGTCTGCGGCTCCGGCAAGTAGCTGAATTTCTGACGGCTCATGCCAAGCCCAAGCCCTACCAGACCGCCAGGCCCTATGGCATAGAGCGATTGAATGATTTGATAGCCTGTACCCAGCGGGTCGGCCCAAGGATCAAGGAAGCCGGTAATCCTCTTCATCCTATATGGTTCGGCAATTACCAGCGCTATTAGACCAAGCAGCCCGCTTGATCCAAGCAAGGCGAGATGGCTGATTCTTGCGCCGGCCGCGAAAATAAGGATCAAAGCGGCTCCTACCATAACCGCGCCGGACCCCAGATCCGGCTGCAGCATGATCAAGCCGAAGGCTAGTCCAACCAGACCAAGAGGCGGCAGCAAGCCTTTCGTAAAATGGGTAATGGTCTGCTGCTTGTCTGACAGCCATTTGGCCAGGAACAGAATCATCGCAAGCTTCATGAATTCGGAAGGCTGTATGCCGAAGGAACTGATGCCAAGCCAGCTTCGGGCGCCGCCGCGGACTACGCCGATACCGGGGATAAGCACGATAATAAGCAGGACGAAGCAAATCAGCAAAGCCGCCTTCGCCCAGTTTTTCCATATAAGATAATTCGCGTTCATCGTAAATAGTAACGCACCGACGCCAAGCACGGCAAATATAAGTTGGCGCTTCACGTAATAGAATTTATCGCCGAATTCATGGAAAGCGAGCACCGCGCTCGCGCTGTATACCATTACTAATCCAATCGTAAGGATAAGCGCAATCGATGCGATCATCCAAACGTCCGGGGCGGACCTGGCTTTGGCCATAGCAAACACACCTCTTGTTTAGCGTAAAGTAGGGACAAGCCCCCTACTTACAAGGTATGCGCCGATTCTTTAAAAATGCGTCCTCGGTCCTCAAAGGATGTAAACATATCCCAACTTGCGCAAGCCGGCGACAATAAAACGATATCTCCAGGCTCCGCAAGTCCGGCAGCCTCCCGGACGGCCCTCCGCAAAGTAGACTCGGCGTCCTCCTCAGGTTCGACCAATCGCACATTCGTTAAACCTGCAAGCTCGGCTACCTTCGCCAGCTTGCTTCTTGTTTCGCCAAGCGTTACCAGCCCTTTCAACCGGTCTCGGAATACCGGAAGAAGCTCCATATAATCGGAGCCGCGGTCCAGCCCGCCGGCGATAAGGATAATAGGCGCGCTTAAGGATCCGACCGACATGGTGGTAGCCGTTGGATTTGTCGCCTTGGAATCATTATAATAATTGACGCCGTTGAATTCGCCTGCATACTCAAGCCTGTGCTCTACGCCTCTAAAGCCTTGCAAGACCGGCAGCATCGCTTCGGGAGCAACTCCCGCAGCCAAGCAAGCAGCAATCGCCGCAAGCGCGTTTCCGGCGTTATGGCGGCCCGGAAGCCCAAGCGCCGATACCGGCAGAATCGCCTGCTCCGTTCCGTCTTCTTTGCGCCATACGATCATATGCTCTTGATCCGAATCTTTCCCGCGCTCAAACGGCGGTTCAATGCAGATCCCTTTGTCGAGCCGCACGTAAAGCGAGAACGGCAGCAGCTTTGCGGTCAGATGGTCTGCAATCGCTCTGCAGGTTGCATCGTCCCAGTTCAGAACGGCAACATCGTCCGCTGTCTGATTGTCGAACAGCTTCGCCTTCGACGCGACGTAATCCTCCATCCCGCCGTGATAGTCCAGATGCGTCTCGACAACGTTAAGCAGCAGGGCAATGCGAGGACGGAACGCGGAGGTCCCTTTCAGCTGGAAGCTGCTGAGCTCGGCGACGATCCAGTCATCCTTCGTCGCTTCGGCCGCCGCTTCGCAGAGCGGTATGCCGATATTGCCCGCCACGATTGGATTTCGGCCCGCACCGGCAAGCAGCTCGCCGATCCAGGTCGTTGTTGTTGTTTTACCGTTCGAACCGGTAATGCCGATGATCGGAGCCGCCGACAGCCAATAAGCGACCTCGACCTCCGTTACAATCTCCACGCCATGAGCCTCGGCTTGCCGAACGGGACTTGCCGAGTACGGGATTCCCGGATTTTTCACCAGCAATGCGGTTTCGTTTGTGACGAGATCGTCCGGATGATAACCGCATAGCACAGAAATGCCCAAAGCAGTTAATTCATCCGCTTCGGGGCATAGTTCGCGTTCTTTTTTATCGTTGACTATTACTTCCGCTCCAAGAGCATGGAATACCTTTGCTACGCTCACGCCGCTTCTTGCAAGCCCTAATACAACGACGCGGCGATCCCGATAAGTCGCCGGATGGTTCATAAGTACAACTCCTTTGTATAAGAAGCGGAGCTAACCGCTTAATAGTCTTCGTTATGTATAGTCCGTCCCTCTCGCCCGGCTCCCATGGAAGCCGGCAAGAGTTCCGTCCAACTATTATCATTATACCTTATAGCGCAAGAAGAAGTCCGATAACGGCCAGCAGCAAGCCGACCGACCAGAAGGTCGTAACGACGCGCCATTCGGACCACCCGCTTAATTCGAAGTGATGGTGAATCGGGCTCATCTTGAAAATCCGCTTGCCGCGGAGCTTAAACGATCCAACCTGCAGGATGACCGATAGCATTTCCAGTACGAATACGCCGCCTACGATAACAAGCATAAGCTCCATCTTGGTCAGAATCGCGACGGCCGCGATGCCGCCCCCGATGCCAAGCGAGCCGGTGTCTCCCATGAATACTTTCGCCGGATGGGCGTTAAAGATCAGGAACCCAAGCACCGCCCCAACCATTGCCGCGGAGAAAATAGCCGATTCATGCTCGGATACTTGCAGCGCGAGAATGGTAAACGCGCCGAAGGCTATTGCGCTGGTCCCCGACAAAAGGCCGTCCAGACCGTCCGTAAAGTTGACCGCGTTGCTCGATCCGAACAGGATAATGACGACGAACGGATAATAGAACCAGCCGAGATCAAAGCCCCAGGAAGTGCCCGGCACCGTGATCATGGTGCTGTGATTCATATTGTACAGCTCCGCGCATACGATGATGGAGAACAACAGCTGGCCGAACAGCTTCTGGCGCGCCGTCAGACCAAGCGAACGCTTAAATACGATTTTGATATAATCGTCAAGAAATCCAACAAGTCCAAAACCTAGCGAAGCCGTAAACAGCACCCAGAAATCCGGGGTTTTATCCGAAAATTTCAAAAAGGCGATAAGCAGCGCCAGCATAATGATAATGCCGCCCATTGTCGGGGTGCCGCTCTTCTTCAAGTGGCTTTGCGGACCGTCGGTCCGGATTTGCTGTCCAAACTTCATGCGCCGGAGAAGCGGAATGAACAATGGTCCAAGCAGAACCGCTATTAAGAATGATGCACCTAATGAAAATAAGATGACCATCGTGTCCATTATCTATCTCACCTCGCTTCCAAAGTTTGGACAATCTGTTCCATGCGCACGCCGCGCGAGCCTTTGACCAGGACGAGATCCTGAGGCTCTACTTGCTCTCTCAACCATTCTCCAAGCTTCCCTTTATCTTCGAAATGTACGATTGCCGTTCCCTTTGCTTCCGCCGGGAATTGCGACAAAGCCCCCGCCGACGTATGCTCCGACAACGGTCCAAACGTAATGACGGCATCCGCCTTGTCCGGCGTGATATAGGCTCCCGTCTCGAAATGGAGCGATTCTTCCTCCGGACCAAGCTCCCGCATATCGCCAAGAACAATCCATTTGCGGCGGAATCCGGTCAATTGACCGACCAGATCAATCGCCGCTCGTACGGCGGTCGGGTTGGCGTTATACGCGTCGTTAAGTATCATGGCGCCGTTATGGGCCTTCACCGGCTGAATTCTCATGCCCGTCAGCTCAAGGCCAATCAGGCCACTGCGGATATTGTCCTCCGAAATGCCGAACCGGCGTCCAATCGCGATAGCCGCAAGCGCGTTGCTGACGTTATGCTGGCCGGGAACCGGGATGGTGTACGGGGAGGATGCCGCATCCTGCCCCTTGCGCTTAACCGCAAAAGTCGAGGATACGGCCCCTACCTCAATATTGGCCGCCGACCAATCGTTCGATTCTCCAAGGCCGAAGGTTTGAAGCTGCGTGCCTTCCGGCAAGCTCATTCTGGCCAGCTCTGCCTCCAGAAGCGGCTCATCGCCGTTATAGAGAAGAATTCCTCCCGAATGAAGCCCTTGCGCAATCTCCAGCTTTGCCTTGGCGATCCCTTCGCGGGAGCCGAGTTGAAGCAGGTGGGCATCGCCGATATTCGTAATTACCGCAACGTCGGGACGGGCAATATTCGTAAGCAGCTCAATCTCTCCAAAGCCGCTCATGCCCATCTCAAGGACTGCCGCATCCGTTTCCTCGTCTAGCTGGAGAACGGTTAGGGGCAGGCCGATATGATTATTCAGATTGCCTGCCGTCTTGTGAACCTTATAAGCTGTTCCAAGCACGGCGGCAACCATATCTTTGGTTGTTGTTTTGCCGTTGCTGCCCGTAATGCCGATAACGCGCACGTACAGTTCTTCCCTGTAGGAGGTAGCCAGCTGCTGCAGTGCCTTCAGCGTATCCCTTACAAACAGCAGAGGCGCGTCCGTCAGCTCCTGCGGCACTTCCCGCTTCGTCTCCCACAACGCGGCTGCCGCTCCCTGCTGAAGCGCCTGAGCCACGTAGTTGTGACCGTCAAAGTTCTCTCCGACAAGCGGAACGAACAGCTGACCCGGCTGAATGCTGCGCGTGTCCGTGCTGACGCCGGCAATCCGGACGGGTTCACCTTTATAGGCTCTTGCGCCGCACATGTCGGCGACTTGCTCCAATGTACGATTGATCAATGTAATAATCCCCTTATCGCTTCTTTTGCCACCAAACGGTCGTCAAAAGGATGCGTGACGCTTCCTATAATCTGATACGTTTCATGGCCTTTCCCCGCAATCAATACTACATCCCCCGGGCTTGCCATTTCAACCGCTTTTTCAATCGCGGCGCGGCGGTCAACCTCGAGCTCGTAACGGTCGGACGTGATTCCGTCCTTCAGGAGACCGGCTTCAATATCCTTCAGAATAAGGCCGGGCTCTTCCGTTCTCGGGTTGTCGGAGGTGACAAGCACGTAATCCGCGTACCGGGCGGCTATCGAGCCCATTATCGGACGTTTCGTCCGGTCGCGGTCGCCGCCGCAGCCAAATACGCAAATGATCCGGGGCGGGGCCAGCTCCTTCACCGCGCGAAGCACATTTTCCAGACCGTCAGGCGTGTGCGCGTAGTCCACGACAACGGCGAACTCCTGGCCCGCCTGCACGGATTCCACACGGCCCGGCACGCCGGGAACCGCTTCGAGACTCGCTTTAATCCGGTCAAGGGCAACGCCTTCAATGAGGGCAGCCGAAATAGCTGCAAGCGCATTATAGACGTTAAACTTGCCGACCATCTGCAGCGCTATATCCGTATCGCCGCGGAATGTGCTTACCCGGAACGTAGTGCCCTGCGCGGAAATCCGGATATTCGAAGCCCGGACGTCAGCCGGGTTGTCGATGCCGTAAGTAATTACCTCGGCTGCCGTCAGCTTGGCGAACTGCTCGGATACGGGATCATCCGCATTTAGAACCGCGTAAGACCGGTCTTCGGGGTTTGCCGCGTATTCATTGCCAAGGCGGGAGAAAAACAGCCCTTTTGCCGCCGCATACTTCTCCATGGTTCCGTGGTAATCCAGATGATCCTGGGTCAGGTTCGTAAAGACCGCCGTACGGAACCGGCAGCCCTTCACGCGTCCCTGCTCCAGAGCATGCGAGGAAACTTCAATCGCGCAATACGCCGTCCCCTCCTTGCTCATGTCGGACAAATATCGCTGCAGCTGAAGCGCTTCGGGCGTAGTGCCCGACATCGGATACGATTTTCCCGCATACCGCATCTCCACGGTGCCGATTACGCCGGATTTTCTGTCATTATCATTTAAAATCTGCTCGATCAAATAGGTTGTAGTCGTCTTGCCATTCGTCCCCGTTACCCCGATCAGTTGAAGGGTCCTGCTTGGATGACCGTAGAAATGATCCGCCAATACGGCCATTGCCAGCCGGCTGTCCTTCACGATCAGTTGAGGAGCATCCAGCTCCAGCTCACGTTCGACGACGAATGCGACTGCGCCTTTGGCTGCCGCTTGAGACGCGTAAGCATGACCGTCAACCGTATGACCGGGCAGACAGATGAATAGCTGTCCCGGCTCTACTGTGCGCGAATCCGTCTCGATCCCCGCTATCTCCGTATCGCCTGCTCCAGTTAATCTCGCCGTAATAAGCAGTTCTGCCAATTCGCTTAATCGCATGTTGTTTTTCCTCCCGTATGCTGGTCGTTATCTCTCATTATAGTCAAGGAGAACGCGTTATATCATCCTCCTTGATTAGCGGCAAGTCAATGGGAATCCGATATATCGTCCTCATCGCCCAAATAAATGCGTATCGTAGAGCCTTTCTCTACCCGCGCGCCAACCGCCGGAGCCTGGCGGATAACCGTATTGCCCGAACCGGCCGAGGACAAATTGAAGTTCATGTTCATATCCTCGTATAGATCCGATACCGATTTCCCTACCAGATTAGGAACCGTAACGATCGGCGTCTCCCCAAGCTTGTATTTCTTGTCGATCTGCTTGTCGCGCGGAGGCACCTGCATGATCGTAAGTGCATCCTCCATAATATTACGCACGATAGGGGCAGCCACGACACCGCCGAATTGAATGCCTTGCGGATTGTCTACGGCCACATAGATGACGATCTCCGGTTTGTCCGCGGGAGCAAAGCCAACAAAGGATACGATATGTTCATTCGGAGAATAACGTCCGTTGATTACTTTTTGCGCCGTACCTGTTTTGCCCCCTACCCTGTAGCCGTCGATAAACGCATTGCCGCCTGTTCCGAGGGCAACGACGCTTTCAAGCGCTTCGCGCACCTGCTTCGAGGTATCCTCCGAAATAACCTTGCGGACAGCCTCGGGTTCAATCTGCTGCACCGTCTCGCCGGTTTGCGGATTAATCCATGCCTTGGTCACATGGGGTTTGTACAAGGTACCGCCGTTAATTGCAGCCGAAACGGCAGCAATCTGTTGGATTGGCGTTACCGACACGCCTTGACCGAATGCGGTCGTGGCAAGCTCGACAGGACCAACCTTATCCAGCTTGAACAAGATACCGTTTGCTTCGCCAGGAATATCAATGCCGGTTTTCGAACCGAATCCGAAGTTTTTAATATAATCGAAAAGCTTCTCTTTGCCAAGCCGATTACCAAGGTTTACAAATCCCGGGTTGCAGGAATTTTGCACAACCTCGAGGAAGGTCTGGCTGCCATGGCCGCCCTTCTTCCAGCAGCGCAGCCTAGCTCCGCCGATCTCGACGGCGCCGGGGTCAAAGAAGGTTTCGTTCTTCAGGTTTACCTTCTTCTCTTCGATCGCTGCCGCAAGCGTTATGATTTTAAATGTCGAACCTGGCTCGTAAGTCATCCAGATCGGAAGATTGCGGTTATAGGTTTCGCTAGGATATTCCCGGTAATTAGCAGGTTCATAGGTTGGCCGGCTCGCCATGCCGAGAATTTCCCCCGTATTCGGGTTCATTGCAATCGCAATGATATCGTCCGGCTGCAGGGCCGTCATCGCCTGATCGAGCTCCCGCTCCATGACCGCCTGAATCTGCTTGTCTATCGTCAATTCCAGCGACAAGCCTTGCTGCGGCGCTTGATACGTATCCGAGGAATTCGGCATGGATTTGCCCGACGCGGTAGACAAGTAAGAGACATTGCCGTCTATCCCTTTAAGCATGTCGTTATATTTCGCTTCCACGCCGGTAAGCCCTTTATCCACTCCCGTAAAGCCCAGCAAATGCGCGGCGAGGCTTCCGTACGGGTAATAGCGGTTATTGTCCTCCGCAACCACGATTCCGTTAAGATGCAAGTTTCTTACCTGCTGCGCCTTGTCGGTCGTCATTCGTTTCCCGCCCGGCTTCAGCTCGACAATGCTTGTTTTCTTGGAGAGGAGCTTAACCAATGCTTCTTCGGTCATATCCAAATAAGGCGCAAGTTTGGCCGCCGTTGCCTGTTTGTCCGGAATTTGCACGGGGATAGCCAGTACGGTTGGCGTGCTTACGTCAAAAGCCAGCTTGGTCCCGTTGCGATCCAGAATATCGCCACGCTTCGCCTTATAAGGAATTTCGCGCCGCCAGTTGTCTTCCGCTTGGGCGGACAGCTTCTCTCCCTGCCACAACTGAACGTAAGAAAGCCGGAAAATCAATCCGGCAAAAGCTGCCACGCTGATTAAAAGTACGATAAACAGCCGGCGACGCAACGTTACATTTGATACCTTCATCCTTGTTCCCCCTTACGCCTCATCCTTCGGCTGAGCGTACGCTGACGCTCATTCCCAACCTATGAGGGACAAGTGGGGGATAGAACAAGCTATTGATTAATTATTGCGTATTGGCCGTCTCGACTTTCTGATCGTCTGCCTTATCCGTCGCGCCCTCCGAATCGGAAGACGCGGTCCCGTCGTTCACCGCGTCCGTCTGCGGCGATAGCGTGAGTTCAACGAGACGCTCCCCGTTTTTCGTAACCTGTTTCTGGGAGACGACATACCCTTCGCCTTTGACCGTTACGCGGATGTCCAGCACGGAAGCAATTTCGAGCGCGTCACGCAACGAAATACCCGTCATATCCGGAATTTTCAGCTTATCGCGCTGCTCCGTTATCAAGTATACCTTCTGGGCCGGATGAACGGAGGCACCCGATGCAGGCACCTGCTGGATGACCTTTGTTCCGCCGCCGACTACCTCAACGTTCAAGCCGCGCGACTTCAGTTGCGTTTTTGCTTGAGATACGGTTAGGCTTGCGAGCTTCGGCACGGATACCGTTACTTCCTTCTTCCCGTTCTCGGTAACATTAATATCCGGCGCAACGCCCAGATGCTTTAAGCTCTTGTATACAATATCCTTGAAGGCGGGTGCCGCAACGGCGCCGCCGCCGGCTTTCGGATCGTTAGGCTCGTCTACGACGATATAAAGGACAATCTTCGGCTTCTCAACGGGCGCGTAACCGATAAAAGATACGACGAACTTGTCTTGCGAATATTTTCCGTTGATAACCTTCTGTGCCGTACCCGTCTTGCCCGCTACCCGGTAGCCTTCGATGTAAGCATTGCGCCCGGTACCGATCTCTTGGTCCGATACGACCTGTTCCAGATATTCGCCCACCTTCTTGGAGGCTTCCTGCGAAATAACCTGTCTTACAACCTTAGGCTGCGTCTTCACGGTTGTCTTCGTGTTGGGATCGTAAATCTGTTTCACGATATGCGGTTCCATCAGCTTGCCGCCGTTCGCAACCGCCGCAACCGCCGCAACCTGCTGCATCGCGGTAACCTGTACCTTGCCTTGACCAAACGAAGCGCGGGCGATATCGGAAGGAATGGATAAGTTCACATTAATGGCGCCCGCCGCTTCGCCGCCAAGCTCGATGCCCGTTTTTTGGCCGAAACCGAACCGGTTGATATAATCCATGAGCTTTACGCCGCCAAGCTGCTCCCAGCCCAGCTTAACGAACGCAACGTTACTGGAGCGCTTTAAACCTTCCAGATAAGTTATCGTCCCCCAGCCGACTTTGTTAATGTCTTTTACCGGGGCGCCCGGTACCGAAATAGCACCGGACTTATACGTCGCGTTCGGATTGAAAATCCCTTCCTGCACGGCTGCAGCCAGCGTTACGATCTTGAACGTGGAACCCGGCTCGTACAAGGACTTGATCGAATGGTTATACGCATTCTCATAGCTCATGTCCCAATAGGTATTCGGATCAAACGTCGGATAATTGGCCATTGCCAGAATATCCATCGTATTCGGATCCGCCGCGATGGCCGTAATGCTCTTCGGATGATATTTATCATTGATGTCTTCGAGCGCTTTTTCCACGTAATTCTGAATATCCATGTCGATCGTAAGAGCGATATCCTGGCCATCCTTCGCCGGCTTGTATTCGACCTGGCCTTCCGCGAGCTGCACGCGTTTGCCATCCTTTTCGTATTTGAGCTCCCCGTCTTCGCCTTTCAATTTATCGTTATAAAACGACTCGATCCCCGAAGCGGCCTGCCCTTCCTTCGTCACGTAGCCCAGCAGCTGCGATGCCATGGAATGTCGCGGATAATACCGCTTCTGATCTTCGAACAGATAAATGCCGACGTCTTTCGTCTTGTATTTGTCGTAAAGCTCCTGCCGGAACTTTACAACCTTGTCGGCAAGCTCCTTGTCGATCCTCCAGCCTTCCTCGTGAATCTCTCGCTGCTGATAGTATTTGCCGTCCTTTTGCGCCGTAACGATCTTGAGCAGATCGGCTTCCGGCTTGCCCAGCAATGTATGTAATCCGGCCGCTACCTCGTCGGCAATATTAAGCTTATGAATCATATCGGGGTTTACCGCGATATCGTAAGCAACGGAATCCATGGCGAGCATGTTGCCATCCCTGTCCGTTATCGTCCCCCTCTTCGCCACGAGCTTCTCTTCGGCCGCCCATCTAGTCTTGGCCTTGTCATACCAAAAGTCTCCTTTGACCACCTGCACCCAATAGATTCTACCGATTAGAACAACAAAAAGGAGGGTCATTATCCCTCCAAACAACAACGTGCGAAGTTTAATTCGTTTCACCATATGCGTCACCTATTCCGTCTTGGCGGATTGAGTATTAACCATGATGTCCGGCTGTTCAGTGCTTGCCATGCCTTGCGTTTCTGCCATTTTGCGGATCCTCTCCGGATCGTTTAGCATTTCTACTTGCTTCTGCAACTCTTTCATATCAATGTTCATCGTCGCGTATTGCGTTTTCATCTGCTTGATTTGGACGCGCATATCATAGTTTTTCGCGTATTGATTCACGATGACTCCAAGCACGATTACGCAAAAAACGACCGTAAACATGTACAGCAGCTTCTCCTGAACCGGAATCGACTTGCGCTTCACAACAATCCGTTTCGTCTCGCGGACAACCGTCTTCTGATCCGGCTTGCGCTTTGGCTGCATCGCCAAATTGCCGTTGATATAAGCCAATGAAAGAACCCCCTCTAACCTACAATTTTTCTGCGACACGCAGCTTGGCCGAGCGAGAGCGAGGATTAACTTCAAGCTCCTGCTCTGTCGGAACAATCGGCTTGCGGTTCACTAACCGAAGCTTTCCTGTGCCGCCGCATACACATTTGGGAAAATCCGGCGGACAAGTGCATTTTTCAACATAACTCGCGAATAATTGCTTGCAGATGCGATCCTCTAACGAATGGAAAGTAATAACGGATATTCTGCCGCCTTGGCCAACGCATTTCACTGCTTGTTCCAATGCGTCCTCCTCGGCGCCGAGCTCGTCATTTACGGCAATCCGGAGAGCTTGGAAGGAACGCTTGGCAGGATGACCGCCAGTTCGTCTTGCAGCTGCCGGAATTCCGGCTTTGACCAGTTCTGCCAGCTCGCCTGTTGTTTCAATCGGCGCATTCTCGCGGGCCTGGACGATTTTACGTGCGATCGATCTGGCGAATTTCTCTTCGCCGTACACATGCAGAATGCGGGAAATCTCCCGCTCTTCCCAGCTGTTTACGATATCGTAGGCCGTTAAGGCTCCTCCCTGATCCATCCTCATATCGAGAGGAGCATCATGGTTATAGCTGAAGCCGCGCTCCGCCTCATCCAGTTGGGGACTGGAAACGCCAAGATCGAACAATATACCGTCGACCTGAGGGACACCGTCTATCGTTGGAACATCACACGTGAGAAGCATTTCTTCCAAATAACGAAAATTGCTCTTGACTAGCGTTACTCTATCCATATAGGGAGCAAGCCTTACGCGTGCGTTCTCCAGCGCAGCATCATCCTGGTCAAATGCGATCAAACGCCCTCCACCGCTCAGCCGGGACACAATTCTTTCACTATGGCCTGCGCCGCCAAGCGTACAGTCGACGTATATGCCGTCCGGCTTAATCGCCAGTCCGTCAACCGCCTCTTCCAATAGCACTGTAATATGCTGAAACACGCTAACATCCTCCCATTCTTGTTGTTTACTCTAGAAGTTGAAGTCGAAATCGACCAATTTCTCCGCGATTTCGTTGAACGCCTGCTCGGATTGCTCATAATAGCCTTCCCACGTCGATTTGCTCCAGATCTCGACGCGACTTGATACGCCAAGCACCATGCAATCCTTATCCAGCTTCGCGTATTCGCGAAGGTGGGCTGGTATGTTTACCCTTCCCTGTTTGTCGAGCTCGCATTCCGTTGCCCCGGAAAAGAAAAACCGGGTAAAAGCGCGGGCATCCGACTTCATGAGAGGCAATGACTTCAGCTTCTGCTCCAGCACGCTCCACTCGCTCATAGGGTAAACAAACAAGCAGTTATCCAAACCGCGGGTTGCGATAAAGCTGGTGCCAAGCGATTCCCGGAACTTTGAAGGAATAATAATGCGGCCCTTCTCATCAATGGTATGTTGATATTCACCCATAAACATGAGATACGCCCACCCCTTCCCCCATATCCTCCACTTCGCACCACATTTCCCCACTAAGATAGACTAGTTCGCCACCTAAAATAAAAATCCTGCTCCATGAGCAGGATTTTTGAAAAATAATTCATATGATTAACCGTTAAGCTGATTCGGATCCTCTTCCTTAGCCTCCTCTTTGACAGGAGGGGCAACAGGGTGACTTGGCGGAGCCTGATCTTTCGGCCTGGAGCGGAATTTGCCTCTCAGCCAGTACAACGGCAGCCCGATAATAACGATCAGCAGCAAAATCGGCAGAGCTCCTGCGACAAAGACCAGCAATCCCTGCAAGACGGTGATCATGGCGTTTACGCTGTCTTGCAAGGCTTTTGACATTTTATCGCCAAGACCGTCTTCCACCGACAGCGTATCCTCCTTCGCGTTTGACTGATACAGCCTGAGCTCGACCGTAGAATAAGATACGTTGTTATCCAGGTAGCGAATCCGTCCCTTTAATCGCTCGATATTTTCCTGAACCGTCGCAAGCTGCTCCGAGAACTTCACCAGATCGTCCGCTTTTGTCGCTTTATCCATAAAAGCAAGCAGCCTCTCTTCTACTACCTGCTGCGCTGTCAGACGCGACTGCAGATCCACATACTCCTCCGTCACGTCCGTTCCGCTTATCTGCCGCTCGAATTTCTTATGTTCGATTCCGTTGAGGCGGTCAATGAAATCCATAAACGATGCCGCAGGCACTTTGATGGTATAGGTGGAGCTCATCTCGCCGCTGTATTGACCGTCCTGGAACTGCAAAATATAACCGCCTGCCTGGTGGATCGTGTTGCGGAGCGCCGTCGCCGCCTTATCGTAATCAATGGCTTCTATCGTTAAATTCGCTTTGTAGATCAGTTTTTGATTCAAGCCCGCTCCCGTGCCGTCAGCGGCAATCTCTCCGATAGATCCGCCGCCAGCCTCGCCGCCTACGGCTGCGACAGGCGCTTCGGCGGAGCTTGCCGCGCTCTCCGAATTGACATCCGCTTTGGCATCCGAGGACTGTTCAGTGACGGCAGCCCCTCCGTTTGCCGTTGACGCAGCCGAGTTCATGTTACTGCTGCCCGACGAGCAGCCTCCGAGAAACAGTGCAATCGCCATAATCATGAGCAAGAACGTGTACCCGTATTTTTTTATACCCATCTTTACTCCCCCTTTTCTATGGATCACCGTCCTAGACGCACAAGATTTGGAAAGGTTGCGCGAGGGAGGAAATACGCCCTAACTTTTCATGCTGCTTAGTAAAAGTACGATTAGCTCCATTGCAAGCATAGAGGTTTGATCCATGCGGTCAAGCAGCGGATTCACCTCTACGAATTCGGCGGAGGTCAGTCGTTTGGATAAGCCTAGCAGACGGATAGCCTCCCGCGCTTCGTCCGCAGTCAAGCCGTGCCGTACCGGCGTTCCCGTCCCCGGCGCTTCCGAAGGATCAATGCTGTCGATATCAAAGCTCAGATGGATACCGTCCGCCGCATCTCCCGCGATACGGAGCGCTTCGGCGATTACCGCATGAATGCCAAGCCGTCTGATGTCGGCCATTCGGAAACAAGCAATTCCTTCTGCCTGGATAAGCGCTTCTTCTGCCGGATCCAGATCGCGGGCTCCGATAAGGACAACATTGCCGGGCGCGATTGTACCCGCTCCCGGCAATAAGTGCGATAAAGACAGCTGGGCCCTTCCTTGGGCGACGGCTAGCGGGATACCGTGCATATTGCCGGAAGGGCTGGTTAATTCCGTGTTCATATCGGCATGCGCGTCAATCCATATGACGCCAAGCTTCTTATAATGCGAGGTCAATCCTGCCAACGCTCCCATTGCCAGACTATGATCCCCGCCAAGAACGAAAGGAAACTGTCCGGAAGATACAACGGCTTTTACTGCACGGGCCAATGCGATTCCCGTCTTGATAACTTCCTCGGAATGGTTCATCGGGACCTGAATAACGGGAGCAGGTATACCTGCGTTTACGATTTCCTTCAGCTTATTAATCGTGCAGCCTTGCTGCTGCAGCATTTGAAAAAGGCCCAGCTGATAGATATGGTGGGGAGCTTGCTCGCTGCCGGGGGTTCCGGCGCCAAGACCAAAGGGAACGGATAACAATGTTAGCTTATTCATATTTGAAACACTTCCTTGATCCGCTCCAGCGCCCAGTCCAGCTCATCCTTCGTTATAACGAGCGGCGGAGCGAAGCGGATTGCCGTCTCGTGGGTTTCCTTGCATAGCAGCCCAATCTGGAACAAAGCTTCGCAGTAGGCCCTCGCTTGGACGGATAACTGCATCCCGATAAACAATCCTCTTCCCCTAACCTCGATAATATCCTCGTGGCGTATCGATTCCAGGGATTGCTTGAAATATTGGCCAAGCTGTTCCGACCGTTCAGCCAGCTTTTCGTCCTCCATCACCGCAAGCGCGGCTAACGCTACCGCACATGCCAGCGGATTGCCGCCAAAGGTTGAGCCATGCGAGCCCGGTTCGAACAACCCCAGCACGTCATCTCCGGCCGCAACGGCCGAAATCGGCAGAACACCTCCGCCAAGCGCCTTGCCCAATATATACACATCCGGAACAACGCCTTCCCAGTCGCAGGCAAACCGCTTGCCCGTCCGCCCAAAGCCCGTCTGTATCTCATCGGCCATAAACAATACATTGCGCTGTCTGCATAATTCAAAAGCCTGCTTCAAATAACCGTCCGGCGGCACTACAACGCCGGCTTCGCCTTGAATCGGTTCTACGAGAAAAGCTGCCGTATTGGGCGTTATCGCAGCGGCCAGCGCTTCGGCGTCACCATAGGGGATAATTTTGAATCCCGGCGTAAAAGGACCAAAGCCGGCGCGATACTGCGCATCGGAGGAAAATGAAGTAATCGTAATGGTCCGGCCATGGAAATTCCCTTCGCAGACGATAATTTCGGCTTTGCCGGAAGGAATCCCCTTCACCCGGTAAGCCCAGCGGCGCGCTGCCTTCAGCGCCGTTTCCACCGCTTCGGCCCCCGTATTCATCGCAAGGATTTTGGACTTGCCCGTATATTCCGCAAGCTTCTTGGATAGCGGGCCAAGCTGTTCGTTATGGAAGGCCCTTGAAGTCAACGTTACCTTATCCGCCTGCTCCTTAAGCGCGCGAATGATTGCGGGATGCCGGTGACCATGGTTCAGCGCTGAATACGCGCTGAGCATATCCATATAGCGGCGGCCTTCCGGATCCTCCACCCATACTCCTTCTGCCCTCTCGATTACAACAGGAAGCGGACTATAGTTGCGTGCACCGAAACGATCCATGAGACGTATCGTGTCAACGGAGCTTTTCATTGCGCAATCCCCCCTTGTTTCATTGTACGGTGATTGCCGCAAGTCCCATGACCTCAAAAAAAGAACGCACCGTATTACGGCGCGTCCTTTTTGCATTTAATCTATTCTTCTTTCCAGCTGTCGAGATAAGCAACCTGCTCCTGCGTAAGCTTATCGATGCTGATGTTCAACGAATCCAGCTTGAAGCGTGCGACCTGTTCGTCAAGCTCGTAAGGCACGTTGACGACCTTTTGGCCGATATTCGCATATTGCTCGTTGACGTAGCGAAGACCAAGCGCCTGCAGGGCAAACGTGGTATCCATAATCTCTGCCGGATGACCGTCGCCTGCAGCCAGATTGACGAGACGTCCTTCAGCCAGCACGTAAATGCTGCGGCCGTCCTTCAGCTTATATTCTTCGATATTGCGGCGAACGGTACGAATGTCCGTCGACATAGCCGCAAGCTCCGGCTTGTTGAACTCGACGTCGAAGTGGCCGGCGTTCGAGAGAATCGCGCCATTTTTCATGACTTCGTAATGCTCGGCACGGATGCAGTCTTTATTGCCCGTTACCGTGATAAACAATTCGCCTGCTTTTGCCGCTTCCGACATCGGAAGAACGGTAAAGCCGTCCATGTAAGCCTCAACCGCTTTAATGGCATCAACCTCGGTTACGACCACGTTTGCTCCAAGGCCTTTGGCGCGCATGGCAACGCCTTTGCCGCACCAGCCATAACCAACCACTACTACCGTTTTGCCTGCCACGACAAGGTTGGTTGTCCGGTTAATGCCGTCAAACACGGACTGGCCGGTACCATAGCGGTTGTCGAACAAATATTTGCAATATGCGTCGTTTACTGCAACCATCGGGAAGCTCAAGGTGCCTTCCTTCTCCATCGCCTTCAGACGGATAATTCCCGTTGTTGTTTCCTCCGCGCCGCCGCGAAGATTCTCGCGGAGATCCGTTCGCTCGGTATGCAGAATCGTAACCAGGTCGCCGCCGTCATCGATAATCAAATCGGGCTTGGATTCAAGCGATTTGATAAGCAGCTCCTTGTACTCTTCCGGCTCCGGATTGTATTTGGCGAATACCGTAATGCCGTCTTCCACAAGAGCCGCGCAAATATCGTCTTGCGTGGACAGCGGGTTGCTGCCCGTAATGGTTACGTCCGCTCCGCCAGCTTTAACGACCTTCGCGAGATAAGCCGTTTTTGCTTCCAAATGGAGGGAAATGGTCACCTTCAGGCCTTTAAAAGGCAGATCCCGCTCGAATTGCTCGCGGATCCGGTTTAAGACCGGCATATGCGCGCTTGCCCAGTCGATTTTCAAATGCCCCTCCGGTGCGAGGGCGATATCGCGGATAATGCTTTTTTCCAATGTACTCATGCCTTTAAATAGCCTCCTACAACATTCTTACCACAATAGAACGTACAAGTTTCACGACAATCGAAAACTGAAGTGCTATTTGGCGATTAAACCTACCTCTAAACGCGGTCGCCCATCTTCGAATTGCCTCGAGAAAGGTTTGCTCACGTCACAAATAGACGAGCTGATGTCCGCCCGTTGGACTGAAAGGAAGCTCGAGCAGCTTCTCCAGCCACGCGGAGCCGTAACGGTTCCAGTAGCCGGACATGTTGATGACTCTCTCCTGCGGTTTGCCGCTCGGCCAGAGCGAAAGCGCAATGCGGTCTAGCTGACGTATCGATGCGTCGTACTGCTTATTAAACGCGTCCTTTGTTTTGGCTTCCAAATACTCGATCTGCTCGACTATCTTCTGACGGTTCGTCTCTCCCAGCTTCAGAAGACCCGGCTGAATGGAACCGGCAAGCTCAAGAAGCGGACCGTACATCGCAACAAACGACTGCTTCGCGTCTTCGAAACGCTCTTCGATGGAAAGCTGGTCCTGCTCCGACAACCACGCCTGCTTGCGGGCCTCGAAACGCTTCGCCACATCCTCGAAAGACAGCTCATATTTCATCATATGCTTCGCAATCGTACCTTCTACCAGGGTAAAGGACATCCGCGGCACAATAATCGGCATTTCCATCCCTAGCTTGCGGAAAGCTTCGCCGGTTAATGCCCAGTACGCGATTTCGCCCGGACCCAAAACGGTCCCAAGCACCGGGAACAAATAATCCTGCATAATCGGCCTCGTAAGCACGTTATTGCTAAGCTGGGATGGGTGCTCCTCCGCCAGCTGGAGCAATTGCTCCTTCGTCCAGAAAGCCGTCGCCTTCCGGTCCTGGAACTGCCCGTCACGCTTGTGCAGCAACGTCCGCTCTTCCCCGTTCGCAGGGTTAAATACAAACAGATTCGCGCTGCCCTCTACGACATCCGCCTGCAGCTGATATCCAAGCGATTTCACTTTCTCCGCCGCGGATTTATAGGCTGATTCCAGCTCATCGTTCTCCTCGATCATGCGGCGGAACATCGGCGCTTCGATTTTGCGAAGCTTTGGATCATCCGCATCCAGTAGAACAAGGCCTTCCTTGCCGAACAAAAAGGCCAGAATTCCGGCAAACATGTCCGACAACGACCGGGATTGACCCGTAATTTGCCGGAGCTGCTCAAGCAGTCCAGGCTTAAAGTCGGAATGCGGAAGCGTCTGCTCGAGCTCCTCCAGCATCGCGTTCCAGCTGTCCGCATCCACAGCCGTACGGCTTACGGATGTTCTTGGACCTTCCGGACGCTGAACGATCAGCTTGCGAAGCTCCTGCTCCGCATTCAGCACGTAAGTGTGATTCGCTTCATCCCAATCGTGATCCTCGCCCGCAATCCAGAAGACCGGCACAACCGTGCGGCCCAGCTTCTCGGAAGCCCATTTCGCCCCGCTGACGATGGAGACCGCCTTATGTATCACAAGCAGCGATCCCGACCACAAGCCGGCTTGCTGTCCGCCAATAATAACCGGCGCTCCTTCCGCAATGGCCCGAATTGAAGCATCCACCTCCGGCGTTGTATACGGGCTGTTGTATTGGCGCAGCACCTCCGCTAATTCCGCCGAATTCGCCCGGCTGCCCGAAAGCCCCTCCAGCTTCTCCAGGCGCTCTGCCCAATCCTGCTCGCGTCCGGCATGATAGCCGTACAGCGAATCGATATTTGCGTCCGTCCGATGTATATAAGCCTCTGTTAAAGGCTGGGCGCTTGGCAAGTCATAATGTTCCGTATTCATAGCGCTGCCAGTTCCTCCCAAATCGATCATATAGTTTTTGCAAAACTGTAACCATTCAAGCAACAATTTGATTGTACACAAAGGATAAGCCGCACGTCAAAAGAAAAAAAGACCCGCAACCTCTTGGTTACAGGCCCTAAAGTGCTTACGCGGTAAAGATTTTCTGTCCGATCGCGATAAACATCAGCAGCAGATACGCCATGCTCATCGTAAAAAAACCCAGCCGCCACACGGCGCGAAACACCCGCTTCACGTTTACGTTCCCTCGTTTGCGGAACTGCATATTGCCCAGCAAGCCGCCGCCAAGCAGCATAAAAAGAATTATAGCATACAGGCCGAATGAGCTGTTAAAGATGGAATCGAACAATACGGCCACGCATCCGATCAGAAGCGCTGTTGTAACATCCATCGCCAGCTGGAACGCTTTTTTTCTGTCGTCCGAAAACATGCCATACCCGAAATAAACCAGAAGAAAAGGAATGACAGGTATTACCGCCAAATAGGCGTAGACATATTTTATGCTGTCCCATAAAAAGCCCATGTCATCCGCACCTTTCCTCGTTTTGTTAATGGAGCTGCTTCACGAGTGCTGTTACAGCATCGTTTAACGGAGAGGCTATGCCTAGACGTCCGGCCAGTCCGGCAACACCGCCGTTAATCCAGTCGATTTCCGTCTGGCGCCCTGCCCTGACGTCGCTTAGCATGGAAGAGACGTTTGCCGCCGTTGCCGCGCATACCTGCATCACAAGCTGCCATCCGTCGCCTCCCGGCTTCATTCCGTCGGCCGAAAGAATCGCCGATGTTTCTTCGTACAAGGACCTCATCAGCCTCAGCCTTGTCGGATGCTGCGGCAGCTCTCCGTTTGTCGTATCGTAAATCGCCGTAAGCGGATTAATTACCGCGTTAATAAGCAGCTTTTGGTAAATCATGTCCTTCATCTCATTCGACAATCCCGCACGGAATCCTGCCGTTTTCAGTATTTTTAACAACAAATTTTGGAGATAATCGTCCTTTTTGTCCTCCGAATACGCCCCAAACCACAATCGTCCATCCCCCGTGTGCCGCACATGGCGGGCATCATCCAGCCGTCTGGCTCCAACAGACGTGACGCCCGCATACAGGAGCGCGTCCGGAAGAGCGGCCGCCAGCTTCTCCATATGACCGATTCCGTTCTGAAGGCATAAAATCGCCGCTGTCCCGCTGCTTAACCTCCGCAGCCGATGCAGCAGGCTTTCATCGATATGGCTTTGCTTCACCGTCAGTATGATCCATGCCGCGGAATGCTCCTTTCCGATTGGACCGGCCTGTAGGCTTGAAAGGGAATGGCTGTCCACTGCGATATCCCGTACAACTCCATCCAGCGTCTCCAGCCTGACGCCTTCCGCTTGGAGCCGCTCCGCCTGCTTGTCCGTTCGCGTCCACACCGTCACCTCCTGCCCCGCCCGAGCCAGCAGCCCGGCGTGCAGGAGACCAATCGCTCCGCCTCCAACTATATGTATCTTCAAACTCGGGATCACCACTTCGCAAGTATTGGGCACAAAAAAAGTATGCTCGTATATAGCATACTTGTTTCCGGATAAAAAGCGAACACCCCGCCGTACATCGCCGGCGGGGCTATCACCTATTCAATTCGTTCCAAATTTCCGTTTGCATCCATTTTAAAACGAGGCTTTGCTTCCTCTTCATGCGTCAACACCGCCAGTCGGCGTGCCCGGTCCATAATTTGAATCAATGTTTTATAATCGTCATTGACGGCCCGGTAATCGGTTTGAACATTATTTACTTCTCTAGACAATCTCTCATTCTCTTCGCGTAAACGTTCGATTTCATCCTCTTTTTCCTTCAGTTCTTTCTCGAAGGATTTCATTTGACGGCTTACGTCCTGATAAGTGGTCTTGAACTGTCTAAGAAAACGAATAATGGAATCAACGGATAAACCTTCCTCCGTCGTTACCGCATTAGCGCTAAATGCTCTTTCTTCTGCATCGTAAACGGCAATAGAAGAGACATGAGGGGTTGCGACAATCGCCTGTTTTTTCAAATAATTGCGCTTCTGGCGCTGCTGCTTGGCGATTTGAATCGCTTCTTCATAACGTTTGCGGACACAGCTGTTCCAGCGGAATCCGCAAGCCGCCGAAGTCCGTCCTATACGTTCCCCTACCTCTTCAAAAGCCGCTAGCTGGGTACTACCTTCGCGAATATGGCGTAGTGTAACTTCGGCGAGTATGAGATCGTCGTCGGGACTCCACGCATCTTGTCTGACTGCTGTCATGCGACCAAAACCTCCTTACGTAAAGGCGCTTACTTTATCTCTATGCCCTTGGTAGAGTTCATAGAATCTATCGGATACTAATTTGTATAACCAAATTTCAAAAAGCTCATACATAATTCTGCCGATTAACGAGCAAACTGATATCATAACGCTTTCAATTTACACAAAATAGTTGATTTTGTTCGTACTTGCTTGTTTACACTGCCAAATTCAACCGTTATAATGTACAATAGAAATTCGGGTCAGAGCGAAGGGGGGATGGTTTCATGGCACGCATGTATCGGGTACTCGGTTTTTGGACTCTTGTGATCGGCTTGATGGCCTTCGCAGGCCACATGACTGAATTCGCGCTTCTGTTTTTTGCACAAGCGGTGGCTTTCGTTTTCCTGGGTTATCTCAAATTTAGCGAACGAACATACATACTCATGTTCTGGGGATATATGGTTATTTCGTTTGTAGGCTTTACTTACTGGACCGTATTCAAAATGGGCAACCCATTCTAAAGTTTGCGAACGGCAAAAAAAGGTGCAGCTCCTCGCGGAGCCGCACCTTTTTTCATTTATCCAGCACAAGCACTTTAAACGTCTCGCTCATTCCGTCGCTCAGCAGCAGTTGACGAACCGCCCGGTTCCTTCTGGCCGCCTGGCCGAAAGGGTCGGTTTCCGCGTGATTCCGCAGCAGCTCAAACGCCCCGTGATCCATCAGAAACTGCTTCTGGGTGCCGTAGTAAGCAACCTGCCACCCTCCGGCTTCCGCGGCATGACGGAGGGACGTAAACGAAACATGCGCCGTTATATCCTGCTCGCCAATCCGAAGGTAAGGCTCGTCGGAGGCGACATGATCCGAATAGCACAACAAAGTCCCCTTCATCCGGTGTTCCGCCGCGTACTCCTCCGCCTCATGACCGTAATCAATGATAATAACCCGTCCTTCCCCCAGCACTCCGGCAAGGCTTGCAAGCCATTGCTCCGCATCGAGATTCACTTCCGTCTGCTGGCCTTCCGCCAGGCGAATTCCATCTCTATGCAACGCGGCAGCAATCCTTTCGTCCGAAAGCGGCATATGCACCTCGTAAAAGCCATCCTCCGCATTCCCCGCTACGCCCAGTTCGACAAGCTTCCCTTTTTCCACCGTCACCCGATTTACCGGAAACGCATCCAGCAGCTCATTGGCGAGCACAACCGAAGGCCGATCCCGCCAATGACCTCCGCTCCGCATGGCTTCGTCGGATGACAGGAATAACGCCGTACGGCCTGTTTTCGAGTCCAAAGTCCGCTTGGCTTCTTCCAAGTGACCCGGGTGATCGTCAATCAGAACAAACCGGCATTGAAGAGCGGAAGGCTGTTCTGCCCTTGCTTGCCAGGCCTCCTGTATTTGCATCGCAAGCCGCCCCGTTCCCGCCCCCCATTCCACAAGCTGAATCTGGCTCACGGCAGCACGCGCAGCGTATTCATGCACATGATTCGTCAAGCAATGCGCCATCACGGCCCCTACGGCGGAGCTGGTGTAAAAGTCGCCTTCCCGCCCTACTCGCACGGGTCCCGAGCGGTAATATCCGTATTGCCCGTCATATAAACATAAACTCATGTATTGTTTGAAGGTCATGCAGCGGAGCTTATCCGAGCCGTTGCTGCCTGCCCGCCAGCCGACCGCAGGCATCCGCGCTATTCGCTCCGAAATCCGGCTGATTAACGATATTTTGCCTAATTTCACCTGCTCAACTCCCGCTTATCAGATATAATAAATGGAACCGTCGCATACAATGTTAGCTGTACAGGCCTTGCAACGTGAGAAAGGAGGCGGCTGGTGGCATTCCATCGCATTTATGTTCGCGGCAGATGGCTCTTTATCCTTCTTGTCGTTCTTATGCTTGCCATTTGCAAGCTTCCCGTCATGGCCGAGCCTCAGTTAACGGAGGACGAGCAGGTCAATCAGATTTTGGAGAATAGCTTGTCTATCGTGGAGATTGACAAAGAAATCGCACGCATCCAAGCAGAAAAAGAAAAGGTTGCAGGCGACATGTCGATTACGGATAAACGGATTGCGCAGCGCGAGCAGGAAATAAAGGAGAAACGTGAAGAGGCCGGTAAAGTGCTGCGCGCTTATTATATGGGGGAACGCGAGATTTTGCTGCGCGCGATACTTTCCTTCGATTCGATTCACGATTTATTCGCTATGCTGGACTACGTAGACATTATTTTCTCGCGGGACCGCAATACGCTTGATTCCTACACAAAGGAATATAAGAGCTTGAAAGAGGAATACGCCAAATTGGACGGAAGAAAAACGGAGCTTGAAGAGATTGAAAGCCGGCTTCAAACCCAGCGCAGCCGGGTTGCGCAGCTCGAGCAGCAGATTGACGGCCAGCTCGCCGGACGCTCCGATGCGGATCGGCTTCGCCTGCTGATGCAGGAGCTGACGAATTATTGGGAATCCGCCGGACTTGAAGAAGTGGAGCAATATTTCGGCGCTTTGTCCAAAGCGATGAACAAGCTGCCTAGCTGGATTGAAAACAATAAGCAATACCTGGAAATAAACGGGTTTAATTATACGATTCTTATTCCGGAGGATGCCTTGAATACATTCCTTAGGGAGCAGGATAAACGGTTTAACGATTTCTCCTTCCGGTTCGAAGACGGCAAAGTTACCGCATCCGGCAAGCACGATAACATGGAAATTGCCGTCACCGGTCATTACACCGTGGAAGAAAAGCCGAAGAACGGCATCGTATTCCATGTCGATGAGCTGTTGTTTAACGGTTTTGCGCTGCCGGACACGACACGAAAAGCGCTTGAAGACAAATTTGATCTCGGCTTTTATCCTGGTGACATCCTTACATTCATACAAGCTAAATCGGTTGAAATGAAAGACAAGGAGCTTATTGTTTACTTGAAGATGAAGCTGTAACCGATTGGATAAAACCGGCAATGTCCGCTGCCCCGCTCGTATACAGCTGCCATGAAGCTTCCCACCGCCTCCATTCCTTATGCCAGTTCGGAGCAGGCGGTTCGCCGACCGGCTCTTCGTTTAGCAAAGGCAACCACCATGTAGGCGGATATTGGGCCGTTGAGCCCGAATATCCGCCTATTTCGTATATGGAATTTTTCGCGGGCAGTTTGCCAAGGCGTTCATAATTGCGTTCCTGTTCAGTCACGCTCGTCATTTCTTTAATCCAGCTGAACGCTGCCTCTGCCCGATCCGTATTTGCCGAGACAACAAAGCTGCGGCTCCCCAGCCATAAGTTGCGGAGCTTAAGCTTGTCGATTAGCAGCTTATCCTGCTCCGATTGGGAAAGCCCTTTATACTCCGACCAGGAAACGACCGACGCAAGCAAGCGCTGATTGTCCATCTCGGTTCCAAGCAAGCGTTTATTGACGGCCATTGAAGGAATCGTCAAAGAAGCCGTCTTTTCCAGGCGGTTAGCCGACTCTTCATTCAGGATTAAGGCAGCCGCCCCGCGTTGGTCACCGCTGCTCCAGGCATCCAGCCAGGCTGCCGTTCCGCTGAAATCACCGGGCAAATATAGCAAAGACCCCTCGTTCCCGGAAGCCGACAGACGGTCAGCGAGCTGCAGGAAGCTTGTCCAATCCTTAGGAGGATCGCTTAGGTTCTGTTCGGCCAGCATAGCCTTATTCCATACGAGAATGGAAGGATCGGCATCAAAAGGGATTCCCCACAGATAACTGTTCCACCTGAGCGGAGCCAGCAGCTTGGCCGGCTGGTCGGATAAAGTGTTTGCCGCGTTGACGCTATCAACGGGCTCAAGCAGGCCCATGACGGCAAATTCCCTGACCCAGCCGCTGTCCATCAGCATAATATCGGAGGAAGCGCCCAGCATAAGATCCTGCTTCCAGGCAGCGTAGGCTTCTTCCTTCGACTCGATATTCAGCAGCTCCACCTCGATGTTGGGGTATTTGAATCTGAAACGTTCATTCGCCTCTTCTAAAAACGCAAATTGATCGGGTGACATGGAAACGGTTACAACAATGGATTCCGTCGGCTCTTCATCCAGCTCGTTAGCGACAGGTCCGGTATTTGCATCATGGGAGCTGCCGCCGGAGGAAGCCGGCTTGCGCGGGTCCATGTTGGGAATAAGCAAAATAACGGACAACAGCACTGCTCCTGCAAGGATCATCACAAATCTCCTTGTAGCCACACACTTCTCCCTTTCCGAAATAACTTAAGCCCCCGCAGTCTAGTCTATTAAAACTATCATAGCAATAAAACGCAGAGTTGTCCAAACAAGTCTAGGACTTTATCCCCCCCGCCCTGTAGGTTAATGGGGCAAACTGCGTATTTGAATGTTCTTCCGATCGCCATTGCTCGTGGATTCCATCGATTTAAGTGTAAGCAGTGTAGGAATCCACTCACAAAAGCGAACGTTACACTTCTCCAGAATCATTTGATTACTCCGTTCGCCCTATTAACCTTCTGCCTTTAACAGCAAAATAGCGGTGCTGGGATTCCCCGGCACCGCTGCGCTTTTAGGCTAAAATTATAGAAGATCCGCTGCGAGCTGAGCGAGCTTGGAGCGCTCGCCTTTTTCGAGGGTAATGTGGCCGCTTATCCCTTCGCTCTTGAAATGCTCGACGATGTGCGTGAGCCCGTTGCTTACGGCGTCGAGATAAGGATGGTCGATCTGCTCCGGATCGCCCATCAGTACGATTTTACTGCCCTCTCCCACACGGGAGACAATGGTCTTTACTTCATGCTTCGTTAAGTTCTGAGCTTCATCGATAATAATGAATTGCCCCGGTATCGAGCGGCCGCGAATATAAGTCAGCGCTTCGACCTGAATGCTTCCGAGACCCATCAATATTTTATCGATGTCGCCGGACTTCTTGGTGTCAAACAGGTACTCCAGATTGTCGTAGATCGGCTGCATCCATGGGCGCAGCTTCTCTTCCTTCTCGCCCGGCAGGTAACCGATATCCTTGCCCATCGGTACGACGGGGCGGGCAATCAGCAGTTTTTTGTATTTATGCTCATCCTCCACCTTCAAGAGGCCGGCGGCAAGCGCAAGCAGCGTCTTGCCCGTTCCGGCTTTGCCGGTCAAAGTGACAAGCGGGATTTCATCGTTGAGCAGCAACTCAAGAGCCATGCGCTGCTGCGCGTTACGCGCCGTAATTCCCCAAATCGGGTCATTGCTTAAGAACAACGGCTCTAGGCGTACGCCATCCTGGCTGACCTTCAGCAGGGCGGATTTGGAGGTGCCCATCTCATCCCGCAGGATTACGAATTCGTTTGGCTTCAGCCTCGCGATATTCTGCATGCTTTTGACCGTCAGGAACCGGTACGTGTAAAATTCGTCGATAACAGACGGATGGACGAACAAGGTCTCATAGCCGGCATAAAAATCAGTCGTGGACACGGTCCGGTCGGACAAATAATCCTGGGCTTTGAGGCCCAGCACATCCGCTTTGATCCGGACTAGCACATCTTTGCTTACAAGAACGACAGTGCTGGATTGTTCGTTCTCCAGCTGTTCCAAGTGATAGTTGAGCGCGACCGCAAGAATTCGGTTATCGTTGGTCATTTCTCCAAACATCTCTTGAACGCGCATGAAACTCCGATGATTAAGCTCCACCTTTAACAATCCGCCGTTAGGAAGCGTTATGCCCTCGTGTAGATGCCCTTCCACCCGCATACCATCGAGCAACCGGGATATGGAACGCGCATTGCGCCCTAGTTCGTCTGCCAGCCTCTTCTTGGAGTCGATTTCCTCGAGCACCACCGCGGGAATGATGACTTCGTTATCCTCGAAGGCAAAGAGCGATTGCGGATCATGAAGCAGCACATTAGTGTCGAGCACGAATATTTTTTTCATGAGAACCCTCCCGGCGTCGGTCATTCAATAGATAGACATACATAGCCATACTTGGCTGCGGGTACACTACATTCTGATTAGACGATGTGCAACAAGAAAAAGAGGTGGAACCAACATGTACCTAAAACTGATAGCGGCAATCGCTATTGCGGCAATTACGGCTGGATGCGGCACCGTCGCTCGAAACGAAACATCACCCTCTCCTCAAAATAATGGCTCTGTTCGCGCACAGCAGACAAGTCCTCAGAAGAAAGAAATTGCGAATCCTGAGCAAGTCTCCAGGCATTTGGAACAGCTGGCCATGGGCATCAAAGGTGTCACGAATGCGCACTGCGTGGTGCTCGGAAACACCGCCGTTGTCGGGATTGATGTCGACAGCAAGCTTGATCGCTCCAGAGTCGGCACAATCAAATATTCCGTCGCCGAAGCTTTCCATAAAGATCCCTACGGCATTGATGCTATCGTAACAGCCGATATGGATTTGTCACAGCGGCTGAACGAAATCGGTGCGGATATCCGGCGCGGCAGACCGATCAGCGGCTTTGCGGAAGAGATGGCCGACATTATCGGCCGCATCGTACCTCAGATCCCTCGAGAGGTTATGCCGCAGGATCCGGAAGTACAACAGCGGGCCAACAATTTACACAATCTTCATTAGCTTGTATACCGCGTCATAAGACACAAAAAGCCTAGTGATCAGATCACTAGGCTTTCCTTATGACAGTGTGCCCCTTTGGACAAGCCTGTCATCAGTTTATTCGTTTCCATCCGGATACATGCCGAGATCGGCACACAGATGCAGTCGTCAACCGCTGGGCTCAAGAATTTTCCCGAGCACTCATCACCGCTTCTTCTTTTAAGTGTGAATGTCGCGGTCACGGCTTTGGGCATCCGCATGACCTCCTCTTGGAAGGATTTCATATCCGTACAACTATTATAGCGTTTAAAGCACCGCCAGTCTATGGTTATTCAGCCATTTTCGCTTGCAAAGCCGCACGAGCTTCGCTCAGCTTGGCCTCATCCAGATAAACGTACGGGCTCTTCCATACGCCTTCTAACGGAATGAACTGAACATCCGAGCTGCTTATGCCGAAGTACGTCTTCATCAGGTTCTGAATTTCCTTCGGCGGCATGTCGATTTCCATGTTGTCCCCAACAGCGTCGATAACCTCGCCCATCTTCGTAATTCCGTTCAGCGATTTCATCTTGTCGACGATCTTCGCTACAACCTCGCTCTCGCGCTTGTTGCGGTCGAAATCGCTGGACATGTTTTTGCCGTCGTTCGATTTCCGGTAACGGACAAAATCAAGCGCCTGGTCTCCGTTAAGCTTCTGGAAACCCTTCTTCAGATTGATGTTGGTGCCGTCGTAATTATCGACGTATTTCATATCCATATCGACGTCCACTTCAATGCCGCCAAGCGCGTCTACAACGTCCTCGAAGCCCTTGAAGTTAACAACCGCCGTATATTTCAGATCCACGCCGAAATATTTGCCCAGCATATCCCGAATCGCGCGCTTTGCATCCTCTTCCGCCGCTTCCTTGTCCATGCCTTTATCGGAACGGGCTTGGCTAAAGAACGTTGCGTAGTTGGCATTCGCCTTGCGCTCGCCATAACCGTCCAGCTCGAGCAAGGAATCGCGAGGAATCGAAATAACAGTGGCCGATTTGGTATTCGGGTTAAAGACGGCAACCATCATGACGTCGGTGTTCATGCCGCCGCCCTTGGCCCTTGTATCAAGACCCAGCAGCACCATCCCAACCGCTTTCTTCTTAACCGATTCCGCGGTCGGAATCTTTACGTCATCGTTTGAAACTGTACCAATTTGCTGGATTGCATTGTTCGCCTTGTTAGCCAAAAATCCGAAGTATGCCACGATTATCAAAATAACAGCTAATAATAGCAGTAAAACGACTTTCCACACGCGTCTTTTCTTCGGTTGCTTAGGCGATCTAGGAGCGGTCTTGGCATTTGCTCTCCGGGAAGGCAGTTCTGCCGAGCCTTGCGTCATAGGATCATCACCTTTATGTCAGTTATATTTCGGATTGGACCGGATATCAACGAGAAGCTGCTCGGCAGCCTCTCGCGGATACATTTGCAGCTTTGTGCGTCCGTTGCGCTCATATTTGACATGAACCATCGTTGCATCCGTTGCCGAAATATGCGGATTGGCAACTCCGTGATCTTCCGACAATATTTGCGCGAAAAAGTCGCGGGTATCCAATGCCGCCCGATCATCCGGCCGGTCTTCGGCCACGATATGAATCTGCAGCCAGTTGAACAAGGCATCATCAAACGTCATTTGCCTGAATCAGCTTCCTTTACGGCGCCGCCGCCGGCCCGGTTATTTTTCCATTTGTCGTAGATTTGCCGGCCGCGAAGCATAAGCATCATCAGCACGGCGATACCCATACATTGAATAATAGGAAGCTTGTCGACCTGAAGGACCATCAGCACGAGCGAGCCGATGGCCATCAGGACGTAGACAAGCACTTCTTTCAGAATCGGAAGCTTCTGATTGTTAGCCCTGAACACTTTGTTGAAGATATAAATCGTAAATCCAAGAATAAGCAAATACGATACGGCGTGATGGTCGCTCAACCATTGCTGCATGCCGTGACCCCCTTATGCCTGCCAGGTGATTATGCGTTTGCTTGCGCCATTTTGCGGTGCTTCTCCGCCCGCTCGCGCTCGCTCTTATTCAAGATTTTTTTACGCAGACGAATCGACTTCGGCGTAATTTCGCAATACTCGTCGTCGTTCAGATACTCGAGCGCTTGCTCAAGAGAGAACAGACGAGGCGTTTTCAGCTTCACCGTATCATCTTTGCCAGAGGAACGCACGTTAGTCAGTGCTTTCTCTTTGCAAATATTAACGATGATGTCGTTATCGCGGGTATGCTCGCCCACGATCATGCCTTCGTAAATTTCCGTGCCCGGAACCACGAATTGAATACCGCGGTCCTCAACACCCAGCATGCCGTAGAAGGTCGAAGTGCCAGTCTCGCTCGACACGAGCACGCCTTGGTGACGCCCGCCCACGTCTGAGCCTGCAAGAGGCCCATAGCTGTCGAACGCATGGTTCATGATGCCGTAACCGCGGGTAAGGGTCAGGAACGAAGTACGGTAGCCGATCAAACCGCGTGCAGGAATAATGAACTCCAGACGAACCTGGCCGTTGCCGTTGTTGATCATGTTCACCATTTCGGCTTTGCGTGTTCCGAGGCTCTCCATAACGGCGCCCATGCTGTCTTCCGGCACGTCGATCAGAAGGCGTTCGTACGGCTCGCATTTCACGCCGTCGATTTCTTTTATGATAACTTCAGGCTTCGATACTTGAAGCTCGTAGCCTTCGCGGCGCATATTCTCGATCAGGATGCCAAGATGCAGCTCGCCGCGGCCGGATACGATAAAGGCATCCGGGCTTTCCGTTTCTTCCACGCGCAGCGCTACGTCCGTTTCAAGCTCCTTGTACAGACGCTCGCGCAGCTTGCGGGACGTTACCCATTTGCCTTCGCGGCCGGCAAACGGAGAATTGTTGACCAAGAACGTCATTTGCAGCGTAGGCTCGTCGATCTTCAGGACCGGCAGAGCTTCCGGCTTAGCCGGATCGGCAATGGTCTCGCCGATATTGATGTCTTTAATGCCCGCAATCGCAACAATATCGCCTGCGCCCGCTTCTTCAATCTCGATGCGCTTCAGACCCTGGAAGCCGAACAGCTTCTCGATACGCGCCTGTTTCACGGCACCATCGCGGTTGATAACCGCAACGGCTTGGCCTTGACGAACAATACCGCGGTTCACGCGGCCAACGGCGATACGGCCCAGATATTCATTGTAATCAAGCAAGGTTACAAGATATTGAAGCGGCTCATCGACCGTTTCTGTCGGATGCGGGATGTGGCTAACGATCGTTTCGTACATAGCCTGCATGTTGTCATCCTGTTTTTCGGGATCAAGGCTTGAAGTACCCATCAGCGCGGATGCGTAAACAACCGGGAATTCCAGCTGGTCGTCATTCGCGCCAAGCTCGATGAACAGGTCAAGCACTTCGTCAATAACTTCGGTAGGACGGGCATTCGGACGGTCAATCTTATTAACGACGACAATTGGCGTAAGGTTGCTCTCAAGCGCTTTGCGGAGTACGAATTTCGTTTGCGGCATGCAGCCTTCAAACGCGTCAACGACCAGCAATACGCCGTCAACCATCTTCATAATCCGTTCTACTTCACCGCCAAAGTCCGCGTGTCCAGGTGTGTCGACGATATTAATGAGGTAGTCTTTATAAGTAATCGCCGTATTTTTCGCCAGGATGGTAATACCGCGTTCGCGTTCCAGATCGTTGGAATCCATTGCGCGCTCCTGTACAGCTTCATGCTCTCTGAATGTACCTGATTGCTGCAGCAGCTTATCGACCAAAGTTGTTTTGCCGTGGTCTACGTGGGCGATAATCGCAATATTCCGGATGTTTTCTCTTGCTTGCATAACTAATAATCCACTCCATTTTGTCTAATTTTCTTTCCTTGCACAACATTCGCCGAACATTTACCAGCGGCGCGAGCGGTTCGTGATTACCATCCAGCCGCCGGCAACCATCAGGACCAGCGCAACAAGGTAAATTCCCCAGCTCCATAACAAGACGAGCAACAGAAATACAGCTGAAGCAACGGCAAGCGCTATAGACGCCGTAAGCGCAAATCGCGGACGGGACGAGCCAAATAAATAATATTCGTAAAGACCGACGGCTGCGCCAAGCAGGAACAGCGGCCACAAATATTTCAGTGCATCCCATCCAAAAATGTTACAAACCATAAACAGCAGCGCAGACACGGTTAGTATTCCACCCGGTACGAGCACTGCCGCGGGAAGCAGCCTGCCGAAATAAAACACATGCAGCAAAATTCCCGGAATGAGGACGAGCAGCGGCCAGAAGATAGCCCCCAAAAAGCTGAATACACCAAGTTTGCCCAGTAAAATAACGACCCCGGCTAGTAACACAATAATTCCAGCGGAATATTTGTTATTAGGCATTTGCGTTCCGCTCCTTACAACGTCTACCCCCATACAGACGTACGACGCCAGTTTTTATCTATCATAGTTTAAAGGAACTGCGATGAAAATACCAGCGGGAACAGAAGGAACATTGCAAAAAAATACCGTTCACCTGTGAACGGTTTGTGAAAATGGTTTAAGTTTTCCGCTTCAATAAACCGATAATGACGACAAACGGGATGCAGAGCAGCGGTATAGCTTCGGCAGCCGTTCGTGAACCGTTAAACAAAAGAGCGTCCATACCGGGATCGTGGACAAGCATTCCTCCTGCGGCATAACCAAGCAGCCCGGCGCCGATATACACAAGCGGGGGAAATTTATGCAATAGCGTGCCCAATAACTGGCTCCCCCAAATGATCATCGGAATGCTAAGCGCGATCCCAAGCAGAATAAGCACCGTATCCCCGTCCGCGACCGCCGCGATCGCCAGGACATTGTCGAGGCTCATAATAAAATCCGCAGCGACGATCGTGCGCACGGCCTGGGACAGCGATGTGGATTTTTTGCGGGGCATGTCCAGGTCGCCTTCGCCTTCCTGTCCGGCATCCGCCAGAAGCTTTGCCGCAATATACAGCAATAATAAGGAACCAATAGCCTGCAGATAAGGAATCTGGAGCAGGGAGATTGCGGCCAGCGTAAGCAGGCATCGCAGCCCGACGGCCGCCAGCGCTCCCCACCATACGGCTCTCTTCCGCTCCTTCGGAGGAAGCTGTTGGCTGGCCATCGCGATAACAACGGCATTATCTCCGCTTAATAACAGGTTAATCAGGACAATTTGAAGAAAAGTCAGCACACTATCCATTTTTGCGTTCGCCCCCTCTCTTACCACCTGTATGAGCAGCGGACAAGTTTTATGAAGGATGTCCACAAAAATTTTTGAACCCTATCCCGTCCTTCATCCGTAGTAAAGGAAGTCTTTCGCGGCTACTGGACATTCGACGGAAGGGAGGGTCACGAATAATGGATGTATTTACAGTAGATTTTTGGCTGGCACTGCTCAATATTGTCTTTATCGATCTCATCCTGGCAGGCGACAACGCCATTGTTATCGGTATGGCCGCCCGCAATTTGCCGCAGCACCAGCAGAAGAAAGCCGTCCTGTGGGGTACGGTTGGCGCAATCGGCATCCGGATCATCGCCACTATCGTTGTAGTACGGCTGCTCGATTTGCCTTGGCTCCATTTGGCTGGCGGTATCCTGCTTCTATGGATTGCATATAAGCTGCTTGTTCAGGAAGATGATCAGCATGGCGACATTAAAGCCGGCAATACGCTTTGGCAGTCGATTCAGACCATTATAATCGCCGATGCGGCCATGGGGATCGATAACGTCATCGCGGTTGCGGGCGCTTCGCACGGCAGCATGCTGCTCGTTACATTAGGCCTGCTGATCAGCGTGCCGGTTATCGTATGGGGCTCCACGCTCTTCATCAAGCTGATCAACAAATTTACTTGGATCATTTATCTGGGCTCCGGCGTACTCGGTTATACGGCGGCCAAGATGATCACCCACGAAAAAGCGTTCGAGGAGTTTTTCAAGGAAAACCCGGTTATCTATTGGGCGTTCATCATCCTCATTATCGCACTGATTGTAGCTGCGGGCTTGTTTACGAACAACCGCAGAAAACAGGCTGTGCAAGAAAAAAGCAGAGAAACCGTTTAACGGGATCTCTGCTTTTTTTATTTATTTAGATTAGAACCAGCGGTCTTCCTCTGCTTCCTTCTCCTCGGGCTGCGCTTCCGGCGTCAGCTCCATAATCTCCGTGCGCTCCACGGCCTCGCGCAGCATCTGCTCCAGCTCCGGAATATAGGATTCCGCCCGCTCCACAACATTCAGGTTCGGATTCGTGCTTGGCGATTTCGGCAGGAACAACGTACAGCAGTCTTCGTAGGGAAGGATGGAGGTTTCGAAGGTTCCGATCCGCACCGCTTCGTTAATGATTTCCTGCTTATCCATCATGATAAGAGGCTTCAATAACGGCAGTACCGTCGCCCGACCGATTACGTTCATGCTGGACAGCGTCTGGCTGGCCACTTGACCAAGGCTCTCCCCCGTTACGATGCCGCCGGCACCGTTTCGGACAGCCAGCTGCTCGGTAATGCGGAGCATGGCGCGGCGCATCAGCGTAATCATCATGCTGTCCTGCTTAGCCTGCACCAGCCTTGTCTGAATATCGGTAAAAGGCACCAGGTGAAGCTTCAGCGGCGCTCCGGCATAGTAGGACAGTCTTCTGGCGAGATCAATAACCTTCTCCTTCGCCTTGTCGCTGGTGAACGGATAGCTGTGGAAATGCACCGCCTCCAGCTCCAGGCCCTTGCGCATGGCCATCCAGCCCGCTACCGGGCTGTCTATGCCGCCCGACAGCAATAGCATCGCTTTACCGTTCGAGCCAAACGGGAAACCGCCTGCTCCCGGAATAACCGTGTTGTAGACGAAGGTGCCTTCCTCGTAAATATCGACGCGCAGCTCCACTTCCGGCTTCCGCACGTCTACTTTCAGCTCGGAAAACGCGCGCAGCACATGGGAACCAACCAGATGGTTCATCTCCTGCGAAGGATGCGCGAATGGCTTCCAGACGCGCTTCGCGCTAACCTTGAAGGTCGCCGGTTCTTTCTCAAGCCCTTTCATCAACTGCAGCGCCGCAGCTTGAATGCTCTCCAGCTCGTTCTCCACCTGAATAACCGGGCTGAACGAGATAATGCCGAATACATCCTTCAGCCGCTCCGCTATAGGCTCAAACGACTCACCGTTTAAGGAAATCGTCATCCTGCCGAAGGACTTGGCGTAATTCAATGCGGCAAAGCTCTTCAGAGCCAGCTTGATCTGCTGCTGCATCCGCTTCTCGAATTGATTGCGGTTGCGTCCCTTCATGACAAGATCGCCATAACGGACAATGACTTTATCGTAAATCACGTTAAGATTTGCTCCTTTCAAGCGGCTTCAGCTGCATAACCGTCTTGCTCAGCATATCCACCAGCTTGTCGATGTCCTGCTCCGTATGCTCGTCGCCAAAGCTGATGCGGATCCCTCCCGCTGCGCGCTCGGAAGAAGCTCCCATAGCCAGCAGCACCTTGCTTGGCTTATTATCCTTCGACGAGCAGGCCGATTTCGTCGAGATGATGGCGCCCTGCTCCTCCATCATATGAACGATCACTTCCGGCTTCATGCCCGGATAGGAAAAATGCACGATATGCGGCGCCATAACTGCCGCGTCCTCGCTGCCGTTCAGCATCAGCTGCGGAATGTCCGCAACCCGCCGGATCAGCCGCTCCCGCAGCGCGTACATCCGGCTGCGGTTCTTCTCTTCGGCCTGCATGCTCATCCGCAGCGCTTTGGCGGAAGCAACGATGCCCGGTACATTTTGCGTGCCCGCCCGCATGCCGCGTTCCTGCGAACCGCCGGATTGCAGCGGCTGCAATTGCAAGCCCTCCCGTACATACAGATAGCCGACGCCTTTAGGCCCGCGAAGCTTATGGGCTGATCCGCTCAGCAAATCGATTCTCCACTCCTTCAGCTTAACCGGGAGCTTGCCGATGCTTTGCACCGCGTCCACATGGAACAAGATTCGCGGGTACTCCGACAAAAGCCGTCCGATCTGCTCGATCGGCTGTATGGATCCCACTTCGTTATTCACATGCATAATGCTGACCAGTATCGTCTCATCCGTTATAGCCGCCTGTAATTGCTTGAGTTCCACATGCCCCGTCTTGCTAACAGGCAAATAGGTGACCCGGAAGCCTTCTTGTTCAAGCTGACGGAAGGCATCATTGACGGAGGAATGCTCAATCTGGGTTGTAATCAGATGATTTCCCCGGCTGCGGAATTGTCTGACCGCTCCTTTTACGGCGAGGTTATTGCTTTCCGTTCCGCCCGACGTGAACAGCCATTCCTCCGGCTTTACGCCGAACTGCTCCGCTAGCACGGAACGAGAACGGGCTATCAGCTTGTCGGCTTCAACTCCCGCGCGATGAATGGAGGAAGGATTGGCGTAATGGGCTTTCATAACCTCCGCGAACGTATCCACGACCTCCGCGTAAGGCGGGGTGGATGCGCAATGATCGAAATACAGCATATATTCAACACCTTTCCTATAAAAGAGAAAACCTCTATCGGGACCGTTCAAAAGAAGCGGCCGCGTTTAGAGGCAAGTTGTATCTCCAAACCAAATACCCGATAATGAAGCGGACTAGTAGCGGGCTCCGAGCACCTTGCCAATGTACCGCTGCGTTTCCTCGGGAAGCTTGTCCAGGTTAGCCAGCAGTTCGCTATCCGTTGAAATGCCAAGCCGGTCGATTCGCCCGGGCCCCGCATTGTAGGCGGCTAGCGCTACTTGTTCATTACCGTTGTATTTGCCAAGCAGATAGGATAAATATTTCGAACCGCCATCGATGTTCTGCCGCGGATCGAGGGAATCGGTTACTCCAAGACCGCGGGCAGTCGAATCCATGAGCTGCATAAGTCCTTTTGCCCCTGCGGAGGAAACCGCGTCGGAATGAAATCCGGACTCCGTACGAATAACTCCTCTAATCAGTTCGGGATCAATGCCGTATTTGGCCGCCGCCTCCGTAATCATAGCGTCATAATCGGATGCTGCGGAGCTGCCTGCCTGGTCCGTTCCGCCGCTTAATACGGCACTGTACAAGCTAGGCACGCTCGCAAGCTTGGCAAGCGAATCGGTAGTAAGCGTGCTTGGCTCGAACCTATCCATTTCGGAAAAATCGCCGTTCATATATTGAGACAGCAAAAAGTCAAACATGGATGTGCTGCCGTCGCCGCTATTCGCCTCAAGCGGATTAGCCGCCGTTTGAAAGTCCAGAGTTGGTGAAAGCTGCAGCTGGAGCAGCTGCTTCAACGTACGCGGGTCGATACTCATAGGGTCCTCCAGTCGAGTAATAAAGGGTATAAATGATGTATCGGTTTTTATTGTACATGTTTTTACTTATAACGGCTAGTAGCGCGGCTTCCTTGCATGCAAAAAGCAGCCCCAACGCATGGAGCTGCTTTACTTGTAGCGATCTTATTTGAAGATTTTCACGCGCTCGTCAATCGGCTGGAATTGCTTCTCGCCCGGCTCGGCAGTCGGAGTACCAAACGGCATTTGAGCAATCAGCTGCCAGCTGGCCGGAATGTTCCAAGTCTGCTTCACTTCTTCGTCAATCAGCGGGTTGTAGTGCTGGAGGGAAGCGCCCAGGCCTTCTTCTTCCAGCAAAGTCCATACCACGTATTGAAGGATACCCGAGGATTGATTCGACCATTTCGGGAAGTTGTCGGCATAGCTTGGGAACTGATTCTGAAGTCCTTCGATTACGGCAGTATCCTCGAAGAACAGCACCGAACCGTAACCGGCTTTAAAGCTGTCAACGCGTTGTTCCGTCGATGCGAATTGATCGGCAGGTACGATTTTGCGGAGCGTTTCTTTTACGATATTCCAAAGCTTATCGTGATTTTCGCCAAGCAGTACCACTGCGCGAGCGCTTTGGGAGTTGAAGGACGATGGGGAATATTTTACTGCTTCCTGAACCAAGCTTACGATTTGGTCATCCGAGATCGTGGATTGTTTGCTGATTCCATAATAAGTACGTCTAGCTTTTACGGCCTCAAGAAACGTTTTTGCTGTAGTAGAAGTATTTGACATTTTTGTCTGCCTCCTAGGAATTTTATAAGTAACTTTCTTTATGTTAGTAACAATACAATACTCCGAATTTCATGTCAAGCACTTCGCCATTTATTTTGTTTAATCTGCACCCTATTACAATTGTCAATAATTGCCTTGAACCTAGGCACATCGCAAAAAAAGCCGCTCCCTCAGGAACGGCCTCGTCTTCGTGCGTTATTCGGTTACCGTAATCGTAATTGGCGAGTACTCTCCTATTACCGTCTGGCCATGAACGGATACGCTGCCTTCCGGGGTCAGATCCTTCTCGGTCATAATGCCAAGCGCTACCGTAAACTGATTGAATTTCACCGGTACGTTACGCTCCCTGCGTACTTCCGTACCGTTTACGCAGAAGACAATCTCGTCATTATCGCGGTTGTACGTAATTTTGTACGTATTAAACTCGCGAGCCTGGAAATCGGTCGATTCCTTGAACACGCAGAAATATCTTGTCTTGTCCGTCTCCGGCACCGAAACGCCAGGGAACGGCAAAACCGCATAAACGCTTGCGTATTTGTCATTGCCTGCAAAGAAGTCCAGCGCGCCTCCTGTCGTGAAATCCAGCAGATTAAGCGATGCATAACCGTCGTACAAGTCGCCGGGCGCCGTATTCTGCGTACGAGCACGGATCTGGAGCTCGAAGCTGATCTCGCCACTTTCCGGCACTTCCACCGGCTTTGCCGAATAGTACATATGCTTTGCATTGTCGAGAATTTGAATCTTGTCATGCTTGCGGCTAAGCGGAGCTCGCACGTACAGGATACCGTTGCGTACGATAACTACCGCATCCGGCTCGCGGTATTGCCAGAATGTTCCGTCCGGCAGCGGGAAGCCGCCAATCGTCCATACTTTACCTTCGTCAAGAATCGTATCGAAATCCCCAAGCACCCATTGTTTGCCCATCTTCTGTCCCCTCAGCTTTCGTGATGAAATTCCGACCCCTTATCTTATAAGAGGCCTTGAATGATTAATGCGGCAATCAGGATAGAGCCGCAGCGGTTCGTCGCCTTAACCGAATTGCCCATCAGCGGCAAATAGGCATGGGAAGGATTATGCTCCTTCAGCCTGCCGTATACGGCATACAGAGGAACGCCCGTCGCAAGTCCAAGCAGCGCATACCAAGGCAGCGCGTCCGCAAGCACGCAAATAACCAGTGAGACGTAAGCTAAAGCCAGCAGCCATCTGGAGAAGACTAGCGCTCTTTGTTCTCCCCATACGACAACCAGCGTTTTTTTGCCGGCCTGCTTGTCCGCCTGCCAGTGCAGGAAATGATGATTGAATAAAATAAGAGTGGTAAGCAGTCCGATCGGAAGCGAAAGCAGCAAAGCCCGGTAGTCGAGCTGCGAGGACTGCACATAGTAAGCGCCGGCAACGGGCAAAATACCAAACGACAGCAGGATTGCAACTTCGCTGTAGCCTTTGCCGCGGTAGCCAAAACGTATGGGCGGCGCAACATAGAAATAAGCGATCAATCCGCCAAGTCCTCCAAACACGATAACCGGCCATCCGCTGATCGCCGACAAAACAAGGCCGCATAGCGCGGCAAGCCCGAATAGCGACCAGGTCACGGCTGCGAATGCGCGGAGCGTCCACGTACCGTTTGTGAGATAGCCGGAATTGGTCGATATAACCCCTTCTGCTGCTTTGGCTGCTTCATCCGTTCCGTTGTAGTAGTCCCACAAATCATTGATCATATTCGAGAACAAATGCGCTGCGCCCGAGCCAACAAGCGTAAGCAGGAGCAGCCAAACATTAAAGCGGCCATCCCACACGAAAGCGCCCAATGCGCCAAGCGCAACGGGAATAAGCATAACAGGAAGCACGCGTATCCGCGATGCCTTCATAAACTGCTTCATGATGTTATTCAAAGCTGCATGTCTCTCCCTTCTTCTTCATCCGTCCAGCCTCATCAAATTTAATTGAAACACTTTGGGCAACGGACCGTCAACTGAAAGAATAGGGCGAAAGCATCAATATCTGACAAAAAAAGAGCTTCCCTGGGTGCTAAGCACCTCAGAAAGCTCTATCGCAACTCCTAGCCCCTAACCTGAATTTTCCGGTTAATCAGATAGGTCATCATATAAACCAGCAGGACGATGATAACAGCTTCATAAAGCAGCGGTCCCCAAAAATTCGGAACGCTGGCCTGCACATGAACGACCTGATCGGCGGAATCCGTAATCTTTACGTTAACGGATTTGAAAAACTGATCCGTAGACACGTTCATGTTTGGGAACAGCTTCGTTTCCACCCATTGAACGGCGAGCTGCAGCCCGATAAAGAGAGCCGCGCCTATCCAGGAGCCCTTTTTCCCTCTAAATACTTTCGCCACCGTAATGCTTGAGAAAATGATCGTTACAAATAAAATACTGGAGATCAGCATCGCCCAGAAGCCTCTGTCCGCCAGAATATCGAAGACACGCAAGTGTATCGTATCCACAACGCCGCCAAGCACAAGCAGATGGATTACGCCTGCAACGCCAATGACAATCAGCCCCGCGATTCCGAGCAATAGCGGAGATAATACCGTATATAAGGCTGGCAGCGGAAGAAGCCGGCGGTTAAAATACCTGAGATTGCGTTCGAACGTCCTGCAGACCGTTACGCAGAGCGAAATCGTTACGGCCAAATAAAGCAGAAAGGTCAGCACGTAAATCAGATCCGACTCCAGGTTCTTAACCTCGCCGTACACCGTAAGCGCACCTCCGGTTATGACGAACAAGGCTCCGACGATCAGCAAAAAGCCAGCGTTCCGTTTCCAATCGTATTTGACCAGCTTAAGCAAATTCATCATTCCGCGAACACCTCTTTAAACAGCTCATCCACGCTTTTGCCTTGCGAGAACCGGATCGTCTCCACTTCCTCGTGAAGGACAATGCTTCCGTTCTTGATCAGAATAACCTCGTCGAAAATCCGTTCGATATCCCGTACCAGGTGCGTGGATATCATCAAGCAGCTGTCTTCGTTATAATATTTAACGATCGCATCCAATATCTTCTCGCGGGCGACCGGATCCACGCCGCCAATCGGTTCGTCGAGCAAATACAGCTTGGCGTTGCGGGACAAAGCCAAGGTCAGCTGCAGCCGCTCGTTCATCCCTTTGGACAACGTGCTGATCCTGTCCGCGGGCTGCAATTTCATGAATTGCAGCATTTCATCGGCTTTTGCTGGGTCAAAGTCCGGGTAGAAATCCCGATAAAAGCCAAGCGCGTCCTTCACCCGCATCCAGGATTCCGTCAGCGGCTTATCCGGCATAAAAGAAGTCAAAGCTTTGGTCCGCTGACCGCTTGTTTCCCCGCATACGAGCAATTGGCCCGAGGATGGCGGCATAAGGCCGGCGGCGATTTTCATCAACGTGCTTTTGCCGCTTCCGTTGCTGCCAAGCAAGCCAATGATCCTGCCGGGCTGGATTTTGAAAGAAACATTGTCCAGCGCACGCTTGGCTCCATACGTTTTCGTTACTCCCGATAGCTCCAAGATCGATTCCACGTCTCTTATTCACTCCTGTCCGTACGGCTTTCCGCTTTGCCGTCTTTTACGGCATCCTTTACGATGGCCACAATATCGTCCTTCTCGAAGCCAAGCTCCTTCATTCCTTGCACAAACCGTTCGAGCAGCTCGCCCGCCATTTCTTTCTTGATTTGCATAATCGTCGACTCCCTACTCGTCACAAATCGGCCAAGTCCTCGTCTTGTCTCTACAATGCCTTCCCGCTCCAGCTCCTGGAACGTACGTTGAATCGTATTCGGGTTGATCTGCAGCTCAAGGGCCATGTCCCGTACCGATTCGATTTTGTCACCGGGATTTAATCTGCCGGTAATAATCTGCTTCTTCACATAGTTCATAATCTGAATATAAATCGGCATATTGTTGTCAAATACAATTGTCACGGGTCAAGATTCTCCTTTCCATCTGTCGGCCCCAAACGCCTCGCTTAAGCGATGTCGCGCTTCTTGAAAACGGCGAAGCTGACGGATAGGAACAGCGCCAAATATACAAGCAGTATAACAATGGAAAAGGCGAGCGTCATCCCCTCAACCGGCACTGCGTCGCTGCGGTAGACCGACAGGTCCGTATTGGCGAACAGCAAATACTTCGTAATCGTGTAACGGGACAGCAGCATAACCAGAAGACTGCCGACCATCATGGAGAAAATGCCGATGCCGATTGCCGCACCGTTTGATTTCGTCAGGATTCCAATCATAAAGGTCAGCGTTACGAACACAATGGAGTAAACGGCCAGACTTGCTGCATTGCTAAGAAAATCCGTCCAAGTCGATTCCCCTGCCCCGCCGCCGTAAACGATATAACCGGCAACGACGGCAAACACGGCCGCGGTTACGACTAACGTTAACGCGTAAAGCACGGAGATGATATACTTGGAGGCCAAAATCTTGTGACGGCTTTGCGCCCGGATCAGGAGAAACTTAATGGTGCCGTAACGGTATTCCTGCGTCACGCTGCCTGCCGCCGCGAGAACGGCAAGAACCGGAACCAGCTGCCCTGCGGCTTGAAGCATAATCGTGCCCGTTGCGAAATCAACCGTTGAGTTCAGGCCGTCCGGCGACAATTTGTAGAAAGCAAAGGCTAAAATCGCAAAAACAACGGCAAGAATGGCATAGGCGACGAAAAACGACTTCTTCTTGCTGAGCTTCAGCCATTCGTTTATTAATAATCCCGTAAAGTTACGCAATGCGGTTACCTCCCGTCAGCTTCATAAACTCTTCTTCCAAGGTTGCCCGTACTTCCTCAATCCGGTAGATTGCAACGCCTTCCGCCGCAAGCTTCGCGACAAGACCGGGAATCTGATCATGCAGCAGCTTGACGGTAATCCGGTTCGTGAAGGAATCCGTTTGCGTCACCTCAACCCCGTCGACGTGGCTGATCGCTTCCTGCGCCTGCCCGGCATTTCCGACCTGCATGGAAATGGTGAGCACCTTCTGCTTCGGCGATTCCGTCTCTCCGATGGAGCGGGCGGTAACAAACTTGCCTTCCTGAATTACGATAACCCGGCTGCACATCAGCTCGATCTCGCTGAGCAAATGGCTGGAGACCAGAATCGCGATGCCTTCGGATTCCGCTATCCGCTTCAAATATTCGCGCATCTCCTTGATACCCGCCGGATCCAGGCCGTTAGTCGGCTCATCCAGAATAAGCAGCTTTGGCTCATGGAGCAGCGCTTGCGCGATACCGAGACGCTGGCGCATGCCAAGCGAATAGGCCTTTACTTTTTTGCCGAGCGCTTCCTGCATGCCAACCAGCTTCGTAACCTCCTCAATCCGCGCGTCGGTTACGCCCTCCGTCATCCGCTGGTATTGCTTCAAATTATCGTAGCCCGTCATGTACGGGTAGAACTCGGGGTTCTCGATAATTCCTCCGACATGCCTGATGGCCTTCTCGAAGTTCGTCCGTACGCTTTGCCCGCAAATCCGGACGTCCCCTTCCGACATTCCGATTAAACCAACAATCATCCGCATCGTGGTTGTTTTGCCTGCGCCGTTTGGACCCAGCAGTCCAACAACCTCTCCCTGCGCGATATCAAAGGATAATCCGTTCACAATCGCTTTGCTGCCGATCTTCTTCGTCAAACCGTCCAATTGAAGCACGATCGACGGATTCGTTATTTTTGCCGTTGTCATAGCGCCTCTCCCTTTTGTATTAGTGTTATAGTTGAATGGTACACTAGATCATTAGAGATGTAAAGAGGCTGAATCAAAAATATCCATTTTTTTACGAAAAATAGTTGTTTGCCCGGAAGGACTGCCCTAGAATAGATAAGCACTGACGACCGCTTCGATAGGAGGCTATGAGGATGAGGCTGTTTCATTTCAGCGAGGAAAGGGCTATTGACGTCTTTGTTCCGAGGGTAAAAGCCAACCGGACCGATATGCCGCCCGTTGTCTGGGCGATTGACGAGGAGCATCAGTTCACCTTTTTCTTCCCGAGGGATTGCCCTCGAATCGTCTATACGAGATCGGCAGGATTAACTTCAGAGGATGAATGGAGGTTTTTCGGCACTACGGCTGCCAACATTGTGATTACCGTGGAGACCGGCTGGCACGAACGGATCAAGCAGACAACCTTGTACCGGTACGAGCTGCCACCCGAGTCCTTCGAGCTGTTCGACGAATACGCCGGATACCACGTATCCAAGGAAACCTTGGTTCCCCTTGCCGTGGAACCGCTTTCCGATCTTATTGAGCGGTTAGCGGGGCTTGGCATCGAGATCCGCTTCACTCCAAATCTTCATCCGCTTAAAGAAGCGATTCTGCAATCCTCCCTCCGTGACTTCGGAATTCACCGGTTCCGGAACGCGCAAGCTGATACTAGACCGTAAAACGACGCAAAGGCTGTCCTCCCCGCAAGGAGAACAGCCTTTGTCTTGTACCTGCAAGATTGGCATTAAACTTTAAAAATTGCCGCTTTTTCTTTCAGCTCATACGAGGATTGCTGCAGATTTTGCGCCATCCCTTGCAAATCATCCGAAATATTGTTCTGCTCAACGGACAGATGACCCATCTGTTCCATTTTGCCATTCACCTCGGAGGAGGTGAGCAGGAGCTTGTCCACGGCGGTCACGATATGCGTGATGCCGGTTGTAATTTCATTGATGGCCGTCGAGATCTCGCTGACTTGCTCGGACAACGTATGGCTCTGCTTTTCCAGTCCTTTGAACATGTCGCTCGCGGCGGTCGAGGCTTGCTTGGTGGAGAAGATTACTTCGGCGAAAGCACCCATGCTCTTGCTGCTTGCCGCCACATCCTCTTGAATCAGGTGCATTTCCTTCGAAATATTTTTCGAAATCTGGTCGGTCTGACCCGACAGCTTGCGGATCTCCTCGGCTACAACCGCGAAGCCCCGTCCATGCTCGCCGGCCCGGGCGGATTCGATCGATGCATTAAGAGACAGCAGGTTCGTCTGCGTATTGACATCCTGGATGCTCTCCAGAAACTTCGATACATTGCTGTAGCGTTCGGTAATGCGGTTAAAAGCTTCCGTCACCTGGTTGAATTGCTCAACCGTCTGGTTCACCATTTGGACAACGCCTTCCATGTCTACCGAGCCGGTATGGGAATCGTCTCTCATTTGCTGCATGTCTTTATTGATATAATCGCTCGACGCCGCAATTTGCTGCGAGCTTGCCGAGATCTGCTCCGTTACGGCCGAGATCGAAGTCGCATCGTCGTATTGGGAGAGCAGGACGGTTGTTCCCAGATCGATCTGCCCTTTCACCTGCTCGGATGCCGTACGGTTGCGGGAGATCATATCGCCCATCTGGTTCGACATCCGGAGAACGGTCTGGCTTACGCTTAGCGTCGCTTTGATGGTTGCTTTCAAATTATCGCCCATTGCCGCAAGCGAGCGGTCGATATCGCCGAATTCGTCCTTGCGTTCGAACGCCTGGTTATAAGTAAAGTCATTATGCCGATAGGCTTGAATGCGTCCCATAATCCCTTGAAGACCGGATCGGATGCTTCGGATGAGCCCAACCGTGAACAGAAACGGAATCACCGCCAGGATCAGTACGTTAATCAGGATGATTATATTCGCCGTATCCACGCTATCGGACAGAACCTTATCCGTATGCGCAGCGTCAACGGTAATCCGGGCGTTGACGTTCTGGTTGGCGAACTCCAGCTCGTTCAAGTAAATATTAACGAGCCTAAGCACAAGCGCCGATTTCATTTCGGCTGTCACATTTTCGAACTGGGTGACATTCGAGCTCTTCAAGTCATTGTAGGCAATCTCGTAGATGTTCGCCTGGCCAATGTACGTTTGCTGCTCCTCCGCGGCCGGGAACATCTTGTCCAGCTTCTCGAAGGTCTTCTTCAAATGCTCGATCTGACCCGGCATATCGGCCAAACGTTCTTTCGGATCGACTACTTCCGCATTCTGGCTGTCATTGTTGTTTTCGATCGAATTGATCATCATCAGAAGCGTTTGCAGCAGCGAATTAGAGATCCCTTCGTATTCGCGCTGCGCGCTCGTAAGCGTATTCGCATTCTTGACGGCATGGGATACCGACAGATTTTGCGTATAGATGAACGCGCCTGCCCCTACGTTAAATAAAGTGATGATGCTGGTCAGCATAAGCAGCCGCACACCGATTTTTCTTCTTCCCTCCACAAGCTGCTTTCTTGCGCCTAGCCATTGCAATGCCTTTTTAAACCATTCCTTCATTCTTCTCGTCTCTCCTCGCTGTCACTGAAAAAAGAAAATAAGCTATCCGGCCTAGGACAGGCGGATAGCTGTTTAAGGCACTATGTCCTGCGTCCGGCGGTCTGGCAGCCATCGCTTCTATGCAGCATTAGGCCCATAACTTTGCGTCCTTGCCTTTCGGCAAGTTTGCCTTTTTCAGTTGAATTACGCTATTTTCGACACACAAGGACTAGTTTAGGATATATATACCTATTTGTAAACAAAAATTGGGTCAATTCCCAACACTCCGACTTTAGTCTCATCCGTCTTTGATTCGCTGCCCAAAAACGCTATAATAGATTCAAATAATAAAAATAGAGACAGGAGGAGTCGACGATGGAATTCCGGTTGGATTTGATTGACGATAAAGTAGAGTTCTTTGAGGCTAGCGATCTGCGCACGCTGGAGCTAAAGATCGAGCGGCAAATCGAGAACAATAAAGCGCTTCTGCTGCAGGTTCACCAGGTTCAGCATCAAGCTGCCTTTAATGCCCTTACAGGTAAAATGCTGTACAGCGCCGTTGTTCATTTCAAGGCCAAAAAGCTCTAGAAAACTTTCTCGAAAAAAGTCTTGCATAATTCGCACGGGCTGTGGCATAATACGTTTTGTGCCCGACACAAACCATATGCCGGTGTAGCTCAGTTGGTAGAGCAACTGACTTGTAATCAGTAGGTCGTGGGTTCGACTCCTATCGCCGGCACCATTCTTTTCCGGGACGTAGCTCAGCTTGGTAGAGCACCTGGTTTGGGACCAGGGGGTCGCATGTTCAAATCGTGTCGTCCCGACCATAGAGCAAACGCGTAAGCTTGATAGAGATCAGGCTTTTTTTGTTTTTCTTCTATTATATACATTCGAATACATCCTTTAGCGTTTGAACGAGAAAAGCAATATCCTCATCCGTGGATGACAACGGCGGACTGATCGTTAGCACATTATTGTAGCCTGCGACGGTATCGCCATTTTTGCCTATTAGGAGACCTTTCGCCTTGCACTCCGCCATGATCCGTACAATGCCCGACAGCGGATAAGGCTCCTTCGTTTGTTTATCGCTAACCAGCTCGATGCCCATTAGAAAGCCAAAGCTCCGGATGTCTCCGACTATCGGATGCTCTTTCAAGCCGGTTAATCCCTCGATAAGCCGTTCGCCAAGCGCGGCCGACCGTTCCACCAGCTGTTCCCGCTCCAATATCCCGAGATTCGCCAGCGCAAGGGCACAAGCTGCCGGCGCGCCGCCAAACGTATTCAGATGACGGAAATGGCTGTACATGTCCTTGCCCTTGAAGGCGTCGTAAATATCTTTGCGAACCGCCGTTGCCGACAAAGGCAGATAACCGCTGGTCAGTCCTTTCGCCATCGTAACGATGTCCGGCTTAATGCCGTAATTCATATGCCCGAATTTACGGCCCGAACGGCCAAAGCCGCAAATCACTTCGTCGATAATGAGCAGTACGCCGTACCTCGTGCAGATATCCCTGACCTTCTCGAGATAAATGGGCTCGGGCACAAGGACTCCTCCGCCTGTGATCGCGGGTTCCATAATAACTGCCGCTATCGTCTCCTGCCCTTCCCATACGATCGTCTCTTCGATCGCTTGCGCGCATTGCAGATTAAACTGCTCGACCGACATGCTATCCGGACGCCGGTAGCTGTCCGGCGGGCGGACATGAAGGAAGCCTCCCGCAAGCGGCTCATACAAGTATTTGCGCTGAGCTTGCCCGGTTGCCGCTAATGCGCCCATCGAATTGCCATGGTACGCCCGGTAACGGGAAATAAACTTGTAGCGGCCAGGGGCTCCGGATTGCTCATGATATTGCCTTGCCATCTTAAACGCGACTTCGTTCGCGTCGGACCCGCTGTTGGAATAGAAGATGACATAGTCATCCTCCAGCCATTCATTCAGCTTTTCGGCCAGGCGGATCGCCGGCTCGTGGCTTTGCGTTAACGGATAGTAGGACAAGGTTTTGAGCTGTTCATAAGCCGCACGCGCCAGTTCCTCCCGCCCGTACCCCACATTCACGCACCAGAGACCGGACATCCCGTCCAAATACCGGTTGCCCCGGCTATCCGTTATCCACGAGCCTTGTCCTTCCTTAACGACCATCGGAGGTGCCTGCTCATTATAAGGCGCCATGGCATGCCACACATATTGACGGTCCTTTGCAATCAGATCCGCTTCATCCCGGTTGATGGACATCGCTTGCGCACTCCTCTCCCTTTACCTAACCGTACCATGCCGTAAACATAATCTTTTGCGCAGTCCTTCTCTTACATCTATGTCTAGTATAGAGGCGAATATTACCGTTTACATTAGACAGAATGTCACGAAGTACGGGGCTTTTTTCAATCTGAACGTCACAAACAACCGGAGCGGACTCTAGCTGCTCCGGTTGTTTGTTCCTCCGTCCGATTCTCTCAGGACTTTCGCGGCGCTTAACGATGCGGCACATCCTTAAGCACCGAAACCATACGAGCGCGCAGCCGCATTTCCGCCCCATGAGGAGTTTGCCGTCGCTCCATGCGAAGCCGTCTCCTTTGCATCTTGTTACAGCCTAGATTTTCCTTTCCAGTTTGATATTGAAGTCCGGCTTTGTAACGTAATCCATATAATTGACCGTACCGTCAAAATCCAAGTAAGCTTGATACCTCGTCCGTATCGCCGGGGACTGGATCAGGTCGAGCGCCTTCTCCTTCCGAACCCAGCATACCTCCGAGGTTTCTTCGGAAGTTCGCAAGGAACCGCCTGCTTGGCGGCATGCAAAATCCAGCATCAGCTTGGTAGGCACATCCGTTACCCCGTCATGCCATTTATACGTGCAAGTATTGGAGTATACGCCGATCAATTGCGAGACAACGCATGTGATCCCGCTCTCTTCCTGAATTTCGCGCATAAGCGCATCGGTCAAATTCTCCCCGACCTCCACCTGCCCGCCGGGAAATACCCATCCGTCATGCTGTGTTTTCACGAGCAGGATATCGCCTTGATCGTTCTCCACCATTCCTCCGACGGCCACAATATGAGTAGGCATCGCCATATTCTTTCCCTCCCTCAGCTTGTACGGCGAACGATAAATGTCAGCCAATTTCCCCGGTATTCGATAGACTTCCCGTATTTCACTTCTTGAACGGCCTGGGGGATCACTCGCTCCAGCACAATCTCCCAGCCGTTATAACATTCTCTCAAGAGAAAAAAAGCATCGTCTGTCGACAGGTTTAATTCTATTAATCCTTCCGACACTACGCCGGTATTATAATCCAGCTCTTCCGTCTGCGTACTCATTAAGATGGCATGAATGCCGCGGGGCCTTGTCCCTTCTATCATCCGGCCAATGACGGTTCGGAATGCGTCTACGGAGGATACATGCTCTAGGGAAGAGCATGCAATGATATAGTCATAAAATTGCGATGGGATCTGGAAATACTCGATATCCGCGGCAATCGCCTCCAGGTTATCTTTTACTTCGTATTTTTCCGCGTTATCCTGCAATATCGCGACTGCGGAAGGAAGGAGATCTACGGCCGTCACCTTTCCGCTATAGGCTTTGATTGCTTGCGCAATCGGAATGGCATTTCGCCCAACACCGCAGCCAAGATCCAATACGCGCATCCCATGAGGCTCCAGCAAAACGTAAGTATCCATAATGGCTTGCACCGGCTTAGCGATCCAGGTTCCGGGGGCGAACAACTCATGTTCGGCATAAAACTTCTCGTGGTACTTTATTTCTTCCGTTCTTGCCTGGAGAAATCTCGAATCCAATTCGACCTCGCCTCCTCTATCTGCCAACCTCTCCATTCTCCTTATATTTTCCATCAAAAGCAACTCATTTCTCACTTACGCTTCGCTCATTTGAACGCTGTTAGTCGTGCGGGTAATAACCCATTTCCAGTTAAATAAAAAACCGAGCTCCCTATTAGGAACCCGGCTTATATAAATAAGAATCGATTACTTCGTCATGACATACTCATTCACAAAATCGTTCCGGAACTTCCCGTCCGGGTCGCACTCCAGCATCAGCTGGCGGAATTCCGGGAGCTTCCCGAACAGGGCTTGGACTCGCTCCGCCGGCATTGTAAACACTTTGCCCCAATGCGGCTGCGCGTTAAACTTTTCCAGCTTGGCTTCGATGAGCGGCAGCACCTGCTTGACGGCTTCCCAATTCGGTTTCCAGGTAAAGTGGAAGCCAACGGAATCCTTCCGATAGCTTGGACTTAACCACAGCTGATCGGCAGCAATGGTGCGAATTTCGGAAATAAACAACAGCGGGGCGATCTGCTCGCCAAGCTCGCGAATTGCGCAAATGGCTTCATAGGCATGCTCACGGGCCACAAAATATTCCGTTTGCAGCTCTTCGCCGGCACTTGGCGTGAAATCCATGCGGAAATGCGGCAGACGTTCATGCCATGGGCCCGGCACGCCGAATTGCTCGCTGCAATTTTCGGCGGTTTGGTCCGGTACGGGATGGCGTTTGGCTTCCGCGAGGCTGGCCCCGTAGAATTCCGCTTGCGCCTCCCCAGCCGAACCCTCTTGAACCAATTTTTTTTGCCAAACCTGATTAATAGATGAGCCCTTCCAGTCCGTAAACAGGCTGACGCTATAAGCGCTGGAGTAAATGGCGTCAAAATTATTCTCGAGCTGTGCCAGCGGGAGAAGATCATAAATGTATTGACTAATCTCAAAGGAAGGCTGAATGTCCAGCGTAATGGCGGTTACGACGCCTAAAGCTCCTAAACCAACAACGGCTCCATTAAACTTTCCGTCCTCGTCATCCCGGGTAAACACGGCGATTGTTCCGTCGGCTTTTACGATTTCGAGGGCATAAACAGCCGTTGCCAGATTGCCGTTCCGGTCTCCGGAGCCATGGGTTGCCGTTGCAATAGCGCCCGCTATCGTAATATGCGGCAGCGACGCCAGGTTATGAAGCGCGTAACCTTCCCGATGCAAATATTCGCCCAGATCCCCGTAACGTATTCCGCCTTCTACCTTTACGCGGTTATTTGCCATATCCAACTCAAGTACACGATTCATCTTCTGAAGCGACAACAGGCTTGCGTGCGAATCCGCGATCCCGTTAAAGGAATGTCTCGAGCCCAGTACTCTCAGCTTGCTGCTTCTCACAACCATCTCCCGCACTTGTTCCACATTCTCCGGGTAGAGATATTCCAAGGCATTATACGTGTAATTGCCTGCCCAATTCTTCTCTTTTGACACTACCTGCACTCTCCAGTCATTCAAGATGATAAAGCCTACCTTATAGTCATTAACCGCCCGATCTTCTTTTCCTGCCCCGATAAAAAATAAAATAACCGGCCTTGGCAAAGGCCGGTTATAGCTTTAAAGCATGAACTCTTTCAATTCGCCGCGCTCGTACACCGCCTCGAATTCGTCATCGTCCATCTTATTTATTTCGTCGATACGCGCAATTAACAGCCTTCCCGCTTCAAGGAGTTCGGGCCGATAGTCGAAAATCCGCTCTATCTCTTCGGTTAGCCTTGCCGCTGTCCATTCCGTCGATGGTTCCGTCCCTGTTACCTGATCAATTATCCATTCACGGCTCTGAAAGCTGAAGCTAAGCCTTGCGCTAATACTGTCCTCCAACCCTTCAAGCTGCAAAACCAGCGTATTGTCCAGCATCTGCAAGCCTTGAGGCAATGCATGATACTCAAAGCCCTTCTCTATTAACGAAGAAATACGGATCAATCCAATCGACTCCCCCCATAAAACTCGTCAATATAATACCAAATATTCGCGAAAAATCAACAAAATTCGCCAAAATCGATTAAGAAGTTGTCTCGCCTTCCGAGTTAAGCACTGCTTGTCTATACGAGGAAGGCGCTACGCCAAATCTCTCTTTAAATACCTTTGAAAAATGGGCAACATTCTCAAAGCCGGTTGAGAAACAGACATCCGTAACCAAGGCTGACGTGTGAAGCAGCATGTCCCTTGCAATATCCAACCTCCGGTTACGTATCCAGCGCACGGGGGAAGTATTGTAGATCGCTTGAAAATCACGCTTGAACGTCGACAAACTTCGACCCGACAAGTATGCTAGATCCTGAAGCGAGACCGGATTAGTAATATTCTGCTCCACGATTTCAGTAATCCCTTTTTTGTCCGTTCGTCTTAATTGCAAAAACTGATATAGAAACTGTTCGTCCGCATCCGCGACATCAAACAATAACTCCAGCAGTTTAACCCTAATCAACCCTTCTTTTAAAGCTTCCCTTTCTTTAAAATACGGTTTCAATGAATGAATATAGCTCATTAGCCGCTCATTGATCGCTTTCACAGATACCGGTACCAAAACAGCCGGATGGTTATATTGGAGATCCGCCATATTAATAAATTCTGTCAGCAGTTCTTCTTTCAGAAAAAACATGATATAGTCCAGACGATAGTCGGAATCCTCTTCTCCCGACTTCTCGTAATTCACTAAAATCGACTTCTGCAGCAGAACCATTTCATTCTTATTTACGGTAAACTCCTCATCGCCGAACGTTACTTTATACATGCCCTCAAGCACAAACAAAAGAAGATGATCCTCCAGGAACATACTTCCTTTAAGTCCTTCCGTAAACGTACAAGATTCAATAACCGTTAACCCTTTCATTTTCAATAACCGTTGTTCGCTGGAATCGTTGGCCAGATCTCGAGGAGCCTTAAGCACTTTTTCTGCCCGTACAGACATTAGCTCTTCCTCCTAATGAGCTCATAATGGGAAAAACCGGGTGCGGAAGCCCCGGTTTCATCTTAATGTGAATGATCATTTAAACATCATCATGGTCAGTACCGGTGATGACATCATGCCAATTCGCGATATCTCGTTCAAAATCGGCTGTTTTTTCTCTGTACCGCTGCAGAGAATCTTTCCCTAACGGCAAATGGACAGGCGGATTTTCCGCGTTCGCAATTCGTACAATGGCTTTTGCCAGCTTTACGGGATCTCCCGGCTGTTTGCGGTTAGCCGCCGCAGCGAAATCCCTCATCTTTCCGACCGTTTCCGCGTAATCGGGAATGACTTTTCCGGAGCTGCTAAGGGAAGAAGCATCCAGGAAGTCGGTACGGAAGAAGCCCGGTGCAACTACGGTAGCATGTATGCCGAGCGGGGCCAACTCCAAGGCGAGGGACTCTGTAATCCCTTCAACGGCGAATTTAGTTGAACCGTATACTCCCCATCCGATATATCCGCTTAATCCTCCGACAGACGAAATATTAATAATATGTCCCGAACGTTCTTTTCGCATATGAGGGAGTACGGCACGGGTTACATTCAACAAACCGAATACGTTGGTTTCGAAGTTCCTTCTCACCTCTTCGGCGGAAGCCTCTTCTACGGCGCTAAGAAGGCCAAAACCTGCGTTATTGACCAAAACATCAATTTTCCCGAACTTCCGTGCGATCTGGTCTGCCGCTTCTTTAGCCTGTTCTTCATTTGTAATGTCCAGTATCCCAACGCTAAGATTAGCGGGATTCCCAAGTTGATCCAATAAAGCCTCCGGCGAACGCCGAACCGTTGCGATGACTTGATCTCCGGTTGCAAGCACTGCCTTTACAATCTCCAAACCAATTCCTCTGGATGCTCCCGTGATTAACCATACTTTTTGCTCTGCCATTATATTCTCCCACCTGTTCTTTGTTTTATTTATCTCAAGAAGAAGTAATGCTGTCCTGCATGTGTTCACTATACTGCTTTTTCGACGTTCGCACTTTTCTCTAAAGCCCGTTTTATTTGTCTATTTCGTTCAATACAAACCTTCAGGGCATGGTTACGAAAAAGTGACCCGGACAGTAAAAAGTAACTACTTCTCAAACAAGCGCTCCGACAGCATAATGGCATTGCAAACACTCAACTCTCACAACGAATTGACCAAATGCAAAAAATTGACCTTTCCGGAAGGCTCGGGCATCTATCGTTGATGTTTGCTTCTGTTTCGCATGAAATCCACATGAGCGCTGCCCCATTGATGCATAAATGTTAGCAGCGGCTCTAATGTATGGCCGTAATCCGTTAATGAATATTCCACTTTAGGCGGGACAACCGGGTAAACCTCCCGTTGAATAATGTGGTGCTCTTCAAGCTCACGCAATTGCGTAGTCAGCATTTTTTTCGTGATATTCGGTATGCCCTTCTGAAGCTCGCTGAACCGTTTCGTGCCCTGGAAAAGCATGTATAAAATCGGTATTTTCCATCTGCCCGTTATGACTTCGAGTGCTGGCTCTACCTTGCAATAACTCAATTCGTGTTCCATTTGTATACGCTCCGATAATTTAATGAAAAATAGTTGAAAGCAGGTGTTCCAGATGAGTAATGGATCTGTAACGAATACATTCAAACGCTTTGAAATCGGTCTTTATACCTTTGGCGATTTAATTCCTGACCCGGCTAGCGGCACAACCATAAGCGCTCAGCGGCGGATGAAAGAAATAATCGATGCAGCCAAGCTGGCTGACGAAGCCGGTTTAGATATCTTTGGAGTAGGAGAGCATCACAGACTGGATTTCGCCGTATCCTCTCCCCCCGTTATTCTGGCCGCAATCGCGCAAGCTACTAAACAGATCAAGTTGACCAGCGCAACTACCGTCCTAAGCACGGTTGATCCCGTCCGCTTATTCGAAGATTTCGCCACTCTCGATTTGCTGTCTGGAGGGCGAGCAGAAATCATCGCTGGGCGCGGAGCCTTTGTGGATTCCTTCCCTTTATTTGGCTACAAGCTAGAAGATTATCACGCTTTATTCGCCGAGAATATCGAGCTTCTATTAGAACTCGGTAAACAGGAGACAATCACGTGGAACGGACAATTCCGCAGTTCGTTGAGTGATCTCGAAATTGCTCCAAGACCTAAACAGCCTGAATTGCCTGTTTGGATTGGCGTAGGCGGAACGCCTCAGAGCGCCCATAATGCAGGCCGGCTTGGTCTAGGCATGAACCTGGCTCTTCTTGGCGGGACACCGGAACGAGCAAAGCCTCTTGCGGACATATATCGCCAGGCTGGGCAGCAAGCCGGACATGAACCTTCCAAGCTGAGGGTAGCCGTCTCCAGTCACGGTTATATCAGCGATACCTCCCAGCAGGCGCTGCATGAATTTTATCCATACTATAGCAGTTACCTCGGACAATTTGCGGGCAGAAAAATGTCCCAAGCCGAGTTCGGTCGTATCGCCTCACCTGAAACGGCATTTGCTGTAGGCAGCCCGGAGCAAGTCATTGAGAAAATTTTGCATCAGCATGAGCTGTTTAAGCACGACCGATTCATGCTTCAAATGGATGTTGGCGGTATGCCTTTCGGCAAGGTAGCAACCGCAATCGAATTGCTGGCAGCCAAAGTTGCCCCTGTCGTACGGCGGGAGCTTACCCGTTAATTTCCACCTGTCGTGGCGATCGCTGGATTATCCGGCTATACTGTCGATCATCCAGCCGATCGCCTTATTCAGATCAAGCGGCTTATAAAGAATAATACTGCTCCATATGATAATGCCGATGCAGGAAATGACGATGAACACCCACATTTCATTTCGAGACGAATGTAAGCGTCGGACGATAATCGTTCCTCCTGTCAAAAACAGTAAAGCGATCAGCATTAGGCTAATCATGCAGATTTCGCAACCTTTCCAGCATTTTTTAACCAATGGACCACAAGAAGCAGAACCGGGAAGCCCACACCAAACGGCAAATAATAGGCAAACAAATAGTCGCGAATCCACTTCATATACTCTCCGATATTCGCAAACAGAAGGGAATAAGCCGATATGACCCAAATCAAAGGAATCGTTATTGCCGCACGGCTGCGGATGGCAAACAGCTGCGCGATTGCGGTTACCGTACAATAAAGGATGACGCTTACCTTCACAAAAACGATTAACAGCACATTAACGGACAAGATCGATTCAAAGTGCTCCATAAAGTTGGAAAAAACCATTTCTCGGAAGATCGTATACTCCGGATACAGAAGATGAGAAGCCCTGTGCACGCCTAGAATTCCAATTACGAAAAATACCGAAAGCGCAACTTGCATGCCCGCTGACGCCGTCCCGCCTAATAAAGCCGTCTTAAGCTTGCCTTGTACCAAAGGAAATATCATCATAAAGGCTATAGATTCCATAAAGGGCAGTCCCAGCGCGTATTTCGTTTCCACTATTGTTGGCCAGAGATGAAATTCGCTCGGAATACGGAAATTGCGCCATTGCCACTCGGTTAACATAACGGTAAATGGGACCCAGAACGCAACAAATACATACGGCACAATAAACACGCTGACTAACGAAATGACTCGAATGCCTTTAATCACGGCGTAAGCGCAGACAACAAGACAAGAAAGATGAATGACCGTCGAAGGCGTTCTTGGCATCATAGCCACATGCACGTAATCACTTACATTCCTTGTTACCCAAGCCGTAATTTGAATGAAAAAGAGGATATAACAGAAGGAAACTATTCCTCCGCCGTACCTACCCAATACTTTATTGCATATTTGGACCAGCGACAGCCCTGGATGCTGATCAAAAATGTACACCCATAGCGATGCTATCCCTAATCCGAAGACGAGACTCCAAAGATGCACCAGCCAGCCAAACTGTTGAGCATCCATAACCGTGGCGCTTGGAAGCACAAGAAAGGTTGTTCCTTTTACAAAGCAAGTTACAATGCAAAACATTTGAAGCGTATTTAATTTTTTCTCCAATTCATATCCCCTACTCGTATGGCGTGATCGTATTCCCTAGTGAGGTTACTTTGGAATGGGTATCAAATTGAACCTTGATCTCCTTCCAGTTTTTTCGGCCTTGCCTGGTATCGCCGATTCCGAGCAAATCCCAATTCTGTTTAAGGGCGAAACGGAAAAAATCCTCGCCTTTCTCGTTAAAAAAAGAATTAATCGCCTGCTCCAGTTCCTTGATATTGCTTGCATTCAATCTCTGGTTCTGCTCGTTGTTTATGATGCCCGCCTTTGCGTTCAGTCGCAATATCAGCTGTTTTTCCGTTTTCCAGATCCGCTTGATCTTTATATCCCTCACTTCTATATCAACACGTTTATTTCTGACCTCGACCGTTTCATCGATTCGCTTGGCATATCCGTTAAAAACATAATACAGGTTCTTTATCTCGGTATTGATTTTCCCGACCATCTTCGCTCGGATAAACACGGCTCCCGATACTAGCCTCAGATTTTCCTTGGTCGCGTTAATATCGTCTAGCCGGTCCGCTTTTGATGCAGCACGCTCCCCCGTATATTGAATAATGGGAATAATAGTCGGCCTGCTGAAAGGAATGCCTGCAACGATATCTTTCATTCGTATTGGCAGTTTGTTGATTCCAAAATTTTTCGCATGCCAATCCAATAGGAGCCGAATATTTCTTCCCGGCACCCGGTCCAATACGGTAAAGGAATTCATTACGGTAGATACAGGCTCTTCCGTCACGATAGTATAAACATTGGTTCGGCGCTCGGGATCATTTTCTAACAAATTCACAAAGCTCAGCACTCCGTTTCTAGCGCTGCGCTCCGATAGAACATAAACCTGCATATGCGAGGTATACAGCTTTCTGGACATCACGGCCTCTGTTTTTTTCGTAATTAGGCCAATGGCAGGCGCAGAAACTTCATAAGTGTATACAGCCGCTCTCGACGGTCCGGATCCCCGGGCTTCAATGCTGGGAGGATTCAATACTTGAAAGTAAAAATGGAAGTTGCGGTTATCGTCCTGGTCCATCGCAATCGTATCCACTAGAGCTAACTGATTGATTTCTTTCATATCCCAGCATCCTGGACAGATCCCTAACATACATAGAGCTAATATCAACTTCCGCATGATGGCTACCCTCTGCTATCTATTCTTTTTGCCGCCGTTGTTTCATCATTGGTCTAGGAAGACGGAGAATGGAATCCCTCCACTCCTTTAGCTTTAACGGCGCAACAGGCGAGAAGTAAGGCGTACCGAAAGGCTCTAAAGACATCAAATGCACAAGGAGAAAGAAAACGCCGCACATAATTCCAAAGAAGCCCAAAGCGCCGGCCAACCCCATAAAGGCAAACTGGATAATTCGTTGGGCGATTCCAAATCCGTAGGTTGGAGCAACAAAATTTGCAATTGCCGTCAAGGAGACTACGATTACCATCGCTGCCGATACAAGCCCTGCTTCCACCGCGGCTTGTCCAAGCACAAGCGCCCCAACGATCGAAATCGCTTGCCCCGCTATCCGCGGCATGCGAAGTCCCGCTTCACGAATGATCTCGAATACGATGAGCATGGCGAATGCTTCAATAACGCCCGGAAACGGCACGCCTTCCCGTTGCGACGCAAGATTTGCCAGCATGGATGACGGAAGCAATTCCTGATGGTAGCTGGCTACAGAAATATACAAGGCAGGAGTAAAAATTGAAATTAGAAATGCAAGCATGCGAAGCCACCGCAGCAACGTGGCAATATCAGCTCGCTGGTAATAGTCCTCCGTTGCTGAAAACATCTGAAAAAAATGAATTGGACCTGCCAATAAAACAGGTGTGCCATCCGTTAATACAACCGCCTGCCCCTCTAGCAGCTTTGCTACAATGGCATCAGGCCTTTCGGATGCAAGAAATTGCGGAAACGGGGTTAACGTTTTTTCCTGAATGTATTCTTCTATGAAAGCACTCTCGAGAATGCTGTCTGTATGAATCGCTTTTAATCTGGTTCGGAATTGATCGATGATTTGAGGCTCTGCCTTGCCCCGCATATATAATAAACAAACCGTTGTTTGCGTTTCTGTACCGATTGTCATTTTCTCGATAACGAGATCTGTACTCTTTAAACGTTTGCGAATAAGGGAAAGATTTCTCGAGTAATCCTCAACGAAGCCTTCGCGCGGGCCTCTCACGACGGATTCCGTATCAGGCTCCGCAACAGCGCGCTGCTCAAGGCTGCGCACGTCAATAGACACGGCTTCCGTTCCAACCGGAATGACTAGACATTGGCCATCCAATATCTCCTTTAAACAGGACTCAACACCGCTTACTTTCTTCAGTTCAGCTTGTTTAAATAACGATAAGAGCCATTGAACCGGTGTATGATCCCTGAGAGGCTGGCAAGGTGTTATCATTCCCGAGATAACCAGCTCATCTATAAGCTTCTTATCCGCAAGTGTAGACAGATACATACAGGTTAATTCGAGCTTTTCCTGCACGAAATAAGTCTTTACGATAAGATCAGGCGAACCGCTAAGAGCCTTCTGAATCTTTTCCGGCAAACCGACTTCAAGCTGGTTCATTTTGGAAGCCTCCTTTTTGACTGAGTATTCCCTTGACCTTTAGAAATATTCTAAGGCGATTCGAAAACAAAAAAGACCCGAAAAACAGACACTTAAAAAGAAGTGCCTATCTTCGGGTCACCGCTCTAATCCATTGGAGACAGCCTCTAGTTTACTCCGCGCAATACATAAAACCTATAGCACCGGGGCCGGTATGCGTCGTAATAACCGGAGTGGCCGGGCGGATACGGACTGGCGTTGCCGTGATCCGGCTGATCTCTTCCCGAAGCCGCTCGGCTAAGGAAAGATTATCGGCATGCGAGATTCCGATCTCGGTTATCTCCTTGCCTTCGGTATCGCTCTTGAACCGTTCCATCAAGCTCTTAATAATCTGGGATGAAGTCCGGACCTTGGCAATCGGCGTATATACGCCTTCCTGCAGCATCGCGATCGGTTTGATGCTAAGCACCGAGCTGATCCAGCCCTTTGCTTTGCCGATGCGTCCGCCCTTTACGAGATTTTCCAACGTATCCACGACAACTAACAATGAGGTGTTTTCAAGTATGCTTTTTAATCTCGCCTTGATTTGCTGGGCCGTGTGTCCTTCCTTGGCGAGCTTAGCGGCTTCAATCACTTGAAATCCAAGCGCTTGGGAGATCATCTGAGAGTCGATAACGACAACATTGCTGGCGGACATCTCCGCTGCGGCGCTCGCCGAGGCAAAGGTACCGCTTAAGCCGCTTGTCATATGAATGGAAATAATGGTGTCGCCATTCTTGCCAAGCCTGTCGTACGTGTCGAGAAATACGCCAACGGCAGGCTGCGAGGTTTTCGGGAGCTCTGAGGCCATTTTCATTTTTTGAATAAAATCAAGCGGAAAAATCGTTACGTTATCTTCGTACGTCTCCCCGTCAACATACACCGACAGAGGAATGACCTCCACTTCATGCTGGTCGAGCAGTTCCTTCGGCAAATCCGTTGTGGAATCGGTAACAATCCTGATGCCGGGCATAAATAGCCTCCTTAAATGAATAATCACCAGAATGACCGTTGTTCGGTCATCGTGATGATTCATGCTTCGTAAGCATTAGCTTAATGAATAATCACCAGAATGACCGTTGT
>NZ_SLVP01000002.1:690650-855651 GCF_004345425.1 Paenibacillus sp. BK033
AAATGAATAATCACCAGAATGACCGTTGTTCGGTCATCGTGATGATTCATGCTTCGTAAGCATTAGCTTAATGAATAATCACCAGAATGACCGTTGACCGGTCATCGTGATGATTCATGCTTCGTAAGCATTAGCTTAATGAATAATCACCAGAATGACCGTTGTTCGGTCATCGTGATGATTCATGCTTCGTAAGCATTAGCTGAATTAAAAACCAAGCTTGTGAACAATACGTAAAGCCATGTAAATGGTTTCATGATTTCTTAATGGAATATAAAGGTAAAAAGAAACAGCCCGATTCATTTCAGCCGGGCTGTTTCTTTTCGCTGCCTATGGATCACCAATTATTTCCTGAACCCGTTGCGGTAAAGCTGCTTGACGTATTGGAAAACTTACCGGACGGCGCGCCGCTGACCGTATTATTGTTAAAGACGGAGCTGCCGGTTGCCGTTCCCCGGATATACACCCCGTAAGTCCCCGAATTGGTTATGGCGTTTGAAGCATACGTGACCGAAATGCTTGGAGCCGGCTCCTCAATAAAAATGCCGCTGTAGACGCTGTCCTGTATGGTATTGCCGGATACGGTAACCGTCAGGTTTTGGGCTTTGCCCGTGTTATTCAGCCAATATGCCCAGATCGCACCGATTTGATAGCCGTAATCCTTATGATAGGAACCCGTCCGAATGAGTACGTTATTCTGCACAGTCAACGTTCCCGTCATCGAAGGAGGATTAAAGTTGGTTCCAAACGATATGCCCGAACCGTTAACCACCGTATCGGTCAGCAGGTTGCCGATCACCTTGTTGTCCTTGCCGCCGTAAATGGCAATGTTATTCGCGAGAGTAGGAATTTGAACCGTATTGTAGCTAAACGTATTATTCGTATCCAAATACGTATCCGACCACATCGCCAGACCGTCGTCACCGCTGTTGCGGACCGAGTTATTGGTCACCGTTGTATTGGATGTTCCGTAATGAAGATTCAGTCCGTCCGCCCATACGTCACGGATTCTGGAATTCGAGATTGTTGCGTTATTCGTCTGGTTCGTCAGCCAGAAGCCTACCTTCGTATGCTCGATCCAGAGGTTCGTCAAAGTGGAATTCGTTCCGTTGCCTTCTACGCCGGATACGCCGTTATAATCGTCGCGAATGATATCGTTCGCGCTGATTTTAAAGTCGGAGATCGTGACGTTGCCGCCGCGAAGGTACAGCCCCGCATAGTTGCCGGACAAAGTCGAGTACCAGATACCCGCGCCTTTCATCGAGACGCCGCTGTCCAGGTAAAGCCTCGTACCGCTGCCGTTATACCCCGCGCCTTTATTCCCGTTATTCAAGGTAAAAGCACCAGCTGGAAGCCATACGCCTTTATAGGTTCCGCCGGAATTTTTCACCGCATTGATCGCATTGTTAATGGCTGTTGTATCATCCGCACCGTCATTGGCTACGGCGCCATAGCTGGTAATGGATACGTAATTGGACGGCATCGTAAGCGCGGCCGGAATGGCTTCCGTTTCGAACAGATCGATGGTGACATTGGCCGTCGAGGTGAAGTTCAGGTTTGTTGCATTCCGCTGCAGCTTGATAACCGTACCCGCAGGGTATTCCTGGTTCAGCACAACCGACACTTCGTCATACAAATGATGCGGAGTAGTTGGCGTGGCATTCGGGTTATTCGACCAGCGGATCTCCCCGCCCTCGGTTCCCCAAGCCCCATAGTTCCAGCTGTATCTGGACGTCAGATTGATATCTTTGAACAATGCGCCGCCAATGTACATGCTGATGGCCGAGTCAATGCCTGTTCCTGCCGCGTTATCCGGGATGGAGTAGCGGATCGTTACGCCTTTTGCCGCCTTCGCCAATGTGAACTGCACGTATTGACCGGCTGCCGTAAGCTGCACGGCTTTGCGGCCGGAAGCTTCCGATGCTAGGCTGCCAAAGGTCGTGTTTGGTCCTATGACCGTTCCCGTATACGATACGGATTCAGCCTCATACGCGTCATAAGGCATGGTTGCCCCATACGTTCCGGATGGCGGAGGAGTGACCGGAGGCGTCTCTACAATCGCAACGTCGATTTTGTCGATATTCACATTGCCCGTGTCGGTTGTATCGTATTTGTACATAATGGTGTTGGTGCCCGCATTTAAATTTACGGTATCGGCTTTTGTGCTCCAGGAATCCCAATTCGCCGTTGCCGGAAGGGAAGTCTGCGTCGCTTTGATTCCATTCGCGTAGAGGCTAAGCGTTTGCGCTGCCGTTGAACCGTTTGCATATTTTAAAGCAACCGTATAGCTGCCTGCTTTGGTAACGTTTACATGAAAGGTTGCCGAAGCATTGCCTTTATTGCTATCGATAAACCCGCCTGCAAAGCCGGTTCCGCTGTACCCCGCGTGATCCGTTGCAACGGATGCACCGCCGGACAATACGGCAGCCTCTGCTTCATAGGTCCCGGCCGGAGAATCGGGCGGAGTTACGGTTCCTCCGCTTCCATACACCTCAAGCTCAGAAATCTGCCCGCCGGCAGCGCCGGAATTCGCCGTAAAGTTGACTCTGACAGATCTGGCGGATGACGCTGCAAAAGAAACCGTAACCGTATTGCCGGAAGACGGATTAAACGTGTACGTTTCGGAAGCTGCAACGGTAGTAAAGGTATTGTTATCGGTGCTTGCCGCAACGGAAAAAGTCTGTGTTCTCGTACCCCACGAAGCCGGAAGCTTGAGGACAACGGAATTCACGCTTTGCGCGCTTCCGAGATCTACGGTAAGCGTGTTTGGATACGAATTCGCTGCGCCCTCGTAATAGGTGGATGCGTTACCGTCAACGGCATTGGCGGCCCCAAAGCCGGTATAGTTGTTGTTAGAGGAAATTGACTTGTTCAGAGCCAAGTTTGTTCCGGATGGCGCGGTGCCCGAGGTAGTATCGCTTAGGACGATGTTGTCCAGATTCACGTTGCCGGAATCCGTTGTCTCGAATTTATACGCAATCGTGTTGCTGCCCGAATTCAAAGACACCGTTTCGGACTGCGTAGACCAGCTGCTCCAGTCAGATGTTGCCGGCAGAGAGATTTGCTTCAGCTTCGTGCCGTTAACATACAAGCTTAAGGTTTTCGCCGAGCCTGTTCCGTTTGAATATCTTGCGGTAGTCGTATAGCTGCCTGCCGCGCTGGCATTTACCGTAAATGTCGTAGCCGCGTTGCCTTTATTGGCATCGGTATAACCGCCAACAAAGCCGGAACCTGTATACCCTGTATGGTCGGTTGCGATAACCACGCCTCCGGCACGGGCCGCCGATTCGGCTTCATAGGTGGCGGATGCAGCGGACACAAACGCGGAGAAAGGCAACTGACTGATCAATAATGCCAGAGTGAATACGTAAATGAACAACCTGCTGCTTCTTGTCTTTCCGGGCATGAGAATACCTCCAATAGTTTAGGGTCTGAACCGTTAACGAACGCCTCCTCCTTCCCTTGTAGGCTGACTCCATAAGCCATTGTAGAAATCTCCCCTTGTCCCGGACTACCACGCCAGTGACTTCTAAGGTAAAAATTGTGACCTGGAGAACCGAAAAATACCATCCATACGCCAATTCTGCGTGTAGATGGTATTTAGGTTTTCGCTATTTCCGAAAAGGGTTCTATTCCCGTCCGTTTAGATCCAGATAAACCTGGCTTTCGCCCGCGAATTATTTTCCATTTGTAATCAAGCTTACCGCATGTTATTTTCCATTATGGAACATTCGGGCATACGAGCCTCAGACAGAAAGGAAAATTAGCTCTTGTCAAAACCTATGCGTTATTGCTTCATCATTTTTATTATTCTAGTAGTCGTCGGTACTTTTTCTTATAATCATTTAAATAATAAATGGGAAGATAAGTACAACCATCTAAAAACGCTATATCAACAAAAAAATGACTCCGGTTACATCTACATCGTGACCCATGCATCATCTGCAATCCCGCTTGCCGAAACGTTAGAGAAAATAAGCGCTTCTAAGGAAGACGAGGATCCGGCTAAAATCCAGAACTTAATTTACCAGGCGCAAGACCAGGCTGAAGCTATTAACGAGCAGCTGCTTACCATCATTGAATTTAGCGACGGTTTTTCTAAGGATTCCGTACCCGAAATTTCCATTAATCAGACGGTTATGACGACGGAAACACAAAAAGACATGTTTATCCTAGCCTTTCAGGCGGATGTATGGATTCCCCTTCACAACATTAGCTATAATTATTGGAAAACAAAACCGAAATTAATTAATGACGAAACACGCAAGACTTTATCTGCATTAGCGACAGAGCTTCGCGCATTGGACCAGACCATAACTGCGTATAAAGACGTTGCAGCCGAGATGGCATTTCGAGAGCAGACGCCATATCCGAAAAGCCCGTTATTAAACCAATTAAAGCCCCACCTAGAGAAGTTGAAGTCCATTCAAAATAACATGTACAAGCAAAAATGAGGCAGGGGGTTACGACCCCTTGCCTCATTCTTTAAATAATCAAGCTGCTCACCGCAAAGCTTGTTCCTATAAATACGAAGCATAGAAGCGCTCCAATCGCGATATTCCCCTTTTGCAGATGCTCCGAGATTTTGAGCCCCGGCGTTACTAGCTCGAAGATCCAATAAGAAGCCACTAGAATGAAGTAACCCACCAGAAACCACAACATCATATTCCATATGGACGTATTCGTGTAAGCCGCAACGCCAATAATGAATGCCGTGGACAAAAACTTCCCGCCAAACGCGAGTCCAACGGCCATATTCCCTTTCTTTAATTCCTCCAGGTCATTAAACGGCGTCATTAAACTAAAGAACAGCATGCCGGCCAATTGCAAAACAATGATGACGACTACGCTTACAACGAGATTAATTACAACGGTCATTGCGCCCACCCCCGAAATTTCGAATATACCTGATCATAGTCATCATACAAATGAACCTGCTCGATATTTACTTTAACCTTGGATTTCGTTTTTAGAGCCGCATACTTCTCGTCACTGATCGGCTGCTTCACGACATTGCCGGACGGCAGCGTGATTACGGCGAACTCGCGCGTTTTACCGGCGTTCTCCGTCTTGTATACGCCAATCAAATCGACTTCCGTTTGAATCGATTCCTTTAAGCTGGCCAAGTCAGCAAGAGCGCTCTTCTCGTCCTTAAAAGATTTCAGCGTATCCCAGGAGGACAGCTTGATCTGGCTGCGTCTGTCATCGTCCGTCGTTAACATCGCGTCCATGTATTGCAGAATCCACACTTTATCTCCCGTTGCATAATTATTATCATTAGGAAGGAGCGTATTGTCCGGAATGATAGTCATGTCGCTCCCGACAAGATCGCCAACCTCCTCTTCAACGACCCGATAATCCCACGGCACATTTCTTACAGGATTAACCGGGGCCGAAGAAGCAACGGCCGTATTCTGCGAATTCGTAAAGGAACTGGTGCTATACACGTAATCCGGATTGTTCGTGCATGAGCCGAGAATAGAGCATAGCATGAGCGCGCTAGCGACGATCGTGAATTTCTTCATTGGTTTTCCAACACTCCAATCGGGATAAAATGACTTGAATTGCCGGTAATCGGCCCACCTGCGCGTCCGAGGAGTCCGGCTGTCTCTCCGTTGATCATAAACATGCCAACCAACAGGTGCAGCTCCCCGGCGGCGGTATGAATGCGGGACAGCCGTGTTCTTTTTTGATACACGACGGGAAATAACTCGCTAGTATCAAACGCCTCTTGGTCCTCCAGCTCCAGTTCGCCCGATTGATCAAACATCTTGACGGAACCGCCTTCGCGCCCAAACATCGATTTGGATACGAAATCCCCGTCGAATACGGGTTTATTGTAGGTCGGCAGCATATACCGCTCGATGGTTTCGCGTTCTTGACTATCAAATAATACGCCCAGTTCGTATAATCCCCATGCGGCTGCCTGCAGGCCTTTCGATTGAAGAAGGATGCTATGAACGGAATTGAACAGGTGCAGGTAACCTTTCTCTGCCGCGTAAGCCAACGCTTCTCCTCCGTCGTCATGCGCCATCCATTCCTTCGGATAAAGAGCGAACATTCTATGAATCGGTTTTCCTTGCCCGTTTTTCAAAATGCCGTCATCCACCCACAGGTTTAAGCAGTCCTCCAGCTGGAGTTCCAGCCCGCTATGCTTGGCTAATGCCTCTATTGTCCCTGAATCCTCCAAATGCGATCCGTACGCGACGCACGCAACCGTATCCGGCTGCTCAATCCCCCAAGCGGAAGCGACCAATTCCTTCATTCTCCCGTTAACGTTCGCGATCCCGGCCTGTTCGCACAACCACGGCGTTGCAATGGACGCTTCCACATAGCCGGTAGGCGTATCCGCGTTTAACTCCAGCATCTTTATGCTCCCGTCAGGCGAAACGGCATAATCAAATCTAGCGTATCGGCTGATTACCCCCTTATCGGGCATCGGCAGCAGATCGATTAAATCCCATAATATCGTCGGGATGCCGATCAGCTGATATAAATCATGTTTGCCGTGTATGTAGCGCGCGGTTTTGTCCAGAATCAGCCAAAGCTCCCTTGAAGCCCGATCAAGTTCTTCGTAAATTTCCCGGTCCATCCCCACTACCTGATCAATCCAGTAGGTTTCCGACTCCAGATCCGCCCAGGCAAATCCCATTTCCTTCAGGATCTCAACCTTGCGAGCCCGGTCAGCATCCGGTTCTCCGATAACCGTGAATACCTCCGTTGTTGTTGTCATCCTCCGAATCCTCCCGAAGAAATCGAGCTGGAGTGCGAGCTGGAGGAGCTTGAAGAGGAACTGAATCCGCTGGATTTGCCGCCAATGCCGCCAGGGGTGGACGAAGTCGAACGACGCGTTACCGAGCCCGTGGAATTGGAGGTCTTAGGCGGTGATACCGTTGAACCCACAACCGGTTTATTCTGGAATTTCCCGTTGGAATAGCTTTTGGGCTCATAAGGACGGGTGCTGCCATAATAATATGAACGATGGGAAGATGCCCAGGTTTGCGATGAATAAGAACTGCCGTTGTTGAACAGCAGGTGATACAGCATCAGGTCATCCCAGCCAAAGCCCGACGATTGATGAACAATCGTTGTAGTGCCGCCGGAACTTCCGCCGGCCGTCACTTGCGGACTCTCTTGCGCGGCTGCTTTGTCCAGCTCTTTATCCGACGGCAGCGGCAGATTCCAGTCAACGGCTGGGTCATAATAACGCTTCACGGCCTCGCTTGACCATTCCACCAGCTTGGGACCGGATGTTGCGCTGGTTACCGTTGGGCTTGGGGTTGGGGATTCAGCCGAGCTTGTTGTTCCGGCATGAGCCGGTACCGCGGCCAAATTCGCCAGCAAAGCGATACCAAGCGAAGTGGAGAGAACCTTCAGAGGAATCCCTTCTTTAATGGCTTTTAACGAATCCGTTTTTTTTCTTTCTTGCATATCAAATCCCCTCTTCCCTTCTATTTGTTATTCATCTTGACAACCAGGAGCTCCAGCTGGCCGGCGTCCAGGTTCAGCTTGCCTTCCAGTGTCTGGTACTCCTCGCCATGGACGGTCAAATAGTTGACATGTTCAAGCGTGGCAATCATGGCGGCATCCCACTCCCGCTCATCCATTTGCCTTAACCCCTGCTCCGAATCTTTTACAAACAGGACTACCCTCATCCGTTTTTGTGCCCCTTTCAGTTGGATGTTCAATGTATACGACGATCGCAAATGGACGTTTCAATTTTTTGGAAGCAAAATATTTACCTCTAAAACAAAAAAAGCACGATCACTTTAAACATGATCGTCCTCTACTAGCCGTGTCCGCTTAAAATAGGAATGACTTCCGCATTGTATCATGAAATATTTGGGAAAATAATAGTCCGATTTTACTATTTCCTCTATTTGGAATTGTTGTTTAGTTCTAAATCATCCTAAAAAATCCGAAACATCTCCAGATGAAAAAACGTTAATAGGGTATGAGAGATTGCTTAGAGACGGAGGGCGTTTAATGATGAAGGAACAAGCACAGGCCTGTTGTGATTTTACAATCGAGGTTACGGGAGAAGGAGCGGCAACAGCCGTACCCGACCAAACGATCGTAACTCTTGGGGTATCCGGTGAAAGCGATAGCCTGGGAACGCTTCAAACCGATCAGGCCAAGATCATTGATGCCGTTATTCAAGCCATGCTAGCTCTTGGCGTGCCGCGGGAGAGCATCTCCACCGCCCAATATTCGATTGAACCGCAATATGATTTCGTAGACGGAAAACAAATTTTTCGGGGCTATCGAGCGGTGCATCTGCTGCGGATTACCATAGACGGGGCGAAGGATGCGGGGCGTATCATTGACGCTGCGGTTGCTCAAGGAGCCAATATGGTATCCGATGTAACCTTCCAATCCACCCACGCAGACGAAGCCCGGCGTAAGGCATTAACGCAGGCCGTTCGCGATGCCGAGGCGAAGGCGCTTGCGATTGCCGCTACGCTTGGCGTCTCCCTCTCTTCCGTCCCTTGCAAGGTTACGGAGTCGCCCGTTAACCGATTCGAGCCGATTATGTTCAAAGCCGCTTCGGTTCCCGCCGGCGATGCCGGCACCACCATCGAACCCGGAACCTTAACGTTCAAAGCATCCGTAAGAGTCTGGTACGTGTACGGCTGAGAAAAAACGGCGGCGCGCACTTTGTACGCACCGCCGTGATTATCGTATTTAATAAATCTTCTTCATCCGCTCACACGCTTCATCTAGCGAAGGACTTTCCTACCCCTTCATTCCGCCCTGCATGCTGAACCCTTTGGACATAAAGCGCTGGGACAAAATATACAGAACGACCGACGGGATGGCATACATAACCGAGAAAGCGGCTAATTTACCGTAATCCGCCATGCCGTACTGCCCGAAGAACTGGTAGATCTTGAGCGAGGCCGGGAAATTCTCCGGCGATTGAAGCAGGATATACGGCACGAAGAAATTGCCCCAGCTGCCGGAAAAGGTAAAGATCGCAACCGTGCAGATGCCGGGAATCATCAGCGGGGCAACGACCCTCCTAATGCCGACAAACACGGAGGCTCCATCGATCCATGCCGCTTCTTCCAGCTCGGAGGGCACGGAATCCATGAAGTTTTTGAGCATCCATATGCCGTAAGGCATCGCCGAAGCAACAAAGAAAAGAATGACGCCAAAAATATTGTTGTACAGCTTCAAGGTTAGAAACAACTGATACACCGGTACCATTACGGCCGTAATCGGCAAGGAAGTCATAAACAGGATCGTCAGCATAAAAGGCTTCTTGTATCTAAGTTGATAACGCGACAACGGATAAGCCGCCAGAAGTCCGAGTATAACAACCAATACCGCTTGGCTGCCGGACATTAAGAGGCCGATCAGAAAGGCACGCTGATTTTCCTTGTTGGTGAGCACATCGATATAGTTATTCCCCGTCAGATGGGTAGGCGTCTTAAGAGACTGCAGCGCGTTTGTGTCCACGGAGGCTACAAGCACCCATAAGAGCGGAAGCAGAAAGCAAATCCCAATGACCGTCAATATGGTGTAGGGCAGCAGCTGATAGATCCATTTGCGTTGTTTTGCACTCATACAATTGTTCTCCTTGTCCGTTTACTCTTTCATTGAGCGGATATAGAACAAGCTTAGGATAATGCCGATGAACAGCAGCAATAAGGAAATAGCCGTGCCGTAACCAAGCTGGTAATTGACGAAAGCCTGATTATACATGAAGATCGGCAGCGTGGTTGTCGACGTACCCGGTCCCCCGCCCGTCATCGCGTAGATCAGACCAAATACGCCTAACGTCTGCAGCGTAACAAGCATCGCGTTTGTTGTGATCGAGTCCTTGATATACGGGATCGTGACTCTCGTCAGCACCTGCCATTTCGAAGCGCCGTCCACAATGGCAGCCTCTTCGATTTCGCTCGGCACATCATCGAGCGCAGCCTGGAATACGAGCATCGAGAAGGCTGTCCCATGCCAAATATTCGCCAGAATAATCGTAATCATAGGTACCGTGTACAGCCATGTGACTTCGGTGAAGCCGAATGAGGTTATAATCGCGTTAAGCGTTCCTTCATCGGCGAAAAAGCTGTACAAGCATAACGCGCACACGATTTCAGGCGTAACCCAGCCTGCCAATACGATGGTGCCAATAATTCTCCGAAACCATTTATTCTTGTTTTTCATCAGCAGCGCAATCAGGAACCCCAAGACCTGCTGGCCGATTACGGCCGAGCCAATCAGGAATACGAGCGTATTCCATATACTCGTCCGAACCGTAGGATCCTCGAACATGCGCGAATAGTTATCCAGGCCGACAAAATTCAGATTCTTGGCCGCCTCTCCGGTTAAAGCCAGGTTGGTGAAGGAATAGAATACGGTCAGCAGAATCGGATAAATAAAAAACACAAGCATAATGGCCACGGAGGGCAGCAAAAAATACAGCCACGTCCATGTCCGCTTTCGCTTAACCATGCCATTTAAGGCCATACTGCTCATTCTCGTCTACCTCCTCCGCCTTCAGAAAAGAAGACTTGCTCAAGCAGCTGCATCTTGTGGAAGTGCTTGAGCAAGCCGTTTTCTATTATTTTTCTAACGTCTTATCCGCGCCTACGATACGAGTCACATCCTGCGCGTATTTGCTTGCGGCATCCTGCGGCGATGTACCGGATGCAACGGATTCAACCATTGTCTGAATTTGCGTCGATACTTCCGGATACTTATCCTGCGCCGGGCGGAACTCGGCGTTTTTCAGATAATCGGTTGCGATTTGGTTAAACGGCATTTGGGTATATTCCGGATCCGAACCCACGTCCGCGCGAACGGTAATATTGCCCGATGCGATTACCAGCTTTTTCGAATTTTCTTTGTTAAGAGCGAATTTAATAACATCCCATGCCTCGTCTTTATGCTGCGCGTTCGCCGGGATCGATAAGGCCCAGCCGCCCGCAAGCGTGATGGAGCCTGGTGCCTGGCCTTTGCTGGTCGGCATTGGCGCGAAGCCGAGGACATCCTTGTATTCCGGCCACGGAGCGGCGCCGCCTTCCAGATAGTTGCCGGTAATCCAGGAGCCGTCGAGCGAGATCGCAAGCTTCCCTTGCGGCAAGTATTCACGGGTAGCCGTATTGCCCGCTTGACCGTTCAATACCTTCGAAAGCGGCGGTCCAAGCTTTTCTTTGTTTATCGTTTGGATAAACGTAAGCGCATCGTTAATGCCTTGGCTCTTCGTAATCCATTTGCCGGTGTCGTTATCGTAAAGTCTCTCGCCTGTGCCGTAGAGAAGCATTTCGTAAGTCTGCATGGACGTTGCTTCGCCGGTTGCTTTGCCCATGTTCATCCAGATTGGCACGACATCAGGCAGCTTGCTCTTAATGGTTCTGGCCGCGTCAAGAACTTCATCCCAGTTCTTAGGAGCCCATTCTTCCGGCAAGCCCGCTTTCTTGAAGAGCTCTTTGTTATACCAGAGACCCCTGGAATCCGTATTGTAAGGAACCCCGTACACCTTGCCGTCGCTCGCCGTTACGCCTTTTTTCAGCGCTTCGATGAAGGAGCCGTTCGTCCAGTCTTCCCATGCGCTTACCTTATCGTCCAGCGGCGTCAGATATCCCGCGCTGGCATCGGAATTCAGAATAAACGTATCCTCCGTTACGATATCCGGCGCGGTATCCTTCGACTTGAGCGCGAGAGCAATCTTGGCGAAATAGTCCCCTTCGGACGCCTGAATCGGAGTAGCCTTAATCTCTATGCTTTTGTCCGGAAAATTCGCCGCGAGCTCTTGAATCCATTTGTACATGACGCCTTGCTCGCCAATGCCGTCATCGCGATAAGTAATCGTAATGACCTTTTTCTCCGTATTTCCCGTTGTGCCCCCGTCGTTTGTTGAACCGGCATTCGTCTCTTTCGTGCCTGTGTCAGCCGAAGTGCTTGGACTGTTGCTTGGCGTGTTTGTGTTGTTCGCGTTATTCGAACAGGCAAACAGCAAGGTTGAACACAGAACAAGCGATGTGGAAATCGACCAGAATCTTTTACCGCGAGCCATCGTAATCCCTCCCTATTAGTCAACCACCCGGGTTAAGCGCTTCCATGCGGTTATAGTTCATAGATATTTATCTACCTCCTCCTTTATTCGATGAAAATCGGAAGATTTGACTATAAGATTGCGACAGAAAACTCTATTTAAATGACTTCTAAAAATCGCTTCAATTAATGGCGCGCCTTGGCACGAAAAAAAGAACTCCGGTACGTGTCGCCCGGAACTCTGGATTAATTATAGTATTTAAGAATATAGCTCAATAAATGCGGATCTCCGCTGCCTGATCGATTGCTGCCTGCCTTCGGACGCTCTCACCTCGTTATCCAAGCCAACAAGCAGGCCTGTAGCTTCCGATAACTGGGACTCGACTTCGCTAATGGAAGATTTGATTTGGCCTTGAACGATCCAGTCCGTAATGAAACTGTCAAAGAAAAAGTCAGCGAATTTGTCCATAGCGCCTACTCCGACGTATAGATCCGCCGTACGTTTCAGATCCTTCAGCTCCGTCTGAAGCTGGCGAAGATGGTACTGGGCTTCATGAATATAATCCTGCGCGTCGTCTATTCGTGAATGCTTGATGGAGGTGCTGATTAATCCTCCGCCAAACATGTCGTGCGTTCCCCAATCCTTGGCGGAATCCAGCTTCTCGCTTGCGCTGCTTAAGGCCTCAACCAATTTTCTGCAGGCAGATGCCGCTTCGCGCAGCTCCTTCGCTTCCGCCTGCTCCCGGAACAATTGCTCATCCAGCTTGGATAGCTCGGAAGAAGCCTCCGGCGCGGAGCTGCGCATATATTGCTCCTTTTGCAGAAGAGTCCGGTTATAAAGATCCGATGCATCCTGCACCGCAGCCAGCTTTGCCGTTACCTCATCCAACTCCCGCTCCAGCTTTTCGCTTGCCGTACAGGCCTCCTGCAGCTTAAGAGCAGCAGCAAGGGCTTCCTGCTTCTCCTTCTCGAGCCGTTCTTCCTTATTCCCCATTATACTGGTTATTAAATTCATCCAGGATTTTCGTTCGAGCTTGTTAACGTCCTCTTGTTCTCTTTTGAATTCGGCAGATAGATTCGTAATTTGATTGGCTGCGTTCCGAAGCAACCGCTGCAATTGTTCATGCCTGCGGTCCAAATACGCTTTCTCGGAAGCCTTTTCTCTTCGCTCCTCTAACTCTTCATTCCATTCCTTCATTGAACTCGGCACTCCGCTTCACCCTCTCTATCATCCTAATAACGGTTCATCCATTCCGCCTCTCACCCTACTCTACCATAAATTTCTAACAGGATAAAAAAACACCGTGCAGCATCCCTTAGGATGCTCACGGATTTCTATTAAGCGGCCAGTTTCACTGAATGTTTAGCAACGTACTTGCCGAACAGGAAACGCACCAGCGGTCCCATGACAATCAATTGAAGCGGGAAGGCCAGAATATAATTGTGAAAAACAATCGTCAAATAATGCACGATTAAGGATCCGTCTCCCAAGCTGCCGGACAAAGATGAGCTGATCAAGCCGTACAACGACATGCTCAGCACCATGCCCGTTACCATACAGAAAGCAAGCGCCAAAATCACGTACAATTTCTTCGATTTATCGTAAGGCATCGCGAATGCGGCTTTTTTGGCAAGAGGTCCTACAACAAACATCTCGACCGCAAACGCAACGATAAACCCTAAAACATATTGCAGGATCAATTCTCCCGGAGAAAGCGTTCCGAACAAGTGATTACGCATCAGATTATACGTAATCATGACCAGCGCCATCCCCGTCACCATCATTACTCCAAAATAAAACTCGTCTCTCTTATTCGTCGGCACCATCATCATCCTTTCTGTTCTCCTGTCATTATAGAGATTTGGATACCCTCTTCATAAGTGACAAGTTTGTGAACATTTACGGATGAAAAAAGCCCCCGCATAGCCCTACTTCCCTTTTCTATAATGCAGGGGAGGATGTCCGGTAACCGATTTAAACACTCGTCCGAAATGCGTCACGCTGCCGAATCCGACCCGCTTCGCAATCAGATTAACCTTCATGGAGGATTGCTCCAGCAGCTTTTTCGCTTCCTTGATTCTGACGCTGTTCAGGTATTCCACAAACGTAAAGCCCGTAGCTTCCTTGAAAAATCGGCTCAAATAATAAGGGCTTACGTAGAACCTCTCCGCCAGCATATGAAGCGACAGCTCATTCCTGTAATGGCTGTTTATGTACCGCGCAACCTCCGAAATACGCTCATGCATCGGGCTTGGCGATTCAAGGATCTCCACGCTGCTCGACTTCACATGCCGGCAGCAAATCATTAGCATCTGCAAGGTGAGCGTCAACGCGTACAACTCAAAGCCGGGCTTTTTCTCCGACATTTCCGCAATCATCGTTTGCAGAATAGTTTCAATGGCTAACCGGTCCTGGAGCGGGCATTTAACAATCAGATACTCCTTCTCGAATAACGGATGCAGGACATCCATATAGCTCCCCGCAGCCATATGCTTTTCGTGAATATTGACAATAAGCCGTTCATGCTCCGGCGTTTCCGTATTCGTTGTCCGATGCAGGATATTCGGCGAGATGATAACCATATCCCCTTCTTGAACAACCAGGGTCCGGTCTTTAATAAAAAACTCCCGCTTCCCGGACATGAGGCAGAAGATTTCATACGTGCTGTGGAAATGGCTGGCGGGCATATTATGGCTCCGGGCTTTGCGGTATGAAACCGAGATGGATCCCTCTCCGTTATCGTATTGGAAATCTCCCATCGTCCGCCTCCCCTCCAGCTTCCTTTTCTATCATTATACGCCTCGGTCAATTTACAGCAAGATATAAGAAGAATTCATTCATTTCTGCAAAAAATGTACATTTCCTCGTGCTAGCATAAACCTATGAACAAGAAGGAGGCTTATGCAAATGATCAAAACCGTACTTTCCCCCATCCAATGGGCAGAGAAAGCCTGCGAGGCATTAATGGCCAGATTCGAGCCGGAGCAGCTGCCGCCGGACCGGTTCCATTATCATCAGGGCGTCTTTTTATCGGGGATGGAGAAATGCTGGAAGGAAACGCAAAATCCGAAGTACTATGAGTATCTGAAACGCTGGGTCGACAGCCAGGTGCTGGAGGATGGCCGCATCAAGAAGCATAAGCCGGATGAGCTTGACGACATTCAGCCGGGCGTTCTCCTATACAATCTGTATGAGCAGACCGGAGACGAGCGGTACAAGAAAGCTTTGCAATATCTTGTGCCGCTGATCAAATCGTGGAAAACAAATCCTTCCGGCGGCTTCTGGCATAAGGAGCATTATCCGAATCAGATGTGGCTTGACGGATTGTACATGGCCGGGCCGATTGCCGTCCAGTACGGCAAGACGTTTGGGGACAGCGATTATTTTGATTTGATGACCTACCAGGCAATCCTGATGGAAAAGCATACAAAGGACCCGGTTACCGGACTCCTGTATCATGGCTGGGACGAGACCAAGGAAGCATCCTGGGCCGATCCGGAGACCGGTCTTGCTCCCGAATTCTGGGGACGCGCGATTGGCTGGTATCCGGTTGCCCTGCTTGAAATGTTCGAGCACCTGCCGGAGGATCACAAGGATAAAGAAGCGCTTGTCGCTATTCTGCAGGATCTGCTAATCTCGCTCATCAAATACCAGGATACGGCTACCGGCTTATGGTATCAGGTGGTGGATAAAGGCGATTTGCCGGACAACTGGCTTGAAAGTTCCTGCACGGCCCTTTACGTGCATGCCATTGCCAAAGCCGTGCGATTCGGCTATCTGGATCCTAAATATTTGGAATACGCATGGAAAGGCTACCAAGGAGTCATTGACACGCTGAAGCTTGACGACAACGGCCATGTCGTTATCGGCCAAATCTGCATCGGCACGGGTATTGGCGATTACGCCCACTACATCGCCCGGCCAACAAGCGAGAACGATCTGCACGGCGCAGGCGCTTTTATCCTGATGTGCGTAGAGATGAGCTTGGCTCGTCAAGCAAACGAGTAAAAAAAAAGCTGAAGCCCTCCAAAGAGGCTTCAGCTTTTTTTATTCACAGCCTAAGGTATCGTCTGCACTTCCGGCGTGGTCACTTCCGAGGAAGCGGCGGCTTCGCCTTGCGAGTGCCGGTACAGCTCCTCGTACACGCCTTGCTTCTCTATCAGCTCGGCATGAGTGCCCGACTCAACAATGGTTCCGCGACTGAGCACGATAATCCGGTCCGCGTGCATAATGGTGGACAAGCGATGGGCGATCACGATCGTCGTCCGTCCCTCGGACACAACCTGCAGCGCGCGTTGAATGAGCTGCTCGGTCTGGGAATCGAGGTTAGCCGTCGCTTCGTCGAGAATCAGAATCTTTGGACGGAACACGATAATCCGGGCAAAAGAGATCAGCTGCCGCTCGCCGGCGGATAATCCGCTGCCCCGTTCGGACAGCTTCGTCTCGTAGCCGCCCGGCATACGGTTAATCAGCTGATCCGCTCCGACAAATTCGCAGGCGCGGATGACGTCCTCCCGGGAGATCGACTCGTCGAACATCCGGACGTTGTCGATAATGCTTCCGGCGTACAGATAAGGCTCCTGCTGAACCAAGCCAACAATCCGGTGAAGCTCCGCCTGCGGGATATCCCGGACATCGTTCCCGTCAATCTGAACGCTGCCTTCGTTCACGTCATAGAACCGGCATAACAGGCTCATGAGCGAGCTTTTGCCCGCGCCGGTCGTCCCGACGATTCCGACCATTTCGCCGGGATGGATATGAAGATCAAGTCCGCGGAAGATCGGAGTGCCGTTCCCGTAGCTGAACGAGATGTTATTATAATCCACGCGTCCCTGCACGGCGTCATGGTTTATTTTGACCGGCTTGGCCGTGTCTTTAATATCGGGCTCGACGTCAAGAACGCCCCATATCCGGTTGACCGCTACCGTAGCGGACTGCAGCGTATTCCACTGCTGGGTGATGGCGTTGATCGGCTGGAAGAACTGCCGGATATACGTGATAAAAGCGTACAATACGCCAAATTCCATCGTATGCCCAAGCACGGCCTTCCCTCCGGTCCAGACCACAAAAGCAATGGTAAGGTTGCCGAGTAAATCAAAGGTCCGGTTAAAGGTAACCGCCGTGCGGATCTCGCGGACATTCGCCTTGAAATAATCCTCGTTCCGCTCCTTGTACAAGTCGCCTTGCGCCTTTTGCTGATGGAAGACTTGAATGAGGCTCATGCCCGCCAGATTCTCCGCAACAAACGCTACAAGGCGGGATAAGCGCGTCCTTGCCATCTGATACGTCGTGCGCATGAAGGACCGGAAACCAATGGCGATAAGCGCGATAATCGGCAGCAAAAGCAGACAGTACAGCCCTAGCGTCGTATCCAGATAAAACATCATCACCAGAATGGACACCAGCGTTAATCCATCTCTCAGCAGGGTCAGCAATACCTGGTTGAAAAACTGGTTAACCGCCTCGGTATCGCTCGAAACATGCGTAATGAGGCTGCCGCCGGACGTTTTATCGAAGTAGGACATCGACAGCTTGGTAATATGCTCAAACAGCTGTTTCCGGATGCGGGCTACGATGCTCTGGCCGGCATCCTGCAGCAGGTTATTTTGCAAATACGTAAACAACAAGCTTGACAGGGACAGGCCGAGATAAATCGCGCAAATCGCAATCAAGCTGCCGTAATCGTTCTTGCCCACCATCAGGTTATCGTCGATCGCGATTTTTACCAGGTAAGGCTGGAACAGCTCGGAGGCAATCGCGATAATCGTACAGATGGCCACCAGCGTAAACGTCTTCCGGTGCGGGCTGATATAAGACTTCAGTATGCGAAAAGCGGACTTGTACTGCGGCTTAGGCTGCTTGCCATTGCCGGCCTTCTGGTCCATCTGCCAGTTGTTAACGGCTGTCGGCATATTGGCTTCCCTCCTCTTGAATCGCATGGAGCTCGGCGTAAGGTCCAGGTTTCGCAAGCAGCTCCTCGTGCTTGCCCCGCTGAACAATCTTCCCTTCATCCAACACGATGATGAGATCCGCATGCTTCAAAGCGCTGAGCCGGTGCGCGATAATAATGGTTGTTTTTCCTTGACGCTCCTGCTGGATCGTGTGCACAATCTCGGATTCGGTTACCGCGTCAACGGCGCTGACGCTGTCATCTAGTATCATGAGAGGCGCCCGCATGATAAAGCCGCGCGCCAGGCTTGTTCGCTGGCGCTGCCCGCCGGATAACGTGACGCCCCTCTCTCCCAGCTTCGTCCCGAAGCCTTCGGGGAACTCGGCAATATTGTCGTAAATCCGCGCTTGCTTGGCAGCCGCATGAATCTCGCCCTGACCGGCCTGCCGCCGCGCAAAAGCAATATTCTCGCCAATCGTGGTGCTGAACAGGAAGCCGTCCTGCGGGACATAAGCAATCTGCGTGCGCAGGCTCTCAAGCGTGACCTCCCGTATATCCGCAGAACCGATGCGGATCGCATCCGCCGGCGGATCATACACCCGGAGCAGCTGCTTGACGAGCGTTGTTTTGCCGCTGCCCGTACGCCCTACAATGCCAAGCGTCATCCCGGGTTGAATAACAAGATCGATATGCTGCAGCGAAGGCTGTGAAGCTCCGGGATAAGTAAAGGTCAGATCCTGTATTCGAATCGGACTTGCCGAGAGATCAATCGTTGTCGCATGATCGGTCTCCACAATATCCGGCTGAACCGCGATTAATTCGTTAAGCCGCTGCAAGGATGCGCGCGACCGCTGAACCGTATTGATAACGTTGCCAATTTGCTGCAGCGGGTTCATCAGCATCCGTACGTACAGCGTCAGCGCAACGAAATTACCAATCGATATATCGCCTTTTATCGTTAAGTAACCGCCGTAGGCTAGGGATACAATGAGTGACAGATTGCCAAGAAAAGGGACCGTTGCCTGGAACAGCGAGCTGATCCGTACAAGCGACAGCTGGTTAGTCTTGATCCGATCGACCTTGGCGCCAAACCGCTCAACCATAATCGGCTCCACCGCGAACTTCTTCGTTACGCGAATGCCGCCAAACTGTTCCTCCGCCGACTCCGTCATTGTGCCAAGCGCCTCCTGCACTTTGCGGGAACGTTGACGGATAACCGGGCCAATCTTGATGACGATCCAAGGAATGAAGATAAGCGGCCCCACGGAAGCAGCGATGAGATAGAGCGGAATGTCGCTAAGAATCATCGCCCCGACGCAGGAGACGAGCAGCATGGAGGCCATAGCCGTCTGGTTGATGCCCATGGAGATGGATTCCCGGACGCCGGTTACGTCGTTCATGAAGTAGTTGAGCATTTTGCCGACGCCGTTCTTCGAATAGTAATGCTCGCTAAGACCGGAAAAATGAGTAAATAGACGACGACGGGTCATGTATTCGAACAACCGTCCGACATACATGACCAGGTATTGACCGTATCCTCCCAGCAGGGCGTATCCCGCTCCAATCAGAACAAGCAACAAGCTGAAATGCGCAACATCCTGGGTACCAAGCGCTCCCCCCTTCAGCTTATCCGTAAAGTCCCCAAGCACCTTCGGAAAATAAGCGAATACGATACTGGCTGCCGCATGAAGGGTGAACGATCCGAGATAAATGGGCCAGGTCTGCCTGAAATACGGTTTTAACACGCCTTCTGATTTCAAGACTCATCACTTCCATTAGTGGATTCGGAGCTGCTCTCTTCCCCAGCCGTTGCTTCTACGGAAGGAATGTCTTCCTCGGGCAGCTCGTGCAGCTGAAATACGTGAATAAACTCTTCCATAATGGCTTCCGTCGCCTTCAATTCGCCGCTGATCACCGGTTTAATCGCTTCGAAAGCCGGATCATCCAGCTGACGCTGCAGTGTTGCGCGGGTAATCGTAAGCTTCTCCAGAAAAGCAAGCGCTCTTCCCCGCCGGAACGTTTGCGCCTTGCCCCCGTCCCGATTCTTGCACTCCTCCTTGAAGGGATGCCTGCCTCGGTGACCTTGCCCGTTACGCATATGTCTATGCCTCCTTTATTTAATGTATACGTTCGTATACACATCTCTTTATGTATACAAATGTATACGCATCCCAAAAGACTGTCAAGTTATAATTTTCAAATAATTAACAATCGATTCGCTGCAAGCGCAAAAAAAGCGCCATCCAGGTTTGAAATCCCGGATGGCGCTTAGCCGTTTATTTCCTTAAGCGATTAACCGCAAGAACAGTATGCCGCCAAACGCGCATGCCATCCCGGTTATTTCAAGCCGCGTGAAGCTCTCTTTCACCACAAACCGGGTATAGAGAAGAACGATGAGCACATTCAAAGCGGTGACTGCGGACACAAGCCCTGCTTTGCCATGATCAAAGGCCGTTACAATCATCATCATGCCTGCCGCGTTGGTAGTGCCAACCAGCATCCCGGTCAAGAAGGTACGGCGTTCGCTCCACCTTATGCCCGGATCCCGGCCATCCTCGGCGGCAGCTGACACGGTTGCTTCGGCTGTTGCCGCAGCCAGGCTGTATCTCCTGCCGGCCAGCCGGTCCTTCAGCCACCAAATGCCGTAGCAAAGGGAGCCGGAGGCAAACATAAAGAACAGCGTAGGAAACAACGGCGCCTCAAGCTTGGTAGACCAGGAGCCGGACAGGTCATTGCAGGCGAACATGACGAGAGACAGAAGCCCCCACTGCGCGCCTTGAAGATTTTTCAGCGACAAATCATTCGAATAACGCACAAGCAATATCCCCGCCACAATAACAACAAAAGCAGCCAGCTGGGTATACTTCAGCGCCTCTCCCCACATCACGTACGCGCCTATCACAACCAGTACGGCCGGAAGTGCCGTAATGATCGCGACGAGCGAGGCTTTGCCGACGGCAAAGCCCTTGAACATGCTGGCATTCGCCACAAACGAGAACACGCCCATCTGAATGCCGACAAGAGCGGCGGACGTCCAAGGCTGACCGGACAACAGTGCCGTTACGCCGCAAATGATAGCCCCCATCGAGAACGCGCCGCATAGCAGCACGGTCCGGCTTAACGGAAGCTGGCTCGTATAGTGGTATAATATCCCCCTCAATCCGAAACATAGGGCAGCAAGCCCTGCAAATACAATCCACATGACGTAAACGATCCCCTTCCCATTCTTCTAATCTTAGTCAGGAATCCGCGGCGTGGCAATGCTCTCGCAGGATAAAATTTCGCAAGCAAAAAGCTGTTGCCAGACCTAACGTATCATGTTAATATGTGGAAAACGTTTTTCGGAAGGGCTTCTAGGGATCCGACTCCATCAGGATGGCGAACCAAGCGAAGCCGGCTTGCGCGGGTAGACGCCAAGCTACACCGTGAGGAATAAAAGACCTTCGGAAAGTTCCGCCTGCAAGACTAGGGCGAGACTTTGCGGAGGTCTTTCCTTTTTTTGCAGGAAACAAACAAAGGGGTGTGTAACGTGAGGTCGATTGAGGTTGAACAATTGGAGAAGACATTTCAAGTCAAGAAAAAGCAAGCCGGATTTGCGGGCAGTCTCAAGTCGTTGATTAAGCCGCATTATACGGATAAAGCCGCGGTTGAAGGCATTACGTTCTCCGCCGAGCAAGGAGAGACGGTCGCTTTCCTCGGGCCCAACGGAGCGGGCAAATCAACAACGATCAAAATGTTGACCGGCATTCTTCATCCAACCTCCGGAAAAGCGGAAGTGCTGGGCTGTTGTCCGTGGACGGAACGGGCAAAGCTGGCTTACCGCATCGGCTCCGTATTCGGACAGAAGTCGCAGCTGTGGTACCATCTCCCGCCGCTGGATACGTTCGAGCTGATGAGCCGGATTTACGAGCTCCGCCGGGAGGAATACAAGGCGCGTCGCGACGATCTGATCGAGCGCTTCGAGCTTGGCCCTTACTTGCATACGCCCGTTAGGAAGTTGTCCCTCGGTGAACGGATGCGCTGCGAGATAGCCGCTTCTCTCCTTCACCGTCCGCAAGCCTTGTTCCTCGACGAGCCGACGATTGGGCTGGACGCAGTCGTCAAGCAACGGATCCGGGAGCTGATTCTGGAGATGAACCGCGAAGAAGGCACGACGATCTTTCTTACTTCGCATGACGCCGGCGATGTCGAGAAGCTATGCGACCGCGCGATTGTGATTAATCATGGAGGACTCGTATTTGACGGACGGGTCGACTTCATGAAGCAGCAGTTCCTGACGCATAAGACGGTTCAGCTCCTGCTGGAGGACGATCCGGGGCCTATGGCGCTGGAAGGCGTTGAGGTGCTGAGCCGGGATGGATCGCGCTTGACGCTTAGCGTGGACACCGGACTTACAACGATCGAATCCGTTCTGTCCGCCTTGATGGCGGGCCACCGCATCGTCGATATGACCGTTCAGGATCCGCCGATGGAGGATATTATTACAAGGATGTACGGGACGTTTCAGGCAAAGGAGGCGGCGGGATGATCAGCTTAACGAAGCCGGCGAAATATGTGTTTATCGGTAAAATTACGCTGCGCAGCCAGCTGGCCTACGTGGTTGATTTTCTGATCCGATCCGTGTTTTTGCTGCTGATCTTATATATTTTCATGCAGTTATGGCAAACGACGTTTGCGGGAGAAGGAACCGCAACGATTAACGGCTATAGCTTTAAGCAGATGATGTGGTATCTCGTCTTTACCGAATCCATGGTGCTCGCAACTCCAAGCCTCAGCACACGGATCGAAGAGGAAGTGAAAAGCGGCGACGTTGCCTTTAAGCTCATCCGGCCGATCAGCTTCCTTGCTTTCCATTATGCCGAATATATGAGCGAGGTAGCTATCCGTTATGTCATCAATCTGATACTAGGCTCTGCGATTGGCTTGCTGCTTGTCGGTCCTTTGCCTGCAGGCATTGGCCTCGCCTGGCTTCCGATCATGGCGCTTGGCGGCTTCACCGTAAACTTTATGCTCGGCATGCTTGTTGCCCTTAGCGCTTTTTGGGTGGAGGAAACTCGCGGGCTCGAATTCGTGTATAACAAAATTTTGTTTACCATAGGCGGGATGCTGATGCCGTTAGAGCTGTTTCCGGAGAGCCTGCAGCGAATCGGTCACTGGCTGCCTTTTCAGACCGTCGTTTATTTTCCGGCCCGTACGGCGGTTGGCATGCATCTTGATCAGATCTCTCGAGCCCTTGCCGTGCAGTGGCTGTGGGTTGTCCTTATTGGAGTGATGGTATGGCTGTTATACCGGATGGGGGTGCGGAAGCTCAATGTTAATGGCGGATGACAAGTCGTATACGGGCATATCCGAACATGACCAGCCGGGCAGGCTTAAGCGCCTGCTTCGGTTCACGTCGGCAAGCTGGAGGCTTAACCTGGCAGGTGCCATGGAATTCCGGTTCAGCTTCCTTCTGACGGTTGGATCCATGATCGTAAATAATATCGTCTGGATTATATTCTGGGGCATGTACTTCAAACGCTTCCCGGTCCTCAATGGCTGGACGCTTCAGGATGTGATGATGATGTGGGCGGCAGCGTCGGGCGGATTCGGAATCATGTCCGTTTTCTTCGGCAACGCAACCCGGCTTGCCAATCTGATTGCTACCGGGCAGCTGGACGTCTACCTGGCTCAGCCTAAGCCGGTGCTTCTGAACGTCCTCATCAGCCGAATGTCGGTGAGCGCGATCGGCGATCTGCTATTTGCCGTATTCATCTTTATAGGGTTTGGCGACGTCTCGCCGGTTGGAATCGTTAAATTTACGGCAGCCCTGCTAATTTCCGGCATGATCTTTATTTTCTTCTGCGTGATTGCCGGCTGTCTTTCGTTCTGGCTTGGCAATACGGAAGGATTAAGCTTTCAGCTGTTTAACGCGCTGCTCGTCTTTGCCACTTACCCCACGGCTATATTCAAAGGATTCGGCCGGCTTGTCTTGTTCACCGTTATTCCTGCCGGCTTCATCAGCAGCATGCCGGTATCGTTCATTCGCGAGATGGACCTCCCCTTCTTGTACGGAGCATTAGGCATGACAGCCTTATTGACCGCCGGAGGGATCCTGCTCTTTTACCGAGGCTTACGAAGATATACATCCGGCAATATGATGGGGTTACGGCGGTAACCTAGTTAAAGCAAAAAGATCGAACCCCAGAACAAGCGGGGTTCGATCTTTTTGCTTTAAGCTGCCACGTCTCTTCGCGTGAACATCAGCCAGGATACCAGATTAAACGCCAGGAAGTAGACAACAAGCACGCCAATGGAGAAGGACAGCGTCATTCCGTCCTGAAACGGTCTTCCCTCCAAATACTGCGTCAGATCCGTATTGGCGAATAACAAGTATTTGCTCCACTGATAACGTTGCAGCACCTCTAGCAATATATTGCCCGCAAACAGAATTCCGATGGAAAATCCGATAGACATCGCGCTGCTGCGGAAAGCCGACGAGATCATAAACGCTATCGTGACGTACATAATTGTGGACACGCCATTGAGCATGTACGTTTCCCAGAGATGAAGAAACATATTTTTTTCGGCGGTATGTCCATCCTTTATGCTTACCAAGGGCAAATCCATATCGTGAAAGCCATACAGAATGCCGTTCAGCACGACGGATAGGACGAACAAAGTAAGCAGCAGGACCATGCTGAACAGCAGGATAGAGATATACTTGGAGACGAGGATTCTAATTCGGCTGGCCGGGCGTATGAGCAATAGCTTAATGGTTCCGGTTGCGAATTCGCTGGCTACGATATCTCCTGCAATGATGATGGTGAATAGAGTGATCAATATCCCTAGATTCGCCGACTCATTAATCCCATCCCAAATCGTTCCTTTTGTCGTCCGGATATTATGCTCAAGATGATAGTCGATGACGGCAATCCTATCCTCATAATAAGTACGGTTCCCTTCATTCAGGTCAGAGCTTTTTAAATGATCGCTCCACATTTGCTTCTCTTGCTTCAGCTCGGCTCTCCAGCCTTCGCCTTGCGCGTCCTTCCCGTCATGCCACATCATGATGTTGCCGAATAGGACAAAGGCAGCCATAAGCCCGATAAGGATCCAGGTTCGCGTCCTTCTGTAGATTTTCATATTTTCGTTAAGCACTAGGTTAAACAGCCTGCCCACCTCCCGTTAATTCCAGGAAACCATCCTCCAAGGAACGGCGAACCTTATTGACGCCATAAATGCGGATTTGATTCCGGACAAGCTCTTCCAAAATATCCGGTACGCGTTCCCGCTCCACCGTCAACTCGATAAGTCCTTCTTCCGTGACGGAGAGCTCCTGCACTCCGGAAACCCGCCTTATAACAGCCATAGCCTGATCCGGCAGATGCGCTTCAATCTGATAGGTTTGGAGCGGAGCGTTCCCTTGGGTAAAATAATCAATCGGCTTCACGTCAACCAGCTTGCCTCTCTGCAGGATAGCCACGCGGTCGCACATCAGCTCCATCTCCGAGAGCAGATGGCTGGAGACAACGACCGTAATGCCTTCCGTGCGTGTCAAATGCCGCAAATAATCGCGCAGCTCGCGAATGCCCTCAGGATCGAGACCGTTTGTAGGCTCATCCAGAATCAATAAAGCCGGTCTATGCAGCAAAGCTTGCGCTACGCCAAGCCGCTGACGCATGCCCAGCGAGTACTTTCGGACCTTTTCATGGATGCGGCTTTCCAGCTTTACAAGCGAGACAACCTCGTCGATCCTCTCCTTGGTCACGCCAGGGATCATGCGGGCATAATGGACAAGGTTGCGGTAGCCGCTCAAATACTTGTACATCTCCGGATTTTCCACGATGGCGCCGACATGACGGATGGCCTGTTCGAATTCGGTCTTTATATTTTTCCCCTTGATCAGAATTTGGCCCTTCGTAATCGACATCAAGCCCACGATCATGCGGATGGTCGTTGTCTTGCCGGCACCGTTTGGTCCAAGGAAACCGAATATTTCGCCTTCCGGCACGTCAAACGTAAGATCGTCGATAACGTTTTTTCTTCCGATCCGCTTTGTTACATTCTGCAGACGGATAACAGGTTCGCTGCTCATTGATTTAATAGCCTCCCAAACAATAAATATCGCATCGATAATCGTTTTGATAATATCACGGTATTTATCGTTTTGCAATAAATTATTATTTCATTTAAATACGTTTTTGTTGTTAGAAACAATTCATCCCTCTAAATGCGAAAAGCCCGGACTCTCTCCGACAAGCTTGGAAAGAACCCGGGCTTTTCTCACGCCATGCTAAGCATTAGCTTTTAATCTTCGTTCCAGAACAAACGGACCAAACGGCAAAAAGGCGGCCAGAACCGCTCCCGCAATGCGGATAATCTTCCACTTGAACAGAACCGCCATCACCGCAATCGCTACCAAATAAACAGAGAATAAGAACCCGTGAATACCGCCCGTTACCGCAACGGCCTCCGGACTATCGAACATGTATTTCAAAGGCATCGCTATTCCCAATAGGACTAGAAACGAGATTGCTTCCAAATAGCTGATCCAGCGAAACCATGTCCGGACGGATTGCTCCATTCGCACACTTCCTTTCTCCTTTTCGATAGAATCTATTACGTATCACGCCTACTCTTCGTTTCTCTCGTTTATCGCAAATTCGTGTCCATTCGATGACCAAAGAAAAAAGACGGCTCCCAAAGCGAAAGACTTTGAGAACCGCCTTCTCCTTACACGATGCCTGTCTGTCGTTCATTCACCCGTTTGATACCCTTTCTATCCGACCGTTTGATAAGGTTCGCCGATAACAGCATTCCTGCGATAACGATAACTCCGCCAACGATTTGGGAGACCAGCAGCTGCTGGCCCGTCAGTACGGAGAGGATAGCCGTAAAGATCGGCATCAAATTCATCGTAATGCTGGCTTTGCCGGCTCCAAGCTGTTTGACGCCTTGGTTCCAGAACAGGAACGAGCCGATGGAAGGGAAAAGCCCCAGATAAATAACTCCCGTTACGCCAAGGGCTGTAAGATGTTCGGTTTCCAACGGCTGGATAAACAACAGCGGAATCATGCAAATGACGCCTATTAAAGCCGTAAAGGCCACAAACGTTATCGGAGGAAGATGCTGCGCGCGTTTGCTGATAATGGAGTAAATGGCCCACAAGAACACCGCGATCAGCAAAATGCCGTCTCCTTCATTATAAGTGGTGCGGAATGCGCCAAGCAGATGCCCCTTCGTTAATACCGTCAGCACGCCGAGGAAGGATAATACCAATCCCGATCCTTGCCACACCGTTATTTTTTCCTTCAGGAACAGCAGCGACAACACGATCATCACAGCCGGAGTCAAGCTATTAATCAGGCTGCCGTTTGTTGACGAGGTATGCTGCAAAGCCGTATAGGTAAGCAGCGTGTAGAATACGACGCCTACCAGAGACAGGAATAACAAGATCCCCCAGTTCGCATTCCACACCTTCCTCCAGTTTGGTTTTTCAATAAGCTGAGCCATCGGGATCAAGGCCATAGCCGCAATTGCCCAACGTAAGAAGGCTGCCCAGATCGGCGGAAAATCGGCCGTAACCGACTTGCCGAAAATCAAATTGCCCGCCCAAAACAGATTCGCTAATACTAGAAAAAGCCATGCTTTTGTTTTCATGCTCAAACACTCCTCTCCCTGGTTAACTCCAGGTCTCTCTTTCTCTTGGTCTATAATCATGTTACAATAAACCTGATCATAAATAAAATGAATATAAGTAATGAAGGAGATACCAAATCTGTTATGAACAAATCACTTCTTCAATTGATTGTTGCGATTTCGGAGACCCGCAGCTTTACGACCGCCGGGGAGAAAATGAATATGACGCAGCCGGCCGTCAGCCGTGCCGTCACGACCTTGGAACGCGAGCTTGGGGTTACGCTGCTGATCAGGGACCGGCGTCAAGGAGTTGCCCTCACTCCCGTGGGGGAGCGGATTGTCCGGACGTTCAGGGAAATTCTTCAGGGGTACGATAAGATCGACCAGGAAATCGCGAGCGAAAAAGGAATGGAGACCGGCAGCGTCCGTATCGGAGCATTCCCGGTTGCCGCTACTTATTTCGTGCCCCAACTGATCCGTCATATGAAGCAGCAATATCCCAACCTGGAATTCAGCATCGTTGAAGGCACGATCGCCGATGTGCAGGAATGGCTGGATAATCGCGAAATTGACGTCGGCCTTCTTATCCCCTCCGACAAAACGGCTTTTTCTTATCCGCTTTACCGCGAGGGAATTTATGCGGTTATGCGCGAAGATCATCCGCTGAACGAAAGGGAGATCATTAGCCCGGAAGATTTGCGGAATGAGCCCATGCTCATCTGCAAAGCCGGCTATGAGCCCCCGGTCTTGAAGTGGTTTGAAAGCGCCGGAGAATCGCCAACCATTAAATACATTCTCTACAACTACAGAACCGCGCTTCAGATGATTCTGGCGGGTGAAGGAGTAGCCGTCATGTCCGAGCTGTCCCTTCTGGATCTTCCCCCCGGAATCGTCTTGAAGCAGATCTCTCCGGCGGCTTACCGCGATATTCACATCGCTTCGGGCCCACTGGAGGACTGCACCATCGCGGTAAAAGCTTTTATGGAGGCGGCACAGAAGCTTTTCCCTTTTGCAGCGGAACCTAAAAAGGCATGAATCGTCCGGGTTCAAGCCTTTTATCTCTTGCTATGCTCCTATCGTCCGACGGTCGGGAGCTCGAGCAAGTGAGATATTTTGCAATCTTTACGAAAGATTCGGGCAAACTTGAAGAGAAATAAATTTAATCGCATCCGCTGTTGACATCAAGTCAACTTTACGTTGTAACCTTGATTTCGCGAGGTGAGAATCACTTGTATCAAATTTCAGAGGTATCCAAGCTGATTGGCCTGCCGATTCCAACCATTCGGTATTACGAGCAATTGGGATTAATTGAAGAGCCGGCAAAAAATGCCCGGGGATATAAAATCTACGATCAATTGACGATTGATTATCTGCAATTTATCGTCAATTTGAAGGACACGGATATGTCCTTGGAGCAGATCAAAAGCTATGTTGACGCTTATCGGGCCAAGGACTATACGCGGTGCCACGAGATTCTGCGGGAGCACGCCGTCAAGATGGAGCTTGAGCTTGAGAAACGCCAAAGGATCCTGGAGAAGGTGCAATACAAGGTGACTCACTTCAGTAAACTTCGAGGTGGCGGTATTTAATGCAACAACCTATTCCATCCGGTTATTCGGCTAGAACAACGGCTAACCATATCGTGAAAGACGCTGATTTGACGGGTAAAATCATCATCGTTACCGGAGGTTCCGCCGGTCTAGGCTTGGAATCGGCCAGAACGCTCGCGGCGGCGGGCGCCAAGGTGGTCGTGCCTGCCAGAAACGTCAACAAAGCAAGCCAAGCTCTCACCGGCCTATCCAACGTGGAATTGTATCCGGAAGAGATGGATCTGAGCAAACGGGAAACGGTTGAAGCCTTCGGCAGATGGTTCCAGTCGCGGTACGACAAGCTGGACATCCTGATTAACAGCGCCGGAATAATGGCTATTCCGCTCTCCAGGGATGAACGGGGGAATGAAATGCAAATCTCGGCCAATTATTTGGGGCATTATCATTTAATCCATCATCTTCTGCCTCAGCTGAAGAAGGCGAACGGGGCCAGGGTTGTCACCTTATCCTCCCGAGCCCATTGGTATTCGGCCTTTAACTTCGAGGATCCTAACTTTAATCATTCGTCATACGACAAATGGATCGCTTACGGTCAAGCGAAGACGGCCGCTGCCTTGCTCAGCGTAGCGGTAGACGAGCTTTTCAAAGAAGATAATATCCGCGCTTTTACCGTTCATCCGGGCAGCATCGTGACCGGTCTCTCCGATGCGCTGTCGGAGGAAGAGCTTACGGCGTTTGGGGCGATCAAAGCAAACGGTGAACGCGGCTACGAACAATACGACAACGAGAGAAAAACGATTTCCGAAGGGGCGGCAACCATCGTATGGTGTGCGGTCAGCCCTCAATTAGACGGACATGGAGGTGTCTATTGCGAGAATTGCGATATTGCGCCTCTCCATACGGACGATGGTATGACCGTGGGTGTTAAAGCATGGGCGATCGATAAAGCAATTGCACTCCGATTATGGGAGGAAACTCCGCGATTGTTTAACTAATATTCCCGAAAATAAAAACAAGCGGTCCTATGTATTGTTTTAAATTTTGCACACAAAAAGCCCCAGCTAGGGGCTTTTTGTATAATAATCGTTTAAAATGTTAACTGAATGAAATGAGAGGTTAACTCGTCTGGATGTGAAAAAAATGGCGAGTGGTCTGAATCCAATGTAATAATCCGATTATTCGGATACTCGTTATACATATCTCTTTGTAAAGCAATGGAAATAGCTTTATCTCTCAAAGTTTCTATATAAACGCGAGGAATCCTTCCGAATCTAGCGTCCGTGAGCTGCACGGGTGTAAAAAATGGGGCCAGCGGCTCTAGACAAAGTTTTTCCTTTGCTTTAATTATGTCATCTTCCACGCAATCGCCGTAAAATGAATCCTTTATCCGTTCGTCCCTTAGATTCATGCACGTTTCATCCTCGCTTATGATAACAATAGAAGGAGATTTTTTTTCTTTTTTCTCGTTTTGAGCAATCTGAATCAACGTCTGATTATTTTTTGGAAGATAAGCGCATAAATAAACAAGCTTCTCAATTTTTTCAGGCAGGTACTCGGCTGTCTGGCTGATGACAAGCCCCGCCATACTGTGACCTACCAAAATGACCTTCCCTGACTCCTTTTCCAGAATAGCGCTTAATTTGTCCGTATAACTTTTTAAATTCACCTGTGATACGGGCGTATGATCTTGACCATGCCCAGGCAGGTCCAAAGCGATTACCCGGTGCCCCGCTTCTTCTAATCCGGGAATTATTTTCTCCCAGCACCAGGCTCCATGCCACGATCCATGTACTAGCACGAACGTACTCATCATCATCACTCCAATATGCATGTATTAAATCATTACCCTAATGAGCGTTGGTTGTTTAGCTTTATGTCATGTTCAACGATGTACTGTAATTAGCCGATGTCTTTCACAAACTCGGGATCGTTGTAAGGAGAAGCTACCCATCCTTCCGTCTCGATGAAGAGGCGAACTGCTACAATTTTTCGGTTGTCCATCAGCGTAAAGAAATGGGGCTTCGACTCCGGAACGGAGATGACGTCGCCAGCCTCGAGTTCAACGTCAAAATAGCCGATATCATCCGTGCCTTTAATGATAAAAATTCCTTTACCCGCCGTAATGGCCCGGATTTCATCTTCGGAATGCGTGTGTACTGCTTCGAATTTTTGCAGCAGCTCCTCCAAGTTTGGCGTGGCCTCGGACAAGGTAATAACGTCCCAGATCCTGTAGCCGCGTCGAGCTGCCAGATCTTTAATCTCGGAATCGTAGATCGCGAGAATTTGCTGCTTCTCTTCGTCGTTCAGTAAGAATTTCTCCTTAAGCTCTTCCGGGAGTTTAGCAGAATCCCAATGCTCATACAAGATTTCCTGCTTGTCTAGAAAGTCAAGCACTTGATCTTCAGCTTCAATGCGCTCGTCCGTATTGCGAATTCGAATTTGTGCCATAAGTATTCCTTCCTTCTTCTACAGATTTCTGGTACTGCATAAGGCGAATGCTTTCTGGACGTGCTTGACTCATTTGCAACATCCTCTTCAAGTGCTTCAACTGCCTCGGAGTCCACTATAGCAGTTCTTTATTTTTTTCATAAGGAGGCTATTTTTTTAAATATACTTTAGAAAATTAAAGTCACGTTACATAGTAAGGCGCCATCGAGGGAAGTACTCCGGCCCCGATGGCGTCTATACTCATGCTTACGATTCCGATCAAATCTTGGCCAAATACTCGATCGAGGTCACTTGATCGTTCTCGATGACGAACCGTAATTGGGACTTGCCTTGGTCATAGACGTACAAATTCAAGTTGTTGGTGAACTTGTCGCCATAGGCTTTGATCACGTCGCTTTTCTTGTTGAACAAGGTGACGCCTTCCTTGGTGGCCACCGTATCGTCGAACAGAATGACGGACGCGATATAATCGACCCCGTCCTTCTCGTAGGCATACACGTCGAAGCTGCTGTATTGGTAAATTTTATTGAGTCCCGGGAAAGCGCAGGCTTGCGATTCGAAATAACTTTGCGGTTTTCCCAGTTGCTTCAAGATCGGCGCCGCTTCGGCATGCATCGGAATCGGGATTCCATTCGCCTCAAACACGTAGCCTTCGCTGCTTGCTTGTTCAGGCGTCCCGGAAGCCTGGGTCGAAGCTGGCGAAGCAGCGGCTCCTTCCGTCTGCGTCAACGCGCTAGGCGACGCGGATCCCTCCTCCGTCATTTTGTTCCCGCAACCGGATAGTACCATTAGGAGGGCGATCAGCCCTATACTTGCTTTTTTCAACGTAAACACTCCTTCATCCATTCTTATCACGTTTCGACTTTATAGCGTTTCAGGTATCCGTATTTGGCGAGCTCGTCCAATTGATCCTGCTTCATCCGATCGTAAAAGTCGATTTTCTTTTGCCAGATCCCGCTCCACGTCTTGTCAGTACGATGATCTTGCAGACGGTAAGTATCCGCCAGGAATGCTCCGAAGTACGCAGCTAGCTTTTCCGCTCCGTATACGTTCAGATGCAGGCCCGCGTCATAGGTATCCGTCTGCAGGTCGATTCCGGCATCGTCCATGTGCTTCAGAAAATTGATGTAGGTTAAATCGTGGGCCGCAGCGTACTGCTCCATCTGGGTATCCCACTCGTCGTGCCAATGCGGGTAGATCGTCGGCGCTTTGACCAATACGAGTTGGATACCATTTTCTTTGCACAATTCCGTCAATCGATCCAAGTAGCTATAGGCGTTGGAACCGAATCGGTAATCGGGAAGCCTCGGAGCTCTCGGAACTCTTCCCGCCGGCTTCACGTCTACTCTCATATAATACCCATTGTGGAATAACTTCTCCTTGCCGAACAAATTCGTGAAGTCGTCTTTGCTTAATTGATCCCATCTGGAATGAAAACGCAATAAGGGCGCTAGGTAATCGACGAGATGCTCGCTGTTCATCATGGACGCTTGAATGCTCTTCAGCTTGGTTGCCGAGAGTTGCATCCCATCGAGCGTCATGCGGTTATATTCTTCTTTTTGCGGTTCGTTGTACTGCATGGCGAGAACGTTAAAGACGACGACTTTCGGCTTCTCGTATTTCAGCGTCTCTTCCAGCAAATAGTACGACTGCCAGATCAACTGTTGCGCGCTGCCGCGGATATAGCTCGTAATCCCGTATTTCTCCCACAGCGTTACCGGCGAGAAATTCTCGTACACTTCGCAGTCCCCGAGGAATATAACGTCGAAATCCTTGCGTTTCTCTTTGTAATATTCGCCGATAAGCGAACCCTCGACGATGCCGGATACGTATTTGGGCATAAGCAGGCGTTGCAGCACATACAACGAGCCGAGCAGCAGAACGATCGCGACGGCTCCGATTATAAGCTTCTTCCGTACCAATGTCCCCTCATCCCTCCTTTGAAATCAGAACTGATTATAGATAAATTGCTTCGCGTCATAACCGACGCCGTAAGCCCCGAAGACCAGAATCGAGAGGATCAGCATGCCGTAAAGCGAATACCTTACGCCAATCGGCTGCGCCTCTATCTTCTCCCTCACGCTCCCGCTTCTTTGAAGCAAGCTGACGATTCCGACAACCGCTAGGCTCAACAGGATTAAGACATAGTGACTAAAAGAGATGCCCAGATGAAGCAGCGAACCGTCGAATAAGACTCGATAATTGAAGGTCGTGAACATGGACCCGAACATCTTGAACGTCAGCGGCACGTCCATGTAACAGTCGAACAGCCGGATCGAGCTCATCAGCAGCAGCGTCCGCACGACTTGGAAAGAGCGGAATCCGAACGTATGCTTCACATTAAACTTTCCATGGAACCAATCGTAGAACGGTTCCAGTTCTTGCGAGATAAGAATGATGATACCGTTCGCCAGTCCCCATGCGATGAAGTTCCAGCTGGAACCGTGCCAAATGCCGGTGGCGAACCAGGTCGTTAAAGTCGCTAGATACACGGGAGCGCGTTTGCCGATCGCGTTGCCGAACCGCCGGCGGGAGAACTTCGACAGGGCAAGCATCGGCTTCGAGACGGACATCGGGAAGAAGACGTAATCCCGGAACCAAGCGCCCATCGAAATATGCCATCTGCGCCAGTAATCCGTGATCGACTTGGCGAAATACGGTCTCAGGAAATTTTCCTGAACCTTGACGCCGAGCACCTGGGCAATCCCGATCGTAATATCGATACCGCCTGAAAAGTCGGCCAACAGCTGATACGCGTATAACAACATGCCAACCAGCACGAACGCACCGTTATAGTGATCGGGATCGTCGAAAATCGTCCGAACGCCCACCGTGAGTTGATCGGCGATGACCAGCTTTTTGAAAAATCCCCATGCGATTCGCTGCAAGCCGAACTTTACGTTGCGGCCGTCGAAGTCGTGCGGGCCGTACAACGTCTTGCCCAATTGATCGAATCGGCTAATCGGTCCTTGTATGACTTCGGGGAAAAAGGAAACGAACAGCGCGAACTTGAACAGATTGCGCTCCGGCGGAAATTTCCCCCTGTAAATATCGATCAGGTAAGCCGCGCTCTTGAACGTATAGAAGGAAATGCCGAGCGGAACGGCGATTGTCCAGAAGGAAATGCCGCCTTCGCTTCCGAAAGCCCGGGCGATGAGATTGATGTTCGCGATCGCGAAATCGGTATATTTGACGAAAGCAAGAATGCCTAAGGCCACGAACAAGGCCAGCAGCATCGGGATCCGTTTTCTTCCTTTCATCTTGGATTTATATTCATTGATCTCGGGCTTGGTTAATTCTTGCTTATATTCCCGCAAATACGCGGATTCGGTCTGCACCAAGTCGCCGATTCGGCGTCCGGCATAATAAACGCAAACCGTCGTCGCCGCGATATAAGCAAGAAATTGAAGCCCGGATAACGCATAGAACAAATAGCTCGCGATGAGAAGCAATACCCACTGGTATTTTCTCGGAATGAGGTAATAGAAGACGAACAAGACAACGAGAAAGAGAATGAAACCGTATGAGGTGAAAAGCATGATCTCCCCCTATAAATCGTCGGATAGTCTGATGATTAACGCGTACAGCGCCTGAGCGGAATTGAAGTTATCGGGCGTGATTTCCTCCACGGGAATCGTCACGCCGAATTCGCCGTCGATTTCCGCAAGCAGCGTGACGATGTCGAAAGAATCCAACACTTTATCCTTGATTAGCGTATCGCATTGACGAAAATCGACGTCAGGGTGCATATCTTCCAATATTTTCAATAATTCATCCATGTGCTTAACTCCCCTTCTTCATGCAAGCTTCTTTGAGGTAAACGCGATCGATTTTTCCGTTCGTCGTGAGCGGCATTGCGTCTAATGGCTCAATCCGATTGGGAATCATATACTTCGGCAGCTGCAGCTTCAGTTCTTTGACGATCGATCTGGCGTCCGTTTCGCCTACGAAGAATAAGACGATCTTCTCCGTGGTTTTGTCGTAAACGCAGCAAGCGCTCCTGACGCCTTCCAGCCGACTGACGTTCGCCTCGATTTCTCCGAGCTCGATGCGATACCCCATATGCTTGATCTGGTAATCTTTGCGCGAGACGAACATCAGCTCGCCGCGCTCGTTGTATTTGCCCAAATCCCCCGTCCGGTAGATCAGTTCGGGATATAGAGCGTTTAACGGATTTTGTACGAAAACTTCGTTCGTCTTAGCGAAATCCCCATAATAACCCAGCGTCAGGCAAGTGCCTCGAATGCAAATTTCTCCGGTTTCCCCGGGAGCGGCTTCGCGATCGCCTGCACCAAGCAAGAGGATTTCGGTATTCCGAAACGGCCTGCCGATCGGTAAAATCTCGTGTTCCTCGAACGCCCGTTCCACCTTGTAGTAACAAGACATGCCTGTCGCTTCGGTAGGGCCGTATAAGTTAACGAATTTCGCGTTAGGCAACGCGCTTCTCCACAGATTGAATTGTTTCACCGGGAATGCTTCGCTGCCGAACGCGACGGTATGCAGAAATTGCGGAACCAGCTTGTCCAGCACTTTGAAGGAAGAGATCATCGTTAACGCCGATACGACCCAGCATACGGTGTTTATGCGATACTCGTTCAGGAACTCCACCAATTTGAGCGGGAACATAAACAGGCTTTTCGGGATGATATACGTCGTCGCTCCGAACTTCAGGGTCGGGAATAGCTCTTTAAAGCAAGCATCGAGATACAGCGGCGTCTGATTCCCGAATATCGTGTCTTCGCTCAGCGAAAGCACGTCGGATAAGTTTTCGATATAATCGATAACCGATCTATGGTTGGCGATGACGCCCTTCGGAACGCCCGTTGAGCCGGACGTGAAGACGACGTACACAGGATCCGTATCCAAGGCGGAAAGACGTATTCGGGTTAATGCCTCGTCGTCGACAGGACCTTGAATCAGGTCGTCGAACAGATGCACATTCCCTTGAAAGTCGATGGCATCGGCGCTTTCCTTCGTCGACTCGTCGCAGATGATCGCGCCGGGATTTATCTTCCTAACGATCGTCTCGATGCGGGTGCGTGGCATCTCGTCGTCTAGCGGTACGTAGAAATTGCCGCTGTAGATAACGCCGTAATAAGCCGCGATCGCTTTCGGACTCCTGTTCATAAATACGACGATCGGTTGCTTTTGCAAATTGTGCTTGTTCAGAAACGTGCCGATCGCTCTGGACTGCCCGTACACTGCTTGGAACGTAAGGCCGAATTCTTCGTTCGCGTAAGCTGTTTTGTCCGGCACTCTTCGTACCGTATGCTCTAAATACTCCATGACATTGAACTGCATAGGCAAACCTTGCCTTTCTTATTTTAGATACTTGCTTCTTTCTTTGAGCGGTTTGGTCGGCGTTGCCGGATGTTTAGTCTTATCGAATAGGTAGTAGTTCTTAAATTGCTTATTGAATAATGCCAGTTCTGCGTCCGTAAGCAGGAAAGTCGTATTCTTTTTGATCGTGGGAGTGGTATCGAAGTGATACCAGGCGCCATCGACTTTGACTAAGCTCCAGAAATGTTTCGTTTTTCTGCCCTTGTCCCGAATCACGGTTTGCGTTTCGAAGCCGCTTCTCTCCAACAGTATCTTTGCAGTGGCGTAATACACGAAGCAGTCACCCGTACCTTGTTTAAACCCTTGAAGGGCGCCTTTTCGCCAATCGGTGTGGCTGGAACTGTCGACATAGCCGATGTTGTACTTGGTCCATTTGAAGATTGCCCATAATTTGTCGACTTCCGTCATGTTTTCCGTCAAGATCTTGGCGAGTACGGTATCCGCCAGTTTATTCAATTCTTCTTCGTTGAGGGGGCTCGCAGGCTTTACCTTGACCGTTACGGTAGCTTCCGCTTGGGCAGCATTGCCTGCGGCGTCCTGGGCCCTATACGTAATGTTGTAAACGCCGGCTTTCTTTAGGTTGACGCCGCTCGTATCTACGGCCAAAGCGACGTTCGTATCGTGATTATCCTTAACGGTTACGCCGGTCTTGTAAGAAACGCGGTCTCCGATAAAAACGGTTAAATTTTGGACTCCCGTGATTGCGGGCGGCTCCGTATCAGCCTTGGTGTCCGGCGTGGCAGCAGACGCTGCGGCCGGTGTGGCAGTCGGCGTGGCTGAGGGCTTGTTATCCGCCGATATGCTGTCCATCGAAGTCCAAATAACCAACGCGGCAATAAGAACGAAGGCAACTCCTAAGATGACCTTGCTTCGTCTAGTGCGTCTAGTTCGTCTTGTGCGCATGCGGCAACTCCATTCCTGTCGAATCTTTACGAATAATTTCAATTCATTTCAATATACTATAGCCAAAACCGGATTACGGAATTCAAGAATTTTCATTTCATTGAAAAGCTTTAATAGCATTTCAGTCGAAATTTTACGAAAAAGATGATAATACAAAATAAGGTAGAGATGATGAAACGACCTCAATTAGGCGTAATAGGCGGGATGGGACCGAAGGCGACATCCGTCTTCTACGACAGAGTTATTGAATTCACCGAAGCGGACGCGGATCAAGACCATATCGACATGATTATTCTGAATCATGCGTCATTGCCGGACCGAACGAGCTCGATCCTTGAACGGAAAGATCGGCAATTCCTGCGGCTCATCCAAGCGGACATCGCGCTGCTTGAGCATGCGAAAGTGTCTAACATCGTGATGCCTTGCAATACGGCGCACCGTTTCTTCGACGACATTCAAGGCATGACGGCTATTCCGATCGTCAACATGGTAAAAGAAACGGTCGAGGAACTGCTCGCGAAGCATAAAGCGAATCGTAAAATCGGCATTCTCGCGACCGACGCCACCCTTCAAACCGATATCTATTCGAATGTCCTGCGGCAATACGGCCTTGAGCCGGTTATCCCGAGCCCGGGCATGCAACAAAGCATTATGAGCATCATCTATGAAGATATCAAAAAAACCGGACACTCGGATGCTCGTGTGCTCGAAGGTATCATGACGGAAATGCTCCAGCGGGAAAAATGCGACGGCCTCGTTCTCGCGTGCACGGAATTATCGTGCATCGAATTAGGCGAATCCGTGCGGCCTTACTTTATCGACGCCTTGGACGTGCTCGTGCATCGGTCCATTACGTTGTCCGGCGGTACGATCAAGTCAGCGTGCTCCGAACGGCTGTTCATAGAGAAATCATGAAGACGAATCGCACGCCTAATTCTTTGGTAATAAACTTGGACAATGCTCGATCACGCATCCAGCTGTCTTTCCGGTGTAACAGGCGGATAAGGTCGGCAGATTGCCGAAGGCTATCCAGTTAGATTTGTTATTCTAGAAATATGGGAATCACCTCATCATCTTGGAATTGTACGAAACTGTGGTGAAGCCGTATTGAAAGAAAAACCTTCATTCCTACACGAATGCTCGTGCTTGAATGAAGGTTTTTATGAAAACCGGCTCATTGAACAGCTACATCGTATTTTTTCAAGTACTGTATGAAGACAGAAATGTCCTTGTCTTGCTCTTGCTGCCAGTCGGAAATGATATGGCGGGGATGAAATCTAATTTAGCCACCTGATCTCTCCTTTCCCTTGATATAACCTGCAAAACCGCGCACATTAGATTTCATCTCTAAATGAAACTTTTGGGGTCCTAATACAGTTCTCAGCACCCATCATTCATTATCTAGTGTTACAGGAATAATTTTATAACCAATTCCGTTAATCGTTTGAATGAGCCCTTGCCATCTTCCAAGCTTCTTGCGGAGCCTTTGGATATGAATATCTACCGTTCTGGTTCCCCCGGCATAATTAATATCCCATACCTTCTTCAGCAGCACCTTTCTGGAATATACCCGATCAGGATTACATGCAAGCTCAACGAGAAGGTCAAACTCTTTTAGCGTCAAGTCTAGTTCATGACCATCCATCCTCACCGTCCGACTATATAACTGAATCGATAAACCACCCATCTCAATATTTACTTTCTCAAGCTCATTACTATTGTCATATGCAAAATTTCTCCTACGGTATAATGCCTTTACTCGGACCAGCACCTCCCGGATATCAAAAGGTTTGGTCATGTAATCATCCGCACCTAATTCCAGGCCAAGCACCTTGTCTACGATATCGTTTTTCACAGTCAGCAAAAGCACGCCTGGCCGTTCTTTCTGATTAAGCTTACGGAAAACCTCATATCCGTTCATTTTAGGCATCATAATGTCAAGAATAATTACGTCGGGTTTAAATGCTTCCGCTTTTTCTAGAGCTTCCTCCCCGTCAGCAGCGGTTCTGACCGTGTAGCCTTCTCGCTCAAGCGCATAAGTTATGGCACTAGAAATGCTGAAGTCGTCTTCTACAACAAGTACTTTCATCATAATAAACCCCTTTTGAACCAGCTCTTGACTCCATTAAATCATTGAAGAAGTTATATCTTTCCGTCATGCATGTATTATGTAAAATCAGAAGTTATAACTCTTTTACCTGAACGAAGAATTGATTGCTCTACGAGTACATCCATAGCATCAATACAATATCTTTTAATATTTTGCCGCAATGGTATACTTGATAATTCCGTGCAAGCAATTACGACGCAGTCACAACCGAAGTCGCTCAGTAGCTTCTCTATTATCTCCTCGATTTCTGCTGGCTTAACCTGTTGATTTTTCTTCAGTTTCTCATAAATGATACTCATGATACGTTTCTGTATTTCTTCATTCGGCTTGAATAGTTTAAGGTTCAAATTTTCACATTCTTTGCTATATACCCCGTTATGCAAGGTTCCATCAGTCGCTAAAATCCCTATTTTACTGCCTGATCCAAACTTATCCGTCACGAGCTTAAGTGTCTCGTTAACCATGTTTATAATGGGAATGGGGGTCATTTCCTGCATCTCATCATAAAAGCAATGTGCGGTGTTGCAGGGTATTGCAATATTGGACACACCGGCATTATGAAGGAGAGCCATGTCTTTAGATATTTTATTTAAAAATAGATCCCCTTCCTTCTTTCGAAGAACATCGGTCCGGTCAGGAAGACTTGTATGATTAAGAATAATGATATTAATGTGGTTCTGATCCAGATCCGCATTCGTTTTATTTATTATTTTTTCAAAAAAAACCGAGGTCGCTTTGGGACCCATTCCTCCAATAATACCTAAGCTCCCATGTTCCATCTTCGTTCACCTACTTAGCCTGCATATTAAAAATTCGAACCACTGGCTATTCCGTAATGTATTATCCATATCACCTTGTAAACTTTGGTTCAGTTAATAGCACTAAACTAATCATGCAAAAAACATATCTCAAAAATACATACAAGATGTAACTTCTTTGTAACATTTTAATTAATGGATGAATGAATCCGAATACTTCGAATTTATTCTTAGCTCCATCACGTGCAGCGTCATTAGAGGGAATAAAACGTTACGGGCCAACTATAACAGCTATTATCCCCATCCGTAAGAAGGCTGTTTTTTTATATATGCTTTATAAAAGTAAAGCCATGCTCCTAGCAACGCATAAGATCTCTATTCCAAAATCAACCAGATATTTGTCTAGTGAATAAGCGAAGCGAATCATTCCCGCAATGATCATAGAAACAGCCTGCTGAGCATTCAGCAGGCTGTTTCTTATATTTTGAAATATGAAATATATACGATGGCCTTAGTTTTCAAATTTTATGCCAATTAATTGCTCACTTAATTTCCATAGTCTTTCCGCTTCTTTGGGATCAACCGCCCACTCAAATACGCCGGGAGTGTAAGGCGTGTCCGTCATGCCTGCAATATCTCCGTTTTCGCAATAGACCCCGCCCTTTCCGTCCAGCTGAGGATGAACGGCGCACCAAATCAAAGTGGCCGCCCCTTCTTCAATCGTTTTGATTTCATCGTTATACTCGGTAAAAACACGCTCACCTTGTTCGTTTAAAGCGCCCATTGCACGCAATTCGTCATCCGTTAAATGACGGGCCAAATCTGTGGCGATCGTGCCTGGATGAACCGAAAATGCTCGCACTCCGTGAGGCTTTCCGCGCTTGTCCATTGCAACGGCAAACAAAGCGTTGGCTGTTTTGGATCTGGCGTAAGCAAGCCATTTGTCATATTCGCCCGAGTTAAAATTCGGATCCACAAAATCAAAAGCGCTGAGTTGTAAGGCACGCGATGAGACTGAAACAATTCTTGCGCCTTTTGCCTTCTCAAGCGCCGGCCATAACCTTAACGCCAGTTGAAAATGTCCCAAATGATTGGTTGCAAGCTGAGACTCAAACCCCCGGGAATCACGAACAAGCGGAGCTGCCATTATTCCCCCGGCATTAAGAAGAATGTGTAAAGGCCTGCCAGAAGCAAGAAAACGCGTTGCAAACGCATCAATCGAGGCTGGATCCATAAGATCTAAACGTTCGAGTTCCACACCGGACACTCCCTCAAGTGCTGTTTGTGCTTTTTCCAACGCGCGAGCGGGAACAATAACCCGTGCCCCGGCAGAAGCAAGGGCTTTGACGGCTTCGAGTCCGAGTCCGGAATAACCACCTGTCACGATAGCCATTTTTCCGCGAAGGTCCTGTTCCCCAATTATCGTCTGTGCAGTCGTTCTTGGACCAAACCCGGATGCTATGGGGGTTTGAAGGCCAAAGTCGTTTTGAATTGTCATAGGTGTAACCTCCATGCTTGTTTAAAGTGACGGGCTATGTCGTACCTCGAGGACAACTATAACAGGTATTGATTTATTTCATAAGGAGGCACTTTTTTTAAATATGCTTTATAAATCTAAAGTGCCTGCACTGTCTTAATCATTTATTACCGCTTTTTATGGGCTTGAATTTCGAATAAGGAAACAGACATGGACTCATAATACTAGGACAATTGGTCATGCATGTAATCATGTCCTTTTATAATTGGCATATTTCTTCCAGTGACATCGCATTTTTTTGCACTATACTTTAAATTAGATACTTTAAATATTAGGCTAACATTATAATTGATTGTGAGATGATAAAATTGGAGTCCTCGAAGTTTGATCTTGATTGCATTACATCAATTTCTGAGGTGTTGCAATTCCTTTCAGGAAAATGGACATTTCTTGTCATAACGGAGTTATTAAAAGAACCTCAGCGGTTCAACCATTTACGAAGAAGTTTAGGGAACATTAATACAAAGGGATTAACGGATACCTTGCGCAATTTAGAAGAACATCAAATGATAAAAAGAGAAGTATTTTCTACCGTACCGGTCACAGTGGAGTATTCCATTACTGAAAAGGGAAAAGCTTTTACAGACGTGTTTAATGAAATACATCGATGGAAAAACGAATGGGAAGCGCCGGTTTTAAAATAATATAACGTCAATGGTCTTCAAACGCCCACCGGTACTAAATCGGTGCGCGTTATTTTTGTTTGGCCGCTTAAAATGATGGTTCCAAAGAAGAAGGTTTCCTAAGGGCCAAAATGGTTGACCTTTAAGAAACCCCCTCATTATTTTTACGGTATTATACGAATTGAACGAGTTGCTGCATTGGGCGTCTTGTTTTGGCACGAACCGGCTCCTTTGATCTATAGCCGAAAGCCACCATAACACTCAAACCAAATTCGTTGTTGCCGAGCAGTCCTTTTTTCTCGAGTAATTCATTCACTGCATCTAAATCGAAACCTTCAATTGGACACGAATCGATGTTAATATGTGCAGCGGCAGTCATCATGTTACCCATAGCCAAGTAGGTTTGCTTCGATGACCAGTCTAGCAGCGCCCTTTCCGTATCGAGCTTAAGATCCCCGTAGAATTGCGCATATGCGTCCCGCATGCTGTTATACACATGAACAGGCATCTTTTTCACTTTCGTTTGCTGTTCCACGACGTATGGAGAATCGAAGGTAAGTCCCTTCCTCGCCAAGATGATCACAAAGTGACTAGCTGTAGGCAACGAACGGACAGCACCGGTAACGTGTGGGGCTAGCTCTTTTCTAAATTCCGGCGTCTGAACAACCAGGAATTTCCATGGCTCGTTACCTCCGGAGCTTGGTGAAAGCCGGCCAGCCTCTAAAATAAACTCAAAATCCTCATTCGTAATTTTTCTTGTCAAATCGAATTCTTTAGTCGCATGTCTGAAATGAAATGTAGACATTAATTCCGTTTTTTTTGCCTCGATATTCATTAATTAAAACATCCTCTCATTTTATGCTGTATTTTTAAGGCTACTGAAGCTTCTGCGCGATACCGGCAGATTAAATATGCATTTCTTGTGAAACGGAAACCGTATGCTTACTTTTTCCTCCGCTTATTAATGCGAGGATCACTGCAATGACAGCAAATGCACCACTTACGATTAGTGCCGTTCGAAAGCCCAACAATAACGCATCGCTCGCCATTTCATGATGCGCTGACGTGGTAACGGTAGTTGCAACTGTGGCAAGAATGGATAAACCCAGGCTTCCTCCTAATTGCAAGAAAGTATTTACAATCCCTCCGGCAATACCATGTTCCTCGGGTTTTACATCCTGTACGGATCCGACTATTACCGCCGTGTAGGATGCGCCCACCGACAAACCGAGAATGATGAAGGCCGGAAGAATAAATGTTGCATAGCCCTTAGTCATGTCCATATCACTTAACCAGAACATGCCAAGCGCGTTGATAAGCTGCGTAATAACCAGAACTTTTTTGGCACCAAATTTACGCATGAAGAACGGCGTGATTTGTGTGACTACGATAGCAGTCATTCCTAGTGGCAAGAAAGCTAAACCAACCTTTAAAGAGGAATAGCCAAGTTCATGAAAATATAAAGTCGAAAAGTAATTGAAACCACTAACGTATGAAAACATTAGAAAACCAATGAAATTTGATGTAAGAAGCGACCTGAATTTAAAGAGGCGAAGCGGCATAAGCGGATTTTTGGCATATTTCTCGATCGCTACGAACAACAGGAGTACGAATACCCCCACAATCAGCATGATGATTTTAGATATTGGCCAGCTTCCGTTCACATCAGGCATTGAAATGCTGTAGACGAGGATAAAAATCCCCGCCAATACAGATATTAATCCCATAAAATCAATGGATTGCTTTTCAGCTTTGACAGAAGGACTTACATTAACAAATATCAATCCAACGATAAGCAGCAATGCCAATGGAACATTTAGATAAAACAACGATCTCCAGCCTGCAGAATCAGTCAGCAAACCGCCGACGATCGATCCTGCCGCCGCTCCCCCGGAACCTAATGCGCCGAATATACCAAACGCTTTGTTACGTTGTGCTCCTGCGGGGAAATTATTACTAATGAGCGACATTGCCGCCGGAATAGACAGCGCCGCCCCTACTCCTTGTATGGCTCTGCTTGCGATTAACCAAACCGGATTCATTGACAGAGCGCCTGTCAAAGAGGCAAGCGCAAATATGCCCAGACCTACCAGCAAAACGCGTTTTCTGCCAAGTAAATCACTGGCGCGTCCTCCAATCATCAGAAAACACGCGAAGGTAAGCACATACGAAGTGACGATCCATTGTAAGTCATTTGCTTGCATATGAAGTGCCGTTTGAATGGACGGTAACGCGACGACGACCGTAGAACTGTTCATTACTTCGATGAATTGCGCAAAACATACTATTATAAGCAAAAGCATATTCGCTTTTGAAATACGATCACTCACTTTATTCACTCCTATTTTATCTATATTGAAATTTGTTAATAAAGACTTTCAAACATTCAATACCATCGGACTGTGATCCAATTAAGATACTTTCGCTACATGACTAACAACCTCTCTTCTTTTGCCTTCTAGTCAAGTTTTATTGCCTTGGCCACAACTATAACAGGGATTCTTAACTTTCATAAGGAGGTTATTTTTTTAAATATACTTTAGAAAAATAAAGCTATTCTCTTCCCTTGGACCACAATCTCAAGCTTGCGAGCGACTTTATTCAAATAAAGCATGTTTACAAAAATAGCCTTCTTATGGTGGAAAATAAGACCTGCTATAGTAGACCTCGAGGAAAACCGGAGGAAAACCGAATCCTTAATAAATTGGTGAGAAGAGGTTGTCTGCAATGTTGGTACAGAGTTTCAATCCATAGCTAACTTTAAAATGAATGAAAAAGAATTCGTTTGAAGAAAATACGTCTGATTAGGAAAACAAAACTGCCCTCGGGACTCCGAGGATCATGGCGAAGTTATTACCAATACACACAAAGGTAGTGATCATATGTTGAAAATGAACAAATCCTATTTACCCGTCATTCTAATACTGGGCACGATCATGCTAACTGCTGTACTATCAGGCTGCGCGAATCAAAAAGGCGTGGAAAAGCAAAGTACTCAATCAGAACAAGTTATAAAGGCGCAACAACAAACGGCAAATGTCAATGTACAGGCACAATTAGCTAAATTAGCCGAGCTTGATAGCAAATATCAACGATTGCAAGATATGGAACAAATTAAGCAATTAAAGGCCCGCTACTTCCGCTTTATTGATGAGAAAAAATGGAAGGAATTTGGAGAGTTATTTACGGCTGATGCAAAAATCATTTCAGATGGCGTGGATTATTCAAAGGGCGGCGGAACGGCTTACGGCAAAATGATCGGAGATCTAGTGGGTAAAGCGCCGACGGTTCATCACGGGTATATGCCTGAAATAGAGATCATCGATAAAAATCATGCTAAGGGTATTTGGGCAATGGAGGATTTATTAACCTTTCCCGATAAGAAAGGAGCATACCCAGGGCATCATGGGTACGGCCAATACAGAGAAACCTATAGAAAAGAAAATGGTGTCTGGAAAATCAGCAGTACGGAACTTAAGCGATTCCGTGTGGATCCTCTTAAGAACTGGAACCCGAATACAGATCCTGTAACAGGCAAACCTACAAAATAAAATCTAATATCCATTACCAATCGAAACTCCTTCAAACACTCGAGAAGAGCGTCTGCTGGGGTTTCTTTTTATTCATGATGCCTATGCACCACTTTATCTTTGTAAAGCATGTTTAAAAAAACTGCCTTCTTACGACAGCAATGGATACCTGTTATAGTTGATCTCGAGGCAATTGAATCTCAATTACCATCCTAAATGAGAGGTTGTTCCAATATGCGGTACAAAATAACATTCACTTTCTTGTAGTCGATTTTGACCCATTAACGACTCGTTTCGGAGTATCGTCACGAAAAGATGTAGATACCACAAATATAAATTAATCGATTAAGGACGTGATCATATGTCAGTAAATACAGATCAACAGCTATTAGATAAAATTACGGAACTTGAAGAGAAGTATCAGCGCCTAGAAGATATCGAGCAAATCAAACAGTTAAGAGCTCGTTATTTCCGGTTTGTTGATGAAAAAAAATGGACGGAGTTTGGGGAGCTATTTACGTCGGATGCTAAAATCATTGCCCAAGGGCAGGACTTCTCTGACATGGGCGGTATGGCTTACGGAAAAATGATTGGGGACCTTGTGGGCCGTGCACCTACGGTTCACCATGGGCATATGCCGGAAATCGAGATAATCGATAAGGATAACGCAAAGGGTATTTGGTCCATGGAGGATTTATTGACTTTCCCTGATGCGGAAAATGCATATCCCGGACATAATGGATATGGACAATATCGCGAAACCTATCGTCGTGTAGATGGTGTATGGAAAATAAGCAGCACAGTACTAACCCGTTTCCGCATGGATCCTCTGAACAATTGGAATCCTAACACGGACCCTGTAACAGGCAAGTAATTAAAACGTAAGGGCTGACTGTAGGAACGGCCTGCATACTAAATAAAAAGGTGATTCTTCACAAAAATAGCGTTGCAGAGGGCTATCCCTGCACCGCTATTTTTGTTTTTCCTTGCTGCAGGAACCGGCACAATCCCCGGCTATTCCTTATTTGGCCAAATCTCACTCTCGGGCTTATGCATTCTCCGAATTTGCAACATATGTCCATCATCTTCGCTCATTCATTGCTCCCCAGCTTGTCGTTTGAGGCGAAGATACTCCATTCTGTCCTTTATATCCTTCCATCCAAGAAATGTATTATCGAGCGGAACGCTTGGATTTACGTCATTTTCGTCAGTCTTACTTCGCAACCATCGGAGGACCGATAATCACTGTGTCATTATCTGCCGCGATTTGAACAATTTCCTCGAGAGAATGACGCCCAATCTCAGGGAAAAAATCGTCGATGCCGCCAGGTGTGAAAATGAACAAGATCCGCCCCAAGTCAGGACCTGCGTTGACCCATGCATGAGGTGTACCGCGGGGAACTAGGACGCTTGTTCCGGGAGTCGCATCAAACTCCTTATCGCCAACTTGGAAACGGAATGTTCCTTCCAAGATTTCGAACGTTTCTTCTCGTTCGTTATGGATATGTTTTGGCGGGCCCATCCGAGATGGTACACGCGCTTCCACTACAGATATTGCTCCGCCAACTTGATTGCTGTGAAGACGCACAGCCATTTGCTCACCTGGCATTGTATCGAACCATACGAGATCCTCTGCGAAATTTACGACTGGTTTACTCATGTTGTCATTCTCCTTTAATCACTTGGATTCATTTTTCAAACTACTTTTATGGATCCGATCCTTATCAATCGATTGCCATGGAGTCACTATATCAGATATGAATTACCTTCATAAGAAGGCACTTTTTTTAAATATGCTTTATAAATATAAAGCTTCGCGGAGAGGCTAATGTTTTCGAAACGTTTAACATTTTGTAAACGTAAATCTGATCAGCAACCTAGTCCCGTGACCACGTTCACTTCCTACTCTAAGGCTGTTAAGCAGATCACCGTATTATCTTGCTTAGCCTTGATTATTGTGCATAGCTCATAACCGTGTCCGTGGAAGCGGCGTCAAAACTTCTGAATCTCGATAACTGGAAATAAGGCCATGAGAAATAATCTCTCGGCCTTCTGATCGACTGTGACAACTACCATTTGCTTGTTTCTAAAAGATCCCGCATTACTTTCTAGCCGGTATCTGGCAATACCATTGGCGGTCGTTATTGTTGATATATCCTTTGAATTCGTACACAGGCTGGTAATACCCTTTCGTATCGTAGACATAGGTCAGAGCATATTCATTCACGACAAGCTTATCACCTTTTTGAAATGGCGAGTACATATAGAAATTACCTGCTTGAATTTGTTCAAACGCCTGTTTAGAGGAGATAAGCTCCAGCTTGCGGTCAAACTTGTTCCATATTGTTTGATTGAAGAGATCGCTCAGGGTCCCATCCTTAGCAAACTGCACCATGATTATACTGGAAACAAAATCATTATCCTGATGGGCCAGATCCTCAGGTTCTTTTGCATCCCATCGCAAAATATTGTTGTCCTGTATGCTGAATACAGCATTGTCAGGCAACAGGCCGCTTTGCGAAAGCCATTGCTCCATCTCTGCCCTCAATGTGGCTGCCTGGTGATCCGAGAGACTTCCCCCCGCATCCCCAGCGCTGAAGTGCCAGCTTCCATCCTTATATTGATAATACAAGTCGGCTTCATGACCATCCGGTGCCGCACCCATAAAAATGCGATTGTCATCGCCTTCCCGGCGAATGATATCGGAAAAATTCACTGCGTACTTCCGGGATAGCTGATCAGCAATATCTCTGCCTCGTTGCATATCCTTTGCATAGATATTTCGGTAAATCGAAGCCCTATCAGCGTCCTCGTGCAAGAGTAGTTTATTTTCAACCGTCACCTCATCCATATCCTGCTTCATTGCAGGAAGGATAGGCATATTCCCAAACTCCTTCGCTTGGTACGTAATCATTGCACTGCCAATCAACGCACCGAACAACGCTGGAATCATTACACCCCGTAGAACAAATTGGATCGCAAAGCGTTTTTGCCGAGCACACACCAGGATCGCCATAACGAAGAAGTATCCTGCCAGACCTCCGATCAAGTTATGAAAAATATCGTCCAGCTCAAAAATCCCTTTCCCTGTTACGAGCTGAATGATTTCTATAAAGCCCGTCGTTAACAATGTAACAAGGAAGGTTAGCCAAAAGGTTTCTGCTCTGCGCATGAGCAGTGGCAACAGAAAGCCCAATGGAACGAACATTAGCATGTTAAATAGGATCAACTGCAGCTCACTGAAGGACCATTTATTCCATGCATTCACATAACCGCTGAATAAATGGAGATTGATATCACCCGTAAAGTTTGCAACCCTGCTGATTGTAGTTAGTCCTAGTACAACTAAAAACCAGGCAACAAGCAGACTGAGCACAACCCATTGTTTTTTGGACATGTTTCTTTTTCCGCGAAAAATTTTTTTATATATAAGATAGCCGCCGCCCAGCAGCGTAATGACGCCAAGGCATCCGACCAGTGCGGCGAGCGCCCATTTGATCAGTGCAGTAGAAACAGTAATTAAATCCATATATCCATCCTTCTCCCCAGCCTTTTTCGCTTGCATCCAATCCATGTCATAACTGAAAACTATAAGTGGTGAGAGTGACTATCGTCATGAAGTTTCTGTACCTATCTCGTAATCGATAACCATACCCTGTGCGGCTTCCTTTTTCCAACGACGATCCTCGAAATCATCATGCAGCGGATGCGCCACATACGTTTGATAATCCTCTTCGCTGTCGAAAACCATAGAAATACCGTAATCCAAAAGGTTATTTGGTTTTAGCCGAAACGCGCGGAACTGCTTTACGACCGGTATCTTTGTCAATTGGCTCTCCGCATCGCGCATGAAGGCTTTAGCCTCCTCCGAACCCGTTGCATGCTTCAGACTAAAAATGACCATATGATGAATGCTTTTATGTCCCACTTTCACTCCTCCTTCCTGACTCATTTTTTTCAGCTCAGCACCTGGACAAAATGGCCATTAACAAATGCCGCCATCGCAAATGTCCGAATCTAATTGATTTTGGGAAGCTTTAGCTTCTTTCCAAGCAGAATCAAGCACTTGAGTCATTGTGCTGGCGGGTTGGGCGCCGGAGATGGCATGCCTGCCATCTATCAGGAAGTACGGAACGCCTTGAATGCCTAATCTGGCGGCCAGCAGCTGATCATTTCGAACAGCTTCCCCATTTTGCGTGCCATCGAGCATCGCTGATGCTTGCTGGCGATCCAGCCCAACTTGTTCGGCCAGCGACACAAGCGATTCGTGTTGTCCGATGGGCAGAGATTCCGTGAAATAAGCTTTATATAACAATTCGAGCAATTCTTGTTCCTTGCCGAATTCTCTTGCGAAATAAAGCAGACGGTGTGCGTCATGTGTATTCGCGTTTTTCACGGTATTGTAATTAAAAATCAAGCCTTCTTGTTTTGCCCGTTCCGTGACGGATCGGCTTTGCTTAGCCAAGGTTTCCGCCGAAATGCCGTACTTTGCGGCTGTATATTCGAAGTAATTTTTATCGGTTTGCAATGGAGAAGTAGGGTCCAGTTCAAAACTGCGATGAATGACCTCGACTTGATCGCGGTGTGCGAACTCCTGCAATGCCGCTTCGAAACGGCGCTTGCCGATGTAACAGAAAGGACACATAATATCCGACCATATTTCCACTTTCATAATTCCACTCCTTTATGCTGCGCTGTTATAAGAACCCTTACTGAAGTAATCCAGCTATGATTTGAAAATTGCGAAGCCGATCTTCTTGACGGTACATTTGAGTTGTTATAATGATCTCATCAGCGGAAGTGGACTTTGCTCATGTGACTGTCGTAGATTTAATTTACGTTAAAGCATTTATTTCGATCGCCTAGGTAAATATATCAGTTCTTCACATTATTCATAAGAAGGCATTTTTTTTATATATGCTTTATAAAAGTAAAGCTATGTTTTTGTCTATCATGATGTGTAGCGGTGACGATATTTCGATAAATTGCTTTCGCTTTTAGGTTTTCAACTCAGCATAACAACATAAGAAACTGACAAAATAATAGATATAAAAGCAGCAGCTCCTTTTTTAAAAGTAATCTAACATACAGACCTCTCCGAAAGTACGATGTATAATTCCTGATGTGCTACCAATAAAAATAACGGAAAAGAGGTTTTTAAATATGAATCAATCGAACCAGACTGTAATTATTGCACGTTTTCAATTGAAGCCAGATTCGGACAAGCAGGCTTTTTTTGATAATCTAAAGCCCTTGTTTGACACAATGTCAAAAGAGCCGACATTTGTAAACGGAATCGTTCATGAGAATGTCGATAATCCTGATGAGATTATTTTCTATGAAATTTGGAACTGTTCTAAAGAGACTTGGCTGGCAGAAGAAGAGTCCAAAGCTTACCGTCAAGGTCCCTACACCAGAGCTGCAGAGTTTTTACTGGGAAGAGAGCTTAGTTTCTATACACCGATAGGTGAATGGGGAACTACGATTACAGCAGGCAACCATTATTCTTAAATTGAACCAAGAAACCCGGCTGTCCTATTAAGGATAGCCGGGTTTCTTGAAAGTCCTACAACAGAGGCTATGATAATTTATAAAAAGAAACCCCAATGCAACCAGTGCATTGGGGCTGTGGAACAGTTTTAAAAAAACATAAAAGCTGGGCTTGTTTTCGTGCTGCCATTTTTGGGTCTGAGCTAAGAGTAATTTTCGGGGTAGCGTAACAAAAAAGCCAATCCCCCGTTTATGGGCATATGCAAGTTATCTGACGGAAAATAAAGAACATTCCAGCGTAAAACTCGCCTTACGTTTGCTGGGAGTTTAATAATTGATCGTTGAAAAACGCAGTCAGTTAATTTGGGAATGAACTTTTTTGGATAGAGTCCTTTATTAAGACTAACAGGAATGTTTAGGTTAATGAGGACCCAAATCTGCCTCCCAGGTTGTAGGGGGATTACTACGACGCTCCTCAATCCCCGCAATTACCTCTCGCATGGCTCGCACATGCCGAACTTGTTTAGAAACGGTAGCATCCGCTGAGTGCGCGTGAAGACTGCACATCGATACACCACTGAAGCGTTCATGGCCCTTCACATCCGAAGCCGAAATCACTTCGTTGTAATTGAATAATACTTCCCTCGTCAGGCGAATCACTCTTCATCCTCCTTCCATCGATTTGTGCGAGATGATTTCATTGAAATTCGCCACGTTCAATCGATATATCGGCAATATTTTACATAATTCTGGATGGTGCTGGTCAAGCTAGAGGATAGGTGATGGGGAATGATTATAAAAAAGGAAAATTCACAACGAAAACAGATCGTTGAGCAACTAGGGAATGCATTGGATTTCCATATTCAGCCTCTTCAAATATGCGGAATCCATCTGGAAATAATCGCGTTGTCCAGTCTTGTGGACGTTGCGGCAACCGCCCGGCGTCTGTCGGAAGCCGGGCGGGAGCCTGCAGAGAATTGGCAAGCGCTGCTCGGTGAGCTTGGCGCAGAGGAAGCGCGCGATGGTTTGGTTCGCGGCCTCCTTGACGGCCGGACCATCATTTTACAGCCTGGCGGAACCGGAGCGGCTTGGGTGCAGTCGGAGGATCGGCATCTTTACCGTCCGGTCGGCACGCCGAATAATCAGAACATCCTCGTCTCTTCGCAAGCGGGATTCATCGAAGATCTGTCAACCAATCTCGGACTGATCCGGAGTGAGCTTCGCTCTCAAGACCTGAAGTTTACGCATGTCGATATCGGCACCCGTGAGAAACGGCGGATTATAGTGCTTTCACTTGATCACGTAACGGATCCAGCTTTCGCGGCCGATATCGAGAAAGCGCTGAGCGCGCAGACGCACACTCCTTTCGTCTCTCTCCAGCAAGTTTCAAACTGGCTGTGCAGACGGCCCAAATGGAATCCGATTCCGTCCTTTTTCAAAACGGAGTCTCCGCACGAGGTCACCTACTTCCTGAAGAAAGGCCGGGTCGTTTTGTTAGTCGATGGTTATCCGGAAGCCATCGTCCTCCCTGTGGAGCTGCCCGACCTGTTCATTGCGGATACCGACCTGGAGTATACCCCCGTCATCGCGTTCATGATCGTCGCTTTCCGCATTCTTGGCGTCATTATCGCCATATCCGCTCCGGCGGCTTATGTCGCTTTGATATCGGTGAATCCGGACGTCATGAAGGTCGAGCTCATTTATTCCATTTCGTTGAGCCGAGTAGGCGTTCCTTATCCTTCACTGACCGAAGCGCTACTGCTCTTGTTCATTATCGAAATGCTGTTCGAAGCGCTTATTCGGCTGCCCAAGAGCGTCGGTCCGGCGATGACGATGGTCGGCGGCATCATTCTCGGACAAGCGGTCGTCGAGGCGAATCTGGTCAGCAGCTTGTTGATTATCATCCTCGCGGCTTCCACCATCGCCAATTTCACCGTCATCGGGTATAACTTTGCGCTCGTTATCCGGCTATGGCGGTATATAATGCTTCTCTTTGCCGCTATATTCGGGCCGCTCGGCATTGTGTGCGGGTTCTATATCCTCCTCTCGTTCATCAGCTCGGCTACGATTATGCGGCAGCCGATGATTCCATTCAGGCTAAGTATGAAAAAGGAGTGAACAGAATGAGCCGCGGAATCAGCGTTGGAGCCTTCTTTCTTGTACTACAATACGGACTATTTATGTTCGTGTACCCGCAGAGCATCATTCAGTCCCAGTCATCCGGCCATTGGCTTGTCATCGTCATCGGCTGGCTGATACAAGGAGCGCTGCTGCGTCTGCTGGTTGGAGGCTTGCGTGAGGACAAGACGGATCTGCTCGCCAAATTCCAGCATGCGGGAACATGGATACGTCTCTGTTTTGTTTGGCCGCTGATCATCTTCAACCTGATGGCCATCGGGGTCATGATCCGGGGGCATGCCCAAACGTTAAGCATGTTGTATCTGCCCTCCACGCCGCTTTGGGTTTTATTCGCGTTGCTGCTCGTCACCGCGCTGAGCACCGCTTATGCGGACAGCGATTCTCTGCTGCGGCTGGCGCTGGTGATTGGATGCTTCGGCATCCCCTTAATGCTGTTCTCCTTCCTTGCTGCCTTGAGGTACGGGAATTACCTTATGATTTTTCCGCTACGTCCGACGTTGGCTTTCCTGCATGAACCGAAAATCCTGCCTTCGATTATTGCCTTCGTCAACGTCTGCGGCTTGATTGGATTTTTCGGGCCGTATTCCGCATCCGCCAAACGCTGGCTTTGGGGAGCGTGGTTAGTTTCACTCTTTCTGTTCCTCGCAAACGTATATCTTCCCCTAAGCGTGCTCGGCCAGGAAGTTGTGGAAGATCTCCGGTTTCCTTTGATCGTGCTGCTAGACACGGTACGGGTAAAATGGTTTTTTTTCGACCGGATCTCATTATTCTATATCATGACGATCATGTTCAGCACGCTCATAAACCTAAGCGGCCTGCTATGGCTGACGAGACAGCTTGCCCTGAATTCGTCGTTCGTTCCAAGACTAATCACGAATCCGGCCGTCATGGCTTCGCTTGCAATCGTCGTCGCCTATTCCATTCCGACTTTGGAAGCGCTGGAACACCAATTGCGCTGGGGAGGACCCCTTCGTTTAGGGATGTTGCTGATCCTTGCGTTGATCGCGGGCTACTACCGCAATCGAACTAAGGTTGGGGGACTGCCGCGTGCCTAAACGATCGTTAAAATGGATTTGTTCCCTTTTCGTCTGGCTTTGTTGCGGCTTGCTGACCGGCGGCTGCTGGGACAGTCATGACATAAATCACCGCTCCATTCCGGTCATCATAGGCATATCCAAAGGGCAGGAAAAGGCTTATAAAGTTTCGCTGCAGATTCCCATCCCGGCAGAACGGAAGCTGACAGTCAAGGTCGTCTCGAGAGAAGCTTCCACGGTCAGCGCAGCGATTAACGCCATTCGAGTCGACGTCGAGAATTACATCGACCTGCTCAGCGTGCAACTCATTGTCTTCAGTCAAGAGCTCGCCCAAGCGGGACTTCATGAAGAACTGACCAACGTGATCCGGTCAAGGAATTTTTCCCCAAAAGCGCTGCTTGCCATCACGGACGGAGATATGGAAGAATTACTGACCAATTCCAATAATGCCATTTCGAACGATGTCACGACTTTCTATAAATTCTCGAACAAACGCGCCGGATGGACGCCTAGAACGACGAAAACCAGCTTGCTGGACGCATTCGCCGCGACAAGATCGTACACGCAGGACACCATGATCCCCATCATTAAGCCAGGCCGAAGAACGGTGCTCGAATTCGACGGCTCCGCCCTGCTGAAAAAAGGGAAGATGGTCGGCCGGCTGAACGAAGAAGAGATTGTGGCGATAAACGTGGTAAGTAATAACTATTACGGCGCCGATGTCGAAGTAATGCAAAATGCGAGCGTCACCATTCGATCAGCCCATATCGACTGGCAAAGTAAGATGACCGGTAGCGGCCCGGAACTGCTCGGAAAGCTCTCCATTCAGGCTTCGCTTACGGAGTCGGAGGCCGTAAAATCGGCAAGCGAGCATGAGAAAGAACTACAAGTAGAATTCACGAAGAAGCTGGAGAACGTCACGAACAAGCTGGTAAAGTCCGGCTGCGATCCGATGGGGCTCGGCAACCACTTCAGAAGCAAAATCCCGTTCAACAAGCTCACCAACTGGCGGACTGAGTATTACCCTAAGCTGAAGATCAAATACAGCGTCCATGTCGTGATCAACAATCTAGGCGAACTGGTTCAAGAGGATTAGCTTCCATTGGCAGGCGGGGCCCTTGGCAAAAAGCACTTCACGAGGAGCAGCGGGAACGCTTTGGCAATAAATTGCCGCTATCGAGGTAGCGTGTAGACACCTGCATGCGCATATCCGTTACAAAGCGATTAATGCGTTTTCTCAGCACCTCTCTTAACTGGCTCCCGTCTGCATGAACCAAAAGCATAATTTGTTTTTTAATAGAAGGTTTTAGACTTCTTTATTAAATAACAAGGGGCAAGAGCCGTTAGTCCAGTAACTTACCCACATGCTCGAAGACAGACTGTTGATTTTTCATGTGTGTTTGTCGATCCCATAAGGAGGCCACAATTTCATCTTGAATTGGCGCCACAGGTAAACTACTCCCGAACTAATATCGGTCAGATCGACATCGAGCCCTAGTATGCTAGTCTGTTGTACTATGGCACTTGGCCCGTCCGCTACTGCCGTTCCGTCTTCTGACCACCTACATATTGTGGCAACTAGGAGGTGCGTAAGTGCCAATACACAAGTTACGGAAGCCGAATAGGTGCTTGAGGAAGTGCGATTGTGTCGTACGAAGGAAGAGACGTTGCCGGAAGAGGATTAGTCAGAAACAGTTCGAGCGTCTAACGAATATATTGCAAGGAGTTCAAGAAACACTGTCCGCTTCGCTTCAGAGCGACGATCTGGTACAAAGCCGCCCGCTTCTTCTGCAATTGATGAGATTAGAACACTTTCTGTCTACTGCCCATTTATACCGTCAGTTCATTTTGCTTAAGCTGCTGCGCAAGACGATTCGGTTGCTGGCGAATTTCAATGTCGTGAAAATCGATAAAATTAACCTGCTATTACAGATCTTCAACCAGCTGTTCATTACCCTTTCACTTAACCTAAGTGTGGCCCAGATTGAGATCATCAACAACATCATTACCAACGTGACCATCTTACTTGAGGGTTCGGAAGGACCGACAGGGGCAGCAGGGCCAGCAGGGCCAGTAGGCCCGCAAGGACCAATTGGACCGACTGGACCAGAAGGTCCGCAAGGACCAATTGGATTGGCTGGACCAGAAGGGCCGCAAGGACCAATTGGATCGACTGGACCGGAAGGGCCACAAGGACCAATTGGATCGACTGGACCGGAAGGGCCGCAAGGACCCACCGGACCTTTAGCTACCCAAACAAATGGTTTTATCGTTAACTTTACGACGACCGGACTTATTCCTCAAGGAACGGGAATTCCTTTAGATACCAATTTTTTATTGTCTCCGGGCATTACCCATACACCGGGTTCATCTGTCATTAATCTTGAAAGCGGTATTTACTGGATTGAGTACACCACTAAATCCTCAGCTCCCACAGCAGTTTTTGTATCGACGAGAGCGGTTCTTAACGGTACTTCGATCCCTGGGGCTACTGTCGTAAGCCCCACAACGACTTCCGGCAACTTCCAAACTTTAAGCTCGGGCTTTATTGTTGATGCACCTAATCCTACCAACACATTGGAGATTGCTGCAGATTCCTTGGGAGGGAATATTTATAATTCCCAGTTCCCTAACATCCCGAACATATCTGTGAGAATTGTGAGAGTCGCTTAGCTTCAAAAGATTAGTATAACGAAGATCTTCTGGGTAATCCGTAACATTGAATATCTAGGCAGTGCGGTCTAATCAATGTAGACAAACATTACAATACAAGTGCCTAACAGAGGCCTTGTAAATAGCACTTTCTGTCGTAGTGTGACTAAGTCGGAATCTCAATAAAACAAATCGGTTGAGAAATCCAAGGGGAACTACCTACTTTTGGATTTCTCATCCGATATTATACAGCGTCAGCTTGCACAATTGAGTATGAGCTTCGAATCATTCTTGCGCGTATTCCATATGCACTTGAAATGGCATTCATGTAACAAATCTAGCTGGAGTTGTCCTGCAAATCTACATCATCCGTCATATCGATCAGCCATTGATACGTGGCGCATGCTTTCTCTTCAGCGGCGATATCTTTATAGAGGTCCGCGATAACGGATTAAAGATCCGTTCTATTTTCATTGGTTTTGTTAAAGGTTTTTATATATCAATACTTATTATTATCTTTAGGTTTTAAACGAGACCTAATAGACCAACTAAAATATTTTCAGAAAACGCCGTGTACAATCCAAGTGCTAAAAAACCGATCAAACGAATTGCCTCGATAATTTTTTTATATTTGAGCATGTTGTCTCTCCATTTTTCATTTGAATTATTACTAATTATAACAATTTTTTCAACTTATTCCTAAAAACAAATTTAATTTAAAAAGACTGAAGTAAAGGACATGCTCGCCATGTCGATGACAGGAAGCATGTCCTTTTTTCACATCAAGCTCCGCATGTTTAGGTTACAACTCTCGGGTCATAAAAGTGCTGTAAGGATCGAGTGAATAATCTGCAAATGGGCCGCACTCCTCAAATCCGAAGGCCGTGTACAGCCGTCTGGCCGGCTCGAACGACGCCATCGAGCCCGTCTCCAGGCTCAGTCGCCGGTATCCCCGCCGCCGGGCCTCCTCAATGATGTGGGACAAGATGGATCGGGCCACGCCTTTACGCAAGTGGGCGGATGCGGTCCGCATCGATTTGATCTCGCCGTGGCCAGGATCGAGCTCCTTCAATGCCCCACAGCCAAGCAGCTCTCCCTGCTCCCATGCGCTCCAGAACGTCACATCCAACCGCCGCAGCCCGTCCAAGTCTAGGGCGTGCACGCTCTCCGCCGGCGATTCCTCCGCCATGCCTTGAAGATGCTCGTGGATCAATGCGGCTATTTCCGGCCCGCTTAAATCGTCCAGCCTAATTTCCATACCCTTCACCTTCACTCCGTTGTAAGTTTCATCTCTTGTGCTGTGATCATTGTACAGCCGGACGAGCTTGAGAAAAAGGTAATCTTCTCGGGAAACATTTCCCCTTTCGTCAGATGTCATGTTTTCTCGTTCCGCAATCGCGATGGATCAGCCGCTGTTAACCTCCGTGCGATGTATAAAAATCACATCGTCTTCAGGTTCGAAAATTGTATGATAAATGGCACTCACGCGACGAAGACTTTCGTTCCGATACGCCTCTTCCGTCAAGCTTTCGAGTCCTAATTCAAAACGGATATAAGGACCTTGAGCTTTAATTTCTTTTACAATATTCATTGAAGTTTTCCCTTTGCTTTTAATCACCATTTTACCATGTCGCATTGACCAATATCCTTAATGTTTGGATTTGGCTCTCCAGCCCATTATTTTAACAAAAATGGCAACTGATCAGCTAGTCAGTCACCATTACGTTGTTCTCAGCTAACGTCTCCCGTCCCTCGGTTTTAAGGGTTTATCTCACATATACTCACTCATTCGCAGGATTTCTACATCTTGATTCAGGTTTATCTTAAGTATGAATTGGTATAGTACTGTTTGGGCTTTCGGTCGGGCATGCTGAAACAGAGGAACCATTAGGAAATATCCCCCAATTAGTTACTACTGCATGCATACTCCACTTCTCCCCTGGAGGTTCACCCTCCCAAATCTCAACGGGTCACTGCCCTTACATTCCTTCGTTATACCTGTCCAAGGTGTGGAGACCGATAGCGTTTAGCGGATGGGTCTGGCCCTTATGGGAAACGAACTCGGTCCTCCGTGCTTTCTTTGTGAAATCCTGCGAATGAGTCAATATACGTGAATACTAATAAAACTTAAGCTGCTTCTCCCCAGGCTAGGATGGTTTTCTCGGGCGTAAACTTTTCTCCTCGCTGAACCATACCAACTAAAATGCGTGCTAACTTCCCGATTAATTTAAAGATGGATTGCTGCTTCTTCATCTTCTTTACTTGCAAATTATGCTCATGCAGGTAACGGAAAACGGGATTATTCCAAACGAGCCGAACCGTTGCAAGGTAGAGATATTTCCGTAAAGCAGAGTCACCTCGTTTTGAAAGAACAGTCCTATTATACAAAAAAGCCCGAATCCACAAGGGATTCGGGCTTTGACATCATAATCAATTTTAGTGACATTTTATATTACAAGATGTGACATATGATATTACAGCGGACATTCATTCATCGTGTTGTATTCCACAAATAATTAGAAAATGGATCCTGCAAACCTGCGTAGCACCGTCATTATTATTTCAAAATTGATTAGAATTTTGAACGCACCTAGGCTTTAGATTATCGATTTGTTGCAAAAATCGTTAGAAAAAAATTTTTAACCTTTTTACTGAATATGCATAATTATTCATTCTAATTCAAGATCTCGAAAAGCCCTTGTTTTGGAACACAGTCTCACCTCACAAAATGATCAGTGGTAAAGAAGAAAATTTCTAGCAACTTAAATAAGCCACTCATTTGAGTGGCTTTCAGATTTCCTGTTACGTTAATTCTTTTTCAATAAAACTAATCAACTTATGAAACTCCTCTATAGTCCCGCCTGCATTTGAAATAGCAGCAAGTTCATCGTCTCCATTGTAGGGATCCTTAAAATACTTCGTGATAAAGTCATTAAACACGAGCCATGCTTTATCAATTGTTTCTATTTCAGTATCATCGAAATACTCAGCTAATTGTTCATTTGTTAATCCGTGCCCCCGCGGAGCTTTGCGTATTTCTACAATGCTATTCGATGTTCCATCAATTCTAACCGAGTAAGCTTGCAATAATCCAAAGTGACAAGATCTAGCATTATTTAAAACAATGCGTAAATAACGTCTCCTTAATGCTTCCCAGCTTCGTTGCTCCTTTTTGATCTGCCTTTCAAACATTTGTTTACTAAGCTCATATGTAAGTTTTGCGGACTCGGCACTGTCTCTAGCTGCAGCTGCGTTTTGTTCATTAATTCTTGATCCTTTTGAAGTTAAGACAATAATGATAATTGTCAAAACCGTGCTCATAAAAATATTAATTGCCGTCAACCAATCAGAACTACTCATAATCAATCCTCCTGTTAGCTAACCAAAAAATGTTTTTATGTAGAATTCTGTTACCTATAAGGTTTTCCTTCCGAATGAGATAATTAATTTCAAATGCGTAATTGAAACAAACCACCTTAAAGAACATATCTTTAGAAGGTTTATAAAATATTTTGAACAAGAACGAATGTTCCTGTATAATTGGATTAAAATGTATGATGATTGGAGTCTTAAAAATGGATATCAATCAATACCCAAATTTTATTGAGGCAGCATTCGAATTGGACGAGCTTTCACTAGAAGGTTTATTTGGAGACAGTACAAAAAGGCTAGTTGAGCACCGCAATTTAATGGATCAGGCCGAATACTTTATAAAAATCCTCGATGATTGGCTTTTAGATCATGATCAATATGGTAAGCCAAATGTCAAAGCTCTTATGATGTTGTTCATAAAACTATACCTTGATGCAATACAGTCCAATCCTAAAATCGCTGTTGAAATTCTGGCCGCATACTGGAGAGGAACTCGGGAGAATCCGGAGCTTGAAGGAATTTCTGGTTATACTGAGACGATTCGATTTATCCAAGAAGCCAAAAGGAAAATGTACGAAATTCAAATTAAATCTGCTTCTGAAAGAAAAATGAGCGATCTAAAGAGCGTGATGGGGGCTTTTATTACTGCTTATTCTAAGTCCGTAGAATACATAGGACAAATACTTGTACCGTGTATTCAACTAGTTAAGTTAGTTAATGGTCAAGAAATTGAGACAGTTAAAGTAATGAAGCATACACTTTATGAGAAAGTAGACATATTCAATAAAGAATCCAACAATAAATACAGAGCTCTTACTGAGGTATTAAACCGTGATATTCGAAATGCTGATTCTCACCTTAGTATCAGGTACATTGCAAATAAGCAAATTATTGAGTATAAGAAACGAGTCGGAGCAAAAATTAATACTCATAACGTCACTCCTACGGAATGGTTTCTTAGCATTTATCCTAAAGTTGGTTGGGTAATTCAAGCCTTTATTTATTCCGGTGTGCTAATGTGTATTGGCTTTTCGGATAAGCCCAACTTTATTCAGAAGTACAATCAAATATTCAAAAATGAGTAATCGTGTTGAGACTTTATTTACGCGTGATAAATTCCATTTCAGTATAATACCTACAGATACTATACTCTTCTTCACAGTTAGAACAAGTAATAGTCCACTGCTTAATCATCTCTTTAATAATTTTATCATTGAGTACAATAGGTTGGTCACAATGCTCGCAAGACAAACACGGCGCAATTTGACTCCCACTAATAATACTTAGTATTTCGTCCTGATAATTTTTCAGTTCATCAACAACCGTTAAATGAGGAAGGATTTGACCGTACTTGGCCATTCGAATTGTTCGATTTAAAGCTAATTCAACCTCATTTACACTAGTCATTTTTATAAAAAGCGCCTCACATATCTCTAATGCATATGCCAATAGTTGTGGCATAACAATGTAATAGTAATCCCAGTATTCATTCCATATCTCTTTATCAGCAAAAACAAAATTTAAATTACCTTTATCTGTAGGATAGTTGGGAGAAGTCGTGACCAGGTGCATTGATTGGTTCCAAATTCGTTGTAATCCAATTTCTTCTTTGTTATCAAATCTGAGTGTATAAATAAAGTTATTATAATTAAGGTGTTCCCCCATATAAGAATTCTGCCCCGCATCCCGAACTATTCCCTGAATTCTGGATTTTGTAAACACTTTGAAATTAGCTACGTCGCATTGATCCACTGTTCCCTGCATAAAGATATGATAAAATTCTTCACTATTGCTTAATAGCCATTCTAAATATAATAAATTATCTCGAATTGGCTTTCTCAATAGACTATATGCAACCGTTACTTTTCCCCTTTCAGCACAACTTAACGATTCATATATGTAATAACAAAAATCTGAAAGAAGACTAAAAAATACGTGACTTTGAAACATTTGCTTTGAGGTATCATGATACCCGTTATTATCCATCCATTCAAACATATCTTCCGCACTCTCAAACGAATCTGCGATTTCTTCATTTTTAAAGTTTAGTGTAAAACTAGACAAATTCCTTCTATCTGCCTGCCTCGCCATATCAGCGATAACATCGTATACATAAAGTAAATAATCATGTTTCAACCAATGTTTTTTCGGTAAGTATAGATATTGCATACTTATCCCTCCGATATATTTTAAGTAAGCTGTGATAGTAATAATTTGCATATTAGGTCTAATATTTTGGACGACATCTTAACAGATTTGCAAGTAATTCATGAACTGCTGTTATCTCTATAGCTTGGCAGTACATAAGTAGGGCAACTCTTAAAGAACTTATATTTTTTGTATTCTTCTCTATATTGATCCTGCATTTAAGTAATCCCCCTTCAAAGAAGTATGTTATAATCCACTACTAGTTCCACTTATCTTTTAGTCAAGTCAAGCTCATTCTGCTATGAGTAAATTATCCTTGAATAAGTTACTAAGGAACATGGTAAAAGTATGGCGATTGTTAAAAAATAACTAATCATTTTTATATGCTCTATTTAACGACTCGAAAGCTCCTAAGTGTTTCATACCACAAAAAATGCCATTTGTCAGTTCAAACAGGAAAAATGGCGTCAGAAACGAGTTTTATGAACTTTCTGTATCTCTCGGCCTTACTTTAACAGAGGTATTGCAATGTCCCCGCCCCACCGCATCGCACAAATCTACTTTTCTTAACTGATTAATCCTCTCTTTCTCAAAAAAGTATCTCTTCCTTCCATCCTTCATAATTAACACAAAACTCGGTTCCATAACTTTAGTGTCCATTAATTTTCTCATAGTCTTTTCCCCTACAGCCAAGAGCTTCATGACATCTTTCATATAGTAGCCCCGCTGCTCCTTAGATTTTTGTCTGTAGACCATCATGCAACTTTCAAGTTCAGTTTCGTCAAGATAAAGATCAGCGAGTGTGTGTTTTTCTATCTTTCTTATTGGTCTAATTTCGCCAGATCTTATTAATTCAATTAATTTAACGATTGTTAGGCCAGTAGTATTGTACTTAGTTAAAGCATTATAAAATTTCACTCCTGAAGTTTCATCAATAATTAATTCGCCCCTGCATGCATGAAGCAATTCTTCAATCTCTGATAGACTATAATTTGCATATTTCTTTAAATGGGATTGCTTTATAGTCAATAGCTTTGCCGAAACTAATTTATCAATTGAATTATAATGAATACCCAGTACAATGCTTGCTTGTCTTTTAGTTACAAGCTTTTCCCTTGAGAGTTTATTCAATGATTTTTTCTCAACTAAGTATTTACCACTGCTAAACTCTACATTTAGACGATTATTATTAGCTAAACTTTCTACTTTGTCTTTACTCATCTTTGTATTTCTAATTACTTCCTCCTTGCGCACATACTTACGTCTATCAAGTAAATTCGGATTTTGTTTGAAAACTGAACAATCTTTTCTGATTAACCCTTTATCAACCTTGAACAAGCAATAACTTTCATATGTTTTTCTAATCTCACTGAAGCATTCATATTTAAACAGGTCCTCAAATCTTGATTTCCTCTCATACCATTTTGCCTCCTTTTTCATTGTAAAAAATTGTTCCATTACAATATGAAAATTCTTGGTGCAGCTGTACATCCAGTGGATATTGGCGAAAGTATGAGTGAGTTCACAATCAGAGAGATTTTCATTTTTTTGAGGAAAAGCTTTTATGATTCTTCCAACATTCAGAAAACTAGGTTGTTCTTCAAGAAGAAAGAAAGTTTGATAAGCCAACCTCAAATATTGATTTAAATTTAAATCCCTGATTTGGTTTTGATCGGTGTAAAATAATTTATACAGCTCTTGTTGAGACAAATAATAAACATCTTCTCGACTCCACTTTTGCGTTATCCCTTGCGAATATGGGAAGCTACACTGGCTGCAATGGCCTTTCATCAAATAAAATATTGTAATTGAAGCGTTGCATTTGCTGCAATTACTTAGCAACTCAATCCCATGCTCCATACAAAGATTTAATGGTCTCATACCCCAGGTGTACTTATATACTTGTTTTTCTTGATAACATGCTGGACAATATTTCACATTGTTTTTCTTAACAAATTTATAAAGCAGTTGCTCGTCTACACTTTTGTTAATCAAAGCAGTTCTGTTTTCGATCTCCCTTACACACTTATTCAATAACTCGCTAATTCTTATTAATTCATCACTATCAAATCTATTGTTGTTCATATCCCTAATACTAATTCCTAAATGATTGCTTAATGTCAAAATACTAGGATAGTAATTTAAGCTTGTTAGACGATACAGATAGCTAATCAAACTCTCCTCTTTCTCAAAAGAAGGTCTTATTAGAATGCTCATAATTAGTACTTTTTCCTGGCATCAATTTTCCACTTTGGTTTGCCAGTTCTCTGCTTTCTTCTTTGATACTTTAGCTTTTTATATTCAATCTTTAATTTTTCCATCTCTAAAAAATAAAGCTCTTTCTCTTCTTGCGTTATTTCAACTGGAGAAATTACAAGAAGTTTAGTGAAATTAGAATTTAGTTTTATATAGATGAAATCAGCTCTAAACTCAGTGTATGTAACTTCAACATACCACCCTCCGGAAACTGAGCCAGCCTCAAACCACTTTTCACGAATTAATAAAGAATTTGTGTAGAAATGATTATTAAAAAAAACTCCATTAACAGTTACTTTAGCAATCGAAGTCTCCCAATATTTTTTTTCCATCACTGATCTCTCCCTTAGAAACTATTAGTCAGACATGTAATCTATCAAAAGTATCCCCTTATGCACCAAAAATAATACATATATCTCTCATTTTATATTTTGAGATATACATACAGATGTTTATTTGAATTATCCTTGTCTACACTCGTTTTAGAGGTGTAGCTATGACTGAAATTTTAAAATTAGTCGGTGCCAGGTTACGTGACTTAAGGAAACTTAGAGGATTGTCGCAGGAGCAACTTGGGGAGTTGGCGGGGTTCCATTTTTCGTATATTGGAACAGTGGAGCGTGGTCAAGCAAACATTACTTTGTTGAATCTTGAAAAACTTGCAAAAGCACTGGACGTAGATGAGTATCAATTCTTTTCATACACCGAATCATTGCCTAATTTTGAGTTAGAAGGTAGAGAACCTATAGTTGGTGAGTTAATTGATTTGATATTCAGCTTGCGCCAAGATGAATTAGTTAAAGCTAAAGTAATACTCAAAAGCTTGTTTGACTAAAAAGACCGGTCCTATTTTGCCGGTCTTTTTTTTCTAATTCTTTTTGCAATTCTGCTAAAGCAGCTGATAAGATTAATGCTTTTCCGTTAAAAGGATTTTTCATTGGCCGAGTATTAATGATTATTTTCTCAAAACCATGCTGTAAATGACTTTCATCAATAGTATCCTTCCCTTCTCTTAACGCAAGTATAATGGAGTGATATAAGAGATGATTTAATATGCGTGGAGAACCACCTGTAACATAAAATATCTTCTCTGCCATATACGGATCGTATATGTTTGTACTCTCTGGTAATGGTAATTGGCGATCTATATTTTTCAAAAAAGCTCTAAACTCCCTAATTTCATCTTCACTATTATACGAAAACGGTAGAAATTTAATTTTATCCGGAAATCGACTATCCAATTGCTCATTCGCTTTAAAGATCCTGTCTGCTTTATCAATAATACCACCGAACACGATAGGCAAATTTATATCATTTAACAACTGTTTTAACCAATCCGCAGCCTTGCTGATTACATTACGTGTATCAGTATCTATAAGATGTTGCAATTCATCAATGATTACAAGTTCAACTTCACATTCTATAATGTAATTTTTGAGTCTGCCCGTAAGTACCTTCTCAGTTCCACTCCAATAAAGGGGATCTCCCAACATTTCAAGCATCTTTGAGGCTACATTCAGAGGTTTAGAATTTGAAGCTAATTCCACTCTTAGAATTGGAATTTTTTTATACTCGCAGAAATGGTTTTGAATGTACTTTTCCCCACTTGTTCTCGGGTAAGATGCCTCATATATTTTAAAAATAGTTGATTTACCAACCCCTGTTTCACCTAAAATACAAAATCCTTTCTTGTTTGGGCTTTTCTGTTGCAATAGATGACAATCCTTTATAGATCCTAAAATATCATTAAAGCGCTTGTGATGAATTACAATCGCCTCTAGAGAAGCAATACGATTAGTTAATTCATTATCGTCAATTGGATCTCCATTCAATCTCTTCAGATTCTCTTTGTTCATCATATTTTTTCACCCTAAAAATGAAACATCATAGTCCGGCAAATCGTCATCTGGTACCACGATGTCTCGAATGTTTACTTCTATTGCTGGTAATTCATCCACTTTATCTAATCTATTCTTTTTATTCTTTGACTTTTTTAAATCATTTGCAGAAATCTCTCCTATGTATTTAAATGTATCAGGAGCCTCTAAAGATATAACATCATCATCCAAACCTGCACTACTAAGTGCTAGACCATCAAGAATGGCAATTTCCTCAGCAAGATTTTCTTGGTAGTTATTTTTTTTATCTTTCTCATCCTTATTCTGTAATTCAGCAATTCTCTTCTTTGCTTTAGCAATGTGAGAATCATCAAAATTTCTTGCTTCTCTTCCTTGTTGTAAACATATTGCTTTTATTTGTTGGAAAGGTAATGGGATGGAAGGTTCAACAGAAAAATGCTTCTCAAAATCGTTAATCTGATTGGGATCCATCTCTGCTTCAATAAAGCTATAATCATATGGATTTTCCACATATACTTTTCTGATATCTGCATAATCAAAACGAACAATGATCTCCATATCTTCTTGATTATCTGATCGTAACTTACTACGTAATTCTAATAATTCAGAACTATAATATTGCACTCCCTCTAAAACGACACCTCGATTTGTAATTTTCCTCTTTTCCCTGCCTCCACATAAAGCAATGGTTATATCACGTTTTGAGAATGGAAGCTCGTATTGTAACTGGGGATGTTCCGCTAATCCTGCTTCCCAAATCTCATGTGGTGTACCACCTCGACTACGGCTATAATTATGGCTAATTATATCTACCATTATTTTATGAGCAATATAATAAAAAGTCTGAAGTGTAATGCATGCTTCGCCTTCGGAATCGTACTGTTTTCTTTTATACATATTGGAAAAAGTAGTTCCTTTTAAGGTGTGAACAATATCGTTAAATGTTCTAAAACCCCTCTCAACAGTACCTTTCTTATGGCCAGCAGCAACTTCCGGATACAGTGGATCTATACCAAAAAAATTGAATATTTCTTCAAGTTCATATGAATTATTAACGGAAGCATTATCCATTACGATTTCTCGTGGTATACCGTAAGCATTCCATTCTTTCTCAACATCCGGATATAACTTTTTCAAATACACCTTTGGCAAAAAACAATGAAGCAAACACTGTTTAATAGCGAATGTATCGGGATAATCAAATGTAATGTAGAAGCCAAGGGGATTCCCAGAAAAAACATCAAGCATATAAACTAACCAAGGCTTTATCCGTTTTAAAGTTTTAGGATCGACTAAGTATATATCAACTGGTGTCCAATCTAACTCAGCTCGTTGTAAGGGGCGCGTCGGTCTCTCCGTAAAACTTCTAGCACCATACTTATCTAAGTTCGCAGCAACATGTCCTTCCCTGGCAGCTTGTTGTTTATACAAGTCTCGTTTTTCTTTAACTATTCTCCAAATTGTTTGGAATGAGCGTAACACGACTTTATCGTTAACTTCACGCAATTCATTAACTTTTAAAATACTTTCTTTATACTCCCCATAAATCTCCCTGTAAGTAGTATCTCTGCCAGTATATAATTTTTCGTCCATAATTTTTTGCAAGTAATCTAAAACTTCTTTATCTGTACGCCTATTTTTAGGGCCAGGTCGTAGATTCTGTAATAATCTTGCATCTCCGTACTGATCCCATATCTTTTTCCAATTATAGAAAGTTGCTTTGCTTATAGATATTCCTCTTTCCTTACGTAATCCATTTAAGTATTCTTCCAGATTTATTCTATGGAAATAACCTTTAATTACTGGTTCTAAAACTAATAATTTTTTATGGATTTTCTCTTTTTCTGCAGGTAATAGTTGATCAATTGACTGCTTAACTTGTGATATGCGCTGATTGGGATCTTCAAAAACAAGACGTTGTTCATCATATGCAATCAAAAGATCGTTTAATGAAAATTGCTTTTTTTGCTTATATTTTATAAGCTCAACTACCACTTCATTTTTCTCACTTCGTAAAACTATATGTTCCAATCCATCCATCAGAAATTTTGTACCAAACGAAAAACTAAAGCGACTCATGGTTATCCTCCCTAAGAGTAAGAATAGACTCGTTAGTTACCTTTGTCTTTATTAGATCCGTGACAATACAACCAGAATAAATCAATTTATATAGATTTATTAATAATAGTGAGGGATTTATAGATCTACTTAATTCAAACAAATCTCCTACTTTCATTCGCCCCTTTTGTTTTATAATAGTAAGAAGAAATTGAGTTACAAGCGGTACTTCTTTATGAACTTTAACTTCCAATAGCATTTTTAAATTATATTGCAGATAACCTGGGCGAATCTGGTCCTCTGTTACAACATTGAATTTCCACCCTTTAGTTTTGCAAAACTCTGCGGCTGCTAAGAATTTTGCTTTATTTTTATCCTTACCAGCAAATTCTTTAAGCTTTACTTCCACCAGAACAAAGGTATCATCTATTGTTTTCAATAAATAATCTGGAAAATATTTGCGTTCTCGTCCTTGATAAAAGAATCTAATCCCAACTGGTTGGAAGTATATGTTTGTAATAGCTTTATCAAAATTACACAGCCTTACAAAATCACGCTCCAATAAGCTCTCTGCATGAACAATTTGGAGATTTTTTGAGCGGCTAATTTTACTTCTGTAGTTTCTTCCTTTTGTTGGCCTTATCTTTCTTATAGGAATCACTATATTTGTTCTCCCCCTATCAAAGAATATTAATCAGTTTTACCATTCAAAGTTAAGTACAAACATATATCAACTGTGAACTGATACTTAGATTACTTACTCTAAATGGAAATTAACATAGAAAAAGAATATCGTTGGCTCAGATTTCAGAGGAGATTTATTAGATATATAGAATATCAGTCAACGTAAACCATATTAAATATTGAAAATATTTTTAATACACTATTTAGTAAAATCTGCAATTCAAAAAGTGTAATAGTTCTTCTAAATTTATTAAGGTATTCCCTTATTTGAACAACTGTAGCTAGGTTCATCATATCGTCACAATCAATTAAAGTGATCTTCCCGTTTCAACAAAAAGCCATCATTCAAAATTGAATGATGGCTTTTTGTTTTTGAGGTTTAATGCACAACCTTATATTGAATTACTTCCTGAGCAGATGCAACTGCAGCCTCGCGATTATTGGCAGCTAGTAAATTCAGATAAATTGCAAAGAATGTGTCAACATCCTGGAATTCTCGACTAAAACAAAGTCTTCAAAATAGCATTATTAATTTCTTCTGCAGATGTTTTTTCAGGATCTAACTCTCGCATATATATGTGGATTTGCTTAGCTGCAAGCTGGCTTGTTTTGCTCAGATACCATTCATTTTTAACGTATTTTTTTAGCGGTGGACACACCACGTCATACGTGGCTGACGAAATACGCATTGATGAAGAATTTTCTCATAGTCGACACAACTGCTTGAAGCTACCGAAACACAGTAGTCACAACCTAATTTAAGTTCTATGTTCGGTTAATGCAGCTTTTAGAAATGCGATTTCTCGCCTTATGTCTTTCGGCTTAATCACGCTGAGAACTCTGTGTCCGACCTCTGGTGTCCAGTAAATTTTGAGCTTTTCTCGAGCTCGAGTAATGGCTGTGTAAAAAATATTATGAGTTATGTGGTCTTCGATTTCATCCGTGATAATAATTTTCACAGAATTGAATTCCAATCCCTGTGCTTTATGAATTGATACCGCATAAGCAACTTGAAATGGCACAACGGCTGTTATAGGAACTTCACGGTTTTCATCAACTTTTCTGTGATCATCAACTGTAAAGCGGATCACTGACCGTCCCGACGCTGAATTCGGTAGAAGTTCAAAATCACAGTTCCGAGCCTCCAGTCCGTTAATCGACTTGTCCACTTCGATGTCAAACTGGATTTTGTCTTCAACAAGTTTGATGCCCGCTATCCAACCTTTTATATTGTTATAAATCACGGGCGTGAAACGATCAGTTTCGTTGAACAGTATCGGATCTCCGATTTTGTACAGTTGAAGTCCCCACGGTACAGCAGGGTTAGGGTTAGCTTGCTGAAGGAAACGATTAATGTTATTTATCCCATAGAGACCGTCATAGTTCAGACATAAAATAATCTCATCCGGTTCTGCGGGTATAAATATCGAAGCATCAAGCGATGCTGAATACTGATTTCTAGCTATTGTTTCGACTATTCTGTCATCCATACCGCGAACTCTATCCCATAACATTTGCAACTCCTCATTGTGGCTTCGATATGGTTTTGTAAGCTCATTGATTGATGATGTCGGCAAAAAGCCTCTTGCCGCACTAAACCAGTTTCCAAACTGGATAGCTTCAATTTGATAAATATCACCTACTAAAACAAGCAGCTCAAACTCAGCTTTTACTAAGATATTTTTCATATCACTGTTGTTGACCGTACTGCATTCGTCGATGATCACGATATCATACTTCGTGCGAATGCTCTTTTTCTTAATAAATTTTGTGACAGTCATGAAATCCGTATTGTCTGTTTGAACTGTAACTCTGCGTTTCATGTTATCAACGGCAGGATTTGTATTTGCTAAATATAGCTTACTCTGATTCATAAATAGATTTGAAATATGATTGATAAGTGTGGATTTCCCTGTACCAGCTGAACCGTAGATTAATGCAACAGATGACTCAGTAAACATCTGGCGTAAAGAGACACTTTTCTCTTCACAGTCCACCGGGTGAACCGCCGAAGCAAGCCAATCGTCCACATAGTTAATATAGTTCTGAACGCCACTAGATGACAGTTCGATGAGTCTCTGAATAATTCCTACCGTGTCATTTTCATAACCAACTATGTAAAAATGACCGTTACGTTCTTTTAAGCGGCGAGCCTGATGTCGCTGATTTTTATATAGTTTTCTGTTGAAGGTGCTTACAAGCGTATCTATATCGCCAAACCGTTCAAGATCTGCTCGTGGAGTGTAAAGCTGGCCGTTCCGCTCTGTATTTTTGAGTACATATCGGGCAAGCATCTCGTGCATCCTATTCGTCGTATCAAGACAGTCAAACAAATCAACGAGCCTCGGATTGTGATGCAAAAGCGAAGTACTAAACGGCATCTGATCAAAGGGAATACAGCCATAAGCCAAACAGAGCTGTGACAGATATGTGTTGGTATTACCAAGCTGATCCTCAATCACCTTGTTATTCATATGGTAAAGTAAATACCGCAGAACATTGCAACCGGGGCGATTGCTTCTGATAATCTCGCGGCTACGGTCGAACAAGTCAAAAAGATGGCTGACCTTCGCATTGAAGGCCGCTAGAACACTAGAACGGATTTGCCGATAATACGCATCTTCAAAACAAAGCAGTTCCACAAGGTTAAACCCAGTCTGTGTCAAGAACTGCATCAATCCTCGCCCCTCGGCAGAGCCCGCATAACCTGGCAAATTCTCTCCGAGAATATTAGAGAACTTCTCTATTTCAATCGGCCGAATTGCCACTTCCCAACTCACAATGATGAAAATGGGCATCGTCTTTCCGAGAATAGAGATATTGTCTGCGACAGTCCCTAGCTTTACGGCGTAGTATTTCGAGATGTCCCATTTAGTGAAAGCTATTATGCGGTCAAATTTGCTCGCTTTTCCGATTGCAGGGATGAAGGTGACTTCGTAGTAAATTTGTTGATTCACAAAGAACGGCTTAACCTTGTGGATATAATATCGCACATTAGTGGATGCGGCCTTATCCGCTTTATGATTTCTGCTGTTTAACCTCTCAGCTATTCTCTCGTAATACTCCTGTAAGTTTCTATCTGTATTCAGTGGAAATTTATCCAGATTCGCAAGCACATCAAGCCCATGCTGAGTTCTCAGGAGGACTTTGATTTTCAGCATAAATTCATAGTATTTCAGCATCACACGCTCTGAATCTTCGGGGTCAAGTGTATAGTGAGAAGCAACAATTTGCAAATAGGCGTGAAACCTCCAAAGGAATTTTAGCTGTCCTTTTGTCTTCACAAAGCTGATAGCCTGCTCTATGTGCTGATAATTGTATGTAGTAACATTGGCATGGGCATAGATTTTAAACATCGCATGCTCGACAAACGTCCGTAGATTGGACAGGATGTCCTGCGAAACCGCTCCTCTACCCAAGGCGTCGAGGTTCTCAATATGACGGCATATTGCGGCATCGCTTCTGAGAATTTGCTCATCAATTCTACGAATTGTTTCGGGATTGGTCATCATTTGCTTCCCCCATTTCTTTAGATTCGCTTTTCTCTACCGGAGATTTGTTCGCCCGTTATGAGCGGAAGCACAAAATCACGGAGCGCTGTACATTCTTGGTTCTATGTTCGATATCTCCAAGAACTCTATGAATATTGTACTAGAAGTTATAGTTCAGTAGTTCGACATATAATTACAATTTCCCTGAATTTACTTATACTTCCCATATATTACTTTTAGTGCTTTGTTGGATATAATAACAAATTAAAACTCTAAAAGAAATGGAGGGTTAATTTATTATTATGACGGAGAATAGTGGGCTCGATCCCATGACCTCTTCGCTGCAAGACATTGAACGCCTCCATCTATCTTTAATAGAATAGGCTTTCATATTTATAGGCTCATCATAATAATAAATTGATAAGATTAACAGGGTAAAAGTATTACGATGACTATTCTACTGCTCGCGACGTTGTCCTGTTAAAATAACTAACGCCGGTGTCATAACAGCATATGACTACTGGCATTTGGCATCTACAGAATATTTATATGGGTTCCGCTTCAATCGCCAAAATTCAACCAAGGGCTCAAAATGATGAACTGACGACCTAATATTCCTAAATTAATCATTTTTTCACTCCATTATTTTGCCAGGAAAGCCGATATCCACCGAGGAAACGTTTTGAAGGGCTTTTGATTATTTTCTTAACGGTGAAAATAACACTCAATTCAAAAACCTGCCAATGATATCATTTAAAAATGATTTGATTACAGATATATCTATGATATATGCCTTTCCAGCTTTCGGATCCCCGTTTGATGTAATCCCTAAAAATCGTACATTCCAAGCATTGAGTGTCTCATAAGAGTGGACGAAAGCGGGTCCCCCGCTCATCCCTTGTAAAGAATGAAAGAATGCACGAGTTTCTTCAGTTCCTTCACCGAATTGAGTTTGTTCAGGATCTATGAAGACGGCGTGAATATCATTTTCGACTCCACCGTATTGAGTAAAATAAGTTATGTGGTTGTACATAATTGTATGTACATTCTTAAAATAATCATTTCCAGGATAAAGATACTCTAGCCTATCTTCAGGAACCCCTACTAGGATAACTTGTGAATGCTCATCTATCCTCGTGAAACTACCTGGAAATAAATCTGTAAACGATCGTTTTGTATCTTTCAATGCATCACTTTCCACTCTAAAGGCAGCTAAATCATTGAATTTATCTGCATGCAAGAACTGAAGTTTTAATTGAACAGTCTCATTATCATTTTTAATATCAGTTTTTTTTGAGGGAACTAGTACTGTATAGTTCTCTTTATCAGTTTCTCTTACACAGTGTTCATTTGTCACCACAAAGCAAGCCCCTTTATACTTAATAAAGGAAACGGAACCTTTAGGCTCAGGATGATTATTATTTATGTAGAACAATCTCGCCTGTTTGGATAAGACTGTATTCCCAACGTTTTTTCGATATTCGCTGATATTTTTAGAATATTTAAATGCATAATTAAATTGAAATTCTTTGATCAATTTATCAAATAACTCATTGGCGTTTTTATCATTTAATTTCTTCAATTTGTCACCTACAATTTATTTGAAATGTGGAGAAAGAGTTATTTAAAGGAATTCCTGCAAATAAAGTGTTTTATGCAGACCGTAGAGATGTCTTCATTTGTATTTTAAATCTATGTTACTATTATCGGTTTTTATAATTGCAAATTATAGGTCTAAATACCCAACAAATAGAGCAACCGATTGTTTTTTCGGCTGCTTGGTGTCTTATTGAGTTATCGTTTCCCGTCAAAATTTCTTTTAAACGAATAATTTGGAGTTTGAACAAAAACGAGCCTCTCTGTACGATCTGGTTACGCACGAGGTCAAAAGCATCAAAAAGCCCAACAGGAGGTCGCTCTACTATGAAGTTTAAGGCACAAGACAAGCAAAGAAAAGCCGCAGGGATGCTTTCCCATACGGCTCTTCTTAATACTATCAATATTATCCTACGGGGTCAACAACTTACTCACATGCTATCCCATCTTCATTTTTTTACTATCAACACTGGCCTTTGCTTGTTTCACGATACTATCAATTGAGATTATTTTATCGGCTCAATCCTCACCGATTCAGCTGCAGTTAATCAAATTCATCATTAGTAGATATGTTTTACTCGCAGGTTTCTGAAATACTTACTTACAACAGTTCAATCACGGCACCAAGGCTCTTAACATAAATTTCATTTCACCCTTGAGTCGATCTAAGTTCGAGTATAATTACAGAGTCTCATAATTAGAACGGACAAAAGAGGGATACCTAAGCATCCCTCTTCCTGATTGTTGATCGTTGAAAATGAAACTACAAGTTAAACCTCGATTTCGTCACTGAAAACATGGACTTCTACATTGTTTTTCAACAGTATCTCGAACATTGCCTTGTATGGTTTTCTCTGCTTCCCAGCGCAAGACTTTAAATCTCATACCGTAGTACTCTTGTAGTCGCTGCCATACTAGAGCAAACGCGGATAATGATATCCCCTGTGAACATTTGCTTCGAATTTCTTCACAATAGTAACGAGTAACGCGACGTTACCAGTCACTTAATCCCCAATTTATCACGATATTCTAAATTAATATGCCAAAGTTCTTCGATTGGGACAATATTTCTTGCTCGATTGGATATTGAATCTCCCTTTGCCCACAAATAAGGATAAATTAAAATCCCCTTATCACTATTGAGCTTTTGTACATCTTCAACCCAATCATTCCAACGAAAAGTTTCATAAAATTGTGTTAAATCACCATAAAATGCCCAATTAATAAAATCAGAGTATTGCATTTCTAGCCCTTCCCATTCTAAAGTATCAGGGGCAAGATAAAAAATTTCTCCCTTTTCGCCTTGAAATGCTCCTCCATTCAATGCATAAAAACCACCCACTGCGTCGTCAGCTACTAAAATCGCTGAAGATAATCTACCTGTTTTACCACTTGAGTCAATTTTATTCCAATCAATCAAATCTCGAGAGAACAATTTACTTCCGGAGCCAATTATCCGTAGCCAACCATTCTCAACCAAAATACCTCCAGTGTGATAAGCAACTGTACCTAACAAGGATTTTGTTGTGATTTGTAATTTATGAATTACATTAGACGATAACTGTTTATTTACAGAAAGAATCTCAACTTTATTTGTTGATGTAGAAGCCCATTCATTCAATAATAACCAAGTAGAATCTGATTCAAGAATTAATTCATTTATAGATCTCATATATATCTCCTTTGTAAAATTTAACTGGATTCTCAGTAGCTTAATCTACAATTTTAATTTTTATTTTGGTTCCATTAGAATACTTTCTTAACTGATGTCCCATTGAAGAACCCGCTCCTCTATTATGAGGTTGAGAAATAGCTCTAATACTTGCACCATGCCCACCTTCCTTAAACATAGCAGGAGGATATTCATCTAAATCTTTACCTGGAACTTTTTTATGTCCTTTCAACGAAGCCTTCCTATTCTCTTTTGCCCCATTACGGTCAATTGTTAAAGTGTCAGGATGGCCTTTCTTGATAGCATCTTCAATATGTTTTGCCGCTTCAGGATGCTTACTCCTAGAAACAGTGCACACAGGACAATTGGCATTATTTTTAGTTAAAGGCCTAAGCATTGAACCGATATTATCACCGGCCATAGCTCTATCCATATACTTAGGTGTAGAGGCCTTCTTTGTAACTTTCTTTTTAACAGCCGATGCGACCTTTTTAATTACATTTGTTACTTTTTTAGTTGCACTAGCTGCTTTTTTAGTTGTTTTAACTGCCTTCACAACTTTACCAGCAGCTCTAGCTCCATGAATTGCAGCAGATGCTGCACCAGTAGGATCAGCGAAAGAAGCTACACTCAGAGCTACCATACCTGCATTCGCTAATGATGGTTTCTTAGCAAATGCTGCTATATCTGCCGCTAAGAAAATAGCATCCACAATCCAATGACCCGTAGGATCAGTATAACGGATTGGATTGTTATGTCCATACGTATACAGATTCAAACTTAGTGGATCGTTTTGTTCACCATCATACGTATCCTCAGACATAAAGCGAGCAATCTTTGGATCATAGTACCGTGCATTTAAGTAATACAAACCGCTCTCATCATCATACTGATATCCAGCGTAACGAATTGAGTTATTGACTGTACCAGTCTGGCTAGTTAAATTACCAAATACATCATAGGTATACGTTGCGGCGATAGTCCCATTATCCTGTACAAGTGCAGTTACATCAGCATGTCCATTATACAGGTAACTATAAATTATACCGTTTGTTTTTCGAGATATCAGGTTAATACCATAAAGATTACGAGCAGATTCCTGGCCTGTTTCATTTAACTCTAATACAACTTTATCATCATCATTGTATAAATACGAGGTCGTGATGCGATTAGCTGTTTTCACTACACGCTGACCATCACCATTATACGTATAAGTTGCACTACCGCTACCTGATGTTACTTTAACTAATTGGTTAAACACATCATATTCGTAATGTGCAATGCCATTTGCAATATCCGAGATATTAGGATTCTCATTTTCTTGACCGCTAATAACCATTCCAAACGATGGGTCTGGTGGGTTTAAAGGATCGATTAAATTACGAATCTCCGTAGTCTTCGTGAGCATATTGCCATTGTTATCATAGGTGTATTTATATTGTTGAGTTTCACCAGAGGTCTTAACCTCTGTCGTTGACAACAGACGGTTACGTTCATCGTACTTATAGCTAGTGACTTTTAAGTTGCCGCTTGCTGTTAATTTTTCCTGCGATCGATTACCTGCATGATCATAGGTATACTCTGTTTTCTTACCATCCGGCTCCTGTATGGTCCGTACACGGTTTAATTTATCATATTGGAATGTAGTTGTCCCTTTATTTGAATTGTTGACAACTTCATTCTTTGTTAGTTGATTATTACCGGCATCATAGGTATACGAGTAGGAGTCAATTAACGCGCTCGCTTTATAGTTATTTAAAATTTTCAGTTGCTTGTCAGCAAAATAAATATACTCTTCCTTAATACCATTTGGATAATAAATGTAATGCTGACTGCCATCCGCATAGTATTCATAAGTCGTCGGTTGGGCGCTTCCATCTTTAACTTGTACCAATCGATCTGTCTTATCAAGTACTTTTGTTGTGATGTTTCCCTTCGGGTCTGTAATGACGTCTGCAACAAATCCTGTTGAATAGCCAGTTGTAACATCATGCAAGAAAGTAGTTGTTCCTATTCCTGGAACTGTCTTAACGATGACCCTTCCCAATTCATCATACACTTGCCGTGTTACCCCTGTGCCATCAGTCATCGTAAGCTGACGACCAACATTATCATAGGTATATTTGATTTGGCGTTGATTTTCTGGGACATCTACCTCTGTTCCAGTTACTGTCTTAGTCAGCAAGTTATCATGAATATCATAAACGTATGTTGTAACATTTCCATTACGATCAGTGGACGTCATGAGCTGCCCATTTGGTAAATAGGTTTTAGACTCTACTCTTGCCGAGATGTAAGAATAATTACCTGGTTGACCAATTCGTCCACCATCATCTATTCTTTTTATCTCTTTGTCACTTACATTGTATTCATAAGTAAGCGTATGCCCATTTCCATCTTTTTGGGTTAACAAGTTTCCATTCAGATCATAAGTATACGATGTTACCTCACCAAGAGCGTTAGTTACTGAAGATATCTTACCAAGTTCATTATACGAATACCTAACAGTACTTCCATTGGCATCAGTCTTACTTGCAAGTTGACCAGCATTGTTATACGACTGGTAATCTGTATCCCCTTCTTGATTAGTGGTAGTAATCTGACGATTATTCTTATCAAAACTGAATTTGGTAATACGATTCAAAGCATCGTAGGATGCAATCTGTGAATCACTCGAATTATATTCTAACTTCTCCGTAATCACACCATTAGCATCTACCGTAGCAATTTTCCTGTTACGTTCATCGTATACGGTTGTACTGCGGTTCCCAATCCAGTCCTGTTCCCAAGTGCGATTTCCATTTAGATCATAGCCGTAAGTAGTCGATTGCGTTGTTTTCTTTCCATTAAGATCCGTTACTTCTGTCTTTGTTTCAACGAGTTGATTTAATTTATCGTATATCTTCTCTGTTGTACTGCCATTTGCATCCGTTACAAAACGGATATTTCCATTCTTATCATAGCTTGTGCTTTCGGTGTTAGCCTCTGATCCATCAATACGCTGTTCCGTTTTACTTCTTTGATTACCTAATTCATCATAAGTGTAAAGTTGTACAAGACCATCAGAGAATTGGCTCTCTACCAACCTGCCCATGACATCGTACTGATTGTTTTGAATATAAGTATCAATGGTTTCGTCGCCTGGTTCAACCTGCGTGCGGATCTGACCATATGCATTATAAGATTTGGTCGAGACATTACCATTTCCGTCGGTTTCACTTATCTCTCTACCACTTAAATCATATAAGAACGATTGAATGATTCGTTCTTGAGCTGACGCTGATGAACGAATTGTCTTTGCAATAATATGACCTTCATCATCATATTTGGTGCCATTAATAATTCCCTTAGCATCCGTAGTTTTAATCAGGTTGCCAATCGCATCATACTCAAACTTTTGTGTCCAAGAAAGTCCACGTTCTTTTCCAACGGCATCTAAACTTGTCACTGGCAGATTAGCTGCATTATAGGTCTTAATTGTACCGTATCCACTTTTTATTTTTGCATCGATGGTGTCCCCTGTACCAGCTAAGATCCCTTCTCCATCTAACTCTTTAATCACATTTCCGTTAGCATCATAGAGATATGCTTTAGTTACAACTTCTTTAGGAACATTGATCCATCCAAAAGTGGAAAGATTGATACGTTGCTCATTGAAGATTTCTTTAATAAACTTTATACGCCCCATTGAATCATAATTGTATTCGGTACGGCTAAGTTTATTAATTGGTTTGTTTGAATAGCTATTTGGTAATACCGCAGCAATTTTTCTACTCGCATAATCATATGCGAAAAATTCTGTTCCTCCCATTGCATCAATTTGCTTAATGAGATTCCCTCTGCCGTCATATTCAAACTTCGTGACGTTACCATTTCCATCTGTTGTTGTTAACGGTTTGTCATCCCAATCATAAGTAGTGGAGTTTATGATTACAGTTGGTTGTCCATAATCATCAATTCCTGTCTTGGTAACGGCTAAAACATTACCATCCTCATCGTATTTAGATTCTGTTGTCTTTCCATCTGGGGTCGTCAGTACGGTGTTACGGCCTTCCAGATCATACTCGTAGGTTGTAACTATATTTGTAATGCTGTTATCATCAAATGAATTTCCTGTCAAATCTCCACTACGAACCTGCTGTATCATTTTTACTGGCTTGCCAAGGTCATTGTTTTCAAACTGAGTTACAATCTCCTCTTCAAGACCAACAGCTACAGCCTTACGGGTTACGACCCCATCCTCATTGTATTCGAATGTAGTCTTCTCTCCTGAACTCGATTCTGTCTTTGCCACAGTTCCATCAGAATTATAGGATGTGCTATCCCATATCACTCTATCGTCGGAAGGAACTACCTCTGGTTCAACAGGATCTTTACCTGTCTTGGTTTTAAGTAACTTGCCATTACGATCATATTCGTAACCCGTATACTTATATTTATCTGACGAGAAAGGAGTCCACATTTTAGACAACAGATTTTGACCGTTATATGCATAGATTGTTTTATTACCTTTTGCATCAGCTTTAGACTTTACAAGATCATTCGGGTAATACTCAGTCGTAAGAATCGTACCATCTGGCTGTTTTTTTGATATTTCCTGTTCATTGTCGTCATATATCCAGGTTGTCACCGCGGTTTCTTTCGCATTTAGATAAACCGTTTGGACCTTCTGGGAACGACCACCAGTTAGTACTGAATAAGTATAAGATTCAATTGGAATCGCAACACTTCCAAGTTTCTCTTGGAATGTCTTCTTCTTAGGCCGATTCATTACATCATATTGATAGGTATATATACTACCATTAGGTTTTGTTTCCGTTAGCACATTTCCATAAAAATCATAAGTATAAGAGGTAACGTATCCTCTAGCATCCGTCACTGAGGAAACTAATCCATTGGACTCGTAAACTGTTCGGATACCAACATTATTATTTTTGTAAATGTACGTAGGTGTAGTATCTAATGTACCATCTTCAGATGATTTATAAAGATTTGGCGATACTTGTTGTACTGGTCGACCATTAATGTCGTATTCCGTGAATGTCGTTTCACCATTATCACCAATGGTTTTGATAAGTCTTCCGATATTGTCGTATACATAGGTTGTTACAAAACCTTCTGGTGATTTTTCCGACTTCTTCCAACCGATGTCATTGTATGTGTTTGTAGTCACATGGCCATATTCATTCTCGGTAAGACGGTTTCCAAACTTATCATAGGTGTAACTTTTTACTCCACCCTCTGGATCCGTTTCGGACTTTAATAAGCCTTTAGCTCGGTAACCTAACTTCGCTGCTTCTGCATCACTGTAATATTCATAGCCAGTAATCGCAAATTTAGTTTGATAGGCTTCATTGCTATAAACATCTGTTCCATTAAGAGGGATAGCCTTTTTTACAAGATTTACTTTGTTATCATCGTAAACATAGTACGTATAATGTCCAAGCTCATCACTTTCACTTATGAGATTGTTCTTATCATCATATACAAAATTACTCGTACTATTGTCTGGATTGATGATTTGAGTAATATTTCCATTCACATCACGAGTATAAGTTGTCTTATTTCCGTAACGGTCTGTAATAGATTTCTCTTCACCAAATTTGTTATAGCCACTTTCATCATTGTAGTATTCAACAAGTGTGACTAAACCATCTGGATCTTGCGACTTAATAACATAACCTGCAGCGTCATACCATTTCGTTGTTGTACGACCAGCCAAATCCTTCATTGCTGCGCTTTTATTTGTTTCATCATATGTGTACTTCGTTACGTTGTGGTTTGTATCCGTATACTTGATGACCTTGTTTTGATCAATACCCCCTGAGCGATCATACTCAAGTGATTCTAGTGTATTTCCTGACCCATCTTTAATAGCAGTAATATAGTTTTGCGAATCATAGACATAACTAGCAGTTAATTGACCATTCGTATCATATACTTTTTCAAGTCTATTGGAAGCATCATATTCATATCTTACAACTCTACCAATAGGATCTGTAATGGATGTAATATACCCGGCAGCGTTATAGGAAATGTTAAAGATTCTACCAACTGTATCTGTTATTTTTGTAACTTTACCCGAAGAATTGACAACAATATTTAGCCTATTTCCTTGTCTATCCTGCATCCAAGTCAAATACCCGTTATAGTCAAAACCATACGTATATTGATCCTGAGTTGTTAATAAATGCGTACCATCCGATTTCTTGACTAATACACTATGAGAATCATTTGCAGTATAGGTCCCATCACTATTTTTAATAAAAACTTGAACCCCACCGGTTGGGAGCTTAACAACTTTCAACGTTGATGGACTCGTAGAATCATCTCTTACAGAGCCTTCAAATCCGAAAGTCCACCCTCTACCAAAACCAGAGGTTGTTTTATCATCTTTAGAATTGTAAGAACGGCTGATGTTTACAGTGAAACCAGGAGCTTCTACACTCATATCGTTTACTGTTTTACCATATCCACCTGATGCGATACTTACCCCTTCTTCACCGAAGTGAATAGCTTCCCATAGTTGTTTGGATATGGACGCAGCTAACGTAACAAACATTGAATCTTTAGTTGAACTTTCAATTGAAGTTACTGGGACGAGATCTTTCTTAATCGGAGATTCTGTTTCTATACCTAATAAAGCTTTCTCCGCATTTACCCATCCATTTGTTAATACTTTTTCAGCTAACTCACTTTGTTTGCTAACATTTGAACTAATTCTATGAGCAACATCTGATGCAGATAGATCAGGGTATTTACTCATAACAAGAGCAGCTGTACCTGTAACAAAAGGAGCAGCTATACTTGTCCCACTAACAGATTCGTACTTACCATCAGGTAATGTTGTTAATACATCTACACCTGGAGCTGCTACATCAACTGTATTGCCAAAGTTAGAGAATGATGCAAGTTCCCCTTTGTTGTTAATTGCAGCTACAGAAAGAAGATTAGGCAGGTTATACGCTGCCGGATAAATAGGTTTAGTATTTAAATCATTGCTATCATTACCTGCAGCTGCAACAAATAAGATACCGCTCGAAGCAATTGCATCTTTGAGCGCCGGATTATTATCCGGTCCTCCAAAACTTGCGTTTATGATGCTAACTCCCATTTGCTTAGCATACTCAATTGCTGCAATTGCATCGGAAGTATAACCAGTACCTTTATTTATAAATTTCAAAGGTAAAATTTTCACCTGAGGAGCTACACCAATGATGCCCACATCATTACCCTCTGCTGCAATAACACCAGCAACCTCTGTGCCGTGTTTATCACTTGAAGAGGAATCAAATAGGGTTGCATCATTATTGACAAAGTCAAACCCATTAACATCGTCGATAAATCCATTACCATCATCATCAATACCGTTGTCAGGTATTTCATTCTCATTAATGAATATGTTATTCTTCAAATCCGGATGATTAATATCAATACCTGTATCAAGTACCCCTACTAATACGGAAGAGGCTTCCATGGTATCTTTCCATGCTTGTTCAGCTCCGATATCTACTCCAGTTTTACCTGATTTTTGACCCGAATTATTTAGGCCCCACTCGTCTTTATAACGTGGATCATTAGGTAGACTAGAAACCGTTAATTTATAATTGGGTTGGACAAATTCTACATTTGTATCTTTCTTCAGCTCTGAAATGGTTTTATTTAAATCATCGGATTCCCCGATTTCCATTACAGAAACTCTAGACTTCTTATAATATAATTTCTCATTAAATTTAGTTAATTTTAGCTTTTCTTTTAATTTTGATTGAACGCTCGACACATCTTTAATACCTTTATATTTGACTAAAATCTCACTTTTATGAACCGGCTCTGCCGTTTGAGCCTTGGAGGAATTCAAAACTCGTGATGATGCTGTTGAAGCTTCAGCATGTAAATCTACTAGACCTACGTTTAAAAGCATGACTAAAACCAGGAACTGTATTCCGGTTTTATATATAAGTTTTTTCATATAAACCTCCTATTAAATTATTCGAATATGTTTGATCTTGCTGGACTTTCAATAACGCTATAGGTTATTGGCGAACCACCTGAAACTTTTGCTTTCATGGCAATACTATTAATTACCCCTGACCAGGATTCGTTTGATGCAATGACTTGGTCGGATGTAAAGACAATATTACCAGGCGTAAACTCTGTAACCGTAATGCTGGAGTTTGGAATTCTACCAACGGTCAATTCTTTCGAGCTTGTCCAATTAGAAAGATCAGTTATTTCAATAGCATTAGGATCATAGTTTACTTTGAGTGTATATCTAGAGAAATCCATAACATCCTTACCAATAAGGCTAAGGTCGACACTTGTAGACTTAACTAGCCTTGCTGTCATGGTATTGTTTAGAATATATCCACTCCAAGAACCTGTACCACTTAAGTTAATTGTGCGTATACGGTACTTACGTTCGGTGCCTTTAGCTACCCCTCGATGAATAAATTCGGATTTTTTACCTGTACTTTTGATGACACCATCAACCTCAATGTCATATCGAATCGCAGTCGGATCCGCTTTCCATTGGATTTTTACAATCCCTGTACTTGCAGAAGACACGTTAATGTCCTTTGGAATTTCCGGTTTATCAGGCAAGGTAACCTTAATTGCACTACTCCAATCCCCCACTACAGCATCCGTTCGTGCACGAACACGATAACGGTGGTAAGTAAACGGATCTAATAAACTATCTACATAAGAAGTGGATGTGAAATTATCTACAATGACTGAGCCATCAAGCTCCACATCGTATCCCGTTGCCCCTGTGACAGGATCCCAACTAATCGCCACATTTTTATTAATGGCTATTGCTTTAATATTCGTTGGAACCGCTGGTTTTGCAGGTAGGGTTTGATAAGTCAAATCAGATGTCCAAGAGCTTGTACCACTCTGATTCATCGCACGGATACGGAAAGAATAAATGGTATCAGGACTTAAGTTTGTCTGGCTGTATTGCGGTTCCGTAACCGTATAAAGCTGTCCATTAACCTGCACTTCATACTTAGTGGCGCCTGTCACAGCATCCCATTTCAATAGGATACTCTTATCCGTCAACTCATCTTGAAAATTATCTGGCGTACTTAAGAGATAAGTGGTTACATTGATGGTATTACTCCAATTACTTGCACCTATTTCATTAACGGCTCGAATCAGGTACTCATGCGATGAACTTTCTTTCAATCCGTAGAACGTAACCGTTGTAATATCAGATAGAACAGTGACTACCCCATCTGCCTTTACTTCGTAATAAGACGCATCGAGCAATTCATCCCATCTTAAGGTTGCTGTGGTATTATCCAAAGAGGCAAGAGAAATAGTTGGTGCTGAAGGTGTAGTACTCTTGGTATTAATATACTGAATTGGACTCCACGCACTCGTACCGCCGGCATTCATAGCTCTTACTCGATAAGCATGTTGAGACGATACTTGTAATTTCTTCTTGATAAATGATGTAAGCATACCCGTAGAAACGACTTGACCATCCCATTCCACTTCATAACCAAAAGCATTGGGAACCGCACCCCATGATAACGTTATAGACTTCGTGGTAGCTGTTGCAGTAATGCTTGTAGGTGTTGCAGGAGCTACTAGCAGGGTACGAGTAGTGATTGGTTCGCTCCAGTCACCAGCAATATCTTGTTTCAGGGCCCTTACCCGATAGAAATGGACAGTATTTGATGACAGGCCTTTATGAACGTATGATAACTTCTGCCCATTTTTCACGAGGCTTTCTTGTCCATCAATTTCAATCTCATAACTCGTAGCTTCCGATACAGGAGCCCAGCTAAGTGTAACTTGGCTGCTTGTTGGCTTTACTTTCAGGTTCTTTGGTGCATCTGGCGGAATAAGGATTGTCCCCACCTGTTCAACATTTGACCAATTCGAACTCACACCATCCCCATTAATGGCTCTAACTTTAATGGCATAATGCTTATGAAGATCAAGTTTGGATAACTCTAGAGTCTTTGAGTCAATTAAAAAACTAGTAGGCTCATCAATCCATTGCCCTTCTGAACTCAGATACTTAGAACCTGAGCTTATTTGATACCTGGTACCTTGGGCATTTCGATCTGTAACCGTTAGTTTAGGTACTTTGACTCCATCCGTTTGCACACTAATTATTGGAGTCTCAGCAAGTGTGAATACCTTTTTATTGACCGTATCAATTTGACCGTTTGCTTTCTTTACATCTAAAGAAATCGGGTATTGCGTATTTGGTGTTAAATTCGACGCCGTAAACTCCGCGCCTGACTGCAGTGAGCCTTGCATTGCTGTTTTGTTACGTTGCAAATCCCGATAGAAGAAAACAGGGCGATCTTTAGCAATTGCGTCTGTTTGATTCTGAAGAACAACGGGTATTTCTGCATTACCTGCAGTCTGATTTGTTATGGTTGTTGGTGCTGACCAGGTTGTACCGTCAAAGGTTAATTGTTTAATATTGGTCGATGTTGTACTGATAGTTGGATCAACACCTGAATATAAAACATACAACCTTCCATTAGCATCGCCAGTTATGACAGGGTTAATTTGGCTATAAGTGTTTCCTGTTGTAAGTTTATCCTCAACTATACTCCAACTAGCCCCACCATCAATAGATTTATTTATCCGGATATTCGAAGCATTTCTTTCATTGGGGTCAGTAGAACTCCATACTACATATTCAGTGTTTCCATTTACATAAACTTGATGGTTACCAATTGAATAGCTAGAGGATGTTCCAAAAATGTTTTTACTAGACCAGCTAGTACCATCCCAAGAATATTGATATAAATAATTATTACTAATATAACTATTCGAGTGCTTAGCAATTATAGCTGGTTTACCATTAACAATAATTACTATCGGATTAGTTTCAGTCTCGGTAGAAGAGCTTCTCGTAATTTTAGTGTTTTGTGACCAATTCAAGCCTCTATCAGTACTACTCGCGAAATATATATCGGTATAAGATATTGTACTAGTCCATGCAGCATAGACATTCCCACTGATATCAGCTTCAATACTAACATTTGACACTTGCGGACTATCGTATAAAGCACTGTTGTCAAGAGTAATTGTATTGCTTAGAATATTTTCGTTAGTTTGAAGAGTTGAATCAAATGAGAAAGCTCGGATAGTTTTTCCATAACGAATAATTCCAATAATTTGATTTCCAACTGAAGTTATAGCTGGAGCTGATACTATATTATCTATATCAGAGAGGTAAGCTAGCTGAGACCAGTTCTTACCTTTATCTTTTGAAACTTCAAATATTACTCCTGTATATGGATCTCCTGAATATGCAGCTATGACCCACCATCCATTCGCTAATTGAACGATCTTCTTACCACCTGAAGTTCCAACATTAAGTGGAATTGAATAGTTTACCGTTGAATTAAGATCCTCATAGGTGGTTAGCCAGTCACTAGATAGATTTCCAATTGTAAATCGATAAGGCTGAACTGCAAGTTCACTTGGATTTACGGCATTTTGCGTTCGTAGATTGATACTCGTTTCCGTAATATTTGTCGACAAAGGATACTCAAAGGCACCATCCGTGACACTAAAATTCACGGTACTTGTACTCGTTTGACTTGAAGTACTTACTACGACTTTTATGGAGTGTTGGCCATTAGAAAGACTTGTTTTCGGTATTCCTTGGAATACTACTTCTTTTATAGCCTCATTCAATACAATATCGTTTTGTTCCAATGGTTCTGAATTGTTATCCAAATAGGATTTGACAAGAACACTTTCATTAAGCGATCCTCTAACTACTGCTTTATATGTAACATAATCTTTTGGCACATTTGTTACACTAGAGTTCAGTACCACTGGTGTTGTTCTGTTCGTTTTATCTCCAATTCCTAATTGACCATTAGAATTATGGCCCCATACCTTTATAGAACCATCATTAAGGGTTGTTAATACATGACCATTGCCCATAGTTAAAGACTCCAGATCTTCAAACCCGTTGATAAAAGTTGGAGTATTTCGTGTAACTAGGTCACCTACACCTAGTTGCCCTGATGTGTTAATCCCCCATGTATAAATACTTTTACTAGCAGTAATGGCGCTGGAATTTGAAACACCAGCAAAGATTTTCACTACATTACTAAGGTTAGTAATTGGTGTAGGCGATAATTTGGAGGTCGAATTTCCCAAACCAAGTTGACCTGAACTATTCAGTCCCCACGCTTGAACTCCTCCATTTTTCGTTAAAGCTAAAGAATATGACTCACCTGCTTCTACCTGAACCACATTTTGTAGTCCTGGCACTTTAATAGGTCGCAATTGTGAGGTTGTGTTTCCTTGCCCTAATTGTCCACTTTCATTAGCCCCCCAAGCTAACACAGTTCCATCATCCATGAGGGCTAGAGAGTGATTCGTTCCAACTGAAAGGTTAGATACTTTGCCGGCAAAACTTGAAAAATCAACTTTGGTCGGTGAAGTTCTATTTGTAGTATCTCCTAACCCTAATTGCCCTGCGCTATTACTTCCCCAAGCAGATATACTTCCATCACTTACAATTGCAAAAGATGCATTCTTACCTGTAAAGATATCTTTAGCATCTTTTAAAGTGGGAACAACAATTGGCGAATAATGAGGATTAGTCTCTCCTGCCCCTAATTCACCTGCACTGTTTTGACCCCAAGCATAGACTGTACCATCTTGTGAAAAAGCGAAGACTTGCGTTCCCCCAACAACTAGTTTTGTTATATTATTCAAATTTGGAATCAGTGTGGGGGTTGTTCTATCGACAGTATCTCCTAAACCTAACGTTCCAGAACTATTACTCCCCCAACTATAGACTTGACCATTTAATATCATATAAGAGCTTTTAGATTGCGGCCCTGAATAAACTTTAACCGAATTGTTATTAACCTGGGAATCCACTCCAAAAGGGTAGGTTCCAACTTGTATATCAGTCATATTGGTGAAGACCTTTACATTGGTGCCACTTCCAATAGTTCCACCTAATTTTCCGTAGATGTTGTTTCCCGCAGCATACAATTTTTCATCCGCTGTTTGTAAGAATATAGAATTCTCTCCGCCGCCAACAATATGCGAAATGTTTGCATTAATGGAAAGAGTAGTAGGCGAATATCGATCAGTTAGATCATTTAGTCCTAGTTGTCCCTTATCATTTCTGCCCCACACTTTAATGGTGTTATCGTTTAACAAAGCAATGGAACTCATATATGCAGTAGATATTTCTTTAACATTTGATAATCCTGGTATAATTGTTGGCGTGCTTACACTATAGACTGTACTACTATTAATACCTAACTGGCCTACCACGTTAGATCCCCATGACATAACAGTGCCGTTGTCCATTAAAGCTAATACTTGGCCGCCCCCATTTGTTTCTATTCTCGAGACACTAGCCAGATTTGGAATTATTGTAGGTGCTGAAAGTTTAGTAACAGCACCTCCCATACCTAAGGCTCCAGAATCATTACTTCCCCATGCCTTGACCGTACCATCATTTAATAATGCATATGCACTATACGATCCTGCAGCAATTTGTTTTACGTTTGATAATCCCGGTACTAGAGTAGGAGTATACGTACCCATGTCAGTATTATTCCCCCACACCATTACGGTACCATTATTGAGCAAGGCCAATGCAAATTGAGCACCTGCAGCAACCTGCTTTACATTGGTTAGTCCATTCCCTCTTGCATAATCTCCCCAAGATCTAAGTGAACCATCTTTTAATATTGCATAAGATTGGAGTGACGATCCTGCTATACTTTTTACATCAGTAAGATTGGGAATTAGCTGATTTCTACTATAACTGGAAGATATATAACCAAGTCCCATAGTACTGTAACCACCATCATTTCCTATTGCTTGCACACCGCCTTCTTTGGTTAAGAACAATGAGTAGTTCCCCCATGCAATAACCTTTTGCGGGAATGAAGATGTAGACAGATCACTGCCATATGCTTGTACAACTTTTTCTTCATTGGTAACAATGTCACACAATTGTATTAATAATGAAGAAATCAAGATATACAATAGTAGTCTCCTACCTTTTTTCATCTTAATAACCCTGCCTCTCTCTGTGAAGTTATGAAATATATTTCTAGTACCTATTACCGAGACCTTTCTAATAATCAGCATAAGCGGATACCTATTTAAATTCCTCATCAACATCGTTCGTAATGTCAACCGGTAGGGGACACCGCTAACTTTTACTTTGAGTCTGTTAAATTGCTTGTTGCAATTATCCTTCGTTTGCATACCACCCGATGCCCCTACGGTTCTTCCAGGTTTTGTTAAAAAGTGTTTCTTAAGTAAACCCATTTAAAGTTATTCAAATACAATTGATTTTGCGGGACTTTCAATAACACTGTAGGTTATTGGTGATCCACCTGAAACTTTTGCTTTCATCGCAATACTATTAATTACCCCTGACCAAGATTCGTTTGATGCAATAACTTGGTCGGATGTGAAGACAATATTACCAGGTGTAAACTCTGTAACCGTAATGCTGGAGTTTGGAATTCTACCAACAGTCAATTCTTTCGAGCTTGTCCAATTAGAAAGGTCAGTTATTTCAATAGCATTTGGATCATAGGTTACTTTAAGTGTATATTTAGAGAAATCCATAACATCCTTACCAATAAGGCTAAGGTCAACACTTGTAGACTTTACTAGTCTTGCTGTCATGGTATTGTTTAGAATATATCCACTCCATGAGCCTGTACCACTTAAGTTAATGGTGCGTATCCGATACTTATGTTCTGTACCTTTAGTTACTCCCCGATGAATAAATTCCGATTCACTACCCGCATTTTGAACGGTACCATCAACTTCAACTTCATATCTAATTGCAGTAGGGTCTGCTTTCCACTGTATCTTTACTATCCCAGTACTTGTAGAGGAAACGTTAATGTCTTTTGGAATCTCAGGTTTATCAGGTAAAGTAACTTTTATGGCACTACTCCAATCCCCTTCAACAGCATCCGTTCGTGCACGAACACGATAACGATGGTAAGTAAACGGATCTAATAAACTATCTACATAAGAAGTGGACGTGAAATTATCTACAATTACTGTCCCATCTAGTTCTACATCGTATCCAGTTGCGCCTATTACAGGATCCCAACTGATGGCCACATTTCTATTAATAGCAATTGCTTTAATATTAGCCGGTACAGCTGGTTTTGCAGGTAGAGTTCTGTATGTTAAATCAGATGTCCAAGAACTTGTACCACTCTGATTAACCGCACGTATACGGTAAGTGTAGATGGAGTCCGAGCTTAAGTTTGTTTGATTGTATTGTGGTTCCGTAACCGTATAAAGTTGTCCATTTGCCTGCACTTCATACTTACTGGCGCCGGTCACCGCATCCCACTTCAATAGAATACTTTTATCCGTCAACTCTTTTTGAAAATTGACTGGGGTACTTAAAAGATAAGTTGTTACATTGATGGCATTACTCCAACTACTTGCACCTACTTCATTAACGGCTCGAATCAGGTACTCGTGCGGAGAATTTTCTTTCAGCCCATAGAAAGTAACTGTTGTAATATCGGATAGAACAGTTACTACCCCATCTGCCTTTACTTCGTAATAAGATGCATCAAGCGATTCATCCCATCTTAAGGTTGCTGTGGTATTATCCAATGAAGCAAGGGAAATCGTAGGTGCTGCCGGCGCAATGTTCTTTGTATTGATATACTGAATTGGACTCCACGCACTTGTTCCACCTGCATTCATGGCTCTTACCCGATAAGCATGCTGAGAAGATACTTGTAATTTCTTCTTGATAAATGATGTAAGCATACCAGTAGAAACAACTTGACCATCCCATTCCACTTCATAACCAAAAGCATTGGGAACCGCACCCCATGATAACGTTACAGACTTCGTGGTAGCTGTTGCTGTAATGCTTGTAGGTGTGGCAGGAGCCACTAACAGGGTACGTGTAGTGATTGGTTCGCTCCAATCACCAGCAATATCCTGTTTCAGGGCCCTTACCCGATAGAAATGGACAGTATTAGATGATAGACCTTTATGAACGTATGACAACTTCTGCCCGTTTTTCACGAGGCTTTCTTGCCCATCAATTTCAATCTCATAACTAGTCGCTTCCGATACTGGAGCCCAGCTAAGTGTAACTTGGCTGCTTGTTGGCTTTACTTTTAAATTCTTCGGTGCATCAGGCGGAGTTAGAATCGTACCCACCTGTTCAACATTCGACCAGTTCGAACTTACACCATCCCCATTTATGGCTCTTACTTTGATGGCATAGTGCTTATGAAGATCAAGCTTCGATAATTCTAGCGTCTTTGAATCAATGAGTAATCCCGTTGGCTCTTCAATCCAATTTCCTTCTGAACTCAGATACTTAGAACCAGAGCTTATTTGATACCTGGTACCTTGGGCGTTTCGATCTGTAAACGTTAATTTAGGTACTTTGCCTCCATCCGTTTGAACACTAATAATTGGAGTCTCAGCAAGTGTGAATACTTTTTTATTGACCGTATCAATTTGACCGTTTGCTTTTTTCACATCTAAAGAAATCGGGTATTGCGTATTTGGCGTTAAATTCGAAGCCGTAAACTCCGCGCCTGACTGCAGTGAGCCTTGCATTGCTGTTTTGTTACGTTGTAAATCCCGATAGAAGAAGACAGGACGATCTTTTGCAATTGCATCCGTTTGATTTTGAAGAACAACAGGCATTTCTGCGTTGCCTGAGGTTTGATTAGTTAATGTTGTTGGTGCTGACCACGTTGCTGACCAAATTGGGCCATCCAAAGTCATTTGCTTTATATTGGTTGATGTTGTACTAATTGCTGGATCGACACCGGAATATAAAACAAATAACTTACCATTAGCATCACTAGTTATGACTGGGTTAGATTGATTGTATGTGTTTCCAGTCGTTATTTTATCCTCTATATTCCAAGTAGCCCCTGCAGTAGAAGATTTAATAAATCGAATGTTTGTAGCATTTTTTTCACTCGGATCACTAGAACTCCATACCACATATATATTACTGCCATCTACATAAACATAGTGGTTACCTATTGGGTTGGACTGCGCTGTAGCTGTAATATAGGAAGTGGGGCGTGTCCAACTAGTTCCAGTTAATGAATATTGATAAAGATAATTAGTATTATTATTATAAGAAGCCACAAGTTTAACTATTATTACTGGTTTTTGATTGATAAATATTAAAACAGGATTAGAGAAACTCTCTGAAGGATTTTGAGCGGTTACAGCAGAGACTGCAGACCAATTTTTACCATAATCTGTGCTGCTAGCATAATAAACGTCAGGAGAACTTAATCTTTTACCAATCCACGCGGCATGTATAATCCCTTTACTATCCGTTTCTATGCTAAGGTTAGATGTTTGAATGCTATCCTGAAGTCCTGAATCAATAGTCGTTGTAAGATTGAGAATATTATTGTTATCTTGAAGAAGGGCATCAAAAGAAAAAGCTCTAATAGTACTACCATAGCGAATTATCCCACTAATTTGGTTCCCTACAGCTGTAATTGCTGGAGCAGACTTGATATTATCAATATCAACTAAATATGCTAGCTGAGACCAGTTTTTCCCCTTATCTTTAGAAACTTGAAAAATAGCACCTGTATATGGATCACCTGAATAAGCAGCAATTACCCACCATCCGTTAGCTAATTGAACTATCTTCTTGCCACCTGATGTATCAATATTAAGTGGGATTGAATAATTTACTGCTGAATTAAGGTCTTCGGATGTTGTCAACCATTCACTAGATGTATTGTTTATTACAAAACGATAAGGCTGTGCAGCAAGTTCGTTTAAAGTTGTAGCATTCTGTGTGCGAAGCGTAATGCTATCTTCAGTGATATTAGTCAACAATGGATAATCAAATGTACCATCCGTGACATTGAAGCTTACTGTACTATCACTGGTCTGACTCGAAGAACTTACTATGATTTTTATGGTGTGTTGACCATTAGAAAGACTTGTTTTTGGTATTCCTTGAAAAACTACTTCTTTCATTCCACCGTTCAACACAATTTCATTTTGCTCCAATGGTTCCGAACTGTTATCCAAAAAAGATTTCACGAGAACACTTTCGTTATTCGATCCTCTAACTAATGCTTTATATGTAACGTAATCCTTCGGCACATTTGTTACACTAGAATTTATTGATTCCGGTAATGTTCTGTTCGCTTTATCTCCAAGTCCTAATTGACCATTGGAGTTACTTCCCCACGATTTCAATGCACCATCTTTGAATGCTGTTAATACGTGTCCATTACCTAACATCAACGAATCCAAATCATCAAATCCGTTGAGGAGGGTAGGAGTATTTCTTGTTGTTAAATCACCAGTACCTAGTTGCCCCGAAGCGTTATTACCCCACGTATAAATACTTTTATTAGCTGTAATTGCAATGGAAGTTGCAGCGCCGGCGGAAATATTTATTATGTTATTAAGAGTAGTAACTGTTGTTGGCGTTAATTGAGAAGTAGTATTTCCTAATCCAAGTTGACCTGAGCTGTTTAATCCCCATGATTGAACTCCCCCATTTTTCGTTAGTGCCAAGGAGTATGACTCGCCTGCTTCTAATTGAACAACATTCTGTAAACCAGTTACTTTAATTGGTTTCAATTGCGATGTTGTATTCCCTAATCCCAATTGGCCACTTTCATTGCCACCCCAAGCTAAGACTGTTCCATCGTTCATAAGGGCTAGTGAGTGATTTGTACCAACTGAAATTTTAGATACTTTAGCAGAAAAGCTTGAAAAATCCACTTTAGACGGTGATGTTCTATTAACAGTATCATTTAAACCTAATTGACCTGCATTATTGTATCCCCATGCCGATATACTTCCATCACTCATTATTGCAAAAGAAGTATTTTTACCTGTAAATATATCCTTAGCATCTTTTAATAAAGGAAGAACCATCGGTGAAGATTGAGGAGTGGTATTGCCTGTCCCAAGTTCGCCTAGACTATTTCCTCCCCATCCGTAAACCGTACCGTCCTGCGCAAGCGCGAATATTTGGTTTCCTCCAACAACTAATTTAGTTATATTATTTAGACTCGAAATTAAAGTTGGACTGGTTCTATCAACGTTATCGCCTAACCCTAGAATTCCAGAACTATTATTACCCCAACTATATACTTGACCGTTCATAACCATGAATGAACTTTTTGATTGAGGCCCGGTATAAACTTTTACGGAATTGTTATTAACTTGTGAATCGACTCCAAAAGGATAAGTTCCAACTTGTACGTCCGGTACATAAGTAAAGACTTTCGCTATACTACCGGGTCCGCTTCCCCCGAGTTGATTAAGGTTATTAGACCCAGCTGCATACAGTTTCTCATCTGCTGTTTGTAGAAATATAGCATTGGGCCCTACTTCAACTATATGATTAATATTTTCACTTAAAGATACAGTAGTTGGTGCGATTCTATTCGTTTGATCGTTTAATCCTAACTGACCGTTAGAATTATATCCCCAAACTTTAATCGTATTATCATTTAGCAATGCAACAGAACTCATAAACCCTGTATCTAACTCTTTAACGTTTGAGAGCCCTGGGACAGCTACAGGAGCATTTTTACTAGAATCTGTAGAATTAATTCCTAACTGTCCTACATTATTTGCCCCCCATGACATAACGGTGCCATCATTTAATAATGCTAAGGCATGCGTGTATCCTGCTACTATTTTTTTAACATTAGACAAATTAGGAATAGTTGTGGGAGTTGTTAGAGTATTAGTATTACCCATGCCATTTGCACCACTACCCCATGCTTTTACCGTACCATCGTTTAATAAAGCATAAGCACTATACCATCCTGCTGCTATTTGTTTTACATTTGTTAAGCTAGGAACTAAGGTAGGGGTATTTACCATTGATTGTCCGCCTAATACATAGGAATTGGCTCCCCATACCATTACATTTCCATCGTTTAACAAAGCCATTGTATACTGATCCCCTACAGCTATCTGTTTTACATTTGATAATCCAGGAATTAGACTTGGACTAGATCCGGAGCCAGCACCTCCCATCTGATAGAAGTTATTATTTCCCCAGACTTTAACTGTCCCGTCATTTAATACTGCATATGTAGCATATGTTCCGCCTACTATACTTTTTACGTTAGAAATACTTGGAACTGGTTTGTTATAAACGTATCCTGAAGACATATTACCCAGGCCCATAGTGTAATATCCAGAATCATTACCTACTGCTTGAACATGACCATCTTTACTTAAAAACAATGAATATCCTGATCCTGCAATAATCATTTCAGGAGACTGTGAGAATTCACTACCATAATATGCTTTTACAACATTTTTATCGTTAGTCACAAAGTCAAACCCTTGAAAAACTAATGATAAAATTACTATGTACACTAGTAACTTCCTGCCCTTTTTCAAACCAACTTTCCTCCCTTTCTCTCTTTGAGAATTCAACATAGTAGTACATTATACTCTTTATTCCTACGTTTTCCATGTCTTTTAATGTCGTATAAAGTCGAATAACAAATAACTTTACGACAAATTATGTCGAATTATTTATTGTACATTTGATTTATTTCATTCACTAGCAAAGAATTTTCAGAGCTATTAAAAAAAGCCTAGTTCCTGTGATCAGGAACTAGGCTTTTTTTATCTAAATGATACCACCCTTACAAATACATGGACATCCACAAAAATAATATCTCTGTCTTTTTATCGACTCAATTTAATCCACCTTTTCAGCTACTTCAAAATAATCGAACTTCGTTTTGGTTTGAACAAATATTGGAATGACTTTTTGGGTATTTGATAAGTTGGGCAGATATTCAATTTATTCTGTCTATAAGTTATAAGGTAACGCTTGTTTGGAGAAAATTATAATACGTAATGAAAAGGAGCCTAGCAATGTCCCTTACCATTGGAAACAAATTATACAGGACAGCAGTAATCCAACATATACAATCAGTAAAAGAAATCTCTGAAATTGAAGCTATAAAAATATTCTTACGATACTATCAACATGTTAAACGACACTGGGGACATGGACCAAACGTAGAAGACTTTGCTGAGAAGATTATTAAACTAGATGAACTCGTGAACAAATTAAAGAGAGAACAAACCAAAGATAGTTCATTATCCCCCTAACTTAATAAAACTCCATGATTTTATAGGCACTCGAAATCAAGTTTCTTCTTATTCGAAATTCAAAGACTTCTATATTTATTTATTTCTTTAAATTCCCTTGATAAGTAATTAAACACGTGCATCTTTCCATGGTGAGTTGTTTCAAAAAATAAAGTTTCAAAACCTTTCTTCTCCGAGTTCGTTAGATTATTATCAAGATAATTTAATAGATTAATGGGCCAATCTAATAATAATGCTTCTGTAAATAAAATGAAATTCTTTATTTTATCTAAGTCACTCTCCCAAACTATCACCATATTCGATAGTTTTTTATATGTTAGGTCAATATTAAACTCGTCATTATCAACTAACGAACAATTTTTTAATAGTGAAAACATAAGCCACTTTTTTAATCTATAAACCTTCTGAGAGTGATTTAAATAAACACTTTTACCTTCCTCCATAAAACTATTCTCTACTATATTTGGATTTAAGCTAATAAATGTTAAATCTAGTTTAAGAACCTCTTTATTACATATGCTCCTGCTACATTCAGAACAGTGACCGCTAACTAAAGTGATAAAACTTATCTCTGCCTTACAGCTTGGACAGTTATGTAGTAGGAAGCAGTTATGCTTTTTACATATTATCTCTGGAATGATAGACCAACCTATACGATGATATTTACTTTCCAAAAGACAATAAGGACAATACCTTGTGACAGGATAATATTTTTTTCCATGACCTATCAATAGCTCTTTATTGCTTAGAACCTTTCTATTATTGTTTCTGTTAACAATTGGAGATTCAATCAACATCTCTGCCAAGTCATAAGGTAAATAACTTAGGTAACCATAATTCAATCGTTTTCTTATTTCTTCAATATATGATTTGAAATAATAATTAATTTTGAACATGCTGTCTATTTCTTTGTAGCCATTCATTTGTACTAATCTGATCAAGTATCCTTCAATTGACTCATCATCATAAATTAATGGTTGTATTAGCAATTTCTTTTTCAATACAGTTGGACTCCCTCTAAAAATAAGACAGGCGCCTAATCAGGTGCCTGTCTTCGTTCTTTATACACATTATTACATAAATATTCATTTATAAACCTTTATGGAACAAATCATCCAATCAATTTTGAAACGATTCTAAATAATTAAGGAATATCATGTCTGCTGTAACATGAAATGTCTACAAAACAGCCCTGTAGAAGGGCTTTTTGTATGTTCAAAATGTCATCTACTGCCTCATACAATGTCAATTTATACAATTTCTGTATATTAAAATGTCAAAAATGGATATTGTGGATATGTCTTGCAAGAAGAATTCGAGTTTAACAAAGATGCAGGAATGTATGTATGCAAGGCTGGTCATATGGCCATTCGAAAAGCCCGGCATGGGTTTTCTAGAAAGTGAGTACTTTAAAGAAAAATCCAAAGAGGGGTACAAAATTGCAGCCAAGAATAGTGAACTTAAAACACAGACACGGGTATGATGTAGCCACAGCCCCGGGTCTATAAGGCATGGAGCTGCAAGGCGCAATGGCGATATTTGCTGTTAATCTAAAACGAATTCTAAAATAAACAGACTAAAAAATGAAATAGCATAAAAAAATGGGTCAGTTACTCTCAATCTCTTAAGAGTGACTGACCCATTTATTATTGCTACTTAACCTATGAATTTGACAGTCCGCGGATTATTTGAATAAACGTTTTCGATGGAGTTTAGGTTAACCGCTTCCCTAAACCACAGCGAATGAAGCATTTCGTGCACTGAATTTTTCGTTCCAGGAGGTGGACATCTGAATATTAGTTCCTTTTTTCTGCAGATATGAGACATTTCCCTTACTCAGACTTCTCAAATAATACGCGTTTATTCAAACTGTCCGGGATTTCATAAAGTTTTTATGTCCTTGACCAAAATCTAATGCAACTTTCCCAGTCCTTAGAGCTATCTTTGGTGCTAGAATAACAGCATTCACGCCTGCCGAAATGAGAACTATATCAAATTTATTTTTCAACATCTCAACTTCCTTTAATACCCGATTAGTCTGTCTATAATCCGAAAATAATATGGTTCCTGTTACATTTAAACTATATTTATTAACGAGTACTCGTTTCATTTCATTAGCGTGTTGTGAAATGAGAAGAACTCTTCTGTTTTTTAGAACGTCCCAAAAAGCTTTGTATTTAGGAATATAGCGATTAATACAGGCATCACATGTAAAACGTGGTGAGAGATTAAAATGAGTAAAAATTTTGTTTGTTAATATTCTTTTAAGTCTCTTTGGAGCTTGAATTCGGGTATCGTTAAGAAGTAGAATGCCTACAACATTTGCATTCCTAATCCCTTGAACAAGCTCATTTCTTAGACGAATATTAGGTAAATGCACACCTCTCTCTCCATGATTCGCTTTTATTGTCCAAGGCTCTTTCAGAACATCGCGTATAGGCCATACAGAATTTTGCGCCAAGCAAATATTTTCCCCATCGCCGATTCTAACTAATGAAAAAGGTTTTCTATGGTCCAAAGCATATTCCACCTTTTTCAACACTTGTTTCCATGTTAGATGTTTTTTCGTATATATCCCTCACTCTAAATAATTAAAGTTATACTACTCTGATATAACTAATGTATGTTTAATTAAGTGAAAATGAGATAAACCAGAGCACATTTTAGAGTGACGAATATGTTCCTGTTAATCTTGTTGAATACGTTGTACCTTAGCTCGACGTTTTACATCATTTGTTATGCCAAATCTAACACATGATGTCATGATGGAACAATTAAAAAAGCAGATGATTGGCTAAAGAATAACATGGCAGGTTGAATGGGCATATAAACATAATAGTAATTTTATCGTTTTTGCAATTTCCAAGAGCAGACGAACCGACCAAGGTATTCCCACAAGCAGCATAAAACTAAACGATTCTCACCAACTCAAGTATTCACAAATAATAAAAATATTTAAGCGGCCTTATTCCTGAATTCTATTGGACTAAGGCCGCCATCGTCGGCAAATTTCATTCCTATTTTATTTTTTCTCATCTAATTCAAACTTTGTCTGTGTATGATCCTAAGTTCCAATAGCCGGGAGCCTTGTCCTCTTAGCTGGGAATATTACCTCAGTGTTGTACGAGAGTTTCTGCCTCACTCTCGGTTACTGACTTGTGGCGGTCATTACACCAAATTCAGTTTGGTCCTCAAATGAGAAAGACATGAGTCAGAAACTTGAAAAATAATAAATCTTTTTAAGGAACAAAAATTAAGAGATTTTTAAGTTATTTTTGATATCATTATCGAGTTGAAATTTGAAGGGAGGAAACATCATTGAACGAACAACTGTTCCATATCATCAATAACTTTGCCGGCCGTTTTGATTGGATAGATGATCTCATGGAAATATTTGCGCAAGATATCGTGTGGCTGATGCTAGCCATACTCGTTTTCCTGTGGTGCAGCGGAAGTAAAGAGAATCAACGGGCTGTATTCTTTGCATGCCTAACCGCAGCAGTCTCTCTCTTACTGGCTGCTTGGGTCATATCGCCGCTTGTGAATCATCCTCGTCCGTTCGTCGATCATACCGTGCATCAATTAATCTCGCATGCAGCGGATGCCTCGTTCCCGAGTGATCATGCGACATTGGCGTTTTCGTTTGCATTTGTAATACTGCTTATGAAGCGACAAACAGGCGTACTCATGTTGGTTTTTGCCGTCTTGACGGGGATCTCGCGTATCTATGTGGGCGTACACTACCCTGCTGATATTTTAGGAGCCGTCGTGCTTTCATTCTTAATAGCCTTGACGGTATTTGCCTTGAGAAAGCAGATCGACCCAATTTCCAGGCTATTTATCTCTCTCTATAATCAAATCCTGCGCGTCATTCCCGTATTGTCCCGCTTTAGTAAAAGTTAGACACAGCAAAAACTCCGGCCAATTTTTAGAGCCGGAGTTTTTGTATAATAGCAGTCAGGTTTTGCTTTGAACACGGGCAAGCTTTTCGAATACTTGCTCAGTCCCGCATATTCGAGCCCATAAAAATCTTCAATCGTTCGAAGAACGGAATAATGATTAGACCGCTGTGTCACGGTTGTATTCTTTATCATCTGTTCCACAACGATTACAATATGGTCAGGCTCATTTGATACTCGGATTACGAGTCTTATCGGTAGCATAGAATCTGCTCCTTAAATGAAGATAATGATGTTTTTTTAAAAGTGATCGGCTCGGAGTGGCCTGTTGCCATTATTACACTAGGCATCGTGACCTTTGATATACACATTTTTGAAATAGTGGTTACAAGTTAATTCATTTGTCCGTTTCAACGATTTCGATCACAACGTATTTTAGAACTATCTGGGGGTGAGAAATATGCAAATCACAAAACAGCTGCTGGCCAAGAGCAGCGAGCACGAGACGCCATATTATATTGTCGATGGAGTTTCTCAGGGGAGTACAGTTATGGTAACGGCGGGTATTCACGGGACAGAACGGGCAGGGTTTCTTTCAGCAAAAAAACTAGTTGAATTGCTTCAAAGGGATATTATTCATGTCCACAGCGGAAGGTTAATAATTATTCCTATAGTCAATCAGATTGCGGTTAGAAAAAAAATAAGAGGGGTTCCAGATCTGAATCGAACGTTCCCAAAACACATTTTCAAATCAGCTTGTCACCCCCTTTCAAGAGCAGTATTCGAGCTTGCCAGGGAACACCAACCGGTATGGTACGTGGATCTGCATGAGGCGAATGGATTATCCGGTATCCATCCAAGGTCACTGGGACAAACCTTGATCGTTAACCCTAGAAGCAAGGCTATCCCTGCTGCAAAAAGGATGATTCGACGATTGAATACATCTATCAAGAAGGCTTCGATACATTTTTCGCTCCTTCAGCGAGAATTACCTGGATCGGGACGTTCAGCCGCTTACCATCTGCTGCATTCCAATGCAATAACAGTAGAAACGGGAATCGGTTTACCACTTAAATTGCGAATAAGTTATCAGATGAATATATTACGAAGCATTTTAAGAGAAGCAGGATTATTAAAAAGAAGACGCGAATCCCAAAATAGTGACCAACTAAAATAAGCTTCTAAGCATATCTACCCGTCAGAAAGAAAATCTTATCCTCTATTTTTATTGATTTGCTCCGCTCATGATATTAAGCGAGTCATTAAGCGCAGTGACGCATTGGCTGGCAATAGGTTTGCCTTTACGAACGTTAGCCAATACAACGTCAATCGTACCATCGATCTTGGTCCAAGTGGAACCGTCGATTTTCCTAAGCTTAGGCTCGGAATTGTCCCATTGATGTTCCAAATTGTCAGCGCCTTTTTTGGCTGCAGCAAAATCCTTTGTGTTTACTGCATTCAACATCTCGTTTTCAATATTTACAAAATCCGTTAATCGTCCGGCCAATTTCGCATGTGGCGTAGCTGTTCCGGCTTCCGGAGACGCTGCCGGGGATTGAGAAGTCTCAGATTGCGACGACGCAGGAGCTTGTGAAGCCGCTGTTTTGTTGGCTTCGTTCAATACCTTCAGCGACTCTTGAAGGGCGTTATTGCATTGATTCACATCGGGTTTTCCATTGCGGACTGCGGCCAATACCACGTCGATCGTTCCATCGATTTGAGTCCATGTGGAGCCGTCTATTTTTCTAAGCTTTGGCTCCGACGTATCCCATTTATGTTCCAAATTGTCAGCACCCTTTTTCGCGGCAGCAAAGTCTTTTACGTTCACGGCTTTCGACATATCATTTTCTATATTCACGAAATCCGTCAACTGTCCGGCTAGTGATGCCGAATTGGACGTTGAAGACGATCCGGAAGAATCGATTTGCGATGCGATTTTATTGCTCAACTGAACATATCCGCCGATGCCGACAGCTAAGAAAACACAAAGTACGGATACGGTTTGAATGAGGACGTTTCTTTTTCTTTCTTTTGCATGCTCCGACTCTGCGGTTCCGCTGTTCGGAACTGTATCAATTTGGGTAACAGCCAAGAAAATGATGACAGCCAAAATCGCAACTAGAAAAATGACGCTTGTTATCGTTGTACCTAAGCCTAATCCGCCATTTACTTTGGTTTGGGACAAGTAGTCACCTAAGGACGCCCCAAGCGGACGAGTCAGAATATAAACGACCCAGAAAGCTAATACCGCATCTAGACGAAGCCATTTCCAAGCCAAATACATAATCGCGATGATAATAACGACCGTGAGACCTGTGTTAAAGTATCCAAGTCCGAGTTGTTCGGAATACAGATCGCCGACAGCTGTTCCAAGGGCGAACGTGAATAGAATGGTTAGCCAATAATAAACTTCGCGTTTCCTTGTGTAGATCGAGTGAATAGAAAGCGTCTTTTCGCTTAAGTACCAAACCAGGAAAGTCAGTCCCAGCAGTATGCTGAATACAGTCGTGCTTTTCTCCAGCGGAACTCCGATCCCGTCCGTCAAATTATCTGTAACCAACGTTCCGAAAACGCTTATTAATACGACGGTCAGCCAATATATAGCGGGTACATATTTCGTTGTCCTGAATTGAAGAAACAATAAAATGAAAAAAGCGACTCCCATAATAATTGTTGTGTTCGTTAAACCGAATCCCAAGTTGAAATTGAGAAAATCCGCAAATGTTTCCCCGACCGTTGTGCATAGGACTTTGATGATCCAGAAGTAAATCGTAACTTCAGGTACCTTGCTAAGCAATATTTTCGGTTTGTTTGGTTGTTCCGACATGAAATCGCATCCTCCTTGTACAAGTATAGAAGATATCGAAAATGCTTTCGCTCTTTGCTCGACAATATCATAGACGTTAAATCTTAAAATTTTAATAAGTTCATATTATTTACTTATTAACGATTCATCTCAGCGGCAAATGACCAATGTTCTTGTCACTAGATAAATCCATGAAAAGTTATGCATGCGGGAAAATCAAGGTCACCGTAGTTCCGATACCCATTTCGCTTATGATCCGGATTTCCCCCCCATATTTCTCCGTGATTTTTTTCGCGATCGACAATCCGAGGCCATTTCCTCCTTCCTTCCGTCCCCTTCCCTTATCTACACGGAAGAAGCGGTCAAAAATGTAAGGTATGTCCTTCTTATGAATGCCGATTCCTTTATCTTCGACAGATATATGGATATTCTCTCCAACAACTTGAAGGCTTATTCGCAACACAGGATTCTGACTGGAATACCGAACGGCGTTATCTAACAGGATGATCAAGACCTGATGTAACCGATGCTCGTCTATTCGAATGCGCTTCCCTTCTTTCAAATCGCTTACGATCGTGAAATGCGGATAAAGCAATCGGTAGTTTTGTATTAATTCCATCACGACATTCGAAGGATCGATTGGATCGGAAATTTCCTCTGCAGGATGATGCAGGTCGCCAGATAAATCTAATAATTGATTAGTTAATTGGCGTAAACGTACGATCTCTTCGATTACTGCGGCTATGGATTCCTCTTGAATCGCCGGATTATTCTTTCCCCATCGCTTTAATAATTTCATATGTCCTTCTATGATGGCGATGGGAGTTCGGATTTCATGCGAAGCATCTTCAATGAATTGGCGCTGTCGATTGAAGGAACGTTCCAACTCCTCCATCATCTCATTGAAGATAGAAGAAAGTCGGGAAATTTCATCCCCATTGTTTCGATATCTTACTCGTCCGCTCACCCCTGTTCGCTTGATGTCATTCATAGCGGAAGCCATGCGGTTCAACGGTTTCAGCAACCGCCAAGCGACAACTAAACCTCCAATCGTGCTAAAGATTATCCCAAGTGCCCCAAGCTCCAGCATGAGACTTCTCAATCGATCCTTCATCGCATCTTCGTTTTCCAAGTTTGCCGCTAACTCCAAAGTGCCTTTGAATGAAGTCGTATTGATCGGAGCACGAACCACCATCAATCGGTCCTGTCCATGGCGCAGGGATACGATCGATTCGCTTTCCGCCGTTTGAACTGGAACCCATTCGGAAGGAAGCTCACGGGTGAGAATCATCACTTCCCGGCCGGCGGGGTCCAACAGCCTGAGCAACTGATTGTTTTGAACGAACCGCTGCAGAAACCCTCTGCTCTCTTCCAATCCTTCCTTATCCAGTGGTTCCTCTTGTTCTGAGAAATATCCGATGATTTCGGCAGCCGTCCTTCTCATCGAGTCTTTCTGGGAATTCATCATCCATTGCGTTACTGCGTTGTATTGAGCAATGGTATACACGATAAACAATATTAGAATCAGCGATGTTGTCCATAAAGCCAATTTGTACTTGATGGGCATGTGCTCACCCTTTCATCACGTAACCTACGCCGCGTACGGTCTGAATGTATTTATCTCCGCCGCCCAATTTTTGCCGAATATATCGGACATAAACATCGACTACGTTAGTCTCCGCTCCGGACTCAAATCCCCATACCAGGTCGAGCAGTTGATCTCTGCTAAGCACGTTGTTCGCATTTCGAAGAAGGACGACCAACAGATCGAATTCCCGTTTGGTGAGGGACAGTTCCTCTCCATCGCGCTTGACCGTTCGCGAACTGACATATACTTGAAGGTCATGGAACTCTATCTTTTCGTTTTCTTCATCCTCCGACGGATCCACTCTTCTAAACAACGCCCGTATTCGGGCAAGCAATTCTTCGATTTCGAAAGGCTTGGGCAAATAATCGTCAGCGCCGCTGTCGAGGCCCGAAACTCGATCCATCACGCTATTGCGAGCCGTGAGCATGATGATCGGGGTCTTGTTTCTCTGACTTCGAAGCCGTCTGCAAATTTCGATTCCGCTAAGACCCGGGAGCATAAGATCCAACAGGATCAGATCCCATTCCTGTCCACTGGCTAACAAGAATCCCTCCCGCCCGTTATGAACAACTGTGACTTCGAAGCCCTCATGCTCTAACTCGAGTTCAACAAAACGGGCAAAGTTCGGTTCATCTTCAATAAGGAGCAATTTTCTCATGCGGATTCCTTTCCGAATATATTCAAAAGGGCAAGAACCCCTGTAATAGGATTCCTGCCCGTTGATCTTTTATGCCCGAATTGGATTAATCCTCATTCGTTTCGCCATCGTCTTGATGGTCTACGCCATTCGCGCTGTCTTTATCGGATTGCTCTTGATCGTCGGCAACCTCGCCGTCCCCGTCGGACTTCTCTTGGTTGGCCGCTTTAACAGAGCTGGATTTCACTTGATCGTCGGCAACCTCGCCATCGCCATCGGACTTCTCTTGAGTAGACGAGACAGCGGTGTTGTCGGAATTCGTTGTCATTGGGGTTAGTTCCACCGACGACTTATTGTTACCCGAAGCCGCATACGTTGAATGCAGCAAAGATCCCGATCCAGTAGCTACCACCGCAAAAAGAGCTGCGGCAATAATCCATGTCTTCTTCTTCATTTTGTTACCTCCAATTTTGGGTTTGTCTTATGACATTTACAACTATAGCAAGTCAACATGAGAATGCCTTGAGATCAAGATTAGAATTTGATGAGAATTTTTGAAACCAATTCAAGAGCAGTTTCCATGGAATATTCCTTTAATCATCAGGCGCAGCAACGGGTGCGACTCGCCTTTGGAATAATCGGAATTTTATGATGTGATACAGTGGTGTTGTCGGGCGATTACGTCACCGGCAATATTGATGGGCTCACAGTCTTTCCGTCGCTTTCTCCGACAGCATGATCGTTGGACCGCATGCAGCGAGGGTCTCGTTAGATTATCCCTTTCCTCATCCAACACCTCATAAGCGGATCTCATTATGCTTAGCGGTGTTCGGAGCTCGCGCGATGCATCACCAGTGAACTGCTCCTGCCTTTGGAAAGCATTCGCGATCGGTTTCATCGCCCGGCCAGCTATCAAATAACCTGCAACTCCGCCAGATATAGCAGGACTAGTGCAAGCCCTGCAAACGCCCATCTTAAACCCTCCAATTCGAAATGTACGTCCATCCGCTCGAACATTATGGTAGTCATGAGCTGGCTTTTCGAGAACACTTGGCAATAGCGCATTCATAGAAAAAACCTCTTCTGCCACTTCATCATTTAAACCAGTTGGAGAGCCCAGCAGCTTTTGCAATTCTGACTTGTACTGACCGCTTAACGTCGTAAGCTGATTGTCCTCTGCCGTCGTCAGCATATTTTGTACCATCCATAGAGAAAAAACCGCAGTTATCATTAAGATAATACCTACGGTTAGAGAGAATTCGCGCGTTAGTCGTATTCACGTTTGTTTAAACATGCGTGCCCCCGTCCACTATCAGCCGATAACCCTACCCAATCTACGACAAGGTATCTTCGCTTAAGTTGATACTCGGTTAACTCACCAGCGTTTCATCGTCTTCTGCAAGCAAGACGCGCATGTTATCTTACCTCCTGCTATTTCATAGATCTTAAATATACCAATAAACTATGAAATGAGCATGAAAATAAGAAGATCCCCCATTACTGATTAACAGCGACCTGCTGACTCTCCTCCATCTTTGCAGGGGTACCGCCTCGAAAGACAACGAGAAGCACAATCACAATCAAGAGTACTAGACTAACGAGTCCTTTGCTGTAACCAACACCGCCATGGCCTGGTGCCGCGGAAAGCCAATCCGCGAAGGACGCTCCCACAGGACGAGTCAAAACATAAGCTATCCAGAAAGCTGTAATTTCTTTCAGATGAAACAGCCGATAACATAATGCGGGTATGAATAGCAAAGCAAAGAACATTATTCCGGAAGCTAAATATCCCAAATGCATGCTGGAGGCTGTTAAGTCGCCTGCAGAAGTGCCGAGAGCGAATGTGGTCAGGACCGTCATCCAATAAAACACTTCTCTCCGGCGCGTGTTAATGCTATGAATCGATAAACTCTTCTCTTTCACATACCAAGTTCTGAAAATGACTGCAAGCGAGGCAATAAAAAATAGAGTTGAAGCCGTATTTCCCAAACCAGCTCGTATAACATCAGCTGCTGTAGTGCCAAATATGCTTACCATTATGACAACCAGCCAATACAGACTGGCGATATACTTTTTCGACTTGAACTGGAGAACCATAGCTGCAACAAAAATCGCTACACTTATCGGCACGGAGAGGAATGGATTTAATTTTTCAAATAAAAAATCTGATGCCACTTCTCCAAGACCAGTTGTAATTAGCTTCGTTATCCAGAAATACACCGTAATTTCAGGTACTTTTGCTAGCATCGTTGTAGCTTTTGGGTTAAATTCCGTTTTATAAGTGTACATGCCTATCCCCTTATTTCTCAGATTGAGTACGACTCTTTATGAGCGTAATAATAGCCCCTGCAATTAATAGAGAGATGATTGCCCACTTAAGATTCCTAAACGGGCTAAAAAGGCTGCCCTTAGGAGAACTGGGATCTTTCGCACTCCGTTGAACTAAATCCGATTGCTTTATTGTAAAATCAATCCGATCCTCCTTATCTTCGGTTAAATAACTAAACTGGATATCCGCTCTGTAATCGCCAACGCTTAGTTTAGGAGCTTTCATGAATTCGAGATTGTGTTCCTTTCCCGGCCCAATAATAACATTATGCAAGGCAATGGAATGGCCGACATGCTTGTATCCATATTCATCTTGACTGGTATTATAAGCTCGATCCAATTGGACAGAAAGATCACCGATCAATACCTTGGAGCTCGTATTCAATACCTTGATATAAATAACTGGTTCTCCACTGGGCGAGTAGTCATACTCATAATGCTCCATGATCAGATTAGAGGCTGATGCATGTATCGCCGGCGTATCCATCAAACTCTCTTCCGTTTCTTAATAAGGAGCCAATACGCAAGTAGTCCAACAACTACTATCGCAACAGCATAACTGATCGGATGCATGTAACTCTCCAATACATCCGCATTCGCTCCCCATTTATAACCCGCATAGGCCAATGCAATATTCCATGGAATACAGCCTAAAAAAGTATATAGCAGAAAAGTAGAGAACCTCATCTTTGCTATGCCCGCTGGCAAGGATATGAAAGTTCGGATAAAAGGAAGGTTTCTGGTAAAGAATACGCTCATTGCACCATATCGGGTAAACCACTTCTCGGCTTGATCAAGATGCGAGTTTCTAAAGAGCACATATTTCCCGTACTTATTAAGTATTTTCCTTCCGCCAAGAGATCCAACATGGTAAGCAATTATTGATCCAAGAACATTTCCGAGTACACCTGCGACGACCACCTCCTGCCATGATATCGTACCGTTAGCAGCAGAGAGACCCCCGCTTAATAAAATGACTTCACTCGGAATAGGTATACAAGCACTTTCCAGGACCATACCGATAAATATGCCGTAGAGGCCAATCGCATCAATTAGTTGGACCGCTATATTTGAGATCCAATCAATAATACTCTGCATATCTCTTATAACTCCTTTCCAAGCTATAAATGAAGCATCAGTTCCCTGTGACCACTAGATATACCAGGAATACCGCTGCGAGCACAAATCGGTAATAAGCAAAAGGAGCAAGCTTGAAGCGTTCAAGAAGCTTTAAAAAAGTAATTACTGCAAGCAAGGCCACTACAAAGGCTACAATAAAACCGGTGATAAAGAACACGGCATCCGATGCCGTTAATGTATCGTAGCTTTTCAATAACTCGAATCCGCTTGCTGCTACCATCATTGGAATCGCAATAAGAAAAGAAAAATTTGTTGCCGCTCTATACCCCACTCCGGACAGTAAACCTCCCGCTATCGTTGCTCCCGAACGAGAGAAGCCCGGCCACAGCGCTAGACATTGAAATAATCCGATATATACAGCTTGCCTATAAGTAATCTGATCAACGCCTTCTGATTGAACGGCAGCTTGTCTACGCTCTCCAAACAACATAAAAATGCCGCCAAGTACTAGCCCTATAAGTACCGTGTATGAGGAGAATAAATAGGAGGTAATAAAAGAATGCAGGAGCAAACCTAATATCATCGCAGGCAGACACGCAAGAATAACGTGAATAAGATTTAGTTTACCTGATGCTTGAGTCTGACTTTCTCCATAGGAGAATCGGCTAACGCCAAGTAAGCTTAAAATCCTGCGCCAATAAATAACAGCAACCGCCAGGATAGCGCCCAGCTGTATAATAATTTCAAAGGTATCTGCCTTGTCTCCCGTAAAATCCAACAACTTCCCAGTCAATATCAAATGCCCCGTTGAAGACACCGGAAGAAATTCAGTTAGTCCTTCTATGATTCCCTGAACAACGGCTGTTAGTATATTTTGCATAATGCTGGCAACTTCCCCTCTTCCAATTTTCTATTTATCCTTAAGTGGACGTACCTTACTTTAAAATTCAATTCTCAACGAGCTGTGAAAATCCGATTAAATTTTTATTAATTATTATGAAGTAAAATAAAAAAGTCTGATCATTGGATCAGACTTTTCATCCTTTGCAGCGGTAACCTGCTCCCCATAATGTCTCGATATATTCGGGATTTGCAGAATCTTTTTCAATTTTCTCGCGAATTTTACGGATATGCACGGTCACCGTCTGTATATCACCAAGAGCATCTACTCCCCATATCCGCTCAAAAAGATGCTCTTTGCTGAAAACCTTATTCGGATGGGTCGCAAGGAAATACAACAAGTCAAATTCCTTGGTCGTTAGTACGGCTTCCTCATTATTAACGAAAACCTTTCGGGTATCCGCATCAATGGCTAAATCCCGGATCTGAATGATATTATTAATATCTTTAAGACCAACTAGCCGCTTATATCTCTCAAGGTGTGCCTTTACCCTAGCAACTAATTCAGCAGGTTTGAACGGTTTCGTAATATAATCATCAGCGCCGATTCCGAGTCCTCTAATCACATCGATATCTTCATGGCGTGAAGTTACAATCAGAATGGGGATGTCCAGTTTCTCTCGAATTTTCTTGCACACCTCAAACCCGTTTATCTTTGGGAGCATCAAATCAAGGATGACCAAGTCATAAATACCCGAGAGGCACATCGCTAAACCGGCTTCGCCATCCGCAGCTATCTGGACTTCGTACCCGTTAATCTCCAAATAATCCCGCTGTAGTTCTGAGATAGTCGTATCGTCCTCAATAACAAGAATGCTTTTCATTCGTTATTCCTCATTCCCATAGTGGATAGGCATACCATGTAAATCTCCTTATGAACTTTTAGGAATACTTATGGTCATCTTCGTGCCTACACCTTCCGTGCTTTCTGCAGAAATACTCCCATTATGCTCAAGGACAATACGTTTGGCAATGGCTAAGCCCAATCCATTCCCTGTTATTTCGGAATTACGAGAAAGATCAGCTCGGTAAAAGCGATCAAAAATATAGGGCAAGGCTGAATCAGGAATTCCACTTCCATTATCCTCTATCGTCAAGTTCAAATTGGATTGGCTAATCGATGCAACCAATTGAATGATTTTCTCTTCTTTGTTCATATACTTCAAGCTGTTCTGGATAATATTCTCTAATACTCTACGAAAGGACTTGCGGTCTACTTTCATTTCAATGGAATCGATGATTTGAATATTGAAAAGCAGACTAATCCCCTCTTTTTCCAGTTCAAATGCCAACTCCTCAATCCAATCTGCCAAAAAGGCCTTCACATTCACCGTCTCAAATACAAAGGTCATTCGATTAAGATCAAGCTTTGAATATAAAAAGAGCTCATCAATTAACCTGTCCATTTCAGCTGCTTTGTTAGAAATTGTCCGAAGATACTTCTCCGTTTTTTCCAAAGACAAGGCAACCCCCTCTATCAGTCCATCCACATATCCTCTAATAGACGTAATCGGAGTTTTCAAGTCATGAGATATATTAATGATTAGTTCCTTACGATTATTTTCAAACTGCTCTTGCACACGAAACGAATGTAAAAGCTGTGTTCTTAATTTTTCAAAGACCACGCCTAATTGCCCGATTTCATCCTTGCCATGGACGATGACAGGATCGTTAAGATTGCCTTCCGTAAAAGAGAGTGCTGAGCGTCGCAGTGACATTATTGGCCTGATAATGCGTCTAGACATGTACAAAGTCAGTAGAACATTAGTTAACACTAATACGACAATGACTGCTCCCAGAAGATAGGGGGCATATTTTTTAGAAAAATAAACGATGGGGTCTACCTTTGTGATTATATATAAATCTATAGCTTTGTTCTGGATATGGAACGCATAACCAACATAATGATAATAATCATTGTTTCCATATGACTTAGTACGCGAAACCGATCTTAGGTCATTATTATGAATGGATGTTAGTTTGGATAAAAGAATGGCTTTCGTACGGAGTTCATCCGAAACATAAATCATTTGTTCATCTGTTCGAATCAATAAATAGGTCTGCTTAGATGAAAGCTGAGAAGACAATCGATTCACATAATTCCGGTCGAGCAACAAATCAGGATTTTGTTCGATGGACTGTTTAATAAGGCGATGGTAGTCCTCTTCTTCAAAACCTTCTATATTAGTTTCATAAATCATCCGAATATCATGCAAATCGCCTTTAAAAATAATGACGAGCAGAATAGAAGTAACTATTAACGTTAGCAAAGGTACAACTAACATAATCAAATACGAAAATAATAATTTTAGACGTATGGACATGGGCGATTCTCCTTATAGTCCGGTTTATCGCTTACTTACCTTTTCATGCATTTTGAGACGTATACCTAAATACTTTAGAAGGCATAAAAAAATACATGATGCTGATCATTCCAAACATTACAGCACTAACAATAAACGGCGTATCTATACTCCCGTAAACATACAAAAAGCTGCCTATTAACGGTCCTACCACTACACCGAAGCCTTCAATGGTTGACAGCAATCCCCATCCCGTTCCGGAAGCATCCATAGGTACATGTCTGGACATTAGTGCATTCCAAGCGGGCAACAGCATTGCATAGGAGGCACCCATCACTATGACAACAACCAACGACATATAAAAGGAGTCTACTCCTGTAAATGCATAAAGAGATATAGCAAACAATCCGAATCCACTAATCAGAAACCACCGGCTTCCCGATGCATCGAACCATTTCCCCATTGGGACTAATAAGAGAATTACACTCGCCCCTCCAAGTATCATAATAATGGATAGTTCCGTGTGAGTCAGGGAAAGTCGGTTTGCAGCAAAAACATTCAGAAAAGGGACAACCATGCCAGCACCAGTCGTTTGTAATATAATGGCCGGCAAGATAAAGGGATTCACTCTAATATATGCCGTTACCTGTTTAAGATAAGGGACTATGGACTGCGGGGATGCTCCCTTACTCTCGACCCTTTTATGCAGATGATTGAAAGCACCGGCTAACCATCCCAGAACTAATGCAAGGATAAGCACCAGGACACTGTAGTTCCATCCCAAGTCTAGAACTAAATTAAATAACACTGGTCCTAATCCCAGTCCTGCCATCCAGAATACATAAATAAATCCGGCTTGTTTTGCTCTGTTCTCCCCTTTTACTTGCTTCATGCTAATCAGCCAAATCGGTGATAAGCCTATCCCAAGTAGAGCGGAAGATAAAAATATCTGCATTTCTGATTTTGCGAGTATTATCAGAAACATACCAACTGCGGCAAGTAAGAAACCAAGATGTAAAATAGCCCGGTATCCGTATCGATCAATCATGTAACCGATATAAATTTTACATAAGCTATCTACAAGATAGTGGACCGAAACAGCTATCCCTACTACGGATATTGAAATGCCCAGCCTCTCTTCTACCAGATTGGGAAGAAAAGCAACCAAATACGCTCCCCTTAGAAATTCTGTAAACAAAAGCAATAATGCTATTGAAAATAGGGAATCCCCAGACTTATGCATGGATTTGCGCTGCCTTTCTTTCGTTTACCGTCCATTCCGACCCCTTTTCCACTAAGCCAGTTAGCTTTAAAGCTTCTTCTACAATACGCATGGAGGATTGTTTAAAGCATACGGATGCAGACGCTTGTTTCATGTTCCTGTTCCTATTAAGATTTAATGCACTATATAACTCTCTTGTTAAGGAATATTTGTCATTGGCAATACCTAATACACCTAGACCTGATAAAAATTGTGCGTTTCCTTCTTCTTGTCCAGGTATAGGTTGAAAAACAATGGTTGGAAGATTCTTAACTAATGCTTCCGTTAACGTAATTCCGCCTGCTTTAGAGATTAAGCAGTCGGATATGGTCATGAGCTCATGTACTTTATCTGTATAACCGATAACATGGATTCTTTTCTCATTATAGTACTCTCTCTCTAATCGTTTTCTTAGCTTTTTGTTTTTACCACAAACAACAATGAGGTCACTAGTTGTCACTTCCCGCACAGTACTTATCATTAATTTTAAAGATCGCTGAACCCCATATGCTCCTGCCATAAGAAGTACGCGAGATCGGTCTGGTTCAAATCCCCATATATCGCAAATAGCAGCTTTATCCTCTTTGTCAAAAAATTTTGAATGAACAGGAATTCCTGTAACAGAAATCTTATGTTCAGGGACGCCTGCTGCCAGCATTTGCGCTTTAATTGTATCGCTCCCCACGCAGTAATGACTTGTATTCTCATGCAACCAGCGACTGTGCAGTACATAGTCCGTTATAACCGTAAGGGTTGGAACACCTTGACCAGATTGAAATTTTAGTTCGTCTGCAGTCAGATAAGGAAAAGTATGAATGATTAATTCCGGTTTTTCTGAATTCCATTCTTCGAGCATCTTCTTCTTACCGAAGGAATGATAAATATGATTTGAAACTCGACTTTGCTTCGTGCTATTGGTTAGAGTATAAAACCATCCATATCCTTTAGGTGCATAGCTGCTGCTTTTTAAGTAAAGCCACCTTGAAGCAGAATTAATACGAGGATGCGTTAATTCTAACAAGTCAATCAGTTGTATATTGTTATACCCTAAAGCTGTAAATGACTCTAACAACGCTCTTGCCGCTTTGATATGACCATCACCAAATGAAGCATAAATAATCATAATTTTCGAGTTTGGTTTCATATCTCCGACTCCTTCTTTTAGATCAAATATAAGGACTAAATCTAAAGTGACTGTGAAGGCCTTATTAACAGTTTCTTAATTAATATTTCCTAGAAGTGTCCTCACAGATAAAGAGAACAACAAAAGCCCAAGGAATACTAGATCCCTCAGGCTGTATGTTCAATACCTTATTGATTAGATGAATTTAATACATTCAATGAATCAGTTAGTACCGAATTACACTTTACAGGATCAGGGTTTTTACTGCGAACGGCAGCTAGAACACTATCAATGGTCCCATCAATTTGGGTCCATGTTTTTCGATCCATTTTTCTTAGCATAGGCTCTGACTTGTCCCAGTTATGTTCCAGATCGTCGGCTCCAGACTTTGCAGACTTCCAGTCCTTGCTACTGATACTATTCTGAATGTTATTTTCAGTCTGTATGAAATCATTTAATTGTCCGCTCAAGGTTGTTTGAGACGAATTCACTTTCGGTACAAGATTATGATTTGACCAACTATACCCTCCAATTCCTACAGCTAATAATACAACGATTGTCGTGATGGACTGCATCCACACCCTTTTTACTCCCGCATGTTGATCATTACTTTTAACTCCATCGGTTCTTGGGATTAAATCAAGCTTGGTTACAGATAATAAAAGGATAACCGCCAATATAGCTATAAGAAAAATGACGCTTGTTATTGTAGCGCCTAACTCCAAGCCGCCATTTTTCTTCGACTGGGACAAATAATCTCCTAACGAAGCCCCAAGCGGTCTAGTCAAAATATAGGCAATCCAAAATGCCAAAATCTCATTCAGCTTTAATTTCCATGCTACGAAAATACAAGCAATGATGACGATAACGATAATGCCTGTTTTTAGATACCCGAGGCCGAGCTGCTCCGAATAAAGATCTCCTACCGCCGTGCCTAATGCAAATGTAAAAAGAATGGTTAGCCAATAAAAAATTTCTCTTTTAAACGTATAAATCGAGTGGATCGATAATGTTTTTTCGCTAGCGTACCAGGATAGAAATGTTACTGCCAATAAAAGAGTGAAGATGATTGTACTTTGTTCAAGCGGCACTCCCCATCCGTCTGTCATATTGTCGGTTATTAAAGTACCGAATACACTGATGAGAACAACGGTAAGCCAATAAATAAACGGGTTGTATTTCGATGATTTAAACTGAATATACAACACAATTACAAATGCAACACCCATAACTAAAGTAGTGACCGGAAGACCCAAGCCTACATTAATGCTTAGAAAGTCCGAAAATGTTTCTCCTACTGTGGTGCATAATACCTTGATTAACCAGAAAAAAATGGTAACTTGCGGTACCTTGCTTAAAAGCTCATTATGTTCTTTTTGTAACACAGCCATTCACATACCCCTCTCAAGTGATAACGAAAATTTATCAATTATTTTGCTTCTGTAGGATAGCGTAAAAAAATGAAAATTTTATTAACTGGATATTAATATCAAAATAACAGGTAAAAATATGATGCACCGTAGGATCGAGTTAATATTTATTTAAGATTTATTTCACATCGGCTTAATGGGATGTGAACTATAATAGTTCATTAAATGAGAGATTAATTAGAGAGGGCTAAAAATGAAAATTGGAATAGTGAGCGTTATATTTGTTGTACTTGTACTCTGTTTAACAATGGGTCTATTTACAAAACAAAACCCTAAAACGGTTCAAGCTTCTACCTTCACATCGCAAACCAGACTAGCACCAATTCATATCGTCATTGTTGTAGAAGAGAACCACTCTTACAAAGAGATTATAGGGAATAAAAATGCCCCCTATATTAATCAACTTGTAAAAACCGGTGCCAATCTAACTAACCATTATTCAATTGAACACCCGAGCCAGCCGAACTACATTGACCTTTTCTCCGGTTCAAATCAAGGTGTCACCGATGATAAACCATCCCATACTTTTAAGACGGACAATTTAGCTAATGAACTTGTAAAGCACGGCTATTCATTTGGAGGTTATTCTGAAGGATTGCCTAGTGTAGGGTTTACCGGGCCGTATGACCTAAAAACTTTGTATGCTCGTAAACATAACCCTTGGGTTGATTTCACAAACGTTCCCGCGAAAGTAAATATGCCGTTTACATCTTTTCCAAAAGATTATAGTAAGCTGCCAACTGTTTCCTTTGTTATTCCAAATCTAAAACACGACATTCATGATGGGACAATTAAAGAAGCAGACGATTGGTTAAAGACTAACATGGCAGGTTATGTAGAATGGGCTAAAAAGAATAATAGTATCTTTATTCTGACTTGGGACGAAGACGATATGAGTGCTAAGAACAAAATTCCCACTATTATGGTTGGGCAAAAAATTAAAAATCAAGCCTACATGAACAAAACAAACCATTATAATATGCTGCGAACTATCGAAGACTTCTATGGATTACCGGCTCTTGGTAATAGTAAAAACGTTAAGCCCATAAATGTATGGAAATAAACATAGATTTAGAAAATCTATTAGCTATTTGATAGTCTTTCTGCATCTCGAAATCACAATCAACAAAAAGATTACTATTAAAAACATCGGGTAATTATCGCATAATGGTGAGAAGATAATGTGATTTATAGTTCCGCACCGTATCGATGTAGCATATCCCACAAAACGGAATTGTATAGAAGTGAGCAAGAACACACCAAATTCCGCTTGAGGCTGTGTAACGCTTGCTCACTTGGGTAGTTAGTTCACATCGTATTAGATAGTCTTAGCTTTTGTGATCCAACTGCTCGAACAGTGCTCCCAAATAATTAAAGGGGCAGCATTTAATGCTGCCCCCTTTCTAATTATTATCAAGCACTAATTCATAGGAACGACTTAAGCAATTTCTATTAGTGTGAAAGAGAACTAAGGCAAATACTCCTCCCTCTTGCCATAAAACTATCCCAATTACCGAGGGGAGCATTGCCGCAAGGGAATATAGGTAAATACCTTATGAATCTCGTTCCTCTAAAGTTTCTACTATCCTTTTTGTAAAGCCAAGGAGAAAAAGGCCATTGCAATTCCTTGTACAATGCGAAGATATACATAAAGATTTAAGTTAAGAGCAGAAAACAAGAGTAGTTATGAGGAACATCGCGATTAGCAACGAGCGAATTGCAGTTTTGGATCCAACCTTAAAAACAACGCAGCCTGCCTAGAACCTAAAGATCATGCTCGTCATTGTATAAGCCTCTTCATATAACCAATACCCGAGATGCTCACTCCCTCTGCTTCCCCACGTAACGGCGCTACACTCTGAACAATTGAATACGCGGAGAAAAAGAGAAAAGTAAGAGTGTACAAGTGTTCTAACAACAAAATCTAATATAAGCCTCTAGTTAATCCACTATCCCAATTTCATTTTCAGTGTTATCTTGATAGTCAGGATCATTGGTGTTTGTCGCACTTACAGCGTTGTTTGAATTCACAAGACTACCTGTGAGGAATGAACCTGCACCTGCGTAGGTCTTAGTTGAGTTTGTTGATTTAATTTGAATAGAATCCCCGACTTGAATAACCGACCCTGAACCAACACTAACGATCTCAGTCATTCCAACTATAGTGGGCATGTGACTCGCTCCTCATATTTACCTTATTACTCCATGATATGAGTGTATGATTGTTTTGTGCCCAATTAATTTCAAATTCCACATTTAGCTTCTAAAAACGGTCAAATACAGAATTTTTCATTTTTTTATACAAACATAAATTTATTAACGGTTATAGTCTGTATATCACCTTCCCTTGGGCATCTACTCCCCATATTCGCTCAAAAAGATACTGTTTGCTAATTAGATATCTGGAAGTATATTAAATCAAAATTCTTTAGTAGTCGTTAGTACTGTTTCCTCATTATTGACTTAGACCTTTAAGGTATCTGCATTTTGTATTACGGTTTCACAGTAACATTACCAGGGCAACAAATCAGATGTTAATTAAAGATTGAAATATAACTGCGATTACAATGGATTATGGAAACCGGAAAAAGTCTTGGAATATCGAATCAATGAAAAACACCCAATGATGGATAATTGCATATCATACAAAAGAACATTGTGTTTTTATGTAAAAAAGGAGGAGCATACTTTGAGGAGAAACAATTCTGACCAATCATCAGATTCTACAGAAATATACGCTGCTAAATTAGCTTATATTGGGGCAACTATTTCAACAATAGGTGATGGTCTACAAGCAATCTCTGCAGGAATAGCATTAGAGATATTAGAAAAATCAAAAAATCAAGATTCACAAAACCAGCAGATTCAATCCAAAGATTCAGAAAATTTGCAAAAGCAGATTGACTATCTAATGAAAGAATTAAATAAATTTAAACGTATTATTAGGTGAGTTATAGTTTATGCTATATTGCTTTTAAGTTAATAGGTTAGGAGTGTAGTATATGAAAAATAAAAATCCAATACCTAATACCAAAAACCTAAATATAAACGACCTAAATGATGCAATTAAATTACTTAGTGAAGAAGTATCTACAATCGTTGAAGAACTCTTAATATGTGATTTCGGAGATGAAGGATTGAAACATAATATTAATAATTTGCAGAAAAATTTAGAATACCTAAAAAGTGAAATTACTAGACTCTAATTCGTTTAATATTCAAACATTGGAGGTTGCTTAATTCATTTTCTAAACATCTAATCTATAAGGAACCTTTATATTCTATTTCCAAGACTGAGCATTTTAATACCCTTGAAACCCTCCATATAGGAAACTTGTAGACCGGCTCTTCAAGAAGAGCTGTCAGTTAAGCATCACTCCTTTCGTTAGGTCAAAGAGGAATAAATGCTTTCCTCCACTTAACAAAACACTAACAACAAAAAATGGCATTAATATCGTCTTTTTGTTGTTAGTGTTTCTAATTTATAATAGGTTATATAATAGATGTTATTTGCTAAAAAAAATGAGAAGTCATTAAATTAAGTTAATTTCGCTTCCATTAATAAGTACTGCAATATTTGCTTCTGATATTGAATACGAGTAGATATTGATAATTCCAAACTGGTTTCAACTGTAATCGCCTTGGCTTTAATAAGCTGCTTCGCAGCATTCTTCCTGAACCTGGTAAAGAGCTCAATCGTATCTTAAAATGTCTGGTTTTCATAGGAATTGTACGGTTAATACGACGTATAACACGATTTACAGGAGGAACTGCTTTACTTTCAGGGTGAGCGATATGGGTCTGACCTAACATTTTGGGATTTAGCATAGCTATGCCATTCGCTTCATGTAGATCAATGTACCATAGCGGCTTCATCTCTTTTGCTAATTAAGATAATGCTGACAGAGTGGATGTTTGGCCTCTTGGTTAACTCCTCGGGGAAATGTTCGATTTAAATCTGGGACACCTCGGATCCTGCGTTCATACGCCATCTGATTGACTACTGGCACGATAATTAGATGGCCACAACGCACAATAATGCAACCAAAAAGCTGCACGTATACTTGCACGTTCATTACCATGTACCCCCGCAGTGATAATAACCGTGTCGCCTTTCTCTTTTCCACTAATCAAGTAATATGGGGTTTTATAAGGTGTATTTTTAGCTACAATTTTTTTTGATTTGCATCTCAAACAATCACCTCTATAACGATCGTGGCAGTGAGTCATGCATTAGATTAATAAAGGATGACTATATTAACCACACCTCGTAAGGCATAGTAAAGGCGAGTTCCTATATATATTCAGATCGTATCCAAGTGCACTTGCAATAATGTAGCTGAGCTTCTTTATGGTTTATGAAGTCCTCTTTTTCTTAGATTAGATGCATGCTTATATATGGCCATTAGCTTATAGGCCATTTGTTTCCAGCTGAACCGCTCGACCGCATCTTTTCTTGCTTGTTTGCCCAATTTCGAAGCTAGACTTTTGTCACCCGCTAGCTTCCCTATCCACTCGGCATGTGAATTAGGACTTTTGTATTTTTTAACGAGATACCCGTTCGACCCATGTCTCACTATTTCTTTAATCCCTCCGATACTGGATGCTACGACGGGAAGTCCAGAGGCCATAGCTTCCACATTGACAAGCCCAAATGCCTCGTGTCGTTGTGAAGGACACACGAAGCAATCTGCGTTCCAGTATAGCTGGTGGACCCTATTATGAGGAATCATTCCAGTAAAGCGCGCATTTATACGATATTTTCGTGCTAATAATCTAAGGCTATCGATATAATTCGCTTTACCTCCCCCGACGATGATCAATCTTACTTTGGGATATTTTCTTTTCATAATTCCAATTGCTTGGATAATAACCGGCACACCTTTACGTGGAATAATTCGTCCTGCAAACAGGACCTGGAAGGTATCAGACTTCTTTTTTGAGTAATTAGGTTTGAACCGGATCGTGTCCACACCTAGATATACTGTTCTTATCTTAGAGGATTGCGTTGGAAACAAGCGGGATAAATTACTTTTTAATGAGACACTGTTCGCAATAATCAAATCGGCCTTATCCAAGCTGGTTGCCACAGCTTTAGTACGTGGAACAAAAGTCAGAGAATGAAGGAAAAGCGAAACCGGGGTTAACGGGAAGGCATCCTTCACTTTAGCCATATAGTGGGGACGATTATCCACTTGTATAATATCATAATACTTTCCTCCGATATAACGCAGGACCGATGCGATGTATTTCTGTGAACTTCCCGTAGGCACTCGAACAATAGTTAAGTTTCCATGGTTACTAACATTTGGTAATCCTGAACTTTGTCTGCTGACAATCGTAACCTTATGACTTACAGCAAGCTGCTTAGCAATTGCCAGTATACATATTTCAACCGATCCATTGCCCGGAACCGGTAATTGCTCCGGAGCAACCATAAGGATCTTCACCTAACCTCCCCCAGTTCATCTTAGTATTTTTTGCAATAGTTCTCTGTTTCTATTCTCCTGTCGATATGATTATTTTGTAGTTGGCGAACTCAAGCTGAAATTGTTAAATTATCTTAATCGATTCAGAGTGATATGATCCATATTTAGATAATACCTGTTTGGAAAAATAATTATCTGAGTATGGCTTTGGCTCTTCAATAATCGCTTAAAACAAAGAAAGACAGAACTCAACTCTTCTGCCTTTTACCAAAATGGAGTTGAGATATTCTATTCATATGATCTTTAAACGACCTTGTATAATGCCTAGTTAATTAAAATTTAGGAACAATGACTATTAGCCACCTGCACGCAACTAGGTGGAGTGGTATGTAGTGGTGACAATGAACATCGGCCGCAGATAGATGAATACCTGTGACTTCGCATTTCCCCATTTTCATGCTATAGCGACTGATTCGGTTATCCATGTATTCTACATTTCGATTTGGGAGGTTGGATTTCATTAATAATGCTACTTCATACTGAATATCCGGTCTCAGCTTTTGGTGAATTTTTTCTCTTCCTGCTACTGTGTAGAGGGTAAGTTGTTGGCTGAAGCTCATCGTATTTCTGGTCTTTACATCAGCAAGAGGATAGAGATACACGTTAGCGAGTTTGAATGTCCTGAAACCGCGGCAGTAGAATTTCTTGTACGTTGGCGGAGGATTTTCAGGGTGTTCGTATTCCCCAATCTGTTTGAGACGATTGAACATGAAGGCACGAAGATCGTAGGCAAGACGTGCGAACTCGAGGTTAACATGGGTTGCCCATTTGAAATAGTTGTGAATCCCTAAGATAAAGCTATTGAACAGCAGCGCATTCTGCGCGGTTGGTGAAGCTCTGAGTTTCTTGATTCGTGCTTTGGCTTCTTCCTTGATCTTCCGCTTGTTTTTGGCTTTGATGCCGGTATGCGCTACTCTTTTATTACCCTTTTGGTTTGCACGGATGGTAAAGACAAGAAACTCAGACTCCCGTTTGCGCAGATTCACGATTTGCGATTTTTCCGGGGAAATGTCTAATTTCAAGCGTTCCTTTAGGTATTGTCTAACGGCATGACACCACTTCTGAGCGGTCTTCCAATCTCGACAGAGAATCTTGAGGTAAGTAGCCGAGGGAATTTCACCCTCAGGCTCTCTCAGAACCGGACGTGAACCTCTCGGCTCATCCGGCTCCCATTATCCAGTCGCTGGCACTATGCCTAATCTCCAGTGCGCAAATAGTTCGGGAACGTTCTTCGCCAATCGTCCTAGCCGCCGAATGGCTCGTATTTTATGTCTCGCTAGTTTCTTGTACTTCCTTCGAGCCCACACAACGAGTGCATCATTCATATGACGCAGCACGGGGTACAGTTGCGACTTATAGAAATGACCATAGTAGTTGATCCATCCTCTGATCGAGGCATTGAACATCCGAGACAAATCATCAATTTCAATGTCCGGTTTCAAATGCATTCTCCAACCTCGTATCGTCTGTCTCATCGCCTTACACGCTTTGTTGCTAACCGCTGGTGTAAAGTTGATGAAGTACTTCCCATATCGATTCTTAGATCGTCTCGGTCGAAAAGTATATCCCAAGAAATCGAATTTCACTTCAGGATGAGATCCTTTGCGGTCCTCATCTTTACAGTAGACAATTCGGGTTTTCTCCGGATGCAGTTCGAGTTTACACTGTCTAAATCGCTCATTTAGCTTCCTAAGCAGTTGTTCTGCCTCTTCTCTCGTATGGCAGTGAATCACTACATCATCCGCGTATCTTGCCCACGGATTTCGCGGTTGTTCGATTCCCATCCACTTGTCGAAAGTATAATGCATGAACAGATTTGCTAGCACTGGACTGATGACTCCACCATGTGGTGTGCCGGAGGTTCTTCCTACGATGTCCCCATTCTTCATTTGAAATGGAGCCTTTAACCATCTCTCGATGTATAGAATAACCCACGTGCAATCCGTATGCTTTCTCACTGCTTTCAGGAGAAGTTCATGGTCGATGTTGTCAAATAGCCCCTTGATGTCAAATTCCAAGACCCAGTCGTATCTCCAACATCGGGTCCTTGTTACTCGAACGGCATCAATCGCGGATTTTCCCGGCCTATATCCGTATGAATCGGTATGAAAGATTGGTTCCACCAACGGTTCAAAGTAAAGTTTTGCCGTCATTTGTGCAATGCGGTCAGAGACAGTCGGTATCCCCAGTATCCGAACTCCGCCATTCTTCTTCGGTATTTCTACCGCTTTGACTGGCGGGGGAAAGTAACTGCCGGAGGACATGTTAATAAAGGTTGTCTTTCAGATTTTGCTCAAACTTTTGGATCGATTCCGAGTCGACCCCAGCCGCTCCTTGGTTCGCTTTGACTAACTTGTAAGCTTCCCAGACGACATGCTTTGAAATTTCATACGACTTTGCTTTGTCCATTTGTTCCTCCCACTTGCGCGGTTGACGCATTTTTAAAACAGGATAATACAGCCCCTTGGCTCCGCCACATTTTCAGTGGGTTCATTGCTACTACGGGCTATTCCGCCCCTATACTCCGCATCTGTACTTTCATCCTTGCGGGATTTCCGCTTGGATTTTTCCTTTCGCATCGGAGTCGTAGGTTCCCACGTTCCGAACAAAAGCCTGTGCTATGTTCACGACGCCTTTATGCCGGTCACCATCTGGACAGTAAACAGGTTGCCTCCAGACTCATCCCAGTCCAACGACTCCCTCCTGGTTTTGATGACGTCCCAACGCTTTCGACACTTTAACAGCGATTGACTTGTGTTCGTCTCCATAGCACTTACCTGACAAAGTCTAGCTCTGCCTTTTCCTTAACGCTCACCACCACGGCTTTTGACCGTAGCAGCTTAAGGTGGTTTGAAGCCTCCGCCTGTACAGCGGCTCCGTGGAGCCCTCCCTCATCTTTTGTTCAGCATTGTTTGACGCTTAAGCGCCGCGCATTCGTGGCGTACAGTCGTCCGCATAGCGGACGATGTACCCTTCCTTCAAGGTAGATCGCTTTTTAGCATACAACTCGCCTGATCTCGTCTTGTAGGGTTCATTCATAGGGAATAATTCCCATTGTCCAGCCACCCATTGATCCAGCTCGTTCAGGACAATGTTGGATAGCAGTGGAGATAGTATTCCGCCTTGCGGAACAACTTTTGCAGGTATGCCTTCGCCATCAATTTCGGCCTTTAGCATCTTAGAGATGCATGCTAATGCGTGTCTGTCTTGAATGCCGATGTTCCACAACTGCTTGATGAGCCGTGCATGGTTCACATTGTCAAAGAAGCCTTGGATGTCGATGTCCACTACGTAATGCAATTGCGAGTGATTCACGAGAAACTGCACTCTAGCCATGGCATGATGGGTTGACCGTAAGGGTCTGAAACCGTAGCTATGATTGTAGAAATGAGCTTCTGAGATTGGTTCGAACACCTGCTTGAAGCACTGCTGGATGATACGTTCAAGGATACAAGGGATTCCGAGAGGTCTCCATTTCCCGTTGTCTTTCTCAATACGTTTCCGTCTAACTTTGTTCGGGCGGTAGTTCTTCAGCTTGCTTTGGATGTCATAGACTAATTCATCTTCGGACAACTTCTGAATATCTGCGATTGTTTTCCCATCGGTTCCAGGTGTCCGTGATCCTTTATTCGATTTCATCGTTCGATAAGCGAGTAATATATTTTCTCTGGATGTAATGATTTCATATAGCCGTGAGAAAACTTCCTTTTTCAAGGCTCTATCGTATAACGAAGTGAAAGTGTCCGTCATGTTGTAGTAATCCCAGTATCGTAGAGCTTGCACTGTGGCATCCCTCCTTATCGAGGTGATGTCCCCACGTTCCTACCCGATCGGTGCAATTCACGTTGGAGAATGATCTTTTGTTCTATTAGACTTGGGGCTGTTCCTCCGCTCCCGTTACAGGAGTTTCACTGGTCGTGCCCCTGCTCTCACAAGGATAAATGCATTTCAGCCGTAGCCTTATAGCAACCGTCTCGGGTGACAGCCCTTGATGCAACGTTCCTTGTTTTCCAAGTCCCTTACAACCTAGCTATTCATTCAGAATGTAGGTGCTTCCTCTAGGCCTGTGAGCAGGATGCCGCCATTGTTCAACATAGCGTATTTCATAGGAGAAATTCTTACTTTACGCCACCCACACCATCGTTTGATGGCCCGCATGTTTCCATACGTTCTAACTTTAGACCCGTACATTCGGAAGTTCGTCAGTTCCAAAAAAAAAAATTTATGAACATTCTCACCGTATCCTGTTTTTCAGCCACGCGGCATATCTGTTGGCATACCTTCCCGAGAGGGTGGCTGCAGCCTCCATTCTGCCGAATCTACCTGTACTTCATACCCCATACCCTGTCAGGTATGACGCATGCAGGAGTGTTGGTGGGATGGTTTCGGGAAACATGGTTCCGTCATTCCCATCCTCAGTTGTAAAGTTGAGATTATCCATTAATCTCCTGCCTTTCACGCCAACTGGCGCTTATAGCAGAACTTGTCGTACTTCTCCGTTAGTTCACTAGGAAGTGGCTGTCAGCAATATATACCATGGTCCTTAGTATATCTGTACATTGCATAGTACTGAATCTATGAATCTAATATATGAAAAGGCAAGTTCTATTGAACCTCCGTCTGCTAGAAAGCCAACATCTCCCCGTTGCACTAAGGTTATCTCCCCAAAAATATTCAAAAGCTAACTTCCGTTATTGGACCAAATCCGCTTCTTCAATCCTTATCACAATTTTTAACATGTGGAATCCCCCGGACTGAAAATCACCGAATTATACAAGTCCTATATCCTCTATCTGTCGGTTGAAACAGCTGGAATCGATACGGCTACCGTAATTGGTCCGTTATGAAAGGAGGTGATAGTATGTCTGTTAATATTGTAGATCACCAATATCAAGATGTTGCTGCAGGAACGGGTTCGCTTCCGTTTTTAATCTCACCGGGAGCAGAATACCTGTTGACTTCAGTCTTTCTCCAAATCAGCAACATCAACAACCGGATTGAACTAAAAGCAACAATTGGCTGGGAAGCACAACTGCTGCTGCTCACAATTGTTCCAAAGCTGCTCTTTCGCATTCGGAGAGGCGGAACCGCTGCTCCTGCTCCTATTGTGTTCCAGACAACAGATTCTGCTTTTATTGGAACAAGAGATGAGGGCCCTTGGGTAACGCTTGATTTCACGACAGCCTTCCAGCATACGGAATCGGCAACAGCTGGTCTAGTTGGTACATTCCAGCAATATTCTCTGACCGTAGAACATGTAGGCCAAAATGCAGTTACCATAACCGGTCCCGTGCATCTTGTCGGAAAGGTCTATCTGTAATTAGTCTCTAAATAGGTGGTTGGTTAGTGGTAACTAACCGCCTTTTTTTTGTGTTGCCATTCAACAAAAAATCTCATCATTCATAATATGATATTGCTGATTTGCCATCTGACCCTTGTAAATTGAGGCCTTACAAGGGTCTTTATTTTTGTTTACACCACAATAGAACAGAAAATAACTTAGAAGCCCATGTAGGGAGATCTACATGGGCTTGGAGTGATAGCTATGGGTAAGATAGCTCTCGTCTCATATTATGCTTTGCAAGCTCAAAGGTGTAACAAATCCTACAACTCGATGATCAGGAAGTGACTGGCTTGGAAGGCTACTAACTCTATTGATCGGACTCTCGTCTCCCTTAGAATTCCTGTAAAACGAATAATTTGGAGTTTGAACAAAAACGAGCGCCTCTGTACGATGGGGTTACGCACGAGGTCAAATGCCTCAAAAAGCCCATCAGGAGGTCGCTCTATCATAAAGTTTAAGTCACAAGACAAGCAAAATCAACTCATAGAAAACATTACCGTTGTCATTGGTGTAGATATCGCGCAGGAAACACATGTAGCCCGCGCCGTTAGCTTTCGAGGAATTGCTTTAGGAATGCCTCTCGAATTCGGTAATCATCGTGAAGGATTCGATCTACTCGAACGCTGGATCCAAGATCTGCTCAAAACCTACAAACTTAGCAGCATCATCGTGGGCATGGAACCTAGCGGCCACTACTGGTTTAGCCTTGCACATTGGCTCCTCGATCAAGGTATAGAGCCCGTTTTGGTGAATCCTCATCTTGTCAAAAAGAACAAAGAAAACCGGGATAACACACCATCCAAGAGCGATCATAAGGATGCATTAGTCATTGCAGACATGGTTAAAAACGGGTATTATTCCCCTGTTCGTTTCCATCCTGAAGAATATGAGGAATTGCGTATTCTAATGACAAATCGAGAGACGGTTACTTGTCTGTAGAAAATAAAGTATTAGACTGAATGCCTTGAATCCATGCGGTTTTTAGAAATTCCATGCGGCAGCCATCAGAAAATAAGTATTAGACTGACCCTTAAAATTGAAGAAGCGACAGCCATGGACAGAAAATAAAGTCCTAGACTGTCGCTTGTTCATTGAACTAACGTTCTCCGTCCCTCAATCTTCATTAGTACTTTATTTAGATGTTTACTGCCAGCTGATCGTTATGCATACGCCGCCTATTAGACCATATAACAACCCAGGCGATGAGGGAAAGCGTTGCACAGCATTGAAACATAATGACGTAAGAAAAGCCTTCAACGATCAGACCCATGACCAGTCCTCCTAAAGAATAGCCAAGATCGTATGAACACATGAACAATCCCATCCATGCGTACTTGGAGTGGACTGGCAAAATAAAAGATAGGTAAGTCGTTAATGTAGGATATAACAATGCCATCGCAAAACCGTTAAAAACTGCAGAAAGATAAAGCACACTGCTAAATTGTTGCGTAAAAGACAGCAGCAGAGATCCAATTAAGGAAGACAACAAGGTTGCCGTAATAAAACCGGAATGCCACTGCCCGTCCGAAGGTATTCTTTTTCGAAGGATCATTCGGCTGCCAATGACGACAATTCCTTGAAGCATTAAATAGAGTCCTGCATGGCCTGAACCTTCATTGACAATAAACAGGGGAACAAATGTCGCTGTTGCGCCGAATACGCACGAAACGCATAGCATAACCGTCATGCTCACAAGCAATGGACGATTTCGCTTTATGCCGGTCATTGACTTAAAGAGTTCGGACAACGCAATCGATTTACTGGTACTGGCTCCTCTTCCTCTAGCAAGGGGAGCATTGAAACCAATCAAAATAGGTACTGCTGCCAACCCAATTAATACAGCAACATATAACTTCGAAGACTCAGTAGCCCATATTTGCATAGCTGCGATCGGACCGAATAAAGAAGGTATCATTGAGGATAAGCTGTAAAGTGTCATCCCTTGCCCACGATCACGCTCAGCTAACCCTTCCACAATCCCTGCTTGCAATGACATTGAGAAAAATGCCGTAACAGCGCCCTGCCACGCACGAAGCAGCGTATATGCGTCGGAATCGGCAAACGTATAAAGAATCATGCAAGCAGCATGCGCGATTAACAATAGTCGCATTATTAGCAGCGGACCAAATCTCCCAATCAGTTGTCCAGCAAATGGACGAAACAGCATACAGACAAACATATAAGCGCCCATCATGATGCCAATCTCCGCATGATCCATTCCCGACTTTTCACTTTGCAGCGGCAGCAGCACAGTTAAGATCGAATTGGCGGAAAAAAAGAGAACCGTTAGCACGAATAATGGAAACATTTTAGATAATCTCAGACTTTCGCTCAAACTGGTAAAGCTCCCTTCAACTTATTTACTACCCGTTATGCCGTTTATACAAAAATAAAGTCTAGCACAAGCTCGCTTATCCGTACATCCAACACTCGTTAGAAGCCTTTCATAGCCTCACTCGTTGCTCTTATTACATTACGATTATCTATAATTCTTTGTTATTGACAGCTTAATGGGATAAATATATACTGCTATAAGAAATTGATAATCATTATCAATCATAAAAATGAGACAGGGTCGAGAGGAGTACCACAGTATGTTTAACTCAAAATCGAAAATAATGCTGCTAATGCTGCTTTTATTTTCCATAGCACTTGCAGCTTGTTCCGGCACAAGTACAAATAATAATAATAATAATGCTGGCAGCAAAGAACAAAATTCGGAAACGGCCGCACCTGCCAATAAAACTATCACAGTATCGTGGCCGCGGGATGTTGGCCCGATGAATCCTCACGTTTATAACCCTTCCCAGCTTATCGCGCAGTCGATGATTTACGAGCCGCTGGTCAACTATACCGAGGGTGGCGAAGTTGTGCCTTTCCTGGCCGAATCGTGGACGATTTCGGAGGACGGTAAAACCTATTCGTTTAAAATTCGACAAAATGTTAAGTTCTCGGACGGCACTTTGTTTAACGCGAATGTTGCCAAGAAAAATTTCGATGCTGTTATGAAACACGTTGAAAATCACAGCTGGCTCGGTTTCATCAGCTTGCTGGACAAAACTGAAGCGGTTGACGAATATACCTTCAACATCGTATTGAAACAAGCCTATTATCCAACATTGCAGGAGCTGTCGGTCATTCGTCCGGTACGTTTTCTCGGTGAAGCAGGTTTTCCGGATGACGGCGACACCTCCAAAGGTGTGAAGAAGCCTGTCGGGACCGGTCCGTGGATGCTAACGGATTATAAAACAGATGAATATGCAGAGTTTACTCGCAATCCTAATTATTGGGGCGAGCAGCCGAAAATCGATAAAGTCGTATTTAAAATCATTCCTGACGGCGACACTCGTGTTCTTGCCTTTGAAAAAGGCGAACTGGATATGATCTATGGTGAAGGCGCCATCAGCGTGGATGCATTTATGCAGCTTCAGGCTAATGACGAGTATGCAACGCAAATTTCCAGCCCGGTTGCAACGAGACAGCTGGTTATGAACACGACGAACCCAGCACTTTCGGATAAGAAAGTTCGTCTTGCGCTGCAGTATGGTTTCAATAAAGAAGCAATGGTACAAGGTGTCACTTCCAGATTGGAAGAGAAAGCGGACAGCTTGTTATCCTCCAACTTCCCGTTTGCGCAAACAAACCCTTCCCCAATCGGCTATGACGTTGAAAAAGCCAAAGCTTATTTGGACGAAGCTGGCTGGAAGCTGCCGGAAGGCAAGTCGGTACGCGAGAAGGACGGTCAACCGCTAGAAGTGGAATTAATCTACGAGAAATCAGACCAGATTATTAAACCAATGGCGGAAACGCTTCAAGCAGAATGGGCGGCCATCGGTGTCAAATTGAATATCACAGGCCTTGAGCTTACAGAGCAAGTTAAACGGTTCCGTGCTGGGCAATTCGATTTGTACTTCTTCAGCAACTACGGCGCACCGTACGACCCGAGTTCTTTCTTTCATATCGTTGCGGAAAAGAGCTTTGGCATTGCCGAGGCGCTCGCAAACCTGCCGATGAAAAATGAACTCGACCAGCAAGTACAAGAAGCACTTGCCACGACGGATGAGAATAAACGTAAGGAATTGTTTAATGCCATTCAGACGACGTTGCATGAAGAAGGAGCACTTGTTCCAATCTCCTACATTAAGAAGACTGTCGTCTACAACAAAAAAATTAGCAACTTCGTGTTTCCTGGAAGCCGGGATGACAACCCGTTCTCCAGCATTGAGCTAAATCAGTAATTTAGGGAGGCGTATCATGGGCAGCTTTATAGGTAAACGGCTTCTGGCCGTCATCCCAATATTCCTTTTTGCCACGCTTCTCACGTTTTTACTGATCTATCTCTCACCCGTCGATCCCGCCGAAGCCTATTTGACGGCGGCGCATATTCATCCGACGGAGGAGCTGCTCGAACAGAAAAGACATGAGTTCGGCTTGGATCAGCCGCTGCTCGTTCAATACGCCCAATCCTTACATAAGATCTGCCGACTCGATTTCGGCACATCTTATGTTTCGAACGAGCCTGTTTGGCAAGAGATTATCCTACGGATGCCGGCAACGCTTCAGCTCGCTTTTAGCAGCATCGTGCTTGCAATTATAGTTAGCATCCCCATCGGTTTTTTGGCCGCTGTATACAAAAACAGCGTGTTTGATTATTTGAGCCGACTGCTCGCCTATTTCGGTGCATCGATTCCACAGTTTTGGCTCGGATATCTATTAATCTTCTTCTTCTCGGTTAAACTTGACTTATTACCGGTGCAAGGGAAAGGCTCGTTTGAGCATCTTATTCTTCCGTCGATTACGCTCGCACTTGGGCTTATCGCCATTTATTCCCGATTGCTGCGTACCGGCGTTCTGGAACAATTGCAAGAACCGTACGTACTGTACGCGCGGACCAGAGGGATCAAGGAAAAGATCATCCTGAGCAAGCATGTTTTGAAAATCGCTATATCCCCCATGCTAACCGGTCTTGGCATGAATTTAGGAAAGCTGCTCGCAGGAACGATCATCGCGGAAGAAGTTTTCTCGTGGCCAGGGTTTGGCCGTTATTTTGTTGAAGCGATATTTAATCGGGACATACCGGTTATCCAGGCTTATGTACTCATTTCCGCTTGCCTGTTCATCGTATGCAATCTGATTGTCGATCTTCTACAAATGTATTTGGATCCTAGAATCTCTTGGAAAGGACGGACCGACCATTGATATCGAGCATACGTACCGGACTTAGAAGCCAGAAGACCGCAGCAGTGTGCTCAGTTATTCTGGCCGTCCTTTTTATTCTTTCCATATTGGCTCCGTGGATCGCGCCGCATGACCCGATTCAGGTCAACTTGGCGATTAAGCTGCATTCCCCTTCATGGGATTATCCGCTTGGCACCGATCAACTCGGACGATGCAACCTGTCCCGTTTACTCTATGGATCGCGAATTTCACTCGGTTTCGCGTCAATTATTTTTATCTCCTCGCTCCTGATTGGTTTGTTGATCGGGACGTTTTCCGGATATAAAGGCGGAATAATTGACCAAGTGCTGATGCGTTTTTGCGAAGGTGTCATGGCTTTTCCGACACTTGTGCTTGTGTTGGGGCTTGTCGGAATTCTCGGTCCAGGATTACCACAGGTAATCTTAGCAATGGTTATGGTGCAATGGGTCTATTACGCACGAATGTTTCGAGGTATGGTGCTCAGTTTAAGAGAGCGGAATTTCATTACGGCAGCGAAAATAAGCGGCTCCTCGCAGTGGACGATCATTAGACGGCATATGATTCCGAATGTGCTCCCTCCTATTGTCGTTATGGGGACACTTGAGATCGGATGGGCGATTATGGACATCGCTGCAATGTCGTTTCTCGGACTCGGCATTCAGCCGCCTTTTCCGGAGTGGGGATCGATGATTCATGAAGGTAAATCGTACATTCGCAGCAATCCTGAGCTAATGTTATATCCGGGCATGATGATTTTAATCATTGTCATAACGTTCAATATTTTAGGAGAAGCTCTGTCGGAGCGCTTCGGTGTAAAACGTCGTTTTTGAATGGAGGAACCTTAGTGACAGCACATCATAACCCTGTATTGCAGGTAAGTGGCCTGCGGGTATCGGCGAAAATGGCCCAAGGTGAGAAGCCGCTCGTTCATGCCGTCGATTTGGAGCTTAAACCCGGACGCGTGCTTGGTCTGATTGGAGAAAGCGGATGCGGCAAAACGATCACAAGCATGTCTGTGCTGCAGCTGCTGGATCGTAAAACGACAAAAATCGAAGGTAGTATCCAGTTGAATGGACGCGAGTTGAACGGAATTCATTCGGAATCGATGCGAGCCATCCGCGGCAAAGAAATTTCGCTTATTATGCAAAATCCGATGAATGCCTTTAGTCCTGTGTTGACCATCGGCAATCAATTTATCGAAACGATCCGCACGCATACGTCTCTTTCGAAAAAACAAGCCTATGAGCTGGCCGTATCTTCCCTTCAAGACGTAAACTTGCCGGATCCGGTCGGTATTATGAAGCAATACCCTTTTCAGCTGAGCGGCGGTATGCTGCAACGGGTCATGATTGCAATGGCCATTTGCCTCCGCCCCTCGGTTTTAATTGCAGACGAGCCCACCACCGCACTTGATGTAGATAATCAGCTGCGGGTATTGCGACAACTCGATCGTATTCGCTCTGAGTACGGTACATCCATTTTGTTAATTACTCATGACTTGGGAGTGATTGCGGAAATGGCCGACGAAGTTGCCGTCATGCAGCATGGGCGTATTGTCGAGAAAGCGGAGGTTTTTCAGTTATTCGATCACCCGCAGCATGAATATACGCAAAAACTGCTGAACGCTAGACCTTCCTTCTCTATTAATCAGCAATCCAAGGAATTTCTACTGGCATGAGTGTATCAACTGATTCCGAGAAATCGGAAACTTCGGCCGCATTGGCGAGGAACCATCCCTTCGGGCTAAAAGCGATACAAATTTACAGCATGGCGGTTTTGTTCTATACGACCAGCCACATCCTGCTTATTCTTCTACCGCTTAGCTCACAAAAACTTGGGGCAAGTCCGGCGCAGATTGGCTTTATCATGGGAGCATATATGTTCACATCGATGTTTTTACGACCGGTTGCCGGCAAAATTGTCGACACGCTGGGAACGAAACGGATTTTCATTGCTACGTTAATCATGAATGCAGTTGTTTTATCGTTATATTCGATTCAAGAACTATGGCTATTCGCTGGGCTTCGTATTCTGCAAGGCGTAATACTTTCATTCTTCTCAATGATATCACATCTGATGATAATAGAAGCTTTACCTGAAGACGCGCGTGGCCAAGGCCTGTCCCTGTTTTCGCTTTCGTCTATGCTGCCATACACTTACGGTCCTTTTCTCGTTCTCTATTTCATCGATAAAATACCAACGATATTCCTATTTGTCGCACTAATTCCTCTTGGTCTGATAACACTCCTGATTGGCGCAAACGCCCGAATGCCTGAACTGCGAAAGAATGACCATCCACAGGCCGCAAAGGCCACAAATGAGAAATATTCCGGATGGAGCGACCGGAAACTGCTGTTTCCTTCATTCATCATGCTTTTAGCATCGGCTGTTATTGGCACCATATCCGCGTTTCTCCCGATCTACTTGGAGATTCGCGGATTGCCTTATGCCAGCTTGTATTTTCTGACGGAAACCGCTGTTCTCGTCTTTCTTCGTTTTTTTGGGCGGAAATTCATTCCAACGGGGAAACGTTTCCCTTACAAATTGGTCGTTCTGCTCATCTGTATGATGACAGCTGCAGTTGGTTTGCTGCGAATCGCAGACTCGCTGACGGTCGTTTTATTCGCCGCTGTCTGCAACGGAATTGCGCTTTCCATGCTTTATCCGACACTGCTAACTTATGTCTCGTTCACTGTGCCGGAACGGTTCAAAGGTCAAGGAATCGGACTGTTTATTGCAGCGGCTGACTTTGGGACGTCTGTCGGTATTTGGGCTTTAAGTCTATTGGCGAATGCATTCACTTACGAAATGATGTTTTCCAGCTGTGTCGGAATTGGCGGAGCAGCCCTATTGCTGCTCATATGTTATCGAAGATGGGGGGGTAGAATATGAGTCTGCTGCAGGTTAGTCATGTTACGCACGGATACTCCGCATTCAGTCTGTTTAGAGGAACAAAGCGATCAAATGTGCTTATCGACATCTCCCTCTCTATCGAACCAGGCCAATGCCTAGGCCTCCTGGGGACGAGCGGAGCTGGTAAAAGCACACTAGGCAAAGTAATTCTTGGTTTGGAAAAACCGCAGCAAGGGCAAGTACTGTTTCAAGGCGTCAATCTGTATGCTGCTCATGCATCCGACCGCAATAAGATCCGCCGTGATTTGCAAGTTGTTTTTCAAGATTGCTATTCATCCGTTAACCCAAAATTGAATGCGGAGCAAATAATCGGAGAGCCGCTGTTGAACTATGAAAAGCTCTCGAAGCAGGAACACATACGCCGGGTTGAAAAACTGCTGGAAATCGTCGGCCTTCATCTGGAAGACCGGAAAAAGTACCCGCATCAATTCAGCGGCGGACAACTTCAACGGATCAATATTGCTCGAGCGATTGCGTTGAAACCGAAAATGATCGTATTAGACGAAGCAGTAAGCAGTCTGGATATGGTGACGCAAGCTGCCATTCTCGATTTATTAAGCGATTTAAAGAAGAATTTTGGCTTGTCTTATTTGTTTATTACACATGATATTAAGGCCGCCTATCACATTTCCGATGCGTTAGCCGTCATGGAACAAGGTAAGCTGGCTGTTTATTGCGAGGATAAAGAGCAATTTATGCGGCTGCAGCATCCAAGTGTACAAAAGCTCGTTCAATCGATGCTACCCGAACATCCCCGCTTACGTTCTGGAAGGGAAACTTAACAGCCAAACATTGAAAGGCCATGTTCAAGCAACATGGCCTTTTTCGATCTTGTTTTCTGCTTAATTGGAAAATTTAGCTGGGAATCCAACACTTGTTCAAGTGTGAAAAGAAAATAAAGTATTAGACTAGGCATGCTGATCCGGGAGGCTTTTCAAATTATAAAACCGTCAGATTTAATGAAATAAGTATTAGACTGGCCCCAGCTTATAAAAACAGCGGTAGCCTTGGACTAGAAAATAGTAGAATGAAGGGCCGGGCATCCAGCCCCTCCTCATCTAACCGTACGTGAGGTTTTCCCTCTTACGGCTTTCCGACGTTCTTCACCTCGAGCATTACGGTGTCCCCAGGAGGAAACGGTTGTGAAGCCACTCTTAAGCAAAGCATGGCTAACTTCTGATCCCCATCTCTGAAATTTCCGTTTGTGCTTGTTACGTAGGAAGATAAACAGTCTTCTGCGTATATGCCAATCAATCTTCTACAGGATAAGGAAAAGGTACTACATAACTGTTAGAGATACAATGAAATTCCCCTTTTAATCACCTTACCTTTTCTGCAGGAGGCATTAGCGTAATCTGCCCTTTAGCCATCCATGCAGCGCAAAAACAGCGCTGCACCACAGAGGATGAAAATGTTTAGAATCTGTCAATACTTCTAACGAGGCTGGGAGAAGAAGGTCTATGAACTATGGTGCCATTAGAGCCCAACCTTCACGGTGCATCACAGAATGTCGCACCCAATACGGGTAGCACTTATGGGAGATTAATCCTTTTTGACTGGTTGCACCAGCCTTACCTTTGTTTTTCTATGAAAGATGCTAAACTACCACACAACTCCATAAGCATCAACTTCAGAGGCTCAGCCTTTTTTTTAAAAGTGTTATTCTGGGTCTGTTTTATTATGCTCTTTTTCAGGTTTTGAGCTAAGTTTATTTTCATGGGAGTTCAACGACGAGCGGCGGCCGAACGAATGGCCGGCCGCTGCTGTGACATGATTGAGCTATCGTTCATCGATAGCTTAACTATATCACCTTATGAGTGCACTTTTAAAAGACCCGTAAATCCCAAGTTCCCTATATCCCGATCTTCAACTAAAATACAGGTGCTGAAAATCGGGGGAAGTTTAACTTATTTCCGCTATCTGTTTTATTTTATTTATAGCTTTTAAGACAGCATCACGATTTTTAGCTGTTTTCATCCAAATTGGAAGCCTGCTTTCCACACTTAAATAGTAAGGAGATGGTCCTCTTAATTCAGCTTCTACGTACTTTTCTAGATAAGATAAATGTTCAATATTATACGCCCAAAGAGTATGTCCACAACAAGGTGCTTGTAAGTACAGTGGATAACCAAAATACCAGTCATAATTCCCGCCTATATTAATAACCCCATCACGCCAGGAATTTCCATAAGAAATAACGTTTTCGTTAAAACAATTTTTACCTGGAATCAATTCCTTGACCAGCCCGCAAGACGTACAAATGAACCTTTTTATTGCATCTCTATAATAAGGTGCTTCAGGTGATATACCTTAGATTTATCGTTACAATTAGGGCAGTGTACAATAAATTCATATCCAAAACTCTCTAACATAAGGTGTCCATTCTTAAATTGTTTTTTCATAACAACCCTACATTAATCGTTTTTTGGCCTTTCATCTCCAGAACTTGTTTTTATATATTATACAAAGACTCCACGCTATCCTGCCCGTTAACGTAATAAAGCTGCCGATCGGCGCCGACAGCTTTTTCATGGTCTTCATTTAACTAACGTCTCCCGTTAGCGCAATGCGCTGCTTATCTCCATGATCTCACTAACAGTATAGTCGGCGAGTGTTAAATCCTGCTGACCCGAGTTCAGGTTAATAAATCCAATACAGGTCATACCTGCTGCCTTTGCAGCAACTACGCCATTCCTTGAGTCCTCTAGTACAACGCAATGCTCGGGTCTTACCCCGAGTAGACGGGCAGCTTCCAAATAGATATCTGGTGAAGGCTTACCCTGTTTCATCTCCTCTCCACTAATGGTGATTTTGAAGAAATTCTCAATACTTAAACGAGTAAGAACCCCTTCTATAAACCAGCGTGGTGATGAAGACGCCACCGCCATAGGAATGCGGGCAGCCTGCAATAATACAAGAAGATCCTTAATTCCTTGAATTGGCTCCCAAGTCTCACTTAAGAGCCTCTCAAGCTTGATGTTTTTTTGAAAAGCGAGAATTTCCCTTAACCCAGCTTCTATACCATATGTTTGCCGTATAACACGCCACATCTCAGGGTTAGTCATACCAACAAATGATTCTAGATCTTCTTGTTCGACATGATGTCCAAATTGTGCCATTGTCAACCTGTCTGCCTCGAAATGCAGTGGCTCGCTATCAAGGATAACACCGTCCATATCAAATATAAATGCCCCTATAACCTTCTTGTCTGTCAGTCCCTGATCGAAAAGCACTTCACACATTTTAGTCTTCATAGGACACTTTCCTCTCATTATCAATTTTCTACTTGCTTTCCTAAAATTGTATCACAAGCCGGAAGTTTTCCGACCTTTATTTCAATGAAAAAGGCAGCCGATCATAGCCGGCTGCCGCGGTGTTAACTCAGCTATAGTTCCCCGTTAACTTAATAAGAAGTCTAAAGAATCTCAGGAGTTTCCTTACCCTCACATAGAGCTTCAATTGCTTCTTTTGGGTTATTACCGAGAAAAGTCAGATATTCGTCGAGTGCTCCATAAATCCCCCCAGAAGGAGTCATCATTAAAATTAAGTGTTCATTATAAGCCTCACCAATAACCACCAATGAAGTATTAATACGCTCCTCATAGGTTTCAACTCTTTCTTTATTAATATGATTTATCGCTTTAATAGGATTAAAATGAAAATTAGCGGTTTTTTTCGGAACTCTATATGCTGGATGTTCGATCGTCAGCCCACCAAACTGAGATAGAAAGTTAATGACTAGTTCATTCACAAAATAATCCTCTTCCATAAATACCTTTATATACTCGCTCACACCTGCCTTGTAAGTTGCAGACCATCCTGAAGACTGCAGTATTTCCATAGTTTTAGCACTAAATAGCATTCCTTCTTCATCCCCTTGGATATCATCCCTTGTCTGCAATACTATACCGGTAATTCGATTATATCTTTATATATCAAACGATTATTATTTATTAGGTTAATATCATAATGAAAATGCCCGAAAAACCATCTATTATATTTAAGTTGATTTTGAATAGTTTGAAAATAATTATGCATAATGTCTTCTTCATAATTAAAGCTATAATGATTATTTAACCAATTTAATATTTCTATTGAGCAGGTGTGTGTCAATACATAATCAACTGCCCAGCTGTTATTAACTAGATTTTTTAAACCTTCTTCATATTCTTCTTGTGAAGGCATCTCTCTCCTCCACCATGACTTGCCTTCAACGCGATATTCCTTATCATGTGAGGCAGCTCCACCAAAAGTAAAGAACTTTAATCCATCAATGTTAAAAACTTGTCCTCTTGTCATATGAAACACACTGTCGTTAATCTTATGAATCTTCCCGCCATTCCAAAATTCAGTTGGATACTTTTCTAGTAAATCAAAATTCTCATGATTACCGTCAATAAATAAGGTAGTAAAATTTTTCTGTTTTTTTAACCACTTTAACCAGTATTGGTCCTCAGCATCAAGCTTCCATATAAGACCAAAATCACCTGTAACAATAACGTAGTCCTTCTTGGTTAACTCTCGTTGTTTAGGGAAATTCCTTGTATTTAAACGCTTCCCTATTTCGATAGTTCCATGTATATCACCAGTAATAAAAATCATTTGACCCCTCACTTTCAGAAATATATTGCCATTCATTATATTTGAACTAAAGTTCTTCGATAGCGTAACGGCTCATCTGAACTGATCAGCTTTATTTCGAGATAGCCAGTCCACCATAAAATCAAACAACTCGATTGAGTAAGTATGCTTATTTTGGGTACTCGGAATCGATGTAATGATTTCCACAATATTTCTATCAACGCTCACGGAATCTATAAAATGGACTAGACCGGGAACCTCTTTATTAAGCGCTTCGAAGTAATGTTTTTGTGGCTTGATGAACTGTAAATTCATATCAAAGCCCCCTCGTTTCCTCGAAGAATCCGATTCTTTCCGTTTAATTAGTTCATCCTCACTGCAGCTGAGTAGATAATATCTGTCAGGGAATCCGATTTTTTGGTCTAGAATCAGATTCCGATAGTAATCGGCTATAAACTCTAACGACTGATTATCAAATAAAGTAAAATCATACGCCCAGTTATACCAAAAGGGTTGAAATAAATCGATGTCTATAACAACAAAAGAGTGCTTATTCCTGTTTTTCAAGGCTATTCTCCATCGATCTGCCTGACGTTCAAACCACCATTCTCTATATTCAGGGTTAGGTCGTTCTTTCCACCAGGTATTAATTTCGGGGATATGAAAAGCCCCATGAATGGCAGCCAGTTCAGAGGATGTGCTTGTTTTTCCTACAGCACTAGCACCTTCGATACTTATAATGGTCATACCTTCTCCTCCATAATTTGTTGCGTTAACCTCTTTTACTCCATAAAAAACGGCAGCGGATCTCTAATCAGCAGCCGTATTATGCTTTGAAACTAATGTTCCCCGTAATGAACTTGCCGAATGCCCCGAACCCATGAAAATGTTGTTATCTAAAGGGGACGACTTCTTGAGTTAGCTCATATTCCCTTTAATATTCTTTGATATATCTGATAATTATCATCATCAAAACAAATGAACTGAATTCGCTTTATTGTTTGATTCTTCTCTACAAATTCCAATACAGAATGAATGGCTATATCTGCAGCCATCTCTTTTGGAAATCGATAAATCCCCGTACTGATATTCGGAAATGCAATACTTTCAATTTGATTTTGAACTGCCAATGTTAGTGATTTTATGTAACAGTTCTTTAATTTCTCCTCTTCATTTGTCTTACCCTCGTTCCATACAGGTCCTACTGTATGTATAACAAACTTTGCTTTTAGTTTTCCTGCGGTTGTAATAACTGCCTCGCCAATTTGGCAACCACCTTGTTTAGCTCTGATCTTATTGCATTCTTCTAAGATTGCACTCCCGCCTGCACGGTGAATAGCACCATCAACTCCACCACCACCAAGCAAACTTGTGTTTGCTGCATTAACTATGCAGTCTAATGAAGATTGTGTGATATCTCCTTTGATAACTTCTATATAGACATCTTTTAATTGGACTTCCATCTTTTTCATTCCCCCGATCTTTCGTCACTTTCAGATAACGTCTTATTTACTAACTTCGCAAAAATTCATACTCGATGAAATATTCGTGAAGCGATTGCGCTATCCTGCCCATTAGTTCAACAAAAAGCAGCCGAGCTTTATATGCCGGCTGCTGACGTGTTGTTAATTTATAGTTTCCCGTAATTCAAGATGCATGCATTGAGCCTCTTCCCAGTACTTATGCGTATCAATTAAATTTCCCCATATCCCTATCGCTTTTCGGATAAAGCAGGGATATCTACATATAACTAATGAGAATTCTTAAGAAAGGAGTACTGGACGATGACTGATGTGATTAAACCTAACGGCTCACAGCATGCGGCCCCGCCCTCGGATGATCCGAAGAAGCAAGGCAGATCCGCAGCTAAGAAAAAATCGAAGTAATTCCGAATGAATAAAAGCCGCCGATTGGCGGCTTTGTTACCGTTATAAAGGAAGGCACATACAGCGCTTTGCTATAAAGGCTAGAACAGCTGCTCAAAACAAGCTCGAGTCCTTTTCAATGCAATTCCCCTGCAAATGTTATGCAGATAACTTGGTGGAATTAGTTATATTAAACTGCCCGTTACTTCAACGAAATAAGGAGCAGCTGCCGCCGGCAAACTGCTCCTTATTTGTTCAGTTATCGTATCCCGTTACTTTAAAAGATCTTGGTAATTTGGAGGGAAATCTTTCTTATTCGGTCCTTTAAGATGTTCAAGATTTTTTAGTTCAACTCCAGTAGACGAGATCCTATATGTAAAAACATCTTCACCAACTGGGATATGAGGGCCAACAGTTGGACGCACATGGAGTGTGATTAATAAATCAAAACCACGGAAACCATTGGTTCTTTCAGTATGCGTTACTTCAACAAAATAAGGATATATATCTGGTGATCCCGGTACTGTAAATACATCTGAATATACTTCAGCTAACTTCTCTTGCATATGCGGTACTAAAAGTAATACAAGCATATCTTGAAGTTGTAGTTCCCTCGAGTCCTCAAGTGGCTTCTTACCGACTGCATTAGAAAATGTGGCTTTGTGAAGATCCAATCCATCCGATTTCCCTTATAAACCAGCGCTTCATTCAGTGCAGTTCCTTCAAGTTACACTATTGGATGCGTATCCATCAAAATCCACGTTTACAGCAGCAGTGGAAGAGTGAAATTGGACGTTATAATCACCAGAGCGCATACCTTGCGGATATTGAGTACTGCTTCTCCACGTATACTCTGCTCCTGGAGCTATATTTACTGCTACATATTCTAAGCCTGTAGCAACGTGTTGTACCGTAACAGTTACCGCGCCTTTACCTAAGTTGTGAAAGTGAAGTTTTCCATAGCCGAAACCACCTGGCACTACAAAAGCAGAGCCAGCGCTAGTATCAGTACTGCTATAGTTTGTCAGTGGAACAATAACAATGAAATCGTTAGGTGATTCTGTCGACATGACTGGTGTTACAATTGGAAGATTGGATTCTGTCTGTGTTACCTCGGCAGAATCAGCGTTAATTATTGCTGGAATCGTTAAAGCTGCGGCTAGTGTTAGAGTTAGCACAATGAATTTAGTTTGCTTCATCATTTAATACAATCTTCCTATCTACTAAATTTTTTACTAACGGGTAATTGCATGGAGCAGCTGCCGCGGCGGAAACTGCTTCTAGATTGTTGAATTAATGTTCCCAGTTAGTTCAAACGACCGATTTCGTAAGCTTTCTCAATTGCCGCTTTGTAGTTATCCCACTTAAAGTAGAAAGGTCCAATATCGAGTGGTTGATTATTACGTTCTAAGTAAAAATTACTCCACTCTACAATATCAGATTCTTTATCAATAGCCACAGAGATATATCCGCATTCTAGATCACCGCACAGCGGACAAATCAATATTGGATACCTATGATACTTGAATTCAAAAGGGAACTTAAATAAGAAGTAGTCAATTGTAAGCTGTTGTTGCTCATCATTTCCCCAACCAAAGGCAGGTACGAAGTCGTGCTCTTTCAGCCTTTGATACAAGGATATCGAATCAATGATTAAGTCAACAAATACAGTGTTGTTACCTTCATTTGAAAACACTTCTCCATACCTGCTGGCTAATCTTGTCTCTAGAAAGTGTATGTTAGTCATGGCTTAAATCCCCCTGTATAAGCTCTTAATGCCACCTATCCATTTTAGCACATATTGGAAGTATCCTGCCCGTTACTTCAACAAAAGCTACAGAAGATCCTCCGATCCGCTGCAGCTTTTTTATTTGATCTATAGATCCCAGTTAGTTGAACTCCTATGAGCCAGTAAGCATGAAAGATAAGTGGGATAGCCCACTCTATCATATTATCTTGCGCCAAGCTTCATTCACTTTGGTCTCCAGCTTAATGAAGGCTGCGAATTAATGATTCGGCCGCCTGTTGTTTGTGTCCCTTTAGTATCACCCTTCCGATTTATCAATAACAACGCTTCTATCTTTTTCCTAGAAGCTCGGCCTTTCGACGGTTCCACAACGTATTATTCCTGATTTTGTACAATTTGTTGTCGAGAACCTTTTGGTACAGCTTCAGAACCGAGTCCGTCAAGATGATATCGGAGTACCGTGTTCTTACATAACGCCGGAGCTTTCGGGCCGCCGGCAGTCTCTTGCGGTTCTTGACCTTCGCCGCCATGTCTGAGGTCGTGCGGCACAGCAGCTGTGGCATGCCCCGAAGCACCTCAGTGACGCCGCCTTTCCGGAAGCCAAGCACGGGTGTGCCACTCGCCATCGATTCTACGAGGACTAGACCGAAAGGTTCATCCCACGTCGAGGTGAACAAGACGAAGCTGGCGTTTGCGAGCAGCTGGCGTTTGCGTTCACCGCCGACGATGCCGACATAGCGGATATTTTTACCCAGATGCGGCTTGATTTTGGAGTTGTAATATTTCTTGTCGTTCAGCGTCCCGGCGATGATGAGCCTCTTTCCCGTTTTCTTGGCGACCTTGATGGCCAGGTGAACGCCCTTTTTTTTGATCACTCTCCCCAGGAAGAGCATGTAGTTCTGCTTGGTGGTCCTGAACGTGTAATCATCCATGCGAATGCCGTTGTAGACGGCGTAGCCTCTTCGTTTCCCAAATTTACGCAGGATGAATTTGCTGACATAGACCGGAATCTGAATACGGCTATCGCTTCCTTGGGAATGCGACTGGCCGATGGTAGGAATCGGCGGATTCGCCTTGGCGACGATGCCGTAATGATCATGTATGATGTCCACGTCGGGCGGGAGGTTTTTAATGATGAAGTCGAGCTGTTCTTTTCGATCGTTTGATTCATATTCGAACGTTTGGGTCGCGTTCGAGCTCGACCCTTTCTTGGCAAACAGAAACACCTCGTGTCCCCGTTTGACCAATTCTTCAGTCAAATAATGAACCTCGCGCTGCGTGCCCCCGTAACCCTTCGGCGGGACAGGAATCGTATTCGTCGAGATTAGAGCAATTCTCAATTATCCCCCAGCTCCTTAGGTAAGTGTCTTTCCATAGGCATTCTTTATAGGATATGAACTGACTCCAGAGCATGGCACGGCTAATTCAATCTGTATTCATTTTTAAACGCTTCTTAACTATCATACCCGTTCGTATTATGAGGTCACCAGATCTTTCTGGTCGACCTCTTTTTTTTTCATTGTGTTATCACTAGCATTAGAAAGTAAACTATGTATACGATCTACTTCCTCCTTGGTCTCTATATTTAAGGCTAAAATGAACTCAGGAGAGAGAGGCTTAAGTGACCGTAGGGAACGAGGCGTCAGACTTAGCCTCGCAGGGTTGCCCGGCTGCCACGCTTCCCCGAAATCACTCTGCCGGACCGATACCCTTATTTCCTCATGCTCATTCGCCAATTTCCTAGCCACCGGCAAGAACTTTATCCCATAACAAAAAAGTCCGCGAATTTCACGGACTTGAATGTGCATAATGTTCATCCGACAGTTTTTGTCGTAGTAAAATGTCCGTTGTGGTTTTCCGGTTTCAGCGGAATTCACTACGTTCAGCATAATTCTCTCCTTGCTATCGCTGATTTCCATAAGCTGTGGTTCCACCACCGAACTTTTCGTGGTTTACGTTCTAGGCTTCTTTTGCTGTCTTTTTTCACCCATTCCTCTTTAGAAAGGTCTTGCTTGCAAGCATTACTTTGGAATTGCGGCTACTATTAAATCCTGATCTGTTTCTAAGATCGAGCGACTAAAACTTATCTCATCTTGGCCGGCTACTCTAATTTGCTGAACTACCAAAAACTTTAATTGTGCAACTGATTTATCCTTACCTAAAACAAGTACTTCATCAAGTTTCATTGAAGATTGAAACATTTATCTGCCCCTCCAATTAAACCATCATTATCGCTTTATTATAACGAACATATGATCGGGATGACAACCGGGTAGTATTGGCCGCCAATGCTCCTCACTACAAGAACTTCCATACGAATTCTTTGAGATTAACTATGTTCTTTTCATGAATTCAGCGCTTTTATCTATAGTGTAGATCAATTTGTTATCGTGAAGCTAAGAAAAAGCCACGTGGAAAAGCCACACTCATGCGTGAGTGAATCCGTTAAAATTTAGTATCTACAGCCGGTAATTTCAACAGCGAGCTTTCACTACTATCTTTCGTCCAACTGCTTACCACCTATAGGATCTCCTCCGCCTAGTAGCTTTCTTGGCTGTTTACTTTCAGGAGACGTTAAGCTCTCCATTGATTACGTCAACCGACTTCTTCTCGGAATCAAGTCCTCCCCACCTTCAGAGCAATATGTTGTATTGGAATTCCCAAGTTGCATGCTTATCCTACTCTACTTGTCAATTTGGTTATCCCTACTGATCCGGGCTTTCCTTCACATCCCTCCGACCCTGACTCGCGAAAAGTACGTCGATTAGTGCTTCCGTAAACTCCCAAGTCGTTTGCGCTGTCAAGCGCACAAACAGCCGGTGTACTCTCACCGACTGTTTGTGCGTTAAATCCTATAAGGATCTCTCATTCTTTCTTTTAGTGAATTCAGTGCCTGATAATAGCTTTCTAAGATTTCAGCAGGTATATCTTTAGGAGTTTCAACTGAGATAGCAATTTCAAACCCACCAGTATCTAATAATATAAGGTGCTCTGGATCTTCAGGGCAATGAAGAACTGGTATGGTCCAGTCACCACTTCGACGTGCTAGTTCAAACCATTGGTGTTTAATCATTTGACCATTAGTGAAAATTTTACCATTGAATTCAATTCCCTTACTTGTAACTAAAGCCATATTAACATTGATATCCCTAATAATCATTTCAACATCTCCCCAAGAATTTAATCGGCTATAAATCGATAAATTTGATGTCACTACCCAAGGATTTTCTAATAACTTCGATTTTATGGACCTTGTAATAGTATCTTTTCCTACCATCTTTCATAATCATCGTGAAATCAGGATCAATATGATGTTCGCTTAGAATTTTCTTTAATCTTCTTTCACCAACTCGAAATACCTTTATGATGTCAGCCTGTGTATAGCCAACATGCTGTTGCTGTTCTTTCTTAATCTCTTCAAGACATTTAAGTAACTCATCTTCTCTATAATAGTTGTCTCGTAGAGTTCCAGCATTAGTTAAACATTTAGGATGCAACATATCTCTAATCGTGAACTCGATTAAATGCGCAATGCTCAGCCCATTAACGGAATACTTTATTAAAGCCTTGTTCAGTGGTAAACATCCTTTTATTGAAGTTGCCTCCTTACCTCTACATTTTCCCAATAGAATTAGAACATCTTGGCGATATACTTTACCGTAGCTCTCTGATTCTTTCTGTTCCATTGGTAACAAACCAACATTAATTATTTTTTGAACGGATGTCTTAGTAACACCTAACATTAATGCAACCTCTCCTCTAGAAATCCTCGATTTTTGATCTTCGAGATAGCTTTGAAACATTGTCGAGTCTATCCAATATTGTGATTTTGCATCTTTGGTACTAATATCTAAACTTATTTCACCTATATTATTTAGTTGACTGAGTTTCTCATAACTAGTTCCGATGTCTTTTCTAATTTCTTCTCGTCGCACACGAGTCCGCTTTGAAAGTAGTTTGGGATCCCCTTTAAATACTGAGAAATCTTTTCTTACCTCACCACAGTCAACCTGTCTCACAAAGAAGTCCTTGTATGCATTCTCTATATCAGTGAATGCTTTATCCTCAAATAAGCGCACAAATCGCTGTAACTTATCATATCTATTTCTCTTAGAAGTCCTCTCGAGAAAATAATCTAAGACAATGTAAAAATTATCCGGGAATCCTAAGTACATCCAATAGACATTAGCTACTGCTAGAGCAGCATTATAGCTGTCCCTTTTTTGATCTCTTCGTTTGTGAAAAATGCTCAAGCTGCTATTACTAGTATTTGTTAAGTCCCGCGCTCCTTCTAGAAGATGAAAGCTATGAAATGCTAAGGTTACAAAATGAGCAGATGTATACTTGCCAAACACCAAATAATCATCCACAGAACAAAAGTTGTATATGGCTCGTTGAGATTCAAGAACGATACCAGAAGTTAAAATTGAAGTGGTTAAACTCATTGGAGAACTTCCAAACAGAAAGTTGCAATTATTACAAATACCTCTCGTGAAGTCCCAAAGATTAATTGATTGCTTGCAATTAGAGCAAGCTTCTATTAATACTTGCTGATGTAACACACAACAATGGAGACAATTTATGCTCCAAGCATATCGATGATATCTCTTTTGCTTAATACATAGAGGACAATATTTTATTTTGTTCTTTATAACCATTTTCAAATAGTTGTCAACTCCGAACTTAGTTTTTAATCGTTTGGCATTATTATTGAAAATAGAAGGCCCTTCAACTACAAGCAGTTTATTTAGGGTTGTCATTTCGGAGTCTGTGAAGTCATTATTATGATTTTTTAAAAGAGGCTTAGTCATGTAGCATGATAACGGAGTTGGAGAACCAAAATAGTTATTTACTAAAGATCGATAAAAGTAACCAGCGACACTTTCATCCCGTTCCATCATGGAACGAATTGGCAACGGATTAACCCTTCCCATATATCATCACTCTCCCTAGTTCTCTATAAATCTATAACTCTAGTAAAAGCATGCCCTAGAAAGATATAAATAATACATATAGATAGTATTTTTATAATAATGCTATCAACAATTATATATCACAGAAATCATGGCTTGTTTACACTTTACTTGAGGTGTATAACTATGTCGGAACAAATTCTTAAGCTACTTGGCAGCCGAATTAGGGAATTACGTAAGAATCTAGGGCTCTCTCAAGAACAATTGGCAGAAAGAGCCGGCTTTCATTATACATATATTGGAAGTGTAGAGCGAGCTGAAAAGAACATATCTACATTGAACTTATCCAAGATAGCCACTGCTCTTGAAGTTGGAGTATATGACCTCTTCTTGTACGATAAAATCACTCATAAAACAGCAAATAAAGGATCAGATTTGAATGATATTTTCAACTTGCTAAGTGAACTTGAAATTAATGATGTTAGAAAAATTCGGAATATCATTTATGAGATGTATGGAAAAAAGAAATAGCGGAGGCTGCCAATTATCAGCCCTCCGCTATTTTTACTATTCTTCGGTCTCTTTACCATGAATGAGTTGTACAAAATCGGCACCAGCCAGCGGCTATCCCAAGATAGCCTTTCTCCAATGCTCAACTGTTGGATTTGTTTTTACGAATTCTTCAATTGTATCAGGTGTCATCTTACTCTGTAACAAAACTTGAATAACGGCATTGATAATCGGGTAGAGACCATGTATACGAATATACTTTCTCTCTATTCCACTCTCTGATGCAATATGTTCCTGTGATAATGTCGTCCCTTCACGATAAAGTTTCACTACAACCGCAATGCATTTATTGAGACGAAGGCTTTCAATATGCTGTATATATAAATCGTTGATTTTAACCTTTTGTTCCATATACCACACTAATAATTCTGGCATATGCCTTGTCAGCCACTTCGCTCCTTTACCCATCTTCTCATAAAAAGAACTATCAGAAATTGTATCCTTGTTTTCTTCACATTCCTTGAGGATACTTTTTGCAAGTCCCCATAATCTTTCTTTTTCATCATGATGTACTTCAGGTTGCTCTCGACTATCTTTAGCCTTAACCGCCTGTTCTTTAGGGGCACTCTCATCACTTATTCGTTCATCAATTAAGCTTGAACTATATGACTCAGAAAATAAAATTTGAACTCCCGGGTGAAAGAAATGATAATAATATTCCCGTTGACTCCAGTTAAAAAGTCGACGGGCAAGTTTGATTTTTGATCCTTTCATATCTATTAGAATACGGAATAATGGAATTGGATCTTTAATTTCATCAAAAGTTTTATATTTCTTTGTAACTCTAGAGTTCAATAAATTATGTCTGAGCAAATACGCTATATACATCGAGGCCAAGAACAAACAATTTGCAAGCGAACCATTGTCTTCTTCATGTAGTACAGTTGCAAATTTGTATAAGCTGTTGCCTGAGTTTAATAATGTTACTCCAAGGTTATAAGCATTTTCAATAATTTTTTCTGATTCAACCCACTCCCCCTCTCCGTTATCTTCAAAACCGTACTTTACAGAACAAAATTTACAGAAATATGGATTCCGTAGCAACTCATAGTTTTTTTTCAAAGCATTACCTTTTATTCTCAATTTAGTTAATCCACTACCATTTCCAAATGAAATACACCATGGAGATAAGCAACGTCTCTCACTCCTACGTTCTTCATCGAGAACACTTAGAATATAATCGTCTGGAACAATCAATTCGTAAAAATGTTTAGATTTTATTCCCCTTTTTAACAACTGCGAACGAATTAGTTGTAAAGTAACAATGTATCTCTTTTTAACATCAGTCTCTCCATTCACATATGCCAACAATCGACAAATCTGATCTCTTGATAACTGAATTCTATCCCGATCCAATAATACCCCGTTATTTTGAGCAATATAAAGCATTTTCAATGCTGTGTTTTGTCCTATTGATAATCCCCATATTTGAGATGGATATTTAGGTCTATGGGCTAGCATATACCTCCACTCTTCATAAACCTTTCTCTGGTCTTCAACTAAATGTTCATCATCACAAGGTCTAAATTTCATACTCAAATCACCTAAGCAATGCGGACATTTACCATAAGCTAATTCTATCTTTAGATATGGTATTGGCTTAGAGCAACAGGGACACATACACTCCAAATAGACTTCATGTTCATCGCATATTTGCAACTCGTTTACTTGCCAGAGAAGTTTAAATCTCGGTTGCTTCTTTAGGCATTTGGGACAATACTTGCGCTTCCTCTTTTCAATTGTATTTCCTATGAATGACCATCCCGATGTATCCTCTTCATCTCTAAATGACTCCATCAAAATAGAAAAAGTGGCGGAACGTATATGTTCTCCACTAATATCCATCTCTTCACATATTTTTTTTATATTCAAAGAGATATTACAATGCACATCAATACTATATGCGTACTTAAAAATTTCATCATTGTACCATCCAAACACTTCTTTTAAATCCGTGTAGTATGCCTTAGCAAGACGCATGAAATAGGAACTTAGAGATTCTTCATCAAACAGTACAGGTCGAATACAACGTTGCTTATGCGGATTCATCGTTGTCTTGATCTCCTTCTTCAATTTCCATAATCTTCGCCATATCCTCTTCAGCAAAACTTCCAATAACATTCAACTGAGCTTCTAAGAGGACAGCACCATCTATATTTTCTAGGATTGAGAAATCTTTAAAATTCTCATCAAAGACTCCCACTAAATCCATCGCTTCTCTTATGATTGGTTTTATCCATCCCACTAGTCCGCGAGTTATTTCAAATAAAGTTGGAGCAAATGCACTATCAGGTGAGGACCAATCCAGTACAATTGGAGCTGGAGGTGCCAATTGTTCTTCTAATGACTTCAAAAAGCTTAAAAATGATTCATCACAAGATTTAAAATGACCAAGTACTGTCCTTGGATACCTCCGTAAATGTTGCGTATTTAAAGTCCTTAGTTCCTCAATAGCATGTGTTCCAACACAGACCAAGCAAACATCCGCAGAGTTTGCAATATCTTTAATGTTTTCCATAACTGCCTTACGCTGGACATATGTAGAGGCTAGCAAATAATCCATTTCATCAATAATAAGCATCTCCACTTCCAACTTTCTCAACAATGAAAAAGCTTGGTGTTTTATTTTGTCAATATCTAAATTTGAGGTTGGGAAATAAGGGTCAATACTCCTCAATATATTGTTGTAGAACCCTTTATAAGTAAATGGTATAGGAAGCGGCATATATAATACTGGCCTAGTATTGTACCAAAGCCCTTCCACTTCGTCATATTTTCTTATTGAAATGGCCCGTTTACGATATTTTTTTGTACATTGCGTCTTACCAGACCCAGGTAATCCTTCAATAAACAAGTTGATTGGTGAATCATCACTCTCATCAATTGATTTTTTATTTTTCCGATTCCGGTCGAGACGATTCCAAATTCTTGTTATCTCTGGGTGTTCAACATACAAGTTTTCAACTCGTTTTTGGAAAGCTCTAAATTCTGATTCTGCTCCCACTATTAGCTCCCCCTTAAATATGAATATACCAATTATATTTATTGCCTTAATAATCATCATATAAACGTAAAAAAGAGAATTAGTTTTGGGAACCAATCCTCCAATTTTAACGATCTAATTCTGTTGTTTCTTTTTAGCCTTCTCCTCATTAAGCCGCGCTGCGAATTGTTGTACTTTTGACATTGGTTTTTGATTAGACTGCTTAGCAGATTGGTTCTTATCCTTGACTTGAAGTTCAAATCCTTGTTTTAATGCACGTTTTCTTGCCGAAATATTAGTACTTACCATCTTGTTGAACTTCTCACGAATAAGCAACTTTCCTTTACTAATTAACGAATAACCAGGGATTTGTTGTTTTGTTAATTCACCAGCCTCGATCAGACACTTTCTCAACATTTCATATTGTTTTCTGTTCATCCCTTTTATTTCATCTGCGGGAGGACTTATTGAAGGTACTTCAATATATTTTGCTTCTTTGGGATCGAGCAAATAGATGTGCGAAATATCATCTAAATCGTATTTTATTTTGCAGTTCTTTTTTTGTTTATTACTGATAAAACGAGTTGTCTCTGGTGATCCATATTTCACGTTTTCTACACGAATGCCATCTCGACGATATGACCTCATATCCGTAGGAAGCAATTGAAGCTTATAATAAGGCTCATCTTCTTTCGGAATAAACGGCAAGCTACCCATCACATCCAATGCCGTATACAACCTCGCAGCTGGTGTGTTGCAATCTAGTGGCAGTCCCGAATGCTCTTGTTGATGATATATGTCCGTAATATATCCAACTAAAAGCTCACGAAGGTTATCAAGGGATAACACCGCTGTTAATCGTGCCTCTTTCTTTGCATCACGATCATGCTCACTCTTTACACGTGTCCCCAATAGTTTTTGCAAAAAATCAGTATTGATGGTTCCAAAATTTCGTTCAATTATCCCGCCGTATCTTGGTGTTGCAATAGGTCGATAACGTGGTTCTGCTTTTAACACATCTTCAATCATATATTTAACGTACGTACTAGTGAAATCCGAACCATTATCCATCAGAATGACGGTAGGAATACCATGCATATCCCAATCGTTTAGAGTCCCATACTTTGCTTTAGCATCTTTAAAACATATACCATTGAACAAAAGCCGCATGACTTTATCTCCAGACGGATGATCGTATGACAGCTCCATACCCCAAACGTTTCGTGAAAATGCACATAGACCCAAACTCAGTATTGGTTCACCTAACTCTACACCGGTCTCTGGATCAATTAATGTAATCGGTAACTGCACATGATCAATTTCAATTACATGGAGTGGAGCCTTTGCAAATTGATTTGAGGCTTTTTCTTGAACCAACTTCGGTTCCACTACATCTCCTTTATTAATTCTCTCGAATACGTACTTATCGATCCGATTAGCAAGTTTGTAAACAGTATCATAATCGAGTGGAGGTAAATTATTAGCCGTACAGGATATTTCAAGTTCATCCTTCAGGATGTTAAATTTTCTTCGTTTCCTAATAATGAACTTATCTAATTCCCTTTTAATGACCGGTGCATACCCTTCAGGGAGACGAATGTAGATAGTGTCCAAAATTATCTCAGGATTCTTGGGATGAGCTATAGGTATTGCTATCTCATCTTTTCTATTATGAATTTTTAGATGAGCCTTGGAAACGAGGCCTTCAATTCCGTGATTATCACGTATTGCCTCAGCTGTCTTATACTTATCCAACATTCGATATATTTGTCTTGATGTGTAGTCATACTTTTCAGCTACACGCTTAATTAACTCCACTTTCTTGATACTATCCAAGGACTCCGATTCCAATAAGAACTCCATATATTTCTCCTTGAATAATTGAGCAGCATATAAATTTCCCTCACGTACTTCATTAAATGTCAAGATAGGGTCAATAATCGACATTTTTAATTTTGCAGTTTGTTGTTGTGCTTCAGATAAGGTATCTATCAGCGCTCTTCTGTTCGATTCATCTTTTTCTTCTCGTGCTTTCGCTAAACTCATCTCACGATTTACGATTCTGAACGTAGGATCAGTGATGATTGATAAATACTGAACTTTGACTATTTTTCTATCTCCATCTTCTTTAAATATCAGAACATTAGGATGTTCAAAATCGTGAACATGAAACTTAGAACCGCACCATTCAAATTCATCATCGATCCTCAACATGCTACCTCTCATTAGTCGTCACTCCCCATCTCAATGTATTGTTTCAACTCTTGCGCTAAGTCTCCAAGTACTACCACGCTTAGTTCGTTCAATGGTTCACAAATATTGAATTTAAGTTTACCTAGAAAAATCAAGTGATATATTACAGGGAGAATATCTCGGTAGTCCGCTTTTGATATAAAACTTTTTGCTAAGTTTATAATCGTTGTATCGCGGAAAAATTCAGATTTTTTTAGTACTTCAGGAATCCACATATTGAAGCCAGGTCTAGGATTTCTGTAGTGCATAATTAGCAAAATGTTGTCTTTCACAACTTTGGGCAATACTTTCGGTCTAACAATCGAATACCTCCATTTTTTTTGACGGCAGTACTCCATACATGCCGCATACAAGTGTGGGCTTTGTTCAATGAAGGTATCTCCCCCCTTCACTTGAAAGAGATGCGGCACTGAACCTTGTCTAAAAATCAATGTATCAGGTACATGAGCTGTCTTTTTAATAATAAGATCTTTAGTCACCGAGGTTGTTGGGACCTCTACAGGTTGCGGGTAATATCTTACTACCTGATGATCAAGCTCAAGAATGTAATAGAATAATGCTTCACCCCAAAATGACTCGTATGGAATATGTCGATCCATTTTCTTACTTGGTAATGAACCAATAACGTGCTCAAACGTTCGACTACCTTTGTTATTCACTGTTCTCTTCGGAGCATAAAGCATATCCTCTTTGTCCCAGCTCCTTTTGCTTAACCAGTCCATTACGAAACCTCCCGAATTTGACTTTTGATGCTCTAATTTTTTTATTTTATATTGCAGTTATTTCCACTGAAAGTTGACATTAAACAACCATACTTTACGAATGCCTATTATAAAAAAAAGCCTGAATCCACAAGGGATTCGGGCTTTGACATCATAATCAATTTTAGTGACATTTTATATTACAGGATGTGACAAATGATATTACAGCGGACATATCACAATCGAGAGTTTTCGCTTGTTTTTTATTCAATTGCACTTGCTATAACCGCAATTGCTGCATTGTTTGCAGCCCTCGACATTGATCAGCGATGCTGATCCGCAGGACGGGCATAGGTCGCGAGAGGTAACCTCGCCATGCTTATGCGAGTCTTCGGCTGCCGGCGCTGCGGCAACGGCTAAAGAAGGAGCCGCGCTTACCGGTTCAGAAGCAGCCGCCTGCTCATTCGTGCTCTCGATATGAATCTCCAGCGCCTTCGCAACAGCGTCAGCGATGGATTCTACCCGATTGGCTCCGAAGCCGATAGCGCCTGTGCCGCCAATGCCTTTAAGATGCTTGATCAGCAGCTTCGCTTTGTTGCCGTGATCTCCGTAGCGGAGGAACAAGGAGCATACGCGGCCAAGGGCTTCCGCCATCGCAAACACGTCGGAGCCCGCTTTGCCTACGTTCAGGAAGATTTCGCCCGGAATACCGTTCAGATCGTTAATCGTGATATACGCCATGCCAAACGGCGTATTTACTTTATAGGTTGCCCCGCGAAGAATTTGCGGGCGGCGTTTATACTGCTTGTCGAATTCCTGCTCCGCCTGCGGCGATACCTTCGCGTTAAGCGTCGTATTCAGCGTCTCGAGTTTATCCTCTTCTTTCACTGCTTCCGCTGCCGCAGCTGCTTCGCCAGCCGCATCCGGCTTGGCATCGTCTTTCTTCGTCGACAATACTTGAACGTCGCGGCTGCCGTCGCGGTAGATCGTAACGCCTTTACAGCCCAGGTCAAAGGCCATCTCGTACAGCTCTTTTGTTTCTTCAACCGTAAAGTCGCTAGGACAATTCGCCGTCTTCGAGATCGAGCTGTCTACCCAGCGCTGAATCGCCGCTTGCACGCGGATATGATCCTTCGCGGACAAATTCATCGCCGTTACGAAATAATCCGGCAGCTCTTCGCCCGGATGCGCATCCTTCCATGCCTGCGCGATTGGCACCAGCTGTTTGTCGAAGCCGAGACGGCTTTGACGGAAGTATTCGAAGGCAAAGTAAGGCTCGATGCCTGTCGATGTCCCCACCATCGTACCCGTGCTGCCAGTCGGAGCTTGGGTAATAACGGTAACGTTGCGCATGCCTTTGGCCAGCACCGCTTCGCCTACCTCCGGGAATTCCGCCACCATGTTTTTCATAAAGCCGCTTTGCAGGAACTTCTCCGCGTCAAACGCTTCAAACGAACCTTTCTCCGAAGCGATCTCCGCCGAAGAGAGATAAGCCTCTCTTGCCATAAAGCCGTATATTTTATCGAGGAACAGAAGGGATTCAGGGCTGCCGTAACGGATGCCAAGCTTGATCATAAGCTCGGCAAGCCCCATCGTGCCAAGGCCTACGCGGCGCTCCTTCTTCTGGTTCTTCTCATTTTCTTCAAAGTGATAAGGCGTCGTGTCTATGACGTTGTCGAGGAAACGAACGGACCACTGGGTTACCTTCGCCAGCTCCTCCCAATTCACGTCGTGCTTGCTCTCATCGTAAAATTTGGACAGATTAATCGCGGACAGATTGCAGACGCCCCAGCCCGGCAGCCCTTGCTCGCCGCAAGGATTCGTGCAAATAATCGGGTTGAAATACCAGCTGTTCGACATCTGGTTGTAATACTCCATAAAGACGACGCCGGGTTCAGCCGATTTCCATGCCGATTCGATAATCGTATGCCAGACATCGCGCGCGCGAACCGTTTTATAATGGACAACCTTCTTGCCCAGCTTTCTCCAGGCATCCAGATCGCCGTTCCACAGCTCGTCGTAATCGGTTTCCTTGGTATCCGGGAAGACAAGCTCCCAATCCAGGTCTTCCTTCACGGCTTTCATAAAAGCGTTGCTCACGCATACCGACAGATTCGCATTCGTCACTTGCCCCATCGTCTGCTTGACGGTAATGAAATCAAGCACATCCGGATGCCAGTCGTTAATCATCAGCATAAGCGCGCCTCGGCGGCTTCCGCCCTGCTCAATCAGACCGGTTGTATAGCTGAACAAACCGCCCCAGGATACGGCACCGCTGGAGGAGCCGTTAACGCCCGCAACAATCGCCCGTCGAGGACGCAGCGAAGACAGATTGATTCCCACGCCGCCGCCGCGCGCCATGATTTCGGTCATTTCGGACAGAGTTGTCATAATTCCGCCGCGGCTGTCCTTCGGCGAAGGAATAACGTAGCAGTTGAACAACGTCAATTCTTCGCTGGCGCCGGCACCGGCAGCAATACGGCCGCCCGGAACGAGCTTCCAGTCATCGAGAATATAACGGAACCTTTCCGTCCAGGCGCGCTGCTTTTCTTCGCCTTTCTCGGCGCCAGCCATCGCACCCGCCAGACGGTCCCACATTTCTTCCGGAGTCTTCTCTATAGTAAGCGTGAGCTTCTCCACGCTGGATGTCACGGTATCTCCGCTTCTTAGCTTAACGGTCACCTCATCGCCGCTGCGTCCGATGACTTCCCCAACCTCCTTGGCCGGGAATTTTGGATCATCCTTCGTCAGGACCAGTACGACATCCCCTACTGCCGTATTCTTTGTGTCCGCGTTTTTCCATGCATAACGGTCCAAAAATATTTTTTCGCTAAGGCCTTCCAATTTCTGCGTCATTGCCATCCGATTGGTCCTTCCTCCCATGTCCCTCATCTCGCATACACACCTCTTATCGCATGTGTCGGGCACCATATATTGTGTGTACTGCTTATTATACTATACTACATATCGGTATCCACAGCTGTTTTTACCTATTTCGCCGCTTTTCTCCGCTTACATTGGCTATTCTCTTTCTATTGCTTGTCTTATCGCTAATTTTACTGCTTATTTACTAAGATTTGATGAAAAAGGTCATACTATTGACAACTATCTCTATTCGCAAAAGGAGCTGCCTATCGTGACCTTTACTATGAATGATCAGGCGAATGTGAATCCCGCCTCTACGGAAGCTAATACGGTCCGGCGCAAGCTTCATCCGCTTGTCGACCTGCAATGTGACCGCACCTGGTTCGACGAGCTTCAGAACCGGGTCGCCAAGAACGGTCCATGGGATGATTGGACGCTCTATCAGCTGACCATGGAAGCCGAGCAAGCCAAGCGGGTCGACAGCTTTGAGCAGCTGCAATGCTTGCGCACGCTCCCATCGTTCGAACCGATGCCGCATCAGGTGGATACGGCGCGCAAGGTGGTTCACGAGATGGGCGGCCGCGCTATTCTCGCCGATGAAGTCGGACTTGGCAAAACGATCGAGGCCGGACTGGTCATCAAGGAATACATGGTGCGCGGTCTCGTCCGGAAGGCTCTTATTCTTGTTCCCGCTTCCCTCGTCCTGCAATGGGTGAGAGAGCTGAATTCGAAGTTTGGCATCTCCGCCGTCGCGCAAAAGAAGGAGCATACCTGGCAATACGATGTTGTCGTCGCCTCCATAGACACGGCCAAGCGTGATCCGCACCGCGAGATTATTCTGGGCCAGGATTACGACATGATCATTATCGACGAAGCGCATAAGCTCAAGAACAAAAAGACGACAAACTACCAATTTGCCCTCCAGCTCCGAAAAAAATATTGCCTTCTTCTGACGGCAACTCCGATTCAGAACGATCTGGATGAGTTATATAATCTTATCACGCTTTTGAAGCCAGGCCAGCTAGGCGGTCAAAGCGAGTTTGCAGCGAACTTCGTGGTCGACAAACGCCTGCCGAAAAATGAAGATCAGCTGCAGGATGCGCTGTCCACCGTCATGATCCGCAACCGGCGCGGAGACGGCGGCATATCGTTCACCAAGCGCGTCGTGAAAAATATTCCGCTGGAGCTGTCCTCGGAAGAGAAGGCTCTCTATGACGCGGTTACGGCATTCGTTCGGGACCGTTACAAGGAAGACGGCGTAGATATGATGAGCATGCTCCCGCTAGTTACGCTGCAACGCGAGGTATGCAGCAGCCGGGACGCCGTGTTTATTACGCTTGTTAATCTGTTCAAGAAGACGGCCGAGGATTCCCCGATCCGTCCAAAAATCTGGGAATTGGTTGAATTTATTAAACAGATCAAAGCCAATACAAAAGCCGAAAAAGTAATGGAGCTTATTCAGCAGATTAACGACAAAGTCATCATCTTCACCGAGTACCGGGCATCGCAGGAATACCTGCTGCAGTTCTTCCGCTCGCACAATATATTAGCCGTGCCGTACCGGGGCGGCATGAACCGCGGCAAAAAGGACTGGATGATGGATCTGTTCCGCGGCCGCGCCCAAGTGCTTATCGCTACCGAAGCCGGCGGCGAAGGGATCAATCTGCAGTTCTGCCACAACATGATTAACTTTGACCTCCCATGGAATCCCATGCGCGTCGAGCAGCGGATCGGCCGCGTTCACCGGCTTGGGCAGAAGGAAGACGTCAAGATCTATAATCTGTGCACGCTCGGGACCATCGAAGAGCATATCGTTAACCTGCTGCATGAGAAGATCAATCTGTTTGAGCTTGTCATCGGGGAACTCGACCATATTCTGGAACGGTTCGAATCGGATGCCGGCTCCATCGAGCAGCAGCTGGCACGAATGCTGCTCGAATCCGAGGGAGACGCCGTTCATCTGGAACAAAGGCTGAGTCATCTGGGTTCCACCCTGTCCAAGCTTCGTGATGAGACGGAATCGCCGGAGACGCCCCAAGGGCCAACCATCCTCTCCCAAATGACCGCGCTGGGCCAGAAAGTCGAGGTGAGACCGTGAATTCCAAGCAGGTTCATAAATATGTACAGCGTTTTCTTGAGGCTACCCAATGCTCGATACTGGAGAAGTCGCCTGCTCACTTCACGGTTAAGCTCTCTCCTGCCGCCGACCGTGAACTGACGAACCGCCCCTTCTACTGGAGCTTTGTTGACCGTACCGGCTCCGAACCGGAGACAATGACATATCTGTTCGTCACCGACAAGGATAAATACGAGGAGGAGTTTGCCGCGCCGGCGGCTGCGCCAGCACCGGGCCCGGTTACGAATGCGGTGGATGCGGCGCTAAACCGCTCCCTCGGCTTCGTAAACAACAACTTGGCAGGCGGCATCCGTACGCCAAGGGAAGATCTCTATTTCGGCTCCCGCAAGCTGGAGCAGCTGTTTGGCGCAGCCAAAAACTCGGGCAGCTACGTGAACCTGTTCCAGGAACCGGAAAGGCGGTCCAGCACTCCGTTCCAATCGACACCCTACACCGCCTGGCTCGGGGTTAATATGCGCGTCGAATTCGCGTGCGACAGGAAGCGCGAGGAAATTCACAGCTACGGCGTCTCTCTCGCAACGGGATTGGTGGTCGAGAATTTCTACGACCGGCTTAAAAATTTGAAGCTCACGCCGCGGCTGCCCTCGAATATCCATTTGACCCGCAACGGCCTGTCCTATGCAAAGGCATTGGGCGTTATCGAGACAACGCTGGAACGCAAGCTCAGAAATTACGACTATGCTTGGGCTGCTGATGCTGCGGCAAGGCTGGAGGAAGAGCTCGACAGAATCCGGCATTATTACGATCCGATGATCAAGCATGCCGAAGAAAATGCCAAGGAAGCCATCGAAGAGCAATTCAACCAGCGCCAGACCGAGATCAAATGGCAGTATGAACCGCGGGTGACGGCTTCCGCCATTAACTGCGGTATTTTCCACCTGGAAGGCATTGAATAGAGACAATCAGACGGCATTCGCATCAATACGCCAAAAATAGAACGACCGATTGATCTGCGCCCGCGACAGGTTCCAACAGCCTTCTGCGGGCTTGTCCCATATAATGAGATCATGTCAGAAACGGATGCAAAAGAAAGAAAGGATGTGCCAGGGTGAATAAGTGGATTCGACATACGGTTATTGCCGCATTGGTGGTGTCAACATTCCTTGTCACGGCTCAAAGCCTTCAGGCGGAATCGATTCCGTCCGCGACGGTTCAACAAGAAACGGAGCTTCAATCCACCGTACGCGGCTGGATGGACGAGCTTGCCAAGTTACCGGAGTTCAAAGCGTGGAGTCATGCCGAATTTGCCGTATCGCCTCTTGGACCCGGCATGCACAGCTGGATTGCGATTGTAAAAGATAAAGGACAACCGGCCGGGTACTTGGTTATTCAAGCCAAGGAAAATGGCGGGTTTGCGCTTGGGGAATACGGTAAGGGGGAATACTTGTTTGACCAGACTACGCTGCGCCAATCCCTTGCCCAGCTGGAGCTTCTCTCCTCCTTGCCGGATTCGAACCAAGCTTTGTATATTCATCCGTTGCTCGCCGTCTGGGACGTTAGCGGCTCAACGGAAGACACGTATTTGGACGGTATGAGCGGCGAGTGGCTCCCGTTGCAGCAGGATACTTGGGAAAAAACCGCCAAAGCGGAAGAAGGACTTGCCTCGCGTTACGCCCTTCAAGGCAACACCTTGATTGTGAGAGCCGTTAAAAGCCGTTCTTTTGATCCGTACAATGAAATGCCGTGGCTTACGGAAAAACCGATTACAGCGTCCGCCGAGGATACCGGCATCGTGCTCAAAGCTTTAAGCTCCACAACGCCTCTCCGCTTTACAGTAGAGCGCTTTAATAAGGAGATGCTTTATGTGTGGTCGGTAACCGGCTATCACAACTGGGGCGACGGCAATGTCTATGCCGCCCTGGAAACAGATGAGCTCGGCAGCAGCACAAGGTACATTCCCCTCAAGCTTCTTGCCGAGCTCGGTCACTTCTATCGCTAACGTTCCGTACGGCCTCTCCACCATAACAATACGCTGGCGCCGCCCCATCCAAACCAGCGCGACAGCCAATGCTCCCTTGCAGCCTTGGCTGTCGCCTTCGCCGCTTTGCGTTCATCCCTCGGCGTCTCGATGTAGTTCACAAATTCCACGGTCATATATTTAATCAGATCATGTCCATTTGCCACTTCGATCACCTCTTCGGTTTATTTGTTACTAGAAGTTTGCCCGGAATGTCCAGATCGTAAACATGCATGAGTTTTCCTTCAATAAGCCACGCTATCGATAGCTGCTTTACGCGCAAGTCTTGGCCTATTGAAGGAGGAATTCAAATTGTTTGTCGTGCGTGTTATGGTTTTTGCGTTAATCGGCTTGCTTTGCCTTGCGCCCGAGCTGTCAGCTGCCTTTCCGGAAAACAAACAGCAAATCGCCAATGCGCCCGAGGACGGTTGGACGATGCCTTCGGCTATTGTGTTGATTGATGCCGGACACGGAGGAATTGACGGGGGCGCATCAGCCGGGAATACCTTGGAAAAGGATATCAATCTGGCCATCGCCCAGAAGCTTTACCTACTTCTTAATAGTCAGGGGATCCCGGCCGTACTGAATCGTACCGGCGATTATGCGCTAAGCGAAGACAACCGATGGCATGTGAGCAGATCGCGGCATAAGCGCGATTTGTCGCAACGCCGCCAGTTAACCGACGAGATCGAGACCACCATGCTGGTCAGCCTTCACGTGAACTGGACCAAGGACCGATCCAAGCATGGTCCGCTAGTGCTGCATCAGTCTACCGGGGAAAGCGCGCTTCTTGCATTTTGCATACAGGATACGCTGAACAGACAACAGCAGACCGCCTTTTACCCGAGGGAGGGCAAGCCTTTCTATTTGCTGCGCAAGGTGGACCAGCCAGCCGTCATTGTCGAAATGGGCTTTATCAGCCATGAAGGCGACCGTACAATGCTCACAGATCCTCGGGAGCAGCTGCGCGTAGCGTCGGCAATCGCCTCAGGGATTCGGCAGTATAAATGGATCACCCGATAACGAAGGCACCAGCTGCGACAGCTTAACGAATTGAACCTGGCCGTCCGATTGCATCGTCGGAATGGATGCTTTGAGGACGGCTGCCGTTTTTTTGCCCGGAGGTCCAACATGACCAATAACGATGCAAGTATCATGGGATTCCAGATGCTTCTTCGCAATCGTCATTTGTTTCGACACATGCTGCTCCGTATACACGTCATCAAGGAATACGTTGTTTGCGAGTGCGGGCACGCCAAGCTCCTCGGTTACCTTGGGCACCACGGTTTTAAAGGTTGTACGGCTGTCGAGGAAAAATAATCCTCGCTCCTTGCAGACCGACAGGACAATCCGCATAATCCGTTCATCGGCCGTAATTTTGGAGCCCATATGATTGTTCATGCCTACCGCATAAGGAACGTTATCAATGGCGTCCTCTACCCGTTTCTTAATCTCGGCGTCGCTAAGGTCAGCCGTGATTGCCCCCGGGCCCAGCCAATTTTTTTGCCCTTTATTGGGCTCCATCGGCATATGCACAATGACGTCATGCCCAAGGCGATGCGCTTCCTCGGCATCCTTTTTGGTGGTAGGCATAAACGGCATAATTGCGACCGTAAATTTCACGGGCAGCTGCAGCATCTCTTCCGTGCCGTTCATTCCGTTGCCGAAATCATCAATGACAATCGCAAACTGTCTTCCGGACTCCGGTTGTCCTTCCTCTGCGGCCACCGCTTGCCCCGCTCCGGAAGGAATGATTAACACGAGTGCAATGAGCCAGATGACAGCTGCCCTTTTCGATTTGTTCACATCATACACCCTTTCCCTTTTATCCCCTTCATTGTTTGTCCAACCGAGGAAAAATATGCTGAATTTTGCAACTTTATTAGACGGGTTGACGAACGAAACCCGTACATGCTACCATTAGGGACGTATTAAGGCATGCGGTCGTGGCGGAATTGGCAGACGCGCTAGATTCAGGTTCTAGTGGTGTAACAGCCGTGGAGGTTCGAGTCCTCTCGACCGCACCATACATAAAGGGGTTCCAGCGCATGAGCTGGAGCCCTTTTCTTTGTTTTAACTTTTCCTTAACAAATGACTTGACTCATCTTATCCGTTAATGGTATGATATCTTTCGTTGGCAACAACATATGCGGTCGTGGCGGAATTGGCAGACGCGCTAGATTCAGGTTCTAGTGGTGTAACAGCCGTGGAGGTTCGAGTCCTCTCGACCGCACCATACATAAA
>NZ_SLVP01000002.1:855746-1252356 GCF_004345425.1 Paenibacillus sp. BK033
ATAAACAGTCAAAGGTTTTGGTTAGTCTAGCGATAGATAACCGGAACCTTTTTTTCTTGCTCAGCACAAAAAAGCAGGAAACCCTGTATATACAGAGTTCCCTGCCACACTTGCTATTCCGCGGAACCGCGTTCGCTTGAGGCAAGCTCAAAACGGTAATTGCGGCTCAGCTTGACGACTCTCCTATTATGGCGACGGATTACGACGGTTGAATCATCCCATGCAACAACGATCCCAACCACGTCGTTCACTTCCATCTCATCGCGCACGACACGGATTTTTTCGCCGCTCTGGCGAAACCGATCCAACTGCTCTTCACTAATCACCGCTAATCCCTCCGTACGGACTAACCGACATGCTCCTTGGAATCATTGGTTTCATACCATTCATCGAGCACTCTCGAAGACATGACGCGCTTGGCGATATATTCTGCCTGACGTTCCGTGAATTGACCTTTCCATTCCTCACCGAGCTCTTCGCAAAGCTTCACAATCGTAAGAAGCTCCGACCATGCAACATAACGCTTGTACCAGAAAAATTGCGGATGCTCAATCATATAAGGATACAAATCATCAAATTCCGTATGCTTGCAATCTAGCGCGCGTTCGAAGTGAACTTTCGCGTCACCCAGTTTCGCAGTCAAAAATTCAGAAGTTATCATTGCCGCTGCCTCCCCTCGGTTCCTTCACTCTCATTATAACTTAGTCGAACTGAATTTGCCCGTTTTTCAAAGAAGTAACATTTACTAGCGATTCTACCCGTACCCCTTGCTCGCGAAGCGTTCTCGAACCGGCCTGGAAGGATTTCTCGAGGACAATCCCCATGCCAGCCAGCTCTGCGCCTGATCTCTCAATGATCTTGATCAGTCCGCGGGCCGCATCGCCGTTTGCGATAATATCGTCGATGAAGAGCACTTTATCCTCAGCCGACAAAAACTGCTTCGACACCATAATATCGGTCACCATCCCCTTTGTAAAGGACGGAACACGCTCCGAATACGCATCCGGATCCGCGATTAGAGTTTTCTTGCGGCGCGCAAATACAAGCGGTACAGCTAGTACGTACGCCGTGGCATAAGCAACGGGAATACCGGAGGATTCAATCGTAACGACTTTCGTAATTTTCTCGTCAGCAAACCGTTTTGCGAATTCATGTCCCATTTCCATCGTAAGAGCAGGATCGACCTGGTGGTTAAGTATGGAATCCAGCCGCAACACATCGTTTGAAAGCACCGACGCTTGCTCTAAAATTCGTTCTTTTAAAATATCCATCGTCATTTCCCTCCACCAAAATCTCTTTTCGATAACTTACCATAGGATAGGCGAACAACGCAACCCGGCTTTTTCATTTTTTTTGTCGAAGCAGGAGACGAATCATTTTATATAGAAGAGATATATAAAGCAAAGCAACTTTTTCCAGATATGGACGTTAATTAAGATAAGATAGGGGACAAAAAGCGACCCAAAAGGAGCGCAATCGCATGAACAAAACAACGCGAAACTACAAGGCGGCAAAATGGTCGGCCGTGATCGCCTTTACTCTCATTGCGGCAACCGGCTGTTCCGACCCATCGAATTCAACTCCCCCTTTGGGTATGCAGCCAACCGAGCGTTCTTCGGGTACCTATCCAACTGGCGATAGTCCGCAGAAAACCTACTCTCAAGGGCAGGATAGCCGGAAATACGGCAAAAAGCCCGAAGCAAGCGGCGCAAATGCATCCGGCGGAGATACGAGCGCGGAATCTTCCGGCAAAAGCGCATCGCCGTCCGGCACCGGCACAGCAAGCAAACAACCGCAATGGGACGCCTCCCATCCGGTCATGCTGGGGCTTCAGATTGGCGATTCCCATACCAAAGTATCCGAGCGCTATGGCAAAGCAGACGACGTATACAGCCTGAAGGACGACGCGGAGACCATAGAGGTTCACGAATACAAAGGTTTTGCCGTGGGGATCAACGAGGACAAAGCGATCCAGTACATAGAGGTTTACGATAAGTCGATTGCAACCGGGCTTAGCGGCGTTCGTGTCGAGGATAAGTCGGAAACCGTGCTTAAAGCGCTTGGAAAACCAACTTCCCAGAACAGCTACATTATTACTTACCAAGGCAAAGACTCGCTGCTTAAATTCGATCTTGATCCGGATCATAACAAAATCGTATCCATTAAGCTGTTAGCCGCCGCGTAACGGCTCTCCCATCCGGAAGTTGCTGTCATGCCCGTCCCTACTCGGACATACCTTCTTATATAGAAGGTTATTTTCGGGAGGACATGCCATGGCAAAGCGTACGGGAAAGGTTCTGCAAATCGCATCCACTTATATAGGCACAATTGTAGGCGCCGGTTTCGCGACTGGGCAGGAGATCCTGCAGTTTTTCACCCGCTTCGGCTACTGGGGTACACTGACGATCGCTGTCGCGACGGCGCTCTTTATATGGCTGGGCGGCAAAATGATGCTGATTGCGAGCGAAATCGGAGCAAGGTCCTACGAGGATCTGAATATTGCGTTGTTTGGCGATAAGTACGGAAAATGGATCAGCCATTTCATGCTGGTCGTGCTGCTGGGCGTAACGGCCGTGATGCTTGCCGGCGCGGGGACCATTTTTTACGAGAATTGGAATGTCTCCTATCAAACGGGATTAATCGTCACCATTGCCGCTTGTTTCTTCCTGCTTCGAAAAGGGATGAAAGCGATCCTGACGGTGAATGCGATTGTGGTTCCGGTGATGCTGCTCTTCACCGCTCTTATTATGGTAGACACGTTCCAAACGCCTGAAGCGGACAGGTTCATTACGATTGCGACCGACCATTCGGTGTGGGCGGCATGGGCCTCCCCGTTTCTGTATACCGCCTTTAACCTGTCGATGGCGCAAGCCGTTCTTGTGCCGCTCGGGTCGGAGGTTAAAGACCGGAAAACGATTGTGCTCGGATCATGGATTGGCGGCATCGGAATTGGCATTATGCTGCTGGCCGGACATATCGCGTTATCCGTTCATATGCCCGGCATCCAGCAGTTTGCCATCCCGATGGGAGGCATCGCCAAGCAGCTTGGCCATATCGTGCAGTATATTTATATCTTCCTCATATTCGCGGAGATCTTTACGACGCTTATTGCCGATATTTACGGGCTGACCCTCCAGCTCCAGGAGCGGCTGAAATGGTCGCGTCCTTTCATAACCTTTGGGATTCTCGCCTTCTGCTATGTTGCGAGCCAAATCGGTTTTGGCCCGCTGCTCTCCACGCTTTATCCGATTTTCGGACTGATCAGCTTAGGCTGGCTGTATCTGGTCATCCGACGAAAGATGGCCCACTGACGGCCGGGCGTGCGCCGGGCAGCTCGATTTGAACGGCATGGGGCATGCTTGCTTGCAGCGCAGCCCGTATATGCTCATGGCAGGTAAACAGAATCACTTGGCGCGATAGCGACAATTCCCCGAGTAATTGGGCAACGGCGTGCAAGCGCTGGCGGTCGAAGTTCACAAACAAAGCATCCAGCAGCAGCGGCATGCCCGCTGCTGCTGTTCGTTCCACGGCAAGCGCAAGGCGCATAGCCAGGTACACCAGTTCGGCCGTGCCGCGGCTTAACATAGCGGAATCGATCAAACGGTTGTCCGGCGTCTCGAGCCGGATGGAAGGCTGGTCCGGGGTCGTCGTTACCCGGATATACCTTCCTTCCGTAAGCCGTCGGACATAGTCGCCGGCCAGCCTGAGCAAGGCAGGCTGCCGCTCTTCCTCGTACGTTCGTTTCGTTGTGCGAATAAGGGAGGCGCTGACGGCCAGCACGGCATAACGCTCGGCATCCCCGGCAATCTGGGAGAGCGTCGTTTCCTTGACAGCCAGCAGCTCCCGGCGCCTCTCCTCCTGCAGCAGATGCTCCAGCTGCTGACGCAGCCTGCCCCGTTTATCCAGCAGATCTCCCCTATTCTTCTCCAGCTGCTCGGCTTCCGATCGAAGCCGATCGCAAAGCTGCTTCAGCTCATCTCCGTCATGGCTGGTCAACAGCAGCTCCAGCTCTTTTAACCGTTCCTCCGACATGCCTGCTTCGATTTCGATCTTTAGCTTGTTCAGCTCGTTATCGATCGCCTCCAGCCGGTTCCGGTGAACCAGAACGGCGGCAAATTCGGCTTCGTTGCGGAAGCCGGCAGCTTCCGTCAGCTGCCGGATGGAGGCCCCCTGCTGCTGCTGCTTGCTGCGGACAGCCATTAAGGCGTATTGCAGGGCTTGAAGCCGCTCATCCAGCCGGGCGGCTTCTTCCTGCGCCGCAGCCTGCCGGCGCAGCTCAGCCTGCAGGAGCCGCAAGGCTAGCGCGGGCTCCGCAGGAAGACGCTGCGCCGCGTCCGGGAAGGCGGCGCAAAGCTCCGCCGCGCGAGCCTCGAACGCGGCGATCTGGGTGCTGGCCGCCTCGAGCTTCGCTTGGCGGCGGTCCCGCTGCTGGAGCCGGTGCAAAGCTTGCTCGGCGAGCTCGAATATTTCGAGCGCCGCGTCCGGCGACATATCCGGCAGCGCGATCGCTTCGAGCCAGCCGCGCCATTGCCGGGCCGCGGCTGCGCGCTCTTCCGCCGCGGCGGCAGCCGCCTCGCGGCGCTCGCCCGCGGCAGCGCGAAGCCGCGCATGCCGGCGAGCCAGCTCGAGGCGGCCGGGGCCGAGCTGCTCGCTGCGCTGCAGCGCGGCGGCGCGCGCCTCGGCAGCGGCGCGCAGCTGCTCGCGGGCCGCGCCGGCCGCGTGCGGCGGCTCCGCCAGCAGCGCCGCGGCGGCTTCCGCGGGCGCGCTGACGAGCGCCGCCAGCGCTGCGCGGACGCGCTGCTCGCGCGCGGGCGCCGGCGCGGGACCGCGCGTGCTCCGCGGCCGGCGCCCAGCCGCGCGGCGCCCGCGGGCCGCGGCTAGCGCCGCCAGCGCCAGCGCGAGCGCGCCTAGCGCAGCAGCTGCGCCGGCTGCGCCAGGGAAAGCGCCGCCGCCTAGCGAGGCGGCACCAAGGGCAACAGCGGCGCCGCCGGCCAGCGCCGCGCCAATCCATAGCGGGCCGGCAGAGCCCTGGCCCGCTTCTCCCCGCGCGGCTGATCCCTGCAGCCGCTCCAGCTCCCACTCGCGCAGCGCGGCGTCGCAGCTATGCCATGCTGCTCGCATCGCGTCGCTCGTCTGCGGCAGGAACGCGGCGCTGCCGAACGCGCTCTGCCCGCCTGCCGCTGCTTCCGCCCGCGCAAGCTCGGCTTCCGCCTCGGCAAGCTGCTGCGCGGCCTCGCGCTCCTGCTGAATGACGGCCTGCAGATCGGCATGCAATCGTTCCGAGCTCCGCCCGGCTTCCGACTCAAGCTGTCTTTGCCCTCGCACATACTCGCGGTCCGATACGGTTAACTGCAGATCCAGCAGCTCCCGCACCCCCCAATTCGGGGCGATGCGGCCTAACAGCCGGGTCAAAGCTTCTCCATCCGCTTGCAGCTCGGCTGTCAGCGTAATTTTTTCCTCTCTCAGAAGCTGGATCCGTTCGCTCTCGAGCAGCAGAGCCTCCGCTTCCTCTTTTCGGGCAAGCAGTTCATTATTAACTTCAATGGCCTGACGCTTTTGCTTAATCAGCTGCTCCTCTTGCTCAAGCTGTTCTTGCTCTTGCGCGCTGCTTCTTTGCTCTTTCCGCAGTTCCTGCCAGTTATGCTCCGCTTCCGCCGTAATCCGCTGGGCGTCTGCAATCCCTGCCCGCTCCCGGCCAAGCTCAAGCTGCCTGAGCCATAACGGTCTTATCGCATGGGCCTTCCCGGCCAGCTGGACCGCAGACTGCCGATGCGGCTGCTCTGCTTCAAGCTGCTCGAGCTCCCGGCTAATCCGCTCAAGCTCTTGCTGGAGCCCGTTGTATGCTTGAATCGCATCTTCCTGCTCCCGAAGCTCCTGCTCGGTCTTCTCCAGCGTCTTCAGCCGCTTGTTGATCCGCTGGTTAGCTCCGCGCGGCTTGAACAGCTGCTCCATTTCGAGCTGCAGCCTTTTCTCGGCGGCCGCAATAGCTTTCCCGTTCTCCCAGCCGGCGTGGTACAGATAACGGCCTAACTCCTCATGGGATAACGCTCCGACCTGCTGCAGCTCCGTTAAGGTAATCGCGTACAGCTCGCGGAACAGCTGCTCGGTTGTACCGCCGAGAAACCGACGCTCCCATTCCTCCTGGGCCGGCCAGCTCTCCTCATGAATCTGAGCATCATGCTCCGTGAGGCTGGTCCGTCTAAGCTTCAAACGACCTCCGTTCACGTGGGCATACCGCTCCGCTATGTAGGCTTGGCCTTCATCATCCTCGAATACCAGCTGTCCGCCGTGAGTGCCGCCATGAACAGGCTCCTGACGTTCCGCCGGTTGATTCCGCCTTGCAAACCCAAACAAAATCGTCCGGATAAATCCGAACAGCGTACTTTTTCCCGCTTCATTCATGCCGTATAAAACAACGGAAGGACCGTCCAGCCTGCAGGTTAACCCTTGCAGCTGTCCAAAGCCGTCAATCCTGGCCTCCAGCAGCTTCATTCGTCCTTCCTCCCTTCTGGCGCCAGCAATCCAAGCACATGCTCCCTGGCCTGCTCCAGCCAATGCTCGGGCAGCTCGTCCCATTGCTTTCGGAGCAGCCTTCCCAGCTTGGCATGGCCGGAAAGCGGCGCAACGGCGGCGGCCGCTTCTTCTCTCCAGGCTTCCGTATCCCGCCCTAGCCGCCGGGTCAGCCTGAACAGCTCGCCCGCAAAGCTTTCCTCGTCCTCCAGCTCCGACAAACGGAGCTCCGCGCGCGTGTTAACTTCCAGCGCATAGACCCATGCGTGAGGGGAGCCTTGCTGCAATTGTTCAAGCAAGGTCCGCACAGTCAACATCTCCGTAAGCTTAAGGTGCAGCGGACCTTGACCTTCCAGCGTCAGACGAATCATAACAGGCCGGTCCTCGCCTTCTGCAGCAAGCCGATCCGCCTGCTCTTCCAATCGCTGCAGCAGCTCCTGCTCGGTATGTAAGCCGTTAATCGACAGTCCCGCGTCCAGCCAGCGAACGTCGTCTAACGGGAGAAAAGTCAGCTGAATAGCCCTTGAAGCCGAGACCTCTGCCAGGTAACAGCCCTTTGGTCCGGTCTCCCGCGGATTGCGCCCCTGTATATTGCCCGCGTACACGACATGAGGGTATTCGTGAAGGATTTTTCTTGAATGGATATGGCCTAGCGCCCAATAATCAAAGCCTTTGCCGGTCAGCTCCTCCAGCGAGCACGGCGCGTATGGATCATGGGAGGAATCCCCGTTTACGTTGCCATGAAGCAAAGCGATATGAAAAGGCGCTCCTTCAACAGGCGTATAGCGGGCGGCCAAATTTTCCGTTACATGCCGCTTCCCGTAAGACATCCCGTAGACAAAAGCAGCCAGCTCACCGTTTCTGCAGTAAGCCGGCCGATATTCCACGCCACTCGCGCCAAATTGCGTCACGTTGGACGGCAGCTTCAGCTCCGCCCGCGCGCCGTTCAGCGGATCATGATTGCCGTGTATGACAAAAACGGATATCCCGTATTGCTGCAGGCGCTCCCACTCTTTTAATAGAAGCAGCTGCGCTTTAAGCGAACGGTCCGCTTCATCGTACAAGTCGCCGGAGATCACGATAAAATCAACCTGCTCCCGAATCGCCGCATCCGTTAACCGGCGCAGGGCGCTGAAGGTCGAAGCCTGCAGCTTCTCCTTCAGCGTTTCCGGCACCTTGCTCAAGCCGCGGAACGGGCTATCCAGATGCAGGTCTGCCGCGTGTATAAAACGAAAAGGAACCGTCACGATTATTCCTCCGGTTTCAACGATAAGTAAACTTTCTTCATCTGCGAGATGACCCGCTGCAGCGAATAGACCTTCTTCGCCTTGTCCCAGCCGGTACGGGCCAGATTGTATCGGTAAGTCGGATCGGTTACCAGCTTCTCCAGCGCATCGGCAAGGGCCGGCGCATCTTCGGGCGGTACCAACAGGCCGTTGACGCCGTCCTCGATCTGCTCGGCGATACCGCCGACGTTCGTTCCGACCAGCGCAAGCCAGCACAAGGCCGCTTCGGCAAATACGGAGCCGAATGCTTCGGCGCGCGACGGCAGAACGAAGATGTCGAAGAACGGCATGAACTCCTCCGGATGAAGCATATAGCCGTAAAAAATAATATCATCGTATAAATCCAGCTCGACCGCCAGCTGCTCCAGCTCTTCCCGGATCGGACCGTCCCCGATAATATGCAGGACAAAGGGATGTCCGCGGCGCTTCAGTTCCGCGCAGGCGTGCAGCAGAATATCCAGACCTTTCGCGGGTACCAGGCGGCATACCGTAATAAACTGCGGAACGGCATTCTCGTGGGCAATCGGCTTGAAACGCTTCTCGTCGAAGCCGTTGGGAATAACCTTGATTGCGGAAGAATCCTTCATATAAGGGGACAGATAAGTCCGGAAAGAATCCGATACCGTCAGCAGACGGTCCAGCTTTGCTTCCAATTCGCCGTAGATGGAGGTCAGGAAGCGGTGCGCGATGCTGTTTTCCTCGATTTTGCCGTTCAGGACGAGCTCCCGTTCGAAGGAGGAGTGAATCGTCATCATGACCGGCGTATCCGGGAACAGCTGCTTCATGACAAGCGCCGCAATCGGATGATGCGCGTGAATGATATCGTAAGAACGCTTCAAACGCAGGCGCGTCCACCAAATATAGTCCCGCATCGTCTGTAAATATTTATCCACGATAGGATCGCCCAGAAACGGTGTCACATCGAAGGTTTCAAATACGATTTCCTCTTGTCCTTTTCCTCTTACCCGCTTCGGCAGCGAGAATAATTCCATTTGCCAGCCTAGTTTCAAAAAACGCTCTTGAATATAAGGCACCATGGAGGACACGCCGCCCGGTTGTTCCGGCGGAAAAAACAAAGCCTGTAGTATATTCAATGTCCTTCCTCCTAAAAAGAATTGTGAAGCAATTCTTACTTCGTAAGCATTTGCTTAAAAAAATGTCACACAAACGACCTGAAAAGGGGCCTTTGCGATGATTTTACTTCGTAAGCATCCGATTTTCTTCTTAGAAGAAGCTGTTCATCTTTAATTTTACACGGTCATGAACCGATATCTTAATTATTAGAAAGGATGCTTTATTAGGCAAATTCGTTCTGGGGTCATGCTTTTACCATCTCGTAAATCATGATATATTAGAACATATGTTTCTGTAAAGCAACACTCCATAGGATATGGTGATACTAAATTATGACAATCTTAACCTGGCTAACGGGGCCTAACGGCCAACTTATTTCTTCCGCTTGTGTCATTATCATCCTTCTACTGATGCTTTTCATGTCGACCCGGTTGTATGCCAGCTATCGGAACAAACGCATTTACCGGCTGCTTACCCTGACGATCCCGCTTTTTATGGTGCAAAATACCGTTTTGGCCATGCTTGCGTATCCCGAGCAGAAGCTTCCGCCATGGCTGCATATCGTTTCGATGATTTTGCAGATCGTCTCTTTCATCATTATAAACTTTGTCTTCATGAAATTATATACTCATCGCGGCGCGCAAATAAAAGTTATGCCTTTCGTTCTGCTGATCGCCTTAACCTTTGTGATTGCCGCGGTGCAGTCCGTCTTTATGGATCCATCGGATGATATCTTGCCGGGCGGGCAATACCGTCTCCTTGGACTCGATTTCTACTCGTTAATTGTAACCTTTATGATCCTGCTTGGCACCAAAGGCACCGAGATGAACGGCAAATTCTCGGCCAGTCTCATTACCTATTTTATTCTCGACCTGTCGAGAATTGCCGACGGCTATGTTTTTCACGGTTCGGTAAATTGGCTGGTGCTGCTCAGTTACTTCCTGCCGATCGTCTACTTCATGCAGCTGTTCCTTTTGCTATTCGAGTGGGTCATTGAGCGTCTTATGATGACTTATCAATCGTCAATAACGGATGGATTGACGGGCTTGTACAACCGGCGGCACTTTACTTCCAAGGCCGAACAGATTTTGCGGAGACAAAAGGGTCTTGCCGTTATCTTCTGCGATATCGACAATTTCAAGAAGCTGAACGATACGCAAGGCCATCATAAAGCCGATGTCGTGCTGAAACAGGTCGCGGAGATTATGAAAGAAGAGTCTGCGGGCATTGGCGCGGCCGGCCGTTACGGCGGCGAGGAGCTGCTGGCGTGCATCTCGACAGACCGGGTTAAACCGGACCGTGTCGCCGAATCCATCCGCAGCCGCGTTGAGAAAGAAACCATCGTTACGGTCAGCGTTGGCGTCAGCACCTCCAAGGACGGCATGGAGGTCGCTCAGCTCATTAAGCTGGCGGACGAAGCCATGTACCATTCCAAAACAACCGGCAAGAACAAGGTTACCTTATTCAACGCCATGCCAGCCAGCAAGAAAAAAGCATTATCCACGTAAACAAACAGGGCCTAGTCTCAGGCGGCGGCATGCCATCACAAGGACTAGGCCCTTTTTCATTCTATTGAAAATACCCTCGCCCGCTTACAGCAGCCATTGTCGCGGGTCTTGCGTAGCTCGGCGCAATCATCGCCAGCAGGCTTTTTACCTGCTGCTGCCCTCTCCGGGCGCCGCAAGGCAAGCTAGCTCTGCTGCATCAAGCATACGATGAAAATACCCGAAGCGGGCACCTACAATCACTTCCTGACCAGTCCTGCAAGCAGTTGACCCAGCTCTGCCACCGTACCTGCCAGATAGGTCGGCTCGGCCAGCTTCAGCTCCTCTTCGCTGCCGTAACCGTAACCCACGCCAATCGAGTCCAGGCCATGGCGCTTAGCCCCGATAATATCATGCTTGCGGTCGCCAATCATCACGGCATCCTCCGCGGACAGACCGCAGGAGAGCAGCACATGCTCGATAACCTCCCCCTTGTCGACGCGGGTATTGTCCAGGTTGCTGCCGCCTATAAACTCGAAATATTCGCTTAGCTCGAAATAAGAAATGATTTTCTCCGCGAAAAAGGTGGGCTTCGACGTAGCGACATACAAGGAAGCACCCTGCTCCTTCAAGCCGGCAAGTACTTCTTTGATGCCTTCGTACCGCTTGTTCTCGTACATGCCTCTTTCGGCGAAATACTCCCGGTAGTATTTGATCGCTTCCGTGCACATCGCGTCCGTAAAGCCGTAAAACTCTTTGAACGAGCCGGCTAGCGGCGGTCCGATAAAGGGATCGAGCACATCCAGGTTATCGATTTGAATGCCGAATTTGCTTAGTGAATATCGAATGGCGCTTGTAATGCCCAGCTTGGGATCGGTTAACGTCCCGTCCAGGTCGAATAAAATCGATGAATACGTCTTTGTCATAGCAGAGTCAGCACCTCGGATAATTGTTTGATTTCGAATTTGGGCTTAACGGGCGTCGTATTCGTCTTGTTATGCGGATTATACCAGCAGGTATCCATACCGCTGTTTAGCCCGCCTTGAATATCGGAGGTGAGCGAATCTCCTACGATAAGCACTCTGGACGGATCGGTAATGCCAAGCTTCTTAAACGCGTAATCGAAGATTCCGATATGCGGCTTCTGAAATCCTGTATCCTCCGACACGATAATATGCTCGAAGTAACGGTCCACGCCTGCCTTGGAAAACCGCGACAGCTGCACTTCCCGGATCCCGTTCGTAATAATCGCGAGTCTTACCTTGGAACGGAGTTCTTCCACAAGCTCCACCGCTCCGTCGATCAGATAGGCTCCCGCCCCCAAGTAACCGAGATAACGGTTGCTGAACTCCTCGGCTCCAATCGCAAGGCCCGTTCCATTGAATAGCCGGCTGAAACGCTCTACACGAAGCTCCGCAAGCGAGATCGCCCCTTTTTCGAAATCGTTCCACAGCTCCTGATTAATGGTCCGGTAGAGGGCTGCAAAGTCGGTATCCGGCGATTGAACCCCAAACTCCCCGAACACGCTCGTCAGAGCGAAGTCCTCTGCTTTCTTGTAGTCGAATAGCGTATCGTCAGCATCGAATAATATCACGTCGTAGTTCATTGCAGTCAAATCTCCTTGCTCTTCAATAGTGTTAGACCTCGAGTGTTCCTTGCAACATCATCTTTGCTTGGCCGGACAAAAGAACGCGGCTGCCGTTCACGGCTACCTTCACGATTCCGCCGCGCTTCGAAGCTTGATAGCCGGTCAGCTCCGGTTTGCGGAGCCTCCTAGTCCAATACGGCGCAAGCGCGCAATGGGCGACGCCCGAAACCGCAGCCTCGAATATACCCGCCTTCGGGAAAAAGGCGCGCGATACAAAATCATAGGGAGCATCCGCAGCTGCCTTTGCCGTTACAATGATTCCTCTACCTCCTGCCGCGGCAAGCTGCTGCCGATCGGGCTTTAAACTGCGCACCGTTTGCTCGCTGTCCACCTCAACCATATAATCCTGGCGGTACTTGCCGGTATATCGGGGAATTAGCCCAAGGCCTTGGATTAGAGCTTCCGGCGCATTCGCCGGCAAGGGCACCTCTTCCGGATAGTCCATTGTCATCCAGCCGTCTACTCCATTATAGTCAACGGTCAGTACCCCGCTCTTCGTAATAAATCGCGCCGTCTGGTCGGAACGAAGCCTCCCCGTATGCCACAGCGTATAAGCGGCCGCTAACGTGGCATGCCCGCCAAGGTCAACCTCCGACTCGGGAGTGAACCAGCGCAGGTCGTAGCCGTCCTCAATCGGGACCAGAAAGGCCGTCTCGGGCAGGTTTATTTCCGCAGCCACCTGCTGCATCCACCGTTCGTCCTCCGGCTTCCCGCATAGGCACACCGCTGCCGGATTACCGCGGAACGGCTCGCTTGTAAAAGCATCGGCCACATAAATCGGTTTCATTTTCCGACCTCCTCGTTCTCTTCATTATAATCGACAAACGCAAACGTCTCCATCTACCTTGAGAAAAGAGGCGGTAAACAGTAAAAAGCAGGGACACCGGCTAGGGCTCCCTGCATCCTTTTATTCGTCCCGCAACGGAATTAGAAGCTCGACTTCTTCCTCTTCCCAATGGCGTTCGTTAATGTAAAATACTTCGATCGCAAGCGCGCTGTCGTGCTTGTTCAGCTTCCGCTCGTTCATCCAGGCAAACAGCTGCTCGTAAGCTTCGCCGATTCGTTTGTTCGAGGTAGCCACCATGGCATAGCGGTGTTCCGGAATCGTGAACTGTACCATGCCCCTTGGAAGCTCCTCCATATGATACACCTCATAACAAGCCCAATAGGAAGCAAATACTTCATTGCCGAAATACGGGCTGTACAGAACAGGTGATTTGGATACGGTATTTAATTCATGCTTGCGGGCTAAAAACTCGCTCTGCAGCCGGATCGCTTCATCCGGGAATGTGGAATACGGACCGCAATAGCTAATTCCGGCCAAATGGATAGCGGGCTTCGTAATGATGGAGCAGTTGTCCAAGCGAATTCCTCCTAAAAAGTTTTGCCAAGGTAAAACGGCTTCGCCGTCCTTTTATTGATGCAAAACTTACTTCGCAAGCAAGCCATTGCTTAATCCCGTCGGTACGTCTGCGCTGGGATGAGCATTTATTCCGCCATTAGTGTATCATGAATTACCATTTTCAGGATAGTATTTTAATTGTTTTTTCCGGCTGACCGCAAACAAAAAAAGCCGGCTTCGGAAGCCGGCTGTGAATGACCTTACATATTAAAAACGAAGTCCTCGTCGCGCAGCTGCTCGATGTGAACGGTACGCACATAACCGTTGCCTTTTTTCGAGAAGAAATCATGCTGCTTGGTGTGCGTGCTGATGCCGTTGAAGACGATCGGATTGACCGGCTCTTCCGGGAAGTACGGATCAAAGCCCAGGTTCATCAGTGCTTTGTTCGCATTGTAACGGACGTAAGCTTTCACTTCTTCCTGAAGCCCGATCGGGCTGTACAGGTTATCCGTGTAAACCACTTCGTTCTCATACAGCGTATTCAGAAGGGCGAATACTTCTTCTTTCAGCTGAGCTTGCTCTTCCGGCGTAAATTCGTTGAACAGCTCTTGAGCCAGAACGCCAACATACAGGCCATGGATGCTTTCGTCGCGGAGGATCAAGTCGATAATCTCGCCGCTGCTTGTCATTTTGCCTTGACCAGCCAGGTAGAGCGGATAGAAGAAGCCGCTGTAGAACAGATAGCTTTCGAGGAATACCGAAGCGGCCATCGCTTTGTACAGCTGCTGCTTGGTTTCGATGCCTTGATACCAGGAAGAGATCAGAGTCGCTTTCTTCTGAAGCTGCTCGTTTGTCTCTACCCACCCAAAGATCGCGTCGATCTCTTCCGTCGACGCCAGCGTCGTAAAGATACTGGAATACGACTTCGCATGGATTTGCTCCATCATCGACATAAACGCGAGTACCGCTTTGCGCTGCAGGCCGTCTACATGCTCGAGAATTTTCGGCATGCCGATGCCGCCTTGAATCGTATCGAGAAGCGTCAGACCGCCAAGCACGTTTTTATATACAGAGCGTTCGGTGTCGCTCATTTCCATCCAGTCCATTTTATCGTCGGAAAGTGGAATTTCTTCGTCTGTCCAGAATTGCATCACGTTCTGCTGCCAGAAGGTAAGCGTAAAATCGTCGTCCGGACGGTTCCAGTTTACTGCTTTCATCAATCCTGCTCCTTTGGTTAAAGGCTGCTTTCCGATTCTCCTCTTCCGGCAGCCTTGTCGTTAGTTCGAATTATACGGCGCAGCTTGTGCATTCCTCAACGGAAAGACGCTTCGTTCTCGTATAGTAGAGCGATTTGAGCCCCTTCTGAGCGGCATAGATGTAGAAGCGCGCCAGCTCGCGGGTCGTTACGTTGCTGTTCACGTGAAGGACGGTCGAGATCCCTTGGTCCACGTGCTGCTGAATTTCCCAAATCAGGTCAATCAGCTTGAATTGATCGATATTGTAAGCCGATTTGTAGTAGAAGTAGTTATCTTGAGCCAGGTAAGGCATCGGATAGTACGTCGTCGAGTTCGCGTAAGTACGGGTCTCGATATGCTCTACGATCGGCATAACGCTCGAAGTCGAGTTTTGGATGTACGAGATGCTTTGCGTTGGCGCAATCGCCAGACGGTAAGCATGGTACAGGCCGTATTTTTGCACGTTCTCCTTCAATTCAGCCCAGTCCTGAGGAGACGGGATTTCCATGCCTTCGAACAGTTCTTTGACTTTATCCGATGCTGGACGGAAGTCCGTTTCGATATAGCGGGTGAAATAAGTGCCCTTTGCGTATTCGGAACGTTCGAAATCCTTGAAGGTTGCGCCGCGTTCCTTGGCGATTTCCATGCTCTTCTCGATCGAGTAATAGTTCATCATCATAAAGAATGCGCTCGCGAATTCTTTCGCCTCGTCGCTCTCGTAAGCAATCTTGTTCTTCGCGAAGAAACCGTTCAGGTTCATTGCGCCAAGGCCAACGGAGTGAAGCTCTTCGTTTGCTTTGCGTACGCCCGGCGCGTTGTCGATCTCGGATACGTCGCTGACCGTCGTCAGAGCTTCGATGCCGACATGGACGGATTCTTTGATTTTCTTGCGTTCCATGACGTTCACGATGTTGAGCGATGCCAGGTTGCAGCTGATATCGCGGCGGATGACATCGTCCATTCCGTAATCGTTGATCGTCGAAGTCTCTTGCACTTGGAAAATTTCGGTGCAAAGATTGGACATCTTGATTTGACCGATATCCTTCAGGGCGTGAACTCGGTTGGCGTTCGATTTGTTCATGATGTAAGGGTAGCCGGATTCCAGCTGGATCGAAGCGATCTTCGTCATCATGTCGCGGGCGTTCATGACCGCTTTTTTCACGACTTTATCGTTAGCAAGCAGCTCTTCGTACATCACGTCCATGTCCATGTCGTCGAGGTGCTTGTCGTATGCTTTATGAACGGAATGAGGGCCAAATACGTACAGCGTTTCGTTCTTTGCGGCCAGCTCATAGAATTTATTAGGTATGATCAAGCCGATCGACAACGTTTTGATCCGTGTTTTCTCGTCGGCGTTAATTTTCTTGCAGTCGAGGAACTCGATAATATCCCAGCCGAAAATGTTGTAGTAGCCCGCGCCGGAGCCTTTGCGCTGACCCATTTGGTCCGCGTAGGAGAAAGCGTCCTCCATCAGCTTCAGTACCGGCATGACGCCTTTTGCGGCGCCTTCCACGCCTTTGATGGCCTCGCCGCGTCCGCGCAGCTTGGACAGGTTAACCGCTACGCCGCCGCCGATCTTCGACAGCTGCATGCATGTGCCAAGCACATAGTTGATCGAGTTCAGGGAATCGTCCATCTCCAGCAGGAAGCAGGATACCATTTCGCCGCGGCGGCTTTTGCCGGCGTTCAGGAACGTTGGAGTAGCCGGCTGCAGACGCTGCTCGATCATCGCTTCCGCAATGCGGAGCGCTTTCGCCCCATCGCCTTCGCCAAGGTTCAGGGCAACGATTGCTACGCGGTCCGGATACTGCTCCAGGTACTTCGATTTATCGTTAGTCTTCATGGCGTAGTCTTTGTAGAATTTCGAGATTGCCATATACGATTCGAATTGGAAGCCGCTACTCTCGGTCAGCGTGAACACCGCCTCGATCTCCTCATATGTATATTTCTCGTATACATTCTCGTAAAAGTCGTTCTCGATGAGGTAGTCCAGCTTCTCGCGGAGGGAACCGAATTTCACGCTTTTCGCGTCCACTTCCTCCATAAATGCGGCTACCGCCTCTTTATCTTTATCCAATTGATAGAAGCCGTCCGCTCCTCGTTGCATCAATTCGTTGTTCAGCTCGATGTGTTTCAATATTTCGCACCCTTTCGACAAAGTATTCCATATCTTGATTCGTACCGGATAATTCAAACTTCGATAGGACCGGCACGTTGAACAGGCTGGAGATCGTATCCGCGCTTTTCGCGAAGCCGTCTCCCCAGTTCCGATTGCCGCTTGCGGATACCCCTTGCAGATTATTGCTGTTGCGGTTCAAGAAATTCATGACGCGCTCCGGCACCTGACCGAATCCTGTCGTGTAGGTAACCAGCACGTAAGGCTCGTCCACTATGTCAAGCTCCCCAATGGGCACCGCTCTCATATTCAATTTGTTGATAAAGCGTTTCACATTGCCTGTTCTTGAATCGTAGACTACCAACATGCTTCTCTCTCCTTAAAAGAATTGCAAAGCAATTCTTGCTTCGTAAGCTTCGATCTAGCAACGTCTATCACTGAAATTTCAGCAATATAAAAGCGCTTCTGACAGCAAAGATGTCAAATGCGCTAGTTGACAAAATCGTTGAAATATGACCTTACAACTCAATATGTAGTTGATGAATTTGATTCTACATCAAGATATAGGTCTCGTCAATGCAAATTATGGAGAAATTATTTATTTGGGCTTTTTCGACACTCGACTATTTTAACAGATGCAGATATGATGGGATAGTGACATTTTATTGCTAATACGGAGGTACAAATGGACAAGCAAATAACGCCGGAGCAGCTGCGCGAGGCCGTGCTCCAGCTGTTCCGGGATGCCGGATATACCGTACCCGAACTGCTGCCTTACATAGATGGTTTGAGCCAGGAGAACGATCGTCTGAAGCAGGAATTGAAACGTTTGAGACTGGCGGCCGCCCGCGGATCGGCCTCCTCGGATTCTATGAACAGCAGATTGAAGGACGCGTTAAGGGAGTAATTAATAGATCGGAATTTGGACGGCAAAGATTTATAGCAAAAACTATATCTAGTGTTCACCGTTTAAAAATTATGTCGAATACCCCTGTTGCATCGGCGACTTATTCTGATAAAATAATACAACCATTGAAGCGAAGGTAAGGGATAAGTCATGGATAGAGGATTCGTTACGGTCATCATAGGTCCGATGTTTTCGGAAAAATCGGGAGAGCTCATCCGCCGCTGCCAGAAGCTGATGAAATACGGCCGAAAGCAGGTACGGGCTTATAAGCCGGCCGAGGATGACAGGTTCAGCAATGAGGAGATCGTCAGCCGGATCGGCTACCGCCTTCCCGCGACAAGCGTACCGCGCGCTCTCCCGGCATCCTCGGTGGAACAAATTCTGCTCGAGTCGAAAGATGCCGACGTGGTGGCGTTCGATGAGGCGTCCTTCTTTGGGAAGCCTATCATCGCTCTCGTAGAGGAGCTGGCTTATCAAGGGAAGCATATTATCGTAGACGGTCTTAATATGGATTACCGGGGCAAAGAATTCGGCTACATCGGCGGCCTGCTGGCGATTGCCGACGAAATTGTGAAGCTGACGTCGTTCTGCGCCGTTTGCGGCGATGCCAATGCGACCTTTACGCAGCGTATCGTCAACGGCAAACCGGCCAAGCTTGGACCGGTCTTCCTGATCGGCGATACGGAGAGCTACGAGCCCCGCTGCCGCTCCTGCTTCGTCCCGCCGCACAAAGTGACGGGCGATGCAGCCGAAGAGCTCACAGACACGATTACAGCTTCTCAAGCATAAACGGCAAGCTATCCTTGGAAGAAGCTGAGGATGAAAAATAACAGGGTTGTCAACTGTCACTTGAAGTGACGGAAGACAACCCTGTTTGCTTTCAAATTTTCTGCCGCATCATTTCACGGCCGCAAAGAACAGCCGCTCCGAACCGTCTCCCGCAGGTTCAAGTTCAAAGTCCGCATAACAGTCGACCGAACGGAAGCCCGCCCGCTTCAAGGCGGCTTCCATCCAGCCGCGGCCATACGCCCGCTGTTCATGAATTTCTTCGAAGCGCTCGAACCGGCCGCTTTTCTCCTGGGCGAATATGGTCAGATGATGCTCGATCTGAAGACGGGACTCGTCGAGCTCGCAAGTCCATATGTAGGCCACCTCGTCCTCGTCGAGCACAAAAGGCTGCTCCTCCGCGTAACGAAGGAACACCTTTGGATCATGGACGTCGAACAGGAACAGTCCGCCCTCGCGCAAATTATCGTAAGCCGCCTTAAAGGCCGTCTCCACGTCTTTCTCCTCGGTCAGATAGTTCACGCAATCGCAGAACGAAATCACGGTATCGACGGGCTCTGCAAGCGTCCACTCCCGCATATCCTGCTCCAGCCAGGTTACGTTCCCCCGTGCGCGGGCCATTTGCGAGGAAGCTTCATCCCATTTGCTGCGCGCAACGGTCAGCATATCGGCAGAAAGGTCGATGCCGTATACCTCCAGCCCGGATAAGGCCAGAGGAATCGCAATGCTGCCCGTTCCGCAGCCGAGATCGGCAACCGTCCTCGGCATGCCGTAACGTTCCCAGCTGTCATGGGCGAATTGCAGCCAGTCCTCGTATGGCATGTCCTGCATCAGCCGGTCGTAGACCGATGCGAATTGACCGTATGCATCCATGCCGCTATTCCTCCGTTGACTGAACCGAAGCTGACGCTGAAGAATCTGAACCGGCATCCTCCGCTTTAGTCGGATCCGCCAGATAAGTCCAGCTTCCTTTTTGCGTGATGAGACCGTCCCTCATCAGCTTTCCTAAAGCGCGCTTGAAGGCCGATTTGCTGATGCCGAAGCGCTGCTTGACCGTTTCCGCAGGCGTTTCGTCGGAGTAAGGCATGCCGCCGCCCGGACGCTCCTTCAGGAAGGCCAGAATGCGACCCGCATCCTCAAGCCGGCCTTCCTGCTTCAGCTTCGCCATCGACAGATTTACGCGTCCATCTTCGCGGATGAACGTCACACGCGCGGATACCCGCTCGCCAAGGCGAAGCGGGCGGACGCGCTCGGGTGCCGGAATCAGTCCGTATACGCCAAAGCCAACCACGCCGCCGTCGACTAGCACGAATGAGCCCATCTGGAGCGACTTGGTGACCCAGCCTTCCACCCATTGGTTGCGCCACGATTGCGGAGCCTGGAATACGAGCGGTCCAAGCTCCTCCTCGCCAGCCGTTCTCGCGAGCAATCGTCCGGCCTTGTCGTGACCAAGCACGACATGGACCTCATCGCCCGGCAGCGGACGGAATTCCACCTTCTCCGGGAGCTCCGAAATCGGAAGCAGCAGCTGACGTCCCAATCCAAATTCCAGGAAGCAGCCGAGACGCGGATGCACGTCCGCGACCTTCAGCCGCGCCATCTCTCCAAGCAGGAGCTTTGGACGCTTCATCGTTGCCGCAATCCGGTCCTCGGAATCGTAGAAAATGAAAACCTCTACTTCATCGTTCATTTTCGGCTTCTTGCCGACCAGTTCGGTATAGTGCAGAAGCACTTCCGACTCATCATCGGTCAGGAAATAGCCGTAGGGCGACACTTCGCGTGCCACCCTTAAAGTTACCATCGTACCGGCTGTCAGACTCATGCGAACTCCACTACCTTCGCATCGGACCACAGGCGTTCGATATTATAATAATCGCGTTCATCGCGGTGGAACACATGGACAATGACATCGCCAAGGTCAATCAGTACCCAGCGAGCAGAATCCATGCCTTCAATGCCTTTTACGCGTACGCCGCGCATTTCCGCCTGCTTGCGGATTTCCGTTGTAATCGCCTGTACCTGCGTGTCCGAATTGCCGTGGCAGATAACGAAATAGTCAGCCACCAGCGAGATTTCTTTCAAGTTTAATGCTACGATGCGATGCGCTTTCTTGTCTTCCGCAGCCGCCACCGTAATTTGCAGCAGTTCATCCGAATGTACGGTCATAGCTCAGCCTCCTTGTTTTTGCTGTTCAATTAGATCATTGCGGGATTCCACCGTAAGGGGATATATCCGGTTCCCTTTCTCCAGCAGGAAAGAGATCGTTGAATCAAAGCCGGCGATTAGCGCCTGTTCCAGACTTGTCTCGCTCAGCTCGCGTATGCGGTCGACTCCGGGGAAGTCCCGTCCCGGTTCCATATAATCGGCCAGACAAACCACTTTGTCCAGCTTGGTCATTCCTACCCGCCCGGAAGTATGATACCGGATGGCATCCAGCACTTCCCGATCCTTCACGCCGTATTCATGCTCGGCTACCCAGTAGCCGACCTCGGCATGCCATAACGCCTTGTCATGGTTCAGCAGCCCTTGGTCAAGCCGCTTCTCCCGGATAATCTGTTCCATCTTCGCGATCGGCCAATATTTGGCCACGTCATGGAGGATAGCCGCAAGCTCTGCTTTCACCGGATCTTCCCCAAACCGCCCGGCAAGGATAACGGAAGTTTCCATAACCCCTTCCACATGCTTCCAGCGCTTCTCCGGCATTTGCGATTTGACCGATTCGATCATTTGTTCACGATTCATAAAGCCCTCTCCCCTTTATAAACTGATGAACGGTGTCCGGAACCAGATAAGCAATCGAACGCCCCGCATGTACTCTGCTTCGAATATCCGTGGACGATATGCCGATCGGCGGCATGTCCGCCATCGTCACGCGCCGGCGGAGAAAGTCCGGCAGTTCATCCAGCTTTACCGACGTCCCTTCCCGTTCCAGCCCAATGAAGGTAATCAGCTCCGCCAGCTCTTCTATACGATGCCATTTAGGCAGATCGTTAATCCGGTCCGACCCGATAATATAGGAAAAGGCGTTGTCCGGGTACCGCCTCTTCAGTTCCAGCACCGTGTCGATGGAATAACTCATTCCGCCGCGTTCCAGCTCGATGTCAAGCGCTTTGAAGGCCGGGTTGCCTCCCAGCGCTTCCTGAACCATTTGAAGTCTCAGCTTGCTGCTTGCACCCGGCCGATTATCCTTTAGAGGCGGCTGATAAGTCGGAATAAACCATACCTCGTCCAGCCCGCAGCCGTCGCGGGCCGCTTCAGCCGCAATCAGATGACCGGTATGAACCGGATCAAACGTGCCGCCCATAATGCCGATTCTGCTCATTAAGCGCTACCCATCCTTTTGCGGCAACGGCGTTATTTCGCCGCAGCCTTAGGCAGCTCGATCTTGCGGTACTTTTCTTCGGTCGCCTGCTTGTACAGAACGATCGTTTTTCCGATAACCTGAACCAGCTCTGCACCGGCAGCTTCCGCCACTTCCGCGCCGATTTCTCTTGGATCGTCCAGACAGTTGTTCAATACCGAAATCTTGATCAGCTCCCGCACTTCAATCGCTTCTTCAATGTGGCGGACAAGCTGATCGTTGGTGCCGCCTTTGCCTACCTGGAAGATCGGCTGCAGATGATGAGCCAGCGATCTGAGGTGACGCTTTTGTTTGCCTGTTAACATGGTAGTTCCTTCTTTCATCTCTATAGGTTATCTTTATTGTCGCGTAAAGCTAGACAAGGGATTGCAATACGGTCTCGCGCATCGCTGCTGCAGGAGCCGGCTGCCCTGTCCAATATTCGAAGGCGTAAGCCCCTTGGTAAATAAACATGCCGAGTCCGCCATGCACGCGGCAGCCATGCTGCTCGGCGTCCAACAGGAACTTCGTGCGGAGCGGATTGTAGATCAGATCGCTCGCGACTGCCCCTGGCTTCAGCCATGATGCATCGATCGGGGTAGCATCGGTATGGGGATGCATGCCTACCGAGGTCGTGTTAATGACGATATCCGCTTCCCTGCAGGCAGCCTGCAGCTCGTCGTTAGCAATGGCACGGATATCCGCCAGTGACCGGAACGATTGCGCAAGCTCCTCGGCCCTCTCCACCGAACGGTTGGCGATCGTAATGCCGGAAGGCTGTTCCCCGGCAAGCGCGTAGACAATGCCGCGGGATGCGCCTCCTGCTCCAACAACGAGAATCCGCTTGCCCGCAAGCTCAGGCTCCGCTTCTTCCTTCAAGGACCGGACATAACCGATTCCGTCCGTATTATAACCGGTTAACCGGCCGTTATCGTTCACAATCGTGTTGACTGCTCCGATTGCCTGCGCACCCGCGTCAATCTCATCCATATACTTCATAATATCCAGCTTGTGGGGAATCGTCACGTTGACTCCCCGAATGCCCATCGCCCGAATGCCGGCAACAAATTCCCCAAGCTTGCCCTGCGTAATATGAAAGGCCATGTAGGCTCCGTTGATTCCCGTCTCGCGAAAAGCGCGATTCATCATAATCGGGGATTTCGAATGGCGAATCGGATCTCCGATTACGCCATACAGCACCGTTTGGCTGTCAATCCGGTTTCCCGTAATCCCATTGTCAAGCGCGGATACCGTCAATGTTCCCGTTCTCCTCTCTTCTATACAAGCGAATCGCGAAGCAGTACCTTAATGCCCTTAGGCGCATAGACGTCCACCACCGCGCCGGAAGTACCGTTCGCCTGAATCCAGCCCATGCCGGATACGAAAATATCCTTCTTCGCTCCCCGCGGAATACGAATCGAATGGCGGGTCCAAGCCGGCATCTCATCCAATTCCTCGCGCGACGGGCCGCCCAGCAGCTCTCCGCGGTGGTCAACGTAAAGCTGTTCCGCCCGCTCCAGCTTAGTACGGTGCACGCTGAGGGCATTGGAGATATAGAAGGTAAACGATTGACGTTCCCCTTCAACGAAGTCGAACCGGACCAAGCTGTTAATGAACAACGACTGTTTATCGTTTAGCTGGTACACCAGCGGCTTGATCGGCTTATCCGGCAGCAAAGCCTGAAGGAAGCCGCGCGGAACGATTTCCGTCATCCGGGTAGGATACACGATCCCCGGCGTATCGATAATCGATTTGCCGTCATCGAGTGGAATATGAACCGCGTCAAGCGTCGTTCCCGGGTAACGGGAGGTCGTCAGCTCGCGTTCCATATCGCTGTAATCATGGATAAGACGGTTAATCAAGGTTGATTTGCCGACATTGGTTGCGCCAACGACGTAGACATCCCTGCCCTTCCGGTGATGCTCGATCGCTTCAATGACATGCTCGAAGCCGATGTTCCGTTTCGCGCTGCAGAGCACGATATCCACCGTCCGGAGTCCTTCTGCCTTCGCCTGCTTCTGAACCCAGTTCCGAAGACGGTTCAGATTAACCGAACGTGGCAGCAGATCGACTTTATTGACTACCAGCACAACCGGATTATTGCCTACGAAACGCTGCAGGCCTGAAATCAGGCTGCCCTCAAAATCAAATAAGTCGACAATATGGACAACCAGGCTGTCCGTCGACCCGATGCTGCCGAGCAGGCGCAAGAAATCATCCTGATCGACCGTTATCGATGAAGCTTCATTATAATTGCGAATACGGAAGCATCTTTGGCAAATAACCGGCTCACGGTTTAACGCCGCTTCGGGCAGGTAGCCCGACTGTTCCGGATGCTCCGTCTGGAGCTTTACTCCGCAGCCTGCGCATGCATGCGACTGACTTTGCTGCTCTTCTCTCACTTCGTCTCCCCCTCATACCATGTCCCCTTTTTGCGCAAACGGGAAAGAACAAACCGCTCGATTCTCCTGTTCACGCGGGTCATTATTCCTTCGTCAGCAGGAGCAATCGGCGTGACCAGAATCGTATACAAGCCCATGCGTTTCCCGCCAAGCACGTCGGTAAGCATCTGGTCGCCCAGCACAACGGTCTGCTCTACGGGCAGCCCCAGCACGCTTAATGCTTTGTGGAACGCCTTATTCGCCGGCTTGCGCGCGGCATGAATAAACGGAATGCCCAGCGGATCGGCGAATTTGGACACTCTCGTCCTGTTATTATTCGACACAATGACAACTTTAAAGCCATAATCCCGAACCTGTTCCAGCCATGTCGTGAGCTGCGGCGTTGCAAGCGGCTCACGCGCTCCAACGAGCGTATTATCAAGGTCGGTGATGATTCCGCGGACACCTTTTTTGTATAGCTCGTCCAGCTGGATATCGTACACCGAATTTACCCGTAAATGCGGCAATAATCTTTCGAACATGCTGCCTTGCCCCCTCGAACTTCGCTCATCTCCTGCTATCTTACGAAACTATACCATATATTCGGATTTTGTTGCAAAAGAAATACCGCCCGGCAAAGCGAGCGGCAAACTTTCCTTCTATATAATATACGCCAATTTTTATAATTCCTCTTTAATCGCTTTGATCTTTAGAATAAACCGGTCCGTCTCGATGCTTGACGCCTGGACGGAGCTGTACTTCGCGCGCTCGAACTCGTCAAGCACCTCGCGAAGCAGCTTGTTCAGCCGGTGGTGGCTTGGCGACCATCTCTGGATCGCTTCGCGCAGCGTCTCATGCTCCTCTCGTTCATAGCCTTTGCGCCGGCAAAGACGCAGCAGCTTTTCGGTTTCCCATACAATCCGGTCATTGCCGGAATACGCGCGGTATTTGGAACGGAACCATGGCGTACGCAGCAGGATCAGAACGAGCACGATCAACGCAAGGACGGATGCGGATACCGTGCCCCAGAGAAGAGCCGGATGACTGCCTCCCGTGCTTTCGGTTACTTCTTCCTGCACCGGATCGGTATCGGGGGCTGCGGTAGGCGTCGGCAATGCTTCCTGCTGCACCTCCGTCACCGAGTAAGGGAAGGTGAAGCCTGCCGTAGGCTCGAACGGAATCCAGCCATAACCGTCGAAGTAGATCTCTACCCAGGAATGCGCATCCGAGTTGCGGACGGTATACGTGCCTGCCCCGTCCGGATTTAGTTCCGCTTCGCTCGGAATGCCTCCGGCGGACGGCACGTATTCCGAAGCAGGAAGCACGCCCGGGGCAAAGCCTTTTACCCAGCGGGCAGGCAATCCGATCGAACGGGACATGACCGCCATAGCCGTCGAGAAATAATCGCAATAGCCTTCCTTCAGTTCAAAGAGAAACTGGTCGACAAAATCCTTGCTGTCTCCGGTCAGCCTTGATTTGTCCGGTTCATTCGTATAAATGAAGTTCTGGCGGAGATAAGTTTCTATCAGCTTGGCCTTATCGTAATCGTTCACTGCCGAAGCCGTTAACGATACGGCAAGCGACCTTACGCGGCCGGGCAAGGAGGACGGAAGCTGCAAATATTGCTTGGTCTCTGCCGGATCCGGCAATTCCGCCTCCGCGTTGCGAAGTCCTTCTTCATCTAATACGGTTACCTCAGAGGTTACCGCATAGCTCTGCGGATATCTGCGCAGCGGCTTGTCGGACCAGATCAGCTCCTGCTCGTTAACCGCCCATTTCAGGCTTTTCGGCAAGACGGAAGCATCCGGATCGTCTACCCAATGAACAGCCGTTATGGGAGAAGCGCCAAACAAGACCGGATAAATATTATTGTTCGCCATCCGGACCTGCTGGTCCACCTTCATCGTCTCCGCCTTCTCGCGGCCTTCGATTAACGGGAGCTCCCAGTCTTTACCCACCGAGGCTAACCGGTTCCGCTCCGACTCGTCGTTCACCGTCCAGCCTGCTCCGGTGTATTCGGTCTTTGTCTCGCCTCTCCAGTAGCTCCGATGGTTGGTCGTAATCGTCATAACCGGCGAGTAGTCGAAATCAAACCCGCCGCCAAGCTCGGAATCATCGCGTCCATAGCCGGACTTGGTATTGCTGCTGCTCACGTCAACGGGAGCCGCGATGCCTTTGTCTCCGAGGAACACGTTAACCGTCTCGCCCTTGGATTCCTTCCACATCGTATAAGGATCCTGAATGATCGGCGAAACGGTCGGCATCAGAATACCGGCTGTCATCAGCACGGACAACACGATGACGATTGGCATCAGCAGCTGCAGCGGATATTCCGTAAGCTCCTTCCAGCTGTTCGGATGATGGCTTGCCAGCTTGTGCAGATGGTTGGCTACCAGCCAGAGCAAGCCCAAAAAGACAATCCATGCCACCTCATCCCACAACCAGATCGGAGTAAAAGAATCCGCAATGGTCAGAACGAGAATATTGACGCTAATAAAGCCGAATAACCGCGTCCTTGTTGTAATCCACCTGTCAAACAGGATATACACAACGAGCAGGGCACCGCTGATCCATATGAAGGGTTGCAGCTGCTCGGCATACCCCCACAGCGTACGGAACAAATCGCCAAGCCGGTTCTCTTGATCGGGAACGGTCAGGACGACCTTTTTCAAATCGGCAAAATAAGCCGTCGCGCCTAAGGCAAGCAACAATTGAACTCCAATCCGAAGTGCCTGCATGCTGCGCGGCAGCAGCCAATCGGCAGCGACGGCGAAGAGCAGCGTGAAGCTGACCGCGTAGAAGGTCTCGCTCCACCAGAAGCCCTCAAAGATCCGGATCGTATGGATAAGCATAAGAGCAATAAACAATTGCGAGAGCTTCGTATACCAGTTCGGCGTAACCTTGATAATCGCCGTACGGCAGAAAGTAAGCAAGAGGCTCATGCCCGGCCTCCTTCCAGCACGGCAGGAAGCTCCTGCAGCTGCTTCAATTCGAATAACGCCCAGCCCTTGCTGCGGATCATCAGGCGCCATTGTTCCTCCAGCCGCCTGTCGCCGCCGATATGTATCAGGCATGGCGTCAATCCTTTGCGGGAAAGCCATTCCATCGAGCGAACGGCTTCCCTGCCGGAGGTTCCGCTAATCACGATTGCAAAGGATCCGGGCTCCAGACGAGAGTCTGCTGCCGCTAGAGACTTGAACAGCCCTTGCTCGGCGTCGGCGTCCACAAAGGTTAAATGCTTCATTAGCGCGTTGCGCTGTTCCACGCCGGACTTCGGCGGGAGAATCGTCAGCTTCTTGCCGGATGACATTAGACCGATTGCCGTATCGCCCTTCAGACCGCTGTCTATAAGCGAAGCCGCGGTAGAGACCGCCAGCTCGAAGCTTTCCGCCCCCGGAATGGGGTAATCCGCGGCATATCGGTCAAGAATAAGGAGCGTGCGCGGCAGCGATTCCCTCTCGAACGCCTTCGACTTCCAATCTCCCGTCTTGGCCGTTGCGTTCCAGTGAATCCTCGACAAACGATCGCCGTACAAATATTCCCGCACGCCGTTGATTTGCGTCGTTTCCTTGGCTGCCCGAGGGGCGGCTGCGTGGGAGTAAGGTCCCCGGAAGCCGCTCTGAATGCTATGCCATTGGCGCAGAGGAACAATCTGCGGCAATACGCTGAAGGCTGTCTCGGAGCCGAATCGGCCGGAATGCTCAAACAAGCCGAATATGTCATGGGCAATGCATTCGGTTGTGATAAAGCGGTACTCCCCTCGCTGAAGCGGCGGCGTTTGATACAGCACATCGCCGGATCGCTTGAAGTTAGGGACGAAAGAGGCTTCGAAATGCAGCTGCTGGCCATTATGGCGCTGCAGCCGGTCTCTGACCAGTACATAAGGAATCGGATAGACGCCAGGTACCTTTACCGATAATTGGACATCCAGCGTGCTGCCTGCCGTGAGCGAATGGTCGCCGCCCGCGGCTGCCCCGGTCTGTCGGTAGCTTCGGATGCCGGACACGCGGCTGATCCCGCTCCAGCGGCCTAAAGCCAAATAAAGCAGCAGCACGTTCAAAATCATAAACAGCATTAATGCCGTTTTGCCGCCCTGAAACAATAAATAAAGCAACGAGGCGCCATAAAGGATTGCGATAAGTCTCCAGCGTTTACGGTTCTTCGTCTCTTTCACGGCGTTCATGGGATCACCGCTCCAGTCTGACGGGAACCTTTGTCTTCTCCAGAACCTCGGCAATAATATCCTCGCTCCGCAGACCGTTCATCCTTGCGTCCGTTTGAAGCAGCAGACGGTGGGAAAGTACATACGGCGCCAATTGCTTGATATCGTCGGGAGTGACAAACGTACGCTGGGCAAGGAAGGCGCTGGCTTTCGCCGCGCGCGATAACGCAATCGCGGCACGCGGGCTAGCGCCCAGCAGGACAAACGGATGCGCACGGGTAGCCCGCACAAGCTGAATCAAATAATTGCCGACGGCATCATCGATATGAACGGCTTGTACCTGTTCTTGGATTCTTGCGATATCTTCTATGGAAGTGATCTGCTCCATGCGGTCCGACGGATGGCCGGACTCTCTTGCCAGAATCATCCGCTGCTCGTCCGCTTCGTTCGGGTAGCCAAGCGTCAGCTTCATCATAAAACGGTCGAGCTGGGCTTCCGGCAGGGAATAAGTGCCCTCGAAGTCGATCGGGTTTTGCGTAGCAAGCAGGATAAAGGGAGCCGGGAGCATATACGTATCGCCGTCAACGGTGACATGCCCCTCTTCCATCGCTTCAAGCAGGGCGGATTGCGTCTTCGTTGTGGCGCGGTTAATCTCGTCGGCGAGCAGGACGTTTGTCATGACCGGTCCCGGACGGAATATAAACCGCTCCTGCTTCGGGTGATAAATCGACACGCCGGTAATATCGGTCGGGAGAAGATCGGGGTTGCATTGAATCCGCCGGAATTGGCCGCCGATTGTTCTCGCAAGCGCTTTCACCAGCTGGGTTTTTCCCGTTCCGGGCACATCCTCAAGCAATACGTGGCCACCTGCAAGGACGGCTATCATTAAACGTTCGATTTCGTTCTGTTTTCCGAGAATGCATTCATTCAAGCTATTTAGAATTAAGGAGCATAATTGCATATCGGCAAGGCGTGTTTCCATGGACATACCTCCTGCGAAATAGTGGATGCAAAAAATAAGGGGATTTAGTACCATTTTACAGCAGTTCCTTCGGGTAGCACAAATGAACGAACTGCCGAAAAAAATTGGAGGATTCCACATAACGCCTGCAACGAATCGCCTTGTTGCTGTAAAAGTGGGAATCGGTATTCTCATATGATATATTGGCAATATCTTCACTTTTAGACGAACGAAAGAACGAAAAGGTTCTGTTCGCCATTAACATTCCCTTAAGAAGGTGCCACAGTTTGCTGACTCATCTATCGCGTTTTACTAACCGGTTCAAAAACGTATTCAAACTGCTGTTCCCCGTTGCCATCCTGCTCTTCCTGTACACGCAAACGAGCGGCTTCATCAAGGAGATCAAGCCGGCGGCGGCTCTCCACCTGCTGAAGCATCTTCACTGGAGCGACCATATTCAGCTGGCTGCCGTCTGTTTCCTGGCGGTTGCGGTCATGTCGGCTTATGACTTCGCGTTAGTCAGATGGAACCAGGCGCGCATGCCCTGGACTGCCGTGTTCAAAATAAGCTGGATCGCCAATTCCTTCAACAATGCCATGGGCTTTGCCGGATTAACGGGAGCGGGACTGCGCGTTACGCTGTACCGCAAATGGGGCATTCAAGGCCCGGCATGGCTGCGGTCGCTGGTGTACCAGTCCTTATCCGCCCTTTCCGGCTTGTCTATTCTCTCCATCTTGCTGCTTGTTGGCGTCTGGAATGACCGCAGCCTTCTTGCGCATCATCTCTGGCTGTATCTGGCCGTCATTCTGATTGCCGCGTATGCGGTGCTGTTCGCCTTACTCGGCAGATTGCCCCGGCTTCGCAATCTGCTTGGGCTGACCGATAAGGAACAGGAAGATGACGTTTCCTTATCGAAGCCGCCGGCGCTTCGCATGATAACGGCCTCTTTGGCGGAATGGCTGATGGCCGGCCTCTGCTTCTGGCTGATTATCCACTTGATGCATCTGCCAATCGGATTCCGGGAAGCCATGAGCATCTACGTCGTGGCTGCCGTTGCCGGCGTTGCGAGCTTTGTGCCGAGCGGACTGGGATCCTTTGACGCGATTGTCCTGCTGGCATTCCAGCATCTCGGCTTATCGCCCGATCAAGGTCTGGCCGTGCTTGTGCTTTACCGGATTTTTTATTGCTTCCTTCCGTGGGCGATCGGACTTGCGCTTGCGACAACCGAATGGATTCCGAATAAGAAACGCTGGACTCAAACGCAGGAGCAGGTACTGAAGCCCGCCATCAAACGTTGGCATACGGTCTGGAATTGGCCTAGCCAAACGGCTGTCCTAAGCGATATAAGCACTTGGGCGCTTTCGGCTCTTGTCTTTATAAGCGGCATCCTGCTGCTGGTCTCGTCCGCTACGCCCGGCAGCTGGCACCGGATGCAGCTGCTCGAGCAGTTCGTCACGCCTTTTACGATGAAGGGCTCCCACCAGCTGGCCGTTCTCATCGGACTGCTTATGCTGATGGTATCCGAGGGAATCCGTTTCCGCGTCAAAAGAGCGTACTTCCTGGCCATGATCCTGCTGATCGGCGGTACGCTCGCTTTGATTCTGAAGGGCTTCGAATTCGAAGAAGCCATCTTTCTTCTGTTTGTATGCCTGCTCTTATGGCTGTCCAAGGACCGGTTCAACCGGAAGGAAGCGATCTTCACCTTGCGCAAAACGATTGGCTGGGCAGTCATCTCGCTTATCGTGATGCTGCTGTACCTGTCTGTCGGAATATCGACCAACGAGCTTCCGCCCGGCATGCTCCATCATGCCAAGTGGCATGCCCGTTACTCGCTGAAGGATGAAGAGCTGCTGCGCGAGGGGATCATTGCGCTTGCGATCAGCTGGATTCTGCTTACGGTCCGCAGAATATTCGTCCCAAGCCTCCCGCCCGCCCCTAAGCCGGTGACACAGGATTGGGAGAAGCTGGAGCTGCTGCTCGCCAAGCATCCCGGCAATTTTCTGACTCATCTGCTGTATATGGGCGACAAGAGCTTCATGTGGTCGCCGGACAATCAAGCGGTACTCGCTTACGGCCGCATCGGCAAAACCTTAGCAGCGCTTGGCGATCCGATCGGCGACCCGGCTTCCGTCCGGCTGCTCGTGCGACAATTCCGCGATTACGCCGATCATTACGCGGCGACGGCCGTCTTTTACCAGGTGAAAGCCGAAAACCTGCCGCTCTATCACGAGTACGGCTACCGGTTCTTCAAGCTGGGAGAAGAAGCGATTGTTCCATTGGATCGGTTCCAGTTATCCGGCAGGCGCAAAGCGGATTTGCGGGCCGCTTGCAATCGGTACGAGCGCAACCGTTATACGTTTGAAATGGTGAAGCCGCCATTCAGTACCATGCTGCTGTCCGAGCTTAAGGCGGTGTCCGATGAATGGCTGGGTGACGATAAAGAAAAGGGCTTCTCGCTCGGAACCTTCTCCGAAGCTTACCTGGAGCTGGCTCCGATTGCCATCCTGCGGGATAACGACAACCATGTCGCGGCATTCGCCAGCCTTATGCCGGTGTACGATCGCAACAAATCCGTCTCCATAGATTTGATGCGCCACCGGGACGGCCTTAGCGGCGTCATGGATGTTCTGTTCGTTCAATTGCTGCAATGGGCTAAATCGGAAGGTTACGAAGTCTTTAATCTGGGGATGGCGCCTCTCTCCAGCGTCGGAGAATCGGTCTACGCCTACCGCGGGGAGAAGCTCGCAAGATGGGTGTTCTTGAAAGGAGGCCACTTCTACGGCTTCCAGGGCATCCGGCGCTTCAAGGACAAGTTCGACCCGGAATGGGAACCGCGTTATCTGGCGTTTCCTCAGAACAGCCTCTTCCCGAGGCTTATCATTCAGGTAACGAGATTGATCTCCCGCGGGACCGGAAGCGGCAGATAAATCATGCCTTGCGAAGAAAAAGCAGGTTTGCCCCTATGCGGCAAACCTGCTTTTTCGTTTATCCCTTCGGACGGACAACGAGGGCCGCCAGGAAGGAGAATATAATCGCCGCGGAAATACCGGCGCTGGTTACTTTGAATATGCCGGAGATAACGCCGATCCAGCCGGAATTTTGCAGCTCGGTCAAAGCGCCGTGAACAAGCGCATTGCCAAAGCTGGTAATCGGCACGGTTGCGCCAGCCCCCGCAAAGCTGACGAGCGGTTCGTACCAGCCGAGACCGTCGATGATCGCCCCTGCGACGACAAGCGTGGCCATCGTGTGAGCCGGGGTCAGCTTCACGACATCAAACAGCAGCTGGCCAACGACGCAGATCGCCCCTCCTACAACAAATGCCCATAGAAATTGCATGATGATCTACTCCTTTCCGCCGCTTATCGCAACGGCATGCGCAATGCAAGGGATGCTTTCCCCTTGCTGGAAGGAAAGCGGGGATAATAAAGCGCCTGTCGCAACGACAAGGACGCGCTTCAGTTCTCCGCTGGCGATTTTTTTGAGAATATGCCCATAGGTTACAACGGCCGAGCAGCCGCAGCCGCTTCCTCCGGCCTGTACCTTCTGCCGCTCCACGTCATAGACCATCAGTCCGCAATCTTTGAAAGTCGTCTCATCCATCGGAACCCCGTCACGGATAAGCAGCTCCTTGGCAAGCGGATGCCCGACGCTGGCGAGATCTCCGGTCACGATCAGATCGTAATCCTTGGGCGTCCGTCCCGTATCGTTAAAATGTGCTTGAATGGTATCCACCGCTGCAGGCGCCATTGCTGCTCCCATATTAAACGGATCCTTGATGCCCAAATCCACAACCTTGCCGATTGTGGCATATTCAACCACGGGACCCTCGCCCGCCGCGGCAACGACAACGGCGCCGGCACCGGTTACGGTATACTGCGCGGTCGGCGGCTTCTGCGAGCCGTATTCCGTCGGATAGCGGAACTGCTTCTCCGCCGTGCAGTTGTGGCTGCAGGTCCCGGCCAGCACGTATTGCCCCGCACCCGAATCTACCATTAAAGAGGCAATCGCCAGCGACTCCATCGAGGTCGAGCAAGCGCCAAATACGCCGAGATTGGGCACGCCTAGCGTTCTGGCCGCAAAGCTGTTGCTGATAATCTGATTCATTAGATCGCCGCCGACATAGAACTGCAGCTGATCCTTGGCGATCTTCGCATTGTTGAGCGCAAATTCCGATGCCTGCTCCAGCAGCAGCCGTTCCGCTTTCTCCCAGCTTTTCTGCTGCATGTCGAGCTCCGGATGCACGAGGTCGAAATCAGCTGCGAGCGGTCCGTCGCCTTCGTCGGGACCGACAACGGCAGCCGCCCCGATAATGACCGGGCGGTTCTCAAACTTCCATGTTTGTTTTCCTTGCAGCATCTTAATGTGCACCACCCGTCCCAAAAATCAGATGGGCGATGCCGACGAAAAACGCCGCAACGGTACCGTACACGATAACGGAGCCGGCCAGCTTGAACATATTTCCTCCCACGCCAAGCACCAGCCCCTCGCTGCGGTGCTCGAGAGCGGCGGAGCACATGGAGTTGGCAAACCCGGTTACCGGCACCGCAGAGCCGGCGCCGGCAAACTGGGCGATTTTGTCGTAAACGCCGATGCTCGTCAGGATGACGGAAATAATAATCAGCACGGCAACGGTTGGATTGCTTGCATCCTCGGCCTTCATGTGGGCCAGATGGATAAAGAGCTGCTGAATCGCCTGCCCCAGGACGCAGATGGCGCCGCCTATAATAAACGCGCGAATACAATTGCCAAATATCGAACGCGAAGGCTCGCGAGTTTTCGCAAAGGCTTGGTATTCCTTTGGCGACATGGACATTTTGCGGTATTTTCCGCCTCCGGCGCTTTTTACTGCCATAACGTTACACTCCTTTTTTATGTACACATGGTAAGTACATTATTTGTCAACGGAAGAAAGGATATGTATGGGAGGGTGAAAAGCTCCAGCGACCATAAAAAAACCTCCGCAGCTGACTGCGAAGGTTCATAGGGTTAGATGATTCGTTCAGCCTTTAGGCTTGACGAACAAAGCGGCGATGAAGGAGAAAATAATCGCGGCGGACACGCCGGCGCTCGTCACCTTGAAAATACCCGTGATGATGCCGATCCAGCCGGTCTTCTTCATCTCGTCCAGCGCCCCGTGAACAAGCGCGTTGCCGAAGCTGGTAATCGGAATGGATGCGCCAGCGCCGGCAAATTTGATCAACGGGTCGTAAATGCCGACACCGTCTCCGATCGCGCCAAGCACGACAAGCAAGGTCATCGTGTGGGCAGGCGTCAGCTTAAAGACGTCAAAACAGATTTGGCCGATGACGCAAATCGCTCCGCCAACCAGAAAAGCCCATAAGAAAATCATAGCTCCCTCACCTCATTCTCGATGGAAACCGCATGCGCAATGCATGGAATCGTCTCCCCCTGTTGGAAGGAGATTGGCGATAAGAGCGCGCCCGTCGCAACGACAAGAATGCGGTTCAGCTCCTTCTCGCGCATCCGCCGCAGCAAATGCCCGTACGTAACGGTTGCCGAACAGCCCGCGCCGCTGGCGCCTGCCTGCACCTGCTGCTTCTCATAGTTATACATCATCATGCCGCAGTCCTTGTACACGGTCTGATGAATAGGAAATTTATTTTTTTCGAACAATTCGTTCGCGATTGCATAGCCAACCTTGGATAAATCTCCCGTTACAATCAGATCATAATAACCGGGCTCTATGCGAAAATCGCGAAAATGAGCTTGTATCGTATCAACCGCCGCCGGCGCCATTGCCGCCCCCATATTAAACGGGTCGCTGATGCCCATGTCCACGACGCGTCCCAGCGTAGCCGAGGTGACATAAGGGCCGTCGCCCTGCTGCGATAAAACGCTGACTCCCGCTCCCGTTACGGAAAACTGAGCGGTTGGCGGCTTCTGGGAGCCGTATTCGGTCGGATAACGGAACTGCTTCTCCGCGGTAGCGTTATGGCTGCAAGCGCTCGACATGACATATTTGGCCGAGCGCGAGTTAACCAAATTAGCCGCGATTGCCAGACTTTCCATGGAGGTGGAGCAGGCTCCAAAAACGCCGATATACGGAATTTGCAGCGTTCTTGCCGCAAAGGTGGAGCTGATGATCTGGTTCATCAGGTCCCCTCCCACCAGAAAGTTGATGGACTCCTTCGTTATCTTGGCCTTCTCGATGGCCAGATTCGCGGCTTCCTCCAATAAGGTCCGTTCGGCTTTTTCCCAGCTGTCCTGACCAAGCCGGAGATCGCCGTGGACAATATCGAAGTCATGGGCTAACGGGCCTTGCCCTTCGAACGGACCAACAATAGCAGCCGTCCCTGCAATGACGGGATGATTCTCAAAGAGCCAGCTTTGATGGCCTTTCAGCATGATTAATGTCCTCCTCCAACGGCATGAGGATTAAAGATCAGGTGAACAATGCCTACGACAAAAGCCGCAACTACGCCAAAAACGATAACCGGACCGGAGATTTTGAACATTTTCCCGCCTACGCCAAGCACAAGTCCTTCACTCCGGTGCTCGATAGCCGCCGAAGACATCGTATTGGCGAACCCGGTAACGGGAACGGCGGAGCCGGCTCCTGCCCATTGCGCGATTTTATCGTAGATTCCCAAGCTGGTTAGCACGACGGACAGGAAGATCATCACCGCTACCGTGGGATTGCTGGCCTTCTTCTCGTCGAAGCCGGCCCAATGGACAAACATTTCCTGGACGGCTTGGCCGATAATGCAAATCAAACCGCCCACCAGAAAAGCCTTGAGACAGTTAATGAAAATGGGGCGTTTAGGCTCATGCTTTTTCGCAAGCTCCTGATACTCCTGCTGTACCGGGGTGAACTTCTTTTTATTGCTCGACATCTCCTAACCTCCTGGCTATTCAAGTCAATGATGCAGTAATGGTTTCATCCTGGTTATGACCTGCCGCATTTCTTGCGCGCAACGTTCATACATGTGCTTCGCTTCCTTATTTTTGGTCGAGAGTCCGAACAGCTCCAAATCGGCTTCGATCTTCTTCAATAAGGCATACAGCTCGGCCTTAAGCTGGGGCTGGGGGACCTTAATATGGTCATCGTACAGGTCCACATACAGCTGACGATACGCATCAACCTGTCCGATAAAGACATTGTCGAGCGATACGCCGATTTTCTCGAGTTCGGTTGTAAGCCATCTTCGGTTTAGGCCAACGGTAGAGAGCGGCTCATCCATGATTTTGCCGTCCATAATAACCGTTTGGGGCTCATGCTCGGGGGCAACCTTAATACCGAGATGCGCAGCGGTAAGCGGCTGGTTCTCCCTCGTAAGAAGCACGCTGATATCACCGCTTGGCTCCATAATCGCAAACTCGACATCCGCTACCCGGAATACATCCTTCTTGCGAAGCTGCTCCAGCAGCTCGTCGGATGTCAGCCGTTCCTTCTTCAAATTGTCCTCAAGCACTTTGCCGCCTTTAATCAGAACAGTTGCCTTACTGTCAATTAGGTCGCGTCCTTTCTTGCTCTTAAGCTGCAGGAACTCTATTCCGATTGAAACAAGCACCCATACACCAAGCGAGATTAGACCCAAATACCAGTTTGCCTCAAGATCAAGCGATACGTAAGCCGCAAGGTTCCCGATCGAAATTCCGGTAATGTATTCAAAGAAAGAAAGCTGGGATATTTGCCGCTTGCCCACTAATTTCGTCAGCAGGAACAGGACAAATATCGCCAGAAAGGTGCGTAGAGTAACCTCTAACCATTGCTGCACAATTCTTTTCCCCCTGTCGCTTGTTTCTACGTTTAGATTATTTGTCAAAATGCAGATGGCAACTCGAAAAACCATTTTCCACAGCAGGAAAAAGGTTCAGGCGGGCATGGCGTTAATTTCCATGAATGCCAGAAGTGAAAGGCTGACATATTAGTTTTGTTGTGAAGTTCTTAAGGAGGTGTTGGACATGACCGTAGCATCCGATGTAAAAACTTGCGTTGCCTCTTTGAAGAGCGCGCAGGCAAGCCTGGAGCAATTCGCCCTTTCCACTGAAAACAAAGCGGCAAAGCAGATGTTCGAGCAGGCGGCGCAACAAACGCAAACCATCGTCGATCAAGTGGCCAGCCGGGTAAAAGAGCTGGAAAACGAAGAGCCTCAGTATGTAGGCTTCTAGAAAAATAAATGGCCGTGCGATAAGAACGCACGGCCATTTTTCGATATTTAAGTTAGAAGCAAAAGAACAATAAAATGACGAGAAGCACGTAAAGGACAAGAACAAAGGTCGTTATCGACGGCCGGCGGCCGCTTGATGCCGGTGCTGCAACGCTTTTCATTGGCATTCCCCCAGTAGGCTTCTGCCATTATCGTATGCAGCTTGGGCGCCGCTGGTTCATCTCCTTACAGGCTAATCATGATTTCTTTGCCGGAAGGACTAACCGCGCGGATATGATGATCATCCTGTATGGACAGCCCGATACACTGACGCCATTGCTCATGCCGCATTTCTTCGAGAGCGCCAGGCTCTCCGTAAACCGCGGCGATCAAAATATGCTTGCCTGGCTGAAGCTTCGCCAGAAGCGCGGGAATCGACGTCCTTGGATGCATCAGGTTGGTATTGGACTGGGCTTGAATAAGCTCTGCCCGCTCATATCCTCGAATGCCGGAAATTCCGCTTCCGCCAAAGCCGGTACGGCCGAATACGCCGCAGGCTTGCCGGCTGACGGCAAGCGTTGCGTCAAGCGGGAGAGCAAAGCCGCCTTCGGCCGCATCCAGCTCTCTTGCCGTCTCGATCCGGTGAATCCTGAGATGCCATGGCAGTCCGGCAATCAAATAAGTCGTCACCGTTACATCCCGCCACGGCTTCCAGACGGACGTGAGGATATCGCCATCGATATTGGTCTCTACGTTTGTCCGGCGGACGCGATACAGGTTATCTCCTTCGCTCAAGGCCAGCATGGAGTCGTAAGCGCCTTGGGACAACCCCCATTCCGCACGCGGCACGCTAAAGCCGAAGGAAGCGGAATAAACAAACTTCTCGTATTTCGCCGAGGTATGAGTATGCTCGTTGGTTCCGAGATGGCCCGCGTTAAAGGCTGCAACATGATCTCGCTCGCTTTGCCTGCAAACGACAAGATGAGGAGCCTGCTGCACCGAGATGGCCGGCAGCTCCGGCAGCGGAAGCTCCTCTGCCTGCCAGAACGGATGATCGTCCGGCAAAGCCAGCGGCAAAAAAGCTTTAAATGCCCAATAAACGGAGCCCGGCGCATTATAATTTTCGGCCATAATCAGATTGGGATAGCTGTAGCCCACCGTTAATATGCCGTCGGACGTGAATATCGGCTGGCGTAGCCACCATCGCAGATGGCGCAAATACAAGCCCTTGACGACCCCGAGCTCAAGCGGCTGCACGTTGGCAAAAGCATACGCTCCCCACAAAGCCCCCTGCGCGAAACGGTAGGTCAAGCTGCGTCCGTACGGAAGGGCCCTTCCATCCCCGGCGAACCAGTTCACGAACTGCCCGGCGAATAAGACACTGCGTTCTTCGAAGCGTGCTGCCCGCTGCGGATCCTCTTCCTTCATCAGCGCCGCATAGATAAGCCCGCAGTAATGAAAGGCCAGCGGCACGTAATAATCGCTATGCCCGTTAACGCCGTCTTCGTACCAGCCATCCTCCATATAAAACTGCTCCAGCCGGTTCAGGTTCGCTTCAAGCTGATCCTTCGCGTACGGCAGACCAAGCTTATAGAAGCCTACATTAACTAACACATGAAAGAAAAGCCAGTTGCAATCGTGAGCCCGGCGGCGGTTAATCTGATTCAGCCAATCATAGAAATGCTGCTTCGCTTCGGCGCTAAGCGGCTCCCACAGGCGGTGCGGGGCAATGGCTAAAGCTAGGCCTAGCGAAGCCATCTCCACCAGGCGCTGATCGTAATCGGCAACTTCGCCCCAAAACTCCTCATGCGCGGGATTCGTACCGTTTGTTATTCCCTTCAGCACAAGCTGCAGCAGTTCTTCGTTAACCTCGGCAGAGCCTGCCGCTAGCGGCGCAAGTCCCCACACAATACGGGAAAAGCCTTCCATACCGGCAACGTCCGGCGACTGGCCGGCTCCGGATCCGTTTAGAGATAGACGAGCTCCTCCGGCTGAATAATACGGCAGGAGCGGCTTGGTCAGCTGGCTGAACGCCAGCGCAAGATCCGCTTTGCCGCGGAGCGGATTCGAAGCGGTCGGTGCGCTTACTCCCATGGAATCGTAACGCCTCCTTTAAGACGCGCGAGACCCTCCACAAAGAAATAATCGCCGTAAATAAGCGGCACATCCATATTTTTGCGTTCCGGATAGTGGCTGGTTCCATGCAGGATAAGCCCTTCTTCCTCTTCCTCGCCAAACGAACCGTAGTTTTCGTACAAGGACTTCAGAATACGCTCTCCGGCGCTGCGATAGCTGGATGCCTCCGCCGAAGGCACCAGCTCAGCCAGCAGCAGCAAGCCGCAGGCCGCGCAGGCACCTGCGGAAGAATCGCGAAGCCCCTTCGTCTCCTCCGGCGCACGGAAATCCCATACCGGCACGCTGTCCTCGGGCAGCTGCGACAGGAAGAAATGCGATACCTGCTTGGCGGCGTCCAGAAGGTCCTTACGGCCCGTATGCTTTGCGGCCAAAGTCAGTCCATAGACCGCCCAAGCTGTGCCGCGGGACCAGGCGGACTCCGGTCCATAGCCCTGGCCGCCGATAAACTCGGCAACCTCGCCGGTCCGCGAGTCAAACCGGACAATATGGCGGACCGAGCCGTCGGTACGGATAAAGTGGTTCAATACGGTGCCCATATGGGCTTCCGCCACATGGCTGTATCTAGGGTCGCCTGTCTCGCGGGATGCCCATTGCAGGAGCGGAACGTTCATTGCGCAGTCGATTATCGCCCAGCCGCTGTTGTCCTCTCCTTCGCTCCAAGGGTTCCAAGCGCGGATGAAGCTGCCCTTCAAATTAAAGCGACCCATCAAATAATTGGCTGCCTTAAGCGCTCTGCGGCGGGACTGTTCCCCGCCATTCAGTTTATAATTGATTACGCTGGTCAAAATCCACATAAAGCCGATATCGTGATCGAGCCGGTCATAACCGTCCAGCACCTCGTCCAGCTTCCGCTCGCATTCTTCCGCAATCTGCCGGAAAGGAAGGCCGTCGTTCGCTTCACCTTCATGCAATAACCACAACAAACCCGGCCAGAAGCCCGCCGTCCACCAATGCGGAGCTTCCAGAACATATTGGCCGCCTTGGCTTGCATGCGGGAATTCCGCGCCGATACGGGCGCTTGTCCGGAGCACCTTGCGCACCGTTTGTTCCCATGCTTCATTGACCCACGATGCGGTGTCGGTCTGGCTGGCAGCAGTTGTATTTGTCATTTACGATTCCACCTGTTCCTGAAATTTGAAGTTGAGTTTAAACGTCTTTTCAAGGGATGCTTCGTCTTTCGAAATAAGAGAAATGCGATAATAGCCTTCTTCCTGGCCCGAATGATTGGAATAAACGCATTCTGCGATGGAGACGTCCAGGCTTTGCGGTTCATAGCATAATAAAACCGAATGCCGGCTTCCCTTCAGCATAATCTGGCCTTCCGATCGCACAAACGGCGGGCATTTACTGACGATAACCTCCGTGACGGCCCCGCCTTCCTTGCCGAATCGGAAAGTGTCCGTCAACTCAAGCTCCGGAAGACCGGTTTTACGCCAGACAAATTCGCGCTCAAGCGCTGCAAGTCCGCTGCCCGGGTAACAGGCTGCAAGCTCCAGCTTAAGCCGGTCCGCAAGCTCTCCCCGTTCCGCCCAGTCAACGGAAGCCTTGCTCCCCGCGCCAACGGCCTGAAGCTGACCGTTCACAATCGGCAATGAATGTCCTTGCGCTCCCGTACAGTCGTATTCGTACCGGCCTTCGCCAAAGTATTGGGCCGTATATTCCCCGCTTCCGAGATCCGCGGCAAACGCCGGATCATCATCGGCAATGAGAATAAAATGGCCTACGTCATTATGATTGTGCGGTTCATCGTTATGCCCGCCTTTGGCTGCAAAGCCAAAGCTGCCGGAAGCATTGCTCACCCGGGAGATCAGCCACTGGACATCCGCCAAATACCAGCTTCCGCTTGGCCAATCCGATTGTCTTGGAGCCTCCGGCCTGAACCAGAGCAAATTGCGCAAAGCATGGGCAAACCGGCTGCAATGATCGTCCGTAAAGCCTGCCCTTATCCCCAATGGTGCGTAGTCAACGCCTTCCACGCGAGAAGCGAGATAATCGGACAAGCCGATGTTTACGCTTACATGGGAAGAGGCATCCGAGAAGTTGGCGGGTCTGTTGCCGGCGAGATACGCTTTTTGCTGGAATCCGGCGATAGACCGTACGTGATGGGAATCAAGCAAATCCGCATGGCCGCCGGTGGCGCGCTTCAGCAGATCTGCGAAGTAAACGAAATAACCAAAGCCGTAATTCCAGTAGCCCGGCCCCTCCGCGCAAGCTCCGTCTTCCCCAAAGCCGGATAAATAATGGTTCATCGTTCCGATGGCCCGGTAGAGGACGGCTGCTGCTCGTTCCTTCTCAATACCTAGCAAAATGGCGGTTGCTCCAATCGAACCGGCACAAACCGCCGCCCAGTTATGATCGGCGGTTTCCCAATGATAAGGAGGATATTGATTATCCAGATATGGGGTAACTATTCTTCGCTCGATCTGTGCTCGAATTTCTTCCCGAAGCGCCGAAGGAAGCGATTGTTCCGTAATCGTCAGAATCTCGGCCAACGCAAATCCCGTTTCGGAGGCAAATAGATCAATATGGCGATCAACCGGGTTCCCTCTCATATGAGCCGGCAAGCACCAGGTCATCTCTTCCAGAATCGCCTCAATCGTATCCGTAAGCGCCTGACGATATGCCGGCAAATCCGGGAAAAGGCAATGCAGCAGCGCAAAAGAAGTAAGCCGGCTCCTGCGTTCGAAATACAGCCCTTCGTAAATGAGGCGGTTCCCGCTCTTCTCGAACAGATCGTAAATCTCCCGGGTCAAAACGGGAATCGGACGCTTAAGCAGGCGTTCTCCCTCTGCCCGGATCTCCCCGATCATGTCGGAGTAGGCCGGGGATTCCGCTATCCCACTCCAGTCCGCTTTGTTCCCGGAGTACGTATATACATCGCTAAGCGCCGCCGGCTGCTCCGTGAGCCACTCTACCAGCGATTCCTTCGGCCAATCATAATTCGTCCGCAAGTTTCTCTCCTCCTAACCGCGATATTCGGTTGGCGTTAAGCCCGTCTGCGCCTTGAATGTCTTGATGAAATAGCTCTGGTTGTCGTAGCCGAGCATCTCGCAAATCTCGCTTACGTAATAATTCGTCTGATCGAGCAATTCCTTGGCCCGCTCGATCTTCTGGTCGGTGACATACTCAATAAAGGTCAGGCCGGTCTCCTTCTTGAAAAATCGGCTGAAATAGCTTGGATTCATATGCAGATGAGCGGCAACTTCCTCGAGCGAAATCCGTTTGCCCAGATTCATCGACACATACTTGCAGGCTTCCGATACCTCGCGGCGTTTGCTCACCGGCAAGGCCTCTTCTCTGGCTGCGATGTAAGACTGAAGCTGCGTGTGGAACCATTCGAACAGCCCCCATAACGAATCGAAATAAACGATTTCCTTATGCAGCTTCTCGGCCGTTAAGGTCTGGGAGGCAAACAGCATGGCATGAAGCTTGAGCCGCATATCGATAAGCAGCTTCAGCACCCAATCCCTCACTTCCTCGGAAGCGTATCGCTCCTTGCGGATATGCGTTTCCCATTTGCCGGCCAGCGTTCTGACCTTATCGCCGTCCTTCGCCATAATCGCTTCGCGAATTTCCGCGGCAGCCTGGTCGTACAGGGCAAGAAGCCCGGAGCCGGACTGGGCGCCTTTCTGCCACTTGGCGGTTTCCCCTTTGGACAAATAGAACCGCTGTTCGTCGGCTTTGAGCAGATTGCACAATGCCTGCTTCAGCAGCTGCGGATTGTCGCAGCCCGTCCCAATGAGAAAAGCCATCTGAATCTTCAGCACTTGACCAAGCGTCCGCTGCACGGTTTGAAGGCTGGACTGCACCTGATCATAAACATTTTGCTTAAGGCCCGGTTTAAAAGCGAAGAGCAGCAAGGACTGCCTGCTGCTGTAACCGATATGCACCACGCGCAACGGCAGCTCGGCCAGCAATTCCTCCATCACGTTGCTGATCGCGAAATGCAGCGTCTGATCCGAATCGAACCGATTTTTGATCAGGTTATAGTTTTCGATAAAGCCGGCTGCGGGAAGACATAGCTCACCGGGCTGGAACAACCCGTAAGAGCCGAAATCGCGCTGCCATTGCTCCGCGGAAATCAGCGGCTGCTGGACAAATTCGCGGAACAGCTTCTCCTTGCGCAAATCCTGGGTTTCGCTGACCATCCGCTTCATCTTGTTTTGCTCGGATAACATCTGGCGTTCGCCGTCAAAGCCTTCCTTAAATTTCTGCAGCAGTCCGATCAATTCCTCCGGATCCAGCTGATCCTTAAGCAAATAATCCTGAACATCCAGCCGCATCGCCTGTTGGGCGTATTGGAATTCGCTATGGCAAGAGAGGATGACAATCCTTACCGAAGGATTTAATTTTTTGACCCTTTGAGCCAGCTCCAGACCGTCCATCTTCGGCATCCCGATATCGGTCACGAGAATATCCGGTATTTCCTCCTGCACATGCTCCCATGCCGCGAGTCCGTTCTCATGCTTGCCGGACAAAACAAGACCAAGCTTCTCCCAATCCACTACTTCCGATAACAGCTCGATTACCGGATAATCATCGTCCACGAGCATCACTTTATACATGAGGACGCCCCTCCTCTCGAATAGGGATATGCATCATAATGCGTGTTCCTTGATCGATGTCGACGGTAATATGAAAGGCATCGCCAAACATAATCCGCATGCGCTCCGCGACATTCGCCACGCCAATTCCGGACATTCCGGGGCCTTTGGAACGCCCGGTTTCTTGAATCTCTTCCGCCCCTGTTCCCGCGGCCGTAAGACGCGCTCTCAACCGTTCCAATTGCTCCGCGTCCATGCCGATTCCGTCATCTGCCACCGACAGCTCGAGGAAGTGCTCGTTTCTAGCTGCCGTTATCCGGATCGTGCCGGCACTTTGGTTAAAGCCATGGATCAAAGCGTTCTCCACCAGCGGCTGCAAAATAAACCGGGGAACACGAATATCAAAGGAGGTTACATCTACGTCCACCACCAGCCTTGCTTCTTCCTTCTGCCGCAGATTCATCAGCTCGACATAATGCGTCAGCAGTTCGATTTCTTCATGCAGCATAATGGCGTCTTCATCCCGGCTGATCGTCATTCGCAGCAGCTTGGACAAAGAGGCAATCATCTTGGCGCTATCCTGGTCGCCGCTCCGCATGACCTTCATCCGGATCGAATTCAGCACGTTAAACAGAAAATGCGGATTAATCTGGGCCTGCAGCATCGCCAGCTCCGCTTTGCGTTTACGCGCTTGCGTGAGCGATACCTCGGTAATCATCTCTTTAATGCGGTCGAGCATTTGGTCGAACAGAAAACCCAATCTTCCGATCTCGTCGGCGCCGCGGATACTGGACCGCACCTCCAGATTGCCCCGCTGGACGCTTGAAGCTACCTTCCCAAGCTTGATCAGCGGCTTTGTCAGCTGTCTCATCAAGAGGAGAAGCACCACGAGAAAGGCGATAAACGATGCGATCTGGAATAAAAAGACCCGGTTAAAAATCGAGCTGATGTTTACGATCGCATCCTGATAAGGCTCCGTTGCCACCAGATGCCAGTCATTAAAGGAAAGATCAGCCGTTGTGAGCAGCAGCTTCTTGTCTTCATCCTTAATAATGGAAGAAGCGACGCGAGGATCCCTCTCCGCCATCTGCTTGCTGTATTCGAACTGCCCGTTCACTTGCTTAAGCTGTGGCGATGACAGGATCTTGCCGCCGCCGTCTACCAGCACAACTTCCTGGCTGCCCGTCAAGCTGCCCAGAATCTTACTGAATTTGTTTTCCATCATCGTCACGATGACGTATCCGTAAATCCGGGTGCTGTCGAACCGAAGCGTTCTTGCGACCGAGATTTGATAAGGACTGCTTATGCGGTCATAAGGAAAAATCGTCGGCGAAGTGCTCACCCAATAAGACTGCAGGCCCGTCAGCTGTTTCAGGTTGTTGAACCAGGGCTCCTTCTGGAAAGTAAGCGGATCCATCTCATCCTTGGAGTAGTTCGTAAAGGTCTCTCCGTTGGTGAGTATAATCGTGATGTAGCTCTTCTCCCCTATATAAGTGAGCGTCTCAAGCTGCTGCATAATCCGGCTCGTTGCCGTAAACTTCTCGTAAGGATCCAGATCCGCATTCAGCATCTTGATAAAGCTTGCTTTCATATCCGCGTTGGCCTGCAAATAATTCGCCGTGTTCAGCATGCCTTGAAAAAGATTATTGATCGAGCCGTTAACGAGCTGCATGGAATCGGTCGCATTCTCCTTCGCCTGCCGTTCTACGGCTTCACGGGTAAGCGAGTTATAGATCAGCATCGTTAAGACGGCCGGTATAAGAATGCAAATAACCGCTACAAGAGAAAGCTTGCCTCGGATGGAATGAAAATAAGACCTGATGCGGTACATCGCGCGAAGTCCCCCTTAGATAGAAAAGGGGGACAGTAACTCCCGTCCCCTTTGGCTATTTATTATACCTTATTATTTTTTGTTCGCCGCAATAATTTCGTCCACGCGTTTCTTGGAATTTGCAACGGTCGTATCGATGTCTTGGTTGCCAAGAATCAGCTTCTCGTACTCTTCGTTGATCGCTTTGTATACTTCGGCTTGATAAGAAGCAGGAGCGATAATTTCGGTTGCTTTCGAATTCACGAGCGTATTTACGAGGCTTTCTTTGTCAACAAGCTCAGGGTTCTTCGTGCCCGCAAGAATCGTATCGATAATGCCTGCTACCTGATCGTTGCTTACGCCGTTCCAAGCCGGAATGTTCTTGCCTTGCACGACTTGGCCTTCCGTTGTGTACCAGCGAACGAATTTATAAGCTTCTTCCTTGTTCTTGGAGCTTTCCGATACCGCCACATAGTCCGTCGTAACCGGGGTGATGCCGGATTGGTCGCTGGCATTGTTTTTCGGGAATGGCGCAACCGCTACATGGAACGTCAGAGGCAACGTATCCGTACCGCCGATTTCCGTGTTCATCCAGGAGCCGATTGTCAGCATGCTTGCCGATTGGTTAAAGAATTGGTTACGGTAAGCCAGCTTTTGCGAGATCATATCCGAGTAAGGAACGGAGGACTTATCCTCTTTTTCCATTTTCACGCGAAGCTCAAGCGTCTTCTTGAAGTTCGGATCATCCAGATTGGACGTGCCGTCCGCCTTCAGGAATTCGGAACCGGTTGGCTGGTTCTCCATCATCAGCTTCAGATATTCCATCCAGCCGCCGTTTTGCGGACCGTGGAAGTAGGTGCCGTAACGTTTTGTCGCGCCTTCGCCTTTGGTGAGCTTTTTCGCGTAGTCCGCGTATTCATCCCAAGTCCAGTCCGTCGGAACCGCAAGTCCGGCTTCGTCCAGATTGTCCTTGTTCAGAAGCACGTACCAAGGATTGAATTTGCCTGGCAGCGCGTACACTTTGCCGTTCAGATGCGTATCAACCTTGTAATCCTCTTCTACCTTGTAGCCGTCCTTCGCAAGGAAATCGTCAAGAGGAGCAGCCATGCCAAGCGCTACGCGTTGTGCGTAACCTGCCGCGTCGCTGAACATCATCACGTCGATTTGTTCGCCGGAGGCTACGGCAAGATCGAGCTTTTTCATCGATTCCTGCGTGTCGCCTTTTTCGCTGAGCTGCACAAGCTCAACGGTTACGTTCGGGTTTTTCTCGTGGTAAGCGTCCAGCGTTGCTTTCCAGTTGTAAGCTTGCTCCGTTCCGTACGTGTAGAGGCGGAGTTTTACCGGATCTCCGCTTGCCGCGCTGCTGCCTCCTGCGTTCGAGCTTGCCTCCGTGGAAGGAGCCGCGCTTGCGTTCTTGATGCCCGAATCACTGTTGTTGTTGGAGTTTCCGCAGCCTGCCAATACTCCGGTAAGCAGTAAACTAATCGCGAGTCCCGATGCCCATCTCTTTTTCATTTCTAAATGCCCCTCTCTGAAATGCAAGGTTATAGGATGTTGATAGTTTTCATTATAGTGAGCGGCAATCGGGTAAGGATGAAACTATCTTTACCTAAATTGCAACAAATTCGACTTTCTTGCTAACGCTTTCATGTTCGTTACCCTTTTACGCCGCCTAATGCAATACCCTCGATAACGCTTTTTTGACCAATGATAAAGATGATAAGGAGCGGCAGGATCGCCGATACGGCAGCTGCCATAATAAGCGAGTAGAACTCACCGCTGAGCGACGTGAACTTCTGCATGGCCAGCGGAATCGTGAACAGCGAGTCCGTGCGAAGGAAGATCAGCGGATTCTGGTAATCGTTCCAGGTCCAGATAAAACGCAGAATCGCGTAGGTCGCGACTGCCGGTTTCACCAGCGGGAAGGCGATGCTCCAGTAGATCCGGAAATGGTTGGCCCCGTCTATTTTAGCAGATTCGATAAACTCCTGGTGAATCCCCATAAAGAACTGCCGCAGCATAAAAGTTCCCAATACGCTGAAGCTGCTAAGGATAATCAAGCCCCAGTGGCTGTCGAACAAGCCGATTTGACGGTACAGGATAAATTGAGGAATCAGAATCGCCTGGCTTGGCACCATGTAAGTCGCAAGCACGATCAGGAACACGAAATTGCTGCCCTTGAACTTGATCTTCGAGAAGCCGTATGCGGCAAGGGACGAGAACAGCGCAGAGATACAGGTCGTAATGACTGCGATTTTGATGGAATTCAAATAATATTTCCAGAAGGGATAGTCCCCTACCCATACTTCCTTGTAGTTCTCGATAGCGTGCCAGTGGCGGGGAATCCATTCGATCGGGTAGACAAAGACGTCCTTCTCGATCTTGAACGAAGTGACCAGCATCCAGATGAACGGAAGCAGGAACAAGATGCTGACGGCAAACATGAGGACGGTTAGAACGCCTTTGCGCCAGTTGAAAGCTGTGTTAGATGTCTCCATAAGGTTGGTCTCCTTCCGTTAGTAGTTAACCCATTTTTTCTGCGCAAGCCATTGTCCGAAGGTAATGAGAAGGACGAAAATAAACAGCATGGCCGCGATCGACGATGCGTAACCGACCTTCAAGTTCACGAAAGCCGTATCGTACAGGTACCATACCATCAGCGACGTGGAGCCGATTGGCCCGCCTTGCGTCATAACCGCGATGATATCAAACACCTTAAAGGTTGAGATAATGCCGGTTACAAGCAGGAAGAAGGAAGTTGGCGACAGCAGCGGGAACGTTATGCGGGCAAATTTGATCCAGCCGTTCGCCCCGTCGATATCGGCCGCTTCGTACAGATCCTTCGGGATCGACTGCAATCCGGCAATGTAAATAATCATGTTGAAGCCAATCGATGTCCATACGACGATCATCATAATGGAGGCAAGCGCGAAATGCGGATCCGCGATCCACTTCGGCGGATTGCTTACGCCAAGCGTGTGCAGAATCTGGTTGATCGGGCCGAAAGACGGCTGGAATAAGACCTGCCACACGATCGCTACGGCAACGATATTGGAGATGTAAGGCATAAAGTAAGCAACCTTGAAGTAGCTTTTCAAGTAAACATGGCGGTCGATGATGACGGCGAGCACCATGGAAATAATCATATAGATTGGTACGGCGAGCAGGAATACAAAGTTGTTGCGCACCGAGCGGATGAACTGATCGTCATGGAACAGCTTCTTGAAGTTGCCGAAGCCCACCCAATCAATCCCTTTCCAGCCCTGAACAAAGTTCCAGTCGGCGAAGCTGAGCACGATTGTCGCGACAATCGGAAGAAGAACGAGAATACATACGCCAATGAGCATCGGGCTCACGAACAGCCAACCGGCCAGCGTCTCTCCGCTTTGCAGCGAGCGTACTTTTTTCGGCTTCTCCAGCTTGCCTATTACTTGCGGTGAAGTCTCCATCTTAAGCACCTCGAATTTCTTAGAATATAGTAGGAAGTAGTGAAGTTGTTTTTATTATAGAGAATGGGAAAGCGCGACCTATGCCGTTATTTTTACTTTTTTCTCGTTAGAATTGACTTCTTGGCTGGGGGCTCGTTGAAAGGTGCGTTATGGGGGGATCGGGGATCGAGGGATCGGGGATCGAGGGATCGGGAATCGATCTAACGAAACGTGGTTATTTGGCGGAAAACAGCGGTTTTTTAAATCTAACGAAACTACGTATCGCTATCGGTGTATTTCGTGGCTAAAAACGGGGCAAAAGCCTGGAATAACGATGCGTAGTTTCGTTGGAAATAGAAAGTCTCCCATTTTGGGCGAATGGCGGTACGTAGTTTCGTTAGAAAAAGAGACTGCCCCATGATGGGGCAGCCTCGAGTCGTTTTTATAGATGAGAACGATTAATATCTCGCTAAATAATCTAGCAGCAGTCCGTTACAATGGGCATTCTGCCTTTATAACCGCAAACGGTTAACAGAAAGATCAACGCCAGCGGGACAACGATTTGAATCAGGATGACAAACGGATTGCCAATTTGGTCTGCGTAGCCGATATTTCACTCCTCTTCCTCTTCCGTTTCTATTACAGCAACTGCCCGGACCGGTGAACCGTCACCACCAGCAATCCGCAGCGGAAATCCGTAAAATATAAAATCCCTATTGGTGGGAAGGCGATCCAAGCCCTGCAGCCCCGTATACGTTAGGATATTGATTCCGAGCAAGGCACGCTCCAATTCTTCCGTCAATTCTCCGCCTACAAACGATGGCCGTAAAGCGGCAAGTCGTTCATAGCATTCCAGCCCGGCCGACTCGATGAAAAATAGTCCTCGCCCTTCCGGCCATGCCGATTCTCCAATGCGAACTATACGCGAAGGTCCAAAAAATCGTTCCGCCGGCAGCTCATCCAAGGTTGCCGCACCGGCATGCATATGAGATGGAGCATCCACATGCGTTCCGGTATGGCTGCCCATGGCAAGCTTCCGCAGCTCCCAGGTATGACTTTCGTATGTATGCGCTACCTTGACCTTAACCTCCGGATCGCCGGGATATACGGCCATTCCATCTGCAATTAATGCCGACAAATCAATAACTCTCATGCAACCGTCCCCTTTCTGCAAACTATTATATAACGTATGAGCGGCACATTGGACATCGAAGGGCAATATCATACATTAGCCTAATGAAGGAGAATGCATGATTATGAATCGGATATATGACTATATCATCGTCGGAACGGGACCTGCCGGTGCGGTAATAGCCAAAACCCTTACCGACGACAAGAAAACCTCCGTATTGCTTCTCGAAGCCGGATCGAATAACGATAACGACAAACCGATTAGAGATTCGGCCATGGCTTTGGAGCTGGAAGAACGGTTTTTCCCGGAATATTTTTGGCAAGGCGAAGGTATTCCCCAAGCAGAACTGGATGACCGCATGTTTGAGTGGACCACGGGCCGGCTCCTTGGAGGGGGCTCCTCGATCAACGGTGAACAATATGTACGGCCTACCTCGGCAGTCATGAAGGAGTGGGAACGATTATTAGGGCCTCTATGGTCCCCAGCCCGAGCTATTCGGCGATTTAAGGAGCTAGAAAAATATAATGGGAAGACCGGCAATCCGGCAGCCCGCGGGTATCGCGGGCGGATCGATATTCGGCAAGCTCCGGAACATCCGACTTCGATGGCAAAGAAACTGGTGACGGCCATCGAAAGAGCAACGGGTTTCCCGGAAATTTTAGATTATAATAATCCGAAAACTCCCCTTGGCCCTTTTTCGCGTTGGCAATTGTACCAAAATCCGAACGGCCGGCGAGAAAGCTCATCCGCAGCCTTTCTTTCCGGAGACATTATGAAGCCGAACGGCCAGGGAGTAAATGGACGTCGGCTGCGGGTATTGTTCAATTCGACAGTTCTGAAAGTTCTATTCTCAAACAGACGGGCGAAAGCCATTGCGTTTTTACAAGATGGCAAGCGGCAAAGAGCCTATGCTAGAAAAAAGATCATTATTTCGGCAGGCATCAACAGTGCCCAGCTTCTAATGTTGTCCGGCATAGGGCCGGCCTCCGAGCTGAAAGAGGCAGGTATTCCCTGCATATTCAACAATCCGAATGTGGGCCGGAGACTAAGAAACCATACGCTTAACTTCGCGGTTTTCACGACTAACCCGGGTGATGCTGCATTGCCTCGGAACGATACGAACGCCCTTTATACCGGAGGAGCTTTCTTGCCGGATCCAACCGGTTCGAATCCGAAACGCCGGGCGGTGCAAATGCTGGGTATTGGCACAGATGGCATGTTGACGTTGGGATTGATTTATTTAAAGCCGAAGAGCCGCGGTACTATACAATTGCAAAATAAAGATCCGCTAAAAATCGTGCTCGCGGATGAAGGTTTTTTAATGGATCCTTCCGATATGGACGCCATAAAAAATATTTACAGAATTTATGTCAAAGATATAGCGTCCGAGCTCGCTTCCATCGATCCCTCTTACCGACTCGTCTCTCCGGCACCCGACGTGATAGAGAATGATTCCAAGCTCGAAGAATTTATTAAACAAAATTTCGATCACAACCATCATCAGCAAGGCTCCCTTCGCATGGCTCCTTTGGAAAGAGGAGGAGTCGTTGATCGTCACGGGGCCGTACATGGGGTGAAAAATCTAATCGTTGCGGATGCTTCAGTCATACCGTTTACGGTTGACGGGAATACGTCGGCTGCCGTGTACCTGATCGGTTACACCGTTGCCAAGAGGTTACTTTATGGAGCGGCGAACACAAAAATAAAACGGAAACGGTTATTTGAAACGGATGTAGAATAACTCCTCCGCAGCAGGAAGGTGCGGCTCCAAGCGAAGGCGCCCCCCTTTCGTTATCCGTGTCATTTTAAAATCAATATGTTTCCATCCCTTCTGCAACTAAAGTTACTCACTTTTCGTTAAGAGACTCGGGAAGCAAATAATACCAATATTATTTCATGCCCTTATGAAGTTCTCCATAAAGGAGAAGCCGGCCATCGGTTTCTTCTTTATGTTTATATATAGTAAATTTAGCGGTTGCGGTTTATTTTTTCTTCTCGAATGCCGTTAACAAAAGAGAGCAAGAAACATTTTCCAAGGAAAGGGAAGGGAATTAGTGAAGGAAAACATCAGAGAAATACTGTCGCTCAAGTTCGTCCGCAGCTGGCTCGCAGCCGTGCTTGCCATGACGCTTGTCATGACTAGCCTGAATGGGGTTGCGCATGCGGCGACGACGGATACCGTGACAGGCATCGAGTGGAGCTACGCGGAGTCGGATTACAATCCAAGCACATCATCGCTGGAAATGTACGTCGAAGACGGCAATGTGGACCTCACCGTACTTGCGACCATTTCGGGCTCAACATCCAAAAAAGACGTAACAACGGACGTAACGTGGAAATCATCCAATAGCTCTATCGTCAAAGTTGATAAAGGCGTGTTAAGCGGTACGGGCAAAGGTACGGCCACTATCACCGCTGCCTATAAAGGGTTCTCCTTATCGATTAAAGCAACATCGGATTACGTATACAACCAGGTTACGATTATGCAAAACGGACAAGCGGCTCCCACTGCCTTAACCGATGTGCTTTTAGGTCAATCGCTTGTATTTACGCTTGACGGAGACGGCCAGAATATTACGGACGATGCGACATGGACAACCTCCAGCTCGTCCATCGCTACCGTCGATGACGGCCGCATCACGCTTGTTGGTGCCGGCACGGTTACGATTACGGCGAAATACAAGGGCAAGTCGGATTCTATTAAACTGACGATCTCGTCGCCTTACAAATCCATCGCTATTACTCCGGAAGCGGCTAGCGATCTGTTGGAGCTTGAAGTAGGCGGCGATGATTACAAGCTGGAAGCAGACGCCGTATTGAAATCCGGAGAATCCTCCGATGTCACAAACGATGCCAAATGGACAAGCGCTAATGCGAAAATGGTTACTGTGAACAAAGGAGTCATTACTGCCGTCAGCGCAGGCAAAACGACTGTCACGGTCTCTTATCTCGGAGTATCGGACACGATCACGGTTGTCGTCCGGACCCCTTATCAGTCCATCAAGATTGCTCCGGAGAAGGAATACCATATGCAATTGCAGGATGCTCCTCTGCAGATCAAAGCGGAAGTGCTTAGCAATTCGAACGTATCTTCGGACATTACAACCGTAGGCACATGGACTTCCTCCGATATTACTATCGCTACCGTTGATCAAGGAAAAGTCATTCCGAAAGCGGTTGGCACGACCAAAATTACCGTGGCTTACCGTGGCGTTAGCCGCAGTATCGATGTGACGGTGTATCCGAGCATTACCAAGCTGAAGGCTGAAAAAACGTCGATCGACGGCTTCAAAGGAATCGAAGGCGAGCTTCCGAAAGTAACGGCAACCACGTTCGACGGCTCCAGCGTTGACGTATCCAAGCTTGTGAAATGGACCGTTGCGGACGAGGAAATAGCCGAGCTTAAGGATGGCGTCTGGACGGCCAAGCAGCTTGGAGAGACCACCTTCACGGGAACCGTGCAGGACCTGAAGGCCACGGTAAAGCTTGTGGTTCACTTGAAGCCGATCAAGCTTTTATCCGAAGCCAAAGACTTGAGCGTTATTTTGGGTAAAGAGACGAACCTTCCAAAGGTAACGGTCGTTTACGAGGACGGTACGGAAGCCGATATTTCCGAAGCGATCGAATGGAATACGGCGTCTGACAATATCGTTTTGCTTGATAAGACGTTAAAAGGTCTGGAAGCATCCAACGTAACCTTAACAGGAACTTATCTGAGCAAAACCGTCTCCGTTCGCGTTAAGATCGAAGAGGAAATCGTTAAGATGGTTGTTGAACCAACGAAGCTGGAGCTGAATCCGGGACGATCCAAGGCGATTAAGGTTACGGGCTATTACAAGGACGGCAAGAAGGTTTCCATCGGCACCAAAATGAACTGGGTTGCCGCAAACGAAAATATCGCTGCGATCAGCGGTTCATCGTCCGTTAAAGCCATTGATGTGGGTACAACCAAAGTGACGGGCAAATACCAAGGAAAAACGGTTGAAGTCCCCGTCACGGTTACGCCAAAGCTGAAATCGCTGCAGCTCTCCAGTAAATCCGCGCAGATGTCGGCGGGCGATACGTTGACGGTCAGCCTGCAAGCCATCTACTATACGGGCAACCCGGTGAACGCGACGAGCGGCGCAACATGGACTTCCTCCAATTCGTCCATCGCAACCGTCAAGGATGGCAAAATCACAGCGGTACGCAAAGGCAGCGCAACGATTAAAGCAGCCTTCGGCGGTAAAACGGCCTCCATCCGCGTCTCCGTGAAGTAACTTATTTTATTAAAAATTGAAAAACCCTGCTCGCAGCGTTATGAAAGCTGATGTGCAGGGTTTTTTAGATGAAAATGGTTTATCCCTTGTCGTGCTGCGAGAAATAGCCGGCTAATACGCTCAGGCTTTCCTCTCTTAATACGCCTCCAAGGACCTCGGGTTTATGGTGCGAATGTCCAAAGACAATCTCGGAGCATCGGCTTCCTTTTTCATTCAAGAGGCCGCATAAATCCATATCGCTGGCTGCGTAAACCAAGCGCCCGAGCTGCGTCCATACCATGGCCCCGCTGCACATAAAACAAGGCTCGCAGCTGGAATACATGGTGTATTCCCGCAAATCGGTTATCTGCGTTTCTGCGCAAAATCTCCGCAGCAAGCCTGCTTCCGCATGGAACGTTGGATCCGTCGCCGAATAAATCCGGTTCTCGTTGGAATATACGATTTCGCCATTTTTAACCAGTACCGCCCCAAAAGGTTCATTGCCATGCTCTACGGCCAGCTTGGAGAGGTAGATCGCTTCTCTCATGAAAATCTCGTCTTGGGTCATTCTTTATCTCTCCTTCTATGTAGAAACTATTGAATCTCAACAACGGTTCCATAAAAAACCTCAAGGATTAAGATAACCCGTTTCCGCTGTACATGCAAAAAGAAAATAGTATCGTTTATCATGGCAACAGCAAAAAGCGACCGGTGCCTATCAGCACGGCCGCTTTTTCGTTCATTCACTTATCCGTTCAACAATCCTGCCGATACCAGCAAACGCTTCAAAAGCGTTGCCGCTTCGGCGCGGGTTACGCTGCCTGCCGGAGCAAAGGAGCCGTCCGGCATTCCTTTTAATAAACCTGCACCGGTCGCTTTGCCTACGGCATCGGATGCCCATCTGGAGATATGGCCAGCATCCTTGTAGCTCAAGTCTGCCGCAACAAGCTTACTGCTTGCTGCCAGCTCGATCGCTTTGACTGCCATCATGGCCATCTCTTCGCGGGTTACCTTGTTATTCGGACGGAAGGTTCCGTCCTCATAGCCATTGATAATGCCTGCACCGGATGCGAGCTTCACCGTCTCTTCATACCAGCTGCCGGCTGGAACATCCTTGAAGCTGCGTGCCTCGCCAATCTGGCGGATTCCTAACGCGCGAACCAGCATGGCGGCGAACTCGGCGCGGGTCACCGCGCGTTCCGGTTCATACTTGCCTGCCGTTACGCCATTCAGAATACCTTTGCCGGCAAGGAGGGCAATGTCCGCTTTGGCCCAATGGCTGCTCGTATCCGTGAAGGTACGGTCAAGCTTCGCTGCGGTATAAATACTGTTGCCCATGCTTCTAATCGTCACAACCGTCTTGCCGTCCTTCACCGTAACAAAAGCCGGTACCGAACTGAATGTACCCGTTGCCGGATCGTAGACCAATACGGTTAATTTGCCCGCCTCTTGCACGCCATTTACCGTAAGGGTTCTTTCCACGTATACTCCGCCAAAGCTTTCAATAATGATCGATTTCGACCCGGATTGAACCGAGATGCCGAAATCCAGCGCAGAGCCAATCGTCGTTACGCCATGTTCTGCCGCATCCTTATTCAGCTTGGCAGTCAGGTCAGACGAAGGCGATTGGATCGAGAAGGTCCATATCGCGTTAACAATTTCCGTCATACCGTTAGCCTTCAAAATTGATATAAGCTGCTTCAGCGGGAACGTGTAGCTTCCCTGCTGGTTTTTCACGACCAAGACCGTGTCCGGCTTGGAGCCGGCCAGCTCCAGCAATGCTTTTACCGTAAAGGCTGCTTTACCGGATGCCGCTGAAGCGCTGACATCAACCGTAACGACGGAATGTCCTTCGTTTACTTTGTTTTTCAAGGCAAGGTCATTGTCTTCCGGCTTCGAAGCTGCCGTAATGACTTCCGTTCCGTTACTGCCCGTATGGCCGGTGTTACCCGGATTCGTGCCTGTGCCGCTGTCTTCCGCTCCCGTCACTTGAAGCGTAAATACGCGCTTCACGCCGTTATAAGCGACGGAAATATTTGCAGTGCCTGGACGTGCTGCTTTTAATGCTCCGTTTTCTAAATAAGCAATATTGCTGTTGTCGATCGTGATAACCGCATCTCCCGTTACTTCTTCCCCGCTTCGGTTATAGACATGAACCGCTTCAGATGTCTGTTTCTCCATCACGAATGGTCCGATACGGTCATTTCCTACCGCGAACCGGAAAGGCTTTAACAAGCTAGCGAAGCCTTCGTTCTGCTCCTCGAACGCAAAGCCCGGATTCGAATCGTTCAGAACGGAGATCCGTTCACCGCGTACGATAAGGTTATCCGCCATTATGGATCCTTTTACGTTAGGCGTCACATCCACTCCGTTTGTCCCCGTGCCGTCAATAACCGTATTCTCAATGGAGACGCCGCTCACGTTAAAGTCGCCATGCACAATCAGTCCGGCATACGTGCTGTCGAGGGCCGTGTTATTCCGGATGTATACGGTGCCGTTCAGATCCTTCTCGCTTGCGAATACCCAGATCGCGCCAAGGTTCACGCCATAGCCGGTATCGAAGCTGCCTGTTCGGATCAGCGTATTGCGTTCAACGACCGTAGTACCGCTGAACGGAACCGGATTGAAGCGTGTCGATACCGCTGCGCCTGCACCGTTGGTAATCGTGTCTTTGGCGATGTTGTCGGTCAGCTTGTTGTCTTTGCCGCCGAAGATGACCATATTGTCCGCGAGCCAAGGAAGAGACACGGTATTAAAGCGTGCCGTATTATTTACGCTGGCTACGCCTTCCGCCGACCACATCGCAATGCCGTCGTCACCCGGATAACGGATGTCGCTTTGCTCCAGCATGCTATTGCTCGTTCCGACGCAGAAGTTAATGCCGTCCGCCATCAGATTGCGCATTCGGAGACCAACCATATGCAAGCTGTCCGTATAGCCCATGCTTCCTTTCAGACGCGTCAGCCAGAGACCGGTCTTGGAATGCTCAATCCATACATTCTGGATAACGGAGCCCGGGCCAAACTCCCCTTCGAAGCCATGCGTGCTTGCTTCGTCATCGCGTACATTCAAGTCGCCGTCAACGAGCAGATCATACACTTCGGTATGTCCGCCATCGCCGATAAATCTTGCTCCAAGAAGCGTGGTATACCACATGCCCGCACCGCGGATGGTCACGTCGCTGACATGCAGCAGGCTGCTGCGAAGCTCAAAGGTACCCGCGGGGAACCAGACGCCTTTGCCTGCGGCTTTGGCGGCTGCCATAGCGTCGATAAAGGCTGCCGTATCATCCGCGCCATCATCCGCGGCTGCGCCGTAATCCGCGACGGACAGGAAGCCGTCCGGCATGGTCAAAGGATCTGCAACCTGCTCCATGTCGGCCAAATCGATCACGTAGTAATTCGCCGTGCTGTCCGCGTCTTTTTCCAACCGGATCGTTGCGCCGGCAGGCACATCGCCGATCAGCGCATGGATCTCGTCGAAGAAGCGGTGCGCGCTGCCCTGCTTCGGATCGTTGGACCACGGGTAGCTGCCGTATTCCCAAGCGTATTTCGAAGTCAGATTGAGCTTTTGCTTAAATTCGCCGTTTACGTAAAGCCCTAGCGTTTCCTGCCGTCCGCTGCCGTCCGCGCTGTCCGGGATCGCATACCGCAATACGATGGAGTTGGCCGGCCGAGCGAGGGTAAACTCTACGTAATCGCCGGTCTCGCTAAGGGATACCGCCTGTCTGCCCGAAGCTTCGGAGGCCATGTCGCGGTATACTCGGGATGGTCCAATCAACGCGGCATTGGTAGCCGCATGCTCGGCTTCGTAGGTTAAGTAAGGAACGGTCGCTCCGCGATAAGCCAAATTCACCGCATGATTAACGGAGAGCGAATCAATCGAATAGCCGCCGCTGCCTGACGCTCCCTGTACCGTAACCGTATTAACGCCCGCGCGAAGCGCAAGCGACAACTCGGCATTCTTCCAGTTCGATGCCGCAGGGAGGTTCGCGTCATCGGAGGGAATACCGTTGACCGTCACTTTCAGCGTACCGGATTGACTACCCAGGTAACGGATTGCAGCGTCATAGGCACCCGCTTCTTCCGAATTCACAACAAAGCGGATCAGATCGCTGCTATTCTTCAAGCCTTCTAGATAACCCGTGCCCGTATATCCTTCCGACAAAGCTTCTGCCGAAATGCTTTGGCTGCGGAAGGCGTTTTCCGCTTCGTAAACAATCTTGTCTTGCACCGGAGTTAAGCTCCAAACGGCTGGAGAAGCCGCTTCGCCGTACTCCAGCGAACTGCCCTCTATATGCAAAGCTCCTTTCTTATCTGCCGCGTTAACCAGCGCAAAATGTCCCAACCGTTCTTCAATCATCCACTGCTCGGCATCCGTTATGGCCGCCGCACTGTCCTTGAGAGAAAGGTCCTTCGACAGCAGCTTGCCCGTAGCGCGGTTCTTGATCAGCTTGCGGCCGTTGTAGTCCTGCAGCAGCCATTCCGCGCTTGAATGACCAGCACCGGAGCTAGCCGTTACGACCGCCGTGCCGTTTGATTCCGCAAGATTTTTGCCGCCGGCCGTTATGGCGATGTAATTGGTATCGTTAAAAATCGGGGTGCCGGTTGCTTCGTTACGCTCATCGCCCATTACCGGCGTTCTAAAGTCAACCGGCGCGTTGTCAAAGCTCCATTGCAGCGTCCCGAAGGACGCAGGGAACAAGCCGCGTTCGGCGTAGCCCGCGCTATTTTGCACATTGATATATTCATCGTCAAAGCTGCCGTATAAGCTGCGGATCAAGTAGGTTGTGCCTTGCGGCTCTATGGACCAGTCCGCTCTTGCCGCCGCTTCTTCCAATGCTCCGCTCGTAATGTACCGGTAATTATCGTCTACCGAGATGTAATGACCGGATACGCGGTTGCGGATGCGGTAAGATCCGTTAGCTTCTTCAAGCAGCCAATGCGAGTAGCCGTTATCCGCATCCACGTTGCCGTACAGCACGACACCGCCATGGTTCTCGTAAAGGAATTGGCCGGTTGCGGCATTTTTGATCCGGACGGGAACGGCTGGCAGCGATGCTTCAGGCACTTCGACCGGTTCCGCCGCGAACTGCCCTTCATCATTGCCCGCAACAAGCTTGCTTACTTTCGCATACCCTGCATCGTCCCCGCTCGCTTCATAGACAAAGTGGCCGGCCCATGCGCTTTTGATATTCACATAGCCTTCATATGCGCTATCCTGCAGGTACCACTTGGCGCTGCCCCATTGCGGGTAGATGCTTTCCGCAACCAGCTTGAAGTCCGGCGCGTCCTGCTCGACCGAACCGCCTACGCCCTCCATCGAAACGTAATGTCCGGTTGCGAGGTTTTTGAGCCTTACCGATCCAACTCCGTCGCCGGCGTCTTCCGGGAACCAGATCGACGAGGTATCGGATTCGGGAATGTCGGCGAATTTCAATTTGCCTAGATCCGCGCCGGCTTCCGTCACTTCGTACAGATAACCGCCGGTCAGCTTGCTCTTGATCCGAAGATTGCTTGGCGCGGCTTCAGGCACATTAATAAAGCGCCAGCGCGGGCTGCCCCAGTTCGGATTAATAATGCCGTACTCGGCATATTTGGTCAGGTTCTGCAGGTTGATGTATTTTTGCGAGCCTTCTGCGTCGTTTGCGTCCAGTACGCTGTGAATCAGCCTGGAGCCGCCGCCTTTATCCTCGATGACCCAAACGGCGCTTCTCCAGTCGTCCTCCACGTCGGATACTTTGATATGTCCGTCCGTTACATTTTGCAGATTGATATAATGATTGGTCGCGCGGTTCTTGATCCGCTTACGGCCCTGGAACCGCTCAATGACCCATTGATCGCGCTGATCGTCCTCGCGGATATTGCCGTATTTCAAATTGCCCTGCGAATCCTCATACAGATACATGGACTGCCATTCATTCATAATACGCACAAACTGCGGGGACCCGTCCGTCGCTGCCGAAGGATCGGCAAGCAGCCATTGCGCCGGATTCGTGTCCGGATCCACCGTGCCCGCCTGGGCAGATCCCGTTGCATCCGCGTTATGCAGATAGACATTGGCCCCGCTTGCGTTTTGGATCGTCTTATAGTCGTCGTAGATTTTCGAAGATGCCAGCGTCCACTGGTAGGAAGCATCGATAGCTGCCGGTTTATCCGCCGTCAGGGGATCCGTCGGCTGAGACGACCCGCCCCGGATATAGTGGCCGGTTGCCACGTTGCGGATGAGCGTCTTGCCATCGAAATCCTCCATGATCCATTGGTAGAGATAGCTGCCTGCATTGGCGCTGTCCAGCGCTCCGTATTGCACAACCCCGTTATTTTCGTATAAATACGCTGCTCCCGCCGGATCGTCGGAATAGCTTGCAATCCGGACAGGCTGAACATCCGCCGCCATATCGATCCGCCATTGCGCGCTTCCCCATGCCGGCTGAGCCCAGTCGTTGGCACGGACATTGGTATCATCCGGGAACTGGGTATTAAGCACATAGGTAAGAGGCGTTTCTGCTTGCGCCGCAAATACGTTGGTAAAAGTAACATAGCCTGCGGTAGCCGCAGCTGCCATCGTCCATTCGCTTCTCGAGCCGTCTTGAGCGATTGCCTTAAGCTGCATCCAGCCCTCATCGCCTTGCGTAACGTAATGCCCGGTCGCGCGGTTCCTCAAACGGATAACCGAGCTTCCGTCTTCTTTCGTTTCCACCGTTTCCATATACCAATGGGTGACCGGGTCGGTAATGCCGCCGGCAGCGCCAAATTTGACAAAGCCGTCCTTGTCCTCATACAAATATTGGCCTGCTTTGTACTGGTTCACGATCCGGACGGGAACGCCTGCCGGATCAACCGGCTCCAGCGCCCATTGCGGGCTTTCGAACGTAATATTGATATCGCCGCTGACTTCCGCGAATCCAAGCTGGTCCTCCTGATGAATAACCAGGTTCGCGGACGGATCGCCGGCATTCCTGATAATGACATAACCGGCACGGCTGGAATCCGCGATGATCCATTGATCAGCCGTGGTGCTGGCTGCAACGCTCCGGCTGAATAGCGGTTCTCGCCGCTGATTCGTATCCTCCATCGTGATGTAATGGCCGGTTGCGCGGTTTTTAATCCGCTTCACTCCCCCGCTGTCTTCAATCAGCCAATGGGAGCTCTCGTTGTCCATCGCCGTAAAGCCGTAACGGACAACGCCGTCCGAGCCCTCATACAAATAATTGCCTTTCCATTTGTTCTTGATCCGCACATAGCTGTCCGAGCCGCTGCTGACCGCAGCGACTGCTTCGTTGTTGCCGCTGTCCGCCGCATACACCGGAAACGCCGTCAACAACAGCAGCAGCGCCATCAAAGCAGACAGCATTGCCTTGCTTCGTGCCATTCGTACTCCCCCTTAAGTCCCGCCAAGGATTAGTTGCATCTCCCATCTTAGAAGGTAAGGGTGTACAGGACGAGGTGTATTATTGGGAATATTAGGTGTTATATTAAGATGCTTGCCAGCCGATAGACAGCTTATCTCTTCTTGCCGAACACGGCAAGGGTCAGAACAGAACCTCCCGAGAGCAGAATCGCGATCAGGATAAAAGAGAGCCGCATCCCGGATAGAAACGACTGGCTGCCGTTCAACACCGCCCCAAGCAAGGCAACGCCAAGAACCGACCCAAGCTGGCGGCTTGCGTTGACCGCTCCGGAAACCGCCCCCGTCTGTTCCCTCGGAGCGGAGGACATAACCGCCGCCATCAGCGAAGGAATGGTCAGGGAAACGCCAAAGCCTATCAAGATCAACCCAATAAATGTCCATGCATAGCTTGTGCCCGAAGCGGCCCATGCCAGAAGCAGCGTCCCTGCCGCTCCGAGCCCAAATCCTGCCGCCATGGGCGTCCTCGCGCCGATCCGGCTGACGATCCGTCCGGTCAGAATCGGATTAAAGGCGAGCGGCAGCATCATCGGGAGCAGGGACAGGCCGGCCGCGTGCGCCGATAAGCCTTTACTCTGTTGGAAGTATAAGGGCAATACAAACAGCACCCCGGACAATCCCACGTTAATTGCCATGCCTGCCACCAGCCCCGCGGACACGGTGCCGTTCCTGAACAAGCTTAAAGGAAATAACGGAGCACGCCCTTTTGCTTCAAGGAATACAAACAGGATCATGCACAGAATCGCCAATCCGAAGGTTCCCAAAATGACGGGTGAACTCCAGCCGTAGTACTGCCCCTCCATCAAACTGAAGGATAATGCGGCAATTGACGCCAAGACGCTTACCTGTCCTCCCGCATCAAAGCCCTTATGCGCGGACCGGGGCGTCTCATCCGCCAGCAAATACGTCAGCAGCAGACTTATTGCGGCAAGCGGAACATTAAGGAGAAAGATACTCCGCCAGCCAAACGAGTCCGAGAGTATTCCGCCAATCACGGGTCCTGCCGCCATCGCGGCTCCCGTAACCGCGGTCCATATTCCCAGCGCCTTGGCCCGTTCTCCCGGCACGGGGTAGGCATGGGACAATAAGGATAACGAGGCCGGAAGCAAAGCGGCTCCTCCGATGCCAAGAATAGCCCGCAAAGCGATGAGCGCGCCTATATCGGATACAACCGCGGAGGCAGCCGAACCCGCAAAGAACAGGATGAGACCGCCGACATAAACCCGCTTTGCCCCCAACCGGTCCGCATACACTCCCATGGACAGCAAAAGCCCGGCAAATACGATCGTATAAGCATTGACGACCCATTGCAGATCTATGAGCCCTCCCCCGAGATCTTCGTGGATAGCCGGAAGGGCCACGCTAACGACCGTCATATCCAGCAGCACCATAAAATAACCAAGCGATAGTCCGAGCAGAAGCAGCCCGCTTCTGCCGGATACTTGCTGTAAAGCTTTCTCCATTTGTTCTTCCCCTGCCTTATCTCTTCATGTCGAATTCCCATAGAGTGTATAATGGATCCGATTAGAGAATAAGAGGAGAGCTTATCCTAGGAGTTTTTCTCCTAGGATAAGAATTTTAATAAGAACGATAACGGAAAGAAGGTTCTATCGCATGGATGACAAGGCAAGATTAAGAGAGCTTGCGCAATTTCTGAAGACGCGGAGAGCCCGGCTGTCTCCGGAGCAAGCCGGATTGCCGGCGATCGGGCGCCGGCGGACGCCGGGACTAAGACGCGGGGAAGTAGCCATGCTCTCCGGCGTAAGCGTGGACTGGTATACCTGGCTGGAGCAAGCCCGGCCGATTCAGGTATCCGCCCAAGTACTGGATTGCATCAGCCGCGCGCTCCAGCTGGACGCCGATGAGCGTCAGCATTTGTTCCTGTTGGCTATCCAGCAGATTCCGACTGACCTCTCCCTGGATGAGAACAGGATCAGCGAGCATTTGCAAAGCTTCCTGGACCGTCAGGGAACAAGTCCGGCCTTTATTACCGATCAACGGCTGATTATCCGGGCATGGAATAAAGCCGCGAATCTCTTATACGGCCCTTTCGAATCGATGTCGGAGCGCGAACGCAATACCGTATGGCGTTCTTTCCGTTTGCCCGGCGTCCGGGAGCTCCTGAAGGAAAATTGGGAGAAGCATGCGCGGCACAGACTTGCCCAATTCCGTGCCGGATATGCCAAATTCCCGGGTGATGCCTGGTGGCTGGAGATGATTGACGAGCTGCAGCGAACAAGCGAAGATTTCCGGGAATGGTGGCCGCAGCATGACGTGCTGAACGGGCCCGAAGGAAAGAAGCTCAATTATCATCCGGAAGCCGGAACGTTGGCGTTTAACCAGCTTTCTTTTATCGTATCGGACGCTCCCCGCTTTACCGTCACCATTAACCTGCCGGCTGACGAACAGACCGTCTTCAAGATGGCGCAGCTATTGCTCGATCTTAATGCCAAGGCTAATGCTCCATCTTAAACAGGAAAGCATCCGGCGAGGTTGGCTCCACGCTGCCTCCCGACGGCTCAATGGTAAGCGCGAGCTGGCTTGCCTTTACCAATGCTCCGGCTTTCACATAGAGATGGGCATGCTTCTTCTCCGACTGCTCGAGCAATCCCAGATTGACCCGGCTGCCGCCCTCCAGCGCCCATGCCTGTATGTCGTAATCGCGGCTCGACAGCATGCCGTCCAGCAGGACCAGCATTTCGCCGGAGTCGCTGTTAAACCAGATATACCCTTCCCCAAGCTCATTGTTATAAGGATGCACTTTATAACTGGCCGTCTCCGGCGCGTGAATAAAGTCCACTGCTTCCGGCTCGTGCGCGGCGACATAATCATTGCGCTGGTCGTCGGGCTGCCGGACGCTGCCGTAAAGCGAAGCCGCACAGACGACGGCAACGACGGCGGAGACAAGCGCGGCCGTCCATTTGCTGCGTGACGTCCAGCCGGATCTCAGCCGCTTAACTATCCCGCGCCGCCGAACATGCGATCGCAGCCTATTGCGGATCCGGTCCGACGGAAGCCTGTCATCCGCGGTCCGGTCAAACTCCCCGTATCCGGCTGCCGGGGCAAAAATGGACTGCCATTCCGTTACCTTTTCCCGGCAGGCCGAGCATTGCTGTAAATGATTGGCCATCTCTGCATAACGCACGCCTGGCTGCTTTCCGAGCAGCCAATCAATCCATTGTTCCTCGCTAAATCCGATTTTGCATTGTTCTTCCGGCATTACGCTCATCTCCGTCCCTCCTCTACTCCGGTCGTTCGCTCGCTTCCCCTTCGCTCCAGATGCTTGCGCATATTGTTTAAGCCGTATCGCACCCAGGATTTTACGGTACCGAGCGGAACGTTCCAGGCATCGGACAGCTCCTTTTGCGTATGCGGGCTGTAATAGCTGTATGCGACCGCGTTCCGTTGATTGCGGGGCAGCTTCTTAAGCGCTTCGTTTAATTCCTCCAGCTCCAAATGCCGCAGGGCAATCTCCTCCGAGCTTCTGCCGCTGGATGCGGTGTCCTGCCCAAGCTGCTTCCCCTTCTCGGCTATCCGTTTGGCTCTGCGCAGACGGTCCAGACAGCGGCTCCTTGTCATCACCGCCAGCCACGCCTCCAGCGATCCGCGCCCGGGATTGTAATCCTTTCCCCGCCTCAGCACTTCAAGAAACACATCATGGCAAACATCCTCCGCCTCCATCCGTTCTCCCAGCGTGCGCAGCGCAACCTGCATGACAAGCGGCGCATACCGGGCATAAAACCGGTCAAAGGCCTCCGTCTCGCCTTCGCACATGTCGCGAAGAACCTCGCTCATATCCTCCAAGCGGCTCATAGCCGTTCCTCCCCCGCTAACCGAATCAACCTCATCTACCTAACGTTGTACCAGAATTTTCGCCGGAGGAAAAATAAATTTTTTTTCAGGTTCGCAAATCCAATCCCTTTTGCCATTCGTACCGATTACGTACGCTTCAAGGCGACGCATTCCAAATTTCAGAGCTACAGGAGGGGATCGCATGCTTCAAGCATGCCGCAAAAAAAGCGCTAAATACTTGCTTGCGCTAGGAATGACATTAGGTGCCGTCTCATGGGGAGCAGGCGCCATGCCGGTCTCGGCGGCAGCGGCGGTAGAGCTGTATACGCCTTATCTACAATTGTCCGCGCCGCCGGGGGATTCGATCGCATACTCGGTGGACATTATCAACCACGGCTCGTCTACCCAGACGGTGGATCTTGGCTTCGACGAGAAGGGGAACAAGTGGGATTACGAACTCACCGCGGGAGGGCGTACCGTAAGCAGGATCGCGGTGAAGCCCGGAGAATCCCAAACGGTAAACCTCCAGCTGGACGTTCCGCTCGAGATCAACAAGGGCGTGTACCAATTTCAAATGAATGCCGACGGAAGCGTTCTTCCGCTTGCCGTTCAAGTCTCAGAGCAGGGTACCTTCCGTACCGAATTAACGACGGATCAGCCCAATATGCAGGGGCATTCGGACTCTACGTTTACCTTCAGCGCGACGCTTCGAAACCGCACAGCCGAGAAACAAACCTACGCGCTTGCTGCCGAAGCCGCTGCCGGCTGGGACGTGACGTTCAGCGACGGAAGCAACAGCGTGACCTCGGTTGAGGTCGATGCCAACGGCGAGAAGACGATTACCATTAGCGCGAAACCGCCGGAGTCGGTTAAAGCCGGTACCTATGACATTCCGATATCCGCCTCCAACAACTCTACGAACGGGAGCACAACGGTGGAAGCCGTCGTAACGGGCACCTACGATTTGGCGTTAAGCACGCCTAACGATCTTTTGAGTACAAGCGTAACCGCCGGCTCCACCCGCAAGCTTGATCTGGTCGTCACCAACAAAGGCTCGGCGGAGCTCAAGCAAGTGGCCATGACCGCGGAAAATCCAACCGACTGGGAGGTTACCTTCGAGCCTGCGACCATTGCTTCCATCAAGCCGGGAGAAACCGCCCATGTTCAAGCCACCATTAAAGCGGATAAAAAAGCACTCGCAGGCGACTACGTGGTAAACGTCAATGCCGCTTCTCCGGAAAAATCCGCCGACGCGCAGTTCCGCGTCGCCGTGAAATCCTCGGTCCTCTGGGGCTGGATCGGCATTGTCATCATCCTGGCTGTTATCGCCGCTATTTACGGCTTATTCCGTAAATTCGGGAGGCGGTAAAGATGGACTCGCTCAACCAGGCACCGATTATTGAAATGTCCAGGCTGACGAAAAAATACGGCGAGCAAACCGCGGTCAACCAGTTGGATCTCACGATTCAAAGAGGGGAGGTATACGGACTTCTCGGCCCGAACGGCGCGGGAAAAACAACTACCATTCTGATGATGCTGGGGCTGACGGAGCCAAGCTCCGGGAAGGTGCGGGTATGCGGGCTTGATCCGGCAAGGCAGCCGCTTGAGGTAAAACGAAGAGTCGGCTATATGCCGGATGATGTAGGCTTTTACGAGGATCGTACGGCACTTGATAATTTGCTGCTTACGGCAAGACTAAACGGCATTCCTGCCCAGGATGCCCGCAATCTGGCGCTGGAATTGCTTGAACGGGTTGGCCTTCAGCATACGCTGACCAAGAGGGTTGGCGCTTTCTCGAGAGGGATGCGGCAAAGGCTCGGCATTGCCGACGTGCTGATCAAGAAGCCCGAAATCATTATTCTCGACGAGCCAACGCTTGGCATTGACCCCGAAGGGGTGCGCGAGCTGCTGGAGCTGATCGAGCAATTAAGCCGGAATGAAGGACTTACCGTCCTGCTGTCCTCCCATCACCTTCATCAGGTGCAGCAAATATGCGACCGGGTAGGCTTGTTCGTTCAAGGCAAGCTGATTGCTTCCGGCAACATCGAATCGCTGGCGAAGCAGCTGGACGATGACGGCAGCGTAACGGTCGAGCTGTCCGCCGCCCCTTGGACCAAGGAGCTGGATGAACGTCTTTCGAGCTTGGACGGTCTCCTTACCTATAAAGGTCCTGCTGCTTGGGATCATGCTCATGGCAGCGCTCAGCCATCGGACGCCGTACTCACCGGCACGCGCGACCTAACCTCGGAGGCGGCCCGGGCCGTGCTTGATTGCGGGGCTTCCTTGATCGGCATTCGGCGCAAGCAATACGGTCTCGACGATATCTATCACCGTTATTTCGAAGGAGGCGGACAGCTTGAACGCAGCAACAGCATTCAATAACGGCTTTTGGAAAAAGCTTGCCGGCCGGATTAGCGGCCGTTCGGGCCAAACGCAAGAAATTCCGCGCCGCGGCTACTCTCCCTTTTGGGTGCTGGTCCGGAAGGAGTTCGGCGACCATCTGCGGAGCTGGCGCTTCACCATTCTGATCGGCATCATTACGCTGGCCTGCATTGGCTCCATCTATGCCGCGGTTACCGCTATTCAAGCAGGCGTCAAATCGCAGCAGACCGACAGCTCCTTTTTGTTTCTTCAAATGTTCACCGCTTCCGACGGTTCTCTTCCGACCTTTGTTACCTTTGTCTCTTTTCTGGGGCCGCTGATCGGCATCGCCCTCGGCTTTGATGCCGTCAACACGGAACGCAGCAAAGGTACGCTAAGCAGACTGCTGTCGCAGCCCTTGTACCGGGACGATTTTATCCTGGCGAAATTTACGGCATCGCTGCTGTTAATCTCCGTCGCGCTGTTTTCTCTCGGGCTGCTTGTCATGGGGCTTGGCCTGTTTGTCATCGGTTATCCGCCCACGCCGGAGGAGGTGCTGCGCGTCCTGTGTTTTCTTATCGCAGCTATCGTTTACGTCGGCTTCTGGCTGAACCTTTCGATTATCTTCTCCATCCGCTTCAGACAGACGGCTACATCCGCGTTGTCGGGTATTGCGATATGGTTATTTTTCTCGGTGTTTTACAGCATGATTATCGGACTGATTGACAAAGCGACCGCGCCCGCCGATTCGGCCGGCATCGGCGCGCAGCTTAGCCACTTCAACTGGATGCTCCTGCTCAACCGGATTTCCCCTTCGTATTTGTTCTCGGAGGCCACCAGCACGCTGCTGATGCCCGGCGTCCGATCGCTTGGGCCGCTGACAACCGAGCAGGTTGTTGGGGCGATTGCCAGCCCTCTGCCGCTTCTGCAAAGCATCCTTCTGTCCTGGCCGCAGCTTATTTGCTTAATTGCCGAGACGGCAATCTGCTTCGCGGTCTCTTACGTGCTGTTCATGCGCCAGGAAATCCGCTCGCGGTCCTAATCAAAAAGCTTTCCCCGCTCTGCCTTGGGAGCGTCGGAAAGCTTTTTCCTTTTTCTTATTCACTTGGATACAGCTCCAATAGCTCGCCGGTCCCGGAACGCGCAAGGATAACGGAATCAGGCAAGAATTTAATCCTCTCGAAATACCGTCCATTGACCGTTTTCTTTCATGAGCGCAAGATTAGGGTCCATGATGGTTCCATCCTTCATTAAGACATACACGTTCAATAGCTCTATGTCGGATTTTATCCCCATCCATTCCTGTACGGCTTTTGCCCGATTATCGGGATCATGTCGTATCCATAATAGTTTCTCAATTTCATTTCGGCGTTCAAAAAAGTTATGCAGCAGGATCCCTTTCTTATGCTCCGAAAACAAAACAGCCTGCGGAACATCAATCTGTTCCGCAGGCTGGCTGTTAATCTCTATCCCTTCACCGACCTGGCTTGTTCCCTGTAGTCGATTGGGGCGAGACCCGTAACGCTTTTGAATACCCGGTTGAAATGGCGAATATTCCCGAAGCCCGTGCTTTCGGCGATATTCGTCACCTTCTCGTTGGAGGATGCAAGACGTCTCTTCGCTTCCGTGACTCTAAGCTCCGTCCAATACTCGACCAGCGAGCTCCCCGTCCGCTGCTTGAACAACGTCGACAGGTAAGCCGGGTTCAGATAGACCTGCTCCGCGACTTGCGTCAGCGACAACGGCTCCTGATAATGCTGGTTCACGTACCGGATGACTTTCTCGATGGGGTCATGGTCGGCGTTTTTCTGCCGGCTCGCAATGCATTCGGCCAGCTTCTCCAGATAAGCGCTGCAGCAATCGATCAGCTCCATTCGGGAGGTCAAGGAACAGATCTCCAGCAGCACCGCCTGGATCGTGCGGTCGCCAAGCCAGCTTGGCGTCAGCTCCAGCTTCTCCGCTTCCTCATACCCGTGAATTAGAAGCTTGCATATTTGCTGGTGAATCACTTCCGGATTTCGGGCCTGCGAGCAAAGAGCGGTAACGAACGAAGCGGCGTATTGCCTTGTCTGCTCCGGCTTGCCTTCCTGAATGGAGGTCTCGAGAAGCTCCAGCGGAAGCTCAAGCAGCGAGCTCCAAGCCATCTCCTCTTCGGCATCCTTTATCCGCGAATAGCTGATCACGCGGTCGCCGCCAACGATTAACCGATGCAGCTGGGCAATCTTCGCCTCCTGGAACGAATGCGGAATTTCCTTGATTCCGCCTACGATTCTTCCCAGGCCAATCGTTACGGTCAATCTCGACAGGGAGATCATCCGCCTGCGGATCGTTTCCGACAGCGCAAGCAGCGGGTCTTCCGCCTCCGGCTGGCCGGGCAGATTAACAAGCGCCACAACCTCAGTCTCGGATAAAATAAACGAAAATCCTTTTGCCCGCTGATCGAGCAGCTCCTGGACGATCTGTTGAATATACAGCTGGAACAGGCTTGGATCGGCTTTCTCGTACCGTTCCTTGTCGAGCTGATCCTTATCCAGCTTAATAATCATGCAGGCAAAACACGGCTCCTGGAAGGTAACGCCGATTCTCGCAAGCAAGGCCAGATCCGTCTCGTTCACATAGCCCTTGAGCAGCCCTGCCACCAGATGCTCGCTTACATGCTGGCGGATGACCCGCGCATCGGCCGGCTCCCCCGTGTACAATTCGGGTGCCTGCCGGGACTTGGCAAGCTCGCCTTCCAGCTTCCCAAGCGTCTTGAACAGCTCCTCCCGCTCCACGGGCTTCATCAGGTAATCCCGGACTCCATGGCGGAGCGATTGCTGCAAATACGTAAATTCGTCAAAGCCGCTAAGCACGATGACAAGCAGCTTCGGATAGCGCTCCTTCGCGATTTGAATCAGCTGCAGCCCGTCCATCCGGGGCATCCGGATATCCGTTAACAGCACGTCGGGCCTCAGGCTCTCCACCATTTCAAGAGCTTCATAGCCGTCCTTTGCTTCGCCTGCAATCTGCCAGCTGCCGGAAGAGGACTCGATGATTTTACGAAGTCCCCTGCGGAATATCGCCTCATCGTCAACAATCAGAATGTTTGGCATTTTGAAAGCACTCCTCCCTATCCCGTCATTGAAAAAGCGATTGGCATCGTTAAGATGACCTTTAACCCTTGGAACGGCATGCTCTCGAGCTGCAGACCGTATTGCTCGCCGTAATGCAGACGGATTCTGCGGTGAACGTTCATCAGGCCGTTGCCCGAGGTGCCTCCGAGATCATGGATTTTATCCAACCGCTTGCGCATCGCGCTTAGCTGCTCGCCGGTCATGCCAATGCCGTCGTCCTCAATGACGATCATCAGCATTCCCTGCTCCTGATAGCAGGACAATTGAATCCTGCCTTCGCCAATCCCTTTATCGAGCCCGTGATTAATGGCGTTTTCCACGATCGGCTGTATCATTAGCGGAATAACCGGACAGCCATGCAACGATTCGTCCACCTTAAGGCGAAAATCAATCCGGTCGTCGTAACGCATCTTCTGAATAGTCATGTAGCCTTTTACATGGTCCAGCTCATCGCGCAGCGTTACGGCTTCCTTGCGTCCGCTTAACGAATATCGAAGCAGGCGGCTTAAATTGTTCGTCATCGTCACAACCTCCCTGTTGCCTTCCACTTCGGCGTACATGGAGATGGAACCCAAAGTATTGTATAGAAAATGCGGATTAATCTTGCTTTGCAGCGCTGCGATCTCGGCATCCTTCTCCCTGATTTCCGTCTCGTACAGCCGGTACCCCAGCTCGCTCAGATGGGACACCATCATGTTGAAGGCATTGCCCAGCTGACCGACCTCATCCCATTGCCGGACGGGGAACGATACCTTCAGATCGCCGCGTTCCACCTTGCGCATGAGCGACCGCAGCATCCGGAGCGGACTTGTAATCCTGAACGCGATAAAGACCGAGAGCAATACGGCAAGCCCGATACAAATGCCGCCGATCAGCATAATCGAGTTGCGGACCACGAGACTATCCTTCATCAGCACCGATACCGGAACGACGCCAACGGTAGTCCAGCCCGTTACCTCCGAGCTGACGTGGGCGACAAGCAAGCTTTTTCCGTCCACCTTATGATGGGAGACGCCTTCATCCGACAAGCCTTCGATGACGGGATAAATCGCCGTTTTCTCCTTGCGCAGCACCAGATCCCCGGCACTGTCGGTCATGTACAGCGATTCCTTGCTCCCCAGGCTGACTTGGGACAGAAGCTTCCGTACTACCGCAGGATCGATGTCAATGACGATGTAACCAAGCGTATCCCCGCTGTCGAAGCTTCTCAGCTCCCGGGCAATCGAGAATACCTGATAAGCCGTCCCGCTTGTCGACTTGACTTCGTGTGTGGTTATAAAGGTCGGCTGGCCGAAGCGGCCCTTAGCCTTCTCCAGCCAATCCGTATTGCCGCCAAGCTGGTACGTCGTCATGTATTGGCTTTCCGGCAGCACGACATAGGAAGCCCCATGCTCGCCGAACAAGGAAATGCCCATAATATCGACGCGGCCGTTCAGAAACACCTTGGAGACGAAGTTGTTCAGGTCATCGATTTCCTGCAGAGACAAGGCTTCGCCGGGTTTTCTGTTCGTTGCGAGAAAATCGAGGATCTCCTGATATTGATAAGGCATTAACGATAGACGGTTCAGCTCATTCATATAAGTGTCGATATTCAGCGTCACCTGCTTCAGCATCTGAAGCTGATACTTGCCTACCTGCTCTTCCATCTTGGAGGCGAAGATGGAGAAGGACCACGCGCCGATCACTCCCAGCGGCACCACGATAAGAAGCACGTTAACGAGAATAAGCTTGCGGGCGAGCGCCAGATTTTTGAACCATTGCTTCAAGCGCTTAAAAATCGTCATCATCGCTCACCCCGCTTATTTCGACATTTCCAGATTGATTTGCTTCTCGGTTGCCTGGAGCGCCTGCTCTGGTGTCTGCTGACCGTAGATCATCCGTTCGAATTGCCGGATGATCACCTCGATAAAGCTGTGCTGCTTCGTATGCTTCGGCCAAAAAGCGACGGAATTGGCCGCTGCCGCATAATCGCCCCGGTAATCCAGCGACTTGAACGCTTCCGAATCCATTACTGCGCTGACGCTTGGGATATGGCCGGCTTCCGCCCATTTGGCGCCATGCTCGGCAAGCCATTTCATGAACAGCATTGCCGCATCCCTTTTTTCCCGTGGCATGTCATGCTGCGAAGGGATCGCCAGCGTATGGGAATCCGCCCAGGCCGCAGGCTTGTCATAGATCGTTGGCAGAGGCACAACGCCAAAGCTCAGGGCATCGTTTTTTTCAAGCGCGCCGGTTGCCCAAACGCCCGTAATGAGCACGGCTGCTTTTCCTTCATTAAATAGCTTGAAAGAGTCCGGTATATTAGGAGGAATCAGCTTGCTCTTATACAGCCCTTCTATAAAGTTTAAGGCTTTCAAAGCAGCCGGGTTGTTAAGCACCGCTTTCGTTCCCTCCGCGTTATAGAACTTTCCGCCTCCTTGAATCTGGTTATACAGACTCCACCACAGCCACACGGCATCGATCCTGGTGCTTGGCTGGGCAAGCGGGGCGACATCGCCCGGAACGGCCTGACGGATTTGCCTCAGAAAACGGGTAAATCCCTCTTCCCCGCCTTGAAGCACCGGCTTGCCTTGCGCATCTAGAACACCGGCCTGCTCCAGAAACGTCTTGTTGTAATACATGACAAGCATATGGGTATCCAGCGGCACCGCATAAGGCTTCCCTTGGAAGGATACCGCCTTCATCCCCGCTTGGTTATATACGTTCCAATCCAGGCCCGCTTCTTGTGCCGGGCCGGACAAATCTTCAATGTAACCGTTCTGCACGAATTGAGGCAGGGAGCTTGCGTGAATAATGGCCACATCCGGCGCGTTGCCGGAAAGGATGGCCGTTCGCAGCCGCGAATAATAGTCGTCCAGCCTTGAATTCATCTGGACGACTTGAATGTCTTCGTGGTCTTTATTAAACTGATCGACCATCTCGGTCATAAACAAATTGTCTCCCCCGCTGAAGGGGGTCCAATAATTAAGCTGAATGGCGGATGCTTTAGGCTCGGCCGATGCCGATGTGCCGTTATCGTTATGGCTGCAGCCAGTCAAGGCAAGGCTTGCCGCAAGGATGACGCTTAAGCCTGATGTAAGATACGAACGAAAGGACAAGCCTCTCATGACCAGCGCCTCCTAAAAAGAATTGTGAAGCATTTACGTCAGTGGAATTGCTGAACAATTCATGCTTCGTAAGCGTTACTTAAGAATGGTGAAGCTAATGCTTATTGTGCTGAGCTTCTCAAGATATCCATATAATCGACGTGCACCTCTGCCGTCGCATTCTCAAGTATAATGGCGTTCTTGCCCGCCTTCAATTGCAAGATGACCGATTGCGTCTGGTAATTGTTGCGTTTTCCATCTGGAAAAACAAGCTTTTTCGCTTTGCTTCCGCTGCCGTCCACGCGAATCTGAAGCTCCGCTTCTTGCCCGGAGGAATTAGCAGCCGCCAGCCTGATCTCATAATCGCCGCTTGCCGGCACTTGAATGTTGGCAAAACGCAAGGCATCGCCCTCACCCGGCCCAACCACAACTTTTCCTCCCGCCGACGAGAACAAGTTCTCCTCCGCTTCGCCTTGCGTTCCCGCAGAAGCATATTCCGCTTCGTATCTTGGAAGCTCAATGGCCTCAATCTTGCCTTGCCCTCCGACAATCGCGATACGAATCTCATTAATGCCCGCCGCAAGCGAAATGTCGGCATAAGCGTATCCCGTTCCGCTAGTTTCAGGAAGCCCAACATTTACCCCTTGTTCGCCGTTTACGCTAACGTTTGCTTGAAGCTGTTCTCCCGTATCATTCCGATAATGGATAAGGAGAGGAGCCGTAGTATGAATAGCGGAAGGAATCAGATCGAAGCTTACGTCGGCAGAGGCAGCCGCCGCCTTGAAGACCCCCATGCCCGCAGGAACCTCAATCGCCGTATCCAGACTTAACGGATTGCCAACCTGCAATTTCCCCGCCTCATCCCATGTCAGCTTCTGAGCGCGCGCCTTGCGGTTTGCCCAGCCATCCGTAGCCGCGGTTGTTGCGTGATAGACAATCCACTGCTCCGTACCGTCGGGCGAGGTTACGAAGGAATTATGTCCCGGACCGTAGACCCCGGCGTCCTCATCCATCTTGAGAATCGGCTCCTGCGCTTTCGTCCAGTTCGAGGCCACGAGCGGATCCGCGCCTTCCTTCAGCGACAGCATGCCAAGCGCGTAAAACGGCGTCCAGCTGCCGGCTCCCGAATACACGATATGAACCTGGCCGTTATGACGGAGAATGGAATGTCCTTCATTAATATAAGGAGGACCTCCGGCTTTCTCCCATTCCAGATCGGGCTCGGATAAAAGAACGCGAGGACCGCTGATAGTCAGCGGATCGCTCATCGGAGCGATATACGTATTTTGCTGTACGTTGATATCGCCTTCCCAGCCGGACCAGACGAAATAAAGCTTGTCGTTCAGCTCCATCGCAAGCCCGTCAATCGCCCATTTATCCGTGTCGTCCTTCACCTGGCCTTTAAACGTATAGCTGCCCATCGGATCATCGGTATCCGCTTCCAGCGCGAACATCCGGTGATTCTCGTTCAAGCCGTCGTCAGCCGCGAAATAAATGTACCATTTGCCCTGCAGGAACTGAATCTCCGGCGCCCATAGCTCAGCCGAATAGTTGGTTCCGATATCGGGATACCAGACAACCTTCCGCTCAGCCTGCTTGAAGTCGATGGTTCGGGATTTCATCACCATAACGTCCGCGCCGTTATGCGTAAACGTCATATAATAGTAGCCGTCCTTATACACAACGGCGGGGTCTGGCGTATCGATCTCCGCCAGCGTATTTTTGAATGTGCCGCCATGGCCGTTATATTCGGACGATACTTCGTTTGCTTCGTTAGCGTTGTCTTTCATTGCCCACACTCCTATACCGGCCGCCGTCACCAGCAGCACCGCCGCCGTGAGGACAGCCCATCGTTTTGGGTTCATTTCACACCTGCTTGCGTGATCGCTTTAACAAAGGAACGTTGACCGATAATAAAGACGATAAATACCGGAAGCGTCGCAATAACCGTCATCGACATCAGCTTGCCGTAAGCCTGCGTATAGCTTCCTTGCGCCATCATCGCAATGCCGGCCGTAATCGTGCGCATCTCCGGCGAGGTTGTGGAATAAAGCGGCCATACGAAATCATTGTAAATGCCCATAAAGGTAAAGATCGCGAGCGTTACCATAATGGATACCGAAGCGGGAAGCAGGATCCGGGAGTAGATCTGCCATTTGTTTGCGCCGTCGATCCGTGCGGCCTCTTCAATCTCTTTCGGAAACGCCGTGAAAAACTGGAACAACAGAAACACGCCAAATGCGCCGGACGAATAAGGAAGAATAAGCGCCGCATACGTATTGATCCAGCCAAGCGCGTTAAATTCCATGTACATCGGCAGGAACGTCAGGACGCCGGGAATCATCATGGAGCCGATAAACATCGGGAACATCAGCTTCTTAAACGGCAAGTCCTGCAGACGGGCAAGAGCGTATGCCGCCATGGACGAGAAGAGCAGGACAATCGCCGTGCCCGCGGCGCCTACGAACAAGGAGTTCGAGATCCAGCGCGTAATCGGAACGTTCATCAGATTGCCTTTTAACCCGTCCAGATAGTTCTCGAACGTTGGTTTCTTCGGAATCAGATTCATCTGACCGGCAAGAGCCTCGAAATCGTTCTTGAAGGAAGTGGACAACATCCAGATAAGCGGAAGCAGGAAAATAACCGCTATGAGGACTGCTGCGAGAACAAGCAATGTTTTTTTCATGCGGCTATTCCTTCCTTCCGTAAGCGATTTTGTACTGGACAGCCGAAACGATAATTATGATAAGCGCCATCAGAATCGCCATCGCCGAAGCGGAGCCGACCTGCTTGCCTTTAAACGCTTCGTCCAGCACGTTCATAAGGAGCACCTTCGTGCTGTCGCCGGGTCCGCCCCGCGTGAGGAGGAACGGCTGCGCGTACACGTTAAACGATGCAATCGTGGAGGTAATAATGATAAACAGCATAACCGGACGGATCGACGGCAGGGTAATGCTGACGAATCTTTTCCATGCGTTCGCCCCGTCAATCGAAGCCGCCTCGTAATAATCCTCCGGCACTTCGTTCAGCGCATTGGTGAAAATAATCATGTTAAAGCCGATCGTCCACCACAGCGTGGTCAATACGAGCGACACCCACACCCATGGCAGATCCGTCAGCCACGCAACCGGATCGATATGAAGCTTAGCCAGCAGCCCGTTCAGGAAGCCCGCGTTCGTGTCGAACATCATCAGCCAGATAACGGCCATCACCGAGCCGGAGATCGCGTAAGGCATGAAGTAGAACGTGCGGAACAGCCCGCGGATCCGCTTCGGCAGCTGATTCAGAAGCAAAGCGAGCGCCAGGCCGAGGATCACCAGCAGCGGAACCGAATACAGAACGAATTGCACCGTATTCCACAGACCGGTTGTAAACTGCTCATACAAATACGAGCCGGGCGTAAAGATTTTAACGTAATTTTCGAAGCCTACGAATTTATGCGAATCCGACAGCAGCTCGAAGTTATGGAACGAAATATAAATGCCGTATAAAATCGGGATCAGCAGAAAAGCGCAAAAGCTGAGCAGGTACGGCAGCACGAACAAGGTTGACGTTAAGCGGGATTGCAAAGAGCTCTTGACCATCACAGCTCCTCCATTCGGATTAAAGGTATAAACAGAGGGACGAAGAAGCTGGTTGTCAGCCTCTTCGTCCTGCCGTTACTTATTTTTTCATCGCTTGTCTGGACTTCGCTACCGCGTCGTCCAACGCTTTTTGAGCGTCCTTCTTGCCAAGCAGCGCATTGCTCAGCTCGCCCCAGATCGGATCGGAGATCGTTCCCCAGTTCAGTACGTTTGGCGCGAATTGAACGTAATCAAACGATTTCGCTACGTTGCTTTGCATGTCGAGAGCTTTGAATTCCGCGCTTTCCAGCATTGGCTTGGAAGCCAGCGCTTGACCGGAAGCCGCCCAATCCATCGAGTTGGTCGATACGTATTTCAGGAAGTCGCCGATGCCTTTCACGACATTTGCGTCTGTTACGCCTTTAGGCAATACGAAGTTATGGGAGCCTGCGTATACCGCTTGTTTAGCCTTGCCGATCTGCGGAACCGGAGCTACGCCGTAGTTGATGCCCGCTTCGTCGAATTGGCCTTTCATCCAAGGACCGTTAAATTGAATCGCGTTTTTGCCTTGCAGGAACAGCGTGTTTTCTCCGTCCTGCTGAACGTTGCCTGGCGATACGCCTTTGTCTACGAGACCGCGCATCCATTGCACCATCTCAACCGCTTCAGGCGAGTTGTAGGCTACGTCCGTACCGTTCCACAGGTCGCCGCCATTTTGCCATACCAGCGTCGGGAAAATAAATTGCTGCGGCCAGAGCGTAGGAACCACATAACCGTATACGCCCTTCGATTTGTCCGTCAGTTTCTCAACGTCCGCTTCGAATTCGGCGCGGTTGGTTGGAGGAGCCGCAATCCCAGCTTTATCGAACAAATCTTTGTTGTAGTACATGACGAGCGGATGAATGTCCAGCGGAATGCCGTACCATTTGCCGTCGATGGTCTCGTAGTTCACCGGAGCTTCTACATAGTCCGCTTTATTAATGGAAGCTGCCGCCGCCAGATCGTCCATCGGCTGAAGCTGGCCTTTGTTCACGTAAGTCGGGATTTGGTCCACGTGCATGATCGCCAGGTCCGGACGGTCTTTGCCCGCGCTCATCGCTACGTCAAGCAGCTTGTAGTATTCGCCGTTTGGCTGAATGACGAGCTTCACTTTGTACGTGTCTTGGGAAGAGTTGTATTTCTCTACAATCTTCTTCATGAATTCGCCGTCGGCTCCGGAGAACGGTGTCCAGAACAGGATGTCCGCTTTCTCCGCTTTCGCGTCTCCGCTATTTCCCGCAGCCGCGTTAGTCCCGCTGTTTGCCTGGTTGTTGGTTCCCGCGTCTTTGCCGCCGTTGTTGCTATTGTTGCTTCCGCAGCCCGCTGCCGCTACAAGGCTAAGTGCGATAAGCGAGGTACCCAAAAGCTTCATCGATTTCTTCATGTTCGCTTCCCCCTAGAATGTTTGTGTCGTTCTTTCTGATTCTCATTCTAGCTGGCCGGGGATAACGCGCCCATGTCGCTTTTTTAGAAGGAATGGACATATTTTTAGATCGTTGAGAAAAATTGTCCTGCCGCCTGAACGCAAAACCCCGGACAGCTGGGAGAATTTTCTCGTGCTGTCCGGGGTTTGTCAGAAGCGGCCAATTCGCCGGTCTTAACGATGTACGGCATCGTTAAGACCGGCGAATTGGCTTTTGCTAGGCCTTAACGATACGTTGTATCGTTAAGCCAGCTCAGATCGGAGCCGCGATTACTTGCCATCGTTGATCGCTTTGATTAGCTCAAGCGGCACCTTCGGCTTGCGGTCGTATGTCAGCAGACCGTTGATCTCCTGCTCGACGTCCGTCAACTGCGTATAGCAGTAGCCTTGAACAACGCCGGAGAAGATAAGCGGCTGAATCACGTTGCGGAGGCGTTCCACAAAGTCCTCGTCGCTCGATGCGCCGGAATAACCCCAGCCTTCCCATTCGCTCTTCTTGTAAGCAATGCCGCCGAACTCCGTGACGATGATCGGTTGCCCGTCGTATTCGTAACCCGCTACGCTAAGGCGGCGGTTAGCCGGCATAGCCGACACGGCTTTTTCCACGCTGCCGTAACGGTCCTCGAGCACTTCGCGTCTCCACTCGTAGTCATGGATGTTGTACAGGTCGGTTGCAACCATTTCCCAGCCGTCGTTGGAGATGACAAGGCGAGTCGGGTCAAGCGACTTGGTCAAATGGTACATGGCAAGCGCATGCTGCTGCTGACGAACGTCGATCTGGATGTTGGGAACGCCCCAGCTTTCGTTCAGCGGTACCCATACCGCGATGCATGGATGATTGAAGTCGCGGTCGATCGCTTCCTGCCATTCTTTTGTAATACGGCGGACGTATTCTTCGGAGTAGTCGCAAGCATTCGCCATTTCGCCCCATACGATCAGCCCCAGCTTGTCGCACCAGTACAGGAAGCGCGGATCCTCGACCTTCTGATGCTTGCGCGCGCCGTTGAAGCCCATTTCCTTCATGAGCGCGACATCCTGCTTAATCGCCTCGTCCGAAGGAGGTGTCAGGTTACCGTCCGGGAAATAGCCTTGATCCAGAACAAGCTTGCTGAAGTAAGGACGGTTGTTCAGATTAAACTTGCCGTTCTCGAGCGAGATTTTCCGCATGCCGAAGTAGCTTGTTACGCGGTCAACCTCGGCTCCGTCAACAGACAGTACGTATTCGACATCGTACAGGTTAGGCCGTTCCGGCCACCAAAGGCGGTCCATGCCGTGGTCGTTTAATCCGCTGAGCTTGATTTTCCGGCTCTCTTCGCCCGCGCGTACTTGAAAAGTGTCTTCGGACATAACCTCTCCCGCGAACGAAATCTTCACCGACAGGCTGACGTTCCTCGCGCCTTGCTCCAATCCTGCTACAAACGAACGGATCTGAATCTCATTCGTATCGATATTCGGTACATATTTTACCTTGCGGAGATGAACAGGCGATACCGCCTCCATCCATACGGACTGCCAGATCCCCGTTGTCCGCGTATACCAGATCGCGCGGGACTTCTCTTCCCAGAACTGCTTGCCGCGCGGCAGGAATACGTCCGTGCCGAAATCTACCGCTTTGACAACGAGCGTGTTGTCGCCGCCCGCGCGGAGCGCATTCGTAATATCCGCCTGGAACGGCGTATGGCCGCCTTCGTGGGAAGCCACCAATTGGCCGTTCACCCATACATAAGCTTCGTAATCCACGGCGCCGAAATGAAGCACAACCCGCTTTCCTTGGAAGGACTTCGGAATCTCCAGCTTTCTGCGGTACCATACAACGTCATGAAAATTCGGATCGCCAATGCCGCTTAGTTCGCTCTCAAAGCTGAACGGCACCTGGATTTTTTTCGAAAAGCTCTTGCTGCCCGAATGCCAGCCTTCCTCGCTGCCAACGCGCGCATCGTCAAATTCAAATTCCCATTCCCCGTTCAGGCTTTCCCATGCGTTGCGGTTGAATTGCGGTCTAGGGTATTCGGCTCTTGGCAAGTTCGTCATCTGTTACGCCTCCATTGATTAACCAATTAGTTGTTATATTAACAAAACCATATGAATCTGTTGCTTATTTTATCGCCTGCCCCCTTAACCGTCAACTAAAAAGTTGTTTTATTAACAGTTAGGTTATATAATAGCCAAGACAATGGAAAGCGAGGAAACCGGCGTGCATATACAAGTCAGCACCAAATATATGACGATGCTCGAATGTTTTTCATCGGAGACGAGGGTGAGAATGATCGAACTGCTTAATAACGGACCGATGAGCATCAAAGAGCTTGCGGAAATGCTAGGCTTGTCGTCGGCCATCGTAACGAAGCATATTCAGAAGATGGAGGAAGGCGGACTAATCAAGACCGAGAGCCTGTCGGGAACAAGGGGAAGCCCGAAAATGTGCTCGCTTGCGATCGACTCGCTTACCCTTCAGCTCCGCACTGCTTCACCGGAAAAAGCCTTAAATGACGAAGCCAAATACACGGTTGAAATCCCGATCGGCCAATATTCGGATTACGCGGTTAAGCCAACCTGCGGCCTTGCGTCGGAAAGCAAAATTCTTGGACTTGTGGATGATCCGAGGTATTTCTCCGATCCGGAACGGATGAACGCGGCGCATCTCTGGTTCGGCAGCGGTTACGTCGAATACCGGATTCCGAATTACCTGCATGCCGGACAAGCGGCTTCGCAGCTGGACATTTCGCTCGAACTCTGCTCGGAAGCCCCTTCCTATAACGAGAATTGGCCTTCCGATATCAGCTTCTACATCAATGACATTGAGATTGGCGTATGGACTTGCCCGGGCGACTTCGGAAGTAAACGGGGCGCGCTGACGCCTTCCTGGTGGCAGCTCGGCACGCAGAACGGTCTGCTCAAAAGCTTGTCCGTTCAGGCGGCCGGCACGTTCCTCGATGGCGTCAAGCTGTCGGACGTGACTCTTGCGGATGTCGGGCTAAAGCTTGGCGAGGATTTCCGCTTCAAGCTCGCCTCTCTAGAGACGGCCCGCCATTGCGGTGGAATCAGCCTGTTCGGCAGGCATTTCGGCAACTACAAGCAGGATATTATGGTCAATGTCTATTACAAGGATAAGAGCAGGACCGAATCTACTTAATCATGAATGGCTGTTGATCGCGATAGCCGGCTCTATGAAACAGAAGAGCCGGCTTTTTCCGTTTTTTTATATCTAATTAGATATAAGCAACCGCAAGATTCGTTTGCTATACTACATTTTGAAAACGCTTACCAAACTGCGAAGGAGATGATAGTTCATGAAAAAATGGAAGACCCTGCTCATCGGTGCCGCAGCCGTCATGATGATGCCGCTTCACGCAAGCGCGTACAGCAATCCGATTAGCGTCACGGACTCCTGGCATTGGGCAAACAACGATTTCTATGGCGAAGGCGACCCGTATATTTTGAAATTTAACGGCACCTATTATCTTTACGTCAGTACCGTTGACGATCAGAGCGGCGTAAAAGTATGGTCCTCTACCAATCTCGTGGATTGGAGCTACCGCGGCTTATGCACGACGGAGGCGGTTACCAAGGCGGCATATGCGCCTGAGGTCGTCTATTGGAACGGCATGTTCTATATGTACACCTCCCCTGGCGGAGGAGGTCATTACGTGCTGCAGAGCACCAGTCCAACAGGACCGTTCACGGTTGCGACGGGCAATCTGGGCATGGGCATTGACGGCAATGTCTTTATTGACGATGACGGCAAATGGTATTTCTACTCGACCGGCTCCAATACGATTAACGCAAGGCCGATGACAAGCCCAACGGCCTTTGGCGCGGCAGTCGGCACCGGCTTATCGATGGCGGGCTGGACGGAAGGCTCCACAACCTTCAAGCGCAACGGCAAATATTATATGACCTATACCGGCAATCATGTCTGGAGCACCGGATACCGGGTCAATTACGCAACCAGCGCAAGCCCTACGACCGGCTTCGCCCCGGCGGATAACCAGAATCCGGTTCTGATCGACACGGAAGGCTCGAATGTCGGACTTGGCCATAACAGCGTTATTAAAGGCCCTGATCTGGATTCGGATTTCATGGTCTACCACAGCCATGCATCGGATGGCAATCTGACCTATCCAGGCCGCAAAATGAATCTGGACCGCATCGCCTGGAACGGGGACAAGATGCTGGTGCTTGGTCCAACAACGGCTTCCCAGCAAAATCCCGAGCTGGCGGATTTCGAAGACCGCTTTAACCGCACCTCCATCGGAACCGGGTGGACCAATATCGGGGGCGGAACCTGGGGGATCTATAATCAGGAGCTGATGTGGCAGGATACGATCGGCAATACCAATACTTACCGCCAAGTAACCGGCGCGGGCACTGCCAGCGATTATACGGCGGAATTCAACACCAAGCAGATGAAGCAAGGCACCAGCAGCAATCCGGTGTACGGCACCGTCTTCTCCTACACCGACGAAAGCAACTATGGAACAGCCGTCTTGAACCGCGGCCTGAACCGTCTGGAGACGAACTTCGTGGTTGGCGGCGTCAGCCAGGGCTGGCAATATTCCGCGCTTCCGTCCGGCTACGACTATACCAAATGGCATCAGATTCGCGTTGAGAAAGCCGGCACCACCTTCACCGTTTACGTGGACGGCATGAAAAAACAAACCCGGACCGTAAGCGGAATCGGCGGCGGCAAGATCGGCTATACCACAACGGATGCCCATGCGGACTTTGGCTATACCGCCTTCAGCAATAAAGTGAACGGCAGCAGCGCTTGGAATGCGTACAAGCCTCTTCCGGGCAAAATCGAGGCCGTACATTATATGAACGGGGCCGAAGGAACGGCCTATCATGATTTGTCGGCCGACAATATCGGCGGCGCTTACCGCAGCGGATCGGTCGATATCCGCAGCTCGGCAGCCGAGGGCAAAAATGTCGTAGGCTGGAATCAGACGGGAGAATGGCTGAAATACCGCGTCAATGTGGCGGAGACCGGCTATTACGATCTGGATGTGCGTCTCGCGACAACGTTTACCGACGCAAGCTACCGTGTATGGGACGGTGCGACCGACTTAACCGGCATCGTTGGCGTTCCTGCCACAGGCGACTGGGAAACGTGGACAAACTCAAGCAAGAAAGGACTGTATCTGACGGCCGGTTACCATGAGCTGCGCTTGGAGTTCGTCAAAGGCGAATTCGACTTCTCGGGCATGACGTTCTCCCGCGGCGATGCGGTGACCAGCTTGTCCGATGACTTCAATGACGGCAACGATAACGGCTGGACAAGATTCGAAGGCAGCTGGTCCGTCAATTCGGGTGAGCTGGACTCTGCCGGCGGAGGCGTATTCGGCAAGACAACGATCGGCAATGAGCGCTGGGCGGACTATACGGTGGAATCGGATATCAAGCTCGTTGACACGACCGGGGACGCCGGCGTGCTGGTAAGAGTCAATAATCCGTCAAACGGCACCGTACTGGTCAATAATCCGGATTATCTTCAAGGCTATTATGCTTTTATCAAACCGGATGGCGTCTACTTGGGCAAGATGAATTACAACTATGCGGGCGTCGCCTCCTCCCCCGCATCACTCGCGGCAGGAGCTTGGCATCATATGAAGGTTGTCGCTTCCGGAACAACGATTAAGGTCTACGTCAACGATATGGCAACTCCGAAAATCACCTACACCGATAACAGTGGCAATCCGTTTACCCACGGAAAGGTAGGCCTGCGCACAATGAATAATCATACGCGGTTTGATAATTTCAAAGTTAACCCATAACGCAAAGAAGGCAGGCCATCATCAAAGGTCTGCCTCCTTCTTTATTTATGATGGCAAAATCAGCTGAGTCGGAACAACAAACCTGCCTTGAAGCTGCTCTCCGCGGGCGATATGGCCCATCAGCAGCGAGACGGCTTTGGCGCCGATTGCGGCTTCATTTTGACGGATATAAGCAACCTCTGGAATCTCGGTATCATCAAACGCAACCAATTGTTTACCTGCGGTCCGGTTTATCCGTTTCAAAGCATGATAAGCCAGCCGGGCAAGCTCAACGTCCGTAGCGACAAGGCCGGTGAAGCTGTCATGATGGATAAGCATCCATTGATGGATCAACTCCGCCCCATCCTTCCTTGATACGTTAAACCGCTGATACGGAACGGTATATCGCAATACGGATGACGGCTTCAGCCCGAATTCGGCCACCGCGCTTTCGAAGCCGGCAAGCCTGTCGGCCATTACGCTATGCTCCACGGGCGGCGTCAGCAGGGCAAGACGATGATGTCCTTTCCCGACAAGATACGATACGGCCTTGCGCGAGCCTGCCTTATTATCCGAGCAGACGCTGACGACCGGCCTATCGTTGTAATAACGGTCGATCAGTACAACCGGGCATTCGAGCTCCTCTGCTCTTACGACAGTCCGACGTTCATGCAACGCTCCTATGGAGAAGAGGATTAAACCGCTGATGCCAATAGCGCCAAGATCCTCAAGCGATTGCAGCTCCTTGGCGGCGCTGCCCCTGGATACGCGGATGACCAGCGTATAGCCATAGCCGTTAACCGCATTTTCGATAGCGTCCAGAAGACGCTGCTCCACTTGCGTGCGCATGGACGGAATAATCATTCCGATAAGCTTGCCGTACGAATGGCGGTATGCAGGCAGCTCCCGCTCCCCTCTGCTTCCTTCGTCTGCCGGGAAAAACAAATTGTACGGCGCTTGTCCGGCAACAAACGTGCCTTTGCCCTTGGAGCGGATGACAATTCCCTCCTCCGCGAGACCGGCCAAGGCATTTTTCGTGGTCATCAGACTGACATGAAACTGCGCGGCCAAATCCTTCTCGGACGGTATCCGGTCACCCGGACGCAAATTGCCAAGCGAGATTTGGCTTTTAATAGCTTCCTGAATTTGTTTATATAACGGAATATCCTTCAAAGGCGCTCACCACTTTTTACTATACTGTGCCAGCCCCCCGCATAACAACAAAAATCCCCCTCCGGGTCTATCGGAAAGGGATTTTTCCGCCTCTTATTTCTTCAGCAGCTCTTCGATTGCTTTACGCGTATCGGCGCTGAACTCCTTGAAAAATTTGATCAGCTCCGCATTGCACAAGCCTGCGTTATACAGCATTTGAATCGTAATAAACTCCGGCATTCCTTTATCGTTCACCGACGTGATAATACCCGCTTTCATGGCTGCCGAAGTCGAGGTCTTCGTCCAGCTTGGCGGCGTTTGGCTGCCCGAAATGTTAACATGAGTCTCAAGCGCGGCAAGCCGCTGCTCAAGCTCCTCCATTCGTCGTTTTTCCGCATCTGTCATTGGTTTATCCTCCTCCGGCGCATAGGCATTAAGCAAATCGGCTTCCGTCCCCGCGTATTCATTCAGATCGACATTACCGCCAATGCCCGATACCTTCCGGGTGCCGCTAGGCAATGACCCGCCCGAGCTTCCGTCGCTGTATTGCCAAAACTTCCATTTGGCCCAAGCCTTGGCATCATCCGGCGGCGTAGATGCGTTGTATCTGGCAATCCATAACGGATATCCGCCAAGCGAGATATCGAAATGGTTGGCAAAAGCGTTGCCGGTATAAAAAATCGGCTTGACCCCAAATAACCGCTCCGTCTCCTCCAAAAAAGCTCTTGCTACGGCGTTCATGCTTGCATCGCTAAGGCTGCCCGAATTCGTCTCGTAATCCATGACGGGTGGTAATAGCAAGCTGTTAGCCTGCGAGGCCGTTTGGTAGAAAAACTGAGCTTCCCGTTTCGCCGCAGCCGATGAAGCCGCCCTCAGAAAATGGTAAGCCCCAACCAGAAGCCCTGCCGCTGCCGCTCCGTTGGCATTTTGCAGAAAGGTTGGATCCTTGTAGTTCTCTCCTTCGGTAGCTTTGACAAAAGCAAACGTGATTCCGTCGCCCGCGACTTTCGCCCAATCAATCGTTCCCTGGTAATGGGATACGTCAATGCCTTGGGCATTCCCCTTTGTTCTTCCTTGCACGACATCCCCTCCTTTGGGTCTTTAATGTAGCTTCTTCTTATTAGGAGATTCAGATTCCGCTAGATAAGGCACGGCTTTTTGGCACAAAGAAGGCCGCCCTGCGGGAGGGCGGCCTACATAATTTCTTTTCTATTTCAGCATTATGGCGCAGCCGTCAGATTGAAGGCTTCCCAGCCGCTGACGCTGTCGCGGTTGGCAATCAGCATGCCAAGGTTCAAATCCGCGCTGACATATTTATTGTTGGCAACCGATTTGAACGATACCGTGCCATCGGCATTGGTTGATTTCGTGAACTTCTCCCACGCCGCAATACCCTGCGCCTGCGCGATCAGCCTGCCGTTGTTGTTAAGATCGGCGCTGACGTATTTATTATTGGCAAGCGACAGGAACGATACCGTGCCGTCCGCGTTCGTCACCACGATAAATTTCTCCCATGTGCCAACGGTGGTGCGGTTGGCCACAAGCGGCGAGGCGCCGGTATTCTCGGCCGTAACGTACAGATTGTTCGCTTTTGCCTGCAGGCTGGAAGGCGCATTAAGCTTCGCGTAAGCTTTGAACATATTGATAAGGGTCGTATTTGGCGTAAAGTAACTGGTTGTGAATTTGGACAACTTCGATTGCATCGTTGCAAGACTGTCGCTGCTTACGTTCGGGAACGGGTTCGTATTGTTCTGGTACAAGCCCCAATTGCCGCCGCTCGTTACTTTATAGGACCAGTTCGTCCAGGAAACGTCAAGCGCATCCAGGCCCGACAGACATTTCTCCCATAGGTCGTTATGCGTAAACAACGTAAACTCGCCGGAGTAGACCGGCACGTTCCAATTGTTCTGATGCCAGACAATATCCGAGAACCACTGGTTGATGCTGTTGTTCTGGCTATTCCAGTCCGTATCGTTCCAGTCATAGCTGTGCACCTCGTAAACCACGTTCGTCCAGCCGTAAGTCGAAGGAGCCGCGATATTATTCCAATAGCCGAAGGCTTCCACGTAAATCATATGATCCGGGTCAATCGCGCGGACGGCTTTGTACAAACGGTCATACATTTGGCTGATCGACAGGCTGCCGTTATTGCTGACCGGTTCATTAAGCAGATCGTAGCCGGCAATCGTTGGATTGCCTTTGTAGTGAGTGGCGATCCTCTGCCACAGCTGCACGACCCAGTTCTGGTACGTGGTGTTGCTCCACAGCTCGTTTGCGCCTTCGCGCCCGCCGCTTTGCCAGCCGTTCATATTGCCCGGAACGCCGTGCAGATCAAGCAGCACATACAGACCTCGGGATTGCGCGTTGGATACAAGCCAATCCAGGTTGCCGAACGATACGGCATCCGACTTCATCGTGCCGTCGCGGTTCATCATGTTCTCCCAATAAATCGGCACCCGGATAAAATTAAGACCCATATTTTTTATCGTATCCAAATCGCTTGCCTGAATCCATAAATCCTGATAGCTGTCCTTCAAGGAATCAACCGCAGAAGATCCGAACCGGTTAATCAAGGTTCCGCGGACCGTCCACTCGTCGGTGCCGCCAAGCGGGGACATCCAGTTCTCTTCCATCATCCAGCCGCCAAGGTTGGTGCCATGCAGGCTTACGACGCTGCCGTTGCCGTTGTTGTTCTTAATTTGCTTTCCGTTTGTCTTCAAAAAATCGCTTGCTCCGATGGCCGCATCCGCTTGCTGTACCTTGATGGAGCCCATCATTCCCACCGCTAGGCAAGCCGTCACGGCCAGGGTTAGTGCTTTTTTTAATTTCATTAACGTGCCTCCTTATTGATTTCTATTTATGAAATCGATTTCAAACAATAATATAACGACCCGCCCGACAAAAAGCATTGGTTATTTTTCAGATTCAATTGTACGGTTTTCAGGATTGAAAAAATAACCAGATTAACAAAAAAACCCTTCCGGCGTGGAAGGGATTGCTCTTACCTTAGCAAGGGCCCGGCAATCAAATCGATAAGCTTCTGTGCGGCTTTGCTCAAATAATGCTGCTTCAGCCATATGACCGCCGAACTTGAAGTGACGTCCGGACCGTCGATAGGCACAATCCGGATACGGTGATTCTGATACCGATTCACCGAGGTGCGCGGAAGAATGGAAGCGCCAAAGCCTGAAGCGATAAGCTCCACAAGCATTCCGATATCCGAACATTCGCCTATAACCGCAGGCGAAAGTCCGCGCGAATGGAATTGATCGAGGATCAGATGATAAAGCCCTAGCCCTTCCGTGCTCGGGAGAACAAGCGGGTGCTTGGCAATACAATCATACGTAACCTTTTCAAGCTGCTCATCACCCGCCCCGGTCACAAAAAACAAAGGCTCGGCGCCAAGAATGACATGATCGAAATCCTCCAGGCTGACCGGAAGCCGGACGATCGCCAGGTCCAATGCTTTGTCCTTGATCAATCTCGTCAGCGTATTCGTCTCATTCTGCTGAATCTTGAACGTAACCTTCGGATATAACTGGCGAAAGGCGCTAAGCACGGCCGGAAGCCGTTCGTCGGACAGCGTATTGATTCCGATCGACAGCTTTCCCCGAAGCCCGAGGCCGGATTCTTTGACTTCCTCCTTTGCTTCCTCCAGCAGCCGGGTGATGGTCAAGGCATGCTCGTACAAGGTTTTTCCCGGCGCCGTCAGCTCCAGATGGCGGCCGCTGCGTACAAATAAAGACACGCCAAGCTCCTCCTCCATCAGCTTCAGCTGCTGGCTGAGCGGTGGCTGCGACATATGCAGACGCAGCGCCGCCGACGTCACCTGAAGCTCTTCCGCCAACGCAATAAAATAACGCAATTGTTTGATATCCATTTCCTGTCCCCATCCGCAAGTCTGCTATATGATTTTCATATGCTTTCGCAATTTATTTAATATTTTTAATATAGTTATGCTCATGATACCATATACGGAGCATTCGGAAGAAAAACGAAGCTCGAATGAAACGGAAATTTTGAAGAAAGCTGGGAATCCTAATGTTGAAAACAAAAGAGAGCTTCACCGTGCTGCTTGCCGGCATGCAGTGGCTGTTCTTTATATTTACGAATACGGTAATGGTGCCGCTCTCGGTCGGCCATGCGCTTGGACTTGCGCCGGAGGATATCGCGTCTTCGATGCAGCGCTCCTTTATTCTGACCGGACTGCTCTGCATCGTCCAGGCGGTATGGGGGCACCGTTACGCCCTAATGGATGGCCCGGCCGGCGTCTGGTGGGGACTGGTGCTCAGCATTTGCGCTTCCGCGCCCGCGATGGGACTGGATATCGGTACGGTTGCGGCAAGCCTTAGCAGCGGCTTTATCATCTCGAGCAGCATAGTCATTATTCTTGCGTTATGCGGCTTCCTGAACGTACTGCGGCGTATCTTTACGCCGATGGTTATGGGCGTGTTCCTGCTGCTGCTTACCTTCCAGCTCGCCAACACGTTCTTTAAAGGGATGATCGGATACGATCAAGGCGGCAAATGGGATTTGAAGCTTGCTGCCTTGTCCCTGTTTATTATTATCGTTGTAGCTTTTATTCATCTGAAAGGCAAAGGGAAATGGGGGCAGTTCTCTCTGCTGGGCGGGATTATCGTAGGCTGGATCGCTTACTCCGTCTTTTTCGGAAGTCAGAGCCGCATGGAAGCAGCAAGCGGAGGAACCGGCATCTGGCATTGGCTTCCGTGGGGAACGCCGGGCTTTGAGCCGGGCATTATAATGGTAGGCCTGCTTGCCGGGCTCGTCAATATGACCAACACGCTTACGAGCTTGACGGCGGCAGGCAGGCTTTTCAAACGGGAAGCAACCAACAAACAGTTTGTCCGCTCGATCCTGTTCACGAACGGCTTCTCGATTCTGGCGGGGTGTCTGGGCTTGATTCCGTTCGGAACGTTCGCATCCTCGATCGGGTTTTTGGAAAACACGAAGGTACTTCGCCGTGCGGCCCTTATTGCCGGAGCAGCAATGTTTATCATCGTCGGAGTCTTCCCGGCATTAGGCAGCTGGCTGGCTAAGCTGCCGTTGTCCGTCGGGAATGCGGTATTGTTCGTCGCTTACCTGCAGATGTTCGGCACCGCGATCCGATCCTTCCAGGGAACCTCGTTTAATGCCAAGACGATCTATCGGGTTGCGCTTCCGGTTCTGACCGGTATCAGCATCATGAACATACCGGCTTCGGCCTTTGCGGAGTTTCCACCTCTCCTGACGCCGATTCTCTCCAACGGACTTATTATCGGAGTTATCCTCGTCATCATTCTGGAGAACGTCATCCGCTGGGACCGGTTCGAGACCAAGGCTTCCGAACCTAGGGCTGCGGAACCCAAGGATCACGCCATGAAACCGGCAGCACAATCGTAATCCTAAAAAGGCCATGCAGACTCAGGCATGGCCTCTCAATTTATTGCGGAACTGAATCGAAAGGATAGATAGAGAAAACTTGGAAAAAGGCTCTATCCCCCTATTGAAACACCCATTCGGATGCGGCATTTTGTCCATAAACTATGAGATAAGCTGCCGCAGCGAGGGGATGCGAGTCTTGTATGTTTAACTGTATCGGAAAGGTTATCGTCGTGAATAACAGCGGCATTATCCATTTTGGATTTGCCAAACAAATCGCTCCGGAATCCATTCAAGTCGGTAACGGCAACGGCTCAACGACATCAGAGGAGGATTTGGAGGAAACGGGGAGAGAAACCGAAAACCAAGCGAACGGCAATGGCGGCAATGGCGGCGATAGCGATACTAATGGCAATAGCGGCAATAAAGGAAATAAAAGGAAAGTAACTAACGGAAAAAGCAAAGGTGCAAGCAAAAGCAAAAGCAAGCCAACCGGCAAAACGCCTGCCGCGGCCAACAAAAAGGCGGCAACAGCCGCGGCCGCCTTTCCTAACTTGCCGTTCGGAAAGCAGCCTTTCGGCAATATCGGCAAAAATCATCCGTTGCTCCATTTAATGAAAAAGAGGTTCAAGTAAGCCAATCGGCTAACTTGAACCCTTTTATTTTTACTCGAATATATGGGATAAACGGGATCCGTTGTTGTTCCACATCCACTTTCGGGATTTCGAATCGCCTTGCACCGTTTCCTTCAGCCGGCCGCTGAGCTCCATAAACCAGGCTTGATCCTGCGCCTCAAGAGCGAGATCAATCAAACTGCGAATATCCTCCTCATCCGGAACCCACTCTGCCTGCTGTCTCAAATGATGAACCTTAGCAAGCGCCATACGCCCGGCCGAATCCTCGTTATCCGATTTTACAACATGAACCTTTGCAACGTTTTGTTCCAAGTCGATATGCTCGACGTAGCCGAAAACAAATTCACCGCTGATCGTTTGACCTTGCACCCAATCGCTGACTGCAATACTCATGGTCATCACCGCCTTAATTGAAGTAAGTAACTGTAACTTAAGTTGTTACTGTTATAATAATGTATACAGTTATCGATGTCAACAGGCTGCCTCAAGATTACTCATGCAGCAGATTTCCGGATAAAAACTCCTTCACCTGACTGGGATACGGAGTCTCCGAAACAATGCCTTCCGCGGCCCGCGACCCATGCATCGGGAAGTCCTTCCCGGGAGGCTGTTCTAGCAAAAAAATGAAGAGCGTATTGTTCATTCTTGGCAGGTTTCAGCTTATTTCATACATCCTCTTTCGAAAGGATTCGGGCCGCGGCCGGTTAACGAAAGACACAGCAATACCGCTGCCAGCAGCACAGAAATGATTCGGGACCTATTCATGCGCTCCTCCTGCAAGTACGTGATAACCATTATACGTAAAAGCAAGGAAGAAGTTTTACTCAAATTCCCCAAGAATCATCTCATCCAAGGCCGTGCCGCCGATAACCATCGGATACACGTTCTCGTCCATCGGAATAACGAACTCTACGAGTACCGGACCCGGTGTGTCAAGCGCTTCCCGCCAGGCAGCGTCTGCCTCGGCCTTATTCGAAGCGCGCAGCCCCTTCAGCCCGTAGGCTTCGGCCAGCTTGACGAAATCCGGGCTTCCTGCCAGATCGATCTGGCTCAGCCGGTTCTCGTACATAAGCTCCTGCTGCTGTCTTACCATGCCGAGCACCCGGTTATTCAGAACGACGATCTTCACCGGAATTTGCTGCACCGCGCAAATCGCCATCTCCTGGGCGCACATCTGCATTCCGCCATCGCCGTTGATCGAGATTACAAGCCGGTCCGGATTGCCGATCTGGGCACCTACCGCCGCCGGAAAACCAAAGCCCATCGTGCCAAGTCCTCCAGAGGACAAAAGCGAACGCGGCTGATTAAACTTGTAAAATTGCGCCGTCCACATTTGATGCTGACCTACGTCCGTTGAAATAATCGCGTCGCCATGGGAAGTCCGATGAATCATTTCGAGTACGTATTGCGGCTTTAGCTCGGTATCCGAATCGTTGTAGCGTAGCGGATGCTGCGATTGATACTGCCTAATCCGCTCCAGCCAGCCTGCGGTTTCGGCAGGCGCTGCTACCTTACAAGCGTACGCGAGAATCCCCTTCAAATCGCCAACGATGCTGATATCGGCTTTAATGATTTTATCAATCTCCGCCGGGTCGATATCAATGTGGACAATTCGTCTCGCCTGCGGCGCAAAGCCCCCTACCTTCATCGTCAGCCGGTCGTCAAACCGGGAGCCCAGCGAGATGATCAGATCCGCCTGCTGAATAGCCATGTTGGCCGCATAGTTGCCATGATGGCCGGCCATGCCAAACGCAAGGGAATGTCCGCTCGGAAAACCGCTAAGTCCGTGCAGCGTAGCTATAACCGGGATCTGCGTCCGGTCAACAAAACGGATAAGCTCGTCGGAAGCATTCGCATGGACGATCCCGCCTCCGGCAATGATAAGCGGTCTTTCGGCTTCGGCGATAGCCGTCATCCATTCGCCAACGCGCGCCTCGTCGATGGCCGGATCCGGCTCATAACCGCGAAGGCTTACTTCCGCCGTATACGGCTCATACTCCAGCTTGGCATTCGAAATATCCTTCGGAATGTCGATCAGAACCGGTCCTTTCCTTCCCGTGCCCGCCAGATAAAAGGCTTCATGCAAAATTCGCGGAATATCTGCCGCATCGCGGACGGAATAGCTGTGCTTGGTTATCGGCATCGTTATGCTTACAATATCGGCTTCCTGGAAAGCATCCGTCCCAATCATGTACGTAGGCACATTTGCCGTAATGATAACCATCGGAATGGAATCCATATGCGCCGTGGCGATGCCGGTCACCAAATTGGTTGCTCCCGGTCCCGAGGTTGCGATACATACGCCAACTTTGCCGGTGGAACGGGCATAACCGTCGGCCGCATGAACCGCGCCTTGCTCATGGCGGGTCAGAATATGCTTGAATTCTTTGTTTTGCGTCATTGCATCGTAAATATATAACGCGCTCCCGCCAGGGTAACCAAATACCGTATCAACGCCTTCTTCCAATAATCCTCGCAGCAGTGCTTCCGAGCCAGTCATCCAGGTTTTTGTCGTTTTCTCCATCTTGGGCAGCCTCCCGTAATTAAAAAATAACCCCTTTCTTCCCCGGCTAATCACAGCAATGCTGCAAGCCATAAGGGACGAAAGGGGTTTAGTCTTCGCGGTACCACCCTGGTTCACCGAAATTCTCGCGAATCCGGTCTCAAGAGGCAGGAACGCTCCTGCCTGCCGCACGATAACGTGTGCAATTCCGGTTGAGCCTACTTGGCTGAAGTTCAGCTTTCGGTCAACAGCTCCGAGATGACCGCGTCCATCGCTTATGGCAAAGGTTCCACCAATCCCTCTGCTCTCTGGGCATAAGCCGCATGCCGCTATTTCTCTTCCACGCTTCTTTATGAAAAATCATAAAACCCCTTTCTTCCACAGGCGTCAGCATACAGCTGAACGGCCAAGGGACGAAAGGGGTTATCTTCGCGGTACCACCCTGGTTCACCGGCGATCTTGCAAATCCGGTCTCATGAGGCAAGCAACTGCTTACCTGCCGCACGGTAACGTGTGCCAATCCGGTTGAGCCTACGCAGCTGAACTTCCTTCAGCCTTCAGTCAACAGCTCCGAGATGACCTCATGCAAGGCTTAAGGCAAAGGTTTCAGCATTCCCTCCGCTCTCTGAACATAAGCTGACTGCATGTTATTCTCTTCTGCGCTTTTGCTTTTGCACATCATAGCATATCAAAATCGGCTTTTCAATCCGTATTTTTCCCGATCATGCTGTTCTTCCGATTCAGCGCTCTACGCAGAAGCAGAAATATGACGATCGCAACGACTACTCCGGCAAGCGCCGACGTCATATCCTTCTGCGAATCAAACGGATCGCCTTCAAGCCCGATATACTTGGCCGCCATCTTTCTGTTGAACAGATAAGCCGACCACATTTCGAGCAGCTCGTACAAAGCGCTTGCCGTCATAATCATCGCAAAGGTCACGATATAGGCCGGCCATTTCCTGTGCAGCTTCAGGAAATATTGAACCGACTCCCGTACGGGAAAAGCGATAAGCAAGCCAAACGCGAAGTGGACAATCCGGTCGTAGAACCCTCTTTTGATGTGAAAAAGCTGCTTCAGCCATTCATCTATCGGCGTATCCTGATACGTATAGTGAGCGGCATAAGCATGCATCGCCAGGAAGAGTGCGATAAGCACGTACGATAAATTGCTGAGCGGAAACTTCCGGTACGCCGCAATCAGAACAATTACGAAGGCAATCAAAAGCGAATTTTCGACCGCCCATATTTTCCAGTCCGATGGACGTATCGCCATGATGATCCAAAATACGGCTAATATCGCTATCGTGATCTGCAGCAGCCTATTCTGTTTAAAAGGTATCAGATGGCTTCGCAGCCACTTGGATTTGTCTGTCATTCGGCGCAGCCTCTTTTTCATCAGGTTGAGGATTATCTTTCCCCAAATGGCACAGATTATATAGCAAAAAGGAGGGGCTCCCCCTCCTCAAGGCAAAAGCTTGATTCGGATTGATGATTTAGCCAGGCGATCGACAAAAATAACCATTTTATTGATCATTTCTGTAAATACGAGCACAAAAAAACTGCCTGCAGCAGCAGGCAGTAACCTTTTATCGTATGGCTTGCGGATTGGATGCCTCGGCTACAACCTCTTCCCATAATTCCTCGGCGATTTGCTTCAGCAGCAAAGCCTCCTGCCAGCGGTCGGTTGTCTCAACCTCGCGGCCGTTCTCAGCTACTCTCGTAATTGCATAACCCGGAGGACCCAGCTCCGGAATAAAAGAGAGAATATCGCCGGGCGCGGCATTCGCGTACCAATTTCCCATTCCCTTGCGCCACCAGCGTTTGAAATGCTTGATCATCGGATGGCCGCCGTTCACCATATCCACTTGGACCTGCTCTCCGTTGGAGATGCGGCCGTGAATTCCGGCGGTCCGCTGAAGCAGTATCTCAAACTCCTCTTCCGAACGGCTGTGCGTGCCGTCCAATTCGCCGCCAACTACGTAATGCGACAGATCGATTATGAGCTTAAGCTGCGGCAATGCCCTTACATATTCGGTCGTCCGGAGCAGATCCTGCGTAATTCTTCCGCGATGGGTTTCGATAAATTGCGGGATGCCCGCTTCCGAAGAAGCCTCGAGAAGACCCTCCAGCAATTGAACCGCTTCATCGCCAATAACAAACGCATCCATAACTTGAGAATTGATGTATTGAACCCGGCCGAACTTCCTCGCGGCTTCAAGCGTATCCAGCATGTCCTTGACGTTCGCCGGAAAAGCGATCGTGCTGAAGCTGAACTGATGCTTGTCCAGCAGACGATGCCACTGCGCATAGTCCTGTTCAGACGGCATCGTTGCGCTGATGCCGGTAAAGCCGGCTTCGGCGATTTTCTCGAACTTCTCCTCCATCGTCCATTCCCGGCCGTTCTCGCCAAGCCCAATCATCGCCCACCAGGACTGTTGGATTTCCATTCTTGGCGGACGCGAAGAACCGTCGTTCAAATGAAAGTTAGATGCCATTACGAACACGCTCCCTACTGGTAGTTGTTGTTCACTCCCTGTCCGCTTGCCATATCGATGACAGCCTGATACAGGTTAGGCGGATATTCCGCAATCCGGTGACATAAATACAAGTACCACTCGTGGCCGTACGGAACATAAATCCGTATCGGTGCCCCTTCGCTCCGAAGGCGGCAAGCCAGCTCCGGACGAATGCCGTACAGCATTTCAAGCTCGGCTTGCGGGCTTGTCAGCCATCCTCTCTCCCTTGCGGCATTAATAATAACGTCGTCATGGGTGGCGATAGATACCTGATGGCCTTCACGGATTGCTAGTTCAACTAGATTCAAATAACGCTCATTCAGCTCGGGCGACCGTGCAAGCGACAGATTGTCCGGCTCTTGATAAGCTCCCTTTACGATACGGATTCGCCCAGGCGAAGTCAGCGCGGCCAAATCCGCCGGCGTTCGGTTGAGATGCGCCTGCAAGGTAATGCCGATGCCGGAGTATTCGGCCGTTGCCTGCTTATAGACGGATAAAATATCATCCGTTTTCCCCGACTCTTCCATGCTGATGAACAGCTCGATCTCCGTTCCTTCCGTCTGCTTGGCCAGCTCCGTCAAGTTGGCATGCGCAAGCGAAGGGCTTATCATTAATCCGATATGCGACAGATCAAACGACACCCGCCCCGGCAATCCCGACTGCTTCAACTGCTGAATAAGCGCTTTCATCTCAGCCGCGGCTTGTTCGCACTCCCCGGCATCCGATGTATTCTCACCAATGTATTCGATGGAAAGAAAATAACCCCTTCTCGTAATCTCTTTTCCGGCTTTCAATCCTTCCCGAAGATTGTCCCCCGCCATATACCTTAACGCAGCCCGGCGCAATATCCCATTCAACTGCGGGTTCTGCTCCGCATAACCTTTCAAATCCGCGCGGCGCGCGATAGATTTTAAGACTGCTGTTAACTGTTGTTCCAATTCCGAATGCCGATTCATGCGATGCCACTCCCTTTTCCCGAATTGCGTTTATTGTAAGAGATAAGGGAATGACCGTATTGTATAAAATTGCTCTTTTGCTACATCGATAAAACGTACTTCTGCGGCGTAGCTCCTACGATTCTGCTGAACGTCCGGGAGAAGTGGCTTTGGTCGTAAAATCCCGCTTCAGCCGCAATATCGGCGATCGCCCGCCTGTTCTTCGCAAGCTCCGCCTTGGCATGATTAATCCGGAGCAGATTCTGATAAGCATGGGGAGGCAGAAGGCTCGATTGCTTAAACAACCGGATCAGATGGAACCTGCTGATAGCCGTTATCCTCTCCAGTTCGTCCAGGGTAACCCTTTCCGTATAATGCTCATGCAAGTATTCCTTGACCAGCTTGACGTATTTGCGTTCTTGTCTGGCTCTGCAGCGCTGATGCGCAAAATCGGAAGCATTGCGGCTGACTACCGCCTCGATAAGCTCAATCAGCGAGGTTTCGATATCAAGCGGGGAAGCGGCTCCCGATAAGGCTTCCATCGTCCGGTTGATGCGGATTCGGCAAACCTTGTTCTTGCCCTCCTCCAGCAGGAAAGGAATGTGCAGCCGGGCAAGCTCCCGCTGCTTCAGCCCTTGAAGCCAATCCTGCTTGATAAACAGCATTTTATAGCTCCAGTCCGCTCCTTCCTCCGGATGGCAGGCATGAAGCATCATTGGCGGAAAACTGATCATGCGGCCTTCCTCCACCCGATGCAGCGTTCCGTCACACCACGCGTGAGTCTCCCCGGTATCGATAAGCCCGATGGAATACTCCTCATGGAAGTGCTTCTGATAGGCAAAATCGCTCCTGCGGCATCGTTTGGCTTCAAGAAACGGTAGCGCTTGATCGCGGTAAAAGACGACATCCGGCATGCGTATCGTACACCTCCTTTAATCTAGCGTTTATTATATCAGCCTTTACGTAAAAAAGGACAATCCGGAAGATTGCCTGCTCCCGGATCGTCCCTGCTCAAACTCTAATTCTTGTAAATATTGTACAGCATGACGGCAACTTCCGCTCTTGTCGTTGTCGCCAGAGGAGACAATTTGCTTCCCGCCCCTTGCACAAGGCCGTTCTTAACAAGGGTTGCGATGCTGTCTGCCGCATACGGGCTTACTTGATCGGCATCCGCATAACCGCTAAGATCAGCCGCGGTACCGTTCATCGCAGACAGCTTTTTAGCCGCAACCAGCGCCTTGGCTGTCAACGTCATCATATCCTGTCTGCTGATGCTTGCGCGCGGATCAAAGCGGTTTTCGCGAATGCCGTTCGTAATGCCAAGCTTCTTCGCAATGCCTACCGCCTGATAATAATAATCCGTAGATTGGACATCAGCAAAGTTCGAGTCTACTTCGGCTGTCAGACCAAGCGCGGATACAAGAAGCTGAATAAAATCAGCTCTCGTGATCGCCGCATTTGGCGAGTAGGTTTTAGCGGAAGTGCCTTTAATGATTCCTCTGGATGCCAGAGCTTCGATCTGTGCTTTGGCCCAAGGTACGCCGGCGAGGTCATTAAAGGTCTTGCGGACCTCCGCGACAGCGTATTTGCTGAAATGGGTCGTTGTGAACGACATCACGCCCGCTGCCTGATTATAATAACCGCTTGGTACAGGCTCTGTCGTACCGTCATCCTTCACGTACAGAATGACGAGATGATCCGTATTTTCGCCTGCTGCGGGCGTGTACGGAATGGTTACAAGGACTTGCACATTGTCATTATGGAAGCCAAGCGGCTTGTTGTCCGCCAGCAAATGAATATCGACAGCCGGCTTTCCTTCATCCAGAGAGCTTGCAGGTCCGATATGAAGCGTTACGTTCTGGGCGGAACCTAGCTCCGCAGCCGTAAACATGCCTGACGGCAGCGTAACGGTGCCAAATGCCGTTTTTACCCGAATCTCTTGCGATTCTTCAAGCTGTCCGAGCACGCTAACCGGAATTTGCTGTTCATACGCTTCCGCTCCCGCCACTTGCGGCAGTTCGATCTCTACGACTTTTCTGCCGTCCCGCAGTACAGGGGCAAGCGTTAATGCTTTTGTCAGGTCTGCGCTTGTTACGGATCCTGATGCAACTCTGGTAGTCGAGTTCATAACCCCGTTCACCGTAAGTCGTGCCAGATCCGATGTAATAACCGGCGTAAGGCCGTTTGAGGAGCTGGAATTACTGCCGCTGCCGGAATGGCTTTGGCTGGATTTCGCCGGTACAACCACGGCGATGGAAGCCGTATCCGCCGTCGTGTTATCCGACGTTCTTGTTACGCGAAGCACCAGATTTACCGTGGTTTCCGCTGCTGGCGGCGTAATCGCTCCGTCAGTGCCAATCACTTCGTTGTCCGAGGACAGGATGGAAATAGAGTAACCGGCTGGCACTTCAGGCAGCGTCAGCATCGCGGCATCCTTCGCCGGTGACGTAATCGCCGTAATACCGTCCGCGATTTCTTTCACCGTGCGGGCAATCGTAACACTTTGCGCAGCGGACAATGCCGACTCCTTGCCCGTTCCGTCAATCACGCCAACTTTGTAGTAATAGGTATGCTCGGAAGGCAGGCTGCTGTCAGTGTAAGAGCCGGCCGCGCCGCTGTACACTTTCGTGAAGGTGCCTTCTTCGCTTTCCGAACGGTACAGGTTATAACCAAGCGCTCCGGTCGTTTTGTTCCAGGCAAGCTTCACGCTGGTCGAAGATGCCGCTGTTGCCGTAAGGCCCATTGTAGAATCCGTCGCCGGCGCCAAATCCGGATCTATGATCATTATCCAGCTGATCATCGGATCTTGCGCTGCCGTATTTCTAACGGTCACTTTCAACGATCCGCCCGTTACGTTCACGCCCGTAAATGCCATCGTATTGCTTGGCGTAAACGTAACGGCGCCTTTATTCTCGTCATTCAGGAGCAAATTGGCTTTTCTGCTCGTATTGGTCCACGGATCGTTAAAGCCCAGATAAACATCGTACGAACCGTTCTCCAGGGTAAATTGATAAGCAAGGTCCGTACCCTTCGGAGAATTGGCTACATTGCCGCCGTTCAAGTAACGGACCGTTGAGAAAATATCCCCGTCAGCCGAACCGGAAGGCAGCGAATCCGTGCCGAGATAACCCCAAGGCGAAGCATCGGCTGCATTATAAGCCTGCTCGATTACCGTTTTGTTCGCCAGCGTGTCTTGCATATAAGAAGCGAGAAGCTTGTAATCGGATGTCGCGTAACCTCCGGCATTCACGAAATACAGCGCGTTGTCCGGCACGACGTACATTTTGACGCTCTGCACCTTGTTGTAATACTCCGGCAGCGTCATTTGAACCGTAATGGGACCCGGCTTAGCAAAGTCCGCTGCCGTGAGAGCATGCGAGTTAACGGACCAGGTTACGGGCGTTGACACGGTTCCCGTTTTGCCCAACACGTCAACCTGGCTCGGCAAGCTAGGTACTTCCCCAAGCTTAACCGCTTCAGGGAACTTGGTGGTCACGTTCACTTGACCCATTGCATTCAATAGATCCGGCGTCCAGCTCGCATACCATTTAATCGCAATATCCGTACCCATTCCGAACTCGATTGGCAGGAAAACGTATTTGGCTCCGTCATTGGCAAAATTGCCGCCGTTCCAAATATCGCCTACATAGATAAACTTGCCGTTCTCCGGATCAACCGGAATTACATACGTCGATTGCGTATTAAAAGCTTTCGTCGGATCCGGATCGCTGGCCGACGTACGGACGAACGGATCCTGCATCGGAGCCCATGGGCCGAAGATATGATCCGCTACCGTATATTTGTTCTGGTTGGCAGCCCAGCCCGTTGCACCGGAAGTAATCAAGTAATAATGGCCGTTATATTTGAACATGGCCGGTGCTTCGCGTTGCGCTCCCGGGAATACCCGCACGTAGTCAACGCCGTTTACGGCTTTGTACGAAGCATCGCGAACGGCGTTTCCGTTCTCGTCCACGTTGCCGTCTTTATGCCAGCCGGTTACGTCGAGATAATCCGGCATCAGCTTGGAGATGTAGATCGTCAGGTTCTCTTCGCTCGAATAGATCAGGTACGCGGTTCCGTCATCGTCCTTGAACAGGTTCATATCCCTTGCCATGCCCGGGTTGCCAGGCTGGTAGTCGATCTCTCCGGCAGGAGCCTGGTCCATCCGGTAGCTTCGCTGGTAGACGAACGGTCCGGTTGGCGAATCGCTTATGGCCACGCCCGCTTGAGCTTTGCCGTAGTTGGCGCTGTTGTTGTAAGGATCCTTGTCGCCGTCGATATGAGCCCACATGACGTATTTCTTGGTTTCGTCGTTGTAGATGACTTTCGGACGTTCAACGATTCTTCCTTTGCGGATATCCGCCCAGATGTTAACGGTATCCGTTCTTCCTTCATACAGCTTGGAGATGAGAGGGTCATTCGTAAAATCATCCATCGAGTTGATTAACGTAAGAGCCATACCCTCGTCTTTCCAGTTCATGAGGTCCGTAGAAGAGTATACCCGGACGCCTGCAGCCGGCCAACCGCCTTTGTGGTATTCCCCATACCAGTAATACTTCTTCGTTTTCTCGTCGTACATGATTCCCGCGCCGTGAGCGTCAATCGGATTGCCGGTTGTATCTGCCCAAAGAGCGCCCGGCGTTAACGAGGTACGCACCGCACTCACCCCAAGCAAATCGGATACGGCGGAAGAAACGCCGTCTACTACCGCGCTGATGGTATAGAAGTAGCCTGTGCCTTGCGTTAAACCGGTATTAGTGAAGGTGGCATCAGTACCGTTGTACACTTCGGAAAAGGTTCCCGTGGCACTCGCGGCCCTTTTAACGGAATAAGCAACGGCTGTTCCCTGCAAGGCATCCCAGGTCAGCGTTACCGAAGAATCCGTCGTGGACGCCGCCTTGAAGTTAGCAGGCGCGTCAAACGCATAGGTCGTTGCTTGAACGGATACTGGCGGCGATTCGCCAAAGGCATTGTACGCCGTCATTTTATACCTGTATTCCTTGTTGGCTGTCAAGCCTGCAGCTTGATAGCTTAAAGAGGTTCCGTCGTAAATGTTCTCGAAAGACGCACCGCCGTTGGAGGACTGGTACACTTTGTAGCCGGTTGCCTTGGCAACGGCCGCCCAGCTCAGATTGATTTTCGACGAGTTAACCGCCGTTGCGGTCTGACCGGTTGGCGCAGCCGGCGCAACGCCTACAGTCCTCACTTTCAATTCCGGCGACCACTGGGACTCGGTAAGTCCGCCGTACAAATAAGCGATTTTATAATAATAATCCGTGTCCGAGCTCAAGCTTGTATCCGAATAGCTGGTTGCGGTCGTGCTGCCCGCATAGCTGTAACCGCTTCCGGATGTTGTGGAACGATAAACGTTGTAGCTGCTTGCCCCTTCAACGGCATTCCAATTCAGCGAAACGGAGGAACTGGTCTGCGCATCCGATTGAATGACGGTTGAATTGGCTGCCGGGATATCCGTAACCATAACGTCATCCACTTGAACCGACTGCCATTTGTTGCGGATGCCGATCTTCCCGCTTGCGAAAGTTGAATCGACCGCATCAAACAGCAGCTTATCCTTTCCGTTCTCCACGATGTAGGCTTTGATTGAGCTGCCAATAAGCACAAGCTTCAGCGTATACCAGGTATTTTTGCTGAGCGCATAAGCGGTGGCGCCTTTAATCGTGGCGTCCGTGTTATTCACACGTTTGGTCAAGGTAAGCCCGGTGGAGGACTGCATTTGAAAATAGTAAAAGTTTTTATAGTCTTGGACGCGGGCCAGAATGCCCGGAAAGGCGCCGCCGGCTCCCGTATAGAACCGCATGGAAACCGTGGAATCCGTCCAATTATCTCCCGTCGTAATAATGCCTTCGCCCGTATCGGTCTGGCTAAGCACTTTATTGTTGGCATCAGCCGGATCGGCTGCTACCGTCCATGTACCGGACGTAACTGTCCACTCCGGATCCGCCGTATAATTCCCGTCAGTGAAATGATCTTGAAAATCGATAGCCGAAGCTGCCGACACCTTGGGGATCGGCGTAAAGTTGAACAAAGAAACACCTAATGACAGCAGTAAAAGCCACGCAATCGGTTTTTTCCGCACTTTCTTTTCGCTCCTTTGAATAAATTAGAGTACGATCAAACGCGGATGGTACTGGCAAAGCTGGCGAGCTCCCCCCCTTGTTCCGGAAACCGGTTTCATGAAACCCGTTTCATGTTAAGCGTAAAAAGATGAAATCCAGCGGGACTTCTCTAAACAAAAAAGAAGAAAGCGGTTTCATTGGACTCATTGTACTGTTTTGTCCATCAATTGGCAACCCACTTTCTTCTTAATCCCATCCTGGTTTAAGCGATATTTTTGTCAAAACTTGTTGAATTTCGAAAATTTCAAATCCTGTTACCGCAAATACAGCATAAGCGGCTGCAGCTTCAGCGCCTTTAACTCCTCGTAGACCAGTCTCGCGATCTCAATCCCGCCTAGCTGCTGGAAATGCGTATTATCCTCGGTACCATCCGGGAAGTTCATGAATTCCCCCGGGGCCAGCCACATGAACAGCTTCTTGGTTTCTTCCGGACCCAACGCTTCGAACAAGGCTTTGCTTGCCTTCGCCAAATCGATTAACGGTACTTCCTCTTCCGCCGCCAGCTCCCTTGCCGCCGTCAAATAATCTCCGTGAGTATCCCGCAGCGTTCCGTCCTCTTCATAGAAACGGCGCTGCACGGAGGTGACCAGAACCGGGATCGCCTTCCGCTCCCTCGCTCCGTCAATATAGATTTTCAGAGTCTGCTTGTAGGTGGTGAAAGGCTCCGTATGACGCTCTTCGTCAAACTTCTGATCGTTATGGCCGAACTGGATAAAGAGATAATCGTAAGGCTTTATGCGGCTCCAGATTTCATCCAGCACGCCTTCGCTGATGAAGCTTTTGGAGCTGCGGCCGGATAAGGCGTAGTTCGCTACGGCTGCGTCCTGCTTGACGAACATCGGCAGCATCTGCCCCCAGCCCGCATACGGATAACCGTCATCCGGCTGGTCCGTAACCGTTGAGTCTCCGGCCAAGAAAATCGTACAGGCTTGCGGTGCCGGCTCTACCTCCATCGCGTTAATGCGAGGAGCAAGCCCCGAGAACGTGAGCTTCAGCTGCCCGCCGCTTACCCATACCGAAAAGCCGATGCGGGAGAAGCTGCCTGGAGCCGTCCGCTGTTTATGCACTATCAGGCGCCCCTGACCGGCCTTGATCGTCGTTTCGGTCTCGGCAATTTCATCGCCCAGCAGGACAGAGACGCGGTAGATGCCATCCTCCACATCGAGCAGGAAAGCCGTATCAAGCGGGATGCAGAAATCTCTGCGAAGGGCCCCCGGTTCTCCGCGGTCCCTCGCATTGATGCGGTCCGTCCGGGTAAAGCCGTACCCCGTAAAGGAATCATAGACGGATTGCGGCGTAATCTTCGTATAGCCCTCGGCAGGGACGCCGGTGCCGAAATCAAATCGGTAGTTTCGCGTCATTTCGTCTCTAGCTCCTCTACTTCATTTCTCCGCCCGGATACAAGGTTGAGCTGGACAGCCGTTTAGGCTGCGGCAGCGGAGAACCGGTTACGCATTCGCTAAGCTTCGCATGCTTGCTGGAATAGATGGAAGCCGTATCGTTGGAATAGATAATGACCTGCTCCGTACCGCTTCCCCATAGATCCGCGTGGACGGCATACCCTTCCGAAGGAAACTCTACTACCGTATTCATAGAACCGTCGTACAGACCGGGATATACGCCGCCGCCGCGCCGGTAAGCCAATATGTAGTCCGGCGCATCCTCGGCCCACCCTCTTAGCGGTTCGATAATGGTCAGCCAGCCCGGCGTTTTCCGGTCTTCCTTCCAGAGCTCCTTGCCCTCGCTGTCGAGCAGGAATAAAGCATCCTTACCGATCAGGCCTTTGCCGTCATCCTCCCGGACAAGCCGATCGAGCCCGGCAATCTGCAGGCCCGGAAGATCGGTCCGGAACCGGCCCAGCGCGATATGCTGCGATTCAACGGACCCTTCGTAACGCCACAGCTCCCTGCCATGCCGGTCGTACATAACCGTTACGCTCCCGCCGATAACCAGCTCGGGCTCCCCGTCTCCGTTCACGTCGCCTACCCAGATGCAGTCGGCATGATCGTCCAGATCATGACAGCTCCACAGCAGCTTCCCGTCATGATCAAGCAGGTCGTAACCGGCCATGACTTCATCCCTTCCGTCGCCATCCAGATCGTAAACCCACGGGAAGTGACCCGGATTTCCCTGATGCGTCCATAACAGCTTAAACTCCCGGTCCAGCGCCCACAGCCGGTGATAACGGTCCTTCAGGATAAGATCCCCCGCATGCGCGGCACCGCTCAGGTTTGCGACGATAATGCAGTCATGGGCATGCGGATCCGGCAGTTCGCGGGTCGATCGGACCGAGCCGTCATGCCCATTAAGAATATGGAGCCGATCCTCCATCACGCAAATCACTTCAAGCCTGCCATCCCCGTCGATATCCGCAATCTGCGCCGGATAATCCGAGCCTTGCCGGCCCGCTCCCGGATCGGGCCTGCCGGTCTGCCACAGCAGATTGCCCTCGAGATCATAGGCGGTCAGGCATTGCACCTGATGGGGAATGTAACGGACATCCTGCCGGTTGTCCGGCTGCACCAGCAGCAGCTCCATCCGGCCGTCGCCGTTCAGGTCGCCGAGCAGCACCTTGCAGTTAGGCCCGGCTGCCTGCAGATTTACGGTTCCTAGCAGAAAAGGCTCCTTAGTAGTTACGGATGACATCCTTTTCCCTCCCAACAAGATAAAATAGATTACCTATCGCTAACTCTCTAACTCTAACTACAACGTAATCTGCTGGCCGCCCTTTACTTCCACCGTTTCCCCGTCAACCTTCAGCCATACGCCGATGGCGGACGGATTGTACACAAAGCTGAGGTTTGCCGCAAACTTCAATCCTTCGAAGGCTTTCGCATAGTCCACAAGCTCCATATTCGTGCAATACCAGATCTCCGGATTGCCGCCGATGCATTGCCCGAACTGCTCCATCAGCTCCCAATTGTTATCGTTGTCAAACTCGTAGCTATGGCCCCATACGTACATCAGGTACAAATATTGCGACTTGCGAAGTCCGGCGAACTCCTCCGCATGCTTCATCAAATCCCGGTTATGATGGCAGGTCGGCTGCCATTCAAGCCAGTCGTCCGGCATGCCGTACTGTCCCGTGCTGGGAACAACGCGCGCGTACTCGATGCCAAGACCGGGCAGCAGCTCCTTGACTCTTTTGTTATACGAACCGTTAGGATAAGACATGCCGCGGACCGTGCAGCCAACTATACGCTCCAGATTGCGCCGGTCCTCCATGACCTCGTATACGATCTGCTCATTCGGGCAACGCGCAATCGTGGGATGAGTCAGCGTATGGGCGGACACTTCATGGCCGGCATACAGCTTCTTGACCTCGTCCTCTCCGATCCGGTCTTTCGTGCCAAGCAGACCCGAATTGAGATGGAACGTCCCCTTCAGCCCGTAACGGTTAAAAATATCGACCAGACGCCGGTCGGCTAACCTGCCGTCATCGTAGCTGAGCGTTAACGCCTTATGCCGGCCTTCCGGGAAACACATTGCAATCGCCATTTCTTTAACCTCCCGTTTCTGGTGCAGGCATTCCCTTACGGGGCAAACACCTGCAAATTTCCGTATTCCGCGATCAGCGGGGCCATCTGGCGGAAGCCCAGCTTGCCCTTCCCCAGCAGCGGCCCCCAAGTGGAGCCGTCATCCTTCCAACTAAACAACAATAGATCATTGACGGCAAATTGCACATACGGCCCCTGCTTCAGCAGCTGCATCCGGTAAGGCCCTTGCGCGTCCGCCGCATCCGGGATCGGATCAGCTCCTTGTGCCACAAGGTGAAAGCCGTAGCTCTTCCGCAAGTTGCAGGTATGGAACCGTCTCTCCTCCGCATGGCGCCTGCGGAAATAGGATACGTGGAACGCATTGATGTCGCCATGATGATATTGGTCGTAAATCCCGCTGCGGCCCGCCAGCCCGGAATCAAACAAATCCTGTCCTTCTATTCCCGCTGCGCAAAAAAATAGAATCGCCAATCCCGGCTCGCGGACCGGCCAGAAATCCCAAGTAACAACGAGATCCGGAGGGAATTGCTCCGGGCACCAGAATACGAGATTGGCTGCCTGCCCCTCTACGGGGTCCCGCGTGCTTTCAAGGCGCATGCGCCCCATCGGAAAGGTGACGGAGGCATCCCCTTCCATCCGGAAATCCGATACGTCCTCAGCCGAACAGAGCGGGTTATTGTAAACCATCCTCCATCCGGCCGGAATCAGCATGCTTCTTGCCGTCGTTGTTGTGGTCATCGTCAAATCAACTCCTGTAGAGGCTGCTCCCGAAGCTTCGGCAGATGGTCTGCGACCAGCTCCAAGGCGATAATCGTATTCAGCGACCATTGGGCTGCTTCATTCGTATTTATCCAGTCGATCTCCTGCAGCACGTCGATGTGTGCAACCGTTGACGCCTCGTCCTGAAGATTCACGGCCGCAAACGGATTGCCCAGCAGAATGTCCCAGCATTGCCGGGCCGTTGCTTCATCCTTCATGTAAAAAGCGCCATAAGCAACGATTGCCGCGCTGAGCACCGGATGCTCGAAACGCGTTGTGCGGATATGACCCTTCGTGAGCTTATCCTTCTCTTCCTGCGTCTTGTTGTAATAGACCCCAAACTCCGCCAGCATCTCCTCCCATTCCGGATCCTTCAGCATGCCGGCCAGCTCGAACCATACCTGCGGTCCGCCCATGCAAATCGCCAGATGCCTGCCCCAGTTATCGTCGCCCATCGGCGTGAGGATACCCGTCTTTGGATCATAGCCGTAGGTCGGACCGGAAATTAGCCTGTAATTGGCTCCTTTAATACTGTTAATGCCAACCCGAATTTTGTCCCGGTATGCCGTGCTCTCGTAACGTTCCCACTGCGTCATCCAGTTCGAACTGAAGGCGGCCCAGTCCGGGCCAACCCGGACATGGGTCGGATGCTCGTCTTTCGGGAAATAATAGCGCATCGGGTCAAGATTAACGGTCGTAAAGTCCGAGTCCTTCGTTTCGTTCATCATATCCCCGATCCGCTCATCCGCCGTCAGATAATAAAAGTATCGGTGAAGGCCGGCCATGCCGATCCGTGCTTCCTTGCATCCGCAGCCCCAATGAACCACGTTATGCCGCGAACCAAGTCCGGCATATTCGCCGAAATGGTACACGTCTACCTCGCTTGTATGCCGGGTCATCGCTTCCGCCATCCGGAAGATGTCTTCCCTGCCCGACCGCAGGAACATGATCCATAGCCACATGTTCGGCGCAAGCTCCGTGTTCTGCCAGGCGCAGCCGCCCAAATCATAGTTCCAGACATGCCGGACGGGATCGTAGCTGTGCATGAAATCGCCGTAGTCCCACAATCCGTACCATTTGCGCTGCTCCACTTCCTTCTTGTAAAAAGCAATAATGCCGTCCAGCCGTTCTTCAAGCTGCCGCTTCTCCTCGGTGGAACGATCCGGCAGGCTCCAAATCCCGAAAGCTCCGGCTTCATGGTAATAGGACGGCTCGCATACGAGCAGGGACGGACTGTCCGTTTCCTGCCGCATCAGCTCCAGCTGCTCCGGTCCCGGCGTTTCTTCCGTGCACCAAAGCGTCAGTTCATTCGTGTTGGCGATGCCGTATGGGGTTGCGCGCAGCTCCTCCGCCCCTTCATAGGACGATTCGACATGGGTTTTCGTATCGTAATGCCTCAGGTCCATCGGTTCGCCCTCCGGCGTCCATAACCATGCGGTAAGCGAAGCCTCGTCACCGGAAGCTCCATGAATCTCAAAGCCCGAAGGGTGCTTCCTCCAGAAATGCCGCAGCCCGCAGGCAAGTCCGCCGCCTTCGCCCCCGGCATAAGCGAGCCCTCCCGCCCGGTAACCGTCCGTCGCCTTTACCCAGCTGCAGCCATCGCCGGTTCTTTTCCAAATCCGGTAATGCTCGGACGATTGCTGCATAAGCTTGAAACCGTCCCATGTCGCCGAATCTTCCAGCAAGCCAAGGAAATACGCGTCATCCGAGGGGTCAAAGCCAACTTTTCCGCCAGCGGTCTGCTGTTCGAACAGCTCGCGGTATTTCCCTTTTGTCCTGCGGGTATGGAGCGTCTTCGGCGATTCCGCGAACAGCCCGCTATCCCCCGAGAAACGGATGTGACGGTTATAATGCTCGCCGCGCATCGGTATGGCAAAACGGATTCCCAATCCCTTAATAAAATCCTCGTTCGGATTGCCGTCATAAAAAAACGTATGCACAATCCGGATCGTCTCTAGACCGGCATACAGATAGAGCCTCAAGGAAAAAGGAAGCCATTCCCGCGAACCGGCTGCCGCGCGGTGCCTGCCGTCGATTTTCACCACCGCGCGAACGGGACCCTCCTGCTCAATAGTTAACCGGTGCACCCGGCTTTCAAACGGCTCCTGCCGGATCGTCCTGCTGCCGGATACCTCGCTGCCGGTCTCCCTTATATATACAAGCACACCGCCGCTGCACACCTCCACCCCGTTCCGGGTAATGCCGCGCAGCCAATTGCTGCCCCTCTTGCCAAGCGTGCATACGATAACGCCGGTATCCAGCTGAACCGCATCGCTCGTCTCCGTCACCTTAACCTTGAAAGGGACATTCGCTGCTTCCCCTCTCGTCAAGATGTACCCCTTCGCCCCGTTATCCGTGCTTACCGCCGCGTGAGCGGACCATTTCACGCTTCCGTCCGGCCAATAGGCGGTCGCCCAATGCTGCATCGGAACGGGTTCGCCCAAGCTCGTTGTCAAGCGCAAAGCTTCGTCTCTCCCCAGCTCGCCTTCCTTCCACGGAATTCCCCAAGTCATCCCGGCCGGCCATGCATGCTGCCGAGGGGACAAGCTGCGCAATTGAATCGTACTCGCCATTTACCCTCATCTCCTTCGTCGTTTGGCCCCATTGTAGAAGCTTCCCGGTTAACGCTCAATGAGACAATATTGCGGAAGGGCCAAAAAACGGCTTGCACATTATTGCGGCGTTTGCACGATCTTGATTGCGTTACAGGTGCTGGCTCTGCTCCCGGTAGCTGGTTGGCGTCATGCCCTCCAGCTTTTTGAAAATCCGGTTGAAATAGCTGTGCTGGTAACCGACCTGCTCGGCTACGTCGTTGATTTTCAATTCCGATTCTCTTAACAGCTCTTTGGCTCTCTCGATCCTAAGCTCGGTCAGATAGTCGATGAAGTTTTTACCGGTCACCACTTTAAACGACTTGCTCAGGTAAAACGGATTGGTGCCGATATGCTCCGCGCAGTTATCCAGCGAAATATCCTGCCTGTAATGCTGCTGCATATAGATCATCGCCGCCTCGATCAGCCGTTTAACCTCGGAGCCCGCCCGGCAGGACAGCTCCTTCTGATAAGGCGCCAGCACCTTATCCCTGAACCAGGCCAGCATCCGCTTCGGCTCCCGGATTTGGGACAGCTGCTCGTACAGATTAACGCCCTTGAACAGCCTGTTCGGATTAACCCCGGATACCATGATGACATGCTGGATATTGCCAAGCAGATGAAGCATTCCCTGCTGCACGTCGATTTCCTTCGCCCCGGCGCAGGATAACGCGCCAACAAACGCCCCCAGCAGCTCGCCCGCCTCTTCTTCCTTGCCGGTACGGAGAGCCTGAACAAGCTCCCGCTCCAAGGTAAAAGGATACTGCAGCTCCGCCCAGGCCTCGCCGCCTAGCACGCCCTGCTCCATATCGATAATCTGGTTGGCATTGTCGCAATTGCGGTAGCTGACCGCCTGCTTGACCCGCTCGAACTCGTTAGGCAGATCGGAGATAAAAGCAGTCTGGCGGCTGACGGCAAGGGTCACCCTCATCCGCAGAATCCGGTTCACCGAGGTCGTCAGCTCCTCGCTGAAGGCTTCAACCGCCTGCTTATACGGGCTGCCTTCCGGTATAAACAGCATAATCCCGGCCGTCAAATCATGAAAATTCAGCGTGTCGCTTTGCTCGAAATGCTTGGAAGCCAGCTCTTTCATCATATTCACCGCCGCGAACGTAACGAGCCCTTCGTCGCCGCTGCGGAATGTTTCGTCCATATTGGCGATACCGTTCAGCTGAATAAACAAGACGGCAAAATGGCGGCCGCGCACCTCCCATTTGAACTTTTCCATGCGGCGCAGCAAATCCTCTTCCGAATAAGCATACAAATACCCCTGAAGCAGCTGATGCAGAAAGCTTTCCTTCACGTGCGGAAGCTGCTCCGCCAGCTTCGAATTCAGTTCGAGCCGCTCCTTGTGAAGGTGCTGATATTGCTGCTCGATAAGCGCAAACTCGTCCTGCTTCCCCGTCCAGCCCGCCCCGCCCGAATAACCGCCAAGCAGATTCGCAAGCCGCTTCACCGGCGAATAGATCCGATGGGAGGCAAGCCAGGATAGCAAGGCTGCCAGCAGCAGGGCGATCAGACTTACCGTAATGACAAGCTTGGAGATGAACATCACCGGCGCTATGATGCTGTTGATCGGAGATGCCGAGACGTACAGCCACTCATCGGAAATTCGCGACAGGCTGCCGTAGGACACCGTGTAGGTCGAACCTTTCCAATCGAAGAAAAACGAGCCTTTCCCCGCATGCAAGCCGTTGATCTTCTCGCGAAGAGCCTGAACGAAATCCGAGTTGGAAGCGCTTCCGTTCGCGGATACAAAAAGGTCGCCCGATTTTTGCTGCAGAAACGCTTCTCCTTCGTAATAAGGGGTCATCGTTTGCAGCAGACTGGCAATCTTCTCGCCGTCGAACCGGAAGACCAGCACGCCAAACGGATTGGGACTGCCTCCGGGAATATGGTGGACCAGCGTCAAATCCTTTTGCTCCGGATGGTTGGAGTCAAACGCCCACTGGGTCCAATAGGTCAGGTTTTTACCGTGTATCAGCTTGCCGTAAATGCTTAAATCCTGCTGATCCTGCAGCGGCGTATATTCGGGATTAAACAACACCCGGCTCTTCCCGCCAACGTAAAGCTCGGCTTTCTTGACCAAAGCGTTCGAGCCCTGCATGGCGATCAGCGTCTTTGTGATATCGTCGGTTCGTTTGAAATCGCGGACAAAATCAAGTCCGTTTAAGCTGTAGTCGAATTTGTTGTCGAATGCCCAGTGGGAAAGCAGAAGCTCCAGGTTGCTTAACTGATCGTCCATTTGCTCGGAGCGTTGTTCAATCTGCTGGTAATGAAGCTGCAGAAGCTCGCTTTCCACGCGGCCGCCGGCCATCCAATAGATAAGTCCTCCGATAATAAGTCCGGGAATGCCGGAGACGATGAAAATCATAATTAAGCTTTTTCTAAAAAAGCGTCCTTTGCCGGAATCCGTGCGGCTCCGCCAAATTTTCTTTCCATGGAGCATCCTATTCCCCCGTTCCTTTCGGTTATAAATTCGACCTTATAATAGATTCCAATAAAAGGGAAGCATGAAAATCAGACTATTTTGTGCGAAAATCAGTGTTTTTCCGGTCATGCCAAAGCACCCATCCTCCCGAAGGAATTGTTGATGGGTGCGAAAGACCTGTTTATTTTATTTCGCGGATGCTGCGTACAGCTCGTTCATTTCTTTCACCAGATCGTCGCCGCCGGATTTTTTCCACGTCTCAAAGGCAGCCATCAGACCCGCTTCGTCGGTCTGCCCGACGATAAACTTGATGCGCGCATCGTTGATGATGTTGTCCAGCTGCTGGCCTTTCTGCGAATACACGTCGGAGATAAACGGCTCAGCCGGATTGGCCACGATATATTGCTCGGCTTCCTTCTGAATGTTCGTCGTTTGCTGGCGCAGCGGCGTCTGCTTCACCTTCAGGCCTCGGTCTTCCGGGATAAACGGCAGCATCTGGTTGAGGCCTTCCACTTCGGATTCCAGCAGCGCGGCATCCTTGCTCGGCACAAGCGCTTCTCCGTCCAGCGTGTAGTGCTTGCCCTCGATTCCGTAGCCCGCAAGCGTCGTCAGCTCCGGCTCGTTCATTTGATCCAGGAACTTAAGCACGCGCTTCAGCTCTTCCTCGGTCTTGACCGTTGTCTTCGGAATCGCGAGCAGCCCCGCAAAGCCGGACGTCGGAAGCGCCTTTAACTGCCCGTCGGCCCCCGTTACGCCAATCATGTTGGACATATACTGCGCGTTCGGGTCGTCCTTGCCGTCCTTGGCAAGCGCCGCATGGATTTTGTCTTCGATCCGGTTCGCGGTATCCGTAACGTCTACGATAACGCCAGCCTGACCGTTTACTACCGGATCCACCCATTTCGCCGAATCGAATACCGCAAAATCCTGGTTGATCAGCTTCTCGTCATACAGCTTTTTCATGAATTTGAGAGCTTCCAGATATTCCGGCGTTTGATGCTCCGGCACGAGCTTGCCGTCCACGACTCCCCATTTGTTCGGAGCGCCGAACCACAGCTTAATCGTGTCAAAAGCGCTTGCCCAACCGCCGGTCCATTTCACCAGCACCATGCCGTACGTATCGTTCTTGCCGTTCTTGTCCGGATCCTTCTCCTTGAACGCCTTCAGCATGTTATAGAAGTCGTCGATCGTCTTGGGCTGCTCCAGGCCAACCGCGTCCAGCCAGTCCTTCCGGTAAACAATCCCGTTACGGCCCAAGGCACGGCCGCGGTAAATCCCGTAGTTTTTCCCGTCGATCGAGGAGTTGTTCATAATCACCTCGTTCGCCTGGCTTAGGTTAGGATAATCCTTCAGGTATGGGCCCACCTCCCAGAACGCGCCGGAGCGGACGGCATTCACGAAGCTTGGATCCTTCGAGCCCGGCACATAAATGATTTCGGGGAGCTTGGTCGAGGCCAGCGTGATGTTGAATTTATCGCCGTAAGAGGCGTTAGGCACCCATTCCAGGTGAATGTTCGTATTGGTCAGCTTCTCGATTTCGCTGACAACCGGTCCGTCATCCTTCGGAAAGTTCGTCTTGAAGATCGGCAGCATGATGCTGATGTCCAGCGGCTTTTCGGCAGCCGCCCCGGTAGCGGCGGTTGCCGTCGCATTCGCCGATTCTTCCGGCTTGGAGGTCTCCTCCTTGTTGCCGCTGCAGCCCGCCAGCGCTGTCATAGCCAATGTTCCGAGCGCTGCCGTCGCTACCCATTTTTGCGTCTTTTTGTTCATCTTAACCAACGCCTCCCTTTAATCTTAAAATTGTTGTATCGCAATCCGTATTACCCCTTGACCGAACCGATCAGGACCCCTTTGGCGAAATGCTTCTGAAGGAACGGATAGACGAGCAGAATCGGAATGGTGCCGATAACGATAACGGCCATCTTGATCGACTGATCCGGCGGCGCCACAAAGTTCGGATCCATGGAATTGATGTCGCCGGCGGCCGTCTGCGAGAGCAGCACGATTTGCCTGAGCATTACCTGCAGCGGCCATTTCTGCGGATCGTTAATGTACAGCAGGGCGGAATAGAAATTGTTCCAATGCCCTACCGCATAAAACAGCGTAAAGGTCGCAAGCACCGGCATCGAGAGCGGAAGGACGATTTTCCATAGCAAGCCCAGCTCGGTACAGCCGTCAATCTTGGCCGCTTCCTCCAGCTCGGCGGGAAGCTCCTGAAAGAAATTTTTCACGATAATGAGGTTAAACGCGCTGATCGCGCCCGGCAGCATCAAGGCCCAAAACGAGTCGAGCAGATGAAGATCGCGGACAACGAGGTAGGTCGGAATAAGTCCTCCGCCGAACAGCATCGAGAATACGATCAGGTTAAGCACCGTGTTTCGGCCCATTAGATTGCGCTTGGACAAGGCGTAAGCCATCGTTACCGTAAAGAACAGATTCACCGCCGTGCCCACAACCGTTACGTAGAGAGACACCTTAATGCTTTGCAGAATCGTATCGGTCGAGAAAATAAACTGGTAAGCCGCGGTGGTGAACGTCTTCGGAATCAGGAATACGGCTCTCTTCGTTAATTCCGCATCCGATGCGAAGGATCCCGCTATGATGTAGATAAAAGGCAGCACGGCCAGCAGGCTGATGGCGCTTAGCAGGATCACGTTCGTAATATCGAAGGCGGTCCCGGACGCGCTTCTGTATTGTTTTGCCATGCGTGATTCCCTCCTCCTTCAAGTCTCTTAATAGATACCGGATTGCCCAAACCGTTTGGCCAGCCAATTCGCTCCGAGCACAAGCGTGACGCCAACAACCGCCTTGAACAAGCCAACCGCCGTACTATAGCTGAACGCCCCTTGCGTGATCCCCATCATATAGACATAGGTATCGAACACCTCGGCAGACTCCCGGTTCAGCGGGTTCAGCATCAGGAAGATCTGTTCGAAGCCATTGTCGAGCACGTCGCCCATCCGAAGAATCAACAAAATAATAATCGTGCTCCGGATGGACGGAAGCGTGATATGCCATAATTGCCTCCACCGGTTTGCCCCGTCCGTAATCGCCGCTTCGTACTGCTCGACGTCTACCCCTGCAAGCGCTGCCAGAAATATAATCGTGCCGAAGCCGGTTTCCTTCCAGACGGTCTGCATGATAATCATCGGCCGGAACCATTCCGGACTGGCAAGGAAATCGATCTTGGCGCCCGTGTATTTGAACAGGAATTCGTTAATCACGCCGCCTTCGGTCGTCAGGAAGACGTACGTTAAGCTGGCTACGATGACAAGCGAGATAAAATGCGGAATGTAGATCAACGTCTGCACGATTCTTTTGAAGAACGCCAGCCTCAGCTCGTTTAATAGAAGGGCTAATATAATAGGTGCCGGAAAGTAAAACACCAGGTTGTATAAGGAGAGTACTAAAGTGTTTCGCAGCAGCATGAAAAATTCGGGATTGGTGAAGAACACCCGGAAATGCTCCAGTCCCACCCAATCGCTCTTCCAGAAGCCAAGGAAGGGCTGATAGTTTTTGAACGCCAGAAGCACGCCCCACATGGGTACGTATTTGAAAATAATGAAGTATAGCAAGCCTGGAGTTAAAAGCAAGTACAGCCACTTGTCTTTCTTGAGTCTCGCCAGCACGTTGGATCTTGTTCTGTTATGGCTTGCCGTCGCCTGCATCAGTTCTGCTTGGCCGGGAGCAGCCGCCTGCTTCATTTAGGGTCACCTCCAAGTTTTGGTTGCGTCGCATGACCTAATTATTAAGCCTCCCCCGCCTTTCCGCCAATCGGACATTTTTGAGAAAGCCCTTTCAAACCCTGGATACGGGCGTAAATCAAGATAATGCAAACCCGTCAAAATAGTAGAAGGTCCCGGTAAACCTGACAAAATTGTACGATTGTCCCCCCCCTCTTCGAGCGCCTATAGTAAAACTGCGTGTTATTCCAGTCGAGTAGAGGTGGGCTTATGGGAAAGAAGCTGTATCATGGGGCAGCCTGGTATCCGGAGCTGTGGAATGAGGAGGTTCTGGCAGAGGATTTGAAACGGATGAAGGAAGCCGGCATTAACGTGGCACGGATCGGGGAGTTCGCCTGGTCGGGAATGGAGCCGCATGAGGGCAAGATCGATATGAGCTTTTTCGAGCGTATCGTAAAGCGGTTGCATGAGAACGGGATCGATACCGTCATGTGCACGCCTACGGCGACACCGCCAATCTGGATCAGCCACGGACATCCCGAACGGATGTATGTCGATGCGAACGGTCAGACGATGGGACATGGCTCAAGGCAGCATGCCTGCACGAATCATCCCTTTTTCAGGGAAAAGGCAGCGATTATTACCGAAAATATTGCGCGGGCAATAGGACGGCTCCCGGGCCTCATCGGCTGGCAGCTGGACAATGAATTCAAGGCCCAGGTGTCGGAATGCATGTGCCGTACCTGTCTATCGGAATGGCATAAGTGGCTGGAACGGCGTTACGGGACGATTGAGAGACTTAACGATGCCTGGGGAACCCGGATTTGGAGTGAATATTATCACCGGTTCGACCAGGTGCCGCAGCCCGGTCCCGCTCCCTTCCTGCATAATTCTTCGCTGAAGACCATGTACCGGCTGTTCTCGATGGAGGCAATCGCCGAATTCGCCGATGAACAGGCGGCGATTATCCGCCGATATTCCGATGCACCGATTACCCATAACAGCAGCATGGCGTTTAGCGTCGATAATGAACGGCTCTTCCGCGGGCTTGATTTCGCTTCCTTTGATACGTACGCCACAACCGATCATGTTCCGGCGTTTCTTATTAATAACGATTTGTTCCGCTGCTTCAAGCGCGGCCGTGATTATTGGATTATGGAGACCAGCCCGTCCTTTGCAGCTTCATTAGAAAGCTACGCGAAGCCGCATCCGGACGGCTATCTTCGCGCGGAAGCCGTTGCCGCGTACGCTCTTGGCGCCGAAGCGTTCTGCTATTGGCTTTGGCGGCAGCAGCGGGCGGGCTGCGAGCAGCCGCATGGCTCGGTCTTAAGCGCATGGGGCAAACCGGCAATTGGGTATAACCAGGTGCTTGAGGTAGAGAAAGCCCGTAAGGAGTTGGAAAGAGTGATTTTGAGCACCCGTCCGGCGCAAGCGGAGGTTGCCCTTGCTTATTCGGACCGGGCGAAGGCATTTCTGAAGACGGAGCCTCACCGCAAGCTGAACCATCGGGGGTTAATCACGGATTTTTACACAAGGATTCTTAACGCCGGCATTCATAGGGATGTCGTACCGGAGGGTAACGAGCTGGACGGTTACAAGCTGCTCTTCACGCCATTCCTGCCTTACATATCGCCGGACTATATGGACCGGGCATTGGAGCTGGTTGAGTATGGCGGCTTTTGGGTCATTGGCCCGTTGACGGGCGGGCGCACGGAGGAGCATACGATTCCGATAGACGCAGCTCTGGGCAGGCTGGAACGGCTGGCAGGCGTGGAAGTCGTCTATGCCTATCCGATGGATGGCAGCGGCACGGTTGGGCATGCGAAGGGCCATTCGGCTCCTCTTACGTTGTGGAGCAGTGTCTTTAAACCGGTAGACGCAGAGACGGTTGGAACGATGGAGGGCGGTTTAACGCCGGAGCTTGCGTGGATTACCGAGAAGACGCACGGCAAAGGAAAAATCGTCATGCTGGGCTCCTTGCCCGCCGGCGAGAACGGACAGCGCTTAATGGAAGCCCTTATCGCGCATTATGCGGATGAGGCGGGCGTAACGCTCCTCTCCGACGTGACGAAGGGTACTATCGTTGCCCCAAGACGCGGCGAAGGCTTTGAGATATGGATCATTGTGAATATGGATGGTGGCGGCGGGAGCGTAACGATTCCGCGTGCAGCGGTTGACGAGCTCACGCAGGAGCCGCTTGTTGAAGGCACCAGGCTGGAATTAGGCAGGTACGAATACCGGGTCATCCGGTTCTAACACGAAAAAGCATTGCCCTCCGTTAAACGGAGAGCGATGCTTCTTCTTTTGCTTTTAGGACTTATTATTGTATGGATGCCGCTTCAATATCGCCGGATGCCCAATAGCTTGCCGGAACGTCCTTCCAGGAGGAATCTCCGCCGCTGGATGGGTTAATGCCCAGCGAGCGATTGATTACAACTACGGCTTCGGCGCGAGACAGCGTGCGATCCGGCCGGAATGTGCCATCGGCGTAACCTTTAATGTAACCGGCTCCTTCTGCGGCTTTCACCGCTTGCTCCGACCAGTGACCGGTCGTATCCGCGAAGCCTGCCCCTAATTTGGAACCGCCGCCGGCCAGCCGCACGGCGAGCTGCGCCATCTCAGCGCGCGTAATCGCCTTCTCCGGTTTAAACGTACCGTCGGTATAACCGTTCATCAAACCGGCTGCCGTAGCTTTGCGGATCGCTTCCGCCGCCCAGTAGTCCTGCTTGACGTCGCTATAAACGCGGCCATCTTCTCCTGCCGTGGCGTCCTGTGCAATACGCGACAGGATGGTCGCCATCTCCGCGCGGGTAATCGCCTTTTCCGGCTTGAACAGATTGCCTTCGAAGCCATTCATGTACGCAGCCGGAGCGGATCCTGATGCATCACCCAGCTTCATAAGCGCAAATGTACTGAACTTCGAGTTCTTAAACTGGATCCCCTTGCCGCCGTCCATATCAATAACAGCGCCTTGCTTGTATTCCACTGTGCCGTCGCTATGCTCGATATAGACGCCGATATGCGATAGCGCTTCGGAGCTCCAATCTCCCGCAGGCAGCGGCAGCACAAGCGTAGTCTCTCCTGCCGGCAGGTTGGTATCAATGTTCGCCGGAATGCCAATCAGCGTAATCTTGCTGTCCTTGACGGCTTCGGATACAACCGTCGACAGATTGGCGCGGCGCTCGAGCTGCGATTTCTGCTCAGCAACTGGCGAAATGACGAAATGAACTTCCGTATTTATGTTTTTCAGTAAGGCGTTAGGCACATGGATCTTCGCGCCGGACACGTCAATATCCAGATCGAGCCCGCTTGCCGCGAGCTGCTTGACCGCTTCCGCATCCAGCTTCACGCCGGCCTCTGCCGCTTGACCCTTCGAATCCGGCACCACCAGCTTCAAGGCGCTTGCTCCCGATGCCTTGCGCGCGTCAATCCACGCTTTCGCTTCCGTGCCGGCCAGCGACAGCTCATCCCGCACCGTGCCGTCCGGCTGCGTCGTGCGAACAACCTTTGGCGCAGCAGGATCGACCGGCGGACTCGCGACACCTCCGCCTCCCGATACCGGCGGCACGCTTGCTTCCGCAGCGGTAAACCGGAGGGCGTCGGCAAGCATCAGTTCACCGGACTTTTTAACGACGCGGATCGTATGCGAACCCGGGGTCAATCCCGAGACGCTGTACAAGCTTACTTGCGAGTCGCGGCTGTCCGCATAAGCGTTAACCGTCGTCTTCAGCTCTCCGTCGATGTATACGTCCATCTCGCCTTGCTTTGGACCAACCGGCGACAGCAGCTCGATGCCGGTGCCTTTAAACGTATAGGTGTATGCAGCTCCTTCCGCCGCGGACGCATGCGCGTCGTCGCCGTAGTCGCCCCGGAAGCGGAGCGTCAGCTTCGTTGTGCCGACCGGCTGAGCGGCCAGGTATTGCTGCTTGATCGTCAGAACATGATCCTCAATCGTATAATCGGTGCCGCGAACAAGCGCCGCTCCGCCGTTATAGACGCCGTTCAGGCTATCCGGGCTTGCGAGCAGATTCACGCTGACGTCAGCAGGCGCGTTCTTCGCAAAGTCCGTCGAGGAGACATCGATCAGGTCCGGCAGCTGTACGCGCAGCGCGTCGAGCAGCATGAATTTTCCTGATTTCTTCACGGCTTTGATCGTATGGAAGCCGTTCGTCAAGCCGCGTACCGTATACACCGTCCGCTGCGGCGCGTTGTGCGCACCCGCTTCGTACGTGCTTACATTGCCCTGGCTGACTCCGTCGATGAAGATTTCGACGTTGCCTTGACCCTCGTCTACTTCGGTAATATAGTCGATCCCCGTGCCTTGGAACGTATACGTAAAGAAGGAGTCGTTGTTCTCCGTCCACTGCACGTCATCCTTGTAATCGCCAAGGCCGCGGCCGCCGCTGCGGTTCCAGCTGCCCGTATAACGGATGCCCGGATCGTCGTTGTTTACGAAGTTGTAGCGGCCAGGAGAAGCCGAATTCAGAATCGTAAGCGCGAGCGTTCTCGGACTGCTGCCCGAGAATTCGAAAGACAAGCTCGCATTCCCGGCCGGCAGTGATGCCAAATAGGATTTGGCGATGCGGACAACGTTGCCGTCTAAAGTATAATCCGTTCCTTCGGTCAAGGCATTGGCTCCGTTCTTGACGCCGGTCAGCTCGTTAGAGTCGCCAAGCGTCAGCGTAACCGCAAGGTCTGCCTGAGCGGCCGGACGTTTGTCGAAGGAAGCCGATACCGGACTGATCGAAGTGCCGCTAATGGCCACGGACAACGTCTGCGCTGCTCCTCCCGCGAATTTGAAGCTTAGAGCTGCCGATTGACCGGACGCCTGCTGCGCCAGATAAGACGACTTGATCGTCACGACGCCGTCAGATACCGTATAGTCGGTACCCGGCTGCAAGGATGCGGCGCCGTTGCTGATGCCCGAGAAGGAGCTGGCGCCGAGCTGCAGCGGAACCGTAATGTCGGCTTGCACGTCCTTATTGAAGCTGGTGCCCGAAGGGGTGCCCAGCAGCGTGTCCGCCGTGACCTTCAAGGCGTCAACAAGGAAATAATATTGGCCGCCGGCATTCCTGACCGCCTTCAGCGTATGCGTGCCTTGCGGCAAATCCGCCACGCTGTACACGGAGTGCTGCCCGTTCGATTCGCTGCCGTATGAATCAACCGTCGACTTAAACTCTCCGTCGATATAGATATCAATCTTGCCGCTGCTTGTGCTTTGCTCCGATAGCAGCTCAATTCCTGTCCCCTCGAACGTGTACGTGAACTCCGGCTCCGAACCATCCGGCTCGCCGTAATGCACGTCGCCCATGTAATCGCCGAAGGACCGGCCGGTGCTGTGCCCCCATTTATTGGCGTACGTTATCGCCGGATCGTCATCGTTGATCGTAACCGTATAGGAGGAAGCCGCAGCGTCTCCTGAACCCGAGGAACCGGCACTGGAATCGCCGCCGGTGCCAGCGCCCGGATCACCGCCGGAGCTGCCGCCCGAACTCGAAGAATCCGTGACAACAACGGATAAGTCCTGGGCGTCGCGCACAAGCTCGTTGCCGCCGTTGCGCGTCCACTCGCCCGTATATTTCATCCCGGTATCGTCATCGTTGACGATCGAGGTACCGTTTTGCACCGTCACCTTAAACAGACGCGATGCGTGCGGCTCGAGGAATAGCGGATCAATGCCGGTCGCCGAGCTGCCCATTTCCTTATGGCTCCACAGGTCTCGGATCGAGCCGGAACCGTTCAGGCCGATATCGCTCCATTTCACGCCAACCCGCGCGCCTTTGCTGCCCAGATTGAAGAGCGCCACCGTATACGTGCCGTCGCCGTTGTTGGCGTACCAGGCTTGCTGATCGGTATCCATCGATACCGGATGAATCGGATGGCCCGCTTGATTGACGGCGATTACCTCATCGTTCGTATAGAGCGATAAACCGTAATCATCCAGATTGGTCAAGTCATCCCCGGTATAAAATTGCGCTGCCGAAGCAGCCCACAGCGTAGCCGCCGTCTGCCTTTCGTCCTTCGTCAAGCCCGACGTTTCGCCGTTGCCGACGTTCAGGGAGTCGAAGTCGTTCCAGCCTCCGGGACCTGCGTCGCGCCACCAAAGAGCCGCGCCCGGGAACAACCTGGCGATATTCGCCCATTGCGTCATGCCAATGTTCGGATCGTACGCCTCGACATCCCAGTCGATGCGCCAGCCGTTGGCGTATTTCTTCCAATAATCGACGTAGTTGTGATCAAGCGCCCAGCTCAGCTCCAGCCAGATGCCGTGCTTGCTTAACGCTTCGGACCACGCTTTCACGTCGCCGCGCGCATCGATGCTCTCGTCGTTATGGCCCGAGCCCGGCGTCACGCTGTCGAACTTGACGAAGTCGACGCCCCAAGACGCGATCAGATCGGCAACGGAGTCGACCCATTTTTGCGCGCATGGATTACTGAAATCGATCTTGTAGCCAAGATTCCAATAATCGCCGTATTTGAAAGGCCTCACGACGATGTCTCCGATTGTGCATTCCGGTGCTCCGTAGATCGGCAGGTCGCGTTCAACCGCGTCCGGCGATATGCCCGGAATCATATAGATACCGAGCTTTTGCCCGTTGGCATGCACATAGTCGACAAGGTTCTTGAAGCCGTTCGGATACTTCTCCGTGCTGGGAATCGGCCGGCCGTATTCGTCCATGCTGCCGTTCCAGCCCGCGTCGATATTAATGTATTCGTAGCCGTGTGCCTGAAGCTTCTCGTGCATCGTATCGGACATCAGCTTGATCTTGTCTTCCGAAATCCAGTTGCCCGACGGGCCGTCGTATACCTGCATGCTGTAGCTGCTCCAGCCCATGTAAGGCTTTTGCGCCAAGCCGTTGTCGGCTGCCTTCGCGACATTCGTCCCCGGAGGTATGAAGCCGATTTGCGCCAGGACGGCGATGATCAGCAGCATGCCCATCCACGTCCTGCTCCGGCGTTTTGCGTTAACGCTCAATCTTTGCATCCCCTTTACCCAAGTTATTCGGCAGCGCTGTCCGCATCTTATGTAGAGGGTGCTTTCCGATGCGGTCCTACCAATGAAAACGCTTACCGTACACCTGATTGTAGCGGTCCCCCGTTCGGGAAGGTAGGTACATCTCGGTCGTTTAGCGTACCGATTTCCCGATTTCGGGGGTACAAATGGCCTTTTAATGGACAATTCTTCCTGTACGCTCGCCTATTAGGGGAAAAAAACGCAAACGGGACGCCGCTGAGCCAATGCCCGCATCGTCCCGTAACTATTGCTCTATCGATTGGCCAATTCGGCTGCTTGAACCGGACTCAAAGCTCCCTCATACACCTGCAGCTCATCAAGCTGCCCTTTGAACGGGGCATCCCACAAGTTCACGCCAAGGCTGAAAACCGAATCCGTCCCGGTAAAAATATCCGGGAAATTCGAGCCGCTGAATTTCTGCACGCCATTAACGTAAACGGTCAAAGTGCCGTTATCAACGGAATACGCGAGATGCGTCCATTCACCGGTTGGAATCGTAAGTCCCGCGATGCCGTCATACCAGACACCGCTTCCGGACCATACCATCGTATTGTCGCCATTCGGACCCTTTGGCACCAGGCTCACCCAGTTAAAGCCGTCCTTGGCGCCGAAAAAGGTTGTCGTATAAGTCGTCAGCTGGTCGGGCTTCACCCAAAGCGATACGGAATATTGATTGCCGTCGATCAGCTTGTTAGGCAGCCGCACGCCGGAATTGCCGTCGAATACGGCAGCTTGACCAACCACGCCTGCCGAATAAGATAACGTACCTCCCGTGTTATCGATCCGGTTGCCGGTAACCGACCCCGCTCCAAAGCTGCCGGTCGAGTCGATTACATTATTTTCAAACGAATACTTTGCAGACAGGGAAGCATTCGTGTAAGGAAGGACCGTTAAGGCGAAGTTCTTTGCTTCCGAAACCGTCCCCTTCTTAACAACCGCCGTTAAATTTACCGTCGCAGCAGTCGAGCCGGAAGCCGGCCGGGTTACAACACCCTCGGAAGATACAACGGAAGGATTACTGCTAGACCAAGTAATAGATGATTCGCGTGCCCCTTCCAATGGAAGATTCAAATTCGCAATGACGCGGCTTGTATCTCCTACAGTCAAATCCGCCAGCACATCCTGTACAATCTGCGAGTCCGTCTTCTCCTCCTGCCTGCTGCCCCAGATCGTAACCCCGTCATCAGACATCGCCGTAAAAGTCATCGCAAACGACTCGGACATCGGATCCCAGCCCTTAACGAACACGCCCTTGTACGTCTTGCCGTCCAGCGTCAGCTCGGCCTCGTTTTGGCCGTTTGTTTTCCATGTGCCGTTCCCATCGCCCGACACTTTGTTGTTCTTGCCGAGCGTAATATAGCTCGATTCCACGATATCGGCCGTTGTTCTTTTGCCGTGATTGATAAACTTATAGTCGCCGATCAGATCCTGGCGGTTTACCTTCTCCAGGGATTCTCCCGAATACCTATATGGCGCGGCTACGAGCCAGCCGTCCTTGTTCATAAACATTTGATGGACGCGAACCTCGTGGACCTCGCCTTTTTGCGGGAATCTGGAATGGAAGACAAGGAACATTTTTCCCGTCTTCGGATCCTGGTAGAAGGAATTATGCCCCGGCGATACATAGCCGTAGCCGATTCCGGTTCCCGGGTCCCCTACTTCCCTCTTGAACAGGAAGTTGCCCATCAGCTTGTTGCCAACGGCCGAGTTGTCGGTATCCTCCGCTAGCACCGCGCTTTTCCCTGCCGCATCCACGAATGGACCAAGCGGGTTGTTCGAACGGTACAGTCTCATGTTATAGCCGCCGTCCGCCCCTAGCCAGCCGATGGTTTCAAACAAATAGTAGTAGTCCGTATCTTTGTTATAAACCATGTAAGGCCCTTCGCCGGATTTGTAATAACCGCCCGCGATCCTGGTGCCGAAATAACGGTCTACCATTCTTCCGTCCTTCGTTACCGAATCCTTGCCCGGATAAATGGCTCTGCCGGTCGCCGGATCAATCTGCAGGGTGAAGATGCCGCCCGACCAGGAGCCATAGGACATCCATAGCTTGCCGCTCTTGTCGAACATCAGCTGCGGGTCAATGGCATTCGGATAGTTGATATTGGCGAACGTTCCGTCCGCATTAAACCAGTTGCCGCTCTCGCCGTCCAGCTTGCCTGCCGAGATCAGTTGCGGAATGTTGGTATTGGTCCACTTTTTATTGATGGCGCTGTTTGCGTCATAAGCTTCGTTTGCCGTGAAGCCGGAATACACAAGCGTATCTACGTACGTGTACGGGCCCTCGATATTTTGCGATACCGCAAAGCCAATCGCCGAACGGATATACGTCGAAGACGTGCAGTAATAAAGCATATAAGCGCCTTTTGTACCGTCCGCATTGCGGTAGTCGGCATTCCAGAACACATCCGGCGCCCAGACGGAGAAGCCGCCTTTGCTGTCGGAGTCATTCTCGCCCGCCCATTTGAAGGAAGCGGCCAGATTTTGCGAGAGATTGCCGTAAAGCACGTTATTAGGTGTCGTATACCCGTTGGTGAAGGTCGTCCAGTTCATCAGATCGGTAGACTTGGCCGCTTCGATATGGGAGCCAAATACGTAATACGAATCCCCGTCCCGGACGATAGAAGGGTCGTGCACCGACACATCGGTGAAGGCCGGAGCTGCCGGCGCAGCGCCGGAGCCCGGCTTATTTCCCTCCCCGCTTCCCATCGCGGTAAGCGGCAGGGTTAATGACAATACCAGCGTAAGCATAACAAGCTTTTTCAGCTTCATAGATTCGTGCAAGCTCCTCTCCCCTTATGGAATCATCCTTTTACGGAACCAATCATGACCCCTTTCTCGAAATATTTTTGCAGGAACGGGTACAGCATAAGAATCGGCAGAGAAGACACGATAATAACGCCGTATTTGATCTGGTCGGCATATCGCTGGGCGTAACCGCCCGATGCCGCGCCGCCGCCCGTACCCGCTCCGTTCTGGAATACCTGGTTGGACAGCAGAATATCCCTTAGCACGATTTGCAGCGGCTGCAGATTATTGTCCCGGATATAGATCAAGCCGGTAAAGAAATCATTCCAGTGTCCGACCAGGTAATATAACCCGATAACCGAGATCAAAGCCTTGGACAATGGCAAAGCGACCTTGGCGAAATACGTGAAATGCGAGCAGCCGTCCATCACCGCCGCCTCGTAAAGCTCAGCGGGCAGCGCGGTCTCGAAGAACGTGCGGGCTATAATCAGATAGAAGATATTCACGCAAAAAGGCAGGATAAATACCCAGAACGTATTCGTAATATGAAGATCCTTCATCAGCAGGTAGGTCGGGATCAGTCCGCCGTTAAAAAACATCGTGACGACAAAGAGAAACATAATCGGACGTCTCGCTTTGAATTCCTTCCGCGACAGCACGTAAGCGGCCGGCATCGTAAACAGCATGTTGACCAGCGTTCCAAGCAAGGTGTAAAACAACGTATTCCGGTAGCCGGTCCATACCCGGCTGTCCTGGAAAATCTCTTTATAGCCGAACAGGCTTGTGCCCTTCGGAAAAAACAGCACCTTCCCGGTCGACACGAGCGTTGAATCGCTAAACGAGGCAATCACGATGAAATAGAGCGGATATAAGATAATGACGAATATAACCGCGCATAACGCGTAAAGCGCGATATGAAAGGCGAGCTCGCTCCCTTTCAAGCCTTTGAGCGCCATATGGCATCCCTCCTTCCTTAGTATAGGCTTGTATTGGACATTTTCTTGGAAGCCGCGTTCATCCCAAACAGGAAGACAAAGTTGATCAGCGTATTAAACAAACCGATCGCGGAAGCATAGCTGAACTGATTGGACACAATGCCGATTTTGTAAACATACGTGGCGATAACCTCCGAGACCGGCAGGTTCAGAGCGTTTTGCATCAGGAAGATTTTCTCGAAGCCCGTGCTTAGAATATTGCCCATGCTCAGAATAAACAAAATAATAATAGTAGGAACCAGCGCCGGAAGATCGACATACCGGATCATCTTCATTCTGCTCGCGCCGTCAATCTTCGCAGAGTCATAGAGCTGCGGATCAACCGTAGACAAGGCAGCCAAATAAATAATGCTGTTCCAGCCGCAATGCTGCCATATATCCGACAGGACGTAGACCGGGATAAAGGTATTGGTCGAGGCAATCAGGTTGATATCGCCAAGCCCCAGCCCCTTCATCATATGGCCAACAACGCCGGTCTCCGGCGACATCAGCACGTTCATCATGCCCACGAGGACGATAATCGAAATGAAATGCGGCAGATAAACCGTCGTCTGCATCACATTTTTAAACCTTTTGCGCCGTATTTGATTCAGAATCAACGCCAGAATAATAGGCGCCGGAAACCCGACGATAATGGTTGCCAGGCTGATGAGGAACGTGTTGCGCATCAGATCGGTGAACAGATAGCTGTCAATGAACTGCTTGAAGTAATCGATGCCCCTCCAGGCGCCGCCGGTTAGGCCCTTCGTAAAATCGAAATCCTTGAAAGCCAGCTGAATGCCGTACATCGGTATATAGTTAAAGATCAGAACAACGGCGATCGCGGGCGCAATCATAATCCACAGCTGATAATCCCGTCTTAATGCCCGGAGTCCTCCTCCTAATAATCGCATCGGCCGATAACCTCCCTTGCCAGCCGGAGCCGGCATACCCCGTCAAGCGGCATGCCGAATTCCGCGGTTCGTTATTGCTTTTTGTATTCGTCGTAGTACTTCTGCATAATCTCAAGATTCTGCTTCAAACCGGCTTTTTCGCTTTCCTTGACATAGCTGTCCCATTCCCCTTCAACGCCGCCTTTTGTTACCCATTTCGCGAAATTCGTATTCGCCAGGTTCATGACGTTGGTGTTGTTCAGTCCCATGGTGCTGTTGTCGGCGCTCGAATATTTCAGAAAGGTAGGGAACACGTCGTTATCCGCGTCGATCTGAATCGCGTCAATCGGCTTCGATTGCTCCAGAACCTCCTGCATATCCTTGCCCAGCGTGAGCTGAAGCGAATCCGGAATATAGAACGCTCCGTTATCCGCCATCGTGGATGTCCATTTCCATGTGCCGGGATCCATCTTGGAGTCGGCCGGCGGCAGCACGCTGTAGCTTCCGTCGCCGTTATCCTTAATATTGGGTCCAAGGGAGCCGAACAGAACCTGCATGCCCATGTCCGGCGCATAAAGCTCGTTTATAAACCGCATAATGGCGTCTTTGTTTTTCGATTTGGCCGATACGACAAGCTGATTAACCCCATAGTTCAAGGAATTGTAATCATAGCTCCACGATACGCTGCTGTCTGGCGTTGCCTTAAGCGGCGACATCGAGGTGTATTGCGGCGCAAGCTGCTCGCCAAAGCGGTCGGAAGCCACCCAGCCCATCGTAAAGCCAACCTTCGCCGTATCCCCTTCACCCCTGGCAACGGACTGGTATTTCGTATAATCATGCGTGAATACCTCCGGATTAATCAGGCCGGCTTTATACAGCTTGTTCAGAAAAACAACCAGCTGTTTGTAGCGATCATCGACCAGATAGTTCTTCACGACGCCGTCCTCCACGAAATAACCTTGCGGGCTGCCGTCGGTCAGCGTCATGCCTTCTCCGCCGAGAAGATAAGCCGGATTGAAATAACCGCCTATTCCGCCAGGCCAATCCATAGGAATCTCGTCGTTCGGATCTCCGTTGCCGTTAGCGTCCTTCTCTTTGAACGCTACAAGCACATCGTACAGCTCATCCCAGGTTGTCGGCATTTGGAGGCCCAAGTTATCCAGCCATTTCTGATTAATGTATTGGCGGGTAGCCGTGGATGGCCAATACCGCTGGTATTTCGGCAGACCGTAAATTTTGCCGTCCGGCTGCTCCGCGATTTTCTTCGTCTCCGGCTTGGCGTCAAACATCGCCTGAACGTTAGGCAGCTTATCCAGCATGCCCGACAGATCCTGAAACAGCCCTTGGAATTGCGCCATATCCGCATCCGTAATGACGTTAGGACCGATAAAGAGATCCGGCACATCTCCGCTTGCCAGCAGCGTTCCTTTCTTCTGGTCCCAGTCGGCCGTAATTTCCTGCCAATCAATCTCAACGCCGGCCTTCTCCTCCACCTGCTGCAGCCATTCCATATCCTTAAGTGGTTTCGTCAAAGCATGTTTGGTCATAATCGCCGTAAGCTTTACTTTCTTGCCGCTATTGCCGCCGCTGCCGGCGGAGCCGTCCGCCGCAGGACTGCTTCCCGTATTGCTTCCGCCCGAATTCGAGTTGCTGCTGCACGCCGACATAATGGTCGTTGCAGCAAGCATGACGGTAATGATGCCGACTACTTTCTTCCGCATGTAATTGCCCCCTCAATTCAATTAATAAGATGGCAGCCGCATCGAAAGCCGATGCGCCGCACCGAGGCGTCGCCGCCCGGTACATCCACACTAATCGGTACGGCGGTATACCGTATACGGACAGTTTTCGAACGGTTGGCATTTTTTGAAAGCGTTTAACTAACCGCCGGTGAAAACGCTTCGATTTTTGCTTGTTCAATTATTGTGGATGTTCAAAAAATGCCGCTTGCCAGGCGCAGAAGGCTGATTCTTGGCTGGAAGAGAGCCATTTTATTGCTAGGGCAACAACAAAGCCTGCCGAGCGATTCGGCAGGCTTGCCAGCGATGCAGGTGCAGCATGTCAGGAAATAAGCTTATGCGTTTCCCGGTATTGCCCGGGCGTCGTGCCTACGATTTTTTTGAAGCAACGGATAAAGCTCGACGTATTGGAGAAGCCCGTTTGCTGGGCAACGCCTTCCAAGGTCTGGTTCGTCGTCCTGAGCAGCTGAATAGAGGTTTGTATGCGGAATAAATCGATGTATTCTTTAAAGTTCTGGCCCATCGTTTTCTTGAAGTGATGGCTGAAGTTGGACGGCGACATGGCAAAATGGTCCGCAATCAGCTGAAGGGAGAAATCAGGGTTTAACCCCCTATTCTCGATAAAGCGCGTAATGTCGTCCCGGGATGCATTTCGGACAGGCTGCAAGGTATTCTGGATCATGAGGCATAACCGCTCGCAGCTGTCCCGGACGATATCGGCCATCTGCTCCACCGTATACCGGAACTGGTAAGCCGTATCCGTAAGCCGGAGCAGGACATCGTCCTCCGGGCTAAATCGCTGCAGCCCGTTAAGCAAGGCGCTCACCGTGTTAATATAAACGCTTCGGACCATATGCGGCGGCATTCCCGCGCTGCTCATCTGGGCTATGATACGGTCCGTAATGGAGCGTACCGCGCCGGCATCATTTTTCAAAATCGACAACTCGAGCGATTGCAGCAGCTCCGCGTAGTAGGATACGGAGCCGGCTTTTGGCGTCTCTATTTCATCGAAGACGATAACCGGACTGCCTCCGCGCAGCTGAAGATGCTCCATTGCCCGAATCGCCTGCAGATAAGCGACGTGAACGGCTTCTGCCCGTTCGGGCTTGCTCGAGGTCCCTATGCCGATATAGACCTTTGCCCCTGTCCGGTCTTCCAGCTGCCTGCCGGTATCCTCCAAATACGGCTTTATCGCAAAGCCTGCCTCGTGGGAGCAGACGTATATCATTTCGTGACTGTAAATGCTCTTTAGAAAATACCCGGTACTCTCGCTTGGCTGCTCCGCCTCCATTGTTCTCAAAAACTCTGCTGCCCGGCAATCCGTCCCGTCACCGCTCTTCGGAGATTCGATCGACATTACGGCAACGGCAACCGCTTCGTGCGGGAATGCTATGCCGTACGAAGCCGCCTGCCTCGTAAACGCTTCGTCATTGCCCGCTTTCCCGCTTACCAATTCCAGCAGCATATGATCCCGAAGCACCGGCATCGTCTGCTTCACTCTCGCATCAAGGGAGGTATTCACGGACACAAGCTCGCCAAGAGCGAAAGAGATCATTTCGAATTCGTTCATGGGCTTCCTGCCGCCGGTCTCGAACAAATTGGAAGCAAAATCCACAATCCGCTTAATCGGCTGATAGTTCCGGCGGATCGCCACGTAGATGATAAGAAATTCGAGCAGCAGCATGATGCCAATCAGAAGAACGGTATTGCGCTGGATCGTCTGAATGCCCTGCAGCATCTCGGTTACAGGCAGGACGCTCACATACTGCCAGCCGTTCTTGTCGGACACGGTATGCGAGATAATGTAAGAGCGGCCGTCTTTCTCGTAAAAGCCCGCTCCCTTGCCGCTCTTATCCAATCCGCTCAGGAAGCTTTGCACTTCGTTAGTGGGTATGTACGATCCTTTCCTGGAGGTGAGCAGAGGAACGCCCTCTCCATCCAGTATAAAGAAGTCTCCGCTGTACATCTCCGACATCGAGTTCAGCATCCGGATAATCGTATCCTCGCGGACCATAATGAGTACCGCTCCCGGCGTCTCGTAGCCGCCAATCGGAAGCGGCAGAGCGAAGGTAAGCATGCGGACATGATTGCTGCCCGGAATGATGACATCCTCAACCGGCCGAACTAACGTCCCCTTCAAATGATTCAGCTCGTTAAACATATTCGGCCAGTCTTTATAGTAATAGCCGATGCCCGGCTTGCCGAAGTCGCCCGCATTGTAAGCGCTTCCTGTTTTGGCGAATAAATAGCCCATACTCTCGATATAAAGCAGGGTGTTGTCGATAAAGCCGTCCGTGGCATTGTATTTGCGCATTTCGTTTGCGATTTGCACGCGTTGGTAGTCAATGTCTTCGGCGTTGTACAATTTGATTTCCCTGTTTTTCAACAGCTCGAACGGCAGATTGTATACATAACGCGTAAACGTATCCATCGATGTCCTTACCTGCTCCGTAAGATGCGTATTCCAGTCCATCTCCTTCTGCTTGACGACCGCCGTGGAGTGGGGATAATAGTAGATCAAAATAATCAAGAGCGGGAACAGCAATACCAGAAAGTAGGAGACGAGATGCTGGATCAGCAGATTCATACGGCTTCTTTTCATCGCAACGCCACCTTTCGCCTTGCCAACTCAAACGATGGGAAAAGTCTCAATAATTGCTTTATTATACCACCCCGGACAAAAGCAGACTACCGTCCAAAGCAGCAATTGAAGGATTTCCCGCGATCCCCCGACGGAATAAGAAAGGATTAATTTGGAAAAATAGATGATAACTGTTCAAAAAATTCATCATGGGAATTGCGAGGTTAAGATGAGTAAAATTACGGTCTATCAGTTGTTCGCAATCACCTTTATTTTTCAAATAGGCACTACGATTATTTTCGGCTTTGGCGCTCAGGCGGGCAAGGATGCATGGATCGGGGAATTGATATCTTGTTTCTTCGGCTTGGTAGTGGTTCTAATCTTCCTCGCCTTGATGCGCATGAATCCGGGGCTAACCCTTGTGCAATGGTTTCCCGCGCAATTTGGCCGATGGATCGGAACTCCGATTGCATTTCTATACCCCCTATTGTTTATCTATATTGTTGGACGGATTACAGCGGATATCCGGGATATGGTTTCAACTACCATCTTGTTTAATACACCGCTTATCGTCATCTCAGGCGTTTTTATCTTTATTATAGCCTATTGCGTATATAGTGGCATTGAACGCATTTCCCGGCTGGGGGAAATGTTTCTCCCGATCGTATTGCTCTTGTTTTGTATTGAAGCCGTTCTTCTCATAGGCTCCAATGTTATGAAATTCCATAATTTGCTGCCTGTTTTGGAACAAGGCTGGGCGCCCGTCATGAAGACCGTTTATCCCTCCGGCATCACTCAATCCTTTGGAGAAACCATTACCCTTGCTATGTTCTGGACGGAGACCAAAGAGCCCAATAAAGTGTTGAGAATTACGATTCTCGCGTCTTTGCTTTCCGGAATCATGGTTACCTTATTCGATGTCATGGCGATTTCCGTTTTCGGAGATATGTTTTCCGGTTTCCTGTACCCTCTTTACACCCTGCTTAGTTTGATCAGTATCGGAAAATTCATTGAAAACTTACAGATGTTCGGCGTGCTTTATTTATTAATGACGGCGCTGCTAAAAAGCGTCGTCTTAATGTTTGCGGCGGTCAGAGGGATTCAACAATTAACGAATATGAAGAGTTACCGTGTGCTTGTCATCCCGTCCTGCGCCATCTCCCTCATTCTTGGATTGACTATGTCCAAAAATATTGCGGAGCACATTTACCGTCATCACTTCGAAATATTGGTTCCTTATATATGGGTGCCCATGTACTTGGTTTTGCCTGCGATTCTTCTCCTAGTTAATTGGCTTCGGCAATTGATGAAATGAACTTCTTCATTTCTTGATCTCGTCTGCTTTTAATTGCAAGGAGGGTCCTGTTACCCCTATCCGTCGAACCGTTATCTTTGCGTTTACAGAAATCTCCGCTTCCCTAAATTGTTCTTCCCAGTTATTCCTTATCGATTTCCATAATGCCAAGTTTTTTCTTCTAATAGTATCACTGAATCCAAACACGTCTGTCCCGTATTTTCTCTGCACTTTGGCAATCGTCCGTGAGACGGTTTCATTGACCTGTTTGTCCAACGCGTTTTGCACCAGGCTAATATTATTCGTCTGTGTTAAGTCCAGCCTGGTATTATTTTCACGAATGGCTCCTTGTCCCGTTAATGTAACAAAAATTTTCAACTTGCCCTTCTGGAGTGCAGGCTGAATCTTGCTTTGCATCTTATAAAGATTAATACTGACATTCCCCTCCTCTTGCGGTATTGCTGCGGATACCGTCAGACTGCGCAGATTGCCGTTTACCCAGCGCATGGCGAGGCCTTCCTCTAAATCTAAAAACCCGACTAATTTCAGCTCTTTATTAAAAATTCCTGTACCTGCAATCCGGAACCCATTATGATTGGAACCGGATTGCTCATTCTGATTTTCTTGACCTTGCGGCACGGAGTTCATGCCGATGGTTATTGCAGGTACGACAGGGCAAGCTCCTTCGCTCGTTGCAGCATGCAAAAAGTTCAACAATCCCATTTCCACGGGCGTTCCCATTTGACCATATTCCCCCAAAACCCCAAGGGCGGGAATGATTTCCAACGGATACGATATTTTTAGAAAATCCCTTGCCGTACCTCCCTTGACGATAAATATATCGGTTCGCAGCTTGAGTGTCGGATCACGGGTATACGTATCGAATATCTCATTAACACCTTGTCTAGCCATGGATTCACCAATTACGATGACCCGCCGATGACCGCGAAACACTTGCCTGGAAAGCTTAGTCTGCATCTGCTTAACCGCCTCGAGCGTATTCATTCCGATACCCGAAACAACAAAGAACGGTTTATCCTGGCCTCCTCCGCCTTTGCCGTTCTGCTGTCCGCCGCTTATTTTGGTCGGAATGATCGTCTGGGCACTGATCATCACTTTCTTGTCCGGGGCATTGTCGATCCCCCATGCAAGTTCGACCGCTATCTCATTTACTTCCGAACTATCCCAACAGCCCGATACTAAGGTAAAAGAGAGAACCAAACAGAACAAGCTGGTCCTGCGCAACTTTTTCATTCGTCTGCTTTCCCTTTCTTTGAACTTGGTTGTTGGCCTTCCGGAATGCGGGTCTTATTTGCCCCTGATGAAAAGGCGGAACGCTGGGTCATACTCCACCTTGGCGCGCGTATGAATATATCCTTCAAGCCTTGAGATATATGCGGAATGACCGGAGTCATATACGGAACTCCAAACGACCGTAAGCCAAGAAGATGGATGATCAACAGGAATAATCCGCTTACAATCCCGTATAAGCCCAGCATACCCGCCATTATCAGCATTGGAAAACGAAGAAGACGATAAGCGGTCCCGAAATTATAGCGCGGGATGGCAAAGGAGGCGATCCCTGTCGTGGCAACAACAATGACAACAGGAGCGGATACGATGCCTGCTTGCACGGCAGCTTGTCCGATGACAAGCGCTCCCACAATGCTGACGGCCGAGCCTACGGCTTTAGGCATGCGAATACCGGCCTCGCGAAGCCCCTCGAACATAAACTCCATTAACAATGCCTCAACAAAGGTAGGAAAAGGAACGCCCTCCCTCGAATTAGCGATACTGATGAGCAGGTTCGTAGGGATAAGCTGTTGATGGAAGGTTGAGAGCGCGACGTACAAGGACGGAAGCAGCAGTGCGATATTAAATAAGGAATAACGGACAAATCGAATAAACGTTGTATAAATCGAACGTTCGTAATAATCTTCAACCGCCTGCAAACCCGTCCAAAACGTCATCGGAACGATCAGCACAAACGGGGTATTATCGACAAGGATCGCGACTTTTCCTTCGAGCAAACTTGCGCATACGATATCGGGCCGCTCGGTATTTTGAACTTGCGGGAATGGAGACCATGGGGCATCCTCAATAAATTCTTCGATAAAGCCTGATTCCAACACCCCGTCCATCACAATCCGGTCGATTCTATTGCGGACTTCCTTCAGCACTGCGTTCGAGACAATTCCGTCAATATATACAATAACAACATCTGTCTGGGATACTTTGCCTATCGTAACGGATTCCATTTTCAGCTTTGAACTACGGATTCGTCTTCGTATTAAGCTGGTATTGGTACGCAGCGTTTCCGTAAATCCGTCCCTTGGGCCGCGAACGGATATTTCCGCAGCCGGTTCTTCAATCGAGCGTTTCTCGAATCCTTTTAGATCTGCGACAAGAGCCTTGTTTTCTCCGTCAGCCAAGAGAACAATATTCGCCTTCAGAATGCCATCGATTATTTCGCCTAAAGTGGAAACCGTTTTAATTTGCGAGACGGCAAACAGTTTATCTTGAATCATCTGCCCCGATATAGGGGCATCTTCATATAGGAGCGGCGCTAACACCATGTTATCCAGCGTTTTGTTGTCAATTAAACCATCCGCATATACGATAAGAATTTCAGGATTGCTGCTGATGGAACGAAAAATGATATCGGAGCATTGTTCAAAAATTCCCCTAACCGTCTTCTCGTTTATAGAAAGCTTTGTGCTTAATTCAACATGCTGATCGCTAAGCATTGGAGGATCATTCGATTCGAATCGGTCAGAGCTATGGTTGCGGTTAGATTGTTGCCGGCTTCTTATTCGCATCAAGCGCATATGCCTCCTCCAAACGTTAAGCATTCAGTTGTGTAGTATATCCAATCTTTCCATAGTTTATCGAATAGCTTCTTTTGATCCGGAGACTTCATTAGCCCAAGCAGTCCGTTCATCTTCTGGAATATCCAAAACGCCAAAAAGAGCTGCCTCGCGGCAGCTCATTTCTTATTGCGTAACATTTACATTTCTCTAGCTTCCTGAACCTTCATCTTCGTTGTGATCTGTTTCTCGTCAGAGGCTTGAGCAACGCGTTTGATGAAGAAGGTCAGAATCAGACCCACAACGCCAATTCCGACGATAACCAGATAGGCATCGTTCATGCCGCTGATCGTCGCGTTCGTTACCATCTGCTGTTGCGTCATGCCTTCCGTTGCCCCGGATGTCATCGCATCCTCAAGATGGGACTTCGTTTGCGTAGTCAGGATCGTTACGAGAAGCGACGTGCCAACCGCACCCGCTACCTGCCTGATCGTGTTCGAGATCGCGGTGCCATGCGCGTTCAGACGGTTAGGCAATTGATTGAGGCCCGCTGTCTGAACAGGCATCATCAGGAGCGCCATGCCGATACGGCGTCCGGTCGACATGAGAACAAGATACGTATAGCTGGTGGTATCCGTCAGATTAATGAAACCGAGAGTTGTCACGATAACGATAATCATGCCGGCAACGGATAGCCATTTGGCGCCGAATTTATCGAACAGTCTGCCTGTAACGGGCATCAGGAAGCCCATGATAAGCGCGCCCGGAAGCAGAAGCAGACCCGATTCCATCGCGGTATAACCGCGCGCATTCTGCAGGTAAAGCGGAAGCAGCATCATATCCGCATACATAATCATCGTAATCGCAATGTTGATAAACGTCGTTAAGCTGTACATATTGTATTTAAAGGCGCGCAGATCAAGCAGCGGATTGTCGGAAATGAGCTGACGCCATACAAACAGCACCAGGGCGATAAAGCCTCCGATAATCGTGATAAGCACCTCCGCGCTTTCCCATCCTGCGCTGCCCGCACGGCTGAAGCCGTACAGCAAAGCGCCAAAACCGATCGTGGACAAGATGACGCTGATCACATCGATCTTCGGATACGAACGCTCCGAAACATTCGTGAGAAAAACATATCCGCAAATGATAACGATAACCGCAAGCGGAATCATGCCGTAGAACATCATTTCCCATTTAAAGTTCTCGAGCACCCAGCCGGCAAGAGTTGGGCCAATCGCCGGTGCGAAGATAATGGCGAAACCAACCATTCCCATTGCGCCGCCCCGCTTCTCGGGCGGGAACAAGGTTAAGATAACGGTCATGAGTAGCGGCATGATAATACCGGCGCCAGCCGCTTGAATCAAGCGTCCGATAAGCAATACGTTGAAATCCGATGCGAGCGCCGATACGACGGTACCTGCCAGGAATAATACCATTGACGTCTGGAACAGCTCGCGCGTCGTAAATCTTTGCATCAAAAAGGCTGTAATCGGAATTAAAATACCGTTGACCAGCATGTATCCGGTCGTCAGCCATTGGACCGTAGTCGCCGATATGCCGAAGTCATTCATCAGCTCGGGGCCGGCTACGCTCATAATCGTCTGGTTCAGCGTCGCAATAAAAGCGCCTAAAATCATAACAAATAAAATGGGCCCCTTTTTGACAGAACCGTCTGCTTGTAAACCTTTACTCAACCGCTCCATCCTTCTTTCTTGTCTCTCTAGACTAAATTTACAATGTGTCGTATAGTGAACATTGTATAAATTAAATTATAGCTCGAGCCGCCCCTTTTACAAGCAACGATTCCAGGTAAAAGTGTAAATTAGTTTACAGAAATTGAATTTTTGTAGCTTTAGCAAAGAAAATAATACAGTCAAAAAAGAAATTGTAGTTTACAACTAGGTAATTAATTACTAAAGGAAAGGAATGCAGTAACGATGGATAAAACAACAACCCGGACCGACCCCCGTATCCTCCGGACGCGTCAGCTGCTAAGAGATGCCTTTATCGATCTGCTCGAGGAAATGGACATCGAGAAAATTTCGGTTAACAAGCTTGCCGAGCGCGCTACGATTAACCGGGTTACTTTTTATCTTCATTATAAAGACATCCCGGACATGCTGGAGAAAATGGCCGATGATATGATCGAAGACATTCATCAGGTTCTTGACCGGTCTACCGTAAAATCCGACTCCCCGGAGGTAATCAATACAACGATGCTTGTAAAGCTGCTGGAGCATATCGCGGAGCATTCGAAATTTTACAAGATCATTCTGGCGTCTCACCGCACGACGATCTTTACCGAGCGGTTGCTGCGGCTGTTGACCAAGCTGATCTCGGACGGGATAGACAAACGGGGAAATGATTCTTTTGTGGCCAAGGCCAATATTCAGAAGGATATTGCGGTGTGGTACAGCTCCGCCGCCTTGATCGGCACGATAGTGTCCTGGCTTCGGGCGGACATGCCGTATACCCCTGTTTTTCTCGCGAAGCAGTTTTTCCTGCTCCGCACGCTGCAGGACCCGAAGGAATGAAGAAATCGCCCTCACCCTGAAATCGTGCATACGGGTGAAGGCGATTTTTTGTTCTGCTTATCCATCGGCTAACGGCTTTGTGCTTTGTCTGACAATAAGTTCCGGCTCCAGGGAGTACACTTTCTTGACCTTTTCCTTGTTCATCAGATCTCGGAGCACCCGCACCGCCGTCCGTCCAAGGCTATTCGCCTGCTGCGATACGGTTGTCAGCTCGGGAATCACGTGATGAGCAAGCGGAATATCGTCGAACCCAACGATCGAGATATCCTCCGGTACGCGAAGTCCCTGCTCCACCGCCGCTTTAATCGCCCCGATTGCCGTAAAATCGTTAACGCAGCATACCGCCGTCGGCCGGTCCTTCAATTGCAGCAAGGCCTCCATTTGCGTCCGTCCGGAATCAACGGAGAAGCTGTCCGGCAGGATCCAGTCCTCCCGCACGGCAAGACCCGCATCCTTTAAAGTCTTCTTATAAGCCCTGATCTTGACGGCTGTAGTTGCCATATGAATCTGTCCGCCGATAAAGCCGATCTTCTTATGGCCGGTTTCGAGTAAATGCTTGACCGCCAGAACGGTGCCCGCATATTCGTCCGTTACGACGCGGGTAATGCCGGAATCCTTCAAATTGCCGTTTACGAGCACCATCGGAATTTTCTGCGAATGCTCCACAACCTCCTGAATCAAGGCAGGACTGCAATCCTTCAGGTTAATCCGTCCGCCCATAAACAGAATGCCGTCGACCCGCTTCTCCTGCATGATGGTCAAGAACTCCGATTCCTTGTCATGCAAGCCTATCGTATTGCAGAGGAAAAAAGTATGGCCGGATTCCCTTCCTTCCTGCTCCGCGCCGGAAAAAACTTCGGGAAAAAACGGGTTCGTAATATCCGGCAGAATAACGCCGATTATTCCCGTTTCTTTCTTCAGCAGGCTCCTTGCGTTCGCATTGGGCTGAAACTGATATTTTTGCATGATAGCTTCGATCTTTTCCCTCGTGGAAGCGCGTACGGGAGCGGTGTCATTAAGTACGCGCGAAACGGTTGCAACGGACACCTTGGCTTCCTTCGCTATATCGTATACGGTCACTTGCTTCATCTGATAGGTTCTCCTCTGGAACATCTAATATAGTTGAAATTATACCAAAGTTAGGTTGCTAAAGAAACGGATTTAAGCAGCCGCTATCCGCCAATCTCCCTATAATTTCAATTGACTTTAACCAACGTCCACTGCTGATTTGTCCCGTTGTTGTCGGACCATTGAATGACGGATGCCCCGCTTGCCGTCGAGGCTTGATTCACATCCGCGGTCAAGCCGCTGTTCCGGTTCACGAGAATAACCGATCCTCCGGCGTCCACGGGGAGCCACTGCTGATTATATCCGCCATTGTCCTGGTATTGAATCAACGCGGTACCGCCGGTTGTGGAGCTCTGGTTCACATCCAGCAACAGTCCGCTGTTCACGTTCTGAATCTTGTAATAACCGTTGCCTGCCGAGACAAGCTTCCAGCGCTGATTGCTGCCGCCGTTATCCGTGTATTGAACAACCGATGCGCCATTTGAAGTTGAAGCGCCGTTTACGTCCATTACCAACCCGCTGTTCTTGTTGACAATCTTATAGATTGCCGCGGAAGGATAACCCGTTGTGCCGGTGTAGGTAACGTTGGAGATCACGTATGTCGTAACCGAGCTTGCTTTGGCCGTAGCGGTAAACGTTTTGTTCGAGACGACCGCATTAGAGAGCTGGGCAAGATCCTCTGTTGAGGAGGTCCGGTATACCGCAGCGGAGCTGCCTGCGGCCGTAAACTTGCCAAGGTCATAGGTGACGGAGGTATCCGTTGTCGCGCTGTTGGTTGTAACCAGCACAAGCTTGCTGGAGGCCGCATCGTAAGCCGCCAGCGTATTGGCATCGCTCATGCCGATAATCTTGTAGCCCGGGCGGATAAATTTGCTGTAATTCCCCATGACGTAATATTTTTTGTTCACCGTGTAGCTTGTCGTCTGCGTGCTGTTCAGCACGTTTTTGAAAAAGCCCCACCCATCCGCGCTATCTACCGCCTGCCAATAAACCCACGCGGTTACGCCCATGTTGCGGATGTCCTTCAAGATGGTGCGGGACATCGTGAGGCCGCTGGCATCCCCGTCTCCGTACTCCGAGACCCAAGGCGTCTTCCCGTTGGATGCCGCGATGTTGCGGAAGGCCGCTCTGTTCGTTCCGCCGTACGTATGCGTGTTGACCTGTGCCAATGCCGATTTGACTGCGCTCGAGTAGCTGTTATAAGAGGTTACGGAATCATCTATGCTGTATTCTTCCGGAGCGCTCAGCTTGGTTCCCGTGAGACCCTTCGCGGCAAGGGAGGCATTCACCTGGCTCAGAATCGTATCCTGGTTAGCCCGGTCGAAGTGCATGCCCTCCTGATTGTTGCCAAGCGACCACCAAGTGGATACCGGCTCGTTCAGCGGGGTCAGGGTCTTGAAGGTAATCCCCCAGCTGTCGCGGAAATGCTTGACGACCTCCGTCAAATAATCGGCAAAATCATCGTAATAATCGCTCTTTAAATTATTAGCCCCGCCGGATGCGCCGGTAACGCTGCCGCTATTGGTCATCCAGTAAGGAGCGGAATTGGAGAAGGCTTCAAATACGTTGGCGCCTCTTGTTTTTGCGGCTTGGAGCATGTACCGCTGGTTCGCGTCGGCCGTCCAATCATATACGCCTTGCGTCGGCTGGAAGCCGGGCACGGCCTTCCGGTATTCCAGGTAACTCAAGCTTGGATTCTCGCCGCCTCCGATGTTGTAGCGGAGAACGTTTAGGCCAATCCCGCTTGTCGTGCTGAACATTTTGTCCGCGTATTCATCCTTGTTGGCATAACCGCCTACTACCTTTCCCCACCAGGCCAGCGAAGTTCCCCAGCCTTCAATCGTCTGATACTGCAAAGACGGATCGGCAACGGCGGTGTAAGAGCCTGCTGCCGATGCGGTTATCCCGAAGCTTCCCGCAAGCATGCCGCCTGCCAAAGCCCCTGCCAGAACTCGTTTGATCCTTTTCATGTTTTCCTCTCCTTATTTGAGATTGCTCATCACTTCTGACGGTTCTCAGGTGAGACGGACGCTTCGGCATCACCCCCCTTCATGCAAACGATTACAACAACTCAGAAAAAACCGCTGCCCGATATGACTGATTCAAAAATTGAACGCATCATCTAAGCAGCGGTTACTCATAACCTATTTATTTTAAAGCCATGGCTGGGATGGAATAGAAATCCAGCGCCTGCTGGATGCCTGATCATAAAGAAGGCGTACCTTCGACGGGCTTGCGCCGTTCTCGTCAAACAGGACAAGCTCGTTGCGCTCCTTCAGCCATGCCATCGGAATTTTGTAATCCTCCTGAGGACCAACCTGCCAGTAACGGCCAAGGTTGATGCCATTAAGCCACAACGTTCCTTTGCTCATACCCGTTAAACGCAGCTTCAGCTTGGCGTTAACATCCGCCGGAAGCTCCGGTTTATCGAATTGCACGGTATGCCACGCCGGAGCTCCGGTGCTTCCCGCGTACGGTTTACGGTTAAGCTGCTCGACATCGGCGATCCGCCATCCGCCCAACTCGTTCTTCGAGGAAGACAAGAGCAGCTCCAGACGCTGCAGCGGCGATTTTACGTAAGCCATCTCGATCAGGTTGGAGCCTTCCTGAATATAGTCCGAGATGTCCAGCGTGTGATGCAGGAACCAATCCTGATAGCCTTCCAGCTTGATTTCCTTGCCGTTAATGCTGAGGCGTCCGCTGATCGCGCCTACCAGAACGGCGCGGTCAAGACCGGCCTCCACGGTGAAGGCTCTGCGGATCACGCTGCCGCCCGCAATCGAATTGACCTCGTTCAGATGAACCGTTGCGTCTTCATGCTTCCAGCCGCCGAGCAGATCAACCGATTGTCCGTCCGCATAGACGGCTCCGGCGATCCCCTTCACTTCGCCCAAATACGGCGAGAAATTGAGACGACCCATATTTTGCACCAGAATTTGCAGCCTGTTCTTGCTGTTCGGCGCAAGCCGCACTTCCACCGCCGCTGCTCCGACCTTTTGCACAAGCGCTTGCTGGTTGCCGTTAACGTACACTCTCGCGGTATCTTCGAGTCTGGAGATAACGAGATTTGCAGCACTCTCGCTGCCTGCGTCGATGTCGCATTCGTAGAGCAAATGACCATACGGCTGACCAAGCTCGGAGAAAGCTTTCGGCTGCGAGGCCTCCCGGCCTTGCGCCGCCGACAGCTCGCAGGCTTCGGATGCCCAGCCTTCAAGAGCCGGCGCTTGCAAATACACGCATGGAGCAAGCTGTCCGCCAGGGAGAGCTGCCCATTCGCCCAGAAGAATCGGCTCCGCATCGCTATCCTGGAGGGCAGCACGGAACGTACCGTCTGCAAGCAGGTCGAAGTCCGCGTAGCCAATGGCCCAGTTAGACCCGTTCTTGCCGGCAAGCCGCCAAGCCCGGTCCGCGGTGTCTTTGTTGATGACGATAATCCGGTAAGGCTTGCCGCCAACGGTCAGTTGAACGAACTGCGCCTCCTGGAAGTGGCAAAGATCAAAAACAACTCTTCTGTCGCCTTCCAGCCGTTGTCTTCTGACACCGTCATCCTCAACCCGGATGGGCTGACCGGATTCCAGCTCGATATGCGAACGCTGGCCGTTCTCCGCGTACACTATAAGCGTATGCTGCCCGTCGATCAGATCGTTGGCAAGAAGATACGTATTGCAGGTCAGATAAACGCCCGGTTCCACCTGAAGCCTGTCGATGACGGGAACGATGGCATGAGGACCAACCGTAACCGGAATGGTCCGTCCGTCCGGCAGCGTCATGCTGGCCGTTTCCCGCTCGTCCTTCGAGCTCTCCACAAACCAGATCCGCTCTTTGCCTTTCTCGCGAACACGTGCCGCAAAGCCTTGCGGAAGAGCTGCAGAACCGGCAGCGCCTTCAACCGCGCCCAGCAGGACGCTTTCCGTTGCATTCACGAAATAGGACATTCGTTTGGCGGTATTGTATTTCTCCGTTACGCGACCGTATTCATTAAGCGGTGCGTCATAGTCGTAGGAGGTCACCATGAAAATATCGCTCGCGCCAACCGTGCGGCCGCCGTAACCGCCAAAGTTGGTACCGCCAAAGAACATGTAATGGCTGATGCCCGTAAAACCGGCCCGCAGCGATTCCAGCATTCTTTTCTCGTATAGGGCTGCCGTCTTCTGCGTTGCCGCAGGCGCACCCCAATGCTCGAACCAGCCGGTCCAGAACTCGGTTACGATCTTTGGCGTATCCGGCTGCTTTTGCACCAGATTATTATAATGATGGTCCGCTCCGGACCAGAAGTTCGCGCCTTCAACCGTGCCTTCCGCGCCGCCGACGCAAGTGATCAGCGGTACCGTTACGCCGCGTTCCAGCATGACGTCTCTAAGATGAAGCATATAGTCGCGCGCAGCCTCGTCGGTTTCCAGATAACCGTATTCGTTCTCGACCTGCACAAGGATAACCGAGCCGCCGGCGTTAATCTCGCGCTCCCGGATAATCGGGATAATCCGGTCCATGTACCGGTCGACGTAAGTCAGGTACTGTTTATCGTAAGCTCGGAATTTCATATCCTTCTTATTATTCAGCCAGTATGGAAAGCCGCCGAAATCCCATTCCGCGCAAATGAACGGACCCGGACGGGCAATGACCCACAGCCCCAATTCATGGCAAAGATCCAGAAAAGCGCCGCAGTCGTTATCGCCTTCGAAGCTCCACTGTCCTTCTTCAGGCTCATGGACGTTCCACGCAAAATAAGTATCGACGCAATTCATGCCGGCCAGCTTCGCCTTCACAAGCACCTCGCGCCATTCTTCCTTAGGCATGCGGAAATAATGAATAGCCGCGCTGTTCAGGAACACTTGCTCACCGTTAATGTTGTAGCTGAATGCGTTATATTGAACAGCCGTATTTTTATGCGGCAGTCCATTCGTGGATTGGATGGTTTCCTGCATCTGAAGTGCTCCTCCCTATTTCTCTTTTTATAGAGTTATATTGGATACGACCACAGTCGTCACGGACTGCGCCTCGAGATTAACCGTAATTTTGTTACTATAAATGAACAGCTCCGCTTCAACCAGGTTTTCCTGCTCCGAGGTGCGGTACAGCTTGGCCGTTGTGCCGTCTGGGACAAAAGGGCCAAGGTCGAAACGGATTCGTCTTTGCCCTTCCCGGTTATGCACAACCACCGTAAGCTGCTTGCTCGCCGCATCGTAAGCCGCAATGGAATCGCGGTCGTCGGGACATAAAATACGGTTGCCGGGACGAATAAACTTGCTGAATTGAGCCATCGCGTAATATTGCTTCGTTATTTCGTATCGGTTCTCGCCATGCCTGAAATCGGAGTGGATAAATCCCCAGTTATTCTGGGCGCTTTCGTCCTCCACGGCCTGCCAATACACCCAAGCTGCGGGCTGCAGCAGCCGCAGATCCGTAATGACCCTCTCAGCCAGCTCCATCACACTGGTCATATCCCCGTGATCATGCGGTCCCGTCCCGCCGGTTCCGTACTCCGACATCCACAGCTTTTTCCCCTTTTCCCGAGCGAGCTTGCGAATTTCCTCGAGGCGAACGCCGTTATAAGAATGGGTATTGATTTGCGAGAAGCTGTTAAACGTCTCCTCGTCGTAGCCGTGCAGCATTTCCAGCGTTTCATCCACGCTATTTTCATCGGGTGCGCTGACTGCCGTTTCGGTTAAGCCTTTCAATTGGAGGGATCGGGCGGTTTGCTTAATGATCTCCATCTGTTTATCAAGCGAAAAATGAGCGCCCTCTTGAATATTGCCCTTCTTCCACCAGTTCGAGACCGGTTCATTCAATGGATTAAGCGTCCGGAAGGCAACGCCGTGCGCTTCCTTGTAGTGCTTAACCACTTCCGTTAAATAATCCGCAAACTCCTCGTAACATTCTTCACGCAGATTATTTCCGCCGTCTTCCGAACCCGTAACGGAACCGCTTACCGTCATCCAGTAGGGCGGCGAATTCGAAAAAGCTTCTGCAATATCAGCTCCGCGCTTCATCGCTGCCAGCAAGACGTTCCGTTGACCCTCGTCGGCACTCCAGTCCCATATGCCTTTCTCCGGTTGAAAGCCCGGAACATCGCCGCCCGGACGCAGCGTGTTAGGCTGGATCGCCGGATTTTCCCCGCCGCCGATGTTGTACCGGACGATGTTTAAGCCTAGACCTTTATCCGCATCAAAAATAAGATCCATGATCTCATCTTGCTTATTCCGATCGCTCCACTGGCCGACAATATGCCCCCACCAGGCAAGCGAGGTGCCCCAGCCTTCAAATCCGTCGTAACCGTTCTCCGGCTTGATTTGAATGAAAGCATCCCCGTCGATAAGTCCGTTACCGTTTCCGTTATTGCCGCTCATAAGTCCTCCTGCTCAGCCAAGTCTGAAACCTATTTCATGAAACGGGTTTCATAATTGCTGAAAAATGAATACCCATTGACGGGTATTGATAATAATGGAGCTCGATTGAAAAGGCTTACAATAATCTGGTTTTAATTATATTCCCGACTTCCGGAAACTGTCAATACTTGTTTATTAGCTCCTTCATAAGCAAACGAGACTGCCGTGTGGACAGTCTCGTTGCCGCTTAAATGCGGTTCGCGCTATTGAACGGTTACGCTCATTTCCCTGCTCTTGGTCTCTCCCGCAGCGTTAACGAGGACGGCCTCATAGACATACTCGCCAGGCGCCCTGTCCGAAATCGCCGTTACCGCGGATTGCGCATTTGGCGTACCGGCTTCCAGAGCCTGCGTATCTATCAATTGCCCGTTCTCATAAAGCCGGTACTCGCTTGCGTTTGTTCCCCACCACATATTCATGGAGATCTTGTATTCGCCGTTGTTATCCCAGTTGTCGTTCGATAATACCGGCTTGCCAGGATTAGCATCCGTTACGGCGACAACCAGCGGAGCGCATGCCGTAGTTCCGAACGAATTCGCGAGCTCGCAGGTATACGTGTACGTTCCGTTTGCTTTGCCCGTCATATCGGTCTTTACGGTTTGCGCTTCAGGCGATTTGTCGGCGAGCTTCTGCGTATCAATCAGCTCCCCATTCTCGTACAGCTTATATACGGTACCGTTATTGCCCCACCAGAGGTTCATCGTAACGGTATAGCTTCCGTCTTTTAAGCCGCTGTCATGTCCGTTGTTGTCCGACAAGACCGCTTTCCCCGGCACATCCGCGGCAAGCGGAACCTGAACCTTCAGGTTCTCCTGTGCCTGCCGAAGCTTCGCCGATTCCGAATCAATCTCAGCCTGCGCAGCATTTGCATTCGTGCATAACTCTTGCGCAGCCGCCAGTTCCGATTGAAAGACCGCAACGCTCTCGGATGTGTAAGGTTCTAAGTCTATCGCTTCTGCTTCTTCTATAAACAGCTCGAGCAGCGTGCGGTCTACGGTTTTTTCATGGAATTCGATTTCTCCAATATTGGCATATCCGCTTGGCGTGTAATATCTCAAGTACCGGTAAGCCTTGCTGTTGTCCAGCAGCTGCGAATACCATTTGAAATCCGATATGCCATTAATCGTAAACAAAGTCTCGTAGTTGATGCCATCGTTCGAGCCTTGAACCTGAGCGCCGTTGATTCTTGCGATATTTCCGTTTCTGCCGATAAACCGGATGCTGCCGACCACCTTCTCGTTGCCTGCCGCAAGGTCAATGCGAGCCCAGCCCGATGCGGCTTTTGTATCCGGGGATGTAGCCGTATCCCCGTCAAAGGCGCGCCAGCCATTCGTCGCGGCATCGGCCGTGCCGTCCCAGGAATCGGAAGAGGCAAGCGTCATGTCGGCCGTCACCGGGATCTTCGGATAAAGATCAGCCAAGGAGACAAGTAGATTTCTTGCGTCCAGCAGCTGGTTCAGAATCTCCATTTTATCGGCGCCCGGCTGATTGTTCGCAGCCTTGATACGGTCTATTTCTTTCAAATACTTGTAATAGCTTGCTTGTGTGAATCCTTCCGGCCGTACGATTTTGGAATGGAGGTCATAGTCGTAATAACCGTAGATCCCGACCTCCGCAATATTGCCGTACCAGTTCCCCGCGTTATACAGCCTGAGATACCGGTAAGCTCCATGATCAATGATTTTATCCAGTCGGATGTCGGTCCAGGCATTGGACAGAGCACCCGTAACCGGAGTCGTCAGATTGCTCCAGCTCGCGTTATCGTTGGAGCCTTGGACTATCAGTCCGTCCAGCCTGCCGGCCAGCGTAGCTCTTGGATAGAGCTTAATCTGAGTCAGGCTAACGGAAGAATTTACGCCAAGGTCAATGGTATAGGAGGAGCCCGGACCGGTAACCAGATCGCCGTAAGTCGACGTATTGCCGTCAAACAGCAGATAACCAACCTGTTCCTTCGTCAGGCCGCTCCCTGTTTTCACGTATTGATTGTCGGAGGCCGTAACGGTCGCAAGCTTTGTTACATCGATCTGAATCGGCGCGTATTTCCCTGGTACAACAACGTTAATCGCGCTTGTATTTGCTGTGGTCTCATCCGCTTCATTCGTAACCGACAGTACAACGGAGACGATGGTGTCCATAGCCGGCTGCGTAATCGTACCGTCCGTTCCAATGATTCCTTCCGGTGTCGCGGATGCAACCGACACGGAATAACCGTCCGGAACCCTCGGAAGCGTTAGGCTTGCCGAGCCTTTTGCCGGCACCGCAATACTCGTGATTTTGGATGCTACGGTTTCCGCGGATGCCGTATATTTGCCATGCAGCTCTACTTCGGCAACATTCCCGCTCCAAGCGGTAGGATTATACAGCCTGAAGTAACGGTAGGGCTTATGCTCCAACAGCTGATTGCCGCTAATGTCAAACCACTTGTTCGCTTGGGATGACGCCACCGCCGTTGTCAGGTTGGTCCAGCTCGAATTATCGTTGGAGCCTTGAATAATAAGCCCGTTCATTCGGGCCGGATGGCTCGCTCTTGGCAGGAGTACGATTTCGTTCAACTCTACCGCTGCCCCTTCGCCGAAATCAACCGTATAAGTCCCCGTGCTATTCGTCAAATCTCCGTAAGTACCAGGATCGCCGTCAAACAATAAGTAGCCCACTTGCTCGGCGGATAAACCGGTCCCCGGCCATTGCGGGTCGGAAGCCGTCACTTTCGCCAGGCTGGTTACATCCAGATATGTCGTTCCGTCAACGAGGAATAAGGCCGAGCTGTCCGTTGTGGAATAAGCCGTGTCGCCGCTTGTTCCGTCCTTTTTCTCATAGTCGATGGCAAACTTAACCGATCCGGTTGGAGCGGCCGGGAGCATCTTCGCTTCTGCCGTCCATGTTTTCTGATCGGATGTGCTCACCGCGGCATCCTGACCTTGAATTCGAACCTTGACATTTTGAATGGCATCGCGTGCCGTTATGGTAATCTTCACGGTATCCCCGGTGGAAATCTTGCCGTTTACGCTTTGTTCCGAGCTCATGGATACGGAAGCCAATTTATTGCCGGTCTCATAACGTGTCCCGTAAATTCTAAATTCGGTCAGCTCCAGGAAATTTCGGACGATGCCATATAGAACATCAGGCAGAGGTTTAATCATTTCAAGCTTGATGTAACGGTACTTCTCGTCCCGGCGCGCTTCATCCACATCCAGGGTCTGGTATTCCTGCGTCATTCGCGTAGCGCCTGGCGTCAGCCGCGTCCAGTTCTCTCCGTCATTCGAGCCATACACCGTTGAGTTGGCAAGCCGATCGGCGAAAATATTGCTCTGGAATCCAAACTTCGTCGCGGATACTTTATAGTCGGGCCCGAAATCAAGAATATGGTACAGGTAAGGAGCTGATCCAAGCGCAAGTCCGTAATAGCCGCCCGTATCATAGCTCAAATCGTCCATCTTGGTAACGTCGGCTCCCCAGCTGGACCAGAAAACGGAATCGGAGTAATGAATGCTGCCATCCGCCCGGAGAGGCGTCGTTAACGCAAGATTTTCCGCCGATTGCCTAAGCTTGCCCAGCTGCCGATTAAACGCATCATTGGATGCCGTATTTAACATCCCGATCGTCTCGTTATAGACCGCTTCGTATTGAGCAAGCGAGTCTGACACATAAACGGCGGATGGATCGTATGGCGCTATAGCCGCTTTTACGGCGGATACCCGGTCCGAAGCCGTAACGATGGTAATCTTTTTCGCCGAAACGCTTGTTCCATCGGATGCTTCAGCTATAAAGGTTGACTCACCGGCCTCTGCAGGCTGCCAGTTAAATGCGCCCGTTGAGTCATTTAGCGTTGCACCTTCCGGTTTATTAGCCAGCGAATAGGTGATCGTATCGGCACTATTGGCATCATCCGCAGAGAGATCGAGAGTAAGGGCTGAGCCAACAAACGTATATACCTTCAAATCCGAGCTTCCGGACTTAAACGCCGGCGGCGTTAATTGCGTTGCTGCCTGAGCGTTAATATGATCGATGTCGACGATGGTGCCGATTGATCCTTTCACTGTCAAATACGCGATATCCCCCATAAAGCCGGAAACCGTCACATACCTCCATTGTCCGTTGGTATCCGGCAAGGTCCAGGCCGCGCCAAGCATATCGAGATCAGCCGGGCCGTTGGTCCGGATTTTCAAGCCAAAGGTCTGCAAGCCGTAACCCGAGCTTAGATAAGCAACCGTAGTTCCCGCTTCCGTCGCATTCATGCGGACATAAGAGGCATCTCCCTCCTGCTTGGTCACGGAATGAGCGTCCAACGCAGTGTAACGGTCTTCCACTTCCATGATTGATGGGCTTGCTTGCCGTTTTGGCAGATAAGACGCGCCTTCAGCCTCCGCTTGCTTCGGGATATACAGCCAGAAGTCGCCTCCACCGTCGACGTTATCCCAGTTGTTGTTAAGCCCGCCGCCGTAATAAAACGTAAGCGGAGTTCTTTTCTTAAAGGCTTCGAAATAATACGGCGCCTTCTCGGCAACATCGATCCCTCTCGCGTATGTATAGTAGTAATAGAGGTCCCAGAAGTTCGCGGTATTGTACCTGCCCCTATACCCGGCAGCAAGATGGTTATACGTGTCCCGGATCGTACCGTCCGGCGAAATCGCGTAAGCCACAGGCGTCCAAGGGGTATCATAGCCAAGCATATATTGCCAGAAATAATCGGCGGTTGCGAGAATGCGGTCATCCAAAAACTCGAATGGACCCACGGCATCCGCGCTTTCGGAGACGGTACCGTCTACCGGGTCTACCTTTGTTCCCTGCGCCAGCAGCATCCGCGATAGGATCGCCGCGTTCGTTAAATCGCCGCCTCCGTGAGCCTGGTCCCGTCCCATCTCCAAATGCTGCACATGCGGCGTTACCGGTTCTCCCGTCAGGTCATTCGTATCCACCATGCGGAACATCTGTTTAATGGATCCGTTAAAGCCCTGGTCATTCGCTGTCTTATTCACGGTGAACCATTCAACGGCCTCATTATATCTCTCTTTATTGTTCGTAAAAATATAACCGGCCATCGCGCCCATTAACGGATACGTATGCTGATTCATGAAATAGTTGTTGCTGTGTTGAAACGTTTCAATAACCGGATTAATCAGGTTGTTTGAAAAATTCGTTGTATCCTGCTCCGTCCACTCCCATTCCGGCGAGGGGCTGCTTGTATATCTCAAAATCTCAGCTGCCGTTACCATCCGGTTAAGCGGAATCCCGGTATGAATATGAGCATCCGTGTAATACGCGTATTGGGATGGATCCATTTGGGACCAGATCCGAATCGCCTTCATCGCATTTGCCCGGTAGGTCGCATCGCCGGTTACGACATACATAATGGATTGCGTGTAGGCCAGCAGGGCATCGCTTATAAATCTCGATTGAATGCCTTGGCTGTTAAAGAAATTGGACAACGGTTTCGTTGGGTCGGTTGCGCTTTGATTTTTGATCGACACGGTCTTGGAGGCTTGAGCCGAGGTTGTCATGGCCGTGTAATACGAATACCAAGGCTCCTTATGCGCAAGCACTTGAGCCCGCATGTTCTCCAGAATGTCCTTCGTTAATCCGACGCCGGGATGCGTAAAGCCATTGCTGCTGATGCTTTCCTGAACGGTAACGGTATAGCCGGAGCTGTTCCCCTCACCGGTATCCTCGGCCGCCGCTGCCGCCCCTTGCGGCAGCATCGACGCCGCCATGCTCACGGTAACGATCATGGACAACAGCCTCGTCCATACCCTGCTGAAAGTTAATTGCCCCACCAATAACTCCTCCTCTAGTAAGATGATACCGCTTACAAATAACCTCGCCATAAAACGCTTTGAATCGGCATCCTTCCTCCTTTCGTCCAATCTACTTTAACTATAGAGCGAGGCCCCGACCGCTCCTATCGCAATTTTGCAAGATTCCTGTAACTTTTGCGTAAGCAAAGAAATGCCCCGGACGAATTGTCCGGAGCTTATTAGATCTTATTTTTATATTTTATTGGTGTAAAATGCTTCGAATTCAGCAACAGAGTCGAAGGAATTTAAGGCTACACCCTCCGCTATGAGATGCTTCTCCAACTGAACGATAAGCTGCAACACGGCTAACCGTAACGGTTCGAAATTAGTTGGATCCAGCAGCGAGACAAGATCCGGATATCCAAAACGAACGTAATACTCTCGATAATCCCCTATGTCACCAAGACCAGGCCAACGCCCTTTTTCCGCCGCGTACAATATTCGGGCTAGTCCGTCTTGCAAGCCGGCAGAAACAAAGAAGGCTGTTTCGTAATGGCCCTTTTCGCATGCGGTCAACAGCTTGTTCATCATCCCCCGTTCCTCTTCGTAGTATCCCTTCATACGTTCTTTGTAAGAGCGATTCTCTACCAGATTGTTTCTTTTCTCCGATACAAGACGAATGGTGGAAGCCGTCAGTTTCTCGCACGCCATTAAAATATCATCCGGACTATGGCTGAACATAATCGTATCCAGGTATTGATCTAGTTGTTCCGGCTTTACCTTGAGATCTCTGACTTGCTCACGATAGTGGCCCCAGCTTCGCTTATAATAGATTTGGTTCAAGAAGCCAAGGGACTTGAAAATGTCTCCAGCAATCTTTTGAGCTTGAATCCGAAAATAGGACAGATCTTTAGAGTCTGTAAAAATCCGCATATTAGCCAAGCCGGCAAGGCATTCCTTTATAACGGATTCTGCTTTATTTACCATTAACGATGCATTGGATTCGCTTCCAATGCCCGATATCTTGTCTCGAAGCGCCATGAATCTAGCAAGATCATCCTCTGAACGAACATACAATAGCTGGCAGTCCGCTATTATCGTTGTGTTCCACTCCTCCGATGCTGCCATTCTTTCAGCACGATCCCATCCGATTGGCCAAAAGTCAAAGCTTATGCCTTCGATTATAAACTGGCACTCTGCCTGTCTCCCTTTATCGGTTGCCGGAACAAAGAAGAAATCCAAATCGGAACGTTCCGTGGCTCGCCCCTGCAAATAAGATCCGTAATATCCGACAATCGAAATATCCTCGGAGTAATGAGTTTTAATATGCTCAACAATAATATCTGCGACAGCAAAAACGTCAACCATAAGCCCCCCCCTAGTCTGTCTACATCAAATTCCGATAGCAAAAGATCCTCAAACCCTATTCAATTGTGTTACACTCCTATACTAGCAAATTCGGGAACCCTTTTCCGGGTATAAAACATATAAAAGAATTTTTAGAAATCCAGGCATAAGTGCACTGTAAGTGCCTCAGCAATAAAAGAAGCCAAGTATCCGAAGTACTTGGCTTCTTTTATTGTTCAATATTAAAGCTAATGAGCTGCGGTCGGCTGCCCAACGGTGGTTTCTTCAAAGTCACCGGCATTAAAATCGTTGGATTGCCTTGAGAAGCTCTCTAGACGGGCAATATGCAAACCGCGCGATACTTGGATGCAGAGGATCAAAAAACACATGTATAGGATCAGCGTAACTAAACTCAGGATAAGAATCATCGATCCGCTCAGCTCGTCGGCTTGATTAACCATACGGCCAAGACCGTTTGAAATCATCATGAATAGAAGAAGCGGCAATGCCAGGCTGCAGATCCAGCGCCCTTCCTTCTTGGCACCGTCTGTTTCTTCCAGATAACATCGTCCAATCATTCGGTAAATAGAAGGAATCCCGAATAAGTTGTAAACGGGAATCAGAATGCACGCAAGCGCTTTTCCCGGCGAACGGGCGAAGCTAGGGAAGAGCGCCTTCATATCGAGATGAACGCAATAGATCCAGATAAGATAGACAACCGCGGCAATATAATACAGAACGGAGGATACGATCTCGACGAAACCGTAGAAATCGTAAATATAAGCGGTGAAAGCATCCAGACTTGCCGTATACACAATGGAGCTTACCAAATCGGCACAGGCAAATCCGGCAAGTACCCACAGCAATATTTTCAATACGTTCGACAAAGTCTCTGACTTCAATTTCAAGGTTTAATCACGCTCCGGAGATAGGGTTTAGGTAATTGCCGCAAATAGGAAATAGCTTCTTCTAATGTCGCAACCGGGACAATCTCGAGCTTCAAACGCAGTTTTTCCGAGGTTAACTCGGCTTCTTCCTCATTGCTGAGCCCCGGATACATAAACGTATCTTTATCCTTGGGCACGAAGAATATATCCGTACCCGCCGCTTCGGCCGTTCGCAGCTTATCCCGGATAGCGCCAACGGAGCCGACTGTATGGTCTTCTTCAAGCGTTCCCGTGCCCGCGATAATAATCGTGCCGTCTTGAGAGAAATCCTCCTTCATCGTTTCCTCTACCAGCCCAATCCCCAGCATTAGTCCGATGGAGTCCCCGTAATAATCCGAGGTTTCTTCGATGATCTGCTGAAGCCGCTCATTCTGCCGGTCTTGTGTAATCGCGGTGGAGCTTACCTCGGAAGCCGAATCAATGGCATGGTGGATCGTTTCATTACGCATTTCTTCCTCAAAGTCGAGCATTGCGCTAAGATCGTCTTCAGCCGAGGAATCGACCTTCGTAAATTCGGCTTCCGAATCGCGAAGGCCAACGGAATACTTCTCATACCGGTTGCGCGTAACGCCTTCTTGGACATACACGAAGTTAACGCTGCCGTCGACTTCGATCTCTTGCATCGGAACGATCTCGCCCGTAGTCGTGAAACTATAGTACTGGGGCCAATAAGCATAGATCGCAACAGTAAAGGGAATGAGAAGCAATAGAATGCCTATAATCCAATGGCGGTATGACTTTTGACTGTCGTTGCTTGTCATTTGAGGTAATTCTTTCACTTTCGCAACCATCCTATTTGTTCGAATGTAGATCGAATGACTCCTATTCGACAGTTGGATAAGTATTCCTGCTTAATAAAGGAAGAAATGCGTAAAGCAGCCTGCCAGCAGGCAGACTGCTTTATTAACGGCTCAATACCATTTCAGTAGATTTAACCGAACGCCTCTTCTTCCGAAAAAGGCCTTTCGTTATGTAATATCCTATTAGAATACCCGAGCCGTTTAAGATAACGTCGTCAATATCAACGGCCCTCATTCCTAGATGAATGAAATACATGATCCATTGTCCGAATTCAATAATAAACGGGATCGCGACCGCATAAATGGCTATATTCATTTTGGGAATGACCCGGATATTAAAATAATAGTAAAAACCAAACGGCAAGCAAATGAGGAGATTTCCTATAATATTTTTGAACGCCGTGCTGGAGGGGATCTCCTGTAGGTAACCAACGATGGTTTTGAAAGGGATATAATTATACAACATATATTCCGTTTGCGCCGCATAATAAAGCCACACAATAAATACGACGGAAGACGTGTATAAAACAAAAGATAGATGAAGAACCTCCCGAATCAACTTGATTCTGAACACTTTCCATAAACTTATTCTTATAATCAAATAAAGCAGCGTTACGGGAACCGCGATTATAAGAATATCAAATCCTAATCTCATGAATGGATCTCCTTCTTCACTCGTTTTCATAACCTAATTTTTTCCACAAACCACTAGACGATGGATAAGCTGTAAAAGTTACATATTGAGATCCTATTTTTCAACAAAAAAGCAGCCGATCAAGGCTGCTTCCTCTCCTTCTTTTCCATCTCATCCAGCTGCTCCTGCAGCACCTTCAAATAACGGTCAATGCCCGCTTCCTTCAGCTTCTGCTTCATCGCGGCCAGGTCGCCTTCTATGTCCTTGCTTATCCCAAGATTCAGCGGTTGAACGTACTGCTCCTGAACCGTCTCCAGACTGGACAGCTCGTCGAATAAGGAGGACGTATCGAACAGGAAATTTTGGTACGGGTCAACACCGTTCTTTTCGGCCAGCTTTGGGCCCTCCTTAACGGTCAGCTTGTCTACGATTGCCTGCCATTCTTCCGGATAGCGGACTGGAACGTTCATGTAGCCGTCCATTAATCCTGTCCAAGCCTGCTTCTTATTCTCTTCCTTAATCCCGTCGTAAGAGATCATGCCGCCCTGCAGCTTGTAATTCTCGCCCTCTACGCCGTATACCAGAAGATTATAATAGGTTTGATTGGTATGGGCTTTTTCAAGAAATTGAAGAGCTATCTCCGGATACCGGGAGTTCGAACCAATCGAGATCTGCGTTGTAGTATTCGCCGAGGTATTCGGCAGAAACAACGTACTCGGGAACATATCGAACTTGTAATCCATCCAGCCGTATTCCTGCTCCGGATAAGCGGCCTTTAACGCCGAAATATACGAATTGCTGACCGCGCCAAAATGGTTATTAAACTCCAGCGGCTTTTTATTCTCCTTCATTAATGCCAATGTCTTGGTTGTTTCATTCTCCTGGGCCCCGAGAATATCATGATCCACAATGCCGGCGTCGTACCACTCTTTGGCCTTTGCGACCATCCCTTTATACTCCGGCGTATCAAACATGCTGATGACCTTGTACGGATCGTTAATCGGCGCTACCGCAAACTCGGCGACGGAATAATACTTATCCCCCGTCAGGGCAAGCCACAGGTTATCGCTGTAACGCTTGTCGATAATCATGGGCGTATCCGGAAACTCTTCTTTCGCCTTATACAAATATTGCTCCATGACAGAAAAATCTTTCATCTCGGGCAGCTGCCACTTCTTCCGCAGATCCTCGCGATACAGCATCCCTTCCCGACCGGCCCCCGGTACGTTCAGCTGAGGAATGCCGTACAGCCTGCCGTCGATCTTCATCTGCTCCAGCATCCCTTTGTAATGCTTCACCAGCGCCGGCACCTCGCCTAATAGCGGTGTCAGATCGACAAACGCGTTTTTGGCTGCAAAGGACTTGAAATCCGACCACGGACCACCTACGTAGAAATCGTATTTCTTCGAGGCAATCGCCATGCCGATATTGCTTTTCTCTTCATCCCACGGAATAAAATCAAACCGGACCGTAGCTCCGAAATCCCGTATCGTTAATTCGTCCAGCTGCTTGTAAAAGGAATCCATGCCGCTTGCCGGCGGATTTCCCATCGTAATCGCGTTTAACTGAATGACCGGCTTTACCGCCTCCGCAACCTCCGCCCTATCGGGGATATTGTCCTGCCCCATGCATCCGCCCAGTACCAGAGGGATCGTCAGCAAGGCCGGCGTTATTCGAAACAACCTCATCTTTCCTCATCCCCTTGCATCCATTGCCTCTACTCAACGATGAGTTACCGGAACGTTTATCGTCACGTCGGTTCCCTCGCCTGGCGTACTTTGAAGCTGCAGCTCGGCTGTTTGGCCAAAATATAAATCCAGCCGCTTCCTGATATTGCTTAGGCCGTAACCGCTCCCGCGATGCTTTCGCTGCCCGCCGCCTCCCTCTTCCGGCATACCGACGCCATCGTCACTGATTCGCATAATGAGGCGTTCCCCCTCAATATGGCCCGTAATCCGGATGGTGCCCCGGCCGCCGGGCTTCTCCGAGACACCGTGAAGAATCGCGTTCTCCACAAGCGGCTGAATCGTAATTTTCGGGAGCATGCAATCCATCACCGATTCCTCCACTTCCATTTCAAGCTGGACCCGGTTCTTGAACCGTTTCTTCTGAATCTCCATATAAATCGAGCTTAACCTCAGCTCATCCCTGACCGTAACAAAATCATTGCCTTTGTTCAGAATCAGCTTGTAATAATCGGACAACGCATAAATAATCTGCTGAATGTTGTCCCGCTCTTCCTTCTGCGCCATCCAGTTCAGCATATCCAGCGTATTGTACAAGAAATGGGGATTGATCTGGGACTGGAGCGCCTTCAGCTCGGCCTGCGTTTTCTCCTGGCCTAATTTGTACTGCTCGACCATCAGCTCCTGCACGCTGTTAATCATGTAATTATAGCTTAAGATAAGCTGGCCGACCTCGTCTTTGCTTGTCCGGATATCCAGCTCGTTCAGGCGGCCCTGCCGAACCTGGCTCATCTTGTTCATCAGCAGATAAATTCTGCGGGTAATCGATCTGGCCACCGGGAAAATAAACAAAAGCAGAAGGAGACAGATGATCACGTAAACCATCCCCATCTGATATTTGATTTCATTAATGCTCTTCGTGGCGGCGCGGTGCGAAATAACGGACATCAAATACAGATTGGTACCCCCTATTTCTTGGCCTCTCGCCATATAGGACCCGCTTGCCAGCGAGACATTCACATAGGAGCCCTTGCTGTCAAACGGCTTATCCAACCGCATCGTTTCCAGCTCCTTCCCGCCGCTGCCGGCCACAAGCTCGCCGGCTGCCGTCTCCACATAAACAAGCTGCTCCGGATTGGATTTCGTCAAGCTTTGCTGAATTTGCTTCAGCTCCAGGTTAAGCGAGACGATGCCAATTGCGGAGGTATAGTCCTCCGGATTCCAGAGCAGCTTGTTCAAGGAGAGATAGGTCTGTCCCGTGCGGGTATCGATATCTTTGTTTAACGTCCAGGTGGGACCGCCCTTGTTCTCGATGACCTTCTGCGCCCAATCCAGCTGCCGGATGCTGTTCATCCGCCGGAATAACGTATCTACGCCCGTAAAAGCATAGTTATCGTCCACAAAATATACGATGCTGTCAATGTCCGAGCTGGACACCATAATTTGCGTGTAATCCACGATATTGCCGTAGACCTCGATCTGGTCGGCCACGCTCATCCGTGCCGAGCCCTTGGCGAGAATCGCCTCCATATCCTTGTTTACGATAAGCATGGAGGATAATTCCTCAATATGCTCCAGCTTGCGGTTTAAGGTTGTCAGCGTTTGCTCGTAGCTCTGGTTCTCGGCGTAATTTTGCCCGTTCACAACCAGCTTGCGGATCTCCCCATAGGAGATAAAGAACGTAATAATAAGCGGGACAATCCCGATTAAGGCGAATAGAATGATAATTTTTTTGCGCAGAGGCATATCGTTGACAGCATGAATAAGGTTCATCCGGATCAGGTCTTCTTTCTGTATTCAAGTGGCGACAAATCGGTTGAAGCCTTGAATACTTTGGCGAAGTAGCTCGCGCTGGCATAGCCGCACAGCTCGGCAATGGTATTCATTTTGTAATGCTCGCTCATGACCAGCTTTTTCGCCAGTCCTATCCGGTAATCGCCGATATACTGCTTAATCGATACGCCGGTCTCTTGCTTGAACAACATTCCCAAATGCGCGGTAGACAAATGCATATGGTCGGCGATCATCCGCAAATCCAGATCCGGATTCTGATAATGCCCCGCAATATAGTGAAGCACATCCTGCACCAGCCGCGAGTAGGGCGAGGTCTGCTTCACCTCCTCCAAATAGGCCGAGCAGATGATGCTCATTGTCAATTCTACTTGTTCCAGGGTTCGGCAATCCCGCAACGCTTCTTCTACACGATGAATGCCGTATTCGTTCTCCAGTCCGATAAGCAGCTTCTGGCTGCCTCCGACCAAGGCTAACGCCGCCGTCTCGAATATCGCGATGATCCGGGCACGGTCGGCGTATTCCTGTTCTCTTAACAGCCTGCACGAAGTTTTCACCCACTCCGGGAGCAACTCCGGACTTTCTTCCTTCCGCTTGTAAAACTCCGGCAGCAGATTGGCAAGTACGGCATGGCTCTGCCCCTTCTCCTCCTGCGGCTGATAGAATCCGCGCTCCGGATCGTAGAACGACCGTTCCGAAGCCCGGCTGGCTGATTGGAAACTTGCGGGCATCAACTCCAGCCCGTTTGCCGGCTCTCCTATGGCAAGGCTGTACGCCTCCTGTTTTCTCACAAATAAATCCGCCAAATAATGAATCCGCTTGTAGTCCTGCTTGTCGTAAGCGGCAACAACAAAGCAGCGGTAACGATCGAGCTGCTCCCCGATGGCCATGACGCCGTTGCTGCTCCAATAGCGATTGATGAGGTCAAGATCGGCCCCGCTGCCCTCTTCTTTCTTCCGGCATGACACAATCATTCCCGCGTAACGCTTGCCCACCGGAAAACCTGTTTCCTGGCATAACTCCTTGACGGTATCCGGATTGGCGCCGCTCTCCCTCAGCAGGCCGGCCAATCTTTGCCGCTCCAGCTCATTCTTTTGATTCAGAACGGCCGTTTGCTTCTGCTTGCTCTGAATGGTGCGGACCGATTTTAATATCGCCTGCTCCACTTCCCCCAGCTTGAGAGGCTTCTCGATATATTCAACGGCGGACAGCTTAATCGCGCTTTTGAGATATTCCACGTCCATATACCCGCTCATAAATAGCAACTGGCATTCCGGAGAAGTCTCGGCAAGCTTCTCGGCAAATTCGATCCCGTTCAGCTTGGGCATGCGGATATCCGTCAGGACAATATCCGGCTTCTTCAGCCCAGCGAGCCTTAATGCTTCAGCACCGTCGCTTGCGAGAAAAACTTCCCGGATGCCGAATTTCTCGAAATCGATCGTCTCGCTTAAGCCTTCCCGGGTGTAATCATCGTCATCGGCAATCAAGATTCGCATGACTTATCCCGCCCCTCTTCCCCCCGTAATGTTAACGCTTGCAATTCTATTAAATTTTATAGGATATCCGGACAAATATAAATAGAAGGATAAAGTTCTAGCCATAGACTTGCAGCAGTCGATCGTATTCCGCTAACGTGACGGGGATAACCGAACCATGCCGCGTCTGCCTGGGCAGCGTATATTGAGCGGGTACTTGCCAGTATCCGGATCCGAGATCGGACGTAACCAGCGGGATATAGCCCCGAAACCCGAACTCATCGATAAACAGATACCATTTCTCTTCGACATTGGATTTGAAGACGATGGGGCCTTCGCCTCGGACCATAAAATCCTGCTCCACCTGCCCATGAATCATCCTGTACTTATCGTTTTTAATACCCGTTCCTACTTCCTGCATGATGTTTTTGCCCTTTGCGAACCGGTAAATCAATCCGTTATGCTCGATCAAGGTTGCATCAAGCACGGAATAGCCGTAATCCATATACACTTCGGGCCTGCTGAAATGGACAAAATCTTTCGTTGCCGCAGCCATCATCCGGTGATACCTTCCGCCAGATCCCCCGTCTGAAGAGTCCGCCATTGAGGCCCAGAACACCTTGTATTCCCGGCAGCCCGCATCATAGAAAATTTCGGGCGCCCAAGCGCAGCCTGCTTCCGCGTTCGCAATCTCAACCATCCGCTGATCCGACCAATGAACCAGATCGTACGAATGCCAGACCATAATCGACCGGCTGCCCTCGGTGACCGCCCGGTTCCAGCCGGGCTTCCGGTAAATACTCAAATCCGTCGCGACAAGATAAAACTTATCCCCCTGCGGCGATCGCGCCAAATACGGATCCCGCACGCCGCCCTCCCCAAGATACGAGGTCAGCACGGGCCTGCCTCCGTTAAGCTCATGCCAATGCAGGGGGTCGTTTCCTTTGCTTAGCGCAAAGTATACCTGCTCTTCTTCGGCCGTCTCATTGCCTTTGAAATAGGCAAACAAATAACCTGCATAGTGATCCGCCACTTGATCAACCCTCTATCCTCAGGAGATTTTCCATCGCCGTGCCAGTTGCCAAAAAAGGAAGACCCCTGAATTCGTTCAGAAGCCTTCCTTGCCTATTATTTCAATGCGGCTTGACGTTCTTGATACACTTTAGTCGCCTCGTCCAGCATTTCCTGACCGCCGGCTTTCAGCCACTCCGATTTAAAGGCTTCAAATTCCTTCTCCGCATCGCCTTTCGTGACCATGACCTTGGAATAGAACGAATCCTCAAGCGTGTTCAAGTTCGCCAAATATTTCGTCTTCGACTCCAGCGGAGTTGGTCCAAGAAGGTCGGAAACGATCTCGTTGCCGGCATTCAGCTTATCCGAGAATGCTTGCTTGTCGGCAGGCATCTGGAACTTCGCATTGGAGAGCGAACGGTCTACAAACGGGTTATAATAGCCTCCCGTGCCAAGGTCGTTCTGGAGCTGCGGAGTATCCAGGTATTCTTTTTTCCATACCGGAACGCCGTCTACCATATCGTAGGATTTGCCTTCTTCCCCGTATGTCGTTCTCAGGTACACTTCGTCGTTTGTCGCCAGGTCTTCAAGCATCTGCAGGATCTTGATCCGTTTCTTGTCGTCCTTCTCCAGCTGCTTGCCGAACATGAGCGGGGTCTGCAGAGGACCGTTGGACATCACATAGGATTTGCCGGCAGGGCCAATCAGACCTTTGCCGTAAACGACAGGGAAGCCGTTTGCTTTGTCCTGCTCCAGCTGGCCGAACAAATGATGGTACATGTAATTATCCTTAATGCCGATTTTCCGGCTGTTCCATTTGGTGTTGATCTGGTCCTGGTCATCCGTCAGGAACTCCGGATCAATCAGGTCCGAATTGTACCATTGATTAATCTTCTTTACGGCCTCCTTCGCCTGGTCGGTGATCCCGCCCCAAGTGACCGTACCGTCCGCCGCTGCCATAAACTGATAAGGATTAACGCCGTAAGCGGCGAATACTTCGTTAAACAGCTGGTTTCGTGCCGATTTGCCGCGGCCCGTCATGCCGTACGTATCCTTCTTGCCGTTGCCGTCCGGATCGTCATTGCGGAATTTCGTCAGCACGTCCTCGTATTCTTCCAGCGTTTTTGGAGCTTCGGTATAACCGATCTTGTTCAGCCACGCCCCGTTATAAGTAGGAATAAAGCCGTAACGGCCGTTCAGCCAAATTCTCGGCACACCGTAATTCTTGCCGTCAACCATGGCAATTCCCCATGCCGCCGTATCGACCTGATCGATGTCCGCCGAATATTTCGGCATATACTGCTTGATCTCATCGGTCGAAATGCTTGCGATGATGCCTTGTCTTGCGTAATTCGCCATGTCCGCTTCCTGCAGCGTACCCGGGAAAATATCCGGAATCTCGTTAGAGGCGAGCTTGAGCTTAAAGCTTTCATCCGTCAAATTCATGTTGATGAATTTGACGTTGTATTTCTCTTCCAAATACTTCTGAGTCGGGTTCCCGTCTGCGGAAGGAAGGTTCCAGGTCGAACCGATCGAGATCTCGATAGGCGCTTCTTTTTCTGCGCCGCTGTTTCCTTTTGCATCGTTGGTCTGGGATGCGTTTGTTGCGCCGCTATTCGCATTGTTATTGGAATTGCTGCTGCAGCCTGCCGCCATAAGAGACATTGCCAATACGGATGCCAGAATCACCTTTTTGCCATGCTTCATCTTTTTTTGCTCCCCTTTACATGGAATAAACGATTATTTAAACGGAGAATGTACCCCGGATAAACCAAACCCTATCAGCCTTTCAGAGAACCAACCATCGTCCCTTTGACGAAATACTTCTGCAGGAACGGATAGACGATAAGGATAGGCACAACCGCAAAAATAACGGTTGCCGCTTTGATCGAAGTCTCGTACTGAAGATTAGCCGCCCCCGTAACCCGGCCGAAAATCTCGGCGTCCGCACTGGTGACGACAACCTCCCTCAGGAAGAACTGAATCGTCTTCAAGTCCGTATCCGTGACATAGATAATGGCATCAAACCAGGCGTTCCAATTCGCTACGGCTGCCCATAACCCCAGTGTGGCAAGCACCGGCTTAGACAGCGGTAGAATGATGCTCCAGAGTATCCTCATGTCGTTGGCACCGTCGATTTTGGCGGATTCTTCGACTTCAACCGGGATGGTCATAAAAAAGTTCCGCATAATGAGCATCGAGAAGGTTGGGATAAGTCCCGGCAAAATGTATACCCAGAAGTTATTCAACAGATGCAAATCTTTGATCAATAGATAAGACGGAATAAGTCCTCCGCTGAAGAACATCGTAAAAACGATGATCATCGTATAAAAGCTGCGGTGAGGCAGATGCCTGCGGGACAGCGGATAGGCGGCAAGCGCCATGGCAATGAGCGTAAGTACCGTGCCAAGGACGGTACGCAGCGTTGTATTGCGCATGCCGATCCAGATTTTCTTTTGCGTGAGCAGCTGTTCCCAGGAGAACAGATCGATATCTCTCGGGAACCAGTGGAATCCGAAGCGGCCGGCTTCCTTAGGCGCGCTGAAGGAGACCGCCGCAATATGAATGAAAGGATAAATCGCTATTACGCAAAGCATCAAGATGAACAGAAGCAGAAACACTTGAAACACTTTTTCTCCGGCAGTCATTTTCATACCGACATACTCCCCTCCTTACAGAACGCCTTCCTGTCCCATCTTTTTCACGATATAGTTCGTCCCGAGGACCAGCGTAATCCCGACGATATTTTTAAATAAGCCAACCGCCGTGGTTAATCCCATCTGGAAATTCACGATCCCTTGACGGTAAACATAGGTGTCGATGACATCCCCGACTTCGAATACGGCCGGGCTGCACAAGTTGTAGATCTGGTCAAAGCCCGCATTCAGAATGCCGCCAAGCGACAGGATGAACATAATGGAAATAATCGGCAGCATGGAAGGCAAAGTCACATGCCAGGTCTGCTTCCATCGGTTCGCCCCGTCCATCCGCGCTGCTTCGTACAAGGTCTGGTCAATCCCCGACAGGGCCGCAAGGTAGACGATCGTTCCCCAGCCCACTTCCTTCCAGATATTCGTGATCACCAGGCTAAAGCGGAAATATCTTGTATCCCCGAGGAAGTAGATCGGATCGACTCCGAACCAGCCCAGAATGTAGTTAACCGGTCCAGTCGACGGGGACAGCATCAGGAAGACAATGCCGGATAGAACAACCCACGAGAAGAAATGCGGCAAATACGAAATCGACTGCGCGATTTTCTTAAACCAGGTAATCCGCAGCTCGTTCAGCAGCAGAGCTAGGATAATAGGCGCCGGAAATCCGCAAATTATATTCAACCCGCTGATGATAACCGTATTTTTCAGAATCCTCGGAAACTCGGGCGACTGGTTGAACAAGTAATCAAAGTAGGCAAAGTGGTTCCAAGGACTGTCCCAGGTTCCGAGAACAGGACTGTAATCCTTGAAGGCAATCAGAATGCCGTACATCGGCCCATAGCAAAAGATCGCGTACCATACGAGCACCGGCAGCAGCATAAGAAGAAGATATTTGCTTTTTTTGTACTCTTTCCAGGTGCGCTTTAAAGCGGATTGCTTTCCCGGAATGTTGACGCTTTCAAGTTTGACGGCATGCGTTTTTTCCATCCTCTCTTGCTCCTTTCTCTCCTCTTCTCTCTACCACAGGAGCACATGCTTGTTGTTCAAGCGAAGCGTAGCTTCAATCGCTCGATTTTGTTCCATGTGCTGCCGATCCACTGCTCAATCTCGTCTTTCGCCATGTTCATTCTCCTACTCTCTGTCGTTGACTTGCTACTTAAATTGTAAGCGTATCAAAAAAACGAAAATATCATAAAATTACAAGATTCCTTGTAATTTTCGCTTCATACTGCGCAATTAAATGCTCCTCGAGCGCGAAATAACAGTTATTTCTCATAAAAATAGCGTTGCAGAGGGCTGACCCTGCAACGCTATTTTTCGATTTCTAATACCCGAACACGAAAGAGGTGTCCCATCGTCATGTTCATGACTTATGGGACACCCCCTTGTTAGTTATCAATAAACATACATTCTCACTACATTTATTCTGCTTTACGCATTATCCTTCTACTCATTAAGAATACGCCTACGAGAATAATAGCTAATCCTACCAGCCTTATTCCCAATTGACTGCCCTCTCCAGTTTTCGGCAATGTCGGCGTGCCTGAATCAATGGTGCCCAGGGGTACGCCATCGACGGTAATCGTAATCAAGGTTTCCGTGGCATTGCCATCCTTATTTTTAACGATAATGGTGAAACGATCCTTGCCCGTATAGCCTTTGTCGGGCTTATAAGTCCAACTGCCATCAGGCTTGACGATGACCTCACCATGCTTTGGACCTTGATTCACGACAGCGATGCCGCCAAGAGGTACATTCACGCTGCTTTCGATCAATTCGTCTTTTTTGGTCGTTTTATGGATGTCCGGCTGCTTGACGGGCTTCGAAGGCGTCGTCGATGGTTCCGGGTCAGTCGGTTCGGTAGGCATCGACGGTACCGGATCTGTCGGTTCTGTCGGCGTCGACGGTTCCGGATCTGACGGCAGCGTCGGAGTCGGCGGTTCCGGATCCGTTGGCGTTACCGGTGGTGGTGAAGGAGGCCTTTTCACATTGTCAAGGGTCACTTCAACATTCGTAGGCGAATTGATGGCCACCGGATGCTCCGTCGTATCCAGTACATATCCGGAAGGCGCTGCCGTTTCAAGAAGTACGTAATCGCCATAAGGCAGGTTTGTAAATACGGCTTTCCCGTCCGCTCCCGTCGTTAACGTGTTCACGAGCGTGCGAACCGCTCCGGATTGACGGAAGAGGTTATAGGTTGCTCCGCTTAAAGGATCATGGTTATCCTTATCCTGCTTCAACACCGTGAGCGAGACCAAAATTTTAGCATTGTCGATGATCAGGTTAACGGCTGTTGTCGAATCGATTTTGACAGGACGCTCGGTTGCGTCTAGTTGATAACCGACCGGTGCGGCCGTTTCAATCAGCACATAGTTTCCGTACAGCAATTTCTTGAATTCAACTTTGCCGTCCGCGCCTGTCGTCAGCGTATTTACGAGAATACGGTCCGAGCCCGATTGGCGATAAAGCGCGAAAGTCGCTCCGCTAAGCGCAGCTTGCGTATCCCCGTCCTGCTTCAGCACCGTGAGAGCGCCGCGTACGCCGCTGCCCGTCCCCGAACCGTCCGATACGCCAACGACGATATCTTTTGCGGAATCCTTGGTGACAGCCTGCACATTGTTGCCGCTGAAGCTGACCTTGTTAGAGACCGTATCGCCATTCTGGGCCACGATCAGCGACTGGTACTCCAGCACGTAGGCGCTCGTAATTTGGTGCAGGAACGCCAGCTTGAAGAGCTGTTTGCCCGTTTCGGGATCAGTCTCGATCGCAAGCGTGTAATCCGTGCCTTTGACGAGCGGCGTGTTCACTTTCGTAACGGTTCCGCTTGCGGCAACCGTCGTCGGATACAAATTAAACGACTCCGGAATGAGCAGCTGATTATCCGTAGGCTCGTCCGTCACAAGCGCGTCGTTTACGGTCGATTGCCCACGGTTAATATAGATCGTCCAACTGATCTTGCCGCCGTTCTGCTGACCGTCCTTGTTAACGTACTCGCCGCCTTGAGGAATATTGACGGAAGCCGTCAAATCCTTGGATTCGGATTTTGTCCCGTCCAGCAGCTGGGCCGTGTTGCCTATCGACGCATCGATGAGGTCATCCGCCAGGCTTGTGGAGAACACCAGAATATATCCCGCGGAGATAGGTTGGTTAAAGGTTACTTTCACCACATCGCCCGTATAGTTGACGGTGTATTCCGCGGCATCGACTTCAGTGCCCTGAGCGGGATTTCCGTTGGCCGGAACCGTCATATTATACACGTGAAGCGATTCCGGAATCAGCTTCTGGCCGGCGAGCAATTGATCTTGCACGATCGCGTTTGCCAATGTTTTGCGATTGTAGTTTACGCCTACCGTCCAAGTGATTTCTTTGGTCGCCGCATTGTAAGACCCTTTTTTGTAACCGTTGGCCTTTGTTTCGTTATTCGGATTAAACGTTGCCGTTACCCCGACAGCAGATGCTGCTGCGTTCTCATCCCAATCTACCGTGGTGTGGTTGGGATAAGAGGCGTTTGTTGTAATCCAATCCGAGTTCAGCCAATCGTTGTTGTATTTCGTTGTGTACGTAATGGTATAAGGCACGTGAATCGCTTCGGTAAACTGAATCTTGAAGCCGTCATTAACCGCAGGAGTTGGGCTTGCTATTTCGGTAACCGTATAGGCGGCCGCCGTTCCGCTGTCCGGCGTTATGCTTAAGCTCCCCGGTACCAGCTGCATTCCGCCCTTTGTAAACTCGTCGATCAACTGGGCGTTAGACATTGTTTTGCTGTCTTCATTTAATCGAATACGCCAGGATACCGTTTGCGCAGCGTAATCGATCGTGCCGGTGCCCTTCTGCAAAATAACCTGCTTGATGCCGCGGCTAGCGGAAGCCATTGCTCCATTCGCAGTAACCTTGTTCACGATATTCGTGGCGCCCGATCCGTCTACGCGATCGATGGAACGGGTCTGATACTCCACTTTGTAAGCGGAAGTGACCGCGTTGTTAAATTGGAGATTGAAACCGTTCAAGTGTTGGGCGGGATCATTGGTCGGAGTTACCGTGTAATCCGACCCCGGAAGAGCGGCCCCCTTCGTTCCGTTGCCGTTGATATCGAAAGTTACCGGATATACCGCAATGGAACCTGGCACAAGCTCCTGAACATCATTAAACGTGTCCGCAAGCAGCGCGTCCGTCTGATCAATGGCTTGTTCCTTGTAATTGTAATTAATCGCCCAAGATATCGTCTGGGTATTGGAATCATAGCCCGTCGACGACTTATCGAGCAGCTTGCCGTAATTGACGTTCACCGTTGAGTTAGAGGTTACTTCAGGCTTGTTGTCGCCCATGAACTTGGCGGTATTGCTGAAGGAAGCCTTGCTGGCATCATCGATGCTCGTGGTGAATTTGATGCGGTACGCCGATGTGACCGGGTCGGCAAAATGCACGTTGAGAGCGCCGCCCGTAATATCCGCCGTATAACGGCTTGGATCCACCGCGCCGCCGACAGCAACCGATCCGTCCAGATTAACGTTCAAATCGTAAACCTGAACCGACGAGGCGTCCGCCATCGACAAGCCGGCCGGAATAGGGTCGGTCATGACAGCGTTATTAACGGTGTCAAGCGCCTTGTTCACGTCTACGGTCCAGTCAATCGACTTCGGATTGTAGCCTGCGGGCACGCCGCTCTTCTCGATTGTCGACGTAACCGTTGGTTTGAAGCGCAGCGTAAACACCGTAGTACCGCCCTTGGTCGGAATGGTGATGGCATGCGTTGTGCTTCCCGTAATTTTTTGCTTATCGAATTGCGAGGAGAATTTTAGGATGCCCCCTACATCGTCGTGATCGGTAATGTAATCGTTAAACGTCATTACCACTTGATGGGTCGAAGCTGTTGCCGCGAACGTTCCGACTGTTGTCTCAGGGTCCAGCATAAGTTCGCCGGAGATGTCATTGAACAGCAAGAACTCGTCCGGAATTCCGAACGTAAAGGTGTCGCCTTCTTTAAAGCCGTGGCCGTTGGGCAGTGACCAGCTATAGGCTAGGTTTACTTTCGCCCCCTGCTCAAGCAGCTCCGTAAGCGGTACGGGATTATTGCCGGCATCCAGTACGGTTAGCTCCGCACTGTCAATGATGTTGATCACATCATCGATGGACGAGGCATACGCCTTAGAAACAAAGCCGGTCCCGCTTACCACCTGGGAAAGCAGCAGCAGGACGATTGCTAATCCCGCTATTTTTTTAAAAACCATTTTCCGTCATCAACCTCTTTTCTTGAATGATAGTCTATCGTCCCAGCCATTTGCGCTATTCTACTAAAAAATAGAGAAAACAACTAGGCAGAAAGCACTTATCCAGTTTATACTAGAATTCGACAACGTCGCAACCAATTTAATCCATTTTTAGCCATAAAAAAGGTAGGATTCGACAAAATGATTAAAAAAATTGCTCCCATTCTCCTCATTCTCGCAGGACTTCTCATCTTTCTCTACCCGACCATTAAGGACCGTTACGAGATTTATCAGCAGCGTCAAATCCTTAAGGCATGGGAAGACAACTTGCAAAGAATAGACCAGGTACCTATTGATGCGCAGAATACGACGGCCGATGAGCAGGACCAAACACCCGCTTCCGTCAGCCCGGCCTTAACCGGCGCCAACTCGGCGGATGATATGGAACAGCGGCTTCAGTCCAAAGGCATCGGCAAAAAATCGATCGAAGGCGTGCTGATCATCGACAAAATTAATTTGAAGCTGCCTATTATCACCAACGCGACGCAGGCGCATCTAGCCTTATCCGTAGCAAGCATCCTGCATACCGGCAAGCCCGGTCAGATCGGCAATTACGCCATCGCGGGCCATCGCAGCCATACGTACGGCAAAAATTTCAACCGGTTGGACGAAATCGAGATTGGCGACCGCATTCAGGTGCAGACGGCTGACGAGACTTTCACTTATATCGTAAATTCGAAGCAATACGTAAAACCGACGCAAGTCGAGGTGCTGGAAGGAAACGGAAAAGACAGCGAAATTACGCTTATTACCTGCCATCCTCTTTATAAACCGACCCAAAGGATCATTGTGAAAGGAATTCTAGCCGAAAATCAGAACGCCGAATCTTGAAGATTTTTCTATGAAAACCGGCAAGCTTATAGTAAATTAAAACTAGCAAACCAAATTAACCGGTGCTTTCCACCGACAAAGGCAAATTTAGCGAAAGCTAAAGACGCAAAGCTACAGGGTCTTCCTCGCGCGCATGCCCGAGATGACAGCCAGCCGCCGAAAGGAGAGTTTTTTTATGTTTAAAAGAATGTTTTTCCTGCTGCTTGCAACTCTGATTGCCTCCTGCCTGCCCGTGAACAGCACGTTCGCCGCCACTTCCACGACCGCCGCGATTATCGGGAAACAAGGCGTCGCTCAAGGGTACATAACCGTTAATTACAAGCCCGCAAACGGCGCGAAAGTGATTGTCCGCATTGCCAAAGGCAAGACCCAATACGATTATCCTCTGACTAACGGCGTTAAATATCCGCTGCAGCTTGGAAATGGCAGCTATTCGGTACTAATCGCCGAAGCTGTGAATGCCACGCAGTACAAAGTTATTAAGCAGGAAACCTTGGCGGTGAAACAGACCGACGACAAGCAGGTGTTCAAGCTATCCAATCCGCTGATTAATTGGACAAGCCAGACCATGGCGGTCAAGAAAGCGGCCGAGTTGACGAAAACCGCTGCTACGGATCAACAAAAGGTTCAAGCGATCTATAATTTCATCACCAAAAAATTCGTCTACGATAATAACAAAGCAAAGACCGTGAAAGCCGGCTATATTCCGAACCTGGATACCGTGTTCAAGGCTTCCGGAGGCATTTGCTACGATTACGCGGCGACCTTTGCGGCCATGGCCAGAAGCCTTGGCATCCCGACAAAACTCGTCATGGGCAGAGAACGCAGCAAGCCGAACGTAGAACATGCCTGGAACGAAGTGTACCTGAGCAATCTGAAAAAATGGGTTATTATAGACACAACCTACGATGCCGCCCGCATCCAAGGCGGCCAAAAGCCCAGCCTTTTTAAAAATACCGCGAATTACACTGTAACTAAATACTTTTAGTGACCATAAAAAATAGCGTTGCATGGGCTATCCCTGCAACGCTATTTTTAGATTTTGCTCCTTTGCGGAATCCATGAGCAAGGCGATGGGAAGAAATGATGGAACACCACCATCTTAAATACAAGGAAAACTTAACTGAAAGTGAGATTGTTTACATAGCTTCCTAACTCGATATTGCCGGTAGAGATATTAGTGACCTTGAGGTCGTTGATATAGAGATTATGGACGGTTACTCCGTCGACGCAGCGATCATCGTCAAAGCCGCTGATTCTTGAGACAGCATTGTCGCTGCCGGTATAGTAAATGCCGTCGAACGTGATTTGTTCGATCCGGCTGCCCGGGACCGGATTGTAATCCGGATTCCACACTACCCGGATATCGATGATTCTGCCGAGCTCGAACCGTTCGATTCGGATATTGCGGTAGGTCACATTGCGCACCGTATTTTTGTCCCCGGCGTTAATAGACAGGCAGCCCCGGTAATTATCCTGGGGTTCATGGTGCTCCAGAATATCGATATTCTCGAAAGTAATATTCTCAATTTGCGTGCCGTCTGCTTCGTAATCGCCGTGGGTACCGATATTGGTCGGGTGCGCCACGTCTGCCCATAGGGTTGAATTCTTCACTGTAATATTGCGCGTATCGCCGTAATACCCCCAGCGGTGCCCGTAAATGGCAATGCAATCATCGGAATTTCGCATAAAGACATGATCGATCTCAACGTCGCTGCAGGACATCATATCGATGCCGTCAGACCAGCCTCGCGTACTGAACGACTCGAAGTCGGCAATTCGTATTTGCTGCGACTGTCCCAAATAAATGCTGTAATGCGGCGGATCCACAACGGTTATGCCGGACACCGAAATATTCCGCGAATACATGATCCTGACGCCACGGAACGCTGAGAAGCGGCCGAACTCCGCCAAGTAAATAATTCCGTGGCCGGAGATTTGCACATTTTCCACCTTGTCGCAGACGAAAGCTCCCGCTACATAAGCTCCTCCCTCGATGTAAATCTTCTTGTTCGATGGAACGTGAACAACGACCTGCTCAATATGATGAAGACCAGCCGCGAAACATAACGTATGATAACGGGCATCCGCCAGCTTTGCTTGCAAATCGTCGATTCGATGAATGCCGGGATGAATGCAAGCAACGCCGGGATCCGACGAATCGGGACGCTGCTCCGCGAGCTTTTTGGCAAACAAATGAAGGTTATGGAACCGGTCGCCGTTTATTTCAACCGACAGCTTCTGCGGCTTGGATAAGCGGAACTGCATGGTTCGGTCGTCAATGATTTCGGCATGAATGCCGGTGGAGAGCGGGCGGATAACGGCATCCCTCACGGGCTCACGGTTACAAATGACTTTCACTTCGACTTCACCGTTGCAATCGAATTTCGCAAGCGAAGCCTCTCTTACATGATGCATGTCGACTTTAACGAGCAGGACTCCAACTTCCGTCCATTCCCCGCCCGGGATGCGTATAAATACATCAAAATCATGATTGACGGGCAATGCTTTTGGAATCGGATAAACGGATAATGAATTAGCGGCTGCCTTTGCCAAGGGAACACTCTCCTAAACGGTTTGTTCCATTTATTCTACTTAGCCGGCATTACGCCCAGCAATCGTAATTTCGCTAGATTCCTTGTAAAAACTTACTCCTGGCCTTAGGGCTGTTCCTCCTTATCGACGATCACCCACGAACCATGATCAAGCTTGGCTTTAATCTTGATTGGAACTCTGGATACCCCATACCTGGCTGCATGGTCATGTCGACCAACGCCTTCGTACGTGTACCGAATCCATACCGTCCCTCTGGTAAAGGTATGAAAGACATGACCCGTGCTTAATTGAACTTGGACGTTGTCATCGGGCTTTTGATTCGGGAAATCCACAAACTGAAGAAACTTGCTTTTAACCGCATCCGAAACAGAGGAATCGTCTAACGCTATTCCGTTTTTCCCGTCCATATAGATCGAGGTTACGGTATGTTTAACGCTTTGCAGGATCCAGACATAAAAACCAATATAGAATGCTAGTACCAAAAATAGCGCAACAATAAGCCGTATCCTCCAGCTCTTTAGGCTGATGTTCATGACGAGCCCCTCCTTCCATCAAGGCCCCGTTCCAACGCTCGAAACGATCCAGAACGGTCCAAATTTTTTCAAGTAAAATACGCTCATTCCGCCACCGGTAACTCTGTCTTTGAAGTTAGTCACATCGTACAAATGGCCGTATTGATGATCATAGCGATGCATATTGGTAATTTTAGACGCAAATACGCTTCCAAGATGGAAGCTGGTCAGCATATACCTCCGGGTCGTTAACTGCGGGGACAGGAAGCTAATGATCCATAAGGCTGCTGCAACAATAACGGCAAGCTTGACGATCGTTCTTCTCTGCAGCTTAATAATCGATCACCTCTAAGTTCGTAAATTCCAGTATAAGGGTTTAATTCTAGTTGTTAGACGGCGGAGGCGGATGAATAGTTTCGTTTTCAATAAAAAAAGCACCCGACAGTATGGATTCCATACTGCCGGCGCTTCTGGACTTTCGCTTAAGCATTTTTAGCCATCCCGCTAATAGGTTCTAACCCATTCGAAGCATCTGCATACAAAGGCAAAGGCTTCGTACTCTTGTTCTTTTACCCGGAAGTTAATATTCTCAAGCTGGTCGGATGAAATATCCTGAATGTTGATATCCAAACGGAAGGCTCCCTGGAAGCTGCCTATCTTCAGATCTTTGACATCCTCAAACGTAATGATTAATTTGGGAGCATCCTGGGCGAGCGGAAGCGAACTAAGCGTTATGATCAAATTATCCGTCAACATCCCCGCTTCATGCTCGCAGCGAACCAGATTAAAGGATTGGATGTAGCAGAGCTTGTACTGTTTTTGATAAAAACTCTGTATTCGATCAGCCGTATGTTTCATCTTCGGACAGCCTCCTTATTATTAATATATACTCCTCCGCATAAATGAAAAGGACCATCTTCTAAGATGGCCCTCTAGAACTAATAGGGAACAAAACAAGCGATGATTCTACAATAATCGAACGTATTATAGTATTCGTCTTTGTCTCCGGTTTTGGGGGTAGCTTTGCCGTGCGCCTGTAACAACGGAAAAATACGCCGGTGAAATTCATCCCTTCCACTTAAACCATCTGCCATGGCCGTCTGTTTCGGCAAGTGTAAGCTTCTTTTCTTCGCCATTCCCATAAAAGTCGAGATGGAGGTCCATGTCCCACATATTGTTATAGAGATGGAAAACATCTCTTTGCTGGCCTAGTACCTGAATGAACTGGATAAGTTTGGTTTTTGTTGCGGCAGGAAATTGGTTGGCCACATGAGTGTGAAAAATGCATAAGGTCGAATCGTTTGCTAGTGTCGGGATAATGTCGGGGAGAAGCTCAACCCCATCGCCTTCGATTAGATGAACGGGGTAATGCTCCAAACATGCCGCAGCCGCTTCGAAATAAGCTCTCCGTTCCTTATGCTCCGGCCAGATCAACGCTTTCAGCCAAAGGTAATGATCCGGATCCTTAAGGTCGTTGATATGCAGATCAATTCCAACTCTGTCAGCTACCGGGGGACTTTGGGCATATAAAAAAGGATTCCCTCCTAGTTCAGATATAATTTTCAGGGCAGCATGCTCATTACCATACTCCACCGTTTGGGATGTATAGGAATACTTGTATTTGTCCCACAGGAGCTGCAAGCCGGCGCTCGTTCCAATCTCAACTAGGGATAGCGGCTTACCTGTTAACTGATAGATATAGCAGAAAGCAGGATATAAGTAGGCGCAGCGCCGCACTTCATTGGTCTGTACGAGCCTGGTTTCCAGGAGATCGACAATCTCAGCCTCATATTGCTTGCAAAACTGCTTGAATGGAGCAAATACCCCGGCCAAATCCTTAGGATCTTGCACAATGCTGTCATAATAATAAGCGAGTTCATGCCGAATGCCCTTCAAGAGCAAATAATGAACCGCCCCCAGAAAAAGATTCGGTACAGGCTGCCCGGGCCGCGAATGGGCAGCAAGCTTAAGAAGCTCCGGATCTTCAGCCGCATTCCTTGCCAGATATACATATAATCGGCTGGAATGCCTGCATTCCATATCGGCAAACCGTCTAAACCGTTCGGACAATTGTTCCATAGAGCACACCACCTTCTTTCCAGATAGGGGTATGATACCATGAGCGGCTCAACCATCATGCTTTAACCTTTTTATCCCGCGGATAGATATTGTTTATCAACAATAAAAGGAAGCCAATTTCGATTGGCCTCCTTCCCGTTGTTAGTTCGGTTTTTTCCAGCTATCCTTAAGCGGTACAACCCGGTTAAACACCAAATGATCATCCTTACGGGGTTTCGTGTCAACAGAGAAATACCCATGTCGCAGAAACTGGAATTTTCGCTCGGGACCGGCATGCTTAACATGCGCTTCAATGAGAACCTGTTTCCGAACCAAGGAATCGGGATTTATTTTGAATGTCCAATCCTCATCATCCCGTGGCAGCTCCCCGTCCAGAAGCAATTTATCGTACAGGTTAACATCCGCCTGGATGCAATGCGCCGCGGAAACCCAATGAATCGTCCCTTTCACCTTGCGCCCGGTAAAGCCTGAACCGCTCTTCGTAAGCGGGTCGTACGTGCATCTCAGTTCTGTGACTTCACCGGAAATAGGATCCTTCATAACCTCATCGCATCGGATAAAATAAGCTCCCTTCAGCCTAACTTCTCCGCCAGGACAAAGCCGGTGATAGCCTTTGGGCGGCTCCTCCATGAAGTCTTCCCGCTCGATATATATGGTTCTGGAGAATGGAACCTCTCTTTTTCCAAGCGCTTCGTTCTCGCCGTTATTTTCGATCAGCAGCATTTCCTCCGAATCTTCCGGATAATTCGTGATGGTGACCTTTAACGGCTCCATAACCGCCATCACGCTTGCCGCTTTCTCCTTAAGGTCCTGCCGAACGAAATGATCCAAGAGTGAAATGTCCACGATGCTTTGATTTCGGATGCTCCCGATTTCTTCAATAAAATCTTGGATGCTCTCCGGCGTATACCCCCTGCGACTTAAGCCGCGAAGGGTAGGCAGTCTGGGATCATCCCATCCGTCCACGAAGCCGCCTTCCACCAGCTGTCTTAAAAACCGCTTGCTCGTGACAACGCCGGTTAAGCTCAATCGGCCAAACTCTCTTTGCCGCGGAGGTTCGGCAATCTCCAGTTCATTCAGGACCCATTCGTACAAAGGCCGATGATCCTTGAATTCAATCGAGCAGAGCGAGTAGGTAATTCCTTCAATGGCGTCTTGAATCGGATGCGCAAAATCGTACATCGGATAGATGCACCAGTCGCGTTTGGTCCGATAATGCTCGGCGTAAATTATACGGTAAAGAACCGGATCACGCAGATTGATATTGGGCGATGCCATGTCTATTTTCGCGCGCAATACTTTGGAACCGGCCGGAAAGGCTCCGTTTTTCATCCTTGTGAAAAGCTCCAGATTTTCCTCCACCGAGCGTTCCCGGTAGGGACTGTTTCTTCCGGGCTCCGTTAAAGTCCCGCGGTATTCCGTTAACTCGTCAGGCGTCAGATCGCATACGAATGCTTTGCCTTTCTTGATTAGGGTAATAGCGGCATTGTAGATCATTTCCGCATAATCGGAGCCGTAATAAATATGTTGTTTCGGGTCAACGCCAAGCCACTTGATATCCTCGATTATCGCGTTTACGTATTCGATATCTTCCTTTAGCGGATTGGTGTCGTCGAACCGCAGATGAAAGGTGCCGCCGAAATTTTGCGCGATCATAGCGTTCGTAAGAATCGCGTAGGCACTCCCGATATGGAGATAGCCGTTAGGCTCGGGAGGAAATCTCGTGCACATTTCCCTGCTGAACGGCTTCCGTTCAAGCTCCTCGCTAATAAGTCTAAACATATGGTGCTCCGCTAAATGTTCCTTTGAATTCTCCATTTTGTAACCCTCCTAAAAAGAATTTCGAAACAAAAAAAACTCCACCCCCAAGACGTTAAGTCTTGGGGACGAAGTTCCGCGGTGCCACCCCAGTTTGTTAATATGTCGCCACATCAACCTCTTCGAGTACGGCATTGCATGCATGCAATGGTTATACTCTAGCTCTGTAACGGGAGCTCCCGTCATGCCATCACCCCGTAAGGATCCGTCATGCTGCTCAGAGGCTTGGTTCGGGGAATCGCTCTCCGCTCCTTCTCAGCTGCCGGAGCTCTCTGTTCAAGAACGTTATTCCCTTACTCTTCTCGTCATTGCGTTTCCATAATTGTTTATTATAATACGAATAATTCCCTAATTTGTAAACGGTATTCCGCTTTTTATCCGGTTGTACTCCTCCATCGTAACGGAAAGCACCGCGGCAAACAATAAAGGATCACAGCTAAATACTGGCTTATCGTGCTTTTCGAGATGAATAACTGATTAGCCGGACCGTTCCTTGTGTAATACTATATCGATACATAAATTTTAGGACGGGGTGATGGGAATGCATGCAAATTCTAATACTCAGGAAGCCATCGAGAAGGTAAGGGAACTGATTAAGGACATCAAAATCGCGATGCTGACTACGGTATCGGAGGAAGGCTTGGTGTCACGCCCGATGAAGACGCAGGATGTCGAATTTGACGGCACCCTGTGGTTTCTTACGAAGAAGGATACGGAGAAATTTCACGAGCTGCTCCACAATAAGCAAGTGAACGTAGCTTACGCGGACAAATCCTTTGTCTCCATCCGCGGCGTGGCGGAGCTTGTGGACAGCACCGACAAAATAAAGGAATTCTGGAATAAAGCCTACGAGGAAATACTGGAGACAACCTATGACGATCCGGACCTTGTGCTGATCAAGGTGGATGCCGAGGCCGCCGAATATTGGGATTCCGGCAACAAGTTCAAGATGGTGAAGTTTCTGTTCAATCGGTTAATGGGTAAAAATACGGAAGGAACCGAGCTGAATCAGACGGTGGAAATGAATTAATACGACGCCTCATGCCTTCGTCCGCAAACAAAGCAGACTTGGAGCATGAGGCTTTTTTCTTAGCCAGTCATACGGATATAAATCCAACTCGCAAGCCACAGGCCAAGAGGAAGAAGGACGCTTGCAACCGTTATATGGGGAGTCAACGGCTTCTTCCGGGTGATGAAAAAGATCGTATCCGACAAGTAAAAGATCGCCGCGGCCAATAAGCTGATTTGATAAAGAATAAGTCCGAAAACGCCATGAAATACGGCGGAGACCGTCAATTGAACCCAACGCCTCGGGGCAACAAAACGTGCAATGATTTCACTGAGCAGCGAAGTCATCGATCCGTAAACGTAAATAACAGGGCCGGCGTACAACAGATAGAAACAAACGCTGGAAAACGCTTCATGCAATCTATCTCCTAAGGACAGGTTATTAGGAATGCGAAATAAATCCGGCTCCCCTATGGCGAAAATAATGGTAAATAAGAAAGTGGTTATGCCGGCGCTTATGATTTTCCTCATGAATAGTTGGCCCATAGCTGGATGCATCGCTCTTCTCCCCTTTCCTTTCGCATAAAGCAGGATGAATTTACCAGCATTATACCTTGGGAATAGCAAGCCCGTCAGTTCTAACTTTCGTAGTACCCGGTCGGCCCGGAAAAATCTTTTCAAAAAAATGATATCCGTTGTCGATTTGGACATCCCTCGTTCGTTGTCTTCATAGAGACTGAAGAAGACAGTCTAAACCACGACGGAAGGATGTTATTCAAATGGCAAAACTTACGGCTTACATAATGTCGGAAGACGCGAAAGCACAGGCAGCCTTTTATGTGCAGGCACTCGGAGGAGAAATTTTGTCGGTTGTCACCCACGGCCAGCTTCCTGAATCCAATGAAGAACTGAAGGACAAGGTTGTTAATCTCAGCATGACGGCGGCAGGCATTACCATTCTTATGTCCGACTCCGTGTTTGAGCCGCTTAGACAAGGCAATGCGATTAATCTGAGTCTGGAATACCAAGATGAAGCTGAAGCTCAAGCTGCCTTCGATCAGCTGGCGGAAAACGGCAACGTCATTTGTCCGCTGGAGCCGGCTTTCTGGGGAGCCCTATTTGGACAAATCGAGGACAAATTCGGCCTAAGATGGATGATCACAACTGCTGCTCAGAAGGCTTAATGCAAATGAAAAGCGCGTTATCCAATAAGTTGCGTTATTGACGATGGGATAAAAAAAGCGTTGTAGGGATAGCCCTCTACAACGCTTTTTTTAAATTCACTTCGTTTATGCGAGCCATTTCTCTAGCGGGCGGCCCTTAGACTGGTTTCATCGTTATTTAGCATGGAAAGCGAGATAAGCTTTCACCTTCTGCACCGCATCCGCGATCGTATCCGCTTCGATTTCGATTCTATCCTGCTCATATTGCATCATGGAATGCTCGTAACGCGGATCGTAGTAATGCTCCAATAGCAGGCGTACAGCAGGCTCGAACCGGTCTTCCGTCAGAGCCTGCATAATCTGCGCGGCAATCGGCGTATGCATCCGCTTCTCGATCTGCCTGAACGCGGCAATCAGCTCCTGCTTGTTCTCATACGGATTGTAGTCCTCCACGATATGGCGGACCCGTTCTTCCAACGGCAGACGGATAAAGAGCTGCTTCCCGGCTTCCTTCTTCTCGATCAGGAATGGAGGCAGCACGGCTTTGCCGATCCTTTTGCTCTCCCCCTCCATCAGCACGTACGGCGAGTCCTGCAGCTTCAGCACCTCCGTTACGAGTAAAGCTTCAAACGTCTTCTGATTATTCGCCTTTTGCCCGACTTGGCCGAAGATCGAGCCTCGATGCCCCGCCATGCCTTCCAAATCGAGAACAGGATAGCCTTCCCCTTGAAGCTCGCGCAATATCGCCGTTTTCCCGGTTCCCGTATGGCCTTGAAGCACAATCGCCTGCGGCTTGAGCTCGAGATGCTCAAGCGTATCCACAATCCACTTCCGGTAGGTTCGGAAGCCTCCGGTCAGCCGGTAAGCCCGGATTCCCATCAGCGACAGCACCGTAGCCGTCGTCTTGCTTCGCATGCCGCCGCGCCAGCAGAATACGGCTTTAGTGTCTTTGATCTGCTCGAAGGCTTTGATGAAAGCCGGCAGCTTGGCCGAAAATAATTCAAGCCCCCGGTCCTTGGCCGCCTGGACGCTGACCTGCTTGTAAATCGTGCCCACCTCCGCCCTCTCCGAATCGTCGAAGAGCGGAATATTCAGGCTCCCCGGAATGGTGGAATCGGCGTATTCCGATGGAGAACGCACGTCGATCATCACGATTTCTTTCTTCTCCCGTAATGCCAGCAATTCCTCTATGGTGATGTCTTGAAACAAGTTAACCGCTCCTTATCCGATCAAGCTACAGTACAACGATACGTCCCGGATGGTCGGCTACCGTCTCTCCGATCATGGCCGCTTCCACGCCGAATTGCTTCAGCTTGCCCAGAAGCTCCTCCGCTTGGCTGCCATCCACGGAAATAAGCAATCCGCCGGACGTCACCGCATCGCATAAAATCCATTGACCGATCTGATCCAGCGTTTCCGGGAAGCTGATCGAATCCTGCACATGGGCGAAGTTGTTCTTGGTTCCTCCCGGTACGAAACCTTCCTCGGCCAGCTCCCTAACGCGCGGCAGCATCGGCACTTCACTCGCATGGATGCGGATTCCGACGCCGCTGCCTTTAGCCATCTCAAGCGAGTGACCAATCAAGCCAAAACCGGTCACGTCCGTGCACGCATGCACATTATACGGCTCCATCGTTTCAGCCGCCGTCTTGTTCAGCGTTGCCATCACATCCGTCACGCGCTGAACCTCTTCATCCGACAGCTTGTCTTTCTTGATGGAGGTCGTAAGAATGCCTACGCCAATCGGCTTGGTCAGGATAAGCTTGTCTCCCGGAACCGAACCCGCATTGGTTCTCACTTTGTCCGGGTGAATGAGCCCTGTAACGGCCAGACCAAACTTCGGCTCGTTATCGTCGATGGAATGGCCGCCAACGAGGGTAATGCCGGCTTCCTTCATCTTATCGCCCGCGCCGCGCAAAATATCGGCCAGCACCTGTTTGTCGAGCGTCTTGATCGGAAAGGCAACGATGTTCAGCGCGGTCAGCGGTCTGCCGCCCATCGCGTAGATATCGCTGATCGCATTGGCGGCGGCTACCTGTCCGAACGAATACGGATCGTCGACGATGGGAGTAAAGAAGTCGACGGTTTGCACCAGCGCAAGGTCGTCGCTTAATTTGTATACGCCTGCATCGTCGCTCGTATCGATGCCGACCAGAAGATTGGGATCCGCCACGGGTACCGGCAGGGAACGGATAACTTGCGACAGGTCGCCGGGACCAATCTTGCAGCCGCAGCCGCCTTTCGTGGAGTAGGAAGTCAGTTTGATTTTTTCAGTATCAGGCATTTGGCTCGTATCCTCTCTATATAAGGTTTTATTAAGCTAACCATATAGGATAATGATAAAGGATTATGGCGATAAAATCTAATTGTCCGTCCTAAGCAGTCCGTAATATTTCAAATCCCTCGTAAATACGCCTTAGAAAAAAAGCGTGTGCTTCCTTTCTCGGAAGCGCACGCTTTTGCTTGCAATCAATATTATTTCTCAATCTTTATCCATGCAATCATCGGCTTGGAATTGCCGTCCTTAACCGCTTTGACAATAATCTCGCCGTTTACTGCGGAAATGTTCTCGAATACCTTCGCTTCGCGGCTGGAGCCAATGACGTAATCGCTCAGCTTGGTCTCGCCGTTAATCGTCAGGTCCATATTCCGGTCGCTGGCCTTCCATGGATCATAAAAGCCAACCGTCACTTTGTACGCACCCTCCGGCAGCTGAAAGCGGTAGGCGATTCCTTTGCCGTTCTCGTTGCCGTCGTATTGGCGGATCGTCTCGTAAGCGTCTACCGGGGAGGTTTGAGCCCATGTCTTTCCGTCGTCGGCGACATAGCCCCACTTCATGCCGGTAATCGAATCAAGGCCATACTCTTGCTCCTCCTGCGACTGGTAAATGCCCAACACTTCGCCATCCTCTAGAGTGCCAGGAGTTCCGTCTCCGGCATCCGCATAATAGACGACTTTGTTATTCGAGTTAGGCGTCGCATCCATGGGTGCGGATTCCGAAGCAACTCCGCCGCGAACGGCCACGGCCTTAAACGAATAAGCCGTGCCGTTCTGAAGGCCCGTTACAACCGACGAGCCTGGTGTTGCTGCAACCTCCGCTGCCGCTCCGCCATTTTTTGGCGCATAACGGATCAGGTAGCTGTCCGCTCCGTCTACTTCCCTGAATTGAAGCACAACCTGCCCGTCCCCTTCCTTGATCTGATAAATTTCCGGAGCGGCTGTCAGGTTTTCGGGATTACGGGCAACCTGCAGGTAAGCGAATTGCGCGTCCGCCCAGCTATGCAGTCCAACGCGTCCGCTCGTGTACGTCGAATCTTTGACGTCAAAGATCAGATTTCCGTCCAGATAGGCCTGAATATGCTGACCGTCGAGCTGTACCTCCATCTTGTAGTACTCCCCTAATTTAGGCGAGAAAGGTACGGCTTCGGCCAGGTTTTGCCCGTCTCTGCGAAGGAACAGAATGCCGTTCTCGAAGCCAAACACATACCCCTTCGAATAACTGCTGCCGCGGAACGTAATTCCCCAATCCGCTTCGCCCAAGGCATGCTTCGCTACAGCGGTAATGGTACCGTCAATGATCGAAAGATTGTTTACGCCAATCTCGCCGCGGTTATTGCCGCCGGAAGCATGCTTTAGAAGTCCGTCTTCCATGACCCACTTGCTTACATCCTGCGTGTAACCCGAGAGATTACCGCTTGTAAAATCGTCCTTAAACCGGATTTCCCCGTTCGCAGGCGTAACCGAGGTTTCGGTGTAGCCGGTTCCTCTGCCGCCTTTGCCAATCGTCGAGACGCGCACGGTTACCGCTTCTCCGTTCGTTAGACCGGTTAATACGGTTTTGTTGCTAGTGATCTGCTGAGCGTTATCGTTCAGCGAGGTTTGCACGCTGTAGCCGGCTGCTCCACCAACAGCTCCAAACGTAAGCAGCGCTTCCCCGTTGCCCGGGATCGCAACCAGCTTGCCTGGCGCGGCAATATCCGGCATTACTTGAAATTCGACGGAAGGCTGGCTCGCGCTTGTGCCGTCGACTGCTTCCACAACGCCGTAATACACCGTTCCGTTCGCAAGTCCGTCAATCTGAATCTTGCCGTTAGGTACCTGGGTCACATATTGCCTGTCATAATTGCCTTGTTTGGTGCCGTATCGAACGCGATAAGACGGTACGCCAATCTGAGTATTGTAAGTGAGGACAAAACCTCCATCCGAGCTTGCGGCTTTTACGCCGGATGGCGCAAGCAGCTTAGGCGTGCCATACGCTTTCTTGGATGGCGGGCCAAAGCCATTGTCATTGCCCGCTCGTACCGTCACATCATACTGGCTATCGTTCTTCAGACCTTGCAGAATAACCGTATCGGTGGACATGTTCGACAGCTTCAATACCTTCTTGTCATTTTTGCTGCCGTATTCCACTTCGTATCGGTAAGCGCCTTTTGGAGCCTCGAAGTCGATTTTAAGACCTTTGTTAAGCGGCTCTACCTTTACGATTTGAGGAGCATCCGGTTTTTTGTTTTCTTTTACGACATCGCCGTTAAGCGTCACGATGGAACGGGCCGGGATAACCGCATCGAACGAGCCGTCAGCCGATGCCGGAATGTCCGAGCCTCTCGCCAGATCCTCGTCTGCCGATGTGACATACGGCTTTAATACATGAACCGCCTCATGCTTGTCGATGCCGCTGATTTCAACCTTGATATGCTGCTCCTTCGCGCTGTCGTTGACGAATACCGTCGTTACGGTATTCTCTCCGTCATGCTTGTAGGCCGATCCGAGCAATGCGCCGTTACGCGCATTCTCATCCAGACCGGAGAGCGCGATACGCTCCGCGCCCGGACGGATGAATTTACTGTAGTTGCCTAGCGTCCAGAACATTTTCGAAGTGAGAATATTTTGCTCGTCGCCCGGGTTATGGAAGTCGGTATAGATCAGGCCGTCCTTGTAATCTCCCGCGGATACGGCCGTCCACCACTGCCATGCGGAAGCATTTGCTCTCGCCAGGTCGAAATGGATCGTCTTCGCGATATAGAGCGCCGGGTCAATGCCAAGGTCTCGGCCGGGACCGTAGTCCCCGAGAATGCAATATTCGCTCATCCAATAAACCGCTTCGCGGTCGTATTTGTTCAAATTGGAGAACAGCAAATCCCTTAACGTGCCGTACCGGTCATCACCCGTCTTGCTGTAATCCGACCAGTAGGAGTGAGAAGCGATATGATGGCCAACCGCTTCCTGCAGCTCCGGATCCCCGAGCAGGTCTTTAATATATTCGCGGTATTTGCCAACGCCAAGGCTGTTGGAGCCGCCGCTGTACTTCTCTTGGCCCGAGAAGGATTTGAATACTTCATCGTCCAGCAGTGCCGTAATCTCTACGCCGTCCGGCGCGCTGATCTGCGTCTCAAGCCCTTTGGCCTGAAGCTGCTTGTACAGCTCGAGAATAACACGCTTAATATCGTCGTTGTTATATCGGTTGCCTTCCTGGCCCGCTTTGTTCCAGTCCCAGGTCGGTTCATTGATCGGGCTGATATAGTTCAGATAAATGCCTTGCTTCTTGAAATGTTCAATGACATCCGTCAGGAAGGTCGCGAATTCGTCCTCGTACCCGTCTTTCAGGTTCGTGGATCCAACCGTGGAATCCGGCTGGGCATGGCCGTTCTTCGTCATCCATACCGGCGGGCTGTTCACGAAGCCGATAAGCGTATCTACGCCGCGGTCTTTGGCTGCTTGCAGGAACCATTGCTGACCGGCCTGCTTGCTCCAGTCATAGTGGCCGTTCTCCGAGGATTTGAACGATTCGACGCGGCGCCAAGGATCGGTAATGATCGTCTTGTCCGTCTCGGTTGAGCCCGCCCCGATATTGAAACGCCAAGCGGTAAGGCCAATCCCCTTGTCCCTTGAGAAGAGCAGGTCCGCTACCTTGTTCTTGTTCTCCTCCGTCCAGTTCTTCCCGAGCTGCTCCATGCTCCAGGCATCGGACGCTCCGAAGTTATCGATGGTCTGGAAGGTGGTCGAGGCATCCACCTTTACGACGGCGTCGAATGTAACAGGCGTTATCGCTGCTTCTGCCGCGTAAGTTGGACTCCCCAGCGAGGTAAGGCTGATGACGGTACCCAGCATGGCTGCCGCGGTCCTTTTCTTAAGCTTGAACGGTTTCACTCGTCTTCCCCCTTGATTTGAATTGGTTGGGCCAATTAAGAAAACGGTTTCATGAAACCGGTTTCTTAAAGCTCCGAAAAGGTGGAGCCGTCATCTGAAGAGGGGCTCCACGCTCTCGATTTTACTTCCTGTCCCTCCCCTCCACATCCTACTTTTCTCCTAAAAATTTCTTCGCTCAGCCGTTATTTTTGTCTAATCATGGATTTTCCTGTTGAATGAACAATGGAATAAGCAGTCCTTAACCAGCTTTCTTAGATATCGAATGAAATAAATTGGCTATAGTCTATGAGATATATACATTATTCCAACTCCAAACTTGCACGTACTATGAAGGATATCGTCAATTGAGGAGTTGAATAATGAAAGCTTTAGTTACTGGAGGCGCAGGCTTTATTGGTTCCCACCTAACAGATGCGCTTGTTCGAGCAGGCGCCGCAGTCCATGTCATTGATAATTTATCTACAGGCTTTAAATACAACGTCCATCCCGATGCAGTTCTACATGAACTGGACATTAATAGTGATGCCGCTATGCAGATCATCAAGCAAGTTAAACCAGATGTTGTATTTCATATGGCTGCGCAGGTCGATGTCCAGCATTCAGTAGCGGATCCCGCCTTTGATTCTTCCGTCAATATCGTTGGAACGATTCGCCTTATGATGGCATGCCGGCAGGCCGAAGTCGGCAAGCTTGTTTTTTCTTCTACCTCCGCTGTTTATGGCGATTCCAATAAAGAAAGGAATGCGGAGGATGCCGTTACAGCCCCCATTTCCTATTACGGACTGTCCAAGCTTACTGGAGAAAACTATATCCGGCTGTTCCATGAAATGTGTGGTCTTCGCTATACGATATTACGATACAGCAACGTGTACGGCCCTCGGCAAAACGCTTCGGGTGAAGGCGGCGTCGTTTCTATTTTTATGAACAAATTAAAACAAGCCCTTCCTCTTTACGTTAACGGCAGCGGAAATCAAACCCGCGATTTCATCTATGTGCAGGATGTTGTCCAAGCGAACTTGGCAGCTATTCACCAAGGAGACCAGGAAACGATCAATATCAGCACGGGATTGCGCACTTCCATAAACAATTTGATTCAAATAATAAAGCTTATCCACGGTCAAAATGTCGAGATTATTTACGGCCCGGAACGGCCTGGCGATATTATGGACAGCTGTCTGGACAATACAAAAGCCAGTCAACGATTAGGCTGGCGGCCTGCATGCAGTTTGTTTGAAGGGCTCTCTAACACCTATCAGCATGTGCAAATGAAATAACAAGAAAGCTAATATCGTCACTGCAGCCAGTGGCATATTAGCTTTCTCCGTCATTTTTTTCACTTGGTGGCCACATAAATAATTGTGAATCCATCGTCCCTTCCGGGCACAATCTCGTACGTATCGTTATCTTGCGTTACGGCCTGCTGGATATGGAAGCCTTGCTTAACAAGCAAGCTGCGCAGCTCTTCAGGACGATAGTGGCGATAATGATGCGGGTTGACGCCATGCAAAAAGTAGGGATTTTTCAAATAGGGAATAACGTTCTCGTTAGGCGCGGAAATAAGCAGCACCCCGCCCTTATTCAAGCATTGATACAGTTTTCGGATAAATGACTGATCATCCTTCATATGCTCTACCGTTTCAAAACAAATAACGACATCATAGAGTGGCAGCGGGAGCTCCTCATGGAAATTGCCCGATAAATCGGTCTGGCAATAAACGGTTTTGTGGGAGAAGAAGTGATGAACCGCCCAGTCTAATCCATGCTCAGACTTATCCACCCCGACAGCTAATGTGCAAGCAGACTGGGTTGCCATGTAATGCGTTCCAAAGCCAGAACCGCATGCTGCATCAAGCAAAATATCACCAGGGCGGATAAATCGTACCGCATATTGATAGCGAAAGTAATGATCCGGCATGGCGTCATCTACTGACGTTGCATACATTCGTTCCATCTTCGCAATTTCGTCATCCATTTTTTTCCCTCCACTAACCATAAAATCAAACTTATTCCGAAGAACAGATATTTACCAGGGGATATCTGTACATTGCATCCTACCAAATCTATGAATCTAATATATGAAAGCAAAAAAACGAGGAGGAGATCGGCTTGAGCAATTGGATTGATTTTTCCGCGCAGGAGGTATCTGTCGGAGCGGAATCGCTGCCGCTGAATTTGACCGCGGGTACCGAGATTTTGCTTACATCCGTCTTCCTTTCCATACCGGATTATCAAACCCGAGTAAATGGTTATGCAACGATCGGCTGGGAGACTCCTCTGTTACAGAACACGCAGCATATCAATATGATTTTCCGAATACGCCGCGGCGGGTTTACATCCGACCATAAGTTAATTTGCTGGTTCGTCGATTCCATCACTCTAGGCCATGACGTTCCTATATTAACGATAGATAAAACTTTATCCTTGCAATTCACCGATCAGCCAAGTATAGAGAACGTCGGAACCTTTCAACAATATTGCCTGACGGCAGAGCTTGCAGGTGCTGGTCAAGCCACAATCTCCGGACCGATTACGCTTATTGGCGGAACTTTCAACCTATAGAAAGAGGAGGAAAACAAAACGATGGCTATTCTTGATTCTGCTTCCGTAAACATATTGCCGGGCACCTATTCCCTCCCGCTTCCCATTCCTCCGGGTACAGAAATCATGCTTACATCCTTATTTCTAAAAAGCTCTAGCCCAGACAGTAAAAATTTTATCGAGGCCTCCGTCTGTTGGAGGGCCGAACCGTCTCAACTATCCATTGTGCCGAAGATCATACTCAGGCTAAGACGCGGCGGCGTTACTGCCGCTTTCCCCGAGGTCTCTCAAATCGCTGATTCTTGTTACTGCACCAACAACACATCTGCCCGCTCTACCACAACTACCTTTTATCATGTGGAATCCCCCGAGCCTGGCACCTCCGGATTATACCAGTCCTATTATCTGACGGCAGAATCAGCTGGAATCGGCAGGATAACTATAACGGGACCTATCGATTTGAAAGGAACAACAATCGGTTATTCCTGACGGTTTCTGCTTTTGAAAGGAGGTGATAGCATGACTGTTTCAATTGTAGACTACCAGTACCAAGAAGTTGCGGCCGGAACGGGTTCTCTCCCGTTTATAATCTCTCCGGGTGCCGAATACTTGTTGACTTCCGTTTTTCTCCAAATCAATAACATCAATAACCGGATTGAAATCAAAGCATCCATTGGCTGGGAAGCACAGCTGCTGCTGCTCAATATCGTTCCTAAGCTGCTCTTCCGCATCCGGCGCGGTGGTATCTCTGCTCCTGCTCCGGTTGTTTATCAGACCATGGATTCCGCTTTTATCGGAACAGCGCAAGAAGGCCCTTGGGTAGCGCTTGATTTCACGACGGCTTTCCAGCATACGGAAACGGCAACGGCCGGGCTCGTTGGTACCTTCCAGCAATATTCCCTCACCGTAGAGCATGTTGGACAAAACTCGGTTACCATAACCGGCCCCGTGCATCTTGATGGAACCGTGTATCTGTAAGTAAGCAGCAATGAGGTGGTTGGTTAGCTGGATTCCGGCTAACCAACCGCTTCTTTGTTTACCGGTCCTCGAAAATATTCTGCGAGCCGGTTCGGGTATCCATCCATACAACGAAAGTTGTTCCTGCCGCGTTGATTTCCAGGCCATTATAATCGCCAATGGAGGGTGTAGGAAGGCCAAGCGAAGGGTCCGCGTTCGGATTAAAAGAGACGCCGGTAATCCGGCGGTTAGGCAGAAACGAATTGCCGGCATCATTCGACTCGGCCAAAAATACGTCAATAAGATTACTGGTTACGCGATTGGTATAGTACATAGCTTTGAAAGCTCCGGTGTCGCGGGAAACCGTCGCATTGGGCAGAAAATTCTGCGTACCTGCGGGGCTGTCATCAATTTGCTTTGCGACTGACCAGGTATTGCCCCTGTCCGTCGAACGCGACATAAAGATATGCGCGCTGCCTGTACGGTTATCCTGCCAAACGGCATAGACGATGCCTTGACCGTTAAACGGCGAGATATCCGTCGCCATATAAGCAATGGTCAAGACGCGGAAGCCAAAGGTTGGAACCGGCAGAGGAGTCGGTACAAGGCTGACCATGGACACGGTTACGATTGGACCAAAGGTTACCCCTCCGTCCAGCGATCTCCGCATTAAATATTGCGGGGTCCCAGGTCCGTATTGCATCCATCCGACATACACGTCGCCTTGCGGTCCGATCGCAATCGTGGATCCAAAGCTTGTTACGCCTTGCACCTGATTCGTCAGAAGAATTGGCGGAGACCAGGTCAGTCCTTGATCCAGAGATCGCTGAAACAGGGTTTCCGACTGCGTAAAATTGTTAAAGTACCGGGTATATGCGATGTACGCATGCCCCAAATAAGGGCTGCCATTCGCCGTATCAATAGTAAGCGCAGGTTTATCATTATAAACGGCTGTCCCGAAGCCCTGATTGACAATGATAGGAGTAGAGAAAGTAGCTCCATTGTCGGTTGAACGATAAACGATAATCGAGGAGTTTTGCACAGGGTTTACAGTGAGCGCGGTAGCGGCGACCAGAAAGGTTTGAGCATAACCAAAAGCGGCTATGCCATCTCCCGACGCGTCAAATCCCGGTGGAGGTGAAAGTAAGGTTTGAGCATATGATACCCCTGCGTTAATCGAACGGTAGACCGTTGTCATGTTATTGCCCGAACGCAAATCGTTTGTCGTTACCAAGATGGTGGATTGGTCAAGATTATTAAGCGCAATGGACGGCTCCTGCTGAGGCCCTGAAGGGGTAATTTGCTGATTTGCCATCTATCGTCACTCCCTTTCTAAAACTTATTAAGACTGGTTGGCTTGGAACAAGATCGAACCGACAATATGGTCGTCTACGATCGAAAAAGACTTTGGAATATCCATCTGATAAGCATTCCGGAAATAGGTGCATATTTTTGAACCGTGATGGGCGGGATGCTTAGGCGGATGTAAAGCTTTGCGGATATGCTTATTGCTCCGGAGCTGTCCATAAAGTTCTTCGATTCGGTCTGTCATTGCGGGGAGCGACCATTGCTTCAGACCCCAGCTGTGTCCGTTCTTGGCTATTCGATTGCGAAGCGGCTTGTTCTCAATCAATAATTCAAGGCAGCGCGACAGCTCGCCGCTATCCCCGGCTCTTGCCATCAGACCGGTCTGACCGTGCTGAACCATCTCCGGAATGCCTCCGGCATCCGAAACGATTATCGGCTTGCTCGCGAGCTGAGCTTCCATAACGGCATACGGCTGGTTGTCATTCAGGCTTGGAAGGACGATGATATCCGATTGCCGCATTAACGCAGGCACATCATTCCTGCTGCCCGCAAATACAACATAAGGCGATAAGCCAAGATGAAGAGCTTTAGCCTCCAGCTCCTCCCGGAGACTACCGTCGCCAACAAACAGACATCTCCAATCGGTCCTGGATTGCTTGAGCAGATACAGGGCATCCAACAAGCTGCTGTGTCCTTTTACTTTATCCAGGCGGGCTGGACATAGAATATTGCAGTTGTCTTTCGGAAGTCTGAAAGAATTTCGCTCTTTGGTGCGCTGTAAAAAATGCTCGATGTTCATCCCGTAAGGAACCACTTCCATATGATCGCCGGGCACCAAATAACTGCCAAGCGTCTTATGCAGCCATTGCGTCGGCACAACAGCCAAATCACTTGAGGTTGCTCCATAATACTCTCTGGCGCAGGCATACTTCCAAATCGAATCGGAAGGCGTTTGCCCTTCCAACGAAACCCAGAAATCGGTTGCTAGGCAACCATGTATGGTATTTATCAAAGGAACACCATCCGGCTTGATTTGCCATAAGGCACGCGAGGAAATCACATCTTGAGCGTGGATGATATCATAGCTTCGAAGGCCTAAATACGAGGCTGCTAACGCATAGGAGCAAAACTCGATTTCCTGGTCCACGATCCAAGGATCGATTGGAATTGGCTGCGAGGCATACACCGCTTTTATTTTTTTTTCTATCAGCGGCCGAAACAACTTCTTCTCCACCCTGCGCCCGGTATTCACGATATAGTAGCTGTTCTCGTCCGGATGTCTTGCGAGTATGTCTACTTCATGCCCGAGCTTCTCCAGACTGGCTTTCAGATCCTGTATATATACCCATACCCCGCCTACATGCGGAATCAGCCAATACGTTGCTATTAGAATTTTCATAGGCTGTCAGCACGCTTCGAGGCTATGGCTTTCTCGTAAAGAAGAATCGTCCGGTTAATCATGGTTTGAAGCGACCAATTGCGAAGACCATGATATCTCGCTTGATTGGCCAACTTCTTTCGCTGGTCTTCATCGCTAAGCAATTGATTTAACCCCCTGCATAGCAGATCCGACTTCCCGCTTGGAAACAGCAAGCCCGTCTTTCCGTTATCAATCATTTCGGGTATTCCCCCTGTGTCTGAAGCAATGATAGGTTTTCCAGCCACCTGCGCTTCCATTACGGCAAAAGGTAAATTGTCATGAATGCTTGGCAGAACGATCAAATCCGCTTCCTGCAGGAGCAGCGCCATATTATTTTGGTGACCAAGAAAGCTGACCTGATGGCCTAACCCTAACTGGCTAACCAAGTGTTCCAGCTGTTTGCGCATGGGACCCTCCCCCGCAAGCCAACAAATCCAATCCGAACGAAGTTCCTTTAACTTATACAAAGCTTCCAGCAGTAAATAATGACCCTTCACAGGATCCAGACGCGCAGGACATAGAATTAACTTCGAGCCGCTTTTATTAATTGAAGGTGTAAAAAGCGCGGATTGGTGGAGGAATTTGATCGTATCGAAGCCATAAGGAATAACGATTGCCTTGGAATTCGTTCGGCCTGGTTTTATGTCATACTGCCGCTTAAGCCATCTGGAAGGAAAGACAATCTGGTCTGCCGCTGTTCTTCCGTAATGATCGAGTGCTTTCGCCCATTCCCAGGATAAAGAGCGCTTCGAGACAACCCTCTGATACTGCCATTCCGCAGCCAAATCTCCATGAAGAGTTAATAACAGTGGAATATTGCTCGGCTTCACTTCATAGGCGCCTATCGCGGATATGACATCCTGCGCGTGGATGAGATCATAGCTATCCAATCTGAAATGGGATAACGCTTGACGGAAAGCGATTCGCTCGCTTTCCATATCAGCCAGCCAAGCGTCATAGGCATGCATTTTTATATTGTATCGCCTACCGGTATTCTGCTTTACCGCTTCCGAAATCAACGGTTTATCGATGGTTTTCCCCTTGTCTACAATGTGGTACTTCATTCCCGTTTCGTTGTGGGAGATAATATCCACTTCATGCCCAAGCTCTTCGAGTCCCTTCCTTAGTGCCAGCGTATAAGTGGAAACTCCGCCGGAATAGGGAATACACCAATAGGAAACAAGTGCAATCTTCATCCCGCTTCCCTCCTCCGGCTAGACCGTCTCTAAGCTGATACGTTCACGGTACCACTCAATCGTTTTAATAAGTCCTTGCTCCAAAGAAACGGATGGTCTATACCCAAGTATAGTCTCTGCCCGAGTCAAATCGGGCTCGCGAGCCGGCATATCCTCATATCCCGGACCATAAGCCTCTGCATAAGATTTGAGTATAATCGGCGATGCAGAGCGGCTCAGCCGAATAATTAACTGCGCAAGCTCAGTGATCGTTACGGAGTGGGTCGAACCGACATTAAAGGACAGACCATCTGCCTCCGGTCTTAACGCGGCGATCGTTCCTCTTACGGTATCGTCCACAAAAGTGAAGCATCTTCGCTGCGTACCGCTCCCGTATACCTCGAGAGGTTCTCCTTTTAACGCGGCAGTGATAAATCTGGCTACGACCCCGCCATACTGCGAATTCGTTTGTCTAGGTCCGTAAGCATTGAAATACCGGAGCACCGTTACCGGAAGTCCTTTCGCAGCATACGCAAAGCACATGTGCTCGTCGATGGATTTAGCTGTTGCATAGCTCCAGCGATGGATGGACGGCGCACCGTAAACGCGGTCCGACATCTCGTTAAACGGCAGCTTTTCGTTTTTCCCGTAAATCTCGGAAGTCGATGCAAATATAACCTTTGTTCGGCTCGGATATGCGAGCTCAAGAATATTACGGGTCCCGTCAATATTGCCCTCAATGACCTTAATGGGATCTTCAACCGTATTTTTCACTCCAAGCACGGCTGCCAAATGATAGACGGTATCTACCTGACTTAAGCATTTCTTCACTAGTTTGCGGTCCAGCACCGAGCCTACGATAAGCCGGTGACGAGGATGATTGAGCAAATGAGCGAGAAACTCCGGCCGTCCGTTCGAGAAATCGTCCAATGTCAAGACTGTGTGACCCTCCGCCAACAAGCATTCCACAAGATGAGAACCAATGAATCCCGCACCGCCTGTTACTAATATTTTCAACGAACTCTCTCCTTAAATTAGGATAATGTTATTTCGGTCCGCAAGTTTGACGGTTGCATTCCTCGTATCCAAGACGATAGGGGTATGAGCCGCAATCAGCTCGTATGGAATATTAGAATGATCCGTCAGAATAAGGGTGCAGTCAAAATTTCTCATATTCCTTGCAGTAAGCGGAATCGAATGGAGGGTTGTTTCGCCGACTTGAAGTTCTTCGACATAGGGGTCGAAGAAGCCGACATGGACGCCTTCCTGCAGCAATTTTTCAATAATAGGCAAAGCTACAGATTCGCGCATATCATTGACGTCTTTTTTATACGTGACTCCAATAATCAGCACGCTGCTGTCCTTGAGCTCTTTCGGCCTCAGGATTTTGGAAACTCTCTCCACGATATAAACGGGCATACTCTCGTTTACATGCGAGCTAAGCTCGATGAAGGGCATATCGATCTGATGCTCTCTCGCCTTCCAAAGCAAATACAAGGGATCCACGGGTATACAATGTCCGCCAATCCCCGGACCCGGATAATACTTGGTAAATCCAAACGGCTTTGTCCCTGCTGCTTCAATAACTTCCCAAAGATTGATATCCAGTTCTTCGCATAGCTTAAGAAGACTGTTCATAAAAGAAATGTTCAGGAATCTCTGGCAGTTCTCCAGCAACTTTGTCATCTCCGCGGCGCGAGGAGAAGAGACGACAACTATCTTCTCAAATGCGGTGCCATAGACTTCTTTGGCGTACGAAGTACTTGCCGGATTCACTCCGCCTACGACCTTCGGAATTTGGGAAAGCTCCCAGTGCGATCCGGGATCGATTCGTTCCGGCGAATAAGCAAGCAGAAGATCCTTCCCGACCTCCAGTCCCGTGGACTCCAAAAGCGGCTTCAAAATTTCCTCGCTGGTCCCGGGGAAAGTTGAGCTTTCAAGGGCAACAAGCTGACCTCTTCGTAAATGAGGGAGAATGCAGCGTGTGGCGTTTATAACAAATCTCAAATCCGGCTGCATTTGCTCGTCAAGCGGCGTTGGAACACACAGAATGATAACGTCGGCTTTCTCTATCACTTCAAACGAATGGCTGACATGAAAGTTTTTTCCGCTGAAGAGCTCTCGAATATCGTTTCTCTTAAAGTCTGATAAATAGGATTGACGTTTCTGCAGCATTTGAATCTTGCGAATATCGGTATCAATTCCGTATACCGTATTCCCTTTCTGTACAAACAGCTTCGCGAGCGGCAATCCGACATACCCCAGGCCGATTATGGCGATATTATATTTAAGGGCAAGCTCCATCTCTCTCAACTCCTTTAATTCATCCTCTAGCATAATACGCAAATGAATCAGAGACGCATAAGTTAAACGTCTAATAGCTTTGAAAATAGTAGATTATCCCGAATTTGTGGACTAGAAGAGATAATTGCCATGCTTTAGGGGTTGATGTCGGAATTCTATCTATTTTACAGGGCTATTTAATAGGGAGATGCCCGTCCGGAAATACGGCTGAAATAGGTTCGTGTACGTTAACAACGCTTTGGTTGAATCATATACTAATGGGACGACGGACCAATCGGAGGACAAAACATGCGAATATTAATCGCTTGCATGTGGGCACTGCCGCATGCCGGCGGAGTCAATACCTATATCAATCAACTGGTCAAGGGATTGCAAAGCGCGGGACATGAAGTTGATATATTTTCCTCAACAACCGATGCGAAAGGCTTCTATATTCCAAGCAGAAATTTATCGATAGATAAAAGTCGCATCTCCCCTCTCATTGCCCACCAAACGGATCTTTATTTAAATCAACTGCTGCCGGGTATCGATCCTTGGATCAAGCAAGCAGAGGTTGATAGATTGTGCATGGAAGCAGCCGCTTTGTATTTTGGATTGGCTGAATACGATGTCATACACGCCCAGGACATCGTAAGCGCACACGCGATTTCCCGCGTAAAACCTGCACACATCCCCCTTGTCACAACCATTCATGGTTGTCTTACAAAGGAATGGTTCGTTAAATTGAAGGAATTGGGCTTGACTGACCAAAATGTAAACTCTCCCTTGTGGTACTATTCGTCCTTGCGGGAGTATCTTGGCGCAACGGTTAGCGATGTAACGATTTCTCCTTCGCTTTGGTTAAAAAACGAACTGGTCAATGACTTTGCTGTTCCTGAAGAGCGCGTAACGGTTAGTCATTATGGGATAGATATCGAGGAATTTCAGAATAAAATGCTAAGAGAGCCTACGACGATTAAACCCCTTGCGGAGAAAGTATTTATTTGCCCCGCCCGCTTCGATATCGTTAAAGGACACTCCACTCTCATTCATGCTCTGGCCAAACTAAAAGAAGAACGTTCTGACTGGGTTTGCTGGCTGGTTGGCGACGGTTTCCTTCGTGAAGAATTAATTCAACTGACCAATCAGCTTGGTCTGGCAAATCATATTCTCTTCTGGGGACACCGGGAGGACGTGCCCGAAATGATGCAGCAAGCTGATTTTGTCGTTCTGCCCAGCATGCAAGACAATCAGCCGTTTGCCATCATTGAAGCTCAAATCGCAGGTAAGCCGGTCATCACTTCTGATGCCGGAGGCATACCGGAAATGGTTATCCACCTTCAGAACGGGCTGGTATCTCACATGGGGGACCCAGAGCAGCTCTATTCATGCCTTCGAACTGCTCTAGAAGAGCCGGTGCTGTTAAGCGTCATGGCCAACCAAGCCAAAGTGTGGGGGCATAATCATTGGTCATTGTCTACGATGATCACTCGGGTTCTGGAGCTGTACGAGTACGCCCGGAGCAAACATACGGAGGAGCGCCTAGCCTTTGAGGCACAATCTGGGGAACGAGTCATAACAATGGAAGAGGAGGACCGCAAATGGGTTACACAAAAAAAGAGAAAACCGTCAGCTCGAAAAACAAAAAAATACCGAAAAAAAATAAAAGGAAAAAGATAAAAACGTCAAAAAAAAATTCTCCGCCGTTACGCAAACGAAGAAAAAAGCAAGTACCGATTGCTGTTGAAACGCTAAACCTCGCACCTCTCTTTGCTTCGCCGCTTGATCCGGGCTTTACCCTTTCAAAAACGGATGAAGAGGTTTGGAGACGTATTCTGGAAGCTCAACCCAAAGGGTACGTTCTCCCTGACCGCTTTACCTTTCAAAGGCTTAAGCAAATGATGACGCCGTTAGATCCTGCCCCGGAGAAAACGATGGCGCAATGAAAAAAAGAGCAGGCCGTATGGATAAACGGCTTGCTCTTTCTATTTCTATTTCTATTACTATTTCTATTTCTATTTCTGTACTTCTATCTTGCTTCCCGCTCCTGCGGTTTGTATAATTCCTGTTCCTTGCGGTGCAGGTTTTGTCCGTAGTTATCGATCTTGGAATCCAGCCGCTCCAGCGTCTTTGTCATTTCCTCAATCCGTAGACGGAGCTGCTCCCGCTGCTCGATCAGGAGATCCTTCCTTGCCTCCGTCGTATGATCGCCCTGCTGGCACAGATTGACGTATTCGATCAATGCTTCAATCGGAAGACCGGCGCATCTCATGCATTTAATGAATTCAACCCACCTGAGATTATCCTCGGTATACTCCCGGATGCCATTGTTATTGCGATTCACGGACGGGATTAATCCAATACGTTCGTAATAACGGAGCGTATCCTGTGACAGGTCGTACCTGGCGCTTACTTCGGCCATTCTCATACGAATTGTCCCTCCTATTCCCTGATCCATCTAACAACAGTTTACATCGTCGACATATCGATGACAAACCGGTAACGGACATCGCTGCGGAGTACGCGCTTATAAGCTTCATCCACCTGATCGGCGTTGATCCGTTCGATTTGCGGTTTAATGCCATGCTCCGCCGAGAAATCGAGCATCTCCTGCGTCTCGCGGATGCCGCCAACCAGCGAGCCGGCAAGGCTCCGGCGCTGCATAATCAGAGAGAAGGCTCGATAGGAATCCGGTTCGGAAGGCGCGCCTACGTTAACCAGCGTACCGTCAACACGGAGCATCGACAGATACGCATCCACATTCAGATTGGCGGACACGGTATTCAAAATCAGGTCAAACCGGTTAGCCAGCTCTTTGAACGTATCCGGATTGCTTGTTGCCCGGTAATGATCCGCTCCAAACGCAAAGGCTTCTTCCCGCTTGTTCATCGACTGGCTCAGAACGGTCACTTCCGCTCCCAAGGCATGCGCGTATTGCACGGCCAGGTGGCCAAGACCGCCCATGCCGACGATCGCAACTTTTTTGCCGGGACCTGCGTTCCAATGCTTCAGAGGAGAATACGTTGTAATGCCCGCGCATAAAAGCGGACTTGCGACATCAAGCTCCAGGCTGTCCGGAACGCGGACAACAAATCTCTCCGTGACAACAATCTTCTGGCTGTAACCGCCATAAGTCGGTTGTCCGTCATAATCGAGTGAATTATAGGTGCTGACTACGCCTTTCGTGCAGAACTGCTCCTCGCCTTGCAGACAATATTCGCATTCCCCGCAGGAATCCACGAAGCAGCCTACGCCGACGCGGTCGCCAACGGCAAACTTGGTCACCGCGGATCCAACCGCTTCGACAACACCCGCGATTTCATGCCCGGGAACGAGCGGAAAGATCGCTTCGCCCCATTCGCCAAAGGCCGTATGAATATCCGAATGGCAAATACCGCTGAATTTGATATCAATTAGAACATCGTCGGGACGCAATGCCCTCCGTTCGATCGTTGTTTTTTCAAAGGGCGCCTTCGCGCTTGCCACACTGAGTACATGAGACGTGCACATGGTTTATCTACTCCTTCTCTGTTCAGATTGACTGTATCGTTTTCGAATACAGAAGGAGTATATATGCTGGAGTGGACTCCAAGTCAAGCCTTACTCAAGTCCCGGCCACCTTTTCCCTTTAAAATCCTTCGGCGTAACGCCAACCATTTTCTTAAACAGCTTGTTGAAATAAACGGGATCATGGTAGCCGACAAGCTGCGCAACCTCGTAATTTCGCAGGGAAGGCTCCTCGCTAAGCAGCTCCTTGGCCTTCTCAATCCGAAGGTGAATCAAATAGTCCGTGATCGTCATGTTCGTCTGATTTTTAAACAGCCGGCTCAGGTAGTTACCGTTCATTCCGACTATGTCGGCAAGCTTATCAAGCTCAAAGGGTTCTCCGTACGACTGCTTTAACGTTTCTTTGACCATTTCGACCGCGTGATGCTCCCGTTCCTGCGATTGCTCGGGTGCCGGCTCCGAGGCTTTAAGCTTGCGCTCGATTTCCTGAAGCACGGCTTCGAGCTGCGATTTGACGATCGGCTTAAGCAGGTAATCCTTTACGCCGCTGCGCAAGGCAGCTCTTACATAATCAAACTCCTCAAAGCCGCTCAACACGATGATATCAACGCCGGATCCGGTCTGCCGGATGTTCTTGATTAATTGAATCCCGTCCATTCGGGGCATTTTGATATCCGTAATGACAAGGTCGAGCCCTTGTCCGCATAAGCTCTCGAACTGCTCCCAAGCCGCTTGTCCGTTCGAGAATGTACCGATCACTTCGATTCCGGGGTTCAGCTTGGACAAGATTTTAACCAGCCCCAGACGAATAACTTCCTCATCATCGACAATCATGGCCTTCATGCCTATACACCTTCTTCGAGTCGTTAACGTTTGTTATGGTTTAATCCCTTGAATAGACTGGCGATAAACCAAATCGCCAAGTATCATGAGCTTCTCAAGCGGCTCCTCCGGCCGTTCGATCCTCTCCAGCAGCTTATCTACCGCACGGATTCCAAGCCACTCCTTCGGTACGTTTACGGTCGTAATCGGAGGGTAATGCCTGGCGGCATCTTCAATATTGTCAAATCCGGTTAAAGAGAAATCGCCGGGCGCCTCCATCCCCAGTTCTTTCGCAGCCCTATGCGCGTCAATGGCGATGGAGTCATTGGCGCATACCAGTGCCGTCGGAAGCAGCCGCTGCTTCTTGCGGCGGGTCAGCCAGGCTTTGATCGGCTCGTCGAAATGCTCCATAGCCTCCAGATCGGTCAGATGATCATGTCCGTCCCAAAGCTCAAACTCCTCCATCGCATGCCGGAATCCGTTCCAGCGCTCGAAAAAGCTTCGGGAATATCGTATATTCCCGATAAAGCCAATACTGCGGTGACCAATGCCGATCAGATGCTTTGTCAACCGATACATGCAATCGTAATTATTCGCGTAGACCGTGTCTGTCGGAATCAGCATGTCCTCATGGTCAACGAGCACCATGGGGATACCAAGACGGTGTATCTCCAGCAGCATGGAAGAAGCGATTTCGCCAACCCCAATCATGCCGAGCAGTCCTTCCGGCTTCAAAAGCTGCAGGAAGCCTTCTACCTTCTGCTCCATAACGATGACGCTGCCTATTTCTTTTTCCTCCAGCCGGCTCGCAATGCCGTCCAGAATGCGTCCCCAATAGACGGAATCCCTCGTCTGAAACCTGATATTCGGCATAAGCACAAGCACGGATTGCCTCACTCCGGTTTCCGGGAGCCTGCCGTCCTCGTGTCCCGTCTTGCCCGCCTTGACATAACCGCTGTTCTGAGCGAAATAGCCAAGCTGCGAAGCAACTCCGATAACCCGTTCCTTAGTCGCTTCGCTGACGCCTCCTTTACCGGAGAGAGCCTTGGAAACGACATATTTGGATACCCCCAGATGATCCGCGATTTGCTGCATGGTCACTTTTTTCGTCACTATCGTCTTCCCCCGTCGCTATATTCCGTTAATCCCTTATCCTCGTAACCGCCAATGGGCAGCTTCAGGACAACCTCCGTACCGCCTTGCAATCTTTCCAGCACCTGTAAGCCGTAATGGGCTCCGCAGTGCAGCTTGATTCGTTCGTTTACATTCCGCAGGCCGATCCCGCCACGGCCGGTTGCACGGACAGGCTGCAGGTTGAGAAAGGCCTGATTTAACCGCTCCCTCGTTTCGGGCGGAATGCCCAAGCCATCGTCCAGGATACGCACCAGCAGGCTCTGATCGGAACTGGCAATCAGAATTTCAATATTCATTACCGGCTTCGAATCGTCAAACCCGTGTTGTATCGCATTTTCGACAATTGGCTGCAATAGCAGTCTCAGCGTCGGAATTTCAAGAAAAGGCTGATTCTCTTCCAAATGGAGGTGAAGCCGGAACCGGTTCGGATACCTGTAGTTAAGCATCTCGACATAATGCTTGACATGCTCAAGCTCCGCTTTAACGGTTGTCCTCTCTCGCACATCGCCAATGCTGTAACGCAGCAGCTGACCGAATTCCGTCAGCATATCGGCGACCGCTTCATCGTCATTCAGCTCCGCAAACATCCGAATCGTCTCCAGCGTATTGTACATGAAATGCGGATTAATCTGATTCTGAAGCGCGTGAATCTCCGCTTCGTTCTTTTTCGCTTCGATCTCGTAAATGTCTTTGATCAAATGGTCGATTCTTACGATCATGCGGTTAAACTGAAGGCCGAGCTGCCCGATTTCGTCCCTGTGCCGGATCGGAAACTGTACGCTCAGGTCCCCCTCCTGAACCTTGCGCATCAGCCTCATCATTTTCCTCAGAGGCTTCGTCAAGGCGATGGAGAGCAGAATAGAGATAAGAAGCGCAATCCCGATGATGGCGAACGTAGCTGCCCAAGTCGTGTTCCGGGTACGGATCGAGTCCTTGTTCATCTCCTTCTCCGGAATGAGGACAAACCACTTCCAGTGCGTATCGGCCGAGGTTGTGTAAATAACGAGCTGCCGCTGCCCGTCAATATCGGCGTAGAAATGTCCGTTTTTCTCGCTATGCTCGGCGACCTTGCCAGCGATATCGCGGGCGCTGTGATTGTTATCGCTGTCATAAATCAAGCTGCCCCGATCATCCATGATCAACGCGTTGCCGTGCGTCAGCTTATTCATTTCGACAATTTGATCCTCAATGACGCGGAAATCCGTGTCCACCGCAATAAGCCCGATCGGCGTGAGCGAAATGTCGTCGAGAATTTTGCGCACGACGGTCAAAGCGTTCTTGTTGCTGTTCAGCGTGCTGACGTAAGTCTCGGTCCCGAGGAGCAGCGCTTCCCCGCTTGATTGATCGGAAAGGCTTTTCCACCGCCGGTAGCTCTCCTCCAGATTGCTCCGCACGGAGCCGGTCTCCGTCGAATAATAGCCGTTGCCATACGCATCAAAGATATAAACGACATTCGCGCCTCTTTTTATGTTATTGATAAACTTTACCGAGGACTGGATTCCCCGCTGAATTTGGAGCAGCTGATTGATGTCGTTCCCCGCCGACTGTCCTTCGCCGTTCTTTCGCAGCCGTTCATAGTAGGTGTTGGAGCGGATCAGATTTTGCTTGATCTCCGCCTGATAAGCCGGAATAGAGGATACGCGCATCATATCCTCCACGTAGTCATCCATCCGTTCCATCATGGCAATCATCAAATTGTTGGAATAGGACACGGTTGTATTCTCGATAGAGCCTGAATAGTTGGAATAAGAGATGTAACCGATAAAAGCCAGCGGCAAAGAGATGACGACCAGAAACACGGCCAGCAGCTTGCGCTCCATCGGCATGTCCGTCACCTTGGACCATACCGCCCCGGCCCATTGTTTCGCGTTCATCATGCTAGTCTTACCACCCTCAACTGATATACCCAAACATTATACGACAATCCGTTAGCAATCGCATGTTTTTGTTATGACGGGTTAGTAAAGTTAGCTAACTCCCCTAACAAGCTTAGGAATGGGCAAAAGAGACCTCCCGCCTGTCCGTTTGGACGGCGGGATGCCTCTTTCCCTTGTTATTGCAACGAAATTTGACGCAGATGGAGCTTGGCGGAAGCTCCGCTGCTGCCGAGCTCCTCCAGCTTAATGCCAATCACCTTGATATCCTTCAGATCGACGCCCGCGACCTGAGCAGCGTCCTTGAGGGAAAGGGTGAGCGGTGTATACTCCGCGGCGCTGACGGCTGACGGGGCGCCGCTGTCCACCCACGTCCAGCCGCTTCCGCTCTTGATGAAAATACGCGCTTTAGCCGATCCCTCGCTTAATCTAACTGCCGCGGTAAGGGAATTCTTTCCCGTCAAATTAAGCGCCGACGGGTTTATCGTGAGTTCAAACTCCTCGTTCCAGGCATGAGTTGCCGGATTCTGACCCGTATTTACAAGCGGGAAATCAACGGTCAGCGTTCCTTCCTCTTCATCGAAGCCTATGTCCTTGGCGCTCGCCGTATTGTTTTCCAGCGTCCAACCGGTCACATCGCCGGCCGCTTGGAACGAATACAGCAGCCCGGTTGGCGTTCCCGGCTGCTCCGCCGCGCCGGGAAGCTCGGGAAGCCCCGCTGCGCTCACCGCTCGAATCTCGTCAAAGCCCAGCGAGCCGCTATGGCTGCCGCCGTCCATTGCATTGATATAAAGGTTGAAGCTCGTGACGCTCTTTAGCGCTTCCTTCGTGACCGGTCCTCCAGAGCTCCAAGGCGCGACGGCAAAATCCGCAAACGGAATCGTCAGGCTGTATTCCTCAGACGGCGCTAGAGCCGGATAAGCTTCATACGCCGTGCCGTTGATCATAAGCTGCACCACAAGCTTCAGCGGCTTGCCGTCTTTGGCAAAGGCGCCGGCGTCGTCGGTTTTGATCCATAACGACAGCGCATTGTCGCCGCTCCAATCAACCGTGCCAAGGCTCTTGCCGACACCGGTATAGCCCGCTGTGCCAACCGCATATTCCAGCTTCATGCCATATTCGCCGGCCGACTTGGCCTCCCCGCTTAAGGAAACGCGGATATCATCGCCGCCTGCCTTCGGATATTTGGCTTTAAGCGCGTCGCCGGCGCCCCCGTATCCTTCGTAATCGTCAATAAGGCCGGTATCCCGAACCGGGGCGGCATACGTATTGTACAAGCCGATTTCATCAATCAGGACCGTGATTGGCCCGGAAGCGGAGAGCCCGCTTCCCACAAGCGATACCGCGAGCCCCGATGCCTGCGCCGCCGCGGCTTCGCTATTCAGGTCGATAACCGCCTCATATCGGTAATATACCGTTCCGTTTACGGTAATCGGCTCCAATTCCGAGAGCGAACGTTTCGTGGCATTGCCGCCATACTTGGTTCCCCAATCCTCCGGGTACATCGCAACGGCCTGCACCGCCCCATCTTGGCCTAGCGCAGACGGAAGCAAAGCGGACAGCTTTAACCGTTTCACCCGGGACAGGTTAACGCCGCGAAGCCCATCGCCCGTCAGCTGCAGCTTCAGCTCCTGCCAAGTATCGCCGGCTGCAAGACCGCGGGATACGGTTAGACCAAGCATGCCTTTCCCGTCCAACGCTTTATGCTCGAGCGCCATTTCGATGGAGGACGGGTACGTACCGTTATTTTGAACATCGGACATATCGCCCTCTTGTTCAAAGGTGAAACGCTTTACATCAAGCTCGGGCACTTTGACAAATACCGAGATCGTCTGTTCAAGCTTTGCCCCGCCCGGCAGATAGGCATGAACCGTTATCAAGGCCGATTTGCCGTTTAATGACGCTTCGGGCAGCCATGCGCCTGCATAGTAACCGTCCCCGTCCAGCTTCATTTCCGCCTCGGTACCGCTGTCCCCGGCCGTGTAGGTTACTTTAGCCGGCGCTGCATGGATAACCTTTGCCCGGATTACGGCAGGCGCCTCGGTTACGGTGCCTACGTTCGTCGGCGAGACAATATGCAGAAAAGGCCGCTCCTCTGCCGTCTGCAGCGTTCTGCCGTAAACATTATCGCTTCGGATATCCCTTGCGAAAGCCGTATACGGATCATCGTAGTAGCGGATAAAATCCTGCAGCAGCTCGTGATTGCCTTTGCCGGCTGCATCCTTGTACGGGACGAACAGGTTATTGCCCTCGCCGAAGTTGGCCCAGGTCAGCATATAGGCAATTCTCTTGGCATCCGGATCGTTCTTGATCGCATTCATCACCTTGGTGAACCATTGAAGCTCGTTATTGCCGGTCGTCTTCATCCCCTGCGCACTGTAGCCATATTCCGAGAGCGTCGCGATTTTCCCTTTGCGGTCCGCCAAGCGCGAGATCATCTTCAGATCTTTGACCAATCCGCCAAGAAAGGCATCGCCGCCCGCGTTATCCTTGTTATCGTATTGGTCCATTCCGAGAATATCGACGTACTCGTCTCCCGGATAGGTTGTCAAATATTCGTCCTCGTTGCCGTTAAACGGTCCGTTAGGGGAATACACGTACAGGAAGTTGCGGACATGACGCGCATCGCGCAAATATTCAACGGTGTAACGGTACAGCTCCGCATATTCCGCCTTGGCAGTTGTGGAAGCCCCCCACCAGAACCAGCTGCCGTTCTGCTCGTGGAAAGGCCGGAACAGTACCGGAATCAGACGTCCTCGGTCATCCTTGAGCCCATTTGCCAGAGCCGCAATCCGGTCCAGGTATTGCTTGAACTCCCCGTTCTTGTCTCCTCCGGGAAGAATCCGCGTGACTACGGACTCAGCCGCGCCAACCGAATTGCCGGTATCGTTGAAATTTCCGCCGGTTACGAAATTGTACGGATGCGTGCTGAGCGTTACGATGCCGCCAAGCGCATACGCCCTTTTCATGGCTGCCGACAGCCCGGCCCGGCTCGCCTCAGCATCGCCTGCTACGCCCGGAGGATTCTCCCGGCCCTCCAGGCTCAAAGTATCCCAGCCAAAAACAGCCGGATAGTCGCCAACATCATTGTTTACATCCGAGATAATATTTCCGTCACCGTCTTTTCCGGCGATGGAGACCGTTGTGTCATGCTGATGGCCGAATAGCACTTCTTTCCCCCGCGTATCCTGTAAAAAAGCAAAGAGCGACTTCGTTTCGCCGGTAGCGTCCGCGTCTACCAGATTTGCGGTTGCCGCGGCTGTTCCCGGAGCGCTTCCCGTCCCCGTTAACGTGCCGGACAGCAGCTTGCCGTTTTTCCATTCATATGAACCTGCCGCGGTAATCGTCTGGCCGTTTATAACGGCATTGCCGCCCAGAAGGTTAATCGTTACTTCACCCGTCGTCGCTTGCAGGGTCAGCGTTGAGCCCGATGCCTCGGTGCCAATCGTAATCGAATGTACCGTTGATTCGCCGTCCACCACGATTTCGCCAGCCGAATTCAACGACAAGCTTTGAACAGCCGAATCGCCCGATACAACGACTCGAACTTTCCCTTCCGCGCGGTTTACGATCAATCCGGAGAGCGTTGCCTGTCCAATATGCACGGAGTGATCGCCCCCGCCCGAAATAAAAGTATTGCCTTTTACTTGTACGGCTTCGAGCGATGCTTCACCGTCCGCAATTCCCGGCGCAAGGTACAGGTTGCCGGAGATTGCGGCGTTCTTAAGCATTACTCCGGGCTGATTGATGATGACGTGGCTCTCCAGCTTGCCGCCGGAAACCGTTCCCGCCTCCTGGTACAGCTGGCCGACCAACCGGTCGATGACGGTGACAAGCTCCGCGCGCGTCATCTCCGCGTTTGGCCGGAAGGTACCGTCGGCATAGCCCTTCAAAGTACCGCCAAGCGCCAGGACCGGCCCGCGTGCATACGCGCTGATTTGAGCCGAATCGGCAAACGGCAATTGGCCGGTTGGCTCTGGCGCGCTTAGCTCGAGCACTCTCGCGAGAAAGACCGCCGCATCCTCCCGGGTAACGGCAGCGGACGCTTTGGACAAATTGCCCGGAACCCCCTCATAGTAGCCTGCCTTGCGGGCAATGCTCAGCGCATCGGCATACCACGCTCCGCCGGGGATATCCGCAAATGTATTGCCAGACTTGGCATAATAGCCGAACAGGCGGTTAAGGATCGTTGCCAGTTCCGCGCGCGTCACTTTGTCGTCCGGATGCAAAGAGCCGTCCGCAAAGCCTTTAATGACGCCATACCCCGCCCACCTGGACAAGGCACCGGAAGCCCAGTGCGCCCCCTCTTGCACGACAGCCTGGAGCGGTACGGAATAAGAGGATTTCAGAGGCAAGCCTGCCGCCTGAATCGTTCCCTGAAATAAAAGTGCTGCCGATAACGCCGCAGCCATTAGCGCGGTGGACCTGTTCTTCGCCTTGTTCAAGCTTGTTCACTCTCCATGGACAGATTGGGTTAAAGCGCTTTCAATTTAATCAAACCACGAAGCTGCCTGCTGCTGTATAGCGGATAGAGAGAACGTAATCGTCCCCTCTATCCTCATATGTCCATGCTTTCTATTTGACAGCCCCGTTCGTAACGCCGGCGAAAATATAACGCTGCAAGAACACGTACATAATCGCGGTTGGGATCATAATAATGAGAATCGCGGAAGAAACCATCTGCCAGTCCCCGCTATTGACTCCAAAGAACCGCATTAAAGACGTCGAAACAACAACGTTTTCCGAGCCCGGCAAGTAAAGGAACGGCGTATACATGTCGTTATAGATGGCTATCGTCTTCAGAATGACAATCGTTGCCGTTGCCGGCCCAAGCAGCGGGAAGATGACGGAAAAGAAGATTTTGAACAGGGATGCCCCCTCCATCATGGCCGCTTCGTCCAAATCATAAGGAATGTTGCGAATGAACTGCAGATAAATATAAATTTGCAAAATATCCGCGCCGACATAGAGCAGCACGGGGCCCATCAAATGATTGGTCAGATCGAGTCCTTGAATCGTCTTGTAGTTAATCACCTGGGTTGTTATTTGCGGAATGATGGTCGCGAACAAAAACAGTCCGATGAGCGGCCCCTGCAGCTTGAATTGAAAACGGGATACCGCATAACAAAAAGCGGAGCCGAGCAGCACGTTCAGAACAAGCGTGGTACCCAGGATGATAAGCGTATTGCCGAACGCTCTTCCCATATCGGCCTGCATGAAGGCCTCGCCAAAATTCCGGAAATTCAGGAAGCTGTCAGGAAGCGCCATGGCCGATTTGGTCAAATATTCATCGGGAGTCTTGAATGCGTTCGCCACAATGATATAAGGCGGGAATAATACGATAAAAGCTGCGATCAGCAGGGATACATATTTGGTAACGGTCCAGACCGGATTTTCTCGTATCACGATCAATCCCTCCCTTTGTTCAAGAAGTATCTTTGGATGGAAAGCACAAGAACAACGCCCAGCAACAAAACTACGCTCATCGCCGAAGCAAGTCCGTAATTATTGAACTGGAAGGCGGTCTCGATAATTTTCATAACAAAGGTTTGACTCGCTCCCGCAGGTCCGCCGTTCGTCAGCACAAACGGTAGATCGAATACCTCCAGAGCGCCGGTCACGGTCAGGAACAAGTTCAATTCAATAATTTTGTATATATTAGGAACCGTGATGAACCGGAATTTTTGCCAATTGTTTGCGCCGTCTATAGATGCCGCTTCATACAAGTCGGAAGGAATCGACTGGAGAGCGGCCAAATAAATAACCATATTAAACCCCATAAACCGCCAAAATCCGATGGATGCAAGCGTATAATTCACAAACCCTTCCGAACCGAGCCAGCTTGTCTCCGAGCCTAGTCCCAGTTTGCCAAGCAAATAATTAAGCGAGCCTTCCGTCGTATCAAATACATAACCGAACAAATAAGCTACCGCTACGCCGTTGAGGATGTAAGGCAGGAATAGGAGCAGGCGGTAAAAATATCTGCCTTTCAGCTTTCCGTTCAAAATAATGGCGAAATAGATCGCGGCGATATTTTGCGCAATTCCCACCACGAAATAGGCAATGTTATGCTTGAATACGCCGAATATTTCCGGATTCGTGAAGACCTCCTTGTAATTCCTAAGCCCAATCCATTCTTTGTCCGCGCTCATGCCGTCCCAATTGGTGAAGCTTAGCCTTACGAGCTCGAGAGCCGGATAATAAGAGAACGTCAAGAGCAGCAGGAGAGGCAGCGTGACAAACAATATAATAATGATCTTTTTCTGTGTTCCAAAAGGAAGCCTGCTGAGCATGGTATCCCTTCCTCTCCCTTGTCTAGTCGGCCGGATATCTGGATCCGGCATGCATGGTGTATGCCCCGGGAGCGGCAGGATGCATACAATTCCCCCGCTCCCGAGACGTCAAGCCTTGCTGCTTATTTAACTGCCGATTTTCTTGCGTTTGCCCACAGCTTGTTGTATTTATCAAGCACGGCTTGCGGATTCTTCGATAGAACAAACTCCTGAACCATGCTGTTCTGATCGATTTGCGCCGCATTTTGGATCGAAGTGGCCGTATCGTTCGGCGGGCCAAGCTCAATGTATTGCGGGTTATAGCTGTTGAATTCAGCCAGCTGGGAAAGCTTAGGCTCTTTGGATTTCAAGGTCGGAATGAAGCCCGCAAAATCCTCGTAACCGGACTCCTCAATCATCCATTTCACAAAAGCTTTCGCCGCGGCCACGTTGCCGTCTTTATTCACCGCATAGAACCAATCCGGGTTAAGCGGAGCCTTAAACGTGCCGGAATTGTCGACCGGGAACGGGAAGAAGCCGATATCCTCCGAAGCTGCACCATTGTCGATAACCTGGTTAATAACCCAGTTGCCAAGCAGATACATGCCCGATTTGCCTTGGGCGACATCCTTCTTCGATTTCTCCCAGTTTGTCGATTTAATGTCCTTCTCCAGCAGGTCCTTCTCGTGCATCGTGCGAAGAATCGACCAGGATTGGCCGTATACGCCGTCTATCGTGTATGGCGCGTCGCTGTCCGCGCGTTTGTTTTGGTGGTCGGAAGCTCCGCCAGCCATGGTTGGAACGTCGTAAATCCAAGCGTCAAGCGGCCATTTGTCCTTGAAGTTGGAAGCCAGCGGCACGATTCCCGCATCCTTCAGCTTTTGCGCCGCTGCATAAAATTCGTCAAGCGTTTTTGGCACCTCCGCGATGCCAGCTTTCTCAAACGCCTTTTTGTTGTAGACAACTCCCACCGTGCTGTTGCCGGACGAAATACCGTACATCTTGCCTTCAAACGCTTTCAAATCCTTGAAACGAATCTCGTCCGAGAACTTAATGTCGTCAAGCGGCGCGAAATATTTCGGGAAATCGGAGTTTGGAATGCCCGGTCCGATCAGAATAACGTCCGGGAACTTGCCGGAGGCGATCCGGATTTTGGCGTTTTTCTCATAGTCCGTAATTCCCTCGAACTCAACCGTTACGCCGGGATACTTCTCCTCGAATCTTTTCTTGTAGTCGTTAAATTCTTTACCGATCATGTCGGTACGCTGCGTTAAGAAGACGACTTTCCCTTTGATCTCTTCGGTAGCGCCGTTCGCATCGGATGCTGCCGGCGTCGCTTCCGCAGCGCTGTTTGAAGGCTTCACATTTGTGCTGCTGTTGCTATTGCTGCTGTTGTTTCCGCCGCACGCCGCCAAAGTTGTTAGCATAACTGCACTAGTCAACAATAACAATGACTTCTTTTTCATTCGCAATTCCCCCTGAAAATGTTTTTGGTACCGCTTGCATTTCGAGTATATAACCATCTCCCGGATAATAAAATGGTCTGTATTATCTTTTCTGGTCTTAAAAACACTTTAGGCAAAACGACGCCTCCTGTTTGCCAGAACCGTTATATTTTGCCGTTTTTATCTTGTTTCATATATATAACAGGCGCTCTCAGCCTGGTATCGGGATCCTAAGTATTTTTTTCCGCTAGCTATTGCCAAACAGCAATTGATGTTGTTAACTTATGATAACAAATTATTATTTTTGTTATGCTAACAACATTTATTCGGAGAGGTGTATATGATCAAACCATTTATTGGCGGAATGACTTGGGGATGGACCGGGATAAGAGGAACCTGGGGGAATGAGGAAACGATTCGTTCCATGCAGCTGATGGCGCAGAGGCTCAACGTTAACTGGACCGCCGTCACCTTTGCCGCGATGCAGGAGCATCCGCAGGCAACAAAGATAGCTTACAAGGAAGCTCCCACCGTAACGGATCAGGAGGTCCGTCATGCAATCGGCGAGGCGAAACGGCTTGGCTTGAAGGTTGTTCTGAAGCCGGTCGTTAATTGCGCCGACGGCATATGGAGGGCTCATATCAATTTCTTTGATCACGATGTCCCCTGCGAGCCTAAATGGTCGGATTGGTTCGCTTCGTATACCGACTTCATGCTGCATTATGCGGCTATTGCCGAAGAAACCGGCTGCGAGATGCTGTGCATCGGCTGCGAAATGGTTCAAACGGACCGCAGGGAATCCGAATGGCGAGCCCTTATCCGGAAAGTAAGAGCGGTCTACTCCGGACTTATTACTTATAATTGCGACAAATATCAGGAGGATCACGTGAATTGGTGGGATGCGGTTGACGTCATTTCCTCCAGCGGCTATTACCCGGTTAACGATTGGGAACGGCAGCTGGACCGGATCGAAGCCGTCGTTCGACGCCACCGGAAGCCTTTCTTCTTCATGGAAGCAGGCTGTCCGAGCCGCCAGGGCTCGGATGCGCTTCCCAATGACTGGGGACTAGCCGGCGATCCGGACGAACAAGTGCAGCAAACATATTTGGAGACGATGTTCGGCGCCTGCGATTCCAGGGAATGGGTTGGAGGTTTCATGCTCTGGGACTGGCCGGCGCAGCTTTATCCGGAGAATCAGGCTTCGAGCAACGACGATTATTGCATGTTCGGCAAATCGGGAGAACATGTCGTCAAACGGTACTACACTCAAAAAACGCGGGAACACGAGGAGGCAAACGGATGACTTCGTTAACGGAAGAGACACGGCAATGGAGGCTTGAGATCGAGCGTGAGCTTGACGGGAATATTCTTTCCTTCTGGCTGAAGCATGCGCCGGACGAAAGATTCGGAGGCTTTGTCGGCGAGATTAGGCAAGACATGACGCGGATGGATCATGCCGAGAAAAGTCTTGTGTTAAACACCCGCATCCTGTGGACCTTTTCCACCGCTTACCGTTTATTCCGAAAAGAGGAATATCTGGAGGCGGCTAATCGGGCTTACCGCTACATCCATAGCTGTTTCATCGATAAGCTGCATGGCGGTCTCTATTGGATGCTGGACGCGGAGGGCAGACCGGTCTCAGCCAAAAAACAAATCTACGGCCAAGCCTTCGCGATCTATGCCTGGTCCGAGTATTACCGGGCAACAGGCAATCCGGAAGCGCTCGAGGAGGCAGCGGGCTTGTACCGGCTCATCGAAAAATACGGACGGGACCCCTTGCATCTCGGCTATATCGAAGCTCTTGCCGAAGATTGGAGCACCACCGACGAGCTTAGTCTCAGCGACAAGGATTTGAACGAGAAGAAATCCATGAATACCCATCTCCACGTGCTTGAGGGTTATACCAACCTGTACCGGATATGGCCCGACGAATCGCTTCGGAAGTCCCTTGGCGAGCTTATTCAGATTACGATGGACTATATCGTGGATCCGAAAACAGGCCATTTCAAACTCTTCTTCGACGAAGCTTGGAACAGCAAATCCGGCCATATTTCTTACGGCCACGATATCGAAGGCAGCTGGCTGCTGCACGAAGCGGCGGAAGTGCTTGGCGATGAAGCGCTGCTTCAAAAGGCGAAAGCCGTTGCCGTCCACATGGCCGAAGCCACGCTTCGCGAAGGAATCGGCGCGGACGGCGGCATTCCCAATGAAGCGGACAGCTCCGGTCTGATCGACGCGAACCGGGACTGGTGGCCGCAGGCGGAGGCGGTTGTCGGCTTTTATAACGCTTACGAGCTGACCGGAGACAAGCGGTATGCCGAGTCGGCCAAAGCTTCCTGGAAGTTTATCCAAGACTTCCTCGTCGACCGGGAGCATGGAGAATGGTACTGGAGCGTTACGAAGGACGGCGAGCCCGTGGCCGGACATCCGAAGGTTGGCGCCTGGAAATGCCCTTACCATAACGGTAGAGCCTGCTTTGAAATGCTGGAGCGCTTGTCCCGTTAACCGAACGAATACAAGATTTGGAGGAATAATCGATGAATACTGTTTTTTCAAGCCGCAAAGAAGCCCTTACTGAACGTTACGAAACTTTAATTGCGAAACCCAATCATAAGGTGCCGTTTGGAAACGGCATCTACGACCGCTATGAGAATCCCGTATTGACCGCGGCTCATGCGCCACTGATCTGGTTGTATGATTTTAATCCCGAGACCAATCCGTATTTCATGGAGCGGCTTGGCGTAAACTGCGTATTTAATCCCGGCGCTATCGAGTTGAACGGCAAGTTTTATCTGGTAGCCCGCGTGGAAGGCCATGACCGCAAATCGTTTTTCGCAATCGCCGAAAGCTCTACCGGCGTGGACGGCTTCCGTTTCTGGGATCATCCCGTCGTGCTGCCGGAAACCGAAATTCCGGATACGAACGTCTACGACATGCGTCTTGTCAAGCACGAGGATGGCTGGATTTACGGTCTGTTCTGTACCGAGCGCAAGGATCCCGCAGCCCCTCCGGGCGATCTATCGAGCGCCGTCGCCCAATGCGGCATCGTTCGCACCAAAGACCTTAGATCCTGGGAACGTCTCGCGGATTTGAAAACCGGATCCAATCAGCAGCGGAACGTCGTTCTTCACCCCGAGTTTGTTGACGGACAATACGCTTTTTACACCAGGCCTCAGGACGGATTCATCGATGCGGGCTCCGGCGGCGGCATCGGCTGGGGATTATCGCATTCGATGGAGAACGCGGTAATCGAGAACGAAACGATTGTAGACCATCGCCATTATCATACGATCAAAGAAGTGAAGAACGGGCAAGGGCCTGCTCCAATCAAGACAAGCAAAGGCTGGCTTCATATTGCCCACGGCGTCCGTAACACCGCGGCCGGCCTGCGTTACGTGCTGTACGCGTTTCTCTCGGAGCTGGATCGCCCCAATGTCGTCACGCACCGTCCCGGCGGCCACTTTATCGCGCCGGAAGGAATCGAGCGCGTCGGCGACGTCTCGAACGTCGTATTCTGCAATGGGGTTATCGCTCGCGATAACGGCGACGTGTTCGTTTACTACGCTTCCTCGGACACGCGCTGCCACGTGGCAACGACAACGGTTGACCAATTGCTCGACTATGTCACGAATACGCCGGAGGACCCTCTTCGTTCGTACGCGTGCGTCGAGCAGCGGATACAATTGATCGATCGCAACCTTCAGCTGAATAGCTAATGACATATAAAGGAGCTGTTCCATTTGGAACAGCTCCTTTGGGTTATTGCTCTAAGTGACGCGCTTCTTGCCACATGGCGTTGTATTGCTCGAACGTTTTCTGAAGGTCAGGGGAAGCGATCCAATCCTGAATGTACTCTCCCGACCATAAAGACAGATTCGCCTTTTCCGCTATCCGAAGAAATTTGTCGCTGGGCGGCACGTTTTCAACAAACGACGGCTTGAACGACAGGAACTGCTTCAATTGGGGCGATATATCCGTGTCCGAATCCAGTTTCACGGGAAGATACCCCTGCTCCTCCACATAACCGGACTGTTCCACAAAAAATTTCACCCACGCTTTAGCGAGCTCCTTATTGCCGCTGAATTTGCTCACGCCAATGAACCAATCCGGTAGAAGCGGAGCGTAACGCTTGTCCTCATCATCATAAGGAAAAGGGAAAAATCCGATATCTTCGGGCTTAGCCCCCGCTTCAATAATCTGATTAATAACCCAATTGCCGTTAAGCAGCATGGCCGCTTCGCCATCCGCTATTTTTTTCTTGGACAGTTCCCACTGATTGTTCATCAAGCCCTGTTCCGTGTAGCCGTCATGAATCAACGTTTGCACGATCTTCATGGATTGTCCCCATTCATTGCCTATATCCCAGGGCTTGTCCGTGTCCGCCATCTCGCTCAGGTAGTCGGGATCCCCCGACATAAAACTGACCAGCTCTTCCCCCCAGGTTTTCATCGGCCACTGCGCGCCGTAATTCAGAAAAACGGGAGTAATGCCAGCAGCCTTCAGCTTCTTGCATGCTTCATAGAAGGAAGTGAGCGTTGTCGGAAGCTCGGTTACGCCTGCTTTTTCCATCGCTTTCTTGTTATATACAATCCCAATCGTTGAGGTTCCGGACGCAATGCCATACCGGGCTCCGTTAACCGATTTATAATCCGCGAAGCGGACCGAAGCGAATAAATCGTCCGAAAGAGGCTCGAAATATTGCGGCAGGTCCTCCGCCAGCATATTAGCCGGCAGCAGCAGGACATCTCCCATATTCAGGGTGGACAAACGAGTCATAATATCAGCCGTATAATTGCTGAATCCTTGAAATTCCACCGAAGTCCCCGGATGCTCCCGTTCAAACAACGCGGCATAACGGTTCATCGTGCCATTCTCGATTAAATCCACCCGGTTAGTCAGCACGTTTAACGTTATGCTCTTCGCCGTGCCTGCGCCGGATTCATTGCCCATGCCGGCGTCCGTCTTGCCTTCCCCGATCGAGCAGCCCGCAAGCCCGGAAGAAACGGCGAGTACAATCAACGTCATCCGAACAATTCCCCTCATATCCCGTCCCTCCTTGCGTTTATTCCGGACTAACCCCGTCAGGAAGCGCTTTCTCCCATTATACGACAAAACCGCAACAGCCCGCCATAGGCGGGCTGTACGGACACAAGCAATAAACTTTCCTTGTGCCTTCTTATTTTAAACTCGAATAGATGATATTTCTCAACCGAGGATGGATATAAGGCTCCTGATTGTTCAGCAAATGCTGCGCGTACATAACCGTCAGCTCGGAATCCGGATCGATAATCGCCATGCAGCCCGCGGCGCCGCTCCAGCCGAATTCCCCCAGCGGACTAAGCGACCCGCTTCGGGCATTGGACACATGCGTTCTGACGCCTAAGCCGTAGCCGTAGCCTTTCAGCTGCTCCCAGTTATAATCCCCGCGCATACGGTCGGTCAAATGGTCCGTCCGCATCAGACTGATCATTGCCGGCGACAAAATACGAACCCCTTCCGGGCTTTTTCCTTTATTGGTAAGGGCGTTGAGGAAAATCGCATAGTCGCTTACGGTAGACAATAGCCCTGCACCGCCGCTTTCGTGTTCCGTTCCTAACCGGTAGCCGTTACCGTCTTTGCGGACCGGTCTGCCCAGCTCGTCTTTGTATTCGTATTGGGGAAGGAGTCGGCTCCTTTGCTCCTCGGTTAAATCAAACGCCGTATCCCTCATTCCCAGCGGTCCCGTAATCTCCTCCCGGATATAAGCGCCGAAACGCCGGCCGTCCACCGCCTCAACCAGTGCCGCAAGCACGTCATGGCACAAGCTGTAATTCCAGCGGGTGCCCGGCTCGAAGAGAAGCGGTTCCTTGGCTAACGCCTCCGCAAACGCGCGCGTCGGCACCTTTCCCTGCGTATGTTCCGCAACCTCCTTAAGGGATGGAGAACCGATATCATAAGAAAAACCGGCCGTCATCGTAAACAGATCGCGAACAAGGATGGGATTTTTAGCTCGCTCGATCTCGAGCTTGCCGCCTTGAAGCCGCTTGCGGACGTTCATCTCCGCATATTCGGGAAGGTAAGCGGACAGCGGATCGTTCAGCAGCATTTTCCCCTGCTCTACAAGCCGAAGGGCTGCCACGCAGGTCATAATCTTCGTCATGGAATAGAGGTTGAAGATCCGTCCCTCTTCAATGGGAGTCTCTTCTTCCAGGCTCGAGAGACCGCTTCGGTAACGGAATACCGTTTCATTGCGGTGAACGACCATGACCTCTGCCCAAGGAATTCGCCAGGAGGTTACGCGGTTAATAAAATCGGTTAAGGCTTTCATGAATGCACTTCCATTCGCATGAGATAAGATTGTTTATTCGTAATCCATAACGACCATCTGATGCAATTCCAGCTCGGGCACGGTATAAGCAACCACGCCATCATTGTTGCTGAATAACAGCGGAGTCATTTGCGGCGCCAGATAGACCTGTTTGACGGGACGGTCCGTCCGGATCGAAACCTGAACATTGTATAGCGGAATTATATCCTCGATCACTTCCACTCCATCGCCTCTTCGCACCGGCGAAGCATAAAGGAGATGATTCACGAGGCGATTGAGCCCCTTCTGTTCCTGAAGGGTAACAACGCCCTGCGCCGGCAGACCGGTTTGAAGCGTCTTGCCCGGAAGCAGGCGATCCAGCGCGTATAGAACGGTTTCCTTCAAAATCAGGCTGCCTTTCTTCGCGTAATCCTCAAATACGTTCCAGGCGATATAAATTCCGCTGCCGCTCTCCACCATGCCCGGACCGCCATCGTTCCGGCTGCTTGGCGTATGCTGATGGGAGCAGAAGGCAAACGCATCCCGGTTAAAGTACGGATCTTCACGCCTGCCTAGCTCCGTCCCCCCGGCCAGCTCAACCTTTTGCCCCTGGGCATAAAAGATAAACGAAGCCTCTCTTAGGCTCTTTAACGCAAAACCCGGACGGAAATAATCCGGCTTGTAAGGGTTCACTCCCAAGTACCGTACTCCGAGGTCAACCGCAAACTTCTCTCCCGCCGGATCAAGTCCGGACCAGCCCGTTGCGAGGAGTTTGCCGCCTTGCTGCAGGTACTGCTCCAGCTTGCCCTGCAGATGAGCGTCAACAGCCGCATAATCCGGCATAATCAACACCTTGTAGGCGTTAAAATCATGCTCCTTGTCGATCACGTCAAACAGGATTTTTCCTTCAAGCAGCATACGGACGGCCCCGGCATCGGAGGCGCCTGTGGACTGCCCAGCCCGCGCTTTCTCATGGACGCCAACGGCTTCAAGCGACAGTAGAGCCACATCGGCCACATTTGCCGCGTTTGCGCACCAGGCTTCCTTGCTCTCGACCTCGCTATACGCGGCGCCGATCAGCGCATACGTCGCTTTGTCCATATAGCCGTCCGGATGCAGCTGATCTCCAATCGAGCATTTCGCCCCGTTGGCTATGCTGAGCGCCGCTTCGTAACGCAGGGCGTTCGGATGCTTATAGCCGCCGAATTCTCCCCAGGACGTATGGAACTTCCCCGTCATGCCCAGGAAATCAACGCCAAGGGTTTGAGCGTATCTGGCCGACAACGGAAAATGATCATAACCCCAGCCGCCCGTTGGAAGCGACTCCAGCTCCAGATGCGTATTCATCATGGCCAAATCCCTGCGGCCCCGCCTGATATGCCCGCCGTTATGGAAGATCGGCAGTCCCGGCTTAACGGAATCCACCGTTTCCTTCACCCTAGCCGTATAGTTGGCATACGTTCTTTCCCATAAACGGCGCATGGCTTGCTCATCCCTTGGATCCATGCCTTCCCGCCTTGCGCTTTCGATACAGTTATGGCAATAGCATTTGCGCACGCCAACAATATCGAGGAACACGCCATCCGCATCGTATCGGGACACCACTTCGCGAATCTGCGCGAGAAGAATACCGAGATACGGCGAATTCATGCAAAACTGGTGATAACCCGGCTCCATAAAGCCTTTTACCCAACCGGTCGTATCGTTCTCGTCGCGGATCAGCCATTCCGGATGCCGCCTGGCGAGCTTCTCGTCAAGACCCGCGGACAGGTAGACGGGAGTCTTCACGCCAATTTCATGCGCGGCCTCAATCTGCGCGGCAAGCAAATCAAAGCTTAGGCCCGGATGGATCTCGTTGGCTTCCGATGGATGATAAGCCCAGCCGTGATGGCATTTGGAGAAAACGGTGATCGAGTCGACATGGCCTAGCCGCAGCATCTCCTGAAACTGTTTTTTGTCAAACCGATGACCAATGGGGGTAATGGCTTCGGAGGTATGAAAATCAAGATGGACCTGGCGAAAACGCATAAGTTGTCATCCTTTCCGGTTCGTTTAACTTAACTATATAAGTTCCGCGTTTGACCGGACAGGTTCATTAACGACTTTTTATAGCACATTTTCTACCTAACGGGCAATGACCGTGTTACAATCGGGTAAGCGATTACAAGACAAAGGAGCTGGCTTCACGATGCATTGCCTGGAGCTGATCATCCCTCCGCTTCCGCAGTTGTTGACCATCGGCCATTCCTGCTGGGCACCGGGACAACAGCATGTGGCAAGATCCTTCAACGTGTACGACATGCTGTTTGTTCTGAAAGGGACTTTATATATGACCGAAGACGGTGTGCCCTACGAGATCAAGGAAGGCAGCATGCTTGTGCTGGAGCCAAACCGGATGCATATCGGGCATCGCCCCTGCGAGGAAGCGACCGAAATTTACTGGATCCATTTCGCCCATTCCGCCCCGGTCCGCACGATTGACAGCGGACAGATCTCATGGTCGATTCCTTTTGCCAAAGGGACGGTCGACGACCTTACTCCCCACCGGCAGGTGATGTACTTACCGAAATTTACGAATATACGCGCCACCGACGTTCTGCCGTTCCTGCAGCAGATGCTGGAGCTCCATCATACCTTGTCGCCCGCAAGCTCATTAACGCTCCAAACGCGGTTAGCCGGGCTGTTTGTTGAACTGCAGACGGCCGTAAGCAGTCAATTGGCTCCCCGGTCCAGGCTGCTCTGCGACCAAACGATCGCTTATTTGCAGCAGCATGTGACCCGCCCGTTTGACGCGAAGCATATGGAGCAGACCCTGCATTTCCATTTCGACTATCTCGCCCGCTGCCTGAAAAAATACACGGGGATGAGCCCGCTTCAATATTTGCATAACCTGCAGATGAAAAAGGCCAAGGCGCTGCTCGAGAGCACCGGGCTTTCCGTATCCGAAATCGGCCATCAGGTCGGGATTGAAAATACGAATTACTTCATTAGGCTGTTCCGCAAGCAATCGGGCTTTACCCCCGGGCAGTACCGTTCTTTCCGAATCGGCCGGGTATAACCCGGCCGGCTACTTGGCGGAATAATGCAGCGCGGAGCGATAATCGAGCGGCGTCATTCCTTTTTGCTTTTTGAACAGCGGAGCCGGCCAACCTCATGAGCGATCTGCTGCGCTTACCCCCGGGACAATACCGGCAGCAGCAGGCAGCGGAGAAGCTGCTCAACCATTTTTCATAATTTTCCTGTTGAAAGCTCATAATAGAGAACAAACTAGGAAATGAAGATGGTGATGTCATGACGTTATCCGGCGAGGAAATTAATTTATATTTGTCCGGTACCGAGGATTTGAAAACCGAACGCTTTGCCTTTCATAACCAAGCCTGCTCCATTCTTTATTTGGAATCCTTTGCGAAAATAGAGCTTATTCAATCCCTCATTGTATTGCCTTTGCTTGAGGATGGCATCGCTTCTCTTGAAGCTGTGTCAGGCATTCTCAAATCCTCGGATCTTTCTCTTATCGGCCAGTCTTTGTTGGACGGTTATTGCGCGGTCTTGTTGGAAAACCATCCGGAAGCCTATATGATCGCCGTTCCCCAATCTCATGGCCGCTCGATCGACGAGCCTTCTGCCGAACAGATCATTAAAGGCTCGCATGAAGGCTTTGTCGAGAATCTGAACACGAATATTTATTTGCTGCGTTACCGGGTCAAAAGCCCTCAATTCAAGGTGAAATATTTTTCCATTGGCACTCTCACCAATACCAAGGTTGCCATGGTCTATATGGAAAAGCTGGCCGATTCCAACATCGTGGAAGAATGCGAGAGACGGCTGAAATCCATTAATCTTACCCATCTCTATTCAACGGGCGAAGTGGATGAAATGATTGAGGAACATCCCATGTCTCCCTTTCCCCAATCGCTGCACACGGAGCGTACCGACCGGGCCGTGTCTTATTTATTGGAAGGAAAGATCAATATACTCGTCGACGGAAATCCAACGGTATTGATTCTTCCCATCACATTCTTCTCCTTCTATCAATCGCCGGATGATTATAACAGCAGGTGGATTACGGGCTCCTTTTTCCGGTTTATCCGGATGATCAGCTTTATTCTGGCGATCAGTCTGCCCGCCATCTATATCGCAATCGTGTCCTATCATTCGGAAGTGCTTCCTCCAGGGATTCTATATTCCGTTAAGGTCTCCCTGACCTATGTTCCGTTTCCCCCTATTGTAGAAGCGCTGGCCATGCAAATTATTCTCGAGTTATTGAAAGAAGCGTCGATCCGGCTCCCGTCTCCCATTGCCCAGACAATCGGGATAGTTGGAGGTCTGGTTATCGGAACCGCCGTCGTTGAGGCCCATCTCGTCTCCCATACGATGATAGTCGTCATTGGTTTGACGGCTATAGCGTCCTTCGCCGCTCCCTTAAACGAATTCGGAACGAGTCTTCGCATATTAGGCTTTCCGACGATGCTTGCCGCCTCTCTGTTCGGATTCTTCGGCATTTCCGTCATGATGATGGTCATCTTTATCCATTTATGCAAAATCGAGACCTTGGGCGTCCCTTATTTCGCTCCTTTTGGTCCTTTCCATGGCAAAGACAGCATGAAGGATATATTTCTTAGACTGCCGGTCTGGAAAACCGAACAAAATGCTCAAAAGAACGGCTCCCGCAAACAGTCCTTTACTCTAAGGTGGAAACGCCAATGAATATCTCCATTACGAACAGACAATTGTTTTTCTTGATCATCAAAACCCAAATCGGCATTGGCTTGTTATCTCTGCCTTCCGTCATTCAGAATACAGCCGGAGCGGACGCATGGATATCCGTGCTTTGTTCAGGGGTTATCATCCAGCTGATAATTCTGGTGTATTGGCATTTAATACGCACATATCCCGGAATAATCTTAAGCGAAATGACCGTGCTATTTTTCGGTAAATATGCCGGCAGAGTGGTCAATGTTATTTACTACTGCTTTTTTGTCGTTATTGCGGGATATGCATGCACCCTATATGTCAAGCTCATTAAAGTCTGGCTGCTCCCCTTGACCCCCGACTGGGTGCTGCTGCTGCTTATTCTCGGAGTCGGAATATACCTCGCCGTCGAAGATTTGCGGGTTATAGCCAGATTTTATGAAGTAGCCTCTGTTCTGTTCATCGTCTTGTTTGCCATGAGCCTGGCCACTTTCTTTAATAATGCGCATTTCTCGAATGTATTGCCAGTGGGACAAACGGGTATAGCCCAAATGGCTAAAGGGAGCGAGAAAACCTTTTTCGCCATGCTTGGCTTTGAGGTTATTCTCTTCTTTAGCGCCCAGGTTAAGGATACGCCTCGGGGCACCTTGAGAACCATATCGCTTGCCAACTGGTTTGTTACCTTGTTCTACGCCTATTTTGTTTTTATATGCTTGATCGGCTTTAGTCAGGAGGCCTTGTCCAAAATTAAGGAACCCGTCCTATTCCTGCTCAAAGGATTATCCTTTCAGCTCTTTGACCGTCTGGATTTAATCTTCCTGACGATATGGATCATTCCCATGTCAGCAACGATCGTTTCTTATTTAAGCCTGGCAGGCAAAAGCCTGGCTAGAAAGAGAAACGTTTATCAAAGAATGGTCTGGTTCAGCGGTGCGCTTATATTACTGCTGGGCAGCTACATGTCCGCGAGTGAGAGCCTCGAGACCTTCAGTAAATACATGGAATACAGCTATCTGGCGATGATTGCGGCCGTTCCCCTTCTGATGTGGATACTGTCCATCATGTTCCGAAGCTTTTATAAGAGGAGATTGACATGAAACGAAAGCTCATGCCTATTTTCTGCATGGTCATCTTGCTGCTTGCGCCCGGATGCTGGGATGCCCATTATTTAACCAACAAAAATTTAGTAAACGGGATTGCCATAGATACTGAAGACGACGGTCGAATTCTCGGGACGGTAAAAGCGATTATTCTGGAAAGCAAGGGCGGCGGTCAGTTTTACGTTAAAGATAAATTAGAGCGAGCGACGGGAGGCAGTATAACCGAGATCGGCCATAAAATTGACAGCATGCTTCCCGGGACCATTGAAGCTAATAAGGCATTCGTCATTATTATCGGCGATGAACTGGCGAAAAAAGGGATTATGCCGATTCTTGAGTTTTTTTACCGTTTACCCAAAGCATACCTGAATACAAAAGTATTAGTCGCAAAAGGCCGGGCTTACGAGATCTTAACGGTTCCGGAGGTAGAGAATAATCCGATAGCCTTTGACATTAAACAAATCGTGCTGGGTTCGGAAAGAACTACTCTTGTTCCCAATCAAACCTTATATTCCCTATGGAATCAAATCTCGGATCCGTCGGAAGATTCCGCATTGCCGATCATTCACAAGATACGCAAGAACACGTTGGTCATCGACCGTACGGGCCTGTTCAGCGGGGATGTTTTCACCGGGGTTACCTTAGGTCGTAACGACAGTATCCTGTTGCTGCTGCTGCAGGACAAGCTCAGCAAGGTAGCATGGCTGGATGTCCCGTTGGGGAGAAACGTGGTTTCCTTCGAAGTACGCAAGATGAAACGGAATTTCCGGGTTAAAGTTAATGACCGGACCAACGCGATTGAAGCAAAAATCCGGATTGATCTATACGGGAATATCGACAGCTATACCGGAAATCCCGACTGGACGGTCGATTCGAAGCCATTAAGCAAGGAACTGGAAAGCTCCCTTAACAAACAAGCGGCCAAAATCGCGGAGACGCTGCTGCAGGCGAATTGCGATGCTTTCGGGATTGGCCGCAAATTGAAAGTCAGCCATTCGAAGCTTTGGAAAGGCATGGACTGGAAGAACGCATATCCTCAAACCAAAATAACACCGGAGATTCATATCCATATTACAAGCACCGGGGTGCTTAAGTGACAGAGGATTGAAAGCCCCCATGATTGCGGGAATCATGGGGGCTATTAATTAAATGGCGCTCACCACTTCCGTATTCTGAATCAATGCGACCAGGTAAGCAAGCGTTAAGCCTTGACCCCAGCCTTGCACCCGCTTTTTGGAAATTACCTTGTAGTCGTCCGCCGAATACATAACCGCCGTGCCGGCGGATACATTCCGGACCGAACCGTCATCATCGATATTGGCGCGGATGCCATCGTAAGCTTTGGCCATGTAATTCTGATGCAGCGGATGCGCGTAAATCGTCAAGGCAGCGGCAATGCCGGCGGAAGCCGAGGTTTCCTCGTACGAAGTCTCGTCATTCAAGACCGTACGCCATAATCCGTCCGGAGACTGCAGTCTGACCAGAGAGCTTAACTGATCGCCAAGCGCTCCGCCAAGCTGCATCCACATCGGCATAAACGGATTAAGCATTTTATGAGCCTGCGCCATGGTGTAGGCCGCCCATGCATTCGCTCTGCCCCAATAGATGCCGGACAGATGATCTCCCCTTACATTATCCCATGCGTGGTAGAACAGATTCGTCTTTGTATCCTGCAAATATTCTTCATGCCAGTAGAATTGGTTAAGCGCGTCGTCGATATACTCCTTCTTGTCCAGCTTGAAGCCAAGTCTCAGCAGGAAATACGCCGCCATAAACAACGTATCCGCCCACGCCTGTTCCGGAAAATCGTTTTTGGACGATACGGTATGCTGAAATACCCCTTCTCCAAACCGGATGGCGTCCTTGCGCAAATATTCGGCTTTCATTAGAGCGAGATCCAGGTATTTCTGGTCGCCCGTCGCTTCATGCAGCGTCAGCATCGTATGCCCCATGGCACAAGAATTAACCATTAAGGCCGGCAGCCCCAGCTCCAAATATTCGTCCACCCATTTCACCAGAAAATCGATATACTCCTGATTTTTCGTTACTTCCCAAGCTTTGCTGATGCCGTAAAAGGCAACTCCGCAAGACCAGTTCCAGGTAAAATCCATATTCATCGTTCTGCGCACGACAAGATCAATCAGCTCTAATACGTCCTTTTGGTTCGCTTCAAATTTTTTCATTATCCAAACCTCCGTCTGAAATCGCTATCATACCCCAAGAGTAGCATGAATTTTACAAGGATTTCTCCGCATATATGGACAATTACTGCTTAAACCCCGCAATTATTGATATAATGATCATGCGAAGGTCCTTGAAAGGAGCTCCTCCCATTATGACGATTGCATCGCTTCCCAATAGGCTTCGGTTCGGTTCGATCAGCGAACCCTTGTGGATCGAATTCGACCGGAGAATCGGCTATCATTCCATGGACAATACCCATTATCACCGTTCGTACGAATTCTTTTACTTGTACAGCGGCGAGAGAAAGTTTTTTATACGCGATTCCGTCTATCAGATTCAGTCGGGCGATCTTATCCTCGTAAACTCTAACGAGGTTCACCGGACCTCCGAGCTTAGCCAGCCTAATCATGAACGGGTAGTGCTTCATTACGACCTGCCCTTCTTTGACGGATTGTTGCGGGAGGAGACGGAGCTGCTCCTGTCCCCTTTCGCTTCGGTGCATCCGATCATCAAGCTTAATCTGCAGGAACGCATGCAGCTGGAGGCTTTGTTCGAATCCCTGCTGCGCGAGCTGCACGAATGTCCGCCCGGCTATCGGCTGCATATCCGGAACATGGCCCTTGAATTGCTGCTGTTTACGGCCCGTCACGTTCAGAGACGCAAGGTGCAGCCATCCATCGAGCTTACTCCGGTTCAGCAGAAAATAACGGATGTCGTCCGCCATATCAATCAGCATTTCAGAGAGCCTTTGCCTCTTGACGAGCTGGCCAAGCGTTTCTTCATTAGCAAGGGACATCTTAGCCGCGTCTTTAAGGAGGTTACCGGCTTTGGCTACAGCCAATACATCAACGTTACCCGGATCAAGGAAGCGGAGCAGCTATTGAAGGAAACCGATTGGAGCATTACCCAAATATCCGAGCATTGCGGTTTCGAGAACTTTTCCCATTTCGGCAAGGTGTTCAAGGAGCTGTCCGGTCTATCCCCCCGCGATTACCGAAAGCTGGCGCAGCAACAAAATAACGGTTAAGCAGCTGCTTAACCGTTATTGGAAATGCGGGATAATCAAACGCCGTTTCGTCGGCGAAAATATCCTATAGTCTTTTATTGCAGCTTATTCTAAGCCTCTGTGCTTCAAAAACAAAGTGGAATTAATGACCAAACCTTCATCAGGTTCTGTCCGTCCAAGGATATGCCATCCTTCGCTTGCGAGAACCTCCTCGTCAATCGCCTCATACATAATCTGCTTCATTCCCTCCGCCGTACGCATAGCGACGAGGGGATCCGAAGCGGTGCGGCATATTTGTTCCAGCACTGCCTGCTTGTTTCTCACAAGACTAGCGACAAAGATCCGCTTGTACGAACCGTAATCGTAATGGGCGCCATTCTCCAATACGACCTTAATCTTCGATCCGAGACCGATATGCTCGAGCAACGAGCAAGACGCCTCGTAAGCCACCGCGTCCTTCTCCAGGCAGACAACCTCCACATCGCCAAGCAGATAGAAAATAATCGGGCTTAACGGCATCGGCCCGCTGCCTACAAACACAACGGGAGATTGCTCCAGGCGGCTATCCGGCATGGTAAAGCGGCGAAGAGTATCCAGTTCCTGCTTTACCAGCGCTATGTAAACCGGCCAATTCGGGAGATTTTTTAGGTTATCCAGTCCGAAAGCCAGGGCTTTGCAGGCTTGCCTGGAGTCGCTGAGCTCTGTCAGAAACTCGGCTTCCGAGAGCTTATCCTGCAGCTGACGCTGATGCTTTCGAATATACTCGTTGCTCAGCACGGCTTGTACCTCCTCCGGCAAATAACGGGAACGCAGCTGGGTGAAAATACGGCCAATAACGCCCGTAACCAATTGATTGGCCGGAGACAAATCTATTTCCTTCTGAAGAAGCTCGTTGGCTTCGCGGATAAAAGCGATAAAGTCGTCAACAACCTGCCATCTCGGCAGGCTGCTTGCGGATGCGGCCGTACCCGTAGAATAAACCTCCATTTACGCAACTCTCCTTCTTCCACATATATTCGAAATATATTCATTTCGCCCGGGATGTAGAAGGGAATCGGGACAAGCCGGCTCATTCCGGCAAAAGAAAGAGGCATCCATCTTCCCGATGAACAGGAACCGGATGCCTCATTGCTAGCCTTTAGTTACGACCGAACACCTTGAACTCCCATAACGAATAGCCGTACATCGTACCTCTTTGCGTGCCGTACATCCGTACATAACGGGCTGGCGTCTCATCAAAGTTAACGATGTCGGTGCCTCCGTCACCGGAAGTTGTGCTGTATACATCGGTCCAGTTCAAGCCGTCATCCGACACCTGGATCTTGTAGGCTTTACCGTATGCAACCTCCCAATCCAGCTTGACGCGGCTGATCGGGCTTGAAGCACCAAGATCGACCTGAATCCACTGCGGATCCGAGGAGTCGGAGGCCCAGCGGGTCTGGCCGTTTCCGTCATTGGCATCCGCGGCCGGGTGCGAACTCTCCGAAGAGGAGGCGGTTATCGCTTTGCCTTGCGCCAGTTCCGTCAGCTCCGGTCCGTCCGGCGGCGTTAGGTTCAGCTCCGGATTGGCAAGATCCAGCTTATACATCATCTGATTATAGTTGTAACGCGGCATGGCAGGCGCATTCGTAAACGTATTGGTGAAGGTCGCCTCGAAATAAAGATAACGTCCGCCGTCCTTAATGAAATACTCATGCTGGGAAGGGTTATAGAAAGAGTACTCGTTATGGGTAATAATTTTCTTGGCCAATTTCCATGGTCCGTTGGGCGCGGGCGCTTCCGCGAACCAGATTTCGCCCAGCAGCGACGTCTTGCCGAATTTCTCCTGACCAATCATGACATAGCTATGGCGGTAATCATTCCATTCGACGGAGCTTTGGGCAATTTGAACCTCATCGCCCGAATCGGCGTCCTTCAATTGGAAATAACGTTCATCATCCGCCTTGATTAAGCCTAATCCAATCAGCTCTTTCTCCTTTTCCTGAGTCAGCATTTGCGTGTTTTTCTTCCAGCCCCATACCAGCTTGCCTTCAGCGTCGCGTTCAAGCTGCGTGTTCGCCCCGGCATAAGTCGTCCCTGGCGCAAGCGGCGTAAAATACTCGTATTGGGTGTAATCCGCAATGGCATCCATCTTCGCCTCTACCCGAATATTCGGATACTCGTATTGCGTGAAAATATAATAGCCTTTGCCGCCATCCTCGTAGTACGTACCTTGACCGCCCATTCCCGCGTAACGCCAGTCGCTGGTACCCGGAAATTGGACCAGCTGCTCGAATTCTTGCTTCTCATCATTAAAGATCAGAATGCCGAAAGAACGAGGGTTGGGATCATGCGTGCTGTAAGCAGCAAGCAGGCGTTCCTCGCCGTTAACGTCCTTGACGGTCATCAGGCCAAAAATCCAGGCGATATTCGCACCGTCCGGAAGCGGCGGTACAAGGCTTTTTGCAAACCCGTCCTCGCGCGTTATATAGTCGAGATCGACGCCAACGTCGAGATCCAGCCCTTGCTCAGGCAGCTTCGACGTGGCTCCCGTCACGCGGAAGTTCCCAAGCGGATAAGAGGGCCGGTCCGTATCGCCCCAGAACCAGTACAGCTTATTTTTGTATTTAATGGTCTGCACGGAATCCTGGCCCATCACTTTCCCGTTTAGGAGCGGTTCTTCAATCGGCGGCGTCTCCCCAAGCATAACGGTGTCCCTGTAAATGCCTTGTCCGGTGACCCGGTACAGTCGTTCCGCGAGATTAATCCGGTTCATCTGAATGGTCACGTTTCCGCCCGGCGTTACGTCCACCGCCTGACCGCGGTAACCGAACATATCCGTCGGAACCTCGTAGCCATGACTGGCTATATGAAAAAAGACCGTTTCATTCATAAGTCCCGGCTCGTCGAAAGCAACGTTGCCGGCGCTGTCCGTATAGTAACGAATGTTGTTCGTCGTCTTCAGCTCCACGGCCGGAATCCCTCTTCCGGTCTCCGCGTCCACGACGTGAATTTTGAACAATTCCTGATTATAAACCTGGCTTTGCGCCGGCTTATCGGCAACGCTTGCCCCGGCTGCACCAGCCGTTGCTAAAGTTCCGGGGAGCAGAGCCCCAGCCAGCAGAACGCCGGCCATGATCCGGATGCGTAATCTCATTCCCATGTATAATCCCTCCGTTCCAGAATGATTAGTTTGAGCTCTGCCGAGTCCCGTACACCTCGAACTCCCTTACGGATAGCTTAGCGCCTCTTGGTATGGCGTACATTCGGACATATCTGGCTTTTGCATCCGCAAACGTAATGTCGTCCACGCCGCCGTCGCCGGCCTTGGTGTCGTATACGTCCTTCCACTTCGCCCCGTCATTTGAGATCTGAACCTGATAAGCCTTGCCGTAGGCAACTCCCCAATTCAGCACAACTCGGTTAATGCTGCTTGGCTCGCCAAGATCAACCTTCAGCCATTGCGGGCTTTTGGCAGCGGATGTCCAGGACGTCTCCGAGCTGCCGTCATTAGCCAGCTTCGCCGGCTGATTCTTTTCGTTTGAAGAGGAGGCAATCGGCTTGCCTTTTGCCAAATCCGTTGCCTGTGGCGTCAGCCCAAGATCCGGATTGGCAAGGTCGAGCTTATACATTATCTGATTGTAGTTGTAGCGCGGTGTTGGCTCGTGGTCGGTAAACGTATTGGTGTAAGTCGCTTCGAGGTAGATATAACGGCCTCCGGCTTTATCGAAAAACTCGTCATGAGCCGGGTTATAAAAGGTGTAGTTGTTATGCGTAATAATTTTTTTGGCCGTTGTCCATGGCCCTTCCGGCGCAGGCGCCTCCGCATACCACATCTCGCCAAGCCCCGATGTTGTTCCGCCCATTTGCTGGCCAAACAGAACATACTTCTGGCGGTAATCATTCCATTCAACGGAGCTGCCGGCAATCGTGACGTCGGCGCCGGTATCCACATCCTTGAGCTGGTAATAACGGGTATCCGTATCTTTTATTACTCCGAGTTTAGTAAGTTCTTTCTCCTCATCCTGCTTCAGCGGCGGCGTATTTTGCTTCCATCCCCAGACAAGCTTGCCCGAAGCGTCCCGTTCTAGCTGCGTATTGGCACCGCTGTACGTTGTCCCCGGCTTCAGAGGCGTAAAAGCTTCGTATTTCGTGTAGTCCTGAATCGCTTCATAAGTCGCCGGTACGCGAAGATTCGGCATCCGGTGCTCGGTGAACACCCAATATCCTTTTCCGTTTTCTTTGTAGTAGCTTGCTTGACCTCCCGGATGGCGCCAATCATTCTTGTCCGGGAACTGGACCAGCTGTTCGAATTGCTGCGTCTGATCATTAAACTGAAGAATGCCAAAGGCCGATAAATCCGGATTATGCGTGCTGTAACCGGCCAGCAGCCGCTCGCGTCCGCTTGAATCCTTGGCGGTCATCAATCCGAATACCCACGCAATGTTGGCGCCGTCCGGAAGAGGCGGCACCAGGCTTTTTACGAAGCCGTCGTCCTGCTTGAAATAGGTCAGATCAACGCCTACATCCGGGTCGAGTCCACCTTGTCCCGGAAGCATCGAGGTTGCGCCCGTTACCCGGAAGTTGCCCAGCGGGTAACGGGCGCGGTCCGTGTCGCCCCAGAACCAGTACAATTTATTGTTGTATTTAATGGTCTGGACGGAATCCTGGCCCATTACCTTCCCGTTCAGCACCGGTTCATGAATCGGCAGCGTCTTGCCGAGCAATAAGCTGTCCCGGTAAATGCCCTCGCCCGTCAGACGGTACAGCCGCTCCGCAATATTCACTCTGTCCATCGTCAGCGTAACGCTTCCTCCGGGCGTTACTTCAACAGCCTGTCCGCGATACCCGAACATATCCGCAGGAATCGTGTAGCCGTCGCTGGATAAATGAAAGAATACGGTCTCGTTCATAAGCCCTGCTTCTTTAAAGGCGACATAACCGGCACTGTCCGTATAGAAGGTCATGTTGTTTGTCGTCCTTAGTTCAACGGCCGGAATCCCCCGTCCGGTCTTGGAGTCGACAACCCGGATGCCAAAAGGCTGCTGGCTTTGGATTGGACTGGTCCCGCTGTTGCTTGCGGCGTTATCCGCCAGCATCGTCCCCGGGAATAAAGCCAGACTAAGCAGGATAGAGACTGCTATTCCGGTCGTTCTACGCAGCTTTGCATGCATACATGATCATCCTCCGATTGATTTCATTTGTTTGCGCAGCATGTTGATTCCGACTGCAAACTACGTCATCGCATCACCTCCCGAAAATAAAAGGAGCAGCATGCTGACCGCAGACTGCTCCTATTCGTTCTAAGATGAAATGACGTAAGTTTAAAGGCCGTTCTTTCGGAAAAATTCAAGACTGATTCCCGCGCTCTCCAGCGAAGAGGAAGAGAATGCTTCCTGCTCCACGAAGATGTACCGGATCCCGGCTTCCTCGGCAATTGGCAATACGCTCTCCAGATCAACGGAGCCTTTGCCTACCTCGGTATCCGTATGCCCCTCCACGAAATCCTTGAAGTGAACGAGGGGCACGCGTCCGCTGTACCTCTGCACGTAATCAACGGGCTTGCAGCCTGCCACATGAACCCAGCCTAGATCAAATTCCGCTATGAGATACTGCGCCGGAACAAGCTCCAGCAAATGATCCATGACCGGTTTGCCATTGACTAATTGAAACTCGAAGGCATGATTATGGTAACCGAAAGTCATTCCCGCCCCGGTTACTTTTCTTCCCGCTTCTTCGAGAATGCCGGCCAGCTTCAGCACATCTTTCCATTCCGGCTGCTCGGGCAGAGGAGCCCATGGCGCAACCATGTATTGCAGGCCGATCTCTTGCGCGTATTCGATCTGCTTATCGAGCTCAGCCGACCGGATAGCGGCATCCTCGGAAAAATTCAACCCGATATGAGCCGATGGCGCCTCCAAATCAAGCTCGGCAAGAAGCGCTTTAACCTCTTTGGCCGGCGTGTTGAAAAATCCCGCAAACTCTACCGCTTTATAGCCTAGCTGCGCAGCTTTGCGGATGGTGCCAAGAAAATCCCCCTCCGTTAAATCGCGCAGGGTATATAATTGAAGCCCCACAATCGGTTTTGCCACACTCGATCACTCCCGTCATTGCTAAATGGCATTCCTTATTTCGTCGCGCGTTGTGCGGCATCGTTATAAATTTGCAGCACTTTATCGATATCGCCCATTTTCTTCAGTTTATCGATGAATTTGGACCAATCGTCAAAGCTGTTTTTCCCGGAAACAAATTTCGCTTGTTCTTCGGTAACAAAGGTTTTAACGGGGTTCATGATTTCGGAAATCTTTTGGCTTTCTTCTTGCGTGAATTGAATGCTAGGCTCGCTGTACCAGGATGGAACATAATCATTCTGCGGCATTGGCAGACTTCTTAAGTACGGCGATTTCTCAATCGGGACCTCTTCGTATTTGCCGTCGAAGTAGGTGTAATCTGTAGCCGCAAAGTCAACGAATGCTTTGGAATCGTTAACCATTTGCAGGCCGGGATTATAGTTTTTGCTTGCCCGAATTCCGTACTTGTCGCCGACCAGCCATGGATCCGGCGCTTTTTTAAATTCGTCCGTAAAGGTTTGCGCGCCGTCCGCCCCAACCGTATACGTCGTTCCTTCGATTCCCCAGGTAATCAAGTTCATCATTTTGTCCGTATATTGATAGTCAATGAATTTGATCAGATCCTCCGCCACTTTTGTTTTGGCGTTAATACAGAACTGAGCCCAGCCCAAATCAGGCGTATTGCCGTTTGCAACCTCCTGCCAAGCTGTTCCGTAATCCGGATTATTCGGGTAAAGAGTAACCGCGAATACTTTCCCGTCATTAAGCGTTCTCGTATATTCGGCCGGAGTCGTGAACCATTGCGTCAGCCATATGAAGTTATCGCCATTTAGCGCTTTGCGTTTCAGCGTATCGTCCGTATCGATGGTATACTCCGGATCCAGCAGCTTCTCGGCGTACAACTTGTTGGCGAACTGGAGCGCATCCCTGTATCCGTCTTGAAGAACGCCGTATACGTATTTGCTGCCATCCCAATAAATATCATCCTTCACATGGTCTGCGGCGAACAAGGAACGCAAGCTGTTCCATCTTGTTGCAATCGGATATTTATCCGGGTACAGCTCCTTCAGCTTCTTGGCTGCCTGATACACGTCATCCCAGGTCTCGGGAATCTTGATATTGTTTTGCTGGAAAATATCATATCGGTACGAGGACGTATTCTGGATCAGCATGCCTTTATCGGCAGGAAACCTTGGCGTTGACGTTTCTTTGAAGGTATACATCTTGCCTTCGGCGTTAGTTACCCGGGTCAAACCGTTCTTGACCTTGCTCAAATAATTCATATAGTTAGGCATCAGGTCTTTATATTGGCTCAGCTCCAGGATCTGGCCCTGCTCCGCCATTTCGGTCGTATCATAGAACAATGGAGTAACGAAGAAGTCCGGCAAATCATTGCTCGCAATCATTAGTTTCAGCTTCTCGTCATACTCGGAAGAAGGAATATAGTTGAAATCAATGTTGACCTTTCTGCCCATATAGGCTTCCATTTCCTTCTGCCATTCTTTCCCCATCATGCTATTCTCGTTGTCAACGCCATTGGACGGCAGCGCTACCGAGAAGCTCAAAGGCTTGCTGTCCGTCTTGCCCGCCCCCGTATTCGTGCCGGAAGTCTCGTTAGGCGCATTGTTAGTATTGTTGTTTGTACAGCCCGTTACTGCCAGTGCCAACGCGGAAGCCAAAAGCAAAGACATCGTTTTTGTCTTTCTTTTCATACAAACCCCTCCTGATAAATAATTGGTGTACAGCATGTCGTAAGGCTTACGGATTGCTTGCCGTCCTTTCACCTCCACAGCAGGATTCCTGCATTCCCTTCCCTGCACGGTTTGTCTTCGTTCCCTACCCTTTAATCGAGCCTACCAGTACCCCTTTTGTGAAATGCTTTTGGAAGAAAGGATATATGCACATAATCGGGAACATCGTGATAATAATGACGCTCATTCGTACGGCCTGCGGGTCGAGCGAGTCCCCCGATTGATTAATCGCGACATTGCCGGCGCCGACCCTTCCCGCAATCGCATTGGTATCCAGGGTAAACAAATAGTTTCTCAGTACCATCTGGAGCGGATATTTATCCTGATCCTGCAGATAGACTAAGGCTTCAAACCAGCTGTTCCAGCTTCCCACAAGCCCAAACAAAGCGAAGGTTGCAAGCAAGGCCTTGGATAAAGGCAGAACAATCTTGAACAAGACGATAAGATCGTTGGCGCCGTCCATCAAGGCAGACTCTTTTAGCTCGGCAGGTATATTATGAAAGAAGGTTCGGAACAAAAAGACGTTATACGCCCCGATAGCCCCGGGAAGAATCATGACCCACATCGTATCCAGCATGTGCATGCTGCGCATCAGCAAATAGGTAGGAATCAAGCCTCCGCCAAAAAACATCGTAATCATTAGAAAGATGGTAAGAAACTTCTTCCCGACAAAGGTCTGGACGGTAAGGGGGTAGGCCATCAACGAGGTAAACAGCAGCATCAGCCCCGTTGACCCAACCGCGTATATAATCGAGTTTAGATAACCCTTGAAGATAAAAGGATCCTTAAATACGGTCGTATAAGCTTCCACATTGAAGCCCTTCGGCCAGACCGACACGCTTCCCGACGAGATATAACGGGTACTGCTCACGGAAGTCGCGATAATGTTCAGAATCGGATACAGGATAGCGACCATAATCAACAGCATTACAAAGATGTTTACCGCATCAAACGTTCTGGAACCCAAGCTCACCTTTTTCATTGCTTACCCTCTCCTAGAACAAACTTGTATCCGAAACCTTGCGGCTGATCCAATTGGTCAGATACAGAATAACGAAGGATATGACGGACATGAACAAGCCGATTGCCGTTGTATACTCGTATTGCGCTCCCAAAATCCCTTGACGGTACACGTAGGAGCCGATAACGTCCGCTACGCTGTAGGTTTCAGGCGAATAGAGCAATATAATCTTCTGGAAGTCCGAGCCTAGTATTCCGCCAACGGCGAATATGAGCAATATAACGGTTGTGGATCTTAATGACGGCCAAGTAATATGTACGATTTTTTTCCAACGGTTGGCGCCGTCCACTTCCGCTACGTCATACAGGGTAGGATCTATGCCGCTTAATGCAGCCAGATAGATGATGGTTCCAAAGCCCACACCCTGCCAGATCCCCGAAGAGATAAAGATGGTTCTGAAATAACCCGGCTCCAAGAGAAACATCACCGGCGATCCGCCGAAGAAGGAAATGATATCGTTAAAGAGTCCGTCCCTAGCCGTAAATTCCTTGATCATGCCGGCGACAATAACAACGGAGATGAAATGGGGAAAATACGAAACGGTTTGCACAATCTTTTTAAACCTTTTGTTCCGAAGCTCGTTAAACAGCAAAGCGAGAATGATAGGTGCCGGAAATGACCAAAGCAACGTATATAGGCCAAGCAGCAACGTATTTTTTAATACCCTGAACGCGAGCGGATCATGGAAGAAGGTATTGAAGTATTTAAACCCCACCCATGGGCTGTCCATAATGCCTTTGACTACGCTGTACTTTTTGAATGCAATCAGAATGCCGTACATCGGAAAGTAATTAAAAATCAGAACCGTTAGAAATCCCGGCAAAACCATCAAGTACAAATAACGATGTCTATTAATCCGCGACCATAAGCTTTTATTGGTTGTTTCCAAAAAAACACCCCTTCAATAGCCTTATCAAATTAGTATACCAACCAAAAATTTCTACAACCAAACAATTGGAAGAGACAGGGAAATACTCTAATTGGAAGCGTATTCATTTTTAAGCCTAATCAACAACGCTTCCTGTCCCATCCTATAAAGGTACCGAACTGACCGCAATGTTTTCCTAGAAGGGAGCAGTACCACAAAGAAAACGGATTGATAGGGAACGGCTTACCTCCCCTCTTTACCTTGTTATACTATGTTAAAATTAACACATACTTTTTTGGACGTCAATACAGTTTTTTTCCTGCATTTTTCTATTTTTTTAGGCGAACTTAACGTGAGTTAGTATGCAAAGCCCATTCGATAAGCTTAAAGCCTGATTTACTTAAGAGGGTTTAGCACGATTCCGAATCGGATAAGATAAGGCGCCTTGGGGAACTCTCCCCGAGGCGCCTTATTCGTCAGCCCTTCATCCGCTCCCATTCAAAGCCAAGCTCTTGAAGCAATGCCCTCGCAATGATCATGTGGCCGGACAAGCCCGGATGCACCCGGTCGGAAGCGATAGCCGTAGGATGCACGTATTCGAACTGCGGGGCAAACGCCGCTTGGATATCGATAAACCCGGCGCCCGTTCTGACCGCCACCCTTCTTGCAGCCAATCCGTATTCATCCATCCGTTTGCGCATCCGGTCCTCCGGATTAGGCTCCAGATAGAACGGCGTCATGATAACAAGCCCCTGCACGTCCGGCAGTGCAGACTTCACCAATTGCTCCAGCGTCCGCTCGTATTCCTCCAGCAGCACATGCGATTCGGGAATATTCGGCTGATCGAAATACCGCCATACGTCATTGATGCCGATCATAACCGTCAGCCAATCCGGCTTCAGATCAAGCACGTCCGTCTGCCATCTTGCCTTCAAATCCCTTACGGTATTGCCTCCGATGCCCATATTGGTTACACGGATCGACAGCTCGGGATAAGCGGTCTGCAGCAAGGCGTCCACAAGCGCGACATACCCTTTGCCAACGCCTTGGAACAAGCCTTCTCCTTGCGGGAATTTACGCTCGCAATCGGTAATCGAGTCGCCGATAACAACCAGTCTTTGCCCTTGCTTTAGCTTCATGAATACGCTACCTCCCTTGTTTTAGCGCAAAACGGATGGTCTTGACTTCAAATGGCCGGAAATGCAAGTTAATAAGCTCATTGGCAACCGGCAGCTCGGCTTGGTTAGCTTCCAGCATATCGGTCTCAAACGCGGCGGAGTAGGACAACCCGGCGCGGACGCCGCAAGACACGGAAGAACCCGTACTCTCGTACAAGCGTACGATCCAATCCCCGGAACCGTCCTCGGCCAGCTTAACCGTCTCCGCCAGAACACCGGACTGGTCGATTTGCAGAAGTGATTGCTGGTCCACGCGGCCTGCACCGCTTAAGGCGCTAACCGGATAATTAAGCTCGTAGGCTTCCCGGATCACCCGGCTGCCTTGGAAGGCTCCTTCCCAGAACAAGAAACCGTAAGTAAATTGATGCGTTCCTTGATCGGAGGTTTCGTCCGGATAAGACGGCGAGCGAAGAAGCGTCATGCTTAACGTATTGCCCTTGACGGCTATTCCGTACTTGCAGTCGTTCAGCAGCGCAAAGCCGCGTCCCGTCTCGGCAAGCGCCGTCCATTTATGCTGGCTTACCTCGAAACGGTCCGCATCGTGAGGCCTGGAGGCATGATTAGGCCTGCGCACGTAACCGAACTGGATTTCCTGCATCGATTCATTGGCATGCAGCCGGACCGGAAAATCAACGCGCAGCATTTTGTTCTTCTCCCGCCATTCAACCGTTGTCCGGAATTCAACCCTTCGGCTGCCGGCTTCCATTCGGATATCCTGTACAACCGTCGACTGGTTGAGCTTCCGCCGGACGCGAACGTTGGCAAAAAGCGGCCCATTGGCGGTAACCGTTATTTCCGCCTGTTCCTCCAGTTCAACCTTGGAAGCCCGGTAACGGCGGTCAATCTCCCACGCGTCAAAGGCAGACGGCTGATCCCGGTACATAGCAAGCGCATTGCAGGAATCGGCTGCCCATTCCACGCCCGTCTGCTTGTCTACGATACTGGTGATTTCACCTATGCCGTTTATCGCTATCGCCATGAATTCATTTTCCATGCGCGAAGTTGTGGCAGACACAGCTGACTGAGATACCATAAGCTCCGGCTGGCTATTACCGACGGCAGCATAAGCCGCCCATCCCATGGATGGAGTCTCTAACCGGGCATATCCAACCCCGTCATGCCATTGTACGGGTACCGGCTGACCGGAACGATCCGCAACCGCAGCAACCCCGACGGGCAACGCAACCAGCTCGGATCGATTCCAGGACAGGGAATTAAATACGGTAACCCCTTCCCGCTCAGGCTCTACAAGCGCAGCTTTAGCCTCATCGGCCATTTCGTAGATGATCTCATGCAGCTTGGTTAGTTCCGCTTGCGCTTCTTCATGAACCCGGTGAATCGAGGTTCCCGGCAGAATGTCGTGGAAGTGATGAAGCAGGAGCTGCTTCCACAAGCCATCCAGCTTCTCGTAGGGATACGGCTTCATCCGGAACAGCTGTGCGGCAGCAGCCCAAAGCTCGTATTCGCGGAATCCGATTTCCGTCTTCCGGTTCAACCGCTTCAGCTTCGCCTGCGTCGTATAGGTTCCCCGGTGCGCCGGATAATACAGCTCTCCTACGTATCTCGCATCCGGAAGCCCCCTTGCTTGCTGGTCCTCGAAATAATCGATCGGCGAGCTTTGTCTTGTCCGCGGAACGCCTTCCAGATTGTCGAGCCTGCGCAGAAACTCGAGATCATCCCGGTTCGCGCCGCCTCCGCCGTCTCCATGTCCGTACTGGACAAGCCGGGTCGCAATGCCATCCTTCTGCACGCGGTCGTTCCACTGACCAATCAGGAATGAAGGATTGACCCGGATCGGGAAATCGCCGTAGTCCAGCAGATGCGTCAGAATCTCCGACCCGTCGATCCCTTCCCACATAAACGTGTTGTAAGGGAACGGATCAACGACATTCTCATAAGTCTGGAACATTTTGACGGAAGCAAAATAACGGATCCCGCAGCCCTTCATAATTTGCGGCATATTGCCGGAATAACCAAAGACGTCGGGCAGCCACAGCATCTCGTTGTCCTTGCCGAACTCCTCCATGAAGAACCGCTTGCCATGAAGAAACTGGCGGATCAAGCTCTCCCCACCCGCCAGATTCGTATCCGACTCGACCCACATGCCGCCTTCCGGAATGATTCGCCCTTCCGCCACTCTCCGCTTGATGCGGGAGTAGAGCTCCGGATAAAGCTCTTTAACGATCCGGAATAGATACGGCTGGCTTTGGGTGTACGTATATTCCGGATATTCATCCATAAGCGCCAGCTGGTTGGACATCGTGCGGGCAATTTTCCGTTTCGTCTCTTCAATCGGCCAGAGCCAGGCAATATCAAGATGGGACTGGCCCATCAGATACAGCAGCGGTGAGGTGGATCCGTTCACGCAGGATAGGAGCGGCTCCATCAGCCTGCGGCAGCCGTTAACGTTCTCCGCCAGCTCCGGACCCTCAAGTCCAAGATCAAGCTTGGCAATGACATTCGTCAAGCAACGGTTAATGTCGGCAGCGCGCAGGGAGTTCGCATCCGTATGTTGAAGAACCTGCCACAAGCATTCCAGATCGATGAAGAATTGATAGACTTCCTCTTCGAACCGGCACAAATAGGATTCGCCAAATACCGGCTGCTCGCCGGAGTGGCCGGCATAAGCTTCGGCCGCAAGCTCGTAGCGCTCGCCTTCCCGCGCATGACGGGTTAAGGTCACGTCATGATGCTGCAGATCGAGCGCTCCGCTCACAACCCCGTTTACGTAAAGAGTGGCTTCCGAGCCAAAGTCCGCGAGCACGACCAGCCGTTTGCCTTCCGTCCCCTCGGGAACAACGAGGCTGCTGCGAAGCCAAGCGTACGTCCAGCTGCTTCCCCAGCGATCCCCGACGCTTATAGGCTCAAAAGATCGGGAATCGATATCGGAATAAGAAAGACGTTCTCCGGTAACAAAGCAAGTAAATTCAACGATGGATAATTTCTTGTAAATAAACTTCTGCTTTACCCTTAGCAGCTTCTCAACCTGATACTGAATTTCTTTTCTCGTATTCAATTCCAGTTTCACATCCTATGGTTTTCGTCTTTATTGTAACGACTATCGGAGATCGTCCTCGGTCAGCCACGGCTGGGGCGGCCAGCCCGTATCCTGAAGGAAGCCTGGCCACGGATTACAGTTTACGGGCCGCTACGCCTTCGAAGGTGATTTTCACGGGACGAATCGTATTATCTTCATTAAAGTAAAGCTTGTCGATGCACACCACCCGGTGGTTCGCAGCCGTTTCGGTCAACGGACGTCTATGGTAAACGATATAATATTCGTCGGTATCCGGGATTTGAAGATAGCCGTGATGTCCCGCCCCGGTCGCCACTTCAGGATCCTGCTGCAAGATCGTATCGATTCTCTCGAATGGACCCAGCGGCGATTCCGCAAGCGCGTAAGCAACCCGATAATGAGGACCGCCCCATCCGCCTTCCGCCCACATGAAGACATACTGGCCGTTCCGCTTGATCATGCACGGTCCTTCCACATAGTCCTTTGGCGTAACTTCGCGATAGACGGTTCCGTCCTCGAACGGAAGCAGGCTGATCATATCCTCGCCGAGACGGACCACGTTGCAATGTCCCCAGCCTCCGTAGTAGAGGTATACCTGACCGTCTTCATCCCGAAAAACATGCGGATCGATAGGCTGCGCGCCATGGTGGAACCGGTCGATGAGAGGTTTGCCTATTGCATCGCGGAACGGCCCCTCCGGACGGTCCGCAACCCCGACGCCAATGCCTCCAAGCTCGTCATTGCTTTGAATATCGTTCGCCGAGAAATAGATATAATATTTTCCGTTGCTCTCGATTGGCGAAGGCGCCCACACCGCTTTATGCGCCCACTCGAAATCCTTCTTGTCCAAAACCCGCTCTGCCTTGGTCCAGTTGACCAAATCGTCCGAATGGAAGGCATCCAGATACAGCTGCTCCTCGTACAGCGCCGAATAAGTCGGATAAATCCAATACCGTCCCTCAAAAATTCTTGCTTCCGGATCGGCATACCAGCCAGGAAATACGGGATTGCCGGATGTAAGCTTATTATTCATGAATAGTTCCTCCTAGTCGAAATCAATGTAGTAAGTAAGTATACGAAGAGCCATAGAAAACAGTAGAAGTGTCTTGTATTTCTACACTTCCTGTCGTGAATTTATAGTGCTTATATTCTTGAATCGATTAGTAAAGCGCTTACACAAGCCCGATATTTGCTTCTTTATCCTAACCTCCTTATGATTTTTGTCGTTTCCTCCAACAACTTATTATGCTAAGGACGACAAGTTCACACACTATCTTTGAACCTATAGTAATACGAACCCCTACATTTTTCAAACCTTTTTTGCGCAAATAGGAGCTTCCTCCTACCCGTCTAAGGAATTCCTAGCCCGTATGTTTATTGTTTTTTGCCTTCACCGGAAAGTTAGTATACCATTACAGACTAAGTTAAGTTATAATCAAAGAAATGTTGTTATGAGGTGACTCGAAAATGAGTGAAAAAGAGCCTGGACTACCTAAGTATCAAATTGTGAAGGATTATGTGCTCGCACAAATCGATAATCAGGAAATTTCCAAGGATGACCGCATTCCAAGCGAATCGGAATTTTCGAAAATGTTAAATGTAAGCTCCATTACGGTCCGAAAGGCGCTTTCCGAGCTAGTAAACGAAGGAGTTATATACCGCGTTCGGGGAAAAGGAAGCTTCGTGGCCGCCAGCCAAACCGCCGTAGCCGAAAAAGCTTCCAACCTGGTTGCTTTTGTGATCTCCGGCGTTGAAATGTACGACAGCTCCTATATGCAGATTATGAAAGGCATTCAGTCCTTCCTCGGCAAGCATGATTGCAAATTGATTATCGAATTCGTGGAGAACGATTTCGATCAGGAACGCGAGCTTATTTTACGGTTAATCCAATCCGATATCAGAGGCCTTCTTATTTACTCCTCGGATCCGGTCGCGGCAAAGAGCTACCTGAATGACATCCGGAAGAAATCGATTCCATTCGTCATGCTTGACCGCTCGCCTGCAGGATATCCTGTAAATGTCGTAACCTGCAACAATCACGACGGCGCCTATGAAGCCGTTGAGTATTTAATCCGGAACGGTCATAAGAGAATCGGCTTTGCCGCTTACGATTTCCATCTCAGCCCGGAGGTTGACCGGTTCAACGGCTATAACAACGCCATGATTAACGCTTCCCTGCCCGTGAACAAGAAGCTTCTCTATCTGGAGAAGGAATTGGATTACGATACGCTTGCCGGGCAAATTCAAGAGGGAGAAATTACGGCCCTCTTTTGCACGAATGACAAGCGCGCCCTTGAAGTACTCGAGCAGCTGACCAGCCGGGGAATTCGAATACCGGATCAAATCTCGCTTATGGGCTTCGATGATTTCGAGAGCTCCAAATTCGCCAAGGTTGCCCTTAGTACGGTGAAACAGTATTTTGACGTGCTCGGTTACGAAAGCGCCAAGCTGCTGCTTGAAATCAGCGAAGGAAATTCTTACGGGAACAAAAAGGTCATGCTCCCTACCAGCCTGATCATCCGGGATACGGTTAGACCGATCTAACAAGCAAAAAGACTGCTCTCCGACAGGGGTGCAGTCTTTTTTATCGGCCATGAAACAATGGCGATGAGGTTTAAAAGGTTGAAGATCGGTAAAAGCTGATCGAATACGTTTACCCGTACTACATTTATAGGAGAAGCACGGATGGATCTGAACAATAATCCGCTCGTTAAGAAAGCTTATGCGAGCCCTAAATTAAGACAATACCTCTTAAACAAAGGAACCATGTTCCTTTATTGCGATTACGCCGGCTTTGCTTTGCAGAACGCTTACGGCGCTGCTTGTTGCACCGTTTTTAACCGGACGATCCGTTTAACCGCCAAAAAATTGCCGATCAGCAAAGATTACGGCTCTAACTACGGCGAAGTATTGGCGATTATTTTCAGCTTGGACACCCTGGCTGCCGCGTATGCAGCGTTAGAGCATCCGCCTAAAATCGCCGTCGTTTACACCGACTGCATCCGTATATCGCATTTGCTTGCACAGCGGAATCACTCGCAAACCCGAAACGAACTCGCAAGAACCGAGCTGTCAGCCGCCTTGGCCACCTTCAACTCCAAATGCCCCGCGATCACTCTTCAGATCAAATACATAAGCAAGCACAAGAAAAACAACGACTTGCATCGGCTGGCGCATAACGCTGCCCGGGAGGCTGCGCGTTCGCTTATTTTGTCGTAGAGCCAAAATCCGTCACTTGCAGGTCGATATCCAAATTGATTTTCGAAGCGCTAAACGTGTCATCCCAATTGGACTTGACCGTTTTCCATAAGCCCGGCTTCTGAATCCTCACGGCTTTGCCGAATTTAGCGACATCCACCTTGTAGCGGGTCTGCATGACGTTCAGCAGATGCTCGAGCATGCTCGTCAGCTTGCTCTTGAATAGCTTCTCCGCCTCTTTCTGATAAGACCTCAAGGAAGGGTTCCCCTCCGCATCCCAATCCTCGCTAATTCTGCCCTTGGTTTCGACACGGACCCGGAAGGTAAGCTGATTGTCTTTATCCGTCTCTACCCGGATACGGGTTTTCATGGCTTTCATCTCGTAAGTGATTGGATTATGATGCTCGTCGTAGGTTTTGATCGCTCCGCTATCCCCTTGGTTTGTCAGCCAGTCGATGCACGCAACGTCCTCCTGCGTCAAATTCCCGATCCAGCGCCCGGTATCCCCTTTGATAATGCCGGCTCCCGAGAATTCGATTTGTTTTTTGGCCCGAATTATATTCTGAAGAATAAAGCTTTGTTTGGAATGCATCAAGGCGTCCAGATCCGTCAGCAGAACGGCGTCCATAATCTTGCTTGTCCGGAACTGGTTCTGCACCACATCGTTAATATAGAAGGAAGGCACCTCGTCGGGCGTCTTTATGGTTAAAGCTTGTTCCGCCTTGCCCGTGCTTAGAAAAATTTTCACGCTAGGCCGAATATCGTTATCGCGCAGCATAAAGTTCGTCACCTGCTTAATGTTTCTCTCTTGCAGCAGCTCCGAGGAGATCACGATAATTTTCAAATGATGGCCAATAATCGGCTTATTCAACCGAAGGGAAAACTGGCGGAAAATCTCAAGAACGGAGTCGCCCGTTGCGGTAATATTCATATAGGGGGAAGTCTTGCCCTTTACTTCATCCTTGGAGCCCGTCTTCAGCGGGACAATTTGAACGGTTGCCGTTATTTTATTTTTCTTGGAATAGCTTCCTCCCTCTTGCTCGAATTCCTTTTCCATCGGGCTCTCATTGCCCGTATCCAGCGCCATGCCCGCGTACACCGCGAGATCTTCAATCTCTTTGCTGCTCCAGCAGCCGGATTGCGTGAGCAGTACGGCTGCAAGCAGCAGTCCCGGAAGCTTACGTTTTCTCATGTTGAGGACCACCTTTGGATCTTATCGTCGCAATTAGCGAAAGACAGACGGGAAACAAAATAAACAGAAATATACTAAAATAGCCGATATCATCCCCAAGCTTGAATACCTCATTGATGTTCTTCGGGATCATGGCTGCAAGAAAGATGAAGGGTACAAGCGCAAAAATAACCGACTTGTAAGGAAGGTTAAACAATTGCGACAAACCTAGGGACGAATTATAAAAGAAGCTGCTGTAATTGCAGAACATCTGCATCAGCCAAATGACCATCAGCGGGAATTCAAAGCGTTCGAATAGAAATCCCGTAACCTCGAAGCTCCGTATCAGATCTATCGTTGGCCAGGTACTGGTTACGGCCGAATCTACGGACAAACCGCCGATGACCATTATGATGGTAAAAAAGTAAATCACGGCAGGAATAGAGATTCCAGCCAGCATAGCTTTCAGAGCTTGCTTTGGATGATCCAATTGCGCCACCAACGTCATTACAACCTCGCAACCCGAATAAACCAGAACGGTTGATTTGAGCCCCAGAATAACCGGAAGTATCCCGTCTCCCAGAACGGGCCTTAGATTATCGAGATGGAATAACCTCAAGCTCAGCAGATAGGAAACAATCAGAATAAACAAGCTGATGGGAAAAACGATCTGTCCCACCCGCGCGATTGCATTGATGCCTCCTCGGATCAAATAGGCGCCCAGCCAAATAAAAGGAATCGTGATCGCCCATATCGGCGTGCCTTCCAGCAAGTAAAACATCGTTACCTCGGACATCACGCGGATCTCGAAGCCTGCGATTGCGATGTAATACAGGACTAATAACAAGCACCATAAAATGCCGGGATACCGGCCAATTACGCTTTGCGTATATTGAAATACGGTTTTGCCCGGGAAGCGCAGGCTTAATTTGACCATCAAGACAACTACCAGCATAACGACCAATCCGCCCAAAAGCACGGAAATCCAGCTGTCCGGCGTTTTCACCGTCTCGCTTACGCTTCTTGGCAGGGTCAAGATGCCAGCCCCCAGCATCGTATTATTTAAAACCAGCGCCGCTTGCGAGGATGTGATTTTGTCGTCCGGCGCAAGAAAGGATTTTGAAGCGGACATCGTTTTCCCTCGATTCTATCTGCGTTTGTTTTGCATCGTTTTCATCAGCTTTGGTCTCCTCTTCATCATGAAGATCGGCACGCGAATAAAGAAATCCTTCCAGTCGCTCCAGCGGAATGGCGTAAGCGGGGTGAGATAAGGAACACCAAAGCTTTTTAATTTGGCTAGATGACAGCAGATCAGCAAGAAGAACAAGATGGTCCCGAACATGCCCAAAATGGAGGCAAACAGCATAGCCACGAACCGGAGAAGCCGAAGCGTAATCCCGGCGCTGTACATCGGAATCGAAAAGGATGAAATCGCCGTGACCGCAACTACGATGACCAGAAAAGGACTTACGATTCCCGCTTGAACGGCCGCCTCTCCAATAACAAGACCGCCAACGATGCCCATTGCGGGTCCAATCGGCTTGGGCAGCCGAATTCCCGCCTCTCTCAATATCTCGATGGAAATTTCCAGTATGAGAACCTCAATTAAAGAGGGAAACGGAACGCCCTGCCGGGTCTCAATAATCGTTAGAGCAAGCTCCGTAGGGATTAGCCCCGGATGAAACGAAATAAAAGAAATATACAAGGATGGAGCCATTAGAGCGATGAAGGCCGCCAGAAAACGGAGAATGCGCAATAAGGAACCGGGCATCCAGCGTTCGAAATAGTCCTCCGGCGATTGCAGAAGCATGCTGAAGGTAACGGGCACAATCAGCGCGAACGGCGTTCCGTCCAGCAAAATCGCGATTCTGCCTTCCAGCAGCGCCGCCATAACCCGGTCAGGACGCTCCGTGTTTTGGGTTTGCTGGAACGGACTTAGATAGTTATCCTCAATCAATTGCTCGATATAACCGGACTCCGCGGCATAATCAAGCCTGATTCCTTCTATCCGGTCGGTAACCTCCCGAAGCAAGTCCGGATTGACGATCTGATCCAGGTATACGACAGCCAATTCCTTCTGGATAGTGTGACCAATCAAATAGCTTCGGATTTGAAGATTTTCCGTGACTCCCTGCTTTCTCAGGATAGCCGTATTTATATTAATATCTTCCGTAAAGCCAATCCGGGAGCCTCGCAGCAAGGTTTCGGACACCGGCTCCGTAATATCGCGGGCAGGACCGCTTGGCGGATTGATTAAAAGAACTTCATTTCGACCATCAATAACCAGGGCCAAATAGCCAAATAAAATGGCCTTTGTCAGCTCCTCCATCGAGGAAATCGCATGTACCGAGTTCGTTGGTAAACGTTCAATGAGCGGGAGAGGCAGCTCCGTATCCCGCAGCATCTGCATAATCTCCATTTTTAGCAATTGATCTTCCTGCATGCCCTTAACAAAAATGAGAGCAGCACGAATCTTGGCATCCCCCATGGTCAGTTCGCGGATGACAACGTCGCTGTTTAACCCGATCGTGTTCCTGATTTTATCGATATTGGTATCGTAATTTGCGGAAATGGGATGAATGGGCGGCTCTTCGTTATCCGAAGCGTTCATGCTGCTCGCCCCGCCTGAAGAGACCAGCTTGTCATCCGCTAAAGAGGCAAGTGCTTTATAAATCCGGTAGATCAACAGGGGAACAACAAGAGTAATAAAGGCCTGGAATAACACGCTCCATCCCGGAATATGGGATTTAATCGAAGATAACATTCATAATCCTTCCTTTAATTACTCTCGTTCAGATCGAATGCAGATTGGGGAAATGGCAATGTAAGAATAATATTCCTAATTTGGCTTCAAATATACAAAGTTAGGCTTTTGCTGGCCTATTGAACGACTGGCATCCCTATATTTTTTAAAAAAAAGACAATTCCCTTCTGTAATCAGAAGAAAATTGTCCTTGATCGTTTCGTTATTTGATTTGGCCGTAATAGGCATTAGCGCCATGCTTCCGGAGAAAATGCTTGTCGAGCAAAGCCTGATCCATCGGCTGAATGTCCGGATTAAGATTATAAGCATGAAGGGCCATCTTTGCAACTTCCTCCACGACTACCGCATTATGAACGGCCTCATGCGGATCTTTGCCCCAGTTGAATGGCGCATGGCTGTTCACAAGCACGCTTGGTATCATCATTGGGTCTTTATCCTTAAACGTTTCGACAATGACGTTGCCGGTCTCGAGCTCATAAGCGCTTTCGATCTCCTCGCGCGTCATTGCGCGGGTAACCGGGATTTCGCCGTAGAAGTAATCGGCATGAGTGGTCCCCAGAGCAGGAATCCCCCGGCCGGCTTGCGCCCAGCTTGTTGCCCACGGAGAATGCGTATGCACGATTCCGCCAATCTGCGGAAAGGCTTTATATAAGACAAGATGCGTTGGCGTATCCGAGGATGGTTTGAGCTCGCCCTCTACCTTATTCCCCTCAAGATCCACAACAACAAGATCCTCCAGCTTAAGCTGATCGTAAGGCACGCCGCTAGGCTTGATGACCACAAGGCCGCTTTCCCGATCGATACCGCTCACATTTCCCCAGGTAAACGTAACAAGACCATACTTAGGCAAATCCAAGTTGGCTTCCAATACCTCTTGCTTTAACCGCTCCAGCATGTTGCTCATCCTTTCGTCGATCCTCATTTTCCAATGTCATTATACACTTGTACGTACATGTTTTCTACATTTATTTTGTCACGACCCGCGACTTGTCATTACATCTTGCGGGTCGATTCTCTAATAATCAAGCTAGGCTTGTAAGTTTTGGATTCCGGCATCAAGGTGCCGCCGCTCTCGATCAGCTCGAACAACAGGCTTGCGGCGTCCTCTCCCATTTCCGCCTTCGGATGAACAAGCGTTGTCAGCTTCACTTCGGATGCCGTTGCGAGCGGCGAGTCGTCGAATCCAACCACGGATATATCCTGCGGTACGGATAGCCCGGCTTGGCGGATAACTTCGAGCAGATGCAGAGCCAGCTCGTCGTTGTAGCAGACAAATGCCGTTGGCCGTTCCTCTTCCGGAAGCTCCAGGAGCCTTGCCGCTTCTTCAATCGGCTTCTTCGCTTTCTCCTCCGTCCGGTAAGCCACAACAAACTCCGGCTGAAGGAGACAGCCTTCCTGCTGATGCGCGCGCATAAAGCCTTTCAAGCGCAGCACGCCCTGCTGGTCATCCGTCTTGAAAAACCCGACAATCCGGCGATGTCCCAGCTCGAGCAAATGCTGAGCCGCCGTACGGCCTCCATCTTCATCGTCGATGACAAGAGAAGGACAGCTGATTTCCGGGTATCGGGCGTTTATCATGACATAAGGAATTCGCCGGTTGTTAAGCGCGAGAAAATAAGCCAGATTCGGATTTCCTTCGGCGCTTTTGGTCGGTTCGATAATCAAACCGCTCAGCGGCTGGCTGGTTAACATGGACAGGCTTTCCCGTTCCCTGCCCTTATCGTTGTCCGTGCTGGAGAGCAGCAGCCGATAGCCTTTGGCCCGAATCGCCGCTTCCGTCCCGCGTACGATATGCGGAAAAATATAATCCGAAATATAAGTCGTTATGAGGCCTATCGTCTGGGTTTCCGCACGGCTCTCGCTTTCCCGCGCATCCGCTACGAAGGTCCCTTTTCCTTGCAGACGGTACAGCCTGCCTTCCTTCTCCAGCTCTCCTAGCGTTTGGCGGACGGTTTGCCGGCTTAGCCCGAACTGCTCGGATATTTCGTTCTCTGACGGCATCTGCTCATTGGGCTGAAGCTTTCCCGTCTCCAGCCATGCCAATATTTCTTTCTTGAGCTGAATGTATTTCGGCAATGATTTTTCTTTCATGAACCTGCCCCTTTTCTAGCTTGTCTGTACGATTCTGCGATATGAGTATAGATTAACAAATCGGAGCCAGGAAATACTACTCCCGGCTCCAATCGTTCCTTCTATCTATCTGCATGCGATTTAACGGTTTATTTCAAGTATTCAACCGCGGCTCTTTCAATGGAAAGTCCCGTCTTATACCGTTTCATAAAGACCTCGAAGCCTTCCACATCCTTCGGATCAGGGGAAACCTGCGAGCCGGCTTTGCCTGCGAATACGTTCTCGTTCAGGAAGTCTTCCAGCGTCTCGTTCTCCGCTTTGTTCACCATGTAGGAAGCAAGCAGGGCAATCCCCCACGCTCCGCCTTCACCGGCGGTCTCCATGACGGAGACCGGAACGTTCAGAGCGCCAGCCATGATTTTTTGTCCTACGCCTTCGGTCTTGAACAAGCCGCCATGACCAAGGATCTGGTCCAGCTTCACTTCCTCTTGCTTAAGAAGAATATCCATGCCAATCTTAAGCGCGCCAAGCGCGGTAAACAGATGAACGCGCATGAAATTCGCCAGATTGAAGCGGCTCTCCGAGGAACGCACGAACAATGGGCGTCCTTCTTCGAAATGCGTCATGTGCTCGCCCGACAAATAGCCGTAAGCCAGCAGTCCGCCGCCATCCGGATCGCCTTGCAGCGCCAGGTTGTACAGAGTGCCGTAAAGCTTGTTAGCGTCAACATGAAGACCCATTGCCTGGGCAAACTCGTCAAACAAGCCAACCCATGCATTCAGATCGGACGAACAGTTATTGGAGTGAGCCATAGCGACCAGGTTGCCGGTCGGCGTCGTAACGAGGTCGATCTCATCATAGGCCTTGGACAGCTCCTTCTCCAGAACAACCATCGCGAATACCGAGGTTCCCGCCGATACGTTGCCCGTGCGCTTCGCAATACTGTTCGTCGCAACCATGCCTGTTCCGGCGTCCCCTTCGGCCGGACAGAACGGAATTCCCGCCTGCAGCTCTCCGGTCACGTCCAGAAGCTTCGCTCCTTCTTCGGTCAGTACCCCTGCACGCTCGCCCGCAACCAATACTTGAGGCAAAATATCCTCAAGCTTCCATGGAAGCTCTTTTGCCGCAATCCGCTCATTAAACTGATTAATCATAACCTCGTTAAAGCTTCCCGTATGGATATCAATCGGAAACACGCCGGATGCTTCGCCTACGCCAAGATTTTTCTGACCGGTCAATTTCCAATGAATGTACCCCGCCAGAGTCGTCAGGAAATGAATGTCGGCAATATGCGCTTCCCGATTCAGAATCGCTTGATACAGATGGGCAATGCTCCAGCGCTGAGGAATATGGAAATTGAACAATTCGCTCAGCTCCGCCGAAGCCTGCTCCGTTATATTGTTTCTCCATGTGCGGAAAGGAACAAGCTGATTGCCAGCCTGATCAAACACCATGTAGCCATGCATCATTCCGCTAAAACCAATGGCGCCAATAGTCTGCAATGCCGCGCCATACCGCTCCTTCACATCGGCCGCCATCTTCCGATAGCTGTCTTGAATGCCCTTCCAAATATCCTCCAGGCTATACGTCCAAATATTATTGAGGTAGCTGTTCTCCCAGTCATGACTGCCCGATGCGATTGGCGTATTGTCTTCCCCGATGAGAACTGCCTTAATCCGGGTTGAGCCCAGCTCGATTCCAAGCACTGTTTTGCCGTTCTTAATAGCCTCTTTCATATCAAGACTCATGTTTGTTCCTCCGTTATGGTTAATGAATTGAAATGAAGTTCAGTTTAGCTAACTTGTCTGTAGACAGTATACCATCATTGAAACTTGTATGTACATGTGAAAATAGAGTGAGAATGAGAATTCCTTCTGTTATCCATACAATGTTCATTTGAACGTTTGGCCATGGAGGGCATATACTTAAGCTACATTAGTTATTTATAATGATTCTAATCTAGAAAAAAGGAGTGAGTGTCATGAACAAAGGGGACTATCATCATCTCCCGCATGTGAAAGAGCAGTCCGCATCCAAAAAAACGCTGTGGCTCACCTTAACGTTAACCTCAATCTTTACGGCTATTGAAATCATCGGCGGCTTATTGTCCGGCTCGCTTGCTTTGCTCTCCGATTCGGCCCATATGGTATCCGACGTATTGGCTCTTGGTTTAAGCATGTTCGCCATCTATATGGCATCGCGGCAGCCTACCAGCCAATATACCTTCGGATTCGTGCGTTTCGAGATCATGGCTTCATTCTTGAATGGCCTTGCGCTGGTGGCTATCGCGGGATTCATCTGGTACGAGGGCGTTCAGCGGCAGATCCATCCCGAGCCGGTAGACATGGGCCTCATGCTTGGCATTGCCGTAATCGGTTTGATCGTGAATGTCGTACTTACCCTGCTGCTGCACCGCAGCGCGAAAGAAGAAGAGAACCTGAATGTCAAAAGCGCGTTATGGCACTTCATTGGCGACACGCTCAGCTCGGCAGGGGTAATCGTGTCGGCCATTCTGATGAAAGCGACGGGCATTCTTCTCTTCGACCCGATTATTAGCATGGTAATCGGCGGCATAATCGCGATCGGCGGCGTAAAAATTATCCGCGAATCTTACGTTATTCTCATGGAGGCGGTGCCGGAGCAATTTAACCTGGAGTCGATACGCCAGGATTTGAGCGGAGTGACAGGCGTATTGGACGTTCACGACATGCATTTATGGGCCGTGTCCACCGATCATTATTCCTTAACCGCCCACGTTCTTGCGGATTCCCATACCCAGCCGTATTGCATTACGCTTGCCTTGACCGAACTATTGAAAGAGAAATACGGCATCGTGCATTCGACCATCCAGATTGAGCATGCCGCTATTCATCATCACGGGGAATACGGCCGTCAGTTTTTAACTTTAACCTAACGGAACGACAAACCTAGAGATCAGCATTAGGCTGGTCTTTTTTTGTATCTGAATAATAAAAAGCGCTTAAAGAAAAATTAATTTAAATACAATTTTTGGAGGAGCCAAATGTCTGAATACTATGTCATTTTTATAAGGAGTATTTCTTCCTTTATCCTCCTTTTAATCATCACAAGATTGATTGGCAAACAAACATTATCCAATATGAATAGCCATGATTTCGTAACCGCGATTATCCTAGGCGCCATCGCGGCGAACATTGCGTTTAACGAGAAGATCGTTCTATCCCATCTAATAATTTCGCTAGGTGTATTTACTGTCACTTCGTGGCTGCTTAGTCTTTTATCTTTAAAAGGAAGAATTGCGGAGAGATGGTTATTCGGAAAGCCATCAGTCGTCGTGGATGGAGGTGTACTCCTTCAGGAGAACATGAAGAAAAACAAATTAACACTGGATTCCTTTAACGAGATGCTTCGGGAGAAGGAGATTTTTGATATTTCCGAAGTAGAGTATGCCCTGCTTGAAAACAGCGGCAAACTCTCCGTTCTGAGAAAGAAAGAATATCGGCATCTCAATTTGCATTTGCTAAATTCAGAAAAAAAATATCCGCCAAAACCAATAAACTTTCCTGTAGAACTCATAAAAGAAGGCAAGTTTATTTACGAACACCTGCATGAGGCGAATATTAAGACGGAAATGATCGAAAAGGCTGTGCAGAAGAAAGGACACGCTCTTACCGACGTGTTTTATGCCGTAAGAGGTACCGATGGAAAGCTGTATTTTGATTTTTATCAAGACCAATTAGAGCATCCAACAGATATGTAGGTTCTGTCCAGAGGGTAATTACTGAACTCACAGCGCGCTTCTGCCCGCCATGAGTTTATTGAAAGGTTATGCGGCTCTATTCTCCGTCGACTGAGCCACCCGTCGTTCAATCAACCAAACCAATCCCCAGAACACGATTGTGCTGAGTATCGCGATAATCGCCGAACCTCCTGCATGAATAACCGCCACAACGGCAAACACGGTTGCCAGCAAAAAATGAATTTTGCGCAAATGCTTGTTCTTTACGCGGCGGATTAAAAAACCGTACACCCCTAACGATAGCAGCAGCGCAAATCCTGCAATACCTGTATAGGTGTCGTCCTTGATTCTCGCTTGAGTCAGAAAATAGAGGCCGTGAACAGCGATCAGGACGATTGCTGCATAACCAGCAAGTCGATGCGCTTTGTCAAAAAGCTTGACCAGCTTCTTCACGAGAGGAGATGGCGATTTACGCTTTCGCTTCACGCGAAGCCACGCGTAACTAAGGGCGGTACTCCACACAGCAATCGTTCCCAATGTCTTGAATAGTTCTTCGTTCCCTCTATCCCCGGGCTTTATTCCAGGAAGGCCTTGGCGGCTTACGCCAAACCATGCGTGGAAGATCAAGGCAAAACCAGCCATCGCCACAACAACGGCGGGTACAAAAACGCCTCGGCTATGTTTCATGCTTTCCCCTTCTCTCGTCAACGTTTGAACCAGTATATAAGGTAAGTATTAAATAGGTCTTAAGAATTTATTATTCCCTTATTATCTCTTCTTTCAATAAAAAGAGACAATCCCCAGATTGGATTGTCTCCGGCTGTTCTGCGCTGCCTCACTCACATCGTGCTAAGACGCAGCTCATAGAAATACTGAACGACGGGATGCTTGAGCTTGATCTTCCCGCTCATGTTTTGAATGCGTTTCTTCCCGACCCTTCTATCAATCAACGCCAGGATATTCAGTAAGATATCCTTGCTCTCTATGCTCTCCTCTATGGAGAGGGATAGAAACTTGTTCGCTACCGCAACAAAGTTAGATTTGCTTAAGGCGGTCTGTGCCGACAAGAGCTCTTTTGCAAGCTCGCCTATTTTTCGGCCTCTCGCAATCACCTTCAGACGCTCCTCGGGAACCAGCCCCTTCGTATCTGCTCTGACCGCATCAAGCTCTTCCTTGCTGATCGGAATTTGAAGCTGCGGATCATTCTTGATTTCCTGCTCCGTCTGATACCATCTGATCGATGTCGATGCATCGCTCATATTAAATACGTTCTTCTTGTCTACAGCTATATAACAAAGCCCTGCTTTATCGGGTAAATAACGGTAGCTGGTTGACCGGTATTCGACTCTCCCCGATAACGCCGGACTAAGAAAGCTCTCCAATTGCTGCTTCAGTTTGCTCCAGGACATGTAAGCCTCCAAATTTCATTACTTCTTGTCTATCATACAATAACGGGCACATCATTCCTATCTTAATCGTCGAATGCAAAGCTAACCAAAAGGCGGCAAACCCGAAAGGGATTGCCGCCTGGAGGAAAAACGTTTCCGGCTTATTTCGCGGCTTGCTTCTCCGCAATCGCGTTGCCTGCCTTCGAAATTTCGTTATAAGCATCTTCAATCGATTTCTGTCCGAACATAACGGAATCCATCGTTTTCTTGTAATTGTCTACCCATTCCGTCCACCCTGCCGCAGCCGGAGAGAACGGCATGGCTTTGTCGATCGACGTATCGTATAGCTTCTTGCCCAGCTTTTCCTTTGGCGCCAAGGTAGGCTCAAGCGCGGTATAGATCTCGTCGTAGATCGGAATGCCGAAATTCGTGCCGTACGTTTCGCCGGCTGCCTTATCCGTCACGAACCATTTGATGAAAGCCTTCGCCGCATCCTTGTGCTTGGAATCGGTGCTTACGCTCAGGAAGATGGTTGGCTGAGCCCATCCGCCTCCCTCTGGCCCCACCGGAAGGTTGACAACGTCTATTTTTCCGGGCATTAACTGCTCAAGCGCCCCTACCGAACCAACCGTAGCTCCCCGCGTCATGACTTTGCCGCTTGCCATCGGATCCGCTTGCGGATCGTTTTCCTTAAACGCGCTGACCATGTCCGCGGGAGGTACGATTTTCTTTTCGCGGAATTCCGAATGGATGCCGTAGAACTTCATGAACAAGTCTTTGTCCAGATTAAACTTCTTGCCATCCTCTTGAATAATCCGGCCTTTGCCGTAAGACATTTGATAATACTGGTAAAAATCCCACGTATCCGTGTCGCTGATCGGATAGACCCCTTCCGGGAGTTTGGCGCGGGCATTTCTCGCGAAATCGAAATATTCGTCCCAAGTCCAATCCTTCTTCGGCAGCTCTATGCCGGCAGCCTCCAGCGCTTCCTTGTTGAACGCCATGCCTTGCGCGTTGCGGCTGATCGGAATACCGTAAAGCTTGCCGCCGATTTTCAAGTTTTCCAGCGTCTTCTCGTCGATGACGCCGCTAAGATCGATATCCGACAAATCCTCCAGCGTACCTCTGGTCGCATATTCTTGAATGTATGCACCGTCCATATGAAGGACATCGGGCAGCGAATGGGAAGCGGCCAGCGTCGGCAGCTTCTTCCAATAATCGTCCCATGCCATGTATTCAGGCGAGAAGGTGACCGATGGATTTAACTTCGTATAGACCTCCTGCGTTTTCAGCATTGCCTGATGCCTGATATCCGCTCCTTGCCACATGATCTTGAGCTTCACCGGAGCATTGGGATCGCCATTCCCGCCGGCGTTCGAAGCGTTCGCCTCTCCGTTGTTCGCACCGCCGTTGCCGCAAGCCGACAATGCCAGTGTGGCGGCCAGCATCAATAACGTGAATCCTTTGCATACACTTCGCTTCATCTTCTTTTCCCCTTTACCTTATATTTTGAAGCCGGGTCCGCCATGCCGTTATCCCTTTAAGCCCGTCGTTGCAATCCCCTCGACAAATTGCTTCTGCGCGAAGAAGAACAAAATGACGGACGGCAGAACCGATAGCAGCGACATCGCGAGCAGCCTGCCCCATTGGATCTCAAATTGATCCACGTACATGCGCAGCGCCAGACCCACCGTAAATTTGCCAACCGAATTCAAGTACAGCATTTGCGCGAAGAAATCGTCCCAGCTCCATATGAACGTAAAAATCGCGACGGTTACTAATGCGGGCTTGATCAGCGGTAAAACAATCCGATAGAAAATACCGTAAACGGAAGCGCCGTCGATCTTGGCTGCCTCATCCAGCTCCCGCGGGATGCCTCTAATGAATTGCACGAGCAAAAAGATAAAAAACGCGCCGCCGCCAAAGAAATGCGGCAGAACTAACGGGATGTAGCTGTCCATCAGCTGCAGCTTATTGTAGAGAATGTACTGGGGAACAATCGTCACTTGCCCCGGCAGCATCATCGTAAGCAGCAGGATCGAGAATAAAGCGCCGCGGAATTTGAAGTTTATGCGGGCAAAGCCGTAAGCGACAATCGCGCTTGTGAGAACGCCTCCCATCACGTTCCAGAACTCCATGAGAAGCGTATTTCCGAAGAAGCGTCCAAACGTAAATTCGGGAGAGAATTGCCAGCCCTTGGTGTAATTTTCCCAAATCGGCGCTCTGGGCCAGATGGAAGGCGAGCTCATCTCGGCCGTCGTTTTGAGCGAAGCGCCCACCCACCATATAACCGGATATAACATCAGGAGAGAGAACGCAATCAGCAGCAGATGGCCGGTTACCTTTTGATTCTTTAGCGTTTTGATCACTTCTGCTTCCCTCCGTCCGTCTCGTAAAATACCCAATAACGCGATACCAGAAAGTTGATGGCGGTCATCAGCGCTACGATAACGAGCAGAATCCAGGCCAGCGCGGAAGCGTATCCCATTTGATAATGCTTAAACGCCTTCTCGTAAAGGAACAGCGCGTACATATACGTCGAATTGATCGGGCCGCCCTGCGTAACGATAAACGCGGAGGTGAACATTTGGAAGGAGCCGATAATGCCAAGCACCAGGTTGAAAAACATGACCGGCGACAGCATCGGAAGCGTAATGTGAAAAAACTTCCGCAGCCTCGTAGCGCCATCCACCGACGCCGACTCATAAAGCTCGCCCGGAATCTGCTTCAGCCCGGCCAGAAATATAACCATCGTAGAGCCGAATTGCCATGTATTCAGCAAAATCAGCGTTCCGAGCGCGGTATGCGGATTCGTTATCCATCCGACGCCCTGAATGCCGAACCAGGAAAGCACATGATTGAAATAACCGTTCAGATTAAACATGTTGCGCCAAAGTGCCGCGACGGCAATGCTCCCGCCGATTAAAGAGGGAAAATAGATCGCCGTCCGGTACAGATTCATGCCCCTCACATTTTTGTTCAGCATCATCGCGACCATTAAGGAAAAGAAAAGCTTAAGCGGGACGGAAAACAACACGAAGATGAAGGTGACCCTCAGCGATGTCTTGAAATCGTTATCGTTTGTGAAAATGTTGGCGTAGTTATCCGTTCCGGTCCAGGTCGGAGCCTCAAGCAGCGAGTACTCCGTAAACGACAAATAAAACGACTGGATGATCGGCCATGCGGTAAGCAGCAAAAAACCTATTAACCAAGGTGAAATGAAAATGTAGCCTGCCAGATTGTTATCGTTTGTTCCTTTGAGCTTCTTCGTCAAGCGCAGCTTGGCCGCCGCCGCCGGCTTATTCATAGCTTCCGCCTTCATTTCATGTTCATCCCCCCTCACAGCATCTATAAGGCTCATTCTATTGAAATCGCTTACACGTGTACATGCGATAGAATTATGAATTGGTTTGTTTTTTTACACTTTTGAGAGACCTTATAGATCCTTCCGAACGCAAAAAAAGCTATGCAGCCGGAGCATGCATAGCTTGTTTCCTCTATTAATCCCGCTTATCCGTTTATGCTTCCGGCAACCGGCCTTCGTTCCGCCATGGCCGCTTCCATCAAGCCTTTGATATACCCTACGCCATACAGTCGTCCAAGCGTTTCGTAACCGGGGTTCGCATTGTCCTCCCCTTCCATGGTCGGGACATGGTCGGGCCTCGACGGTCCGTCGAACCCAACCTCGTAATATACCTTCATCGCCTCGTACATATCGGTCTTGCCGTCATCGTGGAACGTCTCCTGGAATTTATCGGGCGTACCCGCGACGTCACGGAAATGCACGAAAAACAATTTGTTCTGGTTCGCGAAGCGGCGAATGACATCAGGGATATGCTCGCCCGCGGTTGCCAGCGTGCCTTGGCATAGCGTAATTCCGCTGTATTCGCTTGGCACGAGGTCAATTGCCCGCTGCAGCGCCTCGCTATTTCGAAGAATGCGCGCTATGCCGCGAATCGGACTTATAGGCGGATCGTCGGGGTGCAAAGCAAGCTTGACCTTGGCCTTCTCGGCAATCGGCACGATTCTCTCCAAATAATAACGCAGATTGTCCCACAATTGCTCCTCCGTTACGATCCCCGCCTCCGTTAGCGGCGCGTTTTGCATTAAGGCATGATCATAGCTCGACACAAGCGCCCCGCCGCGGGTACGCGTCGTCGTCGATGTGCGGAACCAATTGAATTGCGCCATGAAATTGTAGCATAAGACGGGAATGCCAAGAGCGCCCATATTCGATATGAGCTGGCCCATCCATTCAATCTCTTCGTCGCGGCCCGGCAGGCCAAGCTTGATCTTATTCGTCGGCGGAGCAGATTCGATGACAAGCAGCTGAATCCCGTGATTCTCGTAGCGCTGCTTCATATGAAGCAGATTCATATAATCCCACGGCTTTAAGCCGTTATCTTCCTTAGGCAGCGGACCAACGGCGTAATCGACCCCCATCTGCTTCGCCAAATGCCATAACCGGTTCGGATGGGAAGTGAAAAATTCGGCTAATTTCATAACCGTACACGCTCCTCTTATTCTCGTTAATAACCTCCATTGGATTGATAGCAGTTTAATTGGCATCCCGGAATTCGCTTGGCGACAAACCTACCTTCTTTTTGAATATTTGACTGAAATAACGAGAGTCCTGGTAGCCTACTCGTTCGGCGACCTCATAGTTTCTAAGATGCGTCTGCTTGAGCAGTTTTTTGGCATGGGCTATTCGGATGCGGGTCAGATGCTCGATAAACGTAACGCCCATTTTCGATTTGAATAAAGAGCTTAAATAGGCGGGAGTAATGAATACTTTATCGGCTACGTAATGCAGGGATGCCTTATCGTATTCCTCCTCCATTAAAGTAACCGCTCTCTTAACTAGATTGCGATTCAGATTGTCGGATACGCCTGACGTCCCTCCCATTCCTTGAATGGCTTGGCATACGGCATCCGTCATTTCTTCCAGCGTGTTCAGCTGCATGAGAGCCGTCATATCGGGCGTACTGCATAAATGGGACTGGCCAAGCTCGTATTTGACCCGAAGCTGCAAGCTGACCAGAAGCTGAAGCGTCGCGTCGACGACTTTGTTGACCGGCAGCGGGCCGCTGCTGGTAAGCTTCCCGTAGAAGGCTTCCACCGCTTGGCGGGTTGCCGCATATTCGGTGACGGAGTCGCTAGTCAGGAGATGCAGAAGCTCGTCTTCCCTTTCCAAGGGGTATTCGGCGTCCGTTGCATACTCGGGAATACTGCTGAAGTAAATGGGCTGTGCGTATTTCTGGTAGAATTGGTGCTTCAATGCGAAGAGGGCTTGCTCGTATCCATGATGCAGACATGATAATTGCGAAGAAGGATTGCTGATGCCCAGCGAAATCGTTTGAGGGTTAATGCTATGCTCTTGGCTGCAAATGCTGCCGTACAAATCCATGACGGAATCGCGGTCGTCCCAGGAGAATAGGACCCCGACGTTTCCCTTGTCATCCGGAAGGATAGCCATATTATCCGGCCCATGCCGCTTGATGACCGTATACAATTCATCCGCCGCGTACCTCCGGGACCAGATATTCGAATCTGCGCAGCTAATGCTAAACAAGGCTAGAGCCGGATAAGAGTAATAAGCATGAAGCCCGCTCATCTCCAGCCTCCTCTTCATTTCTCCGGCTTCGAAGCCACTGCCGGCGAGCAGGTCGTTCAGCGTGTGGACCCGAACCATTACCCCTTGCTTCATAATCGGTACTCCTCTCTTAAGAAAGGATGATTAAAAGAATGCGGCGCGGCTGACGAGCTACTCGCCGGTATAGTTTTTATAGAAATCGAGTCCCCTTACCAGCTTCGTTTCCGTCTGCCCGACGTCGCCCGATTTGATGAGATCCAAGATCTCGGTATGGGAATCAAATAGCGTATAGCCCGGATGATCTTGGTTCGTTATCGTAATAAAACGCATCACTTTCGTTTTGATGCTGTTCCAAATGTCGTATAAAAGCGCATTCCCGCTTCTCAAATAAAAGTAGCCGTGAAAGAGCATATCCAGTTCGACCAGCCTGTACGAATCGTCCTTGTCAATGGCTTCCCGCATGCCCTGAATGATGCCTTCCAGGTAAGCGATATCCTTATCCTCCAGCACCTTCATCGCCCTGCGGAGCGCCTCGCCCTCGACCATTTGCCGGAGCTCGTAAATGTCTCGTATTTCCTTGGCTGTAATCTCGGAAACGGCCGAGCCCTTATTCATTTTTCCGACAATAAGACCTTCCTGCTTCAACCTCTCGAGCGCTTCCCTGACGGGTGCTTGACTGACATTGAATTGTTTGGCGATATCCAGAACGATCATGCGGTGTCCGGGCAGCAGTTCACCCTTCATAATTTTTTTCTTTAAGGCGATATAGACATGCTCGCTTAGAGAGATAGGACTTTGCTCTGAACTGGCTGTCTCGATGGACACGGGCTCTCACCACCTTGAAATTTGGAAATTCTTTGGATTATCGATAATCGATAATTCGATGCTATTCGCTTCGGACGGGAATGTCAAGATAAAATTTAAACGCTTTCATACCGGATCATCAACCGTAAAAAAACAAACAAAATCATAATTTTGCGGCATGGCTTTTCGCTTGAAACGATCGGTAAGATGGTCATGTAAAGCGAATCGCCTGCCGAAGGGAGTCCGAGATTCATGGAGGAGGTGTACATGGCTTGAAGAGGAAAGTCGTTTTTATCGCGGATGCCGGCAGCTGGTCCGCCGATTCTCTTATCGAGCGGTTTAGTCAAGCTGGCGCGAATCTGATTTTGAACGGTTCTCAAGGGGATAAGCAATGGGACGATGTGCTCGCTGCCTGCGCAGCCGCAGGCTCCGACGTGCTCGTTACCCATGCCGACCTATGCAGCAGCCGCGACTTATCGACTACGCTGGATCATGCCGAGCAGCTGCTTGGCCCCGTCGATGTCATGATTCACAATTGCTGCGAAATAAGGCCTGTCTCTGTCGAAAGCTGCAACGAAGCGGAGTTTGTCGAAACCATGCGTATAAATGCCAAATCGGCCTTCATCTGTACCCAGACGTTAGGCAAACGAATGGCGGCTAGAGGCAGCGGAAGCATCATCTTCGTCAGCTCCATTCATAACGAGAAGCCGACCGGCTCATCCTTTGCCTACAGCGTATCGCAAGGTGCGGTAAAGATGCTGGCTCATGAAGCAGCGTTGTTTCTAGGCCGGTTCGGCGTCAATGTTAATGTGATTGAGATGGGTCCTACGGAAGGGGCGGACATGACGTTTCAAAGCGCCGTTTCCGGACTTTACGACGATTACCGTTACAAGGTGCCTGGCACCAAGCTCGGGACGGCTGACGATTTGGCCGGGCTTGCCTTCTTCCTTGCGGGAGAGGAGGCCGGCTATTTGAACGGAGCCGATATCCGGCTGGACGGCGGTTTTCTCCTGCATTATATGGATCATCGCATGAACAAGCCTGCCGAGGAGGAGTCGCAAACGTCATGAGCCACAGCTTGATAGGAAGATCGGCACTTGTCACCGGAGCGGGAACGGGCATCGGCAAAGGCATTGCCCTAGAACTGGCGAAGCGCGGCGCAAGGGTTGCTATTCACTACAATTCCAGCGGGGCCGGGGCCACAGACACGCAGCAGCAAATCGAGGAGCTTGGCGGCAAATGCATGACCGTGCAAGCCGACGTCGCCGACCGGGAGCAGATCGTCCGCATGGTCGATACGGCAGCGGCGGAGCTTGGCGGCATCGACATTCTGGTCAACAATGCCGCTCTTCAGCTTAACCTTAACTGGTTCGACTATACGGAAGAGCTATACGACCGCGTCATGAACATCAACCTTAAGGGTTACTGGCAATGCATGCAGGCGGTTATCCCTTATATGAAGAAGCAGCAATTCGGCCGCATAATCAACATTTCCTCCGTGCATGGCAAAAGACCTACCGACTTCGACGTCGTCTACTGCATGTCGAAAGGCGGCATCAAAATGCTCGGGAGGGAAAGCGCGATAGAGCTGGCCCGATACGGCATTACGGTCAATACGATCGCGCCCGGCGCGGTCGACGTCGGCAAATTCAAGGCCTCGCATAAGGAACCAAACCGCAAGAAATTCCCGCTTGGACGCGTCGGACTGCCTGCGGACATCGCTTCGCTCGCCTGCTACTTGGCCTCGGACGAAGCTTCGTTTATGACCGGCTCCACCATCCGCATGGACGGTGCAGGCATGTTAATGTAATCCATTGTTTATGCCAAATTCCCTTAAAGGAGCCATGCCCGTGACTCAACAGGAAACCTATGAAAGCACGTTAGCCCACGTCAACACTAACTCCAAGCCTTCGGAGCTTCGCATTACCGACATTCGATTTGCCGATATCGCAGGCGCTCCCATGCACTGCAGTCTGATCAAGGTATTCACGAACCAAGGCATCGTTGGTTTCGGCGAAGTGCGCGACGGCGCCGACAAGCAGTTTGCCCTTCAGCTTAAAAGCAGGCTTCTGGGCGAAAATCCGTGCAATATCGACAAGCTGTTCCGCAGAATCAAGCAATTCGGCGGACATTCCCGGCAAGGCGGCGGCGTGAGCGGCATCGAGATCGCGCTCTGGGACATTGCGGGCAAAGCTTACGGCATGCCCGTCTATCAAATGCTGGGCGGCAAATTCCGCGACCGGATCCGCATGTATTGCGACACCGACGTTGACGGCAAGGATACGGGGAAGGCCATGGGCTTGGCGCTGCAAAAAAGAATGGAACAAGGCTACACCTTCCTTAAGATGGATCTGGGCATCAATCAAATTATTAACGAGCCCGGAACGTTAAGCGCTCCCCTAGGCTTCCTGGAGGAGATGAAGGCGCTGTCCAAATCCTGGTATTCCCGCAAGCATTCGAACCTCTCAGAGCATCAGCTGCGCGAAATACGCAGCCGCCACTACGATATTTATAACATCGCGCATCCGTTTACGGGCATTCATGTGACCGAGAAGGGTCTCGACATGCTGGAGCAATACGTTGCCGACGTTCGCATGGTCGTCGGCTACGAGGTCCCTCTTGCCGTAGACCATTTCGGGCACATTGGCTTGCAGGACTGCATCAAGCTGGGCCGCCGCATCGAGAAATACAATCTCGCTTGGATGGAAGACATGATTCCGTGGCAGTACACGAATCAATATGCCCAGCTCGCCAGAATGGTGACGACACCGATCTGCACCGGAGAGGACATCTATCTCAAGGAGAACTTCAAGCCGCTTCTGGAATCCGGCGGCGTATCCGTCATTCATCCCGACGTGCTTACGACGGGCGGTATTCTCGAAACGAAAAAAATCGGCGACATGGCCCAGGAATACGGCGTCGCGATGGCCATCCATATGGCAGAAAGCCCTATCGCCTGCCTCGCAGCCGTACACGCCGCGGCCGCCACGGAAAACTTCCTGGCGCTCGAATACCATTCCGTCGATGTCGATTGGTGGGACGATCTGATCGTCAGCAAGCTGCCGAAGCCGCTTGTCCAGAATGGTTTCATTCATGTGCCTGATGCGCCGGGCCTTGGCATTGAAGCGCTTAACGACGAGGTTATCGCTCAGCATCTTCACCCCGAAATTCCAGGATTGTGGCTTCCTACCGACGAATGGAACGGCTATTGGTCCAATGACCGGCTGTGGAGCTGAACATGTTAGTCGAATAAAAATAAAGCGAGGTGTCCCTTATGAGGTTTAATAATGCCGAAGATACAATTCAATTATCGCCGTTATGGGAAGGCGAGCGCTTTCCGGACGGCCGTCCCAAGGTGCCGTCCAGCGTGCTTGGCCGCTTGAGCAGGATCACGCTTGAGGAAGCTTGGGGGCCACTCTGGTCAAGAGGCTATCATTATCAATTCGAGGGTGATTTCAAGATCATTCACCCGAACAAGGTGATGGTCGGACGCGCGGTAACGGCCGTTATGGTGCCAAAACGTCCGGATTTGCATGACACGCTGCTAAACTACGGCCATGAACAAGAAAATCGCAGAGGGTTTTTCAACCAATGGGTGATCGATTCGCTGGAGGAAGAGGATGTTGCCGTTATCGATATGTTCGATAAAATCTATCAAGGCACCTACGTAGGGGGCAACCTGTCCACGGCGATATCCACCCGCACGAAAACCGGAGGTGCCGTGATTTGGGGCGGCATACGGGACAATCAGCAGGTTCAGCAAATCGAAAACATTAATGTTTTCTATCGCGGCAGCGACCCGACCGCGATCGCGGACGTCACGATGGTCGGCATGAACGTTCCCGCCCGCATCGGCCGGGCCGTCTGCCTCCCTGGCGATGTTGTGCTAGGCACGCCGGCCGGCGTCATCTTCATTCCGGCCCACTTGGCCGAATTGACGGCAACCCATGCGGAGAAATCGCAGGTCCGCGACGTGTTTGGCTTTGCGCGTCTGAACAGCAGAACCTATACGACGGCGCAAATCGACGCAGCCTGGACGACGGCGATGTGGCAGGACTTTATCCAATGGTTTGATACCGATAAAGCTGCCTTGCCTTACCGGCATTTAACCTGGGAGCAGGAGCTGGAAGAAGCGCGCCGGAACGAACATAACGGTCCTTCGAGCGATGTCCGGTTATAAGAGAAGGGCTGCATACGGTTGCCAATCTATTATTTCAAATGATATAAAGAGCATAGAAGTTAATAACTGGCAATAAAAAGGGAGCTAGGACGATGGACAAAGCGATTTTAGGCCGCACCGGACTGGAAGTCACAAAATTGAGCTACGGCGCCATGGAAATTCGCGGACCTCGCGTATGGAGCGGAAGACCGGTCAAGGATGCCGATGCCGGCCTTATCCTGAATACCGTGCTCGACGCCGGCATCAACCTGATCGACACCTCTTACGATTACGGCCTCAGCGAAGAATTAATCGGCCGCTTCATCAGCCACCGCCGGGCCGAGTTCATTCTGGCGACCAAATGCGGCTGTTGCGTAACCGACCGCGGCGATCATGACGAGACGTCCCATATTTGGACGCGCGAAAATTTGCTTCATAATATCGATACAAGCTTAAAACGCATGAAAACCGATTATGTCGACGTCTTGCAGCTGCATGGACCAACCGTGCGGCAAGCCGAGGAAGGCGCGCTTGTCGACGCGCTGAAGGAAATTCAAGCGAGCGGCAAGGCCCGTTACATCGGCGTCTCCTCTTACCTTCCGAACCTTCCTCCCTTCGTGGAATGGGGAACGTTCGATACGTTCCAGCTGCCTTATTCCGCTCTGGAACGCGAGCACGAGGATTGGATATCGAAAGCCGCGGGCACCGGAGCCGGCATCATCGTACGCGGCGGCGTTGGGCAAGGCGAACCGGGCATCGGCCGCGGCTCGGAAGATCGCTGGAGCGCATGGGAGCAAGCGAAGCTGGACGACTTGCTTGAGCATGGCGAGCAGCGGACAGGGTTTCTGCTGCGGTTCACCCTCTCCCACCCTTCCATGACGACAACGATCGTGGGCACCAAGAATCCGTCCCACTTGGCGGAAAATCTCCGTTACGCCATGCTTGGCCCGCTTCCAAGCGACGTCTACGAGGAAGCAAAGAAACGACTGGACGCCGTCGGGCGAACGGCAATCGCGAATTGAAAAAACGAGCCAATGGAATCACGCTTCCATTGGCTCGTTTTATTTCGATATACAACGTCTACCCCTTTACCGATCCGGCCGTCAGCCCCCGAATGAAGCTTTTCGAGCCGATGGCGAACAGAACGAGCACCGGCAGCGTTCCGATCGACAGTCCCAGAATTTGCGCCGCAAGATCGGTTCTGTACGCGGATCCCAGCGTCGTGATGCCAAGCGGGATGGTGTACATTTCCGGCTTGTTGATGACGATTAACGGCAGCAGGTAGTTATTCCACGACCAGAGGAAGACAAGCAAAGACAGCGTTGTTAATGCCGGATAGATAAAGGGCAGCACGATCCGGAAGAAAATCCCGAGATCCGAACAGCCGTCGATGCGCGCGCTCTCGATCACCTCGACCGGTACCGCGCCGCGGATGAACTGCGTCATCCAGTACACGCCAAATGCATTCGCCACCCAAGGCAGGATGAGCGGCATCAGCGTATCCGATAAATTCAAGTATCGCATCTCGATGACGTACGCGACCAGGCCAAGCTGGCCCGGAATCATCATCGTCAGCAGAACGGCTCCGAATATTTTCGATTTAAACTTAAAATCGTATTTCGCGAACGCAAACCCGGCAAGCGCGCTCACGAATACCGACAGCAGCGTGCTTGCAGCCGAGACGACAAAACTGTTCCAGTAGGCCAGATCAAACCGGCTCGCCGCAACCGTCTTGAAGTTTTCCGCAAGGTAGTTGCCCGGATAAAGTACGATCTTCGTAAAAAGGTCTTCGTTCTTGTAAGTCCCCATAACAACCATAATGTAAAACGGCAGCAGGGCGACGATCGACAGCAGCGCGATACCGACCGTCGCTGTAATCGTACGCGATCGTGTACTCATCTAGGATTCCTCCCTGTAGAACTTGGTGCCTACAAACGAGAACACGGCAATAATGACGCAAAGTCCGTAAGCAATCGCCGCGCCTAGCCCATAACGGGTCGTGCTGCCAAAGGCCGTGTCATACATATTCCAGACGGTCGTCAGGCAGCAGCGCTCCGGTCCGCCGATGACGGCAGACGCCGATCCCATTCCGGCGCCGCCAAGCAGCAGCATCGGCTCCTCGAGCAATTGGAAGCCGCCGATGATTCCGGTAATGGCAACAAAGGTTGTGACCGGGCGAAGCAGCGGCAGCGTTATGGTCCAGAACGCTTTCATGCCGGTCGCCCCGTCGACGGCAGCCGCCTCATGCAAATCCTTCGATATGTTAGCAAGTCCTGCCAGATAAAAAATCATCGTGTAGCCAAAGCCCTTCCAGAACAGCATCAGGATGATGACGATACGGGCATACATTGGCTCGCCAAGCCAATAGATCCCTTCGTCGATAAGACCGAATTCAAGCAATAGCTTGTTGACGAAGCCGGCCTGCCAGTCGAACAGCAGGTTGAACATGAGGCCAACCGCAACCGGCGTGACGATGTACGGCAGGAAGTTGACGAGCTGGAAAAAGGCCTTCCACTTTACGAATTTGCTGTAGAGCAGCGAAGCGATCGCAAGGCCGAAGGCCATCTGAAGCGGCAGCGATACGGCTACGAACAACAGCGTGTTCCCCACTGACGTGAAGAAGTAAGAGTCGGGGTTAAACAGAAATGCATAGTTGTCCAGCCCAACGAACGTTTTTTTGCCGATCCCGTTCCAACTCGTCAAACTTACATAAAACGAGAACAGGATTGGAATCAGGCCAAAGGCTGCATAGAACAGCATATACGGTGACAGAAACAGATACGGCACCCATTTCCGCTTCATGACATCCATCATTCTCACTCCGATCGTTATAGTGTCGCGGAAAGCGCAAAGAGCGGCCGCCCGGCCGCTCCCAGCGTCTCTACAGCATCAGAAGCTCCATTAACCGAATGTAATGTCCGGCACTTTCGCCTTCAGCTCTTTTTGGATCCGGTCCATCGCCTGCTCCACGCCAAAGCTTTTATCCTTCGCGAGGGTTTGCAGCACAATGCTCATGGCTTCGTCCAGCACCTGGTCGTTCACGTTCTCGGCAACATCCGTCGTCACCCCGGAGATGTCTACGAAGAACTTCTCCCCGATATCCTGGCTGCCGAAATTCTCCCAAGTCCAATTCGAGAACTCCTTATTCTGATATGCTTCCTTGTAATGGGTAAATACGCCGTCTTTCTTCTGCGCTTCCGCGCCTGCCTGCGACATCGAGGTGAACTCGATCCATTTCCATGCGAGCTCGGCGTTTTTCGCGCCTTTCGGAATGCCATGCGACGAACCGCCGCGGATATAACCGCCATCCGGAGCTACCATCAGCGCCCAGCGGTCCGGCTTCTTGTCATTTGGTCCGATGACATATTGCGGCATCCAGACCGGGCTTGGCGTAAACATATATTTATCGCCGCCAAACGAGGCGTTCCAAGCCGGGGTCCATTGGTCAAGCTTGTCTACAATGCCCGCATCGCGGAACTGGACAAGCCGCGTTACCACGCTTTGCAGCAGCTGAACGTTTAATTTGTTATCCTCGAAGTACGGCTGATCCCGCTGACCCTTCAAGATATCGTACACGCCGCCAAGACTCGGGAACATCATGACTTTACCGCCGCTCTTATCCAAGACTTCCACGCCTTTGGCGATGAATGCGTCCCAGTCCGGCAGCATGGCTTCCAGCTCTTCGGGATTGTCCGTACCCAGATATTCCTTGGCAAGCGACTTGATGTAAGCAACCCCGGCAACGCTCATATCGTCCGGAATAGCAACCAGATGGTCATTCATGGAGAATGCCGGAGCGTCATACTCGAATAACACGTTGCGATCCGCGTTATAGGGGTCGGCTTCTAGATCTTGCAGAATATCCATGCTGAAAATCTTGGCCTTCTGCCCGCGCTCGATCCGAATCACGTCCGGCAGCTCGCCGCCAGAGGCGATCGTCGTCTGCAGCTTCTTCGGGACATCCGCCGCTTCCACCTGTACCCGCTTGATTTTGATCCCCGGATATTTCTCGTTAAAAGCCGCAATCGCCGTCGGATGCTCCGGTTCCCAGGTCCAGAGCACGAACTCCCCGGAAAGCTCCTTATTGCCTCCGTCCTCTACAACGCCGTTATTCTCTGTTTCTGCCGCCGGTGTGCTCGTATTGACGTTCCCGCCGCTGTTGCCTCCGCTGCCGCCTGAACATGCAGCAAGCAAGCTAATAAGAGTCACGGCAGTCATTGCCTGCGCGATTCCTCTTCCCCATCTCGAACGACGCATCCCAAATCCTCCCTTAGGTTGTTGTTGGCTACGCTTTCATCATATACAAGTCCCCATGAAAGCGTAAACATAACAAAACTGCACTTTTGGTCGGGATTCTGCACTTTGCTTCACCGCCCTTAATGCGTAGAGTATAATGAATTCAAAATATGGACATGGGAGGCTCCCTTCGATGAAGATCATATTGGTGGATGATGAACGCATTGCCCTGGAGCATATACGAACGCTAATACCCTGGGAAGAAAACGGCTATGAAATCGCAGCGGCGGCAACAAACGGCCGAAGCGCGCTGAAGCTCTGCGAAGAGCATCGTCCCCAAATCATGATCGTGGATATCCGCATGCCGGTCATGGATGGGCTTGAGCTCATCCGGGCGGTAGCCGAACGCGGCTGGGGCGTCAGCTTCATCGTAATGAGCGCATACGAGGATTTTAATTATGCCCGTCAGGCGATCTCGCTCGGCTGCGTGTCAAGCTACCTTGTTAAGCACGAGGTTAATCGCGACAAGCTTATGCGGGAACTTGCGAAAGCGAAGCTCGCTTGGGAAATAAGCGAGCGGCAGCGCAAGCTCTCTCGCTCCGAGCAGCTGAAGGAAGCGTTTTTCGCCGGCGGCAAGCCCGCCAGGCAAGGCGTGCCTATCGCGAGGCCGCCCCTTTGCGCGCTGCTCTTGCAGGCAGATGCTCCGTTCACGACAATCCCGGCCGTCTCCGTACAACCCGATACCGGCGGGATCGCGGGATGGGCGGAAGGCATTATACCGGCGGATAAACCGGGCAGCTGGGAAATGATCGGGGAATTCCCCCATGGAGCAGGCCGGCTGGTTGCGTTGTTCGAGCAGCGGGATAAAAGCGCTGCCCTGCAGCGTGATGCCTTGTACAGGCATGCGTCGGCTATACAGCGCGTACTCGAAGACCGGCTTGGCCATACCGTCTCGCTCTATCTCGCGTTCGAATACGCCGATACCCCGAATCTGCCCGGCTTGCTGCGCAAGCTGGAAGAAGCCGCTCGGCACACCGTATTCTCCGGCAGAAGCGCTCTCGCATGCGTGGATGATCTTCCTTTGCCGGTCCGTACGGCGGCGGGTAACGCGGACGCCAGCCGCCAATGGCTTGACGCGTTGGCCAACTGTTTAATGCAAGAAGATTACGGCAGTTTTGAAAGCGTTGTCAAAGAGAGGTTCGATAGTCTTTCAAAACCGGAATGGAATTGGAACGGTTTGTACGAAGCCATCCGTGCGATGACCGCCCTGTATCGCGAACGGCTTGCCGCCGCGGGACTTCCCGAAACGGATCCGTTAGATTCAAGAACGGCAGGTCCCCTCTATCATGTAACCGATATACGCGACAGGTTCATATTTGCTTTTCGCGAGCTTGGCGAGCAGGGATCGGCTGCTCTCAAACAGCTGTCGCCGAAGCTGCTGCAGGCGCTGCGCTACCTCCACGCCCATTTCCAAGACGAGATTGGAGTCGAGGATGCCGCCATCGCAACCGGCATTAGCGCAAGATATTTGCACGAACTATTTAAACGGGAGCTCAACCGTACCTTTCTTGACTACTTGACCGAATACCGCATTAAACAAGCTAAAATAATCCTTATGCGCGAGGATGCCAAAATGACGGAGGTCTCCGCTCGCGTCGGCTACCGTTCGCCCCAGCATTTCAGTCAGGTATTCAAGCGGCTGACCGGCGTTCTCCCCCATCAATTCCGCGCCAAGGAGCAGGCCCGATGACCAAGCTTCGCACCGTCATTTTTTGGAGAATCGTTATCGTCGCCGCCGTCAGTTTTCTGCTGTCCGTCGCCTTTACCTATTACTACTATAATCATATCCTGATCGGCCAAATGATGGAGGAGGACAAAGCGAAGCTGAGCCAGACGGTTCGCCAGCTCGACTATATGTCCGATGACATTTCCAAATTCACGTTAACGCTTATCATTGCGGAGCAGCTGCAGAGATTCTACAAAACCTATGATCAGCTTGACACGTTTGATCAGTTCAAGGCTTTGCAGAGCACGTTCAAGTTCGTCGACGGCTACAAGGGGCTTCGCAAGGAGGTGACGAGCTATGCGATTGTTCTTCCGGACGGGCGCGTGTTCTGGAACGCCGCAGGCAACGACAGCTATTTCAGCGAGCGTCTGAAGGAGCCATGGTATTTGAATTTCCTCCAGTCCGGGACCGAATACGGCTTCACCGAGCCACACCTTATGCTTGCCGACCAGAAACCGTCTTCCGAGACCGCAATCATTAGCTATGTCGTGACGGTGCGGGATATCGAGAAGCCGGGACAGACAATCGGTAAATTCATCGTCAATCTCGACTACAGCCATTTTCAGTCCTTGCTCGACTTCAGTCCTTTCGTTAACATTACCTGGCTTAATGATTCCGGAAACGTTCTTTACGTGAAGCCAAGCGGCGGCGAGCAGGTCGTAGCCCGGCTCGTTCACGAGCTTGATGACGGCACGAACAAGGAAGGAGCATTCCGCGCAAACAACGGCTACCTGCTTGTCGACCGGTTCGAAACATCCGGCTGGCGGCTAGCCACCTTCGTCTCGCAAGCATCGTTGTTCGACCGGGCCAAGATTGTCTTATACCTGCTTGGCTTCTTCACGTTGGTCAGTACCACGCTTATCCTTGCCCTCATGATTCCGGCCATCCTGCGCATTACTCGTCCGGTCATGCGGCTGTATAGTGCGATGAATGCGGTATCGAGCGGTAATTTGCAGGTATCGGTGCAGATCCATACCGGAGACGAGATGGAGAAGCTGGGGAACGGCTTCAACCGGATGACAAGCCAGCTGAAGACTCACATCGAGGAATCCATCCAGCACGAGAAAGACAAACGCGAGCTCCAGATGGAGCTGCTGATGTCCCAGCTGAATCCGCATTTCGTTTACAACACGCTGAATGCCGTCATTTACATGGCCCAAAAACAAGGGAATGAGGACATCGTCCGCATGGTCTCCGCTTTTATCCGCGTGCTTCAGGACGCGGTGAAGACGGGCGGCGATGATTTGCTTGTCCCGCTCCGGGACGATGTCGCCCTGTTAAGGGATTACATTGACATTCAATCGTACCGGTACGTCGATATGTTCAAGGTGGAATGGGAGCTGGAAGAACAATCGCTTCCTTATCTGGTGCCGCGCATACTGATTCAGCCGTTTGTCGAGAACGCCATTTTTCACGGTATATGCCCAAAGGACGAGCCCGGCACCATCCGTATTTCCGCTTATGAATCCGAAAGCCAGCTCTTGATCACCATCGAGGATGATGGGATCGGCATCGAGCCGGAGATGCTGCGGAGGATTTGGGAGTCGCATGAGAAAAAGAGCAGCCCCGGGCTAAGGCACATCGGCCTTAGCAATACGAAGAGACGGCTGGAGCATTTGTTCGGCAGCCTTGCGTCCGTGCAGATTGAAAGCGAGGCCGGTCAAGGCACTCGCGTCTCGATCCGGCTTCCTAAATTAATCAGGAATAAGGCGCGGTGAGCTTGTCCAAATAAAAATACCGCCCACCGTCAGAGACGGTGGGCGGTTACTCCGCATGGCCCGGTTACGGGCTGGGATGCTGAGCAGGTCCTTGCCTGCCGCCGGTTCCCCTACTTATTTTCCCTAATCGAAGAACACGATGCTCCCTCTACGAGTTTACTAGCGATAATGATATGGTCCTGGCCATCGCCTTGGTTGCTGCCAAGCTTATTCATAAGCAGCTTGACGGACTGCGCTCCCAGCTCGGAGGGCTGCAGGTCCATGCCGGTCAACGGCGGCATGGTCTGATGCATCATGGAAAGGTCGCCGCATATGACAAACAGGGAAATATCCTCCGGAATGCGAAGGCCCAGATCCTTAATCGCATTCATCGCATTAAAGGCCGAACGGTCGTCGTCCGCAATAATCGCCGTCACCTTGTTCTCACCGATAACACGCACCGTCTCCGTATACCCGTAGAGCAAATAATGTTCGGATTGAATTCGCGGCTTGTAATGGTGCATCGAATCGCGCACGGCAATCCGATGCTTGGCAAGCGCTTCGACGAAGGCCGTTCTTCTCTCCATGGAGACGGTCGTCCCTTCCGTCGCGTTTAGAAACATGAGATCCCTATGTCCTTTGGCGATCAGATAATCGCAGATGTCATGCAATATTTTCGCGTTATCGTTGTTTACGGTAGGCGCGTCCTTTACCTGCGAATTGGAAATTTTCCCGACCGTTACGAAAGGAATGCCGGTGAGATGGAGCAATCGAATCCGTTCATCCTCTTCCGTTGGGCCAAGCACGATCGCACCGTCAATGGGGTAGCTGGCCAAGGAAGGCGTCTTCACCTCCAGTACCGGAAGCATATCAAGCAGTACTCTGTAGCCGAACCTGGAAGCCTCCAGCACGACGCCGTTAATGAATTGGTTATGAAAGGCGCTGAAGAAAAAGTTGCCGTGCGGGATGGTAAGCCCGATCGCCATCGTCTTTTTCGTCACTAGGCTTCTCGCGATGTGATTGGGAACGTAATTCAGCTCTTTCGACGCCTTGAGCACCCTTTCCGTCACTTCCCTGCTTGTCGGCCTCTTCTGGCTGAACACGTTGGAGACGGTTCCTTTGGATACCCCGGCGAGACGGGCCACATCATCGATTTTCGCCATGGATGGTTGCTGCTCCCTTTAGGCCTGAACCCGCTTCTTCAAGACAAGCTCTTCATTCAAAAGATCCGCAAGCTCCACAAGCGCAAGCGGCTCTTCAATCGTGTAATCCGGCCGTTCCGCCGGATCAGGCGAGGACTTCGGATAACGCGAGGTCCAGTTCAGATGCACGCTCGTAATGCCTGCCGCATTAGCTCCCCGGACGTCGCGAGAGAGGTTGTTGCCGACCATGACGATTCTTTCCCGGTCCCGCTCGTCGAGCAGCATGGCGCCCATCGCTGCCCTGAACATGCGCGGATCCGGCTTCTCGGCCTTCATCTGCTCGGAGTAGATTAATACTTCGAAATAATCGTAAAGCCCGTTTATCGAAAGCAAATTTTTAAACGATTGAGCCAGGCCGTCGGCTACGATGGCCAGCCTGTACCCTCGCTCCGCAAGCGTTCTGACCATTTCATCGGCTCCGGGAATGACCTTCCCCTCAATAACGACGCCGTGCTCGTCGCGCACCTCCGTGCCTTCGTCGATAATCGTATCTCCGCAATCAAGAAAAATGATAAGTTCTTTGGCTTCATTGCTGTTCGCTTGTTCCCCGTTCATGCCTTGCCCCCCTTAATAGCAATTGTTCCGCGTAATGGCAATTGTTCCGCGTAATGGCAAGCCGCCATATGGTTATCTCCGATTTCCCGCAAGGCGGGCATTTCCTTCACGCATCTCTCCGTCCTGTAAGCACAGCGAGGATGAAAATGACAGCCGCTTGGCGGATTCGCCGGATTCGGCACCTCGCCCTCGAGGACAATCCTCTCCTTCTTCAGATCAGGATCCGGCTGCGGCACGGCGGAGAGAAGCGCCTCGGTGTACGGATGCCTGGGCTGGCTGAAGATGGAGTCGACGCCAGCCATCTCCACCACCTTGCCCAGATGCATGACCGCCACGCGGTCAGAAATGTTCTCTACGATCGACAGATCGTGCGAGATAAATATATAAGTGATTTTATATTGCTCCTGCAGATCCTTCAACAGATTAATGATTTGGGCTTGAATCGACACGTCCAGCGCGGATACCGCTTCGTCGCAAACGATCAGCCTCGGCTGGGTGATTAGCGCCCGCGCAATCGCGATTCGCTGCCGCTGCCCTCCGGAGAAGGCATGCGGATACCGTTTTAAGTAGCTGACGTTTAATCCCGTTTTCTCGGCGATGGCCGACACCCTCCGCTCCACCTCCGATTTGGGCAGCTTGAAGTTGGCGATGAGAGGCTCCGATATAATATCGAATACGCTCATCCGCGGACTTAACGAAGAATACGGGTCCTGGAAAATCATCTGAATGTCTTTTCTTAATTTTTTCGATTCGGCACCTTTCAGCTTCAGAAAATCAACGGCCTCTCCGCTTGCCGTTCGGTAGACGACTTCGCCGGAAGAAGCATTCATCCCCCTCACGATGCACCTTCCCAGCGTCGTCTTGCCGCAGCCCGATTCTCCGACGATGCTCAGCGTTTCCCCCTCTTGCAGCTGAAAGGAAACGTCCTGAAGCACGCGCACGGATGCCGGCTTCGCAAACAATGCCTTCTTTGACTTTACTTTGAAATCCTTGTTGAGATTTTTAATTTCGAGTATGGGCCTCGCCATCGTTATTGCCCTCCCCGCGGGTCCGAGTACAAGAAACACCTGACCGTATGACCGCCCGAAATTTGCGTCGCGGGCACGGACTGCTTATTGCATACGCCCTCGATCCTGTCCTTGCAGCGGTCGTAAAAGCCGCACATCGGCGGCATATTGACCGGCACCGGCACCGAGCCTTCGATCGATTCGAGCCGTTTCGTTTTATTGCCGCCAAGCCTCGGCATCGAGCGCAAGAGACCTTTCGTATACGGATGCTTCGGATTGCGGAAAATCTCCTTCATCGGCGCCTGCTCAACGATTTTGCCGAGATACATGACGGCCACTTCGTCGCACATTTCCGCGATTATGCCCAAATCATGCGTCACCAGCAGAATCGCCATGCCGAATTCCTGCTGCAGCCGCTTCATCAGCTCCAGTACCTGGGCTTGAATCGTCACATCGAGCGCTGTGGTCGGCTCGTCGGCAATCAACAGCTCGGGGTTGCACGACAGCGCCATCGAGATCATGGCCCTCTGCCGCATGCCGCCGGAGAACTCATGCGGGTACTGATCAAACCGCTTCTCCTGATCGGATATGCCAACCTTGCCGAGCATCTCGAGCGCGATTCTTTTCGCTTCCTTCTTGCTTCTGGTCCGGTGAATCAGAATGGCTTCCATGATCTGATTGCCTATCGTATACATCGGCGAGAAAGCCGTCATCGGCTCTTGAAAGATCATCGCGATTTTTCGCCCGCGTATGGAACGGATTTTCCGGCCGTTCGGGTCCAAAGCGAGCAGATTGAGAGGCTCCTCCTTCGCCTCGGGCTCCTGCGACGACCGGTACGCGATCGTCCCCGAGGTTTCGCATTCCTTCGGGTTAATGCCGATAAGCGCCCTGCTCGTCAAGCTTTTGCCGCAGCCCGACTCCCCTACAAGGCCTAACGTTCGGCCTCTTCGGATTTCGAAGTCGACCCCGTCCACGGCGTTCATTACGCCGTTGTCCATCCGAATCCGAATCTTCAGGTCCTGGACCCGGAGAAGCGGCTGCTGCGGTTGAGCGGCGTCTGCTGTCATAGGTATCCCCTCGCTATAACCTTAAATTTTGACCTACCTTTTGTACGGATCCGCCGCGTCGCGCAAGCCGTCTCCCAAAAAGTTGAACGTCAAGACGGTGAGAATGACTGTGCCAAGCGGAATGATTTTCCATGGATACAGAGCAATATTGTCGATTTTCTGCGCTTCCTGCAGCAGCACGCCCCAGCTGGTGGCGGGGGACCGAATGCCAAGGCCAAGGAAGCTCATGGCCGTCTCGGCCAAAATCATGCCGGGAATCGCCAGCGTCGTTGCAACGACCAGATAGCTGATGAAGCCGGGCAGCAAATGCTTGACCATGATTTTCGAGTCGCTGACGCCTGCGATTTTGGCCGCAACGACGTAATCCTCATTTTTTAGGGATATAAACTTGCCCCGCACAACCCTCGCAAGCCCCGTCCACTCGATGAACGCAAAGATAATAACAATGTAGAAATACATTCGGACGACCGGAATGCGCGGAGGAATCGCAGCGGACAACGCCATCCATAACGGCAGGGTCGGGAAGGAACGTATGATTTCGATAACCCTTTGAATGACGGCGTCAACCCAGCCTCCGAAATAGCCTGACGCGCCGCCGATAATCAATCCTAATACGAAGCTGATGCCAACCCCTACCAGAGGAATGCTTAACGAAACCTGACTTCCAAGCAAAATGCGGGAAAACAAATCCCGTCCGAGCGAATCCGTGCCGAGTAGGAAGAGCCGGCCGGGCTCCTTGACGCCAATCAAATGCGTGGAAGAAGGGATGAGGCCAAGAAACTTATACTTTTCCCCTTTAACGAAAAATTGCAGCCGATATTTCTTCTCCGTGTCGGCGGTGAACGTTTTGCGCATCGTCTCCGGATCGCGCCCCGACTTTAGCCCGTATACGAAAGGCCGGATATGAAACTTCCCTTCCGCATCGACAAATCGAAGCTTCATGGGTGCCGCGTTCACATACTTGCTATCGTAGTTCTCCAGCCCGTAAGGAGCCAGGAACTGCGCGAACAGCGCACCTGCGTAGAGAAAGGCCAATATAACGAGGCTGACCCGGGCCAGCTTATGCTTCTTGAATCTTACATACATGAGACGCCATTGCGAGCTGTAGTTTAAGTCTTTATCAATGGCCGGCTCCGTGGCAGCGGCTTGTCGTCTTCCGAATCGTCTCATCGTTTAGGTACCCCTGAATTCCGTGCGAATTTTCGGATCCAGCCACGCGAGCAGAATATCCGAAATCAACGTTCCGAGCACGGTGAGCAGCGCCATGAACAGCAGCCAAGTCCCTGCCAGATACATGTCCTGTCCCAGCAAGGCATTAAACATGACCGGTCCTTGAATCGGCAAATTAAGAACAATTGCCGTGATGGTGGAGCCGGTGAAGATCGACGTAAGCGACCATCCGAACGTACTGACAATAGGATTCAGCGCCGCCCGCGTCGGGTATTTGAACAAAATCTTCCTCTCCGATAAGCCTTTCGCTCTTGCCGTAACGACGTTTGGCTTATTCAGCTCATCCAGCATCTGGCCGCGCATAACGCGGATTAAATCCGCCGTCCCGGACAACCCGATAACGATGACGGGAATGACCATATGCTTAGCCAAATCGATCGCCTTGTCCATCGACCACGGCGCATTCACGTATTCCGCGGAGAACAGGCCAAGCAGCGGATCGCCAAACCACGTGTAGGAGAGGAACATCAGAATGACGGCCATCAGAAAATGCGGCGTCGCCATCCCGAGAAAGCTCAGTCCCGAGAAAAAATAGTCGCCAATCGAATATTGCTTGACCGCGCAATAAATACCGATCGGAATCGCCACGAGATATTGGAATGCCATTGTGACCAGGGAAACGGTCAGCGTAAGACCCATATATTGCTCAATGACGGCCAGCACAGGCTTGTTATAGTTAAAGGAGAAGCCAAAGTCACCATGCCATACAATGTCCTTGACCCAAATGAAATACTGCTCGTAAACGGGACGGTCAAGCCCGAGATCCGCCCGCATCGCATCCATATCCTCCTGCGTGAATACCTCCCCGGCAACCGATGCTTCAGCCGCGTAATTGGATACGTAATCGCCGGGTGGCAGCTGTATAATGTAGAACACGATGACGGATATGAAAAACACGACTGGGACGGCCAGCAAAATACGCTTCAACGTGTATTGCAGCACCTTGTTATTTCTCCTCCCCTTGACATTCGGCCTTGCGCGAATGTCATCAGAATGACCCGTTGCGAAGGGAAGAGCTCCCGCTCTCCCCTTGCCGCACGCGTGCAAAACAAAGGTTACTTCTTCAAATAAAACTGCGCGGGATGAGCGGCTCCAAGCGAACGGAACTCGTCGGCCCAGATCAAATCTTCCGGAATGTTACCCATCTTGTTGGATGCCGTGATAAGGGTTGGCGTTGGGCCTGCGTATCCGATTACCCATTGATTTTTCATATGCAGCTTAACGATCTCATCGCCGAGCCGGTTAATCTCATCGGTTGTTGAGGCAGCCTTAATCTGATCCCAGTACTCCAGAATCTTAGCGACGTCTCCCTCCGGCTTTACGCCCTCCTTCCCTCCCGAAGAAACATACAAGCCGTATTGGCCGTACCACGGAGTCAGTACCCGAAGCGGCACAAGCGCATCGGGACGGTAAGCCACGTTCACGACGGAAATATTCTCGATGCTCACCGGCACCTGATTGGAATACTTCAGCTCTTGCAGCGTCGCTTGATCGACAAGCTTCACGTTTGTCTTAATGCCCATGTCCTCGTAAAATTTCTTGAGAAGCTCCGTGTAATTGGCGCTTGCCTCCGAGGAGTCCATAATCGTGAGGGTTACGTCCGAGCCGTCGGGGAACAGCCGGAAGTTATTTTTGTCGCGTTTCGTTAAACCAATCTCGTCGAGCAGCGCGTTCGCCCGTTCGGGATCGAAGCTGGCCCATTGATCCGCCCAGCCTTCCTGATAGCCCACAAGCCCTTCCTGAACGGAAGCCTGGATCGGATCCGCGATACCGTTCGTCACAATCTCCGTAATCTCCGTGCGGTTCACCCCAAGAGAGAGCGCTTCCCTGAATCGGATATCCTGGAATAGCTTGCGAAGGTTAGGATCGTCGACGGTTTGGTTGAGCTGGATGCCCGAGGTCATCCATGCCGGCTGCTGCCAAGCGATAACGCGGTAATCGCCCTTCTTCTCGTTTTCCTTCAGTACCGTGAAATCCTGCGCCCCGAACGTGGACAAGTTAAAGTCGCCCGCCAGCGTGCCGAGAACGCGTTGGCTCGGATCCTGGATCTTCGTTGCGACAATCCGGTCCATGTAAGGCAGCTGATTGCCTTCCGGGTCCGTTTTCCAATAATACGGATTCCGTTCCATGATGAACTGGTCGCTGTTCGGATCGTTCTTCGCCACCCATGGGCGGAGCGTCGGAATTTGCGGATAAAGCCAGTAATAATAACCGGTTTCCTTCAGGAACGCGGTCGTATCCTCGAAGCCCCACTGTTTGGCGATCTCCAGCGCTTTGTCCTCGCCGACCAGCTCGGGCAGGATCGTCTTGTGGAAATGCGCAGGCGCGAAAAACCATTTATTGTCGATCGCAACCCGTTCGAGAAATTGAACGCTTGGATATTTATGAACAACCTTGAACGTATAATCGTCCACCTTCGTGACCGTGGCCAGCGCCTTATCGCCGGTAACCGGGTCAACCGAGTAATAAGCATCGTAAATCGCCTTGCCGAAGGTTTCCTTCGTCAGCATGTGCTCCCAATAGAACAGCACGTCGTCCGCTGTAAACGGCTCGCCGTCGGACCATTTCATGCCTTCCCGGAGATGGATGATGAATTCGGTTGAATTTTCATTGACTTCATAGCTTTTGGCAACGTTCGGCTCGACGCCGCTGCCGTCCTTGTTGAAACGGAAAAGCGCCTCCTCCGTCGGCTGTCCGACGGCCCACTTGTCGCCCGGCCCCGTCCACGCCATTGTCCAGTCGCCGCCGTACTGTCCGATTTCGTCGACAACCGGCTCCACCATGACATCTGCTTGGACTGGCAGGCGCTCCGCCAACGGAGGAAGCGTGCCGTCTGCTACAAGCTTGGCAAGCATAGGTGCTTCCTTGGAGGCTGTGCCTTCACCACCCCCTCCGCCGCCCTTGTCTTCCTCCTTGTCCGTGCCTTTACTGTCGTTGCTCGGCTCCCCGGCCGCGTTTGACGGTGCCGGCGAATTATTGTTATTCGTACACCCTGCCGCAATAATGGTAAAGATGACAAACAGAATAACCAGCAGCTTCCTTTGTCTCCTCAAAATGAACCCCTCCATTCGTGATTTTGCTTGTTCTCGATACCTGCGCTCCCTTATTCCTTGACTTAAGCCGATTCTTGGCTGCCGTGAAGACCCGATCTTCACCTCCGCTGCTGTTAAACCGGTTTAATTTTTTGTAAATTGTATGCGCTTTATTTGAAAGAATGTCATCTTTTAAAGCGGTTTAAAATACGAATCCAAAAAATATAAAGCGCTTCACCAACTTATCCATATGCCTGACCGGCAGGAACCCTTTTGTATCGGCACAAGCAATAAAAAAAGACAATTTCCTCATCGTTACCGAAGAAATTGTCTTTGTTCCGTTCTAAATGCAGAGTGAAAAACTATTTTACAAAGCCGAAGCCCAGAATCGTAAATTTCCTGCTCTCATGCCCGGCAGCCATTCTGATTTCCACCGTATGCTCCCTAGAGACTTGTTCCCGATACAAGATAACGGCATGGCATCGTGTCCAGTTGACGGCATGAGACTCCGCTGCCTTCGCAAGCTTTCCGTCGACCCAAATATCGGCGTTTCCGAAATCGTCGCTGCCGGAATTTTTATAGATGAGAAGCAGGCTTTTGCTATGAAGCGTCATCTTAAAGCTATCGCTTCCGGATTCCGATGCATGCATCCAGTTGTAAGGGAACTGAGGCGTGCCGTATGGATGGTCGTCCATCTCCGCGAACTGCAGTTCGGAATCGGCCGCGGAGAAGCTGCCTTCCGTAATCTCTGCCACGCCAATGCCATTGTACCGATCCAGCAATTGAACATCCGCAAAGTCGCTGCCGTAGACCGGGGGTTGATCTAGGTTGATATCCTCTTGATGCGGTTCGCAGCGATCGGTTTCGGCGAAGAGCCAACACAAACAATCGGCCATAATGCGATGCCCGGCGTTGGTTGGATGATAGATATCGCTAAAAAATTGCTTCTTGGATATGACATGGCCTTCTTCTTTTGACTTGTAAAACTGCTCCGTTACCGCGTCCTTCACGCTTACCATGGGTAATCCGTAATGCCGGCCGATGGGAGCAAGCCGATCCTGCAAATTCCAATCGTTCTCGAACACGCTGAAGAGCAGAACGACGGCAGGAGCATTGTCGGCGGCCAATGCTTTCCTTACGAGACTTTCGTAGCAAATTCCTTTCGTCTCGTCGTCGGCGTCATTGACGGCAAATTCGACGATGACGATATCCGGCTCAACCGCTCCGTCTCTTCGAATATCCCGCTCGTAGCGAATCATGCCCAGCTCGGAGGACGTACCGCCAACGCCTGCCTTAATAAAGCGGATATGCGGGCCCCCTTCTCTTCCAAACCTTTCCTTGAAGCCGGCATACGTCCGGTAAGCGTAGCAGTCCAGATGAAGCGGATCCGCTCCCGCCCCATGAGTGACAGACCCGCCAATGAAAGCAATCGTAACGTCCTCGCCTCTCTTGGCTTTCTCTATGGCGGCTTTCAATCGCTTGTTGTTGCCTAACTCAAGCAAGGATTTAGCGATCATTTCGCGATAAGCCTCCGAGCGTATATCCACGTGCTCCTCTGAATCTCTTAAGAATTGCTCCTCCGTCATCGTTAATCTCCTTTCGTCGTACGATTTAATAGTATTACAGCTTCAATCGGTCTTCCAGCGCATCAACCTGTCCTTTTACCGATCGGCATTGCTTCCTCCCACGATCGCCCAGAAAGCGGGCTTTGCATGCAGCTGCTTGTCAAAGAGCAGCGGCGCTTCCGTCCGAGCGACAGGAAATGTGCTTAGCCAAGTATGATCGTCAGCGATCCCCCAGAACACAACAGCGCTGACCAATCCTGCATTCGACTTTAACGCTTCAAATAGCTCCTTGTAGCGCTGTGCCTGCTTTTGCAAAATATCTTCCGGCACGGCAGCTCCGTAATCGGTCCGGTCGTTCCAGTTATAGACGCTCATATCCAGCTCGGTAATCTGGTTATCGAGCCCCAGCTCCTTGAATTTTTTCATCGAATCCATAATGTTCATCACGGACGGGCTATAAATGCTGATGTGGGTCTGATGACCGACGCCGTCGATCGGAACGCCTTTATCGAGCATCTCCTTCACGAGATCGTACAATCGGTCCCGCTTCCTCGGATCATCCGTTCCGTAATCGTTAATGTACAGTTTAATCCCGGGGCCGCCAGCTTCTCTTGCGGCCCGGAAGGCAGTCGCAATGTAGTCGGTGCCCGTAATGTTGTACCAATTGCTGCTTCGCATGCCATCCGGATCCGCAGGCTCAATCACTTCGTTCACGACATCCCAATATTTAATGTCATCCTTGTAACGGCCAACAATAGCCCGGATATGAGCATCCAGCCGGTCCAGCAGCAGCTTCTTGTTGGCTTCCCGCTTCTTGGCATCGGTCTCATCCGCCATCGGTTTGCCGTCAGCGTCCCGGAAGAACCAGTCCGGCACCTGGCTGTGCCATACAAGCGTATGGAAACGTATAGCCATGTGATTCGCCTTGGCGAAGGCGACAATCCGATCCGCCTGATCCCAATTGAATTGCCCCTCTGCCGGCTGGATGGAAGCCGGCTTCATAGCATTTTCGGCTACGAGCATATTCACTTGCTTCTTCAAAAGTTCTGCCGATAATCCATTCGTCTGGTTGGGCTCAAGGGCAGCTCCGATGGCAAAATCATTCTCGAAGGTCTCCGCGAGCGACGGGATATCCAGCTGTACGGAGGGCGCGACGGCCTCCGCCGTCTGCTTCGGCGGCTCCGTGCTGTTCTCCGACGGCTCTTGCGGAGCAGCGGATACGGGCAGAGCCGTTGTTTGAACGTTGGCGGCAGTGGTCTGACCGGGTTCTCCGGACTTGTTCAGTATCAGCATCATGATGACGACAACGAGGAGTACCGCCGAGAGAATAATAGTGAAAAAGGCTTTATTGCGTATACGAAGCATAGGAAACCCGCTTTCTCGTGAAATAAAAAAACCTCTATCCCGGCCTCTCGAGGATGAGCGACCGCGATATAGAGGTTGGTTTTAGCGCCAGATCGAATGGGGGCACTCGACTGACACCGAAATATACATGTCATCATTTCATTGTTTTAACCGACAAGTCCTGTCCGCTCGATGCTCTCAACGAAGTAGCGCTGCACGAACAGATATAACACGATAAGAGGCAGAATCGCCAGCAGAATTCCCGTATCCTGCACCATGCTCAAGTAGAACGGATCCTTGGCGGAAGCGTCATTGCCAAGAATAATAGAAAGATTATAAGGCAAGGACGACAGCTGCGTTGACATCACGTTGCTCGAGGTGAGATAGGTTGTCGTAAAGAAGCTGTCGTTCCACTGCCAGACGAACGAGAAGAGCAGTACCGTAATAATGGAGGGAATCGCGTTAGGCAGCATAATACGCAGGAAGGTCTGACCAACGCCGGCCCCGTCCATGTAAGCAGCTTCTTCGACCTCCCGCGGAATTCCCCGGAAGAACTGCCGGAAGATAAAGATATATAATCCGGCTTTCAGGGAATTGGCCGTTATGGAGGTTAGGATAAACGGCCAATACGAATTCAGCAAATTGACGGTTTTTCCCGTAAGGAGAGGAATAAGCCCCATTAAGCTGAAATCCTTCAAATTCAAGTACATCGGAATAAGTATCGTTGTCGGCGGGACCATGATCGTCAGAATGACGCCCGCAAACAGCAGGTTGCTGCCCCTGAATTTCAATCTTGCGAAGGCATAGCCGGCCAGCGCGCACGATATAGCGGTCAGAATCGTGGTTGTTGCCGACAGCGAGAACGTATTCAGAAGCGTCTTCCAGTAATCCATGATGGAAATCGCATTCTTGAAGTTCTCGAGCGAATAATGCTCGGGAATCCATACCACAATGGGCGAATAGAGATCCGTTTTGGCTTTTACCGCGGTCGATATCTTCTGAATAATCGGATACAGAATAACGAATGAAAGTCCGGCAATCAGCACTAGTCTTACGAAGGACCAGATCCAGCGCTTCCAGCTTTCAAACGATAACAATCGGGCCATCATCAATGAGCTCACCCTCTTTCTATTCTTGGTAGAAGACCTTCTTCGAAACGATATAGGAGCTGATGAGCAGGATCAGCATAATGGACACGAAATACAGCCATGCCATTGCCGAGCTAAGACCGAAATCAAAGTTGGTAAAGCCCGTCTCCTTGATTAAATCCGTCATCCCGTTTCTTGAGAAGGAGTCAATAATGGTATATATCATATTCACGAGAATAAGCGGGCTGACCATCGGAAAAGTAATCTTCCAGAACGCCTCGTAGCCGGTTGCCCCTTCCATCTTGGAAGCCTCGTACAGCTGAGGGGAGATGGTCTGAATGCCGGCAAGGAAAATCAGAATCTGCACGCCGGATTGACTGACGATCTGGTAGATTCGCTCCACGGCGCCGGTCAAATAATTAACGACGCTTTCGCTGACGCCCGCATCCATCATAAGCCCTGCCAGCTCGTAGGCTCCTAAAGCGTGAATGGCGCCGCCCGAGCCCTGGTTCTGGTCATTAACGGCTTGCACGAGACTGGAGGTTTCCAGCGTCATGATCACCCCGGAGGCCAGAATGACCGGCAGGAAGAAGATCGAGCGGGCAATCGAGCGACCGATAAACTTCTGATTAAGGAGTACGGCCAGGAACAAGCTGAAAATGACGATCAGAGGCACGTTAACCACCATGTTGAGAATAGCCTCGGTCAAGGTCCGGTTAAAGCTGGTATTCACGGTTAAAGCGTTGATATAGTTCTCGAATCCAATATAGCTGATTTTAATTCCGGATGAATTGGCCTCGATCTTGCTGAGACTATAACGGAAAGAGTTGACCAGCGGAATGATAAAGAACAAGATAAACCCCAGCAGCCAAGGCAAAACAAATAGAAAGCCTAACAGCGCCTTTTGCTCCGCATAGGTTCGTTGCTTCATGCCGAGCTTTGCTATCCGTTTCAAGATTGGTCACCACCCGTTTTGTAGCTTTCGGCTTCAATGATCTGGCCGTCAACAGTCACCTGAGCAAGGTTATAATTGACGATGACATACATGCCGTTTCCGTATACGGTCTTGTACACGCCGTCCTGCAGCTTCTCGTGTCCGGTAATCGGCTGATTTCGAACATTTTTCAGTACCTTGTTTACTTCCTGGTACATGCCTGCGGCCTTATCCATCCACAGCTTATAGTTCACGGCGTATAGTTCGTTGTGATCCGTGTCCTTGACGGAATAGTTTGGTTCATAAATCCATTCGAAATAAACATTAGAGCCAAATTCCAAGCACTTCAGAATGTATTGCCTGTCATTCGTATAGTTGGAAAGATTATATGGCGCACCCGTGTATTCCACATTCCCGCGAATCACCATCTGATAGAACGGAATTTGCTCGTCCTCCAGCTTGAAGCCGCTATTGCCCATCGGAGCATTCGTAAGATCAGACAGGTACGGAAGCGCGTAGGCGTTGCCGCCATTGCCCATCACCTGCAGCTTCTCACCCTGCAGCTTCGCCATCGCTGCTTTGGAAATCTCCTCGGATTCCGTCCTGTCGATCTGGTTATGCTTCCTGTAATCACTGTTTAGCTGATCGGCAAGATCCCTGACCGAAATGCCCTTCGCTTGAAACGCGTTCATGCCCTTCAAGGTAGAATCCACAAAGCTCTCAACAAGCCGAGGCGAAACGATATAAGAGGGAGACTTGGAAATATCGCGCCGGTTCAAGGCCAAATCCGCCGGATACAGCGCTGCCGGATCCCCTCTCAGCGTTCGCGATGCGGATTTGGATTCATTGAAATCCGCGCCGGAATTCGCTGTTAAAAACGCCACGTCCGGAAAAAGCGTAACACCGCTGTCCGCTGCAAAAGTGGCCAAGTCCTTCAGCCCTTTGCTTCCGCCGATTTCCCCGTCTACCGAAATCGATTTGGGCACTTTATGATCAAGCCCTCCGTTAAACCATCCGGCATATTTCAATTTGATATTATGAATATCCAGCTGCTTCATTTCATTGATAATAGCCTTGGCTTCCTTGAAGGTTGTCAGTGTCTCCAGCGCGCGGTACGGAATGCCCATAAAATGCTTCTTATCCGAAATGCTTCCGTCCAGCTGGAGATAGAACGGGATATTATCCTCGTCCTCCGCTTTCTCCACAGGAAGAGCCTTGTTATTTACCAAGTACTCTTTGTAGTAGCTCGCCATGCCTTGATAGCTGGCATCCTTTCCGCTCAAGAAGGCATACCGGACAACAAAATCGGACTTCATCGGATTTTCCTGAAACTTCGGAAGGGAACGCTGCTGGCCGTTCGCATCCAGCGTTACCTGGCCTTTATTGATAACGTTAAAGCTAGGGTAAACATAGTTATAGCTGTTGAGCCTGCCGCTTATATCCGCGTTAATCGTTGCAACAGACTCCCCTTCCTCAATAATGCCGAGAAAAGCGCTGTTCTCGCGGATGATGCCGAAGACCGGAAGTCTCACCGCTTCTTCTCTTGCCGCGTCTTCCGTTCTGGCCATTGTGTTGTCTTGGCCATAAACGAGCTGCTGATACGATGGATAGCGGGTCTTGCCGCTGTTAAAGCGAATAAGCGCGCCCGATCCGTCCGGAACAAGCATCGTGCCCTTGTCCGCTGTTCCGCCCGCCCCAAAGAAATTGAGAAAGGAGACGCTGTTTACCGGATACTCTTCAGGGTAATGGATGCCCGCCACCGGAACAGCTGCAACAAGACTGTTGCCGTCCAAGGTGTACTGGATGGTCGCTTCGAATATTCTCGGGGCTATTTTCTCCTGGGAGAAATGCAGCTCCTCCATATCCTTCTTCAGATCTTCCTCCGTATAACCGGCGGTTTCAAGGGACTTCAGCGCCCGGTCCAGCTGCAGCCCGTTTAACGCGCTGTCGTTCCGCTCATAGGCCGTCTGTTCCTTATTTTCTTTATAAGCAATCTTCAACGCGCGCTGTCCGGTTTTATCCAGCTTCTTGTTTAAAGCCTCAAAGCGCTCTTTGCTCATCATCTTCGGCATATCTTCCAGCGTTTTCTCCACCTTGCCGAATTGATAGGTAACGCTAAGCCCATTCGGGAGCTTCTCCATGCTAATCTGTTTATTCGCAACGCTGTCCGTATAGGAATTAATCGAGTTGAGCTGACCGAAATCATTGTAGAAATCCAGCTTAATCTGGGACGATAATAAATCCTTGTTCACGCCGGCGGCAATGGTGTCTTCGCTGCTCCCCGGCGGGTTGCTGCGCCAAACGGCTCCGCTTTGCTTATTAAGAACGGCTATGGCGCCCGTCTGATCATCGGCGAATAAGCGGAGCTGATCATTCTCGGCAACCCCCTTCATGTCAGCAATTAGGGGATCCGTGAAGGATGCGCTCAAAGCCTTTCCCTGCGTGAATGTCATCGCGGCCTGATCAGCTTCTCCCGCCTGCTTGCCCGAAGCGGAATCCGAGCATCCGGCAAGCAGGATCCCAACCAGAGCGCATGCGGTCAGCATGGCCATTCTGGCTTTATTCATCTTCTTGCCCCCTTAAAATGAATGGTGAAGCCATTCATGCTTCGTAAGCACCGGCAAAAGAATGGCCTCGCAATTAGCCGTTTACCGGCAATCGTGGAGATTCTTGCTTCGAAAGCGCCGCTAGCGCCTGAGTACGATTTCTTGGTGTATGACCTGCACAAACGCAACCATCTGCTGAATCAAACTAAAGAACAATAAACATAAGAAAGCCATAAATGCCATTGCCGCAATGGTGAGAATGATGGTTCCGATGGTCTTTGACGGCGAATATTGCTGTACCGTCATATTGCCGACAAACAGCAGGTAGGCGCACCAGAGCACCGACACATTATTGAAGAAATGGTAGAAGGACACCTCATCCAGCGAAATGAGGTTACTCAATCCTATCCACGGAAATTGAATAACGAGAAGCGGTACTAACGCAAAGCAAGTCGAGGTGAAAATATCGGCAAATTTGCCTTCCCCGTCCATTAAGGTAGTCAGCGACCAATTGGCTATGCACCAGAACAAGACGGGCACAACCACGTACAAGCTCTCCATCAGGCTGTTTATGCTGTCCGGATAAACAATGTTGACGAGAAATCCGCTGTACTGCGTCTGCATAATCTTCATGATAATCAGCAGGAACAAAATCGCGAAGGAAATGATCAGGTTCAGCTTCCGGCTGCGTTCATATTTCAATTCCCAGAAGCCGTTGAAGGGATGCAAAATCAGATATAACGGATATTTATACAGCTCTCTGTTTAATGAAGGCAACCTTTTTTCCTCCTCTCCATTTCCGGTATCTGCTTATTCCAAACCAACAAACAAGGAGTAACAGTAACCCTGACATAATGCCGGGGAAATACTCGCGGAGCACTTCCTTCCGATAAAGCAGGAAGGCCTTGGAATATCCTTTTTGGTCCATGCTTTTCTTGAAATATTTCATGGCTTCGCGATAATCGCCTTGACGAAGCAGGGCTTTGCCAATCCCCGCATAGGCAAATTCCAGATTGGCGTTCATGCTGATGGTCTCTTGGTACAAGGTAAAGGCTTTATCCTCGTCGCCATCGTAATAAGCTCTGACAGCGTCGTTTAGCGTGCGGCCGTATTCGGTCGACTGGAAGACGGTAATCTCGCCAAGCGCTTTATCCAGTACGAGGAATTCGTCGCCAAGCCGCTCAATGGCTACCGGCGTATTGAATTGTCCTAATTGATTACCCAGCCCGCCAAACACGTACAGCAAATGGCCGTCTCCGTCATAGGTGAAAATTCTTCCCCGCTTGCCGTCAAGTATGGAGTACATCTCGCTGTCGCCAACATCGATATCGATCAGTCGGGATGGTCCGGTTGCGTTCGTGTAACGGATATCGCCTTCGGGGGCAAAGTAGCCTTCCCGCCGCAATATGTCGTTGCCCTGGGCGTTCAGCTTTTTGACATTCCCGCTGTCCTGTCCGTTCGTGGCGTAAATAAAGCCTTCCCGGTCAATGTCCAGATTGGTGAACTCCGTTGGCGTAAACATAACCATCTGGCTGCGCTGCGCTTTGGTCGACAGCATCTTCCATAAATAATCCGTTGGATTAAAGGAGACCCGGTTCGCGCCAACAAACGAAGTAAACGTGCCGTCCGGACTAAATTCCATAAAGCCGTCATAAACGCCGGTGGACATGACATAAACCCGCTGCGCCTTATCGACAACAACCCGTACCGGCTGAAAATCAAATTTCTCGGACAGCATATCCGATTTGGGCGCCTCGATAACTTTTACCAGATTGCCGTTCCGATCCAGTTGAACAATCCGTTTATTGCCGGTGTCCGCGATCACAAGCTGTTTGGCGTCGGTTACGAACAGCCCCTGGGGATTATTGAAGGTCTCCTCTTTGCCGTCTCGGACAAACGAGCTGACCGTCCGTACCGGATGAAATTTGTCGTCCAGCACAACAACCCGGTTGTTGCCCGAATCAAGAACATAGATTTGTTGATCCTCGGTTACTTGGAAGTCGCTTGGCTCTTTAAAAGCGCCCGCCCCCATGCTTTCCCCGTTCCACAAAACGTTTGCCTGATACGCTGCCGGTGCCGCGGTCGTTAGCCCCCAATAAGAATAATTATAGGATTCTGCCCCGTCCGCAGCCTGAACCCTTGTGCCGCCTGCGCCTACGCCTATGCCCAAAAGAAAAGTTAAGGCAAGGAGGAGGTATATGTTTTTCTGTATTCGCAACATGCTTTGGCTCCCTTCTACTCTTTCATCCCGGAAGTTGCCATCGTCTGGATGACACTGCTCTGGGACAGGATGAAGAGCGTGATGGGAACGACCATCAGAATAAGCGCTACCGCCGCGCCAACGCCTGCCCTGGCAATGCCCCCAAGCGCGATTTGACCTAATGCATAATGAAGGGTCTTCAGGTTCTCGCTATAAATAAAATTGCCTCCGTCGGAGCCCCACAGCATAGGGAATTGCAGAATCATAAGGGTGAGCCAGGCCGGCTTTACGTTCGGCATGACGATTTGCCAATAGATCCGGTACTCGCTTGCTCCATCAATCTTGGCCGCTTCCACGAGCGCGTCCGGAATCTGTTCCATGAACTGCTTCATCAGGAATAGTCCAAGCGGGAAAGCGAGGGATGGAATAATAATCGATAAATGCGTATTGATCCAGCCAAGCCATGACATCATCATATAGTTCGGAATGGCCGTAACCGTACCGGAAAACATCAGCGACAGAACGACTGTCGAGAAAATAATCTGGGAGCCCGGAAATTTATGCTTGGCTAGCGGATAGGCCGCAGCCGAGGCGAGCAGGATATGCCCGAACGTTCCTACAAGCGTAATAACGAGCGTATTGGCAATATAGCGCGAAAGCGGAACCCAGGAATTGCCCATTAACGAGAACAAGTCGAAGAAGTTATCCAGCGTCGGGTTATTGACCATAATCCGCGGTGGGAAAATAAACAGCTCGTCAAGCGGTTTGAACGCATTGTTAACCGCGTACACAAGCGGGATGGCCATAAACAGGCCAAATACGGCAAGGAGCAGAAATAATAAAAAGCTGACGGTAAAGGAGCGGTTAAGCTTTCTCTGAATCTGGAAAACCGCTGTCCAACTGTTCAACGTTACTCACCGACCTTTCTAAGCAGCTTCTGGGTCAGCTTGTTGGCGCCCACCATGATCAGGAAGAGAACGGTTGCGATGGCCGATGCATAGCCCATTTCAAAGCGGATCGTGCCGTAATCCATCAGATGCGTGACGATCGTATGCGCCGCGTAGTTCACGCTCGGGAAGCCCGCCAGGGCAATGGAAACATCCGCAACGGCGAAGGACGCCGTAATTTGAAGGACTGCGCCGAACAACAGCTGCGGTCTCATCGACGGAAGCGTAATGAACCACAGCTCCTGCCACCGGTTGCGGATCCCGTCTACCGTACCTGCTTCTACCAGAGACCGGTCAATGGTCTGTAGCCCGGCGATAAAAGCAAGGAAGCTGGTACCGAGGCTCAGCCATAACTGAACGATAATGACGATGGTCAGAATATACTGCTCATTCGTAAGCCATTGGATCGGCTCCAGAATAAAGCCGAATTTGATCAGAAAGCCATTCAAATAACCATACCGGTCACCGGAAAAGACAATCAGCCATATGAAATACACGTTTCCCGAGATCGACGGCGCGTAAAAAATTAAGGTCATGACAGCCCGGATCTTCGGAGACAGCTCATTTATAATCCACGCGAACAGGAAGCAGGCGAAATAGCTGATCGGCCCTGTAATAACGGCGAACATGAATGTATTTCGCAAGGCTATCATAAAGACGTCGTCATTCAGAAACAGCCTGGAATAGTTATCCCAGCCAACAAACCTCGGAAATTCGAGCATATTGAAATAGAAGAAACTAAGACAGATCGAGAATACAACCGGAATGATCGTAAACAGGGTGAAAATAATCATGTACGGGCTCATCAAGATATAATTATGCTTGTTTCTCTTGATCTCTTTGAACAGTTGCGCCCATCTGGATACCTTGGCCGGCTGCCGGATAAGATCCGGCGCGGGCACGGGTACGGATACGGTTTGTTCAGGCATCGGCATTCACCCCCAAGCTAGTTCGGTAATTTAAATTCTTTACGCTTAATCGCGATTTCGTCATTGATATACAACAGATAATCCGATAACGCCTCGCGGGGATTCTCATTGCCGTTGACGACTTTGCGGAAGGCATTGTCCAAATGGCGACCCGTGAAATAGCCGCCTGGAACCTGAGGAATTCCCTCTACCCATTGCCACTGGCTTTCAAGGTTTTTATAATCCTTCACCGGCCAAGGAAGCTCCTCTAACGCTTCTATATTGGCAGTCGGATAACGGGCGGCTTCCCCGAGCAGCCCTTCCATCTCGCGTCCGTAAGCAATTTGCGTCTCCTTGCTGGTCCACCATTTCATGAACGCCCATGACGCATCCTTATCCTTGGCATTCTCCAGCATCATTACCGCGGTTGTATGGCTGGCCACTTCATGATTCACCGTGCCGTCCGGCAATTCCGTCCCGGGCACCATCGTAAAGTCCCATAACCCCTTAATTTCGGGCGCCATTACCGTCAAGTTGTTGTAAGTCGTGTAGTCCGCAATCCCAATCGGCATCTCTCCGGTACGGAAGCGGTTCGGGAAATCCGCCATCAGCGGGAACTTATAGTTGGTATAGAACTGCGTCCATTTCTTAAAGACCTCCATCGAGATATCCGAATCGAGCGCGCTTCTCTTGTCATCATCCGTATAGAACTTGCCGTTATTCTGATAGAGAAGCATCGAGAACGTAGCATTCGGAATGAGATTCGCATTGTTCGTTACCGTGTCGATCGGCAGATAAAACTCCATGTTGTGCTTCTGAAGCACCGAGATCATGTTGTACACGTCCTGCCAGGTTTTTGGCGGGGTCAACCCGATTTCCGCCAGAACGTCTTTCCGGTAAAACAGCATCGGAAAGGTCTGCTGCTCCGGCAAGGCGTATGCGCCATTGCCGTATTCATAAGGAACCAAAGCGCTTTCGTTGAACCTGGAAGCCACTTCCTTAAAGTCGGGGAATGCGGACAAATCCGCTGCCGCCTTCCTCATCGCATAGTTGACCGGTACGTCTTCCCCAATCTGCATGGCAACATCCGGTCCTTCATCGGCCAGCGTCGCAGGAAGCAGAATATTGGCCGGAACAAGCCTCAGCTTCACGGATATATTCGACTCCGGCGTAAAGCTTTCATCGATCATGCTCTTTAATACCTGGGCCTGGTCCCGGCCGGTCGTAATCCATACCGTAATCGACTTGTCGCTTTGCTTGGTATTGCCAATGCTGTCATAGTCCTCCGTATAAGAAGCGACCAGGCCACCAAGCTCATGCCTAATCTTTTGGAACAAGGTAGCGCTTGCCCGCGGAAGCTTGGCTTCCGGAGAAGAGACGACTAAATAATCCAGCGTAAGCGGCTGTACTCTTACGTTTAATATCCACGTGCCAAGTCCGCCGACATTGGTCTTGAAAGCGGTCAGCCGCTTCGCAACCGTCTCGGGCTTTGCAGCCATCTCTTCCAGCTGATTGACCATCGTATGGAGAACCGCTACTTTATCGCTTTGCTCGCCTGTCGATTGTTCGAGATAATCGGCCACGCTCTTGATCGTGGCAGCCTGCGTCTTGAACACCTCCGTCATCTCCGGAATCCGCTTCTCCAGCTGGTAATCGCGGTAAGGATCGGGCGAGTTGGAGGTAATGATCAGAATCTTTCTGTATATCTCATTAAGCTGCAGGACGCTTGATTCAATCGTCTGGAGCAGCGGAGCGATCTCGCCCAGGGATACGGACAGACGGAGCGTATGCTTGCCTTTGCTCAAATGGAACTGGTAGGGCTCATCGCCGCCCATGACGTCCATCTTCCAGTCCATATCGAAATTAAACGGAATCTGCTTCATTTCTTTAAACGGATATTCTCCGTCGATCATCAGGCTGCGCGTGCTGTAAACGCCGCGAAGCTGATCCTGCTTTCTTTTTAATGCGATCTGATACAATCCATCCTCTTGAACATCCACTTCCCACTCCAGCCACTGCCCCGGCAGCTTCCAGTTCACGCCGCCGATTGCGTTAACCCTGATTTTGGACACATCATACGGAATAACGGAAGGACTTGATTTGTCGGACAACGGATATAGGGTCGGAGACGATTTCAGCACCGCGTCCTCCGCCTGAATCATCATATATTGATCCTTCGCGGGCTTTAAGCCTGCCGCTTCATAATCCTTCTTAAGATCCTCATAGGACTTGACGGTCTGATCCTGATACAGCTCGATATAGTCGATGGCCATCGGCTCCCGGGAAGCCGTCAGCGTAAGCTTCTGCGTCCCCTTGTCGAAGTGGAACAGATAGGGCTCCGCAAAATAGCCTTCGCTGTCCATGAATGATTTGAGCTGCCAAGCCGGTTTCTCGATCTGCCTTGGACGAAGATCATTTCCCCGGTCGTCTCTCTGAATTCCGGCATCGCGATTGCCCCAAAGCCGGTCAAACAATAAATCTTCAGCCCCCGTAAACGGCTGCTCGTCATTAATCGTGAGCTTGCGTTCAATGGCGGAGCTTTTCCCCTCCAGCGGATAGTAATGAATCCGGATATTGTAAAGTCCGGCTTCTTGAACGGGAACGTTCCAGCTGATCGAGCCGGCATCCGGCGTCATGACGGCTTTTCCGTCCAGCCCCTCCGGACGATCGGCCACCTCAAAGCCTTCCCCGACGGTACCGGCGAAGCTTTCGCCTTCGATGCGGATCACTTGAGACGGTCTGTCGTCGGCGGAATAGCTTTTCAAATACTCGTTATAGCCGCCTTTGTCATCGGAGTCGGTAACCGCCTGAAATCCGCCCATTGCCTGAGCGCGTCCGTTATTCGGCTGACCCGAAGGGTAGAAAGCCCATATGGACAAAAAAAATACAAGTAGAACCAGTATGGCAATTCCGTAGCGCTTTTTGCTGCTCAACTTTTCTCCCCTCCTGCGGCAAGAGATTACGCTTTAGCAACAGTCCCCCTTGTAATGGTTCGAATGGGGACTGTCGCTAAAGCTTTGCTTGTTACTTTTTGTAAACCTCATCAATAGCGGATTGAGCTTGCGCTTTATACTTGTCGATTACGGTTGATACCGAATTGCCCGAGGTCAGCTCGCCGATCATTTCGTAGTAAGGGAATTTCGGGAATGTACCGCTGTCAAGCACCAGCATGCCTGCGCCTGCATCGCGGGCGTTCTGGATATCATTCTCGTCGGTGAAGTTGCTCTCAAGCGATGCTTGGTCGGCATAGTCGTAGATCGAATCGATATCGTTGATTTTTTCCCAGATGTACACCAGCTGATCCGGATTCTCGACACTCTTCGGAATGGTCAGCGCCTGGAATGCCCCTTCGGCGGAATGGTATGCGGTTGCGCTTGGACCTTTCGGGAACGGCACAAAGCCGATATCGTAGTCCTCCATATCCGTCTTCAAGCCGCCGATCTCATACATGGCTCCGGCATACATAAGCGTATTGCCTTGACGGAAGAACTGCCCCGGTTCCGTCCAGTCCCCGCCTTCGGTTGGGCGTGCCACTTTCTCGGTTGCCAGCTTGGAGAGGAAATTAAAGACCTCAACGGTTTTCGGATCATCCAGATTTTGCTTATCGCCGCTCGTCAGGCTCGTTTCATTGGAGACGAGAGCAGGATCCATAAACCCGGCGGACGCAAGTCCCCAAGTATCCAGCTTGCCGTCGTTATTCGTATCTTTGTTCGCTTCCTTGGCCACTTGAGTAAAGGTATCCCAGTTCCAGTTATCCTCGCTTACGTAATCTTGCGGAGACTTGATACCAAGCTTGTTAAGAAGAGTACGGTTATAGAAAATGCCGGTAATCAGGTTGCCCTGACCTTCTGAGAAGGCGTAACCGCGGCCGTTGTACGACATGAATTCGGTAGCCTTTGGATTGAATACCTTTGTGTTTTTCGTGTATTCGTCAACCGGCCATAACAGGTCTTGCTGAACCAGGGAAGGAATCGTGTAGTTTTTGCCAAGTCTCACAATATCGCCAAGCGGTTCGCCCGCAAGGAGGGACGCGACGACCTTTTGCTGGTATTCGCCATAGTCAACCGCTACGAACTCCATCTTGAAGTTATGCTTCTTCTCAAGCTCCTCCAGGTTTTTCTTGCGCTGGATATTGTCCGGGTTGTCCTCTCCGATTGTCATATCCCACCAGGAGACGACCTTGATCGTTCTGCCCCCCATGTCGAAATCCATCTCCGGCGATGAAGCATCCTCTTCCGCATTGCCGGCATTATTCGAGGCCGCGGCATTGTTGGAGGCTGTCGCATTATTGCTTGCAGGCGCATCCGTATTGTTGCTTTGGCCGTTCCCGCTTTCATTGCCTTTGCTGCCGCCGCTTCCCCCGCTGCATGCCGTTAATGAAGCCGCTAACATCAAAGTCGAAAGCATCATAACCGTCTTTCTCACTCTCACATTGGTCCCCCCTAAATTGGTTTACAGGAAAAAGTGTAGCGCTTACATTTCTGGCCAACAACCTGCCTGCAAATAGGTCAATGACCTGTCAATTTATAGGTTTCCAGGAATAGCGCGGATTGTCACGCAGCTGCTAACCCAAGAGGTAAACAAATGGATGATGGATAAAGAAATGCACATTGTCACCCGCCCGAGTCATGAACAATAATAAAAACCATATCCGTCAGAGACAATCCTACAGAAAGTGAGGTTCAGCTTTATGTATAAAGCATTACTTGTTCATCCCGACATGATTTCGAGAGAAGAAACCAGATTGCTGCTTCCATGGGAGCAGCATGGCTTCCAGCTTCATGCCTATGCGGATTCTCTCTCTGACGCTCAAGCTCTACTTCGCACGCAGATGTTCGACCTCATTCTTATAGATCTTAAACCTTCGCAGGCTGCCGGAATGCAGATCTGTGAACAAATCAGAGAACTTAGCCGCGTTTCTATCATTCTTTTGGGAGGCAGTCATGATTTCCAGCTGCTGCGGAAAGCAATGGCCCTTCAAGTAAGCGATTACATTGCGGATCCGGTGCATCCCGGGGATCTGGCTGCCAGCCTCTGCAAGATAAAGAAGGAGCTGGACGTTCAATCCGTACATTCCAAACGGTTAACCCTAAGCTACGAGAATAAAAAAAGTCAGAATCCGTCCATCATTGATCTGGTCAAGCAATACGTCCAGGAGCATATGCATGAGAATATAACCTTGAAAAAAATCTCAACCATGCTGCACTTCAACTGCGCCTATCTTGGCCAGAAATTCAAAGACCAGGAGAACATGTCGTTTAACGAATATCTTCTTCAACAGCGAATGGAGAAATCAAAGCTCCTTCTGGAGAAAACGGATATGAGGATCTACGAGATTGCAAATGAAGTAGGCTATACGGAAATTGACTGGTTCTACAAGAAATTCAAGGAATACACGGGCGCGAGCGCTAATGAGTACCGCAAGCAAAGTACGATTTACATCATGAACGGATGAGGATTGTCATTTTCGTAAGCGCTTGCAAACGAAAAGAAGCCGGCAGCGTCTTGGGACTCTTGCTTAATTCCCGGGACTTTGACCGGCTTTTCCCACATGTCTCCTTGAAGTCGCAAGCGAAAAAGCTTTCCGGATTAACGGAAAGCTTTCTCGCTTGTGCTCGTCTACTTTGTATCCGACAGCTTCAGTAATCCGAAGCCGGAGGTGTTCGTGTAGGACAGCCCCGATCGGTCATTCCAAATCGCTACGCTGTCACGATCCCCATCGCCGTCTTCATCGTTGTTCACCTGAACGTCAAAGCCAATAACGTCTCCGGCTGCAGGTGGCGTGCCATTCCATTTCAAGGAGGCTTCAACCAGATAACCAGTGGCGGTACGTTTTACCGCGGATACCAGATTTCCGCTTAAAGAGCCCGGATTCACGCTTTGCTCGTTGTCGAAGTTAATCCTGTACTGCCCGTCGTCTGCTTGATAGCTCGCCGTTCCGGCTTGGTTCTGATCGACGAATAGTTCTACCGAATCCTGCTCCCACGCATTAGGGCTTTGCTTCGATAACAACGAATCCGTCACTTCCGCGAGTACGTATAAACGTCCTGCATCCCACAGCGTTCTAACCTTCGCTTTTGCTCCGTTTGTCCCTTGCACCCAGCGGTCTGTCGTAATAATGTTTGCGCTGCTCCAGAGGGAATCCATATTGCCGTCTATAACCGGCGAACCCGCCCGAGCTTCCGCAAATTGCGGACCTTCTATTAAGGTTAAAACGCCATATTTGGACGTATCGGTATCTTGCGATCCCGTTCTGTCATTCCAGGAGGTTCTCGTTACCGCGCTGCCCGCTTTGTCTGCAATGCGCACATCAAATCCAAGCTTGTTATTCAGCGATAAGCCATCAAGCGGAATGGCCGCTTCGATCCGATAACCGTCTGTAAGCTTAACCGCTTTGTAGGCAGCCGGTTTACCCGGATTAGCACCGCTCCGACGGAACGTGTATTTCTTGTCATCCGATTCGTATGCGGCAGTTTTTCCGTTATTGCCGTCGATAAATACTTCCACCGCATCATTTCCGTTCGTGCTTGGATCCGTCACGTCAACCGTAAGATAAAGGTTATGCGCATCCCATAGCGACTTGAACTTGGCGACAGCCGTTCCTTCGCTCTTAACGGAGACGTAAGGCGACCTGTTCCAAGCATCCTCCAGCTTCCCGTCAATGGCCGCGCCGGCATTCGCCGCCGTTGCGTTCTGAATATCCACCGGAAGCTTGCTTGGATCCACTAATGCCCAATAGGCATATTTCGCCTGCAGCCGTTCATCGAACAGGAGCGGCCAGTTATTGCGGTCGACCGGGAAGGTGCGAAGCCACGTATTCAAATCATCCTTGCCCCAGAAAATAACGGCGGTCAGCTGATCCGCGTGCTTCCTGAATACATCGAACAGTTCCTTATACCGCTTCGCCTGCTTCACTTGAAGCTCCGGAGGAAATGTCTCGTAAGCATCATTGTCATTGGTATAGACGCTCATATCCAGCTCTGTTACCTGCTGCTCAATATTCAAATCCGTGAAAGCTTGAATCATGTCGTCGAGCTCTTGAATCTGCGGATATTCAATGCCAATATGCGTCTGATGGCCAACGCCGTCGACGGGAATGCCTTTATCCTTCAGGCGTTTGATTAAGTCATGCAGATCCTGCCGTTTTTCCGGCATATTCGTATTGTAATCGTTGATGAACAGCTTCGCATTGGGATCGGCTTCATGCGCGTATTCGAATGCCTTCTCAATAAATTCTTCTCCAGCGATCTTATACCATAAGCTGTTGCGGAGACCGCCCGGCTGATTATCGCCTGGCTCAAGCACCTCGTTCACAACATCCCATGCATAAATTTTGCCTTTGTATCGGCCGACGACCGTATCGATATGACGCTTCATCCGTGCAAACAGAAGTTCTTTGCTTGCAAGATTCCCGTTCTCATCGTAAAACACCCAGTTCGGGGTTTGGGAATGCCAGATCAACGTATGACCGCGCATCGCGATACCGTTATCCACCGCAAAATTAACAATCTTGTCCGAGCGCGTGAAGTTGAACTGTCCCTCCTGCGGCTCCGTAGCATCCCACTTCAGCTCGTTGCCGGCAGTCAAGCTGTTGAAATGCTTCTTGATCAACTGCGCATCGGGACCGCTTGGATCCTCGATTTCATTAACCAATACCGCTGCTCCCAGCTTGAAATCATCGGCAAAGACATCCTTCAACGAAGGAATATCCTGCTGTATGACAATCGGTTCCGGATCAGGAAGCTGTTCAATGGAAAAATCATCTACATAGAAATCCAGCGTTGGGCTAGAGGATGCTTCAAAATAGACGGAGAGACTTTGGATCGGCTGCTTTAATTGATACTGACCGCTAAGCTTCACCCAACCGTCCGCTGTAACATTTCCGGAAGCAACCCCTTCATAATTCGTTGTCCCGTCCGTCGTTCGCTGAACCGTCATCGATACCGATGAGGCCGCTGTGCCTGCCGGGAGCTTGACCCACGCGGCAAGCCCATAGGTTTTCCCTTCCGTCATCATGGAGGTTACATCGAGCTGCGGGCCATTCCAGCCTTGCGTTCTTCCCGTTACCTGCAGACCGTATGTCCCTGTGTGGGCAGCGACTTCCGAGGCTGACAGCACTTCATTGCCTCCGCGGCCATGCCAGCCTTGAACCGTGCCATCCTCAAAATCCGTTGCCAATTTCACTGTGCTTGCTTCCGCTTCCGCCTGTTTGGGCAGCACGCTTAGCGACAATGACGTCAGCATCAAAGCGATGGCCAGCACGCCCGAAAAAGAGCGCTTCAAACCTTGTTTCTTCATCCGTACACCTCACCTTTCGTTTTTCTTGTATATTCCATTAAACCGCCCCTTGAGGGGCGGATTATGGCGTCATTTCCTGCGGATAAAGGATGATGCGCCCTTCCTCCAGCTCAACGCGTACCTTGTTGCTGTCCTTGAAGCCTTCGGCATCCAGATAACCGGCGGGAATCTGGAGACGCCCTGCCTTATCGAGAACCGCATATTCGATATGGCTTTGCCGCTCGGCCTGCAGGTGCTCGGCATCCAGCCGTGCCAGCTCGTCGGCATACGATTCTCTGCGGATCATCTCCGCGGAGGTTTTGCCGTCCCGGATCTGCACGACCCGGTTGACCTTGCGGGCCAGCAGCGGGTCATGCGTAACGATTACAACGGTAATGCCAAGGGTATGGTTGAGGTTCCGGAACAGATCCAGCACCTGATCCGAGGTCTTCGTGTCCAGCGAGCCGGTTGGTTCGTCCGCGAGAAGCAGCCTGGGCTCATTGGCCAGTGCGATGGCAATCGCCACCCGCTGCTGCTCGCCTCCGGACAGCTCGCTGAGCTTGTTTCTCAGGCGATGACCAAGCCCAACCGCTTCCAGCAGCTCGATAGCACGCGCTCTGCGCCGCCTTCCCTTCAAAAGAATGGGCAGCTCTACGTTCTCCAAAGCCGTTAGATAGGGAATGAGGTTGCGGGCGTTATTCTGCCATACGAAACCAACGGTCTCCCGCTTATACTTCACAAGCTCCTTCTCGCCAAACGCAAGCAGATCCTTGCCGTCTACAAACAGCTTGCCTGCGGACGGCTTATCCAGGCCCCCCAGCATATTCAGCAGCGTCGACTTCCCGCTTCCGGAATTGCCGATGATCGCCATTAACTCTCCGTCCTCCACCCGCATATCCAGCCCTTGCAAAGCAACCACCTCCAGATCGGCGGTTTTGTAGATTTTGACGAGCTCCTCGCATCTGATCATGGTTTATTCCTCCCCCAGCTTCAGCGCCTGCGCAATCCGCGTCCGGGACAGCCGGTATCCAAGTATTAGCAGACCAACGGTGAGAGTAAGGCCTACGATACTGTAAAGCTGCAAATAATCGCTGAGCTTATAGACGATCTGAAATGGCGGAACCTGCTCGGCCGTTGCAAACGACATTTCGAACAGCGGGACGAACAGCTCGCTGATCCTATTGCCGATTAACACGCCGATGATGACGGCTGCACCGGAGGTAAGAAGCTGCTCGCTGAGCAGCATGCCGATAATTTGCGGGAAAGGAATACCCATCGCCCGCAAAACCCCGTACTGCAGCGTTCGGCCGGATAAAGCAAGCACCCAGAACAACAGGAAGCCAAAGAAGCTGATCAGCATCGATATAACAAAGCCTAGCGTCATGACTCCGTTAATGGCCAGCCGGAACGGATCATTTTTGGAAGCGATCAGCTCCTGCTTCGCGTCGTGCAGACCGGTCACGTTGATTTTCGCTGCGGTCAGCTGATCATAGATGGACTGGCTGGAAACGCCGTCCTTCAGCTTAAGCCACACTTCATAAGGCTCAACTGCCAGCCGGTTCTGAATCGTGCTCAAATTGCCGACGATAAGATTCGGCTTTGTTGGTCTCTCTTCGCCGCCCGCAGCAGGCAGCGGATTCCAGCCCGGCCAATAATCGATAATGCCGTAGACGGTGAACAACGCTTCATCCAGTCCGTCCCAATAAAGGCTTATCGGATCCCCGGGCTTGACCTTCGCGGCGTCGGCTAGCGATCGCGAGATAAGAACGGCCTTCGGATTGGTCGCCATAAGATTCAAGTAACTGTTAATTGGATAATCGAGAAGTCCGTCCTTCATCCAGGCGGTTTCACCGAAATCCTTCGTATCGATACCAACCAGCGTGGCTGCGCCGTTTGTTTTCTTCGCGCCGCCCGCGCTGAATCTGGCCCCTTCCTTCCGGAATACCTTGGCCGATGCTTCTAACCCGCTAAGCTCCCGGAAAGGCTGGAATGGCGGTTCCGTATATTGCACCCGCTTCTCGCCGGACTCTTGCGCAGTCTGATTCGGAGGCTCGGCTCCCTGCTGGATTGGCGGAGGAGCGTCGCTTTCCCAACGGGTAGTCAGTGTCATATCCGCGCCAATGTTATATTGGATCTTGCTTTCCATATTATCGTTGATGGTCCTTGCTGCGTTGGCACTGAACAATCCGGTTGATACCGTCAAAATCAGGAACACTTTAATCGTCAAATACTGGCCAGACGAACGGCTGATCTGTATAAGCGTGTTGTATAGCGCCGGCGGCCACCACTTGCGCCCGGCCCAGTAAACAAGCCGAATAAACCATGGATAAATCCGAAGCACCAATAGCCCGGCTCCCAGCGCAAACAGCGCGGGCATCAGAAACAGCAGCGGATCCACCTGCAGGGCATCCGAATCCAGGGCCAGACGCTTTAAATCCTGCTGCCGGTTATTGAAATTGTAGAGAAGATACAGAGCCAGACCGACTAGCAAAATATCGATGCCCGTCTTGTGCCAGAAGGACATCCTGGTCATTCTTGCCGCCTGCTGCTTATGATTCACGATCGATACCCGGGTCGCCAGAAACGCCGGAATCAGGATCAGCACGATCGCTCCGGCAACTGCGGCGGCCGCTACCTTATACGCATTGCTGGTCAAGCTGACCTCGAGAGCCGAGCGCTGCACGAATTCAAGAAATCCGCCCGATGCCCCCAGTATTTTCGTAAAGGTAACGCCAAGAAAAGGACCAACCGCAAGCGCGCTTATTCCAAGCATCAGGCTTTCCAGCGTATAAGCCGTCATAATCTGAAGCCGGCTGGCTCCTCGGCTTCGAAGCACGGATATTTCCGTTTTTTGCCTCTCAATGACGAGATTTGCCGCCATAAACAAATAGAAAGCGAGCATGAGCATCACCGGAGAATACAGAGACAGCATCATCACGTCAAGCTTCTCTTGCTTGCCTTGATAGGAGACTATCGTTTCATTCGCGGGAATATTAATTTCTGCTGACCCAAGCCGTCCGCGGAAGTAACTTCGAATCGCCCGGTTGGCTTCGGTGAAGGCCCCGATCTTATCGATGCTCATCTGTTTGTAATCCAGCGCATAACGCCATTCCAGGTCGGATACCCTTACCTTGCCGTCCTTTGCCATAAATTCGCGTTCGAATTGCCGGAAGGGAATGAGGAAGCCGTCAGGCTCATCCGTCGCCAGAAAAGGCAAATACGGATCCGCTGCCGGATCGGTATCGATAATCCCGACCGGGATGACCCGGAACAAATGCTTATCCGCCGTCTCTGCCAGAAGCTCCTCCCCTAAATCGCGTTTAACGGAATTCAGAAACTTTTCCGTCACAACCGCTTCAAACAAGCCGTCCGTGCGGTCAACCGGCATTCGGCCGTCAATGAGACGCACTCTCTTGTCCATGTCGGACAGCGCCTTGAAGCCTCCCGTCGTCTTTTGCGTCTTCTTCTCCTGCTCCGATGCGTCCGCTCCGTACACCTTCATCTTTTGGGTGAAACGCTGCTGATAGAAGGACAGCGCCTTCAGTCCCATCCGCTCGGGAATCGACTGAATGTATCGGTCCGCGCGTTCAATGGCCTGAGCGGTTTTCTGATCCATCTTGGCCGATGAGACCGATGTGCTGACCCGCACGTATCCGGGAAATACGGAGTTCTTGCTTTGGACCAGCTGAAGCTCCTTCTGCAAAGTCCTCTCGAGAATGGCATCCGAATAAAGCGGCATCGAGCTGAATAGAGCCACGCATACGGTCAGACCAAACCATAAATTCAGCTGAAGCCATTTGTTATTGGCCATTTTGCGGAGAATCATTGTCCATAATGCCATGCGTACACCTCACTCTTGCGCCCTGTCGCCAAGGCTTCGTTGTTACGTCAATTGTTCAGAATGACCTTCTGGCCTTCCTCAAGCCCCTTAACGATCTCCACCTCGGTTGGGGTTGTTAATCCAACCTCGACATCCACTTCTTTTTTGCGTTCGCCGTCTGCAACCTGCACATAGGATCTGCCCATGTAAGATCGGATGGCCTTACGGGGCAGTACAATGGCATTTTCCCGTTTCTGAAGCTCAATCGTCATATCGGCGCTATGTCCGATTTGAATGCCTTCGGGCGGATGGTCGATCCCCATGACAATGGTTACGGCATTGCTGTTCGCTTTTGCCTGATCCGTGCTGACGGGAGTATTGGATGGAGACTGCAGCACTTTACCGGTATAATCCTTTCCCTTGTACTTCAGGTTGACGGGCATCCCCGCCTCCACGCCAAGTACATCCTTGGCATCCGATGCCACGTAAGTCAATTGCATGCTGGAGGGGTCAGCCACCGTCACGATGGTTTGGTAGGCATTTACGCGGTCGCCGGTTTTAATGGCATCAACGTAGATCACCATTCCCGCGATTGGGGACAATAATCGAGATTTATAAAGCCTGCTTTCCATGGCTTGCAGCGATATCCGTTCCCGTTCAACGTCGATTTCCTTCAGCCGCTTGTCAGTTCCGGACGCTCCATCCCTCACGGCTTCACTGTACAGAAGCTGCACCCGCTCTACGTTCAGCTTTTGCAGCCGGACCTGCAACGCCAGATCCTCTGTTTCCAGCTCGGCCAGCAGGTCGCCGGCCTTTACCTCTTGCCCGAGCTTGACGTTAACCGATTTCAGCTGACCGCCCGATTCGGCAAATGACAGCGTCTTCACGTTCGAGGAGACAAAGGTGGCCGTCCCCTTCAGCGAGGTTTGAATATTGCCGCGGGTTACGGCAACCAGATCAAGCTTTTCCTGAACCGGCTGAATAAGCGGAGGCTGCAGCACCGCTTCCTCTTGGGGAAGAAGAGAACAGCCGGAAAGCGTTAACGCCGTAATCGCGAAGACGGCTGCCCGCTTTGCCATCCTGCTAGATAAGAGGCGTATGATTCGTTGTTTCGGATACAATTTTTCCATCCTCCAATGCAATAACATGATCGACGAGCTCCATAATACCCGGGTCATGCGTAGTAAGCAGAATCGTCATCCCGGAACGGTTAACCAGATCCCTGAACACCCGCATCACCTGCAATCCCATTCGGCTGTCCAATTCCGCGGTTGGCTCGTCTGCGATCAGAAGCGCAGGTTCATGCGCAATGGCGCGCGCAATGGCCACCCGCTGCTGCTCTCCCCCGGACAATTCCATCGGACGATGCTTCATCCGCTCCCGCATGCCTACCCGCTCGAGAGCCTTTTCGGCCGCATCCTTATTCCCCTTCACCGGTGTTCCTGCAATCCGAAGCCCAAACTCCACATTCTCGTAAGCGGACATAAGCGGAATCAGCCCGAACGACTGAAAGACCAGTCCGATCTCCTTGCGGCGCAAGGCATTCCTCTCTTTGGCTGATAAGCCGGTAATTTCTCTCCCTTGAAAAAAAACCTGCCCCTCAGTGGGCTCGTCAAGCGCACTTAGAATATTCAGCAACGTTGTTTTGCCGGAGCCTGAACGCCCTTTCAGCGCGACCATGGAACCAGCCGGAATATTGACCTGTATATCTGACAGAGCCGTAACCCCGGCATTCCCTTTTCCGAAGACCCGCTTTATTCCTGTTGCCTTAAGCAGCGGTTCCCCGTTTGTTTCTGTCTGTTCTGCCTGCGTAGCCAGCACGATTCTTCCCCCTTTCCCTTTTACCCCGCTGTTTCCGCCTTCTTTAAAAAGTGTAGTGCTAACGGAATGAGGCAACAACCTGTCGGCTTTTGGTAGAACACCCGCCAAGGTATAGAAAGTGCCGCAGGCTTACGAAGCGCAAAAAAGCGCGTTCCCGATTGGAACGCGCTTTACTCCGTGCACTCTTTTATTGCCCAATGATCGCCTTAACCACTTCTTTTGGGCGCTGCTCCGTATCGAACAGAAGCGGCCAGTTTTTCCTCCCCCTAACAGGAAAGTGATCCAGCCAGGTATAATCGTCCGCCGCTCCCCAGAACGTTACGCTGGTCAGTACGTCTTTATATTCGCGGAACAGCTCGAAAAATTGCTTGTATCTCTCTTCCTGCAGACGCATCATCTCCGCCGTAGGTGAAGTAAGATCGGTACGTCTATCGTCAAAGGCGAACATGGATACGTCCATCTCGGTCATTTGCAGCTTTAAGCCAAGCGATGCATATCGCTCGATAGCTTCCCGGATCATGTCCATGGACGGATCAAACAGATTCCAATGCGCCTGGAGTCCAATGCCGTGAATGGGAGTGCCCTTCTCCAGCAAGGATTTCGCCAAGGAGTAGATCTTTTCTCTTTTGCCAGGGTTGCATTCATTGTAGTCGTTATAGAACAGAAGGGCATTAGGATCGGCTTCATGCGCAAAGCGGAAGGCCTGCTCGATGTAATCTTCTCCGATGCCGTGCAGCCATTTGGAAGGACGCAAGCTTTCTTCGCCGGCGTCCGTTACGGCTTCGTTCACGACATCCCAGCAATAGATCGTATCCCGGTACCGTTTCACAACCGTCTCAATGTGAGACTTCATCCGGGCAAGCAGCAGCTCGCGGCCGGCTATTCCTCCATTCCCGTCCTCGAATACCCATTCTGGCGTCTGATTATGCCATACAAGCGTATGCCCCCTCAGCTTCATGCCGTTCTCGCGGGCGAAGCCGGCGATCCGGTCGGCCCGTTCGAAGGTATACAGATGCTCCTCCGGATGAAGGCTTTCGAATTTCATTTCATTCTCGGCGGTTAAGCTGTTGTAATGCTGCTGCAGCAGTGTGCTTTGACTGACAATCGTCCGGTGATTGACGGCCGCCCCAATCAGGAAATCGTTTTGAAACGCACCGGCTAACGATTGCTCATCCTGCTTTTTCATTGTATTCTCCATTCTTAATCGCACCTCTTTCATCCTTCGTATTTTCGAGACATGCTAAACGGTTTTCGTATATCGGAAATAATCAAAATCAACATAACCTCCGGATTGCCTTGTTGCATAATTGAACAAGCCAATCCGGTAGCCCATGAAATGGTCCAGCGTATACTTCATTTGCAGGGGACGTCCGATCGATAGCCATTCCGTACCGTCCGCCGAATAATAAAAATAGGCCCGATCCATACTGTCCCGGAAATCAAAATCAATTTTCACATGAATCCGGCTGCCGTTATATTTAAGCTTTTCCAAGGTTTCCATTCCGCCGTCGCCGCGGTTTATCCCCATTACGACATAAAGCTCGCCATTGTCTTCCGCTTGTATGCCCACGATGCCATACTCGCTTTGCAGCGCGACAAGGCCGGCATGATCCCCCGCCTTCATATGAGATAAATCCAATACCGTCGTTCCGCAGCACGCCGGCCCTTCCGTTCGCTGAGTCAACGTGTTGCGCGCCAGAACGACACGGTCAACGATACGGCCGGTCTCCAGTCTCAAGTAACCCGGCCGGGCAGTAAGGGACCAGAGCGAATTGTCCGGATTATGATTCCACTGCCAGTTCAAGGCCAGCTTGTTCTCTTCATAATCGAATTCATCGCTGATCACCAGCGGCTTGGACACCGACTCCGGTAAATTCGCCGCAAAAGATACCGGCGCTTTGGCGCCATCGCCTATTACCGGCCAGCCATCCTCCCAAGCCATCGGCAGCACGCACGGAATCCTTCCGACCGCATCATGATCCTGGAACAAGAAGGCATACCATTCGCCGGAAGGCGTGTCGATGATACCGCCTTGCGCAACGCCCTTGTTGCGATAACCGAGGTCATCGTCCAGAATGACTTTGTATTCATACGGACCAAGCAGTTCCTTCGAGCGGTAACACAGCTCCCTGCGTCGCCCATGTCCGGTTCTTGGCCAGTCGATAAAGAACAAATAGTAATAGCCGTTCAGCTTGTAAGCATGACAGCCTTCGATACGCAGTCCGATGCCATCCCGTTCTCCTTCCAGCAGAAGCTGGCGGATTCCGTCCGGTTTAATTGCAGCTGCGTCCGCGGTTAATTCAGTTATATAGATATTACCGTTGCCGCTGAACACAAAAACACGGTCTTCGTCAAAGAGCAGAGCCGGATCATGCAGCAGACCGTTGATCACGGAGCGCTCCCAGCTGCCGTTCTCGATATCTTCTGTCCGGTAAATATAGAATTGCTGCATATCATTGCTAGAAAAGCAGACATAGAAGGTTCCGTTATGATAGCGAAGGCTGGAAGCCCAAGAGCCCTTTCCGTAAATCCCTTTGCCATTCGCTAGATTGTGAGCCTCATTGTCTTCGAACGTATCAAATACGTAATTGACGATCTCCCAGTCCTTTAAATTAATGGATCTCATAATTGGACAGCCGGGCATGGAGTGCATGCTGGTGCTGACCATGTAAAAAACGTCTCCTACGCGAATCATATCGATATCCGGTATATCCGCCCAAATAATAGGGTTTGTCAGAACGATGCTGCTCATGTGCAGTTCCCCTCTCCATTCATATTCAATCGACTTATAGGACGTCTTCCAGTTGCCGCCTGCTGTGGGCATCAAGAAGATGCCAGTCCGCAATCTCGCAGCGTTTGCCGTGCATATCCGTCAGGACGATTCGGTTTCCTCCCGGAAATTGAAGATGCTCGTGCAGATTTCTCATCGTCAGCCGGGTGTCGCCGAGATGGGTCTCAAGCTCCCAAATCCATAAATCCGATTTAAATTTCACGCTCGCTACGCGTTGTACCTTTGGCAGAAAATATCGGTACTGAAGCTCCTTTTCCAGCTCAGCTACGCATTCGGCAGACAATTCCGCAATATCGCGGATGATGCCAAGCTCTTCCCCGCCAGTCGTTCTCACCGAGATATATTCGGAAGCATAGCGAAACGGAAATGTTCGGAAGATAACCAGTTCTTCATAAGGTTTGCCGTCCACAACGCCTTGCAGCACACCGCCCTTGCCCCGGCTGAAGTAGATCTCTTCCGGCTTGAACAGCCGGATATCGTAACGGTCTGCCATCAGCCTTCTACCCCCTTGATTTGAGACAGCTCTTTCTGCGCATCCACAAGCTTGCGGTAAAACCCTTTTTCCTTGCCCAGAAGCTCTTCATGCGTGCCGACCTCAACGATCTTGCCATGATCCAATACAACCAGCCGGTCCGCATTGCGGAGTGTAGAAAGCCGGTGGGCGATGGCGAAGGTGGTCCGGCCCTGGATAAGCCGGGAGATTGCCTCCTGGATCTGCTGCTCCGTTTCCGTATCAACGGACGCTGTCGCTTCATCCAGAATCAAAATGCGGGGATCATGGATAATGGCCCTTGCAATGGCTACGCGCTGCTTCTCGCCGCCGGAAAGCTTATGCCCCCGTTCCCCTACTCGTGTATCGTAACCATCCGGCAGACGGACAATAAACTCATGCGCGTTTGCAATTTTGGCTGCCCGCATAATCTCCTCGGGCGAAGCATCCGGCTTCGAATACGCAATATTATCGGCAATGGAACCGTCGAACAGGAACGTCTCCTGAAGCACAACGCCGATCTGCTTCCGCAAATCGGATTGGCTGATCTCTCGTATGGAGATGCCGTCGATATAGATATCTCCCTCATCCGTGTCATAGAACCGGCAGATCAGATTAATAAACGTCGACTTGCCTGCTCCGGAATGTCCCACGAGGCCAATCATTTCGCCCTGCTTCACTTGGAGATTGATGTCTTTCAGTACGGGATGATGCTTTTCATAACCATAGGTGACCTTTTCGAATCTAACCAGACCTTGAATGGTGCCAAGAGCTGCCGGCCGACGAGCTTCCGGAACTTCCGACGGCGTATCCATGATTTCGAATACCCGGTGGGCGGCAGCCATGGCATTGCTTGCCCAGTTGATCATTTGACTGACCCATTGCAACGGGCCAAACAACATGCCAAGGTAAGCAACAAGAGCCATAAGAACTCCAAGCTGCATCCCCTCATGAAGCACCTTGTTACCGCCGTTATACCAGATAAGCAGCGTCCCTATTCCCGCAATAAAATTAAACGCAGGGAACATGAACTGCCATAGTCCCTCCATCCGGATATTGTTTCGTACCACTTCAACGTTGGCATTGGCATAACGGGCCATCTCCTCCCGCTCCCGGCCAAAAGCTTTAACGACGCGGATGCCCTGCAGCGAATCACCGACCAGCGTATTCAGGCGGAAGATGGATCGCCATTGCTGGTACCAGCGGCGCCCAATCTTCGGCCAGATCGTCATCGACACCGCGATCATGACCGGTACGGGCAGCAGCGCGAACAGCGACAGCTTCCAGTCCAGGCTCAGCATAATAACGAATATCGCGACGATTCGCAACGACTCTCCGCATACAAAGACGACCCCGTCCGTCATGAACTGCCGCATCGCTTCCGAGTCGCTGTTCACGCGGCCGATAAACTGCGAGGTTTGCCGGCGGTCGAAGAAGGAGATGGAAAGACGCATCAAAGAACCGTATATATCTTTGCGGAGATCCCCCATCAGCTTAGAGCCAACCCATACGCCGATGTATCCCCTTACCGTCTGCATGACCGACAGCATCAAGGTTGTAACTCCCAAGCCGAGAATAAGCAACAATAGAATGGAGCCCTTATTCTGAGCCTGAAGCACATCGTCGATAATGACTTTTGTCAAATAAGGCGGCACCAGCTCCACGAACGTGGTCAGGATAAGCATGCAGGCTGCCGCCGCCAAATGTCCCTTATAAGGCTTGGCGTAGCGCAGCATCCGGGCAGCGGCTTTGCCGCTGTTCATGCACAGCTGGCATACCTTCGTGCCTTCATGAAGCGGATTGCCGCAGGTTGGACAATGCTTCGGAATATCCCGCTCCGATAATGCCGGCAGCTCTTCCCTCTTGGCCAGCGCACTGATCAGCTTTGCCGCAAAATTGAATACCGGCGTCATGGCTGCCGTATAGCGGGCTATAACAACGGGAGAATCATGGGTGTCTGCTACCAGCATGCCTCCCCCTACCGCTCCGACAGCGCGCGCGTCTCTCAACTCGCTTACTTCAAATTTAAGGGCCAGCGAACCATCCTTCTGCCAGACCCGGATATCCCGGTCTGTCACTGCCAGCCATTGTTCCCCAAAGCAGCCATCGAACAGCAGATCGGACTTGATGCTAAACAGCATTTCTCCCGTTACCTGCTTCCTCAGCTGCTCAGGCAGTTCATCCATGATGGACATAGTCCCCTCCCGCTTCGTCAAACCGTTATCGGTAAATGGTAAACAAGGAAAGTTTAGCTCTATGCAGCAAGCTCCAACAACCTGCCGGATTGCGGTTCTATTACCCGTCTAGTTATAGATATCCGGCCTTCGCGTTTCCTAGCTTCATCGGAAACAACAATTATCCATATAGAAGCAACTTCAAGCTATAGGCTACGGAAGATCCCCTATGATTTAATACAAACAAACGATTCATATTCACATCCGGCCTTGTTGCCGGTCACGCGAAAGGATGCAAGCAATAAATGGACAAACCTCTTCTTGGCCTTACCCCCGCAATGGGATGGAACTCGTGGAACACGTTTACCTGGGACATTAATGAGCAATTAATTCGGGATGTTGCCGATCGTTTCGAATCGGACGGTTACAAGGCTGCCGGTTACGAATATATCGTCATTGACGATTGCTGGAGCTTGAAGCAGCGGGACCAGCAGGGGAATCTGGTAGCCGATCCCGCCAAGTTTCCAAGCGGAATGAAAGCGCTCGCCGATTATATCCACTCCAAAGGCTTGAAATTCGGCATGTATTCCTGCGTCGGCACCCACACCTGCGCGGGTTATCCCGGCAGCTTCGAGCATGAGTTTCAAGACGCCCAATTATTCGCCGAGTGGGGCGTCGACTATTTGAAGTACGATTACTGCTTCAAACCCCGGCATATCTCCGGAGAATTGCTGTACAAACGGATGAGCCTTGCTCTTAAAAACAGCGGACGGGAAATCCTCTTCTCTGCCTGCAATTGGGGCGAGGATCATGTCTACCAGTGGATACGCGAATCGGGTGCCCATATGTACCGGTCAACGGGCGATATTCAGGATCACTGGGAATCTATTAAGAATCTGGCACTCTCGCAGCTGGACAAAGAATGCTATACCGGCTCCTTCTGCCATAACGATATGGACATGCTGGTCGTCGGCATGTACGGCGGCAGCAATAATTCGTTTATCGGCAGCAAAATAGGAGGCTGTACCGATAACGAATACAAGACCCATTTCTCTTTGTGGTGCATGATGGGCTCTCCTCTCATGATGGGCTGCGATATCCGCACGGCTAATCAGGCGACCAAAAACATGCTGCTTAACCCGGCTCTCATAGCCATTAATCAGGACATCGAAAGCCGCGGAGCATACCGGATCAAGCCGGAGCCGCAGTGGTTCCATACCGAGGACGTCTTTATGCTTGTAAAGGTTCTTTCGGATGGCGAACTGGCGATTGGCTTCTTTAATTTAAGCGATGATCAGCGGGAGCTTTCGCTGCAATTCTGGGATATCGGACTTCCCTACGCCTCCGGGTTCTCCTTATCCTTATACGACTGCTGGGAGCATAAGGAGCTTGGAATATTCAAGGAACGGTTCGCACCCGTTGTGCCGGCGCATGACTGTCTGATCGTCCGGGCCAAGCTGGTTAAATAATGAACAGCAAATCCTGCAAGACCTGTCAGGCCCCCCTCCAAGCCGATGATCGGGCGATTTACATGAAGCTTGTTTCAAGAACGGCACAACAATTTTTATGCATCGATTGCCTGGGCGTTAAGCTAAGCTGCGGACGCGAGCCCCTGGAGAAGCTGATACGCTACTTCAGGGAATCCGGCCATTGCGTCCTTTTCCGCTAAAGGATTTCGGTACGGCCATGCAGCGTCATATACTCGGAGGGCGTATATGACGTTGCTTTTTTAAATACTTTGGAGAAATACAACTGATCCTTATAGCCGACCGAGTAAGCAACCGATTTGACGGACAATACGGAGGACTCCAGAAGCTCGCGCGCCCGTTCAATCCGGTATGCAGTCAGATAGCGGGATACAGACATACCGGCAGCTTCCTTAAACAAGCGGAACAGGTAGCTTCTCTCCAGGCTCACCGCGTTTACAATATCGGACACCGTCAGGTTTGCCCGCCAATAATTAATGATGATATACTCCTTGGCCATCTTCACATAATCCGCCGGCTGAGATTCTCTCGGATAAAACTCCAAATAATAGGACAGCAGCAAACGCAATTGCGCCCCCGCTCTAATTCTCTCAAAAGGCCTCGCATCCGCCCTTGGCGCCGCGGGGAAATACGGCTTCAGATCATGCGGGCTCGCCCCGGCCACGGGGTTATCCCGTTCCATTTCGGTCATTCCCACCAGACGCCCGGCTTCATCGCCTTTAAATTCAATCCATATATATTCCCAAGGATCCTCAGGATCCGGATAATAGTAAATTTCCGTTTGCGGGAAGATCATAAAGCTATCGGCCGCCTTTAATGAAAATCGCTGATTGCGCGTCTCGAGCGTTCCTTTCCCGCTTATAATGAAGTGCAGCGCGTAAACATCGCGTACTCCCGGCCCCCACTTATGCATGTTGGCCGGCTTATAACCGCTGTAGGTGCAGATTAACTGACTGTTGTGATAAGCGTCGGAGGCTCGAACGGGCTTCATGCAACATCATATCCTTTCCTGCTCTAAAAAGAGACCGCGGCCATTCTCGCCGCGATCTCCCTTCACGATACCCTGCTTACTGGCTGAACTGCCAGCTATGCAGCTTGAACAGCTTGCTGTCAGGCTTGCCTTTGAACACCAGATACAGGTCATGCGTACCTTCGGCGCCCGTTACATCCGTTTGATATTCTGCTTCTTCCTCTCCCGCAGGCTGGACCTGTAAGGCTCCGATCAGTTTGCCGTCCGCGGAATCCAGCCGCAGCTCAATAACAGCGGCAGAGCCTGCCCCGGATACAGCCGCGGCAAATGTACGAGCGCCTTCGCTGCCGAAATCAACCTTCGATAATGCGATCCAATCTCCGCTGTCAATATCGGTGACGGACATGCCGCCGTCAGGGGAAGCCTCCGTCGCGATTCCCGCGTTCCATCCCATCGTTGCCGCTTCTACGCGCTCATAAGGCTGAAAAGCTTGAATTTGGGGAACTCCTTCGTAATTCGCCGTAATCTCTTGAATGGACTGATCGGCATCCTGGAACTTCACTTCATTCAGATGAGTGGAACGATACCCCTTAGGAACCCCCATTGCCTTCGATAAAGTCTGGGCATGGTAAGCCATATACCATGCATCGTTAAATTCGAACATGGCATGATGGTTATTGCCGCCTACGCCAAAGAAATGCCCGGGATTCTTCAGAATCGTCCCGCGGTATGTCCACGGTCCCATTGGACGATCGCTGGTCATATAAGCAATCTCGCCTGCCGGTGGACTGCCTTCCGGACGCTGGCCGTTATAAAAGTTGGAACAATAAGTGAAATAATAAATGCCTTTATGCTTATTAATCCCGGCATCCTCGAACATAAACGGCGCGGGAATAACCTGCGCTTCGCCTACAACGCTGACCATATCCTCGCCGAGCTCCATCACCCGGGCCGTATCCGGCCATTCGTCCTTTCCTTCCGGCACTCCGCCTCCGAAATAAATATAAGCCTTGCCGTCATCGTCAACCAATACAGCGGGATCGAATAACCAAGTCACCTTCTCAACGCCGGGCGTCGACCTTAGAATGAGTGCTTTTCCGATAGGATCACGCCAGGGTCCGATTGGACTGTCGCCCTCCAGCACGCCGATTCCACTGGCATTATTGGCGAAGTAGAGGAAAAATTTATCTTGTCCCTTGATTACTTTATGAGCAATTGCGGGAGCCCAGGATTGAGTTGCCCATTTGGCTGCCCCTTCGGGACCCGCAACCGTAATGACTCCATGATCGGTCCAATTGACCAGATCCGCTGAGGATATAACACCGATCTTGTTAATATTGCCGTACGTATTATCCTTCACGCTTCCGTCCTCGCCGTATTCCAGGACGTCATTCGTCATGTAAAGATAAACCCGTCCGTCAAATACTAGGGCGTAAGGATCCGCTCCAAACTTATGGGATACAAGCGGATTGCCTTGAGAAGGGATTTTGCCAACCGCATTCGCAAGCTTAACCTGTAATTCTTCCATGGATAATTCCTCCCGATTCGAATGATGAGATGTTATTAATAAGGCAAGAACTGCCGCAAGGAAACCAAACCGCAGGACTGACCTTAAGAGATGCCGTGTCATAAAACGCCTCCTAAACCGGAGCTAGGGCATCCCGATACTCCTGCGGCGTCATGCCGGTAGCCTTCTTGAAAAATCTTGTAAAGGAATGAGCCGCTTCATATCCGACTTTAACCGCGACCTCCCGTACCTTAAATTCGTCCCCCTTCAGCAGCTCCTTCGCTTTTCTTACCCTGCAGGTGTCAATGTATTCGGATAGATTGACGCCGCATTCCTGTTTGAAAAAGCGGGATAAATAAGAAGGATTGAAATAGTTAAGTTCCGCCAAGCGGACAAGCGACAAATCCTCGCTTAGATGGTCATTGATATACTCGCAGATTTTTTCGATTACGCCCGCTGCATTTTCTTTGCTCTCCGGGCTTTTGGCCCGAAACAGCTGTTCGGTTATCTGCTTTAAGTATTGAACCGCCTCTTGCATGGTGGAATGCTCCTCCAGGCGCATCAGCTTGCAATAATCGCTAATCTCCCGGCAAAGCCCATTTCGGTTAATATACGTAAACAGAGTAAGAGCGATTGAATAATAGATTTCCATTTTCCGCGTGACCGTACTGTTTTCGTGCAGCATGACCATGCTTAAATCTTCAAATGCTTCGATGAATTTCTCCGCTTTGCCAGCTTCAAGAAACCCGGCAAGCATTTCTGCTTTGGAAGAAACCTGTCCTTCTTCCTTGGTTTGCTGCTCTCGAAGATCTTCCAGCGGTTCCCCGCGATCCGTTACAATAATGGCGATGCCTCTACCGCCGATTTTCATCAGCTGCAGCTGACGGAGCCGTTCGTATTGCCGATTCATCTCATTCCATTTGCATAAATTTCCGCTGAGCGTGAAAGCGAGCGTTAGACCTAGCGATTGCAGGCAGGTCTCCTGAATCAATTCCAATGTACCTTCCAGATAACGAACAAGATGATTATTGAATTTCTCTTCCTCATGCTCATAAGGCTGAAGCAGATATAATAAGTCCCCTTGCTTGTCTATAATACCGATATGCCTCGTCTTCTCGGACAAATAGGAATTGCATACGATCCTTGCCTTCGTAAGAATCCCGCTTCGCAAGATGTAGGAAGCATGCTCCGGATACGTTAAATGTCCCCTTACAAGAAGAATGGGAGCGGCAGGATCAAGCCCGATGTTCATCTTGCCGAATTCATCCCTTAGTCTCTCCTCGCATAAGCCATGCCCGCTGCTTTCTTGAAGCAGATGGCGAATGTAGTCTCCTTGTGCGGCCTGCTCTATCGCGTAAAGCTGCTCTTGGGATTGCTCCAGCATTTTGCTCATCTGATTCTCGTACTCGATTTCCTCCATGACTTCCCGTACGGTTGCCGTAACCTTGTCATAGCCCTCCGTCTTCAGCAAATAACGAACCTTTGGCATTTGAATAGCCTTGTAAGCATAGTCAAACTCGCTGAAGCCCGTCAGGAAAATGACTTTGCTTCTTGGCCAGAAGGCTTGAATTTCCTCGGACAGCTCTAAACCGTTCATACCCGGCATACTGATATCGGTCAGCACAATATCGATTCTTGTCCTTGCCATCCACTGCAAAGCTTCCTTGGCGGAATAGGCTTTGCACACATCAAGCTTCTCCGGCATCAGCCGATGAAACACCTCGTACAGCGAGTCCGTAATAATGTCTTCATCATCCACAATCAATAATCTATACAAGTCCACCGGCCCCCTCAAGCTTGATTCTGATTTCCACCCTCATGCCATTGAGCTCGCTTCTGGACAAATGAAGACCGCTGCCTTCCCCATAAGTCAGCATAATTCGCCGATGAATATTGATCATGCCGGTCATTTCGCCGGATTCGCCTTTGCTGTCCAATCTCGCTTGCAGCTTTTCCAGCTGCTCGTCATCGAGGGGAAAATCGCCGTTATTCTCGACAATAACTCTGGCTTCCTCTCGATCCATATCGAAGGAAACACGGAGGAAACCCTCATTGGTCATTTTCTCCAGGCTATGTTCATAGGCATTCTCGATAATGGGCTGAATAATCAGCCTTGGCACACGTATTCGTTCCATATCCTTAGGCAGTTCATCAAACTCAACCTTGATTCTTCTGGAGAATCGAAGCTTCTGAATTTCGGTATACATTCTGGAATGCCGCGTTTCTTCGGCCAGCAGGACGTTATCCTCCCCGTTCCGGGTAATAAAACGATAATATTCGCCAAGCATATTCGTAAAAAGCTCTACCCGCTCCAAATCGCCGGTTTTTGCCAATGAGTTCAGAATAAAAAAGCTGTTGTACAGAAAATGCGGTTTGATCTGGGATTGAAGCTGCTTAAGCTCTGCCTTTTGCATCATCATCGTTTGTTTGAAATCCTGATCGATCAGCGTCTGCAGCTTACTAATCATCTGGTTGAACCGGTTATACAAATAGCCGAATTCATCCTTCTTCTCATGGTCAATGTGAATGTCGAGTGCACCTCCTTCCATCTTTCTGAAGCTCTGTACAAGCAGCAGCAAAGGCTTATGAACAAACTTGTATGTAGAAAAAGCATAAATGACAATAGCGCAGCAAGAGGTCAGCGCAAACACCCATGCCCAGTTGTTGAAGCCGTTCAAAGGCTTCTTTACCACCGATTCCGGCAGATAAGTTACGACGGTTAATCCAAGCGGCTCGGAATACGCTTTGTCCAAATGATAGTTTTTGTTGTCAATACGCGTAACCAAGGTATTTTCCTTTGTTCGGATAGCCGCGAACACATAGCTCTTCAAAGCGCCGGATGTGCTTGCGTTGCTGGCGAGCGTATAACCCGTACGGTTTGAAATAAGAAAAGAACCGCTTTCGGGATAGACGCTGATTTGCTGCAGGGACTCTCTCAGTTTGTCCATATCCAGTTCAATCTGGACGATATAAATAGGCTCTCCTTCCTTGCCTCCGTATTTAGCCGCGCTTAAGTTCAGAGCGTCATTGTACCGAATCAAGCGTCCTTCCTTCTTATCCACTTCATCGTGGAGAAAATCAAAGCTAAGCCGATCGAATTCATCCACTCCGTTGCTTGAAGAAATACTCTTCTGAATGGTACGTATATGCACGGATATATCCTTAATATAAACACTGCTATTTTTAATAGAAGTAAACCGGTGAAGCAAGTAATCGATACCAGCCTTCTTATCCGCGTTGTCCATCAAGCTCCAAGTTACCGCCAGTTTATTCAAATCGTTATCCTGCAAAATATCGTATTGCTGAATCTCCAGCCACTCAATTTCATGATTCAAATCTTCCAGATAGTAGGAGAGCTGGGCAGTCGTATTTTTCGATATTTCATTGCTTGCATTTGTATAACTCCAGTTGTACAAATAAACGCCTAGCAGAATAATAGGCAGAATAACAACCAGATTCGTAATAATAAGCCGGACGAATAAAGCATTGCGCCATGAATTAGCGGGCAGTCTTAACAAGTGATTACCTCCGTTGTTCATACCACTGATTAACCTCAGCTGTTATTTTGTCGCCGCCCAGCTTGTACCAGTCCTTTACGAATTGGTCGAAGTCATCGATTGGTCTGCCCAAAATAATATTCATGTAGGTTTCATTTTGCAGATCGTAAAGAATTTGCTGCTTGTCAATCATCGTATCCGTAGGAGCGCCAACAAAGCTCTCGTACAGCAGCTGATTGTTTTTCTCGTATTCGTCAATGATCGAAAAAGCGCCCGTCGGACCATAGGTCTTAAACCAGCCCCATCCGGATTCGCCGGCTTTGCCGGACAAATAATCATCCATTCTCTTCTTGATGTATACCGCTTCGTCCTTCAGCTTCGCGTAATTACCCGACTTTCGGGACTCCTCAATCTGCCGGAAAGCCTCCAGGTTTTTTCTTGTCGGAGAAGGGGTAACCGGCGATAACTGCCATACCGCGTAAGTGTTGTTGTAAAATTTCTCGTATTCCGCGGTTTGTCCCCAGTTCTTCTCCAGATGCAGATTAAACAGCTTGACGATAGCCTCAGGATGCTCATAGCCCTTTCTAACGGCGAAGAACGTGTTCGTGTTGAATTTAAGCGGTACCTTAGGTGCTTGCCCCGTAGCAGAAACAATGGGAAACGCCTGCCAATCGGCATGGGAATCATTATCGTGGCTTGATTGAACCAAAAACGAGGCCCATTGTTCCCCATAGATCATGCCAATTTTTCCCCCAGCAATCAGTTTGCCGGCCTTGTCCCCGTCCTTCAAGGCAAATTCGGGATCAAGCTGTCCTTGACTATATATCCCCTGAATCACCTTCAATGCCGTTTTGACTTCCGGTTGGATACCTCCGTACACCAGCTTTCCTTGCTTATCCTTAATCCATATATTCGGAAAAGCATCGTAACCGGCCATAAGATCTACCAGCCCCATCACCGGATCTCCTAAATATTTGGTCGCCGCAAGGCCGTAGGTATCCTTTTTGCCGTTTCGATCGGGGTCCTCTTCTGTAAACGCTTTCGAAATTGCCAGTAAATCGTTCATGCTTTTTGGCGGTGCCAATCCCAGCTCCTTGAGCCAATCCGTTCGGATCCATAATAAATCGGCATCTTCAATCGACGAGCCGGTCTGCGGGATGCCCATCAGCTTGCCGTTAATCATAGCGGTGTCAAAGGGACCGTTGCCTTCTTCGCTAAGCACTTTTTTCGTTAATGGAGAAGCGAAGTTGTCATACACCTCCGTCAGCTCTTCGATTAAGCCCGCATTGCTGAGCTCTCTGAGCTGCTGGGCATTTACCTGAATCACGTCCGGAATGTTGCCGGAAGCAATGGATGCGCCAAACTTCTGGCGGTACAAATCTCCTTTAGCCGTCCAGTCATACTTAATTTTAATCCCCAAAACTTCCTCGTAAAGCCTTGTCCAACGGTTATCCTCAAGCGTTTCTCCCGGCAAGCTGGCAATTAAATCTTCTAATCCTTCACCCACTTCGCGGACAAAGGAAAGCTCAATCGGGGGATCAAAACGGCTTAACGAAGGATCCGTATACGTGACCGAAGCCGGCGCACGACTTACTTCCGGCGGCGTCAACCGGCTGTCTTTCTTGCATGCAGATAAAGCCGATAAAAGAATCAATGCTGTCATTAATAGCTTTACCTTGTTTAATTTCGGTTTTGGCATCCGCAACAGGATTACCCCTTTTCACTCGGGCGCAGCTGCGACGAGTCGTATGATATTCATTATCTTGGTTGGAACCTGATAATACAATAAGCATCTTTTTATGTCGTTACCCGTTGTTTACTTCTTCTTTAATCATATCATCCATCAGGTTAACCCCCATAATAAGACAGGTGTTCAATACCTTTACCCCAGTAGTACACTCGTTTATGGAAGCGCTTTCCAACAAAAAAATAGAACAAAGGAGTTGGTTTATTAGTGAGTAAAGGCAAATCTAATTGGCTTTTAAAATTATTCACCGTGATAGCCCTCATGCTGACGCCATTATTACTGAACAATTCCCCCGCCAGTGCATGGTCCGGAATGACCGCGTCAAAGCTTCATGTCAGCGGCAATCAGTTGGTGAACGGCAGCGGGCAGCCGGTAGTCCTGAGCGGTTGGCATCAGCCCTCCGGATCTTACTGGACCTACCAGGACAGCAGCTACTATCTGAATCAATACGGCGGAAACAGGCATGCCGCGGTGCTGGCTTATTTAAAGGATATTACCGATACGTTTACCGATACCTCCAGTAAATACGGGAATAATCACGGATGGTATATGAATCAGGTCCGCCTGTTTATCGACCGCGAGGATATGGGTGACGTTGCCTCCGGAACCTATAATTTCGCAGGGCTGCAAGCCGTTACCCAAGACGTCATCATGCCGTACATCAACTATGCCAAAACCAAAGGAGTTTACGTTACGCTTGGACTTGATTTCACAATTCTGAACAACCAGGCGACAACGCAAGCCAATCTGGACAAGTTCAACCAAATCTGGGGCTATTTATCCTCCCAGCCGGCGATCAAGAGCGCGGATAACGTCATGTTCGAGCTCATTAACGAGCCCGTTCAGGCGTATGCCAACGGTACTTGGGGAGGCAATCCCGCTCAAAGCGACTTTGTTGCGTACTGGAATTCCCTTAAGAATTTCCAGAACTCTATCATTTCCACCATTCGCGGCAACGGAGCAGATAACGTCATTTGGGCTGCGGGACTGGGCTGGGATCAGTATTATCAGCTTTGCGCCGCCTATCCGCTGACGGATCCGCTTAACAATTACGGTTATGCGGTTCACTGGTATCCGGGTTACGGCGCTCATGACGACTATGCCGCTTTGCAGCAGATATGGGACGATACCATCAAGCCGTGCGCGAATAGCTATCCGATCAATATTACCGAGACCACCTGGTTTAAAACGCAGCCGGGAGACTCTTCTTATTGGGAGCTGTTTAACGGTTCCAACGAAGGCTTCGGCAAAAATACGAAAGCGATTTTCACCGCTGCCGGCAATGTCAGCATCGCCGTTCACATGAATGGCTTCCTGCTGGAGCCTGGAGCAAGAAGCTCGTTCGCGGATCCAACCGCAGGGCTGAAATACGACGGCAACACCGCACGGGACGGCATGGCCCGCTTCCTATTCGAATGGTATTACGAGCGGGCGCAATGGCATCCATGGAACGGGATTTGGAACGGGCTGCAGTCCGGCTCGACTTACAAAATCATTAACCGGGCTTCCGGCAAAGCGCTTGAGGTGCCGGGCGGCCAAAACACAAATGCGCTGCAGCTTCAACAATATACGGATAATGGCGCTACGGCACAGCAATGGGTTATTACGGATCAAGGCGTCTATAACAATTACTACAAGCTGAAGAGCGTCAGCTCCTCCGACGGCAAAGTCATGGATGTACGCAACGGCACAAAAAACAACGGAGAAGCCATTCAGCTCATGTCCGATTTAAACAACACGGCGCAGCAGTTCCGGCTGATCAAATTAAGCAGCGGGTACTGGAGCATCATTAACGTAAATAGCAATAAAGCAGTGGAAGTTGCCAATTCCTCCACCGCCAACTCTGCCGTCATTCAACAAAATCTATACCGGGGCAACCTGAATCAGCAGTGGCAGCTTGTGAAGATTAATTAAGAAAAAAAGAACCGAGTCAGGAAGCCCTGGCTCGGTTCTTTCATTTGTGACAGCCGAGGCCGATTAAAAACTTACATTAGAATAGCAACTCCTAAAGAATGTATATTTCATTCTTGGAAGTTTACGGTTATCCTATTCCATTATGGATCTTTCTTACAATAGGAATATGCCGTTTTGAAAGGAGAGGCTAACGGATGAACCATATCCACTATGTGGGAAGCGATGCTGAGCATGACCGCCATTTTATTTTCGATATTCCTCAAGGTCATCACTGCTGGCTGCTCGTCATTACCAAGACTCCTGCACAATTTTGGGTAAACGGGGAGCTTCGACAATACCCCTCTCATAGCGCAGTCCTCTATCGGGCGCACCAGAAAATCTATTATAAGGCTTGCACCGATAAATATGTAAATGACTGGATACGCTTTGAATCGGACGAACCGTACGTTTCAAACACATCGCTGCCGTTTGGCATTCCATTCTCCTTGGATGATCCGGATTACTGCCACAAGCTGTTCGAACTGCTCGTCATCGAGCACAACTTCGATAGGGATTGCAAGAAATCCTCCATAGATTGTTTACTTCGAACCTTGTTCAATAAGCTTCTGGAGTCTTATTGCCATGAAGGCTTTACAACGCAATACTACGATATATTAAGACTGCGCGCCGCTATTCAAAATAACCCGGGGGATCATTGGACGGTTCCGAAGATGGCGGAACGCCTCCGGATCAGCCCGGGTTATCTGCAAACCCTTTATAAAAAAACCTTCGGAATATCCTGCATGGAAGATGTCATTAGCTGCCGTATTCGTCTTGCCAAGGAATATTTGTTTCAAGGCTCCCAAACCATTAACGAAGTTGCGCGCCGCTGCGGTTATCAGAACGTGGAACACTTCTGCCGGCAATTCAAGCAAGTGACAGGATACTCACCTCGAAAATTCCAGGTGCATGCCAGCCCCTCCGAACAGGTTCAGGGCCATCCGGTTAATTTGCCCGAATCATCCGATTGGCTTTGAAATATTCCGTTACGAGAAACTTCATCGTGTCATTAGGCTGCTGCTCGTCGAACTCTGCTGCATCCGCGAACTTCATCCCAAACGGGGCATCCGGCGTAAAGGGCTTCCAGTACGGCATTTCCTCGCCCGTTGAATCTAACCCGTTTGGATCGCCGGTACGGATGAAGTTCGCCCAGTAATTGCACATTTGCCGGGCGAGATCGTAATGTTTGCCAACGAACGGCCTCCAGCATTTGGCCAGGGTTTCGAAGAAGAACCACAGATCGACCGAATGGAACGTTCCGGGATTATCCCATCCGGGAATCTCGGCATCGAAATTGTAATAATACAGCGGCGTCTTGCCGCCCGTATCGGCATTCGCCTGGCCTGCAATCCGAATCGCATATTCAATGCCGTTTACCGATGCCTTCTTGACGATTTCTTCAAGGTTCCCCGATTCATAATCGCATAGCTTCAGGAACGTCTCGGCGTCGTCACCGAACATGTCTTCGGCCAGCTGTTGAAATCCCTTCAGCGAATCCGATTGCGGAATGCTGAAAAACTCCGACGATGTATGGCCGAACATGACCGGTACTTGCAAACGTTTGTTTTGAAGGAATAACTCGAGTGAGTTCCCCACGTTGAATTTATGATCTACGACGGTCCCCCAGAAAGCTTTATATTCCACTATCTTGTCCCGTAGATAGACCGCATCCAGAGTTCGAGCTTCATCAAGCGAGGTTACCCCAAGATAGTTGAAGAACCGGATGCCTTCCTGTTCGGCTTCCTCCAGCGTGCGCAGAAACCTTGGCATTCCGGCGTTCGGGTATAAAGGGGCAAACAATCCGCTCTGAACTATCGCTCTTTGAAAAAGCTCGTTGTTCTGCGGTGAAGTGAGCTGGTTCATGACGCTGCCGCCGCCGGCAGACTGTCCGCCAATCGTCATGTTGTCCGGATCGCCGCCGAAAGCCGCGATATTGCGTTTAACCCATCTTGTAGCGGCCTGCTGGTCGAGGTGGCCGAAGTTTGCGGGAGCATCCGGCGCTTCCGCGGTAATTTCAGGATGGCATAAAAACCCGAACGCATTTAGACGATAATTGACGGTAACGACTACGACGCCTCTTCTAGCGATGCGCTCGCCGTCAAATTCCATTTCGGACGGATGGCCAACCTGAAGGCCGCCGCCGAAGTACCATACGAATACGGGGAGCTTTTCATCCGTGCTTTTAGCAGGGGTCCATACGTTCAGGTAAAGACAATCCTCGCTCATCGCAATATCCGGCTCCACGGCCCATTCCCTCGTATAAATATTGTTATCGTCGAGTTCCTGTCTGACCTGCAGCGGAATCGGCGAATATTCGTAGGCTTTCAGCACGCCATCCCAATCGTTGGCCGGCTGAGGAGCGCGCCAGCGGTTTTCTCCTATAGGCGGTGCGGCAAAGGGAATCCCTTTAAAGCTTGTGATTCGGGGATCTGCTGCCGGCAGTCCTTGTATGATTCCCGTTTCGACCCTCACAACTCTAAGCATGCTTCATTTCCCCTTCCTAAAGTTCCTTTATTTGCTTGCCGCTGCATCGGCACGCATTTTAACGATTTTTTGCGCTCTTTCCGCATCCACGGCATTTACGTCATTCCAACCGAGTCCTACTACATCGCTCTTCATTTTTGTCCACAATTGATCGAATTCTTCCTGATTCTTGGCGAATACCATCTTCCAGGACGTATTCTTTACGTAATCCGAAATCTGGCTGCGTTTGTTTTTAATGTCGGATGAATCGCTGCCCAGGCTTGTGTTAATATTCGGAACGATGTCGATCATATTGTTCTTCATGTAATATTCGGTTGCGTTTGTTGCATTATAGGTGTTCTGCCAGTCCGTCGTGAGTGCCGTCTTGTTAGCTTCTAAAGTGCTGCTCCAATAAGTGCTGTTATAAAATTCCCCCGTTTCCGGATCCGTGACAAAATCGCTCATAATCATGCTGTTAATCTTGCTTTGCCCATCCTGGTATCCGCCGCCACCGTACTCATCCGGAACGGGTGTGTTTTTCTGGAAAGCGGTTTGTCCAATCTCGGTCAGCTTAAACTTGCCGTCAGATGTCTTCTCATAGTTGAAGCCTTCAAATCCATTCGTATAATAACGAAGTCCTTCAGGCGAGACCATCCAATCCAGGAATTCCATAATTCTTTCAGGCTCCTTGGCTTTTGAACCGAGGGCGAATACTCTTCCGTTGCCGTAATAAGCATCGCTGTTCTGTAGGATGTGTGTGTCGGCAATCGGTACGGCCACATTGCCGTCGCCGTTTTTGCCTCTTTCAATCGAGTTGTAGAAGCCCCGTTGCCAGGAGTACCACAAGAGAAGAACCTGCTTGTTCGTCAGCTTTTCCGAAACCTTGTTCCAATCCTGCGAGGCGGAGTCTGGATCAACAAGCCCCATCTGATTGGCTGTAAAATAGAATTGCAAAATCTTCTTGTACATACTGTTATCGTCTATAAGCGGAACGATATCGCCTTTGGCATTCAGCTGAATAGTCGACGTTCCGTCCGGTTGCTCGTAGCCGTACCAGTTGCTGAGCCAACGGACATTCTCCATGCTTCCGCCATCCCAGTCCTTCCACAAGGTAATCGGAACGATCTTTTTCCCGTCGGGCGTAGTTGGATATTTCTTTTGCATTTCCTTCAATACATTCAGAAGATCGGTCAAATTATTGAGCTTGGGAGCTCCCACTCCCTTGTAATAATCCCAAGGCATTATCGGACTGGAATAAGGAATTTCCTCCGAGAAAGTAGTTGGGGAGGTATCCGCTTCAAATGTCGGCATCGCGTAAATTTTCCCGTCCGGGTTCACTTTATCGAAGGCCGCATTAAAAGGTTTAAAATGATTATCCACGTATTTGGACAGGTATTGCGTGTTCTTAACCTTGTCCGTGAGATCCATGACCAGCCCCGCCGGAATTAATTCCTCCAGCTGACTGTTGTCGACGATCAGAAGATCGCCCAAATTCCCCGCTGCCGTTCTGGTCTTGTACAGCTGATCACCGGCAACCTGAGGAGCGAGAATGTTAAGCGTGATATTAAACTTATCCTTGATAAGCTTCCCATACCACCCTGTTTGCTCTCCTTGGTAATTGGCCGCATTATCGTAGACGGTAATGGTCAGCGGCTTGCTGTGGTCGATGCCTTTGCCGGACTCCGATGTGCCTGCCCCATTACTAGGCTCTGAGGATGTGCTTGGCGATGAATTGGAGCTTTGACACCCCGTTAATGCGGTAGACAATAAGACGATCCCTGCTGCCGATACCAACGACCATTTTTTAAATACTGCATTGCTGTTCCTCATTTACAACCCCCCGAATCAATTCATGTATTATAATGGCGCAAGTTAACCTTTTACTGCGCCGATCATAACTCCTTTTACGAAGAACCTTTGGAATATCGGATAAACGAGTAAGATAGGCGCTACGACAATAATGGTGACGGTCATGCGAATGGAAGTCGTGGTTTGCTTTGTCGCCAAGCTTGCCATGGCTGTCGAACCGGCATTTTGCAGGTTGACCATGGTAGATAAGGAGCTTGCCTGATTAATGTAGTTATAGAGAATGAACTGCAGGCTATAGAGCTTGCTGTCCGTAACCAGAAGCAGCGTATCCTGAAAGGAGTTCCACTGATCTACGGCCGAGAAAATAGCAACGGTTGCTAGTATAGGCTTGCAAATAGGAAGCATGATTCTGAAAAAGAGAGTCATAATCCCGGCTCCGTCGATACTTGCCGCCTGCTGCAATTCCTTTGGGGTCGATTCTACAAAGGTCTTTACGAGAATGATGAAAAACGGGGCTACGATGGTAGGCAGAATATATGCCAGAAAGTTGTTGGTCAGATGCAAGGATTTCATGGTCAAATACCACGGAATAACTCCGGCGTTAAAAAACATCGTAACAACCGTAAACCGGTACCAAAACTTTCTGCCCCACATATCCCCTTGGGTAAACATGAATCCCAGAAAGGCGGATGCGCCAACCGTCAACGTTGTGCCTATTAAAGTTCGGCCAAGAGATATTACGGTTGCATCCCATAGTCCCGGTATTTTAAACACATCCAAATAGTTCTGGAAATGAATATGCTTGGGAAGAAACACGACATCGCCTTTGGCGCTAATATCGTTCGCGCTAATCGTGTTGATAATGATCGAGTAAAAGGGATAGACGCATATAAGAGCAAACAGGGAGAACACCGTATAGATCAAGACGGAAATCATCTTGTCGGTTGCGCTGGTCTGTACTTTGACTTTACTCATACGATGCTCTCTCCTCTCAGCAATTTGGACAATCGGTTCACGGAAAAGAGCAGCACCACGCTAATCAAGCTCTTCAGCATACTGATCGCGACGGAAACGGAATAACTGCCGCCCCCCATTGCGAGGTTGTATACATATAAGTCCAACACCTGTATCGTGTCTTTGTTAAAAGCATTCTGAAATACGAAATACTGTTCCAGACCATTGTTCAGGAAGCTTGCGATTTGCAGCATCAATAATACAAAATAAGTCGGCAGCATGCTTGGCAATACCACATACCAAATAATCTGCATGCGCGTCGCGCCGTCTACATGGGCCGCTTCATAAAGGGAATCATCGATTCCCATAATGGCCGCAATATACAAGATGGCGGACCAGCCCAACGCTTTCCAAGTCGACCACATCCACATCGTAATCCAAACGTGGTCGGAGTTCTGCAGGAAGAGTATCGGTGAATCGATAATTCCCAGCATCTTCAGGAGGCCGTTAATGATCCCTTCACTAGAGAACATGGAAAACGCCAAGGAATAAACCAATACCCAGCTGATAAAGTTCGGAAGGGTCGTCACCGTCTGTATAAACTTCCGGAATCGTACCGCCTTCATCTCGGTCATGAATATGGCAAAGATCATGGGAAGCCAGGAGAAAAGCAAATTCAAGCCGCTCATGCCAAACGTGTTTTTAATAATCTGAAGAAGTTGATCGATCTTCACTTGGTTTTCGACCAAAGAACGAAACCATTTCAGGCCGACAAAAGGCGACTGGGATAAAGGGATCGGAGGCATATAATCAAAGAATGCATATACCCAGCCATACAGCGGGTAGTAGGCAAAGATACCGAGCAAGATCATAAAAGGCAGTATGTATAGAAATTTAAGGAATGAAGTTCTACTCTTGCTGTAATGTATTCGCACCTTCTTACACCACCTAAATAAATTTATAATTCTTAATATTCAGAATTTAAAGCTTAAAACGGATATAAGCACCGCTCCCCCCTGTAAAAAATCTTGTAATTTTCACTATTAACTGTTATTGGCAGCGCTTTCATGCCTCTTATTGAAGCTAGTATAGAATATCTATTTATTCAAAACAATGACCTATCCTCATTGATTATTGATCTATTCTTAGATGCTTAAGCAAAAAAAAATCCCCGGCTGATGCGTTAATCCCGGCAGTATAAGGCGATACAATCATTATCGATGTGGCTTATAGAAACAAGACATCCCTCTTCCGACCGCCGTGGAAAAGAGTTGTCCTGTTTGTTGTCCATACAAGCTATTCACCTATAAAACAGCAGCCGGTTCGCGTAAGCGTTGCGATAATCCGTTGGCGTAAGTCCTGTCATTCGCTTAAAGCTGTGCATAAATTGATGGCTGTCGGAATAGCCCAGCTGCTCCGCTATTTCCTTGATGCTCTGATTCGTATCCGTCAGCAAAGATTTAGCCGCATCCATCTTCTCCTGCAGCATGAATTGCTTCAAGGGAATCCCCGCAATCTCCGAGAACAAGAAGGACAAATGCTTGGCATTATAACCGAAATGCTCGGCCAGCTGGCTCACCTTCATATTCTCCTGCCTGTTCCATTTAATATAGTCAACGATGTCGTTGTATAGCTGCCGCTGCTTAAGCTTCTTTCCCGATTGATTCTGGACGAAAAACAGCTGGTTGTACAATTCGCATAAAATGCCGGTCGTCAAATAATTGTTAAGCGTCTGCTCCCTGTAGCTTCGGACGGAGTCCTGCAGCTGCTTCATCATGACAATCAGCTTGTCCGGACTGCGAAGCGTCCCCTTGTCGGGGATCGTTAATACGCCGGGTTCATACTCCGAATTGCCCTCCACCGACCTGTACCCGTCTTGAACGGAGAAGTGAAGCCAATAAAAGCTGCAGTCGGATTCCCTGTAGCCGAATTGCACGGCTCCCGGCGGCATTAGCAGAAAATCTCCTTCATGCAAGGCATACCGTTCCTTGCCCCTTGCCATATACAATGTGCCGCGGGTTTGGACAAACAGCTCGAATTCGAGCAGCACCCGTTGCATATGCTTCCACTCCGGAGACGGAGCGATAAATTTGCCGGTCATCACAAGGGAGACCGGCGTATCGACACGGAAGCTGTAATAAGTCATAAGCCGCCACCCTTTCCGCCTTTTTTACACTATATTGTAGATCAGAATAAGCGAATCCGGGAAGAACTTTTAAAAGAACTTCCTTTTTGACACATAATCAAACCTTACGCCATTTACCGGGGCCGCCAGCTAGTAATAAGCTTTTAGCATATTGACGAGAGGGTGATGATCATGAAGGCCTTAACAGGCAATACGTCGTTGAACCATTTCGGACTGGATCGCGTGAAGCTGTACGGTGATTACCAAACGAACGCCTTTCAGAAAGAATTGGATTATTTGCGCAGCTATGACGTGGATCGGCTGCTTGCCGGATTCAAGGAGACTAGCGGCCTGCAGCCAAAAGCGGATAAGTATCCCGGCTGGGAGAATACTGAAATCCGCGGCCATACGTTAGGTCATTATTTAACGGCCGTATCCCAGGCCTATGCGCAAACGCAGGATTCCGGGCTGCTCGAGAGGCTGAAATACATGGTTGCAGAGCTGGCGGAAGCCCAGCTGGACAACGGTTATCTATCCGCTTTTCCCGAGACGTTGTTTGACAATGTGGAGAATAGGAAGCCGGCATGGGTTCCTTGGTACACCATGCATAAAATCATTGCCGGACTTATTGCCATCCATCAGGCGACCAAGCTGCAACAGGCTTACGAGGTTGTCAGCCGCCTGGGCGATTGGGTCGCAGACCGAGCTTGTTCGTGGTCGGAGGAGCTTCAGGCCACCGTACTGGCGGTAGAATACGGCGGCATGAACGACTGCATGTATGATTTGTACAAGCTCACCGGCAACAATCGCCATCTGGATGCCGCTCACAAGTTCGACGAGATCCGCCTGTTCGATGCTCTTCGGGAAGGACGGGATGTGCTGAAGGGCAAGCATGCCAATACGATGATTCCTAAGTTTATCGGTGCCTTGAACCGTTATCTCACGCTTGGGGAAAGCGAGCGCGGCTATCTGGAAGCGGCCGTCAACTTCTGGGATACGGTCGTCTATCATCACAGCTATCTGACTGGCGGCAACAGCGAATGCGAGCATTTCGGAGAACCGGATATCCTGGACAGCAAACGCTCCGACGTAACCTGCGAAACCTGTAACAGTTATAATATGCTGAAGCTGACCAAAGAGCTGTTCATGCTGACGCAGGACAGCAAATACGCCGAATTTTACGAGAGAACGTATATTAACGCCATCCTGTCTTCGCAAAATCCGGAGACCGGCATGACGATGTATTTCCAGCCGATGGCTACCGGATACTTCAAAATTTACAGCTCGCCCTTTGAACACTTTTGGTGTTGTACGGGTACCGGAATGGAGAGCTTTACCAAGCTGAATGACAGCATTTACTTCCACTTGGACCATAACCTTTATGTCAATCAATTTTACAGCAGCCGACTGGATTGGTCAGAGCAGCAAACCGTTGTCACGCAGACAACTTCGCTGCCGTATAGCGACCTTGTCCATTTCACGGTAAGCACAAGCAGCCCGAAACGGCTTGCCATTCATATTCGCGTCCCTTATTGGGCTGCCGGAGAAGTCGAAATCGCACTTAATGGGGAAGCTTTTATTGCTTCCGTTCAGCAGCAATATGTTGTTCTTGACCGGATCTGGAAGGACGGAGATACCATTGAAGCCCGCATTCCAATGAAGGTTGCTTTCTCTTCTCTTCCCGATGCCCCTCATGTCATTGGCCTGCAATACGGTCCTATCGTTCTAAGCGCTGCGCTTGGCCAAGAAGATATGGTGGAATCTAGAACGGGGGTTATCGTTAACATCGCGACAAGAAGAATCGCCGTTAAGGATTATATCGTACCTGAAGGGATGAGCGTGAAGGAATGGCTCGGCAACTTCGACAAGCATGTCGTACGTCTTGGGAATGAACTGGCCTTTTCGCTGAGAAACACCGATATGGATGAACGGTTAATCTTTACTCCCCACTATCTGCAGCACCGGGAAAGATACGGCATTTATTGGAGCCTACTGGATGATGGATCCGAGGAACTGCGGCAGCATACGGATGCCGTGGACCGTGAACGCAGATTAAGAGAAGCTACGATTGATTCTGTTCAAGTTGGCAATGATCAATATGAATTGGAGCATCAGATCGAGGGCGAGCGCACGCATGGCGGTACTTGGGAAGGATTAAACGGAAGGATGGCGGAAGCCGGAGGATGGTTCAGCTACCGGATGAAGATCCAGCCGGGAGCTTCCTTGGCGGTAACCTTTAACCGTATGCATACGAACAGAAGCTTTGATATTTATATCGACGAGCAGCTGCTTGCAACCGAGGATTTTCCGGACGCATGGAAGAGGAGCTTCTATGAAAAACAGTTTGAACTCCCCCATGCCTTAACAGCAGGCAAAACATACGTAACCGTTAAGTTTATTCCGAATGGGAAGATAAACGGCATCTATGGCGTCCTAAGAACAATTAAGCATACGGCTGATTAAAAATAATCACAAAGCAGCGTGCAGGGCTATCTCCCGATCCTATTGGATTCGAGAGATAGCCCTTTCGACTACCGACCCGTTATAAGGAGTGCATCCCGAAGTAAATAGTCTGCCGCTTCTTCGGCGATATGCTTCCCGCGCTGCGCTTTCACTTCATTTATAAACGCCTCAAGCTGGCCAGCCTCCAGCTTCTTCAGCAAGCTGTTGGAAATACCGTGCGAATCGATCGACCCGTTGTCAGCAAAAACCGTCACTAGCTCCTTGAGGGTTTCCTGATCGACATCAATCGTGAAAGTCATCGTTAGCGTGGCGGTATTCCCCGCCAAATCGGTTGAAGTCACGGCAAGCGCGTGTGAACCCGGAGCCAGCGTATACAGCGGCACTGGCGAACCCGGCACATAAGGATTCGCATCCAGCGTGACCGTCGTCTTGCTGCCGTCAACTCCTGACAAATTGTCGGTTAAGGCAACCTGTACCGAGAACTCGCCGGCATTGCCGAGCGTACTTCCGTCTGTAAGTCCGATTACGGTGATCGTCGGCGCGGCGGAATCAATCATCACCACGCTAGAGCCGCTCACCCCGGACCCGTCGCCTGCGGTGGCCGTTACCCGGACGTTACCATCAGAGACTGCCGAAAGCAGGCCGGTGCCGTCGATCGTCGCAGCGCCGGTCGCAGTGCCGTCAAGTCCGGAGACCGTCCATGTGACGCTTCGCTCCGTCGCGTTATCCGGTTTCACAGTTGCGCTCATCCGCAGCGTGCCGCCGATCCGATTGATGACGGACGCGCCGTTCTCCCCGCTGACGGTAACTTCCGTTACGGGAACGACCAGTTGAAGCGCTTTGAACGCGTTACGCAGCGCGTAATAGGAATTGTCAGCTGCCTCCTGCCCGATTCCGCTATTCGCAACGGCAGCTTGAGCCTCGCTTAAAGCGCTTGCAAAAGTGTTCCATGAATCGGTGGTATAAAGCGTATCGTCCAGGTTATTGACAGTCCCTATGAAGGAGGTCAGCAGCGTTTTGTCGACCGCCGCTGGCGTAATCGGGTTCGCGGAACCGCCGCGACCGGCTTTGACCTCGTTAAAGTAAGCTTCTACTTTCGATATTTCTTCTGCCGTCAGCACCCTGTCGTAGATCAGAATCTGTGCGACTCTGCCCATGAAGCGGAAAGGAGTTGCGGCAGCCATCGAGTAGCCTACGCCCAGATCCGATTTATTCCCTTTAAGCGCCTTCGCATTGGTTCCAGGGGTTCCGATGACGTTGTTATTCACGTAAACGGCTCTATTCGTTCCGTCTAACTGAGCGCGAACGCTGACCAGACCGTCCGTGGCAGTTGTCGCAATTTGCTGCCCGCCGCCCGATACGCTTCCATCCGCGTTACCAAAGCGGATGTTAACTCGGTTTGTGCCTACGCCGAGATTAATGCCGCTCCAGCCGTCGTTGGCAGCCCATGTTTGGTAAGCTTCATTCAATCCGAAATAAACAAGGCCGTTTTGGTCGCTGGAGTTATTGGCCGTGGTTGTTGGTCTAACAAGCGTGTATATCGTCATCTGCGTGCTGCCGTTGTAATCTTTAAAGCCTGCGGCCTTCAGCGGCCTGGAGTTCGCGGCAAAATCCACATAATCGTATACATCGCTCTTTAATGTAGGGTTGCCGGTTGGCGTTCCAAGATTATCGCCGCCGCTGCCGGGAACGTTCGCCGGGACAAGCTTCGCCGGCACGCTTCCCATATTGGTCCATCCCGTTACGTTGCCGCTGCTGTCTTTTTCAACGCCCTCATCGGCTTTTAGCCATAAGTCAAGACCGTTTCTAGGAATATCGGCAGGCGTTTTATCGCTTACCACAACGCGGGCGTGCGATTGACTCAACACTTCGCCGTCCGCCGCCAGTACGTAAATAATGTACGGACCAGGCAGCATGGGCGCGGTCATTGCGAGCATATCGCCTGAAGCTACGGTTTCATCGTCGCCTCCATCGAAATGTCCGCCGCTCGACGAGGAAATCCATATCTTCTTAGTCGAGTCGTCCAAATCGATAGCAAATCTCACTTGCCCGCCCGGAGCTACCGACACATCCGCCGGGAGCAGCCTGTTGGCCACCGATACGGACGTTGTAAAGTTGATCGTCATGGAATTCGGCTCGGTCGGCGTGCTGGCGACTAGGGTCCAGCTTCCTTCGGTGGCGATTTTGTAACCGCTCATCACGGGATTGCCGTTAAGCGTATAGGTGTAGTCTTTGCTCAAAGTCAGTTCAAGAGGCCGTACCGCCGAAACTTCGTAATTTTCCCCGTCCGTCACATTGATCGCGGACGCGTTCTGGTCGACGTAGACCGTATACTTGGATGTGGCCGTATCCCTGCCGTCTCCGTATTGAATATAGAGCTTGTATTCACCCGCGGCAGACGGAGCTTTGATTGACTTCTCGTTGCCTGCAGCTTTTGTCATCGTATTGCCTTCGCTGAACACCGTTGTGTTCGCTGGCGCAAGCCAGACCGTGTCTTGAGCATTTAGCAGGCCTCTGCGGTTCAGCTTTTCGCCTTTACCCATAATGACATTGGAAGCGAGCTCAAACTCGGTATCCGCAATGAGGCTTCTTGGGATCATATGGGTGTATTCATTGGTGAGCCCCGAATTCAGCACGATTTCGTTGCCTTTTAACGGCCAAATGCGGGCTTCGCTTTTGTAATTGTCGTAAGTAATCCTAGGAGCGCCATTCTGATTGTTGTTTCCGTCTACGTAACCTCCGACGGCAATCATATCGCTTTTACGCTTCCAGTTGTTAAATTCGAAGAGACGGCTTTGTCCCGGTGCATGGGAAAGCTTTGACTGCACAACGTTGCCGATCATCTTGATGAACGTGCTGCCTTCGTCGGGATGGAATCCGTTTGTCCAGTTGTTGGAGGTTGTAGGCTTGTCGGTTGGATTCGGGTTAAGGAAGTTGTAGTTCATTTCGGTGAAATTCGTCCAGTTGTCGGGATTCCAGTTGCTGTTCTTGTCGGTGACGGGGTCGTTGGTCAAATTGTTGACGGTGTCCCATGTTCCTCCGCCCGGCAAATTACCCGGATCCCCTTGGCGTCCCAATGAGTAGATGGCTCCGGAGTCGTTAACGACCGTACAAATTTCCTCTATCCGGTTGTAGTTTATTTTGTTGTTTCTTGAGGTTGTCGAAATGATAGGAGATCTTGCGACGCTCGTTTCATGCGTGCCATGGTAAGGACCGCCGGTCTTGTTCGTGCCTTGGGCGGTAAAGCCGAACCCGTCGTACTCGTCCCAGCCCCAGCCGATGCTCATCGCGCCGTAAGTGGTGTCGTAAATGTAGTTGTGCAGAACTTGCATATTCGTTGTGTAGAAAGAGGCTAGCGCGTTGGCGCCCGGAAATCCGTAGCAGGTTCTGTACAAGAAGTTATTGGTAATATAAATGTTTTCCGGCACCGCTTCCGTACCCGCCGCAAACTTTTCCTTATCAACGCCAGCCCAGTTCCTGATTGGCGTACCGGAGACGGAAACGCTGGATTCCTGCTTAATCGGCTCATCGTTTTCATAGATATGCTGCGGATGTCCGACCACTACGCCGGAAGCGAGCGTATCCACGATATAGTTGCCCGTGACCTCGATGTTCTTGGCATCGTTTTCGATATGAATGCCATTAAATCCGGCAAGCCCGATCTCGCCGTTCAGTACCTTAATGTTCCTCGCCGCGTTGATCATGACGACAGCTGGCGGTATGTCGTACCCCCGGTAGAAGGTCTCATGCCAGTTAATGCTGCTTGGGAAATAAACCTTGTTCACGATTGAGCCTTGAACGGATGCGTAGCCGCGGGAGCTCGTCGTTACCGGACCGGATCCGTCGCTAAGCGTGTAGGTGCCCGTCAGTTCAAACAGCTTGTAGTCGGTATGGGCAAATGTCAGCCCGTTGAAGGTGATGTTTTTGACGCGTCCGTCATCCGAGCCCTCAATCGGATTCAACCGATCTCCTACCGGGATTCCTCTAATGTCGAGGACCGTCTCAAGCTTTGGAACAACTACGTCGGCGGTATTGATATCTTCACCGGCAAGCGGGATGTAATAGAGCGTGCTTTCCGCCTGGTCGAAATAGAAATCTCCGCGTTTGTTGAGGAACTCGAAGGCATTGCGGATAACTTGATTGTTACCCGGATTGTATTGCGTGTTATTGCCTAAGGATTGTGAAATCGCCCCATACGGCATCTGGAACCGGAGCATGACGCCGCCGGGTTTGTTGCTGGCTGCCGGCGCTTGCTCGATCGAAGCGAAAGTGACGAAAGGCCTCGCCCATCTGGCCGTAGAGCCGCCCATGCTTTCGGCCTCGATGTTCTGAGGGTTTTTCGTTTCCGTCGTCAGACCTACGCTGGCATCGAATACGATGCCGGCCCGAATGTTGCTGCCGTTCTGCCACGCCCAAGGGTTATCGGCAGAGGTAAAGCTGACGGTGGGGGTGCCCGTAACGGTTCTGTTCGCTGAAGCGATCTGCGGGCTTGTCGTCATGTTGGCGCGCTTATCGTTTACATAGATCGCACGCAGCTTATCGCTCCGGTTAAGGGTCGTTTTATACGCCTTTAAGCCTCCCGTCTGGGTAAGGCCGACGGCCTCCGTCCATACGCCCTTTTCCAGCATTTCGCCGCCGCTGATTACCGGCTTCGCACCTGGTGCCGCTTCATAGCGAATCGTGCTGCTTGCGCTGCCGGAATCTTCCTTGGAGAAGACCAGGGTTTCATTTAGCGGATAATATCCGTCCGCGATTTGAACGACGATATCCCCGCCGGTCTTGGGCAGCGTCCTTACGACTTCTTTTGCCTTGGCAATCGATTTATACGGCTTTTCCTTGGTTCCGTCACCCGTGCTGTCATTGCCGTTCGTAGCCACATAGATAGTCGTACTAGCTGCGCTGTCGGCCGAGACTACCGACCTTGACAAGGGCAGCATGGAAAAAACCATTACGAAAGTCATGACCCAAATGAATGCTCTTTTTCTCACTTCCATAAAACCTCCTTGGATGTAAGCAAAATGTGATGCACATGGCTGCCTGAGCGTATGAGCGAGGCTACTTCAGAATAGCCCCTGCTGTCAAAGCATTTTCGATTTTCTCGTTGCCTACCAAATAAACGATAATCATAGGCAAACTGGATAGCAGCATGCTCGCGCCGATCAACCCCCAATCCGTAACTCCCACATTGACGAAGAAACCAAGCAATCCCACGGTTAGAGGCCGAAATTGATCCTTGGAGGCGATAATAAAAGCCAGCGGGAATTCGTTCCAAATCCGAATGAATATAAGGACGCATTGCGTAACCAATGCCGGCATCACGATTGGAAATATGATTCTTATATAGGTCTGATAGACATTCGCTCCGTCTATGCATGCCGCTTCCTCCAGCTCCTTCGGCAACGAACGGAGAAAGGCATACAGCATGAGGACGCAGGAAGCGATGGCGAAGCCGGAATACGGCAGGATAAGACCTAAATAGCTGTTTTTGATATGCAGCGCTTTAACCAGCTGGAATAAAGGAATAACAACAACCTCGATCGGGACAATCAGTCCCATGGATACGTAAAACAACACCGCCGAATTGAATTTCCATTGCATGCGGCTGAGGCAATAGGCCAGCATGCTTCCCGTCGCCAGCGTTATGACGATCGTCCCTACCGTATAAATCAAGCTGTTCTCGAAATACGTATAAAAATGATATTTGGACAACGCTTCGCTGAAGTTCAGCCAATCCAAGGAAAACGGTACGCCAAACGGATTGTCGTAAGCTTCGCTTTTGGACTTCAACGACATCGTTACCATCCAGTACAAAGGAAACAGAAACGTGCATCCGACGGCGATCCAAAACACCCGGCTTAATACTTTCAGAAGACTCCCCCCTAGCTTAAAACTCTAGTTTTTCCCTAGCTACGTACCTTTGGATGACAAAGGAGATCAAGAGGCATTCCAGAATAAAAATAACAGCGATCGCAGTACCTTTGCCAAACTCGGAAGTATCGAATGCCGTATAATACATCTGGTAGATGACCGTCCTGGATGTGTCCCCCGGGCCTCCTGCCGTCATCACTCGCACATGCGAATAGAAGGCCATCGAGCCTAAGGTAGACAGAATAAGTACGTACTTGATGACATTCTGCAGCAAGGGGATCGTAATCCGCAAACAGACTTGAACAAAATTGGCACCGTCGATCAAAGCCGCTTCATAGTAGCTTTTGGGGATGGTCTTGATCCCCGTATAAAACAGCATCGCGTTGAGACCGATATATTGCCACAGGAATGTCACCCCGATGCTGGGCATGACCGTTTGCTTTTCCGTCAGCCACGAATGCGTCCAGGAGCTCAGACCAAGCGAGTCGAGTATGCTGTTAAACAATCCCCAATTCGGTTCGTAGAAAGCCAGCCAGATCTGGGCAACCACCGTGACCGACAAGATAGCGGGGAACATCGCCGCCGTCTTGAAGAAGCGGCGAAACCTTGGGGTTTGAGCATCCATAAAAAGCGAAAGCATCATGGAGAGGGGCAGCCCCAGCAATAAGGAGATGCCTACGATAAGATACGTATTTTTATGGGCGCTCCAAAAGGAAGGCGAAGCCATCACGTCTTTGTAATTATCCAAACCGACAAATCCCAAATTTCGAAATCCGTCATGCTTATGCAAGCTCATCCAGATCTCCGGCAGCAAGGGGTATACGCAGAATACGGTAAACAGCAGCAAGGCCGGGGAAGCAAATACGAATATGGACATTTTGGTGCTAAAGTACTTGTTCATCGCTCTCTCCACCGTTTAATTTGTGTCTAAATCCCCCCGGTTTCAGCCGAAGGGGATTTAGCTGTTATCCTCGTCTTTTCTACTTGTTAAACCACGTATTCTCGCTCCAAATCTTGTTCATCGCGGCATTAAAATCTTCGGAGGCGTATTCGCCCGTCAATAAGTTCGCTCCTTGCGTAGACAATTCGGCAGAGGTTTTCGCATCTATCGAATTAAGAGCAAAGGACGCGATTTTATTCGGGATCGGATTATACCAGTCAACGAACTTCTGCATGAGCGGACTTCTGTTATTTGCCTGATTGCCGGTCTGCAAGGATATTGGCGCTCCCGTGGATTCGAAGTATAACGCATCCTGCATGGCCAGGAATTCGGCAAGCTTGACGGCCTCTTCCGGATGCTTGGTTTTGCCGTTTACCGCGTATCCGTTAACCGGAGAACCCCAGAATTGCACAGTCTGTGCAGGGTCGTACTTATCGCTTGCGCTTGGGAACGGGAAGAAATCAACCGTTTCGTCTTTTGCCAGATTCGGCAGTTCCCAAGTAAACATCATGAGCATTGCCGCCTTTTTGGACGTGAACATCTCCATCGCCGGACCGTAATCCAGGTTGGCTATGCCGTCTGGGAACACGCCTTCCTTGACCATCGTTTCGATTCGGGCCGCACCTTCCTTGACGGATGGATTGGTAAAATCCGTTTTGTTGCTGACGAGATCCGCCATCGCCTGCGGGTCCCCGATTTGAATCATTTGCTGCAGCATGAAGAGCTTCGGCCCCCATCCGTCCTTGCCTGGGGTTACGGCCGGAACCATGCCTTTGCTCTTGAGCGTCTTCGAGGTTTGAAGCAGCTCGTCGAACGTGGTCGGCACCTTCACCCCTGCTTCCTCAAACATGTCTTTATGGTAAAAGATGACGGGGGTGAAATACGTATCCGCTCCGGAGGATAGGCTGTAAATCCCGTTATCGACATGCTTTAACGCATCCGGCACCGCATATTTGTCAATGAAGCCGTCTTTCGAAATATAAGGCGTCAGATCCAGGATGCTGCCCGTGTTCTTCAGCGGGGTAAAGTAGCCCGCATCGCTCCAGAATACGTCCGGCATATCCCCGGAAGAATTCAGCGTCTTCAATTTGTTTGCCATATCCTCGCCGCCGCCGCCGGGCTCAAACTCGACTTCAAGATTGGGAAGCGCAGCGGCAAGGTTAGGCTTGATGTATTTTTCCATAATGTTATTGCGATTCTCGTCCGTCGTAATCGTGATAACCCTCATCTTGATTTTTTTGCCGTCCGGAGCCGCGGTCTCCTTGTTATCTTCCGTGCTTGCTGCCGACGGCGAAGGATTGTTGGACGGCTTGTTGGAATTTGTGTTGTTCCCGCTTCCGCATGCCGATGAAACCAGTAGAGTACTTGCCATAAGGACCATGGCCGCTGCCTTTGACTTCGTTACCATTGTTATACCTCCCCTATTTGTCGAAACGGATATCGGTTGAATCTAGCCTTGTAAGCGGTATCAACCTTAACCTTGAGCTAATTTTACGAATCTTCCTAAATTTCGTACAGAGAGTATTCTCAGTCCGGCAGTAAAATTAACGGCAAAAAAATAGACGATAGAGAAAACTTTCCCTCTCGTCTAGCTCTGCCTTAAATAGGCTATTGGATTTGATTCACATATTTGCTGGGCGTAATTCCCATATGCTTTTTGAAGCATTTGCTGAAATAATTGGCGTCGGCATAGCCCACCCGGTTCGCTACGTTTTGGATAACCTTCTCTCCTTGATCAAACAGCTCTTTCGCTTTAATGATCCTTATTTCGGTCAGGTAGTCATTGATCGTAAAGGTCGTTTCCTTTTTGAATACGAAGCAGAGATGATTGTAATTCATATGGACGCTTCTCGCTATATCCTCTATTCTTAATTCCTCGTTGCCATAGTGATTCGAAATGTACGCTTTAACCTCCTCTATCACTTTGGCGGCTCTATTGGTTTTGCGGCTATGCACGTGATCCATCGCCTTTAGAATTAAAGCATGTATCCACTCGTCCAATTCTTTGAACGTCTTCATTCGCTGAACGTGCTGGATCATGTCGGGCTGCGTCGTATCCCGGAAAACATCCTCAAAGCTTTGCGAGGCTTCGGCCAAAAATTCAAGGCATGTGGAAACGATCTCGATTCCGGCAAGCAGCAGCATTTCCATGGAGGCTTTTTGATCGCGGGCATCACGAAAAAATCGGACGAGCCATTCTTCCGTCTCGGTGATATTTCCGATCCGCATGAGCATCAGCAAGCCGCTCCTCTTCTCCACCGAGTACAGCCCGGCTTTCGTTCCGGGATCCACCTGCGAGGAATGAACGAAAACCTTGTTGCCGCCCCATACAAACCGATGCCTCAAGGCCATTATCGCTTCCTTATACGAATCCGGGATGGACTCAAACGTATCGCAGCCGGTGCCTAAGCCGATCGTAACCGTACAGGCTGTATCGCTCTGTACGGTTAATCTTATCTTTTCGCAAATCGTTTCCAGATTGTTGAAGGAGCCTTCTGGCTCACCTAAGATCAGAACGAGACGCCCGTCTTGATCCTGGCAACTTACGCTGTGATAGGCGCTTTGCATGCAGCGCTTAGCGATTTCCTGCACCATGGCTTTATGAATGCGCATCCCCTCGTCAGGATGGCTCTGATCGTCTGCATCCAGATCGACGACAACCGCCCGGTAATGCAACCCTTCCAGCGGTATTCCCAGATCGTGCAATCGATCCGGCTGCGGCCGCGATCTGGAGCTGCCGCTGTCTCGCAGCCAACCGCTCAGCACTTGTTCCTTCATGAAGGACAAGCCCTCGCTAGCCTGCTTTCTCAAATCGTCCAGTTCAAGCTCTCCCAGACGCTCCGATCGTATCAGCTCCTTTATATTCAGCAAAGAGCCCTGGAGCTCTTCTTCATTGATCGGCTTCAGCACGTAGTTCACAACCCCCAATTGCACGGCCTGCCTGGCATACGCAAATTCGCTGTGACCCGACAACACCAGAAATTTTGTTTTCTGGTCGCGCTCCTTGGCTTTATGGATAAACTCCAATCCGTCCATGATCGGCATATTCATATCGACTAACACAACATCCGGCTCTACCTCGGGCATCAGCTCCAGCGCTTCCGCCCCGTTTTTGGCTTCTCCCGCTATTTGGAATCCCAGCTCGCTCCAGGGCAGCGAAATCTTCAAGGCTTGCCTGAAGTAGAATTCATCATCGACGATAAGCACTTTGTACACGTTCCGTTCCTCCTGTTCAATTCCATCCTTGGCATGCGAATTATAGAAAAGAGCCTTATGAATGCGGTGGTAGCTCTTGCGGACGAAGAGGCAATAGGATGATAATTTTCGTGTAAACGCCGTATTCGCTTTCAACTTGCAGACCGTATCGGTCCCCGTACAGCATTCGGATCCGATTGGATACGCTCCTGATCCCAAACCCGCCGCCTTCCGAAGAGACGCCGGATTCCGCCATTATCGCCTTCGTCTGATCCTTGTGCATGCCGGCCCCGTTATCGTAAATTTCGATTTCGATATGATTGCCAGAGCGCCTCCCCGTGACGCGTATGATTCCTTTTTCCTGTTTAAGCTTCAACCCGTGATAGATCGCATTCTCCACGATGGGCTGCAAGGTCAGCTTCGGTATCGAATAGGTCAAAATCTCATCGTCGATATCCATCGTGTACGCCATATATTCCACGTAACGAAGCTGCTGAATTTCCAAATAGCTTTCCGTAAGACGCATCTCTTCGCCGATGGATATAATATCGTAGCCTTTGCTTAACGAGATTTTATAAAAGTTTGCCATGTATTGGGCGGCCGTTATGGCCTGCTTCCCCAATCCCAGCTTAATAAGGGAAATAATTGTTTCCACCGTATTGTACAAAAAATGAGGCTTCACTTGCGATTGCAGCAATTTAAATTCGATCTCCGCCTTTGTTCTTTGTTTCTCGACGTTCTCAGCCATAAGCGCCTCAATGCGGTCCATTAGATTATTAAAGCCCTCGCTTAAATATCCGATTTCGTCCGTTGATTGGTACGAGCTTCTGACCTGCATCTTTCCGCTCCGGATTTCCCTCATGGTCTTGGCAAGCCGGAAGATGGGGCGGGTGATCGATCGTGACAATTGAAAAGAGACCATTAATGCCAGCAGCAAGCATGCCGCCCCGATCCCGATGATCAATTGATTAATCTCCTTCCGTTCCGACGTAATCTCATTCATCGGGATAGCGCTTACAATTGTCCATTGCAGCGGTTCGAAGCGATGGGTGAGGATCAGCATTTCCCGACTTCCGCTCCCTTGCGTAAAGCTTGCGTCTTTACCGTCATCGGGGATGCTAATGGAGGCGGCTTCCTTGAAGTCCCGGTATAGCATGGCTTTATTCTGCGCGGAAATAATCCGGCCGTCGGCATCTACGATATAAAATTCACCGCCTTTGTTTTTCCCCTCCTCGTAAATGGAAGCGATTGTCGTTTCTTTGACGTACAGAAAAATTCGGCCGATCGTTTTTCCCGTATCTTTGTGGATGACTGTTTTGGAAACCGCAAATACGTTGTCATCCCCTTCGTATAAGAATCTGAATTTAATCAACCCCGTCCAAATGGGCAAATAGGTCCGGTCATCCGCTCCGTAACCGTATCCAAATAGACGTGCAGCGTAGGCATTGTCGGCGAATCCAACGTCCACCCAATGTTGATTGGAGGTAAGAATGCTGACGGCTTTGATTTTGGTATTAGGCTCGACAATGTTGCTGATCGTCTCGGAAAGGGTTTTGTTCATCGAGAGGTTGTTTAAGCCTTCAACCGGCTTGATCGCATTGGGCTCGTTATTTAATAAGTAATCGTAATAGAGGGCGTTCTGCAATCGATAATCGCTGGCTAGAATTTTGGAATAATCTTCAATGGAGGATAGCAAGGTTTGAAGATTGTTTTTGATGAGCACAAGCTCCCGGGATGAATTATTTGTGGCTTTATCGATAATTGCCTTCTGTGATATCGTGTTGGCAAAGATCGACTGGGTGGAAATAAATACGACAATGATTAGAATATTGGAGATGAATATTTTATTCTTAATGGAAATCCCGCCTATATAATTCGAGAATCCTTTCATTTCGTCATTTCTTCCTTTCTCTTCATTAGGACAAGGAATGTGGAAAGAACAACCGGGGTACATTCAGGATAACAGAGGTTTAATGAGTGTCAACTTGAAATGTTGGAATAAACTTAAAAAAAGAAAGCCGGCAATTGACCAGCTTTCTCCCGGAACCTTGGTTCTAAAGCGTCTTCCGAATAACATCCGATTCTGCATATTCCTCGTTATTTCTAAATATCAAACGGCTAAAATTGTAGGCACCGTTATTCCAAACGTTAAAATCGTGAAAACCGTCCTTAATCAGAACTTGATAAAAAGGACCAAGGTGATTTCCCGCTTGGTCTATAAGCCCCTCTATCGATTTCGCGTAGCTCGTAATGGCAACGCCATCGGCATCTCCGCAGGTCATATACAGCAGCCGGAGCTTATAATCGGATGAGGCCAGGCTTGCTCCAAGAACGCTGCCTTCACTCGACGTGGGAGCATTCGAAAAAGCTCCGACATAAGCGAACAAATCGATCAAGCCTGGCGCAAGCACCGTTTTGTCCAGCCCGTTGTTCCAGGCACTCTCGGTTCCCGTGAATCGCGTCGAATCGTATCTGTAACCGCCGACAATCAGATTCAGAGCCTGCATTCCTCCCATCGAAAGCCCGGCGATCGCTCGATGCATGCGATTATAAAAAATTCCCTCGGGTGTTGTATTATTTATGTTTGCGAATGTTTTGTAGTTTGATTCTATAAACGGAATCAAATCGTATCGCAGCTCGTAATCGAAGTAATAGAACCCCAGCATATTGGTTCCTTCGGTAGTAAAGGAAGCGTCCGTCCAGTCATGCGCGCTTCTTCCGTTGGGGAACACGACGATCAGCGGTTCGATGTCCCCGTTTGCAATGAGATTGTCGAATAAATTGCAAATGATATATCGCTCGTCAACCTGACCGTTGCTGCTTAACCACTCGAATTGATTACCGCCGACGCCGTGAAGCAAATACAATACATTGTATTTGACGGTCGTGTCGTTTGGATCATAGCCCGCAGGCATGTATACATTGCATCTCTTCGATAGGGTATCGCCCTCAACGGTTTCTCTTCCCGCTTCGCTGATCCCGATGTTCCGATTGGTGACAAGCTGCCGCGACGAATGAATATAGTTGCTTACCTCATAGGAAACCTCTTGAATCGTACCTTGAAGCTCACCATTAACTGACCTAAGATATTCGGCAGGTACCGCTGTCACATTCCGATTGTTCATCGTTCATTATCGTCCCTTCGTCGCATGGTTATCATAGTTTAATATTATCATGACGATTTAGAGGGACGTAACCTTACAAACTATATATTTACTTACAATTATTTATCCGATGTACGCCGGAATCAGTTATCAGTTATCGGCAAAAAAAATTCTTTACTGATCGTTCCCAATAGGGTATGATGTGTTTAGGCCTATTTAGAATGATCATTCTCAAAAGATGTCGAATAGGGACAAAATCAATAGGATTCATCAAATAAAAGGAGAAGGAGCAATTCTACATGACTGCAAACCAAAGCAATCTCGAAGGGAAAGTCGCTTTCATTACTGGAGGAAACCGGGGCATCGGTCTGGAGACGGCACGCGGATTAGGCAAGCTCGGCGCTCATGTCGTCATCGGTTCACGCGATGCGGAGAAAGGAAAAGTCGCGGCAGCAGCGCTGCAGGCAGAGGGTATCCAAGCGGAGAGCATTAAATTCGATGTGCTTCTGGCTGAAGACCGTCAAGCCGCATATGCTTTCTTTGACCAAAAGTATGGGAAGCTCGATATCCTGATTAACAATGCCGGGGTGCAAAAGGAGGTCGAGCATCTTGTACCGATGAACGAAACCAGCAGCGTAACGCCGGATATTGTTCGTGATACGTTCGAAGCCAATTTCTTCACCTTGGTTGAACTGACGCAATTGCTTTTGCCATTGATTCGCAAATCGCCAGCTGGCAGAATCGTCAATTTGTCCAGCGTTCTAGGTTCCCTTACGCTGCATTCCAATCCGGAAGCGCCTATCTACGACATGAAGGTATTCGCGTACGACACGTCCAAAGCAGCGGTGAATATGTTTACGATTCATTTGGCGCACGAGCTCCGGGATACGCCGATTAAAGTCAACTCCGCGCATCCGGGCTGGGTGAAGACCGAAATCGGTGGGCAATACGCCGAATTGGACGCTGCGGAAGGCAGCAAGACAAGCGTGATGTTGGCTTCGCTCCCTGCTGACGGGCCGACCGGTCAGTTCTTCTTTATGCATAATCAGCTTCCTTGGTAAACCTTTAGTGAAATGAAAGCCGCGCGATGAAATCGCGCGGCTTTTCCTTTTATCCTTTTTCAATCTCAAGGCGCTGCGACTAAGCGTTTTCCTTCGACCTCGATCCGATCAGGTAACCGATAATCGTCGATTCAACGGGAAGCACCACGAGCGTCCATATTTCCTTTAAGCCGAAGTCAGGCGAACGGTATTGGTCGGGGATCAACGTATAGACCAGAGCAATGAGAAGAACGCTGAGGGCTATCGTACCGACGATATACAGACGCACGTTCTCGCCCGAACCGAAGAATTTGCCAAGGAAGCCAAGCTCCGCTTTGCGTTTGTCGTTCTCCGCGTTCACCGCTATGATCTTGCTGGCTACCCGCGGATCCTGAATTTCGATTTTGTTCATACCGTCCCGGCCTCCTCGCCCGCATAGAAAGTGAAGGCCAAGGCCCAAGACGACGCATCGTAATTAACAGTCACTTCGTAACGCAAAGATAGTTTGCGGTTGTTCAATACGCCGAGCTGGATCATGTCTTGATTGCCGATCGGCTTGCCTCGCGGAAAATTAACGCAGGCGATGCGGACTTCATTGTAACGGACCAGCCTAATATCCGTCATATAGTCGTCTCGCTCCGATTCGAATTCAATGCAAAACACGAATGTCAGCGGATCGTTCTCTTCCGACAACACGACTTGGATCGGATTCATTCCGTAGGCGAGAACGCGGCCGTAATACACGGCTTCGAATCCGCCGGACTTAATTTTCATCGTTATCCCTCCGCGGCAATCCGTCATCGTACAAGCTCATTAGTACAGTGTACGAGCAGGTGCGCGTGTTCATGCCACTAAATCGACATCTCCAAAACCGGTGGAGACCAAAAAGAAGGGCATTTCCGGTTTCTTCAGCAGATTTCCGATCATAACGCATCAAAAAATAAAGAGCTACAAGAAAGTTTCCTTTCTTATAGCTCAAATTGATGAAACTATACTTGAATGAGAGCCTTCACAACACGTTTTACAATATCGCTAGCCGCTTCTTCGATTGAAGAGTGTGCGGCAACCTCGATTGGCAAAAGGGCTTGACCGATTATGTCTTGCGCAATGGCTTGGTCATTGTCATTCTTGGAACTGAACGGTACCAATGCAACAAGTCCCGCATCGTTTAGCAATGCGGCGTAAGCTGCGATTTGCTGCACGGATTCTCCTGAGCCGTTATCGATCAGCATCGTATGATAACCTCTGGCTACCAACCGTTTCTCGATTTCCTTTGCAAGAGCCGAATTATCCAGAACGGAGCCCGTAAGCCAAATCGTTAACGGCTGCTGACCTTTTTGCTGGGCACGAACATCTCTGGTGATTTCCGTATCGATCCGGACGGCAGTGTCAGAGGTTTGAAGAGCTTCGTCAATAACGCCGCAAGCGGAGGTCATATTCGTTACGCGATCGATGAGAATAAACCCGCCGATGCTTTTATTTTTTTCAAACGAGTCAAAAACAATACCATCCGATAATGAAAATTCGCATTTAGCCAATTCATTCTTAACCACATGATCGGCCGAAACCGTATTTCCAGTATTAATATCGATTTTGTAATTGATTGCTGTCACCGTACAAGGAAGGACCTTCGTGCCGACCTTCACCAAATAATTTCTCCCCGGCGTCAGGACCGAATCATCCATCCAAAGAATCGTAGCGCTAAAGCTGTCCGCCTCTTGGAGCTTATTGTCCTTCGTAAACACGCAGCCGCGCGACACGTCGACTTCCCGATCCAATTGAATCGTGACAGGCTGCCCGGCATGAGCCGAATTCCTGTCTTGGTCCGTTACTAAGATTCGTTTAACCTTCGCCTTCTCATGGCTAGGCAGGGTTATCAGTTCATCGCCAACCGCGATGCTGCCGGCCTCAATCTGGCCTTGGAAGCCGCGGAAGGTGTGGTCCGGCCGGCATACCCGCTGAATGGGCATCATAAACGGCTTTGCCTCGTCGCTTGTATGAACATCAACACTCTCCAAATACGGCAGCAAAGCAAGCCCCTTGTACCAAGGCGTATTCGGCGATTTCTTCGTTATGTTATCCCCTTCCGTTGCGGAAACAGGGATTACCTGGATGCTCTCAAACCGGAATTCAGTCGTGATGCGGGAGAACTCCTCTTTGATTTCATCAAATTTCTCCGGGTCAAAACCCACCAAATCCATTTTGTTTACCGCCAGAACCAGATGCTTAATCCCCATGAGGGCGCAAATCCGGGTATGGCGCTTCGTTTGAGTAATAATCCCTTTGGTTGCGTCCACCAGTATAACGGCAAGATCGGCAAAGGATGCGCCTACGGCCATGTTGCGCGTATATTCTTCATGCCCCGGCGTATCCGCTACAATGAACGAACGGTGATCCGTCGTAAAGTACCGGTAAGCCACATCAATCGTAATCCCCTGCTCGCGTTCCGCAAGCAGCCCGTCAAGAAGCAAGGAGTAGTCGATTTTGCCGCCGCGGCTGCCCAGCCTGCTGTCCAGCTCAAGCGCTCTCTCCTGGTCGGCGAACAAGAGCTTAGCCTCATAAAGCATATGTCCAATCAAGGTGGATTTGCCGTCATCCACGCTTCCGCAAGTAATAAATTTAAGCAGACTCTTCATCTTAGAAATAGCCCTCCCGTTTACGTCTCTCCATGCTTCCCGCTTCTTCCTGGTCGATTACCCTTGTTGTCCGTTCGGAGGATACCGCACCAAGCGTTTCTTCGATGATCGCATCCAGCGTATCGGCCTCTGACGGAGCGCCGCCAGTGAGCGGATAGCAGCCTAAAGTGCGGAACCGCATCTTTGCCATTTCAATCTTCTCGCCGGGCTCGAGCTTCATACGCTCATCATCCACCATAATCATCTGCCCGTCACGGTTGACGACAGGCCGTTCTTTCGCGAAGTAGAGTGGCACGATATCAATATTCTCCCTGCGAATGTATTGCCAGATATCCTTTTCCGTCCAGTTGGAAATCGGGAATACGCGAATGCTTTCGCCCTTATTGATTCTGGTGTTGAACAGCTTCCACATTTCCGGCCGCTGATTTTTCGGATCCCAGGCATGATTCTTATTGCGGAAGGAGAAAATCCGCTCCTTCGCGCGCGACTTTTCCTCATCGCGTCTTCCGCCGCCAAAAGCAGCCGTAAATCCGTATTTGTCCAACCCTTGCTTTAGGGCTTGGGTTTTCATAATATCCGTATAGGCGGAACCATGATCGAATGGGTTGATCCCTTGCTCAATCCCTTCCTGATTGGAGTGAACAAGCATCTTTATTCCGAATTCTTTCGCCTTGCGGTCGCGGAATTCAATCATCTCTTTGAACTTCCATGTCGTATCGATATGAAGGAAAGGAAACGGCGGCTTCTCCGGATAAAATGCTTTCAGCGCCAAATGCAGCATCACGGAGCTGTCCTTACCGATCGAGTACAGCATGACGGGATTTTCACATTCCGCCGCTACTTCCCGAATAATATAAATCGCTTCAGCCTCGAGTTGATCCAGATGTGTCGTTGCATCTATGGAATCAAGCATCAAATTGTCCATGAAAAAGTGCCTCCCTTTAATCCTTACTAAATCTATAGGCTATATTCTATATCGTATCAGATTTTCACTTTGTTGCAAAGTGGAATAAAGTATTTTTCTTTAATTTTTTGGCGCATTGGTTTTAGGTAAGGAGAATAAGCAATCGCACGTCATTAAGGAAGTATAATTCCATTTTAGGAATAAGTGGGGTGTGGCACAACAATCACGCAGGAAGTTCACGACGGGTTCATATCGGTATTGGAGGCTCAATAACAAGCGAAAAAGGACGGCACGAGTAATCACCTCGATGGCGTCCTTTTTCTTCATTATGGCTTCATAAAACCTCTTCCCAAACCGTGACACACAGCAGAATATCAAGCACTTCGAACGTGACGGACAAAATCACTCACGACTTTCACGAATTCCTCCGGGCTTTCAACATGGCTCATGTGGCCACCCGCTTCAAAGGTATGCAGCTGCGAATTGGGCATTTTATCGTCCATCTCCGCGGCCCATCGCGGGCCGCAGTTGAAATCATGTTCGCCGACCAAGATAAGAGTCGGTACGTCAATCGCATCTAAAACCTCCCTTGCATCCCACGTATGCGGATTACGAGGAACAAGGTAAAAATCCAAATTGTCTCTCCACTCCTCGAACTCCTTGGGCAGATTCCAATAATTTCCGAAAAATGCGGGTAACAACCGCCCCAACAGTTCTAGGAACGACTCTTTGTCCTGTGCTGCTCCCGCTCCTAAGTCCATCCATGCCTGACACGCAGCCTGAGCTTCCGGACGATCCGGCCAACGCTCCGCATAGAGCTTGATTTGCCGAGTCTGCTCCATTCCAAGCTCCGGCACCATGCATGGTGCACTGCTATGGAGAATGAGTCCTCCGAGCTCATTGGGATAATCTAAAGCATATTGAATTCCCGCAAAGCCTCCATGCGAATGACCCAAGAAGCAGGGCTTCTCAGCCCCGATGTGCTCAGCTATCTTATGCGCGAAATAGGCGTACCGCGGCATGCTGTAATCCCCGTCCTGCAACAATCCCGAATCTCCCGTTCCTATAGGCTCGATATAAACAACTGTCATCGTTTGTTCAAGCAGCGGCATGCGCATGTAATTCCAGTTGAAGCCGGGACCGCCTGGATGGACCAGACAAACCGGCCCTTTGCCGGCGATGTGAAAGCTTTGCACTACTCCGTCAATCGAAATTTTATAGTGTCTCAGTGTCGTCGTCATAGCGTAGCTCTCCATTCTTAAATAGCGTACTTACGGCATCCTCTTTCACGCCGACTTTACCTGCGCGTAATGAGATCGATCATTCTCATAATAAGAACTCCTTCAATGTTTTGTCAACGAATCTATACCAATCTTCATATTTCATATTTTTTTCCTGTCAGTACTTTCAAGCTTAAACAACTGTATAAGAGACAATGACTTGAGATTTATTCATGATCATATTTTACCGATTGTTCTCAATGTGATAAAATCGCAATGAAGAGGTGAAAACGATGACAAGAAATAAAGAGTTCGATGAAAACGAAGTGCTTCTAAAGGCAATGCATTTATTTTGGGAAAAGGGTTATGAAAAGACCTCGCTTCAGGACCTTGTTACGCATATGGGAATACATCGCAGAAGCATGTATGCCACCTTTGGCGATAAACATAGCCTCTTTGTAAAGACGCTGGAACTATACGAGAAACAAAAGATAGCAACTATTCAAGCAGAAGTAGCAAGAGGTCGTTCGGCGAAACAAACCATACGTTTCCTCTTTGATTATCTGATTGAGGTGAATGACGGTCGGCCGTTAGGCTGCTTATTTGTAAATTCTGTGACCGAACTGGCTTTGAGGGATCCGGAAGTACGCGAAATAACAAACGAAGGTTTTTATAACTCGGAGAAAGTTCTGGTTGAGCTCATACAAAAAGGTCAGGAGTCGGGCGAGATTCCGATTGATAAGGATGCAAAAATACTTGCAGCTAGTTTGCAGACAACGCTGATCGGATTAAGAGTATTAGTTCGAACCTATGCGGATAAAAAGAAGCTGCATCAAATAGCCGATGCTTCCATATCGATGCTTGACGCTTGAAAAATGCTCGAAAATGATCGTTGGCACAGCTTCGGAACCGCAGTTAAATCGGAGCTTTCTACATGTTTTGTGATACGAATAAATTTATCGTCAGCTCTTCCTCAAATCCATGTTTGCGGTAAATGGTCTGTCCCATCGAACTAGCCTGTAAAACGGCCAACGTTGCCCCCGCGGCCTGCATGTCGTGCAAAGCTTGACCTACGATCGCGCCGCCGATACCTCTTGCACGGAATTCCTTTAATGTCGCAACCATGTATAGGCCTGTCACTTCACCCGTGCGGAACGTCATAGCCGTTCCTGCGGGTTCATCATCCGAATAGGCCAGATAATACTGCATTCGTCCCTCCGGATCAAGTGCAAATGCTTGGGTAAAGCGTTTGGCCAATTCGTCCGGCAGGCTGTATTCTGCCACGAACACCCGCTTGAACCTCTCAAATTCTTCATCGCTTTGAACGATTACGATTTTTAATCCCGAACCATTAGCTTGGTTAATTGCTTTCTCTTTAAGATTAACCGCCATGCCGGACATGGTACCGCCAAATAGGAATCCGTTAGCTTTCAGCGTTTCGTTAACGACTTCGTCCTGCGTATGGGAATAGGTATGCCAGACGCAAGTTGCGCCACGTTCCCGATAGGAATCGATAATGGTTTGCATCTGCCTGATTGCATTGAGCTTATCGTAATCATGCGCATTATAATGAAACACGCGATTAAAAATCGTTAACGGTAATGCAGATTCCATTCTTGCGCAGTTATCGTCACGAGAAAAAGTCGTGTAGGGACTGTTGCCGCTCAAGCGTTCAAACGTTTGGATCATGTTTTCCAAGATGGCTTCCTTTTTATTTATCATCTTCCCTTTCCCTCCTTAAGCCAAAACGTTGGACATAGTAAGGTATGTGGAATGCCGCGGCGGAGCGCTATCCCACTCTCCTCTTTGTTGTCGATTTTTCACCTGCGCAGGAATGAGATCGATCATTCTCATAATAGGAGCTATTTCTACGTTCTGTCAACGGGTCTGCAATTAAAGGCGGCATAGACGAAAAGAAACCACATGGAGTTGTTACACCCGCATGTGGCACATGTATATTTTGCGTAATCACACTGAAGATAATTTAGATTGCAGCCTCAGTCAACATGAATTCGGAAGACTACGGGATACGGGCTGCGCACCTCTCTCGTTCGGATAACCAACGCCTCTTCGGTCCTTTCCCATACCGGCTTCTCCTCAAACCCTAACGCATCGATTTCGCGGATGAGGCCGTGAAAAAGGTGCGCCCGCTCCTTCAACGTTTTGATCTTCACGATCCCATCATCCGGATAAGAGAGAACATGCGCATACAAAACGCTCCCCTTCATCGTGAACCGGATGTCTTCGCCGGTGAACAGCTTGGCCTTTCCGTCCGTGAACTGTCCTTCCTCCACTACCGTAGGCCCTTCGCCGAACGTTCGCCAGAATGTCGTGCCGTAGATCGCCTCACCATTCGTCTTCAGCCAGCCGCCGATATCGAGAAGAATGCGCCGGTCGCCTTCCGGAATCGTACCGTCGGCTTTGGGGCCAACATTGAGCAGCAGGTTGCCGTTCTTGCTCACGACATCGACGAGATCCTGAATAATCTCTACCGAAGATTTGTAATCCATTCCCTCGACATGGCACCAAGAGTTTCGCGCCGCAGCGGTGTCGGTCTGCCAATAGAACGGCTGCAGATCGGCGAACTGGCCTCGTTCGATATCAAGTACCGCGGAGCCGAACTTGAAAGCATCGTGCTTGTAATTGATAATGCCTTGATATCCCCATTCGGCTGCGCGATTGTAATAGTACGCGGCGAATTTCTTGAGATAAGGCTTAAAGGCTGCCGTATGAATCCACCAATCGAAATAAAAGATTCTAGGCTTGTAACGGTCGACCAGCTCGCAGCACCTCAGCAGCCAATCCTCCAAATATTCCTTGCTCGGCGGGGAACCGAACAAATCCTGATGATCCGGTTCCGGCATCGAAGGCCAGTAGAAATCGCCGCATGCAAGCGGTTCGCGGATATCCGACTCGAAGGCTTTGCCATGCGACATGAAGAACCAATGCTCTGCCCGGTGAGACGACACGGAAAACACTAACCCCCGTGCCTCAAATGCCGATTTGAGTTCGGCCAGCACATCTCGCTCCGGTCCCATCTCGAATGCGTTGAATCTGGACACCTCGCTCTTGTACATCTGAAAGCCGTCATGATGTTCTGCAACCGGCATCACGTAGCGTGCTCCCGCTTGCTCGAACAATTCGGCCCACTCGTCCGCATGAAACTTCTCCGCCTTGAACATCGGGATAAAATCCTTGTAGCCGAATGTTTGATGGTCGCCGTACGTCGCGCGGTGATGATCAAATTCCCGCGTGCCTTGGATGTACATATTACGCGGGTACCACTCATTGGCGAAAGCCGGTACGGCGTAAACGCCCCAGTGGATGAAAATGCCGAATTTCGCGTCCTTGTACCATTCGGGAACACGGAAACCGCTGAGCGAATCCCAGTCGTCGCTGAAGCTTCCCGATGCGACCTCCTCGTCAATCCGTTTTAAATATTCATTTCTATCCATCCTTACACTCCTTCCGCGTGTGCTATAATCCAATCATAGCGAGCCGTTATAGCTCGGGATACGGGTAAATGCGACGTCCATTAGGACAAAGATGTCGCAATAGCGCAGCTAGGAGGACAGCGGATGGGGCATCCGATGATTCAATTAGATAATCTGGATCTTAAGATTATGCTTGGGAAGCTTGTGTTGAACGTACTCTATATAAAATCCGGGTTCTTCTACCATTCCATGCCCGAACATCGTCACAGCAACGGCAGTTATGAGCTCCATTACATTCCGTCCGGCCACGGAAGCCTGGTTGCGGAAGGAAGAGAATTCCCGCTTTCGCCCGGCAGCTTGTACATGACCGGACCGGGTGTCAAGCACGAGCAGATTACGGATCCGTCAGACCCGATGTTCGAGTATTGCATTTTCTTCGAGGCGCTCCCGAGCGGCCGCCATCACCATGAACGGTTGCACGGAAGAAGCGGAGACGATTCCGAGGATGTCTGCGAAATCGCGCGATTATTCTTGAACACGCCATTCTGGATTGGACAGGATAACCAGCAATTGCAGCTTGTCTTCGAGAAGCTGGCTTGGGAAATAAACGCCCGCGCGATAGGTTACCGGCGCTGCATAACGATTCTACTAGAGCAGACGGTCTTCGGACTGGTTCGGAATTATACGAACAATCGGCCAACGCTGCAGACTGAACCCTTGAAGACGTTGGACGATAAACGAATGGTGTTGATCGAGAACAACCTCTTGTACAACTATAAGCATATCACGATAAAAACGCTTGCCGGTCAGCTCGGCCTTAGCATCAGGCAGACCGAACGTGCGGTTCGCAAGCAATACGGAATGTCCCTGCGGGATAAGCTGCAAGAAGCCCGGCTGCAGGAAGCAGCTCGCTTGCTTGATGCAACCTTGCTCACGATTGGGGCAATAGCCGAACAAGTGGGATACCATACTCCCGAGTCGTTTACTTCGCATTTTAAAAAATGGCACGGAGTTACACCAAGCGCTTATCGGGCACGGCTGGCAAGAACAAATCCCGTCTCTCCGGCAGAGGAAAATCGTTGAAAGAAAGACAGCTGCCGATCGCTTGTCGGCAGCTGTCTTGTTGTTTCAAGGTATGCAACTCTCCATTGTATAACTATAAAGTTACCGTTTTCGTTGCAACTTCCTCTTGAAACGTCCGGTCATGCTCAACAAATACCATGGTTGGCTGAAAGCTTTTAATAAGCTCTTCAATTTGCATTCGCGAATAAACATCAATAAAGTTTAGCGGTTCATCCCAAATATATAAATGAGCTTTCTCGCATAAACTTTTAGCGATAAGCAGCTTTTTCTTTTGCCCGCCAGAATAGTGGGATATATCTTTTTCGAACTGGACACGGTCAAAATCCATCTTTCGGAGAATGGATTTAAATTTCGGCTCATCAATCTGATGTTCTTCAATAAAATCAGACAGCGTCCCCTTTAAATGAGAGGTATCTTGCTGCACGTAAGAAATGACAAGACCGGTACCAAGGTTCAACGTACCTGTATGCCGGATTGGCATCCCTTGCATTAATTTTAGAATACTGCTTTTTCCGCTGCCATTCTTTCCTTCCAGCACGACTCGGTCTCCCGCTTCAACCTTAAAACTTATTGGTTTATTCACGAATTCACCATCATACCTAACGGACACGTCCGTTAACTGAAGGAGTTCCTTGGATTTGTATTCCAACGGCTCTAATTGCAAAGACTCCGTTTTTTCCACGTTTTTAAGCAGCGTTGACTTTTCTTCAATGGCTTTATTTTGCCTGGTCTCCAGGTTTTTTGCGCGCTTCATCATTTTTGCGGCTTTATGTCCTACAAACCCCTTATCCAATTTAGAACCCGAATTCGTTGTGCCATTTTTAGTGGCTTCCACTTGATTCGACCAATTAGCGGAACGTTTCGAAGATTGTTGCAGCCTTCCAATATCCTTCTGCAAACGCTCATTCGTTTTTTCCTCATGCTCCTGCTGCCTGTCAAAATTCAGCTTCCAAGAGGAATAATTACCGCTTTGAACTTCTATATTCGCTCTGTTTATGGACAAGATATGGTCGACGCAGCCATCCAAAAAGTTCCTGTCATGCGAAATTAATATGAACCCTTTTTTGCTTTTTAAATATTTGGAAACCATCTTTCGAGCGTGGGTATCCAAATGATTGGTCGGCTCGTCAATCAATAAAAATTGCCCTTCGTTCAAGAAAAGCGCAGCCAGCAAAACCTTCGTTTGTTCCCCATTGGATAACGTTTCGAATGGCCTGTACATCACTTCGGCATCAACATCCAAATATGATATCTCCCGAAGAAACTCCCAATCCTCGGCTTGCGGACATATCTCTTCCAATATTTCATAGGTGAGCCTGCTTTTATCCTTAACCGGAAACGGAAAATAATTGAATTCCACCGAAGAGACAATATGACCGCTATATTCATATTTCCCTAATAACAGATTGAAAAAGGTTGTTTTGCCTCGACCGTTGCGGCCGATAAAACCAAGCTTCCAATCCGTGTCTATTTGAAAGCTAACCTCTTCAAAAATAGGATCAAAGCTGCTGGGATATGAAAATGTCAGGTTCTGTACATGAATCATTGACATGGTAAGTTCCTCCTTTTTATAAACACGTTGCTTCTTTATAAAAAGTCGGCGCATATCCGTCTATTCTCATTTGCTCCGTATAAGTTTGATGGATACGATCCGACCTATACGGAGTAAATCATGCGTGACAACCGTGTCTGTACTCATATTCAACCTCCTTTGTTTCTTGCGTAAAAATAAAGAGCCGCAAGAAAGTTACCTTTCTTGCAGCTCAAATTAACGAAAACAAAATCCGCCCCGTTTCACGGGATCGATCCTATCATTTGAGTGAAAAGAAGTAAGTCGCCTTCTTGCTTAACTAGAATAAAACAACTGAAGTTATGTTTTATTATTCGTTTCATAGCAAGAAACATTACATTATCCTTTTCAACTCCCCTTGATTGTTAGACACAATTCTAGCATACCAAGTTTCGCAGTTCAACTCGGCGGCATACAGGCATTATGATAATGCTCTCTTATAATCCTGTGTCGAGTCGATTGGATTCGGAAGATAACCCTTCCGATTACCGGCCCGTTATAAGGAGTGTCCGCTGACGGTAACTTCCGTTACGGAAACGGACTTAACCATAGTACTTGGCCGGCGGAATCAACGATATGAAATTTCCCGCCCCCTATTCTTCCATTCTTCGTAAATCGAAGCCCCAGGCGATGAAGCGACTCTTGGTAAAATCCCGGGTTCCATTCGCGTCAATCTGCAGGCGGAGCCGTTTTATTCCCGGTAAGCGCATTCATACCTGCCGACAGAACCTCCAGGATTCGGTCCACGTCATATACGCAGCCCTTCCAGGTGCCTCCGCTTACAGCCTGAAGCGCAGCCCACAACCGGGTATCGTCCGGCAGCGCAGGATCTTCAGCCAATTCGGGATGCTGCGGCCTGGAGGCCAGTATCAGGGTTCCTGCCTGTTCGTTCTCCGGCGCGTCGCCGCAGCCGACCATATGGATGGTGCCGTCCAACCGGCGCGTATCGATCCGGATGTCGATCCAGTCTCCGGTGCGCAGCCGGCCTACCGGTCCTCCGGCCAAAGCCTCCGGTCCGATATGACCGATACAGGCACCGGTGGATACACCGGAGAATCTGGCATCGGTCAGCAGGGTTACCTGCTTGCCGTAAGGCAGATGCTTCAGCGCCGAAGTAAGCTGATAGGTTTCTTCCATGCCCGTACCGGACGGCCCGCGGCCGATCAGCACCAACACGTCGCCAGCCACGATCCCGCCCATCTTGATGGCACGAATGGCCGAGCGCTCGGTCGTAAACACTTTGGCTCTCCCGACATGCCGGAAAATACCGTTCTCGCCGATAACGGAAGGGTCAATGGCCGTCGATTTGATGACCGCCCCTTCCGGTGCCAGATTGCCGGTCGGGAACGTCACCGTTGAGGTAAGTCCCGCCTTTTTGGCTAGCTCGGGGCTGTATATGACACTGTCCGGATCGATCCCATCCTGCTCCAGCAAATAGCTGCGCATCCGACGGCGGCGCTCCGAGCCTTCCCACCAATCAAGCACCTCGCCTAGCGTTGATCCCGTCACGGTCAGTACCCGATCATCAATGACGCCGAGCCGCCTCAGATGCAGCATGACTTCCGGAACGCCGCCTGCCAGAAACACGCGGACGGTCGGATGGGGGATCGGCCCGTTAGGCAAGACGCTAACAAGCCGCGGAACGCTGCGGTTGATCGCGGTCCAGTCGTTTGCGTCCGGAACCGACAAGCCCGCGGCATGCGCGATTGCCGGGATATGGAGCAGCAGATTGGTGGAGCCGCCGAATGCGGCGTGGACGGCCATCGCGTTCCGGATAGAGGCATCGGTCAGTATATGGGCCGACGCGATGCCCTGCTCCGCCATGGCAGCCGCGGCGCGCGCGGATTGGCGCGCCATCTCTTCCCAGACGGGTTGGCCGGAAGGAGCGAGCGCCGCATGGGGTACCGTCAAGCCCAGCGCCTCGGCCACGACCTGCGCCGTTCCCGCGGTGCCAAGGAATTGGCAGCCACCTCCCGGCGTAGCACAAGCGCGGCAGCCGAGGTCCGCCGCTTCCTCCAGGCTGAGCTCCCCATGGGCATACCTGGCGCCGATTGTCTGAATCTTGCCCGCATCCTCACCGGATGTCGGCGGCAGCGTTACGCCGCCGGGCACGATAATAACGGGGAGATCGCGCATGCTGGCTAGCGCCTGCATCATGGCCGGCAGCCCCTTGTCGCAGGTGGCCACCCCCATAACGGCGGAACGGGTAGGCAGCGAACGCACCAGCCTCCGAATCACAATCGCCGCATCGTTACGGTAAGGCAGCGAGTCAAACATCCCCGTTGTCCCCTGGCTGCGCCCGTCGCAAGGATCGCTGACATAGCCCGCGAACGGGATGTGACCCGCACGGGTCAGCTCGTCGGCAGCTGCCTTCATAAGCATCCCGATTTCCCAATGCCCGGTATGATAGCCCAGCGCTGCGGGACTTCCATCCTCGTTCCGGATGCCGCCCATCGTCCCCATGATCAGCACCTGCTTCCCGCCGAGCTGGCTGGGGCTCCAGCCCATACCGACATTTTGCGTCAGCCCGAAGAGATCTCCGCTTGGCGCATGAAGCAAAAGGTCGGGCGTCAGCGGGAGCTTGCCCGCCGGCCCAGGCGCATGTGTCTTGATGGAGAAGAAGGCGCCTTCATCCCCGCCTAATACGGTTCGTAACTGCTCATTCATCCCGAATTGCCCCTCTCAAAGGCCTATGGCTTAATGAATACGGTCTTGATGGAGGTGAAGAATTCAATCGCGGCCTGCCCCTGCTCCCGCGAATGCGAACTGGACTGCTTCATCCCGCCGAACGGAGCCTGAAGCTCCACGCCTGCCGTTTCGGCATTGACCCGGACCAGACCGGCCTCCATATCCTGAACGAACGTCAATATATTGCCGATATTGCGTGTATAAATAGAAGCGCTGAGACCGAAATCGGTATTGTTGGCGACACGAATCGCTTCGTCCAAGCTTTCCACCCGAATGAGCGACAACACGGGACCGAAGATCTCTTCCCTAGCTATGGCCATATCCGGCTTCACGTCGTCGAATACGGCGGGAGTCACATAGAAGCCGTCCGCAAGCTCGGGCTGGCTCGGCCGTTCGCCTCCTACCAGAAGTCTCGCCCCTTCCTCTTTACCCTTGCCGATATAGGACATGACCGTTTCGAACTGACTCTCATTCGCGCATGGGCCGAGCCAGATGCCTTCCTGAAGTCCGTCGCCGACCCGGAGCTCCGCTACTTTGGCCACTAACTTCTCCCTGAAAGCTTCATAAACATCGCTTACGACGATAACTCGGCTGGTCGCCGTGCACTTCTGGCCCGTAGAGCGCAGCCCTCCGCTGATCGTGGCTTCTACGGCCAGCTCCAGGTCGGCATCAGCCGCCACGATGACCGGATTCTTCCCACCCATCTCAAGCTGGTATTTCGCCCCGCGCGCGAGCGCAGCCTGCCCGACCCGCTTGCCGACCTCGTTGGAGCCGGTAAACGTCACGCCGTGAACGCCGTTGTGCGACGCAATGCCGCTGCCGACAACGCTGCCGCTGCCGACAATCATGTTCACCACTCCTGCCGGGAACCCTGCATCATGGAAGCATTGCATAACAAGAGAAGCCGTGACAGCGGTTTCGGTAGCCGGTTTCCATATGACCGTGTTGCCGTAAATCAACGCGGGAGCCATTTTCCAGACGGGAATGGCAACCGGAAAGTTCCAAGGCGAGATGACGCCAACAACGCCAAGCGGAACGCGTGTCGTAAACATGAGCGCCTCGGCATCGGTGGAAGGGATAACGTCCCCGATCTTGCGCATGCCTTCGCCTGCGTAATAGCGCAGAATCGCGGCGCCGCGCAACGTCTCGCCCTTAGCTTCCGGCAGCGTCTTTCCCATCTCCCGCGTCATCATTCTTCCGATCTCTTCCTGCCTAGCCTCGAGCAGGTCCGCCGCCTTGAACAGCAGGGCTCCCCGCTGAGCGCCGGTCAGCTTTCGCCAGAAAGCCCGTGCCCCTTCAGCGGCGGCTACGGCATTATCCAGATCGGCCGCATTAGAATCGGGTACTTGGCCGACCACTTCCCGTTTTTTTGCCGGATTGATGCTCGGTATCTGCTTGCCCGACAGCGGGGACGTCCACGCTCCGTTAATATAATTGTCAATTATTCTGGTTACTTCACTCATGTACACTCGTCCTCTCCTACTTGGTCTGATAAAACTGCTGCGTCAGCTCATGCTTATAGACAGCCGTATTGGCCAGGATGCCGATACCTTCGATTTCGATCTCAATCCGGTCGCCCGAATCGAGTGTAAACTGATTAGGCGGTACCAGGCAGGTGCCGGTAAGCAGTACCGTTCCGTCGTAGAGCTCGTTATCCCGTTTCAGGAACGATACCAATTCCTCCAGCCGGCGCTTCAGCAGACTCGTACTTGCCTGCTCGTCGACCAGTTTTTCACCGTTACGGTAAATTCGGCATATGATCTGCAACGCATAGGGATCCGCAACGGTTTCGGCCAGACGGACGGTCGGCCCAATCGAGCAGGAACGGCTCCATACCTTGGCCTGCGGCAAGTACAACGGATTCTCTCCCTCAATGTCCCGACAGCTCATGTCGTTGCCGGCCGTATAACCGATGATGTTCCCTTCGCGGTCCAGCACGAGACCCAGTTCGGCTTCAGGGACTTGCCAATTCGAGTCGCTGCGGAGACATACCTGCTGCTTCGGTCCAACGGTGCGTGCAAGGGTCGATTTCAGGAACAGCTCCGGCCGCTCTGCGTCATACACCTTGTCGTAGAACGTAGTGGCATCCAGCTTTCCCCCTGTCGCCTCATAATTCCGCGCTTCCTTGCTTCGCAAATAAGTAACGCCAGCCGCCCATACTTCCGGCGCTTCGATCGGCGTCAGCAGTTCGAGCTCATCCAGCGAGAAAGCGATAGGCGCCTTCCCGGCGATCAAACCGGATATATGCTCGGAAGGATAAAGTCCTTTAGCTCTCGCCTCGGCCACCAACTCCATCAGGTTCGATGCTTCCAATTGATAGACGGACCCTTCCTCCGTCAAAGCGCCTAATCGCGAAAACGATGATTCCAGGTAACGAACGATACGCATACGTTCAACTCCATTTTAGTTTTATATTATAAAACTAAGTTCTCATATTTCGACAATAAATTGTACATGCCGAATGGCATGTACGTGAGAACTCAGTCTTACAATCGGCCAAGTCCCCTTGAAATGTTGTCCGCCGTCCGCGCAACCAGCTCGGAGAACGCAGCGAACTCCTCGTCGTTTACAGTGGACACCATGGTGGAGATGCTAACGGCGGCGGATACTTGACCGCTGTGGTCGTACACCGGCGCGGCCGTGCAGCGCACCCCCGGTTCATTCTCCTCACGGTCGTATCCAACTCCCTTTGCCCTCACGCGCTCAAGCTCGGCACGCAAATCGGCTTCGTTCGTAATGGTATGGGGCGTCTGAACGTGGTAATGATAAGCTGCAAGGATACGATTGAGTTCCGAAGCAGGCATAAAGGCGGCAAGTACTTTGCCGACCGCACTGCTGTGCAGCGGGACGCGCTTGCCGATTCGGGAATATCGGATGGCCGCTTTCGCGCCTTCGACCTTATCGATATATACGCCTTCCGAGCCGTCCAATACGACTAGATGCGCCGTTTGCCCCGTCTCTTGCGACAGCTGCTGCAGATGGGGACGCGCAATCTCCCGGATGTCGAAGCCCTGAAGCAGCAGTTGTCCCTTTTCGAGCAGGCGGATGCCCAAGCGATATTTGCCCGACTCTGCGTCCTGCTCGATATACCGGTGCATTTGAAGCGTCTTGAGCAGCGAATGAACGGTGCTCTTGTGAAGCTGCATCCGGGCGCTGATCTCGGTGATTTTCAGCTCTCTGTTCCGCTCGTCGAACAGGTCCAGGATGGACAATGCCCGATCGAGCGATTGTATAATCGGCATGTGTTCGGTCTTCCTTCAAGTTTTATATTATAGAACGCTATTCTATAGTATCAATTTTACCTATTTTTTCTTCCTTTTGTCTACTATTTTGTTTGCCGGTTTCGCCATTCAGATGATTTTTCAAATTTGAGATTTTCTGCAACAGCTTTAGTTTACTCACTCCATTCCCCCGCACCTTATGCGACCTCACTAGAGCTGCCATCCCTTGTTTTCCAATTTATTCAATTAATTGATGTTGCCTGTCAGATTATAGATCTTTCACCTTAGCGATTATAGAGCTTTATTGAAAGTGATTGAAGTCATTTAAATCTAAACCTATCATGAAAGAAATAAAAAAACCGGTCTCAACAAACCGGCTGCCCGTGCATTATTAAGCCCAGGGTATATTCTGTTCTGCTAATAATAGTTTGATCGCTCTTGAAGCAACTATGAATAATTCCGGCTTGCTAAGCCCTTCCAGTCTCCCAGCGGCCTGCAGATGTGGTTCCAGCGACATATATCCGCAATATCCTTTTTGCTTCAATACTTGTAAAAGCTGCTTCAATTGTCCGTCTCCTTCACCGGATGGAACAACTGAACCTGTCTCCATGACAGCGTCTTTAATATGAATATAGGAGATATATTCATCCAACAAGGGATAAGCTTCAGATACTGGACTCACCTTACATTGCACGAAATTTGCCGGATCAAAGGCAGCGCGTAAATAAGGCGATGATATGGCTTGTAACAAATCCCGGCACCGTTCGCCGTTGTCCCCATAAATATGGCTTTCATTTTCGTGTAGTAAAACGATACCTGCTCTCTCCGCCAATTGCACAAGACTTTGCATGCGCGAGAGAACTTCCGAACGGTAGCGATCATGTTCACCGTCAGGAATATAAAAAGAAAAAATACGGACATATGAAACCTGAAAAAACGATGCAAGCCATATTGCCTTCCTGGCCTCTTCGAAATGCAGATCAAAATTGTCGGTTATTTTAATTTTACCTAGTGGAGAGCCTATGGAAGATACCTGAAATCCCCTGTCCTCTAATATTCCTTTTACTTTTACGGCTTCATCATCAGTGAGCTGTAATACATTTTTCCCCCAAACGCTTCTCAGCTCTAGATGATGGATTTGTTCCGATTCGAGGACATCCAGCTGAATATCCAATTCCGATGAGATTTCATCAGCAAAGCCGGTTAATGTAATCATAACGATCTCCCTTTGCATGTAATCTATATATGCTGATGCTGTATAGGAGGCGAACCATCTTGGAGCTTGAACACCATCCCTACCTTATTCCCAATATCTTTTTGTTTGTTAATCGAAGATGTTATCCGGATTGGACCATACGGAAGGCTAGAATCAGCTTTCACGATCTTACCTTTGTTATCGAAGGAAAGGCGAATTACTATATTGACGGCAAGAAATTCACCGCTGAAGCAGGAGATCTCGTCTATGTTCCCAGCGGGAGTGTGCGGGAAGCTCATACCTTTAAAGATTCTCCTATGCATTCCTATCCTTTTAACTTCTACTGGGCAGATCCTCATAATCATATTCAAATGCCCTTTCAGGGGTTGACGAAAAAGGTTATCACGAAAGAGATCCTAAGCTATCTGCGTGAATTTAACCATGTGTGGATGAGCAAGCAGCCTTATTACCATATTCAGGCACGGGCACTATTCGAATTGATCATCCACCGTCTGTTAACCAGCTTTCACCGAAATTTACCAACCCCTTTTGATCCCCGAATAAAGAAGCTTATAGAATATTTAACAGAACATTACTCGGATCATATGGCTATTAACGAGATAGCAGAAGGCTTGAGACTGCATCCTGTTTACTTCGGAAAGCTATTCAAGCAGAATACCGGAATGTCTTTCAAAGAATATGTCAACCGCGTCCGGATGAATAACGCAGAAATGATGCTTTCTTCCGGTGATTTCACCGTTAAGGAAGCCGCAGAGCGCTGCGGAATCCAAGATATCTATTATTTCAGCAAAGTATTTAAAGAGATAAAGGGATATCCTCCATCTGCCGCCAAAATAAAATGATCTTCGCGTTACAACGGAAAAGCAAATGAAAGACAGAGGTCCCCATTGCTGCTGCAGTGGGGACCTGCCCTTATCGTTCAAAGAGCTGTTACTTCTTCCAGACTTCGTCAATAGACGACTGGAATTGCTCTTTGTATTTGTCAATTACTGTGGATACCGATACACCTTCCAGAATTTCGCCGACCATTTCATAGTAAGGCATATTCGGATAACCATCCTTTCCGTCAACTCTATTAATCGTTTCTCCTGCTGTCTTGGCGTTATTGATATCATCCTCATTGCTAAATAACGTTTCCAGCGAGGCTTGCTTCGGATAATCGTAAATCGAATCGATATCATTGATTTTCTCATAGATATAGACCAACTGCTCGGGATGCTCGATTACCTTCGGAATGGTCATGTAGTTCGGAATCGTCAAATGCGAACGATATTCCACCGCGCTAGGTCCTTTAGGAAATGGCAGGAATCCGATATCCATATCCGGCATATCCTTCTTGAAGCCATCCATCTCATAATCGCTTCCCGCGTACATCAACGTGTTGCCTTGACGGAAAAACTGCCCAGGTTCCGTCCAGTCTCCGCCTTCTGTAGGTCTAGCGACGTTTTCCGTGGCAAGCTTGGAGACGAACTCCAGGGTTTCCTTTGTTTTCGGATCCTCCAAGTTCTGTTTATCAGCTGCGACCAGATTGGCGTCATTGGAAGCCAGCGCCTGCACCAGAATATTGGCTGTAGCAACACCCCATGTATCCAGCTTACCGTTATTGTCCGTATCTTTGTTAGCTTCTTTGGCAACCTGGATGAAAGTATCCCAGTTCCAGTTATCATCGTTCACATAATCCTGCAGTGGCTTCATGCCTAATTTATTCATCAGAGTACGGTTATAGAAAATACCTGACGATGCGCCGTTAATTCCGGAGCGGAATCCGTAGCCTCTGCCCGCATACTCCGAATAATCGTTTGTATATTGCTGTATAAATACCTTGTCATTCTTCGTATATTCATCTACGGGAGCGAACAGCTCCTGCTTAACAAGCGATGGAATCATCCACGGTCTTGCCATCCGGATGATGTCGCCGATCGGTGCTCCGGCAAGCAGCGAGGCTGTAACCTTACTGGAATATTCCGCATAGTCAACCGTGACATATTCGATCTTGAAATTATGTTTTTTCATTAATTCATCCAGATTCTGCTTTCGCTTGATATTATCCGGATTATCTTCCTTGATGGATTCGTCATACCAGGAAACCCATTTAATCGTTCGGCCGCCCATATCGAAATCCATTTCAGGTGTTCCGGTATCATTTTCAATTGCAGCAGGAGTTGCATCATTGGCTTCCGATTCCGAAGAAATAGGCGTACTGTCGACTCCCGCGTTGTTGTTCTTGTTACTGCCGCCGTTGCTGCTGCATCCAGCAGCCAATAGCAGAATCAGAATCAACGACATAAGCAGCGACTTCCTTTTCCACATCTAATATCCCCCCTTTGATTTGGCTGTCTCTTCTGAAGTACAGCGCTTACAATAAGAAATGTTATCTGCTTTCCGGCAAACAAACCATGGAGAATCTAAACTTGATTTGTAAGTTTCAAACATTAATTCTATAAAGAAAGAAAGTTAAGACATACATTTACAAATCGCGAGCTGGAAGTCATGAGCAAGATCGCAAACGAGATCGTATATACCAATTAGTTGATACTATGAAAATCAGTCACAAGCGATTGCAAAGTTAGAAAGAAAAGGGATTATTCCGATCAATGGGGTAATTAACAAAGGGTCTAATATTAAAAATCTACATTAGCATAAGAAAAGAGCACTGCATGAACGCAATGCTCTTTTCTGACATTATCAACTACTTGGCATAGTACCACTTAATTTAAGAATACCCTTTTACTTCTTCGCCTTATAAAACTCAAAACTTTCGATCGCTTTGATCAGGCCAATCGTTCCTATAGAGATTAGATCCTCGAGATCCTCTCCCGTATCATTCTACTTCCCGCCTGCATCAAGATACGCTTGTACCTGTTTTGCAACCTCTGCACGTATCTTATCAAGACCTAAACCCTTTAGCTCGCCGTTCAATTTGACGGCAGCTGTTTCCCAATCCTTTACTTGTCCAGCCTTCAATGTTTGAATAAATGGATCCGCCTTTGATTGAATATTAGCGAACTCGCCTTTTACATTCGTTGTGTCAAAAGCGAACTGTGCAAGCACGGGAGCATAGTAGCTGTCTTCTTTGGCCGAGTATTCGAAGTACTTTTTAGCCGACTCATCCAAATCTTCAGGCAAGCGGATCATTGTTGGATTCCATGTAAATTCATAACCGGGGAAAATATAGTTTTTGGACTCGTCTAAAAGCTTCATTTGGTTGTCGCCTACAGCTTCCCAATGCTTACCTTGAATTCCGTATTCGAACAGATCATGGTTCTCGCGGCTTTGGAACATCCAGTCGAAGAATTTCATCGTCCGGTCAATATTCTTGGAGGATACGGGAATCGCAATAGAGTTATTGGCTTTGTAGCTGGTCGAGATCGCCTTCGGCTCCATATTGCGAATCTTTTCCTTTAAGACAAAAAATTCGAGATCTGCGCCGGCTATGGTCTCCTGCAGAAGCTTGCGGTCCGCAGCATAAGAAGAGACTGTACCGTAATAAGAAGCGGCTTTGCCAGACATAAAGTAAGCTTTGTGATCCTTTTGGCTCAGTACATCCTTCTCAAGGTACTTACTCCACTCTGCCCATTTGTCATATTGACTGAATGTCGACTTCATCGTATTTAAAGGGGCCGGCAGCTTCGCCCATTCCGTATCCGGATCACCCAAAACAACAACATCCAGAACTTTAGTCAGATCGTCGCTTAAATGAACGAAGTAAGGTATTCCCCCTAGATTTAATGGGCGGACGGTATCTAGCTCGTCTCTTTCTGGAGCCAGCATTTCCTGGAACCCGCCGATCCCTCTTACCGCAAGTGGAGTAATGCCTTTCTCCGATGCCAGCACTTTCTCATAGTACTGCTGAAGCTCATCGTAGCTGGAAATCGGCTGGCTGAATCCAAGTTTTTCTCGCAAATCCTTACGGATATAAACAACTGGGATGTCATAGAAGTATTGCGTGAACGGTATTGTATACAGATGATTGTCGTATCGCTTATTCATCTCGATAAACGCTGGAGAGAAAGCTTGTTTTAACCCGGGATATTCGTCATTATTAAAATATTTATCCAGTTGGGCATAAGCCCCCTGAGGAATAAGCTCTTTCAAGTTTTGAAAATCCGCATCAAATACGAAGTCCACCTCTTCGCCGGCTGTCATCATTAGCTTAACCTTTTGCTTATGATCGGCAGGCGCATTCCATTGAATATCGATCTTCGTATTCAGCGTATCCTTCGTACGATTCTCAAATTCCTTCAGTACAAGAGGCAGATCTTTCGGCGCGTCGCCAAACAGCATCCCTTTCAGAGTAACGGCTTTAGGCGGGGCCGATGCCGTTACCCCGGAGTTTTCGGGAGCAGCCGGTGTACTAACCTCATTGTCCTTATTGCTGCAAGCGGCCACGGAGCCGGCAAGTGCAACAGATAATACAACAGTTGTCAAATGTTTAGCTTTCATATGGAACGTTCATCCCCTTTTCTTTGCTTGAAATTGCAACTATACTAAACCGCTTGGAAGCGGAATTAGCCTTTGACAGCGCCTACCATAAGTCCTTTGACAAAATACTTTTGTAGCATCGGATAGAGTAAGACGATAGGTCCGATTGTAACGACCGTCGTAGCCAGCCGGACTGTCAACGCAGGCGGAATAAAGTTCGGAATGCTAACATCCGCCGATATTTGATTGATGTAGTCCAGATTGTTCATAATGCGCTGAATCAGGTACTGCAGCGGGTATAGATCTTTGTCGTTAATGTAGAGAACCGCGTCGAACCACTTGTTCCAATAGCTCAGAGCATAGAATAGCCCTATCGTAGCAAGTGCCGGGAGCGAGATCGGGAGAATAATCCGGAACAGGATGTAGATGTCGTTGGCTCCGTCCATTTTGGCTGACTCTGCTATTGAATCATCAATGGAAGCAAAGAAGTTGCGGAGCAAGAACATATTCCATGCGCTAAGCATGCTCGGGATAATAAGCACCCAGACCGTATCCTTCATGTCCAAGTACTTTGAGATCAATAAATACGTAGCGACCAAACCGCCGTGAAACAGCATCGTAAAATAAACATAAAAGGAGATGTGATTACGGTACTTGACAGACTTCACAGATAATGAGTAAGCCATGGCACTTGTAAAAGTCATGGAAAGGATCGTGCCAATCAGCGTAACAAAGGTCGTAACCCCATAAGCCTGGTAGATCGTATTGTTGCTGAAGATCAGCTTGTAAGCTTCGGTACTGAAGTCCTTCGGCCAAAAAGTATATCCATCTTTTAACAGGGATGCTTCACTTGCGAATGAGCTGGCCACGACCGACCAGAATGGCAATAGACAATAGACAGAGAACAGTCCGATAGCCGCATAAAAAAAGCCTTTAAGCAGGCGGTCGGATAAGCTTTCCTTGATCATGAACACAATTCACTTCCTTATTAGAAAATGGCGGATTCCGGTGCAACCTTCTTGGCAATTGAATTAACCGTCAAGACAAGTGCAAATCCAACCACGGACTGCATAAAGCCGATAGCGGCTGACATGCTCATATCGCCAAGATCCATCATGGCCCGGAACAAATAGGTATCAATGACATCCGTCGTCGGGTACAAAGGAGGATTGCGTCCAACAATCGCATAGATCATTCCAAAGTCCCCGTTGAAGATGCCTCCCACAGCAAGAATCAGAAGCAGAATAACGGTTGGTTTTAGCAAAGGCAGCGTAATGTAACGGATCTTCTGAAATCGGCTTGCCCCGTCAATAGACGCTGATTCATAAATATCCGGATTGATGCCGGAGATCGTTGCCATGTACACGATGGATCCGAATCCCGCTCCATGCCAAACTTTCAACAACACGAGAATGACCGGCCAGTACGCCGGTGAAGAAAGAAACTGAACCGGAGGTATTCCGAATACGGACAGAATTTGATTGATAAATCCGCCGTCCGTCGCGACGAATGCCATGACGAACATTGCGACAACAGTCCACGAAAGAAAATGAGGGAAAATCATCACCGACTGGGCGATTTTTTTGTACCATTTCCCTCCAAGCTCGGTGACCATTACCGCAATCACGACAGCAGCAAGGGTATTAAATAAGATAAATAATACGTTTAAAAACAAGGTGTTCGTAACAATTCGAATCCAGTCATCCGATTGAAAGAAGAACTTGAAGTTTTTCAAACCGACAAATTCGCTGCCGGTCATTCCTTTCATCGCTTTAAAATCCTGAAAGGCGATAACCATTCCGCCCATAGGAAGATAAGCAAAAACAAAAAACCAAATCATGCCCGGCAAAACAAGCAGATACAGAAACTTGTTTTTCAGCAATTCATAGAAAAAAGCTCCCGCGACGCTTCGTCTTTTTCTGATCGGATATGCTTGCTTGGGGTTGCTGAGTTCAGAAGCGCTCATTGTGTTCCTCCTTCGTATTCGCAACTTTTAGGATGACCCTACTGTATCTCCTCAACCACTTGGGAAAAACCTCAAAAAACGCTCAAAATGCCTAAATAAAACGAATGTCACGGGTTCAAAATTAAATCATCCGTTCAAAACATGCGAAAAAACGCTCTATAAGAAGCTAATAAGCCCCTATTCCTGTTAGATAAGGGGCTTACCAGCTGATATTTAGGCTTCCGCCACGCGTCCATTGCTGCTTTTCCGGAAATGATCCGGCGTTTTTCCGCAATGTTTTTTAAAGGAAATATAAAAATACTTCGTATTGTCGATGCCTACCATCTCGCCAATTTTATTGGCCGGCAAATCCGTAGTCAAAAGCAGCTCTTTAGCCTTGTCAAAGCGGTAATCCGCAATATATTGATTAAGAGAAACGCAGGCAATCTCTTTAAAAATCTTCCTCATGTAATTGACCGACAACCCGGCTACTTCCGCAAGCATTTCGACCGTCAGGTTAGAATCGGCATAATGGCAATGAATATGCTGCTTTAGCTTCTCCACAATGAGCACGTTCTTCTGGGAGTGCTGTTTGTCTCTTGTTCGGATAGCTGCATCCCCCAGCTCAACAAACCATTCCTCAATTTGGTCCAGCGTCTCCCATTTGTACAACTGCTGCCCGAGCGTACCTATATCATGGAGAATGCCGCTCAAGTCTCCTGAAGCCATCGATTTGGAGGTTCGCTGGACGCTGAAGAGAAGCTGATTCAGAAGAAACATCATTTCATCGAACGGCGCTTTCCGCAGAAGACTGAAATACTGCCTCATGGCTTCCTTAGTCCTTACAGCGTCGCCAAGCTTCATGCTGTCGGTCACCTGCTTCTCCATCGCAGAGGAAATGCTGTCCGCAATTGGTTCCCGGCTGTCCTCAATGTCTTCGGGGATAAAGCACTTCCTGCCGAATGCTATCCGGTATCGTGAAGCATGATAGGCTGACTGCCATGACAAAGGAATTTGCCGAAGCTCATCAACATAAGAGCCTAGAGCTGCTGTAACCGTTAACTTAAGAAAGCTTTCCACTTGCTGCTGGATATCAATCAGAAGCTGCTTCAGTTCCGCAGCCAAGCCGAATGGTTTCAGAAACAAAACAACGACTATGTCCTCCCCGCCATCAAAACTGAATGTTTGTAGCTGAGCGCCGCCAAGCTCCTCCGCAATATTGGATACGCCATACTTCAGCAGGTTGAGGTCATTTGGGTTGTAAGTCCTCTTCAATTCCCCGTAATCATCCAGACAAAGCATACCGACTTGAAATCCTGCAGCCGGAAGCCGTAACCCCAGCCTTAACAGTCTGCCTGTCAGATCAGACTCGCTGCTCCAGCCGCCGGTTGTCAGCAGCCGAAGGGTCTCCGCTCTCTCCGTAAAATGGTAGCCTGCCATGCTCGCTTGCAAGTCTTGTACCCTTCGTTCCAAGTAGCGGAAAGTCTCCGAAAGCAGGTCGAACTCGCTTACCGCCCCCGAATTCGCTGATTTGCTCATATTTTTAATAATTCGGTGAATGGGACCGTAAATCATTCGGGTGAATATGAACCCGATTGCAATAACAACAAACAAAATCATTGCAGTTACAAAAAGAATGTACCGCTGGATCTCATTTACTTTGCTCAGAAGGCTCGCGTAATCGATATCACCGATAAAAATCCAGCCCAAGCTATCGGACTTTATATAGAAAATGCGGTGATCGGTTCCATCGATTCCCGTTTCTAGCACGCCTTGCGAGGATTCGGAGTTCAAAATAGTTTGAACAGCAGGAAGCTCCGAAAGATTGGAGTTGATTTTCGCTTCATCCGAATGGGATATAACAACACCTTGCCGATTCAAAATCATGGATTGGAAAGACTTGCTTCCGGCGCCCTTCATCATCATACGCTGCAGAACCTGTTGGTCCAAGTTAAGAATCAGGGCACCATTGGATACATGGTCGTCTCGGTTACTCATATAGGCGATTGAGATCAGGTTGCCGTTAAACGGCTTCGTATCGTAAACAAACGATGTACTCCTGGGAATAAACACACTGTCCCGAAGAGTCTTTGTATTCTCAAGAAGATGAAGAATCTGTTGATCATAAAATTCAGAAAAACCTCTGACCGTCGTGAGCGAAGAGAAGACAAGCTCCTGCCTCGTATTGATTAAATAGACGGAGTGAACCATAGGGTTCGTATTGGCGAGATCCGTCAGCTCGCTGCCGATTCTCCCCATCATTTCCGTATCAAACTCATTGGCATAAAAACCAGCTTGAATATCTGCCGATCCGTAAGCGCTTGCAAAATGCTGATAGGTAGAGCTGAGCAAAATATTCGCCGTATTGTAAGACTGTTCCAGCGAACGGTCCGTCGATTGGGTTATTTCGGTCTTTAAATTTTCGGAAACCCTCGAAGTAATCGTAAGTGTCAGCGCGGCTATCACAACGAGACCAACAAATAGATAAGATAATATGATTCGTATTAATAGGCTCTTTCTGAATAAAAAACGGCGAACAGCTTTCATAAGCTCTTCCTCCCAGTCAGTTTCGTTATCCCTTCATTATAGAAACAGCAGCGGAAGCCTTGTATGCGGTATTTTTATGCAAGATGTCAGGTTATTTAAGAAGTTCCCAAATGAAAAAGGCAGGAGAGCTCGCCTCCTGCCCTACATGCCTTTTTGCCAATCTTCGTTAATTGCCGCTCGCAAGCTCCTCCCGGAGCAGTATACCGTTCCGGTATTCCTGCAGCAGCAAGCAGTTGCTGTCCAATTCCATCTGCTGCACGGTTATAATCTGTGTACGGCCATCTCGAAGCTCGACCGTTACCGTATTTTCATCAGCGGCATGAACAGATTCTATCATTCCAGTTGTTTCATGAGGCTCGACGATGGTAATAAACCTTCCGATTCTGCCCCTTGACCGGATCCCGTAAGTCATTCGCCTTTGCGCTTCGTCTCCCGGAAAAGCGTCCGCGCCGATCAGCCCCACAAAGCGGACTGCACGAAGATGAGCGATATTAACCCTTATGATCGCCTCTTGCTCATGGTCAACCGGACTTGTCGGAATCGCGCGGGGATATTCATGCCCTACAATCGTTACGCGGCCGCCCTCGTAATCCTTGCCGATTCCGCAGCCGGCATCAACGTTTTCATACTCTGGGGACAATTCACTTATCCATAGCTTGGCGCCATCCTCGGTAATCATATACGCCTCTCCCCAGAACAACCCTTGCTTCGTCCGTTCCGGATATTTCTGCTCGTTGTAGACAGGATGATTCTTCACCCGCAGTGTCAACGTGTTGACGTGTTCACCAAGCTCAATCTGGACCTTGCCCTCGCCTAATATCCATGCCCCGAAGCCGCCTTCCGCCATAACCTTGCCATCTACTTCAATCGCATAATCCATCGGTATGGTTATGCCATGATTCTCGGCAGCCCGCCCGAGAATCTGCTCCGTATGCCGCGGCCAAGCGGTATGAATATCCATCTTGAGCGAGCCTGGTATATTATAGGCAGACCGTGTCCCTCTCAAATCCTCGTCTGCGCCGAAGATCGTCTCGAATCGGGCTACGCTTGTTCCTTGTGCTTCGTACCATCGGCAATCCGTAATAAATTGGGCATCCGAAAGCGGATTATCCGACCATTGACTCGTATGCTTTCTCTCAACCAATTGATCCGCTTTCAGCTCTTTAAACCCTTTTATTTGGAACAGACAGTCATATTGATGCTCCTGCTCCCCCCGTACAAAATCAAACAGGACGATAAAATCATCGGTTACACCCATAACCCGTTTCTGCCGGACAGGTTCCGTAAACGCCGACAGCTCGCCATACTTGGCGCCATCCGGCGCCTCTGGCAGCGAACTTGCGTTCATAGCGCATCGTTCCTCCAACGTCTCGTTGTCCCGATATATCATCCCGCCATACGGAGGATAAGCCCAGGTTGCCGTCGTTTCCACCGCAGCAGCTTGAATCGCCTTGCCGCTATAGAACAAGCTTCTTACGGAATCAGCAGGCACCTGTACTTTGCCGTCGACCACGATCATATTTTTCGTCATGGAATTTTGCACGTAAAATTTGTACATGAAATGGCCGTAGCCCCACCATACATGCTCGGGATTGTAGAAGCTTCGCCCATAACGCATGACGGAGAGAAGCTCAGTCCGGTCGAAATGTCCATGGGCATAACCATGCGAGCCGTACCTGAGCACCGCCTGAATCTGCTGCCTTTGCTCTCTTCCCGGCGTTTGGCTCCTCAGCATAGCAATTCCAACATTATCGGCGTAAGCATTTTTCCTCGCATAAGAGGATTCCGACTCCGGAAGATTGGCATAACCAAAGATCGGATCTGTCTCCTGATCCATTCTCATCACAGGGATGTACTCAGAATCCTTATAGTACTTATAGGCCAAATTGTAGGTCGCTCCGAAATGCACGCCCTCCAGTTTTCTTTCATTGGAATCATTCATACCGAAGAGCACCCCTCTGTCATCCAGAAAAGGAAGCGTAGCATCAAACATATCCTTTATACAAATGTAGCTCTTACGGTTGCCGCCCCACTTCTTGTTATACATTCCAAAGCGCAATTCGGCATCGCGGCCGCCATAAGTGCTGTTCACTTCATGATTAAACGGAATCTGGAAATGCGTATGCAGGAGATTCATGCCAAAAGGCAGCAGCGCATGTGCCGTATGAATATACATCGACGATACCCAGGTATTATAACTAACAGAGCATTCATGCCACCAACCGTCGTTGAACAAACCGTATCTCAGCTGTTCAATAGAGCCTCCCGGACCAAACACGAACCGAAGTGCTCTCTCCATATCCTGAATAGCCAGTGCACAATAGAAAGCACCCGTAATCTCGGAAATCAGCCAATTGGAGATATGTCCTCTCCGGATGTGATGATCAAGAATGTCCATGTAGATCCGGAAGCTTTTTTCCACCCCTCTGTGCTCTTCAGGTGTCAGAACCCCGGCATTATAGATAATGTCATACGGAATGGCTAGATGTTGAAAAAAATGCCCCTCCTGCACATAGCTTTGGCTGCAGCCCTTCTTTTTCCTCGGATAACCGTTCTCCTCATCGATGAAATAACGGAGGAATTGGGCAACCTTCTCGGCGTACCGCTTCTCTCTAGTGAGCGCATAAGCATAAGCGGCTGACATAATATAGTGTTCTTCATAGGTATCGTAACAGTAATCCCTCTCCTCTACGGGAACTGGCGGTCTGACTACCCATGCGTCAGCATCTGCGAGAATACGCTCATACCCAGGCTTGAATTCATCATGCCGGTCGATCATCACCCTGCGTTCCGCCCACTGCTCTTTGTTCCAGTAAATATAAGGATGAGGAAGGCAACGCATCGTCTTCAGCTCTATTTGGCTAGCGCTTCCTCCATCCCCGTTCGGGACAAAAGCCAAAACAGTCGTTTCATGACCGCCTGGCACCATGGTCTCGTGCACCTGAATATCGGCTGTTACCTCTTTGCAGCCAAACGGCTCAAGCACGAACTCCTTGGATGACAGCTGTGGATGCAGGGACTCCCAGCCGTTGTATTTCTGTTTGACCGAGACTAGCTGGTGCGAATCCGTGCAATTATAGACGGTCATTGTGTAAACAACGGACTCCCCGGCCTCCCCGGACTTGCCTCTAATGCCCGCGTGAACGAATAGCTTCTCACCCCGAACCATCTTCGCCGATCGGAGCTCGGCATTCCCTTGAAACTCCAGGCCGTCTAAGAAGCGCCAAATATTAGCCTGAGCTGCTTCCACATCGAAATCTCCAAGCCTTACTCTTACCTCATGATGGCCTGCGCCAGCTATTGATAATTTGGCTTGCAGGGTTCGGTTATCCGCGAAATGAGCATGAATGCTAATCTCCGCTGAATCTTCGACCGTAAAAACATTTAAAAGAATACCGTACCAATCCATCACATCCAGCGCAGAATCGTTTCCCCGCTCGAATCCAATCGGATACCAGCCTACGGCATCCGCAGCTGCAGGAAAACGAAGCAGCAGATTGTCTTGCAGGTTGAAGCCATTAGCGGTAATAGTCCCTTCTGTCTTCCACTCCTTCAATAAATCAATCTGCACGATCATTGCATAACCACTCCTTCCAACGCCGAATCAATCAAACGTACTCCGTAATGGTCCCTTACTAAGCGAATTGTCTTGTCTTGTGCTTGAATAGTAACTGTACCATCCCGTAAAATATCGACTTGCATTTCCGGCTGTCCTTGCTCCTTCGGATGCAGTAAAGTCAGGAAGCCATCCTTTGCATCGGCGACTGCCCGGATATAGTCCATCATGCAAGTCTCCTCTTCCCCGCTGTCGAAGAACGGCGTAGACCGTCCTTTCTCCAGCCTGATCGTATGAAGCGGAGTTAGAAATGCAGTCTCTAGATCCAATCCGTATACCCCGTGTGAATATATCCTGTTGCCATTAAGAACGGAGCGCTTGGACGCTACAGGCAATGTAAATAACACCTGGTTATCAAAATCCTCCACCGTGTCCCTTATGACATAGAGTTCAGGAGATTTCACAAACGAAACATGCCGGATATGACGCCCTTTCCCTTCCGGATTAAGAATCTCGATGGTAATGCTCTCCACGGAATCGTTCCTTGTTACCTCCAGCACACGACTAGTTCTTGGTACATCTGCCCATCCGCGCTCCAGACTATAGGTTCCGGCCGAAAGGTTGATTGCGCCTGTGCCTTGCTTTGGAATATTCGTAAACTTTGTAGCGAATTGCAGACAGGAATGGGAATAAGAGCTGATATGCCAACTCGTACTGCTGTCGAAGTAGCCCTCGATTCCCGAATCCATAACAAGAGGAATCGAGTTTTTGTACAAGATGAATGAGCCTTGATCCAAATGTCCGTGACCGATTGGTTCCGGACTCGACATGATGGCGAAGTAGCTTTGATTTCGTTCTCCGAACCGGTTGCGGAATATATAAATACCAGCTTGAGGGAATTGGTCCGTAGAGCTCAGCTCCAGCGAGCGTGTAGGTACGTATAGATCACCTGGGCCCATGATATTCTCCAATGCTATGCCCTCGCCCCATAGTTTCTTATAAGGTTTGCCCGCAGCCACCCAGGTATGGTACATCCGATCCGCTAAACGGCGGTCAACCTTTTCTACATCCTCTAAATATACCGCGAAGCTACCGAACTCTTCTCCGCCGCCAAGCGCATGATCGCCGAAAGGCGGCGTACCGATCCGTCCGGAGAAATACTCGTATGCAGGTGTCTGCATCTCTATGCTGAAACCAAACATCCGGGTTAGTGGCGTTATTTCAAACCAATTCTCCCCTTGCACATTTTGCAGTACCTTGGCATACCCGGCAAAACGTTCAAGAGCGGCATGATGATACCGGATCGACTCCGGCCAGGACGAATCCGGGTTAACGTTTAGCTCCAGTTGTGCTTTCAGTATGGTGTTAGCGTTATACAGCCATGTATGCCGATTCGGAAAGTCGTTTAATACCATCATCATAAAACCCGTTCCGGCACACATGTCCGTCTGCCAGTTTGTGCAGCCTGCCTGCGCATCGTAAGCTGTCCATTCGGTCCTGTCCCTTAGGTCAAGCATATAACGCAGCAAGTATTCGACCATTCCGTAAAAGCGCTTCTTCTCCGCATCGGAGAAGACCTCTGCCTGCTTAATGAAGGAGTAACTTACCGCGGCGCTGCTTAGAAGTCTTCCCCCTTGCACAGCACCGTAGCTGTCGCTGCCCTCCGGACGAAGATTCGTAACAAGCCAATGCTCGGCTCCTTGACAAAAATCATTTAGAATGTACAGAAGTGCATGTTTAACTTTTTGGGCGTATACAGACTCTCCTGTCACCGCGTAACGAATAGCGTCGCATTGCATAGCCATTTGGAAACGCCCACCGGGAAGATGGGATTTTCTGTTAAATACATAATCAAATGTCCCTATGGCTTTACCTTCATCATCCAGGAATGTAATGACGGTATTCAGCCCCTTCTTGAGCTTACCGTCCAGCTTCGCCTCAAAGGTTAAGGTATATCCGGCATCGCTCTCCACAGCAAAGGTTCCTTCGTAGTGCCAGGAGCCTTCATCCTCCTTCGTGGGGTTGCAAATATACAGCGAACGTCTTGAGTCCCCTTCCCTATAACGTGGATTAGCTTGTGAAGACGTATTGGCAGGCTCCAACCGGTATCGGTCACCTCCGCCACAATAGGGATACTTGTCTTCCCACTTCATGATGGGCCTTCCTTTTCTTGCTTCCGGCACCCAATCGTCTGGCTTGCCAGCACCTGCATCAAAACCCCGGTTACCGATCGTCAGACTGCCTCCGCTCGCTGATAAGATATCGAGATTATCAATCCAGACATGTCCAAGACCATCCTGCTCATTGTCTTCGGAAGGGAGGATAAACGACAACGTAGCTTGAACTGCACCTTCTGGCGTACGAAAGTTTACGATTTTATCCGTAGAGCTCCACAAGTAAAAATGTCGGTTTAACTCTTCGTAGTTTGATGCACCGTTCATCAGCATGGAAACGGCATTCTCGATATAATTCAAGCTATAGTGGTCCGAAATTCGGCTAATTTCTTCATACTGCTTCCGGATAAGAACATCCGACTCGATCATCGATTTCACCTTACGTAACCCTTCCTGGTCCAAGTAAAGGGTAGAGGTAGGCTCGACATCCGTACGAAGTACACGGGAATGACGGAGCTCCCGAATCCGGTTGAAGCAATCTACGACAGCCCGTGCCAATTCCTGCATGGGATTTCCGGAACTATAGCACTCCTTCTTCTTTACTAACACTTGTAAAGAATCTAAGAGCTTATTGCCAGCTGCCTTATTATAAAATCCTACTTCATCTCCGTACCTTATTCCCGATAGCAATTCATTAGCCTTTGTTATCGCTAATTCTGCCTTACTCAGGAGCATATCCTCGCTACCGAGCAATTCCTGCTTTTCAAACCATTCAATAGCAGTCTCAAGACCGTAATGGGTATATACATCCCCCTCTTCCTTAAAGGGCGGTACCATCGTAAATCTTTTGGCTGCAAATGGAATGGCCTCATCTTCGCGTGGTACATAAAACTCTCGACTTCGAGAAAAAGGAAGGTTAGTTGTTCCGTCAAGAGCTTGTTGGGCTGCCTGCAACATATCCTCCAAAGCTAACTTGGCTCCATCTGTGTAATACTCTCTTCTGGACTCCAAAATTTCCTTAGCCCGATTCACTAAGGCCTCCAGCTTCTCCCGATATTCTGTTCTGAGCACCATTACATCACCTTTCCCCTATAATAGATTCCCCGATTCTCCCATGCCTGCGTATAACGGGTAAGTCTGCAATTTTAATGATAGGGTTGAAAAGTAACAATAATCACAACGAAATCTTCAGCAAAAATTTTGAGCGTAAAGACAGGGGTTTAAATTATGAAGATGTTAAGAAAACAAGACGAGAGCTGTGCTATTTTCTCCTTGGAGGTGAAACTAACAGTTCATTATTTGGAAGCGATTACAAGAGTCGCGCTGATCTGAAGCGGTTGTAATGCTGAAGCGGTTCCTGCAGCTTACCGGCTTCATAAACTACACTGTGCGGAATAACAAATCCCCTTTCCAATCAAGCACTTGGATAGGGGATTTGTTTCTAATACTTCAATTAAGACTTTCCACGCTAGTCCCTTCATGGTTCACGTATTTGAAATAGTCGAAGTCCGCATGCTTCATCGTCCCTGACAAGTCCTGCGCACAGAGACCGACAAACGTGCCGGTAAAGCCAAGTTTTCCTTCATATTCATCGGATAACTGTCCCAAATCCAAAACCGGACCAACCGCTTGCCACGCCAATCCATCTGGAGAGCAATAAAATTGTACGCGTTCGTAATCGATTCTTATCTTCATGTAGCAGCGATTCCAGCCTTCGACGGATACATACGCATCGTTTGGTTCATCGTATTGGCCTAACCGGGTTGTGATCAGTGCTACATGCCGGCCTCTCTCTTCATCTCGGCTCATTCGCAAATAGAAATGATCGGATTCATCGTAGTACAGTGTCAATCCGGCCATTTGATTAAAATGCTCAGGCTCGAATTCTAGGCAGGTTTCCGCTTCGCAGCAGAATTCCTCCAGCCTTCTTGCCACCATGCTTTGACGGAACCAAGAGTAAAGCGATTCCCTGCCGCGAAGCCGTAGAAATCCCGGACGTTCTGTCAAGCTGAGCCAGTCTTCAGCAGCAGGCACTCTCAGCGTAAAAAATTGAGCACTAAGCTTATCACGATCGAAATGATCCACTGCCGGCAACACAGGGAACGGATGCAGCGGCAAATCCGGCGGCTCCATGATTAAAGCTGGTGCTTTCCCTCCGCTTGCCAAACGCAGCCATCCGTCCTCCGTCCAAACGACCTTTGCCAGACCGGTCTCGCGTCCGAGCGGGGATAATCGTCTTCCCGGTAATGAACGTGCGCAAATGTAGGATAAATACCATTCCCCGTTTTGCGTTTCAACAATCGCGCCATGACCGGCCTTTTGAAGCGGATGATCCTGCACGTCCACCGTCGTAATGAGCGGATAATCGGGATCGTATTCATACGGACCGTCAATATAGCGTGACCGCGCCAGTGTCGCCGCATGATTCCAGCCCGTTCCACCTTCAGCGAGCAGCAGATAGTACCAGCCTTCACGCTTGAACAGAAATGGACCTTCCGTTACGCCAATTGATGTCCCTGTAGCAACAGTCTTTATCGCGCCAATCAGTTTTCTTTGATCCGGACAATATTGTTGCATCACAACTCCAGCGAAACGGTTCCTCCCCTTGCGAAAGTCCCACTTCATATTAAGCAGCCACTTGCTGCCGTCGTCATCATGGAAAAGGAACGGATCAAATCCGCTACTGTTCAAATAGAGAGGCTCGGACCATGGTCCGTTAATATCCGTTGCCGTAAGCAGATAATTATGCAGATCTTTAAAAACGCCGCGACGTGCCATAACGGTAGTAATCATTAAATAAAAGATGCCATTGTCGTAAGTCAGCGCTGGTGCCCAGATACCACCGGAGCTTGGCACACCACGCAGATCCAGCACGGACGCTTGGTCAAGCGGGCGGGATATGACGCGCCAGTTAATAAGATCACGGGAATGATGAATTTGTACGCCCGGGAACCATTCGAACGTTGAAGTGGCGATATAATAGTCGTCGCCAACACGAAGCATGGACGCATCAGGGTTAAAGCCCCGCAATACAGGATTATGGATAATGGTCATTAGATTATCTCCTTCAACAAAAAGCCGCCGTATGGATGAATCGATCGGCGGCTTCCTTGATTTATTCAGGCTGATTCATTTTAACTACCAGAGATAAAGATCATTGCCCTTCAGCTTGAAAATGGCTTCGATGAAATAATAATCACCGTAAATAATAGCATGATGATGTGTTTTGGAATGATAGGCACCTGTTCCATTCTGCAGGATTGCATCCGTGGATTCTGTCCAATCGCTACGGGACTCGTCGAGCGTACGGAGTAATTTAATAGCTGCATTTAAGAAGAAATCCTTCTCGTAAGGACCGACACGCTTCGCGATTTCAATCAGGCCGCAGGCAGCAATCGCTGCAGCAGTATCATCTTCCCGCCGCGGCTCAGCCGGCTGACGGAAGTCGACCGGGATAACTCCGCTATCCGGAATATTAGCAATAAAATAATGCGCAATACGTTTCGCTGTCTGCAGGTACTCCTCTTTGCCGGTATGAATATAGCTCATCATAAAGCCATACAGCGCCCAGGTTTGCCCCCTTGTCCATGACGAACCTTCTTCATAGCCTTGACCGCCATACGTCTTCACCACTACGCCGTTAAACGGATCGAACTCAACGATGTGATTCACCGAACCATCCGCTCTAACGAAAGCTGACATCGTCGTATCCGCATGCTTCATGGCGATTTGCTTAAAGCGAGGATCCCCCGTCTCTTCCGAAGCCCAATAAAGAAGCGGAATATTAAACATGCAATCGATAATTGCCCAGCCTCTTGTATCCTGCCCCTCAAGATCATTCCAAGCCCGGATGAAACCTCCGGCAAGATTAAATCGTCCTGCCAGCAAATTCGCAGCATGCATCGCACGTTTACGGGATTCCGGATTGCCCGTTACCCGGTAATTGGCCACACTGGTAGGTAGCCACATAAACCCTACATCATGATGCAGACCATAGTAGTCCTGGAAGCATTGATCCAGTTTACCTTCCGAAATTTGGGCGATTTCCTTGTACTTTTCATTGCCAGTCTCGTGGTACATAAGCCACATCATGCCGCCCCAGAAGCCGTTGGTCCACCAGCAGAGTCCGTCTGCGGCATCGCCTGTCGGATTGTCCGCCGAACGGTCATCGTATGTGCCATTAATCGTTGTATAAGGAATCTTATCTTTTGTCTTCTCGCTTACCCATTCCATCTTATTGGAGATTTTAGCAATAACGCCATGCAGCCATACCTTATCCGTCTCATTCAACATAATGAATCTCCTCTACTGCTATCCTTTGATTGCGCCGGAAGAGACGCCTTTAACAAAATACTTCTGAAGGGACAGGAAAGCAATCAGCACTGGCACAAGTGACATAGTCGTGCCCGCGAAGATCATGTCCCAGCGGGAAGAGAACTCGCCGACATAATAGAACAGCTCGACGATCATCGTCTTCGTCTGCCCAGATGGGAGAACAAGCATTGGCATTAGGAAGTCATTCCAAATCCCTAAGCCTTGCAGCACGACCATACTCGCTGTAACCGGTCCTAGCAGCGGGAATACGATACGCCAGAAAATTCCGATCCGGGTACAGCCGTCAATTTCTGCCGACTCCTCGATTTCGCGCGGAACACCTTTAAGGAAACTGGTGTACAGCAGGACACCAAATCCAACCGAACCGGCAATGTAAATCATAATAGGTCCAACCAAATTGCCAAACAGCCCCATTATATTTAATTCCTTAAACAGCGGAATCATATAAACCTGGAACGGAACCATCATACCGAACAGGAAGAAAACAAAGACAGCATTCGTCCACTTCTTGTTATTCCGCTCAATAGCGTAAGCTGCCATAGGGATAATAACAATCATGGCTGCAATAGAACCAAGTGTTAGAATAGCACTATTCAGCATCGCTTTCGGGTAGTCCGTCTTCGTCACCAAATACTTGAAGCTTTCAACATAAAATCCTTTCGGAAAAGCTATCGCGTCCTTCATAATTTCTGCGTTCGATTTGAAGGCGGACATAATGTTGAAGAAGATCGGAAAGACAAATACAATAGCGATGACAATTGTGACAACGAACAAAAGAATATTGCCTGCCGTCACTGGTGTTTTAGCTTTTTTACTCATTTACATCTGCACCTCCCTCTTGCGGAGCACGCGAATTTGAATCAGCGATACGATTAGGATGAGAATGAACAGCACGATGGCAAGTGCGGTGCCGAAACCTTGTCTGCCTTCGCCAAACGCCACCTTGTATATAATATAAGTCAACGTCTCTGTTGCGAAGCCGGGGCCACCATTGGTCATAACTGCGATCTGATCAAACAACTTCAAGGAATTGATCATCGACAGCATGACACATACCGTTGTAGCACCTGCAAGCAGCGGGAAAGTCACGTGACGGAACTGCTTCCATTTACCCGCCCCGTCAATACTTGCCGCTTCAAGCAGCTCCTGCGGAACTCCTTGCAGACCTGCAAGGTAAATGATCATATAGTAGCCTGAAGATTTCCACACCGTTGACAATATGATCGATAGCAAGGCAAAATCCGGATCGCCGAGCCAATCCGCTTTAATGGAACCTAGTCCAATCATATCAAGCACCTGATTAACGACCCCAAAATTGTAGTTCAGAATAATCATCCAAATAAAGCCCATAATGATGCCGCTCATCAATACCGGGAAATAAAAGATGCTGCGAAAGAAATGACGTAGCCAGCGCACCTGGTCTACCAATATGGCTAGCAGCAATGCAACAACGTTCTCCAAGACTACAAGTGAAATAGCTGCAATGATTGTGTTTTTTAATGCATTATGAACCCGTGGACTTTCCCAAATTTCCTTGAAGTTGTCTAGACCGATGTACCGGACATTTTCACTAATTCCGTCCCACGAAGTAAAACTTAAATAAATACTGCTTAAGGTGGGAAGCATGACGAACAGACTATACAGGATAAAAGCCGGCAGTATAAACCATATCGCGTAGCTCCGCCACCATTGCTTTCTTTTCTTAGTTAATACTGTGGCACTCATAACGCACTCCTCCTGCCTCTTATAGAAAGAAAACCTCTGCCGGGTAAGCAGAGGTTATCCCGCATGTTTATTTCTAGGATGTTATTGACTATTGGCCTTCACATTGTTGTCGTATTCCGTATCGGACTGCTTCATGTATTCGTTAACATCAGCATTTTTGACAACCAGATCCTGCAGCAACTTATAGAACCAGTTACGGAATTGCGGAGGAATCGCATTATCGCCGAACCATTGGTTAATCATCATCGATTTCTTAACAGAAGTATCAGCCATCAGCCTCAGCACTTCCTTCATCTGCTCGCCTGTTTCGTAGGTAACTTCGGCTTTAGTCGTCGGAATACCATTTACCGTCGCCAGATATGGACTGTATTGCGCCGCATCAAAGAAGAATTTAATAAAGGCTGTAATCGCTTCTACCTTTGCTGGGTCTTTGGCTGCTTCAGCCGAGAGAGACCAGCCCGCCAGTGTTGGCAATCCGTTCACAATAACCGAACCGTCTTTGTTAGGAAGCGCATAGAAACCGTATTCAAAGTTTGGATCTGCTTCGGAAATTTGACCAAACATCCATGGACCGGAGTATAGTTGAGCTGCTTTGCCGGAGATCAGCATCGATGCCGTTTGGTTATCAGCCGTGCTAAGCCAGCCTTTGTCTACATATTTCGTAAACAAATCTTTGTAATCCGTTATCGCTTGTACAACCGCAGCATCCGTGAAGCTTGCTGACTTTGCTGTACGCTTGGAGTTCCAGTCCGGATCGTTATTGTACACATTATTAATCAGGAAGTAGTTCACCCAAAAGCCCATGTGGAACAAATCTTTACCGCCTACAACAATTGGCGAGATGCCTGTTGCTGCCAACTTTTCCTGGATAGCAAGGAATTCGTCGTACGTCTTCGGCAATTCCGTAACACCAGCATCTGCATAAGCTTTCTTACTGTAAATGATTCCGTTCGGCGCGTTGCCTGTCAGCGGAGCATTGTAATATTTACCATTGTATTCCGGCAGGTAAGTGAACAGATCGTGGAGCTCCTGCGGAAGTTCAGCCAGCTTGCCTGCATCTGCGAACACCTTCGTGTCGCGCATTTCTACCAGATCGGGAAACTCGCCAACGGCATCTTTTGTTTTCAGCCAGTCCAGATAAGAGTCGCTGGTTGTTTCGCTAATGTTCTTGATCGTAATGTTAGGATTAGCTTCCGTGAAAGCATCGATCGTTGTTTCGATCGCCTGCTTAGTCGCCGGATCGCCGGTCGCATAAGCGATCGAGATCGTTACGGGCTTAGCCTTCTCTCCCCCATTGTTCGAACCTTGAGGTTCGTTGGACGATGAGCCGCTGGTTGAACCTGAATTGTTGTTTTGACCCCCGCATGCCGTTAGCACTAACGACAGGATCAGGACCAAGGAAAATAGCTGAAGGAATGATTTCTTTTTCATCTTTCTGTAACCTCCCTTTTAGGATCAGCACTTCTTCAAGGATGTCGACTTCCTTGCCATTAAGCTTATCATCGCCTGCATTTGCGATGAATGAAGTTTTTTAAGCCTCATGTGCAGGTAATTTAAGATGTTTCACCATGATAGGAAATAGCAGCCGGATGGAGGTGCCTACATTCTCTATGCTGCTTATCTCGAGGCCATACGGTTCTCCGCAGGTCGTCTTAATCCGGTCGTGCACGTTCTTCAGACCTACATTTTTGCTTGGCGCTTCCGGCTTCGACAGGAGCTGATTCAGCTCTTGCAGCTTGTCCCCGCTAATGCCCGCCCCATCGTCATATACCGTAACGCAAAGCTTGTCCTCCAACCGCTCGACGGAAACAAGCACGCTTCCTTTGCCACCCTTCGGGCGAATGCCATGCTGAATGGCATTTTCTACAATAGGCTGCAACGACAGCTTAAGTAACTGGTAATTTGGTTTTACATTATCAGCAACCTGAAGCCTGAGATCGATCCGATTCTCATACCGGACCCGGATAATGTAGAAATAATCCTTCAGATGATCCAGCTCTTCCTCAATAGAAACCCAGTCTTCCCCGTAATCGATGACGTATTTTAATTGGTTTGACAAGGCCAGGATCATATCCGCTACCTCACTGTCATCGTTATAGACCGCGTTCATCCGGATAACCTCGAGCGTATTGTACAAATAATGGGGGCGAATCTGGCTCTTCAGCGCGTTTAGTTCTGCCTGTTTTTGCTTGATTTCCGCAACATACGCATCATTAATGAAGACTTTAAGCCTGTCTAACATCCGATTGAAACCAACTGCCAAGCGTCCGATTTCATCCTTTTTATAATCCTGAATCTGAATATCCAGATTGCCCATCTCTACTTTATTCATGTGCTGCAGAACCTGACGGATGGGGGCAGCTAGTCTTCTCGAGAATAAAGTACCCATGCCAAGAAGCACGATCGCGCAGACGGCAATCGCAATATATACGGTTGATTGGGTGGATGTGAGCTGCTTGAACAATTCCTGCTTAGATACTCTGATAAGAATACGTCCCTCCAAGTAAGGAATATCGCTGGTAAACACAAGAAGTCTCGTATCATTGACGCTTTTGAAGGATGCTGCCTGCTCCGAATCAACCGGAGCCGGTTTATTGCTATAATACAATCGGTCGTTGCTATCCAGCACATACAGCTCGTCATCCTTGTTAAGATTCAACTCCTGGAATAAGCTGTCCAGCACACCGGCATCAACTTCGAGGAATAAGCTTCCCACAACCTTCGGCACTGATGTTAATGTGCCTGAAATGTCAATCAAATTACGCCCGAATGTAATGACTTTCTGATTCTGCGAATTGTAATAAGTCTCGCTGTGAGTCGGATAAATAGACAGATGGTTCGGATCTTTCTCTAGCGGCTTCAGCCATTCTGCGACCGGCAGCTTTTCTATCTGCAGCGGCTTGCTCTGCCTCGTCTCATAGTAGATCTTTTCGTCCATGGAACGAATGAAAAACACGCTCCTGATATGCTTATCGCTGTACAAGACCGTTCTTAGAAATGCGGCGATCGGAATATTGTTGATCTGCTCGTTCTGGTTGACATTAACGGTCTGGTTCGTCGACTCGTTATGCGAATATCCTTCGTACTTTCCCGTATACATAAGGCGGGTAATCTCGTCATAATCGGAGAAAAAGTTATTTACGTTATAACTCATATAAAGCGACATCTGCTTCAGATTATTAACCGTGAATTGCTGAACATGACCCGTGAACGCCTGCAGCGAAAAAACACTAAGAGCGATAAGCGGAATGAGTCCGACCATTAGGAATGCTGCTGAAAACTTAACGAATACGCTGTTCCACCATTTTCGAATGATTAATCCCCTCCGCCATAATCCCTCAGAGCGTTCTTATACTCTTGAGGCAGCCTGCCTGTTTGTTTCTTGAACATGTCGCTGAAATGCCTTGCATTGTTATAGCCGACTTTCTCCGCAATCTCATAGACCATCATGTCGGTGTGCTTGAGAAGAGATAGAGCATGCTCCATCCGCAGATCGGTTACATATTGCTTGAAATTCCGTTTCATCTGCTTCTTGAAGAAGCTGCTGAAATAATAAGGGTTCATAAAGGCAACCGCCGCAACAGATTCCAGCGATATATCTTCCATGTAATGCTGCTCGATATATTGAACCACTCGGGCAATCATCGTCTGCTCCTTGTGATCCGGATTATCGCCGATCCGATTGAATAAGAGCTGCATCATATCGTAGACCCCCTCGCACATCTCTCCGAAAGTCTCGTATTTCCCCAGCCGGCTTTGCAAATGCTGAATATCAAAGCCCCAGTCCGACATGGGAGCATCGGACTTTTTCACTTCCTGCACGATATAAAGCAGTGCCGAGAAGCAGGTCGACACCGCAAGCTGGCGGTTGCCAATTGCGGCGGATTCAATAACCTGCAGCAGCTCCTTCACCTTAAGCAGAACGATGTCCCAGGAGCCTTCCGTCATAACGCGGATAATTTCAGACTGTAGTACGAACAGCTCCTTCTCCCTGTCTTTGCGCTGTTCAGGCTTCCGGTATCGGATGACCCGGTGCAATCCTGTAAAATACGTCATGGATAGCGCGTGCTCTGCTTGTTCGCGCGATTGGCTTAATTGAGACAATTGTTTTACAGATTCCCCAACTCCGACGGATACGTTAAGCTTCAGATATTTAAAGATATTGTCCTTAATGGTTTCCGCCAGACGAACCGGCAAGCCAGGCTCCTCATAACTCAAAGCAAACACGAAGCTGCCGGCTTTCTCGTAGGAATAACCTTGTCCAATTCCCGCAATACTTTCCTGCACAATATTATGAATAGCGAATTGGACCAGCTTCTGCGTCTGCATCGGCCATCTTTCGTTATCGTTACCGACCGGATCAATTCTCGCAGCACCTATGGTATATAGCGGCCCCAAAAGCTTTTCCGTCAAATAACGGTAGCCTTCGGACTGTTCCGACAATGTACCCTCGGCAAGCTGCTCGACCCATCCGTCTACCTCATCGTCATGATTTTTTCGCTCGAGCAGGTCCAACTTGCTGCGCCGGCGGTCCTCCTCACCCTTTTCAAGAATAAGGGAGAGCGCTTTAGCCAGCACCGCTTCGAGATCCGATTTCTTGACAGGCTTAACCAGATAATCGACTGCACCATAGGAAATGGCATCTCTGGCGTACTTGAACTCCTGATAAGCGCTGACAAAAATAACCTTGCAAGGCAGCTCGCGATGCTTCACTTCCTTTATAATGTCGATTCCGCTTAAATGCGGCATGCTGATATCGCTGATCACGATATCAGGCTTACGCTGCTCGATCATCTCAAGAAGCTCTTTCCCGTCGTACGCGAATCCAATAATGTCAATCCCTTGCTCTTCCCATGGAATCAGCTTGCTCAGTCCCTTCAGGATAAGCGGCTCATCGTCGGCTAGAACTACTGTGACTTTCATCGTGACCTCCCCCTTCATTTGCTCTATGTTTAAGATTATAGCTCAATACTACATGCCCATGTCGATGCTGGAACAGGGACGCGACTTTCGATCGCGTCCCTGCATGCCCTTCTATGTTAATACTCTAGTATATCCATCTTTAACGTATTGCAATTATCCAGCAGGTACGATTCCCGCGTATCTTCGTATTTCGCATGAAGCTTCATTCCGTCCAATACTAACCGGTCTACACAACGTATATCCATAAACGTTGCACGGCTCCAGGTCGGGTAATAATTCTCGGATACCTTCTCCGGATGGTTATTACGCAAATCCCATACCTCCGGGTATTCGTTTGGAATATCTTCCTTTTTAACTCCCCCGATAAACGTATAGGCCATATTCCTTATCGTTAAATCACGGATTGGATAAGGTTTGCACGCATCAACCCGAATCCCGCTGAATGACGGGCAGCCCATGACGTCGTCGGTGAATCGATAATGGGTTTTTCGCATCTCTTCATCATCCACCGCAATGATATCAGTCAGTGTGATCCGTTCCAGCGTGCCGATCGCCGGCATTTCATCAAGACCAATCGATGAGCCAATAACATCCAAGCGGTTGTTCAGAATAATAAAGATCGGCCGCGAAACATTTCTCATCACGAGTCCCTGCGCCACGATGTCTGTAATGCTCCCGCCTTCCGTACACTCGATTTTAATGCCTTCCCGCCATACATTCTCAAACGTGCAGTTATGAATAGCCACATTCGAAATATCTCCGACAGACTTCAATCCGATTCGGACAGCTGCGCATATCGAGGTGAAATGGCAATTGCTGATATGGACATTTTTCATCGGAAAATCCTTGCTGCTTGCCTGTAGGCAAAGATTGTCATCGGTGCCGAGAATTTTGCAATTAGATACAAACACGTTTTTACAACCGTCATAATCCAATCCGTCCCCGTTATACCGTTTGTCATTCCGGATATCGAGACCTTCACACCAAATATTTTCGCTGTCCAGAAAAGCTGTCGTCCACGCCGTTGAGTTGTATAGACGTAGACCTTTGACATGAATATTCCGGCAACGAAGGAAGCGCATCATCATCGGACGATAGATGCTTCCCAAATTCGGGAAACTCTCGGCGTTGCCGTTAATCTCGCCTTGGCCAACCACGCCGATATTCTCCGCGTCCTCTGCGTAAATAAAGCATTTATCCATATCCTTCTCATTTACGTAACGGTTATAATGCGTCCCGTCCGGATAATCTCCGATATCCGGATTGGCAAGCAAAGTTGCGGAGGGATTCACCTGCAAATAGACGTTTGATCTGAGAAAAATCGTTCCTGAAACGAATGTGCCTCCGGCAAGCACAACATATCCACCGCCAGCTTCATGACAAGCATTAATAGCTTGCTGAATTGCGCGCGTGTCAATCGAAATGCCATCACCTACGGCCCCGAATTCTTTTACATCGAATAGATCCTTCACCAAGCGTTCCCCCAATTACTGCTGCATAAGATTAAGTTCATTCTATAGCGCGCTTTCCGGGAGCGGTATGTGTTTTTTATAGAACTATGTGCTCTTTTTTAAGAATTTTGTAACGCGAATGCGCAAGCCATAATCCGTCCGTATCAAAAAGACAATCCACCTCGCAAGGGGATTGTCTTTGCTTATTACAATATTTTATTGATTAACTACTAGTCACTTCTTCGCCTTATAAAACTCATGATACAGCTTCATCAGCGCCCTCTTCTCAATCCTAGACACGTAGCTGCGGCTGATGCCAAGCTCCTTCGCAATCTCCCGCTGCGTCCGCTCATCCCCGCCATGATCCAGGCCGAACCGGCCGCGGATCACTTCCTGCTCGCGCTCATCGAGAATATCGAGATTGCGGTAGATCTTGCTTTTCTCAATCTTCAGTTGCACCCGGTCCACGACATCGTCGGCTTCCGTGCCTAGAATGTCGATCAGCGTTATTTCGTTCCCCTCTTTGTCTGTGCCAATTGGGTCATGCAGGGAAACATCTTTCCTCGTCTTCTTCAAAGAACGCAAATGCATAAGTATTTCATTCTCGATACAACGAGCGGCAAAAGTGGCAAGCTTCGTGCCTTTCCCGGTCTGGAAGCTTTCGATCGCTTTAATCAATCCAATCGTTCCGATGGAAATCAGGTCCTCAAGATCTTCCCCCGTATTGTCGAATTTTTTCACTATATGGGCAACCAAGCGCAGGTTATGTTCAATAAGTAAGTTGCGCGAATGTGCGTTGCCTTCGGCCATCAATTGCAAATGCTTCATCTCTTCCTCTTCATGCAGCGGCTGCGGGAAAGCATTATTTTTCACATAAGATACAAGCAGTGACAACTGCTTAATGAATAGCGCAATAGCTGCAAACAACCCCATACTGTACACCCCCATGCTGTAATGGAAAGACTCCGTACTAAGCCATCCTCCGAATACGTCAGTTCTACATTGTATGTGGGCATAGGCCTAAGTGTGCATGTACAGTATGGGGTAATCATTTTTATCGTGCTCGTGGAAGGCCTGATTCATTTCATTTAGATTGGGTAAACTACCTTAAGACATGGAATGTTAGCCGAGGAGGTTGTTGATTCATGAGCAGACGAGATAAGCATAATGATGAATATGATGAGTTCTATAACGAAACCTCGAATACAGTAGCCGGAATCAATACGCCGAAGGATCACGAGAGCTCCGGTCCAATCGACATGATCAGCGAAGCCGTCGAAGAATTCATGGAGAATGTCCAGCATGCTTTCGACGGACATACTGAGCATCGTGATCATCATGATGAGGATTAGATTGGTAAAGGGTTGTTCTCTCCAAGGAACGACCCTTTGCATTTTCTCTTCACCCATCGCAAAATGAATCCATACCATGTGGTATTCGATCTAACAGGCTGAAAGTTGTCATTGACAAAAAAAGTTGCACGAGTACAATAAAATTAAGAAACAAAAAAATCCGCTCTGCATACTCCTAAGTATGTGGTTTTTTTAGACAGAAAAGTTGCACTCATGCAACAATATTAGCTAAGGAAAAGACAAGAGGTGATTTTCATGATGGAGACATCCGTTACGCAGTCGCAGGATGAAGCTTGGCGTACGCAAGGTACGCAGCCTTCCTTGCCGGAAGTACACCGTTCGCTCCGCATTCCAACAAAGGGCTCCTGGTTGAAAAAGTTTATGGCGTTTGCCGGACCCGGCTACCTTGTAGCCGTAGGTTATATGGACCCGGGAAACTGGGCAACGGATATAGCCGGAGGCGCCATGTTTGGTTACACGCTGCTTTCGGTTATTCTGATCTCCAACCTGATGGCAATTTTGCTGCAAGCATTGGCAGGAAAATTGGGTATAGTCACAGGGAGAGACCTTGCGCAGGCATGTCGGGACCATTACAGTAAGCCAGTTGTCTTTACGTTATGGCTGCTATGCGAGCTGGCTATCGCCGCTTGCGATTTGGCCGAGGTTATCGGCTCAGCGATCGCGCTGAATTTATTGTTTGGCGTACCTTTGATTTACGGAGTAATCATAACCGTGCTCGACGTCTTTATTGTTCTTCTTCTGCAGAATAAAGGTTTCAAGTATATCGAAAGACTTGTTATTGTTCTAATTTTTACAATCGGAGCTTGCTTTATTACCGAGATTTTTCTGGCAAAACCGGATGCACCGGCTCTGTTCTCTGGCTTAATCCCCAGCCAACACATTGTCACTAACCCAATGATGCTGTACATTGCCATTGGTATCCTTGGCGCTACCGTAATGCCGCACAACCTGTATCTGCATTCGTCCATCGTGCAAACCAGACGTTACGATCAGACGGAGCTTGGCAAACGCGAGGCCATCAAATACGCGACATGGGACTCAACCATAGCTCTGTTCTTCGCTTTATTCATAAATGCCGCAATACTGATTATCTCAGCCGCTACGTTCCATGAAGCAGGTATGACCGAAGTGTCCGAAATCAGTCAGGCGTATGATTTATTAACACCGCTTCTCGGTACGGCGGTTGGTTCCGTTCTATTTGGTGTAGCGCTTCTTGCTTCGGGGCAAAACTCTACGCTGACAGGCACGCTTGCCGGTCAGATCGTCATGGAGGGCTTCCTGAACATCCGGCTTAAACCTTGGCTCCGCCGCTTGATTACTCGGCTGATCGCCATCATTCCGGCCGTTATTGTTACCGCGATTTCCGGTGAAAGCGGCACGGCACAGCTCTTGATTCTCAGTCAGATTATTCTGTCGTTCCAATTATCCTTTGCCGTCGTTCCCCTCATTCAGTTCACCAGCGACAAAAAGAAAATGGGCAATTTCGTTAATCCGCTATGGATGAAAATACTCGCTTGGTTTGTAGCTGTTGTCATTATCGTCCTTAACGTGTTCCTGCTATACAAAACCTTCTTTGGTTAAAAAAGCCTGCCGTTTACGAATGCGTAAACGGCAGGCTTCTTTTCATTATTTGGTGAACACGTGGTTCCCGATCTTTACGGTTACCGGGCGCGACTTCATCCATTGGGAATTCGTAATTTTGGGATTGTAGAAATACAAAGCGCCATGCGTAGGATCAACCCGCTTTGCTGCATCCTTGGCAGCATCCAATGCGCTGACCGTCGGCATCTTCCAGAACTGCCCGTTGCTAACGACGCTAAATGCGCTTGGAGCAAAAATAACTCCTCGTATTGTACTTGGGAAACCGCTCGTTTTTGTACGGTTTAAAATAACGGCCGCTACGGCAATCTTTCCTTTGTAGCTCTCGCCTCCCGCCTCTGCGTTAACGACTCTCGCCATACGGGACAAGTCAGAGCGGTCTACGGTTACTTTGTGCAGAGCGTGCAGCGTTGCGGAGCCGGCAACGCCATCGGGCTTCAAGCCAGCGCCCTTCTGAAAGGCTGCTACAGCAGACTTCGTTGATATGCTAAAATAACTCGTTATATTGCCTTTATAGTAATCCAACATATAAAGTCTTTCCTGCAAATCCTTAACCTCAGTCCCTTTGCTGCCTACCTTTAACGATGCAGCCGACGCCTCCAAAGGCAGGCAGAGGATAGATGCTATCAGCATCAACAAGACGAGTGTGCCAAGCTTTCGTTTCATGTATGCGATCCCTCCAGTATGTATGCTTGCTTGTCTTTAGACTCGCGTTTTTTGAGTTTACCATAACTATCCTGAATAATTGGGTATTCATAGAAATTTCTCATTCGTTCTAATATTACTCTCATTATTCATCATAATTTATGGCTAATTACTCATTACTCTATATTAATTCGAAAATATATTGCTGTTATGGTCGGTATATATCCATACAAATGTTTACAAACATTAATCAGTAAACAACAAAAAAACCTGCCTAGAACAGGCAGGTTTAATATGTACATGGCTTTGCGCCTTGAAAACTGGATGCGAAAGTTTGAATTCCTTAAGTGTTTTCCGGTTGTTACACCGGGGTCCCCGAAAAGTAATCGGAATAAGCTGCAACGCTTAACTTCACTTTTTGGGGTTGTTTTAGGATAAGCCCTCGACCGATTAGTATTCGTCAGCTCCACACATTGCTGTGCTTCCACCCCGAACCTATCAACCTCGTCGTCTTCAAGGGGTCTT
>NZ_SLVP01000003.1:0-97875 GCF_004345425.1 Paenibacillus sp. BK033
GGTATTAGCATTCGTTTCCGAATGTTATCCCAGTCTTATGGGCAGGTTACCCACGTGTTACTCACCCGTCCGCCGCTAACTTTACCCGAAGGCAAGATCCGCTCGACTTGCATGTATTAGGCACGCCGCCAGCGTTCGTCCTGAGCCAGGATCAAACTCTCCATTAAAGTGTTTGACTTGCTCATTCATTAAAAACATCGCTTTTCCGTTATTTCTAACGGGGCAGTTTCGCTCGTTGTTCAGTTTTCAAAGAACAATTTTCATGACAACGCGGAGTATCTTATCACGCTATCACTTTCAGTGTCAAGCTTTATTTCTCATCGACATTGTTCGATGATATCAGCTTTTCTTCCGAACCGCTTGTCTCTCGCGGCCGGAATAAGAATATACCATGGATCGAAATAGAATTGCAAGCTTTATTTTTCGGACGGTGTAATCCCTCGTCAGCTTGCACTCTAGCCACAGGAAAAGAATGAATCGAAGCCATATTTGTAAAAACGAAAAAATTGCGTAAAATAACGCCGTTGGCATACACCCAGCCTTCAACCCAAAGCATGCGGGAGGTGACGCAAATGGCTAAACAGCAAGGTCATGCAAATAAAAATACGCAAACCAAATCATCGGATAAGAAAGGCAATTCTTCCGGGAACAACCACTAAAGGATCAAATAACGATTAACCGGCAACGGCCTTCGAGCAGAAGACCGTTGCTTTTTTACACCTTCATCTTACACGTACATGTTCCCAAAAAGGGCGGAATTCATATACATGGAAATAGTATCTCTTCCCGCAATACTATAAACCCTTGTTATGGAGGTTTAGCCCCAGGATGCCATTTCCTAGCAACGCGCAGTTTGTTCCCTTGAAACAAAACAACATTAATGTTGTTGATCCAATCCGTGACGTTAACCCGGATGAAACGGACATTGTTGGTGACGCTCAGTTTCCGGCCGCTTATTACGCGTACGACGGAACTAACGTATATTTTCGCATGCGCCTTAACGCCGACCCCAGGTTCAAGAACAATTTCAGCAATTTCGCATGGGGCGTATTGTTCGACACCGATAACAATCCGGCTACCTACGAATGGGAATTGGTCGTAAACGGGTTGGAAAACGAAGTACAGCTTATTGTCAACTCGGTTAAGCTGCCAAATGTTATGACGGACCAAGCGGAAGGAACGGACGGCAAAGGAAAACCCAGTTATAGCGAAACCATTTGCAACTTCGATATCGCAAGGGCGCAACCTACCGATGATGGCTCTCAGCTAGGCAGCGCAACCAACTATTTTATCGATTTCTTTGTTCCTGCCGGAACCTTGTTCTCCCTCCTTGGCATCACCGATCAGTCTGCTATTCGCTTCTTGTTCTTCACGGCAACGAATAACAACATTTTCAATAAGGACTTTATCGGAACCGGACAAACGTTAAGCACTCTGTTTTGCGATCCGGTTACCATTGCCGGAGGCGACGTAAGAGCCAAGTTGTCCGTCACGCAAACGGTAAGCTCCTCTACAACCCCCATTATCGCCGGGCAAGCTTCTTCCTTTACGGGAACGATAAATGTTGCGAATACGGGACGAAGCCAGGCATCAACGATTTTCCTGCAGGTGCCGTTCTTGTTTGATAAGACTATATCCTTGTCCGCTACTCAAAAAACGCAAGGAACAACCGCATTCAACAGTACAACTAGAACACTGACCTGGAACGTCGGCAATCTTAACGCAGGCGTTACGGCTTCCCTGTCTTATCAGGCTTCCGGCCAATTCAATACATCCGGCTCAAGGACCGTGGACACCAAGACGGTAACTGCGGTCGACAGCTTTACGGGGGGAGACATCACCGCGCCCGCTTCCTCCGCAACGGTATCCGTTATAGCCATTGGAGGAGTAACCGGAACGATCATTGATAAATCAACCGGACTGCCGCTTTCAGGAGTTTCGGTTCAGGCTGCAACCGTGCCCGGAGGTGCAAATGTTGGACTGACCGTCTCTAACGGCGGCGGTCTGTATGGACTTCCCCAGCTTCCTGCGGGAAGTTACAATCTCACCTTCAGCCTAAACGGCTATCAAACGACAACGGCTGCTGCAACGGTTGCCGCGGGCACAGTTCAAACCGTAAACATAACTCTGGTACCGGTTCCTGCCGTTATTCAGGGTACGATTATTGCGTCAGTCGGCGGCAATCCAATTGCCGGCGCCGTCGTGCATGTCACGGATTCCATTGGTGTACTGACTGCTCAGGCAGTAACCAACGCGGCTGGCGCTTACGCAGTGACCGGGCTTACCCCCGGATATTACCGGGTCAGTTTTTCCGCTGATCAATTTCAGGCACGAGACTTTCCGGTAACCTTGTCGATCGCGGAGACCCTCACATTGAATGCCGCACTGGCACCGAATCCGGGAGCCCTTACCGGTACTATCACAAATGCGCAAACAGGCGGCCCGTTAGCGGGCGTACTGATTGAAGCCCTGGATAATCGCAACAGCATCCTAGCCACGGCAACGACGAATGCTGCGGGCGTTTACACGCTATCTTCCCTGTCTCCAGCTACAAACGACCGGCTTCGATTATCCGCCGACACGTTTGTAGCGCAGGTGATAGGTTTCTCCATCGCTGCGGGACAAACGAAAACAATTAATGCGGCCTTATCCCCGGTTGCGGGAGCGCTGTCGGGCATTATTACGGATATCGTAACAGGAGCACCTCTTGCGGGAGCAAGCATCCGCGTTTTTACCTCGGAAGGAATAACGCTTCAGACCACTTCAACGGCTGCAGACGGAAGCTATACGATTCCTTCCCTCTCGCCCGGCTCTTATTCGATTGTCATTGCCGAAGAGGGATATGCGGGTCAAACGATCGGAGCCATGATTAATGCCGCCGCAACAACAAAACTAAATGTCGCGCTTGAGCAGCTTGCCGGAGCAGTCGCCGGACGGGTGACGGATTCGGTTACAGGAGCCCCTGTGGAAGATGCGATTATCCGCGTTTTTTTAAATAACATTATCGTCGTCAGAGTCGCCACACTCGAAGACGGAACATACGATATCGGCAATCTGTCGCCCGGGGTTTATTTCGTGACCATCCGGGCAGACGGATACGGCGGACAATCGTTTAGCGTTACGATTAATCCAGGTCAGACGACGTCCGAGAACTTCGTTCTTTTCCCCATTCAAGGCTCTCTTACGGGGATTGTAACGGATCCGTCGGGCACTCCCATTGTTGGTGCAATCATCTCCCTGAATGTTAACGTTGCAGGAGGCGGCTTGCTGCTTACCCGTTTTGTCACCCAAACGGATGGCCGTTATGTCATCGAAAATTTGCTGCCTTTGCAATACCTCGTAACCGCCGCTGCCAATCCTTATCAAAGCAGCTTCCAAAGCGTTGCCGTTGCGGCAGACACACGCTCGACGCTTAATTTCGTGCTCCAGCCAAACCCCGGGATTTTAAGCGGAACCGTCGTAGACTCGAACGGGGTACCGGTAGCCGGTGCTGCTGTCGCAGTCAAGATGCTGTCGGGAACAGGCGTTGTCATTGCGACCATTTTCACCGACAACGACGGGCATTTCCAAGTCAGCAGCCTGACTCCAAGCATTTATACCATTCTTGCATCGGCGACGGATTTCCAAACGGCATCTGCTACCGTTAGCGTTGCTTCAGACCAAACGGCAAACGTTATGCTCGTCCTCCTGCCGGATCCGGGAAGCATTGCAGGGCAAATTACGGATGCCTTTACTGGCGGTATCGTATTAGGAGTGGCCGTAACCCTCACCGACAGCAACAACTTCCTCATCGCTTCATTATTTGCCGATACGAAAAGCGGTTACCAGTTCGACGGCCTGCCTCCGGGCAGCTACACCGTGGCTGTTCACGCGCTGAATTATGAAGGAGAAGTGCTTGGCGGTATCGTCCATTCCAACTCGATTACTCCCGTTAATTTCGCTCTTCAGCCAAATCCGGGCACGCTTGTCGGCGAGGTTTCTCCGGCAATCGGCGGAGCGGTCGTTCAGTTATTCAATAACAACAATATCCTCATATCCTCAGTCTTTACGAGATCCGACGGGACATTTACTTTCTTTGGAGAAAAAAACGGCTCTTATTATGTAACGGCCGTCGCCATGGGGTATTCCTCGCAAGTCGCCGGAGCGACCATCCTTAGCGGACAAACGACCCAAGTGTCGATAAACCTGTCGCCAAACCCCGGTCAAATAACCGGAATCGTCGTTGATCCTGCGGGCAATCCGATACCAACGGCTGTAGTTAAAATATTGAACAGCAATGAGTCAATCCGCGGGATAGGCCCTGCGCAAGGAAACGGGAGTTATGTCATAGACGCCATTCCGGCCGGCGCCAAAACCGTCATTGCATCAGCTCCTAACTTCAGCACGCAGGTGAAGGGCACTTTCATCGATCCGGGCGAAATCGTAACCGGTGTCGACTTCGTGCTTAGTCCGGATCCGGGTACGATCAGCGGACAAATTACCGACCAATCGACCGGATTGGTTATACCCGGCGCAAGCATAGAGATTCGGATGGGCGAGGCTACAGGTCTGTCCGTCGGTTCCGCAACAACAACTCCGTTCGGCAACTTTCAAATTAGCGGCTTGCAGCCCGGTTCGTACACCGTCATTGCCAAAACCAATCAGTTTGCGACCGGCACAATCGGAACCTCCGTGGAAAGCAACGGCTTCTCTATCGCGAACCTGGCGTTAAATCCTCTTTTTGGGGTAATCAGCGGCAGCGTAACGGATACAGCCGGCAATCCAATTGGAGCAAATGATACTAGAATTAAGCTCTACACCAAGGACGGAACTATGATCGAGACCGCGTTTGTCGAAGTAGACGGAAGCTTCTTCATAAACGGCGTCTCTCCCGGTGAATATATTATTTCGGTTTCCTCTCCATTCTTCGAAACGGAAACCGTCGGTATTGCGATTCGAGCTGGCATCACTACCTCTGTACAGATTCAATTAATCCCGCAGACGGCGACGGTTATCGGAACGGTCAAAAACAGCTTCACGTCAGCGCCGGTGAGCGGCGGTCTCATCATCCTTACGGATGTTGACGGTTTGCCTATCGATACGGCATTCACCGATGATACAGGCAGTTTCATTATATCGGGCATACCCGCCGGCAACTTCGCGATTTCCGCCGTGGCGCCGGGCTTTGGGACGGGAATTGCCGCTGTCGTTACGCGAAGCGGTCAAACTTCCGTTGCGGTATTGCTGCTGACTCCGCTGCCGGGGGGAGTCGTAGGATTCGTCAGCGACCTGACTAACGGAGCAAACATTGCAGGAGCGGAAATTCGAATTACCGACGCAACTACCGGCGCGGTCGTTGGTACTGTCCTTAGCGATAACGGCGGACAATATTCATTCCCGGCATTAGCTCCCGGCAGCTATAATGCGATCGTCACCGCGTCCGGCTATGCCGCAGAGTTTGGCGGCTTCACTATCGCATCGGGCGAGACTACCCGCTTCAGCTTTGCGCTGCAGCCGCTGCCCGGACGGTTAATAGGAAGCGTGTCTAATAAGGCAACAGGAGCACCTCTCCCAGGCGTTACCGTCCAATTGCTGCAGTATAACAATTTTGGGCCGGCACTTTCCACCTTGCTAACCGATACCAACGGCTTGTTTGATCTCGGCGAAGTCGCCCCGACCAACTATGCCTTGACGGCCTCGCTGCAAGGCTTCATTACCCAGCAATCCTCCACCCTGGTCAACCGGGGCGAGACAACGGTTGTTGCCTTTGCACTCCTTCAAATTAAAACATCCGTAGGCGGAACGGTTACGACTGGGCCTGGGCGCCAACCGCTGCCAAACACTTCGGTTACCATCATCGACAACAACGGAGTCATTGGCGGAAACGGGATTACCGACAGCAACGGCGAATATGTCGTACCTAGCATCCCGGCGGGTGAACAGACGATTATCGTGAGCCAACCTTCTGCAGGCACTTCTACAACCGTCATTCCGGAACAGCTTGGTCAAACCCAAACAGCAAACGTGACAATCCCGGCGATAGGTCAATCCTTCCCGATTACGGGCACCGTCACGAGCAATGTGGACGCATCACCGATTCCGGGCTCCGTTATTCATGTGCTGGATTCCTCTACAAAAGTGTCCCTGCAAACGGCAATAACGGATCTTAACGGAGCGTATATAACGGATCCCGTAGCGCCCGGCACTTATACCGTAACGGGCTCCGCGCCTTCGTACGGCTCTGCGGCCCACTCCTTAACAACAAACGCAGCAGCCGCTGCAAGAGCCGACCTCACGTTAAGCGCAGCTTTCGGAACGCTTCGCGGAACCATAAGGGATACTTCGGGCAACCCGCTTGACATGGCGCTCGCCGAGATTGTTACGACCAACCGCGAATTGATTCGCCAAATCATTAGCAATAACAGCGGCCAATACGCTTTCACAAATATTGCAGCCGGCACGCCAACAGCCGAATTCTCCTTCCCGGGCAAGCAAACCGCGGTGCGTTTGCCAACGATTTTTGACGGGCAGACGACCATCCTGGACATTGTGCTTATTGACGAGGAAGAGGAATAAGGAAAGGTTAATCGCGTAGGGATCAAATAGAAGGACCGGGAGTTCCATAAACAAAAAGAAGGACCACGAATACAAATCGTGGTCCTTCTTTGGCCTACCCCTCTTGAGATTTGCCCCTCCGATTATCGATTATCCACCTTCTCCGGATACATATCATGATTAAACAGCCGCTGCTCGGCCATTTGCTCATATTTGGTACCGGGCTTGCCGTAATTGCAATACGGATCGATCGAGATGCCGCCGCGCGGCGTAAATTTGCCCCATACTTCGATATAGCGGGGCTGCATCAGCTCGATCAAGTCGTTCATTATGATGTTCATGCAGTCCTCATGGAAATCGCCATGGTTGCGGAAGCTGAACAGGTACAGCTTGAGCGACTTGCTCTCCACCATTTTTACGTCGGGGATGTAGGAAATATAAATGGTCGCGAAATCCGGCTGGCCCGTCATTGGACATAAGCTGGTAAACTCCGGACAGTTAAACTTTACGAAATAGTCCCGGTAAGGATGTTTATTGTCGAAAGCCTCCAGTACCGCAGGCGAATATTCCATCGGGTAACGCGTTCCCTGATTGCCAAGCAGGCTGATTCCTTGCAATTCCTCTTCGTTTCTTCCAGACATCAGTTAGTCCTCCCTCTGCTTACACGCCGCGTTTGTTGCCCCATACCAGGGCATGAAGCTGCGGCAGCACTCTTACGTTCGTCATATCCTCGCGCTTCATCACTTGATCGATTAGCCATTCGTAACGTTCAATCAGCTTGGCCGCGAGCCTCCCGTTATCTCCCTCAACCAGATCGTCATTGCCCGTCTGCACAAAAAACGACACGTTCGGATAACGGTTATGCACCTTGGCGGCATAAGCCAAATCTTCTTCGTCAAACACAACAACCTTCAAGCTGAACGGGTTGCTTCCGTCCGATACATTCGCAACGATCTCATCAAGCACTTCCCAATTCGTCGTCATGCCGGAGCTTGGCGGCTTAGGCGACAGGGTCAGCTCATCAATAGCAAGAAGCCAGTCCTGCCAGCGGCTGCCTTGCGTTTCCACCGCCACTCGAACGCCGTCCCGATGAAGGGCATCCACCAGTTCATCCGCATTTTTCAGCAGAGCGGGATTCCCCCCCGACAAGGTGACATGAGAAAAGGCATTCCCTCCGAGCTCCCGGAGCTCGCTTACAATCTCGCCTGCCGTCAGCATGCGGATATCGTCTTTCCCCGTTCCGTCCCACGTAAATGCGGAGTCGCACCACGAGCAGGAATAATCGCAGCCCGCCGTACGGACGAACATCGTCTTTTGCCCGATCACCATGCCTTCGCCCTGAACGGTTGGCCCGAATATTTCCATCACCGGAATTCGTTTCTCAGCCATGTGTTACAACCTTCTTCGGACGGTAAATGCAATAGCTGGTTGGCGTCTCCCGCAGGAAAACCTGTACGCAGGTCGCCTTATTCGGCGTTTCGTCGAGAAAAGCTTGGACAATCTCGTAAATCGTTCGGGCGACAACCTCCGTGGTTGGAAAACGGTTCGGGTCGTTATTGTCGAATACGTCTGTATGATCATTCAAATACGTATGGTCAAAGCGGTTATGAATCAGCTTCTTCACCGCTGCGAAATTCACCAGAAATCCGGATGAATCCAGCTCATCGCCGGCAATCGTCACGTTAGCGAAATACGTATGGCCGTGCACGCGGGCGCAATGCCCCGCTTCCTCGGAAGGAATGGAATGCGCGGCCGCAAATTGCATATCTTTATTTAATTCATATTGAAAGGAATGCGGGACGCTTGGATAAATTTGCTGAATCATTCCGCTCTTCCCTCCTCTTTGGAGGCCAAGTAACGGTTCAGCCCCTGGCTCCGCAGCTTGCAGGCCGGACATTCCCCGCAGCCGTCCGCAATGACGCCGTTATAGCAGGTTAAGGTCTTGGTCCGCACGTAATCAAAGGCGCCAAGCTGGTCAGCCAGTTCCCATGTCTGGGCTTTATCCAACCACATGAGAGGCGTCTCGATCACAAACGGATAATCCATCGACAGATTAAGCGTTACGTTAAGCGATTTGATAAAAATATCCCGGCAATCCGGATAACCGCTGAAATCCGTCTCGCATACGCCGGTAACGATTGCTCTTGCTCCAATCTGCTTCGCGAGCACCCCCGCAAAGGAAAGGAACAATAAATTTCGACCGTCTACAAACGTAGACGGCAGGCCGCCTTCCTGCTGCTCAATCTCGATATCCGAGCGGGTCAGCGCGTTAGGGGCTAGCTGGTTAAGCAGGGACATATCAAGCACATGATGCTTGACCCCAAGCTCTTCGGCAATCTGCGCGGCGCATTCCAGCTCGAGCGCATGACGCTGCCCGTAGTTGAAGGTGACTGCTTCCACCTGTTCGAAGCGTTCCAGAGCCCAGAACAGACAGGTTGTGCTGTCTTGCCCGCCGCTGAATACGACTACCGCTTTTCCTTTTTTCATCTTTCTTCTCCTCCCTTAATGAAGGAGAGACCCTTCGAACAAAACCCTGTACACATGTCTCAAAACGAAAAAAATGGAATCAGAATAGATTCCAGTTCTTAGTTTTTTATAGAGGGAGTTCGCGAACCTCTCCTGAAGCTTGAAGCTTCAGCATTTATTCGAATGTACCTACGTACTATACCATATCTCTGGTTATCCGGCTATATGCCAATTAATCGAAATCCTTGTGATGCCACTCGTCTTCCGGCAAGCCAAGATCCTCGCCCGAGAAGCGCTGCTCGCGGAACGGGTCGGCATAATTGTGAAAGCCGTTTCTTTCCCAGAAGCCAGGGCGGTCTTCCTTCATAAATTCAATCCCTCTGATCCACTTGGCGCTCTTCCAGAAATACAGATGCGGCACAAGCAGCCGCATCGGCCAGCCATGCTTGGCAGTCAGCTGTTCGCCGTCGAAGCTGTGAGCCAGCAGGATGTTGTCATGCATAAGATCCTCGAGCGGAAGATTCGTCTCGTAATCCTGATCGGCATGAATCATGACATATTTGGCATCCGGGCTCACGTTAACCAGCTTCAACAGATCCGTGAAGCGTACGCCTTCCCATTCGGTATCCAGCTTCGACCAGCGGGTAACGCAATGAATATCGTTTGTCTGTTTGATTTGGGGAAGAGCCATGATCTGCTCGTAGGCAAGCACCTTTTCCTCTTCCACTTCCCCAAATATGCGCAAGGTCCATTCGGACATATCGTACTCCGGCACTTCTCCTTCATGCAGGATCGGGAAGCGGTCCGTCGTTGTCTGTCCGGGCGGTACGCGATGCGCCAGCTCGGGCGCGACATTCGCCTTGAGCGCAGGAGCTTTCTTCAAACGCTCAGCCTTCTTGCTTGTATTCATGTTGTTCCAAGCCTCCTGAAAAGAATGATCACACGAACAGCCATCGTTAGACTGTTCGCGATGATTCTTGCTTCCTAAGCCTAAGCTTATGTATTTCCATTCTACTATAGCAAGCAAAACAAGACCTGCGCCTTTCGGCTATTGACACCAATTTGTAACAATGATAATATTTCCATACAATTCCGAGTGGATTAATTGAAATAATCAATCTTTTATATCAATGGAGGTTTTGAATGATGAATTTACGCAACAAATGGCTCCTTTCCGGGTCGCTCGCTTTATCCCTTCTTTTCACAGCAGCTTTACCCCCGTCCGCAGCCGAAGCCGCAGCAGTGACAACTTCCGCGGTCGTGCAGTCCTCCTCTACATTAATAACAGAATATGAGCAGTTCTTGCAAGAGAAATACGGCATTACTTTCCGGCAAGGGACGGTTACTAGGGGACAATTCCTTCAGGAGGTGGCCAAGGTTCTTCATCTCGGGCCTGCCGAGTCCAAACCGGTCTTTAGCGATCTCGGAGCCGACAGTCCTTATTATTCATCCGCAGCGGCATTATATGAGCAGGGTATCATCACTTCTCTAAAAATCGAGGCCGATAAGCCGCTCCAAGCGACCAGCGCGCTTTATATCGCCGTTAAAGCAGCCGGTCTGACCGAGCTTGCCCATTCTTACCCGCTAAGCAAAACAACCGATGCGCTGAAGCAAATTGGCTACTCCCACGCAGGACTAAGCCTGTCCGCGTCGCAAGAGCTTGCGGCTGCCGTTCATAGCGGACTGCTCCCTTCTTCCTTCTATAAAGAAGTGAAAGGAAAAGCCGCATCTTCCGATCTGGCGGAAGCCCTTCTCGTACAGATTCTTTCCATTAAAGGAGAGTATAAGCATTATATCGGTTATACCTCCGATGCCGATATCTACGGCAAGCTCGCGGATGCCTACAACACCTCCGACATCATTCAGTCGCCTGAGCTTCAAACGGTAGTGGACACGGCATTGAAGCAAAATCTCGTTACCGGCTACAATCTGAAGGATAATCGTTTCGACGCCAACTTCGTCGATTCGCTCACTCTTACATACGGCCACGACAACTTGAAGCATGCGGTTCAGCTGATCGGCTTGCTCCGCAGCGAAGGAATCCGCGTCAAAGTACAGTTCGAGCCTAAAACTTCCGCGTTTATCTATTTGAAGGAGTGGGGCGAGCCTGTTCAAACGGAGAACTATAAGGTCGTCCAAATCGAGAACGGCAATTATATCGCTTACGCCAAAGAATACGATCTGAAATTCGAATTCGCGAATGCCGCGGACAAAGCCCGCTTCCAGCCGGTTATTCTGCAATACGCAAAGAAAAACAGCGAGGACCAGACCGGCCTTATCGCCAGCTCCTGGTGGCAGCCGCTTTATTACTCCTCGACCAAGCTCGATGATTATATCCAGATCACGAACAACAAAATTACGGGCGCCGGCCACTATTACGCGCAATCCTTCTCGTTAAACGAGCCTTCGGCTGCTATTGTAGAAGGATTCAAAAAACTTGGCACAGGACTCGACATCCAATCCTATCCGATCTGGGTCGATAAACCATTCTTTAATTATCTGAATGGCGAATCCCTATAAAGAGTAATGCAAAAAAAGGTCTGCCCCCAGCCACGTAACTAGGGGCAGACCTTTTGTCTATTCTTCCGTCGCATCGCTCTTCGGATCCAGATTCGCTGCCATCCGCATGAAGATGTCCGTTGCTTTCTCGATATCGTCAAGCTCGAAGCCGTCATACAGTTTAAACATAATGCGCTCGCGCATTTCCATCACATGATCCACCAGCTTGCGGCCTTCGTCGGTTACGCTAAGCATAACGATACGACGATCGTACTCGCTCCGCGAGCGCTCCACATAGCCAAGGTCGATCAAGCGATCCGAAATCCCCGTTACGGCGCCGCTTGTAATACGCAGCCATTCTGCCATGGCAGATGCCTTCTGGGGTCCATGCTGCGCAAGAATAATAACCATCTTGCCTTCCGTCATCCCAAGGCCGTGAACATTAAACCGGTTATATTCCGCGTTAATCAGCCTGCGCAGCTTGCGGAATACGTCATCCATCTCTCTTAGTTTAAGAAGTTTCTCCTGATCCAGGTTCATCCATCCACCCTCGCTAATACATTCATATCTATAAATATACCGTGTTTTGAACGCATAGCCAAGTCCAGCCCTAAGAATTAAGCAAATCAACCGATTCTTTGCCCAATACAATTTTCCTTGCTCCTTGCCAGAGAAAGCGCATAGCCTCTTGCAGCGGCCATGCCGCGGTAGAAGCAGCTGCAGCGACAAGACCGTGACGGTGCGTGTCGGACAGTCCTATCGCAACCGGATGAGAGCCGTATTCAGGCATCTCCTGAACAAGCTCTTTCATGGACTCAATCTGTGAAGCCGTTAATTGATCGGTAAACAGACAAAAGGTCGCCATATGCGTCATCTCCTCCCAACAGCCGGGAGCCGCAAGCATATGGGCGCTAGGCACAATCCGCTGCCGCTGGGCGAAGATCAGCTCATCCTCATAGTAAACGGACAAGCTGTTCCGAAACTCTGCGTATTGGAACCGCTCTTCGCGCAGCGTGCGTCCCGGACAAAGAATATCCGCCTGCATCCACACGGCTCCCGTTTCCAGATAGACATTTGTCTCGCTGCGCAGTCTCGCATCCTTATACAGCATAACCGGCTCCGGCATATGTTCAATAACCGCGTAATGACCAAGCCGGAAGGTCTGACAAATCGATGATCCCACCGCCCCGCCCCCAAGCGGACTGGGATGAACCTTCAAATAAGACTGCGTCGTGATATAAGCCTGCGAGGAGCCGTGCGCCTGCCATTCCATTTCGTAACGGTCCCCCTCCAGCAGACCGGGAGATGCATCCATTATCATGACGGCCAGTTGTTCTTGAAGCGGAAAGCTCTTGGCGATCTTGATAGGCGCGGTGTGATACTTATCCGAAAGACGGGTTACGCCTTCCGCACAATGAAAGCAGGCGCGCAGCACAGAGCTTCGTACCGCGCGCTCTTCCCGTAAATCCGCCGCCATTCCTAATGCTTATGAGGCATGGAGCCAAGCTGCGCGATATGGGTATGCGCCTCGCCACGCGCATGCGCAAGCTCATGCTCCAGCCAGCCAACGATTTCGGCTACCCCATCGCCGCCGAACATATTGGAGAAGACAAACGGACGATCGCCCCGCATCCGCTTCGAATCCGCATCCATCACTTCCAGGCTTGCACCTACGTACGGGGCAAGATCGATCTTGTTAATCACGAGCAGATCCGAACGCATAATGCCCGGGCCGCCTTTGCGAGGAATCTTCTCGCCTTGCGCAACGTCGATAATATAGATGAAGAGATCCACCAGCTCCGGACTAAAGGCAGCGGCCAGATTATCACCGCCGCTCTCGATAAAGATCAGGTCCAGCTTCTCGAATCTGCTCTGCAGCTCTTCAATGGCTTCGAAGTTCATCGACGCATCCTCCCGGATAGCCGTATGCGGGCAGCCGCCCGTCTCTACTCCAAGAATTCGTTCCTCGGGAAGCACTCCCGTATTGACGAGAATTCTTGCGTCTTCCTTGGTGTAAATATCGTTCGTAATAACGGCTAAGCTGTATTTATCGCAAAGCTCGCGCGACAGCCGCTCCACCAGCGCCGTTTTGCCCGAGCCAACCGGACCTCCGATTCCAATCCGGACCGGACGCGAAGAGTCGATAACCGGCTTCACCCATTCCTTATGCGTATGACCTTGACCTTGGCACATTGCAATTCCCCGCTTTCCTATTATGGTTATGACATAAATAAACGCGAATACAAACCCTCATGCCGGATCATGGCCAGCTCCGCCATCGGCATATTGGAATAGGCCTCCTCGGGCAGCATCGACATGGCCAGCTCCGTCGCTCCGTCTATCCCTAAAGACAGCCTTGCGATCAGCGACTGGCCTTCGGTCTGCCCGATCGACATCAGCCTTAGAGCGCTATTCACGCAAGTAACGACGCAGGTGTATAAATAGCCTTGAATAGCTCGTTCTTCCTCTACGCCAAGACGCCAGCATAGATAACCGTGGACCAGCGGATGGGTAGCCTGACATTCTTTTCGCCGTAATGCCTCATTTAATAAAGACCAATCCAGCTGAGGATGAATGGCAGCCGCAAGCTGCAGCAGACGCCGCCCCATCTTCTCCATGCCAACTCTCGTCTCTACCGCAATCCGCTGCACATGCACAAGCCGCTCGACTGCAAACAGCCTGCTCCAATCCCCATGCGGAGCATCCCTGTATACGGCCCGGATGATCATCGCATCGGAAGTCGCCCAGCTTTGCCGCATCATAACCGAAGCATACTCATATAGCTGCGCGCTATGAACGACCCGCCCTTCCTGAACCATCGTCTCGAGACCAAACGAGTGGGAAAATCCTCCGATCGGCAGGGCAGAGTCCAATAGCTGCTGCATGGCGAGCCAAGCTGCAGAGTACCCCATCAGCCACCGCCCTTCCTAGAATAAAAAGTAACGCTGAGCCATCGGCAGCGAATCTGCCGGCTCGCAGGTCACAAGCCCGCCATCCACGGTTACCTTATAGGTCTCGGGATCAACCTTTATCGACGGCGTTGCGTCATTATGGATCATGTCCTTCTTCGTAACCGACCGGCAGCCCTTCACCGGCTCGATCCGTTTCTGAAGTCCCAGCTGCCGATCAATGCCGTTGTCAAACGCCGCCTGCGAGACAAACGTGATCGAGCTGCCGTAAACAGCCTTGCCAAAGAAAGCAAACATCGGCCGGCCGAACACCGGCTGAGGGGTAGGAATGGAGGCATTCGGATCGCCCATTTGCGCGTAGGCAATGCTTCCGCCCTTCAGTACCAAATCCGGCTTCACGCCAAAAAACATCGGCTGCCAGAGCACCAGATCCGCGAATTTCCCCACCTCGACAGAGCCTACCAAATGCGAAATGCCATGCGTGATGGCCGGATTGATCGTATACTTCGCCACATAACGCTTTATGCGGAAATTATCGCTTTCCGTATCGGGAGACAACGGCCCGCGCTGCCGCTTCATTTTATCCGCCGTTTGCCATGTCCGTATAATGACCTCGCCAACTCTCCCCATAGCCTGGGAATCCGAGCTGATCATGCTGAAAACGCCAATATCATGAAGGATATCTTCCGCCGCTATGGTCTCCGGTCTGATCCTGGAATCCGCAAAGGCCACATCCTCCGGAATGCGACTGTCCAAATGGTGGCAGACCATCAGCATATCCAAATGTTCTTCAATCGTATTAATCGTAAAAGGCCTTGTCGGGTTGGTGGAGGAAGGGAGTACGTTCAATTCCCCAGCCGCTACGATAATATCCGGCGCATGGCCGCCGCCCGCGCCTTCCGTGTGGTAGGTATGAATCGTGCGGCCGCCAATCGCTCTCAGCGTATCCTCCACAAATCCCGCTTCATTCAACGTATCCGTATGAATGGCCACCTGAATATCGTAGCGGTCGGCAGCCTTCAGGCATGCGTCGATCGCCGCGGGAGTGGTTCCCCAGTCTTCGTGAAGCTTCAGCCCAATGGCTCCCGCCTCAATCTGTTCAATTAAAGGAGCCGTAAACGAAGCATTTCCTTTGCCCGTAAAGCCCAGGTTCATCGGAAAATGCTCCGCCGCTTCCAGCATTCTGCGCATATGCCAGGCACCCGGGGTAACGGTTGTCGCATTGGTTCCCGTTGCCGGCCCGGTACCGCCGCCAATCATCGTAGTAACGCCGGAGGAAAGCGCCGTCTCGATCTGCTGGGGACAAATGAAATGAATATGCGCATCCACGCCGCCGGCCGTAACCACCTTCCCTTCGCCCGCAATAACCTCCGTGCTTGCCCCTGCGATCATACCCGGCGTGACCCCGTCCATAATATCCGGATTGCCTGCTTTGCCAATCCCGACGATAAAGCCGTCTTTAATCCCGATATCCGCCTTCACAATCCCCCAATGATCGATAATAACAGCGTTTGTTATTAGAGTATCCAGCACGCCTTCATCCCTTAGAGCGCCGCTTGATTGCCCCATGCCGTCACGGATGACCTTACCGCCGCCAAATTTGCACTCATCGCCGTAAACGGTATAATCCTTCTCGATCTCAGCCCATAGCTCGGTATCCGCCAGCCTTACCGCATCTCCTGTCGTTGGGCCGAACATGGCCGCGTATCTATGCCTGTCAATGACGCTCATCCGCCTTCTCCTTCCCATGCGTTAAGACGCGCCCGGACTTCCTCCGGCAGCTTGCCCGCTTCCGCCTTCCCTTGGGATAGTCCGTTTAACCCGTAGGACAGCTTGGAACCGCCAAGCTCAACCAGCGTGACCGGCTTTTCCTCCCCCGGCTCGAACCGGATCGCCGTTCCGGCGGGAATATGAAGACGCATGCCAAAAGCCGCTTCGCGGTCAAACGATAATGCCCGGTTTACTTCAAAAAAATGAAAATGCGAGCCTACCTGGACGGGGCGGTCGCCTGTATTCGCAACGATCGCTTTTACCGTCCGGCGTCCGGCATTAAGCACGATGGAACCGGGCGTAACCCGGTATTCTCCCGGTATCACTTAAGCATTCCTCCTTGGCACCTTCAGACTAGCCGGAGATGGGGTGGTGGACCGTCACAAGCTTTGTTCCGTCCGGGAAGGTAGCCTCTACCTGAACCTCATGGATCATTTCCGGAATCCCGATCATGACATCTTCACGCCTCAACACCTTGGTTCCGTATTCCATTAGCTCCGCTACGGTCTTGCCGTCACGGGCGCCCTCCATAATCTCGGAGGTAATGAGCGCTACGCTTTCCGGATAATTCAGCTTAACTCCCCGGTTCAACCGTCTTCTGGCCAAATCTGCTGCTATGGTAATAAGAAGCTTCTCCTTCTCGCGTTCCGTCAGTTGCATGCTTACCACCTCTCCCAAATGTATTAGTTTCATTATAGACAGCCGCCTGTTTGAAGTAAATGGAATTATGTTAGGTAATATGACATAATAATGATCGTTATCAACGAATAAACTCCTTTTAATTCGACATATCTCACCTTTACATGACATATCCACGTCGTATCCATAGTTTTTTTGTCAAAAATAAAAAGAACCCGCAGGTTACGCGCTTTATGTAAGCACGTCCCTGCGGGTTCTCGTCGCAAATATTTGAACTATTTCTTCGCTACATATTTACGGATATCGAATGCTACGGCAACCACGATGATTGCACCTTTGATGATCAGCTGCCAGTAAGGGCTCACGCCGATGTAAGTCAGACCGTAGTTGATTACCGTAAAGATCAATACGCCCGCGATAACGCCTTTCACCCGGCCAACGCCGCCTGTCGTGGACACGCCGCCGACTACGCAGGCTGCGATCGCGTCAAGCTCGTACATGTTACCGTAGTTGTTTGTCGCACCGCCCGTACGCGCTGCCTCAAGAACGCCGGCAAGGCCGTACAGAGCGCCTGCGATACCGTAAATCCACATGAGGCATTTGGCTACATTAATACCGGATACGTGAGCGGCTTGAATGTTGCCGCCGATCGCGTACATGTTTTTGCCAAGCGTTGTTTTGTTGAAGACAACCCATACGATAAACGCGACAAAGATCGCGATCAATACGATGTAAGGCAGAGACCAGTCACCGCTGCCGATGGAACCCGTGCCAAGATCGGAGAAATCTTTGCGAAGACCGCCGATTGGCTGCGATTGGTTAGGAGGCATATCGAAGTACAGGGAGTTCGCGCCGTATACGGCAACCATGGTACCCAGCGTTGCGATAAACGGCGGAACATTAAACTTCGAAACGATAATGCCGTTGATCAAGCCGACAATGAGACCTACAACGACCGCGATTAGGATCGGAAGAATCAATGGCAGATGCGGCAGGTTCGGGAAAAACTTGTTCGCGTAATCCGCGCTTTGCAGCATCGATGCGGATACAACCGCCGTCAAGCCTACCACGCGGCCGGCCGACAAGTCCGTTCCGGCCGTAATCAGGATAAACGCAGCGCCTAGCGCGATGATTAGACGCGTCGACGATTGAACGAGCATATCCCGGAATGTCGTAACGGACAAGAAATTCGTGTCCATGATGGTTATCGCAGCGATAAGAAGAATCAGAACGATCCAGATCGCGTTTTGTGAAAACATACTTCTAGCTCTTGAACCTTTTGTAGCTTCCATGAGTGTTAATCCTCCTTCAAATCCTCATCATTAGCCCGTCTGAGCGGCCAGCCTCATAATGCTTTGTTCTGTCGCGTCTTTGCCGTCGAGGATACCCGTTGCGCGGCCCTCCGACATAACCATAATCCGGTCCGACATACCAATAAGCTCCGGCATTTCAGACGAAATCATAATGATGCTCTTCCCTTGCTTCGCAAGATCGATAATGATCTGGTAAATCTCGTATTTGGCGCCGATATCGATGCCGCGTGTCGGCTCGTCCAGCAGCAGAATGTCCGGATCCGTCAACAGCCAGCGGGCGAGAAGCACCTTCTGCTGGTTACCGCCCGACAGGTTGCGGATCAGCTGGTTGACCGAAGGCGTCTTGGTTCTGAACTTCTCGACGCCTTTTTTCGCTTCAACGCGCATTTTCGATTCGTTCAAGAGGCCAAACGGCCCTTTGTACAAACCAAGGTTGGCGATCGCCGTATTCTCGGTAATGTTGAGCACCGGGAAAATACCGGTTACGCGTCGTTCCTCCGTCAATAGCGCAATCTTATGCTTTTTCGCATCGATCGGTGATTTGATCGTTATTTGCTTGCCGTCTTTGTAGATCGCGCCGGATTTCACGGAACGAAGTCCGAACAAAGCTTCGATCAATTCCGTACGCTGAGCGCCGACAAGGCCGCCAACACCAAGAATCTCGCCTTTGCGAAGCTCGAAGCTTACGTCTTTGAAGGATTTTGGATTAATGGACGTCAGGCCTTCGACCTTCATCATCACTTCCCCAGGTACGTTTGTACGCTCAGGGAAACGTTCGGACAAATCGCGGCCGACCATCCGCTGAATGATCATGTCGATCGTCAGCTCCTTGGATTCCCAAGTGCCGATATATTTGCCGTCGCGCATAATCGTTACGTCATCCGAGATCCGCAAGATCTCTTCCATTTTGTGGGAAATATAAATAATGGCTACGCCGCGTGCACGCAGCTTGTTAATTATCGCGAACAATTGCTCAACCTCGTTGCCCGTCAAGGAAGAAGTAGGCTCGTCCATGACGATGACTCTCGAGTTGAACGACACGGCTTTCGCAATTTCGAGCGATTGAATTTTGGACACCGACAATTCGCCGACAAGCTGGTTCGGATCAATGTCCATGTTCAAATCTTCAAACAAGGCGACTGTGTCTTTGTACATCTTTTTATGGTCAATAAACCGCAGCGGACGAACGCCCGTCATCGGAAATCTGCCAAGCCAAATGTTCTCCATCACGCTGCGCTGAGGCACCGGATGAAGCTCCTGGTGAATCATGGATACGCCGCTGTTCAGGGCGTCCTTCGAGCTTTTAATGTCTGCCTTTTGTCCATCGAGGAAAATCTCGCCCGCGTCCGGATGATAAATCCCGAACAAGCATTTCATTAGTGTTGATTTGCCCGCGCCGTTCTCGCCCATCAAGGCGTGAACCGTACCCGGCCGAACCTTCAGCGTTACGTTGTCAAGCGCTTTAACGCCAGGGAACGTCTTCGTAATATTGTTCATCTCAAGCAAATAAGGATGCTGCTCTGCCATTAATATAGCCTCCTTTAATCCGGCTCCCATCCAAGAAGCAAGGTACAAAAAAAACAGGGGGCGACGGAAGTGCGGTTGTCGCTCCCTGTTTTGTTTCGTTATTTTTATTTTTCTGATGCGGTGTTCGTGTCTATGCGATTACTTCGCGGACTCTTGCGTTACCTTTTGGTAAGGGATCCAAACGTACTTGCCGTCCGTGATGTCGTAGCCCGTGTTTTCTTTCGTAGGCGTTTCGCCTGCTGCCAGAACCTTCATCAGCATAACGGTTGCTTTGCCTTGGTTTTCGGCATCGTTCAGAACCGTACCAAGCATCGTGCCGTCTTTCAGAGCTTGCATGGCAGGGTCCGTTGCGTCAACGCCTACAACCGGCATTTTCTTGTCGCCTTTGAAGTAGCCAGCCGCTTTCAGAGCCTCGATTGCGCCAAGAGCCATGTCATCGTTGTTTGCGATAACCGCTTCGATCTTGTCGCCATGGGAACCAAGGAAGGCTGCCATTTTCTCTTGGCCTTTAACGCGGTCCCACATTGCTGTATCTTCCGCCAGCTTTTGAACCTTGATGCCAGCGTCTTCGATAGCTTGTACGGAGAACTTCGTGCGAAGCTCGGCATCTTGGTGGCCCGGCTCGCCTTTCAGCATAACGTACTGCAGAACGCCGTCGCCGTTTTTGTCGGCTTCAGGATGCGATTTCCAGTAGTCGGCAATGATTTCGCCTTCCATTGTGCCGGACTCTTCCGCTTTCGCGCCTACGAAGAACGCTTTGTCCCATTTCGCCAGATCGTCTGCCAGCGGCTCGCGGTTGATGAATACGACCGGAATGTCGGCTTTTTGCGCTTTGTCGATGATTACGCCAGCTGCCGTACGGTCAACCGGGTTAATCGCCATTGCTTTTACTTTTTTCGTGATGAACAAGTCAACTTTATCGTTCTGAGTCGGCTGGGAATTCTGGCTGTCAACGATATCGACCTTCACGTTGCCTTCAGCCGCTTTGCTGATCGCGTTGCGCACGCCGCTCATAAATGTGTCGTCAAATTTGTAAATCGCCACACCCGTTTTAGGAAGGCTTCCGCCGCCGGAACCGCCGTTATTCGAGTTCGAGCAACCTGCTGCCGTAAGTGCCATTGCTCCCGCAACGAGAGCCACTGTCCATTTTTTCATCTCTGTAATACCCCCCGAGTGAATTAAGTAATGCGAGCTTGCCGTATTGTTTGCTTGCTGCATCCTTATTATGTCGAAATTTGAAATGGATTCGAATCTAATATTCTCATCTTTTTTATTAATATTCTCATCAGTTTCTAATCATTGCACGACAGGGAACAACAGCTTCTGGTTGTCCTTCCAGAACATGTTTTTCTTGTCGATCAGCTTGTTTCGAATCTCGACACGGGATGGGACTTTATGACCAAGGGCGGCTTCCATTGCATATTTCATGCCGAGATACCCCATACTGAAAGGATTTTGTACGATAAGCTTCTGAAGCTGATTCTCCTGCAGCAGCTCCAGCAGCTCCGGCGAGCTGTCAAAGCCGATAAGCTTGATCCGGTCGGCTGCCTGCTCGTTCCTCAGCTCCTTCGCCGCGCCAATCGAGGCTTCCGTATTTAGCGCAATGATGCCGTCCAGCTGACGCTTATGCAGCTCCACTGCTACGGCGTTGCTGCAAACGTCATGATCGCCGCTGCATGGCACCTGGTCGACAATGCGGATATTCGGATATCTGGCGGCAGCATCAATAATCCCCTGGGCTCTAAGCCTGCCGTTAATCCCTCCTGCCGCATGGGAGACTATGGCGATTTCGCCTTGCCTTCCGAGCTGTTCGGCCAATTCGCGGAGTGCTTCCCCGCCCGCCTCGTAGTTGTCCATGCCGATATACGATCTCGTCTTCCCCGAAGTGAGCACGCTGTCGATGGCAATAACCGGAATATGCCGTTCGGCCGCTTCTTTCAGGAATGGGGCAAACAGCTCGTCATCGCTGGCGGCAAGCACAATCGCATCCGGCTTTGCTGCAAGCGCCTGCCTTGCGGCCTGCATCTGCCCGTCAGCATCCGTCTCATCGTGCGAAGCGGTCGTATACATCGTAATGCCGAATTCCTTGACCGCAGCTTGTGCGCCAAGCATGACATTTTCCCAGTAATCGCCTTCGCTTGACCGCAAAATAACTTGAATGGCGATATCGGAAGGCTTCTTCTTCCTCTCCAGAAATCCGGGGTTAAACGCCGAAATCAGGAGAGCCAGGGCAGAAACCGCTAGCAGTATGCCAACAATCATTCTTTGTCTCCGGCTCATTCCCCCTGCTCCCTCCCTTCCGCCTGCTTCAATTCCATCGCCGGGAAACGAATCGTAACGGTCGTCCCTTCCTCAAGCTCGCTTTCGAACCGCAGGCCATACGTCGGTCCGTAAAACAAACGGATCCGCTCCTGCACGTTCATCACGCCCACTCCCGAGCCCTTGGAGCTGGTCACTTGACCGTCGTTCACCTGCTTCAGCCGCTCCTCGCTCATGCCAAGACCGTTGTCCCTTACTTCAATCACGATATCCCGGCCGTCCAGCTTAGCGTTAATCCGAATATGACCTTTATCAACCGAAGGCTCGATACCGTGGACAAGAGCGTTCTCAATGAGGGGCTGAACGATTAGCTTCAGAGTGGCGTAAGTCAAGACTTCCTCATCCGCCTCAATCGAAAAATCGAACTTGTTCTTAAACCTCATCTGCTGAATAACGAGGTAGTTCCGGGCATGCTCAAGCTCATCGGCTATCGTAATGACGCTTTTCCCTTTGCCAAGACTAATTCTGAAGAGCCTCGATAAGGAGGTAATCATCGTGGTCACTTCCTCGTTCTTGTTCATCCCGACCATGCGCACAACCGAATTCAGGGTATTGTATAGAAAATGCGGGTTAATCTGGGCCTGCAAAGCCTCAAGCTCATAGGTACGTTTGCTCTCCTGCTCGGTGACGATCTGCTTCATCAGCTTCTTGATCGTGCCGATCATAATGTTAAACCGGTCAGCCAGCTGCCGGACCTCGAGCGGTCCTTCTCCTATGGCCGTCTGCTCGAAATGGCCATGCTCCACATTTTTCATGGACAGCTCCAGCTGCTTGATGGGCTTTGATATCCGCCGCGAGACGATGCTCGACAGCAGCACAACAATAAAAATTAAAGCAAGAAGAAGCTGAAACACGGATCTGTTCAGCTCCGAAATGGAGGTCATGGCTTCATTCCTGTAGGATACGCCTACAACCTTCCAGCCTACGTTGCCGATCGTCTGAACGCTGATGATTTTGGGAGCGCTGGACGTTTTGTCGATATAGCTGCCATACGTATGTTTGAGCGCAAGCTCAACGTTCTCGTTTTTTAGCCCCGCGTAAATAAGCTGCAGCTGGGGGTGGTAAACAATGTTGCCGGCCGACTCGTCCAGAATGTAAACATAGCCCTTCTCGCCTAGACTAACCCTGTCGGATAGCTCGTCAATCGTGTTGAAGTTAACGTCCAGCAGCAGAACGCCTTGGATGGGCTTGCCGTTATGGATAATCGTAATACTCTTGCTGAGCGAAACGACCCATCTGAACTGCTCCTTGTACAGGTTCTGCACATGCGGCAGCGAGATGGATAGATGGCCCGGCGTATCCAGCGCGCTTTGGAACCAGCTTTCGCTTGTTACATCAAGCGCCTTCTTCATCTCGACGGCCGGAAGATCCATAACAAGCTGTCCCTTATCATCAAACAGGGCTAGCGAGACCGTATCCGCGCGGGTAGACATCATTGTCGCCAGCTGCCGGTGCAGACTCTCCGAGTCCACGTCGCCGCTCTGCGTGATGGTATGGTACATCATGTTGAACAGGTCGGACGTTGCCTGCACGTTATTTTCCAGACTGTAGCTGACCTGATCGACAATCTGCTGCGAATTGCGGAAGGCGTTCTCCTCCGCCGTAGCGGCAAACCGGCTGTACAGCACCGTGCTGACGACGATAATAATAAAGACCGAGAATAAGATGAGGGAGACGGACAAAATGTATTGGATGCTTTTGCTGCTCCCGCTCTTCATCTGGAAGACTCCGTTAAGCCGCTTCGGTATTCCTTGGCGGATACTCCAGCGTATTTCTTGAAGCAAAGACTGAAATAGTTCGGGTCGGCGAAGCCAACCTTCTCCGCAATCTCGAAGGTCTTCAGCTCGGTCGTTCTCAGGTATTCCTTCGCCGCTTCCATGCGAAGCTGCAGGAGGTAAGCGCCGTAGGTCATCTTCACTTCCTTCTTGAACAAGCTGCTGAAATAGCCCGTGCTAATATGAAGATGAGTGCAGACGACGTTTATCGAGAGCTCGCGGTCGTTGAAATGGCTTTTCGTAAATTGAATCGCTTCCTCTACGATATGCTTATACGAATGCTGCCTGCGGCTTGCAATCCGGCTGCGCACCTTGCCGCACAGCTCCGTGAACCAGGCTTTTGTCTCGTTCAGCGTATTCAGCTTCTGGTATTGATCCAATATGCCAACCGCAAAGATAGGGTCCTTGTCCGTACCGTCGTCGATCATTTTGGAAAGCTTGATAATAGCCGTTACCATTTCCAGCAGATAATGCTCGAAGTTATGCACCGGCACCGGCGCTTGCACGCGCGCGAGATCGTCAAAGAGCTCATCGATGACATCGGTCAGCTCCTGCTCAGTCCCCACCTTGATGGACCGAACGAGATTCTGCTCCTTCCACTCGTCAAAGATCAGCCTCTCCTGCACGCGTTCTTCCATATCGTCGATGCAAATAATTTGGTTGATTCCGAGAATTCTGCGGTAATCGAGCGCCACCTCCGCCGCTTCATACGAATACTTCAAGCCGCGGATATCCCGGGTAAACCTCCCGACTCCAATCATGACGGGAAGCTTCAGGAATCTTTCAATGCTCTGCAAAATTTCTTTCAACGCGTCCTGGGTAGCCTCCATTACTTCTTCGTCCTGGCCCCCTGTGCTAACCGTAAACAGGACAACCTGGTCCTGGTGAATAAACACTCTGCCCAGTTTGTGTCTGGACCAGATCTCGCTTGCGATGTTCGTAATGGAAAACAGCTTCAGATCAAGATCCTTGATCGAGGAGACCGCATGAAGAGGGTCAAGCTCCTCTTCCGGCTTGTCCGAATGGAGTACGGAGATTACCGAGACCACATAACCTTCGCCCTCCAGCTCCATGCCGTATTTATCCGCTTTTTCCCGGATGCTTGCCAGCGACTGATGCCTCGTTATTAAGGAAGACAGGAACTTTTCGCGGACGATCGGCAGCGTCATGCGGTAATGCTCCTGCAAGAGCTCGACGTTGTTGCGCATCTCCCTCTCTTCATCCATCCGGCGCTTCACTTGAAGCACCGTTTCCGTCAACTGGCTCCCCGAGAACGGCTTAAGCACGTAAGCCTCCACCTGCAGATTAATGGCCTGCTTGGCATATTCAAATTCGTCATGCCCGGTCAGAATGACGACACGGGTAATGGGATACATTTTTTTTACCCAATCGGCAAGCTCGAGGCCGTTCATATAGGGCATGCTAATATCGGTAATGAGCACATCCGGCTCCATTTTTTCAACAAGCTCCGTCGCTTCTTTCCCGTTCCCGGCGGTCTTCACCTCAGAGAAGCCGCAGCTCTCCCAGTCAATCTCCATCATGAGGCCTTCCGTTACTTCCGGTTCGTCATCAACAAGCAGAAGTTTATACATGACGTCTGTTTCCTCCTTCATCAAACCAGTACTCATTTTGCCACAAATAAAAAGACGATAACATTAAATTTATCGAAAATTGTAGGCAGTAAAAGCGTAATGACCATAATAAGCCTAATTTGCTCTGTTTTACAAGCATTTACGACCATTCACGGCTTCTGCTCTTGTAGCCAATGTTTGTCCGATATGATAAACTCAAAGGTATGACATTACATGGGAGGGACTAGCATGGCGCCTAAGAAAATGAGATCAGACATGATCAAAAAAGGATTTGACCGCGCACCTCACCGCAGTCTTCTGCGGGCAGCAGGCGTAAAAGAAGAAGATTTCGGCAAACCGTTTATCGCGGTTTGTAACTCCTATATCGATATCATTCCGGGTCATGTCCATTTGCAGGAGTTCGGCAAACTGGTTAAAGAAGCAATTCGCGAAGCGGGCGGCGTGCCGTTCGAATTCAATACAATCGGCGTAGACGACGGAATCGCGATGGGTCACATCGGGATGCGTTATTCCCTTGCTAGCCGCGAGATTATTGCGGACTCCATAGAAACAGTAGTTAACGCGCACTGGTTCGACGGTATGGTCTGCATTCCTAACTGCGACAAAATTACGCCTGGCATGATGATGGGTGCCCTTCGTGTTAACATCCCAACCATGCTCGTAAGCGGCGGACCAATGAAAGCCGGCAGAACATCCGACGGCCGTGCAATCTCCCTGACTAGCGTATTTGAAGGCGTAGGCCAATATATCGCTGGCACAATTGATGAAGTAGGTCTTACTGAATTGGAACAATTCGGTTGTCCGACTTGCGGATCTTGCTCCGGCATGTTTACTGCAAACTCGATGAACTGTCTGGCAGAAGGTCTTGGCCTTGCAATGCCAGGTAACGGTACGATCCTTGCTGTATCGCCCGAGCGTAAAGAGTTCGTTAAAGAATCGGCTCGCCAGCTGATGAAACTGATCGAACTTGGCATCAAACCACGTGATATCGTGACAAAAGAAACAATCGACAACGCATTTGCTCTTGATATGGCTTTGGGCGGTTCTACAAATACCGTTCTGCATACGCTTGCTATTGCGCATGAAGCCGGTATCGAGTATCCAATCGAACGCATTAACGAAATTGCAGAACGCGTTCCGCATCTTGCTAAAATTGCTCCAGCATCCGATTACCACATCGAAGATGTTCATGTTGCAGGCGGCGTAAGCGCCGTTCTTAATGAGCTGCTCAAAAAAGATGGCGCATTGGATGGTTCGCGTATAACTGTTACTGGTAAAACCCTTCGGGAGAATGTTGAAGGCTGTGAAATCCTAGATACAGATGTTCTCCGCACGATCGATAACCCGCATAGCGAACGCGGCGGCTTGGCTGTATTGTTCGGCAACCTGGCTCCAGGCGGCTCGATCGTTAAAGTCGGCGCTATTGACAAATCGGTTGGCGGCTACCATAAAGGTCCAGCGATCTGCTTCGACTCCCAAGACGATGCACTTGCCGGCATCGCCGGCGGCAAAGTGAAAGAAGGTCATGTAGTCGTTATCCGCTACGAAGGTCCTAAAGGCGGTCCTGGCATGCCAGAGATGCTTGCTCCAACTTCGCAAATCGTCGGCATGGGTCTTGGCACTAAAGTCGGCCTGATCACCGACGGTCGTTTCTCCGGCGCATCCCGCGGCATCAGCATCGGCCACGTATCTCCGGAAGCGGCAGAAGGCGGTCCGATCGCCTTCGTTCAAGACGGCGACATCATTGAACTTGATATGAACAACCGTGGAATTAACCTTCTCATCAGCGACGAAGAGATGGAAAAACGCCGTGCCGCATGGCCTGGCTTCGAACCGAAAATCAAACGCGGCTACCTGGCTCGCTACTCGCACCTTGTTACGAATGCTAGTACGGGCGGCGTAATGAAGATGTAGTTCGCAGAAATTGTGGAGCAGCTCCTTTGGGGGCTGCTTTTCTTATTTTTTGGTTTGTTTTGTAGCGCCACAGCACTCCGCAGACGTATATCTCTTCCGATCGCTGTTGGTTCCGGATTCCTCTGATTCAACTTTTAGCAAAGTTGGAATCCGGTAACCAAAGGCGAACGCTCCGCTTCTCCAGAGATATACGTCTGCTCCGTTGGAGCAAACGGCAGCAGCAGAGGCGACGTCGCTGACTCCACATTCTGCTCCCTGGGGGAGAGTGTAATGTGCCTGATGACCCGGGCACAGGTGAATATCAGGCTGTTGCGCCTCCCTGTCGGAGAACCAACCCAATCCAACCACCCTAAACACTCAACGCCTCCTAACGGTAGTCGTTCCAGTAACATTTGCATCAGATCCTCTAGTTCATGCTATAGCTCTACAATAGCTGCGTTTGGGCTAGGTTAGGGTAGAAGAAAAAGGGACAAAAAAGCCAGGCAGTCATTGACTGCCCGGCTACTGTTAAATAACTGATGGGTTGCTGTCCAGTTCGGAAGCATCCGAATTTTCTGGGGAAGGAGCCGATTTTGCGGCGGCCACTTCTTGATGAAGCTTTACCGGTTTGGTCGAGGAGGCATGCGCACCGTTTACGGCGAACATAAGAAGCTGCTCCAGCGGCATCAACAGCATATGGGGCTTGATGGAATCCCGCTTTGCTTTGCCTCTTGCATTGCGCTGCTTATTGGTAAGAACGCTTGTAAGAATTTTCAAGTATATCCGGGTTGACCGCGCGAACATGCCTTCCGGAAGCGGCTCCACCTGGAAGCCTAACCGGTCCGCGCCGCGATGGATCATGGTCACGCCATAGACCGCTCGCACGCCTTCGACCTCAGGGTCCTTAGCGAGCGTTCTCGCCAAAACCGGCAATGCCTGTTCCATTTCCCGGAGCAGCCGAATTCCCGTCGCTAACGGAGAACCCGACTGCAAAGCAATCGAAGAAAGCATTTTGTTGTCGAAATGCAGCTCAACAATCTTGTCGCCGTTCTTCAAGAAGCCGTTATCCGCCAGCTTAATGGGCTCACCATGATATTTGATAACTCGGTAATGAAAGGCCGAGTCTGCTCCCCCAACGTTTTTCAGCCGGAAAACAACGTGGTACAGCTTCTCGTAGAGCAGCCATGCTCCAACCAGCGCGTTCTTCAACACAGACCGTTTCGGCGTTCTCTCTGTCAATTTCATCATCTCCGCTATGCCGACAAACCGAAAGCCCCGCTTCGTCGCTTCTTCCATGTAAGCTTCAAGAGCAATCAGCATATTGGCCGGTGCTGTTGGATCCGCTCCCGGCGTGCGTCCGCAGTCGTGCAGCAGCAATACTTCTCCGGGATGCATCTTTTTCATCATTTTTTGCTTAAGTCGCTCTGCGCCAAGCTTAACGTTCCAATCGCCAAAAATGGCCGACCACAAAATGATTTGCATTTTATGGCGGTTCATGAAATCGAATACGTTAACGATCCCCCAAGGCGGCCGATAAAAAGCGGAACGGATTCCTATGGCCTCCCGTATTACGTCTGAGGTACGATCGATCTGGGCGCGAACGGTCTTGGGCCTCATAAACCAGTTGGTTTTATGAACATAATTATGAATACCGACGACATGACCTTCCTCTTGCATTCTCCGCAGAATTTCCGGATGCTTCTCTGCATGTGAGCCTACTACGAAAAACGTGGCTTTCGCCTTATAACGGGCAAGCAGATCAAGCAGCTGGGGCGTATATTCAGGATCCGGACCATCATCGAACGTTAAAGCGATCTCGCTTGTGACACGGCCTTTCTTGAATACACGAAATCCGAAAACACGGCTGATAAGCGCAGGGATAAAGGCATACAAGGACAAGAAGTAAAATGCCCAAAGCAGCAATTGTAACATTTTGTATTCCCCACCGTTTATGAAAGTTATAAACACGATACCTTTAATTGTACCATATGAGCATTAATTATAGGCATCGTTTTAAAAATTATAGTACAATCACAACAGGGATTTGATTCCTGTACGAGAGGAGATTATTGTATGCTTCCGTTTTACAAGAAATACTGGCGTACCGCATTCGACATAGCGCTTATTGCCCTTACGGTCTATCTGGTGATGTTCGCCTTCAGCTACCTTTACAAGATCGCAACGCCTATTTTCTTTGCCTTTGTGATTTACCTGTTCATCGAGCCGCTGGCTAGGTGGCTCAACAAGATCGGGATCAAAAAATCGATTGCTTCCGGCATATCGGTGCTCGTGTTCTCCCTAATTATTATCGGCATTTTTTCCGGACTAGCCTATATTATTACGAGCCAAGGCACCGACTTCATCAAGGTGAAACTGCCGCAATACCAACAGCTGTTCAAAGAACAGGTGCAGGACGATTCAAGCGTCTTCCAGCAAAAGCTCAAAGCTCTGCCTCCCGAATGGGTGGAAAAAATTACCGAATACATAAACGGGGCAACGGAATATTTGCCGAAGCTGGCCAATATTATTTTCACCGGATTGATCGGATATATTTCCTCGTTCTCCACCTTTATATTCAACTTCGTTATCGGGATTATTCTGGCCTACTTCCTGAGCATCGAGATTAAAGTATGGAAGATAACCGCCAACAACAAGACGCCCAATACGTTCAAGAAAGCTTTCTTCTTCCTTAGAGAAAATGTATTTAAAGGTATCGGAGCTTATGTGAAGGCTCAGGCAAAAATGATGAGTATTACGTTCCTCGTTATTTTCGCGGCGCTGCTTGTTCTTAGAGTGGAGAATGCTTTCGCCATATCCTTTACGGCCGGGATCTTCGACGTATTGCCGCTTCTTGGCGTCAGTACGCTGTTTATCCCTTGGATCATTTATTTGTTCCTGGTTGGTCAAACCTCGCTTGCCGTATGGCTGTCGGTATTGTTAGTTGCCGTTGTGCTGACTCGCCATATCGTGGAGCCTAAAATCACGGGCGATACGCTTGGCGTATCCGCCTTCACGATGCTGTCGTGCATGATCGTATCGCTGCATTTGTTCGGCGTTGCAGGCGTTATCCTGTCGCCAATCATTATTATTCTGATCAAGGCGCTGTACGAGCAAGGCTTCTTCCACCGCTGGATCCGCACGCCGCAGGGCGAATATGACGTCAATCCGTTCCCGGCAGCTGCCGAGGAGGAAATCGATAGCAATCAACGTTCAACGGGCGTATAAAGCGAGAATATCCATTACGCCGCGAAAAAGCGCCGTCGCCTGGTTGCTGCTGCCCGGCGGACGATTCTCCGCCAGCACCGCAACCGCATAACGGGGCTTCCGGGCCGGACCGTATCCCGTGAACCATTGGTTCACGCGGGGCGCTCCGGCCTTTGTTATTTCCGCGGTACCGGATTTGCCGGCTACCGCCCACGCACCCTCCCGGATCGACCGCCCTGTCCCATGGTCGACAACCATCTCCATGCCGCGAAGCAGCTTGCGCGCGGTGGCCGGGCGAATTCGGCCGTCCTCCGCCGGAGCGCTCTTCGCGGGCATAGTAACCATCCGCTGGCCGTTGGCATAGCGGATTTCCCGGACGAGGCGCGGCTCCATTACGCGCCCGTGGTTTAGCAGCGTAACGACCAGATTCGCCGCCTGCAGCGGCGTCATCAATACATCACGCTGCCCAATGGCGGATTGCGCCATGACGCCGCCATCCGTCTTTACACTGGCCAAAGCCGGGAATAACCGCCCGGCTTCCTCTTCCCCAAGCAGCCGGAGCGGATGACGGAACGGACCAAAGGCCCGTTCCGAATGCCAGCCGGCTGGCTTCCCGATCCCAAGAGCAGCTGCCGTTCGCTGCAGCTGCTCCGCGCTTAACCGCTCGGCGATCGTCGCGAATACAATATTGCAGGACTGCGCGAGTCCCTCCTGCAGCGTGAGCGTGCCATGCCCCCCCTCTTTCCAGCAGGACAAGCCGTATTTGCCGTATTCCCCATTGCAAGTAAAACGCTCCTTCTCGTTTGTCACTCCCGCTTCCAGGGCAGCGGCCTCCGTAACCAGCTTAAAGATGGAGCCCGGAACAGCCGCTTGAATCGCATGATTGGCCCATTCCTTCTCATTGTCCAGCTGCAGCGGCTCCATCTGCGGCCGAGAGATCATTGCCACAATGTCTCCATTGTTCGCGTCCAGAACAACAACCGCCCCTTCCTTCAGCGGTATGGCATCGATATAAGCTTCAATCCTGTTCTGCAGCTCAAGGTCAAGCGTTGTCTGTACTTGAAGCGGATAATACGGATTTCCCGGTCCCGTAACCCGATAATTCAGCCCCAGCAGCGGCCCCTTGTTGCCGTCCGTAAAATAAGAGACGGATGTAGCGCCGGCGCCATGAAGCAGATCATCCAGCGACTTTTCAAGACCCGAACCGCCTATCAGCTCATTGATTTTCCGTTTACCCGACACTAGCTCCTTCGAATACGCCAATTCAAGATGCTCGGGATGCTGGCTGATATAGCCAATCGCCTGTTTGGCGGCAAATGCCGTTAAATACCGGTTCCGGTAAGGCAATGCCCTTACTCCGTTCAAGTGAAGCTGAGTCAGCTTCTGAAGCTGCTTGTCCGATAAACGGTAAGGCAGCTTCTCCTTCCCTTTATGCCAGAAGGATGGCTCCCGCAGCTCCTGCCACCGGCTCACCAGCTCACTTTCCGTTACATTCAGAATCGCGGCTAGCTGCCGGGCATTCCGATGCCAGTTCTGTTCCGCTTCAGGATCTTCAAACTGCGTATTCACGGGAACGGGAAATAAGGCAAGCGTATAATACGTCTCCCCCGTAATGGATCTATTATTCCGGTCTACGAAATCTCCCCGGCCTGAATCCAGCACGAGATTCCGTTCACGCTGCATAACCGACATCCGCTTCCAGCTGGTTCGGCCCATGGCGGCAGCGGCGTTCTTATGCCCGTAGCCCGGGGTCAGTTGCAGCCAAGCAAGCCTAGCGATAAACCCGGACAAAATAAATACAAATAATAACCCGATTACGGCAATACGTCTTTTCATGTAAGGCGCCTCCAGTCATTAGACATTATCGCCCTTCCGAAGCACAAAAAAACCGTCCAAACGGATCTTTCATCCATTTGGACGGCTGCATGATTAATCGATTTTGAAACGGGACAACGACTCCTTCAGACCGCGGGATACGGCGTCCAGCTTCTCGGACAGGTTAACCAGCCCGTTGCTGATGCTAAGCTGCTCGGTGCTGAGCGACGCGACCTCTTCGGAAGTAGCCGAGGACTGCTGAGCTACCGCGCTCACATTCACCATTGCCTCCGTTAACACCACTTGCGATTGATCCAGCATGGTGATCGAATTCGTTACCGAATCGAGCTTCTGCACGAATTGCCCCATTTGGTTCTGCACCGTCAGGAACAGCTGGTTTGCTTCTTTAACCGAACCGATCTGCTCCTGGAACAGCGGGTACGCATCCGACAATACCGTCACCGTCTCTTCGATCTGCGTCATAATCGTCTCCGTAATCTGGCCTACGACATCGATCGATTGACGGGATTGATCCGCCAGCTTACGGATCTCGTCGGCGACGACCATAAAACCTTTTCCTGCCGCTCCGGCCCGTGCCGCTTCAATGGTTGCGTTCAGCGAGAGGATATTCGTCTGCTTCGTCAGATTGTTCAGTACATCCAGAATTTTAACGATAGACCCCGTGCTAAGCTTGAGGCTGTCCACCTTCTCTACCATGGAACGGGTCATTTCTTCCGTCATGCCCGTCTTCTGGATAAGAAGACCCATATACGCCGTACCTTGCTGGCTGGCCTTCTCCACTTCGCCGGCAGATTCAACCATATGACCGGTTGCTTCCATGACCGACTTCATTTGATGATTGATATTGCCTGTCAGATCGCTGCCTCTTTCAGCCTCTACCGCAAGGCTGGACGCGCCGCTTGCGATCTCTTCCGTCGCCACGGAAATCTCTCTTGCCGAGATCGCCGTCTTCTTCGACACATCGGTCAGCTCGCCGGCCGTAGACAATACATCATCGGCGGATTGGGTCGTTTGCTTGGCAAGCGCCGTAATCTGTATCATCATTTTGTTAAAGCTGTCGCCAAGCTGACCGATCTCATCCTGACGATTCGTTATTTTCGAGCGAACGGTCAAATTGCCGCGTTCGCCTTCGTTCATCAGATTGCGCATCGCAATAAGCGGCATAGCGACGGTGCGGATAACCAGCATGCCGATCGCAATCGCAATAAACATCGCAACCAGCGCAATCAGCCAGGTCATTTTGTTAATAACGCCGGCGTCTTTCACAAGCTCGTTAACCGGGATGGTGCCGACCAGTCTCCAGCCGGCCGTATCCAGCGTCTTGAATACGGACAGAACCTCTTCCCCGTCAGTGGACTTCTCTTTCAACGAGCCTTCTTCGTCAATATTCAGCTTCACTACATTTCCTTTGCCGATCAGACTGTTATCCGGGGCTGAGATATACTTGTTGTCGCTGTCCACCAGGTAAATTTTGCTGCCTTCGCCAAGCGAGACGTCTTCATATTGCGCGCGGATATCCTCGAGGTTAAGCTCGAGCAACAGGATATAGGACGCCGCGTTGGTTGTCGTGTTGTTCATTTGCCTGCTGAGACCAATCGACGGCAGCTTGTCCTTTGTGCCAAAACCGGTTGGCTGCGTTTCGATCCAGTTCACGCCGCCCTTAGAGGTTTTCGTCTTCTCGAACCAATCCGATTTCATTAAATCAGGGGCAACGGCCACGGAGGCCGTCCCGTACGTAATCACCGGAAGTTTATCGTCCAGCGGCAGCAAATAAGCGCCGATAATCGCCTTGTTGCTCATCACCGCATTTTGCAGTCGGTCTCCCAAATCCTTCTCTGCCTCAAACAAATCAAAAGCTTCCGTGCTGTCTTCCAGGGTAGAAACCAGCTTATGGAATTCTTTATCGATCATGATCTGCATCGACAGATCCTCATACGTCTTAAGTATAATATCCAAGTTCGCCGAAGCCTGCGCAATCGTCTCGAAGCTTGCGCTTGATACTTTATCTTCAACGATGTTTTTCGCTTTCGAGTAGGCCATTTGACCCACAACCAAGACGCACGCGATAATGCTCACAAAGATAATCAGGAACAGCTTTGTACCTACTGACTTTAATGGGTTGGAGAAAATGGATGTGAATGTCTGCGTTACTTGCTTCGTTGTTTGAGCGGTAACCGCCTGCGCCTTTGATTGCGCTTTCATATTTTGCGGTTTCTCTTTAACTTTTTTAGGTTTGTCCGTTTTCTTCATGCAAGACACCGCCTCTTTATCGTTATGTAGTTTGTCGGTTGGATCGGTCTAGTTCTATTACCCTATTTTGGTATGTACAGTCCTATTATTTTATATCGGTCGGAAAATGTCAATTGATTAGTAGATTTCAAAAACTATTTTTCCCAATAAAAAACAAGGAAGGACATACGTCCTTCCTTGTCGATAATTTCCGCCTTATTTCGCGGCCGTTTCATTGCTTGTTTCGATATTTTTCAGATGCTCTTTGTAGGTCTTGGCAAACAGATGCGTCTGCGAGCCGTCTTTCTTGGTGACGTAATAGAAGTAATCGTTTTTCTCCGGATATAAAGCCGCTTTAATCGAAGCGAGACTTGGGCTTGCGATCGGTCCCGGCGGCAGTCCGTCAATCTTGTACGTGTTGTACGGACTGTCAATCTGCAGATCCTTCTCGTATAACCGTTCCTTTGGCTTATCCAGCAAGTATTGAACGGTCGCGTCGATCTGGAGAGGCATTCCTTTCGTCAGACGGTTATAGATGACGCCGGCCACAATCGGCCGCTCTTCATCGACAACCACCTCCCGCTCGATCAGCGACGCGATCGTGAGCAGCTGATGAAGCGTCAGCTTGCGCTCGGCAAGAACATCCGTCCAGCCCTCGGGCAAGGTATCCAACTTCGTATCCAACTCCGCCATCATCCGCTTGAGAATATCCTCTTCCGTGCTCCCCTTCTTCAGCTCGTAGGTCTCCGGGAACAAATACCCTTCCAGCCGGTGATGAAGCTTATCGTCGGCGGGTATCGATTTTACGGCCTCCGCGCCTTCCCAGCCCGGGGCAGAATCCGCAAGCGCCAGGAATTTTTCCTTGTCGATCAGCTTTTCCTCCGACAGCTTGTCGGCAATCTGAAGCAAAGTGAAGCCTTCCGGAATCGTAAACCGAATCATGGCTTCGGCTACCGTATCCCCGCTGTTTAGCTTTGCGATGATCTCGTCATTCTCCATTCCCGGGCTTAGATCATAGACGCCGGCCTGGAAATGCGAGCCTTCGTTTTTGGCCTTCAAGTAATATTTAAACAAAAAAGAATTCTTGATAATGCCATGCTCCTCCAGCGTATCGGATACCGCAATCGCCGAAGCGCCCTTTGCGATTTCAATTCGGACAGGTTCGCCGGCAGCTGTCGGCTTTAACCCGTTCCAAACATACAAAAAGACACTCCCCGCTCCAATAATAAGGAGAGCCAAGAGTGATAAAACGACCCACAGGGCAATCCGGCCTGCCGATGGTCCTGATTTCGAATGCTGTTGTCTCGATTGCACCAACCGCGTTCCTCCTAAAATGAATTATCACCCTAATGGCCATATTCCGGCCATTGTGATGATTCATTACTTCGTAAGCATAATCTTAGAAGTTATGACATAGACTCTAATTCATCAGTTTCATCCATTTTCCGACAATAATTTCCTTCGAAAGCCTGAGAAAAAGAGCGGTGGGAGCCGCTCTTTTTAACTAGCTTATGCAATTAAGGCATTTCGTCGTTTGCGAACAGAAGATCATCGTAGGCTTCCGCCGCAAGTTCCCACTCATCATCGTCCTCAATCGTTTCAAGCTGAGGCTCGCCGTTATCGGTCAGAATGACGCGAAACAGCTCGACCTCCTGCTCTTTCTTCATATCAGGCGATTGCAGAGCGGCATAAACGTACGGGCCCAGCTGAAACTCTGCTTTGATCTCGAATTTGTCGAGACTTCCGTGTTCAGAGACCAGCTCGATTACATTCCCGAACACTTCCCGAAGCCGCTCTTGCGGAACCGGAATAATGCGCTCGTTATCTGCCATTAATTTTCCTCCATCTCGCCGAGAAGCGTGTTGAAGGTTTCTTCAACCATGTTCCACTCTTCCTCGTCTTCGATCGTGTACAGCTTCAGGTCGTCGCCTTCTTCTTCATAACGGAAAGCGTATACTTCATCTTCCTCGTCACTTTCGCTTGCAAGCGGAACAACCATCATATATTTCGAATCAGAGCCATCCACTTCAAACTTCATGATGACTTCGAATTCTTCTTCGTTGCCGTCTTCATCCGGAATATAAATAATTTCCGGTTCTTCGAACTGCAGGTCATCCTTTGTCATCGCAACCCTCACCTTTTCGTTTTAGAATCGAGATAATTTTGCAAAATAAGCGTTGCCGCCATTTTGTCTATTACTAGCTTTCGCTTCTTCCGGCTAACATCCGCCTCAAGCAAAGTCCGCTCGGCGGATACCGTTGTCAGCCGTTCATCCCAAAGGTGAACAGGCAAGTTTAGTGTTTGCTGAAGCTGCTCTGCGAATGCCATACTTATTTCGCCGCGGGGGCCAATCGTATTGTTCATATTTTTCGGCAGTCCCACAACGATTTCCGTTACTTCATGCTCTTTCACCAGCTCGGCAATCCGATCCATTTCGCCGCCGTCCCTGCGCTTGTGAACGGTTTCCAGTCCCTGCGCGGTCCAGCCGAACGCGTCGCTGACCGCAACTCCGATGTTGCGGTCACCGTAATCCAAACCCATTGTTCTCATATCCGGCTCCCAAATTCTTATTTCTTGTTGTTCAGATAAAACCGGACAAGCTCTTCAATGAGTTCATCGCGTTCTTTCTTGCGAATTAAGCTTCTGGCGTTGTTATGCCGTGGAATGTAGGCGGGATCTCCGGACAGCAAATACCCAACAATCTGATTGATCGGATTATACTCTTTCTCCAGAAGCGCCTCATGCACCGTAAGCAAAATGTCTTGTGAGGAAGATTCGCCTTCCGCCTTCACATTAAACTTCATCGTGTTGTCCATGGAATTCATCGCCAGCACCTCGCTTTCCAACCGCATTTATTAACTAGTTTATTACATTTACACTGCTATCATATCACATTTGATTGGTTAAGAACCAGTTCTTCGGCAAGTTTCAAAGCTTCGTCCAGCTTCGAAGCGTCTTTGCCGCCGGCTTGCGCCATATCCGGACGTCCGCCGCCGCTGCCGCCGCAATGCGCAGCCGCTTCCTTGACGATCTTGCCGGCATGGAAGCCTTTCTTGACCAGATCGGCCGATACGGCAGCAACTAGGCTGACTTTGTCCTCTTGCACGGCGCCGAGGATAATAACCGCAGAAGGCAGCTTCGCTTTCAGCTCGTCTGCAATGCCGCGGAGAGCATCCATTGTAGGCGCGCTGACCTTCGCGCTCAATACGGTTACTTCGCCAACGGTTTTCGCGCTTTGCTCAAGGGAGCCTGCTTCGATGCGGCTCAGCTTCGCCTGCAGCGATTCGTTCTCGCGTCCCAGCTCTTTCACTTGCGCGAACAGGGCTTCAATCCGTTTTGGAACATCGTTGTTGTTAGCTTTCAGAAGCGCCGAAGCCTGCTTCAGAAGATCAAGCTGACCTTCCGTATAGCCGTACGCATGGCGGCCGGTTACTGCTTCGATACGGCGTACGCCGGAACCGATGCCGCTCTCGCTTACCAGCTTGAACATACCGATCTGGGACGTATTCGCTACGTGACAGCCGCCGCACAGCTCGATGCTGTAAGAGCCGACTTGCACAACGCGCACGATGTCGCCGTACTTCTCGCCAAACAGCGCCATAGCGCCCATTGCTTTTGCTTCCGCAATCGGCTTGCTCTCGATTACAACAGGAGTTCCAATCCAGATTTGCTCGTTTACCTTGCGCTCGATTTCCGTCAGTTCTTCAGGCGTAATGCTGCCGAAATGGGAGAAGTCGAAACGCAGGCGGTCTGCCTGTACAAGCGAGCCTGCCTGGTTAACGTGGTCGCCAAGCACTTCTTTCAGTGTTTTGTGCAGCAAGTGAGTTGCCGTATGGTTCTTGATGACATCCTCGCGTACCGAACGGATAACGACAGCCTCCACAGTCTCTCCAGTACGAACGGTACCGGAAGCGACCACGGCGTGATGTACGCTTTGGCCATGCGGCGCTTTTGTTACATCTTCAACCTGCAGCGTAAATCCGTTGCCTACGATCGTGCCTTTGTCGCCGATTTGACCGCCGCTTTCCGCATAGAAAGGAGTACGGTCGAGCAGCACAAGCACGCGGCTGCCTTCGCCTACGAGGTCTACCAGCGAATCTTCATGGACGATAGCTGTGATTTGGGCTTCTGTTACCAGTTCATTATAGCCAACAAATTCACTTTTAACCGTAAAGTCGGCAAGCGGACCGCCTTGTACGTTCATGCCGCCTGTATCCTGGCGGGCTGCGCGAGCGCGTTCGCGCTGAGCTTCCATCGCAGAGTCAAAGCCTTCGCGGTCAACGGTCATGCCGTTCTCGGAAGCAAAGTCCTCTGTCAGGTCAAACGGGAAGCCGTACGTATCGTACAGGCGGAATGCGTCCTCGCCGCCGATCTCTGTTGTGCCCGCTTTGCGTGCTGCTGCAACCAGATCGGACAGCATGACAAGACCGTCGGACAAGGTTTCGTGGAAACGCTCCTCCTCCGTACGGATAACGCGCTCGATAAACTCGCGTTTGTCGACAACCTCCGGATAGTAGACGCCCATAATCTCGCCTACGACGGAAGTCAGCTCATACAGGAACGGACGGTCGATGCCGATTGTTTTTCCGTAACGCACGGCGCGGCGTAGCAATCGGCGGATAATGTAGCCTCGTCCTTCATTGGAAGGCATAACGCCGTCGCCCACCGCAAAGGCAACCGTACGGATATGGTCGGCGATTACTTTCAGCGCAACGTCATGCTCGGCATTGACATGGTACTTCACACCGGCGATTTCGCAGGTGCGCTCGATGATCGGAATAAACAGGTCGGTATCGAAGTTGGAATCCACATCCTGCAGGATGGAAGCGAAACGCTCGAGCCCCGCGCCCGTATCGATGTTTTTGTTCGGAAGCGGCGTGTAGCTGCCGTCTTTGTTATGGTTGAATTGGGAGAATACAAGATTCCATACTTCAAGGAAGCGCTCGTTCTCGCCGCCCGGCCAGCATTCCGGATCGTTCAGGTCGCCGTACTTCTCGCCGCGGTCATAGAAAATTTCGGTGCAAGGTCCGCAAGGGCCCTCGCCGATATCCCAGAAGTTGTCCTGCAGCTTGTAGATGCGCTCGGCCGGAAGGCCGATTTTCTCGTTCCAGTATTTGTACGCTTCCTCGTCTTCCGGATATACCGTAACGGAGAGGCGCTCAGGATCGAAGCCGATCCATTCTTTGCTCGTCAGAAACTCCCAAGCCCAAGTGATGACTTCCTCTTTGAAATAGTCGCCAATGGAGAAGTTGCCCAGCATCTCGAAGAACGTATGATGGCGGCGGGTTTTGCCGACATTCTCGATATCGTTCGTGCGGATACATTTCTGCGAGTTCGTGATGCGCGGATTGTCAGGAATGACGCGTCCGTCGAAATAAGGCTTGAGCGGAGCCATGCCCGCATTGATCCAGAGCAGCGACGGATCGTTGTGAGGGACCAGCGATGCGCTTGGCTCGATATGGTGTCGTTTGCTTTCGAAGAAGGAAAGCCATTTGGAACGAATTTCACTTGCTTTCATGGTTAATAACCTCCGTTAAAATTTGAGTTGAGATCAGCATGATGGGCACTGCGAGAAAGGTTGAGCCTTTGGCCGCTGTTGTTTTTGAATTTCTTGAACGATATGTACAAGGTTAAAATTCAAAAACAAAGGCGGACGCTGTCGCTCCAAAAGCTACAACCTTTCTCTCCGCGCGCCGACGCCGCTCACTTCTTCAAACCTTTAAAAGTTTGTTTTGGAACATAAAAAAGTCCCTGTCATAAGACAGGGACGAATTTAATATCGCGGTACCACCCTGGTTATTGCCCGAACGCACGCTTGCCGCCGCATTCAAAAGCAATCTCCTCGTATGGACGATAACGGGTCCTCCCGGTGAAGTTCGTTCACACTCCGAAAGTAGCTTTCGGCCATTCTTCGTCCCAAGAGCTCTTACAGCCGACGCCCTAAGGCGAAGAAGCTCTCTCTCTGATTGACGGGCTATGGCTTACTTCCTTCCATCAACGCTTTTGCATGTAGTAGTTGCTGCAACTGTCTAAAGTATATCGGCCAACGGATCGTCTGTCAAATGGTCTTTCGCCTGACATAATAAGCGAAAATATGCTGGACGATCACTTTAAGCGCCGCGAAGATCGGAACCGCCAAAATCATCCCTACAATGCCGGCAATCTCTCCTCCGACGAGCAAGGCGAAGATAATAGCAAGCGGATGAATATGGAGCGTACGCCCAACCACCTGCGGGGATACGACATTGCCCTCAAGCACTTGGCAGGCCATGTTGACGATGGCGACAAACAGCACCATTTTCATAGAGATTGTTGACGCAACGAGAAGGGCCGGAGCCGCGCCAAAGAATGGGCCCAAGTACGGGATAATGTTTGTCACGGATACAATGCTGGCAAGCAGAAGCGGATACGGAAGCCCAATGATGACGTACCCGATATAGGCGAGTATGCCAACGATGATGCAGACGATAAATTGCCCCCGGATGTAACTTCCGAGCGCCGTATCGATATCCTTGAGCAGCCTGACGGTATGCTTGCGGTGCGACTTCGGAACGTAGGTGATGACCGTCCGCTCGAACAAATCGAAGTCCTTCAATATATAAAATGCCAGGAACGGGATGATAAAAGCGATAAATACCGCATTCACGACAGACCCGATATTGTTAATGAAATGGGAAACGGTATCCGACAGCTTCTTCTCCATCTGATAAATGGACTTGTTCATCCCGTCCCGGATACTGTCCGGCAGAAAAGACGTATTGTTCAAATCGGTCACGAGGCTTTCAGCTCGATAGGTCAAATCGGGAACATGGCGGTTCAGCTGGTCCATCTGTTCCTTGAACATCGGGATCACGTTAACTAAAATGACGGCCAGCGCCGCGCAAAATACGGCATAAATCAGCAGAACCGCTGCCGTTCGGGGAACCTTCCGCTCATGCAGCATCGTAACAATCGGATTCAGCACGTAAGATACGATCATGGCGATAATAAACGGGGCGAGAATCGACCTTAAAAACACGTAAAAATGAATGAAAATGGGCTTTACCAGTAGAAGTAAATAAAGGGCAAGCAGCCCCATAATGATATAGACCAGCCATACGAACAGACGGCTCTTCGTCAACCGTTCCACCGTCCTCACCCCCGCTTGTTTCATTACCGAAAGCCTAAAGATTGACAGAGCAATCTGCTTCAGTATATGTACAAGCAGTCCATTTCATCCATGAATGCCCTATAGAATATGGCTACACTTTAAATTTGCCGACAAGTAACTTCAATTCGATCGACGTATGGCTTAACAGCTGAGCAGACGCATAGATTTGCTGGATTCCCGCATATTGCTCCTCCACATGGGCGGAAACATCCTGCGCGCCTGCTGACGCTTCCTTGGCAACCTCGCGGATTTGCAGCATCGATTGAGCTGCGTTGTCCGCTTCCCCCGCTGTCGCTTCGGATATAACGGCAATCTGCTCGATCTGTCTGGCCATTTCGGCAACAGCCGCTGCAATACGCTCAAAGGAAAGTCCTGCCTCAGCAACGACCCGCGTTCCCGCCTGAACGGCATCGGCGCTTCCTCTGGTTGAGGCGACAACATCCCCCGTTTCTGTCCGGATGCTTGCGATAAGCTCCGCTATTTCCTGTGCAGCGCTTGCCGTCTGCGACGACAGCTGACGGATTTCGTTCGCAACAACGGTAAAACCCCGGCCGGCAGCGCCTGCTCGTGCCGCTTCAATAGAAGCATTCAAGGATAATAAGTTCGTCTGCCGCGCAATGCCTGCGATTAGCTCGATAGCAAGCTGGATTTTTTCAGAGCGTTCTCCAAGCTTCTGGACAGATCCCGTTAAAATACCCATGGTACTTGAAATGGCGCTCATTTGCCGGACAGCGGCATTCATTGCCGTACTCCCCTGCAACGCAGCCTCTTGCGCCGCTGCCGTCTTTTCTCGGGCAACACCAACGACCCCTTCCATCCGCGACATCGAACCCGACATGGCTTCGATTCGGACAGTACTGCGGTCTATGCTGTCGGCCTGCCGCTCGGTACCATGCGCGATTTCCTGAACGATAGTCGTAATTTGCTCGGAAGCCGACCGCAAATGTCCGGATCCAATGTTCGTCTGGTTCGCAGCTTCTGCCATTTGACTGGCATGTTTGCTCACCTCGGCTATCATGTTTCTCAAATGAAGATTCATGGTATGAAAAGCGGCCGCAAGATCGCCAAGCTCATCCCGCTTGTGCACATGCACGGTTTCGCCAGTCAAATCATATGCTGCTATTTGCTCTGCGGCTTTAACCAGGCGACGAGTCGGCTTTACAATGGATTGCGATAGAAAATAGCCAATCAGCACAGACAACAGAAGCGCCGCAGAACTTCCGGCAAGCAGGATCCGTGACAGCTGCGTCACCTGATCTGCATTAGCTGCCAATTTGCCCTCCATCGCCTTATTTTGCCCATTTTGAATTGTATTTGCAGTGACAGACAGCTGCTCTGACACCTGGATCGCCCACATCTTCGCTTCAGCTTGCGCAAGATTCGGGCGGTTGTCATGCATATATCCCGTTACTTTGCTTACCAGCCTCTTGAAGGTTTGGTTTGATTCATCCATGGCGGCGATCGAGCTGTCATCTTCGGCCAATAAACCTTCCAGCCGCTTAATTGTCGCTTCCAGATCTCCGTTTGTTCTCAACAACAGCTCTTCCAACTCACCGGAAGGCTCCAACAGATAATGAAATAACATCCCTTTCTGCTGCTCCGTCAAAGTTTCGATAGCCGCGGCCTGCTCCGCAATTTTCGTGTTCGTATGAATGATGGAGGAAGCCGACCGGTCGATTTGGTGAAGAAAAATATAAGCGGTGACGCTGACTGCCCCTACCAGTACGGCCACCCCGATAAAGGCAGCCATCATTTTTTGTCTGATTGCAATTCGGACGGCTGTTCTCTTTTTAATAGCCGCTGCCAGTTGTTTCATGCGAAGTTCCCCCGTTATACGTAGAATGTACTAAGATTATCGTTCGTCCTGCTCCGCATGAACATATAAATTTCTGATGATTTCCTATACGATTCTCCTGTGCTTCATCCAAGCACAGCAAAAAGGACGGCCCATAGCCGTCCTGAAGTCGTCACCTGATCTATAGAGCCGCTAATTGATTTGAATTTGCGGCATTTCCTCTTCAAAGAACAAATCGTCGAGCGAACTCAGCGTTCCATCCTCTTCCACTTGATAGACCGACATTTTCTCACCGTTCACTGTCAGCTCTATGAAGCAGCCCCAGCAGTAGAACTGATGGGAACCGATTTTACCAATATCCTTTGAATTGCAGTTGGGACATCTCATCATCTTTCATTTCTCCCTATTTATCGAATTGGAAGCTGCGACAGGCTCCAATTCCGCTTCACTGACAGCAGGAACGATAATCGCGTCTTCCCCGAGCAGCACGGCATCCGGATCCTCCGGGGCCTTCAGCCATTTGCGCCCTTCCATCAGATCAGATATAAAGCCATCCGTAAGCTCATAGCCTACTATTTGTGTACCCTGAAACGGGTAAAAATAAACATCGGACACTCGTCCGAGCTGTATTCCTTGCACCGTTATCATAGGCAAGTCCTTCAGCTTCACGACGCCGGTCTCAAAAGAACGTCCGATCTCGGCGGCTTTAACCGGTTTTACGGCGGATTCTCTTGATATGAGTACGGCGTCTTCGCCGCAGGTTAACACTTCCGCCCATTCGACGGCTTTAACCGATGTCGCAAACCATTTTGCGCCTTCTACTACAAGACCGATTAACCGCCAATGTTCATCGAACCAAGCGTCTCGTACATTGCCGACATGCTTCCCGGAATGAATGACAAGCACCGGCAGCCCGATTAATTGCTGGAGTTTGATCATGGCGTGCCTCATGCCTCCTACTGATTGGTACGGATCCGCTCCACGATTGTCGCGATTTTGCGTGCAGCGTCTTCCAGTTCCTCCACAGTATTCCCCAAACCAAAGCTGAATCGTACAGCTGAATTCAAACGTTCCTCCGAAAGGTTCATTGCCTTCAGCACATGCGATCTTTCAAGCGAACCCGACGTGCAGGCAGAACCGCTTGCCGCGGCAATGCCTTCCATGTCCAGGTTCATCAGCATCGTCTCCGTATCAATTCCGATAAAGCTTATATTTACGATGTTCGGAAGATGATGCTCCGCATTCCCGTTAATAACGATCTCCGCTTTTCCGGATAGCGCAGCCTTCAGCTTGTCTACCCATTCTGTACGAAGCTTGTCCAGGAAAAGTTTCTTGCCGCCGAGATTGTTCACACAAATTTCAACAGCTTTAGCGAAACCGGCAATGCCGGCGACATTCTCCGTCCCCGGTCTCCGCTTTCGCTCCTGCGATCCACCGTGCGCGATCGGCTCAAACGGCGTGCCGTTTGCCAAGTATAAAGCGCCTACGCCCTGCGGCCCGTTTATTTTATGCGCGGAAAAGCTCATCAAATCAACCGGCAGCTCGGACAGCCGGTAGGCAGCCGTGCCAAAGGCTTGGACAGCATCCACATGGAACAGTATGCCGTGAGCATGAGCCAGTTCGCCAATCTCTTCGATTGGCTGCAAAGTGCCGACTTCATTGTTGCCGTGCATAATGCTGATAAGCCCCGTTGCGGGCTGAATCGCTGCGGCAATATCATCTACGGAGACTCGTCCCGTCTGATCTACCGGAACGTAAGTCACTTCGTAACCTGCCTCGGCCAAGGCTTCGCAGGTATGCAGAACGGCATGATGCTCCGCGCTTGATGTAATGATATGGGTTTTGCCCCTCGTTCTCATCGCCGCTGCGGCGCCGATAATAGCCGCATTGTCGCTTTCCGTTCCGCCGGAGGTGAAGATCAGCTCGGACGGCTTGCATCCAAGCGCGGCCGCGATCAAATCGCGCGACCGGTTCACCCTCTGCTTCGCCGCGCGCCCGAAGGCATGCATGCTGGACGGATTGCCGCCGGCTCCCGTCATCACTTCCAGCATCGCTGCCGCTACTTCCGGATGCATCGGCGTTGTTGCCGCGTGGTCAAAATAATACTTTTGCATACGAATCCCTCATTAAATATAGAACATATAACTGTCTGCAACGCCCGCATCCTGGTAGTTCACCAGATCGGCCAGGGTTGTCGAATCAAGCACGCTGGCGATGCTGTCGCGGATGCGCAGCCACAAATCACGCTTGGCCGGATCATCCTCTTCCGTGAAATCTACCGGGGAAATCGGGCCTTCCAATATACGAATCACGTCGCCGGCCGTAATCGTCTCCGGCTCCTTGGACAAGATATAACCGCCGTAAGCGCCGCGAATACTTTTTACAAGTCCGGCATTGCGAAGCGGTGCAACCAATTGCTCCAGGTAGTGCTCGGAAAGCTGATTGCGCTCGGCAATGCTTTTAAGTGAAATCGGACCTTCGCCGAATTTTCCCGCAAGCTCCATCATAATGGTGAGGCCGTAACGGCCTTTCGTCGATATTTTCATATTCGGGCACCTCTCTTAAGTAGTAGTTGTTCCATTCGATAGCGCGTATGTTAGCGTGTTGTTTGTTTATAATTACGGGTATTCCCATATCATATCTATGTTAACACAACCTTTTGCGACATGCGAGAAAAGGATTGACTTTTCATGAAAAAGTTTCTCGACTATGTTACAATAGTACGAAGTCCGTTCGCGGAGAGTAAGTCTTGCGTAACGGTCTTAGAAGTGTGACGAACAAGGTGGTGCGCGTGATGGTGAAATCGAAGCAAGAAACACGCGTCGTTGTCGGGATGTCCGGCGGAGTTGACTCCTCCGTAACGGCTCTGCTGCTCAAGCAGCAAGGCTATGACGTGGTTGGCATATTTATGAAAAACTGGGATGACACCGATGAATTCGGTCATTGCACAGCGGAAGAGGACGCTGAGGATGTACGCCGGGTTTGCGATCAGATCGGCATCCCTTATTATACGGTAAACTTTGAGAAGCAGTATTTCGATAAAGTATTTACTTATTTCCTCGATGAATACAAGCGGGGCCGGACGCCTAATCCGGATGTGATGTGCAACCGGGAGATCAAATTCGGCGATTTCCTCAAAAAAGCGAACGAGCTTGGCGCCGATTATCTGGCAACCGGCCATTATGCGCGGGTTGAACGGAACGAAGACGGCGAGACCAGACTGCTCCGCGGCGTTGACGGCAATAAGGATCAAACCTATTTCCTAAGCGCGCTGAATCAGAAGCAGCTCGAGAAGGCCATGTTCCCGATCGGGCATCTCCCTAAGCCGGAAGTGCGCCGGATTGCCGAAGAAGCGGGTCTTTATACCGCGAAGAAAAAAGACAGCACCGGCGTTTGCTTTATCGGCGAGCGCAACTTCAAGGAATTCCTGAGCGGTTATTTGCCTGCCCGTCCCGGCGATATGGTCGATATCCGTTCCGGGGAGGTAAAAGGACGCCATGACGGTCTCATGTATTATACGCTGGGACAACGCCAGGGTCTTGGCATCGGCGGATCCGGCAACGGCGAGCCTTGGTTCGTGGCCGACAAGGATCTGGAGCGCAACATTCTTTACGTTGTGCAGGGCGAATCCCATCCAAGCCTGTATTCCACGGGTCTTACGGCAAGCGGCATGAACTGGATCGCGCCTCATAGACCGGAAGGCACCTTCCGCTGCACGGCGAAATTCCGTTACCGCCAGCCGGATCAAGGCGTGAGCGTAACGCTGCAAGCCGACGGCACCGCTGAGGTTGTATTCGACAATCCGCAAAAGGCGATCACGCCGGGTCAAGCCGTTGTCTTGTACGATGGCGACGTCTGCCTGGGCGGCGGAACGATCGATGCCGTTCACAAGATTGATGAAACGGCGTTTGAAGCGTTGGCCAAATAAATCACGAAATCCCCCTTGCCGCTTGGACAAGGGGGATTTATTTTTTCCTCATGAGTGTCCCTCCGCCATATCTTCCTGCCCCGGTTTCCCTTTCCAATTGCCCTGCTTTGCTCCGGTGGTCAATTTCAGCACCAGAACGCGGGAAATCCGCAAATGATCCGTTTCCTCGATAATAAACGCATATTCGCCGCCATTATCTATCCGCTGACCGCTTGTAGGCGGAATCTCGATCTGGGAATACATCCAGCCGCCGATCGTATCGTAATTGTCGCTTTCGATATCCATGCCGAAATAACTGTTCACTTCCTCGATCAGCATCATTCCGCTGATCGAGTAGACGGAATCGTCCCGCTTCTCGATCTCCGCCCGCTCTTCGTCGAATTCATCCTGAATCTCTCCCACGATCTCTTCCATGATGTCTTCCAGCGTAACAAGACCGGATGTCCCCCCGTATTCATCGATGAGAATGGCGATTTGCGCTTTCCTCTTCTGCATCAGAATGAGCAGATTGCTGATTTGCATCGAATCGGGAACCGTAGTCATCGCCCGCGTAATCTGACGGATATCGGTCAGGCTATGCGTCGTGTCCTTCAGCAAATCTTTTATATGAACGAATCCGATAATATTATCCTTGTCATGGTCGCAGACGGGATATCTCGTATGCATCTCGTTTAACGCGATAGCCTTGTTGTCCTCCAATGACAGATGGACGTACAGGCAGACCATCTCCGTGCGCGGAATCATAATCTCGCGGGCATTGGTCTCGGCAAATTCGAATATATTATCCACCAGCGTCAGTTCCGTATTGTTGATCAATCCGCTCTTATGGCTCTCTTGCATGAGAATGCGGATCTCTTCCTCCGTATGGGCGGAATGCTGCTCGGATGCCGGTTCGATGCCGAACCGCTTCAGGAGCTGGTTCGCAAGACCGTTTAATACCCAGATAAACGGATACATCAGCTTGTGGAACAGGACAAGAGGCGTTGCGGTAAGCAGGGTAACGCTTTCCGCTTTGCGAATGGCCAATGTTTTGGGGGCGAGTTCACCGAGGACAATATGGAGAATGGTAATAAACATAAAGGAGATAATGAAGGAAATCGAATGAATCCAAACCGGATTGCCCCAGCCAAGCGCGAGAAACCACGGCTCGATCAAATCCTTGATCGCCGGTTCCCCTATCCAGCCAAGGCCAAGCGAAGCCAGCGTAATCCCAAGCTGGCACGCAGACAAATAAGCATCGAGATTGCTCGTCAACTGCGAGGCAAGCTTCGCCCGCATATGTCCCTCGGCCGCCAGCGTTTCAATCCGGGTACCCCGAACCTTGACCATGGCGAATTCCGCGGCAACAAACAGACCGTTCATAAACACCAGAAAAACGATAAGAACCAGCTGCATAACCATCGGAAGCGGATCACTCAATACAGTCCCCTGCAGCCGTGCGACCTGCACAGCAGCAGGTGCACCTCCTTCGAGAAGGGAATTTGCGATTCTGTAAAGATACGGTAATTTAAGTTTATTCCGCGCAAACCTTGCATTATGACGATTTATTGCCTTCGAATATTGTTCAAAAAGGCGAAGCCGAAACGAATGTCCGATCTGTTATAATGACATCAATTAATCCAATACACAAAGGGGAATGTCCTAATGAAACGTATCCTTTTTATCTGCTTGGCCGCCTTGTTCTTGCTGCCGGGCATCGCGATGGCCCATTCCAAAATCACCGTATCCACCCCTGCCAAGGAGGAGACCGTTACCGTTTCCCCTGCCGAGATTTCAATGACCTTTAACACCGATATCGAGAAGCTGAGCCAATTCAAGCTGCTCGATGAATCCGGCAAGCAGGTTCCGACCGGGGATATTGCGGTACATAAAGCGACAATGAGCGGTTCGGTGACCGAGCCTCTGAAGAATGGCGCCTACACGGTAAAATGGACGATTATCGGCGCTGACGGTCATGCGGTTGACGGTGAATACGCCTTTACGGTTAATGCTCCGGAAGCTACGCCTTCTCCATCGCCGGAAGCCACGGCAACCCCGGCAGAGACGTCTTCTTCTCCAAGCGCCGAAGTTACCGAGGCACCCGATGCAAGCGCATCCGCGGATGGCAACGTCTCCGAGGAACCCGCTCCCGCAGCTCCGGCAGAGGACACAAAGGCTGAATCCGGGAATGACAATGGCGTTAACACCGTGATCTGGGTTATTGCCGGCGTTATTGTGGCTGCCGCCGTCGTTATCGTGATCCGGAGGAACCGCAAATGAGTTATGTCAGCGAGGCTCTTCTCTATGTCTGCTTCGCCGTTCTGACCGGAACGTTTATACTGCGGGTTGTCCCGGAGCATAGACGCCCGGACATACATACGCCGAACTGGCTTCTCCTCGTTTGCGCGCTTGCGATTCCGGTACTCGAATACGTGCCTATTCACGATTCTGCGGTGCTGTTTGCCAAGGATACGGACGTGACCTACGGTGAAATGGTGAAGAGCATCCTCTTGGAGCTGAACAACGGCAAAGCCTGGATCTGGTCGGCTGTCGCTTCCGTGGGCCTTGCTTTCCTGCTTGGACTACCTTCCTTCCGGAACGATAAGCATATGCCGAAGGTCGGCTTGTTCATTATGTTCCTGCTCATTCTCTGGCTTGGTTATGCCAGCCATGCGACTTCGCTTTACGGCACCAAGGGCTGGCTGGTTCACTCCGCCCATTTCCTTGCCGTAACCGTGTGGATCGGCGTCTTGTTGATTGCCAGCTGGTTCTCCGCGAGCAGCCGCAACTGGGAGGCTTTCCTGGCCTGGTTCTCGCCGCTTGCGATCGGCTGCATGCTGATCACCTTTATCGCCGGCATTACGCTCATGACTTTTACGACGCCGCAGTATGTCAATTCGTGGATGCTGCCTTACGGTCAGATGCTTCTGCTGAAGCATTTGCTCCTTGCGCCGCTGCTTTTATTTGCCTACACGAACGGCTTCGGCTACCGGAACAAGCTTAAGGAGAACAGCAACTTCAATCCACTTCCGTGGCTCAAAGCGGAGAGCGTCATCGCCTTGCTGCTCTTTATCGTCACCGGAGTGCTGGGGCAGCAGACGCCTCCCCATAACGTGAAGGAAACGCTGCAATCGGTATCGCCTTCCAAGCTGTTCAGGGCGGTCTACAACGGGCATTTCAGTCCGGATTTGTCTTTGAAGCTTTCGATCGGGCTGGACAGCATTCTCATGCTTGCCGCGGCTCTCGTCATGATCTACGGACTTATTCAGATGTACAAAGAAAACAAAATTTTGCCGGCCTTTATTATGGGACTGCTCACTACGGCATTTGGATACTTTGCTTTGATGTTCGGTATTGGATAATAATCAAATAAAAGCGCCGCTTCGTCATGGAAGCGGCGCTTTTTTAATCTATTATTTTGCAAGCTTGATGCCATAATTTTCAGCAAGCTGGTCCAGCATCAGATTAGCAGCTTTGATGCCGCCCGCCGTATTCCAGATCGCGTCGTCTACCCGGTAGGCATGGCCTGCTTTCACCGCGCTGAGACCTTTCCAGATCGGATCGTTCGTCCACTCCTGCTCTTGAGCGGAGCCCTTGCCGTCACCCGTATCGTAAGTGAAGTAGAAGATTCGGTCCGCATCCGTTTCCGGCAAACGTTCCTTCGTGATTTCGTCGGCAAACGTTTCCTTCGAATTCAGCGTCATCTCGTTGCGTGTCAGGCCAATCTGCGCCGCGATGACACCGGAGAAGGTGTCAGTGTGATAGACACGCGTTTTTCCGCCCATAAAGCGGACAAACGATACGGTTTCCTTCAATTTGTCTCCGGCTTGCGCTTTGAAATCCTCAATGCGGGCGTCAAAGTCGGCAAGCAGCTTGTTGCCTTCTTCGGTTTTGCCAAGCGCTTCCGCATACAGCTTGAAGTTATCCTTCCAGGCGCCGCGAAGCGTTTCGGCCTCCACCGTTGGCGCGATAGCTTTCAGCTGTTCGTAGATTTCCTCATGTCTCATTTTGTTCGCAATAATGAGATCCGGCTGAAGTCCGGCGATAAGCTCCAGATTCGGCTGGCCTTCTTCGCCTACTACCTCCACGCCTTCCATGTCCGCCGCGATATGGTCGTACCACGGGTTGCCCGTGAAGGATTTGACAGCGCCAACCGGCTTCACGCCAAGCGCCAATACGGCTTCCGTCCCTTCATTCGTCAGAACAACAACCCGCTTCGGCGTGCCTTTAATCTCGGTTTCTCCCATGGCGTGCTTCACGATGCGGGTCTCGTTCGAAGCTGCCTGCTCCGAATTCCCTGCTTGATTATTGGTTGTTTCTGTTCCTGAATTATTATTCAAATTCGATCCGCAGCCTGCTGCCAGAACAGCGATAATCATTGTGCAAAGCGTCAGCCAAATTATTTTCTTTCCGTTGAAACGGTTCTTCATGCGAATAAGTGCCTCCCGATGATAATATTTCTCACTTGGACAATATAAAAGAAAACGACCTCATAGTCAATATAATTTTGATAACGATTCTCATATTCATTGACAGGCTATAACTCGTCCATTAAAATTCACTAGGTACATATTCATATTTATAATAAGTTGTCATCCGAGAAAAAGGAGTCCGCGCACAGCTATGAGACTAACAGGATTCATTATATCCCTTCTGCTCCTTGGAGCAGCGATTATATGCAGCATTGCATTCGGCGTAACGGATATCCCGCTTGCGACTGTCTTTGATGCCGTTTTTCATTATCAGCCTTCCAATCAAGAGCATCTGATCATTCAGACGGCAAGAGTTCCGCGGGCTCTAATCGCAGCCGCTGCCGGTGCCAGCCTGGCTGTTGCAGGCGCCTTAATGCAGGTCATTACCCGCAACCCGATCGCTTCCCCAAGCGTATTTGGCGTCAATTCCGGCGCTTCCTTTATGGTGGTCGTAGCATCCAGCTGGCTGGGCGTTAACGGCATGCAGCCCCTTACTCTCCTTGCCCTGCTTGGCGCGGCAATCAGCGGCGCTATCGTGTTTGTGCTTGGCAGCATCGGACGGGACGGTATGACACCTGTCAAAATCACGCTAGCCGGCGCTTCGATCGCCGCTTTCTTCGCGTCGCTCACCCAAGGCTTTATGCTCTCCAGCGGAAAAATGTTCGACCAGGTGCTTGTCTGGCTCGTCGGCTCGGTTGCCGGCCGCGACATGCACATGCTCCTCAGCGTGCTTCCTTACATGGCGGTCGGCCTTGTCATTGGCATGGCGCTTTCGCGTCACTTAAACGTCCTCGGGATGGGCGACGACATTGCCCAGACATTGGGCCAACGAACGGCAGTTGTCAAATGGCTGGCTTCCGCTGCGGTTGTTCTGCTGGCCGGCGCGTCTGTTGCCGTTGCCGGCCCGATCGCCTTTGTGGGCATCATCATTCCGCATGTCGTCCGGTACTTCGTTGGCGCGGATTATCGCTGGGTTATCCCTTATTGCGCCGTTCTTGGCGGCGTATTGCTGGTGGCAGCCGACATCGGCTCCCGCTACATCGCCATGCCCCGAGAGGTGCCGGTTGGCGTTATGACCGCCGTAATCGGAGTGCCTTTCTTTGTCTATATCGCCAGGAAAGGAAGACAGACATCATGAGCAAATACAAGACGGTCCGGCTGAGCAGCCCCAAGCTATCCTATCTTCTCGAACGCAGAGCCTTATGGACGACGCTTATTCTGTTCCTGCTATGCGCTGCCGGCGCTATTGTCAGTACCGGAATCGGCAGCCAGTTCATCTCGCCGCTTGACGTGGTGAAATCGATCATCGGCAAAGGCAGCGCCATGCATGATGTTATCGTATTAAAGCTCCGGCTGCCGCGCATCGTAATCGCGATGCTGGTTGGAGCCGCCTTGGCTTCTGCAGGCGCCGTGCTGCAGGGACTGATCCGCAATCCTCTGGCCTCGCCCGATGTCACCGGAATTACGGAAGGCGCATCGCTCGGCACGGTTCTGTTTCTCTTTTTCCTTGGCGACCGTGTCTCCGTCCATTGGATGCCTATAGCCGCAATACTCGGCGCTTACGCGGTTACGTTTATTCTGTATATCCTGTCCTGGAAAAACGGCGCTTCGCCGCTCCGGATGGTTCTCATCGGAACCGGGTTATCGGCTGCGTTCAAGTCCGTCTCTTACATGTTTATCATTTCGAGTCCCTATTTCCTGGCGAACCGCGCAATGACCTTTATGACAGGCAGCATCTACGGCTCGTCCTGGGTGAAGGATGTTTATACGCTGCTTCCGTGGCTCATTGTCCTGCTCCCCGCGACGTGGCTGATGGCCCGCCATATGAATGTTCAGGCGCTTGGCGACGAGGTTGCCGGCAGTGCCGGCGCTCACGTGCAGAAGCACCGGTTCATCCTGCTGCTCCTAAGCGTATCGCTGGCCGGTGCCGCGGTTGCGATTGGCGGCGCAATTGCCTTTATTGGTTTGATAGCCCCGCATATGGCGCGGAAGCTTGTTGGCTCGTCCTTTGGCGGCTTGCTGCCGGTCAGCGCATTGATTGGCGCCTTGCTATTGCTTGTATCCGATTTGGCGGCCCGGACCGTATTCGCTCCGCTTGATATACCGGCCGGCGTCTTCACCGCAGCTATCGGCGCACCGTTCTTCTTATTTATGCTGTATCGCCACCGCAACCAATAACTGAGCTGGAGGAAGTCAACCATGAGCATGCTTGAAGCGAAAGGAATCTCCCTTTCTTACGGCGGAGCATCGATCTTCGAACAATTAAATCTATCCATCCCCGACGGTAAAATAACCGTTCTAATCGGAAGCAACGGCTGCGGCAAATCAACGCTTCTGCGGGCTTTGTCCAAGCTGCTTAAGCCAACGAAGGGCGAGGTGATGCTTAACGGCAAGGATCTGTCGTCCATGCCGGCCAAGACTGCCGCGAAGCAGCTTTCCCTGCTTCCGCAAGGGCCCGTCGCTCCCGAAGGATTAACCGTGCTGCAGCTGGTGAAGCAGGGGCGTTATCCTTACCAGACCTGGCTGCAGCAATGGTCGAAGCAGGATGAGGAAGCCGTTCAATCCGCCATGCGCGCTACCGGTATCGAAGAGCTTGCAGAGCGTTCCGTCTCCTCCCTCTCGGGCGGGCAGCGGCAGCGGGCTTGGATCGCCATGACATTGGCGCAGCAGACGGGGATTATCCTTCTGGATGAGCCGACCACCTACCTGGACCTGACGCATCAGATTGAGGTGCTTGACCTGCTCCAGGAAATGAACGAGCGGGATGGCCGGACCATCGTGATGGTTCTGCATGACATTAACTTGGCCTGCCGGTATGCCGATCATATCGCGGCCGTGAAGAACGGTGCCATCTACGCGCAAGGATCACCTTCCGAAATCGTTGACGCTTCGATGATCGAGGACGTGTTCCATCTGAAATGCGATGTCATTTCCGATCCGCTGTATGATACGCCGATGATTGTGCCCCACGGGCGGAAGAAAGCGAAGTAAAACCGGGAAGTGAATGGTTCCGAACTTTACACCGGCGCCATTCATTTTTAAAACTATAGAGAGAAGAAAAGGACCTCTGGGGGGTCCTTTTTGCTTTCAAAAAAATAAGGGTTGATGTAGGTATGAATTTGATTAATAATGAAGATTAGACGATTTTTACAAATACAAAATATGTATATTTATGCATACAATCTATTCTGAAAAGGATTATTACCAATGAATTCTCGAAGGCAACTCCTTTTTTTAGTTACCTCCTTTACTATATTGAGCCTTTTAACTTGCTCCAAACTCGTTCTGACTTACTACTCCACGGGGAACGCAACGCAAACGACCCTAGCGAAGCAGTATATGACCATTGCGCAGGATATGGCGGACGGACTGGATAAATCCGCGTATGAACGTTTTCTTCAAACCAAGCAGCCCGATTCCGCAATTATTCAATATCTTGAAGAATACCGTTCGCGGATCCATGCTTTGTACGTTTATACCCTGCTGTTGGACGATACGGATGTGGCCAAGGTGATGTTGTCGGCGGTTCCAACCGAGTCTGCGCTGCTGCCGATCGGCTCTCCTTGCACCGTGCCGCCCAAACAGGTCAATCAGGCGAAAGACGGATTGGAATACTATACCGGCATCATTAAGGATGAGACGCATGGCGTCTATCTGTCCATTGGCGTGCCTATTGTCAGCGAGTCCGGCAAGCTGCTGGGCGTGATGGCCATCGATATTGATGCCAGCCAGCTGGAATCCATCAGCCAAGAGGTCATTAACAGCAACAAGGTTGTCTTCACCATTGACATTCTTTTTGCCATAATTCTGCTGCTCGCCTTCTTTGTTCTGAGAAAATGGCATAAGACGCGGCTCAAGCAGGATCTTTACGAATCCGAGCAAATATATATTTCCGAAATGGGAAAAGTCATCAACTCCATCAAATCCAGCCGTCATGACCGGATGAACCATCTGCAGGTGCTTCACGGCTTGCTGACCCTGAAGAAGTACGACAGGGCAACGGAATATTTGAAGGAGCTGGCAGCCGACTCCAAAGCCCTTGATCTCTCGATGAAAATCAATAACCCCGTTATTTTGATCTTGTTCCAGAGCAAATGGGAGCTGGCGCAATCCAAAGGCATTGAGATGCAGTTTGAAACCGATACCGATGAATTCAGCAAAATTGAATCGATGGATCTGGTTAAAATATTTTCGAACCTGCTAGACAATGCCATTGAAGCTGCCGAGGTTTACGAAGGCAAGCTGCCGCGGCGAATACTCGTTGCCTCCCGCTCCAAAAGCGCCAAAACGGTCTATACGGTAGAAAATCCGGCGATATTGACGGCCAAGGATCAGAAGCACTTGTTCCACACCGACGGATACACAACCAAGACCAATCCAAACGCGATGCGGGGCAACGGGCTGTCGATTATTACGAAGACGGTTCATAAATACAACGGCGATATCCGCTTCCGTTACGAGAACGAAACGGTAAAAATTCAAATTACGCTATAAGCAAAGAAGAGGACCTTCCGTTGAAGGTCCTCTTTGCTCTTATTTTTTCCGCTGACGAAGCTCCTGGTTCTGGCGGATTTTCCCTTCCATCCCCTGCTCGGTCGCTTTGTAGATCGTTACGCCTTTTAAGTTATCCGGCAAATATTGCTGATTCACGTAATGGCCGGGGTAATCATGCGGATACTTGTAGCCCTCGTGGCCAAGCTGCTGGGCACCCTTGTAATGGGTATCCCGCAGATGAAGCGGCACCTCGGCTTGTCCCGCACCCTCGATTACGGACATCGCTTTGCCGATCGCAACCGCTGCCGCGTTCGACTTCGGACTCTCGACGGCAAACAGGATGGCTTGGGCTATATTGTACTTCGCCTCCGGCCAGCCGATCTTATGGTACGCATCCATCGCGGTTACCGCCTGCACCATCGCCTGCGGATTGGCAAGACCGATATCCTCGCTGCAGGCCACGATAAGCCGGCGAAGAAAGGTCATCGGATCCATGCCAAGCTTCTCGACCGCGTACAGAAACCAGAACAAGGCCGCATCGCTCGAGCCCCGGATACTCTTATGGAACGCCGAGAGCACATCGTATTGCGTAGACGTATCCGCCCGGACGGTTGGCTTCCGGATCGATTCCTGCGCCACGTCCATCGTGATCCGGACCGAGCCGTCCGGCTCCGAAGGCGTTGTGACCGCTGCAAGCTCCAGCGCATTCAGCGCGCGACGGATATCGCCGCCCGCCATAGCCGCGATATGCCTCAGCGCTTCTTCCTCGGCATGCAGCGTCATAAAGCCAAGCCCGCGGTCCTTGTCCGTCAAAGCCCGCTTCATGGCCTCCAGCGCGTGCTTCTCATTAAGCGGCTCCAGCTGGAATAGCGTTGAGCGGGACAGGAGAGCCCCGTTTACATGATGGAACGGATTCTCCGTCGTTGCCCCGATAAATATAATGATCCCCTGCTCAACGGCCGGCAGCAGCGCGTCCTGCCTGGACGTGTTAAACCGGTGAACCTCGTCGAGGAACAGAATCGTTTTCTTTCCGTACATCAGCTTGTTTGTCTTCGCCGTGTCAATGACTTCCCTGACGTCCTTCACCGACGCGTCTACCGCGTTCAGCTTGACGAACTCCCCTGCCGTACGTTTCGAGATAATATTCGCGAGCGTGGTTTTGCCGCAGCCCGGAGGGCCGTACAGCAGAATCGACGATACCTGGTCGCCCTCAATCGCCCTGCGCAGCAGCTTGCCAGCTCCAATGATATGCTCTTGCCCGATATAGTCATCCAGCGTCTCCGGCCGCATCCGGTCGGCAAGCAGTCTTGCCCGCGGCGTCTCCGCCTCCTGATAGGAGAATAAGTCCATTATGAAGTCACAACCTTTGTACCTGCTTAAATACGATACTATGATGATAGCATACTCGCACATACGTTCGCTACCTTCCGGAAATGGGACTGTTGCCATATTTTTTTGTTAAAACCTAGTTAATTTGTAGGTATTACTATAATGTTTTACTACTAAATTTCCGATATCAGTTACAGGAATATATTTCCTTTGTCATACGCGCAAGGCGAATGGCAAGCATGAGAGGGAACTTAAAGAGATAAAAAACATTAGACAGAGAGAGAGGATAAGGAGAGTTGTGTTTTGTTCAAATCTGTGAAGAGCGAATGGGAATTAGCGGTGTTCAACAGTATTTGGGTCTCTGTGTGGGAGGAAAAAGGCTATGAGCTCGAGCACGCCGCTCAAGTCGTCGAACGGTACCTGGCCGTGGCCGAGGACGGACAATGCGTAGGAACGTCCGAAATCAAGCCTTACCTGCCCGGCCATAACGAGATCGATACGGTCGCTCCTTTCCAACAGCATTTCAAAATCACCGAGGATCCCACCCGCGTAGCGGAAATCGATAAAATCGCAGTCTTGCAACATTATAGAGGACAACAGCCGATCTCGGATTTATTATCTTCCGCCGTATATTGCGCGGAGAAGTATAATTTCCGCTACTTTATATCGCTGCTGGAGCCCGTATTCTACCGCGCTCTACGAATTACCTTCCGTGTTCCAATGGAAAAGGTTGGCGGCAAAACGTACTACAAGGGGGATGACGTCATTCCCGTTATTTTCGACATGGAGTCCATTTACCGCAACAAAGAGGCCTACGAATGGCTGGTCTACCCGGCCGCCCCGCCTGCCCGATCCGCCAGCAGAGCCATGTAAGCATTATAAACCACTGTGTAAAGGTAGAGATCACGACTATGACCAAAGATCAGCTTATACTCGACAAACGGAACCGTTTGTTTGTAAAAATTTTATGGGGACTGCTTGCTCTAGGCCTTCTCGCCGATCTAGGCGCGGGCCTCGGGACGGAAATGATCGTTTTGCTGGCTGTCGTAGGGCTTATCAGCTGCGGCCTCGCAACCTTCATGACTTACAAGCGGATTATGATCCAATACATTATGTATGTCGTCCCGGTCATTCTAACCGCCTTGACGGTGCTGCTGATCGTATCCGATCCGCATCCGATTATAAGCACCTACTTCCTCGTTTACGTCAATATTGCCGTCATGACGCTTTACGCGGATTACAAGCCTATCATCTTCACCGGCGTTCTCGGCATGGGCGTCAGCACGTACATCTTCCTGGATCCCGATTTGCAGCAGCAGTTGTTCCCGAGTGATTCCTTGCTCTACCTGTTCTTATATCTGATCTTTGCGACCGTCGCGCTCTCCTTCTCCGCGAAATTCAGTCAACGGCTGCAGTCCGATGTCACAAACGAGCGGCGCGAGGCGCTCGAAGCGAAGGAGCTTACCGAAAAGGTCGTCGAGAAGCTCAAATCCATGATTCTCATTCTTGGCGAATTCAGCAGCGTTCAGAAAGACACGGTCGAATCGACCGGCCAGATCTCGCGAGAGGTCACCACTACCTTTGCGGAAATGTCCGCTTCCATCGAGAAGCAGACCAGCATGGTGCTTAACGTAAGCGATTCCGCCCACGCGATTGAATCGGCCGTCTCCCATCTTCGCGAAGGCTCCTCGCAGCTGCAGCAGTACTCCGCGGATACGGCCTTGCTGACCGTGGAAGGAAATGAGCTGATCCAGACCTTAACAACGGACGTGAACAGCGTCAAGGCGATTATCGCCCAGACCGTATCCTTGATGGAGCAATTGATTGAGCAGAACGAGCAGGTCAGCTCGATCGTTGACTCGATCCGGGAAATTTCGGAGCAGACGAATCTTCTTTCCCTGAACGCAGCGATTGAAGCTGCCCGTGCCGGCGAGCATGGCCGAGGTTTCGCCGTTGTTGCCGGCGAGGTTCGCAAGCTTGCTGATAACGCGAATATTGCAGCGGGAGAAATTTCGAGCATTCTGAGCACGATCCATACGTCGGTCACAGCCGTCAGCGAACAGGTGCATCTCGGACAACAGGCTGTGGATACCAGCTACGAAGCTTCGCAGCAGGTGGAAACCATTATCAAGCGGATTAACAGCAATACCGAGCAGGTTAAGCGGCAATCCGATACCGTTGGCGAATCCTCCAAGCAGCTGTATGACCGGTACTCCTCTATCTCGGGCGAGATGACGGGTATGGCCGCCATAACCGAGCAGAACATGGCATCCGTTGAAGAGGTTTGCGCAAGCATGGAAACCCAGGATGTGAAGATCGGCCATCTCGTGGAAGGTTACGCGCAGCTGGATGTCTTGATCTCCGAACTTAAGCAATTGGTTGAGCCGACAACCAAATAACGTTGACGGCAACCCGCGAGCGGACTAGCGCTTGCGGGTTTTTCATTTTAGCAGCTCCGTCCATTCATTACTTCCCATAGTAAATCGACAAAAAAATACAAAGCTTGATATAATGATTCAACAACATAGCTGCGGGTGGGCGGAATATTGATATGAGTTTATTTAAGCTGGATTTCTTGAAGAGAAAGAAGAGACAAGAGGATATCCCGGTTCTTTCCGATTTGTTTAATATGTCCTTGTTTGATTTTCGGTCGGACATTTTCCTGCTGTTTGACCGTAACGGACGGCTGATGGAAGCAAACCAGGCCTTTACGAATACATTAGGTTACTCTTTGGAGGAGTTCAAGCAGCTGACCTACGGCTCGCTTTTACCGGACACTCAGCGGCAACGGGCAAAGGAGCACTTTCAAAAGCTGCTGCATGGCGAAATTCAAATCTTTGAAATCCGCGTTCTACATAAAACCGGCCAATTCATCGACTTAACCGTTACCGCTTTCCCTAGAAAGAGGAAGGATGCCGTCGATGGCTTCTACGCCATTGCGAAGGACCTGTCGGACATCAAATTAATGGAGCAGCGATACATATCCTTGCTAAAAAATATGCTCAGCGCTGCCTTTATCATCGATTTGCAGGGCAACATCCTTGACGTGAATGATGCGGCCGTTAAATTAACGGGCTACGACAAACAGGAGCATGTCCACTTTAGTCAATTCGTTAAGCCTGAATACCTTGAGCAAGCGATGGCTTATAATCAGAGGGCACTTGAGGGCGAGACTCTGTCTTTTCAAATATCCATTCTTCATAAAAACGGGCATAGCGTTGATGTCATCACGACCCTCTCCCCGATATTTATGCACGAGCAAATTACGGGCATTATCGGAATAAGCAACGATATCTCGGATGAAACAAGAAACAAGCAATTATTCCAAATCAACAAGCAACGCTACGAATCCCTGTTTGAACAGAACCCCGACGCGATCTCCTATTTTGATTTGAACGGAAACTTTATGGATTGCAACTCTTCCTTGGAACAAATATTAGGCTATTCCAGAGAAGAATTATTATATTCCAACTATAGTCGCTTGATTGCCGAACATGAACGGGATAAAGCCAGACATTATTTCAATCAGGCTCTGCAGGGCACTGTTCAGAGCTATGAACTAGTCTGTCTGCATAAGCAAGGTCATCCGGTCTACATGAAAATGACGAAGCTCCCCATCACGGTAGACAATCGAATTGTCGGAATTTATTCCATCGCCAAAGATGTCACAACGAAAAAACAAGCCGAAAACGCGCTTATCGAAGCTGAGTCCAAATACCGCAGCCTGGTGGAAAAATCGATTGTTGGCGTCTATATCATTCAAAAAAATATGATTCTGTACGCCAATCCTCATCTGATAGACATGCTTGGTTATCAAGAAGCGATTATCGGAATGAGCATTTGGGACATCGTTTATCCGGATGACCACCCGGTTGTAAAACAAAACATTCAATTCCTGTATAACGAATCGGATGCGATCCGTCATCCTCTCCGCGTATTAACAGCGGAAGGGAAATTGCTTGATGTCGAGATGTATTCCAACCGGATCACGTATCAAGGCGCCCCCGCCGTCATTGGTACGGTCCTTGACGTAACGGAGCGGAAAAGAGCCGAGGAATTGAATGCTTTTCTCGCCTATCACGATTCCTTGACCGAGCTGCCTAACCGGAGAAAGTTTGAAGAAATGCTGGAGAAAACCTTGGAGACCGCCAAAACTGCCCGCCGCCAATTCGCGGTCATGTATCTCGACATGGACCGGTTCAAATCCATTAACGATTCATTAGGACATGCCGTTGGGGACCAGCTGCTCATCGCCTTCGCCAAAAGGTTGCGGGAGCAGATCAGGGAAAACGACTTTGCAGCACGAATGGGCGGGGATGAATTCACCGTCATTCTCCCGCAAATCAAGGACAATAATAGCGCAATCGAGGTCGCCAAGCGGATTATCGAGGGAATTCGGGAGCCTTTTTATATCGAGGATTACGAGCTGTTCATTACAACAAGCGTTGGAATCAGCATCTATCCTAACGACGGGGACGATTCTTCAACCCTGATGAAAAACGCCGACTCCGCCCTTTATCGGGCTAAAGGCCTTGGGAAAAACGGCTATCAGATTTTCACCTCCTCGATGAACGTGCAGACCTATAAAATTTTTACGCTCGAAAAGGATCTTCGGAAGGCCATTTCGCGTAACGAGCTGGAAATGTATTATCAGCCCAAGGTGAATATCCATACGGGCGAAATTGTTGGCGCCGAAGCGTTAATCCGGTGGAACCACCCCGAATGGGGGCTTGTATCGCCAAATGAATTTATCCCGATATCGGAAGAAACCGGGTTAATCCTGTCGCTTGGCAACTGGGTGAAGAGGACGGTATGCCGGCAGAACAAGGAGTGGCAGCTAGACGGTCTGAAGCCTATTCCGATCTCGGTCAATGTAACGGCAAAACGGTTTTTGTCCAAAGATATCATGGATACCATTGGGCAAATTTTAGCCGAGACCGGGCTGGAACCCCGGTACCTCGAGATTGAGATTACGGAAACCTCCTTGCTAGAGAATGCGGAAACGGTTATGGATACCCTTGACGGGCTGAACAAGCTTGGGGTTACCATCTCGCTTGACGACTTTGGAACGGGTTATTCCTCCCTGTCTTATCTCAAACGGTTCAAGCATGCAATCGACATCCTGAAAATTGACCGCTCGTTTATTCATGACCTGCATCAAGGCAGCGACGACAACGCCATTATCAGCACGATTATTCAACTGGCACAGCATATGAACATGTCGGTTGTCGCGGAAGGCGTTGAGACCGAAGAGCAGCTTCATATTCTCAAGCTTCTGAACTGCGACCTCGTTCAAGGCTATTTGTTCAGCAGACCCGTGCAAGCAGAAGCGTTTGCCGAATTGCTAAAGCGGGGATTCCTGACTCCCCTTATCAAAGGGGCCGATGCTCCAATTGAAAACAGAAGGGCATATTTCCGGGTTCATCTTCCTCACCCAATCAGTGCTTTAATGACCGTCATCGAGATCAACGGAAGGAGCATTGAGCTTGGCAAAACGGAAATCGTCATCGAAAATATAGGGGCCGGAGGATTGCGATTCTTGTCTTCCATCCAGCTTGCCGTCCATCCGGGAATTCTGTTGGAGATTGAAGCCCAGCTTCTCAACAAAATCTTTAAGCTATACGGCAAGGTTGTCTGGTTGAAGGAGCTGGAATCCGGCATTTATCGCTACGGCCTTGAATTCCAGATCGGCGACAACGATCGAACGCCGTTAACCCGCGTTCTCCATACGTTATCCATGCAGCTCCTGAAGAACCCGATTGTTCCCGGCTGCAGATTCATAAAAGAGGACGGCGTTCAATATTTGCGAGCCTTCATCGACCATCGCTCCCTCTAAGCCTAAAAAAGCACCGCAGGCGAATTCCGCTTGCGGTGCTTTCTGTCCCCTCCCCCGCAGGATCTTTTGGCGGCCTTTGCTTGTGCTTTGCCACCTCTGAATATTGTTCATGCAAAGCACAAGCAACAGCAACAGCAACCGGACGAGGATACTTTTCTGTAAATCCCACCCCAGCATCAACAAAAAAGAAAGGCTGCCCAAAAGGACAGCCTTCCTCTATACTTCTATGCCATGCTTCTCCAAAAGATCCTGCACCACTACGCTTACCATGATAAGACCGGCAACCGGAGGCACAAAGGCGTTGCTCGCGGGCGGCTGCTTCGCTTTGCGGATCTCCGGAGCGTTTTCCGGCACAATGCGCTGCGTCACGTCCTCGCGAGGCTTCTTGGGCAACTCGTCCGAGAAGACCACCTTCACGCCTTTCTTAATGCCGTCCTTGCGCAGCTTCGTGCGTACGACGCGCGCGATAGGATCCGTATGCGTCTTCGAGATATCCGCAACCGTGAATCTCGTCGGATCCATCTTGTTGGCTGCACCCATGCTGGAGATGATCGGAATTTTCCGCTCCAGGCATTCCTTGATCAGATGGACTTTATACGAGATGGTATCCGAAGCATCCACGACATAATCAAGCCTGTAAGCAAACAACTGCTCATACGTCTCTTCCGTATAGAACATCCGCAGCGAGATGACGTCGCATTCCGGATTTATCAGCTTAATCCGGTCGCGCATCAGATCAGCCTTCGGTTGTCCCACCGTTGTGGTGAGCGCATGAATCTGGCGGTTTACGTTTGTAATATCAACAACATCCTTATCGATCAGGATGATCCGGCCTACGCCGGTCCGGGCGAGAGCCTCGGCCGCGATGGAGCCTACGCCGCCGATGCCAAGCACGGCGACGGTACTCCCTCTCATCACGTCGAGGCCTTCCGGGCCAATCGCAAGCTCGGTACGAGAAAATTGATGCAGCATAATTCGTAGCCGCCTCCTAAAAAGAATTGTCACCTAAACAGCCTTATGGCTGTTCGTGATGATTCTTACATCGAAAGCATAAGCTTAAGCTTGCTTGTTGCCCGCAGCAGCCGCTTCCGGCTTAGGCTTCAGAACCGTACGGATATGAAGCTGCTCAAGCTGCGACAGCTCGACCGGAGACGGTGCATCGCAGAGCAGGTCGGTTGCGCTTGCCGTTTTCGGGAATGCGATGGTCTCGCGCAGGTTCGTGCGGCCTGCCAGCAGCATAACGAGACGGTCGAAGCCAAATGCGATACCGCCGTGCGGAGGCGTACCGTAGTCGAATGCGTCAAGCAGGAAGCCAAACTTCTCATGCGCTTCTTCCATGTTGAAACCAAGCGCGCCGAACATTTTCTCCTGAATATCGCGTTTGTAGATACGCATCGAGCCGCCGCCAACTTCGTAGCCGTTCAGAACGATATCGTACGCTTGCGCGCGGATTTGTCCCGGATCCGTCTCGAACAGGTGAAGGTCTTCGTCTTTCGGACGCGTGAACGGATGGTGAACCGCCACGTAACGTTTTGCTTCTTCGTCCCATTCCAGCATAGGGAAGTCAACCACCCATACGAACTTGAACTTGGAGTCGTCGATCAGACCCAGCTCGCGGCCGACCTTCAGACGCAGGTTGCCAAGAACGTCGGCAACAACTTTCGCTTTATCGGCGGAGAATGTCAGGAGGTCACCCTCTTCAACGTTCAGACGTTCAGTCAATGCCGCGATTTCTTCCGGCTTCAGGAATTTAACGATTGGACCTTTCCACTCGCCGTCTTTAATCGTGATCCATGCCAGGCCTTTACCGCCGTAACGGGCAGCGAACGGCTGCAGATCGTCAAGCTCTTTGCGACTCCAATGACCGCAGCCTTTTGCGTTGAACGCCTTCACGACGCCGCCGCTTGCCGCAACGCTTGCGAATACTTTAACGTCGCTTGTCGCAACGATATCGGTAATGTCTTCGATTTCCATGCCGAAACGAAGGTCCGGCTTGTCGGAGCCGTATTTGTTCATGGCATCCGCATAAGTGATGCGTTGGATCGGAAGCTCAACCTCCACGCCAACCGTTTCGCGGAACAGTCGTGCAATCAGCTGCTCCATCATGCCGAGCAATTGATCTTGCGTAAGGAAGGAAGTCTCGATGTCGACTTGCGTGAATTCCGGTTGACGGTCTGCGCGAAGGTCTTCGTCGCGGAAGCAGCGAGCGATTTGGTAGTAACGCTCAATACCGCCGACCATCAGCAATTGCTTGAAGATTTGCGGCGATTGCGGCAATGCGAAGAATTCGCCTTCGTGAACGCGGCTTGGCACCAGGTAATCACGAGCGCCTTCCGGCGTGCTTTTCGTCAGAATTGGCGTTTCAACGTCGATAAAGCCTTCACCGTCAAGGAAGTCGCGGAATACTTTTGCCGCTTTCGAACGAAGCAAGAGCGTCTTGTGCATTTCCGGACGGCGCAGGTCGAGGTAACGGTATTTCAGGCGAAGCGATTCGTCTACTTCGACGCCGTCTTCGATTGGGAATGGAGGCGTCTTCGCAGCGTTGATGACTTCAATCTCCGTCACGCGGATCTCGATTTCGCCCGTTGCCAGGTTTTTGTTAACCGTCTCGGCGTCGCGTTCTACAACCGTACCTTTAACAGCCAGTACGTATTCGTTGCGGGCGCGGTCAGCGATTGCCAAAGCTTCGCCGGAGAAATCAGGGTTAAATACGGTTTGCACGATACCCGTGCGGTCGCGCAGGTCAATGAATAATACCCCGCCAAGGTCACGGCGGCGTTGTACCCAGCCGTTCAGTGTTACTTCTTCGCCAATGTTGGCTTTCGTTAAGGTGCCGCACTGATGAGTTTTCAGCATCATAATGGATGTAACTCCCCTTTATAATTAGTTGGATTTCAGTTCAGAAGCAAGGCTTGCAAGCGCCACTACGCGCTGCTCGCCAGTCGCCATTTCCTTCAACGCAATCTCGCCGCGAGCCAGTTCGTCATCGCCGAGAATAGCCGTATACCGGGCTTGCAGCCGGTCTGCCGACTTCATCTGCGCTTTCATCTTACGACCGAGATAATCGCGTTCCGCGCGAATTCCGGAAGTACGGAGCTCGTAGACCAGTCTGGTTACTTCCCGGTCTGCCGCTTCGCCAAGGGCTACGACATACACGTCAACCTGATGCGCATTATCCAGCTCGGCTTGTTGATGCTCAAGCAGCATGATCGTGCGTTCCAGGCCAAGACCAAGACCTACGCCGGGTTGATCCGGTCCGCCGATTTCGGCTACAAGTCCGTTATAACGGCCGCCGCCGCCAATCGTATCGATAGCGCCGATCCCTTCCGCTTTGTATTCAAATGCGGTGTGGGTGTAATAATCAAGACCGCGAACAAGTCTCGGATTGATGGAGAACGGAATTCCCATATCGGACAGGTACGTTTTAACTTTCTCGAAATGGGTCGTGCACTCCTCATCCAAGCTGTCGAGAATCGATGGCGCATTTTCAAAGCGGGCCTGATCGGTCTTGCAGTCGAGAACGCGAAGCGGATTCCGCTCCATGCGGGACTGGCAGTCCTTGCAGAGCTGCTCGCGCATCGGCATAAGGAAAGCAAGCAGCTTCTCCCGGAAGGCTGCGCGAACCGCAGGCGTACCAACGGAGTTGATCTCCACGCGGACGCCCTTCAGTCCTACTTCCTTGTAGAAGGTATACCCCAGTGCGATAACCTCCGCATCGATCGACGGATCCACCGATCCAAGCGCTTCGATTCCGAATTGGTGGAACTGACGGTAACGTCCGGCTTGCTGGCGCTCATAACGGAACATCGGTCCGATATAATAGAGCTTCGATACATCCGGCTCTCCGTACAATTTGTTCTCGACGTACGAACGGACAACACCCGCCGTTCCTTCCGGACGAAGCGTAATGCTGCGATCGCCGCGGTCCGTGAAGGTGTACATCTCCTTCTCCACGATATCCGTCGTTTCGCCTACGCCGCGTTGGAACAGCTCCGTTGCTTCGAAGATCGGCGTACGAATCTCGCGGAAATTAAAGCGTCGGCAAATATCGCGGGCTTTCTGCTCCGCATACTGCCATCGCTCCACTACTCCGGGCAATATGTCCTGCGTGCCCGGCGACTTTTGAAAAGCCATTGCAAACCCTCCTAAAAAGAATTGTCGCGTTTATTGCGATGATTCTTGCCTCGTAAGCGTAATCCTAAACAATTATCGCGTCTTTGGCGGTAATTCTTACTTCGTAAGCGTAACTGAACTAACCCTTAATCACGCAAAAAACTCCCGCCCCTAACGACATGCCGTTAAAGGCTAATCGTTAGGGACGAGAGTTGAACTCCCGTGGTGCCACCCATATTCCGGACAATCCAGTCCGCTCATTAACGGTTAACGCCCGTTACACGCAGATCGGCTATTGGCAATGATCCCGCGGATCATCCGTTCACCGTCTGTTCTCCGGAAGGTCTATTCATCCAGCCACCATAAAGACGCTTGCAGCCATGGCGCCTATCTCTGGGTACGTGCACGGGATTACTTTGTTCCATCAACGAATCAGAAACTTATATACTGAGTCCTAATTCTAACCGTGTCGACAAAATAAGTCAATAGTCAATCACATTATATCAGTATGCCTCTTTCAGGACAAAAAAAAACCTGCAGCCATCGTTGCAGGTCCAGAAATTATATTTTTAAAAAGGGGGTCGAGATTTATTATAGGATAGCGATGTTAAAAAACCGTTATAAAATCATTACAGTAATATTACAAAATAGTAAGCGGTTCATTTACGAACATTCGGCTTTGGAAGCAAAAAAGCTGCCCGGAAGAGCAGCCTTTCGCTTATGGTAGGTAGACCTACATGCGTCCGCCGGGCTCGCGCCGGTTCGAAGGGAATGCGAAAAATTCCTCCGCCGTCTCCACCTGCTCCTCCAGCCTCGACATTACGATCGCTTCGCGGCGATCCGATTGCAGGAGTCTGCGGGAGGCCCGCTCCACGCCTTGTTCCTTGCGGGATTGATGCATAAATTATGCTCCTCTGCCAACAGATACTTGAGGCCGATTAAGCCATGCCTGTCTCTATTGTTGCCAGCCGAAGCCTATCTTACCCGCGATTTACTGCTTGCTGTCGATAATTAATGTGACCGGTCCCGAATTGACGAGATCGACATCCATCATCGCGCCGAAACGGCCCGTCTCAACGATCAGGCCTGCCGCGCGGAGCAGCTCATTGAACCGGTTGTAGAGCGGTTCCGCCAGCTCCGGACGTGCGGCAGCCATAAAGTTCGGACGCCGCCCTTTACGGCTGTCCCCGTATAACGTGAACTGCGAAATCGATAGAATCTGTCCGCCAACGTCAACGACGGAGAAATTCATTTTCTCGTTCTCGTCCTCGAAGATCCGAAGACCCGCAACCTTATCCGCCATCCAGCGGATATCGTCTTCCGTATCCTCATGCGTAATGCCGACGAGAAGCACAAGGCCATGTTCGATCGCCCCGACGACTTCCCCTTCGATCGTTACGCTTGCCTGCTTGCTGCGTTGTACAACTACCTTCACTGCGGGTAAACCTCCAACTAGCTGTTCATAATGCGCTGAACGGAATAAACATCCTGAACGCGTTTAATTTTCTCTACTACAGAGGATAAATGATCGATATTACGGATGAGCACGGTCATATGAATCATGGCCATTTTGTTCTTCACCGAGCGGCCCGTAACCGCCGAAATATTCGTTTTGCTCTCGGAAACGGCCTGAAGCACCTCGTTGAGAAGCCCCGACCGGTCATGACCCGTTATCTCGATATCCACGCTGTAATTGGATTCAATCGAATCCTCCCATTCCACCTCGATAACGCGGTCCGCTTCTTCGCCATCGGCATTAAACGGAATGTTCTGGCAGTCCATCCGATGGACCGATACGCCTCTGCCGCGGGTAATGTAGCCGATAATCGTATCGCCCGGCACCGGGTTGCAGCAGCGAGCAAATCGGACCAGTAAATTATCGATCCCTTTTACCGTTACGCCGTTAGTCGGACGGTTCTTGCGGTGGCCCGGAGACTTCATCTCCTTCGGCTCGGAGGTCAGCTCAATCAGATTGGATTTCTCCGCTTCCTTGCGGAGCTTCTCGGTTAGGCGGGTGCAAATCTGAGCAGCCGTAATACCGCCAAACCCGATGGCCGACATCATATCTTCAATATCGTTGAAATTGAACTTGCCCGCCACTTCCTGCAGCTTGTCATCGCTCATCCAGGCGGACGGCTCCACGCCCATGCGCTTCAGCTCGCGTTCAAGCAGGTCGCGGCCCTTAGCCACGTTCTCTTCCCGTTTCTCGCGCTTGAACCATTGGCGAATCTTGCTGCGGGCATGGGACGATTGCGCAATCTTCACCCAATCCTGGCTAGGACCGTAGGAATGCTTCGACGTTAAAATCTCGATAATGTCGCCGGTCTTCAGCTTATGGTCGAGCGGCACAATCCGTCCGTTGACCTTCGCGCCAATCGTCCGGTTGCCGACCTCCGTATGGATTCGGTAGGCAAAGTCCAGCGGCACGGAGCCGGCTGGCAGCTCGATGACTTCTCCGCTTGGCGTAAACACGAATACGAGATCGGAGAAAAAGTCCATCTTGAGCGATTCCATAAATTCCGAGGCGTCGCGCGCTTCGTTCTGGAGCTCCATAATTTCGCGGAGCCAGGACATTTTGTCCTCGAAATTATTATTCGGCACAACGGTGCCTTCCTTGTAAGCCCAATGAGCCGCGATACCGTACTCGGAGGTGCGGTGCATATCCCAGGTACGGATCTGCACTTCCGTCGGATCCCCGTTTGGTCCGATTACCGTCGTATGCAAGGACTGGTACATGTTTGCCTTCGGCATTGCGATATAGTCCTTGAACCGTCCCGGCATCGGCTTCCACAACGTATGAATAATGCCAAGTGTGGCATAACAATCTTTAATATTGTCTACGATAATCCGGATCGCCATCAAATCGTAAATCTCGTTAAACTGTTTGTTCTTGACGGTCATTTTCTTGTAAATGCTGTATATATGCTTCGGACGGCCCGATATATCCCCGTCGATGCCCATCTCTTCGAGCTTCTCTTTGATCCGGCCGATTACATCGGAGATAAACAGCTCGCGCTCCGCCCGTTTCTTCTTCATCAAATTCGCGATCCGGTAGTATTGCTGCGGATTCAAATACCGCAGAGCGATATCTTCCATCTCCCATTTAATCGCGGAAATACCAAGACGGTGAGCAATCGGGCAAAAAATTTCCAGAGTTTCGTAGGCAATCCGACGCTGCGCTTCCTCGGATTGGAACTTCAGCGTGCGCATATTATGAAGGCGGTCCGCCAGCTTAATCAGAATAACCCGGATATCCTGCGCCATCGCCAGGAACATCTTCCGGTAATTCTCGTTCTGCTGCTCCTCCTTCGAACGGAACTTGATCTTCTCGAGCTTCGTAAGTCCGTCGACCAGCATCGCGCAGGTTTCACCAAAATTCGCGCGGATGACCTCGAGGTCAACTGTCGTGTCTTCTACCACATCATGCAGCAGCGCTGCAATAATCGACAGTACGTCCATTTGCATATCCACGATAATTTCCGCAACTGCAACAGGGTGAAGAATATAAGGCTCTCCCGATTTGCGCACTTGTCCGTGGTGGGCTTGGTCCGCAAATTCATAGGCTTCCCTGATGCGTACAAGATCCTGTTCTTTTATATAGGCCGACGCCTTTTCGATTAACTGCTCTATGCCCATGAATTGTCCTTTCCGAACGCTTGACTCCGATTCGCGCATTTTCCGAGTTTTCTTAATATTATGCTGGAAGTAGTCATCCGCGTCAACCTGCATCCCTCACCAAATTTCGCGCAAGGAAGCTAAACGGATTGAGCCGGAATGCGAATATGAACACGCGTACCTTCACCTTCGGCACTATTAATCGCCACGCCAAAATCTTTACCGTAATAAAGCTGGATTCTTTCATGTACATTACGGATTCCGTAGCCTACGCGTTCCATTCCTTCGCCGTTAAATATTTGGAAAATCGTATCTTGAGGCATTCCGTTGCCGTTGTCCGCAACTATGAGATGGACATCAGCCCCTTCCAGATATCCCGTTACCTGAATATCGATCTGGTCTCCGCGCCAGGCATGCTCAAGCACATTCTCGACGAAAGGCTGAACAATCAGCTTCACGGTTGTCAGTTCGACAATTTCCGGGGAAATAGTATAGTCGATTCGGACCCGGTCGCCGTATTTAATCTGCTGGATGTCCATGTAAGCACGGACCTGCTCGATTTCCTTGCCGATCGGGATAATAGTCTGCCCTTCATTCAAGGACAGCCGGTAAAACTTGGCAAGGTTCATAACCATTTGATGCTGCTTCTCGACCTGCCCGAATTTGGCCAACCGGCTGATCGAGGAAAGCGTATTATATAAAAAATGCGGATTGATCTGCGCCTGAAGCGTCTCCAGCTCCGCCTCTTTCTTTTTCAAATTTGTCGCATAAACCTCTTCAATCAGGGTTTGCGTCCGTTTGCCCAGCTCATTTAGCGAGGATGCAATCGTCGTAAATTCATCGTTGCCGCTATAATGTATCCGTCGTTGAAAGTCTCCCTGGCGGAAGGATTGAAGGACGGACATCACCTTTAATACCCGCCGTGAAAACGTTCTCGAGACAAAAGTCGCGACCAGCAGAATGAGCACGCAGCTCGCGCTGCAAATGACCAATGTCAGCAGCTTGACCTTCTGCGTATCCTTCTCTAATACCGAGGACGGAACCATTGCCGTGAGACTCCAGTTCAGACCCGGCAGCGGCTGGCGGATGACGAGATAATTTTCGCCTCTCCCCTCATCCCACAATTGCTCCGTCGACTGCTCGGTTGCTCCCGAAGCATACAGAATATTCCGGCTGCCGTCGGTAATAAACAAGGTGCTGCCTGCGCCAATCTTGCGGGAATCTACGCTCTGGAACAAATCGGACAAATAGACGCTGATGCGCGTAAAGCCGATTTCTTTCGGTTTTGCCGACTCCAGATCCACTAATCGCCGGAGCATCGATATCCGGTTATAGCGGCCGTCATCCTCAATCTGCTTCCATTGCAGCGTCTCGCCGTAGTGCTCGACCGGGTAGGATTTGTACCAGGGCTTCTGCGCAATCCGGTTCAAATGAAGCAGGTCAAAAAACTTGCCCTTTATGACAAGAGGATCGATATTTTTGGTGTCGTAATAAACTTCCGGCAATGTCTCGTTGCGCAAATAAACGGTAAGCCACATGCTGCGGTTCGTCGATTCGATGGTCTGCCGGAACTTCGGAAGCAGCAGCTTGGTTGTTGCTTCATAGCTCACCCAGCCTTCCTCGTAATGGAGCAGCTGCTTCGACAAGGTTGTATCGTAATAGAGAAGATCGGATAAACGAACCGTATCCTCCAATTTATAGACGACGTTATCTTCGATTTGCTTTAGCGTCCCCTTAATGGTATTCGTTGTATTGGAACGGATCGAATCCGTCATGATGCCGCTTGCGAAATAGCCAAGCAGAAAAATCGGTATAATGATCAGCATCATATAAGAGATGAGCAGCTTAATGCCAAACGGAATAAACTTGCGGGGATGATTAGTGCCAGTAAGCGGCGTATGCATCATATTAGCGGTGTCTCCTGAATTCGATAGGCGTCATGCCAAAGGTCTCTTTGAACTGTCGGCTGAAATAAGGCATGTAGCGGTAACCTACCTGGTCGGCCACCTCGTAGATCTTCACTTTAGGGTCCTTCAGCAGCTCTCCTGCTCTCTCCATCCGCATCGCAATGACATATTCGCTGAAGCCTACACCCATCTCTTCCTTGAACATCAGACCCAGGTAATTAGGGGAAAAAGCGAACCGGTCCGCCACTTCCTTCAGCGTCAGGGAGCGGTTCAGTTGCTCCTTCATGTAAGCGGTGACTTCTTGAATGAGCTTCGTATGCTTGCCGGGTTCCACGGATGAGGTCTCCTGCTGCGGCTGATAGCGGGGAGCCATGCGTTGGGCTGCCTGACGCCACTGTCTTTCTTCCTCTTGCTTTCTTGAAGCTTCATCCAGCTCTTTCGTTACGTGAACAAGCGCGTCAACCAGCTCGGAATCATCCATTGGCTTCAACACATAGCTGTATGCCCGAAGCGACAAGGCCTGCTTGACGTAATGGAAATCCTGATAACCGCTGACAAATATGACCCGCAGACCCGAGCAGCCTTCGGTCTCCTGCGCCTTTCGGGCAAGCTCCAGTCCGGACATGCTGGGCATATGCACATCCGTAACGAGAATATCGATTCTCCCGTCCTTTAACACCTCGTAAGCATCAAAGCCGTTGTTAACGGCTGCCACAACCTCAAGGCCAAGCTCCGACCAGGGAATAAACAAACGCATGCCTTCCAGGTCAAGCACTTCATCGTCTGCAATCAACACCTTGTACACGAAGCATCTTCCCCCGTTCCCGAAGAGTGTTAAGCCGTGAAACGGCAGAACCGCCCCTATGCATAGGGACGGCGCTGACCGCTTGACCAAATTATACTCCAGCATGAGCCTCGATGTTAATTGCCTTTCATGCTTTTTAAATTTTCCTGCCATTTGGTTGTCTTGTAAGCCAGCAGCTTGTCGTAGCCAATGGCTTCGGCATCCTTCTGCGCTTTATCGAGGATGGCGAGCACCTCTTCGTCACTCTTCGCATACAGAGCCTTCGCTCTTGCTTCCTTGTAGAGCTCCTCGAAGGTTTGGGCGATAATGCCCTCTTCGGAATCCGGCGCAGGCGCCAGGTTAATGAATTCCGTTGCGTTCTTCTGCGTTTTCCAGGTAATCGCATTTTGCCAGCGCGCTTCCCAGGATTGCTTCTCTTCCGGCAGCGTCAGCTCGAATTTCATTTTGGACGTATCGATAAAGACGGTGTTGCCGTTCCATTGGAAGTTAACCGTTGCGTCCATCATTTTCGTGCGCCCTTCTACGTCGGAGGTATAAGCATCGGTAAAGATCGGCGATCCGTCCGCATCCGTGCCCTTCCAGTAGATGCCTTCAGGACCCCAGAACAACGTTCGAGTGCCTTCAGGACCGGTCAGGTAATCGAGAAAAGCGAAAATTTTCTCTGGATCTTTGGCCGATTTCGTAATGACGCTTACGTTCCAGCCCAGCTGCGTGTAAGTACCTGCCCAAATTTTATTCTTATCGAGACCTGCCTTATGGACCGGCCAGATCATCATGTAACCCGAATTCGGATCCTTCTTCTTCAGCTCGGAATCGCCAACTGCGCCATATTCCGTAGGGCTGGCGCCGGCGAATACGGCAGCCGTTCCGTTATAGGCCTGCTCCTTCACTTGATCCTTCGTTTGCGTCAGGGCATCCGGGGTCATCAGCTTCTCGCGGAACAGCTTGCTGGCGAACTGCATCGACTCGCGGAAGACGGGATCCAGGAACAGCGAAGTCAGCTTGTCGCCGTTTGGCACGGCTCGGTTCGATACATAAGCCGTCGAGTAATCCTCTCCGAATGCGGAGTACAACACATCAAGTCCTTGGCCGTCAATCGCCAAATCCGGGTTAAAAGGCGTTACGTTAGGATATTTCTCTTTGACCATTTTCAGATAGTTGTAGAAATCATCGGTTGTTTCGAGTGCCGGTTTGCCGAGCTCCTCATAAATCTTCTTATTTACGAGGTAACCTGCGTTGCCGTTAGGCTGGGACGTATACCAGTTCGGGAACTGATAGATCTTGCCGTCCTTCGAACGCAGCATATTGATCGCCTCTTCGCCGACCCACTTCCTGAAGTTCGGATATTTATCGAGATAATCGTCGAAAGGAACCAGCATGCCCGCTTCGCGCAGCTTCTCGACATCCGCCCCGCGGTCCAACCAGATGACATCCGGCAGCTCTCCGGAAGCAATCATGGTATTCAGCTTCTGAGCCGCATTGCCGCCAGATTGAACCGGCGTAATATCGACCTTCATGTTGTCTTTAATCCATTTGGTTGCCTCGTCCCCGCCCCAAGCGGGCATCGAATACCAGTCGTAATGCCCGTAGAATGAAAACTTCAGCGGTTCACTGCCAAGCTTCCATGCTCCCGAATCGGCAGCCGTGTTCGCGGGCGTTTCGCTTTCGGCCGGCTTCTGGCTGTTGGTCGCTGCCGGTTCGTTGTTTGTCTTGTTCCCGTTATTGCCGGAGCATCCCGTCATTGCCAATGTGATCGCCATTACGCTTGCTAGTCCAATCGTTGCCGACTTCCTCCATCTGCTCATGTTACTATTACCCCTCTCTCCCATGCTTTTAATTATGTTCAGCGGAAGCGGATTTGTCGATCCGTGCTGCCGGGCAAGCCGTATCCGTTTCACGTTGAAAACGCTGGTCGGGCTTAAACTCCCTATTCCTTCAAAGAGCCTACCAATACCCCTTTTACGAAATACTTCTGCACGAACGGATACACGGCGATAATCGGGATGGTAGCCACCATCATCGTAGCCATCGAAAGCGATTTGCTGGTCACGCTTTTCATCGAGCTAAGCCTGCTCTGCGAAGCGGAATCCAGCTGCGAGAACTGCTCGCTCATAATATTGGAATTCAGAATCTGCTGCAGCATCGTCTGAATGGGAATAAGCTTTTCCTTCGTAATATAGAGACTTGGATAAAACCAGTCGTTCCAGTGGCCAACAGCGGTAAATAAAGCAAGCGTAGCGATGACGGGACCGGATAACGGCAGAATGATGCGAAAAAACGTTGCCCAGTAGCCGCAGCCGTCAATTTGCGCCGATTCCTCTAGACCTTTGGGGAGTCCTTGGAAGAAGGTGCGGAATATAATCATGTTCCATACGCTAATCAAGCCCGGGACGATAAAGACAAGAAAGTTATCCATCAAGCCAAGTCCGCGAATCAGCAGAAACGTCGGGATAATGCCGCCGCTGAAGTAAAGCGTGACGATGCAGGCGATCATATAAAACTTGCGGCCGATCAGCTCGCGCTTGGTCATGCCGTAAGCGAATATGGCGGTAAACAGGATAGAGCAGGCCGTACCGATCACCGTCCGCATGACGGAGACATAAAAACCGTTAATGATCCGTTTATCCTGGAAAACGATTTCGTAGTTATCGACCGTAAACGCCCTCGGCCAGAAGGTGACGCCGCCAAGCGCCGTATCCATGCCCTTGTTAAACGAAATTACCGCAGCGTTCCAGAACGGATAAAAGGTAAAAAAGGCGATGACGGTCAGGCAGATATAGACGAAGATCGATAAGCTTCTATCGCTTAAGCTGGATTTGATTCTCATACGCGGGCGGTCCTCCTTATGCGATTATGCGATTGCCTTACCATAAGCTGTTGCCGGTTCTTCTTGCCAGAAGATTGGCAAAGGTGAGCAAGCCGACGCTGATGACTGCCTTGAACAATCCAACTGCCGTCGCGTAAGAGAAACGCTGCCCCGTTATCCCCGTTCTGTACACGTAAGTATCCAGCACATCCGATACGTCTCTTAGAACCGGATTAACCCCGAGAAGGAGCAGATCCTCAAAGCCCGCGCTAAGCAGATTGCCGATTGCGAGAATAAGGAAGATAATGACGACCGGCATGATCGTTGGAATCGTAATCATGAATATTTGCTTGAACCGGCTTGCTCCGTCGATGGAAGCCGCTTCGTACATGTTGGGGTCAATGCCCGCAATCGCGGCCAAGTAGACAATGGAGCTGAAGCCGATTTCCTTCCACACTCCCGTGGTGACGATTATCGTCCAAAAGTATTCGGGAATGGACAAGAAGCTGATCGGTTCTTTGACGAGATGCACGGACTGGAGCAGGATATTCAGGCTGCCGTTCTCCACCGACAGGATCGACATCGCAAAGCCCGATACGATAACCCATGATAAGAAATGCGGCAAATAGCTCACCGTCTGCACAACGCGCTTGAAGTACATGTTCTTTACCTCGTTCAGCATAAGCGCCAGAAGGATTGGCGCCGGAAAGCCGAACAACAGCTTCAATACGCTGATGATGATCGTATTTCGCATCACCCGCTCAAACTCGGGGGCGTGGAAGAACATTTCGAAATGCTTGAATCCCACCCATGGGCTATCCAAAAACCCTTTAAAGATGCTGTAATCCTGGAAAGCGGTCAGTACGCCGTACATCGGTATGTAGCTGAATACGAAAATAAGCAGAAGCGCCGGAATAACCATCAGCTGCAAATCCCACTGCTTTATGAACCGCGTAAGCTTGGATTTGCGCTTTAGCGCATGTTGTTTCTCTGCTACGGCTGCGGTGATCTCTGTCATTTGCCTTCCCCCTAAAAAGAATGGCAACACGTTTCGGTTGCGTTTCTGACTTCGCAAGTTTTAGTTATCAATTAGAAGCAAATGCTCATGCTTTTATTTTAGAATCGGAGAAGGTTCGTTTCTATTTGCCAGACCAACGAAAAATGATACATTTCAATCGAATCATGTTATTATTCATAACACTATATTCCGATGTATGCGGTTGCATTTTTAAGCTTAAAATGAATCCGTTTCCACCTCACATCCCTTGAAAGGTGCGTGAAAACAAAAAAACCGCCCCCTTCGCTTGCGCGTCAGGGACAGTTCAGGTAAAAACTTGACTTTAGTAGGTTACGAGCGAGAACACTTCCACGCCTTCCAGCTTCTCGCGGCCGGTCAGGTAGGACAGCTCAATCAGGAATGCGGCGCCAACCACTTCCCCGCCCAGCTGGCGGACAAGGTTCATTGATGTCGCGATCGTACCGCCAGTAGCAAGCAGGTCGTCCGCGATGAGTACGCGCTGACCAGGAGAGATCGCGTCTTTATGCATCGCCAGGCTGTCATTGCCGTATTCCAGATCGTAGCTGGCTTGAATCGTCTCGCCTGGCAGCTTGCCGCTTTTGCGGATTGGCGCGAAGCCAACGCCAAGCGCCGTCGCTAGCGGAGCGCCAACAACAAAGCCGCGTGCTTCCGGTCCGGCAATAATGTCGATTTTCAAATGTTCAACCGCTTTACGGATATCCTCTATAGCAGCGCGGTATACGTCGCCATCCTTCAGCAGAGTCGTAATATCTTTGAATCGGATACCTGGTTGCGGAAAATCGGGAATCACCCGGATGTAGTCTTTGAAATTAATATCGCTCATTCTTTATTCAATCCTTTCTCTACTTCCCATATCAATTATGCCATTACTTCGTTTGGAACATACGGCGAACGAAGCCTTTCGGCTTCGCGTTTTGCCTCTTGATACCTCTGCGACGTACCAAGATCTCGCTTTTGCGGTGCTTCTACAACAACAAAATGAGTACCGTCTACCTCAATAAAGCCAAGCTCAAGGAAGACCTCCAGCATGACGGTTATCATCTGCTCGGGCCAGCCGCATTGCCCGGACAGATAGGCTTCAATCCCTTTTACCGGGAAGCGCTGCTTTCTTCTTAGCAGCTGATAGACCTGTCCGAAGTGCTCCCGTTCGGGGAATCTGGCAAGCGCTCCTCCGAAATACAGATCGTGAATATGCAGCTGGGCTTTGCGCTGGCCGTTCCATTCGTTGATGGACAGCTCGCCAACCAGATCGACGGGCAGACCGGCCTGCAGCTGATTCGACAGCTCGCCCAATCCGAATCCTACCGCATCCAGAGAAGCACGCCCGCTGCGGAGCGACAGCTTCAAATGCCGGGAATCCTTCCCCATCGTCCTGTAGTCCGACAGCTCGGCGGATTGCAGCAGCAGCCTAGGTGACGGATTGCCCGCTCCAAACGGCTCGAGCAGAGCAAGCTGACCAATCGTATGGACGCTTGCATCCCCCACCGAGCAGACGAGATCAATGGCTGTTTTCGGAATCCAATCCTGCTCCGTCAGCCATTCCATCGCCAGCTCGCTAAGCTTCTCTTCGAATGCCGGCAGCTGATCGCGGTGAAGACTCATGCCGGCCGCAGCCTGATGGCCGCCGTAATGATCCAGCAGCTCGTCGCATTCGGTTAACGCGGCATGAAGATCATAGCCTTCAATGGATCTTGCCGACCCTTTGCACATGCCGCTCTCCGGATCAATGCCAAGGATAATAACCGGCTTGTAATAACGCTCCAGAATCTTGGAAGCAACAATTCCGATGACTCCAACATTCCAGCCTTCCCCGGCAAGCACGATAACGGCGGGCTCGGGTCTGGCAGCCGCCTGCGCGGCGTCCCTTTTCCCCTGCCACTGCAGCTCGGCTTCCTTCACAATGCCTTCCACGATTCGTTGTCTTTCCTTGTTGAGCACATCCAGCGAAGACGCTGCCCGTATAGCCTCATCGTAATCGCCGGTCGTCAGCAGCTCTACCGCGCGCTTCGCATGATCGAGCCGCCCCGCAGCGTTGATGCGCGGCGCCATGCCAAAGGCAACGGTGGTCGACGTGACTTGATCCAGCTCTATCCCGCATGCTTCCGATAAAGCCCGGAAGCCGATATTGCCCGTATTTTGCAGCCTTTCGAGTCCAGCCCGCACCAATACCCGGTTCTCATCCGTCAGCGGCATAATGTCCGCAATCGTGCCGAGGCTGACAATATCCGTCCATTCCATGGGCGGACGTCCCATAAGTGCCGTTGCGAGCTTGAAGGCTACGCCTACCCCGGCCAAGCCTTTGAACGGGTAGGGGCAATCCTCCCGCTTCGGATTAACAACGGCAACCGCCTCGGGAATCCGTTCAGGCGGTTCGTGATGGTCGGTTACGACAATATCAATGCCAAGCGATTTCGCATATTCGACCTGCTCGTAAGCGCTGATGCCCGTGTCAACGGTAACGATAAGACGAACGCCGTCCGCAGCCGCCAAATCGATTGCCCCGGTATTGAGGCCGTAGCCTTCCAAGGCGCGATGAGGAATATAATAGTCAAAGGTATAACCCAATTCACGGAATACATGGATCAGCAGCGACGTACTGGATACGCCGTCCGCGTCATAGTCCCCGTAAATCCGAATGAATTCGCCGTTATCTGCCGCCTGCCGAATCCGGTCGACGGCTTCCTTCATTCCAATCAGCAAATACGGGTCGTGCAGCCGATCTTCCCCTCCTTGAAGGAAAACCTCCGCCGCTTCCTTATCCTTATAGCCTCTCTGGACAAGAAGCTTGGCAACAAGAGGGGGAATGTTTAGCTGGGCAGACAGCCGCTCCGCCTGCTGTTCTTCCTCTTTACTCCAAGGCGCCAAATTCCAGCGTGTTTTAGCTTGTATCACGCTAAAGTTTCAACCCCTTTCCATTCTATTGCAGAAGCGTTGGCATATGCTCCTGGTTCGGATCATGATTCGATTTGTACGGATAACCAGGATCGTAAGGCTCCACATGGATCGTCACGTCCGTAACATGGCCGAACCGCGTAAGAAGCAGCTGCTTAACCCGCTTTGCAATTTCATGGCCTTCCGATACGGAAATTCGCGGATTAACGCTGATTACAATATCGGCAACAACATAATGCCCCTGCTCCTTGGCCTGAATCGATTCAACGGTAATAACCCCTTCTACCCGCTGAATCAGCTGCATCAGTATTTCCGTGTCCTCGTTTTGAATCTCGGTCTTTCCGTCTTTTCTTACGAAACCGGCTATCGTACGATAGCCGCTTAACATCACAATGACGGCAATTACGATTGCGGCCGCAGGGTCCAGATAATACAGAGCCGGCAAAGCCGCAGCCTTTCCAAGCATAGCTCCCCCTGCTCCGACAAGCGCCGCCAGCGAGCAATACAGGCTTGAGCCGCGTTCCTTCTGGGAGAAGAACATCTCCCTTACAAGCAAACTAATAAGAATGGCCGCAAATGCGGTCCAGTGCGGCGGTGTATCAACCCCTTCCGCAATGGACCGAATAGCGGAGATGCCAATCTCGAGGCTCGTAATGAGAAAAAACACGGCCAGAAAAACATTCGTCAAGGCTTCCATCCGCAGCGCCGCAGCCGTTTTCTTGCTTTCGTCCTGCTTACCGGACAACAAAGCAAAAGCGGCGGCACATTCTGCCGCCGTACGGAAGGCATCGGCGAGCAGCGATTTGCTGCCCGCGAGTCCGCCTACTATGCCTTTAAACAACGCCAGCGCCGCAGTTCCCCATAAGCCTGCCTGTTCAGCCGGCTTCGCCTTCGCATATCGTTGTTCAGTTGACATTTATGCCTCCAGCGCGGAAAGGATCGCTCGCCATGGAGCTGGCAAAGCTTCCATTCCACTTTTTCATAGAGTATTTTTCTATCTCTGCCCGTAAATATTGCTTAAACGGCTTTTTTAGCCGCTGCTTTCGTAGACGGCTTTTGCTTGCTCTTCATGACCATCCACAGCGGAGCCGCGATACAGATCGAGGAGTAAGCGCCGCTTGCAAGACCAATCATCTTCGCGAGTGCGAACAGCTTGATCGATTCGCTGCCGAAGATAAAGAGACAGGTTGCGATAATGAGAACGGCGAGTACCGTGTAAATGTTACGCGCCATGGTCTGCCACAAGCTTTGGTTCACAAGATCGCCAATTTGATCGGCGTTTTTTGTTTTCGAGAAACGAAGATTTTCGCGGATCCGGTCAAAGATAACGATCTTATCGTTAATCGAGTAACCGATCGTTGTCAGTACGGCCGCGATAAACGGCAGGTCAACCTGCAAACGGAATATTGAGAACATCGTAATAACGACAAAAGCATCGTACAAAATCGCAATGTTGGCTGCAAGCGCCATGCGCCACTCGAAACGGATCATCACGTAGAGCATAATCGCTACGCTTGCGATAATAACCGCATAAATTGCTTTGACGCCAAGCTCCTGCGCGATATCCGGCGAGACAACGTTTACTTCCGATGATACATTGTCACCGTATTTTGCTTTAAAAGCATCCTCGATTGCCTGAACCTTCGGCTGTTCGAGAACATCGTCGAAACGGGCCGAAACCCGATCGCCGTTTGTGCCTCCAACCGTAGGGGTTATGTCGGAATAGCCTGCTTGAGACAAAATAGCTTTGGCGTCCGCCTGGGTAATTTTCTTGCCTACGAGAATATCCATGTTGGTACCGGCCTTGAAGTCAACCCCGAAGTTCAAATGGAAGATGCTGACCATCAAGATGCCGACAATCGTCAAAATAGCCGAGAACATAAAAAATTTGTTGCGGTGTTTAATAAAGTCGAACCGAACCTTTGCATTATAGAGCACGGATTTCTGCCTCCTTCACGCCGTAGTAGCCAGGTTTAGTAAAGAGGTTACTGCGGATCAGCAAGTGAATCAGCAGACGAGCCAAGAAGATGTTGGTCACAATACTTACGAGAATACTGAAGATCATCGTCAGGGCAAAGCCGCGGATTGCGCCGTTACCGATAAAGTACAATACGACGCAAGAGATGATATTCGTTACGTTCGCGTCCATAATGGTACGGAACGAGTTTTTCGAACCGGCCTTCAGGGAAGACAGCAGGCTCTTGCCGCTGCGAATCTCTTCCTTGATCCGCTCGTACATAATGATGTTGGCGTCAACCGCCATACCTATACCGAGTACGAACGCGGCGATGCCCGGTAAGGTTAGCGTAGCGTTCATCAGTTCGAATACAACAACGAGCAGCCAGGTGTAGGAAATAACCGTAATGCCGGCAACCAGACCCGGAACTCGGAACAAGACGATCAACAGAATCAAAATAATAATCGTGCCGATCACGCCTGCGCCAACCGTATCTTCAAGCGACTTTTGGCCAAGCTTCGCGCCTACGCTTTGCGTGTAGATCTCCGTCAGCTTCAGCGGCAGAGCGCCAAGGTTAATCGTATCTTTCAGCTTGTTCGCTTCATCAAGGGAATATTTACCCGAGATTTGTGCCGAACCGCCTGTAATCGGATAGTTAACAGTAGGGCTGGACAGCAATTCGTCATCCAAGTAAATCGACAACGTTTTGCCCGTCAGCTTTGTTGTAACGTCTTCAAACTTTTTCGCGTCTTTCAGTTTAATGGTAATCATCGGGTTGCCGAGCTGATCAAACTCGACTTTAGCGCCGTTTTGCACGAAGTCGTTGCCTTGCAGCTCAACCGTGCCGTCCGGACCGCGGAATGTCAGATTAACCGGTTTTTTCAGCATGTCTCTGATTGCCGTTTCATCCGTAACGCCAGGAATTTTCACGCGGATCCGGTTGCTTCCTTCACGCGTGATTTCAGGCTCAGTCGTACCCGTGGAGTCAATCCGCTGCTCCAGGCTATGCGCCGTTTCTTTCAGCGACTCGGACGTTACCTGTTCGCCGCCTTCCAGTGGAGAGGCTTCGTACAATACCTCGAATCCGCCTTTCAAGTCAAGACCGAGCCGGATATCTTTGACAAGAGCCGGGCTCGTCCATGCGATTGCGCCAAACATGATGACAACGACCGCAAGGAAGGCAGTTAATCTCTTCCAGTTCATACGTACATAGTCCCCCTTAAGATCTCAATATTCCTATTATACTTAGGTTGTACTTGCGTGTAAAATTGCACGACAAAAAAAAGAAAACCCTTCCGTTAGAAATGGTTTCCCCGAAAAGCGCTCAGCGTCATAAAGTTCATAAATTTTGTCACCTTTAAGGACAAGATATCGTTTACGATCTGATGAAGCTCCGGTTGACCGGTCTTGTTATACTTCTCGCTTACGCATTCCCAAATCTCTTTCCCCGTTACATGTTCGTATCCGATGAGATGAAATTCTTCCGCCTTGCTGTTGCACAGCTGCTCAATCGCGTTGTTCAGATCCTCATCTCTCACGGCTGTCTCCTCCTTTTGGCCTTGCAAATGCCTTGTCCCGATAGTGATAACTCTTCTACCTATTCGCTACCGCCTGCCGCTTTTCCTGCTGAATCTTTTGAATTGATAAATTTGGATGATTCATGATTCGGACATGCCGCGCATAAAGATGTACGGATACAAAAGGTGGGATTATTGAAGAGATGAGGGCGACGAATGACGAAGCAATCGTTTATAAAAGGGGCTCTGATTCTGCTGGCCGCCGGCATCATTAACCGGCTGCTCGGTTTTGTTCCGCGCATTGCTCTCCCGAGAATCATCGGAGCGGAGGGCGTCGGGCTGTATCAGCTCAGCTACCCGTTCCTGACCGTTATGCTGACCGTAATAACGGGCGGCATTCCGCTTGCCATTACCAAATGGACAGCGGAAGCCGTATCTCGCGGCGACTCTTCGAGGGTCAAACAGATTTTCCGGACAGCAATGGGCCTTACCATCGTACTGGCTATCGTCATGACGGCTGCGCTGCTCCTCTTCGGGAAATGGATTACGACCCATCTGCTGACGGACTCCAGGGTCTATCAGACGTTTATGGTAATGACGCCGCTAATGCTGATCATAGGAATTTCCTCGGTCTACCGGGGATACTTCCAAGGCATGCAAAATATGATACCGTCCGCTGCCTCGCAAATCATTGAAACCGTCATCCGCATAATCGGCTCCCTGGCCTTTGCTTCCATGCTGCTTCCGAAAGGAATCGAATGGGCTGCCGCCGGAGCCATGCTTGGGGTTGTTGCGGGAGAGATCGGCGCTCTTGCCGTGCTGCTCTGGACGTATTCGAAAGAACGCGGAAAGCAAAAAAAAGCTTCACTTACTGCGCCGGATGCTGCGCCCGAAGAAAATACACCCGTGCTTCGCCGCCTGCTCGGCTTGTCCATTCCGGTAACCGGAAGCCGCATGGTCGGCTCCTTGTCTTATTTGCTGGAATCGATTCTGACTGCCCGAAGCCTCGCGGCCGCGGGAATTGCAACCCGTGCCGCCACTGCCCAATACGGCGCCTTGCAAGGGATGATTATTCCGCTGCTGCTCCTGCCAACCGCGCTAACCTTCTCGCTTGCTTCCTCCCTCGTTCCCTCACTGTCCGAAGCGGCTGCCAAGGGAGATAAAGCAACGATCCATATCCGGATGCATCAGTCCATGCGTCTTGCTCTTGTGGCAGGGGCACCGTTTGTCGTTGTGATGTGGCTGTTTGCCGAACCGATCTGCCGCCTGATTTACAATCAAGCAGATATCGCTCCGATGCTTCAGTTGATAGCTCCGATCGGCATATTCATTTATTTGCAGGCCCCTCTTCAAGCGGCCCTTCAAGCGTTGAACAAGCCCGGTACCGCGCTTATGAACACCTTTATCGGGGCCGCGGTCAAGCTTATTCTAATCGTTATGCTCGCTTCCAAGCCGGAGCTTGGCATATACGGCGCGCTAATCGCCATTAACGTCAATATCGTACTCGTTACGGTCCTCCACGGCATCAGCGTATTGCGATTTATCGGCTTCCATATGCAAGCGATGGATTTTATAAAGGTTGGAGCAGCCATGATCATTATGGGAGCCGCCGCAAGGTGGATGATGAATACCCAGCCCTTGTCGCTGGAGTGGATCAATCTGATCCTTGCCTGCATGATCAGCGTTATTTTATATCTGCTGTTGATGGTCTGGATGAGAATAATCGACCGCTATGATATCGCCCGCATCCCGGTACTGGGGCAATGGTTCAAATGAGTGCTTCCCATATAAAAAAGCCGCGCTTCCTTGCCGGAAGCGAACCCCTGCTTTTAGTGACAGGGGTCCGTTCCGGCTAGAAGCGCGGCTTTTTGTCGGTATCGATAAACAGCTTTCCTTTGTGGTCTATCGTGCAAAGAAAGACCTCCTTGAAATCGTGCACGCCCTGTTCCTGCAGCACATTTTTTAGCCAGAATCTGGTTTTGTCCATCTTCGCCAAATTCTCGTCCTGCACCTTGCCGTCCATAATGAGCGGAATCGGCAGCATCTCGAACCGGAAACGAGCAGGCGTCTGCGTTTGAGGCTTAAGGATAGGCTCGTCGGCAGCCGACCTTGTCTTTGGTTCTTTTTGCGGTTCTTCTTGTTCTTGCTCTTGATCCTTATTCGTTGCGTTTTCTTTCTCGACAACCGATAATTTGCCCGTCGTCTCCAGAATCGCAAATTCAACATCCGCCACGTTGGCGATCTTGTTTTCCCTTAATTGAAGCAGCAAATCATCCAGGTTATAGCGCTGCTTGCGCATGATATCCCGGTTAAGCTTGCCTTTGGCTATGATGAAGCTTGGTTTCCCGTCAAACCATAACCTCAGCTTACGGTTTTTCAAGGCAATATACGCGATGCCCACCTGAATGATTAGCAATACGACCATGGGCAAAATGCCCTCCCACATGGAACGTTCTACATCTTCAATGACGATAACGGCAATCTCGGCGATCATAACGGAGATCACCAGGTCAAATACGGAAAGCTTGCCAATTTCCCTTTTTCCCATAAAACGCATGATCAGAAATACGACGAAGTAAATCAATACGGTTCGGAGCAGCATGCTCCCATATTCCATCCTAACCGCCTCCTCGTTTTTGTCATGCCAGCATCGGAACAGCACGTACAGCTATTCTGACCTTCAGCCTGTCACATCATGCGATGAGCGGACTAACGAATTTATGGGTAAATAACCTATGGCAATACAATAAAATAGATATATATGGTTGAAATAACAAGAGCCAGCAGCGTCAAAGGCGCCCCGATTTTCAAGTAATCCATATAGCTGAAGCCTTTGCCTTCACGCATCGCAAGCCCCGCTACCACCACGTTGGCCGATGCGCCGATCAACGTCCCATTGCCACCCAGACAAGCGCCAAGCGACAGCGACCACCATAAAGGATTAAGATCGTCGGGATTCGTAATTTTCATTTGTATCCCCAAATCCTGAATGAGCGGTATCATCGTTGCCACAAACGGGATATTGTCTATTGTCGCGGAAGCAATGCCGGACACCCATAAGATCAGCATGGAGGTTTTGGTCATATCGCCGGAAGTAATCTGCAGCGTGAAGTTCGCCAAATCCGAAATGATGTTTGTCTCCACCAAGCCGCCCACTAGCATAAACAAGCCGACAAAGAAAAAGATCGTTTCCCACTCGACCATGTCAAAAGCAGCCTCCGCGTCCTCCCGCTTCACCCCGATCAGCATAAGCAGCGTAGCTCCGCCCAATGCAATCGCAGCCGCTTCAATATGGATGACCGAATGAAGTATAAAGCCAACAATCGTCAGCAGCAAAACCGATAAGGACTTTATCATTAACTTTCGGTCTGTGAGATTATCCTCGGCTATTAAGTTCATAAGCTCCTTCTTTGCTTCTTCGGTTACAATCAGCTTCTTACGGTAAATCCAGACAAGCAGGGCGATTGTGACGACCAGAATAACGAGAATAACCGGAGCCAGGTTTACGAGAAAATCGTTAAACGTTAAGTTCTCGTTAGCCGAACCAATCATAATATTGGGCGGATCGCCGATTAAGGTAGCCGTTCCTCCGATATTGCTCGACAGAATTTCAGCCAGCAGAAAGGGCACCGGCGTTATATTCAATATCCGGGTAATCGAGAACGTAATCGGAACGATTAGAAGCACCGTTGTTACATTGTCCAGAAAAGCGGAACCAAGCCCCGTAAGCAACGACAGAATAATAAAGATCTTAACCGGATCTCCTTTTGCGGTCTGAGCCGCTTTTACCGCAGCATATTGGAATACGCCCGTCTTATTCGTTATGCCAACCAGGATCATCATCCCGATTAACAAAAAGATCGTTTCCCATTCGATATGCTCCGAGAAGGCCAGCTTCATATCCAATACGCCAAGCGCAATCATAATTACCGCGCCAAATAAGGCGATGACGGTGCGGTTTATTTTCTCCGTAATAATAATGGCGTAGGTCGTGAGGAAAATAACGACAGCCGCCGTTACCTGCCAGGCAGCAGGATGATAAATCGGTTCCAAGCCAACAACTCCTTGTATCAGCAATTCAATAAGCAAAGCACATTATACAAAAAAAATGCAAATAACGTCCAGTCTAGCCTAAGCGGCAGGTCTAATCGCGCCGGCTTGACCATAAGGTGTACTAATAGTCTTGTACAAGGGGGGGAATAAAATGAATTCGATCAAATCGATCAAATCGATCGCCCGGCCGCCGCGTATCGGCTCTCCGCTTATTGCAGGCGTTATATATTCGATTATTTGGCTTGCTATAGGCGCACTGATTCTCTCGTTGTTACTTTACCTCAGCAATATGAAGGAAAACAACCTGCCTCAATACTCTCTTGCCGTTCATGGCTTTTCCGCTTTAGCCGGCGGTTTCGTATCGGGCAAACGCTCCGGCATGAAGGGCTGGTATCACGGCGCCCTGCTTGGCTTGATTTACGGCATTACCGTCCTGACCATCGGTTTCCTTGCGGCCAACAGCGGATTGTCCGGCAAAAGCGCCATGATGCTGCTTGCCGCTATACTGGCGGGAGCCTTAGGCGGAATGATCGGCGTTAACCTTAAGAAATAGCGGTAATGAATAACCATGCCTCTGCACATACTACATACAAGCAAGAAAAGAAGCTGACCCTAAGGATCAGCTTCTTTTCATTGGAATTACTCCGTTGCTGCAGGTGCGCTGTTCAGTACGGAGCTGATTGCGCTGCGGTCGAACGTCATCTTTGTCGTATCGTTGACGCGAAGTACAACCGTGTCGTCCGTCAGTTCAACGATTGTGCCTTGAAGGCCGCCAATCGTTTGAATTTTATCACCCTTCTTCAGCTGGCTGAGAAGCGAGTTGCGCTGTTTCGTTTTCTTCTGTTGCGGACGAATAAGCAAGAAATAGAAAACCGCAAACATCAGAATAAAAGGCCAGATCATTTGGAAGATATTCGTGCTGCCTGCTGAATCTGCTGCTAGATATGCATTCATGGAAATTCCCCCCTTTCCCTAAAATCTAAGCTTAAAAGCCCTTCTCGTTATCAAACAGTCCATACTTGGTGAAAAATTCGTCGCGGAAATCAAGAAGCCTGTCTTCCATAATCGCCTGACGCACATCACGCATGAGCTGTAATAAGAAATGCAAGTTGTGATAGGTCGTAAGCCGGATGCCAAACGTCTCGTCTGCTTTGAGCAAATGGCGGATATACGCACGCGAGTAGTTTTGGCAAGTGTAGCAGGAGCATTCCGGATCCAGCGGTCCAAAGTCCTCGGCGAATTTCGCGTTGCGAACAACAAGACGGCCTTGGCTTGTCATCGTTGTCCCGTTGCGGGCAATACGCGTCGGCAATACGCAGTCGAACATATCGACGCCGCGGATCGAACCCTCGATCAATGCGTCCGGCGAACCAACGCCCATTAAATATCGCGGTTTGGTCGTTGGCAGCTCAGGTACGGTGTAATCAAGCACTTCATACATCAAATGCTTAGGCTCGCCTACACTTAGTCCACCAATAGCATACCCCGGGAAATCCATGGAAGTCAAATCCTTCGCGCTCTGGATCCGAAGGTCTTTGTACATGCCGCCCTGCACGATTGCGAACAACCCTTGGTCATGCTTGCGGGCATGGGAATTGAGGCAGCGCTCCGCCCAGCGCGTTGTGCGCTCAAGCGATTGCTTCACGTAATCGTAATCGGCCGGATACGGCGGACATTCGTCAAAAGCCATCATAATGTCCGAGCCAAGCGCGTTCTGGATCTCCATGGCCTTCTCCGGAGAGATAAACAGCTTGTCCCCATTCAGATGGGAGCGGAATTGCACGCCTTCTTCCGTAATTTTGCGCATGTCACTCAAGCTGAATACCTGGAAGCCGCCGCTGTCTGTCAGAATCGGACGGTCCCAGTTCATGAATTTGTGAAGGCCCCCCGCCCGGCCGACAATGTCATGACCGGGGCGAAGGAACAAATGGTACGTGTTGCTCAAAATAATTTGAGCGTCCATCGTTTTTAATTCTTCCGGGCTCATCGTCTTAACGGTTGCCTGAGTCCCTACCGGCATAAACGTTGGCGTCTCGATAACGCCGTGCGGGGTGTGGACCCGGCCAAGACGCGCGCCGGACTGTTTGCAAACTTTAATTAATTCGTATTTTACAGCCACTTGTCATTCTTCCTGTCTACTTGGAATTATCGTGCTTGCGCAAGCTGATGCTAATAGATAAACATGGCGTCGCCAAAGCTGAAGAACCGGTATTCTTCGCGAACCGCTTCCCCGTAAGCCTTCATAATCGCATCCCGTCCGGCTAGCGCGCTGACCAGCATAACAAGCGTCGATTTCGGCAAATGGAAGTTTGTCAGCAAAGCGTCTACCAGCTTAAAGTCGTATCCCGGGAAAATAAAAATATCCGTCCAGCCGTTGCATGCCTCAATCGTTCGGCCTTCAAATCTTGCGGCTACCGTCTCGAGCGTTCTCGAGGAGGTTGTGCCCACAGCTATTATACGGGCTCCCGACGATTTGGCTTCATTTATTATTGCGGCATTTTGTTCGTCCAGCTCGTAATACTCCGAATGCATCTCATGCTCTTCAACCTTATCGACGGACATCGGCCGGAAGGTGCCTAGACCAACATGCAGGGTAATATAGGCAAGCTTAACCCCTTTATCGACCAGCTGCTGCAGAAACTCCTTCGTAAAATGAAGCCCTGCCGTAGGAGCGGCCGCCGAGCCTTCATGCTTGGCATACACGGTCTGGTAGCGTTCCCGCTCCTCCAGTCTCTCCTTGATATAAGGAGGCAGCGGCATTTCTCCCAGACGGTCGAGCAGCTCCTGGAAGATGCCCTCGTAATGGAAACGGATCGTCCGCGAGCCCATCTCGCCTTCATCCTCAACTACCGCGCGGAGCAGAGGCTCGCCGCTGCCGTTGTCGCCGAACCACAGCTCGGAGCCCGCCTTTAGACGTTTGGCCGGCTTGGCCAAAGTCTCCCAGCGGTCTCCCTCCAGCTGTTTCAGAAGCAAGAGCTCAATCTTCCCGCCTGTATCGGGCTTTACCCCCGTAAGACGGGCCGGAATAACGCGCGTGTTGTTCAGAACGAGCACGTCTCCCGCTTTCATGTACTCGGCGAGATCCGTGAAGGTGCGGTGCGCGATCTCCCCCGTCTCTTTGTTAAGCGCCAGAAGTCTCGATGCCGTACGTTCTGCAAGAGGCGTTTGGGCAATCAGATGCTCGGGCAGTTCAAAATCAAACCAATCTACATTCATGAATCAATCATTCCTTAGCGATAGTTACATCTTTATAGTAGTATTGCAAGATATAAGAGTAGTCATACCCTTGCTGTGCCAGACCTAACGCTCCGTATTGGGATAATCCGATTCCGTGGCCGTACCCCGTTCCGACGAAACGGAAGGAAGGATCCTTGGTTGTCGCGCGGATCTGGCTGTCTCCGTTCATAACGATCACGTTGCTGTCGGCCTGCGTGACTTGGCCGCCTGCCTGAATCATATAAACGGGCTGCGCGGAAGACGTCTTCGTGCGGGTCGAGCCGTTGGCGCCAAGCATAGTCACCTTCGCCGTTTCGTCTACCTTAAATAGCGTGCTAGGCAAACCGCCAAGCGCCGAACGAAGCACATCTGGATATTTTACATTGTAGGACTGTCCATTGACAAGCAATTGCGTAACTCGCCCCGATGGCCCCGTTGTTCCGACCTGCAAGGAAGTAATCGGCCCCGTAACGCTCGCCTGCTTCGTCATCGTAGCGAGAAGCTCCGAAGACGTGAAGGGACCCTTCACCCAGGACATCGCGTTATTCTCGACCGCTTTGTCCAGAATGGCAACAACGGTGCCTTTATTCACTTGCCCGACTAACGCAACGGCATCTTCTACCTTCGGATTTTTCCGCACTTTGGATCCGTCCGTATTTACGGTCATTAGCTTGACGCCTGCCGCATTCGTTTGACCGGAATCGGTCAGCAGATCCTCCCGGATATATCCGGTCTGATTGTTCGGCAAAACAACCCGGTACCAAGTGTACAAGCCCTTCTCCGAGGAGCTGTCCGCCGGACTGGAGACGCTCTTCAGGTAGGCAACGGAATTGCCCCAAATCTCCGAAGCATCTGCTGTTTTGCCTCCGCCGTTGGATGAGAACAGCGCCTCAATAAGCTTGCCGTTGTACAGCATCACTTCGCCGGCCGTCTCGTCTACCGCTTGAATGGTCGAAGGCTTCTCGGTTACCGTGCCTTGATATTCCTGGCTGCTAACGGTATCAACGACGTTGGCGATTTGGAAGCCCGCGCCTTGGTACAGCGCATACGTGCGTGCCGCTACCGCCTGTGCTTTGAGCGCTTCAAGCGGCCATGACGAGATCATCTCTCCGCCAACCACGGAATATAAATATTGCTCGAATGGCAGCTCGTTAACGACGGCCAGCTTGCCGTTGAATTCGCTGACCTCGAATTGCCCCCGGTAAGTCCGGCCGCTGCGCTCCGTCAGCTTAATCGCGCTGTTGCCCGCTGGCATAATCCGAACCTTCGCATTGTTAACCGGGAACGCGTAGAGCGTAACCGGACTGTCTGCTTTGCCGCTTAACGTATGGTCGTTGCGTTCCAGCAGATAAGCGGAATCATCCGCCGTCTTCAGCCCGCTGCCCGCTGCGCCGGCAGCCGTCTTCACCACATTAAGCTCAGCCGTGCTGGCAGCAGCGCCAACAAACACGGAATAACGCGCATTCGCGCTGCCGTCGGCCTTGCGCACGCCTACGAATGCATCCACTCCCGCTGCGCTGAAGGCGTCGGAGGCTTTAAGCGCCTCCGCTTCGGAAGCGTAAGTTGCTGCGCTTTCCAGGTGGTACGGCCCTTGAATTGCCGCTTTGGCACTGCCGGTCAGCTTGCCGATCGTGCTGTCCGCCGCCCATTTGGTCATGGCCGCCGTTGCGTCTGCCGCATTGCCGTATGTACCTTCCGCAACCTGATAAACCGTCTTTCCTTTTTTCTTCAGGGACGTAATAAAGCCGCTCCCGGACAAGGCCTGAAGCCTTTTGTAAACGGCAAGCGCCGTATCGAAGCTTTCCGTCTCGATTACTTTTACCTTATAGTCGTCCTTCGCAATCCGGGATTGCACATTAGCCCCGGTATTGACCCACGGTACCGTACCCGCAGGATCGCTCATGCCTATCGTTAAACCGCCGGCGGAAGAAAACGTAGCCGCGGCCGTGTTAGCCTGATATTTCCCCGGCAGCTGCAGGTAGATGGCAACCCGAATCGTGTCAAGCTGCGGAACGGCGCCAAGCGAAGGCTTCACCCACCACGTCGATACAAACAAAAGTCCGGCGATCGTAAGCAAGGATAACCGCTTAAACGACCATCGTTGAAAATTCATCAATGATTCCCCTTTCCCCTCTCATGTTGCGGCGGCAAGTCGCAGCCGTTTAAGGAGCAGCTCTGCTCCGTGCGTCCAAACCAGTCGTATCTGCGTTTCGCGATATAGCGGTAGAGCAAATCGCCAACCCGGCTTAAGCCGGGCAAGCGGTAAAGCAAAGCAAGCAGACGGAAGCCTTTGATGGTCCGCAAAATCCGGACAACGCCGTCAGCGCCGGCATACAGCCGGCCCTTCTCGTCTGCGACATGCATCTTCTCGTACAGGTCCGTCTCTGCTGCTTTCTCAATTCCGGGAACGCGGCTTGCCGCGTCGCCAAGCGATTGAATAGGCACAAAAATCAAATCGGCGTTGGAACGAAGCTCTCGCAGCTTGCTCACCGTTCCCGTGCACAGATTGCAGGTTCCGTCATATACGATATACAGCTTTTCCCGCTCGCTCTTCATCTTCCTCACCTTTCCGGTATAGGCATCCCGAGATGACGATACGCCTGATCCGTTGCGATCCGGCCGCGAGGCGTCCGCTGCAGAAAACCGATCTGCATCAAATAAGGCTCGTAAACATCCTCGATCGTCTGGCTTTCTTCGCCAATCGACGCGGCAATCGTATCCAAGCCGACCGGACGGCCGGCAAACGTCGTCATCATCGCCAGCAGCATTTTATGGTCGATATTGTCGAGCCCCATCGGATCGACCTGCTGCAGCTCCAGCGCGGATTTTGCTATCTCGTGCGTAATGATGCCATCGCCGCGCACCTGCGCATAATCGCGCACGCGCTTCAGGAGACGGTTCGCAATGCGAGGCGTTCCCCGGGAACGCATCGCAATCTCTTCCGACGCTTCCCCGATAATGGCAATATCGAAGATTTCAGCCGAACGGGAAACAATGTAAGCCAGCTCATCCACCGTATAGAACTCCAAACGGCTGATGACGCCAAACCGGTCGCGCAGCGGCGCCGACAGAAGACCCGCTCTTGTCGTTGCGCCAATAAGCGTAAACGGCGGCAGGTCGAGACGGACGGACCTGGCGCTGGGCCCTTTGCCGATCATAATGTCCAGCGCGAAATCCTCCATCGCCGGATAGAGCACTTCCTCTACCGTCCTGTGAAGACGATGGATTTCGTCAATGAAAAGCACATCGCCTTCCTGCAGATTGGTCAGCAGGGCGGCAAGGTCGCCGGGACGCTCGATTGCCGGCCCCGACGTCGTGCGCAGGTTAACGCCAAGCTCATTGGCGATAATGTTCGACAGCGTTGTTTTCCCGAGCCCGGGAGGTCCGTACAGGAGAACATGGTCCAATGCTTCTTTCCGCATCTTGGCTGCGTCGATATAAATCTTTAAATTCTCCTTCGCTTTGGACTGCCCGATATATTCGGCCAGATACCGGGGGCGCAGGCTTAATTCCATAGCCTGCTCGTCCATCATCAGGTTAGCGGATATAATCCGATCTTCCACCCTCGCTCAGCTCCTTTATGTTAGCCTTTAAACAGCTGCTGCAAGGCACGTTTCATTAATGAATCCACCGTTTCGTCCGCGGTTACCGACGGAGCCAGGGCGTTCCAGGCCTTATCCAGCTCGGCGCCCGTATAACCAAGCGCGGCAAGCCCGTCGCGCGCCTCTTCCCAGGCTGTTCCGGCTCCTTGCTGCGCGCTTGCTGCGGAGACCGGTTGATGAGACGCTAGTCCCGCTGCGGCAAGAAGCCCCGCATCCGTCGCAAAGCCGGCCAGCTTATCCTTTAGGTCGAGAATCATGCGCTGGGCCGTCTTTTTGCCAATGCCGGGAAGTCTCGTCAGGAACGCGATATTCTCCTGCTGAATCGCGCCGATCACGGCATCCGGACGCCCGCCGGCCAGAATGCCAAGCGCCACTCTCGGACCGATGCCCGACACTTCGAGCAGCTTGCGGAACAAGGTCTGCTCCTCCCTCGACTCAAAGCCGTACAGAAGGATCGCATCCTCGCGGACATGATGGTGAATATAGATGGTGACGGTCTCCTCTTTGCCCGCAAAGGCATAAGGATTAGGCGTAAACACCCGGTAACCGACGTCTCTGACATCTAAAACGACATATTCGGATTCTACATGAGAAATAAGTCCGCGTAAAAAATCGATCATCGAAGCACCTCGTTAATTTTTTGCGACAATCCCGAAGAATGGGCATGACAAATCGCTACCGCAAGCGCATCCGCCACATCGTCCGGCTTCGGTATGGCCGACAGCTTAAGAAACATTTTAACCATTTCCTGCACCTGGCGCTTCTCTGCTTTGCCATAACCCACAACGGCCTGCTTCACCTGAAGCGGCGTATACTCTGCTACCGGCAGTCCCCGCTGGGCGGCGGCCAGAATAATAACCCCCCTCGCCTGCCCTACGGCAAACGCCGTGGTTACGTTTCGGTTGAAGAACAGCTTCTCTACGGCCACGGTATCGGGCTTATACTTATCCATGAGCGCAACCGCCGAGTCGTAAATCTGCACGAGCCTTTCCTCTTGAGGCGTATGGGCAGCCGTCTGAATACAGCCGTATTGGACGGGCTTCAGCTTATGGCCATCCTTATCAATAAAACCAAATCCCGCGATCGCAATGCCGGGGTCTATACCAAGAACGCGCAATCCGCCAACTCCTTTGCGGCAGTCATTACCGCTTCTTATCCGTCCATTATAGCAAAAGTTGGACCATATGAGAACACGCGTTTGAGATCGCCGCGGGGAGGAGGCATGGCCCCGTCCACGAAAAAACCTTCCGCTGGAGAACGCGGAAGGTCAGCATCCGATCAATACGTCGGCTTCATCACTTTTTGGTTGGCGGGTATGGCAAAATCGCTGTAGGTCGACAGAACGCTGTTGTATTCGTCCATATCCGTAATCTTGATCCCCTCGGACAGACGTTCTACTTTATCCTGCGGCAGGCTGCTCTCCATATATTTCACGTCCAACTGAAAAAAGGTCTTTACGACCTTCTCTTTTTTGGGAGCTCCTTCAAAGAGAGACAGGTAGCCTTGTTTATCCAGCCCGATATAGATGTTGCCTTTGCACGTTTGCGAGAAATCTTCTATCTCCTGCTCCAGCAGCACGGTCCGACCGTCCTGCGACAGCATCGCCGTCCATTCCGGATGGGACATCAGCATGCGTATCACTTCGGCGGAGGTCAATTGGCCAAGCGGCTGCGTTTCCTCCCCGCAAATGTACTGGCGGTGCAGCTGAACCGCAAGAGGCTCCTCATGCTCCTGCAATATACGGATCAGACCGGGATTTCCTTCTCCCGGTTCCTTGCCGGCTGCCGCTGCCGCAGCGGCAGCCGGCGATCCGTAAACAGCTTGTACGAGCACGGTTGCTCCAATCAAGAAGGATCCCAAGGTCCACATCGGACGCCGTCCTCGTCGCAGTCTTTTTTTCAATTGCTTCCATAAGCTGAACTTCATCATCATAATAATAGCCCCTTGTATTTCTTTTTGACCTAGTTTAACTCAATGCTTCCAATAATATGTACGCATAAAGCGCTCGCCGAAGTTATTTTTAAAAAAGCAAACAGCCTCCTGCCCTAAAGAAAGGCAAGAGGCTGTTACTAAATTATGCATCAGCGGTTAATCCAAGGTTTGCTGTTGCGGTCTGTTTTTTTCGACGATTTTGGAGCAACCGAACGGATTTTAGCTATTTTGCGCGGCTTTGCTTTTTTGATCACCGCTTCGGTAACGGCTTCTATCAACTCTTCTTCCGTGCGTTTACCGCCGCATCCGCAAGGATCATCCTGCGCGCCAGCCGTTTGGCCAGGCCAGTAGGAATAAGGACTGAAGCCTTGAGCGCCGGCTACTTGATTGCCGTAATAGCCGTAGCCGACAGGCCCCATGCCGGCCGGGGATACATTCGTGCCTGGCGCGGCGTTAGGCCCAAGCGCAAGCGGCGAAACATTCGAGCCAAGCGCCGCAGGCGATACGTTGGATCCAAGCGCAGCCGGAGATACGTTCGAGCCTAGCTCTGCAGGCGATACGTTAGATCCAAGCGCAGCGGGGGATACGTTCGAGCCTAACGCTGCGGGCGATACGTTTGGTCCCATCGCAGCCGGCGATACCATTCCCGGATGACCGTAGCCGTAGCCGTAATCCGGGCCTGCGTTAACGGGGGATACCATTCCTCCGTAGCCGTAGCCATATTCCGGACCCATATTTGCCGGAGATACCGCTCCCGGCCAGCCGTAGCCATAACCGCCGACAGGTCCTGTCATTTCAGGGCTGACGGCTGTTGGGGCACTATTTTCTCCCAAGGCAGCAGGCGATACATTCTCGGGACCAAAGCTTGCCGGAGATACCGCTCCCGGCCAGCCATAGCCAGGTCCCATCTCTGCCGGGGACACCGCCGTTGGG
>NZ_SLVP01000003.1:97974-576392 GCF_004345425.1 Paenibacillus sp. BK033
GCCGTAGCCGTAGCCGTGACCCATCTCTGCCGGAGATACCGCTCCCGGCCAGCCATAGCCAGGTCCCATCTCTGCCGGGGACACCGCCGTTGGGCCGTAGCCGTAGCCGTGACCCATCTCTGCCGGAGACACCGCTCCCGGCCAGCCATAGCCAGGTCCCATCTCTGCCGGGGACACCGCCGTTGGGCCATAGCCATAGCCGTGACCCATCTCTGCCGGAGACACTGCTCCCGGCCAGCCATAGCCAGGTCCCATCTCTGCCGGGGACACCGCCGTTGGGCCGTAGCCGTAGCCAGGTCCCATCTCTGCCGGAGACACCGCCGTTGGGCCGTAGCCGTAGCCGTGACCCGTCTCTGCTGGGGATACCGCTCCCGGCCAGCCGTAACCTGGACCCATCTCTGCTGGGGATACCGCTGTTGGGCCGTAGCCGTAACCATGCTCTGGGCCGGCATTTGCCGGAGATACAAAGCCGTAGCCTTGTGTTGGGCTAACCGCTTCAGGACTTACATTCATTGGAGCAACATTGTTGCCAAGCGCAGAAGGGGCAGCATTATTTCCAAACGCTGCAGGGCTTACATTTTCCGCGCCAAGTACCGGAGAAGCATTTTCGGATCCAAATACAGCCGGCGATACGTTACCCATGCCGTAACCGTAGCCTGGGCCAGCCGCGATCGGCATCATTCCTGGAGGGCACCATGGGCCTTCGCTTGCAGGGCTCACATTGGATCCCGGCCAATCGCCATGACCGTAACCGTAGCCTGGGCCAACTTGCATAGGCGATACCATCGGCGCCATATTGCCGTAGCCATGATGGTGCTGCTGGGAAGCCGCCTCTACCGCAGGGATGCCGTATTGCTTGAATAAATCTGCGCTTGGCTGCAGGTTAGGCTCCGGATTGGATTGCATAATTGGCGATACGTTTGGCTTCATATTGGGTTGAACGTTGGCTTCCATAGCGGGCTTCATATTTGGCTTCATATTCGGCTTCACGTTTGCCGCTTCTTCCTCATGCTTCGCTTTTTTGCCCGGCGATTTTTGAATAGGCAGAGCTTTCTTTGCAGGCTGTTCTTTCGCTGCGGGAGCTACGGGAGTAACAATTGGCGCCGTTGGTGTTTTCTCGACCGGAGCTACCGGCGTAATTGGAGCTGTCGGCGTTTTTTGCACCGGAGCCTGAGCTGCCGGCATTTGGCCGGTTGGCTTCTTGCCCACCCAATTTTGTACGCCGTGCATCAGCGACATCGGATGAAGCGGATGGTGCGCGTTCCCCGTACCTTGCGCGGTAACGCCGCCACCGTTACCCTGTACTTCTGTCGGAGTAGCTGTTTTTGGAATGTTGACAATCTCGCCCGTCAGGAGCACGTTCGGGTTTTTAAGCTGCGGATTCGCCTTAATCATGTCTGCCAGAGGCACTCCCCAAGCTTTCGACAGCTTCCAGAGCGTATCTCCTTGTTTCACCACATGCTGATGCATAATGTCCAGTCCTCCTGTTCCGCCGCCGACCTCGTTTGCCGATGGAACCTTCAGCTTCATTCCGACATCCAGCAGATCCGGATTCGTAATGGAAGGGTTCAGCTTTAAAATGTCCTCAATCGATACATTATGTTTCTGGGCAATGAAATACAATGTATCGCCTTTCTTTACAACATGGATTTTCACTAGCGAAAAACCTCCTGTCACGTTCTTTGTATAACGGCACGGCGAATGCCTGCTATCAATCATTACATCCTATGCAGAACGTAGGCAGGTGTCTCCACCTTCACGCAAAAAAAATAGCGCTGCCCCCAAAAGGGCAACGCTATGGCTCGTCATTTCATTACAAAAGCTGCTCGTAAGTAAAGCTTGGATAGCTGCCAAGAATCCGCACCTGACATCCAATCGCTTCAATTTCTTCCAGCGCCGAAGGCAACAGCACCGTATCCAGCGCCATGTCGATATCGATATAAAAATAATAATTACCCAGCTTTTTCTTCGTCGGGCGGGATTCGATCTTTGACAGGTTGATCTTCCGCCAGGCAAACGCGGCAAGCACCTGATGCAAGGCGCCCGGATAGTCTTCTGGCAGCGTAATCAGGATACTCGTCTTCCGCCTTTCGGATTGACGAGCCGTAAACGGCTCGCTCCCCACCAGCAGGAAACGTGTAAAGTTATTGTCGTGATCCGTGATGCCCTGACTCAGCACATCCAGCCCGTTATTGCCGGCAGCGGTCATCGTGCCTATCGCCGCCCAGCCCTCGCCGGGGTTTTCCTTCACGATCTTGACGCCCTCCGACGTGCTGCCAGCCGTCTCAATCTCCGCATGCGGGAGCTCGCTCCGCAGGAATTGGAGACATTGCGCAATCGCAACCGGATGGCTGATTACTTTCTTGATCCGGCTGAAATCAATCGTACCGTCTTCTCTTTCAGCCTCGGAGCCGCGCCCGATCAAATTTTGAACCGAAGGGTATACCCATTCCGCCTGTATGGGCAGATCCACCTCATGAACCAGCCAGTCCACATGCAGATTAACGGAGCCCTCGATCGTATTCTCGATGGGAACAACGCTATAATCGCTTACGCCGTTTACGGTCGACATGAACACGTCCGCAATCAGGCGGTGATGCTTCCAATTCATTTCTTCACCGGCAAACAACCGCTTCACCGCTTCATCGGATACGGAGCCGGCCGGAAGTACCGCAATTGTCTTCATCGGACAACTTCTCCTTTGATCCGTTCCATTAGACCCGGAGCCGGAGCTGCCGCATCCTCGACCGTAATTGCCGGACCTTCTCCGTCCGGCTTCAGCCACAACGTTTCCGCTTCGATGCCTTCCTGCTTCAAGGTCGCGAGCAGGAATTGCTCCAGCTCGGATTTGCTCTTGCTGCCGGCATCAACGAACGCGATGAGAGTAGGACCCGCTCCGCTAAGCGCAGCGCCAAGCGCGCCGTATTCGACGGCCTGCTCCAGTATCGCCGACATGCCGGGAATAAGGGGCGCCCGGTATGGCTGGTGAAGCCGGTCGCGCATCGCATGACGGATCAAGCCAAGCTCTCCGCTTGCCAGCGCCGCGACAAGAAGCGAGCTGCGCCCGACGTTAAAGACCGCGTCGGCCATGCTGATCTGCGAAGGCAGGGCATGACGGGCTTTTTCCGTTGCCAGCTGGAATGCCGGGATCGCAACTAGCGTCTCCAGCTTTGCATGCGGCTCCAGTCTCACGTAATCCGCACGCTCGCCGTCCCAGGCGGATACAACGATGCCGCCAAACAAGGATGCCCCCACATTGTCCGGATGTCCCTCGAGCTTCGTCGCAAGCTGGAACAGCGTATGGTCGGACAGCGGACTGCCGATCAGCGCATTTGCCGCAACTAACGCACCAACAATAGCCGAAGCGCTGCTCCCAAGTCCTCTGGCGAGCGGAATATCGCTGTACATCGCAATATCCAGCTCAGGAACGCTAACACCAGCTTCTTCGAATACAAGCTGAGCCACTTTATACAACAGATTCGATTTATCGGTTGGTATCCCTTGCATTTGATCGCCATACAGCCTGAAAGTCGTAGACTCCGCTGCTGACATCTCGATCCACGCATAGAGCGAAAGCGCCATGCCCAGCGTATCGAAGCCGGGACCCAGATTTGCCGTACTGGCCGGCACTTTCACAATTACTCGACGATTATTCATGACGGATAAAGCTCCTTTATTTGCTTTTGCAATCATTCCTGCTGAAGTACGACGCGGCTGTTTAGCCTTCTACGCGGTATACGCTCTTCACCTTGCGAATAACGTCCAGCGACTCAAACTTCTGCAGCACTTTTTGGATTGCAGCCTTATTCGCATCATGCGTAATGACGATAATTTCAGCGTCCGGGTTAGTCGGATTAGGCTGCTGCAGCACCGATTCCAAGCTTACTTCATACTCGGCGAAGATCTGCGTGATCTGCGCCAGCACGCCTGCGCGGTCGTCTACATGCAGCAGCAGAAAATATTTCGATGATATCTGCTCATCGGTTTTGAGCTTCTTCTCTTTGTAGGTCAATACGCTTTGCTTGCCGTTAACGCCAAGTTTCAAGTTCTTTACAACCGCCACAAGGTCGGATACGATCGAAGTTGCCGTTGGCAGCTCGCCTGCGCCCGGGCCGTAGAACATCGTCTCGCCTACTGCTTCGCCGTACACGTAGACCGCGTTGTATACACCGTTAACCGAAGCGATCGGATGCGATTTCTTCACCATCGTTGGCTGAACGCTGATGCTGAACTGGTCATCCTGGCGCTCTGCAATGCCAAGCAGCTTCACTTCGTAGCCAAGACGCTTCGCATACAGGATGTCTTCTTTCGAAACCTTCGACATGCCTTGCACGGAGACGTCTTCAAGAGCTACCTTTGCACGGAAGCCAAGCGTGGAGAGAATCGTCATTTTCCGGGCGGCATCAAGGCCCTCAACGTCGGAGGTCGGGTCCGCTTCGGCGTAGCCAAGCTCTTGCGCTTCCTTCAATACATCACCGTAAGACGCGCCTTCAAGGCTCATCTTGGACAGGATATAATTAGTCGTGCCGTTCACGATACCCATAATCTTCGTAATGCGGTCGGATGAGAATCCTTCCACCAGTGTACGAATAATCGGAATACCGCCTGCAACGCTTGCTTCGTAATACACATCGCAGCCGTTCTCTTGCGCTTTGGCCAGAATCTCCGGACCGTGCAGCGCCATCAAATCCTTGTTCGCCGTGACGACATGCTTTCCGCGGGAGAGTGCTTCCATAATGTATTCTTTGGTAGAACCAATGCCGCCCATTACTTCAACGATGACATCGATATCCGGATTGCCGATAATTTCCCAAGGATCTTCCGTCAGCTTGTTCGAATCGATCGAAATGCTGCGGGATTTGCTTTTATTCTGCACGAGAATTTTCTCGATCACGATCGGCGATCCAACCTGGCTTTGCAAATCCTCCTGATGTCCTTCCACAATACGCACTACGCCAGTCCCGACTGTTCCGAGACCAAGCAAACCTACCTTAACTGGCTTCATACAATTCCCTCCATCTATTCAACCTTGTCCGATTACGGCAGCTTTCCGCACGCCTTCCTGGCTGCGAATCACTTCAATCAGCGTTGTCAGTTCTTCATTCAGCTGTGAAATATCTACGGATATAACGACGTTGGCAAGACCCTGCAGCGGAATGCTCTGGTTCATCGTCAGCACATTTCCTTCAAGGCCAGCCACAAGAGCCAATACCTTAGATAATACACCGGATCGATGCTCCAAATCCATCGCTATCGTCACGATCCGTTCTCTTTCCAGCTCCTGAAGCGCATAGACGCCGTCTTTATACTTATAAAAGGCGCTTCGGCTAAGTCCGACCTTCTCGACCGCCTCATGCACCGTGGACGCCTCGCCCCGGTTAAGCATCTCTTTCACCTGGATCGTCTTCGCGATCGCCTCCGGGAGCATATCCTCACGAACGACATAATAACGGTGCGTCACTATTTCGTCCTCCCTACAAAGACAGTTGTTCTTCTATAATGGACATTATATCGGAATATAAGAGATGCGGCAATAGGTAACTGCGATGCTTTTCAACAAAAAAAGACGGCCATTGGCCGTCCTTCCGCATTTTTGCTATATTTCATTAACCATTATAATCGCTGCCCTCGAAGAATTCGAACGTAAAGTCGGCGATCTGAACCGTATCTCCGTCTCTTGCGCCCTCGCGGCGAAGCGCTGCGTCTACGCCCATTTTGCGCATCATTTGCGCGAAACGCATAATCGCGTCGTACGAGTTCATGTTCATGCGCTTCAGATAATTCTCGATTCTTGCGCCCTGCACCACAAAAATTTCGTCTTCGCGGTGAATCGTAAAGCTGTCGTCCTCGCGCTTCTCGTACGTGAATACTTTGCGTTCCGCGACATCCTTCACTTCTTCAACCGATACCTCTTCCGGAACCGAATCCAGCGTATCGGCCGCTTTGTACAGAAGCTCCTGAACGCCTTGCTTGGTCAGCGAGGAGATCGGCACGATCAGGTATTCCCGGTCGCCGCGAACCTCGTCCAGCTGCTGCTTGAACAGCTCCAGGTTGTCGGCCGCCTCCGGCATATCCATCTTGTTGGCCGCAATGATCTGCGGACGCTCCGAAAGCTTCTCGTTGTACTTTACGAGCTCTTCGTTAATTTTGACCCAATCCTCGAACGGATCGCGGCCTTCCGTGCCCGCCATGTCCACGACATGGACAATAACTCTTGTGCGTTCGACATGCCGCAGGAATTCATGGCCAAGCCCTACGCCTTCATGTGCCCCTTCGATCAAGCCCGGCAGATCGGCCATAACAAAGCTGCGTCCGTCGCCAACGTCCACGACGCCCAGGTTAGGCGTGATGGTTGTGAAATGGTACGCGCCAATCTTGGGCTTGGCACCGGACACAACGGAGAGAAGCGTCGATTTGCCTACGCTCGGGAAGCCGACAAGGCCCACATCCGCCATGACTTTAAGCTCCAGCGTGACCCAGCGCTCTTGCCCTTCTTCGCCGTTCTCGCAAATATCCGGAGCAGGATTGTTAATCGTCGCGAACCGGATATTGCCACGGCCGCCGCGGCCGCCGCGCGCAACGACAACTTCTTGACCGTGGCGCGTCATGTCGGCGATAATTTCCTGCGTGTCGTCATCCACGATAATCGTTCCCGGAGGAATGCGTACGATCATGTCCTCCGCGCTCGCGCCGTGCATCGATTTTACTTTGCCGCGCTCGCCTGCCGGGCCTTTGAAGTGCTTCTGGTAACGGAAATCCATCAGCGTTCTCAGGCCCTCGTCCACACGGAAAATAACGTCGCCGCCATTACCGCCGTCGCCGCCTGCGGGTCCGCCTTCAGGTACGTATTTCTCGCGGCGGTAGGATACGATCCCGTTGCCCCCGTTGCCGCCTTTTACAAAAATCTTCGCTTTATCGACAAACATGTTTTGCCCCCGTTCAAGCGCGCCATTCTGCTTGCAATACCAATTTCCGCTGCGGATGCTCCACATCGACGGGCAATAAAGACGCGCCTTCCAACTGCTGTTTTATTTTATCCGCAAGCTGCTGCTCGCTGGTTAAATCGCCCTCGTAATAAAAAGCTGCAATCAGCATCTCCTCTTCGCGGGAGAGCTTCAAGGTAAGCACTGCCGGTTCCCCGTATCCTGTCTTCACCGAAAATCTGTAGGCGTTGATCAGGCTCATCAAGGTTTCCGCTATTGGCTTGCCTTCATCTTTCATCTCGTTTAAGTAAATGCCTTCCTCCAGCTTCACCTGAAGCTGCATGGCATTGGTGAGGGTTCGGAAAGATTGTATATAGCTGACTAGCGATGGAACGCCAAGCTTTGCGATTTGGCTCTCATCCGTCATTCTAGCCCTTATTTTCTCCACGTATTCCACGGTTTTATCCAGCTTGTTCATCCGTATGTAACCAAACAATACCTGGAGATCATTCATCCAATCATGCCGGTGGTGATTTAGCGTCTTTACGCTGGCCGTCTGCAGCATATGCACGGTCCGTGCCAGCCTTTGTTCCTGTTCCTTGCGTTCCGTCCTAATCCAAAATACCGCAGCTGCTATTGTCCATAAGAGAAAAAGTGCAACCAGCCATACCGAAGAAGGCCAAATGAGTACAGCCGCGCCTGGCAGCACAACGGAAGCCGCTGCCGACTGTCTCGCCATTCTAATGCGATCCATCCTGATCGTTCCCACTTTCTGCTTGTTTCCTAGCTAAACCAGTATAGCATGCGAATTCGGTAGCCGAAAGATCTACGATAAACAAAAACCCCGGCCTGTTCATCAGGCCGGGGCACTTGGTGCTATTTAAGCTTCTACTGCTGCGGCTACCGGAGCCAGATCAACAGGGTACACGCTCACTTTTTTGCGATCGCGTCCCAGACGTTCGAACTTCACTACGCCTTCTACCAATGCGAAGAGCGTATCGTCTTTACCGATGCCCACGTTAGTACCCGGATGAATCTTAGTTCCGCGTTGGCGGAACAAGATGCTGCCAGCGGATACGACTTGACCGTCAGCGCGTTTAGCGCCGAGACGTTTCGAATGGCTGTCGCGACCGTTCTTAGTAGAACCTACACCTTTTTTCGATGCGAAAAGCTGAAGATCTAATTTCAACATGGTGTTTCCCTCCTTCGTTAAAGAAGTTGTTCATGAATTACGACGTATTTGCCGTAAGTTTTTGCGATTGTGCCGAGCATAACGACCATCGATTCGAGCAACAGCTGCACCTTGTCGTCAACTTCCTTATCCGGCTGCTCCGGAATGTCCGACGATAGCCAGCCATTCTTCATCGCAGCGGGCAATTTCACTGTCGCCAAAGCCTCGATAGCATTGACGGTTCCGACCGAAACGGCCGACACCCCGGCACAGATGATATCCTTGCCGCGGTCTGCATATTTAGCGTGTCCGGAGATCGCAAAAGATACAATCCGTCTGTCAGCGGCTCTACGTTCGACTGTAACAGAAATCATTAGAAAGTCCTCTTACGCTTGGATTTTCTCGATTGTTACTTTCGTGAACGGTTGACGATGACCTTGCTTGCGGCGGTAGTTCTTTTTGGCTTTGTATTTGTAAACGATGATCTTTTGGCCTTTACCTTGTTTCTCGACTTTGCCGGAAACTGTAGCGCCGGAAACAACTGGAGTTCCAGTTACGAGACCTTCGCCGTTAGATACTGCCAATACGCGATCAAACGTTACGCTTTCGCCTTCCGTTACGTTCAGTTTTTCGATGTAGATTACATCGCCCTCTTGAACTTTGTATTGCTTGCCGCCAGTTTCGATAATTGCGAACATGTGTTGCACCTCCTTATTGTCGAAGACTCGCCTAATCCAGGTGGCTGCAGCGCAAAGCTGCTGCGCTTAAACCCGATTGGAGCGGTTCATGCATGTCCACACAGTTATAGGATGAGACATACTAGAACATTCTATCACACTATGCGTAACCAATCAACTATTACCTAAGAATGAAATGAAGATTTCTTCCCCGTGCCGCCGCATGACGGGCATCGTTCGGTTAACTGCCGCGCGGCGTTGTCCCGGGCTTTCCGCCTTGTCAATTCCAGTAGTCCAAGTCTTGTCCAGCCAAACACCGTGCATTTGGTCCGGTCCTTCTTCGCCCATTCCGACAGTCTGGCCATTACCTTCTCCCGGTTGGACTCGTTTTCCATATCGATAAAATCAATGACGATAATGCCGCCGATATCGCGAATCCGAAGCAGTCTGGCAATCTCGTCCGCCGCTTCCATGTTGGTCTTGAAAACCGTATCTTCAAGTCCGGTTGCGCCAATGTATTTCGCCGTATTGACGTCGATTACGGTTAAAGCCTCCGTCTCATCCCAGACGAGGGAGCCGCCGCTCTCCAGTCGGATGCGGGGCGAAAAGGCCGCCTCAATCTGATCGGTTACCCCGAATCGGTCGAATAAAGAAGCCTTTTCCTTCCGCGTTTCGAACAGCTTCAACCGTCCGGCAAGATGCGGAGTCATTTCCTTGAGCAGGGAAACCGCTTCGCTGTAACGGGAAGGGTCGTCCAGCCACACCTCGTCCATATCGTCCGTCAGCGTGTCCCTTACCGCACGCCGCAGTAGTCCCGCCTCGCGGTGCAGCTCCGCTGGCGCCTTGGCCTGATCCGCACGCTCCAGCACGCTTGTCCACAGCTGACGCAGCTGTTCAACGTCGGCGCCAAGCGATTCCTCGCATTCGCCTTCCGCCGCGGTGCGCATAATGATGCCTTCTTCGCCTTGCCTCAGCCGCTCGCCGATCATCCGGATCCGCGACCGTTCGCTTTCGGCCATAATTTTCTTCGATACTCCGACATAACCGGCGATTGGCATATAGACCAGCCAACGGCCAGGCAGCGTAAAATGCGTCGTCACGCGGGCGCCCTTGCTGCCCATCGGTTCTTTCATGACTTGTACAACAAGCTCTTGTCCCGGCTTGACCAGCTCCGTAATGGAGGGCTTGTGCTCCGGCTGTTTCTCCAAATGCGGATGCAGCAGATCATCTATGTATAGAAACGCGTTTTTTCCCAGACCGATATCTACGAAAGCGGCCTGCATGCCTGGCAGAACATTGACAACTCGTCCCTTGTACACATTACCGACTAATCCGCTGCTTTCCGACTTTTCCATGAAAAAATCAATAAGCCGACCGTCCATCAGCACGGCGGTCTGCAGCAGCTCGCCGTGTCCGTGCATTAACATCCGCTTCATTCCCGAATATCAACCGCCTTACTTTTTGTCATCTACTCTATTCTACACCAAGGCTCCTAAGCGAAAAAGTGGTCTATTTTACCTCTATCGAAAAAGCTCGATAACAGCGCGGTTCGGATCGGGCTCGGTCAGATAGCGGTCAATGATATCTTTCTCGGGAACAACCTTGACGACTCGGCCTTCCAGTTCCATCAAATAAAAGAGATGGTACTGTTCACGCCATAATAGACGGACGACGGCAATAATTGGTTGCTTTAAATTTACAATTATTGGGCGGGCCAGCGAGCCGCGGGAGATCGCACGGACGGCGACCCGGTCGCGGTGCATCAGAAAGCGGACAAACAGATACGGCATGTTGCGGTAATACGTCCAATTCGTCATGAGCAGGAACAGGCCGACGATAAGCAAATTAAGCTGGATGCCGGCATCCTCCCGGAATGCGGTAGACAACGCGTAGCCAATCATCAGCGTACTAAGGCCAATGCTGATCCAGGACGTCCATTTCATCATGGAATAGTAATTAAAGCCATAACTGAAGGCAGCCTGCATCAGCTTGCCTCCGTCCAGCGGATAGATAGGCAACAGATTAAACAAGCCGATCATGAAATTTGCCTGCCACACGTAAGCAGCCCACTCCGGATCCCACCAGCCCAATTGGCCGCAGCCCCAGGCGGCAAGTCCCATCCATACGTTTTGAAGAGGACCTGCGATGGCGACCAACGCGTCCTGCCTGGCCGGAATGCTGCCTGCATCCTCAAGCTCCGCAACGCCGCCAAAGGGAAGCAGCTTGACTTCCCTCACCGTCAAATCAAAGCTTCGCGCAACCACGACATGCCCAATCTCATGGACTAACACGATCAGAAATAAAGTGAAAAGCTCGGCGAAATAGCCAGTCACAACAGAGCCAATCATGACAAGCACAAACAGCGGATGAACGGACCAGCGGATGCCTTTCCATTTAATCAATCGGAATCACGCTCACGGGATCGACGTATTGATTATTTTGCCGAACCGCGAAATAAAGAAGACTTGGCTCCTCGCTTGTCGTTTCTTTCAGCGTCCCGATTCCGTCGCCCGCTTCGACCCAATCATTTTGCTTGACGGTTGCAGCCCCGAGCTTGCCGTACACCGAATCGCGGCCGTTCGCATGCTCGATCACAACCGTAACTCCGCTCCCGTTTTCCGCCTCCGAAACAAGCAGGACTCTGCCCGTCTCGATAGCCGATACCTCTTCCTTGGACGTGCCGGCCAGCTCGACCCCGTTCAAGAGCTCGGCGAAGGTGCGTACGATCGCGCCGTCCGGAAGGGGAGACACAACAGGCAATTCGACTGAGCCGTTAGCGGATTCCGCCTCTTTCGCATTATGGTTGAATATTGGAATAAACGATGGCGCGCCGGCAAAGGTTTCCTTGTACCAATTCGCGACAGCCGTAAAGTCCATTTCATCCGTCAACGCATTTTTGACAATGGTTTGTCCCTTTTGCGCAAGCGGCGATTCATTGTGGAAAATGCCCCAAATCCCGGCAAACAGAAGGGCCGCAATAATGACCTTCCATTTCAGATCGCTGCGGAAAAAGGGCCCGCGACCGCCGCCCTCGTTATTCGATTCGTATATCGAAGCGAAGTCGCCTCCAAGGCGGCCGCCTTTTCCGTCTCCGGTTTCCCAGCCCATCCATGGATGCGGATTGGTTTTCCACAGCTTCTCCGGGTCCAGCTCGTCACCGCCGCCCGTATCCATGTGATACGGCATAGGCAAAAAGGAATCTTCTTCGTACCTAGTATTCTGCTTCTCCCTTTCCGGCCTTTTTTTTGCAGGCATCACCTGATGCTTCTGCTCCTGCATACGCTCTTGCTGCTGCCACAGCTTGGCCTGCTTTTCCTGCTGCTCCAGCAGCTGTCTGATTTTCTCCTGACGCCGCTCTCTAATCCCGTCTTTTTTACTCATCGAATAGCCTCCCTCTCGCAAGACAAGCCGGCTGGCATTGGCGCAGCCCACATTTCCTTTCTACATGAATATGTGGCCAAGCTGACAAGTATGCTGCGCCAGAAACTGCGCAGTTGAATGTTCTTCGATCGCTGTTGTTCCCGGATTCCTTGAATTTACTGGTCAATGGTTGGAATCCGGTGAACAAAGGCGAGCGCTGCCGCTTCTTCAGAATCATTCAACTGCTCCGTTTTAGCTTGAGGGCCGAAAAAAGCCGAGCAGGTTAATGTCTGCTCGGACATGGTGGTTTCTTTACGAGCTGGGCTAAAGGCTTCAGCTCTTTTTGAGATGCGGGTTAATGGCAAGGGCGGAGCATCAAATGATTCTGTAGAAGCGTTAGCGGTCGCTTTTGCGAGGGGATTCCAATTCGATTGGAATAGTTCAAGGAATCCCCGAGCAATGGCGATCGGAAGAACATTTGATGCGCAGCGCGGCCTATTTACCTGTAAAACAAAAAAGCTGGCCTACTCGGCCAGCTCGTACTTCTCTTGGTGGGCGTTAATGCTAAACAAAATACCGATACACAGCATGTTAAGCAGCAGCGACGTACCGCCGTAGCTGATGAACGGCAGCGTAATGCCGGTGATTGGCATAAGCCCGATCATCATGCCGATATTTTGGAATATTTGAAAGACGTACATGGATGCGATCCCGATTACGATAAACGCCGCCCGGTTATCATAACATCGGAAGGCGATTAAGATCATCCTGTATATCAATAGGAAGTACAATAGCAGCAGGATCGCCGAGCCCTGGAAGCCAAACTCCTCCCCGATTACGACAAAGATCGAATCGGAATACGGGTACGGAATAAACTTCCCGTTAATCATGTCGCCTTTCAAATAGCCATCGCCGCTAAGTCCGCCGGAACCGATCGCTATCTTGGCATTTTCCGACTGATGCTTGTCATCGGATGACGCCTGGCTTGGGTCCAGGAACGTATTGATCCGTTTGTACCAGTGCTCCTTGTGATGGTCCTTCAAATAAGTCTCTATCTCGGAGTTAAACATCGTAAACAAGGAAATAGACAATACGACCGCGGCAACAACCGCTGTCAAGCCTATCAGCACATGGGTATACTTGACGTTGCCGATCCAGAGCATCCCAAGGACGATAACGATGTAAATAATCGCGTTGCCAAGGTCAGGCTGTATCATGACGAGCAGAAACGGCAGAAACGCAAAGGCCGCAATCGGGAGCAAGTCCTCGATAAAGGTTAAGCGATCTCCCTGCCTCCGGCCCATAATGTATGCAATACCGATAATAATAATAATCTTCATAATCTCAGCGGGCTGAAACAAGAAGCCGCCCGGAAGTTTGAACCAACCGGACGCGCCGTTAATGTTTGCCCCAAAGAAGAAGACCGCTATAAGCAGCGCCACTCCGATACCGTATAAAACGTACCAGCTTTTCAGCAAAATGCGATAATCGAATACGGTAGCCATTATAGCTACAAAAAAACCGGCTATATAAAAAGCGACTGTTTTCACATCATAGTTGTGATAAAGCGGGTTGTTATGCGTAGCGCTTCTAACCAAAACGGTACTAATGCCCATCAGGCAGACCAGAATGGCTACGATGCCCCAGTCTATCTTTTTCAGCTTGTTTAGCACAAGGCAATCATCCTATTCCAAGAAACTTGCGGAAGCGTTTGAAGGCACCGGCCTTCTCATCGAGCAGCATAAGCGGAACCATATCCCCCAGGATCCGGCGCGCAATATTGCGGTATGCAATCGCTGCCCGCGAAGATGGATCCATTACCGTTGGTTCTCCGGAGTTGGCAGCCTTAATGACCTTCTCGTCATCAGGGACAATACCAAGCAAATCCACGGCAAGCACCTGGCAAATTTCGTCAATATCAAGCATTTCGCCGTTCTTCACCATGTTCTGGCGAATCCGGTTAATAATAATTTTGGATGCAATCTGCTCTTTCTCGAGCAATCCGATAACGCGGTCCGCATCCCGTACCGCCGCATTCTCCGGCGTTGTTACAACGATCGCGCGATCCGCGCCCGCAATCGCATTTCGGAAGCCATGCTCAATGCCCGCTGGACAATCAATGATTACATAATCGAAATCCTTCTTGAGCTCGAGCACCATATCCCGGACTTGCTCCGGCGATACGTCCTGCTTATCCTTGGTTTGGGCGGCAGGCAGCATGTACAGCTCTTCAAAGCGCTTGTCTTTAATTAAAGCCTGATTAAGCCGGCAGCGTCCTTCTGCTACGTCAATCAGGTCATAAATGATTCGATTCTCGAGTCCCATTACAACATCCAAATTACGCAATCCGATGTCGGTATCGACCATACAAACCTTTTTGCCAAGCAAAGCAAGTGCCGTACCTAAATTAGCCGAGGTCGTCGTTTTTCCGACTCCACCTTTGCCTGATGTTACAACAATCGCCTCTCCCATGCATGAACACCCCTTATACCTTAATCGGATTATTGCGTAAACGGAATAATTGCGTCATTTTGTCAATCTGCATGTTTCCTTCATACAGATAAGCGAATTCCATGGCTGCATCCCCGGACATCCATTCCTCCGGCGGACGGCTGATGATATCGGCAATTCGAAGCTGGGTTGGACGCATAAGCGAAGCGGCGATAATGACATCCGTCCGGCCGTTTACGCCTGCATGGGCGACACCTCTCAGCGCGCCCATTACGTATATATCTCCGCTGCACAGGATTGTACCGCCCGGATTAACATCCCCGGCCAGCAGCAGGTCACCGTCATGCTCGATAGTTTGTCCGGATCGGACAATTCCCGTTATTACATGAGGGCCGACGGGACCCGCATTGGCTCCTCCCTGCATCTCGGCTGATGATTCAATCGACTGCACCATTAAATTGCCCTGGGAACGAATAACCGATTTGATCCGTTCCTTATCGTCCTCGCCAAGCTGCCTTGTCCCAAGTTTCACATGCACGTGAACCAGCGGGCCGGTCAGCAGCTGCTGATGCGTTTTCTCCAACTTATACTGCAGCTCGTCAAGCAAAACTGCGAATTCGCACTTATCGTCGAGAAGGAACACGAGACCTTCCTTGACACCTTTTATCATTATATGCTGCTTCTCGGTCACGTCTGTCCCTCCCCAACGTAATCCATTCTTTTCGCGATGTGCAAATTCCTGCTTTCTGCCTATAATTTATTCTTCGTCCGAATCCGGATTCAGCTTCAAATGGCTTTCGAAAAGACGCCTAGCCGGTACGTAAACCGCCAGCGCAAAGACCATTTGAAGAAACAGGCTTGGCAAAATATGATCCATTAGCGCCCAGGCATACGTTTCCTTCGTAATCCGGAAGACCATATTTACGAAATACACAATCGTGTCATACAGAATAGAGCCGAGTCCAACCACGGACAAAGCCGTGAGCAGCGTGCTGCGGCGGCGCTCCAGCAGTACGCCGGTATAGTATCCGATAAGCCCCATGGAAAAGGCGTTAACCCCCATTAAATGTCCGAAATAGACGATATCCTGCAGAAAGCCGAAGCTTATTCCGAAAAACAAAGCCCGGTGTCGCCCGCTGTATAATGCTGCGAAAACAACAAACACGAACATAAAGTGAGGAACGATTCTTCCGGTCAGCTCAATCGGAATAAGCCAAGGCATGATGGAGCCCTCTATGATAAACAAGAGCAGCATGACAAGAATAAGCCGGTTGATGCCTTTGTCGCCCATCCTATTCATCTCCCGATTCCGTCGGCTGAACGACGAAAACTTCGGTCAGATGATCGAATTTGGCTGCCATTTTAATCGTAGCGGTATGGGTAAGGCCAAAATCTCCGACCTGTCTTGTTTCTACCGTACCAATCACGAGACCACGGGGATACACATTGCCAAGTCCAGAAGTAATAACCGTATCGTCAACGATCATTTTGTCGTTCTCGGCAATTTTAGTCATGATCAAGCGATCTGTCTCTTTATCATAGCTGCCGACGATGCCAAATGAGGAGTCTTCTCTGCCGAGAACCGTTGCCGCGATGGCGTTAGACGTTGGGGAAGTGTCATCCAGTTCCGTGATAGGAGTTACTGTAGCTGTGTAAGGACGGACATTGCTGACAAGTCCAACTAGACCGTCTATTGTCGTTACGGCCATATTAGGCTTGATTCCGTTCTTGGAGCCTAGGTTAATAACCATCGTATGATTGTAAGGATCGTTATCAATTGCAATAACTTGGGCTATCAAATAATTGTATTTGTACATATTCTTCTGACGTTCCGTGAAATGAAGCTCTTCCTGCAGCCGCTCGTTCTCCTTCTGGACAAAATTGTAATTAATCTTGTCCCGCGCATAAGCAGCAGCCGTCAGCTTCAGCTGTTCGTTCTCCTCATGCAGCGTCTTGAGTTCGCGAATGTCCTCAAAGAAGCCCGCTACTAATCCAGCGGGCTTGTAGAACCATTGCTGAGCGAATCCAACAGAATCGCCGAGAAACTTCTCGGGATAGGTTAGCTCCTTGCGGTCGCTTAGTGAGAAACCGATAACCGCAATGAACAGGATTAATCCGATCATAAGCATAAACAACCGCTTATTTCTTAGCAGCTTAAACAGTTTTAATCACCTGCCCGTTCCATATCCTAACCGCTCTGGTTCTCTTATCGTTTCGAGCGGGAAGATCCGCCTTTTTTGAACAAGTGAATGTGGTCAAGCGAACGGCCTGTACCAATAGCTACGCAATCAAGCGGATTATCCGCCACAATAACAGGCATTCCCGTCTCGCGCGCCAGCAGCTTGTCCAGATTGCGAAGCAGCGCCCCGCCGCCAGTCAGCACAATACCGCGGTCCATAATGTCGGCAGACAGTTCAGGCGGGCATTTTTCCAGCGTAATTTTCACCGCATCCACAATCGAGTTTACGGTGTCCGTAAGAGCTTCCGTAATCTCTTCCGACGTAATCGGCAATGTTTTCGGCAGACCCGTTACAAGGTCGCGGCCGCGGATTTCGATCGATTCGGAAACATCGAACGGAAGTGCCGTGCCAATCTCCATCTTCAGCTGCTCGGCTGTTCTTTCGCCAATCATAAGATTATAGAAACGTTTGATATATTGAATAATCGCTTCGTCCATCTCGTCGCCCGCGACGCGGATCGAACGGCTTGTCACGATACCGCCAAGCGAAATAACGGCAACTTCCGTCGTGCCGCCGCCGATATCGACAACCATGCTGCCTGTCGGCTCCCAAACCGGAAGATCAGCGCCGATTGCGGCAGCAAACGGTTCCTCGATCGTATACGCTTCGCGAGCGCCTGCTTGCTTGGCCGCATCTTCAACGGCGCGTTTCTCAACCGCGGTAATACCGGACGGTACGCATACCATCACGTTAGGATGCTTAGGAAACAGCGATTTTTGTTTTTGCGCGGAACGAATGAAATATTTGATCATTGTTGCGGTTGTTTCGAAATCGGCGATAACGCCGTCTTTCATCGGACGAACGGCGCGGATGTTGCCAGGTGTTCTGCCGATCATTTTTTTCGCTTGCTCGCCAACCGCTTCAATCGTTTTTGTGTCAGTGCGAAGAGCTACAACAGAGGGCTCTCTTACAACAATACCTTTTCCTTTTACAAATACGAGCGTGTTTGCAGTACCCAAATCAATTCCCAAATCTTTCGAAAAACCACCAAACATGTTAATGCTCCCTTCTAATTGCGACAATCCTTCTTATTATATTACATGTAGCCATGTTCCTTCAAACTGATAAACCTTCCATCCCCGATGACCAAATGGTCCAGCACTTCAATCCCCATTAGTTCACCGGCCTCCACAAGGCGCTTCGTTAACGTGATGTCTTCCGGGCTTGGCATAGGGTCTCCGCTCGGATGATTGTGTACGCAAATAATCGAAGCACTGCCGGCTTTTACGGCCGCTCGAAAAACTTCCCTTGGATGAACGAGCGACGCGTTAAGCGTACCGACCGATAACGTTTCCCGGGCAATAATATGGTTCTTCGTATTTAGAAACAGGCAGACGAAGTGCTCCTTTTTCAAGTAGCGCATCTCTTCCATCACATAGTTCGCAGCATCCTGCGGTTTACGTACCGTCACAATCACGCCTTGTCCGCTCCGTACGATACGGCGTCCAAGCTCGATTCCGGCCCGCAGCTGGACCGCTTTTGCCGGTCCGATCCCTTTTATTGCCGTCAGCTCGCTCATGCTCATATCAAGCAAATTTCGCAAGCTTCCGCATTCCCTCAATATTTTACCAGCCAGATGAACGGCCGATTCCCGCTTCGTACCCGTACGCAGCAGAATGGCAAGCAATTCGGTATGGCTAAGCGCTTCGGCCCCATATTGCATCATGCGTTCTCTTGGTCGCTCTTCATGGGGGACATTTCGTAACAGATTGCCTTGCTCCATGTCCGTCCCTGCCTCTTCTTCCAGCTATAATGATATGGCATTACTTGGTGTTATGTCCAAATCAAGGTCACTTCATGAAAGGTTAATGAGAAAAACTTCTATCGATGTACTTTGAAGATGAAAGACCGCCATTCAGTGGCGTTTTTTATCGCCAATCAGAAAGCTAGTTTTCGAGTTCCAAAACTTATAATTTCTGATTGGGTTAGAAAACCTGAATTTCGTAATGAGCAAGCATGTCCGACAACAGGGATACCGGCAGGCCAACGACGTTAAAATAACAGCCGTCAATCCTGTCGACCAGCGTTGCTCCAAGCCCCTGTATTCCGTAAGCACCCGCTTTGTCATCGGGTTCGCCCGTTGCGATATACCGCTTCAGCACTTCATCTTCCATCGGCTTCATATAAACCTTCGTCATCCGATGCGCGGAGGTCTCGGCACCGTTCTCTGCAACCACGCAAGCTACTCCCGTATAAACTTCATGCTCGCGACCCTGAAGGCTTCGGAGCATGGACAATGCGTCCTCACGGTCCTTCGGCTTGCCAAGCACCCGGCCGTCTACAACAACAATCGTGTCCGCACCAACCACCAGAGAATGCTTCTCTTCCCCGCGATCCTTCAGAATGGCTGCCGTCGCATGCGCTTTGCGGAGAGCAAGCTGCTCGACAATACGCGCAGGCGCCCAATCGGAAGGAACCGATTCATCCGCATCCGAAGACAAAATATAAACCGGCAAGGAAAGGCCCAGCGATGCGACCAGTTCCTTCCGGCGCGGTGACGACGATGCCAGCACGAGCTGGCTGATCGGTTTAGTCGATTCATACTTGCTCAAAAGTTCCACTTGCTCCTTCATTTCCGGCAGATTAGCCGGTTTACAATTTACGATATAACCAAATAGCGGCTAGAGCGCCAATAATACTGAATAAACTGATTTGAACATGTACATTCAGATCCAGGCTGAGCACATACAGATCAACGGCAGGAGACCAGGTTGTATCAATCGTTTTGGTCAAAAAAGAGATTCCGGATACCGGCTCCAGCCATCGCGCAACGAGTGCGCCGGCCAGTAAGCCCAGCACGAGGAAAAGCAATAAAATCCAGCCGTTTTTCTTCATTATTCAACGCCTCTCGCCATTTATTGACACCTGTTCCCTATTATACTTAGGTTCGATTTCGTTTACAATGCGTTGATCGAATCATACCACTGCTTTTGCGTCACGACCGCGTCCATAAGCGCGTCCTGGACAGCCCACAAATGCGATTGCGACGGCTTTTTATCGTACTCCTCCAGCGATTTGGCCGCCGTATTCATAGATTGAATTAATTTTATGAGAAATGCTTTTCCGGACTCGTCTTTTACGCCCGCCTGCATCGCTTTCACGCTTTCCGTCCACTTCTGATGCTCTGCCTTCCAGGATTCGGCAGCAGCGGAGCTAAGCGGCGACAAGCTTGGCTGCTCCAGCTGCGTTAAGGCGAGCTCATCGAGCATGCTGATCAGGCCGATCGTGTTGGTCATGAACGCCGCTGCCGCTTTGGCATCTCCCGCAAAAGGGAACTGCTCGGGCACTTGAACGTCGATCTGCTTGATATAGACGGGAACATCCTCGCCAAGATCATTGCTGAGGGCAAGCGCGCGTCCCCGGTCTATCGCCATTCCTGCGTATACCCGGTAGTCGTTGGCTGTTTGAAGTCCTGCTGCAGCCAGCCCTTTGTCCGTCAACTCCTTAATGGCAGCGTCTCTGCCTTCCGTATTGCTGAATACGCCGTATTGGAGCAGCTGATACGATTGAAGCGGTATGTCCAGCTTCACGCGGCCTGCGGCTGTCTGATTAGCCGCCGGACTGGACGTCCCGCCGTTTGCGTTTGGTTTATCCCCGTTTTGCGTCGAGCTTGGATTGGTTACGGAGCCATTCACGGGATTGGCCAGCTTATTGCCGGAATCGGACTGATCCGGCGTATTCGTAAACAAGGAGAGCAGCAAATAGCCGAACAACGCGCCCGTTGCCAGCGCTCCAGCTACCGATAGAAATACTTTGATCCAGGATGGAGGCGCGGAATAATGGTGAACGGGACCCGACCAGCGATTTGCCTTCCGGCCATTGTTGTTCAGATCCGCTTCCAGCTCCGGATAATGCTCAAGCTCGCCCCAAGCATCGGACTCCGTCTGCGCAAGCACGTCATGCAGCTCGGGCTGCACCGGCTTTGACTCGGAGCGAGGCATTGAGCCCGGCAATGCCGGGGAAGGCTGTACCTTTTGGCGGGGGTGCCACTGCGCCGGACGCGGCGGTTGCTTGACTGACGGTCCCGTCTCCGGCCTCGAGCCGGGAACTGCCGTGTCCTGAACCGACGCGACCGCGGGAGCTGCCGGCTTCTTATCCGCTGCCGGAGCTGGAATTGGCTCCGTCTCGCGAATCAGATCCTCAAGCGCGCCGACATCCTCCTGAAACGGACTCATCCAGGGACTAAACGGGCTTTCCGCGGTCTCGTATTCGGATTTGGCATAGAGAGGTACAATATTCGAAGGCTTGCCCTGTTCCCGTTCCGGGGCTGGCTGAGGCTTAGCGCTGATTTCCTTGCGGCCGTTATCTTCAATGCTCTGGCCGGTACGGTCAAATCGGTAAGTGATCCGGTTATTCTTGTTCATGACATTCTCTCCTTGTCCCGTTCTTCTAATGCTACTCTATGAGATTCGATAGAGAATTATGATAGATTTGCCGGATCCACTCATGTAAAAAAACGCTCTAAAAAACCTCGATAGAGGCTTTCAGAGCGTTCTTCGCCATTCATGATATATGATTTACGGTTTATGCTTTTGCTTTCAGCGTCTTCGCAAGCGCATCCGCCGTTTTCCAAATGTCGCCCGCACCCATCGTAATAACGAGATCGCCCGGAACAACCTTAGCGGTCAAATGCTCCAGCACCTCTTCTTTTGTCGGGATATAAAACGTGTTGGCATTGCTGTTCGTCTTGATCATCTCAACCAGCTTCTTGGAATGCACCCCTTCAATTTGCTGTTCGCCCGCCGGCGAATAGATATCGGTAATAATAACCTCATCCGCCTCCGGGAATGCCCGGCTGAACTGCTCCAGCAGGAAGAAGGTGCGCGTGTAGCGCTGAGGCTGGAATACCGCAATAATCCGCTTACCCGTTGCTTTTGCTGCGCTTATCGTTGCTTGAATCTCCGTAGGATGATGCGCGTAGTCGTCAATAACGAGAATGTCATTCACTTCGCCAAGCACCTGGAAACGGCGTTTTGCGCCGATAAATTCGTGAATGGCTTCCGCTATGTTGTCAAACGACAATCCCGCTTCAAGGCAGGTAATAACCGTTGCCATCGCGTTATACACGTTATGGCGGCCCGGTACGGACAATTCGATTGTGCCCAGCGTCGTCCCGCGATGCGTCATTTCAAACGATACCTTGCGGTCGCCGAGACGGATGTTTTCCGCTTTATACTCGGCATCGCTGTCGATACCGTAAGTGATCAGCTTCGCGGCCGTGTCCGCATCAAGCTTCGGAAGCAGCTCGGTGATCGTCTCGTCGTCCGCGCATACAATCGCCCTGCCGTCCGTCTTCACCTGGGACAGGAATGTGACGTAAGCTGCTTTCAGCTTGCCGAAATCACCGTCATAGTTCTCCAGATGGTCGGGCTCAATGTTCGTGACAATCGCGATGCTTGGATGATACTGCAAGAATGAACCGTCGCTTTCATCCGCTTCCGCAACGACGTATTCGCCTTTGCCGGCCTTTGCGTTCGTTCCCACATTGACAATCTCGCCGCCGATAATATAAGTTGGATCGGCATCGCATTTTTCCATAACGAGTGCGATCATGGAGGAAGTAGTCGTCTTCCCATGCGCCCCGGCTACGGCAACGCCCTTGCCGGCATTCATGAGCCGCGCAAGCATCTGCGCGCGGTGCAGCACCGGAATATTCAGCTCCTCCGCTGCCTTTCGTTCCACATTGTCTTTCGAGAGCGCTGTCGAATAAACGACAAGATCGGCTCCCTTGACATGCTCCGCCTCATGGCCGATATAAATTTGCGCGCCTTTCGCCGCAAGCTTCTCCGTCAATTCCTGACGAGCTACATCGGAACCGGTAATTTTATAACCCATTTCTAGCATAACGCGGGCGATTGCGCTCATGCCGTAACCGCCGATTCCGATGAAATGAACATGTTCTGCCGTATTCAAAGACGGTTCACCAACCTTTTTCAGAATCCGAGTTGTACAATATGCGGGAGCGAACGTCACCTATCAAATAAAGCGTACCAGTCACAACCCCAAGGTCTGTTTCCCCGGTCAATTGTTGCAATTTGCGGAGGCCCTCGCGCCAATCCTTCTCCACGATAAGCTCAAAAGAAGACTCCGCAGGCTTCACATCGCGGACTAGATCGGCGAGAAGTTCCGCATCCAGCTTGCTGCGGAAATCAGGCTCGGTCACGATAAGCGTATCCACTATTGGTAGTATATGCTTTAGAACATCCCGATGATTCTTATTCTCTACCATCGCCATCATGACATGAAGACGATCGTACCTGTAAGTCGAGCGAAGCGCCTGCACAAGCGATTCGGCCCCCTCCGGATTATGCGCGCCGTCAATCAGAATGCGGGGCGAACGGGATACCATCTCGAGCCGTCCCGGCCATTTCGCCTCGCGCAGACCGTCCGCGAGCGCGTCGTCTTCTACGATCAAGGCATAATATTGACGGAGCACTTCAAGCGTCATGACCGCAACCGCGGCATTCGTGCGTTGATGCGCGCCGTTAAGCGTAATCGCGAGCGGGTCAATGGAACGGAACATGCCTTCGAAACGGAAGGTTTGCTCATCTTCTTCGCTCGACAGCTCCTTGACGTTAAACTGCTCGCCTAACAGGTACAGCGTGCTTTTCTTCTCTGCTGCCGTCCGCTTCACAACCTCAACGACTTCGGGCTGATCCACTGCGCTAACTACCGGAACGCCCGCTTTAATAATGCCGGCTTTCTCGGAGGCAACGGCCTCCAGCGTGTTGCCAAGCCGGTCCATATGATCATGGCCGACATTCGTAATGACGGAGATGACAGGAGTAACGATATTCGTAACGTCCATTCTTCCGCCGAGCCCTGTTTCCCAAACGACATAATCCGGATAAGTAACCGTCGCATAGAACAGGATTGCAAGAGCCGTGGATACCTCGAACATCGTAGGCGAGCCGAATTCCGTTTCTGCCAATTCCTCTACATGCGGCTTAAGCACGTTGGACAAACGAAGAAGAGTCTCTTCGTCGATATCCTGACCGTTATATTGGAACCGGTTTGTGAACTTCGTAATATAAGGCGATGTAAACGTCCCTACATCATAACCGCATTTCATTAATACGCTCGTTAAGTACGCGCAGGTTGAACCTTTGCCGTTCGTTCCCGCAATGTGAATGAATTTGAGCCTGCGGTGAGGGTTATTCAGTCTCTCCAGCAGCTGCTCGATACGGTCGAGACCCGGGCGGATTCCGAACGGAATAAGCCCGTTGATCCAGTCGACCGCTTCCTTATAGGAACGAAGCATGCCGCTTCGTTCCGTTTCTGTTCCGTTTTCGATCATCGTAAACGTCCTTCTTCCATCAGATCATTAGCTGCGCAGCTCTTCGATACGCGCAAGAACCTTATCGCGTTTGCCTGCGTAGTCTGCCATTTTGGCGCGTTCTTCTTCAATGACTTTAGCCGGGGCCTTCGCAACAAAACCTTCGTTACCAAGCTTCTTCTCTACGCGCTCAACCTCGGAGTTGAGCGTAGCAAGCTCTTTCTCAAGACGGGCGATCTCCTGCGAAATATCGATCAGGCCCGCAAGCGGCAGGTAAAGCTCGGCGCCGGTTACGATAGCCGTCATGGCTTTGTCCGGAGCCGCCAGGCCAAGGCCGGTCTCAAACGACGAAGTGCCGCAGAAACGTCTGATAAATTCTTCGTTGCGGCTGACTATCGCCGCCTCCGCTTCGCCGGAAGGCTTAATCATCAGCTCAACCTTCTTGCTCATCGGAACATTTACTTCCGCGCGAACGTTGCGAACCGCACGGATAATGTCCATGAGAAGCTCCATCTCTTTGACCGCTTCCGGCGCTTCAAGAGCCTCGTCGAATACCGGCCAAGCGGCTACGGTAATCGACTCGCCTTCATGCGGCAGATGCTGCCAGATCTCTTCGCTGATATAAGGCATAAACGGATGAATCAAGCGCTGCGTACGGTCAAGCACGTAAGCCAGAACCGACTGCGTAGCGCGCTTGGCCTGCTCGTCGGTGCCGTACAGATTAAGCTTCGCAAATTCGATATACCAGTCGCACAGATCATCCCAAATGAAGTTGTACAAAATGCGGCCGGTTTCTCCAAACTCGTAGCTGTCGATCAGACGGGTAGCCTCGCGCACCGTTTCGTTCAGACGATGAAGGATCCAGCGCTCAGCCGTACCGAGATTACTCTTGATATCGATATCGGAAGCCGTAAAGCCTTCAAGGTTCATCAGGGCGAATCGGGAGGCGTTCCAAATTTTGTTTGCAAAGTTGCGGGCCTGCTCGACCTTCTCGATCCGGAAGCGCAAATCCTGTCCCGGCGTGCTGCCTGTCGAGATCATGTAACGCATCGCATCGGCTCCGTAATTCTCGATTACGTCAAGCGGGTCAACGCCGTTGCCAAGCGATTTGGACATTTTGCGGCCTTCCGCGTCGCGAACGAGACCATGCATCAGCACGTCCTTGAACGGAATTTGATCCGTAAACTCAAGCGCTGTAAAGATCATGCGCGCAACCCAGAAATAAACGATGTCATAGCCCGTTACAAGAACATCCGTCGGGTAGTAACGTTTGAAGTCTTCCGTTTCTTCCGGCCAGCCTAGCGTGGAGAACGGCCAGAGCCCGGAGCTGAACCAGGTATCCAGAACGTCTTCATCCTGACGGAGCGATGTGCTTCCGCAGGCCGGGCAGGCAGTTACGTCCTCGCGGGCAACATGCATCTCGCCGCAGGCTTCGCAGTACCATGCCGGAATCCGGTGGCCCCACCACAGCTGACGGGAGATACACCAGTCGCGTACATTCTCGATCCAGTTCAAATAAATTTTTTCGAAGCGGTCCGGCACAAAGTTAACGCCTTTGCCGGATTTTTGCGCTTCGATCGCGCGTTCAGCCAGCGGCTTCATCGCGACGAACCATTGCGTCGACAAATACGGCTCAACAACCGCGCCGCTGCGCTCGCTGTGGCCGACTTGGTGCACGTGGTCCTCGATGCGGATGCAAACGCCTTGCTCCTGCAGGTCCTTCACCAGCTTCTTGCGGCAGTCCGCACGGTCGAGGCCTTGATAAGGACCCGCGTGCTCGTTCATGGTGCCTGTCTCGTCCATGACGATGATTTGCGGAAGGTCATGGCGCAAGCCAACCTCGAAGTCATTCGGATCATGCGCCGGCGTAATTTTCACCGCGCCGGAACCGAAGTCCTTCTCCACGTATTCGTCGGCAATAATCGGAATTTCGCGGCCAACAACCGGCAGTACGAGCATTTGGCCAATCAGATGCTTGTAACGCTCGTCTTCCGGATGAACCGCTACGGCCGTATCGCCAAGCATCGTTTCCGGACGCGTTGTCGCAACGGTAATATGCCCGCTGCCGTTCTTAAGCGGATACTGGAGATGGTACAGGTGGCCGTTCAGCTCTTTGTACTCTACTTCAATATCGGACAAGGCCGTACGCGCAGCCGGGTCCCAGTTAATAATCTTTTTGCCGCGGTAGATAAGACCCTTCTCGTGCAAACGGACGAATACCTCGCGAACCGCCTTGGACAAACCTTCATCCAATGTAAAACGTTCGCGGGAATAGTCTAGAGACAGTCCCATTTTGCCCCATTGCTCGCGAATGGTGCCCGCATAAAGCTCTTTCCAGTCCCATACCTGCTCCAGGAACTTCTCGCGGCCAAGGTCGTAACGGCTCAGCCCCTGCTCGCGCAGCTTCTGCTCCACCTTGGTTTGAGTCGCAATACCCGCATGGTCCGTGCCAGGCAGCCACAGCGTGTCAAAGCCCTGCATCCGTTTGGTGCGGATAATAATATCTTGAAGGGTGAAATCTAGCGCATGCCCGATATGAAGCATCCCCGTAACGTTTGGCGGCGGGATTACGATCGTAAAAGGCTTTGCGTCCGGGCGTTGGCCCGCCTTGAAAAATTGCCCCTGCTGCCAGAAATCGTACCATTTCTGCTCGGCTGCCTTCGGATCATAAGTCGTCGGCATCGTTGTCTTGTCTGACATCTTTACATCCTCCTAAAATGAATTGCCTTACCAAGGTAAACCATTAACCACTGTGGTAATTCATGCTTCGCAAGCATTTGCTCTAAAAATTGTGAATAAAATTTCATTTCGTAAGCATTACCATTCTTGTCATTGCATGGATAGAAATACAAAAAAACCTTCCGCCCTTATAGCAAAGGACGAAAGGTTATCTTCCGTGGTACCACCTTTGTTCCGCACCCCGGAAAAGCAAGCACGGCACTCAAACAGATAACGGCTGCGGCCGGCTTGAAATAACGGATGAACCCGCTTCATTCAAGCAACTCCGGGGCGACAAGCGAAGCAGTAAATTCCTGCGGTACCTTTCAGCGTTACAGTCCCGCTCTCTGGAGGCTTGGCTGCTTACTCTTCCCCTTCAACGTCAATATATGTTGAAAAAAATCAGATATAGCATATTTTATCCAAGATGTCCCCGAAAGTCAACTTGCGTCTACGCCTAATTAGTGACCCATCATCATCGGCATTTCGGCTTTTTCCGCGCTTGCGCCTTCCGCGCGCTTCGGCTTCGAGAGCATGAATCCGATCAGCGTGCCAACGACGCCGATGATCGTCAGAATCAGGAACGTATCCCCGTAAGAAGATGCCGCCACATGGGAAGCAATCACGGGAGTGATGTCGGCAGGATTCGTTATTCCTCCGGCCGCCATTTCGGAAGCCATGTAATGCTCGGAGCGTCTAGCCAGAATCGTGGCAAGACCCGCTACCGCAAAGGACGTCATAACCTGCTGGGCTGCACTTGTAAGCGAAGTTACGCGGCCAACCAGTTCAGGAGGTGCTGCTTGAATAATATGCGTATTAAGCGGCATCATCGAGAGGCCCATACCCGCTCCGAGTAAAATGAGCGGAAGAATATAAGTGCCTACCGTTGCATCGGCTGAAATGTTAGATAGCAGGAATGCGCCAATCGTAACAATGCCAAGACCGGTCATTACAAGTGGACGAGCTCCAATCTTGTCAAACAGCTTGCCGCCAATCGGCATGCAGATCGCCGCGGCCAAAGCCTGCGGAAGCAGGATCAAGCCGGTATCCAGGGCGGAGTAGCCTTTGGCCGTCTGCAGGAACAATGGGAACAGGAACAACGTGCCAAAGAGGGCGATCTGGGATACCCATTGAACGACGATTCCTTTGGAGAAATCCGCCGATTTGAACACGCGAAGCTCAAGAAGCGGCTGTTTGCGGTTCAATTCCACGATAATAAAGATAATAAGCGAAACGCCGCCTACGATAAGACCGGTCAACGTTTTCGCAGAGCCCCAGTCTGTACCGCCTTCGCTGACTCCGTATGCAAGGCCTGCAAAGGCAAGCGGTGCAAAGATCATACCGAGAAGATCAAGCTGCGGAACCGTTTGGCGAGCCAAAGCCGGCAAGGTGCGAAGACCAAGAACAACTGCTACCGCGCCAACAGGGATGTTAATAATAAAAATCCAGTGCCAGGTGACATAGTCAACCAACCAGCCTGCAAGGACAGGCCCAAGAGCAGGCGCGAGCAGCATCGGAATACCGATCATGCCCATCACGGCGCCTTGTTTGCCCGGAGGGCTTAAACGGTAAGTAAAGGCCATTGCAATCGGAGCAACCATGCCGCCGCCCAGACCTTGAATAATGCGGTAAATAATCAATTGGTCCGCCGTAGTCGCAAATGCGCAAAGCGCTGAACCGATTGTAAACAAAACGATGGAAGTCAAATAGATCTGCTTCGCGCCGAAACGGTCGGATAACCATCCGGCAAGCGGAATAACGGCGGCCTGCGCAAGCGCATAGCCCGTTACGGTCCATTGGATAAGCGACAGGCTTGCTCCCCCAAAATCTTCGCGAAGTTTAGGGATCGCTACGTTCATCGCCGTACCGTCGAGAATAACCATGAACATCCCCACAATGATAGCGAGAAGCGGTACCATTATGGATTTGATTGACATGGAGCCGTTGTTTGTTGCTTCAGTCATGTATTTCTCTCTCCTCCTGAAAAAATTTTAGTAATCTTTGCTTGGGTAGCAAGTTACTCTTTCTCTATTGCGAATCCGCTGACGCCTTGACCTCTCTACTATCCAGCAGTAAAATGAGTAAGGCGCAAGACGACTGCGGACAATTGTCCGCTAACGTATGATACCGGACAATTGTCCGGTTTGTCAATACAGCCAGGCTTTATTTATTTTTTCATGAAATGGAGGGTGCGCGCATGACCGATAAAAAGAAGGACTCGCAAGAGGTTAGCAAGATGATTCTGCAAGCCGCAAGGTCCCTTTTTGCCGAACACGGCGTTGAAGCCGTCAGCATGCACCAGATTGCTAAATCCATTCAAATTGGACAAGGCACCCTGTACAGGCGTTACGCGAACAAATCCGACTTGTGCATGGACCTGATGAATGACACCTTCGAGGATTTGATGGAGGAAATCCGCCGCCTGCTGGAGCCGCTTGCCGATAAGCCTGTCCATGACAGACTGACAGCCGTACTCCGGCGTTTGATCGTCTTCTCGAACGATCAGCTGGAATGGCTGAAGGTCATTAAGGTCAGCAAGACGTGCAAGCCGGAAGACATGGATTTCTATGAAAGTCCAAACTACCGGAAACTAAATAATCTGTTTCTGTCTCTCCTACGGGAAGCGCAGAGCAAAGACGAAATGATAGCCCTTGATCCCGAATTTACGGCCCATATGCTGATTAGCGCGATGGCTCCCGAATCTCTTATCTATTATTCCAAAGTGCTTGGTTACTCGATCGAACAGATTGCCGACAACTTCTGCATGACCATGCTGGGTCCTTTGTTCAAGACTAACCAAGGTAAAACGGTTTCTCCGTGAATTGAAAAAGCTCCGCCGTCAGCCGCGAGATAGGCTAACGGAGGAGCTTTTTCAATTAGGGAATATAGAGAAGCTGTCCTTCCGCAACGGAAGATTCATTCAAGCCGTTATACAACAGAATCTCACGGGGATTCAAGCTGTACCTGACCGCTATCGACTCCAGCGTCTCGTCTCTTTGCACGATGCAGACGCGGATTTTGCGGAATTCGTTCTCCTCCGACTGTTTGCCGAGAAATAAGGTCTTCCACTCGATATCGTCGCCGGATGAACGGGTTTTGGCCTGCTCGGCCTGCTTGGCCGCAACTTCTTCCGCGGCCTGGCGGGCAGCCTGCTCGCGCTTGCTCGTTTGCAGCAGCGTCATCAAACCGACATTCGGCGCTTGCTCCGGATTGTTCTCCGGCTGTTTGCTGCCTACGCCTATCCGGATTTCCTGCTTTTCGTTATCCGGCACGCGGGGAGCCTCTGGCTGTGCCTGCCATTCCGCTTCAACCGCCGGCTCTTCGCCAAAGGAAGCAAAAGCCTCCTCTTGTTCCTCCGCTTGCTCGGCAAATGACTCTTCCTGCCAGTCTTCTTCGCTCTCCTGCTCGAATTCGTAAGTATTTTCCCTCTGCGAAGGCGGAGGCGCTTGCGGAGGAACCGTTGGCTGGTAGAACGGATTCACCGGTTGATAGGACTGTGCTTCAGGCTGCTGGTTCACCGGCTGATTGGCCGGCTGGCTCGATTGGAACCACTGGGAAGCAGACCAGCCGCCGTCCCTCGGCGACGCCGAGATGGTGACGGAGGCATCCGCTTCATCGGCTTCATCCAGTTGCTCTTCCTGCTCCTCTTCCTCGAATGCCTCGAAGCTTTCTTCTTCTTCCTCTTCTTCCTCGAACTCTTCTTCCTGAGTTCTCTGCGCTGCCGGCAGCTGGCCCGCAAAGCCCGTAAAATAAGGCTGCTGGGTCACGGACTGCCAGGTTTCCGGAGGCTGGGATTCAATGTCCGACTGCGCCTCCGCCTCGAATTCCGGCTCTTCATTCGAAGCCTCGCGCTCATGAACGACCGTAATCGGCTCCTCCCGCCACGCCTCTTCCGCATCGGGCAGCGGTTCGACCAGTATGCCTCTAAGCGATAATACGCCAGTAACGTTAAGCGTCCGAGCAGACAATAAGTCGACGTCAAAATTATCGATTTCTACCGAGATGTCGTCCAGCCGGGATACCCGGTTGAGCGGCAGCGTAATTTCGACCGGAATCCAGTGCTCCAGCGTCTGTAAGCTGCCTCCGTCCGATTGTCCGCGATACACGCCGTTCAAGAGCAGCTGCCCTTTCAGTACTGCATGATCACCCTGCTCAATGACCTGAATACGCGGGGTTAGCTCGATTTCCTCCAGTTCGTCAATCGCCGCTACCTCATCCGGCAAATGAATACGCTCATACAAATCAAATCGCAAGCCTTTGGATTGATCTGTCACGCGATATCCTCCCTCCCAATACCATAAATGAAAAGCAAATGCCTAAAGCTTGGGCTAAAGTTACATTCACTAATATCTATATGGCGCGGAAATAAGGAGCATGACTATCAATTTGTCCGTCCGCCCAGCTTGTCAAGAAGATTTGCAAACCAATCGGGCATCTCTGCATTCGCTTCTACTAAATCACCGGTCCACGGATGAGGAAAAAGCAGCCGTTCGCCATGGAGCGCCTGATGCTGCAGCAGCCTCGTTTCCCCTCCGTACAGCTTGTCGCCAATCAGCGGATGTCCAAGATGGCTCATATGCACGCGAATTTGATGGGTTCTGCCGGTTTCCAGCTGCAAACGGACAAGCGTAGCGTCCGAAAACGTGCGAATCGTTTCATAACGAGTAATCGCTGGATCGCCGCCAGGCGTTACGCGTCGTCTTGAAGAATGATGACGGTCTTTGCCGATGGGGGCATTGATCGTGCCGGATGCCTTTTTTACCTTCCCCTGGACGACTGCCAGATAACGCCGGTCAATCCGCTTCTCGCGCATGGCTTCATCCAGTACCCATTGGGCAAGATCATTCTTCGAATACAGCACCGGACCGGACGTATCGTCATCCAGACGGTGGATATGCCGGACGGGAAGCGGATCGCCTTGCGCAAGCAGCCATCGCGCTGCCGATTCGTCCAGCGTACCGGTCTGACCGGCATGGGATTCATGAACCGGCATACCCGCGGGCTTGTTCAGGACAAGGCAGAAATCATCCTCGTAGAGGATATCCACCGCGGGTTCAAGCGAGGAATGGCCGCCGCTCTTTACTTTTCGGTATAGCGAATCCGAGACAGGGTCAACCGGCGGGAAGGCCAAGAGGCGAATGCGCTCTCCCTCCCAACCGATACCGCCTACCGAGAACAAACGGTTAATCCATTTGGCCGGAAATAAAGAACAGGCCAGCAGCCACTGCCGCACAAGATGCGGGTGACTGCCGGCCTCCGGAATGGAAAGCTGCTCCGTTTGCTGCCCGGAAGCCGTATCCTTGCCTGCCGCTTTCCCGGCCAAATCCGCCGGCAGCAGCGACAGCCATTGCCCCTCGCGTCGATAAGGACGTTTATGCATGGATATCGAAACCTTCCTGTTCTATGTTTTATAAGCTTGCAAGCGCCTGATCATGGACCGCAATCGTTGCGTCGATATCTTCGTCTGAATGGACGGCCGATACAAACATGCCTTCAAACTGCGAAGGAGCAATACTTACGCCAAGATCAAGCATCGCCGAGAAGTAGGCTCTGAATCGTTCAAGATTGGAGGTCTTCGCTGTCTCGAAGTTGATGACATGCGTATCGGTGAAGAACGGGCATACCATCGAACCGACCCGGTTGATCGTTGTTGCAACGCCATGCTTAGCGGCATTAGTCTCAAAGCCGAGTTGAAGCCGGACGGCTTGACGCTCCAACAGCTCGTAGGTTTCTTTTGTCAGCAGCTTCAGCGTGGTATAGCCGGCTGCCATTGCGAGCGGGTTGCCGGACAAGGTGCCTGCTTGATAGATCGGGCCGCTTGGCGCGATCATTTCCATGATCTCGCGTTTGCCGCCGTAAGCGCCGACCGGCAGGCCGCCGCCGATGACTTTGCCGAAGCAGGTCAAGTCCGGCGTAACGCCGTACAGTCCTTGCGCGCAGTTGTAATGGACGCGGAAGCCGGTCATGACTTCGTCAAAGATGAGCAGGCTGCCGTATTGCTCCGTCAGCTCGCGGAGACCCTGCAGGAAGCCCGGCAGCGGCGGGACAACTCCCATATTGCCCGCTACAGGCTCGACAATAACGCAGGCAATCTCTTCGCCAAATTTTTCGAAGGCGAGCCTCGCCGATTCCAGATCGTTATAAGGAACGGTAATCGTTTGGGAGGCCACGCCTTCCGGAACGCCGGGGCTGTCCGGCAGGCCAAGCGTAGCTACGCCGGAGCCGGCTTTGATAAGCAGGCTGTCGGCATGCCCATGATAGGAGCCTTCGAATTTCAAAATCTTGCTCCGCTTCGTATAACCGCGCGCAAGACGCAGCGCGCTCATCGTCGCTTCCGTGCCGGAGTTTACCATGCGGACGATATCAACGGAAGGAACGCGTTCTACGACGAGCTCGGCCATTAGCGTCTCCAGTTCGGTAGGCGCGCCAAAGCTTGTTCCTTTTTCCGCGGTTTTCTTAATCGCTTCGATGACTTCGGGATGGGCATGACCCATGATGAGCGGTCCCCACGAACCCACGTAATCAATGTAGCCGTTGCCGTCGATATCGTATACGCGGCTGCCCTTGCCGTGATCCATATAGACCGGGTTAAGACCTACGGATTTGAATGCGCGCACCGGGCTGTTTACGCCGCCGGGAAGCACCTGCTTCGCACGGGCGAAAGCCTCTCTCGAACGGTTATCGCGTCTGTTGCCAATCGATTTGCTCATCCCTCTTTATTCTCCTCTCAGCCAGCGCGAAGCATCCTTCGCGTGGTAAGTAATGATCAGATCCGCGCCGGCGCGCTTCATGCTGATCAGCTTCTCAAGCACGATCGCCTTCTCGTCAATCCAGCCGTTAGCCGCAGCGGCTTTCACCATGGCGTATTCACCGCTTACGTTGTAGGCAACGATCGGCAGATCGAAGCTGTCGCGAAGCTGGCGAACGATATCGAGATAAGAAAGAGCAGGCTTGACCATCAGCATATCCGCTCCTTCCAGCACGTCGGAATCCGCTTCGCGCAAAGCTTCGCGGGCGTTGGCAGGGTCCATCTGGTACGTTTTGCGGTCGCCGAACTGCGGCGCGGACTTCGCCGCATCCCGGAAAGGCCCGTAGAAAGCGGAAGCATATTTGACGGAATACGACAAAATCGGAACATGGCTGAAGCCCGCTTCATCCAATCCTTCGCGGATAGCCGATACGAAACCGTCCATCATGTTCGACGGAGCAATCACGTCCGCTCCCGCTTCCGCCTGGGAAACGGCCGTGCGAACGAGCAGCGACAGAGAAGGATCATTATCCACAACCGCCGTGCCCGTAGCTTCATCCAGATGCACCATGCCGCAATGGCCGTGATCGGTGAATTGGCACAGGCAGGTATCCGCCATAACGATCAGCTCAGGCGCCCATTTCTTGATCAGGCGCGTAGCCTCCTGTACGATACCGTTCGGATCATAGGCCGAAGTACCTTCAGCATCCTTATGGTCAGGCAGACCAAAGAGCATAATCGCCTGAATGCCAAGCGAGGTGATCTCGCGGATCTCCGTCTCCAGAAGATCAAGCGAGAAGCGGTATACGCCCGGCATCGAGCTGATCTCTTCCTTGATGTTCGTTCCGTATTTCACGTAGATCGGATATATAAAATCATTCGCCGTCAATACGGTTTCGCGTACGATATTGCGCATAGCGGCCGATTGGCGTAATCTGCGGTGTCTCACAATAGGAAATGCCATGTTAAAATCCTCCTTTAATCCTGCTAGCGATGGGTATGCGATAATGGCTCGTAATCAAGACGGATCAGCCGTCAAACGTTTGGTCATCTGATACTGAACCAGCGCTTCAACCAGTGCTTCGATTGTAGCATCCTCAGGTTCAATCGTAACGGAAAGCCCGGCTTCGGTCGCCGTCTTCGTGGTTACGGGGCCAATACTTGCTATATCTATGCCGGCCAGCTGCGCGGCCGGATCCTTGAACCCGTTCCTGCGAAGCACCTCAAGCAAATTCGTTACCGTCGATGAGCTGGTGAACGTAATCGCATGAATCTCCCGTTTGCGGATCCATTCAAACGCCTGCTCATCCTGCGATTCCGCAATTACCGTCTCGTAAACATCCAGTTCAACCGGAACAAGCCCCTTAGCCTTCAGCTCGCGCGGCAAAATCTCGCGCGCGAGATCGCCGCGGGGAAGAAGAACTTTTTCTCCCGGCTGCAGTTCGCCCTCCAACCGCTCAAGAAGTCCTTCCGCCTGAAACTTGGCCGGCAGCTGATCGGCAATCAGGCCACGCTTCCGCAAAGCTTCGGCGGTCCGGGGACCAACTGCCGCAATGCGGGCGGCATGGAAACGCCGGATATCTACCTCGAAGCGATCCAGCCAGTTGAAGAAATACTCCACCCCGTTCACGCTCGTAAACATTAACCATTTATAGGATTCCGCATCCGCGAGAGCCTTACGGATTGCTTCGACAACAGCCTCATCCCGAGGCTCGCGCGTCTCAATGACCGGAAGCTCGCAAGGCTCGCCGCCAAGCTCTTCGATCCGGTCAGCCAGGTCGCTGGCTTGGGCTCTGGCCCGCGTGACAAGCACGCGCACGCCAAAGAGCGGCTTCTGCTCGTACCATTTCAGCTTTTCCCGCTGCAATACTACGTCACCAACGACAATAACCGCCGGTGGCTGGAAATTCGCCTCTTTCACGATTCGTTCAATCGACTCCAGCGTGCCGACAATCGTCTGCTGCTCCACGCGGGTCCCCCAGCGGATAAGGGCAACCGGCGTTGTTGCCGGCTTGCCGTGACGGATAAGCTGCTCGGCAATATAACCGATCTTGGCTACGCCCATCAGGAAAATAAGCGTACCCGTCGCATTGGTTACCTTATCCCAATGGATGGAGCGGTCGAGTTTTTCCGGGCTCTCATGCCCCGTTACAATGGATAAGGAAGAGGCCAGATCGCGGTGAGTCACCGGAATACCGGCATAAGCGGGAACCGCGATGGCCGATGTAATGCCAGGAACAATCTCGAACGTAACGCCATGCTCCTGCAGCAATTCCGCTTCTTCGCCGACTCGGCCGAAGATCGTGGGATCCCCGCCTTTCAGCCTTGTGACCGTATGCCCTTCCAAAGCCAGATCCACGAGCAGCTGGTTAATCTCTTCCTGCTTCATCGTATGACGGTCCGGAAGTTTGCCGACGTAAATTTTGCGGGCGCCTTCCTTCATATGTCTCAGCAGCCTTGGACTCGCCAGACGGTCATAGACAACAACGTCGCTTCGTCTCAGACATTCCAGGCCGCGAACCGTAATCAGCTTAGGATCTCCCGGTCCGGCGCCTACGAGATAGACAACTCCCTTATTCATTCCGTTATCCCCCGTTACCCCCGTATTCCGCCAAAATGCGGTCCGCGCCTCTTGCTGCCAAAGCTGCCGCAACGTCACGGCCCAGCTGCTCCGGATCGGTGCCCCTCCGGATTTCCTTCAGCATCACTTCTCCGTCGGGAGAGCCAACCATGCCGGTCAGCTCCAGCTCGGCGTTATCGAAGCTGTCCCCAGACTTCTTGTGCACCACGGCGAAAGCGCCGATCGGAACCTGGCAGCCGCCGTTCAGCGCGCCCAGGAAGCTTCTCTCCGCACGAACGGACAACGAGGTTTCGGTATCGTTCAGCAAGTCAAGCAGCTCGCGCACGCCGGCATCGTCCGTGCGGCACTCAATGCCAAGCGCTCCTTGCCCAACCGCCGGGATCGACAGATCAACCGGTATAAAAGCGGAGATCCGGTCCTGCCAACCCATTCGGGTAAGCCCGGCCGCAGCCAGGACAACCGCATCAAAGCCTTCCGTCTCCAGCTTCCGGATCCGCGAGTCGATATTGCCGCGGATGGAATCGAGCTGAAGATCCGGCCGGATATTTTTAAGCTGACTGGAGCGGCGCAGACTGCTTGTTCCCACGCGCGAGCCTGGAGGCAAGTCCTCAAGCGAGCTCCCCTGCTTCATAATCAGGCAGTCTCGCGGATCAACCCGTCTGGGAGTAGCACCGTTCATCAGGCCTTCCGGCAGCTCGTAAGGCATATCCTTCATGCTGTGGACAGCCATGTCGATCTCGCCGTCAAGAAGGGCTTGCTCGATCTCTTTTACGAACAAGCCCTTGCCGCCAACCTTGGACAACGTGACATCCAGAATGCGGTCGCCCTTCGTCACAATTTTCCGAATTTCGAAATCGTACCCAAACCCGTGCTTCTCGCTGATTCGTTTCAACTCGTCAATGACTTGCCCCGTTTGCGTCAAAGCAAGAGCGCTCTGGCGTGTTCCTACCACGATTGTACGCGGTCCATTATTATGAGCTCCCATTATTGTCTTCCTCCCGTCGTCCATCCAAGGGCCTTTTTGCCCGAAGTCGTTCTACCCAAGCTTTTAATTCGATGTTTGTCCGATCCCCAAACGGCACTTCTTCGGCTGCCAGCCTCAGCAGCATTTCCCGCTCGCCCGGCTCGGAGACAGCGGCTTTCACGTATTCGCGCAGCCGCCTGAGCTGCTCCACGCTATATCCGTATTCCTCGCCGTATTGCCCTTCAAGCTCCCGCTTCAACCTTGCCGATAAAGCCGGGCTTGCGCCTGTTGCGGAGACGGCAATCAGAAGATCTCCGCGGCGTATAACCGAAGGATTGAGAAACCCTCGTCCCTCGGACTCGTCGACCGTATTCACCAAAGCCCCGGCCCGCCTGCCGTCATCCGCAATCCGGCGGTTAAGCCCGGAATCATCCGTTGCGGCAAACAGCAGACGCGCCTCCAGCGCATCCTCCGGCTCGTAGGTCCGGCAATGCCATCGAAGGGATCCGCATGAAGCAAGCTCCTCCAGCCGGGAGGTGATCTTGGGACTGACAAGAAAGACGGTATCCGCTCCCGCCTCCAGGAGGCCTAACGCCTTGCGCTCGGCAATCCGCCCGCCGCCTATAATGACGCAGCGTTCGCCGCGAAGCTGAAGCATTACCGGGTAGTAGCCGTTCATGCGCATCCCCTTCTTCTAGTGAAACGTCGATAGATAACTGGATAACAGATTAATGATCAGCATAACGAACGCGATCAGATGAAGTCTTGCAAGCTGCGTGCCCGGACGTCTAAGCATCGCTCTTTGAATAATATAATTGACGTAAAAGATCAAAGTCGCAAACGAGGTCAGCACCTTCCAGTCAAGCAGCAGCTGCGGCCGTCCTTCCGCAATCAGCAGCGTAACCGCAACCGACAAGGACATGGCCAGCAAAGGCACGCCGATAATGATCGCCCTGTCCGAGAAGCGTTCGATCGTATCAAGGCTTGGGAGCCTGCGCGTGAACGGGGTCCAGCGCTTCCCTTTCAACTGCTTGTGCAGGAAGAGGTACATTCCCGCGAACACCGACCCTATCGTAAGCGATGCATACGCGCATAGCACCAAACTAATATGTACAAGGAGCAGGTCGCGCAAAGCCTGCGAAACCCCGAATTGCTCATCCACGCCCGGCCGGCTGTACAAGTTTAGGGCAAGCACGGAGAAGCTGATGATGTTGACAAGAAAAACCAGAAACTCGATTTTGAAAAACTGGCTGATGACCAAGGATATTGTAACCAGCAGCCACGAAAAGCCTAGCCAATATTCAAAGGAAGAGATTGCCGCAATCTCGAAATGGGTCACGAGCCGGCTCACCAGAATGACGGTTTGCAATATCCATACAAAAATAAGGAGCCCTGTTCCAATCCGCTTCGCTCTCCGGTTCGCATCCATGAAATCGGAGAAGTAAAACAGAAGGCTCAGGGCGTAAATATAAAGTATCGCGTCGTAAAGCCATTTTTGCGTAAAAAACATAAGCTTCCACCTTGCCGCCCTTCGCGATTATTCGGGTAGCGCGCTGTTATCGAAGGATGGACGCCAGTGCCGAAGCTGCCGGACGTGCAGGCATCGTTTTCTTTTTCGCCGCAGACGCCGTGTCTGCTTCAGCTTGTTTCGACTGGGCCAGCTCATCTTCAAGCGCAAACAACTTAACGAACATATCCATTGCTTCCTCGGAATGCTTCTCCCCGGCCATCTCTTTGATCCGCAGGATCGGATCTTGCATCATCTGGTTCACAATGCTCTTCGTCAGCTTGCGGATCACCTTCAGTTCATGCTCGTCCAGATCCGGCAGCTTGTTCGTCAGGCTGTTAAGCGTCTCTTCGTGAATGTGGGCAGCCTTTGTCTGGAGGGCGCGGATCAAAGGCACGACGCCAAGCGTCTTGTACCATTGCTCGAACTGTTCCGACTCTTGTTCAATCATCGTTTCGATCTTCTCCGCTTCCTTCCGGCGCTGCTCGATATTGCTAGCCACAATGCCTTCCAAATCGTCAATGTCGTACAAGAACACGTTCTCGACCGCGGCAATCCCCGGATCAAGGTCGCGCGGAACGGCGATGTCGATCATGAACAAAGGCTTCGACTTCCGGCGCTTCATCGCCTCGGCTACCGCTTGGCGTTCCAGCACGTAACCGTCCGCTCCCGTAGAGCTGATCACGATGTCCGCTTCATGAAGCTTGCTTGCCGCATCTTCCATCGAGCAAGCGATACCGTTAAATTTCTCGGCCAGCTGGGCAGCGCGTTCGTAAGTCCGGTTCACCACGATAACGCGGTCAGCGCCATTGGCGTACAAATGCTTTGCGGTCAACTCGCCCGTCTCTCCGGCGCCAATCACCATAACGGTCTTCTTGTTGAACTGGCCGAAGATCCGCTTGCCAAGCTCAACAGCCGCATAGCTGACCGATACCGCCGATTCTCCAATCGTTGTCTCCGAATGTGCGCGCTTCGCCATCGTAACCGCTTGTTTGAACAGCATGTTGAACAAGGTTCCTGTCGTCTTCTGCTGCTGCGCAAGCGCAAAAGCATCCTTCACTTGCCCGAGAATTTGCGTCTCTCCGATCACCATCGAATCAAGTCCGCTTGTTACCCGGAATAGATGCTCGATAGCCTTGTCATCCTCATGCATATATAAATGGCTTGTGAACTGCTCTCTTGGCAGCTTGAACCACTGCTCCATAAAGCTGCGGATATAATGCCCGCATAGATGGTGTCTGTCCACTACCGCATACAGCTCGGTACGATTGCAGGTCGCAACAATGACACATTCCATAATGCTGTTCGTGCTCATTAGTTGTTTGAGCGCTTCCGGCAATTCTTTCTCTGCTACGGCAAATCGTTCTCTTACTTCTACGGGAGCTGTTCTATAGTTCAAACCAACTACGATAATGTGCATGCGCGTTCACCTGCCTTTCTTCAAAATTAACTTTAGAATGATTATAACATAGTTCGACAAGCCGTATAACTTCATATTGGCTTCATTTATGAATAATGTTTGAAAACCCTCATTGCCATTATTCCCTGTTTATACAAAGAAAATAACCATGGACCGAGGTCTATGGTTATCTCTATATCGTTTCAATTTAAAAGCTTAAACAAGCTCAACTTGTTGCATTTTTGGTTCTTCTACTTTCAACTCGCCCATGCCGCGAATCAGCTTCTTCGCATGAGTAGTTGTCGGCTTCAGTACAGCGATCATGTAGTCAATCGCAAGCTGTGGATCCACAGTTTCACCGCAAGTGTAGCAGTCGAGAGCGGCGAATCCTTTCTCAGGATACGTATGAATCGAGAGATGACTCTCCGACAGCAATACAAGTACTGTTGCTCCTTGAGGCTCAAATTGTTTCGATTGCACCGATAATACGGTAGCGCCGCATGCTTCAGCAGCCTCCACCATTTGGGCTTGCAAAAATTCAGCGTTGTTCAGCAGATCAAAGTCTACTCCCCAAGTATCAACAGCAACGTGTCTTCCGAAAGTTGAATATTCCATCTTCCGGTTCCCCCTTCCTAGGAATAAAATGTTTAAAAAAATTTCATCCGCTAGGACCTACGTCATTCACTTCCCGAGGGAATAATCTCTCGCAACATAACCATGTCCTGAGTGAATCCTGGTTCCTATTTTGTTTAGACCAATGTTTTCAACGAGATTAAAAATAACATCTATTGGGCAGAATTGCAACCCTTTTTTTCGGGAAGAAACGAAAACTTTTTTCCGCTTCAATCCCGTATACACAGTATGTGGCTGAAGCGGTTTCGGTACCTTGGAAAGCGTCCATTGCATTATCATTTTTTCGTAAAAAAAGAAGCCGCATTCAGCGGCTCCCTGGATTCAAGGCTTATCGAGTTAAGCTTCTAATACAAACAATTTCTTGGTCAGCATCGCCAGTCTTTCGTCGATGCCGGCAATTTGCAGACGGTCCTTCGTTTGATTGCGCAGGTCAAGCAATTCGTTAATCGCGTTGTTGACCAGCTCGATTTCACGTTCGATTAAGCGGCTCTTGAACACACGCTCCAATTGGCCGACCGTATCCTTGTATTCGAATACGACCCGTGTGCCCGACGATGTGCTTTCAACGATTTTGCGGACGCTGCCATTTGTATAATGGTAGATCATCGTATAATGGCTGTAGATACGATTAACAATTGCGTCTCCACGGAAAGCCGTTACGGCTTTGCGCATGGCGTTGGTCAGCTTGGGGTGAATCAGGCGGCAAGAGAGTTCACATACATAGAGGTCTTGCTGACGTTCAAACGTCAGTGTGACTTCTTCCTTCCCTGCTACGTCTTCGAGAACCAGCTCCTGGTTTCCGTTATCGAGGACCTTCACGTTCATGCATACCTGCTGGTCATCGAAAAACCGAATAAATTGCTTCATCTCATCGCTCGTCAATTGCAGTTTGGCACTTACATACTCTGTGGCTAGCCGCTGAGCCATAAAAATCTCCTCAATTCTTTAAACTTGCGCTTTTGTTCTTAATGCCTAAGTATATTATACGTGATCAGAGCTTTTTATTCCTGCCGTTCAGCCTCGATATTCTCGCATATTTCAGAAAAATCCCGTAGATTTCACGAGGAACGCCGTATTTCTTGCTGTATCCTCTGCATTATAGAGGAAGTTATTGATCTATCTCCGTTATATGCCCAATCGCTCCATTAATGACCTCCCACAGCTTGTCGCGGCCAAGCCCTGTCTCCGAGGAAAACATAACCAGCGGATCTCGCGGATCCGCCTCAAGCGACTCCTTGATGACCTTTACGTGCTTGTCCCATTTGCCTTTCGGGATTTTGTCCGCTTTCGTGCAGACGATGCAGGTCGGCACATTGTAATGCTTCAGCCAATGGTACATGAGCACATCGTCCTTTGACGGGGCGTGCCGCATGTCGATAACGAGAAGCTGCAGCTTCAATTCCTTGCGATCGCGAATATAAGTCTCGATCATTTGCCCGAACAGTTCCCGCTGCGTCTTGGATACTTTCGCGTAGCCGTAGCCGGGAAAATCGACAAAATAGACCATGTCGTTCACGCGGTAATAGTTAAGCTGCTGCGTCTTGCCGGGCTGCGAGCTTGTTCTCGCCAGGTTTTTACGCAAGATCAATTTGTTGATAAGCGACGATTTGCCGACATTGGAACGCCCTGCCAGAGCAATCTCTGGCAAGGCGTCAACTGGATATTGCGAAGGTCTTACTGCACTTATGATAAATTCTGATTGGGTAATTTTCATCCGATTACTGTTCCCGCTTTCTCTTCGGTGTTAGCCGGCAGCAGCGCATGCTGCAGAACTTCGTCCATATGGCTGACAGGAACAAAAGTCATCTCACTGCGTACGCTGTCCGGAATATCGCTTAAGTCGCGTTCATTATCCTTCGGCAGAAGCACTTTTCGGATGCCTGCCCGGTGAGCGGCGAGCGATTTTTCCTTCAAGCCGCCGATCGGGAGCACGCGGCCGCGCAGCGTAATCTCGCCGGTCATTGCAACTTCCTTCGATACATACCGGTTCGTCAGGGCGGAGATCAAAGCGGTTGCCATCGTTATGCCGGCAGATGGTCCGTCTTTGGGAATTGCGCCCTCCGGAATATGAATATGGATATCCTTGTTCACATGGAATTCGGGATCGATGCCAAGCTCAATAGCCTTGGACCTCGTATAGCTGAAGGCAGCCTGAGCCGATTCTTTCATCACATCGCCAAGCTTGCCGGTCAAGGTAAGCTTGCCGCTGCCCGGCATAACCGTTACCTCGATAACCAGCGTATCGCCGCCAACCTCGGTCCAGGCGAGGCCCGTTACGGCACCGATCTGGTTCTCGACCTCGGCCGTGCCATGACGGAACTTCGCAGGTCCAAGCCATTCCTTCAGCAGCTGCGGCGTAACCGTCACCGTCGCTGCCGAAGCCTCCGCGTGGGCTTGCTTTTCCTCCGTTGCTGCCGCTTTATCGTCTCCGCCAAAAGCGGCCTCCAACGCATTCAGCTCGGGAGCTTCATACGGCTGACCGGCCAAATCGCCTTCGTTCCGCTCCTTGCTGCCAGCCTGCGGCTTGGAACCTTCAGATACGATATGCTTCGCGGCTTTCCGGCTCAAAGCGGCAATTTGCTGCTCCAGATTCCGTACGCCGGATTCACGCGTATATTCTCGGATCAACTGCAGGACAACCTCATCCTCGACGACAAGCTGATTTTCCGCCAGTCCATGCTCCCTGCGCTGCTTCGGCAGAAGGTAGCGTTCCGCGATCTGCTGCTTCTCCAGCTCCGTATAGCCCGGAATGTAGAGCACTTCCATCCGGTCTAGCAGCGGACGCGGAATATTGTGCAAAGAGTTGGCCGTTGTGACAAACATTACGTTAGACAAATCGAACGGCACCTCGATGAAGTGGTCGCTAAACGTATTGTTCTGCTCCGGATCAAGCACCTCAAGCAATGCGGATGAAGGATCACCGCGGAAATCGCTTGCCATCTTGTCGATCTCGTCGAGCAGGAAGACCGGATTATAGGATCCCGCGGTCTTCATCCCCTGAATGATCCGTCCGGGCATAGCGCCTACATACGTGCGGCGATGACCTCGGATTTCCGCTTCGTCGCGAACGCCGCCCAGCGAGATTCGAACGAATTTGCGATCCAGCGATTTGGCGATCGAGCGGGCAAGCGAGGTTTTTCCGACACCCGGAGGCCCTACGAGGCAAAGAATCGGCCCTTTCATCTTCTTCACCAGCTGCTGAACCGCCAAATATTCAAGCACGCGCTCTTTCGGCTTCTCCAGGCCGTAGTGATCGTTGTTCAGGATCTCTTCCGCCTTGCTTAGGGATAAATCGTCTTCCGTATGCTTGCTCCAAGGCAATGCTAATAACCAATCGATATAATTGCGGATAACGCCGCCCTCGGCGGAGGTTGCGGGCATTTTTTCCAGACGGTCGATTTCCTTCTCGACTTTCTCCCGCACATGGTCAGGAACTCCCGCTTCATTCAGCTGATTGCGAAGCTCCTCGACCTCGCCGGCGCGTCCTTCCTTCTCGCCAAGCTCCTTCTGGATCGCTTTCATCTGCTCTCGCAAATAATATTCCTTTTGCGTCTTCTCCATCTGCTTTTTGACGCGCTGGTTGATTTTGCGTTCGAGCTCAAGCACCTCGCGCTCGTTATTCAGGATATCAAGCAGACGCTCAAGGCGCTCCCGGACATCAATCGTCTCGAGAATATCCTGCTTATCCTTGATCTTCAGCGACAAATGGCTTGTAATGACATCGGCAAGCCTGCCCGGTTCATCGATATCCGATACCGCGGCAAGCGTCTCCGGCGTTACCTTCTTCGACAGCGAAATGTAATGCTCGAACTGGCTGAGTACCGACCGCATAAGCGCATCCACTTCGGGATCGTCAGTCTCCGGCTCTGGAAGCTCGAGCACCGTCACTTCGTAGAACTGTTCGTTAGGCACATAGTCCACAATCTCGGCTCTTACAACGCCCTCAACAAGCACGCGGATTGTACCGTTTGGCAGCTTAAGCATCTGTCTGACCTTCGCAATGGTGCCGACGCGGTAAATATCGTCTTCTGTAGGCTCTTCAATATTGACTTCGGATTGCGAGCAAAGAAGAATCATATGATCGTCGATCATGCATTTCTCCAGCGCCCGCACCGATTTGTCCCTTCCCACGTCAAGGTGGAGCACCATGCTGGGATATACAAGCAGCCCCCTTAAAGGAAGCAGGGGAAGCCGACGGCCTTTCGTTTTTCCGGATCCCACACCAGCACCTCCAATTGTTTCGAATACCCTATTTTATCACTCCACGGAATCCGCCTGCAAATAGGGAACCCCCGAAGCGATAAAAAGATCGGAACCGACATGGTTTTCAACCTCTGCGACGACGGTTTCGCCAACCGGGAAGACGTATCTGAACACCTCGTCAACCCGGTCTACCGGTATGACCTTCAGCCCTTCCAGATTCGCGAAAATCGCCTGCCAATTCTCGCGCGGAATAATAACCGTATCCGCGCCAGCCTGGAATGCCGCCTCTACCTTGGCCAGCACGCCGCCTACCGGCTTCACGTTGCCGTGTATGCCAACCTCGCCGGTCATCGCCAGCTTGTTGTCAATCGGCACCTCTTTGATTGCGGAGGCGATGGCCGTTGCCATGGCAATGCCGGCAGACGGACCATCGATCGGCGTGCCGCCGGGGAAGTTGATATGCAGGTCATAGTCCTGCGGGGTCAGTCCGTAACGGCGGAGCATCGTCAGCACGTTTTCAACCGAGCCCTTCGCCATGCTTTTCCGTCTCAGCGTCCGGGAGCCGCCGCCAAGCTCTTCCTCGTCGACCACGCCGGTAATCGTATATTGGCCTTTGCCGGCAGCCGCCGGAATGGCGCTGACTTCGATCTCAAGCAAGGTCCCCATATTAGGTCCATACACCGCCAAGCCGTTAACGAAACCAATCTGAGGCGCTTCCGGCACCTTACGGTCCGGACGAGGCGGAATTTGGCTGCTGTTCACAACCCATTCCACATCGGCCGCGGTAATAGCATCCCGTTTCTCGGACAATGCCATACCCGCTGCAAGCTGAATAACGTTAACCGCTTCGCGTCCGTTCGTCGCATATTTCTTCACCACGTCCACAGCATCCGGACATGGAGCAAAGCCGATTTTTTTAACCGCATTCTCGGCAATCGAAGCAATCTCGCTGGCAAGCAGCGGACGGAAATAAATTTCCATGCAGCGCGAGCGGATGGCCGGAGGCAAATCCTGCGGCGAACGCGTTGTGGCCCCTACAAGACGGAAGTCGGCAGGGAGACCGTTCTGGAAAATATCATGGATATAAAGCGGGATATTCGCATCTTCCGAATTGTAATAAGCACTCTCCAGGAACACTTTGCGGTCTTCCAGTACTTTTAACAGCTTATTCATTTGGATGGGATGCAATTCACCGATTTCGTCGATAAACAGGATCCCGCCATGCGCCTTCGTCACCGCTCCCGGCTTCGGCTGCGGGATGCCCGCCACGCCCATCGCCCCTGCCCCTTGATAAATCGGATCGTGAACGGAGCCGATTAACGGATCGGCAATGCCGCGCTCGTCGAACCGGGCCGTCGTTGCGTCAATCTCGGTAAACTTCGCTTCATTCAGAAACGGCGACGAAGGATTCTTCTTGGCTTCCTCCAACACAACGCGGGCAGCCGCCGTCTTTCCGACGCCCGGCGGACCGTAAATAATGACATGCTGCGGATTCGCGCTGCAAAGCGCCGCCTTGAGCGCGCGCAGACCGTCAGTCTGCCCGACGATATCCTGCATCGCCTGCGGACGCGTTTTCTCCGCAAGCGGCTTCGTCAGCGAGACGGAGCGCAGCTTGCGCAGCTTATCCATCTCCTTGCGCGATTCCCGATCTACCGCAGAGCGGTTGGTCTTCTGATTGCGCAGCAGATTCCAGAAATATAAACCAATAACCACAGCAAAGAAGACTTGGATCAGCATCAAAACCATACTTAAACTCATTAATATCTTCTCCTCTCAAAGCGAACTATTCCGGCAAAAGAGTACGTAATTGGTAGTATTGCCCCTTGCTGCAGGGAATAATCGCTTCCGGAAGAAAAAAGAGGCATTCCTTGTCAACCGCCAAGCGGGGTTGTTTCGGAATGCCTCTTTTGTCAGATGGCAGAGAGTTCGTTATGCATGCGCATGATTTTTGCGTCCCGGAATTTCGCCAGTCGCTTCGAATACGCGTACAATCTCGTCGATTTCTTTCTTAAGCTCGTTAAGAAGCTCCGCTTCAGGCACTTTGCGGATCATCTCTCCGTAACGGAACAGCATACCTTCGCCGCGGGCGCCGGCAATGCCGATATCCGCCTCGCGGGCTTCGCCGGGACCGTTAACGGCACAGCCAAGCACGGATACCTTAATCGGCACCTTCACCTTGGAGATATACTCCTCCACTTCATTCGCGATCGAGAACAGGTCGATATCCAGGCGGCCGCAAGTCGGGCAGGAAATCAAGGTTGCCGCGTTCGTAATCAGACCGAAGGTCTTGAGCAGCTCGCGGGCTACCTTCACTTCCTCCACCGGATCCGCGCTCAAGCTGATGCGAACCGTGTTGCCGATACCCATTGCAAGCAATGCGCCGATACCAGCGGAGCTCTTGATCGTACCGGAATGAAGCGTGCCTGCTTCGGTAATGCCAAGATGAAGCGGATACTTGATTTTCTCCGCAGCCATGCTGTAAGCCGCAATCGCCATCGGAACGTCGGACGCCTTAAGCGATACGATAATATCGTGGAAATCCAGCTCCTCCAGAATGCCGATATGGAAGAGCGCGCTCTCCACCATCGCTTCCGGCGTAGGGTAGCCGTATTTCTCCAGCAGATGATTCTCAAGCGAGCCCGCGTTAACGCCGATCCGGATTGGAATGCCGCGTTCCTTGCAAGCCTTCACGACAGCTTCAATCTTCTCGCGGCGGCCGATGTTGCCCGGGTTAATCCGGACTTTATCAATGCCGTTCTCGATCGCCAGAAGGGCAAGACGGTAGTCGAAATGAATATCGGCAACAAGAGGAATATGAATCCGTTTCTTGATTTCCTTAATCGCATCGGCGGCTTCCTTATTGTTGACGGTAACCCGCACAATCTGGCAGCCTGCTTCTTCCAGACGCAAAATCTCGGCTACTGTAGCCTCTACATCAGCCGTCTTTGTTGTACACATACTCTGAATGATGACTTCATTGCTTCCGCCAATCGTCAGGTTGCCGACTTTGACCGGCACAGTATCCTTGCGCAAATACATAAAATGATCTCTCCCATGAACGTCAAAGTCCACCCTTTGACGAGCGATAAATCCGCGGCCAAAGGGTGGAGGGAATGACGGTAATGAACTTAGGCGCTTTCTTCCTTCTTCTTGCCCTTCTTAGCAGTCAGCTCCGGCATGATTTTGTCTTTTACGTTTTTCTCCGTAATGAGACAAGTGCTCACGTCGTCGCGCGAAGGGACTTCGTACATCACTTCAAGCATAATGCCCTCGATAATGGCACGCAAGCCGCGGGCACCCGTGTTCCGTTTGATCGCTTCTTTGGCGATTGCTTCCAGAGCGGCGGGTTCAAAGTCCAGCTTCACGTTATCCATTTCAAGCAGCTTCTGGTATTGCTTCACCAAAGCATTCTTCGGCTCTGACAAAATACGCATCAGGGCTGCTTCATCAAGCGGCTCCAAAGTCGAAATAACCGGCAAACGGCCTACGAACTCTGGGATCAAGCCGAATTTCAGCAAGTCTTCCGGAAGAACCATGGACAGGTATTCGCCCGGCTTCAGATCCTTTTGAACTTCGCCGGTCGAGCTGAAACCGATCACTTTTTTGCCGATACGGCGTTTGATCAGCGATTCCAGACCGTCAAATGCGCCGCCGCAAATAAACAGGATGTTCGTAGTATCGATTTGAATAAACTCTTGGTGCGGGTGCTTGCGTCCGCCCTGCGGCGGAACGGATGCAACCGTGCCTTCGAGTATTTTAAGCAAGGCCTGCTGCACGCCTTCACCGGATACGTCGCGAGTAATCGACGGATTCTCGGATTTGCGGGCTACTTTATCAATTTCATCGATATAGATAATGCCGCGTTCAGCCTTCTCTACATCGTAATCCGCAGCTTGAATGAGCTTCAGCAAGATATTCTCAACGTCTTCCCCGACATAGCCGGCTTCCGTCAGCGAGGTTGCATCCGCAATCGCAAACGGCACGTTCAAGATTTTTGCCATCGTTTGAGCAAGCAGCGTTTTACCCGAGCCTGTGGGACCTACAAGCAGGATATTGGATTTTTGAAGCTCAACGTCTTCGATCTTGCTTTGCGAGTTGATCCGTTTGTAGTGGTTGTATACCGCAACGGAAAGGGATTTCTTCGCGAATTCCTGTCCGATTACGTACGAATCAAGAATAGCGCGGATATCCTTTGGTTTCGGAATGTCCTTCAGATCAAGCTCTTCCTCATGTCCAAGCTCCTCCTCCACGATTTCCGTGCAGAGCTCGATACATTCGTCGCATATATAAACGCCGGGACCGGCTACCAGTTTACGTACTTGCTCCTGGGATTTTCCGCAGAACGAGCATTTCAGCTGGCCCTTCTCATCATTGAATTTAAACATGCCATATTCACCCCTTCGATTAAATCCTTAGGATACCGGAGTAGTTATTACTTTGTCAATCAAACCGTAATTCAGAGCGTCTTCCGCGCTCATGAAATTATCGCGGTCCGTATCGCGATCGATTTTCTCGTAAGGCTGACCGGTACGCTCCACATAGATCTGATTCAGCTTTTGCTTCGTCTTCAGGATCCAGTCCGCATGGATTTTAATATCCGATGCCTGGCCGCGAACGCCGCCAAGCGGCTGATGAATCATAACTTCCGCATTCGGAAGGGCGAAACGTTTGCCTTTCGCGCCAGCCGTAAGGAGGAGCGAGCCCATGCTTGCCGCCATCCCCATGCAAATCGTGGATACGTCAGGCTTAATATATTGCATTGTATCATAAATCGCCATGCCGGCCGTTACCGAGCCGCCAGGTGAATTAATGTACAAGTGGATGTCTTTCTCCGGGTCGTCGGCCGCCAGAAAAAGCAGCTGTGCGATAACTGAGTTTGCTACATCATCATCGATAGCGCTCCCGAGAAAAATGATTCTGTCCTTAAGCAAGCGCGAGTAAATATCGTAAGACCGTTCTCCGCGATTCGTTTGTTCAACTACGATAGGTACCAGATTCATGCGACCAACCTCTTTTCTACTATGACTTTTTGGTTCATGTTCTCTATTGTATCACGTCAAATGGTCAATGTCATTTTTCCATAATACAGTATACGGTGGGCATTGCTCGATATGTACTGAAGATCATTCTTCAGGTAAGGCTCTTTCGTTATGTAGGGTGAAAAGAAGGCACGTATCTGACGATGACGTGCCTTTTCTTCCTATTTATTCAATTGATCTATTACGCTCCGGCAACTTCAGCCGTTTTGCTGTTTTCAACGAGGAATTCAATCGTTTTGCGAAGCTCGATGTCTTCTTTCAAGCTGTCGAATTGACCGTTTTTCTCGAAAACGTCGCGAAGCTCAGCCGCAGGGCGGTTGTAAGCTTTCGACAGGGATTCGAGCTCTTCGTTCACGTCTTCTTCGGAAACCTGAATGTTCTCCGCTTTCGCGATTGCATTCAGAACCAGGTTGTTGCGAACGCGTTTCTCTGCGTCTTCTTTCATTTGATCGCGCAGAACTTGCTCGCTTTGGCCGGAGAACTGATAGTACAGGTCGATGTTCATGCCTTGCATGCGAAGACGGTTCTCGAAATCGCGGAGCATAAAGTCAACTTCCGTGTTGATCATTGGTTGCGGCACTTCTACTTCGGCAGCTTCAGCCGCTTTTTCGATTACAGCGTTTTGAAGGTTGCGTTCCGCTTCGCCCTCTTTGTTTTCCTTCAGCTTGGAGACAAGATCCTGCTTGTACTCATCAAGAGTGTCGAATTCGCTGATGTCTTTCGCGAACTCATCGTCAAGAGCCGGCAGGTTTTTGCGTTTGATTTCATGCAGTTTCACTTTGAACACGGCTGGTTTGCCTGCCAGGTTCTCCGCATGGTAGCTCTCAGGGAATGTTACTTCAACATCCTTGAAGTCGCCTGTTTGCATGCCAACAACTTGCTCTTCGAAGCCTGGGATGAACGAACCGGAGCCCAGTTCCAGGGAATAATTTTCCGCTTTGCCGCCGTCGAATGCTTCGCCGTCTACATAACCGTCGAAGTCGATTACAGCGATGTCGCCGCTTTGAGCAGGACCTTCTTCAACAACAGTCAGCTCCGCGTGGCGTTGTTGCAGGCGCTCCAGTTCAGCGTTAACTTCTTCTTCGCTAACTGTCGCTTCAAAGGATGGAACTTCCAGACCTTTGTATTCGCCAAGCGTTACTTCAGGGCGAACGATAACTTTCGCTTTGAATTTGAACGATTGGCCTTTAGCGAATTGTTCAACGTCGATTTCCGGACGGTCAACAGGACGTTGCTCCGTCACTTTTACCGCTTCTTCGTAAGCTTGCGGCAGCAGGATGTCAATGGCATCCTGGTATAGGCTTTCCACGCCGAAACGGGATTCGAACATTCCACGAGGCACTTTGCCTTTGCGGAAGCCAGGTACGTTTACCTTTTGAACGACTTTCTTAAATGCTTGATCAAGTGCTGCAGCGACTTTCTCAGCATCAACCTCAACGTCGATCGACACGAGGTTCTTGTCTATTTTTTCCCAAGTTGCTTTCATTTTATGCTTTCCCCTCCAAAATTACGCATCACGCCAATTAGTATTCGCTTCATAAACCACTCTATTATAATCAACCTTGGCCATCATTTCAAGGCTGATGATCATCTTCGGTAGATTGCTGCATGGCAGCTACCTGCCGAAGAGTCCTGCATGCCTGCTCGTAACGGAACCTCAACGGTTCGGTTATGCCATACGCCTCGCGGATATCGTCATCGTTCGCGGAGCCGTAAACCGTAAGCAGCAAGGTAAGATGGAGCGCCGCCGCATAGCTGTCGACCGTCTCATCGTCCTCTCTTTGCATCCACTGATAGGCCGAAGTTCCATACAGAAATTGGAGACTTTCCTTCCACAGCTCCCTGGCAAAATGAGGAAGCGTCGGATCGTCGGCTTCGGTGACGGCTTCCACCCGCTCCAGAATCCGGATGACAGGCTGCGGAAAATCATCCAGCGCCAGCGGCGTCGCCTCTATATCAAGCTCCACCTTCTCGCCCATCCGGTCTAGCATGACCATTCCCGATATCTCCCGCTTCTTCAGGCATTGCAAAGCCTTGAATTGAACGACCGGATGAATGGTCTTGCCGCTCGAGAGCCAGTCCAGCATAACCTGGTCCACTTCCTGCGAGTGTATGTATGCCGCTCGTTCCAGCGCCAGGATCTGCTGGTCGATCATCGGATGATGCTCCATAATATAGAGCACTTGCTTAATGTAAGCCTCATCTTGCTCGGGCGGGTTCAAGAGCTGCTCCCGGAAGCTCTCTTCGCTCTCTCCCGCCTCATTGTCGGCGCCGGTCGGCATAGCCGCGTCTTCGGAGCCCGGAAAAGCCATTTCCAGCCAGGTAAGGAGGCTGCCCCATTCCTCGTAATGCCGTTCATCCTCACCGCGGCACTGCAGCAGGAAGCGAAGCAAATTTTTGGCTTCGCCGTATTGCTCGGATTCCAGCATGCGGGTGAGCTGAATTTGATAATGATCCAGCATCTTCGGAAATAAATATACGTTGTCTGATGTAGTTATGGTATCACCGCCTTATCGGTCAAACCGTATCATTCGTCTGCCTATTGCTTGCGTTCGATTATATCACGGAACCTATAAATATAAAAACTTAGTTCCCTTAAGTCTTGATTTTCTATTCACGCCTATGCTATATTTACCAAGCGAATTTGATTCGCGGATGTAATTTAAGACTTTTTCAAAAATTACCTCTTGCCAAGCCAAGCAACTTAATGCTATACTCATTCTTACGTGTCCCAGTAGCTCAGCCGGATAGAGCACACGCCTTCTAAGCGTGCGGTCGGGGGTTCGAATCCCTCCTGGGACGCCATTTTATAGCCATTAATCACAAACCCGCACTTCCTTGCTAAACAAGGAGATGCGGGTTTTTTGTCGTTTCCGGGTAAATCCCCATCTGAGCTTCCTTCAACGAAATCCCCCTGTTACGCTTCAACTCCGCAACTGCTGATGGACGCGCTGTTCCTTGCCATGACGTCATTGGTTTTCCGATTGGCGAGAACGGTTTTCTCGTGGGTCACGCCCCAGTCCCTCATAAGCACGATCAGCGGCCTTAACGTTTCGCCAAACTCCGTAAGCGAGTATTCCACCCTTGGCGGGATCTCCTTGTAAATTTCCCTATGGATGACGCCGTCGCTTTCCAGCTCCCGCAATTGCAGCGTAAGCATGCGCTGCGTAATCCGGGGAAACAGCCTGCGCAGCTCGTTAAAGCGTTTGGGCCCATCCGTCAAATGGTATAAAATAACGCCTTTCCACTTCCCGCCGATGACGTCCACCGTAACGGTTACCGGGCACCCGAAATTAATGATATCCGTTTTATTGTCCATAATTACGATTCTCCTTTGCACGAAGCCGTATTGTGTTTGACGTTCCTATAGTATCTTTTTTAATACTATAGCACAATTTTGATATTATCCGACAAAATTGTGCGTACTTGTTGCCTTGCATGCGTGAATGTAAGATCTAATTTATCAACGCGTTGATGAATACCCGATATTCGAAAGGAAGACTCCAACGATGAATAACATGCAAAAAAAGAAAGAAATTCTGGATGCCTTCGCATTCCGTCATGCCACCAAGCAATTTGATCCCGACCGGAAAATTTCCGATGAGGATTTTCAATTTATATTGGAAACGGGAAGACTTTCCCCCAGCTCCGTCGGGTTTGAGGCGTGGAAATTCCTCGTTGTCCAGAACGAAGAGCTTCGAATGAAGATTCGCGAAGTCGCGTTCGGCGGACAAGGACAGCTCCCGACCGCAAGCCACCTGGTCCTTCTCCTTGCCCGCAAGGACGTAAGATACGATTCCGAATATGTCGAATACATTTACAAGAATATTAAAGGTTTGTCCGATGAGGCGTTCAAGTCCATTCCCGCGGTGTACAAGGAGTTTCAAGAAAACGATATCCGCATTCTGGAGAACGAAAGAGCGCTGATAGACTGGTCTTCCAAGCAAACGTATATCCCGCTAGCCAATATGATGACGGCAGCCGCGCAAATCGGCATCGATTCCTGCCCGATGGAAGGTTACAACAAAGAAAAGGTTACGGCTATTCTAAAGAAGGCCGGCGTCCTGGACGAGGAGGTATACGACCTGTCGGTCATGGTTGCCTTCGGATACCGCGCGTCCGAGCCAAAACATCAGCAGGCCCGGCGTCCAATCGACGAAGTCGTTGAATGGGTGCATTAATACAAGAAACCCGCGTGCGCCTTGTATCTCAAGGCGCACGCGGGTCAAGGCAACGCGGCAATCTCCGTCCGTAGGCGGGGTGCTCGTTTTAAATCCGGAGAATTATAAGTCACGGTTAGAGAGAAAACTATACATGCTTAGATTATAAAAAAACGAAGACCCGAATGGGCACCGTCCTGCTGAATGATTATACGGCAGCGGCGGTTTTGTCCGCTACGAATTGATAAAGCTTTTCCACCTGCTCGTCCGTCATATCGCCGCTATTGTCATACACGAGGATGGATGATTGCGGGATATCCCAGTTAATCTCGGGTACAAAAGCAACGCGTTTCTCGAATTGCGACCAGTTGTCGAGCTTCCATTGGTCGCGGTCGGTATGGCGTCCAATAATGCGATTCTTTTGCAGCTCGATGTTGTCGAGCGTGACCACGATCACCTTAACATCCACCTGCGATTTTGTCAGCCCCGCTGCCGCAATGACTTCCTCAATCCAAGCTTTATTTTTAAGCTCCGCCGTAAAAGGAGAGATCATAAAGACGTTTTGACCTGCTGCGAGATTCTCGATGCAAATGTCCTTGGTTGTGTCATATTCCAGATCACGAAGGTTTTGTTTGTAGAAATCCGAATCGCGGTCGTTCTTGTCGAGGCCGTTACGCTCCAGCATCGCCTCAACAAACCGCCCGCCTACCGTATCGCGATCCAGAAATGCCGCCGGAATGCGCTCGGAAATTTTTCTGGCTACGGTTGTCTTGCCCGTACCTGCCACACCTACGAAAAACACTAACTTTTGCAATGCTTGATGCCTCCACTATAAAACTAGTTTTATCCTCTCATTGTACCACTCCTCGCCTAATAAAGGTATCACAAAGCTAACAAAATCCGTCATTTTCGGACAATCCCCTTACAAAAAAAGGATAATGTTCTCCTAAGAGCGTCCATTATCCCTGAATTGGTCTATTTTATAGACGGCCAGGATCCAAAATCCCCATAGCCTCAACATGCTTGCGCGTAGTCTCTGTTCCGTGCTCATGAATAAACAAGTAGATATCGTGGAGAATGGCGTCGTAGCCGGCATTCATCCGTTTGTCGCTTGGCAGATCCTGCAGTGTACCCACCGCGTAATTGTAATGCCCTGTTATCGCTTCGTCCATGCTGGATAAATCCTCGAACATGACTTGCAGCTGATTAAATTCCTCATCGTTTGCCGTAATCTCCAGCTCGTAGGAGGCCGCTCCCTGATCCCGCAAAATTTGCCCGGCCTGGACCGAGACATAATATTTTTTACGCTCATTGCCTGACATAGGTAAATACTCAGCTCCTTTTCACAAACATGCGCTTTTAGCATCCCCCGGCGGACAGACATTTTATCCCTTTTTTCCGCATATAACGGATATTATCGCTACAGGAGTCCAGCAGAAGAGAGGAATGAGATTATGTGTGGAATAACCGGCTGGATCGATTGGACCCGGGATTTAACGCAGGACAGCAGCAGCCTGATCAAAATGACCGAGACATTAGCGCTGCGCGGTCCTGATGCGTCGGGTACATGGATTTCATCCCATTGCGCGCTTGGCCACCGCAGGCTTAGCGTTATTGATCCCGAGAATGGCGCTCAGCCGATGATTCGGCGCTCGGGCGATGACACATATGTCGTTGTCTATAACGGCGAGCTTTACAACGCGCTTGAACTGAGGAAAGAGCTGGAGGACCGCGGCAGAACCTTTACGACCCACTGCGATACGGAAGTTCTTCTGGTGTCCTATATGGAATGGGGCAAGGCTTGCGTCGAACGGTTCAACGGCATTTTTGCATTTGCGATTTGGGACGTTACCGAACAGGAGATGTTCCTGGCCCGCGACAGACTAGGCGTAAAACCGTTGTTCATCAGCTTTGCGGATGGACTTTTTATTTTTGGTTCCGAGCAAAAGGCCATTCTGGCCCACCCGGCTGTGAAAGCGGAGGTTGGGGCCGAAGGCTTGGCGGAAATCTTTATTATCGGTCCTGCCCGCACGCCGGGCCAGGGAGTCTATAAGGACATCACGGAGCTGCTGCCGGGACAATGCATGACGGTTACCCGCTCCGGCATCCGCAAGACCAAATATTGGAGCCTTGAGGCCATCCCCCACGAAGAGGATGTCGAAGCTACCGCCGAGCATGTTCGCGAGCTCTTGAAGGATACGACCGAGCGGCAGCTTGTATCGGATGTGCCGGTTGGCACGCTGCTCTCCGGGGGACTCGACTCGAGCGCGTTAACGGCGCTGGCCGTGCGTTATTACGAACAGACCGGCCAAGGCAATGTAAATACGTATTCCGTCGACTACCGGGATAACGACAAGCATTTCAAGGCGCATGCGTTCCAGCCGAACAGCGACGCTCCTTGGATCGAGCGCATGGTCTCCCACCTGGATACCATTCATCATTCGATCCAGTTCGATACGCCGGAGCTGGTTGGCGCGCTCCGAGACGCCACGCTGGCACGCGATTTGCCGGGCATGGCAGACGTTGACGCCTCCCTCCTATTGTTTTGCCGCGAGATCAAAAAAGGCGCTACCGTTGCGATCTCCGGCGAAGCGGCGGATGAAATCTTCGGCGGTTATCCGTGGTTCCACCGGGAGGAAGCGCTAAGCGCCGATACATTCCCATGGTCTCTTGCCTCCTCGATGCGGGCAGATCTGCTTGCGCCGGACGTTGCGGCATGGATCAAACCGATTGACTATATTAACGACCGTTATGCGCAAGCCATTGCCGAAGTGCCTCATCTGGACAGAGAATCCGAAACGGTACGCAAAATGCGCAAAATGTCTTACCTGAACATCACCCGTTTCATGCCGACCCTGCTTGACCGGAAGGACCGGATGAGCATGGCTGCCGGATTGGAGGTGCGGGTGCCGTTCTGCGACCACCGGCTTGTGCAGTATGTCTGGAATATCCCTTGGGAAATCAAAACGGCCGGCGACCGCGAGAAGGGCATTCTTCGCCGGGCGCTGCGAGGCGTGCTGCCCGACGATGTGCTGACGCGCAAGAAAAGCCCTTATCCAAAGACGCATAATCCGAATTACCTCGCGGCCGTAAAAGGGCTTGTGCTTGATATATTAAACGATCCTTCCTCACCGCTGCTTCCGCTTATTAATGTAAGCAGGATCAGAGAGCTGGCCGAATCGGATTCGGCAAAATCGAATATACCGTGGTTTGGTCAGCTGATGTCGGGGCCGCAGCTGTTTGCTTATTTGTATCAGGTGAATACTTGGCTGAAGGAGTATGGAGTAAGCGTAAAGTGAACGTGAAGCGATAAACGATAATCGCCGCGCATTCGAATGTTTTTCCGGCCGCTGTTGTTCCCCTCCAGAATCATTCGATCGTTCCGCTCACCAAACCTTAAAAGGGAGAATAAAAAACGTCACCGGTATAATCCGGTGACGTTTTTTTGCATGGTTACTTGTTGGCAAGCTTCTCGATCAGCTTAGCGAGAGCATTGCCGCGATGGCTGATCGCCTGCTTCTCTTCCTTGGACAGCTCCGCCATCGAGCGGTTAAGCTGGGGAAGCCAGAATAACGGATCGTAGCCGAAGCCGCCTTCTCCGCGAGGCTTCTCGGCAATATAGCCGTCAACGGTGCCTTCGGTCTCGACGAAATCCCCGGTTGCCGGATCGTATAGAGCGAGTACGCAGACGAATTGCGCCGGGCTTAACAGTCTTGTGCCGTCCGCCAGAGGGTCGGCTGCATCCGGCGCGTTCAGTCGCCCAAGCTCTTCAAGCAGCTTGGCGTTGTTAGATGCGTCGGTAGCGCCTTCGCCGGAGTAGCGGGCCGAATAAACTCCCGGAGCTCCGCCAAGCGCCGTCACCCGAAGGCCGGAATCATCGGCGAGCACCGGCACTTTAAATGCGTCCCCGGCCGCTTTCGCTTTAATCCGGGCATTGGCGGAGAAGGTATCGCCATCTTCCACGATATCCGGGAAATCCGGATATTCGTTCAGGCTGACAACCGTCCGGCCCAGCTTGGAGAAGGCATGGGCGAATTCCTTTGCCTTGCCCTCGTTTTTCGTCGCAATCAATATAGGCTGTGCCACTTCGTTACCCTCCGATCCGGTCCGCAATCTCACCCAGTACCGCACGCTGCTTCTCGATCAATTCCTCGATCCCGCCTTCTGCCAGCTCGAGCAGCTTGTTAAGCTCTTCGCGCGAGAACGGCGAATCCTCCCCCGTGCCTTGCAGCTCGACAAATTTGCCTTCCCCGGTCATAACCACATTCATGTCGACCTTCGCTTTGGAATCCTCATCGTAGTTCAGATCCAGCAGCTCGCGTTCCTGAATAACGCCAACGCTAACCGAAGCGAGAAAAGCCGTAATCGGATATTTGGCAAACGTCGTTGTTTTGGAAAGCTTGTTAACGGCGAGGCACAGCGCTACAAAAGCGCCCGTAATCGACGTCGTGCGCGTGCCTCCATCGGCCTGAATGACGTCGCAGTCAAGAGTAATCGTCCGTTCGCCCAGCGCTTGCAAATCTACGACGGAGCGCAGAGCGCGCCCGATCAGACGCTGAATCTCCATCGTACGGCCCGACAGCTTGCCTTTTGCCGACTCCCGGTGGTTACGCGAATGGGTTGCTCGCGGAAGCATGGAATATTCGGCCGTAATCCAGCCCTTGCCTTGTCCTTTCATGAAAGGCGGAACCCGCTCCTCGACGCTGGCCGTACAAATGACCTTTGTGTCGCCGACCTCAATCAGTACGGAGCCTTCCGCATATTTGTTTACGCTTGTCGTTATCGTAACGGGCCGAAGCTGGTTCGGTTGCCGACCGTCTGTCCGCATTCTTTTGTTCCTCCTGAATCATTTGCTTTTGCTTATGTACTGGCTATGCAATCTTTCCTATTTTATCAAAGCATCCCGCGAAAAGCATCTTTTCCGGCAAAAAACAGTCCCGACCGGTCTCAGAGACCAGTACGGGACTGCTTTTCTTCGTGATGCTTGCTTAGCTTTTAATCGCGTTGACATGATGCGGACGGGATACGGGCTTGCTGTAATCCACGTTATTCTCGTCGGTGACATTCTGGCCGTTCAGCGTAATTTGAACTTGGGCGGCACCCGTGTTCTCCGTAATCGACAGAACGATCGCTTCAAGCATCTCGGCCGGAGCAGGGAGCCCCGTCTCAAACGCTTGATCCTTCAGGTCTACCGTTACCGTGTCATCCTTCTGGTTGATGCTGTTCACTTTCACGTCGTTGGTAAGAACGGCAGTCAGATTTTTAGCGTTCAGCGGACCGGTAATCAGCTGCTCCATAGCGGCTTGCGCGGTCGACTCGTCGGAACGGTTTATCAAACGCGTAACCGGTACATAATATTGTTCATCATTTGCGGTTTGCGACGAGAAGTAGAGCGTGACCGGCGTGGAGTTCAAATAATTGACTCCGTCAGCCGCTTCAAGGTTGATCCCTACGGAACGCGTAAGCGGCTCGTCAAGCGGGAAGCCGCCCTCCGGCATTTCCGGCAGCTTGGCGCCGTCGTACCACAGCTCTACGCCTTTTGCTCCCATAGCCGTCAGTGTCCAAGTAATGGCTTCAACGATCGTACGCTCGTCCGTTGCAGGATAATCCGTGAACGTTCCGCCAAATTCTACCGTTGCGACTTGCGTTTTTGGATCGATGTGAAGCGACTTCACTTCCGTGCCTTTCGGCAGTACCGCGCGGAAATCTTCCGGCAGCTGGCTCGCGAAGCTTCCGCCATCCACCATAATTTCGAGAGCTTTCTTGCCGGCTTCCTCTACCGCATTTTCGGTAAGCGATGCTTTGAGCGATACCGGCGCGAGGTAGCCGTTACGGTCCTCCAGATACACGGTCAGATTGGAATCATCGTCTTGTCCAGGCATAACAGCCTGTCCGGTATTTGTGCCGTCTACGTTGCCTGTTGACGCGGTTTGCTGAGGCGGGTCGATCTCCCCTTTTGTATCCTGCGTAATTAAGCCGCATCCTGTTGCAAGAATGGGGAAAACCAGCACACCGCAAATTGCTGCACGGCGAATCCATCTTGTTTGAGTCATTGAACTTTCCTCCCAAAATTAGTTATTGCCTGCTCGGCGACTTTGTACATTTGTTGATTTGTAGTACTATGTATACGAGCCCTTCCCTTTTTTAGACCAGTTTTGTCCACAAAATCTGAGGGGGTAACAAAATTGTTCAATCAAGTCACTTACAGCTTAAACAGCCGCGAGGTCGCGGAAGCCACCAACCTATGGCTCGACAAGCGCGGCGTATCCAAAACATCCATTGCACAGCTCGTGCATTTTCTTCAGAAGGATTATTATCCTGAACTGACGCTGGACGAGTGCATCAGCAACGTGGAAGCCGTTCTGTCCAAGAGAGAGGTGCAGAATGCCGTATTAACCGGCATCCAGCTTGATCTTCTGGCTGAAGAAGGCAAGCTGATGGCTCCTTTGCAAGAGATGGTCCGAAATGACGAAGGCCTGTACGGCTGCGATGAAATATTGGCTCTTTCCATCGTTAACGTATACGGCAGCATCGGGTTTACCAATTTCGGTTACATCGATAAGCTGAAGCCGGGCATTCTGAAAAAGCTGAACGACAAGAACGACGGTCAAATCCATACTTTCCTGGATGATATCGTCGGAGCAATTGCCGCTGCGGCCGCAAGCCGTCTGGCTCATCGCAAGCAAGCCGGACGCGAAGAAGAAGCGGAACGATTGAAGGAATAGAAACTTGGCACAAAAAGCTGTCCTGCATTTGCAGGACAGCTTTTTCTTTGAGCCTCTTCTCTCTGAGCCTTTTCTATATTCTGGAATAGTTTATTAATATAGCAAGATAGAGAGGAGTGACCAGGCAGATGAAAGAGAGGAATGAGAGACATATCGAATGACATGCCTCCGGCATTACCCGGGAAGACAGAGAGCATTTGAATGGTCACCAGAGCTGTATCCTGTGGCTGACCGGCTTGTCCGGCTCCGGCAAATCGACCGTTGCCGCAGCTATAGAGAAGGAGCTTTTCAAGCAGCGCTCCCGCGCTTATATTCTGGACGGAGACAATCTGCGGGAAGGAATAAACGGGGATCTTGGCTTCGGTCCGGAGGAACGGTCGGAAAATATCCGCAGAATTGGCGAAATAGCGAAGCTGCTCGCCGATGCCGGCATCATCACGATTGTGGCCGCGATCTCTCCCTACAGACAAGACCGGGACAAAGTGCGGGCATCATGCACACCGGGCGAATTTATCGAGGTATACGTGCAATGCACCATGGAGAATGCGAGCGCAGAGATCCGAAAGGCTTGTACAAAAAAGCGCGAACCGGGGAAATCAAATATTTTACAGGCATTTCTGCGCCGTATGAGCCGCCTCTTCAGGCAGAGCTTGTGCTTAAGACGGATGAACGCACCGTAGCCGATTCGGTTTCCGAAGTGATTGCCTTCATCCAGCGCCGGCAGCTTATCAATTCGAGCCCGGAAGAAGGAATGGATACATGAACGACAATAAGCTGCTGCTCTATTTGCATATCCCCAAAACGGCCGGCTCCTCGTTCACCCAGGCCATCACCGATAATTGCCCGAATACCGTTCATTTCTACAAGTTATCCAACGTATTCCAATTACAGGCTGAGCTCGGCAATGCGGATGCCTTATGCGGTCATTTCCAATATGGCGTCCATCACTATACGGACCGTCCTTATCAATATGTGACGATGCTCCGTCTTCCCGTGGAGCGGACGCTTTCCTATTTTTATTTCAAATACAAAAACCCCAGCTATAAACCTTATTATAATAAGGACCTTACATTTGACGACTATGTACTTGACCCTGCTTATGATCTTGAATACTGTAATTTGCAAGCCAGGATGATAGCCGGGCAAATCGGAAAGCCTTTCCCGAGTTTCAAAAAAGCCCGCGACATCCTAAACGATCAATTCGCCTTCGTTGGTTTTAGAGAGCAATATGATCTTTCTTTATTTTTGTTTATGCAGAAGATGAACTGGAAGCCGAAGCATTTCTCTAAGGTTAACGTGACTCCCAACCGCCCGGCAGATCTTAAGTTGTCCAGCGAAGCGGCGAAGATCGTCCTTCTCAAAAACGAGGTGGATCGTCAGCTGTATGAACATGCTTACCGGAAATTTAACAAAAAGATACGCGAAAAGATACTCGATTTGACCTATGACCAAGAAAAGCAGCTTAAGGCTTACTTGAAAGAAGCAAAAAAATAATCCGCTTCCGCAACGAAAAAAAGGCTTCACAACCGTGAAGCCAAGCCTTCTCTCCCTCTATTCGGCAGTCCGGAACATGACCGTATCCGGCGTACCTGTCCGGATCAGTTTCCCTCGCTTCTCCAAATAATGAAGATGGGCGATCGTTTCCGACATCGCAAAGCGCAAATTATGGGGGTTCGTCCGCAGATGACCGCCAAACAGATGCTCGCATACCTCAAACGCGCTGTTTGGCACTCTTAGCATCTCCCATAACTTGTCCAGCCGCCGCGTATGATGCTGTTTGATTTCCTGAATCCGGTTGGCAAATTCGGCGAACGGCTCCCGATGGCCGGGAAAAGCCAGCTTCACCTTGTATCCGGACAGCTCGTCCAGACTGCTTAAGAAACAACCAAGCGGATCCTCTTCCTCACCCGGATTAAACGCAATGTTTGGCGTAATATGAGGCAACACTTGATCCCCGCAAAGCATAAGTTCCTTATCGGGCTCGTAGAAGCACAGCTGTCCGAAAGCATGCCCCGGAGCATCGATCATCTGCCACTGCGTTCCTCCAAGCCGAATAGTCCCGCCGGCTTTCAAATAAGTGACTTCCGGCTGAGGCGATACTTGCCGGACAAAGCCGTCCAGGTTGTTCTTTATGTCGAGCGTCAGCTCATCCGGCATCCCGTGGATGGCGAAATGCGCGCGGAGCTCATCCGCGTACGTGCTGCTCTCTCCCCACAAACGCCGCGTATAACCGTGGGAACGTTCCGATATATATACGGGCGCGCCGGTCCGCTCTTGGAAATACCCGGCTAGACCGTAATGGTCCGGATGCTGGTGCGTAAGCACAATCCGCTTGATTTGCTCCATGGTTAGAGCGTGGTTGAGGAATACTTCCTCCCAAGCCGCAAGCGCCTCATCCGTATGAAGACCGGGATCGATAACGGTATACGTCCCGTCCTCCTCGGAAATCAAATAGCTGTTAACCCATTTTAATGAAAAAGGAAGCGGAATTTTCGCCTGAATCCATCCGCCGTCCCATACCTTCGTCTCCACCGTCATGGATGCCGAGCCCTCCCTATAAGCCATTCAACCATCGTAATCTCTGCCGACAGTCTAGTATTCGCTGAACTTCCCGTACTTACTTGCTTACCGCGCTGGAATAAGCCGGGTTGTATGCTGAAGATCGGAAATCGCCGCGGCGCCGATTCCGAACATGGCTGCGCGAAGCTCAAATTCGATACGCTCGAACTGCTCAATGAGCTGCTCGACCGATACCCTCGCCTCCCCGTTTGCCGCGCGCGGAAGAAGCGCCCGTCCAAAGCCGGCAATATCGGCACCGAGCGCAATCGATTTCGCCGCGTCTACGCCGTGTTTTAGACCTCCGCTAGCGATTACCGTCGTTTCCGGCAGCCGGGCTTTCACTTCCCTGATGCTCTCGGCTGTCGGTATTCCCCAGCTTGCGAAAGCTTCGGCGGCCAACCTGCGCATGGGATCGTTCTGGCGGTGCTTTTCCACCTGGCTCCAGGACGTGCCTCCCGCTCCCGCTACGTCTATAAAAGCCGCTCCTGTCGAAGCAAGAGCCGCAGCCGTATCCGCGTCAATTCCCCATCCTACTTCTTTAATGCCTACAGGTACGGACAAAGCGCGGCACACCTCCTCAATCCGGGGCAGCAACGCGCGGAAGTTCGTATCCCCCTCAGGCTGAAATACTTCCTGCATGCTGTTCAGATGCAGGACAAGAGCATCGGCCTCCGCCATTTCCACCGCCCTGAGGCACGCATCGACCCCATACCCGTAGTTGAGCTGAACGGCGCCCAGATTTGCGATCACGGGAACGGAAGGCGCGATATCTCTTATATAAAAGGAAGCCGCCATTTCCTCCTGTTCAATAGCTGCTCTCATCGACCCCAGGCCAATGGCCCACCCTCTTGTTTCCGCCGCTTCGGCCAGGCGCCGGTTAATCGCGCCTGCTTCGTTTGTGCCCCCTGTCATCGAACTAACCAGCAGCGGCGTACGCATGCGGCGCCCCAGCCATTCCGTATCCAGCCTGATATCGTCAAACGCGATTTCGGGAAGGGCGTTATGACGGAAACGAAATTGGTCAAACCCCGTTTCAATCCCTTCACCCGCTACGTTCTCCTGCAGGCAGATGCGGATATGCTCGCTTTTGCGTTTCGATGTGGAAGCGCTTGCCCCCGATATTTGCTCTACTGTCATATAGGGCAATCCTCCTATTTGTATAGCCAACCTCCGCCGTATGCCTAAATGCCGCAGGCATTTAAGCATAAGCTTTAAGCTTTGCGAGAATACTTTTGTTCATCATAACCCAGCGATCGGGAACGGAGCAAGGATAGGTCAAGGACAGACGATAATTTTGACGTTTACAATCATTAAAATGAAATTTACAATCAATTTTGTTGTTAAAATGAATAATATATTTTAGAATAGAATCAAATGAGAATGAGGGGGCATCTTCCGTGAACATACGAATTTTTGACACGCAATCAGAGCTCGACGCCTTTGCGGCCGATCTTTTTATCGATATCGTTAAAGCCAAGCCAAACGCGGTACTAGGTCTTGCAACAGGATCGACACCCGTGGGCATTTATGCCAAAATGGTAGAGAAATACCGGAAAGGCGACGTATCCTTCGCCGGAGTTACGACATTTAACCTCGACGAATACGTCGGGCTTAAGCCTTATAACGATCAAAGCTACGCCTATTATATGAACAAGCATTTATTCGCTCATATCGATATTCCGGATACGCAGACCTTCCTTCCGAACGGCATGGCGGAGGATCTTGAAGCAGAGTGCGCGCAGTATGACCGCATGCTGCTGGATCGGCAGATCGATGTCCAGCTTCTTGGGATTGGCCATAACGGCCATATCGGCTTTAACGAGCCGGATCACGCTTTATCGGGGGAAACCCACGTCGTGAAGCTGAAGGAGGAGACGCGGGAAGCGAATGCGAGATTTTTCGCCAGCATGGACGAAGTGCCGGAATACGCGATTACGATGGGCGTGGGATCGATTCTGAAAGCAAATTCGATTGTTCTCGTGGTACGCGGCGCGGATAAAGCGGATATCGTCAAACAAGCGTTGACCGGACCCATTACGACGGAGGTACCGGCATCCTTGCTTCAGACGCATCCGCGCGTTACCGTGCTCCTTGACCGCGAGGCAGGAAGGATGTTGGGATAATGACACAACCAGGCGGCAAATCGCTGCTTATTCACAACGTACGGATCGTTCTGGAAAACCGGGTAACCGCAGGCAGCGTAAGCATCAAGGACGGCATTATTGCCGGCGTGAACGAAGGTAAGGAAGATACAGCAGGCTTTGATCATGTTATGGACGGACAAGGAGCATGGCTGCTTCCTGGCTTTATCGATGTCCACGTGCATGGCGGATTTGGCGGAGATTTCATGGATGCCAATGAAGAAAGCTACGACACGATCACGAAGTTCCATGCTTCCCAAGGCACTACCGGGATGCTGGCTACAACCGTAACGGCCTCGCAGGAAGCGATTGAAGCGGTATTCCAGGCAACCAGCGCTTATATGAAAAAAGATATGCCGTACGCCCCGCTGCTTGGCGTCCACCTGGAAGGACCTTTTATCAGCCTCAAGTGGATTGGGGCCCAGAATCCCGCATTCCTGTCGCCGCCTCGTCTCGACTGGCTGGAGGATTGGACAGCGCGTTATCCGGGCGTTCTCAAGCTTCTGACGCTCGCCCCCGAGAATGAAGGCGCCATCGAAGCGATTAAGTGGCTGTCCGACCATCAAGTGGTTGTCGCATGCGGTCATACCGATGCAACCTTTGAAGTGATGACGCAAGCAGCGGAAGCCGGACTTACGCATGCCGTTCATACCTATAATGCCATGCGCCCGCTTCATCACCGCGAGCCGGGTACCGTAGGCGCCGTGCTGACCGATGACCGGATATACGCGGAACTTATCGCTGACGGCCATCACGTGCATCCGGGAGCGATCAAGCTGCTTGCTTCCTCCAAGCCGGAGGATAAGCTTATTCTTATTACCGATGCGATCTCCGCGGCCGGAAGACCGGATGGCTTGTACGACCTTGGAGGGTTGCCCGTTATCGTGCAGGATGGCGTAGCAAGGCTGCAGGAAGGCAATTTGGCCGGCAGCAGCCTGACGATGATTAACGCATTCCGTTATATGCTGGAGAACTCCGGGTTATCCGTCAATGAGATCAGCCGTTATGCCAGCGCTAACCCTGCAAGACAGCTTGGATTGTTCGAGTCGACCGGCTCCATCGCCGTTGGCAAGCAAGCAGACCTCGTCCTTGCCGAACCGGATTTCAGCAAAGTGCGATCGACATGGGTAAAAGGCAGACAGGTGTATTCGGCCGAGTAAACAAACAAAAGAGCGGTTGAAGGATTATGTCCTTCAACCGCTCTTTCTATTCCTGCTCTGCTGCCACATGGACAACGATCCGATGCTGTCCGGCTTTGTCCGCCAGATCTCCCGTTAACGGCACATCGGTAATAAAAGCCTGCAGCTCGGGCAGCGCAGCGATCGAGAACAACGAGGTCTTGCCGACCTTCGTCTGATCAAATACCGCGTACGTCGTATGGGTACGCTTGATAAGCGCCTTTGCAATCTGGGCTTCCTGCTCCGAATACGTCGTAATGCCGCCGGCAGCGGATATGCCGTCGACCCCGATGAACATCTTGCCGATATTCAGATGCGCGACCATTCCTTCGCCAAGCGGCCCGCATAGCTCAAAGCTGTTATGCCGCATAATCCCGCCGGTTACGACAACCTGGACGCTGCTGCCCGCAAGCTCCATCGCGATATTGACGGCGTTGGTAACCACGGTGATCCCGCTCCGCAGCTTAAGAAGCTTGGCAAGCAGATAGTTCGTGGTTCCGCCCGACAAGCCAATCACATCGCCCTCTTCGATAAGCGATGCGGCCTTGGCGGCGATACGCTCTTTCTCCAAATACGACAGCCCTTCCCGTTCCGCAAACGCTGTGTCGCGGACCGTATTCATGCCGTCGTACATCGCGCCGCCGATGGTTCGGATGATCGGATACGCCGCTTCCATTTGCTCGAGATCGCGTCTAGCCGTTGCCTCCGAGCAATCAAAGCGTTCCACCAGCTCTTGAATCGTAATGCGTCCTTGCTGCTTGAGCAGCTGCAATATCGCTTCGCGTCGGCGCTGCCCCTTGGATCCAGAAACGTTCGAATCAACCATGGTTATCGCTCCACCCACGCTTTGGAGGACATGCGCTGTTCAACGGCGCTCCATTCCGGGAGAGCCTCCCAGTCGCCGCGCATTTGCACGACCAATGATCCGTTGATGCTGGCAAGGCCAACCGCTTCCACCGGCGTCATGCCTTTCATCACGCCAGCGAGGAAGCCCGCGCAGAAGCCGTCCCCTGCTCCAACCGTATCGACTACCTTCTCGGCCGGATAGAACGGAACGCTTGATTCCTCGCCGTTATCGAGGACAACCGTCGTGTCGTCTAGTCCTTTGATAACCGTAACAGCCTTCAGCTGCTTCAGCTTAGCTTTCACTTCTTCAAAGTCATCCGTCTGATACAGAAGCTTCAGCTCGTCCCAGCCCGGCAGGAAGTAGTCCGCTTCTTCAGCAAGAGGGAGCAGCACTTCGCGCGCTTCTTCAATCGACCAAAGCTTAAGGCGGAGATTCGGATCGAAACAAATCTTTACGCCGGCCTCTTTCGCAATCTGTACGGCCCGCAGCACCGTTTGCTTCGCGCTCTCGCTAAGAGCCGTGGTAATGCCCGTAATATGCAGCAGCTTGGCTCCGCGGATGTAATCCGCATCCAGCTCTTCGGGAGTCATCCGGCTAGCCGCGGAATGCTTGCGGTAGTAATGAACGGCAAGACGGCCCGCCACCTGCTCGCGGAACATCATGCCTGTCGGAGCCTCGTCGCTGAATTTGACGCGCGACACGTCTACGCCTTCCCCGCGAAGCGTTTTCACAATCATGCGGGCGAATGGATCGTTGCCAAGCGCCCCGAACCAGCCTACGGAGCAGCCGAGTCTCGCAAGCCCGATTGCCACGTTGCTCTCCGCGCCGCCGAAGCCTTGCTCCAGCGTTGTTGCCCGTTCCAGAGCTTTGTGCTCCTGCGGCATAAACAATGCCATCGATTCCCCAAAGGTTACTACGTCTGGTGATTGATGCACGATTTCTCCTCCTAAAAAGAATTACCATTATAGCGGCAATGTTAATAGCCGCTGTGGTAATTCTTACTTCGTAAGCATTGGCTTAAAGAATTACTACACAAGTAGTCATAATAATGACTGCTGTAGTAATTCTTGCTTCGTTAGCGTTGATTGTTACTTGTACATAGGGAAAGCCATGAAATAAATGACTACCACGTAAAGAATCAATACGATTAAGCTGAACGTGCGTGCTTTTGCGATATGGCCTGTCGCGCTTTGTCCGTCCTGAATCGAAGATACGATACGCTTAAGCGGCTTCGACATAATGCCGGATATGGCTGCGATCGCAAGGAACAAGACCGTTACGATGATCATCCAGGCAACGGAATAATCCGCCTGCGACATCATGTAGCCGCCCGTCAGCAGCTGAACAATAAGCGCATATTGCACAATCCGGTTTGCCGATACAAGGCCGTCAGCCAATCCGCCTTGTCCAAGGCCGGCAAGCTTTGTCGCTTTGCCGATCATGATCGGAAGAACGATATAAAAGCCCATTCCGACTGCCCCTAGCAAGTGTAAAAAGAAAAACACATCATTCATGAAATACCCTCCTGCATATGCGTAATCTACCAATAAGTATACTAAATGCCTGTCTGAAACACAAAGAGAAGCCTCAAGGAATACGCCATTTCCCAAGCATTTTCGGCAATGTTCAAGATTTCGTCTTAAAGCCGTGTTTGGCGATTACTCCATGGATAGCGAAATAATCGACTTCCTCCGGCAGGGCATCTTTAAGGGGCCTCAGCTTCTCCCATCCCAGCTCCCCGATAACCTGTACAATCCGGTCCTCGTACTGCTCCGGAATGATACGGCTCCAATCGAGCTCATACCCTTCTTCCGCGCAACGGATTAAATGGCCCTCAATCGTCACCCGGCTGAGTCCACGCTCTTCCGCAATCGCAGCTGTTTCCAGACCGGCGTTAAACCGCTCCAGCGTCTGAACATGGCTTGGGGTTTCCTCCGAGGTTGACGTTGGACGCGCTGCCGGCTGCCGTCTTGGCGCTGCGCTAATGCTAGCCGTAGCGCTACCGCCCTCGCTACCGGCATACGCCTGAATAATGGCGAGCACCTCCTCGCCGTATTTGCTTGCCTTTGCCGCGCCAATCCCTTTCGTCTGCATCAGCTGCTCTTCCGTAACGGGCCGGACATCGGCCAGCTCCTTCAGCGTCGCGTCAAAGAACAGCATAAACGGAGGTACATTCTCTCTGGCCGCCGCTTCCTTACGCCAATTCTTGAGGGCATCGAACAGAGGCGAAGAGGCTGCTCCGCCTTCTCCCGAAGCGCTTCGGCGAACGCTCGTCCGAAGACGCTGCATAACGGTCTCTTTGCCCTCCAGTACGGGCAGAGCGTTTGCCGTTAGCGATACGGTCGGGTACTGGCCTTCGCTCATCCGGAGATAACCTTCCGCCACCAGCCAGTACAGCCAGTCGGCAATCTCCTTCTCCGGCCAATTGCCGAAGAGCCCGTAAGTGGTCAGGCGGTCGAGGCCGAACTCGAGCAGACGTTTGTCCCTTGAGCCTTTGAGCACCTTGGCCGCCATCGTAACGCCAAACCGCCCTTTCATCCGGCCAACGCAGGATAAGGCCTTCTGCGCTTCGGCCGTCCGGTCAACCAGCTCGCTTTTATCCAGACAGTTGCTGCATTTTCCGCAAGGCTCAACGCCCTTCTCGCCGAAATAATCGACGATGTATTGCTGAAGACAGCGCTGCGTGCGGCTGTAATTCATCATGTTGTGAAGCTTGGACAGCTGGACCGACTTCCGGTATTCATCTCCCATACCCTGTTCGATCAGGAAACGCTGCACCTGCACATCCTGCGGTTCGAACAGCAGCACGCATTCGCTCTCCTCGCCGTCCCGGCCGGCGCGTCCCGCTTCCTGGTAGTAGGACTCGATATCGCCCGGCATCTGCCAGTGAATGACGTAACGGACATTAGGCTTGTCGATCCCCATTCCGAAAGCGTTCGTGGCTACCATAATGCGGATCTCGTCAAACCGGAAGCGTTCCTGCGTCTCCGCGCGTTCCGTATCGGACAACCCGCCATGATACTTACCCGCCGCAATTCCTTTTCGAACAAGCAGCTCCTGCACCTGCTCCGCTTCTTTTCTGGTAGCCGTATAAATAATGCCGGATTGATCCTCCCGCTCGCGCAAAAACTGCTGCAGGAAATTTTTCTTGTCCCCTCCGCTTACAACCGAGAGAGACAGATTGGGCCTTGCAAAGCCGGTCACAAACACATTCGGCTCACGCAAACCAAGCATCGCCGTAATGTCCGCGGCTACCTCCTGAGTCGCTGTCGCCGTAAAAGCCGCAACAAGCGGGCGGTTCGGCATTTTTCCGATCCAGCCTGCCAGCTGCCGGTAGCTTGGACGGAAGTCATGCCCCCACTGCGATACGCAGTGGGCTTCGTCGATTGCGATCATTGGGATATGCAGCTGCTCGGACAAGGTTGTGAACATAGGCGCATCCAGCCGCTCCGGCGCGACGTACAGCATTTTGTACTCGCCTCGAAGCGCATTGCGGAGAACGGTCCGGTATTCTTCCGCTCCTAAGGAGCTGTTCAGAAACGCCGCGGGCACGCCAAGCCGGTTTAAGGCATCAACCTGATCTTTCATCAACGATATAAGCGGCGAAATGACTATCGAGGTCCCGGGCATAAGCAAGGACGGAATCTGGTAGCAGATCGACTTCCCTCCGCCTGTCGGCAGAATGGCAAGCGTATCTCGTCCCTCCAATATCCCTTCGATAATACCCTCTTGGCCCGGACGAAACGTATCGTACCCGTAGACCCTTTTCAGCTCGCTACGTGCCTGCTGAAGCACGTCGATTCCCCCTTCCGTAATCACAATAAGGACCCTGGCAGCAATGTGTCAGGGTCCTCCCAAACGAAACTTTATGAGTATAAGGCTTATCGGTTAGCCCGTCACTACTTTAATTACATTTTGAACGGATTCCGCCGATTTGTCCAGAGCGGCTTTTTCTTCCGCCGTCAGCTCAAGCTCGATAACCTTCTCGATACCGTCTCCACCGATAATCGTAGGCACGCCCATAAACAGGTTGTTGTAGCCGTATTCGCCTTCAAGCAGGGCAATAACCGGCAGAATGCGCTTCTTATCCTTCAGGATCGCTTCCGTCATTTGAACCAGCGATGCCGCAGGCGCGTAATAGGCCGAGCCGTTGCCCAGCAAATTAACAATCTCGCCGCCGCCAACGCGGGAGCGCTGTACGATCGCTTCGATGCGGTCAGCCGGAATCAGCTTCTCGATCGGAATACCGCCTGCATTGGAGTACCGAACGAGCGGCACCATGTCGTCGCCATGCCCGCCTAGCACAAAACCGCGTACATCCTCCACGGAGACGTTCAGCTCCTGCGCGATAAAGGTGCAATAACGCGCGGTATCCAGAACCCCGGATTGGCCGATCACGCGATTTTTAGGAAAACCAAGCGTCTGGTAAGCCACGTAAGTCATCGCGTCTACCGGATTGGAGAGGATAATGACATAAGCATTTGGACTTGTTGCCTTTACGCTTTCGCACACCGAACGGACGATTCCTGCATTGGTGTTCACCAGGTCGTCGCGGCTCATTCCCGGTTTGCGGGCAACGCCAGCCGTAATGATAACGACATCGGAATCCTTCGTGTCTTCGTAATTGGATGTACCCGTAATGTTGGCGTCCAGGCCTTGAACCGGGGTTGATTCCAGCATATCAAGCGCTTTGCCTTTTGTCGGATTCTCCAGTTGGGGAATGTCGACCAGCACGATATCGCCAAGTTCCTTCTGGGCGGCCATCAGAGCCGTGGTTGCGCCTGTAAAACCCGCACCTACTACCGTAATTTTTCTGCGTTTAATAGCCATTCATATAACCCTCCTATACTTGTATTAACATCTGCATTATTGCCGAAAGTCATCCAAATAAGATAGAAGATAAGGGAAAAAAGCTTGTTTAATGGCAAAAAAAGAGGGGGCAATAATGCCCCCCGCTTTTTGTAAACTACATGTTTTTAATGACTTCGTCAGCAAATGCCGAGCATTTCACTTCGGTAGCGCCTTCCATCAGGCGTGCGAAGTCGTAAGTAACGGTTTTGTTGTTGATCGAAGTTTCCATGCCTTTATAGATGAGGTCAGCCGCTTCTTGCCAGCCCAGATGCTCAAGCATCATAACGCCGGACAGGATAACGGAACCTGGGTTAACTACGTCTTTGTCCGCGTATTTAGGAGCAGTACCATGAGTAGCTTCGAAGATTGCATGGCCAGTCAGGTAGTTGATGTTAGCGCCCGGAGCGATACCGATACCGCCAACTTGTGCAGCCAGAGCGTCGGACAGATAGTCGCCGTTCAGGTTCAGCGTTGCGATTACGTCGAAGTCGGTTGGACGAGTCAGAACTTGCTGCAGAGCGATGTCGGCAATCGCGTCTTTTACGATGATTTTGCCAGCAGCTTCAGCATCTGCTTGCGCTTTGTTTGCAGCGTCAGTGCCTTCTGCTTCTTTAATGCGGTCGTATTGACCCCAAGTGAAAGTTTTGTCCGCGAACTCTTGCTCAGCCACTTCGTAGCCCCAGTTCTTGAACGCGCCTTCCGTATATTTCATGATGTTGCCTTTGTGTACGAGCGTAACGGACTTCTTGCCGTGTTTGATCGCGTATTCGATTGCAGCGCGCGCAAGACGTTGGGAGCCTTCTTTGGATACTGGCTTAATGCCGATACCGGAAGTTTCAGGGAAACGGATTTTGTTAACGCCCATTTCGTTTTGCAGGAATGCGATCACTTTCTTCACTTGCTCGGAGCCTTCTTGGTACTCGATACCTGCATAGATGTCTTCCGTGTTCTCGCGGAAGATAACCATGTCAACCAGCTCAGGGCGTTTAACCGGGGATGGTACGCCAGCGAAGTAACGAACCGGACGAAGGCAAGTGTACAGGTCAAGCTCTTGGCGAAGCGCAACGTTCAGGGAACGGATACCGCCGCCGATTGGCGTAGTCAAAGGACCTTTGATCGCAACGATGTATTCACGGATTGCAGTCAGCGTATCAGCTGGCAGCCATTCGCCGAACTCGTTGAATGCTTTTTCGCCTGCGAACACTTCGTACCAAGCGATTTTTTTGCTGCCGCCGTATGCTTTCTCTACAGCTGCGTCAAGCACGCGCTTCGATGCGCGCCAGATGTCGCGGCCCGTGCCGTCGCCTTCGATGAAAGGAATGATTGGGTTGTTAGGTACTTGGAGAGCACCGTTATCAATTGTAATTTGCTCGCCTTCTGTTGGAAGGGCGTATTTCTCGAATTGTGCCATTAGAATAAATCCTCCTTAAGGGTATGTAAGCCGCGCCTTGTAATTAGCGCTGCTCGATTGGAATATATTTCGCGTTAACCGGGCCGACATAATCAGCGCGAGGGCGAATCAGACGGTTGTTTTCGTATTGCTCAAGGATATGCGCGCTCCATCCCGAAACGCGGCTGATTGCGAAGATCGGCGTGAACAGGTCGCGAGGAATACCCAATGTAGTGTAAACCGATGCCGAGTAGAAATCAACATTTGGTTTCAGACCTTTTTGGCCGGTAACCATGTCTTCGATCTTAATGGACATCTCGTACAGCTCCATGTTGCCTGTCAGTTTGCCCAGCTCGCGGGACATTTTTTGCAGGTGCTTCGCGCGCGGGTCGCCGTCTTTGTATACGCGGTGGCCAAAGCCCATGATTTTTTGTTTGTTAGCAAGCGCGTTGTTGATGTAGCCTTCAACGTTCTCCATCGAACCGATTTCCTCGAGCATCACCATTACCGCTTCGTTAGCGCCGCCGTGCAGAGGGCCTTTCAGCGCGCCGATTGCGGAGGTTACGCCGGAATAGATATCGGACAAAGTCGCAACGGTTACGCGAGCTGCGAATGTCGAAGCGTTAAGCTCGTGGTCAGCATGCAGAACCAATGCTTGATCCAAGGCTTTAATCGCTACTTCGGCAGGCTCTTCGCCAGTCAGCATATACAGGAAGTTATAAGCGATCGATACGCCTTTTTTAGGAGCGATTGGCTCTTTGCCTTCGCGGATGCGGGCGAAAGCGGCCACAACCGTCGGCAGCTGGGCTTGCAGCTTGATTGCTTTCAGCTGATTCGCCTCGGGAGACATGTCGTTAGCGGATGCGTCGTACAAGGCAAGGCTCGATACCGCTGTGCGAAGCGCCGCCATCGAGTTAGTGCCTTGCGGATACAATTTAATTTGTTCGATTACTTGAGCAGGGATAGCCGCGTATTGATCCAGCTTTTGCTGCAAGCCTTCGAGCTCGGAACGATTCGGCAGCTTACCGTACCACAGCAGGTAGGCAACCTCTTCGAATGTCGCATTTTCTGCAAGATCATCAATATTAATACCGCGATATGTCAAGACTCCATCGATAATGGAGCTGATCGACGAAGAAGCGGCCACAATTCCTTCAAGACCTTTAGTTGCTGTCATTCGTTCTCTCTCCTCTAACTTGAAAAGTTATTCGCCAAAAATAGTAAACCTCTCGTCGCTATTAATCATAAATGATTTTGACAGCGAAGTGAACAAAACCGGACATAGAAATGCTTTATCGGCGCTATAAAGTTTTTTTTCATTCCCTTTCTTCCACAAATTTCGCACGAATTGCTCCAGACGCATTTTTCCCTATTCCCCGCAAAAATACTCGCTTACCGGAATCATATTTCAATGTGATAGAATAGAAGAAATAACTCGCACGGAGGAACACGATGACAGAACAACGAATTGGCATCATCGACATCGGCTCGAACTCAGTCCGCCTTGTTGTCTACGAGCGGACGGCAAACGGCGCGCATCGCGTCATTGACGGAGGCAAGCGCCCTGCCCGCCTCGCGGAGCGCGTTGATGACGACGGCATTCTGGCCACGGATGCGATCGCCGAGCTGCTCGGCACCCTGAACCACTTCACCATGATTTGCGCCCATAACCGGACCGGGCATATCCGAGCGGTCGCGACTGCCGCCATCCGCAACGCGGCCAACCGGGCTGAAATTTTGGAAACGATTAAATCCGAAACCGGCCTTACGATCGAATTGCTAAGCGGCGAAGAAGAAGCTTCCTACGGCTTCCTCGGCATGATTAACGCCATGGATGTGCAGGACGGCTTTCTTGTCGATATCGGCGGAGGAAGCACGGAGGTCTCTTTGTTCCGCGGCCGCCAGCTCGTCCAATCGGTCTCTTTCCCGTTTGGCTGCGTCAGTCTGAACCGGAGCTATGCGGTAAAAGGGATGCTGAACGAAGAAGGACTAAAAAGCATTGAAGCGCTGGTCGCCGAAGCCGTCAAAAACGAGCCTTGGCTGACGAAAGCTCCATCCCTGCCGCTCATTGCGGTAGGCGGAACCGCACGCGCAATGGGCAAAATTCATCAGGCCGCGACGAAGTACCCTTTCACCCAAACTCATAACTATCCGATGACGGGGCCAGATGCGGATGCCCTGTTTCAGGAGCTGTTCCTGACGCCGCTGGACAAACGCAAGAAGTTCCCTGGTCTGTCCAAGGACCGCGTAGATGTCATTGTGCCCGGCATTGCGGTGCTGCGTACCTTGTTCCGCCTGCTGAAGACCAGCCATTACCGCATCTGCGGCTCCGGACTTCGCGACGGCTTGTTCCATGCGACCCGTTTCCCGGAGCGTTCCCTGCATCAAGACGTGCTCGCGTTCAGCCTGCAGAACGTAATCGCTTTGCATCCTGCTGCGCCCAAGCAGCATGTGATGCAAGTTAACCGTCTGGCCCTGCAGCTCTACGATGAGCTGAGACCCGTGCATCTGCTTCCGAACCGGGCGAAGGTGCTGCTTGATGCCGCCTCCACTTTGTTCAAGATCGGCGCTTCCATTGATTATTACGAATTTGCGAAGCATACGTTCTATCTCATAGTGAACTCCCATCTCAACGGGCTTGCCCACCGGGAAATTCTGATGATTGCGGCTATAGCCTCTTACAAAAGCAAAAACCGGACCCGCCAGCAGCTTCTGGAGTACAAGGAACTGCTCGGCGAATCCGATATGGATACCATTTATAAGCTTGGCATTCTGCTCCAGCTGGCGGCAGCGCTTGACCGCAGCGAGACGCAAGCGCTCGGCCGATTGGAAGCCGTCCAATCCGGAAGCCAGCTTCTGCTTAATCCGCTGCGTTCCGAAGGAACGTTAGCCGTTGAAGCCCGGGAAGTCGAGGAGCTGTCCTCCGATTTCAAAAAGCTGTGGGGACTAACTCCCGTTCTCGCCCTTCCCGACTATACGTAATTTTTCCACTGCGGAATCGACCTGGCTTCGAATTGACTGCGGAACGGCATCATTTCGTTCTTCACATGAACGTAGGTGCCGTTTGCCTGCAGCTCGCGGGCTTTCACGTTATCGTCCAGATTAAGCTGCAGCATGTTGATCAAGGTTTTGCGCAGATTCTCGTCAAATACGGGACTCATCAGCTCGATCCGGCGCGTCAGATTCCTCGTCATCCAGTCCGCGCTCGACAAGTAAACCTCTTCTTCTCCGCCGTTATGGAAGTACATCACCCTCGCATGCTCCAGGAACCGGTCCACGATACTGATTACGCGAATATTGTCGCTGCGTCCGGCTACGCCGGGTCTCAGGCAGCAGACGCCGCGGACAATCAAGTCAATCTTGACTCCGGCTTGCGAAGCCTCGTACAGCTTATCGATCATTTCCTGATTGGACAAGGAATTCATCTTGGCAATAATACGTGCCCTTTTACCCTGATCGGCGTTAGCAATCTCGCGGTCAATCAACCGGAACAGCTTCTCCTTCAAGTCTGTCGGAGCAACGCCAAACGCCTTCCATTCATATGGCGAGGAGTACCCGGTTACTTCATTAAACAATGCTGAGGCATCGCTGCCGATAATCGGATGGGAAGTAAATAAACCGATATCCGTATACAACGTTGCCGTGCTGTCGTTGTAGTTGCCCGTTCCGACATGGACGTAGCGGCGCAACGTGCCGCTTTCCCTGCGGACAACCAGACAAATCTTGGCATGCGTCTTGAGGCCAACGAGGCCGTAAACGACATGGCAGCCCGATTTCTCCAGCTGGCGCGCCCAGGCGATATTCCGCTCCTCGTCAAACCTCGCCTTAAGCTCCACAACCACCGTTACCTGCTTGCCTGCTTCCGCCGCCTTGGACAAAGCCTGTACAAGCGCGGATTGACCGCTGACACGGTATAAGGTCATCTTGATCGCCAATACGTTAGGGTCTTCCGCAGCCAGGTCGATAAAATCATTAACCGCTTCAAACGACTCGTAGGGGTGATACATCAGCACGTCGCGCTGGCGGATCACTTCGAACATATCGTCCGTCTCGTCGAATTCATGCGGATATACCGGCTCAAGACGGCTATAGCGAAGGTTGTCGTAGCCCGGGAGCGCGTTCGCAAATTTCATCAGGAAGCTGAGATCAAGAGGACCATCGATTTCTATCAGATTATCTTCAATCTCCAGCTCTTCCTTCAAAATTTCAAGCGCCATCGGATGCATGCCTCTCGCGACTTCCAACCGCACGGGAATGCCCCAGCGTCTTCTGCGCAGCTCCTTCTCGATCTCCTCCAGAAGGTCTTCCGCCCCGTCTTCATTCAACGTAAGATCGGCATTGCGCGTAAGGCGGAACGCATGAACGGCGAAGGGAATGTAGCCGTTAAACAAAGTAGTGATATGATTTTCGATAAGATCCTCGAGCAGCACAAACTCCATCTTCTTGCTGTTTGTCCGTCCCGGTACCGGCACAAAGCGCTGCAGTATCGAAGGAACCTGTACGATAGCAAACAACGGCTCATCGTCCTTGTCCGAATCCTCCCGCTGCAAAAGCACCGCCAAGTAGAGCTCTTTCGTATGCACGAGGGGGAACGGGCGGCTCTGGTCAACGGCCATCGGCGTTAACACGGGGAAAACAATTTCCTGAAAATATTCCGACACCGCCTTGGACTGGCTGACATTCAGTTCCTTGACGGATGATATGATAATGCCTTCCCGCCCTAGAGAGCGAAATACTTCCCGGTACGTTTTGTATTGATCATAGACCATCTGGGTCGTGCGTTTGATCAGCCTTTTCCACAGCCCGGCAGGCGTATAGCCGGTAAAATCCATCTTCGTATAGCCCGCGCGGATCTGATCCTGAATGCCGGCTACTCGAACACTCATGAATTCATCCAGATTGCTGGATACAATGGATAAAAATTTGGCGCGTTCAAGCAGTGGATTATTCGATTCCTGTGCTTCCTGCAGCACTCTGCGGTTAAATTCAATCCAGCTCAAATCCCGGTTCACATAGTGGGACAATTGTCTTGTCATTCCTCACGCCTCCCCAATTATGCCCCTATTATGACAGATGACTATTATAGGAATATTAACGATTTGTAAAGATCAAGTTAAAGCTCGATGCTCCGGTTACAGCGAAACCATGGACTGCAGCAAAGAATATAATTCAGGCAAGCCTTTATCCAATCTTGCGGGCCGCCATTTCTCGTTTACCCAGACATGCTTTGTTCCGCCGGCTACCAGCCGCTCCCCCGGAAGATCCTCGTACCGCTCTGCAATCGCAGGATGAAATTGATCCAGACTCACCTTGCGGATTTCCGATTCAAAAGAAAGACGCACAGGCGAAAAATCCGATATACGCGTACAAATCAGCACCGTATCGTCGTATCGGGCCGGAAGCTCGTACTGGCACTGAAGATCCACAACCGGAAGCAGCAGGCCTTGCTGCTCGATGGTTTTGTAGTCATATCCCGCTGAACGAATCAGCTCGGTACGGCCAATTTCAAACCAGGTTATGTAATTGGCATGAAAAACAACCCCCATTTGATCCGTTTCCTGATAACGAACGCGCAGAGGATGAAGGAACCATTGTTGTGACGTCATGATGAAGCCCCCCCTATATTATTACGAACTTGAGGTCGAAAAAATTAGCTTTGTTTACAAAACGCAAACATAAATCGAGCATATGTATATACCTCTGTATGTGAAACAAAAGCGACGGTGAATGGCTCACCCTCGCTTCTGTTCTTCTCTGATTCCAAAGAGAAATATGAAATTCGTTATTACAGGACTTTAGCTTGTCCGGAGTATACAACGCCAGTCTCGCCGTAGACCGTTACTTCCGTACCGTCCATCAGCAGTTCCGTTGCATTCGAGATGCCCAGAATAACCGGAATACCCAGGTTAATGCCGCATACGGCTGCATGGCTTGTAATACCGCCTTGCTCTGTAATAACAGCTGCCGCTTTTTCGAAAGCAGGCATATATTCTTTATCCGTCGATACCGTAACCAGGATCGAACCGGACGTTACGCGCGCGTTTGCTTCTTCGGGCGTGCGCGCAACCACGATGCGGCCGGTAGCCGTTTGGCTGCCGATGCCTTGGCCTTGAGCCAGAAGCTCGCCAACATGGTGGATCTTAATCAGGTTGGTTGTGCCTGCGCGGCCAACCGGAACACCTGCCGTAATAACGATTGTATCGCCAAGGCTGATCAAGCCCGTGCTTCGCGCGCCATCAACCGCGTTCTCGAACATGGCGTCCGTTGTTTCCGCGATTTCGCCAAGAACCGGTTTAACGCCCCAGATCAGAGCCAGACGTCGCATCACCTTCTCATCGTTTGTTACCGCGATGATTGGCGCTTTCGGACGGTATTTGGATACCATGCGAGCTGTGAAGCCGCTTTGCGTCGAAGTCACGATTGCAGCAGCGTTCAGGTCCAGAGCGGATACGGCAACCGCCTGGCTGATTGCTTCCGTAACGGAAGTTTGTTGAGCGTTCGCTTGCTTCGTGAAGATTTCACGGTATTCCAGAGCCGCTTCCGCACGCTCGGCAATACGGGACATCGTTGTTACCGCTTCAACCGGGTATTTGCCGGCAGCCGTTTCGCCGGAGAGCATGATGGCGTCCGTGCCGTCGAAGATCGCGTTCGCCACGTCGCTTGCTTCCGCGCGTGTAGGACGCGGGTTGCGCTGCATCGAATCCAGCATTTGAGTAGCCGTGATGACCGGTTTGCCGGCACGGTTACATTTTTCGATCATTGTTTTTTGTACCAGCGGTACTTCTTCGGCCGGGATCTCCACGCCAAGGTCGCCGCGGGCAACCATCAGGCCGTCGGAAACTTCCAGAATCTCGTCGAGATTGTCAACGCCTTGTTGGTTCTCGATTTTGGAGATGATCTGGATGTGGCTTGCATTATGACGCTCAAGCAGCTCGCGAATTTCAAGCACGTCGCTTGCTTTACGAACGAACGATGCCGCCACGAAGTCGATGCCCATTTCGATACCGAAGATGATATCGTTAGCGTCTTTTTCGGTGATGCCCGGAAGGGAAATCGCAACGCCAGGGACGTTAACGCCTTTTTTGCTCTTGATTTGACCGCTGTTGTTGATGCGGCAAATAATTTCAGTGCCTTGCACTTCTTCGACCGTCAGGCCGATCAAGCCGTCATCGATCAGAATCGTCGAGCCTACGGAAACATCGTTAGGCAGGTTGTTGTAAGTGATAGGCACACGATGAATGTCGCCCAGAATCTCTTCCGTTGTAAGCGCAACGCGTTCGCCCGCCACGAGCTCGATCGGCTCTTCCTTCAGCTTGCCGAGACGAATCTCCGGCCCTTTCGTGTCGAGCAGAATCGCTACGTTAGTTCCAAGCTCTTTGTTTGCGATACCGATGTTTTTGATCCGGTTGCCATGCTCTTCAAAGTCGCCGTGGGAGAAGTTCAGACGGGCAACGTTCATACCCGCTTTAATCAGTTTCTTCGTGTTTTCCAACGATTCGCTGGAAGGTCCAATCGTACATACAATCTTAGCTTTACGCATCTTTAAGTATCCTCCGTTTAGTGCCTGCTATAGTCATTATAGTCAATAATCGAAATCTTGAGCCGCAGCTTGTACGACAGCTTGAAAATTTTATGCCTTTGCCGGTTCCGTCATTGCGGGGGCTTCAGCCTCTTGCGGGGCTTGCGCAGCTTCCTGCGCTGCAGCTTCCGCCACTTGGAACTCGCCAATCTTGCGGAATTTATGGTAACGGTCTTCAATGAGTTGCTCGGGTGTCATCGGCAGAAGTTCCACCAAATGCTTCCACAATTTCTCCTTCAGCCGTTCCGCCGTGAACGCCAAATCGCGATGCGCGCCGCCTTGCGGCTCTTCTATGATGTCCTCGATCACTTCGAACTCGAGCAAATCTTTCGCCGTAATTTTCATCGCTTCAGCCGCAATATCCGCCTTGGATGCATCCTTCCACAGAATGGAAGCCGCGCCGTTAGGGGAAATTGCGGAGTAAATTGCATTCTCCAGCATCAGTACCCGGTTGCCTACGCCGAGGGCCAACGCCCCGCCGCTGCCGCCTTCACCGATAACGATGCAGACGATTGGCACGCCAAATCCGGCCATTTCTCTTAAGTTGCGGGCAATCGCTTCCGATTGGCCACGCTCCTCGGCCGTGTTGCCTGGGTAAGCGCCCTTGGTATCGATAAAAGTAACGATCGGGCGTTTGAATTTGTTTGCTTGCTGCATAAGGCGCAGCGCTTTCCGGAATCCTTCCGGATGGGGACTGCCAAAGAAACGGGCAATATTATCCTTCGTATCCTTGCCGCGCTGATGGCCGATTACCGTTACCGGCAGACCGTTCAGCTTGGCCAGACCGCCGACGATCGCCAGATCGTCCGCGAACAAACGGTCGCCATGGAGCTCGATAAAGTCCGTGAAGACCGCCTGAATGAAATCAAGCGAGGTCGGACGCTGGTGAAGACGCGCAATGTGCATCTTCTGCGCCGGGGTCATTTCGTTGTACAGCTCTTCTTCCATTTGCTTGCACTTCTCTTCAAGACGCGCTATCTCTTCTGAAAAGTCCATGCCGTTGCTCTCAGCCAGCGTCTTCAGCGTTGCGATCTTCTCTCGCAAATCGCTAATGGGCTTCTCGAACGGAAGCATCTGTTCAGCCGCCATGGGATAATCCCTCCCTTACGGTATGCATATCCAGCAGCTTGCCAAGCGTTGACTTCATATCCTTGCGGTGAACAACCAAGTCCAGCTGTCCATGCTGCATGTTGAACTCCGCCGTCTGGAAGTTGTCCGGCAGCTTCTGGCGAATCGTCTGTTCGATTACGATACGGCCCGCAAAACCCACAAGCGCGCCGGGCTCGGCCAAATTGTAGTCGCCAAGACTCGCAAAGCTGGCGGAAACCCCGCCCATCGTAGGATCCGTAAACACCGAAATGAACAAGCCGCCAGCCCCTTGAAACATGGAAAGAGCGGCGCTTGTCTTCGCCATTTGCATTAAGCTGAGTATACTTTCCTGCATGCGGGCACCGCCCGATGTCGAGAAAATAAGAAGGGGCAGCTTCTTCTCATGCGCCGCTTCGATTGCTCTTGTTATTTTCTCGCCTACGACAGATCCCATGCTTCCGCTGAAAAAGTCAAAGCTCATGACCGCAACGACAACCGGATGGCCGTTAATGGCGCCTTCGCCCGTCACAACGGCTTCGCGCAGATTCGGATTCTTCTGCCGCTGCTGCTCGAGCTTCCCTTTGTACCCGGGGAATTCGAGCGGATCGACAGATTCCATATCCGCGTCGTATTCATACAAACGCCCGTCATCAAGCGTCATTCCAATCCGTTCCCAAGCGCTCAGACGGTAATGATGCCCGCACGACGAGCATACCTTCAAGTTCTTATCCAATTCTTTGCTGTACTGAATGGTGCCGCATTTGGAGCACTTATTCATTAGACCTTCCGGTATGTCGCGTTTAGGCCGCTCAGAAGGGATGGTCGCATACTTCTTCTTTGAAAATAAGTCCTTAATTTGCAATGTGTGACACCTCTCAAGGCGCAATAGTATAAGGTATTACGGCTGCATGATGGAGTTAAATACTTCCTGTACCTCCTCCAACTCACCCGAAGGAACCAAAATCTCATATTGCTGTTTAGACAGATTAACTGGACGGACTTTTACGAGAAAGCCTTCTTCCGTAAGCCGCTTCTTGATGTTGTCCGCGATTCTAGCGGTTGGAGCGATGTAAATGACCGTCCACATTATGGTACCTCCTGAAAACTTTGCCCACAGCAAAGTTCGCATCTTCTAACAAGTCAATCCCGTTAAAGGCCATATGATGTCATAATGATACCACAGTCATGGCGAATCGGGCAAATGGTATCGGATGGCTTTTGGGTCCTGATGCGCGATCCTTGCTGATGCCGCCGCCGCCAGTCCTGCAACAAGATCATCGAGAAACACGTGAATTTTCTCGCCTTTCAGATTCAGCTGACGAATAATGCCGGGCTTTACTTTATCCAAATATCCGAAGCTCGTCAAGCCAATCATCCCATAAACATTCGTTATTCCTAGTGCCAAAGTCTCATCCACGCCGTACAGAGACTCGTCGGTTTCCATGATGGCCTGCAAAGGTTCCGGCAGCAAACGGCGTTCGGCCAGCTCGTCAAGAGCGATTCCCGTATACAGCACATATTGCACTTCGCGCTTTTCCAGTACGGCTCTTACGCTCTCTTCGCATTCGGCCACGGTTAAATCCGCATTGTAAGGACGCTGCAGCGTATATACAATTTCCGCAATATCGTCCACGCTTACTCCACGCTTTTGCAACCACTTTTCGATTCCGGACGTCATGTCCATCCCTCCCGCATATGCTTGTACGTTTTCATGCAACGTAAGCCGGGAAAAAGCAGCGGCAGCAGCCGCTTAATCCCACTTGTAACATTAAATGTATGCGGGAGGTAATAGAGTTGTGCATAAATTATCTGACAATTACGGCTCCTTGCCCAAGAAGCTGCTCAATGGCGCTGAATAATTGCGGAGAAGGCTTTGTCCGGTACGTTTCGCTTAGAGCAAGCGAGCGCTGCTCCCGTTCATAGAACAGTACCGTATCCAGTTGGCCGTGGTGGTCGGCCAGCAGCTTTTTCAGCTGCTCCAGCACATCCGGATGCTCGCGCGCGGCGGTAATCTTGATATAGACGCGCTGACGCTTCTTCTCGGCAGGCGGATTCGCGCGCTCGGCAGGCTCCGCCGGCTTTGCGGGCTGCGGTTTCCGGGCTGCGGAGGCCGCTTGTGCAGCCGGCGCCTGCCGGACTGCGGCGGCTTGCCCTTGCCCTTGCCCTTGCCCTTGCCCTTGCCCTTGCGGCGGATAACCGCCGCCTGCCGGCCTCGAAGCGCGGGAGGCCGCTTGCTTCCGCATCCGCCCCACATGCTCGGCCAATTGCTCCCCGTCGGCCGACCCTTCCTGAAACGGCATAACATCCTCGATGATCAGCTTGAAGTCTTCGTCCTGATGCTGGACGGTAGCGTGAATAATCGCGAGGCCGCCCTTCACGAGACGATCCCCGCAGCGCTTCCATACAGCCGGGAATACGACGCCCTCAGCACGCATGACTCTGTCCTCTACTTCAATAAAGCCCATCGCATTTCCTTTTTTATTTGTAAACGGTTTAAGGGAAACCACTCTCGCCCCGATAACGGCAGAGGCCCCTTCCGCCGCTTCCCCCAGCTCCGCGAGCCGATCCAGGCCAAGCGGCTCAAGCTGCTCCTCCACCGCGTCAAGCGGATGGCCGGACAGGTACAAGCCAAGCAGCTCGCGTTCCAGCTCCAGCTGCTCACCCGTTGAATACGGCCTAATATCCGGCAGCTCGACATCCCAGTTCTGCACCTCGTCAAAGCCGAACAGCTCGATCTGCAGCTCTTCCCTCTCCTTGCGCCATTTCAGCGCCGCTTCCACGGTCTCTTCCAGGGCGGCAAGCTGCTGCGCGCGGTGGCCGGGCAGCGACTCCATCGCCCCGGCTTGGATTAGCGACTCCAACACGCGCTTGTTGACGACGCGCAGATCGACGCGTCGGCATAGATCAAGCAGACTGTCAAACGGCCGCTCGCGGCGCTCCTTCTCCAAGGCCTCGATGGCCTGGGTACCGACATTTTTGACGGCGGCAAGCCCAAACCTGACGGCTCCTTCAACCGGCGTAAACGTAACGCCGCTTTCATTCACGTCGGGAGGCAGCACCTCAATGCCCATCCGTCTGCATTCGTCCACGTATTCGGCGGTTTTCCGCTGATTGCCGGTAACGGAAGCAAGCATCGACGCCATAAACGGAATCGGATAATGAGCCTTCAGCCATGCCGTCTGAAAGGCAAGCACGCCGTACGCCGCGGCATGGGCGCGCGGGAAGCCGTAGTCCGCAAACCGGACGATCATATCGTAAACCAGATTGGCGTCCTCGCTGGTATAGCCTTCGCTTACGCTGCCTTTCACGAAATGCGCGCGCTGCTCGTCGAGCACCTCCCGCTTCTTCTTCGATACGGCGCGGCGCAGCAAATCCGCTTCGCCAAGGGAGAAGCCGGCCATGGCTGACGCAATCTGCATGATCTGCTCCTGATACACAATAATGCCGTAGGTATCCGACAGAATGGGCTCAAGAGAGGGATGCGGATATTTGACCGGCGCAAGCCCATGCTTGCCCTTAATGTAATTCGGAATAAATTCCATCGGACCCGGACGGTATAAAGCAAGCACCGATACGATATCCTCGAATTCGCTGGGCTTCATCTCCTTCAATACGCGTCTGACCCCGGACGACTCCAGCTGGAAAATGCCCATCGTCTCGCCGCGCCCGAGCATCTCGTAGGTGGCCGGATCATTGTCCGGCACTGCGCGGAAATCAATCTCCCTGCCGTACAATCCTTTCACCCAAACGAGCGAACGCTCCAGAATGGATAACGTTCTCAGGCCGAGGAAGTCCATTTTCAATAGGCCAACCGCCTCGAGATGCTCCATCGAATACTGCGTAAGCGCCGTCCGCTCGCTTCCCGCCTGCAGCGGGACGTAATCGGTTAAGGGCCCGCCGGAGATAACGACGCCGGCCGCATGGGTAGAGGCGTGGCGCGGCATGCCCTCCACCTTCAGCGCCATCTTGATCATGGCATCGGTCCTCGGCTGACGTTCGCAGGCTTCGCGCAGCGCGTCGCTGACCCGAAGAGCTTCCTCAAGCGTAATATGAAGCTGGTTCGGAATCATCTTCGCCGCCCGGTCCACCTCCGCGAACGGCACGTTCATCGCGCGCCCAACGTCTCTGACGGCTGCTTTGGCAGCCATCGTGCCAAAGGTAATGATCTGCGCCACGTGCTCATCGCCGTATTTGGCCGAGACGTAAGCGATCACCTCATCGCGGCGCTCGTCGTTAAAGTCGATATCAATATCCGGCATCGTAATCCGTTCCGGATTCAGGAAGCGCTCGAAGAGCAGCTTGTACTTCAGCGGATCCACGTCGGTAATCCGGAGCACGTAAGCAACCAGGCTACCCGCTGACGAGCCCCGTCCCGGACCGGTCCGGATGCCCTGCTCATGGGCAAAGCGGACAAAATCCCATACGATCAGAAAATAGTCGCTGAAGCCCATATTTTCGATAACGGACAGCTCGTAAGCAAGCCTTGCTTCGGCCCGTTCCCGGAATGCAGGATCCTCCGCCCATTGCGGCAGCCCCGCATAACGGGTGGCTAAGCCGCTTCTGCAAAGCTCGGACAAATACGCCGACGAAGTCATGCCGTCCGGTACCGGACGGAAGACCGGCAGCGCTGCCCGCCCAAACGTCAGCTCCAGCGAGCATTTGTCCGCGATTTCGGCTGTATGGCGAATCGCTTCCGGGACATGGCGGAACAAGAGCTCCATCTCTTCCCCGCTCTTCATATACAGCTGATCGGTCCCCATCTTCATCCGGTCCGTATCGTCCACCGACTTGCCTGTTCCGATGCAAATCAGAACATCCTGCACGGCGGCATCCTCCGGCGTCAAATAATGAACATCGTTGGTAGCCGCAAGCTTAATGCCCGTTTCCCGCGCCAATTCGATCATGGCTGCCGCCACTTTTTTCTGATCCAGCATGCCGTGATCCTGAAGCTCCAGGTAGAAATCGTCTCCGAAAATCCGTTTGTACCGCAATGCGGCCGATAGCGCCTCCTCCCGGCGGTCGTGAAGCAGATGCTGCGAGATTTCCCCGTGCAGACAGGAGCTTAGGCAGACCAGACCTTCCGAATGAGCCTCCAGGACCTCCGGGTCGATGCGAGGTTTATAGTGAAAGCCTTCCAGGTGGCCAATCGAGACCAGCTTCATCAGATTGCGGTAGCCGGTCTCGTTTTTGGCTAACAGAATTAAATGATAGATCGGATTATCCTTGCGCGTTCCCTTCTCGAAACGGGATCCCGCCGTAAAATACATTTCGCAGCCGATAATCGGCTTGATGCCCTGTGCCAGGCATGCTCTATAAAAAGGAATAGCTCCGTACATGACACCGTGATCGGTAAGGGCAAGCGCCTTCATTCCCAGCCCGGCAGCCCTTGCCGCCAAGTCGCGGATCCGGGCTGCGCCGTCAAGCAAGCTATATTCGCTATGCACGTGCAAATGCACAAACGAGGAATCTATGTTGTTCATCCGCTGGCACCCTCTTTCGAGTTCTTATTCCTTCTATTTTATCATAATAGACCGCACATAGCCCATAGAATGGTAGTAAGGCAGCCGGACAGGCTGGACTTTGCGCTAAAAGGCAGGTGTGCGTTGTGAACGTCATATTATCAAAGGCCGGGCTAGATTTTTTTATCGCCTTTGGCGTTGTTGTCGGAGGATCCATGCTGGCCGGAATCGGCTCGGTTTTTCTGCTGCTCCCGCCTACTTCCATGATGCTGAGCACGGCCGGGAATCTTAAAATTTGGGCGATTGTCGCGGCCGTCGGAGGATCTATCGATCCGATGCGCGTAATAGAAAGTAATATCGTGGAAGGGCATTTGTCGCCTGCCGTCCTTCAGGTTGCTTATATCGCCATCGCTTTTCTCGGAGCCCATATGGGAACCGAGTTTGTCAAGCTCATTTGCAAAGGGGCGGCTTGACGCATGCGCGTACCTCAGTTCGAGCGGTATGTCAAAGGGGTGCAGATGCTAGGCGTGCTGCTGCTTGGCATGCTGCTTGGCGCAATCATCTACAATTCCATTTACCACGCCCAATTCGAGGCGCTTGTAAATCTGAAGAGCGATCTTGAGGTTAAGCTGGAGCAGTCGGAATCGGATATAAGAAGCTTAACGCAATTCAAAAATCAGCATACCGTCATCAAAAGCGTCCTGCCCCGAATCGAAGAGGAAGCCGGCCAAAATACCGGTCGCCCCAAGCTGGATAAAGTGACGGAAGCGGAATTAATCAAGCGGATCAAGGCGGATCTTTCCGTTTTCCTCGGGCAAAGCATTTATGAAATCGACACGGACGCCCAGCTCGCGCGGAGATTATTGAGCAACAAGATTTATACCAATGTCCTTGAAAAAGACTATTCTATCGACATCACGACGATTCTGGTTGCGGAAAACAAGCTGCAGGTGTGGGTGAAAGTAAGGCTGTACGCGAGACCGCCTTCTTAAACGCATTTATTTCCGGTTTTGGGTGAATTCATGCTACAATAACGCCATCGAGACTACAAAAGGAGCTGTAGCAAACATGGATTCACTCCTGCAATGGGTGTTTGCGCCGGGCATTATGATTACGCTCGCGCTTACCGTCTTTTTCAGCTTTAAATCCCGCCGCTCAACGGACATGCGCGCGCGCGGCCTTCATGCTTCGCGAATGAACATCAGCATGGGCTTTATGCTTATGTTTATCGCCGGCGTTCAGCTGTTCCTCTCCGGCACTTCGACGGCGCGTATCGTAATCGGGGCGATTTTCCTCGTGATCGGATTTTTTAATTTGTTTGCGGGGCTGCGCAACCATAGTATTTTTCGGACGATGCAGCAGTAGAGCGCGTTTTTTCTAAAAAGAATGAACACTGCGTGAACAAATATCTCTTCCAATCGCTGTTGGTTCCGGATTCCTCTCATTAGACGTAGGACAAGGCAGGTATCCGGGAACCAAAGGCGAGCGCTTCGCTTTTCCAGAGATATTTGTTCACTCCGTTCACCTTTTTCGCATAAAAAAATCACTGCTGCCCGTCCTTGTGGGCAGCAGATTGAGCCGACCCGGCATTTCGCGGGTCGGCTTTTTTTGGGGGAAGCGGAAAGTTTTCTTTTACTCAAAGTTGGCCTAGAGAAAAGGGCCTTCTTTTGCATATACTAAGCACATCTTACTACAGGAGGCTGATGTTAAATGATGAACCTATCGATTGTTTGCGCTGTTCATTTATCTCGGCCTATACGGAACGCCTTTTAGTATTAGAGACGAGCCGCGGGACCGAGAGGTCCTTGCGGTTTTTTTATGCCTTCCGCAGGGGAATCCCTGCGGATTTTTTTGTTTTATGCCATTCAACAACTAAATCGATTAAAGAGGAGCATCCGATTTGAAACATAACGATACCTTGCAGCAGCATCAACAACATCTGGCCTACGGCTGGAACACCGATTGGGATAATAAAATGAAGCAAATCCCGCCAAGCGCTCGACAGCTGGAACCCGCCCGCGTGATCGCCCAGCATTCCCATTCTTATCAAATCATGACGCCGGACGGCGAGCATACCGCTACCGTTACCGGTAAATACGAATTTAACGCGACGCTGAAAAGCGATTTTCCCGCCGTGGGCGACTGGGTTATGGCAGAGAAGCTGCCGGGAGAGACTCGCTCGGTTATTCATCGCCTTCTGCCGCGACAAAGCGTAATGATCCGCAAAGCAGCCGGAAGCACGGTGGATGATCAGGTCGTTGGCGCCAATATGGATTATTTGTTTATTACAAACGCGTTGAACCAGGATTTTAACGTACGAAAAATGGAGCGTTACCTGATTGCGGCATGGGAAAGCGGCGCTTCACCGGTTATTCTGCTGACCAAAGCCGATCTGTGCGACGAGCCGGAAGCTTTGGCCGCACAAATGGAGAGCGCCGCCCCCGGCGTGCCGGTTCACCTCATTAGCGCCCTTCAGAACCAAGGAAAAGAGCAGCTTCTCCCTTATTTGCAGCCGGGCAAAACCATTGCCGTCACAGGCTCGTCCGGCGTCGGCAAGTCTACTCTCCTGAACTGGCTCGCGGATGACAACGTCATGGAGACCCAAGGCATCCGTGAAAACGATGCCCGCGGCCGCCATACGACAACGCACCGTGAGCTGTTCCTTCTGCCAAACGGAACGCTTGTCATGGATACGCCGGGCATGCGCGAGCTTCAGCTGTGGGATGCGCAGGACGGATTGGAGCAGGCTTTCTCCGATATCGAAGCTCTGGCGGCCGGTTGCCGTTACCGGGACTGCCGTCATGAGTCAGACCCTGGCTGCGCGGTCCTGCAAGCGATTGAAGACGGAACGCTTGAAGCGAAACGCCTCCACAACTATAAGAAGACGGCCAAAGAACTTTCCCATCTTGCGCGCAAAGAAAACAGCCTGGCGAAGAAAGCGAAAAAAGCAGCCGGTTCCTCCTCCCGCAATAGCGAGCGCAGAACAAAAGCCGGCGCTTGGGATTACGATTAACTTACCGCTCTTCCCTATAGCTTTATCAGCTGAAAATAGATTGCACGAAATGCAGTCTATCAGCCATTTTGGTGGGAAGCCGAAACGGTATAATGCACAGAATGCAGGATATTGCGCCCGACTGAATCAATGACGGCTACTTTTCTCGAATATGCTGCATTCCGTGCAGGATATTTCGGATAACAAAGCAGATTCGCGCCATTATCGTGCATTTCGTGCAACGTATTTGAACTTGAACGAAAAGTCCAGATAAGTGACTAAAAACATTAAAAGGGCTGCCAAGCAATTGGCAGCCCTTTAACTATCTCTTATAAAGATGATTGATTCGTATGGGGAAGGATAGAAATGTATCTCCTGGAGGAGCGTTAGCGTTCGCCTTTGTAATCGTGAAATATCGCATAGGCGAGTTGATTCTAAAATTCACGATTACAACAGCGGCCGGAAGGAGATACATTTCTGTAAGACTGACCCTAATACGAATCAATCATCTGCGCCGTCATCATGGCCTTCGCCGCCAGCCCAGTCTGATCAATAAGCTCGATCTCGAGCTTCGTTGCTTTGCGGCTCATTTCGAGCGCGCGGGGGACAATCGTAATCTGGCTGTCGATCTGGACAGGCTTAACGAAGAAGGCCGTCATCCCGTCAATCAGGTAGTCCCGCTTGCCTGCGTCCCGGATCATCTGCCGTCCGGCCAAGGTCATCAAGGTGACCAAAATCCCTTCCGATACCATGCCAAGCGATCCGGACATCTGAGGCGTAATGGCTCCTTTGTAGAGCGGTACGCCATCCACTTCCTCCGCGTCAAAGCCGGACCAGATCAGATCGTCGAAGGTCTCTCCGATCTCCTGCTGCTTGCCGGCAAAACGGAGAGCGTCCAGCAGCTGCTGGCGGGTGACGACTCCAAGCAGCTTCCGATGACGGTCCACAATCGGCAGCAGGTCAATCCCTTCCGCCGCCATCGTATGCGCAGCCGATGTCACCGCAATATTAGGCGCGGCCGTGATCGGATGACGGGTCATCAGCTTGTCGATCGGACTGTCATCGGATGAGCCGGCTGCATCCTTGGAGGTCATCATGCCGACCACCCTGCCTCGGTCATCGATCACCGGAAAACGGTAATTACCTGTCTCGCGGCTCAGCTTGTGAAAGTCGAGCAGCGTATTGCCGGACCGCAGCACATCGGCCGGCCTGCTGAACGTCATGAGATCTTCGATCAGCATGATTTTGCGCTTGATTAGCCGGTCGTACATCGCCCGGTTAATCATCGAAGCTACGGTAAACGTATCATGCCGGGACGAAATAATCGGCAGTCCGTTCTCGTTCGCGAGCGCCTTTACTTCCTCGCTTGGTTCGAATCCTCCCGTGATTAGAACGCCAGCTCCCTGCTCCAGTGCGCAGCGGTGCGCGCCACCCCGGTTGCCTACGATAAGCAGGCTGCCTTCATCGATATAGCGGAGCATCGCATCCAGCTCCATCGCTCCGATAACAAACTTGTGCAGCGACTTGTCGAGGCCGGAAGCGCCGCCGAATATATGCCCCTCAACGATCTCCGCCACTTCGCCGAAGGTCAGCTGATCCAGCGCCTCGCGTCTTCTCCGGTCAATGCGGACCGTCCCGATTCTTTCCTTCGTGCTGACAAGACCGGAAGCCTCCGCTTCCTTAATCGCCTTATAAGCGGTTCCTTCGCTCACGCCCAGCGCCTTGGCGATTGCCCTTACCGAGATTTTCTCGCCGATATCGAGCGTCTCTATGTATTGCAGAATTTGTTCGCGTTTCGTGCTCGTATCCATTCCGGAAACGGATGCCACCGGCACCGCCCTCCCCCAATTAAACCTTCGTTCGTTTCATTCCATTATACCAGTCGATAGAGACGGCAGCGACCTTTAGTCCCGCATCCACGTCTTCACCGTCTGCCCCGGTACAACGATATTTGTCGAACACCTGCTGGAGGGACTGCACCGTAAATGCTTCTTGCGTTCCTTTAAATATAAAGGAGTACCAATCATAATTGATAGGTACGGGATACTTCAGCTTCAGAATCGGATAATTCTCTATAATGACGGATTGAGGAGGGATCTCCGGATATTGGCTGGAAAACAAAAAAGAGCTCTTCTCGCTAAACGGTCTTGCGATCGTTTCCGACTGCAGGCTCATTTGGTATTCCACCTGCTGCGTGCGGGGATTCACCCTGCAATTAAAGCTGCCCTGCGCCTTTGCCGACTTATTGGTCTTATGTAAAATGCGGTACGTGAACTGCACCTGAAACCGCATATGCTGATAGTAAGTCTGTACGTTTCGAAAAAACTCAAACTCATCAACCATAAGCGTTGCTCCTTGTTAAAAAGTTCCTGTTTAGGAAATGATGTTAATAGGTAGAACCTTTTTACACAATTATAATAAAAAGCATAACCTTTAGTCAATGACTATAGGCACTATTTTTAATATGGACTATAAGACGTTGTTGCCGGGATAGGAAAGCTCTATCTTAAGGCTGAGGTGACGAATGTGAACGAAATCAGCCGAAATATCGGTGAAAATATACGGGCATTACGCAAACAAAGGGGCTTTAGCCAAGAGCAGCTGGCTCTGCGGGCGGAAATCAACGGCTCCTACATGGGTCAAGTGGAACGCGGCGAGAAGAGTCCAACGGTCGATGTCTTGAGCAAAATTGCCCATGCCCTCCAATGCCCGCTAGAGCAGCTGGTCCATATGCCCGGGACACCTCACGAGGAAAGCACCTACGCAGAGAAAATCGCTTCTCAGCTTCAGGGGTTATCCGTCAAGGAACAAGAAGCGGTGTATAAATTCGTCAAGCAGCTCGTCCAGTTCAAGGAAATCGATTAACATGCGTAAAATGCGCTTGCCGCAACCGCATCCTATTCTCAAAAAACGCAGCAAATGGAAAAAGCCCCCTTGCGGGGGCACTGGTTTTGCGTCTGGGCCTTAACCTCTTGCGCTTCGGTTCGAACCCCTGTTCACCGCCTGCTGCAGCCTGCGCTCCCAGGTATTCCTCTTCATCCGCTTAATGCGGTCCAGCTCCTTCTTCTTCTGCTCGTTCATCCAGAGCAGCGCATTTAAGTGAGCGGCAATGACGAGCAGCGCAAACAACGTCCACACTACCCCGAATATCGTCACAGCATTCCATGGACCCGCCAGATCCAATTTCGGCACCCCGTAGAACAGCATCGCCAATGCAATTGCCAAATAAATCACATGCCGGGCTTTTCCCCTCATTCCCTCAACTCCCGCTTCCTTAGCTTTTGCTTGTCCGCACCACTATCCTATGAAGACAAACCGCCGAATATGACTGCATAACTAATTTCTTTGGCCAATCACCAAGGTATAGATGTCCTCATATGATGAAGTAATTCGTGTAAAACACCTATGGGCCTTTATCCGCTTTTCGTCATCCTCCTGCTTGGAAGGAGATTTACACAATGCAAAAATCGAAAGTAGCCGTTCAGCTTATAAGCTCCGGCATGCTTCCGGAAGATACGATTATGCTCGGTGAAGCCTACCTGAAGCAATGGCATATTTCTCACAGCGTGTCGATCGTCTTGCGGTTCGGAACATTCAAGAAAACGGTGAAGGTAATACCGGTACCGAAGTACGACGGAATGCGCATGAACCAATCGCTTGCCAGACAGATGGGCATCCTTGGCAGCACCGCCCTTCGCCTGAGCTACGATTCCTCGTCTTCCACGCTCCGGCTTGGGCCTCTGATCGGCGTTCTGATCAGCCGTGATTATCCGAGTACGCCCGACAAACCGTTTGGCACCATTACGATGTTCTGCAAGGAATTGATCGACGGCTGCGCGAATCAGGGAGCGCATGTTTACTTTTTCACTCCGAACCATATTTCGGGAAGCAGCGACAAGCAGATCGAAGGCTGGACCTTTGCGAACGGTTGGAAGAGAGCAAAGCTTCCGCTGCCGGATGTCGTGAACAACCGCCTGACGTCTCGCAAGCTGGAGAGCCGTGCTCATGTGCAGCAGTTCTTCAAAGAGATAAAGAGTACGCATCACGTCAGCGTGTTTAACGAAAAGTTCCTGGACAAAATGGAAGTCTTCGATGCGCTGAAAAAGGATGAAAGCGTCCGCCGCTATTTGCCGGAATCCCACTTTCTCCGCAATTATACGACGCTGAAATCGATGTGCTCCCGTTACGCCAATGTATTCCTCAAGCCCTCCAAAGGCAGTCTCGGCAAAGGCATTATCCGAGTGACAAGGCTTGAGGGAGACAGCTATCAGGCGCATTTCACAACCGGCACGGGAACAAGGCGGCAGGTATATCCGAACCTTATGAAGCTGTTCTCGAACATTTCAACCAAGATGAAAACCATTAAATATCAAGCCCAGCAAGGACTTAATCTGATCGAGATCCAGAAGCGGCCGGTCGACTTCCGGGCTGTGGTCCAGAAGAACGCAACAGGCAAATGGACGCTGACATCGGTTGTCGCGCGTACCGCGAGCAGCCAGCATTTCGTCTCCAATCTCGCACGCGGCGGAACGCTCAGCACGGTTAGCGAAGCTGTCGCGCGCTCCAATATTTTCGCCGGCAAGGAAGGGGCCTCCAAACGTCTTCGAACAGCAGCACTAGCGATTGCCGAAGGCATCGATAAGCATATTCCGGCGCATTTCGGCGAGCTGGGAATCGATTTGGCGCTGGACACCAGCGGCCGCGTATGGCTGCTGGAGGTTAACTCCAAGCCTTCGAAAAGCGACAACACGCCTCTCAACCAGGAAAATGACAACAAGATCCGTCCATCGGTCCGGAACGTCATCCAATACTCCCGCTTCCTGTCGGGATTCTAACCGGAGGGCCTTATGAGGGCAACGCTTGTGAGAGTAGGACTGTATGTCGCTTCGATAGAGGCCGGCGCGGAGCCGGAGAATCAGGCATCAGGCAAAGCTTGCGGCATTAAGCTGCCGGAGCCGGCATTCGCGCAAAAGCTCAGCGAAGCGGCAGGCCGTCTCGCAATCGACCTGTATGTCTTCTCCCCCGCCGAATACGAGGAAAAAACCGGGCAGCTGACTGCCTTCCGGCTTCGTGACGGCGGCTGGGTGAAAGAACCCTGCCCGCTCCCGGATATTCTCTACGACCGCTGCTTCTATCGAACGGCTGAGGAACGCCTGCTCTGCAAAGCGGTGCTTGCCGCCATCCGTGAACAAAAGCCCGTGACGACGCTAAACGGAAGCCTTCCCGGCAAATGGGAGGTGTACGGTACGCTCCGACAGGACTCTGCACTGGCTCCGCTGCTCCCTTCCACAATCCGGCTCAACCGCCCGGACACTCTCCTGCGCCTTCTGAATAGTTATAACGGGGAGCTGTTTCTGAAGCCTTCAGCGGGCATGCAGGGCAAAGGGGCTGTTCATCTGAAGCTATCGCCATCGACCCGCGAGTGGATAGCCGCCGGACGAACCGGAAGCAATCTCCTGTTCCGGCATCGCTTCGCCCATTATTCCTCGTTGTCGCGCTGGATAAGACGATTTACGGGGAAGGCGTCGTATATCGCGCAGCCCTATCTGCGGCTGGCCGATCCTAACGGCAACCCGTTTGACCTTCGCGTGCTTGTGCAGAAAAACGGAAAAGGACGCTGGGGCGTTACCGGCGCGGCGGTTCGTGCCGGAAGCACAGGAAGCGTCACTTCCAATTTGCATGGCGGCGGCACGGCAAGCCAGCCCGCCGATTACCTGTCCCTTCTGTTTGGCGAAGCAAAGGCTGAACGGATGATGAACGAAATAACGGAAGCCAGCCTCCAGGCAGCAGAAAAGCTGGAGCACAACTACGGACGATTAGCCGAGCTGGGCATTGATTTCGGAATCGAGCCGGACGGACGAATATGGCTGCTGGAGGTCAACTCCAGACCGGGACGCTCCTCCTTTCAGCAATCCGGCGACGACGAGGCAGCGCGCCTGTCGGTGGAGCTGCCGCTCCGGTATGCCCGCCTGCTCGCGCAGCGGCTTAACAAACCTTTGATCATAAATGACTCCGCAACAGGTCAGATCCAAGACTGTCAGGTAGGCAGGAGGATCCGGTCTGATAACGTTCAGGAGGTTCACCCATGAGCTTGACAACTTGTAACGTTCATTTCTCGCAACAATCGGATAAAGTCATCTATTTATCCAACACGCTTCTCAAGGAGCTGAAGCTGTCCGGCAAAAAAACCGTTCACCTGAAGCTTGGCAAAGAAGTGATAACGACTGCCGTCAGGCCTGTCAGGCGACAAGGCAATCATCTTTATTTATCCGCCGGGGTCAGGCAATACATTCGGGTACCCAAAACGGGCAGCATCTTCGTCCACAAAAACGGCGAAAACGAGGTGCAGATCGGGCCGCTCATCGGCGTATTGAGCGATTCGGGCTATTCCCAATCGGATAGCCAGCCCTTTGGCATGAGAACAAATTTCATCAAGCAGATTATCCGTTCCGGCGACCGGAAGGCTTTTCTCTTCGGTTTTACCCCCCAGGATATCAATTGGCAGCAGGAGACGGTACTCGGCTACTTCCTCAACTCGCAGGGAGGCTGGTACCGCAAGACCGTTCCGCTGCCCGATGTCATCTATAACCGGCTCCGGAGCCGCAAAGCGGAGACGTCCAATTATATCGGGTCACTCCGCGAAAGGCTGCTTCGCAAGAAGATTCCTTTCTTCAACTGGGGCTTCTTCAACAAATCGGACGTGTATAAGCTGCTGGATAACGATCCGGAGGCTCTCCAGCATTTACCGGAATCCGTATCCGCCCCGACGGGCGAGAAGCTGAAGCAGCTTTTGGAGAAGCATCATTTCGTCTATTTCAAACCAACCGCAGGCAGCCTCGGCGTTGGCATTTACCGGCTCACCTACCATCCGAAGCGCGGCTACTTCGCCCGCTACCGGAAGAACGGAAAAAACGTCCTGCTGCGCTTCTCCTCCTTCAACAGCCTGTATAAAATGCTGCAGGCGCGTCACGGAGCAACCTTGAGCAGCTATGTGGCGCAGCAAGGGATCCGGCTGGTGGAAATCGACGGATGCCCGCTCGACTTCCGCTTCCATATGCACAAGAACGGCAAGAACGAGTGGGTGCCGGCAGGCATCGGAGCGAAAAAAGCCGGAAAAGGCAGCGTAACGACCCATGTGAAAAACGGCGGCTCGCTTATGACGCCGGAGCAGGCGCTGAACCGCGCATTCGGCGCAAAAGGCAAAGAGATCCTGGAGAATGCGAAGAAGGTCTCCATCAAAATGGCTGAGGCGATTGAGCGTAATTATCCGCACCGGCTTGGCGAGCTGGGCCTCGATATCGGCATCGACAAGGATAACGATATCTGGATGTTCGAAGCCAATGCAAAGCCGGGACGCTCCATCTTCAAGCACCCTTCCCTCGAAGCGGAAGGCCGTGCATCCGTAGACTGCATCATCGATCATTGCTTGTACCTCAGCAAGTTTCAAGGAGGGAACAGCTAATGGAGCTTAGAGCATCGAAGAAAGAAGAGGTGTATGATCGGCCGGCTGGACGCCTGGTACTCGCCATACTGACGATTGAGAACGAGGAACAGTTATTCCGGGGTAACCGGAATAACTTCGCGGACATTATCAAAACGGGCCAGGAAAGAGGATTTCTCGTCTATGTGCTCACCGTAAAAAACCTGATCTTGAACCGTCCGAATCTGCGGGGATTTGTCTATAGTGAACAGAAGGATACATGGCAGCAGCGATTGCTGCCTTTCCCGGATATTATCTATAACCGGATTCCGCAGCGCGAGGACGAAATGCTTCCTGCCGTCCGCAACAAAATTGCGGCTTGCATGCGGGATCCGCGGATCAAATTGTTCAACCCTTCCTTCTTCAACAAATGGTATTTGTTCGAATGGCTGCGCGGCAGCAAGTCGACCAAACCGTTTATCCCGGCAACCCGCAAGCTGCTGACGGCAGCCAGGCTGGAGAGAATGCTGCAAAAGCATTCCTTCCTCTACCTGAAGCCGGAAAGCGGCAAAGCGGGGAAAGGCATTATGACCGTCAAGGTGCAGCCCGACAAGCCGCTTCCGTATTTGCTTAAGGTGCAGGAGAACAAAAAAAGCTCTACCTTCAGCTGCGCGGATTTTCAAAAGCTGTGGAACCGCATCAAGAAGGAATGCGGCAGCGAGCCTTATATCGCCCAGCAAGGCATTCAGCTTGCTTCCTTTAACGACCGCCGGTTTGATCTCAGGGCTCTCGTGCAAAAAAACGAACGCGGCAAATGGGATTTGACCGGCATCGGCGCAAGGGTAGCAGGGTCCTCCAGCATTACGACCCATGTCCCGAGGGGCGGCTCCATCGAAGATCCCGAGAAGCTGCTGAAAAGCTCCTTCAACGCCGATCAGGCGAGAAGGATACTGATTAAAGCCAAGCAAACCTCCATTATGATCGCCAGACAGATAGAAAAAGGGTCCGGCTTTATGCTTGGCGAAATGTCCATGGACCTGGGCATAGACAGTCAAGGCCATATCTGGTTTTTCGAAGCCAACTCCAAGCCGATGAAGTTTGACGAGCCGCATATCCGGCAGAAGTCGCTTGAACGGATTTTCCAATACAGCACCTATCTGGCCAGGATGAGAAACGAGCGAGTGAAGCAGGAGGCGACGAGATAATGGAACTGCAGCTGCTTACCCCCGAATTATGGGCGAAAGAACGCAAGAGACTCATTGATTTTGCCGTCCGTTTCGGGGAGAAGCGGCTTACGGTTGCAGCCATCCATTCTCTTCGCCGTCTGCCTCCCGAGCTGCTCTCGCAGGAGGAGAGCGGGACCGTTATGGCGGTTGCGCGGTTTGGCAGCCGGATCGTAGGACTTGGCTATGCGGAGGAAGCAGGCGAAAAGTGCTGCATCGTTGTAACCCACCCCGAGGCTCGCGGGCTTGGGGTCGGGAACGCGGTAATGGAAGCCATTATGAACAAGCTGGGAAGATTGACCTGCCAGGTTGCGCTCGACAACGTGCCCAGCCTGACTCTCTTCTTTCGCCTTGGCATGAAGGCGGTCTCCATGTCGACCGGACCTACCGGCAAGCCAACGCTGCGGTTCGAGTGGCTGCGGGATGAGGCTATGCCACCGACCGCCTCTTCTGCGCAGCATAAGTAAGCAGCACCGCGCCAGTGGCGAGGAGGCAGCCTACAAGACAAGCAGCCAAGCCGTAAGATAACGGGAAACCGAACAAGTCGTAATACCTCGGCTCGCCAAAGATCGTATTCACCATGGCAAGAGAGCCGTAATTGAAATCGACAATCGGCCAGATCAGCTTCTTGATCCCGTTGCTGAAATAATTAGACAGAGAGCCTGCAAGAAGAATAACCATCCCGATTCCGAATGCCGAGCTTTGACCCTTCAGCTTGGATGAGATAAAAGCAAGCGCCATGCTGAAAGCAGCAGCCGAAGCGATCAGCCACACGGCGCCCAGCAAGACAGTCCCGCCAATCGAGAAAGGAAGCGCGGAGGACTCAAACCCTTCCAGACTGCGAAGCGGCGCGGAAAAACCGCTTAAATCCCCGTACCCCAGCCAGGTCCCGATAAAGGATCCTATCAGATACGCAGCGGTAATAACGACGGCCGTTAGACCGGCGCTCAACAGCTTCGCCGTTACAATCTCCTTCCGGCCTTTTACCGTGCTTAGCAGAATGCTGTCCATCTCCGTTCGGACCTCCTGCGTGAACAACGGCGCCATGAAGTAGGTCAGGACAAGCAGCAGCAAAAAGACAATCATAAATCCGTCAAACCGGATAAAGAAGAAATTCCAGAAGATTGCATTCTCGAAAACCGGCTCGCCTATCGCAAGCTCGTTAGCCAGCTCCTTCGAATACAGCCTGTAATCGTACGTGGCGGTATGTTTTTCCTCTTCAAGCGATTCAAGCTTCTCCCGCAACGGATAGATGCCTTTAATATGATCTTGATCCTGCTCCGCCGGACCGTTCCAGTACTCATCCACCTTGCTGCCGAATGCCGCATAACGCACGTGGAACTTTAGTTCCGGATCACGATTGATCCTTACGCTCAGCCCTTCTCCCGTTCCGTATTTCGCAACAGCGGCATCGCGAATCCCCTGAGAAGAGGCAAGCTGCTCACGATCCAATGCCCCGCTATGCCCATCCAGCAATCGGGTATAGAGACTCACCGCCTTTTCCCCTTCCGAGCCACTGAGCTCGAATATCCCTTTTGCCGACACCCAGGCAACTCCCGTATAAATGACGAACAAGACCACAAGCAAAATAAGCTTGTTCCGGTTAACGAGCAGCTTTTTCATTTCGTAATGGAATAGCTTCATCCTTGCACCTCGGAATGGAATTCGTGCAAATAAGCATCTTCAAGACTAGGCAACGTAGGGACTGCATGCATAAATGGCTTGACGTCGCTGACAATACGCACCTCCATGCCGTCTGCTGCCGGCATAACATGGCTGATTAGATGGTCATTCTGATAGACCACCAGCTCGTCCACCGGCATGCGGGCCAGCCACACCTTGCCCTCCATGTCTTTCACGAAGCCTTGATTGCTTTGCATCCGGCCAACCTTGCCGGCTTTTATCATAACGGTCTCTTTGGCAATGGAATCAATGTCCGATACGATATGGGTGGAGAGAAGCACGGTCCGCTCGCGGGAGATGAACGAGATCAAATTCCGGAATTTGATTCGCTCATACGGATCGAGTCCTGCGGTTGGCTCGTCCAGAATAAGAATTTCCGGATCGTTCAACAGGCTTTGAGCGATTCCGAGCCGGCGCTTCATCCCCCCGGAATAATGGACGCATTTTCGCTCCAAATCTCCCGTCAGCCGCACCTGCTCGGCCAATTCGTTTATTTTCCGCTCCACCGCCATGCCCTTCAGCCCTTTCAGCGCGGCAATATATCGCAAATAGTCCCGTCCGGTGAACTCCGGGTAAAAGTCGAGGGACTGCGGCAAATAACCAAGCTTCATCCGATACTCGCGCTCGCATTGCTTCCGGTTCACGCCGTCTACCAGCACCTCTCCAACGCTTGCCTCCATTACACCTGCTAATATGCGGATTAGCGAGGATTTGCCCGCTCCGTTTGGCCCGAGCAGGCCGTATACGCCGTTGTCCATTTCAAAGCTGACGCCGGAGAGCGCCTGCTTCTTCCCGTAATGCTTGCTTACGCGGTCTACAGTCAGTTTCACGTTCTTCCCTCCGATTTGTCGTGGTTTCCATATGCCAATTGTAAGCCGCAGACCTAAATATACGGGTGAGAAAAGATAAACGATTTCTAAACGATTCGGAACATGAAGTGCTCAAACAAAAAGAAAACAACGGCAGACGGCCAGACAAATTTCCGGACCATTCCTCGAACAACCTATAAACAATTTATAAACGAACAATAAAAAACCATACCGAGCGCGTAAGGCTCAAGCATGGTTATCTGTCTCTCTTAATGGTTCAGCCTGTAACCCGCACCCCAAACCGTCTCGATAATAGCGGGCTTGGACGGATCATCCTCAATCTTCTCCCGAATCCGGTTGATATGAACGGTAACGGTTGCGCTGTCGCCCGAATAGTCGTAACCCCATATTTTGTCGAACAGGACGTCTTTGGAGAACACCTTATTCGGATGCTCCGCCAAAAATAAGAGAAGCTCAAACTCGCGATTCGGGAACCGGATTTCCCGCCCCGCCTTGTAGACCTTCCAGCTTCCCCGCTTGATAACCAGATCGGCAACCGTGATGTCCCCATCAGGATCTGCATTCCTGGATGAACCAATCAGCCGTTCATAACGGCTTAGATGAGACCTAACCCGGGCAACCAGCTCCGCAGGATCAAACGGCTTCGCAATATAATCGTCGGCGCCAAGCCCCAATCCTCTGATCTTGTCCATCGATTCCGTCCTTGCCGTTACCATCAGTATCGGAACATCGGTCTTATCCCGTACCTCCCGGCAAATATCGTATCCGTTCCGCCCGGGAAGCATCAGATCCAGCAGAATCAGATCGTAAGGATGCGCAAGAATGGCGGTAACGGCCTCTTTCCCGTCCGCGATAATCTCCGTCTCGAATCCGTTTATCTCCAGGTAATCTTTCTCCAGCATGGCGATATCCGGATCATCCTCAATGATTAAGATTTTACTCAACGCTTGCCTCCTTTCCGCCGGGCAGCACGATCTCGATCTGCAAGCCGTGATGGTTGCGGGCCGTGACCGTCCCGCCATGCCGTTCTACAATATAGTTCACGATATATAGTCCTAGTCCGCTGCTGTTCCCGTCCGTTTGAGTTCTCGCCTCATCCCCTCGCCAGAATTGCTCAAACAGATGAGGAAGATGCTCCTCCGGAACGCCTTGGCCATTGTCGGCGAATAACAGATGCTCCGAATCCCCTTCCCTCCAGACGGATACGTTCAAACGGAGAGGGCTTACCCCTGCGTATTTGATTGCATTTTCGGTCAGGTTCGCCATTACGCGGTTCATCTGTTCGCTATCCAGCCGTACGGGATGCGGAGCGGGTTCAATCCTGGCGGTCAAGGTTGCATTCATTTGCGCAAGCTCCTCATGAACCGCAGCCGCATAATGGTGCGCAAACTGTCCCAGGTCCCGAAGTTTAAGCGCGAGCGGCAAATTGCCTGTTTCCAGACTCGAGTAATAAAAAAGCTTTTGTAGCAGCTTGTCCATTTCAGTCGACTTCTGATAAGCAATCTTCAAATATTGCTCTCTCTTCTCCTGCGTTTGGGCGACGCCGTCGCGAAGGCCCTTGATGTAGCCTTTGATGGAGGTAAGAGGCGTTCGCAGATCATGGGAGATGCCGGCAACAAGATCAATCCGCGCTTGTTCATAGGCATTGTTCTTCCGCCGTTCTTCCAGCAGATGCTCCTGCATGTGGTTAAAAGCCGTGCACACGGAGGCAAATTCGTCATTGCCCTTGTAAATAATCGGCTGGGCCAAATCACCGTTCTCGATTCGTCTCGCGCCTTCCGACAAGGCGTTCAGCGGGCGGAGAATCCGGTAAGCCATCCTGCGGGTAAACAGCTGGCTAAGCAGCACGATTACGACAATGACAGCTATACTGATTAGAATAGCCGGCCTCAAAATGGCATAGAAATTGCCGCCGCTTTTGTCCGCGGTTTGCTTCACGGCATAGATCAAATAACCTTCTTTATTCATCGCGATAAAAGTGGCGTCTTGCACTCTGCCTGCCAATGCGTCTTTGCCAAGCCGTATATTAGTTAGGCTGTTGATCCTATCCTCTCCGGAATCGGCCAGCGTAGTATAGATCACGTTGTTTTCCCGCATGACAAGCAGCCGGTAGCCAAACGAGTCAAGCTGTTCATGCAGCTGCCCCCACTGCTCTGTAGAGGCATCGAAGCCGCTCATCTGCTCCTCCGCCTTGAATAGCTTGGCATCCAGCATTTCCTTGCCACCGTCGCCGTTCAAGGAATCGAAGAACAAAATAATCCCAAACACGGACAGCAGGGAGAGCAAGGAAAGCATCACCAACAAGGCGCTCGAGAGCATGATTCGGTTGATTACTTTCATGGCGGCACTTCTTTCGGGATGAGATTCTTTCGTTAGTATCTTAACAGATAAAGATAAACATTTTCTAAACGATTGAACTTCGCTAATGGACTGCGCATTCGAATGTTCTTCCGATCGCCATTGCTCAGGGATTCCTCGGAACAATCCAAATTGGATTGGAATCCCCTTACCAAAAAAAACGCCACGCAATAGCGGGACAGAACAAAAAAGGGCGTCACATTTTAATCGCTGTGACGCCCTCTTATTCATCATTTCAGCAAGGCTAAAAGCTCAGGCATGGCTTGAATGCAAACGTCCGCGTCGGCCAGCTCGGAATCGCGCCCGTAACCGGCATACGCGCAGCCGATTGCGACAAGGCCGTTGCCTTTGGCCGCTTCCACGTCCGAGGAACGGTCGCCGACCATCCAGGCCGTCTTGACCCGATGGTCGCTAAGCAGCTTGGCGACGAGGTCAACCTTGCTTGCCGTCTGGAATTCGCCCGCGCTGTACAAACCGTCGAACAGCTCCGCAATCCCTTGGAATCGCGCCACTTCCTTGACGTAAGCCTCCAGCCCGTTGCTTGCCACAAACAGCTTGATGCCCTGCTCCTTCAGGCTCTTTAGCGTTTCGGCGGTTTGTGGGTACAATCTGCCTCTTCCCGCTTCCAGCTCCTCGAGCTCATATTGCACCATAAGCTCATCGGCGCGAAGACGCGCGGCTTCCGAGCTGCCCGGCATGAGCTTCCGCCAAATGTCCTCGAGCAGCATGCCGAGGCAGCCAAGCAAATCATCGAGCGGAGGCGTCCGATCGTATAGTCCTTCCTCGCGCAAGGTGCGGAACAACCGCTCATGCACCGTTTCCAGCAGGGCAGCTGTTTCAAACAAGGTACCGTCCATATCAAAGATTACCGCTTCCGGCCGGTCAAATTGAATCGCCATGACATTTTCCCCCTTTGAAGTCTGCCATTATCATAATGGATAGGGGGGCATGCCGCAACCTGACGGAAGTTAAGCTTCATTGCATTCTTTTTCAAGCAATGCTTTTAATTGCTTCTTCATGATCCGTTCTTTCCTGACTCTTAGCTTATCTTCCTCCCGAAGAGCCTTCTGCAGGGAGGCGCACATTCCGATAAGAATGACGGCGAAAGGCAATGCTGCGGCAATGGAAGCCGTCTGAAGCCCGTTTAATCCTCCGCTTATTAGCAGGACCAATGCAATCGAGGACTGAAGAACCCCCCAGATAATCTTCACTTTGTTAGAAGGATTCAGCCTGCCGTCAGAAGAAAGCATGCCGAGAACAAAAGTCGCCGAGTCGGCCGACGTAATAAAGAAGGTAATGATCAGTAAGGTGGCGACCACCGATATAATCGTTCCAAGAGGCAGCTGCTCAAGCGTCAAGAACAAAGCGGTTGTCATATCCTCCTTTACGGCTTGAGCCAGATGAACCTTGTCAAACATCTCCAGTCTCAATCCCGTTCCTCCAAATACCGCAAACCAAATAAAACCGAAGGCGCTTGGAACAAGCAGCACGCCTAGCACAAATTCTTTAATCGTTCTGCCTTTGGAGACTCTGGCAATAAAAGTGCCTACAAACGGTGCCCAAGCGATCCACCAAGCCCAATAAAACAGCGTCCATGCTCCCACCCAGGTTCCTTGCGTAAACGGAGTGAGCCGCAGACTCATTTCAATTATATTTTGCAGGTAGCCGCCAAGTGACAAGGTGAAGGTATCAAAGATAAAAGACGTTGGCCCCATTAGAAGCACAAACAGCATGAGTATGACGGCTATCGTTAGATTCAGATTGCTTAACAGCTTAATCCCTTTGTCCAGCCCAGTTGTTGCAGATAACAGAAACAGGATGGTAACCACAAGGATAATTAAGGTCTGGACTAGGATCGAGCTGGGCAGCCCGAATAGATGCGACAAGCCGCCATTAATTTGGAGAGTACCTAAACCAAGCGAGGTCGCTACACCAAAGGCCGTAGCAATGATGGCAAGCGTATCGATGATTTTCCCTACCCAACCCTGCGCGAGCTTTTCTCCTATAAGCGGAATAAACGTAGAACTAATCAAGCCTTTGTAACCTTTACGGAATTGGAAATACGCCAGTGCCAGCGAAATGACCGTATAAATCGCCCAAGGATGAAGCCCCCAATGGAAAAAGGAGTATCTCATCGCAAGTCTGGCAGCTTCCGTAGTGCCTCCCGTTGCCCCCTCCGGCGGGGAGGAATAATGGGATAAAGGCTCCGCAACTCCCCAAAACACTAAGCCAATCCCCATCCCGGCGCTAAACAACATCGCAAACCAGGAAATTGTCGAATACTCGGGTTCATCGTCATCCGTTCCAAGCTTAACGGACCCGTATTTTCCAAAAGCCATATAGAAGGCAAAAACAAGTATAAACAGCGTGGACATCAAATAAAACCAGCCAAAATTTCCGATGGAGAAGGAAAACACTTGATTCGCCGCATCGGCAAGCTGATCCGGAGCAAACGCTCCCCATAAAACAAATACGGCAATAATGACGATAGAAATAATAAAAACCATACTTAACATCCAACTTTCTAATGAGATCTTTACTGTTTACATTGTTCTCCCCAGCTAACATAATTATGTAAAAAAAGAAGACAGGAGGGCTTGCTTGCTCGCCTCTCCTATCTTCCGGTTGGTTAACTTTGTTGTTATTTAATGCCTTCCAGCCACTTGTCGACTTGATCCGAATGGCTGTCGGCCCAGGCTTTCGCTGCCTCTTCCGGCGACTGCCCTTCCTGAATGGCAACCATGACCTCTGCCATATCGTCCGCCGTCCACGTAAATTGGTCCAGCAGCGTATAAGCATCGGACTTATCCGATTTCAGATCTTTACGGGCAATGGTATGAATGCTTTCAGCACCGCCATACACGCCTTTTGGATCCTCCAAATATTTCAGATCCATATTGGCAAACATCCAATGCGGCGTCCAGCCCGTCACGATAATCGGCTTTTTCGCCTCGTAAGCCTTCTGCAGCTCCGTTGCCATCGCGGCCGAGGAGCTTTCGATCAGCTTCCATTTGCCATCCAGACCATAGTCCTTCAGCGCTTTTTCTGTCGATTGCATAATGCCGGCGCCAGGCTCAATCCCGATGATCTGATAATCAACCGATTTGCCTGTGGCGTCGTTGTTCAGATCTTCTATCGAGTTTTCCTTCATATAAGAAGGAATAACAAGCCCTGTTTTTGTTCCTTCCAGGTTAGGACCAAGATCCTCTACGCTGCTGCCGTACTTCTCCAAATACGAGGCATGCGTTGTCGGAAGCCAAGCCGCTACCATCGCATCGGCGCTGCCGTCCGAAACTCCCGCCCACATTGGGCCTGCATCCACCTGAAGGAGCTCAACGGAATAATCCAATTTCGATTCCAGAACGTATTTGACGACATTCGTGCTTGCAATCTCCGAATCCCAGGCCACGTAAGCCAGTTTGATCTTTTTCGAGTCCGTTTTCTGTGAGCAGCCTGCCAACGCAGCCGCCAATACAATTACCGCGGTTAATGCCAATCCCCATTTTTTCTTCAACGTGCTTCACCTCTAGCGTTTATTTTTTTTCACGATATGGTTAGACATCCGGTCAAGTAAAATGGCCAATACAACTATGGAAATACCCGCTTCAAAGCCGATTCCGGTTTTCGTCTGGGTCACCGCGCGGTACACGTCGGCCCCTAGTCCCTGCGCCCCAATCATGGAAGAAATAACGACCATGGACAGAGACAGCATTATCGTCTGATTAATTCCCGCCATCATGGTAGGAAGCGCCATCGGCAGCTGCAGCTTAAACAGCTTCTGGTTAGGCGTGGAGCCAAACGCATCGGCTGCTTCCACCAGCTCAACCGGCACCTGCCGTATGCCGAGATTCGTCAGGCGAATCGTTGGCGGTACCGCAAAAATAATCGATGCGATAACGCCGGGCACAACCCCAAGCGAAAAGAACGATACGGCCGGCAGCAAATACACGAATGCGGGCATCGTCTGCATTAAATCAAGCAATGGAGTTATAATACCTTGCAAGAATGAACTTCTCGCGCACAATATGCCGGTTGGCACGCCAATAATAATGGAGAGCAACGATGCGGTAAGCACGATGGATAAAGTCTCCATGGCATGCTCCCAATAGCCCAGATTATCAATCAAGAGCAGCCCGACAAGCGCAAATGCGGCAACCTTCCATTTTCCGAGGAACCAGGCTAACGCCGTCATAATCAGAATCATAAGGATGGAAGGACTGAAGAGAAGAACGTTATGCAGAAAATCAACGATGGAGCCTATAATCAGGCGGATGAAGTCAAACAAAGGGGTAAAATGATTTTCTAACCAGCTTTCCAACGATTCAATCCAGCTGCCTAACGGAAGCTTGGGAATTTGATTCATTTTGCACCACCTGCCTCTGGTATGGCGTTCCCGGCAAGTGCGGCAAATACGGCCCCGCGAATGACGATGCCAAGCAGCCGGTTCGTGTCATCCGTTACCGCGAGCGGAATGCTCGAGGCTGCCATAGGTTCAAACAATTCATTGATCGGTGTTGCCGAATCAATAGAAGGTACTTCCTTAATCAAAATATCTCCTATCGACAAATTCTCTTTCAGTGCCGCGGAAGCAAGCTCTGCCGTGATGACGCCAAGAAGCTTCTTCCCTTTATCGGTCACATACAAACTCGATACCCCTTGCTCCTTCATAAGCTGAAGCGCAACACGCGGACCGCGTTCCAGCGTTATCGTTGCAGGCTTCCGCATGACATGAGCAGCGGTCAACACTTTGGAGAGATCTACATCCTCTATAAATTTCTCAACGTACGGGGTAGCCGGATTGATTAAGATTTCGTCAGGCGTACCGATCTGAACGATAACGCCGTCTTTCATTAACGCGATCTTGTCCCCGATGCGCAGCGCCTCGTCAAGATCGTGGGTAATGAAGATAATCGTCTTCTTCATGGCGGATTGCAGCTGCAATAATTCATCCTGCATGTCTTTGCGAATTAGCGGATCAAGCGCGCTAAACGCTTCATCCATAAGCAGAATGTCCGGATCGTTGGCCAGCCCTCTGGCCAAGCCGACACGCTGCTGCATCCCTCCGCTCAATTGATCCGGATAGCTGTTCTCCCATCCGTTTAGGCCTACCAGTTGCAAAGCTTGCTCAGCCATTGCCTTACGCGCCTGCTTCTCGATTCCTTGAATCTCAAGGCCGTATTCTACGTTTTGCAGAACCGTGCGGTGAGGAAACAGAGCAAACTTCTGAAAGACCATTCCCATTTTTTTGCGGCGGAATTGCCTGAGCTCTTTGGCGCTCATCTGAACGATATCCCGCCCTTCAAACAAGAGTTGACCCGATGTAGGCTCAATCAATCGATTCAACAAGCGGATTAAGGTGGACTTGCCGCTTCCGGATAAACCCATAATGACAAAGATCTGACCCGCCTCAATTGAGAAGCTAGCCTGGTTTACCCCTACTGTCATTCTTGTTTCTTTTAGAATTCGTTCTTTCGTCCATCCCTGCTTGAGGAACTGCATCGCTTGCTCCGGATGACTCCCGAATATTTTAGTCAGTTGTTTGGCTTCGATGATGGACATACTTTCCCTCCCTATTGCTTCGCAAGCATGAGCTTACTTTTTTTGGTCTGACGCCAGTTTAGGCTTTTTGGCCATCTTTAGTCAACGTTAATATCCGTACGTAATTTACGTACAGTTTAAACTGTACAATACGAATACTCCTGATCCCTTCCATTTCCTCCATAATGCTTATGGAAATGAATGCTTTACTTTTAATTTCAGATCGGCTTACAATAACAAATGAAGTGTGACAAGGTGACCCAGGAGGCAATTATGGACGAAAATATAGGCGGCTTAACGCCTGAGCAATCACGGTCGCTGCACGTATCACGCCAGCGTGTGATTGACTCGATCGGAAAAAACATGGATCTTTACGGCATAACATTATCAATTGGTCATCTTTACGGTTATATGTATTTTCAGAACGACCCCATTACGCTGGATCAAATGAGCCAGCAGATGGGAATGAGCAAAACATCCATGAGCACCGGCATGCGGACGTTAATGGATTTGAAGATGATCGATAAGGTATGGGGCAAAGGCTCGAGGAAGGACTTCTATGAGGTTGTTCCCGACTGGTACCAGAACTTTACGGACTTCTTCTCGATAAAATGGCGGAAAGCCGTGGAAAGCAACATGTCTTCTCTTCAGAAGTCGTTGAAAGAGCTTCACGCGCTTCAAGCATCAGATCCCGATAACAGCACCTTGCAGGAAATCACTTCAATCGATGAGCAGAAAATTAACGAAGCTCTCAAATACTACCGCTGGCTGCACCGTTTAATCGATTCGTTCGAATCCGGAGAAATCTTCGATTTTATACCTAAGGAAGACTAAATAATGGAAAGGGGTGTCCCATAAGTCATGAAAATGACGTTGGACCCCCTTTTTTTTATCCGGGCCAGCAAAAAAGAACCGGTTAATAAACCGGCTCTCCCTAAATGTTTATCATTCCTTCTATACAGGTAACGGCATAGCCTCAGCTCTGCCGTCTTCTCCATGGAATAAAGGGCAGGTACATCAAGGAGAATAGAACAAGAGCAATTCCCTCCTCCGCAATCAAGTAATAGGGATACGGCCCCAATAAATCCAATAGGGATGCGCCTTGGGGCTTTTCCCTCAGGAACATATAGTTGGCATCCAGCCAGTAATCCGCTCCTCCCACCGCAACGAGAAGAATGTTCAGAAAAATCATCGTAAGCCAAACGGATTTCCATGTCGGCCGAAAGCCCTCGATCCACGTCATATAAAGAGGAGCAAGAATAATGGCGATATGCACGATAAAGAAGTGAAAAAACCGGAAATGCGGATACGGATAATCCAAATCCGGCGTCAGCATCGCTTGCATCGCGCCGCCAATACCGGCGAAAAAGACAATCTGATACAGCAGTTTGCTTCGCGTGAACAGCATTATAATCGCAAGCATTTGCGATATACTGCAGAGCTCAAGCGGAAGCGTATATTTGACGCTCCACAGCCCCACGATGGCATACCAATAATAAAGAAGAATTTGAGGTGCGAGAAGACCCAGCAGGATACTGTACCGGATCATGGTTTTTACGTGAGCATTGCTCCGGCTTCGCTCCCGAAAGCCATATAGAAGAAGCGCCAGCACCACCAATGCGGCAAGCATAACGATGTGCGAAGCGGAGTAGGGAATAAATTCTTCTTCCACGTAGCGCGCAAAAAACGAAGTCAAATCTTCCCTCTCCCTTCTCGGAACACGGCCTTAATTCGGATCAATGGGAATGGATATCTTTGTATTATACTCCTTAATGTAATGGAAACCCTCTAATAGCAGAAACTCCGGTTTATCCTGCGTCTGAACGGAGTAAGTCTGCTCTCTTAACACATTCCCGTTCCCCAGATCCCAAGGACGCGAGACGGAAATCGAAGCAATCGGGATTTTTTTGCCGCCGGCTTGCACCGATAAATCATCGGTATCCAGGATCGTAAATTCTTTTCTGGCGATAACGATGTCGTAGCCGCTTCCTGTTTTCGTTACGCTTCGGATCCATAACTTCTCGTTATTGATTTTCATGGAACGGTCGGAAGGCGAAGTCAGCGGAATCGGCTCCGTTATCTTCCGGTAACCGCTGAATTTATCGAGCACGATTTCCAGCGATTTAATCTTATCCGTTGGGAGTACATCGTAATTAAACTCAAACGTTGGGCTGTTTTTTCCGTCTAACCCGCCCGACCGGTAGCCAAAGGATTCAACCTCGGTACCGTTAACAAAAAGCTTTGTTTTGCCCGGGAACCTCGGGTACCCGCCATTATTATTCAGTTCGTAATGTCCTCGTATGACCGTTGAAGTCGGCGAAGCTACGATGGCGTCATAATGAACCGTTCCCTCATCAACTGCCACCGTTTTGGAAATTTTCTCGTTAATGATGCTTTTCATCGCCTTATTGGCCTCAAATTTGAAGGAGATCGGCAGTATTTCCTGCTCGCCGCTATCCAGCCTCTCACTGAAATGGGCTGTTAGCGTTCGGGAAAACGGATTTACGGGCTCGAATTTATAGACCCCTTGGAACTGTGTTTTATCCTTGCTGTAATTGCCTGCGCCTTCCGTCATATTGGAATTCGTCAAAAATCCTTTTATTTTATTAACACCGTAACGGATAAATTCATCAGATTTAAACGTTACGCCCTCAGGGAGCTTGATGGTGTAATACATAAGAAAGGCGTTATCGTCGGCAATAACCCCGTTAATCGTAGTGACGGTGCCATCCTTGAACGTTTTGCTCTTGTTAATGGATTGTCCGTACCCCTGCTCCGCAACCTCGGCGAAGCTTAGCGAGCTTAGCTCTACCCTGTTAAGCAGCTTGCCTCCAAGGTACGCAAATGCCGGGTATTGATACGTGGACACGAGGATCAGCAGAGCCGCAGCAGCCGAGATGCTCCACATAAGAGCCTTGTTATTTCTGCGCTTTTTCTCGGGAATCCGGTGGAGAGCCTGCCGCAGCCGATCCTCCAATTCAATGGGAGCCTTGATCTGACTCAAATTTTGTTTGTGCTCTTGGATTTTATCCTCAATCGCATTCATAACGATCACCTCCGATAATCACCTTCAATTTTTCAATACCCTGCGAAATTCTTGATTTGATCGTCCCGAGCGGTACCCCCGTCATGTCCGCTATCGTCTGATAAGGAAAGTCATGCACATAACGAAGCTCGATAGCTTCCCGCTGATGGGCATTCAGATGGGAGAGCAGCGTCTGCATATCCATCTCGGATTCCGTGCCGCGATACGGATTATCTTCCGTTAAACCGTAGACGCCTGCTTCCTGCCCGTCCTCAAGCGGCGTGAACTTCCCGTTCTTGCGAAGCATAGCCTTGCAGCGATTCACCAGAATCGTTTTGCTCCAGCTGTAAAAGGCTTCGCTCTTTTGAAGCTGATCAATCTTTTCGTATAAGGTAACAATCATATCCTCCATCGCATCCAGCGCATCGTGCTCGTTCCCCATATAGGTATAAGCAAGGCGATAGTACGCGTCCTGATCGGCCATGATTAGCTGCAATAAAGCATCTTTATTGCCTTTTTGGGCTTGTCTGACTAACCGGCTTACACTCATGTTCTCTCCCCTTTCATAGATAAGAGCACGTTGGGGCGTAGAAAGTTCATTTCATCATAAATTTTTTTTGGACAGCATGAGGTATACCGTTTAAAAACCGGCCTTTTCCTTAATGAATCCAACAAACCGCGCTGTGGCCGGGGACAGGAATCGTTCCTTTTTGAGATGCAACCCAACCTCCCAGCGCCATCCCTCCTCCGCAATCGGGATCCATTTTATACCGTTTAGATTTAAACCGGCAGTTTGCGGCAGCACCGATATCCCAAGTCCCGCCGCTACAAAGCCGGCCACCGTCTGAAGATCCTCCGCGTCATAGGTGGAGGCAAGAGTGAAATTCTGATGATGAACCCGGGCAAGCAGCGAGTTTCTCAAGCTGCAGTTATGCTTCAAGCCAACAAACGGCTCCCCCGCAATCTCTCCCAATTGAACGGATGCTTCATTCGCTAATCGATGTTCCTCCGAGACGACCAGATAGAGCGGAAGCGATAACAACGGTACCCATTCATAGGTTTCGTTTACCGGTTTTTCGGAAGTAATCATAAGATCGGAATGCCCCTCCTCAACCTGGTTCAGAATAGTTCCCTTGTCGCCTTGCGACAGCTCAAAGGTAATAGCCGGGTTTGCAAGCTGATACTCCCGGATAAGCTTAGGGATCAGATCAACCCCGAGTATATTTAAATAAGCCAGATGGATCACGCCGGATTCCGGATTGGAGTGCTCCTCGATCTCTTTTTTTCCGCGCTCTACTTGCTGCAGGATCTTCTCCACATGCTTGGAGAACATCATTCCGTACCGGTTGATCTTGAGGTTTCTTCCTTTCCGTTCGAACAAAGGAACACCAAGCTCGGTTTCCAGCTTCAAGATCGAATGGCTGAGAGCAGGCTGAGTAATGGATAAGGATTCAGCGGCTCTTGTTAAATGCTCCATTCTCGCAACTTTCAAAAAATATTCCAATTGGGTCAATTCCATCGTTCTACACTCCTATGGTTTAAACTCATTCGTTCTAGTAATGAAAATGATTATAAATATAAATTATATTTATTTTTCGATAAAGAGTAAACTTAAACCCGTGGAAATGAGCCTAACCAAAATAAGGAGGATTTTTAGATGAACTATGCATCTTTTGAGAACGAATTCCAAGGAAAACGGGCATTAGTTACGGGAGGAACGCAAGGAATGGGCCTTGCTATCGTGAAGCGAATGGCCGGAGCCGGAGCGACTGTCCTTACGACAGCGCGCAATGTACCGGAAGACTACCCCATTCCGAACGTTTATTTTGTGCAAGCCGACGTTACGAAACCGGAAGGAACAGCTGCCATTGTTGACGCTGTTCATAAAAAGCTCGGAGGAATTGACATTCTGATCAATACGGTTGGCGGTTCAAGCTCCCCTGCCGGCGGGGCACTCGCGTTAACCGAGGAGCATTGGCTGGAGGAATTGAATACGAACCTGCTTGGCTCCGTCCGTTTGGACCGCAGCCTGATTCCGGTCATGCTGGAACAAAGCAAGGGCGTCATTATACATGTCAGCTCTATTCAAAGGACGATGCCCCTTTATGAATCAACATTGGCATACGCTGCGGCAAAAGCAGCTTTGACCGCCTACAGCAAAGGTCTATCCAACGAGTTCGCCCCCAAAGGAATCCGCATTAATACCATTGCACCTGGCTTTGTGCAAACGGAAGCCGCGGACCGGCTGATCGATCGTCTCGCCGTAACGGCGGGAAGCCGCGAAGCAGCGCTGAAGCAGCTGATGGATTCTCTTGGAGGCATTCCGTTTGGCCGCCCCGGAATGCCGGATGAGGTTGCCGAGCTCGCTGCATTCCTCGCTTCGGACCGCGCAGCGGCTATTCACGGCAGCGAGTATGTCATTGACGGAGGAACCATTCCAACCGTTTAATTCATTTTTTGCAGCTTCCAAGAAATGATAGCGAGGAATTTACGAGGAGGTGCTTACGCCAAGTTTGAAGTGAAGCCGATTATGACTCCAAGAAGCGGAAAAGCTTTCGTTTATTAGGAACAACCTTATTAACGCACAAGGGAAATTTGCGGCCTCGCTTGGCTATCAAGGGAGCGTGCTGCTGAACCTATTAAAAAAAGGCATGAACTGCTCTCCAAGACAATGGTATCTAACCATTTAGAGTGCAGTTCATCCCCTTCAACCGTTTAACTCCCTCAGCGCTGCCTCGTCAAAACCGTCCGATAAGTGATGGGAGGCTAATTTATTGCGGTAAGGCAAGCCTTATTTGCCCATGCGAATATTTTTGACCGTTTTTCTCTCGATCGTTAGATTCTCGTAAATTCTCTTGCCGCCGTTTCCTAACGGTGCTTGTGCCAATAGCCCCACCTTGACCGTCTCATCCGCAGGCAAAGCGAAAAATCGCATCATATAAAAGTTTTCCCCATCCGCAGAGTAATGGAATGCAAATGAGTTCCCGCTTCTGCACGCCTGCAGCCATACCGTGTGATCATCGATATTGCAGCCGTTCGCATCATCCGATTCTTCCTTCGTCACCACACTAACAACCGCATGAGTATCAAAATCCGTTAATTCAAAGCAAGCCTTTGCCCAATGCGTGAGATCCTTCATTACCATGATGGAGGCGGAATCGTATGTATCTTTGAAATCATGCGATACCTTTACCCGCATCACAAAGTCTCCGGATATTTCTGTATAGTAAAACGGCGCATTACAAAGTGATTCCGGCGTGATTCCTTCATCGGCTATTGCTCCATGATTAATGAAAAAATCGCTCTTCGCCGTTGCCTGTATTTCTATTCTGCCTTCCGTTTCATGGATTTCACTCTCATTCAACCACTCAAATTTCATTGTCATGCCTCCAATTCAATAATGGAAATTACTTATAAAAGTAACATATTCCGTAATTGAAGGCACTACTAAAATATGAACAATGCTAGAGGCGAAAAACGCTAGTATGAGTCTACGGAAATTAACAGGCGCATTCCACGTTTGAGTACGGTTCAAAACCGGGTAAGAATAGATATAAATTGATGCGAGGTGACAACGATGAACGAATTCGAGCGAAGCGCCGACCGCAGGCGCGTGCAGCAGGGCAACCGTGATAACCCGGAGGGAGTGCCAACGGAGAAGGAGAGCCTATTCGACAAGTTCGTTAGCGAACGCACGGTTGATCCGATCCCCGTTGAGGATCAGACCATTGAGCAGCAGGACGAAAAGGAGAAGTACCGCACGAAGCGGGACTCCTCCAGCGAACGCAAGCATCATACCGGGATTTGATTTTGCCGTCTATCTCTTTGATTTGTTTAGCAGCGATCATCGGCAGGAATCCAGCCCGAAAGAAGGGCCCCTCCTGCTGGATGATTGCTCGCGGCTAATTCGCCACCATGCTGGCGAATAATTCGGCGCGATATGGTTAACCCCAAACCCGCGCCTCCGGTTGCGCGGTTCCTTGACTTCTCTCCCCTGTAAAGCGGTTCAAATACCTGTTCCTGCTCTTCCGTTGAAAAGCCCTGCCCGGAATCGTGGATCGTGAAAGACACCCGATCCTTCTCTATCCAATATTGAACGTAAATCCGTCCGCAATCGGGTGTATGCCGAACGGCATTATCCAGTAAATTGCTTATTGCGCGCTCGAGCATATGCGAATCGCCGCGAACCGCGCAATCGTCCGGCATTGAATGGAGAAGAAGGGAGATTTGCTTTGCTTTTGCTTGCGGCTCCAAGCTTTCCATCGATTTTTGAATAATGCTTCCAAAATCTATCGGAGCTCTAATCAATTCGGCCTCCTGATATTCCATTCGGGTAAAAGCGAAAAGGTCCTCGACCAACCGGTCCAATTGCGCCGATTTCTGCTTGCATACGGCTACGTATTTCGACATTTGTTCCGGTGTTTGCGCTATGCCTTGCTCAAGCCCGTCCAAATATCCGCGTAAGGCAAATAACGGAGTCCGCAAGTCATGCGCGACGGCCGCGATGACGAATCGCCTCTCTTCCTCCAGCTTTGCCTGCTTTAAATGCGAGTCTTGAAGCTCGTTCACCATTAATTCAAATCCGTTTCGAACCTCCGAAATTTCCCTAATGTTCGATTGGGGCAGCTCGATGTCCCAATCGCTTCCCGCTATCTTTCGTGCTGCTAAGCCCAGCCCCTCAAGGGGCTTTAGAAGAAGCCTCCGCATTTGCCAGCCAACAATAACGAAAGCAACCAGCAGCCCCGCGAAAGCAGCCGCCATGGGAACCGCGTAGGAATCCGTCCGGTCCTCTCTAATATGCAGCGATTTAGTCGTAATGAAAAATACAATGACAAAGAATATCCAAGGCAGCAGCAGAAGCAATCCCAAGCTAAGCAAGGAATGCGTACGAAGACGAAGCTTTTGCATCCTACACACCCTCGAAGCGGTAACCAACGCCCCATATATTAATAAGCTGCTGCTGACCGGAATCTAGCTCGATCTTCTCGCGTAGACGGCTCAAATGGACGCGTATGGTATGTTTGTCCCCAATGCCCTCCCAGAACTTCTCCAGCAGCTGGTCATAGGTAAACACCTGCTTCGGGTGCTCCAGAAATAATCGCAACAGCTCGAATTCCTTGGGCGTTAGCGATACATTCGCTTGACCCACGAATACTTCCCTCGTGCTCGCATCAAGCTTAATGCGGCCATATTCGAGCACTTGATTCTGATTGAATTGCGTTGTTCCCGTACGCCGTAGAACGGCTTTCACCCGAGCCACAATCTCTCCGGGCGAAGCGGTTTTTACAATATAATCGTCCCCGCCAAGCGTAAGGCCGCGAATCTTATCGACATCTTCGCCGCGAGCGCTCAAGAACAATATGGGGATGCTGCTCTCCGCCCGAATTCGCCGGCAAAGCTCAAATCCAGTTTGTCCCGGCATCATAATGTCCAGGATGATGCAATGAACGGAATTCTGCTGCAGGATGGTCCATGCCTCCGCAGCGTCGTTAGCCGTCAATACCCCGAATTGATCGTTCTCCAAAAAGTCTCTCAATAAGTCGACGATGCTCTGATCGTCATCCACGACCAAGACGATCGGTTCTTCCTTATTCATGTCCATCCCGCCTCCAATCCAAGTATGCCCACGATCAAAAGTGTACCATCTTCGTCCCGGAAAAAACGAGCTCTTCGCATATTGTGACGGTTTGTTTATTATTTTGTGATCATTTGTGCGCTTCATTCGAGAGACTTTCCTGCTATCCTTCGGATTAGCGGTTTTATATCAAAGGGAGGTTGCGGGAAGCATTGATTAAAAATTTATCTTTCTACAAGCTGGTTTCGTCTGTTTGCGCTATTTACATCCTCTATTCGCTGGCCCACAATTACATGATCGATCCGGGCGCGGAGGCATTCCTAGGCCACAAGACAGATCTAACGCGGGAGCTTAATACGTCAGCCTGGTTAATGGTTATGTACGTTCATATCGCGTTCGCCTGCGTCGCAATGGCCTCGGGGCTTCTCAACTTCTGGACCGGCAGTTATATGAAGCACCCCCGGTTACATCGCTCGAACGGATACATCTATGTAACTTCCGTACTGATGGTGGTGCTGACCTCCGGATACATGGCCCCTTATGCAACAGGAGGAAAAATAAGCAGCATGGGCTTTAATTTGCTTAATCTGATTTGGCTGGCTGTCACAACAACAGCGATTGTTCACATCCGGAAAAAACGGGTTTCTCCGCATCGCCGGTGGATGATCCGCAGCTACGCCTTCTGCTTTACGAATATGCTGATTCATCTGTTCACCTTCATCCTGCACAAGATGATTGGCATTACCTATGTAACGAGTTATACGATAGGACTTTACGGGGCAATTGCATTTATTCTCGTTGTTCCGGTAGTGATTTTTCGAATCGAGAAAAGGCCTATTTGAGGAAGTAAAGCTTTGAACGCGGCTACATAAAAGGAGCTATCCATATTCCTTTCCTAAGTTGTGGATGTGTAGAGTGATTTTATGTCCGTAATCGAAAATAGGAAAAAGCCGCGTTTTTTCGCGGCTTTTATCCATTACGTCACCTTTTTGATTACATTCAATTCCCTATTAATGACTGCCAATAATTCCGGTGGAATATTTGTAATTTGCGCAAACTTCTCGATCGACATAACGTTTTTCGTTACTTCGAAGAAAGGATTGTTCGTCATGTCTCCGAAGTATTTGAGGAATACTCGTTTTGCTTCTTCGTTGCCATCATATTCATCGAACGTATCGAAGGTCGAATAGTAACCTTCCTTCAATTCAATGCTTTCCGCGTTAGACAGATCGAATTTCTCAAACCAATTAACGACATTCCCGGATTCTTCTTTTTTCACATGGATATAACTCGAGTCGATCTCCATCACGCGGCATAGCTGAATTTCATCGCGATAAACATGGCTAAGCTCATCCGTTGCCTCTACTTGCAATAGGTGTTCTCCGATAGCCAAAGAGACATCTTTCACAATTTTCACCGGTTCTTCGTTCGAAATCTCCGTCAGGAGAATCCCGTTCAGATAAACACGGACCCGCCTCAAGTTCGACAGGATCACGATGTCGTTGAGCTCTTGATGCCGATTCACGAAGCGCCGGCCGGCCAAATGAACGAAAGGCTCCTTCGACCAGTAAGCCTTATAAAGATAGAAGGCATCCTTCTTCAAGGCGCGATCGATCGTCACAAGCCCCTTCTGATTTTTGCCGGTCTCTCCTCCTTCCCGCCGATTTGCGCTTCCGAAGTCGAACATGTTCCAGACGTACCCGCCCTGAACGAACAGTCTCGAGCTCATTGCTTCAATCGCATTGCGATGGAATAGAAGCTGGTATTCTTCCGTGTAATCTTGAACTTGAGGCGTATAGGAATGATACTTAGGATTGGTATCCACGCCATACTCGGACAAGATTAGCGGAACATCCGGCTGAGCTTGATGAAACGCATCGAAACGGTCGGCCAAATCCTTAATCTCTCCGTAATACCAGCCGTAATACAAATTGTATCCTACAAGATCCGTATACCGATTGATGACACTTTCATTCTCGACGCTGTAGATATTCGCCTGCGCGGTCAAACGATTCGGATCCAAAGCTCTCGCATATCGAACCAATTTCTGAATCGACCGGTGAGTATGCTCGTTTTCAACCGCGATCGTAATTTCGTTTTGAACCCCCCAGCAATAGATGGAGCAATGGTTGTAAGCTTGCTTGATGAGCTTTTCCAATTGCTCCTCCGCATTCCGACTCTCGGGGTCCTGGGCGGAAGGGATACTGATGAAGGGAATCTCGGCCCATACCAACAATCCGTAACGATCGCACAAGCTGTAAAAATAATCGTCATGCTGGTAATGGGCGAGCCGAAGGCTATTGGCTCCAATTTCGCGGATCAAGGACATGTCCAATTCCATATGCTCTTTGGTTATGGCGTTGCCCCTGCCGCCGAAATCCTGGTGGCGGCACACGCCGTTCAACTTGACCGGTTTGCCGTTTAAGAGAAATCCGCGATCCGTTGTGACCTCAATCGTTCGAAAGCCGACTGAAATGTTCCGGGAATCCCTAATCCGTCCCCCTACGATGACTTCAATGGTTGCCGAGTATAAATAGGGCCGTACTACCCCTTCCCACAGGATCGGATCTATAAGCTCGCTTCGCATTGCAAACTTCGTTTGATCCTCAAACGCCAGCTGCATAACGTCTTCCAATACGGTTATTCCATCTTGATCCTGAAGCCGAACCCTGATCTCTCCTTTTTCAGGCATTGCGGACCGATTGGCAACTTGGCCTTCAACCAGCAATTCGAAGGTTCGTCCTTCCAATTTCTTTGGAGTCAAATAAATACCGTCGCGTCCGTTGTCCGTCATCTCAAAATGAATATCGTCCATGTAGAAAAGCTTAACTTCCCGATACAGGCCTCCATAGAAAGTAAAGTCGGCCATGAGAGGAAACACCTCGTTATGTTGACGGTTGTCCACCTGAATCGCGATGAGGTTCTCCCCTTCCTTCAGATACGGGGTCAGCAGTACGCGAAACATGGCATAACCGCAGCGGCTTTCCCCGGCTAATCGGCCATTGACATACACGTGCCCGATATTTCCAGCCGCTCCGATCTCCAGGTATATATGCTTGGTTAAGTCCTCCGGGGAGACAATCAATCCTTTCTGATACCAGCAGGAACCGCGAAAATAGGAATCTGCGCCCCCTTGACCGTCCGTTTGATTCCAGGTATGAGGGAGCGAAACCATGTGTCCCTCCGTAATAGGCTTGAGCTGATAAGCAGAATCGTCTGTTGTGGTAAAAATCCAGTTATCGTTTAATGATATCGCATGAGACATCTTATTCGCCGCTCCCCGTTTCTAGTTTCTCCATTAATTTGCTCCAAGTTCCGATCGAGATGTTCCTCCCTATTCGAGCTGCCACCCTATTACTTCACGGCGCCGATCGTGATGCCCTTGATGAAATATTTCTGGAAGAACGGATAGATGATCAGAATCGGGAGGACTCCGATTACCGCAATGGCCATTCGTACCGACGATCCAGGCAGTTCCGACATTGCATCGCCTGCTGTAGAGGAAAGATTGCTGTTGTTCGCAAGGAACTGAATATCCGAGATCATTCGGTTTAGTATGTTCTGGATGCTGAACAACTTCGGATCGGTCACGTACGTCATCCCGTTAAACCAATCGTTCCAGTAAAGAATCGCTTCGAACAAACCGATCGTAGCCATGATAGGCATCGACAGAGGAAGAACAATTTTATAAAATGCCTTGATCTCCCCCGCTCCGTCGATTTGAGCTGCCTCGATCAAGGCAGGGGGAACCGAGGTCGCGAAGAACGTCCGGACCAGCAGCACATAAAATCCGTTCATGAGCAAACCCGGAACAACCAGTGCCCAGATCGTATTCTTGATCTCAAACACCTGCGTGTAAATTAAATAGGACGGCACGAGTCCTCCATTAAACAGAAGCGTAAAAAACACGAGGAATGCCCAGAAATTTCGCAGCGGAATATCCTGACGCGACATCGGATACGCCAGCATGGATGTCATTGCCAGGCTGGCAACAGTGCCGACCACCGTAATCAGCACCGTTATCCCGTAAGCGTGTCCGAGCTCGCCCCAATGAGACCATAAATAATCGTAAGCCTTGCTGCTGAACTGTTGAGGGAAGAATGAATAACCATGTTGAATGATGCTGCTTTCGCTTGAAAGCGATGCCATCACCAAGAGCACAAATGGAACGATGCAAACAATCGAGAAACCCATCAAGACTGAATGCGCGACCCATCTGACCCATCTGCTGTCGTTCGGCATCAAGAGTCACCTCCGTTTAGAATAAAGCATTGTCTTTGCTGAATTTACGTACCGCAAAGTTGGAAATAATGACCAGGACAAACCCAACGATCGATTGATACACTCCTGCAGCGGATGACATCCCGATGTCGCCCAAGTTCATGAGAGCGCGATAGACGTAAGTATCGATGACATTGGTCGTCTCCGATAAAATGCCCGAATCCATTGGAACTTGGTAGAACAGCCCGAAATCAGAGTAAAATATGCGACCGATGGATAGCAGCGTCATCATAGTAATCACGGGTATAATGAGGGGAACCGTTATCGTGCGGATTTGATTCCATTTCGAAGCGCCGTCGAGTGTCGCCGCTTCGTAATATTCCGGATCGATGCTGATGATGGACGCCAAATAAACGACGCTCAAGTAACCGATGCCTTTCCACACATTGACGATGGTCAGAATATAAGGCCAATATTGCTTGCTCGAGTACCAGGATATATCGCTTGCGCCAAATAGCGGGAGAATCGATTTATTGACAAATCCCGTATCGCTGCTTAGCATGGCGAACACCAGATAACTCACGATTACCATCGAAATCAAGTGCGGTAAAATGATGATGCTCTGATAGAACCGTTGGAAAAACTTTTTCCGTATTTCGTTTAACAGTATCGCGAGGCCAAGGGCTCCGATCGTGTTTACGATGATGAAAAATCCATTATAAAGAATGGTATTACGCGTAATGATGTAGGCATCCTCCGTCTTGAACAGATATTCAAAGTTCTTGAACCCGATCCAATCGCTGCCGAGAATCCCCTTCGAAAAACTGATATCTTTGAAGGCAATGATAATTCCGAACATGGGAAGATAATTATTGACGATCAAATAAGCGAGCCCGGGAAGCATCAATAAAAACAAAGGAGCGAACTTTTTCCACCTTCTGACCGAGAAGCTTGTCATGTTCTATTTCCTTCCGTGCCTTTCTTGGCAGCCCAGGAATCCAGTTGCTTCTGCTTCTCGGCGATGATCTTGCCGATACCCGCATCTTTCAGCTTCGATAAGAACTCGGGAAGAACCTTGGCCGGATCGAGCGCCCCGCACTCCAGCGCGATGCGGTATTGGCTAAGAACGTTGCTGACGGCGGCATATTCCGTCTTGACCGATGAAGAGTCGAACGTAAAGCCTAGTGCCTTGGACTTGATTGCTCCGGCGTTAAATGCCTTCATCTTTTCCCAGAGCTGCTCATCGTCTCCGTTGAATACGTAAGATAGGAACTGGTTTCCGAACAACCATCCTGTTCCGGCATAACCGACGTTGCTTGCGTTTACGCCTTGCGGGTAATCAATGACGTTATCGGATACTTTGACATAATGCTTGCCCTCGATTCCCCAGTCGAGCAGATTGACAACCTCCTTGTCCGTATACATGAGGTTCAAGAACTGCATCGCTTTTTCCGGGTTCTGGGAATTCCTTGCGATTCCCCACATGATATTAGTGACCGTACTGGTTTTCGCGACAGGCGGAAGCATCTCGACGGATATGATCGGGGTTCCGCTCTGGCGGGATTCCTGTACGTTGAATCCGGGCTTCATGACAGCAAGGCTTCCGGCTCCTTTGCCGGCTTTAATGATCTCGGATTTGGATTCCTTCACCGTAACCGCATCCTTGGCGATAAAACCGGCAAGATACCATTCTCTCATTTTCTTCAACTCTGCCGCGTATTCTTCCGATTCGAACCAATTCACCACTTTCAAATCTTGTCCGTTATTGAGCAGAACGCCCATATCGTCGCCAAGCGAATCCCGCGTGCTGAACGAAGAGAGCGGTGAAGCGTTCGTGGCGTTGACCATCGGAATCATATTCGGCTCGTTTTCCTTAACGGTCTTGAGAATCGGCTCTACATCGTCTAAGGTTTTCACTTTGCTCAAATCAAGATTATACTTGTCGGCAAGATTTTTGTTCAAATAGAAACCATAGCTTTGCGCCAAGTCGCGGACCGTTGGAACAGCATACGTTTTTCCGTTAATCTGAGCCGCATTCGCGTAATCCGGACCAAGCGCCTCCACGATTCCTTTCCCCTGGTTGGAGAGTAAGTCATCCAGTTGGACCAACTGGCCTTTTGCGACTTGATTCGCGTACGTGGTGCCTAACATTGGCATTAGGTCAAGCTTCTCGTTGCTGGTTAACATTAAGTTAATCTGGTTTTGCCATGCGCTCATGCTGATCGGCAACAGCTTTACGGTGGCGTTAATTTTCGTTTTCGTGATCTTGTTTAGCTCTTGCTCAATGAGCAATTGGTCCTTCGGTACGCTGCCAAGCGAGAAATAGGCCACCGTCAGTTCATAGGGCTTGCCTCCGCCTCCGCCGGATTCCTCGGTCCCTCCGTTCCCGGACGAGCTGCTGTTATTCCCGTTGTTTGATCCACATGCGGCAAGCAGAAGCATCATGGTAACCAAAGCATGAAGCATAATCATCTTTCGTTTCATTTTGTCCCCTCGTTTCGTTGGAATAAGCCAGGTCCGAATCGTTTGGTCCGTTGCGCTTCCCGGCTCTGCATCTATAATAGGACTTCTTGAATAAGGTCAACTACCCGGATATCGACCTCTACCTGTCACGTCGTCGACCACTCAACGGTCTTTTTCTCTGCTTGTACCAGCCTGTTCCTCGTGTCGGAATTCAAGCGGACTTCGGTTCGCGTGCTTTTTGAAAATGCGGGCAAAATGCGAAAAATTCGAAAAGCCAACCTGACTCGCAATCGCGTGAACGGGAAGAGCCGTCTTACTCAACAGCTGTCTGGCGACGGCCATACGTTTCCGGACGATATATTCCGTGACGGATACCCCCATCTCCTTTTTAAACATCCGGTCTAAGTAATCGGGATTTAAAAAAACATGCTTGGCAATATCATCACGTACCAAAGGTTTGTCCAGGTTTTGAACAATGTACGCTGTCGCTTGGTCAACGATTGATCCGGAGCGTTCGACGGACCGAAGGCATTCCGCCGCTTTGGCTACGATATGGCGGCACCATTCGAGCATCTCTTTTACCGAACGGCAAGCTTTCTGCGACATTTCAACGGATTTATCGTCACTGAATAATTGACGAGCCTGGATCCCCTTGGCATGCAGCATGGAATACACCATCTGCAGAAAATCATGATGGAATTGATGCAATCGTTTCGCATCCAAACTTGTGGCATGAGCTGATCTTTCCAAAAAAACGGTCACTTCTTCCAACAATTTCTCGGGAGCGTTCTCCGAAAGTAAAACGGACCACAACGGAAGCTCAGGCTCATTTGAAGGGAACTGTTCCGCTAATTGCCCGTTCAACAGATGAACCCGGTTATCGAATGCCACGTTGTTACGGTCGAATGACAATAATTGATCGGTCACGGACGGCAATTCGTATGCATGAACCGGATGACCCACATAACAGCTCAAATCGCAATAGAAATATTGATTGCAACTGTTTATGAAAGTCTCGCAACTTTTCCTGAGCCGTTCCAGCTCGTAGTCACTCCATGTCTCAAACGTTAAAATCGCGAGTAAATTACCTTGATTAATAGGAAGCAATTGCCCGTATTCGCCCAACTTCATCAGTAGTTCCTCAGCGGAATTTCGAAGTGCGTACTCGAGTATAATCTCATCCCTCTTGTTCAAGACCTTATGCCATCGCTTTACGACAATCAGTAACGGAACGAATAACATCCCCTTCGGGTACGGGATGTTGCGTTCCTCCGCGGCCAGGTGAATGGCTTCAGGACGGGACGGAATGGTTCGATTCAAAATATCCAGCCAGAATCTTTCGATAAGCAGCGGTTGATGCTGAACCCAGAATTGACCGTACTGGCTGTACTCCGATTTTTTGTTGTCCTTTTCTTTCTTGGCTACGGCTTTGGCAATAACATTCTCGAGTTCCGGAATTGGGATCGGTTTCAAAAGATAATCGAAGCTGCCTAGCTGGATAGCCTGCTTGGCGTATTGAAAGTCTGCGTGGCACGTCAAGAAAATCGATTCCGTATCCGGATAATTCTCCCGAACCCAGGCAAGAAGCTCAAGACCGCTCCCCAACGGCATTTCTATGTCGCACAGCATGATATCGATTGGAGAATCGGCCTCGAATCGTTCTTTGGCCTGTCGGATATCGTAAGCGGTAAGCACCTTGGAGATGCCGAGCTTGTCCCACCGGGCAGCTGCCTTGATCCCTTCCACCGAGTGAATTTCATCGTCAACAATCAAAAGTCTGGCCATATAAGCAATCGTTCTCCTTTCTAATCACAAGCTTGTCTACAAGGGTATCAGCATCTCAATGAGCGCTCCGGAAGGCACAGCGTTTGAGGCGAGCAAATAAGCCTTTTCCGGATACAGCAATCCAAGCCTTCGCTGAACGTTCCAAATTCCGATATGTTCTCCTTGTTCATCAATGATCCTATTTCCCGCTCTTATTTCCTCCAGAACTTCCTTCGAGAAGCCTTTCCCCGTGTCCTGGACACTGATCAGAAGCCTCGGCTCCGATTCGGACTCCTCTAATTTAATGCGAACGGAGATCCTGACTTTTACGTCGGAGTCTATGGCATGCTTAATGGAATTTTCAACAAATGTCTGAATGACAAGCGGCGGAATCCGTGCGGCCAGCAAATATTCGGGAGCTGCTATCTCGAATGATAGTCTATCGGGAAATCTTAGTTCTTGAATCCGAATGTAATTGCGCACATGCTCGAGCTCGTCCTTCACCGTGACGAACGTCAGATTGCTTCGAAACATGTAGCGGAAGTATCGCACCAAATTTAGTGCCATCTCTTGAATTAATTCGTAATTTCGCACCAACGCTAGATTGTATATAATGTTTAAAGCATTCATATAAAAATGCGGATTAATCTGCAGCTGCAAGTGTTGCAGCTCCGCCTTCTGCTTGCTTAGCTGCTCTTCGTATACGTTGATTCGCAGTTCCTGCACTTGCTGCATCATTCGATTAAACGTCTCGTTCACAAGCAGGAACTCATCGGATGTCGGAAATGGGTCGATACGTGTGTTTAAATTGCCCTCGCCGATTCGCTTCATGGCCACTATAATCCGATTGAGGGGCCTGAGAACCATCTTTCGCAGCAGTAACAAATAGACCGGAACCAAGATGACGGCTGCAATCGGAATCATCGAAGCAATGCGCTTCAAATACGGCAAATTCTCTAGCATTTGCTTATTCGGAATCAGCGCTACCAAACGAAAGTCGCCTTTGGTCGACCGTTGGCCAAGGACCAAATAAGAGATCTTATCTCCTGAAAAGTAATAACCTTCCATATTCCTGGATAGATTGATGTTGTGCTCCTTCACCTCTCCGGCATGTATCATCGGTTCCCCCTCCTCCGTGGAGAACAGCGAAATCCCGTCCTTGCCGAGATTCAATAAGCTCAAGGGTACCGAAAGCCTCTCTATGTTTAACCAAGCACCTACATAGCTGTCGCTTGTTTGCAAAACACGGAACAAGTAGTACTCGCCATTAATTTTTTCGCTGTACCACGTCCTGTTTAACGATGCTTTTTCGCTCCGAAGGTTGTCGGTAAGCTTTTGAATATAGCTGCGAATCCCTTCTCTTTCTTGCATGCTTTCGGATCCTTGAAATTCTTCCAAAAGCTCTTGGTTCGGAACCGAATAGACAAACATGGAATCGATTGACTGGAAGTTGGCTATGTCTGTTTTCATCCTGTTGTCCAAGCGGACTTTAGCCAGGATACGAGCCTGCTCGGAGGCTTGGTATTCCATATCTTGTAGATCCGGGTCATTCACGATAAGATTCGTCATATATTTATCGACATTGTCCAGGTTACTATCGATTTGCTCCATGTACATCGTAATCAAGTTGCGGTTGGATTCAGCGACCTGCTTGTGAACGACGCGGATTGCATAGTTGTTGTTGTATATGAGAAATGCTACAGTCGGCAATGTAATCACTAACAGACCGAAAACGAGCTTGAAGCGAATGGAGTTCCATGTAAATCCAAAAAGCCGTCCCGTCATTTGCGATCATCCTTTCTATGTAAAAGACCTATTATGCCCAGCGTAACTCCTATTTTATTAGATCGGTTAACATTAGACGAATACAATCTCGACTATTTCCTATCACGGGATCGACTAATTAATAACTTCCCTAATGTAATAATCACAAGCGCACGCTTCTGTAGATTAGCGTTAAATAATAAGTAATTTATTAACTGCTATTAAAATCAAAATAATACGGACAAAAAAAGAGCCGGATATGATCCGACCCTTTTTTTGAATTTGTATTAGTCCTCGTCATGCTCTTCATGTTCTTGGTGTTTACCATGATTGCCGTCATGGTCGCGGTTCTCGCCTTGATCATCATCATGACTACCCTTTTGCCCGTTATTTTGGCCGTGCTCCCGATCGCTGCGCACTAATTGCGTTTGCTGCTTCTTCTTTTCCTGCTGCTCCTTATGAGCCTTCTGCCAAGCTTGCTGCAGCGCTTTTTTCTGAGCAATCAATGCCTTCTTCTGCTCTTGCTTGGTATGCTGATCATCCGTTGCAGCCTGTGCCTTCTTATCTTGAACGGTTGATTGTACGGGTTGAACCTTCGCAGCGTCATCACCGTGATCAGCGTCGTCGTCCTTCTCTTCCTTGAACTTCAATTCATCCGGACGGTTTTTCATTTTAATATCGATTTCCAGTTCTACTTTTGCCGGATCGACAGCAAAGTGCTTATACAACGCATCCATGACTTGCTGCTTGTCCATGTTTGCCTGCAGATTTAGTGCCGTAAGCAGCTGCTGAATGAACGAAGTCGCTTCACTGCCTGTCAAATATTGTTTCTGGCCCTCGCCAATTTTAATTTCCACCTTGGACTCGGTTTGCGCTTGTTCCTCTTCGAGCTCGATCTTGACTTTCACGTTATTGCCTTCTATTTTCAGCTCCAGTTCCTTCAACTGTTCAAGCTGAATTGGAGCTGTACTGGTGCCCGGTTGGGCTGCCGCAAGCTTAACCGCAGCATCCGTCTTTGACGGGACTACGGATGAATCGCTTATTGTCGGTTTATCCTCTTGCGCTGCGGAAGCATCATAATCCGCGTAGGCTACTACACCGTAAGAAAGCATGATCGTGCTTATTGCACCGATTAGTATATAGGAAATTTTCTTTTTCAAAATGCGCCTCCTAAAATGACATGCATGTTTTTGTTCTTGGCAGCCAATATAGGATTTCGTTAGGCTCGGCTGTTTTTAAGTCCGTATTAAAAAAAGCCGCGATTCGCGGCCTTTCTCAAACATACAAAAAAATGGAAAAGAAGTGACAGACGGATCCGGCGATAACGAAAAGATGCCATACCGCATGATGATAAAGGAAGCCTCTCCATACATAAAAGATGCTGCCAACCGTATAACACACGCCGCCGATGACCAGAAATACAAGTCCTCCATAGGCTAAATGGTCAGCTATGGCCCCCCATGCAAAAACAATCATCCATCCCATAACGACGTAACCAAGCGTTGATAAGAATAGAAACCTCTTTACAAAGAAGCATTTAAACACCACGCCCCCGATCGCTAATCCCCACACAATGCCAAATAAGCTCCAACCGAACGGACTTCGTATCGTAACAAGCAGATAAGGCGTGTATGTGCCGGCAATAAACAAATAAATCGACCCATGATCGAAAATTTCGAACAGATCCTTTACTTTTCCTTCCGGAAAACTATGCAAAAGGGTGGATGACATATATAAAATAAACATAAAAAATCCAAACAGGACAAACGATACGATATGCCAGGCTTCACCAATGTAACTCGCCCTAACGATGAGCAATACCAATGCGGCAATACTTAACCCGGCGCCAATGCCATGGGTGATAGCGTTAGCCGCTTCTTCCTTCCTAGAATAGACATGCGTATTTGCCATAGACTCCTCCTGATTTGCAACTAACGCAAAAAGGTTTTACTTCTATCGTAACATAAGTGCGCGTACCGGTAACAGCAGACGGTTTAGTGCTGTTCTCATGCCGTAATCAGTGATCACGGCAAACTTAACGATTCTGGTCTCCTCCGTTGCTGCGAACACGGCAAACTTCTTGATTTTCTCTACCTCACTCCTTAATCCAACCGCATTCCAACGCAAACCAATTATGGTATAGTTCTGTAAACATATTGGACAAGGTGGTTACACGATTGTTAATCCGTAACGATTCTTATTTCTGCATGCATTGCAAAATCGTTCATGTTCGCCGGAAAGGGGATCTCATTATGACGACCGGTTGGGTGTGCATTGACAACGTCAAACATGCTGCCGGTTTCTGCAGCACCTGTAAGAATAAGCTTCCTAGCCAAGACCTTAAGTCTCCTTTCGCAGGGTCTACTTAACCAACGAAAAGCTCCGTCCCGAAGGACGGAGCTTTTTATGAATTAACCTTTTTCCGGTCCAATTAGAGATTCCGTTGGATGGATTAGGCAATATCCGATCGGAGAGGCCTGGCCGTTCCCTTACCTTAAAACGCTATTACGTTTCGTTATTCGTTCACCCTCGTTGGCTACGGTTAAGTAAACCGATGTTTCGTTAGACGCTAACCGAACATCAATGACTTTTGTAAAAAATGGCGTAATTTTCCCCGCGGGTGAGAAGGTCAAACGGCGGCGAAGGTATCCTCTTACTTTAATTTTCCGCCAAACACCGGGAAGAAGCTATGTTCCCCATAATGCTGAATTTGCTCCAGATTTTTTAACGTATCCATATCGGTATCGTTGATAACAAAATCAAGCTCCGCATTCATTCTCATGTGATTCGGATTTGCCGTCTTGGGAATGACAACTAGACCAAGCTGTATGTCGTAGCGCAGGCAAAGCTGGGCAACCGATACTCCATACTTATCCGCGATTACCTTCACGGCTGCATCGTCAAGGATTGCACCATGAGCTATTGGGGAATAGGCATCTACCAGGATGTCTTCTGTCTGGCAGAATCGAATCAGCTTCTCAGGAGTATTGCTCACATGCGCCAATATCTGATTGACCATTGGCTTGATCTCGCAGACGGCTAGAATATTCTCTATATCATCCTGGAGGAAGTTGGAAAGGCCGATAGCCTTTACTTTTCCTGACCTATAAGCATTCTCCATTGCTTTCCAAGCTTCTTTGTTTTCCTCGAAGTAGCGCTTCTCCTCGCGGAACTCCCGCCAAGGCTGCGGGCTGTGAATAATCAGAAGATCAATGTAATCCAGCCCCATTCTCGCCAACGATTCATCAATAGATTGCATAACGGCCGTATAGTTCTTTAATTCGGCAGCAACCTTTGTCATAATGAAAAGCTCTTCCCTTGCGACGCCGCAGGAACGAATTCCTTCGCCTACGCCAGCTTCATTCCCATAAGCCTGAGCAGTATCAATATGGCGATATCCGATAGACACCGCGTCACGCACGGCTTGCGCAGCTTGCTCATTGTCAAGCAGCCAAGTACCTAGCCCCAACTTTGGTATTTCCAAGCCATTTGATAATCTACAGGTTTCGTTAAACATATTTTGCCCACCTTATCCGTTGTTATCGTTTCAAACCCTATATAAGCCGGTCGCTCATTCATCCTCCGGAATAATCTCGTTGACGCATTGCAGCGCATTTAGCGTGCGAGGGAAACCCATGTAGGGCAGGCAGTGTGTGATGGCGGCGATCAAGGTATCTTTTTTGTTGCCAACATTGAGATTACCCCAAACATGCGCCTTGACTTGGCTGTCAGCTCCGCCAAGCGCGCTTAGAATGCAAAGCGTGAGCAATTCCCGAGTTTTCAAATCAAGACCACCGCGGGTGTAGAAGTCGCCAAAACAAAAGGAGGAAAGGAAATCCTGGATATGGATTTGATTGGCCGGAGCCTTCTCGCGGTTCTGCCTGATGACCTCTCCGAAAATCTCGATTTGCGCAGCTAGTCCCTTTTCAAAGCGTTCGTCTTCATTCACGAGGCGCTGGCTTTCAAGGGGTAATTCAATGTTTCTGGCTTTAAAAACCTCATTAACCTCTGCGATTGCGTTAAGCGTTTTGGGAAACCCAATATAGGGCGCACACTGGTAAACCGCCTCTTTGATCTCGATCGGCGTCAGCCCGACATGAAGTGCGGCATGCACATGGGAACGGAGCTGAGGAAGCGTTTGATTCATGGCCAGAACCACCAGTGTAATCAGCTCCCGTTGCCCCTCATTCAAGCTGCCCTGATGGAACACTTCACCGAATATAAAACGGCTCAAAATATCTTGAAGATCCGGATCAGTTGCGTATGCTGCCGGAATGGCGTCGCCGAAAAGCTTTATATACGTATCCTGACTTTTCTCCACTCGATTCATATTAAAGCCTCCTCCTCAAAACCAACAATGGATTGAAAAACAAATTGATTTGTTTATCCAACTCATGTCTATTATTATAAGAGTAACCCTCGCATATTCAATGATTAAAAAACCTTAGTTTGTTGGTATTTCAACATAATAATCGAAATTGTTAATTAACTGAGAAAGATTGGTGGTATGAGGATGGCAAAAATAGATCGAAGAATTGCGAAGACTCGAGAATCCTTAAAAAAGGCTGTTATTGAGTTGATGGCCGACAAAAGTTTCGACGAAATTACCATACAGGATATCGCCGACCAAGCCAATTTGAACCGTGGAACCATCTACTCTCATTATCAGGATAAATATGACCTGTTGGATAAAATGATTGAATCGCATATGGATGAGTTAAGCGAAATGGATGAATGGGCATGCAAGCTGGATTGGACCAATGCCCTGGTCCCTTTTTTCGAGTACTTTGAGAAAAACTATTTATTTTTTTCGACCATGTTAGCCAGTAAGGGAGCCCCATCCTTTAGAACAAGGCTTCTAGAATATATTATGAAAGGTTTTAAAGGCGAGATTGATAGGGAAAGCGGGAGAAATCAGGACTTAAGCGAAGACGTCATGTTGCAATTTACAGGTACAGCGTATGTAGGGGTAATTGAATGGTGGATTAGAAACGAAATGCCTTATCCTCCGCAAAGCATGGCCAAACAAGTGGGGGCCTTATTGGAAAGAAGCCTGTAAAACTTACGCTTCCGACAGCAAGGAGAGAAACTGCTGAGTCCGTGCATTTTGGGGATTGTAGAAAATTTGTTCCGGCGGCCCTTCTTCTACAATGACACCTCCGTCGAGAAGCATAACGCGGTCCGCAACTTCACGCGCGAAATGCATCTCATGCGTGACAATGATCATGGTTCTTCCCTCCTCCGCCAGCTCACGGATGACCTTAAGTACTTCGCGTACAAGTTCGGGATCAAGCGCAGACGTCGGTTCGTCAAACAACAATAATTCCGGGTCAATCGACATCGCCCTCGCGATGCCGACTCTCTGCTGCTGGCCGCCGGAGAGCTGATGCGGGTACGCGTCAATCCGGTCACCCAACCCGACCTTCGCAAGCAAACTTAGCGCCTTTGCCCGGGCTTTATTCTTTGATCTGCGTTGCACCGTGATTTGCCCCTCCATCACGTTCTGAAGAGCCGTAAGGTGCGGAAATAAATGATACGCTTGAAACACCATACCCGACTGGCGGCGCAGCGCTAGTACGTCTGCTTTCCGGGGTTTCGCGTTTGGTCGAAACTCTAGCCGCGCGTTCCCGATTGCAACCGTGCCTGTGGTTGGGACTTCCAACACGTTCAAACAACGAAGCAAAGTCGATTTTCCCGAACCCGAGGGCCCAATCAACACCAGGACTTGCCCTTGTTCAAGGGTCAGGTCTATACCGCGAAGCACCAGCTTGTCTCCAAATGATTTTGTTAACTCACGCACGTTAATCATGCGGTCGACCCTCCTTCAGCGAATATGAAACTTCCTTCCCGTGTCAAACCGTGGAATACCGTTCGAAATACCGTTCCAACTGCTGCTGCAATAACCCCAGCACGGAACTGAAAATCAAATAGATCAGCGCTACCTCGCAGTAGATTAGCAGCGGCTCGTAGACAGCCGCTGTAATTTGCTGTCCTTTCTGAAAGAGCTCGGTAACCGTCACGGTTGCCGCTAGCGACGTATCCTTCACAAGCGATATGAAAGAATTGGACAACGGCGGTACCGAGACACGCGCTGCTTGGGGCAGGATAATACGGCGCAGCGCCTGTAGTCGAGTTTCTCCGAGCGAATACGCTGCTTCCCACTGTCCTTTCGGAATAGAGACGATCGCCGCGCGAATAATTTCCGATCCGTATGCACCTACGCTAAGCGTGAAACCGATGACAGCGGCCGGGAACGCGTCAATCAGAATGCCAAGACTCGGCAGTCCGTAGAAAATAATAAACAGCTGTACCAGCAGCGGCGTTCCCCGGATAATCCAGACGTAGAACCTCGCCACCAAAACCAGTGGATAAACATCGGACAATCGCACGAGTGCCGTCAGGACCGCGAGCACCAGACCAAGCACGAAGGAGATCAGCGTTAGGGGTACAGTAAACGAAATCCCTGCTTTCAGCAGAGGGAAAAATGAATCAAAGAAAATATCCAGGTTTGTTCGTTCATTCATGATGCAAAGCCCGCCTTTTTACTTCGAGACATCTTCACCGAAATAGGTTTTGGAAATTTCCAAGTATCTTCCGTCAGCCATCATTTCTTTAATTGCATGATTAACAGCGTTGACCAGTTCCGTGTTTCCTTTTCGGAAAAGCATGCCGCTTTGCGACACATTATCCGTCTCGGCTACAACCTTTATCGGCACGTCAGGACGCGCTTTCTTCAAGTCCAGGTAAGACAGCTTATCATTAATGGTTGCATCGATTCGTCCGGATGTAAGCAAATCGATTGCCTGATTGAACCCATCGACCGCAACGAGCTGCGCACCGTTCGCTTTAGCGATATCGCCGAGGTCGCTGGTTAGCGACTGACCGGACTTTTTACCTTTTAGATCGGCCAGGCTCTTAATGCTCGTGTTGGTCTCCTTTACGATCAGAACCGCTTTGGATAGAATATAAGGTTCCGAAAAGTCGTATTTGGCTTTTCTGTCATCCCTGATCGTAACTTCATTTGCAACCATATCGAATCGCTTCGCATCCAAGCCGGCCAGCATACCGTCCCATTTGGTTTCCACAAACTTCGCTTTTACCCCGATTCGCTTCGCAATCTCTTCCGCGATTTCCACATCAAATCCCGTCAGCTTGCCACTCTTGTCGTGGAATGTAAATGGCGCGTATGTCCCCTCCGTGCCAATCGTGATTTCACCGGCCGATTTAATCGATGCCAGTGAATGGTCAGGTGCTGAGCTCGCATTGTTACCGTTTGATGCGTCTTCCGTACCGGAATTCGCATTGCTCCCATTATTCTTGGCACCACATGCCGTTCCGGAAAGCAAAATTACGGCGGACAAAATCATAATACCGATGCGGCGCATCCTAGTATTCATGGAAAATCCCTCCTTATTATCGTGGATAGTATGCCAGTTTCTCACAAGGCTTATCCGCCAGCGGGGACGTTTATCTTCCGTTTATAAGGTTCTCTTTCCTTTAAACGCAAAATACCTCCGAGCAGCTGTACGCCGCTCGGAGGCGAGATTAATATTGTATAACGAATTGCGGCTGCTGTATTATTCGTTGTTCTGCAACCATTGGAAATGGAAGCTTCCCTCTTGGTCCACCCTTTCAAACGTATGAGCCCCGAAATAATCCCGCTGTGCCTGAAGCAGATTGGCCGGTAAATTTGCCGTCCGGTAGCTATCGTAATAAGCAAGCGCGGAAGAAAATGCCGGAACAGGAATACCCCTGGTTACCGCGATTGCAACGACTTTGCGCCAGGCTTCCTGGTATTTGTCGATGACTCCGCCGAAATATTCATCCAGGAATAAGTTATTCAACGCCGGATCCTTATCGAATGCATCCTTGATATTCTGCAGGAAGCCGGCTCGGATAATGCAGCCTCCGCGGAAAATCATGGCGATATTGCCATAGTTCAAATTCCAGCCGAAATGCTCCGATGCCACCTTCATCTGGGCAAACCCCTGCGCATAAGAGGCAATTTTACTAGCATATAGAGCTTGTCTTACCGCTTCGATGAATTCATCAGCTTCACCCTCGTGTTTCTGAAGCGCAGGGCCGCGGAGCTTCTTGCTTGCTGCTAAACGTTCCTCTTTCATCGCGGAAATAAACCGGGCAAAGACGGATTCCGTTATGATGGAGAGTGGAACGCCAAGATCAAGCGCGCTTTCGCTGGTCCATTTGCCAGTTCCCTTTTGGCCGGCCGAATCCAAGATCACGTCTACCATCGGTTTGCCGGTGGCTGGATCTTTTTTGGAGAAAATATCCGATGTAATCTCGATGAGATAACTGTCCAGTTCTCCCTTGTTCCAATTGCTGAAAATGTTATGCAATTCGTCAGCATTCACATTCAGCACGTCTCTCAGCAGATGGTAAGCTTCGCCGATCAACTGCATGTCCCCGTACTCAATACCGTTATGCACCATTTTGACATAATGACCGGCTCCACCCTCCCCGATATAGGTCGAGCATGCGTCTCCGTTCACTTTGGCGGAAATGGCGGTCAGAATCGGCTCTACAAGCTCATAGGCATCACGCTGGCCGCCAGGCATAATAGACGGCCCTTTAAGAGCTCCTTCTTCACCTCCGGAAACCCCCGACCCAATGAAACGAATTCCTTGGGCCTCCAATTCCCGGTTTCTGCGCTGCGTATCCAGGTAATGAGCATTACCGCCGTCGATAATGATATCTCCGGGACTGAGATAAGGCACTAGCTGATTAATGGTATCATCCGTTGGTTTCCCCGCTTTAACCATAATCAAGATTTTGCGCGGTACCTCAAGCGACTGTACAAATTCATTGATGCTGTAAGTGCCTACAAAGTTCCTGCCCGGTGCTTCGGCCAGAAGCTCTTTCGTTTTTTCCGGAGAACGGTTATACACCGCTACCGAAAAACCTTTGCTTTCTATATTCAAGGCTAGGTTTTTGCCCATAACGGCTAATCCCGCCACGCCAATTTGAACTTTATTCATTCGTATTCCCTCCACTTTTGCGCACACCTTCGATTTCATGGTGCGGCTTTGTTTGTATTTTTCTTAGAGCTGACTCTTTATTCTAGCCTCTGTTGCGGTCTAACTTAGTCGGCCAACGGAAATCATTACATCATCTCAACATTCTTCTCTCCTTCAACATCATATTGTTCTATCGTCAGCTCTACTATAATACGAAACTACACCATATACGAAATTAATATAATATAGAGATGGTATAGACGGTGTCTATAACAAATACTTAACGTAAATTTTTGGATCGAATTGCAGCTTCACTTGGCCAGATATGACGCCCATGCTGGCGCATACAAAAAAACGGATTGGCTTACGCCATCCGTTTTTCAAAATAATGCCCATTTAATCAAATCACGAAACATGCGGAGAGCTAGAAATCCAGGAGGAGAACACCATTGGCATCTGCAGCTCGCCCTCCTTTGCAGGTTAACAGCGGAGAAATATCAAGGAGCCTTTGTGTGCGTCATGACTAGGTGTTCGACAAATGGCTGAACTATCCTCCCATTTATGTTAAGAATTCGTCCTATTACTTTGTTTGCGCAACAAATTCGTTAACCGCTTGCGTAAATTGCTCGGTGTGCTCAACGTGTTCCATATGACCGCCTCGTTCGAATATGACGAGTTGAGATCCAGGTATTTTTTCCGCCATTTCATTTGACCACCTTGGCCCGCAGTTGACGTCATATTCACCGACCAGTATGAGCGTTGGCGTGGTGATCGTGTGCAGGACATCCCGTACATCCCACTCATAGGGTTGCCGGTTAGGATCTCCAAAGAAATCGAGAACAACCTTCCATTTGTCTACCTTCTCCTTAACGCTCCAGTAGTTACCGAAGTAGGCAGGCAATAAGCGGTGGAGAACTGCCAGCGCAGACTCTTTGTCTCTTACGTTTTTCGAATCCATCATAGCCTGCTTTGCATCTTGAGCTTCCGCGTTATCCGGCCAACGCTCTGCAAAGCTCTCGATTTGTTTGAATTGCTCCATGTACAGTTCGGGTCCCATGGAAGGAGCACTGGATTGGAGGATCAGACCGGCAAGTTCGTTCGGGTAATCCAGAGCGTATTGAAGGCCAACGCCACCGCCATGAGCATGACCCAGGAAGTAATACTTTTGAGCTCCGGTATGCTCGGCTACTTTATGCGCGAAATGCGCATACCGAGGCATACTGTAGTCTCCGTCTGGCAGCGCATCTGATTTACCTGTTCCTACAGGCTCCAAATAAACCATTGTCATTGTTTTCTCCAGCTCCGGCATCTGCAGATACTTCCAGTGAAACCCGGGTCCGCCCGGATGAACCAAACAAACGGGGCCGTTGCCAGCTACGTGATAAACTTGACGCAGACCGTCGATGAAGATTTCATGCTCTCCAGCTGCCAGTGGTTGTTTGATAGCATCATTAGATGTATTCATGCTTAAATTCCTTCTTTCTTGGTTAATGATTATAATTGATTGTAATTTCACCTTACTTGCCATTATCGCCGAACGACTTCAAAAATTCCTCCAATGCTTTGCGCCATGGACGAAAGTCTTCAAATCCATTGGAGTGGATCGCCGTATGCGCCATTGCCGAGTAGCGCGGACGAGGCGCAGGTCGTGGAAAGTCTTTCGTGGAGCATGGTTTAACCTCCGCTTGGAATCCGCTCTCCTCCATAATCGCAAGAGCAAGATCATACCAGGAACAGATCCCCGTGTTTGAGGCGTGATAGATGCCATATTTCTCCGAATGGATAAGTTGCAATAGAAAATGGGCAAGATCCATGGTATAGGTAGGAGATCCGAATTGATCATGGACTACCTCTAACCTTTCTCGTTCCTGAGCCAATTTCAGCATGGTTTTAACGAAATTATTCCCGTTCCGCCCATATACCCAAGAGGTCCTTACGATAAAATAGCGAGAGGAAAACATTTGGACAGCTTGCTCTCCGGCCCGCTTTGACTTTCCATAAACACTTTGTGGATTAGTAGATGCATGTTCCTCATATGGTTTAGTTGCCCTGCCATCGAAGACATAATCCGTACTGATATAACATAGCTTTGCCCCTATGCTTGAAGAGGCTCTTGCTATATTCCAGGTGCCTATTTCATTTATTTTGAAAGCCAGTTCTTCCTTAGATTCGGCTAAATCCACATTTGTGAAAGCAGCGCAATGGATGACGACATCCGGCTTATAAGCCTCAAACACCACCACGCACTGAGCCTCATTTGAAATATCAAGCTGCTTTCTGCCAAGACCTAAAACCTCGTGACTAGCCGAAAAAAGTTTGACAACATCATGACCTAACTGACCATGCGCACCTGTCACTAATATCTTCATGGCATTCCCCTAACCGTGATGGCCTGGCTCTGAAGAGTTACCAGTGAGAATGCTCATCCACCAGTCTTGATGGTCCAAGTACCATTGAATAGTCTCTAATATACCTGTCTCAAAATGATGCTTCGGATGCCATCCCAGTTCGTTCATAATCTTGGTTGCATCAATTCCATAACGACGATCATGCCCTAAACGATCAGGAACATGCCGAATTAATGATTCCGGCTTTCCAAGCTCCTTTAATAACGTCTGCACAATCTGAATATTCGTCTTCTCATTACTTCCGCCAATGTTATAAACCTCGCCGTTCTTTCCTTGGTGCAGCACCAGATCGATAGCATGGCAGTGATCCTCTACATACAACCAATCACGGATATGCAAGCCGTCTCCGTAGATAGGAAGAGGACGATCGTTCAATGCATTTACAAGCATGAGCGGGATTAATTTTTCGGGAAATTGATAGGGCCCATAATTATTCGAACAGCGTGTGATGTTAACTGGCAAGCCGAATGTCTCATGATAGGCACGTACAAGCAGATCGGATCCGGCTTTACTTGCCGCATACGGACTATTAGGGTGAAGCGGTGATTGCTCGGTAAATAACCCTGTTTCGCCAAGCGTTCCATACACCTCATCCGTAGAGACATGAACAAACTTCTTAACTCCAACTTTTACAGCGGCATCAAGTAAGACTTGCGTGCCCCATACATTGTTCTTTGTAAAAATATCCGGTTCCACAATACTGCGGTCCACATGAGATTCAGCCGCAAAATGAACAACGATATCAATTCCCTGTCCAAACAAACGGTTCATTTGTTCTTTGTCTGTGATATCGCCTTTTATAAATGAATGCTTGCTGTCTCTTGGAATTTTTGACAAATTCGTTAGATTTCCCGCGAACGTTAATGCATCTAAATTGATTAGTTCATAATTCGGATAGCGATCCAGCATATAATGAACGAAGTTGCTGCCAATAAATCCGGCTCCGCCCGTGACTAGTATTTTCATGACTTTATTGCTCCTAGTAAATTAGTTCCGCATCAACAAGCAGCGGATGCTCCTGATCTTTACCCGATAAGATAGGATTCGCCGTAGGCCAATGAATACCTAATGCCGGGTCACTCCAAAGGATCCCCCGATCCTGCTCAGGAGAGTAAAAAGCATCAACCTTATATAGAACTTGCGTATTGGGAACTATGGTACAAAAGCCATGTGCAAAGCCCCGCGGGATAAGCAGCTGCCGTTTATTAGCCTCACTTAGGATGACCCCTTCCCATTGGCCGAAGGTTGGAGAATTGGGGCGGATATCAACCGCAACATCATAAATGGCTCCTGTAATGACACGAACTAGTTTTGTTTGAGCATGGGGATTTACTTGATAATGCAAGCCTCTTAAAACCCCGCTCTGAGCAGATAAGGAATGATTATCCTGTACAAATGGAATGTCGATCCCATGCTCAGCAAATGCTGCCTGACTGTAACTCTCCATGAAGAAGCCTCGGGAATCGCCATGAACTTCCGGCTCTACAACATATAATCCTTCTAGCTTTGTAGGAATGAAATTCATTAGCATCAACACCTTACATTTTTAATTCCAGTAGTTGTCATCAAGAAATAAATCCTTGGCTAGTTCATTAGCGTGTAATAACGACTCATGAGTCCCCGCATCTGTCCACCAACCCTTCAGGATATCAAAGGTGAGCTCGTTTCTTTCGATATACGCGTTATTCACATCCGTAATTTCCAATTCGCCGCGACCGGATGGTTTCAGTTTCTTCACGATATCAAAAACGGTGTTGTCGAACATATAAATACCCGTGACGGCATAATTGCTTTTCGGATATCGGGGTTTCTCCTCAATCGAGAGGATTTTATCTTCTAAGAGCTCTGCAACACCATATCTCTCCGGGGCTTGTACTTCCCGGATCAATATTTTCGCGCCTTTGCACTGCTCTTTAAAACGATTCACAAAAGGAGCTATACTCTCTTCAAACACATTATCCCCGAGAATAACAGCCATTTTGTCGCTACCCACGAATTGTTCGGCTAAATCTAAAGCCTGGGCAATCCCTCCGGCTTTATCTTGAACTTTATAAGTGAATGTAACGTTCATCTCTCGGCCGCTCCCGAGCAGGTTAACAACATCCCCTAAATGCTCTTTTCCTGTTACGACAAGAATTTCGGTGATGCCGGCTTGTTTTAATTTAAAAACCGGATAGAATATCATGGGATATTTACCGACGGGCAATAAGTGTTTATTCGTCACTTTGGTTAGTGGATACAATCTGGACCCCGTCCCGCCTGCGAGAATAATTCCCTTCATTAATATCCCCCCTTACCTCCCGGTCATCAATATTAAGATGACAAGGATATTATGATTTGGCTTCTAACTCGGCGACGACATTCGCGATGGACGTGTACGGATCAAGGGCAGCATACTCCGCCTTCAATCGTTGTGCATTCGCCAAGAATTCCGTCTTGTTAAGTACGTTAAGAACCGCCTCCCGAATTGCCGCCGGCGTTGGTGTTTGGGTTTTGAGATTGATTGCGGCACCAGTATGGGCCGTACGAGCGTTACCCTCAATCTTATCTTCGGAGATTCCAGCCAATACCATCGGCACTCCGAAACTCAATGCCTGCTGCGTCCCGCCAAATCCACCGTTTGTGACGAGAACATTGGTATGCGGAAGGAGGTCGACGAAAGGAATAAATTCCGCGACGCGCGCATTGGCCGGTATTTTTTTGACTTCATCCTTACTGCCTGTCGCGGCAATAACTAGAACAGGCAGGTCAGCCAGCGCTTCTAGTGTTGGCTCAATGAGATGACTGAAGTCACCGTTTGCTACGGTTCCCTGTGTTACAACGACAACTTGTTCAGCTTCTAACACTTCCGGCCACCATACTGGCAATTTAGCCTCAACGGAAGGCGGGGTAGGAAGCGCTCCGATGAAGCGGACGCTGTCGGGCAGGTCTGATCGCTTATAACTCAGCTCCTCTACAGACAACTGAAGGTAGCTGTCGGCAAGTACGCAGCTATCAAGAAGGTACGGTATTTCCCCGACCGCTCCCAGATCCTTTAACACCTTTTCATAAAGCTTCTGTGCATCCCCGAATACGGTATTTTTCATTAAGCCATTAAGCTCGATGTTTCGTGCGCGTCCCTCTTCCGAGCCGTCCGGTTCGAGCCCCATGCCAAATGGCGCAGCATCCATGCTAGAAATTGCTAGCGGTATAACACCAACGACTATATAACCCTTCGCTCGTACGCCTGGGGCACCGTGCAATGCTGGCGAGATTGGGAATCCAAATGATTCTGCCATCACAATCGCCTGGTCGTCTCCATACTTTTTCAGTTCTTGTTGCAGTGCTGCGTATTGATTCGGAATAGCGCTAACGAAATAACGCTGCAGGTCATAGTTAACCTGAGTCGGCCCTTCGAGAGCGAGTCGCTCGGGGTCTAATAATTCCTCGGGCTTCCAATCGGCTGCACCCGTAAATGAAACAAATGCGGCGCCTGTCTTTTCGACAGCTTCCTTGAATATAGATCCTGTAATAATAGTCACCTCGTGACCGCGGCGAATAAGGTCTTTTGCTATAGACAGCATGGGAGCGACATGTCCGTATACAGGTGTAATGGGAATGATAATTTTTGACATAATAGAACCTCTTTCTTTTGCGCTATAGCAATCATTTCATGCTTTATCTGGAAATCGGCTAGTTCGGCGGATGAATAGAAATCCTCTTGGTTGTCGACTTTTTTACCTGCGCAGTAATGAGATCGATCATTCTCATAATGGTACTCCAACAATGTTTTGTCAACGAATCTATCGCAAACTTAATATTTCATAAATTTTTCCGTTTAGTCATTTTAGGATAGGAAAAAACTTCTTGCAGGATTTAGATTAAATGTTTGACATTGATCAACGGATAGAGAAAACCCTTTGCCGTATACGGCAAAGGGTAGCCTTTATTTTACGATTTGAGTTACTTTACCGGTTGAATCGGATTGCTCTTCCATTTTCCTGCTGAAGCTCGTTCAATGGTGGACAGTAAATATGTTCTGGCATGGATATAGTAGGCTAAAAAGATTCGCTAGCATTCAAGGTAAAATTAAAGACCCGGATACGTAATATTATATTTATTGGATACTTGTATGAGCTTCTGGAAAAACTCAGGAGTAGGGGGCTCCAATTGGGCTTCCATCCCTTCCACGTAAGGGGTGCCCAATTCCTTTACAAAAGAATCAAAGCCTGCAGGGTAGGCCGTGACTAAGAAACGAGCCTTTTTGGACCTCACCTTAAAGGTATGCGGAATGCCGCGAGGGGCGAAGACATATTCTCCGCTTTGCACAAAAAACGTTTCATCCCCAAGTGTCATCTCTAACTCTCCATCGAGCACGTAAAAAGATTCATCTTCGTTTCCGTGGATATGAAGCGGCGGACCATCATTCTCCTTAACCGAACAATGCACGACGCAAAATTCCCCGTTTGTGTCTTCCCCGCTTACCAAGATGGAATTAATGTCGGTAAGGAATAAAAACGTATTATCATTTTCTGACTTCCGGTGCATCTTTCCTGCTTTGCTTTGATTACTCATGATTTCTCCCGGTCTCCTCTTGGTTGTCGATTTTTTTACCTGCGCAGTAATGAGATCGATCATTCTCATAATAGAAAAACCATCCGCTTTAGTCAATGTATCCTGCGCAATCTTAACATTTCATAAATTTTTCCGGTCAGTATTTTTATGTTTAAAAAAATATAATCGTTTCAGCTTTTCAAAACCTAAGAATGCTTAGATTAAGGCATTATTGGTTTACATTTGATTGTTCACTATTAAACTTTTACCGAATGTTCTAATATGATAAAATCATTCTGATGAGGTGAACACGATGACAAGAAGCAAAGAGTTCGATGAGAGAGAAGTCCTATTAAAGGCAATGTATTTATTCTGGGAAAAGGGTTATGAGAAAACCTCTTTACAGGACCTTGTTACGCATATGGGGATACATCGCAGAAGCCTGTATGATACTTTTGGCGATAAGCATAGCCTCTTTATAAAGACGTTGGAACTATACGAGAAACACAAAACAGCAGCTATTCAGGCAGAAGTAACACGCGGTCGTTCGGCGAAACAGGCGATCCGCTTGATCTTTGATTTGCTGATTGAAGTAAACGACGACCGACCGTTGGGCTGCTTATTTGTGAATTCAGCCACCGAACTGGCTTTGAGGGATCCGGAAGTACGCGAAATAACAAACGAAGGTTTTAATAACTCGGAGAAAGTTCTGGTAGAACTCATTCAAAAAGGTCAGCAGTCGGGCGAGATTCCCATTGATAAGGATGCAAAAATTCTTGCGGCTAGTTTGCAGACTACACTGATTGGATTAAGAGTATTGGTTCGAACGACCACCGATAAAAAAAGGCTGCATCAAATAGCAGATACTTCCATAGCGATGCTTGACGCTTAAAGGAACCCTATACGGCGGTCTTTAGTCTACACAATAGAGTCCTGTTACGCGTATGGTTACCGAGCATTGGTGGATTGGGCTGTTGGATGTTTTCAAATAGCTCTTTCTTGTGTTTGCGATTCACCATGCCTTCATCTACTAAGCGTTTTGGCTCTGTCTTCATTTCCTATTCCTTTAACTCCTGAGTTCAGCTTAATGCTGCTTATTGGAACTAAGCTTCCGTTGGCGTAAAAAACAGCAGCCTGTATCGGCTGCTGTCCTGTAATTAAAGCGTCATGATTCGAGGCTGTTCACTGTCTTTTAACGTTTCCGAAGGATAGTGAAAAGACCAATTCCGATTATAACGCCAACACCGATTCCTATTAACCCAAGCCAAACCGCTCCCAAAAATCCCTTCGAAAAAACAACTCCAACGGTCCCGAAAAAAGCTCCGAAAGCAAAAGGGAATACAGTATTTGGGTTCAGTTCTTCCCCGGCATCCTTATAGGCATCCCAAATTCCGAACATGTAGACACAAGGGTAGAACATAAGCCATTCCATACATGTTGGCTCGACCGTTGGAATATCTCCATGAAAGCTCGTTACAATAGCCCCGTTCAGATGTGACTTTAAGTTGATAAGAAATTCCAAGGAAATCAGCAGGATGCCCTTTACATATCTACCGTTAAGGAGCTGGCCGAATCCCGGTAAAGCAATACTCCACAATAACGCCTCGATGCGGGACACTCTACCCATGTCCTACCCCATGGTTAACGATTTACGATCTGCCGCTTGTGGAGGCTGTTCCATCCAGCCTAAATCAATCATTGTATTGGCTCCATCCTCCACGTAATTTCCAACTTCCATGATTAATCGCGCGAATGTAGCCGACACATCATGTCTTGCACTAAAAGCCAACGCATTGCCATATGTTCGGACCCGCATCGCAAACATATCGATTTTATGGGTAAGCATTAGCTTATCCGAAAATGGCGATACGGTTGAATCGGTAACGAGATGATTCATCAACGGATGGGTAGGCAAATCTTCTTTGTGCAGCAGCTTGGTTAAAATATCGTATTGTTTCAATGCGATATCCTTCCCTCTCTTGAAGTAATTCCTAACTTGATCCAGCTTGGCAGCTTGGCAGAAGCCTACCAATACCGCACAACTGGTCGCGTTATTTTGAACATTATCGTAAATATGGGTAATTTCCAGTGATTGAAGAGGACGAATATCCCCGAAGAAACCGTCTAAATACCGCTGTTTTTTGATAAAATCGATTTTGTCCGGAACGGGTATATAAGGCGGCTTGACCAAAAGTCCTTTCGCATCCAGCAAATCGTTAACGTCATTGATTAGATTAATGGTTGATTTGAGACAATCGGTAAAAAATTCGCGGATGTCCTGACGACTCATTAATGGCACAGCGATTCCGTAGATACTAATCCCCGCTTTACCGGTATACTTCAAGTAATGCAAATAAAATTCATCCGCGTACAACCGGGGAGCTTTTAAATTTACGTCGTCATCGGTGAGTCCGACCGGTACCGGATGACCCTCCCGCGTGAAAATATCCTTGACCGTTTGCGTTAATCGGTCTGCCAGTTGTAACGCTTCATTCAAAACATTTCGAATATCTGCGTCGTCCACATTTTGCTGAAAATAACGCAAAACACACCTGGCCATACTGTTCCCCATAAAAGTCGCCCATAATTTCCCGACTTCCGCCGACGTTAATTTATTGGGCGTATTTCCTTCCATTTCCGTTTTTTCTTCGTGTTGTAGTTTGCTCATGGGGCACCTCTTCTTGTTTAACGTGATTTCTCACTTATTTATCCACGTTATTATTCCATTTTGAACCACATTAAATACCGTTCCATTACGTTATATACATTTTTGTTCCCCCATCGGACTTGATCATCTGCACCGCTTCAGACTGTCCTACAAATAAACAAGGCTGCCGGATTGTGGCAGCCTTGTCATGGATCGTCTCCTTTATTTGCTTTCGTTTAATTGTGCTAAAACTTGCTCGAGGTGCCCATCGGTCATGGCACCGCCGCCGAACGAAACCAAGGCGCGCAGAGGCAAGTACTTTATGGTACGCCATCGTCCTTATCCCTTCGTATCGCTTGATTATTTATATTTATACATCTCCACTTTAAGAGCAGCTGGTTTTCGACCTACCGAAATCATATAAGCAGCTTCATCACCGTTTAATACTCTTCCTCTGATCCATTCATCATTTATAAACTCGCCTTCCTCGATTTGAATGTAGCCGACCTTATCCGTTTCTCCCGATTTCGGAAGAAATTCCACCGAGAACCCGATTCCAGCGAACAGAAATTCATCCTCGCTAATCTCGATGACCAGCCCCCCTGAAACCGGTTTGCCTTCCTCTTGCCGTTTATAGGTAAGCTTCACATCATATTTCGAAAAAGTTAGCAAGCATCCACTGTTATGATGTTGCAGGAAACCGGTCATTTTTCCAGTACCCCGATACCGGTTAATGATACCCATCATATTGCCGAGCAATTTATAGCTTTCGGCGAGATATGGTCCGGTACCGTTTAAGATGAAAGCCGACATATCAATATTAAGTGCCATCATGATTCCGAAATCCGGCCCGTCTTCATTTGTCTCAGCAGCAAGAAAATCCTCAATCCCGAACGGAGCAAAGCATAGTGCATTATGCTTTCCGATGGCGTAGAATACGTTCGTTGCCGACACCATATCTCTTCTTGCTTCCGGAATGAAGAGAGGGTTGCCGTCAGCCGTATATTCTTCGCAAACCTCGGCAAAATTGGGCAAATAAATATCAGGCGCATACAGACAGATGGTCGGAGCAGCGTGCTTCCATATTTTCATCACTTTCGCAATTGGACCGCCGCTCGGATAAGTGCCGGCCTTCCAAGGGTATTGCTCCAGCCATGCGTTAACAAACATTGGAAGCGGATAAGCCTCCGAACCTGCTTTAGCGATTTTTTCTATCGCGCATGCGTAGTGATAGGCCATGAAATTTTCAGCGGCTGCTTCGCCAAACACCTCTTTCCAGTTCCCGTTTTTACTATATAGGGCAGCAAGGCCCGAAGGAATAGCCTCTTCAAATTGCTTGTCAGCCTTATCCGAGTAATCTCTTTCCGCGCCCAGAAAACCAATTTCGTTCTCGATCTGCATCATAATGACGGTTTGCTTCTCCCCGTCTATTTCCTTCAAATGCTTCATCAGAGAATGAAACGCCGTGGCGTCCGCTTCAACGGCTGCGTCGCATAGCGGTGAAATCGTATCCGATGCCGCTCCGCCCGGATAACGCGCTCTGAAATAGGCTTCATAGTCTTTTTTTACCCAGGAAGGCGCATAAGTGGATCGACCGTTTTTCCACAGCCCGAACCATAGCAGGACAAGTCTTACGCCTTCTTCTCTTGCCTGATCGATAATGCCGTCAACCAAAGCAAATTCATATTGGCCTTGAACGGGCTCCATTAATTCCCAAAATACGGGCACGATCACGGTATTCAAATGCAAGCCTCGTAAATTCGGCCAAACTTTCGTCTTCATATAGTCAAGACTAGAAGAACTGGAGTTATGAATCTCACCGCTTAAAGCGATATAGGGTGCTCCGTCCACGTACAAAGTTGTTAATCCATTCTCATTATTGAGATAGGGCAATTGCTTCATTTCATCTGCACCTCGCTAATATTGTTATACTAGTTCGAAACTTGCTTATTCGATTTCGCCCATTCATCCAGCTGCTTTTGCTTTTCAGCGATAATTTTGTCGATTCCTGCTGATTTTAGCTTCGAAATAAATTCAGGAAGCGATTTACCCGGATCCAACATGCCCGTTTCAAGGGCGAGACGGAATTGCTGACTGACAGCTGTCACAGCCGCAAACTCCGTTTTTACCGGGTCAACATCAAATATAAATCCTAAAGCTTTGGATTTTAACGCCGAAGAATTGAATTCCTCCATTTGCTTCCAAATGTCAGGGTTGTCGCCTTCAAAGGTGTAAGAAAGAAATTGGTTGCCAAACAACCAGCCCATGAACAAATTGTATCCGCTGTTCGTTCCGTCGACGCCTTGCGGAAATTTGATAACGTTATCCGATACTTTCACGAAATGCTTGCCTTCGATTCCCCAATCGAATAGATTTACGATTTCTTTATCCGTATACATCAGATTTAAAAATTGCATCGCTTTATCAGCATTGTTGCTGCTGCCCGGAATACCCCACATAATGCCAGTAATGGAAGATGTTGTAGCAACAGGCAGGGTAAGCGGAACGGATACAACGGCAACGCCGTTCTTTGATTCCTGTTCGTCAAAACCAGGCTTTGTTTTTGCCAAGTAGCCGAAGCCGCGATTTGATTTCAACAGATCGAACTGACTGTCTTTATTCGTAGCTGCATCCTTAAGGATGTATCCTGCTTTGTACCAGCTATGAATTTTGTTTAATAGCGCTGCGTATTCGGGCGTTTCGTACAAATTGACGACCTTCAACCCATTATCGAAATTTGGCAATACACCGAACGAATCCCCCAAGCTATCATAAGTAATATAGCTGTCTGCGATCGATGCTCCAACTGCGGATGGTATAAGAGGTGCCATAGTTGGCTCGTTTTCTTTAATCGTCTTCAGAACCGCTTCCACATCATCTAACGTTTTAATGGACGTAACATCAATTTTATATTTATCGACCATGTCCTTCCTCATCGCAAACGAATAATTCGTTGCGAGATCGCGGTTCGAAGGGACACCGTAAGTGCTTCCGTCTATTTTGCTGGCGGATAAATAAGCAGGATCGAATACCTTCTTGATCCCTTGACCATGCTCTTCAATCAAGTTATCCAGCGCCGTCAATTGGCCCTTGGCCACCTTAAGCGGATACGTATTGCCGGACAGCATCATAAGATCAATCTTCTCGCCGCTTGTCAGCATCAGATTCGTTTGCTGATCCCAAGCGCCGAAATTAATCGGAGTCAGCTTGACAGTAGCATTAATCTTCTCCAAAGCCAATTTGCTGATTTGATCTTGTACAGCTTGCAGATCGGTCGGCACACCGCCAAAAATAGGGAATACAATATTTAGCTCATAAGGCTTTTCACCTCCGCTTCCGGAATGGCTTGCCGTTTCACCATTGCTGTCTCCATTAGAAGAACAAGCCGACAGCACGATCATGCAAAGAGCCATTAATGCGGACAACCATTTCATTTTTTTAACCATCGAGAATCCCCCATTTCATTGTGTATTGTATAGCCAGCGATTTGTTGACGGTCGCATTCCCATTTCGTTGAACCTCGCTAGCTTGGTACCCATTATATAATCATGCTTTCAAGCACTCTGCTCCAAGCTCGACCTCTCATTTGCACCATATCGACTTTGTGCTCGTTTCCCCTGATCACAAAGCTGTTATCCTTTTACGGCTCCGATCGTAATTCCTTTAATGAAGTATTTCTGGAAAAAAGGATAAGCAATCAATATTGGAATAGCACCCACTACGGCAATGGCCATACGTACTGAAGTGCCTGGCAGTTGTTGTGCTGCACCGCTGGCTCTCGAGTCCGCCATCCCGCTCGATAAAAACTGTATGTCCGTCAGTATTCGATTCAAAATGTTTTGAATGCTGAACAGCTTCGGATCTGTCAAATAAACAAGCCCATTAAACCAGTCGTTCCAATAGGCGATCGTCTGAAATAATCCGATGGTTGCCATAATGGGCATCGAAAGCGGAATGACAATCGAAAAAAATGTCCTGAACTCTCCTGCTCCATCGATATTGGCAGACTCGATAACCGGCAGCGGAACGGAGGTCATGAAAAACGTCCGCATGAGCAATACGTTAAAGCCATTCATTAGCAGCCCTGGGATTATCAGCGCCCAAATCGTGTTTTTCAAATCAAAATATTGCGTGTAGATCAGGTATGTCGGAACCAGACCTCCATTGAATAGAAGCGTGAAGAAAACGAAGAAGGCAAGCGGATTTTTTACCGGGAAGTCTCCCCTGGACATCGGATAGGCAAGCAGGGATGTAATCGCTAGACTAGTCGCCGTGCCGGTCAGCGTAATAAATATCGTTATTCCGTATGCTCTAAAAATTTCTTCGGATGCCTTTCCTAAATATTCATAAGCGGAAAAGCTCCACTCCTGCGGAAAAAACGAATACCCGTTGCTAAGGATAGATTGCTCGCTCGTCAATGAGGATACGACCAGCAGCAGGAACGGAATAAGACATGCACCCGAAATGAGGATCATCGTAATATGGCCAATCGATTGGATCGTCCGATTTTCTGCGTTCATAATGGTTAAGCTCCTCTCTAGAACAAAGCGTTATCGCTGTTGATTTTACGAACGACATAGTTGGAAATGAGAACTAATACAAAACCAACAATCGATTGGTAAACGCCAGCAGCAGACGACATGCCAATATCGCCAAGCTGCATCAAGCCTCGATAGACATAAGTGTCTATAACGTTTGTTGTGCTGTTCAATGCACCGGCGTTGAGCGGAACCTGATAGAACAGGCCAAAGTCGGAATAGAAAATGCGCCCGATCGCCAGCAGCGTCATCATCGTAATAACAGGCATTATTAGAGGGATCGTAATCATCGAGATTTGCTTCCATTTGGACGCGCCGTCGAGCGTAGCTGCTTCAAAATACTCCTGATCGATGCCGATTATGGCAGCTAAGTAAACAACACACAGAAATCCCGCACTTTTCCAAACATTGATCACGGTTAAAATAAATGGCCAATATTGCGATTCCGTATACCAAGAAATTTCGTTTAGCCCGAGCATGGGAAGAATGGTTTTGTTCATAAATCCAGTTTCAGCGCTTAATAATGCGAATACCAGATAGCTGACAATGACCATGGAAATAAGATGCGGCAGCAAAATAATGCTCTGATAAAACCGCGACAGAAATCGATTTCGAATTTCATTGAGCAGAATAGCGATACCTACAGCAACAATTAAATTAATAATGATAAATGCGGTGTTGTACAAGATCGTATTTCTCGTAATGATGAAGGCATCGCTTGTCTTAAACAAATACTCAAAATTTTTGAAGCCGATCCATTCACTGCCCAATATGCCCTTCGAAAAATTGACATCCTTGAAGGCGATCACAATTCCGAACATTGGTAAATAGTTGTTGATAATCAAATACAAGATACCCGGCAGGGTCATCAGCATCAGCGGCATATACTTCCTTAGTTTCATGACTTTTTTCTTCGCGCTGATCTGCTTCTCTTCTGCCATCACGACCTCTGTCATCGAACAATCCTCCCTTTTCTCCACTCACTTGTTGTATATTCTCTATAGTAATGCGAATGGAACAAGCCTACTGCTCCGTGATCGACCTTTCATTTGCCTCATCTCGACCAAAAGTATTTCGATGTAAATGAGAAAAAAACCGACCTGAACGGTCGGCATTTTATGTGGATTTTAGACTACGAGAGAGACTTAAGCCTATATTCTAAAGGATTCATCCCGGTATGCTTCTTGAATCTCCTCGAAAAGTGCGACAGATTCGAATATCCGGCGCTTACAGCTATCCTGCTGACTGGCATCTCCGTTTTCAGCAGCAACGATTCCGCAAATTTCAGACGCTCCAACACAAGCAATTCCGTTACGGACATACCTTTCTCTTTCTTGCATAAGCGATCAAGATAATCCGGATTTAAATGCACCTGCTGGGCGATCTCTTCCCTCGTCAATGGCAAGTCCAGATGCTGAGCGATATAGGCCATGATATGCTCTATCACACTGTGATTCAGGTCCTTTTCGTTCTTTAACGCGGATATCGTTTCCGTGAACCCGGAAATCCATGCGAGGAAATCGGGAACCGATCGCGTTGCATTCTCGGACAGTTCCACCAGTTTGATATCTCCGAATAAAGATTGGAAAGGGGCACCTTCTTGTCTCATCATATAGTACTGAGTTTGCGTTATGAATTGCTGAAAAAGATACAATGCGCTCGCGTCTAGCTCGAAAGCATTTGCAAGATTGGCCAAGTAACGCTCCGCTTCCATCACGATTTTTTGCTTTGAGCCTTCGCGCAGCAGAACCGTCCACATCTGCTGGTCCGGTTTTTGGATCGTCGAGCTAATGCGAAACGGCTCGTAACCAAGCCGCATCACTTTATTATGATGTGCCACGTTATTCCTCTGGGTAACGATCAGCTCATCCACGAGCTCGGGAAGTTGGTTCACATCAACCTGCCCTCCAATATAACAGGTGAGATCGCAGAAGAAGTACCCGCGGCAAGCGGTAATATATTGCTCGCAAAGACGGTTTAGCTCTTGTTCCTTATAGTTGTGAGCTTCTTCAAAAGATAGGATTGCGAGCAGTGACCCTTTTGTAAAAGGAATAACCTGGATGACGGAAGATTCGCCCTTCATCATTTCTTCAGCCGTATTCTTTAAAGCATATTCCAATATGCGTTCATCTCGTTGATTGATGGACTTGTGCCATCTTTGAATATGAATAAGCACAGGCACGAATTTATCGGAAGCGCAAAACGGTATACCGCGTTCCGTTGCCATTTTTTCGATATGAGAAGCTTGCAAAGAAATAGAACGATTCAATACATCCATCCAAAATCGTTCCTTCAATATGGATTGATGACGGAACCACTTTTCGCCCAGATTGACCGTTTCTCTTTCTTTCATAATTTTGTCTGCTGCTTTCGCTACGACTATCTCCAGCTCCTCATACGGAAGAGGCTTCAATATATAATCCAAGCTGCCGAGCTTCATTGCCCTTTTGGCGAAATGAAAGTCAGCATGACAAGTCATTATAATTGATTCCGTTGTTTGCGAATGTTCCCTTACCCATTCAAGCAGATCCAATCCGCTCCCTTGCGGCATTTCGATATCGCATAGCATAATGTCAATGGCCGTACCCTCGAAGAGCTCTTTCGCTTGTCGAATATTGAATGCTGTGTACACGCCCGTAATACCCAGCTTAGACCAATTAATATCCGATAAAAGGCTGTCAACTACAATACTTTCGTCATCAACGATTAGCAGATTCATCCATGCTTCACCTTCTTCAAGTTGTTTTGCTCGAGCGGCAATTGAATTTCAATCACGGCTCCGGAAGGATTTCCATTGTTAAATTTAATATCTGCTTGTCCCTCATATAAAAGATTGAGCCTCTGTTGAATATTTCGAATGCCGATATGCTCGCCTTGGTCGTCTCGAATCGGTTCGCTTCCATTAAGCAGTTGAAGCATTTCCTGAGAGAAGCCTTTTCCCGTATCTCTAATTTTAATATGCACTCTCGGCGCTGCACCGGCATGATCCATCCGAATGTCAATGAACAAGTATACGGGTGTATCCAAGGTTACGGCATGCTTAATCGTATTTTCCACAAACGACTGGATAAGAAGAGGCGGGACGTAAACATCCGCAACGTTGTCATGAACATCAATGGACGGAATAAGTCCAGTCGGCGACCGAAGCTCCTGAATCCGCAAATAATTCCGTACATGCTTCAGCTCATCTTGAAGCGGCACGACCGTTAGATTGCTTCTGAACATATATCTGAAATATTGAACCAAGCAGAGCGTTATCTCCTCGATCACCTTCGTCTTACCCGAACGGGCAAGCGTATAAATGATATTTAGCGAATTCATAAAAAAATGGGGATTGATTTGTAACTGCAGATGCTGCAACTCTGCTTTTTGCTTATTGATCTGTTCTTCATAAACGCTGATACGCAGTTCCTCAATCTGACTCATCATATTGTTAAACGAATTGTTTACGACCTGATACTCGTCACTTGTACGATAAGGTTGTATGCGAATGTTCAAGTTCCCTTCTCCAATCAATTTCATTGCCGAGATGATTCGGTTGAGCGGACGCAGGACCATTTTGCGCAGCATAATGAGGAAAAGCGGCAGCAGTAAGATCGATCCCAAAGTGATAATAGTGGAAATCTTCTGCAAATAAGGAAGGTTTTCTAGTATCTGTTCATCTGGAATAAGCGCTAACAAACTGAAATCCCCCTTCATCGAGCGTTCGCCTACAACCAGGTAACGATTTTTATCACCGGACATATAATAACTTTCGAAGCTTCGATTCAAATGGATGCGATTCTCACTTACAATGTCCGCATGAATCGTCGGTTTACCTTCATCCGTCACCATCAAAGAAACACCTTTTTCACCCAGATTTATTAGCTTTAATGGCATCAGCAGCTGATTGATATCTACCCATGCACCTACATAAGAATGATCAGTAGCCAGAATACGCAACAAATAATATTCATCGCCAAGCTTTTGTACGATCCAATCCTTGGAAGGGCGCTCCGTTGAATTAAGGTGATTCTTCAAATAATTTCGTACCGCTTCTCTCTCCTTATAAGAGGCGCTTAGGTTAATGCCTTCCAGTAAATCATCCTTTCCCGTATATACAAACAAAGAGTCAATCGTTTTATAGACCAGCACATCATCGGACAATTTTCTGGACAGCCGGATTTTACTTAACAGCTCCTCTTGCGGAGAACGATTGTCCGGCATGCTCTGCAAATCCAAATTGGTAGCCGCCAGGCTGATTAAATAATTATCGACATCATCAAGGCGGCCATCGATCTGTCCCATATAGAGCGAGATCAAATTTTTATTCGATTGCGCTACCTGCTCCCTAACGACGTCTATAGCATAAAAGGTGTTATATAGCAGCAAGGCAAGTATGGGCAAAATAATAGCGATGACCAGAGCTGTCAGCTTGAAGCGCATGGAATTCCTCGATAGATGTGGCAACAGAGCATTCACGGTAAGGACCTCCCAGATAGCATGATGTCGATTTTATTAAACATTCTATATTATATTGTCTTTAAATCACTACTCCAAATTCTACTTATCATTTGCTTCTGGACGACTTTTTTAAAGACGTACTTTTACTTACAAACTTATCCTTGTAAGCTCTTCATACCATTCGAAGTGGGACAATGCGAATCATAGACAGATTTTCATTCCCAAGTCATTTCCACGGCCAAACGCACAAATAGCAGCCGACAAAGTAATCGGCTGCTGTCTATCGATTTCTCGGGGATATTAATTCCTACCTCACACCTTAAATACCTTCTTCGTTCCCCAGTCGGACTTGATCATCTCCACCGCTTCCCTGAACCGCAGGGAATGGACAATCTCGCGTTCGCGCAGGAACTTTAAACTGTCCTGCAAATCAACGTCATCCGTCATATCGATGAGCCACTGGTAGGTAGCGCGCGCCTTCTCCTCGGCTGCAATATCCTCGTAGAGGTCCGCGATTGGATCACCCTTCGCCTGGATATATGCTGCGGTCCAAGGAACCCCAGAGGCATTGGCATAATATAAAGCGTGGTCGTGGTTTACATAATGAGGTCCCAACCCAGCTTCCTCCAGCTGCCTAGGAGTCGCATCCTTCGTTAATTTATATACCATTGTCGCAATCATTTCCAAATGAGCAAATTCTTCCGTGCCGATATCCGTTAATAGCCCAATGACTTTATCCGGAATCGAATAACGTTGATTCAAATATCGAAGAGCAGCTGACAATTCTCCATCCGCACCACCGTATTGCTCAATTAAGTATCTTGCCATCCTTGGATCGCATTTGCTTACCTTTACGGGATATTGCAGCTTCTTCTCATATAACCACATCCGTTCGACACGTCCCCTTTCTCAAGTGGAAATACAGGCTCAATTCGGTACTACACCTGCCACGGCCATGGACTTTGGGACCACTGCCAAGGATAATTCGAGAAGCTGTTCCCGAATTGAAGCATTGGACCGTATAGGCTTTCGAACGCCTGCCGGCATTGATGCTGCTGCATCGCAAGCTGATTAAACTGCTGGATCGCTTGGGCATCATGCGGATGGGTGTCCAAATAGAGGGTCAATTCCACCAAGGCAAAACTTATCGCTTGAAGCTCTTCCAGCTTGCTGTAGTATTGTTCGTCCAGAACAATGCTCAAGAAAATCAACCTCCTCAAAAGAATTGCGAAGCAATTCTTACTTCGAAAGCATAAACCCAAAGAATTGTCACCCGTTTGGCCATTCTCTGGCCATTTGTGATAATTCTTACTTCGTAAACGTTAACCCGGAATTGCGAAGCAATTCTTACTTCGAAAGCATAACCCTAAGAAATCCTTACAAGTAATACTTGGATTGATAGGAGCTGTAGAGAGCCGGCCACAGCGTTCCCCGCCTTAATGCTTCGTGAATCGAGTACTGAGGCAGCCCCTGCGGCTGGTACGGGATAAACAGGTTCGGCGGCACGACATAGGTTTTTAGCTTCATCGGCGGACAAGGATCGCATGGACCGATAAAAGGCTCATACACATGAACCTGATTAAGCGGGTTCGTATTGTTTGCGGTCTTGTATCCCTTATTTTCCATCCCCATTGCCATGTTCTCTACAGCTGCCATGTTTGGAACAGGGGCATTGTTGGCTGCAGCCGCAACGTTTTCCGCGTTTGCTGCATTTACTGCTGCATTCGAGGCGTTTGCAGCGTTTGCCGCATTCGGAGCGTTGTTCACAGCTTGAGCTGCCATGTTAGCGTTATTCTCCGCTCGGTTATTGCTCTCGGTGGTCATCCGGATATCCCTCCTGACATTTAGACATCTCCTAATCACTGTATGCCGGGATGGCTTTTCCCCATTATCACAAAAATAAAATATCCGGCAGAATCTGCCGGATCTTTCTACTTTAATTGTTTAAACTTGAACAAACATTACTCAGATCACCCATCTCATAAAAGAATATTGTTCATACCGTTGTTTCTCCTTAAACGATGCAATAGCTTCAATCCGTTCATGCATATATCGCCTCCAAGGGAAATGTTTACGGTCTTTTAATTTGCTGTAAGGTAGTTATTCATCCACTCTCGGAATGGTCAAATAACATACAAATAATTATATATGCCTTATAACCAAGGAGAGCTGGGCGATTTGAAGAAAAAGAAAAGGATCGTGAAAAGAAAAAGAAGGCACAAACGAGTGACAAAAAAAAGAAAAGGCTCGTGGACATGCAAGAAAAAGGGTATACCAAAGAAATCTGGTTGCAGGAGACGTCGCTCAATCTGCAAAAGACCCTGCCTTTATCGTTCAATAAAGAAGGTTCAAAAGTCTCATGATACATCAAGCGTACAATGGCGGAACGAATCAGCTGGCCCGTCAGGTGCTGCAGGTGCTCAAGGCCCCGCCGGTTCATCAGGTCCGCAAGGTGCCCCTGGTGCTCAAGGCCCTACCGGTCCATCAGGCCCGCAAGGTGCTCAAGGCACATCAGGTCAGAAAGACAATCAAGGTCCCCAAGGCCCTCAAGGCACTCAAGGCACTCAAGGCCCACAGGGTCCTAAGGGCCCTCAGGGGCCTCAAGGTCCTCAAGGTCCTCAAGGCCCTCAAGGTCCTCAAGGTCCTCAAGGCCCACAGGGTCCTCAGGGCCCACAGGGTCCACAGGGTCCACAGGGTATAATCATTGTTCCTGGAGTAGAAGTCATTTCCATGGAAAACCGTTATTTCTTTTCCCCTGATACCGATCTGGATTTATCGTTGTCTACTGCCATTCCTGCAAATCAATTTACAAATGACGATGGTGCGGTAACCTCCGAATTTACTGGAGTTGGCCCGAACAGTTTCAATAACCTCTACATTAACGGAATCATTCAACCGGGCGGCTCTTATGACGTGAGTTATGCCGAACTGTATTTCCCACCGCAAAGCAGCATCATCTTTGCAGGAACTCCAATCGTACTCGAAACGGTACAGTTTATGGCGAATATCATTCCTTCATAATTCGTAATTTTGATAGATTTGCCCTCACATCTACCTCCCTTCTATCATTTATTAATGAGGAAGGGAGGTGAGAACAATGCCAATCGTTACACCCTATCAAAATAGCAGAAGGTTTACTTCTACTATCGGTTCAGGAACGGGAACTGGCGCGACGTATGCAATTGCCGCCACAGCTTTCACGAACGATGCCGGTACTGCTGCAACAGCATTTCCGGGCACGTTCAATTATTATAATCTCTATATTAACGGTCTTATGCAAACGGCTGACACGTCCACCGTTACGACCACTACTATTACCATTCCAGGAGGCGACGTCCTGGATGCAGGAACTCCAATTATCGTTCAGTTTGTTGTCTCCTAAGCTCACCTAAGTATGATTTGGCGAGAACAAATAGCCACGTCTAGAGCTGATCTTTCTCCGGTCTAATTACGGCCATCCGGCTTCTATTCATGAGAATAGAGCCGGTTTTTTTACATTAGAGAATTGGTCTGGAATTGACCGACCTACTTTCCGACCTAAAAAATACAAATGCGGTCCTGCGCATCCATAACCGTCGATAAATGGACGTATTTCGCTAATTTCGGCAATTAATAGTTCCGGTAAAGCCAGTTCGCAGGCATCTCAACAAGCTCTTCGGGCTGCCCGAAACGCGTCCCGATTTCGGCAAAGCGCTCTTCAATGTTTTTGTCGAGGAGTCCCTTTTGGTTTGGTGCCCCGTTCAATAAAAACGTGACGTTGTGAAGATTGGCATCCTCAACCTTTTGCAGTACCCAGTCCGTACTTTTCAATTCCATGGTCGAATCGGTTTTTCTCCAGAACCAGGTCTTAGTCAGAATATTGCAGCTTGCTCCCGGTCCGTTAAATGAATCCTCTATTTCCTGACCCGCGGCATTCTCGTAAAAGACGATATCCGTATGATCCAATGTCGATTCGCAGCTGATATTCATCAGCAAGCATTGCGGTTGGAAGCCCTTCACCCACTCATCGATCTCTTCGAACGGAAGCTCCTCGTAATTCGGACCTCCCCAATGCGCGTTCCATCCGTCAATGATTATGAACGGAACCTCTCCATAGCTTGTCAACAGCTCCTCCAATTGATTTTTAATAAAATGCTTATCCTCTGGCGTACACTTCCTACGCCCGATTTGATGGTGCAAATCCAGCATTGAGAAGTAGAGTCCCGCCGCAATGCCTTCTTGCCTGAATGCATTCAGGTATTCCTTAACGACATCACGCTGAATAGCTGCGTTTTTCACGCTGTGTTCCGTATAACGGGTCGGCCATAAGCTGAACCCCTCGTGATGCTTCGCTGTCAATGCGGCAAACTTCATGCCTGCTGATTTAGCTGCCCTGGCCCACTGCGCGCAATCCAATTCGGACGGACTCCAGCTCTTTGGTTCGAAAGGGAATCTGCGGGGCTCGTCATGATTTTCGTGCGCATATTCCCAATCCTCTATTTCCGTCTCGGCAAACTGAAAGGTAGCGCTATTGAAGTGAATAAACATGCCGAATCGTTGATTAACAAACCATTTCTGTCTCCGCACCAGCTCGGGGTTTATCATTTCTCCATCCTCCTTATTATTGCTAGCAACCACTCGATATCGTATGATATCTACTACTGTATCTCATTTATCTAATTAGTTAATCAGACAATGACGACTAATAATCATACGATATCTACATTGAATAGGAGGAGATGATAGAATGCTGGTCGTCGAACTGCCCGTCCCGCCAATTCCGTTACTGACTGCTGTTGGCTATACCCTGTGGCAAAACGGAATTGTGCATGCTCGCCGCCAATTCGATGCATACGATCTTATAATTTGCACCAAAGGTACGTTATATATGGAAGAGAACGATATCCAGTACGTACTCGAACAAGGAATGATGCTTCTTCTCGAACCCGGGAAGATACACGGTGGTTACCGTCCCACAGAATCAGAAACGGAAGTGTACTGGATTCATTTTCAATACCCTTCGTCGGACCTTTTGTTATTGAAAGAAAAGTCCATCTCCCGGCAGCCCCTGCTGCAGGTAACAGACCAGGATATCGTCCCTCCCCCCGCGATCATCGATATTCCCAAGTTCACAGCCATCAATGTGCGGGCAATCGTTCCCTTATTGAAAGAAATGATCAAATTGCATAGCATGTTGACTCTTTCGCGCTCCTTTGAATTAGAGATCCTCTTCGGCCAGCTTCTCATTCACTTACAGAATGGAATACGGGAGAACAGCCCAAATGCCCGGACATACGAAATTGGCGAAATGGTAGCTTCCTACCTGGCAGACCAGCTCGAGCTTCCTTTCGATTCCAAACGGATGGAACTGGATTTAAATTATCATTTTGACTATTTGGCGCGCTGCTTAAAGGAATATTCCGGCATGAGCCCCATGCAGTACAGGCATCATCTGCAGATCGATCGCGCCAAAAAACTCCTCGCGCATACCAGGCTTCCTCTGGTTAAAGTCGGGGAACAATGCGGCTTTCAGGATATCAATTACTTTTCGCGGCTGCTCAAACGCCATACCTCGTATACCCCCGGAGAATACCGGAAAAAACATCAATTATTCCGCGCGTAATCGCAAACGAAAAAAAATCCGGCAGAATCTGCCGGATCACGTTACAGCTTGATATTTATTTTGAACAAACCTGCTTTGCGGATCGCCATGTAAATAATGACAACCAATGGTCCAAGAAAGACCCCGATTACGCCCACCAGCTTAAAACCAACATACAAGCTGATCAACGCGGATAACGAGCCGATCCCTACCGAGTCACCCAGAATTTTAGGCTCTACGATACGGCGAAATACCGTCATGAACAGGAACAGGACGTAAAGTCCGATCCCGGCATACAAGTCCCCGGTTACGACCAGATAAGTCCCCCATGGGACAAGCACCGTACCCGTGCCCAGGATTGGCATAATATCCACGATGACGATAAGAAGAGCAATCGCAAGCGGATATTTGATATCCAGGATGATCAGACCGATTAACGAAAGGATGTAAGTAAGAGCACTCAAAATTATTTGCGAGCGAAGGAAGCCAAAAATCGATCTTTTCAAATTATCCAGCACTTCATTGACCTGTGGCCTCGATTTCTCGTCAAACAGGGTTAAGAACGTAGCCTTCATCGTATGGAGGCTGAAGCCGAACATGTAGACCGCAACCAGAAAGACGATAAAGAAAATGAACATGCTCGGAATCCCTGAAGCAAAAGAAATGACGGAGGACGATAATGAGCCTACCATGCCCGTGAGCGACTTGCTCATATCGGTCAGCCAATTCTCAATCTGGCTTACGGTATCCGGAGAGAAATTCGCGTACAGCGATCTTGCATTCTCGACCAGGTCGGTTACGTATGTACTGGCATCCCCAACATAGTTAGGTACTTTCTGCGCGAAGGCGATAAGCTCCGCGACAACCTTAACCCCAAGCAGCGCCATCAATCCGATTAGAATAACGGTAAACAGGCTGCTTGAGATCGTTGAGGCGATGAGACGGTTGGTCTTCAGCCTGCGGATAAGAAACTGAGTCAGCGGCTCCAGGAAAATAGCAACAACTAGAGCAAGCAGGAACGGCGCCCCAACCGTAAACAGCATGTACAGCAGGAACAGTCCAAACGCAACCATGACTAACGTTTTTATCGACACTTTAACGGATACCCTCCTTTCCTCTGGAAAAGTTTTACGAGCCGTTATGTAAGCGGGGCTAAGACTTTCGTATGAGCTTCGTCCACTATCAGCATACGCCCAATTGCGAAAGTAATGTCCCCTTTTCCGCGCGGAAGCTTAAAGAATTGCTGTCTTCTTGTGAAAGTCGATGTCCTTATAATACATGTCCTTCACCAGCAGGTTTGGACCGCAGCAGGCGGCCGCCGGACAATGACAATTCACGCTTCTCGCGAGCTTATGGTCAAGCCAGCGATCAAACAATCGATCCAGTCGTTCATCCTTCATATTGCCAAATGCGGGTACGTCGGAGAAATCGGTTACGAATACCTCACCGGTAAAAAGATTCACATTCAGCCGGTTGCGGCCGTCCGGGTCATTACGCACCGTCACATTGGGTTCCGAGGCTAGTCTCGACAAGAGCTTGCGCTCCTCCGGATTGTCGCTGCATTGATAGAACGGCAAGGTTCCGAACAGCATCCACACATTCTTGTCCCTTGCATCGAGCAGTCTGCTGATCGACCGTTGCATGTCTTCCTTCGACAAGACCGGAAGATCCTTCGCGAACGAGCTTGGGTACATCGGATGCACCTCATGGCGCTGACAGCCCATCTCGATAATTAGCCGGTGAATCTCTTCAATCTGATCATGAGTCCGGTAGTTGATCATTGATTCGGCGGATACAAGCACACCCGCATCGCTTAACCGCTTGGCATTGTCAATCATCCGGTCATACAGCTTGGCAGCCGCTTCGCGGGATACCGCATGACCCGCCTTCGCGAAGCCAATCTGGTGGAAATCGTCCGCATTCGTGTAGTTAAACGAAATATGCATGACGTCCAGATACGGAGCGAGCTGCTCATAACGGCTGTACGGCAGCGTGACATTCGAGTTAATCTGCGAGCGGATGCCTCGGCTTTTCGCATATTGAAGAAGAGGAACCATGTATTCCTTCACGGTACGGTCCGAGAAAGACGGCTCTCCGCCCGTAATGCTTATGGTCTCCAAATGCTTCACTTCATCCAGACGCTTAATCATCAGCTCCAAAGGAAGCTTCGCCGGCTCCGACATGACCAGCGTATCGCCTACGGCGCAATGCTCGCAGCGCATATTGCACAGGTTGGATACCGTCATCTCGACACTGGTCAAGGTATGGCGTCCATATTGCTGCAAGGATCGAATCGGGTCCCAAGGATCGTTAAGGGGAGATAATGGCGTGAGGGTATTCTTATTCAATGCATAATCTATCTGGTTCAATAATTTCATTAATATCAGCACCTGACTTACATGGTTAAATTGGGTATGGCTTATACCATTGTAATGTTCGAAGGAGAATGAAGCAAATGGAAATAGGTATAAACAACGAAAAAAGAGGCTATGCAGCCTCCTTTTCTCCTATTATATTCCTGAGGCCAGGCCAACATTCGATTGTTCGCCGTTTACGCTGACGATCATCGTGCTGAGCTGCTTCGATAAATCGATTTCGTAAGGCGCAGCCAGCTCTTCCCCCGCTTCGTTATAGAGCAGACGGATAATTGGCCGATGCGGATACGAGTGGTTGAAATCAACCACAACACCCGTCTCGCCCGTATGGATCTTGACCGTTATCCCGATTGGATAAATCGCCACCTTGTCCCTGAATAGCTGAACCATGTGCTGCTCGTACAAGGTGCCCGTGCCCGCATACAACAGCTCAATCGCTTGATGAGGAAGCATAGGCGCGCGGTACACGCGGTTTGTCGTCATCGCGTCATAGGAGTCAACCAGGCCGATCCACTTGGCGAAATCATGGATTTCTTCCCCTTTGATCCCGCGAGGATAACCGCTGCCGTCAACCCGTTCATGATGCTGGAAAGCGCAATGCGCGACAATGAGCGGCATATTTGGCTCATCCTTCAGAAGCTCGAAGCCGATTTTGGCGTGATTGCGCATCATCCGAAATTCATGATCGGTCAAAGAGCCAGGCTTTTTCAGCACGTCCATCGGGATTTGCGTCTTCCCTATATCATGGAGCAACGCTCCCATTCCGAGCTTCATTAATTCGTCTCTCGTATAACCGTGGGCAGAGCCAAGCAATGTCGTATATACGCAGACATTCAATGAATGCTGATAGAGATATTCGTCGACAATCCCCATGTTCATCAACATGATCATGGCGTCCTTATGATTGGACAGATCGTCGATTATCATATTCATGATCTGTTTAAAAGGCTGTGCGATGTACGGGTAAGTAGCGCCTTTTTTCTGCTTCGGCAATTCCATCATCGCGCGGAAATTCGTCTTGATCTCCTTTAAGGCGAGACTGATCGTATTTTCGCTTATAATTTCCGGAACTACGATATCATCGGTCCTCGGATCCTTAATAAACACATAATGAATTCCATATTGCTCCAAACGGAAAATATGGCGACTCGTTAATTCCATATTTTCTCCCAAGAGGACTAATCCGTCGCCCGAGAAAATTTTTTTGGCAAGTCTCATGCCAGGCTGGCATTGCGTTATGGGTACCAAGCGCATGTTCTTGATCCTTCCCCTTAATCAAACGGTGTCTAAGCTAAAAAACACTTATACATTCTTATTCGGACAAAACTAGCCGTATTGTTAATGTAAGGTATAAATTCACGCTTGGCAACCATTTTATACTAAAAATTCGACAATATTCTCCATCTTTCTTGGTGACATGCCGTAATTCCATTGCCTTCCCGCAGCTCCGCAGCCAGAAGATCCCGGATAAATTCGGGTAGATAGTAGGATACCTCCGTCGCCTGTCCCAGCGATAAATAGCCGATATGGAACGTAAACATATCGATGCAGCCAACCACGTAGTCCCGCTCGTCGGAGAGCGGTTCGCCGTTAACGCGAATCGACAAAATTCGATGAAACTCCGGAAGGGATGGATCGTATTCGACCTCCATGCCGTCAATCGCCAGCGTGCCAAGCACCTCGCCACGGAAGCCGTAGCCTTTGATCGGCATGCCTGTAAAAGAAGGCAGCAGCGCTTCCTCCAGCGCTGCCCGGATATTCGCGCCGCTGAGCACCATGCGGCACGGATTAATCGGCGACGGACAGAGGGCATGCAGCTGCCCCTCCGTCACGTCGCCTTCCTGCAGGCCGCCTAGCAGCTGCCCCGTATTCACGATGCCGATCTCGGCATCGGCATGGCGGCGCAGGCCGGCGGCCAGCAGGTTCCCGAGCGGCGATTCCCGCTCGGGGAGGGCGGGCAGCGGCGCATCCAGCCGGGCGATAACCCGGCTGAGCCGCCGCTCTCCCGCCTCGCGGTAGCCGCCGATAATCGCGGCGGCTGCGGGATGCTCCGCATAGGCGGCCATCGGCACGCATGCTGCGCGGAGACTCAAGCGCTTCTTGCTCTCGTCCAGCTCGAGCTCGATGCGTCCGATCTGCTCGCCGTATTTACCGGCGGCGCAAATCGAGGTACCGCCGATAACCAGCGGCTCCTCAAGCAGATGATGCGTATGTCCGCCCATGATCAGATCGATGCCCGGTATTTTTTCCGCCATCTGCTTATCGACGTTAATTCCGAGATGAGACATCACGGCTATGACGTCCACCTGCTCTCTTAGCCTCTTCACTTCTTCTCCAATAGCTTCAAAGGGATCGGTCAGATCCCAGCCAAGCAGCTCGTAAAAGTCCGTGTAACGGGCCGTAGCGGCTATCAGACCGACTCGGATTCCGTTCTTCTCCATTACCGTGCTGGGCAGCAGCCAGTCCGGCGGCTTACCCGTACCGAGCTCGCGCATATTTGCGCCAAGAATCTTAAATTTCGCCTCGCGGTATACCCGCTCAAGCGTATCCTTCGAATACGTAAGACCTTCGTTATTGCCAAGCGTCGCCGCGTCATAACCGGCCGCGTTCAATAGCTCGACATTGACCATACCGTCGCTGCCCTCGGTTTCCAGCCGGATACGGTCCATATGATCGCCGATATCCAGGCAGAGTATAGGTTCGCTGCCGTAAGCAGCTCGCTGCTCCTCTATATAAGACATCATTCTTGCTGCATTCTCGAGACGGCTATGAATATCGTTGCTGTGCAAAATGAGGATTGATCGATTTGAGAATGTCATGCCTGCCTCCTCCGGTTCGTTACCCGCCAATTTGAGACATCCGGCGGTCGGTTGGCGTATGCGACAACGCTTCATTCGCCAGCTTAGCCGCCATTTCATGATTTTCGGGCTTCAGATCCATGGCTTTGTAGAAAATGCCTCGCATCGCTTCCGGATCGCCCAGCGCTGCCTTCACATTCAGCTCATCCACCCAATAGAGGCAGGGCTTCATCGAACCGTCCGCCGTCAGGCGAAGTCGGTTGCAGCTCTTGCAGAAATGATCGCTAACCGGATGAATAAGGCCAAAGGATCCCTTGCCGCCTTCCATCTGCCAATCATCGGACGGCCCGTTTCCTTTTACGTTCAAACGTCTTTCGATCTTATAACCCTCGCGCTCTGCCGTATCCAGCACATGCGACAGTGGCAGGTAGTGGTTACGCCAATTATCGTCCGCATGGCCAATCGGCATATATTCAATAAAACGCACATGCATCGGCTGCTCGTAAGCCAGCTTCAGGAACGAAGCGATTTCGTCCTCGTTAATGCCTTTGAGCAGCACGCAATTCAGCTTAATCGGTGCAAGGCCAGCCCGGCCGGCTGCCTCAATCCCCTCAATTACCCGTTTCAGCTCTCCGCGGCGGGCAATAAACTTGAATCTCGCGGGATCAAGCGTATCGAGGCTGATATTGACGCGGTTTAAGCCAGCAGCTTTTAAAGCTTCGGCATATTTGCCAAGCAGCATGCCATTCGTCGTTAAGGCGATGTCCTCAATGCCGGGAATCGCCTTCAGCCTGCGGATCAGATCATCCAAGCCCGGACGGACAAGCGGTTCGCCGCCAGTAATCCGAAGCTTGGTAATGCCAAGCTCCGCCGCGGTCCGAACCACCTCTACAATATGGTCATAGCTGAGCAAATGGCTTGCATCAGCGAATTCCATACCTTCCTCCGGCATGCAGTATAAACAACGCAAATTGCATCTATCCGTAACCGAAATACGCAAATAATCGTGTTCTCTCCCGAAACGGTCCATCAATGGGGGCATGCCTCTCACTCCTTTTCTCTTCTACTAGAATAACATTTTTCACATGATTATGGTATGCTAATACGGAGTTCACCCTTAAGCGATGAGAGGTTATATTACATGGCATATACTTGGAAAATCCAGTTATTCGCCGGGCTTTCCGACCGTTTCGGCAGCCCGGTCATTCAAATAGAAACAGACGCCTCTTCCATGACGGTAGCGGCGCTCAAGCAGGAGCTCGCGGACCGTTTTCCGGAGCAGGCGGATCTTGTGCGCATTTCGTTTGTGGCTTGCAATCAGACGTATGCTTCCGACGATACCGTTATTCAAGCCTCGGACGAGCTTGCCGTCCTTCCCCCCGTCTCCGGCGGGGAACCGGAGGAAAACGAAACAGGCGGAGGCGAATACAGTTCCGCGGACGGCCGATTCGTCATCACGAAGCAGCCGATCACCTCGGATGAAGTACTCGCTAAAGTTATCGTGCCCGCGCATGGCGCAGCGATCGCGTTTGTGGGGACCACGCGCGAATGGACCCATGGACAACGCACGGTACGCCTGGAATATGAAGCTTATGCGCCTATGGCCGTGCGTACGATGGAACAGATTGACGTTGAGCTTAACGAGCGCTGGCCGGGAACGCTGACGGCGATTTCCCACCGGATTGGCGTTGTTGGCCTCGCGGAGACCAGTGTCGTTATAGCGGTCTCCTCCCCCCACAGGGATGCCTGTTACGAAGCAAGCCGGTACGCTATCGAGAGACTGAAGCAGATCGTTCCAATCTGGAAGAAGGAAATTTGGGAAAACGGCTCCGAATGGAAAGGGCATCAGCAGGGAAGCCCTTGGAATCCGATTGAATCCCTGCCCGATTAATGGATGTCCATTCGAAGAGTGGTGCTAAACGTATAGGACAATAGTCATGTTTTCGCATCCCTCTTATTGCCATTACATTCATTCATTGTTACTATTATTTCATATATACCGTACATAATTTACTATTGAGGTGCAACGATGAGGCTGCATATTTCAGATTTAAAAGAGGGAGATATCCTGCTTAAGGACACCTTTAACGGTTACGGTCTGCATGTTTTGTCCAAGGGTACCGTCCTTGCGCAGAAGGATATTGCAAAGCTGTTTCAGCATCATGTTGACTATGTTGATATTGAAGACCGGCCAACTACAGAGCAACCTGCTCATCGTACACTCGAGACTACAGTAAATCCCAAATGGCTGCCCAACGTGCGGCCCGATTACGAGAATGCCGTCAAGGGCTTCCAGGAATTGTTCCAGAAAGCAACGGACGGCGGGATCGTCAAGCAGGACGAGGTTGCTGCGGCCTTCCAGCCTCTTCTTAAAAATTTCCAAATGGAACGCGATGTTGTCTCCATGCTGCTTCTGTTGAATACGGCTGATGATTATACGTACCAGCATTCTGTGCAAGTGGGCATGTTATCTTATTACCTGTCCTCTTGGCTTGGTTATACAGAATTGGAAGCGCTTGAAATTTCGAAAGCCGGCTATCTTCACGATATCGGCAAGAGCAGAATTCCTTCCAGCATCTTGGACAAGCCCGCCAAATTAACCGACGAGGAATTCGAGGAAATAAAGAAGCATACGCTTTACGGCCATGAAATTATTCGACAATCGTTTGAGATCAATTCCGAAATGATGGCGGTCAGCGCTCTTCAGCATCATGAACGCAATGACGGAAGCGGTTATCCGCATGGCCTGCGCGGGGACGAGATTCATCCGGTGGCTAAGCTTATTGCCGTCGTTGATATTTACAGCGCCATGATCTCCGAACGCGTCTACAAGAAAAAGCGCGACCTGTTCTATGTCCTGAAGGAACTGTATAAGATGAGCTTTAATGAGCTGGATGCGCATACGACCCATACCTTTATCAAGCATATGATCCCTAACTTTATCGGCAAAAAAGCCGTCCTGGAATCCGGAGAGGTTGGCACCATCGTCATGACCCACCCGACCGAATTCTTCCGCCCGCTTATTCAGACGGGCGAACGCTTTATCGATCTTACCGTCGATCGCGAGTATGAGATCAAGGAAATTATTTTCTAAAATGAACAGCTACTCAAATGCCCGTCCAATAATGGACGGGCATTTGAATTTTGCGTATTTTCACACAAGGCAGAAACAATAACGCTGCAAAATAAAATGCGTGCCCGAGAATCTCGGGCACGCATCCTTACCATTTATTAACCGATCGAGCCTTCCATCTCAAACTTGATGAGACGGTTCATCTCAACCGCGTATTCCATAGGCAGCTCTTTCGTGAACGGCTCGATGAAGCCCATTACGATCATTTGCGTCGCTTCCGCTTCGGACAATCCGCGGCTCATCAGATAGAACAGCTGATCCTCGGACACCTTCGACACGGTTGCCTCGTGCTCGAGCGTAATGTTGTCGTTCATAATCTCGTTGTAAGGAATCGTATCGGATGTCGATTCGTTATCGAGAATGAGCGTATCGCATTTGATGTTAGATTTCGATCCTTCGGAGTTGCGTCCGAACGATGCGAGACCGCGGTAAGTTACTTTACCGCCATGCTTACTGATCGACTTCGATACGATCGTCGAGGTTGTGTCGGGAGCAAGGTGAAGCATCTTCGCGCCTGCGTCCTGATGCTGGCCTTTGCCTGCAACGGCGATGGAAAGCACCATGCCTTTTGCGCCGCGGCCTTTCAGGATAACCGCTGGATATTTCATCGTCAGCTTGGAGCCGATATTGCCGTCAACCCATTCCATAGTCGCATTCTCTTCCGCAACCGCGCGTTTGGTAACGAGGTTGTAGATGTTTGGCGCCCAGTTCTGAATGGTTGTATAACGGCAGCGAGCATTCTTCTTGACGAGAATCTCTACAACCGCGCTATGCAGCGAGTTCGTGCTGTAGATCGGAGCCGTACAGCCTTCTACGTAATGCACGAAGCTGTCTTCGTCCGCAATAATGAGCGTACGTTCGAATTGGCCCATGTTTTCGGAGTTGATGCGGAAGTAAGCTTGCAGCGGAACTTCGCATTTCACGCCCTTCGGAACATAGATAAAGCTGCCGCCGGACCATACCGCGCTGTTCAGAGCAGCGAATTTGTTGTCCGTGCGGGGAATGATCGTGCTGAAGTATTCTTTCACAAGGTCCGGATATTCGCGAAGCGCGGTATCCATGTCGGTGAAGATAACGCCTTGCTTTTCCAGCTCTTCCTGCATGCTGTGGTAGACGACCTCGGATTCGTATTGCGCGGATACGCCGGCAAGGAACTTTTGCTCCGCCTCGGGAATACCCAGCTTATCGAAGGTTTCTTTAATTTCTTGCGGTACTTCCTCCCATGTCTTGCCTTGCTTCTCGGATGGCTTGACATAGTATTGAATGTCGCTGAAATCAAGGTCAGCCATATCGCCGCCCCAGTTAGGCATCGGCATTTTGTTGAATTGCTCCAGCGATTTCAGACGAAATTCGAGCATCCACTGCGGCTCGCCTTTCATCTCGGAAATCGTGCGTACGATCTCCTCCGTCAATCCTTTACCGGATTGGAAGACCGCTTTATGCTCGTCACGGAAACCATACTTATAATCTTCCATTTCAGGCATTGTTCCTGGCATGGTATTCACACTCCTTTATTTAATCGTATCCGTATTAAACCTGCTTCTGTTCAATTCCTTTACGCAAAGCGTTCCAAGCCAGCGTTGCGCATTTAATCCTCGCAGGGAACTTGTTAACGCCGGATAAGGCTTCGATATCCTCGTTCTCTTCGAACTCGACGTCTTGGCCTTTCATTAAGCCGGAGAACCGCTCAGCAAGCTCCAGAGCTTCCTCGTAAGTTTTGCCTTTAACAGCTTCCGTCATCATTGATGCGGAGCTCAAGCTGATGGAGCAGCCTTCGCCGCTGAATTTCGCATCGATTACTTTGCCGTCCTCCACTTGAAGCTGAAGCGAGATGCGATCGCCGCAAGTCGGGTTGTTCAAGTTGATCGTGATGGCTTCAGTATCCAATGTTCCGCGGTTGCGTGGATTTTTATAATGATCCATGATGACTCGACGATATAAATCATCCAATTGCATGACCGAAGAACTCCTTTGTCCGGATGAGGCCGTCCACCAAGCGGTCGATCTCTTCCTCGTTATTGTATAGATAAAAGCTTGCTCTCGCCGTAGCCGATACATTCAGCCAGCGCATTAAAGGCTGGGCGCAATGATGGCCTGCGCGAATGGCAATGCCGTAAGAATCAAGCACCGTCGATACGTCATGAGGATGGATATCGCCCAGATTGAAGGTGACAAGACCAACGCGGTTTGCTTTTGGCCCGTAGATCGTTACGTCCTCAATCGTGGACAGCTTATCATAGGCGTAAGCCGCCATCCTTTTCTCATGATTATCGATCTCGTCAAGTCCGATCTGCTCCAGAAAGTCTATCGCGGCGCCAAGTCCTACGGCTCCCGCAATAATTGGCGTACCGCCTTCGAAGCGATACGGCGATTCCTTCCAGGTTGATTCATACAAATCAACAAAGTCGATCATCTCGCCGCCGTATTCGATCGGCTCCATATTCTCCAGAAGCGACTTCTTGCCGTACAAAGCGCCGATACCGGTTGGCCCGCACATTTTATGACCGGAAAAAGCGTAGAAATCGCAGTCTAAATCCTGAATGTCTACTTTCATATGCGGCGTGCTTTGCGCTCCGTCAACAACCATAACCGCACCGTTCTTGTGCGCGATAGCCGTAACTTCCTTAATCGGATTAACAACGCCAAGCACGTTCGATACATAAGTCATCGCGACGACTTTTGTATTTGGCGTAACCGTTTGTTCAACATCCGCCAAAGAGATCGTGCCGTCCGGCTGAAGAGGAATATACTTCAGCGTCGCTCCTGTCGCTTTGGCTGCCTGCTGCCACGGAATAAGGTTGGCATGATGCTCCATCGGCGTAATGACGATTTCGTCGCCTTCCTTGCACACGGTGCGGGCATAGCTCGATGCGACCAGATTAAGCGCCGTCGTCGTACCGCGCGTGAACACGATCTCTTCCGCCGACTTCGCATTCAGAAACTTGGCTACCTTCTCACGTGCCCCTTCGTAAGCATCCGTCGCCCGGGAACCAAGCGTGTGGACGCCGCGGTGCACGTTGGAGTGATCCAGTTCGTAATAACGACTAACCGCATCAATGACGGAACGCGGCTTCTGGGAAGACGCCGCGCTGTCGAGGTAAACGAGCGGATGCCCGTTTACCTGCTGATGCAGTATCGGGAATTGCTCCCTTACCGCTTCTATATTCATCCTTCAAGCTTCCTTTCGAGCAATCGCTGAAGCTGCTCGCGTACCGCATCAATCGGAATCTCCGATACGACAGGCGCCAAGAATCCGTAAATAATCAAACGTTCAGCGTCTTGCTTGCTGATTCCGCGGGACATCAGGTAATACACCTGCTCCGGGTTAACCTGGCCTACGCTTGCCGCGTGGCCTGCTTTTACGTCATCCTCATCGATCAGAAGAATCGGATTGGCGTCACCGCGCGCTTTCGGGCTGAGCATCAGAACCTTTTCCGTTTGCACGCCGTTCGCTTTGGTAGCGCCCTTCTCAATCTTCGTGATGCCGTTGATGATCGCCGTTGCGTTGTCTCTCATCACCGCGCGGGTTACCATGTTGGACTCCGAGCTGCGGCCGAAATGCGTCGCTTGCGTCGTAAGGCTCATCTTCATCTCGTTGCCGCCGATGCTGATTACTTTCGCATCGGAGTTCGAGCCATTGCCTTTTAGCAGCGACACGGTATCCGATACGGTATAGCCATCGTTCAGATCGCCGATAACCCATTCCATCTGACCGTCATTCTCGATAACGGCACGGCGGAGCGTCATATCCACGCCATTGTCGGCCATATGATGAATGGAACCGAAACGAACATGCGCGCCCGGCTTCACGAATACTTCAACAACCGAATGATGGACGAATGGCGCATCGATCGAACCCGGTTCGGATACGACGTAATCCACGTAAGTCACCGAGCTGTTGCTTTCCGCAACGATCAGAATGTGCGGAGCAAAGGCAGCTTCCGCTTTGTTGTTGAACAGCACCGCTTGAAGCGGAAGCTCAACTTCTACATTCTTAGGCACGTATACGAATACGCCGCCGTTCCATAGCGCCGCGTGCATGGCAGTCAGCTTGTTCTCGCCAGCGGATACCGCTTGGAACAAATATGGTTTTACGAGATCGGCATGCTCTTTGCATGCTGTCTCGAGATCCGTGAAAATTACGCCTTTAGCTGCAAGCTCTGCAGACAATTGCTTCAGAACCGCGCTCGAGTTATGCTGAACGACGATATTCTCCGTTCCTTCAGCGACCAGCTCGCGTACTACTTCCGGCAGTTCGGCAACCGAACCTACCGCTTTCCCTTGCTCGTAAGCGCCGACAGCCGTCAAATTCCACCGGTCAATGCGCATTTTCTCCGGCTTCGGCCATTCCAATGTGCCAGCCAGCTCAGCCGCTTCACCGCGAAGATCGACGAGCCATTGCGGTTCGCCTTTGCTGCGTGCAAGCGCTTCGGCCGATTGACGGTCCGTCGGAGTCGTTAATTGTGTACTCATCCCGTTATGCTCCCTTCTCCGCCGATTAAGCTTGGCCTACTGTTTCGTCAACAATGCCGAGCTCTTCTTTAACCCAATCATAGCCTTCGTTCTCGAGACGCTCAGCAAGCTCAGGACCGCCGGATTTCACGATGCGTCCTTGCATCATAACGTGTACGAAGTCAGGCGTGATGTAGTTCAGCAAACGTTGGTAGTGAGTGATGATCAAGAATCCGCGGTCTTCGGAACGCATAGCGTTAACGCCATTGGATACGATTTTCAGTGCGTCAATGTCAAGGCCGGAGTCAATTTCGTCAAGAACAACGATTTTGGGCTCAAGCATGGCCATTTGAAGAATCTCGTTGCGTTTTTTCTCGCCGCCGGAGAAGCCTTCGTTCAGGTAACGGTGAGCGAACTCAGGGTTCATTTCCAGTTCCTTCATTTTCTTTTCCATTTGACGGATGAATTTGATAAGCGAAATTTCGCTGCCTTCTTCACGGCGCGCGTTGATTGCGCTGCGCAGGAAGTCGGAGTTGGTTACGCCTGGAATCTCGCTAGGATATTGCATAGCGAGGAACAGGCCTGCGCGCGCTCTCTCGTCAACGCTCATCTCCAGCAGGTCTTCGCCGTCAATCGTAGCGGAGCCTTCCGTTACTTCGTATTTCGGGTGACCCATCAGCGCGGATGCAAGAGTACTTTTGCCCGTACCGTTAGGGCCCATGATCGCATGGATTTCTCCGCCTTTGATTTCAAGGTTAATGCCTTTCAAAATCTCTTTTCCTTCGATCTCTGCTTTCAGGCCATCGATGACAAAATGCGTTGCCATAATATACTTATCCCTCCAAGGTTGGTAATCGGTTTTTAGGCTCATCCCTATAAAAGCTTTCCAAATGGGAATATTATAGAGTGATTCTCATTGATTCTCAATAATTATTTTATTATAAGTTTTGTTATTAATCAATGCGGGAACGTCTAGCGGCCGGAATTAGGTGCCCTCCGAAATATTTCTTCCTATTAATGCTTGTTTGATTAATTTAACCTGCTCATGGAATTGTTCATCCGGAATCACCGGGGTCATGGCAGGCTGAAGCATCCCCTCATCCAGTTTTACCCAAGATTTGCATCCGTTATAAGCAGGCTGCATCGGCAGCTCTACCGGCTCCTCCAGACGGTACACTCTCAGCAAAAGCAAATGCAGCGGCTTCGTGCGCTTCCATTTGAGCCGCTCCTCGGCGAACGTATCCGTCCAAATATGGAAATCCCGGATTCGGTCCAAGGTCTCCTGGTCCGTAATTTCGATATCCTCTACGGCCTCCGCGTAAGCATCCAGCTTCATGGACGGCATGTCGGGCGACCAGCCGTGCATCGTGCCTTCAATCCGCCCCCGATAAGCCTCCTTCAGCAAATGCTCCTTCTGATGCTCATATGCCGGCATTAAATAGAAGCCTTTGCTCACCAGCTGAAAATCCCGCGTCTCCTCGACAATGCCGCCTTTGCGCATAACAAGGATAAGATGCCCTTCTTGCAGCGCTTTTACCGTAACGGCCCATTCCTTGAGCGCAACCGGCTCCCGTTCGTTATTCGACATGACAGGACCCCCTTCGATTGAAAATGTGTTGATTCTTGCTCAGACGAGCTTCCACGCATTGCCCGTTGTCCTTAATCATGTAACATTATATCATTTGGAGGTATTCCAAGGCGAAATAATATCCGCTATACTATGTTGAGGAGTTTACTAGGCATTAAGACGCCTTTTCAAATACGAAACCGGAGGTGGACGAACCATGTCTGCTTATCATGCATTAACCGAACAAGAAGCGATTGAAATCGCAGGCGGCATCGAAGGCTTTTTCCCTGCAGGTGCAAAGCTGAACTGCCGCGAGATCGGCGACGGGAACTTGAATCTCGTCTTCCACATTACCGATCCGGCAAGCGGCAAAAGTCTCATTATGAAGCAGGCCCTTCCTTATGCGAAGGTTGTCGGCGAATCCTGGCCGCTGTCCCTCGACCGCGCCCGGATCGAGAGCGAATCCCTGATTCTCCAGAACAAGCTTGCTCCCGGCCTTGTGCCCGTCGTTTACCGGTATGACGCCGAGCTTGCGCTTACGGTCATGGAGGATCTGAGCGATCACCTGATTATGCGCCAAGGTCTTATCAAGGGTATCCGTTATCCGAAATTCGCGGAAGACATTTCGACCTTTATGGCCAATACGCTGTTCTTCACTTCGGATCTCGGCATGAACCAGCAGGACAAAAAGCAACGCGTGAAGGAGTTCATCAATCCGGATTTGTGCAAAATAACGGAAGATCTTATTTTCGACGATCCATATACGGTGTCTTCCAACAATAATATCGAACCCGCCATCGAGGATGCTGCGGCAGCGCTCCGCGAAGATAAAGCCCTTCATCTTGAAGTTGCTTTGCTCCGCGAGAAGTTCCTGACAAGCGCGCAAGCCTTGCTGCATGGCGATCTGCATACCGGAAGCGTCTTCGCTACGCCGGAATCGACAAAAGTAATCGACCCCGAATTCGCTTATTATGGCCCTATCGGCTTCGATATCGGCGCGGTTATCGCCAATCTCCTGCTGAACTACGCGGGACAAGGCCACTGGACTCCCGATGAGAAAGAGCTTGCCGATTTCCGCAGCTACCTTCTTGAGACGATCCGCGATACATGGACGAAGTTCGACCAGAAATTCCGCGCTTTGTGGAACGAGCATGGCGTGGACCGCATGGCGAACGAAACACCGGGCTACCAGGATCTGTACATGAACCGTCTGCTTCAGGACGCGATCGGTTATGCCGGCTGCAAGGTCGTACGCCGCGTTGTCGGCCTGGCGCATGTTGCCGATATCGATACGATTCCGGATGCGGCCGCACGCGAGCGCGCGCAGCGTCTTGCCCTGGAGATCGGTACATCCCTCATCCATCTGAACCGCCGCGCGGTATCCATCGAACAAGCCATTGACGTTGTTCTGACTGCCGAAGCTAAGCAGTAACGGCTATACTGAATCAAGAGAGGATTTACAAGATGACTACAGAAAACTACGCGGGCCTGCAATCCGTCATCTGGCATGACGATAAGCTGGATCTGCTCGACCAACGGCTGCTGCCGGAAGAAATCGTATATTTGCCGCTTGTCACGCAGGAAGACGTATGGGAAGCCATTCGCCATCTGAAGGTTAGAGGCGCACCGGCTATCGGCATTTCCGCCGCTTACGGCGTTGTGCTGGGAAGCCGGGATGCGGGTACCGCCGAGGAATGGCTCGCGGATGTACGCAAAGCAGCCGAATATCTGGCTACTTCCCGCCCTACCGCCGTTAATCTGTTCTGGGCGCTGGACCGGATGAAAGCACGCGCTGAAGCTCTTGCTTCCGAAGACCACACGCTTGAAGCCTTGAAGCAGGCGCTGCTGAGCGAAGCCATCGCCATCCAAAGCGAGGACGAAGAAACCAACCGCCTGATCGGCGAGCATGCGTTATCCCTGTTCCGGGACGATATCGGCGTGCTTACGCATTGCAACGCAGGCGGGCTCGCTACGGCGAAATACGGTACTGCGCTTGCGCCGTTCTATCTGGCCAAGGAACGCGGCATGAACATCCGCGTATTTGCCGACGAGACGCGTCCGGTTCTGCAAGGCGCGCGCCTCACGGCGTTCGAGCTGCAGCAGGCAGGCGTTGACGTTACTCTCATTTGCGACAACATGGCCGGCCACGTCATGTCCAAAGGCTGGGTAAACGCCGTAATCGTAGGCACGGACCGCGTCGCCGCGAACGGCGACGTGGCGAACAAGATTGGCACGTACAGCGTTGCGGTATTGGCGAAAGCCCATGGCATTCCGTTCTATGTAGCCTGCCCGCTCTCGACGATCGATCTGAATACCCCAACGGGGGCTGAGATTCCGATCGAGGAGCGCAATGCGGAAGAGATTACGGAAGGCTTCGGCAAACGCACCGCTCCGCAAGGCGTGAAGGTCTATAACCCGGCATTCGATATTACGCCTAACGAATACGTAACGGCGATTATTACGGAGAAGGGCATTATCGAAGCTCCTTTTGACGTCAATCTTAAAAAGCTGTTCGAGCAATAACGCAATAAGAGGCAGTCTCCCTTGAAGGAGGCTGCCTCTTCGTTCATGCACTCGAGTGCTATATCATTAAGCGGAGCGCATCTGCGCCATTCATCCCGACAGTGATGCCAAGCGTTTCCGCAGTAGTTGTTACGGATTCAAGAGGCGCCGCAAGCAGTTCCTCCAATGTTTTTACGCCAACAGCTCTACCCGCGATTATCTCTCTGTCTTTCAGCCGATCGTTAAGCAGCCCCACGTCAAGCGCTCCGCACATGATGTAACCTTTATCCGTGGAGATGGAGAGCAGGGTTGTTTTCGGCAGCTTCACTTCGACGCCAAGCGCGACAATACCGTCCCGAAGCGGTATAGGAACCATTCTAATCATTTTGGACACCTCCTTCACTACAGGTCATGACAGGTCAGTTCGAACCGCAACAACATTATATGCAGGAGCAGCAAAGCAGTGTTGGTTACTTGCTTATTTTTAGGACTATGTGTCCCACCTTATTGATGATATATTTATATAGAGATTATTAATTATTAGTCCGGAGGAACTATGAAACCAACACAACCGGCCCGCACACACTCATACGTATTCCAGGTTGAATTGCTCGTAGAAGGGGACAGCAACGCTGCAGCCCTGGAGCAGCTTTTGAAATCGCTTAACCAAGGCGCTTATGCCGACTATCGAATCCTGAACGGCATTCAGCTCGGACAGCTTATCGATCAGCGAAAAACGGAATTGCCCGGCAGACAGCCCGTTCCCGTGCCGCAGGCTGCCGCATCGAAGCCAGTTGCTCAGGCCGCTTCTGCGCCCGTACCTCCAGCCGCTTCTTCCGCTCCCGTGTCCGGCACCGGACTTGATTCGATCCGTGCTTTTATGAAGAGCAATAAATTGATTCGCCTCATCGTTAACAAAGGACTTGGCATCAAGCTCAGCATCCCTTGCCGTATTCTGAATATAGACGAAGAAGGAAATCTGATTACGGTCTATCACGTGGACGAGAAGCAGGTTTATTCGTTCAGGCTTAATGAAATCGAGGATTTCCAAGATTAATGAAAGAAGCTGCCCTCTCGCAATAGACGAAAGGACAGCTTCTTTGTTCCTTACAAGCATTATTGTATAAAGGCCGCTCCCAGCATTTGCTCTATGTCGGTGCTTGACACCGGAGGACTCCAGAAGTAGCCCTGCATCTCATCGCAGTTATGCTTCCTCAAAAACTCCATCTGCTCTTCGTTCTCGACGCCTTCGGCAATGACCTGAATATTCAAGTTATGAGCCATCGCGATAATAGCCGCTACAATCTCCGCGTCGCTAGGGTCCTGTTGAATATCCCTTACGAAGGAACGATCGATCTTCAGACGGTCAATCGGGAAGTTCTTCAAGTAATGGAAGGAGCTGTAGCCCGTTCCGAAATCGTCCACGCTAATGCCGATTCCCATGTCCGTAAGCTCAAGCAGGCAACGGGATACGTGGCCGGTATCCATCGTCATCGATTCGGTGATTTCCAGGTCTAGATATTCCGGCTTTAACCCTGTCTTCTCCAGCACTGAAGCTACTTTGCTCGCCAAATCCTGCTGCACGAACTGCCGGATCGAGAGATTCACCGATACCGGCATCGGCGGAAGGCCCGCATCCTGCCATGCTTTGTTCTGCCTGCAGGCTTCCTCAAGCACCCAATCGCCGATCTGGACGATCATTCCGCTCTCTTCCGCGATCGGAATAAAATCGCCCGGCGGAATCATCCCTTTGACCGGATGTCTCCAGCGGACCAGCGCTTCGACGCCTACCATCATGCCGGACACCAAATCGTATTGCGGCTGGTAGAGAAGAATGAATTCTTTGCGCTGGATGGCGCGGTACATCTCATGCTGGAGCGTCAGCCGCTCGAAGGAAGAGTTGCTCCAGCTTTCAGAGTAGAGCATGCAGTCGTTCTTGCCGCTTTCCTTCACCTTGACCAGGGCAATGTCGGCTTTCTTCAGCAGCGAGTAGCCGTCATCCTCTTTGACAAGGCTGGTTACCGCTCCGAGACTGCCGGTAATATGCAGCGGGAAGCCCTTCAGCTCAAACGGCTCGTCAATGGCGTGCAGCAAGCCGCGGGATAATCCGATCAGCTGCTCTTCCGACTCGATATCCTGGAGCAGGAAGGCGAATTCATCGCCTTCCATCCGGGCTACGATTCCTTGCTCTCCGATCGCTGTCGTCAGACGCTCGGCCACCTGCAGAAGCAGCATATCGCCGAATTCGCGTCCAAACGAGGCGTTAACCAGCTTAAAACGGTCCAGATCCAAATAACAAAGGCCTATCATCCGGCCGTGCTCTCTGGCAAAAGCAAGGGTTTCATTCATCCGGATATGGAATAAGGTACGGTTAGGCAGTCCCGTCATATCGTCGTAATAAGCCATATAACGGATCCGCTCGATATTCCGCTTCCGGTCGCTTAAATCCTGGCTGACGATGACGGTTCCAATCACTTCGTCGTCCTTCAGCATCGGAGAGCTGATGAGTTGAAGCTCAAGCGGAAATCCGGAACGATGCGTAATATTGATATTGCGCTGCTCCGATTTTCCTTGAAGCGCATGTTCAAGCATCTCCTGCAGGCTGTTGCGGCTGCCCGGCTCCAGCAGCGGAGCAAGCGGCTTGCCCAGCAGGTCCTGGCGTATGTATCCCAGCGTATTGCTGGATGCAACGTTCATCTCCATGATGACGCCATCCCGGTCCAATATCGCCAAAGGAACGGCTTCCGACTGAAGCAGTGTCTCAACTATCGGCGTATGGAAATTCCGGAAACCGATCATTTGCCCGTTCCTGGCAAACAAGATTGCCGCTAATGCTGCCGCCAATACGGCAATCATCGACGAAGTCCATTCCAACACGGGGTCGGCATTCCTATACAAGGCTGCTGCACAGAATAGCGCAGCCACAATGGCAATCGCAAGAGCGGCTGTCCGCAGCATGACTTGCAGCTGCGAGGCCCTATACCGTCTATTAGGCGAACCGTCCATCCGTTTCGTCACGCACAACTTCCTTCCTCTTGTCAGGTCAAGCAAGGTTAGATTCATTATAAACGAAATGGTCTTTGCGGTATAGAAATATTTACTAAAACAATAAATAATTCTTGTAGAATAAAGGCGTTTTATGTCGAAAAACAAGGCATTTCGCCATTATCTGCAGAAATCATGTAGCTTTACAGTCCTATATTTGACAAGTTTCATTCATACTTCGGCGCAAGGCGCAACGGTTCTCGCGTCCTTGGCGGAGCGCGGGAATATCGCAAAAAAGCCGCTCCAAGTCATCCGGGAGCGGCCATGCCTATTATATTCGGTTATGCTTTTTTCCCTGCACGCAGCGCCGCGGCCGCAATGCAGCCCCAGCCCGCCAGGAAGGCTACCCCGCCGAGAGGGGTGATCGCGCCTAATATCTTAAGATCGCTTAACGCCAGCACATACAAGCTGCCGCTGAACAGAATGACCCCTGCGATAAGGAGTCGCGCTCCTACTCTCACAAGCTTGGCCTCGCCGATCCGGTCAGCCAGAAGAGCCACCAGCATTAAGCCGATAGCGTGATACATATGATAGCGAACGCCGGTTTCAAAGACCTCCAGCATATCCTCCGACAACGTATCCTTCAGGCCGTGAGCGCCAAATGCCCCGAGAGCAACCGCTAATGCAGCGCCAATGGCTCCGTAAGCGAAATATTTATTAGCCATCTTGTTTTCATCCCTTTCTTGTTTGTGTATAATCTTACAAGTAAATCCACTTATTACAAAGGAGTCGAATATTCTTGGAAGAACCGCGCAATCCGTCACAGCCAGATCCGCAAACCGGCTCATCCGCAAATCCCGAGCAGCCCTATGATAACCCATACGCATCAAGGCCTTCCACTCCGTTTGCTCCGGTCAGGGAGAACGGTCCGGCGAAGCAATCGGGACTTGGCATCGCTTCCTTCATACTGGCACTTGTTACGTTATTACTTGTCGTTGGTTGCGTGATCAGCGCTACCGTGTTTGTCAGCAATGTAACCGGCGACGCTCAAGGGTTTCTGAATGAAGTAGAGAACATGGAGAGCGAAGGCACGCTTCCGTCCGACCTGGTACCGATCATGATCGCCGGATTATGCATTATCGCATCGATCGGCGTTGCCATTATTGGCCTGATCCTCGGTATTGTTGGCGCCGTTCAGAAAAACCGCCGCAAAGTGTTTGCGATTATCGGCATCGTGCTGAACGGCCTGATCGTGCTCGGAACAGCCGGCCTTGTCATTATAGGCCTTGTCTCCGCCGCCGCGCAATCGACAATTTAGCAACAAAGGAGCAGCCTTGGGGTGAGAAAACCTCATTTGAGGCCTATCGAAGATAATCGACCGCGTTTACAGGCAGGTTTTATCGCTAAGCTTTATGTTGGTAAAGAAGAGGCTGTTCCGCGGGGAACAGCCTCTTCTTGTATATCCGGCTTAATTCAATTGGGATGAAACGGTCTTGTTAATGTCGGCTATCTTCTTCTCGCAGCTCTCTATCTTCACCTGTTGGTCCGTAATTTGCTTCACGACCGTAGTCAGCGTAGTAAGCGAGCGAATGGCGGTTTTGCCGTCATAGCTTCGAAGCGCGTACAGCAAATCGCTCCATTCCGCCGATTTTTGCTTGTTCAGTTGACTGATCGCGGACTTCGCTACGGCGATTTTCCGTTCCTCTTCGTTAATGGCGTCAAGCTGGCCGCGCAGCCGCTTCATTTTGTCGTTCGCCGATGCTTTGGCCGCGCTTAACGCGCTCTGAGCCGCTCTAATCTCCTCTTTGGCGCTTTTCACGGAAATCTCCAGCAGGTCAACCTTCAGCTGTACGGCCGCCGTCAGCTCCTTGATGCCGAACTTACGCGCTGCCGTCAGCTCCGCCCGGGCAGCATCGTACTGAGTAAACAAAGGCTGATAATAATTCTTTAATTGCGTAACCTTCTTGTCCAGCGCGTCCAGCTTCGCTTTGTCGATCAGCCTGATTTTCTGCCGAAGCTCAGACTCCTTGTCATCATTCGCTTGGGCAGAGGTCTTGAGCCGCGCATCCTTGTCTCCAATAACATTCTGCTGCTGGACGAAGCTTTGATAAAGCGATTGAAGCTTCGCCGCGTCGGTTGAGGGCAGCCCGGCTTTGGTCTTGTCGAACTGCTTCTGCGCCGTTGCGGACAAGGAATGAACGGCCGCCTCCGCAACCGCCGCCGGGAGAATGGCAGACAGCAGCAGGGCTAGCAGCAAGGCCGCGGCCGGCATTCGAAATGTCATGCGTGTAAATCCTCCTTGTAGAATATTCATAGCGGCAGCCGAAAACACAAAAAAGCACCCTTCAAACCAAGCCCAAAGGGCCGGTTCGAAGGGTGCTTCCCGTTTGAATAGAAAATGGCGTTGCCGAATATGTCCTTTCACTATACGGCTTTGCCGGCAAAAGTGTCAACCCATTATTTTACATCGACCAGCAAAAGCCGGCGGCTCACCTTACTGCAATGGATGTCCGGCTGTAGCCTTCCTTCGTCTTGTACACTTCTAGCGTAGCCGGGAAGGCTGCTTTAAGCTCCTGCACGTGGGAGATGACGCCTATCATCCGGCCCGAACGCTGCAGATCCACCAGCGCCTCGATAGCCTTGTTAAGAGAATCCTCATCCAGCGAGCCAAAGCCTTCGTCAATAAACATCATCTCGATGGAGACGCCGCCTTGGTAGGATTGAATGACGTCGGTCATGCCAAGCGCAAGGCAAAGCGAAGCATTAAACTTCTCGCCGCCCGACATCGTCTTCACATCCCGGTTCTGCCCGGTATAGGCATCGTAGACGTCAAGGCCAAGCCCGCTTTGCTTGCCCCGCGTCTCGAGCCGGTCGCTCCGCTGCAGTACGAACTGGCCGCCGGACAACTGACGAAGCCGGACGTTTGCGGCATGCAGAATCTGTTCCAGGTATTCGATAAGAATATAACGTTCGAATGAAATTTTGAGTGCATTGTCGCCTTTGAGCATCTGGTACAAATCCAGCACCTGCTCAAGCTTCGCTTCCAGCTCCTTCACCCTCGCCGCTGCCTGGTCAATAGACGTCTTCAGCTTGCTTGCGTCCTCGGCGAACCGGGAAGCAACCTGCAGGGCATTCGCCGCCGCGTCAATCCGATCCTTCAATTCGGCAATAGCTGCCTTCAGCGCTCCTATATCCGCCTGCTGCTTGCCCGACAGCTCCTGCTCCAGCTCTTCAATTCGTTTCCCGGCGGCTGCTACGGCCGTCTTATGCGCCTCGAGCTGCTCCTTCAGAATCCGGCTCTCCTGATCCGGCAGATGAGCCTCGCGGAAAGCTTCAACGGAGCTAAACTCCGCCTTCGCAAGCTCCTCCCCGAACCGTGCGGCAGCAAGTGCCGCATTGTCTCGGGCTTCAACAAACTGCCGCTCGGTCTGCTCCGCATGAGCCTGCTCTTCGGCAAACTTCGCGCGCATCCGCAGCAGCCCGTCCTGCGCCTCCTTCCAGGCTGCGGCCAGCGACTCCGCCAGGCTGCGCTGCTGTCTCAGCCGCAGCTCCATCTGCTTCGGAGAACGGAGCTCCTCCGGAATACGCTCGAGCTCCTTCTCGAGCGCCGATTGCTTGGCGCCGCGCTCGACCGCAATCCGCTGCTGCTCTGCCTGCAGCTTATCCTTCGCTTGTTGAAGCTGCTCCAGATTTTGCTCGATCTCTTCCGCCCGCTGCTTCAGCTGCTTTCCTTGCTCGACCTGCGCGCCAAGCCGTTCCGCTTCGTCGTTCAGCTGTTTCCAACGTTTCCGAAGCTCGGCTTGCTGCTCGGCAAGCCCGGAAGCTTCCGCCCCGTATTCCGCAAGCTCCGCCGCGCTTCCTTCCCAGCTCGAACGCGTCGCCGCCGCCTGCAGCTTCGCTTCGTTCAGCTCGCGTTCGTAACGGGACAGCTGCTCCTTCGCCTGCTGGAGCTGCTCCCTGGACGGTACGTCCTCCGCCGCAACCGCTTTGCCCGGATGCTCCTGGCTGCCGCAGACCGGGCAAGGCTGACCGTCATGAAGATGGGCGGCCAAGAGGCTTGCCTGCCCTTCAATCCAATTGCGTTCCAGCCGGTCGTGCTCCTCGCGGATTTGGGCAAACAATAATGCCCGCTCTTCTATCACGGATGCATGGGAAACAAGTTCTTTCTCCAGCTCGATTAGCTTGGAAATATATTTGCCTGTCTGAAGAACCTGGTTTCTTTGTTCAACGACGCCAGGCAGCGCTTCGACCGCGCCTTCAATCTGCTTAAGCTGCGCGGCCAGCGTAAGCTTGGCTTCCTTCGCTTCGGCGATCAATGCCTCCGCCGAAGCCAGCTTCGCCGCGCCGCTTTTCTCCGCAGCGGCAAGCTGCTCGACCGCTACGCGCTGCGCGTCCAGCGTCTGCACCGCCGGCTCCAGCTCCGCGAGGCGGTGCAGCTCGCGCTCCGCCGCCTGCCGCTCCGCGCCGCGCTCCTCCTCGCGGCGATGCCGCTCTTCGGCTGCCGCGAGCGCCTGCTTCGCGGCCTCCGCCGCCTGGCGCCGCATATCGCGGGCCTGCTGCTTCGCCGCGGCATCCCGCTCGGCGCGGGCCGCCTGCTCCGCGTACGGCGCCAGCTGCGCCGCGCGCTCCGCGAGCAGCAGCCGGCGCTCCCGCTCCGCATGCTCGCCGCTTTGCGCCGCGAGCCGCTCCTGCTTCGCCCGCTCGCTTGCCAGCTCCGCAAACCGCGCGTGCAGCGCCAGCTCGCCTTGCAGCGCTTGCTCTTGCTCGCCAAGCTGCAGCTGCAGCTCGCGCTTGCCCGATTCGCCTTCCGCCACGAGCTGGCGGTAATAGCCAATCTCCCGCTCCAGCGCCTCCGACAGCTGGGCCGCGCTGTAATGCTCCTGGGCCAGCGTCAGCGCAAGCTGGCTGTCTTCCCTGCGCGGCAAGTTATCCGCCGCCTGCTTCATGAAATGCTCCACGCGGATCTTCGCTTCCTTCAGCTGGTCGCCAAGCTCCCGGTTCTGCTGCTGGAAGCGCGTCTCGAGCCGCTGATACAGCTCCGTCCGGAATATCCGGCGCAAAATCTCTTCTTTATTATCCGTATCCGAAGTGAGCAGCTTGCGGAATTCGCCCTGCGGCAGCATCACGATCTGATTGAACTGCTCCTTCGTCAGGCCAATGATCGTCTCCAGCTTGGCGTTGACGTCGCTGACCATAAACCGGTCCACCGCCGGAACGGCCTCGCCGCCCGTCAGCTCGTACAGCTCGGCTTTGCCGCCCGTCTCGCTTTTGTTCGCGCCCTTCCGGTGAGGAAGCTGACGGAATACCCGGTACATCCGGCGTCCCACGGCAAAATCCAGCTCGACGGCCGTATGCTTCTCGTCATCGGCGAAATGGCTCCGCAGCATGCGGGGCTCCGAACGGTCCTCGCCGCTTGCGGTTCCGTAAAGAGCAAAGCAGATCGCATCAAAAATCGTTGTTTTGCCGGCACCGGTACTGCCCGATATCACAAACAGGCGATGCTCCCCAAGTCCGCTAAAATCCACGGTCTCCGCATCGCGGTACGGGCCAAAGGCCGTCATCGTAATTTTAAGAGGTCTCATCGCGCGACTCCCTCCTCACGCAGTAAGCCGTCAAACGTCTCCGCGAACAGCCGTTTTTTCGGTTCATCCAGCGCTACGCCCTTCACTTCGAGATAAAAGGCTTCGAACAGGCTGACCGGGTCGGCTTCGCTCCTCCGCACCGTCTCCCCGGGGACATCGCCTTCCTCGCCAATGGCGCGAACAGCCGTCACCCTGCGCTCCACATGAAGGGCATTCGGGTAAACCGCCCGGACCTTCTCCATCGGGAACAAGACGGGGTTATCGTTCAGCAGCGTAACGAAGACATAATCCTCGTTCACCGGATGGGTCTCGATCTCCTCAATCGGACCGGCAATACGCCGCATATCGCGCAGCGGCTTCAGCTCTCTTTTCTCAATCGCCACATTCCCGTCCGCGTCCATCTCCACCACGAGGTAGCCTTTGTTGTGATGCTCCTCGGAGATCGAATATTTGAGCGGAGAACCGGCGTAACGGATTTTTTCGCTTCCGACAAAATGCGCCTGATGCAGATGCCCAAGAGCGGTATAATGAAACGGGGCAAAATAATCCGCCCGCACATGCTCGGCTCCGCCTATCGACAGCGGGCGTTCCGAGTCGCTTGTATTGGGCTCCGCCGCGCCTGTTGCCGTGACGAAAGCATGCCCGACCACGATATGTCTCGCAGCCGGGTCCATCTGCGCAGCAATCCGTTCCGTGATCGCGCGCATGGCTTCATCATGCGTCCGGATATTCTCGTCCTCGAACGTTATCCGCACTTGGGCAGGGTCGGCATAAGGCACCAGATGCACGTGCACCTCGCCAAACGCGTCCTTGAGCACAACCGGCTTATGCTCCTTCCTTAGCCTTCCGGCGATATGGAGCCCGCGGCTTTCCATCATGGCCGTTCCGAAGTCGATCCGGTCCGGACTGTCATGATTGCCCGAGATCGCCAGCACCGGCGTATCCAGCCCAACGACAATACGCTCCAGCAGCTCGTCCAGCAGATCCACCGCTTCCGTCGGCGGGATCGCCCGGTCATACAAATCGCCCGCGATAATAACGGCATCCGGCCGTTCCAGCTCTACCGCGCTTACAAATTGCTCCAGCACGTACCGCTGGTCTTCCGTCATATATACACCCTGCACAAGCTTGCCTAAATGCCAGTCTGCAGTATGAAAAAATTTCACTCTATGAACATTCCCTTCCGCTACTTATGTATCCGATCGTTTCCGATACCCGTAACCGTACATATATTCGCTTTTTTCTCCCGATTTCCTTCCTGAAAATATTTCCCCAAGGCCCTATCAATGGTACAGTAAGAGACGATAGACGGACTTCACCGATTTAGAAAACTTAATTAGACGCATACCCAGGAGGATAACATGCAAACCGAACTAGAAGCCCGGCCGAAACGGTCCTTGTTCAGCAACTACACGCTGCTACTCGCCGTCGTATTTGGCGGCTTTCTCCTATTTGGCTTTTCGGAAAATATTAAAGGTCCCGCCATCCCGCGCATGCAGGCCGACTTCTCGCTGAACGAAGCGCAGATCGGCATGCTGCTTGCCCTAAATTCGCTCGGCTATTTGATCGCTTGCAGCTTTACGGGCTGGCTGGTGAAAAAAATCGGCATCAAGCTGACGACTCTAATCGCCTTTGGCTCGATGGTTGTATCCGGCTTCTGCCTGTACTTCTCTATGAGCTATTCCACGATGGTATTGTCCTACTTCTTCATGTATATCGGCAACGGATTGCTAGAGATCGCCCTTGCGATTCTGGCCGCGCAGATCTTTACCCGGAATACCGGCACGATGATGAATCTGGCCCATTTCTTCTATGGGCTAAGCTCCATTGTCGCCCCGCTTCTGGCTGCCAATCTGATGGGGATTCATTGGTTTGGCGCAAGCTCCGAGCTTGGCTGGAGGGGGATGTATTGCCTGGTGCTCTCGCTGACATTGCTGCCGATGATTCCCACGATCTTCGCCAAAGCACCCATGCAAGAAGCGAAGCAGGGCGAGCGTCTCTCGCTGCGGGAATATGTGCGGGATAAAGCCGCATGGCTTCTGGTGGGCGTCCTGTCCCTCGGCGTCGTATCCGAGATGTCGATCGGAAGCTGGCTCGTCAACTTTCTGGAGAAGGCCTACGGCTGGAGCAGCGATACGTCCGCGGCGATGCTGTCCGCCTTTTTCCTCTGTTTCACCTTTGCGCGGCTTGTTCTTGGACCGGTCACCGATAAAATCGGTTATACGATGTCTCTCATCGTGCTGTCGGCCTTCTCCGGTCTTTGCTCGATTGCCGCCGTTATTCTCGGGGAGCCCGGAGCTTTCCTGTTTGCTGCAGCGGGCATCGGCATTGCGCCGATCTACCCGACGGTGATGGCCCTGATTGCCAGGCGTTATTCGAAGGAAAGCGATACGGCCATTACGTTTACGGTTACTTTGATGGGCATTGCTACGGTTGCGGGGAATTATGTGATCGGGCTCATTATCGAGCTGTTCAAGGACGGGTTTGCGGAAGAGGCTCATCCGAAGGCGGGTCTCATTGCCGGCCTGCAAGCGGGTTATATTTTCATCGGGGCATGCGCCCTGTTGTGCTCGGTCATGTCGATTGCGCTTTACCGTCATTTGAAAAAACGCGGTGCCCTGCTGTGAGGAACGATAGGGTTAGACAAAAAAGAGGCTGCTCCCTTCTCCGGAGCAGCCTCTTCTTTGTTGCTTACTTTTCGGAAGCCACGGTAAAACGTTCTTTGACATGAGCAGCATTCTCGGCCTCATCCACAATGGCGATCGCAAAGTCCGCGTAGCTGACATAGCTATGGCCTTTCGAATTCACAAGCAGATGGTCTTTGCCTTGTATATAGGAGCCGGAACGTTGGCCTGCCGGATCAAAGAAAGCGGACGGGCTGACAAAGGTCCATTTCAGATCTGTCGATTGCTTCAGATCTTCAAGGTTTTGACCTTGATTCTTTGCCGTAGCGAGGAACATCTCGGGGAAATCAGGCGTGTTAAAGAGCTGAACCGTTTTGGCTTCGTCCACGTACAAGCTGCCTGCCCCGCCAATTACGATCAGGCGCGTATCCGTTCCGGACAAGGCATCGATCAACGCTTTGCCCGCCGTTACGTGCAGATGCTCATGGCCAAGCGGCGCGCCAAAAGCGTTCACGACGACGTCAAAGCCTTGCAAGTCCGCCGCTGTCAGGTCAAAAACTTCCTTCTCGATCACTTGAACGCCTTCCTCCGTTACCTTGGCGCGGTTCCGTACAACGGCCGTTACTTCATGTCCGCGGCTAAGCGCTTCTTTCACGATAAACTGACCTGCTTTGCCAGTAGCTCCTACAACTGCCATTTTCATATGAATAACCTCCTGAATTAAATGAACTTATTTGTTTTGATTCTTCCTGATCAGATCCGCGACCAGTTCCTCTAGGGTAATCTCCGAGAGAACGCTCTCCATGGCATGCTGCGCCTTCTTCAGCACAAGCTCCAGCACAACCTGTATGCTCGCTCCTACCGGACATTCGGGATTAGGCTCTTCATGAATATGAAAAAGCTGTCCCTCCTCAACGACGTCTACCGCCCGGAAAATATCCAGCAACGTAATCTCGCTCATTTCCTTGGTCAGAAAGGCACCGCCGGTTCCGGCCCGAACCTGTACGAGGCCAGCCTTTTTCAACTGTCCAAGCAGCCGGCGGATAATAACCGGGTTCGTGTTGACGCTGCCGGCAATCCATTCGGAAGTGTTATGAGCGTCCTTGGAAATCTCCAGCAGGGATAAAATATGGACCGCTATGGAGAAGCGGCTGCTGATTTTCATGTTTGTCACCTTCTTGGGGCTCCGATTGATGCTCAGGTTGTTTCAGTCCACTCGAAACAACACTCGCCGTTGGCCGTTTTAGAAAACAAGGCCCAGCACAAAACCGAACACAAAGCCAATATTGTTGTGACAATTGTAGTTACAACTGGGGTAGAAGTCAAGGACGCTCCGGTTGGGGCTCCGGTTGTTTCGGTTGATTGCTCCATGTCGTTTGTTCCTCGGATTAAATTTTTCAAGGGTTGGAACAAAACTACAAAGTCACACTCAACTCGAAACAACACTCCGCTGGCCGGGTTAAGAATCATTGGTCGTTGTAACAATAATAGTTACAACGAAAAGAAAAGTCAAGTGCCACCCACGGCAAGTGGTTGAATGATTTACGCTGTATTCAGTCCAGTAAAAATAACTATTTTGTCCTTCCGATCGCTTATTTGGCCCATTATACTGTATGCCATCCAATGCAGCGCTTCTATTGGCCCAAAAAGATTCGTTTTTACTGCATCAATTCCAATGTGTATCTCTAACAACATAACCTCATTTAATCCATTTATCGAAATCAGAATGAGGGTATTGACAAAAATATTTTTATGTGTTATAATAAAAAATTTGCTATTTACACTTATCCCAGGAGTCTGTAATATAGTCACATGACCTCGGCCGGGTCCCCTTCATTTTGTACGAGGAGAGTGACCTTCATGAAAGCCCAACTTGCCATGTTGTCCATAAGCGCCCCCGTGATGGGCGCAATCGACACCGTTCACCCGGTTCTTATATGGGACGATCAACATCAAATTTTGCTGGATACCGGTTATCCCGCCCAGCTCCCACAACTCCATGCCGCGATTGAAGCTGCTGGCGGCAGGCCAGGTAAGCTTACTCATATTATTCTTACCCACCAAGATATCGATCATATCGGCAACTTGCCGGAATTAACCTCCGGGGCCGGACTAGAAGTGTCGGCGCATCCGCTCGAGAAACCGTACATCCAAGGCGACAAAAGGCTTATCCGATTCACGGACGAGGCTATTGCCAGTATCGACAGGATGCCGGACTCCGTGCCCGAATCGTTCCGAAACGGTCTAAAACGCCTGATGCTGAATCCGCCAAGGGCAGCTGTCGACCGGGAAGTGAATGGCGGCGAGCTTCTTCCTCTAGCCGGAGGAATCACCGTTATTGATACCCCGGGCCACACGCCGGGACATATCAGTCTTTATCACGAGCCCTCCCGCACTCTAATTGCCGGTGATGCTCTTATGGTAAGAGACGGCGAGTTATATGGAGCCGACCCTGCTACCACACTAGATCCGTCGACCGCCCAAGCTTCCCTCGCCGGACTGCTTGACTTTGATATTCAGACCGTAATCTGTTACCATGGCGGATTATACAACCGGCGGGTTATGGAGCGCCTTGCCGAGCTTGCGGCGCAAAAATAAGGATGAAACATGGCTGACCGTCACAGGTCAGTCTTTTTTTTCACTCCTCAAAAGGATCTGTATCGCTTGATGGAGAATAATTCCAGAAACAAAAAGAAAGGATGTCCCGAAATGTCATACAAACCTTCGTTTCTGGAGATGCTTTTGTCGCTCCTCCTTCTCATACTCGGTTTCGGCAGATAAAGGGCAATACGCTTATGAATCCTCGCTTCCTTATCGGACAGTATGGGCAATTCGACTACAACAAATATAACCGGGATTTTCGGGACGATTTTTACGGCATTGAAGCTTGCCTGTTCCGGAGCGAGCAAGATATTGAGAATCTGATCCGGGAATCTCATGCAACAGGCTTCAGGATTGGGATTCATTTTCCGCTTCGGGCGGGGATATCCCCTCTCAGGGATGCGCTGTTTATCGCGAAGGATAATAACGCAAGATCGGATGCTTACTCCATAGCCGAGCAAGAGCTTGCTTATATCCATTCGCGAATGCAGCCGGACTATGTTCTCTTTCATTACCCAAAGCCCGTTATTCTTGATGATCGAACGGATTGGACGAGCTGGCGATTCGACAACCGGACGGAATACGAATTCGAAAGCGCTTATGCCTTCAACCAATTTCGGAAATATAGCGATGCTTTGTTTGAATGGTTGTCCCTTATGCGCGCCAAGTACGGTTTTACGCCTGTCTTAGAGCTTGATGCCCTGAACCGTTACGTCTATGAGGACGACTATTTGCAGCGCAAGCTGGAGGAGTATCGCGGCATCAAGCTTTGTCTCGATACGGCAAGGCTGTACATCCAGGATCGGGTCGATCCGCGTTTCAATTCCGAGACCGTCCTTCGCCAATATGCCGGATATGCCGCAACCGTTCATTTGTCCAACGTACAGATCGTCGGAGGGCGAATAATCCAGAGCCGTATTCCGGTTCATCCAAGTCAGCGGCCAAGCGAAGGCTGGGCTCCCATTGAACGGTATTTACGGATTATTTCCGGCAAGAATCCGGATTTCAAAATCATGTTCGAGCATCGCTCGGAGCATGCATCCGACGAGCAGCTCAAGGAGTGCTACCGCTGGGTAAGCCAGCTGATCCAGAAAAGAGGCGAGTGAAGCTCCGTGAGGAGTCCACTCGCCTCTAAATATTTATTAGCGGAAATCATTCATCTCTTCCCGGTTTAGTCTCGCGACCGATTGACCCGGGCCAGCGACTATCAGCTCAAGCAGATCCTGCTGGCTGATACCGGTGTACGCAAGCTTGCCGCCAAGCCGGGAGGCTTGCCGCAAAGTAAAGTCTACCCCGTCCATCCGTTCCGCGAAAGCGGGCAGGCTTTCGATTGCGAGCTTTTCCGCTTCTTGCCGCCCCAATATTTCTACCGCTACCGCAGCGGGCTCTCCTTGCAAACGAACCACATTGTATTCCTCAAGCTCCTCGAAGGTATAACGCCCATGCAGCAAAATGGAAACAAAGCCGTTTTGCACCTGGCCGAACAAGCCGGTTTCCTTCGTTATCCAAGCACCTTTCGGAAGAACGCCGATGATCTCCTGCTGTTCGGCCTGCTCCGGGATAGGGAATAACGTCAGAATCCGGTTCTTGTCATACAATACCTCCGCGTATTCGCTCTGGTGCCGGGGATCGCCCTCTCTCCAGCCATCTCCCGGATGGAAGAAGTAAAGCTGGTTTACGCTAGCCTCTCCCGTAACCGGGAACGAGACCATCCAACGGATCTGCTCGTTATCAAACTCTTTTACCCGCTCCCACATGCCGCCGGCCGCATAGTCCTTCGTCACATACGCATAGGAATGAAGCGGAATTTCTTCCCCGGTATCCATCTTGGTCATTTGTTTTGCGACCACCTCGGGCTGGCTGCGCTCCAGCGCTCTCCGCAGAGCATCCTCCGGAGCCGGGTAACAGAGAAAGCCTGCATACTCTGTACGAGGCATACGATCCTCGCGCGGAAAATCTCCAAATTGCACATAATCATGCAAAACGTTGCGGTCAGCGGGCGCATCGTGCGGCCATCCCCGGGAATGGGCGCCAACCCAGGCACCCTTCAGGTAAAATAACGCTCTCTCCCGCCATAGGTAATCGAGAAGCTCGGCAAGCCGCTGCTTTAACGCCGGCTCCGCCGTCAGCTCCCACGCGCAGGTAAACGCCTGAACCCAATGCCAGAACCATGGCAAAGCCCCGTATTCGGGCATCCCTTGGGTTGTTACCCGCCCGATGGTACGCTTCAGGGAAGCGATACCGTCTTCCAGCAGCTCTTGATCCTCATACCAATGCCCAAAAATCAACTTAGCCGCCGTATATTTTGCCTCATGGTGATTAAACAGCTGCAGGGGCTTTCTATAGAAGCCTCCTTCATAAATATGACGGAGCGCACGCTCGAAGCCATCGCTTAATTCCGCACCCATATGTTGTCCGTATCGGGTATAGAAATAAACCATCAAGCTGCCCATCAGCTCAACCGGGAGCTCATGGGCTTTCGCCTCCTCCGGCGAAGGGTTCAAATTCAGCGGAAAATGGCCATAGAGCGGCGCTGCCGGGTCCTGCTGCTGAAGCTGAAGCACCCGGGCGAGCACGCCTTCCGCTTTCTTTTTCGCTTCGGACGAATTGTCCAATAAGGGCTGAATCTCTTCGTCCAACGCTGCCGCAAATAAGTAGGAGGCATAATAGAAGTTATCCCGAATATCGTGATGGAACCATAATCCTCCGGCAAGCATAGGCAAGCTCTGCGCGGTTAAGGCTACGGCCCGAATTATCTCTTTTTGGCGCTGCTGTTGTCCGTTCATCGTTTTACTCCTCCCCATCTGCCTGCAAAGTTCATTTATGTTTATTTTAGTTCATTTATTAGAAATAATCATTAATAAAATTGTATATGAACCCATTTAAACATTGCGCCGCTATGGACGGGAAGACAGGCTACGTTTAAAATAATGACAATACCAATGAGAACGGATGAACAGGAAATGAACCATTTACGCCGATACGAGAGTATTATGGAGGTTCTGCTGACGCAGAGGGAAGTAACGGTTGCGGAGCTCAGCGAGCGGCTGAGCGTAACAGGCAAGACGATCCGGGAGGATCTGACGAAGCTGGAGGAGCAGGGGCTGGTCAAACGGGTTCACGGCGGCGCCGTGCTGGCAAACAGCGATCAATTCGGCATTCTGCCCGTAAAGGAGCCGATTGCGAAGCATGCCGACGAGAAAACCGACATCGCGGATACGGCGATGAGGTTCATCTCCGGCAATGACATCATTGCGCTGGACGGCGGCAGCACAACCCTTGAAATCGCGAAGCGGCTGAGCGATTTTCCGGTAACCGTCATTACCAACGATGTGTATATCATCAGCGAGCTGGCGGGAAAAGAAAACGTCCGTCTCGTCGTCCCCGGCGGGTACCGCGTCCGCAACGTTCTAGCAGGTCCGGAGGCGGTCGCTTACGTCCGCAGCCTTAACATTAATAAAGCGTTTATTTCCGCCACCGGCGTACATCTCGAGCATGGCTTGTCCGTGTATACCGGCGACTTGATTGACTTCAAGCAGGCGCTAATGTCGACCGCCCGCGAATGCTACGGGGTCGCCGACCACCATAAATTCGGCCACAGCGCGCTCCGCACGTTTGCGAGGTTATCCGAGCTGACGGCTCTCCTAACCGATAAAGGCCTCCCTGAAGATACGGCTGCCGCATTCCGCGCGGCGGGGGTCCGGTTGGAAAATTAAAAAATCGCCAGCAGCCTGATCCAAGCAGGCGCTGGCGATTTGCTATTAGTTGAAGCCGCCGTTCACGCGAAGCGTTTGCCCGGTAATCCAGCGGGCTTTATCGCTGACGAGGAGTTCAACGGCATTGGCGATATCGTTAGGCTCTCCAAGACGCCCGAACGCGTTCATGCGGCGGAACGAATCCACTAGCTCCTCGGATTTACCGTTCAGGAACAGCTCCGTCGATACCTGACCGGGTGCGATGCAGTTAATAATAATATCTTTTGGCCCGAATTCCTTCGCCAGTTGACGGGTTAACTGCTCGACAGCCCCTTTGGTAGCGGCGTAGACGCTGTAAGTCGGAAGCATCGCGCCGGATACGGAGGTTGAGAAATTAATAATCGTCCCGCCGCCTGCCATATGCTTCATCGCTTGCTGACAGGCGAAGTACGTCCCTTTCACATTAATCATGAACTGCCGGTCGAACATTTCCTCCGTTACGCTCGCAATCGGCGCGAGGTCCATAATCCCTCCGTTATTCACGAGAATATCCACGCGTCCGAACCGTTCAAGCGTCTCCGAGAACAATCCCTCCACATCGCTGACCTTACCGATATCTCCGCGGATGGCAGCAGCTTCACCGCCCGCTTGCTCGATTAATTGAACAACCTCCATTGCTTTCTCTTGATTAGAGGAGTAATTGACAACAACCTTCGCGCCGGCTTCGCCGAGCTGAATGGCGATTTGACGTCCTATTCCTCTTGAAGAACCGGTGACAATAGCGACTTTTCCTTGAAGACTCATCATTCATTCGCTCCTTTATGTTTTGGATATTTAATGGTGTGGCTACAACATTGATTATAGGGAATACAAGGGGAAAACCGTTAGAACAGAACCGTTCGTTCCTTGCCTATTTCTCTTCGCGGTTGAAAGATAAGCTTAGTATAGTGAAACTCGCGCAATTATATTTTAAAATAAACATAACCACTATCTCGGAAAGGAATGCATAAGCCATGGACGAAACCTTGCGAATGGAGCACGCTTTGCGGCAGCTAGCGGATTTGATCCTGCGCCATGCTCCGTCAAGCGGTACGTTTTCTACACCCGTCCCCAACCTGTCATTGATGAATGCCGCGCATATGTCGGAGCCTTTGGAATCCGTATATAAGCCCTCCCTCTGTCTTGTGGCGCAAGGCGCGAAGACGGCCACTTTGGGAGACGAGACTTACCGGTACGACCCGATGACTTTTGTCGTTATTGCCGCGGAACTGCCGATTATAAGCAAAATCGTGGAAGCTTCGCCCGGGGTTCCGTATTTAAGCCTGAAGCTAAGCTTCGACCCCGACGTCATTCTCGATATCGTAAAAGAAAGCAGCCGCGTCTCCGACGCCCCCGCGGAAGCCTCACCCGGCATAACGATGAACCGCACGTCGCCGGGCTTGCTCGAAGCGGCCGTCAGGCTTGTTCAGCTGCTGGATGCGCCGGAGGACATTCCGGTTCTCGCTCCGCTTATCGTACGCGAGATCCTGTACCGCGTGCTCCAAAGCGAGCATGGCTCGCTGATCCGCTCCTTTGCCATGGCTGGCAGCCATTCGCATAACATTGCGCAAGCGATTCGGATGATTAACCGGCAATACGCGGAGCCGCTTGTCATCGATCAGCTGGCTAGGGAAGCAAGCCTTAGCACTTCGGCTTTTCATAAGCATTTCAAGCGCGTAACGTCGATGAGCCCGCTGCAATACCAGAAAACGCTGCGCCTGCAGGAAGCGAGACGCTTAATGCTGACGGAAACGGTGCATGCTTCCGAAGCCGCCTTCCGCGTAGGCTACGAAAGCCCATCCCAATTCAGCCGCGAATACGCCCGGATGTATGGGCGGCCGCCGATGCTTGATATACAAGAGCAACGTGCTTCAGCAATAACAGGGCCATGACGATCGATCGTCATGACCCTGTTATTTTTGGGGATAATAGTATTTAGTGTGCTCTCGTTTGCTTCAGCATCTCGCTCAGCACTTCTTCCCAATGCAGCTTCATTTGCTCCCGCGTAGCCGCATGGTCCAGGTTTTCCTGATGGAAGCTGACCGTCGTTTTCTCCGGATGGCTGGAGATGAGCCGGATTTGCAAGGTCGAAGGCTTCTCCCAGCCTGGCTTTGCCCACTTCAGGCGCAGCTGCTGCCGAGGCTTCACAACTCTAAACTCTCCCCGGATCCCTTCGGCGCTATGAAACGTCTCGCCTGCCGCAATCGTTAAATTGTCAACGCTGCCGATCCACAGCCTCAAGCCTTCGGCCGAAGCAAGAAAGGACCAGGCTCGCTCAGGAGAGATAGGCAGCGTCCTACGAACCCCGATCTGAAAACCGGCCGAAGCCGTCCGGCCAACGATTTTTTCGGAATGTCCCATTCCTCATCCTCCTCGAATTTATCGGCTTAAAGCGCGTACGAACAGATCAGCGCTGGATTCCGCGAATTGCTCTCTCGTAACTTTAGTAACAGCCTCGGCTGTATACAAGCTTGAGATAAAAGCCCCGTAATGCATCCACATAAACGTGATGGCTTGCGTTTCCGCATCCGTGTCGATCATTTTGTGTTGTCTTTGCATTTCCTTGAAATAATCCGTCAGAAGCTCGAGCAAAATCCGGGGATGCTTCTGCGCTTCCTGCCTGATGCCAGCCAAATCATTGTCCGCCAGAACAATAAGAAACAGCTTGCGGTTGCGTCCCATCACCTTATGATACATTTCGCTTATAAGCAGCAGGTCTGCCCGCATATCCCATACCACTTCTTCTTGAAAAATACGGGTCATTTCCATCGAATAATGAAAATGCTCAACAGCCTTTTCGAGCAGATTCAGCTTATTGGCGAAGTTCCGGAACAACGTCATCTCGCTAACGCCCGCCGCCGCCGCAATCTCCTTGGTGGATACGCCTTTATACCCTTTCTCCGCCATCAAATCAATTGCGGCCTGCATGAGTTTTACCTTATTGTCCAAACCAATCACCCTTACCCGACTGTATGTTAGTACTCACTAACATTTGTGATAAGAATAATCTCTTTGGAAAGAGATGTCAACATTAGGTCCGGCGATCGCCGCAAAAAAAGCCGTTGCTCCTACCGCTCGAGGCAGCAGGGGCAACGGTTTTTTTGTGCTTGCAATGCGTACACACCGGATAAGCTTCGGCGGACTGGGCTGCGCGTCCGCTGCCCGGAGTGACTTGCGTTCTTATTCGCCCTTCGCAGCCAGAAAGGCGTCGAACTGCTTCTGCTTCTCGGCGATGACCTTCTCGACGCCGGCGGATTTCAGCGCCGCGATATATTCGGGCAAGACCTTGTCGGTGTCTACCGAGCCGGTCTCCAGAGCTTTCTGGTACTGCTTGATGACGTTCGCGAGCGCGCCGACCTCCGCCTTTACGGAATCGCTGTTGAAGACAAAACCGAGACCAGGCGAAGGTTTGGCTCCCTCGTTGAACGCCTTGAACTGCTCCCACTTGTCGGGTGCTTCGGTGTTCCACACATGGTTGAGGAACTGGTTGCCGAGTTCCCAAGCGACGCCTGGGGCGTATTGGCCGGATTTATCGGTAGGCGTCATGACGTCGCCGCTGAGCGTATAGTGAACGCCTTCGATGCCGAAGTTCAGCAGGTTGACGATATCCTTGTCGGTGTGAAGCAGGTTAATGAACATCATGGCCCGTTCAGGGTTCTTGGACGTCGTCGAGATCGCCAGCATGGCACCCGCCGTCTCGGAGGTAGAGACCGTTTTACCTGTCAAATAGATTTGATCCAGCTTCCCTCCGATACCGGCTGCATTGGCGATTTCCGCCGCTTTGCCGGGCTTGAGCGGCTCGATCGTCGAGAAGACGTTGCCGCCCTTATAGGCATCGCCGCTCGAGAGCTGCGTGGTCGCGGCGTCCTTGTTGATATAACCTTTCTGGAAGAAGTCGCGGGCGAGCTTCAGATAACGCTTGTAAATATCGAAGTCCTCCATCATCTTGACCGTCGTGTCGCTGTCTTCCTTAGAGATGACGCCGGGAATCGTGCCGTCGCCTAAGGAGTCGAATTCGGTCAGCTGCCCGAACGAACCGCCTTGCATATAGAGAGGAGTCATGTCCGGCTTCTTTTCCTTCACCACCTTGTAGATGGCGTCCAGATCCTCCGCCGTCTTCACCGTGCTCATGTCAAGGCCCAGCTCATCGGCAATATCTTTGCGGTAGACGACTCCGCCTGCGAACGCGAGCTCCTTGTTCGTCGGTATGCCGTAGTTTTTACCGTTGATTTTGGAGCCCTCGAGGAACGATGGATCAAGCGAGCTGACAATCCCTTGGCCGTATTTGCTCAGCAGATCGCCGAGCTCCTTATAGGCGCCTTTGGCGACATTCTTCGAATAGCCGTTCCACTGCGCCGTGAATAGAATGTCTACCGGCTCGCGGGAGGCAATCATCAGGTTCACCTTGTCGTCCCATGCCCCCCAGTCGATCGGAGCGATGTCGATGGTGGCGTTGATTTTCTCCGTCAAAATTTTGTTCAGAGCATCCTCCACCATCGCCTCGTCCGCCTGAGGCGGCCCTTCGTACACGAGCTTCAGCTTGTAGGGCTTTAGATCGGCCGGCGCGTCCGCGCCGTCATTCGCCGCCGCGCTGGCTCCGGCGTTGCTGGCAGACGCTTCATTGCCGCCGGAAGCGGATGGCTGGTTTTTGCTGCAGGCGGACATGAAGAGGGCGATAACGAGCAGGAGCAGGACTACCAGCGAAATTGTTTTTTTCGTCTGCTTCATAAACAGATGGACCTCCCAATAGTCGATTGTATGCTTAACCGGATTGCCGGTTACAGCCTAATGCAAGGCAGATGTTCCGGTGGGATAACGGTGAATGGATCAGCCCTTCACCGCACCGACCGTCAAGCCGCGGACGAAATATTTCTGAAAGAACGGGTAAGCGAACACGATCGGGCCGATACCAACCACGACGAGGGCCATCCGCACGGTTTCGCTGGGAAAGTTGAACATGCCGCCCGCCCTGGCAATCTCGGCCGCAGCCGTCGGATTGCTGGAGAGGTACTGAATATTCGCAAGCATTTTATAGAGCAGATATTGAACCGAGATGTTGTGGTCGTTGGTGATGAAGACGAGGCTTAGAAACCAGTCGTTCCAATACGTCAGCGTCTGGAAGAGCGCCACCGTCGCAAGCACCGGCATGGAGAGCGGAAGGACGATGCGGATGAAGATCCGCAGCTCGCCGGCTCCGTCGATCTTCGCCGACTCCAGTACCGCCGCGGGAATGGTCTCCTTGAAAAATGTCCTTACGATCAGTACCCAGAAGGAGGACACCAAAAGCGGCATAATGAGCGCCCAGAGCGTATCCTTCAGGTTCAGCATCTGCACGTAGACGAGATACCAGGGAACAAGCCCCCCGGAGAAGAGCATCGTAAAGAAGACGAAGAAGGTGAAGAATCGGGCATGGGGAAATTGGCTGCGCGATATCGGGTAGGCGTAAAGCGCGATGATCAGCATGCTGAGCACCGTGCCGACGATCGTAACCGTAATCGAGATTCCGTAGGAATACGCGATCTGTCCTATGTCCTTGTACAGGAAGGCATAGGCGGCCAGATTGAACTTCTCCGGGATGAACCGGTAGCCGTGCGTCAGGACGGACCTCTCGTCGGAAAACGATACCGAAAGCAGCAGCAGCAGCGGGATGACGCATAGGGCGGAATAGAGGATGAAGAAGATATTGATGCCGCTTGAAGCTGCGGCGGACAACCGGTTTTTCGGATTTGAGCCCGCAGTGTTTTTGTCGGAGATGGCAGCCATCCGGTTCCCTCCTAGAATAGGGCGTTGTCGCTGTTGATGCGGCGAACGACCCAGTTGGATAGAAAGACGAGCGTGAAGCCTACAACGGATTGGAACAGCCCGGCGGCAGACGAGAGGCCGATGTCGCCGACGGTGAGAAACGTACGGTAGACGTAGGTGTCGATGACGTTAGTCACGGGGAACAAAGTGCCGGATTCCCGCGGAACCTGGAAGAACAGTCCGAAGTCGGCGTTGAATATCCGGCCGATTTGCAGCAGGGTCATGATGGTGATAACCGGCATAATGAGAGGGATCGTGATACTCGTCATCTGCTGCCATTTGCTGGCTCCGTCGATCGTCGCCGCCTCGTAATATTCGTCGTCGATGCCGATAATCGCCGCCATGTAAACGACCGTATAGTAGCCCATGCTCTTCCATGTATTGATGAGCGGCAGGACGAACGGCCATACCTCCTTCGTGAAGTACCAGCGGACCGAGTCGAGACCGAGGGCGGGCAGAAGCGTGCCGTTCAGATAGCCGTGCTCATCGCTCATGAAGCCGTATACCAGGTAAGCGATGACCGTCATCGAGAGGAAGTACGGCAGGAACATGATCGTCTGATGCAGCTTGGACAGAAAACGGTTCTTCATCTCGTTCAACATAAGGGCGAAAGCCAGCGGGAAAATCAGATTAAGCACGATGAACGCTGAATTGTACAGCAGCGTGTTGCGGATGATGATGTACGAGTCGCTGGATTGAAACAGAAATTTGAAGTTGGTAAGGCCCGCCCAGGGGCTGTTCAGAATACCGATATCGAACCGGACCGACTTGAATGCGATTACAATACCGAGCATAGGGATGTAATTGTTGAAAATGAGCAGCAGCACCCCGGGAAGCAGCATCAAATAGAACATCCAATAGTTTCGGATCAGGTAGGTGAGCGTCCTTTTCCGCGTTCCTTTCCGCGTCTTGGCTCCCGTCGCTTGCAGCGGGGCCGCTTCCGCATTGGCCATGTTAGGTCCTCCTTGTCTATCGACTATGGCTATAATCGTACACAAAAAAAGACGCCGCACTCTAGCGGCGTCGTTACCACCTTATTGCTCCGGTGACATTTTTACCGAATATTCTGGTATTTCTTGCGGTAATCTTGCGGCGTCATTCCTGTCGATCGCTTGAACTGCTTGGAGAAGTGGGAGAAGCTCGCATATCCGACGGATATCGCGATATCGCTGATTTTATGGTTCGTCAGCTTGAGCTCGGATATGGATCTTAGCATGCGCCGATCAACCATGTAGTCGGTAAGCGACTTTCCCGTCTCTTTGCGGAACAGCCGCGACAGATAGGCGGGGTTCAAATAGACATGCCTCGCGATCTCCTCCCGGTTCAGGTCGTGCTGCAGATTGTCTTCGATGTACGTCTGTACCTTGGCGATCGTATTCGACACGTCCTTTCCCTGTTTAACCAGGCAGTCCGATGCTTTGGCGGCAAACTGGATCGTCCATGTCTTCATGGCGCCGAGCGACTTCATCGCGTGCTCGCCGCTGTGCCATTCCTCGTCTGCATACACCGTTTCCACGGGTACGGAGCGCCGCTGCAGCACCTGGAAAACCGTGTGGACAAGCCCGAAATAGTAGCTGACCATATAGGCATGGCCGACCTGGTCGAGCTGGAGACGGTCGAACAGATCCTCGATGTGGCGCTTCAGCTCGCATGTCTTGCCCTGCTCGATGAGGGCCGACCAGTCCTGCAAATTAGGCTGGGCGGTAATTGATTTCTTCTCCCGCTTAAAGTCTGATAGACGGAATACCCGGCCGGTCTGGCAGACATTGGAGCGCTCCAGCTCTCCGAGGCTTTGAGCCCCGAGGCGCAGCGAAGCGACGGGAGCTGCCTCGCCAATGTAGCAGGAGACGACGGCGTACAGGTATTCCGAGCATTTGCGGATATATTCCGTGCACCGCTCCTCAAGGGTACTCTCGTCTTCCTCCGAAGGCTCGTAGAGGAGGGCGAAGAGTATGCCGCCTGCGTCTTGAATAACATGGCCAGAGCGGTCTCTCAGCAAGATGTCCGCCGCCGCGTTCTTCAGCGCGTAGGTCATAATCTCTTCGTCGCGCGCGTTCCATTCCTGCGTCCACTGCTCCACGCTGATCAGGAGCGGCTGTACGCGCTTGCCGATATCAAGCGGAATGCCATACAGCTCGAATAGCGGCTCGAGCTTGTCCGCGGAGGCCGGGATGCGCAGTCCCAGCACGTCCTGCCACAGGCGCTCGACGAGCAGCGGAAGCTGGCGGTTCCACTGGTCGAAATAGTAGGCGTACGTCTTGAGATACGCCTCTTCCTGCTGACGCAGGCGGACCGCTTCGATGGCTTTCTCCACGCAGCTCTTCAGCACGTCATGATCAACCGGCTTGAGCAGATAATCGAAGCTGCCGAGCTGGACGGCCTGCTGGGCGAAATTGAAGTTGGCGTGGCCGGTAAGGAAAATAGTCTCTGTTTGAGGCGAAGTCTCGTTAACCCAGGTGAGCAGATGGATGCCATTCTCCTGCGGGATGTCGATGTCGGAGATCAGGACGTGAATGGGGTACCCCCTGAACACCTGCCGCGCCTCCTCGGCATCGTAAGCGGTAAAAATATTCGCCAAGGGGAGGGACGACCAGTCGATCCCCTCGACAATACCTCGGATGGCTATATCCTCGTCGTCCACTACAAGCAGATTGTACATCGTCATTCTCCTTTCGGTTCCGGAAGCTCGGGCGGCTCTGTCGAAACCGGCAGTCTGATCGTGACGGCCGCTCCGCCTTCGTCTGTATTTCGGAAATCGATACGCGCGGCACCGTCGTACCGCAGCTTGAGCCGTTGGATGACGTTGGCAATGCCGAGCCGACTCGAATCCGCGGAAGGGAGTCCTTGTCCCTCGTTTAGCCGCTGCAGCACCTCCTCGGGAAAACCGTCACCGTTGTCCTCCACGGTAATCTGCATAAAAGGCCCGTCCTCCTTCTCGAGCAGCTCGCCGCGGACCCTGATCTCAAAAGGCTTGCGTTGATTGACGAAGCCGTGGATGATCGCATTTTCCACGAACGGTTGGATCGACAGGGCAGGCATCGGACTGCCCTTCATGTTGTCAGGAATGTCATAGACGCAGCCAAGCTTGCGCGGGAAACGGAACTTCTGAATCTCAAGATAGTTCGCGATATGCTTCAGCTCCTCCTCAAGAGTAATCAGCTCCCGGTTGGTCCGCATGATGAAGCGGAAATAATCGCCTAGATGGAGCGCCATCTTTTTCACCGAATCGGTATCCTTGAGTGCCGCGAAATTATAAATGATGTTCAGGCTGTTCATATAAAAATGCGGGTTGATCTGCGCCTGCAGCTGCTTCAGCTCGATCTTCTGGGCCCTTAGCTGCTCCTCGTACATCCCGATTCGCAGGCTCTTGATCTGCTCCGCCATATTATTGAAGGTGTTCGCGAGAAAGACGAATTCCAGCGTGTTGTTCGTCCGAAGCCGAACGTCGAGCATGCCGAGCGAAATTTTCTTCATGCCGCCGATCAGCTGCTGCAGGGGTTTGAACAGCGTGCGCCGGATGAAGAAGAGGTAGAGAGAGAAGATGAAGATGACGCCAACCGCCATCGCATACGTCAGCAATTGGAAATAGGGAAGACCTTGCAAAATATAACTCTCGGGAATAAGGATGCTGGTCGTCATGTCGGCCACCTCGCTGGGCCGGTTCATCATCAGGTACCGCTTGCCGGTCTCCTGGTCCTTCACGAACCGGTACGGCGCGTTCTCGCGAATCAGGTCTGTCCGATTCAATTGTACATGGCTGTCCGCTCCCTGCCCACCCAGACGGGTGCCGTCCGAGCGGTAGATGGCGGCTTCTCCGATATCGCCGTGCGACCATTGGATCGACAGCTGGTTGGCGATCTCCGACATGCGGATAATCGCGCCGACGTACAGTCCGGTATCAGGGACCTCGCTTACCTGCACGAGAAAATTGCCGCCCTCGATTCTCGGGTCGTACCACAGCAGCCAGCGGCCCGGCGTACTCTCGTCCACGATACGCCGGACGTTATCATTTAAGACGTTCTGGAGGATGCCGTACTGGTTCTGGGAGCTGGTGCTCAGGATGAGTTCGTTGGAGTTAAAGAGAAAAATGGTGTCAATCACATTGTATAAGCCGATGTCGCGGTTGATTTTAAGCTGGATGCGAACCTTGGTCAGAACGTAGTTGTCGCTGCCCGGAGGGAAGGAATTGAGCACGCCTACGTCGGTATCGTAGACGCCAAGCTTGTTTAAATAGTTCGTAATGTCGTTCAGCGTCCGGTCCGTATGGTCGGCGAAGATATCCAGCGTGTTCCGGTAGGTCTCGGTAACCTTGTCGCGGACGACGTTTTTCGCGTATAGATTATTGCCGACGAAGAACAGCACGCCGGGGATCATAACGACGAAAAAGCTGATGATCAGCTGGGTCTTAATCGATAGCTTCAGTAAGCCTCTCCTCCTGCCCGGAAAGATATGTTCAGTCTATCAAGCGAAAGCGTTTTCAGCAAGGTGGCATTAGGCCTGTACCTACTCGCCCTTAGACCCTCCTTAACATCCTTATAAAAAAGACAGCCAAGCACCCCAAAGGTGCATGGCTGTCTCTATGGATTTTTTCAAGGCGTCACCGGAAGACCCTTGCTCTCCCTCATCAGCTCGAAGTACACATCCGGGCGGACGAATACAACGTCAGGGTTATCCTTGTATAGATTCATTGCATTCACGAAGTTCTGATAGCTCACCTGCCAAGGATTGGCCTGAATGGAGACAAAAGAAGGCGACTTGCCGTCCCATTTCTTGAGACCGTCGGCAATGCCGTTAGTTAAGTCGCTCTCGGCGCTGCCGTAGGCGACGTTTAACTCCTGCCCCGGCAGCGAGTTACCGTAGACTCCGATGGTACCAGTGCCGAATTGCGAAGTGAAACCGAGCAGCGACGGGGCATGCTTGGCGAGTTTTTCCCCAACCTCCGGCTTAATCTCGCCCTTTACGTAGTTCCACACCGTCAGAACGTTTAGTCCCGCCTGCTTCATGTAATCGTTCGTACGTTCGATAAAGCGGTCGAGTCCGTCTTCCTTCTCCCAGAAGTTCGGGTACGTGTAACCCACGCCGGACGGGCCGGAAACAAAAGCATCGTTAGGCGTAGCGTTTTTGTACAAATAATCGAGCAGGCCCGGCATCGTATCGACCATCAGCGGCGAGATCGTCCATCCTAGCGGCACTTCCCCGCGGTTTGGCGTATTCCACACGTTCCAGAAGGCATGCTCCATGTACTGCAGGTTGTCCCCGTCACTCAAAATAAACGAGACATACACTTTGTTCTCGAGCTTCGGCTTCTCCGGCGCCTTCGGCATCGCAATCTTCCGCGAGGTACCGCTAAGCACGCTAAGGTTCGAGGAGAAGTCACTGGCCACCGTCGCAAGTCCGTAATCCGACGTCTTCTTGACGCCCATCCCTTCATCCGGCCACCAGCCGAGATAGAGCCCCGTCCCGTAAGGCATATCCTGCAGAAACTTATCCAGCAGCGATGACTCGCCCTCATCCGCCGGGTTCAGCCACACCACCGCGGCATCCATTCCCATTGCATAATCGCGAAGATAGGATTGGATCCCTGGATCCAGACCCACAATCGCTTTATGCGTGGTCTGCTTCCAATAGCGGTCGTACAAATAACCGTAGACCTCCAGCTTGGAGCCGAATTTGCCGCGCAGGTCCTCTAGGATCGGCAGATTATACGGTTCGCTTGTCAGCTTATCCACGAGGGATGGCGGAGCAACAATGGCGTTTTTTAACCCTGCAATCGTGGTTGCCAGATTGATCGTATCCGGCTGCTGGTCATCGTAGACGATGAGCCCCTTCAGTTCGGACCGGTATTTGTTCAGCAGCTCCCAGTTATCCTTCACCTCGGCATATTTCAGCCCCAAGTCATCCAGCAGGGCGGTACCGGTAGAGCCCCGGACATTGTCCGTATACGAATAGATGCGAGGCTTCGTCTGATTCACGATGCCTTTCAAAGAGGTGAACAATAAATTCTCGTCTTTGCGGAGAGGCCAGAATACGCCAACATCAAACAGCTTCAGCGTGGATTTGCCGGTCCATAACACCTTGAATTCCAGCTCATGCCCTTCTCCCGGCGCGTTAAAAGAAAGCTCAAAGCTTTGCGACGCGTTCGGCAGCCGGAAATCCCAGTTGCGGACTTCCATCGAAGTGAGAACGGCATCCGCCGTCTGGTCCCGAACCTCAAGCGTAGCGACAACGCCGTCCTCATCGGCAAAATTGTCGACCTGCATATTAAACGCAGCTTTTATTTCTCCCGCCGGTATTTCCTTGCGTCCCGTCACGTCCAACATCGCCTTGTCCGCAGCGTCACTTCCCGCTTCCGCCACCCAGCCGTCTCCATCCGCTTTGCCGATCTCATGCCCAAACTCTTCGTTCTCCGCCTGATAGTAATAGCTGTCCGTCGTATAAATGAGATCCAGTGTTTTGGCCGGGGTCTGGAACGTCGGCAAAGCCTGCTTGCTTGGCCAACTGACCCCTTCCTTCTTCTCCGGCCATGCCAGATACGAGGCTACGGCAGCGACGAGGATAACGGCCAGGGAAATGCTAATGATTTTACCTTTGCCCTTCACTCGATCTTCCTCCCTCTTATAAATAGCCCGTTACCAAATCACCTTCACCGACACGCCGGCCGGGTCATTCTCGTAACGGAAAAGCACCGTCGAGCTGCCTTCATCCCACTTGAACTCCAGCGGCATCCGGATTGATGTACCTGCCGCGCTGAACGCTACGGTCTTCGGCTTGCGCGGGCATTGAAATCTGGCGGACGCTTGAATGCCTTCAGGACCGTAAGCCGTAAAGCCAAAGCCGTCATCGTTTTCTTCCACACGGTCGATACGGGAAGCGGCCGCGATCAGCTGTACGCCGTCCCCCGCTTTGCTTATGTCATAGAGCAGCGCTTGCTCGCCTGCCTTAACCGTGACCTCATCGACTACGGGAAGATTAGCATCCAGCAGATCGACCAGCTTGCCGTTGATTCGGTAAGGCTCGTCGCTCACGGACTCATCCAGCACGGCCGCAATAAGGTAAGGGCCTCTGCGCAGCGCCATGCCGTTCTTTTTCTCCCAGCGGATAGAGTCCTCAGCTTTTGTAATCGCGGAGGCCACTGTCTGTCTCAGCTGCTCGCCCGCTTCCGGAAGGGTCGCGCATTGCGACGGATGAAGAGCCAAGTAAGCCAGGCAGCCTTTGCCCACCGCATATTCTCCCGGCGCCAGAGAGGTCGCAAGGCCAAGGCTTGCAAATAGATGCTCCATCGGATTAGCGAATTTCTTGCTGCCCTGATTCCACCATTCGCGGACGGCGTGGAAGTCGTCGCTGCCGTCGCCGACATAGATCAACGTGCCGCCTTCCTTCACCCATTCCGCCAGCGCATTGTGCAGACCGGACGATTCCGGCTTCATATATTCATAGCTGAGCACCAGGACGCGGTAATCGTCCAGGTAGCCCGGGAATCTTCCGGCATTGTCGAGCTGAACCGGCCGGACGGCTGCGCCATGCTTGAGGAGCGGTAGCGCAAGGCCGTAAAACGGCGACCAGTCCAGCAGCTCCATAAACGCGCTGCCAAGCGCCGACGCAACCTCCGTGCCATCGTATTTGAAGGAAGTAGCTTCCTCGCTCCAATCCGGGTGATTACGCTGATACATCGCCGAATCGGCGAGCAGCAGACCTACCTGCAGGCTGTCCGTCAGCCATTCCGCATCCAGCCCATCCATGGTGCCAAGCACGTTTAACACCGTTTGCAGCTCCGTTGCGTAAGCGGCCGGAATTCTCTCCTTGCCGTTCCCGCCTTCTCTTGGGTATTGCCCCAGATAGATCCTTCTCGGCCAAGGGCATACCTCGTATCGGCTCACATGCGGATGCAGCAGGGATGCGACCAGCGTGCGGATATAATTGCTGCGGTAGTCCTTCCACGTATGCTTCGGATCGTCGGCAATCGGGTCATGCAGGAACCACATTCTGCGGTCGGTGCCGCGGACAAGCTCCTGCATAATGCCGTATTCCAGGTAGGCCGTCTCAAACGTACGCTCCTTGCGGACACCGTTGTAGACGTTTGGCGTTTGCGCCGTTCCCGTCCATACCTGCGCGATATAGCCGTCCACTCCCGGCAGCTCAAGCAGCTTGGATTCCGGGCTGACGATCCGCCATTGCGTATAGTTGATAAGGCTATGCGTCGGCACGTAAAAGCGAATCCGGCGGCCGTACTTCTGCATCGCATATTCCTTGAGGGTGCTGCAAATCCGGTCAAGCGTGCGGGTATACAGATAAGCCTTCAGCTTCGAAGCGCGGTACTGCGCGTCTACCGAAGCATGCGGAGCCTGCCAGGGCTCTCGGTAATAGATCTCCCATTCGCGCTTGAACGCATCCGAATAACCGCCCTCCACCCAGAACTCCGGCTCCTCCAGGTGAATCGCCTCTACGCCGGCGTCTACGGCGATTCGGATCCGTTCGGTCAGAAAATCGGCGTAAGCGATCGTAGGAACCATATAAGGGATATCCACGGAGGTGCCGTGAATGATATTTTCGTATTTTCGGTTTTTCTGCGCTTCGTCCCAATGCGGCCGGCCGTCGACCTTGCCGTTCAGATAGTCCTGATAACCGCCCCAGGATACGCCCGTCATGAGATGAACCACATAGCCTTTTTCCTTCCATGTCCGGATCCGTTCCTGAAAATCCCCGTGAATGCCATAGACCATTACAAAGTCTGTCTGCAAATCATAGGACGGATGATAGGGTCCACCCTCCTGAAAGCCTGTTAACTCTTCCTGCCGATTCTTTCTGATCATGACTGCGACATCCTCCTCTATCCATCAGCTAATGGCATAAAATAAAACAGGAGGGGCTTTACGCCTTCCCCCCTGATCACCTATTCCTATTAAAGCTTCACGCGAAGCGTCTTGATCTCGAACGGTTGGAACGTCAGCTTCGCTCCAGCCTCTCCTATCGTGTTTTCCATCAGATCCACTTCCTCGACGAGCGAGACCGGAATCCCGAAACCAACCGCTGTTTCCGCAAAAGTACCGGACGTTTCGTACAGACGGATGATCAGATCGTCCGAGTCCTCGGCTTTCTTCACCGCTTCGATCATGACATGCGGATGATTCAACTGAACCAGAGAGGCAAACGGAGCCGTACGTCCTGCGGCCGAAGGCGCCCCGGAAGGCTCGGCCACCGTCAGCGGCGTATTCAGCTCATACCCTTTGCGGTATACCTCCGCCTGGATAAAATCACCGCGGTGCGGATAAACCGCATAAACAAATTGATGCACGGCACGGTCGGCCATCGGATCCGGATAGCTTGGGCTGCGAAGCAGATTGATGTCCAGCACGTTCCGTTCCGCGCTGTAACCGTATTTACTGTCGCTGAGAAGGGCTACGCCATAGTCCGGCTGCGACAGGTCGATATATTGATGCGCGCATATTTCGTCGCGGACGAATTCGATCATCGTGTTTCTTGTTGTCGGACGCTTCAGATAGCCAAATTGAATCTCGCAGTTCACATGGTCGGACATGACCTGAACCGGGAAGGAGACGCGAAGCATCTTCTCCGATTCCTTCCAATCCGCCTTCGATTCGAACCTTACGGTCGTTGCTTCTTCATCCAGCACAATCCGCTGTAGCAGCGTGGATTCGCCAAAGCCGTAATGCTGCTCCAGCACCGCCTGGCCCTTCTCAACCGAGAAGGAGCTTTCTTCAAGCCTCATGAAGCCGGCCACCGTCTCCCGGTAATCCCGAGGGAAATCCCAGGCATCGCCTCTGTCGTGATACACGGTCAGCACGTTGGCCTTCTGGCCAGGCATAATCGCTTCTCTGCCTGCAGATTTATCGTAAATGGACTCGATACTTCCGTCCTGTCCAAAGCGAATGCGCAGATTCTTGTTCTCAAGAAGCTGCTCGCCTGCGCTCAGCCCGGATTGTTCCGTCTGCTCCTGACGAAGCTCCGCCTCTGCAAGAGACGCAAAGCCCATTGCCGGCACTTTAACGGCATAACGGCTGCCCTTATGCTCGACAACCTCCTCGCGTTCCCACGGCAAAGAGTTAAAGACAACGGCCTGACTATCACGGGCTCCCGCGAGCTCCGCCACTCTGGCATAGGTTTGCGCAATGAGCTCCAGCGTGCGGCCGTGCATCGCGGCATAACGCTCCAGCGATTCTTCAAAGACGCGAGTAATCGAAGAGCCCGGCAAAATATCATGGAACTGGTAGAGCAGCGTTTCCTTCCAAATGGCTTCAAGCTCCTCGGACGGGTAAGCATTCTCTCCCATTGCGAGCAATAGGGAGGCCGCAAATTCAAGCTCGCGGAGCGATTTCTCCATCTTGCGGTTATACCATTTGTTACGGGCCTGAGAGGTCAGCGTCCCCTGGTGCTTCTCCAGGTACAGCTCTCCGCGGTACGTCTGGAAGCGTGATCTCTCCTCCTCAAGCTTACGGAAGAAAGACAAGGAAAACTCTTGAACAACCGGCGGCAGTCCAAGCAGATTATGTTCGCGCGATAGCCGTTCCAGATGCTCCTCGCCCGGTCCCCCGCCGCCGTCGCCGATCCCGAACAGCATCAAGGCATACTCGGATACGTTGCGGTCGAGATAGCTGTTCTCGATCTTGGCGAGCGATCTTGGCGCGCCCGGGCTGTTGTACGTATCCTCCGGCGGAAGATGCGCCAGCACCTTGCTTCCGTCAATACCCTCCCATTCAAAGCTATGATGCGGATGCGTGTTGTACACGTTCCAAGACAATTTCTGGGTCATCATATAATCGACGCCCGACTTTCTTAGCAGCTGAGGCAAGCTGGCTGCATAGCCAAATACGTCCGGCAGCCACAGCACCTTCATCTCCTGGCCGAATTCCTGCTGGAAGAACCGTTTGCCGTACAGGATCTGACGAACCAATGCCTCGCCGCCGGAAATATTCGTATCCGGCTCAACCCACATCGCTCCCTGCACTTCCCAGCGTCCTTCCTCAATACGCTGCTTGATCCGGTCGTAGAGCTTCGGATAATACTCTTTCATCCATTGATAGAGCTGCGGCTGGCTTGCGCCAAATACGTAATCCGGGTATTTCTCCATATTCGTAAGAACGGTAGAGAAAGTCCGTGCGCCTTTGCGGATCGTTTCGCGGATTGGCCACAGCCACGCAAGGTCGATATGCGCATGCCCAATCGCACTGACCGTCACAACGGGATCGCCGCCTTTTTTGGCTAGCTCCTTGGCCAGAATTTCTCTCGCCTCCTGAGCCGTCTCTTCATTAATCACTTGCAGCTTATGCGCCGCGTCATAGAGGCTTTGAATCAAGCGTTCTCTTCTGGCACCGTTCTCCGGCGTATGCTCGGCGAGCTCGAGAAGCACTTCGTAATCGAAATACAGCTGCCGGATTTCCTCGTGACAGATCGCGATATCGGCTTCCTTCAAGGTGCCGCTTCGATATTTGCCAAACAGGTCATTGCAGCCGGCATCCGCCCACAGATCAATCCGCTCGCCCGCGGCTTCATACCCGAGATCAACGACGCGTTTGCCCGGCAGTCCAAGGCTGAAATCGAATTCGGAGTTGATGTTAGTCAGCCCTTGCATCGGCGAGCCTTCCTTATCGACAAGGCACAACTCACCGTTGACGTCGATTAACATTACGGCCTTTTTCCCGCTAAGAGACTCAGGCACAACTCCTTCAAACCGGAACCAGGCGCAATCCCACAGGTTGCCCCATTTCGCGCCGGGCGTAAGCTCGACAAGCTCTCCGGAGGTCCGCTCCGCGTAAGACACCGGCTCCTTCGTTACCCAGGCGGTTACTTTCAGCGCGGAGACAGGTTGGTAGATGGCTTCGCGTATGCGAGGAAGGAGCTCCTTCGCTTTCTGCAGCTTGATTCGTTTCGTTTCGTATGGCATAAAGTCACTCCTGTGAAAAAAAGAGGACTGATTAACAGTCCTGTGGCCGGAAGGATTGGATTAACTGGCTATGAGCACTAGGGGAAAAGGGTATCCTCTTCCGGCCGCTGTTGCCTGAGGGAAAAATGGAATTAGATTTGTTATATGAATTTTCCCTCAGGCAAAGGCGAACGCTTACGCTCCTCCAGAGCATACACCTTCTCCTCTTAGAGCTCAGCCACGTTATCAACACTCCCGGCCGTACAGGACGCGTTAAGAAAGTCCTCTTTTTTGATTTTTATTGTTTGGTGATTTGTTCCGCTTTCTTTTGGGCGTCGTCCAGAATGGCTTTTACGTCGCCTTTGGTCATCAGCGATTTCACCACCGCGTCGCCCCATACCTGCCATACCTTGGAGTTATCTTTCGCAAAGGTAGGAAGACCTTGGACATTGCCGTTCATCGCTTGGTAATGCAGGTACATTTCCGGATGCTTTTGTTGATACTCAGGAGACTCGGCAACTTCCTTCAGAATCGGGGAACGAACGTTGGAGTCCGCAATGAGCTGCTGAATTTCCTTGCTGTACATCGCTTTGATGTACTCGAATGCCGCGTCTTTGTTCTTCGCGTCTTTTGGCACCGAGTGAAAAGCCGCGCCGATCGTTACGTTAGCCGCGCTGCCGTTAGGAGACAGAGGAATCGGCGACATGCCGCATTCCAGCTTGTTGTCTTTGCATTGCTGCACCTGCCAAGGTCCATCGATCAGATAAGCAATCTGCCCTTTGTTCCAAGCGTCGAAATACGTGCCTTCCGTATTGTTGACCATCAGCCCCGCCGGATGATCCGCGTTAAGCTCGCGGAGCAAGTTAACCGTTTCTACGTTGGCGTCGGAGTTGAAGGTCGGCTGACCGTTCGCATCGGCATAAGAACCGCCGTTGATTCCGATCAGAGCGCCGTAGCGCAGGTATCCGCCGAAGTTAGGACCGGCGTAAACGCCGCCGCCATAAAACTTGCCTTTGCCCGCTTCCGTTACTTTCTTCGCGTTATCGGCCAGCTCTTGCCAGGAAGTAATCGGCTTCTCCGGGTCGATGCCGGCTTCTTTCACCAGCTTCTTATTCCAATACAGGCTGCTTACCCCAGGCTGCGAAGCAAGACCGTAAATTTTGCCGTCATATTCCATTGGCTTCCATGCCGCAGGCGATACATTCTCTCGGATATCCGCAGCCATATCGTCCGGGAACGGCTCAAGCAGCCCTTGCTGCGCAAAGCCAGGCATTTGAGTCTCGCCTACGATAATATCCGGAACGTTTTTAGCGAGGAAGCCTGCCGTTTCTTTCTGGATCAGCGGCTCGCCCCAGCCCCAGTCTTCGGTTTTAACGCTGATGTTTTTCTCGTGCAGCTTGCCTGCGATAATTTTCTGGTAATGAAGCGGGAATGCCGCTACCGGATTGCCCGGCGTATACGTAACGTCAATGCCGTTGCCCTTCAATTCCTTCTCTTTCGGCGCGAACAGATCGTCCAGCTTGCCAACGCCGATGCCAACGGCCCCTTCGTTCAGAACCGTAATCGTTACCGGATTGCCCGCCCCGGTGTCCGTGCTTTCCGACGGAGACGGTGAAGCAGAAGCGGATTCAGTCGGTGTCGCCGAATTTTGCGGCGAGTTGGTGGCTGCCGAATTATTACCGTTATTGTTACCGCCGCAAGCTGATAATGAGACCGTTAATAGTGCAGTTACAAGCAAGGATGTGATCTTTGTCCTTTTCACACGGAACCCCTCCAGATTAGGATAACTGACTTCTTGCGATTAATATATCATGACTATTTGTTATATTCAATATGTTATAACAAATAATTTCACTTAACCTTTTATACCTGTATTGGCGAGACCCTGCACGATGTATTTCTGGAAGAAGAAGAAAATAAGCAGAGCAGGAACCGTCATGCCAAGACCAAGCGTAATGATAAGCGGCCAGTTCGGAATAGCTCCCGGGCTCACGGCAGCCGAGGACAGCCTTGTGATCGCGGCAGGCAGCGTCTGCAGCTTATCCGAAGAGGTATAGAAGAACGGCGTGGCAAAGTCATTCCAGGTAGCCAGCGCTGTCGTAATCGCGATAAACGCCATAATCGGCAGCTGCAGCGGCAGCATGATCTGAAAGATAATGCGCATGGTTCCCGCTCCGTCCACCTTCGCGGCTTCATCGAGCTCGAACGGTATTTTTTCAATGGACTGCTTAACGAGGAATGCCCCCATAATATTCAAGCTTGGTCCGCCGATGAAGTACACCCACCACGTGTCGAGAATCCCGGAGCCCCCGGTAAAAATGTGGTTGCCCCCGGCAAACGGAAAGCGCGCGAATTCCAAGTAGGTCGGAATGAGGGCAATGGTTCCCGGAATCATTTGCGTACCGAGCAGAACGAGGAACAGCTGGTCTTTCCCTTTGAAACGCAGCCTTGCGAACACATAACCGGCCAGCAAAGAAGTCAGAAGCGCCCAGAAGGTGTTGTAAATCGTGCGGTAGCCGGAATTAATGAAATATTTCTGTATGCCTGCATCGGTGGAGCCGTAAAACAGGACCGTAAAGTTATGAAGGGTTGGCGCTTTCGCAATCGGGAGTAGTCCGATGATGGAGCTTGTGAACTCGTCTTTCGTGAAGAAACCGGCCAGAATCATAAAGACCAAAGGGTATAACAGGACAAGTCCGACACCAAGCAGAACCAGGTGAGCGAACAGATTGCCCGGCTTTAGTTGGAACGCGAGCTTTTTGGAAAAGGCTTCTTTCATGCTTTAGGACCTCCTTTTACTCCTTTGATCTTGATCGTTGTGCTTCTGTCCGAATTGGTCGACCAGCGGTAGTACGCAATGGTGACAATAAAGACGATAACGGCCATAATAAGCGACGATGCGCCAGCCATGCCGAGGTTGAAGTCCCAGAACGCATCGCGGTAAATCCGGAATACCAGCACTTCCGTTTTTCCGTAAGGACCGCCGCCCGTCATGAACAGCACCTGCTCATAGATCTGAATCGCGCCGATCAAGCTTGTAATGACAATGTAGGTCGCAATCGGCTTCAAGCCTGGCAGCGTTACGTTCCACAGCTTGCCCCAGCGTCCCGCTCCGTCGATTTCCGCCGCTTCGTACAAGGAAACGTCAACGGACTGCAGGCCTGCGAGCCAGATCAGCGCCGCGCCGCCCACGCCCTTCCATACGGAGTAAACGACGATCCAGAACACGCCCCAGAAGACGGAATATTGCCATACGATCGGTTCCTTGCCGATTGATTTCAGAAAGTTATTAATAACGCCGTTGTTGGTATCGAGGAGGAGATTAAAAATCTGCGTAGTCGCAACCGTTGACGTAACCGCCGGAATGTACCAGATGGACCGGTAGATCCCTTTGCCAAACAGCGGCATATTCATGAGCAGAGCTGCCCCAAAGCCGGCAATCAGGGTAATCGCTGTGACAAGTCCCCCAAGCCAGATCGATCTCCATAAAGCTTCGTAATAAAGCGGATCGTGAAAAAATCGAACGTAGTTGTCAAACCAGACGAATTTCGGATGGGCCGCAATGCCGATCCAATCAAAAAAGCCAAGGAAAAAGCCAAATAGCGTCGGGAACCCCGACAAGACAAGCCACCACAGAATCATCGGACTCAAGATGGCCGCCGCGATTAATGCATCTTTGTGTCTGACCGCAAACTTTTTGAGAGAGGACTTTGTTGATGCGTTTTGGACTGGCAGATGCAAAGATGCGTTTTCTACAACTTTCCTGTCGTTCATAATCATCTTCCTCCTTGCTTGTTTTAGACTTCCTCAAATGCTATAAACACCCTATGTATTAATTATATTTGTTATATTAAATTAGTCAAATAAAAAAAGAAAACCCGACGCCCCAAAATTGCAAGGGTATCGGGTTTCTCGTATGCTTTTGCCGGGATGGCGCTTAGGCTTTCGCTTTTGCCGTTGTTTTGCGGACAATGAGGGTAGGCTTCAGGATTTTCTTCTCGAATTTAGGCTGCTTGCCTTTGTTCTCGATGACCTGAAGGAGCAGCTGCACCGCTTCGGCCCCCATTTGGTATTCCGACTGGTCGATATGCGTCAGCAGGCTGAATTCCTCGAGCAGCGGCGTCGGATTATCGAACGTCACGATGGAGATATCCTCCGGAACGCGAAGGCCAACCTCCTTGGCAATCGATAAAATCTGGACGCCAAGCGAGCAGTTGAGCGCGATATAGGCGGTTGCCATTTGATTTTTCACGAAGCGGTAGAACGGATGCTCGGCACTCATGCCGCCGCCGTTAATATGAATGTCATTCAGAATAAGCGACGGATTAATCAACGCTTCCTTCTGTTTCATGGCTTCCTGGTAGCCCTGGATCCGTTCGTCCACGGAGACGGTCATCAGCGGGGAATCCGAGCAGATCGCAATATTGCGGTGCCCAAGCTCCCACAAATGATCAACCGCCAGCATCGTGGCAAGCGCGCTGTCCGAAGCAACAACGTTTGTCTCCACGCCCGGCAGGTACCGGTCAATCAGGACAAACGGGTAGTTCTGCATTTTGAGCGCGATAATCTCTTCGTTGTACACCTCGGCGTCGACCGGGAAAATAATAAGCCCGTCAACGGTGTTCTTCATCTCCCGGATAACTTCCTTCTCTTTCTCCTTGGAGTTGTTGGTCAGCATAATCACAAGCGAGTATCCTTTGGCCTTAAGGCCGTCCGTTATCCCCGCTATCAGGCGAATGGCGAAATAGTCGCCAAGCACGGGAAACACGAGGCCAATCTTCACCTTTGGTCCTGCCTGCTCCCCGCCACGGGCGTCGCTGATCGGACTGACTGCCATTTGCTTCTCCGGGATGCCTTTGACGAAGCTTCCTCTTCCCGGAATCCGGTAAATCCACCCGTCCTTCGCTAGCTCCGCAAGTGCATTCACGACCGTAATCCGACTGACGTCGAATTCGTCCATCAGATCTTTTTCCGTCGGGATTTTATCATCCTCTACGAGCTCCCTGGAAATGATCAGATCTTTGAAATGATTCTGTATTTTGATATACAGAGGCTCTCTATCTTGACTCACAAATAATCCTCCTATCCGGACCGCAATTCATTGGTTATAACAAATATACCATGATCGGGTTTGTTAACAAAGCAGTTATTTAAACAATTGTCTATTTTCCCGTGTAGAGCAAAAACAAGGGCGCACTTCACATGCGCCCCTGTCCGTCTCAGGTTAATGAATTTTACTTTCCTCCGTTGACGGAAGAAACCGCTTGGAAAGCCTTCATAATGCCCTTGTCCTTCAGCACCTTCATGAAGATGCCGCCGACGACCGTCCGGTGCTGGAAGCCGATTTGGCGGGCCGTAACCGTATCCGTCCAGTCGGAGAACTGTACGCGGTCATCGGTCTCGTTCAGCATATCCCAGATCGGGCTTACCAGCTCTTCGAAATCGTTCTGGTTATCCGACAGCGCGGCCGACCAGACAAGCCAGTCGTTCTTCGTATAGTTGGCACGGTTGTCTAGCGGCGTGCCGTAGTCGTTTTTCATCTTCTTATACCAGCTGATTTCGTTGTTAATCATCTCTTTGGAGAACAGCTCCGTGCCAAACAGCACATCCCAGATCAGATTGTACTTGAGGCTCCACGTGCCCTCCGAGCCGAAAGCCAGCTTCGTATGGTCGCCATCCGACGCAAGCTGCTCCCATTGCACGGCCATTTCCTTCGCCTTGGCCATGTAACGGCCAGCCGTTTCTTCATCGCCCTGCAGCTTCTTCAGGATGGAATAGCTCGCTACGCCCATAACCGCCTTCACGGACAGGTTCGCGTTGCGCGCAAGGTGGCCTGCAAAGTCGTCCGTGCACAGCTGGTTCTCCGGATCGAGGCCGAATTCGGTCAAGTAATCCGCCCATTCGCCAAGAATATCGATATGGCTGAATAGATAGTCGCGGTTGCCGCCTGCAAGAGCGACGGATGCCGCCATGCAAAGCATGTTGCCGCATTCCTCGACAGGCATTTGTCCTTCGCGCTGGTTCTCGCTGTATACCTGGCCGTTGCCGATCGGGTACTGACCGATATCATGCGGCGCGAATTCGAAGGTCCACGCGTCGCTCTCCGCATATTTCAGAATCGGGCGAATCATCCCTTCAACCAGCTCCGGTGCGTATAGCAGGAACATCGGAACGGATGGGTAGCTGACGTCAACCGTAGCCATGCAGCCGTTGCTGTAGCATTCCTTGGACAGGAACAGGATCTCGCCTTCCGTATCAAGCACCAGCTTATGCGCGGCGATAGCCTGACGGTAGGATAACGCCAGCAGATCCGCATAACGGCTTCCGCCGGATTGCTCGCCTTCGGCAATGATTTGCTTATCAAAAGCAGCGCAGCGCTCGAGCAGACTCTCGTATTCCGAGAATGCGGCCGCGATCATGTCCTGCGTGCTTTGTCCGTTTCGTTTCCAATAAGCCTGCAGCTTCTCGCCGAAATATTCAATCGCGATCACATCGTCGTAAGCGAGCACGGCCAGTCGTTTCTCCGTTACGGCGCCTACGCTGCCGATGTTGTAGACAAGCGCCATAACCGGCTGGACGTCCGCAACAACCTGAGCTTCCGTCTGTGCTGGAGATTCGGCTAATTTCTCGCTTCGAACAAAGTTTTTGCGGATATGCGCAGGCGCAATGTAGCCGCTCACTTGATCGGATTTCTCCGCGTTCAGATAGAAGTAGCCCCAGTCAATGCGGTGATCATCGCCGGAACGGTTCACGGGCTCTTGCGTCTCATGAGCGATCTGCAGCGAGATCAGGCCGTCAGTTTCCTGCTTCTTGCTGATCACGGCTTGCTTCGATTGGTCCACGCACCATTCGCCGGTAACGTCGAAGTAGATCTGAACGTCATGCTCCTCGCCATCGGTCGAGCGCACTTCGAACGCCACGTAAGAAGCCGGTCTCGACAGCACGTCCAGGTCATTCAGAAGCAGCGGGGACGTAAAGCGGACGGTCAATTCGATTCCTGCCGATTGGAACACGTAGACCGTGCTGAGCGGTGATACGGATACGCTCTTTTGCTCCATCGCCTGCGGTTCCGTGTAGTACCGCTCCGCATTAGGCTCCACCAGCCCCGCAAACCGCTCGATCATTCCGTCAATACGGATCAGGCCCGTCATGGCATGCCGTTGTCCCGTCCAATGGCGGGTAAAGTCATCCGTAAGACGGTCTGCTTGGGACCATACACTGAAATAAGGATCTACCGTTACGAGAGGGACTGCAGGGGGACGAATTGCGCTCATGAAAACAACTCCTTTATCATATTAACATTTGTTATAATGGATATATTATAATGCTATATTAAATTTTATGTCAATGATAAAAAAGGCTGGCGCGTTTATCCTATTAAACTATGAGTTTTGCGCTGAGTTTTTCGCTCGGGTGGTCGTATACACAATCCATTTTCATGCTAGGTTCATATTCTTACCTTAACGCTAAGAATGCAAAGGACTGTGATTATGCGCAATCTAGCAGCAGAGATGTATTTGGAATTATTGAAAAAAACGATTCTATTCGAAATCTGGCTGGAGCATGAACCGGGCGCCACGAAGGAAAACCGCCTTCAAGGTCTCGATTGGCCCCTGATTGCACATAGCATGATTGGGCGGATCCGGATGAATAACCTTCATATGCCGATGAATGATGTCATTGCCAACAACGTTCCTGGCGCGTATCGTTAAGCGGCTGGATTCGGGCTCTAGCCGATGGCTTAACGATGTGGCACATCGTTAAGCCTTCCACAGCAACTCCGCCCACGTTGGATGCACGCCAGCGTATAGATCAATGTTACCCGGGTTTGCGTTCCTACGTTGAACTGCGTACAGCAAAATGAGCTTAATCCCACGCAGATGACCTTAAACTCAGTCATAATCGTGGACGGAATCCAACGTATGGTGGACTAGCATCAGAATAGCGTAAATTTACTCGAGGATATCCATTCTGATGAGCGTTTTCCCCTTACTACCTGCTGCAAGCAGCTGCCCTAATTAAACGAAAAGAAGCTCCCAAGATCATCTATGATGACCTATTGGAAGCCCCTAATCATGCAATTACCTATCGCCTATAGCTTCTTACTTTCTCGCAATGCGAGAAGTGCGTCTCCCAACTCCGCGAGTTCCTGTCTCAGCAGGATTTTCTCCGTATACTTGGACGGAATCCCGTCGTATCCCCAGCAGATACCGGCAAGTCCGCCTGCGATGGCGCCAATCGTATCCGAGTCGCCGCCTTTGTTCGCCGCACGCTGCACCACATCCCCGAAGCTCTCCGCCGCAAGCAGATGATGGACAACCCATTCCATCGTGTGGACAACAAACCCGTCCGGCGGAGATACCGGTGCTGCACCGTTTAACAGCCGTTCATAACGGGTTCCGGTTGTTTCGGCTCGGATAGCCGAAGCCAGCTGTTCCCCTTTCAGCAGTCGAGCGGCAATCCGGTTATAAATGAGACAAGCCTCCGCAGCCAACGGATCCTCATGCGTCATCTCCGACTGGCGGCGGGTTACCTCTTCCATTAACGCCGCATCCTTATACGCTAGGGCAACAGGCAAACAACGCATCAACGTGCCGTTCCCCGCCGTTTTTCCGTTCAGCAGAACGCCCGCCTTTCGGGCCGCCTCCGGCCAGCTTCCGGCATAGAGACCCAACACCGTTCGGATGATATTCCCGATATCTTTCGGATGGGTAGCCTTCCAAGCCATAAAATACTCCCCGATCGCCTCAATCGGATCAAGCGGATTGCGCAAAATACCTCTCGCTACCGCGATGGTCATCGCCGTATCGTCCGTAATCTCTCCGGCCTCAAGCCCCCAGACGCCTCCGCCAACGATTTCCTCCAGCCAGCCGTGCTTGCGCCGGATTTCCGTTTCGCTCATAAACTCGGTTGTTCCGCCCAGCGCATCGCCAACCGCAACCCCAAACAAACCGCCAAGAATTCGATTTCGCATCATCGCAACACCCCCATCCATTCCTATGGATTTCTGTATTTCTCATAGCGCCCTAGAACGGCTTTTACCTGCCGCACCCTCTCCTCCAAGCTGCCGCGAAGCGGGATAAAAGGAATTTTACGCTCAATCAGATCCGCCACAATCCGCTTCTGAAAAATAGCCCTGTTCACCTCACCCGAGCGGTCCGGCGTATCGTCATACGGAATATCATCCCCGCATAGGAAGACGAGATCATACCGCGAAGCGCAGCGGACCGCCATCTCCTCCAGCTTGGGATGAGCCTTGCCATGATAATAGAGCGAGAACATGTAAGTCGTAATCGCATTGGTATCTACGAATAGCACATCCTTTGCCTCGGGCAGCAAGCGCTCCTCCCGCTCCAGATGCCCCTCCGCAATCTCGACCAGCTGCTCCAGCGTCAAACGGCGCTCGATCTGATGCTCCTCCCAATATTCCCGGCCGTACTCGGGCATCCAGACCGTCTGCAGCTCTTCGGCCATCCGGGCGGCCATTGTAGTTTTACCGGTAGACGGGGCTCCGAGGAAAACGGCATTTGTGATGAGATCCCGATAAACGACCGGAGCTACCAGGCTTTTATTTTCGAACAAAGCCTCTCTAACCTTGGTCCCGGATACGGGAAACGTCTCCCGGAGCGGATCGACCTGACGATTAACCGCCCCAAGCGCTTCGCTCATATGCTCGCCGTAGAATTCGCTGGAGTAGAAATGAGTTACCTTCCGGCCGCCAAGAAGGCCCAAAATATAATTCTCCTGTATACGCTTGATCTCGGGCGTATCCCCGCTGTCCGACGGACCGTCCCAAGCTTCCAGCACTTCAACGGCGGGATACAGCTCGCGAATCCAGCGTGCCCGAACAGATAACGGCACCGTGGTCACCTCGGGGCTGTCGTAAATAACGACAATCAGATGGTCGACTTCACGCAGCGCCGTCTCCACCACATGCTGGTGTCCGCGGTGAAACGGGGCAAACTTGCCCAGCGTCAGCCCGACTTTTTCAGCCGACATACGTGTTCACCTCATCCTGCTGCGACTGTACAGCTGTACTTCTCCGCGCATATTCCCGCTTCCACTCCACAAGCCCCATAATCGCAATGCCGAGAAAAATAACATACAAGAACGAAGTCGCGTACAGCTCCTTGTAGAAATACATGCCAATCGACAGAACGTCAACTACAATCCAGAAGTACCAGCTTTGCAGAATTTTGTACGAGAGCAGGAATTGGGCGACAAGGCTTAATGTAGCGATAAAAGCATCTAGATAAGGAATAGACGCATCGGTATAACGCACAAGAACGTAGCCCCACACCACTGTGAAAACAATCAGGAACCCAATTAGCAGCGCAGCCATCCGTGTAGTCCAGGTGCGCGTTGGCCGAACGGCCGCCCCTTCGCGTTTGGTCATCCATACGACCCAGCCATAAATGCTAAGCACGAAAAAGAACACCTGCAGCGTCATATCCGCATACAGCTTCACATCAAGGAACATATAGAAGAAGCAGGCTACGTTGACCAGGCTAATCGGCCAAGTCCACAGCTTCTCCTTCGCGGTCAGCCAGACGGCGGCCAGCCCGGTAGTTGTAGCCGCAATCTCAATGGCACTCGACGATGTAAAATAAGCGACCGCCAAGATCGCCGCAAGCAATCCCAGCATCGATAGATTTTGCTTCATAAGAATCTCCTCCTAAAATGAATTGTCACCTAAATGGCTATATTCTGGCCGCTTGTGATGATTCATACTTCGTAAGCATTCATTAACTATAAATCGAAAGCTCCGGCACAAAGCCGGTAAAACGGTACAGCTGCGCCGCACGCTGCGAATACTGATTGGACTGCTTCAGACTTCCGTCCGCGTGGCGGACTTCCTCAATGAGACCCTTGCGGCTTTGCGTAGAGGTCACCTTGCGGATAAAGTTCTTCTCCTCGAACGTTGGCACAACCGTCTGAATGATCTGATACAGCTCTCCGATCGTAAATTCCTCCGGCAAAAACTCCTTGGCGATTGGCTCGGTCACCATCTGCTGCTGTATCCGCCGGTAAGCGTCACGGATAATATCGTGATGGTCAAAAGCCAGATCCATCCCGAGCGCTTCGCTTAGCGAGAATAGCTGGACATCCTCCGCATCGTCCGATGCCCGCCGGTCTCGCAGGTAACGTTCATTAACGAGCGCGCAAAATGCATGGCTGATCATCCAGCCCCGAGGGTCGCGACCGGGCTTGCTGTACACCTTCAGAAGCTCCATGCGCACACGCTCGACACCGGCTTCCTCCTTCAGCTCCCGGATTGCGCATTCCTCCACCGTCTCCGTCTCCCGGGTAAACCCGCCCGGCAACGCCCACTGGCCTGCAAATGGCCACACTTTCCGCCGAATGAGCAATACCTGAAGCTCCCTGTTAGGGAGTGTTTTTTTTGCCGTCTCTTTCTCTTGAGAGGTTATCGTAAAAATAACAATATCCGTAGGCGCACCGTCCGGAGTCCGATAGTTGCTGGCGGAATAATTCGTTTCGTTTTCGTTTAAGTTCAAGAGCGCTGAACCTCCCTCGGTATTTCATATTATCGTTTTGATAATATCAATATGACATAATAAAAAGAAATGTTCAAGTACTTTCTTGGAAAGCGATCATGTTGGTTTCTCGACAAAATAAAACCGCCTTTACGTAGGCGGTTCATTTACGAACATAAGTTTAGTCGTTGAATTTTTTTATATAATTTTTTTGATCCTTTGTAAACCTATAGCCACGTCTCTCATAGAACCTGTGAGCGTGTATTCGACTTGGGTGGGATAATAGCTTAATCCCGGAAAATCCATTGTCCTGCCCCCACTGTTCAAGGCGATCAATCAAGGTGCTTCCTATCCCCTGATTCCTATAACCTTCCTTAACAACAAATCCCAGAATGTTTACTAAAGAGTCGGAAAAAAGTAATTCATATGGACTTCCGTGAATATATCCGATTACCTCGGCGTCTTGTTCATAAACAAATATGATATCTTTCGTGTTCTTTATTATGATTTCAATCTTAGCTCTTACTTTCTCTTCAGAAAATGCACGTAGATTGGAGTTGAAGTCTTGATTTAGCAAATAAATATCTTGGTAATCAGATACCCTAATTTCCCTGACATACATTTCTTCCATACTTGGATGCCTCAATTCTTTGGAATTATTACAACCATCACCAATTCGATGCCGTATTCCCGTATTCCTTGCTATTTAGAACTATCGTACATCATCCAAAAAAGAAATGACCGCATACATCATGTATGCGGTCATTCTCACCACTTATTTCAGAACAATCCGTTCCTGTTCATCGGACTGCACGTAATCGAGCTCAATGGCTTTCTGTATGCCACTCCGGATTACCCGGTCAAGAGCATTGCCTGATCTTGCGTAGCCGAGTTGCTTCACAACCTGCTTGATCAAATCCTCTTGCGGCAGACTGATTTGCGCAGCAAGCACTGCCTTCACCGCGGCTGCGACTTCCTCCGCAGGCAGCTCCTCCGCCGCCCGCCTTGCTTCTTCCGTCGCAACCCGGTACCGGTCGTAGCCGGAAGGCTCGCTGCCTTCCGGCCAGTAGAAGACAGCCCCTTCCGAGACCGTCTCCACAGGCTTAAGCCGTACAATCAGATCGGCGAGGCGCTGATCAAGCTTAGCTCCAAGACGGGTTATGCCCCAAGCCTGCAGCACCCGCTTCGCCAGCAAACTGCGGCTGATTGGCCCTTCCTCGCGGATAACCTGCCTGATCTGTCCAAGGATCAGCTCCGTCGATGCGGGAGAATAGAAAAGGTCTGTTCCAAGCGAGACCGGCTCAAGCTGGCACGGTATATACGAAAGCGACGAATCCTGCTTACCTGTCTCCTCAATCGCTGCGGGTTCTTCCGAAGCTTCCGGAACCTCTGCAGCATCCACAGGAGCCGGCTCGGAATGAATCGTCACGACAGGTTTAGAAAAAGAAAGCCTTTCCGCCACAAGCGTTTGTTCCTTGGCTTGCTCAATCGCACCGACCACCTGTCGAATTACGTTATCCTTGTTCTCCCACCACTCCGGACTCCATACCCGGACTAGCTTCCAGCCAAGCTGCTCCAGCACCTGCACGCGTAAAATATCCCTGTCGCGGGCGGCCTCCGCATCCCGGTACATCGGTCCGTCCAGCAAAATACCAAGCACATATTGCCCTTTATTCACCGGATCAAGCACCCCGAGATCAATCCGGTAGCCCGACGCGCCTACATGCTGCTCCGTTTCATAACCAAGAGCCTTCAGTTCGTCAACCAGGCTGCGGTGTAGATTGGACACCAGCGAGATTTGCTCGGAGGCCGAGCTCGCCGGAAGCGCGCGCTGGCCTTTTTCCGCGTAATCCAGGAAGGCTTTGAGGCCAAGCACCCCTTGCGCGCTGATCCGGCTTGCGTTCAAATGATGAGACATTAACGTCGAGTAGACCAGCATCTCGTATCTCGCACGGGATACGGCAACGTTCAGACGGCGCCAGCCGCCCTGCCGGTTCAGCGGTCCAAAGTTCAGATTGACCTTGCCGGAAGCATCCGGACCGTAGCCAACGGAGAACAGAATAACATCCCGTTCATCCCCCTGCACGTTCTCCAGGTTTTTCACAAAGACGGGCTCCGGCAGCTGCGCAAATAACAGATCGAGCTCCTGATCCTGCTTCATCGCTTCCTCGAGCAAATCCTCGATCAAGGTCTGCTGCACGGAGCTGAACGTCACCACGCCAATACTGCGCTGGCGCAAGACCGGATCCTTCACTCTGCGGATCATTTCCGCTACAACCGCTTCGCCCTCCGCCCGGTTCTGCTTCGAACGTCCGCGGTCATAATAGCCTTCGATCGGTATAAGAGTCACGCTGGAGACCGGCTCATCCGGAGACGGGAAGGTCATCAGCTTGTTCTCGTAATAATGAGCGTTGCTGAAGGCAATCAGGCTCTCATGCCGGCTTCGGTAATGCCAGGTGAGATGCCGCTCCGGCATGCCAAGCGCCAGACAGTCATCCAGAATGCTTTCCATGTCCTGCAGCGCTTCTTCCTCGTCCGTTTCGTTCGAATTTTTCGAGAAGAAGCTTGTCGGAGGCAGCTGCTTCGGATCGCCTACGATAACGGCTTGATGCCCTCTCGCGAGCGCTCCAACCGCCTGGGCCGTCGGTACCTGGGACGCTTCGTCAAAAATAACCAGATCAAACTTGGCGCCATTCGGATCCAAATACTGCGCGACCGAAATCGGACTCATCAGCATGCAGGGCGTCAGTCTTGGCAGCAGATTCGGGATGGACTCGAAAAGCTTGCGAATCGAAAGATTCCGTCCGCCGCTGCGAATGGCCCTCTGCAAAATCCCTGCCTCGGAGCTTTGCGCGGCTTCCACCGTCATTTGCGGGATTTTGGCGGATAAACGTGCCGCAATCTCCTGCTGGGTTAAGCTCAAATACTGCTGATCCGCGGCTCTGAACCGCTCGATCGTATCCTCGAATAATTTGCCCGAGAAGGCTTGCAGGCTTTGATCCCTTGCAATCATGTAGTTGGCAATCGATTTGTACAGCCCTCTCTCATAGGCGGCAATCAGCTGGGCATTAGAAACCTGCCCTTCCTCATACGGCGTAATAAGAGACGACAACCCGGCTTCCACCGCTTCCGTGCGCACTCTGCGCCATGTGCTCCATTCGCGCAGCCGGTCGATATGGGCGGACCATAGCTTCGCTTTGTCCGCGATATAGACCAGCCACTCCCCTGCGGTCTCCGATGTCCGCAGCTTCTCGAACGGAATGCTCAGCTGTCTGGCTAGCTCGAGCTCATCCGCCTTGATCCGTTGATCAAGGCTTCCGATTCCTTGCAGGAGGGTGAGCAGAGCCTGATCATGACGGCCGTCCAGAAGGACATCCGCCATCTGCTGTCTCGAGGAATGAGCCGCAGTCCGGCTGCCGGACCATTGAACAAGCGTTGCTTGCAGCTTTTCTACCCAATCGCAGGCACTAGCAAGCTCCTCCCATTTGCCATCCTCCGCATCCGCCCATGCCTGACCAAGATAAGGCGATGCAGCTGTCTTCATCGTCTTCAGCTTCAACTCTTCTTCCTGCCAGGCGGTTAGTTCCACGAGAGCGGGCTTAACCTGATCCTTAGAGAAGGAAGAGGCGTTAGCCGCCAGACTCTTCAGCTTTTTAAAAATACGCTTTTGCCCCGACCATTTCGGCAGGAACCATTGCAGCTCCGTTCGGTCCCATTCCGCTAGAACCGACTTTGCGTCCAGCACGGCAACCTCCGTGGTGAATCTGGCGAATACCTTCGCCCGGAGCTGGTCCCTGCGCTTGCCTTGCTCGGCCGTTGCCCTCACCTGCGCCCCAGCCTCTTCGATATCCTTAGCCTGAAAGAAGGCCGGCTTCATCTCGGGAACCCGGCTCGCCAGCTCGCAGAGCTGCATTAAAAGCTGAAGCTGCTGGTAGCTGAGACTTTCCGTATTCACATTCAGCTTCAGACGTCCCGCCGCCTGGCTCGCGGCTTCACGCAGCTGAGCCAGCATCGGAATATATCGCTTCAGCACCTGATCGGCTTCCGATTTGATCGCTTGCGAGTAGGTAGTAAGCTCGGCATCTCTTAATGGATGAAGATGCGGCTCTCCGCAATCCGCTCCCGCGATTTGCAGGCGTGCCGCGAGATCCTTCCAGAGGATCAGCTTTTCCGGCGTTAAGGCTTCTATGGAAGCATCGTCGAAACGCATGACAGCCGGAGCGTCTCCCGCCTGCTCGTACCCGGCTATCGCTTCGAATAAAGTCAAGCCGGAGGGATACTTGCGGTGAAGGGCCGATACATAACCGTTCAGCTCGTTTCTGAGCTGGAACAGACGGTCCGCCTGGCTGCTCCAGGAATCGGGGGCCGGGATTTTTTTCGCCTCAATAGCGGCAGCTAGTTGATCCAGAACGGATTTTTTCGTGCTTTTATTCGAATGCAATTCCAGGCAAAACGGACCAAGCCCAATCTGCTCCAAACGGCGCTGCACGACGGACAAGGCCGCCATTTTCTCCGCGACGAACAAGACCCGCTTTCCTTGAGCCAACGCACCCGCAATCATGTTCGTAATGGTCTGGGATTTGCCCGTTCCCGGAGGACCGTGAAGCACAAAGCTTTGGCCGCCTGCCGCCGCGCGAACAGCTGCTAACTGCGAGGAATCCGCGCTGATCGGAATGGATAACCGGGTGGGGTGATCCTGATCCAGCGGAGTCGTCTCCTCCGGCTGCTCCTCCCACTTCAACCGGCCTTCCATCAGACTGGCTACGATTTTATTGCGGGCAAGCTTATCGGCATGCGTACGGATATCGTTCCACATGACGAATTGACCAAAGGAGAACAAGCCCAGGTAGGCGGTCTCCTCCACATCCCACCTTGGCACCTGAATCAGCGCATGCCGGAACACATGGAATACCTGCTTCAGGGCAATGCCTTTCTCGTCGCGAGGCAAAGGATCCAGCCCGTCAATGCCGATGCCGTAATCCTGCTTCAGCATTTCCAGCAGCGTAATGTTCATCTGCGGCTCTTCGTCTCTGGCCCGGATGACATAGCCTTGCCGCGAGGATTTCCGGATAATATCCACCGGAATTAGAGCAATCGGAGCGTAACGAGGCAGCTCGCTGACCGGAGTCTCATACCATTTCAGAAGGCCCAGCGCCAGATACAGCGTATTGGCCCCATTTTCCTCAAGGGAGACTCGGGCCGAACGGTACAGATGCACCATCCGTCTCTCCAGCTCCACGGCATCCAGATCGACGCGCAGACGCTTCCGGTTAAATTCCTCTTTCAGAAGCTGAGCCAGCGGGTGGTCGCTGTTAATGCTTTGGTACAAATCCGCATTCCGGCCGTTGTTCTGCCAGTCATTCGGCTTCGCAAGCAGCTGAAATTCCTCGCCGTCAGCGAGTGCGTCCTCCAAATCTCCTAACTGAGCCGTAATGACCGGAATACTCGACTTGGACAAGCGGAAGTTCAGAAGCGAATTCCGAAGCGTCAGATCGAGCAGCCTGCGTTCCCATAGCTTCTGGCGAGGGGATTGCGACAGTGCATCCACTTCGAGCGGTTTTTCAAAAACGTCAACCAGCTCAGGCGCCGCCGCATCCGTCTCGCCAGGTACTGCCGCTTGCGGCTCCACAATCCAGCCTTCCGGCGTAGCCGTCCGAATCGGCAGCGGGCGTACCGCCGCGGCGCGGGCTCTTCGAATATCCAGCACGCAGTCGAACTTGTCGGGATCCTGCAGATGTTTTTCCGCTAATCCAACCGCTTGATCAAAGCTTATCGTCTCGCCCTCCACAAAAGCCGTAGCCTCCACCACGCAGATCTGGTTCATTCCCGCCGCGATCCGCTTCGTGAGAACGGAGATGTCATCCTGCACGCTTTCCGCGAAGGTCTCCTCCTCCAGCCATAAGCCGGAGAACGCATGCCCCTTCGTGAAGACGAGCAGCGGATGCAGCCCAACCGCTTCCAGACAGGCCGTGTAAAGAAGGGACAGGTCCAGGCAATTCCCCATGCGGTGCGTAAAGACCGTCTCCGGCAGACGTACGCGCTGACCAATAACTTCAAAGCTTGGAGGCGCTACGTTATACGCGATTTTCCGGTTCTGCAAAGCCGCGTAGATTGCCGCCGCTTGCATGCGCACCTTATTCGGATCCTTGCTCTGATAAGCGGTGAACGAGGAGCTTCCGGTCCATTTGGCTAGAATATCCGCGGCTTCCCGGACGACCTGCGCAATATGGTGATGGTTCGGCATGACAAAAGCAGCCGTCAGCTCCGGCAGCACGGCAAGCCCGCTCCACTCGTCGAAGGCTAATACGGCTATCGTCCCGCGCTCTCGGCAGACCTCCGTATCCCCTTGAAGCACCTGCAGCGTAAGCGTCCCCGACTGCCGTTCAGATAAATTAGCCAGATAAGACGCCGACATCTGCAGATGAATCGTTCCGAGATTCAGCGATTGGCCGGCAGGCAGCAGGCTGTAGCTTTTGCTCCACTCGTAAGCGAAATCCGGCTCGGCTGTAAGCCGGACCGTAAAGTTAGTTAGATCCTCTTCCGTATGATTATGTATTTCTATACTTCTTACGACCGGCACATGATTTTGCTGGATGCCGTAATTGACAATCTCGCTGTAGGACCAGTCGCAGGATAAACGCGTAGGATTCAAAGGCTTCGAACCTCCTTGCTATTCAGTTTCTATCAAATGCTGTCAATAGATTTAATATAGCACTAAAGGATCATCATTTCTGCTAAATTCGACATAAAAAAAGAGAGAGATTCCTCTCTCTCTTTTTTAAACAGATCGCTCCAATATTATACTGACGCATAGCCGATTTCATGTCTATGGATAAAACCTGCCAATTACAGCGTCATCGCCTGCCCGTAACGGGCCAGATACGCTTCCTTGTCCTTGTAGTCGGGCATGATGCTTCCGAGCAGTCGCCAGAAGGAACGGTCATGGTTCATATGCGTAAGATGGCAGAGCTCATGGATAATGACGTAATCAATCACTTCAACCGGAGCCATCGCGAGGCGGTAGTTAAAGGTCAGCTTTTTGCTGGAGCTGCAGCTCCCCCATTTGGTCGCCGATTCAACAATGTCAATCGACTTAGGTCTGACCTTCAGCTTCTCCTGATAAGGCTTGATCCGTTCCGCTATTACCTTCTTGCAGCTGGCAAAATAGAACCTCCGGAGATTCAGCCGCAGCTCCTCTTCCGATAAGCCTTCCGTCTCGATTAATTCATGGAGAGAATAATACTTGCCGAGGTGAAGGAACTTCCCTTCGTCCTCATATTCCCTTGTCTTTGGCGTTATAGCCTGCGCTTTCGCAATGGCCTGCAGTCGGCTTACGATTTCTTTTTCATGCTGCTTCACAGCCTGCTCAATCACTTCATCGCTTGTATCGTTAGGAGCCTTAATCGTAATATGCCCCATCGAATCCATCTGGAGATAAAGCTTCTTCCTCACGCCATAGAGGACGTTAACGTCTATCGTGTAATTGTCTAACTGAACCTTCATAGTCACCATCGTTCCCGCAAAATAAATTCTAATTTGTGTTTGAGTAGATATACTCGGCTATATCGTAACGGCGCGCAGCGTTGTTCCCGTCTCCAGCAGGCTTTTTAAATTACTCAGAATCGCCGGCCAGCCATTGTTGATCCCTTCAAAGGTATCTTCCTTCTCAACAATGTCTGACGGGGCAAGACCTTCGTGTTTAAGCTTTAGCTTTACTGTAGAATCCAGCGGCGTTAATTCGAAGGTTACTTTTTGCGGTTCATCACGAACCGTTTTGTCAGCTGCATAGGTCCAGGTAAAAGAAAGCAGCCGATACGGCTCGCATTTCAGGATAATCCCGTAATCCGTTACCTCTTCGTTCCTTAAGTAAGTAATGCTCGAGCCTTCCTTCCAGTCGGACTGAATGCGGCTGCCAAAAAAATATCTCGTCGTATATACGCTGCTCGTCAAAGCTTCCCATAGCTTTTTCGGTGTCGTGGCAATGTAAAGGGTATAAGCAAAGGTAGTCTCCATGCTTATAGTGTATCAAATAACAAAGCACACCACATCAGCCGCTTGTTCTACTCGAACAGTGCTTCTGATGCAATGTGCTTTTATTCGTGTTGACGGTATGTCTACGCACCATCTATTCCCCGCGAACCAATCGGAAGCCTTGATCCGGCCCAAAGCCGTTAGGCTCGAACTTGCCCCGGAAGGCCGACACGGCGCTGCCGATATCGCCTATCCAGCCGCCGCCCTTGACGACCCGCATAGCGCCTTGCGGTACATCCTGCCCCACGTACCAGTCCCAGCACCATTCCCGTACATTCCCCGTCATATCGTATAAGCCTAATTCATTAGGCTTCTTAATGCCGATCGTTTTGGTCGCATCGTGGTTGTTCTCTATCGCAGGCCAGGTCCAGTCTCCTTCTAGATACTTGTCTCCGGCGTTTCTCCAATACCAAGCGACTTCGTTCACGTTATTGCTTCCGCTGTAGGTGAAGCTTCCACTCTTCTGCCCTCCGCTTGCGGCATATTCCCATTCTGCCTCCGTCGGCAACCGGTACCCGTTAGCGCCTTCGTTAATCGTAACCGTCCATTTGAGCTGATCATGCTCGCTCCTGTTATTCGGGTCCTTCGTGTTCTTATCGATGCTGTAATAGGGCTTAAGCCCTTCCTTCACGCTTCTTGCATTGCAATATTCGATCACGTCGTACCAGCTGACCATCTCGACCGGCAGCTTGCCGCCGTTAAACTGGGAGGGGTTGCTTCCCATGACGTTAACCCACTCTTCCTGCGTGACCTCGTATTTGCCGATATAGAAGTCCGGGAGCTTCGTGTCTTTCCCGTAATAGCTCGACTTCTTATTGGCGAAGGCTCCGCCCTTCACCAGCACAAAGCTATCATCCTTGTTATTCTCCGGCTTGGCGGAAGACTGAACCACGGCCTCCGCTTGAGCAGGCTGATTCTGCGCATTTTTGTCCGGCTGCGGCTCCTCCGTGCAAGCGCTGACCATGACTAGTGCTGTTAATAGAGAGCAGACAATAAGCTTTCTCATCGGTTGATCTCCTTTGAGCATTCGAAATAGAGAAGGCCGCCGTCAGGGAGACCGGCCGGCCTTGGCTCTTTTTTTCATATGGTAAGAAGCATTCAGGCTCTCTTAGTAACTTATTAGCTTACCACACCGTTACGTTCGAGCTGCCGCTGCTTTGATAGCCTTCCGTCGCGAGGACCTGGTAGGACCAGCTGCTGCCCAGGTTCATGCCTTTGCTTTTCCAAGCGTTAACGTGGTTAGCGAAGGTAATGGCAACGTTGCTGCCGGTTGCTCTCTTCGATTGGCGGACGCTCCAGTATTGCGTGAAGGTAGCCGTTCCATCAATGGATGGCGCGTTGACGCGTTGAGCGGTATAGATATCGTAAGTGCCGCCGTCGCTGCTCACAGTCCCTTTATAAGTACCGGTAGGCCGGTATGTACCCCAGCTGTCTACCACGTAATATTCGATCAGGGAATTTCTAGTCCATCCGTAGAGAGTCAGATAACCGTTGCCATTAGGCGCCCATACGCCTGCATTGTAGTTAATAACACGGGAAGCAGAGCCGGTAGTCCAGCCTTTACCTACAACGAAGTTGCCGGTATTCGACCAATTCACGCTGTAGTTGCCGCCGGAGCCGTTAACCGCGTTCACCGTTCCGCCGCCATCCGTCCAGTTCTGCCAGTAGTCTGTTGCCGCATTTGCCGTTGCCGCGAATAAACCGATACTCATGGATGCTGCCAGTACTGCTGTCATAACTTTCTTTTTCAACTTAAACATAATCTACCTCCTGGGATTTGAAATGGCTTGTCACAACATTTACCTACGACTTAACTTGAATCATCTCTGCGCGTTGATTCTCTATGAAGTAGATTGTTATTGTGTCTGACCCTCTCTGCTAAGCTCGGCTGCCACCTCCTTCTGAACAAGATTATAGAGAGAAAACGCTTTCATCATAAGGAACAAATTAAAGGGTTATCCCCCTTGGATTTAACTTGTATGCAAGTATTTTTATTTTTTGAGCTACTGCGCAAGAAGTAAAGATAGTTCCATTACATGTAAAATTAATTGGATGAATACGCTTCCAAACTTTCCTATAATAAAGCGGCGTAATCGAATACGGAAAGGGGGAACATCCGCGAGCCGTTGCATGGCAGACGCATTCACCATCGCATCTTAGACGAGACATCTTGCAGCATGACCATCGTCCATTAAGGAGTGAGCAGGTAATGAAGATAAGCAATCCGCTTCAAAAAAGCCTTTCTTTTGTTCTAGCGCTTGTTCTTGCTATACCACTGATCTCCCCTGCCCCGGCTGCTGCCGCCGAATCGGCGCCTACCGTGGTTACCATTGACGGCGACGCCGCCGATACGAACCCTGCCAATACGTTCAAAGGCTACGGCCTTGTGTCCGCCAATAATACATCCCGCCTGCTGCTGGATTATAAGGAAGAGCATCCCGACCAGTACTGGGAAATGATGAATTTGTTATTCAATCAGGATACAGGCGCTGGCATCAACGATATTAAGATCGAGATGGGCAACGACTCCAACACCTCCTCCGGCACCGAGCCCGCTACCAAACGGTCGGCCGACGAAGAAGCCAATGTCCGCCGCGGAGCCGGTTATCTATTCGCTGCCGATGCCAAAACCATCAATCCCGACATAAAAGTCAGCATCCTCCGCTGGACGCAGCCAGGCTGGGTACAGCCCTGGAGCGACGGCAATACCGACCCTTCCCAACCCGCTACATTAGCCGCCTACGAGAGAATGTACAAATGGTACAAGGATACGGCCATTGCCATTCATGACACCTACGGCTACGACCTCGACTACATTAACCCGGACCGCAACGAGACCGGCACTCCCAACGTCAACTTCATCAAGTGGTTCGCAAACCGCATGCGCAGCGACGCGGAATTCCCTAACTACGACAAAATCAAGATTATCGCTTCCGACGAAAATACTTCCCTCAACATTCCGACCCGGATGCTCGCAGATCCGGATCTGATGAATGCCGTGGATGTAATGGCTTATCACTATAACATGGCGACCAGCGCCGACTACCTGAAGGTCAACGAGCAGAACCAGAAGGAGGTCTGGTACAGCGAAGGCGTTGCGCCTCAGACGTTCGCCAAGTACCGGGCCAACTCGGATGAAAAATTCGGCGGCGTCGCCAGCGCGCTGGACGTGGCCGGCCGCTTCATCGGCATGTACACGCAGGGCAAACGGACGCATTACATGTTCCAGCCCGCGATTGGCGCTTTCTACAGCGGCGCTCCGTACAGCAGCAAGGAGCTGATCGGCGCCAGAGATCCATGGTCCGGCTATTATGTGCCAGACGTGGGTATACAGACGGTCATGCAATTTACGCAATTCGCCGCCGATGGCTGGATGTACATTCCGAACGCAAGCCTTGGCGTCATCGGCAGCCGCGGCAACAGCGAGATGGACGGCAACGCGGCTGGAGCGGAATATAACCGCCTTGCTTTTGTCAGCCCGGATAAGAAGGACTTCTCCGTCGTCATGGTTAATGACAGCGACCGGGTGGCCGAATACCAATTCGACGTGAAGAAAAATATCGCAAACGCCGGCAGCCCGCTTCAGGTCTGGGAAACACGCGGCGCCGACGCCGGGCAAGCTTATGACGCCAACTGGTACAAACAGCTTGCTAACCTTGCTTCAACCGATAATGGTGACGTGTATTCGTATACCCTTACGGTCAAACCGCATTCCATGGTCAGCGTGACAAGCACGACGGTAAACCCGAATACGGGCAATCCGCGCACGCCATACACGCGCAATAACGATATTCCGGAGCAGTCCGTGCTGGATGTTGACGGAAGCAATCCGGCCGTCCTGTACGAGGACGATTTCGAATACGCCGATTATCCTGCGGACAGCAATGGCCTCAGCTACATCGAGCGCCGCGGCGGCACGCCTCGTTATACCGCCGACCAAGGCGGTGCCTTCGAGGTGTATCCGGGCATCGGCCAAGACGGTTCTAACGGCATGAAGCAGATGATTTACTCCGGCAACAAGCCGGGCACTTGGGCAACGACGCCATTCTCCTATACGGTACTTGGCGATGAACGCTGGGCGAACTATGAGACCTCCGTCGATTTCAAGATGGATCAGGACCCAACGCATACCGGAGACAACTACGTCGCGATTGGCATGCGCCACAAGCTGAACGGCACCACCTCCGATTCGGAATCCGGCTATAAATTCCGGGTTTATGCGGACGGCACTTGGCGCTTGATCCGCTTGACCGCAACCGTTGCAAGCGGCACTTTAACAGGGTTCGATGCTTCCAAATGGCACCGCATCTCAATTAAGGGAGCCAGCCAGTTCATTACCGCATCCCTTGACGGCAAGGTTGTAACAACCTATAACGATACGGCCAGCGGTGCTCCGCTCTCCGGTCAGGTGATGATTCAAACAAGCCTGCAGCAATCCGTTTTCGACAACCTGAAGGTTGAAGCCGTTAACGGTTATGTGCCTTACGTAGCGGAACGGGTCGATGATCTGGATTCCCGCGTTACCTACCATGAAGGCAGCTTCCCGTGGGCGCATAGCTTGTCCGGCGGCGCAGGCCGGTTGAACCGGACGATCTCCACCAGCGGAACAAGCATTATGTTCAGCAGCGCCTCCAAGACCGAAGGTACGTTGAACCGTTGGTACATGGTGAAGAACGAAGGCAATACCGCCGCCTGGAGCTCGAACAACACCAATGCATGGGCCGGCGAGACGGGCAGCTATGCCTCCCTCACCTTTAACGGGACCGGCGTTTCCGTATACGGCCAAGGGCAAGGCACCAACGCGGTTGTCCGGATGGACGTGTACTTGGACGATTTTGGAACGGGCTATAATCATGACGCTTCGAAGAGAGTCGTTACGAGCAAAGCCTATGCCAACAACAGCAGCAGCCAACTTATCTACCAGATCAGCGGACTTGCGCCAGGCGTGCATAATGTCAAAATCGTCAAAACCGCCGCGGCATCCGGCAGTGGCAACTACCTTTCCATTGAGAAAGCCGTCGTAACCGCCGATGCAGCGGATCCGACTTCTTTTGAACTGCCGTTTACGGGCAGCGGCTTCCGTCTCGTAGGCGATACCGGAGCGGCAACCATTGATGTTGCTGTAGACGACAAGCTTGTAGGAACGAACATTGCTATTCCTGCCGCCTCGGTCAATCGGACGGATACTTATTCCTATGAAGGCTTAAGCTATGGCCCTCATACGCTGAAGGTCTCCGTGAAGGACGGCAGCTTCTCCATCGATGCGATCGATATTTTGGGAGAGGTGTACGGAACGGTATCCAAAGCGGCACTCGCCGACCTCATCACTCAGGTTAGCGGATATGAGGAAGCGGATTACATGCCAACGGAATGGGGAGCTTTTACGGCGGCAATAGAGGCTGCGCAAGCGGTTCTGGCCGATGAAGCGGCTACGCAATATAAGGTTGACCTTGCCTTGAACAACTTGAAGGATGCATCTGGCGCCCTCAAGCTGCGGACTCAGCCTGTTGCGGTCACGGGTACGTACCCAACGATTATCGCAACCCGATCCGGTCAAGCCGTTACGGGACTTCCGGATACCGTTAAAGTCACGCTTGCTGACGGAACAACGGATGCGGATGCAACGGTTCATTGGCTGAACAACACGCCGGAGCGCTTCAGCACGCCATACTCCAGCGTACAAGTGACCGGCGAAATTGTCGGCGGCAACAATCTGTCCATTAACGTGCAGGTCGAAGTTGTTCCTGACAACCTGGTCTATTTCCTAGATCCAGGAGTATCGGACAGCACAACGACGCCACCTTATAATGCGGTCAAAACTTTAGTGGGAGACTCCCTGCTTAATAATGCAGCCGACCAGCCTTCCACCGGCGATACCGTCTGGGGACATACCCCAACTGATACGAACTACAAGTATAAGGCGATATCGGGAGCTGTTGTTGCAACGAATAAAAGTCAGACCGGGGTCTACGGCTCCGACACCATGAACAACCCGCTCGGCTACGTCCTTCCGTTAACCGCGGGCGACTATACCATCACTTCCTTCCATCGTGACTGGTGGAATAACACGAACCGGACGATGGATATTACCCTGAGCTACAAGGATGCCGACAACAATGTTGTTGCATTGCCTGTACGTACCGGTCTTATCGCTGGACCTGACGGCACAACGGTGACCTATGATTTTACCCTGCCAGTCGATAGCACGGTCACCTATTCGATTAACAACACGTATACCGGCAACCAGGCAGCATTGATCAGCTATCTGGGTGTTGCGAAGCGGGTTGCGGACCCTGCGGATGTGCAGGCTCTCAAGACTGCGAAAAGTCTCATTGAAGCGGGTAATTATACGGTCAAGAAAGTGACAGCAAACTCGGAGGATGAAGTGAAGGCATGGCTTGAGGATGCGATCCAAGGCTTGGATGGGTTAAGTGCAACCGGCGCTTCCGTTGATAGCATTACGCTGGATGCCTTCCAGGCCGCAACCGAAGATACCAACGGCAGCTTCAGCTTTACCGTTCAATTGTCGAAAGGGCTTGCGAAGGAGACGGCAGCTTCTGAAGGAGTTATTGCAACAAAAGATACCGTTAAACCGGTTATCTCCCTGAACGGAGATGCCGTCGTTAACCTGCCAATCGGTGCCGAATATACCGATGCGGGCGCTACCGCGTTGGATGATTGGGATGGCGATCTTACTGGAAGTATCATTACGACGATTACGAACGACGTGAATGACGGAACCACGCTGGATACTTCCGTCGCCGGTACTTACATCTTCCACTACAACGTGAGTGACGCTGCCGGTAATGCAGCGGATGAAGTGACTAGAACCATTGTTGTGAGCGAGGATCCGGATACGGTTAAGCCGGTTATCAGGTTGCTTGGCGATGCCACTGTTAATCTGGCGAATGGAGCTAGCTATACCGACACCGGGGCTACCGCATCTGACGACCGGGATGGCGATATTACCGGCCAAATTGTGAGGACCATTACTAATAACGTCAATAACGGCACAACGCTGGATACTTCCGTCGCTGGCACTTACACCTTCCACTACAACGTATCTGATGCTGCCGGTAATGCTGCCGATGAAGTAACTAGAACGGTTATTGTAGCGGAGCGGATACAACCGCCAGTCGTAACGAATCCAACGCCATCTGATCCAACTGTTCCTGCAACTACACAGGTACTGACGAGCGCAGATCTGCAAAATGCGGTTTCGGGTACGATTACCGTCACTGTAGCAAATGGTAAGAATACCGTTCAGTTCCCTAGCAATGTCGTTCAGCTTGTGGGTGACAATACCCTAAAGCTTGTAATGAATGGCATGACCATTTCGTTTACGAAGGATGATCTGGCCGGGATCATGGGAGCTGTAACAGGTACTCAAGCATCTGGGGCAAATATCAGCTTCTCGGCTGTTAAGGTGCCGAACGGTGAAGTGAATAGTCTGATTAACAACCAGGCTGTTAATGGTACTGTGAATCTGACAACAGCAAGCACGGTCTACGACTTCAGCTTGTCGGTTATCAGAGCAGATGGAACTGCAGTGCCGGTGCCTACCTTCGATGAGCCATTGAAGCTGACATTCACCGTTGACCCGAACGCGAATCCTGATCTGCTTGGCGTGTACTACATCGCAACTGACGGAGCTTTGCAATATGTTGGCGGCACTTTAGCAGATGGTGTGATGACAGCTTATGTTAAGCACTTCTCGCATTATGCCGTGCTAGAGTACGATAAGTCGTTCACTGACGTTAGCCCCGCCTTCTGGGCACATGATGTCATTCAGCAAATGGCTGCTAGGCATATTGTGACAGGAATTAGCGATACCCTGTTTAATCCGGAAGGCAATGTTACTCGAGCTGAATTTGCTGCAATGATCGCACGTGCTCTAGGCCTTGAAGATGTTGATGGATCAGTAAGCTTCCTCGACGTGAAAGCCGATGCTTGGTACGCTGGGTATATTGGAGCGGTTAGCAAGGCAGGTATCGTGATGGGGCGCAGCTCCAATACGTTTGCACCGAACGATGCTATTACCCGGGAAGAAATGGTCGTTATGACCGTTCGGGCTTATGAGTATGTGAAGGGTGAACAGGCGGATGTCGCGAATGGTGCTGCAACATTCGTGGATGGCAGCAGCATCAGTGCTTGGGCACAGGATGCAGCAGGCCTTGCGCAGGAACTTGGCTTGATTAATGGCCGTGACAATAATATGTTTGCTCCGCAGGCGCTTATGACCCGCGCAGAAGGCGCGCAGGTTATAGGGAATTTGATTAGTCTTTTATAAAAACTAAAACAAGATGCTATTTCCCCAGGGAAGTGGCATCTTGTTTTTATGCTACGTAGATAAAGCTGCTTCAATTAAAAACTCTCAACTTTTATCGTGTAGTATAGTATATTCAAAGAACAGAACAGAACATACGTTCTCTATTTGTGTACTAAGGAGGTGTTCGAAGTTAACAAGACTGATAATAGAAGAAAGCTAATGGGAAAAATAAAAAGTAAGAACACTAAATTAGAACAATCTGTATCTAAAGCTCTTTGGAAATACGGCTTTAGATTTCGGAAAAATGTTCTTTCGTTGTACGGGAGACCTGATATAGCAATAAAAAAGTATAAATTAGTCATTTTTATTGATTCTTGTTTCTGGCATGGATGTGAACGGCATTTTAAGTTGCCATCTAAGAATTCAGATTATTGGAAGAAAAAAATAAATCGTAACGTGGAAAGAGATATAGAAGTTACGGAATACTACATAAATAATAATTGGAATTTAATTAGAGTTTGGGAACATGATCTTAAAGTTAATTTTGAGTTAATTATCAGTCAAATTTGCGTGATCATTTTGAAGGCTAAATAAGTCCGTTCAATAATCCCCCGGTCTTCAATATAGATCGGTCAATCTAGTTCAAAGAGAATGCGTGCTGCGCATTATCCACCACATAAGGAGACGCATTGACACTCGTTTGACTTTTAAGTTTTTAAATCGACATTGTATGCAACGCGGAGGGCTCTTTATTACAGCATGTAACTAATTAATTCATTACTAGATGTCCTCCGACAGGTTGTCAGGTATAAGATGTTGAAGCAATAAGAATACCCATTCTCTTATCTAAAGTACTACGAAGCTTGGGATACTTCCCGTTCTCTTTTTTCACGATGGTTCTATAGTCATCATTGTACAAAAGAACTCGCTCAACATCGAGCGAGTTCTTTTACATCATCTCTTAAACCCCGGCCGCAGGCCGCTCTTTCGCCTTATCCGACTCGATCGCGTTGCGAGTCGCCGCTTCCCGATCCTGGCTGAGCTCCTCGATCGACTTCGTCTTCAGGCGCGCAGCGCCCTGATAATTCTCCCGCGTTGGCAACAAGTTACCACTTGCCAACCGCTCCTCCGCTGCGGCGATCGCTTCCGTATACTGCGGCAGCCACTTCGCCTGCGCGACGAGCATCTCGTCGGCCATCTGCCAGATCTCCTTCGGATTGCACACCGCACCGGTGAGCGGGTCCATCATCATCGCTTGGCGGAGCAGCTTGTCGTCGCCGTGCACGGCGGCTTCTACGGCCATGCGTTGGACGGAGATGCTGACGTTGCAGACGGCTGCTGGGCCGAGCGGCAGGTCGCCGACAACCGGCATGTTGATGCCGTTGCGGTCGACATAGCCCGGTGCTTCGATGATGGCATCGTCCGGCAGGTTGGTGATGACGCCGTTGTTCACGACATTGAAGTGACCGCGGTAGACTCGGCCTGTCTCGAGGCCTTCAATAATGTAAGAGCCATGTTCTTCCCCACGATTCTCAGCCGTGTACTTGAACGGCTCTGCCTTCATCCAGTTCGGGAAGTCGGTCTCGAACCAATTGCGGCCTTCGGTACAGACGCGCAAGTAGCCGCCGGTCTCGCCGTTGATCCATACGCCAAGATCGATCCAGTCCTTGATCTCATCGGCGCGTTTGCGGTACCAAGGCACGTATTCGCTTAAGTGACCATTGGATTCGGTGGAGTAGTAGCCGAAGCGGCGCAGCATGTCGATGCGGACCTTTTCGGTCTGAGCGAATTCCGGCACCGATTCGAATGCCTCCAACAGATCCCCTGTACGATCAACGCCATCTGTCTTCACAGAGATATACCACGTCTGATGGTTAATACCCGCGCAGATGATGTCGACATCCTTCTTCTCACGACCGAGCGCACGAGCGATTTGGTGGTGACCGCCTTGTACGCCATGGCATAGGCCGATGGTACGTACACCGCCGTACTTATTGCATGCCCAAGTCAGCATCGCCATTGGGTTCGCGTAGTTAAGGAGCAGTGCATTAGGCTCCGCCACCTCACGGATGTCCTTGCAGATGTTCAGCATCTCGGCAATGCCGCGCTGGCCGTACATGATCCCCCCTGCGCACAAGGTATCTCCGACGCATTGATCGATGCCGTATTTTAATGGAATATCGATATCGTATTGGAACGCCTCAAGTCCGCCAATCCGTACCACGCAGAACACGTAACGCGCATCCTTAAGCGCCTCTCTGCGGTTGGTTGTGGCCTGAATCTCGATGGACAAGCCGTTCTCGTTGATGTCTCTTTGCACGAGCTGTGTGACCATGTCGAGATTATGTTCGTTAATGTCTGTAAAAGCAACCTGGATATCCTTAAACTCCGGCACGGCGAGCAAGTCTCTCATCAAGCCGCGTGTGAACCCGATACTTCCCGCACCTACGAATGCCACCTTAAAACTCATAAAAAACGCCTCCTCTTCGCCTATAAGGGTGTTGTCTTTCGTTACCCTTATTCTAACAGGCGGAAAAAGAAGGCGTTTCCACATTCGCAACAGCTTGCGTTAGATGTTGTCAACTATTTCAACTTCATAATCGGTCCAGCTGGAGATGGTATTCTTGGATTTACGATATTCGGCAGGCGATATGCCCGTCATTTTCTTGAATAACATACTGAAATATTGGCGGCTGTTCAGCCCGATATGATCCGCCACCTCGATGATGGGCACATCCGTCCGGGCGAGCAGCATTTTGGCTTTATCCATACGCAAGTCCACCAGATATTCATTGATGGTCTTGTTCATATTCGATTTGAAAATACGTTGGAGATACACGGGATGCAGATTAACGGCAGCCGCAATATCCTTGGCTTGGATCGCCGTATCGTAATATTGATGAATGTATTCCGTTGCTTGCCGCACGTAATGATGGATTTGGCGCTCCGTGCTATTTTTCGCCTCAACGGCAACCAGCCTTCCAACGCGGACCAGCAGCTGGGACATCAGAAGATTGGTCATCATCTCGCGACCCTGCTCCTTCCCTTCGCCGCCTAGATCCAGCTCGAACACGAGATTTCGCAGATTCACCTGAATATCTTCATAATCTCTCAGCACGATGGTATCGAGCCGCTGCTCCAGCAGCTTGGAGAACATCGGGTTATGATTGGCCATTTGATTCATCGACGGGTAGATGCCTTCGCAGGGCTGGAACCCAAACTCTACGTTCAGCATCCGGCACGGACTACCGCTCTCAACGATCAGTCTATGCGGTACGCCGGCGTCCAGCATAATTAGATCGCCTTTACGCATCGCGATGACGTCCTTATTCGTCTCCACCGTGCAGTTTCCGGAAATGACGTACATGAACTCCGTCCAGTCGTGCTGATGGAAGCCCATGTGGAAATCCTCCCACTGCTTGTAGTAATACGCCATGATCTTGGGCCGGAATTCCCCGTCTCTCCACTTTGCATCGTAAAAGCTGTTCGCATTCATGCTTTTCCCACCTTTGCAACCGGTATAGCCTCTAAGGTCAGCATATACCTGCCGGCAAGGAAGGTCAACGCTTCCCGGTCTTCTCGTTCCATTGCTCCGGATAAATGACAAAATACCTGGTGCCCGGCTTTACGGTGTAGTGCTCGGTTATAATGCCGTACAGCTTCAAGCGTTCCTTCAACCTTCGATAGTAGCTGTCGAGTCTTCCTCGATCCTTCTTGTTGCCGGGCTCAAGCTCCTGTTTGTACCTGGCCGTGAAGATCATCTCCGAGGTACAGGACAAGCCTTCGGTAACCATTCGGAATAACACGCAGACATCTCCCTCAGACAGCTCCATAGCCTGGCCCCTCGCCAGCCATTCCCCTTTGCTCAAGTCCAGATAAAGATCGTATTGCAGCGGACGATGCTGTTCATACACCTGACGGAGCTGCAACGCCGTCTTGGCTTCCATCCAGCCATCCGCATCCGAATGGATGTAGGCCATCACCTCTTTCCGCCCTTCCTCTATCGCTTCTATCGCTTCTATCGCGCATCTCTCTTCCGTCATATTCATGGTGCTGCTTCCTCCTAGCCCTCTCCTCACTGAATCATCTTCCGATGCAAATACCCCGCTAACAATAAGCGAGGTACTTTATAAATATTTAACTGTTATTTCTTGAAAAAGGTTGCAGCCTTATCCCGGTGCTCGTGCGTAATATGCGAGCTTATGGCCTTATAGGCAACGAAAATCGCGGTAGCGTCATCCCCATAGCCGATAACAGGGAAAATATCCGGTACAAGGTCGATCGGCAGAATCCAATAGGCCAGCGCGCTAATGGCCGTTACTTTTACTTTGGCCGGCGTATTGGGGTCCATCGCGCAATAGTACATCGCTACCGCTTCATGGGCAAAAGGCACCTTGCCCGCATATTTTCTCATCTTGGACCAGAAGCCTTTGTTTACGTATTTCACTTGCTCCTCATGGTCGCCGATCTTCGCGGACCAGGAGTCCGTGTCGACCTCTTCCTCCTGCCTCTCCGCAGGAAGCGATTCGACGCTGCTTGCAATTTCCTCATCCGACAAGTCGGCCGGAAGGACATCCTCTTGAATGAAGCTTTCGTGGCATGCTTCGCATTTGGCCTGCCTCAGCTTCAGGGCATCAACCTGATTTCTGTGTCCGCAATTCGGACATTCAACCGTAATTTCCGACATCGAGATTCACCCGCCTATTAAATAGTTATATATTCGTTAACGGCATACAGCTGGATTAGCGTAAAACCGGGCAAAACAAGCCCTCTTATATAATTAAACAGAAAAACCAATCTTTAGACAATTAACTTTGGTTTATTTTTGCATAAAAAATCCAGTCCGTGGGTCACAATAGCTGTTGGGTGCTAAACGGCGCCCGACTACAAACACGAATAAAAGGAGAGGTATACGTATGGCAAAGCCAGACAATCGCGCGGACAATGCAGAACATCTGCAGGAGCATATCGCCAACACGCAGCAGAACATCCAAGAGACTGAACAATATTTGAACGAGTTCAGCTCCGAAATCAGCAGCACGGAACAAAACCAGCTCGAAGAAAAGAACGAGCGCCGGAGAGAAAGCGTTGCAGGCTTCAAAGAAGAACTGCAAGACGAACAAGGCTAAAAGGAAAAGCAAAGATGACTTCTGCTTCGTCGGAAGTCATCTTTTTCATGCTCACAACCTATGCTATACTGTCGCTAATCCGCTATGAATCACGCATTGGCAAAGGAGCAGGCCTACATGAATTTCGATCAATGGATCGCACCCGAACAATATAACATCAGCTCTGAGATTGAGCGTCACAAGTCGGACAAGCTTGCTCTCCGTTTGCTGGACGATCAGGGCCATACTACGACGATTACATATAACGAGCTGCTGAAGCAGGTAAACCGGCTGGCGGGCGGCTTAAGCGAGCTTGGACTTGCAAAAGGCGACCGCGTTCTCGTCATGGTTCCTAGAACTATCGAGGCGTATATAATCTACGTGGCCTGCTTGAAGCTTGGTCTTGTCATTATTCCATCCTCCGAAATGCTCCGTTCCAAGGATCTGTCCTACCGCCTCCAGCATTCCGAAGCTCGCGCGGTGATCGCTTGGACGGAGGGAACCGTTGAAGTAGACCGCATTACGGAAGAGCTGCCCGCCCTGCAGTTCCGGATTGACGCAAGCGGCGGACAAGCCGAAGGCTGGATGACCTTAAGCTCCTTAATGGAAGGTCAGCCGGAAGAACGAGAAGCCGAGCCTACCCACCGCGACGATACGGCGATGCTCTCTTATACGTCGGGGACAACAGGCAATCCGAAGGGCGTCGTTCACAGCCACGGCTGGGGCTACGCGCATCTGCGCATTACCGCTTCATGGCTTGGCATCCAAAGCTCCGATCTCGTCTGGGCAACCGCTGCGCCGGGATGGCAGAAATGGATTTGGACGCCGTTCCTATCCGTGCTCGGCAGCGGCGCAACCGGCTTGATCTATAACGGATCGTTCAGCGCGGAGCGTTACTTGCGAATCATTCAGGACAACCAGGTTCAGGTGCTGTGCTGCACGCCAACGGAATACCGCATTATGGCGAAGACGGATGGGTTGTCCGCTTACGACCTGTCGTCGATCCGCAGCGCCGTATCGGCCGGCGAGCCGCTTAACCAAGCCGTGATTAAGCAGTTCGAGGAGCTGTTCCGCTTCATCATTCGCGACGGCTACGGTCAGACGGAAAATACACTTCTAATCGGCAATCTGAAGGATTCCCCGATTAAGATTGGCTCCATGGGCAAGTCTATCGTTCCGGGTCTCGTCGAGATTATTGATGACGAAGGCCGTCCGCAGCCGATGGGAGAGGTCGGCAGCATTGCCGTTCATACTGACATGCCTGCCCTGTTCAAGTCGTATTACAAGGATCCCGATCGCAAAGGCGCCAACATTGTTGGTTCCTACTTCATCACCGGCGACCGCGCAAGCAGGGATGAGGAAGGTTATCTGTGGTTCGAGGGACGCGGGGACGATATTATTATCAGCTCCGGCTATACGATTGGTCCGTTTGAGGTTGAGGAGGCCTTGCTCCGCCATCCATCCGTTAAGGAATGCGCGGCCGTCGCAAGTCCGGATGAAATCCGCGGCCATATCGTCAAGGCGTTTATCGTGCTGAGGGACGGCGTCTCCGGCTCCCCGGAGCTGGTCAAAGAGCTGCAGGATCATGTCAAATCCGTAACGGCGCCTTACAAATATCCGCGTAAAATCGAATTCATCAATGAACTGCCCAAGACGAGTTCCGGCAAAATCCGCCGGATTGAGCTTCGCCAGCGCGAGGCGTTTCTGAACTCTTAAGCGTAATTGGCTGTGCATCCTTAAGAGGGACAGCCTGCATTTCGCGCAAAAAACAGCCCCCAATCCTTCGAAAGGATTGGGGGCTGTGCTGTTACTGCCTTATACTTTTAACGAAAATGCCGCGTTATCGAAGTTGCCGATGTATTTCTTGCCGGTCTCGCCATTGCCGGCCGAGCCGGTAAGCACCAGGTATACGTCTTGGATGCCTGTAAGCTTTTGCGTCAAGGCACCGCTCTCCGTTTTGTACGTTCCCCAGCTTCCCGCCGTAGGAGGAACGGAGATTGTACCCACAAGCGTACCTGTTGGGCTGCCCAGTCGTATTTCAACAGCAGAGTTTGCAAAGCAGTTGCCCGAGTTGCTTGAATACTCAACGGCGAATGTATTAACGCCTTCTGTGCCAAAATCCATTCGTTTGTAGGCCAGCCATGCGCCGTTGAACGTGTTCTTCACTTGCAAGCCAACTCCGCCCTTGCCCGCTTCCGTTCCGAGCGCGGTGCTGTTCGCCGGATTCAATGCCGTCGTCCATTCGTCGTACGATTCCAGCTCCAGCTTCGCATAATCGCTGCGAACCGGCTTGTAGCCAAAGGTTAAGCTGTCATAGTTGCCTACGTATAGGAGGCTTGAAGTCGTGCTGCCCGTCATTACGATGTACAAATCCTGCTTGCCTTTGATCGTCGTATTCAGATCCGCTGTCGCCCTATTGTATTGACCCCATGTACTGCCTGTATTAGGGATCGCTACAGCTCCAACCAAGGTGCCCGTTGGGCTTCCGAGTCTGATCTCCGCTTTTACGTCCGCAGGAGCTCTATTGGTTGGCGCGTCGTAGACGATGGATACTTGGTTTTTGCCTTTTTCCGAACCAAAATCAACATCCTTGAAGCCCAGCCATGCGCCTGTGTACGTATTGCCGACCGTCTGGCCGCCATTGTTATTCTCGATCCTCATGGCTTGATTGTTGAACGTGTTCAGTGCGGTATTCCATTCGGTCTTGTTCTCGAATTGAACGGTCAATTGCTCCGGCTCTTCCGGCTCTTGCGCATTCAAGGAGAAGGAAGCATTATCGAAGTTGCCAATGTATTTCTTGCCGGTCTCGCCGTTAGCTGCAGATCCGGTCAGCACCAGATAGATATCTTGAATGCCCGTCAGCTTCTGCGTCAAGCTGCCGCTTACCGTCGCATACGTTCCCCAAGCAGCCGCAGTTGGAGGTGTGGCTACTGTGCCAACAAGCTTACCTGTCGGACTTCCAAGGCGAACCTCTACTGACGAGTTGTTAAAGGTGTTGGTAGAGTTGCCCGCGTATTCAATCGAGAACTTATCTGCACCCTCACTGCCAAAGTCCATACGCTTGTAGGCCAGCCATGCGCCGTTAAACGTATTCTTCACTTGTTGGCCAACTCCGCCTTTTCCTGCTTCCGTTCCAAGCGGCTGGCTGTTGGCCGGGTTTAATTCCGTAGACCAGTCGTCATAGGCTTCAAGCTCAAGCTTTGCATAATCCGATCTGATCTTCTCGAATTTGAACCAGTCGAAGTTTCCGATGTACGGCAATTTGTTTGGATTAGGCGTTCCCGCCACCATGACAACGTATAGCTTCTGCTTGCCGGTTAACGTTTTGGTCAGCTTCTCGTTTGTTAGGACATAACTTCCCCAGCCCGTATTCGTGTCGTCAACCAGATTAACGGTTCCGACAAGCTCGCCGGTTTCGCTGCCGAGTCTGAACTCCAGCTTGGAGCCGGCAGGTACTTTATCCGTAGGCGCGTCGTATTGAACGGTTACGTTATTAAAGCCTTTCGAACCGAAATTCACATCGTAGGCCAGCCATGCACCGTTAAAGGTATGGGCAACAACCGTTCCGCCGTTGCCGGCTTCGGTCCCCAGGCCACCCTTGCCATCCGGATGTCCTTCCGACGTCCACTGTGCGCGGCTCTCGAATTGAACCGTCAATTCGTCGCCAGGCTCTTGCGGCTCTTCCGGCACTTCCGGTTCTTCCGGCTCATCCGGCTTCGGATCCGGCAGCGGAATTGGTTCCGGCAGCGGCTCGTCGATAACCGGCGGGCTGTCCGGAAGCGATCCCGGCTCGGACTGCTGCACGATTGGATCGGCCAGCCAGAGCGGAGATTCGTAAATATCTCCGTTAAATTCGTTTACTAAATAGATATTCACCTTATATTTGTTAGCGTCTACGTTATAGATTTGCGAGATGTCGAAGCTTCCGGTCTGAACGGGCACCGCGCTGGATACCCAAGCATGCTCCTTGCCGTCCATGAGCTGGAAGACAACCACCGCCGAATCGGTATAGTCGCCTTTAAGCGTACCGGTAACATCCACAACCATGTTGCCGTCCTGGTGAATATCCGCGTTCAGATCAAACACATCCCACTTCACATCCGAGGTGTAGGCCTCGGTGGACAGAAGAGCTTTACTTGGGGCGAGATTCTCCGCCGCATTAGCCATCACTCTGACCTGCACATCGCCAGCTTCATAGCTCAGCGGTCCAACCGTCTGCGGATTCGCCTTCGCTTGCGTCCAGGACTTGCCGCCATTCGTGCTGAACTCGTAATCCGATGCGTTCGTGATCCCTTCTACCGGCGTCCAGCCAAACGTATTGGCTTTGTCATCAACGACCGGATGGGTTGGAGCAGCCGGAACGTTCAGCTTGCGCACCGCTTCGAGACTGAAGTCGAACGCGATGTCCGAGCTGGTTGCATTCGCCTGATGCACCTCAGCCGTCAATACGTTGGTGCCTTCAACCAGATAGGAAGGATCAAGACTGAAGCCGTTCTTATCCCGCTCATCGCCAACCGTTGCATTGGCAAGCGTGCTGTAGTTCACGGCACCCGAAGGCATATTGGTACGGAAAATTTCATGTCCGTTCAAATAGACGATTGCGCCATCGTCGCGGATTAGGCTGCCACCCAGCTCAAGGATGCCGTCCAGATCCTTCGCTTCGAACGTTTTGCGGAAATAGGTGGTAATGTACTTATTGTTGGCATTTGGCCCGTAACTGATCGTCGTTGCCGGTTTGCCGTAATTGTCATAACCAAGCATCGCTTTGCCGGAGCTCCAGCTGCTGTCGTCGAAATCTACCTGCGTCCAGCCCTTGCCGGCTTCCTTGCCTTTGTCGTAATAGCTCCAAGTCGATTTCTCAGGGATTAGCTGCTCATGGTTGTAGTTATTGTCGATCTTGGCATTGAAATCGGTCGTTGGAGGTGCTGCGCTTGCTTTCGCGCCCCAGCTCATGTTCGGCGTGCTGCCCATATGGAATTCAAGCGTGCCGCCAGCCATCAGATCATCGTACTTGATCCAGGATTGATTGAAGTCTTTGCCGTTCAGCTCAGCCGATTGGATAAAGCGGTTCTCGCTCGACACGTTATCCGCCTTGATCACAAGCGTCTTCCCGCTGCCCATATGCAGCTTCACTTCGGAGAAGATCGGCGAGCCGATCAGGAAGTAAGCTTCGCCCGGGTTGCCGGGGAATAAGCCAAGCGCGCTGAAAACGTACCAGGAGGACATGCCGCCCGCGTCATCGTCCATCGAAGACAGGTAGCCTTCCGGATCGTCGCGGTATACGCGGGATTTAAGCGGGTAAGCGTAAGCCCCGTGGTTATGGTACTTCTGCATAACGACTTCCGTCGTAAACTCTCTTGCATAGTATTGCGTCAGGTATGGATAACCCAGATAGTTGAACAGATACGGCGCCGAGATATCCTCCTCGTTGATCGCCATATACTCGTCGATCCCGAAGAAATGCTTCAGCTGCTTCGCCATCTCGGTCTTGCCGCCCATCAGCTCGGCGAGGCCGTTGATATCCTGCGGCGCGGACCAGCGGTATTGCCACAGGTTGCCCTGATAAGCATAGCGGTCAACCGCCTGAATGTCGCCGGCACCTACCGTCGTTCCATTTGGAGTAAAGAAGCCGGTTGGTGTGCCCTTTTCATCCACCTGCGTGGGATTCCACAGCTTTTTGTACGACAGGGCAAGCTCTTTGTACTTCTCGAACGTTGCTTTATCGCCGATCAGCTGAGCAAGCTTCATCGGGAACGATGCGCTGTTCGCTTTCTCCAGCTTGCCGGAGATCTCTCCGTCGCTGATGGAGAAGTTGTCGGCGTCAACCGCCATGCCTTTTAACGCTTTATAGACGTCGAAGTCCTGGAAGCCTTTCGCGTACGCATCAAGAATAACTTGTCCGTTGAATTCGTTCCGGACCGTTGGGCTTGGCCAATAACCGTCGCCCCATTGGGTATAAGTGCCGCGGGTGCTGTACAGATCCACGAGCGACTTCACCATATTGTCGTAACGTTGCGGCTCGAACAAGGAGAACATCGCGTATTTGCGGAAGTCGTCCCATGTCGTCCAGCCGTTGTAGTACTCGAAGTCATCGCCCAGCTCGGAAGCCTGACGAATCGTATTCTCGTCTCTGCCCGCTTTGAACGTGCCGGCCGAGCTTGTTACGTTTTTCGGGCTCAGATAAGAATGGTACATTTGCGTATAAAATACGCGCTTGTTCTGCTCATCCGCATCCGTAATTTCAACCTTGTTAAGGACGTTGCTCCAAGCGGCTCTTGCTTCCTCGTGACGGGCGTCGAAATTCCAGTCCGAGTACATGCCTCGCTCCGCTTGCGCCTGCTCCACGCTAATCGTGGACAGACCTACCTTCGCTTGAACCGTTTTGCTCTCCGCCGTGTTGAAGTTCAGCCATACGCCGCTGTTCGAACCGCTGCGCTGAGCTACCGCGCCTACGGAATCGCCTTGCCACGAGCTGTAGGAATCAAAGTTATGATCGAATTGAATCGAGTAATAAATTGTATAGTAGCCATGGCCGCACACGTTCTGGGACTTGATCATCCCCGTAATTTCGTTGCTGCCCGTTACCTTCAGGTTCGCATCCACCATACCCGCGTACGAGTTCGACAGATCGACCAGAACGGAGCCGGTATTGGCCGTATCCGGGAACGTATACTTGTGGAAGCCTACGTTATCGGAAGAAGTCAGCTGCACGTTAATGCCGGAGGCTAGCGTTACGCCGTAAAAGCCTGCGGAAGCCTGCTCGCTGCTTTTGTCGTATTTCTGCTTGTATTCCGCTACGTTCTTCGTGAAATCGCGCGTCTCCGGCATCATCAGGATGTTGCCGCCTCCGCCGCTGCAGCCTACGCCGCTGAAGCGAAGATGGGAGAAGCCCTTCAGGTTTTTGTTCTCGTAGTAATAACCGCTGAATGCTCCGCCGTCGCTGTCCGGACCAAGCGATACCAGTCCAAACGGCGTTGTAGGGCCAGGGTTGGTCTGACCGTTATCGCCAAGCGTATTGATGAAAGGATCCACGTAATCGATTGGCGCCAGATTCGTCTCCGGTTCAGCCGGAATTTGATCGGTCTCAACCCCGTATACTTCCAGCTCATAGATGCGGGCGATGTTGCTGTCATACGCCGCCTTGTCGATGTAGAGACGAATGTACCGCGTCGTGAACGGGGTAACAAACCGGTCAACAATCGTCTGAGCGTTGTTCGTCACGACGTTAACGTCCGTCCATGTCTCGCCGTCGTCGCTTTTTTGAAGCCGGAAGTTTTTCGTATTCCAGAACGGGCTGTTGCCGGACTCGTTAATCGCAGCGTTCTGCAGCACCCATTCGTTAACCAGATATTCCTTGCCCAAATCAAGCTTGAGCCATTTCTTCTGGGCGGAAGTGTTATCGCACCATTTCGTATCGGTCTTGCCGTCCACGGCGTTGCTCGGGATTTCGTTCGCGTTGCACTGGCCGGAAGCCGTAGCCGTCGCGTTAATGGCCACGTTCCTGGTCGTAATCCCTTCGGCCGCTGCCGCAAACGCGGCATTGGATCCGACAGGCACCAGAATGCCGGTCAAGCACAGAACGGTCATCGCCACCGCAAAAAGCTTCTTAAACATTTGCCGGGTCCTCCTTCTTTCGTCTTTCTTACGGCATCAGCCGGTTGATCATAACGGCGATTTCCGCGCGTGTCAGAGCGGCTTTCGGATGGAACTGCTTGCCGTCGCCTTCGATTAATCCAAGCTTCCAAGCCTGATCGACAGCGGCGCTGGCCCAAGCCGAGATTTGTTTCTTATCCGCGAATGCAGGCGCACCTTTGCCGGTATCTTTTACTTCAAAGTACTTAACGGTCCGTACAAGCGTAACGACCGCTTCTTCGCGCGTAATCGGATCGTTTGGTCTAAACGAACCTCCGTAGCCCGACATCATGCCAAGCGAAGCCGCGCGCGTTACCGCATCGGTGTAATATTGGCCAGCAGGTACATCCTTGAACGGATTGGCTGCCGCCGCGTCTGCCGCTTTACCCGTGTAATCCACCGCGCGCATCATCATAGTCGCGAACTCCGCGCGCGTAATGTTGCGGTTAGGCGCATAATGCTGCTGGTCCACGCCGGATACAATGTGCTTGGCGCTCAAGGATTTCACGGCTGCTTCCGCCCAATGGCCAGCCGGCACGTCAACGAATGTTTTGCTGTATTCCAAAATGGTATACGTCGAGAAATGGCGGGCATTAAACTTGAACGTATTGCCCTCAAGCTTGCCGCCGACATAGTCAAGCTGCTTGCCGTTCACATAATAAACGCCAGCCAGACCGGAATGGATCTGCTTCGCTTGCTCGTCCGTCAGCTTAAGGGCTACTTCGGCAGGCTTGTCCAAGTTATGAATCTCCGTGACGCTGCTGCCGTTGATCACTTGAATAGTTGCCGTAAGCACAATCCCAGTCGAGACGTAGTCCGGGTTCGATTGAAGCGCTTGGTTAACGGCGTTCTTGGCATCGCTTGTCAGAACCGTATTTACGACAATGCGGACCTGCGAGCTTGCCGATGTATCGGATGTCCCGATTGAACCTGCAGGGAATCGGATCGTCGAGCTTCCCGAAGTCACAATCAGATCCAGGTTCTTATCCTTGAGTGTCTTCAGCGTCTCTGCCGGGAAGTTCAGCGCGCTGCCCGTTTCGCCTGTTGCCGCAGGCAATTCTACCGTAATGGAGCCTTGCGCGCTGTTAGCGGCGGAAGCTAAAGTGCCGCTGCCGAATAGATAGCCGTCTTTGCCAAGCTCCGGCTTGATGGTAGAGCCCGTCGAATCGCCGGCATCGGCGGGAATGGTTGATGCCGGAGGCGTTACGGTCCCCCCGTTACCCGGATTCGAGCCTCCACCCGACCCTTCAACAACCGAGAACGTCTTGTTCACCGTAGTAGAGCCGCTGGTTGCCGTAACGTTATACACGCCCCAAGGAGCAAAATCCTGCGTCTCGGGAATGGTAATGGTTGCGGTATAAGTGCCGTTAGCAGGCTCAATAACATCCATATAGAAGGTTGTCCGGTTCGGACGGATGATCTTCAGGACGACATCGTCCTCTGCCGTTCCGGAGAACGTAATCTCGCCGCCGCGCAGCACTTCCTTCGCGCTTATATTAAGCGCAAAGGCTGCTGCAGCCGCATAGCCGGTTGCCGGCAGGACAACAATACACAACGCCAGTAGGGCTGCCAAAACTTTTTTCACTGCACATGATCCTCTCTTTCCAGCCGTTATTGGAACAGCATTGGTCTCGCCAATTGAACCGGAGTTTCGTTCTTGCTGTCGAACTTGTTCACGACGAATACCTTCACCTTGTAATCCTTACCGGTCTCATTGAAGTACTGCGTCATCGTAAGCTTGGTCTTCTTGAGCGGTACGGCGCTGACGAGAATGGGCTGCGGACTCTCCCCCTTCATCAGCTGGAACACCACGTAAGCATCCTCTTCGTAGTCCCTCAGCTGCTCGACATTCACGCTGACCTTCAGCTGCTGGCCGCGTTCGATTTCACCCGTAAGCAGGAAGGTATCCCGGGAATCGTTCTTCGTGAATGCCTTTGTCGATACAAGCGGCATACCGGCCATAACGCCAAGCGATTCATTCGCCGCGACGCGAACCTGCACCGCTCCGGCCGCATAGTCGCCATCCGCTATTGGCTGAGGGTTAGCCGTAGTCGGACTCCAGGTGTTGCCGTTATCTACGCTGTACTCGTAGTTGGTTACCGCATCGTAACCTTTTACGTTGGTCCAGCCAAAGGTGTTATGCGCATCGTCCACGACCGGTGCCGTAGGAGCAGCCGGCTGGTTGCCCGCGCTGACGGCGATTTTCGCTTCCGAATTATCGCGTTTGTTAACGGCCTTCACAACGAATTGATAGGACTGATCAAGATTGGTTTTGTCTTTGTCAACGACATATTGGTAGCTGTCCTGACCCTCAACCGTTGGAATGTACACGTTCCAGTTCATGCCCAGCTTGTCGTTCTTCTCGTAGATACGGAAGCCTCGTACGCCTTCGTCCTGCGGCTTGTTCCAGGTAATGGTCCGTTTGCCGTCCTCGGATTTGCTTACTTCCAATTGCTCAACCGGCTTAGGCTTCTCGTCTTCGCGTACAATCGAGTACGTATCGAACGGAGTGGTCTCGCCTGTCATAAAGGAATTAATCGTAAAGCTGTTATCCGTCATGCTGACGCCGGAGAAGATGGCTTTCTTCGGCTGCTGGTAGACAGCCGCATAGTAGCGGTCAACGCCGTCTTTGACATCGTAGAACTTGGTTGCCGCCGAATTGTTGATCATGTAGAGCGTACCGTCCGGATTAAGGGCTCTGCCCTGCGCATCCGTCTGTACATTCTGAACCGGCTTATCGTTGTACATTTGATAGGAACGCATAAACGTATGGTCATGGCCTTGCAGGACAACGTCGATGCCCAACTCGTCAAAGATCGGATACATTTTCTGACGAAGGGCCAGAATATCGCTGTCGAGCGCATGGTTACCCACGGAATAGATCGCTTTGTGGAACGCTACAATCTTCCACTTCTTGTCCGTCGCCGCAACCTCATGCTTCAGCCATTCAATCTCCTGCTCGAAGGAATCCTTCTGAGCCTGGTCCCAGCCGATATCCATCGTGTTAAGCACCATGATATGCGCATCGCCGTAGTCATACGCGTACACGCTGCCCGGCGGCAGCGGGTTCTTGATCGAATCGTTCGGATAGTTGAAATGGTAGTAATAGTTGTCGTTATACGGACCTTCGTGGTTGCCGACAGCAGCCATCAGCGGCAGATTCATCAGAATCGACTGCGGCTTCTTGAAGTAATCCAGCCATTGCGATTCAAGCGCGCCCGCATCCACCTGGTCGCCGGTCATCAGCAGGAACTTCGCATCCGGGAACTTCGTGATGGCTTGCTCCATCGTGTTGCCCCACACGTCGTAATCCTGCGAATTGGAGCCTTGCGAGTCGGTCAGATACAGGAAGTTGAAGTCATTCTCGTTATCGCTCTCCGTTGTGAAAGAACCCGTCTCGCTCCAGTACCCGTCAGCGCCAAGGCGATATTTGTACGCGGTGCCCGGCGTCAATCCTTCAACGAGCACTTTATGGCTGATGAACGAGCCCGTCGTGCTGCTCGTAATCTTCAGATTGTTGAGAACCCGCGTATCCTCCGGCTTGCCTATTACACGGATTTTATTTGGCGAATCAAATCCTTCCGCCGCAGGCACGATCTCAACGATGCTGTCCTTTATGTTCGTTGGAGCGCTTTGCGGACGGTCGTAAGGGGTATACCAGGCAAAGGAGCGGTTCGTCTTCGCGCTGCCGTAGAGCGACATCGCGATTGCGATCGGCGAGTAATCCGTCACCTCGGAGAAGTTGGCAGCACCGAATGCAAACGCCTTAACGGCTGATCCATCCGCATAGTTCAGATTGCCTTGACCGTCGTAAGCAAGGGAGACGGTTTGACCCGGCAGTACGATCTTCGCCAGACTAAACGTCAAGCTTGAGGAATCTTCGCCGGCTGCAATCTGCTGTACGGATACCGGTTGCCCGTTCGCCATGACGGTAAGGTGATTATTTAGGTCAGCAGGCAGCTCGCCAAGCCCGGAGAGCATGCTAAGCGAGACGGTTTTTCCGTCTGCGGCAACGCTTGCCGCCCTAGGGCCTGTATACTCTGCCGGGAGATAGAAGGCGTTGCCCGGAATGATCTCCTTGGCAATCGTTGGCGTTGACCAGCGCAGATACAGATTGGAACCGCCAAAGTCCTCGAAATATTCGATCTTGATATCGTACTTGCGATTGCCTTCGAGCGTAACCGGGGTGCTTGTCTGCTCTTTATCCCAATCGTTCACCCAATGGTCGATCACAAGCCGGTTGTCGATCCATAGTCGGAAACCGTTGTCGCCCATCATGTAGAAGGTGTAGTCACCGGACTCCGGCGGCATGATCTGGCCGGTCCAGCGCACGTTGGCGCCATCCTCAACGCCCGTCATCCCTTTTAATACCGGATTCAGGTCCGTAAAGTTAATCTGCGAGTCTACCGTTGTCGCTTTATAATCGCCGAATGCAAAATCGTTGCCCGAACCCGTGTTCAGGTAATATTCGCCGAGCAAGCCCTGCGCATCGCCCGCTACTGCGGCCGAATCGGAGGTAGTCCCTTGATTCGTATTTTCAGGCGTTTCCGGAGCTGTCTCGCTTCGATCGAAGCCAATGGCTTCAAATTCGTAAATCCGTGCGGCGTAAAATCCGGTATCGGCATCCACTTCACCCGGATTCGTAATGTTAAGCTTGAAGTACCTGGCCGTCACCGGCGTGTCCAGCTCATGCGTTGTTGTGTCTTCGGTGTTGCCGGTTACCGTTACGACAGGAGTCCAATTGACATTGTCATCGCTTGTTTCAATCGTAAAATCCTTCGTGTTGTACGGTTCCTCTTGGCCGCCTGCTCCGGCATGTCCAATGATAAATTTCTCTACGCTGACCTCCGCGCCGGCATCCACCTCCAGCCAATACGGATTGTCCGCCGTCGGCAGACCGTCGTTGCCTTGGAATACCCATTCACCGCTCTCTCTGTGTCCGTCAATGGCCAAGGAAGGCGCAAACGCATCCGATACATAACCGTTTGCGGTTGCGGTGACTCCCGCTCTCGCAAACACGTTCTCGGCGGATGTTCCGGCATTAGCCTGCTGCACCATGAAATAACCGCCGGACGCAGCTACGGTTGTCCACAGCGTCACGACGGCCAACATACGGCTTGTCAGCTTATAACTTCTCTTCACTCCCGATTCCTCCTACTCTGCCTCATGCTTCTGCATCATAATAGAGTAGAATAATTTGGCGAATGTAAAAAACGTTTAAAGAAATAGTAAATGCACGTTTTTTTATCGATTATTTTAGTTAATTATTCTAAATTAATTATTTGATAATTGATTGTGTTATAAATTTCATATTTTTCACGTGATATTTTTATTTTCGAAAATAATTATTATAACTATGGTATCTAAGCATCATTTGGCTTTGAATTGACGATACGGCTTGTTCCGATAGATATTGTATTGGTATTTCAATATTCGATCTATGGAATTACCCTATTTAATGGGATATTCCCTACTAGATGACAGGCATTAAGGGGATAGGTTTACATTAAAAAAGGAGGCTATAAGAGGAAAAAAAGCCGCTGTTCAAGCGGGGCTCTTAACAAGCTCCGGCTTTAACAGCGGCCTTTGGTTTATACAATGGCGTGAACGCCAAGCTTACGGTCAATCATCGTTTTAATGTCTTTCACCAGCTGCACCGAAGCTTCGATCTCGACTTTGCGCGTCGATACGCTTTCGATACTGCAGCCAATCGGGATGCCTTTCTCGATGCCGAACTCAAACAGCTCTTCGAAGATTTTCAACGACAGCGCAACCGACTTGTCCAAAATATCGGTGGACTTAATCAGATCGTTCTCCAGCCACTTCGGAATGCTGATGCCCAGCCACTTCATGAACTCGAGCGTTTTCTGCGACCCGCATGGTGCTAAGTTGAACAGAATCGGCACGGTCTCGATGCCTTGCTCTTGGCAATAATAGTAGTAGTCGGACAGCATATTCTTCGATGCTTCCACATTAAAGGTGGCCTGCGAGATAAAGAACTTGCATCCGCCGTCTACCTTCTCCCTGATACGCAGATGCTCGTCGTTTTTCTTCATGTGGCGCTCTGGAATAACGACGCCGCCCAGCGTTAACCGGTCGTTCAGTTTTTTGCTGAGCTCATAGGCTTCCGGCAGCTTCATCGTAGTCTGCTGCTTGCTCGAGGAAGTACCCACAAAGACCGAGAACCGGTCTTCTTCGGCATCCTGCTTCAGCCATTCCGCGAAGCTTTCTTCCGAGTTGTTGCCAACCACGCGGTAAATAATTTTGGGAACCTTCCAGTAGTTCAGGTAGTTCTTGCTGTAAGAGGTTGGATCGAGCGCTTCAAGGTACGGGAAAGGTCTCTCCTCATCCGTCCGGTCCGCTTCATCCTGAACGTCATACAGAATTAAGCCGTCAATGTCGAGGTTCTTCAGACGCTCGTACTGCTTTTCCGAAATTTCGGCCAGCTTCTCCGGCGTGTGGCTTGATTTAGGCGGAGTCATGCCGTAGGTGATGATGCCCGCCTGTCTGTTCAAAATTTTATCCTTAAGCATCGTTCTTCATCCTTAACGTCCATAGTAGTAGTGGAATAATTTCTTGTTTACTTCTACATCCCGCGCTAAATTCCTTCTTATACAGTCGGATTTGTAACATTTGCTTGCTGGTCCGGAATTCGAGCCATCAACCGTTCAATGGTTCCGTCAAAAGGAAACTGCCGCTCCGCCACCCGCTTCTGCAGCCCGGCCAGCTCTTCCCTGACCTGCTTCATCAGCTGCTCCGGATATCCGAACTTAATCGCTTTTTCGGCAAATTCGTCTTCATCTATAACCATCCATTCGCCGCCTCGCTGAACAAGATCCAGGTCATAGTCAACAAAGGATATTTCGCTGCCGTTAATGAGCGCAGGCTGATTAATATTGCAATAATATTCATTAATCTTGCCGTCTACAACAGCCGCGCTGACTGTGAACCAATGCTTGCTCGAGAAAAACTCGATGGACCAGTTGTTTACGGTAAACACGGATTTCTTCGTATGATGCTGAAGCTTCCTGCCGTAACGGCCAAGAACAAACACATAGCCGTCCCCTTCCTCCAGCAGATCGGTGTTCCACTCGTAATGCAGGAGATTGCCATGTTTCAACGCTTTTATTTGAACCGAATTATTCACGAAATGGTCTTCCCTTCAACAATCGTTAGGTTAAGAAAGTATATCATACAATACGCCTATTCGTCGTTACTCTTCGACTTCCTCATATTGCCCTGTCACCAAAATCGACAAAAAAATAAGCCAGCCAGAAAAGTCTGGCTGACCTATTTTTCATGCACACATTACTTTAAATAAAATCTACGTATTCGAGCAGTCGCTTCAGCAAAACGGTTGCTTCCGCGCGGGTAGCTTTGCTGTCCGGTGCAAAATTGCCGCCCGTCTTGCCTTCGATAATCCTCGCTTCAACCGCTTGCGCGACAGCCTGCTTCGCCCAAGCTTCGATCGAAGCTTTGTCCTTAAAGGCATTCAGCTCCGAGGCAGCTCCGGCAGGCTGTTTGCCTGTAAACGCGAGAGCACGGGAGATCATTACCGCCATCTCTTCGCGGGTAATCGAAGCATTAGGCTTGAAGCTATTGCCTTCGTAGCCTTTTACAATGCCTGCTTTCACCGCTGCGCCTACCGCGCCTGCGAACCAGTCCTTGCTGCTTACATCCTTGAAGGATGCTGCTGCTTGATCTTCGGAGATACCAAGCGCACGAACGACCATAGCCGCAAATTCAGCGCGCGTTACAACGGCATTAGGAGCGAATTTATCGTTGCTGGTGCCTTTGACAATCAGCTTGGAGGCCATCAGCTCGATATCCGCCTTTGCCCAATGCTTGCTCAGGTCGCTGAAGGTTTTGCTCAGCTGCGCAACCGCATAAATACTGTTGCCGTTACGTTGAATCGTCACAATCGTATGTCCGTTTGCGGTTTTGAAGGTTGCCGGCACGAATGTAAACGTGCCAGTCGCCTCGTTGTACATCACCGCTGTGGAATGCGAAGCATCCAAAGTCTGGTTGATGTCGAGCGTACGGGATACATACGTCTTGCCGAAATCATGAATTTCTTGCGTATTACCGTTCGATTGAAGAATGACGCTAAACTCAACCGGAGTACCAACCAGCTTGACGCCAGATTGTGCTGCCTTATCCTTCATCGTGCTCGACAATGTGCTGTCTACCGGATCAATCTTGATTACGATCGAAGCGTCCGTGCCAATAGTAGCTGGCAGATTAAGGGCGCTAATCGGCAGATCATAGCTCATAACGCCGATATGAACCGAAATCGTCAGATTCGGTGCTTTTTTCAACGCTTCGAGCAGCACGCGTGCTGGCAGTTCCGCGCTTACGGCTTGCGTGGAATCCGCCGTAATTTCAATCGTTTGGCCTTTTTGTCCCGCAATCATATCGATTGCCTGATTCAGCGCCTTAGCCGTTACGGTCAGAGTAGAACCGTTCGTTGTTCCTTCCAGGCTGACGCCATCGGAGGTTTTCACCGGTGTTTGTCCGCCATTGCCCGAACCGCCGCCAGGCACTTCAACAGGAGGAGTCGTGCCGGAATCGGCCGTTGTTTTGCCCGTCGCCGAAGGTCCGTTTGTGCTCCATTTACCGGAAGCATCTCCCGCTTCCACTTTGAACGAGTAGGAAGTATCGGCCGTCAAGCCGGTAACATTGTAGGTCGTACCCGATACGGTTGCGAGCTCTACGTTGTTTTTGTATACCTTGTACTCCGTAACCCCTACGTCATCGGATGCGCCTGTCCAAGACAGATTCAGCGAGGTTTTGCCGATATTCGATACGGTTAGGCTTCCGTTGTTCCAGGTTGGAGCCGTTTGATCGGCAGCTGATGTACCTGTCTTAAAGCTCCAAATGTCGGACAAAGTCTTGCCGGAAAATGCATCTTCGGCTACCGCGTACCATTGATACTTGGTATTGGCGTTTAAGCCGCTCCAATTCACGGACGCCTGCTCTCCGCTTGTTACCTGATCTGCCTTGCCGATCGGCTGATCGGAATAAACGTTCACGCCCATGTAGTCGGTCGATACGCGTTTTACTTGCGGTGTCAGATCCACATCCAGCGTAAATTCTTCTTGTTTTGTCGTATCGCTTGGATCGTAGAAGTTATAGTCGTCCATGTACGGCGAATACGTTTTTACGTACATTTTGTCATTGGCGATATCGAACTGAAGCAGCTTGATATAGCCTTGACCGCCTTCCGGACCGCCTTGGTAGTCGGACAGCATTTGATAAACCTTGCGGTCTGCCTGGCCGTCGCCATTGTCGTCCAGTTCGCTTACAAGAAGCTTGGAGTCATGGTAGTGGCCGGAAAGGACGGCAAATACGTTTTTGTTCTTTTGCACGACCTCTTCAAAAATCTTATCCGCAATCGGAGCCCGGTTGCCGGATACAAGCAGGAATTCATGGAAGTTCAGGATCGCTTTGCGGTCCGGATATTTCGCCAGCACCTCGTTCATCCAGTCGATATCCGAATCGCGGATCCCCCAGCCCATGTATAACATAATAAAGTCATTGCCGTTCGAGGATACAAGGTCATAGTGACCGCGGTTGTTATCCAGGGAACCGCCGTAAGTCGGTTGATCCTTGAACCGGTCTTCCCCGAAGTAGTTCCAGTAGTAATCGTAAGCGCCGAGCTGATGGTCAACGTCATGGTTGCCGGCAAGCACGCCGTAAGGAATGTTCGCGTCTTCCAGCACCTTCATGTCTTTATCCGCACGCTGCCATTGAATTTCTTTATCCGCTTCATCGACAATATCGCCGGTGTGAATGACGTATTTGATTTTGTTCTTCTCTTTGTTGTCGGCAATCCAGTTGACGATATCCTCGTAGATGTACGGATAGCTTTCCGAGTAATACTGCGTATCGGACATCCAGGCAAACGAGAAATCATAGTTTTCTTGCGATGCCGGCAGCTCGTCCTGGACCATCACCTGCAGCGTGTGATTATCCGCAAATTCTCCGGCTGTAACCCAGGCGCCAAGCGTAAAGTCTTCCGCGCCCGCTACTTTGTAATCTACGCTAATCCATTGTTTTTTGGACGGACTCCATACATACATGCTGACTTTACGGCCTTCCAGCGATTTTCCTTTCCAGCTCAGTTCAATCTGGTCCGTATCCTTCACGGAAGGATCAAGCTGCACCTGGAACCGCTGATAAGGGAATTTCTCCGTGGAATCATCGGTGAGATATTGACCGTCAGCTGACCCGATCAGCGAATAATCTTCATCCGTCATCGCTTGTTCCCCGGCAGGAGCAACTTCCTTCGGAGGCTCGACATCCGCTGCGTTGCGGAAGCCCATAAAGCCGTCTTTATTGGCTCCGTCATACTTAAAGCCTTGGTAGAAGGAAACATCCATTTTGTCGTTCGTAGGATCCTTCACTTTAACGGACAGAACCGCGTTGCGGTCAGTACCCGTTGCAGCATCCGTTGGCGACACCAGCTCCGGCTTGAGCGGATTCTCGTCCGGTACGGAGAAGGTAACTTCCTTCACGGCTACGTTGCCGACTTTATCGGTTGCCTGGACTTTGAATACATGCTCTCCGCCCGTCAAATCCTTGGAGGCCGTTGCATACGGGATTGCGATTGGCGTCTCGTCGAGCCACACCTGTACTTTATCCACGCCGGACAACGCGTCTTGAGCGGCAGCGTCAATCGTGAACGCACCGCGGTATTCTTTTCCGTCTTGAAGAGTGGTTGTAACAGCCGGCGCGGTATTATCCACCTTCACAACGGCAGCTTTCTCTCCATATTGGGAGTGGCTCACCTTCACGGTATGCTCACCGTCGGACAGCTTTGTTGTATCCAGCGCATAAGCCTTCGATGCAAGCAGCTCATCCGGAATAACAAAGTTGAAATCTACAACCGGATTTTTGCCGGCACTGTCGCCCATCGGGATAACGGTATCCCGGTTTTTGTAACGATCGTCAAAGATTTCCGTACCGTCCGCAAATACAAGTCTTACATTACGTACGGTGAAATCATCCTTGTTCTCTTCCGGGCGGTCATCAAACGGCGATGCCTTTGTACCTGCACGGATGGAGATAATGTTGCTTCCGCCCTTCAGGCGTTCCGCCGCGATGGGTACCGTCAGCGTTGTATACGTGTTGATCGGATCCAGGAAGATCGACAGAATTTCGTCTCCCATTGTAACGCCGTTCTTAAAATAGTAGTTAACGCCGTTCGCTTCGAAAGCGAAGTAGGCATCCTGCTCGACCGCGCTGTACGTTCCTTCTGTCGCTTCAGTCTGGTCGATGGACAGATGAAGCTCCGAAGCAGGCGCACTCTCCGCTGTTGCCTTCAGCACCTTAATGCCGCCAAGGAAATCCCCGTCTTTGACATTCAGGCGCAGCGGCGAATGATCCGTATTGCCAGTCACGTTTGTGCGGTATTTATCTGTCGTTACTTCATTCTGGCCATCTGAGATAACGTAATAATACTCGATGTAATCGCGGCCGATCAGCTCCGGCGAGTAGATCGTGTAGTGATACAGCGTGTCGTCAAAGCTTTCTGCCAGGTAACGCTTCGTATATTGCGCATCCAGGTTGCTCTTGTAATAGAGAGCTACGGATTTAACATTGTTCTCGTCATGGGCTTCCGCTACGATCGAGAGGTTTTTCGATTTGTCGATTTCCGGCGTTGCCGTCAAATCCTTATAGGTAGGATTTAATGTATCCACCGGCGTCTTAACGGTAATGACAGGTACCTGAACCGGAGCTGCGGAGCCCGGTGTCGCCGCTTCCGTACCGGCGCTGTATTTGACCATCTGCGTGCTGCCGGTTGGCGAATATTTGTAGAAAATCCCTTTGTTCGCAACTGTCTCCGCGTCCGTGTCGTAATAAACGGCCGAGATTTCCGTCTTCGTATTCGATGCAATAACAATGCCGCGTCCGCCGCCGTTTGCCATGCCGTCGCTGTACATCTTGACGATATCCGTGCCTTCTACAAGATTCGTGCCGTAGTTAGCGTTGAAGTCGGCAACGGTTTTTTGCTTGTTCTGGCTGTTGATGACCCAGAACACCAGCGTCTTTTTCGAAGGAATAAGCAGGTCCTCCGAATCCGTCGGCCAGACCACATCGGCATCCGGTCCCGAAGCGGTATAACGGTATTGGATCTTGTAGTCTTTAAAGTTAACGGTTTTGTCCGTGTTGTTGTAGATCTCGACAAACTCGTAGCCGTCCGCCGTACCTACGTTTGTGGAGTCCGGAACAATCTCCGTCACCATCAAAGGTGAAAGCTTCGAATAATCTACGTTGCCAAGCTCAATCGTTATCGTGAAGGTGTTCGATTTGACCGTATCGGTACCGTCGCTTGCTTGAATGTAATATTGCAGCTGGGAGTCGGTAAAAGCTTCCTTCGGAATGTTCGCCGAGAACACGTCGTTGTCTCCGGCTGTCATTGAAATGGAAGTGTATTCTGCCGAATCGCCAAGTTTATAGTATAACGATGCTGTTACAGAGCTGCTGTCCGAGTCCACGATGGCTGCTTGTACCATCAGGTCACTATCGATGCTCCCGGATGCGGGTGGCGTATGCGTGATAACAGGCAGTTCATTAATGGCTGGAGCCGGTTGAAGCGGAAGCAGGGTTGCTTCGACATTACCCGGAGTTGCTGCATTAACGCCTGCGTTGACCAGCTTCATCTTGTTGGTGCCATCTACCGGATATTGATAGAATATCCCTTTGTTCGCGACAGTCTGTTGATCTGTCTCATAAAATGCCTCGGAAATTTCCTTGCCCGTCTTCGATGCGATAACGATTTTGCGCTGGCCGCCGTTAGCCATACCGTCGCCGCCATCGATGCGGAACAGGTTTGTATTTTCTACAAGGGACGATTTATAGTTGGCGTTAAAATCTTCTGCTTTAAGATCTTTATTAGCCCCGTTCATGACCCATAATACAACGTTGCTTAGAGGAGGAATAACCGCCGTGCTTGGCAGCTCCCATATTCCGTCCGGCTTTGAAGAATCCGTATAACGATAGAGCAGCTTGTAATCACTTAATAAAATCGGACGAGTCGTATTGTTATACAGCTCGACAAATTCGTAAGCGTCCCAGTCTTTCCCGTCAACGTTTATGTTTGCACTATCCGGTACAAGCTCCGTAATAAGCATGGGAGGCACTTTCGAGTAATCAAAGTTATGCTGCTCGATTGCAACCGTGTATGTAGACGATTTTACATGGTTAACCGCATCCGCAGCTTCAATATAGTACTGCAGCTCGGTTCCCGTAAGAGAAGCTTTTGGAATAACCGCGGAAAAATCCGAACCGCCCGTATTGCTCATCGGTACCGAGGTAAACGCAGCGTCGGACGGGTTCTTGTAAAAGACCGCCGCCGTAGCCGTGTCATCGGCATCCGTAATTTGCGCCGTAATCGTAAGGTCCTGTTCACTGCTTCCTGCCGTTACCGGAGAATGGGTAATAACCGGAGCCTGGTTAACCGGGCCTTCAGGGAATTGGTAGTGAACCGTCGGAATTTGTCCTTGTGCCAGTGTGCCCGGAGTTGGAGCAGATTTCACTGCAAATTTATCGGTTGGCACGCCGCCTGCTGCTGGCAGCATGTAGTGGTCGCCAAGACCGGCGCCAACATCTGTAGAGGCCGTGTAGCTGGAACTCGAAATTTCCGTTCCTTGGCTGTTTTTAATGACAACCGCGCGGTCAGCCGAGTTGGAAAATCCGTTAAAGCCTGTAACCTGGACGATCTGGCTGTCCGTCAGGTTTACGCCGTATTTGGCATTAAAATCAGTCAGAGCAAAGTTTTTGGGATTATACCAAAACACCATTGCTTGCTCCGGGTCCAACGTCTTCTCACCGAAGCTGAACGTTGCATCCGGCGAAGCTGTTGGGTCAGGATAACGGTACAGGAATGTATAATCGTTCAAACGAATCGTTTTATTCGAGTTATTGTATACTTCGAAAAACTCGTAATCATCCGTACCCGCTACGTCAGGATGAATCTCGGAGACAAACAGCTCCGGCACGGTATTTTCTTCTGCAGCCGCAACAACGCCTACAGAGGACAACAAGCTCATGAGCATGCTTGCCAGCAGAATGCTAGAGATCCATTTCTTGTATCTCTTGCTTACCATAATAGGAAACACTCCTTCTGAATGAATAGATAGGTTGTTACATCGTGAAGTCTGAAATCAGGCGTTCGATCAGCCAATAAAGCCCCATTAAACCAACCACCGAGGAGGTCGCATACGTCCACCAGATTTGACGGTTGCGTGAGCTTGTAATCAGCTTCCGGATCAACCACAGAATCGGTATGACGATCGCCAGTACAACGAGCTGGCCAATCTCAACGCCAAGATTAAAGGAGAAGAGCGGCAATGCAATGTTGCCCGACATCGTTCCGTGCAAAATCTCCGCAAAGCCAAAGCCATGCACCATCCCGAACAACACCGTGACGGCAATCTGCTTGCCTTGCAGCTGCGGGAATCTTTTGCGGAACATCGTCTCAAAAGCGACAAAGACGATACTGAGCGCAATAAGAGGCTCCACGATAAGCGGTGACAACGACGCCAGATCCATCGCGGATAGAACCAACGTGATGCTGTGTCCAACCGTAAAGGCCGAGACCAGCTTCAGCATCGTCCAGCCGCTTGTGCCCGAGGCAAGGATTAGCCCGCAGAGGAACAGCATGTGATCGGCGCCCGACCAGATATGTTCCATCCCCATCGTCACGTAATCCTTCAGGGTGCTTGTCCACGTGGATGAAGCGGCTAATGGCTTCGAATCAGCATCACCTTGAGCGGTGCCCGCATCGGAGCTTGCCGCATCCGTTCCATGGTAGCCTTCCATCTGCAAAATATTGTTCGAGCTGTTAATCACCTGCACGATGGATTGCTTCCCCATCCGGATAGTTGCATAGCTGCGGTGATCGGGGTTTGTTCCGTCATAAAAGTTATATTGAACCATGTACCGGTCGACAGGCTCGGCGAAATCATAGTTGATGTCGATCTCGATCATCGGCACTTTTGCTTTTTCGGTCTGTTTGGCTGCGAGTACAACTCCCGTGCCAACCTTGCTGTTGCCCGTGACGATAAGCTTGTCATGAACGAGCGCGGTGAGCGCGTCGTTTTCACTGGACAGCTCGTCTTCTGAAAGCCTGCCGTCACCGTTGCCATCAAGTCGTGGCATAGCCTCAAGCAATTCCCTCTCCAGCAAGAACAAGCTGTATTCCAGGTTCTTATCCTTAACGGTAATATCCGAGAACCCCGTCGAGCTGAAATGCGCCTCGGCCGTTCCGCCCATTACGGTCAAAAACAGCCAAAATGCGGCTAGTACAACCCCAGCTTTTTTGTGTAATTTCACATGTGTCTCCTCTCTCCCTATTGCTTGGCTTCCTTCTTCTCTCTATCTATCGAATGCTAGGCATACTTAGCGATTATAGTTTTCAAGTGTTTGAGGAACGTAAATGGTAGATGAAGAAATTATTGAGAATGAGGAAAATCGTAGAATAAATGATTGGAGGATGTGCCGTTGCTGCGCGCTCGCAAGAGATTCGGAAGTAAGGCCGGAACGGACAAACAGGTGGCGATGCCGGGCTATTCGCGGTTCCTTAAGGTCCCTTAGGGACTTTAAGAGCTTTCTTCTTGCCTGTGCGAGCCGGGTTAAGGACCCTATAAGGACGCCGGGCCTATTTCAGCCCCCTTAGAGTCCTACCGACAGCCTGATAGACGGTTTCCAGCCCTTCACTGCCGGATTAGCTGCTTTTTCTAGAGTATTTCTAGCCTTACAGCCGGAAGCCAAGCAAGCGGCGCACCCCTCTTAGGCAAAAAAGAACCCCGCAAGCTGGAACAATCCAGCCTCACGGGGGCTCTCTCACGCGATCGATGAGTTTAGCAGCTCGCTCACATGGGTATAGCTCATTTGATGCGCGGCGGCGACGGCTTCATGGGTGACGCAGCCGTCCATGGCATTCACGCCGCGCCGGATCGGCTCGCTGCCGGCAAGCGCGGTGCGGACGCCGCGGTCGGCAAGCGCGAGCATGTACGGCAGCGTGGCGTTCGTTAGTGCCGCCGTTGCCGTATACGGCACGGCGCCCGGCATGTTGGCGACGGCGTAATGCAGGACGCCAAACCTCTCGAAGACCGGCTCGGCATGCGTCGTAATCCGGTCGATGGTCTCCACGCTGCCGCCCTGGTCAATGGCGACGTCTACGATAACCGAGCCTGCCGGCATGGCGCGGACCATGTCCTCCGTCACTAGCTTTGGCGCACGGGCGCCGGGAATCAGTACCGCTCCAATTACAAGATCCGATTCGGCTACAGCCTCGGCGATTTGCCGGGAATGCGAGGCGAGCGTCTGCACCCGGCCGCCGAACCGGTCCTCCAGCACCCGCAGCCTATCGGCATCGCGGTCTATAATGGACACGTCGGCGCCAAGTCCAAGCGCAATCTGCGCGGCGCCCGTTCCTACAACGCCGCCGCCGATAATGGCGACGCGCCCTTTCCGCACGCCGGGAACGCCGCCCAGCAGAATCCCTCTGCCTCCATGCACCTTTTCCAAAAACTGCGCTCCGACCTGAGCCGCCATTCTTCCGGCGATATCGCTCATCGGGGTGAGCAGCGGCAGCTGCCCGCTTGCCAGCTGAACGGTCTCGTAAGCGATCGCCGTCACTTTATGCTGCACCAAAGCCTCGGTCAACTCCCGCTCCGCGGCCAGATGCAAATAAGTAAACAGCACCAGCCCTTCACGGAAATGCCGGTACTCTTCCTTCAGCGGCTCCTTCACCTTCACGACCATATCCCTTGACCAAGCTTCATCCGCATCCGCCACAACTATAGCTCCAGCCGCCAGATACTGTTCATCCGAAAATCCTGAGGACGCTCCCGCTTCCGTCTCCACAAACACGCGATGCCCATGCCTCACGAGCTCATAAACGCCGCCGGGCGTCAGAGCAACGCGATGCTCCGAGCTTTTTCTCTCTTTCGGAACCCCAATCTCCATATACGCTCCCTCCCTTTCTCCTTATCCACCTGCCGCTATGCGTTACGTTGCCTGCCGATTCTAACCTCTTGTATAATGTGAGAAAACCAATATCGAGGCCTATCGAAGAAAGATTCCCCCACTATTCCACGTTAGGGCGGTGAATGTCCATGGTTGAAACGTTAATGCAGCTAACCGTTAGAGACATCCTGCAGCGCCCGCTGTTTCAGAAGGCGGAGGCGATCGCAAGCGAAGAAGCGCTGAGTCGCACCGTACGATGGGTCCACATTATGGAAGTTACCCAGATTGGCAAGCTTCTAAGCGGCAATGAGCTGATCCTCTCTACCGGCATCGGCTGGCATGACGACGAGGAGCTAAGCCTATCCTTCCTCAGGCAGCTCATCGATTCCGGAGCCTCCGGCCTCTGCATCGAGCTCGGCACCTACACCAAAAAGCCATCCGATGCCATGATCGAGCTGGCTAAAAGCGAGAACTTTCCTCTCCTTTTTTTTCACGAGGAGGTTCGTTATATCGACATTACCCAAGACCTGCACGCTTACTTCATCGATCAGCATCACCGCATGGTCTACGAGCTCGAAGCACTCTCCACCAAGCTGAACCAGCTGCTGCTCTCCGGCAAAGGCATTGTGCCGCTGCTTAAGCTTCTCCACCACTCGACCGGCACCCAAGTCGCATTCTTCCCGCTAAATGCCGAAGCAGAGTTTGTTCCGCCTATGCCCAAAGCCAAAGCAGACAGCTTCTACGAGCAATGGATTTACGGCGAAATGTTTGCCACCCCCGACCAGAAGCGCGGTCTCGCGCACCGCCCGATTCTTGCCCTGGACCATCTGTTTGCCGATTTGCTGCTGCAGTCGGAGCAGGAGCTGAGCGAATTTCAGATTCTCGCTTTAGACCGCTGCGCTACCGCTGTCGCCCAAGAAATGATGCGTACCAAATATATGGAGGAGAGACGGCGCTACAAGGATGAAATGTGGGTGACGGATTGGCTGGGCGGCAAGCATGCCGAGAAGGAGGTCCGGGAGTATATCGGCTCGATTAAGCCCGCCGCCAAGCTGTACGGCTTGACCGTTTGCGTATTCCGTTTGAACGTGAAGCTGGCGGAGTGGAAGGAAGGCGAAGAGCTGCTTATCCAGAAAAACATGGTAGCCCGTGCCATCTTCGAAGGCGAAGGCTACTTTCTTCTCCCCGCTATTTTTCATGATCATATCGTCTTTGTCCTTATCGATCAGATGAAGCAGCTCAAGTGGAAGGAGCGCCTCCTCCGCGCCATTGACCGCCTGAGAAGAACCGAACATAACCCGGATACGGCCTTATTCGCGGGAACGATGGGCATCGGCAAATATGTAACCGATCTGTCCCGCGCCAAGGAGGGCTACGAGTCCGCGCAAGAGACGGTTGCCATCCAGACGGATATCGGACCGCTGAGCTCGCCTTTTTTCAACGATCTGCACACGTACCGAATCATATCGGGTCTCAAGAAGACCGGAATGCTGCCCGCCCTCATCGAGGAATATATCGGCCCGCTGGCGCGGTACGATCAGGAGAAAAACGGGCAGCTGCTCAAGACGCTGAAGGTATTTCTCTCTCTGTCCGGCTCCAAGCAGGATGCGGCCAAGGAGCTGTTTATCGTCCGGCAGACGCTTTATCATCGGCTCGAGAAAATAGCGTCGCTGTTAGGGGATGACTACCTTGTTGCGGACAAACGGCTGGCTATTGAGCTCGCATTACATGCATACGAATACACCTACGGAGCGATCCAGTAGTTTAATAGTTACCCGGCATCGTTCCAACCGGAGGAAGCCAGCTGCTTCACCACCAGATTGGACATATATTTCCGGGCATCCGCGGAGAGCAGCTGCAGCACCGCGCTCTCCCCGCCGGGATGAACAAGCTCAATGGTTGCGCCGCTCAAATTCTCCACTACGTTATGAATTCTGAACTGCCTGCCGATATAAGCATCCAGCTTTTGCTTCTCTTCGAGAAACTCCTGGTAAGCGGACATAAGTAAGCACCTCCGTTGAATGTCTTCCTCTTCCCGCCTGCATCCTTATCACTGCTTACAGCTGTTCAACCTGTTCTTTGGCGCCCGCATTGTCCTGCTTATATGTCGCGCGCTTCAGGAATTGCCCCGTCCCCGCTTCCCCTACGAAAGCTTGATTCCGTATCACAAACTCGCCGCGCGACAATACGCTTTCCGGCATGCCGCTCACCCGCAGCCCTTCAAAGGGGTTGTAATCCACGTTCATATGATGAGTCTCCGCCGAGATCGTTCTTTCCGCCGTTGGATCGAAAATAACGATATCCGCGTCGCTGCCGACGGCAATCGTCCCTTTGCGCGGGAATAAGCCGAACAGCTTGGCGTTGCGGGTCGAGACAATCTCCACGAATTGGTTAAGCGTCAGCCGGCCTTTCGCAACTCCTTCCGAATACAAGATCGAGAATCGGTCCTCAATGACCGGACCTCCGTTTGGAATTTTGCTGAAATCGCCCTTCCCCAGATCCTTCTGCCCTTTGAAGTTAAAGGAGCATTGATCGGAGCCCAGCGTCTGCAATGAACCCGTTATAAGCGCATTCCAGAGCACCTCTTGATGGCTCTTCTCCCGGAGCGGCGGAGACCAGACATACTTGGCCCCTTCGAAATCCGGCAGCGCGAGGCACGTCTGATCGAGCACCAAATATTGCGGGCAGGTCTCGCCCCATACGTCAACGCCGCGGGTTCTCGCTTCGCTGATCGCCTTCACCGCTTCCGCACAGGTGACATGCACGACATACAGCCTTGCTCCCGTGAGTTCGGCTAGAGCGGCCGCGCGTGCCGTTGCCTCGCCTTCGATGGCGGACGGCCGGGTGAGCGCATGGTAGATCGGGTCCGTATTCCCTTCGGCAAGCGCCTTCCCTACCAGAAACTCGATGACATCGCCATTCTCGGCATGCACCATCACCATGGCGCCAAGCTCCTTGGCCGATAACATAGTCCGGTATAATGTTCCGTCATCCGCTTGGAACACGTTTTTGTACGCCATAAATACCTTAAACGAAGTAATCCCTTCGTCCTTCACGATGGAAGGCAGCTCCGCCAGCACGGCTTCATTGATCTCGCTGATCATCAGATGGAAGCTGTAGTCGATAACGGCTTTGCCGCCGGCTTTCGCGTGCCACTTCCGAAGCGACTCGCTTAGCGGCTTTCCTTTGTCCGTCAGGCAAAAATCGATAATCGTTGTTGTCCCGCCAAAGGCCGCCGCTCTTGTCCCCGTCTCGAAATCATCGGCCGTCACGGTCCCGCCAAACGGCATATCCAGATGGGTATGCGGATCTACCCCGCCCGGGAACACGTATTTCCCCGCTGCGTCAATGATTTCCGCCCCCTCCGCCGCAAGGCCGAGGCCAATCTGCTTAATAACGCCGTCCTCAATAAGCACATCCGCTTGATACGTGTCCGCTGCGGTTACTACTGTGCCGTTTCGTATGATTTTCGTACCCATCGCTTATACCGCCTCCTTGCTCGCGCCGTCTTGCGCTTGATTGGAATCGCCGACGGAAGCAACCGCCTTCTGGCGCTCATTCCAGGACATGGGCAGCTCGCCGGAAGGAATCTCGACCATGGAGATCGCATCTTCCACCGGACAAACGATCGAACAAAGATTGCAGCCGACGCAATCCTCTTCCCGCACCTTCAGGTAAGCACGGCCGTCATCCGTTGTCAGGCGCTCAATGCATTGATGCGACGTATCCTCGCAGGCAATATGGCATTTGTTGCAGACGATGCAGTTCTCCTCATGAATCCGCGCAACCACCTGATAGTTCAGATCAAGATCGCCCCAATCCGAATACCGGGGAACGGATTTGCCAATCAGCTCGGTAACCGAGGATAATCCTTTGTCGTCCAGGTAGTTGCTCAACCCGTCAATCATATCCTCCACGATGCTGAAGCCGTGATGCATAGCCGCCGTACAGACCTGCACGCCCGTTGCGCCCATCAGCATAAACTCGACCGCGTCGCGCCAATTGGAGACGCCTCCAATTCCGGAAATCGGCACATTAACATGAGCATTGCGCGCGCATTCCGCCACCATGTTCAGCGCGATGGGCTTCACCGCCGGACCGCAATAGCCGCCATGAGCGCCTTTGCCTCCGACATGCGGGATCGTGTTCCAGGTATCGAGATCCACCCCGGCCAGCGAGTTGATCGTATTGATGAGCGAGATCGCATCCGCACCTCCTCGAACCGCCGCTTTGGCAGTGGCCGTAATATCCGTAATGTTGGGCGTCAGCTTTACGATGACCGGCGTTTTGGCCGCTTCCTTCGCCCACATCGTTTGCGCTTCAACGAGATCCGGCTGCTGGCCGGAAGCCGAGCCCATGCCGCGCTCCGCCATGCCATGCGGACAGCCGAAGTTTAGCTCCAGTCCGTCTACGCCTGCGGCCTCGACTTTTTTTACAATCTCATGCCACTTCTCCCGCTTCGGCTCTACCATGAGGGACACCACGACGGCATGGTTCGGAAACCGTTTCTTCGTCTCGTAAATCTCCTTCAGATTGACCTCAAGCGGCCGGTCCGTAATCAGCTCGATATTGTTGAAGCCCGCCACGCGCTGCCCGTTAAAATGCACGGCCGCAAACCTCGACGAGGTATTGATAATCGGATCCCCAAGCGTCTTCCATACCGCTCCGCCCCAACCCGCCTCGAAAGCCCGCTGCACCTGGTAGCCCGTATTCGTTGGCGGCGCCGACGCTAACCAGAACGGATTCGGCGAGGATATGCCCGCCAGATTGATACGCAAATCAGCCATCGCGTTCCCTCCTAAAAAGAATTGCCATAAAAATGGTTAATCTAAGCCATTGGTGGTGTTTCTTGCCTCGTAAGCATCCATTACGCCGTCTCCTCCTGCTCCTTCACCAGCTGCCGATAGATGGCATACGCCGCTTTCTTGCCCTGCTGCGCCGCCGACACAACCATTGCTTCCCCTTGCCCGTCGCCAAAAATCACATCGCCGGCCGCATACACCTGCGGATCGGACGTTTGGAACGTAACCGGATCAATCGCAACGATTCCGCGTTTATGCGTAAGGCCAAGCTGCTCGATCAAGCCGATATGGCGCGTTTGACCAATGGCAAGAACAACCGCATCCACATCCATAAAAAACTCCGAGCCTTCCACCGGCACCGGCCGGATCCGGCCGCCGCTCTCTTCAAGCTTCATCAGCGTGCATTCAAGCGCCGTAACATGGCCCGCCGAATCTCCAACAATCCGCTTTGGCGCGGTCAGCCATTGGAACCTAACGCCGTCCTGCTTCGCAAAGTCGTATTCGAAATCGTAGGCCGTCATCTCCGCGGAAGTCCTGCGGTAGACAATCGTTACCTCGTCCGCTCCAAGCCGAACCGAACAGGTCGCCGCGTCAATGGCGGTATTGCCGGCACCGATAACGGCAACCTTTTTCCCCGCAAAGTCCGTCCGGATAGACGATTTCGTTGATTCCACGAACTCGATCGCGTCATGCACGCCTTGGAGCTCCTCCCCTTCGATTCCCAGCTTAGGCACCTTGGACATGCCGATGGCCAGCACAATCGCATCGTACTGCTGCTTGATTTCCTCGATGCTGATATCAATCCCAACCCTTACGCCCGTACGGATCTCTACGCCAAGCTGCCTGACCTGCTCGACTTCCCAGAGCGAGATTTCCTGCGGCAATCGGAAGCTTACAATGCCGTACGTATCAAGGCCGCCTGCCTGCTCCTTCGCTTCGAACACGGTGACCGCAAAGCCGAATCGGGCAAGCTCCCTGGCCGCCGACAAGCCTGCGGGTCCACCTCCGATAATAGCGGCCTTTTTCCCGTTGCTGCTTCCCGCTTTGAAAAGCACCTGCTCGTTGCGGATTGCCCAATCGGTCGCGTAACGCTGCAAATCCCCGATCATAATCGGCTTGGACGAATGATTAAGCACGCAAGCCCCTTCGCAGAGCTCCTCCGTCGGGCATACCCGCGAGCAGCTTGCTCCGACCGGATTCGCCTCCATGATGGCGCGGGCCGAGCCTTTCATGTTGCCGGAGGCGATCTTCTTGATAAAGGACGGAATGTTGATGCCTGTCGGACAAGCCTTGATACACGGTGCATCATAGCAATACAGGCAGCGGTTCGACTCCTCGATCGCTTCCTTGGGCTTCATCCCGGCTTTCACCTCGGCAAAATTGCGCCGCAAAGATTCTGCGGATATAAACGTTGCAGTCATCCGTTCATCCCCCTTCCCTCAGCGCTTATTATAGGTTTATGATGCTGTCGTACGTTTCCGGCCTGCGATCCCGATAAAACTGCCAAATATTTCGCACCTCGCGGATCAGTTCTTTGTCCATCACGCCGACGACAACCTCATCTTTATCCCGGCTGCCGATGGCGACGATTGAGCCGCGCGGATCCGCCAAATACGACTGTCCGTAAAACTCCCCCATATTCCAAGGCGCCTCGTATCCGACCCGATTAATAGCCGCCACGTAATAGCCGTTTGCCACCGCATGAGCCGGCTGCTCCAGCTTCCACAAATATTCCGAGGTCCCCGCAACCGTCGCGGACGGATTAAAAACAATCTCCGCCCCGTTCAGCCCAAGCGCACGGGCCCCCTCCGGAAAATGCCGGTCATAACAGATGTATACGCCAACCTTCGCGTAAGCCGTATCGAATACCGGATAACCCAGATTGCCCGGCTTGAAATAATACTTCTCCCAAAAGCCGCAGCCCCCGTCGCCTGCCGCTACATGCGGGATGTGATGCTTGCGGTATTTGCCGAGATAAGCGCCGTCCGCGTCAATGACCGCAGCGGTGTTATAGTAGCTCGCAATGCCGTCCCGCTCATAAATCGGAAGGATAATAACGACGGACAGCTCCCTGGCAAGCTCCCGGAACAGCTTAGTTGTAGGACCGTTCGGAATTTCTTCCGCCGCGTCATACCATTTGGTAACCTGCTCCGCGCAGAAATACGGGCCGTAGAAAATCTCCTGCAGCGAGATCATCTGAGCGCCTTTGGCAGCGGCTTCGCGTACGAGACGAATATGGTTCTCAATAGCAGCCTTCTTGTGAGCTTCTACCGGTTCATCGCCATGTACGTCATGGGATGCCTGAATTAGCCCAATCGTTACCTTACTCATCGCTTCTCCTCCCTTTCCCGCTCGCAATGCGTACAGCCGACCGGTACAGCAGCTCCGCACCCAGCGCGATATCCTCCGGAGACGAATACTCCTTGGGGTTATGGCTGATGCCGTCCTTGCACCGGACAAAAATCATGCCGTAATCCGTCACGTAAGACATCGTCAGCGAATCGTGGAACGGCCCGCTCATCAGCTCGGGCGGCTTCATTCCCATGCCGGACGCTTCCTTCCGCAAGATGTCCTTCATCCATTCCGCGCAATACCGCGGCTCGCTGTTCGTATCCTCCCGGATCAGATATTGCAGGCCATGCTCATCGCAGATATCCTGAATGGTATCCAGCAGCTGCTGCTCCCGCTCGTTCCGGCGGGAAAGCACGATATCCCGCAGGTCAACCGTAAACGTCACCTTTTCCGGGATAATGTTGCGCGAATCCGGGAATACGGACAGCGAGCCTACCGTCCCCACCGTCGAAGCCCCTTCCTCCAGACGGGCGAGGTCGTTAAGAGCGACGATTACCTTGGCCGCTCCAACCAGCGCGTCCCGCCTCATCGGCATGGGCACCGAGCCCGCATGTCCGGCAAAGCCGTTTAGCTCAACCGTCCACCAGAGCGGACCGGAAATGCCGGTTACAATGCCGATTGGCGAATCCAGCGCTTCGAGCACCGGCCCTTGTTCAATATGAAGCTCCAGGAACGCGCCGATCCTGCCCGCCTCGAATGTATATCCTTCAAACTCTGCCGGGTCGCAGCCGAACTCCAGCAAGGCTTCCCGGCGAGTTACGCCATTCTTGTCCGTCCGGTCAAGCTCCCCTTCCTCAAGCTTGCCCGTCATGCCGCGGACGCCAAATAACCCTTTGTTGAAGCGGCAGCCCTCTTCATCGCAGAAAGCGACGACTTCAATGTCCATTTCGGGCATAATGCCTTTTTCCGCCATCGTCTGTACCGCTTCAATCGCTCCAAGAACGCCGATAGCCCCGTCATACCGTCCGCCGTAAGGCTGGGAGTCGACATGGGAGCCAAGCATAAGGACCGGAAGCTCCGGATGTTTTCCTCTATATACGCCGATCAGATTGCCAAAAGGATCTATTCTTGCGCTCATTCCCGCTTCTTCCATCCAGCTCTTTACCTGCTCTACGCCGGCTCTGTCTTCCTTCGACAAAGCCAGCCGGCATACGCCGGTCTCCCCAATCCTTCCGATCTGCGCCAGCTCCTCGATATGCCGGTTCAGCCGTTCCGCATTAATCGTTGCGTGCTGCTCCACACTCATGTCCCGTTCCCTCCCGTCCAAGTCTCCGATGACATATAAGTATGTACGAGATTCGAATTTATACGGCTAGTCAGAGAGCTGCCCTCGGGTGAGGGCAGCTTCTCCATCTAATAGCTAGCTTTTTTCCGCGTCCGCCAGAATAGTCTTGTCTATTGCTTTGCTTAGATCAGGCGCCGCTTTGATTAATCCGTATTTGAGCGAAATATCTACCGTCCGCTGCACGGCATCATCTACGAAGGAGCCGACCTGGGCATCCGTGAATCCTTCCGGCTTCACAAGCTTCGCCATCTCCATCAGCATGGTCGTCTGATGCTCCTTCGTCGTACTGCCTTCCGTTACCGCCTTCATCACGATATCGACGGCTTCCCCCTGATTGGCGATGGCGTAGTTCCAGCCCTTCATCGTGGCGCGGATGGCCTTAACCGCGGTGTCCCGGTTATTTTTCAGCCAATCCTCCTTCACCACCAGCGTATCCTCCAGCATCCCAACGCCCGCATCCTCAAAGTCGTAAACGAACAAATCCTCCGGTTTTACCCCGCTCTCCAGCACGACATGATACTCGTTATAGACGGTAGAGATCGCTACATCCAGCTGCTTGTTAAAGAACTGGTCCATCGTAAAGCCCTGCTTCACCAGCTCGACATCCTTCTGCGGATCAAGGCCGTTCTTCTCCATAAAAGCGAGCACCTGGAACTGCTGGCTTCCCGTCCACATGCCTACCTTCTTGCCTTTCATCTTCGCCGGCGCGTCAATCCCGGAAGCTTTGCCGGCAACAAACCGATAAGAGCTTTTCTGCAAAATCTGCGCCACCGAGACGAGCGGCAATCCGTTGTCCCGGTTCACCAACAGGCTGTCGAAGCTCGTGACGCCGATATCCGCCGCGCCGTTCACCACCTGCTGCTCAATAACGACATCCGGCCCGCCCGGCACAATCTCCACATCTAATCCTTCTTGCTCGTAGAAGCCTTTTTCCTTGGCAACGAATATCCCCGCGAACTGGGCCTGCGGCACCCATTTCAGCTGGATCTTTACCTTCTTCAGCGGTTCACTTGACTTGCCCTCGTTCGCAGAAGACTCCGATGGACTGTTATTGCCGCAGGCCGCGACAATAACCAGCGCCAATGCCATCGTCAGCGAGGTTACGCCCTTAATGACCCGGTTTCTCTTTCTCATCTACCTCATCCTCTCCCTATCGCTATCTATTTGCAAGATAATGACATCCCCTGTTGCGTAAGAAGTTATTGCAGCTTGCGCCGGGCGACATGCCACGGAATCGCGATTCTCTCAATTAGCTGTATGAGGGAATAGAAAGCAATGCCAAGCGCGGCAGCGATAACGATGCAGGACCAGGCAATCGGCATATTGCCCAGCTTGATCTGATCGGATAGCAGAAAGCCCAGCCCTCTGGAGGAAATAAAAAATTCGCCAACTATCGCCCCAATAATGCCGGTTGCCATATTAATCTTGAGCGCTGTAAAAATATATGGCAGTGCAAGCCGAAGTCGCAGCTTGTAAAAGATGGCGAACCCCCCTGCCGCGTAAGAGTGCATCAACTCCAGATAGGCGGGCTCAACGGAACGCAGCCCCTTGTAGGCGCTAACCGCCATTGCGGCCATCGTCATGATCGCGACAATCGCCATCTTGGAGGCGATGCCGTCACCGAACCAATTGTTCATTACCGGCGCGAGCGCAACGATGGGTACGGCGTTGAAGGCAGCGACTAAGGTGACGGCGCCTTTGCCCAGTTGCGGAAAAAAGGAAGCTGCAACAGCAGCGAGGAGCCCAATAGACGAGCCAATCAGACAGCCTCCCAGCATTTCCGCGCCGGTGTAGAGGGAATAGTTCCAGAGGAGATCGCGGTTTGTCTGAATAGCCTTTCCGATGGCTGACGGAATCGGCAACTGATAAAGCTCCAGGTGAAAGAGCTTGTGGAATCCTTTTAGCTGCCAGATAACCAGAAAGAGGAGGCCGAATCCGATAGGCAGCCAAAGCGCGCTTGCGGATTGTTTTCGTAAGGAGCTTGGGGTTAGACCGCTAATCTTAGCGTTCCGTCCTGCCGTATGGTCTGTTGCTAATCTAGGCTGCGGGGGCGGGACTGGGGGCGGCTCCGTATGGAGGGCGGTCATCTCCTTCATCTCTCCCCACCTCCTTGCGAGCGGAATTCCGGCTGCCATGGAGTCCATAACCGCTCAGCCAGCGTGACCAGCAGAAACCAAATTAACCCGATTGCAACGCTGATTAGAATCGTGGACCAGAACATATACACCTGCGAGCTGCCGTAGTAAAGAGAGCTGAGCATTAATACGCCAATGCCGTTTGGCGCGCCCATCAGCTCAACGATAATAGAAGCGGTAATCGCGAGGGGGGCGGACAGCTTCAGTCCGGCAAAAAGACCGGGAAGCGATGCCTTCAGCCGCAGCTTGGTGTACGTCGTCCATCCAGAGGCTGCGTACGAGCGCATCAGCTCCTCCTGCTCCGGCTTAATGCTCCGAAGGCCGCGAAGCATATGGATGGCTACCGGAAAAAAGGTTACGTATCCCGCCATCAGCACCCTCGACAAGGCAGGATCGTGAATAATGCCGTACAAGATTGGGGCTAGCCCAATGATCGGAACCATTTGCGAAGCGATCATATAGGGAGATAAGGTCAGCTCGATCGCTCTGGACAGGCTCATGATAATGGCAAGGGCAACCCCAACTGCGGTTCCAGCTGCAAATCCCAGTATCGAGTTTCCGAAGGTGATCATGCCTTGCTCGGCTAATGCGGACCAATGCTTGATCAGGGCCTCCATGACAAGGTGAAGATAAGGGAGCTTGGAGGCCGGAGCCATCACATGGGCAATTTCGGCTATGTACCAGGCCGCGACTTCCCATAGCGCCAGAGCTCCCGCCGCCCATATGGCGATAATGCCGCCCTGGCCGCTTTTTCTAAGCCATCCGGTTATCAAGGGGATCACGCTCCTAAAAAGAATTGCGAATGCAATTCTTACTTCGTAAGCATCTACTTAAGAATTGCGAATGCAATTCTTATCTTCTACAAAACAAGCCCTCACCTTGGCCGTCATCTCGTGGAAACGGCGTGAATCGCGGATTTGCTCGTAGCTGCCTTCCTCGCGTTCGATGTCCAAGATCGCATGGACGCGTCCGGGATGTGCCGACAGGACGATAACGCGATCGGACAGGAACACTGCTTCCGGAATGCTGTGAGTCACAAATACGATCGTCTTGCTGGTCTGTTTCTGAATGTCGAGCAGATCCAGCTGAAGCTTCTCCTTCGTAAACTCATCCAAAGCGGAGAACGGTTCATCCATCAGCAGGATCGGCGGGTCAAGCGCCAACGCTCTTGCAATCGCAACCCGTTGCTGCATGCCGCCGCTTAGCTGCCAAGGATAATGATCCTTGAAATTTGTTAGGCCAACCATGTCAATCAAACGCTTTGATATGGCTGAATATTCAGATTTTTTAAGGCCAAGCACTTCCATCGGAAGCTCGATATTATCCTTCACCGTGCGCCATTCGAATAAAGTAGGGCTTTGAAATACAATCCCGAACCTTCGCTTTAACCGGACTTCACGCGGCTCCTCTTCTCCGATTGTTATCCGTCCGCTTGTTGGCTGCAGGAGATCCGCGATTAACCGGAGCAAGGTGGATTTGCCGCAGCCCGAAGGCCCTAGCAGAGAGACGAATTCGCTCCGATGGATATCAAAGCTGACTTGCGAGAGCGCCGTCACCTCTCTGCCCTTCCGGCCAAACACCATCGATACACCGTCGATCCGTATCTCTATTTCCCTCTGACTCGCTTGTGACAATTTCCCAACCCCCTCGCTCTTGATGAAGATTGTTTATGTCATCCTTTACGCGCCGTTTATGTTGTTATGTAATATTATATAACACGAAATTCGGATTACATTATACAAACTGTTTTATAAAATGGCGTGAACGATGGACGTTATGTATAGAAGTAGCTGGACGGCGTTCATACGATGTGAGGGCTAAGTTACAATACTTGTGTGTTAACTGCCGTGAAATAGGTTGGGTTACTAAGCCAACGAAGATGCACCGGAGCAGCTCGTGGTTTAACTAACTCCCATTTCCGTTACGTTGTACATTTTGCAGGATAAGGGACGTAAAACGTTCTAAGTAGAAGATTACATTGCACGGAATGCAGTAATCGGGCCTCATGTTGTTGTTCTCACGCATATTCTGCGCCATATGCTGCACAACGTACAATGTCGAACAAGTTACTGGGCCGTAGAGCCTTATTATGCTGTATTTCGTGCAGTACGGCGGGCGGGGAAGTGACCGGTACGGTCCTCGTATGGAGCTCAAGGGACAATTTTTGCTGCTGCAAGGCGGGCTGCGGTCTTACGGCCTTACAGCTCTCCGCACAAAAAAATAGAGGCTGTCCCCTCGGGGACAACCTCTATTCTGCAGCCTTCTATATCGTGGAGCGGTCAACCGCCGAAATCGTAAACGTGAAGCTCAGGTCCTGATCCGCCGAAATTTGGTATTCCGGATGAACCGGAGCGCCCCAGCTGTCGTCGCCGCCTACGCCCATTTGGCGTCCGGCGACCGTTACAACGGTGTAATGCGGCTGCGGCAGCTCATACCAATGAGCGGCGTTTTCCAGCTCAAAGGCTGTCCAAGGCGATACGTTGCATTCCACCGGTGCTGATGGAGCTGCACTCAGCTGCAGTCCAAAGCCTTGGCTGTCCGTGATGCGTACGCGGCGCACGCCCGTACGGTTGCCCGTCTCTTGCGGTACCAGATACGGCGTTGGCAGGTCCTTCACCGCACGGCTGAACGTTCCGAGACGCGCGCCAAAAGCACGGTCGATGTAGTTCTCTTCCGGCCCCATGGCATACCACTCGGTCTGATCATAGTCCGCAGACAGCTTGAACGTCAGGCCAACAATCGGCACATTCGGAAGCCCGGCCGCACCTTTGTAGTCCGTCTTCACTTCAATGCTTCCGTCCGCAAATACCGTATAGGTCGTGCGTACGCGCAGGTCGGCGCTAATGCTGAAGCCGTATTCGAAGGCAACCGTAACGCGGTCGCCCGACGCGGCTGCGTCCAGCTCCACCTTCAGGCATTTGCGCGCCAAGCTTGCCGCATACCACAGACCGGCATCATAGCCATGCGCGTAACCTTTATCGTTATCCGTCTGCGCGCGCCAGAACTGCGGCACCGGCGGTGCTGCGATAAACTCGCGGCTGCCGTAGCGGATCGAGGCCAACGAGCCGACGCCTTTCGAGAACTGAATGGTGAAGCCATCGCCCATTACGCCAATGTTCACGTCGCCTTCTACAACGCGAAGCGATCCCGCGGGAACGGCTTCCTCCGCAGCCACTTCGAATACGTACTCGCCAAAAGCTACTTCATGGCCGGCTTCCGCCCACAGCTCATCCCGCTTGAGTACAAGTGCGGCATGAACCGCATATTCGCCGGCAATCTTCGTTACTTCCGCTGGCAGCGAGAGCGGCACAACGTCTTCGCTTCCCGGTTCCACGGCCGTTTCCCCGTTCCAGCCGAATACTTCTACGCCATCGCGGTATACGCGGACAGTCAAATCCCACTCGCTTGTATTCACGAACAGGTTCTCGTTTATCACTTTAACGCCCGTGCGCGAAGGCACCAGCTTCACGTTCTGATACAGGAACTTCACTTCCTGCATCTTAGGCGTTACGCGGCGGTCCGCAAATACAATGCCGTTGCCGCAGAAGCTGTAGTCCGTCGGACGGTCGCCAAAGTCGCCGCCGTAAGCAAAGAACTCTTTGCCATAGCGGTCCTTGGTCATAATGGATTGGTCCATGTAATCCCAAATGAAGCCGCCTTGGTACATCGGGTACTTCTGCTCGAGCTCGGTGTATTTGTGCATGCCGCCAACCGAATTGCCCATCGCATGCATGTATTCGCAGCTGATGTAAGGCTTGGACGGATTGCTTTCCAGATATTCGATAATGTCCGCAGGCTTGGCGTACATCCGGCTTTCCATGTCGCTTGTCGCGTCGTATTTCCGGTTGTGGAACACGCCTTCGTAATGGACAAGACGGCTTGGGTCCTTCGCATGGAAGTACTTCGTCGCGTTCAGAATGACTTCGCCCGCATACGATTCGTTTCCGCAAGACCAGATAAGAATCGAAGGATGGTTCTTGTCGCGCTCAAGCATCGACTCGGCACGATCCAGCACGGAGCCCTGCCATTCCGGCAGATTGCCCGGCACGTTCCAGGATGGCTCAACCGCGCCCATCTTCTGCCACGAGCCGTGGGATTCGAGGTTCATCTCATCGATCAGATAAATGCCGTACTCGTCGCACAGCTCGTACCACAAGGTCTGGTTCGGATAATGCGAAGTACGAACGGCGTTCATATTATTCGCCTTGATCGTCTTAATATCCCAGATCATGTCCTCAGCCGTAATGGCGCGGCCGCGGCGTACGTTGAATTCATGGCGGTTAACGCCTTTGAATACGATTCGTTTGCCGTTCAGATGCATCACTTTATCGATCATTTCAAAGCGGCGGAAACCGGCTTTTTGCACGATGGCTTCAACCAGCTGACCCTGCGCATTCAATACAGACAAGCTTACGCTGTACAAATACGGCGCTTCCGCGCTCCACGGCTTTACTTCGCCTGCCTCAACCGCAACAGACAGCTTGCCATCCGCAAAAGCACCTTCGCCCGCGGCAACAACAACGCCTTCCGCGTCCTTCAGCTCAAGTTTCACCGAAGCGCCGGCATTGCCGGCTTGCTCGAGCAGCTCCAGGTCAACCTTCAAAGAGCCTTGCTTGTAGCTGTCATCCAGATCCGCATGGATAAACAGGTCTCTAACATGGACTTCCGGAACCGTGTACAGATAGACGTCGCGGAAAATACCCGAGAAACGCCAGAAGTCCTGATCCTCGAGCCAAGCGCCGGAGCTGCGTTGGTATACCTCCACCGCAAGCTTGTTGTCGCCCTCTTGGATAAACGGAGTAAGATCAAACTCCGAAGGCGTAAAGCTGTCTTCCGCATAGCCGACAAATTCGCCGTTTAGCCATACATAGAAGGCCGATTCGACGCCTTGAAACGAAATATAGACAGGACCGTTTAAGGATTCCGGCTTGCGGAAATGCTTCACGTAGCTGCCGACCGGATTGCTGACGACCGGAATAGCCGGAGGACGAACGGCGTCGAGGCCGTCCCAAGGGTACATCGTATTTACATATTGCAGCTGGCCATAGCCCTGCATCTGGATATGCCCCGGCACTTGAATATCATCCCAGCCGCTGCAATCAAAATCCTGCTTATAGAAGTTTTCGATTCGGCTCGCCGCATTTACGGCATAGCTGAATTTCCAACCGCCGTTCAAACCATGGCGCATCGCCATTGGCGCTTTGCGCTCCGCTTCCTCCATCGTGCCGTAATACCGATGATCGGAGTGCGCGTCCAGACGGTTTACGCGGTAAACGGTCGGATCGCTGAGCCAATTGATGTCTGCCCTTGTTGCTTTCATTCTGTTTGAATCCTCCCTAAAATGAATTATCACCACAATAGCCCGTTATTACGGGCTATTGTGATGATTCATTGCTTGCGAGCCTATTTCACCGATCCTGTCATTCCCGCGACAAAATGCTTCTGCATCAGGAAGAAGACAATGGCCGTTGGCAGCGTCGCAATCAGAATAACAAGCATGTTCACGCCGTAATCCGGCGAGTAGCTGGAGCCGAGGTTCGAGATCAGGAGCGGAATCGTCCGTTTCTCCGGGGATTGCAGCACGACGAGCGGCCACAAATAGTTGTTCCAGCTGGACATAAACGTAATAATGGCTGCTGCCGCATACGAAGTTCTCATCGTTGGAACGTAAATGCGGAAGAATACGCCAAGTTCGTTTAATCCATCTATTCGACCCGCTTCGAGCATTTCCTTCGGGAACATCTTTGTACTTTGACGGAAAAAGAAAATTAAGAACGCGGTCGTCACCGTAGGCAGTACGACGGCCGTCATGGTATTGATCCCGATTGCCGGGATGTTTTGCGTGATCGTGCCAAACATCCGGTATAGAGGAACCATCAGAGCGGCAAAAGGAATCATCATCGAGAGCAGCAGGATGTTAAAAACAACGTCCTTCGCTTTGCTGCGGAAAATTTCAAAGCCATAACCGGCAAGCGATGCAATCAGAAGAGCCAGTAGGGTTGTCGAGATTGAGATTTTTGCCGAGTTGAGAAGCGCCGGTCCAAGATCGATCTGATCCATAATTTTCGACCAGTTCGCCCCCAGATTGGAGCCGGGCAGCAAGGTGCCCTTCGTTACGTCAACCGACTTGTTCGTTGCGCTTATGATCATCCAAATAAATGGGAAGATCGATACAATGGCCGCAATGCTCAGGAATACATAGGTGAAAATCCGTTTAGCCATTTTTATCACCTGCCAGTTTAAACTGAAGAATCGAGAAGATTACAATAAGGATAACGACAGCGTACGAGACGGTCGCGGCATAACCGAAGTCCGGCGTATATTTGAACGAAAGGTTGTAAATATACTGCGACAGCGTCATGGTTGAGTTACCGGGTCCGCCCTTCGTAATGTTCATGACTTCATCGAACAATTGCAGAGTACCAATCGTCGAGGTGATCGAAGTGAACAAAATAATCGGCTTCAGCAGCGGCACCGTAATCTGACTGAATTGGCGGAAGGCCGAAGCGCCGTCAATCCGTGCTGCTTCGTAAATCGAGTTATCGATATTTTGCAGGGCAGATAGATAGAAAATCATGTTATATCCGGTCCAACGCCATGTGATGGCGATAATAATCGTAATTTTAGCCCAGAACGGGTCAGTGATCCATTGAATAGGCGCGCTAATCAGATGCAAATTAGTCAGCAAAGAGTTAATCAAGCCGTCATTGCCGAACAGGTATTTGAAAATAACGGAATAAGCAACCAGCGATGTTACGGCCGGCAGGAAGATCGCCGTACGGAAAAATCCTTTAAGCTTCAGCTTGCTGTCATTAAGCAAAACCGAGATAAACATGGCAAGCACAATCATGATTGGTACTTGGATAATCAGGAAAATAAACGTGTTTTTCAGTGCGGTAATAAAAGTCTGGTCTTTTAACAGCCTTGAATAGTTGTCTCCACCAACATAATGCAGGTTCGTGCCGGTTCCGGTCTGGAACGATAACATCAGTGCCTTAATCATCGGGTAGAAATAAAAGGCGCAAATCATGATGACGGCTATCGCGATAAACGACCAGCCGATCGCATTGCCTCTCGCCTTAATATTCATTGCTTTTGCTTTACTCACAGCGGCAGCCAGCTCCTTCCTATCTTGAGCATTCATAATAAAGACCTTGGCTGGGCCCCCGCGGGGCACGCCCTTAAGAGATGGCGGCGGAACGCGGAGGACCATGTTCCAAGGTCAATTTCTCTCTTTATTTAACAGACGAATCTGCTTGTGCTTGCGCGTCTTTCAATACATCGTCGATCTTCTTGCCGTTCAGGTAGTTCTGCATTTCGACGACCAGAATATCTTCGATTGCGTACGTGTGCATACCGTAGTTCACGCTTGGAATTTCCGCTGTCCATTTCGCGAAGTCCTGTACGATTTTTTGACCGCCGAAGAATTCGTTGGACGCTGTGTACGCCTCACCTGTTGTTGCCGGCTTGTAAGTACCGATAGCGCCTACATCCGTAACGAGTTTTTGGTACAGGTCAACGTTCGAGCCAAGCGTTGCTTTCAGGAACTCGGCTGCTTGCTCTTTGCCAGGAACGTTCAGAACGTACCACGAGCTGCCGCCAAGGTTTGTTGCGTGTACGGAGTTAGGCGTTTTCGCAAGCTTAGGCATTGGAGCAACCGCCCATTTGCCGGATTGCGAAGCTTCCGCCGTGATGGAAGGCGTGAACCAGTTGCCCGTTGGTACCGATGCAGCGTCGCCATTGTTATAGTTCGCTACGAATTGGCTCCAGTCGGAGTGAATTTTCACGATGTTGGCATCCATCATTTTTTTGTATACTTCGAACGCTTCCTTCATTGCTTCGTTGTTCGCAATGTTAGGCGTTTTGCCGTCTTCGTTCAGGTACCAGGAGCCGGCGGATTGAATCATCATGCGGATAATACCGAGGTCGTTCGGATCAAGGGAGATCCAGTCCTTGCCTGTTGCTTCTTTTACTTTTTTGCCAATATCGATGTATTGGTCCCAAGTAATGTCTTGAAGATCATTAATGGTGTAGCCGGCTTTCTCGAGGTAGTCGGTTCTTACATAAAGACCCGCAACGCCGGAGTCGAACGGAACGCCATAGTATTTGCCGTCAACGCTTGTTGGTCCAAGCTTGTAATCGGCAAAGTCCGAAGGGTTAATGACGCTGCTCAGGTCGTAGAACATATCCGGGTAAGCTTGCAGGAAGCTTTGCGCGCGGTAGTCCTCGATAAGTACAATGTTCGGCAGACCTTTCGTCGTGCCGGAGCTCATGCCCGTATTCAGCTTTTGAACGATATCGTTCTGAGCGTTTTCTACAATATCAACGGTCAAATCCTTGTTCGTTGCCGCATAAGCGTCTTTCGCAAGGTTCATCGCTTTGATGTTAAAGTTAGGATCCCATGCCCAAACCGTAATTTTGCTTGCGGCTTTACCGCCGTTTTCCGCGCCGCTATTCGCGTTGTTTTTGCTGTTGTCCGAGTTAGACGAACAAGCCGACAAAGCAACTGCGCTAAGAGCAAGTACAGTGACTAATTTCTTCACTTTCAAGACCTCCGCATCTGTATATGTGTTGTAAGCGTTTTCCGGCTTACGAATCCATGATAGCATTCCCATCACGGCGCTCGTTAGAACGATCTTTACAACGAATTGTCATTTTATTATGAGTTGCTTGAAAGTGGTCTATTCGCACTAGGACAATCTTTAGAAATTTGGATCATTGTTAGATTCAAGAAGCGGAATGCGAATTTTGACCCGGGTCCCTTCCCCGATTTCGCTTGTTATGGCAACCCCGTATTCCTCGCCGAATAACAGCTTGATCCGGTCATTTACGTTGCGCACGCCAATCCCGCTGAACAGCTGGCGTCTGTTCTCCTGACTCGGGATTCCTCCGTTCATATTCATGCCGTCGCCATTATCCACCACTTCGCAGACAAGCGAAGAACCTTCCTGCGCAACCATGATGTAGATGTAACCTTCGGATTTGTCGTTAAAAGCATGGAAAAACGCATTTTCGATAAAGGGCTGAATCATCAGCTTCGGAATCCGGTAATTCAGGCAATCCGGGCCGATGAAATAACTGACGCGAATCCGTTCGCCGTAACGAACCTGATTGATAAACACGTAATTTTTCATATTGTCGAGCTCTTGCTGCACCGTAATCATCTCGCTGACATTGCCGATGGCATTCTGCAGAAGCGAGATCAGCGCATTAATCGTTTCGGCCGCTTTTTCCTTATTCCCCTGCTGGACCATAAACTTCACCGAGGCAAGGGTATTATACAGAAAATGAGGATTGATCTGCTGCTGCAGCGCTTCCAGCTCCGCGTTGCGCTGCTGCTTCTGCGTCTCCACCAGCTTGTCGACATACTCATTCAGCTCGTCAATCATGGCGTTAAAAGCGAAGCCCAGCTGTCTGGTCTCGTAGCTGCCGTCCACCTTCACGTGGCGGTCGAACTCGTATTTGGAGATCGTGGAGATCTGCTTCACAAGCCGGGTCAGCGATTTGGTCAGCCGCCTTGAGATAATGAACACGATAATAACCGCCGCGGCCACAATCGCCATGACGATAAGCGTAATCTGCCGCGTATCGGTTAACTGTCCCAGAACTTTCTTTTTGTCAATCACATTAACCATGTACAAATCTAATCCGGCAATATACTCGGACAAAAGAAGATGGTCCTTGCCCATTATGTCGGCATTCCTGTAATCCAGGCCCTTCTCGTCGATCTCTTTCGCATACTGAAGAAGATCCGGCGAACGCTGCCCGATCCAGTCATTGCGGTTGGAGGATACAATCGTGCCCCGGCTGTCAATAACCGCCACATCATTGCCAAGACTCGTATTGCTGTCATAAAACCGGGCGAAATAAGGCTCGCGCACGGCAAAATAGACCATGCCGTAGACCGTCCCGCTGCGGTCGACCAAAGCCTTGGACGCTACTATCGTAGGCTCGATGCCGGGCGTACCGGAGGTTTCGGCGTCGTCATAGGAATACATCAGCCTGCGAGGCTCCGCAAGAGAACGCTTGGTTATGGGATGATTCGCAAGCGCGTCATCCGGCACGGGCCAATACGAACGGTCCGTCGAATAACGGCGGCCGTTCACGCCTGTGACCGTGATGCCCACCTCATAAGCATCCACGCTGGACCGGATCTTGTTCATCTGCTGCCCCATTTGAAAATAACTGCCTACCATAACGTTCGATTCTCCGCTGCCTTCGGTCAGAAACTGCTTGATCGTGCCGCTCTGCGAGATTTTATTTGCCGTCAGCACAAGCGAATAATTAAAGGAGTCCATGCCGGTTCTGATCTGCGCGATAATCTTCGAATTGGTAATGCTGAAGGTCTCCATAAACACGCGGCTGGACACGTTCATCGTTGTCCAGGTTGCCGTAATCGAAACGGCCACAATGCTTACGACCATAATAATGAACATTTTCACGAAAAGGCCGTTATATTTGAATCGGTCGAGTATTTTGCTCAAAGCTATCACTCACTCATCTCAGGTTTTGTTGCCGGTAGCGGCTTGGCGACAGTCCGGTATGCTTCTTGAACACTTTGCAGAAATAGCTGTGATCCGAATAGCCGACCATCCCGCTGATCTCCGAGATCGAAGCTTCCCCTGCCCGCAGCAGCTCCGATGCTTTCTCCAGTCTCACCCTATGCAAATAATCGACAAAGCCCTCGTTATGATGGGTAGAGAAATAGCTCGACAAATAGGAGGGGTTAAAATGAAAATGCTTCGCCATCTCCGTCAAATTGAGAGATTCGGCATAATGCTCGTGAATATAATCCAGCAGCCGCTTCATGTTGGCATTGCCGGACTGCTCGGCTTTTTCGGCAATGCACAGCTTCGCTTCCCCGATAAACGCGGTCAGCAGCTCTGCCGCCGCATTTGCGTTCCGCGATTCCTCGATAGCCTTGAAGTAGTAATATTTCTTCGTCTCCAGCTGCTGCGTGCCGTAGTTCATATTGCCCAGCAGGACGGTAATGTTGAAAATAACATTGCTCAGAAACGACTTGAACTCAAAGACATCCGTCGTATAGTTTGTTTTGAACGCTTCCAGATGATCCAGCAAATAGTCAAACGCCGTATCGAACCGTTCCCGCTTGAACGATTCCGTAAAGCTGTTCAGGTTAAACGGTTCTGCCGCCTGCACGGATTCCGGGAACTCATGGAACAATAGCAGATGCTTGTCCGGGAAGTAAAAGGCGTAATCCATCATTTTCAGCAGACTAGCCTTATAAGACTGCTCCAATTCGGTTATGGCCGAGAAAGGCTCGCTGACCACAACCGCCACATCCAGCTCCGGCTGATTGATCAGGCTCGCCATCGTTCTGCCCCAATAGGGCAGCAAGCTCAGCATGGTGTAATCCAGATTAAGAAGCAGCAGAATCATAGGCGGTTCGGCCTTTAGAACGTGGTAGACCAGCTGATCGGCATGAAGCGCCTGTTTGTCCAGCTCGCCTTGCATCGTCAGCCGGATGGCATTCACCTGCTCCTTCGTTACCGTCATTCCGCGCAAGTCGACGCCAAGAAGGCAGAAGGCGCTATGCGGAAAATAAACTCCCAGCTCCGCTTCAAGCTGCTTGGCATCCATCTCGTAGCCGGATAGCAGCTTCTCCAGCACCGAATCGATTGTAGGCCCCTGATTCGCGGATTGCTCGTCCCTTTGCAAGGACGGAATTTTATCCGCCACTGCTTTCAGCACGTTCAGCATGTGGCCGGTATCAAGCTTGGGCTTTAATATATAATCGCGTACGCCGCTTTGAAAGGTGGAACGTACGTAATCGAAATCTCCAAAGCTGCTTAAGACAATGACCTCAATATCCGGGTATTGCAGCTTGATCTGCCTAGTCAGCTCTTCGCCGTCCATAATGGGCATAACAAGATCCGTCAGCACGATATGAGGCCGCAGCTCCGCGATCAGCTCAAGCGCTTCTTTGCCGTTTGAAGCCTCCCCCACGATCTGAAAGCCTTCCTGCTCCCAGTTCATGTAATGCTTGATCCCTTGCCGGATCAGAGCTTCGTCGTCCACGATCAGCAGCTTGCAGTAGTTTGACATGGTGTACCTCCTCAAAAGAATTGCCGCATGCTTTTTTTGGCAATTCCTACTTCGTAAGCATGGTTCTGCACTTACATATGTAAAGTACATTATAACCGATAAAGCGAGCCCATTTCTCACCTTTCTGAGCCGGCTGTCCTTGTTACATTTTGGCGAATTATTTGGAAGTTTGCTAGAATCGGGCAACTTTTGGTTCACATATCCGGGGAGGACTTGAATATATTGAATAACAAACCCAAAAAACTGTGCAAGGAGGTGCTCCGAAAATGGGTTCAGCAGAAGATAGACTGTTTGTTGTATCTCAGGAGGATTGGTCGCTGCATCGTAAAGGCTACCAGGATCAAGCCAGGCACCAGCAGAAGGTCCGGGAAGCCATTAAGCAAAACTTGCCCGACCTCGTGTCCGAAGAAAGCATTGTCATGTCTGACGGCAAGCAAGTAATCAAAGTGCCGATTCGGAGCCTTGACGAATTCCGATTTGTGTATAACTACAATAAAAATAAACATGTTGGTCAAGGAGACGGAGACAGCCAGGTCGGCGACGTGTTAGGCGTCGATCCGCAAGCGGCCAAAGGGCCCGGCAAGGGCGAAGGCGCTGGCGATCAGCCCGGCGAGGATGTGATCGAAGCGGAGATCAGCTTGGCCGAGCTGGAGAGCATGCTGTTCGAGGAATTAGAGCTGCCGTTCCTTCGCCAGAAGGATAAGGATCAGCTCGAGACGAAGGAAATCCGGTTCAACGATATCCGGAAAAAAGGCATCATGTCCAACATCGACAAGAAGCGAACGATCATGGAAAACCTGCGGCGCAACGCCACGTCGGGCACGCCGGGCATCCACGGCATCTCGCCGGATGATCTTCGCTACAAGACCTGGGAAGAGATTGTGCGTCCGCAATCCAATGCCGTTATCCTCGCGATGATGGATACGTCAGGCTCCATGGGCTCATTCGAGAAATACGTAGCCCGTTCGTTCTTCTTCTGGATGACCCGCTTCCTGCGGCATCAATACGAGAAAGTCGAAATCGTATTCATCGCCCATCACACCGAAGCGAAGGAAGTGACCGAAGAAGAATTTTTCACCCGCGGCGAAAGCGGCGGCACGATCTGCTCCTCCGCCTACATCAAGGCGCTCGAGATTATCGACAGCCGGTTCTCGCCAAGCATGTACAACATCTATCCGTTTCACTTCTCCGACGGCGACAACCTGACCAGCGACAACGAGCGCTGCGTCAAGCTGATCGGCGAGCTGCTCAAGCGCTCCAACTTATTCGGCTACGGCGAAGTGAACCAGTACAACCGCTCGAGTACGCTTATGTCCGCGTATAAGCATATTAATATGCAGCATTTCATGTACTACGTCATTCGCGAGAAAGGCGAAGTGTATAACGCCCTCAAGTCTTTCTTCCGCAAGCGGGAAGGCGTTGTAGGGTAAAAAGAAGCCGGTCGTCCAGGGGACGGCCGGTTTTTCTCATTTTTTTACTTTTCTCCTTAACGTATAGAGATACGCCATCCAAACCATGCATAGGAGGATCTGTACGATTGTGATTGCCGCATTAGGCGAAATGAATATTAGTGATGACACTAAGAGAAGCAAAAGCAAAGCGCCATACAGCGTAACCGAAGGCTTGCCTTTATGCTGCACACTCTTTTGAATCAACAATGTCGCCGAAATTAAAGCAAATCCCTCGACCCATGCGATTATTACGCATATAAATCCTGGTATTTGTGATTGTTGTATCCTAAAAAACAATAGAACGGTTAAAACTGCTGAGAAAATATAAAAGATTAGATTCTTCATTCTTCGTTACCTCATTTTAGACTATTCTTGATGTTGTTACTTCCGTAAACTTCTTTTTAAATATCCTCTGTGAACGATTATGCCGCAAGTCCGAATTTGAACAGAATCATATACTTTATGATTAATCTTTAGCAATAATAATATAATAATAAACAACACTAATTTATTGTAAAACGATAAATCATATGATAAAATCATGTTGTCCTTAAATAAGTGAGGTGTTTTAAATGAATGTTGAACGAGTTTCAACCACTTTCTTAAAGGTAATTATTATTCTGTTTGGAATTGCCATGCTTGCCGTGTGTATATTTTTGTTGCCTGAAGCAGCTATAAGAGACGCGATAGAGCGTCCAGGTGATTATTCGCTCTATCCACTTTTGGTATGCGCATATGGTATATGTATTACGTTTTTTGTAGCGTTGTATCAAGTATTTAAACTTTTAACCTATATCGAAAAGAACAATGCTTTCTCTGAGTTATCTCTTCAATCTTTGAAGACAATAAAAAAATGCGCTTTTACTGTCATTTTCTTCATTTTGTTAGCAATAGTTTATTTAAGGGTCCATGCTCAATTCACAGGTGATGATGCAGCAGGTCCAATAGCTCTAGGTCTAATGGGGGTTTTAGCAGCAAGTATTATCGCAGCCATTGCGGACGCACTTCAAAAGCCATTAAAAAATGTCCCAGATATAAAGCCAAAAAATGAATGATTAACGGATATGTAATCAATCCCTCATTCGCTCACACATTATTCTCAGGTAATTCCTCTTCGATAGGCTCTCTAACCAAATGCTTCTTCTTTACTTTGCAAACGCCATGCCTTTTATAATTTTTAACGGCTTCATTTAATGAGAGCTTGTTGGCTCCGATGCTTATATGAGGCCTTTCATGCGCTATTAGATCATATTGCCAAAAACAAACATCGCAAATTTCTACGATGACTTCATCATCGCTGCGGATTGTGAAGTATCCGCAGCAAGGACACTGTATATTATTTCCTGAGGCTGACCTTACAATTTGGGCTTGAACTCGCTTCTGTTTATCCCGCCAATTCATATTCCCAAAAATGATCCCCATTGCCGCGCCGGCAAAACAGTCGTAATAGTCGAATTCTCTATGAAACAAATAATAGGCAGCTAACATAAAAGCTAGATAATAGAGTTCACCCTCTACTGCTCTCCGGAAAAGAAATGCGTACTTTATTCGCTTCACCTCATCAGCACTCAACTGCATCCCTCCAGGGACAATTAAATGAAATATATCCTATATGAATGAGGATATTATACAAAAAGATGAAAAAGGATGACCGATCAAAGAGTGTTTATCATACTTGTTATTTTTTTATATGAACACCTACACCGTAGCTGCTCTCTCCATTTCCTATCTTCCAGTCATATTCTCCTTCAATCAAGTCCCCTGGAAGTTCCCCAACTGTTTGCCACTCTCCCTCATTCACGAGTGCATTCTGCTTCCATATAACCTGATTTCCCTTTAATAGGGATATCTCAACCTGATCAGCTCGAGCACCATGTCCAAGAACGGTGAATGGAGAACCTAATTTCAACTCGGAAGGTACCTCATAAGGTAATACATCTGGAAGCCATTTGGAATGATCTTTTGATACAAACTGAAAAAGCTTTTCGGAATCGGCGAAATATTCTCCTTTAACGGGATCAGATATCCAAATTGAATTTTGAACAGTGGTACAAGAGGTCTCCGTGTTCCCATTACCCTGCTTCGTGGCTGTACAATGCCATGCGGGTCTAATTTGCAGGATATCATGGTTCTTGAATTCTATATTGACAGCCATGCTGCGCTCCATTAGCGGTGACGTCATTTCTTTGCCGTCGATTTGTTTCGCTTCTGCTATCCATTGTAATAACTTCGCAATCCGTACATGATCTTTGGATCCTATAAGCGGTTTGCTTACGTACTGGGAAGGAATCGGCCATGACATATACACCCAGCCAACATCTCCAGCATACAGCTTATTATCAGTACGTAAAATACCTGTATCTTGAATGGCAGGGGTATGAGCCTCAAATTCGTTGCCTTGCAGGATAAGCAGCATAACCGTCACTAGTAAAAAACAAATGAGCACTATTTTTTTCACAGTGAAGACCTCCTATTGTCCCTTCTATTCTCACAAAGTTTATTTAGAAATCTTACCATATTTTTCTTTCTGAAATTAGAATTAAATGACACTAGCTTCAATTGTCATATTCGTGTCAATTTCCCGGGTAATTTATCGAATTGCGAATTTATAATCTTATACTACATACGTTCGCCTATACGCGCTGTTAGTCGCCTTCATACGTTATAGCGTAGCTGCCTAAAAATGGACTTACAACTTTAAGTATAACCATTAACTCATGGGGAGATGGATACGTGAAGGCCAAGACACAGCTTACGGGAAGAGTTATTTTCAAAGGCGACCCCGGTTACGAGACCGCTCGAAAGAACTGGGATCCACATACGGACCGGTTTCCCAAAGTATTTGTTTTTGCGAAAAAAACGCGTGATGTAGCAAATGCGATCAAATGGGCACGGGAGCATAAGGTGCCTATCCGCCCAAGAAGCGGCAGGCATGCGCTGGAAACTAACCTGTCGCAGGTAAACGGCGGACTTGTCATCGATACAAGCGAACTGAAGAAGATTACGTTGAATAAAAAAAGCAATACCGCCGTTGTCGAGACCGGTAACCGCGTCGGAAGAATCGTAGATACGCTTGCGCGGCAAGGCTACATGGCGCCATTTGGCGACAGCCCTTCCGTCGGCATCGGCGGAATTACCCCGGGAGGCGGGATTGGTCCGTTGCAGCGTACGACCGGACTTATCTGCGACAACCTGCTTGCTCTGGAAATGGTCGATGCCAAGGGCAGAGTCATCCGCGCAAGCAAGAAACGCAATGCCGATCTGCTCTGGGCTTCCCAAGGCGGCGGTGGCGGCAATTTCGGGGTATATACCAAGTATAAATTCAAAGTGAGACGCGCTCCGGTTAGGGCAACCGTATTCAGCATCACCTGGCCATGGGATCAGTTCGAGGAAGTCGTCAAGGCCTGGCAGAGATGGGCTCCTTTCACCAGCACCAAGCTGGGCAGCGAATTATCCGTCGGTCCGAAAAAAGGCGGAAATGTCAGCATGCTGGGGGTCTACCTGGGCTGCAAAAAGAAAGCCCTTAAATTTTTACAGCCTATCTTAAGCGTCGGAACGACAACCAAGAAGGACATCCGGTCTCTTCCTTGGCCGCAAGCGACCAAGTTTTTGCTGGCTCCGGATCCTATCCTTCCTCAAAAATTCAGCAATCAGTTCTCCAGCGGCTTCGGCAGACGTCCGTTCCCGGATAAGGCTTTTAAATATATGCGCGAGTTCCTGGAAAAGGCCGAGGGCGGAACGCCGGCCGGCTTCTACTTCCTCAACTGGGGAGGAGCGATTAGAAAAGTTGCGCCTCGAGCTACCGCCTTCTATTGGCGTGATCCGCAATATTACGTGGAATGGAACAGCTCGTGGGTGAAACCGTCCCATGCGGCTAAAAATATTGCCCTGGCTCGCAATACGAGGAAGAAGCTGCAGCCGTTTATCGTAGGCTCTTATATCAACGTGCCTGACCAAGGCATTAAATGCTCCGGCCCGGTTTATTATGGGAAAAACTACGCGAGACTGCGCAGAGTTAAGGCCAAATACGATCCGCAAAACGTGTTTAACAACCCTCAAAGCATTCCTCCGGCAAAATAAAAAAACAGCGGCGGTCTATTCGGACCACCGCTGTTTTTTGTGCCGTATAATAGTGACAACCTTATTTATTGTTACCCTCTTTGCCGTGAGGCTTTGTATTCTTGGGTTCTACCGTAATGCTGATTACCGCTGGTGCCGATGTAAGCGTCCCGTCACTTACCGTGAAGGTAAAGCTGTCCGTACCGGTAAAACCGGCTGACGGCTTGTACTTGTAAGCACCCGTTGACGCGTCTAGCGTAACCTTGCCATGTTCCGGCTGTGTTGCTACGGCAAAAGTCAGCGTTGTTCCGGCGTCCTCATCCGTTCCGCTTAACGTGCCTCTTAAGGCTTTGCCCTTCTTGGTTACTCCGCTTGCTGCAATTGCCGTTGGCGCATGATTCGCAGGATTAACCGTGATCGTTACCGTTGCGGGAGCCGAGGTAATGGTTCCATCGCTTACCGCGTATGCGAAGCTATCCTTGCCGATATAGTCAGCTTCCGGCGTGTAGGTATAAGCGCCTGTTGACGCATTTATGAATAGAGTGCCGTGCGTTGGGGCTGATATTTGAATAAACGTTAGATCATCTCCATCAGGATCCGTTCCATTTAGTACGCTGCTGAGTACAGTTTCCTGATTCACTTCCGCCTCTGCAGGTTTTGCTGCCGGCGCATCGTTTAAGGGGGTTACCGTAATCGTAATGGTCGCAGGCGCGGAGTATGACTCTCCGTCATAAACGATGACCATAAAGCTATCCGTACCGCTGTATCCCGGATTTGGCGTATACACGAATTCGCCTGTAGAACTGTTAATAGATAGAGCGCCATTAACGGGGGCTGCCGGTATGGAATAGGTCAAAGGATCTCCCGCATCCTTATCAAATCCGATCAGCTTGGCGATTATGCTTATATCTTCAAGCGTAGTATAAGACTTAGGATTTATCCACGGCGTATCATTAATATTGGTTATTGTAATCGTAACCGTCGCTGCGGTAGATTTTGTCGTACCGTCATCGGCTTTGAAATAAAAATTATCGCTGCCGCTGTAATCCGGCGCCGGTTTGTAGATGTAAGTACCATCCGGGTTAATTTCAACAGACCCGTGTGCCGGACCTCTTGCCAATGCAAACGTTAAGGGATCACCGTCCGGGTCAGTACCGGCCACACGGCCTTCCAATGTAGTATCTTCCATCATCGTTTCACTGGCCGCTGTTGCGGTTGGCGCATGGTTGACACCTGATTCTTGCGTTGCCGTCTCGGCCGCAAATGCGTAATTGCTGTGTGCCGTGAACCCTCCCGAGAGCAACAAGGTACCGCATGCGAACAAATAGGCCAATCTCCGGAATTTCATTATATTCCTTCCACTCCTCTCCAAACTCTCGTTATTCTAGAAGATTATACCATTTGTTTCGTAGGCCCATGGCCGCAATTCATTGATTCAGCAGACGCAAAAAAAAGCAGCTTCGCGGCTGCTTCGGCTGAACGATGTCCTCGCTGTTCTTGTGTTATAGACACTTTTACCTAAAACTCAACTCCCCGAACCTTGGAATAAATCCTTGTATCCCGCAGCGAACCGTCGGCAGCGCGTTTCTCGCTGCGTAAAATTCCTTCAAGCGTAAACCCTGACCGTTCGGCTACATTTGCACTCCGTTTATTGCGTGCATCGCAACGAATCTCAATCCGGTTAGCCTCCAGTTCCTGAATCGCGAAATTCGTAATCGCCTCAACCGCCTCTGTAATGTAACCTTGCCCTTCATAAGATGTCCTTACCCAATAGCCGGTTTCGAAATTACGTGCCTGCCAATCCATACGGTGCAGTCCGCTGCTGCCGACTAATCGACCTGTCTCTTTATGAAAGAGAAGAAGGCGAAGGTCGGTTCGTTCCAAAAACTCAAGCCTGGACTGTCTTACATTAATCTCGGACTCTTCTATCGTAGGAATTTTGTTCGCCCAAGGCATCCACGGACGCAGCTCTTCGATGCTTTCAATTATTGCCTCATTTACCGCCGCCCCGTCTCCGTATAAAGGGGCGCGAATGATAAGACGCTCGCTTTCAAAGCTCTCGGGAATCGTCATCAAAATTGGATTCATACCGGTAAGACTCATCGTTTCAGCCTCTTTCTTCTATAAATATACTAGCTTCTAACCTCAATCCGCCCTTTAAAAAACAGCTCGGAAACTTCCGTCCCATCCAGCTCGCCGTCCAGGATCCGCTTCACGTCCTCCAGCGTTTCGTAAAGGGAAAGCCATTCGCCGGCCGTATTCGTATAGGGCTCCGAGACAAAAAACGGCTGGGCCAGATAAGACTCCAGTCTCTCTCCCCTTTTGTATAACTGGGCATCTGACTCCGCTATCTTATCAAGTCCATGCGTGGTTACTATCAATCTCAGCTCTCTATAACGCCGAAGCAGCTTGCGCGCGCGTTGCTGCAACGCAAGATGCGCCGCATCCAAATAATTGCTCTCCGAAATAGTCGAGGTGGAGGTGATAGGATCGATGGCGGGATAAATGCCGCGGCTGATTAAATCCGAATCGAATCTCCATAACGTATCGAGCGGTCCGTAAGCTTCGGCAGCCGATTCATCGGCAACGGCGCAAGCCATATCCACCAATGCGACCGTGATCGGTCTTGCTCCCGCTTCCTTCAAGCTCTCCTTGAGCGAAAAAAGCTCACCGCTTAATACGGTGCTGCGGTCAACGCCCAGCAAAACATCCTTCTCCTCGCGAAGCTTAACGATCTGTTTGTATAGGTCATCTCTAGTTGCAAGCACGTATTCGGATTGTTCTTTGACATGATTGATTCCCGGAGCATCGGTACCCGGATCCCAGAAAATGGTCGTATATCCCCGTTTGTTCATCCGCTGCATAAACTCGGCCAGCAGCACAAGCTGCCCCATATTGGGCCGGGCCACAAATCCAACGGTTCCTCCCCGTACGACTGGTGCAAGCAAATCCAGCGCTTTGATTCCGGTTTCGATCATCCTCATCCCGCTCCCTCTAATAATGAGTTCATCAAGACTGCATCCTGCCAATGCGGCTAAAGCAACCAAAGTGCGGACTTCCGCGCGGCCAACGGGAATTTTCCCCGTACAGAGATTGGAGACGGTTGCTGCCCGAAGACCAGCTGTCCGTGCCGCAGAGGTAAGGTTGGGTACGCGGCGGCGCAATAGCGGAACGTTAAGCTGTAATTCTTCCTCCATTTTTTAGCACCTCCTTACTTTATATCGTAATCATAATTACTCTAAAACGCAACAATTAATTGTAAAATAATGTGAACGCCGAATGAACAACGCAATCTATCTCCTTCCTATTTTTAACAAGAAATTTGTTATTTTTTATGCTACGATATGGTTTGAATTGGGAGACTAACTCTAGTATTGGAGGCGCTTTCTGAGATGAGTCAAGAACAAGTGGCTGAAGGGTATTTTGGAGAATTTGGCGGCAGCTTTGTCCCGCCTGAGCTGAAGGAAGTATTGGACTACTTAAGCGCGCAATTCAACAAGTTCAAGGATGATCCGGAATTTAAGGAAGAATTGGACTACTATTTGAAGGAATATGTCGGCCGCGAAAATCCGCTGACTTACGCCGAGCAGCTGACGAACGCCTGGGGCGGCGCAAAAATCTACCTGAAGCGCGAGGACTTGAATCATACCGGCGCTCACAAAATCAATAACGTAGTCGGCCAGATCCTGCTCGCCAAACGAATGGGCGCCAAGCGCGTCATTGCCGAGACCGGTGCCGGCCAGCACGGCGTCGCTACCGCAACCGCATGCGCGATGTTCAACATGGACTGCGTCATCTATATGGGCGCGGAGGACACGCGCCGTCAGGCGCTTAACGTATTCCGGATGGAGCTCCTTGGCGCTACCGTCGTACCGGTAGACAAAGGGCAAGGCCGCCTGAAGGATGCCGTTGACGAAGCGCTGAACGATCTGGTAGCCAATTATAAGAACACCTTCTACCTTCTGGGTTCGGCCGTAGGCCCGCATCCATTCCCAACCATGGTCAAGCACTTCCAATCGATCATCAGCGAAGAGTCGAAGCGTCAGATTCTGGCCAAGGAAGGCCGTCTTCCGGATGCCGTGATCGCCTGCGCCGGCGGCGGCAGCAACGCGATTGGCGCTTTCGCCCACTACATCGACGAGCCATCCGTACGCCTGATCGGCGTTGAACCGGATCAAGCGCCAACCTTGACCGAAGGCGTACCTGGCATCATCCACGGCTTCAAATGCCTTGTGCTGCTTGATGAGGAGGGCAATCCAAGAAAAACGTACTCTATCGCGGCAGGCCTCGATTATCCGGGTATCGGACCGGAGCACAGCCATCTGAAGGTCAGCGGCCGCGCGGAATACGTTACGGTAAGCAACGAGGAAGTTCTGGCAGCGTTCCAGGAGCTGTCCCGCACGGAAGGCATTATCCCTGCGCTTGAGAGCGCCCATGCGGTTGCCCACGCGAAAAAGCTCGCTCCAACGATGAACAAGGACGAGATCATTATTATCAATCTGTCCGGCCGAGGCGATAAAGACGTGGAGCAGGTGTTCCACATGCTTCATAAATAGCGTAAGACTGCAGCTTCCGTCCTTTGGGCGGGGCTGCCTTTTTTTTGCCTGCCCGGAAGCGTATACTTGGGTTAGGCTTTAATAGTCTAGCGGTTACGGAGATGTTTGCGTGATAATTTCTTTTTGGGAGGTACATAAAACGTATGAGTTATGAAACGTATTTTTCGGAACGTAGAGAGCAGCAGCTGGAGGAGCTTAAAGAATTTTTGAGAATTCCAAGCATTTCGGCGCTGTCTGAGCATAAGCAGGACATGATCAAGGCTGCCGAGTGGGTAGCAGGCAAGCTTGCGTCAGCTGGCCTTGAGAACGTGAAGATTCATCAGACGGCCGGGCATCCGATTGTATATGCCGATCATCTTCATGCGCCGGGCAAACCAACGGTCCTGGTCTACGGCCACTATGACGTACAGCCGGTCGATCCGCTTCATCTGTGGGAGACGCCGCCGTTCGAACCGACGGAACGGGGCGGCAAGCTGTACGCTCGCGGGGCTACGGACGATAAAGGTCAGGTGTTCCTGCATATCAAAGCCGTTGAAGCCTTGCTCAAGCAGGAGCAGCAGCTCCCGGTTAACGTGAAGTTCTGCATTGAAGGCGAAGAAGAGATTTCAAGCCCTAACCTGCTGACCTTCTTGAACGAGAAGCAAGAGCTGCTCGCAACCGATGCCGTGCTGATCTCGGATACTTCCCTAATTGAAAAAGGCAAACCGGCCATCTCTACCGGTCTGCGCGGTCTTTGCTCGCTTGAGTTGACCATTAACGCTTCGAACACGGACCTGCACTCGGGTACCTACGGCGGCGGCGTTCCCAACGCGCTTCATGCCATGGTTGAACTGCTCGCTTCGCTTCATGACAAGCATGGCCGCATTACGGTGGAAGGCTTCTACGAAGGAGTTCCCGAACTGACGGCAGCCCTTCATGAAGAGTTCGAAAAACAGCAATTCAATGAAGAGCAGCTGAAGAAAACGCTTGGACTAAGCACGCTGTACGGAGAAGAAGGTTTTACGTTCGTAGAGCGCACGGGCGCCCGTCCAACGCTGGAGCTGAACGGCGTATGGGGCGGCTTCCAAGGCGAAGGCACCAAGACGGTTATTCCGAAGGAAGCGCATGCGAAGATTACCTGCCGCCTGGTTGGCCAGCAGGATCCTCAGCGCATTCTGGATGCCATCATCGCGCATCTTCATGCAAACGTGCAAGCCGGAGTTACGTTAACCGTGAAGCCGGGCGAAAAAGCTCGCGCCTTCGATATGGATCCGTCGATCCCGCTTCTGCAAACGGCGGCCGACGCCTATGAAGCCGTATACGGCACACGCGCATTGTTTACGAAAGACGGCGGTTCGATCCCGATTGTCGAGACCTTCTCCCGCCAGCTGTCGGCGCCTGTGATCATGATGGGCTTTGGCCTGCCGGACGAGAATCTTCATGCTCCCAACGAGCATTTCAACCTCGAGAACTTCGACAAAGGGCTGCTGACGATCGTGGAGTTTTTGAAAAGAGTTTAATTAGTCTCTCTCTGGTTATGTAACCGGAAGACTAACTTCACTTCTACATTGCACGAAGTGCAGGATATTTCACTGAATAGGCCTTTATTGGTCGCTTTTGCCTTCATATCCTGCATTCTGTGCAGGATATCGCCGGCTAATGGGTTTAACAGCATCCTTATGCTGTAAATAGTGCAATGCCGTAGGCTATAACACAAAAGAGGCAGCCCATTTTTAGGGCTGCCTCTTCAATATTTTAAAACGCCGGAAGCGCGATATCGCTGTAATTGTCCTCGAGGAACTTTTTTACCTCCGGGCCGGTCATCCGCTCTGCCAGCTTCTGAATCGCCGGGGAGTTTACGTTGTCCTCGCGAGCGACCAAGGTAATCACGAAGTCGGATTCGCTGCCTTCTTTGATTAATGCGTCCTTCTTGGGAGTCAGACCAAGCGGCTTCGCGTAAGCCGGCGTCATGAGCACCATGTCGACGTCATCGATGACGCGGGCCAGCATCAGCAGATCCACTTCCTTGAACTTAAACTTATGCGGGTTATCGACGATGTCGGCTTGAGTGGCCTTGATGCCAACGCCTTCTTTCAGCCTGAGCAGGCCGTTTTTCTCCATCATGACAAGCGAACGTCCGATATTGGACGGGTCGTTTGCAATCGCGATCGTTGCGCCGTCGGGAAGATCCTCGATTTTTTTATATTTTTTCGAGTAGCCGCCGTATACCGCATTATAGATCGCTTTGACCGGTACCAGCTTCGCCTTGTTGGTTGCGTTGAAATCGTTCATGTAGGGTACGTGCTGGAAAAAATTCGCGTCTACTTCTTTATGCTGAAGCGCCGTGTTCGGCTGTACGTTGTCCGACAGCGTTACAATCTCCAGGTTAATGCCATCCTGCTTCAAGAGCGGCTTGACCAGCTCCAGAATCTCGCTCATCGGCGGGATTAGGACCGCTACCTTGAGGTTCACTTCCTGTCCGGCTTTCCCTTCGTTTGCCGCCTGATCGTCCTGCTTGTCCGGCTTATTATTTTGACCGCATCCCGCGACAATCGCCATAAGGAGCGCGAGCATGACGAGCCCGATTAGTTTACTTCTCACAATCCATTCCTCCCGTTTATATCCGGCTGGCTTTATTATCTCTCTCTGCCAAATTTGACAGTCAGCCGCCTGTAAGACCCAAGTCTAAGCGAGTCCCATTCATAAATCAATCTAGAGATTCGCTCGCACTGTTCGCAATTTGGAATATGAAATATAATTAAATAAAAACAGCTTCGAAAGCTCACGCTTCGTCTCGGGCAGGCTTGGAAGGGAGGAACCCGCAATGTCATTTACTGCGCAAGAAATCGAATTATTAAACCGCCAGCTCCCGGTTTGGGTAGAGGCGAGCAAGGTCCGTTCCGCCTACGGCAAGACGGCTTCCTATATTCCGGAGCTGGCCAAAGCTCCGCAGCATGCGCTTGGCATCCACATGATCGATACGAACGGGCATGCAGTTTCGGCTGGCGACTGCGGGCTCTCTTTTACGATGCAGAGTATCTCCAAAGTATTTACGCTAATTCTCGCCTTAATGGACAACGGAGAGGAAGCCGTCTTCCAAAAGGTCGGCATGGAGCCGACCGGCGACAACTTCAACTCCATGCTCAAGCTGGAGCTTGTCCGTCCCGGCATCCCGTTTAACCCTCTGATTAACGCCGGCGCTATTGCTATCTCTTCCTTGATTAACGGCCGGAATTCGGCTGAGAAATCCGCACGCGTTTTGTCCTTTTTCCAAGCCCTTGCAAGCAATGATACGTTAACGTACGACATGGAGGTATATAAATCGGAATCGGATACCGCCAATCTGAACCGGTCAATGGCCTATCTGCTGAAAGATAACGGCGTTCTGGAGGGGCAAGTCGAGGACGTGCTGGATGTTTACTTCCGTCATTGCTCGATTCAGGTGACATGCAGCGACTTGGCCCGGATGGCGCTGGTCCTTGCAAACAACGGAACCGATCCGGTAACCGGTGCCTCCCTGATCCCCCGCCGGTATGTGCAGATCGCGAAGACCTTTATGATTACATGCGGGATGTACAATGCGTCGGGCGAATTCGCCATCCAGGTAGGGCTTCCGGCAAAAAGCGGCGTATCCGGCGGAATCCTCACGATGGTGCCGGGAAGGCTTGGCATCGGGGTAATTGGTCCGGCTCTTAATTCCAAAGGCAACAGCATCGCGGGCGTCCATCTGCTTGAGACCCTGTCGCGCGAACTGGATTGGAGCTTGTTCTAAGCGTTTGGAAAAGTTCACAGCGAATAAGACCCTCCGAAGCCGGACAGGGTCTTATTTGGGCTGAATCGCATTTTCACTGTTTCCGCCTATACCTCACATATATCCCTTGTGTCCTTAGTTATTGATTAACCAGCACTTCCGGCACGTCTCCGGCACCTTCCTGCTCACTTAAAGTCCCTAAAGGGCTTTAAGCACCTCGTAGTGCTGCTTTTCAGCAAGCTTAAGGCTCCCCTAGGGACTTTAAGCAAAAATAAAAGAGGTGCGCGAAGCCCCGAGTACCAGACTCGGCAGGCTCCGCACACCTCCACCCTACTTAAAGCTCCCGCATGAATTCGTCAATGTCTTTATCCGCTTTGGATTGATTACATTCGTTGCAGGCGCATACGCAATTATCCGGCGTCGTATGGCCGCCCTTTGCCCGCGGCAGCATATGGTCGATGGTATCGCCGTATTGTCCGCAGAAATGGCAGGTGTAATTGTCCCTTGTCAGAATGTAGATCCGGAAATCCTTATTGCTGAACAAGCGCCGAATCGTGGTTCGGTTCACAATAACGGCGGCCTTCTCCTTCACGAGCGTTACCGCAAGCTCCAGATCAATCTCCTGATGCCAGCGCCGTCCTTTATCGGTCTTGCCGCGCATCCAGACCGTCCCTTTGCGCGTCGTCCGCAGCAGAGTGGCATCCGTCGGCGAATAATTCGCCGGAAGCGGACTCGGACGGTATTTCCCGCCAGCTCCGGCAGTCCGTGCCGGAGCTTTGGACGGTCTAGGCCGCTTTGGCGCTGCGGCAGGAGTTGCTGCCGCATCAGGCTCAGCAACCGGCGCGGCAGCAGGCTCAGCCTGGTTTGCCGGCAAGGCGGCAACCGCCGCGGGCACAACCAGTGGCGCGGCAGCCACATCCTTATGTTTAGCAATAGATACCATAACCGGAGCGGTAATCCGGCCTCTTGTCTTGCGGCAGCTGCGGCAGGCGCCGCGCCGCGAAGCCGGTCCCGAACGTCTGCCCGTGCGGCGGAGAAAATCCGTCACCGGCTTTTGCTCCAGGCAATGCACGCATTGCTTATATTGAGTCGTTTGCAAGTTATCGGTCATCGGTAGTGCCGGGTGTTCTAGCACCCGTCTTTCACCCCATTACCCTTTATAATTACAGCTTCATCCGATAGATCGGTTTATTCTCCAGTCCGCGGACAACAGGCGTCCATGGCTCGCTTTCCGGAGTTGTTTGCAGGGCATCCTCGACCATTTGCAGCTTGGCGTCCATCGCATCGATATGATGCAGCGCCACGGCCTCCGCCGTTTGCGGCTGAACGGGACTCCCCCACTCTCCCAGATTATGATGAGACAGCACCATATGCTGCAATCCCAGCACTTTTTCCGAATCCAAATCAATATTGCAGCGGATGGCCGCCTCCGTAATCCATGTCGATGCCAGCGAAATATGTCCCATCAGCTTGCCCGAAAGGCTGTAGTCGGATACGATGCCAAGCTGCGCGATCATCTCCTCGGGCTTGGCGATATCATGAAGAATAATGCCTGCCTTCAGCAGATCGGCGTTCAGGAACGGGCGCTGCCTGCACAGAAATTCCCCGATCTCCAGCATTCTCGCCATATGGTAAGCAAGTCCGGCAAAATACGCATGATGATGCGTCTTGGCTGCCGGGTAATGCGTCAGCTTTTCCTCCACCTTCGTCACGCAATAAGTGACAATCGCCTTAATCTCCGTGTCTTGAATACTGTCCTTCGCTTTATGAATCGTATCGATAAGTTCATTCGAAGCAACCGGCGCCGAACGGATAAAATCCGTCAGCGTGATGCCGTCTGCCTCGCCGGCGGGGCGCATGCGCGAAATTTTGATCTGAAGCTTCTCGCGGTATAAATGGACATTCCCTTGAACCTTAACGAGGCCCATGGGGAAGAAGGTTTCTTTGTCCTGCGAAGAGACATCCCAGAACTTGGCCCCCAGCTGTCCGGTGCCGTCGGCAAGTACGATATCAAAATAATCCTTGGGCGTAGTTGCATTCGTCTGCTTTACTTCCAGCTCCTTAAGCAAATAGAAGCCGGTAAAATCGTCCTGATTGCGAAGATCTTTAATTTGCGTCATTCGTGTTCCTCTCTCCAGCTGCCCACAACAATTGCGCGTAAATGCCGTCGCTATGGGACACATGATGCTCCTATTATACTATGAAATTCCTCGTTGCGGCGCGATAAAAGAAAGAGGCTGTCCGCCGACTTCTTGTCGGATGGACAGCCTCTGCCTTTTTTTACTCCAACGCCGTCGCCGGCGCCGAAGCCGCCGGTTCTTCAGGAGCTCCGGCTTCGCCGTTATCCTTATGCGTCTCGACAAATTCATGAGCCGCAAAAAGAATGGCAGCCGCTTCCGCGCGGTTTACGATTTGCTGCGGGTGGAAATTTCCGTCGGCGTCAAGCGCTACGATCTTATACAGCAGTGCACGCTGGATCGTTCCCTGATAATCCACCGTGATATCCTTCTCGTCCTGGATGTTGATATACATCTTAACGAGCGGATATTGGCCGGTTTTCTCAAGGGCCTGAACGAGATAATACGCGAACTCTTCTCTGGTCAGCGGTTTGTTCGGGTCGATGTCGGCCGGCAGATCGAGTCCGTTGTAGTGAGCGATGACGAAGCTTTCCGCGTACCAGGCGTCATTTTTCACATGGGTGAAAAAGCCCTCCGCGGTAGGAGCTTGTTTGAAATCAATGGCAGCCAGGCTTAACTGCATCGTCCGGACGATCAGCTCAATCCCTTGCGCTCCCGTGAGATTCTCTTCCGGATGGAACTCCGAAGAGGATACCCCTTTCACAATGCCAAGCTCCTGCAGAGCTTCGATTTGCGCGCGGCTGCTGGTGCCGGCGATGTCGGTAAAGCCGGAATCATCGGCCGCAAGCGCCTGCCCGGATAACGCTCCGAACAAGACGGCGGCGGAAATCGCCGCGGCAGTGATGCGTTTTTTCATAATCGTATGTCCTCCTTCATCCTCTAAGCTGCGATAATGAACAGCTGTTCAAAGTTATGGACGAAGGTCATGCGGGAAAGGTTGCTAAAAGCTGATTTCCTGCTCCGACTTTTTGACCGCCGTCAGCTTCATATAGAGGTAAAGCAAGGCGAACCCGACCAGCCCGATTAATGCCATGCCCGCTCCCGTCCAATAGATGGACTTCGGCCCGATTTGCTGGAACAGATAACCGCCAAGAAATCCGGAGGCAATCCCCGATAAGCCGCCCCATGTCAAAGCATAAACCGCCTGCCCCGATGCCCGCAGCTCGCTGGGAACGATAAGCGCCGTCAGCTGCGTGCCGATATAGTAGAAGGCCCCAAACGTCAGACAATGCAGCGCCTGGATGAAAATAATCTGCTCCGCGTTGCCCGCTCCCGCCATCAGGAACCAGCGCAGCGCATACAGCAGGCTGACGAGAATCAGGCAGCTGACCATCGTCCGTGCATGCTTGGACAAGTACCGGTCAAAGAGCAGGAACACCGGAATTTCGAAGACGGAAGACAGAAAAGCCGACCAGCCCACCAGATCCGTGTGCCCGCCAAGCTCCGTCATATACAATCCGATAAACGTTGTGTTCATCGAGTTCGGAATCGAGATCAGAAGCCCGATTACGAGAAACACAAGAAACACCCTGTTGCCCAGCATCTGCCGGTAATTTATGCTCTGGGACGTCTTTGGAGAGGATCCTCTCGGCAGGGTAAAAGCGAACCCGATCGCGACCAGCATCATAACCGTATAAACCAGCCATAGCCGGCTGATGCCGATCTGCCCGAGAATCGGCCCCGTAACCAAAGCAAGTATCGCCCAGCCGCAGGAGCCCCATAACCGGAAAGCGCCAAACTTGTGGCGCGTCCCTTCGATACTGTTCAGGATCAGGCTGTTGCTCTGCGAGAACAACGGCATCTGGAAAAAGAAAAACAGCAGCATGCAGCCAAATATAAACGCGTAGGAATCGCTTAAAAATACGAGCTGCATCGCGGCAAGATTGCCAACCAGCATCAGAATGAGGATCAGCCGGATATTGCGGGTCCGGTCGCTCAAATACCCCCATAAAGGATTGGCAATGAGCGACACGATGGGCCCGCCTGCCATAAGCGCCCCGATTTTGAGCGGATTAATTCCGATCGACTGCAAATAAAGGGCAAAAAACGTGCTGTAGACCGCTATCGTTCCGTAGCTGAAAAAGTTGAACGCCTTGATAAAGCGATAGCTTCTCCTCGCTGTCTTTCCTTCTATCTCATTCATGTTGTCCATCACCGCTTTCTTTGCAGCCTAGACGGGAATAGCCGTTGAGCTTGACCTTGCGATTACTTCCTCCGCCGTCACTTCGCGGCCGAGCTCCTCCGATAAATAAATACCCTCGCTGATCAGCATCGTACGCAAGGCGATGTCTGCGGTCGGCAGCAGCGGAACCCGGCCCTGCAGCGCCGCAATCCAGTGATGCTGCGAGGAATCGTACGCGTCTTCATTCTCGCGGAGCCTATGCCAGCGCAAATCCATCATGTCCAGGTCAATCGTGCTGTCCATATCGATGTCGCATACCGTGCTATGGTAGCTGAACGGCTGGGAGCCCTCGCCGTGCAGACCGTTAGGCAATCTGACACCGCCCTCCGAGCCAAGAATGCTGCTGCCCTCAAAGCCGCCCATATGAACCGACCAAGCTTCGATCAGATCAAGCGTTAAGCCGCCCTTGAACCGGATAAAGCCCGTCGCCAGCTCCTCCACGTTAAACCCGCTGCTTGTTTTGCGTTCCTCGAGCATCGCCATTTCCTGATAGACTTTGCCCGAGACGCGTTCCACCTCCGGATTGCCAAGCAGGTAGAGCAGCTGAGCCACATGATAGACGCCCATATCGAGCAGAGCTCCTCCGGCAGAGGTTTCTTTGCGGGTGAAAAACGGCGTGCCGTAACCGTCCACGAAGGGCCGGTTTCTGCGGCGGAAGCCGGTGGAGCGCGCATGGTACAGCCTGCCCAGCTTGCCGCCGTCAATCAGCGTCTTGGCTGCTTTCGTGTCCTTGCCGTACAGCGTAAAAAGCTGAACATGCAGCAGCTTGCCCGTTTCCTCCGCCGCCTCCAGCATTCTTCTGCCGTCCTCGTAAGTGCCGGCGATCGGCTTTTCGCAATACACATGCTTGCCGGCCTGCAGCGCGGCAATCGTAACGGGGGCATGGAAGTTATTGTGCAGGCAGACATCAACCGCCACGATATCCTCGCGCCCGATCAGCTCGCGGTAATCGGAGTACACATGCGGGATTCCGTATTGCTCGGCTACCCTCCCGGCCTCCGCTTCGTTTACGTCGCATACCGCGATAATCTGGGCGCCCGCGACCTGGCGGTACTTCTCGATATGCTGCTTGCCGATTTGGCCAACGCCAATGATCCCGATCTTAACCGTCTCCATTACCCTTCACTCCTTAAATCAGCTTCGTCCGCAAGCAGCTTTTTCACCATGCCGAGCAGTCTCTCCGTCTCCAGGTACTGCCGCTTCGGCGCGTTATATTCAATTCCCCAATAGCCCTTGTAACCCGCATCCTTCAACGTTGCAATCGTATTCAAGGCATCGCCGGATACGGCGGTTTTTTCGTCGAAATGGGTATGGTAGGCCCACGGCGCAACAAGCTTGTCGCCCTCTTCCCGATCGGCCTTCCACCGTCCGAGGTGGACAAGGAAGCCAAAGGCCGGGTGGTCGACCGCTTCGGCGATCCGTTTCATTTCGCGGGGCAGCAGCGATGCGCCCATATGATTCTCGGGGCCGATAACGAAACCGTTGTCCGACGCGAATTGCGCAAATTCCCGGTACGTCCGGACCGTATAATCGAATTGCTCCTCCGTCATCGTCTCCACGTCATGATAGCTGCCGCCGGTATCCATCCGGACGGTCTTCGCGCCAAGAATAACCGATGCTCGCAAATGCACAAGGGCGTTATCATGGAGCCGTTTCCGAACCTCCGGGTCCGGGTCCCATAGATGGGCGCCGTCGACGGCGAAGTTGACCACCGACATTTCCTTCTCGTCCAGTGCCTCGCGGATTTTGCGGATATAGCTCTCCTCGGCAAGCTGATAGATCGGCCCCGTGCCGCGGTCTATAAAGAAGCCGTTCCAAAGATCGGCAACATTCAGCTTGTAGCGGTATTTGACCGTTTCCAAATAGCCAAATACATCCATCTTCCCTTCCAGATAGGTGTTGTTAAACGAATAGCCTCCAATTGATACGTTCACGATTCCTCACTCCCGCTTATCAATATGTCCATCCCCTTCCATTATAGGGGTTGAACAGCGCGAAATAGGGATATTTTTAGCGGCTCGCGGGGTAAATTTCTATTCGCTTGGCATGACAAGAAGGTAGATCGTTCTCGAAAATGTATGCGCTTTAAAAGATAACGGCAGCTATATGCGGCGCTAACGTGTTGGATATTGCCGATATGAGCATAATAAGAATGAAAAATGCCGCTCGCCAAGCCGAATCAATCTATATTCAAGATAATAATGATACATATTCGTTATTTAAGTTTTAAGGCCTGTTTATACTATAATGGATTCATAAGTAAGTTCTAATTTCCGTCCCTTGAACTTCAAAATCCTAGACGGAGGTATCTGTCATGTCATCTGGCAATTTGCACAAGCAAGATCCCTGGGCTTCTTATTACGGGCCCAACCTTGGTTATGTCCAAGAGCAATACGAACTGTTTAAGCAAAATCCCGAATCCGTCGTAGCCGAGTACCGCGAGCTGTTCGAGCAATATGGCGAACCGCCTCAATACGCGGGGCAAACGGCGGCACCTATCGTAAACGCGCAAGCCTCCGGCGGCGCGGCTATCGATGCCAAAGTCCTTCAAAACCTAGTAGCGGCTGGTAAGCTTGTATGGAACATACGCGCTTTCGGCCATTTAGCTGCGGATATCGACCCGCTCGGTATCAGTCCGAAAGTAAGCACCAACATGCTGGAACTGGAAACCTACGGCCTGACGCAAGCCGACCTGGCTGCCCTGCCGGCAGAGCTTGTCTGGACGAAAGCGCCTGCTGACGTTAAGAACGGCTGGGACGCGATCGAGAAGCTTCGCAAAGCTTACACCGGAACAATCGCTTACGAGTTCAGCCACGTTCATAACGAAGAAGAACGCGCATGGCTGAAGCAACGCGTAGAGAAAGAAAATCCTGGAACGAAGCTCAGCACGGAGGAACGCAAGAAGATTCTGACGAAGCTGTTCGAAGCCGAACAGTTCGAAGATTTCCTGCAGCGTACGTTCGTCGGCCAAAAACGCTTCTCGGTTGAAGGCAACGACGTTCTCGTGGCCCTCGTTGACGAGATGGTTCATGAGCTGTCCAATGACGGCGTTAAACATATTCTGATGGGCATGGCTCACCGCGGCCGCCTGAACATTCTGGCGCATGTGCTCGGCAAGCCGTACAGCAAGATTTTCTCCGAATTCCATAATGCAACGAACAAAAAAATGAGTCCGTCCGAAGGCTCCATCGGCATTAACTACGGCTGGACCGGCGACGTGAAATATCACCTTGGCGCGAACCGTTCGATCGGTACCGGCGAAACGGTTAAGACCCGCATTACGCTGGCGAACAACCCGAGCCACCTGGAGTACGTTAACCCCGTTGTGGACGGCTTCACCCGCGCGGCGCAGGATGACCGCACGGCTCCGGGTTATCCGCAGCAGAACACGGATCTCGCCGCAGCGATCATCATGCACGGCGACGCCGCTTTCCCGGGCGAAGGCATCGTGGCGGAGACCATGAACCTGTCGCAGCTTAACGGCTACGCGCATGGCGGTACGCTTCATATTATCGTCAACAACAAAATCGGCTTCACTACCGAAAGCCATGATTCCCGTTCGACGCATTACGCAAGCGACGTTGCGAAAGGCTACGAAATCCCGATCGTTCACGTCAATGCCGATGATCCGGATGCGGTAATCGCGGCGGCTCGCATGGCAAGCGAATATCGCACGAAGTTTAAAAAGGACTTCCTGATCGACCTGATCGGTTACCGTAAATACGGTCATAACGAAACGGACGATCCGGAAACAACGCAGCCTACGATTTACAAGAAGGTAAAAGCTCATCCGACGGTCAGCCGTATCTTTACCGACAAACTGATTGCGGAAGGCGCGATTACCGAGCAGGAAGCGGAAGGCCTGAAGCAAGAAGTTATCGGCCGTCTGAAAGCCGCTTACGAGGAAATGAAGAGCCGCGAGGGTCAAGAGCCGGTTCATCAGACGCAAGGCCTGCCTAACGATCTGACAACAGGCGATGCGGTAGCTCCTATCTCGGTCGAAACGCTTCGCGAGATCAACGCCAACCTGCTGAAGTGGCCGGAGAACTTTACCGTTTATCCGAAGCTGCAGCGTATCCTGGAACGCCGCGCAACGGCTGTAAACGACGGCGAGAAAATGGACTGGGGCCATGCCGAGACGCTTGCGTTCGCATCGATCCTTGCAGAAGGCAAGCCGATCCGCATCAGCGGCCAAGACGTAGAACGCGCAACGTTCGCGCACCGCAACCTGGTGCTGCACGACGCCGAGACTGGCGACACGTTCTGCCCTCTCCATCACCTGCCTGAAGCGAAAGCGTCGTTTGCGATTCATAACAGCCCGCTGTCCGAAGCAGCTGTCCTTGGCTTCGAATACGGCTACAACGTACACGCTCCGGAAACCATGGTTATCTGGGAAGCGCAGTACGGCGACTTCACGAATGTTGCGCAAGTATTAATCGATCAATTCATTTCGGCCGGCCGCGCAAAATGGCAGCAAAAATCGAGCCTGATCATGATGCTTCCGCACGGTTACGAAGGTCAAGGTCCGGAGCACTCCAGCGCTCGTCTGGAACGCTTCCTGCAGTTGTCCGCCGAAGAGAACTGGACGGTCGTGAACCTGTCCAGCGCAGCGAACTATTTCCACCTGCTTCGCCGCCAGGCTTCGATCACGGAAAGCGATGCCGCTCGTCCGCTGATCATCATGGCACCGAAGAGCTTGATCCGCAACCCTCGCGTAGCTGCGGAAATTTCCGAGCTGAGCAACGGTTCGTTCAAACCGGTTATCGAGCAAAAAGGTCTTGGCGCCAAGCCGGACCGCGTAGAACGCCTCGTTCTCGCGACTGGCAAAATGGCCATCGATATTGAGGAAGCGATCGAGAAAAACGGCGATCAAGAGCTGGATTGGCTGCATGTCGTACGCGTCGAGCAGCTGTATCCGTTCCCTGAGAAAGAAATCGCAGCGATCATCGAACGCCTGCCGAATCTGAAGGAAATCGTCTGGGTACAAGAAGAGCCGCAAAACATGGGTTCGTGGTTCTACATGGAGCCTCGTCTGCGCAAGATCGCGCCAGCCGCTGCAAGCGTAAGCTACATCGGCCGTCCGGAACGCTCCAGTACGGCAAGCGGCTTCCAGCAAGTACACAGCTTCGAGCAGCAGCACATTTTATTGCAAACTTTAAAGTATAGTCCGTCGTTGACATATAACACAGGGAGGTAAGCTCACGTGCAACAAATTATCGTACCGGCAATGGGTGAATCAATTACGGAGGGCACCATCTCCAAATGGGTCGTTAAAGTAGGAGACGCCGTTAAACAAGGCGACGTGCTTCTTGAGCTTGAAACAGACAAAGTAAACATCGAAATCAGCGCCGAGCAAGACGGCGTTCTGCAAGAAATCGCGAAAAACGAAGGCGACACCGTTGAAATCGGTGAAGTGATCGGCACAATCGGAGCTGGCAGCGGCGCTGCCGCTCCAACGCCGGCTGCACCTGCAGCTGAAGCAGCGCCTGCACCGGCAGCCGTTCCGGCTCCTGCAGCACCAGCTGCTGCTCCGGCTACAGCGGTAGCCGTTGCTCCGGCGCCTGCGGCTGACAGCCACCTGAATGCTTCTCCTGCAGCCCGCAAGCTTGCAAGAGAAAAAGGCATCGACATCAGCGAAGCGCAATCGACGCTTGGACGCGTTGAGCTTCGTCCGGCGGCTCCTGCACCTGCGGCAGCACCGGCACCGGCTGCAAAAGCTGCTCAACCTGAATTTACGTCGAACAAGCCTTACACGCGTACGAAAATGTCCCGCCGCCGCGCGACTATCGCTAATCGCCTCGTTGAAGCACAACATACGGCAGCTATGCTGACTACGTTCAACGAAGTGGATATGACAGCGATCATGGACGTTCGTAAACGCCGCAAGCAATCGTTCCTGGACAAACACGAGGTTGGTCTCGGCTTTATGTCCTTCTTCACTAAAGCGGTTGTTGGCGCGTTGAAAGAGTTCCCTCTTCTGAACGCTGAAATCAACAACGGCGATATTATCGCTAAACAATACTACGATATCGGCATCGCGGTATCGGCTAAAGAAGGTCTGGTTGTTCCTGTCGTGCGCGATGCGGATCGTCTGAGCTTCGCAGAGATCGAGAAATCGATCGTATCCCTGGCTAAAAAAGCACGCGATAACTCGCTGTCGCTGGAAGAGCTGCAAGGCGGTACATTCACCATCACTAACGGCGGTACTTTCGGATCGCTCTTGTCGACTCCAATCCTGAACGCTCCGCAAGTCGGCATCCTGGGTATGCACAAAATCCAGCTTCGTCCGGTAGCGATCGACGCAGAACGTTCGGAGAACCGTCCGATGATGTACATCGCCCTCACTTACGATCACCGTATCGTTGACGGCTCAGAAGCAGTACGCTTCCTTGTAAAAGTAAAAGAAATGCTGGAAGATCCGGAAACCCTTCTTTTGGAGGGCTAAAAAAGTGGGCTGTACCCTTGGGTACAGCCCGTTTTTGTGTGTGGTGCGGCTCGCTGTCGGTCGTCGCTGCGTAAGTGAATATTCTTTCAATCGCTGTGCCTTTCGGGTTCCCTCATTAAGAGGTTTCAAGGTAGGAACCCGAAAGCCAAGGCGAGCGCTAACGCTTTTCAAGAACATTCACTTCCTCCGCGCACTCCCGGCTCGCCACGCAACCAAAAAAAGGGCTGAACCCAAGGCTAAAAGCCCATGGGTTCAGCCCTTTTTGCTGCCGCCTACCGTTCCTGGCTAACAGCCCAGGAACAGCCAATAAAGAAAGGACTGCTGGGTCATCAGCAGTCCTTCAACGGCCCACCCACAGGGGCGAGCGACTTTGGAGCGGAGGAAGTAAATGTTCTGGAGAAGCGTAGCGTTCGCCTTGCTTTTCCGGTTCCTACCCATACAACCAGTTCAGGGAACCGGAAAAGCACAGCGATCGGAAGAACATTTACTTCTGTAGCGACACCACCACGCGAGCCCTACTCCAAATAGTGGACACGGAAAATCATGTCCTGATTGTAATTGCCGAAGCCTCTGCCGAACAACGTCAGGCCGCCGACATGGGCGGCGTTGTCTTCGACGGCGAGGCGGAATACCCACTGATTGCGGTTCAATCCGATCTGGTCGATTCCGACATCCGAAATTTTCTGGCCATCGATGAAGGTACCGTTTTTCTGGACGCGGATAATCTTGAGCAGACCGTACTGATTAACGAAATCCTGCCACCAGGTTGGCGTGTATTTCCCTTTTACGGCTCCGTAATCGCCGGGACTGGTCCACATGCCAATCCGGACGCCGTTTAGGGTAAATACGATGTCCGACGGCCAGTTCTCATTGTAACCCGGCGCCTCGGAGCTGATCTCCAGCACAATCTCGAGATCCTCGGGGTGCTGACCCGGCAGCAGATAGTTAGGTATCCGATACTCCACGTATCCTTTGCCGAACCATAGAATGCCGGCATTCATCCGCTCCGGCTCGAGGAAATACCTCGGGTCATCGAATTGGCCAATAACTTTTTCCGTTGTTGCGATACCGCAAGTCGGATACACCTCAAATTCGGTATAATGGCCGACCGGTATACTGATCTCGTGCGTTTTCTTCGGAGTAAAGCCGGGCTGAGGCAGATCAATCTGGATGCGGGAGGCCGCGATTTCGCAAATTTTGTGCGTGCCACCCTGTTTTCTGACCATCTTCGTCTGGATAATTCCCGCCTGCTCGAGCTTGCGGACATGCATCGTTACGATGGCACTGCTCAGACCAAGCGCTGCAGCCAGATCTTTGACATTCATTGGCTCAGCTGCACCGGCGAGAAGATCCAGAATATTTAATCGCACAGGACTAGCCAGCGCTTCATAAAGCGGAAGCCAGGCTTGATCGGTATCCGCTTTGATTAACATGTTTCACATCCTGTTACTGAAGTTTAATTCGAATGACGTTCCAGGAAGCTTTGCTAAGAGAAGCTTCAATCGTGCCGTTTTGTTCAAGCTTTGCATTGCCGTTCGCATGCGGTTTCACGTTATCCGGATTTGCTGCCGTATTAACGGCCTGCAGATCATTATTCTCGAGGACAATATGTTCAACTATGCGGAAGGAACCAAAGCTGCGAAGATCGATGTCAAACGTTCTCGCATTGTCCAAATCGCGGTTAACCGCAAATACGGTTACTTCTCCAAGCTCCTCGTTATGAACGGCTACCGCTTCCACGTAAGGCACATCGGTGTAATCCTTGGAGTCGTATTTATCGGATTTGAGCAAAGGAACCAATACCGTGCCGCGGCCGAACAGGCTTGCATGCATATACGGATAATAGATGGATTGCTTCCATGCCGCTCCGCCGTTCTCGGTCATAATCGGCGCAATGACGTTAACAAGCTGTGCGAGACAAGCCATTTTAACCCGGTCGGCGCGTTTCAGCAAGCTGATCAGCATGCAGCCAACAACAAGCGCGTCCTCATGCGTATAAATATCCTCCAGCTGCGGCGGTGCAATGGACCACGGCTCGATCTTGCGGTCGCTCTCGTTGGAGTGGAACCATACATTCCATTCATCGAAGCTGAGATTAATGTTTTTCTTGCTGCGCTTCTTCGCTTTCACATAGTCGGCCGTGGAGATAACCGTCTGAATAAAGGAATCCATTCCTAACGATTGAGCCAGGAAGTTCTTCGTATCCTTGTCTCTATTTCCATAATACTGATGCAGCGAAATGTAATCAACGTTATCGTACGTCAGATCAAGCACGGTTGCTTCCCAATCCGGGAAGGTTGGCATGCCAAGGCCCGAGCTTCCGCAGGCCACGAGCTCAATCGTTGGGTCCACCCAACGCATGATCTTAGCCGTTTCATTCGCAATGCGGCCGTATTCCACGGCTGTCTTTGCGCCAATTTGCCAAGGGCCGTCCATCTCGTTGCCAAGGCACCAGGTTTTAATATTATGCGGGTCTTTGTATCCGTGCTTGATTCGAAGATCCGACCAGTAGGAGCCGGAGGCATGGTTGGAATACTCGATCAGGTTGCGGGCTTCTTCCGGTCCGCGGGTGCCGAGGTTAACGGCCATCATCGCTTCGGTGTTTGCTTTTTTGCACCAGTCCACAAACTCGTTAAAGCCTACGAGGTTCGGCTCGATTGTGCGCCATGCCAATTCAAGACGCTTCGGGCGGTCAGCAACCGGACCAACGCCGTCCTCCCAGTTGTAACCGGATACAAAATTGCCGCCCGGGTAACGGACGATAGGTACGTCTAATCCTTTTACAAGTTCAAGCACGTCCGAACGGAAGCCCTGTTCGTCCGCGGATGGATGATCAGGCTCATAAATACCGCCGTATACCGCACGTCCCAAATGCTCAATAAAGGAACCATAAATTCGTTTATCTACTTCGCCTACGATAAAATCTTTGTCTACGATCATCTTGGCACGGTTCGTCATTAAAGAATCACCTCGTGATAAATGTATAAATCAATATCTTTATTAAACATCAGCCGATGAAATAATTCAATAACGAATTCTTATATAATTGAATTAATATATTTATTAATTAATAAGGTAGTTTAAACATAAGTTTGGAGACCTGCTGCTGGTTGAAATCGCCAAACGCCTGAAGCAGCAAATCAGGCACAGCGACCGGATCGTCAGGTATGGAGGCGGTGAGTTTATTAACTGCTTCCAGAACTTAAGCGAGGATAACAGCATTCGCACGGCACATGACAAAATCAACGCCGCTTTCCCGGATCCGTTTCTTGTTCAGGGCAAGCCCGTCAGCCTATCGGCCAGCATTGGCATAAGCTCCACTCAAGACCGGTACGCCAGTCTGAAACAGTTGATTACGGATGCAGACCAAGCGATGTATCAAAAGAAGCAGTCGAGAAAAAACCTTGAAGGCAGAAGCGCCAAGCCTAGACGCCACACCTTCAAGGTTTTTTTGTTTAGCTGCTGTTAGCCGATAAGTCCGCCGACCGCTGTCCATATTCCGGTAATCAGGATCAGCCAAAGCGCGATGGTTTTGAACAGCTTGTCATTCAGCCGGCCAACCGCCTTGATCCCAATAATAACCCCGATAATAAGCGCCGGAACCGCCCAGCCTGCCGCCTCCATAGACGCCTCGTTAAGCAGTCCTTCGTACATATACGTCCCAATCGTAATGATATTCAGGATTAAGGCGTAAGCCGTAATGTTGGCCCGAAAGGTCATCTTGTCTAGGCCTTGGTTGGTTAAAAACAATGCCACCGGAGGCCCGCTCATCGAGATGCTTCCGTTCAAAAAGCCGCTTACGGCACCAACCGGCACATAAGCCAGCCGGCCAAGCGGAAAGCTTTTTCCGCTCAGCATCAAGATGGATACGACGACAACGAGCAGGCCAGCCCCTAGCTTCAGCGCATTCGCCGGAACATATAGCAAGGCATAAGCTCCAAGCGGTGCCGCGAGTAAACTCGCGGCCAGAAGCGGCCAAATCTGCCTGATTCGGATATGCTTCCGGCTGCTGTAAAGCACGGCAATGTTGGTCAAGAGACTTAATACTACAACGACCGGGACAGCCTGCTGCATCGGCATCAGCTTCACTAGCAGCGGCATGGAGATTAGAGCAAATCCAAAGCTCGTCAATCCTTGCACAAAGCCAGCGAGCAGGACAATCATAAAAACAAACACAAGTTCATCTAGATGCATAACGGAATAAATACTCCTGATTCTATTTAAGCAAGCGATAGACGACTTCAGCTGCCTCCGCGCGTGTCATCGATGCTGCCGGGGCAAACCGGCCGCCGCTCCGTCCTTTTAACAGCCCTTGCTCATAAGCCCATTGTACAGAAGGCATCGCCCAATTCGCAATCGACGATTTGTCCAGGAACGGAAGCTCCTTGTCAACATTAGAGGAAGCAGAAGCTGCTTTATGGGAAATTTCATAGGCTTTGGCCAGCATAACGGCCATTTCTTGGCGCGTAATCGAGCCGTTAGGTACAAAGAGCTCTGCCGAACGCCCTTTTACAAGACCCGCTTCATAAGCCGCGGATACAGCTTCGGCATACCAGGCGGATGCCGGTACATCGCTGAAGCGCGAAGCTTGACCGCCGGTGCCGGCCAGCTTCAATGCACGAACAAGGATGGCAGTGAACTCGGCACGGCTGATCGCGCGCTCCGGTTCAAAGCTTGCGACTGCTGTCCCATTTATAATCTGCTTCGCCGAAAGGGATCCGATCGCAAGTGCTGCCCAATGCTCGGCCGGCGCATCCGTATAGGATTTCTTTACTTCAAGCAAGCCGTAGCTGCTGAAATGCGCAACGTCTGCCTGCCATACGCCGTTTGATAATTGCCCGCCAACATAATGGATAGATCCGTCTTCGGCGAAATAATAAATACCCGTCAATTCCGCGTCTCCGCTTTGCGAAGCCTTCAGGCGAACAGTTAGCGGACTGCTGAACTTGGTCAGCTTCTCCGCATTGCCGTCCGAACCGGTTACCGACAACTCGAAGTTATAAACGGTGCCAAGCGCTCGGACATCCGCGCCGGTGCCTGCAAGCAATTTATCCGCAGCCGCCCCCGTAACGGGCACAAAGCTTAAAATAATCTTGCTTCCCGCTTCCGTCTTCAGCTTGCCGAGCAGCTCGGTTACGACAGCCGAAGGAATCGTCAAGGACAGATCCCCTGCTGATAAGGTAACAGGCCCTTTCTTCAATTGATCATACAAGCCGGATGGTAAAACAGCCTGCGTTGTTCCCAAAGGCAACTCTACCGTATACCCGCCTTTGCCATCCGCAGCCAATTGGGAGGAAGTAACGGTAGCTACGCCGGTAATGGTATGGCTTAATCCCCCGCTATTGCCGTTGGTTCCGCCGTTGCCGTTATTTTCTCCTCCTGGAGTCAGATCTCCTACTCTCACCATCGCAATATCGTCCATGTAACCCCATGCTCCCGCCGGAGCATCCACATCAATACCGATCGAGACTTTGCCGTCCCGCACTTCAATTGCGCCGACCTTGTAGGAATGCCAATCATTCCAGCCGGTATTTACAACATCTGTACTGTACGTTAAGCTGCCGGATTTGGCGAACAAGCTTATCTTCTGCTCGTCGTATACGCCGCCGGATGCCGATGCGCGAAGCTCGTAAATTCCGTTCTCAAGATTCTCGAAAGACTGCGTAACCCTATACTTAAATGCTGTGCCCAGCCAATAATTAAGCGCATGCTCGCCTGTTTTGGCATTAGCCGCATTATGCTCAACCTTAACCGCTCCGCTATCTCCGGTAACCGTCCATGGCGCCAAAGCGCCGCTTTCGAAGCCCGGATTTTGCACGACGTTAACCTCCGCGGCTTCTACCTTCACCAGCTCAAGCTTGTCAAAATACCCCCATGCTCCTGCCGGTCCGTTTACTTGAATACCGACTTTTACCTGGCCGTCCTTCACTTGAATATCCCCGATCGTGTACTGCTTCCAGACGTTGTATCCGGCATTCGTTACCGGAGCGGATAGCGTCTGCCCGCCAGTCTCAGCCGTCAGCATGATCGTCTGGTCCGCATATTCACCCCCGGAAGCATATCCGCGAAGCTCATACGTTCCGTTCTCCAGCCCCGTTACCGTCTGCGATACCTGATAAGCAAAGGCCGAGCCCGACCAATAATTCAGTGCGTATTCGCCGGCTTTCGCATTACCCGCATTATGCTCGATTTTCACCGTGCCCGTATCCCCGGTAACCGTCCAATCCGCCAGCGTACCGCTCTCAAAGCTGCCATTCTTCAGCAGATTAGGGCTTCCCGTCACTGTCACTTCTACCGAGGTGCTAAGATTGGTACCCGCCACCTTCCCTTGAACCGTAAACGTTCCCGGCGCGCTTAACAGCTCTTGGTTATATTCCTCCCATTCAACCGGTGCCGCCGTAATGGTTCCTTCGTTATAGAGTACCTTTGTATCCGCCGGCAGCGACAAGACATCTCCCGTTGCAATCGTAACCGGCGTAGCAGGATATACGAGAATCGGATCTACGCTTGCGATGCTGCCCGGTACATATTGGAATGCGTTTAGCGAGTCAAGCGCATTGCCGTCATAATCAAACATCGCCTGATTCTCCCATGCATTGCCTTCGCCTTGCTTCCAGCCTACACCCGGCAGCCAAGCCGGCTCCCAGTAAAATACGCCGAGTCCAAGCCCGCCTTGCACATCGGCAACGGTATTCAGCACCGTCTCGGTGACAAGCTTCTGATTCGCCACGGATGCTTCAAAGCCAACAAGCTTTGTCTCGTTCTCGCCAACCGTATTGGGATGATCATCGCCATTCTCAAGCGTATTGGCATACGACGTTTCCGCTACGACAATCGGCTTGCCGTATCTTGCGGCAATATCGTCCATATTGGATTTCAGCTGCTGGAACGTGCCGTGCCAGAACGGATAATAGCTCATGCCGATAACGTCATAGTCTACATTCCGTGCTTCCATTGCGTCAAAAAAGCTGCGGAACTTGCCGTTATTGCCGCCTTCCGCCAAATGCAGCATGATTTGCGTCGTTTGACCGTTTGGCGTAGTGTCCCGTACCGCTTTAACGCCTTCGCCGATCAACCCGGCAAGGTTATCCATGTTGCTTGTTGACCCATCGGGCAGCAGCATGCCGCTGTTAATTTCATTGCCGATCTGAACCATATCCGGATAAGCATTCGCCTCGGCAAGATCGCTCATGACGTCTGCCGTATAATCATAGACAGCTGTCTTCAGATCCGCAAAGCTAAGATCCTTCCACGCCGCCGGCTTCACCTGTTGTCCCGGATCCGCCCAGAAGTCGGAGTAATGGAAGTCAAGCAGCAGCTTCATCCCTGCCGCCTTCACCCGCTCCGCCATCGCAAGCACATGGGCCTTGTCATTGTAGCCATCCGCCTGCACCGGATCATTCCAGAGGCGAAGACGGACATAATTGACTCCGTGATTTTTCATAATGGTCAGCAGGTCCTGTTGGATTCCTCCATCATAAAACTTTACATTCTTATCCTCGAGCGCCTGTAAAGTCGAAATATCGACGCCTTTAATAAACGTATCGGGATCGGACAAATTGCTTTCCGCCGCCTCCAATTTCTTCACCGGCCCAATAGCCAGCAGAGATGTAAGCGCTAACGTAAACGTGAAAAATAAAAGAATGCTTCTTCTAGCTATCTTTTTCATCTTTTTTCCTCCCTTTTTGGGTTTTAAAAAGGAGGAGACTTTTGTCTCCTCCAAGCTGAGAAAATGGTTCACTAGAGAATAGTCGGCGAAAGGGAAAGGGGTGTCCCCTGAGGAGCGTTAGCGTCCGCCTTTGTCTGCGGGAAATCTCCTTTGGAGATAAAATTCAAATTTCCTGCAGACAACAGTGGCCGAAGGGGATACCCCGTTCCTGCACGACCCACATTCTCTAACGAATCATTTTCCTAAAGGCAGGAGAGACAATCGTCTCCCCTTATTGATTAGCCAAGAAAGCGTCGATCTGGCTTTGCAGCTCCTTCTGCACCTTCTCAATACCCGCTGCTTTCAGCTGCGCGATCAGATCCGCTTGGCCTTTGTCGATGTCCTTGATCAGGCCGTACTCGAGCGGAATCGCGTAACGGAGCATCACGTTTCCTACGTTAGCTACTTCGTTCTTCACGTTTGCATCGTTAAAGACAAAGGTCTCAAGCTTGAAGTGGTAAACCTTTTTCTCCCAATCCGCCGCAATCGCGTCTGCCTCGGCAGGGTACGATGCGTCTTTGCGGTTCAGCGGGGAGTTCGATCCCCAGTTGGAGAAGCCGGTGTAGTTCGGCGTGCCAGGCAAAGCGTTAAACTTGTCATCGCCTACAGGCTCATAGTTCGTGCCCGCAATGCCGTACATGAACAGGTCGTGGATTTCTTTATCGTTTTGCAGCAGGTCGAGCACCATCAGCGAACGTTCGGCTTTCTTCGATGTCGCATGGATCGCAAAGCCGTTTTGCGTCGAGATCGCCGCGATTTTCTTGCTGTTAGGCGTCAGATCCGCGATGGCCAGCTCAACATCCGGCTGCTCGCGTTTCAGTTCCGCCAGGTTCATCGCTACCGTACCCAGGTTTTGTGCGTAAGAAGCGGTTTTTCCGGCTTTAATATCCTGCCAAACGTCGTTTTTGTTGGACACGATGTTTTTGGACCATGCGCCGTTGTCTGCCAGATCTTTATAATAAGCAAGAAGGGATTTGAATTCCGGTGTGTCGTAAATGTTGAATACTTTGCCTGTTGGATCGTCCAGCTTGTAAGCAAGCGGCATGCTGTAGTCTACCAGGTTGAAATCATTCGCCTGCTCGAGCAGGATTTGGTCAAGCTCATGCCATTTCCAGCCGTCGGCGCCTTTGGCGTTAAAGCCGTTGATGCCTTTTTCGTTAGCCGCAACCGCCTTCAGGTAAGCCGCATAAGTCTCGGGGCTGTTAACCGGCTCCAGATTGTATTTCTTGCGCAGATCTTCGCGGATCAGTACCGCTTTGTCCGTTACTTCCGGGTTGTTGTTCGGCACCATGAACTGCTTGCCGTTCACCTTCGACTGCTCCCATGCTACCGCAGGCATCGCTTTCATCGTTTGCGGCATAAACTTGCTCAGCATATCGCCCGTAAGCTCCATGAAGCCGCCTTTGAGCGCCTGGTCATTGTAGAACGCCCAGTTAGCCGTATAGGCAATATCGAAATCCTCGTTCGCCGCGAATTTCAGCGGATATTTCTGCGTCCAATCCGCCCAGTCTAGGAACTCCGCATCGATGGTTGCGTTAACCTTTTCTTTCAGCTTTTTGTTGATTTCCGCGAATACCGCGTCATAGTCAACCGGTTTGCCGCCAACCATCAGCATTTTGATCTTTAGCTCTTCGGACGTGTCGACCGCGCCGGCATCCGCCGATGCCGCAGGAGATTGCGATTCCGCAGCCGGCGACTGCGTCGCTTCCGCATTCGTCCCGCCGTTATTTCCATTATTGCTGCCGCATGCCCCTAGCACTGTTGCGGAAAGGGCAAACGTTGCCGCCAGCAGCATGACCGATTTTTTGTTTCGCATGTGTATCCCCCTAAAAATATAGTCATATATGATAACCAGGTTGCCCTGAGGTCATCCTAACCTTTCACCGCGCCAAGCGTAAGGCCTTGCACGAAATAACGCTGAATGAACGGATAGGCGAGCAGGATCGGCCCGGTGGCGACAATCGTCATCGCCATCTTGAGGCTCTCCGTCGGGATGTTTGTCGTAACGACCGCTCCCGAAGCGACCATCGCCTTGCGCATGCCATCCATGTTGCCAAGCATTTTGTACAGATAATACTGAAGCGGCATCAGCTTCTCGTCGCTGACAAACAGAAGCGCGTTGTACCAGTCATTCCAGTAAGCCAAAGCGATGAACAAGCCGATGGTGGCAAGTACAGGCTTGGACAGGGGCAGAATCAGCTGGACGAAAATGCGGAAGTCCCCCGCGCCGTCGATCTTGGCCGATTCGGTAATCGCCTCCGGAATGCTGCTCATGAACGTCTTCATCACGATTATATAGAACACGTTGAGAAGCATCGGGAGGATAAGGACGATCAACTTGTCTTTCAAATCCAGATACGTAACGATCAGCATATACCATGGTACAAGACCTCCGCTGAACAATGTCGTAAAGAAGAAGAAGAAAGCAAACTGGTTGCGCCACCTGAAATCTTTCCGCTGAAGGACGTAAGCCGTCATCGCGGTTACGAATAACCCGACCAGCGTCCCGATTGCCGTCACCGCAATGGTGACCCCATACGCCCGGAGCATCTGCTCCGGATATTTGAACAGCACGCTGTAGGCCTCGGCGGACCAAACGGCCGGTATGAGCTGATAACCTTTCTCCACAATAGAGCTTTCCTGCGATAATGAGGATGATACTACGAGCAGGAACGGTATGAAGCAGATGACAGCCAAGAGCGATATAAAGATGTAGCCGATGACTCTCAGCAGCATGATGTCCGCCTGACGTTTAACCCCGCTTTTCCCCGTTTGGGCAATTGCACTCATCTATAATCCCTCTTTCGTAAGTATCAGCTTAGAACAAAGCATGATCTTTGTCGTATTTGCGTACCGCATAGTTAGCCAGCAAGATCGTTGCAAAGCCAAGCACGGATTGATAGAAGCCTGCCGCAGCCGATAAGCCGATTTCGTTCGATGTCGTCAGAGACCGGAAGACGAAGGTATCGATAACATCGGTTGAGGAGAACAAGAGGCCGTTGTTGCCGACCATGTTGTAGAACATCCCGAAATCCCCTCTGAAAATATTGCCGACAGCGAGCAGGACCAGAATAATCACGGTTGGGAACAGATTCGGCAGCGTGATACGCCAGATCCGCTGGAATACGTTTGCTCCGTCGATCTCAGCCGCTTCGTACATCTCGTTGTCGATCCCCGTGATGGCCGCCAGATACATGACCGAGCCGTAGCCAAGCGTTTTCCAGGCGGATACAAGCACGAGAATGACCGGCCAATAGGAAGGCGTGTTGTAAATATCAACCGGCTGCATGCCTACGGCCTTCAGCAGCACATTCAGCGTACCCACGTCGTAGTTGAACAGGTTGTAAGCGATAGCGCCTACGACAACCCATGAAATAAAGTAAGGAAGGAACAGCATGGTCTGCGTTAACTTTCGGAACCATTTGCCCACCGCTTCAAACAGGAATATCGCCGCCGCAATCTGCAGCACGTTGTTGACGATGATAAAGGCGATGTTATAAAGCGCCGTATTCCTCGTAACCATCCAGGCATTGCCCGATTCGAAGAAAAAACGGAAGTTGCTGATTCCGTTCCACGGACTTCCGAATATGCCGCCCGTGTTGTTGTATTGTTTGAATGCCAGTACAATGCCGGCCATCGGGATATAAGCGAACAGTATAAAAAAGAATACCGCCGGCGCCAGCATGAGCAGCAGCGTCTTGTTCTGAAGGGCGTAACCCCAAAATCCGCGTCGCATCATTCGTTTTCTCCTCCTGTATAATCTCTCTGTCTCATAGGTTAATTATATAAACCGCGCCGCCCCTCCAAAATTAAGCCAAACTACAAAAAGTAATACTTAATCTACGATTTCGGACGGAAAGTTTCGTTTATACGGATCGAAAAAAAACAAAAGCCTGCAGCTTGGAAAAACAGCCGCAGGCTTACGAATTAAGGTCAAACGGACTAGATTTTATGCTTCTTTCGGTACTCGCCCGGCGTCATGCCCGTGAATTGCTTGAACTGCCGGTTGAAATAAATGATATTCTTGTAGCCGACCCGCTCGGCTATTTCGTACACCTTCAGGCAAGGATCAGCCAGCAGCTCCCGAACCCGGTCCATGCGCCGTTCGTTCAGCCAGTCGCTGAACAAGGTACCGGTCTCCTCCTTGAACAGGGTGCTCAAATAATTGGGCGTAAAATCGAAATGCGCCGCTACTTCCTTCAGCGTAATTTTCTGCTCCAGCCGCTCGTCCACAAACGCCATAATGTTATCGAACAGCTTGCGCTTCTGCTTCTGGCGCTTCACGTACAATAACTCGGACAGCTCGAAAAATCTTCTGCGCAGCCAAGACAGGATATCGTCGATCGTCTCGAATTGGAACAGAACGGCTGCCTTCTGCGCATCCCACTTCAGCAGCTCGTACAGATTCTCGTTTTGCTGCAGCAGATCGGCATGCAGCTTCGACGTTACCCGGATTATCAGGTCGTACGCATATTGCTTCTGGGATACGCTTTCGTTCTTGTCGAACAGCTTGAGCAGCCGGTCATCAATCGCGACAAGGTCATAATCGAGAATCGCGGTCAGCATCTGCCCGACGTTCTCCTCGACATTGGGCTCCAGCTTGTCCTCTCTCGCCGTGCCGGACACATCCTTGATCAGCCGGTTTTTGCCCAGCAGCCACTTTGCGCTAAGTGCTGCCTGCGCCTGCCGGTAGGATTCGCGAAGCTCCTCCGTATCCCTCGCCGAGCTTCCCGCGCCTGCCGTAATCGTGACGGGGAAGTTCTGACGGACCTCGCCGACCAGCTCCTCCAGCATCGCGTTAAACCGGTCATCGGAGATCGGCGATAGAATAACAATCCGCTGATCATGGCTCACCAGCACCGTCCCTCCGTCATGGTCGCCAACGAATTGCTCGATAAAGGAGGAAATGCCGCGGATCTGACTGCGCCGCTCCTGCTCGGGGATTTTCCACTCTACGTCATCGATCTCGATAACCGCCGCGGCTGCCCCGTATTGCAGAAGCGAATTCAGGAACGGAGCGATATGCTCCCGTTCATGGTCTTCGGCCGTATCGGCCAGCCATTTAAGCATCAGCTCCCTATTGACGAGCGACAGGGCCTCGGTTACGATCGAATGCCGCTTCCGCTCGCTCTCCACCTGCTTATAGACGGTTTCCAGCATGTCATGCAGCTCCTGGTCCTTGACCGGCTTCAGCAAATAACCCGAAGCGTTCATCTGAATCGCTTCCTTGGCGTATTGAAAGTCCTCGTGACCGCTAATAAAAACAACTTGCACATGCGGGTTCCGTTCCTTCGCCTTCCGCGCGAATTCCGTCCCCGTCATAATCGGCATCCGGATATCGGACAGAATGACGTCAATCCGCTCATCCTCCATCAGCTTCAGAGCTTCGAATCCGCTGCTCGCCGTGCCAACCACCCGCAAGGGCAGCGGGCTGCCCGTTACCCTGCGCCGCATCCATTCCAGATCTACCGCTTCGTCATCTACCAGTAATACCGTAATCATGCCAGCTGTCTCCTTTGCTCTTCCTCGTCGGCGTTGCCCTGCCGGTCTACCGGCAGCAGGATCCGTACGGTTGTCCCTCCGCCAAACACGCTTCCGATCTCGATGCCATGCTCATCGCCATACCGCAGCTTAATGCGGTCATCCACGTTGCGGATGCCGTATCCGCCAGACTGTCCCGGCTGTGCCATTACCGTCCTCAAAGCATCCGGCTTCATCCCGATCCCGGTGTCGATGACCTTCAGCTCCACCTTATTTCCGACCGTTCTGCCGCTGATCCGGATCGCGATATGACTGCCAAACCAGGCATGCTTAAAGATGTTCTCCACGAAAGGCTGCAGGATCAGCTTAATGACTCTGCAATCTTCAAGTCCCCGCTCCATATCGATATGGACGTCAAATTTTCCCGCGTATTTAATGCGCTGAATGTCCAGGTAAGCCTCCACCTGCTCCAGCTCCTTGGCGAGCGGAATAAATACCTGGCCGTCATTAAGCGAAAGCCGGTAAAACTTCGCGAGTCCTTCAACCATGCCCGTTACCTTCCCCGTCTCCGACAAATTCGCAAGGCTGCCTATCGTCGACAAGGTGTTGTACAGGAAATGCGGATTAATCTGCGCCTGCAGCGCCTCGAGCTCCGCCTGTTTTTTCTGAATGCCTTCCACGTATACCTTCTTGATCAGATCCTGAATGTTCTCCGCCATATCGTTAAACGCGCCGGCGATATGAACAAATTCGTCATTGCCGCTGAAGCGCAGGCGCTTCTGGAAGCTGCCCTGCTGGAAGGAGCCCAGAAACGAGACAATGCGCCTCATTTTCCGCCCGGACAGTCTGGCCACCAGGAATCCGATCAAGGACATCACAAGGAAGCTGATCAGGCATACGTAGAAAATAACGCTCCCCAGCTTGCCGGCATCCTTTCTCAGGTACTCGTTCGGAACCAGCGTCTCAATCACAAAGCTGGTGTTCGGAATTTTATTTTGCATGACGAGATAAGTGCCGTTATCCTCTTCCGGCATCGCGCCAGCCGCAGCTTCCGCATCCGTATGCTCATTGTCGCCCCGTTGATAAAGAACCGTATCGTTGCTCGTGTCCACCAGACGAAGAATGAGCCCCTCCTCGGTTGGAAACGCTTTAAAATCGCCAAGCAAATCGTCCAGCCGCGTCGTGATCCGGACGTAGCCGATAATCGTCTTGTAATCGTTGTAAGAGACCAGCTTCCGGAAGTGCGAAATATTGTTGAGCGTCCGGTCGGTGTCGACCTGCAGCCAAATATTATCCTTGTCCGAATCCTTGATCGCGTTGAACCACGACTTATTCGTAATCTCGCTGTACGGCAAAATGTAATAATCGCTGTCCTTAATCTCTTCGTACATGCTGTCTCCGTCAACCTCGTTCAAATAGCCGTTTGTCGTATAGACTAGAAGACGGATATGATTGCCGTACAAATGGAGCGGCGCCTGGATCTGGGGCACGATCTCGTCCAGCATCGTCAGATACGTCTGGAGCGGATCGCCTTTCTTCTGCAGCGCCCGTTGAAAGGATAAGCTGCCGAACAGCGTATCGGACATCCGCTGAATCTCGTCAAGCTGATAGCCCAGGTTATTTTCCGTTTGTTCCATTGCCGTCTTAATGTTTGTCTCTGCCATTTCCGTACGGGATTGCACCAGCATCGTATACGAAAAATAACCGATAACCGCGTCCGTAACCAGCACGAGCAGCAGGTAGGAAATCATCATTTTATACGTAAACGGCATGAAGGTTCTCAACCGCTTCTCCATGTTGCTGCGCCCTCCTAGGTCCTATCGTTCATGAATAGGGAAATCATATACGAATTTGTCCAATAAATAAATAGGAGATTACTTGAACGCTCAGGGCATATCCAACAGCGGCGGCGGCATACACATGGTATGAACGGTATTTATCAAGTACGGGGGGATAGCGCAATGAATCAGGATGAGATCCGTGCACTGGAATATGCCATCGATGAAATTACGGAAATCGCAACAGGTTTTGGGCTCGATTTTTACCCGATGCGTTATGAGATTTGTCCGGCGGACATCATTTACACCTTTGGCGCTTACGGGATGCCGACGCGCTTCAGCCACTGGAGCTTTGGCAAAACGTTCAACAAGATGAAGATGCAATACGACTTCGGTCTAAGCAAAATATACGAGCTTGTGATCAACTCGAATCCGTGTTACGCCTTCCTGCTCGAGGGCAACTCGCTGATTCAGAATAAGCTTATTGTCGCGCACGTTCTGGCCCACTGCGATTTCTTCAAGAACAATGCCCGCTTCAGCCAAACCAATCGCAACATGGTGGAGAGCATGTCCGCTACCGCCGACCGCATTCATCAATACGAGATGGACCACGGAACGGAAGCCGTGGAGAAGTTTATCGACGCCGTTCTGGCCATTCAGGAGCATGTGGATCCGACCATTATTAAGCCATACCAGCTCGATAAATCCCGGTATATCGAGCTGCTGACGAAGGAGAAATCGCGTTCCTCGAAGCAGACGGCAAAGTCGGAGTACGAGGATTTGTGGTCGCTGGAGGAGATTGAGGCTTCGGCTGGACCTTCCGCTCCAGCGCCCAATCAGTTCCCTCCGGAGCCGGAGAAGGATCTGGTCTGGTTCATCGAGGAATATTCGCCGAAGCTCGAGCCTTGGCAGCGCGACATCATGTCGATGCTCCGCGACGAGATGCTCTACTTCTGGCCGCAGATCGAGACCAAGATCATGAACGAAGGCTGGGCTTCGTATTGGCATCAGCGCATTATCCGCGAATTGCCGCTTACCAGCTACGAGACGATCGAGTTCGCCAAGCTGAACTCCTCCGTTGTTATCCCATCCAGGCATAGCCTCAACCCGTATTATCTCGGGCTGAAGATCTTCGAGGATATCGAGAAGCGCTGGGATAAACCTACGAAGGAAGAACAGGTGCGGTTTGGACGCGTGCCGGGCAAAGGCCGGGAGAAAATTTTCGAAGTGCGGGAATTCGATTCCGACATTTCCTTCCTGCGCAATTACTTAACGAAGGAACTGACCGATGAACTCGATCTCTATATCTTCGAGAAGAAAGGGCCGGAATGGAAAATCACCGATAAATCCTGGGAAAATATCCGCGAGCAGCTCGTCTATTCGAAGGTAAACGGCGGCTTCCCAAGCATCGTGGTTACCGACGGCGACTTCAACCGGGTGGGTGAGCTGTACCTGAAGCATAACTACGAGGGAACCGAGCTTGACCTGAAATATGTCGAGCGCACTCTCCCTTACGTCGTGCAGCTCTGGGGCAAGAACGTCCATCTGGAGACCATCGTTGAGGACAAGAAAATCGTCTTCAGCTGCGACGGGAAGAAGACCAGCCGGAAGTTTGTTTAGAGTGTTTATAGTTAAAAAAGCCGCATCCATGGCCTTTTCGTCAGGCACCGGATTGCGGCTTTCCCCTGTTAATCGTCCTTTCTGCCGTAGCTTCTCGCGAACTCTTTCATCTTCCTGTACGCCTGCGGATTAAGCCGCTTCACGGGATAAAACTGCGGGTGATTCGAGTTGACTTCGATAACCCAGAGACGCTGCTTCTTGTCGTAAGCAAAATCGATGCCCAGCTCGTGCATGCCTTTGCGTTTGCCGCTGAGATGCTTTGCGATTTTGAGCGACTTTGACTTTAGCTGCGAGATCCGCTTCGCCGTCTTCTTCGGCGAGAGGCCCTGCTTCTTCCCCAGCTTCTCCATCGAATACAGCTTGCCGCCCTGATAATAATTCGTAACGATCTTCTTGGGAGCGCCAACCTTCACCGAATAGCAGTTCACGGTCCAGGAGCCGCCCGGCTTGCGCTGCACCATCACCCGGATATCGTACGCTCTGCCGTTCACGCGGTCGAGCGTGATGCCCTTCTGAATAATAAGCCTTTTCTCCGACTTTTTGTTAATATGGTTATACACGGCTGAAGCCGAACCCAAATGACGGCTTAGCTGCTTCTTCTTCACGATATGCTTAACCGTATAGCCCGAGCTCTTCGCATTCTTGACTTTGAAGATCCCCATCCCCTGCGAGCCCGTATCCGGCTTTACATAGACCGAAGAGTGCTCCGCCAGCATCGAGGCCATATTTTTCCGGCTAAACGACACGGTATGGGGGACAAGCTTCTTCAGGCTTTTGTGAGACTTCAAATACCGGCACACCTTAAGCTTTCCGTAGATGCTTCGGCTGTTATACTTTTTTACATACATGGGACTCACCCTCCAATCCCAGTGTATGTTCCGCCGCTTAACGCCACTTGTGCTGAAGTGGATAGGCCCCCATACAACTGCGGCCGCAGCTGCAACTATTCGGTTCCGGCACCCGTTAAATAGTTATTAGGGAGAGTGGTGTTTCTTGCAAAAATACGCGGTTATCTTCTGTTCAAGCTTGCTGCTTATTTTGGGACTAGGCGCATTCACCTATTGGGCGCTGACCCGCGACAATTCCCAATCGATCAAGGGCAATGCCGTTATTGACTGGGTCGACTTTGTTAAGCTTAACGGCCATACCTATACCGGCCTTTACGACGGCGTGCTTGTCAATCCGGACGATGTAACGGATGCTGTCGCAGGCAAGGTGAAGTTCAAGGTAGGGGATGTTGTCTCTAATCCGGACTATCGGACCAAGGAAGGCGACGCGGCTTTCCTTGCTATCGGCACGCAGCTGTACGAGGTAAAGGGGTATAAACCGGAAGAATTGATTGCTGCCGAGGACAAAACGAGAATCGGGGGATACCGCCTGTATGTGGAGGACTCCTATTACAAAACGCTTAACCGGCGCAGCTTCAAGGACCTTCCTATGGACAAAGTCAGCAAGATCGAGCTGTATAAAAAGGATGATACCGCTCCGTACCGGACGCTTGTGAATCAGGAGCAGTCCGACTTTATCCATCTGCTGAAATCCGGCGAATATAAGCCTGCCTATACGCCAAATACCCAGAACGGAGACCCCGACTATTACTACATGATCTTCTATACGGACGAGCCCATCGCCTATTCCTTCAGCATCGCGGACGACGGCGATCATGTTTTCTTTTATCCGTGGGACCTCGCTCTCGTCGATAACCGGATACGGACGTTGCTGGCAGACTCTAACGAATCCTGATAAGCCTAATAAATAAGGGTTGTTCGGTGCCAACATTCAGCTTCCCGAAACAACCCTTTTTGTGTTGAACAGAGGTCCTCTTCCTCTTAGCGGCAGAACCGCGCTTGTCCCTGGAGCCCTTCCCAAAGCACCTGTTATAGCGCGAATCAATGCCTCAAGGAATAATTCTCCCCCTGTTCATCCCCTATTCCGTTATCGTCTTCGTATACGTACTGTTTGTTGTGATATAAACGGTTTGGCCGTTTACTTTGATTTGATACCAATAGCTGTTGGCTTTCTTGATCAGCTCGGCTTTTTGGCCAAGCTGCAGTCTGCCAACCGTGGAAGAGCTCGAGCTCGCTGCCGATTTCAGGCTAACCCAGCCCTTTACCGTCACCACGTATGTAGTCTTCTCGTTCGACGGATTCGACGGATTCGACGGCGTCGGATCCGGAGCCGGCGTTGTGGAACCGCCCCCGGTTGATGGGCCTGTCCAGGCCGGAACCGGCTTTTGCGGCGGAAGCACATACGAATCTGGAATGATAGGCGCTTTAACCGTTTTGCCGGCCATCCCCGTGAAGCCGGCTGCAGGAACTACGCGGCGGGCTTCCTTGAAGTTCTCGCCCCACCAATATTCCCAGCCGTCAACGGTGCCAAGCGCCGTCGGATTGCCGTCCGAGCGCGTGCCGATCACAACCGGCTGACCATCGCGGTTGGTTCCCATGTAAATCGCAACGTGCATAATATGATCGGTTTCCTGCCAGGTCAGAATATCGCCAAGCTTCAGGTTCTCAATGCCGGTAAGCTTCCACTTGCCGTTCACCTTCTGTTTGCCGACACCGGCTACCTTTGTGCCCACCGTGTTGTAATTCGCTGATGTTCCCGTAACGTTAAATCCGAAATCGCCAAATACGAAACGGACAAAGCCCGAGCAGTCCTCGTAGCCGTATTTGCCGTAAGCATCCGAACCGCTGCCGTAAACCATATAACCGTTTTCCATATACCAGATCGCCCGTTCGACGATTTGGTAAGCGAGAGTGTTCGATTGACTTCCGTATTTGGCCCGGAAATCCGCCACATTATAGAGCTCGTCCTTCACGTAGCTATCCGCGTTTATGTACTCATTGTATTTCTTTACTGCGCTTGACGTGGTCCAGGTCGTGCTTGCGTTTGCAATGCCGGCTGTCCCTAGTAAAGATCCGATAATAGCGAGGCTTAGTAATTGCTTTTTCATGTTTTTGTCATCCCTCCCACCCCTATTAAAATATATGCCAACTCTCACCGCAATGACCAAAAAGTACCACTATTGATAGACGGAGCCAATCTTACAACTCTCTAATTTTCTAATAATTACCATGTCTTTTTCTTGTCAAGGTAAACTGAAAACCACCGTAAAACCTAGGCCGGGACTAGCTTTGGCAGGGCCCCTCAGGCCTTGTTGTTAGGCTGTTTTCCGCGATTTTGCAGGATAAAAATTCCTCCAAACATCATTTCCTCTATTACCAATTATGAGAAAAAATTTAGGAAAACTCGCCCAAGTAAGCAAGATATCCGCTTATAGCAAATTCTCTCTTTCTTTACTATAATTTTTCTAGTACCTACTAACGCGCAATAAGACTTCCGAGGTGATACCGTTGTCCAAAGATAAATTCATAGGTTACAGGGTTATGTTTAACGTAGGACCAAGGTTTATGGTTCATGTCTATATGAAAGAGGATTATTACGAACAGTGGCGATTTACGCGGGACCAGCGGATCACGGATGTCGTCATCGAAGAGGTTGAAGTCGAGCTCGATTATTTTCTTGGATAGAGACATAAATAAAAGGCTGCTTTCATTGGTTCAATCCACTCAACTGAACCTGCGAAAGCAGCCTTATTTAAATCGTCATCCCGTTAATCCTCGACTCTGCGTACATCTACCGTTACCTTTAGGTTCTGCTGCCCTCTTCCGCGGTACACTCCCTTTACCGGCACAATATCCTTGTAGTCCCGGCCATGCCCCAGCTTGACATACCGCTCCCCAACCGGCGCTTCGTTCGTCGGATCAAAGCTGCACCAGCCAAGCATTGGCACATACGCCTCCACCCAGGCATGGGAGGCCTGCTCGAAATCGGCGCTTCCGCCCTGGAGATCCCCGACAAAGTGATAGCCGCTTACGTAACGGGCCGGAATCCGATGAGTCCGGCAGCACGCGATCATAAGATGGGCGAAATCCTGGCATACCCCTCGTTTGCGTTCGATCAAATCGCTGGCTCTGGTTGTAACCGTCGTAGCTTCCGGATCGTAAATAAATTCGGCTCTGATCTTTCCGGACAACGAAATGAGCCAGCTCAACACGCTCATATCCTTGCTCTCTTTGGCATATACGCTATCCGCATATCGCTTTACATCAGCCGTTACGTCCGCGTAACCGGTCGGCAGCAGAAACTCCGCGAAGCGGTTAGCCGCCTCCTCCGTCTCCAGCCATGCCCACGCCTCCCTGGCAAGCTTGCCGTTCAGAAGAGCCGCTTGCTCCTCCGGGCTAGGCGCATGCCTCGTAACGACCGTCATTTGCGTCCGGATCGTCAGACGCTTATGCGGCGGATTCACCGAGAAGGAATGCACGCGGTTGCCGAAGTAATCCTCGTAACTGAAGAGCGAGGCATTCGGCTCAATGAAGATGGCCTGCTGGTAGCAGGACTGACGTTCATTGGTGCTTGGCGTGAGCCTGATCTCATTGACACTGTCCGTCGCAGACTCCTCGTATTCGTATTGCGTCACGTGTGATATATTCAGCTTCATGCGCTTGCCTCCCCCATGCGAAAAAAGGTTTTGGCAAAGGATTGCCCCAGCATCTGGCATGCCTCGAGCAAATGGCCAACGATCGACCCGTTCCGGTCGACGATCATATCGTCATGCTCCAGACAAGCCAGGTCCGCCTTTACCTTCGCCACCTGGCGGATGATTCGGTCATGGGCGCTGCGGAGCTGTTTATCCGACAGTTCAATGAGCTTCATGTGCTCGTCGAGGGCATGAAAGGAGAAATGAACGGAACGAGGGAAGGATTGGTTCAGAATGACGAATTCCACAATCGATTCGACAGACATGCCGTCCGCATAGTATCGGCGGAACGAATGATAACCGCTCAGCGATTTCAGGACCGCCTGCAAATACGGATAAGCGCCGGCATTGTTCCAGCCGTCTCCAACGGCGGCATTGCCTACTGCTTTAATAATCCGAAGCGTGTTCTCCGACCGCTCCAGGAAACGCCCGCATTCGATGAAATGCCATTCGTTCTCGCGGGGCATTACCGACTGGCATAAGCCTTGGAACAAAGCCGCCCATTCCTTAATCCGCCCATAGAACAAATGAGGCGATTCCTTCATCAAGTCCTCCGGCTGTTTCTCGCGCAGCCATAAGTAGAACGCATTAATCGTATCCCACAGCTCGCTTGGCACCTTCTCCCGCAGCGTGCGGAGATTGCCTCGGGCATGGCTTACACAAGAGACCAGCGAGTTGGCGTTATCCCGGTCAAGCGTAATGTAATGAAGAACGTCTTGCTCCGTATAGCTGCCGTATTGCTGTTCATAAGCGTATCTGCTGCCCAGAGCGTCGACAATCCGGGTCCACTTGCATGGAATTTCCCTGCTCTCGCCGTCCTGACCGCAAGCTTCAACGCCTAGTTCATCTTCTGCCTGCAGGTGATAGTGGACATCAATTAATCTTGCATGGTTCTCCGCCCGTTCCATATAGCGTCCGATCCAAAACAACGCTTCAGCGTTTCGATTAAGCACAGCGATACCCCCGTTTCTTGATTGAAACTTTTAACGATTTAACACCCATGTATCCTTGACTCCTCCGCCTTGCGAAGAATTGACAACGAGCGAGCCTTCCCGCAAAGCGACGCGGGTAAGCCCGCCCGGAATTACATGGGTGGAATCCTCCCCCATTAGCGCAAAGGCCCTCAGATCGATATGGCGAGGAGTCATTTGCCCGTCAATCATGACAGGCGCGCGCGACAGCTTCATGGTGGTCTGGGCGATGTAACGGCCGGGATCCTTTTTGATCGCTTCCGCGAACTCCTTCACTTCCTTTGGAGAAGCCGTCGGACCAATCAGCATGCCGTACCCCCCGGAGAGGGAGGTCTCCTTCACGACCAGCTGGTCCAGATGATCCAGAACGTAGTCGCGCTCTTCCTTCCGGGATAACAGATAAGTCGGCACGTTATGCAGAATCGGCTCTTCTCCGAGATAATAACGAATCATATCCGGAACGTAAGCATACACTGCCTTATCGTCCGCAACCCCCGTACCCGGCGCATTCGCTATTGCGATATTGCCGGCGCGGTAAGCGTTCATGAGCCCCGGAACCCCTAGCAGCGAATCCGGCTGGAAGGCAAGCGGATCAAGAAAATCATCGTCTATCCGGCGGTAAATGACATCCACCTGGCGAAGGCCTCTCAGATCGCGCAAATAAATTTTATGATCCTTATAGACGAGGTCACGGCCTTCAACCAAATGAATGCCCAGCTGCTGCGCAAGGAAGGTATGCTCGTAATAGGCGGAATTGTAAGAGCCCGGAGTAAGAAGCGCGATTAGCGGATCCTTCTTCCCGTTAGGCGCAAGGGAACGCAAAGAACGGAGGAAATAGTTCAGGCTTCGCTCAATGCTTTGGACGGAGGAGGACAAGTATAAATCATGAAACAGCTCGCTCATGATGGTGCGGCCCTTGAACAAATACGAGTAACCGGAAGGCGAACGGAGATTGTCCTCGAGGACGAAATAGCGGCCTTTCTCGTCTCTAATTAAATCTATGCCGGAGGAGGTGATATACACGCCTCCCGGAACGTCTAACCCCATCATTTCCGGACGAAAATATACGTTAGATACGATCATTTGTCTTGGAATAACCCCGTCGGATACAATGCGCTGGGCGTGGTAAATATCGTGGATGAACATATTAAGCGCTTTGGTCCGTTGACAAACGCCGCGGTCCACGGCTTCCCATTCATGCTTGGGGATAACGCGAGGGATGTAATCAAAGGGAATGGTTCTTTCCAGAGGTTCGCTTTGGCTCGGACTATACAGGGTAAAGGTGATTCCTTCTTCCATCATGCGCTGATTGAGAGCATGCTGCCTCATCGTCAATTCCGACGGCTTCATTTTGGCGAACAACCGATGGATATTGTCATAGTGGGGACGAACCGAAAAGTCTTTCTCGAACATTTCATCGTAAAATGATTGCGAATCGTAATATTGCGATTGCGACTGTTTGGCCGTCGACATGCCAACCGCCTCCTCCATGATGGTACAGCACCTTCCCTGACGCCTCATTGATGACTTCCAAAGTTGGCTCATAACCCATAATGTCATATTAACTTACATGAAATATTTAATAACCTTAATGAAAGTAAATTTTTGTTAGATTTATCATACAAGAATTGGATTTTCATGTCAACTTTTATAGCACGAAAGCAGAGCTTCTGCGCTGGCGAAGAAACCCTGCTTTATATCCTATGCCTATTCTCTTGTTATGTATTCAATTGGCGTAAATCTTTTGTAACGGTGTCCACGGTATGCACGAATACGGCAAGCTCCTGGGATCTCGCCGCTTGATTGCGGGCTTCGACCGAGGTTTTCTCCGATTCCATCTGAACCAGATGAATCTTCTTATGAATTTCGTCCAGATTCGTCTGGATGGTTTCCAGCGCGGAACGCGAGTTTGCGGCAAGCTTGCGGACCTCGTTGGCCACAACCTCGAAGCCTCGTCCCATCTCGCCGGCACGCGCCGCCTCAATAGCGGCATTCAGGCCAAGAAGATGCGTCTGGTCTGCAATCCCGCGGATAAGCAGCCCCATTTCGGTAATACCCGCCAGCTCCTCCTGCAGATCTCCGAGCAGATCATGCGAGCGGTCCTGCGACTGGGAAGTGGACACGGCCGCTTCGGCAATCGACTTGGCTCCTTGGTCAAGCTCCGTCATCAGGCCGGCCAGCTGCTGCACCGACTCCGTTATGGTAGTGAGCATAACCGATCTTTGATCAGCCAGCTCCTGAATCAAAGACTGCTCGGCCCGGTTATACGCTTCAAGCACCAGCTGCGAATCCAGGTTAAACATCTTGGACAAGGAGTGAAGCACGGAGGTCCATCTCTCCGGGATCGCAAGCTGCAGGACCGTTGCGGCGATATCCAGATAAGTCATGTAGCTTCCCAGATACCAGTCGGTCGTCAGGCCGATCCGGGAATGGACAAGCCCGATCGTAATGCGATTCTCGATGTAATCCTGATCAATGACACCGGATGCCAGGGACAGCCAATAACCGCGCTGTGTCTGTTTAAGCCGTTCAATGGTACTTACATTCGAGATAATGTGCATCAAATGCGGCTGTTGTCCAATGTTGTCATAGAAGCGGTTCACAACCTCTTCGACGACTTGTTCGAATATCGGCTTGCAGTCGGCGAGCCTTTTCAAATCCTCTTCCGTAATACGGGTATATTCCAACTGCCTGCGGCGTTCTCCCGAGACTTTAATCATAGATCTAATCTCCCCTTCAAAGAATGGTTACACGCTTTTTGCGGCAATTCTTACATCGTAAGCATTGACCGTTGTCTTATAAAGATTATATCGGAAAATAGGGAACCGGCTTGTAAGCATTCTTGTATTCTTCATGACGAAAGAGGAGTTCCTTTGAATCCATTGCGCCGAAAGCAAAAAAGCGATGCAGGATACTCCCTGCACCGCTTTATGAGATTATTTAACGATTCAAGAGACTCCCCACGTACCGCAGCAGCTCGTTTGCGCATACCGGGCAGTAGCCGTGTTCGTCAATCAACCGTTTGGTCACTTCGTTAATGCGCTTCAGCTGGCTTTCATCCGGCGTTTTGGTCGAAGTCGTAATTTTCACGATATCCTTCAGGTCGGCGAACAGCTTCTTCTCAACGGCCTCGCGCAGACGCTCATGGCTAGTGAAATCGAACTTCTTCCCTTTCCGGGAGTACGAAGAGATGCGGATCAGAATTTCCTCGCGGAACGCTTTTTTCGCATTCTCGGATACGCCGATCTGCTCTTCAATAGACCGCATCAGGCGCTCATCCGGATCCATTTCTTCGCCGGTAAGCGGATCCTTGATTTTGGTCCAGTTGCAATAGGATTCAATGTTATCGAGATAGTTCTCAAACAAAGTCCGGGCGGACTCTTCAAAGGAATAGACAAACGCCTTCTGAATTTCCTTCTTGGCCAGGTTATCGTACTCCTTGCGCGCTACCGAGATGAAATTCAGGTATCTTTCCCGCTCCTCCTTCGTAATCGAAGGATGCTGGTCAAGACCGTCCTTCAATGCCCGCAGTACATCGAGGGCATTGATACACTGCATATCCTGCTTGATCAGAGCGCTCGATATCCGGTTAATGACGTAACGAGGGTCAATGCCGGTCATTCCTTCTTCAATGTACTCGTTTTGCATTTCCTTCAGATCGGCTTCCTTGAAGCCTTCAACCTCTTCGCCGTCGTACATTCTCATCTTCTTCACAAGGTCCATGCCTTGTTTCTTCGTTTCCTTCAGGCGGGTAAGGATGGAGAAGATAGCTGCCGATTTCAGGGAATGCGGCGAGATGTGAATATGCTTCATGTCGCTTTGGCCAATCAGCTTCGTATAAATCTTCTCTTCCTCGGACACTTTGAGGTTGTATGGAATCGGCATTACAATCATACGCGACTGGAGCGCCTCGTTTTTCTTATTGCTTATAAACGACTTGTACTCGGATTCGTTCGTATGGGCGATGATCAGCTCGTCGGCCGAGATAAGCGCAAACCTGCCCGCCTTGAAATTCCCCTCCTGCGTCAGCGAGAGCAGGTTCCACAGGAACTTCTCGTCGCACTTCAGCATCTCCTGGAATTCCATCAGGCCGCGGTTCGCTTTGTTGAGCTCCCCGTCGAAGCGGTACGCGCGCGGATCGGATTCCGAGCCGAACTCCGTAATCGTCGAGAAGTCGATACTGCCTGTCAAGTCGGCAATATCCTGCGACTTCGGATCGGAAGGGCTGAATGTACCGATACCCACCCGGTTTTCCTCCGACACAAGCACGCGTTCGACAATGACGTTCTCTATATCTCCATCGTATTCAACCCGAAGCCTCATTTGGCAGGAAGGGCACAGGTTGCCTTCGATACGGACACCAAGCTCCTTCTCAATCTCTGGACGAAGCTCATGCGGGATCAAGTGCAGCGGCTCTTCATGCATCGGGCAGCCTTTAATGGCGTAAATAGCTCCCTTCTCCGTTCTGGAGAAACGCTCCAGCCCTTTCTTCAGCATCGTTACAATGGTGGATTTGCCGCCGCTGACCGGCCCCATGAGAAGCAGGATCCGTTTACGGACATCCAGCCTTCTGGCAGCCGAGTGGAAGTATTCCTCCACCAGCTTCTCCACGGCGCGGTCGAGACCGAAAATTTCCTGTTCGAAGAACTTATAACGCTTCCTTCCGTTATCGTCCTCTACCCCAAAAGATTCAATCATCTCATAGACGCGCGCGTGCGCAGTCATGGCCGGGGTCGGGTCCTCTCTAAGCAATTGAATATATTCTCTGAAAGATCCCGTCCACGCAAGCTTTTCACTCTCTGTCTGATACTCCGATATTCGCTTGAAAATGTCCATGCCGTGCCTCCTCCCATCGCTTCCGCAATCCGCTAGTTTTCATTCCGCCCGGGATTATCTCTACATCATTGATCGTGTGGACCAACTTTTTACTGAAGTATTACAATCCTATGCTTAGTTATGTAGGAAATTGACCACTATTTTAGGCGGCAATCCGGCAAATAACGACAAGCATTTGCTATAATGAGGGGAGAAAGAGGGGAATTAACATGGCAGTTAACAAGGAAGAGGAGCTGTACAGCCCCATCAAGGCCTACTACGAAAAGCTAGGCTTTACGGTAAAAAGCGAGGTTCTACACTGCGATTTGGTTGCGATGAAGCCGGATGGCAGCGAGGCGGTTGTTGTCGAAATGAAAAAAACGTTCAATCTCGCCTTGCTGCTGCAAGGGATTGAACGCTTACGCATAAATGATCATGTTGTGCTCGCCGTAGAGCGCAACCGCAAGAAAAGCGGCGCCCATAACCAGCGCTTCGGCGATATAACGGAGCTGTGCCGGATGCTTGGTCTTGGTTTAATGACCGTCACCTTCTTCAAGACCAAAGCGCCGCTGATCGAAATGCTGTGCGAGCCCGGCGAGATGCCAAAGCGCGGCATCCGAAGAACGCGCCAGGCACGGCTCCTCCGGGAGTTCCGGGAACGGAGCGGCGATTACAATGTAGGCGGCAGCACCGGCCGCAAGCTCGTTACGGCCTATCGGGAGAAGGCGCTCCGGGCCGCCTATGCCTTGCAGCAAGCCGGCATCCTGTCGCCAAGCCAGCTGGCGTCGCTGACGGGCAATCCGCAAAGCGCCTCGATGCTGCGCAGCAATTATTATCTTTGGTTCGAAAAGGTAGGGCGAGGCCAATATCGGCTAACGGCAGCCGGCGCCTTAGCCTTGGCGGAATATGCCGAGGTGATCGCAGAATGGAAAGAGACCTTCACTCTCCCGCCGGCACCCGAGCCGAAGCCCGTTAAAGCACAAAAACCGAAAGCTCCTAAAGCCTCCAAAGGCAAGACGACCAAACGCGCGAAGGGAGTCCCCTTTAGCTACGAGCCGTAAACTCGCGGATCGCTTCCGCCAGGCGCGCAACGCCAAGCACCGTTCTCTCCCCTTTATTATGGGTGAAATTAAGCCGCGCTGTGTTTCGTTTCGGATCATACGCGTAAAAGGCGCTGCCCGGCACAAAAGCTACGCCCTTCGATACCGCAACCCGCAGCAGCGCTTCCGCATCCAGTCCCTCGGGAAGCTCCATCCACAGGAACATGCCGCCCTTCGGCTCGATCCAATGCAGCCCTTCGATTTTTTGCTCTTTGATCAGGCTTTGCATCTCCCGCATCCGGTCCCCGTAGGATTCCGAGATAATCCGTATATGCTCGTCGAGCGGGAAATGCGCAAGCAGCTGGCTCAAGATCTGCTGATCCATCGTGCTGGACTGCAGATCTGCCGCTTGCTTTGCTTTTGCAAGCATCTTGATTACCCGGGCATCGCCGATCGCCCAGCCGGTGCGAAGTGCGGGAGCCACGATTTTCGAAAAGGTGCTCGTATAAATAACAACGCCGCTCCCGTATTGCTTCTGGTCAAGCGCAAACAGGGTTGGGAAAGCCTCGTGTTCATCGTATTTCAGCTCGCCGTAAGGATCATCTTCAATAATAGGCACTTGATGGCCGGCGCAAATACGCAGGAGCTGGTGCCTTCTTTCCAGGCTCCACACGTTGCCCGTCGGATTGCCGAAGGTCGGAACGGCATATATAAACTTCGGCTTATGCTGGCGGACCAGACGTTCCACATCCTCCGGAATCATGCCATGCTCATCGCTTTCCGCGGCTACAACCTTTAGACCATGCAGCTCAAACACTTGCAGGCAGGCTAAATAGGTAGGCCGTTCAACAAGCACCGTATCCCCCGGCTCGGTCAGAACCTGGACAAGCAGGCTGATCGCTTGCTGGGAGCCTGTCGTAATAATCATGTCATCGGGCTGCACGTTCATCCCCTTCTGGGCCATGCGGACGCACAGCTGCTCCCGCAGCGGCAGGTAACCCTCGGTAAGCCCATACTGCAGCGCGCTTGTACCGGCGGAGATCGCTCGGTCCGCGGCTTCCCTGACAGCCTGTACGGGAAAAAGCTCTTCCGCCGGCAGACCGCCGGCAAAGGATACGATGTCATTGCCTTGCGTCAGCTTCAGAATATCCCTCACGACGGAAGACTTAACCTGCGTCATTCTTGATGCAAAGCGAAACTCCATATTTTTCTTCTCCTCCCGCAATAAAAAATCATGATTTGCACTGTCACTATTGTCGCATAATAAAAAGAATCCATGCAAACTTAAACGTTTTCTTTTCCCTAATACTTGGTTATAATGAAGCTAGCATATCGGAGGTGCACAAAATGTCTATTACTTTCGTTATTGTTATGACAGTCTTTATTTTGTTCCTGACTGCCATCTTGACGTCATCGTACAACGACGACAAGACCAAAGGCCTTTAAACAAAGGCCAAGCCCGAATTCTAAGCCATTTATAAGACAGCACTTATAAATTCTTGGAATTCAAAAAAAGAAGCTTACCCTGCATGCAGGAGAAGCTTCTTTTTTTTCATCGTATGTTTGTATGAGTGCTTTATGGAGGATAGAATCCGGTTAACGGTTATGAAGCTGTCCCATTTCATTCATGCACGGCTCGCATAAATAACGGTCCTTGAACTCCTTCACTTCTTCCATTGATCCGCAGAACACGCATCTCGGACGGTAACGTTCCAAAATAATATGGTCGCCTTGCACTAAAATCTCTACAGGATCCCCCTCATTCATTTGATACCGTTTACGAAGTGATTTAGGAAGGACAATTCGCCCGAGCTGGTCCACCTTTCTAACCACACCTGCTGGTTTCATCTTTTCACCTCTTTATGACTGGATTTGCAAGCTAACGTTGTGAAACATAGCACAGTAGACTTTCGATGGCCTTTTACAGATTCCTTCCTAAACAAGGATAGTCCTTAATATTATGTAAATTCAGTCCATTCCCGGGAACTTATTCTGGCGTAATGCCTCATACACAATAATAGCCGCCGAGTTGGAAAGGTTCAGCGACCGGACATCTCCCGTCATCGGCATCCGCATGCAAGTATCCAGATTCGCGTCAATCAGCTCCTGCGGCAGCCCTTTCGTCTCCTTGCCGAACACGAAGAAATCTCCGTCTTGGAATTCAAACTCCGTGTACACCTTCGTAGCTCTTGTGCTTGCGTAAAAGAATCTGCCGTTTGGATTCGCATCCTGCAGCTCCTTGAAGGAATCATGGTATTCCACATGAACCGCATGCCAATAATCCAGTCCGGCGCGCTTAAGAGTGCGGTCATCGGTCTGGAAACCAAGGGGACGTACAAGATGAAGAAACGCGCCTGTTGCGGCGCAAGTCCGGGCGATATTGCCCGTGTTAGCAGGAATTTCAGGTTCAACCAAAACAATATGAAAAGCCATATCTGTACCAACCTCACATTCTATGTCATTATACACGAAACACTGCGTTATCGCACCAGTGCCAAAGAGGCAATTTTTACATTAGGTTAACGTACTCTTAATCTCCGCATAAATGTCTTCCCCCATAATGAAAACATCTTGTAGGAGGCAAAAGGAGAATAGATACGATGAAAAAGAAAATATTGGTCGTTGATGACGAGCCGTCCATCTCCATGCTTATCGAATTTAACTTGAAGCTCGCCGGTTATGATGTCCGGTGCGTAAGCGATGGCGAAGCCGTATTCGAGATGTTAAAGCCATTCCGTCCTGACCTGATCGTACTCGATTTGATGCTTCCGAAGATGGATGGCATTCAAGTATGCCGTGAGCTGCGCAAACAGAGCAATGCGGTGCCAATCGTAATGCTGACTGCCCTGCAGGACGTTACGGACAAAATCGCCGGGCTTGATAACGGAGCCGACGATTACATGACAAAGCCATTTAGCCCGCAAGAGCTGATCTCCCGTATTCAGGCGATATTCCGCCGCATTCAGTCCCTTCCGGGTCAAGCTGAATCAACGTCGTTCGATATCGGCAGATTGACGGTACGCGCCGAACAGCGTGAAGTGCTGATCGATGGCCGCACCATAGAGCTGACACCCAAGGAATTCGAGCTTCTTCTTTTCTTATGCAAGCATAGAGGCAAAGTATTAAGCCGTCAGCAGCTGCTCCATGGGGTGTGGGATTACCACTTCCTCGGCGATACGCGAATCGTTGACGTTCATATCAGCCATCTTCGAGATAAAATCGAGCAAAACGCAAGAACGCCCGAGTACATTATGACGGTCCGCAATGTCGGATACAAGCTTCACGCCCCTAATATGGCCGATTCGTCGCTTGCATAAACACCTCTAACAAGGAAGACCGCCTTTCCGGTTTGCGGAAATGGCGGTCTTTGTTCATTTCTTAACCGTTACGGCGCTGGAAATCAGCCATAAATTCAGCAAGCGCTTTGCAGCTCTCGTGCGGCACGGCGTTGTACGTCGAAGCGCGCAGACCGCCAACATCGCGGTGGCCCTTCAGGCCAACAAAGCCGTGTTGCTCCGATTCCTTCACGAATTGCTTCTCCAGCTCTTCGTTTTGCATACGGAAAGTAATGTTCATAAGCGAACGGCTGTCTTGATGAGCGCATCCAACGTAGTAGCCATTGCTTTGGTCGATCGCGTCATAAATCAGCTTTGTTTTATCACGGTTGAGCTGCTCCATCGCGGCAACTCCGCCGTTGCCTTTGATCCATTTCAAAACCAGGTTAACCATATATACCGAGAAGGATGGCGGCGTATTGTAAAGCGACTTGTTCTTCGCATGGGTATCGTAACGGAAGATAGCCGGGATGTTTTTCGGGCTTTCTTGAACAAGGTCATCGCGTACGATAACAACCGTAACGCCGGATGGACCGAGATTTTTTTGCGCTCCGGCATAGATAAGACCAAATTTGCTAATATCAATAGGACGGCTTAAAATATCGCTGGACATATCGGCTACAAGCGGAACATTGCCAAGGTTCGTCGGGAACTCCTGGAACTGTACGCCTCCGATGGTTTCATTGGATGTCAAATGAAGGTAAGCGGCATTCTCGGGCACAACGAAATCATTAATGCTTGGCATACGCATGAAATTGTCGTTTTCCGACGAAGCGGCAATGACCGTCTCGCCGACCAGCTTCGCTTCCTTGATGGCTTTGTCAGCCCAAGCGCCAGTCTTGACGTAAGCGCCGGGACGGCCCGCGGAAAGCAGGTTCATTGGAATCATGGCAAACTGCTGGCTTGCGCCGCCTTGAAGGAAAAGAACGTGATAGTTATCCGGAATACCGAACAATTCGCGCATGAGTGCTTGTGATTCGTTGTTCACTTGCTCATAAAGTGCGCTGCGGTGGGACATTTCCATGATGGACATCCCCGCGCCCTGATATTCGACAAATTGCTCTTGCGCCTGCTGCAGCACCTCAAGCGGTAAAGCGGCCGGTCCTGCATTGAAATTATAGGCTCGTTTCATTTCCGTTACCCACCTTTTGTTTTTGTTAAACATCTCACATGATATTGATTATGATAGCAATTTTACCGGCTCTCTTCAAGTACATTTACATAATGTTAGTGACAAAAAGTCGAACGGAGATTATTCACATGGCAGAAAATATTCGGATTTTCACCGCAATATCCATTCCAGCAAACATTACCGGACAAATCGTTAGCCATTTGCCCGATTGGCAGAATCGGCTCTCTTTTCAGAAATGGGTGGATCCCCGGGACCTCCATATCACGCTTCATTTTATCGGAGACACGCCCGTTTCTTCCATTCCCGCCATACAGGCGGCGATGCGGGAAGCCGCTTCCCGCTCATTGTCCTTCTCTTTGGAGTTGTCGAAGCTTGGCAGCTTTGGCCGCGAGGAACGCCCCTCCGTCTTATGGCTTGGCTTAAAGCGGCTGCCCGATGAACTGCTTCGGCTTCATCAAGCGCTTGGCCAATCGCTTCATTCGGGTATTGGCTATACGCCGGAGACCCGTCCTTACCGGCCTCACGTGACCTTAGCGAGGAAATATTCCGCTACCGAACCATGCTCAGCCGGAAAGCTTGAGGAGCTCTCCAGCCCCTTTCTGCAGTATCAGACAGCCTTCGACATAACCGGCATCACGTTATACCGTACACGGCTAGGCGAAAGACCTATGTATGAACCGCTTGCGGTTGCACAATTCGACAAAAGAAAAGCGGACTCCCACCAAGGGAGCCCGCTTGAATAAGTGCGTTTCGAATTAGCAGCCGAAATAGAGGCTGTACTCGTGTGGATGAATACGGATCGATACCGCTTTAGCTTCGCTGCGTTTAACGGCAACATAGTTAGCGATGAACTCTTCCGTAAATACGCCACCTTCAGTCAAGAATTCGGAATCCGCTTCAAGAGCGTCAAGCGCTTCGTCGAGTGTACCAGGTACGCTGCGGATTTCTTTCTTCTCTTCTTCTGGCAGTTCGTAAATGTTTTTGTCGAATGGTCCGTAGCCCAGAGCAACTGGATCCAGTTTACGCTTGATGCCGTCCAGACCAGCAAGCAGCATAGCCGCGAATGCCAGGTAAGGGTTAGCCGTGGAGTCCGGAGTACGGAACTCGATACGGCAGCCTTTTGGCGTTACCGATGCGATAGGAATACGTACGGCAGCGGAACGGTTACCTTTCGAGAATACGAGGTTAACCGGAGCTTCGTAACCAGGAACCAGACGTTTGAACGAGTTTGTCGAAGGGTTCGTCAAAGCGATCAGAGCTGGTGCGTGGTGCAGAATACCGCCGATGTAATGCATAGCCAGCTGGCTCAGGTTGCCGTAAGCGCCTTTTTCATAGAACAGCGGAGTGTCGCCGTCGAAGATCGAGGAGTGAACGTGCATACCGGAACCGTTGTCGCCGAACAGCGGTTTTGGCATGAAAGTAGCCACTTTGCCGTATTGGCGAGCTGTGTTGTGAACGATATATTTGTACAGCATGAGGTTGTCAGCTGTCTTAGTCAAAGTGCTGAAGCGGAAGTTGATTTCTGCTTGACCGGCAGTTGCAACTTCGTGGTGATGACGCTCAACGCGAAGGCCAACTTCTTGCATCAGGCGAACCATTTCGCTGCGGATGTCTTGTTGTTGGTCAACTGGAGCAACTGGCACGTAGCCGCCTTTTACAGGAACTTTAAAGCCAAGGTTGCCGCCTTCTTCTTTACGGTTCGTGTTCCAACCTGCTTCTTCGGAATCCACGTAGAAGGAAGAAGAGTTCATTGTGCTTTCGTAGCGAACTTCGTCAAAGATGAAGAATTCGGACTCAGGAGCGAAGAATGCAGTAGTACCGATACCAGTCGTTTGCAGGTATTCTTCCGCTTTTTGAGCGATGCTGCGTGGGTCACGCTCGTAACGCTCGCCGTCCGGTGTATGGATGTTACACATAATGTTCAGTGTAGGATGATCTGTGAAAGGATCAACGAATACTGCTTCGGTATCCGGCATCATTACCATGTCGGACTCTTCGATACCGCGGAAACCTGGGATCGAGGAACCGTCGAATGCTACTCCGTTTACGAAAGTATCAGCGTCAACTTCTGTAGCAGGAAGAGTAATGTGGTGCGCGCGACCAGCGAGATCCACAAAACGGAAATCTACAAACTGGATGTTGTTTTCTTGAATTGTGTTCAAAACATTTTGAACTGACATCAGATATTTCCTCCATTTCCGAACATTTGCTTAGTGTTGAACTGTTATCGTTCAATTTTCGTGCTAAACTATGAGGTAATTATAAAACTACGGTTTGGCATCGTCAATACTTATGTAAGGTATTTTTTATTCATATGTGAGGTATACTTACAAGTTTAAACATTTGTTCACAATTAGGCCTTTACATTCGATCAGAAAAGCCGGGAAGCCTTATGTATCAAGGCTTCCCGGCTTTTCGCATTTCAGAACTGGCTTAAATTTTCCATTCCGCGAAAGCGGCTGCTGGTTCTTTCGGAGTGTTAAATTGCTTGCCGACGATTGGCGCCAGCTTTTCTAAATCCTTTAATAAATTAGCGAATTGGTCTGGGAACAAGGATTGTACGCCGTCACCTGTCATCGAATTATCCGGATCTGTGTGCACTTCCACAATCAGACCGTTCGCCCCTGCCGCAACGGAGGCTTTGGACATCGGCTCTACCAATTCGCGGCGTCCTGTACCGTGGCTAGGGTCCGAGATGACCGGCAGATGGCTAAGCCCTTGCAGAACCGGGATCGCGGACAAGTCCAGCGTGTTTCTTGTGTAAGTTTCGAACGTTCGGATTCCGCGCTCGCATAACATAACATTCGGATTGCCGCCTGCGAGGATGTATTCCGCCGCGTTCAGGAATTCGTCATACGTTGCGCTGAACCCGCGCTTCAATAACACCGGAGTCTGAATGGTGCCAAGCTTGCGGAGCAGGTCGAAGTTCTGCATGTTGCGCGTTCCGACTTGAAGGATATCGGCATATTCGGCGCATACGTCCACATACTCTGGTGTCATAACCTCCGTAATCGTGAGCAGGCCATGCTTCTTGCCCGCTTCCGCCATCATGACCAGACCTTCCACGCCAACGCCTTGGAAGCTGTATGGACCCGTGCGAGGCTTGAACGCACCGCCGCGGAGCACCTGTCCGCCGGCGGCTTTGACAAGACGTGCGATCTCATCGATTTGCTCAGGCGATTCGACCGCGCAAGGACCGCCCATAATAACGAGGTTGTCGCCGCCGATCTTAACGCCTTTAATATCGATGACTGTGTCGTCCGGATGAAAGTCACGGCTCGCCAGCTTGTAGGACTTCGAAATCTTGATCACGTTCTCTACGCCTTTCATTTGGCGGAGATGCTCGGCAAGCGTTGGCTCTGCCTTGCCGATAATTCCGATAACCGTCCGGTCGGTTCCTCTCGATACATGGGCTTGCACGCCAGCTCTCTCGATATGGTTCACAATTTCTTGAATACGCTCTTCAGCAATATGCGGGCTAGTAATAACGATCATGTCCATCTCTCCTTTTCCACTTCAACGCTTATACGCTTTTATGCTTTTTGGCTTTTATGCTTTTACTTGTTAAAGCAAATATACAATATGGACTCTTGATTCGTCAATTATTATTTTCTTAGATCAGCTGTTTAGCAGCTACGGAAGTGAATATTCTTACGATCGCTGTGCTCGATAGATTCCCTTAATTAACTATTCCGAGGTTGGAATCTATCTCACAAGGCGAACTACAAGCTTTCCAAAGGAAAGCTACTTCGTAAGCATAATCTCCGCTTCTCCAGAACATTCACTTCCTCCGCCGCAACCGCTTGATTGACAAAAAACAATAAAAAACTCAACCTAAGAGTCCGGGGAAACTGGGCCTTCAAACCTTCTCCAGGTCGATCCGCACTTACTGTCACATAATAAGATCGTCACATCATTCGTTGACGATGTTAGGATAACTTGACTCTACTCAGCTTGACGCCTAGTTCTACCCTTAACGATACGCGGCAGTGTTAAGCTCCACTTTTGGAGCAGAGCGGACATCCTTCCGATGCCGCGTATCGTTAAGGCATGGCTAACCATGGAAGTGGCCGCACTAGCTTAAAAAAATAAATGCGGTGCAAAGGAGCACCGCATTGACTCGATCTTCTATTAAGCTTCAGCTGAGCTGGAAGCCGATTTGGTACGGATTGTTGGCAGGAGCTTGTTCTTGTTGACCGTACGCTTGATCTCCCACGTGGAAGGATCGTTATGGTCGTATTGCTCCAAATATGCGATAACTTCTTTTGTTATCGGAGTTGGAGTAGACGCGCCTGAGGTTACGGCAACGCGTTCGATGCCCTTAAGCCACTCCTGCTCAATCTCCGACACGTCGGATACCCGATAAGCCGGCACGCCCGCGATCTCCTGAGATACCTGCGCCAGACGGTTGGAGTTATTGCTGCGCGGATCGCCAACAACGATGCACAGCTGCGCCTGTCCGGCTTGCTCCGCTACCGCTTCCTGGCGTACTTGCGTAGCCAGGCAGATTTCGTTATGAATCTCCGCCTTCGGATACGTCTCCAGAAGCTTGCTCATAATATGACGGATATCCCATTGCGACATCGTCGTCTGATTCGTAATGATAATACGGCCTTCAGGCACGTCAAGCTTGGAAATATCCTCAACGCGCTCAATCAGGTGAACGCGGTCCGGCGCTACGCCAATCGCGCCTTCCGGCTCCGGATGGCCTTTTTTGCCGATATAAATAATATGATAATCCTCGGCGACTTTCTCCCGGATCAGATCATGCGTTTTGGTTACGTCCGGGCAGGTCGCGTCCACAATGGTCAGGCCTTTCTCGCGCGCCCGGTTGCGAACCTCGGGGGAGACGCCGTGGGCCGTAAAGATAACCGTACCTCTCTCCACCTGCTCCAAAATTTCCAGACGGTTCTCGCCGTCAAGCGTAATAACGCCCTCTTGCTCGAAAGCCTCGGTCACATGGGCATTATGAACAATCATGCCAAGAATATAAATCGGACGCGGAAGGTCCAGGTTTTTGGCGGTTTGCAGCGCGAGCACCATGGCATCCACAACGCCATAGCAATAGCCGCGCGGCGATATTTTAACAATCTCCACTTGTTGCACCTGCTTTCTGAATAACGAAGGTTAGTCTTCGATTCGATCGGTTCCTTCTATTATAAACGAAGCAGGCTGGGCGGAAAAGTCTATTGGCAGCCAAATGACAAACGTGGACCCTTCTTCCTCCATCGTCGTGACCTCGATCGAGCCGCGGTGCTCATCGATAATCCATTTGGCGATGGACAGGCCAAGCCCTGTGCCAACGGTCTTGCCGCGCGATTCGTCCGCCCGGTAGAACCGGTCGAAGATATGGGGAACCTCGTTCGGATTCATGCCGATTCCGGTATCTTTGATAATAATGCCAAGCTGGTTCTCCCGGCGCGTCGCCGACATCTCGATCCAGCCGCTTGGCGTGTATTTGAATGCATTCTCAATGAAGATAAACAAAAGCTGCTGCAAGTAATCGGCATTACCGTATACCTGGAAACCGTCCAGCGCGGTCAAATCCCCAATCCGCCATTCCGCATTGCGAGGCAGCAGCCCCGCTCTCCGGCCTACTTCCTCCACAATCGGAAGCATAGGCTGCGTTGTTTTCTCCATCTCGTAACCCGCATCCGCTCTTGCCAGAGCAAGAAGGTCATTAACGAGAGTGGACATCCGCCGCGCCTCCGCCGCAATATCCTGCATCGCTTCGTTTGACAGCTCATAGCGCTGGGCATCCAGTGCCAGCACAATATCTCCCGCTTCATCCGGTTCAAGCGTCTTCGACCACATCCGCTGCAGCAATTCGATATTCCCGCGAATCGTCGTCAGGGGAGTACGCAGCTCATGGGAGGCATCCGAGACAAATCTTCGCTGCGCTTTATACGATTCGTCCAGTCCGTTATACGCCATTTCGATGCGGGATAGCATAATATTCAGGGTATAGACCAAATGGCCGATCTCATCCTTTGGACCTTCAATCGGAATCCGCACGCTCAGATCGGAACCGCTATGGATTTTTTCGGTGGCGTGGACGACCCGTTCGATTGGCTGAAGAGCTTTGCGCGCCATAAAGAGACCAACAGTAAAGGCAATTATAAGGCATATCAAAGAGGACAATATAAGAATAACCCGAAGTCCGGCCAGGTAGTTCTCTTCGCTGGCTACAACAGTGCCAACTTGAAGCAGGCCAATTAACGACCCGTCCGTATTATTGGGAATTGGTTTTTGATAGATTAGAAACGCAACTTCGCCCGCATTTGTATTCAAAACCGCTTTTTTATAGCCATAATCCGGATTGGTCTTCGCTTCCGGGATCGGGAACTTAATTCCGTTTATTTGAAGCTCACCGGAGGTTTTTATGACGCCTTCCTTATAGTTGACTAATTGCACGTAAAAATCTTTCTCGTAAAACGGGGAATTTCTCTTAATGTTCAGGTCAATCTGATTTAATCCGTTTTCGTACTTCACGATGTCATAGGAATCAGCCTGATCCCGTAGCTGTGTCTTCGTATCAGCGTACGTATTCATGTTTACGAAAAAATAAATCGCCACGCATAACACGATAAGTGCTGCCGCAAGAATGCCGGAAAACCATAAAGTCAGACGAAGCCTGATCGTCATGTGAAATCAACCCTCTCCCCGCAGTACATAGCCGGTTCCGCGCACGGTCTGGATAATCCGCTTGGTCCCGCCTTCCTCCAGCTTCTGGCGGAGCATCGCGATGTACACTTCGAGTACATTGGACTCGCCGCTGAAATCATAGCCCCAGATCTTCTCCATAATGGCATCTCTCGTCAATACGCGGCGCGGATTCTGCATAAATAAGAGCAGCAAATCGTATTCCTTTGCGGTCAGCTCGATTCTTCTGCCGGAGCGGATAGCTTCGCGGGAATCCAGATCCAATGCCAGATCCTCAAACACAATTTTGTTGCTGCTGGACTCGTCAATCTTGTCCGATTTGCGGCGCAGCAAAGCACGCACTCTGGCCAGAAGCTCCTCCAGCGCAAATGGCTTGATCAAATAATCGTCCGCGCCCGCATCCAATCCCTTGACCCGGTCCGAAATATCGTCTTTCGCCGTCAGCATAAGAATCGGCACGGCGCTTCCGCCTTCCCGCACGCGGCGGCATACTTCCCAGCCGTCTACCTGCGGCATCATGACATCGAGTATAAGCATGTCCGGATCCGCTGTTAAAAGAAGCTTCAAGCCTTCCATCCCGTTGCTTGCCGTCGTTACCTCATAACCCTCAAATGCAAGGCTTCTTCTGAGCAACGAAGTGATTTTCTCGTCGTCGTCTACGACCATGATGTGTTGTCTCATTCTCTATTCTCCCCTTGTATCACTTATCTTTGTCTAGAAAAGAAGCGCAGAGACTTTCCTCTGCGCTTGCTTTACCTGCTTACTCGGCATTAAATTTGTTTTTGTCGCCAATCTCGACTTGCAGATCCATCTTCTCGCCTCTGCGGATAATGTTCAGTACGGCTTTATCGCCAACCTTGCGTTTTTTGATTTCGTCAATAAGCGCCTGCGTGCCGTCAAACGATTTGCCGTCAATACCTACGATAACGTCGAATTGCTTCAGATCGGCAATGTAGGCCGGAGAGTTGTAATAAACGTTGCTGACAATCGAGCCTTGCGCTTTATCCATGCCAAGCTGCTTCGCAATGGCATCCGTTACGTCGCCAAGCTCTGCGCCGATGAACGGAACCGGCTCTTTCGGTACTTCCTTGTTGTTTTTGAGCGTATCCAGAACTTCCTGGATAGTGCTTGTCGGAATCGCAAAGCCAATGCCTTGCGCCTGCGAGCTGACCGCGGTGTTGATACCGACAACCTCGCCATTCACATTCAGAAGAGGACCGCCGGAGTTGCCAGGGTTAATGGAAGCATCGGTTTGAAGCAAGTGTTTGTATTCGCGCGTACCGTCCGTATCCTGAATATCGATTGGGCGCTCCTTCGCGCTCAGCACGCCTACGGTTACGGTATGGTCGAATCCGTAAGGGTTGCCGATCGCAACAACCCAGTCGCCGATGTTGATCTTATCCGAGCTGCCAAGCGGCAGTGTAGGGAATGCTTTTTCGCCCGTAACCTTCAGTACGGCAAGGTCCAGATCAAAGCTGGAGCCCAGAAGTTCAGCCGTGAACGGCTTGTCGTAGCCTTGTACCGTCACTTCGATTTTATCGGAATCCGCAACAACGTGCTGGTTCGTCAGAATGTAACCGTCGGATTCAAAGAAGAAGCCTGTACCGATTCCCGCCGCCTGCAGGTTGTTGTCGTCATTCTTGTTATTGTCCTGCGGCTGATTCGCATCCGGCGCATCCTCGCCAAAGAACTGACGGAAGAACGGATCGTCCAAAATGCTGCCGCCGCCGCTGCTGCGTGTTTGCGGCTTCACATATGTCTCGATTTTCACTACCGCAGGGCTCGCTTTCTCAAACAGCGAAGCAATGTTATCCGGTCTTGCCGCCGCTACGGACGCGCCGCCGTTGCCGCTTGTCGTACCGGATGCCGTTGAGCCCGAGCCCGCGTTAGCCGTGCTGTCCTGCTTCGAGGAAAATACCGAGTTGCTCGTAAACCAGTTATTCGTATCCGAAGCGTACATCAGGCCGCCCATCAAGCCGCCTACCACCACAACGCCGGCGAGGAAAGAAACGAACATTCCTTTAATCGGGCTCTTCTTGCGAGGCTCACGGTTCTGCCAATTGCTTTTGCCGGATTGCTGGTTATAAGTAAAGGGTCTCATCGGCACCGGAGGCGTTACCTCTACCTTAGGCTGTTCCAGCTCAGGCTCGTTGTCGCCGGATGACGCCTCGTAATAATCCTGAGGATTAGACCGGGAAGGAACGCTCGCTCCGTTATCGTCTTGCGCGGATGATTTGAAAGGCCCGTATGAATAATAGTAGGACGTTTTACCCGGAGCTTCCGATCCTTCAGCCGTTGATGCCGTGTTGTCTTCTTCCCGCGAATTGTTGTCATCATCACCATTAGCACGATTCTGAAAGAAATCGTCGTATTTTTTGTTCTGATCGTCCATTTCCGTTCTCCTCCTTGATCTATTCCGTTAAAGCAGCCGAATCTTTCATTCATCGGCGCTTAATTCCTGTATTCCTATCATGCACATTCTACCTTAAAACAAACTTAAAATGAATTAAAACGAACATAAAAAAAACGTCTGCCGACGTTATTTCTATGCACTTTTCGTTTGACTCTACCAAACTCCCCATTTCTCAATAGAGAGTTTGGCGTGCGATATTCTATTGGGGGAACAATCTTTCGACCTCTTTTAGAACTTCCTTCGCCTTGCCTACCCACTTCTGGTCGACATGGGCATCCGGATCGGATGGCGCCTGGAACTGGTCGAATAATGCTCCTACTACGCGGGCGCTTGCCTCCGGATCATTGCCCTCCTGGTATTCATGCCTGAGCACATAGGGCTGCGCAAACGTAATGACGGCATTCGTATCCGCGTTTACGTCCACCACGCTGCCGTTCGTTACTTGAAACGGCAGTCGAAGCCACACCTTATTCTCTTCATCCAACGCCCGGTCGAAGGAACCGTTTGTATAGTCCCAGTTGCCCCCAAGCGAGAATTGCTGCTGCTCCAGCCAGTCTCTGGAGTCGGTAAATGCTTGCTGACGGGCTTCCAGCGATGAGGATAGTGGAATCATGACAGTTCAGCTCTCCTTTGGCATCTCTTGCTTATATAACCGCTAAAGGATAATATGCCCCGCCAATAAGCCCTTTATGTGTTTTTTACCCAGCCTTTGCGATGAGCGAGCACCGCCAGCTGCGTTCTGTCCTCCAGTTCGCACTTCATAAGCAGATTGCTGACATGGGTTTTGACGGTTTTGACGCTGATATGAAGCTCTTCGCCAATCTCTTTGTTGGAGCGTCCTTCCGCAATTAGCAGAAGCACTTCCTTCTCCCGCTCCGTCAATTCCTCGTCGCCCGACTGGGCCGTACGCTGGCGCAGGCCTCTCGTCAGCGCTTGCGATACATCCGCCGTCATCACCGGCATGCCCTTGACCGCCCCATGCAGCGCATAGATCAGTTCCTCCGCCGATACGGTCTTAAGAACATAGCTGACTGCTCCCGCTTCAATGGCCCCGTACACCTTGTCGTCCTCCAGGAAGCTTGTAAGCATGATAATCTTCAGATTCGGATGATTGGCAATCAGCTGCCTGGTCGTCTCAATGCCGTCCATGCCCGGCATCATCAAGTCCATCAGGATAACATCCGGAATGCCGGAAGGCAAACCCGCCTCCAGCATCGAAATCGCGGCCTGACCGCTGCCCGCTTCCGCTACGACCTCAAATTTGGGCTCCAGCATTAAATACGTGCGCAAGCCTGTTCTCACCATGTCATGGTCATCCACAATCATAACTTTTAACGTATTAGTCCCGGTCATCGTTTTCATTCCTCCGCCACATTTTCGGTATCGTAACCTTTACTCGCGTGCCGCTGCCCGGCTTGCTTATAATCTCCGCCAGACCGCCCAGCTGCTGGGCCCGTTCCTGCATCGTCGACAACCCGTATGAACCTCGTCTTACTTGATCCGCCCGGAAGCCCGCTCCATCGTCCTGCAGACTAAGCACAACCTGCCGCTCATTCTCCGTCAGACTTAGCGAGCAGCTCTGCGCACCGGAATGCTTAACGACATTCGCCATCGCCTCTTGAACGATCAGGAACAGCTGATGCTCCTTGGCTTCCGTAAGCGGCTCAGTCAACCGCCAGTCGAATACCCCCTGCAGACCGTTCTGCCGGCAGTAATCCGGAAACCATTTATCAAGCGCCTCCAAAAGCGTGCGCCCTTCCAGCTCCATCGGCCGCAGCTGCGCGATAAAGATCCGCATCTGCTTCTGAGCGAGCGTTGACATCTGAATAAGCTGATCCAAGACGGAAGCTGCCCGTTCCCGGTCGATTTCCTGGAGCTTCGGCAGCGAAGAAGCGCACATGTGCATGGCAAAAAGCTGCTGGCTGACCGTGTCGTGCAAATCCCGGGCCAGCCGTTTGCGTTCCTCCTGAACGGCAGCTTCATTAGACGCCGCTTGCGACATCACCTGCTCTTCCCCGGTCATCTGGAGACGCTTCATTCTCTCCTCCATCAGCTCGGCAAGATCGTTAAATTCGCGGTACAGCTCCGAAAAAGAGGAGTCGCCGGATTCCGTAATCCGGACCTGGAAATTCCCGTTTACCGCTTGCTTAAGCGCAAGCTGAAGCGTATCGATCCGCCTCTGAATATGCTGGCCCGTCCAGTACCCGAAGCCCGCGCTGACAAGCAGAAAGACGGACGCTGCGCCATAGCGCACTTCCGTCTGAACATTGTCTCCGTCTGCCAATCCTACCCACACGGCGATTCCAAGCAGCAGCGCGGTTACGGAAGAAGCCACAAACATCGTGAGCAGCTGCCATTTGCCGCCGCGGAACAATCGAACGATCATAACCGTCTATCCCACCTTCGTCACACGAACATCGCCGACGAACGTGCTAACGACGAGTTTGATTTTTTTATCCGTCTCCTCATAGTAAGGGGAATGGATATGGATGCTCTTGAACATTCCGCCTTCCTTCTGGCCCAAAATCTTCACGTCGCCCACAAAAGCGCTCGAGACGACCTGTACGCCTACCTCGTAATCGTTCGGCACATAGACTTTGACGTCGCCTATAAAGGAAGAGATGCAAATCTTCGTCTCCCCGAACGGGATTTGCGCTTTCGTTAAATCCACAATGGTATCGCCTATAAAATGCGAGATATTAAGCGGCTTCAGCTCCCAATAATCCTGGCCGATATGAATATCTCCGATAAACCCCGATCTGGATTGCGCATGCGGATCGTGATTCCAATATTCAAATGAGCCGTGCTTCGCCCGCTGGCGATGCTCGCGTATATGCTCTCTTACCTGATGCTTATGCTCCCGTATATGACGCTTTTGCTCGTGAAGCTGCCGGCGCCACTGCTGTTTCATATCATGATGTCTCATGCGATGGAGCGGTTCTTCGCGGTAGTTCCCGGCCGGCTCGCCGCGTTCGTTCCTTTCGGCAAAGGCAGACGCGTCTCCTTCGCTGCCGGATTTATTCCCTCCGTCCAAGCCGTCCGGCTTCGTAGGGTCCGGATGAAGCGGAGGCGCCGACGGCACTTCGCCTTTGTAATCGGTATAAGCATTGTACGACTTCCACTCGTCATCGTATTGCGGCGGTTCTGGGTGACGGTGCCTCGGACGACGCAAGAAGTTAATGCCTACCAGGATGATGATGACCGGCCATGCATAGGAAATGATATCGCTGAACGACCAGGCGAACCACTCCAGGTTATGACCGAGGAACAAAAAGCCGAGTATAATCATCATCCCTGCCCACCAGCCCGAGCCGTGACCCTGACGGCCCGCAAGCAGTCCGTGCAATCCGATCCAGAGCAGCACGACCGGCCAATAATTGGAGACAGTCTCGCCAATACTAATGTCGTAATCAATCATGCCCAGTTGCTTCAATAAGAAGAATACGCCAACGGAAATGATGACAAGACCCGATAACAGCCGGTTTAGAAAGCTACCGTTCAATTTAGTCAACTCCCTGCCTGTACTTCAGAATGTCTTATTGCTACTTAGTATAGCTAATGAAAGAAGCGATATAAAGGGACGGCCGATTGAACTTGGCATCGGTCTCGAGACGGAGTCCAAAACGGTTTGTAAGATCAGTTGCCAGCCCTTCGCTTCCAATCTATGAAATTCTGTAAAAAAAAGTTAGGCTGCGTTATAAAACATCACGCTAATACGTTGACATTTCTTACTTCGGCTATTTATAATGGTGAGCGGATTCATAGAGACAGAGAAACCTTACATCAATAACGACTATGAACAACGGGAGTTGAATCAATGGATGTAGCAGAACTGTCGAGAGGGCTGGATACCATATGGGTTGTCTTGACAGCAGCAATGATTTTGCTGATGGAAGGCGGATTTGCCCTGCTTGAGGCCGGCTTTGTCCGGCAGAAGAATGCGGTTAGCATTATTATGAAGGTATTTGTTGACATTGTATTTGGTGCACTTGTCTTTTACTTCTTCGGTTTTGCCATCATGTATGGCAAAGACATCGGCGGCTTGTTCGGCTCATCCGGTTTCATGCTTAACGGAGACTTGTCTCATATTAGTCTGAATATTTCCCACGAAACCTACTGGCTGTTCCAATGCGCCTTTGTAATTGCCGTTATTTCCATCGTATCCGGAGCTGTTGCGGAACGGATCCACTTCCGTGCTTATATTCTGCTCACCATTGCCATGACCGGTCTGATCTACCCGTTGTCCGGGCATTGGGTATGGGCGGTGAACGGCTGGTTAGGCAAGCTTGGCATGATCGATTTTGCCGGATCGGCGGCAATCCACGCTCTTGGCGGATTCGCGGCGCTTGCCGCAACCTTGTTTATCGGTCCGCGGATCGGCAAATTTTCGCCTGACGGCAAAGTAAACATCGTATCCCCCTCCAACCTGCCGCTCGCTTCGGTTGGCGCTTTTATTCTCTGGTTCGGTTGGTTTGGCTTTAATGCCGGCAGTACGCTTAGCGCAACGAACGCGGCAATCGGCCACATCGCCGTAACGACCATGCTGTCCGCGGCATCGGGCGGCGCCATCTGCATTCTCTTTACGATGTTCCGTTACCGCAAAGCGGATCCGCCGATGGTTATTAACGGCTCTCTCGCCGGCCTGGTCGGGATTACGGCGGGTTGCGCCTTTGTCTCCGACGGCGCGGCCATCTGGATCGGCTCTATCTGCGGGATTGCGATGGTTCTGGTGACGGAATACATGGAGCGCAAACAAATCGACGATCCGGTCGGAGCCTTCGCCGTGCATGGCATTAGCGGCAGCATCGGTACCCTGGCCGTCGGATTATGCGCGATTCCGGAGCTTACCGAAGGCGTCGGAAAAGGCTATTACGGTCTGCTATACGGCGGCGGCTGGAACCTGCTTGGCGCCCAAGCCCTTGGACTTGTCGTTATCGCGATTTGGGGGTTTGGCCTTACGTGGGCCGTATTATGGCTTATCCGCAAAGCGATGCCGGTTCGCGTCTCCAAAGACGAAGAGCTGGTGGGCCTTGATGTCGGAATCCATGGCGTCCCTGCCTACAGCCAGGAGAACGACTTTATCGACGTTGACCACATCACAAGAAAATAAGGTTATTAGAAAAATAACGGCGTTCCTCCGAAGGGGAACGCCGTTTATTTATAGGATAAGTATTATCGATATAGTTCATTAACCAAATCTCCGGAGACCGTTACGATATCTGTAGGCGACGAGACCTGAATAGATCTTGCATGCTCGATCTCTAGCCGAAGCGCGCGAACCTGCTCCATCGGTTTTTTAACGAAATGAATGTACTCAACGGCCAAATGATGATCCGGCTTCCGGCCTGACAATAACCGGCGCAACGTGGACATGGATTGGTAAGCACGTTCTTCCTTCAGACGCCGCTTCTCGTAACGTTCAACCATTTGCTCGATTTCTGCGATTTCCTGCTCCTTCTTCGCTACGTACGCATCAATAAAGGGCAGCACCTCAGCCGCTTTGCGATGATGGGTCGAAGAATGATTCGTATGGATAATTGGATCGGTCATGTCAACTCACCTGTCTTCATTGCGTGATTATTTATTACATACCTAATCATACAACAAAGATTCGTTCTTGAAAACTCAATTTATGTAACATTAGAAAATTTGACAAAAACAATATTTTCAAGTCAAGCTGCTTGATCGCCGTCCTTGCGGAGCGCATTCAAGAAAAAAAGAGGAACCAGGGACGGTCCCTCTTGTTGATTGTTTTAAGTCATTATTTTTGCGCTTTTTGAGTGGCTTGGTTAGCTGTTTTACCAGCTGTAGCATTTTGGTTATTGAACTCTTCAGCGAATTCAGCATTGAACTTATTGTTTTGAGCTTTGTTGTTTTTGTTCTTAGCCATGGTAGTCATTCACCTCCCCGTTCAACCTTAGTATGGCTGCGGGAAGGCTTATTATGCAGGTGCGAAAGCGGGGGATCATGACTCCAGATAGGTCTGCGGAATCGGTTTTCCCGCCTCTACCGCGCGGTTAATTTGGTTCAGCCAGGACTGGGAAAGCTTGCCGTTGCCTTTGCGAAGCACCTGGACATCGACCGTTCTTTTCCCCCACTGCTTATATACATCTTTTATCGTCTCAAAGTATAAGTCGAGCCTGTGGCCTTTGATGGCCGAGCCGGTATCCGCCACTACGCCGTAGCCATAGCCCGGAATATAGAGCAGCGTACCGATCGGGAACAGCTTTGTATCCGCCGCAACGGTCGACACTTGCCCCCTTCTGACTTTTACTCCGGAATAAGTGATTCCGTATTGCGGATGCCCCGGACGTTTTCCGGTCGATTCGTAACCAGCCGTATAACCGGTAGCTACGACTTGAACGGTTGACAGAGCCTGCTCTGCAATGGCTTCAACCGCTGCATTGCCGTCCTTGTTTTTCTTTGTTGCTTCATGAATTTCCTGCTTGGCCGCAGGTGCTGCAGCAAGGCTCGGAGCGGCAACTCCGCCTGTCAGCATGGCGGCTATCGCCAGGCCTGAAATTGTTTTTGTACAAGTAAAAAAGCTTGTGACCATTTGGGCAGCTTCCTCCTCAGAAGAATATTTCCCAAACGGTCCAAGCTTTATGCATGAAACTTAGATTGTTTTTGTTGCGATTTCGTTTTGCAGCATCTCAATCAGCTCGGCTACAGGCTTGGCGCCGATGTCCCCTTCGCCGCGCTTGCGTACCGATACGGAGCCCGATTGCGCTTCGTTGTCGCCTACGACAAGCATATACGGCAGCTTCTCCAGCTGCGCTTCGCGGATCTTGTAACCCAGCTTCTCGTTGCGCAGATCGCTCTCTACGCGGATACCGGCCAGCTGCAGCTTCTCTTCCACTTCGCGCGCGTAAGCTTCGTAAGCCGTGGATACCGGAATAACCTTCGCTTGAACCGGCGACAGCCAGAGCGGCAATGCGCCCGCAAAATTCTCGAGCAGGAAGGCAGTCATCCGTTCCATTGTACTGATGATACCGCGGTGGATAACGACCGGACGATGCTTCTTGCCGTCCTCGCCGGTATATTCAAGCTCGAAGCGGTCAGGCAGCAGGAAATCGAGCTGAGCCGTCGACAAAGTCTCTTCCTTGCCAAGCGCCGTCTTGATCTGAACGTCAAGCTTGGGACCGTAGAACGCCGCTTCGCCTTCCGCTTCGAAGAATGGCAGGCCAAGCTCTTCGACTACTTCGCGCAGCATACGCTGCGACATTTCCCACATCTCGTCGTTCTGGAAGTACTTCTCCGTATCCTGCGGATCACGGTACGACAAGCGGAAACGGTATTCCTTGATGCCGAAGTCCTCATAAACTTTGCGGATCAGGTTAACCACGCGCGCGAATTCTTCCTTAATCTGATCCGGACGGCAGAAAATATGCGCGTCATTCAGCGTCATCGCGCGTACGCGGTGCAGACCCGTCAAAGCGCCGGACATCTCATAGCGGTGCATGGTACCCATTTCGGCAATGCGAACCGGCAAATCGCGGTAGCTTCTCATATCGCTCTTGTAGACCATCATGTGATGCGGGCAGTTCATCGGACGAAGAACAAGCTCTTCGTTATCAAGCGCCATGAGCGGGAACATATCCTCGCTGTAATGCTCCCAGTGTCCGGAGATTTTGTAAAGCTCGACGTTAGCGAGAACCGGCGTATAAACATGCTCGTAGCCAAGACGCTCCTCGAGGTCAACGATATAGCGCTCCAGCGTACGGCGAACCTTTGCGCCGTTCGGCAGCCACAGCGGCAAGCCTTGACCCACCTCGCGGGAGAACGTGAACATTTTCAGCTCTTTGCCAAGCTTCCGGTGGTCGCGCTTCTTCGCTTCCTCCAGGAAGTGCAGATGCTCGTCCAGCTCGGCTTTCTTCGCGAAAGCCGTTCCGTAAATGCGCTGCAGCATCTTGTTCTTCGAGTCGCCGCGCCAGTAAGCGCCGGCTACGCTAAGAAGCTTAAATGCTTTGATACGGCCTGTGGAGGGCAGATGCGGTCCGCGGCAAAGGTCAAAGAATTCGCCTTGGTGATACATCGTAATAACCGAATCCACAGGCAGATCGCGGATCAGCTCAAGCTTCAGGTTATCGTCAAGCTCGGTGAAAATCGCAAGCGCCTCTTCTCGGCTGACAACGCGGCGGCGAATGTCAAGATTCTCGTTAACGATGCGCTGCATTTCCTTTTCGATCTTGGTCAGATCTTCCGGAGTCAGAGACTGGTCCATATCGATATCGTAATAGAAGCCATCCTCGATTACCGGACCGATGCCAAGCTTCACGTTTGCGTTGCCATACAGGCGTTTGATGGCTTGTGCCATCAGATGAGCCGTACTGTGACGGTACACTTCAAGGCCGTCGGCCGATTCAACGGTAACGATCTCGATCGCCGCATCGGACTCGATTGGCGAATATACGTCAACGACCTTGCCGTTGATTTTACCTGCGATTGCATTCTTGCGAAGACCCGGGCTGATCGAGCCGGCTACTTCTTCGATTGTTGTTCCAGCCGCGTACTCTCGTACCGCGCCGTCTGGAAAAGTAACTTGGATAGACATGGATTTCCCTCCTGAGAAAGTTGGCATAGCAGGCGGGATGAACGCAAAAAAAGCACGCATCCCGCAAAGGGACGAGTGCTTGATTACCCGTGGTTCCACCCTACTTCGATTGCTCTCTTTCCTCTGAATCAGAGAAATGAGGCAGTCCTTGTATTGATCTGATAACGGAGACATCCGGTGCAGCTTAGTAGTGGTTATTCGTTATGATCCACGTTCAACGGCACAGCTACAAAGGGGTATATTTGCTGATGTCTTGAAGGAAATTGCAGCCGAGTTTCCTCTCTCTGGACCGACATTGCGTAGCAAATACATGGCTTTGTCATGGCTTTTTGCATAGTTATGAGCAAATTATAACCGCTTTGTCCCCCATTGGTCAATAGATGCGGCTATCCGGCTGAATGGTTCCATTTCCTTCAAAGCATGGGCTGCAAGCCGGACATTGGGTGCAGACCGATACGCGGTTGTCGAAAATCGTCTCGATCGTCCGGATCACCTGCATATCCTCCTGCCTCGTATGGATCATAATATGCTTGGGAGAGACGGCAATTAACGAGCTGATGACCATATCTTCAATATTCATCTCGGTCTCCAGCATCTCGGCCACTAACTTGTCCGAGTGGGGCTTCGGTTCAAAAGGCTGAAATTTTTCATTGTAGAGGACAAATTCATGGCTTCCTTTATGCACCAGATGGACAATGGGCACTTTGGATTCCTGCAAGCCCACAAAATATTTCAGCAGCGAAATAAACTCCTGGTACTGTTTATCCAGCACGTATTCATCCAAAGCGTAATCTACAATTTCCGCCAGCTCCGTACGGTAAGCAAGCAACCGAAACGAGGTTAATCCGTCCAAATGCAAAACAGAGTTTTCTTGCAGGTAGCGGTCAATCTCATCGGCTACCTTCGTTTTGCGTCTCTGCCGGTCCGCATCCAAAAATCTCGTCCCGAGACCGTCCCATTCCGTTCCGTGCAGCAGCTCGTGGCAATATTTTTCGATGACAGGCGCATCGATGGCATGGTTGTTCCTGTATTTTCTCCGAATGATGGCTGCCAGTATGAGCGGTTCCATATCGGTTACGATGAATTCGGCAAGCGCTTTGGATGCCGCTTGATACACCGATTGGCTATGGTCAGCCAGTTGAAAATACGGCAGGATCGCTTGGCAGCTTATTTCCTTATCGGAAAGCAGCGTGTACTGTATAGCTTCTTCTTCGATGTTTGCGATATGTAGATCAGTGGTCGTGTATTCCGCCATTAACGCCGCTAATTGGGCAGCGGATTGCTCCATGTTCGAAGGCAGCGTTACGGTAAACAGCTCCATGAGCTCACCCCTTTCATTCCCCTTATAAGTATATGGCTGGGGGGTTGGGTATATACGAATGGAGTGGTGGGAGATGATGGGCAGTGGCGGCGGTGAGTGCTGGTTTGTTTTTTGAGCTGGCTAGGTTGGGATGTTGCTGATGGCGGCGATGTCGCTGCGCGAAAGTAACGTCCTTTCGATCGCTGTTGTTCCCGGATTTCTTCGATTCAAGCCGCGCTGCGGTTGAAATCCGGGAACAAAGGCGTTAATCTTTGCTCCGTTAATTCGATACAAGTGACTGGACATAGTGTTTCGAGTTTGCGTTGGATCCAGTCCAGCGTAGTTCTCGATTTTGCGGGCAAATTTAGAGAGGTAATCCAACGCAGCGCAGGCGATGGCGCTACTCCATTGGTTGAGGGGATAACCTTTTTTATGGGTCAGAGGCTTGGGGCTGACGTCGTGGCAAAGCTTGATCCGGGGATCATCCAGAATAGAAAGATGTTTGACAGCGATCATATTCAAGCCATGAGGAGGGCCCTCAAGGTAAACCCGCAGCGATAATTTCAATCGGTTTACCGGTCATATCTACATTGGTGTTGCAATCGCGCAGGGCAATGATGTGATCTCCCTCGGCGCCTTGAAGAACGATATGCTCAAGACCCTCCATAGCAGAATCAGGTCCAGGCTGCCGATCCCCTGCTCCTTCACGCATGTATCAATGGAAACGGTATGGAAAACGTCGGCATTGCCGCTGCCCTCCTGCTCCGTCACCGCATCCTTCTCCCCTTGTCTTGTTCATGGAAAAGAATAGGTGACACCAACCTCATTTCTCGCCGGAAATAAAAATAAGCATCCAAGCCCCAAGAACCGGGACCGGATGCTTATTCCTTAATTAGTTCTGCATAACAAAGTCTTTCGAAGCGTGCTCGTTGTCGTCGTACATCTTAAGCGTGTTGTATTTCGTGTCGCGTTGCGCCGGGATTTTACCGGACTCGCGGATCAGTTGAAGAATAAGTTCAATGTTGACTTTATGCGTGGTGCCCGCGGCGGATACGACGTTTTCTTCGATCATCGTGCTGCCGAAGTCGTTGCAGCCGTACGAAAGCGACTGCTTGCCGATTTCCGGCCCCATCGTCACCCACGAGGATTGGAAATTGTCGATATTGTCGAGCATGATGCGGCTTACCGCAACCATCTTCAGATATTCCTCCGGCTTCGATTTCTCCACTTTCCTCATGTTGGTGTTGTCAGGCTGGAACGGCCAGCAGATAAACGCAAGGAAGCCCTTCGAATCGTAACCGTTAGCGATGCATTCATCCTGCGCGTCGCGAATGCGGAGCAGGTGAAGCGCACGCTCCTCCGCCGTCTCGCCAAAGCCGTATACCATCGTTGCCGTGGTGTTCATGCCATGACGGTGAGCGGATTTCATCACGTCCATCCAATCCGTCCAGGAGCCCTTCAGACGGCTGATTTTGCGGCGGGTACGGTCATCGAGAATCTCGGCGCCGCCGCCCGGAAGCGAATCAAGGCCTGCTTCATGCAGCTGGCGGATCACTTCGTCAAGCGACAGCCCATCCGAAACTTCCTTCATCTTCTGAATCTCGGCAGGCGAGAAGGAATGCATCGTGATGTCGGGGAAATGCCGCTTGATCTCGCGGAGCAGGTCCGTGTAATAGGAGAACGGCAGATTCGGGTTTGTACCGCCCTGCATCAGAATCTCCGTACCGCCTACATCGATGGTTTCCTGAATTTTGTTAAGTATCGTTTCGTTCGAGAGGACATAGCCCTCATTCGATCCCGGCGCGCGGTAGAATGCGCAGAACCGGCAATAGACATCGCAAATATTTGTATAGTTGACGTTCCGGCCCACGACAAAGGTCGTAATCGGTTCAGGATGGCGTCTCAGCATCAGCTGGTTCGCAACCTCGCCCATTTTTTCAATTTCATCGGATTCAAGCAGCGTTACGCATTCGTCAAACGTAATCCGTTCGCCCTGCAGCGCTTTATCCAAAATCTGGTCCAACGTAGACATCGCAAGACCTCCTTATCTTTCCGTTCTTAATAGCTATCAACTAATCCTATCATATCTCGTTCTTGTCCGTCATCTTTCGTATGTTACGGAAATACGAAAAAATACGGCTTGTCGCAAACGACAGCCGCATTTTTCGCTTATTTTGAACAAAAATTATCCGCGCAGGGCAGCGTCCAGATCCGCAATCAGATCCTCTATATCTTCAAGCCCTACCGAGTAACGGACAAGACCGTCCGTAATTCCCCGCTCGTAGCGAACCTCCCTAGGCATTGCCGCATGCGACATCTTGGCCGGGTAGGATAAAATGCTTTCCACCGCGCCAAGGCTGACCGCAACCAGCGGCAGCTGAACGCGGCTCAGAAGCGAAGCCGCGCGTTCTCCGCTGCCTACGTCGAAGGAAACGACGGCGCCGTAACCCTTCGACTGCTTCTCGTGAATCTCCCGGCCCGGATGATCCTCAAGACCAGGGTAGTAGACTCTGGCAACCTCCGGATGATCATTCAGCCATTCGGCCAGTCTGCGGGCGCTGCGTTCGCTATGCTCCATGCGGGCTTGCAGTGTCTTCATGCCGCGCATCAGCAGCCAGCTCTCGTGAGCGCTCAGAACCGCACCGAGTCCGTTCTGAAGCTGATAAAGCCGGCGTCCAAGAGCTTCATCGTTAGTTACAGCAAGTCCAGCGAGCACGTCGCTGTGGCCGCTCAGAAACTTCGTAGCGCTGTGAAGCACAATATCAACGCCAAGCTCGAACGGACGCTGATGGTAAGGCGTCATGAACGTATTGTCGAGCATCGTCAGGAGGCCGTTTTCTTTCGCCCAGCCCGTCACTCGGGCGATGTCCGTGATCTTGAGCGTCGGGTTGGACGGCGTCTCCATAAATACCGCTTTGGTGTTTGGTTTTATCGCGTCTTTTACTTGGTCGAAATCCGTCATGTCCACAAACGTGGTTTCAATATTGAAACGGGTCAGCACGGCCGTAAGCAAACGGTATGTACCGCCGTATACGTCTTCCGTTACGATCACATGATCGCCTGCGGACAGCAGCATAAACGCCGTCGAGATCGCCGCCATGCCGGAGGCGAAAGCGAAGCCGCGGGTTCCGCCTTCCAGCAAAGCGATATAGTTTTCAAGCGCCTCGCGGGTCGGGTTGCCCGAACGGCTGTAATCATGATGCGGAGGATTTTGAATGTCCGCCTGATGGAAGGTTGACGCCTGGAAAATCGGAGCGCTGGATGCGCCGGTCTGCTCGTCGATTTCAGCGCCGAAATGCAGCAGCTTTGTTGCAAAGCGGCGTCCGGCGATTTTTTCGGGATTATGTCTTTCGCTCATGGCGCCTTAAGCCCCCTCGATTTCGCGCTTTGCCTCAGCCAACGCCTGCTTTAGATCGGCAATCAAATCATCGGCATGCTCGATTCCAACCGAGAAACGAAGGAGACGGTCGTCAACGCCGATCTTCTGGCGGATTTCCAACGGAATATCGGCATGAGTCTGAACAGCCGGATAAGTCATAAGCGACTCGACGCCGCCAAGGCTTTCCGCAAACGCGATCAGCTTGATATGACGGAGAATCGGCTCTACATAACGGGCATCCTTCAGACGGAAGGAGAAAATGCCGGTGTTGCCCGAGGATTGCTTGTTCTGCACATCATGACCCGGGTGATGGGGCAGCGCCGGATAATAGACATCCTCGATCGCCTCATGCTCCAGCAGATAATTCGCGATAGCCGTTGCGTTAAGCTGATGGCGTTCCATGCGAAGCGCGAGCGTCTTCATGCCGCGCATCAGCAGCCAGGAGTCCTGCGGACCAAGAACGGCGCCAAGCGAGTTATGCAGGAAAGCCATCTGCTCGGAGAGCTCTTTGCCCTTCGTTACGATCAGACCCGCTAGAACGTCATTGTGACCGCCCAAATATTTGGTTGCGCTATGAACGACGATATCCGCGCCAAGCTCTATAGGACGCTGGAAGAACGGAGTAAGCAGCGTATTATCTACAATAGTAAGAAGACCTTTGGACTTTGCCCATGCGGATACACGCTCCAAGTCTGTAATCATCATCAGCGGATTCGTTGGCGTCTCGATCAGAACCGCCTTCGTGTTCGGCTGAAGCAGCTCGGACATGCCGTCAAGATCGTTCGTATCGACATACGAAGCCGTAACGCCGTATCTGGACATGATTTTCTCAAGCAGACGGTATGTGCCGCCATATAAATCAAGCGAAACGATCAAATGGTCGCCTTGGCTGAACAAAGCGAAGATCGTTGTCAGAGCGGCCATACCGGAGCTACAGGCAAACCCCGCGTCGCCGGATTCGAGCTGAGCCGCCGCTTCTTCCAGAACGGTACGCGTCGGACTTTTGGTGCGGGCGTAATCAAAGCCCGTGCTTTGGCCAAGCTTGGGATGGCGGAACGCCGTTGCTTGATAAATCGGGAAGCTTACCGCACCCGTAACAGGCTCCTTCTCGGAACCGATATGCGCAAGATGACTTTCAATTTTCATAAGTTCGTCCGTCTCCTTCGTCTTCGTCATTTCTAATTTATTAATTAGATGCCTGCGCCCAAATCATAAGGCGTTTGTTGGTATACATAATAGTTCAACCAGTTCGAGAACAGCAAGTTCGCGTGGGAGCGCCATGTCGAATAAGGGAGTTTTTCCGGATTATCTCCCGGGAAATAGTTCTTCGGCAGATCAATTTCCAGCCCCTTTGCTTTGTCGCGGTCATATTCGTATTTCAGCGAAAGCGGATCGTACTCCGAATGCCCGCTGACGAAAATTTGCCTGCCGTCTTTGGAAGCCACGATATATACGCCGGATTCTTCGGACTCCGACAAAATTTCCAGATCCCCGATTTTCTCGATATCCTCGCGGCGGACCTCGGTATGACGGGATTGCGGCACAAAGAACATTTCGTCAAAGCCGCGGAGCAGGTTGACGTTCTGCTTCTCGGTTGTATGCGGGAATACGCCGAAAATCTTCTTGTCCAGTTCGTATTTCGGTACGCCGTAATGATGGTACAATCCCGCCTGCGAGGCCCAACAGATATGAAAGGTCGACGTCACCTGGCGTCTGCTCCAATCCATAATGTCCTTCAGCTCTTCCCAGTAATTCACGTCCTCGAAGTTCAGATGCTCAACCGGAGCGCCCGTAATAACAAGACCGTCATAATACTGGTCCTTGATGTCATCGAAGGTTTTGTAGAACGATTCCAAATGCTCGTGCGACGTATTTTTCGATGTATGGGTCTTCGGATGCAGCAATACAATCTCCACTTGCAGCGGCGTATTGCCAATGAGTCGAAGAAGCTGCGTTTCCGTCGTTTCCTTGGTAGGCATTAAATTCAATATGGCGATCCGTAATGGACGGATGTCTTGATGGAAAGCGGTGCTTTCATCCATAACGAAAATGTTCTCGTTGTTCAAAATCTCTTTGGCTGGCAGGGAATCAGGTACTTTAATCGGCATTGCGATTCACTCCTTTACTTGATTATCGGCCTTCTCAACGCAAAAAAGACCCTTTCTGCCGTGAGAAAAGGTCGTGCGCTCATCAAAAAAAAGAGCTCTCGCCTCCCTCATCTCTCAGAAACTAAAGTTTCCGCAAGAATTAGCACCGTGCTTACGCCGGTTGCCGGGCTTCATCGGGCTAGTCCCTCCGCCTGCTCTTGATAAGAAAGTGGTTCTATTCGGTTGTAGAAATCCAATTCTATTCTTAACTTTAATGGATTCTGCCATTCGCGTCAAGGACGTTATTGACATATGCTGTAGAAGGCTTTCCAAAAGGTCAGTCGGCCTATTTTTCCGCTTGAATGTAAAGTGTATAGGGGAGTATACTAGACAAGGATTAAAAGCCGATTTTTCATGAAGAATAAAAGGTAAAGGAGTGCAAACAGAATGGAAGGCGATCGACCGAAGCCTGACAACAACCGAATACGGCAGCTGCCGGATCTATCGTTGCTCAAGCGGGCGTTTGCGTTTTAAGTCCGTTCTTTTGCTCGTTCATCCGGCAGCTCGTCACAAGAGAGGAGAAGCTCGGATGAAAATTCGTCATGTAAACAACGGGTTATTTACCCTGATCGAAGACATTAATGAGACGCTGGTTCCGGCAGCGGAAGGCTTCTATTGGATTGATGCCGACGTGGAAGACCTTGCGATCCTGCAGCCGCTGTTCGGCATGCATGATCTGGCGGTCGAGGACTGCCTGAGCGAGGAAGAGCAGCGTCCGAAAATCGAAATTTATGAAAACCAATATTTTATTGTCATTAACAGCATCCGGTTCGATGACGAGGAAATCTTCCTCCGCGCGCTGAATATTTTTCTAGGCCGTCATTATATTATTACGATTACGAAGCAAAAGCTCAACGAGCTGCGCACGCTGAAACCCGTTCTGTGGGAGCAGGAAGTTAATCGGCCGGACTATTTCCTATATCATCTCGTCGACATCGTGGTCGACAATTACTTCCTCGTAGGCGACCGGATCGACAACCGGATCGAAATGCTGGAAGAAGATATATTAATGAATACGAAAAAAACGCATCTGAACGAAATCATCGGTCTGCGCGGCGAAATTTTGTGGCTGAAGAAAGTGCTTGGCCCGCAAAAGGACCTTATCGCCACGCTGAACAAGCGGGATTTGAAGCTAATCGATGACCAGCTGCAAAAGTACTTCAGCGACATTTACGAGAATGCCGTCAAAATCGCCGAGTCCTTCGATACGTACCGAGAGCTCATGGGCAACTTGCGAGAAGCTTATCAGTCGACGATCTCGGCACGGGCGAACGAGATCATGCGCGTGTTCACCGCGATGACGACGATCTTCATGCCGCTGACCTTTATTACCGGGATTTACGGGATGAACTTCGACTTTATTCCCGGGATGCATGTGCGCGGCGGATCAATTATTCTGCTTGGCATCATGCTCGCCTTGGGGGCTGGAATGCTGATTGTGTTTAGAAAGAAAAAATGGTTATGAGTGTGGAGCCGCCCGGGTGTTGGGGCGGCTTTTTGCTGTTCGCTTTGTGGCCGGGTCGGTCGGGTCGGTGTACTTCGGGGACGTGAAGGATCTCCTTCCAGCCGCTGTTGTCTACACTTTGCCTGAACTTAATGTTCCAAGGTTGCAAAGTGTAGACAAAGGCGGGCGCTCCGCTCCTGCAGGAGATTCCTTCACTTACCCCTGCGCCCCTCCCCGACCGCCCCGCGCTCCCAGCACCGCTGCCCACAACCCCCGTCGGCTTTGGGGAGAGGTCCGAAAGGGGCTCAGGCGCTGCGCACGAGCCCGATTTCACATCGTGATAAGACCCTGACAGTGTCTTATTCCATCGCCTACTGACCGTCCGCCAGTTTCACCTTGCTCGCGTAGACGATAAGACCCCGGCAGGGTCTTATCACGGTCACTTCAACCCCCTAATAGCACAATAAGACCCTCGTGGGGTCTTATCTCATCGCCAACTGACCGTTTCCGCCAGTTTCACCCACCCTGCTCGCCATAGTCGATAAGACCCTGGCAGGGTCTTATCGCAGCCACTTCAACCCCCTATAGCACAATAAGACCCTCGTGGGGTCTTATCTCATCGCCAACTGACCGTTCCTGCCAATTTCAGTCTGCTCTTATAGACAATAAGACCACGGCAGGGTCTTATCACGGCGACTTCAGTCCCCTTATAACACAATAAGACCCTCATGGGGTCTTATTGCGTTATGCGAATAGCTCGCACTCCTCACCATATTAAGCTTCGTCGTACAAATTCGCCGACAAATAACGTTCGCCCGTGTCAGGAAGAAGGACAACAATCGTTTTGTTTTTGTTCTCCGGACGTTTGGCCAATTGAGAAGCCGCGAATGCCGCGGCGCCGGAAGAGATGCCGACCAGCAAGCCTTCGCTACGCGCCAGCATGCGGGAAGTGCGGTACGCGTCTTCGTTTTTGACCGTAATAATCTCATCCACGACGGACGCGTTATAGTTATCCGGCACAAAGCCCGCGCCAATGCCTTGAATCAGATGGGGACCTCTTTCGCCGCCAGACAATACCGCGGAGCTAAACGGCTCAACGGCAACAATTTTTACGTTTGAATTAAGCTGCTTCAAGCGTTCGCCTACGCCGGAGACCGTACCGCCCGTACCAACGCCGGCCACAAAGATATCCACCCGGCCGTCGGTATCGCGCCAGATTTCCTCCGCTGTCGTTGTCTTATGGATGTCCGGGTTCGCGGGATTGCTGAATTGCATCGGTATGTAGGAGCCTGGAATTTGAGCAGCCAGCTCATCCGCTTTGCGGATTGCTCCCGACATGCCCTCGGATGCCGGCGTAAGCACAAGCTCCGCGCCAAGCGCCTCCAGCAGCTTGCGGCGTTCGATACTGAACGATTCAGGCAAAATTATAATGAGCCGGTAGCCCAAAGCCGCCGCCGCAAAAGCGAGCGCAATGCCGGTATTGCCGCTTGTTGGTTCAATAATCACCGAGCCGGGAACAAGCTTTCCTTTTTCCTCAGCATCCTTAATCATCGCAAAACCAATCCGGTCCTTCACGCTGCCAGCCGGATTGAAGTATTCCAGCTTCGCGATAACTTTCGCAAGCGAATCCTGACTCTTATTGTAATGAGTAAGCTCGAGCAATGGTGTGTTGCCGATCAGCTCTGTCAAATTACTGTAAATGCGTGGCATTCATCATCGCACCTTTCTTTATTGGATCATTACCCATTATAGCATTTGCTGCCGAAGCCTGCTTATGCCATCTCTTCCTCTGCCGCTTCGCGCGAGCCTTTTTCCAGATTAACCTTCCACAATAAAACGATTCCGATTATAAAGAAGGCAATCAGAGACAAAATCGCGACCCGGCTCGAACCGGTAAGGGTCCCCACCACGGAGAAGACAAACGGACCCGCAAAGGAGGAGAACTTGCTCGACAGCGCCAGGAAGCCAAAAAACTCGCCCGTCCGCGAAGGCGGCACCAGATTGGCATAGATCGAACGGGCTACCGCCTGGCTACCGCCCTGCACAAGGCCCACCATGATGGCAAGCGCATAGAAATGAATGGCGCTGGTCATAAAGAAGCCTAGCCCGACGATAAGAACATAAATAAGCAAGGAATAATACAACATGCGCTTCGAACCAAAACGACCGGCCAGCCTGCCGAACAGGATCGTACATGGCCACCCGACAAACTGCGTGATCAGCAGCGCAATAATCAGATCGCTTGTTTCAATGCCGATACCCGCACCATATATCGTTGCCATGACAATAACCGTGTTGATTCCATCGTTGAAAAACCAGAAAGAAGCCATATACTTCAGCAGCTCGGGATATCGCTTGATAACCGAGAAGGTCTTTCCAATCCGGACAAAGCCTGCCCGGATGATTTCGCCCCTGCCGAGATGGCCGGTTGGCTTCCTGCTTTCCTTCACCAAGCGAAGAATCGGAATGGAGAACAGCAGCCACCAAACCCCCACCGTAATAAAGACCATCTGGGTGGCAAAGGTTTTGCTTGGGAAGCCCAGCGTCTCCCAGCCTTCAATCATAATAACGTTGATAAGCAGCAGCAGGCCGCCTCCGGCATAACCGTAAGCATAACCTTGCGAGCTGACTCGGCCTCTTAACTCCTGCGGCACACCGTCCGCCAGCATCGCGTCATAAAAGGTATTCCCTCCGGAGAAGCCTATAGAGCCCAACACCATCAGGCATGAAGCCAACAGCCAATCGCCTTCACCGGCAAATGCCATAAATACGCAGGACAATACGCCAAGCAGCATAAATACGGACAGAAACCTCAGCTTGGAGCCCGTATAATCGGCAATAGCCCCAAGAATCGGCGATAACACGGCCACCAGCAGCATCGCAATGCTTTGGGTATAACCCCAATAGGTCTCGGCCCGGTTGCCCGCCAGATGAACGGCTGCAACATCGGAATAATAAACCGGCAGCACCGCTGCCATCATCGTGGTGGCAAAGGCGGAGTTTGCCCAATCGTACATTTTCCAGCCACGCAATGCTCTTTGGTCCAGAACAAACGCCCCCGTTTCATTGGCCATACTTCAGCAATAGTTCGACAGTCCCCCATTTATTCCTTTTCAATTGAAATGGCCATACAAAAAATTAACATTAACCTCATGCTTCGAAAACATTAGATTAAGAATTTTTGAAGCTTGCCCGCTTTTTTGCTGTAATCATCCATTTGCTTTATAATAAATAGTGATCATGTTCGAGGGGGAATTGAATTGAATATTAGCCAGCTTGAAACGCTCCTCACCATATCGAAGACGATGAGCTTCCGCAAAGCCGGCGAGCTGCTGAATTTGACACAGCCGGCCGTCTCTGCTCAAATAAAAACGCTGGAGGACGAATTCAAGACAGTTCTCATCGATCGCAATCAGCCCGTCACCTTGACCGACCACGGAAAAGTTTTTTTGGAGCATGCGGAGAGAATACTTGCGGTTGTTGAAGAATTAAAGCAGAAGCTGTCCGATTTGAATGCGATACCCCAGGGCCATATCGTACTCGGAACCACCTCATCCATGGCCATTCAGATCTTGCCCCGGGTGTTATCTTACTTCCAGGACCAGTATCCGTTGATCAAAACGACGATACACACAATGCCATCCTCGCAAGTTCTGGCCAGCGTGGAGAACGGTTCAGTCGATATCGGCATTACCTACATCTCGGAAAAAAATCCGAATATGGACACATCCATTCTTTATTACGATTCCTTTGTCCTCGTTGCATCTCCCGCTCATCCTTTAAGCCAAGTAGCGCATACTACGATAGATATGATCAAGGATTACCCCTTTATCATGCTTGCGCCCGACACCTTGGGCCGCCGCTTCCTGGATCAAATCTTCAAGAAAAATAATATCCAGCCGAATATTATTATGGAGCTGTCGAGCAGCGAAGAAGTAAAGCGAATGGTTGAGATTAATCTTGGCATTGCGGTCGTTTCCAAGCTGTCCATTGCCAATGAATTAAAGCTTGGTTCGCTCAAAATCATCAAAGCGACGGAGCTTGAGCCCTATCACCCGGTGGCTGTCGTCTATAAATCCGGCAGATATTTAAATACGGCCATGCAGCAATTTTTAAGCGACTTAAAAGGCATGCCCGAGCAATCCTTTCTTGGCAGCGAGTAGACAGAATCCTTACATATGGCCAACAGCTCTGGCCATTGGGCAGCCATTCTTTAAGCCCCATGCTTACGATGCAAGAATGCCTGCATGGCCAACAGCTCTGGCCATTGGGCAGCCATTCTTTTTAGGAGGAATTCATCATGAAATTCGATTTGCATACCCATCACGAACGTTGCGGCCATGCCGACGGCATGATCGAAGATTACATTATTGCCGCGCTTGACGCAGGCCTTGAAGTCATTGGCATCTCCGACCATTCGCCGTATTTCGGCAGCGAGCAGGATCAGCCTTTTCCCGGCATCGCTATGGCCCGAAGCGATTTTCAGAGCTATGTAGACGAGGTTCTCCGCCTGAAAGAGAAATATAAAGACCGCATTGAAGTGCTGCTTGGCATGGAGTCGGATTTCTTCCCCAAACACGCCGAAACCTATAGGGATGCTTATCGCAATGTCCCGTTTGACTACTTGATTGGCTCGGTCCATCAGGTCAGCGGTGTGAGCATCTTTAACCGCAACCGTTGGAAAGGCTTGTCCGAGGAGAAGAAGATCTCGGAAAAAGTCGCGTATTACGAGCTTATCCGGCAATCCGCCCGAAGCGGCATGTTCGACATACTCGGTCATATCGATGCGATGAAGGGCTATTACCCGGCCTTCTCCGATATTCCGGCCAATGACGTAGTTGATGATACGCTTCGAGTTATCGCCAAGTGCGATGTCGCCATTGAGATCAATACGTCCGGCGGCACCAAGGATGTTGGCGGCTGGTACCCTTCCGATGCGATTCTAGAGAGAGCGCTTCATTTTGGAGTAAATGTCACGTTTGGCTCCGATGCCCATAAACCAAGCCGTATAGGCGAGGATTTCGAGCGGGTACGCAAGCGCCTGAAGGAAATCGGTTTCTCGCAGTGGGTATTCTACCGCAAACGCCAGCAAATCATTGTTCCACTGTAGTAAAAGAAATCTAGGCTTTGCCTTTCAGGCAAAGCCTTTTTGCTGCGTTCTTTATCGGACAAAAAAAGTGGACCTGTGCGCTCACAGGTCCAAAATCGATATATTAAAAGGGGGTCTTGTTTATTATAATAGCCTAATAATATGTTTGTACCGTAACAGAACTATTTCAATTGTGTAACAAATTCATTCCATCATTTAAGCGATTACCGGATATGGCTGGCTGGAATCATTATCGGAGCAGGGTCTGCTCTTGGCAATGCTTTATTTATGAAGGCGCTGGACTATGGCCCCGCCGCCTTGACGTCCCGCTTACTAACATGAACCGCTCCATTCTCGTCTACAAGGAAAAGCTGAACCGTGCGCAATGGGCCGCTTTTGTATTGACGATCGCCGGGCTACTCATTATTCGGATTTGAACGTTCTGCCCTTACAATGCAAAAAGCACCCCAGAGTCTGCCGTGCAGAACCCCGAGGTGCTTTTCTTAAAAACTATTATTATTTCAGCAAAGCGTCGATCGAGAAATCGCCAGCGCCCGTGAAGGCTACGCCGAGCAGAACGGCAATCAGAACCAGGTTATATTCATAACCGTTTTGCGTAACCCAGGGACCATTGGCGCCATGAACCTTCGCAATCGCTACAATCATGGTAAGGATCAGCAATGCCGCTCCTACTTCCACCCACAGCCCCGCTCCGAACAATACGCCGCCTACAACCTCGGACAAGCCTGCGCCGGCTGCCATCCATACGCCGGGTTTCAATCCGATCGATTCCAGCCAACCGCCCGTGCCTTTCAGACCGTAACCGCCGAACCATCCGAACAGCTTCTGCGCGCCGTGTCCAATCATCAATAAACCAATAATAACCCGAATGATCAACAAGCCAGTATCCAACATTTAAAACCTCTCCCTTTATCTATTTTCTCGTTAATTGAGCGGCCGCTCTCTTTGATGCAATCATCATAATGTATGTTACTTACTTAAGTCAAGTAAATATATTAAAATTAGCAAATACCCAAATTTGGCTGCGCTAACGAACTTACTTTTCCTTAGAACATATGCTACAATATAGGTAGAAAAAGGGGTGATCGCGTTGGATTATTCAACTATGTGCCCAAAGTATGAAGCTGCGGCCGACATTCTTGGTAAGAAGTGGACAGGGCTTATCATCCGGGTTATGCTTGGCGGACCTAAACGGTTCAAGGAAATTAAAGAGCAGATCCCCGAGATGAGCGACAAAATGTTAACGGATCGGATAAAGGAACTAGAGAGTCAGAGCATTGTAAAACGAACTGTCTATCCTGAAATGCCTGTTCGAATCGAATATGAGTTAACGCCGAAGGGTCGCGAGCTCCAGCCCGTGATCGAGTCGATTCAAAGCTGGGGCGAGCAATGGATGTAACGCCGTCAAACAAAAAAGCTGTGCCGGACTAGGATATCACTATCCCGTCCCGCGCAGCTTTTTTGTTTGAGTTGACTTTCAACGCTAGCTCCATTACTATAATGATAATAGTTATCATTATCAAATAGAAAAAAAGAAATACCCCCGCCTGCGCGGAGGGCATCCTTCTTAGCCAAGCCATTTTTTGAACAATTGTTTGGTAGTATCACGGTTGATTGCAGCAATCGAAGTCGTAAGCGGAATGCCTTTCGGGCACGAACGCACGCAGTTTTGCGAGTTGCCGCAGCCTTCGATGCCGCCGTCTTCCATCAGCGTCTCCAGACGTTCAGCTTTGTTCATTTCACCTGTAGGGTGAACGTTGAAGAGGCGGACCTGGGAGATTGCTTGCGGACCGATAAAGCTGTTGCGGTCGTTAACGTTCGGGCAGGCTTCCATGCAGACGCCGCAAGTCATACACTTGGACAGCTCGTAAGCCCATTGGCGCTTCTCTTCTGCCAGACGCGGGCCTGGGCCCAGATCATACGTGCCGTCGATCGGAATCCATGCTTTAACCCGTTTCAGCGCATTGAACATGCGCTCGCGGTTAATAACAAGGTCACGCACGACAGGGAATGTGCGCATTGGCTCGAGGCGAATCGGCTGTTCCAGCTTATCGATCAGCGCGCTGCAGGCCTGACGAGGCTTGCCGTTGATGACCATCGAGCAGGCACCGCACACTTCCTCAAGGCAGTTGGATTCCCAGCATACCGGAGCCGTGTTTCCGCCATCCGCTTTTTTCGGATTACGCTGAATTTCCATTAAGCCGCTGATTACGTTCATGTTGGCGCGGTAAGGAATTTCAAACTCTTCGGTATAAGGCGCGGAGTCCGGTCCGTCTTGACGGGTAATAACGAACTTTACGGTTTTTGTTGCTGTCGTTTGAGCCATTGTTATTCTCCTTTCTTCTTGTTGGCTGTGTAGTCGCGTTTACGCGGTTTGATAAGGGAAGTATCGACATCCTCATACGAAATTTGCGGACCTTCAGGCGTCCAGGTCGCTTTCGTTGTTTTGAGGAAATCCTCGTCGTTACGGTCCGGGAAGTCCGGCTTGTAATGCGCGCCGCGGCTTTCGTTGCGGAGCAAAGCGCCAAGCGTCATCGCTTCGGAAAGCTCAAGCATGTTCCACAGCTGACGCGTGAACGCTACGCTGGAGTTGTTCCATTTGAGCGAGTCGTTGATATTGATGTTTTGGTAACGCTGCTTCAGCTCTTTGATCTTGTCAATGGTTTGCTGCAGCTTGTCGTTGAAGCGTACAACCGTCATGTTGTTTGTCATCCACTCGCCAAGCTCTTTGTGGATAACGTAAGCATTCTCGGTACCGTTCATGCCGAGGATCTTGTTGTACTTGTCTTCGTGACGTTTCTTCTCGCGGTCGAATACCGATGAGGAAATGTCTTCAGACGATTTCTTAAGGCCTTTGATGTATTCAACGGCTTTAGGACCGGCAACCATGCCGCCAAAGATAGCGGACAGGAGCGAGTTCGCGCCAAGACGGTTCGCGCCGTGGTATTGGTATTCGCATTCGCCCGCCGCGAACAGACCAGGGATGTTCGTCATTTGGTTGTAATCAACCCACATGCCGCCCATCGAGTAGTGAACCGCAGGGAAGATTTTCATCGGGATTTTGCGCGGGTCGTCGCCCATGAACTTCTCGTAAATCTCAATGATGCCGCCGAGCTTAACGTCAAGCTCCTTCGGATCTTTATGCGACAGGTCAAGGTAAACCATGTTCTCGCCGTTGATGCCAAGCTTCTCGTCAACGCAGACGCTGAAGATTTCGCGTGTTGCGATATCGCGCGGAACTAGGTTGCCGTACGCCGGATATTTCTCTTCAAGGAAGTACCAAGGCTTACCGTCTTTGTACGTCCAGATCCGGCCGCCTTCGCCGCGTGCGGATTCGGACATCAGGCGCAGCTTGTCGTCGCCAGGGATAGCCGTTGGATGGATTTGGATAAATTCGCCGTTTGCGTAATGAACGCCTTGCTGATATACAGCGGATGCAGCTGTACCCGTATTGATAACGGAGTTCGTTGTTTTACCGAAGATGATACCAGGACCGCCGGATGCGAGAATAACGGCGTCGCCGACGAAAGTATGTACTTCCATCGTGCGCAGGCTTTGCGCCGAAACACCGCGGCAGATGCCTTCGTCATCCAGTACGGCGCCAAGGAATTCCCAGTGCTCGTATTTCGTTACGAGACCGGCTGCTTCCCAGCGGCGAACTTGCTCGTCCAGGGCGTACAGCAGCTGCTGGCCGGTTGTTGCGCCCGCGAACGCCGTACGGTGATATTGCGTGCCGCCGAAACGACGGAAGTCAAGCAGACCCTCCGGCGTACGGCTGAACATTACGCCCATTCGGTCCATCAAGTGGATAATGCCAGGCGCGGCTTCGCACATTGCTTTTACCGGAGGCTGATTCGCGAGGAAGTCGCCGCCGTAAACGGTATCGTCAAAATGCTCCCAAGGGGAGTCGCCTTCACCTTTTGTATTTACAGCGCCGTTAATGCCGCCTTGCGCGCAAACGGAATGGGAACGTTTCACCGGCACGAGGGAGAACAGTTCCACATGCACGCCCGCTTCCGCCGCTTTAACGGCTGCCATAAGGCCCGCAAGACCGCCGCCAACGACGATAATTTTATTTTTAGCCATAACGTTTCGCTCCTTGTCTAAATACTACTAACCGATATTGGTCAATGCCAATGCGGCACTTGCCGTTTCCTTGAATTCGTCACCCATAAATGCTACGAGGGACAGGATGAACAGCGCAGCTACAAGCACAAAGATTACCATGCAGATATTCGCCGAAACCCGTTGAGCTTTCGGGGAGACCGTAATACCCCAGCTGATCAGGAACGCCCAGAGGCCGTTGCTGAAGTGGAATACCGCAGCCAGAATACCGATGAGGTACAGAATGAACAAAGCAGGGCTAGTTGCAATATTATGCATGGTCGAGCCAAGCTCTTCATGCGTTACATTGCCAAGCGCTACCTGCACGCGAGTCTCGAACACGTGCCAGATAACAAAGATAAACGTGATTACCCCCGTTATACGCTGCAACGTAAACGCCCAGTTACGCTCATATTTGAAACGTCCCGAGTTGAGGTTCGACTGATAAGCCATATACAAACCGTAAACACCGTGGAACAAAATCGGCAGATAGATGCCGAAGATCTCGAGCAGCGTTACGACAGGCAGGCCGTTAATAAAATGAACCGCTCTGGTAAAGCCTTCCGGCCCGCGCTCATACGCCTGAAAATTGGCCAGGGCATGCACGATGATAAATCCACCCAGCGGAATCACCCCAAGCAGAGAGTGAAGCTTGCGCCAGTAGTACGAATTTCCTTTCATTAATACTTCTCCTTTCCAGACTGTGGTCGCTCCATGACATTTTTACTGTTGACAAACCATTCTACATTGTACCCCCGGCTATTAAGTCCGTCAACAAAAGTCGACACCATTTGCGAAAGTTTCATTTCTCGACTTTTATTGAACCCCGCAAAATATTAGGACTTCGGAGCTTAGGCTTCACATTGCATTGCGAGGGCTATGAAAATTGTGAACGTTCCGTGTATGCCACCCTTTTAATCCTACTCCTTTTGAGCTTATAATGGAATTGCATATTTATTATAATTTATTATAACCAATTCGCATAAGCGATCGGGGAGACCAAAATGATCGAAGAATTTCATATGTTTGCATCTATTGTTGAGCATTCCAGCATGAACAAGGCAGCTGCGCTGCTTAATTTGTCCCAGCCGGCTTTATCCCGCAAACTGGCCAAGCTTGAAGAAGAGATTGGCGCCAAGCTGTTCGAGCGCGTAGGCAAAAGGCTTGAACTGACTCGCGTCGGCCAATTGACTTACGAATATGCCGTAAACCTCCGCAAGCTGCACCGCCGTTATATGGATTCCGTCGCCGAATACACCGCGGCGGGACGTACCTCCATTACGATTGGGGCCAGCTTAACGACGCTGCAAACAACCTTACCCGATTTCATCAAGACGCTAAACGCCAGTCATCCGGAATTCGACATCAAGGCCGTAACCGGGAAAACCCACGAGATTGTCACTCTTGTCCGGGACAACAAAGCGGATATCGCCATCGTCGCCTCCATGATCGAGGACTCCCAGCTTCATTGCGTGCCGCTGTTCGACGATCATCTGCTGCTCGTCATCCCGACCAGCGTTGCCGTTACGCATGAAGAGCCTCTTTCAATAGAAGATTTAAACGGGCTGCCGATGATCTTGTTCTCCAAAGGAACCTGGTATCGCAAGCTGACCGACGAGGTTTTCGCCAAATACCATCTTCAGCCGGATGTCAGGATGGAAATCGATTCCTTCGAGGCTATCGTCCGTCTGCTTCATACGTGCCGCGCGGCAACCTTGCTCCCGCATTCCTATATGCGCAAGCAGTTATTAGCCGACAACGAACTTGTCGTTGTCCCCATCCGCGAGCTTGAAGAAACCAAGAGAACGACTTGTCTCATCCACAACGACCCTTCCGATCTTCATCCGGCGGTCCGCAGATGGATCTCGGAGCTCAGCCAGTAAAGAGGGGCGCTTTTAATCTTTTCGCACTTGTCTTTCTCTTTTGTCTTTTCTCTCTTCTCGCTCCCGCAAGGGAGGACAGTGGCTTGCGCTTTTTAGCGCTTCACTTTCCTCTTTCATTCCCTCGCGAGGGGGAATGGATGGGTGCGGCGCGAGGCGGGAAAGGGGTATCTCTGGAGGAGCGAAGCGTTCGCCTTTGTCACTTCCTTTGCTGCATCTATGTAAACCTGTTCAGAGCAAAGGAATGACAACAGCGGCCGGAAGAGATACCCCGTCCCGCGGAGCCATCCCGCCCCATCCATTCCCCACCACCTCTGCCAGCCAGCGAGCAAAAAAAGGACAGAGAACGCTAACCGCGCCCACTGTCCTTATCATCACCTGATTATGGTTTCTTCAAACTGTTCAATCTGGTCGTTTGTTCCGATCACGACCATAACGTCCTTTTCCGTCACAACATCCATAGCCGTAGGAGCAATAATAATACCGGAAGGCTTGTTAATGGCTACGATGCTGCATCCGAACCGGGCACGCAGGTTCATATCTTGAAGCGACTTGCCGTTCAGGCATTTCGGCACCGAAAGCTCCGCAATGGTATACTCCTTCGACAGCTCGATATAATCAAGCAGATTCGGGGAGACAAGCTGATGGGCAACCCGGATGCCCATATCGCGTTCCGGATAAATAACCCGGTCGACGCCGATTTTCTCCAGCACCCGTCCATGCAGCTCGCTCATGGCTTTGGCCACAACCCGCTTCACGCCCAGGTCCTTCAATAATATAGTCGTCAGTATGCTGGCCTGGATGTCATCGCCAATCGCCACCACTCCGCAGTCAAAATTACGAACGCCTAGCGATCGCAGCGTCTCTTCGTCCGTGCAATCGGCCGATACCGTATAGGTCAGCACATTGCTCATCTCCTGAACGGCTTCCTCGTCCCGGTCGATTCCAAGCACCTCGTAGCCCAGCTTAATGAGCTCTCTTCCGAGACTCGAGCCAAACCGTCCCAAGCCTACGATCACAAATTGATTGTTCTTCATTCCTGCTCCCTATTCCCCTATCCAATCGTAATTTTGCCTTCCGGATACCGGTACAGCTCTTTCTCTGTTTTTGGTCCAAGAGCGTAAGCAAGCGTCAGTGGACCAAGCCGGCCGGCGAACATCGTTAATGCAATGACAATCTTGCCGAAAAACGTCAGCTCGGGCGTAATGCCCGTCGTGAGGCCAACGGTACCGAACGCCGACGTTGTTTCGAACAAAATTTTCAGAAACTGCTGGTCTTCCGTTGTGGACAGCAGCATCGTGACCAATATGACCAGCGTCAGCGACAGCATCGTAATCGTAAGCGCCTTAAAGATCCGGTCTTTCCCAAGCCTGTAATGGAAGAGAACGATATCCTCCCGCCCGCGGATCATTGCGATAACCGCCCCAACCATAGTCGTAAAGGTCGTCGTTTTGATTCCCCCGCCCGTGGAGCCCGGAGATGCGCCGATAAACATCAGAATAACGGTGAAAAATACGGTAGCCTGCCGGAGCTGGGTATAATCCAGCGTATTGGCCCCTGCCGTCCTTGGCGTAACGGACTGGAAAAAGGAAGCCAGTATTTTATCGCCCCAATTGAGGGATCCCAGCGTCTTGCTGTTCGAAAACTCGAAAACAAAGATAACAAGGGCACCGACGGCAATCAGAATGCCGGTTGCCGATAGAACAACCTTGCTATGCAGCGAAAGCCGTTTGTTTTTCCGAAACTCCAGCAAATCCGCCATGACCACAAAGCCTAATCCGCCAAAAATAATAAGCAGCATCGACACGATATTAACGAGCGGATCGCCCACATACATCGTTAAGCTGCGGAAAAGGCCGAAGATATCGAAGCCCGCATTGTTAAAGAAGGAGATCGAATGAAAAACCCCGTACCAAACCGCTCGGCCGAGCGGCATATCAAATGCAAACCGGACGGCGAACAGCACCGCGCCAACCAGCTCAATCGTCAAGGAGTAAAAGATAACCCTGCGGATTAAACGAACGATGCCCTCCATGCTCGTCTGGTTCATCGCTTCCTGCAGAATGAGCCGTTCCTTAAGCGAAATTCGCTTGCGCAGCACCAGCGCAATCAGCGTGGCCATGGTCATAAAGCCTAACCCGCCGATTTGAATCAGCGAAAGGATGACGATCTTGCCGGCGGTAGAGAAGTATGTACCCGTATCGACAACAACAAGGCCGGTGACGCAGGTCGCCGAGGTCGCTGTAAACAGCGCATCGATAAAGGGCAGGCGCGATCCGTCATTGGAGGCAAAGGGCATCGACAACAGTATCGCTCCAATGATAATGATCATCGCAAACCCAAAGACAAGAATCCTTGGCGGAGACCACTTCAAGATATTGAGGTATTTGGTCATTGTTTTCTCCTTTTAATGGACCTTTCAACATTTGGGCATAAAAAAAAGCACGGGAACTCCCATGCCGGATGAGTCCTGTTCCACACAGCCTGCGAGGTTAGCTGACGGATTCGGGCCTGGAAAGGCAGCCCTATTCAAGCGGAATGCTCGAAATTCACCCCATGCTGGCGGATGGCTCCGGACAGCGGTTTGGTTCCCCCGTTTTCAATAACGAAATTCGGCTGATACGATTCGATTTATATGACGTTAACGATTATACGCCTTAAGGACGGAAACGATCAAAATGAGCCTAAGCGATAATTAGGCGGAATTCGTTCAAATATAGGCAATGCTATAAAGCAAATGGTCACTTGCTGGCTGCAAGTCCTTATTTCACCGCTTTCCGTTTGCATCCTCCGCTTTTGCCCGCATTGGATAAATCAGGTTAATAATGGTATGGTAACTGTAGCGAAGCATCGTCTGAATTCGAAATGGAGGTTTTGTATGATCCCTTCCATCGCTCCTCATGATTGGAAAAGGTTCTTGTGGGCTGCTGTTGCAGGCGCAATTATTTTTATCTTTACCCAATTCGGCCCTGCAGCCGGGGACCAGCTGTTCTCAAGCTCTACACCTAAGGTTATCGCAAAAAGCGAAGCCGAGTCCACCGCGAAAACGTTCGTCCAGGAACAGTTCGGCAAAACGGCCGTAGCCGCCCATGCGATTTATCAGACCGACAGTCTGGCAAACGGGTATTTCTCCAAGGAAGATCTGCTTGGCAAGTTCGAGGATCAATACGATGCCAAGTTCCCGACCGATACGTTCCAGGTCAATCTGGAGCTGGAGGACGACACCAAGGCTTACGTCTACGTCCATATGACAAACGGCGGCATCACGGGCTGGCATTGGCTTGGCGGTCAATCTGCCGGGAATGCCCAGTTGGTTCAAACGTCAGCGAAGGCTTTTGCCGAAACAAAAGGATTCCGGCCTGAAGAATTGGACAGCTTGTATAGAAATGACCAAGGTGACGCGGTTCTTCACCCAACCGGTTATACGCTTGGAGACGCTTCTCTCGAACTGATTATCGGCGTTGGTCTTATCGACGATAAACCTGTGATCACCAGGTACAAGCCCGCATTCCAGGCTCCGGCTGATTACGTCGCTTATGTGGAAGGCCAGAAAAAGACGGGCAGCGCGCTGTCTGTGGTCAGCCTGGCGTACATGTGCTTTATCTCCCTTGTCTTGTCGCTTATATACGCGATTCTGTACAGAAGACACACGACTTTTAAACGCGGGGTATTTATCAGCCTTGTGTTTATCTTCTTCTACATTTATAACAATCTGAATGTACTCGACGGCATTTTGGCAACCTTGGGCGAGCAGAGCCGGTCGGATGCCGAGATGAAGGCTACCGTCATGATTACCGTCGTGCTGCTGATTCCGGTTGGCCTCGCCGTTTACTTCGCCCTTGTCGCCGGCGACGGGATGTGGCGCTCGCAGAAACGGCCGTTATGGCCGGGATTCCGCGAACGCGGCTATGGCGAGCATGTATGGCGCAGCGTTGGCCTCTCCTATCTCTTTGCGGCTATTATTCTCGGCGCGCAAGCGATTATTATGGTCGCCATGAAGTTTCTTGCCGGTTCTTGGGCAACCAGCGATGCTACGCAATCCGCATACAATACGGATATGCTGTGGCTGATGCCAATGATGGCCTGGTGCGCGGCCATCTCCGAAGAAGCGATATTCCGGTTGTTCGGCATTGCTCTATTCAAGAAATGGTTTAAAAATACGTTTATCGCCACTCTTATTCCCACGGTCATGTGGGCGCTGGGGCATGTCGGTTATCCGATCTTCCCGTTCTATACGCGTATCGTAGAGCTGGTTATTCTGGGAACGGTATTTTGTCTTATCTTCCTCCGCTACGGCTTTATAACCGCCGTGTTCACCCACGCCATACTGGACAGCCTTATCATGGGCTTCGAGCTGGTCGGCGTTGGAGGAGGCGTCAATATTACCGCTGCCCTTATCTACGCTGTTCTCCCTGTTATCGTCGCGTGGGTTATCAAGTACTGGCATGGCCGGCGTTTTATACGGGTCTGAACGATTTCTCTTTATAAAAGGGATGTATCTGTTAAAGATACATTCCTTTTTTGCGTTTTACCGGTACCGCAAAGAGCCCATTTAATAGAAACGGTCATTTTGTCCAAGAGGAATCCTGTCCACCTTAATATAATCTATTATACCAATATATGGAGTGTGATAGGATTGATTGCAAGAATCAGCGGTTATGACCGCAAACAGAGCTCAGGCAGTAAATGCTGTGAGAAACAGTCGTCGGGCAAAAAGTCAAGCGGCCGTCACAAATCGTCCGGGAAAAAGAACACATCGGGCGGCAAGAAAAACGATTGCCATGAACACAAGTCTTCAAGCAAAAAATCGTACGGCTATTCACACAAATCAAATGGCTGCAAATGCGAGCACAAATCTTCGGGCTGCAGCGACAATTCAGTAATTCCGTATAAAAAGGAAGAAAAATCAAACGGAAAAAGTTATGCTGAATATGCTTATGGCATCCTTAGCAAGCTGTCGCTCGGACAAGTTATTCACCGCGTTACGTTGGATAACGGAAAGGATCTGGATAAAGCGAAATGGGCTGGCTTTAAGAACGGGCATGCTACATTCTCTGCCTTCAACTACAAAACCACTTACCTCGTTTATGTCCCGCTGAACAAAATTACGAGCATCGCTCTTTAAAAGCACCGGACAAGGAACCATTTCGCATTTATATCCACTTTCGTACAGACGCAAATCTATCATCCTTCATATAATCTAGTACTACGTTTAAGAGGAGTGATAGATTTGCCAAACAAAAACAAAAACAATAATAACGAGAAGCATCAAAAACAAAACCCCGATGCAGCTAACAAGAGCCTTGGCAACCGCACTGGCGGCAATCAAAGCCCTGGCGGCGGCAACCGCACCGGCGGCAATCAAAGCCCTGGCGGCAGCAATCGTACCGGCGGTAACCAAAGCCAAGGCGGCGGCAACCGCACTGGCGGCAATCAAAGCCCTGGCGGCGGCAACCGCACTGGCGGCAATCAAAGCCCTGGCGGCGGCAACCGCACCGGCGGCAATCAAAGCCCTGGCGGCGGCAACCGCACCGGCGGCAACCAAAGCCCTGGCGGCGGCAACCGCACCGGCGGCAACCAAAGTCCTGGCGGCGGACGCAGCGCAGGCGCGGCAACCGAAGCCGGAGCGGAGAACAAATCGGGCAAAAAAGGCAAGGGCAAAGATAAAAGCAAAGGCAATTAATGAATAAAAAAAAGAAACGGGATGAAAAATTCATTCCGTTTCTTTTTCTTTTACCTCTTCGTTTAAAGCAACTAAAATTTGCGAAGCCAGCTTCTCGCCAATCGAAAGAGGCTTAAATTCTTCGATGGAAGCTTCCTTAATCTTCTTGATCGAGCCAAAATGCTTGAGCAGCAGCTTGCGGCGCTTCTCCCCGATCCCCGGAATCGCATCCAGCTGGGAAGCGATCATTGACTTGCCGCGCTGTTCGCGGTGGAAGGAGATCGCAAACCGGTGGACTTCATCCTGAATCCGCTGCAGCAAATAAAATTCCTGGCTGTCGCGCGGCAACGGCACCACTTCCGGCGGGTCGCCGGTCATCAATTGGGCCGTCTTATGCTTCGCATCCTTTACGAGTCCGCAAACCGGAATATACAATCCGAGCTCGTTTTGGAGAATATCAAGTGCTGCGGAAATTTGCCCCTTGCCCCCGTCGACTACGATGAGATCCGGAGGGGTCTGCTGCTCCTTCAGCATTCTTTCATAACGGCGCCGCACAACCTCGCGCATGGTCTCGTAATCATCGGCGCCAACAACGGTCTTGACCTTGTACTTGCGGTATTCCTTCCTGTCGGGCTTGCCATCCGTAAAGACAACCATTGCCGAGACCGGATTGGTACCTTGAATATTCGAGTTATCAAAAGCCTCGATACGCCGGACCTCCGGGAGTCCCAGCCATTCGGCTAATCCTTCCGAAGCGCGGATGCTTCTCTCTTCATCCCGCTCGATCAGGCGGAATTTATCGGCAAGCGCAATCTTGGCGTTATCGATCGCCATGGATACGGCTTCGCTTTTCCGTCCGCGCTGCGGCATCAGCACCTTCACCTTCAGCCAGTTATGCAGCATAGCAGCAAACTCATCCGCGGCCGTGGACGATTCCGCCGCCCCTTCTTCCTCTTCTGCCGGGAGCGGAAGCAAGATCTGCTTCGGCAATGCCGGATTATCGCTGTAATATTGGGTCACGAACGTCATAAAATCATCGTACTCATCCCCATAATAAGGAAACGTTGTGCCGCGCCGTTCAATCATTTTCCCTTGGCGCATGTACAGAATCTGTACGCACATCCAGCCCTTCTCTACCGCGTAACCAAAGATATCGCGATCGAGGGCATCGTTCATCGTAATCTTCTGCTTCTCGATAACAGCGTCAATGCTGATGATCTGATCGCGATATTCCTTGGCACGTTCGAAATTTAGCTCTTCGGCCGCCGCCTCCATCTTACGCTGAATTTCCGTTTTTACCGCATCATGGCCGCCGTTAAGAAATTTGGTGATCTCCTGGATCATTGCGTCGTACTGGCCCTGCTCCACCTCGTATTCGCAAGGAGCAATACATTGGCCGATATGATAATACAAGCAGACTTTATCGGGCAGCGTCCCGCATTTGCGCAGCGGATAAAGCCGGTCCAGCAGCTTCTTGGTCTGCTGGGCCGCGTAGGCATTCGGATAAGGCCCGAAATATTTGCCTTTGTCCTTGACGACGCGCCGCGTAACCTCTAGACGCGGATGTTTTTCATTCGTGATTTTAATATATGGAAAAGTTTTGTCGTCCTTCAGAAGGACGTTATACCTTGGATGATATTGCTTGATCAGATTGCATTCGAGAATGAGTGCTTCCATATTGCTCGAGGTAATAATATAGTCAAAGTCCCGGATTTCCGATACGAGCCGCTGCGTCTTCCCGTTGTGGCTGCCGTTAAAGTAGGAACGGACGCGGTTTTTCAGCACTTTCGCTTTGCCTACATATATAATCGTGCCTTCCCCGTTCTTCATTAAATAACAGCCGGGCTGGTCTGGAAGCAGCGCTAATTTGTTGCGGATGAGCTCTTCGGCTTCTGCCCTGCTGACAGCTGTATTCTGTTGTTGCTGATCCATATTGTCCCTCCTGAAAAGAATTACCATACAAATGGCCGGACCTTGGCAATTGGGGTAATTCTTACTTCGTAAGCATAAGCTCAGAATTACCATACAAATGGCCGAACCTTGGCAATTGGGGTGATTCTTGCTTCGTAAGCATAAGCTCAGAATCACCACACAAATGGCCCAACCTTGGCCATTGAGGTGATTCTTACTTCCAAAACACCGGCTTAGCGCTGTTTATCTATTCCTTTATTTTAGCATATCGAACGCATGTTTCGCTTAATAATTGTCAATGAATTGCTTTACAATTATTCGTAAAGTTGGGTATACTATTAGAAGCTTGAATGGTCTTCAAGGGAGGCGTAATCCACTAATGGAAAATGTACGTGATCCGCGCGAACATGTGAACGAAGAACCGCGCCACGACTTGATGGACGTTATGAACGGCTTTGGCGGAATGCTCGGCTTTATGACCGTCTTTTTCGCTGCAGCCGTCATCATTAAATTCATCATCTCGTAACCACAAACAAGAAAAGCTCCGTACCGGATATCCGGTACGGAGCTTTTTCGCTTTATTCTTATTGAGCGACGGCACGAAGATTATCGCCGTTAGCAGCCTTTTGCTCGGGCTGCGCCTGCTTGTGGGAAGGCTGATCGTAACGTGTGCGTTCAGTACGGTCGATTTGAACAATACGTCCATCATGTACGGTAATATTGACAGAACCATACTGCAGCCCATTAACTTGCTCAAGGATACGGTCCAACCACAACTGATCTACTTCCAACGGTTTTGCCATTATTAACCCCTCCATAATCAACCGATTTACTCGGCATTAGTTTCAAAAAAAATTTACTCGGCTTGTTCGCGCGATGCGTTTTGATTCGTTTTCCATTCGAACAAAGCCTTCACCAGCAGAGTCAGGACGGCCAGCATCACAAGCAGGGATGCTACGGCAAAGGAAGCAGAGAACTGATATTCGTTATACAAAATTTCGATATGCAGCGGAAGCGTATTTGTCTCCCCACGAATATGGCCGGATACGACGGATACGGCGCCAAACTCCCCCATCGCTCGGGCGTTGGATAGAATCACGCCATACAGCAGGCCCCATTTGATATTCGGAAGCGTGATGCGCCAGAAAATCTGCCAGCCTTTTGCCCCAAGACTAGCTGCGGCTTCCTCTTCCTGCACGCCTTGCGCCTGCATGAGCGGAATTAACTCGCGGGCTACAAACGGAACGGTAACGAAGATGGTGGCCAATACGATACCCGGAAGCGCAAAAACGATCTTAATATCATGCTCGTCAAGCCAAGGGCCAAAAAAGCCCTGCGCGCCAAACATTAAAATATAGATAAGTCCGGAAATAACCGGCGAGACGGCAAACGGCAAATCGATTAAAGTGATAAGAAAATTTTTCCCCCGGAAGCGGAACTTGCTGATTGCCCATGCCGCCGCTATACCGAACACCGCGTTTAGCGGTACGGCAATTAGCGCTACTAGCAAGGTTAATCGCAAAGCGGATAAGGCATCCGGATCGGTGATTGCCGCTTTGTATACATCAAAGCCCTTCTTGAAGGCTTCGATAAATACCGAGACAAGAGGCATCGCAACGGCCAGCCCCAGAAATAACACGGCGATGCTGATTAAAGTCCATTTTACGCCAGCCGACTCGGTAATATGCCTCGGTCTCTTCGACGCTTCCTGCGACAAGTGCGCGGTAACTGCTCCAGCCATGATAATCCCTCCCCTAATCCGCTATCGTGCGGCGATTAATCCGCCATTGCATGAAGTTGATAAGCAGCAGAAGCAGGAACGAGACAATAAGCATAACCAGCGCAATCGCCGTTGCCCCTTTATAATCGAATTGTTCCAGCTTCGTCATAATGAGGAGAGGAGCGATTTCCGTTCTCATCGGCATGTTGCCCGAGATGAACACGACAGAGCCATATTCCCCGATCCCCCGTGCGAATGCAAGCGCGAACCCGGTTAAGAGCGCCGGCATCAGCTCCGGCAAAATAACCTTCCAGAATGTCCGCAGCCGATAGGCGCCAAGCATAACCGCCGCTTCCTCGGTTTCTTTCTCAAAGTCCTGCAGGACAGGCTGTACCGTCCGGACAACAAAAGGAATTCCGATAAAAATGAGTGCAATCGTAATGCCAAGCTGCGTATAAGCAACCTTCAGCCCCAGCGGCGCGAGAATCGAGCCTACCCAGCCATTTGGTGCGTAGATTGCGGTCAGCGCAATACCGGCAACCGCCGTCGGTAGAGCGAACGGCAAATCGACGAGGCTGTCGATAATTTTTTTGCCCGGGAAGCGGTACCGGACAAGCACCCAGGCGACCAGCAGCCCGAATACGAGATTCGTTAGCGCGGCGAAAAAAGATGTGGTAAAGCTGATCCGGTAGGAAGCGATTACCCTTGGATTCGTAATAATCGCCCAGAATTCGTTCCAGCTCAGGCCGGTTGTTTTCACAAACACACCGGCGAGAGGGATAAGAACGATCAAGCTGAGGTAAGCGATTGTGAAGCCCATCGACAAGCCAAAGCCCGGCAATACGTTTTTGGACTTCCTTTTGGAACCTTTCATGTGAAGTCAGCTCCGTTCATCTATGGTCACCCTCATTATTTCGAGCCTGGCGTGTAAATCTTATCGAAGATGCCGCCGTCATTAAAGTGTTTCTCTTGAGCGGTTTTCCAGCCGCCGAAGTCATCGATGGTAATCAGTTCAAGGTCTTTGAATTGGTCTTTGTATTTCGCTGCAATCGTTTCGTTGATTGGACGGTAGTAATTTTGCGCCGCAATTTCTTGGCCTTCATCGGAGTACAGGTATTGCAGGTAAGCTGTAGCTACATCTCGCGTGCCGCGTTTGTCTACCACTTTGTCAACGACTGCAACAGGAGGCTCCGCTTTAATGCTGAGCGAAGGATATACGATGTCGAACTTATCCGGACCAAGCTCTTTCACGGACAGGTAGGCTTCATTCTCCCAAGCAAGCAGCACGTCGCCAATGCCTTTCTCTACGAACGTAGTTGTAGCGCCGCGTGCACCGGAGTCAAGTACGGGAACATGTTTATACAATTGCTGTACGAACTCTTGCGCTTTTGCTTCGTCGTTATTGTTCTGTTTGAGCGCGTAACCCCAAGCCGCGAGGTAGTTCCAGCGCGCACCGCCTGATGTTTTCGGATTTGGCGTAATGACTTGCACGCCGTCCTTGATCAGATCGCCCCAGTCGTTAATGCCTTTTGGATTGCCTTTGCGCACAAGGAATACGATTGTGGATGTATATGGCGCGCTGTTATGTTCAAATTTGGTTTGCCAGTCCTGATTGATAAGGCCCGGAGCGACAAGAGCGTCGATATCGTAACCAAGCGCCAGCGTTACAACATCGGCATCCAGACCGTCAATTACAGCGCGGGCTTGAGCGCCGGAACCGCCATGGGATTGCTTAACGGTAACCTTTTGGCCTGTTTTGTCCAGCCAATATTTCGAGAATGCTTCGTTGTATTTAACGTAGAGCTCACGGGTTGGATCGTATGATACGTTCAAAAGTTCAACATCTTTGGGCTTTTCGGTTGGAGCTTCCGATGCAGTGCCCGCATTGGAGGCTGCAGGAGTTTCTTTATTTCCACTGTTCGAGGAATTTGAATTGGAGTTGGAGTTATTGCCGCATGCTGCGAGCGCCAGCGTAAAAGTAAGAATAAGTACAAACGATCGGATAATAGCTAATCTCTTCATTGTCAACACACCCCTATTTTTATTGACAGACGAATAATGGTTAGCATCCGGTGGTCCGGGTAGATAATATTATTCCTACCTGTTTAGTTGGTTATGGATGAATATTACCAGTCCGCCCAATCATCTGTCAATAGAAAATTGGAAATTATTTATTGACTATATAAGGCAAACTTATAAACGAAGACGCAACAAAGCCGGGCTGAAAGCCCGGCTTTGTGCTGCGTTATTGAATTGAAGCCGCATCCAGCGGAAAATGGCAGGCGATTTGCCTTCCATCCTCCCGCTCCTTGAGCAGCGGTTCTTCAACGCTGCATTTGGCTTGCGCAGCCGGGCAGCGCGGATGGAAACGGCAGCCGGACGGCGGATTAGCCGGCGACGGCACATCGCCCTGCAGTACGATTCTCTCCCGCTTCCGCGTCGGGTCCGGTCTTGGAATAGCCGATAAAAGAGCTGCCGTATACGGATGGAGCGGCTTGGCGAACAGTTCTTCCGTTGGCGCGATCTCGACGATTTTCCCCAGATACATAACGCCTACCCGGTCGGAGATATGCCTCACCACGTTAAGACCATGGGCAATAAAAAGAAAGGTTAATCCAAGCTCCCGCTGCAGCTTCATCAGCAGGTTAATAACCTGCGACTGCACCGATACGTCGAGGGCGGATACCGCTTCGTCCGCGACAATAAACTCGGGATTCAGCGCGATAGCCCTAGCAATGCCGATCCGCTGCCGCTGGCCGCCGGAGAACTCGTTCGGATACCGGTTGCGGCGCGTAGCATCCAAGCCAACTAGCTCCATCAGCTCGACGACGCGACTGTCGATCTCGCGTTCCGTCATCCTCTCGTGCAGCCGCAGCGGCTCTCCTATAATATCCTTTACCAGAAACCGCGGATTCAGCGATCCGAACGGATCCTGGAAAATAATCTGCATCTGCTTGCGCAATCGGCGCAGCTCCGAACCCGCCAGCTTCTGGACATCCGTTCCATTGAAGCTAACTTCGCCTTCCGTCGCCTTATGAAGATTAAGCACAACCCGGCCAAGCGTCGATTTGCCGCAACCCGACTCGCCAACGAGCCCAAACGTCTCGCCTTTGCGGATGGACAGCGTCACGTCATCCACCGCTTTGACCTGGCCGACTACCCGGTTAAGAAGACCCGACCGAATCGGAAAATATTTTTTGACTCCGCGCAGCTCCAGTACATATTCCGCGTTCATCGGCTCACCTCGGGGTTCGATTCATTTTTCCAAACAGCTGCTCCGCCTTCCTCCATGTACATCCAGCAGGAAGCGTAATGATCTTCGGTTACGGCCATAGCCGGCGGCGCCTTCTCCCTGCAAATCTCCTTCGCATACGGGCAGCGCGGATGGAAGCGGCAGCCCTCGGGGAGCTGGCTTAACCCGGGGATATTGCCCCGGATCGTATATAATTCTTCACCGCGCGCGCCATCGAGGCCCGGCACTGAATTGAGAAGGCCTTCCGTATAAGGGTGGCTTGGACGCGCGAATATTTCGTTTGCGCTGCCCTCCTCCACGATAATGCCGGCGTACATAACCGCTATGCGGTCTGCCATCTCGGCGGCAACGCCCATGTCATGCGTAATAAGCAGAATCGACATGCCAAGCTCCTTTTGCAGGCTGCGGAGCAGGTCGAGAATTTGAGCTTGAACCGTAACGTCCAGAGCCGTGGTTGGCTCGTCTGCGATAAGCAGGCTGGGATCGCACGCTAGGGCTATCGCGATTACAACCCGCTGGCACATCCCGCCGGACAGCTCATGCGGATATTGCTTCACCCGAATTTCGGGAGCCGGGATGCCAACCAGTCGCAGCATGTCAACCGCCATTTTACGGGCTTCCTTCTTCCCTTTTTTCCGGTGAAGCATAATGCTCTCGGCGATCTGGTCTCCTACGGTATAGACCGGATTGAGAGAGGACATCGGGTCCTGGAAGATCATTGCGATTTTGTTGCCCCGGATCCGGATCATTTCGTCCTGACTCTTTTTCGCCAGATCCTCACCTTGGAATTTAATGCTGCCTTCCAATATCGCGCCGCCGTTATAATCAATCAGCCGCATGACGGCCAATGAAGTGACGCTTTTGCCGCTGCCCGACTCTCCAACCAGACATACGGTTTTCCCTTTTTCTATGGAGATCGACAGATTCTCGGTTGCTTTAACCGTACCGCCCACCGTCAGAAATCCGGCCGTTAAATTTTCGATTTCAAGAAGCTTTTCCGCCATCTGTCGATCCTCCTCTCGGACATTTTCTGCCGGGGATTTAAAGAGTCCTGAATGCCGTCACCTATAAAATTCACGGCAAGCACAACTAGAAGAATGCAAACGCCGGGGTAGACGGCCTGGAGCGGGTCAACAAGCATAAATTCCTGCGCGTTGCTCAGCATCAGCCCCCAGCTTGTTTTTGGCGCTTGAATGCCTAAGCCGAGATACGATAATGCCGATTCGCTCAAAATCGCTGACCCCACCATTAAGGTTGCGTTTACGATAATCGGAAAGCTGGCGTTGCGGAGCAAATGTTTGAAAATAATGCCGAGATTCGAAACCCCGATGGCCCTTGCCGCTTCTACGTACTGCATCTCCCGAAGCTGCAGGAACATTCCTCGTACAAGCCGCGCCACGCTCATCCAGCTGGTTAGAATCAGAACGATAATCATGTAACGGAATTCCGTGCCAAAGATCGCAAGCACCAGAATATTAAGGAACAATAACGGAATCGAATTCATCACGTCTACAAGCCGCATAAAGCAGGTATCGATAAATCCGCCGAAAAAACCGGATATAGATCCAATGACGGCCCCGATAATGACAGATCCGGCAGCTACCGAAAATCCCACCATCAAAGAAATCCGGGCGCTATAGAGCAATCTCGCGAAGATGTCCCGGCCGAGCTCGTCTGTACCTAGCAAATGTCCGTCCGTACCCGCTTTTACGTTAACAAACATCATATCGATTTTTGCCGGATCGTATTTCGTAAGCCAAGGCGCGAACGCTCCTCCCAATATAAAAACCAGAAGGACAACCAGACCGGTTATCGCATAAGGATTGCGTCTGAATTTGGACCAGGCCGTACGCCAAGGCCCGGGAGGACGCTTAAGCGGCTTAATCGCCTTTACTTCAACAGGCGGGATAACCGCGGAGGTTTGCATATTGGCTTCGCTCATGCCGACCTTCCCCCTCTCTTGCCAAGCTGCACGCGCGGATCAACGACGGCATACAACAAGTCGGCGAGCAAATTACCGAAAATGACAATAACAGCCGTCAAAAGAGTTATTGCCATAAGAACGGAGTATTCGCGCGCAACCGCCATCTGAACGAATAAACGGCCCATTCCCGGCCAATTGAAGACACTCTCGGTTATAGCTGCGCCGGCAACGAGCAGCGGCAGGTCAAGCGCAATAATCGTAATAATCGGAATAAGCGCATTGCGCAGAGCATGTTTGTAGATGACTTTCCCTTCCTGCACTCCTTTTGCCCGTGCCGTACGGATATAATCCTGGTTAAGCACTTCCATCATGCTGGAACGCGAATATTTCACGTAAGCAGCCAGAAAACCGAGAGTAAGAACAGTCACCGGCAAAACAAGATGCAGCATCAAGTCGCCAAATTGACCTTCTTTATCCATGGAATACATATCGGCCAGCGGCAGAAGGTCCAGCTTTATCGAGAAGATCTGCTGAAGAATGATCCCGAACCAGAAGGTCGGCATCGCAAATCCAATATACGAAATAAAGGAAGCCGTTTGATCGGAGAGGCTGTATTCCTTCGTGCTGTTGTAGATCCCCCATGGAATAGCAATGATCAGCGTCAGCAGCCAAGCGACACTCATCAGAATAAACGTGTTTTTAACGGTTGGCCAAATAATCTCGCCAATCGGCACATGATTCTTGAAGGTATAACCCAAGTCGCCCTGCAGCAAATTGCCTAACCAACTTAAATATTGCATGGGAAGAGGCTTATCAAGACCCATATTATGTGCCTGTATTTCCATGGCTTCCGGCGATAAGCCTGGCGCCAGCATGATTTGAAACGGTCCTCCCGGAGCGGCATGGATAAGCCCGAATGTCACGAGCGTAATCAGGAATAGCACCAAGACGGACTGAAGTGTTCGGCGAATAATAAACTCGGTCATTTGCCCATCCTCCTAAAAGAATTGCCACTGCTCTTGTGGCAATTCTACTTCGTAAGCATAAACCTAAGAATTGCCGCATCTTTTGCGGAATCCTAAACAACATGGTTTACAAGGAAGAAGAGGGCCTAGCCCTCTTCTTCTGCAAACGATTGATTAAGCCGTTTATTCGGCCAGCCACCATTTGATCATGTGGTAGAAGTATCCGGTTTGCTGCGTTGGTACAGGCGCATCCTCTTCCGCGTATTTCACTTTAGGTCCGATGCCTTGAGGGTTACCGTATTGATACAGGAATACGTATGGCAGATCCGTCGAAATCTCAGTCGCAATTTGATTGTAAATTTCTTTCCGTTTGGCTTGATCGACAACGGAGTAGCCATCTACCCACAGCTTGTCGAGTTTATCGTTTTTGTACCAGCCGCTGTTTTGTCCTGCTGGCGGGAAGTATTTGGACGAGAAAATGCTCTCGCCGTCCGGATCCGGATTGCTAAGCGACCAGCCTAGAAGAATGGCAGGGTATTTGCCTGGCGTAATATTCTGGTCAATCCAGGTTGCGAAATCAATAGCCGTCGGTTTTACTTCAATGCCTACGTCCTTCAAGTTCTGTTGAATAATTTGAGCAACCGCCTCGCGGCGGCTGTTGCCCGCGTTATATTGCAGCTCGAAGGAGAAACGGTGGCCGTCTTTCTCCAGAATGCCGTCTTTGCCGGCTACCCAACCGTCATCGGCCAGCAGCGCTTTTGCCTTCTCGGCATCATAATTGTAGTTTACGGCTTTGTCGCCGGGATCCGACCAGGAGCCTGGGAGGAATGGCGCGTTCATCAGCGCCCCGGTGCCTTTCAGAACGTTATCAACCATGCCTTGGCGGTTCAGCGCGTAAGCAATGGCTTGACGGCTCTTCTGCGAAGAGAACGGAATGAATTTATCCGGGAAGTTGTTCGCGTCAAAGTTAAAGCTGATATATTCGTAGGTCGAGGTAGATCCTTTAATGACATTGATTTTGTCGTTTTTCTCAACCGCCTCAAGCTGCGTGATCGGAATGGCCAGCGTTGTATCCACATCGCCTTTGATCAGCGCTTGAACCTCCGTATTTTGGTCGGCGTAAATTTTGTAAACGACCTTTTGAATATTAGGTTTTACTTCGCCCCAATAATTCGGATCGGCTTCCAGGCTTACGTATTGGCCCGCTTTCCACTCCGACCATTTCCAAGGTCCGCTGGTAACCGTCTTGGCAGGGTCTTTGCCGTACGGATTCGCCTGCAAATCCTCAGGCTTCACGTCCTTGAGAATGTGGCTCGGCACCGGATTAAGCATGAGCGAATATTGGAATGGCGCGTAAACTTGCTTCAGCGTAATTTTGACGGTGTAGTCGTCGATTTTCTCGACGCTGCCAACCTTGTCAAACGTGCTGATGCCTGGCGCGCCGGCTTTTGGATTAATGATCGTATTAATAGTAAAGACCAAATCATCTGCGGTAATCGGTTGACCGTCACTCCATTTGGCCGTATTTTTCATTTTTACGGTATAGGTTTTGCTGTCCTCCGAAATTTGCGGAAGTTCAGCGGCGAGAGACCACGGCTGCACGACCAGGTTACCGTCACGGTCAAGATCGTACAATTGGGCGAATAACAAATATTGCATATCTCCGGAAGCCGTATCATTCACAAAAATCGGGTTTACCGACACAATGTCGGAGAATGTGCTTACCGTTAACGTACCGCCTACTTTAGGCGTATTGGGATCCTCTGAAGGTTCTGCGGAAGGAGAAGCCGATTCATCGGCCGTTGTTGCCGAAGGCGAAGGGGAATTGGAGCTGTTATTGGTATTCTTGTTGGAACAGCCTGCAATTAGGATTGCCAGAATACTTAATAGGAACAAAAACTTCATGGATTTCTTTCGGGTAATCATCCTATCTCCTCCTTTAATTTGAACGTAATCGAGTCTATGCTGTCTGTTTAACATCGCTGCCTTTCCATTTGTTCAAATCTTTTAATTTTTCTGATTATTATGAACATAAGTATTGCATTCTGTTTACATCGCCTACATAATTTACTAGTAAGGTCTATTAATCGCTCATTCTGAATTTCTGCTCACCGATTCCGACTTCCATAGATGTACATCTTGAACTTTATTTTTCCAAGTATGTAACATTCTCTCACCTCCCCTGAGGAGAGTATACTATAAGTTATTAACGCGGTAAATAGTTAAAGTATGTTCATAAAAAGAGGCTGCACATTTGAACAAATGTGCAGCCTCTTTTTCGTATCACTCATTTGCGTCCCCGCTTATTCTCGCCGGTGACCATAACAACCTGAACGTACGGCTTGATCCGGTTCATGAGGCGTTCCCCTTTATACTGCTCGTCGCCGTCCTTACTGGTAAAGCTGAAGTGCCTCTCCAAGGCATCCAGCTCATAGTTGGAAGTATATAAGGTAGGCTTCCGGTTCATCCGGTAATTCAGAATCGAACCAAGAACATGATCCCGTACCCACGGATTCAGATTCTCGGCCCCGATATCGTCAAAAATAAGCAGATCGGTTTCCTTCATCATCTCTACCGTCTCGCGAAGCTTAGCCTGGTCATGCATCATCGACTTCAAATCTTCGACGAACTCCGGCATGTAGACGATAGCTCCCGAGTAACCCGCCTTCGCAAGCTCATGAAGCAGATAACACATGAGGAACGTCTTCCCCGTGCCGAACTTGCCGGCCAGGTACAACCCTTCCTTCTGCAGCCCCTCTTCCTTCGTCTTGTCGATATACGCCAGAATCTGATAGGCTGCTTCCGTGCGCTTCGGATCGTTGAACAATATTTCATCGGCCGAATAGCCGTTATTCAGCGCGGTCTCGTCCACATAGAAGCTGCGGATCCGGTTCTTGATCTGTTCTTCGCTGCGACGCGCGAGGAACTTCTTGCAGGATACCTTCCGGTCAATCAATTGAACCTGATCATTTACCGTCTCGCAAGAAAGCAATGTATAATGGCCTTCAAAGTCATTTGGGCAATTGTTTAGTCCCGGGCAGTTCGAACAATTCCGGAATTCTTTCACGTATTGATAGACCCGGTTCATATTCATCCGAATCGCGCGTTCATTCAGCTCAGGGTGCTTGACGAACAGACGCTCAACAAGAGGGTCCGCCATAAGCTCTCCTAGTTTTTGTTCCGCTTGATCGGTCATTGCCTTGCCGCCGGGCCATGCTTTTAACATTTCACCAAGCGATTCCATCCGTTTTCACCCCGCTTTATGGTTTAACCTTTGCCGTCCAGCTTTCTGGCCAGCCTGCGCATTTGCTCCAACTTCTCCGGCGAAATCGCCGTATCGCCCGCTCCTTCATCCTGTACAATCGGAATAGACGGCTTGCGGGACGTCCCCCCGCGCGGACTGTTGCGCGATGCCCCTCTCACGCCCGGACCGGCTGCCGCTCTGGCATTCCGGCGTTCCTTGTCGGCCTCCACCTCAGTCTGCTCTCTAACGTAAAGAACAGCCTTCTCGAATGTATCCACCTGCTTCACCAGCATGTTGGACACAACGGCCTCCACGAATGTTTTCGTTACGCGCTGCGCATCGTTCATGCCTATCACGTAATGAATAAGTACGTTGATTACCGGTGCGGGAAGCTTGTAATTCAGATCGATCCGCTCAAAGGATCTTTCGATCCAGTCCGGTACGGCTCCGGGGAAAAACCGCTGCAAAAACCGCGTATGCGGTTCATTCCGCATGAGCATATTATATTGCTGCACGTCGCATCTGCCCGCCAATTGGCTTGGCACAAGCATGTAATACTCTTCCTGAACCCCAAACTCGACGAGCTCTTCCTCCGTCTCGTTAGGTTGAACGGCTGCTGCCTGTACGCGGGCAAGCGTTCTTTGCCGTTCGCCTTCGCGCTTCTTATCCTGCCGGTACAGCTGGTTCGCGCGCAGCTGAATCTCGTCAACGATCAGCTCGCCATTCGAAGCGAAAATGCCGTCTTCATCCAATAGCCGGCAAATATCCGCGACGGATAGATTGTATTTGTAAGCGACATAATTGACTTGCGCGAGCTGCTCGGAATTGCCGCGCATCCGCTCTACATAACTCCGGTTCGCCGAATTGCGCGGGAAACGAAGGATGATCTCCCCGTAAGGAATGCCTGCCGTCTCAAGCTGTGCCCGAGGCGCAGCCTGACGGGTTGGCGCCACTTCCGTTAAAGCCTGCTCGAGCTCCTGATCCACCGACTGCGTGTTCAGCTGGAACAGCTCATAGAAAGGCACCGAAATATTTTCTTTGCTCAGCTGCTTCTGCGACAGCTCGTCCGGTTCTTGCGCCCCAAACGATTCGCGAAGCGAAATAACCGCGTATTTGCCGATCTTGTCCGTTAGCAGCAGCGTCAAATGCTGATTGCGGAAAAACTCCCCGGGCGTCAGCGGCTGCGACAGCTCGTATTCGTAAATGACGTCTGCCTGATCCGGCAGCCCTATCCGCGAGGTCTGCAGCAGTCCAACCGCCTCCAGGCGCGATGCCTGCTCGATTAAATATTTTCTGCCGCGCTCGTTCATGTCCAGTCCAAGTCCAAGGAACAGCTTGCGCTGCGGTTCAATGGCGGAATAACCGGACGTGCCTTCGGCAATGCCATGGTACAGCTGCTGGTATAACGCAATGGCAAAGGCGCCTATCATCGGCTGATAGATAAGCGACAACATTTTATAGTCCAAGCTGCTTAGCGAAAAATCTCGAAAAATGTAGTAACGGTGATGTTCTGTGTATTGCAGTAGATTACCGATGCGCAATTGCATCTCTCCATCTCATTGGTACTTTCTATTATTCTAACATAAAAAGAAGGGCCGGGGACGAATTCAAAACTAGAAATATGAGGTGCAAGGCGGAATAGGCGCCCCTTAACCTTGACGGAGCGCGGCTTAAGGGGACACTAAACCTTTTCTTAGAATTGAAAAACGGCTCCGCGATCCCCTTCGGAATAACGAAAGCCGTTAGATGATTTAGAACATTTTGTAACCGCCGCGGCGCAACGCGCGAATGGCCCATCCGCTGATATAAGCACCGGCTAAGGCGCCGATAACCGGAATAACATCGACATATGTAAAATCCGTAAAATTCTTCGCAAACGACTCTGAATCATTCCATGTGTACCAGATGCCGAGCGGAAGCAAAACGATGATAAAGACATAAATAGGAAACCAGGTTGTTTTGAGAAGCATGTTAAGTATAAAGCCGATGCCGAACATCATGACCAGGAACAGCACGGTGGCTACAATTAATTGAAGCATGTCCTCTTCTCCTTATGGAAAGTCTCGCTTCTCAGTTTAAATAATGGAAATAAGGAAGTCAATCGGAGATGTCCATTTGTCACAAGTCCGCCATTTGCTCTAGCCGAATTATTTACGATACAATGTTAAAAGCAATGCGACGAGAGGAGAATTTACCCATGAGTGAAGTAGCCATTACGTTAGAAGGCTGGTACGCCCTGCATGATTTCCGTTCGATGGACTGGGCGGCATGGCGACTTGCAAGCGATAAAGAACGGAGTCAGGCGCTCGACGAGCTTCAATCCTTCCTGAAGGAATGGAGCAGCGTTGACGAGAACAAGCAAGGCAGCACGGCGGTTTATTCCATTGTTGGCCAAAAGGCCGATTTCGTGTTTATGCACCTGCGCGAAACGCTGGAAGAGCTGAACGATATCGAAACCGCTTTTAACAAAACGCTGTTCGCCGAGTTCACGCAGCCGGCTCATTCGTACGTGAGCGTTGTCGAGCTTAGCAACTACGTCAATTCGCCGGGCAGCGACCCGATGCAAAATCCGGAGGTTGTGGCACGCTTGAAGCCATCCCTTCCGAAAGCGAGACATATTTGCTTCTATCCGATGAACAAACGCCGTTCGGGCAACGACAACTGGTACATGCTGAGCATGGAGGACCGCCGCGGCATGATGCGCAGCCACGGCATGATCGGACGCAAGTATGCCGGCAAGGTTAAACAGATCATCACCGGCTCCGTCGGCTTCGATGATTGGGAATGGGGCGTTACGCTGTTTGCCGACGATGCGCTTCAGTTCAAAAAGCTCGTATACGAGATGCGCTTTGACGAAGTCAGCGCGCGTTACGGCGACTTTGGCGAGTTCTTCGTAGGGAATCTGCTGACGGACGAGAAGTTTAAGTCGATGCTGTCGCTGTAATAGGTTCAAGCGAGCCTACACAGTCAAATGTTTTTCCGATCGCTGTTGTTCCCGGATTCTTTGATTAAAGGGTTGATAGGTGGTTGGAATCCGTGAACAAAGGCGAGCACTCCGTTTCTCCAGAATCATTTGAGCTGCTACGGCATCGTTAACCTATTTTTTAGATCGATAACGCCACCGGATGATTCCGGTGGCGTTATTTAGGGTGGATAAACGAAACTTACGTAACGCTATTTGTTCCAAAATGGCGGTTTGGGGACTTCTAACAAACCCTGATATCGATAGCGAAGTCGCGGGTCGGATGAACTTCCGGGCACAAAAAAGCTTTCGTCGAGGCGCAATGTCATTAAGTTAGCTTAACTTAATGACATTGTCGCCGGAGCGAAAGCTTTTTATTAATCCTCGTCGTCCTCGTCCAATAGGCCGAGACGTTTTTGCTCGAGATAGAGCTCGGTCGCACGGTCGCGCTCGCGGCCTTTCTCTTTCAGCCGCTCGATCGCGGGCAGAATGAGAATATCCACTTCTTTTTGCACCGTGTACGACAGATCGTAACGCTGCTGGGACTCGAGGAACGAGCCGACCTCCATCAACGCATTGTAGCGGTCGAGCTCATCCCGGGTCAATAATCCGCGGACCTGCACGCTTGCGTGGCGCATTACAGGAACTTCCCTTTGCGCAGCACAAGCGGAATACCGCCGATAATGAACAGATAGCGCAGGTCGATCAACTTTTTCAGCCAAGCAGCCGTACGGCCCTTGTACTTTTTGCCGAATGCGATACCGATCGCTTCGCCTTTGCCCAGCGACGCTACCGTGCCTTTGTTGCTGAAGGCAAAGGCCTTCAAAGGCTGGTTGCGGATCGAAGCAATCAGGTTATGCGCGCATACGACGCCTTGCTGCATGGCGATTTGCGCGGTTGGAGGGTATGGGCGGCCCTCCGGATTAAACATGAGGGAGTTGTCGCCGACGATGTAGATGTTCTCATGGCCGGGAGCGCGCAGGTTGTCATCCACTTTCACGCGTCCGCGCATCGTTTCAAAGCCTGCATCCTCAATCAGACGGTTGCCGCGGATACCGCCGGTCCAAATAACCGTCTGCGATTTGATTTCTTCGCCTTCGCCAACTACGACGCCTTCCGGCGTGCACTCTTTGATCGCCGTTCCGATGCGGAATGTTACGCCCTTTTTCGTCAATACGTCCATCGCGTACTCGACGAGCTCGGGATCAAAGCCCGGAAGCGCGGTTGGCGCCGCTTCAATATTGTACATTTTCACGAGTGCCGGATCGACATCGAACTGCTTGCACAGCTCAGGGATACGGTCGGACAGCTCGCCAATGAATTCGATGCCGGTAAAGCCCGCCCCGCCTACGATAAAGGTCAGGTAGTCGGTACGGTGCGGTTCACGCTTGAAGCGCGCGAATTGATACTCGATATGCTCGCGGATCAGGCGGACAGAGTTGATGCTTCTAATATTCATTGCATATTCGCCAAGGCCGGGAATGCCAAAGGTTTCCGGCTCGCCGCCAAGACCGATGACCAGATAATCATACGAAAGAGTTCCATCCTCAAGAATAACCTTTTTGTCCTGCGGACGAATCTGCACGACTGTCGATTTCACGAAGTCGATCTTGAATTCGTCAATCAGCTTGGAGATGCTGACGCGCGCATTCTCAGGATTATCCGTTCCCGCAGCGGGCATATGCAAATGCGTTGTAATATAATGATAGTCGTGCTTATTCACCAAAGTGACGTCAGCCTCGTTATAATTAAGCTCCTTTTGCAACCGCAGCGCAGTAAGCACACCACCGTAGCCAGCTCCTAAGATGACAATTTTGGGTATGTTGCTCATCGTATGATCCCATCCATTCCTTAGCTTGTTTATGTGTCTTTTTGTTTGTGAAAAATTACACAATCCGTGCTGGATTTATATTTCTACCCCAGCGAATTGTGTCATTTTTTGGTCCGATTTATCGCTCCGATCGTACGCCTTAAATACATGCGTTTCAGTCTTATTTATCTACTGTTGACTGTCCAAATTCGGGGCCATACATACAATACATCAGAAATATTACATAGTTTTTACTTAAACTTCAAGAGCAAAATATACGAAAAACTTTAGAGCAGCATACAAATTAAATATTTCCTTCTTGGAATTGGCAGGCATATAATAGGAAGCAGATCATCAATATATTGGAGGTGCTTTCCATGTCATCCGTAGAGCAGCCGAATAACCTTGCAGATATTATCATTATTGGCGGCGGGCCTGCCGGCCTGTTTGCAGCCTTTTATGGCGGAATGCGCCAGGCATCCGTTAAAATTATCGAGAGCATGCCTCAGCTTGGCGGTCAGCTAGCAGCCCTTTATCCGGAGAAGTACATATATGACGTGGCCGGGTTTCCAAAAGTTACAGCCCAAGAGCTTGTTGATCGGTTAATTGAGCAAATCAGTCTTTTTCAGCCGGAAGTGTTATTAGAAGAAAAAGTCGTTGAAGTGAACAAACAGAGCGAACGTTTATTTGAAGTCATTACCAATAAAGCCGTACATTATGCAAAAGCCGTTATTATTACGGCCGGCGTTGGCGCGTTCGAGCCGCGCAAGCTGGAGCTGCCCGAAGCCGCGCAATACGAGAAGAGCAACCTTCATTATTTTGTCGGGGATCTGAACCGGTTCAAGGGGCAAAAGGTATTGCTCACGGGCGGCGGCGATTCGGCCGTTGACTGGGCGCTGATGCTGGAGCCCATCGCGGAGTCGGTTACGCTTGTACACCGCCGCGACAAGTTCCGCGCGCATGAGCATAGCGTAGAGAATCTGATGAACTCGAAGGTTAACGTGCAGACTCCTAAAGAGATCACCTCCCTCCACGGGGACGGCCGGATCAGCCGCGTAACGCTAACGGATGTCAAAACGAAGGATCAAACCGAGATCGATGTAGATGCGGTAATCGTCAATTACGGCTTTGTCTCCTCTCTCGGCCCGATTGCCGAATGGGGCATTGAGATTCAAGGCGGCTCCATTGTTGTGGATACGAGAATGGAGACCAGCGTCAGCGGCATTTTTGCCGCGGGGGACATTACGACCTATCCGGGCAAGCTGAAGCTGATTGCCGTTGGATTCGGAGAAGCCCCTACCGCCATTAATAACGCGAAGGTCTATATTGATCCGGACGCGAAGCTATCCCCGGGGCATAGCAGCAACATGAAGCTGTAGCACAAGGCGGAACGTCATGACACTTAAGAACTTGAATTTCATTGTGCTAAAATAAAAATGACAAGGGTATCCTAACGTTGGCGTTTCATTCAAGTGCAGGCAATCTGCACAAGCCAAGGAGGATACCCTTATGTTTTGTCCTGTATGCAATGGCATGCAGCCGCTGAATGCGGCCTGCTCCAATTGTGGCCAAGCGATGGAAGATTGGGGCCGAATGACAGACTGGATTGGTCCTTATGCACCTTACGTGCCACTTGAGACGGAAATGACTTCATGGAATCAATCGGCCGATAATAAAAACTGCATGCATATCGTATACTGCTCGTCCTGTGAACGGACGGTTGAGGCTGCCGTTACCGAAGTAGAAATGGATTCGTTAAACAGCGTTTGAGGCGGCAGCCTTGTTAAGCTGTCTTCGCTTCATCTCGAGCAGAAGCATTCGGATGAAATCGTCTTCCAGTTTGTACTGAATAGCGGCAAGGTAGGTGTCTTCCAGCAGCTCGTCTGACAGCAGATCCATACCTGGACACATCCTTTCTTCCTAAAGTTTCCTGAGCTGTCCCCATCGTAACATGCCCTTTTCCCTACAACAATGACCCCCATTATACACATCACCTTGTGGACAGGCTGTGCATGAGATGTGAATACAAGTCGAAAAATGAGGATTTAACGCAGTGGGTTATGTGGATACTTTTATACACAGCCTTTTTTTACCAAAACGCGATAAAAAACTTTAATCGAAATTCATCCCCCTATTAATGGAATATATTGAAATTCCGTGCATAGGCTTGTAGATTCCCCGTGAAAAAAAAACAAACCCAAATGGGTTTTATAAGCGGCCCTATTCTTCTTATCGCGGCCTCGTATTTACTTCAAAGATCCATATCTTGCCGTTCACGTCAATGCCGTAATCGAACCCTAACTGCCCAACGCCCGGAAACCTTTCCTCCAGTATTCGCGTTGACGTCACGGTCAAATCGCGCATTTTCTGCTTCTTCGCTCCCACTAGAGCCGGAGACAAGGATCGGCGGATTCCTTCTGCCGCCGTAACCATCGTGCCGCCTTGGCACAGGTTGGTTACGAACAACCCCGGCTTGGCGATTCTTCCTACCATCGAACGGTATACCCAGCCCGTTTCGGTCTTTACATACTTGACCCTGTAATCAATCGGGCGGCCGCCAACCTTGGCGAGCCGGATACCTTTCTGAATCAGATAAGGGCGATTTTTGCGTTTCTTGTCGAGTGCCGACTTAAGCGCTTCAAAGCTGGCATAAGAATGCGTTGTCGAATGGGAGGTAAAGCTGTAGCCTACGCTTGTCTTCGACACCTTAATAACGCCGTGTCCGCCAGTGCCGATAACGGGCTTGATAACAACCGTTTGATGCTTGCCGAGCATGCTTCTTAAGTTGCCGGCATTGTATAGCTTCGTTGGCGGAATATGCGGGGCAATAAAAGGATCGGCGAGAAGAGCCGCCTGCTTTGCCCATTTGTCGGGGACTGGCCGGCCAAGTTGTTCTTCCATGCTATCAATCTCCTTTCCTATTAATAGCATATGAAGGAGGAACGGTTGTCTCTTGGATGATTGTCCGAGCAAAAAAGAGGGAGTGCCGCTTATTGGCACTCCCTCTTTTCGTTAGTCGTTATCTTGTTTATTCATTGCGGCTTTCAGCGCGTCGGCGAGACTATTGGACAGCGATACATTATCGCTGTACTGCTCAATCATCTTCTTCTGCTGATGCTTGTTGATTCTTCCGCCTTGCTTGTCGCCCAGCATCTCTATAACGTTGCACGGTCTGCACTGCGCGTATTTGCCTGCCTTGCCGTTATGAATTTCCATCTTCTTGTGGCATTGCGGACAGCGCTTATTGGACAACGCAGGCTCCGCCTGGCGGCGGTAGCTGCATTCGCGGTCGGAGCAGACAAGCGATTTGCCCCGCTTGCCCTTCACTTCCATCAGCAGCTTGCCGCATTCCGGGCAGCGCGAATGGGTCAAGTTATGCGGCTTGTATTCCTTCGTCTCATTCTTGACCGCCGTAACCCATTTGTCAGCCTGCTCCCGGATCCCCGCCATGAACCGCTTGGCGTCTCCTTTGCCGTGCGCGATAAGCTCAAGCTCCCGCTCCCACTTCGCCGTCAGCTCCGGGCTGCGCAGCTCGTCGACAACCAGCTCGATCAGCTGCTTGCCTTTGCCTGTCGGAACTAGACGGTTCTGGGTCCGCTCAATCGTATCGGTAGACAGCAGCTTCTCGATAATATCCGCGCGGGTGGCCGGCGTACCAAGCCCATGCTTCTCCATCTTCGAGAGCAAGGAGGCTTCCGTATAACGCGCCGGAGGGAGCGTGCGCAGCTCCTTCAGGCGGCTCTGCTTGACCGGAACGGCTTGTCCTTGGACAAGCGCCGGCAGCAGCTGCTCCGGCGTACTCTTGTCCTCGCCGCGGCCGTCCTCCTCTTCATCGTCCTCGTCCGCGGCAAATCTGGCGTCGCTGCCGCCGTACAGCTCTTTCCAGCCGATATCCCTCTGGACTTTGCCCTTCGCATACAGCTTGTCTTGACCAACCGTCAGCACGACGCTTGTCTCGTCATACGTATACGGCGGGTAAAATAACGAAATAAAGCGCCGCACGATCAGATCGTACAGCTTGCGCTCGTCATTGCCGAGAGCCGATAAATTTACGTATTCATCGGTCGGAATAATCGCATGGTGATCGCTGACCTTGCTGTCGTCCACGAAGCGTTTCGTCACGGTCAGCTGACCTCGGAGCAGCTTGCGGGCAAGCGGCGCATACGGCCCCACCGCAACGCTCTCCAGGCGTCCTTTAAGCGTTGGCACGATATCGCTCGACAAATAACGGGAGTCCGTACGCGGGTAAGTAACGAGCTTATGCTGCTCGTACAGCTTCTGCAGGACATTGGACGTCATTTTCGCAGAGAAACCGAGACGTTTGTTCGCTTCCCTCTGCAGCTCGGTCAAATCGAAAGCCTGCGGATGCGGCTCGGACTTCTGGGTTGTCCGAAGCTTGTCGACCTTGGCATTCTTCCCCTGCAGACGTGAGACTACGGCGTCCGCTTCGCTTCTGTCCCACACTCTGCCGTCATGATTGTCGTTCTGGCGCCACAGCGCCTGGAAGGCTCCGAGATCCGCCGAAACCGTCCAATACGGCTGCGATTGGAATTGGTTAATCTCCTTCTCCCGGTCGATCAGCGCGCCAAGCGTTGGCGTCTGCACGCGGCCTGCCGCAAGCTGGGCATTGTACTTCACCGTAAGCGCCCTCGTGACGTTCAGGCCGATCAGCCAGTCCGCCTCCGCCCGGCAGACGGCCGATGCGTACAAATTGTTGTATTGCTGTCCAGGCTTAAGCGCCTTAAAACCGTCCTTGATCGCTTTGTCCGTCTGGGACGAAATCCACAGCCGCTTGAACGGTTTGCGCCAGTAAACCAGCTCCATAATCCACCGGGCTACCAGCTCGCCTTCCCTCCCCGCATCGGTTGCGATGATCAGCTCGCCGATATCCGGGCGCTTGCACAGCTGCGCAACCGCCTTGTATTGATGCGACGTCTCTCGCATCACCTTCAGGTTCATCTTTCCCGGAAGCAGAGGAAGGTCCTCCAGGTTCCAGGTTTTGTATTTCGGATCGTAATCCTCCGGCTCCGCAAGCGTCACCAGATGGCCAAGCGCCCAAGTGACCACGTAATTAGGGCCTTCCATATAGCTTTTATTTTTGCTGCCGCAGCCGAGAACGCGCGCAATTTCTTTTGCGACGCTTGGCTTTTCCGCAAGCACTAACGATTTCATTTCGAATCCCTCTCCCTGCCGTAAAATCATTGTACAAGTATACTAGAAAAACGGCGGCGAGACCATTGCCGGCCGCTCAATCCGCCTTATTTTACCCGGCATTTGCGGTGTGATATAGTAGGTTCACGAGTTTAACGAAACTTATATGCGACAAGTAAGGAGATGTCCAAGTGAAAGCTAGATTTATTCCCGTTATTACCGTCTTCCTCCTTGTATTTGCCCTGGTCAACTGGTACATCGGCTGGAATGGCTGGGTTTACCTGTCCACGCTGTTTGACCTCGAGCATGCCTGGCCGTATGGCATCATTGTCGGTATCCTCTCCTTCGCCTGGCTTATCGGACGGTTTGGACAGCATTCGGCTTCGCCGGTCCGGCAAGTCGCTTATTTCCTGAAATATATGGGCTCCTACTGGTTTGCCGTTATGGAATACGGCCTCCTCATTCTCCCTCTGGCGGATTTAGCCGTCTGGCTGCTGACGCTTGCTTCCGTTTCCTACAAAACAGCCGTTGCGTCCGTCGGCACGGTTACCTTCGTTCTATTGGCCTCGATCCTTATTCGGGGAGCTTGGAACGCCTGGACTCCGATTGTCCGCCGTTATGAGCTGACCGTTCCGAAGCAGGCCGGCGCTGTCCGGAAGCTCCGGATCGGAGTTGCCTCCGATATCCATCTGGGCACGGTAGTCGGCAACAAGCATCTTGGCCGCCTCATCAGCCACATGGAAGAGATGAAGCCGGATCTGATCCTGCTGCCCGGCGACGTTATTGACGACAGCATTGATCCGTTCATCAAGCGCAATATGGCGGCTACCATGAGCAAACTTAAGGCACCGCTTGGGATCTATGCCGTGCTGGGCAACCACGAATATATCGGCGGACACATTCAAGAGTACACCGCCCAGATGAAGGCGATCGGCATTCGAGTTCTTCTGGATGAAAATATTCTTGTTCAAGACAGCTTCTACATCGTTGGACGCAAAGATCTTGCTGCGCGTCATAGCGATCCGGAAGGCCGCTTACCGATCAGCGAACTGATTGCCGGTCTGGACAAAACCCGTCCGCTAATTATGATGGATCACCAGCCATCCGATCTGGAGCAGGCTTCCGTGAACGGCATAGACTTATCCTTATCCGGTCATACCCACCGCGGGCAAATGGCGCCTAACCATCTGATCACCCGCCGGATCTTCGAGCTCGATTGGGGCTATAAGCTGAAGGGCAATCTGCACGCCATCGTATCCTCCGGCTTCGGCTCTTGGGGCCCGCCGATCCGCCTTGGCAGCCGCTCCGAGATCATTCAGATCGATCTAATGTTTCAGCCGCAGCCTTAGACCTGTGGGCAGGGAATGAAACTTATAAGTCCCCAACCTCGTATAGAGTCGCAACCATCACCCTATTCCAGGAGGGAATTCCTACTTATGACAAATTCTTTGTTTGATCGTTTGACGGAAGCCAAGGAACGCAAATACGAGCTTGAAAGAGCCATCCGCAGACAGAGTCAATTCCGCTCCCGGTTAAACGAACTGGAACGGCAGATCATCCGTCTGGAGCTTGATCTGGAAGCCGAGCAGGCCGACGTCGATAAGCTTACGCGAATGACCTTGACGAATCTGTTTCACACGCTGCTTCGGAGCAAGGACGAACAGCTCGAAATGGAGCGGCAACAGGCGCTGGCCGCGGCGCTCAAGCTTACGGAGGCCAAGCAGGAGCTGGGCAAGCTGAAAGATGAGATTATGCAGGCCGGAATGGTGATTAGCGCCAATCACAGCGCTGAGCAGGATTATAACCGGCTTCTAGCCGAGCAGGAACAATTCCTAAGAAGCATGCCAGACAAAGCCGCCGAGCTAATGGCCATGGAAAGCGAGATTGCAGCCCATCAGGTTACGGTACGCGAGTTGAATGAAGCCTTTACGGCCGGCAGAAGAGTGCTTGCCTCTCTGGAGCCGGCCATCGAAAGCCTCGACAAAGCCATCAACTGGGGCAACTGGGATACGTGGGGCAACGGCGGACTTATTTCTACCCATATTAAACACGAGCATATTGACGATGCCAAGTCCTCTATCGCGGCAGCCAACCATGAGCTGAAGAGCTTCCGGGATGAGCTGGCGGACCTGAAGCGCAGTCTCGATATCCAATTCGATATCAGCGGCCTGCTGAAGTTCGGAGACTATTGGTTCGACGGGCTGATCACGGACTGGATCGTGCAGAAGAGGATCAAGGAGACGCAGGACCGCACCTGCGAAGCCGCGCATGAGGTCAGGACGGTAGTTAAAAAGCTGCAGGCGGAATATACAACCGCAGAGGCGGCGCTCAGCGGATTAAAGACAAAACGGATCTCATGGCTGGAACAGCAGCAAGCATGAGAAAAAAACGGCCGGCGCGTTAAGCGCTGGCCGTTCCTCTATTCAATCCTTTGGAATAACTCATGCTTGCGAGCAGGAAGTAAATCGTCTGCATAACGACAAAGATGCCGATAATCACAAACGAATACAGCCATACGCTGGATCCCATCAATCCGTCCAGCGCCTTCATCGCGAACAGCGCATGGATGGTGCCAACCAGACAAGGCAGATAGAATATAATGCCAATCTGGGTCACCGTTATTTTCCGAATCTCCTGCCTTGTCATTCCGATCCGTTTCAACGCGTTGAACTGCGCCTGATCCTCCTGCAGCTCCGTAAACATCTTGAAGTAAATCAAGCTGCCCGATGCGATAAAGAACAGCAGACTGATAAACAAGCCGATAAACAGCGTAAGCTGGCTTGTTTCCTTCATATTGGCAAAGTTATCCGCGCGATTGCGATTGACCTGCCCTTCGAGGTCTTCCCGAATTTGCAGCTTCTTAATCGCCGGACCCGCGCTTTCCCAATCCTTCACTTCATAGCCGTACCAGACAAGCTGCTCGTTCTCCGGTACATTTGCAAGAAGCTTCTTATACTCCCCGTCCTCCACAATAATCGTCATCCAGTTGAAATCGGTCTGATTCATGACACTGTCGGAAAGGGTTACCGATACGGCATAATCAATCGCTTTGCCCTGCACAGTCCCCTGAATCCGTTCAATAGGAGGGCTGAACGATCCCGGCAGCGCTACCGTATTCGGCTTAAGATGAATCGTCTTCTTCCCTTGCGCTTTCGCCAGACGGTTATAATCCGACTCCGAGATCATCATGGTGTCCGGGTTATAATCGATATTGTTCCCGTTGCTCCGCGTCAGCTTAATATGAGTTACGCTGGCTCCGTTCACAATCTTTGCATCGGTAACGGGATGGCCGGCTTCGCGAAGATGCGTCTTCAGCTCTTCCGGATCAATCACCTCATGGCTTTGGAGACCCTTCTCCATCACCGCAACCGCATAAGGATAGAACTGGTAAATCTGCTGTTTCGCGCTTACCTGCATCAAATAAAACGTTCCGGAGGCAGTCAGAATAACCGCGCTCATAATCGAGACCATAAACAGAATCCGCGCGTTATCCTTCAGCTTGTAGCCAAGCTGCGACAGAACCACCATATTCGTACGGTTATAAAAGAACGAATGGCGCCTCTGCAGGAAACGGATCAGCAGCACGCTGAACTGCGTGAACAGGAAATAAGTTCCCACCGTCACCGTTACGAGGATAAGCAGGGCCATATAAAAGAAATTAAAGGGATTCAACATAACCGCCATCGTGTATCCCGCGCCAAGGGATACAAGCGCCAGTGCTACAAGCCAAGGCGAGAACAGCAGCATGCCTTTGGGCTTGCGGCCGGCCTTGAAGAGCTCCACCAGCTCGGCTTTGCCGATCCGGAGGGAAGTAAGAACGGCAATCGCGACAAACAGGACAAAGAACCCAAGACCGGTCATTCCAACCGCCTTCAGCGGAGCGGCAAACGGTATCGGGTCCGTTACCTTCAGAAACACCGACAGGGCCATAAAGAACAGCTTGCTGAACAGCATCCCAAGCCCGATTCCAACGCCGATGGACAGAATAGCCAGGGCAATGCTTTCATAAATAACGAGCTTTCTCAGCTGCGCTTTGGTCATCCCGAATAAGGATAACAAGCCAAACTCCTGCTTGCGCGTTTTAAGGAAAGCCGAGTTGGAATACAGAACAAACAGAAAGGAGAAGATTCCGATAATGTAAAGGCAGAAAAGCATCCCTCTTCTTACCTTTGCCGCCTGTTCAATATGTCCGTTTACGACATCCGGATGAAAAATAAACGATGAATACATATAGAAGATCAGTACGGAAAATACGCAGCTTAGGAAAAAGGCGCTGTACGAACGCCAGTTTCCCTTCATATTGCTAAGCGCGAGCGAACGGAACGTCATCGAAATTACCTCCCAGTACACTCAAAGAATCCAGAATCTGCTGGAAGAACGCCTGGCGGTTCGCACCTCTCCGGATTTCGCTGAACAGCTTGCCGTCCTTAATGAAGACGATGCGTTTGCAATAGCTTGCCGAGAACGGATCATGCGTAACCATCAGAACCGTTGCGCCAAGGCGCTCATTCATATCCTTGAGCGCGTCCATAACATCCTTCGCCGCTTTGGAATCGAGGTTGCCGGTGAGCTCGTCGGCAAGCACCAGCGCAGGCTGGTGAATGATTGCCCGGGCAATAGCGGCGCGCTGCTTCTGTCCGCCGGACACCTCGTACGTCCGCTTGTCCAGGATACTGTCGATATTCAGCATAATCGCCAGCGGCTTCAGCTTCTCTTCGATAACGCGCGGCGCTGCGCCTTCAAGCACAAGCGGTAAAATAATATTTTCCTTAATCGTCATCGTATCAAGCAGGTTAAAGTCCTGAAACACGAAGCCCAGCTCTCTGCGGCGGAACAGCGCCAGCTTCTTGTCGCTCAGCTTGCCAGGCTGTACGCCGTTGATTTCCAGCTCGCCGGATGTCGGACGGTCAATCGTAGCGAGCAGGTTGAGAAGCGTTGTTTTCCCGCTGCCCGAAGGGCCCATGACGCCAACAAACTCTCCCGCTTCAATGTTCAGATCGATATCCTCAAGCGCCCGATAGGACATATTCCCTTTTGAATGATAGATCTTTCCAATCCCTTTCGTACGCAATACACTCATCGTAACAGCCTCCCCAAGACTTGCTCATTTGTTTTGATTATGGACTCAGTATAGCTCCATCCGCCCTTATCAACCCATCGATTTACCTTTCAATTGGAGGCTATGAATCTTACGATTTTGTCATGTTTCGCTCGCATCGGCGAATTTAACGCAACAAATGGATCCCTTCGGGACGGAACACAACCGTAACCTTCGTACCGGAACCAACCTCTGATTCGGCATACAGCTCGTGACCGAGACGGCCGCATACCTGCTTGGCCAAATAAAGCCCCATCCCCGTTGACTCCTCAACCGAACGGCCATTCTCTCCGGTGAAAAACGGGTCAAAAACCCTTGGCAGATCATGCGCCTCGATTCCGATTCCTTCATCTATAACTGACATCCTGACGGCGCTTAAATCCGGCTCCTGCTCGATGCTGACGATCAGCTTCTTTGAGCCCGGCTTGCGCTTCGAGTATTTGATCGCATTGCCGATCAGCTGATTCAAAATAAACGTCAGCCATTTCTCATCGGTCTCCACAACCGCCTCTCCGTCTATTCTCGGATATATAGCATGCCGTATGCAGAGCTGCTTGTGGGCGTTTATTACGCTGCGGGCCGCTTCGTGAAGCGCCACCGAACGGGGATGCAGATCAAATTCGATTTTGTCGAGCCTCGCCGTATGCAGCATCATATCGAGCCCTCTTGTCATCCTGCCGGTCTCCTCGCGGATGCTTTGCAGTCTTTCGGAATGGGCGGGCGGAACATCCCGCTCCTGCAGCGCTTCCTGGACAAGCAGATCAATGACCGAGACGGGAGTCTTCATATGGTGAACCCATTGCAGAACGAAATGATTATGCTGCTCCTGCTGCCGGCGGTACTGACTGAGATCCGTCAAATAGGCGCCGTATTGCGCAGCCAACAGCTTCTGCACGGCAAGCTGCTCTTTGGTGACGCCGGAGGATACCACCATCGAAGCATTGAGCTCCGTTCCGTGTTCAATCGCATCCTGAAGCTGCTTGTAATAGCCGCGCTGACGAAGGTAGTCAACGGCCAGTCCAATAATCAGCAGGAAAACCGCAAGCTCGGCGTAATAATAGACAAGCCCCGCGTCCGCTCTCTCGTAACGAAGCTTATCGAGAGAAAACATCGCGCACGCCATGAAGGAGCCTGTCAGGTAGGTTGCGATCAGAACTTTCCGATCCCAAAGATAAGCACGGATCATGCTTTGGCCTCCTGCAGCGCTTCGGCGCTCAGCCGGTAGCCTTGTCCCCGGACCGTCTCAATCGCTTTTAGAATGCCGATCTCTTCGAGCTTCTTGCGCAGCCGGGTGACATTAACGGTTAACGTATTGTCGTCCACAAACTGAACATCATCCCATAATGCCTCAAGCAGCTGCTCCCTTGCCACAATCTCATCGGGCCTCTTCATGAAAGCCTCGGCCAGCAGCCGTTCGTTCTTCGTCAGCTCCGTCCGCTCTCCCTGCCATTCCAGCTCGTTGCGGCTAAGATTAAGGCGCAGTCCCTTCAATTCGAGCTCGGCGGATGCCGCCGCCGAAGCGGCCGAAGCCGCGGCATATTCCCCGTATGCCCGGCGCAAAGCTCCCTTTACCTTCGCGAGCAGCAAATCCAGATGAATAGGCTTCGAAAGATAGTCGTCTCCGCCATTTTCAATAGCCATCACCTGATCCATCTCTCCTTCGCGGGCTGAGATAAACAGAATCGGGACGTTAGACCTTGTCCGGATTTGCCTGCACCAATAAAAGCCGTCGAAATACGGCAGATTGATGTCGAGCAGAACCAGATGCGGATCATACGACGCAAACTCCGCCAGCAAATCCTTGAAGTCAGCAGCCCTCTTCGCTTCAAATCCGTATTTCTCCATGGTTGATTTCAGTATTGCTCCTATTTTGTCATCGTCTTCGATGATGAATATCCGATACATGCCGGCATTCCTCCCCATTGTCATTTTAGGATAGCAATTTCGCCAGTCCCATTCAACCTAGGTCTTTCTTCACAAAATCATTACAATTTCTAAATAATGGGATAATATTCCGCTGTTAGACTAGCTATGAAATCGAAATAGTTCCGACGCGGCTTGACGGGGGGAAAAATCAAGGCCATTCATACATACCGGCGTAGTGCCGTCGGACCTAGCAATTATTCGAAAATAAGAAAGGTGACGAACTTCAAATGAAAAAAGCAGTAGTCATTTCCGTGCTCGCTACAGCAATTGGAGCAGCAGCTGTTACACCCGTAATGGCGCAATCGGCCGTACAAACGGCACAAGCGGTTCAAATCGGTTCCATTACCGTTTCCATCAACGGCAACTCTGTCGCAATCCGCACGATTGACGCGCAAGGCGTAACGCTCGCATCCGTTCGCGACCTGGCGAAAGCTCTTGAAGCTTCCCTGAATGTTTCGGGCAGCACAATTACCGTTCAATTGAACCACAATGTCGTTAAGCTGAGCGATGCCGTGACTGTAAACGGCACAGCATTCGTTGAACCGGTAAGCTTCCTTGGCAAACTGGGCGCAGGCTACTCCAACGGCAACATCACTTCGATCAAATTCCTCGAGAATGTCGATCAAGTGACTTGGGTAAACGCTTCGAAGCTGATCGCGTCGATCACTGGCGAGAACGGCCGCGAGGATTATCTGGTTGACGCTGCGACAGGCAAAAATGAACTGCTGCTTACTTCGTCCGATACCTCCGAGCTGATCGTGTCCCCGGACGGTTCGAAAGCCGCTTATTCCGAAGAAGACGGTACGGTTAACGTCATTGATTTGAGCACGAAACAATCGACAAAAGTAAGCACGGATACTTCGATCAAAAACGAAATGGTATTCTCGGCTGACGGCAGCTCGATCTTCTTCTTCCAAGGCGACAAAAACTCCGTTATCTGCAAGCTCAGCCTGGCTGACGGCAGCGTAACAAAAATTCTGGAAGACAAAGTCGACTACAAAGCTAACCTTACGGTATCCGCTGACGGCACTAAAGTGGCTTACTTCCAAATCAAACAGCCTGTTGTTAAAAACGACGCCACGGACGTAAGCAAGGATGACGTCACGATCGACCCAACAGGTACGGAAACGCAAGCTTTCTTCTACGACTCGGCTAAAGGCGACAATAAACCGGTTCAGCTGACGAAGGATGCAAGCGACAAGGCGTTCCTGGAACTGTCCGCTGACGGCTCCAAGGTTTACTACGTAAGCATCGGCGAGGATAACGTTGGCAGCGTTGCCTCGGTAAACACGGCTTCTCTTGAAGCGGCAAACGTCTACAACGCAGAAGACGTGTACCAATTGAACCAAGCTGACGGCAAATTGATCGTCTTGACTGCAAAAGGCGATGCAAACAGCATCAGCGCCATCGATCCTGCAACTGGGACGGCAAGCAAGCTGTACGGCGTATCGGATGCGGTATCCGAGCTGATCGTATCGGGCAAAGGCGATATCGCCGCAATCAGCAACGACCAGCTGGCTGTTCCGGTTAACGGCAATTTCACAACGATTACCCGCTAATCGATCCACAAGCACAACTATTTTAGCTAATGCATACGAAGCGTGAAGGCTTCACATTCATTTAGGAGGAATAATGAAAATGAAACTGAAATGGCTTAAAGCGGCTACGGTAGCCGCTCTTATCGCAACCATCGGCTTTGGCTCCGTTCAAGCCCCTACCAAGACGGAAGCAGCTAGCAAGCTGTCCGGCAAAATCGTCATCAATGGCTCTTCCGCTCTTCTCCCGCTTACTCTTCAAGCGGCTAACGAATTCAAAAAACTGAATCCGAAGGTTAAAATCTCCGCTTCGGCAGCCGGTTCCATCACGGGTCCTCAATCCGTGCGCAAAGGCATCGCCGATATCGGCGCGGTTGACTGGGATGCTACAAAAGCGGTTCCCGGCTTCGAAGCTTTTACGGGCCAAGTCGCTAACAAAGTAGCGGTTACTCCATTCGCTGCCGTAGTAAACAAAAGCGTTACGGCAACCAACCTGACTACAAAACAGCTGCAAGACATTTTCTCCGGCAAAGTAACGAACTGGAAAGAAGTTGGCGGCAAAGATGCGGATATCATCGTCGTTAACCGCGCATTTGGTTCCGGCACCCGCGTTAACTTCCAACAAAAAGCGCTGAACGGTACGGACTTCATGACAAAAGGCTCCAACTACAAAGAAGTTAAAACAAGCGGCGACATGAAAACAGCCGTTGAGTCGACTCCTGGCGCTATCGGTTACCTCGACTTCGCTTACATCACGACAAAAATGACCGGCGTAAGCATCAACGGTGTTGCTCCTACTGTAGACAACGTGATCAACGGCAAATACAAAGTTTGGGGCTATGGCTACTACATGACGAAAGGCCAACCTACAGGCGTTGTTAAAGAATTCATCAAATACGTGCAAAGCGCCAAGTTCCAAAACGGTTCGCTGAAAAAGCTGAAATTCATCCCGCTTTCCGCAATGAAATAATCCTAGTCAATCGAATATAGGTAACGGCGGCCGTCTTTCGCGAAGCGACAGGCGGCTGCTTGCTACCGAAGGAGCCGATCAATCACTATGTTAGATACTTCATCCACTGCGGGCCAGATCGATCTGGGCGGCAGTCTTTTGACGGGAAGCGGCAAGCCGTTTGACCGCAGGAAACGCCTGTTTGTGATGAACCGCCTGTTCCGTTACGTTTGTATTGCCTGCGCCGGTTTTGTGTGTCTGATCCTTTTCCTTATCCTTGCGCTTATGTTCCGCACCGGCGTATTGACCTTTGGCGACGTATCCTTCTCCGAATTTTTCCTGTCCACGGAATGGAGTCCGGAGACCGAGCAATACGGCGGATTGTTATTCATTTTCGGCACGTTTGCCCTTACTTTGCTGACTTTGATCATTTCCGTTCCGCTCTCGCTCCTGATCGCGGTCTTTCTGTCGACCTTCGTACCGGCATGGCTGAAAAATACGCTTCGTCCGGTCATGGACCTGCTCGTCGGCATTCCGTCGGTTGTTTACGGTTATCTGGGTCTCACTGTTCTTATTCCCCTAATCCGGGACGTTACCGGTACGGGCATGGGCGACGGCTTGCTTGCCGCGTCTCTCGTATTGACCATCATGGTCCTGCCGACGATCAGCAGGATCAGCGATGACTCCATTACCGCCGTACCGAAGAAATACAGCGATGCGTCCTATGCTCTTGGCGCTACCCGTTTCCAAACGGTCGTAAAGGTGCTTATTCCTTCCGCACGCAGCGGTATCCTGTATGCCGTTATTCTTGGCATGGCCCGCGCAATCGGCGAAACTATGGCGGTTGTTATGGTTATCGGCAATACCCCGCAAATCGCGGACAGCCTGCTTAAGCCTACCTCGGTATTAACGAGTAATATCGTTATGCAGATTGCCAACGTTCCGTTCGACTCCACTTGGAACTATGCGCTGTATCTGATGGGCTTCCTGCTGCTTGCCATCTCGCTTCTGATGATCGTAGGCGTACGCTGGCTGCAACGGAGAGGAGTACAATCATGAGCAACGTAAACACCGCAGTAAACGCAACGAATCCTTTCCGCGGCAAAAGAGGAATCAACAGCTTTAATAACCGTCTGTTTACGATTCTGGTCTGGACCGTTGGCATCGCCATCGTTCTCTTTATTCTCGGCCTCCTGTTCCTCATACTGAAGGACGGCCTGCCGAAGCTCTCCTGGAACTTCCTGTTCGGCCTGCCAAGCGAGATTGAAGAAGGCGGCGGTATCGGCCCTGCTCTTCTGAACTCCTTCTATATCCTGTTCCTGTCGCTTGTGATCGCTATTCCGCTGGGGATGGCGGCAGGCATTTATCTCGCCGAATTTGCGCCGGATAACAAGCTGATCTCGTTTGTGAGGATTTGCGTAGAGGGTCTCGCTTCCGTCCCTTCAATCATCTTCGGATTGTTTGGCATCGCCCTGTTCGTGGAAATGTTCCAGCTTGGCCTGACGATTCTCGGCGGTGCTGTCAGCCTGGCGTTCTTGAACCTGCCGGTTCTGACCCGCGTAACGGAGGAGTCCATCCGTGCCGTGCCGAAGGAACTGAAAAATGCTTCCTTTGCGCTGGGGGCTACACATTTACAGACGATCGTTCGCGTCTTGATCCCTGCGGCCATGAACGGAATTATTACCGGGATCTGTCTTGTCGCTGGCCGCGCATTCGGTGAAAGCGCCGTTATTATCCTGACGGCCGGCGTTACGACCTCCGGCGAAATGTGGGATTTCAGCCTCTTCTCGCCGGGCGAGACGCTTGCCGTTCACCTGTGGTATGTCCAGTCCGAGGCTATCGTTCCGGACGCCCAGGATATCGCCCAGAAGTCGGCGGCGGTACTCGTGTTCTTCGTTCTGCTCATCAACCTGGTGTTCCGTATTCCTCTTTGGATGAATTCTCGTAAGATGCAGAGGTAAGCGGAGGTCACTACCTAAGTAAATGCTCCTTCGACCGCTGTTGCTCGCGATTTCTTTGATTATATTTTAAGGTAGGAATCCCCGAGCAAAGGCGGGCACTTCGTTTCTCAAGAGCATTCACTTCCTCCGTTCCTCGGCCGACTTCTTTTTTTTAACAAAAAACCGGCGTCCGCTAAATGGGACGCCGGTTTGGTTTAGGCTAGACAGGTTGTGTTAGCAACCTGTCTAATTGGTCACAAAAGGCTGGCTGAGCCTGGCCTTTTGCGAACGCTTTTGTTTGGGTGCTGTGCGCCGTACAGGCGGAGCAAAAGAATGTTCTGGAGAAACGGAGTGCTCGCTTTTGTTCCCGGAATCGTACCTTGTACGGTTCATTCATAGATTCCGGGAACAATGGCGATTGGAAGAACATTCTTTTGCGGAGCCTGCATACTGGCGAATCCCCAACAAAAAAGCTGAGCACAGGCGTGCTCAGCCCAATATCAGCAGTCGCTATCCGGCTTGCCAGCCGCCGCAGCGGTACGGAAGCTCGAGCCGCAGCCGCAAGTAGCGGTTGCGTTCGGGTTCTCGATCGTAAAGCCGCCGCCCATGGCCGACTCTTTCCAATCGATGATAAGACCGTATAGGTACTTCAAGCTTTCGTCGTCTACGACCACTTTCAGGTCCGCGACTTCCATCGACTTGTCGTTCTCGTTCTCTTCATCGTCGAAGCCCATGCCGTAGGAGAAGCCCGTGCAGCCGCCTTCCTTCACGCCAATGCGCAGGAACAGCCCGGGAGTGCCTTCCTCCTCAAGCATTTCTTTAATTTTGTCAGATGCCGATTCACTAATCGTGATCATGCTTCTTCCCTCCTCTATATAAATAAAAATAAATGTACCGTTATAGTTACAGTATACTCCTCTTCCTCCGCTTCCTCAAGAGATGAGAGCCTTCCTATTGGAACGAGTTGAAGACTTTAGGTGTTGCCGCCTTTTGCGTACGGGTTTATAATAATGGAAGCTTTCTTAATCGGATGAGCAAGTTATTTTTTTCACAAAGGCATAGCCTGAATTTATTCCACTCTTCCTTGAACGGTAAATGGCAGCATGCCGCAGCACCACACCTAACTAACTTTTGAGAAAAAGGAGGTTGCCAAGATGAACATCGCCATTCCATCTGATAATAAGCAAATGCAGTCGATTATCGACAAAGTCCGAAACGGGGAACGCCTTACGCTTGAAGACGGTGTATTCCTGTATCAATCGGATGATCTGCTTACGATTGGGCAACTAGCTAATGAAGTTAACCTTCGCAAGAACGGGAAAAAAGTTTATTTTATCGAAAACATGAGCTTGTACTTTACGAACGTCTGCGAAGCGCATTGCGCATTCTGCAATTTCCGCAAAGACGAAGGCGCTCCGGGCGCTTACACCTTATCCGGTCAAGAAATGATTGAATACGTAGAGCAGCACTTCCATCCCGGTGTACGAGAATTCCATATTGTAGGCGGGCATAACCCGCATGTTCCGTTCCAATATTACGTCGATTCCCTGAAGGCCTTAAACGAGCGCTTCCCCGAAGTAACGCTTAAAGCCTACACAGCTGCGGAAATCGACTTTTTCTCGCGTATTAGCGGCTTAAGCTACAAGGAAGTACTGCAAGAGCTTATGAAGGTCGGCCTCAAATCGCTGACCGGCGGGGGCGCAGAAATATTATCCGATCATTACCGCAAAAAAATGCGCGTCGATAAAGCCGACGTCAGCCAATATTTAGAGGTGCACCGCACCGCTCATAATCTTGGCATGCGCACGCATACGACCATGCTGTACGGCTCGATCGAATCGCATGAGGACCGCATCCGTCACATGATACAGATCCGCGAGCTTCAAGACGAAACGAACGGATTCCAGGTATTCATTCCTTTGTCGATGCAGCCGATTAATCCGAAAGCAGGCATCCGACGCCGCAACTCGGCCTTCGAGGATTTGAAGACGATCGCGATCAGCCGCCTGATGCTGGACAACATTCAGCATATTAAAGCTTACTTCATCAACATCGGCACGCAGCTGACGCAGGTCGCGCTGACGATGGGCGCATCCGACGCTCACGGCACCATTGTAAAAGAAAAAATCAGCCATGCGGCGGGCGCTCTTACGCCGGAAGGCATTACGCGCGAGGACCTCTTATGGCTCATTAAAGGAGCCGGACGTATCCCAGTGGAGAGAGATACGTTCTATAACGAAATTAAAGTATATGAGTAATCACGCGGCTAGACGCACATATTAGGCACACACAAGTCATTCATCATTTTGGAGTTGGGTAGGGAATCATATGAGAAAATTTGTTATTTTGGGCGGCGGTTACGGCGGCCAGGCTATCGCGGCGGACGTGATCGAGAAACAGCTGCCAATCGACGTGGAAGTCATCCTCGTAGACCGCATGCCTTATCAAGGCCTTAAAACAGAGTATTACGCGCTTGCGGCCGGAACGGTTTCGGATATGGAGATCCGCGTGAAATTCCCGCAGGATCCGCGTCTGACAACCCGATTTGGGGAAGTTGTAGATATTGACCTGGATAAAAAGCTTGTTTACCTGGAAGGTCAGGATCCAATCGATTACGAATGGCTCGTAATTGGACTTGGCTGTACGGATAATTACCACGGCATCGAAGGCGCGGAAGAGTTCTCGACCAGCATCCAAACCCTTTCGAATGCGCGCAAAACTTACCAGCTGCTGAACGATGTGAAGCCTTATGGCCAAGTATCGATCATTGGCGGCGGTCTTAGCGGCGTAGAAGTGGCTGCGGAGCTGCGCGAAGCGCGATCCGACCTGAACATCCGCATCATTGACCGCGGACCAAGCGTCATGTCGGCCTTCCCTGGACCGCTGCAGAAGTTTGTGGCTTCCTGGTTCAGAGAGCATGAAGTGGAGATGCTCAGCCACATATCGTTATGCCGGCTTGAGCAAGGCGCTCTGCATGACTCGAACTCGAATCAAACGATTCTAACCGACGTTACGGTATGGACAGCCGGCATTCAGCCGATCGAAATCGTACAGCGCATGAATCTGCCGAAGGACAAACAAGGCCGGCTTATCATCAATGAATACCATCAGCTGCCGGACTATACCGATGTCTTTGTATGCGGCGACTGCGCATCGCTGCCGTTCTCCCCTAGCGGGCAAGCGGCCGGCGCGCAAGGCAAACAAATTGCGGAAGTTATTCATGCCATCTGGAACAACAAAACGCCTAAGCTTGGCAAACTCAAGCTGAAGGGCGTTATGGGTTCCCTTGGCAAGAAGAGCGGCTTTGGCCTCATGGGCAACACGCCTATGATGGGTAAAATTCCGCGCTTGATCAAGAGCGGCATACTCTGGAAATCGAAACGCCACTTCGGTTAATTTTGCTTGGCGCTGATGGTTTCACGAATACGGCGGTCTAGGTCCTCTATGGATTCGGCAGCGATAATCCTGCCGTCAACTAACGCGAATGGCTTCAAATAACATTCTCCGCAGTTGCCGAGACAGCCGTATTCGACCACCTTCAGCCGTTCGTCTTGTTCAAGCTGCTTCATAATGCTTTCCGTTCCGTGATGCATGTTGCCGTTGCAGAACTCGATAAGCGGTTTTGACAATTTTTTGATCACCTGGCCTTAACGGTTGATATCCATTTTCATTCCTCGCACTTTGTACTATAATAGGGGAGAAAGGAGATGATTGCAATGAGTCAAGCACAAGATACAATGTACGACGAAGTATTGGACGTACTGGATAAATTGCGTCCGTTCCTGCAACGCGACGGCGGTGACGTTGAACTGGTAGACGTAGAGGACGGCATCGTTAAACTTCGTCTGATGGGTGCATGCGGAAGCTGCCCAAGTTCGACAATTACACTGAAAGCCGGTATCGAGCGCGCGCTGCTCGAGGAAGTTGAAGGCGTACAGGAAGTTGTTCAGGTATTCTAAAATGCAAGAGTCTTGCCCGCTTCAAGCTGGCAAGACTCTTTTTTTTGTTCCTTATAACCCGATAATATTCGATCGAATCGCATCAAATCCGCCGGTTACGTTAATGATGCTGCCGGTCAAATAATCCGATCTCGACTGGCAAAGGAAGCCAATCACTCTCGCGATATCTTCCCCGGTTCCCGGTCTTCCGACCGGCGACTCGAATTCCTTCTCGCAAGCCGCCTCGTCAATCGTCCGTTCCTTGTTCAAGCCTCGGATATCGCCGGGCGCAATCATGTTGACGGTAATGCCGGAAGGCGCCTCTTCGACCGCAAGCGACTTGGTGAAGGAGACGAGACCCGTCTTCGCCGCGGCGTAAACGGCCCTATGAGGCCACGCTCTGGCTTCGTCCGCGTGTCCGAAGCCCAGATGGATGATGCGCCCCCAACCCCTCTTGCGCATGCCCGGAAGCAGCTTATGGTCCAGCAGCATCACGCCAAGCAAATTGCCATTTAACAATTGAATGATAGCGTCTTCATTATAATCCGCAAACAAGCGCCGCTCGCGTATAAACGGGCCCGCGTTGTTCACCAGGATATCGATGCCGCCATTCCAGGCTTCCGCTTCGGCTGCCAGCTGCGCTACCCCTGCCGGAACGGATATATCGCCTTGCATGGCGGTTGCTCTTACGCCAAGCCGCTCAATCTCGCGCTGAAGCTCCAGCGCCTCCTGCCTGCTCCCCAGATAGTTTAACACGATGCTGCAGCCAAGACTTGCGAGCTGCAATGCAGTCCGTTTGCCAAGCCCTTTGGCGCTTCCGGTTACAAGCGCCGTTCTGCCCATCAGCTCCACGCGCATTCCTCCCCGCGATTTAGCCTACCTGGTTCGTATTAGTCCGCAAGCATAGTCAAAGGTTAGGCGTAATGATCCTGTCACCATTTGCAGTCCATGCTGGAGATCGTCCGATTGTGCCTCGATATTTTCTAACTGCACTTCCTGTCCGTACATTTTATGAGCTTGCGCAAGATCATCCTGCATCTCCGTATTCATGTAATGAATTTCGGTGTTGCGGCGCTTCCGCAGCCGTCCCATCGGTTCCTTCAGACTCTCCTTGATGTCGTTCAGCTTCCAAGTCAAATCCGGATGCGCCTTCTTGTCGCGCATATTGCGCAGAACCGTAAAGTAGGAGAAATGCGGCTTGATCTTCTCCGTTTTCAAATCAAGGATGTCATTAAGAAAGATGCTCAGCTTATCCAGCAAGGCAAAAATGCGGATAAACGCGTTTTTGTCAAAATAAACGTAGCGCTGGTAATTGAGCCCTTCCTCCTCCGACATCTGGCTGACGGAAGGGGACTTGATCTTCTCCTTAAACCGCCTGGCCGCGTAGCAGCTTTGCTCGATTTCGTTCAAGGAAGCGACTAAGCCCTTCGTCCACACTTCGTACGTACGGAGCTTATGGTCGTTGTCTTTGCCCGCTTCGATCTTCTCATGCAAAATGGCGACAAACTGATTCATCAGCTGTAACGTTTCCGCAAGGCGGCCTTGCGGCTCCCTCTCCGGTTCATCAAATAGAAATCGCAGCATCGGCCATCCCCGCCTCTCTTCGCAACTTAGGATTTGAAGTACTCGTTCCATCTGCTGTCAACCAGCTTGGTAATATCCTCGCGCGCGAACAGTTCTGCCGGATAGCCCGGCTTCATTCTCGCATCGATAACGATTGGCAGCTTGTAGCCAAAATGATGACGGCGAATTTCGGCATTCGCGTAAATATCATCCGCCGGATTAAACCGTGTGAACACCGTCCACAAGAAGGACGTTTGCCCATGCGCAACGTTAGCATCATCCACCAGGATAACAAACGGCCATTCCGTGCCGCGCTCCGACAGCCTTGTCAGCAGGCGCTCCGCAAGCTGCGGCTCTGCTTCATAGGATGCGCCCGATACAACAAGGCATCCGCGGCAATACACTTGGGCGTTCGTAATTTCCTCGATTACGCCTTCTTTATAGCTGGAAGGCAGCTCTCTGACCGGCTTGCCGACGCCAAGCATAACCGCTTTGCTGCCGTGGTTGAATTTACCGCTCGTATAATCCAGCGTATCATGGGAGGTTTCATCGAATACAAACAGATCCGTCTGCGGCTGGAACCGCTCAAGCACGGTCTCAAGCAATACGTCAAACTTAGACAGGTCAATCGGCTGATCCGTCAGCATCAGGAATTTGGTCAAGGTCAGCTGGCCTTGGCCCAAAATACTGAAGGCTGTCGACAGCGCCTCGCGGGAATAGGATTCCCGGACAACGGCTGCGGCAAGCGCGTGTACGCCGGCTTCCGCGTATGCCCAGAGCTCATGCACGCCCGGCATAACCATCGGGAAGGCCGGTGCCAGAAGGCGCTGCAAGTATTCGCCCAGATAGTAATCCTCCTGACGGGGCTTGCCCACAATCGTCGCCGGATAAATCGCATCCTTGCGGTGCCAGACATGATTGACGTTAAAGACCGGGAAATCATGGATAAGCGAGTAATAACCGAAATGATCGCCAAACGGACCTTCCGGACGGCGGAGATGCGGCGGCACTTGTCCGCTGATGACAAACTCGGCTTCCGCCGGAATGCGGTGCTTGCCGTGCGGGTCGGATACAACCGGCAGCTTGCCGCCCAGGATAAGCGAAGCCATTAAGAGCTCCGGCAAATGCTCCGGAAGCGGCGCAATCGCGGAAGCGATCAAGGCCGGCGGTCCGCCGAGGAAAACGGATACCGGCAGCGCTTCGTTCCGCTGTTCGGCTTCATGATAGTGGAAGCCGCCGCCTTTATGTATTTGCCAGTGCATGCCGGTCGTTGAATCGTCAAAGATTTGCATGCGGTACATCCCTAGATTATGCGCTTTGCGTGATTTTAAGCTCTCCGTATAGACAAGAGGCAACGTAATAAACGGACCGCCGTCCTCCTGCCAGCTTGTTACGCGCGGCAGACCGGCCAGCGGATTCTGACGCTTCAACACTTGCAGAATGGGCGCCGTGCCGCTTGGCACTTCCTTCATGCCTACCTTCATCATGTCCCAGATCAGCTTTTTCTCGCCCCATATCGCTTTTGGCGTTGGCGGCATAATACGGTCCGCAGCGCCAACGATTTGCTTCATGATTTCTTCCGGGCGTGTACCAAACGCGAGGTCAACCCGGCGGCTTGTCCCGAACATATTCGTCAGAACGGGAAAAGGACTGCCCTTCACGTTGGTGAAAAGCAGTGCCGGTCCTTCCTCTTCGATAACGCGGCGGTGAATTTCCGCCAGCTCCAAATAAGGATCTACTTGCGCGTCGATAACAAGCAGATCTTTCTCTTTTTTTAATACCTCTACAAATTCACGCAGGTTTTGAAAACTCAAGCGTTCTCCCGTCCTTCCCGCAGCCGCCAGGAACGTATCAGCATATCACACAATATCCCAAACAAGCCCGTTATAATTAAATTATGAAGCAGGTTCGTAAACAGGAACCAGTCATCGTTGCCGATTGTCTCCGTCAGCAGCGCACCGCTCAGAATTTGAGCGATAACGAGAACGAGAGCCCAGCCGGCGGATTTCGTAAGACCTTTGCCTTTGCCGCTGATTTTGCGGACATGGATATACAGACCAATTAGAGCAAGACCAAAAATAAGTGCACCTAAACGATGGATAAAAACAGCTGCTGTCGCGCCTTGAAGCTCAGGCACCACCTCGCCGTTGCATAACGGCCAGCCCAGGCAGCCCCCTGCTGACTCGGTATGGCGGATAAACGCGCCGAGATAAACAACGATGTAACAGAAGATGGTTACGGCCAGCATCCGGGGATAAATCGCGCGGGGCACCGTAAATTCCGCGGGCCTGCCGTCTTTTGCGCGATACGACCATACAACGAGCAGCAAGGTAAAGGCAAATGCAATTAAGGAAATGCCGAAATGAATAGCCATAACGGCGTCGGACTGATACCATACGACAGCGGCCGCGCCCATAAGCGCTTGAATGACCGTGAACAGCAGAGCGCCGCTTGCATAGATAAGCGGCTCTTTATAATCCGCGTTGTTTTTCCGGAACAGCAGGTATATGGCAATAAAGGCTGCCACGACGAGCAGTCCTTCAAATCCGGTAATCAGACGATGGGAAAATTCGATTGCGGTTTCCATTGTATACGCAGGAATAAATTTACCGTTGCAAAGCGGCCAATCATCACCGCATCCGCGTCCGGATCCGGTATTCGTAACTAATGCTCCGGCAAGAAGAACAAAAAGCATTCCGATGCACGATGCGAGAGCAAGCGCGCGAAAACGGCCGGTAACCATAATAAAATCACCTTATTTCGGGTTTTGTTGTCACCTCATTATAGCCATTATAGGGGTCAAAAGCCATGTTGAAAATGTGACACTTCCTAGGGTGTGACAGTTCCGTGGCAATGATGCGCGGGCATAAAAAAGTGCGGCTCGGAAGGAGTTCCTGAAGCCGCACGATTGCCATTTATTCATCTTGGGGTAATGCGTCTGCCACCTGCACCGCCCGGTCCAGAAACTGTTCGATTTCCTCCCGCGTCTTGCGCAGCTTGTTCACGTAACGGATCAGCTCTTTGCCGTTACGGAAAGCAATAAAGCTTGGAATGCCAAGAATGTTCAGCTCGGAGCAAAGATCGGGCAATTCGTCCCGGTCGATTTCATGGAACGAGATCTTGCCGCTGTATTGCTGCTCTACGTCCGGCATAAACGGATCGATGTAGTGACAGTCCGGGCACCATGTCGTTTTGAAGACGACCACCGTAACCCCGTCGCCTTGGACGGCTTCCCGGAAGGCTGCGTCCGTTGTCAGTTTGTTCATCGTTGTCATCCTCCCTGCTCTTGCAAATAAATTAATGTACGGCACGCTCGATGACAAAGGTATCGCTGCCCCAGCTGTCATCCCAACGAACTTTCGCTCCAAGCGCGTTCGCGAAATCGCGTCCCGCTACGTACAGGGTGCCGTCAACGGTTTTGGCTACGAACGACCAAGTCGCTGGTTTGCCGTTTACCGTTACGCGGTCAGAGCCTTCCTTCAGGGCGATCGTCGTATTGGTCGCCTCGTCATAGACTGTTACATTCTTCGTCTTTTTATCATATTTCACCGAAGCGCCAAGCTGTTCGGCAGTGATGCGCAACGGAATAATGGTTACGTATTTAGGAGTAACGATGGCCGGGTTAAAACGAGAATCGACGGACAGCTCGACCGTCTGCTCTCCAAGGCCCAGCTTATCAAGCAGCGAGTAAGCAGCCGATTGTTTGTCGAACATGCGTAGGAACTGATAGCCCTGCATGGTATCCAGCTGATCGGAATGGATAGCTTGTGCAGGGATTACCGGCGTATCAGCCTCTACCTTGCCGTTAACGTTCCACAGCTCGCTCTCCATACGCAGCGAGAGACCGTCAAGCGGGAACAAGGCTTGATCGCTAGGTTTCAGCGTAACGTCAATAACCTGTTTGCGGATATCCATCTTGCTGTCCACGTAAAGCTCCGCTTTAATCGAGGAGTCATCGTTGAAGATCGCTTTAAGATCCTCTCCGCCCTCTTCTTCCATCGCCTTTAGCTCTTCCTGAAGCGAAACAAGTGTAGCTTCAAGCTCGTCCGTCATTTCCTTCATCATGTCATCCGTGGTTGGCATATCCAGTCCGGTTTGCTCGAGTGGATTCATGCCGATTTCTTCCCAGAACTCCGGATGGCTGCTCATGATCGCCACGATTTCTTTCACGAACGTTTCAAGGCCTTCGCGGTCGCTTGCGAGAACGTCCACGTATTTCTTGATCCATGCCCAGATCTCGGTGCCGCTCATCTCCGCCTTCACATGGAACAGGGATGTGTTAACGCCATTGATAGGCTCTTGAACCGCATTCACCGAGATTTTGTCCGGATTAGGCAGATTGTCGATAAAGAAGGACGTTGCGCTGTCCATCATTTCTTTGCCGATTGCCGTTACCGATTCGTCATCCGAGCCTGCAGCCGTTTCGTCAAGCTCAACCGTACCCAGCATTGAGCCTATGCCGGCTCCCGTCACGTCAAGCACGATTGGAAGCTTCGCGCCTTCAACCTCGATAACCGCGGTGGTATCCGATTGCTTGATCGAGAAGCCAATGCTGACATTATCGCCGAAAATCAGTTTGCCCGCATAGGACGCATGGCTTGCATCCTGAACCTTTACGTTATCCAACTGTAGCTTCATGTTCGAGAATAATTTCATGAGAGCGATATCTTCTTCAGGCATTCCTTCATACGCTTCTTCGTTCATGAGAAGCTTCAGCTCTACCGACTGCTTGCTTTCCGCGGAGGTCACTTTGAGCGTATTTTTCAATACGGTGTTAAAGTCCACGCCCTGAATCGCCTGACAGCCCGCAACGATGACAAGCGTCAGCGCCAAAATCAGGATGAGCCCCCTCTTGAATCTTTTCAGACTTTTCAATTTACAAATCTCCCTTCACAGCCAGTAGTAGATAGATTAATAGACCTATAACTCTATCTATTGTACCCGAGGTTCAGGGAGATTGTAAATGTATGGAAATTAAAGAATTAATGTCGTTCTTTCTGCGCCTGCGTGCGTCCCAGCACCTTCAGGAGCAGAACAAACAGCTTACGCAGCGGCCCCGGGAAGGACTTCGCATCCTCCATTGTAACGACGCGGAGCAGCACAAGCAGGAACAGGTATAGGACTCCGATCACGGCGCCGGCCGCGACGGCGGAGACCAGATACGTCAGCTTGTCCGGCCAGCTGCCAAGCAGATGCCGGATTCCCGCCTCGGTTCCCCATCCTGCCGCCACGGATACAACGATGGTTACCAGGTAAGAAGGCCACCGGCTGCCAAGCACCGTGAACTTCACTTCCCTGCGGATCGCCTCGATATTCATCCATGTCATAACGACAAAGCAGACGCTTGTCGCCATAATAACGCCGTATACGCCATAAATCGGGGCAAGCGCGTAGCTGCACAGGATTTTCAGCCCGATTCCCACAAAAGTATTCATCATCGGGATACGGGCTTTTCCAAGCCCGAACAGAATCGAGTTGCTTGTCATCATCGTAATCTGGAAGATCGTGCCCGCCGTCAGAGCGGCAACGATGCCGTAACCTCTAGGTCCCGTGAAGATAAGTCCCGTAACCGAATACGATGCGGCTGCGAGCGTTAAGGCTGCCGGTACGCCGGTGAACAAGACAATCCGCATAACGAGGGAGGTCTGGCGCTCCACCTCAGCCATATTCCGCAAGGAATAGGCCGATGAAATTACCGGAATGATCGACGTGCTGAGCGCGATGGCCAGAATCGGCGGAATACCCGCAACCGTCTGAGCCTTGAAGCTGAGATCTCTCAATACGAGCAGCGCGTCATGATAGCCGTAATACGATTCCGTTAGACGGACGAATAAGGACGAGTCGAACGTATAAATAATTTGCACGGTCATCGCGGTAATGACAATCGGAATGGACATCGTGAAGATCTCGCGGTAAATGGACCGGAAAGGAATCTTGGCTGCGGCCTTGACCGCTTCGATATCCACCGCCGGCCGGTCTGCGAGGTCGCCCCGGCGCAGCCTTGCCGCATAATACAGCATGACAAGCAAAGCGCCCACGCCGCCAATCACGTTGCCGAACGATGCGGCGGCTGCGCCCCATTTTTCGCCCCAGTCGATCGAGACCACATAATAAGCGAGCGCCACGCCTACGATAACGCGCAGGATTTGCTCCACGATCTGCGACATGCCGCCCGCCATCATGAACTGACGGCCTTGGAAGTAACCACGCATCATCGCGATAATCGGGAAAATTAGCAGCGTTGGCGCAACCGCGCGGATCGCTACTTCCGCGCCTGGCGTCTTGGCGATATGCACGGCATAATACGGAGCCGCAATGTACAAAGCAATCGTCAGGATGATGCCGGTTACGACGCCAAAGAGCAGCGCGGCCTGATAGACCCGTTTCGCTTCATGCTCGCGGCCGAGCGCGTAACGCTCCGATACCATCTTGCTGATGGCGCTCGGAAGACCGCCGGTGGCCACGACTAGCAGCGTCAAGTACACGTTGTTCGCGACCGCGAAATAAAGCCCGCCGTTCTCGGTAAGGATATGGTCCAGCGGAACCCGCTGAAAAATCCCTAAAAACCGGGCAATCAGCGCGGCTGCCGCCAGAATTAACGTACCTTTTATAAGAGAATCTTTTTTCATGTTGTCCTTCTCTTTCTATAATGACTTGCCTGAAGCAGGTTAAGCCTCGCCTTTGATTGGCTCGAGCGGCTGATGGTTGCCGCGAACGGGCTTGCCTGCCTGGGATGGAGCTGCCCACTTCACGCCGTTCTGGATAATTTGCAGCACCTGCGGATGATAGTAGGTCGGATGCGTCTCATGACCCGGACGGAAGTAGAAAATCTTGCCTTGTCCGCGGAAGAAGGTGCAGCCGCTGCGAAACACTTCTCCGCCTTCGAACCAGCTTACGAAGACCAGCTCGTCCGGAGCCGGAATGTCGAAATGCTCGCCGTACATCTCCTCATGGTCGATCGTTACGTATTCCGGAATGCCCGCAGCGATCGGATGGGCCGGATTAACGGTCCAGATCCGTTCTTTCTCGCCGGCTTCGCGCCATTTCAGGTCGCAGCCCGTACCCATCAGCTTTTTGAAAATTTTCGAGAAATGGCCGGAGTGAAGGACAATCAGTCCCATGCCGTCCATTACGCGTTGATGTACCCGCTCCACGATCGCATCGTCTACGCGGTCATGGCCCATATGTCCCCACCAGATCAGAACGTCGGTGTTGTTCAGCTTTTCTTCCGTAAGGCCATGCTCCGGTTCTTCCAGCGTTGCGGTTTGAACCTCGATGCCCTCCGAGCGGATCCCCTCGGCAAGCGCGTTATGAATGCCGCTTGGATACACCGCTTTTACCTCTTCATGCTCCTTCTCGTGCAGAAACTCGTTCCATACCGTTACTTTTACCATTTGCTCCATCTCCTTAGTTGGCCATTAACCAAATAATAAATAACGCAATCATTGCTGCCTGAAGAATGATTTTGACAACGACGCTGGTCAATAACCCGACCAATGAGCCGATGCCGACCTTAAACGATTTCTCGATATTGGAGCCCACCGCGAGTTCCCCGATAACGGCCCCGGCGAACGGCCCAATAATAAGGCCAAAGGCAGGAATAACGAATGGACCTAGTATAAGCCCAATCGTACTGCCGATGATAGAGGCCTTGGAACCCCCGAACCGGTGAACCCCCCACGCGCTGACCGCATGGTCGGCTATAACCAGAACGATGAGGATTAAGGTCTGCACCGTCCAGAACACCCAGCCAAACGGCTGGAACGAGAAGAAAAAGCCATATACGAAGAAAGCGCCGTATATCGCGAAAACTCCCGGCAGAATCGGCCAGACGGCCCCGGCCATCCCGACTACGAATAAAATGACAACCAGCGACCAGCCTAAAATATCCACTTAGGCATCAACCTTTCAATACATATTGTTTGATGATCTCGGCAACGCCGTTCTCGTTGTTGGTGAGCGTCACCGCGTCAGCCGCATCCTTGACCGCCTGCTGCGCGTTGCCCATCGCTACGCCAAGTCCCGCTTCGCGGATCGCCGCAATATCGTTCAAACTGTCTCCCGCCGCAACAACCTGCGACATCTCGATGCCAAGCATGACGCATAATTCGCGCAGCGCGCTGGCCTTCGTAATTCCTTTCGGATTAAGCTCGAGGTTCTCAGTGGAGGAATTCGTAATCTCAAGCGCATCCCACTCGGTAATTTCCTCGAGAATGCGATTGCGGACAACATCATCCTCCGTGTAATAACCAAACTTCAGCCAATGATGGTCCTCATACGTCGTTGACGGGTCGATCCACTTCTCAAGGTTGTAAATGCCCGTTGTCGAGTAAGCCCAGAACCAGGTTCCCGCATGCCTCAGCGCGAGCTCATGCAGCAGCTTGACGTATACCGGGCTCAGCAAGGTGCGTTTGTGCAGCACATGCGGCTTTTGCCAAATCTCGCTGCCGTTGGCCGTAATCATCGGAGTCTCCAGCTTCAGCTGCTCCGCAAACGGAAGCGCCCCGCGGAAGCCCCGGCCCGTGGAAAAGCTGACCGTAATGCCGGCATCCAGCGCCCGTTGAATCCATTCCGCGTTCTCCTCGCTGATCTCGCTCTGGTCATTCAACAGCGTGCCATCCATGTCGAGTGCGACTAATTTGTAATTCCCCATGCTCGGTATCCTCCTGCCTGTTTCTACTATGCAATATTTTAGCACAGATTAGGGAGATTCCAAATGAAGCGTTTGATATTGTTTTAAACGTTGGGACAAGCTCGAAGGGTTCAACGAATTGGATCGTTAGTCCATAAAAAAATCCCCTTCCTCGGTTGCCGAAAGAAAGGGGAGCAATGCTTAACTTATTAAGCCGCAAGCTTGCGAAGGCGGAGCTTCTTGGCTACGACGCCATGCGAAGGCGAGAACAGGAAGGCCAGCGCGAACAGCACGGCTGCCGCGCATACGATGCAGCCTGCAATGGAAGCATCAAGCATGACCGCGGCAACGTAACCGCCAAAGACGCTTAGCATGCCGACGCCTACGCTGAGTACGATCATCCGGCCCAGCCGGTCGGTCAACAGATAGGCGGTTGCCGCCGGGATGATCAGCATCCCGACAACGAGAATGGCCCCTACGCTTTCGAACGAGCTGACGGTAGCCATCGACACCATTCCCATCAAGAGGTAATGGAACAGCGCTACCGGAATGCCGCAGGCCGCGGCCAGCGCCGGGTCGAAGGAGCAAAGCTTGAACTGCTTATAGAACAAGCCGATTACCGTCACAATCACGATCAGCGTTACGCCAAGCAGCCATACCGCTTTGGGCCCAAGATCCACGCCGTTTACGATCCAGGTGTTCCAGTGCACATAAGCGATTTCGCCGTAAAGAATCGCATCCTGGTCCAGATGGACCTGCCGCGCGAACAGGCTGACCAGGAGGACTCCAATCGCGAACAGAGCGGTAAATACGACTCCGATCGAGGCGTCTGCCTGCACGCCTTTGTTCTGAAAGAGCTGAATGAGGAAGACGGCAAACAAGCCGCAGGCCATAGCGGCAACCATCATAAGCAGCGAATCCCGCGAGCCGCTTAGCAGGAAAGCGATAACGATACCCGGCATGACGGAATGGCTGATGGCGTCGCCGATCATGGCCATTTTGCGCAAAACAAGAAAAGCGCCCAGTATCCCGCTGCAGCTTGCCACCAGCATCCCGGTTAACAGAATCCAGAAGTCGCTCATAACGACGCCTCCTTGTTCAAGCGATCATCCACGGAAGCAGTCGCCGCCTGCTCCTCATAGCCATAGCCAAGCGACCGCTTCATTCTTTGCTGCACCATTCTCCGGACAAGAATCCCCCGCTTGGTGCCGAACAATAGCGATAGCGCAAACAGCAGGGTTGCAGCAAGCACCGTAAGCGGACCGGTCGGCAGGCTGTCTCCCGTCGAGCTGACGATCGCTCCCGAAGCCCCGCTAATCGCGCCGAACAGGCCGGATACGACTACCATGACGCCAAGACGGTCCGTCCAATACCTGGCGGATACCGCCGGCGTAATGATCAAGGAAGCAACCAGAATGACTCCCACCGCCTGAATGCCTACGACTACCGCTACAACCATAAGGAACATAAGCAGCTGTTCGAGCAGCGCGACGGGATAGCCGATTCCTTTGGCAAAGCCAGGGTCAAAAGACACCAGCTTGAACTGTTTGAATAAGAAGTAACAGATCGTCACCAGCAGCAGACTCACGATCGACAGAGTTAGAACATCCGAGCCTACCATTGAAGCCGCCTGGCCGAACAAAAATTTATCGAGCCCCGCCTGATTGCCGTAGCCGCCATGCTGGACAAGGGTCAACAAGACAATGCCAAGGCCGAAGAAAGAGGATAATACGATACCCATCGCCGCATCGTGCTTAATGCGCGAATGCCGCGTAATCCAGCCGATCCCGAAGGTTGCCGCAACCCCGGCAAGGCCCGCTCCGATCAGAAAGTACAAGATGGACTTGGTACCGGTCAGCATAAAAGCAATACAGATACCCGGAAGGGCGGCATGCGCGAGCGTATCGCCCATCAGGCTTTGCTTCCGCAGGTAGGAGAAGCAGCCGATAATGCCGCTGCTCAGCCCCAGGAGCGTGCAGCTGATCAGAATCCACTGCATGTTCGGATCCTGGAGAAGCGTCCATAACGTATTCATATCCGTTCACTCACCCTTTCGCGCTGTCCGTCTTCGCCAGGCTGTTTCTGTCCAGGAACGCTAGTCGGCCGCCATACGTGCGCTGCAGCAATTCCTGATTAAACACCTCTTTTGTCTTGCCGTACGCAACGAGCTCTACATTCAGCAAAAGGACGGAATCAAAATATTCCTCTACCGTCGCAAGGTCATGATGGACGACAATAACGGTCTTTCCCTGCCGCTTCAGCTCCTGCAGCAGCGTAATGATAGCCTTCTCCGTAGCGGCATCCACACCGGCGAACGGTTCATCCATAAAGTACAGGCTTGCATCCTGGGCTAGCGCGCGGGCGAGAAATACCCGCTGCTGCTGCCCGCCGGACAGCTGGCTGATCTGGCGGGAGGCAAAGTCCGCCATGCCAACCTTGGCCAGACATTCCATTGCAATCGCACGCTCCTTCGCACCCGGGCGTCCGAATAAGCCGAGATGTCCGTACCTGCCCATCATAACGACATCCAGCGCATTGGTCGGGAAATCCCAATCGACGGATTCGCGCTGCGGCACATAGCCAACCAGCTTGCGCTGCTGTTTATAAGGCTTGCCGTATACGAGCACCTCTCCGCCAAGTCGGGGAATAAGACCAAGCGCAGCCTTCATCATCGTTGATTTGCCGGCGCCGTTAGGGCCGATAACTCCAATCAGCTCCCCTTCCGTTACGGTGAAGGAGACGCCGCGCAATACCGGCTTTTTCTGATAGGCCGCGCTAAGCCCTCTTATCGTTAATGGAGGTGCGGCATCCTCCCGCTCCCTTACGGATAATGCAGGCTGTACTTGTGCTTCTGACATGAACAACACTCCCTTTCCTTCGTTTATCTCAACGCCTGAACAACGGTATCCACGTTATGTCTGACCATCCCGATGTACGTTCCTTCCACGGTACCGGCTTCCCCCATCGCATCGGAGAAAAGCTCGCCGCCAATCGTTACCTCGTGTCCCATCGAACGCGCGCCTTGGATGACGGACTCAATCGCTTTCTTTGGCACGCTGGACTCGATAAAGACCGCTTTGATCTTGTTCTCCACCAAAAAATCGCGCAAGGAGCTGACATCCTTCGAGCCATACTCCGACATGGTGTTCATTCCTTGCAGCCCCGTGACCTCAAGTCCATATTCGTCGCCAAAATAACCAAACGCGTCATGGGCGGTCACGAGTATCCTTCTCTCCTCCGGAATCGATTGAATTTGCTCGGTAACGTAACGGTCCAGCTCCTCCAGCTTCCCGATATATGCAGCAGACCGTGCTTGGTAGCCCTCCGCATGAACCGGATCCTTTTCCGCGAGACTGTCCCGGATCACCTCCGCTGCCGAAATCCACATTTTCACGTTAAACCAGATATGAGGGTCATGCGCTTGGCTGCCTCCGCCCGGGAACGACCGCAGCTCCGATTCCGGTATGCGAGACGAGATCGCTACGGTAGGCTTACGCTTCTCCAGCTTCTCGAACATCTCCGCCATTTTCCCTTCCAGATGCAGCCCGTTATAAAAAATAATGTCCGCCCGGTCAAGCTTCTTCACGTCGCCATAGGACGCTTTATACAAATGCGGGTCAACGCCCGAGCCCATCAGTCCGGTAACCACGACATCCTCTCCGCCTATTTCCCGGGCCGCGTCGGCAATCATGCCGGTTGTAGCCGTTACCTTCAATTTTCCCTTGCCCGCATATCCGTCGTGCTCCCCGATCCCGCAGGCCGTTACCAGTAAAGCACTTACCGCCAAAAATAACAGGGTCATTATAAACCGCTTTATCGCGGAGTTTGGCTTTTTCGAAAACCGCATACCATTTCCCCCATCCTTGAGTTTTACCCGTGTTTTGCCTGGACGAACATTAGTTAGCTCAACGCCTCTTTGTTTATACTATTCAAAAGTGTTTCACTGATGCAACATTTCTTACGAAATTTGTCTATATAAAGTTTCAAAAAAAAAGCTGCTCCCGAAGATTCTTTTTCGAATCTCCGGAAACAGCTTCACAGCGCTTCTTATTATTGGGCTGTACCCGTTGTACCGTTAGTACCGGTATTTGCCGTATTGTTCGCTTGGTCCTTCAGCTTGCCCGGCGTGCCGTTCAAGCCAACCTCGTAATCGTAAGCATCGAAAATTTTCCGTGCGATTGGAGCCGCGCCCCAGCCGCCAAACTCGCCGTCCGGAATAACAACCGCTACGGCCAGCTTCGGATTTTCCCTTGGCGCATAAGCGATAAATACCGCATTATCCGCACGGCGGCCGGCTACGTCAGACTGTGCCGTACCTGTTTTCCTCTCGTACGTGTACGTTACGCCATCAAAGCCTTGAACGTTAACCCGTGACATGCCGTCCTCGATTTCGTTCCAATAAGCTTCGGGGAACTCGACCGTGTTCAGTACTTCCGGCTTAAACGTCTGAACCACATTGCCGTCCGCGTCTTTAATCTGGTTGACGAATTGCGGCTTCATCCGCTTGCCGTGGTTTGCGAGCATGGACGCGTATTGCACGAGCTGCAGCGGCGTGTAACGCGCTTGCTGGCCAAACGCCGCCCGCACAAGAGCGGACTGGGAACTGGCCGTTTGCTGCTCGTGGTAGTAGTCGATCGTGCCTTTGGATTCGCCTCTTAGACCGCTGCCGGTCAAGACGCCAAGCCCAAATTGCTTCATGTAATTATCCCACACGTCGACGCCTTTTTTGCCGTATTTCTCATAAAGATTGTTGCCTACCATCTTTGCCATAAACGGGTTGGAGGAATGGGCAATCGCCGATGCCGGGTCCAGCAAGCCGTAAGCATGGTTCGAGGCGTTGCCGATCCGTACTTCATGGCCTTTGGCGCCAAAGAAGTAAGCGCCGTTATCGTAATACGTGCTTGTCGTCGTAAACAGCTTCTCATTCAAACCGATCAGAATGGACAGCGGCTTCATCGTCGAGCCGGGAGGTACCAAGGACGACGGATGCTGATTCCGTTCTTTTTCGGTTTCGTAATGAGGGAATACCTCTCTGATCGTCCCGTTGTTTAGAACAGAAGAGAAGTTTTTATAGTCTTCGTTGCTGATCTTGCCGCCCGCCCAAATATTCGGGTCGTAATCCGGCATGCTCGCCATTGCGACGACTTTACCGGTGTTTACTTCCATCGCGACGGCGAAGCCGATCTTCGCGTATTCGGCACGCTCCGCTTTATTGGTCGACGTGCTGATTTTCTTAATCTGGTCGACAATCGCCTGCTCCGTCGTTAATTGCACGTTGCGGTTGATCGTCAGGTACAGGTCATCGCCCTTTTTCGGGTTGGTAATCTGTACGGGACCTATGATCCGCTCCGCGTTATTAACCGGATAAGTTTTCAGACCGTTTTTGCCGCGCAAAATATCCTGGTACATATATTCAAGGCCGTCAAAACCAACGTCCTCGTCATCCAGATATTGAAGCTGCGGATCCTCTTCGTTCCCTTTATCCTTATAGAAATCAAGCGTATCCCGGACGCCTCTGAATTTCTTCAAATAGCCGACCAATTGCACAGCTACCGAATCATTCGTATAATTGCGTACGCTTTCCTCAACGATATCGATCCCTTTGAATTCCGACTTGTGTTCGCTAAAGTAAGCGATCTCCTGCTCCGTTAAGCCGGTTTTTATCCGCCGCGGGGTAGAAATCGTATTCCGGCGGAAATCCAAGTCCATCTGACGGATAATATCCTCGACCGTCATTTGTTTTTCAGGAGTTTTATCGCCTTTTTCTTTAAAAACGGCAGCCAGCTTTGCGGCAATCGCTTCCGCATCCCCGTCCTTGAAATCAGGCGAAATCGTGAAATAGAGCGATTGCGTTGATGTCGAATAGGCAATCGGATTGCCGGACGAATCGTAAATATTGCCGCGGATCGGAGCGATTTTTACGCTTCTGGTGCTCTTCTGGCTGCCTTGCGCGCTCAGCTTCGGGCCTTCGACGAACTGCAAGATAGCAAGCTGAATAATAAGAACGCTAAATAGTCCAAATACGATAAAGAAGAAAAAGTTCAAACGAAACGAGAAATGACGCCGATTCGTTATTTCCCGTTTCTGCGGATCATCATGCAACCTGTTCACCTCTTGTCCAATTCTAACTTAAACGGCCCGGATATGAGTCTTGTCGAAATCAACCGGGTTAAACCAATCGCCGGAGGATGCCCATGTCGCATCAAGCGGAATCCAGGCACTGCCTACCTTCACTTCGTTCCAGGCATGCGGCCCGGAGCCTCCGCGCCCGTCAAGCCCCGTGCCGGTAACGACCTTCACGTCCAGGCCCGACGCACGCGCCATCACGGCGTACAGCCTGGCTACGTCGATGCATACGCCTTTGCGCGTTGCAAACGTCTCCTCCGGATTCTGTTCCTTCCATACTCCGTTGTCTACATAATTATTAGCCTTGTCCCAGTCATATGCGATTCGGCTGCCGAGCCAGTCATACAAAGCCCTTGCCTTTTCTTCATCGCTATTCTTGTCCTTCGTAATCTGCAAGGCTGCCTGCTCAATGTCCGACGGGATATTGTAGTCGATTATCTCGTATTTGCGCTGCAGCACATTCTGGAACTCTTCCTGCACGGCTTCCGCCAGAACGGGCCCGCGTCCGGCCAGCATATCTCCGGCAACCGGCTCAAGAACATCCGATGCCTTCATGTATAACGGAGATTGCTGAATCAATCCGGACCAGAGGCCGTTAGGAGCCAGCGAGACATAAATAAACAAAGCGGCTACGAATACGAATGCCCGCCCCGCTCCGTGAACCGTGCCGAAAACCGCACCCGCCGCGCGGCTTGCCGCTCCTCCACCCGGAAGACGCTCCATGCTCTCGTGTCTGCCGCGCTGCTGTCTGCCGGCAAACAAAGTCTCCAGCAGCGGCGCAAGAAAGGAAGCGGCCAGCCGCAGCAGCAAATACGAGAGCAAAAACAGGATGCCGTACCGGAGCAGGGCGAAATCGCGCAGGCTTGTTATAAACGTATACCAAGCTTGGGAGGTTGCACCCATTTCCTTCTGCGGCACGGTTACATGCCCGCTGAGCCAATCCGCTGCGAGCGGAGACAAGCTGCCCGCGATTTTCCCGGCCAGCACAAGACACACGATTAACAGAATGCCGTCCCATACAAAAAAGAAAAGGCGCCTCGCTGAACCCGACGCGCCTCTTCTCATTCCTTGCAGCAGCGAAACCAGCAGAAGGAGAAGAACGATAAGCGAGACCGGTTCCCAGGCCGTCCCTGCGCGAATCCATTCCATCATCTTTTGCCCCTCCTTGCCTCTACCTGCATTGCGTTGTTGTATTTGTTCTCTATCTATACTTTACCATTGGCCTTCGCTTGATCGATAAGCGCCTGAATGGTTGAATCTATTTTCATCGTACCAACCGATTTGCCGCGGAATTTTACGTTCACTTCACCGGAGCCGGGAACACCTGTCAATTCCAGATTCTCGGTTTTCACGGTAAAGGTTCCGTCGGAATTCGAGGTAAACGTTGCTTTATCCACTTCTCCCGCCATGGCCGATACGGCTTCCTGCTTCAGGCTGTCGATCGCCTGCGTGCCAATCGATTTCACGTCATCCAGCGTATATCCGCTGTAAGCGACAATACCGACAACAATGACGAGCACCAGTGCCCATTTCACGAAGGTCTTAACGACTCGGATAATAAAGAGCAGTACAACCAGAGCAATGACAAGCACCAGCCAATGATCCTGCAGGAACGTGCTCCATGCATCCCAATCGTAGCCGGAAAAATCAAAGTAATTTTTCAACAAACAATCCCTCCCAAAAAGAATTATCTACACAAGCAGGCGGGATTTTGCTTACACTGTGGTAATTTCTCAGTTCGTAAGCATTAGCCCTATTATAACTCGCGCAATGTCCTATTATCAAACATTATAACCCACCCAGAATATGCCGTAAACGTAAGGCTCATATCCGCGCCGAAAGACATATCCTGTCCATCTTTCACGTACAAGTAAATTAAGAGGATATGCAAGGAGGAACATGGCCGTTGAAAACCGCAATCTGGCTTTATCTATTTCTGTTCGTCGCTTTCTTTGATCTGCATGCGCAGTACCCGATCCTTACGCCCTTCGCCATCTCCCTTGGCGCGGCACCCTCCTTCATCGGACTGATGATGGGCATGTACTCCATCACCCACCTGCCGGGCAATATTATGGCCGGATACGGGGTTGACCGGTTCGGAAGCAGATTGTTTATCGTATTCAGCCTGATGGGCGCGGGCGTTGTGCTGTTGTTTCAATCCAAAGTAACCGATCCGTGGCAGCTGCTGGTGCTCCGCTCGATCAGCGGATTCGTGCTGGCCTTTCTGTCTCCCGCCTGTCTTGCCCTGCTGGCCCGTATCTCAAGCGACGTAACCAAGCAAGGCAAATTTATGGCCGGCAACGGACTGGTGCATACGCTGGCCACGGTTGTCTCTCCGGCAGCCGGCGCGTATCTGGTTGCCAGAATCGGGTTCACAACCGCTTTTTATCTACTCGGCTGGGTGCTCATTATTACCGCGGTCTGCGCCTTGTTTTTCATCCGGGATATTAAGGCCGCGCCTGCCGCCCAGGTTGAGCCCGCGCCAAGCAGTGCGAAGCCTGTTCTGAACGAAGGGACTCCCATCCCTTGGCTGGTGTTCCTTCTGCCGGTTGCCATGAGCTGCGCGCAAGGCATCCTCTCGTTCGAGCTGCCGCTGATGGCGACGTCCTCGGAGGGCATGATGGAGACCGGCATTCTGTTCTCCGTCGTCAGCATCGGCGCGTTGATTACGCTCAGCATGCTTTTCTTAAATAAGCTTTCATCTTATTACCGGACCTTGTGGGGGGCGCTTGGACTAGCTCTCGTTTACTTTACGATCGCTGCCCAACCCCCGCTGCCCTTCTTTATGCTACTGCTATTTGTCGGAATGGCCAAGGGCATCGTTCTTCCGGCTATCTCAACCCTGCTTATCGAGCTTAGCGGCGGCGCCAAGTACGGCCGTACCTTCTCGGTTCTTTCCATCGCCTACTCGGTTGGCGCCTTCCTTGGACCAATGCTTGCCGGCCATCTGCGGGACAATCTGTCCCCTTACTATCTTGCCTTTCTTGGACTGATGATTGGCGTCTGCGTATTGCCCTTTCACCGCAGAAAAACTACGCTCACACCCATTTTTCCCAAGTCTAGGTGAATGCACAAGGCCATTCGCTCACCCGGGCATATAATGCACTATGTCAGGTGGCCACGAAGGACGGATGTTCCGGAAGGACGGCTGCTCCGGAAGGAACATTACCCGGTCGACATGACGTTGAAGCTTGCTAGAGAGGGGTGACTTAGATGTCTGAAATTCATGTTTCACCTTTAAACGATCATCGCGGTGGCGGCTTTAACAATGTGGGGTCCATCCTCGTATTGTTCATCCTGCTCGTTATCATCGTTTGCACGATTTGCGGCGGCGGATTATACTAAGAAACTCTTTTATGAATATGAAAAGGGACGGAGCCCAACTGGCTCCGTCCCTTTTTCCATTAACAATCTTTTTCTTGCCCGCGGCCGGCGAATATCGCTACACTACATGTAAGATGCTACAGAATAAAAGGCTGGTGACTGCTATGGATATCGCCATTATTGTAGAAGGAAAAAACGACAGAAGCCGTATTCGCCGCGTGCTCGATGAATCCGTCCCCATCTTCTGCACCTTTGGTACGCCGGGTACCGTACAGCTGGAGAAGCTGCGCAAGCAGGTTGGGGACAAGGACGTCTATATTTTCACCGACAACGATTCATCGGGCAAGCGCATCCGCGGCATCCTCCGCGATTTGTTCCCTGACGCCGAGCATATCTACACCCGCCGGGGTTACCCTGGAGTCGAGCATACCCCGGAGGATTATCTGATCGAGCAATTGGAGAAGGCCGGTCTGGAGGCATTCATCCAATATCCCGTTAAATATGAAGAAGAAAAATAACGAAGGCCACCGTAATAATGCTGATCACGGTTGAGAGGAATACGGCCTGCGAGGCGAATTCCGGCTCGTTGTCGAACTCGACCGCGAGAAGCACGCTGCTCAGCGAGGTCGGCACGGATGACGATACGATAAGCGCCGCCGCCATCATATGGTCGATCGTCATAAAGAATCCAAGCACCCACACGACCAGCGCGGCCAAAGCCGGACCTCCTATCAGCCTCAAGCCGTTCGAAAGCAGAACGTTTTTGATCAGAACCGGGTTAAGCTCCCACTTCATATTGCCAAGCTGTACGCCCAGCGTAACCAGAGCCGTACCGATAAAGGCGTTGGACAAATACGTAATAGGCGTCTCGACGGATAGCGGCAGCTGCACCTGAAGACCGTGAAGCAGAAAGGCAATCGGAATGACGTAAATAATCGGCTGCGACAGTATGGTACGAAGCGTAGAGCGGAAGCTCATCCTATGCGCATTGACGCTATAAATGCCGAATGTATTTGGAAGCAGAGACTGCGTAACCATTACAATAATCTGAATCGACAGCGTATAAGGGTTCGCCGAGAAAGCAAGCTGATTAAGCGGAATCCCGTAATTGGCGCTGTTATAGAACAGGACGCTGTTGCGCATCGCCCCGCGCATGCCCCCCTCCAGCCCGCGCAGCCGGACGGTTGCCTCTACGCACGAAGCCTGCAGGGTCATAAACAGAATAACGAACAATAAGACCTGGCCGATCAAAGCCGCGGAGATATCCGTTGTGTACAGCAAATTAAAAATAACAGACGGAGAAAATACATAAAAGTTCAGCTTCGACAAGGTTTTGATATCCAAAGAAAAAAGCCGCTGCATTGTGAAGCCGACAGCTATCATCAATGTGAGCGGCAGGACATTGCTCCATAATATATGCCAAAATATGTCCATCGCTTATTCCTTCGCGAGCTGCTTCAAATCCGACACCAAGCTCTCGGGCGTAAGTGATTCATCGCTGCCGTTAATCCATTTGCGTATTTGGCCCTTCTTGTCAACGAGCGTGATGACATTCATATGGATGAATGACTTGGTTGCCTCATCCTTCTTCACGCTGACGCCAAAATCTCTTGCCAGCTTGATCGCGGCTTCCTCGTCATCGCCGCGCAGAAAGTCCCAGCCCCCTTCATCCAGCTGCGCAAAGTTGCGGGTTGCGAAGTCCCGAATGACATCAGGCGTATCATGAGCCGGATCGAAAGTAATCGAGATCAGCTCAGCTTTCGTGCCGAGAAGCCCTGCTTCACGGAGTTGGTCCTCTGCCTCGGAGATCATAAACGTTGTTGGAGGGCATACATCCGGACAGCTTGCCCAATAGAAGTAGACCAGCCTCGCTTTGCCATTTGTGGAATCCAGCGAAACCTCATTGCCGTTAATATCTTTCAATGCAAATGACGGAGCAGCCATTTGGACGGGCATTTTACTGCCGCCGCTCGACTGCGAGTAGTTCGTAATGAATAAATAAATGCCCATTGCCAAGCAGAGCGCCAGTACAGCGAATTTGAAGCTGTGCTTTTTGAGAAATGCCATTTCGGTTCTCGTCCTCCCTAATAGGAATCATCCAAAGCAATAGCTGAACAGATTACTTCACGGTATTTGCCATCATGACAATAAAGACAACCATTAAATAGTTAACGGAAATAAGGAAGTTGACCTTCGCCCATTTCTCGGTATTTTCCGCTTTAATGCCCTGGATCGTGTGAACAGCCCAAACAACCCCGGCGATCACAGACAGGATCAGGAATACAATGCCCGTGTATCCGTAGGTGTATAGCAGTACACAGGTTGGAATCAGAAGGACGACATACGGAATCATTTGCAGCTTGGTCCGTTTAATGCCTTTCACAACCGGAAGCAGCGGAAATCCGGCCGTACGGTATTCCTCAACCCGGCGGATGGCAAGCGACCAGAAATGCGCCGGCTGCCACAGGAACAAGAAGGCAAACAGCAGCCATGCTCCCATATCCACTTCGTTCGTTACGGCGCAATAACCCAGCACCGGAGGCATTGCCCCGGAAATACCGCCGATCGACGTGCTCCAGGTGGACGTGCGTTTCAACCAGATTGTATAAATGAAGATATAAACAAACCAGCCCAAAAAGCCAAGCCAGCCCGTAACCGGATTTACCAGAACAAACAATATCGCAAGGCCGATTATGCCAAGAACGATGCCGTATCCGAGCACAAAGCCAGGCTGAAGGCGACCCATCGGCAACGCGCGTTCTTTCGTGCGCTCCATCTTTTTATCCAGCTCTCGGTCCCAATAATTATTAATGACGCAACCCGAACCTATCGTAATCGCTGAGCCAATAACGACCCACAGCAATGTCAGCCAGTCAATATCCCATTTGGAAGCGACCCAAAAACCGCCAATTGCGGCAAATACATTAAGCCGGAGCAGCCGTGGTTTGGTCAATGCAATTAAATCTTTCAACACGAAGCGAGCCTCCCGAGTTATGCAACAAGGCACGCAAGCACGCGCGCCTATACATTTTCATTGATGAATCGTTCTTAATCATACAGAAAAATAGATGCCATGACAACGTTCGGAGCTATTGTTCATCAATTCGCCATTCAAATTGTGACAATAAATGTGGAACCCTTTTGACCGCTCTTCAATACTATAGGTATGTAGTCAAGTGCCCAGCTCTGTATAGGGTAAAGGGAAGCAAAGAGCCCGAACATACGGCAGTCATCAGCATCAGAATCCCGGAGGCTTTGAGGCTACGCAATAGCAAGGTTTCTTCTGTGCAGAGCGCACGCGACAAGGAATAATCCGAACAAAGCAAGCGTCCACGAGTGTAAGGATCAGTCAACAAATTTCAAAGATTGAAAGCGAGGATCAACAGCATGTCTTACGGTTATGGTTACAAAAATGCAGTAAGTCCGGCCAGCACGGGCGGTTACGGTGGAGTCAGCCCTTTTGCAGGCGGCGGTTTCGGCGGCGGCTTCCCGAATGCCGTATCTCCTGCCGCAACTATGCCTAACATGGCAATGCCAATGCCTATGCCTGCTATGCCAGGTATGACAGGTATGCAAGGTATGCCAGCTATGCAAGGTATGCCAGCTATGCAAGGAACGCTTGGAGTGCAATCGCCTCCGCAGGTGCCTAGCGGTTCGTTCATTACGCCAACCGGCGGAAACATTGTAACAGTGGGTGTGGAAGAATCTTATGTAGAGAACATTTTGCGTCTAAACCGCGGCAAAATGGCTACCTTTTACATGACATACGAAAACAACCGCGAATGGAACGCCAAAGTATTCCGCGGCATTATCGAAGCAGCTGGCCGCGACCATATCATTATTAGCGATCCTTCCACAGGCATGCGTTACCTGCTGCTCACTTTGAACCTGGATTATGTAACTTTCGAAGGCGAAATCGCGTACGAATACCCGTTCCAAGGCGGAACAATCACGAATACGACTCCGCTGACAAGCCGCGAAGGCTAAGTGCTACCCTGCATTTAAGCCTGCCCCCGCCGGCTTGAATGTCCATACATGCATTTTGTCCGCACCGCCGGGAATCCATTCGGCAACCCGGTACCAAGAAGAACGCTCATCGCAGCGTTCTTTTTTTATGGCTTCTGCTTCCTCTTCGGTTGCAGCCGTCCAGATCTCGACAAACAGGTTGATTTGATCCGTACCCTCATATATTTGGACGTTCTGCCCCGATTCCTTCATTAATGCATGTACATAGGCTAAATAAGCATCCCTTTCGCCCGCCGCGATTTTATATTCAGCGAAACAAATATACATCGTTGTCGATAACCCCTTTCTTTTTACCACTGATAAAGTAAAGCTCCTCCGTTGATACTACAGCTAATTGAGTTAAAGTCCCCGCAATAATGATAAGGAGGTCTCTAGACATGGATACAGGAACGCATCTTGTCATGGGTATCGGACTTGCCGGACTGGCCTGCATCGATCCCGTTGTCGCCAATAACCCATCCATCTTCGCCGCGGTCTTGGTCGGAACCGTCATCGGCTCGCAGGCCCCGGACTTTGACACCTTTCTAAGGCTGAAAGGAAATGCCAGCTATATCCGGAATCACCGCGGCATCTCCCATTCCTTGCCGGCTATTGCCATCTGGACGATTCTGATTACGGGATTGATTCAGCTCGTTTACCGCGGCAGCCTCCCTTGGCTGCATGTCGGCTCATGGGTGCTGTTAGCCGTCTGCCTTCACGTATTCACCGATTTGTTTAACGCTTACGGAACCCAAGCCATGCGGCCGTTCACGGAGAAATGGATCTCCTGGAACATCATCCATATCTTTGATCCGGTTATCTTCACTACCCATGTGATTGCGATATTGTTTTGGGCGTTTGGTCTTGCGAGTCCCGTTGCCGTCTTTCCGGTTTTGTACGTGCTTACCATCATCTATTATACATGGCGGACGCTCGCTCACAGAAGCACGCTTCGCAGGCTTCAATCCCTGGACCCCGAACCGGACGGAACGCAAGCGTACGTAGCCATTCCAACGATCTCGCTGTCGCATTGGAATATCGTCAAGCGCGCAACGGACGGCAGCTTTGTTATCGGGGACCTTCGCGGCAACAAGCTCAGATGGCTGGACAATGTCCGCTGCTCCGACCATCCAGCCGTTGCCAAATCCAGGAATGACAACGCGATTCGAAGCTTTTTGTATTTCACCAAATTCGCCTGCGCCGAAGTAAAGGAGCATCCTTGGGGCTATGAAGTCCGCTGGTCGGATGTCCGGTACCGGCACCGCAAGCAATATCCGTTTGTAGCCGTGCTCCTCATGAACAAGGAATATGAAACGGTTGGCTCTTATGTCGGCTGGTTAAGCGACGACCGCTTAATGAAGCGGCTTCGCATGAACTCTTATTAACAATCCGACTTGACGAAGGAAAGCCCCTGACGCACAATAAGAAGGGGCTTTTTTTCGTGATCACGCTGGCTGGCGCGCATGGAAAAAGCTCAAGGTTTTACCCTTGAGCTTCGTGGCTTCCTCTGAAGCGTTGTGTATTTATAAACGATTAGCGGAAGCTGCCGCCGGACAATTGTTGTTCAGCGATTTGGACAAGTTTCTTAGTAATGTAACCACCCAACGCGCCTGTTTCGCGCGATGTAACGTTACCGTAGTAACCGTCTGCCGGAATTTGTACGCCAAGCTCCGAAGCTGCTTCCATTTTCATTTGGTTAAGAGCTTGTTGTGCTTGTGGTACCACCAATTGATTGCTCGATCTGTTGCTAGCCATGCTGATAATCTCCCTTCAGTTAAGAGCTGTGATGTTTTGCAAGCTTGCAAGCTTATTATGAGCATGTTGACGCAAAATATGCTAAGCTCGAAAAAATAATATTAAGCATCCGTAAAGGAGAGTTTCCGCCTTGTCTAAACCGCTATCCCTGTTCTTCGCCGTCGTCTCTGTTCTGCTTATGTGCGCTACCGCGATTTCGATATCTTTTAACGCCTGGCTGGCCATTCTGTTTGCTATTCTGACTCTGTGCATGATTGGCGGAGGTTTTGTGGTGAAAGCAAGAATCCGGCGCCGCAACGAAAATAAAGGCTGACGCTAATAGCGCCAGCCTTTTATTTTTTATTAATTTCGCGGGGCAAGAAAGCCCATCTTTTCTTTGACCCCGGCAAGCGTGCGGTCCGCAAGCTCCGATGCGCGCTGCGCGCCTTGCTTCAGGATCGCGTGAATCTCGCCGGATTCGCGGATCTCCTTGTACTTCTGCTGCAGCGGTTCAAGGACGTTTACGACATGCTCGGCCAGATCCTTCTTGAACGGACCGTAGCCTTGGCCTTCGTAACGGGCTTCTACCTCGGCGATGGTCATGTTCGCGCAATGCGAGTAGATGCTGATCAGGTTGCTGATCTCCGGTTTGTTCGCCGGATCATATTTCACCTCGCGGCCGGAATCCGTTGTGGCGCGGCTGATTTTTTTGCGGATGACGCTTGGCTCGTCGAGAAGGGCAATATAGCTGCCGGCATTCGGATTGCTCTTGCTCATCTTCTTGCTCGCGTCGTCAAGCGACATGATTCTTGCGCCAACCGTCGGGATGTAAGGTTCGGGAACCGTGAAATATTCTCCGAACCTTGAATTGAAGCGGTTCGCGAGGTCGCGGGTAAGCTCCAGATGCTGCTTTTGATCGTCGCCTACCGGCACAAGGTCCGCATTGTACACAAGAATGTCCGCGGCCATCAGCGAAGGATAAACGAACAAGCCCGCGCCAACCGAATCCTTGCCGGCCGATTTGTCCTTGAATTGCGTCATGCGCTCAAGCTCGCCCATACCGGTCAGAGTCGTCATAATCCAGCCCAGCTCGGCATGCGCGCGCACATGGGATTGCACGAAGATGTTTGCTTTAGCCGGGTCAAGGCCCGCAGCAATAAACAAAGCCGCAACGGATTCGATCTGCTCGCGCAGCATAGCCGGCTCCTGTGGCACGGTAATCGCGTGAAGATCCACGACCATAAAGAAGCATTCTTCCGTTTCCTGCAGCTTTACAAAGTTTTGCATGGCGCCGATATAATTGCCCAGCGTAAGCTGTCCGCTCGGCTGAATGCCAGAAAGTACCTTTTTCATAAAATGCTCGTCCCCTCTTCTGCTAATCAGTTTCTAGTGCGTATTCGAACGCAAAAAATCCCCCGCCGCAAGGGACGAGGGACCGTGGTGCCACCCTAATTTACTCATTGCCCCCCGCTGATATCCGAAACGCATCGGGGCGGGTTAAAGACAATAAGCCTTCATTGTTCCGTAACGGGGAACGGCCGGATAAGCATAGACAGCACTTCAGAAGTCTGCGTTCCGCTCTCGGCTCCAGGATCCATTCAGCAATCAGGCTTGCACTGGCTTGCACCGTCCGCCAGCTCTCTGTAACGCATTAATCCCTGCTGCTTACTTGTTCCCTTCATCGCATTTCGTACCCTGATTATAGCGCAAGTCTCTACCGGCATGTCAAGCCTATGACGCAAAAGTTGTCCTATCCCGGTCAAGCCTCGCATAAGCTGATTAGTAACGTAAACATTTCTTGGTAATCAAAGAGAGGTTGGCTCATGCTGAACATGTTATTCCGGTTTGGGACCCCGCTGCTCGGGATCGGATGTCTTGTGATGATTTGCCTCATATTGGCAGGACAACCCTGGTCCCTTGCTCTGCTCGAGTCCGATGGCGCTCAAGAGTTTAAAATTGTATGTTTAAGCATTATATTGGAAGCTTTTCCTTTCATCCTTCTTGGCGTTATCTTCTCTGCCCTGCTCCAGGTATTCGTAACCGACGAGATGATCCGGAAGCTCACGCCCAAGCATCACTTGGTCGGCATTCTCTTCGGCACCCTGCTTGGTCTTGTGTTCCCGTTATGCGAATGCGGAATGATTCCCGTTGTGCGGCGTTTGATCCGAAAAGGCATGCCCGCTTATATCGGTATTGTGTACTTGCTCGCGGGACCCATTATTAACCCGATTGTCTTTACGTCCACTTATGCCGCTTTCCGCTCGCAGCCGCAAATGGCCTACGACCGCCTTATCATTGCTTTTATCGTTACGGTTGTCATCGGGCTTCTCCTTCACCGGTTCATGAAAGGCAGCCCTCTGAAAGAAGCGTCGTCCGTCAACATCCCTGCGCATCGCCATGAACATCACATTGAACATGCACATCGGCATGCAAAGGAACATTCGCCCGAACCGGTCAAGAAAAACAGGCGACTGTCGGCAACGCTTAGCCATGCTTCAGACGAGTTTTTCGACATGGGCAAATATTTGATCTTTGGCGCATTGCTCACGGCCTTTATCCAGTCCTTCATTGACCGTCAGGCGTTTGAGGCCGTTGCCGGTCAGCCGCTTCTCTCCTATTTCTTCATGATGGGGCTAGCCTTTCTGCTGTCCATCTGCTCGACCTCGGATGCTTTTATAGCCGCTTCGTTCGGAGGCATGTTCCATACGGGACCGCTGCTTGCTTTTCTCGTGTTTGGCCCTATGATCGATTTGAAAAATACGCTGATGATGCTGTCCGCTTTCCGCGCGCGAATCGTTCTATCGGTTACGCTGATGGCCTTCGCCCTTGTGCTGGTTAGCGTATGGCTGCTGGAGGTGCTGCGATGAATCATAACTGGATACGGGCTGGCTTTCTTGCGGGATTTGCCTTTCTGATCATTTACCTCGACCGGTTAGGCCAGCTGCCGCTGTATGTATCCCCCGGGATTAAGCTATACGTCAAGCTGTCGGCCGTTGTCCTGAACGTCGCCGCCATTCACCAGGCTATGCTGGCCATGAAGCGCAAGCCCGATGCGGACTGCGAGGAATGCGGCCATATTCATTCCCATCATGACCATGACCACGACCACAATCATGACCACGATCACGATCATTCCATGTCCCCTCTAAAAAGCCTTCTTGTCTACGGATTGTTCCTTCTCCCGTTATTGCTCGGCTTCCTGCTCCCTGCGGCTGCGCAGGAGCACGAGGTCAACAGCGGCGGCATTCCCCATCTGCATTCGGGAGGCCATGAAGTTAAGTAAGCAAAAAACAGCCGTGCAGGAAATCCTGCACGGCTGTCCGAATAAATAATGGCTCTAGCCTAAAAATCAAAGCCGGTATGTTCGCCGTTCTTTTCCCGCAGCATTTGTGGCTTCGGCTGCTGGTAACGATAACTCCAGTTGGCTGTATTATAATTCGATTCGTAACAGATGCTAGCCGACCAGGTGCCCGCGTGCTGCCGGACAGCGAAATCGTACATAATTTCGCCATGAGTCCAATTCCTTCTCAATTTCAAAGCATCAATCGCAAGTTTGCGGAACGCCTGGACCTGAGTCGGCGTCATTCCGCCTTCTCCGTCTTGCTCCAGCTTGCCGTTCCTAGTCTCAATCGGATTGTGGCGAAGGCCGAATTTGCCCACCGCGTTATTCCGAATGTGAATATGAACCGTCCCCCCAACCGCATTTGTAAGTTCCTCTTCTAATTGGCGAAAAACAAAGTCAACTTGCCGTGCCAATGGCATAGCATCCAAATTCATATAATTTCTCCTCCTTTCTACCCTAAAATAGTTGTAATTAGTTGTTTCCAACTAGTTCTCAGGTCTGATTATAGAATCTTTTCAATAAATTGACAATATAGTAAATTATAATTTTTTACAATTATCGCGCAATTGCATCTATTTTCCCGAAACTTATCTCGATCTTATTCGACATTTATAGACCAATTTCACCGCTGATGCTATAATATGGTTATTCTATAAAAAGGAGCGCTTACATAATGAGCCAATGGTACTATTCCTTATCCGTTAGAAGTAAGCTGATGACCTCCATTTATTTAAATTTGGTCCTAGTTGCAATCGCGCTGAACCTGGTTATTTTATTCAGCGGGGGCTCCATCCTGGCCGGCCTTATTGTAACGGTGGTACTGGCGGTTCTTGCTTATCCAACCGTCGGCTTTATCGAAAAGGCTTTAAACTCCTCCTTTGAAGAGATGTCAAACGCGGCGTTCCGGATCTCCAAAGGCGATTTTACGCAACGAATCGATACGGCTGCAAACGCGTCTCTTGGCGAAGTAGGCCATGCCTTCAACAGCATGGTGGACAAGCTGCGTGATATTTTGACCGAAACCTCTAATATTACAAGGCATGTATCCGAAACAAGCCGCAATATTTTCGATAAAAACAATCATATTCAGATCGCGATGGAGCAGGTTGCCGCCTCCTCCAACGAACTGGCTACGGGCGCTAACGAAATATCCGAGGATGTTGCGGACATGAGCGAATCCATTGCCGAGATCGAGAAGAAGGTTGCGAATTATGCCCATGCGACGAAAGAAATGAACGAACGCTCCGAACTCACCTTGAGTCTCGTAGACAAAGGACGCGGAGCACTGGAAGCGCAATCCGAAGGGATGCGCCGCAACGTGGAAGCAACGGAGAAGGTATCCGAGACGATTACCGACCTGGCTCGCAAGGCGCAAGGCATTACGGCAATGACTACGGCCATTTCCGATATTGCCGAGCAAACCAACCTGCTCTCGCTTAACGCCTCTATCGAGGCTGCCCGTGCGGGCGAGCATGGCCGAGGCTTTGCGGTAGTCGCCCAAGAAGTGCGTAAGCTGTCGGAAGAAGCTACGGTTTCCACGAAGGAAGTATTCAGCCTCGTGAAGAGCATCGATCAAGGCATTAAACAAACGATCAATCACATGAAGGTAAACGAAGAGGTCGTTAAGATGCAGACGGAGCGGATCCGCGAATCCGAGATGGTCTTCGCCGAGATCGTTCAAAGCGTACAGTTCATTACGGAGCAGATTGCGGCATTCGCAAGCGAAAGCGACCAAATGCTGGAGAGCGCGCGTAAAATTTCCGACGCCATCCAAAATATTTCCGCCATCACGGAGGAATCCGCAGCCGGCACCCAGCAGGTATCCGCCTCCATGAACGAGCAGATTTCATCCGTTCAAGGCGTTGTGCAGGAGACGGAGCGAATGCTCAATATGGCTACCCAGCTTCAACGCACGATTCAAGTGTTCAAGATGAAATGAGATCGTATAATGAAACAGCCGCATCCGGTAAGCCGGATGCGGCTGTTTTTATGATGCGCATGATCCCTTCCATTCCGGGGAAAAATAGCTTCGCGACTACATAAGAAACGGAGGCTTTATACGAATGAAGGGAATGCCGACGATGTCCGGCAATTACAAACGATGGCTTGCCTCTCTGCTTACCATCGTATTGCTGCTTGCTTCCGTAGAGCAGGCCTATGCCTCTGCACCCGCAAAGCAAAAAAAGAAAAAAACGGCGGATACGTCCTGGGTAAGGATGCATAAGCAGTTTCCCGATACGTTTATCCTTAACGGCCCAAGAAACGCCAAGCGGGTAGCCCTTACTTTCGATGATGCGCCGGATCCTCGGTTTACGCCTCAAATCCTTGACGTTCTCGCGAGCTACGACGTTTGCGCAACCTTCTTTGTGGTTGGCTCCCGGGCAGTGAAGCATCCGGCTCTGGTCCGGCGTATTCACCGCGAGGGGCATACCATTGGCAATCATTCTTACAACCATGCCGTCATGTCACAGCTTAGTTCCCGGGAATTCCATACCCAAATCTGGCGGACGGACGCGATCGTAAGCAAAATTATCGGGTATCATCCCCGCTTCATCCGCCCACCGTACGGGGAGATGCGGCCGGATCAAGTGGCATGGTCGGGCAAAAGCGGATATACCGTCGTCAACTGGGATGTGGATTCCGTGGATTGGCGCAACAATCCGAACAGCGGCATCGTATTGCATAACATTAAGAAGACGCTTCAGCCAGGTTCGATCGTCCTGCAGCATGCTGGCGGCGGCTACGGTCAAGATTTGTCCGGAACGATTGACGCGTTGCCCGTTCTAATCACGCAGCTTCGTAAAAAGGGATACAAGTTTGTCACGCTCCCTGAGCTGCTGAATCAGTCCGCGGATAAAATGAAATAACCGGCAGCCCAAGAGGCTGCCGGTTATCCGGTTACTTAAGAATAAATACCTTTACGTCCTGAATGCCGAAATGGCTTACCTCTGCGGGCGTGCCCGGCAAATAAATATCGATGCGATTGCCTTTAATCGCGCCGCCTACATCGGATGCCGTCGCGATCATCCCGCCTGTTGGGAGACCGTCGGAGTTATAGCCCGTAATGTACAGCTTGGTGCCGAGCGGAATAACCTTAGGATCAACCGCAACCGTGCCTACCTTCAGCTTATTGCCGAAGTAATCCAGACCTGCCCAGCCGCCGTTCTCGGAAGCATCGCCGCTGTAAGCCGTCGCTTGAATGGACAGCTGCTTGCTGAACGTATGGATCGTGCCTGCTTGATCCGTTACGCTTTGCGCCGTAACTTTAGCCGCTTTCGCCGTTGCTGCCTTGGCGGTAGATGTCGTTTTTGCCGTTGCCGCAGCTTTAGCCGTTGTTGTTGGAATAACGATCTTAAGACCGGCGTAAATATTCAGCGGATTAATCTTTGCATTCGCTTTCATTAATTTATCAACCGACACGCTGTATTTCTGCGAGAGCTTCCAGAATGTATCGCCCTCAACAGCCGTATGTGTCTTGCTGGCCGCATGAACCGATCCTGTGGCAAAAATAAGAGATAAGCCGAGTACTGCCGTCGTCATCATCGATGCTTTCTTCATTTGTGTTGTCCCCCTGGTTTCTGCGTATGGTAAGTACGGATTCCTTACTTATGTGAAGAAAAGAAAAGCGTCAGGCGGAACCGCCTGACGCTTGGTTCTTCCGGTTTAAATGACTTCAATAGCTTTATTGAAGGGTTAGCCCGTGAATTCTTGTACCCACTCGCCATTCACGTAAGCTACGCCGATTTTCGTGTAGTTTGCGTTCAGAATGTTAGCGCGGTGACCGGCACTGTTCATCCAAGCTGTCATAACTTCAGTTGGCGATTTTTGACCCATAGCGATGTTCTCGCCAGCGTAGTTGTAAGTCACGCCAAACGATTTCATCATGTCAAACGGCGAGCCGTAAGTTGGAGAGTTATGGTCAAAGTAGTTGTTTTGGTACATGTCTTGTGCTTTTGCCGTAGCCACTTTAGTCAGAAGAGCGTCAGATGTCAAAGCTTTCAGACCGGCATTAGCGCGCTCTTTGTTAACAAGCGTTACAACTTGGGATGCGAACTCGCTTTGCGATACGGTACCGCTGCCTGCGTTGCTTCCAGTGTTGCTGCCTGTGTTTCCTGTACTGCCAGTGTTACCGGCGTTGCTTCCAGTGTTGCCGGAACCCGTGCTTGGTTTAGACGGCGTAGTTGGCGTTGTTGGTTTAGATGGTGTAGTTGGCGTTGTTGGTTTAGATGGTGTAGTTGGTGTTGTTGGCTTAGTAGGCGTTGTTGTATTGCCAGTACCCGTGCTTGGGTTCGTTACTTGCGTTGGCAACTGAATCGTAATGCCGCCAAAAGTAATCTTGCTCAAATCGATACCGTATTGCTGAGCAATTTGATTAATTGTATCCATCGAAACATTATTACAATTAGTGGAGTAAGTCTTCACAGCTGGTGCTGCACCTGCAGTTGGAGTCGTTACACCTATGCTGATCAAAGCTGCTGCTGCTAAGCTAGTGACACCCACTCGTAATGTTTGCATCTTCATGATTTCATCCTCCTAAAATTGTATGTGGTATAAAAGTTGTTGTCTTGTTTGCTTGTGAGCTCGTTAAGCACTTGCCCTCCGACGCCACTTATCGTAACATGTGTTTCGAACTTGTTTCATGGCACAAAAACTGGTAAGTTACGCGTTTTCACTGTAAAAACAGGCGGTTGAGCGTGTTTATGAGAATGTGCTCACTTTTCGCTAAAACCGCAAATTCAGGCGGCCGTTGGCTATTCCGCATAAATGTCAGAATTTTTAAACTCTAGGAGGATGAAACATTAGAATCCTTTAAGAAAGCGATTTCAAAAAGATCGCAATAAACAAAAAAACTCCCCAAAAAACCGCCTTTTCGGGCAGCCTCTTGAGGAGTTTCTTCAATATATAGCGATATCGATATCGATTAGTTTACTTTGATGAATTGGCCTGTTGCTTGGGATTCAAATGCGCTCAGAATAACCTGAAGCGATTTGCGGCCTTCTTCGCCAGGGATAGCCGGCACAGTGTCGTTAACGATCGAATCGATGAACGCATCCACTACGCCGCTCGACAGCTGTTTCGTGTTTGTGGAGATTTCGCCGACTTTGTGCTTTTCGACGGAACCGTCGCGAAGCTCGACGATAACTTGATCTTCCGGATGCGTGCCGATCTTCATCACGCCTTTTTCGCACCATAGAACGGTGCTGTTGTCTTCGCCTTTGTAGTACGTCCAGCTTGCAACCAGGGAGCCGATTGCGCCGCTCTTCATACGCACAACAACGTTAGCGTTGTCGTCAACGTCGCCGGCTTTGTCGATTGTACCGATAAACGCGGCAACTTCCGATACTTCATCGTTCAGCAGGTAACGGATGAGGTCGGATTTGTGCACGCCAAGGTCACCCATTGCGCCCATGATAGCTTCAGGCTTGCGGAAGAACCAGCTTCCCGCGCCGTCGATGCTCCAGCCGTCCGGACCCGGATGGCCAAACGATGTGCGGAAGGTCAGAACGCGGCCAAGAACGCCGGATTCGAGAATTTGTTTAGCTTTTACGTGAGGAGGCATCAGACGTTGGTTATGTCCAACCATCAGCTTCACGCCGTTTTTCGCAGCAGCTTCAATCATAGAAGCCGCTTCTTCGTCCGTTACAGCCATTGGCTTCTCAACAAGGACATGCGCGCCAGCGTTAGCTGCCGCAATCGACATGGACGCATGCAGGTAGTTAGGCGTACATACGCTTACCGCATCCGGCTTAACTTCAGCCAGCATAGTCTCGTAATCGGCATAAGCTTTGCCGCCGTGTTTTGCGGCATACTCTTCCGCGCGCTCGATTACCGGATCAACGAATGCAACCAATTCAACATTCTCGTTGCTTGCATACTCAGGAATATGACGATGTTTGGAAATGGAACCGCAACCGATTACTGCTACTCTTACTTTGCTCATTTTTTTCCCCTGCCTCTTCTATAGTCAAAAGTCGAAATTCATTGATTCAGATAGTTCGTTTTCAGCCAGTTGAAGCTTTCTTCAACCGATTGAAGCGGCGGATTCGCGCAGCGGTCCTGCTCAACGATCAGCCATTTTACGTCCGCTTGCTCGGATTGCTTGATCAGAGGAAGCAGATCGAGATCGCCGCGGCCAAGTTCAACCGTGTCGATTTCGGCTTTTTCCGTATTTTTAACGAAGTCCTTCAAGTGAACAAGCGGCAGTCTGCCGGCATATTTGGAGATGTATTCAAGCACGTTGCGGCCTGCGTATTGCACCCAGCCAAGATCCATCTCGACTTGAAGCAGGTCAGCGCTAACCGTTTCGTACAGCTTGTCGAACACGATTTGTCCATCGATCTCAACTTCGAATTCGAATTCGTGGTTATGGTAGCAGAAAATAATGCCGGCTTCTTGGAATCGCTTACCGTATTCCGCGAAGTTTACGAGATGCTTCTTCCAGGCATCCGCGTCGCGCACTTCAACAGGGAGCCAAGGGCAGATGGCATATTTCGCTCCGATTGTAGTCAAATAAGCAATTTCCTCTTCAATCTTGGATTCAAGATTCACGAGAGGCACGTGGTTGCCGATTGCAACTAGACCAAGCTCGTCCAGCAGCGCTTTCATTTGTTCGGCGGGAATATCCCCGTAACCGGCAAATTCAACACCTTCATAGCCCATTGCCGCAACCTTGCGCAGTGTACCTTCAAAATCTTGAGCTGTTTCTTCACGAAGCGTATACATCTGTAAACCGATACCCGGACGTGTCACCTGTTAAGCACTCCTTTATCATTCGATTCATTGTTGCTGTCTGTATTTTAAAGTTCCACGATTCTCATTATACGGGCTAAGGGAAACAAAAAAACAGTTGTCTTATTACTATTTTCTTATGCGATTTTGCCATTTCTTCGGTTTGAGCCCCTCAACCTGCCCTCTTTGGCGCCTGTCGTCGTCAGATTCCTTGAATTGTAAAGAAATCATAACCATTTTTTAAGTTTATCTTAATCTTTATCGCTTAAAATAAGATAATAAAGTAAGCTAATTAATATTCGGGCGAAACCTTCTGCGGGTTTTATCCGTATATGTTATATCAAAGTCTATTAATGGAATGGAGGCATTCCCCTATGAAAACAATGATTTTATTTAATAACCGCACAATTCCCGTCTATTTAACCGATACGAATAAAAAAGCAATCGAAAAATTGTCCGATGTCCTGAACCGCAAGCTTACAACGGGTAAAAATGCCTTAAAAAACTGTATCAAATCATTGATCAGCGTTGAAATCAACGGCAGTGAAGCCACGCTTCACTCGTTGTACGAGAAAGATACTTTAACGATCTCATTGTACTAATGTACTAAGCCTAATAGGAAATATTACAATAGCATGTCCCAAGCCGGCTGTTATCCATACGATGCAGCCGGCTTTGCTTGTTTTTGATGCTCAGCAAAAAAGAAGCCCTCCCGGGCTTCTTTTTACTTTGTTGCCGTTTGCTGATCGGACTGCTGCCCGTTCTGCGCGCCGCCGCCATTCTGGAATTGACCGCCGCGCCCGCCGCCTCCGAATCCTCCGCCGCCAAAGCCGCCGAGACGTATGGATTCCGCTTCCTGCGTATCTTCCTTCAATTGCACCGTAATAATATCGTCGGCCTTCAAATCAGCCAGCGTCTTGTCTGTTTCCGTCATCTTCCCGTCGGTGAAGGATGCCGATACAATCTTGGTTGCATCCGTTACCGTAATATCCATCGTCTCATCGGAGAACATGTTCTGCATGTTGCGCTGGCGCCCGCCGCCGGAGTTCTGTCCGTTGCCCGCTTGAGGCGTCGAGCCGGCATCCCCTTGAGGCGGATCACCCGAAGGAGGGTTGCCGTTTGCTGCATCGCCTTGATGAGGCTGTCCACCGCCTTCCGGTCTTTGGAACGATGATTTGTAAATCGTAATGGTCTGCCCGTTAATCGATTTGATTTTGCCGATCGTGCCCATCATCGCTCTGCCTTGGAAGCCTTGTTTTCCCTGATTTTGCTGTTGGGCTTGTCCGGTTGTTCCGTTTGCGGCAGTGCCGGACTCGCCCGATTTAGAACCGCAGCCCGCCAAAGCGACCGAGATGGCGACAGCGCTTAGCGCAATTTTCCAGTTGTTCATCTCTCGTATTCCCCTTTATGGCCTTTTGTTTGCATTGTAGCAGACCAATATGAACGAGAAATGAACATGCCTATTCCAACTCTTCTTCCCCGCCGAACATCGCCGTGATTAACTTCGGATTCTTTAGGGAAGCCTTTTTATGATGAATTTCCAACCTCAAAAGAAAAAGGACCCTTATTCTGGTCCTATTATATATTCGTTAACTTGAAACCGAGCGTTCGATTAAAGCTTTGCGGTTGCCGAGCAGGAACAGCGCGGTTCCGATCCAGCCGCATACGGAGGCAATCACAAGCAGCATCGTTAACGATACGCTGTCCGATAACCCCGCTCCAAGCAGCGGCCCCAGCGTGCCCCGCACGCCAAACAGCATAAGATGCACGCCAAACACGGCGGCTTCCCTGCCCGGTGCTAATCTGGATACAAAAGCAAGGATGCCGATATCCCAGATGGCCTCGCCTATGCCTTGAATGCCGTTGCCCGCGATAACAGCCGAATAGCTACCCCATAAGCCATATAACATAGGAACTACCGCATACGCGCTGATTCCGCATAGAAGAACGTGTTTAATGTCAATCCGGTCAATCAGCCTTCCGGCGATTAAATACGTCAATAGCAAGCCTGCATAATAGGATACCCGGGCAAAGCCGATCTGCACGTTGCTCAGTTCCAGCACTTGCACTTGAATGATCTGGTACAGCGGATTGGACAGCATATTGCCGAAGCCGGAAAAGGTGGTCGCCGCCAGAAATACGGCCAGCTTGCGGTTTCCCGACACCAGTGCCCATTGATCGCGGAGCGAGAATCTCGCCCTTGTTCCGGCATGCAGGGACATGACCTGCTTAGGCAGTCGGAGAGAATTAAACAAGAAAATCGAAGCCACTCCGAAAATAGAGGCCGTTACCAGCGGACCCGACGGTCCCGACGCGTCAGCCCAGGAGCCAACGACATACGCAAGAGGAATCATTAATGCTCCGCTCGCGACGCGCACATAGCCCATCAGCCTGCCCCTGACATCCGCCGGATACATCCGCGCGACAAGAGAAGCATAAGCCGGAGCCTGGATTCCCATGAGAATTTGGAAGACCAGAGCTGTTGCTACGTAAACGGACGGATAAGCAAACAAAGCCGGAAAAATAATAAGCAATCTGCCGATGACGTTCGGAACGATAACAAACGGTTTGGGATTGCCCGTCTTCTCGATCCATGCCGCCCAAATCGGCGAGAACAAGAGACCTGCCGCCGGCGCTGCGGACAAAAGCCCAACCTGCAGGTTGGTAGCCCCTTCGCGAATCGCGAACGGCATAAAAAATTGATTCAATACTACGTTAAAGATACTGAATAATAAAGTCGCGCTGAAATCGATCCGCGCATTAAACCAAACCCGCGGCATCATCTGCATGCCAAGCCTATAAACACTGCCCTTTGTTTCCATCCCGCTGCAATCCTTTCGCTCCACGATCCGTTTCGATTTTGCAAGTCATACCCATTAGAGCAGAGAATTCCGGAAAGCGCAACAAACATTTTTACCGGAGCTTGTCATTCCCGAAAACGGCCCTTATCGGACGAAAGAACCTGCGTTACACCAGTATAAGCAACAAACCGAAGCAGGCCGCGGATACGCCGGTATAACACCAGGCTGCTGCCTTGCTGCAATCCCGGAGACGCCAAATCCGGACGAGATACCCGATTGTGAACAGAACGGAGATAATCATAATTCCCATCATAATGCCGTCCATAAAAGGATCGTTCATCATGCCTTTCATTCCGCCGCCATGATGCTGCATGTTAGACCATTCCATAGCGCTAATGCCGCCCGTAAGGAGCAGCGGAAGAAGCAAATGTATGCCGTGCACAACGATCGGAAATAACATGCCTCCTATTGATAGAAGGGAGCTGCGCGGCAATCGTTTATCGGTCACGTAGAGTCGCCTCCATCCCTGTTGCGTTACAACAGTATATGGCGCATCCACGCATAGATTCGATTTTTTTCACGGATCGTGATGTTGTACTGGCAAGGTGAACCGGCTTTGGCGTCCTTAGGCGGCAGAATGCGTTTCAATCCCGAGAATTCGCTTGGAAATCGCAAAAAAAAAGAAGCAGGCATCGCCTGCTCCTCCTCCTAACTATTCCGGCTGCTCCTTGCCGAGGAATCGCCAGAAGTTCCGGTTGAACAAATCGTCAAGATCCCGCTTGATTTCATCCTCCGTTACCTTCCAGCCGTTATTGTACAAACGCTCGTATTTCGAGGCCAGCACCTGCCCGATGATCCGGCGCGAGTGCTCCCACTTGTAAATCAGCTGTTCGAATACGCGGCAGTCCGAGTGCTGCGGAATAACGGAAGTGCCGAGAAGCTCGAGACGGAACTTCGTCATCTCCTCCACCATCGATTCGATGTGAAGGAACCACCAGCAGCCAAACACCATCAGATTGCGGAATTTACGCGCAAGCACGGTCAGCTCATGCTGATTGCTGCGGGCCAGCATCGTGATAAGGAACTTTTGCTTCGGATAATTACGGCATAAAGCTTCAACAGCGGACACGTCCGAATCCATGCTCATATCGCCCGCAAGACGAAGCTCCGGATTCACGCGGCGGCGAACGCCGATCATAAGGGCAAACGGGATGCCGTGCTTCTGGCAGACCGGCACCATCGCTTCGTCAATCATGCGGGTGCGGTGATCCTCGGCGGGATAAACGAAATCGCCAGGCATCGACACCGCGAGATACAAAGCGTCCATTCGTACAATCCATTCGGACAGGAAGCGGCGTACCTCTTCCTTCGTTTTCTCCGTCCACTCCTCGGCGGCATCGTAACCAAGGGAACGAAGCTGCACAACCGCATTAGGCCAGTCATTCAGCAGGCTGTCGACCCGAAGGGCGGCGGAGAACCGGGAATCCGTATTGCCGCCGCGGTTAAGCCATACCTCGCGTTCTTCCGGATCAAACGGATCGTTGGTCATAAGGACATGCTTTACGTTCGAGATCCGGAGAACCTCGTCTACCTGCTGGGCGGTCGTGCGGCTGGCAAGCGCCTCGCGGTAATCATTCAGGTTGCGCGAGGAAACATCAAGACCAAGACGGTGCAATATCGTAATAAAGCCGTTTGCCGCTTCGCTGACCGGCGAATGCTCGATAAAGAGCTTGTTCCAGATCCAGTCGGCCTGCTCCCGCTTCGACATAGCCCAGAACGCGTCATACGATTCCCCGTCATCGGCCCAGCGGAACGACTCCGAAATGAGATAATGATATATAAGCAGTTCATCGATGCCCCACAGCAGCAAATTGCCGAAATCGGCGGAAAACAAATGGGTATGCATATCCGTTACCGGCATGGTCATCGCCAGACGTTCAACGGTAGCTTTCATAGCACTGACGGATTCTATAGCCAGTTGTTCCTTGATCATCGCGTATTATCCTCCTCAACTTGTCCTATTCACATCGTACCACCGCCGGGGACTAACCGCTTCTATCCGGTTATCGTTCATCGCTTGCCGATTTATACGTGGTTGGTGTATTTGAAGGCCGAGCAGTATAATAAAACAACCGCTATTTCATTCGTGGAGGAATCGCATGAGCGTTCAAGAACGATACCCGCTTCCCATTGAAGCGATGTACAATACATCCCAGATTCCAACCGACTTTCATTCCCATCTGGAATATGAAATCTATTATTTTCACAGCGGCAAATGCAAGCTGCTGATTGGCGACAGCATCTATGAGCTTGCTCCCGGCAACCTGATTCTGATGAACGGGATGACACTTCATTATCCATCCATCGATAACCGGTACGAATATTGCCGGACGGTTGTCCATTTTGACCCGGCTTTTGCTTCAGGTCTGTTCCAGCCGCCTTTTCTTGTGCCGCTGCTGCTGCCGTTCGAGAGACAGACGAACCGCCTGATCTCCCTCAAAGCCGAGGAGCAGGCAAGAATCGAGCCGTTGCTGGAGCGGTTATGCCAGCTTCGGCAAAGCGATGATCCGCTGTCGCATGACCGGTTAATCCTCTGTTTCCAGGAGCTGCTGCTGCTTATTTACGAATTCGCCCATATGCCTAGCTACGGACAAGCCTCACCGCCGAGCAGCATTAAGCATCAGAACGTCCAGAAGCTGATCGCTTATATCGAGGAGCATTACCGGGAGGAGCTTGAGCTGGACGATATCGCCGATTATATGCATCTGAACAAGCATTACCTGGTGAAGATCTTCAAGGAAACGACCGGTATTACCTTGTTCCATTACCTGTATCAACGACGGATCAACCAGGCTAAAATGCTGTTTACAATGAATCCGGACCGCTCCATAACGGAGACTGCCTTTGAAGTTGGCTTCAAATACGTCTCTCATTTCAGCCAAACGTTCAAAAAATTTACCGGACAATCCCCCGATGACTATCGGAAGGGGATCGCCCGGCCTCTTGCGTAAATCGGTATTGGATTCAAGAACGGAATTGCTCTCGGATCCCGGCCAGATAGACCTTAAGCACAACCTGAATACTCTCGTCCAGATTTACCGGTAGTCCGAAACCTCCGCTTCTCTCCAGCGTTGCGAAACCATGCATAAAGCTGCGGAAGCCCCTGACGAGATGGATCGTATCCTCCTGCTTCATCTTATAAGCATAGTCCATCACCGTAATAATGAGCCGAATCAATTCTTCGCTTACTTTGATCAGCTCCGCGTCCTCTGTCTGCTGGGCCGGAAGCGTTGCCTCGTACAAGCCAGGATGCTCTCTCGCGAATCCGATATAGGCCAGCCCAATGGCAAAGACGGCATCATCGCCAGATCTTCCGGCAACGGCGCGAAGCAGCCTGTCATGCAGATTTTTGAGTCCGTGCAAGGCAAGCTTCTCCTTAAGACCGCTTAATCCGTCCACATGGTTGTATAAAGAAGGAGAACGGATGCCGAGCCTCTGGGACAACGAGGCGAGGGTAACAGATTCCAGTCCGTTCTCGTCCGCCAGCTCGGCAGCCTTTTGTATGATGGTTGGCAGATCCAATCCTAATCTTGGTGACATGCTCTATTCTCCCTTTCTTAACGAACAATTACGGTATCAAGCTTGCTTGATGCATGCTGAATGGCCAACTCCATCAGCGCTTCCGGTTTAACAATCAAATCCCCGTGACCAACGGCCAGCAAGGATGGCTTCAGCGTCAGCAGCTTCATTGCGCTGCGGAGCGATTCGACCTTATTCCAGGTTGCCATAGCGGGAAAAGGAAACTTCCAGCGCACCTGTCCGCTTACCGCGATTCCCCCGCGAACCTGAAAAGCATCCCCCGCAATCAAAGCATGGCTTCGAGAGTCGAGAAAGGACATCGAGCCCGGCGTATGGCCCGGCGTCGAAATCGCCAGTAAGGAACCTACGCGGTCGCCGTCCTGCAGCAGCACATCCGAGCGTGTTGCGATTTTGCCCGGCTTAGGCACGCCGCCCCGAATTGGCGTATCCGGCTCGTTGGGATCAAGCGAGCGGTCGCCGTTAAGCAGTCTTGAATCCCGGGCAGATATATACACTGTTACATCGGTCAGTTGTTGCCTCAATGCATCCAAAGCTCCAATGTGATCGCTATGAGCATGGGTCAGAACAATACGCGTAATAGGCTTGCCGATTTGCTTTGCCGCTTTCAGAATAGCTTCGGCGTTACCCGGCATTGCGGCGTCAATCAGCGTCAAGCTCTTCTCTTCCTCCACCAAATAGCAATTCACCGGGAACATTGTCGGCATAAAAGTAAGCTGATAAACCTGTTCATGACGTGTCATCCTCATTTTAATTAACCACCTTCGCTCATAAACTAATGTCGTTAGTTTTATAATAACTAATGCCATTAGTTTTGGCAAGAGGTTTTTTGCCTAAAAAAAGTGAGTACAACACTTCAACGACAAGAAAATCCCGATTAAGTTTTAAAACACGCATTCAACTGCCCCTAGCTGAGAAACATCAGCAGCAGGTCTTTATTGATCGGCTGCTGCACTGTTCTTATTAAACTAAAGTCCCTCGTCTAACGTAAGAGCTGTTGATCCAAAAAAAGCAATCAGCACCATTTCGTTTATGTCAGCCCAGTATAGAGGAATTTTCACGTCCAAAAAAAGACATAAAAATACGTACCAATGAAAAAGAACCTTGATTTATCAAGGTTCTAAATCGGGAAATACAGAATCTGACCACTATCCTGTGCTGAACCTCTCATTTTGACCCTAACGAGTTCTTAAACTCGTTGTCGAACAACTAGCTGCGGACTTGCTTTCTTGTCGTTCTCCCGATATGGGGGCTCAGCACTGCTTGTTCTGGCAGCATTTCGGAAATCCTGGAGCCATTCCGAAAAGGCATTACCATGAGCATGTCCCGTAAGGGAACGCCCGCTGCTAATGCCCCATCGAACCATTCCATTCCACTTTAAAGTCTGAAAAGTTGCTGAATCCGATCTACTGGAAAAACTCTCTGAATAGCTTAATGGCCGCTATAGGATTCTCCTCCATAATCCAATGTCCGGTTTTTTCTAGCTTCACCGTCTTTGAATTCGGCGCATGCTCGTTTAAGAACTGCTCCAGCATGCCGTAACCGGACACACCGGCGATACCAAGCGCGGGCACGGACAGAGGTTTGTACGTTTTAAATGTTTCGATATCGTCTCTGAACGATTTGTACCATTCGTTCCCGGCTCGGAGCGCATCGGGCTGGGAGTAAGCCGCGAGGTAAACCTCACGTTCCTTTTTGCTGAGAGCATTCTTGGTGTAGCCCATATAATCGTAAATCCAATTATAAACGAGATCCAGCTGTTTGCCCTGCAGCATTTGCTCCGACAAGCCCGGAATGGTATTAGTGGCAAACCACCAGTAGAACTTCGCGCGTTCGGGATTACTCTCGTCGTACACTCCCGCCGGTGGCAAAATCGGGATTTTCAAAAAGTTCTCATTCGGATGGGAAGCATCCATCAACACAACTTTCTTCGTGGCTTGCGGGTAATTCGCAGCATAAGCGTACGCGATTGTCGCGCCAATATCATGTCCTGCGATGTTAATGCTCTTGTAGCCTAGCGCTTTGGCCAGTTCATAAATATCCTTTGCCATTGTCTTCTTGTCATAGCCCGATTGCGGTTTGTCCGAGCTGCCCATGCCACGGTATTCCACGACATAAACATGATAGTTCTTGCCCAGCTCCGGCATCATTTTAGAGAATGAATACCAGGTAACGGGCCAGCCCGGCAGGATAAACAGCGGCTCGCCCTTCCCGCCTTCGACATAGTGAAGCTTGACGCCGTTCGCTTCCTTGTAGACGTTCTTGAAGCCTGGGAGCTCTTTGACCAGCTCTTCGTCTGAATTCGGCTTATTTGAGTTTGGCTTGCCTGCAGTTGTTAAGGCCACTTTCTTCGGATTGATATCCGCGGCGCTTTCGCTGACTTGCTGATTGCCGTTCTGCCCGCAGGCAGAAAGCAAAACAAGCATAAATGATGCAATGAGCAGAATTGCCATGCTTTTAGCCGGCCATCTCGATTGGTTCCCTAACATCACATTCACTCCTATGTGCATTTTATGGTTGGGCTGAACAGAGTCGCCTATTCAACGTACATCCTCATTTTGAAACGATCGCTGTCCTTCTATCCCCCTAACTGCGGTGCGGAGTTCGTGCAACCCTTTTTCTCCGCCATCACTTTTGATATTGAATCGTTAAATGTACGCGAGCCGAAGTGTTTCGTTAGTTCTTACACCTAGATTTTACCAAGGATAACGGAGTACCAAACCTGTTAAAGGTCATGAATATGCACAAAAAAAAGCATCGCCTTCGGTCATTGTACATGACTTTCTTCATGCGCAAAGGCCAAAAGTAATACTTCATTTACTTAAATCGAATGCAGTGTTCCCGCTCTCGAAGGTACACTTTAAACTGCGGTAGAGCTTCTGTAACTTATTTTGATTGAACTATAGTTCCCTGTTAGTTCAATCAATATTGTATCTAGTTACGTTAAGTTCTCAGTAACTCTAATATCAGTGATTGACCATTTATTTATTAAAGAACGAGATAATTTGATATATAGAGATCCATGAATTATACCGGTCAAATTGTTCTCTCGATCATAATTAAATTTCTCAATACGTACTAAAAACTCTCTCTCATTCCATCCTGCTTTTATTCTGTTTATTGAATATTTAAAGCCTGTTGTTTCATTAACGCCAGACCAGAATGAATTTAATATAGCATTGTTGGTTGCGTCTAATTCCTGAATCGATTCTCCCTTTATTGAAGCATCTAAAACTTTACTAACTGTATTATTGGGTGTGTAGAACATAATGAAATAATAACTCAAAGCAATAACTATCAAGATAATAATGATCATGCTCATTTTTCTACCCAAATTAACTTCTCCTTATGTAAATTTGCTTATGGATGTACTAAATAGAAGACGTTTGATGTTAACCAAAGTTCCGCAATTAATCCTTAACTTTAATAAAAAAGGCTACTGATCATGTGATCGGTAGCCGTGGTGTCGTTCTGAACTAACGTATCCCGTTAGTTGAATCATTTTTTGATTTTACAAATGAAGAAAGGGTATTCAGGAAATGCTTCGTACAAATTCTTTTTTACTAACTGATAACTCGATCGTTTTAAATAATCTTCTAACATCTCCAACGATGAGTACTTTAAGTTAGCCATGAACATAAGATATCCACCGATATTCAGTAAATTAAAACACGAATTTAAACACCTTTCAAAATCTCCAGTCTCTTTGACTGCTGATCCGATTAAGGTTACAATATCAAATTTTTCATTAGTTATTTCATTATCAAAAATACTTTTACATATCACCTTAGAAGGATTAGGATGACCTTCTCGAAGCTGTCTGTAAGCGAAGATTTCACAGATTTCTTTGTTAATATCAATACTTGTTAAGAGCCCTTTGCCTTTTAGCCAAAAGCCAAGGTAATCGTCCCAATCCCCTGTTCCAATCCCTACATTACATACCTTAATCCCATCAGTGACTGTAAATTCTTTTCTTACGTAATCCCTTGTAATCAATTCTGTGTGTATGCATTGTGGTGATGTGTTCCATTCACCAGCTTCGGGGTTTTTAAGCTCCAGGTAATAGTTAAACAATTTATCATCCATATTCATTGAGAAATGCCCCCACAAAAATCGGATATACATATTCTTTCAATACACTCTCTGATAAATCCTCCAGTTTATTCAATTAACCTGCCCATTAGTTCAGCAAAAAGCAGCCGAGCTTTATATGCCGGCTGCTCACGTGTTGTTGATCTATCGTTCTCCGTTAACTCAATTTTGTTCATCAATACTAACTGATAAAGTTGAGTAATGTGAGGAGTTAATCTGTTTTAAAACTTCCAATGCAGCAAGTTTTCGATACTTCATTCCTGTCTTCCAAGATTCAAGTGCAAATTGTTCTGCATAACTTGATTCAATAATACCTAGTGCCAATAGTGCTCTTCTTTTTACATACTCGTCTGAGTCTTCATAATACTTAACAATAATTTCTTCTGCTTCCGGCAATATCAATGCGATTTGCGAAAGGTAATGTGCCAGCTGCCATTTGGTTTCAACATCAGGATATGATACTCCCTGCTTC
>NZ_SLVP01000004.1:0-501390 GCF_004345425.1 Paenibacillus sp. BK033
CTACGCATCGTCGCCTTGGTGAGCCGTTACCCCACCAACTAGCTAATGCGCCGCGGGTCCATCCATAAGTGGCAGATTGCTCCGCCTTTCCCGATCCGGTCATGCGACCGTTTCGCGTATCCGGTATTAGCATTCGTTTCCGAATGTTATCCCAGTCTTATGGGCAGGTTACCCACGTGTTACTCACCCGTCCGCCGCTAACTTTACCCGAAGGCAAAGTCCGCTCGACTTGCATGTATTAGGCACGCCGCCAGCGTTCGTCCTGAGCCAGGATCAAACTCTCCATGAATGGTGTTTGACTTGTTCATTACTTGTTTTATCGCTTTTCCGTTATTTCTAACGGGGCAGTTTCGCTCGTTGTTCAGTTTTCAAAGAACAATTTGTTTTTCGTTCATCACCGTATTTCTCAGCGGCGACAAGAGATAATATACCATGAACGCCTAATGGATTGCAAGCATTTTTTAAAAGTATTTTATAAAAACAAAATTAATAAGTTTTACATCCCATAATCAAGCTAAAAGCCCTTATAAATCATCCATATTTATAGAGCGTTTATCCTGGAATAAATAATAAAGATCTCGCCAATTTCCAAGGCAAGATCTTTATTGTTAACCCATAACTTCTTTTATATGAAGATGTCTTTCGATGGTCAAGTTGATAATCGTGCCGCCAACAGAAACCCATGGTCTTGTAGGGTGTACGGAATCGCTAAACACAATCTCTCCAACGCGATCATCGCTAAGCTTCACGATGTTGCCATTGTGGAATTGCGTTACCTTCTCCACAAATACCCTGACGTATGCAGGATCCAGCTTTCCGAAGGAATCGCTCTGGATCTGTTCCAGAACGAAATACGGAGAAGCGGCTTTGCGGTAGAAGCGATTTAAAGTCATTGCATGATAGATATCCGCAATGGCGACGATTTTGGCATAAGGATGAATCTTGGTTGAATCGATGGCAAGCGGATAGCCGCTGCCGTCAATACGCTCGTGATGCTGAAGCGCCGTCAGCTTCACTCCCTCGTTTAAAGAGGCAATGTTCTTCAGCAGCTGGTACCCGAATACCGTATGACGCTTCATCTCTTCATTCTCTGCAGTCGTTAAAGCCGATGGTTTTTCCAATATGTCCGCATCAATCTTAACGTTCCCGATATCGTGAAGCAGACCGGCAAGCGCAACCGGCATCCAATCCTTGCGCGGCAGTCCGCACCATTGGGCAATACGATAGGAGGTTAGGCTTACCAGTACACTGTTGTGCAGCAAGTATTCGCGCTCCGAAAATTGTCTCGGCACAAACGTAAGCACTTGATAGCTGCCTTCATACTGCATCATCTTCTCAAGCTGATTCCGGATATCCATTACCGGTATCGGCTGACCGGACCGAATTTCGTTGATAACCCGCTTCAGGACAGCGATCATCTGGTCGTACTCATCGTGCAGCGGAGTAGAAGAGACAGCAGGAGCTGCTGTCTGCGGCTCCTGCTTTACGTTGTCCTGCGTCTTATCCGCTTGATTAGCCGGCTGTTCAATCTGTATCTTGGGAACCATGAACGCCTGCATAATATCCAACTCTCTAGGCGTAACGATGCGCCCCTTCTGCAATAGCACTCCGCCTAGCGGGGTGAGGACATCTTCGCTGATTTTGTCGCCTAACTTCACCTGTGATAAAGCCACTGTTGCCACAACGGTCCCCTCCCGATGTATGCCTATCCTCTATGGTCTGTTTTACTCTTCTGCCGGCTCAGTGCCTGCATTCGGTGCTGTATCTTCCAGTCCTTCGCCTTCTTCAAGCGCCTCGTCAGCTTCTTCGCTGCGTGCTACGCGCGTCACAGTCGACACCGTATCATCCTCACGCGTATTGATCAGCTTGACGCCTTGCGTATTGCGGCCCATTGTCGAAATGCCTTCCATGCTCGTACGGATCAGTGTGCCAAGCGCGGTCATAATCATTAGGTCCTCGTCATTCAGAACAACCTTCAAGCTGACGATTGGTCCGTTCTTGTCAGTAACGTTCAGGGTCTTGATCCCTTTACCGCCCCGGTTCTGGATCCGGTACTCGCTCATTGGCGTACGTTTGCCGTAGCCTTTGGCCGTTACGATAAGCACATCATTCTCCGGATTAACGACATCCATGTCAATGACGGTATCGTCATCGTCCAGCTGAATGCCTTTTACGCCTGTAGCGGAACGTCCCATGGAACGAACATCCTGCTCGGAGAAGCGGATCGACATGCCTTGCGCCGTACCCATTACGATCTCCTGGTTGCCGTCTGTCAGCTTCACGCCGATCAGTTCGTCATCCTCGCGGATCGAAATCGCAATCAGGCCGACCTTCCGTATATTCATATAATCGTCAAGCGGCGTCTTTTTGACGATGCCCTGGCGAGTCGCAAAGAACAGGTAGCTGTCCGCATCGAAGCTTTCTACCGGAATAACCGCATTGATCGTTTCTCCTTGTTCAATCTGAATCAAATTGATAATCGGCGTCCCGCGGGCTGTCCGGCTTAGATCCGGAATCTCGTAAGCCTTCAGTCGGTATACCTTGCCCTTGTTCGTAAAGAACAGCAAGTAATGGTGCGTGTTAGATACGAACAGATGCTCAACGAAATCATGTTCTTTCGTATCCATGCCAACGACGCCTTTACCGCCGCGCTTCTGGCTGCGGTATGTGGTTACCGGAAGACGCTTGATATAGCCGGTATGCGTGATGGAGATGATAACATCCTCGCGAGGAATCAGATCCTCGTCCAGAATCTCCTCGTCGCTCACGGTAATTTCTGTGCGGCGTTCATCGCCGAAACGCTCCTTGATCTCGTCAAGCTCTTCGCTGATGATGTTGAGCACAAGCTGCTCATCGGCCAAGATCGCCTTGTACTCGGCAATCTTCTTCATCAGTTCCGCGTACTCGGCTTCGATCTTGTCGCGTTCCAGACCGGTCAGCCTTTGGAGGCGCATATCAAGAATAGCCTGCGCCTGCTCGTAGCTGAGCGCGAAACGCTCGATCAAGCCTTCGCGGGCGATATCCGCCGTTTGCGAAGCACGGATCAGCGCGATAACTTCGTCCAAATGATCAAGGGCAATACGCAGGCCTTCGAGAATATGGGCCCTTGCTTCCGCTTTTTTCAGATCGTACTCGGTACGACGGCGAATAACTTCGATCTGATGCTGCAAATAGTAATACAGCATTTCGCGAATATTCAACGTCTTAGGCTCGCCGTTAACCAGCGCGAGCATGTTAATCCCGAAGTTGGACTGCATCTGCGTCTGTTTGTACAAGTTGTTCAGCACTACGCTTGGTGTTACGTCGCGGCGAAGCTCGATAACGACCCGCATGCCGTTACGGTCGGACTCATCGCGAAGGTCGGTAATTCCCTCAATTTTTTTCTCGCGGACGAGTTCTGCGATCTTTTCTACGAGACGTGCTTTATTGACTTGATACGGCAGCTCGTAAACGATAATACGGGCTTTGTTACCATTCTCTTCGATCGTTGCGCGAGCGCGCATCGTTACCGTGCCTCGTCCCGTCAGATAAGCCTGACGGATGCCGCTTAGTCCCATAACAATACCGGCCGTCGGGAAATCCGGGCCTTTTACGTAATCAATCAGTTCAACCGGCGTAATCTCCGGATTACGGATCAATGCCTGGATGCCGTCAATAACCTCGGTGAGGTTGTGCGGCGGGATATTGGTTGCCATACCTACCGCGATACCTGTTACCCCGTTAACGAGCAGGTTCGGGAAACGCGACGGCAGAACGGCCGGCTCTTTCTCCTCGCCGTCGTAGTTCGGAACAAAATCAACGGTTTCTTTATTTAAATCGCGGAGCATCTCCATGGCGATTTTCGACAGACGCGCCTCGGTATACCGCATCGCCGCCGCCATATCTCCGTCAATCGAGCCGAAGTTGCCATGCCCGTCCACGAGCATGTACCGCATGGAGAAATCCTGCGCCATCCGTACCATCGCTTCGTAAACCGACGAATCGCCGTGCGGATGGTACTTACCGATTACTTCCCCTACGATCCTCGCAGACTTCTTGTATGGCTTGTCCGAAGACATGCCTAGCTCCGACATTGCGTACAAAATACGACGATGCACCGGCTTAAGACCGTCCCTTACATCCGGCAATGCGCGGCTTACGATAATACTCATCGCATAGTCCATGAATGAATCGCGCATTTCCGTACCGATGTCGCGGTCTTTAATTTGCGAATGCTGTTGTTCTTCCGCCATGTTTTACCTCCCTGACGTCATCAATCTGCAAACCTTGTCAAACATGATAACCATTATATTACTTTCACAAAAAAGGCACGGCTAAACGCCCTGCATCCGTTTCATCTATGAAACCGGCAAATTGCCTAAAAAAATAATGAAAAATAGGCAAATAACTCGTATCTTTTCGTGCCCGGTCCGCCATAAAATAAACAGACCCAAATTACATTATACCACTCATTCCAAAGTCTGTCTTCTTCTTGATGCGCAATCTTCACCGCTTAATACCCGTTCCCAAGGGAAAGGAGCAACAACATTGTCTATTCAATTGGTATACAGCAAATGGGAGAAAACCAACGTACTTCTACACTCGCCAGCTCTCCGTGAATATATACCTTCAACCAAGCTTTTCAACAAGGAAAATCTGCAGCAGATGCTTGCCGAATACGGGATGGTCTACGTCAAGCCGGTAAACGGCACCTTCGGCAAAGGCGTGATGCGCGTAGAACGGCTTAAGCAGGCTGCCAAGGGCTACAAGTATCAACTGAACACCACGATCCGGACTTTTCCTACCCTTGAGCTGCTGCACCAAAGCCTTGTAAAAAGAATTAACGGCAGGCGTTATCTTGTTCAAAGGGGCATCGATCTGCTCCGTCACAAAAAACGGCGCTTCGATATCCGTGTGATGGTACAGCGCAACGAGAATAACCATTGGGAGGCTACCGGCATTATCGGCCGTCTTGCCCATCCTGCCAAGGTAGTGACTAACTACCATAACGGCGGCACCCCGATGTCCTTCGAACGCTTGCTTTCTTCTCATCAATCGCCGACCCAGAAGATGATATACGCCATGCGCCTTAAACAAATCAGCCTGGATATCGCAAAAGAGCTGGAGAAGCACTACCCCGGCATCAAGGAGCTTGGAATCGATATCGCCATTGACCAGCAGCATCGGCCCTGGATTCTTGAAGTAAACACAAAGCCCGATGCCTTTATCTTCCGGAAGCTCGAGGACAAGACGATGTTCCGCAAAATCTATCAGTATGCCGTCTCTTACGGCCGTTACAAAAAGAAATAGCCGCCCGCAAGGACGGCTATATTTTTGTTAAATATCCAGGTTCTTAACGTCTTTCGCAAATTGCTGGATGAAATCACGGCGCGGTTCAACGTTGTCTCCCATCAGCGTGTCGAAAATAACGTCTGCTTCAATCGCGTCTTCGATCGATACCTGAAGCATAGTCCGGCTCTCCGGATCCATCGTTGTCTCCCACAGCTGCGTGGCGTTCATCTCTCCTAGACCTTTATAACGCTGTACGTTTACTTTGGCGCCTTCGCCGAATTCCGCGATAATCTCATCGCGTTCCTTCTCGGACTGCGCGTAACGGATAACCTTATTCCGCTCGATCTTGAAAAGCGGCGGCTGCGCGATATAAATATATCCTGCTTCGATAATCTTCCGCATGTAACGGAAGAAGAAGGTCAGCATCAAAGTCCGGATATGCGCGCCGTCGACGTCGGCATCGGTCATAATAATGACCTTATGGTAACGCGCCTTCGCCAGGTCGAAATCGTCGCCAATGCCTGTGCCAAGCGCTGTAATAATCGCGCGGATCTCGGCATTGCCGAGAATGCGGTCAAGTCTGGCACGCTCAACGTTCAGGATCTTGCCGCGCAGCGGCAGGATCGCCTGGAAATGACGGTCGCGGCCTTGCTTCGCCGATCCGCCGGCGGAGTCGCCTTCGACGATATACAGCTCGCTGATCGAGGCGTCCTTGGAGGAGCAGTCCGCCAGTTTACCTGGCAGGGAGCTTACTTCAAGCGCGCTTTTGCGGCGTGTTAACTCGCGTGCTTTGCGTGCCGCTTCGCGTGCTCTTGCCGCTTGCAGACCCTTTTCAACGATTTTGCGGGAAACCGAAGGATTCTCATCCAGGAACTCCTGCAGCTTCTCGGCAAAGAACGATTCGACAATACCGCGTACTTCGCTGTTGCCAAGCTTCGTCTTCGTTTGCCCTTCGAACTGCGGCTCGGGAATTTTCACCGAAATAATCGCCGTTAAGCCTTCGCGGACGTCATCGCCGGAGAAGTTGGAATCGTTGTCTTTGATTAATCCCGTCTTGCGGGCATAGTCGTTAATAATTCGCGTTAACGCGCTCTTGAAGCCGGATTCGTGCGTACCGCCCTCATGCGTATTGATGTTATTGGCGAACGAATGGATATTCTCGCTGTAACCGTCGTTGTACTGCAGCGATACCTCAACCTGGATATGGTCCTTCGAGCCCTCTACATAGATCGGCTCCTCATGCATGACTTCCTTGTTGCGGTTCAAATGCTTAACGAACTCGATAATGCCGCCGTCGTATTTGAACGTATTCGATGCGCCTGTACGCTCGTCAACCAGTTCAATCTCGAGGCCTTTATTCAGGAATGCCAGCTCGCGGATCCGCGATTGGAGCGTTTCGTATTCGTAAACGGTGGTGTCGGTAAAAATCTCGGGATCCGGTTTGAACTTAACTGTCGTACCGGTCTCATCCGATTCTCCAACAATCTTAACGTCGTACTGCGGTACGCCGCGGCGGTATTCTTGTTGGTAGATATGGCCATGAAGCTTAACGGTAACCGTTACATGCTCGGACAACGCATTAACGACGGATACACCTACACCGTGCAATCCGCCTGATACTTTGTAGCCCTCGCCGCCAAATTTACCGCCTGCGTGAAGAACGGTCATAACGACTTCAAGAGTCGATTTCTTCAGCTTCGCGTTCTCGCCGACCGGAATGCCTCGGCCATTATCGATAACCGTGATGCTGTTGTCCTCGTGGACGCGAACCTGGATTTTCGTGCAATACCCGGCCAGCGCTTCGTCGATACTATTATCGACAACCTCCCACACGAGATGGTGGAGGCCCTTGCCGCTCGTAGAGCCGATGTACATCCCTGGACGCTTCCGTACCGCTTCTAAGCCTTCGAGGACCTGTATCTGACTTTCATCATACGTATTCTGCTGACTCAACTGCTCACTACTCCTCTCATACCTGTTAGCCTAGGCTGCTTCTAGCCATTCGCCGCAAAATGATGGGCCCGTTTCTTCAAAGTAGAGGATGAAATCGGCGAATAATAGATTTTCTGCTTCGTCACAACAATGGATTTGGGCTCTTCTTCACCAATTGTTTCGACATCTTTGCGTTTACGGGCTCCTGCCACAAACTGCTTGGATAGCTTGGAGGATTGCTCTATCGATATATCAAAAATGGCTACCAGCTCGGCAGCCCGGATAATTTTCTCGCCGCCCAAATGGATATACATGTCCTCCGCCTCCCGTTTAAATGCCCGTTATCAGCGCATCACTCGGCCTTCCCGCACATCGTAGATCCCGGCGCCCTGGAGTTTGCTCACATTCACGCTCTCGAGTCCGGTCGTTGTAATAAACGTCTGAACCTTGCTCTGAAACGTCTCGATGAGCTGCGTCTGCCGGTTCTGATCCAGCTCAGACAAGACATCATCAAGCAATAGCAGCGGGTATTCCCCAATTTCCTCGCAGATCAGCTCTATCTCGGCAAGCTTGAGAGACAACGCGGTTGTGCGCTGCTGTCCCTGCGACCCGTACACAGCCGCCTCCTTACCGTTGATAAAGAAAGCCATGTCGTCGCGATGAGGCCCCACGAGCGACATTCCTCTGCGAATCTCCTGATCTTTCACCTGTGATAACTTTAACATAAATTGCTCAAATAAAACAGTTTCATCTTCGGAGGCGCCGCCGTCGAAGGACGGGCGGTACTCAATGGTGAGGCGCTCGCCGCCCGCCGTAATGCCGGAATGAATGTGCTCCGCCCACCGTTGTAATTTATGAATAAAGTGTTTCCTTTTTTTCATAATTTTAACACCGTGCTCGGCAAGCTGCATATTCCAAATATCCAGCATGGCCTGCTGTGAGCCTCCTGGGGAGGCGGTCTTCAGATAATTGTTTCGCTGCGCAAGCACCTTGGTGTATTGCGTCAGGGTATGCAAATAACCGGGCTGTACTTGGCCGATTTCCATATCGAGAAACCGTCTTCGTATGCCCGGCGTTCCTTTTACAATTTCCAGATCCTCTGGCGCAAACATGACGACGTTCAGCGATCCGATGAAATCGCTGAGCTTGCGCTGCTCCAATCCGTTAATCTTTGCCTTCTTGCCTTGCGAGGAATACATCAAATCAAGCTTAACCGTGCCGTAACGCTTCTCCACCTCGCCATGGATGCGGGCCGAATCGGCTTCCCAGCCGATCAGCTCCTTATCCTTGGAAGTGCGGTGCGACTTGGTGAGGGCAAGCGCAAAGATCGCTTCCAGCAAATTCGTCTTCCCCTGCGCGTTAGGTCCGACAAACAAGTTGACCTTATTGTCCGTTTCGAGCTCAAGCTCTTTGTAGTTGCGATAGTTTTGCAATTGAATGCTTTTTAAAAACACGTTCGTTTGTCCTCCCGGCCTGGCCGCTTCTTAAGCATTTATGCCCCGGTCACCGTAAAGACGCCGCAGCCTTCCACTTCAACGCGGTCACCGACGTACAGCTTTCTGCCGCGGCGGTTATCCACAACTCCGTTTACGTGAACTTCGTTTTCCTGCAAGAAAAATTTCGCGTGTCCACCTGTGGATATACAATCAGCCAGTTTTAAACACTGTCCAAGCGTAATGTACTCGTCGCGAATGGCGATTTCCTTCATCACTTGCTCACCTGCCTTTCACCCGTTATTGCATCAGCTTGACTGATCTTAATTCGTTGTTCGATAAGGCAAGATCACATACGTATTGTAGGAATGGTCGGTCGGACGAATAACGATTGGGCTCATTGCCCCGGTAAAGCCGATAAAGATCTGCTCGCTGTCAATGACTTTAAGCACGTCCAGCATATATTTGGAGTTGAACGCAATCTTAAGCGGCTCGCCGTCGAATTGCTTCGCGTCCAGCTGCTCGGTAACACGGCCAAGCTCCGTCGAGCTCGAAGAAATTTCGATCGCGCCGTTATCCAGCGTTGTCAGACGAACGATGTTGGTTTTCTCTTCTCTCGACATCAAATACGCGCGATCGATGGCATCCGTCAAATTTTTCGTATCAAGAACGAGTTCTGTTTTGAACATGCTCGGAATAATTTTAGAAGTATCCGGGTAAGTCCCGTCGAGCACGCGAGTGTAGAACAGGACATTGCCGATCTTGAACAAAACCTGGTTGTCGGCTACGACAATGTCAACGAGCCCGTGCTGATCCGGAACCAGCTTCGACAGCTCGACTAACGTTTTCGCTGCGATTACAACATTGTTGAACCGATAGTCGGCGGCGGTCTCCGCCTGCGCGATACGGCTGGCCAGACGGTGGCGGTCGGTCGCCACAAACTTCAGCTGCTTGTCCTGCAGGCTCCAGAGCACCCCGGTAAGAATAGGTGTCTGCTCATTAACGGAGGCGGCCAGAACCGTCTGGCGGATCATTGCCTTCAGAAGATCGCCAGGCATTTGGAACAGTTCATTTTGCTCGATGGATGGAAGCACGGGGAATTCCTCCGGATCCAGACCAACCATTTGAATATCCGTCGAACCGGAACGGATCAGGGTTTGGAAATGAGCGCCTACTTCAATTTCAACATTGTCAGACGGAAGCTTCTTCACGATTTCGACAAAAAATTTGGCGGGAAGAACGACATTGCCCGGTTTATCCACATTCGCAATAACGAGGTCATCCCGTTCTACAGGGATGAAGCTTTGAATAGATATATCGGTATCACTTGCCGTTAAGGTAACTCCTTGATGGGTAACTTCAATCTTGATGCCGCCGAGAATAGGAATTGTCGGACGGGAAGAAGCCGCTTTTGCAACCTGTTGAATGGCTTCGTTCAGTTCATGTTTGGAAATCGAAAGTTTCATGGTTTCACTCCTAAGTCCGTTTCGGATCGATGGTTGTTGGATTTCGTGGTTTTAAAAAATCGGCGAAGCCGTAATGGGCGTTTTCGCCCTATTTTGATGATGTTTTTTTAAAAAAATATAGTAGTCGTAGTAGTAGGCGGCGTTAATATGTGGATAACCGTCTAAAACACGGATAAAGCAAGCCTATCCACATGTGTATAGCTTGTGCATAGGCTTGCTTGGTTGTTCATATAGAAGTGAATAACTTTTACGTGTGATTTTTGATCTTTTCGGTCAGGTTCTGCAAAATCTTGTACAAGTCCTGGTCTTGCTTGAGCTGCTGCGAAATTTTCTCATGCGCGTGGATGACTGTCGTATGATCACGCCCGCCGAAAGCCTCGCCGATCTTCGGAAGCGAATAATCGGTTAGCTCACGCGAGAGATACATGGCGATTTGCCGCGGATAGGCAACCGCTTTGGTCCGTTTCCGCGCTTTGAACTCCTCGAGACGCAGCCCGTAGAACTCGCCAACCTTTGTCTGGATATCGTTTATGGTAATCATTTTGGGACGGCTGGACGGAATAATATCCTTTAACGCTTCGGCAGCCAGATGGGACGTAATGTCCTGATTAATAAGCGAGGAGTAAGCGACTACGCGGATGAGGGCGCCTTCCAGCTCGCGAATATTCGTATCGATCTGGTTCGCAATGTAGACCATCGCTTCATTCGGAATATCAAGGTTCTCCGCTTTCGCTTTTTTTCGCAAAATCGCGATCCTTGTCTCCAAATCCGGTGCCTGAATATCCGTTATTAATCCCCATTCGAACCGCGAACGCAGTCTTTCCTCCAAAGTCGGAATTTCTTTTGGCGTACGGTCACTGGAGATGACGATTTGCTTCCGCTCTTCATGCAAGGCATTAAAGGTATGGAAGAACTCCTCCTGCGTACCGTCTTTACCGGCCAAAAACTGAATATCGTCAATCAGCAGCACGTCGATATTGCGATATTTGTTGCGGAAGCTCTCGCCTCTATTATCCCGGATCGCATTAATGAACTCGTTCGTGAATTTCTCGGACGAAATGTACATGATCTTCGTGCTTGGATTGTGATCCATGATGTAGTGGCCGATGGCATGCATCAAGTGAGTCTTGCCGAGTCCTACGCCGCCGTATAAAAAGAGCGGATTATAGGCTTTCGCCGGCGCTTCCGCCACGGCAAGCGATGCCGCATGCGCAAAGCGGTTGTTGGCCCCGATGACAAACGTATCAAACGTATATTTCGGGTTAAGCATATGATTGAATGTCTCTTCTTGTATGATTGGTACTTCCGCAGCCTTTGGCAAAGCAGGCGGCGCAAGATCAGCCGGCTTCGCCTCTTCGATCGAAAAGCGTACGTCTACCTGTCTGCCGAGAAACTCAAACAAGGTGTTGCGAATTAATTTGGTATACCGGCCTTCCAGCCATTCAGCCGCAAATGTTGTCGGCGCCGTCACTTCCAGGAGCGAATCGTTCACAAAGGAAGCTTTGGTCGCTTTAAACCAGGTATCGAAACTGGGTTTGCTTAGTTTCGTCTGAATGATTGACAACACTTGCTGCCATAAATCATAGGTATGGCTGTCCACAGACGTCACTCCTTATCAAAAATCGCCGAATAGGCGCAATTAAGCCAAATCATGTCGAATGAATGGTGATTATTACGAAATACCCACAATATGAAGAATAATAGGAACATGAGTTATGAATAGGGGATGAGTTTGTTCACATTGTTATCCACAGGCTGTTGATAAAAGATGCTAAATCGATGAGGTATTCACACCGAAAACATAATAATCATAGCAAAAGATCCCTTGTATTTCAACGAATTGTGAGATTTTATCCACAAATTCAATAGCTTGTGCATAAAAGTTATCTACACCACTACATATTGTTAATATCTTGTTACCATTTCGACAAAGTTCGTCTAAAGTTCCGAAATTTTATGCACATGTTATTAGTTTTCCGACAAGAGTGCTCATTCCATACATTTATCCACAATATTTGGATGGCAGCGGTTTTAATTGACTTTTTGGGCTCGGCGTGGTTTAATAAAAAAAGCGTGTTTCAAAATCAGCTGTTTATAGAGAACAAGCAGATCGGCGCTATGCCGTACTGTTTTGGGTACTTGATATACGGGAGGTGCAGTTCAGATGAGACCTACATTTAAACCGAATGTAAGCAAACGCAGCAAAGTACATGGCTTCCGCAAACGGATGAGCTCGAAAAACGGACGTAAAGTTTTGGCAGCGCGTCGTCAAAAAGGCAGAAAAGTTCTTAGCGCATAAGCAAAAGACCACGTCGGGTGGTCTTTTTTTTTGCCCTGCGGGCGATACTGATAAGTAGGTTCCGCAGGGCAAGCGTACATAAAGGGTTATTAATATGAAGAAAGAACGGTGAGCCTGGTCGTGCAAAGAAAATTGCGTCTGCGTAACCGCGCCGACTTCAATCGGATCTATCGTTACGGCAAATCGTTTGCCAATGGACAGTTTGTTGTGTATTGGTCGAGGCAGCCGGTAGCGGAGCCATTCCGGTTAGGCGTCTCCGCCAGCAAAAAAATCGGTAACGCGGTTGTGCGCAACCGGATGAGGAGAGTTATTAAGGAAATCATCCGCTTGAACGGAGACAAAATCGTGCCGAATACCGATTTTATATTAATAGTAAGAAAACCTGCGGTCGAGATGGAGACGAAGCAGCTGGAGAAGAGCGTTTTCCATGTGCTAAAGAAGGCCGGTTTGCTGAAGAAGGACGCGCGTTATTAGCAATAGTGGCCAGCATTGCCAAGTTGTTTCTTTGTCCTAGTATTTATGGTATAGTTTAGTCAATAAAATAATGCTTAGTATGGAGTGTTCAGAGAGGAGATTTGGTGTTGGTTTTAAAAGGAAACCGCAAGTGGCTGCTCGTACTGGGTATGGTGCTGATGGTTGCTCTGCTATCGGGCTGCGCACCGCATAACGCAACGACGAGTACAGCCGATTTGCAGCACGGCAACTTCTGGGAAAAGAACGTTGTTTATTACTTCGCCCTTACCCTCGACAAGTTCGCAGACTGGTTCAACGGTTCGTATGGACTAGCTATCCTGCTCATTACGATTATTGTTCGTACGGCTATTTTGCCATTAACGCTCAAGCAGTATCGCAGTTCCAAAGCGATGCAGGCGATCCAGCCGCAGATGGCTGAGATTAAGAAGAAATACAAAGACAATCCGCAGAAACAGCAGGAAGAGACCATGAAGCTGTTCCAGGCGAACAAGGTCAATCCTATGGCCGGCTGTTTGCCGCTTCTCGTTCAGATGCCTGTGTTTATGGCGCTTTATAACTCGATCTACTGGAATCCGGAGGTTCGTACGCATGAATTCCTGGGTTTGCAGCTTGGCGAACCGGGACCTTGGTATTTCCTCCCGATCATTGCGGCAGCTACGACATTCGTTCAGTCGAAGATGATGCAGAAGCAGCAAACGCAAACGATGCCGGGCATGGGAGCGATGCTTATGATCTTCCCGGTCCTGATTTTCGTAATGGCGCTCAACTTCCCGTCGGCGCTTCCGCTGTACTGGATATTCAGTAACATTTACACCATTATTCAAAACTACTTCCTGTACGTTCGTTCATCAAACAAGGGTAAGGAGGCCCTCGCGAAATGAAGAAAATCGTAGCATCAGGAAAAACGATTGATGATGCTGTACGGAGCGGTTTGACACACTTAAATGTAACCAAGGATCGCGTCAAGGTGCTTGTCATGGAACAGCCTTCCAAAGGTCTGTTCGGACTCATTGGCGTAAAGGAAGCGAAGGTAGAACTGGAGCTTATTCCCGATCCAACGATTGAAGCAGAGCAATTTCTTCGTGATGTGTCAGAAGCGATGGGACTTACGATCGCTATCGAACGTAAAACAACGAAAGAAGCGACTTATCTGTCCGTTTCGGGCGGAGGAGATATCGGCATGCTGATTGGCCGGCGCGGTCAAACGCTTGACGCGCTGCAGTATTTGGTTAACATTGTGGCAAATCGTTACTCGGACAGCCATCTTCGGATCGTGCTTGATGCGGAGGATTTTCGCGAGCGTCGCCGCAAGACGCTGGAGGAATTATCGGAACGCCTTGCCGGCAGGGTCGTCCGCACGAAGAAAGAGGTCGTGCTGGAGCCGATGTCGTCGCATGAACGCAAAGTGATTCATTCCCAGCTTCAAAACCACCCTAGGGTAAAAACTTACAGCAAGGGCGACGAGCCAAATCGGCGAGTTGTTATTGCTTTAAAGGAAAAGCAGATGTAAAGTTAGATCCATACGTTATTAAATTCGCAGCAATGGCTCTTGTGGTCATTGCTGTTTTTCCATTTGAGAGGTGCATACAAACTGATGGTACACGATACGATTGCGGCGATTTCGACAGCTGTCGGAGAGGGCGGCATTGCCATTATTCGCGTCAGCGGTCCCGATGCAATTGAGGGAACAGCGCGAATATTTCGTTCAAGAACCGATTTGCGGGATGCGGCTACGCATACCGTGCATTACGGTCATATTATAGATCCGAAGAATGGGGAACAGGTGGAAGAGGTTATTGTTACCGTTATGCGCGGTCCCCGTTCGTTCACGGCAGAGGATGTCGTTGAAATTAACGCCCATGGCGGCGTTGTGGCGGTTAAGAAGGTGCTCGATCAGGTGCTCCTGCAGGAAGGTATGCGACTTGCGGAGCCGGGCGAGTTTACGAAGAGAGCTTTCCTGAACGGCCGGATTGATCTGATGCAGGCGGAAGCGGTTATAGACCTCATCCGTTCGAAGTCCGACCGGGCGTTCTCCGTTGCGCGAAAGCAAGCCGAGGGGACTTTGTCGAAGCGGATTAAAGCTCTTCGGCAGACGGTAATCGAGCTGCTTGCTCATATTGAGGTCAATATCGATTATCCCGAGCATGATGTCGAAGATCTGACAAGTGCTTATATCCGCGAACAGAGCGGATCCGCGCTGGAGGAGATCGGCAGGCTGTTAAAAACGGCGAATGAAGGTAAAATATTGCGAGAGGGTATTATGACCGCAATCGTGGGACGCCCGAATGTGGGCAAGTCCTCCTTGCTTAATATGCTGGCACAAGAGAATAAAGCGATTGTGACGGATATTCCCGGTACAACGCGGGATGTTATCGAGGAGTATGTGACGCTTAATCATATTCCCCTTAGACTGCTTGATACGGCGGGAATCCGCGAAACTAGCGATGTCGTGGAACGCATTGGCGTCGAGCGTTCGCATAACGCGCTGGAAGAAGCGGATTTGATCTTGTTTGTGCTTAACAATAATGAGCCTATTCACGAGGATGACCGTGCGCTCCTGGAGAAGGTGAAGGACCGCCAGCTTATTCTTATTATTAATAAATCGGATTTGGAATCGAAGCTCGAGATGGCCGAGATTGAAGCATTAATCGATGAGGAGCGGATTGTCCGCATGTCGGTGCGCGAAGAGGAAGGACTTGACCGGCTCGAGAAGGCGATCAGCAAGTTGTTCTTCGAAGGTCAGCTCGACTCCGGAGATTTGACATATGTCAGCAACGTTCGGCATATTTCGTTGCTGAAGCGGGCGCAGCAGTCGCTTACGGATGCCATCGATGCGTCGAATGCAGGCATTCCGATTGACTTGATCCAGATCGATGTGCGTTCCGCATGGGAATCGCTTGGCGAAATATTAGGCGATGAGGTTGGCGATTCGTTAATCGACCAGATCTTCTCGCAGTTCTGCTTAGGCAAATAAAGTTTAACGATAACGACCGGCAGGGTTAGTATTCCGTGCGCGGTTCGATGAATTGGAGGGATAAAGAAATGACCTATGAAGCTGGGCAATACGAAGTGATTGTAATTGGAGCGGGCCATGCCGGCTGCGAAGCAGCTCTTGCTTCGGCTCGGATGGGGTGCGAAACGCTTTTGCTTACAATCAACCTGGATATGGTGGCCTTCATGCCATGCAACCCGTCAATAGGGGGACCGGCAAAAGGACATGTCGTCCGCGAAATTGATGCGTTAGGCGGAGAAATGGGCCGCAATATCGATAAAACATTTATCCAAATGCGGATGTTGAATACCGGCAAAGGACCGGCTGTTCACGCGCTGCGCGCGCAGGCGGATAAATTCTCTTACCAGCACACGATGAAGAAGACAATCGAGGAGACGGATCATCTGACGCTTCGCCAGGGCATGGCGGAGGATCTGATTGTCGAAGACGGTAAAATTACGGGTATCGTCACCAAGACAGGCGCTATTTACCGGGCAAAAGCAGTTGTGATTACGACGGGCACATACCTGCGCGGCAAAATTATTATGGGCGAGCTGATGTACGAGAGCGGCCCGAATAACCAACAGCCATCGGTGAAGCTGTCAGCAAGCCTGAAGGAGCTTGGCTTCAAGCTTGCGCGCTTCAAAACAGGTACGCCGCCTCGCGTTCATAAAGACACGATTGATTTTTCGAAAACGGAAATTCAGCCAGGCGATGATAATCCTAAGTTTTTCTCTTACGAAACCAAGTCCTCCGATAATGAACAGCTGCCTTGCTGGCTTACCTACACGTCGGAAGCAACGCATAAAATCATTAACGACAATTTGCACCGTGCCCCTATGTTCTCGGGAGCAATTGAAGGTACAGGTCCGCGATATTGCCCTTCTATAGAAGATAAAATCGTCCGCTTCGCGGATAAGCCCAAGCACCAAATCTTCCTGGAACCGGAAGGCAAACATACGTCGGAGTACTACGTACAAGGTCTTTCGACAAGCATGCCTGAGGATGTGCAACTCGGAATTTTGAGATCTATTCCAGGTTTGGAAAATGTTGAGATGATGCGTAACGGCTATGCCATCGAATATGATGCGGTTGTCCCAACGCAGCTCTGGCCGTCTCTGGAGACGAAGCTGGTTGACGGATTATTCACAGCTGGACAAATCAACGGAACTTCCGGTTATGAAGAAGCAGCGGGTCAAGGGATTATCGCGGGTATCAATGCAGCGCGCAAAGTACAGGGGAATGACCCGGTTATTATCGACCGCTCCCAAGGCTATATCGGCGTTATGATTGATGATCTGGTGACGAAAGGGACAAACGACCCTTACCGTCTTCTGACTTCCCGTGCCGAATATCGCCTGCTGCTTCGTCATGATAATGCGGATCTCCGCCTTACCCCGACAGGCTATGAGATTGGACTTATTTCGGAAGAACGTTATCAAGCCTTCCTTAATAAGAAGGAGCTTGTCGCTCAAGAAATTGAACGGCTTGCGACAGTAAAAATTAAACCGGAGGTTGCTCAGCCGGTATTAGATGCGGCGAATTCGGCTCCTATTGCCTTTACAATGGATGCCCTGTCGTTGCTGCGCCGTCCGGAATTATCATACGCGTTGCTCGAGCAGTTTTCTCCTTCGGAGCTTCCGTTGACGGAAGAAATGAAGGAGCAGGTTGAAATTCAAATCAAGTATGCCGGATATATCGAGAAGCAGCTTCATCAAGTTGAACGCTTGAGCAAGATGGAGAAAAAGAAAATTCCGGATGATATCGTGTACAGCGAAGTGCATGGCTTGGCATCGGAAGCCAAACAAAAACTGGCGGATATCCGTCCGTTGTCGATCGGCCAGGCATCCCGGATTGCAGGCGTTACACCGGCGGACATCTCCATTTTACTTGTTTATTTGGAACACTATAACCGGGTAACGGCAGCGAGAGGACAATGATGACAGAGACGCATGTATGGTTTGAAAAGCTGCTGGGGGAGAACGGTATTCCGTTATCCCCGAAGCAGCTCGAACAATTTGATTCCTATCATCGCTTGCTTGTGGAATGGAATGAGAAAATGAATTTGACGGGCATCACCGAAAGGGATGCCGTATTCGAAAAACATTTTTACGATTCGATCTCGTTGTCGTTCTTCGTTGATATGAAAGAGATTGGCAGCATTGCCGATATCGGGTCCGGAGCGGGGTTCCCAAGCATTCCGCTCAAGATCTGTTTTCCGCATCTGAAAGTAGTTATTGTTGATTCGCTTAATAAGCGGATTCAATTCCTGAATCATTTGGTTCAAGAGCTCGGGCTCGACAATGTAAATTGCGTTCATGGCCGTGCCGAGGATATTGCAAGAATGCCGGAGTATAGAGATGCCTTCGATCTTGTAACGGCAAGAGCGGTAGCGAGGTTGAATGTATTAAATGAATTTTGCCTCCCATTCACTCGCAAGAATGGAACCTTTGCCGCAATGAAGGGTTCACAAAGTGTCGAAGAGGTGAAGGAGGCTGCTGTAAGTCTGCGTGAGCTTAAAGGGAAGGTTCATGCGGAGCATGCCTTTAAATTGCCGTTCGAGCAGTCGGAACGCTATATTGTACTTATCAACAAGACAGACGCTACGCCAAAAAAATATCCGCGTAAAGCAGGCACTCCTCTAAAACAGCCGCTTGTATAGGCACATTTCGAACCTCTGTATGTTTCACGTGAAACATACAGAGGTTTATTTGTATCTATCCGAAATATTACGAAGATCAAGCAGGAAAAAACCAGAGGGAAGTCGAAATAATGTAGTAGAGACGGCAGCCCGTTTTGGCATTGTTATTTTAATGGGGTCTGGCACGTTCGCTAGACTCATAAACGAGGTTGTCTACAAGAAACAATATAGATAAAATGGTAGTAACGGGAATTACACCGTTAATGCATAGCAGCACATCTTGGAAACCAACCGATTTAGCGGTAATGGTTTCTTGGTCGGGTGGTAGAGTAGATAATATGAAAGAATCATTTTCCCGTTTGTTCGGTCTAAGTGATCAGCGGAGCGGTCAAGAAGAGGTTCGGCAGATTCCTATTCAAGATATTGATACGAGTCCATTCCAGCCTCGGACAATCTTCGATGATGACCGTATCGATGAGTTGTGCCAAACGATCAAAACGCATGGCGTTATTCAGCCGATTGTTGTTCGCGCACGAAATGGCAGATACGAGATTATAGCAGGCGAACGTCGCTGGCGCGCGGTTACAAAGCTTGGATACGATACAATTCCGGCTATCATCCGCGAGTTTAACGATTCGCAGACGGCGTCTATCGCACTGATTGAAAATCTGCAACGCGAGAATTTGACGGCAATTGAGGAAGCGGTAGCCTACCAGAAGCTGATTGAGCTTCATGAGCTGACGCAGGAGAGCTTGGCTCAGCGTTTGGGCAAAAGCCAATCTACAATTGCAAACAAGCTGAGACTGTTGGGATTAAATGACACTGTCAAAGAAGCGCTTGCTAGTCGTAAAATATCCGAGAGACATGCGAGAGCGTTGCTTTCTCTTGATACGGAAGAGCTTCAGAACCAAGTGCTGGAAGAGATCATTACGAAGGAACTAAACGTTAAACAGACGGAGAATCGTATTGCTTCTCTGAAGGAAGAACCGAAGTCGAAGCAAACGAAGCGTTTTGCGATGCCGAAGAACACGCGTCTTGCTTTCAACACCATTCGTCAGGCTGTACAGATGGTGTCCAGCACAGGGATGGAAATCAAAGCAGACGAAAAAGATCTTGGCGATTTTTATGAAATTACTATTCATATACCGAAAAATTAGCTTTGCGTAAGTCATCCATGATGAACGTAATAGTACTAATCCGGGCCGTCCTCTCTGAGGACGGCGAAACCGTTTATAGCGATACGTTTCACCGTTAGATCATCAGGGCATTAAAAGTTTGGACACAGAGGTGAACAAGTTTGTCTAAAATCATTGCAATAGCCAATCAAAAGGGCGGTGTTGGTAAAACGACAACGTCTGTTAACTTAGGGGCGTGCCTTGCAACACTCGGTAGACGAGTGCTGCTCGTTGACATTGACCCTCAAGGTAACACGACAAGCGGAATTGGCATCAACAAAGCGGATGTAAATAATTGTATTTACGATGTGCTTATTAACGACGTGCATCCAAAAGATGCAATGTTTGAAACGAAAATTGACGGTCTTAAGATTATTCCAGCGACGATTCAACTCGCCGGTGCCGAGATTGAAATGGTACCAACGATTTCGCGCGAGCTTCGTCTAAAGAAAGCATTGTCCCTTGTTAAGGATCAATTCGATTATATTCTAATCGATTGCCCGCCGTCGCTTGGTTTGCTGACGATTAACTCCTTGACAGCGTCCGACTCGGTTATCATTCCAATTCAATGCGAATATTACGCGCTGGAAGGATTAAGCCAGCTCTTAAATACAGTAAGACTTGTACAGAAGCATTTGAACACTTCTCTTCAAATCGAGGGCGTATTGCTTACTATGTTGGATGCTCGGACAAATCTGGGTATTCAGGTTATCGAAGAAGTGAAAAAGTATTTCCAGCAGAAGGTGTATCAAACCATTATTCCGCGTAATGTTCGTTTGAGCGAAGCGCCATCTCACGGCGAGGCTATTATTACGTACGACCCAAGATCCAAAGGTGCTGAAGTATATCTTGAACTTGCTAAGGAAGTGATTATGTATGAGCAAGCGGCTAGGTAGAGGACTTGATGCGCTTATTCCATCGCTTTCGGTAAGCGAAGACGATAAAGTCATTGAAATTCAGTTAACGCAACTGCGTCCGAATCCATACCAACCTCGCAAAACGTTTGATGACGAGTCCATTAAGGAATTGGCAGAGTCGATCAAGCAGCATGGCGTTATTCAGCCGATCATTGTTCGGACGGTATTAAAAGGCTATGAAATCATTGCGGGGGAGAGACGGTTCCGTGCTTCCCAGCTTTGCGGCAATGCAACCATACCTGCCGTGGTTCGGGCATTTTCCGATCAACAGGTCATGGAAATTGCTTTAATTGAGAACCTGCAACGCGAAGATCTTAATGCAATTGAAACGGCCATGGCGTATCAAGGGTTAATGGATAAGTTCAAGCTGACTCAGGAAGAACTATCGATGAAGGTGGGGAAGTCCCGTTCTCATATTGCCAACTTCCTTCGACTGCTTGCTCTGCCTGCTGAGATCAAGGACAATGTTTCACGTGGAACAATCTCGATGGGACATGCTAGGGCATTGGTAGGGATTAAGGACGCAGTGGTCCAGAAGGATATGGCTAATCGAACCGTTAGCTTGGGCTGGAGCGTACGCGACCTGGAAGAAGCGATTCAGAAGCTGGAAGTGAAGGAAACGGCAGAAGCGGTAAAAGCAAAAGCGAAGTCGAAGAAACGGGATCCGTATATCGAGAGCTTGGAAGAGTCGTTAAGAGACCGATTCAAAACAACGGTTAAAATTAAACAACAGAAGGAAAAAGGGAAAATCGAGCTGCAATACTACAATAAGCAGGATCTCGAGCGTCTGCTCGAGCTGCTTCAAAATATGGCGTAATTTAGACAAATTGCTAGCATACCAAAGTTGTAATCTTTGTACTGAAAGATTAAACTAAGGTATGCTATTCTTATGTTCTGTTAGGGTATTTAAGAGAGAGTTTTGATAGTTAAGAAAGAGAGAGGAGGTTGGAACAAGGTGGAAAGAATCATCTATTTGGATCATGCTGCAACATCGTGGCCGAAGCCGCCGGCAGTTCTGGAGGCGATGCAACATGCCATGCTGCATGAAGCAGCAAATCCGGGACGAGGCAGCCATCGGATGGCGGTTAAGGCAAGCCGGGTCTTGTTTGAAACGAGGAAGCAATTAGCGAAGCTGTTTCGGATTAAAAATCCGAATGATATAGCATTTGCCGCCAATACGACAGCTGCATTAAACATGGCGATAAAAGGCTGGGTAAAAAGCGGGGATCATGTAATTGCCACTTCAGTGGAACACAATTCGGTTAGAAGACCGCTTGAGTATTTGAAGCATGCTCTAGGTATTCAGATTACGTATGTAGAAGCAGACGAGGCTGGACGGATACAGGTGGAGCAAATTGCTTCGGCAGTAACCGCTCAGACTTCTTTGATTATCGTTAACCATAGCTCCAATCTGCTTGGCACAATTGCGCCGGTTGCCCAGATTGGCGAATTGGCTAGAAGCAAAGGCATAAAACTTCTTGTTGACGCAGCTCAAAGCGCCGGAATTCTTGAGATTGATGTTGAGGCAATGGGGATTGATATGCTGGCCTTCCCTGGTCACAAAGGGTTGCTTGGTCCACAAGGCACAGGAGGCCTGTACATTCATCCTGGCGTTGATCTCGTTCCTCAACTCCACGGAGGGACTGGAAGCCAATCTGAGGCCCCTGAGCAGCCTAATGTGCGTCCTGACAGATATGAGGCGGGAACGCAAAATACACCCGGCCTGGCAGGGCTCAAAGCGGGTGTCGAATATGTTCTGCATGAGACGGTTCATAACATCCATACTAAGGAATGGGCATTAACCCAGCGGATTATGGATGGGCTTTTATCGGTGGACGGGATTAAGATTCTTGGTCCGAAGCTTGGCGAGCAAAGAACGGGGATTGTCGCATTCGTTGCGGACGGAATCGATCCGTCTGAAATGTCCTTTATACTGGACCAGCATTATCAAATTGCGGTTAGAGCGGGCTTTCATTGCACACCGATGGCCCATGCCTGTGCAGGGACGACCGCGACAGGCGCAGTACGAGCAAGCGTAGGTTGTTTTACAACAGAGCAAGAAGCGGATGCCCTTGTCGCAGCAGTGAAAGAAATACGGAAGCAATATTCTTAGCATAATTTTCTGGGGGCGGAAGTTCGAAATGGATGAGTGGACAAATAACCCGATGAATGGGGTTACGGTTGTACTGGCATTGTTGGTCATCGTGTTATTGATTAGAATTTCAATTGTTGGCAGAAGACTGAAAAAGCTTAGAAAGCAATATGTGGAGGTCATGGGCAACACGGGCGTAACGAATCTGGAAGAGGTCATTATCGATCTGAAGCAGTCTATTACCGCACAAGAGCTTCAAAGCGAAAAGATCTTAAAGCAAATAGAGCAAATGAAGGAAGTGCAGCAGCAGGAAAAAGGCCGCGTTGGAGTACTGCGCTACAATGCATTCGCCGACCAGGGCAGTGATCTCAGCTTTTCGATAGCAGTTGTGAATGCGGCGCAGGATGGGGTAGTGATCTCTGGGCTGCACAGCCGGGAGAATACTTATGTGTACGCCAAGCCGGTAAGCAAAGGCGAATCGAACTATACGCTTACGCCGGAAGAGCGCAAAGCCATAGCTGAAGCGAAGTGATTAATTGGTGCCCGGATGTTCCAAAGCAGCAGCCTGTTCCCTGGAACGGGCAGAAACATGGATGCTGTTCATGATGGAGGAGAATACGCTGGAAGCGATAATGTCTGCCATTTTCATAACCAGATGTAAACGCGTGTTCTGCAGGACAAAATATTCCATAAATCCGCCGACATTAACGATGCCTGTAATATGGATATCGCCAACGGGAGGCAGCTCCTTGTTTACTCCGGCGCCAGGTCTTACCGGGCCAGTTCCTACTTGAATCGAGCCAATGCTGGATACTTGCCCAAGGCAGGCATCAATGCCGATAACAAACGGTTTTTGGTAAGTGCGATTGATCAGATGAAGTGTCTCTTCGAGGTTCATGGCATGTACAGGCTCTTCTAAAGTGCCGTAAAGAGAGAAGTAGGGGCTCTGATATTTGGAAAGGGTCGTGCCGATCAGTGGACCAAGGGAATCGCCTGTTGAACGGTCAGTTCCAACGCATACGATTACGATAGGACGCCCGGCGGACATCTCATCAATCATCAGGGAAAGCCGGTTGACGATCTGGCCAACAGCATTCGCTTCCGTGTATGGAACCTTTAACGGTACATCCTTTAGAAATGATAGTTTCATAGAATCCCCTCCGTAAATGCCAATATGATACTAGTATATGGATGGGACAACCATTTTATACGTCGCGAAGCCAATAGTTTCGTTCTATGAGGTGAGGGAGAGGAGAATTCGCGATGTTGATCGCCTTTGATTCGACGCAGCAGGCGCTGCGCGCCGAGATGCTGCTGGAATACGCGGAGGTTGAAATCGATATATGTCCGACTCCGAAGGAGATTACGGCAGGCTGCGCGTTATCGATTCATTTTCCGGGGGAAGAGCTGGAAACAGTCAAGCATGTGATCGAAACGGAAAACGTAGAAATAAGAGGGGTTTTTAAACCGGTTCAGGACGGGTATGAACAAGTGGACCTCTAGGTATGGCAAGGATGGTGCGGTGGAATGGATATTCAAGCCTACTATAAAGACATTGCAGCATGGATAACAAGCGAGACAACATGGGAAGGTTTTGGACGATCGGTCTTGCGCATAGCGCTTATTATTATCATAGGACAGGTCATCGTCTGGATTGCGAACAAAACGATTGACCGGGTTGTACTAAACCGCTCGGAAAGCCGAATGGTTCTTCAAACCAGAAGAATGACAACCGTAGGCAAGCTGGTCAAAAACATAATCTCCTACGCGGGATATTTCATTATCGGCATGCTTGTGCTGGACGAATTCGGCGTACAGCTTGCGCCGCTGCTGGCTGGAGCCGGCGTCATTGGACTGGCTATCGGCTTTGGCGCACAAAGTCTTGTCAAAGATATTATCACGGGTTTCTTTATTATATTCGAGGATCAATTTGCGGTTGGCGACGTTATTCAGACGGGCAACTTCAAAGGAACCGTTGAAGTAATCGGACTCCGGGCGACCCGGATTCTTAGCTGGACGGGAGAAGTTCATATTATACCGAACGGCATGATCAACGAGGTTACGAATTTCTCGATGCATAATTCCATTGCGTTTATTGATGTATCGATCGGATACGAGGAGGATGCGGAAAAGGCGATCGCCCTTATCCGCCGGGAACTCGAGCGGTTTGAGAACGAAAATCTCGTTAAGCCTCCCGAGGTGCTTGGCATACAGACCATGCTTTCCACCGAGGTCAAGGTGCGCGTAACGGCAGAATGTCTTCCTAATACGCAATCCATCGTAGCAAGGTCATTAAATGCTTATATCAAGAAAGTGCTGGACGGTCACGGAATTGACATTCCGTATCCGCGAATGGTAACGTATCATCGCAATGAAAGGGGCGGCGATCCGAATGGAGCGTAAACAATTCGAGCTGAACGATATCGTTCAAATGAAGAAGCAGCATCCCTGCGGATCCAATGAAATGGAAATTATCCGCATGGGGATGGATATCCGTATCAAATGCGTAGGCTGCAAGCATAGCGTTCTGATTCCTAGAGCAAAGTTCGAGAAGAATATGAAGAAAGTACTGCGTTCCGCCGCGGATTCCGGGCAAAACGAATAGGCTTAATATTTTTTTAAAAAACAGTTGCATTAGGACAGGGCCTGTGATAATATAGTTTTTGCTTGACACAAACGGAGAGGTACCCAAGAGGCCCAAGGGGGCTGACTCGAAATCAGCTAGGCGTGTCAAAGCGTGCGTGGGTTCGAATCCCACCCTCTCCGCCATATTCTGTCCATAACGCTTAGGCGGTTACATAAAGAACAAAGCTCCTACGAGATTGCGTAGGAGCTTTTTTTATCTTCAGATAAAGCAGGTGAGTGGAATGAGTCAGTATGACATTACGATTATCGGAGCAGGAGTCAGCGGCATATTCGCCGCCCACGAACTGGCTTCAAGCGGACTGAAGGTTCTAATGCTGGATAAAGGCAAGAAGCTTGGCGAACGGAGCGACAGTTATATCGGTTTTGGCGGACTTGGCTTGTCGGAGGGCAAATATAATTACACAAATGATTTTGGCGGAGAGTTGGAACGGAAGACCGGTTACGACGCTGCGCTGCGGCTGATGGATGACGTGGATACGATCCTATGCAAGTACGGGGGAGGTGCAGCGGAGCTGTACAGCACCTATGATCCCGAATTGGCTGAACGGGCACGGGAGGCTGGTTTTGGCGTGCTGACGACGAAAACCCGGCATCTGGGAACGAAATTGTCAAAGGCCGTTCTGGAATGCCTGTATGATTACTTGGATTCCCATATCACGATGAGATTTGAGGCAGAGCCCGTCAGGATCCTTCGGAAGGAAGACAAACGGTTCACAATTGAGTTGGAGGATGGAAGCGTTATTGATTCCGGGCAAGTTATTGTAGCTACCGGCAGAAGCGGGAATGAGTGGTTTAACGGTCAATGCGAGAGCCTTGGAATCGGCAGAGGAGAAGCAAGGGTTGATCTTGGGCTTCGGATCGAAATGAAGGGCGACCAGTTGGCTTCGATCCTGCAGCGATCCTTCGAGACCAAGCTTAGCTTCGAGGGCGAAGACTTCACGGCTACGACTTATTGCATGAATCCGCAGGGCAGGGTGGTGCTCAAGCTTCAGGAAGGACTGGCGATGCCGGACGGGCAAAACTTCCGCGAGAAGGGAGAAAACAGCTCCAATCTGAACTTCACGCTATTTGTGCCACACCGGTTTGCGACGCTTGAAGAAGCGGATACATATTTCAAACGGATTGTCGGCGCAATTAACAGAGGGAGAGACCGGATTGCTGCTCAAAGGCTTGGTTCGCTCCGGAGAGGAGCGGAGTACCACTGCTCTGACGGCCAAGCTTCCGATAGGAGCGTTAAGCCTACGCTGGAGGCGGAATTTACGGAACTGAGGGAAGAGGTGCCGGAACGGTATATAGAGGCTACACTGGCGTTTTTGGACGCTTTGGAGAAGCTGTTAGGGGTACCGATTGACGAGGATACCATTCTGTACGCCATTGACGGAAAGCTGTATTCGCCGGCAATCGAGACAAACGAGAGGTTCGAGACGATTATTCGAGGGTTCTACGTTATCGGGGACTGTTCCGGGACTACGCATTCCTTATCTCAGGCAGCGGCAAGCGGAATTTATGTCGGACGGTTGCTGGCCGGTCAATGCTCTTTGGAGAGCTTGTAATTATTAGAATGAAAAAAGGGACTCTTGCGAGTCCCTTTTTCGACGGTGTTGTAAGTTTCGATGAATTCCCAACTTCATACAACGGAAAACCAGGTGCAATCTTCACAGATCGGTACACAATTCCATTAGGTATCGCTTTTCCGATCGCGATTGCTCGTGTGTTACAGAAAAGTTTCTTTAGCACAACGCCTCGCTTCTTAAGTGATGAGCAGTAAAATTCTCTAGTAGTCCTTGCCCCTATACAGGTCCAATGGAACCACACCTCTCTTCACCGTCGATAATTATGATGTCCGTGCAGCAAAGAACTTATGCATGGTGATTTAAAATTAATTGTGGCCCATTCGTTTCCATCTGCGCTCATGATTAGAGGTCTCCGGAAACTTTTCTCCGCGTTTGAGTCGTACCTTCTGCGGATTGGTGATACCCATATGGAAAGAATTATCGCCGGTTTCGATATAGACGCCATCATTTGGAGCGCTGTCGCCAGGGGAAAACAATGTCCATTCGCCCATACTTGCTCACCTCCTTGTCGGAGTAGTATTTACCGGAGAAGGGGCGGACATGAAAGGCAGAAATCGGGAGCTGCGGATGACTTGTCAATGAGTAGGCGATTTGCTATACTGTGTAGATGCGAGTAATAATCTCGCTCCTTGCCCTTTCGGGGGCCGCTTAGTCCAAAAGGAGGTGAAACACAATGCGCAAATATGAAGTGATGTACATCATTCGTCCGGACGTTGAGCAAGAAAACGTTCAAGCCATCGTCGACAAATTCAATGGCATCATTAACAATGGCGGGGAAGTCACGAAGCAAGATGTGATCGGTAAACGCCGTCTTGCGTATGAGATCAATAAGATTCGTGATGGTTACTACGTTCTGGTTCATTTCAACGCGAACAACGAAGTTGTTAATGAGCTTGACCGCATCATGAAAATTACGGATGAAGTTATCCGTTTCTTGATCGTCAGAGACGTTGCTTAATCCACGCTAGATGTTCGATTGGGAGGTCCAGAGGCGATGTTGAATCGTGTAATACTGATTGGCAGATTAACAAGAGACCCCGAATTGCGTTATACGCCTGCGGGTGTAGCAGTTACGCAATTTACGATAGCAGTAGACCGGCCGTTTACGAGCGGTCAGGGCGAGCGCGAAGCGGATTTTATTCCGGTCGTAACTTGGCGGCAGTTGGCTGAGACATGCGCTAACTACTTGCGTAAAGGTCGCTTAACCGCGGTAGAAGGACGCATTCAGGTGCGTAACTACGAGAACAACGAAGGTAAACGCGTCTATGTGACGGAAGTGATTGCCGATAACGTTCGCTTCTTGGAATCTAACCGTGAAGGCGGAGCTTCGCAAGAAAGTGGCGGTTATGCCGGAGGCAACAACAGCGGCGGAGGATCTTTTGGCGGCGGCGGCGGTAACGCTCCTTATGGCGGCGGTAACGGCGGCGGCGGAAGCCGGCCTAGTACTCCACGCAACAACAACAGCCGTGATCCGTTCTCGGATGACGGTCGACCGATCGATATATCAGAAGATGACTTGCCATTTTAATTGAAAGGATGGGTTCGAATGAGCTTCAAGCAAAGAGAAGGCGGAGACGGAGAGCGTCCAGAACGCAAATTCGGCGGCCGCAAAGGCGGACGCAACAAACGCCGTAAAGTATGTTTCTTCACTGTGAACAAAATCACTCACATTGACTATAAAGATACTGATCTGCTCAAAAAGTTCATCAGCGAGCGCGGCAAAATCTTGCCACGTCGTGTAACTGGAACTAGCGCGAAATACCAACGTCTGCTGACTGTTGCTATCAAGCGTGCTCGTACTGTAGCATTGCTGCCGTACACTACGGAGTAGTTCTTTAGGAAGGAAGCCTATTGGGAAACCAATGGGCTTTTTTTCTTTTATTTTATAAAATAGGAATTGATCATTTGGCGGAAGAGGAATACAATAAGATGTAGTGCGAGCATATAAGTCGGCGATGATGTTGGGTCTTCATTGTGAATAATTTCACTTTAATTGTTAGTTGTGGAATAACGGCTTATGCAAGTCAATCATTTGATCGATTACAGATGGAAAGAGGGATGCATTCGTATGTCTGAAACCGTAACGAAATTACCTGAAGAATCCGGTTCTGTGCGTGAACTGGACGTGCTTGAGCAACTGTTGAAGCCGGAAATTCAGCAATCGCTGACTCAATTGGTGGAAAACCTGCCTAAACTGGCAGAACTGGTGACTCTGCTCACTAAAGCTTACGATGTAGCTACTACTGTAGCGAACGACAAAGTTCTTGTGAACGATATGGTTCACGGTTTTGGCGAATTCGTTAAACCAATCGTAGACACGACTAAAGGCATCGCTAACGCAGCTGTTGAAGCTGGCGACCGCGCGCAAGCCGACAACTCTACAATTGGTCTCTTTGGCATTCTGAAAATGCTAAAGGATCCGCAAGTACAAGCAACGCTTCGTTTCGCCCAATCGTTCCTGAACGTATTGGCTGAGCGTAAAAACGGTTAATCATACAAGAGCGGAGGGTAAACATGGCTAAGCAAATTTTAATTCTTGGCGGCGGTTACGGCGGTCTTCTTAGCGCACTGACAGCTCGCAAATACATTTCGGCTGAAGAAGCGGAAATTACATTGATCAACAAAACTCCTTACCACCAAATCATTACCGAGCTTCACCGTCTGGCTGTTAGCGGCGTAAACGAAGGAAACGTAGCTCTTCCTTTGGATAAACTGCTGAAAGGCAAATCGATCAACCTGGTTATCGACACTGTAGATAACATTGATCCTGAGAAAAGACAAGTGAAGCTGGCTGGCAACGGCACAGTTCGATACGATCAGCTGGTTGTCGCTCTTGGCGGCGAAACGGCATTCTTCGGCATTCCTGGCCTGGAAGAAAACAGCCTGACGCTGAAATCGGTTGAAGAAGCGAAAGCCGTTAGCGCGCATATCCAAAACCGCATTGCAGCTTACGCGCAATCGAAAAACAAAGCGGACGCAACAATCGTTGTTGGCGGCGGCGGCCTGACTGGTATCGAGCTGATCGGCGAAATCGTTGACATGCTTCCGAAATGGTGTGAACAGTATGGCGTTGACAAGAGCGAAATCTCCCTGTACAACATCGAAGCTGGTCCAACTATTCTGATGGGCTTCCCGGCCGATCTTCTTGAGCGCGCGAAATCCAGCCTGACTAACCGTGGCGTAAACCTGATCATGGGTGTAGCGGTTACGGAAGTTCAAGGCAACAAAGTTATGCTCAAAGACGGCAGTTCCATCGAAACGAATACGTTCGTATGGACAGGCGGTGTTACAGGCAACCCTGTAGTCGCTAACTGCGGTATCGAAGTAAACCGCGGCCGTGCTTCGGTAACGGAATTCCTGCAATCGACATCCCACTCGGATATCTTCCTGGCTGGCGACAACGCGTTCGTTATGGGTCCAGAAGGCCGTCCATACCCGCCAAGCGCGCAAATCGCATGGCAAATGGGCGAGTGCATCGGTTACAACCTGTTCGCGCAGTTGAAAGGCATTCCGATGAAATCGTTCGAATTCGTTAACTCCGGCGTACTTGCTAGCCTTGGCCGCAAAGATGCAATCGGTACGATTGGCGCTAGCCAGCTGAAGCTGAAAGGCACAGCAGCTACGCTGATGAAAGAGGCAAGTAACGTTCGTTACCTGACTCACGTTAACGGTCTGTTCTCGTTCTTGAAATAATTTTATTGAAAAGCGAAACCGTTCCTTGGTTCGCGCGTAGTAATAATAAAATAAGCATGAACTTGGAGGAGCCTGCCACAGCGGGCTCCTTCTGTCTATTTCAAGGAGTCTGCATAGAAGCAGGCTCCTTTTGTTATGCTGAAAAGAAGGAGGAAGGAGCGAAAATGGAATTTATTCTATATTTGGCCATTATTATCGTATCCACCAAACTGGCTGGTGCTTTATCAGTTAAACTGGGACAACCGGCCGTGCTGGGAAAGCTGGTGGCGGGCATCATTATCGGTCCGGCGGTGCTTGGCTGGGTGAAGCCGGATGATTTTATCGGCCATTTCTCGGAGATTGGCGTACTGCTGCTGATGTTCATAGCCGGGCTTGAGACGGATTTGGAGCAGCTGCGAAGAAATTGGCAGCCATCCTTCGCCGTAGCGATTGGAGGCATTATTCTGCCGTTTCTCGGAGGGTACGGGATTGCGGCAGCGTTCGAATTATCGAACAACGAGGCGTTGTTTCTGGGGCTTCTGCTCTGCGCAACCTCGGTGAGCATATCGGTGCAGACGCTAAAGGAACTGGATAAGATGCAGTCGAGGGAAGGAACAACCATTCTGGGCGCCGCAGTGGTAGACGATGTGCTTGTTGTCATTCTGCTCGCGGTCATGATGGGCTTCTTGGTACCGGCTAGTGATGTATCGTTGGGACTATTGATCGGCAAGAAGTTATTATTCTTTGTTGTTATCGGTCTAGCGGGCTGGCTGCTTGTACCGCGCTTTTTAAAATGGCTTGCACCGCTCAAAGTAACGGAGACGGTCATGAGCGCCGGTCTGATCATATGCTTCGCCTTCTCCTACTTCGCGGATGAGATGGGCATAGCCGGCATTATCGGGGCTTTTGCCGCCGGCATTGCCGTATCGCAGACGCCTTTCAGGCATGAAGTGGAGTCCAAGGTGGAGCCGATTGCGTACACATTATTCGTGCCGGTCTTCTTCGTAAGCATCGGACTGCATATAACCTTTGACGGGGTAGGGGAGCAGCTGCTCTTTATATTGCTTGTAACGCTTGTTGCGGCGGTTACGAAGCTGCTTGGTGGCGGTCTCGGCGCCCGGCTGACGGGCTTTAACAACCGGTCTTCCATAGCGATTGGAGCGGGGATGGTGTCGCGGGGCGAGGTGGCTTTAATTATAGCCGCATCGGGGCTGGAGTCCGGATTATTGCCGGAAAAATACTTTACGTCGGTTATCCTGGTTGTTATTCTGACGACGCTTATTACTCCGCCGCTCCTCAAGCAGGTGTTCAAAGAGAGACAGACGGCATAACAGAGAAAAGGAAAGGGCAGCCTTCGCAGGCTGCCCTTTCCTTGATATAATTTACGCCGTTTCCACTTCGGCTTCATGAGTGCTTTCGTCAGCTTCTTCTTCGATAATAAGCTCGACTTTCTTAATGCGGTGCTTGCCTACTTCACGGATGATAAAACGGAGATTCTCGTATTGCATTTCCTTGCCCGGCTTCGGATCGGTAAATTCCGAGAACAGCCAGCCGCCGACCGTGTCGACATCTTCCTGATCGATTGCAACGCCAGTGATTTCGGATACATGATCAAGCGATACTTTGCCATCAAGCAGGTAGCAGTTATCCGCAAGCTTCTCGATTTCCTTCCGTTCATCGGTATCGAATTCATCCCGAATCTCGCCGACGATTTCTTCCAGAATATCCTCGATGGTAATCATACCGGAAGTACCGCCGTATTCGTCCATCAGAATCGCGATATGAACGCGTTCCTGCTGCATGCGCTTCAGGAGCGTCTTAACCGGCAACACCTCGGAAACGGTCAGTACCGGATGAACCAGCTTCTGAAAATTGAATTCTTTGTTTTCCTGGAATTCAAGGAACAGCTGCTTCGTGTTAATCATGCCAACGATGTTGTCTTTGCTGCCCGTTGCTACAGGGAAGCGGGTATACTGCTCTTTGCGGATGATGTCCATATTCTCCATCATCGAGTTATTCGTATATAAGCAAATCATATCGGTACGAGGAACCATGATTTCTTTGGCGAGCATTTCGTCAAAGGCGAAGATCCGGCTTACGTAACCGTATTCGGTGTTATTGATTTTACCGCTTTGGAAGCTGTCGTTCAGAATGATCTGAATTTCTTCTTCGCTATGCGCTTCTTCATGCTCTTTCACAGCCTTCAATCCGAACATGCGGATCAGGCTTGTTGCGGAACCATTCAGCACCCAGATGAACGGGTACATGATCTTGTGGAAGTAGATAATCGGTTTGGCTACGGCAAAGCTGATAAATTCGGCTTTTTGGATGGCCCATGTCTTCGGAGCGAGTTCACCCATGACCACGTGCAGGAATGTAACGGCAACGAATGCTATAACAAAGGAAATAATATGATTCAAATCGCTGTGTACGCCCAATTTCTCGAATAACGGATGGATTATTCGTTCAACGGTCGGTTCACCTAACCAACCAAGTCCGAGGGCGGTAATCGTAATACCGAGCTGACAAGCCGACAGATAAGCATCAAGGTTGCTTGTCACGCGTTGTACGGCAAGCGCGTTTTTCTTGCCTTCGAGCACCAGCTGATCCACTCGGCTCGCGCGAAGTCGGATAATCGCGAACTCCGTAGCAACGAAGAAGGCGGTCAATACAATTAATACAGCAATCATAAACAAATTAAATCCTATACTACTGTCCATTTGGGTTCTTCACAATCCTTTATGAAATATTATAAGTTCCTATGATCTACTATAACGAACTTCAGCTAGCAGATGCAAACTTGCTATTTTACTTTACGGGCGCAATACCATCCATTATGGCGAAAAATTCGGAGCTAACATTACAATTTTGGCAAATACCTCGTCTTTACAAGGGTCTGTACAGGGGCGTATGATAAGTTCAGATGAGCTTGTAATGATCAAGCCAATCCCTTTAAGTCATAAGGAGGTAAGCGATATGGAAGCTTTTACGCTTACCCGCAAAGAGATGGCGGATTTGCTGCTTGCGATGCAAGGCCAAAATTGTTGTGGTCCTCTACAGGTTCTGCAGCAGGCTTGGAAACAATCGCACCGTGATGCGTATGAATCCGGATCGTCACTGCCGGCTTTCCTGTCGACGGCGCTTCCGCCTGTCCTGGTAAAGCTGATTAAAGGACGCGAGGTAAAAGGATTCTCTTTGCAGGAGATATCCGCGTTGGGCGGATTAATAGATTTTTCGCAAATGTCGATTACGTCGATGCAAAACTGGGTAAAGAGAGATTTCAAGGCTTATTTCGACTGTCCGAAAATCGGCAAGAAATATTCTCTGAACCAGACTGCGCTCTTGTTTATTATCGAAGATCTGAAATCCAGTCTCGATTTCGGTTCTATAAGGAAGCTGTTCGACCGGTTGTTCAATAAGCCGGAAGACGAAACGGACGATCTGATTGGCCCGCTTGAGCTGTATGCGGCATATACCTCGATGTACGATGAACTCGCCGCAAGCGGCTACCGGCTGCTTGATATGGCTCGTCCTTATGCGGATGCGAAGGACAGGGAAGTCATTATGGAGCAGATGCTTCACATCGCTTCGGAGCCGTTCCTGCAAGTTTTGCCGAAGTTAAACGAAGAGCAGACAGAGGCGTTGCGTCACATATTGTTCATCGCGGTCATTTCGATTCACACCTCTTACTTTCATTCGCTGGCCAAACGGTACTGTCACGCCACCCTGTTCCTGAATTCATAAACGATTCATAAACATAGGAAGGTGATTCAAAAAGGCAGCAACGAAAGCCATGCGCTTCCGTACTGCCTCAGCTAATCAGAAATTATGTGATTGCTGTTCCGCCCAATCGCCGATATACGGCAGCTTGAAGCGCTTGCCCTGCAGGGCAAGCAGCATAAGGGCTATCCATAGAATAAAGCCAAGGGGTGTCAGAACCAAGCCAAGAAGCCAGCCGATAACGGGAATGAAACCAAGCACGATATTGAGTACAATAAAGACAACGGAAATCGCGATCGACTGAAGGGCATGAAATTTTACGAACCGGCTCTGTTTCTCCACGACCAGGAATATAATACCGGTGATAAAACCCAGGAAATAAGCAAGCAGTGCTGCCACTTTGGGGTCTATACCTGTTGAGGAACGATCAGGCTCGAAGGAAGCGCTGGACATGAACGGATCTCATCCTTTCTATAATCGACTCTCTCGAGAAGATTGTATTCATGTCCGAAAAGTTATATGTCATTACGTAAGTTATAATGAAGTCACTAGGAAAGATTGGAGTTGAATGACGGATGAATATTGCGTTTTTTCTGCTGCCCAAGCAGGAGGTTATTACGGTAACGCAAGATGCAACGCTCAGGCAAACCCTCGAGAAGATGGAGCATCACCGCTACTCTGCGGTCCCGATTATTAATGAAGAAGGGGGCTACGCGGGTACGGTAACGGAAGGCGATCTGCTCTGGTACATGAAGAACACGCCGGGCGTAAGCTTTGAGAACGCGAATAAGGTGAAGCTGCAGGATGTGCCGCTCCGCATGATGAACCGCTCGGTTCGGATTGACGCGGATATGAAGGATTTGATTGCCCTTGCGAAGGTTCAGAACTTTGTTCCCGTCGTGGACGACCGAGGTCACTTCATCGGCATCGTCCGCAGAAGCGAAATTATCGATTACTGCCAGTCCTTTATTCCGGGTTCCCCATCGGTTGCGATGGAGGCTTGATTGTTCCATTTAGGCATTATGAAATAAGCATATCCAGCAGCTCCAAAAAGGATGGCTTGCGCGGCTATATTTTCAGATAGGTTAGGAGAAAATAGGCCAAGCGCGAGCATGACTTCAGGAGGGGCTTCATGAATAGGAATGAGCACCAAAAAGACGGAGGCCGCAAACGGTACCGTCTTTTTGTTTTATTTTTTGCGATGGCGATCTCGGTAACGGGGCTGGCGGAAGGCGGCACGGCAGCTAAAGCGGAAGCAGCTTCGGAGACGGTCTATGATACGGTAATTGCAGGCGGCAGGGTGATGAATCCGGAAACCGGGCTGGATAAGAAAGGCTGGAATGTCGGCATAAGCGGCGGCCGGATTGCTGTTGTTACATCCAAGCCATTGAAGGGTAAGCATGTTATAAACGCGACTGGTCTTGTCGTGGCGCCTGGTTTTATCGACAATCTGTCCTACAACCCGAACCCGCTTGGCGTCTGGAACAAGATTGCGGACGGGGTCACGACCAATATTGCCATGCATGGCGGAACCTCAGCGCCGCAGGAATGGTATAACTATTATGCAAAAAGCACGACGCCGGTCAACTTCGGAGCTTCGTTCTTCTACACCGAAGCCCGCAACCGTTATGAGCTCAGCCGTTATGACAGCGCGTCGCCGGATCAGATCAAGGAGCTGGTCAAAGAGGCGGAGCAGGCTCTCAATAACGGAGCGCTTGGCATTTCCTTCAGCCTTGAATATGTGCCGGGTATCACCGCCGCCGAGATTTTGCCGATGATGAAGCTTGCCTATGACTACAACGTGCCGGTCTATTTTCATGCCCGTTATTCCGATATGGAGGAACCGGGCACCAATATGGATGCCCTTAACGAGCTGATCGGGTATGCCCGAAAAACAGGAACAGCCGTCCATATTGATCATATCAACAGCACGGGGGGCACTTTCTCGATGAAGAGGTCCTTATCCTTTCTGGAGGCTGCCCGCAGACAAGGGCTCGATATGACCGCCTGCGTTTACCCCTACGATTATTGGGGGACCTACCTGAACTCGACTAGGTTTGACGAGGGCTGGCAATCGAGATTCCGGATTACGTTCCGTGATCTGCAGATTGCGGGTACCAATCACCGTCTAACGGAAGAGACGTTTAGCCGTTACCGCAAGGAAGGCAAGCTGGCGGTAGCTTACGCCATCCCCGAGCAGGACGTCGTAAAGGCGCTCAAGGCGCCTTACGTGATGATCGGAAGCGATGCGATCCTGGAGCCGGGCAACAACAATCATCCGCGCGCCTCCGGGACTTTCGCGAGAACGATCGGACGGTATGTCCGGGAGAAGCATACCCTTACCTTAATGGACGCCCTCTCGAAGATGAGCCTCATGCCGGCCCAAAGGCTTGAGAAGCAAGCCCCGTCACTACGCAAGAAGGGCAGGCTCGCCAAAGGAATGGATGCGGATATTGTCATCTTCGATTACAAGACGATTAAAGACCGCTCCACCGTTGAGCATCCGGAGCGATTATCCGATGGAATCCGCTATGTGCTTGTTGGAGGCCGGCTGGCTCTCGACAACGGCAAGCTGAATAAAGAGGTCCAGGACGGCCAGCCGGTTCGCAGCGAATTCGCGAGGGTAAAGAGCGGAGCGGGGCTGCTCAACTGGGGTGCCCGTCAATATGCGGTGGTTGATTATAAAGGCATGCGGTACGTGGATGTCCGCTCGCTTGAGCAGCAGGGCTACAGGCTGGAATGGGATAAAACGAGCCGCAAGGTCATAGCCCGGCGAAGCAATAGCCAGGCTATTCCCGCGGTCAGCGGTGCCGAGCTGGCTCCCTCGGAAGGGATGCTTATGCTGGAGCGGGGATACCGGCTGGAGGCAGGGAACGCAAAAGCGGCCTTAATCTCGATCGGAACCCGGACGTTTATGCCCTTAACCTTGCTGGACGAGCTTGGGTTTAAAGTAACCGCGGCGGGCGATGCGATATGGAAGGCAAGCTGAACCCGCCGGTAGCAGCAGGGGCAGCGCCGGGGGCGGGATCGGGACTTCGGCGCTTTATCCTCGATAAGCGTGCGGCAAGCGCTAAAGGATGTGCGTGATCTATTTTGCTTTTATGATATAATGAAATTTGAATGTTTGTTTACTGATTATGTACGCAAGAGGTGAACGGCTTGAAAGGTAAGCCCGGTATGAAAGCAGTTCTATGGAGCGGCGCGTCTCTGCTTCTTATTTTGTCATTGGCAGTACCTGTGTTTAACATGCTGACCATTATGCTGCTGATGGTGCCTTACGTCATTTTGTATACGACGCTGTCAACGCGGTCCTTTTTACTGCATCTTGTACCGGTATGGATCATCGCGGCCGTTATCCTTGGGCCGTCGGTTCTTATTATCGCGTTATTCTTCCTGATCCCCGCCATGGTGATGGGGCAGATGTACCGGAAAAGGGCGTCGGCACCGTATATATTAAGACGGACGACGCTGGCGATTCTGTTCTGTCTGCTGGCGGAGCTGCTTATTTTCGAAGGGGTCCTGAACCAATCGTTTATTGACCAAATCGGTGATTTCGTCCGCAGCCTGGTGGCTGACCTCAACTCGGAGCATGTGCTTCCGAAGGAGTGGAACAGCGACTACACGGAATCGATCATCAAGGTTATGATCCATTCGATCCCGCAGGCGATCATCTTGATCTCGTTCGTCTATGCGGTCATTACGCAGTATTTCGCCCGCAAGGCGTTGGTGTCTTCCATCGAGGATATTCCGACCATGCCTAAGGCAAAAGATTGGATGCTTCCGCGCATTCTGGTCTTCTATTACCTGGTCGTTTATATCCTGGAGATGTTCGCAGACAGCGGCAGCAGTTCCTTCTATTCCGTAGCGCTTATGAATTTGGTGCCGCTTATGAAGTACGCGTTCACGATTCAGGCGATCGGATTCTTCTTCTACATTGCGCATCAGCGGAGATGGAACAAGGCGATCCCGGTTATTATCGCGATTCCCCTTCTGTTCTTCCCGTCGCTAAGCTTGATTGGCGTACTTGATGCCGCTTTTCCGATCCGTAAGTCGTTTTCGAAATCATCATAAGCAATAGGAGCGAATAGGAAATGCCGAAGTTTCTTGTCACGCGATGGCATGGCATGCATCAGGTCTGGTCTATCGCATTAATGGTTCTTATGACCGTTGTGCTCACCTGGTTTTGGTGGGTGCTTGGGCTTATCGCGCTTCTTCTCACTATAGCCGTTGCCGTCTATACGGTTCTTGCGGAGAGGGCTTTCCGCAAGGATTTGAAGTCGTATCTGGGGACGTTATCCTACCGGGTGAAAAAGGTCGGCAATGACGTTATCGGAGAGCTTCCGTTTGGCGTTATTCTGTATAACGAAGACCGCACGGTAGAATGGCATAATCCGTATATTGCGCAAATTGCGGGTGAGGAGTCGGTGATCGGGATGCCGCTCACCGAGCTGTTCCCGGCTCTGCAGCAGGTTAAGGACAAGGAAGGAACCGTTGAAGCGACGGTTGACGGGCATGTCTACCAGCTGCTCTTCAAGCAGAAGGAGCGGATACTGTACGTACAGGACATTACGCTCCTCTGGCAGCTCAGCAAGCGGTACGATGAAGAAAAGCTGGCAATGGGCGTCGTGATGATCGACAGCCTGGAGGAAGTAACGCAAGGGATGGACGACCATCAGCGGAGCTCCCTCCAGTCGAAGGTGACGACCGAGATAACCGAGTGGGCGCAGCGGTATCAGCTGTACCTGAAGCGGGTAACCTCGGACAGGTTCCTTCTCATTACCGATCAGAAGACGCTAAGGCAGCTGGAGCAGTCGCGGTTCGTCATTCTCGATGAGGTGCGGGAGATGACAGCCGACCAGAAAATCCCGATTACGCTCAGCATTGGCTTCGCGGCCGGAGCGGAAAGCATCGTCGAGCTTGGCCAATGGGCGCAATCCAGTCTGGACATTGCCCTTGGACGCGGCGGCGACCAGGCTTCGGTGAAGGTCGGCGGGCGCCAATCGTTCTACGGCGGCAAGACAAACGCGGTAGAGAAGCGCACCCGCGTCCGCGCCCGCGTCGTTGCGCACGCGCTTCGCGACCTGATCAAGGAGAGCGGCAACATCGTCATCATGGGTCATAAGATGCCGGATATGGATGCGATAGGGGCGGCAATCGGTATTCTGAAAGCGGCTCTGATGTTTGGCAAGGAAGCCTATATCGTGCTCGAAGGGATTAACCCGGCGATTCAGAAGATGATGGAAATGCTGCGCGAGGACGAGAAGTTCACGAAGCGGTTCATTACGCCGGAGCAGGCGCTTGGCATCACGGACGGCCGGACGCTGGCCGTTGTGGTGGATACGCATAAAGCATCGATGGTGAAAGAGCCGCGCATTCTGTCGCAGACGAATAAAATCGTAGTGGTTGACCATCACCGACGCGGCGAGGAATTTATCTCGAACGCGATTCTGGTCTATATGGAGCCTTACGCCTCTTCAACCTGCGAGCTCGTAACCGAGCTGCTGCAGTATATTCATGACCGGGTGCTGCTGGATGTACGCGAGGCAACGGCGCTACTGGCAGGCATTACGGTGGATACGAAAAACTTCTCGCTCCGGACGGGGGCCCGCACGTTTGACGCGGCATCGTTCCTGCGCCGCAACGGCGCCGATTCGATGATGATCCAACGGATGCTGAAGGAGGATCTTGAGGAGTATGTACGCAAGGCCGAGATTATCAAGCATGCCGAAGTGCACTACGATCATGTAGCCATTGCGGTGACGGAGCCGGGCCGGAAGGTGGCTCAGCTGCTGATCGCGCAATCGGCGGATACGCTGCTAAACATGACGGATATTTATGCCTCGTTTGTTATTGGGGAAAGGCCGGATGGACTTATCGGCATAAGCGCCCGCTCGCTCGGGCATATGAACGTACAAGTCGTCATGGAACGAATGGGCGGCGGCGGCCATCTGACGAATGCAGCGGCTCAATTAGAGGGCACCGTACAGGAAGTGGCGGCCAAGCTCAAAACTGTACTTGCACAAATTGAAGCGGAAGAGGGGTTATTCGAATGAAAGTAATTTTCTTGAAAGACGTGAAGGGTCAAGGCAAAAAAGGCGATGTGAAGGATCTGTCGGAAGGCTACGTACGCAACTTCCTGCTGCCGCAAGGACTTGCGAAGCTGGCATCCGACGGCAACCTGAAGACGCTGGAAGTGCAGAATGCATCGGAAGAGAAACGCAAAGCGAAGGAAAAAGCGGACGCGGTTGAGCTCGGCAAGAAGCTGGAAGAGCTGAAGGTTGTTATCAAGGCTAAGGCTGGCGAAGGCGGCCGGTTGTTCGGAGCGATTACCAGCAAGCAAATCGCAGAGGCACTTGCCGCTCAGGCAGGCGTTAAAATCGACAAACGCAAAATCGAGCTGGAAGATGCGATCCGCACCCTCGGCGTCACTCAAGTACCGGTGAAGCTTCATGTAGACGTTAAATCGAAGCTTAGCGTACAAGTTACCGAAGAATAAGCAAGAGCTCTTATTAAGCGTAATAGAAGCAAGACGACAATGGCGATGTGAGAGCATCGCCATTGTTGTCCAATCAGACAGGCCGATGCTGGAACTTTCCATAGCTTTCGGCGGCCTGCAACTGCTACACTGTTCGTTGTAGCATGAACGGAATCGGAAGCATTTCAGCATTCATTGGAAGGGAGCCTAAAGCATGAGCATGAGTAGTACGGAGCTGATGTTTGATCGCGTTCCGCCGCAAAACCTGGAGGCGGAGCAAGCCGTAATCGGCGCGATCCTGCTTCAGTCGGAGGCGCTGATCACCGCGATGGAGCGGCTGCGCAGCGAAGACTTTTATAGCGTTCCCCATCAACATATATACGAAGCGATGGTTGAGCTTGGGGAGAGCGGGCAGCCGGTCGATCTAATCACGCTGACCGCTTATCTGCAGGACAGGCAGCTGATCGAGGAGATTGGCGGCGTATCCTATCTGGCGAAGCTGGCCAGCGCCGTGCCAACGGCGGCAAACGTCGATTACTACGCGCAGATCGTGGAAGAGAAATCGATGCTTCGAAGGTTGATCCGGACAGCCACGAATATCGTATCGGACGGTTACGCAAGCACGGATGAAGTCGGTATTCTTCTGAGCGACGCGGAGCGTAAGATTCTGGAGATTTCGAACCGCCGTTCAAGCAGCGGCTTCATCTCCATCCGCGATGTTCTGATGGAAGTATTCGAGAAGGTTGAGACGCTCTATAATCAGAAGGGTGCAGGAACAACGGGTATTCCTTCCGGGTTCGTCGATTTGGATAAAATGACGGCCGGCTTCCAGCGCAGTGACTTAATCATTATTGCGGCCCGTCCTTCCGTAGGCAAAACGGCGTTCGCGCTGAACATTGCCCAGAATGTGGGCGTCCGCGCCCGCGAGACCGTCGCGATCTTCTCGCTCGAGATGTCCGCTGCGCAGCTCGTTCAGCGTATGGTCTGCGCCGAGTCGAACGTAGACGCGACCCGGATGCGTACCGGTCAGCTCGAAGGCGACGATTGGGAGAAGCTGACGATGGCGATTGGCGCCTTGTCGGAAGCCAATGTATTTATAGATGATACGCCAGGCATTACGGTTGCGGATATCCGCGCGAAATGCCGTCGGCTGAAAAAAGAAAAAGGTCTCGGCATGATTCTTATTGATTACTTGCAGCTCATTCAAGGCCGCGGTAAAGCGGGCGAGAACCGTCAGCAGGAAGTATCCGAGATTTCACGTACTCTGAAACAGATCGCCCGTGAGCTGGAAGTGCCGGTTATCGCCCTGTCGCAGCTCAGCCGCGGCGTTGAGCAGCGTCAGGACAAGCGCCCGATGATGTCCGACCTTCGGGAATCGGGTTCGATCGAGCAGGATGCCGACATCGTAGGATTCCTGTACCGTGACGATTACTACGACAAGGAATCCGAGAAGAAGAATATCATCGAGATCATTCTTGCCAAACAGCGTAACGGCCCTGTCGGAACGGTTGAACTGGTCTTCCTTAAGCAATTCAATAAATTCGTAAGCTTAGACAGGACCCACGAGGACCCGTCGCAGGCATCATAAGGTTATGTATAATATCCGAACAATTGTATGGGCGACTGTGCAATTGTTCGTTTTTTTGTTTGACTTCTCTATACGAGACTGCTACACTGTTATTGCTGTCTTTTACGCGGTCGGACCATTTTTGAGTAAGAAGCTCCGATCCGGTTAATGCTAAGACGGTAATTTTCGGTGTGCAAAATCACCGGACGGGGGTATGTTTATGTCTACGGTTGTTGTTGTCGGTACGCAGTGGGGAGACGAAGGGAAAGGCAAAATTACCGATTACTTGGCGGACGGAGCCGACGTCGTCGCTCGCTATCAAGGTGGTAACAATGCCGGACACACTATTCTCATTGACAACAAGAAGTATAAATTGACGATGATTCCATCTGGTATTTTTAATCAAAATAAAATTTGCGTCATCGGTAACGGGATGGTTATCAACCCGCAAGCGCTGATCGACGAAATTAACTATATTCATGACAATGGCTTCTCCACGGATAACCTGAAAATAAGTGACCGCGCCCATGTCATTATGCCTTACCATCTCGTGCTGGACGGCCTCGAAGAGGACCGCAAGGGCGACAACAAAATAGGTACGACGCGCAAAGGCATCGGCCCATGCTACATGGACAAAGCTGCGCGCAACGGTATCCGTATCGCCGATCTTATGGATGCGGAAGAATTCACGGAGAAAACACGCCGCCTCGTGGTGGAGAAAAACCAAGTGATTCAGCAGGTATACGGCGGAGAGCCGCTTGATGCCGAAGCAATCATTGCGGAATACTTAGGCTACGCCGAGACGCTTCGTCCTTACGTGACGGATACTTCGGTTGTTCTGAACGATGCGATTGACGCAAACCGCAAAGTGCTGTTCGAAGGCGCGCAAGGCGTTATGCTAGATATCGACCAAGGTACTTATCCGTTCGTTACTTCTTCCAACCCGTCGGCTGGCGGCGTATGCATCGGTTCCGGCGTGGGTCCTTCGAAGATCCAGCAGGTTATCGGCGTAGCGAAGGCTTATACGACGCGTGTTGGCGACGGACCGTTCCCGACGGAGCAAATTAACGAAATCGGCGATCTGATCCGCGACAAAGGTCATGAGTACGGTACGGTTACAGGCCGTCCGCGCCGCGTTGGCTGGTTCGACAGCGTAGTTGTCCGCCATGCACGCCGCGTCAGCGGCATTACCGGTCTGTCCCTTAACTCGCTGGACGTGCTGAGCGGCCTCGAGACCGTGAAGATCTGTACGGCTTACAAATACCGCGGCGAAGTCATCGAGCACTATCCGGCAAGCCTCAAAATGCTGGCGGAATGCGAAGCGGTATACGAAGAGATGCCAGGCTGGAGCGAAGATATTACGGGCGCGAAAACACTGGAGGATTTTCCGGTTAACACGCTGAACTACCTGAACCGCGTATCCGAGCTGACTGGTATTCCGATTGCCATCTTCTCGGTTGGACGCAACCGCGAACAAACGAATATCGTTCGTCCAATCTACGAATAGAACGTAACTTAGAATTCAAAGAAAAGGATAGTCCAAGGCGGAATGGCCGGGACTATCCTTTTTTGTCGTTTTCATAGTTTGCTCGCCCTAATCTTTGACCATAATGATAGATAGCAGAAGGAAAGGGATGAGCGCAAATGTGGTTAAAAGCAGCCGTATGGATCGCGAAAATCGTAGCGGCGGGTCTCATTGTCAGCTTTCTCTCCATATGGACAACCGGCTATATCGTTAATAGTTATGTACAGACGCTGCTGAAGCAGTATAACCTGCCGCTGGAGGTACAGCCGATGGCTTTGTCCGGCGTATGGGGCAAGCTGTGGGGCGCGGAGGAGCCCGTTCAGACGGAGGATACCGAGAAGACGGGCACGGAAGGGGCGGACGGGGATAAGGTCGCGGTAGACGCGTTTGCCGACCAACCGTCCACCGCACCGCTTACGGATATCGGCATTGGCGGAGGCTCGAAGGCGGAGGGCGGCACGACCGGTCAATCGGAGGAAGCGGGCACGAGCACGGGTCAGACCGAGGGCAGCAGCCAGACGGACGATGATGAGGCGCCGTCGATCGACGGTGAAGAAACGGCGATTACAACCGAGGACATGAACAGCATGAAGGGGCAGATGAGCGAGGCCGATAAGGATCAATTATTTGGTCTGCTCATGAGCAAGCTGCCGCAGGAGGCCATGCAGACGATCTCCGGATACATGGAAAACGGGCTGACGGACGAGGAGCTTACGCAGATTCAACAGCTGATGGCACAGTATCTCGACCGGGACCAGTATGAACAAATGATGGCAATTCTGAAAAAATATTAATTTCGGCTCTTGACAAGAATGGTTGCCGCGTTTATTAACCATATGTTAAAGTATTAGGCGAGTGATCCGACAGGACATTCGTCTTTTTTCATGTCGGATTCCGTATTTTATTGCAGTAAAAGTGCGAAAAGGAGACCATCATGACCGTTTTCAGCCCCAAGGATCGTTTCCGGAAGACTTGGAATCTTGTAAACCAGTACTTTCGGCCTAGTGATCCGCAAGACTCGAAAGGCAAGAAGCAGCCTCCTTCGACAGGAGAAGGACCACATACTCCAATGTGGAAGAAAAAGCCTGTCATGCTTACAGCAGGAGTGCTGGTAGTCCTAGCAGCAGCCGGTATCGGCGGTACCGGATACGTACAAGCGAATACAGTCGATTATTACAACGTATATAAAGACGGCAATATCGTGGGTTCCGTCAGCGATCCCGCAGAGGTGGAGCAGCTGATTCAGCAGCGGACCGAAGAGGTAAAGAAAGCAAATCCCGAACTCAATATGGTGCTCGACACCGGCGAAATTACGTACAGCGGGGAAAGCGGCTTTAAAGCGGACCCTGAGACGGAAGAAACGTTAGGCAAGCTGAAGGGTCTGCTGACCTCGCATGCGGAAGGCGTCGAGCTGGTCATCGACGGCAAGGTAGCCGGCGTGGTAAAGAATCAGGAAACGGCCGATGCTATTTTGAACCGGGTACAGAGCAAGTACGCACCGCAGCTTGCGGCAGCGAAGAAGCAGAACGAAGTGAAAACTTTGTCTTACTCGAAGGCGGAGGCTGAGAAGAAGAAGACGGAAGCGTCCAGCGGCAAAAAGCTGACCGGCGTCAAATTCGTAGAAGAGGTTAAGATAGACGAGGTAGAGGTTGATCCAAGCAAGATTATGGACGCTAACGAGCTGTACCTGAAGCTGGTGAAGGGCAGCGTCAAACCAACGAAGTATACGGTTCAGAAAGGCGATTGCATCGGATGCATTGCCGATAAGTTCAATATCTCCGAACAGGTCATTTACGATAACAACGGCTGGATCGAGCAGGATATGATCAAAGAGGGCGACGTCCTGGATCTGACCGTGCTTCAGCCGGAGCTGACGGTGAAGACGGAAGAACGCCAGTCCGAAACGATTACTTACGATGCTCCTGTCGAGATCCGCAAGAGCGATTCCATGAAGCTTGGGGAATCGAAGGTGCTGACGGAAGGCAAGAGCGGCAAGAAGACTCTTACATACCGGGTTGTGAAGCAGAACGGTAAGGTAGTTACGGAAGAGCTCGTAGATAGCCAGGTTATCGTGAAGCCGGTAGCCGAGGTTATCATCCGGGGAACAAAGGTTATTCTTGGCGAAGGGACAGGCCATTTCGCATCGCCGGTATCCGGCTGGTCGCTGTCGAGCAAGTTCGGACAGCGCTGGGGACGGATGCATAAAGGCATCGACATGACCGGCGGTAAAACCATCATGGCGGCGGATAACGGTGTTATCGAGTTTGTTGGCCAGAAGACAGGCTACGGCAATTGCATTATCGTCAACCATAAGAATGGCTACAAAACGTTATACGGACATCTGAAGTCCATCGGCGTGAAGAAAGGCCAGATTGTCGAAAAAGGCGACAGTCTGGGCATTATGGGAAGCACCGGCGAATCGACCGGCGTGCATTTGCATTTCGAAATTACGAAAAACGGCGTACTGCAAAATCCGTTAAAGTACTTATAATATACTTTTTATCCAGGAAGGCTGTCCTTAAGTGGGCAGTCTTCTTTTTTACCTTTTTTACCCCCAATCTCTCGGGAATGAAACATGCCTCGTTAACCTTAATTATGAGTTTTATTGGAAAAGGACTGAACGAACTTTAATTGGGAACTTGACGACGCACTATGTTAAAATAGAAGAGTAAAAATAGGACGAGCGACAGGCGGGTGTAACGATGCACGGGAAAATTTTAGTGGTCGACGACGAACAGCCCATTGCAGATATATTGAAATTCAACTTGGAGAAGGAAGGGCATCAGGTCATTTGCGCGTTTGACGGCGGCGAGGCGGTTCGACTCGCGTTCGAAGAGCAGCCGGACCTGATTTTACTTGATTTGATGCTGCCCGTGAAGGATGGAATGGACGTTTGCCGCGAGGTGCGCACGCGTCTGCATATGCCCATCATCATGCTGACGGCAAAGGATACGGAAATAGATAAGGTGCTGGGTCTTGAGCTTGGCGCCGACGATTACGTAACGAAGCCGTTCAGCACGCGGGAGCTGCTGGCCAGGGTGAAAGCCCATTTGCGCCGGCAGCAGAAAACCTCGGAGGCTGCGGCTTCTTCGCCTGACCATGCGAACGCGGGCGACAACGGCCATGGTGCCGGGGACGAGAAGCAGGGGCTCAAGCTGTTCAACCTGTTTATCGATACCGATATGTATGTCGTCTATAAGGACGGGGAGCCGCTTGACCTGACCCACCGCGAATACGAGCTTGTTTATTACATGGCGCGCAACAGCGGCAAAGTGATGACGCGCGAGCATCTGCTGCAGGCGGTCTGGGGCTTCGAATATTTCGGCGATGTGCGGACCGTGGATGTCACGATTCGCCGTCTTCGCGAGAAGATCGAGGATGATCCAAGCCGTCCGGAATATATTATGACCCGCCGCGGTCTTGGTTACATGATGCGCAATCCGAAGTCGGGAGGGCTCGGCTACGCATGAGCGGGCGGAGGTTTTTTCGCACCATTCAAGTCAAGCTGGTCATTATTTATCTCTTGCTCATTCTTGTCGCAATGCAGCTCATTGGCGTGTACTTCATCAGCACGGTAAAAGCGTCATTGACCGACAACTTCACGACGAATTTGAAGGAGCAGGCCGATATTCTCTCGAAGCTGGCTGCAAAGGAGCTTTACGAAAAGCCCAATAGCGATAGCGAGACGGATACGAGCAGCACGGAGGATTTAAGCCTTGTCGTTCGCAATTTGTTCAGTATCAGCGGGACGGAGGTACAGGTGCTGGATGGCAACGGGCGGGTTGTTGCAACCTCGCTTCAGGTGCCGGAATCGTACATCGGGAAGAAAAACACGTCCCTTGCGGTAAGCCGCGCGCTAACGGGCATTTCCGAAAATGAAGAAGAGATTATCGACGAGAACGGCACCCGCAAAAAAATCATTGCCCTTCCCGTTACGTACAACGATAACGATAAGGTAGTTGGCGCAGTCTACATGCTGGCGTCCATGGACAGCCTGTACGATACGGTGAACCGGGTTAACCAGATCTTTTTCTCCGGCACGCTTATCGCGCTTGGTCTTACCGGTATTCTTGGCATCCTGCTTGCCCATACGATCACGAGTCCGATACAGGGACTGACGCGGCAGGCGGCGGCCGTCGCGGACGGGAAGTTTGATCTGCAGGTGCCGGTGCTTGGGGACGATGAGATAGGGCGGCTAAGCTTGGCCTTTAACGATATGACGATCCGGCTGAAGGAGGCGCTCTCGGTCAACGAAGAGGAGAACGAGAAGCTCGCCTCCATTCTGTCGAATATGAGCGACGGCGTGATCGCGGCCGACGAGAACGGCAAGGTGATCGTCTGGAACCGCCGCTCGCAGGAGATGCTTGACGTGCGTACCTGCGAGGGCTGCAGTCTGCCCGAGCTGCTGGGCATGCCGGTGCAGAAATACTTGGAGCTGCAGAATGGCCGGGAACAGACCGTCATATTGCCGCGCAGCGAAGAAGAAGCGGAAATGGATGACGAAGAGGGGGTTCTCCGCGTCACGTTTACGCCGATTCACCGGCGCGACAAAGGGATTACGGGTACGATTGCCGTCCTGCAGGATGTGACGGAGCAGGAAAAGCTCGAGCAGTCGCGCCGTCAATTCGTCGCGAACGTCTCGCACGAGCTGCGCACGCCGCTCACCACGATCAAGAGTTACGCGGAGGCGCTTAACGACGGGGCGCTGGATGAGCGGGAGCTGTCCGAGCGATTCGTCGGCGTTATCCGCAACGAAACGGAGCGGATGATCCGCTTGGTTACGGACCTTCTGCATTTGTCGCGCCTGGACTCCAATCAGGCGCCGCTGCGGCGGCGGAAGACCAACATCCACGAGATGCTGGACGAAGTGGCCGACCGCTTTTCCTTCCAGCTTCGCCAGAAGTCGATCCTGGCATCGATTGTCGTAGACCGCGATCTCAAGTCGGCATGGCTTGACCGCGACCAGATTGACCAGGTGCTCGATAATCTCATATCGAACGCCATCAAATATACGCTTGAGGGCGGAGCCATTGAGTTAAGCGCCCATAAACAGGATGCCGCTACGATTGCGATTAGCGTAAAGGATACGGGCATCGGTATTCCGAAGAAGGATTTATCCCGTATTTTCGACCGCTTCTACCGGGTGGACAAGGCCCGATCGCGCAATATGGGCGGCACGGGGCTTGGTTTATCCATTGCCCGGGAAATCGTAAAAGCGCACGGCGGCACGATCTCGCTCAAGTCCGAGCTGAACGAAGGCACCACGGTTACCTTTACGCTGCCGGCCCTGCAAGAGGAAGGTGAGACGGCATGATAGAGAAAGCGAAGACGCTTCTGCTCGTAATGCTTGTCGCGCTCAGCTTGATTCAATCGTACTTCCTCGCGTACAGCATGCCAGGTCTTGGCGCAACGGTGAAGACGGGACAGGATTTATCTAATGCCGATCCGCTCGGGAAGAAATCAAGTGTGGAAAGCGTCGTTTTTCCGGAGGAGATTGTCCTTCATTTCGGCGGCAATGAGCATACGGTGCTGTACCCGGGAACAACGTTCTATAATATGATCCTGAAAGACCGGATTCAAGGCCGCGAATTCAAGGGTTTTCAACGCAATCCGGCTAACTTGCTTAATTGGGATGAAGTCAGAAAGAACGATATCGGCGTTGAGCTGCGCTTCCAGAACGGCATTCCGGTAGAGCTCTTGAAGAAGCTGCTCAAGGTGCAGGGAGATTTGCTGTTCCTGGGCGAGACGATCGACCGAATCTGGATCTTCAAGGCGACCGATTCCGAGGAGGTCAGGACCTTCTTCTTCAGCGCCGACGGGCAAAAGGTATACGAATCGACGCAGGCCGATTTGACGGTACGCGACGTTCAGGATTACGTCGGCTTTGGCGAGTACCAGCCGAAGTACCAGATGACCTCCGACGGTATCTATTTGCCGAAGCAGCCGATTCAATCCGTGGAGATGGTCTTCCCTTATGAGACTTACTCTTCGGAGCTGATGCAGCAGAACTTGTTCTTTGACACGGCTACGACCAAGGCGCTCTACGACCGGAGCGGCTCGCAGATTTTTACGGACGGCAAGCGCGGATTGCAGATTGAGCAGAAGGGCAAGTGGATGATTTATACGAACCCTGCCGCCTCGCAGAGCGAGGAAAATCCGCTTAGCGAGAATGTTTTTGCCTCCATTGAATTTATTAACGATCATGGCGGATGGGACGGCGTACACCGTTTCGTTAACCCGGGAATAAATCTAGAGGGCAAGACGGGTAAATACGCGGAGTTCCAGCAGTATGTCGATAACTATCCGGTTATCGAGAGCAAGGATTTCGAATACGGAAGCATGCGGCTTACGCTGCAACAGGGAGTCGTAACGGAGTATAGCCGTTCTCTCATTACGCTTGCCACTCGGTCGAAGACGAGGGAAGCCAGATGGCTGCCGGGCGGTGCCCAGCTGCGCAGCGCGCTGGATCATTATGACCGCCGTTCGGAGGTTGTCCGTTTATTCCCGGCTCTTAAGGCCGAACCGCTTGAAAACAATGAATTAAAATTTATTCCCGTATGGGCGGTTCAGCTCGAAGACGGAACGCAGGAAGCACTCACCGAAGCGTATCCGACAGGCTTTGTTCCGCAGGAGATAAAGGACAGCCTAAGCTCCGCCCATGATTCGGGTGAAGGAACCGGCACGGATAAAGGCGGAAGGGAAGCTTCGGGACAGGAGACGGCATCCAAGGATGGCAATGATCTATTCGGAGGCTCGGATCCGCTGCAAAATTCGATTGCGCCGGATAAAGAAAGCAAGCAATAAGCCGTAACGAACGGAGGCGGAAGATCAGGTGGATTGGGGCAGGGCCAAAAGCGTGCTTATTATCTCGTTTCTGCTGCTCAATATTTTGCTCGGTTATCAGGTATGGTCGAACATCGGCGAGCAGCTGAACGCCAACAAGAATACAGCAGAGCTTCCGAGCGAGACCTACGCCTTCATGAAGCAGAAGGGCATTGAGCTGTCCGCCAATCTGCCGGTCGAAACCCCGAAGCTGCGGGATTTAACGTACATGCTGCGCAGCGGCACCCTTGAGGGGCTGCCGGAGAAAAAGCTTGCTACTCCGGTCGACAGCCGGATTATTTTCTCCGAGAAGGATCTCGTCAAGACGCTGGGCAGCCAGATTGCCGATCTGGACAAGTATAAGTTCGATCCGGCGATGACAAGGGACGGCGTATACGTGCTGTACCGGATGGCGGATAACCGTCCCATGTTCGACGTAAAGCTGGAGCTCTATTACAGCAATCAGAAAATAACCGGCTTCCGCCAGGTTCGGGTAGATCTGACGGGCCCGGGGGAAGCCAAGGAACAGACCGTGCTGCCGGCCTCGAAGGCAATGGCGCCGTTTATCGAGCGGAACCTGCCGGACGGAGCGGTCATTACCGACATCCAGCTGGGCTACCATGGTCAGATGTTCGATACGGAGACGCAGGTAGCGGCGCCTTATTACCGGGTGCTGCTGGAGGACGGGAACGAGTATTACATTCACGCGATTAACGGGGAAGTCGCGCAGGTGAAGGAAGAAGTACCGCTGGACCGCGTTCGTTAGTTTGGGGAAGGGCGCGGTTAGGCAGACGCATAGAATGGTTTTTGTGTTCATGGGAGCAGGGGAAAGGATAGAAGTTAAGCGATGGGACTTACGTTTACGGTATTGGGAAGCGGATCTACGGGCAATGCGACGATAGTAAGCAACGGGGATAAAATGGTGCTGGTGGATGCCGGACTTAGCATGAAAAAAATAGAGGAGCTAATGCGCGAGCAAGGCGTGTCCGGCCATCAGCTGTCCGCTTTGTTCGTTACGCATGAGCATTCCGACCATATTAAAGGACTGGGCGCATTCGCCCGCAAGTACGAGCTGCCGATCTTTGCGAATGAAGGGACCTGGGGCGGAATGGAGCGTCACGTTGGCACCATTGAGCCGGAGAAGCGGGTCATTATGGAGACGGGCGAGTCGCTGCGGTTCGGCACGATGGAGGTCTCCTCCTATCCGATCTCGCATGATGCGGCGGAGCCGGTCGGCTATACGTTTGTCGACAACGGGGAAAAGCTGAGCCTCGCGACCGACCTTGGTTACATGAGCGACAAAGTGAAGCAAGCCATTATTGATTCGGACGTGCTGGTGCTTGAATCGAATCATGATACGGAGATGCTTCGCATGGGCCGTTACCCGTGGAACATCAAACGCCGCATTCTAAGCGATGTCGGGCATTTGTCGAATGTTGCAGCCGGGGAGGCATTATGCGAGCTGTTAACGGATCGGACGAAGCGGGTGTATCTGGCCCATCTCAGTCTGGACCATAACCTGATGGAGTTGGCTATGCTGACGGTGCGGAATGTCATGGAGGATAACGGAATCTTTTTCAAGCAAAACGAGAATCCTCTGCGCGCGACTTATCATGACCGGCCTACGGCATGGGATGAAGTGAAGCGGAAATAAACGACTCCAGCTGGTTGTCCAGCTCGTCCGCTTTGGCGGTCAGCTCTTCGCGGGTGATCAGACCCTTGTCCACAAGCAGCTCAAGCATAGCGCTGAGGGTAAGGACGGTGCGGTAGTGGTCCTCCTTCAGATCGGCTAATTTGGCTGCAATCTCTACTTGTTCCCAGGGGGAGAATGGTTTTGTTTTCATAGATACGGTTCGCTCCTTTTTCGTTATGATGGAGGAGTGCGCAAGTGAATCTATTATTATTGTAGTCTAATCTTCCGAAAACATTCTTAGAATGTAAAAATAGTTTTTGTTCCATTTTCAAAGGCAAGCATAAGCATCGAAAGGAGCGGTAACGATGGGATTATTTGATGACGATTTCTACTCGACCAAAGTATCAAGACGTGCTCGTTCCACTTCTTCGGGGGATGAATTCGCCTTCTCCAATAAAAAGGGAATGCGCAGCTGGTCGAATGTCCGCATCGCATTTGTAGCTTCTTTCACCAGCGCGGTAGCAGCGGTATTGTTGTTTGTGCTTGTCTTTGGCGGCGGGGGCATCGCTCCGGGTTCCCATGCGGCAAGCGTATCGGCTTCCGGAAGCGCCTCGCTGGAGCAAAGAACCATTCAAGCTTCGGCAAAGGTTCGGCCGGCGGTCGTCAGCGTTATTAACGAGCAGACGGTTCCCTATGGACTGGTTCCCGGTGACGGCACCCAGGGTCAAGCAGCCAGCGGAGATGAAGGGCAGGCCGAGGGCTCGAAGCAGGAGGTTGGCGTTGGCTCCGGCGTAATCTTCAAGCTGAAGGACGGCAAGGCCTACATTATTACGAACCATCATGTTATTGCAGGCGCCGAGTCGGTGAAGGTGATGCTCGTGAACGGCGAGAAGCGCGAAGCAAAGCTCGTTGGCAGCGATCAGATTACGGACCTGGCGGTGCTCGAAATGGACGGCAAGGACATTAAGACGGTAGCCGAGATCGGCAAATCGTCGAAGCTGCAGCCGGCCGAATTCGTGCTTGCGATCGGCAATCCGCTTGGACTTGGCGATTCGCTGTCGATGGGGATTGTGAGCAAGACGCATCGGGTCGTACCGGTTTCCCTGAACGAGGATGGCGTGTATGACTGGCAGCAGGAGGTCATTCAGGTGAACGTCTCGATTAACGAAGGCAACAGCGGCGGCCCTCTGATTGATATGGACGGTAAGGTTGTAGGCATTAACAGCATGAAGATTGCCGAAGTAGGCGTCGAGGGATTAGGCTTTGCGATTCCGATCGATAACGCGATGCCGATTATCGACAGCCTGATGGAGAAGGGTTATGTATCTCGTCCTTATCTGGGTGTCTATACGGTGGATCTGGAGCAGTATTTCGCGCAGAAGCAGCAGGAAGATCAAGCGGCTGGCAGCGATGGCAAGACCGATCAGGGTACCGGCGCCGCTTCTGGAAGCGAGGAATCCGGGCTGCCAGAGCTGAATCTCCCCGACGAAGTATTCAACGGAGTTATCGTGCTAGAGGCGGTAGGTCCGGCGAAGGACGCGGGCATGAAGCTGAATGACGTGATCGTGAAGCTGGACGAGAAGAGTATAAGCAGCACCTTGGAGCTGCGGCAATATCTATACCAGAAGAAGCATATTGGCGATGAGATTAAAGTAACCTTCTATCGCGACGGCAAGCTGCAGACGACATCGTTCAAGCTGGCGGAGAAAACGAAGGATGAATAAATCGTAATGGAAGCTGTGCTGACGGGAAACCGTTGGCGCGGCTTTTTTTGCGCCTTTGCGCCATACCCCGACTAAAGTCTAACCTTCGAGCCATCCTCTGGAAGGTTTCTGGCAAATGTCCGCTGGCGTAAACTATACTCAAGAAGCAAGAGAGCAAAGAGGGAGAGAAATCAACCATGCATAGACGATGGGTCAGAAATACGATAGGAGTGGTTCTTGTGGCGATCGGGATTATCGCGTTGTTGCAATACCAATTCGGCGGAGTGAAGAGCAAGGAATATGCCCATACCTTGCAGCTCGAAGATAAAATGCACGAGCTTAGCATCACATCCGAAAGCCTTGGACTTGAAGTGGATTTTGTTCCAAGCACGGACGGAAGCAATTCGATCCATATAGAAGGGAAGGCCAAACCCGAGGTTATTGAACAAATCAAGAACGCGAGAGTGGAGAACGGGAAGATGGATCTGCGCTTGAAGGAGAAATGGCGCTTTGGTTTATTCGATTTCTCCGGCTGGAACGAGAAGCAGGTCGTAACGGTATCGCTGACGGAAGAAGCTATGTCATCTCTTGAATCGTTGAAAGTAAAAAGCGATTCCGGTTCGGTGAGGGTAGATGGCGCAAGGGCGGCTGACAGCCAAGTGGAGACGGATTCGGGAAGCATCCGGCTCGGCAGCTTCGAGGGTGGCACGCTGTCGCTGGATGCCGATTCGGGAAGCATTAAGCTGGAAAGCTTTAAAGGCAGCAGCTTGTCGATCAAGTCGGATTCGGGAAGCATTCACGCGGGGACGGTTGCCGCGGAGCTGAAGGCTTCGTCGGATTCCGGCAGCATTACGATCGATCATCTGAGCGGCAAGGCAGTCGTACGTTCCGATTCAGGAAGCATTCGTATCGTAAAGAATGACACAACCGGCGCGGACGTGAAGAGCGACTCCGGCAGCGTGAGAATCGAGATCCCTTCTACGTACGGCGGCATGTATGATCTGGATTCGGATTCCGGCTCCATTCATAAGCCGGATCGGCAAGGCACCTCGGGAGAAGTTATCAAGGTTCGTACGGACAGCGGCAGTATTCGAATCAGCCAACCGTAACATAGAAAGCCGCACGGGCAGGAGGGATGCCCGTGCGGCTTTTATTTATTTAATAAGATTAGCTGCCACGCGGGGCGTAGAGCATGATGGCAACGCCTGCGATGCAGACGGCGGCTCCGATCCAGTCGTAGAGATCGGGAGCTTTTTTATCGATGAGCCATCCCCATAGAACGGCCAAAATGATAAAGACTCCCCCATAAGCAGCATAGACACGGCCAAATGAGGGGAAATTTTGCAAGGTGGGAATAACGCCGTACGCGATCAGGATGATGCCGCCTAGGATGCCGTACCAGAGCGGCTTAGCTTCTCGCAGCCATAACCAGACCAGATAACCGCCGCCAATCTCGGCTAGGCCGGCAATCACGAACAGAACAATCGCAATAAACACGGATAGACTCCTTCTTCGTATAGACTTGTAATCATTATAAAGGGATGGCGAGCAGAAGGAAATGAGAGGAAGAATTGACCGGATTACTTCACATCGGCAGGCTGGTTTGTTATGCTAGCTGTATAATAAACAACTTTGAAGAGGAAGCGAAATTCGAATGTATTGTGTGTGCAAGCAGCATGTCGAGCTGGCGATTGATAAATTTGTGGACGAATACGAGGACGCGCCGGATATTGTCGATTTGAAGGAAACGGAATTTGCCGATTGGGATCCGCCTCGCAGCTGCGATCTTTGCGGGGAGGCAGCAGCCGAGTTTTTGGTGGTATAGGAAGAGGAGCTAGTTGAAGGGCGCTTGCCGCATCGCGATGCGGGGCGCTTTTTTCATAAGGCAGGCGTTGGCCTTTCGAAGGGGGGTACCCTATGAAGAGATGGATGCTTGCATGCCTCCTGTTGCTTCAAGGATGCGACAACGATGCTGAAGGCAAACGTCATATTCAAGAAGAGGAGAGTGTAAGCGTAATGGAGACGATTGACGAACAGCTGCTTCAAGCCGCCGAGGATGGACAAGCCGATAAAGTCCGGCAACTGATTCAAAACGGCGCAAACCTGGACGTTCAGGATGCAAAAGGACGCACTCCTCTCATGATTGCGACCTACAAGAAGGATTTTGCGGTGGCAGAGGTACTGACTGAAGCGGGAGCGGATGTGAATATACGGGATGAGATGTTAAATTCGCCATTCTTGTATGCCGGAGCCGAAGGATACTTGGATATATTGAGGCTTACGATTGATGCCGGGGCGGATACGAAGATAACGAACCGTTACGGGGGCATAGCCATCATTCCGGCCTCGGAGCATGGTTATGTGGAGGTTGTTCGGGAGCTGCTTGAGCGGACGGATATTAATGCGAATCATGTCAATAATCTGGGTTGGACGGCATTACTCGAAGCCATTATTCTCAATAACGGCAACAAGCGCCAGGTAGAGACCGTGAAGCTGCTGATCGAGCATGGGGCAGATGTCAATCTGGCCGACAACGACGGCGTTACGCCGCTGCAGCATGCCCGCAAGAGAGGGTTTAAAGAAATCGAGCAGCTGCTGGTTAACGCGGGAGCGAAATAGCAAAAAGAGTTCCACGTGGAACGTAAAAGCGACTTAAGTGGCTACCATTGAGGTCGCAGCGCGGGAAGTTGAGCGGTTTTTTTGGTATGCTTAGAGGAGCAGGTATACCATTATACATAAGGGATGAACATTCATGCATATACAGATTGCTTCGGTAGGAAAGCTTAAGGAAAAATATTTGGTGCAGGGCATCGCGGAGTATGCCAAGCGGCTCGGGCCGTACGTGAAGCTGACGCTCACGGAAGTGCCCGACGAGAAAGCGCCGGAGACGATGAGTCCGGCGGAGGAAGCGCAGGTGCGCGAGCGGGAGGGGGAACGGCTTCTGGCGCAGCTGAAGCCGGACGCCCATGTTGTGGCGCTCGCGATTGGCGGCGAGCTCTGGTCCAGCGAGGATCTCGCGGACCAGCTCGATAAGCTGGCCACGTATGGGCGGAGCCACGTGGCTTTTGTCATTGGCGGGAGCACGGGGCTTGCTCCCGCGGTGTTGCAGCGCGCCCAGCAGAAGCTCAGCTTCGGGCGCATGACGCTGCCGCACCAGCTGATGCGGCTGGTGCTGATCGAGCAGATCTACCGCGCGGTAAAGATTAACCGCGGTGAACCGTATCATAAGTGACGGCGAAAAAGTTTTGTTATTATAGGTGATTACCGCTTTTAATAATATGTTAGATATGCCTCGTCTACGCTTGTTTCTCCAGTTCTCATAGCGGTTATATCGAAGGCTTCTTTAAATTTCTTTTGCATATTCAGTATTTTCAAATGCCATCGTTAGACGTGGCAAAGGTATGCTTGCCTTTTTTGCTTCTCTCACAACTTCAAGTACCGCAAAACCTGCTTTACTATTGTTGTATTCCACAAAAAGCCGAGGTAAGCTGCCTTTTGCAAAAATAACCTTGTTAAAAAGTGTGCCGAGAAGTCCAGGTGGAATTTTAGTCAGCAGGAGAGAAATGGCATCAAGCTTTGCACCTCTTGCTTTAAGTACAGGAATCAATTCCCTCATATTCAACCCAACATTGGAAAATGAATCATTATGGTTCATGAGCGCTGAAAAACTTCCCCGTTTTAACACCTCGGCTTCCATCGCTGCATTCATGGCAAAGTGGTTCCATAGCCAGTTTTGCATATCCTTTATCCAACTAATTTTAAAATGGGCACTTTCAAATAGTTCTCTGACCTTGTTATTAATATGCTCAGTGCCTGCCCGTGGTTTTTCTAGAAATACCATTTTCAAAAAGCCGCCCCTAAGCTTATTGTCCGCTATGCCACCTCCTGCTCCGGGGAAGCCAAAGACAACATTGTTCATAGACAATGGTGCGATCGATGATTTCAAATCTTGCCAAATGTTATTGAATAGGAGGATAGGGGCATTTCCTGCAGCAGTTGATAGGAATTGTGCTGCTCCTGGAAGCTGTTCCGTGTTGACGCTCACAATAATGAGATCATAATTTGGAAGGATCTCCTCATGCAGTGTAACGTTCCAGCTTTCTTTTATTAGCTTTTTCCCTTTTCGAGCGTCCCACATTTCCAGCTCTATACTGCTTCCGAAGGTTTCTATCCTCCCCTTTCTAACGTAAAAGTCTACTGTATGCCCTGCCTGTTCGAAAGCCCACGCATATTGGGTCGATATTACACCTCTACCGAAGAATAAAATTTTCATGTTAGACTCCCCCAAAGAGTTGATAATCCTTATTGATGATCAAACAACGTGTTGTATGATAATATTGTATGGATTCACTATACGGTCATCAACCATCAGATTTTTAATATCTGTCGGATCATCAATTGAACCGGAAAGGGAGGAAATTATGAATAAGCAGCCTGAAATTACGGACAAAACCAGGCAGACCTTTATAAATGTGTTCTGTGATTTATATAGCCAAAAGCCAATTGAAAAAATATCTATTCAAGAGATTGCCAACAAGTCAGGATATAACCGCAGTACATTTTATCAATACTTTACAGATATTTATGAGTTGCTGAACTACGTTGAAGAGAAGGTTTTGAAATCCATTAACGAGGAAATGGCAAGCAGGGAGCTTTCTGCGAATACTTTCCAAGATGCGCTTCAATGCTTGGAAAGTACAGAAGATATTTCTGTCTTAAAAGCCCTCCTGGGTGACTATGGTTCTGTTCATTTTGTTGAACGCCTGAAAAGAGAAATTCCCTTTGAGAGATTGATTGTGAATCTTCCAACAAATGATATCTTAGCGCCTTACCTGATTGAGTTTTACATATCAACATTAATATCTCTGTTTCGCCTTTGGATACGCAACGGCAAAGATTTATCGTCGGAAGAATTGGTGAAGCTGATAGATAGCCTATTCGCAAATGGGATAACGCCGTTTCATATCTTTGGCACCGTTCAAGCGGACGCCTCCCAGAATGGGATGTGTTGATGGTGCCAGGTTGCGGCTATAAGTGACATTCGGCTCTCTATTCAATACGTTCAAAGGATGGGCGGCTACAGGGCCGCACTTTGTTTTCGCCGATAGACCCGTTAAGCTGAACCTTATCACAAGTAGGGAGAAATCATACGAAGTGCTTAATTAAAAGGGGTTTTCTCTTCAACAGGGAAAGCCCCTTCATCTATGTTGCAATCCTTTTATGTTTGCTGTGATTTCCGATTAACATGCCTAGGGGTGTTTGAAATTTATTCACTTAAATCCCACGTCCCCCCAAAATCTAACGTTTGTTGACTGCGGTCTCATGTTTTTAGTCTGGAACTGGGGAGGCGGTTTTCTATAAAATGACATCAAATAGATGAATCAGCACGATTAAATGAATGCGCTTACGGGGAAATGAGACCGTGTATATGCTGAAGCGCAAACAAACGTAAGGGGTGGCGAACATGGACAAGAAGAGCGGGCGAAGACGCTTGCGAACACGCTGGCGCACACAGGATACCGAACTGACGTTTCTGGCTTTACCAACCACCATCTGGTATATCTTGTTTTGTTTCTTGCCAATGTTCGGCCTTATTCTCGCCTTTAAGGATTTCAAGATCCACGGGGGATTTCTGAGCAACGTCATCCATAGCGATTGGACCGGCTTCAAAAACTTCGAATTCCTGTTCAAGTCGAACGACGCCTGGGTCGTAATCCGCAATACGCTTGGCTACAATCTGATTTTCATCGTGCTGAGCATTGCGGTGCCCGTCACGCTGGCCCTGATGATCGGTCAATTGCATAGCGGCAAGGCCGGAAAAATCTATCAAACGCTGATGTTCTTGCCGTACTTCCTCTCTTGGGTCGTGGTTTCCGCCATTGTATGGGCATTTCTAAGCTTCGATAAAGGGATCGCCAATCAATTCCTGGCCACCCTGGGCAGCGATCCGGTGAACTGGTATATGGAGCCGAAATACTGGCCGTACTTTCTGGTATTCATGAACGTATGGAAGGGACTGGGCTACGGCATGGTGGTCTACTTAGCGACCATCGCCGGCATCGACAGCACGTACTACGAGGCTGCCGTTATCGACGGCGCGTCCAAGTGGCAGCAGGCGCGATATCTTACGCTCCCGCTCATGAAGCTGGTCATTGTGATGATGTTCATCTTGGCCGTAGGCCGCATCTTCTACACTGATTTCGGCTTGTTCTTCCAAGTGCCGCGGGATTCCAACTCGTTGTTCAACGTAGCGACCACAATTGACGTTCTTGTGTATAAGCAGCTTAAGACCGCTACGCTAGGCATGGCATCGGCTTCCGCATTCCTGCAATCCGTGATGGGTTGCGTGACCATTCTGATTGCCAACTGGGTCGTTCGTCGCGTGGACCGAGAGAGCGCAATGATGTAGAGGAGGAAGCGGGAAATGTCATCAAGAGAGAGAGCGAAATTCGAAAACGGTCTGGACAAGTTCAACCGGATCCGAACGGGCACGAACGTGATTTTTCATCTGATTTTTATCGTATTGGCGCTGCTTTGCCTTATACCTGTCCTTGTCGTGCTGTCCATATCGCTGACCAGCGAGGATGCTATTCGAAGCAGCGGGTATCATCTTTTCCCAACGGCTTTCTCAGGTGATGCTTACCGCTATATTGCGCAGCAGGGGACGATGATTGCGAAGGCGCTTGGCATCTCCGTGCTTGTTACCGGTGTCGGGACAGTGCTGGGCGTGCTGCTTACAACGTCGATGGGGTACGTCCTTTCCCGGCCGAATTACAAGCTGAAAGGGCTTCTGACCTGGATCGTATTCATTCCGATGGTGTTCAACGGAGGCTTGGTATCCAGCTATTATATTAATTCGAATATGCTGGGCCTGAAAGATACGGTATGGGCGCTCATTCTGCCGCTGGCCGTCTCCTCCTTCAACGTTATTATTTGCAAAACCTTCTTCCGGAGCACGATTCCGGACGCGCTGATCGAATCCGCCGAGATCGACGGCTCGAGCCAATTGCGCATCTTCTTCTCGATCGTGCTGCCGATCTCGCTGCCGGTCCTGGCAACCATTGGATTGTTCCTCTGCTTCGCCTATTGGAACGATTGGTTCCAATCCATGCTGTACATCGACAACCAGAGCCTGTACTCGCTGCAGGCGCTCTTGAACAGCCTGATGACCAACGTGGACGCCCTGGCGAAAAATGCTTCCAGCATGGGCATCAGTTACGCGGAGCTTGTCGCAACAATGCCCAAGGAATCCGCGCGCATGGCCGTGGCCATCGTCATTGTGGTTCCCGTGGCCGTCGCCTATCCATTCTTCCAGAAATACTTTATTTCCGGGCTGACGGTAGGCGCTGTGAAAGGTTAACTGAAATAAACTCGGATTCGTCCGGTTTATGATATTCACCGCGCAATTTAAACGGTGGGAATGCAGTGGGCTATATCAAAGGGAGGTAATGTACATGAAAAGGACGAAGAAAAAATGGCTTGCAATCAGCGCCGTGGCGCTTTTGACAACCGCTCTTGCAGGCTGCGGCAACTCGAATTCCAATTCCGAGTCAAGCACCAGCACGCCTTCGAACACCAACAAGGCAGAAAGCACGCAGACGGAAACGAGCAAGCCCGCCGATTCGGGCGATGTGCCTACGCTGGTATGGTGGACGATCGGCGGTCAGACTCCCGCCAACTTCGACAAAGCGATCGCCGCGATGAACGATTACACGGCCGAGAAGATTGGCGTGAAAATCGACATTAAGGTAGCAAGCTGGGGCGACTGGGATACGAAGATCAACACCGTCGTGAATACCGGCGAACCGTTCGACATCATGTTTACGAACAACTCCAAGTATAGCCAGCAAGTAACCATGGGCGCGTTTGCCGACCTGACCGACTTGGTGCAAAGCGAGTCGCCCGAGCTCTACAAGCTTATTCCCCAGAAGGTGTGGGATGGAACAAAAATCGGAGGGAAAATCTACTCCGTGCCGACTTACAAAGACTCGTCTTTAACCCAATACTGGGTGTTTGACGACAAGTACGTGCAGAAATACGGCATCGACACGGCCAGCATCAAGACGTTGAAAGACCTCGACAAGCCGTTCCGCGATATGAAGGCAGGCGAAGGCAAAAGCTTCTACCCGCTGTCGCTCACCCAAGGCGACGGATTTAACGGATTCTTCAACGGCTACGACGATATGACGCTTGGTCTGCCGCCGATCGGGGTGAAAGTCGACGACGCATCCCGCAAGGTCGTCTCCGTGCTGGAGCAGCCGGACATCATGGATGGGCTCAAGCAGCTGCACCAATGGTACCAAGACGGCATCATTAATCCGGACGCACCGACGAAAACGGAAGCGGACAAAGGCCGTCCATTCTTCGCGGCGCAGGCATTCCCGGGCGCGGAAGCGAGCTGGCAGATTACGGAGGGTGTCGAGAAGTACGACATGTTCCAGATCTTTGGCCCGATTTATACGACAAGTACGATCCAAGGCTCCTTAAACGCTATCTCGGCGAACTCGAAATATAAGAAAGAGGCGTTGAAATATTTGCAGCTGGTCAATACGGATCCGAAGCTGCGCAATATGCTGGCCTTCGGCGAGCTGGGCGTCGATTACGACAACGTGGATGGGGAGAAAGTAATTGAGCGCAAGTCCGATACATGGCCGCTTGCCGCTTATACGCAAGGGACGTTCTTCGACCTGGCTGTAACGAAAGGCGCTCCGGTCGATCAGTGGGATCAAGTTCGCAAGCTGAACGATCAGGCGACCTCCTCCACCAACTTGGGCTTTGCGCTGGATATCGGCAAGCTGAGCACCGAAGTGGCCAATACGAAAGCGGTATGGGACAAATACCGGTATGAGCTGCTGACTGGCGCTTCCGATCCGGAGAAGATGGTGCCGAAGATCGTTTCGGAATTGAAGGCCGCTGGCATGGATACGATTATGAAGGCCGCCCAAGAGCAAGTCGACGCGTATTTCAAATAAGTCTTGCCTGTCATCAACATCCGGAAAACCCGAACGGAGATCGCCGTTCGGGTTTTCTGGCACAAAATTTAGGATTGCTTTTCCCGATAACAACGTTATATGTTGGAGCAGTGGGGTGCGACAATAGCCTATTGCAAAGGAGACGCCGCATGCGTTCATTCATGCAAATCAAGATTTATCGCGGCAAGTTCATTGCATATGCGGTATTTGTGGTGTTCATCGGCCTGACGCTCGGCGTACTCACCTGCGCGGTACTGCTGGACCAATGGGTGGGAAATTCCAGGAACGAGGCCGCCGGAGCGTTCTCTCGGGTGGAAAACAGCCTTCAGTACGATGCCGACCGTATCGAAGCGTTCATGCAGCGAGTGTATTCCAACAGCGGATTGGTTTCCGACATTCGCAGTTTCTTGGGAAACAACGCGGAAGGCTATCTGACGAGCAGATTGCAGGGCAGTCAATATAACCGGCCGCTCGTCTCTTTTCCCGACGATATGAAATCCTTCCTGAGCAACGGAGGGAAGGGAGACATCACGCAGATCAGCCTGCATACCGAACAAGAGGGCAACGTGGTAAGCTTTGACGATAACGGCAATACGAGTTATCTGTTCCGTCTGCCCAATTCGGATGAAACGTTCCGCGAGACGATCCGGAAAGGATTCGTCTATCACAAAAAACTTTCGGATCCGAACCAAATCTCCCGCCAGCTGGGCGAATTCCGATTCCTGGTCAGCAGCGACAGGATTTTTAAAACGGTGCAAATTGACCATCTAAATGAAGCTGCTGCAGTCAGCGATTCCGGAGACGTGTACCTGATCGCCGGCAACGGCGGCGGCTCGGAGGAGCTGATTCGCCGGATCGTGGCGGATGGACGCACGCATGGCTTTCTGCCGACGGGGTTACTGAACCGTACGTATTTCGTGACATTCCATTCCAACGAGTTCGATTACCGGTTCGTCAGCACCGTGGATTTAGCCACGCTGATTCGTCAGAAAGCGAATGTGCTGCTCATCGTGTTTCTCATCGTACTCGCCGCGATGATCTGCGTCCTGCTGCTCATCGTTTACAATCTGCGCGAGGACGCGAACTTCCTGCGGCGCATTATCGTGTCCATCGGACGCGTGAAAACGGCGGATTTTACGCCGGCTAACCCGGCCCGCTACCGAAGGAACGAATACGGCATGATCGCCAGGGAATTGGACGATATGATTCGTCAGCTCGACCGGCATATCCGCACCAATTATCTGCTAAAGCTCAAGCAGCAAGAGACTGAAATGAAAGCGCTTCAGCATCAAATTAACCCTCACTTTCTGTACAATACGCTCGAGGTGATTCGTTCCTCCGCGCTGGTGAACAGCCCCGACCATACATCCGACGCCATTGCCACCTTGGGCGCCCTGTACCGTGATATCGTAAAAAACGAGAATATCATTTCGCTTGGCAGCGAGCTAAACTTGCTTCAAAAATATTTGAAAATTATGGAATTCAAATATTCGGGCCGATTTTATTATCAGTTTAATGTGGAAGAGGCGTTAATTTCCTTGCCGACCGTCAAATTTTGGCTGCAGCCGCTGGCGGAAAACTTCTTCATTCACGGCTTTCATCCGGAGAGCGAGTTCAACCTGCTCCTTGTGAGCGGCTGGGAGGAAGAAGCATGCTTCGTGCTGGAGATCGTGGACAACGGCAATCGGATTTCCGAGGAGCGTCTGGCCGAAATCAGGAAGAGGCTCACCAGAGGCGACGACGCCCCGGCGGACAGCATTGGTCTGCGTAACGTTTATACCCGGCTGCGCTTTTTCTATGGGAAGGGTTTCTCCATGACAATCGACAATAACGAGGAAGCCGGCGTTAAAATAACCGTAATCCTATCCAAGGAGGCGACTAACGATGTACAAGCTGCTGATCGTAGATGACGAGCCGCAGATTTTGGAGGGAATGAAGCGAACGCTGGATTGGGAGAAATACGGCTTTGGCCGTATCGAAACGAGTGAGACGTATGAGGGCGCGATTTCGAAGGCGGTGGAGATATTGCCGGATTTGGCGATCTTCGACGTATGCATCGGCAAGCAGCGCGGTTACGATGCCATTCATAGGCTAAACGAGCTGCGTCTTCCTTCGAAATATATTATTATGAGCGGCTATGGCGAGTTCCAGTATGCGCTGGAGGCGATTCGCTGCGGAGCCAAGGACTACCTGCTTAAACCCGTCGATCGTTCGAAGCTGCAGCAGCTGGTCGAGAAGATTATCGTAGAGGATCTGAACGGTAAGCTGGCGGATAGCAATGATCTGGATCTGGACCCGGTACTCGGCGTACGCTATGACAGCCTGTCCAAGCTGACCAATCGCATTCTGCTCATCGTAAAGGCGGAGTATGCCCAGAACCTCAGCTTGAAGTCGGTTGCGGAACGTTTCCGCATGAACGGAACGTACCTCGGGCAGCTATTCCTCAAGGAGACGAAAAAGAAGTTTTCGGAATATTTAATGGCCTACCGGATGCTTCGCGCCAAGGAGCGCATACAGTCCACGGACGAGAAGATCATCAGCATCGCGTTATCCGTCGGATATCCCAATCTGAACTATTTCTATTCTCATTTCCATGCTTACTTCGGCAAGTCACCCTCGGATTTGCGGAGAAAGGAATAACGATGCCATGAGGGATCAACGGAATCTGAATCGTCTCGCTGCATCCTTCGTGCTCGTCATGATGCTGACGCTGCCTTTATCCGGCTGTTTCTCTGCATCCGGCAATGACGAGAAAGCCGCATCGACGGGTAATACGGTGAATTTGATCTATTACACGATCGGGGATCCAGACAAGGACCTGAAGATGGTCAACGACAAGATCAACGAGGTCCTGGCCAAGAAAATCGGCGTTACCATTACGTATATCAAAGTGGGCTGGCAAGAGTACGAAGACCGTCTGAACACCCTCGTGTCGGCGGGAACACCCTTTGACATCGCTTTTGCGCCGGAGTACGCAACCTACGCGCAGCGCGGCGCATGGCTGAGGCTGAACGACTACCTGTCGAAAGCGGGGAAGGAAATGTATGACGCAATCGACCCCATTTTCTGGCGAGGCGTACGGATGGATGACGGCGGCATCTACGGCGTTCCGACCAATAAAGAATTAGCCGTTCGCGACCAGTGGATGTACCCGGATGCGCTGGTGAAGAAGTACCGTATCGACATCTCGAAGTACACAACGCTTGCTTCACTCGAACCGCTGCTGCGGATGATCAAGGAGAAGGAGCCGGCTTATCTGCCGATGGAGCTCGATAAGGAATCTCAAAACTTCTTCGCCTTGGACGGCTATGAATACGTATCGGATAAAACGCTGCCGCTCATGAGGAATGTCCTGGATCCCGATTCCCCGGTCGTGAATATTTTCGAGACCGACGAAGCCCGGAAAGTGCTTGACCTTCTTCGGCGCTACTATGTGGAGGGCTATATCAATGAGGACGCAGCCATGCGGGAAACCGAAGGGCTGAAGCGGGGCGCGCTGGTGTTCTGGAAAGCTGCGGGTGGGGGCCCGCTGGCGGAAAATAGCTGGAGCAAGGATCGCGGTTACAAGCTGGCAGCTTACCCTGTAACCCCTGCGATCATCACGACGGAATCCATTCGAGGGGGGATTATGGCCGTCAGCGCGGAAACGAAGCATCCCGTCGAGGCCGTAAAGTTTCTCAATCTGCTGAACACGGATCCCGAGGTGCGCAATCTGTTCAATTTCGGAATCGAGGGCGTGCACTACAGCCTGGATCATAACGGCCAGGTGGTGCCTATTCCGTCCAAGGATAAAAACGGCAATCCGATCCCGGACGCGATGCCGAGCTATGGAGGCGTGCAGTACACCCAGGGCAATTGGTTTATCCTGAAGACCATGGGTGGAGAATACCCGGATCCCTTGGACAAATGGAATCAATTCCGCGCCAGCAACAAAGAGGCGGTTGTATCGAGTACGCTGGGCTTTACCCCGGACTTGTCCCGGATGCCCATTCAGATGCAGAACATCCAGATGGTGTGGGAGAAATACTTCCCCAGCCTAATGACGGGCAGCGTGGACGTGGATTCGGTGCTGCCGAAGTTTAATGAGGAGCTTCGGCAGGCGGGCATTGACGAGGTGCGGTCCGAGGTGCAAAAGCAGCTTGACGCCTGGCGAGCCGCTCATTCGAAACTTGTAGGAGCTGCGGGCGGCTAATCGTTTTTAATACTCTCGTTCGACAATTTTCAATGAGAGAAACCTAATCTATCGTAGGACTATGGCATGATGCTCGCCAACACCTGGTATGGCAAAGTAATACCAAGGCATGCAAACCTATTGATAGGAGGATGTAAGGATGAACTATCACTTCTTTATAGGTAACGATAATGGGAATAGCGAGCATGATTTGATGATTGACGGTAGATTAATTCAGCAGCCCAATGTGAATTGTAGAGTGGACGAACTTCCATGGCGGGAGGAGCAAGCGCCGGAGGGCTTCATTAAGAACCTGCAGGATCAGTTGGTTGTTACTATCGACTCACCGTCTGCGCAGCCGGGCATGTACTACATAGGGAAGTTTGCTCTGGAGAGCGGTGAAATTCTCGATAATATTCAGATCGGCATCGACTCTAAGAGCGAGATGGACTTGCCTGTTGTGAACACACTGGCGCAAATCGCCGCGGTCGCGGTACAAAAAGCCTATGAAGAGGAGAAGCATATCCCGGCCCAGCTCGACATTGAGGCCGACATGGCGACGGCGCTGCCGGTTACGCAGCATACGGATGAGACCTCCGCGAAGTTCGAGAAGCGGTTCACTTCGGGGAGGCATCACGTGACGGTACACCTCGGCATTCTCCGGGTATCGGTTAACATCGTATTTCCTTTCGTGAAAGTCGTTCCGGAAGCAACGCCAGTTATTTTTACTTTGCAAAAGGACGCTTCTGGCAATTGGCGGGAGGGCGAGATTTTTGCCGAATTTGCTGCTTCATACGGAATGGAGAAGAAATTCAATGGGAGTTTCTTCAAAGATAAAAGGATTCTCCATGTCGATATTGGCGACGGATCGACGGAGTATCCCATTACGGAGGGCAACCGGTTCTTGCGGCAATTCGTGCATGGCAGCCATCATGGAGCGGGCTATGCGATTGAAGAAGCGCTGCAGGAGTTCAACCGGTTGATCCATCTTCCGGACAGCCCTAGGCAGTTTTTCAGCGACGTGCTTAAGAACCCCAGGCATAAGTACCATGCCAGGGCGCTTAAAACACTTCGGAGACCACTGGAGAGCCAGGTTAAGCAAATTGTCCAGCATGTGAAGAAGCAGCTGACAAAAGCGCGTAACGAGATTGACTTGATCTGCGTTTACGGAGGCGGCAGTATTCTCATGCAGACCACTTTATACGCCTACTTGAAAGAGCTGTGCGACGTGCGCGAAATCAAGCTGTTCTATATTCCGGCCGAATTCGCTGTGGAGCTCAATGCGACGGGATTGGATGCTTTTGTACGCGGCAAAATCTACGAGGCGCTGAAAAATAAAGCGGACCAGCCCGCTTAATCTAACGGAGCAAGCAGGTGAAGGCGATGAAGAAGACCAAGCTGGCGGGCGATAACATTAGCCTGAAGACGAGGAAGAATGAGGATCCGCTTGTCATGGCATGGCTGAACATGCAGTCGAACCTGATGGATTCTCTTCGTTATCTCGTGGAGAACGAAATCATGCAGCATGGCGTCCGGAATTTGCAGATGTTTATCCCGATGGAGCGGGCTGGCATTTACGGACATGGCTCGTCAATTTCTCAACAAATGGCTGCAGCTGTAGAGGCAGCAGCCGAGGATCCAGCAGAAGCAGCAAAGGTTGCCATCTACGAAGATGAACAATCCATTATTCAAGAGGAAATTGACGATGAGGATATTGAAGCATGGAGCTAGTAGGAAGCGGTGGATGCGGTCTCACTTTGTGCGACAAGGTCATACGAAGTGAGACCAGGTAACACTCGGTAATACTAAGTAATATCAAGTAATACGCAGGATGACAAAGGTGTGCGCGGCATGGAAATGATAGAAAAGAGGGATGCAGGTATGTTGGAAATCATAATCATGACCTTTAATCTGCGCTATCCGGAAATCAATGACGGGTCTAATTATTGGCCGGAACGGATCGACCGAGCAACCGCCGTTATCAAAAATCATCATCCTATGCTTATCGGCACTCAAGAAGGCTACCACTCGATGCTCGAAGATTTGGAGACCCGTTTAAAGGAATACGATTGGGTCGGTCAAGGTCGGTTCGGCGAACATGAGAACGAGCACAATGCCATTTTTTATAACCGCGACGAGCTAATTGTTGAGGACAACGGACAGTTTTGGCTGTCGGAGACATCAGATTTGGAAGCTTCCGTTAGTTGGGGGAGCGCGTTTCCGCGGATCTGTACGTGGGCTCGGTTCCTTCATCGAAAATCCGGCCAATCGTTCTATCTTTACAATACCCATTTAGACCACCATAGCCAGGAAGCGAAAGACCGCGGAATCCAGGTAATAGGAAAATACATAGCCAAGCAGCGCGTTTTGAATGGACTTCCGGCTTTGCTCACAGGGGATTTCAACTCGTTTCCGGGTGAATTCCCGATACGCTTTTTGCGCGGCGAGATCGAGATGGATGGCAAGACAAGCGATTTGACGGACGCTTACTCCCGGATCAAAGGAAAGCCCGGTCTAACGGCCCATGACTTCAAAGGCGGGGATGACGGAGAACCGATCGATTATATTTTTGCTACTGCCGAATTCGAATTCTTGTCGGTGCAGGTTGAGCGCTGCCAAGTAAACGGAGGATATCCGTCAGACCACTATCCGGTTGTGGCAAAAACCAGACTCCTGTCAGGCTTATAACTTTTTAATGAATAGATCGCGATGCATAGAAATGATATTTAAGTTGGGGCCATCCGCAGAGGATGGCCCTTAAACTTGCTGTTATTTCGGAAATGTATATTTTTAGTGGTTGCCAAATTTAAGGCGATTATGGATAATAAGCGATATCTTTGTTTATTTAATAAACAAACAAAGGGGAGAGGCATAACATCGGCAGGGCGAGTATAACGAAGCAAAGGACGGGTATTTTATATTAGAAATTGTTTTTTTTTATTCTATTTACCTGAACTTTAAATGAATTCTCGAAAATGTAAGGGCTTTTATTAAGTCTCGTAGACTAATGTTTAATGGAGAAAGTAAAGGAGCATTCATCATGAGTGATAACACACAGGTTGTTCAGCAAGAAGAGTATCGCAAGCTCAATCTTATAGAACGTATGGGCTACGGCTTCGGAGATTTTGCTCAAAATCTTGTTTTTGGTACTGTCGGAGGCTTTCTGGCCCTCTTTCTGACGACTGTCAATGCGATCGGTACGGCAACTGCGGGATTTATCTTCCTCTTTGTCCGTATCATCAATGTAATATGGGATCCGATGGTCGGGACTTATGTCGATAAACGCTCATCAAGAGCAGGTAAATACCGTCCTTGGTTACTTCGTGCAGGTATTCCGCTGGTTATCTTGGGTGCGCTGCTGTTTGCGCCTATTCCCGGCGTCCGTGGATCTATTCCTTTTATCTTTATTACTTATTTGTTGCTCGACTTGGTATATTCCGTCGTTAATATTCCGTACGGCTCGCTGAACGCCTCGTTGACTCGTAACCCTGAATCTGTTGACCAAATCACAACGACTCGCATGACGCTTGCAAATATTGCCAATCTTCTTGTTTATACTCTGTTTCCCATGTTTGTGCAAATGGTGGCGCCTAAAGATCGTTCACTTAAAGACACGGGTCTGTTTGGATTAAAACTGAACATGGGGACGTATACGGACCCTTCAGCAGATCATGCATGGTTTGGTGTTTATGCCGTTTATATGGTTATTGGCGCCATTGCGCTTTTCCTCTGCTACAAGTTTACGAAAGAACGCGTTGTTGCCAACGCCGAACAATCGGCGCAAGTCAAAGTCTATGATTTCTTTGTTGAATTTAAGAATAATAAACCATTGATCATCTTGGGCATTTTCTTCATGCTGGCATTTACATTTATGTTTTTCATGAATACGGTTAATGGATTTTTCTATCAATATACGGTTGATCATTCCGACTGGATGGGTGCTGTGGGGCTGATTGCCTCGATACCTGGTATCGCTTTTACCGTATTCTGGCCAAAACTCAAGAAAATCTTCGGCAAAAAGGGCTTTTTCCATCTCTTCCTCGGTATGTTTGTTGTCGGCGAAATTCTGACTTGGATTTGGAGTCTCGATGGTATGCAAGATCAACTTTGGTTGGCCTATGTTTCGACATTCATCAAGCAGTGGGGCTTGTCCTCAGCGACAGGTTTCATGTGGGCGCTTGTTCCCGAAGTGGTTTCGTATGGCGAATTGAAGTCTGGTAAGCGCAATGCTGCTATCATCAACGCGATTATGGGGCTCTTCTTCAAGATTGGTTTTACGCTAGGCGGTGCCGTTCCATTGTGGTTCCTTGCAGCGTATGGATTTAATGGAGATGCTGAGCACCAGACGGCTAACGCCCTTTCTGGGATTAATATGACGGCTATTTGGATACCTGCTGTTCTTGCTATTGTTTCAATGATTGTCATGCAGCTCTATCCGCTGTCTGATAAGGACGTTGACAACATTAATAAAGAACTTGACGCAAAACGCGCTGAAATGAAAGAAATAGAAGCTTAAATCTAAAGAAGCCGATGATTGAACTCGAGAGAGTATTGAAAGGGCCATCCCCCAGGGGATGGCCCTTTTTTGTGATGAATCGGCTGAGATTTTTGATTTATTTTGATCGTTCCGTTGACAAATGAATGAATCGTTCATACACTATAAATAAATGAACGATTCATTCAACGTATGAGGAGGAACTTTAAATGGGTGAAATTAATCAAGCCGAGTGTCAAAACGCAAGAGGAAAATATGTGGTAATTACAGGTGCTACGAGCGGGATCGGGTTAGCGGCTGCACAAGAGTTAGCCGCTAGAGGGGCGAATTTGGGCATCGTTGCGCGCAATGCGGCAAAAGCGAACGAGATTGCGGATAAACTGCGGGCGGCTTCCGGCAATCGGATAACGGTGGACGTATTCATCGCCAACATGTCCTCCCAGCAATCCATCCGCCGGGCGGCAGACGAGATATTGGCGAAATGCCCAAGGATCGATATTTTAATCAATAATGCGGGCGCCATGTTCGTTGACCATAAGCTGACGGAAGATGGACTAGAGATGTCCTGGGCGGTCAACCATATTGCACCTTTCTTGTTAACGACACTGCTCCTTGATAAACTGATGTTGAGCGAACATGCCCGCGTCATCACGACGTCGTCCCATGGCCACAAGATGGCCAGGAAGGGCATCCGATTCGATGATTTAAACGGAGAGCGTTGTTTTGGATTTTGGGGGAAAATGAAAGGCGGCCCTAACTTCCGATACGGCGAGACGAAGCTGGCAAACATATTGTTCACTGCTGAGCTGGCGAAACGATTGCAAGGCACCAATGTTGACGCGTATTGCTTTGACCCGGGACTGGTCGACACGAATTTCAATCAGGATAACGGAAGGCTGGCCCGCATGACGATGGCTGTCATGAAGCGTTTTTCCCGAACTCCCGAGAAGGGCGCGGAGACGCTTGTATGGCTGGCAGATACTGACGCAAAGAATCTGGAAAGCGGACGTTATTACGCCGACAAGCAAATGACGACGCCGTCGGAGCAAGCCGGCAGCATGGAAGCGGCGAAGAAGCTGTGGGAAGTGACCGAGGAGCAAATCCGTATATCGTAGACTTAAGCCGTGGGTCGACGCGCGAAAAGGAAGAAGGATAAATGATGCCAAGAATAGCAAAAGCGCAAGCCGAGCAAGCGTTCGACGGACGCAAGGATCAGATCAAAAAGGCGGCTCTTAAAATATTTGCGGAGAAAGGGCTCGCCGGCACGAAGATGAGCATGATCGCGGAGGAGGCCGGCATCAGTCAGGGCTTATCTTACCGCTATTTCGAGTCTAAAGACGAGATTTTCGCGCTTCTCGTGGAAGAGGCGATCGAGGAATCCCGGAACGCCGTAGGGGATATCAAAAAGCTGCCAGGTTCCCCTCTTGAGCAATTAAGAGCGTTCACGCTTCGAATGTTGGATGAGAACCACAAGCTCTATTTCCTGCTTGTTCAACAGGCGCAAACGTCGGAGGGCGTTCCAAGCAGGGCGAGAGAAGCCATCGGGCGGTATTCTCCCCAGGACACCATCGAGCAGATAATCCCAATATTCGTCCAAGGGCAGCAAGAAGGACAATTTGCAGAAGGCGATGCCTACAAGCGTTTGATATTATTTCTATCGGTTGTGAACGGTCTAATGCTTCAAGATGCAAAGGCCGTCGGAATGGATTGGACGCAAGAAGTTGACCGTCTGATGAACATCTTGACGAGATAAATGAAACAATGAGGAGAACCATAGTAAAAATAACGTAATATCGGGGCATAGCAACAATATTTCCCCCATAGACGTATGAACTTGCGAGCGCTACACTAGGGAAGGCGACAGAGAATAAACATAGTGGGAGCTTGTAAACGTGACTTTATCAGACCATACTCCATCCTGGAAGAAGCTTAGTCTTTATGCCGTAACCTGGCCGATTTTCGTGGATTCCGTACTCCGGATGCTGCTGGGCACGGTTGACGTGTTTATGTTAAGCCGCATCTCCGACAAGGCGACGGGCGCAGTCGGCTTAGCCAATGAAATTATTTATTTCTGTATCATGATGTTCGGCTTTGTTGGCATAGGCACAAGCGTTGCGGTTTCTCAGTATATTGGTGCCGGTCGTGCGAAAGAAGCGGGCCGTATTTCCGCGATGGCGATCTCGATGAACCTGATCTTCGGGATACTCGTCAGCATCGTTCTCGTATGTTTTGGGGAAGCGCTGCTGCGTCTGCTGAACTTAAACCCCGAACAAATCGGAATCGCAAACCGCTATTTAAAGATTATCGGCGCATTTATTTGGGTCGAGGCGCTTTCTTACGCGGTTTCGTCGGTCATCCGTTCGACCGGAAACACAAAGAGCGTTATGTTTGTAACGTTAGGCGTCAACCTCCTCCATATGGGAGGCAATTATTTGCTTATTTTCGGCAGCCTGGGCTTCCCGGAATGGGGAGTTACGGGAGCCGCCATCTCAACGGTCGTCAGCCGTTTGCTTGGCATCGTTGTTCTTTTTATCCTTTTGTACCGCAGATCGGCCGCACCGATTCGAAGGAAGGATTACGTGAGCTGGAACGGTTCTTACGCCAAAAAAATCCTGAGCATCGGCCTGCCTGCCGCGGGGGAGCATCTCTCTTACCAATCGCAGTACTTGATGATCATTGGCTTCGTCAATATGATTGGCATTACCGCGTTAAACACGCATGTGTACGTCATGAATGTATCGAACTATTTTATGGCGCTGGCGCTGGCGATTGGGATGGGGACGGAGATTATCGTCGGACAAATGGTCGGCGCGGGAGAAATGAAGGAAGCCTACCGCAGACTGATGAAAAGCGTAAGAGTCAGCTTCTTGTTGACCTTTGCTGTCGTTGGCGTGGCTGCGATATTCCGGCATGAGTTGATTGGAATGTTTACGAAGGACCCTGACATTATTGCGGCCGGAGCGGGTATATTTTTGCTTTCCATTATACTTGAGCCCGGCCGAACCTTTAATATGGTCATTATCAATTCGCTGCGCGCCGCCGGGGATGCGCGATTCCCCGTTTTAGCGGGCGTCATTTCCATGTGGGGAGTCTCGGTACCGCTTGCTTATTTGCTGGGCGTTCATTTCGGGATCGGCTTGCTTGGCATATGGATTGCTTTCACGGTGGACGAATGGCTGCGCGGAGTTATGATGCTGCTTCGCTGGAGAAGCAGGGTATGGGAGAAGAAAGCATTAGTAAAACCGGTTTCCGTCGCTCCGGATAACGGCGCGGGAGCACAGGCATAAGCTGAAATATTGCATATTGTCACACCGCACGAAACCCGGTCATTTAGACCGGGTTTCGGTTTTGTAATGCAATCCGCATTACTTTGAATTGTTTTGCATCTTAGGTTTTCCTTGATCGTTCGGGTCGTTAGACCGTGAAGGGCTGCTCTTTGGGGTGTTGTTATCGGGCTTTGCCTTTGTGCTCACTGTACATTCACCTCCTGTATGATCCATAAAGAGTATTCCAACAAACCGATTTTCTTATTAAATTGGACTTAGAGCTGTCGTTTCCAGAAACGGCCCTGCGCGATTCCGTTAATGAACGCTTCAATCGTGGAATGAGTTAAATCGTACACTCCGGCCTCGTCCAATTTCACCCTTGCCGACGCTAACGCTTGATCATCGCTGACAGCGAGCGCCAACGGTTTATAGTGCTTATACGCCGTTTCGATGAAGGCCAAGGCGGGTGCCGGAATCGAAGGCCCGCTGCTAACCAATAATACGGCATCGTAGAGAGTAGGGTCGGTCGTCTCAAAGGTAGCCGTTACTTTCAGCGGGTTAGGCAAATCATGGAGCTTACGGCCGACAATCGTATAATTAACGTTTTGTTCCGTCAGAGCCGTCGTCCATTCGGCAAACCGTTCCACATCAGGATCGCCAACCCGGACGATTGCGACTTTTTTCGTATCCGGGAGAAGGACCGTGTCGGCCATGCTGAGAGCGGGAGATTTTTTGTCGGATTTCACTTCCATGTTGTCCTCGGGAAGAGGGGCACCGATTTGGTCTGCCACTTCTTGCGCCAGGCTGCGATCGATATGATTCATCAGGGCAACCGCGTTTGCTTTTACGGGATCGGATTTGCACTTGCCCAGCTCAAAGCAGAAAGCCTTCTTTACATGCTCTCGTTCGTAAGGAGCCAGACTATTGTAGAAAAGTTTCGCTTGCGAATAGAAGTCCAGGAAGCTTTCGCTGCGTCCTCTGATTTTGCGTCCGTCAATCCGCTCTTGATAATGCGCATAACCCCCGTGCTCTTCGGGGACCGGTGCGGGCTGATTGGCGTTCAAGCCGTTCCGATGGTAGCTGGTTTGTCCCTGATGAATGTTCATCTGATGCATGCCGTCGCGTTGATTGTTATGGAAGGGGCAAACAGGCCGGTTGATCGGAATTTGGTGGAAATTGGGGCCGCCTAGCCGAGATAGCTGCGTGTCGGTATAGGAGAATAACCGCCCTTGCAAAAGGGGATCGTTCGAGAAATCGATACCGGGCACGACATGACCGGGGTGGAAGGCGACCTGCTCCGTCTCCGCGAAGAAATTGCTGACATTCCGGTTTAATGTCATTTTGCCGACCCGTTTCACGGGAACTTCCTCTTCGGGCCACAATTTGGTGGGGTCCAGCAGATCAAAATCGAATTTATGCTCATCCTCTTCCGGAATAAGCTGCAAGCCAAGCTCCCACTCCGGATATTGGCCTTTTTCGATCGCTTCGTATAAATCCTCTCTGTGAAAATCCGGATTTTTGCCCGCGATTTGCTGAGCTTCATCCCAAACCAAGGCATGCATCCCCAAGACAGGCTTCCAATGAAATTTGACGAAATGAGATCGCCCTGCGGCGTTCACGAGCCGGAAGGTATGCACGCCAAAGCCTTCCATCATGCGAAGGCTGCGCGGAATGGCCCGATCGCTCATGACCCACATTACCATGTGGGCCGTCTCCGGATTTTGCCCGATAAAATCCCAGAACGTATCATGGGCGCTGGCCCCTTGCGGGATTTCGTTATGCGGTTCGGGCTTCACGGCGTGGACGAAATCAGGGAACTTGATGGCATCCTGAATAAAGAAAACGGGCATGTTGTTGCCTACCAGGTCATAGTTGCCCTCATCCGTGTAAAACTTGGTGGCGAAGCCGCGCACGTCCCGAACGGTATCGTTTGATCCCCTTGATCCTTGCACCGTTGAGAAACGCACGAATACAGGCGTGATTTTGGAGGGATCCGTAAGAAAATCGGCCTTGGTGAACTCCTCCAAGGACTCATAAAGCTGAAAAAATCCGTGAGCGCCAACGCCGCGCGCATGAACGACTCGCTCGGGGATGCGCTCGTGATCGAAGTGAGTCATCTTCTCGCGAAAGTGGAAGTCCTCCATCAGAGTAGGGCCGTGTTGCCCTGCCTTTAGGGAGAACTCGTCCTCGGCCATTTTGAGCCCCTGGTTGGTGGTCAAATCATGCCTACCCTCACTGTTAACGGTATATTTCTTTAATTGCTCCGTTTTCTTATTGTCCATATGATAATTCCTCCTAGCCGTGTATAAGAACCCTACGTTCAAATACCCTATTTGCTAGGATTTAATCTTGGCAGACGAAGAAAATAGCCCTCAGCCTTTGTTTCTTTCCATAAACGCTAGAATTTCATGAAGGGATTGATTCTGTTTTTCCGTTGTCAACGGCTGAAACAAATCGCCTTTTTCGCTTATTCTTCCCGCTATATTCAACATCGTAAAGTCCGTAGGCTGAACCCCTTCCGCTAGTTCCGACCATGTTAACGGGGCGGCAACGGTTGCATTCGGCTTGGCTCGCGGGGAGTATACGACAGGCATGGTTCTTCCTCTCCACAGCTGCAAGTAATCGAAATAAAGCTTGTCTCCTCTTTTTGAAACGACTCTTTCAAGCGTAATCCGCTCCGGCATTTGCTCTCTAAAATAATTTGCAATAAAGGCCGTTATTTTTCTAGTTTGTTCAAACGTATAAACCGGCTCAATAGGTACAAAAACCTGAAGCCCTGAAGAGCCCGAGGTTCTCGGTACGGAAGACAATCCAAGGGATTGAAGAAGCTCCTTCAGCATTAATGCTACCTCGATGACGCGATGAAAGCTTTTGTCATCGGGAGGGTCCAGATCAAAAACCATTTCCATGGGGTAATCGGTTTTATCGTAACGGTCAAATGGAACGTGAAATTCAACAGCACCGTAATTTGCGGCCCACACCAAGGTAGACGTATCGTTTAATAGGATTCGCTCCTTACTTTTATAGAAAACTTGGCTTACCCATTCCGGTGCGGACGCGGGGACGGACCTTTTTTCAATTTTCTTTCCGGTTATTCCATGCGGATAGAGCCACACCATTAGCAGTCTATTTTTTGCATGCTGAATCATGTAAGGCGACACACTGACCAAATAGTGAATATAGTCGAGCTTTGAAATCCCCTGCGCCTTCCAAATGATGCGGTCAGGATGGGTAATTTCAATTCTTTTGCCATCAACGACGACTTCCTCCACGCGCCAAAAGCCCCCAGTGTTTTTCTATATTTTCAATCCTTTTTGCTCAAACTATGTATTATCCAAAAAACGGAGTGATCAGTGTGGAGCCTATTTTACCGATGGAGCCCATGAAGAGCGCCGCCATTCCAACAGGAGAAGAATGGATCGCACAGGTAAAATGGGATGGTGTCCGGATTTTAACCTATGCCGATCGCGGCGAAGTAAAGCTTTATAACCGCAAGCAGAATGAGAGGACCATGCATTATCCGGAGATTACAAACCTGCGCGAATATTGCAGCAGTCCATCCGTCATTTTAGACGGTGAGGTGATCTCCTTAGGCGATCATGGCAAGCCATCCTTTCAACGGGTGATGAGGCGGGACGGTGTAAGGAACGGGGATCGGATAAGAAGGGCCATCGAGACAGTGCCGATTTTTTATATGATATTCGACATTATCTACTTCAATGGGGTGTGGATTCATGATAAGCCGTTTCATGAAAGAGTTGAGTTATTATCTCGAGTCATTACACCCAACAAGCATATACAGCTGGTTCCGTCGGTTCCCCATACCGAAAGCTTATTTGACGCAGTAAAACGGCAAGAAATGGAGGGGATTGTGCTTAAAAGAATAAATTCCTCCTATGCTATCGGGAAGAAAAAGGATGACTGGCTAAAGGTGAAAAATTTTCAGGATCTCATCGCCGTCATTGGCGGATTTACTCTAGGCCATAATACGATTAATTCGATTTTGCTCGGATTATACGATTCCGTTGGAAGGCTGCATTATGTGGGGCATACCGGCACAGGGAAAATGACGGTTAAGGATTGGAGAGAGCTGACTGAAGAATTGAGCGGAAGCGTTACCGGCGATCACCCTTTCGATCATCTCCCGCCGCGTCATAAGGATGCCATATGGGTACGGCCGGAGAAGACCGTAAAGATCAAATATGCGGAATGGACGGAAGGCGGATCGCTCAGGCAGCCGAGTATCGAGGGATTTGTTGAATTTCCGCCGGATGAATGCTTGCTTGATAGAAGTTAAAAAAGGAGCCGATGAACGAGAAATGGATCATTCCTTTGTCATCTTGCCTGAAGAGCAAGCACCTGAAGGCTTAGAGCATTGCGCGCTATGCGAGTTGTCCAAGCAACGGACTCGCGTCATTTGGGGGGAGGGAAATCCGGATGCTCCCCTTATGATGATATTGGATAATCCGGGAGCCCGGGAGGACAGGGAAGGCAATTCGTTTCTATGCGGCACAAGGGAAGCGTTACAGCTTGGGCTAAGGGAGGCAGGGATAGACAAAGACGATGTATATGTAACCTTCTTGCTCAAATGCCGGCCGAGGCGCGCCTACAATAAGCCTGAAGCGAGAACGGCCTGCCTTTCTCATTTACGGCAGCAGCTACTCCAGAAGCAGCCGACTGTTCTGTTTGGATTCGGTAATGTCGTTGCGGAAGCCTTATTTCCGGACAAGGAGATTGCCAGCGTCAAGGAAATGCGAGGCAGCTGGCATGAGTTTCAGGGTACGCCGATCAGCTTTACTTACCATCCGCTGGCCGTGCGAAGACGGCCTAACTTATTCAAGTTCTTTATAGAGGATTTGAGATTCTTGAAGAAGAAGTGGACGGAAATTAGTCAGACCAAACAAGGCTGAGCCGAAGCGGATCGGTTCAGCCTTGTTTGGTTGTCTTCCATACGAGAGGCAAATAAATCGTGTCCACGATCTCAAGAACAGCCTCGTCGGTCAGCGGCGTATGCGTGGTGAGCAGCTCGTACCGCACAAGGTCAACCGGAAGGGTGATCACGCGCTCCGCCAGCCCTTCGAGAACGACCTCGCCCCGCTTTTCGGCGTTCTTCAAAATATTCGTCATGGCGATGGACAGCGGATCCTCCGCTCTTGGCGACAACGTCATCTTGGCGTGAAGCTCGTCCCCGTGCAAATCCACCATCAGGCCATGAATGGTCTCGGCCCCAATCAGCTGCATGGGCTTAATAATCCGATCCATTAAGGAAAGGACGTCATCCCGCAAGCTGCCCGTATCGGGAGTGTCGAGGGAGGGCTTGGGGATATTCTTGATCATTGCGGCGATGACCAGCTTCGCCTTATTCGGCCACCTGCGGTAGACGGCGGTCTTATTGGTCTTGGCCCGGGTTGCAACGGCCTCCATCGTCATCTTGGAGTAACCGGTTTCCCGCAGCTCCTCCCATGCAGCGGTCAATATGGCGTTCTCCAGAACGTCCCCGCGTCTCCGCGATCCTCCCGCTTGTTGTTCCTCGTCGTTCGTTTTTCGATCTTGCCGCGAATCCGTCATATCTTGTTCCAACTCCCGCGTTGTGTTAGGACAACGTCCTTCTAGACTCTTTGTAAATAGTATATTGCATTTTCGCTAGAATTATAATATTGTATTCCAATAAGGTACGGTACGTACCGTACCCTAAATGGCAGAGAGGTGAATAACGATGGTCAAAAGCCAAGCGGAGGCAGTCAAAGCACCAAAGGAAAAGATGGATCCCGGCATTTTAAAAATCGCGCTTATTCTTGTTCTCGGAGCTCTTGTTCCCTTGCTGGACTCAACCATGATTAACGTGGCAATCGATACGCTTGCGGTTGATTTGCACAGCACGGTATCGACCACGCAATGGGTAATAACGGGATACGTACTCACGATGGGACTTGCGGTTCCGGTATCGGGATGGGCTATACAGCGATTCGGCGGGAAGAACTTATATCTGTTCTCCCTGGGGCTGTTTCTAGTCTCTTCGCTCCTATGCTCGCTGGCATGGAACACCGAAAGCTTGATTGGCTTTCGGCTATTGCAAGGAGCTGGCGCGGGGCTGCTCGTCCCTACGATCACGAACGTGCTGGTTCAATCGGCTGGCGGAAGCGGGCTCGGAAGGCTAATCGCGCTTATTAGCATCCCAACGCTAATCGGTCCGATTCTTGGACCGGTAATTGGCGGACTCATTATGGACAACATGAGCTGGCGTTGGATCTTCTACGTTAACATCCCGGTTATGCTGGTCGCGTTATGGCTGTCCTGGCGGCACATTCCCAAAGGCGAGGCTGCCGCAAAGAAACCGAAATTCGACATTCTTGGACTTGTGCTATTGTCTCCGGCATTCGCGGCCCTAATCTACGGGATTTCAGAGATCAGCTCCGACGGGCTTTCTTCGGCGGAGGCCATCATTCCGCTTGCGGCGGGTATTGTGTTGATGGCCGCTTATATCGTATATGCGTTGCGAACGAAGCAAGCCCCATTGCTTGATTTGCATCTTTTCCGTTCCCGGCACTTCCTGGCATCCAACATCATTTTGTTCTTCTCGGGTATGGTCATGAACGGCGCTATGCTGCTGCTCCCGCTCTATTACGAGCAGGTTCGCGGCGAAAGCGTTCTGACGACGGGGCTTCTCTTGATTCCTCAAGGGGTTGGGATGCTGCTTACGAGGAGCTGGATCGGAAAACTGGCAGACCGCGTGGGTTCAAGAAACATTGTGCTTGTCAGCTTGGCGGTCACGCTGCTGTCCAGCATTCCGTTCGCTTTGGCCGGAACGGATACGAGCCATATCGTGCTTGGCGCGGCGCAGCTTGTACGCGGGGCGGCGATGAACGGGATCTTTATTCCGATTATGGTATCGGCTTATGAAGGACTGCAGAAGGAGCAAATTCCGCATGCAAGCATCTCGACGCGGATTTTCCAGACGATTGGGGGAGCATTCGGTTCGGCTGTCTTGGCAACGGTTATCGGACATCAGCTGAAAAGCGGAACCGGCGGGAGCCTCGCTTCGCTTGCCGATGCTTATCAGGTTGCTTTCTGGTGGTCGGCCGGGTTTGCGGCCGTGTCCTTTCTTCCTGCTTTATTATTATCCAACCGCAAGAAACAAAAAGCGGATTAAACTTATCCGCTAAAAGGCCATCTGGCAGGATGGCCTTTTTATTTTTGTTCATTTGTCCGAATCGGCCAGGAGCACCAGCCTAAAACTAAAATTAAGGCGTCGAAATAATGGACGGCTGCTCGACAAAAGTATCAAATATATTACATTTATCGGCGAAATGTTCAGTATATTCAGTATAGTAAAATTACTTGCGCAGTAGGTATACTAGAAGTATGCCTATTCGTGTACATACAATATAAACGGCCAGTATTATAATAAGCTGCAACGCAGAACAATTGCAGCAGATCGGGGATAAGTACGGATGCAGGAAAAGGAAGGCGCCGCAGGAATCAAAAGAAATGACATCCATCTGAGTCAGCTGGCTTCCGTGGGGCAAATAGCCGCGGGAATCGCTCATGAGGTTAAAAATCCCCTGACTGCCGTTAAGGGCTTTTTACAGCTTCTCAAAGAAAAGAACGAACGCAAGTACATAGAGATTGCCGAGTCGGAGCTGGGTAACGCGATTAATATCCTGCAAAATCTTTTGCATGTATCCAAGCCCGATTTGGAGGAAGAGCCGTACGTTGGGATCGATCTGTCGGTAGAACTGGATTCGTTAACCCAGCTGTTTCAGGATCAAATGTACCGGGTTTCGGTTCATACGAATTTACGAGATCCGGGCTCTTACATCAAGGGCAAAAAGAATCAGCTTAAAAAGGTTTTTTTCAATTTGCTTAAAAACGCCTTTGAGGCGATTCCGGGTAACGGATCTATTTCGATTGAACACATGGCGACGGAGAATGAAGTGATCGTCTGTATTCAAGACAGCGGGGTCGGTATTCCCAAAGAAAAGCTTGGATTGCTCGGAACGCCATTCTATACGACGAAGGAAAACGGAACGGGCATGGGATTAACTCTCGTTTTCTCCGTCATTTATCAGCATAATGGAGCAATCGAAGTGCAAAGCTCGGAAAATGAAGGCACCAAGTTTACCATCACATTTCCGAAAGGAACAAACCATATAAAATGGAAAGAGGTAGTTTATGTGGAATTGGAAGCCACAATGAATATGAAAGACTTCTTTATCATTAACCGGGATAATTTCGAACAAAGGCTGTTGCTCGAAGCAGTTAACGTGCGGGATAAAATTGAGGAGATCCTCACCATCGGCAATATCAATCTGCTGGATAACGCGCACAAGCTGGTCCTCTTCATCATCGACGGGAAGGAGCACGAGACGATTGCCTTTGCCAAGCAGGAGGGAGTCACTTGGGCAAAGCATTCTTTAACCCTCGCATTCAAGCTGGAGTGGGTTCAGGCAGTACGGCGTGTCATGTGGGACTTCCTGTACAATTACGACCGTCTGAACAATCATAACGATAGCAAAGAACATTATTACAGCATGGAGAAGAGCATTAACCAACTGATGGATCAATTCCTCAATCAGTTTTTTATAAGCTACTCTTTATTCAAGGATGATCTCATCCAGGCGCAGCGGGCAATGGTAGAAGATTTGTCCGTTCCGATTATTCCGCTAACGAAAGCAACCTCCATTCTGACTCTGATCGGGACGATTGACGAGATCCGGGCCAACATCATTGAGGATAAGGTTATATCGCAAATCGGCAACAACCGGATTGAAACGTTAATTATAGATATGTCAGGCGTCATGGGGATGGAGGAGAGCGTCATCAGACAGCTTATCCATGTCTTCGACGGGATTCAAATGATGGGCTGCCAGCCGATTGTGACCGGACTTAGGCCGGAGATCGTGAAGAGTATGATCCGGTCAGGCATATCCTTTGAACATAAAGCCATAACCAAAGGAACGCTTCAACAAGCACTGGAGGATTACCTGACTATCAGGTAAGCGAATCTGCGGAATTGTCATGAACAAGTTCCTGATTAGAGGCTGTCTGCCAAACATTTTTTGGTATAATATCTGATAGATTAGGAATCCTGTAAATAGGAAAATTTCGTGAGAGAAGAGGAATGGGAATGTCCTACACCGTTGATTTTAAAAATGTGTCTACCGTTGGCCTGGAATCCTCGCCTGTGGCCGAAGCGCTGGCCGGTCTTCGCGCCAACGAAGCCCGCTATTTCATGACCAAGTACAAGCATGAGTTTACGGTTGTACCCGCCAGCGAAAGTCAGGAAGCACTGGATTACGTGAACCGGATCTTGCAGGAACGCAATATCGAATTCTCGGCAAAACCGTTGGAGACTTCGCAGTTCCAAGTAGAGAACATCAAATTTACCTACGTCTTTTATGAAGACGGACTAGCACTTAACGTGATGTACACGGTAGACGATGCGAAGAAGCGGGCCGTTGGGTTCAAGCTTTCCGAAGGCATGGAGATTCCGCAGGAGCTGGAAGGGAAATTCAAATTCGCCAGACAGAAATCCAAGCTGGCCGGCACGATTCGCGGCTCGTTTTTCGTCATTAAAGGCGAATACTAAGAGAATAACTGGAAGAACGGATTCACGAACGGGTTAGAAGGCTTATAACGGCCATCCGCTCAAATCCAACAGGCTGCTCCTTTTATAAGGGGTAGCCTGTTTGCCGTTCATAATCTAATAAAATGTTGTCAACAGTATGATTGACAAAACCTCGTTTTCCTTTTGTTGTTCTGGCGCGAGGCATCATTTACGATGATAGTAACCCGGGCGGCACTGCCGGCCCGGGTAAAAAAGAAAGCGATTTTATAGAGGAGGAACCCAAATATGCAGCACGTGCAAAACAGTTCTCCGACCGGGGGAATTCGTGTGGGAGTCCAGAAATTCGGACGTTTTCTCAGCGGTATGGTTATGCCCAATATTGGTGCTTTTATAGCATGGGGGATCATAACGGCGTTGTTCATTCCTACGGGATGGCTGCCCAACGAGACCCTTGCAAAGCTTGTTGATCCGATTATCAAGTACCTGCTTCCGCTTCTGATCGGTTATACGGGCGGTACGATGATTCATAAACAGCGCGGCGGCGTTATCGGCGCTCTGATGACGATGGGCATCATCGTGGGTACGGAAATCCCGATGTTCCTTGGGGCTATGATTTGCGGTCCGCTGGCCGCATGGGTATTGAAGCAATTCGATAAATCGATCGAGGGGAAAATCAAATCCGGCTTCGAAATGCTGGTAAACAATTTCTCGCTTGGCATTATCGGCGCGATTCTTACTTTGATCTCTTATTCCGGCGTTGGTCCGGTAATCGAGCAATTAACCAAGATTCTTTCTAACGGCGTAGAGTTCCTGGTTAATCATAACCTGATCCCGCTGGCCAACATTATTATTGAACCTGCAAAAATTCTGTTCCTCAACAATGCCATTAACCATGGCGTATTGAGTCCGATTGCATTGGAAGAAGCGTCCCGGACAGGGCAATCGATTCTCTTCATGCTGGAATCGAACCCGGGTCCAGGCCTCGGCATTCTGCTTGCTTACATGATCGCAGGCCGCGGCTCGGCGAAGCAATCGGCTTCCGGCGCGGCGATTATTCACTTCTTCGGCGGTATTCACGAGATTTACTTCCCGTACATCCTGATGAATCCGCGTCTGATTCTGGCGGTTATCGCCGGCGGCGTTACCGGTACCTTCACCTTCTCGCTGTTTGGAGCGGGTCTAGTTGCTCCGCCTTCGCCGGGCAGTATCTTTGCTTACATTGCCATGGCTCCAAAAGGCGGCCTTCTTGCGGCTCTTAGCGGTATCGTAACCGCTGCTATCGTATCGTTTGTTATTGCGGCTCTGCTGCTCAAGACAACGAAGAAAGAGGCTGCGGACGGAGACGATCTCGAACAGGCTTCGGCAAGAATGAAAGAAATGAAGGCGGCGGGCAATACGGCGGCAGCGGCAACAGCGGTTGCGGCTCCGGCAGCGGCTTCGCAAGCCGCTCAGCATGCTGAGGCAGCAAGCGAAACGGTCAAAGCGAAAGAGGATGTCCATAAAATCGTCTTCTCCTGCGACGCCGGCATGGGCTCCAGCGCAATGGGCGCATCGATTCTTCGCAAGAAGATGAAAGCCGCAGGCTCGGACGTTACGGTCATTAATACGGCAATCAGCGATATTCCCGGCGATGCCGACATCGTCATTACGCACAAAACGCTGACGGACCGCGCTAAAATCCAGGCGCCGAAAGCCGAGCATATCTCAATCGATAATTTCTTGAAAAGTCCGGAGTATGACAAACTCGTAGACCGGCTTTCGTAAGAATCCTTTCTCATCAAGGCTGCCAGCGCTGGAGATTATTTTCCGGCGTTGGGGCCATTCTATCGTTATAGGAAGGGTTGTGTGAATGCGTATATCCAGCCGGTCCCGCCGAATTCTAGAGCTGCTGCTGCGGAATGATCACGAGCTGACGGCGGCCCAAATCGCAGAAGAAATTCAGGTGAGTTCGAGAACCGTACACCGAGAGCTTGCAGCGGTCGAAGAGATCCTGCGTGCCGAAGGCGCAAGGCTGCTTAAGAAATCGGGCTCGGGCATACGGCTTCAGGGCGATCAAGCGGCGCTTGAGCGATTAGCCAGTCTCGTTACCGTATCCGAAGAGATCGAATTCTCGCCCGAGGAAAGACAACTATATCTCCTTTGCCTCCTTCTCGAGAGCGAGGAGCCGGTTAAGCTGTTCACTCTTGCGCATGAGTCCAAGGTGACCATTCCAACCGTAGCCAATGATCTGGACGATCTGGACCAATGGGTGCAAAGGTTCGGGGTTACCCTGACCCGCAGAAGGGGCTACGGGATTGAACTTACCGGCCAAGAAGAGCAATTGCGGGAGATGATCCGTCAGATCATCAGGGACCGGTTCGAGGATACGGAGCTGATCTCCAGCCGCAACGAGCTTCCGGTTCATCCGCTTGACGGCCGGCTGCTTACGCTTGTTGGTCAATCGGAAATGGAAGCCGTCGAGAAGATCTTATGGAGCTGGGAGGAATACGGGGGCAGCCGCTTAAGCGAAAATGCCTATACGGATCTGCTAATCAGGCTGTCTATCGCGCTGCGGCGGATCCGGGCGGGCAAGACGGTTGAAGCTGCATCCGTCCCGGCATTACGTCAGGAATCCGATGCGGTGTATTTGACGGAACGTTTAGCCGCCCTGACGGAACGGACTTTTCCGCCGGCAGAGACGGCATATATCGGCAGGCTGCTGCGTTCAGTCCAGAGCGAAGATCTATCCGTGCTGCCTGCGGATGATTTGATTTTAACCGATACGGTACGTTCCTTGATTGAGCATGTGCAGCAGGCCATGGATGCCGAATTCAACAAAGACCGTTCTCTGCGCGACGGGCTGTTCCTACACTTGAAGGATGCCTTGCAGAGGCTGAGCGAAGGCACGAATATCCGTAATCCGCTGCTGGATCAGATCAAGAAGGATTATGCGTCTTTATTCAATATCGTTCGCAAAGCGGTAAACCGCGTCTTTACCGATAGGGCTGTGCCGGATGAGGAAGTCGGATTCCTCGTCATGCATTTCGGAGCATCGCTGGAACGGCTGAAGCAGCTGCGGCATAATGTCCGGGCCATTCTCGTCTGTTCAAGCGGCATCGGCTCCTCCAAGCTGCTGCAGATCAGGCTCCAGAAGGAGCTGCCGGAAATTCATATCGTCGACCGGGTATCCTGGTACGAAGCATCAAGGACGGAGAAGGATAAGTACGACCTGATCATCTCCACGGTAGACCTGCCTATCAACGGCGAGCCGTATATCAAGGTCAGCCCTCTCCTGACGCAGGCAGAGACGGACCGGTTGAGGGCTTTCGTCCAGACGGGCTTAGTCCAGAAACGGGACGGTGCTCCGACCAAGGAAGAGAAAGCGGGAAGCGAAGCCTCTACCTTCGAGCAGCTGGTCAGCCTTAAGACGACGCTCGATGAGATGGTCAGTCTGATCAGGCGCTTCGAGGTTGTGTTGATTAAGGAGAAGAGCGGAGACTTGCCGGCTATTCTGGAAGAAGCCTGCGCGCGGGAAGAGGCCAAAGGCGTGCTAACGGATGCCGGTCTAGTTGCGCAGCGGCTGATGCAGCGGGAACAGAGCGGCAGTCAGATGATACCGGGAACCGCAGTAGCGTTGTTTCATACGCGCGGGGAAGAAATCACGAGGCCGTCGTTGTCCCTATACCGATTGGACGATCCGCTTACGGTGGAGATGGCATCGCCGTCAAGGTTAAGCCATTTTTTATTAATGCTGGCGCCCCGGACCTTAACGAAGGAAGCGCTCGAGGTATTAAGCGAAATAAGCGCCATGCTGCTCGATACGGTCATGATTGATTTGCTCGAGGCTGGCGATGAAGCGGAAATTAAGGATTACCTAACCATACATCTTAGAATGTTTTTCAATATTAAAGCGGAAGCGAGTGACGTACAATGAGTATTTTGTCTACAGATAAGGTGAAATTGAATGCTGCGGTAAACGATAAATTCGAAGCGGTTCGCCTGGCTGGAGAGCTGTTGGTTAATGCCGGTCATGCTGATCCAAGCTATGTGGAGAGCATGGTTGAACGCGAGCAGTCCCTATCCACCTACATGGGCGGCGGCCTTGCGATCCCTCACGGAACAAACGAATCGAAAGGCTCCATCAAGTCGACGGGCCTGTCCATCGTTCAAATTCCGGCTGGCGTTGATTTCGGCGAAGGGAATATCGCGCATCTGGTTATCGGCATTGCGGCGGTTGGCGACGATCATCTGGACATCCTGACGAACGTAGCGATGGTTTGCTCCGACGACGACAATCTGGAACGGATCTTGAAGGCTTCCACGGCCGAAGAGATGATCGAGATCTTCGAAAGCGGGATGGAATAATGAAGGCTTTGCATTTCGGAGCGGGCAACATCGGACGCGGATTTATCGGACTCCTTCTTTCGCAATCGGGTTATGAAGTTATTTTCTCCGACGTCAACCAAGCGCTTGTTACGGAGCTGCGAAAGCGCGGAGCTTACACGGTAACGCTGGCGAACGAAGCCAAGGATCGGCTGCAGGTGACGGGCGTAACCGCCATTGACGGAACAAAAATAGACGATGTTGCGGCGGCAGTGGCGGAGGCCGATCTGGTGACCACGGCCGTAGGCGTCAACATCTTGAAGCATATTGCGGCGGGCATCGCCCGCGGGATCGAGAAGCGGATTGAATCCGGAGGAGGCCCGCTGCATGTTATCGCCTGCGAGAACGCGATCGGCGGCAGCACCCAGCTGAAAGAGCATGTATTCGGACATCTTGATGAAGAGACGAAGGCAAAGGCAGCGAAGCTGGTTGCTTTTCCCGATGCGGCCGTTGACCGGATCGTTCCGATTCAGCATCATGAAGACCCTCTTGAGGTAACGGTTGAGCCGTTTTACGAATGGGTTGTAGACGAATCCGCGATGTTCGGGGGATACAAACCGGTTGCCGGCGTCCATTACGTACGCAATCTTATGCCTTATATCGAACGCAAATTGTTTACCGTAAACACGGGGCATTGCGCCGCGGCTTACCTGGGAAGTCTTCGCGGTTACGAGACGATCCAGCAGGCGATGGCCGATGAGGCTATCGTTCATGAAGTGAAGGCGACCTTGAAGGAGACGGGGGCCGTACTTGTTGCGCAGTATGGCTTTGACCAAGCCGAGCATAACCAATATATCGAGAAGATTATCGGACGGTTCCGCAACGACCAGCTGACCGACGAGGTTACCCGCGTTGGACGGTCGCCGATCCGCAAGCTGTCGCCCAATGACCGCCTTGTGAAGCCGGCTTTGCAAGCCCATGAGCGAGGAATCCAGCCCGTTCAGCTGGCAAAAGTAATGGCGGCGGCGCTTCGCTTCGTTAACGCCGATGATCCGGAAGCGGTAGAGCTGCAGCAATCGATTCATGACAAGGGTATCGGGCAGACCGTGTCGCATTATACTTCGATTCCGGAAGGTCATCCGGTATACGGGCTGATCATTGAAAGCTACGAAGCTGTTGCAAATCAGCGTTAAGAATCACGCTTGAGAAAAACAAACTTTAGTGAGGTACGCAGTATGGCTAATATAATAACCGGTGTTGCCGCATCTCCCGGAGTGGCTATCGCAAAGGCATTTCGGTTCAACCATTCCCCCTATATCCCGCAGCGGCAGACGATTACGGATGCTGAGGCGGAAGCCGGCCGTTTCCGGCAGGCTATTGAAAAATCCAAAGGCGAGATCGAAGAGATCCGCTTAAAGACCGAGCAAAGGTTAGGCGCGCAGAAGGCCGAGATTTTCGAAGCGCATCTTTTCCTGCTGGAAGACCCGGATCTTGTGGACTCGGTGCTGGACAAAATCGCAGACGAGAAGCTTAATGCGGAATACGCTTTGCACGAAGTGACGACAGCCGTTGTCGAGATGCTTCTTGAGCTGGACAATGAGATGGTCCGCGAGCGCGCGGCCGATGTCAAGGACGTCTCCGGGCGGGTGATGAGCCACCTGATCGGCAAGCCGTACGCTTCGCTGTCCGGCATTTCCGAGGAGACCATTATCCTGGCAGAGGATCTGACGCCGTCGGATACCGCGCAGCTCGACCTGAATTATATCCGCGGCTTTGTAACGGAGATCGGAAGCCGTACTTCGCATTCCGCTATTATGGCGCGATCCCTTGAGATTCCCGCGATAGTAGGCGCAGGCCCTTCGGCAGCAGCCGTTGAGGATGGCGCGCTCGTCATTATGGATGCGACGGAAGGCAAAGTGATTGCGGATCCTTCGGAGGAAGTGCTGGCCGAGTATCAGGCGAAAAAGAAGCAATACGATGAACGCAGAGTACAGCTGAAGCGTCTGGCCGAGCAGCCGTCGGTAACGGCCGATGGCGAGCATCTCGAGCTTGCGGCCAACATTGGCAGCATTGAAGACCTGGACAAAGTGCTGGAGAACGGCGCCGACGGCGTTGGATTGTTCCGCACGGAGTTTCTCTATATGGGACGCAATACATTCCCGACGGAAGAAGAGCAGTTTCAGATTTACAAGCATGTGCTTGAGAAATTAGACGGCAAACGCGTCGTTATTCGTACGCTGGATATCGGCGGGGATAAGGAGCTTCCTTATCTGGAGCTGCCGAAGGAAAGCAACCCGTTTCTGGGACTGCGCGCGCTTCGTTTATGCCTCACGCGGGAGGACTTGTTCCGTACCCAGCTCCGGGCCTTGCTCCGGGCAAGCGTGCATGGCAAGCTGAACATTATGTTCCCGATGATTGCGGTGCTGAGCGAGCTTCGCGAAGCGAAGCGTATCCTTGAGGAAGAACGCGCGAAGCTGGAGCAGGAAGGGGTTCAGGTGTCCGGTACGATCGAAGTGGGCATGATGATCGAAATTCCGGCAGCCGCGATTGGCGCCGATATTTTCGCGAAGGAAGTCGATTTCTTCAGCATCGGTACAAACGATCTGATCCAATACACCATGGCAGCCGACCGCATGAACGAATCGGTGGCTTATCTGTATCAGCCTTATCATCCGTCTATCCTGAGACTCGTGAACATGGTCATCAAGGCAGCTGAACGGGCCGGCATTTGGGCCGGCATGTGCGGCGAAATGGCGGGCGACCAGACGGCCATTCCTCTCCTTCTCGGAATGGGATTAGACGAGTTCAGCATGAGCGCGGGCTCCATATTGCCCGCCCGAGAGCTGGTGGGGCAGCTGTCCAAGCCGGAATGGGCGGCTCTGGCGGAAGAAGCCCTTGCCATGAGCACGCAGGAGGAAGTCCAACAATTCGTTAAGCAAAGGAGACCACAATAATGCTATCGCAAACCTATACCGTTATCCATCCATCCGGGTTCCATGCCCGTCCTTCGAAGCTTTTTGTTCAAGCGGCATCGGAGTTCCCTTGCAGTGTTAAGCTGATCAAAGGGACAAAAAAAGTGAACGGCAAAAGCTCGCTTGGCCTGTTAACCCTAGGTCTGGCAAAAGGCGACGAGGTTACGCTGGAAGTGGACGGCGAGCGCGAGGAAGAGGCGCTTAACGCCCTAGGCGCTATGCTGACTAAGATCTACGAAGAATAGCGTTCATGATAGGAAGGCCCGCTGCAGCAGCTGCAGCGGGCCTTCCTTGTTTTTACACCGGTTACTCCGTTTCAGGAACTTGATTAAGCTTTTTCTGTTTTGATAGCCTCACTCCATGACAAGGCCGCCGGCAACGGGCGTGTAAGTACCCGTCAGGAACCGCGCGCCATCCCCGGCGAGAAAAGCAATCACGCCGGCTACATCCTCCGGCTCGGCTATTCGGCCAAGCGGGGTGAAGCCGCCGATCACGCGGCTCTCTTCCTCGGAGATCATGAAGGCCTCATCGGACCTGACGAATCCGGGTGCCACAACATTGGCGGAAATCCCGTAAGGGCCATATTCTTGCGCAATATACCGGGCAAAGGAATCAAGGCCTCCTTTTGCTGTGCCAAAGGCGATATAGTGCGGGGTAGGGTCCTTGCCCTCCGTGCCGGACAAGTAGATAATCCGGCCGGATTGCTGCTCCGTCATTACTCCTATTACCGCTTTCGTTGGCTCAAAGACTGCCTTTAATTCGTTGGTCAATTCACGTTTGAAGGTTTCCCAGGAGTGCTCGGCGAAGCTGGCCGTCCCGGCTATTTGTCTTGCGCCGCATACGAGTACATCGATTCGTCCAAAGGTACGAATGACGGTCTGGGCCAGCTGTTCCATTTGCTCCTTGCTGCGGGCATCGGCCGGAATGGCTACGGCTTCGCCACCGTTTGCCTTAATTTCGGAGACCGTCGCGGTTAAATCCCTTTCGAAATCACTCACTGCAACCTTCGCTCCCTGTTTGGCGAGCTGTATGCACGCCGCTCTCCCAATCCCCTGAGCGCCGCCTGTAACAATCGCTACTTTTCCTTGCAAGGGCATAACGGGCAAACCTCCTTCAGAGTGACTATTCCTGCTCCAACCCGCCGTATTGGCACGCGATAGAGAGAGCAGTTTGCCTGATCTTTGCCGCAACCGAAGCGGGCTCAAGCACAATAACATCGGTCGTATAATGAAGCACGTTGCGGATCAGCCAATGCTCGCTTGAGTAGGTCATGCGCACAATAAGCTGTCCGTCCGGCAGCCGTTCGATATTTTTTTCGTCGAAATGGTCCATTACGGATAGGGCAGCCGCCGCTTTAAACTGCAGGACGACGGGAATTCCCTCGCCTGTGTCTCTTCTCCCCGGTGAATGCCACCTGTCGTTCAGCTGCTCCAGCGACTCTGTCCGTCTTGTAAAGGTGCCTGCCTGGACCTTTAATTGCCGGATCCGCGTCAGCTTGAAGATGCGAAAATCCTCCCGCAAGCGGCAATAGCCGTGAAGATACCAGGAATAATTTTTCAGGACAAGCCCCATGGGCTCGATCTCGCGCTCCTGCTCGCCGCCGGTTCTGCTCGTATAATGAAACCGGATCAGCTTACGGTCATTTACCGCCAGGCGGAGCTGGTCGTACCGCGCTTGATCCTCTTCGCTGTTCTTCCAAGGGGTGAAGTCGACCTGAATACGGTCTCCCTCACCTGTCCGGCCCTGCTCGGCCTGCGCCACCATGGCTCCGACCTTGCTCAGAAGGAGATCCATATTTGAGCGGTCATAGGCGTTTGTCGACTCCAGACCGCGAAGCGCCGTGAACAGAGCGGACAGCTCGTCAAAGGACAAGAGCTGCCGGTCCAGCCGGAAGCTGTCCATGATCTCATAGCCGCCCTCCATGCCGGTATAGGAGACAATGGGAATGCCGGCCTGACCGAGCGAATCGAGATCGCGATAGATGGTCCGCAGGGACACTTCGAGCTGGTCCGCCAGCTCCTGCGCTTGCACCCGCTTTCGATTAAGCAGCAAAATCGTAATGGCCATTAACCGTTCCAGCTTCATCGTTATCTCTCCTAAGCCGGCATGCCCGAGCCTGCCGTTATATGATTAATGTGCGGCCGCGTATTCTTCTCCTTCGGCAGCCGCCTCCATTTTGTCCTTCGACATCAGAAATGCCGCAACTAACGCTAATGCCGCAGGAATCAGGCTCCAGGCAAAGGTAGCGCCAATCGAGCTCGACAGCCCTGCCGTTATCGTATCCAGAAGCTGGGGATCGACGGTCTGCCGGAATGCCGGATTCAGCAAGGAATGCGGATCGTCTAAATTCAAGCCGGCCGGAACCGCGCCATTGCCAAGCGACTCGGTAAGCTTCGAGAGCATGCTGTGGCTTTGGATAATTCCGAAGACGGTAATGCCAAGCGACATGCCAAGCGAACGGTTGAAGTTCAAGGTCGAGCTTGCCGCGCCCCGCTGAGCCGCAGGGAACGAATGAAGCACCGAGCTGCTTAATACCGAGAAGGAAGCGCCGATTCCAAGTCCGATCAGAATCATAATTCCCGTGATGAAAAGTCGAGAAGATTCTACCGTAATTTGCGAGAGCAGAGCAAGGCCTATGAGCAGGATGGACAGCGTTCCTATCATAATCGTCCGGTATTGCAGCTTCGTCATGAGGAATCCGCCGAGCGTTGCGGTGATAACCGATCCAACCATCATGGGCAAAAGGGTCAGACCGGAGTTAGAGGCGGATCCGCCAATGACGCCCTGCACGTAGATCGGAATAAAAATCGCTGCCGTCATGTAAGCCGCGCCGCTAAGCATAGCAACCAGATTGCTTGTGGTGTACAGTCTGCTGCGGAATAAGCCGAACGAAATAATCGGTTCGGGCGCTTTTCTCTCGACCAGAACAAGCAGGAAGGCAAGCACGGCAAATCCCGCGAACAGACCGACAATTTGCGGTGAATCCCAGGCATAGGTCTTGCCGCCGAGTTCTAGAGCGAATATGAAGCAGACAACGGCTCCAACGAGCAGAATAGATCCGGCCCAGTCGATACGCTGCTTCGAGTGGGCAGCCGATTCCTTGTAGAACAAAGCGATCATCAGCAGGGCAATGAAGCCAAGCGGAAGGTTAATATAGAAGATCCACGACCAGTTGAGGTGATCGGTCATATAGCCGCCGAGCAAGGGGCCGACTACGCTGGATAAGCCAAATACCGCTCCGAACGCCCCCATCATTTTGCCGCGGTCCTTCGGGGACACCACATCAAACAAAATCGTAAACGCAATGGATACCATCGCGCCGGCTCCAACCCCTTGAACAGCGCGATAGATGCTTAGCTCGATAATGGAATGGGCCATTCCGCAGAGTGCAGAACCGATCATAAACACGATAATCCCAAAGATGAAAAACCGCTTGCGGCCGTACATATCGGAGAGCTTCCCGAAGATCGGCATACAGGCCATTTCCGCGACCATATATGCGGTAGTGACCCAGACGAATTTATCGAGTCCCCCCATCTCTCCCACGATAGTGCCGATCGCCGTAGACACAACCGTGTTGTCCATCGATGCCATTAGAATGGCCGGCAGTAGTCCTCCAATGATGGCGCCTAGTTTATTCTTCATTCCATACCAGTCCTTTCTTCTCCCTAATGGATTGCTGAACAATCATCTGAGATCATCATAAGCTACCCTTGTTGACAACAGTGTGTCAGGGAAGAAAGGCTTCCTGATATATTTTTATATAAAAAAAGACGCTACATCAGCAGCGCCTCGTGAATTTTACATGCAGAATGGACCCGTTATGTCAATTTTGAGGGATACGCCGGTTACGGCGTCCTGTAGTCTTGAACGATAACGTCGATAACACGCTTGCCCCAATTCGAAGCCTCCGAGCCCGGCTCATTCCAGGCGTACGTAATAAGCGCTTTCCATAAGGCCCAGCCGCGTGCGCGGTTAACGGTATCCCGGTCTGCCTTCATGGCGTTCAGAAATACTTTGCGGCTGGATTCGTCGAAAAAGTTCCATGCCATCACCAGATCGCTGGAGGGGTCGCCAACCCCCATGGTTCCGAAATCGATGACGCCGGACAGCCGGCCGTTCCGAGCAAGCAGATTGCCTACGGCTACGTCGCCATGAAGCCATAATGGGGCCGCTTCATATTTCGTCGCAAGGGAAAGCTCCCAAATCTCGGTGAGAAGCTTCCGGTCGTACTCCCCGTCCAGCTTCTCAATGACCGATCTGGAATCTTGATCGTATACGGATAAGTTTCCCCCGCGATGGAAGTTTTGTATGCCTGCCGGGATGCCGTCCGCAGCATCGATGGCTTGAAGCTCCTTCAGAAAACCGGCGAGGTCCTCGGCGAATTCGTTAAGGTCGCGGATGTTGGCATGCGTAACGGTATCGCCTTCGATCCAGCGGTTAACCGACCATGGCAGAGGGTATTCCGCGGTAGGCATGCCTTGCGCCACGGGATCGGGTATAGGCATAGACAGAAGAGGCTTGAACACGGGAAGCCAGGTTAACTCCTTGGCAACGGCCGAGGCGTAACGTTCATGGCTCGGCAGGCGCACCGTCATTTCGCTGCCCAGCCGGTAGGTACGGTTATCGTGTCCGCTTTTTTCAACGGGCCTTATTTCCAGGTCCCTCCATTCCGGAAATTGACCGCTAATCAATCTACGAACCAGTTCAGTCGTCATTTCAATCATGTCCTCGCCTCTTTCTTGATTGGTTCCTGCGTCGTAATGTACCTTAATCATAACAACCCGGCTCACCCCTTTCAAAGGAGAGAACGGCTATAACATAAAAAACGCCTTATGCATGCCGTCTAGCGGAATGGCATGCATAAGGCGTTTCGTTATTTTGCTTGGAGCAGCAGCTCGACGGCTTTGACGACGGATTCCCGCAGAGCATCTTGATTCTTCGCCGCATCCGGGTTAAGGCCGGGGCCAAACGGATTGGTTGCCGCCCAGGAAGTCGCAATCGTCATGATGGACGTAAGAAGAAAGGCAGGGGGAAGGGCTGAGTTTATACGTCCGTTTGCTTGCGCTTCGCTTATTTTGTCTATCTTCCGTTCATGGGCGACATCGCGTACGGGAAGGCTGCTGACCGTATTCTGCTCCAGCGTGTACCACATAAGCAGCCGCATAATCTTCGGATTCGCCATAGCGAAATCGAATACGGTGACGGCAAACCCCGGAATATCGTCAACCGAGAAGGGAATGCCTTCAAATGCTTGGTCGAGATGCTTTTGAAGAACCGTGGTGAAGAGCGTTTCCTTATTTTCAAAATAAATATAGATCAAGTTTTTGTTGCAGCCGGCGGTTCTTGCAATGCGGTCGACCCGCGCCCCCGCAATGCCGAATGTGGAGAATTCGTCCATGGCGGCTTCCAGAATCCGTTCGCGCGTCGCTTCGGCATTTCTCATCGGTAATCATCCTTCGTTCATTTTGCCCCAGTATATCATACTTGACTAACCGGTTAGAAAGGATTATATTTGACTAACTGGTTAGTTATAAAAGTTGATGCTGATCAGAACCTCAACGAAAGAAGGAATAAACAATGGCACAACGGACTTGGTTTATTACGGGGATTAGCAGCGGCTTTGGCCGGCATATGACCGAGCAGCTTCTGGAGCGGGGCGACCGCGTGGCGGGTACGGTGCGTAAGCTGGACGTGGTGGATGATCTTAAGGAAAAATACGGCGACCTCCTATGGGTGGCTCGCCTTGACGTGACGGACACCCCGGCTATCTATACGGTTGTTAACCAGGCCTTCGATCAATTGGGCACGATCGACGTTGTCGTCAGCAATGCGGGTTACGGCCTTATCGGCGCGGCGGAGGAATTGACGGATGAACAGATTACCCATCAGATTAATACCAACCTTGTTGGTTCCATCCAGCTGGTGCGGGCTTCCTTGCCCCACCTGCGCTCGCAGGGCGGCGGACGAATCATACAGCTCTCTACGGTAGGCGGACAAGCCGCTTTTGCGGGCGGGTCGCTCTATCATGCGACGAAGTGGGGGATCGAGGGCTTTATCGAAGCCGTTATGCAGGAAGTAGCTCCTTTCAATATCGGCATTACAATCGTGGAGCCGGGCGGAGCGCGTACGAACTTTAGGCATCACAGCATAAAGCTTGCCTCAAGAATGGAGGCTTACGATATCTCTCCGGCAGCGCATGCCAGAAGGATCGTAGAGGATAAAACAGCCGTCTCCATCGGCGATCCGGCCAAGATGGCCGCTATTATGATCGACAGCGTTGACCAGCATCCCGCGCCCAAAAGAATCGCCCTTGGCAGCGACTGCTACCAGGTCATTCATCAGGCGCTGACCAGCCGTCTTCAAGAGCTGGAGTCGCAGAAGGAGCTCGCCTTCTCGACTGATTTTCCGAAAGAAAGCTAAGCCAAGGAACTTATCATTGGATAAAATCGCCGTCTACCTGGGCTGCCCCCAGGAGGAGGGCGATTTTTTGCGGCGCCGGATGACGCAGCTTAGAAACGGCCAATGGCAACCAACGCGGCTAGCAGGAAGAAGACAAGGTTGACGCCAAGTTCCCGGTACTCCTTGCGCGCAAGATGGAGTGCCGCTCCAAGCAAGACAACAGCGGCAAGCGCGGCAGCCGCGCTTGGCGTCAAGATCGGCGCGATACCGAGCGCTTCGGGAAGAATAACTCCGATGGCTCCAAGCAGCTCCGCCAGTCCGATAAAGGCGACAAGTCCCTTCGGGAGGTCTTTTACCCAACCCCAGGAGGCCTTGGCTTTTTCGTATTGGAAAGCCTTCAACCACCCCGAGTAAATAAAGCCTAGGGCCGTAAGCCCTTGAATAATCCACAACGCCATATTCATGATTTATAACGTCCTCCTGATCTCTATTAGCTGTCCTGTAAGGTATAATAGACCTGTTAAGCCATAGAAGGAAGTAGGCACTTTATCTAGACAAAGTAAATAAAAAGTTACCTATCGCAGCATAAGGGGTGGAGAGATCATGAAGCAATATTGCAAGTTCGAATCGGCGCTCGATATATTGATCGGCAAGTGGAAGCCGGTTATTTTGCTCCAGCTTATCGCCAACGGGACAATGCGATTCAGCGAGCTTCTTAAAGCCATACCGGACATTAACAAAAGAATGCTTACCCAACAATTAAGAGAGCTTGAGCACAACGATATCGTTCACCGCGAGGTATATAACCAGGTTCCCCCGAAGGTGGAATATTCCATATCGGAATACGGCCAAGGATTAAGCAAAGTGCTGCAGGTAATGAACGACTGGGGAGAGGCTCATGCCGAGCATATGGAATTACTGCATGGGGCAGATCGTTTAGAGAAGAAGTCCGAGTGATCCGCGTGCAACTGCAACTATCTGTCGATGCCGTAACGCAGTTGAACGACACCGCCGCCCAGCGGCTTGCAGTCCAACAGTTCCACAGGCTTGAATTGGTACCGATCTTTGTCTATGACAAGATTTAACCCTTTACCCTCTAATACAGGCGCCACGTTAAAGATCAATTCGTCTACCAGACCCGAAGCCAGAAACGAATTGTGGATATCCGCCCCACCGCTGATGAGAGCGGTATGATGCCCTCGCTCCTGCAGGTATTCCAAGGCATCTTGCGGCGATTTCGCCACCTTTACCCCGGGGATCTCCGCCGTGTTCCTGGAGATGACCACGATGTCGATTTCGCCGAATGGGCCGGGGTTGCCGCTGCCCCGCATTCCTTCGAAGGTCCGGCGTCCTACAATAAAGTTCCCTGCCGCTCCAGCCTGCGCCGCGAAGTCTTGCAAGGCTTCCTTGGTTGGCGGGTTTTCGGGACTCGATTGCGCGTAATTTCCGTTGGCGCTTAACGTTGCCCATAGAATCGTTTTCATCGTAATACTCCTCCTCTTGTTCTGTTCATAACTCCCCGAATGGATGCCGCTACCCGGTCCGGCCGGTCCTCCTGTACATAATGCGAGGCATCCTCCAGAATTTCGGTTTCATTTAAAGGCAAATAGCGCTGCCATTTGACCATTTGCCCGAGCGGGAAGCCCGCGCTGTCCTTTGTTCCCCATAGAATATGGGCGGGCAAATCGGCCAAGTTCGACAGTTTCGATTCGATACCGGCGAGCCACGCCCGCGCCTTGCGGATCTGTCCCGGAAAGACCCAGGTAGGTATTCTGGATTTCGGGGTAGGGAACGGGTCGGTGTAAGCTTTTCGCAAGCTGTCCGTCACTTTGCCGGTCTGGTAAATCCCGTGTGGCACAATCGCTTTGGCGAAAAAATTGCGGCGTGTCTGAAGCCAATACCCGATTGGCCATCCCCCCATAACAAGCGAGAACAGTTTCATCGGTAAAATGGTCGCCGGCCAGGCCCATGTATTCATCACGACGATCCCGCGAAGGTTCGCGCGGTGCTGTACGGCGTAGTTCAACCCGATTGGACCTCCCCAATCCTGAACGACAAGAACAAAGTCCCGTAGGTCCAAATGGCGAATGAGATATTGAATGGCTTCCGACTGCTCTTGCGGCGTAAACCGATAGCCTTCGGGAGCCGTCGACATGCCAAACCCCGGGTAATCCGGAGCAACGAGACGGTATTCCCCGCGAAGCTCTTTGATCACATTCCTGTACAGGTATGACCAAGTCGGATTGCCGTGCAGCAGAAGAACCGTTGGTCCTTGCCCTTCATCCAGGTAGTGAATGCAGCCGTCACGGTAGGGCAGCCAATGATCGGTAAACGGATACTCTGCAGGATCTAACTTAAAAGGTCTTTTCAACGTTCAGCCTCCTCTTCGAACCCATTTATTAACTTTTTTTCTCTTGCTTGATTCACATCATAAGGGAGGTATGGTACATTTGAAAAGTAGTTACATTAATGTGCAATAGTTTCAAAAAATGAACTATGGGAGGGAAGCAGGATGATGGACCAGTCCTGTCCGGGCACGGTAGAACCGATTCTGGGGATTTTAGATGGCAAATGGATGCTTCTTCTTCTCTTCGAACTGTTTAACGGGACCCGGCGATTTGGAGAATTGCGCCGCAAGCTGGAGCCCATCAGCCCCAAAACCTTAACGGACCGCCTGCGGTTGTTAGAGGAGAAGGGAATTGTCACCCGCACGATTTATCCGGGCGTACCCCTGCATGTCGAATATGAACTGACGGAGAGCGGCCAGGGCCTGAAGCCGATTTTTGAAGCGATGTGGACGTGGACCCAGCAGTATGGCGCCTATTTGGCACAGGAGAAGAAGGAGAGCAGGCAGGCATAAAAAAAGGCTTGCTTTTCCATTTCATACATCTTAAAATTGAGATAATTAAATTAAAGATATATAAATCTCGTACACTTTACATAGAGGAGGCGGGCGAAATGACAGATTTCGTATCCGTAGTAACCGAGAGAAGATCGGCAAACAAATTTATTAAAGGGATTTCGATTGAGGATAAAGAGCTCAATGAGATTTTTGATCTTGTCAAATACGTTCCATCGTCCTTCAACCTGCAGCATGCGCGTTATATTGTCGTGAGGGACGAGGGAATCAAGCAGAAGGTGTATGAAGCGGCGAACAAGCAGTATAAAGTGCAAACCGCTTCGGCCGTTATTCTTGTTCTAGGCCATCTGGATGCGCATCATAATGCGGCGGAGATCAATGAAGGGCTGCTGCATCTCGGCGTTATTAATAAACAAGAGTTTGATCATACCGTCGAGTCCGTTCAGCAGTTCTACGAAGAGCGCGGCGAGGCTTTCAAACGGGATGAGGCCATCCGCAACGCGAATCTATCCGCCATGCTGTTTATGCTCGCAGCCAAAGAGAAAGGCTGGGACACGAGCCCGATGATCGGCTTTGATCCGGATGCCATGATGAAGGCGCTGGACGTGCCGGATCGTTATGTTCCCGCATTGCTCATAGGCATCGGGAAAGAGGATACGTCGAACCGCCGGGTACGTGGTTACCGCAAGCCGGTTGGCGAGTTCGTGAGCTTCGAACGCTTCTAATACACGGTAAGGGCGTCCGCATTTGGACGCCCTTTATTTTTGCTTCAGAACGGTACTCCCGTTGGAGGTAAAATGATAAAGTTGAGCATAGGAGGCGATTCCAGGCTATGCAGAATGAGGAGAAAATTTTCAATACCGCGGTCGAAGCTACTCTTGAAGCGATCGGAGGCAAATGGAAGCCGGTTATTTTGTTCCATCTTACGTTCGGCAAGAAGCGCAATGGAGAATTTCTGCGCCTGATCCCGGACATATCGCAAAAAGTGCTGACGCAGCAGCTGAACGAATTAACGAGGGATGGCATCGTCAACCGCATTTCTTATAATCAAGTGCCTCCGAAGGTCGAATACGAGCTAACGGACTATGGGTGGAGCCTGAAGGATATCCTGCATGCCATGTGCCGGTGGGGCGACGGGTATATCGATAAAAAATACGGCGGCAAAGGCAAGGTTCTGTTCCAGCCGCCGGCGATAAACGAGGGAATCAAGGAATGACCCTGCGCTTGCGGAAGTCTTCGAAGATGTCTATAAACATCTGTTCGGTATCGATGAAATCATGGAAGCCGAAACGGCGCGCTTTCGAGCCGTCCGCAAAGAAGTCGTAATCCCAGGAGAACACGAAATCCCCGAAGCGCCAAGAGGATACGTCTTTGTAGCTGATGTTCCGCAAATCGTATTTATCAATCATAGCATTCCAGAGCGGTTCTTTGTCAGCCATAACGAGCTCGAGCGACATTGGTAACGGAGGGGCGGTCTCAAGGTCGAAATAGGCCGCGATCTTCGGCCAAAGCTCGTTCCACCTAAAGAGGTCGCCGTTTGTAATATTAAAGGCCTGATTGGCGCAGCGCTCGTCGGTAGCCGCCCATACGGTCGCGCGGGCAAGCAGGTTCGCATCGGTCATTTCCAGCAAGCTGTGATAAGCACCTGGCTTTCCCGGGAAACGAAGCGGCAGTCCAAGCTCCTTGGACATAGAAGCGTAGACGGCGATAACCATCGCCAGATTCATGGGATTTCCAAGCCCAAAGCCGCATACGACCGAGGGGCGCAGGGCCGACCAGGTCCAGCTGCTTCCGGGCTGCCGCCGTTCCAGAAATTGCTGCTGATCGACGTTAAATTCGGGCGGCATATGATAGGCGTCCGTCTCGCGCGCCGGCGTCTTGAAGGGACCCAGATGCGCCCCGTACACTTTATAGCCTTGCATGAGGCTGATATGCCGCAGATTCGGCGCGATGGGTTCAATAGCATTGACTGCATTTACGAGCATGGCAAGGTTAGGAGCCACAAGTTCGGCCCATGTAGGCCGGTCCTGATAGGCGGCATAAAAGATATGCGTAACGTCGGTCAATCCGCTCAACCTCTCCCGGGTATCCTTTTCGTCCAGAAGATCAACCGCGATATATCGCACCCGTTCTGAATCCTCTCCGCCGCGGCGCGACACTCCGATAATATCCCAATCGGAAAGCGTACCAAGATGATCAATAAGGTTTCGTCCGATCACGCCGTTCGCCCCAACGACCAGAGCGGTTTTTGATGTGACTGTTGTTTTCATCTCACATTCCTCCTCTGCTTCTGAACACTATTGTGAAACAGAAAGGAGAAGCCGTGAAGTACGCACTTTCAACTCCTATACGCACTTTCAAGTAACGATGAGCAGGGCGCTGGATCGTTATGCCGAAGCCTTCTGCTATCGTTTTATGGTATATTCAAGGAAGACGGCAATGGACTTGGACAACAAACCACTCCAAAGGAAGTGCGAACAATGAATCTAGAAGAGGTCATGCAGGAGCTTGAAGGGCTTGGCAAGGAAAGAACCAAGAAGATTTATATGGGGAACGGCGCGCACGAACCGTTGTTTGGCGTGGCGACAGGCGAGATGAAGCCTATTTTCCGCAAAATCAAACATAATCAGGCGCTGGCCGATCAGCTGTACGCAACGGGCAATTACGATGCAATGTACTTCGCCGGGATCATTGCCGATCCGAAGGCGATGACGGAGGCCGATTTCGAACGGTGGATCGACGGCGCCTATTTCTATATGATCTCCGACTATGTGGTCGCGGTCACCTTATCCGAGACGGATATCGCCCAAAAGGTGTCGGATAAATGGATTGCAAGCGGCGAAGAGCTGAAGATGTCGGCGGGCTGGAGCTGCTACTGCTGGCTGCTTGGCAATCGCAAGGACAGCGAGTTCTCCGAAGACAAAATCGCCGGTATGCTGGAGCTGGTCAAAAATACGATCCACGGTGCTCCCGAGCGGACGAAATATTCGATGAACAATTTCCTGTACACGGTGGCGATATCCTACAAGCCGCTTCATGATAAGGCGGTTGAGATTGCGAATGAAGTAGGTCCCGTAGAGGTCGGCCAAGGGACGAAAAAAAGCAAGCTCATCAACGCTACCGTCAACATTGAGAAGTTTTTGGGAAGAGGGCAGGTTGGCTTCAAACGCAAGTATGTAAGATGTTAGGCTGAGCTTTAGGGGGTATGGAAATGAGTGAAGACAATATCCATGAAACCCAGCCGCAAAGAGAGCAGATTCATCCTCAGTATGTTGACGAGCAGCTTTATCCGCTTCAAAACGGCTTCGGTCATTATTGCCGCTTCGGTGATACTGGTCGATCTCTTTCGTTAAATAGTGATAAAGGCATCCGGATTCCGGGTGCCTTTTTTACTGAGGTAAATTGGATTATATTCTCCCCCTTGCGGATACTAGTTCACGGAACTTATGGACATAAGGAGGAAGAACATGATCAAGTTTTGGCTTTCCAGCATCTTGTTAATACTCATTCTGCTTCAAGCGTGCCCCGCTGAGGCTATGCCCGCGGATCCCGCCTTGCTGAAGTCTCTTCAACAAGGCGGCTATATCCTATATGTCAGGCACGGAGACGCAACCGTTGGCACGGACTCGCCAAGCGTCAACCTCGACGACTGCTCAACCCAAAGAAATCTATCGGAAGCCGGCAGAAGCCAGGCTATAAGCTATGGAAATGCCCTTCGCCAATGGCATATCCCCGTTCAGATGCCGGTTGCTGCAAGCCCGTTCTGCCGAACGAAGGAGACCGCTGAACTCGCTTTTGGAGCTGGTAATGTCCGTACGGATTCGTTCTGGGTTCAGATCTATCGATTAAGCGGTTCCGCCCCTCCTGCCCAGCAGGAAGCTGTTCTGCAAGCATTATCATCCCAATTAGAGATCCCCCCTGCTCCGGGGACTAACAAGGCTATCGTTGCCCACAGCTTCCCGCCCGGCATTGGATTAGGGGAGATTAAATCATTAGGAACGGTTGTGATTAAGCCAAAAGGCCAAGGCAATGGTTACGACATTGCGGGGCGCTTTGATTTGGATGAGCGGAACTCGCCTTAGCCGTGTTCCGCCGGTCTGATTTCCTGAACTGTCCAAAGGGCAGTTCGGTAATTCCTGTTTTGCTCGGCTGCTTCCTCCAGGTTCACGACAAGCGGGCCTGCTCCGTAGTCCTTCAGAGCAAGGTCCCAGCCGCCTACTGAAAGGGGATGAAGCTTCATTGAGCTTCACGGATACAGTCCCGAATAGCTTGAATGACGAGGTCCGGTTCCGTGAATTGCGGGAAGTGTCCGCTGCGCGCTGCAAGGAGCTGTTTGCCATGCGGGCTTAATTGAACGAGCTGCCGCTGATTGTTCATTCGAATCTCGTAGGCGCGCTCCGGCATCATCGGGGGTCTGCTGGCTCCGGAAATGACAAGAAGCGGCTTGTGCGGGAACGGACCGGCCTGCTCGATTTGTCTGGCTGTCTCCTTAACAAAATGAACCTCGCCCCACTTCTTTGCTGGGGAAATAGCGTCAAGGCTGCCTAACACGCGGTTCATATAACGGATAATGGCCGGCTGGGTATCGTTAATAGCCAGATCCAGCGGATGGCTTGATTCGAGCAGGACAACCCCGGCAATGAGGTCGGGGAAGAGGCGTGCAAATAAGTTGGCGTACAAACCGCCAAGGGAATGGCCAACGATTAAATAGGGAGGCGGTACCTTGAGTCCGTCGATCAGCTGCTTCAAAGCCGCAGCGATGGCTGCTCCATGCTGGGGGCCGGTCGGCTTGTCGCTTTTTCCCACTCCCAAACGGTTATAGGCGAGAATCGTGAATTCTTCAGCAAGCTTATGATAAATTTTATGCCAGCCTTCAATTGGGCCGCTTCCCCCATTAAGGAGGATAATAGCGGGCAATGACGTTTCTTTTACGGATAACGCGTATTCCAGGGCGCCGAGTTTCTTTTTTGCGATTGGTTTCATCCTTTACCTCCGTCATGTGTCATCTACCTTTGCTGATACGAGTTTTTAACCCATTCGTTTCCAATTCTTTCTTCTTGAGAAAAAAGTGAACTCCTTTGAGCATTTCTTACGTATATGCATTAACGGACAAGAGAAAATTACTTTTACCGATTATGTTCGAAGAGAGGGGAATCCACGTTGGAATCGATTTGGCTGGAATATGCGTGGGCATTGCTAATCCTGATAGGATTGGAGGGCTTGTTATCCGCCGATAACGCACTGGTGCTTGCGGTAATAGCCAAGAATTTACCGGACGATCAGAAGAAAAGAGCGATTAACTACGGAATTATTATGGCATTTGTTTTCCGTTTTGGCGCTCTATTCGCAATCTCTTTTATTGCGAATGTCTGGCAGGTACAAGCGATTGGCGCAGCCTATCTGCTATACCTGGGTTTAAAGCACATTATTCAAGCGCGGTTCGGCAAAAAGAACGAGGATGTTCATAAGGATGAGAAGCAAAAGGCGGGTTCGGGCTTCTGGCCTACGGTAAGCAAAATCGCTATAGCGGATCTGGCGTTTGCCATCGACTCCATTCTGGCTGCGGTAGCTCTTGCGCTTGGTTTGCCGGATTCTCCGTTTGGCGAGTTTGGCGGTATGGACGGAGGCAAATTCGCTGTCGTCTTGCTTGGCGGTATTGCCGGCCTTATCTTAATCAAATTCGCGGCTACCTGGTTTGTGAAGCTGCTTGCCGACCGCCCGGCACTCGAGACTACGGCGTATGCCATCGTAGCTTGGGTTGGGGTCAAGCTGGCCGTCATTACGCTGGCCCATGAGGACATCGGCGTCCTGGATCATGATTTCCCTCATAGCACGGGTTGGACGATTGTGTTTTATGGCGTGTTGGTCGCCATTGCGCTTCTTGGCTGGTTTGCTCCAGGGAAGAAAACACAGAAGGCGGAAGCCTCTTAAGCGGGATGTGACCCTAAGTTTCGTAAAATGCCTTCTATTAAGGTAATATAGAAGGTATTGTTCGAAGTACAGAAAGCAGGGTTAAGAATAGATGACGATTTCAAATACGCAGCGCTACCGCTTTAGCGAAGCGCCAATATGGGAAATAAACAGGCAATATTACGAAGAAGAAGGCTTGAGGGCCTGGAACAACGACCAGGTTCCTCAATACATTACGAGCAATCCGATGATCGCGGCGGCTTATGCCGAGATGCTGTTCGGATTTCTTCAGGACAGGGCTAATCGGGGTCATAACCTGGAGCCTGTTCAGATCTTGGAGCTTGGAGCAGGGGCGGGCCGGTTTGCCTTCCATGTGCTGCATGAGTTAGGTCGGTTAATAGACTACGCGGGAATCGCGGTTCCGCCGTTCCGGTATATCATGACGGACCTTGCGGCGAACAATGTGGAGGCATGGCGGAAGCACCCTGCTCTTCAGTCTTTTATCGAGCGGGGAATGCTCGACTTTGCCCGTTTCGATGCTGTTCAGGACAAGGAAGTCGTGCTGACGGTATCCGGAGAAACCATCCGGGAGGGGGATTTGCGGCAGCCTCTCGTCATTGTGGCGAACTATTTCTTTGACAGTATTCAGCAGGAGCTGCTCTATGTGGGAGAAGGCCGGATTTACGAGGCTGACGTACTGGTAGAGTACCCCAAAGACAAGGATTCGCTGAAGCCTTCGGAGCTGCTGGCGCAAATCGCTTTGAGCTATGAGCTGCGGCGCGCGCCGCAGTACGAGGATGCGTCATATCCGTACCGTGACGTCATCGCCGTTTATCAGGAGCAGCTGGAGGACTCGCATATTTTGTTCCCTGAGGCTGCACTGGCTTGCCTGGACCGGCTGAATCGGCTGTCGCAGGCGGGAACCGTCCTGATTACGGCGGATAAAGGGGATCACCTGCTCGAGAACTGGAAGTTTGCCGAGCCGCCGGAGCTTGTCTTTCATGGCAGCTTTTCACTGACGGCCAACTATCATGCCATCGGGGAAGGGTTGGAACGTAGCGGCGCCCTGGTTATGTTCCCTTCCCATCACTATGAGAATATCAATATCGGCTGTATGCTCCGGGTGAATTCACCGCAGGATTACCACCAGACAAGGCTGGCGTACCGGAGGTGCGTGGAGCGTTTCGGACCGGATGACTTTTACAGTCTGAAGTGGTGGATGGACCGTCATATCGACGACATGGAGCTCAGGCAAATCTTGAGTTTCTGGCGACTTGGCGGATACGACGCGGAATTCTTTATCCAGAGCACGAAGCAGATTTCGAGTCTGCTGCCGGATGCCCTGGATGAGGAAAAGGAGGATATTCTGCTCGGAATCGAACGGATGTGGTCGTCGTATTACGTGATGGAGCAGAAGTACGATCTGGCGCTTGAAGCGGGTCTCGTGCTGTTCGAAATGGACATGTATGCCGAGTCCAAGCGGTTCCTGGAGATTTCCGTGGAGGAAGACGAAGAGGAGATTGTATCTACCGTCTTTTATTGTCTGGCAATATGCTGTTTCGAGCTGGAGCTGGAAGAACAGGCTTTGCATTACCTAGGGGAGCTGCTGAGGCTCGAACCTAACCATGAGGAAGCAAGGGCTTTGATGAAAAATTTTGAGCTCGCATAAAAACCTCTTGAACCTTACGTAACGTCATCTATTATGCTTAGGCTACCGGTAAACAGTTAGCGCTAATATTTGAGGGATGAATATACGGAAGGTGGAGTGGATTGTTATGGCTGCTATTCTTGGCGAGAATGAGATTGTTTCGACGCGCGAGTTCGATTTTGCCCGTGAGCGGGTGTTTGAAGCATGGGTGAATCCGGAGCTGCTCAAGCGCTGGTGGGGGCCTAACGGCTTTACGAATACGTTCCATGAATGCGAGATCAAGCCGGTCGGCAATTGGCGGTTTACGATGCATGGCCCAAATGGCGTGGACTACGAGAATCATAACGTCTTCGAGGAAATTGTACCCTTGGAGCGGATTGTTCTTAGGCATACGTCCAATCCCGAGTTCCAGCTGACGGCTATATTCGAGGATCTGGACGGCCGTTCGAGACTGACGTTCCGTCAGCTGTTCAAGGACAAAAAGACGTTTGAGGCGGTTAAGGCTTACGCGGTCGATGGCAATGAGCAAAACTTAGATCGGTTAAGCCTTGTTTTGCTGGAAGGATGAACGGAAACCCGGCGCTTCGGGAGAAGCACGGGTTTCTTTTTTTGTTAAATTCCGCCTAAGGACGGCGAAGCCGTTCCGCTTTGCCATCCAGGCATTACAACGTATAATGAGAGACAAGTAGATTTCAGATGAAACGTGAGAGGATGGTTGTCATGTCAGTCGGAATTTTAGCTCATTTGCTTGGAACCTTGCCTTATAAGGAATTGGCGGCCAAGATTGCCGCGAACGGATTTCCGTATGTTCAATTAGCGCTGGCGAAAGCGTTCTCCGATGTGGACTCGCGGCTTGGCAAGCTAAGCCCGGGGCTGGCCCAGGAGGTGGGCGGCGCCTTCGCGGAGAAAGGCGTCCGTATCGCCGTGCTTGGCTGTTACGCGAGTCTGGTCGATCTCGATGACGAGGTATACCGCCATAATGTAGACCGCTTCAAGGAGCATCTGCGGAATGCGCGGCATTTCGGAGCGCCGATTGTGGCGACCGAGGTAGGCGGAGTAACGGATCCGGAGCGCCGCGGCGAGCATATGGACCGGTTAAACCGCGCGCTTGAGGAGCTTGTTGAAGAGGCGGAGCGCTGGGGCGTAACGATTGGGCTGGAGGCGGCCCAAGGACATATGATCGATACGGCTGAAACATTGGCCGAGACGATTGAACGTTTTCCATCCTCTTGCGTTGGCGTTGTCATGGACCCTTGCAATTTGATGAATCCGGCCCGATTCGAGAATCAGGACCATACGGTCCGCGAAGCCTTCCGCCTGCTTGGCCCGCGTATTGTCAGCGCGCATGTGAAGGATTTGAACCGCGCGGCGGACGGTGCATTAATAGAGACCGCAGCCGGTCTTGGCGAGCTGAACTATCCGTTATTCTTCGAGCTGCTGGAGCAGCACAAGCCGTATGGATTTGCCACAATGGAAGCGGTAAACGAGTCGAATATAGCGGAAGCCGCAAGGTTTGTACGGGAAGGCCGGCTGGCTGCTAGACAGCGTTAAAAATCAGATTAGAGGAACACTCCCTTTGCCGGGAGTGTTTTTTTATTCCATAACAGGCGAGAGGCTTGCCGCTGCCACGACCAATACATCCTGCACCATCGCATCCTTTTGTCGTTTTTGAGGGCTGCGGCTCCACTGTACGGCGGATCCGAAGATTCCCCAGCTGACAAGAAGCGCGGTAGTCTCCACGATTGTCTGCGGGGCAGAGGAGTCTTCTTTTTTCAGCCAATCGAGGAGCAGCCGGTTTAGCTCTTTTTGCATGGCAACCTCGAACAGCGGCTCAAATTGACTGTCCGCGGGGGTCATATATTGCCGGGTACGGGAAAGGAAGTCAAATACGGATGCAATAAGGGCTTTTAAGCTTAGCATGTCGGATAGAGCGCCGTTTGGCAGCTCGTTCTCCAGCTTTTTCTGGAATTTTTCCCTCATCCAGCTTTCGAGGAACGCGTACTTATCTTCGAAATGGGCGTAAAAGGTGGCACGGTTTACCGTAGCCCGCGTTGCAATATCCTGTACGGATATGGAGTAGATATTTTTCTTTTCCTCGAGAATTTGCATAAAAGACTGCATTAGAAGCTGACGCGTCCGTTTGACGCGAGGATCGTTCACGTTGACAGGCATCTTGCGTTTCCCTCCTTCATTAGGGGTAAACCAACAAAAACAGCTCCGTGTTGCGTAAGCAACCAAAAGGCTTCATTGCTGATTGTTAGGGCTGCCCGGACCGCCTAATATAATGATTACATGTAGTATACACAACGATGTTATTTAAACAACATTGTTGCATTGAATTTTATGGGACGGAGGATGTTTATTATGATTATCGTTACGGGAGCAAGCGGCCAGCTTGGCCGAATGGTGGTAAATCAGCTGCTTGAGCGTGTTCCGGCCGGGCAGATTGGCGTTAGTGTCCGGGATATAGACAAAGTGAAGGAGCTTCAAGAACGGGGGGTCCGCGTCCGCAAGGGGGATTATAACGACGCGGAGAGTCTCGCCCATGCTTTTGAAGGGGCATCCCAGGTGCTTATCGTTTCCTCCAACAGTCTCGGGGAGAAGGCATTCCTGCATCATCGAACGGCCATAGAGGCTGCCCGAAAATCCGGCGTTCAACGTATTCACTATACGAGCCAGATGGGATCCTCAAAAGCCTCTTATTTCCCTCCCATGGTCGACCATGCGGCTACGGAGGAGCTGCTGAAAGCTTCGGGTACGGCCTTTACCTCGCTGCGCAACGGCTTTTATGCGGGCTCGGCGCTTATGATGCTCGGAGATGCCGTTCAGACGGGGATACTGGCGGCACCGGAAGACGGGCCGGTAGCTTGGACGGCTCATTCCGACCTGGCCGAAGCTGCGGCTATCGCGATGACCGAGGAAGCCCTGGAGGGGGTTACCCCGGTCCTTACAGCTTCGGAAACCGTCGACCTCGCCGGTATTGCAGCGCTGGCCTCGGAATTAACCGGCCGTCCGATTAAGCGGGTTGTCATATCCGATGAGGAGTATAGAACAGGACTTATTGCGCGTGGACTTCCCGAAGAGCGAGCGGATATGTTCGTTGGGCTCTTCCGGGCAAGCCGAAACGGCGAATTCGCGCGTACGGACGATACGCTGGGCCGACTGCTTGGCAGGGAGCCTGTTGGCATGAAGGAAGTTCTAAGCACTTCGCTTGCAGGCCGCTCTTTATAGTTCATTTTATAAAAAGGCACATTCTTTAACCTGTTCCGCAGGCAGGAGGAATGTGCCTTTTTGGCGTTTGGGCTATTTTACTAACCGAATAATTGCATTCACTTCACGTTCTCATTGCGTCTATAAAAAAAATATCGCATGAATGAAAAATAATTGGGCACTCAGTTGTATTACAAGTGAAAGGAGGTGCTGAGGTGTACAATTCATATGAGCTCAATGAATCTGTGCGACGGGCCTTGGATCTATATTCGCAAAGCATGATCAAGATTGCTTTCGCTTATTTGAAAAATATAGCTGATGCGGAAGAAGTAACGCAGGAGGTATTCCTGACGTATCTGCAGAAGCGTCCTGTCTTCGAGAACAGCGAACACGAAAAAGCATGGTTGATTCGAACAACCATCAATAAAAGCAAAAACATGCTGAAGACCGGCTGGTTCAAAAGCAGAAACCCTGTTCCCGAAGACCTGAGCTACCTCCCCAAGGAAGAAAACGACGTTCTGCAGGCGGTGCTCTCCTTGGACAAGAAGTATCGGATTCCGATCCATCTTCATTATTACGAAGGATATTCGATCCAGGAGATTGCCGTTATCATGCAGGCGAAGGCCGCAACGGTAGGAACCTGGCTGGCCAGAGGACGCGCACTCTTAAAAGATAAGATTGGAGGCCTGGAGAATGAAGAAATCTGTCTATAAGTCCGCGATGTCTCAATTGCGAACCAGCGACGACTTCAAAGAGGCAACCTATCAGAAGTTAATGCTGGAATTAGAGAAGACTTCACATAATCACGCAAATCAAAAGGAGCCGATTAGAATGGAAAAAAGCAAAAAGAAATTGACAGGTTGGACAGTAGGCATCGCAGCAGCAGCAATCTTGGCGGTTGGCGTAATTAGCGTAAACCAAAATCAAAACAGCCCGGCTTCCACGCCAACGAATCAAGGGCAAACGGCTGAAGCAACAACTAAGCCTCCAATCATGGGCAAAGTTGCGGTGAACATCGATGGCGTGATCTCCGAAGTAAGCCAGGATGGCAAAAGCTTCAAAGTAGGCGATCTGTGGGTAGAAGTAACCGACAAAACGCAGCTGGGAAGCAGCGAGCCAACAGCTGCAGCGCCTTCCCAAGAGCTGCTCAATAAAGATTTTAAAGTGGGCGACATCGTATCCGGTTATACTTCCCAGGATGTAAGCACGGGCAAAGTTACGGCTGACGTGATCTACAACCTGATCGCGCCTGCGAAAGAAGATGCAGGCAAGCCTGCTACGACAGGGAAAATGGCCGTTAACATTGACGGCATTATCTCCGAAGTAAGCGCGGACGGCAAAAGCTTCAAGGTTAACGACGTATGGGTAACGGTAACTCCGGACACCATCATGGGGATTACGGAGCCAACAGCCGGCGAACAATCCGACGAGCTGCTGCAAAAAGAATTCAAAGTGGGCAACGCGGTATCCGGCTTTACAACGGAAGATCTGAGCTCCGGCAAAGTAAATGCGACTCGCATTTACAACAACTTTGCTCCGCAAAAATAATAACGAGTCCGGGAAGAGGCGCCTGTTTGCAGGTGCCTCTTTTTTTTTGAATGCTAAGGGTTTACGTTTTTTCACGTGAAACAATGGCAAGGCGGATTGCTAACTGAGGACCGATCGGCCGGCTGCGGATAAATCGGCATATCCTCCTGGATGACCACTTCTTTAAGCCTAGTTACACGGGCGCAATTAGGTACTTTAGCCCCGCATATAAACTTGGAAAATTAATCTATAATGAAGGAAACATTTTTCGATATTAATCGACATATTTTCTCAGAAAAGGTGAGTTGATCTATGTTTTCTCCTTTCCAAAAGAAGAAAGAGCAGCAGCAATCGCGAGAGGATCTTGGGATAAGGAGGGACGTAGAGGAGACTCAGGAGGAAGTGTCCTCAGGCCTAGCCAAAGCGGAACCGAGCGAAGAGTCTTCCGGCGCCGTTCTCATTAATAAGGGCCACTTGGACAAGCGGTCGCTTGATCTCGTATTCGCCGTTGAGCAGATGATTAAGGCCAAGCAGCATGTCGAAATGAGCCATAACGACCTGCAGGACCGGCTTGGGCATGCAAACGGCCAGATAGACAGGCTGAACAGAGATTTGAAGAACCTCGGCAAGGTGATCGAGGAGCGGGAAAAAAGCATTCTGGATCTGGAAAAGCGGTTAAGCGACAAGAATCTGAAGGTTGATCAGATGATGGACGACTACCGTGAGCTTCATGCCGCCTTATCCGGCGAAATTGAGGAGCTGAAGAGCGTTATCGAGCTTGAGCGCCAGAACTATGCCGGCTTGCTGCAGAAGCACAATGAAACAACCGCGGACAAGAACAAGAAGATTAACGAGCTGGAGGAGAAGAATACGCGGCTGGAAGCCGAGCTCTCCCAGATGAAGCAGAAATTTGATGCCCTCCGTCAGGAGAAGACGCATCTTCTTAACATTGTAAACGACTTTACGAACCGGCTGACGTCTCCGTTTGCGCCAAACACAGGCTCTATCGATGGTGGTTCATCCGATTAAAGTCATGCCGGGAACGGGAGAAGAAGGACGATATGGGGATGGAGACATACAGCACGCAGGTGATGGAGCTGCTGTCTCTTGGGAGGACCTCCAGCGGTATTAGCCAGATGAAGATCGGCGTCACCCAAGACGACAAGTATGCAACCTGCGTAATCGAAATTGACGAGTTTACGTTTCTTGAACTTGAAGCACTGGGGCCATTGCATGGGGACAGGATTCGAATCTCTCCCTACTCCAAGTGGGATCCTTACCGCAATTCGCATTACAGCTCTTTTATCCGGACGACGGGCAGTACCCGCGTTCCGTTATATTTTGCTTGCAGCGAGGCCTATATCGCGTTGATTAAACAAATCCGCCAAGGGGAGCTTCCGCCCGTATCGCCGGCAAAGGAAGAGCAAGTGGTCCAAGCGATATTGATGCCCGTGCCCAACCGGCCGGATCCGAGAAACGGCTTCGTTTCCCGCCTGTCGAAGATTGCGGTTGCCATTCTTATCATGATTGGCCTGCTGGCCATACTCTCTGTCGCTACCGGAGGCAAGGTGGATTCCGCGCGCTTGCTTGGCGGTCAAGTAGCGAAGGCCGAGGTGACAAAAAGCGATTCCGGCTTGCCGGTTGCCCATGCTTCATCCTCGGTGAGCGATGCGGCCGTCACTCAGGACGCTGCGGCTGTAGTACAGGCTGATCAGCCTGTTGCGGTGCACAACGCGGTACGGACGGAGTCTCATGAGGAGAAGCCGGCCTTCAAAATCATCGATATCGACGATGACAAGAAGTTTTTTGGCTTGCCCAAGGAGTACGTCGCTTTAACCTTTGACGACGGGCCGTCCAAGCTGACGAAGGATATCGTTGATATCCTGACGGAGCAGAACGTGCCAGCAACCTTCCTGTTTGTCGGGCAGAATGTGGCTCATTATAAAGAAGCGGTCACATACGCAGCCGGGCATGGCATGTCCATCGGCAACCACTCCTGGGATCATAGCGTGCTTACCAAATCCGACGCGCAGGAGCAGAGCGAGAATTTGTCCAAAGTAAATATTGCGATTGAAGCGCTGACCCACAAGCCGGTTACGTTATTCCGTCCGCCGTATGGAGCGGTCAATGACGAATTGGTCGCCTCAGCCGGTAAGCAGCATATGAAGACCTTGCTGTGGAACCGGGATCCGGAGGATTGGAATGCGAAGACGCCGGAGGATATTACCCGGTACTTCCATCATGTTGAAGCCGCTGGCGGCATCTATGTTCTGCATGAAGACAAACACACGGTAGAAGCGCTTCCCGCTATCATAAAATATTTAAAAGGCAAGAATTTAACGTTTGTTGCCTTCAAGTAGTCGAAGTAATCGTAACCTTTCTTAATATGGTTCGCAGCGAAGCACCCGTTTGGGTGCTTTTTGTGTTTTTATTCAAAAAATATTTTCGGCCGAATGGGAACGGCAGGTTTCAGTCTTTAAGCGAAGAAAGATTTAACCTTAAGCAGAGTCGAATTCGCAAGCTGCCATTCGTTGATTCTATAGAGCCCGGTACCATTGGCTAACCATAATCTACGGGTAAAGGAGAATATCGTCATGAAATTCCTTTGTTTAGGTTATTTAAATGCGGAGAAAATGGATGCGCTCCCTAAGGAAGCGATCGCTGAGGTCATGGGCCAATGCGCGCCTCATCTTGAGGAGCTTTATGGCACGGACCAGGTTCTTGTCGATGCGGGTCTAGGCAAGGACGTCAGAAGCCTGCGGCGGGCGAACGGGAAGGTAAAGGTGCTGGACGGTCCTTTTACCGAGACGAAAGAGATGATTGGCAGCGTGTTTATTATTGAAGCAGAGAATATGGAAGAAGCGGCGCGGGTCGCGGCCCTGCATCCGGCCGTGCAAGTGGATGACGGCGAGCCGTTCGAATGGGGTATTGAGATCAGGCCGATTCATTATTATAAAGGGGGAGATTGATCCGATGATTATACAGGCGTGCGCAATGGACGAGATTAAACCGCTTGTAGCGGAATATTTGAAAAGCTTGTCTTCGCCGTTTGATTCTTTTCTGGAGGAGCATATCCTGTCATCTGCCTTTTACCGGATTCAAGACGGTCAGGAGGACATTGGGTATTACGCCTTGCACAACGGGGAGCTGATGACGCAGTTTTACATCAGAAGGTCCACTTTGCAGAAAGCACAGGCCTTGTTTCTCGAAGCGCTCGAGCGTCATGCCGTCAAAAACTTGTTTGTACCCACCTGCGATGAGCTGTTTGTAAGTCTCGCTATCGATCGGGACTATAAGATCCACAAGCAGGCTTACTTTTTTCAGGACAGTGGAGTTGAAATTTCGGTAAGCACGGAAAGCGATGCGGTATTCCGTGCTGCGGGGCCGCAAGACCTTCCTGTCATTCAGCAGGTATGCGGGGATTTTCTGAATAATTATGAGCAGTGGCTGCATGACGGAGGGCTGTTCGTTTACTACAAAGACCAGGATTTGCTGGGTATCGGAGTTATGGAACAATCCAAGCTGCTTGAAGGATTCGGCAGCATTGGAATGTTCACGAATGAAGCCCACAGAAAGCGGGGCTATGGGACCGCGCTAATCGTCCAAATGCGCAATTGGTGCAAGGCCCGGGGCATAACCGCGATCTGCGGCTGCTGGTATTACAACGAGGCGTCCAAGCGCACCCTGGAGAGGGCAGGCATGGTAACGAAGACAAGGCTGCTTAATATAGAAGTGTCTTTAAAAGCTGAAAAGGAAGCCTACAACACAGAGAAGTAACTCATGGATTCCTCGAATAAGATGGAGGAATCAGGTGTTTCTTCTTCTTTGGCCGCCGCCGAATGGGCCAGGTTCGATAAAGCCATGAGCACAAGCTCGGTCTTGGCGTCGCCCCATGCCTCGCGGTTCAGGAGAGCCGTACTACGGGCATCGGCAAGAGATTGCCGGTTTAGCTTGCACAGAAAATCGCCCCAGGCAATGATGTCGAAATGCGAAGCATCGGTCGTTATGACGCATTCGCCCCAGCCGGTTTCCGAACCGCTGGACACGCTGAGAAGTCCGTAATGATTTTTGTTTCTGCATAGATGATAAAGCTGAATTCCCGAAATGATGCTTGTGCTCATAGGTAACAATCCTCTCTTTTCTCACGCGCATGAAATTAATAGCATCTTACTCTTAATGGGGCGCGGTGTAAAATAAGAGAGGAATGAATTCCCGCCAAATCCGGTCAATTAACCGGATCTGGCGGGATTACACCCGGTAAACCGAAATAGCTATTCCGTTTACGGCGAGAATTCTTGCTAAAACAGCGCTTCGCGTTTCCCTTTATTCTTTATTCCGCTTCGCCAACAATCGTAAAGCGCTTGTTCACATGCTGCGGATTCTCGATTTCGTCCAATACGGCGATGGCATAGTCGGCATAGCTGACGTAGCTTTGGCCTTGGCTGTTCACGATGACGTGATCGAGACCTTTCGTATACGCGCCGGTTCGTTTTCCTTTTGGATCAAAGAATGCAGCCGGGCTAATGTATGTCCAGGTAATGGAGGTGGTATTCTTAAGCTCATCCAGCTGCTTGCCGGCGTTTGATGCTGTCGGATAGACGAAGGCCGGAAACTCGGGAGTGTCCATCAGCTTTGTTGTCTTTTGATCGTCGACGAAGAGGCTTCCCGCGCCGCCAACTACGATCAGCTTCGTTCCGGGCGCATCCTGTAACGCAGCCGTCAGCGCTTTGCCGGCGTCCACGTAAAGATGCTCTTCCCCTTCGGGGGCTTTAAACGTATTAACGACCACATCAAAAGGCTTCAAATCCGCACCGGTCAGGTGAAAAATGTCCTTCTCCAAAACGGTGACGCTCGAATCGCTGATTTTGGATGCGTTCCTTACGATAGCCGTTACCTCGTGGCCTCTCTCCAGGGCTTCCTTCACAATCAGGCTGCCTACTTGACCGTTAGCGCCAATAATACCGATTTTCATCTTTTATTCCCTCCGAATTTCATGGTTTTAGTTGTGTGATTTCGCATAAACTAATATTATTTCTTTAGTTCAATTTTTTAAAGTAGTCACTATTTTATTACATAGTCATAAAAACCATACCGTGGAAGAAACGAGGGATTGGAATGGCTCGCAGCTCGTTTGAAGGCGAAATTCCGGAGGAGCAGATTGAGGTATGCCCGGTGACAGAGACGCAGAATGTAATCGCGGGTAAATGGAAGATCATTATTTTGTGGCATCTGCGGGAGACGCGGCGGTTCGGGGAGCTTCAGCGCCTCGTGCCCGGCATCTCGAAGGCCATATTAACCAGCCAGCTCAGAGAGCTGGAGAAGGATCGGATGGTCAACAGAGTGGTATATCAGGAGGTTCCGCCCAAGGTCGAGTACTCTCTTACGGAAGCGGGGGAGCAGTTTCTTCCGATTCTCGAAAGGATGGGCGAGTGGGGCAAAAAGTATGCGGCGCGGCGCAAACCGTGAAAGCCTCCCATATTCCAAATGAAGAGATAAGCTGAAGTTATAAGAAACCACGCCAAAGTTTGGGGTGGTTTTGCTGTTTTTCGGGCGTGCCCGATCCGAGAAAGTGGAGAATTGTTCAGGGAATGGTTAAAAAATCATGTGGAAATGGCGTCGATTATAGCTTCAAACTGTCGTATAATAGAACTAGACATTTTATCTATTTATCAACCTGTAGCATAGAAGCAGTTCATTTTTTGATCAGAAATGATGTGTGAGAAATTTCACGAGCGTGAAACATCCTTTCTGCAAATCGAAAGGTTAAGGACGGTTAACATGAGCAAACAAACGAAAACAGACGTAATTTTGATTGGTGCCGGCATTATGAGCGCGACTTTGGGTTCTTTGCTGAAGGAACTGAAGCCGGAGTGGGAAATTACCGTGTTCGAACGGCGCGCAACAGCCGGCGAAGAAAGCTCCAACGAATGGAACAACGCAGGAACAGGACACTCCTCCCTATGCGAGCTGAACTACACAACGGAGAAGCCGGACGGCTCCATCGACATTAGCAAAGCAGTTAAAGTCAATGAAGAGTTCCAGGTGTCGAAGCAGTTCTGGTCTTATCTCGTGAACAGCAATCTGATCCGTAATCCGCGGGACTTTGTAGTACCCGTTCCTCATATGAGCTTTGTGCAAGGGGAAAAAGACGTTACGTTCCTGAAGAAGCGTTTTGCGGCATTATCCGGCAATCCATTGTTTGAAGGCATGGAATTCTCCGAAGACCCTGCGAAGCTGGCGGAATGGATTCCGCTTATGATGAAAGACCGCAAGGTAAATACGCCAATTGCAGCAACCAGAATTGAGTCCGGGACGGACGTCAACTTTGGTTCTTTGACACGTATTCTGTTCAATCAATTGAAGAAGCAAAACGTCGACATAAACTACAACCATAATGTAGATGATATTAAACGTGCGAACGACGGCAGCTGGGAGCTGAAGGTGCGCAATCTGCAAAGCGGCAGCTCGGAGCGCATCAATGCGAAATTCGTCTTTATCGGCGGCGGCGGCGGAAGTCTGCATCTACTGCAGAAATCCGGCATTGAGGAAGGCAAAGGCATCGGCGGCTTCCCTGTAAGCGGTCTGTTCATGGTCTGCAAGAAGCCGGAAGTGGTTGCTCAGCACCGTGCGAAGGTATACGGCCAAGCGCCGGTTGGCGCCCCTCCAATGTCCGTACCGCATCTGGATACGCGCGTTATCGACAACAAAGAGTCGCTGTTCTTTGGTCCGTTTGCGGGCTTCACGCCAAAATTCCTGAAATACGGCTCCAACATGGACCTTATTACATCGGTCAAACCGCATAACTTAACGAACATGCTGGCGGCAGGCGCGAAAAATATGTCCTTGACCACGTACCTGATCAAACAGCTTATGCTTTCCAAAGAGCAGCGCATGGAAGCCTTGCGCGAGTTCATCCCGAATGCAAAAAGCGAGGATTGGGAGCTGCTCGTAGCTGGCCAACGCGTACAGATTATTAAAGAAACGAATGCAGGCAAAGGCACTCTGCAGTTCGGTACGGAGGTTATCAGCGCGGCTGACGGCTCGATCGCTGCCCTTCTAGGCGCTTCGCCTGGCGCATCGACGGCCGTGTCCGTTATGCTCGAGGTTATCGGCAAATGCTTCCCGCAGCATATCAAAGAGTGGGAGCCTAAGATCAAAGAAATGATTCCTTCCTACGGAACCAAGCTTCTGCAAAATCCTGAGCTGATCCAACAGATCAACGCAACGACAAATGCGGCTCTAGGGCTTGCAGGCAAAAAACAAACGAGCTCGGCGTTGGCTTAACGCCTGCTTATATAGAGAAAGCCTTCAGTTGCCGATTCGGCAATTGAAGGCTTTTTTAATTGCTCTCTATTTCGCCGACGTTTTGCTCTTAGGCTGAAACAGGAGCTTGGTCAGCCAATTGAACTTTTTGATGCGGCAATTGTGGAAGGCAGCGATCTTCCATTCACCGTTTTGTCTCACCAGCACATTGGTGTTAATGGAGTCGCGGCTCGCGGGCGCTTTTTTCTGCCACCGCATCAGAACGGCCCCGGTTGCATGGGCAATGGCAACGTCCTGAGAAATAAAACGAAGCTTCATTTCCCGCAAATCCGCAATCATCTTGGATCCGCGCAGCGGACCGTCCCATAAAGCCTGATGAGCGCTGTCAATCTCGCTCCGGCCTTTCAGGTGCTCGCCGAAGAAGGTGACATAGTCGGCATCCGGGGTGAAAAACTCGCTATAGGCCTTGCCGTCACCCTGATCCCATGCCCTATACAGAGCCCGAAATACATTGTGAATAGCCTGAATATCCTCTTGTTGACCCGACATTGGCATCCATCCTTTCTTTCCCGACATTTCTCTATGCCACTGATTATAAAATAATCCCGAAGCCGGATAATCGCCCATAGGAAGGAAGCTGCCTCAGACTTTGGTCGGATCAGAGGGTTACTTTCTCAAGCTCCGGGTATTCCTGAAGCAAGGCGTTAAGGGAATCCGCGGGTGCATTTTTCAAATGCTGATCAAAAAAAGCCCGTGTTAAAGCTTCCGTAATAACCAGGCATCGCGCCGGGTCTGTCTGACCGCCTATGCCAATGAGATTACGGAGTTTGTTAGAGCCGATAAACAGGCCAATGTCGGAAAATTTCATATGGTCGCTGCCCCTAATCGTAAACAAGCTATCGGAGGCTTGTAGCACTTCGGTAAGCCCGGCGATATTGCGCTGCGCCTCACGATAAGCCTGCATGTAGGCGTCTCTCGTGCCATATACGGACTCGGATACCGCCTTCTCTTGTCCTTCGGCGGACAAATCGTCCAGATTCGGAATCAAAGGCTTTCGCTGCTTGATTTGCTGAATATGGTTCCTGTCGTTTGCCAGCATAAGGAATGGCGCCATATTCGCGTTCTCTTCAGGCGTCATATAGACGGCGCCATCGAGGTTCACCGCAGCTTTTACCCGGCTGTTATGAATAGCCAGATTATAAGCGGTGGCACCGCCGACTGAATGTCCGATAACACCAATACGATCGAGATCTAGTTTGTTTTTAAAGCTAACGTCCTGCGTGCCCCTGCCTTCGTTCCATTCGCTGAGCTTATTCATCACGAAAGAAACATCATCGGCCATAATTTGCGTAATAATCTTTGCAGGCTCCGCCGTATGAAAGTCTGTCGTCGCATCCATAGCCGAAACGGCATGATCGGGGAAAACGGTGCCTGCCGAGACATAGGTGTGATCAATGGCGGCAACGATATACCCGTGACTGGCCAGGTCCTCGTATTGAGAGGTGTGCACGGCCATGGAAGTACCGGCGCCATGGGAGAACAGAACAATAGGGTACCGCTGCTCTTGACCGGATACGGGGAGATTGGCTTTGGCATCCGTATGAATCAGATTCAAATGTCCAAGCGCGAATTCGGGTACATGGAAGAAGGAAGCAAATAACCTAATGAGTTCAGGCTGCAAATAACGTTCGTAAGGTTTTGTGTTATTTTTCTCCGACGGATAATAAAGCTTGACCATAAGCTCGCGTTTTTTCGGTGACTGATCAAGGAAAGGATCATTACGGTTCTCATCAACGAGATGCAGCTCTTCTACGCCTATCTGATAATCGCCTGTAGGCTTCGGAAGAGCGAATACAGGAAGCGCATAGGACAGGAAGGAGGTTAAGGCAAGACTTCCTGCGGATACAAGTATGACAAATCCCTTCAGCGCTTTGGGCATTGTCTTTGTGTACAAACGGGTTGAAGTCTTAAATAACGTATAGATGAGCAGCATGGCTACAAAAGCATAGGCCGGAAGCATCTGGAACCGGAAGCCTTCGATAAGGCCATGCAGGGTCAGGATAACCAGATTGACCGCTGCGGCTCCAAGCCAGATTTTCCTCGAAGGCTTGCAAAAGCAAAGCGACAGTGACAGTGCATTGGCGACAACCAGAACGATCTCCAATAATCTCATGTATGCGACCGCCTCAAGATCCGCTGTGCACATCAGATCTCATGTAATAGACGAGACTGAAGGCAAGCGACAGGATAAAGGTTAGCGCCAAAATGATAAGCGCGGGGACCGCGTAAGGGTTCGCCCCTGTATTATCCGCAATGTCCTGGGCAAGATGACGGACGGGCCAATAAGGCGCGAGCCAAGGGAATAGGATGCCGCCTTGACCATGGCCAATCTCGCCAATAACGGTGACGATCGTTGCGAACACCCCAAGAACAGCGGCGGGAATGACATTCTTGGCGACTAGGCTGACGGCCGCTGCAACCGGAACGGTTCCGAAGGACAGCAGGCAGATGAGCAGGTTTGTTTTCAAGCCTAACCCGATCATGGTGAAATCGATATGCCCTTGCAGAAGCTTTACAAACCCGACGACAAAAGCTGCGATACAGGACAGAACGGTTGTTGCGGCGATCAGGATAAATACCACGGATAGCTTCGCTGCAAGGATGGAAGCGCGTGAGACCGGATAGGAAAATAACTGGTTAATGGTCCGTTCCTGGTATTCCCTTGCAATAATATAAGCCGTAATGAGGGTGAATATGGACGGGGCGATCATGACAAGCATCATGCCCTGTCTGTAGAACATATCCTGAATATCTATTCCGGCACGGGTTCCATCCGGCATTATTCTCGGCAGAAAGGCGAACAAAGTAACCAGATTCGCGGGGATCGCCCCAAGCAGCGCAAGCCAGGGGATTTTCGTGGCCTTCAGCTTGAGCAGCTCCGTATAGATCACGTTAAACAAGCGGAACACCTCCCGTTACCTTCAAAAAATAATCCTCGAGGCTGTCTCCGGACAGCCGGATCTCTCGCACGCCAACCCCTTGACTGGTTAACGTCAGATTGACGTTGGCTGACTGATCCAGAATATCGTAAAGATGGATAATGCCCGGACCTGCCAGGCGGTAATCCGATACGCCAAGCTTTTGCTCCAGAAGATAGGCCGCCTTCTTGTCATCGTCAACCTTGATTTCCAGATAGTGCCGGGTCTTTCGCTGCAGGTCCTCGTAATCGATCTCCTCCATAAGAGTTCCTTGATGGATAATTCCAACCCGGGTAGCCAGCTGCTCGACTTCGCTCAGCAGATGGCTGGAGATGATAAAGGTAATGCCACGTTGTCTGGCCAAATCGAGGAATAGCTGCCGGATTTCCTTGATACCTGCCGGATCAAGTCCGTTCGTTGGTTCGTCTAAGACAAGAAGCTCTGGACGATGGAGCAAGGCGCGGGCAATGCCAAGCCGCTGCTTCATGCCAAGCGAGTAATGCTTCACCTTCTGATTCCGGACATCAAGCAGGCCAACGGTCGACAGGACTTCTTGGATATATTCCTTATTGCCTATACCCATAAGACGACGATGAATCTCCAAATTGTCCACAGCGCTCAGGTTTAAATAGAATCCCGGATATTCGATGATCGCTCCAATCCGTTCCATTGCTCCGGCTCTTCCGCCGTTCAGCCCTTCGCCGAACCATTCGACTTCTCCGGCAGTAGGCCGAATCAGGCCCATAATCATCCGGAGGGTTGTTGTCTTGCCTGCGCCGTTCTGGCCGAGAAATCCGTAGATATCGCCTCGCCTGATATTCATATGGACGTTATGGACGACGGTTTTTCCGCCGTAACGTTTGGTTAACTGATTGGTTCGCAGCACGTAGTTCACGCGGCTCAACTCCTTTCGAAGCTTAGTGTATCGCGGATTTTTCACAGACTATTAAGGAATACCTTACAAAAATCTTAAATCGCGTCATAAAAAGAAAAAGCCAAACCGGTCTGCCGGTTTAACTTTTCATAAGGCTGAAGGTAAATACGGTTTTTTCATTGGGCGTACTGGATACTGTTATCTGGCTGCCAAGCTTCCCGACGAGATTTCTGACGATCGCCAGTCCAAGTCCGGTGCCCCGAAGAGAGGTATTTCTGGAGGCTTCGCCGGTATACAGGCGTTCAAAGATATGCGGCAGATCCCGCTCCGGAATCCCCTTGCCCCGGTCCCACACATCGACCCACACCTTGCCGGATTCCTCCCTTACCGTAATGCCAAGCTCGCCGCCGTCTGCCCCGTACCGCAAGCTGTTAGACAGCAAATTATTCACGATTCGTCTTAGAACGGCGGTATCTCCAATGACGAAGAGCGGCTCTTCCGGGAGCTCCATCACAGGCGTCAGGCCCGCTTTCACGAACGCCGGGTAGAAGTCGACGAGAATCTCAGGGATAAGCTCGGACAGATTAAGCTTATGTAGCTCCGGTATTGAATCCTCCGTTTCGAGGCGAGCCAGCTCGAAGAAATTTTGCAGCAGGACCAACAGATCATCCCCTTTGCCCACGGCTATGCCGAGAAACGTCTCTTTCTCCTCGGGGGACAAGCTTGCATCCTGCTGAAGAGCCTCCATGTAGCCGAGCAGCGAGGTCAGCGGAGTACGCAAATCATGCGAAATATTGGCGATCATCCGTTTCCGTTCTTCCTCCAGAAAGGCGGTCCGTTCGAAGGACTTCTGAACGTAATCGATCAGCCGGTTCAGCTCCTCGCTTAGCTCGGTTAGCGGCTTGTCGGCCGAAGGGAGACGATAGCGCCTGTTGAAATTACCGCTTCGGATATCGGACGTGGTGCGGGAGATCCTGCGAATACCCCGCTGCAGCCTGGTATAGCGGGATAGTAAAATAAGAATAAACAGCAGGAGGACGGCGATGATTATGGAGTACGCCATCTTGTCACCACTCGCCCAGTTTGTAGCCGAATCCCCAGACCGTCTGAATATATTGAGGGCTCGAAGGATCCTTCTCGATCTTTGTCCTTATCCGGTTAATATGCACCATCACGGTATTGTCGTCCGACATGCTATCTTCCTGCCATACGGACTGGAAAATATGGGACTTGGCGAATACCCGGGTAGGGTTTGAGAGGAAAAGCTTTAGAATAGCGTATTCTTTGGCGGTAATCGGCTTCTTTTGCCCTCTGACCGTAAGCTCGCAGGAGCTGGTATCCAGCTCCAAATCGCCATGCTTAAGGATTTTGGGTGCAGCCGAAGCATGATCGGGTTGGAAACCGATATACCGGCGAAGCTGCGCTTTAACCCTTGCTACAAGCTCGCCAATGGTAAAAGGCTTCGTGATATAATCATCGGCGCCAAGCTCAAGCATGCTTATTTTGTCCATTTCCCTGTCTTTGGCGGACAAAACAATGATCGGCGTGGTTTTGGTCTCACGGACCTTCCGAAGTATTTCCGGGCCGTCTACAATAGGGAGCATGAGATCGAGAATGACAAGCTGATACTCGTCCCTGGTCAGGTAGGCGAGGGCTTCTTTGCCATTGTAGGCAGACTGAACCTCGTAGTCTTCTTTCTTAAGGTACCGTGCAATAAGCTGGTTGATTTCCAGATCGTCTTCAATAATTAGAATGCGGGTTGCGTTCATTATTAGTCCCCTAACATCGCGGTTATCTTCCGTTTAATTCCGAATATACCTTAGGGCATGTCTAGGTTTCAAGTCAGCTGCGCCCCGCACGCAGGCGGTATTCCGTCGGGGAGCAGCTGGCTTCCTTGCGGAAGGCCTTGGCGAAATGGTTCGTATCGGGGAAGCCGACAAGCTCGGCAATTTCCTTAATGGAGAGGTTTGTTGCGCCCAGCAGGGACTTCGCCTTCTGCATTCGTTTGCGGTTCAAATATTTGAGCGGCGAGACCGCGAAATGCTTGTTGAAATAACGGACAAGATAGTTGGGATGAAGATGGACATGCTTCGCAAGCTGCTCCAGCGTCAAAGCCTCGGACAGATTGGCTTCGATAAAAGCTTCAATCTGCTTCAGTCTCTCGATTTCGCCAAGCCGGCCCGGCACGAATTTCGGATGCGTATCGGACTGCGAGAGAAACAAGGCAATGACTTCCAGAAGAATGGCTTTTTCCCGTATTCTCGCCAGGTAAGAGCGATTCTGACACAGCTCTACCAGCTCCCGGAACAACTTCATTAAGTTATCCCTATGGCCGGGAGAGACGTCGAGAATGGGGGGGATCTCCAGCCACTGGAACAGATCCAATTCGCCCATCGTGGCGGTGAAGTGACACCAGTATTTGGAATAAGGGCGGCCGCTGACAGCGGAGTAGGATTGCAGAACGTGAGCGGGCATATGGACGAGTTGTCCGGGAACGGGGCGGTATTCCTGGCCGTCGATTTTGAGCCAGCCTTCGCCCTCGCAGATCAGATAGAATTTATTGTAGGACGGGATATAATCGAGCTCGCGCCACTGCGGCGTGCATTCGGTATAATAAGCTTCCTCGAGATGCACCTGCAGATGCTGAAGCATTTCGTTAAGAAACCCGTGATTAGGATTGAGCGACATGAAGCGACACCTCGAATTAGGTTAATCTAATCCCCATACAAGCTAATTTGCTGCCTATATCATATCACAAATGACCGCTAGACTAGGGGTATATCCTAAGCTTTTGGAGGCGATCCAGTCTATGAGTCAATCCAATATCGAGCAGCGCACGGAACGGACCAAGTGGTTCCTGCAGGACAGATTCGGCATGTTTATTCATTGGGGATTATATGCGATTCCCGCGCGCGGGGAATGGGTAAGAAACGGGGAACGGATCAGCGTCGAGGATTATCAAGTGTACTTCGACGAATTTAATCCGGAACGATACGATCCGAAAGAATGGGCGAAAGCGGCCAAAGCGGCGGGTATGAAATATGCGGTACTGACGGCCAAGCATCATGACGGCTTCTGTCTCTTCGACAGCCAGTTGACCGATTATAAGTCTACCAATACGGCATGCGGAAGAGATCTGGTGAGAGAGTTTCTGGACGCTTTCCGCGCGGAAGGGCTTAAGGTAGGGCTATACTACTCGCTGCTGGACTGGCATCATCCGGATTATCCGGCATACGGGGACCGTCATCACCCGATGCGCGATAATGAGGAATATAAGCGCGATCCGGAGCGGTTCGCGGGCTATCTCGACTACATGCACGGTCAGGTGCGCGAGCTCCTTACCGGCTATGGCAAGCTGGATATTATGTGGTTCGATTTCTCCTATGACGAGATGAAGGGCGAAGCTTGGCGCGCAACCGAGCTGATGGAGATGATCCGTTCCATTCAGCCGCATATCATTGTCGATAACCGTCTGGATGCAGGCGGGGAAGGGGGCGGGTCGATCTATACGAATAATCCGAACCTCTACGCGGGCGACTTTGCCTCTCCGGAGCAGATTATTCCTCCAAGCGGCGTTACGGACGAAGAGGGCAACTCCATCCCGTGGGAAGCCTGCATTACTTTGAATAATAATTGGGGCTACAGCGCGGCCGATTTTACGTACAAGTCAGCCAAGACGGTTATCCGCAAGCTGGTCGAATGCGTCAGCAAGAACGGCAACCTGCTCCTTAATGTAGGGCCTAACGCCAAGGGCGAGATCCCGCGGGAGTCGTTGAACATCTTGGAGGAAGTAGGGGAATGGCTCGGCAAAAACGGCGACAGCATTTACGGCTGCGTGGAAGCCGGTCTGCCCAAGCCGGAGTGGGGCCGGTACACGCGCAAGGGAAATAAACTGTACGCGCACTTACTCGAGGAAAGCATCGGACCAATCGGCCTCGTCGGTCTGGCCGGCCGCGTGAAGCAGGCGAGACTGCTGTCCGACGGCTCCGAGGTATTTGTCACCCGTCCGTGGAATGTCCATCTGTTTGAGAAGGATGCCTTTTTCAACTTTGCAAGACCGGAGACGGCTACTTATCCGCTCCCGGATGAGCGTAATACCGTTGTGGAGCTTACGCTCATTGACGAGGAATAGGGCAACGGTTCATCGTTTGAAAACAGACCGTCCTGCTATAGCAGGACGGTCTGTTTTTGGCTGCCATGGTTGTAGCTGCCCGGCTACATTGCACAGAATGCAGCATAATGGAGGCAAATAGCCCGGTGTACGGAAATATCCTGCACAGAGTGCAGGATATTGGAGGGGGTTTGCCCGGCTGGGCTCAAGTCGGCGAAATATCATGCATTCTGTACAGTATAATTTGCCGGATCTGCCCGATTTGGGCAAATATCCTGCATTTCGTGCAGCCTACGCTAACTAGCGAGCAAGCTTCTAAACTTCCTCAGAGCTGCAGCCGCTCCATCCCGTTCATATACTTGCGCAAGGCCTCCGGAATACGGATCGAACCATCCTCCTCCTGATGATTCTCCAGCAGGGGGATAAGGATGCGCGGCGAAGCGACGGCGGTGTTATTTAGGGTATGGCAGAATCTTAGCTTGCCTTGGGCATCCCGATAACGGATGTTCGAGCGGCGTGCCTGGAAGTCAAGCAGATTCGACGACGAATGGGTCTCGCCGTATGCTTGGCGGCTTGGCATCCAGGTCTCGATGTCGAATTGCTTATAGGTTTTTTGCGACATATCTCCCGTGCATACCGCCATAACGCGATAAGGAAGCTCCAGCTGCTGCAGGAGATCCTCCGCATTTCGCGTAATCTCTTGAAGCATCTGCTCCGACGCCTCCACGCTGTCCTCGCATATGACGATCTGCTCGACCTTTGAGAACTGATGAACCCGGTATAAGCCATGCACATCCTTGCCCGACGAGCCTACCTCGCTGCGGAAGCAGGTCGAGGCGGCTGCCAGTCGAATCGGCTTGCCGACATCCACGATTTCATTATCGTAGAACGCGATAAGGGGCACCTCCGATGTGCCGACCAGATAGTGGTCGCCGCCATCGATGCGGTAGGTCTGATCCTCCCCAAGCGGGAAGAAGCCGGTATTGTAAAGGGCTTCCCTGCGCACCATAAGCGGCACCTCGAGCAGGGTGTAGCCTCTCTCGATAAGCAAGTCGAGCGCAAGCTGCTGCACGGCACGATGCAGGGTGGCGCCGGCTCCGGTTAAATAATAATTGCGGCTTCCGGCCGTTTTGACCCCGCGGGGGATGTTAATCATTTGGTGAAGCTCGCCAAGCTTTACGTGATCCTTGATTTCAAAGGCAAAGCCGGGCGGCTCGCCGACTCTTTTTACCTCGACATTATCCTGATCCGATAGACCGGCCGGCGTATCCGGCGACACGATGTTCGGAACAATCTGTATAAGATCCGCGAACTCCGCTTGAACGGCTTTGTGCTCGTTTTCCAGACTTGCGATGCGTTGGTTGATTTCCTTCATGCGAAGCTTTCTCTGCTCTACATCCTTCTCGTCGCCGCTATAGATGGAGAGGTTAATTTCCTGAATGGTCTGGTTCCGTTCCTGGCGAAGCTCCTCAATGTCCTGCTGCAGTCTCCGCCGCTCACCATCCACTTCCACAAGCCGCGAAATGGAGATGGCGATCCCTTTCCGGTCTGCGACCGTTTGAACCTCATCCCGGTTGTTTCTAATCCACTTGATGTCTAACATGGCAACTCGCTCCTCTTCGATAAGAATACAAAAAAGCGCTCTAATCGTCCGATTGGGACGAAGAGCGCTTGTATTCTCGCGGTGCCACCCAAATTGATTAAACAGATCTACCACTGTTTAATCCACTTAGTTCCGCGGTAACGGGCGGGTCCGGTAAACTTAGGGAGAACGGTAATTCCCCTTGACGAGAACGCCTCCGAGTTGGATTCTCTTCATCGGCATAATTTCGTTTGAATTTTTACTAGTATAGCTTATGCTGCTATTTTTATTCAAGTGCGAATTTAAAACACGCAGTTTAATGCTGCTGCATGGGGGCGGGGGAGTAGAAGCGCTCGGTTTTATCGAGTGTTTCTCTAACCTTCTCATCCCATACGTAGCTTAGCTCGAACGTCCCCTCCTGGAAGAAAAGCGGGAACCGGCGCGCAAACCAGCTTTGCATCGGAAGCTTAAGGGCCTCATCCTTGTTCACCCAGAGCAGCTCGCCTTCTGGCGGGTCTTCGAGCAGCGTTCCTTCAAACGAAGTCGCCAGGTAGTTGAAGACCATATATCTCAGGTTCGTGGTCGGATCGCAAAATTCCTCAAGACCCTTATAGATGATATCCTTTACGATCAATCCGGTTTCCTCCCGTACCTCGCGGATGGCGCCATTCACGAGGCTTTCCGGGAAATCCACTTTGCCGCCGGGAGCGATATAGCCGGGAAACCCCTTTTTATCTGGCCTATTGATTAAAAGTACCTTATCCTTATCTTGAACCATGCACATCGTATACATTTTATAGGTAATGGACATATCGCGCCGCCGCCTATTCTATTGGACTAGGATGGATAGATTTTATTGTAACACTTTTCATTACTATTTTTCCCGCCGCTTTCGTTATAACTGACTTTGCCCTTGCTGGACAGGAGCCTGTTCTGCTATAGTTGTTAGTAATAAATTGTTATTATCAAAATATAAATAAGAATAGATGAGGTGTGGGCAAGTTGGAACGGCGCGATTCGAACGGATTAACAGAGCGCGAATTTATGGAGCGGTATATACCGGGTGATTATGAGCGCCCTTCGGTAGCCGCGGATATGGTTATTTTTACGGTGACCCCTACAGAGGAAGACAATTACCGCAAACTGCCCGGGAAGGAGCTTCGGGTGCTGCTTATTCAGCGAGGCGGCCATCCGTTTCTGGGACAATGGGCGTTGCCGGGCGGCTTTGTACGACCTCACGAAACAACGGATGAGGCTGCGGTCAGGGAGTTACAGGAGGAGACGGGAGTCGATAACGTTTATCTGGAGCAGTTATATACGTTTAGCGATATCGGCCGGGATCCCCGGACTTGGGTCATAAGCTGTTCTTACATGGCATTGGTAAATAGCGATAAGTTAGAGCTGAAAGCGGGAGACGATGCGGCGAACGCTGCATGGTTTAAAGTATCGTACCGATTGCTCAGGGAGCAGAAGGAGTTTGTTGAGGACGGATATGTAAGTACACTGCAGTATGAACTCCTTCTAAGTTCCGATTACGCACAGCTGAAGGCAATGGTGGAGCGTAAGGATACCGTTACGGAGGCAGCATCGAAAACCTCTTACAGTATTGCGAGCAACGAGGGTTTGGCTTTCGACCATGCCAAAATCATTGCTTATGCGATTGAACGTTTGAGAGGAAAAGTCAACTATACGGATATAGCCCTTCATCTGATGCCTAAGCTGTTTACTCTAACGGAGCTGCAGCAGGTGTACGAGGTTATTTTGGATAAAGAGCTTCTAAAGGCGGCGTTTCGGCGCAAGATTGCGGATCTCGTGACGGAAACGGATCATTACACGGAAAGTTTCGGTCACCGTCCGTCCCGCCTTTTTCGAAGAAAGGTGGAGAGACTTCAATGAAATACAGCATAGAACAATTGCAGAGGGAACATGCCGTTGGCGAGAGAGGGACGTTTTTGTTCTTCTGGGGCCATACGCCTTCCGAGCCCGGCAAGATCGACAAAAGCTGCTTGAGCCAGTGGTGGATGAGTCCATTTATTATTGATCGGATTCCTTACACATGCACCGAGCAATATATGATGGCCGAAAAAGCCAGGCTGTTTCAGGATGAAGAGATGTTGGCCGAAATCCTCAAAGCCAGTGATCCGAAAGAGATTAAAGCTTTCGGCCGGGCAGTAAAGAACTTCGATAAAACGGCATGGGAGAGCCAATGCTATGTGATTGTGAAGAGAGGGAACTTTGCCAAGTTTTCGCAAAACGCTGAGCTTGGACTATTTCTGAAGTCAACGGGTACCTCCATCCTGGTTGAAGCGAGCCCATATGATCGGATTTGGGGGATCGGGATGGAGCAGGCGGATTCCAATGTTGGAAATCCGTTAGAATGGCGCGGCCGGAACCTGCTTGGATTTGCCCTGATGGAAGTCAGGGACGAATTGATTTAAAGAGAGAAGGAATGATCATGAATCGCAAGGAAATTGCGCAGGAGACATTGGTTATCCAGCAGCAAGGCTACTACGTCTGTAATGGAACCAGAGTTGATATAGCAGAAGCCCAGAGGCTGTCGGAGGAAAACAGCCGGCTTTTTACACCGGAAGAGGGAGTGAGCATAATCGGTAATTGGCAGATACCGATCAAGGGTACGTCCAAAGCTTCTTTTTCCGTCACTGACGAAGCGACTGTTCAAGCGATTATGCGCTATGCTGAAGCGGGAGCCGAACGGGTTGGGGTGCTCAACTTCGCAAGCGCCAAGAATCCCGGCGGCGGATTTCTGAACGGAGCAATGGCGCAGGAGGAGAGCTTGGCTGCGTCAGGCGGATTATACGGGACGCAGCTGCGGCATCCGCGCTTCTATTCCGCAAACCGGGCCTGCCGTTCCATGATGTATACCGATCATGCGATCTATTCTCCTGATGTCGTATTTTTCAGGGATGCCCGATTTAACCTAGTCCGTCGACCTTTTTCGGCTTCCGTGCTGACGCTTCCGGCCGTGAACTACGGGCAGGTCGTGCAGAAAGGCGAGAATAAGCTGCAGGCGGAACGCGTTATGAAAGACCGCATGCGGCTGACGCTGGCTATCTTTGCTCATCAAGGGGATACCAGCCTCATATTGGGCGCTTATGGATGCGGTGTATTCAGGAATGATCCGGTAAAAATAGCAAACTGGTGGCATGATTTGTTGGAGGTTGAAGGCTATGGCACATTGTTCTCGAATATTACCTTTGCCGTACTTGATACGTCGAAAGACCGTAAATGCTATAACGCCTTTGAGCAAGTGTTTCGAGTAAAGGAGCAAAGATAATGAGCGAACACGACATTATAAAGCAAACGCAGCTGCCGGTAACGGTAAGCGGCATAGCGCAAGATCTGCGTAAGCTTGGCATACGGGAGGGGGACCATCTTCTTGTTCATTCCTCCATGTCCAGCTTAGGCTGGGTATGCGGCGGGCCGCAGGCGGTTGTGCAGGCGCTCTTGCAAGCTGTTGGACCTGAAGGTACGCTGGTCATGCCGGCGCAGTGCGGAGACTGGAGCGATCCCGCCGAATGGGGCAATCCCCCCGTACCGCAGGAATGGTTAGAGATTATTTACAACGAAATGCCGGCCTTTGATCCGGCTGTAACCCCAACGCGGGGGATGGGGCGTATTGCGGAGCTGTTCCGCACCTATCCGGGTACGGTAAGGTCGGAGCATCCGCAGGTATCCTTTTGCGCTAACGGCAAGTATGCGGAATATATCGTATCCGGTCATCCGTTAACGCCGCAGTTTGGGGAAGCCTCCCCGCTTGGCAAGCTGTATGCGTCGGGAGCAAAGGTGCTGCTTCTCGGCGTAGGCTTCGACTCCTGTACAAGCCTGCATCTTGCCGAGACAAGGATTGACCGCATGCCTGTGAAAAGAATGGGAACCGCCATGCTGGTCGATGGGGCGCGTTCCTGGCAATGGTTCATGGACTATGCGTACGACTCGGGCGATTTCGAAGAGTTTGGCGCGCAATTCCATGACGGGGTTCGGCAAGGCAAGGTTGGCCAAGCCGACAGCAAGCTGTTTGAGATGAAGGCAGCGGTTGATGCCGCGGTTCAATGGCTGCCAAAGCATCGGCATTTCACCTAACGAGGGATGGAGCTGGCGATATGATCGAAAGATTGATGTTCAGGGCGGCATGGAAGGACGGGCTTCAAGAGGAGGGCTTAACGGCCTTGCGGCAGGACGAACAGGTTATCCGCCTCGTGACGCAGGGACGCTTGATGACGGCCGCGGCTTTTTATTGGAATCATAATCTTTTTCTCTATTACGAGTGCCTGGAGGGCAAGCTGGCTCCGGAAGAAGTTGCCGGCGCGGCGGAGCCGTACTTGTTGGATTGGCCGGGGCAGGCTGAGCCCCGCAAATGGATTCGGATGATGGATGTCTTTCACTTCAACGAGCCCGCGGACCGGGAGCATTGGCAGCGCAGGCAGCCGGTTGACAGAAGAGTGGGGCGCGTTGCCCATCTGAAGCCGGAGATGATCAGCAGCTACGTGTATTATCACTATCAGCTTCAGGAGGAGCGGGCCTTCTTTGGTCCCAAGTATGAGATCATTGGAATCCACGAGAATCTCCTGTTCGGCTATCAGGAATTCCCGAACGTGACGGAGGAGCCTGTTGTGCCGGGACGTCTCCAAACAACGGGAACGCCGGAAAATTGGAGCGACTCGAGAATGGATTTGCATTTCCAACCGTGGGAAGACGGGCATCTTTATTTCAAACCGATTGAACCGATTTATGCCTATTACATAGGAGATATTACCGAATAGAAAATAATGTAAAATATGAAGAAAAATACAAGGAAGAATAAATAGACAGCTTTCATAATCCATATCCTGTAAAATAAGAGGGAGAACTCTATTTTGGAGGTTGATGGTATGGACCAGGTCTTTGAAGCTATCCTAGTTAGCAAGCCCTCTTTCCAAGCGGTCGGAATGAGGTGGGAAGGAACCTTTGAGGAAGCGGGAGAGGGAGGCATCCGTAACGTTCAGACGGAAATGATCCGCAGACTGGCGGAGATCAGGCATGTTGTTCGCCCGGAAACCTTACTTGGCTTATCCTATCATCATGAAGGCGACAGCTTTGTTCACTATGCGGCCCTCGAGGTTGAACGGGTGGAGCAAATCCCTGAAGGCATGACAAGCGTGACCGTTCCGGCTCTGACTTACGCCAAGACGGAGCACAAGAAGGGGGACAATATCGACTCCTCCTATACGAATATATTCGCCTGGATCGAGAAGCAGGGTTATCCGTTACATAGAGGGGATGTCACCCATTTTGAGCTGTACCCCATGGCGCAGGATCCTTACGCCAAAGACCCCGAGTTTACGATTATGATACCGGTTGATTCAAAAGCATAACGCTATGGTTGGAAGCCTCCGCAGACCTGTCTGCGGAGGCTTTTATTGTTTCACCCCATGGCTGCGGCCGATACGATCGTCAAAGGCATTCCGGATTTGCGGTAAGACGCTGCTTCATACTCATCCAGACGACTGTCGGTAATGATCTCGTCAAATTCGTCGAGGGAGGCGAAAATCGCCAGCGAATTGTAGCTGAACTTGGCAGAATCGGCCAGCAGGATCGTTTTTCCCGCGGCCTCCATGGTGGTCTGCCGGACGCCGACAAGGTTTGGAGACCAGGCCATGGCGCCTTTTGTCAAAGAGACCGCCTCGCAAGTCAGGAAAGCCGCATCGACGGTCAGCGACTGAAGCATTTTCTCCGCATAAAAGCCGTCCAGACTATACGCCCATTTGCTTATTCTTCCCCCCGAGCAGTACACGTCGAAGCTGCCGAATCTCTCTTCATTGGACAGCATCAGGGCCGTATGCAAGTCACGGGTAATAATCTTAAGCCCCTTAAACCTCTCCAGCTCATCCACCATGGAAGCTACGGTTGTCCCCGCATCCAGAATAATGCTCATGCCATCCTGAATATGCTTGACGGCTTCCTTGGCAATGGCCAGCTTCTCCGCCTTATGCTCGTTTGCGCGCTGCTCGTATTTGGCGCCCATGAACCGCTTTACCTTGACGGCGCCCCCATGGAAGCGCTGAATTTTTCCTTCCGACTGCAGAAGATCGAGGTCGCGGCGAATCGTCATCTTGGAGACGTTAAACTGCTCGGCAAGCTCGAGGATCGTTAACTGCGGCTTTGAATCGAGTAGCATCATAATTTCGTGACGGCGTGTTCCGATGAGCATGATTGATCTCCTCCTATTAGCTGCCTTAATGTTAACTTACAATGTTATGTATTTGTGCAATTGCGTGAAAATTCTGTATACAAACTTTCGTTTGTGTGATATAAGGTGAATATGAGGTTAATTCGTGTTACTTAAATGTGACTTTAGTTTACTTAAAATTCAGAAAATTTGCTATACCCTCATGAATTCCATTGCTATCCGTCGTTTATATGTCATTTAATCTTACACTTAAATTGATGAAGAGGTGAGCGTTTCATGTTCTTTCGTTATCAGGGAGAAGCTTATGACCGCCGGTTCCTGCCAAGATTGACGACCAAAGAGATTGCGGCCATGGACAAAGAGGATGTACTGCTTGTTCTGCCGGTAGGCGCGGTGGAGCAGCATGGTCCGCACATGCCGGTGTTTACGGATACGCTGCTCGGCGAGGCGATGCTGGCTAAAGCTTTTGAGCATTTGCCGGAAAATTCTTCGATCTGGCTGCTGCCGTCCGTAAGTTATGGGAAAAGCACCGAACATGCGGGTCATCCGGGTACCATCACCCTTTCGGCTAAGACCTTAATGGCGGTACTGGAGGATATCTCTTCTTCCCTAGCCCGAAGCGGCTTCCGCAAGCTGCTGCTCTTTAATACGCATGGCGGCAACGCGGATCTGCTCGGCATGATGGCGAGGGAAATCCGGATAACAACGGGGCTTGAGGTGTACCGGCTGGATCCCGGCGCCGTCGGCTACAGCGATTCCTTCACGGATGAAGCGGAAAAAGCCTGCGGCATTCATGCCGGGGATGTGGAGACATCCCTTGTTATGGCGACGTGTCCGGGCTGGGTAAACGCGGAGCTCGCGCCACGCGAGATGCCGAACTTCCCGGATTCCCGCTATTTTTCTTTCCGGTCCCGGTCTTTTGCTTGGGTCATGGACGATATTTCGGGCAGCGGGGTAGCGGGAGACGCGACCAAGGCAACGGCGGATAGGGGGGAGGCCATGCTGGAGACGGCCGGGCCGCTTCTGGCAAAGGCTCTGCTGCATATTGCTTCGTTCGATATGGCATCACTGAAGAACGGATAGGAGGAGGATCACCATGACAACGATGACGGGAGCCAAGGAATGGGTAAGGATGGAACGGCTGTCCAAGGTTTATCCGAACGGAACGGTAGCGGTCAAGGAAGTTGACCTAACCATTCATGAAGGTGAATTTCTTTGCTTTGTCGGTCCTTCCGGCTGCGGAAAATCAACGATCTTCAAGATGATTACCGGCTTGTCCAACCCAAGCAGCGGTACGCTGCAGGTCATGGGGGCGACTGCGAGCGAAGCCCGCAAGCGGTCGGATACGGCTTTTGTGTTTCAGGATCATACGCTTCTGCCTTGGAATTCGGTAATCGACAATGTAACGCTGCCGCTTGCGCTTCGCGGAGTATCGAGGAAGGAACGCCAGCAGGAGGCGGAGCGCGTGCTGGAGATGGTTGGCTTGAAGGACCATATGCGCTCCATGCCGCGCGAGCTGTCCGGCGGAATGAAGATGCGGGCATCCATCGCCCGCGCCCTTGTCGCGAGACCCAAGCTTCTGTTAATGGATGAGCCGTTTGGCGCGCTCGATGAAATTACCCGCCAGACGCTTCAAATCGAGCTGCTTGAATTGTGGCGGCAGGATCCGGAGATGACGGTGCTGTTTGTCACCCATAACGTTTTTGAGGCTGTATTTTTGTCGACCCGCATCGCGGTCATGACCCCTCGCCCGGGCAAGGTTTCCGATCTCATTGACGTACCGGTACCGTTCCCTCGCGACGAATCATTCCGTACGACACCGGAGTTTGGCCAAATTGTCCGCTCCGTGTCGCAATCCCTTAAGCATTAGAGAGGAGGAGAAACCATGTTGAAGGATTGGATGGTTGAAATGCAGGAAGCGGTCGGGGAGGAAAGGCTGCTGTCGGACCCGGGGCAGGTAGAGAAATTATCCAAGGATTATTATTGGTATTCCCCGGTACTGGTTCCGCTGCTTCAGGATAAAAGGGCGGAGGCGATTGCCGTCCCGCATTCCGTGGAGGAAACGGCGAGCGTGCTCGCTTACGCTTGGAAACACCGGGTTCCGGTGACAACCCGCGGCGCGGGTACCGGCAACTACGGTCAGGCGGTTCCGCTCGAGGGCGGCATTGTTCTTGATCTGAGCAAGCTCGACAAGGTCATTGAAGTAACCGATACGTATGCGCGCGTGCAGGCCGGAGTTCGGCTTGGCGGGCTCGAGAAGCTTCTCCGTTCCGAGGGGAAAGAGCTCCGGATTTACCCAAGCACCTACGTGAAAGCAACGGTTGGCGGCTTCGTAAGCGGCGGCTCGGGCGGAATCGGCTCCATTACCTGGGGCAATCTGTGGGACGGCAACGTGCTGGAGGCGGTCATCCTGACGGTGGAAGAAACGCCGCGCAAGCTGACCGTCAAGGGCGACGATCTGATCGCTTACATTCATAACTACGGAACGACGGGCGTGCTTGTCGAGGTCGTTATTCCGATTGCGGCAAAAGTGGAATGGACGCAGACGGTTGTCCAGTTCGATGATTTCGCGTCGGCTGCGCGGTTCTCCCATACGGTGGCGATGGATGATTCTATCCGCAAGCGGCTGGTTGCTCCGGTCGAATGGCCGATCCCAACCTTCTTCAAGCCAATCGCCTCGAAGCTGGAGGCCGGCTGCAGCGCTTGTCTGCTGGAGACCGCGCATGGCAGCGAAGAGCGGCTCTCGGCGCATGCCGGAGAGTTCGGCGGCCGAATCGGCTATACCATTCCGCCGGAGCAGTACCGCAAGGTGATCGGGCTGTCCGATTTTACATGGAACCATACGACGTTATGGGCGCTTAAGACCGACCCGTCGCTGACTTATTTGCAGGCGGGCTTTGATAAGGAGCGGTTTCTCGACCAGATCGCGCTTATTAAAGAACGGTTCGGAGACGAAGTGCTGATGCATCTCGAGTTTATCCGCACGGCGGGCGTTGTTGTTCCCGCGGCGCTGCCGATTGTCCGTTATACGACGCATGAACGTCTGTATGAGATTATTGCCTTCTTCCGGTCCATTGGCGTCCGTATTAACGATCCCCATACCTGGGTTCTCGAGATGGGAGGCCGCGGAGAGTGGGACGCGATGGTAAGCGCCAAGCGATCCAACGACCCCCGCGGACTGCTGAACCCGGGCAAGCTGCAAACGCCGGTTGAGCGTATTACGAATCAGGAGGGATAAGCGATGCGAGAGGAGACAATCACCAGCCCGGATTTATCGTTTGGAACGACAGCGGGCACAACAACCAAGCTGCGCGCCTCAGCACTGAAAAAAGCATGGAAAAGAATAGGTCCGCCGTCCGTCGCTTTTATTCTGTTCATCGGCGGATGGGAGCTCTTCTGCAGGTTATCCGGCCTGAAGCCGTATTTGCTGCCAAAGCCTTCGGATATTGTGCTGGCCGCCTCCGAGAACGCCTCGAATCTGTGGGTATCCGTGTATACCACCATTACCGAGGCGGTGCTGGGGTTCCTGCTCAGCATTCTACTGGGCGTCGGCTTTGCCATACTGCTTGCCAGCTCCAAGCTGATTGAACGGAGCATTTACCCTTACGCCATCATTATGCAGACGATTCCGATCGTCGCTATTGCCCCTATTATTGTCATCTGGTTTGGCGCCGGCATGAACGCCATCATCATTATCGCTTTTCTGATCGGATTTTTCCCGATGCTGTCCAACACCCTTATCGGTCTCAACTCGACCGACCACAATATGAAGAACCTCTTCTATCTCTATAACGCTTCCTCCTTGCAGACCATGATCCGGCTTCGCATTCCCGCGGCGCTTCCTTATATCGTGGCAGGCCTCAAAATCTCTTGCACGCTTGCCGTTATCGGCGCCATTGTTGGCGAGTACATTGCCGGCATCGGCGGGGGCAACGGCGGACTCGGTTATGCCATTACCGTTGCGTCCTCCCGTCTGCAGACGGCTTATCTGTTCGCCTGCGGCTTATCCGCATCCTTGCTGGGCATTGCGTTCTTCCTGCTCGTGAACGCCTTCTCCAAGTGGATGCTGAGCTCTTGGCATGAATCCGAGATGAAATCTTCCGAAGGTTAGGGGTGAGTTCTCTTGCGCACAGAAACGCTGGAAGCCATTAACGTAAAGCTGCCGCTGCAGCAAAGCGATGAACTGTACACGGTTAAAGCGCAGGGAGGCCGGTGGACGGCGGTCGAACGCCAGGAGGGAGTTATCGTCTCCTCGGAGCATGTGCCGATCCAAGGGCTCTCCTTCGACGAATTGAAGACAACGGACTCGCTCGATCTGGAGGGAAAGGTCATGCTGCCGGGCTTTGTTGACGCCCATATGCATCTCGACAAAGCGTATTCCCTGCCTTGGGTGCGCAACCGGTCCGGCACGCTGCTCGAGGCTATCGAGAATTACCGGGCGGCTTCGCCAGCCTTTACGAAAGAGATGATCCGTGACCGCATGATGAAAGCAGCGCTGAGCTCGGCTTCCTTCGGCTCGGCTGTGCTTCGCAGCCATCTCGACGTGCCGGTGCATCTCGGCCGCGAGATGGCGATGCGGACGATTGAAGCGGCGCTGGAGGCCCGGGAGAAGGTCAGCGGAATCGTTGATATTCAGTACTTCCCGATGTTCTTCTATGACCCTGCTTATGAACGGGAGCTCACGGAGTTTGCTTCGGAGACGCTCCGCATGGGCATAGACGGAATAGGAGGCGCGCCGCATCTGTCGCCTAATCCGGAGACCAATGTGGGCTGGGCGTTCCGGCTGGCTCAGACGTTTGATAAGCCGATCGACCTTCATACCGATGAATCGGATAATCCCGACACCAAGACGATCGATATTTACTGCGATTACGTGAAAGCAGGCGGTTACGGCGGCCGGGCAACGGCCGGCCATCTATGCTCCTTGTCCGCGATGGAGCATAACGAAGCGGAACGGCTGATTGCGAAAATGGCGGATGCGGGCATAGCGGCGGTTACCTTGCCCGCGGTAAATCTTTATCTGCAAGGACGCGGCGACCGGGGCAACGTGCGGCGCGGCGTCACCCGCGTCAGGGAGCTTGAGGAAGCGGGAGTGACCATTGCCGCGGCTTCGGACAATATTCAGGATCCGTTCCATCCGTTTGGCAGAGGGGATCTGCTGCAGATTGGCCTGATGACGGCCTATGCGTCCCATTTGGCCAAGGAGGAAGATATCGTCACCGTGCTCCGCCTGCTGACGACCAATCCCGCCAAGCTTGCCGGCCTTACCCAATACGGAATTGCCCCGGGCAATCCGGCCAGCTTTGTCGTGCTGGACGCCTGCTCGGAAGAAGAGCTGTTTCAAGAGCTTCCGTCATCGCGGTGGGTGTACAACAAGTCGAAGTGGACCTTTGTTTCCATGCTGAGCCGCTTCGGCCTGGAGCCGAGTCTGTCGGGCTCGCCTGCATAGATCCAAAGTAGATAGAACTACCGGTGTTTGTCCGCTGCCAGAGGGATGCGCATATAGAGAAGAAGAGGATAGGCTTATGCTTTCGAAGTAAAAATCAATTTATTTTAGGGGGAAGAGAAACATGCTGACAAAGACGGGATCAAAGAAAACACTGGGCGGAATGACGGTGCTTCTTGCCGCGGCGCTTACGTTGTCCGCTTGCGGGGACAGCAAATCATCGGGGGATTCGAAGGAGCTGACCAAGGTCAGCCAGGTGACCAACTGGTTCGCGGAGCCGGAGCATGGCGGGCAGTATGCCGCGCTGGACAAAGGCTTTTACAAGGATGCGGGTCTCGACATGACCATTCAATCCGGCGGCCCCGGCATCTCTTCCACCCAGATCGTAGCCGGCGGCAAAGCGGAGTTCGGCATGGGGCAGGCGGATGAAATCCTGCTGGCGCGCCAGAACGGCATTCCGCTTGTGGCGATTGCGGCAACCTTCCAGAAGAACCCGCAGGGCATCATGTTTCATAAGGGTCAGTTCAAGGACATTAAGGAGTTGAACGGCAACAAAATTTATGTCGGCAGCGGCGTGGTGTTCTGGGAGTACTTAAAGAAAGCCTATAGTCTCGATAAGGTGACGGAGATGAAATATACCGGCTCGCTTGCCAACTTCGTAGCGGATCCGAAGGCGGCCACGCAAATCTATATTACCTCCGAGCCTTTCTCCATGCAGCAGGAGGGCGTCGACGTCGATTACTTCCTGAATTATGACCTTGGCTACAAGCAGTACGGCAACGTTCTTTATACAACCGAGGATTTCCTGAAGAAGCATCCGGATACGGTCAAAGCCTACGTGGAAGCGTCCATTAAAGGCTGGGATTATTACAAGGATCATTCCGATGAGATCAACAAGGTGATGCAGGAGAAGAACCCGGATCTGAAGCTTGAGGCCATGGCATATGGCGCGAAAGCGCAGGAGCCGCTTGTGTACGGCGGCGATGCGGAGACCAACGGCGTTGGCTACATGAGCAAGGACATCTGGTCCGGCCTTCAGGCGCAGCTTGTCGACATGGGGCTTCTCAAGAAAGCGGAGCCGATTGAAGACGTGTTTACGAACGAATATTTGCCGGGCAAGGGCAAGTAACCAATGAAGCAACGGAGCCGCTGCATGCGGGCATGCGCGGCTCCGGCTTTTATCAGGGAGAGATCGCCATGGCGAACGTACTTGTTATTTACTTCAGCGCATACGGGCATATTCACCGGATGGCGGAAGCCGCCGCGCAAGGAGCGGAGCAAGAAGGGCATACCGCCAGACTTGTCCGCATTCCGGAATTCCGCCATCCGGACAATGTCACCGCGCTGCTGGATCATCCGGACCGCAGACGGCCGGCGGAAGACAGCCGGCTGTCCGGTACCTTCCGGGTTGGCGCCCGCTGGGAAAAGTACGAAGCGGCGCAAGCTTTGCAGCAGCCGGTGCCGGAAGCGGCGGCTGACGATCTCCGCTGGGCGGACGGAATCGTATGGGGATTCCCGACCTACTACGGCTCCATGCCGGCGCAGGTCAAATCCTTCCTCGATCTGTCGGGCAGTCTATGCGCAAGCGGGGAGCTGGAAGGGAAGCCGACCGGCGTCATGACAAGCGCCGGATCCATTCACACGGGCCATGAAGCGACGATTCTGACGTCTATCATTCCGCTGCTTCATTTCGGAATGGTGTATGTCGGATTGCCGTATTCGCAAAACCCGGAATATTTGACCGCGGACCCCATTGGCGGCTCCCCCTACGGGCCTTCAACGCTGGCAGGTCCGGACAGCGCAAGAACGCCCGACGAGCGCGAGCTGCGGATGGCCGGGAGGCTTGGCGCGAGAGTAGCTAGATTTGCAGCAGCAACCAAAGGCATAAAATGAATGGCGGGGATACGATGACGATACCATTTGATTTGCTTGTTTCCGGGGTTAGGCTGCCAGGCAGCGAAAGCTTAACGGATCTGGGCATTAAGGGCGGCAAAATAACGGCAGTCGGCAAGCTGGCAGGGGCCGCCGCCAATAAGGTCTTTCACGCGCAGGGCAGATTGCTGCTGCCTCCTTTTGTTGAATCGCATGTGCATCTGGATACGACCTTAACGGCGGGCGATCCGGTCTGGAATGAAAGCGGAACGCTGGCGGAGGGCATCTCGGTATGGACCTCCCGCAAAAAACAGCTGAACCGCGAAGATGTCCTTGCCAGAGCGGAGCGTACGCTGGAGCTGTTTACCGGTTATGGCGTGCTTCATCTGCGCGCAATGGTTGACATTGGAGATCCGAAGCTGACGGCGCTGCACGCGGTGCTGGAGCTGAAGGAGAAATACCGGGACCGCATGTCTATGCAAGTGATCGCTTTTCCGCAGGACGGACTAATCGCTTGCCCGGAAAACGAAGCAAGGCTGGAGGAAGCGCTGCGGCTTGGGGCGGACGGAGTATCCGCCGTTCCGCATCTGGAACAGACCCGCGAGGACGGGGTATTAAGCCTGCGCAAAGCCTTTGCTCTTGCGGAGCGCTACAGCGCTTACTTGCATGTTTTCTGCGACGAGACCGACGACGAAGCCTCGCGGTACCTGGAAGTATGCGCTGCTCTTGCCATAGAGACCGGTCTCGGCGCCAAGGTGACGGCCGCTCATGCCAATGCCGCGGCTTATTACAATGAGCCTTATTTTCAGAAGGTGCTTGGACTGGTGAAGCAATCGGGCCTCTCCATTGTGGCCTGCCCGCTGATCAACAGCGTTATGCAGGGCCGTTATGATGCGTCTCCGAAGGGACGCGGTATTACGCGGATTCAGGATTTTCACCGGGCCGGAGTTAACGTAGCTTTAGCGCATGATGATATCCGTACCCCCTTTTATCCGCTTGGAACGGGAAATCCGCTTGATGCGGCGCATATGGCCGCCCATCTGGCCCATATGTGCGGCCGCCGGGAGCTGAACGATATAGCCGGCATGATCACGTACGGCGGGGCAAAAGCAATGGGGATCGTTGGCTACGGCTTTGAACAGGGAGTGCCGCGAGTCGGTGATCCGGCCTCCTTCCTGCTGTTTGATGCCGCTGACGCAGCTGAGCTGATCCGTACCCGGTCTGCTCCCCGTTATGTGTTCCGTCTGGGCTTGCTGGCCGCGGAAACTGCGCCAGCCATGACGAAGCTGCTGCATGCGGAGGGCAGCGATATGGCATTGCCAAGCCGTGAAACAGAAGTAAGATTATAAAATTCTAACCAAATTTTAGGCCGACGCGACTATTCAAAACCATGCTCCTCTCCTTGATAATCGGATGTAATCGTTATTGAGGAGGGATCTGGAATGATTCACGCTCAGAAGCTGAGCTTTATAAACAGGCCGTTCAAAATGGTTGTCTCCATCTTTCTTGCCGTGCTTTTGTTTGGCGCAGCCGTTATGCCCGCCTTTGCGGCTAGTCCGGGCAAAACCGTCAACGCATCGGCTACTCTCGCCTATAGCCTAAAAGGTCTGAAGCATAACCTGGCCGTCCAGAAGGCCTACATCGCTTCCAAGTATCTTTACGTCACCCAGCGTTCGGGAGGAACGGTGTATCTGTCGAGACTGCTCATGAAGGGCAGCACCGCCACTTATGTCGACGAGATGACGATAACGAATTCCGGTCACGGCCAGACGCTGGATATGTACACTTACAAGGATATCGATTACTTCTATTTCAGTTCAAAGGCGGACTCTTCCACGTCTTACGATTGGTCGCTTCAGGTAGCCCGGCTGAAATACTCGGCGGGCAAAAAATATGATTACACGGATCTTCGCCGCTTCACATACTTGAACTACGCGAATAAGACGGGCAAACGATTAGGCGATACCTATCGCGTGGACGGCGGGGGGAACAGCGATTACACCATTTTCCGCGTACAGACCTCTCAAGGCAGCGTGACATGGTCCATCTATAGCACAGCGGCCTTAAACAAGCTGTTGGACGGCAGCGAGCAAGTGCGGATGGACAGCGCCTCGGCTAAAAAAGCCTGCGTGGCCAGCTTTACCCAATCGGGAAGCCATATCGTCCGGCCAAACGGATCATTTCAAGGCATGGATATGCTAAGCAATACGAAGATCTTTACGTCAGGCGGGGCGGAAGGGCAAACGCCGAGCATTGCCTTCATGTCCCAAACAGGCGCATACAAATCCCTTGTCAAGATCACGAACGTGGGGAAACATGAAATCGAAGGGGTGCAGACGAAAAACGGCAGGGTTTACTTCACGATCGTAACGGATCCAAAAAACAAGAAAGACACGCAGAAGGTGTACTATGTGCCGGAAAGCAAATTTTAAAGGCATCACAATCTTTTAACATTTATTGGTTCGTCCAGACTATTTCAAACGCGATCTCCCTCCTCGATAATCTTCTGGGAAACCATAATGATCTTGGAGGGATATTTTATGTTGCCGCTTTACGCATCGGGTCTCAAAAGCAGGTCTTTCAAAATGTTTGCTTCCGTCGTTCTCGCCATCCTTCTGTGTGGCACCGTCGTACTGCCCGCCTTTGCGGCAAGTCCCGGAAAAACCGTCAATGCATCGGCTACTCTCGCTTACAGTCTCAAAGGGCTTAACCACAACCTGGCTGTTCAGAAGGCCTACATCGCTTCCAAGTATCTTTACGTCACCCAACGCTCCGGGGGAACGGTGTATCTGTCGAGACTGCTTATGAGCGGAACCACGGCTACTTATGTCGACGAGATGACCATTACGGACGCCGGGCACGGCCAGACGCTGGATATGTACACCTACAACGATATCGACTACTTCTATTTCAGCTCCAAGGCGGATCCGTCCACCACGTATAACTGGTCGCTCCAGGTAGCCCGGCTGCAATACTCGGCGGGCGCGACTTACGACTATACCGATCTTCACCGATTTACCTATATGAACTATGCCGATAAGACCGGCGCGAGATTAGGCGATACCTATCGCGTCGATGCCGGCGGCAACAGCGACTATACGATTTTCCGCGTACAAACCGTCGAAGGTACGGTTACATGGTCCATTTACGATACGGCAGCCTTGAACAAGCTGCTAGGCAGCAATGAACAGGTAAGGATGGACAGCGCGGAAGCGATTAGCGCCTGCGTGACGAGCTTTACCCAATCGGGCAGCGATATCGTCCGGCCAAACGGATCGTTCCAAGGCATGGACATGCTCTCGAATACGGAGATCTACACGTCGGGCGGGGCGGAAGGCGAGACGCCGCGCATTGCTTCGATGTCCAGCACCGGTACTTATAAGACACTCGTAAATATTACAAACGTAGGAACCCACGAAATCGAAGGCGTACAAACGAAAAACGGCAATGTCTATTTCACCATCGTGACAGATCCGGACAATAAGAAGGATACGCAGAGGGTGTACTACGTAGCCGACAGCCTATTCTAAGCCATTCACGAAAACAGGGCTGCCCCGTAAGCAATTTGCTGCGGCGGCAGCCCTGTTTGCATATCCGGAGGACACGCCGCATAAGACGTAAGGTAGCTTTACTTCGGCAATAGGGAGGGAACAAGCGGTGAGCAAGAGGTTCCTGAATTCTCCAACGGCCTATGCGCTTGGAATGTTCGCCATGATGGTCCCAAGCCAAGCCTTTGCGTCTTTTTTCAATTATTACTACGTGGAAAAGCTGGGGCTCAGCCTTGGGCTCGCAACGATTGCGCGTACCATCTACCTCATCTGGGATGCGGTCAACAACCCGATGGCCGGTTATTTGTCCGACCGGACCCGCACGAAATACGGCAGGCGCAGACCTTGGATCTTTTTCTCAACGCCGGCGTTTATGCTTGTCTTTATCATGGTCTTCTCCGTTCCGAAGGGACTTGGCAATACGGAGCTGTTCGTGTGGCTGCTTACTTCGCTTGTTCTGTTTGAAGGCATTGCAACTCTCCTATGGGTGAACTACGGAGCGCTGTTTCCGGAGCTGTTCGAAGGGGACCGGCTTCGGGCGAAGGCATCGGCCGTCCAGCAGGGCTTTCAGATAGTCGCTATTCTGATCGGAACGGCGCTGACGCCCATTCTCTACGGATGGATCGGCTTCGGCTGGATGTCGGTTGCTTATTCGCTTGTATTCGGTATTTTTATGACCTGGTTCGCTTTGTCCGTCCGCGAGAAGGAGAGCACCCATCAGGAAGCGCCGCTTCCGCTCATTGCCGCCTTCCGGGAGACGCTGACGAATAAGCCGTTCTGGATCTTTAATATAGCGGGCTCCTTCGCCCAGACGGTGAACGGCTTGCTTGCCGCCCTGCTTCCTTTCTATGCGAAATACAACCTGCATATCTCGGAGGGGGAGGTATCCATTCTGATGGGGGCCGTCTTTGTCTCCATTATTCCGCTGGTCGCGGTCTGGTATTTGATCTCCCGCAGGCTTGGCGGGCTGCACAGCTGGCGGCTGGCGCTTGCCGTTTACGGGCTTTCCGTCATTCCGCTATGGTTCGCGGGCAATCTTGGCAGCGGTATTCTCGCCGGCATTCTGGTCGGCTTTGGGATGGCGGGGTTCCTTGTTACGCCGGCGATGCTAAGCGGCCGGATCATTGATCTCGACGCGGAGCGGACCGGCAGACGCAGAGAAGGGATTTATACGGCGGTAGCCGGTTTTATTACGCGGTCCAGCGGATTGATCGCGGCGGTAGCCTTCTGGATTGTCGGTCTTATATACGGCTACCAGAGCGGTGATGAGCCGGGGTCGCAGCCGGAGACCGTATTCCGGGTGCTGATCTGCGCGGTTCCCCTTATTTTGCTGACGGTATCCTTTGCCATTTCCTTGTTCATGAAGAATTTAGAGGAGCCGGGTCAATCGAAACGTCCGGTGTGATATGATAATGGCAAAATCAAATCAAGGGGAATCGCATGAAGCAAGTAACGATTGGCATGTTCGCGCATGTGGATGCGGGCAAGACCACGCTGGCGGAACAGCTTCTTTATCATACGAACAGCATACGGGAGCGGGGACGGGTCGATCATAAGGATGCCTACCTCGACAGCCATGATATTGAACGGGCGAGAGGGATTACGGTGTTTGCGGATCAGGCCGTTATGACCTATAACGGCGCTACCTATTACTTGATTGATACGCCGGGACACGTCGATTTCTCGCCGGAGATGGAGCGAGCCGTCCAGGTGATGGACTATGCCGTTCTGGTCGTGAGCGCCGTGGAGGGCGTTCAGGGACATACCGAAACGGTCTGGCAGCTGCTTACCAAGCACCAAGTTCCGACCTTCTTTTTTATCAACAAAATCGATCGGACCGGAGCGGACGTTGACCGCGTAATGGAGGAAATTCGGCAGCATCTGACGCCGGATGCTTGCCTGATAACGGACAGCTTTGCCGGCGGCATTGTCGGAGAGCCGTTAGCGGAAAGTCTGGCGGAGAGGGATGAGCGGCTGCTCGATGCGTTCCTCTCCGGCGAAGGCGATCAGGCCTTCTGGCTGCAAGCTTTGCGGGACATGGTGAAGAACGGCAGGCTGTATCCTTGCGTTAGCGGCTCGGCCTTGCAGGATACCGGCGTGAAGGAGTTTCTGGAGCAGCTTCATCTGCTTACGACGGTCGACTATAACGGACAGGGTCCTTTCGGTGGGCGAGTCTATAAGATCCGTCATGACAAGAGCGGTACCCGGTTAACCTATGTCAAAGCATTAAGCGGGACGCTTAAAGTTCGCGAAGAGCTCTGCTACGGAGGCGGGGACGGCCGAATCTGCGAGAAGGCAACCAGGCTGCTGCTCGTAAGCGGCAGTAAAATGCAAGCGGTAGATCAAGTGTCGGCCGGGGATCTTTTTGCCGTTATCGGGTTATCCGAAGCGGACGCGGGACAAGGCGTAGGCCTTTATTCGGACAAGCTGTCCTATGATCTGGTGCCTGCGCTGACGTCAAAGGTTATTTTCTCCGAAGCCCTCCCCGTGAAGGATGTGCTGACGGCATTCCGTCTTCTGAATGCGGAGGACCCGTCTTTGAACGTTGTCTGGGAGGAGACTCTGCAGGAGATTCATATTCACGTCATGGGCGTGATTCAGCTCGAAGTGCTTGAGCAGCTGGTGAAGGACCGCTTCGGATTCGACGTGGTGTTTGGAAGTCCGGAGATTTTGTACAAGGAGACCATTTCGAGTCCGGTAAAAGGCTACGGCCATTTCGAGCCGCTCCGGCATTACGCCGAGGTGCATCTGCTCTTGGAGCCGGGTAAGCGGGGCAGCGGCATCACGTTCAAGAACGCTGCCCACGTGCATGACCTGAGCATAGGCAATCAGAATTTGATCGAGACGCATCTGTTCGAACGCGAGCATCATGGGCTGTTGACGGGCAGTCCGCTGACGGATGTGCAAGTGACTCTGCTTACGGGCGCCGCCCATAACGAGCATACGCATGGCGGCGATTTCCGCGAGGCAACCTTCCGGGCGCTCAGGCAGGGGCTCGAGAAGGCGGGCAATCTGCTGCTTGAACCCTTTTACGAGTATAAAATCAAGGTTGAGCTGGACCATTTAGGCAAGGTGTTGTCGGATTTGCAGCGCGCGTCCGGGCAGTTCGATCCGCCTCAGACCACGCAGGCCCATGCGGTCGTTACAGGCAGAGTGCCTGTCGCGACATTTATGGATTACAGCACGGAGCTGGCCGCCTTCACGCATGGCCGGGGCAGCATTCAGCTTGTCTTCGCCGGTTACGACCGCTGCCATAACGAGCAGGAGGTCATCGAGCGGAAAGGCTACCGGAAGGATGCCGACCCTTTGTATACGTCATCGTCTATCTTTTGTGCGAAAGGGGCCGGTTATGCGGTGCCCTGGGATGAGGCGGAGGCAAAAATGCATTTGCTCTAGCTGCTAGGACGATAAGGCCGTTTCCCCTTAGTTATCAGTGAGGGTAAACGGCCTTTATGGCTTTGAGCATCGCTTCTGCCTTCTCGGGATCTTTCATTAAGGCCTTCCTGTATTCGATCATCCAATCCAGCGTTTCAAGGACCTGATCGTATTCGGCTTTTTTTCGCTCAATCTCGTCTTTCTTTAGTTCCATCCATTCGATCATCTGCTGATGCGTCTTTGCATTTGCATCCTGATCCTGAAAGAGCTCCTTTAATTCCGCCAACGAACATCCCAGCCCCTGGAACTTTCTGATCAACCGCAGCCGCTCGATTGCCTCGCCGGTATAGGCGCGATAGTTATTTTTCTCCCGCCGCACATGACGGCTGTCGAGCAGGCCTTCCTTTTCGTAAAAACGGACGGCGTGGACGGATAAGCCCATCTTCTCGGCTAATTCTTGAATTTTCATCGTTTTCTCTCCCAAAAAGAAATTGTGATATTGAGGTCTTGCCTTAGAGTTCACTCTATAGTTTATGCTTTAGTTGTTCGACAAATCAATTACACAAAGCGAATGCTTTCGAAGCAAGAATCACTACAAGTGATTTTTCCTTCATCCTTTGTGTGGTAATTCTTTTTTGGGAGGGATCCACTATGCGTATATTCGTAACAGGAGCAACAGGCTACATTGGTACGGAGGTTGTTCGGGAGCTTATCGAAGGCGGTCATCAGGTTGTTGGGCTTACCCGTTCGGACAAAGGGGCGGCTTTATTAGAAGAGGCTGGTGCGGAAGCACACCTTGGCACTCTTGAAGATCTCGATAGCCTTCAGCGCGGCGCTGCTGCCGCGGATGGCGTCATTCATTTGGCATTCCGTCATGACTTTTCGGATTTTGCCGGCTCGCTGGCCATGGATCTTCGCGCCGTTGAGGCGATGGGGGCCGTGCTTGAAGGCTCCGGCAAGCCTTTTGTGATTACCGCTCACGCGAACGGCACCGAATCGGAGAATGTGGTATTGGGATTAGCGGAGCGAGGGGTACGGACCTCCATCGTGTCGCTTGCGCCTTCGGTGCATGGAGAGCGGGATAAGGGCTTTGTTCCCCATCTGATTCATACTGCCCGTACGAAAGGGTTCGCTGCGTATATTGGGGACGGGGCAAACCGTTGGCCGGCCGTGCACCGCATCGATGCGGCATCCTTGTTCCGACTGGCCGTGGAAGCAGCGCCGGCTGGCTCGAGGCTCGACGGCGTTGGCGATGAAGGCATCCCGTTCCGCGATATTGCTGCGGTTATCGGGCGGCATCTGAACGTACCGGTACGCAGCATTACCCGTGAGGAGGCCGCCGCCCACTTCGGTTTCCTTGGCATGCTCGCCGGGCTTGATTTTCCTAGATCCAGTGCAGAGACGCAGGAGCTGCTCGGCTGGAAGCCCGTTCATCCCGGACTGCTTGAGGATCTGGAGCAGGGACACTATTTCAGTAAATAATCGGCGCAAGCGAAGACCTTTCCTGTGTTGCAGCAGGAGGGGTCTTTTTTAACGGAGCTTTTCTCCATAACCGATAGCATATTGCTTGGCGTATATGAAGCTTGATACACTAATAAGTGATTCATCAATAAATACAGCTGACAGGAGTTAAAGACTTATGGCGAAAAACGATACAGCGTCCGTAAACCGGAGGATGGAAATTATATCGGCGGCAATCGAAGTATTCGCGGAGACCGGCTATTACCGGACGACTACCGCGCAGGTAGCGCAGCGGGCGGGGATCTCGCAGCCTTACGTATTCAAGTTTTTTGCAACGAAGGAAGCTTTAATGCTCGCAGCGCTTGAAGTGTCCTGGGAAAGAATTACGGAAGCGTTCAGCCGGGTGGTAGATACAGCGGCGCCGGATCAGCTGGAAGGGGAGCTCATTGAAGCATACGAAGAAATTTTAGCCGCACACCGGCAGGAGACGCTGCTTCAGATGCAGGCCCAGACCATGCAGGAGGAGCCTATTCGTGCCGCGATGCAGACGGGATTAAAGGAAGTGCGCCGCATTGTGCTGGAGGCGTTTACTGCCGGCAAGCTTGCGAATCCGGAGGAAAGAACGATGCTGTTCCTCGCGCGCGGCATGCTGTGCAATATTTCGATGGCACTCGGCATGCCGGAGTTAATGGTTAAATAAAGGGGCTGCCAAGCCTTTGCAAAATAGTGATTAATCAATCACTAACTAAGTGATATAGTGGATTCATCAAAGATTAGTGATTGATCAATCACTAAATAAAAAAGGAGTGGCAGGAATGAAAAAAGCGGTTGTTATTGGAGCGACGGGCGGCACAGGGGCTGCGATAACGGAGGAATTGGTGAGCCGGGGAATTCCGGTTGTGGCGTTTGGACGATCGCGGTCGAAGCTGGAAAATTTCGCGGCAAGATTAGGGCATCCGGCAAATCTGGCGCTGGCCGTAGGGGATGCCTTCAAAGCGGACGATGTCGAGAAGGCATCCCGCGGCGCCGAAGTGATGTTCCATTGCGCGAATGTTCCTTACCACGAGATGGAGGAGCGGCTTATTCCCCTTGGAGAAGCGGTTATGGAGGCGGCAGACCGCCTTGGTCTCAAGGTAGTGGTGATTGATGGTATTTACCCGTACGGAAAACGGCAGATGGAGCTGGTGACCGAGGAGCATCCGAAGCAGCCGCATACCCGCAAAGGGCGGACGCGTCTAAAGTTTGCCGAAATGGTGTTTGACGCCAAGTGGCGCAGGGCTCGTCCTCTTATTGTCCGGCTGCCGGACTATTATGGACCAACCGCCAATGAAGCTTCTTATCTCGGTTCCACGCTGGAGGCTATTGCGGCCGGCAAGACAGCTTTTTTTATCGGGAACATGAATGTGCCGCGCGAATATGTCTATCTGCCGGACGCGGCGAAAATGATTGCCGAGATTTCGCTTCGGGATCAAGCTTACGGCCAGGAATGGAACATTCCGGGGGGCGATGTTATATCCGGTCATGAGATTGTCCGTCTCGCCCGCGAAGCGAGCGGCAGCAAGAAGGCTGTTCTCCCGCTCGGCAAAGCCGGCTTGTCCTTGCTCGGGTTATTCGTTCCCGTTATGAAGGAGGTTGTGGAGATGCTGTATCTGACGACGGAACCGCTTCGCCTCAGCGGCGAGAAGTATGAACGGTTCATCGGGCCAATCGAGGCAACCGGCTGCGAACGAGGGATTTCTGAGACCATCGGCCGGTTGAAGAAGTAGAACAAAGCAGCGGTGACGGGGAGTCACCGCTGCGCGCGTTACCGGTATAAAAGAAGGCTGTACCCGTTATCCCTCCGATGGGCCGGGAGGACATACGAACGGGGCAAGATTGGCGCTGCGCTCCCGGGCACAGCCGCTTTTTATGATTGTCACAGCGTACAAACGATCTTGTAGCTGCCCGGCTCCGCACGGAAACCCATCAGATCCCGGTTTACGCGCAGCATGGGAATATTGGCCGAATCGTTGTGCGTCCGGAGATAAGGAGCACCGGCTGCCTTGGCGGATTGCATGCCTAACAGCTTCAGGGCCAGGGCAATGCGGCGGCCGCGATATTGCGGCAGAACGCCCGTGTATTCGTGGTACATCGCCCCGGTCTGTTCGTTATGCTGCAGACTTACCACGCCAACGTAACGTTCGCCGTCCTTGGCGATATGAATCCATTCCGGGCGAACGCCGGGCAGGCCGAGGGTCCATTTTTTCCATTCCTCGAACCACGGATATTCCCCCGTATAGCCGGGAATGTCGCGGTGGGTAATTTGGTATAGCTCATGCAGCTTGCGCTCGTTGTCCTCGCCCGGCTCCTCCGCCAACGTAACGAAGCGAATGCCGGAACGCTCCGCATCGCCAATGGAAGCAAGCTGCCGCTCGTCTGCGGCATACTCCCCCAAATCCAGCACGGACTCAAAGGTCAGCCGTTCCCTGATATAGCCGCGCTTTTCTGCAAAAGCAAGAGAGCTCTCGTCCGTCTCCTTCATATTGTAGTTCATCAGACGTGACGCTTTCACCTCCTGCGCCCAGGCATGAAGGGCACCGTAAATGGCAGTGCCGACGCCTTTGCCGCGGAATTCGGGATGAACGATTAACGTATGGATTAATGCGCCGGGTTCGGTCCACGGCGCCCGCCAGGCTATGGCGTAAGCGATGATTTGACCATTCTCGTGTTCGGCCACCCACTTCGGACGATCCCAGCCCATAAGCTCGCCTTGCTCGTTATAATGAAGCTGGCCAGGAGGGATTTTGTCCTCGTCCTCCTGCAGCCGTTCTGCCGTTGTTGGTTCCGACCACACCAGATTGACGAGAGGCGCAACGGCCTGAAAGTCTTCGGGCTGCCTTAGCTTGCGGATTGTAAAGTTCATATTGACCACCACCGTTATTGGAATAATCCAAGTATGGCATACCTTTTATTCCAATGGTTGGAAGATTTCTGTTATAACGAAATTTGCTCACGCCGCGGCCGGCGGATGAACCACTCTACGATTACGAAATTTACGATAAGGGCGGCCCATATGTTATTGTCCAGCACCTCTTCGATCATTCCCATCCGGCCGTCCGGCAGAGCGAACCGGTGCAGGAGCAGGTACAGGAGGATCAAGAGGGGCACCAAGGCTCTCGCGCTGACTGCGGTTAAAGTCATGGCGAAGCTTCGGATCATCCATTGCTTATGCGACTGCCAGTCTCTTTTCCTTGCGGAACGATACCCCATTGCTGTCGTGATCAGCCACAGCAGATCGAGGAAGAGGAAGGATAACGTCCGGCCGAAGTCGGGCTCGTAGCAGGACACGATTAGGGCAAGTCCGCCGCTTACGAAAACCGAGCCTGCGTACACTTTGCCTAGAAGGGTATGCAGGGACGGTCTGTTCTGCCGCAGCGTGCGGTGAAATTGCAGGAATCCCGCAAGCATGGCTATAAAGGCTAGAATAATATGGCCGACCAGGGCAGGATATTGCAGCATCCTTGAGGAAACCTCAATACGGCTGCTGGATGGATTTAAAGTCAGGTACGGGATAACAAACGGCAGCATTATGGCGATAGACAGCGACAGCAGAATCCACCAGCTTTTTTTCATCGGAACGCTCCTTCGGGATTGATGACCCTATTATAGCCGGCGGATATTTATGGGCTCTAAAAACTTTCTAAAAAAACGATAAAACGTCCGTATGATTCCGTTTCGCAGATACGTCTTAAATAAGACAACGCTTAAGCAAATGTTTAGGATAATTTTTCTTAGGAGGAGATTTGATGTCTGACTTCGCGACAACCGTAGCCGAGGAGACCCGCGCTGCGCATAAAAAGTTTGAGGAGCTGGTGCTGCCGCATAGACAGTCCTTATGGCGGTATTGCCGTTATTTGACGGGATCCCCTTGGGAAGGGGAAGACCTGTTTCAAGAGACGATGCTGAAGGCTTTCGCCACCATGACGCAAATCTGGAATCCGATCGCCTATCAATCTTACTTGTTCCGGATTGCGACAAACGCGCGAATTGATTCTCTCCGGAAAAGGCAGGTGCAGATAGATCAGTACGCGGGGCCGGATGCGATCGAGTCGGCATCGGCGGTCGATCCTCTGGAGACGATTGAAGCGGTTGAAACGCTGCTGCAGCATTTGCCTCCGCGCCAGATTGCAGTATTTCTGCTCATGGAGGCATTTGGCTTTAGCGCGGCCGACGTGGCCGGTATGGTTCGCATAACGGAGGGTTTGGTCTATTCCGCGCTGCATCGTGCACGGGTTGCCATTCGGCAGCTGCGCAACGGGACGCCCAAGCCGAAGTGGACGGAGAAGGATGAGCAGGCAAATCCTCTGCTAATGGAGCTGCTGCAGGCTTTAAGGGAGGGCGAGGCCGTTCCTCTCCTGCAAATGCTGGGTGATTCTGTTCATAATGACGCGCAGCCGGGCTTTCAGGAGTATTCCAAGAGAGAGATGCTCGAGGGATCGCTTCGGCATAGAGGACCCGCTCTGCATGTCTCGCTGGAATGGCTGTGGGGCAGGCGGGTCTTTATTATCCAGGCGGAGACCCCGCAAGGGCTGGAGCTGCATGATATTCATGAATACGAGTTCGACAAGGATCAGATTGTGTACCATAGAGGATATTATTTCTGCAAAGAGCTTCTCTCCGCGGCATCGAAGGAGCTGGGAATACCGCTTCAGCTGCAGAAGGATCCTCATATCGATTGGCGGTAAAAGAAAAGGGAGCTGCCGGTCGGCACCTCCCTTATTTATTGTTAAAAACGGGCAGGTCTGTTCCGATTGCCGTTGTTAGGACGCGAACCGGAGAGAGCGGCCTTGCGCAACGCAACTGCGCCGGCCGTAATAGAAAGGATAAAGCAGATGATTGCCGCTGCCGGAAGAAGAGACCACTCCATAAGGGCATGACCGTTCATCGTCTGCCATCCGATCGAGATCAAGCCAAGCAAAAAAGTGATGCCGGTCAGATGAATCAGACTGTGCGCTTTGGTGCGGGAGCGCTCGACAAGCCAAGCGACAACCGGCACGGCCTGTAGCGCATGGAAGCCAAGCCCGTGCAGCCAGATGATGTTGCCGTCCACTCCGACGAATCTGCCTTGGTTAGCCGAGATCCAGATGCCCGCGGCAAAAGACACCGTGACGGCAATCATGGCGTAACGCACGCCTAGCGCCAGCTCGGGCCGAAGCTTATAGGCCTTGGCACGGAAAAACTGAACGCCGAGATACAGATAGAACAAGACGAGAAAGAGGGCGACAAACGTAAAGACATTGCCCACCGTTTGGTCGAAGAGCGAATCGCTTTCAACGAATCTCGGATTGACGCCGCGAAAATTTTGAATCGTCTCCGCTCCATAAGAGTAAAGAGCAAGCCCGATATATACCCTCCGGAATAACGCCCGGCTTCGGGCTTTCATTCCCGATAATGGCGCGATTGCGGCGGTAGATAGAATAAAAGCGCCAAGGGCCGCGTCAAAGGAAAAGGCCTTGGAAACATCGCCTCCAGGAGCCACCTCCCCTCCGTTTGCAAGGGTCCATACCCCGCAAAATGCCGCAAGAAGAAATCCGAGAAGGCCGGTCAGGACAAGCCATTTCTCCCCCTCGAACAGCTTCGGCTTCTGCTTTGTTGCCTGATTCGCATAGCTTTGCATGCTACCCGCATCCCTTCCTGTAAATTGGATACTTTAAATTTACTGGAAATGGCTTACAGGGGATAATGGACCCGCGGCTAGAATTCGAGCGGCCTTAAGAAGGTTCTTTTCTCGGGCGGAGGTCTTAGGGTATTCGTCTTCTCGTATGTATAAAGGATAACTGGGGTGAGGTGGAGCATGAAGAACGTATTATTATGCACCGCGATTCTTCTCCTGGCCGGCTTGATGCTAGGAGCTTGCTCTTCGTCTAAGGCACAGGAAAGGGAAACGTTTGCCGTAAATGTAAAGGTAATCGATAAAGGAGAAGGGGATAATGGGCAGTACTGGATTATGACGGCCTACCCCGACAAGAAAAAGTTAAAAAGCGTGGACAAAATTATTCTGGAGGAGAGCGTGTGGGATACCGTTCAAATCGATCACAAATATACGGTTCGTTATAGCAGGCAGGAAGACGGAACCTACATTTTCTCCGCGATTACGCCTTTAAAAGATTAGGAGAGTCGGCGTCTGGGCTGACTCTCCTTTTTAATTTAACGGATGCTGTTGGCGGGCTGTAATGCTTTTCCCTGCTGTCAGGCAGGCTCCGACTGCCGCTTTGCCGCCGTGCTCTTGTCCGTTACAAGACCGCCGAGCCGGAACGCGACGAGCGAGAGAACGATGCATACCGCCGAAAAAATACCGATGGACGCATAACCCGCAAAGTGAACGTACAATAGTCCGGCCAGCCAGGCGCCAAGCGTATTCGCGCCGTTCATGGTCGAGTTGGCAAGGCTGGAGATGGTTCCGCGGATCGATGCGTTAAGCGCGGTAAGAAGACCCATAACAAGAGGGAAAATGATCCCGAGAACGGTAAAGATAACGAAATAGATAATGACCGCGGACGATAGGCCGGCATGAGGGCCGACGATATACAGCAAAGCGAGCAAGAGCATGCCGGCGGTTACGGCCCGCGTGCTGCCAAGCCTGCGGATAACCGCGGAGCTAACGACACTTCCGAGCAAGGTGCCAAAGCCAAGGCCCATCATTACGTTGCCGATTCCGCCTATGGACAGCTCGAAACGGTCGGCCATCCATTTGCCGATAAAAGCCATCGCCGTGCCGCTTCCCAAATGGAGCAGCAGGTAGGCGAGGAAGCCGCCTCTTGCTCTTCCGCTTGTAATTAAAGGCATATACCGGCTGAAGATCGAAGCGCGTGACCGGCCGCTAGGCTTCATGTTCGGAAGCAGCAGGAAAGCTGCCGCGGCAAGAAGCAAGGAAAACGCGCCGATGCTCCAGAAGGGGACAGGCCAATCGGCCGCGGCCAGCCAGCTCCCGATCGGAACGCCAAGCGCTTGGGCCGCGGCCAGCCCGCCGAAGGCGATCCCCATCGTCTTCGCAATCCGCTGCGGCGGCATAACGGCAGGAATGGAAGCCCACACCTGCGGCGCCGTGAAGGCAGCGCTGACACCGGCGAGGAAACGGAATAGCAGCATCATCCAATAGCTGTCCGCGAAGCCGCATAAGGCGGTCGAGACGGAGAAGGCGATAAGCCCGCCTATCATAACCGTTCTGCGGTTCCAGCCGTCGGACAACGGGCCGGAGACTAGCGCGAACATGGCCGATCCCAAGGTATAAGCGCCAATCATCCAGCCGGCTATGCCGGTCGATACGCCGTACTCCGCCTGAAGCGTAGGCAGCAGCGGCGAGATAAGAAACGTATCGGTGCCAATCATGAACATGACAAGGAAAAACAGAATGGGGTATTTAAGCATTTTTCTTCGCTCCTTTGGTTTGGGATTGCTTCTTGCCTCCATCGTAACGGATAATAGTGACACATTCTGTCATGGATATGAAAACGAGGAGGAGCAACGGATGCCCAAATCCAAACGGCTTATGGAGCTGATGATGACGGTGAACCGAAAGCGGCGATTCAAGGTGCAGGAGCTGGCCGATGAATTCGGCGTCTCGAAGCGGACGATTCTAAGAGATCTGCAGGAGCTCAGCGAGCTGGGCGTGCCGCTGTATTCGGAGGTTGGGCCCAATGGGGGTTATCAGGTATTAAGGGAACGGGTACTGCCGCCCATTGCCTTCACGGAGGAGGAAGCCGTGGCGATGTTCTTCGCCGTGCATGCGCTGCGCCATTACTCCTCGCTGCCGTTTGAGGCGGAATCCGTCTCTGCGCTGAACAAATTTTATCTGCATATGCCCGGCGACGTGCGGGACCGGATCGACAGTATGAAGCATCGGGTTGATTTCATTACGCCAACCAGGCGCGGCGATGCGCCCTGCTTGTCCTTGCTGCTGGATGCGGCAGTGCGTCAGAAGGTGCTCGATATCGAATACGAGACGAAGGAAAGCGAAGCGGGCTGCCGAAAAATCCAGCCGGTATGCATTTACGCCCATAACGGCCTGTGGTATTGCACGGCGTATTGCTTCCTGCGCGAAGGCTTCCGCGTCTTCCGCTGCGACCGGATCCGCACCGCTTCGGAGGATACCTCCGGTACGGAAAAGCGCGACCTTGGCGAAATCCGCTTAAGCCGCAAGGAGGCCGTTATGCCCGAGGATCCGGTCCGTCTGCAAGTAGAGCTGAGCCGGGCCGGAGTCCAGCGCTGCGAAGCGGAGCTATGGCTCGCCCCGATGCTGCAGGTGCGGGAGGACGGGTGCGGCAGCATTGACGCGGATGTATCCCGCGGCGATATGCCCTTTTATACCGAATTTCTGATTGGGCTTGGATATGAAGCAATACTGAAAAGCCCCGAGGAACTGCGGGATGCGGTCCGGGACCGGTTAACCGGGCTGCTTGACCGCTACCGGTAACTCGGAAAGCACTGAAACAGGGGCCCTCTGCCTGCCGGCGGGAGGGCGCATCCACATCCTGCTCGGATAACGGAGCTGTCCGTCGGTGGCCGCCTTTTTCTTTAGAAGACTGCCGCTAGAGGTTTTTCCCATTATTTGTCGAATTAAAGGTCGAAATGACCATTTTCGCAGGTAGAGGGAGCTGAACGAATGAGCAATACGATTAGTATGGAAAAGCTGATTGACTGGGGGCATTTCGTTAAGGTTGCGTACGAGATGTACGCGCAGAATCATCTGTCGCCGGTGAAGCCGGCGGACTTTCCGGAGGGCTGGGAGCTGGTGGCGAATTTGACGATGACGCCGCGTCTCGAGAAGATAAAAGAAAGGGAATTCGGAGGATTTATCGCAAGATCCGTGGACAATCCGCTGCAGCAGGTGGTGGCGATTCGCGGAACGGAAAGCCCGCTCGATTGGCTGTCGGATTTCGAATTCGTATTGGAGACCTTTCACGAGGTTCCAAACGGAGGCAAGACGGAGCAAGGATTTACGAACCTTTACCGCAGCATGATGGTGGAGTATGCGGACGCGGGTATTCCCTCCGAGCCGCTCATGGCCTCTATCGACGCGCTGCCGCAAGGCACGAAGCTTCTTGTAACCGGACATAGCCTTGGCAGCTCGCTTGCCACGCTGCATGCCTTTCTTGCCGGAAGCAAAAACGTGGATGCCGAGCTCATAACCTTCGCCTCGCCGCGCGTTGGCGACAAGGGCTTTGTCGAAGCGTTCCAGCGGATGAACATTCCGACTACCCGTATTTTCAACAAGCCGGATATCGTGCCGCAGGTGCCGGTAGAGATCGCCGGTTACCGTCACCTCGAGCCGGGACTGGAAATCAACTCGACCTTATACCCGATCAAGCATTCCATTCCTTGCTATCATGCGCTCAGCACCTACCTGTACGTCATGGGGGATACGGAAGCTAATATTTCGAAATGCAAGGCCACTCCGTAGGGAGCAAAAAACGGGACACCTTACTTTAAGGGGAGTTCCGTTTTTGTTTATAATGAAGTGAACAACAAGAGCGGAGGAGAACGGGCTTCATGCAGGAGAAGGAATTTCAACAATGGATTCAGGACTTTTACAAAGAGCGAGGCTGGTCCGGCTACGGTCCGTTTGAACGGATGGCCTTTCTGACGGAGGAAGTCGGCGAGACGGCCAGGGTGGTAAGGACAATCGAGATTGGACGGGATCGCCCGGATGAAGCTGCCCAGCCGGTGCACGTACTAAAGCAGGAACTGATCGAGGAGCTTGGGGACGTATTGGCCAATGTCTATATTCTCGCGGGATTATACGATCTTTCCATAGAGGAAATTCTGAGAGCACATAAGGATAAGCTGAGCGAGCGTTACAGCAAGGAATAACAGGGGGATTACGATGAATAAAATTTGCGTATTTGCCGGCTCCAATGCCGGAGTGAGTCCGGAGTACGGACAAGCGGCAGCCCAGCTTGGGCAGTTGATGGCTGCTCAAGGGATCGAATTAGTATACGGCGGCTCCCGAATCGGCCTGATGGGGCTTGTTGCCGATGCGGTGCTGGCTAACGGCGGCCGGGTAACCGGCGTTATGCCGCGGGGCCTGTTCATTGGCGAGATGGCGCATAAAGGTCTGACGGAGTTCATTGAAGTGGGGAATATGCATGAGCGGAAGGCGCTGATGTCGGAGCTGTCGGACGGCTACATCGCGCTGCCCGGCGGACTTGGAACGTTCGAGGAATTGTTCGAGGTGGCAAGCTGGGCGCAGCTTGGCATCCACAAGAAGCCGGTGGGCATTCTGAACGTAAAGGGCTTCTACCAGCCGATCGCCGAAATGCTAACGCAGACCGTCTCCGCAGGCTTTATGCGGGATACGAATCTGGGGCTGATGCTCTTTGAAGAAAATCCGTCCGTTCTGCTCGACCGCATGGCCGCATACACGGCCCCGGAGCAGGCGAATAAATGGGCGGAGCTTCCGAAATAGACGAGATATGCTGTTAGCAGGCAAGCCTTGTCTATTACGTTGGACGAGACTCTTCATGCTCCTTTTACTGGAGTGGGTCCAACGTAGCCCATGGGGCTGCCCTCGCATCTGTGGGACAGCCCCATTTTGATACTTAAACTCTGGTGTACTGCTCAATCAGGCCCGCAAGCAAATGTATAAATTCAATAAACGAACTTCCTTTGCACCAGATAGCTGAAGGCGAACAGGAGGACCTCCGTCATCAGCTTGGCAATAAACAGCGGGATTCCTATGCTCTCGTGGAACAAATACAGGAGCGCGTAATTGGCTACCAAAATGACGACTACAAGTGAGAAATACCGGGGAAGCGACTTTTGCACCGCTATCCCTTGTCCATCGTTAAATACATAGCGGCGGTTCATCGTAAAGTTGAAGATCGAGCTGATCACCCTAGCTCCGATTACCGATGCAAGCAGGCTTCCCGTCATCCACTGCAGGAGGAACAGAAGCACGAAATCGACAACCGCCGAGAAGCCCGATGAAGTAACGAACTTCAGGAACGGGAAATAGACTTTGGCCGAATCCGCCAGCGGACGGAAGTGGGAGGACTTGTTGTTCTCCAGATAGACCGTCTCGATAGGAACCTCTACAAAATCATATCCCGCTTTTGGCGCTTCAAGCAGCATGTTCATCTCGTATTCGAACCGCTCACCCGGCACTTTGCACAGCCAGTCGAGCATCTCGGAGGAGTAGCCGCGAAGACCGGTCTGCGTATCCTGGATCGGCTTCCCTGTCGCCAGCGCGTAGACCATGCGCGTCGCGGAATTGCCAAATCGGCTGCGGAGAGGCACTTTGCCGGTAAATTGCCGGCTTCCGAGTACGATGTGATTGCGGTTTTTGCGCACGGCATCCGTAATTCTAAGGATATCCTCCGGCAGATGCTGGCCGTCGCTGTCGGCGCAGACAATCCCGTCCGTGCCGCCATGCTGCCGGACGTAATCGAAGCCGGTCTTGAGCGCGCTGCCCTTGCCTTGGTTAACGGGATGCCGGAGCACCGTGCAGCCTGCCTCGGCGGCCGAATCGAAGATCGGCTTGTATTGCTCGCCGCTGCCGTCATCCACGATCAGAATGGAGGCGCCGTCGGCCTCTTCCTTCAGATTATGAATAAGCGTCAGCAGCCTTTCGTCCGGCTCGTAAGAGGGGATCAATATCGTCATTGGTTATGCCTCCATTCTTAAGATTGCGGGATGTAGATAATGTCGCTTACGCCGCGTTCATTACCCTTGCCCAGCGGGTTGTTCACGACGCGGCCCATGAAATACATCGTGGACGAGCCGCCGCCGTCAAGGTTGTAGGCTTCCGTCGCTCCAAGCTCCTTGAACAGATCCGCGAACTCCGTCAACGTCATGCCGCGGCTGTAGCCGGTGCTTCGGCCGTCAACGATAACAAACACGTAATGGTTTGCAGAGATCATTCCGATGCCGGTTCGCGGGTTCGAGTTTTGAATCGAGCGGTTGCCGAAGTTCTTATCGATCTCCACATGGCTGAAGTCGCCGGCGACTTCGCCGTCCGTTACGAGAGCCGGACCGAAGGAAAAGGCATTCGTTACCCCTTGCGAGAGCAAGTCGTCGGTCGAGGTTTCTTCTTCGTCGTAGGACTTCATTGTGCCGTCGTTAAATAGGGCCAGTCCAATCCGTGCCGGTTCATCCCGGTAAACGGTGCCGTTGCGGATAACAACCCCGTCGCTGCGGAAGCCGTAGTAATCGCCGTTAATGGCGAACACCGCATTGTTGTTGGCAGCAATGGTCGAGGTGTTCTGGGTGATGTTGGTGCCGAAGGAATCCTTGGCAAAAGCGGTTAGCAGGTTCATTTTGCTGTTAAACGTGACGTCGGCGACATAATAAGTGATCCTATCCGAGCCGGAGCCCGTCTCCACCTTCTTGATGCTGATCGTCTCGTTGCCATCCTTGTAATTCCAGTCATCGTATTCGGCATCCGAGGATGCCGTGGAGGTGGAGGAGCCGCTGCTTGCGCCAGTACCGGGGCTGGTCCCAGTGGTGGTGCCCTGCGTGGTGGATGTGTTAGGCGTTACCTTCACCTCGACATGCTCGATTAAATACCGATCGGCAAGCTTGTACAGAATGGCTGCTACGATGAGCAGAATGACCGCTATAGTGGTGAGGATTTTGGATTTGCGTGTGCGGAAAATCGTAATCAACTCCTTAGTAGGCATCTGCCTGTTCGTTATGGAGTTATCTTAGAACGGGAACCTTTAGTCAAACTTAAATAGAGGGAGGGGGTATGAGGGAGAATGATGCGAGATGACTGAGCGTCGGTGGAGGGGAGCCGGGGTATCGCCTTCTGCGATATGTAGTTTCTTTAAAAATTTTGGCTAGCCCATTTGGGGCAAATAAGAATAAGATGCAAGGTGCAGGTCATCGAGGGGGAAGTAGCGCCGTACGGTCATTCTGATGCAAAAGTACAGGTAAATGCCTCGTATAAACTGAATGGGCGGGATGGTGTATTTGATCGTTGGCCGGACGGCGGGGAGTTGCAATGTATTTTTGCATTTTCGGAGTGACTGAAGAGGGGCCGTGAGTATATTGGCGGCGGTGCGGAGTGTAGATAGGGTGTGCCGGTGAGATATTGGTTAGGGGGAGCAAGTTGGTTAATGGAGAGAGGCTGGCAAGGCTGCAAAGGGAAAATCGAAGGCGATGGCGACGTCTGCTCGCCGGGCCTTCATACGCAAAAAAACGGCCGTGCAGGGAAACCCTGCACGGCTGCTCCAATCTAGTGACGTTCAGCCGGGAGCTGAACGGTGAACGAGGTCGTCTCGCCCGGCACGCTTTTGGCGTGAATTTTTCCTTTGTGCTGCTCGACGATCGCTTTGGCGATGGCGAGGCCAAGGCCGTAGCCGCCGTTCTTGCGGGAGCGGGAGGCATCGGCGCGATAGAAGCGGTCGAAGATTTTGCCCAGATGCTCGGGCGGGATGCCTTCTCCGGAGTTGGCGACGTTAAGCACCACTTCGCTGCCGTGTTTTTTCAGCGTGAGGTCGATCTTGCCCTTCGTATTGGTATACTTGATGGCGTTATCCAGCAGAATCAGCGCTACCTGCTTCATCTGCTCCGCGTTGCCGTTGATGGACAGCTCCGGCGATATGTCGTAGCTGAGGGCAATGTCCCTCTCGAAGATAACCGCTTCGAGCGTCAGAATAACGCTCTCCACCGCGTCGCTTAAGTTGAACGGAGCAAAAATCACGTTTTCCCGCGCATCATCCATTTGGGTCAAGTACAGCAGATCGCTGGTCAGCGTCCGCATGCGCTCCGTCTCCGACTTGATATGATGCAGCCACTTCTCCTGATTGCGGATGAGATCATCGTTGTTGGACAGAAGCACGTCGGCGTTCGTATTAATAACGGCGAGCGGCGTCCTCAGCTCATGGGAAGCATCCGCAATGAACCGCTTCTGCTTGTCGAAGGCATCCTTGACGGGCGCAATCGAACGGTTGGCGAAGTAACGGCTCGTGAAATAGATGACGATGAGCATAATGAAGCCTACGGCAAGGAACGTATACAGAAGCGTCATCAGGAATTGATGCTGATTCGTGACATCCAGGAAGACGACCGAATAGCCGTTCATAACCTGCTGCACGTCATAAGCCCAGCGGTTGCCGTCGAGGTTAAACTCGCCGCGGCCCGAATCGCCCGATGAGGCGGCTTTGATGGCAAGCGCATAGAAATCGCTGTCCATATCGAAGCGGGAATCCGTCTTCGTAATGTTCCAGCCGGCATCCGTCGTAAGCGCAAAGGATACCGAACGCTCCGGCGGCGGACCGGCCTTCATTTTGCCATCCGGAACCATCATATCCCCGCGTCCATGGCCACCTCCGCCACCGCTGTACTTGCCGCCTTCGGGGCCTTCCTGCTTGCGGTAAAACTCCGATATTTGAATGAGATCCTCGTTCATGGTCTTGCGGTTGTTCTGATAGGTAATCGTATAGATCGAAGAAAAGGCCAAAATCATAATAAAGCTGATGATTACCATATTGACGATCAGGAACCGGTTGCGCAGCCGATTAAACATCAGGAGGTCGCCTCCAGTACGTAACCAACGCCCCGAATAGTGTTGATTTTCACGCCGGATTGCAGGAACACAAGCTTTTTCCTCAAGAAAGAAACATAGACCTCCACATTGTTATGCTCCACGTCCGAATCAAAGCCCCATAGCTTCTCGATAATCTGTTCCTTGGATGTGACCGCGGTTTTCCTTACGATAAGCAGCTCCATCAATTCGCTTTCCTTCAGAATCAGCTTAAGCTCCTTCCCTTTGCACATCAGCTTCAGGTTGGAGGTGTTAAGCTCGATATCGCCGTACTTCAGGCCATCCTCCGGAACAACCTCGCCTCTTCTTCTTAATGCAGCCCTGATGCGGGCCAGCAGCTCGCCGGTCGAGAATGGCTTGGCTACGTAATCGTCCGCCCCGTAATCGAGCCCGGTAATCTTATCGTTAATTTCTCCCTTGGCGGTAAGCATGATAACCGGGGTTGCAATGCCTTCCTCCCGCAGCTTCTTCAGCACCGTAATCCCGTCCATCTCCGGAAGCATGATGTCCAGGAGCAGCAGATCATAGATGCCGCATAAGGCGTTATCCAATCCCGATTGACCGTCGTGCGCGACGTCTACGGAGTAATTATTCTTTTTCAAAATTTGGGATAAGGCGTCGGCCAGGTTGACCTCGTCTTCCACAATCAGTATTCGCATGAAGCATTCCTCTTTTCGTTAGTGCTGACTTTGACTTAGTAAACTTATTATAGGTAGGCAACCTTTAATCAATCTTAAGTAAAAAATTAGGACGAAATAAGCTTTACAAATATTTAAGATTCATTAAAGGTTGCCCTTCTAAGATACAGACATGACAGGCGGCAAGCCAAAACGGAAAGGAGCCTGAACGCATGGCTATTGAGGTGTTTAACCGTTACGAAAGCAAGTATTTAATGGACAGCCAGTCCTTTCTCGAGATCTATAACCGGCTGCTTGATTATATGGAGCTCGACGAATACAACAAGAACGATCAATTCTACTCCATAAGCAATCTGTATTTCGATACCGACCAGCACTCGATTATCCGAAACAGTCTGGCGAAGCCGAAGTATAGGGAAAAGCTCAGACTGAGGGCTTACGGGGTCCCAAAGCCGGACGCCAAGGTATATCTGGAGCTGAAGAAGAAAGTGTTCGGCCTGGTGAACAAGCGGAGAACGGGACTGACGCTGGGTGAGGCGTACGAATTCGTCCGCACGGGAGTGGAGCCTGACTTGAAGCCTTACATGAACAAGCAGGTTATTCAGGAGATCAAATATTTTCTCGGGCGGTACGAGCTGCAGCCCAAGGTGTATCTGGCCTACGACCGGATTGCCATGTTCTGCAAAAACAACCGCGACCTGCGGATCACCTTCGATACGAATATCCGCTCGAGACGTTATGATCTAAAACTGGAAGCCGGGGACCACGGGGACCTGCTGATGGCCAAGGACCAATGGCTAATGGAAGTCAAAGCCGAGAAGACCGTGCCGGTCTGGCTCGCCCAGCTGTTGTCCGAGCTTGGCATGTTCCGGACGGGGTTCTCGAAATACGGCAACGAATACCGCATGAATATCCGGCACGAAGAACGAATAAAGGAGCGCCTTTTATTATGATCGATTCCCTCTTCTCCACAGCCGCATCCGTGACCGAGCTAACCTTCGGCCAAGCCATGCTGACGCTGTTATTATCCTTTGCGCTTGGCGCAATGATCAGCTTCACCTATATGAAAACGCAGTCCGTGTACACCCAGAACTTTGCCTTAACGATGATCGTCCTGCCGACCATAGTTGCGATTATCATCCTGCTGATCGGCAGCAATATCGCCCGGGCGTTCAGCTTGGCCGGTGCCTTCTCCATTATCCGGTTCCGGAGCGCGCCCGGCGATCCGAAGGATATCGCTTTTGTCCTTTTCACCATGGCTTCCGGACTTGCCTGCGGCGTTGGGGCTTACGGATACGCGGTGCTGTTCACGATCGTGCTCTGTCTCCTGATGTTCCTGCTGAAGGCCGTGAAGTTCGGCTCGAAGTCGTCTACGCAGAAGCTGCTTAAAGTAACGATTCCGGAGAACCTGGGCTACGAGGAAGCTTTTGCCGAAATTTTCAACATCTATAACGTGCAATACGAGCTGAAAAAAGTAAAGACAACCGAGCTGGGCAGCTTGTACGAGCTTGTCTATGCCGTCACGCTGGATCCTTCCCTGAATCAGAAGGAGCTGCTGGACGCGATCCGCTGCCGGAACGGCAATCTCGATATTTCCTTAACGATGACTCCGACGGTCGTTGAAGCTTAAACCTGCTGACTTTAACTATAGAGAGGAAGAGAAAAGATGAATAATAAAAAGAGATTAGGCAAATTAGCTTTTATTTTATTATGCGCGGCAGCCTTGTCCGCATGCAATAGCCAGACGAACGCGGGAACCAATGCGACGGGCAGCACGGGCTCGTCTAATTCAGGCGGAACAGCCGCAGCCGTTCAGACGGCAAGCTATCAACTGGATGACACCGTTGAATACGACGAGGATGATACGTATGCCGACTGGAGCGCATCGGATGCGACGAGAATTGCCTTAAGCGGAACGACGGCAACGGTTGACGGCTCCGGCGCGGAAGTGAAGGATGGCGTTATTACGATTACGGCTGCCGGAACCTACGTAGCCAGCGGCAAGCTGGACGAAGGCCGGATTGTCGTAGATGCAGCGGATAAAGGCGTAGTCCGTCTGGTTCTGAACGGAGCAGAGATCCATTACAGCAAGAGCGCTCCGATTTATGTAGAGGAAGCGGGCAAGCTGATCCTGTCCCTGCCGGAAGGCACGAACAATGTAGTATCCGACGGAGCCGACTATGTCTTCCCGGATTCGGAAACGGATGAGCCGAATGCGGCTATCTTCAGCAAGGACGATATGACGATCAACGGTACGGGCAAGCTGACCGTGCAAGGCAGCTACAACAACGGGATTGCGAGCAAGGATAAGCTGAAAATCACCGGCGGAACGTTTGATATTCAAGCGGCGGACGATGCCGTCATGGGTCGTGATCTTGTGGCGGTGAAGGACGGAAGCTTCACGCTGGAAGCAGCCGGCCATGGCATCAAAACGACCAACGATACGGAAGGCGAAGAAGGCATCATTGTGCTTGAAGGCGGCACGTATAGCATCCAGTCGGGCAAGGACGGCTTGCACAGCACGGGCGGCTTGTCCATCTCCGGCGGGGAGTACCGGATCGCGGCCGACGACGACGGTATTCATGCCGAGACCGCTTTGCAGATTGCGGATGGCACGATCGATATCACGAAGAGCAATGAGGGAATCGAGGCAACCGATATTACCATCGCAGGCGGAGATATCAAGCTTGCGGCAAGCGATGACGGAGTGAATGCCGCAACGGGGGCGGACGGCTCCGGCGTAGACGGAGCAGCTCCGGGCGGCGGCGGTCAACCGGCAAGCGGCGCTTCGGAAGGTCTTCTTACCATCAGCGGAGGCAACCTTTATGTTAATGCGGAAGGCGACGGTCTTGACGCAAACGGCTCCATTGTGATGACGGGCGGCACCGTTAGGGTTGACGGGCCAACCATGAGCGGCAATGGCGCATTGGACTATGACGGCACCTTCGACATGACGGGCGGCACGCTTGTTGCGGCAGGCAGCTCCGGCATGGTGCAGGCGGCATCGGACAGCTCGACGCAAGCCGGCATTCTGATGATGTTCCCTCAGACTGAGCAGGCGGGTACGCTGGTTCACCTGGAAGACGAGTCCGGCAAAGCGATTATGACCTATGCACCGTCCAAGAACTATCAGGCAGTCTACATCAGCACGCCGGATCTTGCAAAAGACGCTTCCTACGCCATCTACTCGGGCGGCAAATCGACGGGCACGGCAACAAACGGGCTTTACAACGGCGGCGAATACAGCGGCGGGACAAAAGTGGTATCCTTTACGGCTTCCTCCCTCATCACTTGGGTCAACGAATCGGGCGTTACGGAGGCTCAAAGCGGATTTGGCGGCGGTATGGGCGGCGGACGCGGCGGTCATGGAGGCATGGGAGGCGGAGGCCGTGGCATGGGAGGCGGTAAAATGCCGCAGGACGGCGCGGCTCCTCCGGATGCTCCCGCAGATGCGACAACGGCACAATAAGCCTGGCAAAGAACAGAGAGGCGTCCGCGGACGCCTCTCTGTTTCGCAATTAGACAAGAAAGCCTCTAGGTTCTCATTTATCCGCAGGCAAGATCACGGGTGCTTCTTCTCCTGCTTCCAGCATGCGGCGAATCAGCGTTTCCCGAAGCTCTTCCCTTACTGATGCATGGTATTTCGAGGCGACCAGGTTGTTTAACTCATAAGGATCGGATTGCAGATCGTATAAAAAGTCCTCGATATATTGATCGGAAGATCCTTTGTTAGAGGCTGGCGATGTGACGCTGTATTTCCAACGCTTCGTACGGATGGCTCGGCCGACCTGCGATTCACTAATCTGGACCAACACCTCCTGCGGCCATTCCTTTGTCTCTTTGCTCAGCAATGGCAAAATGGAGCGGCCTTGCATATCGTCCGGCACCGGAATGCCGGCAGCGTCAAGCAGGGTCGGGGGTAAATCAACAAGCGATACCAATTCCTGAAGGCGTCCGCCGGACCGGAAGAAGCCGCCAGAGAAAGCGGTTGGGACCCGAATGGAGCTCTCGTGACAGGAACGTTTATACTCGTAGTTTCTTGTTTTGAAATGGCACGCGTGATCCGAAGTAAACAAAATAATCGTATCGTCGTAGAGATTCAGGCTCGTTAAAGCATCTTGTATCCGTCCTAACGCTTCATCCAGCCGTTTCACCATTCCATAGTAACCGGCAAGATGGGCGTGGGTTGTGCCGCCGAGGGCGGCCAGGTCGGTCGGTACGTATTGCCCGCCTCCATAACGCCCTTCGTAACCTTTAGGCGCCGGATAATTGTCCCACGAATTCTGATGATGCGGTTCGAGATAGGAGAGGAACAGGAAGAACGGATCATCCTTCTTCTGATCGATATAGCGGATAGCCGCATCGGTTAACGCGTCAACCCGATACCCCGGCAGTTTTACAGCTTCGTTCTCGTTATCGTATACGACGGTATCGTAAGCATCCGAAGTAAGCTCAAGGCAATTGGAAGCCAGCCAGTAGCGATAGCCGCCCCTCATGTGCTCAGGCACCGCGCCTGTTCCGCTGGCCAGATGCCATTTGCCGATATAACCGGTTTCATAGCCCGCTTCGTTAAAATAATGCGCCAGCGTCCGCGCATCCTCCGACAAAGGTATTCCGTTCACATGACAGCCCGTTGTCGTCGCGTACTTGCCGGTTTGCAGCGACGATCTCGCAGGACCGCATACCGGCTGGCAGGTGAAGGAGTTGTAAACATGCGTTCCTTCCATCGCCATGCGATCGAAGTTTGGCGTAAGCCCAAGCGGGTTTCCGTGAACGCCAGTGGTGTCCCATCGCTGCTGATCCGTGAAAAAAACAATTACATTTGGCTTTTTCGTCATGATCACGTCTGCCCTTCTATTTAATTTTAGGTATAATTATGATTTTGAACAAGAATATTATAGTAAAATTAAACTGTAAAGTAAACAAATTTATAAAGTGTTGTGTATCTCCTTCCTCAATGGGCCGAACGAACGAATAGCGTTTTTCGGCTATTTTTACCCCTTTTTATGGAAATTAAGATTATTTAATCCTACTTCTTTACTAACTGATGCCGACTTATCTGATGCGTATCCCTGGGGTTAGAGGAGAATAGGCGAAGGCATATTTTAACCGATTAACTGAATTGTTTAATGGGGTGTATTTATGCAAGGAGAACCTGGTTTTGATATTAATGAAGCAAAATTCGAGTCTGTATATTGTGTGTAATACGACAAAAATCGACGTATTTCACCTTTTTGTTTCCGGCTAATTGATCATATATCGCGCGCAGCAGCTGCGATTGAGCCGGGCTTTCAATCTGCTGAACAACAGCGTATTCCACCGCTTGTTCCGCGGGCGGTACTGCGTGTCGGCGTGCGCTTACCGGAAGAGAAGCTGAACCTTTCAATAATGTAAGGAAACGTAAGGTTAATCGATAGCAGCCTCATTCCCTCCTTTGTTACGATGGGATCAAATCAACAGGGAGGGCTTATTATGAGCTTGCGACGGTTTGCTTTCAATAACGTAATCCGCAATCGGAGGATTTACGCGGGGTATTTTCTAAGCAGCGTGTTTTCGGTTATGGTGTTTTTCGTCTACTCGATATTTGCTTTTCATCCGGGACTTGCGGATGGCGCGCTCCATATGAGCGTGTCTACCGCCATGCACTTCGCGGAATCGGTCATTTACGTCTTTTCGTTTTTCTTCGTGCTCTATTCGATGGGATCTTTCCTGAAGACGCGCAAGAAGGAGTTCGGCATTCTCATTATGCACGGAATGACCAGCATGCAGCTGCGCCGCCTTGTGTTTATGGAAAATATCGTGATCGGCTTTGGCGCAACGGCAGCGGGCATTGCAGCCGGGCTTGGCTTTGCCCAGGTCATTCTTCTGCTGTCCCAGAGGCTGCTTAGTCTCGATGAAAGGCTGCCCTTTTATTTTCCGACCAAGGCGATTGTGCTGACCGGTGCGGCTTTTATGGCGCTGTTCCTGCTTATTTCGTTATTTACGGTGACGGTGCTGCGCAACAACTCGCTTATTGATCTGCTCAAGGGCTCGAACAAGCCTAAGCCGGAGCCGAAGGCATCCGCGCTGCTGTCCTGGCTGGCGCTGCTCTTGATCGTTGGCGGTTATGCCGCGGCGCTGGCGGCCAAAGGCATGATCGTCTTTTATGCCATGATTCCGGTGACGGTTGTCGTGATTATCGGTACGTATTTCCTATTCACGCAGCTGAGCGTGTATGCCGTTCATAAAGGACGCAAGAGCCGTTCGATTTTCTGGCGGAAAACCAACATTGTTCTGTTATCGGATTTGGCTTACCGAATGAAGGATAACGCAAGAACGTTCTTTATGGTGGCGATTCTGTCGACGGTGGCTTTCTCCGCGATTGGCTCGCTGTTCGGGTTCAAATCGATGTATACGGATATTATTCGGAACGACAATCCGTTCGCTATGAAATATACCTCGTATGACAAGCCTTCCGAGCAGGACGTTGCGATGATTGAGCAGACGCTGAAGGAAGCGGGGCTGTCTTATCAGTCGTATGCGCTGACCGTTAAAAATGTGGAGACGAAAGACGGCAAGCGGCTTTCCGTCGTGCCGCAATCCGCCTTTAATGCGCTCGAAACAGCTGTCAAAGGGACTAAGGCCGATGTGCAAGGCGATGATGCGGCTATTGTCCATTACAGAAGCACGATGATGGGAGCGGCGCAGCCGGAGCTGACGCCGGTTACGCTGAAGGAAGCGGGGATTACTTTTAAGCCCGTGCAGACGCTCGATACGCCGGTTATTCAGGCAGGATCCGATTATTACGTGGTGCCCGATGAACGGTTTGAACAGTTGAAGCAGCCGGAGAGCGTCATTTACCAGTATGCCTTTGACGTTTCGGGCTCGCATGATGCGCTTAAAGAGGCAGGAGAAGAGATTGACGGCAAGCTTGGCAAGACCGACAATTGGTTTATGGGCGTGGATTATGCGCTGTACCAGCAGGATCAGATTTTTGGCGTCGTCCTGTTTGTCGGATTTTTTATCGGTATCGTATTCTTCGTAGGTGCGGGCAGCTTCTTGTATTTTCGCCTCTATACCGACCTTGGCGAGGATAAACGGAAGTTCCAGGCCATCCACAAGATTGGGCTTACGGACCGCGAGCTGTCCTCCATTCTGACGAAGCAGCTGATGATTCTGTTCTTCGCCCCGATTTTAGTGGCCGTAATTCACGGAGCGGTTGCCCTTACGGCGATGCAGCATATGTTCGAGTATGGTATGGTGAAGCCGTCGCTGACGGTGCTTGGCTCCTTCGTTGTCATTCAGCTTGTATACTTCCTCCTTATCCGCACCAAATATATTTCTAATGTAAAATCGGCTTGGGGGTTGCACCTTACGTAACGTCATGTTTTAAAATAGAGTTACCGGTATGAAGCTAGCATCCACGAAAGGACTGAGCATGAACAATCTTTGGAAAGTTGGAGACCTCGCCAAACTGACGGGGCTGACGGTCAGAACTCTGCGCTTCTACGATCAGATCGGCTTATTCTCGCCGTCGGGGCAGACCGATTCGGGTCACCGGCTGTACGACGAGTCCGATCTTTCCCGCCTGCATCAGATTCTGACGCTGAAGGAGCTGGGCTTGTCGCTGGAAGAGATTAAGGAGACCTTATCCGCCAAGCAGATCAGCCCGCTGGAGATGGTAACGCTGCAGAAGCAGCGGATCAAAGAGCAGATCACGCGGCAGCAGAAGCTGCTTGAACAGCTGGAGCACGCCTCCAAGCTGCTCATCGGCAAGAAGGGCCTGACGGTGGATGATTTTACGGGTCTTCTACAGGCGATGAAGATGGAGTTCGAGAAGCCGGTGCTTGAACGGCGCATCAGTTGGGAGCAGCGCTTGGACAGGCTGGGCAGCCTGCTTGAGCAGGGGGAAGACGAGCCGTAATCGAAGGGAATTCGCTTACGTGGCTTGAATGGCATCGCAATTCATTACGTTTATGCTTACGAAGCATGAATTGCTTCACAATTCATTTGAGGAGGATCACTCACTATGAGCGAAAGATTTGTTAAGCATGCGACCTTTGTTGTCGAACGTACTTACAAGACGAATGCGGAGCGGGTATTCGAAGCTTTTGCCGACCCGGAGGTAAAGGGCAAGTGGTTCTCGAAGCCCGATCAATTCGAGTTCCGGGTAGGCGGGCGCGAATACAGCAGCGGCGGGCCGCCGGAGGGACCGGTGTTTACGTTTGACGCGGTCTATCAGGAGATTGTGGCGGCCGAGCGTATTGTCTATACCTACACGCTGGATATGAACGACACGCGAATGTCCGTCTCGACGACCACCATCGAATTGTTCCCCGTAGACGGCGGAACCAAGCTGGTATTCACCGAGCAAGGCGCCTTCTTCGACGGGCATGATACGCCGGAAATTCGCGAGCATGGCACAGGCGAAATGCTGGATGCGCTGGGTAAGCTGTTTGAATAGAACTTGGAAGAGTCTCTTGGCAGAGGCTCTTTTTTTTGCGTTTAAACGCCGATTGCATTGTGATGGCCGTTCACGGTATTTTAGTTATACAAGAGGAAGAGATGGCATGCGGGAGGCAAAACATGACGAATATAACGATAGAAGTTGTAAAGGACGGCAACATTGAACCCTGCCGGGAGCTGTGCAACGAGCTGATGGCCTTTCAGAAGTCCCGGGCTGTCATGGCTCCGGAGGTATTCGACTGGATGAACTTTGATACGCGGATGCGCAGAAGCTATGACGGTGCGCTTCATGCCCATGTCCTGATCGCCAGGGACGAAGACGTGCCGGTTGGCTATGCATTCTCGACCATAGAAGATCTTGAGCCCGGGGATGATAAGCTTCCTGCTTGGGCTCCCAATCGGCACCTTGCCGACAGCAAGGGCTTTTACCCGGACTGGGTAGAGCTGCCGAAGAAGATAGGCTTCCTCAGCAATTTGTATTTGCGTGACGGCTACCGGAGCATGGGGCTTGGCGCAAAGCTGTTCAAGGCCTCGATGGAATGGCTGGAAAGCTTTCCTGACGTTGACCTGCTGCTCATTTATGTATCGAATGGCAATGAAGACGCGCTTCAATATTACCTGAAGCATGGGTTCACCTACAGTCATGACGTATTTGGAGGGTTTATCAAGGCGGTTTACAAGAAGCTAAGCAAACCGGCGAAGGCAGAGCAGGTTTAGCAGGTCGACCGCCGGCCAATATAGAAATAAGGAAGTAGTAAACGACAGGGGGAGGTTTGAAGGTGACAGCAGCAATAGCAGCTAAAGCTGAAATGATGATCAGGCGTCCGGTGAGCGATGTGTATGAATCTTTCATCGATCCGGCTATAACGTCGAAGTTCTGGTTCACAAGTGGCAGCGGGAAGCTGGAAGAAGGCAGTCAGGTGGAGTGGTTCTGGGAGATGTACGGAGCATCGGCACCTGTCCGCGTACTGGAGCTCGAGACTAACAAACGCATTGTTATCGATTGGGGAACAAGAGCCGAATGGACGTTTACGGCTTTGTCCGAAACGGAAACCTTTGTGACCGTTACCGACTCCGGCTTTCAGGGAGAAGCAGAGGAAATCGTGCAGCGGGCGATTGGCTCGACGGAAGGCTTCACGATTGTATTATGCGGGGCAAAGGCCTATCTGGAGCATGGCATTCAGCTTAACCTGGTTTATGACAAAGCACCCTACGCGCATGTAAAACAATCGGAGGTTCCTGATGAGCAAGACGATCGTGGAGAAGTTGAATTTACATAAGTATAAAAAAGCAGCCGTTCTGCATCTGCCGGAGGGCAGCGAAGCGCTCGCCGGCTTGGAGCCGTATGAAAGCGAGCTGCAGGCGGGCAGCCGCTACGATCTGATATTCGCTTTCGTTCTCGATATGCCGGCTCTGCAGCAGCTAATGACCGAGGTCATCGACAACCATTACCTGGAGGAAGGCGGTTATTTGTATGCCGCCTATCCGAAGAAGGGCAATAAAGCATATCCGACCTACATCCACCGCGACAGTCTGTTTGAGGGGCTGGGCGCGAGCGAGGAGGATGGCTATATCGGAACCAGCGAGGTCAAATTTGCCCGCATGGTGGGATTGGATGACGTCTTTACGGTTGTAGGCTTCAAGTCCGAGGCCCGCAAGAAGGGTTCGTCGGCCTCCAAGAAACCGAGCCAAAGCGTAGCCGACTACGAGGCTCTTGTGACTCAGATTGAGGAGGAGCTTCAGGATCATCCGGAGGTTCTGTCGTTTTTCCGTTCGCTTACCCCGGGGTACCGCAAGGATTGGGCCCGTTATGTGTTTAGTGCCGTGCAAGAGGAGACCAGAGCCAAACGGAAAGCCGAGATGAAGGTTATTCTTGGAGAAGGCTATAAGAGTATCGATCTGTATCGGAGAAGAGAGGGATAGGGATGAAGACGGAGCTTGGGAAAGCGATGCTGGAGCGGGTGCAGGGCATTTGCTCGGCATTGCCGGAGGTAGACCAGATCGTTGACGGGTTTGGGCATGACGTGATGAAAGTAAGGGGCAAAACCTTCATTATGATGGGGGAAGGGCATAATAGCGTCCTGCCAAGCTTGTCGATCAAAGCGACGAAGGAGCAGCAGTACCTGCTGCTTGAGCAGGGCGGCTATGTCAAGACGCCGTATATCGGCCATCATGGCTGGGTTTCCGTTGACATGGAAGCGGGTCCGAGTTGGGACGAGCTGGCCGTGCTTATACAGGAGGCTTATTTGCTGGCGGCGCCGAAACGTCTGGTGAAGCAGGTGTTGGAGAGCGTCGCAAGATAACCGCAGGAGGCATTTAAATGTAAGCGTATGGGCTACCAGCCCATACGCTTTTTTAATGAATTGATCTGCGCAAGATGATGCCGGCCATGCCATTCGAAGCGCTGTATCGCCGTATCCAGCGTCATAAGTCCGTTTGTCGGGCTCGTAAAGGTTCTCGCGAAGTCCCATGACTGCATCCCTTGCAGCAGCACGGCAAACCGGCTGCGCAGCGCTTCGATCAGAACAATCGATGCCTCAATGGGCGCTTCATAGTCGTTAAGCTCTGCCCACATGTTCTGCCGGTACGTGGAAGCCGCCGGATTATCTTCGGTCATGGCTTTCTTGAACCGGATATAGGCGTTCATATCGTTATCCGCCAGATGGTGAACGACCTGCCGAATCGTCCAGCCGCCGGGGCGGTAAGGGATAGCCAGCTGCTCTTCGGACAGCTGTTCCACCGCTTTCCGAAGCCGCGACGGCATCCGTTCAATCTCCTTCATCCAATTGCTGCGCTGTTCGGCGGTGGGATCGCATACTTCTTCGAAAGGTCCTATGGGATACCGCAAATTGTCCGTAGTCATTGCACAATCATCCTCCAGCCTAATCCTAATAAAATTTTATTTTGCGCTCATTGACAGAGTTTCAATAACCATTTATAGTTATTCATTGTGATATTGATAATCATTATCGTATATAATGCCATTTCAAATAAAAGGGGTTAAACCATGAGAAAATGTATTCCCGCAATCATGCTGCTTGTACTTGTTGTTGTACTGAGTGCCTGCGGCAGCAACAAATCCAACAACGCGAACAATGCCGATAACGGCTCCGCAGCAGCTGCCGAAACGCCTGCGGCAACAAATTCCGCAGCGGCGGAACAGCCGGCCTCCGGTACGGTTACTTACCAGTCCGAAAGCGGTCCGGTTGAGATTCCCGCCAATCCCAAGCGCATCGTAGCACTGGCTTACGCGCCAAACATGATTTCCATGGGAGCCGACCTTGTGGGCGTAGACCAATGGACCAACATGAGCCCGCTCTTCAACGACAAGCTGAAAGGCGTTGAGGTAGTATCCGATGAAGATCTGGAGAAAATCATCGAGCTTGATCCGGACCTGATCGTCGTTGGCACGGAGAGCAAGAACGTTGCCAAGCTGAGCGAAATCGCTCCTACGGTTGCCTTCACTTGGGGCAAATTGGATTACCTGAATCAGCAGGTCGAAATCGGCAAGATTCTTGGCAAAGAAAAAGAAGCGCAAACTTGGGTTGACGACTTCAAATCCCGCGCTGCCGCAATCGGCGACGAGGTGAAAGCGAAGATCGGCGAGAACGCAACCGTATCCGTTATCGAAACGGACGCGAAAAGCTTCTACGTATTCGGCGACCACTGGGCACGCGGCACGGAAGTGTTGTACCAAGCCATGGGTCTGAAAATGCCGGAGAAAGTAACGAAGGATGCTCAAGGACCAGGTTACTTCACACTGTCGCAAGAAACGCTGTCCGATTATGCCGGCGATTATATCGTACTCAGCAGAAGCACGGCAAACGACAATGCCTTTATGAATACCGATACATGGAAGAACATCCCTGCGGTTAAAAATAACCATGTCATCGAAATCGATACGGAAGCCTCCACCTACAGCGACCCTACTACACTGGAAAGCCTGCTTGCTATCTTCAAAGAAAGCTTCCTGAAATAACTTCAAACAGCAAGCGCCCTTCAGAATCTTCTGGAGGGCGCTTTTGTTTTGTTGATTAATGGCTCATGCTGACTTGCTTCTCGCCTTCCGCTCCCTGATCGCCCTCGGGCGGCTTGGTGCGTTTCACAAACAAACCGATAACAATGGCAGCAATGGCGACAACAAGGCCTATCCAGAAGGCATCATGGATACCCGCGACCATGCCGTGAGCCTGCTCGGCCGGCGAGCCCGGATCGGAGGAGGTCTTCAGATAATCCTTGGTGCCGTTACTCATAATACTGATGAACAGCGCTGTGCCGATCGCGCCCGACACTTGCTGCAGGGTATTCAGGATTGCCGTACCGTGCGGATACAGGTGGCGCGGCAGCTGGTTCAGGCCGGAGGTTTGAGCCGGCATCATGACAAGGGAAATACCGATCATCATGATGATGTGAATCAGGATGATATGTCCGTTGCTTGCCGCGGCATCAATGCCGGTAAACATCCACAGCGAGATCGCTACAAGGATAAGACCTGGAGTTACCAGAATGCGAGGCCCGAATTTATCGAACAATACGCCGGAGATCGGAGCCATAATGCCGTTAACGATACTGCCGGGAAGCATAATGAGACCCGAAGTGAAAGCCGTCATGAGCAGTGCTCCCTGCAGGAACATCGGCAGCAGCGTCATGGTGGAGAACAGCGTCATCATAAGAACAAAGAGCAGAATCGTTACGATGGAGAACATTGGCGATTTGAAGGCGCGCAGGTCCAGAATCGGAGCCTCCAGCCTCAATTGGCGGAAGATAAAGATAATCAGTGCGACAGCGCCGATTGTTATCATCCAGATTACCTCCTGATCCGACCAGCCCTTTTCTCCCGTCGAGCTGAAGCCGTACACGAGTCCGCCGAAACCGATTGTGGAAAGCAGGATCGAGAGGATATCCACCTTTGGCTTCGTAATATCCGACACATTCTTCAGGAACATAAAGGAGAAGATAATCGATAAAGCCGCCAAAGGAATAACGAGAATAAACAGCCAGCGCCAGTTGAGCGAGTCCATGATAACGCCGGACAGCGTTGGACCGATCGCCGGAGCCGCCATAATGACAAGACCGATGAGACCCATCGCTCCTCCGCGTTTCTCGGGCGGGAAGATAGCCATAATGGTGTTCATCAATACGGGAAGCATTAAGCCGGTCCCGATAGCCTGAACAATCCGTCCGACAAGCAGAACGCCAAATTCGGGCGCAACGGCCGAAATAACGGTACCGGCAAAAAACAACGTCATAGCGCCGATAAACATCTGCCTGGTTGTAAACCATTGCTGAAGCAACGCCGTGACCGGAACGAGTACGCCAACAACAAGCATGTAGGCGGTTGTGAGCCATTGAATAGTTGAAGGGCCAACTTCAAAAGCTTTCATTAATTCCGGAAGCGCGTTACCAAGCAGCGTTTCATTCAGAATGGCGATAAAAGCGCCAATTATAATCGTAGCAATAATAGGCCCGCGCTTAATATTCGTTAAGTCGGGGGCAGTGCTGGATCCACCAGCATGAGAAGCATTCATGGATAATGGCCTTCCTTTCCTTCGCTTTTCAACGAAAAGGTATGTATATTAGTTTGTTTAGGCTCGCCGGACGGTATTCGTCCTTGTTTTCCCCTCCGCGGATCTTTATTTGGCCCAATTTCCACTTTATCACAGGGTGCTAGGCCGAGAAAAGGGCGTCAGGCGGGAACAAATGTGTATAATTTATTTTGTTGCTGGATGAAGAAAGGGCGCCCCGGGGCACCCTTTCTTCTTCTTATAGAAATGCTTTTGAAGGATCGGATTCGGTGTAAACCGAGATCATGACGATCGCGGTATCCTCTCCGATATTCTTTACCGTATGCGGCGTGCAGGCATTCCAGCTGAAGGAATCGCCCGCGCTCAATTCGGCTGCATCCTCGCCTTGCTCGATATAGAGGGTTCCCTGAATGACGACATGGACCTCTTCGCCTTCGTGGGCATGATTTTCTCCGGTCGACGCGCCGGGCGGCAGCTCAACGATCATCATATGGACGTTTTTGGTGGAGCTCAGGTGAGACACCTTCAGCTTGTCCGGCCCGCTAGTCGTTATCCGGCGCTCATCCTTGCGGACGAGCTGCATTTTTTCCTTTTTATCCAGCAGCAAGTAAGCTAGCGGAACCTCAAGCGCATTTGCAATGCTTTGCAGCGTTGTAATCGACGGGGAGGTTTTATTCGTTTCGACCTGGCTCATAAAGCCTTGAGACAAACCGGTCTCCTCGCAAATTTGGGCGATCGTGATATTCTTCCGCTTGCGGATGGCCCGAATGGTGGAGCCGATATCCATAACGCAGCTCACTCCTCGAAATATTAGTGGTACAAAACTAATATTTATATTAACAATTTTTCAATTGACAGGCTAGTCGTTGCGGCATTATATTTCTTATAGAAAATAATTATTTTCATTACTAATATAATTGAAGCAAAACGGATTTCCTGCGATGGATCAAGGAAGACGCAAGAGGATAAAAACCATAATCATAGATAAGGAGTGAACGGCAATGCTTCCATCTTATTTCTTCGCGCATGGCGCGCCTTCGATTGTTTTGGAGGATAACAGCTATACGGACTTGCTGAAGTCCTTCGCGGTTAATCATCCAAAGCCGAAGGCCATTGTTCTGTTCTCGGCCCATTGGGAGGAGAACGTGCAGGCTGTCAGCGCCGTTAAGACGTACAGCACGATTTACGATTTTGGCGGATTCCAGGATGAGCTGTACCGGATGACTTATCCGGCGAAAGGGGATCGCACCCTGGCGGACCGCATCGTATCCCTGTTTGAATCGCAGGGAATACGGGCGGTAACGGATGAAGAACGCGGCCTGGATCACGGTGCGTGGGCGGTACTGAAGCTCTTGTATCCGGACGCGGACATTCCGGTTATCGCTTTATCGGTGAACCGGTACCTGACGAACGAGCAGCAGTATCAGATCGGCAAAGCGATTGCTGAGCTTAGAGAGCAGGATGTCCTGATGATCGGAAGCGGGGGGACCGTTCATAATCTGCGGGCTTTGAACTGGCGACCGGATGGCGTGGATGAATGGGCAGCAAGCTTTGATCAATGGCTGCAGGATCATCTGGAGGCATGGGATCTGGACGCGTTGTTCCATTACCGTACACTCGCTCCTTACGCGACACAAGCGGTGCCGACAAGCGAGCATTTTATTCCGCTCCTGCTGGCCATGGGGGCGGGGGACGGTACGCGTCAGGCGAGGCTGCTTCACCGCAGCTACCAGTACGGCAACTTGAGCCTTAGCTGCTGGGAATTTGCCTGATCAAGATGAGAAAAGCCCAAGATCCTTGTTCACAGAGGTCTTGGGCTTTTGCTATTATTCTTCCTCTTCCTCGACGATAACGCGAACCGTGTTAGTAAGCAGGCCTGCCCGGAAGCAAGAGGCCCCATACCGGAATTCGAAAAGAACGGCCGCTTGGTTAAGGACAATGCCCCCCATCGGCTCAGCCAGTACGTTCACCTGGAAGGTAAGCCTGCGCGTTACTCCCGGCGCTATTGTGCCAAGCGGAATGCCCGCTTGAGGGTCAGGCTGCGGAATGCCATCCACGGTAAGGCTTCCCGAGATGTATTGCAGCTGATTGTCGAGCGGATCGTAGAAGATGACGTTGGTTGCGATGATGTCCGTCGATAGGTTGGTGAGCATGATATTGTAATGGTAACTTTCCCCGGCCTTGACGATTTGAGCATCGGCTGTTTTGAGGAAGGACGCGTAATCCGATGCCCGAATCATGGATACCGGATTGGATATCGTGTTGGATGCGAAGGTTTGCGAGAGAAGCTGCTGATTCGGCAGCAGGAAATCGGCCTTTACTTGCGCGGTATTCGTTAGCGAGCCGCTCCCCCTTACGAGGATGTCAAACCGGACCAGGATGCTTTCGTTTTGAGCAATCGGCCCAAGACTGATGCCTTCGTTAGGATTGTCATCCAGTCGAAGCACGTTGTTGACTCGGATGGTTCCCGGAATGAAGACGGCATTGGAAGGAAGGATATCCGTTAATACCGTTCGGCCGGATACCGCGTTGCCATTGTTGACGACGAAGATGGTATAAGTAATTCGCTGCCCGACAAATAAGGTAAGAGCAAGGAACGTTTTGGAGATGTGCAGGTTAGGGGCGTTCATCACCGTTGTCCATGGGACCGTCACAAAGCTGGTCGAGACGATCGGCTGAATCGAACCTGTCAAAACCGGAATCGTTACGCCAACAAGCGGCGGAAGCGTAATGCCCGGAACGGATATTTGTTGGTTCAGCAACACGCTTCCGTCCGGATCGGTTATTGGCCCCAAATTCGGAACCTGACCCGGTGTCGGCGTTACACCCGGTTTGAAGACGGGAAGGACAGGAAGAAAAAGTCCCGGAACAGGCGTTACGCCTGGCAGGGCGTTAACGGAGATATCCCCCGGTGTACACGTTGCGGGTACAGTGCCTGGCGGAACCGTAACCACAAAGCCTGTATTCGTAATCAGTCCGTTCGGAGGATAGCCCGTAACAAAGGCCTGAAATTGAATCGTGACAACCTGACCGACATTGATAATACCGATAACGACCTGTTCCGTAATGTCGACGCCGCTAAAAAAGCCGCCGTCTATCAACAGGCTGGATGGAATGAAGTGAACGCCCGGCGGCAGCGCCTCCACGATTACGGCTTCTCCCGGAGCGGTTCCTATGTTTGTTACGGTAATCGTATAAGTAATCGTATCTCCAATCTGTGCCGTCGTGACATTAGGGGTTTTGGTCGCTGTAATAATCGGCCCCGTGACAATCGCAGGCGTTGTTGTTGAAGTAGAGGTTGTGGTTGTGGTTGTCGGCACCGGCGTTGTGCTTGTCGTCGTGGTCGTTGTTGTGGAGGTGGTGGGAATGGCTGTTGTTGTACTGGACGTGCTCGACGTTGATGAGCTGCTTGATGTCGATGTCGTGCTTGCGGTGGATGTCGTTGAAGTTGTCGAAGCTGTCGTCGAAGCTGTCGTTGTTGATGTCGTCGACGACGTTGTCGAGGTCGTTGTTGTTGAGGTTGTAGGCGGATTTACATCCGGCAGACAGCCCATAAAAGGAACATTATGCGCTTCAAGCGTGCCGCCTACATTCGTGAGAGATTGGGCGACAAGCGTACCGTCAATATTGCCGAAGCCGATCGCTTCCCAGTTCGCATAGGGAGCAAGTACCGAACCGAGAATCGAAAGATTCTGGTTATAAGCCGTGGTAGCCTGATAGAGGTTCCATAGAATGAATTGTCCCTCGGATGGGTTAGGCGTAACGCCGTTGCGGAAGATCTGATAGCTGCCGAACCCGACATTGTCATCCCCTACATTAATGAGAATAGTTGAGCCTGCCGGTGCAATGATATTAATGCCGTTGGCCGTATCGAGCCGCAGCCCGTTGCCGTCCACGTTATTGCCGTTAAACATAAATATGTTAAGAGCCGGATCTGTTCCGAATAGAAATATGGTACCGAAGTTATTGACCACGGTTCCGTTGACCGGCAGCCCGGCAAGGTTAAGCGATAGTTGGGCCAGCGATTGTTCCGCACCGTCGAAGTCGACCGGTGTCCCTACAAGAGGCTGGCCAGGCACTCCGTTATTATTGGTCATCGAATAATTGATAACCGTGCCGTTCGGGAATATGGTGGTGTTCCCCGCGAAGTTGGTTCCCCCCGTAATATTGATATTTCCCCTTACGATAAGGTCCGATCTCGTTGTAGAAACGGGCAGCTTATCGCCTATCCCATAGCTGTTATAAGTGGCATTGCCGCCAACGGCTACTCTCCCCTCCGAATCAACGAAGGATTGCGTGTGGTTGCCGAACAGAAACAAGTTGAAGCCGTTGGCTGTTCCGAGATTGACACAAGCCATCCCATTATCCCCTCCCAAGGTCGTTTGTCAGCCGAATTGCACACACCCTAAATACCTATGCATAACCCCTTTGTTTCAGGCATAGAAGAAAGTATTATTTCTGATTAAATAAGGGGTGAAGGCCATTAAGACGGCTATTTTGACCATGTTCAACGGGTTATCCAAGACTTATTCCTTAGTCAGCGTGGTGGAAGAGCACCTGCATATGCTGCTGGGCGGCGGAGTAGACGTCAAGGTGCTTGTAAGTCAGGATTGCCCGGACTCCGAACGATACGGCGTCTATAGCGATGAACGGATTGAATGGGTGAAAATAACGAACAGACTGCATGGCAACCAAATTCATTGGATGGATTACACGCAGCCTACGGGGAGAGTCCACCCCAGCTTCTTCCAGGAGGCGGAGGTTATTGCCGACAGCTTGCATGAGGCTTTGCTGGATGTGGACGTTGTGTTCCTCCACGATATCCTGTACCAGGGCTGGCATCTCGTTCATAATATCGCCGTCCGTCACGTTCAGGCCCGGCTTCCCAGGCTTCGTTTCCTTGCCATGACGCATTCTTACCCGGCCGTCAGGCCGCAGCGGATGGACTGGCCCCTCTCCGCAAGGTTTTCGCCGCTGCCGAATACGACGTATCTGTATCCGGCCGAGTCGGGGCTTGCCGCGCTTGCGGAGCAATACATGGTTCCGATTGAGCAGTGCAGGGCTATCCCTAACAGCCTGAATCTCTTTGGCGGAATGGGAGAAGAAGTGCGGCGGCTTGGAACGCGAACCGATCTGCTGTCGCCGGACATTCTGGCGGTCTATCCCGGCCGGCTCACGACAGGCAAGCAGCTGGAGAAAGCCGCTGCGCTTCTGGGGGCAATAGGATTGGCGTCGGGCAAAAGGGTGAAAATGATCTTTTGCGATTTTCCTTCACTGGATATCGAGCCGGCTGCTTACAAACGGAGAATCAGGAGCGAAGGAGAGCTGTACGGTCTTGGAGGGGAAAACCTTGTATTCACCTCGGAGCAGGGCTGGCCGGATGGCTTCCCGCATTCCGGGGTCATGGATCTGTTTACTTTGAGCAACCTGTTTATATGTACCTCTTATTCGGAATCCTTTGGGCTTATTGTGCTGGAGGCAGCCAGCCGGGGCAATATGCTTGTCCTTAATCAGGCGGTCCCGGCCTTGGAGGAGCTGGGCAGCCGGCTTCATGCGTATTTTATGAGATGGAATGCGAGAGGGTTCGGCGTGGATACGAGGGAGAGCTATCATCCCTCGGAGGAGGCGTATTTGCTCGAGCATGCGGAGCGGATCGCGGGCCTCATGGCGATTAATCCGGTTCTTCAGGCCAAAACCCTGATTCGCCGGCAATACAACCCGATGTGGATCTGGGAGAACCGGCTCAAGCCGTTAATTGAACATCGGCCCATAGCCGAGCAATAAATGAGGGCTCTCCAACTCCGGAGAGCCCTCATTTATTGCCGCCATGAATAATTTGGCAGGCAGGATGGGAATGAATAACCTATCTTTTGCCCTGTGCGAAAGGGAACAACAGGAACGGAATGATGCTTATGAGTGGAAAGGCCAGCAAAATCAATATCGCCCAAATGCTTATGATTTTTGCTTTGACCAACGGTCTTATCGATCATGTCATTGTGAATCCGATGCTCCTCGACGCTTCCGGGCGGGATGCCTGGATTACGGTCATCGTGACGGGTGCCGCATTTATCGTATGGTGCTTGCTGCTTACATGGATGATGAGAAAATCCGGGCAGCTGAAGTGGCAGAAGTGGATAGCGGATAGGACTCATCCCATTGTCTCATGGATTCTGATTCTCCCGGTGTGCGCCATTCTTTATTTGATTGGAGCAACAACCGTTCTCCATACCGTGAAATGGAACACAACCAACTATCTGCCGGACTCCCCCGCGCTGGTGCTTGTCCTTACTTTAGTTATTATCTGCTTTTTCATTACGGTATGGGGTCTGCGCTCTATTGCGATAACGGCGGGCGTATTGTTTCCCATTGTCTGCGCATTGGGGGTATTCGTCAGCGTCTTTAATCACTCGGAAAAGGACTACAGGCTGCTGACTCCGATTCTGGAGCACGGATGGGCGCCTGTTGCTGACGGCATTTTGTATGCGGCAAGCGGTTATATCGAGGTTGTTTTCCTGCTTCTCTTGCAGCATAGGCTAAGCGAAAAAATCAAAATGTGGCAGGTCCTCCTCTACAGCCTGTTTATTGTAGGAATTATGCTGGGCCCAATCGTTGGGGCTATTACCGAATTCGGTCCCAGGGAAGCGGCCAATCAGATGACCTCGCCTTACGAGCAGTGGCGTTTGGTGAAGGTGGGGCAATATATCGAGCATGTCGATTTCTTCTCGATCTTTCAATGGATGTCGGGGGCATGTATTCGCATATGCATTGCGGTGTATCTCTTGACCGATGTTCTGAAGATGACGGGGAATGTCCGCAAATGGACAACGGCCATAATTATGGCCAGCTATATTTTTATTGGTATCATCCGTACGAATGACTACTCCTATTACCAGTGGATGTACAAGGTGTTTTTGCCTTCTTCTCTTGCTATTCTGCTGGTTGTCACTCTGACATGGATGATCATCACGCTGTTCGCCAAACCATTTCGGAAGGATGAGCCTCAATGACAGCATCCGCAGGGACAGCACCCGCAGGCAGCGTAATCTGGAACGAAGAACGATTGAGGCAGCTCTATCAGGGATCGGCGGACGTATTCGTCAAGCCATGCCGGTTCGGAGCCAGCGACAAGCCTTCCGTTGTTCTGGTGTACGCGAATGCACTATGCGATACCGGGCAAATTCACGAGTTTGTCCTCCCGGTTCTTACCGAGTATTACGAAGCAGCCGGCAAAGCCTCGGCAGAAGACATCCATCAGATGATTTCCCGGCTGTCGCTGTTTTCTTATAAAGGAATCCCCACCGCGGACGACATTGACGAAGTCGTCTTCGAGGGAGGGCTATTTCTTTATTTTGTTCAGGAGAAGCGTTACTTCAATATGGGAATCAGCGACCGTCCGCAACGGATGCCAAGCGAATCCAGCACGGAAATTTCCATTAAAGGCCCCAAAGACGGCTTTATTGAGGATATGTCCGTCAATGTAGCGCTGATCCGCAAACGGCTCCGCAGTCATTCGCTGCACGTAAAGGAATATACGATCGGCAAGCGGACGAAGACAAGGCTGTCCCTGCTGTATTTCGAGGACATTATTAGTCCAAAAATATTAAATGCGGTGCATAAAAGTCTGCAGTCCATTGATACTGACGGTCTCTACAGCATTAACCAGCTGGAGGAGGCGTTAACCGGCTCGAAATACAAGCTTCTCCCGCTGCTGGACTATACGGGAAGACCGGATTACTGCGTAAACTCCCTGCTTTCCGGCAGGTTTCTAATTGTTATGGACGGCAATCCGCTTGTTATCGTAGGGCCTGCGGGATTAAGCCTGCTGCTGAAGTCGCCGGAGGACATTCATTTCAACTACACCTACATTTCGTTTGCACGGTTTATTCGGATATTCAGTCTGTTTCTTACCGTATTTCTGCCAGGGATCTGGGTAGCGCTGATGGCCTTCCACCAGGACCAGCTGCCGTTCCGGATTATGGCGACCATCTCGGTCTCCCGGCTGGGGCTGCCATTTTCCGCCCAGATCGAGATGTTTATTCTGCTGATGCTCCTGGAGATCTTCCGCGAGGCCGGTGTCCGGCTGCCGACCTCCATCGGTCAGACTTTAACGTCGATCGGCGGTCTCATCATTGGCGATGCCGCGATCCGCGCGGGACTGGTATCGCCGTCGGTTGTTGTGATTGGGGCGATTACCGCAGTCTCGGGGGTAACGCTGGTTAACCAGTCGTTAAGTACGGTCGTCAGCATTATCCGGCTGTTCTTTTTCCTGCTGTCCTCTTTCCTTGGCATGTACGGGGTTATTCTCGGGATCGTCATCTTTATTGCGCTTATGGGAAGCCAGCGGTCCTTCGGCGTGAGTTATCTTGCTCCCCTATCGCCGCTTAAAATCAAGGATGTTGCGGCTTCGTTCCTAAGACTTCCTTGGTTCTTAATGAAGCGTCGTCCGTCTGTCCTGCAAAATCCGGATGACGAGCGATAAAGGAGTGGGGTAGAGTGCGTTTTTGGATTGGGAAAATCCTAATTTGTCTATTGGCTGCCGGATCTTTGTCAAGCTGCGCAAACTCGCGGGATATTCAAAACATGGCCTATGTTACCGCCCTTGGCATCGATTACGTAAATGGCGAATACAAGACTTATATTCAAGTGCTGAATTTCTCGAATATCGCGAGATCCGAGAATACGTCGCTGGGCCAAAAGGTGCCGATCTGGATTGGCACGGGACATGGGAAAACCCTTGCTCTCTCGCTCTCGGATACAAATGCGACCTCTCAGTTTCCTTTGTTCTGGGGACATTTGAAAGCCATCGTGCTAAGCGAGAATCTGATGAAGCGGGGCGGCAAAGAAACGTATGCGACGTTAAACCGCTATTACCAGATCCGTTATAACGTGCTTGTATTTGGAACCAAGGATAGGATGGAGGACATTTTAACTCAAAAATCGATCTTTAATCTGTCTCCGCTGGATACCATCATGTACACGAGCGCGCAGAATCACAGTCAAAGTCCCTATATCATTGCCTCTTACGGCAATCGGCTTATCGCCAACATGAATGAACCGGGCAATTCCCTCTATATGCCTTCGATCACCATTAATAAGGACACGTGGCTGGAGGATAAAGCTACCCGGGGGATGTTTCAAATGAACGGGGCGTATTTTTTCGATAAAGGCAGTTTAGTAAACTGGATGTCGATCGCGGAGCTGAAGGGACTGCGGTGGGCAACGGAAAAAATCAGCAAGACCACGCTTCAAGTGCCTCTGGAGGAAGGGAATGAAGGGGCTATTCAATTCGGGCATCCCCGAATGAAAGTCATTCCGAAGGTGCAGAGCAACGGGGACGTCAAGTTCGATCTTAAGGTTACCGCAAAAGGAACCATTAGGGATTCCGACAATGCAACGATCCCCGAGCTGGAAAAAAGGGCTGAGCAGGCCATACAAGAGGAAATTAAAGAGACGTACCGGGTTGGACTCGCGAAGCATTGCGACCCGTTTCAAATGGAAGAGACGTTGTACCGGCAGTGCCCACGCCTGTTTCATCAGCTGACCAAGGGAGGCTTCTTTTTCCTGAATGAGCGCTCCCTTGGCGCGGTGCAGGTTACCGTAAAAATTACAAGCACAGGGAAGTACAAGGAAATCGTGAAATAGCGCTACATCGTTTGGCCGCTGTCGACGGTAATCATCTGGCCGGTCATGGCCTCCTGCTCCAACGAGGCGCAGATCAGCTGCGCAATATCCTCTGGAGTCGAGATGCGCTGCAGAAGCAGATTAGGGGCAAGCCGCAGCATTTGGTCCTCCCGGCCGGACCACCACCTGGTGGCGACGGCGCCCGGCACCACGCAGTTGACTCTTATATGAGGAGCCAAAGCGCGCGCGAGTGATTTGGTAAGGCCATGGACGGCGGCTTTGGATACCGCATAAGGCAGAGACGAGCCTAAGCCGGTTGAGCCGGCTATGCTGCCGACGTTTACGATGGCGCCTTGTCCCTGTCTGTTCATGAGGGGAGTAGCTGCCCTTGCGCAATAAAACATGCCCTTTACATTGACATCAAACAATTCGTCCCACACTTCGCCGGTTGCGGCGTCGAGGTCGGAGAATGGAATGTGGCGGGTGATGCTGGCATTGTTCACCAGCAGATCCAGGGTGCCGAAGGATTGGACGATGGTCTCCGCCATGTCTTTGACCTCCTCCTCCTTCGAGACATCCGCCCGAATGGCTATTGCCTTCCCGCCCAAGCTCTGAATGAGCTTCACGGTTTCTTCCGCTTCTTGCCGGGAACGCGAATAATTAACGGCAACGGCCGCCCCTTTGCCGGCTAATGCCAGACTTGTCGCACGGCCGATTCCCGTGCCTCCGCCGGTTACCAACGCTGTTTTATGTTTGAGCTCCATAAGATGACCTCCCTGCTAGTTCGTTTATTGTCATTGTATAAGTCGCTCATCGATTTGTATAATTGAATAAAATGAAGGATTGGTTCAAAAATATTGAATTCATCCGGGGAGATCGAGAGACGAATGGATTTGAAGACTTTAAAGACCCTGCATGCCATCGTCCGGCATGGCAGCTTTCATCAAGCGGCGGAGGAGCTGAGCTATGCCCAATCCACGGTGACGATGCAGATTCAGAGACTGGAGGCGGATCTTGGCGTCAGGCTGTTTGACCGGGGGAAGAAGGTAAGGCTGACGGAAGCGGGAAGGCTGTTCCATGAGCAAAGCCTGGATATTGTCCGCCGGATGGAACGGCTGCAGAGCGATCTGGCCGAGCTGCAAAGCGGCGAAGCCGGGAAGGTGAGGCTTGGCGTAACGGAGCCGACGGCCAGCTTCGGTCTGCCGCGGCTGCTTACGGCTTTCATGGGCTTGCAGCCCAAGGTTGAGGTATCTCTTGAGATTGCCAGCACGCCTCTGCTGGTGAACAGCTTAAGGCAGGGCGAGCTGGACTTTGCGCTATGCTCCGCGCCGGAATCCGGAGAGGAATTGTATTTCCATCCGCTGTTTCAAGAACGGTTTGTCTTGCTGCTTCCGGAGAACCATCCGCTGACCGGCTTTGAACGCATCGAGCTTGCCGACCTGGAAGGGCACCGGCTCCTGATTACGGCGGCAACCTGCCCCTACCGGAAGAAGCTTGAGAGAATCCTGCAGGATCGCGGACCTCTGTCGATCGAGACGATGGAGATCGGTAGCATGATGGCGCTTAGGCATTATGCGGCAAGCGGATTTGGCATCGCTCTTGTTCCGCTTGCCGCCCTGCAGCCATTGCCCGAAGGCACGCAAATAAGGGAGCTTCGGGACGTATCGGTAGACATGCTGATGGGGCTGGTCAGCCGTACGGGACCGTTGTCGCCGGCGGCCCATAAGCTTTACGAGAATTTAAGGCAGGCTCTGGAAAGGATTTAGACCCTTGCATAGAGAAGGAATGATATGGAAACGATAGTGCAAGGTTCAAATCGTTTTTACTATTTCTAAGAAAGAAGGTATATCATGTCTAAGCTGAATATCGGGATTATTTTGGGAAGCACGCGCCAGGGCCGCGTATGTCCGCAAGTAGGCGAGTGGGTGAAGGGTGTTGCCGATAAACGCGGCGATGCCAACTACGAGATCGTGGACGTGGCAGACTACAAGCTGCCGCTGTTTGGTGAAGTGGATGCTTCGGAGCAAGCAGGCGCTTGGAATGCCAAGCTGGCGGGTCTCGACGGTTTTGTGTTTATCGTAGCGGAATACAATCACAGCATCACGGGCTCCTTGAAAAATGCGCTCGATTTCGCGCGCGAAGCCTGGAACAACAAAGCAGCCGGCATCGTGAGCTACGGCTCGGTGGGCGGCGCCCGCGCCGCAGAGCATCTTCGCGGCATTCTTGGCGAGCTGTCGGTAGCCGACGTACGCGTTCACCCGGCGCTGTCGCTGTTTACGGACTTCGAGAACGGCTCGGTATTCAAGCCGGCCGATCTTCATCTGACGAACGTAAACGGCATGCTGGACCAGGTTCTTGCCTGGAGCGGCGCGCTTAAGACGCTTAGACAATAAAACGATTGCCTTTACGAAGAGCATCCTCCTTAAGAGGGTGCTCTTTTTTGCTGTTTTTTTGCGGCAAATTGTAACTTTCTTGTCCTAATCCGCGTCAGTAGCACTGATATGTATGCGATATCATTACCTTGCATCGAGGAGAGTGCTGGACGTGAAACGATTAGTAGATCAATTGAAACCTGCCGCGCAAGGCGGATTTTGGACAGTGACGTAACCGGCTATGGTATTTAGCAGCCTGTTGTTCCTGTTTATTTTTTTGCCGTCGGTGCTCCTGCTCTATTGGCTGTCGCCGCGAAGAGGGAAGAATCTGATTCTGTTCCTCGCCAGTCTGGTCTTCTACGCCTGGGGCGAACCGGTCTATATCGTCATTATGCTGATTTCGACGGTGACGGATTACAGCTTCGGCCTTTTGTTAAGCAAGCCGGAGTGGGGGCCGAAGCGGCGCAAAGCGATCGTCGTTGCCTCCGTTATCGTGAACCTGGCGCTGCTGTCGTATTTCAAATACGCCGACTTTGCGATCCTCAACGTCAATTCCCTGCTAGGCACGGATATTCCGCTGACGGAGCTGGCGCTTCCGATCGGCATCTCGTTTTATACGTTCCAATCGATGTCCTACATGATCGACGTATACCGGGGAACGGCGAAAGCCCAGCGCAACTGGATCGACTTCGGTACGTTCGTAGCCCTGTTCCCGCAGCTCGTTGCGGGGCCAATCGTGCAGTACAACACGCTGGCGGGGCAGCTGAAGGAACGCCGCGTAACGATGGAGATGTTTGCGGAAGGGGTAAGGCGTTTTATTGTCGGTCTCGCTAAAAAAGTGCTTCTGGCCAATAATATCGGCCTGCTCTGGCATGCCATCTCTGATGTCGATGCGGGGACGCTGCCGGTGCTCACCGCATGGCTTGGCATGATCGCTTTCGCGTTCCAGATCTACTTCGACTTCAGCGGCTACTCGGATATGGCTATCGGTCTTGGATTGATGTTCGGCTTCCGGTTCAATGAGAACTTCAATAAGCCCTATGCGGCGCAAAGCATTACGGATTTTTGGCGTAGATGGCATATATCGCTGAGCACCTGGTTTCGCGATTACGTCTATATTCCGCTTGGCGGCAACCGGAAGGGTCTGCCGAAGCAGCTCCGCAACATCCTGATTGTCTGGCTCCTGACCGGAATCTGGCATGGGGCGGCATGGAACTTCATGTTGTGGGGCTTGTATTTCGGCGTTATCCTTATTTTCGAAAAATGGGCCGGTCTACGGCTGCTCGCCCGCGCGCCGCGCTGGATCCGGCATGTCTACGCCAGCCTGCTTATCCTGATCGGGTGGGTGCTGTTCGCCTTTGACGAGCTGCCGAAGGTTGGCCGTTACCTGAAAGCGATGTTTGGCCTAAACGGCCAGCCGGTCTGGGATGACGGGACGGTGTACTTCTTGTATACGAACCTGGGATTGCTCGCGGTGCTTGTTCTGGCCTCAATCGCCTGGAGGGAACGGAAGGCGGCCGACCGGGAAAACGGCAGCTTATCGGCTATCCGTTCGCTGGCGGGCTTTGCCGCGATGCTTGTGTTGTTCTTCCTCTCCGTCTCTTATCTCGTCGACGCGACGTTTAATCCGTTCCTGTATTTCCGTTTCTGACAGCAAGGGGGGACATCATGATGAAAAAACAAACCGACCGGCTGCTCGCCATCTGGTTTATCGTCACGATCTTTGTGCTGGCCTTGGCATTCCTCTTCTCGCCGGCAGGCAAGTTTTCCGAGCTGGAGAACCGTTATTTGCAATCGGCGCCCAAGCTGACGTGGGATAATCTGATCTCGAAGCGGTTTGCGGAGGAGGCGGAGACGTACGTGACGGATCATTTTCCGCTGCGCGGGCAGTGGGTATGGGTAAAGTCGCTTTCTGAGCAGCTGCGGCTGCAGCAGGAGAACAACGGAATCTATAAAGGGAAGGACGGCTATCTGTTCGAGAAGTTTGCGAAGCCGGATCCGGCGTTGCTTGCCCAATATACGGCCGCGGTGAAGGCTTTTGCCACCGCTAATCCGGGCGTTGACCTGACGTTTCTGTTGGCGCCAACCTCGATTGGCCTTTATCCGGACAAGCTTCCCTGGAAAGCGCCTCATGACGGGCAGGATCGGGTGAACGAAGCCGTAGGGGAGCAGCTTCAGGGGCTGGCTAATCTAACGTATATGAATGGGTTCAACGTTCTGAAGCCGCATGCCTCTGAAAATATTTTTTACCGGACCGACCATCACTGGACAACGCTAGGCGCTTATTACGCTTATGAGGCATATGCGAAGCAGATGGGGTGGACGCCGCATCCGCTGCCCTCCTATACGGTCAAGACGGTCAGCGATTCGTTCCTCGGCAGTTATCATACGCGCGGGCAGTTCAGCCTGGTGAAGCCGGACCTGCTGCAAGTATTCCTGCCGAATAAGCCGGTGGCGACGTCGATGTATGTAGCGGATACTGATACAACCACGAACAGCTTGTACGACGAGAGCTACCTCGCGAAAAAAGACAAATATTCGTATTTCCTCGGCGGCGTTCACGCGCTCTTGACGCTGACAAGCGACATTCCGCCGGGTGATGTGGATCTGGACAAGCTGCTTGTAATCAAGGATTCGTATGCCCACAGCGTCCTGCCCTTCCTCGCGCAGCATGCGAAGGAGATCCATGTGATTGACATGCGTTATTACAACGGAAGCATCAGCCAATATATGAAAGACAATGGCATCAGTCATGCGCTGTTGCTGTTTAACACAGCGACATTCGCCGAGAACAACGAGATTCTGAAGCTCGGCAAATAATCGATATAACAAGGGAGAGTTCTTACATGAAAAAACGCGCCATTATTCTTCTTCTCGCGACTATGATTATGGGCGGCGTGCTCAGCGCCTGCGGCGGCAATAACAACAACAGCAGCAGCAATAATACGGCAGCTTCGCCAACTCCTTCGGCTTCGGCTCCCGCGGAGGAAAGTCCGTCCGTAAGCCCGGATCCGCAGCCAAGCGAAGAGGCATCGGAGACGCCTGCCGAAAGTCCGTCGGCAAGCCCGGAGCCAGCGGCAAGCGCTTCACCCGCGCCAAGCAAGACGCCGGCGCCAACGAAGGAGCCTTCCGCCACGAAGGAGCCGTCGGCAAGCGCGAAGCCTTCCGAGCCCGCAAAGAAGCCGGCGCCGACCGCAAAGCCGTCCGCTACGCCAAAACCAACGCCAAAGCCAACCGTAAAGCCTAGCCCAAGCCCGTCTGCGGAGGCTGCCGCAAGTGGTATCGTCGATGCGATGCTGAAAGCGGTCGAGCAGCCTGCCCTGATCGCGATGACCGCCGATGACGTGAAGAACATGTATGGCATTGATGCCTCAATGCTTGCCGATTACTCCGGCCGCATGCCGCTTATGAACGTAAAGACAAACGAGATTGCCGTATTCAAGGTGAAGAAGGAGAAGGATATCGACGCCGTGAAGAAAGGCATGGTCAGCCGCGCCGAAGCGGTTCAGAAGCAGTTCGAATCGTATTTGCAGGACCAATACGAGAACGCGAAGAACTACAAGATTGTCGTCGAGGGTAATTACGTGCTCTTCGTTATTTCGGAGAGCGCCGATGACCTGGTGAAAGCGTTCAAGGCCGCGGCGAAAAAGTGAGAGAATCTCGATCGAGACCTCTAGAAGATGGGCGGCCGCGAATTCTATTGCGGTAACAAGCCCGGCAGCCGTATAATTTGGCGCGTTGGATTCATCCTATTTGGGTAACGGTTGGCGTAAGGAGGTTACCCAAATGAATGAATCCCTGTTCCATCTGTCTTATATCGTTCTGCTTGGCGTGCTGCTCGCGCTTGGTCTCGGTTGGATGGGATGGTTGATATACCATCGGAAGAAAAGGAAAGCCAGATAAACAAAAGCCATGGATTCCATTGCGGGAATTCATGGCTTTTTTCAAAGAATATAATCCATGCCGAAACGACTATTTATTTCATCAAGCCATGGAGAATGAACTGCTCGTGCGTATCCGAGTATTGCGAAGCGACAGCGGCTTTAGCCACGGCGATATCGCCTCTCTTAAGGGCTTCGAGAATGCCGCGGTTCGTCTGAATGGAACGGCTTGGCTGGTATTGCGGGTATTTGATGCGGTAGGATACGGTTGTGAACACGTAACGGCCGCGATACAGCTCTATAATTTGCAGCATGCTTTCGTTATGGATCGTCCCCAGGATGGTTTCGGTAAACTGCAAATTGCTATTGTAGTAGCCGTAATAATCCTTTTGCTCCAAGGCGGATTGCTGCTGCTCGAGCAGCTGCTCCATGGTGGCGATATCGAACTTTAACTGCCGTTTGGCTGCTGCGTCCAGCACGAACAGCTGCATGGAGACAAGAACCTCGTACATTTCGCTGAATTCATGGACGGATACTTCCTTCACCATAACCCCCCGGCCCCGGAAGGAGCCTACGAGACCTTCACGCTCAAGCAGGGAAACAGCGGCGCGGACCGGCGTCCTGCTCATGCCGAGCAGGGCGGCAAGCTCGTTCTCCGACAGCATCGAACCCGGCATATATTCAGCCCGCATAATCCGTTCCCGGATTTCGCGGTAAGCGATTGTTTCTAATGATGTTGAGGACATGGCGGATGTTCCTTTATCTGTTTTTTAGACTAATAGTACCAAATAACCGGAAAGCAATGCTATAGGCAGGCCGAATGTCAGCCGATCGTGTCACCATCCACTACGACATCGATAAGGCGATACCCCTCGCTGCCGCTCTTGATAATCAAATCCCCTTTAATATGCAAATTTCGCAAAGTAATATCGGGAGCCGCTATCGTAACGTCTCCGTACACCGTCTCGACGGCGGATTCAAGGCCATAAGTACCCGGGGCCGAGTAAGTCCGGTTCACGATGCCGGACTTCAGCAATCGGTCGATCATGCTGACAGCGCTTGCACGAGTGACCGGTTCGGCAGGCCGGAAGGTGTCGTCCGGGTAGCCCTGCACGATTCCTTTTTCCGCCAGGTTCGCAACGGCTCCGCGGCTTGCTTCCTGAATCCGATCATTGTCCTTGAACGGACTGTCCTGTTCTCTCGGAAGCTCCAGCTGAACAAGGGTTGCGAGCATAAGCGCCGCTTCCTCCCGGGTAATGATCTGCCCCGGTCTTATCTTGCCGTTGCCCCCCTCGGGTATGTAGCCTGCTTGAACAGCCTTGCCTATCTCGGTGTAAAACCAGTCGGACGTCCTGACGTCTTGATAAAAGAAGGGCGCCGCGTCGCTCAATTCGAAAGCTCTGTTGATCATCGATACCATCTCCGCCCGGTTCACGGGCATCTCCGGTTTAATCGTCCCGTCCGGATAGCCCTGCAGCCATCCGAGATCGAGCCATTCCTTCAAGGCCGGGGCGGCCCATGACTGCTCCGCTTCTTCGTACGCCGCCTGAGAGGCGGCATAGCCCGTTATTGCAAAGGTAAAGAGACAACCGATTAGCAGCGGCACAACGGCTTTCCATCGACTCATCAGCATCGCATCCCTTCAAAATGTAATGTAGTCCTCTATTAAAGTGTACAAGATGGCGAATGCAATAGCTGTCGAATGGAAGTGGAAGCCGCAGGAAACAATAGGGGCACAATGAATGACAGATAAAGGATGGATCCGAATTGGCTAATCCGTTTCGAGTGTTTAAGAAGGACCTGGGTTATTTTCTGAAAAACAGGATGCTTATCATTACGTTTCTTGGCGTATCAATCGTGCCGATGCTGTACGGAGGATTCCTGATCAAGGGGAACTGGGATCCTTACGGGAAGCTTCAGGATCTGCCGGTGGCCGTTGTCAATCTCGATAAAGGCGCGGAATATCAAGGGAAAGCGATGAATGTCGGCGAGGATTTCGTAAAGGAGCTGAAGGAGAACGAAACCTTCGACTGGCGGTTCGTCAGCGAGCAGGCCGCCCGCGAGGGGATGGTCAGCAACCGGTATTACGCGACGATTACGATTCCGGAGAATTTCTCCGGGAATGCGTCCTCCTTAACAAGCGAATCGCCGCAGAAGGCGGATATAATCTTCGAATCCAACAGCTTTTATAACTTTATATCCGGGCAGATCAGCGAAAATGCGACAAAGGAGCTGCGAAACAAGCTGTCGCAAAATCTGACTGAGGCGTATTCGAGAAGCATGCTTTCTCAATTCTCGGAGCTCTCGAGCGGTTTATCCCGGCTGGCAGCCGGGGCTTCCGATCTGCATGATGGCGCGGTGCAGCTAAAGAATGGCGCGGGGACGCTAAGCAGCAAGCTGCAGGAGCTGTCAGGCGGTGCGGCCAAGCTTCGCGCCAGTGTCGGCCAGCTGGAAAGCGGGGCATCGGAGCTGAATGCGGGGCTGTCGAAGCTGAGTAGCAGCGCAGGAACGTTATCATCCGGGGCGTCGCAGCTGGGTGCGGCGGCAACGCAGCTGAAGCAGGGCGCGGATAAGCTGGCGGATGGATCGGGGCAGCTGAAGGACGGCATTCAGTCCGCCAAGAGTGGGGCGGATGATCTGTACGCCGGTCTGCAGCAGTCCGCGGCCGGAAGCAAGCAGCTGGAGACGGGGCTGACCGCATCGGCCGCCGCCAGCGATGCGCTGGCAGACGGCAGTGCACAGATAGCCGCTGGCCTCAAGCAGCTGGCGGACGGCAATGCCGAGCTGGCTGCCGATCCTGCGGTGCAGAAGCTGCTTGCGGCAAGCCAAGCGGCAGCTGACGGTGCGAAGGAACTGAGCAAGGGCCAGCAGAAGCTGCTAACGGGCAGCCGCACCTTGAATGCCGGGCAGCAGAAGCTGCTTGCCGGCGGCAAGCAGCTAAGCGCCGGCCAGAGCAAGCTGCTGCAAAGCGCCTCGCAGCTGGCGACGGCGCAGGATCAGCTGCGAGACGGCTTATCGCAAATGGCTGCCCGGTTCCCGGCCTTTGTATCGGGCAGCAAGCAGCTTGGACAAGGCGCGGCGCAGCTGGCGCAAGGATCGGAGAAGCTGAAGTCCGGCATCTCGCAGTTTGAAGCCGGCGGCGCGTCGCTTGCAAGCGGCGCTTCGCAGCTGGCAGCCGGGGCGGGCGAGCTGAAGACCGGTGCCGATAAGCTTGCAAGCGGCTCGCAGCAGCTGGCGGATAATCTGGCGAGCGCTGCCGAGCAGACGGCCAGTCTCAAGGCGGACGAGAAGACGATCCAGATGATTGCCGAGCCGGTTACGATTGTGGCGAATGACGACCGCAAGGTGAGGCTGTACGCGAACGGGATTGCCCCTTATTTTCTGTCGATGGCCTTATTCGCGGGCTCGCTTGTTTTTACGACGATGTTCTCGGCCAGGCAATCCGCGGCGGAAGAAGCGGACGGACTACCGCTGTTCCTGAGCAAGCTGCTCACCTTCGGCATCATGAGCCTGGCCCAGTCGCTTATTCTTAGCACCGTGATTTTGTATGTGCTGGGGTTAAAGGTAGAGAGCGTGCCGCTGTTCTATCTGTACACCGTCCTAACCGGCTTTACCTTTATGTTCACCGTTCAGGCGTTTGTTACCTGGCTTGATAATCCCGGGCGGTTCGTCGTGCTGCTGCTTATGATCTTCCAGCTTGTCTCCAGCGCGGGCACGTTCCCTTACGAGCTGCTGCCGGGCTGGGCGCAGGCGATGAACCCGTGGCTTCCGATGACCTACAGCATCCGAGGCTACAGGGATGTGATCTCGAGCGGCGATTTTGCTCATATGTGGCAGCAAGCCGGGCGGCTCGCCTACTACATTGTTATTTTCGTCATGCTGACCTGCCTGTACTTTGCCCTGACGAAGAAAAAAGAACGTGACGAGCAGCTGATGCCGGTGAAGATCTAAGTGAAGATGCAAAAGCAAGCTGCCGGTCCCCGAAGGGCCGGCAGCTTGTTTCTGCGGGCTAATAACAAAACTTTGTTTTAAAATGGTAAAATAGCAGAAGGTTAAAAGTAATTATTTTTTAAGATGGGGAATGGTAACGATGAGCCTGAAAGCAACGGTATGGCAGGGCGCATTGCTCGGGGTGATCCTTGCAGCGATTCTTGTTTTGACGAACAATAGACTTGTAAGAGGCCTGTTTCGAACGGATAGTCATTACGACGATTTCCAGTACCGCGACTCGGTTTTTATCGTCTATCGCGGACCCTTTCAGGACTTTCCGTGGCTGGCGGCCGCCTTCTGGTTCGCGCTAATATTAATCGCTTCTATTATAGCGCTTACAATTTTTAAAAAGCTCTGGTTTGCCTTGCGACAAAGGAGCTTGGCCTCCAATAGGTAGTCTTATGCCGAATTTTGTGATAACATATTGACTTAAAGAGAACGTGAACGAGTACATACGCCCATTCCGTTCGGGCCGATAGATCTGCCGGTTGGAACCGCATAACAGCAGTTGAATTGGGTATGATTGAAAGGTCTAGTCATTTATCTGAGGAGGATTTAACAATGGCATTGGAATCAATGAAAGACATGCTGAACAAAGCTTTGCAAGGCGGTTACGCTGTTGGTCAATTCAACATCAATAACCTCGAATGGACGCAAGCGATCCTTGACGCTGCTCAAACAGAGCAATCCCCGGTAATCCTGGGCGTATCTGAAGGCGCAGCTCGTTATATGGGCGGCTTCAAAGTAGTAACAAACATCGTTAAAGCCCTGATCGAAGAAATGAAAATCACGGTTCCTGTTGCCATCCACCTGGACCATGGTTCCAGCGTTGACAAATGTAAAGCAGCGATCGATGCTGGCTTCACATCCGTTATGATCGACGCTTCGCACGATCCGTTCGAAGAGAACGTTCGCATCACTAGCGAAGTGGTTGCTTACGCTCACGAGCGCGGCATTTCCGTTGAAGCTGAGCTGGGTACAGTTGGCGGCCAAGAAGACGACGTAGTCGCTGAAGGCGTTATCTACGCTGACCCTAAAGAGTGCAAAGAGCTTGTTGAACGCACGGGCATCGACTGCCTGGCGCCAGCTCTTGGTTCCGTTCACGGCCCTTACAAAGGCGAGCCTAAACTGGGCTTTGCCGAAATGGAAGAAATCTGCCAAACAATCAAGCTTCCGCTTGTATTGCATGGCGGTACGGGTATCCCTACGGAGCATATCCAAAAAGCGATTGCTCGTGGTACGGCAAAAATCAACGTGAACACAGAGAACCAAATCGCGTTCACTAAGGTTGCCCGCGAGATCCTGACTAAAGACTCCGACGTATACGATCCGCGTAAATTCCTGGCTCCAGGCCGCGAAGCGATCAAACAAACGGTTATCGGCAAAATCCGCGAGTTCGGTTCCTCGAACAAAGCGTAAGAATGATATAAAAGGGCTGAACGGCTGCCACTTGCGGCTGTTCAGCCTTTTTTTTGTGTGGTTGAAGTGACGCGTGCTCCGCTATAATAGAGTCAAATCATAGGGACTGGGTGATTCAAGTGACCAAGACAGCAGCAGAAGGCAACAAGTTAATGAAAACGCATACGGTGAATACGGCCGTTATTCCGGCGACAAAGCTGGAGGAGGACAGCTACGACTGGTGGGAGCGGCATGAGCAGGTGCTGCGGATCAAGCATGAGATTAATCCGGAAATCGTCCTGATCGGGGATTCGATTACGCATTTCTGGGGAGGGCTCCCGGTCTCTTCAAGCCGGCATGGAACGGGACAAGCCTGGGAGTCCGTGTTTGCAGGCCGCCGGGTTCTGAACCTTGGCTTCGGGTGGGATCGGACGCAAAACGTATTGTGGCGTCTGGACAACGGGCAGTTCGAAGGGCTCTCTCCGGAGTGGGTGGTTATTAATATCGGCACGAATAATACAAGCGATACCGAAAACGCCCGTTCCAGCACGGCCGAGGAGGTCCGCGACGGTGTGCGCGCGGTTGTTGAACGCGTTCGCCAGCATGCCCCTTCCGCGAAGATTATTCTCATGGCGGTATTCCCGCGCGAGGAGTCTCCGGAGGATCCGCGCCGCAAGCTGATTGGCCGGATGAACGAGCTGTACGCGGAGCTTGCCGCTGAATTGGGACTGATCTTCCTCGATATCGGGCCGTCGATGCTGGCCGAAGACGGAACGCTGCCGCGCGAGATTGCTTTCGATACTTGCCACCTGACGGAGCAGGGCTACCAGCTGTGGGCGGATGCGCTGAGCAAGATTATCGGGAAGAAATCGAATTAGAGCAGAGGTTGCCGTCCGGTCATGAGGGCGGCAAATTCTTTATGTAGCGTTGCGAGCTTGGAGGGACGCCGGACCGCTATCGTGACAAAAACGTCACCTGGAACGATCTTACTTCGATGGATGCCTCTCTCCGATCTGTCTATATTAAAGATAGAAAGAGGAGAGGGGCTTTGAGATGGAGACGGTTATCCAGACGAAAAATTTATCAAAGAGCTACGGGGCAACCCCCGTATTGAAAAACATTGATTTGACGGTTCAGCCCGGCGAGCTTACGGCGATTATGGGGCCTTCGGGATCGGGCAAATCCACGCTGATGAACGTGCTTTCCACGATCGATCAGCTCAGCGGCGGCGAGGTATGGATTGAGGGGAAGTCGCTGCTTGATATGAAGAAAAAGTCGCTTCGGCAATTTCGCCAGGAGCGGATGGGGTTTATTTTCCAAGACTACAATCTGCTCGACACGCTGACGGTGAAGGAGAATATCCTGCTGCCCCTGTCGCTGCGCCAGTACAAGGCGGCGGATATGGAGGCGCGGCTTAAGCCGATCGTTGAAGCGCTCCACATTGAAGGGCTGCTCGAGAAATATCCGAACGAGATCTCCGGCGGGCAAAAGCAGCGCGCAGCCTCGGCGCGGGCGATTATAACGGAGCCGGCGATCGTATTTGCCGATGAGCCGACGGGTGCGCTTGATTCGCGTTCGGCGACCCAACTGCTTGAGCAGCTTGTATCGCTAAACGCGGCCTTTAACACAACCATCCTGATGGTTACGCATGACAGCTATGCGGCGAGCTACTGCAAGCGGGTTATTTTCCTAAGGGACGGAGCGGTCGTAAGCGAGATTTACGCGGGCGAGCAGAGCCAGAAGACCTTCTATGAACGCATTCTGGAGACGCAAAGCCTTCTAGGAGGCAAGCTGCGATGAGCCTGTTCGATCTGACGATCCGCAATGTCAAACGCAACTTCCGTCTGTACTCCATCTATCTGATGTCCATGATTATCGGCGTTATTATCCAATATACGTTTTCGTCGCTCATGTACAATAAAGACATTATCGACGCGCTGCAGAACCGGGAGCTGTTCCAGACCGGGGTAGCGATTGCGTCCGTCGTCATCTTCCTGTTCATTATTTTCTTTATCCTGTATGCAAACTCGTTCTTCATGCGGCAGAGGAAGAAAGAGTTCGGCATGTATCTCCTGTACGGCCTGAACGAACGGCAGCTTGTACGGATGATCTTCTACGAGACGCTTGTAATGGGCGCGATCTCGCTGGTTGTCGGAATTTTGCTCGGCGGGCTGCTCTCGAAGCTGTTCGGCATGCTGCTTATGAATCTGATGCAATACGATCAGGTCATCTCGCTGTCTTTCCCGATTGGAGCAATGGCTACGGCGGCAGGGGTTATTCTATTGATCGCGTTGATCGTCAGCGTTCAAAGCTACATTCTGGTTAACCGCGTGCAGCTGACGGAGCTGTTCCATGCCAAGCAAAAGGCGGAGAAGCCGGTCCGCGTGTCCCCTGTCATGGCGGTTCTGGCCGTTCTGCTGATCGGCCTCGCTTTGTTTCTTATCTGCAGCGGACAATATTCCGCCGTTTGGCAGGATTACGGGGTCTTTAGCTTAATTGCCACGGCCATAGGCATCGTTGGCGGCACGTATCTTTTCTTCCGCCAATTTGCCGGATGGCTGCTTCAGCTAATCAGCCGCGGGCGCAAGTACCATGAAGGCAACACCGTGTTGTGGACGTCCTCGCTCCGTTTTCAAATCCGGGGCAACACGCTCAACCTGACGTTTATCTCCTTGTTCAGCGCGGTCATTGTGATGCTGCTCTGTTTCGTGACGATCAACTACAAGGTGCAATTCGAGGCGGTTGGCATGAACGTACCCAATGCAATCGCGTATGAATCCCTCGATCCGGCGGCCAATGAGAAGATTGACGAGTTGATCAAAGGCTCCGGCCATGCTATTAACTATCATCTGAAGCCCGAAGTGCTGGTTGCGGAACCGCTGACGGACCGTGGCATCGCTTTCGACAACCCGGAGTATTACGTTCCCGGCCTATGGCTGATCTCCCAGAAGGACTACAATGAACTAATCGGTCTGCGGGGCGATAAGCAGAAGGTAGAGCTGAAGGGATTGGAGGCTGTCGCCCTCGCGCAAGGCTCCGACTTTCCGAAGCGTTACGCCGCTGGAGAGATGCCCGATTTCAAGGTGAAAGCGGATGGCGAGAAGACGTTTACGATCGTGGAGAAAAAGGACTATGCCTACCTCGGCTGGGCAACCGACCCGGTCCTGTCCATGGACAAGAAGCCGCCGGTGTTTGTCATCTCGGATGAGGCTTACGGGCAGCTAAGCGGCGGCGCGATGGATAAAAAAGGCTTCGAGATTTACGGGCTGGCGGACGCTAAAAACGCGGAGGAATTATCCGAGCAGGTTCATGCCCTTGTTGTCTCCCAAGACAAAGAGGCCTATTACTCCTCGTTTGCGGATATCTATTCGAAGCAGATCGAGAGCTCGTCCCTGCTGCTGTTTGCCGCCGGCTTCCTGGCTCTGATCGCTACCTTCGCGCTGGCGAGCGTCATCTACTTCAAGCAGCTGCGCGAAGCCACCGACGAAAGACTCCAATACGCCATCCTGCGCAAAATGGGCGTCCACAACCGCCAGTTCCGCAGCGTCATCCGCAAGCAGCTGCTGTTTGTCTTCCTGCCCCCAATCGTGCTGGGGATGTTATACAGCTGGACGATTATCAAGTATTACATTCTCGACTCGGTAACGGACTTCCCGGAGCTGCCGGGCATCGTGTGGAGCATTATCGGGGTATTCTTCTTCATCTATCTGGTGTTCTACATCTCGTCGGCCAATCTGTATTACCGGATTATTAATCAGAACCCTTAACTTGCGAAAGGGCTGCCCCGTCGTCAACTCATGACGTTTTGGGGCAGCCCTTTGTCTTCCTTTACTCTTTCCGCTGAAGCGTATCCAAATAAGGATCATGATGCTTTGGAAAATGAATCGTGAACACCGAGCCGCTGCCCGGTGCGGACTCGCAGGTAATGTAATGCCCCAGCTTCCTCGACAGCTCCTGGGCCAGGTATAGCCCCATGCCGGTCGACTTGGCATGCGTGCGGCCGTTTAATCCTGTAAATCCCCTATTGAAGATGCGCGGCATATCCTTGGCATCGATGCCGATGCCGTTATCCCGAAGGATCAGCAGCTTCTCCTCGTTCGTTTCCGAGGCCTTCACGCTGATCTCCCCATGATCCCTTGTATATTGCAGGCTGTTCGTTATGATCTGGTTAATAATGAACAGCAGCCATTTGGAATCGCTTTGGACGACGGTGGACGGAAGGTCGAGCCGAACGCGGATTCTTTTCGAGATAAAAGACTTGGAATGGGCTTTGATGACATTCTTGACGAGCGGCTCCAGATCGCAGTTCACCATCTCGTAGTCCTGATTGAAGCTGTCGAGCTTCGCGTAATACAAAGCCTGATCCACATAATGCTCGATCCTCGACAGCTCCTCGTTCAGGCTTTGCGGATCAACCTCGGTCTGCTGCATCAGGCGGAGTACGGAAATGGGCGTCTTGATCTCATGGAACCAGGAGATGATGAAGTCGTAATATTCCTTCTGCCGCGCTTGAACCTCGTTCAAGGAACGGATATGGGCGATGCCCGATTCCTCCAGCGTATCCCGGTAAGCCTCGGCCTCCAGCGACAAAGGCTCGGCGTCCTCGCTTTGCATCCGGCGGATCGCCTGCAGGTTCCGCGTATAGCGGTAGGCGGTAAAAGCGGCAAGCCCGAGCGCAACCAGCGTTAGCGCGTAGAAGAACGTCGGCCAGTGCCAGGAAGATTGCGGATCCGTTGCGAATACCGCAACCGTAAGCAGAAATGCGATGCCATACAACAAATAATAAGGCCGTTCGTATTTCAGGAATCGCCAGAAGCTCATTCGATGATATACCCCATTCCTTTGCGGGTCGCGATAAAATCCTCGAGCCCAAGCAGCGCGATTTTGCGGCGCAGCCGGTTGACGTTAACGGTCAAGGTATTGTCATCGATGAACTGCTCGTCGTTCCACAGTACCTGCATCAGGTCGTCGCGCGAGACGATCTTGCCGATGCTGCGCATCATCGTCTGGAGGATAATAAATTCGTTGCGCGACAGCTCAGCCGTTCGCTCCCCGTGCTGCACGGAGGAATTCGACAAATGGAAAACAAGCTGCCGGTGCGACATCCGCAGGTTGTCGTCCTGATACGTATAATTGCGGCGGAGCAGCGCGCTCACCTTTGCCACCAGCACGCCAAGGTCGAACGGCTTCTGCACGAAGTCGTCTCCGCCCATATTAATCGCCATGATGACGTCCATATTCTGATTGCGGGACGAAATGAAAATAATCGGCACCTTCGAAGCCATGCGGATTTGCTGGCACCAGTAAAACCCGTCAAACACGGGCAAATTGACATCAAGCAGCACCAAATGGGGCTGCGCGGCCTCGAACTCGCCAAGCACGTTTTCGAAGGACGTCAGCTCGATGACTTCATACTGCCATTTGCGTAATGCGTCGGCGACAATCCGCCGAATCTTCTCGTCGTCTTCAATGATCATAATCCGAAACAACGGCTTTACCTCCTGCTCCACGCGGGCTTGTATAAGGTGAATTATATCATTTTCAAATGCCGAAAGCCCCTCTATACGGATATAGAGGGGCTTTCCGATATTATTTGGATACGGTCGAAGCTGCTTTATTACCGCTGCTCCTGGAGCGGGAGCTCAGAACAAGAATAAACGGAATCGCAACAACCGTAACGATACAAGCCGCGATAAACGTATCGTTCATGGCGAGGACGGAGGCGGTCTCCTGCAGGGAGGTGTTCACCGCGCCGCTTGAGCTAAGCTCCGTGAAATGCGTCTGCGTCCGGACCGAGTAAACGGAGCTGAATATGCCGATTGCGAAGGATGCGATAACCTGTCGCAGCCAGTTCGTAATCGCGGAAGCATGCCCGGTAGACTCCTTCGGAATAGCGCTCATCGAGAGCGTCATGATATTCGGAGACGAGAAGCCCAGCCCGACATAACGGCAAATCATCCACCCGATGATAAACGCATAGGACGTTGTCAGGGATAGACGGCTGAACGCCCATGTCGCGATGATCAGCAGAAAAGCGCCGCCAAGCAGCGGATATTCCGGACGGATTTTCCCGTGAAGACGCCCCGACAATAGAGACGCGCCTATCATAAGCAGAGCGCCCGGCAGCATCATAAGCCCCACCGTCAAGGAGGATGAGCCAAGGGCATTTTCCATATAGATCGGCAGCAGGAAGGCGCCCGCGTACAAGCCGATCGTCAGAATACAGTTGACGACAATGCCAAAGGTGAAGGTCGTGTACTGGAAAATCCGGAGATTAAGGAGAGGCGCTTTCGCCGTCAGCTCCCGCCAGACGAACAAGGCCATGCTGACTACGCCAAGCGTAATCCATAGAATTCCCCAGCCGGAAAACCAGCCGATTTTATTTCCTTGCGTGAAATACATCATTAGGGCCGTACTGCCCGTTACGGCGGTGAGCAGCCCCGCTATATCCAGGGAGCTGCCTTTGTTGGCCTGCTGCATCGGCAGGTAACGGGAAGCCAGCGCGATCGCCAATAGCGCAAGCGGGATGTTCATGAAGAAGATGGCCTTCCAGCCGTAATACTCCGTCAGCAGGCCGCCAAGGGTTGGGCCAATGGCAGGGGCAAACATGCTGGCCACGCTCCATAGACTGACGCCAAGCGCTTGCTTTTCCGCCGGAACCGCCTGATAAACGATCGTTAACGTTGCCGGCAGAATCGCCCCGCAGAACAAGCCCTGCAGGATCCGGAAGAGGACAAGGGAACCGATATTCCAAGAGCAGCCGCATAAGATCGAACATAGGAGAAAGCCGACTAACGAGAACATATAAAGCCGCTTATAGCTGATTTTATCCCCCAGGTAACCAACGATAGGGGCTATTGAACCCATGGCGAGCATAAAGCCGGTCGTTACCCACTGCGTATCGTTCAGATCCGAATGAAGATCCTTCATCATGAAGGGCAGGGCAACCGTTACCGTTCCCGAATTCAAGATCGAAGAGAAGTTGCCGAAAAAGATCGCCAATATAACGAACCAGAACCGGCTGCCGTCTTGCTTCGCATTCATAAATGCCTCACACTCCACTTTTCTCACGTGAGGTCGATTATAATATAATGGATTCAGATGGCATACCATCTATTGTTGATGGTAATATAAGCAACGCTAATATAAAGAACTGAGGAAAGTCCATGAATATCGAACAATTGGAATATGTGAAGGAAGTATTCGAGACGAATTCCATGTCGCTGGCCGCGCAAAATCTTCATGTGTCCCAATCCGCGATCAGCCAGTCCGTCTCGCTCCTGGAGAAGGAAATCGGCATTCCGCTCTTCAAGCGTTCCCGTAATGGAACCGTGCCGACCGAAGACGGGAGAACGATCATCAAGAAGGTGCTCGAAATTCTGATGAAGGTCGACGAGATTAAAGAAGAGGTGCAGTCGATTACGTCCGTTTATAAGGGCGAGCTGGTCATCGCGACGATTCCGAGCTTGAGCATGACCTTTTTGCCCAAGGCGCTGGCAAGCTTCAAGAAGGACTTTCCCCAAATCAAGGTGATGGTCATCGAGCTGGAGAGTCGGGTAGTCATTGACCGAATCATCCATGACAAAGCTCACCTGGGATTAATCTCGCTTAATCCATATACCAGCGACGGACTGCCGGACGAGCCGATTGCCTTCCACTCCTTTCAATACAAAGGGGAGCTGCAAGTCATCGTACCCCGGGATTCGGTGTTGGCGCTTAATAAGGAGCTTATGCTGAAGGATTTGGCCAATCATGCGTTTATTATGTCGGCAAGCAGCTTCTGGGATGGGGTGACGGAGGATATCGATCAGGTATGCGGCGGGATTAACGTTATTTTTACGACAACCAACCCCGAGGTCATAAAGCGAAGCGTCGCGGAGGGCCTTGGGATCAGTCTGATGTCCAGCCTTATGCTGAGAGACGATCCGTATGTGGAGAGCGGAAGGATTGCTGCGGTACCGCTGGCCGGGTATCGGCTGGATGCAAGCGGCACGTTTGGCGGCATCTATTCGAAGAAAGGCAGCCAGCAGCGGCTGGCCCGGAAGTTTCTCGATTATATTGAAGTGTAAAATAAAAGCGCCAGCCCCATCGGCTGACGCTTGTTTGATAAATAGATTTTTTAGTAAGCCGTCCAGCCTGCATCGGCCGTAACTACGGTGCCGTTCACGAAGCTTGCGTCATCGGAAGCCAGGAACAGAGCAACCTTTGCAATCTCCTCAGGCTCGCCTGCGCGAGGATTCACCTGAATGCCAACCATTGCGCGTTCCATGCCAAACGGACTTGGCGCATTGATCGAGGTACCGATATTCGTATTTACGCCGCCGGGAGCGATGGCATTGCAACGGATGCCTTGCGTGGCGTATTGGAAGCCGACGTTTTTCGTCAGACCAACAACGGCGTGCTTCGAGGCGGTGTAAGCCGCGCCTGCGCGGGAACCAAACAGACCTCCGGCGGAAGCGATGTTCACGATAACGCCTGCTTTTTTCTCCAGGAAGAGGGGAAGCACTTTGCGGATGGTCCGCATTGGGCCTGTCGTGTTGATCGCGAAGATCCGCTCCCACAGCTCGTCCGTCAGATCGGCGGCAGGAACAAAGTTGTCCATAATGCCGGCGTTGTTGACGAGAATATCGACCGTGCCGAACTTATCTACCGCCGCATCGATCAGCTGCTGTACATCTTCCTCCTTCGCAACGTTGGCTGCCACGGCAACCGCCGTACCGCCTTTTTCCTCAATCCCGTCAACAACGGTTTGAGCGGTATCCACGCGAAGGTCGGATACGACCACCTTTGCTCCTTCCGCGGCATACAGCTCGGCAATCGCCTTGCCCATACCCGAAGCCGCGCCTGTAATAACTGCAACTTTACCCGATAGTCTCATCGTTAATTCCTCCCGGTTTCAATTGGTTTGTATGCATGTCCTTCCTGCGAAGGAATAAAAAATGTTTTTCAACAGCTGTTGGTTATGAATACAGCTGTTTGTTTTTAGTATAATAAAGCCGTGGAGCAAGCCTCAATCAGTAAAACCTTATGAAATGTGCGTTAACGAACAAACGGCCGCCGTTTGTTGAAAAAAACTTTTTGGAAAAAGGAAGGGATGGCATGCCCAATCATCCTAGCAAAGCGGTCGACCGCCGGGTGATCCGCAGCAGGGAGGCGTTAAAGCAGGCGCTGCTCACGCTTATGAAGCATAAGGATTTCGATGACATCTCCATTACGGAGATCGTGGAGCTTGCCGATTATAACCGCGGGACCTTCTACTCGCATTACGACAGCAAAGAAGCTTTGCTGGACGATATTATTCGCGGTCTGATCGTGGAGCTGCTGCAATCGTTCCGTGCTCCTTACGAGAACGAGGAGTATTTCCGCATTCACGAGCTGCCGGCCCATTCGGTGAAAATATTCGAGCATATTCAGCAGCATGCCGAGCTTTACACCCTGCTGCTGAAGAGCAACGCGCATTCCCATCTGAGAGAGAAAATGTTCAGTGCCATTCAGCAGATTTCAAGGGATGAGCTGGAGCATCCGACTCTGGAGGGCATAAATGTCGAGCTGCTGTCCGTTTATTCGAATCATGCGCTGCTTGGACTGATTTTCTACTGGATTGAGAATGGTCTGCCTTACTCCCCGGCTTACATGCAGGAGCAGCTGGTGAAGCTTATTCAATGGCGGCCGTCCGTCGCCAGGACAAAAAAACCGGGGAAGCCGTAAGGCTATGGGTTATAGGCTATAGGCTGCCAGAGAAACATGCCGATATGGTAAGAGAGAGGTTATACTCATTTTGTAAAAGTGCCTTCGAATAGGCCTGAGAAAGCTGGAGGATAAAAGGGAGAGTGGAAACGCTATGAAGCAAAATAAATACGATGACCCGGACTTTTTCGATAAATACAGTCGGATGGCCCGTTCCATCGGCGGTCTGGAGGCGGCAGGGGAATGGCATGTCCTGCGCACCATGCTTCCGGACATGGAGGACAAGAGGGTGCTGGATCTAGGCTGCGGCTATGGCTGGCACTGCCGCTATGCGCGGGAGCGGGGCGCCCGTTCCGTTCTGGGGATCGACATATCGGAGAAAATGATCGCGCGCGCGAAATCGTTTAACGAGGATGCCGCGATCACCTACCGCCGGGCGGCGATCGAAGATATTTCCTTTGAGCCCGGAGAGTTCGACGTCGTCATCAGCTCGCTTGTGCTCCATTATATAGAGGATTTCGCGGGGGCCTGCCGCAAGATTTACGAAAGCCTGGCTCCGGGCGGAAGCTTTGTCCTGTCCATGGAGCATCCGGTCTTTACGGCCGTAGCCGCACAGGACTGGCATTACGGCCCAGCGGGAGAGCGGCTGCACTGGCCGGTCGACGGCTATCAGGACGAGGGGCCGCGTATCGCCCGTTTTCTGGACTCCGACGTCGTCAAGTATCACCGCACCTTATCGACGATTATGAATGCTCTCGCTAAGGCCGGATTCCGCATTGCGGACGTAGCCGAGCCTGGTCCTTCGCAAGAGGCCTTGGAGCAGTATCCCGACATGAGGGATGAGACGCGCCGTCCGATGTTCCTGCTGCTCGCTGCGCGCAAATAGAAATTTCAGGAACCGCCCACAATTGCTGCTATTTGTGTTACGATCAGTTGCAAGAGATAATCTTTCATAACGGAGTGCACCAAGTATGGGAACACCTTATTCCGCTGTTTTAACGATGATGGTTACAGCCGGTGTTATTAATATCTTAATGGGTATTTACGTATTCATGAACCGTTCCAAGCAAGCGATGGCGAGGACCTTTATCGCGATGTGCTTTCTCTCGGCTATCTATATATTCGGGTCAGCTTTGGAGCTGTCGGCCAATACGCTTAGCGAAGTGAAGTTCTGGATTACGGTAGAGTACTTTGGGATGCCGTTTATTCCGCCGGTCAGTCTGATGCTGATCATGTTTTTCCTTGGAATGGAAAGGTTATTGAAATGGCAGATGCGCTATTTGATGTTCCTGATGCCGTTTATTACGCTTGTGCTTGTCATCACAAACGACATGCATCATTTCTATTACCGTTCGGTCGAATTGCAAATAACCGAAGGTATCCATAGAGTCGAATTAAATGCGGGGCCCTGGTATATCATGCAAGGCGGCTATACGTTTGGCTGCATGATTGGCGGAGTGGCCTTGCTGCTCATCTATTGGAACCGGATGCGGTCCTCTTACCGTCTTCAGCATATTACGATGCTGGTGGGGCTTCTCCTGCCGATCGCCGGCGATTTCCTCTACTTGGGCAACCTGACGCCGGGCGGCATTGACCCGATTCCCGTCATCATGGCCGTTACAGCGGCTTTGTATATGTGGGGGCTTGTCTCGAAGGGAATGCTGAACGTTGCGCCGATCGCCAGGGATACGCTATTCGAAAGCATGAACGACGCGGTACTGGTGCTGGACCGGAGCAATCGGCTGGTCGACTTTAACCCGGCAGCCGCCGCTATTCTTCCGGAGCTTACAACCTCTGCGCTTGGGCAAGCGATTGAGCCGCTGCTTGCTTTGCATACGGATATTTCGATGCTCGACCTGGATACGGAAGCGGGCGAAGATATTCCGCGTATCTACGATGAGGTTAAGTGGACCGTTGGCATGCAGTCCTACTATTATCAGATCCGCTCTTCCTTTATCCGGAAGAGAAGAGGTCCGGAGACGAGCAAGCTGATCGTTATGATTGACGTAACGGAGAGGGTGCGCCTTCAGGAGCAGCTTCGGGTGCTCGCTTATCATGACGGTCTGACGGGGATCTTTAACCGTCGGCACTTCATTCATTTAAGCGAAGCGCTTCTGCATCAATCGGCTGAGCAGAACGAGTCTCTTGCCTTGCTGTTGTTCGATATCGATCATTTCAAGCGGATTAACGATGCTTACGGCCATGATGCCGGAGACCGCGCCCTGCTGCATGTTGTCGATATCTGCCGGAAGCTGCTTCGTCCGGAGGACGTGTTTGGCCGGTATGGCGGCGAGGAATTCGTGGTCGCAATGCCCGGCTTGTCCCGCGAGGAAGCAGAGTCTGCCGCTCAGCGGATCCGGGGCGAGATTGCCGCGCAGGCTATGGCCGCCGCCGCTTCCGAGCCTCCATTGTCCGTGACGGCAAGCTTTGGCATTGCCATGGCGGGAGCGGGCTGCAAGGAAGCCGGGGGCGGTATCAACCAGCTGCTGAAGGCAGCCGATAATGCTCTGTACGAAGCCAAGAACAGCGGACGGAATACGGTCCGTTTAGCCCATATATAGCTCATACAAAAGCGCTTCTCCGATAATGGAGAGGTGCTTTTTTTCGTTGGTCGGTTTCGAAATGCCGCGTATATGACAGAAGTCTCGTCTGAGCCGGAGGGAAAGGAGGATTTTGGCAGTAGGAATCGTATTATAGGGATAATGGAACTAGAAAATGTTGTAAGCAGGCGAGGGGAGGTTCATGATTGTTTCGCGGGAGGGGCTTTGCGGTTTATTTCGGAATGATTCTATTGCTGTTATGCGCGGGCTGGCTTCTGTTTCTGCGGAGGGATTCCTTTGCCGGGGCTGCGGTTAGCCATATTCTTCAAACGTTAGCTGCTCTTTACGCGGCTATCCTCCTGTTCAGGGCCTCTGGCAAAGAGGCGAAATACTGGATTTATTACGGGCTGGGACTCTTGTTTTATTTCGTTGCCCAGCTCATCTGGACCATTGTAACGCTTATGAGGGGCGCCGAGCCCGATTATTTGGGCATCCCCGAGCTGTTATGGAGACTTCAATACCTGTTCTTTCTTATTGCCCTCTATATGCAGTATCAGCAGCGACGTTCCAATCTTGCGTTCCGGTTCATACTCGATATTTTATTGTACGGCACGATGGCATCCACGCTTTATTGGAACCTTCTGATCGAACCGATTCTGTCCCATCATCACGTTAACCGGGATGTTATCGGGTACCACATGTTTAACTCGTCCTTTAACGCTGTCATCGTATTTCTTCTGCTGTTCTTCAGCTGGTACGGCAAAAAGATCATTTCCGGCCGGGCCAATTGGTTTCTGTTGAGCGGCTTTTTAATTAAATTATTAGGCAACACGGCATTTGTCTACTTATTATCCTACGCTGCCGCAGGCGAGCAATGGTCCTGGATTGCGGACTTCTGCTGGTTTATCGGCATGATGTTTATCGGCTTTGCCGCGATGCCGGACAAGGAACCGCTGGGCGCTTCTCTCCGGCCGGGCAACGAGTCGAGGCAGACGTTTATGAGACGTTACGCGCTAATTATCTTTGTTTGCGCGGCGCTTATCGCCGTCATCTGCCGGTTGGGCGAATTTTCCATTATTAGCGTAGGCGCGATTGTAGCGGTAGTGCTGCTTGGCGTCCGGCTGTCGGTGGGCATATACGAGCTGGAATCGGCAGGGGCCGCTCTCATGCAGTCGCGGGTCAATTACGATAATTTCGTGGAAAGCTCGCTGCTTGGCGTGTTTATCGAGCAAAATGGCCAGCTGGTCCATATGAATTCGTACGGGGAGAGCATGTTTGGCTGCGAGCCGGGACAAATGCTTGGCCAGCCGCTCGCAAGCTTCCTGCTGGAAGCGGACGGCGACCGGTTAAAGCAGGAATTTAGCATGATCTGCCGGTTGAATCAATCCTCCCGGCTTGCTCTTGCCGCGCGGAAATCCAATCAAACGGATCTGTTTCTCGAGATGCAGGCGGCTCCCGCTTTCTTCAAAGGCAAGCCGGCCATATCCGGCCTTCTGCTCGATATAACGGAGAGCAAGCTGTCGGAGCAGCATTTGATCCGGTCGGAGAAGCTGTCCGTTATCGGCCAGCTGGCGGCAGGGGTTGCCCATGAGATCCGTAATCCGTTGACCGCGCTGAAGGGGTTCACCCAGCTGCTCCACCGGAGAACTACCGACCAGAACCGCCATTATTTCGATATGATGCTGACCGAGCTGGAGCGGATTAACTATATTGTGGGCGAGTTTATGCTGCTGTCCAAGCCGCATCAGTGGCAGCAGATGAGCCGCTGCGATATCGGCTCGCTGCTCGACGATATCGTACCCATCATGCAGTCGCAGGCCATTATTACGAACGTCAACATTTTGGCGGAGAAGAGCCCGAATCTGCCGGCCGTTTTATGCGATGCCAATCAGATTAAGCAGGTGCTCGTTAACCTAATGAAAAATGCGATAGAAGCGATGCCGGGCGGCGGCGAGCTTCACGTCCATATGAAGAAGGATCATAAAGGCCACATTGTCATCGATATTATAGACCGGGGTGTGGGCATTCCCCAGCATGTCATCGACCGGTTAGGCGAGCCGTTCTATACCACCAAGGATACGGGAACCGGGCTTGGACTTACCGTATGCTTCAGAATCATCCAATCCCATGGCGGCACGTTAACGATTACGAGCGAGCCGAATATCGGAACGACGGCAACCATCAGGCTGCCGGCTTAGCTTGTAAAGGAAACAACCCCCTGGACTTGCTCTGTCCAGGGGGTTGTTAGATCTTAGATCCGGATATCGAGACGATTGCCGGTCGTACCGTTAAGCGCCGGGTTGTTCCGGCTGGTGTTCACGCCAAGCCGGCTGCTGGCAGCCTCTTGCTCGTTCATGCTCTGCTGCTGGCTTGACGCCAGATTATTCGCCTGCGATTTTTTCTTGGCGATTTGCAGCTGAATTTGCTGAATCTGCTGCTGCAGCTGCCGGGTCTTGGTTTGCTTTGTCTTCTCGTCATCCTTGCTCCGCGCAACTTCCTTTAACTGCTTCTCGAGATTGTCCAGCTGTTTCTCCAGCGTGCTGGTATCCGAAGCACTGCTCTGGGACGTATACGACGAGCTTGATTGCGAGATGGATGATGATGAAATATTCATCTCCGCTCACTCCTTTCATGTAGGTCTTCCGCTACATGAAGGTTATCGGTTTCAAACATGAACGGAGGATGAACACAGCCTGAAAGTTGGCTGAATTCGCTTAGGGATTCTTCGAATCCGTCCGGTAACTGAGAAGACCAAGCACCAAAGCCAGACCAACCAGGATGGCGCCTACCCACGGGAGCGCGCCAAGGGAAAGATGGGTAATGACCCAGCCGCCGATGAAGGCGCCGGACGCATTGCCGAGGTTGCCGGCCGAATGGCTGGACGTCGAAGCCAGTGCCGGCGCGGACTGCGCCAGACTCATAATCCGGACCTGGAGCCCCGGGAAAACGGCAAAGGATGCCGCCCCCCACAGGAAGATCGTTATTACGGCAGCGATCTCGTTATGAACGGTAAAGGTGAAGACTGTCAGCACAACCGCAATAGTCAGGTAGAGGCCCAGAATGGAAGGCATCAGCTTCCAGTCGGCCAGCTTGCCGCCAACGATATTGCCGACCGTTACGCCAATTCCGAACAGAATCAGAATCCAGGTCACGTTATGCTCCGCGAAGCCGGTAATGTCCGTGAGGAGCGGCGTAATATACGTAAATACCGCAAACAGTCCGGCGTTGCCGAGTGCCGCGATCAGCAGATAGACGAGCAGCTTTGGTCTGGCAATCGCCGATAGCTGCTTAAGGACGCTGACCTGCTTGCTTAGCTTAAGCTTAGGAATAAAGATCATAATGCCGATCAGAGCGAGGACGCCCATGGCGGCAATCGCGCCAAAGGAAGCGCGCCAGCCCCAGTTCTGGCCGATATACGTGCCGATCGGGACGCCGATAATGTTGGCGATGGTCAGGCCCGCCATCATAATCGAGACGGCTCCCGCCTGCTTATCCGCTCTTACGAGCTTGGAGGCGATAACCGCGCCAACGCCAAAGAAGGTGCCGTGGGTCAAGGCCGTAATCATCCGGGCGATCATGAGTACGGCGTAATTGGGTGCCACAACCGACAGGCCGTTGCCGAGAATAAAGAGCAGCATAAGAATGCAGAGCAGCTTTTTCTGCGGAATCCGGCTCGTCAGAATCGTCATAATCGGAGCGCCGACGGCTACGCCGAGGGCATACATCGTAATCAGCTGGCCGGCTGCCGAAATGCTGACGTTCAAATCGTTGGCCACATTCGGAAGAATGCCCATAATGACAAATTCGGTCATGCCGATTGCAAAGGCGCCAACGGTCAGGGACAGGACGGAGATCGGGAACGGCTCTTTCCCGGCTTGCCCTTGCAGAACTTGCTTGCCGTTTAATTGTTGCGAGACTTCCATAAGGTAAAGCCAACCTTTCTGATGAGCATGCATCTTGTTGAATAATAAAACCTATTATTTCGCTTCACGGGCATATAAGCAAGAACATTTTTTGTAAAATTACTGGTAAGATAAGAAGTAAAGGCTTACATCTCAAAAGGGCAGAGGATGGGGTTAATAGTGGGCAAAAAAGGGCTTTACCGCGACTATTTTTTGCATGCGGATATTATGATGATGACAGCGGTGCTGATCGGATTGGCCGCTTGGGCCATGATTGAAGCAGTGACCTGGTACAGTTCGGTATTCTTCATGGCCGGCCTTATCGGATTTATGTTCAGCGAATATTTGACCCACCGGTTCTTCTTTCATTTGAAGGCGCCCAAAAACCCGCTATTCCTCAAATTTCTGAAGCGTCTGCATTACGATCATCACAAGGATCCGCATGATTTGAAGCTGCTGTTTCTGCCGGTCTGGTACAGCCTGCCCAATCTTGGCGTATTTGCGCTCCTTTTCTACTTGATCTCGGGCTCGCTTGCATTCACGCTGGCCTTCGCCGCGGGGCTTGTCGCGATGCTGCTCGTCTATGAATGGAAGCATTATGTCGCGCACCGGCCGATTCAGCCCAAGACGAGATTCTGGAAATGGAATAAGCGGATGCATCTGCTCCATCACTTCAAGAACGAGAACTATTGGTACGGTGTATCGACGCCGCTTGTGGACGCGATCTTCGGAACGTTAAAAGAGGAGAAGGACGTACCGACAAGCGCCACCGCGAAAAACCTGGAAAACCGCGGCCGGACGATGTCGTCCTGACCGCATGAAGGAGGACAAGGATGACTGTAGGGCAATTAATCGGGAAAGGCATGACCGCCGAGGTCTACGAATGGGGGCGAGGGGCGGGTCGTGAAGCTTTATTACGGGAACATTCCGAAGGACTGGCTTCATTACGAGGCGGAGATCGGCACGGCCGTTCATCAGGCTGGCGTCCCCGCCCCGGAGGTTTTTGGACAGGTCGAGGCGGAGGGGAGAAGCGGACTTGTGTACGAGAGGATAGCGGGACCTTCCCTCCTTGCCATGATGCTGCGCGATATGGACAAGGCGGAACATTACAGTACCCTTCTGGCCCGTCTGCATGCCGATATTCACCGCTGCAGGGCATCCCGGCTGCCAAGGCAGAAGGACCGGATGGCCATGTTCGTGCGGCAGTCCGCCTCTTTTCTGGGCGACCGGGTGGAGCCGGTGTTAGCGGAGCTGGAGCGTCTGCCGGATGGCGAATCGGTCTGTCATGGCGACTTGCATCCGGATAACGTGCTTCAAGCGGGAGGGCGGCTGACGGTTATCGATTGGATGGATGCCAACTCGGGCGACCCGTTATGCGATGTGGCGAGGACTTCCATGATGTTCCTGTCGCCGTTTGTTTCCATGCCTCCTCTGTCTATTCCTCCAGATACCGGGCAGCGGCTGAACGAAGCGTATTTGTCCGAATATTGCAGGCTGACGGGGGCGGAGAGCACCGCAATCGACCGCTGGAGGCTGCCTGTTGCCGCTGCAAGACTGCGCGAGCAAATTCCCGGCGAGCGGGAATGGCTGCTGGCCTATATTGACCGGCGGCTGCAGGCTAGCATATGAAAAAGCCGCCTTCTCCGCGTTATGCGGGAAAAGGCGGCTTTTGTGCTTCTGCATTACACAGCGTTTAACGCGATTTCTTCATCGTCGTCGTTATTGAATGCATCACGGTCGAATTCGCCTTCGGAATGGGCTACGAGAAGAGCGGTAACCGAAGTTCCTGTTGCGTTTACGGCCGTACGAGCCATGTCGATAAGAGCTTCAACGCCGGCAACAATCGCAAGCGCTTCAAGCGGAAGACCAAGCGCGGTAAGAACAACCGTCGTCGAAATAACCGCCGGTCCGGGAACGCCCGCGACGCCAATGGAAGAGATGATGCTTACGAATACAAGCACGATGTAGTCGGTCAGGCCAAGCTCAATGCCAAAGGCCTGCGAGGTAAAAACGACAACAATCGCCGGCCATACGCCGCCGCAGCCGTTGAAGTTGACGGATGCGCCAAGCGGAGCAACAAAGCTCGCGATTTTCGGCGAGACATGGAGACGCTTCGTAATGACTTCCAGGTTGATAGGCAGCGTAGCATAGCTGCTTCGGGTCGTGAAGGCAACGGCCACCGTCGGATACACCTTTTTGAAAAACTTGAGAGGATTAACCTTCGCTACGAAGAGCACCAGCCCGCCAAACACAAGCACGAAATGAATGATAAGGGCGACATACGAGGTTACGATAACGCTGCCGAGCTCCTGCAGGGTATCCCAGCCATATTTGGCCGCAACGCCGGCAATCAGGGCGAATACGCCATAAGGCGTAAGGCGGATCACGAATTTAACGACTTGATGCAGCACTTGCGTAGCCGATTTGATGAGATCCCGGACAGGCTTGACGGCCTCTTCGTTTTTCGAACCAACCTTAATGATGGCTACAGCCAGGAAAATCGCGAAGATCAGGATCGGAACAACCTTGCCGTCCGCCGCTTCGCTAACCGGGTTGGAAGGAACAAGGCTAAGAATAACATCCGAGAACGTCGGAATTTCGCGCGCTGCCGCGTCGCTTGCGGCAGGCTGCTGGATACCTTTGCCCGGGTTAAATACCAGAGCGGTCAGTAAGCCGATAACGGATGCGATACCGGTTGTGCCAAGGAACCAGGCAAACGTCTTGAAGCCGATTTTGCGCAGGTAGTCAAGGCTTGTGAGCGAAGCGATACTATTTAATACAAGAACAAAAACAAGCGGAATAACGAGCATGCGGATCAAGCTGATATAAATGCTGCCGAAGGTGGTGATCCCTTTGATTTCCAGGGAATCAAGGCTCTGGAACAGGATCCCGACGACCAGCCCCAGCCCTAATCCGACAAGCACCCGAGTACCGAAGCCAACACGCTTGCGTGCCAAGAAATACAGAAAAGCAAAGACGAAGATTGCGGTAACAAAGCTGTACCAGTTCGTCTCGATAGCCAGCAACAGGTTGTTATCTATTTTATCCATCTTACCATTACCCCCTAATCCAAGTTGTTTGATAGGAATTATAATTCAATAATTTACAAACGTCTGAAGCAATTGTCAATTGTTTTTTGTTGAAGCAAGGTGAAACGGTTATCGCCGACCTTGGAGGAGCGCGGTTTAAGCCGGAGAATTCTTAGCCGTGTTTATTAAGAAAAACGTATAATCGCTTAGAAAAAAATAAATCCGACTATTTCTATTGGAAATTATTAAAAAATGATTGACATCCAATCTTTTACATCCTAAGATAGGGTTAGAAATCGGAACATCATAACGTAATTCGGATAAGAAATTAGTCGACTGGACCTCCAGAGATTCAATGTTCAAGCATCACTAGATGCGGGCATTGGATCTTTTTTTATGCCTGATTACTGAATGAGCCGCCTAAAACCAAAGGGGAAAGGATGAGTTTCATCATGAAAAAATGGTTTAGCTCCAAATTGACAGTTACTTTCATAGCCGCAGCCGTAGTCTTCTCATCGCTGACATATGCTGCCGTTTACGCGAACAAGGACACATCCGGTACGGAACCGGCTGCAGCGGAGGCACAAGAGCCTGCTGTAACGGCTGTTGAACAGCAGCCGCAAGCTGACACAACCAATACGGCCGTAGTAGCTGAACCACATGCGACAGCAGAAGTAACTACTGCAACAGCCGAACCGGCAAATGCTGAGGCGCAAGCTCAGGAGCCAGTCGTTCAAGCTGCCGAGGTTCAATCGGCACAGACGGCTGCTACACCTGCGGAAGAGACGAAAGCAGAAGCGAAAACAGCCAAAGCAAGCTCCACGGAAGCCGTTCAAAACGCTTCCACTCCGGCTCCAACTTCTACATCTGCATCGAAGCCGGCTTCAACTAAAGCTTCCGAGCCAGCGGCATCCACCAAGCCGTCCACGACTTCAGCTGCTCCCGCAGCAACGCCGGCTCCAGCCGCAAAACCGGCCCAATCCACGCCGGCTGCAAGCAAACCGGAAGCTTCGGCGCCTGCCGCAAGCCAATCGGATGATTCGGGCAAGAAAGTAACGTTTGTCAAGCAAGAAGAGTCGCAGCCTAAGACGCCTGCCGTAAAAGCTCCGGCAAGCAGCTCGTCCTCTTCCGGCTCGACAAGTTCCTCCAGCGGATCCTCCACTTCTCCATCTACGTCGCCTTCGTCTTCGGATGAGGATTGCGCGGTAGACGGTGAAGAAAGCTGCTAATCGGCTTTTTACAAGAAGAATGGGTCAAATAGGGAGAGGAGTATATACACATGAAAACTTTTAATCGTACACTATCCGTTCTACTCGCCTCCGCGTTAGTGCTGCCGGTCTTCCAGGCTGGCACGGCACGCGCCGCGGAAGTAAGCAGCTTTAGTAGCGCAGTCAGCCATTATGATTATTTCAGTGATGTTTACCCGCATTTGAACGACGCGAACCATATTCTCAAGACAGTTACTTACGAGGATCTTGTTACGCTGCTCGATAGCAAAGGTACATATGCCGTCTTGTTCGGCGGAGCCTGGAGCGACGAGACGCAGGCGGATATCGGATTCATCAACCAGGTTGCAAAGCAATATGGCATAGACACCATTTACAACTTCGATACGAAGCTGGACGGCGAATCGGTTGATATTGCCGAGCAGCAGGCGAACCCTTATACCAAAGTGGTAACTTCCACTTCGCAAGGCGTAACGACAAACACAACGAACTTCTATGATTTCAACGAGCTGTATGTGGAACTAGTAGACAAGTATTTGACGAACCTCCAAGCGAATACTGATGCTACGATCACTTACAGCAAGAAATCGCCGCAAAAGGAAAGCGGCGGTACGGTAACGACGCCTTCTACGGTCATTGCGAGCGGCGAGGCGAAAAAAATCGAGTCTCCGTTCCTGTTCATCTATGACAAGGATCACAAGGACGGCGAAGGCAACGCCGCGCCGATCATCGCTTCGCTCGAGAAGCACGGTTCTTCCGCGGATTATACTTGGAACGATTTCCTGACGGCCGATCCTAACGACGGCAATGCGCTGGATACGGCTAAGGTCGACAGCTATAAGGAACAGGTGTTGAATGTATTTAATAAAGTGCCTGCTGCCGATTATGACAGCCTCACCAATTGGGACTTTATTGCTCCGGCGTTTAACAAGCATGAGGATCAAACGGTCGGCCGCGACATTTTCCCAACTCATGAGGAGAACGGCCAAGTCGTTGGCGACGACGGCGAGCTTGTCTACGAGCATGTCACTTACAATGAGTTGACTCATTTGCTGCAAAGCAAAGGCAACTATGTGATTCTGTTCGGCGGCTCGTGGTGCCCGAATACGCAGGCGGCAATCCGCTTCATTAACGAGTACGCGAAGAAATACAACGTCGATAAAGTCTACTTCTGGGATACGAAGCTGGATGCGGGCATCTCGGTGCTTGATCCAAGCGCTGATCCGCATAACAGCACTTTCCTGCAGGTGCGCGATACGAACCACCCGTTGGCGAAGCTGTATGTGGATCTGACGAACAAGTACCTGACTAACATTAAAACGCAATACCTGCCGGCATCCAATAACGTCAACTACACGGAAAACGGCAATAACGTTGTTGCCAACAAGCTGCAGGTTCCTTACCTGTTTGCCTACAACAAGGACAATGTGAACGCCGACGGCAGCAAAGCGCCAATCCTTGGTCACGTTGAGCTGATGTACACCTGGAAAAACATCCAGCCGGATTACGCCGTAGCTGACGGCACGATCCGCAATCATACGAACTACACAAACGCGCTGAATAAATTGCTTACGCGTCTGGAAGCAACGCCAACCGGCTTGACTGGCGTAGCGCCAACGTCGAGTTCGAATAACAACGGCCAAATTACGGGCACAACAAACAAAGCATTGGAATACAAGCTGAAAAGCGCGGCAGACTCGGCGTATACAGCCGTATCCGGCAATGCCATCACAGGTCTTGCGGCTGGTACGTACTCGGTTAGATATGCAGCGAAAAACGGCTATAACGGCCCAACAATCGCTCAGACGGGACCAACGGCAGTTCCTTATGCAGCTGGTCAAGCGGTAGATGTCGTTGTTCCGGCTTATGACGGACCAACAACCCCTACGACGCCTACTACACCAACAACGCCTGCCAATCCAACTACGCCAACAACACCGGTTGAAGAGGTAAATGCCGTGAATTCGGTGACGGTTACCGGTACAACCGATTCGGCAACGGGCGAGACGGTAGCGGCGGTGTCGGCAAGCGATGTAGCAAGCCTTATTACGAAAGCATCCAAAGCGGAAGCAGCGGGCAAAGCGGCAGTTATCGGCTTCCAGGTGCCTGGAACCGCGGATACAACGTCTACGCAGCTGACGATTCCTAGAGACTCCTTCAACCTGATTGCTTCGGGAACGAACGCAGCGGTGAAGGCAGACTTGTCGGTTGGAACCGTAACCTTCGATGCCAAAGCGGTAGAAAGCATTAGCGGCAACGCCTTGTCTGGGGATATCAGCGTGATCGTATCGAAGTTCGAGCTGACGGAAGAAGGCAAGGCAGTATTGGGCGACCGTCCGGTTTATGATCTGTCTCTCTTTGCCGGCGATAAGCAAATCTCGAATTTCGGCGGCGGCAAGGTGCAGGTAAGCCTCCCGTACACGCTGAAAGCGGGCGAGAATGCCGAATCTATCGTGGTGTACTACTTATCTGATTCCGGCGAGCTGCAAACGATTCGCGGTCATTACAATGCATCAACGGGAACCGTGGATTTTACAACCACTCATTTCTCGCAATACATTATCGGCTTCAATAAAGTAGGCTTTGCGGACGTGCCGGCAACAGCTTGGTTCCATCATGCGGTCAGCTTCCTGGCTGCCCGCGAGATTACCGGCGGTACCGATGCCGATCACTTCAGTCCCAATGCGGAGCTGACAAGAGGCCAATTCATCGTCTTCCTGCTGAAGGCATACGGAATCGAGCCGGAAGCGGCAGGAGCGGCGAACTTTGCCGACGCAGGCAATACGTACTACACGAATTACCTAGCGGCTGCGAAACGTCTTGGCATCGCAACAGGCACGGGCGATAACAAATTTAATCCGAATAATAAAATTACGCGTCAAGAGCTGTTCACGCTGCTGTACCGTTCGCTTGAGCAATTAGGCGAGCTGCCAACGGCCAAGACTGGCGCAACCGTATCCTCCTATGCGGATGCGGCCGATATTGCCGGTTATGCGCAAACGGCCTTTACAACGCTTGTTGAGACTGGCGTTATTAAAGGAAGCGGCAATAAGCTGAATCCGGAAGGCGTATCGACAAGAGCGGAAGCGGCGCAAGTGCTGTATAACCTGTTGTCCAAATAATAGAAACTCGAAGAAGAGGTGGGCGGCCGACTTGGCCGCCCCTTTTTCCAATGCGGCGGTGAAAGGTATTGGATATTTTATTAGCTTTTTCGGCGGGATTGCTGTCCTTCCTATCGCCTTGCGTTCTCCCTCTCATACCGGTCTATCTCAGCTATATCGCGGGCACCTCGGCCACCGATCTGAAGAACAGCCCCAATAAACTTACGGTTATCTCGCAGACGGCGCTGTTTATTCTTGGTTTCTCCATTTTGTTTGTCCTGCTCGGGATATCCGTCAGCTCCGTCAGCCGGCTGCTATCCGAGCATATGCGGCTTGTGCAGCAGATCGGCGGGGCGCTGATTGTTGTTTTTGGCCTGCATATGACTGGGCTGCTGCGAATCAAGCTTCTCTATTCCGAGAAGCGGTTTCTGCCAAGCGGATCGCCGGGGAAAAAAGCGGGAGCACTCGTATTGGGCATGGCATTTGCCGTCGGCTGGACGCCTTGCATCGGGCCGATTCTATCCTCCATTCTGATCTACGCCGGAAGCATGGCGACCCTTGGGAAGGGAGTACTTCTGCTCTCGATGTACGCGCTGGGGCTTGCGGTTCCGTTTCTGCTCTCTGCCGTGCTGATCGATAATCTATCCGCGTATCTCCGGAAAGTGACGAAGCATCTCCCGAAAATCTCGGTTGTTAGCGGAGTCGTTATGATGCTGATGGGCGTTCTGGTGTTTACGAATCAGCTGGAGGTATTCAGCAAATATGCCGGGCTTATTCAACTATAAGGAGGCAGGTTAACCGTGAAAAAAACAACCTGGATTCTGATCGGAGCCGTTGTTGCGTTCGTGCTGCTCTCGCTCTACGTCACCCAAAACTACAGTATCGAGACGGATGCTGCCGCTTCGGCAGCGGAAACGAAGACAGAGGCAGCCAAAGAACCGGCGGTTGATTTTACCCTGAAGGACTTAGACGGCAAGGAGGTAACGTTGTCCGGACTGAAGGGGAAGCTCGTCTACATCAACTTTTGGGCGACCTGGTGCAAATGGTGCGACAAGGAGATGCCGGCGCTGGAGAAGGTGTATCAGGATTATAAGGATAAAGGGTTGGTCGTGCTATCCGTTGACGTTGGGGAGGAACAGGGAGAAGTGGCGAAATATATCGCGGAGAAGCAATATCATTTTCCGGTGATCCTGGATTCGGACAAGAGCGTCACGTATGCCTATGGCATCAAATCGATCCCAGTCTCTATCCTCGTAAACGTTTCGGGCGACGTGGTTTACAGAAGGGTTGGCCATATGACAGAGGAGGAAATGCGGACGGCAATTGATCCTCTCTTTCCATAGAAAAAGTGCGAGCCTTTAGCAGGCCCGCACTTTTTTTGCCTAAATTATTTTGCCGAAGCCGCAATTTCCTTGCGGACAATCGGCGCTACTTTGGTGCCAAGGAGCTCAATGGCGCGCATCATATCCTTATGCGGAATCGAGCTGGTGTCGACATGCAGGAAGAAGCGGGTTAAGCCCAGGTTCTTATGAAGCAAAATAATTTTCTCCGCCACGTATTCCGCTTCGCCGACATAAAGCGCTCCGCGCATGCTGCGAGCCGCATCGTAAGCTTCGAAGGTGTACGGCGGCCAGCCGCGTTCGCGGCCGATGACGTTCATCATCGCCTGCTGGGCAGGGAAGAAGAGCTCGGTTGCTCTTGTATCCGTGTCGCTAATGAAACCGTGGGAATGCGAGCCGATCTGCATTTTTTTCGGATCATGGCCGGCACGGGTATAAGCTTCCTTGTACAGCTCGACAAGCGGGGCGAACCGCTCCGGCATGCCGCCAATGATGGCGAAGCAGACGGGAAGGCCAAGCACGCCCGCCCGGATGGCCGACTCCGGGTTGCCGCCGGTTGCAATCCAGACCGGAAGCGGGTCCTGCACCGCACGCGGGTAGATTGCGAGGTTATCGATTGCGGCGCGGTGGTTGCCCTGCCAGCTGACTTTCTCTTCCTTCGTAATTTGGAGCAGCAGCTCCAGCTTCTCGTCGAACAGCTCGTCATAGTCCTCCAGGCTGTAGCCAAAGAGCGGGAACGATTCGATGAACGAGCCTCTGCCCGCCATAATTTCGGCGCGGCCGTTCGAGATCGCGTCGACGGTGGAGAAGCCCTGGTACACGCGCACCGGGTCGTCCGACGACAATACGGTAACGGCGCTGGTCAGCCGGAGATGCTTCGTCTGCGCGGCCGCGGCCGCGAGAATGACATGAGGCGCGCTTGCCGCGTAATCCTGCCGGTGATGCTCCCCGATCCCGTATACGTCAAGGCCAACCTGGTCGGCCAGAATCATTTCTTCCACGCTATTGCGGATCCGTTCCGCGTGGCTGTAAGCCCCGCCCATGCCCGGATGAGGCTTTGCTTCCAGAAAGGTACTAATGCCAAGCTCAAATGGGATTGCTGATTCGGTCATATAAGTCCGCCTCCTTTATTCCTTCTAGTGTACTAATTTTTTAACAGTTTCTCAATTATAGTAAGCAAACATTCTTGAAAAAGAATAGGGGCCGGGAATGGCGGCACGAAAACCTGTATGCAATATTGTTTGCTAAGTTCGTCCCAACCATGTTGCGGACAAGCGGAAAGCCGAGAAACTTAGGATGCAACATTTTCCGTTTGCTTGCGTATCTTTTGTGTGGAAAAGGGGTGTTTCTTTGTTGGTTACGATGAGCAGGAAGCAGTTGAGCGAGCTTGGGGACGATGAGTTAAGGCAGGCCTGCATACGGCCGGTGGCTGATCAAATCCGGGGCAAAAGCATGGCGGTAAAGTCCGAAGCGCTTGCCAGACTTAACCGACCGCAGAAAGCTTTGTTTATGTTCAGTGCCTGGTACGACCATGCAAAGCATTCGCCGATGGAGCTTTACTGCTGGTCAGCGCATGTGCTCAGTCAGACCGGATACGCGGATGGCGTCATGAAGGCGCTTCGTTATTTCGGAGCGGAGACGATGCATGGCATTCTGGATGAGCTTCGGCTGTTGCTTGATGCTCATGTGGTGCGGCAAGGCCGTGCCTTAAGCGAAGTAACTTTTAAGGATCTCGAGCTGGATGATAAGCTGTGCCTTCATATAGAAGACTGTTACAGACGGTTGCAGGCCGAGACGCCGGACTGTCTTCGCAGGCTTGCGCAATATATCCGCGCTCATGCGGATGATTTTATAAGCTTTTTACCGGAAGGAGGGATAGACATGAATGATTTGCTATTGGCCATACCCGAGCTGCAAGAAGGCATGAAGCTGGAGCTGATTCAAAAAGGGTACTCCGGCGACAGTAAATATACCGCTTATGACCGTCACGGTAAAGCTGTGTATTTGCTCAGAACCTATGCGTTAAAAGAGGAAGCAAGAAAACAGCAGGAATTCCGGGTGCTTGAGCAGCTGCGGGAGCAGGAGGTCATCTGTTCGTTGCCGATTGCGATGGGGAGGCTGGAGGCGCTGGGACTTGGCTACATGCTGTTATCTTACATCGAAGGCTGCGATGCGATAGACGAGCTCCCGGGCTTAAGCCTAAGCAGACAGTATGAGATCGGCCTTCAGGCGGGAGCCGAGCTGCGCAAAATCAATCGGATTGAGGCTCCGCCTTCTATCGAGCCTTGGGAGAACCGAGTAATCGCGAAATACAGTCGGTATCGGGAGGGCTATGAGCAAAGCGGCGTTACGATTGCTTTCGAAGAGAAGCTGTTTGCCTTTATCGATGCGAATCTTGGGTTGTTGAAAGGACGCCCGAACAGATTGCAGCATGACGATTTTCATACCGGCAACCTCATCGTGAAGGACGGACGGTTGTCCGGCGTCATTGACGTGAACCGGTTTGATTGGGGAGACCCCGTGCATGAGTTTCTGAAGGCGGGCTTCTTCAGCGTGGAGGCCAGCATTCCGTTTGCGGTCGGTCAGATCGACGGCTATTACGAAGGCCGGGAGCTTGAGGACTCCTTCTGGGGGTTATATTCGCTCTATATGGCATTGACGATTCTGTCATCGATCGTTTGGATTCTCCGCGTACGCCCGGAGGAGCTCGGCGATATGCTGGCCAGGGTCAGTAAAGTATGGGAGGACCACGACGGCTTTGAGCGTTTGGTGCCGAAGTGGTATTCCGATTACAAAAGGTAAAGAAGAGCCTTCACGGGAGTGGAGGCTCTTCTTTTCTTACGATTTGGCGGGTGTTGGAGGCATCTCTTTTAATCCGAACGAGACCAGCGGGCCAAAGTTGACGATGTTCATCATAATGAAGGCCATCTGCTCCGGCGTCTGGTCCAGGTCGCATTCAATCCAATGCATAAGCAAGCCGAAATGCGCGGAGGTCATATAGGCAACCACGTAGTCCCGGCGAATGTTCAGATTAGCGGCCTCGGGAATATCAATCTTCTGGTAAATATGCTTGGCCATCAGCTTGCGGAATTGAATGGCGTAGGAAAGATCCCCTTTTGAACCAAACATCACCTTCAAGAAATCGGCATGCTTCGCAAACTCCTGAAAGATCCGTACTCCAAGCGGGTAAGGCACCCGGCGGTCGGCATAGTCCATTGCCGCACGGAAGTCGAGCTTTTTCACATATTGTTCGATGCTCTTGAATACGTAATCCTTGAGCTGCTGAAGTACATCGGGCACATCCCGGTAATGCAGATAGAATGTCCCGCGGTTCAGGTTGGCATGGTTCGTAATATCGGTAACCGTTACATGCTCAACGCCTTTCTCGGCGATGAGAGCCATCAGCGAATCATGGATCTGCTGCTTCGTTTTTGCTTTTCTCCGGTCGATTTTCTCGGACATAACAGCCTCTTCTCTGCGATTTCGCCGCGATAATGAACACAGTCCCGCCGATGTGGTGAGTAATAAACAGTACGGTGAGGAATGATTATTGTATTTCCTTTGTCTCTCATTATAATTAACAACGTGGTCAGTAATCAACACGATGTTCATTTATATAGAGATGGGAGACGGGGATTGAAATGGAAATTTTTAAACAGAAAATTTTATGGCTTGGCGTGCTGATCATTACCCTTGTGCTTACGGTATTTGGGCTTGCGATGATGGGCTCCGTGCTTGGCTCGAAGCCGCATGATGTGCCGGTAGCCTTGGTGGTGCTGGATGAGCCGGTTGATCTGCCGACCGGAGATAAGCTGGCCGTGGGCGAGATCATCAAGCAACAGCTGACCTCAAATACGCAGCTGCCGATCAGCTGGGAGATTGTCGACTCGGAAGAAGAAGCGCGCAAGGGGCTGGACTCGCGGGATTATTACGGCGCGCTTGTGCTGCCGAAGGATTTGAGCGCTGGCGTGATGTCGTTAAGCGGTCCGGCACCGGCGCCCGCAACCGTGCAAATCATCGGCAATGAGGGCATGAACTCGCAGGCGGCAACGATTGTGAAGCAAGGGCTCGGTCAAGTGATGAAGATGGTGTCCCTCGAGTTGTCGAAGCCGACGCTGGAGCAGCTATCCCAGCGCTCCGAGCAAATTCCTGCCGCTACGGCATCGGCATTGCTTGCGCCCATTCAAGTGACCGAAGAAACGGTTCACCCGGTCGGCGCCAATAACGCAAGCGGCAACGCGCCGGGTCTCCTTACGCAAATTATGTGGATTGGCAGCCTGGTGACGGCGATGATCCTGTTCCTTGCCAGCAATAACGCGAATAAGGCGGCCGGCCGCAAATGGGCGGCTCACCTGCTGCAGCCGGTCATTGGCTTGGTGCTGATCGGCGCCGCTTCCGGCTTAATCGTATGGATGGCTAACGCCTGGTACGGAATGGAGCTGTCGCAGGCAACGGATACGTGGCTGTTCTTATGGCTAAGCGGTTCGGCGTTCTACCTGCTGCAATCGATGCTGCTCAACTGGATTGGCTTCCCGGCCATGGCGATTCTCGTCCTGCTCATGTTCTTCTCGATGCCGATTCTAAACATGCCGGTCGAATTTCTGTCGAATACGACGCAAAGCCTGCTGTACTCGTGGACTCCGCTTCGGTTTGCAGCGGGCGGATTGCGGGAAATCATGTATTTCGGCGGACTGGAAGCCGCCAGCTCGAACGCGGCGGTTCTGTGGAGCATTGCGGGCGGGTGCCTGGTTCTGCTGCTTGCCGCAGGCGTGAAAAAAGGAAAAGCGGCAGCGTCGCAAACCGCTGCTTCTATATAACCGAAAGTGAAAGGCCGTCCCGTTTGGGGACGGCTTTTTATTTGCCTGTGCTATCGCACCCCCGCTGTAAGACGGAAAAACCGTCTTACAGCGTGCTGAGCACGGGGGCTTGAGGCGGAAGTCGCCTTTATAACTCGCGGCCCGGTGCAAAAGGTGCAACTACTTCGTGTAATGGCTCGTCCAAGAGGTTACAATAAGAGTTGGAATAAACAAGAAAACGGATAAGGAATGATTGCAATGGGGATGCAGCGCACAACGATCTTGATTGCGGAGGATGACCCGGATATTGCGGAGCTGATTGCGCTCCATCTGGGCAAGGAGGGCTACCAGCTGCTGAAGGCCGCTGACGGGAGAGAAGCCGTCCGTCTCGCTCAGACGAATACAATCGATCTGATTATTCTCGACATCATGATGCCGCATATGGACGGCTACGAAGTCGTCCGCGTTATTCGCGAGCAGCAGCACCGGATGCCGATTATTTTCTTAAGCGCCAAGACGTCCGATTTCGATAAAATATCCGGCCTCGTTATGGGAGCCGACGATTATATGACCAAGCCGTTTAACCCGATGGAGCTGCTCGCGAGAGTAAATGCGCAGCTGAGACGCTTCAGGCAGCTGAATCAGCCGGTCGCCACTCCAACTCATGCGGCATCCGCCATAGTGGCGGGAGGGCTGACGATTGATCAGGAGCAGCGTACCGTTACCTTGTACAATGACCGGATCGATCTGACGCCGAAGGAATTCGATATCCTTCATCTGCTGGCCAGTCATCCGAAGAAGGTATTCAGCGCGGAGCATATTTTCCAGCAGGTATGGGGCGAGGCTTATTACGAGAGCGGCGGCAACACGGTAATGGTTCATATACGGACATTGCGCAAGAAGCTTGGCGAGGATAAGCAGCATCAGCAATGGATCAAGACGGTCTGGGGGGTAGGCTATGCCTTCCAAGGCTAAAAAATTACGCAGCTTCCGCACACGGATGATCGAGCTGTTCGTCATGAGCCTGCTCATTTCGGGAGCGGTGACGTATCTCATTTACAGGCTGCTGAAGTCTTACTATAATCAGCGAATCCGTTACGCGGACGATCCGATTGTTCAAGCCCGCAGCTGGCTTAACGATATTGGGGATTTGAATTTCTTCCTGATCTTTTTCCTGCCGTTATCGTTCTTCTTCTTTTATTTGTTCACCAAGCCTTACGTCTCTTACTTCAAGGAGATCTCGACCGGCATTCACCGGCTCGCCAACGGGGATTTCACCGGGCGGGTGCTGGTTCCCTCCGACGATGAATTCGGAGTTATCGCGGGGGACCTGAACCTTGCCGGCGAGATGCTGCAGAAGGCGGTGGAGAGGGGGGATTTCGCCGAGAGCAGCAAGGATCAGCTCGTGCTTAATCTCGCGCATGATCTGCGGACGCCCTTAACCTCCGTGCTTGGTTATCTGGATTTTATTTTACGCGACGAGCAGCTGTCCCTCGAGCAGGTCCGGCATTTTGCCGCTATCGCGTTTAACAAATCGCAAAGGCTGGAGCGGCTGGTGGACGAGCTGTTCGAGGTTACCCGGATGAACTACGGCATGCTGACGCTGGACAAGAAGCAGATTGACTTATCGGAGCTTCTGATGCAGCTGAGCGAAGAGTTGTACCCGGTGTTTGTGAAGAGCCGCCTGACGGCGAGGCTGGACCTGCCTCCCCATCTCGTGATGGAGGCGGACGGCGAGCTGCTCGCCCGGGTATTCGAGAATCTGCTGACGAATGCCGCCCGTTACGGGCAGGATGGCGAGTATGTCGATATCAAGGGAAGAATCGAGAACGGCCATGCCATTCTCGAGGTTATCAATTACGGAGATTTGATCAAGCCGGAGGATCTCCCGCATCTGTTCGATATGTTCTACACCGGCGACCGCGCCCGTTCTCCCGAAGGAAGCACGGGGCTGGGGCTTTTTATCGTCAAAAATATCGTCGAGCAGCATCAAGGCACGATAACGGCGGAGAGCAGCACGATCCGGACGGTCTTTACGGTTAAACTGCCGATTTAAGAAAAACTTTAACTTTTCCCCCACTTCTTTTTAAAAAGTGTCCGATATCCTTAGTTGCATGAACAAGCAAAGGGGAATGGGCCATGAGGAAGTGGGTTTTTGCGTTTATCCTTGTCATCCTGTTAAGTTACGGGATCTCGCAGCTTAATGTAAAAAGCGCCGGGGAAGACAAGGTTGATATAGAAAACGGGTCGCTGCCGCAGCAAGACAGCCAGATGATTACCGTGAGCAAGGAGCAGATGTATAAGGGGGATCTGCTCCTTGTGAATAACGATTATGCTCTGCATCCGGAAGGAATACGTTCGGATATCGTCTCGCTATCGGATCGTCAGGATCTGGTGCAAGGCTACGGCTTGCTTGATCCGTCGATTCAGCTGTCCGAGTCGGTGGCAAAGGACTTTGGCGAGATGGTGGAAGGAGCGAAAAAAGACGGTGTGGAGCATTTTCTCATCAGCAGCGGCTACCGCGACGCGGATAAGCAAGACCAGCTTTACCGCGATATGGGGCATGACTATGCGCTGCCTGCTTACCATAGCGAGCATAATCTCGGCTTATCGCTGGATATCGGTTCAACCACTGCAAAGATGGACGAGGCCGAGGAAGGCAAATGGCTGAAGAAGCACGCGTGGGAATACGGGTTTATTTTGCGTTATCCGAAAGGGAAAGAGGATATTACGGGCATTCAATACGAGCCGTGGCATTTCCGTTATGTCGGGAAGGCTCATAGCGCCATCATGTATAAGCAGGATCTGACGCTGGAGCAGTATCTGGACAAGCTGAAGCAAACGAAGGCGATGTCGATCACGGCAGGCGGACAAAAATATACCGTCGCCTACTACCCGATGGTCGGAAACGGCGCAACGATTCAAGTGCAGCAGGGCAAGCCGTATGAAGTATCCGGCAACAATTACGACGGCGTCATCGTCACGACGTACGCCTAGATAAAGTTATTGTAAAGCGCGCCTAAGGCGCAACTGTGGGACGGGAAAACCCGTATTACAGTTGCGCTGTTGGCGCGCTACTTTTTTTATACTTATAAGCGCCCTTGTTCCTGACGATATTCATACTGTACTGTTGGATTACGGCAGGGAAAAACGAGAAACGAACCGTGAGGTGAGAGTTTGGGCAATATGAATTTTCAGGTGAATCTGCAGGGCATTATTGATCTCTTATCCAATCATTTGTATTCCGATCCCGGCGTATTCGTCCGCGAGCTGCTTCAGAATGCGGTGGATGCGGTGACGGCGAGAAAAAGACTTGGACATATAACGGAGGGGAAGGTAGCGGTAGAGCTGTTCCCTTCCTCGCATACGATCTCTTTTATGGATAACGGCATCGGTCTTACGGAATCGGAAATCGAACGGTTTCTGGCGCGCATCGGAAGCACAACGAAGAAGGCGGATCAGGATTCGGCGGACGATTATATCGGCCAGTTCGGCGTTGGTCTGCTGTCCTGCTTCGTCATCAGCGACGAGATCGTGCTAATTACCCGCTCTGCCCTCGAGGGCGATTCGCTGGAATGGCGCGGCAAGCCGGACGGCACTTATGTGACGAATAAGCTGAAGAGGACGGTTCCGATCGGAACGACGGTGTATCTGAAGCTGAAGCCGGAATACGAGGAATACGCCGAGTGGTATAAGATGTACCAGCAGCTCGAGCGGTTCGGGAAATATTTGGAGACGCCAATCGTGCTCACGGAGGGCAAGGACAGCCGGCAAATCAACGACACGACTCCTCCTTGGCGCATGGGCAAATCCGAAGCGATTTCTTATATCGAGGACAGCGAGTACGAGAAGCCGATGGACATTATTCCTCTGAAGTCTCTGATCGGGGACACCGAGGGGATTGCCTATATATTGCCTTATTCCGTCAGCCTGCAGGACGAGAAACGCCATAAGGTGTACCTGAAGCGTGTCCTGCTGTCGGAGAAAATGAACAATATGCTGCCGTCATGGGCTTTTTTCGTCAATGGCATCATTAACACAAACAGCCTGCGGCCAACCGCGTCGAGGGAGTCCTTCCAGGAGAACGATCTTTTCTACGCGGTGCGGGATGAGCTTGGCGCCTGCATCAAGCGTTATCTGATAGAGCTCGCGGACAAAGACCCGGAGCTATTCGCGCGGATCGTGCTTATTCATTATGCCTCCCTCAAAACGATGGCTGCCGAGGACGACGAGCTGTATGAGCTGTTTATCCGGCATTTGAGTTTCGAAACGTCTTACGGCGATTTGAAAATGGCGGATATTTTGCGTAATCACCGTACCATTACGGTCACTTCCACTTTTGACGAGTTCAGACAGGTAGCCCGCGTGGCGAAAGCTCAGAGCATGATGGTCATTAACGGCGGTTATGTGCATGATTTAGAGCTGATCCGCAAGCTTCCTTCCATTGACGAACAGGTACAGGTCAGCGTGCTTGATATTCTCGGCTTCTCCAGCCGGTTCGAATCGCTTGGCCGGAGCGAGCGTGATGAAGCGCAGCCTTTCCTGGATTTGGCGGATCGGCTGCTTGCGCCGTATCAATGCCGCTCGCTGATCAAGTGGTTCGAGCCGGCTGACATTCCCGTCCTCTTCAACATTAATCAGGAGGTTAACTTCTTCAAAATGATGGAGGAAAGCGAAGAGCAGGCGAATCCGCTGTTTGCCGAGGTTGTCCATGTGATCAAGGAAGAGTTGTACGAGAAGCCTTATGCAAGGCTATGCTTCAACTACAATAACCCGATTGTCCGCAAGGCGATTGCATCCGGAGACCTCAAGCTCCAGCAGAACAGCATCGAGCTGTTGTACACGCAGGCGCTTCTTATGGGGAACCATCCGCTGAGCGGCGACGAGCTGAGGCTGATGAACGAGTCGCTGCTCCATTTCATGAATATGGGCCTTGACCGGAACGCCGAGGTCGGCCGATGAAGAACCGTTTTCAGGAGCTGAGGCGCTCGACTTGGTCCATGCCGGACGGCAAGCAGAAGCTGGCCGTTCTGGAGGAGATGATCCGCGTCGCCGACCGGTACATGACGGAAGAGGAAGCTTATCATGCGAGAATGGACTACTCCAATGCGGCGCCGGAATGCGGCTGTCCGGAGCGGATGCTGGTCTCCTTCTCCTGGTGCTTGTCGAAATTCGAGCAGAATCCGGGCGAGTATTCGAACTTTTATCTCATGTGGCATTACAAATGGGTGCTCGGGTACGTGTGGCGGATGCCGGAATTAAGCCTGGAGCAGATTGAGCGGATTTACGAGGACTTCAAGGAGAAATGCATCGCCTTCGGGTACAGTCTCCGGGTATATTATCAGAAGCGGGTCAGTCTCATGCTATGGCAGGGTAAACTGGCCGAGGCGGCGGAATGCTACAAGAGCTGGAGAGCCGCGAAGCGGGATTCCTTGTCGGACTGCAGCGCCTGCGAGCAGAATATGTTCGGCAGCTATCATTTTGCGATTAACCATCATAAAAAAGGACTTCAGTCGTTGAAGCCGATTCTGGAGGGCAAAATATCCTGCAGGTCGGTGCCGCAGAACACGTACAGCGAAATAATGATGCCGCTGCTTAAGCTTGGAGAATACGACCGGGCAATGGAGACGGCGAAAAAAGCCTTCCGCGCTCTTAAAGGACCGTCCTATCTCGAGGAGTACGGCACCTTCCTGCAGTTCTTCACCGTAACGGATATGCCTAAGGCCGTCAAGCTGTATGAGCAGACGATCCGGCTAGGTCTGGACAGCAGGCTTGGGTGGGACCGGCTGCAATACATGCTGTCCGTTCGTATTTTCCTGAGAGAATGGAGCAAGGGCAAGCGCAGGAAGAAGCTCGCCGAGTCGGAGGTGGTGACGCTGGGCTGGCTGGACGAGGAGATCGACCGTCTGGCGCAGGCGTTTAACCGCCGAAACGGCAACACCTTCGTAGAGGAACTGGTTCGGGAGAAAGAAAAAATGGCTGCGCGCCTGCAGGATGCTTACGGGTAAAGAATAGGCTGCCCCCAAGTCAAAATGGCTAAGGGAGCAGTCTTTTTGTATCTCGACACTCTGGCACTCTAATGAAACGCGCTGGCCTTACCAGTTGACAGCTGCGGTCGCAAGGTACATAATAGCACTAGAATGAACGTTCTATCTAGTGGATCTTAACTTGTTGGAGGAAGCATGCATGTTTGAACAATACAACAAAGTACAGAAGGCCGTGCTTGAGACAACGCTGCAGATTATTATCCGCAAGGAGCTTCAGGCTACTTCAATGGCTCTTATCGCCAAGGAGTCCAAGGTATCGACGGGCAGCATTTATCATTACTTTAGCAGCAAGGAAGAAATCATTAACGAGCTGTACACGGCTATCGTTACGTATAACGGCCAGTTTGTCCAGGAAGGTTTAAACCGGGAAGGCACCATCCGGGAGCGTTTCGCATGGGGCTGGGAACGCGTGATCGAGACCAGCCGGCAGTATCCGGAGGGCTTCCAGTTTATCGAGCAGTACTCCTTCTCGCCGTATATTTACGAAGAGGTGAAGCAGAAAGCTTATAACGGCGGCTGGTGCGCACCGATGAACAAGCTTTATGCGGAAGCGATGGAGCAGGGGCTGTTCAGGCAGATGGATCCGAAGCTGCTTGTCCAGATGCATTACGGCTCCATGGTCTATATGGTGAAAAGTTATTTGCAAGGCAATTCGGATTTAACCGATGCCGGGATTCGGCAGGCGATAGAAGTATGCTGGCAGGGAGCAATTAGAGGATAACGGTATCAATGAATGCACGCTTCTGCTGTCGCGGCCTTCCATGGCCGGCTTCTGGATTCACTAGAATGAACGTTCGGTCTAAAAGCTGAAAATTAGAGGAGAGAATCATAATGAATAAAACCATTTTGATTACAGGAACAAGCAGCGGATTAGGCAAGCTGACAGCGATCCATTTTGCCAAGCTGGGCTGGAATGTGGCGGCAACGATGCGCACGCCGGAGAACGAGACGGAGCTGACGCAGTACAGCAATGTGAAGCTGTTTAAGCTGGATGTTACGGATGTGGAGCAGGTCCGGACTGCGGTAGCCGATGCGATTAAAGCGTTTGGGCGGATTGACGTTGTAATCAATAACGCCGGCGTTGGCGCTTATGGCGCCTTGGAGCTGGCGAAGGAAGAGACAATCGACTGGCAGTTCGGCGTTAACGTGCGTGGGCCAATTAACGTCATTCGTGCAATGCTTCCGCATTTTCGCGCGAATAGGTCGGGGATGTTCATTACGATCAGCTCGTTTATGGGCGTAACGACAGCCGTGCCGACGGGTTCTTTATATAATATGTCCAAGTTTGCCCTTGAGGGATTAATCGAAGGCTTGTATTACGAGCTCAAGCCGCTTGGGATTGAGCTGAGACTGGTGGAGCAGGGCGGTTCGTCGGGCAATAGCTTTGTGAGCAAGATCGCCTGGGGACAAAGCGAGGAGATTACCGACTATGACGAGATCACGGCAAAGGTCAAAGCGATGATGGCAAAATCGTCCGAAGGCGAGCTGGATGACCCGCAAACGATTGTGGATGCTATCGCCCGGTTGGCCCTGGGAGAGAGCAAGCAGTTCCGCATGCTGGTGGGGGAAGCTGCCCATCAATTGACGGATATGAGAAAATCGCTGCCGATTGAGGAGTACTTGGAACGGATCGCGGCGCAATATCAATAATACGATGCAGGGAGCAAAGCCGGTCGCGTCTTAGGACGTGGCCGGCTTTTTGCTGCTCCAATGCTCGGGGCGGCTAAGCGCAGGCGGAAGCTTGGTGTCCGCATTGCCCTTTGCCGCTTGAAGCTGGACTTGAGTGAGGAACAGGCTTTCGCTTAAGTCTGCCCCGCTCAGGTCGGTATCCCGCATATCGGCGCCGATGAGGTCGGCATGGCGAAGGTCGGCGCCGCGGAGATCGGCCGCGATGAGATACGACCCGCGCAAATTAGCGCCGCGAAGATCGGCTTTCTGCAGCTTGGCTCCCATAAGGTCGGCGCCGCGTCCGAGCGGCTTCTTGGTTCGGGAACCGGACTTGGGTTCAGGCACCTTTGCCCGTATCAGTTCGCTGGTCTTAAGCAGCAGGGTGTTCACCTCTGCGCGATGGGCGGCAAAGTCCAGCTTGAGCAGGCTTTCCGCATCGAAACCGGTTAGTCGCTCCGTCTCGTCACTTGCTGCTTGAAGCTCGGTACGGATCGGCAGTGCGGCCGGATGCTCAATCGCTTCGGTCAAATACCAGAGCAGCTCCTGCAAATGCCACATCACGGGAAAAACCTCAAACATTAGCTTCGCTGCTTGAGGCTCCTGCCGCCAGCTGCGCCCGCCGAAGGTATGCTGCGACAGCTTTTGTCCGGCGCCAAAGCAGTCGTACACCGTACAGCCCCGGAAGCCCTGCTGCCGAAGCTTGGAATGAATGCCGCAGCGGTAATCGTCCCGCAGATTGCTGCAGGGTTGACCGCTTTGTTTATCTATGGCAAAGTCGGCCGAAGCGGCAAAAGGAAGCGCAACGCAGCATAACCCGAAGCAATTGTCGCAATCCCCGCGAAGGTGTTTGCGGTCAGGGCTCATTTTGTTTCCTCCTAGTAGGGTCTACTCTCTCTATCTTAACGGATAGAAGGCGTGATAGAAAAGGATAAAACAATTAAATTCCTTTATGTGGAAGAGCTGCTCGTTTATGATAGAGATACCGAAAAAGAGAAGGGAACCGATGTGAAATGACCAATCAGCCGATGGCTGTTAGCTCGGTGCTGGCGCCTGACTATTTGATGAGCTGCCTTGGCGGGCAATACGAGCTTGGCTTGTGGACCCAATGCGCGTATTGGCTCCGCGGCTTGAATGATACCTACCGCGTGCAAACCGATAAGGGAAGCTATATATTAAGAATCTACCGGCAGGAGATTGGGAAGAAAGAAGCCGTGTATGAGATGGAGCTTCTTGGTCAATTGGAAGAGCTGCTGGCGGGATCGGAAGCTTCGATAGCACGGCCGGTTAGAAAGGCGGATGGCACCCGCTATTCGGTTATTGCGGCGCCGGAAGGGGAGCGGATCGCCGTTCTTTTCGAGTATGTGGAAGGCGTTGAGAACCGTCTGCAGGACGAAGAGAGCTGTTATACATTTGGTAAATCGGCGGCCCGGCTCCATTTGGCGATGGATCAGGCTCGGCTGGAGCTTCCGCGCTGGGAACTGGATACGGAGTTTTTGGTGGAGGAATCGCTGCAGCGCGTTATTCGCCATATTGGCGAGGAGCATCCGGCGGAAACTTTTCTCCGCGAGTATGCCGATGCGCTGAAAGAAAAAGTTGCTTCCGCAGCGGCGGCCGGACTTGATTGGGGCATTTGTCACGGCGATATGCATGGGAACAATAATGCCGTTGAGATAAGCGGGCGCTACACTCATTTTGACTTTGAGTGGTCGGCACCGGGATGGCGGGCTTACGATCTTGCCCAGGTGCGCAACAGAAAAAGGCAATCCGCCGAGTACAAGGAGCAGCTATGGCAGGCATTGCTGGCCGGATACCGCAGCGTAAGATCCTTTTCGGAAAAGGATGAGCAGGCGGTGGAGCTGTTTGTGCTTGTCCGGCGTTTTTGGATCATGAGCCTTGATGTGCTCTTTGTCCCGACCCAGTCCGGCGCGCTTGATTACGGCGAGGACTGGCTGAATGATTTCCTGGAGGAATTCCGCTCGGCGGGGTTGGTTCAGCATGCTCCGCAAACATAAAGTGAGGAGGCAATCATGTATCCAAAAGTACGAACGGGCAGGCAAATTTGGCTCATGAGAATGGTAATTGCCGTCGCGGTATGTTTTGTTTTATTTATTGGATTTGTGTATGCCTATGACCGGCCTGGCGGTATTGCGGATTGGAGATATTCGCGCGCATCGGGTATATCGGGAACAATAAAAATCCCACTCGGAGATACCCCGGAGGAAGCAGTTCGAAAATTCAGAAACGAAGCAAGGACGCATATCATTTATCGGGAGCCTGTTGCCGGAGGTGCCTTGCTGTTTAATAAGCTGAATGAGCAGAAAGAAGGAAACAACCTGGGGATTGAATTTGTTCGGAAAACCTTGCTGGGTTGGAAGTGGGTCTATGGAGGAAACTATAGTTATTCCGCTGCTACTGATCAGAATGAAGCGTTAAACTTCATGAGTATACCGAAGTATAAAGGGATAGATGGCCCGTTTCCGATTATATTCGGCCAGCTTATGAATAGCGCTGTAGCGAGTGTCAAAGTGACGGTAGGCGGTGAGGCAGCCGGAGAATATAACGCCAAAATTATTAGCGAAGGCGTACAGCAGAGAATTTGGTATGCCATCCTTCCGGTTACAGCGGATAAACCGTACAAGATAGAAACCCTCAACGGCGAAGGAATAGTTGTAGCTAGTAAAACCTTTGATGATCCGACCGATTTCGGGAGCATTGTGATGCTGACAAAGTAGAACTACGTTGGATTTGATGAAGCGTAATGCGGGTGTTTGCCGTAACCTTGTCTACATTGGACGGGGTTCAATGTAATTCGCTCATTTCGACAACGGAAGCCCAATTCGGATCATTTTACTGCAGAGAATCCAACGTAGCCTCCGACTGCCTTGATAGCGGGGGAGTACGAGGAAACCCGCGAGATTATGTGCTGATTCAAGGGAAGAAACGGATGATTGAATTAATTTTGATGAAACTATAGAGGATAGCATTTCAAGCATAAATGGAGGCAGCAGGATGAACAGCATGAAGGCATTGGTCTTTGAAACGTTTGGCGGACCGGAGGTGCTCGAATACAAGGAGATTCCCGCGCCGGAGCTTAAGCCGGGAACCGTATTGGTGCGGCTGAAGGCCGCCGGTCTGAACTACGCCGATATTTACCGCAGGAAGGGCAATTATCATTTGGCGGGCAATCCGCCTTATATATTGGGTTACGAGGGAGCGGGGATCGTTGAGGCGGCCGGTCCGGATGCGGGAGGATTAAAGCAGGGCGACCGGATCGCTTTCTGCGATGTTCCGCATGCCAATGCGGAGCTTGTGTTGGTGCCGGCGGAGAAGGCGATACCGCTTCCGGACGATATCAGCTTCGAGACTGCGGCGGCGGTATTGCTGCAGGGTATGACCGCGCATTATTTGACTCGCGACAGCTACTGCGTGCAGGCGGGCGACGAAGTGCTTGTCCATGCCGCGGCCGGAGGCGTCGGGCAGCTGCTCGCGCAGTTTGCCAAGCGGCAGGGTGCGCGCGTGCTGGGGCTTGTCTCTTCGGAGGCAAAGCGTGAAGCCGCGCTTGCGGCGGGGGCCGACGAGGCATTGCTCTACGGCAGTCAATGGGCGGAGGCGGCGAAGAGCTGGTCAACCGGCGAAGAAGGAGTCACGGTTGCGTATGATTCCGTTGGCTCCACACTAATGGACAGCTTTGCGGCCGTGAAGACAAAAGGGACGGTTGTCTTCTTCGGCATGGCGGGGGGCGATCCGGCCTTCGTCGATCCGCGGATGCTTATGGATACGTCAAAGACGTTAACGGGCGGCGATCTATGGAATCATGTTACATCCAGCGAAGACCGCATCCGCAGGGCGGACGAATTGTTCGGCTGGCTTCGGGACGGAAGCCTGAAGCTGGGGACGCCAAAAGCCTTTCCGCTTGCGGAAGGCGCGGACGCCCATCGGCTGCTTGAAAGCCGTCAGAGCACAGGCAAGATTATACTGGTTCCATAACTTTCATAACTAATCGGCTAAGCCGGGGGCGCCAAGCATTAGAGGCGTACCCGGCTTTTTATGCGTCGTACAGCCCAGTTGTTGCGCTTACGGAATGTGTTCATACGGTAAAGGGCATCTTAATCCTATCACGGAGGAAGACTGCGCCAGCTTTGCCATTTTTCAAAAGTTAACGTTGACGTTAACATTAACTTAGGTGTAGAGTAATGAACAGAGAGAGTAAAGGAAAGAGGCGATGAAAATCTTTTACAAAATCGAGGATGTTGCGAAAATGGTCGGTTTAACGAAACGCACGCTTCGTTATTATGAGGAGCTGGGCTTGTTGACTCCGCCGGAGCGCAGCGAGGGCGGCTTCCGCTTGTATACCGACGAGCATGTCGAGCGGCTGAAGAAGCTGATTAATGCGCGCGACGTGCTTGGCTTCTCCTTGCAGGAGCTGCAGCAATACGTGACGATGAGCGAGGAATTTATTAATCAGCGCGACGAAATCAGGCAGACAGAGGACGCCGGGCTGCGTCTTCAGAAGATTGACGAGCTTGAGCAGACGGTAGTTAAGCAGCTGGAGCTGCTTGACCAGAAGCTGGAGAAGATGAAGAACATGCGGTCGGAGATTTCCCAGCTCAAGGACAGAATCAACGAAGCCAAAAAGAAATATAAACAGGAGTGAGAATGAGCGTGGCAAATTCATCTCAACAGGCAGCTTCGGCTGCCAATCAACCTTTATCCGTTGAAAAAGGCGGTTTCTTTCATCAGCCCCGCGCTGTCTGGGCCGTCTTTTTCGCAGGCATTATCGCTTTTATGGGGATTGGTCTCGTTGACCCGATCCTGAAGGCTATTGCGGAAGAAATGCATGCATCGGCCAGCGAAGTAAGCTTGCTCTTCACCAGCTATAACGCCGTTATGGCGGTTGCGATGCTGATCACCGGCGTGGTGACCTCGAGACTTGGCATCAAATGGACGCTTCTTCTTGGCGTCGTTATTATCGCGGTATTCTCGCTCCTCGGCGGGCTGTCGAACGATATTTGGGCGCTTGTCGGCTATCGGGCCGGCTGGGGTCTCGGCAATGCGTTCTTCGTAGCGACGGCTTTAACCGCAATCGTGTCCTTGTCCAAAAGCGGCGTGACAAAAGCCATCATTCTCTATGAAGCCGCGATTGGCATCGGGATTTCGGTAGGTCCGCTGCTTGGCGGCGAGCTGGGCTCCATCTCGTGGAGAGGACCTTTTATCGGCGTTGCCGGTCTGATGGTCATTGCCTTCCTGGCGATTATCTTTATGATGCCAAAAGCGGCCGGAGCGCCAAAGGCGGCAGCTGCACCGGCGAGGAAAACCTCCCTGCTGGATCCATTTCGGGCTTTGCGGCATCGTCCGCTTGTCGTTTTTGGTCTGACGGCTTGCTTCTATAACTTCGGCTTCTTTACGTTGATGGCTTACGCGCCGTTTGTAATGGGGCTTGGCATCCATGAGCTCGGCTACGTATTCCTCGGCTGGGGCATTCTGCTGGCCGTTACTTCCGTCTTTATGGCGCCATGGCTGCAGCGCAAATTCGGCACGGTCAAATCGATGGCGGTTATGCTGACGCTGTTTGGCCTTACCTTGCTTGCGATGGCCATCTGGACGAATACCCAATGGGTCATTATCGCCAGCGTTATCTTTGCTGGGGCACTGCTCGGCAACAACAATACCCTTATTACAACGGGCGTTATGAATGCCGCTCCGGTCGAGCGTTCGACAGCGTCGGCGGCCTACAGCTTCCTCCGGTTTATCGGCGGCGCGATTGCTCCTTATTTCGCCGGCAAGCTGGCGGAATGGTTTAATCCGCATATTCCGTTCTACGTGGGGGCGGGTTTTGTTATCGTATCGGTCCTGTTCATCTTGGCGAACCATAAGCATGTGAAGCATGTCGATCATGCAGGCGGCCATTAATATTAGCTGTATTCATGCAGAGAGCTATCCCACCGGGCAACGGTCCGGCGGGATAGCTCTTTCTTTTCCTTATACGAAGGAAGGGATTTCACCCGTTCCCGGCAAATAGATGTATCAGGATGCTCAAGACTTCTACTTATCCCTGGGAAGGAAGTGCTTGTCTTGTCTAATCGATTAACGCATTACCCCAGTCCAACGGATCTGCCTCTTGCGAAGGAGCTGCCGGATCCGTTCGTCTTTCAGGACGGTCGGCGCGTGAAGACGCCGGCGGATTGGGAGGAACGTTCACGGGAATTGCAGGATCTGTTTCATTATTATATGTACGGTTATATGCCGGATACGGCTGGAGAGCAGGTAAGATATGAGAAAACGGAGCAGGGTCTGCGGGTTGATGTTACCCGGGGTGACGCGAGGGGTTCCTTTATGGCCCGAATCAGCTTTCCGCCGGCAGATTGCGATATAACGGGACCTTATCCGGTCATCTTTACGATTGGATCGCTTGAGGGCTGGCAGCCCGACGGGCAGGCCGCGACAAATCACGCGGAGCAGGCCAATCAACGGGGCTATGCCGTTGTTACGCTGCTCCCGCAGGAAATCGCATCGGATGACGCGGAGCGCACGGGCGCTTTCTTCACGTTGTATCCTTACGCACCGGCACCGGACCAGAATGACGTGGGTATATTTATTGCGCTTGGCTGGGCAGCGGGCAAAGTGCTGGATGCCTTCGAACAGCAGCTTTACCCCGGGATCGACGTTTCCCGTGCCGCCGTGACCGGATTCTCGAGATGGGGAAAATCAAGCCTTGTCGCCGGAATGACCGACAAGCGTTTTGCCTTGGTTAACCCGCATGCTTCCGGCGCTGGCGGCATGGCCTCGTTCCGGTATTCCTTCGAAGGAAAAGCGTATCCCTGGGGCATTGCCGGAAGAAGCGAACCGCTTGAAGCGCTGCAAAGCGAAGGCGAGGCGCATTGGTTTAACTCGCTGTTCCGCCAGTTCAGCGACCCTGCGGCACTTCCGTTTGACCAGCATGAGCTTGCCGCGCTGATTGCGCCGAGGGCGCTGCTTCTGACCTGCGGTTATTCGGACGATTGGATCAACCCCGAAGGGATGTATGTCTCTTATGCGGAAGCCGAGAAGGTGTACCGCTTCCTTGGTGCCGAGGATCAGATCGGAATCGCCTACCGGCAGGGCGGTCATAACCGGACGCAGGAGGATATCGACCATCTGCTCGACTACTGCGATTGGCGGCTCAGAGGAGTCCCGCCGGTGTACTCCGATTATAAAAGCTGTTTGTATGAACCCTGGGAACGCAGGGGAGAGTAAAAATAAGCCTCTTGCAGAGACCTAATTCTGCAGGCGGCTTCCTTTTTGACTTAACAACGTAACAGTGTTATGTTATATTGAGAGCAAAGGGGGCTGAATCGTGGAGGAAGAACTAATATCCAAGAAGGACTTATTGGAGCTTACGGGTATTTCGTATGGGCAGCTGTACCGCTGGAAGCGGAAAAACCTGCTGCCGGAGGAATGGTTTATCCGCAAATCGGCGTTTACCGGGCAAGAGACTTTTTTTCCAAAGCAGAAGATCCTGGATCGAATCGATAAAATCGTTAACATGAAGGATGATCTTTCCTTGGATGAGCTGGCGGATATGTTCTCGCCGGCCTCAAAGGCCATCTCGATTTCGATGAAGGAATTAATAGAACGAAACATTGTTTCATTAAGTGCCGCAAAAGCAGCCGAAACCTATATCGGACAATCGGAAATGTACACGTTTGAGCAGACCTTATGCGTCTATATTTTGGACTATTGCCTGCAGACGGGGGAGATCAGCCTGGAAGAGGGCAGAACGATGCTGCCAACCTTCCTCGAGCACTACAAGAAGTTCAAGGAACAGCAATGCGATCTGATTTTGCTTCGAAAGATGGGCGTGTCCGTCTTTCTTCTTGTTCCATCCGGCGGAGAAATTCATTTCGAAAGCGGAGTAAAGATCATCCTCCGAGTGGATGTGCCGGCTATGATCGAGCAATTAAAATTGAAGCTAATGGCGATATAACGGAGGTGTAAAACGTACAATGGGAGAAAAACAACGAAAAATACTCATTACCGGGATCGGCAGATCCGGCGGCGGAGATGTTCATCTGGCGAAGATTGAGGGAGTCGGCAAGATTGAAGGGGATGTCCGGTGCTATGAGTTATCGATTAACGGCAAGGGCGACGTACAAGGACATGTCAGGGCCGTCACGGCTTCCATCAATGGCATGTCTTCCATCCGCGGGGGATTGCATGCCGACAAGCTTAACATTGAAGGTAAAGTAAGCTTTGGCGGACCCGTCACGGGCGAGCAGATGTTCATGAACGGAATGGTGACGGTGAAAGGCAGCTGCGAGACCGAAATCTTTGAAGCAAACGGACGGATGGACATCGAGACGTTAAATGCCAGCCAAATTAAGCTGATGCTCCACGGCAGCAGTCATATCAACGAGATTGGCGGCGAGAGCATTCATATCGGCAAGCAGCCCGGCAAAGGGTTCGCCAAATGGCTGCAGTCCGTTCCGGGGCCATTCGCCAACAAGCTGAGCGCTGAAGTCATTGAAGGCGACAATATCTATCTGGAGTATACGACGGCGGATATCGTGCGCGGGGGAATCGTCCGAATCGGACCGGGCTGCACCATTGGCAGCGTGGAATATAAGCAAAGCCTTGACGTGCATAGCAGTTCCAGAATCATCAAGCATGTCCAAATATAAACGGAAACGGAGGAGATCCGATGAATCAGCATGTGGCTGGCAAGACTGTCAGAAATTTAAGAATTACCGGCAGCTCCAGCGTTATGGGCGGCACCTATAATAATGTCAAAATTGTCGGAGAAGGCGCGATCGAGGGAGATACGGCTTGCACCAAGCTCAGCTGCGTAGGGACGCTGGAGGTTGATGGCACGGTGACGGCCGATACAATCAACATTGTGGGCACTTGCGAGGTGACAGGCGGTCTTCGCGGAGGCGAGCTCAAAACGTCAGGCACGGTCAGCGTCGGCGGGACTACTCAGCTCAAGGAGCTGAATATAGCAGGCACGATAGAATCGAAGAATCATGTCTACAGCGAGCTCATCAAGCTGAGAGGCATGCTGCACACCCTGGGCGATTGCGAAGCCGAGCAGTTTACGGCACGGGGCATCTTTGAAATCGGCGGTTTGCTGAATGCGGGGAAGCTTCAAGTCCATCTGTACCGGGACTGCAAGGCACACGAAATCGGAGGCGGTCATATAATGGTTCGCAAAGCCAAGTGGCTGCATCCGCTCAGCTTCTTTTTCAAACCTTCTTCCAGCGCTAGGTTAACGGTCTCAGTTATGGAAGGAGATCATATCTATTTGGAAAATACGATTGCTGATATAGTAAGAGGGAACAAGGTAGTGATCGGGCCAGGCTGCGAGATCGGGCTTGTCGAATTTAAGGAGCATTTCGAGAAAAGAAAAGACGCCGTCGTAAGAGATAACCGAAAAGTTTAGGCGATTTTGTGATGTTTTGGCAGACCGATTGACATCGCCTTGGCCTTGCGCTAAAATTTCGCTGTGCGATCGTTCAGTGAAATTCATGCTTACGAAGTAAGGAGGTGGCGACGATGACTCGCAACATCCGAAAAGAGCAGGCCGCTGAAACACGAGAAAAAATATTGGAAGCAGCAAAATCATTATTTGCGGAAAAAGGATACCATGGCACCCCGGTACGAGAAATTACGAGGAAAATCGGGATGGGAGACGGTATCCTTTATCATTATTTTCCGGGCGGCAAGCGGGAGATTATGGCGGTGCTGCTACGTGAGAGCTTCGAGCACCGTAGAGAAGGAATAAAGCAGATTCAACGGGTTGTCGAGGGCCTCGACCTGCGGGACGCGATGATCACCATTAAGCGACGCTTGTACGAACTGTTTACGGAGGATATGGACTTAACGCGGATTTTGTTTCGGGAGAATGACCTGCTGGGCTTCGAGGAAGCCGAGCAATTAACGGTGCTGATTCGCGAGCAGTGCGCCATTTTTGAAAAGTTTCTAAGAGAACGGCACGAGAAAGGCGAGATTCGCGCTCTCGATTTCCGGATAGCGTCGCGACAATTCTTGTCTACGACCTTGCATGCGATTATGAGCAAATCGGTTGGGATACAGCTCCTGAACGAACCGGATGTTTATAAACATATGGAAGAGAATGTGGATTTTACAATAGATCTATGGAGAATTCCTTCAGCTACAGAGAAAAAGCCGAAGGTTCTTTTGTGTGATTCACAATGAAATACAATGAAAGGTGATGACTAGGGTGTCTTTAATAACCAGATTTTTAAATAGAAGATTCTATTATTTCGTTATTATCCTGCTGATTAAAAGTATCGTAGCCCGCGATGTCGTCTTCGGCAACGGTTTTTCGTGGCTGACGATTATGACGGAGATTCCCTTCTTTGTCGCGGTATTCTGTCTGATTGAGTTTTTTGCAGGCAAGCGCAAGATGCTTTATTACATGATCGTCAATTTGCTGTTTACGGCCTTATACTTCGCCATACTGATGTATTACAAGTACTACGGCATTATCGTCAATACGGATGCGTTAAGCCAAGCCAACAAAATGGCCGAGGTAGGGGAAAGTACCTACTCGCTGATGGATCCTTATTATTTGCTTATTTTCGTTGACATTATCGTGATTTCGGTTGTCCTCATTCTGCCAAGGTTCAGGAAAGCCCGCCAGGAAGCCCAGCTGCGTCCGGTGAGAAGCAAAGCGTGGATGGCGGTATTCGCCTTGTCCGTTGTCGTTTGCCTGGTGAACGTATGGCCGAACCGCGCGAGCATGAACGAGAACAAGCAAGCCGAAGAGATGGGCCTTCTCGATTACGAAGTATACAACATCATCGATAAAATGATGGAGAAAGAGCCGATTACGCCGATCGACCAAATTACGCAAGCGAAAATCGATGAGCTTAAAGGCATTACCGTGCAGGCATCGCCGAAATACTTTGGTGCCGCGAAAGGCAAAAACGTCATTATTCTTCAAATGGAATCGTACCAGGACTTCCTGATCGGCCTCAAAGTTGGCGGCGTGGAAATTACGCCGAACATGAACAAGCTGGTTCAGGAAGCTACGCACTACAAAAACTTCTATACGATGGTCGGCCAAGGCACAACCTCGGACGCAGAGTATGTGGTGAATACATCGCTGTACGTACCTAAGCATAAAGCAGCGACAGACGTAAACGTCGACAAAGCGCTGCCAAGCTTGCCGAAGCTGATGAAAGAGAACGGTTATTATACCGCAACGTTCCATACGAACGCGGTTGAGTTCTGGAACCGTACGGAGCTGTACTCGGCTCTTGGCTGGGATAAATATTACGATCAAGCCTTCTATGGCGACGAAGACCATGTAGCCTTCGGCGCATCGGACGAAGTTTTATATTCGAAGACTCTTCCTGAGCTTGTGAAGCTGGATCAGGCGGATAAGCCGTTCTATGCGCAAGTGATCTCGATGAGCGCGCATCATCCTTACAACATTCCGACTTCGAAGTACCGGATCGAGCTTCCTGCGGAATTCAAGGATGACAGCCTTGTAACCCGTTATCTGAAAGCTCAAAACTACGCCGACTATGCGCTTGGCCAGTTTATCGACGGCCTGAAATCGAGCGGCCTGTGGGATGACAGCATTGTCCTCATGTACGGCGACCACCAAGGTCTGCCGCTGTACTCGCTGGACGATAACGAAAAAGCGCTGATGAAGGAAATGCTTGGCACGGATTACGGCCATACCGAAATGTTCAACATCCCTCTTATTATGCACGTTCCGGGCGTAACTCAACCGTCCGAAGTGGATAAAGTGGGAGGTCAGATTGATATTCTGCCAACCGTTGCGAACCTGGTAGGCGCGTCGCTGTCGAATCAGATTCACTTTGGCGAAGACCTTCTGAACCAAAGCTCGGAGTTGATTCCAATGCGTCACTTCCTGCCTAGCGGCTCGGTTATCGACAACGAGAACCTGTTTGTGCCGGGTATCGAATACAAAGACGGCACGAACCACAAAGTGGTCGACGGCACGGAAACGACGGAAGGCGGCGTAACCGAAGACGAGTACAACAGAGCGCTTGAGCTTCTGCATTTGTCGGACAGCTACGTACAGCAGCTTCCTCATAAGTAGAATTTAACGACCAAAGGCAAAGGCCCCCTTAGGATAAGGGGGCCTTTGTTTGTTCTTTTTTGCTGTAACGCCAAGTTGAGAACAGCTGAATGGCGGCCGCGAAGAAGAAAGGAAGGATATGCTCGCCCTCATCGATCAGGCGTCCAAAGGCACCGGGCCATAGAATGGCGCCTAACCGGATAAGGAAAGACGCAAGCCACGAGGACCAGGAGCGCTGCTTCCTGGCAGGCTGGGCGTTTATTACCGCATACCGTGTGCCTCGCGTGCCAAGGTTGAACATAGGAGCGTACGATTTACCGCGACATGGATGCCCTCAGCTTGTCGGGCATTCCGGTTTACGCGGATCCCGGTGCCGGTGGCGGATTTTCGCTCCCGCCTAATTACAAAAGCCCGATTGGCGGCTTAACGACGCCAGAAATTCAGGCCTTGTTCCTGTATGCGGCGGAGGGATCGTTGGATCAGCTGGGAATAGGCTCCGCGCTTCGTTCCGCGCTGCTCAAGCTGATGCAGGCGCTGCCGGAGCAAAGCCGCAAGGATGCCTATTGGATTCAGCAGCGGATTCATATCGACCCTGATTCCTGGCAGCAGGAAGAGAAGGCTTTGCCGCATTTTGCAGCGGTTCAAGATTCGATTATGAAGCTTTGCGAGGTCCAGATCAGCTACAGGAACCGTGCCGGCTTGGAGAAAAGCCTGATTGTAAAGCCTTACGGTCTTGTAGCCAAAGCCGGCATATGGTTTCTCGTTGGAGAAGGCGATCAAGGGGCGCAGGCCTACCGGTTATCCCGCATTCAGGACGTAAAGGTTACAGAAGGAAAGTTCGAGCGGCCCGAGAGCTTTGACCTGCAGGCTTTTTGGAAAGAGTGGGTGATTCGTTACGAGGCAAGAAACATCACGAATAGCTGAATGCAGCTGCTTCTGCATCAAATCGTGATAGGGGCGGGTCTTGCGGGACTGGCAGGTGCAGCGGAAATTGCGAATGCCGGGAAAAAGGCTGCCCCGTTAGCCATTGGCTTTTGAGGCAGCCTTTTACTACTTAATCATTTCTTCAGAAGCAGGAACAAGAAATACGGCGCTCCGATCAGCGATACAACGATGCCGGCCGGCAATCCGCCCGCAATGTCGATTTGGCGGCCAATCGTATCGGCCAGAACCAGCAGCCATCCGCCAAACAGGATGGAGATCGGAATAAACAATTGATTACGCGGACCTACCAGAGCTTTTGCGATATGCGGAGCAAGCAGACCGATGAAAGCGATCCCGCCTGTGACGGATACGGCGGATGCCGCAAGCGCAACAGCGGAGAAGAGCAGCACCAGGCGCTCTTTGGTCAGCGAGATGCCAACCCCAACCGCAACGGGTTCGTTTAACGCCAGAATGTTAAGGCGGTTTGCCTTGTATAGCGTAAACGGAATAAAGATGGCGAGCCATGGCCACATAGCGTTAATAAATACCCAATCCGTTCCCCAAATGCCGCCGGCGATCCACTTGGCGATAAAATCCACCTTCTGGCGGTCAGCGGAGGATATGAGCACGATCATGACACCGCTAAGCGCCATCTGGAAGCCGATACCCGTCAACACCATGCTGACCGGTTGGATGCCGACATGCTTTTTCCAGGAGAAAAGAGCAATAAGGACCGCGGTTGCCAGACCGCCGATAAACGCAACAACCGGCAGGGCGTACACGAACGGACCGGCTTCCGTCGGGAAGAACAGGAAGAAGACCGTGATGGCAACGCCAGCCCCCGAGTTGATGCCAACAATGCCGGGATCGGCCAGATCATTGCGGGAAACTCCTTGCAGAATGGAACCGGACAAAGCAAGCGCCATGCCCGCGAGCAAAGTAATGATGACACGCGGCATTCGTATGTCGAACAGGATAAAGTTTTCTTTTTTCGTGCCATCCCCGAAGATTACGGGAATCAGCCTTTTAAAGGTTAAAGTGGAGTAACCCAGACTAAGGCTGACAATAACGGTCGCCACAATAAGCAGAAGCAGGATCCCGAGAATGATGCGTTGTTTTCGAACCATATGCGATAAAATCATTTCAGCGCTTTGCCTCCTCTTCTAACGATGATAAGGAAGAAGGGCAGACCCACAACCGCAATAACGGCCGCTACAGGGGTTTCGTACGGCGCATTGATGGTCCGGCCGATCAGATCCGCAAGGAGCATAAAGGAAGCACCCGCGAAAACGGACATCGGAATGGAATAGCGATAATCCTGGCCGACAATAGCCCGCACGATATGCGGGATCATCAGGCCAAGGAAAGCCAGATTGCCGACTAGCGCGACGGAAGCGCCCGCGAGCAGAATCGTAACGGTGAACAGGATGCCTTTGATCAGACCGGTTTTTTGCCCGAGACTGGTCGCCACGTCTTCGCTAAGACTAAGAATGGTGAGCTGCTTCGACATGGCAATGGCAATAAGAATGCCGGCTGCGATGACCGGAACAATCGTCTGAAGCTGCCCCCAGGACGTTCCGATCAGACCGCCGGCCGTCCACATGTTGACGTCCTTGGATACCTTGAAGGTGAGGCCGATGCCTTCGGCAACGGCGTACAGAAACGTAGAAACGGCGGCACCCGCGAGTACGATCCGGATAGGGGAGAAGCCGCCCCGTTTTGCCGCGCCGATCCCGATAACGAGAATGGAGCCTAGGGCGGCACCGACAAAGCAGGCAATCATAATGCCGAAATAATTGATTTGAGGGAACAGCGCAACCGTTGCGGCAAGGGCGGCGTTCGCGCCGGCCGATAAGCCAAGAAGCCCCGGGTCTGCCAGAGCATTCCGGGTCACGCCCTGCATAATGGCGCCGGATACGGCTAGCGCCGCACCAACAAAGATTGCCGCGATCTCGCGCGGCAGCCTGATTTCACGCAAAAGCGTCACTTTCTCGCTGGTATCGTGAGGTGACGTCAGCGCGAGCCACGTATCATGGACCGTGGTGTCGGCAGCGCCGAACACCATGGCCAAGAAGAAGATTGCGACAAAGAAAACGATCCCGGCAAAAAGTTTGAGTGCAAATGGAATTGGGCGTCTCGTTTCCTGCGTCATCGGCTTAATTCCCCAGGAACTGCTCTTTGAAGAAGTTCAGCTGATAGTCAAGCGTATACGCATCATTGAAGTAGAAGCCTCTAGCGTCTGCCGTGATGACATGATTGTTTTTTACAGCAGGGATGTTCTTGTAAGTTTCGGTTTCCGTAATGGAGCCTGCAGTATCTTTAGTTTGGCTGAAGACGATGTAGTCGCCCGCGTATTGGGGAAGAACCTCCAGGGATAAAGCGTACCAGCCGTCCTTCGAGGTCATTTCTTTTACTTTCTCGGGCATCTTCAGGCCCATCGCCTGGTACAGAATTTCGGTGCCGCGGCCCCAGGCATCTCCGAACATATACAATTCCTTGTCGTAGTTCTCAATGACCGTAACCGTGGAGTCTTCTCCGATTTTCGCTTTAATATCTTTGCCGATTTGAGTGGCGCGTGCTTTGAAGTCTTCGACCCAAGCCGTTGCTTCTTTTTCCTTGTTAACGGCTTTGCCGACTTCGATATGCTGCTGCAGGTAATCGACTTTGTTGTAGGTGAAAATAACGGTTGGAGCGATTTCCTTCAGCTTATCGACATTTTTTGTCGTTTCGGTACCAATGATCAGATCCGGCTCCAGCTCGAGAATTTTCTCGACATCCTCTTCGGATACTTCGGTAACATCCTTCAGCTGCTCAGTGAAATTGGGATTGTCTTTCGCCCAGGAGGTAACGCCAACGGGAGTAAGGCCAAGGGATATCAGGCTGCCTGTGTAAGAAGAAAGATCAACAATGCGCTTCGGATTAGCAGGCACTTCCATAGGGCCGCTCTCCGACTGAAAGGTAATCGTGCCTGTCGCTTCGGAAGTCGTGTCCGCCGATGGGGAGGCATTCGCTGCCCCGGCATTATTTGAGGCGGTGGCGTTTGCCGCTCCGGCATTATTGCCCGAGTTGTTGCTGCCGCATGCGCTCAGAATGATAACGAAGAGCATCATGAGGGAAATAAGTGCTTTTTTCATGGTTGGGTAAACTCCTTATATATGGATTGGAACACATAAACAACGAGGGCAATATACTAATTTCAACGCTCATCAAGTGATAATGATTATCACTATCTGTGCCATTTACTAAATTATAGGGATTTGATCCGATTGTCAACCGCTTATTGAAAAATATTCTCAAAGGCCGTATACTATTGATAATGATAATCAATTACGACGGTGCTTTTCCGGGGAGGAATGTTCTTGACGCAAGAAGAGTTGTATGACGTAACGGTAATCGGGGGCGGTCCTGCGGGGCTCTACTCGACTTTTTATAGCGGACTTAGAGAATTGAAGACCAAGCTGATCGAATTCCAGCCGTTTCTGGGCGGCAAGGTTCATGTGTATCCGGAGAAAATGATCTGGGACATTGGAGGGCTGACGCCAACGCCGGGCGCTCAGCTGATCGAGCAGCTGGTGAAGCAGGGACTGACGTTCGACCCCGAAGTTGTCCTGAACGAAAAGGTCGAATCCATTACCAAGAACGAAGACCATATCTTTGAGCTGCATGGCTCGTCGGGACGCATTCATTATTCGAAGACCGTTATCGTTGCGGTTGGCGGCGGCATACTAAATCCGACCAAGCTGGCGATTGAAGGCGCGGAGAAGTTTGAGGTAACCAACCTGCACTATACCGTTAAATCGCTTAAGAGATTTAAAGACAAGAACGTCGTGATCTCCGGCGGCGGCAACTCGGCCGTGGACTGGGCGATGGAGCTTCTGCCCTTTGCGAGGAGGATCTATATAACCTATCGCAAAGAGGCCTTGTCCGGGCATGAAGCGAATGTAACGACGCTGCTGAACAGCCCGAAAGTCGAGTGCTTGTTCCACACCGAAATTACGAAGCTAATGGCGAATTCCGGCGATGAGCTTGTTGAACGCGTCGAGCTTACGAACAGCAGGTCCGGCGAAGTATCCCATCTGTCGATTGACGAGGTTGTCATTAATCACGGTTACGACCGGGATTCCTCGCTGCTCGAGAACAGCAAGCTGAATATCGAGATGGTCGACAATTGGTATGTGAAAGGCAATCCAAGCGGCGAAACTTCCGTGCCGGGCATGTTTGCCGCAGGGGATATCCTGATGCACGACGGCAAGCTGCATCTTATTGCAGGCTGCTTCCAGGATGCGGCGAATGCGGTGAACAGAGCGAAATCCTTCATTCAACCGGAAGCTAATAAGTACGGAATGGTCTCATCCCATAACGAAATATTTAAAGAACGGAACCGCGAGCTTGTGAAGCAACTGATGGTCTAATATAGAGCAAGGACGGAGCAGCAAGGTAGCTGCTCCGTCCTTTTTTTGTACCTGCTTAAGGCCTATGCCATAATGGTTGTACGACCTGTAAATAAAGGAGAGATGCGAGAAATGGAAGAGAGGCCGGCGAAACGAAAGATTAAAGCGATTGTGACCGGAGCGACGGGCATGGTAGGTGAAGGCGTTCTGATGGAATGCCTGATTCACCCCGATGTCGAGCAGGTGCTTATCCTTACCCGGCGGCCTAGCGGCGTTGCGCATCCCAAGCTGAAGGAAATCGTCCATCGGGATTTTCATGATCTGACCCCAATCCAGTATGAGCTGGAAGGCTACAACGCCTGCTATTTTTGCCTTGGCGTATCCTCCATCGGCATGTCGGAAGCCGACTATACCCGCGTGACCTACGATCTCACGATGCATGTTGCCCGTCTGCTCTCGAGCCTGAATCCGGATATGGTGTTCTGTTACGTAACGGGCGGCGGGACGGACAGCACGGAGCAAGGCAGGAGCATGTGGGCGAGAGTGAAGGGAAGAACCGAGAATCACCTGCTGCAGCTGCCGTTCCGCAGGGCCTTTATGTTCCGTCCGGGCTACATGCACCCGAGCAAAGGACAGGTAAGGGTTCCGAAATGGGCAAAAGCGTTAACCTGGCTGTATCCGATTCTAAGGCCGCTGTTCCCGAACCATCTCATCACGCTGCGTCAGGTGGGCCTCGCCATGATCCAGACCTCATATACCGGCTACGACCGCCATATTCTCGATCCGAAAGATATTATTGCTCTTGCGAAGGAAGGCAGCTGACGACCATGACATCCATGTTCCGGCCGCCCTGCAGCAATTTCTTCGTCATGGATGGCCGGAACAAACTCGCAAACCAGCCTCTCTTCTCTTGGCCAACGATTAACTGCGTGCTTTTTCGCGCATTGGCATGGGTGAGCAGAAAAGCCGGAATATCGCGCGTCTGCCGCATCTCTTTCCGGACGAACGCACCTCCAAGCTGCTCCGTTAATTGCTCCAGCTCCCGTAAGCGGCGGTCTAGCGCCGCACGATCCGCTTGGCCGTTATGGACGGCCATCACATGCCATTCCGCTTTTAGCCGGTAGGCGATACGGAAGCCTCTGCGGATCAGCCGCTCTCCCTGCGCCAGGTCGGTGATGGCCACGAATATAACCTCCTGCCTCCGCCATGGGCCGCGTAGTGCGCCCGTCCGCTCCCACGATTCCAGCCGTTCATCCACGTCGTCGGCAATTTCCCGCAAGGCCAGCTCCCGAAGGGCAATCAGATTGCCCAGCTGAAAAAACGCGTCAAGCGATTCCTCGACCTTGTTCATCGGATAGATTTTCCCCTGCCGCATCCGCTCTTGCAGCGCCTTGGGCGATACATCGATCAGCTCGACTTCATCCGCCAGGCGAAGCATGCGGTCCGGAATCGTCTCTCTTACGCGAACGCCCGCAATCTGCTCAACGGCATCGTTTAAGCTCTCAAGATGCTGGACATTAACGGTCGAAATAACCGAGATGCCGGCATCCAGAATCGCAAGGACATCCTCATAACGCTTCTTATATTGACTTCCCGGCACATTTGTATGGGCCAGCTCGTCGATCAGCACAACCTCCGGAAATCGTTCCAGTATCGCGGCAACATCCATTTCTTTTAGCTGCGTTCCTTTGTAAGGAATCGTAGCTTTTGGAATCAGCTCCAGCTCGCCGATCTGCTCCATGGTTTCCTTCCGGCCATGCGTCTCGAGCAGGCCGATAACGACATCAATGCCTTTGCGGAGTAGAACATTTCCTTCACGAAGCATGGTGTAGGTCTTGCCCACGCCGGGCGCAGACCCGATGTAGACCTTGAAGGTGCCCCGTTTAAGCCGTTTCGTCGTTTGAAGCTGCTCGTCGGGACTAAGTCTTCTGTAAACGGGATCCGGAGTAGTCCGATGCTTGGCCGGCAGGATGCGCTCGCCTTCTGCTTCCGTACGGTCCGCCACGAAAAAGACGTCGATATGGCGCGCATAGCGCAAAATCCCGTTAACAACGGAGCCGTGAAGCAGCTCCTGCAGCGGCGTATGCTTCGAGTGGCCAAGCACGATGCGGGTTACGCCGTGATCCATCGCGTATCTGGCCATCTGCTCGGATAGATGGCGCCGGTGCAAATGGGGAACGGCAAGCTCCTCAAAACCCGCCCCAATCTTCTGGGTAAGCTTGATAATAGACCGCTTGAACGCAGCCGCTTCCTTCGTCATTGCTTTCCCCGCTTTGACGAAGGAGACGACGAGCAGCTCTCCGTTCAGCCTTCTGGCAACCTGCTGGCCCCGACGTATATGGATCGAGCCGTTCCAGTGATATTGGGCGGCAACGAGAATCCGTTCGGCCGCGCCGGACGGACCTACCAAGCCCTGCTGTCTCCGGTGATTTTCAAGCGAATCGTTAACATCCTCCGCCATCAGACGCAGCGCAAGCTCGCGCAGCTTGCCAAGGTTGCCCTTAAGCAGCAGATGCGGGGAGCTCGCGTTGCGCAGATGCCCTTCGTTCACGCGGGTCAGTATCGTTTCCGGCGATACGTCGATTAAACGGACCTCATCGGCCAGCTCCAGAATATCGTCGGGAACCGTATGCTCGGCCTCGATGCCGGTCAACTGATAGGCCAGGTCCGATACGCCGTTCAGCTCATATACGTTAAGCGTTGTAATCACGCTGATGCCGCATTCCAGCAAATGACGAATATCGTCCAGGCGGGTGGGAAGGGGACTGTCCGGCCGGTTTCGGTGCGCAAGTCCGTCCACCAGCACAACCTCGGGATTGCGCGCTTTTATAGCGGCCAGATCAAGATCCTTGCGCTCAATCCCGTCTTTTTGCCAATGAATGCTCGGAATCCGTTCCAGCTCGGCAAGCTGCTCCATCGTCTCCGGCCGCTGCATCGTGGATACGGCGCAAGTGACCACATCAATGCCCTGTTTCCGAAGCTGCTGGCCCTCCCGCAGCATATGATACGTTTTGCCGGCCCCGCTTACCGCCCCGATATAAATTTTGAGCCGTCCGTGATGCAGCTTCGTTATGGCCTTCAGCAGCTCTTCGGGTGTTTTGCGGCGATAGCTGTCGTTCATGTCCCGTCGTTCCTCCTCTCCGTAAGACCCGTGACAGCCCCGCCTGCGCCACTTGGGGCAGGCGGGGCTGCTGTTTACCACATCAGAAAGTATAAGTTTTCGAACTCGAAAACCAGCTTTCTGATTGGCGATAAAAACTACCGCTGAAACGCGGCCCTTCATCTTCGAAGTACTTCGATAGAAGTTTTCTCATTTGCGGAGCTGGCTTAATTCGATGTTCAGCTCCAGCACGTTAACGCGGGGGTCCCCGAAGACGCCAAAATCGCGTCCGTCGGTATGCTTTTTCACCAGCTCTTTCAGAGTGTCCGCCGGCAACCCGGTCAGCTTGCTGATGCGCGGAATTTGGACCTCGGCCGACGCCGGCGTAATATGCGGGTCCAGACCCGAACCGGAATTTGTAATCAGCGCAAGAGGAAGCTGGTTAACCGGAACATCGGGATTGGCGGCCTGCCAGGCGGCAATCGAATCTTTTGTCCGCTGCAGCATATCTGGATTCGAAGGCGCGTAGTTGTTCGAGCCGGACGCTTCCGCTTTGTAGTCGATGCTCGATACCCTTCCTTGGAAATACGCAGGGTCGGTAAAGCTCTGCCCGATCAAGGAGGAGCCGATAATCCGGCCGTTCGAATCCTTGATCATGCTGCCGTTCGCCTGATGCGGGAAGAGCAGCTGGGCAAGGCCGGTTGACACTAGCGGGTAAATAATGCCGCATAGCAGAATAAAAGCGATACCGGCTCTTAAGGCAATCATAAAGAGAGAGCCGTTAGATCCCGATGAAGATGTGGAGTTCGTCATAATTGTCTCTTCCTTTCAGATCGGTCTAGATCCATACATGAACAAGCAGGTCGATCAGCTTGATGCCGATAAACGGGGCAAGGACGCCGCCAAGCCCGTAGATCAGAAGGTTTTTGCTTAACAGCTTCGACGCGCTCATCGGTTTGTACTGCACCCCGCGCATGGCGAGCGGAATGAGCAGCGGAATAATGATCGCGTTAAAGATAAGCGCGGACAGAATGGCCGAAGAGGGCGAACCCAGCTTCATGATGTTCAGGGCGTCCATCTGAGGGATCGCGATCATAAACATGGCCGGAATGATGGCGAAATATTTGGCGATATCGTTCGCGATGCTAAAGGTTGTCAGCGCGCCGCGCGTCATGAGGAGCTGCTTGCCGATCGCAACCACTTCGATAATTTTGGACGGGTCGGAATCCAGGTCGATCATGTTGGCCGCTTCTTTCGCTGCGACCGTACCGCTGTTCATGGCAAGGCCAACGTCGGCCTGGGCAAGCGCGGGAGCGTCGTTTGTCCCGTCGCCCGTCATCGCAACCAGGCTGCCTTCCGCCTGCTCGCGGCGGATCAGCGCGATTTTATCCTCGGGCCTGCTCTCCGCCACAAAATCGTCAACCCCGGCTTCACGGGCAATCGTTGCGGCTGTCAGCGGGTTGTCGCCGGTACACATAATCGTCTTGATCCCCATGCGGCGCAGCTGCTCGAACCTCTCCTGCATGCCCGGCTTCACGGTATCCTTCAAATAAATAATGCCGTAGATGCGGTTATCAACCGCCACGGCGAGCGGGGTACCGCCAAGCACGGCAACTCCTTCGCCGGTAGCGTCGAGATCGGAAGGGACGGTGCCGCCTTGGGAAGCTACCCATTTCTTCACGGCGTCAACGGCGCCTTTGCGTACTTTCCGTCCGTCCGGAAGATCCAGACCGCTCATCCGGGTCTCGGCCGTAAACGCTATGACTTCAGCGTTCTCGGCAAGAGAGGAAGGATAACTCAGCTGCTTGGTCTTCATCAGCTCCAGGACGGAACGGCCCTCCGGCGTTTCATCTTTGGCGGAGCTGACGGCTGCCCATTCGCCAAGCTCCTCGACGCTTACGCCTTTGACAGGCAGGAAGTCGCTTGCCATTCGGTTGCCGTACGTAATCGTGCCGGTCTTATCCAGGATCATCGTATTAATGTCGCCGGCTGCTTCCACCGCTTTGCCGGACATGGCCAGCACGTTAAACTGCGTGACGCGGTCCATGCCGGCGATCCCGATGGCTGACAGCAGACCGCCGATAGTCGTAGGAATCAGACAGACAAGAAGGGCAATGAGCACCGGAATATCAAGCACAACGCCAACATATTTGGCGATTGGAGCCAGGGTCACCACAACAATTAGGAAGATCAGCGTCAGGCTGGTCAGCAGCGTGTTCAGCGCCAGCTCGTTAGGCGTCTTTTGCCGCTTCGCGCCTTCCACAAGGGAGATCATGCGGTCGATAAACGACTCGCCGGGATCGCTCATGATCCGGACTTTAATCCGGTCGCTGACAACGCGGGTACCTCCCGTTACCGAGCTGAAGTCGCCGCCGGCTTCCTTGATTACCGGTGCCGATTCACCCGTAATCGCCGACTCGTCGACAGAGGCAAGACCTTCGATGATCTCACCGTCGCCGGGAATCATCTCTCCTTCGGAGACGACGACGATATCGCCCTTGCGGAGCTCGGTTGACGACACCTGCTTAATCGTCTGGCCCGTCACTTTGTTTGCCGTAATATCTTTTTTGCTCTTCTTGAGCGAATCCGCCTGGGCTTTGCCCCGTCCTTCGGCCAGCGCTTCCGCAAAGTTAGCGAACAAAACGGTGAACAGCAGGATCAGAAAGACCGTCAGATTGAATCCGATACGACCCTCCGTTCCGAAGTAGCCGGGGAAGATCGTCATCAGCAGGACGACAAGCGTACCGACCTCGACGACAAACATGACGGGATTTCTCATCATGGTGAGCGGATTTAATTTCAGAAAGCTGTCCTTTACCGCGCGGCTTATAATCGCCGAGGTCAGCATGGATTTGCGTTGTGTGGTCACGGTTATTCACCTCATCCTTATCCGTTAGCGAATCGTTAAATGCTCTGCAATAGGTCCAAGTACAACGGCAGGCAGGAACGTAAGCGCGCCGACAATCACTACGGTTCCTACTAGAATCCCTCCAAACAGCACGTTGTCTGTCCGGAATGTGCCAATCGTCTCCGGTACGGGCTTTTTGCGGACCAGGGATCCGGCTACGGCAAGCATGACAATCATCGAAATATAACGTCCAAGCAGCATGACAAGACCGGTCGTCATGTTCCAGAACGGCGTATTGTCGGCAAGGCCTTCAAAACCGGAGCCGTTATTCGAAGCCGAAGAGGTGTATTCATAGAGCACCTGCGAGATGCCGTGAAAGCCCGGATTCGTAATGGCACCCTGGCCAAGATCCGTCAGGAAAGCAATGGCGGTTGGCGCCAAAATGATAAACGGATGAACGAGAATCGCGATCGCGATCAGCTTCATTTCTTTGGGTTCGATTTTCCGACCGAGAAACTCCGGTGTCCGTCCAACCATCAGACCGGCTATAAACACGGCAAGAATGGCATACATCAGCATATTGACGAGACCCACGCCCTTGCCGCCGAACACGACGTTCAGCATCATCTCCGCCAGCGGGACAAGACCGCCGATCGGGGTCAGCGTATCATGCATGTTGTTAACTGAACCTGTAGTGGCTGCCGTCGTCACCGCCGTAAACAGGGAGGACTGGGCAATGCCGAACCGGACTTCCTTGCCCTCCATGCTGCCTTGCGAGGCGTCTACGCCAAGGTTGTTCAGTGCCGGATTGCCATGCAGCTCAGCCGTGTAGACCGTTGCAAGGAATACCAGGAACAGCGACATCATCGCGCCAAACACAACCCAGCCTTGCTTGCGGTTTCCCGCGAACCTGCCGTATACATAAGGAAGGCAAGCAGGCAGCGCCCACATGGACAAAATCTCGATCACGTTCGTCAGCGGGCTTGGATTCTCGAATGGATGCGCCGAGTTGGCGCCCATAAAGCCGCCGCCGTTGGTACCCAAATGCTTAATCGATTCAAGCGAAGCAACCGGCCCGATGGCGATGCTTTGCGCTGCTCCTTCCAGCGTTGTTGCCGTAACGTTAGGCTGCAGCGTCTGCGGCACGTGAAGCGCCACAAGCACCAGCGTAATAATCGTTGCGAGCGGCAGGAAAATCCGCGTATGGGATTTCACGAAGTCGGTAAAGAAGTTGCCGATTGTGCTGCCCCTGCTCGTTAAGCCGCGGATAAAAGCAATCGCGACCGAGAAGCCGGTAGCCGCCGATGTGAACATCATCATCATAATGACGGCCATCTGCGAGAAATAGGACAGACCGGTCTCGCCGCTGTAGTGCTGCAGGTTCGTATTTGTAATAAAGCTGACAACGGTATTGAACGACAGCGTTTCTTCCATAGCGCCAATGCCGTTCGGGTTGCCCGGAAGGCTGCCCTGCAGGCGCAGAATCAAATAACTGATCGCGACAAGCACGATATTCGTGAGCAGGAAGCTCAGCGCGTATTTTTTCCAAGTCATGCCCTCACGCGACTTCAGGCCGATTACCTTATAGATGAACCTTTCGATGCCGCCAAAAACGCGGTCGATCCGGTTCGGTTGATCCGAATACACGTGATACACGTAGGTTCCGAGCGGTTTGACGAGCAGAATAAGCACGCCAACCACGATGATGAGCTGTAAAATATCCATTGCCATTGCGGCCTCCCAGCGATCGATTAGGGTTTAGAATTTCTCCGGGTTGATCAAGGCATAAACTAAGTAGAGAAAGAGAAACAGGGCAAGCACTAACGTGACAATCATCGCTTATCCTCCTCTTGAATAGCCCGGTCGCACCATTGCATAAAGCCGGCGAAGAGTACGAATATCGCTGCCAGCAGCAGCACCATATAAATATCCTGCATCGTATATTCCTCCTAAAAGAATTGCCGCATGGCCCGTCAGGTGCCATTTGGGGCAATTCTTGTCTGGTTAGCATGTCCTTTACCGATTATCTTGGCTTGCCATGAGTTCGTTTATGATTAGAAAAGACGTATCCGCATGGCTGGAATGAATAACATCATTCGCGCCCATTCCTTTGTAGATCAGACGCGGGTTTGCACTGTCCGTAACGACGCAGATCGATTTCGACGTCCAGCTGCGGCAGATCTGGATATAACGGCAGCATAAGTTCAGGCTTCTCTCGAATAAAAAGATCCGGCCGACCGGCAGCTCCGGTACGCGCCAGGTGGCTTCATCCGTTGTGTTGACGACGATGACCGCGGTCACGCCAAGCTCCAGCATCCGCTCATACTCGGTCTTATTGTTCACGATGGCCGCAAACGGAATGTGCCGGCGTAGCAGCTGTTTAATAAAGTCCTCGCCTTGCACGTTGGGTGCGGAGACGAGTATATAGTCTTCCATGTGTATACGCTCCTCTTTTCGTTAGAGGAATCAACGACAAACAAAAAAGCCGCGGAAGAGGGACTCTTCACGCGGCTTATAAGCGCAGCACAAAATAAACCGCGCCTATATTCACGATCATCGTTGCCTCTCTTGGTACGCTGACGAAGTTAGCTGACGGATTCGGGCGTAAGAGTCGCCCTACGCCAACAAGCCCGATTAGAGCCGCGTTGGCGATTCACCCCGTGGACAAGCTGGCTTGCGTGCAGCCGGCTGTCCGATTGGTTCCCCCGTTCCCCCGTGTAGGGGATTAAGCGATAAAGACAGTTGATTAAAAATGGGCATCAGAAATAGCCGCAGAGGAAAGATCCCCGCGGCCCCTTAAGGTCACAAGATCACATCATCCTCTCTACTTGGAAAATGCCTCTGCCATAAGCAGCAGCATTTTCATCGCTTACGAGGTTAGCTGACGGATTCGGACGGTGAGAGTCGCCCTACCGGGTACGGCTCGCGCGCAGCCTTTTCCCGGATTCACCCCGGATAAGCAAGCTGCTCCGGCTCTCACACCGTTGCGATGCCGCTTATCGATTGGTTCCCCCGTTTCCCTTAACGGAAACTCAGCGATTGCTACTTCAATCAATTGCTGAATCGTATATTACGCCTGCCGGTCGAGGTTGTAAATGAACCGTGGGGGCGGCATATTGTCTAATTCTGACAAGGAGCTTGGTTAGAGCGTTTACATTGAAAGGGAACTCTACTATGCTCCTTCTTGGACTCTAAATCTCGCGAATGCTATAATTCGTTGCGAAATTTAGGTTTAGGCAAGCCTAATTGGATTGCTCGGAAAGACTAAATAACACGGAAAAACCGTCTTACAGCGGGCGGTGCACGCAGGAAACTGGAGCGGTACAATAAGTGCGCGAGTTAGACGAGAGAATGAGATAAGAGGGCGGAATGGGCGTATAATGGAAGGATTGGACTTTTTCGCCCCTTGTTTTCGTCAGCTAATTTTGGGACAATAGGAGCAGTATGCGGTTTCCGCCGCGTTTGTGAAAAGAGGAATAACGATGAGTACACCATCCATATATGGATTTACTTTAGATCAATTAACGGCATGGCTGGGCGAGCGGGGGCATAAAAAGTTCCGTGCGACTCAGGTGTGGGAATACTTGTACCGGAAGCGGGTTACTAGCTTTACGGACATGGCCGAGGTTCATCCGGACTGCGTGAAGCTTCTGGAGGAGAACTTTGCGATACAGACGCTGGTCGAGCATACGAAGCAGGTGTCGAAGGACGGCACCGTCAAGCTGCTGCTCAAGCTGGATGACGGCAACCTGATCGAGACGGTGATGATGCGCCATAAGTTCGGCCTGTCGGTCTGCGTAACCACGCAGGTTGGCTGCAACATCGGCTGCAGCTTCTGCGCGAGCGGCCTTTTGAAGAAGAGCAGGGACCTGACAAGCGGCGAGATTGTCGAGCAGATCATGAAGATCCAGCTCCATCTTGATGAAGCGGGTCAAGGCGAGAAGGTCAGCCATATCGTTGTCATGGGTATTGGCGAGCCATTCGATAACTTTATTCACTTGAACGACTTCCTTACAACGGTGAAGGATCATAAAGGCCTGGCTATCGGACCGCGCCATATTACGGTATCGACAAGCGGCCTCGCGGATAAAATCAGAGAATTTGCCGACAAGGATCAAGGGGTGAATCTCGCCGTATCGCTGCATGCGCCTAATAATGAGCTGCGGACGCGGATTATGAAGATCAACCGCGCGATTCCGATCGAGAAGCTGATGGATGCGATCGATTATTATCTGGAGCGGACGAACCGCCGCATCACGCTGGAGTATATTCTGCTCAAGGGCGTGAACGACCGGCCGGAGCATGCGCTTGAGCTTGCCGAGCTGGTGGGCGACCGCCGCCGTTCCCTTGTGAACGTGAACCTGATCCCTTACAATCCGGTTGACGAGCACAGCCAGTACCAGCGCAGCGAGAACGACTCCATCAAGGGCTTCTACGATACGCTGAAAAAACAAGACGTCAGCGTCAGCGTACGCCTCGAGCATGGCGCCGACATCGACGCCGCTTGCGGCCAGCTGCGCAGCAAGCAGATGAACAAGGAAAAAGCCGGCTAACAACCGGCACGGCATAATAAAAGCCATGATCGCGCGATCATGGCTTTTTGCAATTCCAAGGGTCCATAATCCGGAATGAAACGCGCTCCTCCGCCTAAGGACGGCGAAGCCGTTTCATCTTGCGGGAGCGGTGCGGCTTCGGTAACCGATGCAGGCCGCAATGGAAATCTGCGCGGCATAGTAGGTTGTCATAATGAGGATATCCGAGCCTGCCACGTCCGAGACGAACTTGTTCCAGGCGAGAATGGAGTCGGAAGCCATAAACAGCAAGGCGCCCGCAACCGCCCATGCGTTGCCGGACATAATGGCCGACCAGCCCATCAGCGAAATGGCGGTTACATAGACAAGCACGGGGAGTTTGAGACCGTCGTCCCCCGACTTTGCGAGAGCATCCATAAGCTCATAGCCCATATAAACGGCGTATGCCCCGATCGGAACAACCGTGACGAGCCGCCGGAAGGAAAACCTCCATCGTCCGAAAAACCCGCTTAAATAAAACAAATGGCCGATTAAAAAGGCGGACAGTCCTACGATAAAGTTACCCAGGGTAACATCGCCAATCACGCAGAAGACAAGACCGGTTAGCACGATCCGTTGAAACCGCTTACCGTTTCGCGCGGGCTGCAAGTAAGCGTAACCGATAATCAGCAGCATCGGAATCGCTTTGAAAATTAGCTTGACGGCATGCGGTTCAGCGGGAATGATAAAAATGTAAAGCAAGCCCGTAAGCAGAATAAGGGCAGGCAGCAATTTATTCAATCGGCATCGCTCCTTTTCCCTAACTATAGCATAGAATTTCGTTTTTCAAGTCTGGATTCCTATCGAAAAGGCGGGGTATCGCATGAATATGAACATGAATACAGCTCAACAATCGCTGGAGAAGCAGCGGCATTATTACGGGACGGGGGCAACCCGGAGTCTCGAATTCCGGCTGGCGCAGCTGGCCAAGCTGCGCCAAGCCATTACGGAACGCGAGGATGCGATTATGCAGGCGCTTCGGCTTGACCTGAACCGGAGCGAGCAGGAGTCCTATATGCTGGAGATTGGACTGGTTCTCAAAGAAATCTCTTTCGTGCAGAAGAGGCTGAAGCGGTGGATGAAGCCCGCCAAGGTCAAAACGGCGCTTACCCACATGGGCAGCAAGGGGTACATCGTGCCGGAGCCGCTTGGCACCGCGCTTATTATCGCACCGTGGAACTATCCGTTCCAGCTCGCGATGGCGCCTCTTGTGGGAGCTATAGCGGCGGGCAATACGGCGATTCTGAAGCCGTCGGAGCTGTCGCCCGCGGTGTCGGAGGTGATGTCCTCGCTTGTTCAGGATACATTTGATCCTTCTTACATAACCGTTATGGAAGGCGGGGTCGAAGTAAGCAAAGAGCTGCTTGACCTGCCGTTCGATAAAATTTTCTTTACGGGCAGCGTTAACGTCGGCAAGCAGGTCATGGCCGCCGCGGCCAAGCATTTGACGCCGGTTACGCTCGAGCTTGGGGGCAAAAGCCCGGCTATTGTGCATCATGACGCCAATCTCAAGCTGGCCGCGAGACGCCTTGCCTTCGGCAAATTTATTAATGCCGGCCAGACCTGCATCGCGCCTGATTACGCGCTTGTGCACCATAGCGTTCTGGAGGAATTCCTTCAGCATCTTCGCAAAACGGTAACGAGGTTCTATGGCCAGAGTCCGCTTGATCATAAGGATTACGGCAAAATTATATCGGAGCGCCATTTTCAAAGGCTCGCTGGCTTCCTTCGCGAAGGGGAGGCTGTCATGGGCGGAGGGGCAGACGAAATGTCGCTCCGGATCGAGCCTACCGTATTAACCCGCGTGGACTGGAATATGCCGGTCATGCAGGAAGAGATTTTTGGCCCGATTCTGCCTGTCCTTGTCTATGACGAACTGCAAGAAGCAATTGACCAAATCAATGCGCGTCCGAAGCCGCTTGCCCTCTATCTGTTCAGCGAGAACGCGGCTATTCAGAAGCGGGTGACCGAAGCCGTGCCGTTTGGCGGCGGATGCATCAACGATACGCTCATGCATCTGGCGACGCCGTATTTGCCGTTTGGCGGCGTGGGCGAGAGCGGGCTCGGTGCTTATCATGGCGAGTACAGCTTCAAGACCTTCTCCCATATGAAAAGCGTGCTGAAGCAAACGACCAGGTTCGATTTCGCCTTCCGTTATCCGTCGGCGAAGGGTGGTCTTTCGATCATTCGGAGGCTGATGAAATAGAGGCGCATCCGTCATAAAAGTTTTTAACTTTATTTGTAAAAAATTTATTTGACTAAAGGCTGGTTTGCTCAGTAACATGGGGTAGCAAACAACCATTACTGGCAGCCGTTGTCCCCTCATCCTGTGGCGTAATGGTGTATTCCATGTAGGAGGTTATACGGATGGAACAACGGTTAAACGATCATTCGCAGGAGCAGGAATTCAGCATGAAAAGCATCCTGCTCCCGCTTGTCGCGATTATTCTCGGCTGCTTTATGGTTATTCTCGATACAACGGCGATGAATGTCGCTTTATCGAAGCTCGTAGAGGATTTCCATACGCAGCTTCCCACTCTGCAATGGACCGTAACGGGCTATATGCTGGCGCAAGCGGCTGTCATTCCTCTTGCCGGCTGGCTGTCCGACCGGTTCGGCGCCAAGACGGTTTTTCTGACCTCGGTCATCCTCTTTACGTTAGGCTCGCTCCTGTGCGCGCTGCCGAACGACCCGCAAACGCTCATTGCGTTCCGCGTTATTCAAGGGCTTGGCGGCGGATTCGTGCTGCCGGTCGCGATGGCGTATGTTTACCGGCTGAGTCCGCCGAGCAAGGTGGGGCAGGTCATGGGGATGCTGGGCGTGCCGATTCTTCTTGCGCCTGCCATTGGCCCCATTCTCTCCGGCTGGCTCGTCGAGTACCACTCCTGGCGCTGGATCTTCCTGATCAATCTGCCCGTGGGCATTATCAGCGTATTGTTTGGCTTATGGAAACTGCCGAAGCTGGCGACCAAGAAGCTTGCGGGACTAGATATTCCCGGCATGATTCTGGGGCCGCTCGCTTTCGCGGCGTTATCCTATGGCGTTAACCAAGGCGCCGAAAGCTGGACTTCGGACAAAACGCTCTCCGGCCTTATCGTTGGCGGCATCGCGCTAATCGTCTTTATTATCGTAGAGCTGCGCGCGAAGCATCCGCTGCTGGATCTTCGGGTGTTCCGCTCGGTTGATTTCTCGTTTGGCATTGTGGTGCAGTGGATTGTTCAGTTCTCTCTTTTCGGAGCGATTTTCCTGCTGCCGCAATTTCTTCAGCAGGGCCGCGGCTACGGTGCCTTCGACACCGGCCTTACCTTGTTCCCGCAAGCGCTGGCATCGGCCTGCATGATGCCGATCGGCGGTTATTTGTTTGACCGGATCGGGGTCCGCTGGCTGGTGGTTATCGGGCTTAGCCTTGTTTCGGGCGCCATCTTCCAATACTCAAATCTCGATATTCATACGGGAAGAGAGGATCTGCTGCTGCCGCTTATCATGGCCGGCTCGGGAATGGGGCTTATGATGATGCCGCTGAATTCCCATCTGATCAACAAGACGCCGCGGGAGCTGGTCAGCCGGGTTACTTCGCTTACGAGCGCCATGCAGCAGGTAATCAGCTCGCTTGCGGTAGCGCTGCTCGTCACGATTCTGACGAAGAGGATTGCAAAGCTGATGGTTGAAGCGAACGTGCCGCCCGAAGCGCTGGCGAATCAGACCGCGGGAAGCGGCGCCGCGCAGGCGAGTCCGGAGCAGCTGCAGCAGCTTCTCGCATTGGCGGTCGATGCATTCGACTACACCTTTGGCATTATGGTGTTTGTTGCTATTGCGGGTGCCTTGTTAGGACTTCTGCTCCGCAGAGGCAAGAAAAGTTCCGGCGAGAACACGCAGGCCGAGAAGCCGGAAGCGGCTCTCGAAGGGCTTCATATGGGATAGAAGGATGCAAGCACCCGCCACCAGGCTGTTCACAGCCGAGTGGCGGGTGCTTTTTTTTGCCCAAATCAGACTGATTTGTCGGGTGTTCATCTCTCACTTCCCCGGTTTTGCCGCCGCCGGTCCCGTTAGATAATAGGAGCAGGCAGGGGCTTAAGGCGCCTGACCGCAAGCAAAGGCAAGCTAGCAGAACGGAGAGGTTGCAAGCTATGAAATTTGGCGTTTGTTATTATCCGGAGCATTGGCCGGAGGAACGCTGGCCGCTGGATGCGAAGCTGATGCGGGAGGCCGGCATCAATATCGTCCGGATCGGGGAGTTTGCCTGGTCGAAGCTTGAGAGGAGACCCGGCGAATATACCTTCGAATGGCTGGACAAAAGCTTGTCCATTCTAGCTACCGAAGGCATTCGGGTCGTGCTGGGCACCCCAACGGCTACGCCGCCCAAATGGCTCATGGACCGCCATCCCGACCTCTACATGCGGGATAACAAGGGAGTTGCCAGGGGCTTCGGGCACCGGAGGCATTATTGCTATAACCATCCCGATTACCCTGTCTATATTCAGTCAATCGTTACGCAGCTGGCGACAAGATACGGCGCTTGCGATAACGTAGTAGCCTGGCAGATCGATAACGAGTTTGGCTGCACGGATACGACTCGCTGCTACTGCGATAATTGCCGGACGGCCTTCCAGCAATGGCTGGAGGCCAAGTATGGGAACATCGACAACCTGAACGAGCAGTGGGGAACGGTATTCTGGAGCCAGATCTACAACGCGTTCTGCGAAATCGAGCTGCCGGCTTATACGGTCTTTCCGCTTCATAATCCCGGCATGGAGCTTGATTTCCGGCGTTTCTCATCCGATTCCGTCGTCCGGTTCCAGCAGCTTCAGCTTGATATTATCCGCTCCCTTGCTCCGCATCAGCCGATTACGCACAACATGATGGGTATGTTTAACGAGATCAACGACTTCAACCTGTCGAAGGAGCTGGATTTCGCATCGCTGGACAATTACCCGAATTTGATGTTTGCCGATAAGCCCGATCCGCGGAGCTCCGCATTGGCTCTGGATGCAACCAGGGGCTTTAAGCAGGCGAGCTTCTGGATGATGGAGCATCAGAGCGGTCCGCCGGGCGGCAACATGCTGTTCCCGACGCCCAAGCCGGGCGAGCTGCGCAAATGGACGTATCAGTCCGTTGCCCATGGGGCGGACGCGATCTTGTATTTCCGCTGGAGAACCTGCCTGTTTGGAGCGGAGCAATTCTGGCACGGCCTGCTGCCGCATGACGGCATACCCGGACGGCGTTACGAAGAAGCGGCGCGAACGGGGGAAGAGCTGCAGCGGCTGCTGCCTCTGATGGAGGGACTCGGCAGCGGGGCCGAAGTGGCAATGATCCGGTCCTATGAGAATGAATGGGCGATGGAGATTCAGCCGCAAACCCATGAGCACCGGTACGACCGTCAATTCCAGTCCTATTACCGGTACTTCTACGACAGCCGGATTCCCGTTGACGTCATCTCCGATGAGCATTCCTTCGATAGCTACAAGCTGGTCGTTCTGCCGCATTATATGATGGCAAAGCCGGGCGTTGCCGAGAGGCTGGCGCATTATGCGGCCGCGGGCGGCACCGTTGTGCTCGATATCCGCGCGGGGACAAAGCTGTGGAACAACCGGATGGATGATGCCACGCTGCCCGGGGCGTTCAGGGAGCTGCTCGGCATCCGCATTACGGATTACGGCACGCTTCGCGAAGGGGAAACCCGACGGATTGCGGCGGCAGACGGGGAGCCTGTCGGGCACGGAACGGTCTGGTACGATGTCATCGTCTGCGAGAAGGCGGAAGCGATCGCCTGGTACGCCGAGGATTACATGTCCGGGACACCGGCCGCGACGCGCAACGCCGTCGGTAAGGGCGCAGCCTATTATCTCGGCATAGGCGCTGATCCGGCCTGCATGCGCAGCCTGATGAACCGGGTTTGCGAATCCGCGAGCGTTCGCCCCATTACCGAAGTATCGGCGCCGGAGGAGGTAGAGCTGACAAGAAGGGCGGACCGTTTGCAGTCGTTTATCTTCGCGATTAACCACGCGGGAGAAGAGCGGAGTCTTCAGCTTGCCGGACCGATGCGGGAGCTGATCTCGGACCGCGCGATGGAAGGCGCGGCTGTTATTCCGGCTTACGGCGCCTATGTTTTCGCCCGTGTCTAAGTCGTCATGAAAGGAGACTACCATGGCCAAACCCGCCACACCATTAATAAATCATGAAGTTGCGCAAACGGCTCGGAAGAAGGCGGGCAAAAGACTTGTCATTCGAAGACAGTATCAGCTGCTGCTCATGTCAACGCCTTTTGTGCTTCTCGTTATGCTGTTCTCGTTCGGCCCGCTCTGGGGCTGGATCATGGCCTTCCAGCATTACAAGGTTGCGCTTGGCCTATGGCAATCGCCATGGGCGGGCTTCGATAACTTTAGGCTGCTCTTCCAGGATCCCCAGTTCTTCAATGCGCTGCGCAACACCGTCGTCATGGGAGTGCTGAATCTGGTGACAAGCTTTATCGGAGCCATTGGCCTCGCCCTGCTCCTGAACGAAGTGCGGTTTGTGTTCTTCAAGCGGGTGATTCAGACGTTAACCTATATCCCGCATTTCGTTTCCTGGGTTGTCATCGCGAACATCTTCGCTACGCTGCTGTCCCCGGACGCCGGCGTTGTGAACGCGATATTGCTGAAGCTGGGCTTCATTCATGAACCGATTTATTTTCTCGGGGAAGAGAAGCTGTTCTGGTGGATTCATACGGCGGCGAACTTCTGGAAGGAGCTTGGCTGGAATACGATCATCTACCTTGCGGTGCTCGTGGGGCTTAACCCGGAGCATTACGAGGCGGCCGAAGTCGACGGAGCAACAAGGTGGCAGAAAATGCGCTATATTTCCATCCCGGGCCTTATGCCAACGGCGATTCTGCTGCTTATCCTAAGCGTCGGCTGGATCGTCCAAAGCGGTTACGAATCCCAGTTCCTCCTCGGCAATCCGGTCGTCATCAACCGTTCCGAGGTGCTGGATCTGTACGCCTTGAATTACTCGACCAGCATTGGCGATTACTCTTACGGCGTCGCGGTCAGCATGTTCAAATCGATTGTTAGTCTTGTGCTTGTCCTGCTGGTTAACTACACGGCGAGAAAAACATCCGGCAGCCGTTTATTCTAACGGACCGGCTTGCAAGGAGGTGAGAGAACATGTTTGTCAGGAGGTCCACAGGAGATGTCATCTTCAGTGCTTGCAACTATATCCTGCTGTTGCTGCTCGGCATCGGAACGTTATTCCCGTTTCTCAATCTGGCGGCCATCTCCTTAAACGATGCGGGCGATACGCTGAAGGGCACCATTTATGTCTGGCCCCGCGTCTTTACGTTGGAGAACTACGGCACGATATTCGCCAATGACGGTCTGGCAGCCGCGGCTGTCCGTTCGGTGATCCGGACCTTGGTTGGCACCGTGCTGGGCGTTTTATGCACGGCGATGCTGGCTTACGCGCTAAGCAGGAAGGAGTTTTTCCTCCGCAAGCCGTTTAACGTTATCCTGATCATCACGATGTACGTCAACGGCGGCTTGATTCCTTTTTACCTGCTGGTCAAGAATATCGGCCTAATGAATCATGCGGCCGTCTATATTCTGCCGATGCTGATCGGGGTGTTTAACGTCATCATTATGCGAAGCTATTTCGAGCAGCTGCCGGAGGGGATCGTGGAGTCGGCCAGAATCGACGGCGCATCGGATTTCCAAATCCTGTTCCGGATCGTGCTTCAGATCAGCTTGCCCGTTTTATCGACTATTACGCTGTACATCGCCGTGCAGCATTGGAACTCCTGGTTCGATAACTATCTGTACGCGAGCAGGAACGAGAACCTGAATCTGCTGCAATACGAGCTGCAGAAAATTCTGATCAGCTCCGTTAACCAGGTCATGAGCGCCAATACCCACATCGATGCAACGGATGCCAGACGGACTAATCCGGAGACGATCCGGGCGGCAATGACGATCATCGTCACCCTGCCGATTCTGCTGGTGTACCCGTTCCTGCAAAAGTATTTCGTGAAAGGAATGACCTTCGCGGCCATGAAGGAATAGGCGGCCAAGAGGGGGATTGTCGGAATTCCGATACCGGTGATATGATCATGACAAGATGAGAGGGTGTCCATATGTCCAAGACATGGAAAAAAGGGTTAACGCTGCTGACGGCTTCCGTTATGCTCACAGGTGTTGTGGCAGCCTGCTCCTCCAATAACAACGGGGGCGGCAATACGGAAGCATCAGGCAACGGCGGAAATGCGAAGGCCAGCAACGCAACAAATGAAGGCGCTTCCAATGAGCCGGCAAAGGCTCCGCTCGAACCGATTACGTACACGATGAACACGACCGACGAGAAGCTGACTTGGGATACGCCGATCCAGAAAATGTTTACGGAGAAAACGGGCGTTTCCTTTAAATACGATCTGATCGTAGGGGAAGAGACGCAAAAGCAGGATCTCTGGCTCGCTTCCGGCGACTACCCGGACATCATGGCGATGGGGCCGCAGGAAATCCAGAAATACAAAGACGGCGGAGCGCTTATCCCGCTGAACGATCTGATCGATCAATACGGACCGAACATCAAAGATAAGTTCGGCGAATACTTCAATCTCCTCAAGGACGAAGACGGCAAGATCTGGTCTCTTTACGGCGTGAACAAGAGCCGCGAAGCGAAGGCGGATGCCTCGGCCAACTTCATCGTCCAATATGACGTGCTGAAAGAAGCGGGTTATCCGCAAATTAAGACGCTCGACCAGCTGTACGATATCCTCAAAGCGTACAAAGACAAACATCCTCAGATTGACGGCAAGGAAACGATCGGCTTCTCCGGCGCCATGACGGGCTGGCAAGTCAACATCGAATACAATAACCCGATTATCAGCGCGTCCGGCTTGCCTGACCACGGCAACTTCCGGATCGATGCGTCCGGCAAGGTCGAATACAACCCGGTCACCGAGGACGCGAAGAAATACTACTCCTTCCTGAACAAGCTTTATCAGAACGGGCTTTACGACAAAGAGGCTTTCTCGCAGGACGATCTGTCGAAAAAGCTTGCGCAAGGCCGCGTATTAGCTGCTTACGCGCCGAAATGGATGGTGGGCAACGTCGAGACGCAGTTCCGTCTAGACGGGCATCCGGAGCGTCAATACGCTTACCTGCCGCTATTCTTCTCGGAGGATACGGTTGACCAATCGAACACGGTTGTTCCAACGTTCGCGGGAAGCCTGCAGTGGGCGGTTACGAAGTCCGCGAAAAACCCGGAGCGGTTCATCCAGTTTATCGACTACCTGTTCTCCGACGAAGGCCAGATTTTATCGCAATGGGGCATTGAAGGCACGCATTACGAAGTGAAGGACGGCAAGCGGACCCTGCTGCCGGCCGAGCTGGAGGCCCGCAAGAACGATCCCGACCATGGCACCAAAGAAGGCTTTACGAGCAACGGCACGGGCAGCGGCTCCTGGTTCAACGTTGGCGACGGCGCGAAGCTGAGCGACGGCGATTACGCCACTCCGCTGACCAAGGATTATCAGCTCAGCCTGTACGATGACATGACCAAAGAAGTATTGTCCAAATACGGCAAGCAGACCTGGGCGGACTTCCTTCCTCCTGCGCAGGTGGTGCCGGGCTATCTGTGGCAGGTGACGCCTCCGGACAATATCAACCTGCAGGCCAAGAAGATTGAAGAGGCCTGGAAGAAATATTTGCCGAAGCTCATCATGGCGAAGAACCCGACCGATTTCGATACCAGCTGGGACGGCATGAAGTCCACGATGGAAAAAGCGGGTCTGCAGGAAGTGAACGACGCTTATACGAAGCTGTGGGCCGACTTTAACGCCAAATTCAAAGCGAGCATCGGGGAGTAACTCTCCTTCGGCAGGCAGTAAGCCGTCATACCGCGTACGCCTTGACCCAAGGCGTACGTTCTTTTGCTTCATGAACCTAATTCATCCAATTCGACAGAGAAGAGGGATAAGACGCATGAAAATCCGGACCAAGCTCATTCTAGCCAACCTGTTCATCGTCTTATTCCTGCTAGGCTCCGTGACGTACGCGTTGACCAAACGGAGCAGCGATCTCGTGCATGAGCATATCGTGCAGAACGCAACGTTATCGCTTTCGCAGATCGGCCAGAACCTCGATAACCGGCTGGCCTCGTACGAGGATGTGGCGAATACGCTGTTTCTCAATCCCTCGCTTAACCTGATCCTGGATCAGCGGTATGCGGATCAGCTGGAGGCCTACGAGGTGTACTCGGAGCAATTCCAGCCGTTCCTTTCGGCGATCCAGTCGACCCGGGATGTCATGAAGGTGGACGTGTATACGGATAATCCCTCCTTCTTCTTCTCCAACGTCCAGCTCATTGACAACGGGATCCGCAATTCGGACTGGTACACGGAGGTAATGTCGAATAACACGGGCGGCTACTGGACCCATCCTTACTTGACTTTTCCGAAGAAAGAACCGGTCGTCAGCTTCCGCAAACGGCTGAACAACGTGAATCGGGACTCGCCAAGCGTAGTGTCTCTGGAGATCCGGCTTAAGAATCTCGCCCAGCTGGTTGATCTGGAGAGCAAGAACAAACGGGTTATATTTGCGTTGTCCGACGGGACGGTGCTGATCGACAGCGATAAGGAAAACGCGGTGGGGAACGTAAGCGAGCTGCCGTTTGGCGGCCAGGTGATGAGCGGAATGGACGGAAGCTTCAATCAGACGCTCAATAAGGAATCGTACCAGATTCTGTTCCAGACGCTGAACTCCCGCAATATCGTCAAAGGCATGAAGGTCATCGCTTTCGTCCCGACCGAAGAGCTGTCGGCGAAGCTGCTTCAGCTCCGTTCGCTCGCGCTGCTGCTATTCGCTCTCGCGCTGGCCGTCTCCGTGCTTCTCATCTCCGTTATGTCTGTCAGCTTGACGCGGCGTTTGAGCGATCTGGCCGTGAAGATGAAGCGGCTGAACCGGGATAAGTTCGACAGCTTTGTGGATGTCAAGGGAAGCGATGAGGTCGCTCAGCTTGGCGAGATGTTCAACCTTATGGTCCGCAGGCTGCGCGAGCTGATCGGCGAGGTGTACCAGTCCGAGCTTGACCGGAGGGAAAATGCGCTGCGGACGAAGGAAGTGGAGCTGTACGCTTTGCAGACGCAGATTAATCCGCATTTTTTGTTCAATACGCTGAATATGATCCGGGGCAAGCTGCTTATTGCCGGGGACCGGGACAATGCGAAGGTGATCGGCCTGCTGGCGAAGTCCTTCCGCATGATGCTGAAGAAAGGCGGCCCCACGATTCGGCTCTCGGAGGAGCTTGATTTCATCAGCAGCTATTTGCAAATTCAGCAATACCGGTTCGGCGACAAGTTTACTTACGAGATAGACGTGCCCGAGGAAGAGATGGATGCTCTGGTGCCTAAGCTGTGCATTCAGCCCATCGTGGAAAATGCGATCTCCCACGGCATCGAGCTGAGCCCGAAGCCTTCGAATATCCGGATAAGCGGACAGCGGAGGGGCAAGGAGCTGCTCTTGATTATCCGGGATAACGGACTGGGAATTGCGGCCGAGCGGCTGGCGGACATTCAGAGCCGGCTTCGCAGCGATGACAGTCTGACGGGCGACGCTCATATCGGCCTGCAAAACGTGCAGCACCGGCTGAAGCATTTATTCGGGGAGTCCTACGGGCTGGAAATTACCAGCGAGGACGGGGCCTGGACGGAAGTAACGATGAGCATTCCGAGAGACGGACAGGAGGAGGCGCCGGATGTACGACGTGTTAATCGTGGATGATGAACCGGTGGCGCGGCAGTCGCTGCGTTATCTGATTGATTGGGAGGAGCTGGGCTTTACCGTTAAGGGGGAAGCGCAGGATGGGCAGCAGGCGCTCGATATGCTGAGAGACAACCGGTATGCCCTCGTATTGACCGATATCCGGATGCCTGTGGTTAACGGTCTGGAGATGGCCGCCGCCATGCAGGAGTTTACGGATACGCCCGTTGTAATTTTGAGCGGCTATGACGATTTCGCTTACGCCCGCGAGGGGCTGAGGCTTGGGGTGAAGGAATATTTGCTGAAGCCCGTGGATGAAGAGGATCTGATTGCCTTGCTGAAAAAGCTTGCCGCCGGCATGCGCGAGCAGCAGCTCCTGGAGAAGCGGCAGCGTCTTGGCTTGTCGGCCGGCCGGGACCAGCTGCTTCGCCGCTTGGTGCACGGGCAGATCGCCCCCCGGGAGCTGGAGGAGCAGCTGAGGCTGCTCGGACTTCACGCGAAGGAAGAGAGATATGCTTGCCTCCTGCTGGAGCTTGATTTTATCGCGGACGGAGAGATGCCGGACCGGGATACCGAACTGATGCGTTTCGCCATCCGCAACATTGCGGAGGAAGTAACGAACGGCAGCGGCTACGTATTTGAGGAGTCCGAGGAGCGAATCGGCGTCCTGCTGGGCGGTCCCGCGCGCGGGATGGGGCTGGACGATTGCCGTCAGTGGGGGGAGCGTCTGCTGTCTTCGGCAGTTAAGTATGCCAAGGCGTCGGTAACGGTCGGGATTGGCGGGAGCGTTGGTTCTGTGGCGGATATCAAGCAGTCTTGGAGCGAGGCGGAGGAAGCGCTCGACGGAAAATTCCTGTCCGGGACCGGAACGGTTCTGCTGCCCCGCTGGAAAGCGGAAGCAGGCGACAGGGAACCGGATGCGCTCCGGGCACTGGAAGCAGAGGCGCTGGAGATGGCGCGCAGCTGCCGGCGGACGGATACGATCCGCGCTTTGGGCCGGCTGTGGGAGTGCTTCCGAACCGAGCAAGTGCCGGAGAGCCGCGCGAAAATGTCGGTGCTCGAGCTTTTCATCCAGCTGTTCCGGATGATGAAGGAGCAGGGGGCGAGCCACGACCGGCTGTTTGACCCGTCCTTGGGAGATTACGAGCGGATCATGCGGATCAAGACGATGGATGAGCTGCTTCGCTTCACCGAAGGCAAATGCTGCGAAGTCGTGGATGCGATGCAGCGGACCAAGGAGGTGCGGCCGAACAAGATCGTCGCGGAGGTCAAGCGGATCGTCCAGGAGCAGTACGGCGGACCGATCTCCCTGCGGGAAGTGGCGGCTACGATCTATATGAATCCCAATTATCTAGGCAAGCTCTTTAAGGCGAACACCGATCAATCCTTTAATGATTATGTCTTGCAAGTGAGGATGGAGAAGGCGAAAGAGCTGCTGCTTCATACGGATAAAAAAGTCTATGAAATAGCCCAGGAGGTTGGCTTCAGCGAACTGGATTGGTTCTATAAACGATTTAAAGCGTACACGGGCGTTAGCACCGGAGATTACCGGAATGCCCGCTGACGGGAATCGGAGGAGAAGATGGACGAGAATAGAGCTTGGACGGCGAAATGGATCTGGGCGGAGCCAAGTCATAATAGCGGCCCGGCAAACGGAAGCATGGAAACGGTGCTGTTTCGCAGAAGCTTCGGCATTCCCGCGAACGAAAGCGTAAAGCTTAAGCTTCTTGTGTCCGCGGACAGCCGCTTCCGGCTGTACGTGAACGGGCAGCCGGTTGCTTACGGACCATGCAAAGGCGATTTGAATGTTCACTATTACGATGAGGTGGACGTGACGCCGCATCTGCGTCCTGGGACAAACGTGCTGGCGGCGCAGGTCGTTCATTATTCCGGGGATAAAGGTCCGGCTTCCGTCTGGCGCAAGGAGCGGGGAGTCTTTCTGCTCGAAGGCAGCCTGCAGGGATTGGACGGCCGGGTGATTGAAAGGCTGGATACCGGCTGCGAAGGGTGGCGTTGTTATCCGGTTCCCGGCGAGTCGGCAAAGCTGGCGCCGGAGACGGCTACTCTCTTTATCGGGGGCGGGGAAATCGTGGACGGCGCAGGATGGCCTCGGGGCTGGCGGGATTCCGCCTTTGCGGAGGGTTGGCCGGCCGCGTCGGTGGTAGCGGACACGCATGACAAGATGTACGGCGGCTTGAGCAGCTGGCTGCTAACGCCGCGGCCCATTCCTTTCATGAAAGAGGAAATTCGGGAATTTGCATCAATCGTTCGCGGGCATTGCGGTGAACGGATATGGTTGGACGAACCGATGGGGCCCGGCGGGAAATTGGGAATTGAGGTAGCTGCGGGCAGCCGTCTTGTCCTGGAGCTTCATGCGGGCGAGCTTGTGGCCGGCTTTCCGCAGCTTGCGGTGAGCGGCGGAGCGGGAGCCGCGGCTTCGATCCTGTACTCGGAATGTTACGAATACGAGCCTCTTCCGAATGGACAGCGCAACAAAGGGGTTCGGGACGATCCCGATGGCAAGTCCTTGCACGGCTTCGAAGACACGTACCGGATAGCGGGATACGGAAGCGGCGCAGGCGAGCCCGAGAAGTACGAGCCGTTCCACCGCAGGGCATTTCGCTTCGTCCGTCTTACCGTTGAAGCGGCCGAAGAGCCGGTTATGGTGGAGGGGATCACTTATCTTCGTACCGGCTATCCGCTGGATGCGAAAGCAAGCTTCGCCAGCTCGGATCCATCATTGTCGCCTTTGTGGACGATCAGCTTAAATACGCTTCGAAATTGCATGCACGAGACGTACGAGGATACGCCTTATTACGAGCAGATGCAGTATGAGATGGACAGCCGGCTGCAGGCCTTGTTCACTTATTATATTAGCGGAGATGACCGTCTCGGGCGCAAAGCCATCTACGATTTCCACAGCTCGCTGCTGCCTACGGGCATGCTGCAAAGCCGCTATCCGTCGGTTAACCGTCAGATTATCCCCGGATTTGCGTTGTTTTGGATTATGATGGTGCACGACCATTATTGGTACTCGGGAGATCTGGCCCATGCTGCCCGGTACAGGCCAACGATCGATGCGGTGCTTGCCTGGTTCGAAGCGCGCGTGGAGCCGGAGTCCGGACTTATAGGCGTAATGCCGGAGGCCTATTGGTCCTTCGTGGATTGGACGGAGGAATGGCGCCGCAATGCCGGTGCTCCGCCTTCCGGCAGAACCCGGCCCAATACCGTCTATAATCTGATGGCGGCCGATGCCCTGCTTAAAGCAGCCGAGCTGAACGAAGCTACCGGGCGGCGGGATACGGGGCAGGAATACCGCCGCCGCGCCGCCGCTTTGCAGCAGGCTATCCGGCAGCACTGCTGGTCGGAGGAAAAGGGCCTGTTTACGGATAGCCCGGACTCGCCGGATGCGCTTAGCCAGCATGCCCAGATCTGGGCGGTGCTGACGGATACGGTTGCCGGCGAGAAGGCAAGGCAGCTGATGCTGCGGGCGCTGGAAACGCAAGGGCTTGCCAAGGTCTCCAGCGCGATGGCTTACTATTTGTTCCGTGCGCTCGCGAAGACCGGCATGTACGACAGAACCTTTGCATTGTGGGGGGATTGGAAGGCTCAAGTCGACCTGCATTTGACCTCTTGGGTCGAGGATCCGGTCTCGGTTCGAAGCGACTGCCATGCCTGGGGCGCGTTGCCGCTCCATGAATTCCCGGCCGAGCTGCTGGGCGTCCAGCCGTTAACGCCGGGTTTTGCGACGATTTCGGTTGCTCCAAGAATCGGGGCGCTTCAGGCGGCATCCGGTGCGGTAATTACGCCGTACGGAGCCGTAAAAATCGAATGGAGCATTCGGGAGGCAAGATTTCGTTTGCGAGTGGAGCGGCCCGGCGCGATACCGGTACAGATCACGCTGCCAAATGGAGAGCCGCGGTATTGTACCGGCGCGGGTCCGCTTGAGTGCGAATGCGAGCTTACTACTATTGAACCCTCGGAGGAGCTTAAGCCATGAAGCTGGGAATCGCTTATTATCCGGAGCACGAGCAGCCGGAGCAATGGGATATCGACTATAGCAAACTGGCGGCTGCCGGCATTCGATCCGTGCGGATCGCCGAATTTGCCTGGACGTTGCTGGAGCCGAGAGACGGGCAATTCGAATGGGGCTGGCTGGACGCCGCCATTGAGCGCGCGGCCGCTCACGGGATCAATGTTGTGTTATGCACGCCAACCGCCTGTCCGCCGGTCTGGCTCGTCGAGAAGCATCCGGATGTCCTGCCGGTTAACAAACAGGGGAAAGCGGTTGGTTTTGGCGCTCGCCAGCACCGCTCTTATTCTTCGGATCATTATGTTCTGCATGCCTTGCGGATCGTGAACCGAATGGCCGAGCGTTACGGCGATCATCCCAACGTTGTCGCTTGGCAGCTCGATAATGAGTTCGGCGGAGAAACCAAATACGATTTCAGCGACGGGGCAAGGAATGCCTTCCATCGCTGGGCGGAAGAGCGTTACGGTACGGTTGAGGCGCTGAACGAAAGATGGGGAACGGCCTTCTGGTCCCAGCGGTATGAACGGTTTGACCAGATTCCGCTGCCCGCGCCCATCGGGGCGGATGTGCATATGTGGCATCATCCCAGCCTGGAGCTGGACTTTGCCCGGTTCTCCTCGGACAGCATGGCCCGGTTCGCCCGCCTTCAGGCGGCTGCTCTTCGCCCTTATATCGGAGAGAAGCCTATAACAACCAATGCTTTCATGTTCTGCTGGGGAGACAACCTGAATTGGACCGATTTGTTTGCCGGCTTGGATGTCGTTGGCATGGACATCTACAGCAATAAGCCGCATGAGATTGCCTTCTATGCGGATGCCTGCCGAGGGGTGCTTGGCAAGCCGTTCTGGATGATGGAATACGGGACGGGAACAACGGAGCTGGAGCGGGATATGCGGATTGTCCGCGAACGGGGCTGCAGCCGGTTTTATTTGTTCAAGATGAAGCCGTTCCCGTGGGGACAGGAGCAGGGCGGCGGCAAGCCGGAGCTTGTTACGTTAACCGGCGAGCCATCGCGTAATTACGAGGTTGTTCGGGCCTACGCGGCCAAACATGCCGATGAGGCGGAACTAAAGGAGACGAAGCGCGCAAGCGTTGGTCTTTATTATCATTTCGACAGCTCCTGGAGCTATCAGCTGGCGGTGGCCGACCGCATATCCTACCCGGATTATATCGTTCACAACGTCTATCGCCATCTCTACGAAGCGGGTGTCAGCACCGACGTGGTATACACCGCAGATCAGCTGGAGGGGCTGGAGACGCTAATCATTCCCCTCCATCAAATCTATGATGCCGGGCTGGAGGAGCGGCTGATTGCCTTCGTGCAGGCAGGAGGCAAGCTGATCGTCACCTCCGATCTTTTCCGCAAGAACGGCGATAACGTATACCTTCGCACCGTGCCGCGATTATTCTTCGATCTGCTGGACTGGCGGGAAAATAACTTCCCGGGCGATGCGGTCGCGGAACGCTCCGTACTCATCAGACGGCACAAGACCAGCAAGGGCGAGACATGGCTGGTTCACCGCAGCGCAACGGAGGAACAATGGAAAGACATTATAACGGGAATCATTGAATAAATCGCAAAACTCCGGCCACTGTCCCGCTCTGGTGGCCGGAGTTTTGCGCTTTGCGGTGGCGAGCCGCGCTCGCGGGCAACGTGAGAGGAAAACCATACCGTTTTCATTGTATGATAGAAGGAACTCGAAAATGGTCCGCGAGCGGGCTTGGAAAGGACAAACGCTTATGTTACAGCCGTATACGCAGAGAGTGGTCGATATTATAAAGCAGATTCCGGAAGGGAAAGTAATGACCTACGGGCAGATTGCTGGATTGGCGGGAAGCAGCCGCGGGGCAAGGCAGGTCGTACGGATTCTGCATTCCTTGAGCAGCGCCCACCGGCTGCCTTGGCATCGGGTTGTGAACGCAAAAGGAGAAATCGCTATCCAGGAAGACGAATCGAGAATGCTGCAGAAGCATATGCTCGAGGCCGAAGGCGTGTACATTGGCATTAATGGGTCGATCGACCTTGATGAATACCGGCACGAACCGGATTTACCGCCGGATAGATAAATCTCCTCATATGTTAACCTTTGTGGTAAAATCGGGTTAACATATAGGAGAGAGGAGCAACCGCTTAATGCCAAACATCTCGTTAAGAGGGCATCATCTTTTTTGCTTGCTTGGATACCGGGGTAAGGGGTATTCGGACGGCTTCTGCACGAATATGACCGCCGTCTATGAAACGCTGAGACGCGACCCGCAGACCGTCATCGAAATTAGGGAAGGTCCGGACATGATCTGCGCAGCGTTTCCTTCCGATCAGCCGAATCATTGCCATAACCCAAGCGTTTACCGGAAAGACAACGAAATATTGGGCGAGCTGGGGCTTGCGGTCGGGAACAAGCTGAGCTGGGAGGAGCTTGTTGGCCGCGTTGCCGCGGCCATCCAGCCGGATGATATCGGCCGGCTCTGTCACGACTGCCCCTGGGAGCCGTACGGGTTATGCCGGGAGGGAGTTGCCCATATCCGGCAGGCAAAAGCGCTGCGGGCATTGCCTTAAGCTTTCCGTGCAAAAAGAAAGCGGCAGCTTAAGGCTGCCGCTGTGATAGCTTTTCTTGCGCCATCCGGATCATTTCCCGGATCATCGCACCGCCGATTTTTCCGCCGACATGGCCTGCATCCTCGGTTTTCATATTCCCGTTATCGCCATTGCGATTCATCCGGATCCCCATTTCGCTGGCTACCTCGTATTTCACGTCATCCGGTCTGTTCTCGTCCACCGCGTAGCCTTCCTGGCGCATTACGTTTGCCTTTAATGTTTGCATGGCCGCCCCTGCTTCGGGAACAAGTAATCTTCTGCTGCGTCTTCCCATTGTCTCACCGCCTCATTATCATTTGACGGTATTACTTTTCCCTTGCGCCTTAGCATTTATGAAGGACAAGTTTTAAATAAACTTGCTTAGAATGGCATCCACCTTCGTTTTGTTAGAAATAAAGGAATGTCGGTTTAATAACCGTTGATTCAGCGTGTTTTTGCTATGCACGACAACCATGTAGTTTCGTTTGCCGGACTGGGTCAGAACCTCGTGTTTATGCTTGACGACTCCGCTATGCCCATCGACTGTCTTATAACGGAAGCCTTTAAAGTATTGCTCGGATTTGTAAATCCACGTATAAAACGGCGGAGAGGCTTTGCTCACCGTTGCCATCCTATGCCTGACGCTGTCGTAAATATAACCGGACTGGTTGATGAGAGCCCGAGTGCCCTGCTTCGGCTTATAGTTATGAAGCTGATCGATCATGGTGCGGCGATACGTATCATCGCAGTCGAGACGGACCAGGTAGAGAGTGGAGCTTGCGCCAACGGTTTTGCGCAGCCTTTCCACGTATTTATTTTCCGAGACAAAACGGATATGGGCGGGCAGCTTGGGGTATCTCGCCAGCTCGGCCTTGATGATTCCTTCGGTCCGCCCGGTATAGCGAATAAAGGCATGAAAGTTCTGATTGGTCTGCTTCAGCAGGCTTTGAAGCGTATATTTCATAAAGATGGACATCCGGTACTTAATCCACTGAGGGGTCAGCCCTATCCGGTAGACGCCACCCCTGTTGGAACGATTGTTAAATTCAATTTCCACAACGATGGTTTTGGTCATCTTGTCCCCTCCAATATCCAACTTGTACACATTTCGTTTGAAACCAATATATTCGGCAGGAAGGGATTGGATACAGGCGGCTTTCATCCCCAGCTAAAAATCTGGCAGAATATCCGCGCCTTCCTCATAGCACACTTATGGATGTACCAAATAACCGAGGGAGGTCTTCGCCAATGAAAAAGAAATTGTTCTCAACGCTGTGTGCCGCAACAATTCTGATGTCTGCCGCTTCTGTACCAACCTTCGCCGCTTCCGCCAAAGATGAGGTTGCAACGGATAACTTCCGCAGCACGCATTACGGTGCCACGACTTACGGCACTTACGGAACGGATGGCAACAGCACAACACCGAGCCGTACTAACAATTACAACGGAACAATGAACGGAATGAACGGCTACGGCACTTATAGCACCAACAATGGCTACAATACTAACCGCAACAGCTTTATCGGCACATCGAATCGCATGAACAGCTACAGCACTACAAGCACGACAGGCACGGGTACAGGTACAAATGCTTTAACAAACGGCAATTACCGCACTTTAGCCAACACGAATGACCGGGATTACGACTGGGGCTGGCTTGGTCTGATTGGTTTGGCCGGATTGTTCGGTCTTAGAAGCCGTGACCGGGAACGCACCTAAATAAAACCGGATTATTAAGGCAAAAGACACAGACCCCCTGTCTGACAGGGGGTTATTTGTTGGACAATACAAACGATTCGCGAAAAAAGGAGCGATATAATGGGTATTTTAAGTGGTAATCCAAAAGACGAGCCGATGCATTACGGAGAGGTGTACGCCGTATGGCAGGCGTCTATGGTAGCCAAAAACGCCGTTTCCTGCTGTCAGGCTTATTTGAACCATGCCGGTGATAAAGATCTGAAAAAGCTTTTGGAAGACCTTATTGATCAGGCAAGACTGGAAACGGAGGAATTGGACGCTTTGCTTACCCATAATGGAATAACTCCTGCCCCGGCGATGCCGGAAAGACCGCCGGTTAAGCTGGAAGATATTCCTGCCGGAGCAAGATTTGCGGATAACGAAATCGCATTCGGTGTAGCTAGCAGTTTATCAGCGGGTCTCGCGGCATGCAGTCAGGCAATGGGTATCTCTATCAGAGAAGATATCGGCGCCTTGTTTGGCAAATACCATATGACGAAGGCAGCTTTGGGCTTACGCGTACTGGAGATGTCCAAAAAGAAAGGTTGGTTAATTCCGCCGCCGCTCCAACTGAAACGTCCCGAGCCTGTTCACGCCTAAAAATGAAGCGGAAGCCCTGTTCAATCGAGCAGGGCTTTTTGCAGGTTTGACGAATAATATCAGTTACATATAGACTGAGAGGAATTTCTTTCGATTCAGGAAAGGAGAAATCGCGATGTGGGAAAGATTGCTGCCTGGCGAGCAGGCTATGGACGCTTTGAGATCGCCATTATTTGTGCCCGATGAGGTAAAGATGAATTTACTGCACCGGATATGCGAAATGAGCCAGTCGGTAATCTACAGAGCCTCGGGCGGCTCCGCGATTTTTGCCGGTTCGCCCGGTCATAATGCGTGGCTGTGGGTACACGAGGCGCTTCCTGAAGAAGAGAGAGTCCTTCTACTCAAAGCTCTTGTGAAGCTTACCGGTCATTCGCTTCGCGGAATTACGGCAGAGCCTAGGCATGCCAAGCTCTTTGCGGAGCTTTACGCGGCCCGTTACCGCGTACGCCCCGAGTATAAGATGGGAATGGAAGCATATTATTGTCCGGACATTTGCTACCCGGCCGCGGTGGAGGGGGAGCTGCGTTCAGCCGTCTCCTCGGATGCTCCGCTGATCGCGGATTTTATGGCGGGCTTTGCGGAAAGCGCGTATGGCTACAAGGTTCATCCCGCAAGCCAACTGCCTGCGGCGGAAAATACGATTGCAACAGGAAATTTATACCTATGGATCGTTGATCGTCATCCCGTTTCCATGGCGCATATCGCTCACCGCTCTTCGCGCCATGCCCGCATTAATTACGTTTACACGCCGCTGGAGCTGCGGAAGCAAGGGTATGCAAGCGCGGCGGTTGCCGCCTGCTGCGGCCTGATCGTACGGGAAAACCGGCTGCCGATGCTGTACGCGGATCTGACCAATCCCGATTCCAACAAGGTGTACCGGAATATCGGCTTTGTGGAGAGCGGCAAGGTGGCCGACGTCAAGTTTGTGTCTTGAAGGCCTCAATTGCGATATGCATGACAAAAACCCTCTCCGGCTAGCGGAGAGGGTTTGCTGTTACGAAAGGTTCCCCCGGTAGCTTTCCGGCGGGCCGAGATAGCTCGGCTTTAAGCCGCCGGTGTCGATCATGATTTTTTGCAGGACGACGATGGGATCGACCATCCATATTTTTAGCGTATGATAGCCGGTCTCCGGGATTGTATGCTTCGTTGCGACCGAGCGGATATTCAGAATGACGCTTTGCTCCCAATCGGACTCCGAGTAGCCGCCATCCTTGGTCAGTCCAATCGCACTTGCCACCTGAATGGGGTGATCGTCAAACGAAACGCCAAGACGCAGGCCTTGTCCCGGTATAAAGTCGATGGTTGGAGCAATAAGCGCGTATACGGTAAGCTCCCCCGGCGTTGTCAGGTATACCTTGTATTCGAGGCAAGGCGATTCGCCCGGCGCAGGTGCGGCGACCGAAGGGACGGTTACCGGAAACACAGCCATGGAAGACAGGGTTCTGCCGTAATTCGGAATGACCTGCCAGCTTGCTCCGCCGGCTTCGTTGCTCGCGCTGTAATGCTCCGCCTCTATCGAGATATACCCGTTGGTTTCCATAAATCCGGTTAAGGCTTCGCGGGAAGGCGATGCCGGATTCATGAGGTGAATCATGACGGTGAAGGCTTTGCTGGTCAGCAGATCAATTAAGGTGATGCTTCCGGTAAGTTTATCGCTCTGGGGAACCTCGTTCCAATCGATTTCTATCCAAAGACGTTCTTCAACTTCAACGCAGCCCGTCGTGCGGCTTAGCTTGATCCAAGGCTGATCGGCCCTTGCGCAGAAGGTAAAAGCGTCCGTTCCCCGGTTGAACAGATCGATATAGCGGCTCTCCCTCGTATACGTGTCGAAGGACAGGGCAGGAAGCTGCGGATCGCGCGGCCATGCCAGTTCGGAGCCTTCGACAGCGACGCCTAACCCGGAATTTTCGCTGGTCAGCTTGACCGTTCCAACCTCCGGCATAAGGTGCTCCTCGGGCTGATTCCAGTATGTATAGCCGATATGAAGCTGATCCATCATATGGTTCCATTTACCGTCCGCGATCTCGTGATTATAAGCATAGGATAGCGCGGCGTCAGCCTCGAAAAGCTGCTTGGCAAGCTTGGCCTCCACGTTGGCGGAAGCCCGTCCCTGGGCAGCGTACAGCTTGCTTCTCGCCACGCGGATGTGCATCTCCAATACCTGGGCAGACGCTTTGGCGGGATAAAGGACCGTCTGGAAAAAAGCGTCCTTTGCGGCGGCGTGAATGTCTTGATGCACCTGTTCGGCCAGCTTGACGGTGTCGTGCAGCTCGGTCAGAAGGTTGTCCGCTTCCTTGTAATGAACGGAGCTGTAAAGCGGGACAGCGTTCAGCAGCTCCGGCTTCAGCCTGCCGTTCCATTTAGAATACCGGTTAATGATAAGGGCGGCCTCTTCCGCGTAGATGGAGCCGAATTGCTGCTCCGCCCAACGGATGCTGTAGTCCCTGATATTGTCCTTGCTCCATTCGTCCATGTTCCAAGCCATCCGCAGGAAGAACTCCAGCTGGCATTCCACCGGCTTCAGATCTCCGACATTCAGTATCCAAATCCGGTTTGCGCCGTATTCGTAGGCTTTGTGCATCTGCTCCCAAATTTTCTCGAGCGGTACCGTATTAACCCACTTATAAGAGCGCGGACCGCCCACGTAATCAAGATGGTAATAGATGCCCGCCCCTCCGGAACGGCTCCGCTCCTCTTCGGTTGGCACTCTCCGCAGGTTGCCGTGATTGTCGTCAGACCACAAGAGCGTGATGTCGTCCGGCACGCGCATGCCGTTCTCGTAATAGTCCTGAACCTCTTTGTACAATGCCCATAGCTGAGGCACTTCCGCCGGATCAGTCTTCATCTGCTGGCCTATAATGCGGCGCTGGTCCTGGACGATCCGCTGAAGCAGTTCTATTTTCTCCCGGAACGAGAGTTGACCACCCATCGCTTCGTCGCCGTCTCCCCGCATTCCAAGCGAAATGACATTCTCGTAGCTCGCGCTTCGGCGAATGCCCTCCTCCCAGAATTTGCAGAGCACTTCTTCATTAACCGAGTAATCCCACGGTCCTTGCTTATGCTTCTTCCAGTCGCCATGCGGACGCTGCATCGGCTCGTGGTGGGACGTGCTGATAACAATGCCGAACATATCCGCAACCGCGGGATTTAGCTCGTCATCTTCGTAGAAGGTATTGTCCCACATGGCCGGCCACAGATAGTTCGCCTTGAGACGAAGGAGCAGCTCGAATACGTTTTCATAAAACTTGTGGTTGAAGTCCCCGAAGTTCTCCCGGACCCAGGCCATAAGAGAAGGTCCTTCGTCATTCAAGAAAATGCCTCTGTATTTGACGGATGGCTCGCCTTGTTTATAGAGGCCGTTACGGAACATTAAGGCCGTTCGTTTGCGGACCGGAACATCAGCCCAGTAGTACCAGGGCGATATGCCAATCCGCTCGCAAATGTCGTAAATGCCGTAGATCGTGCCGCGTTTGTCGCTGCCCGCGACGACAAGCGCTTCGTCCACGTCCGGCAGCGGATTGGCGACCGTCTGCAGTGCGAAGGACTCCCATTTGCCCGTCAAGTCGGCCGCTTCAAGCTTTCCTTCCGCAATAAGCGTGTCGATCAGGGCGGAATGCCCGATTGTACCTATGATAACCGTGATGCTCTTCAGGTCTTCTGCCTGATGAATGATTTGCGGCTTGGTTTGCGTGACTTTGTAAATATCCTTCTGCAAGTCGGACACTGCCCGAATAACGCCAGCGTAATCTTGCCCGGATACGTAAATATCGGCCGCCTTCCCGTCAAGGGAAAGCGGAAAATGGCCTTCGTGATAACTGAATGAAATATAGTTGTCGTTCAGCATGCCAAGACCCCCGTTCAATTGTGTAATGAAAGCGACATCATTATATAACACGGGTCCCGGAGAAAAGTCAGGGTTGGCGCAACATGTTTAATTTTCACGATAAACTCTTTAATTTTTTAAATCGGAAGGGCGGCCGTATGAAATTTTAATTTGGGGAATAGTAAGGCATGGAAATAAAAATAAACAAAAGATTGGAAGGTGTAGTAAGACATGAAATGGGATTGGATGTTGACTTCCCGCGAGGACGAAAGCAAAGGGAAGGCTAAAAAGGCCGGAAAAATTCTGAGTGCGGTTGTGTTGTCTGCTGCGCTTATGTTTGGCGGTGCAGGTACAACTCTTGCCGTCGGCAAAGGGGCCAAAGGACCGGACATCTACGTTATTCAGGGGATGCTCAAGGGAATTGGCAGCTACTCCGGCAAAATCAACGGCTACTATGACAATACAACCGTTAGAGGCGTCAAGCATTATCAAAAAACGCACGGCCTTCCGGTGACTGGCTCGGTAGACGCGAAAACATTCCAGTCGATTACTTACTCCTACAACACGGCTAAATACGGTAAGAAGGTAAGCGCTAAAGGCGTAGGCAAAGCTAAAGGTCTAGGCGTTGGCCAAGGCGGCGGCGGAGCAGGCGGCGGAGCAGGAGCTGGTGGCGGCGGCGGAGCAGGCGGCGGCGCAGGTATCGGTGGCGGCGGCGGAGCAGGCGGCGCAGGTATCGGTGGCGGCGGAGCAGGCGGCGGCGCAGGTATCGGTGGCGGCGGCGGAGCAGGCGGCGGCGCAGGTATCGGTGGCGGCGGCGGAGCAGGCGGCGGCACAGGTATCGGTGGCGGCGGCGGAGCAGGCGGCGGCGCAGGTATCGGTGGCGGCGGAGCAGGCGGCGGCAAAGGCGGCCAGATGCAAGAAGGCGGCAAAGGCGGTAAAGGCTTTGGCGGCGGAGGCGACCAAATGCAAGAGGGCGGCAAAGGCGGTAAAGGCTTTGGCGGCGGAGGCGGCCAAATGCAAGAGGGCGGCAAAGGCGGCAAAGGCTTTGGCGGCGGAGGCGGCCAAATGCAAGAGGGCGGCAAAGGCGGCAAAGGCTTCGGCGGCGGAGGCGGCCAAATGCAAGAGGGCGGCAAAGGTATTGGCGGCGGTGGTACAGGCGGTACTGGCGGCGGCAAAGGAATCGGCGGTGGCGGTACCGGCGGCAGCAATGGCGGAGGCAACAACATCGCGCCTAACAATCAAGCGCCAAACGCTGCCCCAAATCCGGCGCCTAACAAAGCGCCAAGCGAGAATTCCGCACCTAATATGCGCTAAACCGCGCGTAAGGCAAGCAGCAATCAAGGGGTTGTCCGGCTGTGGACAGCCCCTTCAAAACTTTTTTTCAAAAACCCCTTTACATTTACCTCGAAATAAAGTATCTTAAAATCAAGATAAACGAAAGCGAGGCGAGCAAATGGGAAAGGAAAAAGACGATTCGCTTGATCTTTACATCGCGCTTGCCAGAGCAAGCCAATGGGTGAACGCTCATGCCGACCGGGATATCCGCAAGCATGGCCTTAACCGGACCGAGTTCGGAGTGCTTGAGCTACTGTATCACAAAGGCCCCCAGCCCTTGCAGCAAATCGGCGAGAAGGTACTGATGAGCAGCGGCAATATCACTTACGTCATCGATAAGCTGGAGAAGAAAGACTTTGTCACCCGCAGAGCTTCTACGGAAGACCGGCGGCTTATCTACGCTGAAATTACCCAAGCAGGGACGCGGTTCATCGAAGAAGTGTTCCCGCAGCATACCCTCGTTATTGAGGGAGCGGTCGGAGGACTGACGGCGGAAGAGAAACAGGCCGCAAGCTCACTTCTCAAGAAATTAGGCAAGTTTGCGCAGACGACCTTCAAATAGTGTTGGTCGTTACGTCTTATACATCAAGTCAGGCCCTATATCTTAAATTAAAGATTCTTAAAAATTTGCAAAATAACCCATTAGGAGAGTGGCAATAATGACAAATCAACGCACAGCAGGTATCCATCATATTACGGCTTTCGTAAGACATCCTCAGGTAACTACAGACTTTTACGCAGGGGTGCTTGGTCTCCGCCTCGTGAAAAAAACAATCAACTTTGACGCGCCGGAAGTTTACCATCTGTACTTCGGCGATCAAGCCGGCAGCCCTGGCACCATCATCACGTTCTTCCCTTGGGAAAACTCGCGTAAAGGCGTTGTAGGCGGCGGCCAGGTTGGTTACACCACTTATGTCGTGCCTGAAGGCACACTGGGCTTCTGGAAAGAGCGTCTCGCCAAATTCGAGATTGAATTCAAAGAGACCTCCCGCTTTGGCGAGCAGTACCTGCAATTCGCGGATCCGGACGGCTTGCTTGTCGAGCTGGTAGCGCGCGAAGAAGGTCCTAGAAGCACATGGTCGTTTGGCGGCGTATCGGCAGACCATGCGATCAAAGGATTTGGCGGCGCTATTCTGTACAGCACCAATCCGGCGGCAACGGCGCAATTGCTGGAGCATGTAATGGGGCTGTCCAAAGTGGACGAAGAAAACGGCCTGGCACGTTACCAATCGTTTGGCGAACTCGGCAACATCATCGACGTGAATACGGAGCCAATGGCGGCCGGTCATGGCGGTCACGGTACCGTTCACCATATCGCTTGGAGAGCAAAAGACGATGCCGAGCATCTCACTTGGCAGCAGCATGTGGCGGCAAACGGCTTCCAGCCAACGCCAATCGTCGACCGCCAGTACTTCAATGCGATCTACTTCCGCGAGCAAGGCGGCATACTGTTCGAGATTGCTACGGATCCTCCAGGGTTCGCACGCGACGAAGAGCCTGAGCATCTTGGCGAGAAACTGATGCTGCCGGCTTGGTACGAGCAGCACCGCGCAACGCTGGAGCAGCTGCTCACGCCGTTTGACGTACGGGTAATGGAACTGGATCGTTAATAAGAGACCATTCATATTAGGAGGTATGTATCATGAAGCATATATTCAGACAGGGGACGAATCCGGCGGCGCCGGTCCTCGTCCTGTTCCATGGCACGGGCGGCACGGAGCATGATCTCCTGCCGTTAGCGGCTGCCTTTTCGCCGGAGTCGTCCGTATTAAGCATCCGGGGCAACGTATCCGAGAACGGAATGGCGCGTTATTTCCGCCGGATTGCGGAAGGCGTATTCGATTTGGAGGATCTGGTGTTCCGGACAAAGGAGCTGAACGATTTCCTTGACCATTCGGCAGAGGAGTACGGGTTCGACCGGAATAACCTGGTAGCCGCAGGCTACTCCAACGGCGCTAATATCGCGGGCAGCCTGTTGTTCCATTACAAAGACTCGCTGCGCGGAGCAATCCTGCATCATCCGATGGTGCCGATCCGGGGTCTTGAACTGCCGGACCTGTCCGGAGTGCCGGTATTTATCGGTGCCGGGGAGAATGATCCGATCTGCTCGGCCGAAGAGACGAACGAACTCGAGAGCTTGCTTGCCGGTGCGGGCGCAGCGGTTGACGTGCATTGGGAACGGTTCGGCCATCAGCTTACCCGATCTGAGGTATCGGCGGCTGCAGCTTGGTATAAAGACCATTTCTAAGAAAAAGGAGGCGGCGGAATCATGATCCGGATTGATGCGGAAAACTTAAGCGAGCGGGAGAACTACAAGCTGCTCACGGGTACGGTTGTCCCAAGGCCGATTGCCCTTGTAACAACCTTATCCGAGGATGGCGTGTTAAACGCAGCGCCATTCAGTTATTTCAATATCGTGACGGCTGATCCGCCGCTGATCTCCGTATCCGTGCAGCGCAAAAAAGGCATCCCGAAGGATACCTCCCGTCATGCTATCGCAAGAGGCGAGTTTGTCGTTCACATTGCGGATGAATCGTATGTGGAAAAGCTTAATGCTACGGCAGCCAGCCTGCCTCCGGAGGAGAGCGAGGTTGCTCTCGCCGGACTAACCGCCGTGCCTAGCGAACGAATCTCCGTTCCCGGTATTGCGGAGGCCAAGGTCCGGCTGGAATGCGTGCTGGAGCAAGCGATTCCGCTCGGCGGAACGGAGGAAGCTCCCGCTGCCGACCTGCTGATCGGCCGCGTTGTCCGCTATCATCTGCACGGCTCCATCGCGGATGAGCGGAATCATATCGATGCGGCGGCACTGCAGCCGGTCAGCCGTCTGGCAGGCGCTTCTTACGCGAAGCTTGGCGAGCTGTTCGAGGTAGAGCGGCCTTCGTAATTACTCTTCGCCGCGCGCTTCGAACCGTTTGATAATCTCGACTATAACCTGCACCGACTTCACCATATTGTCGATGGAGACATATTCGAATTTGCCGTGGTAATTCTCGCCGCCGGTGAAAATATTCGGAGTCGGCAGGCCCATATACGACAGCTGCGAGCCGTCGGTACCTCCGCGGATCGGCTTGATAAGCGGCTTGATATCCAGGCTTTCCATCGCTTCGCGGGCGATTTCGACGATATGGAACACCGGCTCGATTTTGTCGCGCATGTTATAGTACTGGTCCTTCAGCTCGAGTACGATGCTGTTTGGACCATGGATAGCTTTTAGTTCTTCGACGATCCGGGTGATCGTCGCTTTTCTTGCTTCGAACTTCTCGCGGTTATGGTCGCGGATGATATAGGACATCTTAGTCTGTTCTACATCGCCCTGCAGCGTGTTCAGATGGTAGAAGCCTTCGTAGCCTTCGGTATGCTCAGGCGCTTCGTTGACGGGAAGACGGCTGTTGAGGTCCATGGCAATTTTCATCGAGTTGATCATTTTGCCTTTGGCGGTTCCGGGGTGGACGTTAGTGCCATTGACGGTGATTTTTGCAGCCGCTGCGTTAAAGCTCTCGTATTCCAGCTCGCCAAGCGGACCGCCATCGACGGTGTAGGCATACTTGGCGCCAAAAGCAGTGACGTCAAAGCGGTGAGGACCGCGGCCAATCTCTTCGTCCGGCGTAAAGGCAACGCGGATCCTGCCGTGCTTGATGTCCGGATTCGCGATCAGGTAGGCCATGGCTGTCATGATCTCGGCGATGCCGGCTTTATTATCGGCGCCAAGCAGCGTGGTGCCGTCCGTCGTCATCAGCGTATGGCCTTTGTAGTTGCCGAGCTCAGGGAAATCCTTCGTCGACAGCACGACGCTCAGCGCTTCGTTCAGCGTAATGTCGCCGCCTTCGTATTCGACGAGCTGCGGCTTTACGTTCTTGCCGGTAAAGTCGGTTGCCGTATCGACGTGCGCCAGGAAGCCGATGGTCGGCACCTGCTTATCCGTGTTAGCCGGCAAAGTTGCCATTACGTAACCGTTGGCGTCGATCGTTACCTCTTGCATTCCGATCGATTTGAGCTCTTCGACTAGCTGGTTCGCTAGCGTAAGCTGGCCTGGCGTTGAGGGGCAGGTCTCGCTCTCATCATTGGATTGGGTATCGACGATGACGTACGAGGTCAGTCGTTTAATAATTTCTTCTTTCATTGGTTCCGGCTCCTTTCGGGTATTTACTTATGTTCCCATTATAAAGGAGCGGAAGGCAGAAATCGAATAACCGAAAGACGGCAGCAAGGGCTGCTCCTCATGGTCATGGCGACCGGGGAGCAGCCCTATTTTGTATGCAAGCCATTAACGGTCAGATAGCAGGCAAAAACCGTGCTGCAGGCAGCACGGTTTCCGGGCACTCGTCCGGGCGGGGCGGACCGCTTCACTCGCCGAGCAGCTGCTCGGTCAGCTGGTTGGCGGCTTTGGCGGTGGATACGCCGTGCTTGTCGGACCAGTCGAACACGTTCGTCAGCGTGCGGTAGATCTGTTCGACGCGGCTTCTGGCGTAGGATGGGGAGTTGTCGTTCAGCTCGGCGGCGGTCACAATGATTCCGCCGGCGTTGATCACGTAGTCCGGCGCATACAGAATGCCCCGCTGATGCAGCACATCGCCGTGCCGCTCCTCCGCCAGCTGATTGTTGGCCGCTCCGGCAACAATCCGGCATTGCAGCTGCGGAATACTCGCATCGTTAATGATGCCGCCAAGCGCGCAAGGGGAATAGATATCGCATAGCTCATGCGCGATAAGGTCCGCGCCCACGGCCCGGGCGCCGTATTGCTGCACGGCCTTCCGGACAAGCTCGTCGTTTAGGTCGGCTACGACCAGCTTGGCTCCGGCAAGCGCCAGGTACCGGCAGAGGAACATGCCGACTTTTCCGAGTCCCTGAACCGCAACGACCTTGCCGGACAAGCTCTCCGAACCGTCCAGCCTGTTCAGGGACGCTTTCATCGCCAGGAAGACGCCGTAAGCGGTCATATCCGCCGTAAAGGTTCCGGCCGCCCCTAGCGATCCGGAAATATCGGTGACGTACCGCGTCTCCTGAAACACCCAGTCCATATCGGCTGAGGTTGTTCCGACATCCATGCCGGTAATATATTCTCCCTGCAGCCGGTCAATGAACCGCCCGAATGCACGGAACAGCCGTTCATTTTTGTCCTTGCCCGGGTCTCCGATTATTACCGCTTTGCCGCCTCCGAAGGGCAGCTCCGCCATCGCCGATTTATAGGTCATGCCTCGTGCGAGCCTGACGGCATCTATGATTGCATCCTCCACGGATGGGTAGTTCCACATTCTGCAGCCCCCAAGCCCGGGGCCAAGCTTTGTGCTATGGATTGCGATAACTGCGGTAAGTCCGCTGCGCGCATCATGGATTACCTCCAGCCGTTCATAGTCATCAAGGTTCAACAAGCTCCGCAAATCCATATAAAAATCCCCCTCGTCTGGCAGTCCAGCAGCATTGGTATTACCGTTGTATTCAACAGCGGTAGCCAATGACACTGATGCCGGATAAGGGGGAAGCGAATATCAGACGGTCGATCTGCGGATCAGCACGAACGAGACGATAGCGAAGATCAGGATGATCGGCAGGAACCACAGCGACAGCTCGAAGGCCGTCAGATCCATGAACCAGTTCGCGATCTCATCCCACCAGTCTTTGGAGATAATGAGGACCGTCATAATCGTTGTCGCCAGCAGGCAGGCCAGCGTCAGGACGAATAAGCCGATCGCCCGGAATTTCCGGAATACGCTGCCGATCGCGAAGCCCCAGAAGAAGAGCAGAACAAGGGCGAGGAAGTAAAAGATAAACTGCTGAACGATATTGCCGTCCGTCAAAAAAGGAAGATGGAAGAAGTGGAGTCCCGTACCCCAGAAGTTGGTCGCTTTTTCGATTGCGCTAAGCAGCAGCAGAATAATAGCCGAGATACAACCGGAAATCAACGCGTGTAAGACGGTGCCCGCGTAATAGTCCGTCCGGCGGACGCTGAAGCTGATGGCAAAAGGGAAGGTTTGAGGGAGTACAATGATGCCAAGCACAAGCATGTAAATAAAGATGGACATCAGACCGCCGGTGTATATCTCGACGCCGCTCAGGAACCCGACGATCAGATTGATCACAAAGCTGGAGCCAAGAATCATGAACGGGATGATCAGCCAAGCGAACTTGTCGCGTTGATGCATTTTCAGGACATTGCCAATTCGGTTCATATACGGGAGCCTCCCTTAACATCCGTTTTTTTGCTCGTTAACTGGACGATCAGCTGCTGCAAGGAAATCGGAGAGAGCGCTAAGCCAAGAGCATCGGCTTTCTTCCGCTCCTGCTCGGATAATCTGCCGGTAATCCCCGCTGTCAGAAGCGCGCCGAACGGTTCGCGCGATATAACGGTTTTGCCGGCGATAAAGCCTTCAACCGCGGTTGCCGTGCCTGCCACCGAATAGGCGTAGCCGCGAAGCTCTTCGGCATCTTCATTAATAAGCACCTTGCCTCCGTCGATGACGATGATATGCTCGAGCAGACGGCTTACCTCATCGATCAAATGCGTCGACAGGACGATCGTCCGCGGATTCTCGGAATAGTCCTCGATCAGCCGATCGTAGAACAAGGCTCTGGCAACGGCGTCGAGACCCAGATACGGCTCGTCAAAAATCGTCAGCGGAGCGCGGCTGGCCAGCCCGACGATGATGCCGACGGAAGAGTGCATGCCGCGTGACAGCTTTTTCATCTTCCGCTTCAGCGGCAGCTGAAAGTCCTTGACCAGCTCCTCGGCAAACGCTCTATCCCAGTTCGGGAACAGGGAGGAAGACAGCTCCAGCACGTCGTTTACCGTGTAATTGTCCGGATACTTCTGGCTTTCCTTGATGAAGCAGATTCGGCTGAGCACGCGGGAATTCTCGTACGGCTCCTCGCCGAATACCTTCAGCACGCCGCTTGTCGCGAACAGCTGAGCGGTAATCATATGCATAATCGTGGTTTTGCCTGCACCGTTTCTTCCCAGCAGGCCGTAAATTTTGTCCGCCTCAAGCTTGAAAGACACCTCGTGAACGGCCGTAACATTCCCGTACGATTTGGTTAAATGATTTACTTCAACAACGTTGCTCATTATTTGGCCTCCCCTCTCCGAATCATTTCCGTTAATTGATCCGCCGAAATGCCCAGCTTCTCGGCTTCCCGCATCATGGTTACGACGTATTGCTCGAAAAATTGCTCCTTGCGCTTCTCGACCAGCACGGCACGCGCGCCCGTGGCTACAAACATTCCAATCCCTCTTTTCTTATACAAGATTCCTTCGTCCACCAGCAGGTTGACGCCTTTCGCCGCTGTAGCGGGGTTAATCTGATAAAAGGAGGCGAATTCGTTCTTCGAAGGGACCTGCGATTCCTCCGGAAGCCTTCCTTGAATGATGTCGTCTTCGATTCGTTCTGCGATTTGCACAAAGATAGGGCGACTATCGTCGATGATTAAGGTCATATGTTTTTCCTCACCTCTTAGCTACCTGAGTGGTTGGTTACTCATGTAATCAACTATACAAGAAGCGTCATACGGAGTCAATAGGCATAACAAAAAAGAAGACGACCTCCTGTTCTTCACAGAAAGTCGTCTCCCTATTAGGTAGCTTCGTTCATCTTGCTCATCAGCGTCTGCACCTGACTTCGCAAGGCGAAGATCTCTTCCGGCTCAACCGCGGTGCCTTCAAATAACCGCAAAGGCACGCAGGAGGCTTTATCCTTAAGCGCCTGACCCTGCCCGGTTAAGCGGACGATCAAATGCCGTTCATCGGATTTGTCCCGCGCCCTTGTCAGAAGCCCCATGGATTCCAGCTTCTTAAGCAACGGCGTGAGCGTTCCGGAATCCAGGAGGAGCTTCGATCCCAGCTCCTTGACGGATACATTGTCCTGCTCCCATAAGGCAAGCATGGTAATGTACTGGGTATAGGTAAGTCCAAGCTCGGCGAGCAAAGGACGGTACAGCTTCGTAATTTCTCTTGAGCAAGAATAAAAAGCAAAGCAAAGCTGATTCTCAAGCTTCAGCAGTTCGCTTGTGTCCATAGTGGCAGCACCCCTTTGTTGATTATAACGTCTCTATATAAATTGTATGCAAATTAATTGGGTGATTGTATTGTAGCACCGCCTCTGAAACGTGTCAAAAAAGAAAAAATCGGTATTTGACTTTCCCAAATAAATTGCATACAATTTAATCAATAACAATTCATTTAAAAGGAGTTGCATGAAAGATGTCCTTATACAATATTGAAGTAAACACGATTAAAGGCGAGAAACAAACGCTTGCTCCGTACAAAGGCCAGGTGCTGCTCATTGTAAACACGGCGACCAAATGCGGTTTTGCCCCGCAGTTCAAAGGACTGCAGAAGCTTCATGACACGTACAAAGAGAAGGGTTTTGCCGTATTAGGCTTCCCCAGCAGCCAGTTTATGAATCAGGAGCTTGAGAATAACGCGGAGATTGCGCAGTCCTGCGAGCTGAACTTTGGCGTCAACTTCCCGCTCTACGCAAGAATCGACGTTAACGGCGACACGGCGCATCCCCTGTTCCAGAAGCTGAAGAAGGACGCCCGCGGCATTCTTGGCTCGAAGCGCATCAAATGGAACTTTACGAAGTTCCTTGTGAACAAGGAAGGCAAAGTCGTAAAGCGGTTTGGTCCAAACGTGACGCCGGAGCGGATCGACTCCGAGATTCAGGCTTTGCTTGCCAAGTAAACCTAACTCTCCGCTATAAAAAAAGCCGGGGCTTTGCGTTGCTAACGCAAAAGCCCGGCTTTTTCTTCTAATAGGCAATTCCCGCCTTTGCCCTCATATATTGGCTGCTGAACAGCTGGGCATAAGCAAATTCGGCGGTATCTCCCGTCGTAATACGCGTTCCGTTCTCCGGCAGATAGCCGCGCTCTTGCCGGTAACCTCCTTCGGCAGGACCGTCAGGCAAGTAAGTCGGGCAGACCAGCGTCCAATCGAGTCCGGACTCCTCCAGCAGCCGCAGCACCGCATGATGCTCCTCGGCTGCCCGCGTGAGCGATCTTCTCGATTCGCTGGATTGATACCGCAGCAGGCCCGGTTCAGTCCGGCTGTCCAATACTCCCGCCGTGCCGACGGCTACAATCCGCTTGATCTTTAACCGATTCATGGCTTCGAGTATAAGCGGGAAGCTGTCCGTCAAGACGGTTCCGCCGTCGGTGCCTAAGGCGCTGATAACCGCATCGGCCCCGGATAAGGTTTCGCTGACGTCCCCGGCGGAAACCGTATTGCCCGCCACCAGAGTCAGCCCGGGCCAGCTGTCTGCCAGCTCTTGTAATTTATCCGGCCTCCGGACGAGGGCTTTTACCGCGTGCCCGTCGCGGAGCGCAAGCGCCGCAAGGATGCGTCCGACTCGGCCGGTTGCCCCGAAAATAGCAATGTTCATTTTATCTCCCTCCATATATAATAGATTGTACATTAAATATTTATCATAATGGAGCAACATTCCAGCGATATGCTGCGTTTAGTAGATGTACTAGATCGCAGATATTTTTTTTGTCTAATGTTGACCAGTATTTGTAAAACTATGAAATGGATTGATTATTTAGGGGGAAGTAAGTGAATGTTTCGTGCGCGTGCAGCTCTTTGGACAAATGTTGTTCTTCTTATGATCGGTTTGGGACTATTGGCTGTTGCATGTTCAGCGCCGGATAACGCCAAGCAAGTGAGCTTTTACGTAAACGGCGAGAAGCTCAAGCAGCCTCCTGCTGTGGATTTGGTCGACGGCGAACCGATGGTGCCGGCCTCATTCCTGGAGTCAACCTTTAAATCGAAGCTGGAATGGACGCTGGAAAATCCGGGCAGCGGAGGCGTTTATTATTCGGACAAGGTAGCCGTACTGATGTATCATGATTTGTCAGACAAAGCGGCCAAGAAAACCAATAACGCGGAGGCAGAATCCGCTATTTCGCTTGACTTGTTCAAGGAGCAGATGGAGCTGCTCAAAACCGACGGTTTCCATGTCATTTCAATCGACCAGTATGCGGATTTTATCGCAAATAACGGCAATGTTCCCGACAATGCGGTGCTGCTGACCTTTGACGATGGATACGAGACCTTCTATAAGGATGCTTTCCCTGTATTAAAGCAACATAATTATCCGGCCGTTAATTTTGTCATCGTCTCCGGTGCGGACAATGCGGATAAGCCGAAGCAGGTCGGCCGTCCGAAGATGACCTGGGACCAGATGCGAGAGATGCAAAAGTCCGGCATGTCCTTCTATAACCATACTTACGACAGCCACAAATATGGCGTTATGCGCGCGGACGGCTTGACGAAGCCGGTTCTGACGCGCCATCAATATTTGAAGAAAGAACAGCGCGTCGAGACGGATGAGGAATACCATAACCGCGTGAAGACCGATCTCGAGAAAGCGGAGAAGCGGCTGAAGGAAGAGCTCGGCAATACAAAAGGCATTATCGCTTTTCCTTACGGGGCTTACAATGCGGAAGTGCTGGACATTTTGAAGGAAGTGGGCATTTCGCTGTCCTTTACGGTTAAAGAAGGGATTAACGGCCGCGGGCAGACAAACGGCTTCCGCGTGAACGGGGCGAGAGAAGGCGAGTCTGCGAAGCAGCTGATGGAGAAGCTGAAGGCGCTGGATCTGGAGCATGCGCCGGTTATGGTTCATCTGGACGGGCAGACTGCGGCATTCAAGGAGCAGCCGTACAAAGGTCCTAACGGCGTTATGATCCCTCTGAAGGAATACTGCAAGATGAAAGGCATGAAGCTCCACTTCAGCAAGCATAAGAAGCAATACAAAATTACAGCCGCATAACGGCGCTCTTAGCCTAAAAAGCTGCATCCCACGGTCAACAGGACCCGGGATGCGGCTTTTTTTCTGCTGTCGTGGAAACCCCTGGAAATCCGCTCCGGAAGGATTTCCAAGCCGGAAGGAACAAATAATAACCGCACGGTTCAATAAAGTTCGACAGTATTCGAGTGGGCTTTTTCAAGGTGGGGAATCTCAAGACCTAAAGAAAACCTACCTGATATCCTAAGTTCACACATTGTAAGGGTTTGCAGATTTCAAGATAATAAAAGCATCACAAACAAGGGGGATAAACAAATGGCTAAAATGAATATGAAGAGCGTTCTTGGTCTTGTACTTGCAGGTTCCTTGGCAATCAGCTTGACAGCATGCGGCTCGAATAACAATAACGGCGACAAAAATGCCAACTCCGGCGCTTCCAACAATGCGGGAGCGACAAACGCGGCTACAGAAAAGCCGGCAAGCAACGAGAAAGTTACGATTACTTTCCAGAACATTTATCCAGATCCAACGGATCCGAAAAACGGCATGATGAAAAAGATCGTTAAACAATACGAAACTGATCATCCAAACGTGAAGATCGAGCTGGACTCCTTGAATACCGACCAACAAAAGCAAAAACTGAAAACGCAAGCAGCCTCGCATGAAGTGCCGGACATCACAATCGTTAACCCGGCAGCTCAAATGCAGCCTTACGTTGACGCAAAACTGTTTGCACCGCTGAACGACATGGTTGAGCAAAACGGCCTGAAAGATACATTCCAAGACGGCGTTCTTGACTTCTATACATTCGACAATAACTTGTACGCATTGCCTGACGGCAACAACATCGGCGTTGTTTACTACAACAAAGATCTGTTCCAGCAAGCTGGCATCGCTAACCCGCCAACAACATTCGAAGAAATGATCGCAGACGTTAAAACCCTGAAAGCTAAAGGCATCCAGCCAATGGCAATCGGTGAAAAAGATACTTGGACGGGTTCGTTCCTGTTCATGAACATCCTGCTTCGCACAAACGGCGGCCCTGGCTTCCTGTCTGATGTTGTAGCCGGCAAGAAAACATTCGAAGATCCGGCTTTCGTTGAAGCTGTAGACGCTATGCAAAACCTGATTCAAGCAGGGGCGTTCCAAGAAGGCGTTACATCGTTCGACTATAACGCCGGCGAGAACATTTTCAAAACGGGTAAAGCTGCTATGTACTACATGGGTTCGTGGGCAACTGGCGGTATCGAAACATCCGAAGCTCTGAAGGATAAAGTAGGCGTATTCAAATTCCCTACGGTAAACGGCAAAGGCGATCCTAACCAATTCATGCTTGCTCCAGGTTCCGCATTCGCGATCTCTGCAGACAGCAAACACCTGCAAGAAACCAAAGATTTCCTGAACTACTTCATGCTGAACTTCCCTAAAGAAGCCTTCGCAGTTAAAGGTGCTGTAGGTCTTGCTCAAAAAGTGGACGGCGACTTCAAAGCTGCTGGCTACTCCGACATGGCAATTAGCGTACTGGACCTGTTCAAAGATGTTAAAGGCGGCGACCTGTCGTTCGATAACACAATGAACCCTGGCACTTCCCAAGGCCACTTGACTTCCATCCAAAACATCTTCGTTCAGAAGAAGGATTCGGCTGAAGTTGCAAAAGAGCACCAAACCGCTTACGAAAGCAATAAATAAGCATTGAACAATAGATAAAAATATAAAAAAGCTGCACACCGTGCAAAAGGGGTTCTCTCCCAGGAACCCCTTTTGTACGGATGTTAAAAAAATAGCTAAAAGATAGGAGGGCACACGAGATGAACGTACTGAAGGTTTCGAAGTTGACGATAGCGCTGTTCGTGCTGCCGTGCTTGATACTCTATGTCTGTCTGGTTTTTGTTCCAATCATCGTTTCCCTGTATACGAGTACGCTCGACTGGAACGGGATCGGCGAATCGAAATTCATCGGTCTGGACAACTTCAATAAATTGTTATTCCATGATGCCGTATTTTGGCCGGCTGTACGCCATACCCTGATGTTTGCTGTATTTTCCATGCTTGAAATTCCAATTGCTTTGTTTGTCGCAATCTTGCTTAGCCGCTTCGTAAAGAAGCCGAATTTCCTTGTATCCAGCTATTTTATGCCGGTAATTTTGTCGGTTGTTATTATCGGACAACTTTGGAAAACAATCTACAACCCTGCGTCCATGGGCGGCATGCTTAACCAGGTGCTTGACTGGGTAGGCCTGCACAGCTGGTCCCAGCAGTGGTTGACGGATCCAGATATCGCGATGTACAGCTTGTACTTCGTCGCTTTGTGGCAATACCTTGGTTATCACACTCTCATCCAGTTTACGGGTATTCAGAACATTCCGTCGGATATTTATGAGGCAGCCAAAATTGATGGCGCTGAAGGCTTGAAGGCTGACTGGTATATTACCTTGCCAATGAACGTTCCGATCTTCAAGATTTCGATTGTCCTTGCCTTTATCGGCTCGCTGCAATCGTTCGACATGATTATGGTTATGACAGGCGGCGGTCCTGGTAACGCAACGGACGTTATCGCGACGCATATGTACAGAATGTCAATCTTGTCGATGAAATACGGATACGGAAGTGCCATTGCAGCCATTCTGGTTGTAGTCTGTCTTGTCGCAACAGTGGTCATCAACTATGGATTCAACCGTCTGGAACGGAAATACACGTAACGAAGGAGGGATACGACTATGAGCCAAAGTACAACTACAGCAGTGCTGCCAAGAATAAAGCCGCAAAGAAAATTTTCGATCGGGAAAATATTGATGTGGATTCTTCTGTCAGCTCTGATTGTCACCCAATTGTATCCGCTCTTGTGGCTGGCTATCTACTCGTTAAAGACTAACGAAGAAATTTTGTCCGGCCAATTCTTTGCTCTGCCGCATGCTCTGCAATGGGGTAACTATAGCGCTGCGATGGAGTCGGGCAATTACGTTAAATATCTGCTTAATAGCTTGAAAGTTACATTGATAACAATGGTTGGCGTTTTGTTCCTCAGCTCGCTTGTATCGTTTGCCATCAGCCGCTTCAAGTGGAAATACGGTCAGGCGGTTATGGTTGTCTTCCTGATCGGGATGATGATTCCGATGCAGGCGACACTGCTGCCGCTGATGATTATCTTCAAGAATATGCATATTCTGAATACGCATTGGTCGCTCATTCTGCCTTACATTGCATTCCAGACGCCAATTGCCGTATTTATTCTTAGCGGATTCATGAAGTCGATTCCTAATGAAATTGAAGAATCGGCAATCGTGGACGGAGCAGGCGTCTTCCGGATATTCTGGAACATTATCCTGCCGGTATCGGTTCCGCCGATGATGACGGTATGTATTCTGACCTTCATTAACATCTGGAACGAGTACATCCTGGCAGCAACCTTTATCTCGACCGAACGATTGAAAACATTGCCGTTCGGGGTATACAGCTTCGTCAGCCAGTATTCGGTTAACTACGGAGCGATCGGCGCATTCCTCGTGCTTGGGGCATTGCCGGTTATCATTATTTACTTCTTGCTCGCAGATAAGATCACAAAAGGTATGGTAGCAGGCGCGGTGAAGGGTTAATCCCCTTCTCCGCTTTTTTGAATTTTAAGCGATTTGTAGATTTTTACCGAAACGGTTACGCTGCCACAGGTCAGCGCAACCGTTTCGCCATGTGTTACAATGAGGGAATGAGCATTAGTGCTTCACGAAGTAGAATGATCACAAAAAGCGTGATCATTCTTAGTTGATGCTTACGAAGTAGAATGATCACAAAAAGCGTGATCATTCTTAAGTTGATGCTTACGAAGTAGAATGATCACAAAAAGCGTGATCATTCTTAGTTGATGCTTACGAAGTAGAATGATCACAAAAAGCGTGATCATTCTTTTAGGAGGATTCAAAAATTGGCGCGTTATCATGGCATGCACTCTATACAGAATCGGTTGTTTTTATTGCTGTTTTCATCGATGATGACGCTGCTCATCTTGGTCAGCTTCCTCTATTATCAGAAGACAACCCAGATTATTCATTCAAAGATCAGTGATCTTGCGGAGAAGAACGTTTCCCAAACGGTAGGGTTATTTGATCTGCTTCTCGAAGGATATGACAGCGTGACCAAATCACTTAACAGTAACTATGAATTGACCAGACTGCTTAAGGAAGCAGACAATGAGAAGAATATAAGCGTCAGTGTCATGAATGAACGGGCGATTACGAATATTATTGGAGCCGCATACTTTTCGCGAGATGATATTATAGGCATCCATGTCATGACCAATGGAGGAAAGCTGTACAACTATGAACGGCGGTTCGCCGGCCTAGTCAATCAGGATTACACGTCTGCTGATTGGTACAGCAAGCTTAAAAATTCAAAAGGCGAAATGGTATGGCTTGGCTTGATGAAAGGCTCGGTTATTAACAGCATGCTGCCAGAGCCTGTGTTTGTATTTGGACGTCAGCTGTTTGATCTGAATAACTATAAGCCGGTTGGCATTGTCTTGATCGAGTCGGATCCGAATCCGATTCTATCGGCCTTGTCTAACGCGTCGATCAGCCCAAACAGCCGGGTATTTATTGTTGATAAGAACAACGGCGTAATCGCATCGACGGATAAAAATCAGGATGATTTGTCGATGGAGCCAACTGGCGAGTCGCAGGCAGTGCCTTCTTTTAATGGGTTGCCTAGACCTAAGGGTAATGAGATCGTTGTTGATAATAAGACCAGTCAATTAATCGTTGCTGCCAAAACAGCCGTTGCGGAATGGACGGTATTCGGGCTGACGCCCAAGTCGGACATCAGCGAAGAGCTGGTTCAGACGAGACTGTATCTGCTTGCCGTCATTATTGCCGTCATCTTGCTCTCGACGATGCTGGCGACATTAATCTCGCGCAACATCTCGTCGCCGCTTAAGCTGCTGATCCGGGAGATGAAGCAGGTTGAGCTGGGTAATTTCAGGGGAGCGGTAAACGTCAAATCCTTCGAGGAAATTAACAGCCTGGTCTCCTCCTTCAACCGGATGGTTCATCGGATCGACGAGCTGATTGAGCGGATTACCCTCGCGTCCATAAGCGAGAAAAACGCGGAGCTGCATGCGCTTCAGTCGCAGGTAAACCCGCATTTCCTGTACAATACGCTGGATATGATTTATTGGATGCTGGACGAGCGGGAGAATGACCGGCTGGGCCGCGTTATATTGTCGCTGTCGCATATGTTCCGCTACAGCAGCGACTGGGAGGAAGCCTCGAAGACGACGCTCCGCCAGGAACTGGAGCAAATGAGGCATTACATGACGATTATCGAGAACCGTCTGGTTGGGCGCGTCAGCACCGAAATTCAGGTGGACAGCATATGGCTCGATGCTATCGTTCCGAAGATGACGATTCAGCCCGTCATCGAAAATGCGGTGAAGAGCGGTCTTGAGCCTCTCGATCGTCCGGGACTGCTGAGAGTATCCACCATAGCCGATGAAGAGGCCAATGAGCTGCGTATTGTTATCGAAGATAACGGCGTTGGCATCGATGAAGAGGAACTGAATAAGCTGCATGCCATGCTCGAGGATTCCAGCCCCGGCCGCAATTACAATGCTGCCCAGGAGGGACGCGGCAGAAGAGGAATCGGACTGCCGAATGTGCACCGCCGTATTGTGCTTATGTACGGTGAGCCGTACGGCTTGCGTATTTCCAGCGAATTAGGAAAAGGAACGACGGTAATTATCGCAATACCGCTGCCAGCCAGAGGAGGTAAAACGGGCGATGAACATATTAATCGTGGATGACGAGAACGTCATACGGGAAGGTATAAAGCGAACATTAAACAATCGGTTTCCGGCGTACAGCACCTATCTGGCCGTCAACGCGGAAGAAGCGGTCGCCGAGCTGAGGAAGAACCGGATCGATATCGTGCTTACGGATATCCTGATGCCGGGCATGACCGGTCTGGAGCTGATGAATTTGACCCGAAGCATCTATCCGCGGGTGAAGTGGGTCGTGATCTCCGCCTATTCGGAGTTCAGCTATGCCCAGGAGGCCGTGCGCCTTGGAGCCAAGGACTACCTGCTTAAGCCGATAGGCAAGGAAGTGCTGGCCGAGATGATCGAGAAGATCAGCGGGGAGATCGAGCACGAACGGGAGCTGACGGAGGAAGCCGAGCTCCTGAAGACGAACCGCAAGTATTTGCGGGAAGCGGTCTTTCAGCGCTGGGCTCAAGGGCTTGATATCGGCCGCATCGATATGAGTCCGTTTATGGACAGCCATCCGCATTTCAATCTGATTATGGTCAAGATGGAGAGCGACAAGGTTGTTCAGCTCGAGCATTTCATGATCGAGAACGTGCTGGGCGAGCTGATCGAGAAGCATGGCCAGGGCTTTGTCACCATTTACGACAGCAAGAGCCTTCTTGGCCTTGTTACGCTTCCGGAGGGCGGAACGATAACTAGTCTTCTGGAAGAGCTGCGCACGCACCTCATCAAATATCTGCGCGTGCCGTTCCAGATTATGCATACCGACCGGATCGAGGATATCAACGCCGTGCCGGGGGAAGTGCAGCGGATGAGGCAAGCTTCGTCCACGCAGGTGTATGAGCATTACGCAAGCGGAAGCGATCAGTCCATTGAGGTTGCCCTGCAATATATCAGGACGCATTATCATGCCGATCTGTCGCTTGAGAAGGTTGCGGCTATCGTATACCTGAATCCGGTATACTTCAGCCAGCTGTTCAAGCAGAAGACCGGCGCGGGCTTTAAGGAGTATGTCATTGGACTGCGGCTGGAGCAAGCCAAGCAGATGCTGCTGAATCCCAAGCTGAAGCTTGCCGATGTCGCTGAGCGGATCGGCTATCAGGATATGCGCCATTTCTCGCAGCTGTTCCGCAAGAAGTACGGGGAGACGCCATCGGAGTTCCGTCAGCGTCACCGGATGGACGGTATCGAAAAACCGTTGTAATCTTATCGAAAACAAACTCGGGTAGAGGAAGGAGTCCTATGTCCATTACGAAGACACTGGCCAATCTGGTCTATGCCTACATCGCTCAGCGAGGTGTCGTATCGCGCGCTGAGCTGATCAAGGAATTCTCGATGCCAAGCAGCACCATGACGCGGCTGCTGGAAGAGATGCTTGAAGCAAGCAAGCTGCGCGAGCATGGGCGCGGCAGCTCTACCGGGGGAAGAAGACCGATTCTTTACGAGACGAATCCAACCTATGGCTATTTGTTCGGACTGGAGATCTCGCGGATCTACTCGTCCATAGGCCTTTACGACATGCATATGAACCGGCTGTCGGCCATACGCTGGAAGATGGATGAGAGCATGACGCCGGAAGTATTTCTGAACCGGGTGCAGGAGGCTGTCCGCCAGTTTACGAAGGAGCATGGCCTGCAGCCGTCCAGCATTCTCGGAATGGGTGTTGGAGCGGTAGGTCCGCTTGACCGTGAACGGGGTCTTATTCTGGATCCCGTTTATTTCCCTGCCCGGGGATGGCGTAACCTGCCGATCTGCGGGCTGCTTGAGGAACGGCTGCAGTTCCCGGTTCTGCTCGATAACGGCGCGAATACCGCGCTGGTAGGCGAGCATTGGGCACTGAGAAGCGAGCGCTATCAGCATATGCTGTATGTGCATGTCGGCGCCGGTCTCCGCTCGGCCGTTATGTCGAACGGCCAGCTTGTGTACGGAGCAACCGATATGGAGGGGGCAATCGGCCGGATGATTATTCAGGCCGGCGAACTTTCTCGGCCTGGAAGCGCCGTTGACGGGGCGCTCGAGTCCTTCGTGTCGGTTCATGCCATTGAGAACGAGATGCGAAGACTGGCCTTGGCGGGCGCGCTGCCGCAAGGTCGTGAGCTGCGTGACAGCGGCAGCGGCAACGGCGAAATTTGGAGATTCGAAAAACTGCTCCACGCCCTGTCGGCCGGTGATATAATGGTGCAGGAGAAATTTAAGCAGGCTGCTGCTTATCTCGGAATCGGGCTGGCGAATTTAATTAACGTGCTGCATCCGGAGAAGGTTATTCTGGGGGGAGCACTTCTTAATGCGCATGAAAGCGTGTTTGAGACGGCGGTGGAGGTAGCAAGAAGCCACACTTATTATTATCCGCAGTATAAGCCGTTGTTCTCGAAAGGTTTGCTTAAGGAAGAAGCCGTTGCGGCCGGTGCGGCCGTGATGGTGCTGAAGCAGCTGCCGTAGAAGAATTTGACTTAAGAAGAGGTGTCATCATGACGGCCGCACATGCGGGGAAGCCATCGAAGGAGTTTAATCTCTTATTTCTGACATGGCCGATATTTCTGGAATTATTGTTATTTATGCTGATGGGCCTGGCCGATACCTTTATGCTGAGCGCAATCTCGGATAACGCGGTATCGGGCGTGGGCGCCTCCAACCAATACCTGTTTATTGCTTTGCTTGTGCTGGAGGTTATCGGCAACGGCGCTTCGATTGTTGTTGCGCAATACATCGGGTCGAGGCAGATGAAGGAAGCCGCCAAAATTTCGGCGCTCAGCATAACGCTGAACCTTATAGTCGGCCTCCTCTTGAGTATCGCGTTTGTCGCCTTTAACGGGCTGATCCTGCAAAGCCTGAATCTGCACGGCGAAGTGCTGGAGCATGCCAAAGCTTATCTATCGTTTGTAGGAGGGTTTATTTTCCTGCAGGCGTTGATCAATTCCGTATCGGCGATTATCCGGGTGCATGGCTTCACGAAGGAAGCGATGCTCGTATCGCTCGGCATGAATATCGTCCATTTGATCGGCAACTACGCATTGATTTTCGGGCATTTCGGCTTCCCGCAGATGGGCGTTCACGGAGCGGCGGTTTCAACGGTCATCAGCCGGGCGCTGGCGCTGATCGTTTTCTTCTGGATGCTGTATCGCATTATGGAAGTTCGCGTAAAGCTGCGTTATTATTTCACATTATCCAAGTCGTATATTGGCAAAATATTAAAAATCGGCATTCCGTCCGCGCTTGAGCAGGTGATGTACCAAGGCTGCCAGATGGTGTTCCTGTATTACGCGACCTTCCTTGGCGAAGAATCGCTTGCCGCGCGTCAGTATGCGGCCAATGTCTCGCAGTTTATTTATTTAATGGCCTTCTCGATTGGATTGGGTACTTCCATCATTGTAGGCCGGATGATTGGCGCCGGCCGCCAGACCGATGCTTATTACCGGGTATGGTACAGCACGGGATGGGCATCCGCGTCAACCGCGGTGATGATTGCCGTGGTCATGATTTTCCGCGAGCAATTGATGACGATGTTCACGAACGATCCGGAAATTATCCGCCTTGGCGCTAACGTCCTGCTCTACAGCGTCATTCTGGAGACGGGCCGAACAATCAACATTATTCTCGTGAATTCGCTTCGCGCATCCGGCGACGCGAAGTTCCCGTTATGGGCGGGGACGGTGTCGATGGTGGGCATGAGCCTGCCGCTTGGTTACTTCTTTGTGTTCCAGCTTGATATGGGTCTTCCCGGCATCTGGCTTGCGATTGCGGCCGACGAATGGCTGCGGGCCTTTGCGATGTTCTTCCGCTGGCGGAGCCGGGCGTGGGAGAAGCATGCGCTGGTGAAGCGGACTCCCGCGGATCAACCGGTGACGACAGCCACGTAACATTGGCATAAGGAGCATTAAGCCATGACTTCAACTGTAATGGAGCAGCCGATTCATTCTTATCATCTGATCGCGCAAACCTGCTTGCTAGCAGGCAAAATCATATTGCAAAACGGCGGCGAGACGTACCGTGTGGAGGATACCATGGTGCGGATCGCCGCTGCTTACGGTATTGCGGATGCGCAGAGCTATGTCACGCCAACCGGCATTTTGTTCGCGATGGACGCTTCCGTGCCAACCACGAGGCTGATTCGCATCTCGGAGCGCTTGACGAACCTTCGCAAGGTAACGCTTGTGAACGATATTTCGCGGCGCATCAGCCAAGGAAAGCTGGAGGTGGGCGAGGCTCACCGCCTGCTCACGGAAATCGACGAGTCGCCCCTCGCCTACCCGACCTGGCTGCAGGTGCTTGTTGCCGCGGTCTCGAGCGGCTGCTTCCTCGTTATGTTCGGCGGCCCGTGGCATGACTTTCTGGCGGCAGTCCTGGCCGGGGGATTAGGCTTCGGGAGCATGGTGCTGCTGCATCGGCTGGTGCCGGTCAAGCTGTTTGCGGAGTTTGTAGCCTCCCTGATCCTTGGCGGGGTAACGATTCTGCTTGTAAAAAGCGGACTGGCCCTCCATATGGATACCGTCATTATCGGCTCGGTTATGCCGCTGGTGCCCGGTCTGCATATTACGAATGCCGTCCGGGACTTGATGGCGGGCCATCTTGTGTCGGGATTGTCCAAAGGGGTAGAGGCATTTCTCACGGCGTTTGCGATCGGCGCGGGCATCGCGGCGGTGTTGTCATTTTATTAATCTTGGGGAGGGGACGGGCATGTCGGGAGTGTTGTGGATCGAACAAGCGATTACAAGCTTTATAGCATCGGCGGCCTTTGGTCTTATCTTTAACGCGCCCCGGCAGATGCTTCCCCAATGCGGCGTTGCAGGAATGGTGGGCTGGCTGCTGTACAGGTCCTGCGCGGAGATGGGGCTGGAAGCGATCCCGGCTACGCTGATTGCGGTCATTATCGTAGCGGTGATCAGCCAGCTGTTCGCGAAGCTGTACAAGACGCCGGTTATCGTGTTTAGCGTTGCGGGCATTATTCCGCTTGTTCCGGGCGGCATTGCTTACGATGCGATGCGCAAGGTTGTGGAGAACGACTATGACATCGCGGTTCAGCTTGGCGTCAAAGCGTTTATGATCTCGGGGACGATTGCCATCGGTCTCGTCTTATCCGAGGTGGTTAACCAGACGATCCGCCGGTTTGAGCGGTTATAAGGCTGTACATAGAAGGCGTGTCCGAATATGAGACGGGGGCGTTTTTTATACGATAAGGTTTTCTCATTTGGGAGGAGGCTGCTAAAATGCAGTTTTATATGGTGGATGTGTTTGCTGAAAGGAAGTATCAGGGGAACCAATTGGCGGTGCTTCTGCCGGACAGAGAGCTTGAGACTTCGGAAATGCAGCAGATTGCGAAGGAGTTCAATTTCTCCGAGATCACCTTTATAACGTCGGGCAAGCAGGTAGACGGGGGCTATAACGTTCGGATCTTTACGCCTGACGCGGAAATCCCGTTTGCGGGGCATCCTTCGCTTGGGACGGCTTACGTCATCCGGCATCTGTATGAGAAGGAAGGGAAGGACCCTATCCTGTTGAATCTGGGCGTGGGGCAGATTCCCGTTTCGTTTGAGGGAGGGGAGAATCCCGTTCTGTGGATGACACAGAAGCAGCCCGCTTTTGGCGAGAGCATTGATCCGTCTGTTATCGCGGACATCCTCCAGATCAACGTGGAGGATATAGCCGCAGACTTCCCGATCCGGGTCGCATCGACGGGCTTGCCAGCCGTTATCGTGCCCGTGAAGACGTTGGAAGCGGTAAAGCGCTGCGCCATTCATCATCAGAAGTTCGCGCGGTTCCTCCGGGAGACGGCGGACGCCAACCTTCTCGTGTTCACGGAGGAAACGGTGCACGAAGAAAGCGATCTCCATGTCCGGGTGTTCGTGAATGATACCGGGTATTACGAGGATCCGGCTACGGGCAGCGCGAACGGCAATCTGGCCGGTTATCTGCTGGAGCATGAAGTGCTTGGCGCAAGCGATATCCGGCTTCGGGTAGAGCAAGGCTACTCCGTCGGACGGGACTCCCTGCTGCTGATTGATGCCTCGAAGAAGAACGGGGAATTCGAGATCAAGATAGGCGGCAAAGTGTTCCCGGTGGCGAAGGGCGAGTGGCTGTAGGGCGCTGTACCGGATAAACGAACGGTTGGTGGAGGTATGCTGTGAACAGAAAGAAATCCCTGTTGTTTTCGATTATCGTAGGGGGCTTGGCCTATCTGTTTTTAACCGTATGCTTAGAAAAAGAACAACCCAAATATGCCTATGACGCGAGGGTTCAGGCAGATATTATTAATGATTATCAGGCTGATGAAGAGCGGATAAGAAATTCCGCCAGCTTAATTAAAGATGTCACTTTCACCAAAGTGAATGCGGATACGATGGGGACATCCAAGCTTGCCGGCTATGCGTACGAGACGGAAGCGATTGCTAGATACAGGGGTTGTCTTTTGACCCTGTTCGGTGAACCCAACGAGGAGTCCGCTAACTTGGAAGAAGCTTTTACCTATGTCATCAAAGCGCAGAGGAACGACGGAAGCAGCTGGATATTAACGGCTTATGAGGGCCCGTCCGGATTTGCAATCGGGGGTATGCGGGATGTGCCGTTGTCTGCCGAGATGGCCTACCTCTTAAAGCAAAGGATCGATGAGACGGAGCCTTCGGATTTCGACAGAAAGGGAATGACCTACCCCGATACCGGGGAGATCTATTCCTACGGCTGCAAAAACGGAAAATGCTACGCGAATAAAGAAGGCTAAACGCGGTCGGCAGGCGGTAAAATTGCGATTGCGGCCTTGCGGGCGTTATACTGAATAGGAATACTACCGGTCTTCACGCAAAGAGTCGGCCGCAGCCAGGAGGCAAGAAGCATGAATCTTCTTAGCAGTGTATCGCAGTTCCAACAACTGAAACAACTGATTACGCGTTTTATGATGACGTATAAGTTTGCGCTGGACGAAATGGAGACCAAGATCGAAATTCTGAAAGAGGAATTTCAAATGCTCCATGACTATAACCCGATCGAGCATACCAAATCCCGGCTGAAATCCCCGGAGAGCATTATGAATAAGCTGGTTCGCAAAAACCTGGAGATTTCGCTGCCAAGCATCAAGAATAATATCCGGGATATCGCGGGGCTTCGCATTACGTGCTCTTTTATTAAAGATATCTATCTTATTTCCGAAATGCTGAAGAGACAGTCGGACCTGAAGGTGCTCGAGATTAAGGACTACATCAAGAATCCGAAGCCCAACGGGTACAAAAGCCTGCATATGCTCATTGAGGTGCCGGTTTTCTTGTCCGACCGCGTGGAGCATGTCTGCATCGAGGTGCAGATTCGGACGATCGCGATGGATTTCTGGGCAAGCCTGGAGCATAAAATTTTCTACAAATACAATGCCGCGGTACCGGAAGGTTTGCTGCAGGAGCTGAAGGCGGCCGCAGATTCGGTAACGGCGCTGGATCGCCAAATGGAGCGTCTGCATATGGAGATGGGCGAGCTTAAGGGAGACAACGTGATTGATGCCGAGGAGCAGCTCCGCATGCTGCAAATCGACAATCAGCAGTTCAACATTCCAATCGCGCTGCTCGAGATGATCGGCGATAAGCCGGAAAATGAATAAGCACGAGAGTGTCGATACACGCTTATCGGCACTTTTGTCGTTATAAGGAGGACAAGCGTTTGAAGCTGATGACCGATTCGCATCCTTTTCGGCTGGAAGGGGATGAATTAGGTTACGGGCCTGCCGCTTACGAGACCATGGCAAAGGTTATTCTGGCTTTTCGCGAGCCGGATACGGATGTCTTGTTTCAATATACGAATTGGGACCGGGACAAGGACCCGCATAAAGAGAGCTTGATGATGGACGCGGCGGAGACTTTTCATGCCGGTGCCATGCTTGATCCGGACCATGCGATTAGCACGGCCGTGAAGGAGATACTGCTTCGCCACTATGCGCCGGAACGCGACCCGCAGGCGAGCCAGGCGGTGATGGACCAGCTGCTGGCTTACTTCAAGGAAGTTCCGCTCGATGAGCTGAACGAAGAGCTGCTGCGCAAGATCGGGGCTGCCGTCTATGAGGGATACGGAACTTACACGCTGGAAGATGAAGCGGAGGCTGCGCAAGCTTTCGTGAACGGCAGGCTGGTAGATGCCAATACGGTCTGGCTGCTGCCTAATGATCGTCCGGTTTATTTGAAAAATGTACTGTGGTACCGGGTTAACGCAGAAGAGGATATCGTACGTGCATTCGAGCTCACGGACTGGTGGTTTACCTGCGCTGTTGTGGATCGGAACAAGCCGGTGGAGGAGTATCGTTATTTCCTGAACTATACGGAGGAGAGTGCCGGAGCGGTGCTCTACGTAACGGCTGCAGACCGTCAGCATTTCAAGGCTGTAGTCGTACCAAGGTTGAAGGAGCTGCTAGGGGAAGAGCTAGGGTGAGCGGACTTATAACAAGCTAGGCAAAGTGGTTGGCGTTAGGAGGCTTTCAGGAGGCTTTCAGGGTGCCTAAGAGCCCTGAGGGACCTTAAACGAGCTGCGAATAAAAGAGGAAATGAAAATAAGACCCTCGCAGGGTCTTATTTTCATTCAAGCGCTATATCGCATAACGGTTATGAAGGGTCTCCGCCATTTCGCGGACCTGCTCGGCCGTCGGCAGGATTAGGCTGCCTGCAGGGGGCAGACCTTTCTGGGCGGCCGCAATGACCTGCTTTACCGCTGCCGCGAACGCAAGCGAGGCTTCTGCCCCAAGCCCGGCAAGCTCCTCCAGGCTGGCGGTGCTGTCCGCCGTGACAACGGGGAAGTCGGCCGCATCCGCGCCTGCCGCCGCGATATCGTAGAACGAGCGGACCAGCCGGGCGCGCTCCGCGCCGGAGCCCTCCGCCACGATAAAGGCTTGAATGATGACCGCATGAGCCTGGCGCCGCTGGGCAATGCCGCAGAACTTGTAGCCGCCGATGCTGAGGTCGAAATCGCCGGGGCAATAGGCTCCGCTGATCTCCCCCTTGTCGACCTGCCGGCCCGACGCCTGCAGCGCCATCCGGATAAGCTCGTACATCTGCTCGAAGTTGTCGTGAAAGTGGAAATCAAGCACGTCGCTTTTCGGCAGAATTAACGACAGGTTCACGACGCCGGCATCCAGCGGGACAGCCGCTCCGCCGGAATTGCGCACCGCGGTATCCCAGCCAGCGGTCTCCAGCAGATCCCGGGCAGCTCCGGCTCCCGGCAGGCGGCTGTCGCGCAGTCCCATGATAAAGGCGCGGGGATGGCGCCACAAATGGCATACCGCCGGTCCGCCTTTTCCGGTGCTTCTGCACAGCAGCTCGTCCAAGGCAAAGGCATACAGCGGATCCTCCTCCGAGAAATCATTCATTCGGTCCAGCAGGACAAGCCCCCGTTCCCCAAGCTGCTCGATTGCGCTCCATTTCATCTTTCGTACCGTCCTCTCTACCAGTTCCAATACTCCCATCATACTGATCCCTTCCCGTCAAAACAAGGCATGGGGGCAACCGCCACATATCCGCCGCTGCCTTCCGGGTAGCCTGTACGGAGCAAGCGCTCTATGAATATACTGCACTTAAGCAGGTAAGTTGATAGGTCGGGGGATGATCGAGCATTGAGTAATATGAAGACGATTCTGGAGGCGCTGCCTCCGCGGCAGGTTAACAATAAGCTGTTTATAGGTCCGTATACGATGGGAACGCCAATCGTGCTGTCATGGACGGAAAATACGATTGCGACAATCGGCAAGTTTTGCTCGGTGTCGAACACCGCAACGATCTTTTTGGGAGGCAATCATCATTACGAGTGGATCAGCTCGTTCGCTTTTACCGCGTATATGACGCAGTATTTTACGGAAGGGGCTTATTCCAATGGCAATGTTACGATTGGCAATGACGTGTGGATCGGACATTACTCCACGATATTGTCCGGCGTGACGATTGGTCACGGGGCGATTGTTGGCACGCATGCGCTGGTGACGAAGGACGTACCTCCTTATGCGATCGTTGGCGGGAACCCTGCCCGCATCATCAAGTACCGTTTTCCGCCCGATGTCATCGAGAGACTGCTTCAAGTGAAATGGTGGGACTGGGAAGCACAGCAGATTGAAGCGGCCGTTCCGCTGCTGCAACAGGCGAATCTGAGGCCGTTCTTCCGTTATTGCGCGAGGCTGGGTAAATAGGGGAGAGAGGAGCATGCCGGAAGGTGTGCTCATTTTTATGTCTTCTATGATAATTACTACTAACCATATAAAAATAGCATTTACACCTTCTGTAAGTTCCTGTAAAATCCAAGGCAACGACGAAATTTGACAGCGGTTACATTAAAAACGGCATAAGGATGCCTGAAGAAAAAAGGGGTTGAGGAGAATGACGGACTCTGCTCACGATGTCAGGGATTATAGAGAAGAGCAGACCTTGCTTCGGGTGGATGGGCTCAAGCGTACATTTGGACGCGGTTCCAGCGCTGCGGTTGTCCTGCAGGGCGTTAATCTATCGATTGCGCGCGGCCGTCTGGTTGCCTTGAAGGGGAGATCGGGTTCGGGCAAAACAACGCTGCTTAATCTCCTTGGTGCATTGGATTCGCCCACGGAAGGGACTGTGGATTTCGACGGTATCGCGCTTAGCGGGCTATCCGACAAGGCGCGGGGGGACATTCGCAGGACGCAGATGGGGCTGATTTTTCAATCCTTTGCTTTATTTCCTCTTATGTCAGCTTACGAGAACGTGGAATTCGCCATGCGGATAGCCGGCGTTCCGGCATCGGAGAGGAAGGAAGCGGCCCTGCAGGCGCTTGATTACGTCGGGCTGAAGCCGCGGATGCATCACCGTCCCTTCGAGATGTCCGGCGGCGAGCAGCAGCGGACGGCAATCGCCCGGGCAATTGCCCATAAGCCTAAGCTGCTTCTTGCCGACGAGCCTACGGCAGAGCTCGACAGCCGGACCGGGCTGCATATCTTAAGCGTGCTGCGCAATCTTGTCCGGGAAGAGGGCATGACGGTCGTCATGACGACGCATGACCCGGCGATCATGGAAATCGTGGATGAAGTCTATGAATTGGAGGATGGAACCATTGTTGAAGCTGCGAAATTATAGTTTACCTTTTGCCTTGCTCGTTAGCTTGTCCTTGCTTGCGGGTTGCTCGCTTATCCCGAATGAGGAAGAACCTTTAAAGCCGCCGCTCGTAAAGCCGGCGGAGCAGAATTATTCAACCGATGAGGTGAAAACGGGCGATATCCGCCGTGAAGTAAAAGGCTCCGGCGTGTTCGAATCCACGGCAAGCGAATACGCCCAGTTCAAATCGCAGGGCGGACGGCTGAAGAAGCTGTACGTTTCCTCCGGCGATAAGGTCAAGAAAGGAGATTTGCTGGCCGAGCTTGTCGTTGACGGTCTGGATGTGCAGACGCTCGAGCAGAAGCTGGCGGCGGAGCGCGCCGAATACGCCTTGAAGCAAGCGAAGCAGGGCGGAAATGCGCAGGAGATTCATCTTGCCCAGCTGCAGCTGGAGATTGAACAGCTGAAGCAGGACAAGCTGGAGCAGACGGCCGAACAGAGCAAGCTGCGTGCAACGATGGACGGCCAGGTTATCTTTGTCGAGGAGCTGGCAGAGGGGGATTTCGTGCAGCCGTACCAGACGCTTGTCCGGGTCGCGGATCCAACCAAGCTGCGGTTTTCCTATCGCTCTTCCGATGCCGGCAGCATCGGCGAAGTCCAAGTTGGCATGAATGCGGTGATTACCGCCGGCAAAAATTTTGAAACGACGGGCAAGGTCGTGCAGACGCCGTCCTCCGCTCCGCTCACAACCGATGCCGACCTCAAATCCAAATACAGCAGCACGCTTTACGTGAATGTCAGCAAGCTTCCGGAGGGGGCGGAGATCGGCTCGAGCGCGAACGTATCCATCGTCCTCATGGAGCATAAGAATGTGGTCCTCATTCCGAAGAGCGGGCTCCGTTCCTATCTGGGACGTACGTTTGTCCGCGTGCTGGACGGAAAGGCTTTGCGGGAAGTAGACGTGGAGGTAGGCATTCAATCGGCAACGGAGGTTGAAATCGTCCGCGGGCTGAAGGAAGGCCAGACGATCGTTCTGAACTAATTCATTTTTTTTCGCGAAGTGGAGGCTTACCTGTGGCTTTATTGTCCATGATTGTGCGTAAAATGACGCAAAACAAATGGCTGGAGCTCAGCCTTCTGATCGGACTTGTCCTGACAGTCGGCCTGGTCTCCAGTATCCCGACGTATACGGAGGCCATTCTGTCCCGCATGCTGGTAAAGGAGCTGGAAGCCTCGCAGCTGAGCTCTTATCCGGGCACGATGAATATGAAATATACATATATCGGCGTGAACAACGCGGAGCAGCGCATTAAGCAGATGCAGGCGAACGAACAGTTTATGCGGAGCAAAGTGCTTCCGGTCATCCCGGTTGATTTGCTTGAGAAGACCTCGGACCTGTACACGTCCGCGTTTGATCTCAGTCTTGACCAGGCTCCGCCTTCGGGCGAGAAGAAGAAGATATACCGCACGAGCTTGACCAGCGTCAAAGACCTCGAGCAGCATATAAAGCTCATTGACGGACGGATGCCGGCGGATAAGCCGGTTGACGGCGTTTACGAGGTGCTCGTGACGGAAAAGGGCCTGAACACGCTGCGTACCGTACTCGGTACGGTGTTTGTCTTCGAGGATCTCAATAAAAACGAGGTACGCGTAAAGCCGGTTGGCGTCATGACGAAGAAAGAGGACGATGATCTCTTCTTCCTGTCCCCGGATTTGGGCGGATTCACGAGCTCCCTGATCATGAACAGCGACGTGTTGGATAAGGAATTTATCCGGACCCACCGCCTGCTGGTCAATTCGAATGCCTGGCATATCGTACCGAAATATCAGGATTTGGAGCTTCGCAATATTGACGGGTACCTGAAAGCAGCCGAAATTATGAAGGCGCAGGTAAAAGCCAATTACCATTATACGCTGGAAGCGCAGTATGTCGACGTTATCGATCGTTACTTCAAAAGCTCCGATAATTTGCGCATTCTGATGTGGTCGCTCAACGTTCCCGTGCTTGCGATGCTTGGCCTGTACGTCTTTATGGTATCCAACCTGATTACGAATCGGCAGAAAACCGAGATTGCCGTTCTACGCAGCCGCGGGGCTGCCCGCTGGCAGATTATGCTGTCCTATTTGGCCGAATATGCGCTGCTTGGCGCGGTAGCGGTTGCCGCGGGTCCGCCGCTTGGCATGTTCCTGACCAAGGTGCTGGGCTCCTCGAACGGCTTTATGTCCTTCGTTCAGCGCTCCGGCATCCGCGTTCATCTGAACAGCGAGGTTTATTTGTATGCGGCAGCGGCAGCGGTTACCGCTCTGATTGTCATGCTAGTACCGGTTATCTTCGCGACCAAAACCACGATCGTCGGTCATAAGCAGCAGCTGGCCCGCATGCGGCAGACGCCATTCTGGCATAAGCTGTTCCTTGACGTGATTGCCCTTGCCGTGTCTTTGTACGGACTTAAAGTCTTCCACGAGCGAATGAAGACGCTGCAAACGCTTGGCCTCGATAATGAAGCGCTGCATATCGATCCGCTGCAGTTTGCGGTGCCTGCCTTGTTTATTCTGGGCGGAGGAATGCTGCTGCTGCGAATTTACCCTTATTTCTTGCGATTAATCTATTGGATCGGGCGCAAATGGTGGCCGCCTTCGATGTATGCGACGCTGATCCAGGTCGGACGTTCGAGCGCGGGTTACCAGTTCCTGATGGTATTCCTGATGATGACGATCGCCACCGGCATGTTTAGCGCAAGCGCCGCCCGCACCATCAATCATAACGGGGAAGACCGGATCCGTTACGCGAGCGGGGCGGACGTTGTGCTTCAGGCCAATTGGCCAAACGACAAGCCGCCGGAAAATCCGGGAGGAGGGCCTCAGCAGCAACAGGCCGCCATCACGCTGACGAAGCCGGTCATCCACTATTCGGAGCCGCCTTTTGAGCCTTATACCAAGCTTGCCGGCGTCGAAAGCACGGCAAAAGTACTGATTCACGACAATGCATCCTACAGCACCGAGGAAGGCTCAGGCTCCGCCAAGCTGGTCGGAATCGATACGGATGAATTCGGTCAGACGGCCTGGTTCCGCGACGGACTGCTTGATTATCCGTTCTATGATTATTTGAATCTGATGGCCGCAGCGCCCAATGCGGTACTGATCTCGAAAACCTTGGCCGACGAGAACAAACTGAAGGCCGGAGATACGATCTGGGTAGGCTGGGATGGCATTGATATGCAGCCTTTTGTCGTCTATGCGGTGGTGGATTATTTCCCGACCTTTAACCCGAACCCGCGGGACGCCGAAACGCCGGCGCCTAAGCTGATTGTGGGCAGCCGCCTGCAGATTCAGACTTATTTGTCGCTTGAGCCTTACCAGGTGTGGCTGAAGCTGAAGCCGGGCGCCAGCGTAAACGATTTGTACCGGGATATCGAAGAGAAAAAGCTGGGCATCGTTGATATATCCGATATGAAGAGCAAGCTGACCACGGCCAAATCCGATCCGTTCCTGATGGCGGTTAACGGCACTTTAACGCTTGGTTTTATTATCTCGCTTGTCATCAGCTTTGCGGGCTTCCTATTGTACTGGACGCTTGTATTGCGCGGGCGGATGCTGCAAAACGGAATTATGCGTGCCATGGGCTTGTCCCTGCGCCAATTAATCGGCATGCTGACGGTCGAGCAGCTGCTGACGTCCGGGGCCGCGATTGTGATCGGCCTGGTTACGGGCCTTACGGCAAGCCGTCTGTTCGTTCCTCTGTTCCAGAATGCCTTTGACGCGAAGCAGCTGGTACCGCCGTTTAAAGTGATGGTCGATCCGATTGACTCGATCCGGATCTATGTCTTTGTTGGATCTACCATCCTGATCGGCCTTATTATTCTGGGCTATATGCTCTCGCGTCTCAAAATCCATCAGGCGATTAAGCTGGGGGAGGATTAACCGTTGATCCATTGCGAAGGTTTGGTCAAAATCTACAAGGCAAACGAACTGGAAGTATTTGCTCTGCAAGGCCTTGACCTCCATGTGGAGGCCGGGGAGCTGATGGCGATTATCGGCAACAGCGGCAGCGGCAAATCCACGCTTCTGAATATGCTTGGCGGGCTTGACCGCCCGACGGCGGGCAGCCTGATGGTGGACGGCAAGGATTTAATGAAGTTCAAGGAACGGGATTTCGTGAAATACAAGCGGGAAAGCGTAGGCTTCGTCTGGCAAAATAACGCGCGAAACCTGATCCCTTATCTGACCGCGCAGCAAAACGTCGAGCTGCCGATTCTGCTGAACGGCCGCCGCAAGCAGCAGCGGGCGCGCGAGCTGCTGGAAGCGGTGGGATTATCCCACCGGGCCCATCATAAGCTGCAGCAGCTGTCCGGCGGGGAGCAGCAGCGGGTGGCCATTGCCATCGCGCTGGCCAATCATCCGCGGCTGCTGCTTGCCGACGAGCCCACCGGTTCGGTCGATACGAGGATGGCGGCGCAAATTCTTGAGCTGTTCCGTACGCTTAACCGGGAGCTTGGGCTCACGGTCGTTATCGTTACTCACGATCCGGAGCTGGCGCGCAAGGTGGACCGCGTGGTGGCGATCCGGGACGGCAAAATCTCCTCGGAGATGATTCGACGCAAATCTTATATGGAGGAGCTCGCCGAGCTGGAAGAGGACGAGGCGGAGAGCGAATCTCATGTCGAGTACGCCGTGCTGGACAAAGCAGGCCGCCTCCAAGTGCCGCATGGCTATTTGGAGGCGGCCGGATTCAAAGATCACCGCAAGGCGCGGGTCCAGCTGGAGAACGGGAGAATTATGCTGTCTCCGCCGGAGGAGGGTTAAAGAAAGGGGATGCGGATTTCCACGCAGGTCCCTTCCCCGGGCTTGCTGCTATACTGGATCGTTCCTTTATGATGCTGGATAATTTGCTGACTGATCATAAGGCCGAGGCCGTTGCCCTCGGCCTTTCGCGTGAAGAAAGGCTCGCCCAGCCGCGCAAGATCCTCCTCGGGGATGCCAACTCCCTGATCCTCGATCCGAATTAGAATGCTCTGCTCCGATTCCTTCGCAAGCTCCAGCGTCAGCTCGCCTCCGCCTGGCATAGCTTCCATGCCGTTCTTCATCACATTCACAAGCACCTGCTTAAGCTGGTTGGATTCGCATCGAAGAGGCGGAATGCCGGGCTCCAGACGAGTGATCATCCGGACGTTATGGATATTGGCCTCGGAGTCCAGCAGGACGACAATATCGTTCATAATCGCATACAGATCAGCTTCCTGATAACGGTCGGCTTGCGGCTTCGCGAATACGAGAAACTCGCTCACGATGAGATTAATCCGGTCTAGCTCGGATAGCATAATATTCAAGTAAGACTTGTCCAGCCTGCTGTCCTTCTGCATCAGCTGAACGAAGCCGCGCAGAGTGGTAAGGGGATTGCGGACTTCATGGGCGACGCCCGCCGCAAGCTGCCCGACAACCGACAGCTTCTCCGATCGGCGCATGATCTCCTCCGTCCGTTTGCGCTCGGCAATATCCCTCGCAATGGATGCGTAAGCAACGAAATATCCCCGTTCGTCCCTAATACCGGACAACGTAATGCTCACTTCAACCGGCAGCCCGTCCTTGCGATACAGAACGGTCTCGTAGTCGGTTACTTGCCCGCCGTTCAGAATCGTTTTCCCCTTCTCGCTAAGCTCGTCCAAAGTCTCGGGCTTAAACATGGGCAGCTTCTGTCCGACAGCCTCTGCCAGCGTCCAGCCGAACATGGTCTCGAAGGCGTTATTGGCGTCAAGGGTTCTGCCCTCAAGATCGACGACATGAATGGCGTCGGAGGTGTTATTGACGAAGGATTCCAGGTACTGCTTTGTATGGAGCAGCTCCTTGGCCGCGGCGGTGAGCTGCGCTTGGTAGCTGTGCAGATTATAGCTCATGGAGTTAACCTGCGACGCTAGCGCTCCGAACTCGTTATTGCTGTCGATCACAATCTGTTCGCCAAAGTTGCCCCGCGAGATATCGTGGACCCGCTGCATAATCATCTCCAGCGTCCGGATCATAAATCCGGCAATAAGGGAGCTGCAGGCAATGGCGGCGCCAATCAGGCCAAGCGAGATCAGAATCTGGATAAGAAGCTGATGATACAAAGGCTGCTTGATGGCGGCATAATTGATATTTACGACAATGACGGATTTGCTTGTCCCTGACATCGGAATAAAGCTCTTCAGAACCTTATGGCCATGAATCTTTGTTTTGGTTGTAACAATGCTTCCGGTCTGGTCGGCTTTCATCAGATTGGTATAGTCATGGACATCGATGTAGTTGTACCGGCCGAATATCATGCTCTGGGTATCCAGCTTGTAGTACGGCGGTGCCTTCTCCTTCAAGTTAACCATTTGGGGATCTTTATAATAAGCCGGGCTGAATCCGGAAATTTCGAGAATAGAAGGGTTATCCGCGATAATTTGCTGGGCAATGGCATCGCTGCTCTTCAGGTTCTCCAGATTGAAAAAGGCCCCGGCATGAACAATGGGATTAATCAGGTAGTTGGTTTTGTCATTATAATAAAAGCCTAATTTGTTGACGTCATTCAGATCGGAAGGAATGATTGTAATCGGCGGAGACCAGAAATGGTTCAGCTTTTGTCCCTGGGGGATGATGACCTGGCGCATTTCGAACAGCTGGCTGAATGCGGTATACCAGTAGCCCAAAGCTTTGGAGCTTGCCCCGATCGCCTTGGCATTGGAGGACTTCTGAGCGGTTATGTCGTCTCCGTCCTTCGCCCAGAGCGTAATATAATCCACGCCCAGCTCTTGGCTTAGCCTGACGAGCTGCCCGTTGCTGATATTGTTGATATCGGGATCCAGCTTGCTTTGCGCGGAAATAGAGGCGAGCCGAAGCTTCTCGCCGACCGAATCCTCGATCAGCTGCTTTGATCTTTGCGCGGAATCAAGGGTTTCGCCAATCTGCTTGGCTATGCTCACCATTTGCTGCTCGGCGTCTTTTTGCAGTTGGGAAGAGGTAGAGAAATAGTAAATCGATAAGTTCAGGCTTAGGATGACAATGACGGTAAGCGATATGAACCAGGCCAGCTTGGTCTTGATAGACAAACGGTATTCCTCCTGAAGGTGCACAGCAATAGGATTATTTTACATATGGAATCTAGTATATCGCAGATGGGAGAACAGGGACATAGCGGATTGTGTCGAAATGTTCGATTAATTGCTAAACAAAAAAAGAGCATCCTTCAACCTGAGGCTGCTCTTTCTGTTTTGAAGCAAAATACGGATTAATGCTCTTTGCGGCGCATAACCAGGGCAGCCGCCCCTACAATGATCAGCGCGATAGCGAGGAACGGACGCACAACCTCTACTTGATTGAGGAATGTTCCAAGCGAGAACACGGCGAAGAACAACAGTCCAAGCACGAGCAGGATGTTGATCGGAATCAGCAGCCATTTGTTGCGGTTGCCGAACCAGTAGAACTCGAAGAGGCCGGCTGCAACCGCGATGATAAAGCCGGGCCACATGTACTCCCAGTTATTGAAGAGCATGGCGATCTGCGACGTCACGCCGGACACCAGCAGGATACCGCCCGGGATCAGGACGCCGATCCCTTTTCTCCCCGTCATGGAGAAATACAGCCAGTGGAAGAACAACCCGAGCGGGATTACGAACAAGCTTGGCCAGAAGTAGCCAAACAGGTTTCCCGGTCCGAAATGCATTCCCTTATTCAACAGTAAGTACGCTCCGAGAAGAATAAATACAGGGCCAAGAATGGTCCTTTTATTCATTGCGCTCATCTCCTTTAGGTACAGCATATCATGCGGGTATTTGGAATTCCTCATTCTTTAGGTCACAAATGAAACCCGACTAAAGTCCAGTCCTGTAAAAAATTCGTCGCTTTAGTCATAATCTCACAGATTGCGACATTTTACACCTCTTGTGGGATTCTATGAAAGCGCTACAATTAAGATATAAAGAAACAGGAGGTGATTACGATGAGCCATGAAGAAGAAGTCGTTCAAGCAGCAGCTGAAGAAGCTGTTGAAGAATCCGCTGAAGAGGTTGTAGCGGCTGCCGAAGAAGAGGCGGTTGAAGCAGCTGAAGAAGAAGCGGCAGTAGCCGAAGAAGAGGCTGCTGTTTCGGAAGAAGAAGAGACTGATGCTGAAGAAGCATCCGATGACGAAGCAGAAGAACAATGATTACGGTCATTTTATAAAATATAACGGTTTTCAATAACCCCCTCCGGACCCGGAGGGGGTTATTTTCGCTTGCCTAAGGGATATAGTATTTGCATGTAAGCTTGTCGCTTTGGTATGCTCATTATTGAACACCATATAAGGGAGAAGCACACATGATTATTATTAAGACGGAAGCGGAAATCAACCGCATGCATGAAGCCGGCAAAATTTTGGCCGAAATCCATAGACAAATCGCGAAGTTAATCGCACCGGGCATTACGACCCACGAGATTGATCAATTCGCCGAGAAGCTGATGAAGCAGTACGGAGCGACTCCGGAGCAGAAGGGCTACAAAGGCTATCAGTACGCAACCTGCGCATCGGTCAACGATGTCATCTGCCACGGCTTTCCGAAGAAGGAGAAGCTGAAGGACGGCGACATCGTAACGATCGATATGGTCGTTAACCTGAACGGCTGGCTGGCAGACTCGGCATGGTCCTATCCGGTAGGCAATGTCTCCGAAGAAGCGGACCGTTTGCTGCGCGTGACCAAAGAGTCCCTTTATAAAGGGATCGAGAAAGCCGTTGCCGGCAACCGGATCGGGGACGTGTCCCACGCGATCCAGGCTTATGCCGAAGCGGAAGGCTTCTCGGTTGTCCGCGATTTCATCGGTCATGGCATTGGCCAAGAGATGCACGAGGATCCGCAGGTGCCGCATTACGGCCCGCCAAACAAAGGTCCGCGCATTAAGGAAGGGATGGTCTTCACCATTGAGCCGATGCTGAACGTGGGCACCTACCAAATGAAGATCGACGCGGACGGCTGGACGGCGCGCACAAGAGACGGCAAGCTGTCCGCCCAGTACGAGCATACGATTGCCATTACGGCGAACGGTCCGGTTATTCTGACCGAGCAATAAAAATAAGCCGCGAATTTGGGGATATAGGTTGAATGGCTAACGCCTTCAGCCGGTATCCTCTTTTTTGCGTTTATTTTACATCTGTTCATGACCCCTCTTGAACGAAAGAAAACCTTACATAATTAGTAATAAAATTACAAAATAATTGCGTGACAATTCAGATTACTTCCCCTAAAATGAGGAAAATGATGCCACGGTCATCCTGTTATTGCATCTCTGTGCAAGATGAGCATCGACAAATAGGGATAGATAGGGAGGATTTTGTTTTGGTGAAGTTAAGAATACCAACATGGAAACGGGCACTCTCGGTTGTTGTGGCAGCGGGCTTAACGGTGATTCCGTTTTCCGCAATTGCGTCTGCTGCGAATAGCGGGACTACGGTTCAATTGCGGATTATGGAGACGACGGACCTGCACGTCAATATCGTGAACTATGATTATTTCGCGGACAAGCCTACCGACGAGTACGGCTTTGCCAAGACGGCAACCTTGATCAAGAAGGCCCGGGGGGAAGCTGTGAACAGTCTCCTGTTCGATAACGGGGACTTGATTCAAGGCAACCCGCTTGGCGATTATGTAGCCACGGTCGATCCTCTGCAGCAGGGAGAAACTCATCCGGTCTACAAGGCCCTTAACCTGCTGGACTATGATGCGGGGAACATCGGGAACCATGAGTTCAACTATGGGCTTGATTTCCTGAAGACGTCGCTTGGAGGAGCGGACTTTCCTTACGTAAATGCGAATGTTTATATTGATGACGTCGATAAAGACGAGTCCAACGACAAGAACTATTTTACCCCTTATCTTATACTCGACAAAGAAGTGAAGGACGATACCGGCGCCGTTCATAAGCTGAAGGTTGGCGTTATTGGTTTTGTGCCGCCCCAGATTGTGCAGTGGGATAAAGCCAAGCTTGAAGGCAAGGTCATCACGAAGGATATCGTGAAGACCGCCGAGAAGTTCGTGCCGGAGATGAAAGCCAAGGGGGCCGATATTATTATCGCGATTCCGCATTCCGGCTTTGAAGATATTCCGCAGACGGAGCAGATGGAAAATTCGGTGCTCTACCTTAGCAAAGTGAAGGATATAAACGCGATCCTGTTCGGCCATGCGCACAAGGTATTCCCGGACAAGTCGTTTGAAGGCAAGACGGGCGTTGACCTGGCAAAAGGGACGATTAACGGGGTGCCTGCTGTAGAACCGGGCTTTTGGGGCAATAATCTTGGCATTATCGATCTGACGCTGCAGCTGGCGGACGGCAAATGGACCGTTGCGGATTCCAAAACGTCGGTAAAGCCGATCTTCGACGCGGTGAACAAAAAACCGCTGGTTGACGCGGACCAGGAGGTGCTGGACGCGGTAGCCGAGGATCATCAGCATACGCTCGATTATGTGCGCGGGCCGGTAGGAGCAACGACGGCTCCAATCAACAGCTTTTTCGCCCTTGTGCAGGATGATCCTTCCATTCAGATTGTGACCAATGCGCAGAAATGGTACGTGGAGAAGCAGCTTCAGGGTACCGATTACGAAGGATATCCGGTCTTGTCGGCGGGTGCGCCCTTTAAGGCGGGCGGACGCCAGGGTCCCGCTTATTACACCAACATCCCCGCGGGCAGCATTGCGATTAAGAACGTAGCGGACCTGTATCTGTACTCCAACACGGTCAATGCCGTGCTTGTAACCGGAGCAGAGCTGAAGGAATGGCTCGAATGGTCGGCAGGCCAGTTCAATACGATTGACCCGGCTTCGACGGAGAAGCAGGAGCTGGTCAACAATGACTTCCCTACGTATAACTTTGATGTTATCGACGGGGTGACTTACCAGATCGACGTCTCGAAGCCCGCAAAATATAAAGCCGACGGTACGGTATCGAATGCGGATTCCAGCCGGATTCTAAACTTGAAATACGGGGGAAAACCTATCGAGCCCGCGAAAAAATTCGTAGTGGCAACGAACAACTACCGCGCCTCTTCCAGCAAATTCGCGAATCCGGACGGTAAACGGATTATACTGGCTTCGCCGGACGAGAACCGCCAGGTCATTATTGACTACATCCGCTCGTTCAAGACCATTAACCCGGCCGCGGACGGCAATTGGTCGCTTGCTCCGATCAATGGCAAGGTAAATGTAGCCTATAAAACCTCGCCCGACGCTAAAGCCGCGGCGGAAGCGGTCAAATCGCTTTCTTACGTGGGCCCAACGGCAGACGGTTATGCGGAATTCAAGCTGAGCTTTGCAGCACCGGCAACGACGGTGCCCGAGGCGCCAACGAAGCCCGATCCGAAGCCGCCTGCGAAGCCTGAACCGCCTGCGAAGCCGGAGCCAAAGCCCGATCCGAAGCCCGAGACTCCGGCCGATATCGTCTACACCGTGAAGAAGGGCGATACGTTATGGGCGATTGCCCGCGAATACGGCACAACCTGGCAGCAGCTTGCGAAATACAATAAGCTGAAAAATCCGAATCGGATTTACGTTGGCCAAAAGCTGCTTATACCGGCAAGCAAATAAGAGGTGAAATTCAAGATGGCTCCCGGATATGTCCGGGAGTCATCTTTCATCATTTTTGCTTAAAAGGAGCGGTTATGATGCATTCTTGATCAGCTTAAGGCGGAGCAGGACCGGCAGCATAAACCGAATTGCGCCCATGACGATAAGATATCTAACGATGGGCTGTTTTTGGTATTGTCCATATGTCCAGGTTGCGTTAGTCTGTAGAAAGAAGCAGGTACAGCATGCCGCAGGCTGCGGCAGAAATGGAGAACCAGGGCAATGACAGGCAGAAGCAGCGCCGGACGGCGCAACGTAGGCATCTTCGCGCATGTGGATGCGGGGAAAACAACAACGACCGAGCATATGCTGTTCGTCAGCGGACGGACGCGCGCGCTTGGCAGCGTGGATGCGGGGACGGCATTAACGGATTGGCTGGATGTGGAGAAGGAGCGTGGCATCTCGGTAAGGGCGGCAACGACATCCTTCGTATGGCGGGATACAACGATTAATCTTGTGGATACGCCGGGGCATGTCGACTTCCTGTCGGAGGTCGAGCGTTCGCTGCGGGTGATGGACGGCGCCGTGCTGATCGTATCCGCGGTGGAAGGCGTGCAGGCGCAGACGGAGATGATCTGGAGCGCGCTGCGCAAGCTGGGTATTCCAACGATCCTATATATCAATAAAATGGACCGGATCGGCGCTGACCGGGAAGCGGCATTGCGGGATATCCGCAGCTATCTGACGCCGGATATCATAGAGGTGCAGCATCCGATCGGAAGCGAGCAGCAATTTGCCGGTTCCGCGGATTTATGGGGAGCGGATGCCGACGAGGAAGCGAGGACCGCACTGGTGGAAGCGGTTGCGGAACGGGATGAGGAGCTGCTGCTGCGGTATATAAGCGGCGAAGCCGGGGATTGGAAAAGCCATGCTTCGGGGATGACGAAGCGTGCGGAGCTGTTTCCGGTGTTGTACGGCGCATCGGGCAGAGGAATTGGCGTAACCGAGCTGATGGATGCCATCATCGATTATTTGCCCGAGCCGGGCGGGAATCGGGAAGCGCCGCTGTCGGGTATCGTGTTCAAGATTGAACGCGATAAGACGATGGGGCGCATGGCGTTTGTCCGGCTGTACGAAGGGACGATGCGCAACCGGGATGTGATCCGGAATTATTCGCAAAATATCGAGGAGAAGGTCACGCAAATCCGCAAGGTGGAGGGCAGCCGATCGGAGGACCTAGGCTTGCTGGAGGCAGGCGATATCGCGGCCGTATGCGGCATGTCGCATGTACGGATCGGCGATATTATCGGCGATCCGGGTGCCGTTCCGGAGGAGGTGCGGCTTGCGGTGCCGCTGCTTACGGTACAGGCGCATTGGGCCGATCAGCAGCAGTATCCGGCTGTCGTGGCGGCGCTTCAAGAGCTGTCGGACGAGGATCCGCTGCTGGACGTGCAGTGGCTGCAGGAGGAACGGGAGCTGCACGTGAAGGTCATGGGGCCGATTCAGCTGGAGATTCTGACAAGCGTGCTGGAGAACCGGTATGGTCTGCAGGCGAGCTTTGGCCAGCCGTCGGTCATCTACAAGGAGACGCCAAGCCGGCCTGGCGAAGGCTATATCGCGTATTTGATGCCGAAGCCTTGCTGGGCCATTCTCCGGTTCCGCATTGAACCCGGCGAGCGCGGAAGCGGGCTGCATTACGAAGCGTTTGTCCGTTCGGAGGACTTGCTTCCGCAATATCAGAACGAGGTGGCAAGACGCGTGCCGGAAGCGCTGCAGCAAGGGCTGAAGGGCTGGGAGGTCGTTGACCTGAAGGTTACGCTGATCGAAGGGCAGCACCATGTGTGGCATACGCATCCGCTTGATTTTGTCGTGGCGACGCCGATGGCTATTATGAACGGGCTGGATTCGGTCGGCACAAAGCTGCTCGAGCCGGTGCTCCAATTCCGTATCGTTGTCCCGGAGGAAAACGGCGGCCGCGTCATGAATGATATTGTCCTCATGCGGGGGACTTTCGAGGCGCCGACGCTGCAGGGCGACCGGCTTCTTATCGAGGGGCGCGTGCCGGCGGCAACGTCGCTTGAATACTCGATGGAGCTGAACTCGCTGACGAAAGGGCGCGGCACGATGGCGACCTTCTTCGCCGGCTACGAGGAATGCCCGCCGGATGTAACGGCGGAACGGACGCGCCGCGGCGTTAATCCGCTGGACCAATCCAAATATATATTAAGCGTCCGCAAGGCGCTGCAAGGATAATAGAAGCTGGCCGCTTTCCGGTACAAGGGGAGCGGCCGGCTTCTTTTCAGTAGACATAGCAGACAAGCAGGTAAGTCGCAGCCGAGAGCAGCACGGTAGCGGCTGCCATCGCGGCAAGCGGGCGCAGCGCTTTGTCCTTCAGGGCGCGCAAATCCACGTTCAGGCCAAGACCAACCATAGCCATCGCAAGCAGGAAGGACGGGGCTTTCAGCAGCTGGTCGGCTGCATGGGCCGGCAGCTCAAGCGGCGTGCCGGGCGTCAGGCTTCCGAAGAGACTCATGGCCGCAAAGCCAAGCAGGAACCACGGGAAGGCAATGGCTGTTCCCGTTCCCGGATCGTTATTTCCCTTATTCCTGCGCTTCATGACCAGCATCAGTATAAAGCTGACCGGTACGAGCAGCAGCACCCGGCTCAGCTTCGCGAGCAGACCGGCGTTCACGGCGTCCTGGCCTGCCGCGGCGGCAGCCAAAGGGACATGGGCGATCTCATGGAGCGTAAGACCGCTCCATATCCCGTATTGCCCGGCGGTAAGAGGAAGCAGCGGCTGAAGCACGGTATAGCCGATAGCGGCGGCCGTACCGATCAAGGCGATCAGACCGGCGCTGACCGCGGTGTCTTCGTCCCGGGCTTTCACAATGGGGGATACGGCAGCGATTGCCGCCGCTCCGCATATGCCGGTGCCGACGCCAAGGAGCAGGGACAGCGGGGCATCGGCCTTCAGAAGACGGGCGATGCCAAGGGTCATCCCTACGGCAAGAATGATCGTAACGGCGCCCTGCAGCAGGAGGGCCGGGCCTTGATGGAGAAGCAGGCTGATGTTCAGCCGCAAACCGCATAATACGATAGCGAGCCGCAAGAGGTGCTTGGAAGCGAATTGGATACCCTCGCGAAGCCGCTCCGGATAGCCGATGAACTGGCGCGTAATAATAGTGCCCGTCAGCGCCAGGGCCATCTGCCCGATGCGGTCAAGTCCCGGAAGTCGGGCCAGCTCGTAAGCGGCCGTGGCAATAGCGGCCGTCAGCAGAAGTCCGAGCAGCCAGTTAAACGGCTGAAGGAAACGTTTATTTTTTGGCGTAAAGGTATAATGGGTTATCGTACGCATCTGTCGTCACCTCGACGTTTGTTGGTGGTTGATGAGTTAAGTTTAACCGGACCTTTACGATAAGAAAAATAAATAGTTATAATCGTTATAATAATGAATTGCTTATGATGGAGGTGGTTGGTATCGTGGATCAGTCTTTACTTGTGTTTATGACCGTTGCCGACATGCGGAATTTCACGCGCGCGGCAGAGGCGCTGCATATGACCCAGCCGGCAGTGAGCCAGCATATTCAAGCGCTGGAGAACAACATCGGAACCAAGCTGCTCGACCGCAGCAACAAGCATGTCCGGCTCAGCAAGGCAGGGGAGATTGTATACAGGCATGGCAAGGAAATAGAAGGGTTGTATGCGCGCATGCAGCGGCTCGTGGATGATCTGATGCATAACGCAAGCGGCTTGCTGTCCATTGGCGCCAGCTATACGTTTGGGGAATACGTACTGCCGCATGCCATTGCTTATTTGCAGGCGCACTATCCGCTCATTAAGCCGACCATTACAATCGGCAACACGAAGGAGATCAGCTCGCTTGTTGCCGGAGGGCAGCTGGATATCGGCATTGTGGAAGGCGAGCTGGAGCATGAGAAGCTGTATGCCGAGTCTTTCGCCAAGGACCGGATGTACGTGGTGACGGCTTCCTCCCATCCATTCGGCACGGCTGACGATATTGAGGCCTTAAAGCTGCAGCAGGAGACCTGGATCGTCAGAGAAGAGGGCTCGGGGACGCGGGAAGTGACCGAGCGGATGTTCCTTGAGCAGGGGCTGAATCCGGAGAATCGCATGGTATTCGGCAGCACGCAGATTATTAAAGAGTCCGTCGAAGCGGGCCTGGGCATCTCGTTATTGTCCCATTGGGCGGTCCGCAAAGAAATTGCGCTTGGCACCGTCAGCACGCTTACCGTTGGCGGCAGGCCGGTGGAACGGGATTTCTCGCTGTTGACCGGATTGCACCGTCAGCATACGAAAGCGGCGGAGGTGTTTATCGGGATATTGCGGGAGCGGAAGGGCTGGCCGGAGCAGGTTGAATGATAAAAAAGACTGTTCCCCATCGTCAAAAAACGATAGGGAACAGCCCATGCATGCTTACCCGTTTCCGATTGCCGATGGAGCATTATGCTTCGGTTTTCGGTTATTGGCCTTCAGCTTCAGCCGCTTTTTTTTGCGCAGCCAGCTTCTGGCGATACTGAAGCGCGGGAAGGCCGCCCCAGCCCCAGTTATCGGTATCGACTTCTTCAATAACGACGAAAGTCGATTCGAGCGGCTTATTTAAGACGTTGAGCAGCAATTCGCTGACACCTTTGATAAGGGCAGCCTTCTCTTCCGCGGTAACCGAATCGCGGCCAGGCGTTGTGCCCTCCCGCGTGACTTGAATGTTTACGATTGGCATATAGAGTTCCTCCGCTTTTTTTAGTCGTTATTCTTGTCCAAGCCGGCTTTTACTGCTGCTGAAAGACGTTGATCAGATCGGCAGGCGATTGCAGTCCGGACAGGGCATGCTTCTCGTTAATGACGTAAAAGGGAACGCCTCGTATACCAAGCCTCCGCGCATCGCGCTGTCCTTCTTCTACCTTCTCGAGACCTTCTCCCTTGAGAAGGCGGGCTTTAAGAGCCACGCGATCATCCATAATCCCGCTGGCCTGAGCTATATCCGCAAGCGTGTCCACATCGCCGATATCCAACCCTTGTTCAAAATAAGCCGTATACAGGTTCACGATCAAATTCGACTGCTGATGCTCCGGCGTAATCGCGATCAATTGATGCGACAATTCCGAATTTGGCGTAATTTTAACGAGATCCATATTGTAATTCAGATCGAAAAGAGCGCCGGTTTGGTTATACTGCTTCATTCTTGCTTCGAATTGCGCTTCTCCGCCCAAACGGCCGATCATCACCTTCCGGTAGTCCTCGCCTTCCTTGCGGATGCCGGGGTTCAACTGGTACGCATGGTAGCGAACGGTGGCGTTTATACCTTCCGGAAGCTCCTTAAGCGCGGTTATCAGGCTAGCATCCCCCATTCGGCACCAGGGACATACCGTATCCATATAAACGTCGATCGTTACGTTTTTCATTTGGTCACCGCCAGCGGTTTAACCGTTCTAAGATGCTCCACGTAGGCTTTGCTGCTTTGAGCAAGGCGTTCAGGCGTTACGTCGGAAGTGTCGTTAACCGCGAAGTGCGGCAGGTAGACGGCGCTGATGAAACGCGCGCTTGCATGAAGCGGAGCCAGGATCTGCTCCAGCGTAAAGCCGTTGGAACCGGTTGGCTGATACGATTCCGCCGTGCCGTAAGTCGAAATCGCAGCTCCGATTTCTTTGCCTCTTGTCGCGGTAGCTTCCGGACCGTAAGCCCAATTGTACTGCAGCACGGAATCGTACCATTCTTTAAGAAGCGGCGGCGTGCTATACCAGTAGAGCGGGTATTGGAAAATGATGCGGTCATGCGCTTCAACCAGCTGCTGCTCGCGTTTAACGTCGATGTTCCGGTCCGGATATTCTTTGTACAGTTCATGGACCGTGATGTCGCCGTGTCTCCGCAGCTCCTCGACCCATGCTTTGTTCCAGTTGGATGCTTCCAAGTTAGGATGCGCTACGATTACGAGTGTTTTCATTTGTTTTTCTCTCCATTCATTGTTGGTTTAAATTTTATCTATCTACTAAAAGGTAGATTTAGTGCTGAAAAAATATCCGCTTCGCCTGTTAAGTTAAAGCGGATACGACTCCATCGGCAATGATCGTAAACCGGTTGACATCCCGAAAGGTTCTTGCCAGCAGCTGAGCCCCTTGAAGCGAGGCCAAAATCATATGAGCCTGCCAGCTTGCTTCACCTTCAAAACGCAATTCCCCTTCACGGCGGCCTTCTTCCAGGACACGCTCCACCCACGCCAAGTTGGAGGTAAAGAAATCTGCCAGCTTTGTCCCAACCTTCTCCGACAGGGTAGCCAGATCCGAAGAAAGCATCACGCTCAGGCAGGTGCAATAGCTATCGACCGGAATGCTGAAAATATTGACGTATTTGCGTATCTTGTCCAGATTGTTCTGCGTATCGGCGTCAATCTGAGCAACGGTAGCCAGGAAACCCTTGTGATACCGTGTAATCAACGCTTCCCCTAGATCCTCCTTATTCGGAAAATGGTAATGGATGCTTGCTGTGCGGATACCGACCTTCTCAGCAATGTGCGCGTAGCTGAAGCCGTTAAATCCGACTTCCTGCACAAGCGCTTGGGCGGTATCAAGGATCAAGTCAGCCGTGTTTTTGTTACTGTTCATGTATGCATTCTACCTTTCAGTAGGTATAAAAGTCAATATCCTGTTTCATCCAAAAAATTGAAGGCTCTCTAATGCTGCCGAGCGAGCCGTTTGCCTAAGGCAAACGGTATAACGCAAACGGCTCGCCATTACGGAATGAGCTGCTTAAAGTATCCAGCTCGTCCAGCGCGGCCTCATCTAGAGGAAGCTCAACGCTGCCCAGATTATGCTCCAACTGCTCCGTGCTGGTAGCGCCAACGATAACGGTGGAGACGGCAGGCTGCTTCATCAGCCAAGCCAGGGACAGGACGCTTGCGGAACAGCCAAGCTTATCCGCCAGCTCGCTGACCCGGCTTCCCAGCGCAAGATTGCTCTCGCCGAAGAAACGGGTAAAGCCCGGATTGGTCGCAGCGCGCGAGCCGGCGGGAGCTTCTTCGCCGGCGCGGTATTTGCCGGTCAGGATTCCGCCGGCCAGCGGGAAGTAAGGAATAATGCCTACGCCTTGATCGAGGCACAGGGGAACAAGCTCGCGCTCCGGCGTCCGGTCAGCCAGCGAGTAGCTTGTCTGGGTGGAGACGAACCGGTTCAGGCCAAGACGGTCGCTAAGTCCAAGCGCCTTCATCAGCTCCCAAGCGGCGTAGTTGGAGGCGCCGATATACCGGACTTTGCCGGACCGGATCATATCCTCGAGCGCCCGCAAAGTCTCTTCGAGAGGGGTCTCCGGATCAAAAGTATGGATCTGATACAAATCAACGTAATCGGTCTTGAGCCGCTTCAGGCTATCCTCCAGCTCCAGCATCAGATGGTAGCGGGAGGAGCCCTTCGCATTAGGCCCTTCGCCTCTGACGAGCCCGGCCTTGGTTGCCAGGACAACCTCATGGCGTTTGCCTGCAAGCGCGGCGCCGATGATGGATTCCGAAGCCGTTGCCGAGTAAATATTAGCCGTGTCGATAAAGTTGATGCCGCTGTCGATGGCCGCGTGCAAAATACGAGCCGACGCGGCCTCGTCTGCCCGCGAGCCAAAGGAGTTTGTTCCGAGGCCTAGCGCGGATACCTTCAGTCCGCTTCCTCCCAGCCGATTGTATCGCATCTTTAAGGTCATCCCCTTTTCATGGATCAGATATAATGTTGCAGTTAGTATAGCAAAATGTGGGCATTGCAAGCTATATGCGAATCAAGCTTGTCGTGCTATATTTGACATAAAAGTAAAGCGCTTACTTATACTAAATTAAGGGGATTTTAAGCTGTATCGATTATAGTAGCACTATAGAGCAACATTTTGTCCGAAGGGGATGGGGAAAATGACGCGTCTGCCAGTTACCTACTCGATTATCGTGCCGGTCTGCAATGACGAGGAATCGCTGTTTGGCGCCTATAAGCGCCTGAAGCAAATCATGAAGCCTACCGCCGCCAGCTACGAATTTATTTTTGTCGATAATTACAGCACAGACCGGTCGGCTGATATGCTGCGCGTCTTTTGCGCGGCGGATATCCGCGTAAGAGCGATCTATTTGTCGGCCCGCTGCGGCCATGCCGCCGCGATTGCGGCGGGCATTGACCATGCGGCAGGCTCGGGAATCGCCGTTATGGAAGTGAAGCCGGTAGACCGAAAAGCAGACATGGCCGAGCTGGCAAGCCCGCATCCGGCTTATGCGATCCGGTCGATGGAAGGCTTTGCGCATTCCCCGCTGTGGGATGCCATTCCGGCTGGCTGAAGGCTACAGCCAGGCATTCAGCTGCTGCCGCAGCTTCTCCGAGACCGGAGTAAGCGGCAGGCGAATATGATCCGAGGCGATGATGCCTTGCCTTGCAAGAAGATATTTTAACGGAGCGGGATTGGGCTCCTGGAACAATAGACGGATCAAGGGAAGCAGAGCTCCGAAGGACTGCCTGCTTGCTTCAAGCTGACCTTTCATGAGCTGTTCGTATACCTCCGCAAATGCCGTTGTCCGGACGCTGGCGGATGCGAGCATGCCGCCGGCTGCGCCGCAGCACAGCATGGCGTGGAAATAGATATCTTCTCCGCATAACACCGGCTTGTGATCACCGCTGCTTGCAAGCTCGATCATCAGCTCGATTCCGCCGGAGCTGTCTTTGATCCCGATGACGCCGTCCAGGTCCAGAATGGCACGGACCGTATCCGGAGCAAGGCGTATTCCGGTACGCGAAGGAATCTCGTAAGCAACAATCGGCAGGCCCGTGCTTGCTGCCTGTCTGTAGTGCTCGATGATGCCCTCCTGGGAAGGACGGCTGTAATAAGGCACCACAACAAGCGCCGCATCCGCGCCAAGCTCGCCGGCAAAAGCGGTTTTCCGCACGGTGGAAGCCGTGTCGTTTGTTCCCGTCCCCACGATGACCGGACGGTTCATAGGTCCGCATACCAAGCGTGCGGCTGCCGTGAGAGCCGCCATTTCCTCCAGCGTTACCGTTGGGGCTTCCCCCGTTGTTCCGTTTACCACTATGCCGTTCACGCCATCCTCAAGCAGTTGCTTCACATAGGATTCGAATGAACGAATATCCACTTCCCCGCCAGCCCCCATAGGGGTTACCACAGGTACGTAAATGCCTTTCAGCTCATTTTCCGTTAGCATCTCCAGCGCCTCCCGTTTGTAATTATAAATTCTGTCTTTACTGTAGCACGGTTGAAGTATTACAGTTATCTATAATGATTCATGTCTATCATCAATAATATTAATATTTATGCAAATGCGGAGGTGGGAGCATGGAGCTGGTTTATTTGCAGACCTTTTGCGCGGTAGCGAGAAGGCGGAGTATTACGCGCGCCGCGGAAGAGCTTGGTTACGCGCAGTCCAGCGTAACGATTCAGATTCAGAAGCTGGAGAAAGAATACGGAGCGCCGCTGCTGGAGCGGTTCGGCAGGCAGATGCGCCTGACGCCGCCCGGCGAGAAGCTGTTTGCGCTGGCCGTTCAGATGCTGGAGCTGTACGAGCAGTCGAAGGAAACGGTAGCGGGTTATGCGGGAGGTACGCTTGTGATCGGCGCTATCGATTCGCTGGCGGCTTATTATCTGCCTCCTTATCTGCAGAAGCTGCGCCAGCTGTTTCCCGAGCTGACCATCCAGCTTCAGCCGGACCGCGAATCGCAGATCGTCAGCAAAGTGAAGGACGGCGAATACGATATCGGGCTGCTGCTCGACGCTAAGCCGGCCGATGCGTCGCTGGAATGCCGGCCGCTGCGGGAAGAGCCACTGGTGCTGGCGGCGCCGGCAGGTCATCCGCTTGACGGCCGTCCGCGGATCGAGCTGCAGGATTTGAGCGGCATGGAGCTCATCATGTCGGAGGAAAGCTGCGTATACCGGGGCATGTTCGAGAAGGTGCTGCGGGAGAGCGGGATCGCCTTTACCGCCTTGTTCGAGCTTGGCAATCCGGAGGCGGTGAAGCAATGCGTCGTCAACGGCCTAGGCCTCGCGCTGCTGCCCCGCATGGTTGTCGCGGAAGATATCCGGCAGGGACGAATAACGGCTCTTCCGTTTACCCATCCGCAAATCCGCTTTGACCTGCAGTATATGGTTCATCCCCGCAAATGGATGTCCCAGCCGCTTGAAGCTTTTATTGCTCTGCTCAGCGAAGGGGAAGACAATAACTAAAAGAACGCGAGGCGTCTCCTTCACTGGAGAAGCCTCGCGTCTTGTGTTTGTTTCTTATTCCGGGTGATTATGAGTAGCCGTGCCTACCGTATACAGCGATGTGATGCCTTCGTACATCAAATGCATCGTCATGCCTGCCGCCGCATGGGCGAGATTATGGCAGTGGTCCATCCACAGGCCCGGATTATCGGCAACAAAGGCGACTTCGTAGACCTCTCCCGGAGCCGCATCAAGCGTATCGGTCCACCAGGGGCTGCCGTCTACGGCCTCGCCGTTTCGCGACAGGACGAGCATATGATGGCCGTGAAGATGCATGGGATGCTCAACGGCACCCCGGTTAATAATCGTTGTTTTCACAAGCTCGCCTTCGCGAACCATAAACATCGGCGTATCCGGGAACACTTTGCCGTTAATCGTATAGTTGAGCGCAAGCTTGCCGTTAAAGAACCCGAGCTGGTTATCCAGCACCATGGTGAACTCCCGGTCGAAATGGCTGCTTGCGTCAAAAGGCGTTGCAGCCGGCGTCCCGTAATGGGTCGGGTCAAAGACCGTCAGGTTAGCTGCATGCTTTGGCAAATCGCCTTGCCCGTCCGGACTCATCACGATGCCCAGCTTGCCGCCTAACCCCACGTTTAAGGTTACCGGCGTGTCCGGCATGACGAAGGTCACGTCGTACCGGCCGCCCGTAATCAAATCCAGCCCGACATTTTTCAGCTGCTGCGGTTCATGAAGCTCCGTTCCGTCAATGGCCGCTACTTTAAAAGAGGCTCCAAGCAGCGCGTAAGATTGCCTGACCCAATCATCCGTGTTGATCAGGCGAAGACGTACCGGAGTTCCCGGCGCAATCTTCATCCGCTGGATGCCTTCGTGATCTCCGATGGCAACGCCAAGGTGATCCCAGATATGAGTCATCACCGTGATATCCTTCGTACCGGGCGGCATTCCATCCTCCGGTTCTACCACGAGCGGGCCAAACAGTCCTTTTTGCACGGCTTCCTGCGAATCCTGATGGGAATGGTACCAGAAGGTGCCGACCTGATTGGCGACGAACCGGTACGTATGGGTCTCGCCGGGCATGACGGCATTTTGCGTTGCTCCGGCTACGCCGTCCTCCGCATTCGGGACGTCAAGGCCATGCCAGTGCAGCGTTACGCCTTCCTCGATGTCCTTGTTGATCAGCTTGACTTCGACCAGCTGCCCCTTCTTGAAGCGCAGCTCCGGCCCGGGCGTTTGACCGTTGTAGGTCCAGGCCTCTACCGTGCGTCCTGAAGCCAGTTTAACGGTCTTCTTCTCGGCGGTCAGCGTAAACGATACATCGGCTTTTCCTTCCGCCGGACCGGTCAGGCTGTCGACGGAGACTTCCTTTACGGGCTTAGCCGATGCGGTAACCGCGCCGCTATGATGGTTATGGGCAAGCATCGTACCCGTTCCGTTATCCATCGGCCCTTCCGTCATGGAGATCGTCTCCGGCAGCTTGCTGGCCGTAAGTCCGCCATAAAACGGAATGCTCCCTAATGCCAGGACAATAGCCAATACAGTCAGCCGGCGCAGGAATCGAATCAAGGGCCGGTTAACCGGCTTTGTTCCGTTCAAGCTGACTCTCGAGCTTCGGTTAAGATGGGTAAGCCATAGGACCATGCCCGCGATAAGGAGCAGCACCAGCGGGATAGTGCCGTTCATAACGTCGAACGGAATCGTGGTCGTAAACGTCCAATACATGCCGGTTAAGGAACCAAGCGCCACGAATTGATAAGGCGCCACAAGCACCGGCTGCGAAGCCCGGCTCAGCAGTCTCACGTCAAGGGGCGAGTCGGTCTTGCGCATGGTCGCCTGCCGGATGCGGCGAAGGCGGGGCAGAGCGCCAAGCCAGATCATCAGCATGGGAACAATAAGGACAGGCGGAATGAGCAGGCGGTCCCGCCAGAAGACGGAATCCGTAGCCGCCATAAGCCAGATAATGCCTGCAAGAACGCCCGCGCAGGAGATGGACAGGAAGACAGCCCAAGTCGTTAATTTACGTGCTTTTCGGTTCAAATTCGCTTCTGTCCCGCTGAATAACAGGGCGGATGCCTTGTTACCGGCAATCCAGGCGAGCAGCAGGGTAAGAAGTAGGAAGCCCCTTGCAACGCTGATAGCTGCAAAATACATACAATCGATTCCTCCGTCCCGGACGTTGCCGCGGAAAATTGTGCATCGGATTCCAAGAAGCCAAGGAAGCTATCCTGTCCGCGATGTGATAATATAGTCATAGTTCATTGTAGCGCGGGCGGACACCCGTCTTAACCGTCCTGAGAATGGACTCGAACTAGACTTTGGGCCGGGAGAAGAAACGTTTCCGGCTGTTAGCCGTATGTGAATATACAAATCTTTAGCTCATGCTTACGAGGCAAGAATTGCACGAAAAGGTTGAAGTACAACCATTTGAATATACAATTCTTTAGCTCATGCTTACGAGGCAAGAATTGCACGAAAAGGTTGAAGTACAACCATTTGAATATACAATTCTTTAGCTCATGCTTACGAGGTAAGAATTGCACGAAATGGTTGAAGCACAACCATTTGAATATACAATTCTTTTAAGGAGGTGAATGCATTGTTAGAGCTGCAGGATTTAATCCCGTATTTTTTCTCGATCAGTATTTTATGCTCGATGGCTTATCTGGCTTATTTTGCCCATCAGAGCGTTGACGCGGAGTTTAATACCTTGCTGAAGCGGGTCGTATGGGAGCCGATTGTTCCGATCGTCGTCGTCATCAGCAGGCTGGAGAGGATCCAGCATTGGCTGGCCCGAAGGATAAAGCGCAAAGAAGCGCCGGATGGTGAATTAGCGGATTGTTGCCCTTCGTTTGTGGAGATTACCGAGCACGCACACAAACGAGGAGGCTATTATGAGCACAAACAATGCATTCACCGCTTTTACTAAAAAATACAGAATTTTCGCAGCCATCGCGATCCTGGTGATCGTCAGCGGCTGCGGCGCCAAGGGAACGATTGATTCGGACACGCCGGGCTTTTTCAACCACTATGTCGTATTTCCGTTCTCGTATCTGATTCAGCACATCGCCTCTTTCTTTGGCGACAGCTACGGCATGGCCGTTATCGTCATGACGCTGCTCGTGCGGATCGTTCTGTTGCCTCTGATGCTGCGGCAGTATAAAGGCCAGCAGGGCATGAAGCAGAAGATGAGCGTCATTCAGCCGGAGCTGAACAAGCTGAAAGAGAAGTACAAAGAGAAGACGCCCGAGAACCAGGCCAAGCTGCAAAAAGAAACGATGGAGCTCTACAGCAAGCATCAGTTTAACCCGATGGCGATTGGCTGTCTGCCCATGCTGATTCAAATGCCGATCCTGACCGGCCTTTATTATGCGATCAAGATGACGCCGGAGCTTGCCCAGCACTCGTTCCTGTGGTTCCAGCTTGGCACGCCGGATCATATTCTGCCGTTCCTGGCCGCGGCGATTTATTACGTGCAGTTCCGCGTATCGCAGATTGGCGTGGACTCCGCCCAGCAGAAGCAAATGGCGATGCTTGGCTTGCTCTCGCCGGTCATGATGGGGATTTTCTCCTTCAGCGCTCCGGCTGCGGTTCCGCTGTATTGGGTTGTCGGGGGAACGTTTATGATCATCCAGACCCTTGTATCGAAGAAGCTTTACCCGACGCTGCCTGCGGCGGGAGCTAACGAAACGCCAGCGGTTTCTGCAAAATAATGCTTCGCGTGAAATAAAGAGAAAGGACGCATAACCTGTATGTGCAGGCGAATGCGTCCTTTTATTTTCCCGTATATGGCGATATTTCGCCGTAAGGGGCTGTTTACCTCACTCCGTAAATGCTATACTTGATATAGCTCCTTACCGCGAGCCGTCAGCCGGTCCGCTGGGAGGCGGCGCTGTTGCGCCCTTTTTCGGATACCTATCGATCAGTTTGCTTGATGCGTCCGGCAAGACGGTTTGCCGCATCTCCTCTGTAAATAAGCCGAAATTCGGATCGATATCTCTCTCCGTAACGAGATCATCCTTGTTGTCCATCGCCCGTTCACTCCCTTTTTTCAGCTCCTGCCGTTAGATTGCCCTATATTTAAACTTACCATTACGATTACATAAGGTCTTTGCGAGCCTGTCCGGCGTATTTTTGGTATACCTGCCTGCCTGAGGTTACAATAAAAGGAGGATATGGCTCGGAATATGGATTGAAAAAGGAGGCGTTTTTTCGATGATGAAACATTTTCCGGCAAGTGCCCGCCATTCTGTCGATTTGGGATGGCTCCGCAGCGCGATGAGCTTCTCGTTTGGGGAGTATTTCGATCCCGACAACTCGAGCTTTGGCGTCATGCGCGTATTAAACGACGATACGATTGCGCCGGGTCGCGGCTTTGGCGCGCATCCGCACAGCGAGATGGAGATTGTGACGATTCCGCTAGCGGGAAGACTGAAGCATGAAGACAATCTTGGCAATATTGAAGTAACATCGGCTGGCGAAGTTCAGCGCATGTCGGCGGGAACGGGAATTATTCACGCGGAATACAACGATTCGGATACAGAGGAAGGAAAGTTCCTGCAATTGTGGTTTATGCCGAAAGAACGGGGGCTCGCTCCCTCCTACGAAATGGCCAGCTACGATGAAGAAAAGCTCCAGAATGCGCTGCTGCCGGTTGTAACGCCGGATGGTGCGGGAGATACGGCAAGCATCAATCAGGATATGACGATCTATCTGGGGAGGCTGCAGCCGGGCAGAAGGATCTTTTTTAATCAGAAAACCGGACGCCGCGCCTTTGTTATGGTGCTGGAAGGAAACTTGAATGTGAACGGCATTGCGATGGGACCGAAAGATTCGATCCGCGCGGAATTCGAGCCCGATTTTGTGCTGTCCGCGGAAGAATCCGCGTTTGTTATGCTGATTGATCTGCCATAGGGCAAGGCTTGCGAAATGCGGCTGAAAGCGAGCTATACGCTTTTTAGGAGGGTTCAACCATGAAAGAACAATTACTCATCAAACACGCCGTAGGCGGCCGGACCTTTGTGGATTCATCCAAGCAATCGGTGTCTTACGAGGTCGCGCATGAGGATGGGCAGTGGCTATTCGCCGTTAACGCGCCAAAGCATGCCGGAATAGACGAGATCCTAAAGTGGAAGCAGGAGCTGAACGTGTTTATCTTTCGGAATTACGAAGACGGTCGGCCGACGCTGAAGATTTGGTACTCGGTTGCTTCGGATACGGTTAAATATGATGCGGCAGGGGAAAGGCTGACGTTTACCGCGATCTCCTGCATTGAATATATTCCAAACGAATTCGGCTATAAGCTGTAAATAAAGCTTCCAAACCCTGCATATTACAAGCTCTTTCGCTTCCTGACCGAGGCGGGGGAGCTTTTTTTGCGCCTGCTTTGCCGTTTCTGAATTTCATGTATGAAATTGGCGGTTAAAGGCACTCTAAAGTGGCGGGGTTCATGAAGTCCGTACCAGATTAATCTGTAGAAGGAGGCATACATACCTATGTACAACAGGAAAAAGATTCAAGAAGAAATCCCGGAGGTCATCACGAAAATTTGGTCATGCGCAAGCGAGGACTGCAATGGCTGGATGCGGGCCAACTTCTCTTTTGACCAGACGCCGACCTGCGTCCTGTGCCAATCTCCTATGATCAGCGGGGAGCGGATGCTTCCTTTGATTGTGAATTTGAATGATCCGGTAAAGCTGAGCGCTGTCGTCACTACGGCCGAGTAGTTGGATCGCGCGGGAGGATGCCTATAGAGGCATCCTCTTTTTCGTTTCCTTGACAGGGGTGGGGAACGTCATTAGAATGGTTGCGATAAAACGGTTCGGGAGTGGTTGTCATCATGGTAAAAGGTACGGATGCCTCGCCGGCGCAGGCACCGAGAGCTGTCCTATGGATGGCTTTGCTGCTTGGTTCGCTTTCGGCGTTTGCTCCTCTCTCCATCGATATGTATTTACCGGCATTGCCGGAGCTTGCGGGCGACTTCCGCGCGGGAACCTCGATGTCCCAGCTCAGCTTAACGGCATGTCTGCTTGGCATTTCGCTTGGGCAGCTGTTTATTGGTCCGATCAGTGATGTGAGAGGCCGGCGGAAGCCCTTGTTAATTGGACTTATCGTTTATATTGCGGCTTCGATGCTATGCGTGGCGGCGCCGTCCATCGAGACCTTTGTTCTATTGCGTTTCGTGCAGGGCTTTGGCGGCGCGGCGGGGATTGTCATTTCGCGTGCGGTCGTCCGGGATTTATTCGAGGGAGCGGGAATGACCCGGTTCTTCTCCATGCTTATGCTGGTGAACGGGGTAGCTCCAATCGCGGCTCCGATTGCCGGGGGACAGATTCTGAAATGGACGGAATGGCGGGGCGTGTTTATGGTTCTGACCGTAATCGGCGCGGTTATGCTTGCGGCGGTATGGCTGGGGATGAAGGAATCCCTTCAGGAGAGGAACCGCTCGCAGGGCGGTATCGGCAACATGCTGATGAAATTCCGCGGATTGCTGACGGACCGCGTATTTATGGGCTACGCGCTGACGCAGGGCTTTGTGGTCGCCGCGATGTTCGCCTACATCTCGGGCTCGCCGTTTGTGATCCAGAACCTGTTTGGCGTTTCTCCGCAAGGCTACAGCTTATGCTTTGCCATTAACGGGCTTGGCATTATTGCGGCCAGCCAGATCGCCGGGCGGCTTGCCGGCAAGGTAAGCGCGCCGAAGCTGCTTGTTGCGGGACTTAGCCTAGCGTTTGCGGGCGGTCTCGTGCTGCTGATTGGTATTGTAGCCGGCTGGGGGTTGTTCGCCGTGCTGGTGCCTTTATTCTTCGTGGTTGCCAGCGTCGGCATCGTGCAGACGGCAAGCTTCTCGCTTGCGATGCAGAACCAGCAGCAGGCGGCAGGCAGCGCATCGGCGCTGCTTGGTTTGCTGTCCTTTGTTTTTGGCGCCTGCATGGCGCCGCTTGTGGGGCTTGGCGGCAGCGAAGCCGCGCTGCCGATGGGGATTGTGATCGCCGCGTCGGAGACCGCGGCCGTACTCAGCTATGTGCTGCTCGTACGGCGGGCTCGCTCGCGTTAGGGTGCCGGCCGATAAGGCGGGTTAGCGGCGATAATACCCTGTGGGGGCCTTCTGGACCTGCTTTTGCCCTGATGGCAGACTTTAACGCCCTCGCAGGGTTTTATTTTTTCCCAGCGGCGTTTTATGCCACTTTGGCGGCTGCAATGTTGCGATAAGGCCCCTAAGGGGCCTTAACCATGAAAACTAGCTACACTCTCCTGGCCTTTAAGGTCCCCTAGAGACCTTAAACCGTCCCTAACTGCCGCTGTCCGCCGCCACTAGGTTAAGGCCCGTTAGAGGCCTTAACCTACCTATAGTGTTAGCCTCTGGCTGCGTTGGCGGAGTTAAGAATATAGGATTGCCCGCTTAAGAAGGCGGATTGAAAAAGAGCTTCTGATGGCCGTTCGGGCCTTCAGAAGCTCTTGATTATGACGATCTTAGGGAAGATAGAGGGGGAGGCTGCCCTGCTGCAGCACCGCTTATGTCACGTTACTTTACACCGCCGATTGGGGCGGGGGTTCCTTCGCCAAGCAGGCTGCCGCGCCAAGCCATGTAACGCTTCCATGCGGCGCCGCTGTCGAGCAGCTCTTTGCATTGGTACAATGCCTCTTCGACGGATTCGGCACGGTCGGCCAGGCGTAGCCGAACGGCCGCGTTAAGCAGGACCTGGTTTACGTAGCCGATATGCGCCGTTCCCTGCAGGACAGCCTCTACGTTTTCAACCTGTTCGGCAGCGCTCCATTCCTTTTTCTCCGGCAGCGTTGCTTCCATGCCGAATTGTTCCGGATCGATAACATGCAGCCGCGCCTCGCCGTTCTCCACGATGTACGTGCGGGTAGGACGCTCGATGTACAGGTCCTCGGAGCCCTCCGTCCCTTGCACGATAAGGGCCCGGCGGTATTTCAAATCGGTGAGCAGCTTGCTCATCCGGTCAAAGACGGTATTATGGAAAACGCCAAAGACGAGGTACGGCGAATGCGAGAAATCGATCAGCTTCTCCGCGGTGTTCAGCACCGTGCGCATGCCAAGCTCTTCGCGGATGCTCCGAAGCTCGCCGAGCGGCGGACACCATTCCTCCGTGTCCACGAACAGCACGCCGGTTGCCTTAGCCGCCTGCACGACGCGGTCCCGCGTCAGCTGCGCTTTGCCGATGCCGAGCTCGGCGAGCATATCCGGCAGCGTTACGCCCCATTTCGGCGGCAGCGACTTTGCGCCGTGCAGTGTAACGGGAAGCCCGGCCGAAGCAAGCACGAAGGCCGTAGCGAAGGAAGCGAAGAAGGTTTTTACCCGCCCGTCGTATGGTCCCGCGCAGTCCAGCCCTTCTTGAATGGGAGCGCGGTAGGCGTTGTCCCGGCATACGTGTACGAACGCTTCCAGCTCCTCGACGCTTTCCATCTTAATCCGTTCGGCAATAAAAAAGGCGCCCATCTGGGCAGGGGACGCTTTCCGGTTCATGATCCAGTCGGCCGCTTCCAGCGCCTCTTCATAGGTTAAGTCCCTGGCGCCTCTTTTCCCGCGGCCGACTTCTTTTAATAGTGTGGTAAACATCGTCAGCACCCCTTTATTTCTGCTCTTGCAGCAGCTGATAGACTTTCACGATGGATGTCGCCACATCCACGATCCGCTTCCGCTCGTTCATCGCCTGCTTGCGCAGCAGGTCGTAAGCTTCCGCCTCGGATACCTGCTTTATTTTACATAGGATACCCTTTGCCATGTCAATCCACTTCCGCTCTTCGAGCCGCGCCTCCAGCTGCTTGCGCTCATTCAGCCACTGCTGCCGCTCGAAGCAGGCCTTCGAACCGAAATGAAGCGCCCAGTGGAGCTCCTGCTCGCTCATCGATGGCGCGAGAATACCGTCGATCGGCAGATCGTCCTCGCAAAAGGCGGCGGACATCGTTGCCGTATCGGCGCTGCACCACCAGAGCATGGGGAGCCTCTTGCGCTGCAACAGCCGGTTGCCCCAAGCCTTCACTTCGCCCAACGGCAGATGAAAAATGACGGCATCGGCTTTCGGCAGATGGTTTTTGGCCGTATCATCCGAGCTTGCATACAATACCGAATACCCGTATGCCTCCAGCATTTGCTCCAGCGACTGCGCTTCAGCATTTCCCCCGGCATTGTCGATCACTAACAGAGAACGCATGTCATCCTCCTCTTCCCCTACAAACGAATATCATTTGTTATTATATATAACATGAATTGTGTAAAACTGTCGATACGCACAAATGTTCATTTTTTATGTTAAGTATGTTGACATGAATGTCATGCCATTGTATAGTAGCGGTAACACACCGACAAAGCTTACGGTTTTGAGGTACGAAAATTCAATCTTTCATGAATACAATGGCGTATTCATTTGAAGCGGCAATGAAGCCTGACTTCGTCTTTTGCGGGAATGCACAAGTGCGTCCTCGCGGAATCCGAAGCAGGCTTTTTCTATTTTTCCATACAGATTAGAGGCTGGAGAGAGTGGAGAGGAGAATGACAATGGCGGATCGGAAGAAATTGGTGCTGGTTGGCAACGGAATGGCGGGGGTGCGGGCAATCGAGCATTTGATCAAGCTCGCTCCGGATGCATATAGCATTACGATTTTCGGAGCGGAGCCGTACCCGAACTATAATCGGATTATGTTGTCCTCGGTCCTTGCGGGCGGAACGGACATGAAGGATATCGTCATTAACGACTGGGACTGGTACGCGGACAATCATATCCAGCTGCATGCCGGACACACGGTCACGAAGATCGATACGAAGCGGAAAAAAGTGTATTCCCAGCAAGGGATTGAAGCGGACTACGATGTGCTCGTGATGGCGACGGGCTCGAATCCGTTTATGCTGCCTCTGCCTGGCGCGAACAAAGAAGGCGTAATCGGCTTCCGGGATATCCGCGACACCGAGATTATGCAGGAGACTTCTCAAAAGTATAAAAAAGCAGCCGTAATCGGCGGCGGCCTGCTGGGGCTTGAAGCGGCGCGGGGGCTACTGAATCTGGGGATGGACGTCCATGTTGTTCATATCAACGGCATTCTGATGAACCGCGAGCTGGATGAGCCGGCGGCGCGGATGCTGCAGCGCGAGCTCGAAGCGCAAGGCATGAAGTTCCTGCTGAGCAAGCAATCGGCCTCCATTACGGGCAGACGCCGCGTAAAGGCTCTGCAATTCGCGGACGGCAGCGAGGTTGAAGCGGATCTTATCGTGATGGCGGTGGGGATCCGCCCGAACGTTGATTTAGCGAAGGCTTCCGGCATTGAAGTCGGCCGCGGGATTATCGTTGACGATTTCATGCGGACGAATATTCCGGATGTATACGCCGTTGGCGAATGCGCCGAGCACCGGGGGATCGCCTACGGCCTTGTCGCTCCGCTGTATGAGCAGGGTGCCGTTTTGGCGAAGCTGCTGGCCGGCATTGAGACGGAAGGCTACCAAGGCTCCGTTACTTCAACGAAGCTGAAGGTATCCGGTGTCGACGTGTTCTCGGCAGGCCAATTCAACGAAGGACCGGGAACAAGAGCCCTGCGTATTCAAGATGATGTAGCGGGCACATACAAGAAGATTGTGATCAAAAACGGCAAGCTGGTGGGGGCGGTACTGTTTGGAGATACTTCCGACGGCGCCGAGCTGTTCTCGATTATGAAGAAGGGCGAATCGATCGAAGGCAAGGAGAAGGAGCTGCTGCTCGGCTTCTCGCCTGCGGCAGGAGGAGGCGCTTCCTCCGCGGCGGACCGGCTGGCGGCGATGCCCGACGATGAAATCGTCTGCGGCTGCAACGGCGTATCGAAGGGCGCTATTGCCGATGCCGTTCAGAATAAAGGCTGCAATACGATGGCCAGTCTCAAAGGCTGCACGAAAGCTTCCGCTTCCTGCGGCGGTTGCAAGCCTCAAGTGGAAGGCTTGCTGAAGCTGTACGCCGGCGATGCGGCAGGCGCTCCGGTAAAGGAAGGCATCTGCGGCTGCACGGAGCATTCCCGCGACGAGATTGTTGCGGCAATCAAGGAAATGCGTCTCATGACCGTCAAGGAAGTCATGAACGTGCTGGGATGGAAGAACGAAGGGGGCTGCACGAAATGCCGCCCGTCGCTGAACTACTATCTTGGCATGCTGTGGCCGGGAGAATACGAGGACCAGAAGGAATCGCGCTTCACGAACGAGCGCTACCACGCGAACATTCAGAAGGACGGCACCTATTCGGTTGTGCCTCGCGTCTACGGCGGCGTGACCACGCCGGCCGACCTGATCAAAATCGCTACCGTCGCCGAGAAGTACGAGGTACCGATGGTGAAGTTCACCGGCGGACAACGGCTTGACCTGCTCGGCGTGAAGAAGGAAGACCTGCCGAAGATTTGGGAAGAGCTTGATATGCCTTCCGGCCATGCCTACGGCAAGACCCTCCGCACGGTAAAAACCTGCGTCGGCAACACCTTCTGCCGCTTCGGCACGCAGGACTCGATCGCCATGGGGATCCGGATGGAGAAAGCCTACGAGCGAATGACGGCTCCTGCGAAAGTAAAGCTTGCCGTATCCGGCTGTCCGCGCAACTGCGCGGAAGCAACGATCAAGGATCTTGGCGTTGTCGCCATCGACGGTGCTTGGGAGCTTCACGTCGGCGGCAACGGCGGCATACACGTCCGCGCGACCGAACTGCTCTGCACCGTGAAGACGGAGGATGAAGTGATGGAATGGTCCTCGGCTTACCTGCAATATTACCGCGAGAATGCGACATGGAACGAACGTACCGCGCAATGGATTGAACGCGTTGGCCTGGATCATGTCAAGAAAGCGCTGGAGAAACGCGAGGACCGTCTGGCCTTGGTCGAACGTCTGGAGAAGACGCTTAGCTATACAACGGATCCATGGAAAGAAATTATCGAGAACAAAGAGCTGCGCAAAAACTTCGAGGAATTATCCAGTCCGCAGCCGGTGCAAGGATAGGGGGGGCTACCATATGGTGACAAAGGTGCTTGTAGCGAAATTAACGGATATCGACGTATTAGGCTCTCGTACGGTGCAGATTGACAACACGGACGTGGCGATTTTCCGCCTGGCGGACGGCAGCGTGAAAGCAGTCGAGAACAAATGCCCGCATAAGGGCGGCAGGCTGTCGGAGGGGATGGTGTGCGGCACGGCCGTGCACTGCCCGCTGCATGATTGGAAGATTGACCTGAAGAGCGGACGCGTGCATGAGCCCGATGACGGCTGCATCAAGACGTTCGAGACGGAGATTGACCCGGGCAGCGGCGACATCTATATCACCCTGTAGAAGAGAGATAACAATTGCGGTGATCATTCATTAGGTGGATGCTCGCGAAGTATGAATCATCACGATAACCCGTACACGGGCTATTACGGTGATCATTCATTTTAGGAGGAATGGAACATGGACTACGTGAAACCGGCTGAAGTACTGGAATCGATGGTGGAGGCGGGGACGGCGAAGGCGGAAATGAGCGCCTCGCAAATGCTGATGAGAGGTTTTTTGGGCGGCGGCATCCTGGCCTTTGCGACAACGCTCGCCTATACGGCGACAACGCAGACTTCGCTCCCATTAACGGGGGCAATTATTTTCCCGATTGGCTTTGTTATCATCGTTCTTCTGGGGCTTGAGCTTGTGACCGGCAGCTTTGCGCTTATTCCTCTATCGGTCTTCAAACGGAAAACAACGCTGACCCGCATGCTGGCCAACTATGGGCTTGTCATTATCGGTCATCTGATCGGCTGCGCGGTATATGCGGCTTTATACGGCATGGCGGTTACGAAGATGGGGACGGATATGTCCAATCCGCTAGCTCAAATGCTCATTCAAGTCAGCGAGACCAAGACATTGGGGTATCAAAAAATGGGCTTCGACGGCATCATTCTCGTGTTCATCAAGGCGATCCTGTGCAACTGGATGGTAACGCTTGGCGTGGTGATGGCGATGACCTCGAAATCGACCCTGGGCAAAATCGTCGCGATGTGGCTGCCGATTCTGATGTTCTTCGAGCAAGGTTTCGAGCATGCGGTCGTTAATATGTTCGTCATCCCGGCCGGCATGATGCTTGGCGCGGACGTGTCTGTAGCGGACTGGTGGCTGTGGAACCAAATTCCGGTATTGCTCGGCAACTTTGTCGGCGGCGCTTTGTTTACCGGCTTTATGTTCTACTGGTCGCATAACAAGAAGGCAAAAGACTCCGAAAGCTCTTCTTCTTCCGCAAAGTCGGGTCTTTCGGCCAAACCGGCGCTTGCAGCCGAGAAAAGCGGCCTGTAATGGAGGCGGCAGGCAAGGTATTTATTGTTGGGGCAGGCCCCGGTGACCCGGAGCTGATTACGGTGAAGGCGATGCGGCGAATCGGGCTGGCGGATGTCATCCTGTACGACCGGCTCGTGAACGAAGAGCTGCTCGCGTACGCCCGCCCGGATGCGGAGCTGGTGTACTGCGGCAAAGCGCCTAATGCGCATGCGATGCCGCAGGAACAAATTAATGCGGCGCTTGTCGCCTACGCCAAGCAAGGGAAAACGGTCGTCCGCCTCAAAGGGGGCGACCCCTTCGTCTTCGGGCGCGGCGGCGAGGAGGCGCTGGAGCTGGCCGAGCACGGCATCGAGTGGGAGATCGTGGCGGGGGTCACGTCCGCAATCGGCGCGGCGGCCTCGGCGGCGATCCCGCTGACGCATCGCGGGAAGGCGGCATCCTTCGCCTGCGTGACCGGCAACCGCTGTCACGGCGACCAGGAGCCTGTGCGCTGGGATTTGCTTGCGCATAGCGTGGATACGCTGGCGATCTATATGGGCGTCAGCCAGCTCGCCGTCATCCGCGGGGAGCTGCTGAAGCACGGCAAGGCGGCAACCACGCCGGTTGCGATTATCGAGCGCGGCACAACAAGCAAACAGCGCGTTATTACGGGAACGCTGGCTGACATTCATAAGCTGGCGGTGTCTTTCAAAGTGGTCAACCCGGCCCTTATCATCGTGGGCGAAGTGGTCAAGGTTCGCGAGCAGCTTCTGCTGGCGGAGCGGCAGGCGGAAGCTTGGGTCATGTGATCATTCTCCAAAATAGGCGGGGTTTTACAAAAAAACGGATTGACAGTTATTTCTTCGGATGGTAAAGTGACAAATATCTTAAACAAATCGAAAGGAGGATTACGGCATGAATCCAATTGTAGGCGTCCATCAACCATTTAACCAAATGCATACTAAATTTATGAGCGTAATCCATCCGCGCGTCGAATCTCTTTGATCTTTAGGGGTATCCCATTAGAATCAAAGGCGCATGGTTACGTAACCGTAACCGTGCGCCTTTTTTGATGCAGCGGGCCAATTTGCGCCCGCCTGCTGCCAAAGGAAGCGTATCGTTATCTTACGGTGCGCTTCCTTTTTTTGCGGTGGGGGAAGATGCTTGGATGGAAACGGGAGGTGTCAAACGGAAACTATGTTTATTGTACTTAAGAAGCTTCGATGGTTTTTCGCAATGAATTGGAAAAGATATACGCTAGCCTGCGTACTGCTGATCATCACGGGCTTTCTCGACGTGATTCCGCCTTGGCTGATCGGCCATACGATTGACGGCATTCATCAGGGCAGGCTGGACGCGACGGGCTTTATGCAGGTCGTGGCCGGCTGGATCGCCGTGACGGTGGTCGGCTACGCGATCACTTACGTGTGGCATTATAAGCTGTTTGGAGGTGCCTTCGTTCTGGAGCGGCTGCTCCGTTCGAGGCTGATGCGCCACTTCCTGAAGATGTCGCCAACCTTCTATGAACGGAACCGGACGGGCGACCTGATGGCCCGCTCCACGAATGACTTGAATGCGGTTGCCACGACGGCCGGCTTCGGCATTCTGACGCTGATTGACTCGACCTTCTTCATGCTGACGATTCTCGGCATTATGGCGGCGATGATCAGCGTTAAGCTGACGCTGGCGGCGCTTCTGCCGCTGCCGTTTATCGCGCTTGCGATGAAGCATTTCGGGGGTAAAATCCACGAGCGGTTTATGCAGTCGCAAGACGCTTTCGGCGAATTAAACGACCAGGTGCTGGAATCGGTATCGGGGGTGCGGGTTATCCGCGCTTTCGTGCAGGAGGAAGCAAGCCAGGATCAATTCCGCAAGAAAACAGATGAGGTCTTTCAGAAAAATATCGAGGTGGCCAAGATCGATGCGCTCTTCGAGCCAACGATCAAAATATTGGTCGGCCTCAGTTACCTGATCGGCTTGTGCTACGGCGGTTATCTCGTATTCCACAGCGAGATTACGCTTGGCGAGCTGGTCTCCTTCAACGTCTACCTCGGGATGCTGATCTGGCCGATGTTCGCAATCGGCGAGCTGATCAACATTATGCAGCGGGGCAACGCTTCGCTTGACCGGGTAGATGAAACGCTTGGCTACAAGCCGGATGTGCAGGACGCGGAGAACACCGTCGACGTGACCTCTCCGGCAACGATTGCTTTCGACGATGTGACGTTCCGTTATCCATCGTCGGTGGTAGACAACTTGAGCGACGTGAACGTCAGTCTGCGCCAAGGCCAGACGCTGGGCATTGTCGGCCGCACGGGCAGCGGCAAAACAACGCTGCTCAAGCAGCTGCTGCGCGAATATCCGGTTGGCGCCGGCGCAATCAAGATTACCGGCCAGCCGCTGGAGAAGCTGCCAATGGAGCGGCTCCTTGGCTGGATCGGGTACGTGCCGCAGCAGCCGATTCTGTTCTCGAAGACGATTCGCGAGAATATTATGTTCGGCAAGAAGGGCGAGGCGACGGAAGAAGATCTGCAGCGCGCGCTTGCAAGGGCATCGTTTGCCAAGGATATTCAATTCCTGCCTGACGGGCTGGAAACGATGGTCGGCGAGAAGGGCGTTGCGCTCTCCGGCGGCCAGAAGCAGCGGGTCAGCATTGCGCGCGCGCTTATCGCAGATCCGGAAATATTGATGCTGGACGACGCGTTGTCCGCGGTAGACGGACGGACGGAAGCCGAGATTATCGAAGGCATCCGGACGGAACGAGCAGGCAAAACGACACTGATCACGACACACCGGCTGTCCGCGGTGCAGCACGCTGACCACATCATCGTGCTGGACGAAGGACGCATTGTTCAGCAGGGTACCCATGACCATCTTGTGAAGCAGGATGGCTGGTACAAAGAGCAGTACGAGCGGCAGCAGCTGGAGTCGCTGATTGAATCATAGGAAAGAGAGGCGTTTACGAACAATGGGTCAAACAGGTAAACGATTGTTTCAATACGCCATGCTTTATAAAAAACCGATCATCGGAGCGTTGGTTCTGCTCCTGCTGGCCGTATGCGCGGAGCTGGCGGGACCGTTTATCGCGAAGCGGATGATCGATCAGAATATTCTCGGCATCGAGAAGAGCTGGTACGAGGTTGCGGGGGATGAGCCCTACGCGGTCTCTTATAAAGATAAATGGTATAAACGCGAAGACCACTTCGCAGCCGGCGAGGCCAGAGGCACCGAGGTGCATCTGCTTCAGGCCGGCAGAAAATTTTACTGGCATGAAGGCACCCTTCCCGCAGTGGAGGGCGTGCGCAAGGTGACGGACGGCCAGATGACCGTCACCGACAAAACAACCGGAGAGAGTGCCGCATTCCCGGTTGCCCTGATTTCGGCGAAGGAGCTGTACCAGTTCTACAGCCCGGAAATTCCAAGCCTGATGAAGCTGGCCGGCCTTTATGTCGGACTGCTCGTGCTTGGCGCGGTATTCACTTACGGACAGCGGCTCCTGCTGCAGACCTCCGCGAATCGGATTGTCCGGCGCATGCGAAATGACGTATTCGCCCATACGCAGCGGCTTCCGGTGAACTACTTCGATACGCTGGCCGCCGGGCAGGTCGTCTCCCGGATTACGAACGATACGGAGGCCATCCGCGAGCTGTACGTCGCGGTACTGGCAAACTTCTTCTCCGCGATCGTATACATGACGGCGATCTACGGAGCATTGTTCCTGCTGGATCCAAGGCTTGCGCTGTTTGCGCTGCCGCTGGTACCTATCCTGCTCGTATGGATTAATCTGTACCGGCGCTTTGCTGCCCGTTACAACCGGATTATCCGGACGAAGCTGAGCGAGATTAACGCGATGATCAACGAATCCATCCAGGGGATGGCGATTATCCAGGCGTTCCGCCGTCAGAAAGAGACCTTTAAAGAATTCGACGAGTTGAACGAGCATTATTTTACGTATCAGAACAAGCTGCTGAGCTTGAACTCGATTACGTCGCATAACCTGGTCAACGTGGTCCGGAACATCATCTTCCTTATCGTGATTTGGTTCTTCTGGGGCGACTGGTTTGGCGCCGCCATCGGGGTAGGCGTGCTGTATGCGTTCGTCGATCTGATGAACCGGATGTTCCAGCCGATCGTTGGCGTCGTGAACCAGCTGTCCAATCTGGAGACGGCAAGGGTATCCGCTGAGCGGGTATTTACCCTGATGGATCAGCCTGGCGTTGAGGTTGAGCCGGGCACAATGGAGCGTTACAAGGGCGAAGTGAAATTCGATAACGTTTCGTTTGCCTACAAGAAGGATGAATACGTGCTGCGAAATATCTCCTTCACCGCCCGCCAAGGCGATACGGTAGCGTTGGTTGGCCATACCGGATCCGGTAAAAGCTCGATTATGAACCTGCTGTTCCGGTTCTACGATTCGAATGAAGGCAGCATCGTAATCGACGGCAAGGATGTGCTGAATATTCCGAAGCAGCATTTGCGCCAGCATATGGGCATCGTTCTGCAGGATCCGTTCCTATTCACCGGTACGATCGCCTCTAACATCAGCTTGAACAATCCGGCGATCAGCCGGGAGCGGGTGGAGCAGGCGCTTCGCGACGTTGGCGCCTACGACATGTTCGCGCAGCTGCCGGGCGGCATCGATGCGGAAGTGATCGAGAAGGGCAGCACGCTGTCCGCCGGCCAACGCCAGCTGATCTCGTTCGCGCGGGCGCTCGCCTATGATCCCGCGATTCTGATTCTGGATGAAGCAACGGCAAGCATCGATACGGAGACGGAGGCCATTATTCAAGAAGCGCTGGACGTGCTGAAGAAGGGCCGCACGACGTTTGTCATTGCCCACCGCTTATCCACCATCCGACAGGCGGATCAGATTCTGGTGCTGGACCGCGGCCGCATCGTCGAACGCGGCAATCACGACCAGCTAATGGATCACCGCGGCAAATATTTCGCGATGTACCAGCTGCAGCAAGGCTCGGCTGTTACCGCATCCTAATTCATGACGGATCGGGGAAGGGTTCTCTCCGTTTCCGGTTATGGTTATGAAAAAGCACCTCCATGCAGCCGTTTGGCTTGATGGAGGTGCTTTTGTCGTTTGCGCGAATTTATTGCGTCTTGAAGGTATCGATCGCTTTGTTCAGTTCGGTGGCAAGTTTGCGAAGCTGCGCGGATGAGCTTGCAACCTCCTGCATGGAAGCGAGCTGCTCCTCGGATGCCGCGGCCACGCGCTGGGACTGTATGGAGGATGCCTCGGCGATATGCTCCAGCTGATCAAGCGAGGCCGCGATTTCCTCGCTGCCCGCCGACATCTGCTCGGATGCCGCGGAAACCTCCTGGATTTGAGAAGACACCTGGCGGATAGCCTCATGGATCGAGCGGAACGATTCGCCGGCCTGATGGGAGACGGAGCTGCCCTCGCGCGCGCCTTCCGCCGCTTTTTCCATCGAGAGAACGGCTTCGCTAGTCCGGCTGCTGATGCCGCTCAGAATTTCGCCGATCTGATCGGAGGACTCCTTCGAGCGTTCGGCCAGCTTGCGGATCTCATGGGCAACAACGGCAAAGCCTTTGCCATGCTCCCCTGCGCGGGCTGCTTCAATAGATGCGTTAAGAGCGAGCAGGTTCGTCTGCTTGGATACCTCGCCGATCATCTCCAGAATGGAGCCGATCTGGCTGTTCATTTGCTGCAGCTCCTGCATAACGGTTACCGTTTCGCTGACATTTTGCTCGATCACCCGCATTTGGCTGACTGTCCGGTTAATAACCGTATCGCCCGCATTGGCAAGCTCGGAGGCGTCGGCGGCAAGCTCGGACACGGAAGAAGAGGACTCCGCAATCCGCTGGATGCCGACGGTCATCTCGTTCATCGCGCGCTGGCATTCCTGGAAGCTCTGCAGCTGCGTATCCGCTCCCGCGGCAACCTCATGAATGGCGTTAGCGACTTCCTCCGTTGCGCGAGAGGTCTGCTCGGCGCTTTCCTGCATCATGGAGGATGAACCGGCAACCTCGCTGGAGGTGGAACGAATATGGCTGGCCAACTGGCGCAGGCTGGCTATCATCTCATTAAAGGCATGAGAGGCCTGCCCAATCTCATTGCCGGTAGTGACCGGGACGGTGACGGTCAAGTCGCCTTTTGCGGCAAGAGCGGCTACCTGGCTGAGGCGCTTCAACGGTTTTACGGCAAAACGAACGATCAATACGATGAGGATAATGGCGATGACATCGCAGGCGATCCCCACGTTAAGGACCTGCCACATTCTCCGGTCGAGCTCCGCTTGCACGTTGTCGTAGTCGAAGTCGGCGCCCAATATCGCGACCGTTTTATTGGAGTTGTCTTTAATCGCCATCAGGTAAGACACCCATGTGCCCATTTCATCTTCGTAGGTAGCCACTCTGGCGAAGCCGTCTTTCATTGCCTTATCGTAGCCCTTTACAAAGGAAGGAGAGAGCTCGTACGGAGTGCCCGGCGTAAGACCTGCTTGCGTAAGCGCTCCGGTGCCCTGCAGCGTGGTGAGATAGGTTTTTCCGTCCTTCTCTACTTTATCCGGCTGCAAAACGTATACGTTGGAGACTTGGTCGTTGGAGTTCATGGCCTCCAGAAATAACGATAAGTTGTAAAAGTCCGTGGAGCCTTGCGTCTTTCCTTTATTCAGCTGCTCCTGCGCAGAGGTGATCAGGTCGATTTTGGCGCTGGTAATATTGCCAAGGGTCTGGACCGTACGGGACATTTCTTCGAAATAGGCATCCTTCTGATTGTTTGTCGTGATGGATACCATTGCCCCGATTGTGGCCAGAAACAGAAGGGCAAGCACAACGGAAAGGACGAGCGCTAGACTGGTTTTTCTCTTCTTGAACATTCATGATCCCTCGTTCTTTAGGAAGTTGATCGGCTGCCTGAGCAAAGTTGTCTTCATCTTATAACCAACTATAACAGCCAAATATTAGGTAAGTTCGCGTGGCCGTGTTAGAAAAGTATTTGGCAGCGGTACTTACTCTATTTTTCGGTGTTTGGCGGGTTAGAGTTTAGTTCTGAGACAATTCTCATCCTTGGCAATCCGCTAATTACTAGCGATGTTCAAAATCTGTTCATAGAAGAGGGATACAATGGAGGGGTAATTGAAATTCCTGAATAGAAAGGCGGTATATCATGCGAAGAAGCAAAGCAATCGCGGCAAGCCTGATGGCGCTGACCCTTGCGCTTGGCGGGGGATTGGCTTACGCGGCCGGCTCCGACTCGTCGGCGTCGGCTTCAGCGGCAATGTCATCGGACCAGTCGCCGGCAGGAGGGCAGCAGGATAAACACGGTAAGCTTGCCGGCAAGCGCGGCTTTATCGGACTGGCCGGTATGGAAGGTAAGCTGGCGGACTATCTGAAGCTGTCTGCCGAAGAGCTGAAGAGCAAGCTCGTGACGTCCACCTTGGCTGAGGTTGGGGCAGCCCAAGGCATCAGCCGCGAGGACTTGAAAGCGAAGCTGGTGGAGTGGATCGATGCCGCGGCAGCGGCTGCGCCGAAGAAGGATGATACGGCTGCAGGGGGTGATTCGGTCAAAAGGCTTGATAGCGCGGCGATTGCCGACAAGCTGCTTGATTCGAAAGGCTTTGCAGGCAAAGGGCAAGGGCATGGTCGTGCTTTCGCGTTTGGCGATAAAGAAGCACTCGCCAAGCTGCTTGGGTTAACGTCGGCGGAGCTTAAGGCGGCAGTGAAGGATGGTCAGACACTTGCCGCAATTGCGGACAAGCAAGGCGTAAGCGTGCAGAGCGTGATTGACCTTGAAGTAAACGCCGTGAAAGCCAAGCTTGACGAAGCACTCGAAAGCGGCAAGCTTGCGCAAGAGGAATACGACGTCAAGTTGAAAGCGGTCACGGACGAGGTAACGAAACGAGTAAACGGCGAATGGGAAGCGCCTAAGGGCGGACGCGGCGGCTTTGAGGGCGGCGCCCGTTTCGGCTTCGGCAAGCGGCAAGGTGAAGCCGGGCAGCAGGCAGCGCCATCGGCTTCAAGCTCAGCTACAGCTTAATAGAAAACGGGGTACGCACAGGTAACTGGCGTACCCCGTTTTTATCTCTGCCCCTTGGCGAGGTGTGGAGCAACGGATACGCGGGCAAAAGCAGCGCAATAAGGCGGTTTTTCCGTGTTACGGCGCCAGCCGCGCAACAGCGGCGCTCGCCAACCGCCGCAAGCGAAACCAAAAAAAGGACGGAGCAGCTTCTGCTCCGTCCTTTGCTTATTTAAGCTTTCAGCACGTCATGGTCGACGTAACGCTCGCCGTTCAGCTCGCTGATGATGTTAATCGCGACTTTGGCGCCGTCGCCTGCTGTGATAACCGCATGCACGCTGACGCCTGCAACCGTACCGGCTGCCCATACGCCTGGGATGCTGGTGCGGCCGGCGGGGTCAACATCGACCACGGTTTTGATGCGCGGCTCCGTGCCGGGCTTTGTCGCTGCGCCAATGTGCTGTGCCAGATCAACCAAAGCGCCGGTTGCCAGCAGTACATGCTTAGCTTCGTAAGTGCCTTGATCCGTTACAACGGACAAGCCGCCTTCGATTGGCGATACGCCGGTAACGGTCTCTTCTTTTAATTCTGCGCCAAGCCGGATGGCCTGCTTCTTGCCTGTATCCACAAGATCGGGGCCGCCAATCTCGGTAATGCCGTAATAGTTCTCGAACCAAGCCCGCTTGGTCATGCCTTTGTTGTTCTCGAGCAGTAACGTTTGCTTGCCTGCTTTTGCCGTAAAGATTGCTGCGCTTGCACCGGCAGGACCGGCGCCAATAACGATGATATCGTACATCATTCCAGCCTCCTACGTAACAATAATAAGTTTCACCAATATTATAAGTCCGGCCGGCAGGGACAAGCAATCGCTCCAATCTTTTCATAAAATTTTCAAAATATTGGCTGCATCTGGGTTGACTGACGACTAATCCTTTTGCTATAGTTCTACTGTCTAATAGTTCGACAGTGAAACTAATGAGTTGGAAAACGAGAGGGATATAGACATGGGGATAGACAACGATATGCTGGGGCGGATCATCCGCCGTTACGAAGGGGCGCATTTTACCGTTGAACGCAGGCTGACGGCCATGTTCCGCGATCTGATGCCGGAGGAGCTGACCTTTGAGCAGTCATCGACGCTTCGTTATTTGCGGACGGTAGGGGTATGCACCTCGACGGAGCTTGCGGATACCTTTTGCGTGGGAAAGAGCTCGATCACCGCGATAATTACGCGGTTATTCGATAAACAGCTGCTGGAGAGATTGCCGGACGAGAAGGACCGCCGCGTCACGCTGCTGCGGCTGACCGATGAAGGCATGCGGATGGCCGATGCGGTGGAGAGCAAAATCCAGGAGCTGATCGCGAAGTATTTGAAGCATTTTGACGAACGGGAAGCACTTGCGTTTATTGAGACTTATGAGAAGCTGGCCATGGTTATGTCACAACCGCCGGGAGACGGAGAGGAGTTAGAGAAAAAATGAAGACGGTAATCAAAGCAAGATGGATTCTTCTAGTTGTCTGGATTGCGGTAATGGCGGGGCTTATGCTAAGCGCGCCTAATATGCAGGATCTTGTCCGCGAGAAAGGGCAGGTAAACGTGCCGGACGGCTATTCCTCCACAATCGCCGCAGACATGGAGAAGGCCATCGGCACGAAGGACTCCGGGGGCGGCGGTGCTTCCACGGTGCTCGTCTTTCATAAAGACGGCGGGTTATCGGACGAAGACCTGGCCGGCATACAAGGCGGCATCAACAAGCTGAAGGAAGAGAAAGACGAGCTGCGCATCACTTCGCTGACGACGCATTTCGATACGCCGGAGCTGGCGAAGCAAATGGTGGCGGAGGACGGTTCCACCGTGCTGGTGCTCGTCAACGTGAACCTGGACGGAGCGGAGCTCGCGCAGGTCCGCGATCATCTGTACGACGCGCTGAAAGACGTCAAGATTGAGCATTATTACACCGGCAACTGGCTAATTTCGGAGGATGTCGTCACCAGCTCTCAGGAAGGGCTGAAGAAAACCGAATTCATTACCGTCGGTTTTATTCTTATTATTCTGTTCGTGGTGTTCCGTTCGGCAGTGGCGCCGATCGTGCCGCTTCTGACGGTTGGCTTTACTTACATGGTGACGCAGTCCATCGTTGCTTTTCTCGTCAAATACACGGACTTCCCGCTCTCCAACTTTACGCAGATATTTCTCGTTGCCGTGTTGTTCGGGATCGGGACGGACTACTGCATTTTGCTGATCAGCCGATTTAAGGAAGAGCTGTCGCACCGCGGCGGCAATATTCCGGAATCGATTGTAGCTACTTACAAAACGGCGGGCCGAACGGTTCTCTTCTCCGGCTTGGCCGTATTGGTCGGCTTCGCCTCCATTGGCTTCTCGACCTTTATTCTGTACCGCTCCGCGGTGGCGGTAGCCGTCGGGATCGCCGTGCTGCTGCTGGCCTTGTTTACGATCGTGCCGTTCTTTATGGCGACGCTTGGACCTAAGCTCTTCTGGCCTTCGAAAGGCTCGCTGGAGCATAAGCCCAGCGGCCTCTGGGGCGCGGTCGGCAGCTTCTCGCTGAAACGTCCGCTTTGGGCGCTTGTTATTTTGGCGGTGCTGGTCGTTCCGTTCCTTACGGCATACAAGGGCTCTCTGTCGTTTAACTCGCTCGACGAGATTGGCGACAAATACGATTCGGTCAAGGCGTTTAACATGATCGCGGACAGCTTTGGTCCGGGCGAATCGCTGCCAACCACGGTCGTCATGAAATCCGATGAACCGCTTGATACGTCGGACGGTCTTGCGGCGCTCGAGCAGATCAGCCGGGAGCTTGGCAAGGTTGACGGCGTAAAAGCGGTCCGCAGCGCGACGCGCCCGACTGGCGAAGCGATGGACGATTTCCTCGTGTCCGATCAGGTCGGCCAGCTTACGGACGGACTTGGCCAAAGCAATGACGGGCTTGGCAAAATCGGCTCCGGCTTATCCGATGCCAGCTCCGAGCTTAGCAAAAACGGACCAAAGCTGAACGATGCGGCCGCCGGCGCCGGCAAGCTGGTGGAAGGCACCAACGCGCTGAAGAGCGGCATCGGCCAGCTGGGTACCGGACTAAAGCAGATTGAACGCGGTCTGCAGGACGGTTCAGCCGGGGCTAAAGAATTAACGGCCGGGCTGAAGCAGGCTAAGGCAAGCGCCGATCAGCTTGCGGCGGCAAGCCGGGATTTACTGAAGGGCTATCAGCAGGCGGGCAGCGGATTAACGCAGCTTACGCGGGCCTATCAGTCGGTTGCATCCGAGCAGGCGAAGCTTGCGGACGGATTGTCGAGTCTAGAGCAAGGCATCTCGGGACTTAGCGCAACCCATCCGGAGCTTGCGGAGGATGCGGCTTACCAGCAGGCATTAAGCTCGGTGAAGCAGCTTGGTCAGCAGGCTTCCGGCCTGAGCGGGCAGCTGTCGCAGCTGAACGCGCAGCTAACCGGCGTGAGCGGCGGGCTGGACAAAGCCAATGCCGGCTATAAGCAAGCGGCTGACGGGCAAGCGGCGCTTGCGGCGGGACTCGCCAAGCTGGCAAGCGGCATTGCCGACCTGCAGAAAGGCATTGAGCAGGCGGCAAGCGGCCAAGGGCAGATCGTTTCGAAGCTGCCTGGCGTTACGCAAGGTCTGGATCAGCTGTCGAACGGACAGAAGGAGCTGCAGTCCGGCTTTACGGAGCTGAACAGCCAGCTAGGTCAACTGACGGATGGGCTGGATCAGAGCGTCGACGGCTTGTCGCAGGTAACGAACGGCTTGTCTTCGGCGAAAGGGTATCTAAATGAGCTGTCTTCCTCGCCGAACAAACAGATGACCGGTTGGTTCATCCCGGGTGAAGCGATCAAGAATGACGAGTTCCAGCAGGCGCTGAACGTTTATTTGTCCGAAGACCGCAAGTCGGCGAAGTTTGACGTCGTCTTCAGCGGCAACCCGTACGAAGAAGAAACGATGTCGCAGATTGACGATCTGGAGGCGGCAGTGGGCCGCGGCGTGCAAGGCACTCCTTTTGCCGGTCATGTGACTTACGCGGTTGGCGGCGTTTCCAGCATGAACAACGATTTGAGCAATATTTCGAACGAGGACTATTCCCGCACGGTTATGCTCATGATTATCGGCATCGCGATTATTCTCATTATCTTGTTCCGTTCCGTCATTATGCCGCTGTATATGATTGCTTCGCTGCTCGTGACGTTCTATACGTCCATGGCGATTACCGAAGTTATTTTCGTGCGGATGCTTGGACATACCGGCATCAGCTGGGCGGTTCCTTTCTTCGGCTTCGTTATGCTGGTGGCGCTGGGTATCGACTACAGCATCTTCCTGATGGACCGCTTCAAGGAGTACCGCGATCAGCTGTCTCCTGCCGAAGCGATTCTGGCGGCGATGAAAAACATGGGCACCGTCATTATGTCGGCAGCCGTTATTCTGGGCGGCACCTTTGCGGCGATGCTTCCTTCGGGGGTTATGTCGCTCCTGCAGATTGCCACAATCGTGCTCTGCGGCCTGTTCCTGTACGCGCTGGTGATGCTGCCGCTGTTCATTCCGGTTATGGTGCGGGTGTTCGGCAAAGCGAACTACTGGCCGTTTATGAAGTCCGATGAGGAATACGTGCCGGCGGGACGCGAGGTCCATACTCATTCGAAAGAGATGTAAAAAAGAGCGGCTGCGCCGGGATAACCCTAGCGCAGCCGCCATTTTATAGGGGAAGGCTTCCGCTGCTCGCGTACATTCATTGTACAGAATACAACATATTGGCCTTATGAGCCCAGTAATCGGTAATATCCTGCACGGAATGCAGCATAATGGCCCAAACTAATCTATTATGACTTAAATCGGTGAAATATCCTGCACTCCATGCAATATAATGCTTTAGACCATCCGATATTGGGCAAATATACTGTATTTCGTGCAGGGGAGTTCGGCTGACCACGACCACGGATAATTTGAATAGCTTGCCCCAAACGGTGGACATGACCGGATAATGAACTCCAGCCTGGCTAACCACAACAGGAGCCCTCCCATCGCTCAAAATGACGCATGGGAGGGCTTCTGATCTTCTTCTTAGATATGCGCCAGCACCGTGCCGCCGTAAACAAAGGCGATACAGATGACGATTGCGGGATGGATCTTTTTGCGCTCCATCAGCCAGTAAGCCACGGCCGCAATGCCAAGCGTCTGCCACAGGTTGGTGGAATGGATCGACGTATCGACCATCTGCCAGGTGAGCAGCACCATCATGATGGCGACAACCGGCTGAACAAGCAAGGTCATCCCCTTTACAATCGGGGATTGGCGGTGCTTCTGCAGCAGCTTAAGCAGGAAAATCAGCGCTACGGCGGAAGGGATGATCGTAGCCGCAAGCGCAACGACTAGGCCCGGCCAGCCGGCAACGTCATAGCCGATAAACGCGGCGATCTTGGTTGCGATTGGTCCGGGCAAGGCGTTGCCGAGCGCAAGGATATTCGAGAATTCGGCGTCGTTCGTCCAGCCGTAATGCGTAACGATCTGGTTGTACATAAGCGGGATGGACGCAGGGCCGCCGCCATACCCAAGCACGTTGGCAACGAAGAAGCCGATAATAAGGTCAAGCCAGTCCATTAATCGCTGCCTCCTTCAGAGCGTGCGCGCAGTTTGTTTCTTCGCTTGGCAACCCAGCCGGCCGCTTTGAAATGGACGGCTCCGTACGCAAGAAAGGCGACGATAACGATTGCGTCTTCAATATTAATAATTTGCAGAAGGAGAAAGGCAACCGCAAACATGGCGAAGCCCATCCATTTGCCAAGCCCTTTGACGGCGCGGTTCGCAAATTCGTAAGCCATGACGCCAAGCATAACGGCAATGACCGGAATAACCGCGGAGATCATCCCTTGTATGACGGCCGAACCGCTCAAATATTGCACCACCGACAGCAGCGCGATCATCGCGATGGCCGAAGGCAGGATGTGGGCCAGAACGGAAACGACGGCGCCAAGCCAGCCCTTGCGGCGGTAGCCGAGATAAGCGGCCATTTTGGTGGCGATAGGTCCCGGGAGAGCGTTAGCCAGCGCCAAAATCTCGGCGAATTCATCATCCTCGATCCAATGATAGCGGGTAACGGCCTCATAACGGATTAGCGGAATAACCGACGGTCCGCCGCCATAGCCTAATACACCGGTTTTGACCATGGCCCATGCGATGTGGCCGTAGTCGGTTAAACCGGAAGGCCTTCCGGTCCGGGGCGGGCTCTTGCCCGGCTCCAAAGACGTTGTTGTTTCCATATTACAGCCTCATTCCCATCCGACTTTTGTATCGGTTAATCAGTACCTGGCAGTCGACGCCCATAATGCCGGGCAGCGGATACAGCTTCTCCCGCATAAAGGTCTCCATCTCCTGATTGCTCGCGAACAGTCCGTGCATATGCAGCTTGCTTGGGCCGGTCATATGATACAGGCTGGTCACAACCGGTTCGTCGGCTAAGCGGTCCGCCGCTTCATGAAGATACTTGGGCTCTACCTCCACGTTAAAAAAAGCGCTGACCGTAATGCCGATCTTCTCCGGATTAATAACGGCGGTGAATCGCTCGATGACGCCCTCTTCCATTAACGTATTGATGCGGGCCTGCACCGCGACGCGGGATAAGCCGATGTCTTTGGCCAGGTCGGTGTAAGAAATTCTGCCGTTCTGATGCAGGGCGGAAATGATTTTGCGATCGATTTCGTCGATCTGCACGTTCTCGATTGGACTTGAAGTGCGGTGCTGCATGTTTAGTCTATCTCCTCTCTAATGCTCCTGTATATGCAAAAGGTATGTAAAATCGAAAGATTCATTACCATATGCATAAATATATAGCGTTTTTTGTTCATCATCAACAAAAAAAGAGGGGTCGGCTTTCTTTTCCGTTGCCGGAGGCATGGGGGCGTGTTATGTTGAATCTATAATGTTAGTAAACCTGACTTGCGAGGTGGCATGGGGATGAAGAAGCCGGTTACGGGTACGAAAGCGATGGTTGTAAGTCCGCATCATTTGGCAACGGCGGCAGGCGCTCGCGTATTGGAGCGGGGAGGCAACGCGTTTGACGCTGCGGTTGCGGTCAGCGCTTGTCTGGCGGTTGTCTATCCGCATATGACGGGCGTTGGGGGAGATGCTTTTTTCCTCTCCTATCACGCTTCGGACGGGGAAGTGCGGGCTTACAACGCAAGCGGCCGGTCGGGAGGCGAAGCAGCCATTGAAGCTTTTGCAGGCGCGGAGGCGATTCCGACAAGAGGACCCCGCAGCGCCATTACGGTGCCCGGCATGGTCGACGGCTGGCATGCGGTGCAGAACCGGTACGGCCGCTTAACGTTTGCGGAAGTGCTGGAGCCGGCGATTTCGTATGCGTCGGAGGGCTTCCCGATGTCACCCGATCAATATGAACACACCAAGCAGCATGCCGGTATGCTGGGGGAGCATCCGGCTACGGCTGCGATCTATATGCCGGGCGGGCGAGTAATACCTGCCGGAGAAAGGTTTGTCCAGTCAAAGCTGGCGGCAACCTTAAGCGCCATTGCGGAAAAAGGAAGGGACGGCTTCTATCACGGTGAAGTAGCCGCGGAGATTGTCCGGTTCCTCCAAGCCGAAGGCGGGCTGCTGACGGAGGACGATTTCGCGCAGCATAGCGGGGAATGGGCGGAGCCCATCCGCGGTTCTTACCGCGGTTACGAACTTTATCAGGTGCCGCCGAATTCGCAGGGCTTCACCGGAATAATGGCTTTGCAAATCCTTGAACGGTTTGATCTGGCGGCTATGGGGCATGGCTCTTACGAGTATTATCATGTGCTGACGGAGGCGCTGAAGCTGAGCTTCCGCGACCGGAACCGGTATTTGACGGATCCCGCCTTCTCGGCTGTTCCGCTTGACCGGCTGCTCAGCAAGGAATACGCGGCAGAGCTTGCGGCGTCGATTAAGAGGGAGGCTGCCGCGGACATTAACAGCCAGCCCGTTGGCAGCGATACCGCTTATGCGGCTGTTGTCGATGAGGACGGCAATGCGGTTTCATTTATCCAAAGCTTGTATTTCGAGTTTGGCTCGGGCGTTGTCGCGGGTAATACCGGCGTGCTGCTGCAGAACCGCGGCTCGTTCTTCTCGCTTGATCCGAGCCATATCAACCGGCTGGAGCCGCGCAAGCGGACCTTCCATACGCTTATGCCGGCAATGGCTTGCCTGAACGGCAAACCGGGCTTTTTGTACGGCACGCAGGGCGGGGAAGGACAGCCGCAGACGCAGACGCTTATGCTGACGCGGATGATCGACTTCGGCATGAATCCGCAGCAGGCGGTCAGCGAACCGCGTTTTGTATGGGGACGCACTTGGGGAGCGCCAACGCAGGAGCTGAAGCTCGAAGGACGGATTTCGGAAGAGACAGCCGAGAAGCTGGAGGAGGCGGGGCATCTTGTCCGCAGGCTACCCGATTTCGACGGGATAATGGGGCATGCCCATGCCATAGCGATAAGCAAGGACGGTCTGCTGAGCGGCGGCGCCGATCCGCGCTGCGACGGTTCGGCCATCGGCTGGTAGCCGAATTGCTGGATAGAGAGGGAGGGATTATTCCATGATCGATACGTACAACGCGTTTGTGCAGCCGGAGCTGGAGCTACCGCCCACCGGGGAGGGAGCGCTTAGCGGCCTGACATTTGCCGTAAAGGATGTATTTGCGATAAAAGGGTACGCGAGCGGGGCCGGCAATCCGGATTGGCAACGTACGCATTCGCCTTGGGAGAAGACGGCCTCCTCGATTAGCAAGCTGCTTGCATCGGGTGCCCGTTTGACCGGCACAACTCATACCGATGAATTGATGTACAGCATTAACGGTCAAAACGAACATTACGGCACGCCGGTTAATCCGAAGGCGCCGGACCGCATTCCGGGCGGCTCGTCCAGCGGCTCGGCGGTTGCGGTGGCGGCGGGCGCCGTCGACTTCGCGCTTGGCACGGATACGGGCGGCTCGGTCCGCGTGCCCGCCGCTTATTGCGGAATATACGGGTTCCGGCCGACGCATAACTTTGTGTCCATTGACGGAGTTATTCCGCTCGCCCCAAGCTATGATACCGTCGGCTGGATGGCAAGGGACATCTCTCTGCTGCGCCAGGTGGGAGGGGTCTTGTTAGCCGAGACTAACGATGAGGAAGCGCTGCGGCATGATTTTCGCAGGCTGATCTTTGCCGAGGAAGCGTGGGAGAAGGCGGAGCCTTCCTGCCGCAAGGCGCTGGAGAGCGTCTGCATACAGCTTGTACAGACGGAAGGCATGACGCAGGAGTGGCGATCGGTCGCGCCGGAGGGTCTGGAAGCCTGGAGCCATGCGTTCCGCACGACGCAAGGGCGGGAAATCTGGCAGACGCATGGCGAATGGATCGTCCGGGAGAAGCCGGTATTTGGCGAGAGCATCGGCGCGAGATTTGCTTCGGCAAGCACGATATCGGACGCGGAAGCCGACAGGGACGGAGTGCTCCGAAGGGCTGTCGGGGAACGGCTGCGGGAGCTTCTTGGCGCTGACGGACTGCTCGTCATACCGACGATTCCGGGCACCGCGCCTAGCCGGACCATACATGGACCTGCCGTGGAGGAACGCCGGTTCCGCACGATGCAGCTGTCCTGCATAGCAGGGCTGTCGGGGCTTCCGCAGGTCACGATTCCGGCAGGCGAGGTTGAAGGGGCTCCTATCGCGCTGTCGGTTATAGCGGGCGCGAAGCAGGACCTTAACCTGCTGCGCTGGGCGGAACAATTCGAGAAGGGGCGGTAGGCGATGAAGCTGGCGACGATTGTGCATGACGGTGTAGAGCAGGGCAGCATAGCTGTGCCCGAAGGATATGTTACGCTGGCGGAGCTGAATCGCGGCACGGGAGCAGACTGGCCGACGGATGTATTTGGCCTGATTGCAAGCGGCCGGTTGAAGGAGCTAACGGCCTGGTATAACGAAGGCGGCCAAGAGAGATTGGCCGCATTGCCGGTCATTCCGGCTGGGCAAGCAAGCCCAGCGCCGCTTTACCGCCATCCCCGCAAAATATGGGGAATCGGCATGAATTACACGGCGGACGCGAGCCAGCTTGCTGCTCTTCGGGAAGAGGAGCCGGTCAGCTTCATGAAGCCGGATACGTCCATAATCGGGAGCGGCGAGGATATTGTGCTGCCTGCCCAATCCGAGCGGGTGACGGCCGAAGCGGAGCTGGCGATTATTATCGGCCGGACATGCCGGAACGTATCGGAGGATGAAGCGCTGCTCGCTATCGCGGGTTTTGCGGCGGCAATCGATACGACGGCGGCGGACATTCATGCCCGGCATATGCGGTATTTGACCCGGGCGAAAAGCTTTGACACGTTCTTTACCTTTGGCTCCGAGCTGATTACGCCGGATGAGGCGGGAGAGCTGATGGAGCTTCAGGTGGAGACGTGGCATAACGGCGGGCTGGCGCATGCGGCCAAGCTGGCGAATATGATTTTTCCGCCTGCCTACCTGATTGACTTCCACTCGCAGGTAATGACGCTGCTGCCGGGAGACGTTATTCTGACCGGTACGCCGGGCGCCGCCGTCCTTCGGAGCGGCGATGTCGTCGAGTGCCGCATCCAGGGTCTGTCGCCGCTGCGGAGCGGGGTTCGTTAAACGCTTGCTTGCAAGCCTCAAGTCCGGTTTAGTATGATTTAGGTTGCATATGGGGACGAATGAGTAGTGGAACCATATGCCAATCGCTGAAACGGAGAGGGAGTTACTGATGAGCCAAATACTTGTGATGTTCACCGGCGGAACAATCGGCAGCAAAAACGATAACGGCGCGATTTCGGTGAATGAAGCGGGCTCTTACCATTTGATTGATGCTTACATGGCGAGCGAGCTGAAGCGGGAAGCGGACCTTGAAACGGTTCAACCGATGAATATATTGAGCGAAAATATCGTGCCGTCGGACTGGAATACATTGATCTCGGCGATCAGGGCCGTCGATCAATCCAAATACGACGGCATTATTGTGACGCATGGCTCGGATACGCTTGCCTTTTCGGCGGCGCTTCTCAGCTTTGTTTTGTGCGACCTGACGATCCCGCTGGTCCTTGTAGCCAGCAACTATCCGCTTGGCGATGAGCGGGCAAACGGACTGAGCAATTTCGCCGCGGCAGTAGACTTTATTTCGGAGGATGCGGCCCCCGGCGTATTTGTCATTTACCGCAATGACAAAGGGGAATCGGTCGTTTATCTCGGCAGCCGCATTACGCAATGCGAGTCGTTCACCGACCAGTTCGACAGTCCTTACAGCGTGCCTTACGGCACCATGACCGGCGGAAGATTGGTCCGTTACGACCATCCGTTCAATCCAACCCATGAGGAGCTGCGCGCGCGCCAGCCGGAGAGCAGTCCATGGCTGGAGGACGGCGAAGGCATCCAGTCCGGCATGCTGTATATCCGTCCTTTTCCGGGGCTGAATTATTCGTATTACGATTTCTCCGTACATAAACCAAAGGCCGTGCTGCATGACCTGTTCCACTCCGGAACGGCCAATGCAAGCGGGGCGGATTCCCATTCTCTTCTGCAGTTTGCCGAGTATTGCGCGGAGCATGGCGTCGACCTGTATCTATGCCCGCTTAAGGACAGCAGCGAAGCGATGTATGCTTCGTCTATCCGCCTGCTGGAGGCGGGAGCGGTCTTTATCGAGAACATGTCCGTCGAAGCCGCGCTTATGAAGCTGACGTTGGCTTACTCGCTGCCGCTCGGCAGAGAAGAGATTCATTCCTTTGTTATGGAGCAGCCGCTGTTCTTCGAATTTGTGGCTAATCGTGGTAAACTTGGCGTATAAAACGTTTTCGAGGAGAGGTGTTCATTTATGGCGCAAGTGCAAGCAGGACAAGCGGTACCGGATTTCACTCTGCCGGCTTCAACTGGAGGCAATATTTCGCTGTCCGACTACAAGGGCAAAAAGCTGGTGATTTATTTCTATCCGAAGGATAATACGCCGGGCTGCACGGTGGAGTCCTGCGATTTCCGCGATTACAACGGGCAGTTCAAATCGTATAACACGGAAGTGATCGGCATCAGCCCGGACGACCTGGCGTCGCATGATACCTTCATTAACGACTTCCAGCTTCCTTTTCCGCTGCTGGCCGATACGGAGCATGAAGTATCCGAGTTGTTCGGCGTCTGGAAGGAGCGGTCCTGGAACGGCGAAACGTTCATGGGAATCGAGCGCTCGACGTTCATGATCGACGAGAACGGCGTACTGGCGCGCGAATGGCGCAGCGTATCGGTAGACGGCCACGTTCTTGAAGTGCTCGAAGCGGTAAAATAACAATAAGAAAAGCCTCCAAATCCACGAACGGTGGAGATGGAGGCTTCTTATTTGGGCGTTATGTATTAACGCTGGAAAAATTCGATCCGTTCGCCTTCCGGTCCGCTGATGAAGAAGTAACGGTAGCCGTTAGGCAGCGTTGTAATATCCTCGTCGATGAACGTTACGCTTGTCTCCTTCAAACGTGCGAATTCGGCATCCACATCGTCCACATGAATCGCGAAGTGGTGAACGCGGCCTTCAACGGGCAGCTCGCCGTTGTAATGCTGGACTAATTCGATTTCCGTCTCGTCGGAATCCCCGAAGCCAAGGAAAGCCAGTTCAATAACGCCGTTTGTATGAGTCAGACGGCCTTTCAGGGTCAATCCCACAAACTCCTCGTAGAAGCGGATGGTTGCTTCCATATCCCTTACCATGATTCCAACGTGATCGACGCGTTTGCGTGCCATTTGCATTGCTCCTTCTCCTCTAGGTTGACCCCATCATAGGCATTCATTCTTTCGTTGTCAAGCAACGGGAGGAAGAGTATAATGAGAAATAATTCCAAGTAAGTAAATAGGTATTCTATGATAAAAATCGCCGGATAAAAGGAGGCAGGAGGATGGAAACAAGAAGGCTGGGCGCAAGCGAGCTGTACCCGTCGGTTATTGGTTTCGGAGCATGGGCTGCGGGCCGGAACGGCTGGGGACATGTAGAGGAGGAGGAGATCCGGCAGGCGATAGATCGAGCCCTTGATCTCGGGATTACCTTTTTCGATACGGCTCCGGTATACGGATTCGGGGAATCGGAGAGAGTCCTGGGAAAAGCGCTTAGGTCCGTACGGGATAAAGTGATTATTGCCACCAAATGCGGTCTTGTCTGGGATGACCGTTACCAGGTCGATATCGACTTGTCCGGAGCAAGCCTTATCCGCGAGGTGGACGACAGTCTCCTTCGGCTCGATACCGATTATATCGATCTTTACCAGGTGCATTGGCCGGATCCTAAAGGCAAGGTGCCCATCGAGGAGACATTTTCGGTTCTGAACGGGCTTGTCCAGGCGGGTAAAATCCGCAGCATCGGCGTATCGAATTTCTCCGTTCATCAGCTTGTGGCGGCGCAGTCCGTTGCACCCGTCGTCTCGCTTCAATCTCCGTACAACCTGCTGCAAAGGCAAGTCGAGTATGCCGAGCTTCCTTATTCCGAGAAACAGCAGCTGGGCTTTATCCCGTACAGTCCTTTGGCGCAAGGGCTGCTCACCGGCAAGTTCAACGAGGTAACGAAGTTCCGGGATGACGATATCCGCTCCTACGGCAATCACCTCTACAAGCGCGGTCAGTTCGAGGGGAATGTGCTCAAGGTGGAGCTGCTGCAAGGAATCGCAAGGTCCATCGGCAAGCCGCTTAGCCAGATTGCGATCAATTGGCTGCTCTATAATAAGGCGGTTACAACGGTTATCGCCGGCGCCAAGACGGCTGCCCAGGTACAGGAAAATGCCGCCGCTTCCCGCTGGAAGCTGACCCGCGAGGATTACGAGCAGATCAGCCGCTTGTTTGAACCGGATTCTTCATACGTCATTTAACAGAAGAGGCTTGCGGATATCCGCAAGCCTTCTTCCTTTTTATTCCGCGATTTCGTCAGTGCCGGATGCGTCATCCGCATCGGAAGCAAACAGATAGATTTTCCAGCTGTTGTCTTCCATTTTCTTCAGCAGGTAGTAGCCGTCTCTAGGAACCGTCTGCGTTTGCGTATCGGCGTCGGTTTGGCCTTTAACCGTTACTTTGTACGTGCTGCCTGTTGCATGAATGGTGGCGAAACGGTCTGTTTTCAATTCGATCTCATACTTTTGCGGAGTCAGCTTTTCCAAAGTAAGGGTGTAGCCTTCCTTGGCCAGCTCCGAATAATCCTGATATTCAAAAGCGCTCTCGGCTTTAGCGTAACCCGTCATGTATTTATCCAGAACGTCGCCAAGCTTAGCGAAGTCCTGCGAGTTAACAACCTCGGCTTCTTGTTTCTCGTATTCATCAATCAAAGCGGTAAGCGTCGCGTCTTCCGGCAGATTGCCCGCTTGCAGATCCAGCGCGCGTTGAACCATTACGACAGCTTCCGCGCGGGTTGCGTTAGCGTATGGTTTAAACGTTGTTGCAGTAGCGCCGCGAACGATGCCCGCTTGGCTAGCTTTTGCAATGAACGGAGTTGCAAAGTATTCCGGTACGTCGGAGAAGGTCTTCGCTTCGCCTTCAAACTTGACGGAGGATTCGAATGCGCGAACGACCATTGTAGCGATTTCGCCGCGTTTGATCAATTCGTTTGGACCAAAGGTCGTCTCGGTCAGACCGTTAACGATACCGAGGGAGCTGGCGATGCGAATCGGCTCGGAGAACCATTTGCCGGCAGGAACGTCAGCGAAGGTTTTTCCTGTATCGGTTGTAGTCAAGCCAAGCGCGCGAACCAGAATGGCCACGAATTCCGCACGGCTGACGGACAGATCCGGTTTAATCATCGTATTGCCTTCCGAATCAAGGGTGCCTTTAAGCAAATCGGCATTAACGAAGTTGTCGAGCTCGTCATAAGCCCAGTGATCGTCGATATCACCCGGGAAGTATGTGCTCAGCGTGTCTTCCGCGGACGCAGCGTTTGCCGTGGAAGCTTGAAACGGAAGCGCGAGCAGCACAAAGGCCGCCAGGAAAACAATAAAACTACGGGAAAAAGTTTTCATTTCATATTCCTCTCTTATGTAAGAATTTTGTAAATTGACCCTTATTGATACTATCAGATGAGAGAGAATTGTACTAGAGAAATTTAGTGGATTTCGCCCTTAATAGCTAAAATAAATCCTTTGAACCAGCGCGCAAAAAAACCGATCCTTATTAACTAAGGATCGGTTTTTTGTGTCGAATCATTTCCAATTGGGAAGCTGGCTGACATAGCTGTCGGACAACTTCAGCAGCTCCAGCGCGCGGTTGAATTCGTCCTCCGAGTCAAGAGACACGGTGCTGGCTCCCGGGAGCGGAAGATGCGTGCCGTCCTCATAGCCGCTGCCGGAGAGGAACAGCTCGTCGCTGCTGACGAAGGAGCCCGTCGGCAGATAATAACGCTGCGGCAGCAGGTTAACCGAAGCATTGTTCAGGATATCCTGGCCGAAATGAATCTGCCGGTCGAGCGGGAAGCCGAACAGGTTCGCTACCGTAGGCAGAATATCAACCTGGCCGCCAAGCTGGTTGAATACTTTCGGCTCGGTGATGCCGGATCCCGAAATAATAAGCGGGATGTTAATCATTTCGGCAGAGCCGTAGTCATGCCCGTATATCTCTTTCATTAATTCCTTGTCATCGCGGTCCAGCGAGTAAATGGGCAAGCCAAGATGATCGCCGTACAGCACGATAACGCTGTTATCCCAGATGCCGCGCTGCTTTAGATCGTCAATGAACAGGCCTAGCGCGTAATCGGCATAGTTCTGGGCGCGAATGTAGTCCCCCACGAAGGTATTCTCGTAGCGCTTTGGGAGCTCCATCTTATACTTCCGCTCCGGTATAGTGAACGGATGATGGGAAGACATGGAGATGACGTGCGCATAGAACGGCTTGTCGCCTTGATCCATCTTCGCAAGCTCGGCTGCCGTCTTCGCGTACAGCACCTCATCGGAAGCAGCGAAGAAGACGGAATCCTCTTCGCCGAAAAACTGTTTGTCATAGTAACGGTTGAAGCCAAGCGCCTTGTACAGCTCGCTGCGGTTCCAGAATTCCACGACGTTGGTATGGAAGGTCGCCGTGTCATAGCCATGCTGCTGCATCAGCCTTGGAAGGCTTGGCAGCTCTTTCTTCGGGTAGACCTGGGTAGCCGCGCCGTTTGGCGGTATATAATAAGAAGTGTTAACGATAAATTCGGCATCCGACGTATTGCCTTGACCAACGCCTTGATAGAAATTGTTGAAGTAATAGCTTTCGTTGGCAAGCTTGTTCATGTTGGGCGTGATTTCCTGCCCGTCGATTTTCAGATTGATAAGGAAGTTTTGGAACGATTCCATCTGGATAATAATCAGATTTTTGCCCGAAGCCGCATTCCACAACTGAGGGGCTGCCGGTTTTTCGATTTGCTTTAATTTATCGATCCTGGCCTGCGTAATTTCGGTAGGCTTGACGAGCTCCTGCTTTTTGTTGGATAAAATCGTATAAGCCTCATAGTTGAGTATGCCCATCTGCTCCGCTTTGACGATCTCGTTCATGCTTGCGCGGTTCGGCAAAATATTAAACAGGCAAAGCGCAAGGGAGATGCCAAACAAGGCAGCAAGCACGCTCCGGCTGACGCGTTTTTGGCTGGCCGCCTTCCAGTACTGCCCCTTCCGGCGCCGGATTAAATAATAACCCATGACGACAATGTCGATGAAGACGAGCAAATAGTAAGGGTCCATCAGCGAGAAAACGCTGTTGCTGACCGCCGTAACCTGATTAACCTGATTGAGGGCTGAGTAGGTAACGATAACGCCATAATATTTGTAATACATAAGAACCGCGAACAGGATTCCGGTCATGAGCAGGTTAGCGCTTAAATAATAGACCAGCTTTCGTTTGGTAGCGAACCATTCAATCAGACAGAACACGATTAACGCAAACGGGACTTCCTTGAGCAGGGTTGTCCAGTTGGGACCACCAAAGACGACCATCCAGGTTAGAAAGCTCTTAAGTAGAACAATCAGTGAGAATGCGAGAATGGGTCGTTTGCTGAAAAGCCTTTTTGGTGCTAGATTTGACACGTTTTCGCCGCCCTTCATAATAAAACAGGCTTCTCACTAAGCAGCCTGTTCCATAATGTCTTATATCTCTGTTGTAATCATTATGCTTGGCTGGAAGAGGAATGTCAAAGGCGGGGCCGCTCTGCCGGAGATGGCAAAATGACGCAACAAATGTTGCAACTTTTTAAGACATTATCGAGTCTATTCGTTTATAGTAGAGAGGAAAGAACGATCACGTTCCTGCACAAAAACAAAAAACAAGCATAATTAAGGAGAGCAGCATGAGAAGAAACGTACAAAGACGAAAAAGACGCGGATTAGCTTTTCTGGCGGTATGCGTGGTTGCTATAGCAGTCATTCTGTTTATCCGCTACGAAAATTTGACGGCCGAAGCTCCGGAAGAGACAGCGGCTAATAGCCAGACTTCAGAACAACCTTCTCCTACGGCATCGGATGAGCCTGTAGCTTCTGCTTCAGAGGAGCCAGCGGATACGCCAACGGACACCCCTTCCGATACGCCGTCCGAGACGGACAAGCCTGCTAACACACCGGCTGACAAGCCTGCGATTGCTACGGCGGGAGAAGAGGATGGCTACGCGGTTGTCGCTCAGCCTGCAAGCATAGCCGTGCTGGTGGACAAGCAATACAAGCTTCCTGACAACTACGAGCCGAAGGATCTCGTTTATCCGGATGTGCGCTTTACGTTCAGCGAGAAAATCGACAAACGCAAAATGCGCAAGGAAGCCGCTGGCGCTCTGGAGGACTTGTTTGCCGGCGCGGAGAAAGACGGCATTTACCTGGCCGGCGTCTCGGCTTACCGTTCGCAAGCAACGCAGAAGGCGCTTTTCAATAACTACGTGAAAAAAGACGGCATGGAAAAGGCGCTAACCTACAGTGCATTCCCGGGTACAAGCGAGCATCAGACCGGTCTGGCCATTGACGTATCGGGCAGCGACGGCAAATGCGCGGCGACGGATTGCTTCGGCGGTACTCCCGAAGCGGAATGGCTGGCGGCTCATGCGCCGGAGTACGGATTCATTATCCGTTATCCGGAAGGCAAGGATGACATTACGGGCTACAAGTACGAGCCTTGGCATCTCCGCTATGTAGGCAAGGAGCTGGCTAAGGAGATAGATGATAAAGACTTGACTCTGGAGGAGTATTATAACGCAGTTCCGGTATCAAAATAATAGATGTCGAATGGAACGGCGCTCAGCATCCAATGCATGTATTTATAAATGGCAGAGGGCTGTGCGCCGTTATCCGTTCTTTTAGATCTTTGGCTCAAACGTTTTGCAGTCGGTTTCTTCCGAGTTGCTGGCTTGTTTGGAACGGTTGTTCACTACATAAATCGAAGAAGCAGCGCAATGATTGCCTGCAGCCCAATACTTGCAGGAGTTTACTTCGCACAGTACATCTTTAGCCATGGAAAATCACCATCCTTAAAAAAATATGGCCCAAGCGGCCGTTTCGGGCCGGTTAGAGAGCTTGGGCTCTTTCTTAGGATGGACAAACGCAAACCCGTTTTATACTTATGAAAGGATGGAACAACAATGGGAAACAAGCTGTATTTTAATCATGACGCGGGGGTTGACGATCTTGTATCGTTGTTTCTCGTTCTGCAGATGAAGGATGTCGAGCTGATCGGGGTATCGGTAATTCCGGCCGACGGATATTTGGAGCCGGGGATGGCGGCAAGCCGCAAAATCATTGACCGCTTTGGAGCGCCGGGAACAAGCGGCAAAGTTGAGGTTGCCCGCTCGAATTCGAGAGGACGCAACCCGTTTCCGGCGGAATGGCGGATGCATACGTTTTTTGTGGACGCGCTGCCGATTCTGAACGAACCTGGCGTTATCCATACGCGCGAGGCGGAAGTGCCTGCCCATAAGCATATGATTCAGCGGCTTCTCGCGTCCGATGAGCCGGTAACTCTGCTGTTCACCGGTCCGCTCACGGACTTGGCGAGAGCGCTTGACGAAGCGCCGGAGATCGAGAAGAAGATCGGCAAGCTCGTCTGGATGGGCGGTACCTTTAACGAAAAAGGAAACGTTCAGGAGCCGGAGCATGACGGTACGGCGGAATGGAACGCCTTCTGGGATCCCGAAGCGGTTGGCCGCGTATGGAGCAGCGGAATCAAGATAGAGCTCGTAGCGCTGGAGAGCACGAATAAAGTGCCCCTTACCGTGCCGGTGCGCAACCGCTGGGCATCGCTCCGGAGGCATGCCGGACTGGACTTCGTGGGGCAATGTTATGCCGCTTGTCCGCCTCTTGTCTATATGGAAACCAATTCCACTTATTACTTGTGGGATGTTCTGACGACAGCGGTCGCAGGGGATCCAAGCCTGGTCGAAATGAAGACCGTCCACAGCGCGGTTATCGCTGACGGCCCAAGCCAAGGCCGAACAGTCGAGACGGCGGATGGACGGCCGGTGAGCCTTGTTTATGACGTGGAGCCGGAACGGTTCTTCGATTACATTACGTCGCTGTCGCAGAACGCCGTTCTGAATCCCGCGGAATAGTTAATCCATTTCGTAAATCGAACCGGATTTACTCGCGTACAGCTCGGCATAGACCTTCTCCGCGTACGCATCGGTCATGCCGGAAATATAGTCCGCGATAAAGCGGGCCCAGGTCCAATTGTGCTTGTGCTGCTCGAAGCTTGCCACCCAGTCCGGCGGCAGAATCAGGCGGCCTTGCTCGGGCCTCATGAAGCTGTCCCACAGACGGCGGATCATGATTTCGCTGCGCATTTGCAGCCGCTGTACGCGGAAATCCTTAATCAGCGTTACCCACGCCAGCTTCTTCAATATCTCCATCGTGCGCAGCAGGTCGATATCCTGCTGGCCTTCCAGCACGAACGTCACCTTCTTCCAGCCTCTTGCCGGATCCTCGATAATCCCTACACGCCCGGCAAAGACGCTGACCCACCGGGCTTTCATCTCTCTGCGCGTTCTGGACGATTCATGATCGTACAGGGCATACAGCTCTTCCCATTGCTGCAGATAAGCAGCGAGCACGCGCTTCACCATCGCCGGAATATCCACCTGATCCCAGCCTACGTCCATGTTGCCTTGATCCTCTACGATTTCCTGCACCAGATTGTCGATCAGCCGCTGATCCTCGAAAAACGTGCGGTTCATTTGTATTTTGCCGGCGCGGATGCCGTCTTCAATATCATGAGTGGAATAAGCGATGTCATCGCATAAATCCATCAATTGAGCTTCCAGCGTGGAACAGCCTGCAGGCATCGCCCATTGCTGGCGGATATGGTGAATGGCATGCCATTCGGAGCTGTACAGCCCCTTCAGCCTGCCCGGTTCGTCCAGGGAATAAGGGTATTTGTTAACCGCAAGCAGCACGGCTGCCGTCAGATCCAGGCCGCTGCCGCTGCCGGCGCGTTTCTCCAGAAACATGAGAATGCGGAAGTTTTGCGCGTTGCCCTCGTACGCGAGGCCATGCTCCTCCAGCAATAGGCGGTTCAACACCTCTTCGCCTTTATGGCCAAACGGCGGATGCCCGAGGTCATGGGCAAGCGCCGCGATTTCCACGACGGATGGATCCATGATGAGGCCGGGATGCTCTTTTTTGCTCAGAAAAGGGTACTGCGTCCCCAGGCGTCTCGCCACTTCGCGCGCGATCTGCGATACCTCGAGGGAATGGGTTAATCTCGTTCGGTAATAATCGCCCGATCCGGCGCCAAACACTTGGGATTTACCCTGGAGCCGCCGGAAAGCGGGGGATTGAATAAGCCTTGCGTAATCCCGTTCGTATTCGTCGCGTTCTTCGCTGAATGTGCCGAGCGCTGGTTCGTCTAATCGAAATTTGCGTAAATCCATGGTTCTTCCTCCTATGCCGCCCGCACTTTTTTTCTGAAAATTGTAACATATTTGATTCTTAATAAGAATGTTTGTGTAAGGTTTGAACATCTTTCCTGCTTGAGGTATGCTCTAGTTAACGTTTTTATCCATATATTGAGGGGCTCGTCTAGCTATGAATGTCTTACAGGATATTTCAACGGTCTTTATCGTCTTGAATATATTGCTGGCACTGACCGTTATTTTCCTCGAGCGAAAGGATGCAAGGTCGACGTGGGCCTGGCTGATGGTGCTTTATTTCCTGCCAGGGGTCGGATTCGTGCTCTATCTTATTCTCGGACAGCGACTGCGCAAACGGAAGCTGAACAAGATGCTGCTCGAAAGCCAGCGTATTATTGAGGACTCCATTGAAGCTCAGAAGCTTCAATTGGAGGAGCGGCATATTATTTTTAACGATCCCGCTACCATTAACTATCAGAGCATGATTCACATGAATCTGGTGGGCAGCTATTCCTTGTATACGCAGAACAATGCGGTGCAGATCTTTACAACGGGGAAAAGCAAGTTCGACGCGCTGCTGCGCGATATCGAGTCCGCACAACATCATATTCACCTTGTCTATTACATTGTGCGCGACGATAAGCTTGGCAACCGCCTGATTCAAGCGTTGGTGGAAAAAGCCAGGCAAGGGGTACAGGTCCGGTTTCTGTATGACCATATCGGCAGCAAGGGCCTTCCGCGGAAATTTTTCAAGGAGCTGCGGGAAGCCGGCGGGCAGGCGGCAGCTTTTTTCCCTTCCCGGATTCCTTATTTGAATCTCAAGATCAATTTCCGGAATCACCGCAAGCTTGTTATCGTGGACGGGCGGATCGGCTATATCGGAGGCTTTAATATCGGGGACGAGTACATGGGCCGCGACAAGTATTTCGGCGAATGGCGGGATACGCATCTGCGGCTGGAGGGACGGACCGTTCTGCAGATGCAGGCGCAGTTCCTGATGGACTGGAATCTGGCCTCCTCGGGCATGGTGGACCTTGATTATCATTACTTCCCGCGCCACTTCCAGGCCGTGGGCACGATCGGCATGCAGGTCGTGGCAAGCGGGCCGGATTCGGAATCCCAGCAGATTAAGGACGCATACATCAAGATGATTTATTTCGCGAGAAAAAGCATCTGTCTGCAGACGCCTTATTTTGTCCCGGACGAGAGTCTGATGACCGCGCTTAAGACGGCCGCTATGTCGGGAATCGAAGTGAAGGTCATGCTGCCGGGCAAGCCCGATCATTTCTTCGTGTACTGGGCGACCCATTCGTATTTGAACGAACTGCTTGCCGCGGGCGGCAAATGCTACATTTACGAACGGGGCTTTCTGCACGCGAAGACGCTTGTCATTGACGGTCAGCTTGCTTCCGTCGGTACGGCCAATATCGATAACCGCAGCTTTAAGCTGAACTTCGAGATGAATGCTTTTATCTATGACAGCGCCACGGCAGGCGAGCTCGAGAGACTGTTTGAGCTTGACCTCCAGGATTGCCACGAGCTGACCTTCCAGGATTATTTGAAGCGGCCGCTGATGAACAAGTTCAAGGAGTCCATCGCCCGGCTGTTATCGCCGATTCTATAAAAATACGCACGAAAAAAGGGATTCCGCTTATCAATGATAACCGGAATCCCTTTACCTTTCTGAATCGCAATTATTCAATTTCGTAACGCTCCATTCTACAACTTGCGTTGCCTTAATTTTGCTTCGGATAAGTATGAGTCGGATCCTTGCGACAAGAGACGAATTTGAGTTCCCGCATGTCCGGTTTACCTTGCGATATCTCCTTCCCGGAAATAGTGAGGACACGCTTCGCTAACCTACTTCAATGGTCTATCCCCTTTCGTTTGGTGTAGGTCTATCATAAACTATTATTTAAATTTTGTAAATATTCTGATAATTATTTTTCGTAAAGTTTGGCTACTTGTTCTAGGACGGAAAAATGGCGCATACAGGCAGAGAGTCGCGGTTGATCTTCCTTTTATTTAGATTTATACTTAGTCTAAATTAACTTGCATTGAAGGAATGATTAAGGATGACCAAGATAAATTTAACCGTGCAGCGCAAAACGATTCTCGAAGCGATCCAGGCGTCCCATGATCACCCGACGGCGGCGGATATTATTGAGAGATTACGCGACAAGGGCATCAGCTTCGCGTACGGAACGGTATACAATTCGCTCCGTTATTTGACCGATGCCGGTCTGATCCGGGAGCTTAAGCTAGGCGAGGCCGTCAGCCGATATGATGCCAGAATGGACGATCACCATCATATTGTGTGCAAGGAGTGCGGCCGCGTAGAGGAAGTGTTGACCGAGCTGCCCGAGGAATGGCTGAAGAAAATCGCCGCGGAAACGAAGTTTAAGGTTCAGGACGCACATGTTGTATTAGAGGGGGTATGCGAATTATGCGCCAGCAAGTAGAAGACAACCGTATGGAGGGGCAGCCATCCGGCGAGTCGATTGAGGGGAAGGCTTGTTCCCTGACCAAACGGATTATGACGGTAAGTCCTTTTCCCGAACGGATGAACAGCCTTCTGCATCTACTCACGGCGGAATGCTTCGATCTGTTCACGCTCCACGACTTGAACAAGGCATTCGTCAGCAGCCTGCAGCCGGAGCTGATCATTTACGACGCGACCCCGCATCCGCTTATTCCGGATGCCGTAGATGCCCTTCATGCGGCGATGAGGCAAACCTCTCCTATTAACGGCGCCTCGCTTCTGTATCTGGTTCACGAGGATGCCCGGGTGATGGCAGCGTCTATTCCGAAAAATGCCGAGCTGCTCGCATGGCCTTCGAATCCGCAGGAAGCCCTTAACCGGATCAACCGGATGCTCGGCGAATGGAAGGCTCCCGAACTGTCCAGCTACCGCTTCAAGGACCTGACCGTCGATCTGAAGAAAATGGCGGTGTTCCGCGGTGTCGAGCGGATTGAGCTGACCAAGACGGAATATGACCTTCTTCTGATGTTTTTGACCTCTGGCGGAGCGGTACTAACGCGCGAAGCGATGTTTGACGCGGTATGGGGAAGCCAGTATTTCGGGGGAAGCAACGTCGTGGACGTGCATATCAAGACGCTCCGCCGCAAGCTGAAGGACAGCGCGGTAGCGCCTCATTATATCGCGACCGTGCGCGGAGTCGGCTACCGGCTTGTAGAAGAACGCAGCAATTAAGAGGGCGAGTCAGGTTTCGTCTTCATCCGTTCTTCATCAGCTTTTCATTTAACGTTCATGACAGGGTTGATCGGTAACCTTACAATAGGATTATAAGATTTAGATCAAGTCTAAATATAAATAATCCGGAGGTACCGATATGATCAACCGTTTAACGACTAATCAAGGCACGCCAGTAGGGGATAATCAAAACTCCAGAACAGCCGGACAGCACGGCCCGGCCCTGCTGGAGGATTACCATCTGATCGAGAAGATCGCCCATTTCGACCGGGAGCGCATTCCGGAACGCGTGGTGCATGCGCGCGGGGCTGGCGCGCATGGCGTATTCCGGGTTGCAAACAGCATGAGCGCGCATACGAAGGCGGCGTTCCTGCGGGAAGCGGGGAAGGAAACGGATGTATTCGTCCGGTTCTCCACCGTGATCCACGGAACGGGTTCGCCGGAGACGGCGCGCGACCCGCGCGGTTTTGCCGTGAAATTCTACACGGAGGAAGGCAATCTGGATATCGTCGGCAACCATTTGCCGGTCTTCTTCATCCGCGATGCGATCAAATTTCCGGATATGGTGCACTCGCTTAAGCCTTCTCCCCGCACGAATATTCAAGAGCCGGAGCGTTATTGGGATTTCATGACGTTGTCTCCGGAATCGACCCGTATGCTCACCTGGCTCTTTTCGGATGATGGAACGCCCGCTTCCTACCGGGAAATGGACGGCTTTGGCGTTCATGCGTTCAAGTGGATCAACGAACAAGGGAACGTCACGTCGAAGCAGGGAGTACGCAACTTCACGGCCGCCGAAGCCGGCGAGACGCAAGGCAAAGACTTTAGTCACGCCACCCGGGATTTGCACGATTCCATCGAGCTGGGCCGTTATCCGGAATGGGATCTGCATGTGCAGCTGATGCCGCCGGAGCATCTGGACCGTTATTCCTTCGATCCGCTGGATCCCACTAAGATCTGGCCGGAGGATATGTATCCGCTGCAGCTTGTTGGCACGATGCAGCTGAACCGCAATCCGGACAATTATTTTGCCGAAGTCGAGCAGTCTGCCTTTTCTCCGGGCGCCCTTGTGCCCGGCATCGAGCCTTCGGAAGATAAGCTGCTTCAAGGCCGCCTGTTCTCGTACCCGGATGCGCAGCGCTACCGTCTCGGCGCGAATTACCTGCACATTCCGGTCAATTGTCCATACGCGCCGGTTCGTAACCATCAACGCGATGGCGCGATGACGATGAAGGCCGATCCGCAGGCGGTCAACTATGAGCCAAACAGCTCGCCCACCAGCCCGCGGGAAGCGCCTGAGTACAAGGACAGCTATGCGCTTTTGCATGGCTCCGCAGGGCGTCAGAAGATCGACAAGACCGATGATTTCACGCAGGCCGGGGAGCGATATCTGTCGCTGCCCTTGGAGCGGCGAGAGAATCTGGTAAGCAATTTGGTGAACGACCTGAAGCAAACAAGCGAAAATATCCAGCTGCGTGCCGTATGCAACTTCTTCCGCGCTAACGCGGAGCTTGGCATCCGCCTTTCGAAGGGGCTTGGCGTAGATATCAGCGCATACATGCAGCACCAGCGTTAATCATAGAAAAGTTAAGCGGCCGAAGCCGATCGAATGACGATTGGGCTCCGGCCGTTTTTTTGTTACACTATTCTCGTAACCGATTACATAACGAGGTGAGAAGATGCAATATCGCGGGTTAGGTTCATCGGAATTGAAAGTAAGCGAGATCAGCTTCGGAACATGGGCGATTGGCGGTGCCTGGGGCAACGTCAACGATAAAGAGTCCCTCTTGGCGCTTGAAGCAGCCATCGATAAAGGCGTCAACTTCTTTGATACGGCCGATGTGTACGGCGACGGTCATAGCGAGAGGCTGCTAGCTCAGGCAACCAAAGGCCGCGAGGACGAGATCCATATCGCTACGAAGTTTTGCCGCGCGGGAGATATTCACGATCCGGCGACTTATTCGGAAGCTTCGGTCCGCGCTTATTGCGAAGCAAGCCTGAAGCGTCTGGAGCGCGAGCGGATCGATCTGTACCAGATCCATTGCCCGCCGATGCCGATCCTGAAGAATGGAAGCGTGTTCGAGGTGCTGGACAAGCTGCAGCAGGAGGGCAAGATCCGTCATTACGGCGTAAGCGTGGAGTCGGTGGAGGAAGGTCTCTTCTGCCTGGAGCAGCCGAACGTGCGCGCGCTCCAGGTCATCTATAATATTTTCCGCCAGAAGCCGCTTGAGCTGCTGAATGAAGCGCATCGCCGCGGCGTCGGCATCCTGGTCCGGCTGCCGCTTGCCAGCGGTCTTCTGACGGGTAAGTTCACGGCCTCGTCCACCTTCGAGGCGGATGACCACCGCCGCTTTAACGAGAACGGAGAAGCGTTTAACGTGGGCGAAACCTTCGCCGGTCTAGGCTTTGCCAAAGGCGTCGAGCTGGCTGACCAGCTGCGCTGGATTGCGGAAGGCCGCGGCAATATGACGCGCGCTTCGCTGCGCTGGCTGCTTGATCATGAAGCCGTTACTTGCGTGATTCCGGGCTTCCGCAACGTTCGTCAGGTGGAAGACAATCTGGCGGCTCTAGACGTGCCTTCTTTTACGGCGGACGAGCGGGAACGGCTTGCGGCTTTCTACGAGGAACAGGTTCATCCGTTTATCCGCGGGTCCTATTAATCGGATTGTCCGGAAGGCAAAACTTGCGGGCTTCGGAGGGTTTGCACTGTTTAAAATTTTGCAGTACGATGGGTGTAGTTAACCTATTTTGAAATGAGGATAGATAACGATGCTATCTGCGCATACGCATCTCATTCAAGTGGCGTCCATCGTTTTTTCGGTTTGTGCCGGTCTGACGCTTATCGTTCTTCGCATGCGGGCGGGCAAACAGCCAACGAACCTGCGCAAAATTATCGCCCCGCCGCTTGGCATGTCGACGGGCTTTATCATGTTTGCTTTTCCCGTAACCCATATCCACTGGCTGTGGGGGTTATCGGCGTTTGGCACGGGGATGCTGATCTTTTCGTTTCCTCTTATCGTCACAACGCGTCTCGAGAGAGTCGAATCCGATATATTCGTCCGCCGTTCCAAGGCGTTTATCTTTATCATGCTGACCTTGCTGGCAATCCGGCTTGCGCTGCACAGCGTAGTCGAGCAATATATGTCGATCCCGCAGACCGGTGCCTTGTTCTACCTGCTCGCGTTTGGGATGATTCTCCCGTGGCGTTTCGCCATGGTTGGCGATTATATGCGTTTGCAAAGAGCCGAAATGTAACGAAAGGGGCGTGCCATGGGGCACGTCCTATTTTTTGATCACAAGGAACAAGGGCAATAAGACGGAAGGTTCCTCCTATTTATGTTTGTTCGTATAACAGCTATTCAGCGTTTGACACGGAGTACCGCAGTATGATATAAATTGTATACAATTTAATTTAACAAAATCATTTGGTAAGAGGAGGATTCATTATGAGCGTTTATTCATTTGAAGCGGATACAATTAGAGGGCAGCACGTCAGCCTGGAGGATTACAAGGGCAAGGTGCTGGTCATCGTAAATACGGCGAGCAAATGCGGCTTTACGCCTCAGTATTCCGATCTGCAGAAGGTATACGAGCAATACAAGGATCAAGGACTCGAAATTCTGGGCTTCCCAAGCAATCAGTTCGGCGAGCAGGAGCCTGGTTCGAACTCGGATGTGCAGGAATTCTGCCAGATCAACTACGGCGTAACCTTCCCGCTGTTTGCGAAGACGGATGTCCGTGAAGAAACGGCTCATCCTTTGTTCAAATATTTGACGGAGCAAGCGCCGTTCCACGGCTTTGATACCTCGGAGCCAAGCGGCAAGATGCTTCATGCTTTCCTGTCGGAGAAGCTGCCTCATTACCTGGAGGGCAATGACGTGAAATGGAACTTCACGAAGTTCCTCATTGACCGCGAGGGCAATGTAATCAAACGGTTCGAATCGACGGACGAGCCGCTGAATATGGTCGAAGATATTCAAAAACTGCTGTAATCCAATACGGCGATAATGAAAAGCTCATGCTGCCCGCATAAGGCCGCAGGGGCTTTTTTGCTGTTGATTTCACGTTATCAGGGAGAAAATCATGAGCAGCTTGTCCGTTTCCGGGAGACGGAGCAGGATACCTTCATGCTGGATGTGGACGGTCCGCTATACAGCTTGTAAGCTCTTTTGCATTCCATTGCAGGTAATTACAGTGTAATTTGTTCTTATAGCCCAGTTACTGCAATTATGATGCATGTTCTGCAGGATATTGCGCTTACACGCATCTTAATAAATCAATCTCAGGATTGTATGCCAGAAGCAGCGGCATAGATAAGCGGGCTTTTCGCGGATTCCGCCATCCGCTCGAAAGCTCACGGGATTCGGTTTTGCCTTGGGCCTATTCATCGCGGCGCTCCCTCTCCTGCCAGCGGACCAGTCTTGGATTCGGATCCAGTATGGAAGCGTAGCGGCCGAGACTGCCCCATTGTCCCTGAGGGTCCAGCTTCATATAACGGTCGTATTTCGCCCGCCGTTCCTCGGCGCTTCCCGCCCAGCCGTAATGCTTGATCCGAAGGCCGGTATCGAGGCCCGGCAAAGCGTTGTAGGTAAAAGGAAGCCGGGTGGCGTGATGCGCCCGCTTCGGATAGGCATAATGATAGCCGGGCAGGTAACGGACAAGCGTCATCATAGGCCGCTTATGGAGATTCCACCAATCGTCCTCGCGGTAGTGGGTGACCGAGTCCCAGAAATCGTACATCCGGAAGGAGACGGTATCGTAATCATCCTGATTAATAAGCTCCCTCATGGCCGCCTTCGCGCTATCCTCGTAAAATTCATCCGCATCCACGGCCAGCAGCCAATCCGGCGAGGTTTCTTCCGCCGTCCGCCACAGCTGCTCGCGCAGCAACCATTCTTTATGAAACAGCGAATCCTTATTCCGTACAAGCTTCACCACCTTCTCGAACGATGCGGCGAGCTCCGGCGTATCGTCCGTGCTCCCGTCGTCCACGATGACAATCTCGTCTACAAAGCCGGACAAATCCGCAAGGGCCGCTTCCAGATAACGTCCGGCTTCGTTGCGGACCTGCATGATGGCGGTCAATTTGTTGCCCGTTTTTTTTCTTCCGTCTTTTCCGAGACCGCTGGCCATTCTTTAGTCAGCCTCCTTTCCTTATATCCGGTGTCAGCTCCCTCGCAACGCCATCCCTCACGGCCAGCTCAATCAAGCCGTTCAGTTCCTCCTGCCTATGCCCGCCGGCCGCCAGAAAGCAGTGGATGGCCTCGATTCCGCTCGGAGCATCGTCCGCTAATGCGAGAAGCTTTCTCTTCGCGGCTAACTCCTCCAGCCAGCCCCGAACGCCGGACGGAATTCCGCGCCTGCCGCCGGGAGGGAAGACGATAATCGGTTGCGCTTCCATGGCGCGATCACTATCCGTTCCGCTCTTTTGGTTCTTGTATGAACGTATGAAAAATAGTACGATAACCATTCCGGTTTTTTTCTAGAACTGGGAGTAAATAATAGGCATTGACTACATCAAGTAAAGACACAAGGAAAGAGGTAGGTTGCAAGATGGTTGGACACAAACAAGGGGAAGGCTCGAAGCCGAACGGGGGAGATCAGTTCTCCAAATCCGGCTTTATATTCGCTGCGATCGGAAGTGCCGTGGGCCTCGGCAACATGTGGAAATTCCCGTACATTACAGGCAAATACGGCGGAGCGGCATTTTTCCTCCTGTTCATTATTTGTCTGCTCGCGGTGGGACTGCCCGTCCTTATGGCCGAGCTTACGATCGGCAAAGGCGGCAGGGGGAGCGTATCGACGTCCTTTAACCGGCTGACCCGCCAAAAAGGCTGGGGAGCCATTGGTTTTCTTATGGTTATCGCCCCGTTTTTAATATTATCCTTCTATTCCGTCGTTGCGGGCTGGACGATGTACTATGCCGTGCAGTCGTTTACCGGGCATTTATTCAACAGCACCGATTACGGCGGGCAATTCGGAGCCTTTATCGGCAGCTGGCAGCCTGTATGGTGGCAGCTTCTCGCGATGGTGCTTACCGCGGCCGTCATTATTAAAGGCGTATCCGGCGGCATTGAAAAATTCAACAAGGTTCTGATTCCGGGCCTCGTTATTTTGCTTCTTGCGCTGGTTGTCCGGGCCTTGACGCTTGGCGGCGCCGGAGAAGGGGTGAAGTTCTTTCTCAATCCGGACTTCAGCAAGCTTTCGGCCGAGTCGGCTCTTGTTGCGCTTGGACATGCGTTCTTCTCGCTGTCGCTTGGCATGGGGACGATGATTACGTACGGCGCTTACGTGGACAGAAGACAATCGCTGGGCGTCGCGACGATTGCGATCGGTCTTGGGGACTTGCTGTATGCTTTCCTGGCGGGACTTATTATTTTCCCCACGTCATTTGCCTACGGAATAGAGCCTTCGCAAGGAGCGGGGCTGGTGTTCGTGGCGCTGCCGGCCGCTTTTGCCGCAATGCCGTTTGGCAGCCTCTTTGGCGGTTTGTTCTTTGTATTGCTTGCTTTCGCGGCTTTAACGTCGACGGTCGGCTTGCTTGAGGTACCGGTAGCTTATGTAAGAGAAAAGTTCGGATGGAGCAGAAGCCTCTCGGTTATTGTCATTACTTTGCTTGTCTTTCTCGTCGGCATCCCTTCCGCGGTATCGGTAGGCGGGGCAGTCGGCGGTCTGCAGTTTGGCGATAAGACGTTTTTTGACTGGATGGACTTCATCTGCTCCAACATTCTGCTGCCGCTTGGCGGTTTGATTGTTACGATCTTTGTCGGCTGGGTATGGAAAAACGCGGCCGAGGACGCCGGCCTTACGGCGGCATGGTTCCGCATATGGCTGTTTATGGTGCGCTTTATTGCGCCGATCCTGGTCGTGCTGGTTCTGCTCTACTCGACCGGAGCCTTGAATTTTTTATTTTAGAGGGTGGTTCGCGGCGGCAGCAGACAGTGTATTTTCTCGTAAATTTGTGTATGATAGGAAGATAATTATTTACGGGAAAGGTTGGTCGCCGTGGAAAACACAGTGGAGAATAAGGTATCATCCTCTAACTTTATCAAGAACATCGTCGTCGAAGATTTGAAAGAAGGCCACGTGCAGGATATCGTGACCCGCTTTCCGCCGGAGCCTAACGGATATTTGCACATCGGACATGCCAAGTCGATCTGCCTGAACTTCGAGCTTGCCGATGAATTCAAAGGACGGACAAATCTGCGCTTCGACGATACGAATCCGGTAAAGGAAGACACGGAATACGTAGAGTCGATTAAGGAAGACGTGCGCTGGCTCGGCTTTGACTGGGATGATCTTCGCTTCGCATCCGACTATTTCGAAGAACTGTACAACCGCGCCGTTCTATTGATCCGCAAAGGGAAAGCTTACGTCTGCGACCTGAATGCCGAGCAAATCCGCGAGACGCGCGGTACACTGACGCAGCCGGGGCAAGACAGCCCTTACCGGGACCGCAGCGTGGAAGAGAATCTCGATCTGTTCGCTCGAATGCGGGCCGGCGAATTCAAGGACGGCGAGAAGGTGCTGCGCGCGAAGATCGATATGGCTTCGCCGAACATCAATTTCCGCGACCCGGTTCTGTACCGGATTGCTCATGCGCATCATCACCGCACGGGAGACGCGTGGTGCATCTACCCGATGTACGACTACGCGCATCCGATCAGCGACGCCATTGAAGGCATCACGCATTCGATCTGCACGCTCGAATTTGCGGACCACCGTCCGCTCTATGACTGGGTAGTTGCGGAATGCGAGATGGTTGACGTTCCGAAGCAATACGAGTTCGCCCGTCTGAACATTACGAACACCGTGATGAGCAAGAGAAAGCTGAAGCTTCTTGTGGACGAAGGCGTCGTAACCGCTTGGGATGACCCTCGCATGCCAACGATCAGCGGTCTGCGCCGCAAGGGCTATACGCCGGAAGCGATCCGCGCGTTCTGCCGTGAGATTGGCGTGGCGAAAGCAAACAGCACCGTGGATGAGCGGATGCTGGAGCATTTTATCCGGGAAGACCTGAAGCTGAAGGCGCTTCGCACGATGGCCGTATTGCAGCCGCTGAAGGTTGTTATTACGAACTATCCGGAAGGTCAGGTCGAGATGCTTGAAGCGGAGAACAATGCCGAGAACGAGGAAATGGGCACGCGCCAAATTCCGTTCTCCCGCGAAATCTATATCGAGCAGGACGATTTCATGGAGAATCCTCCGGCCAAGTACTTCCGCCTGTTCCCCGGCAACGAAGTGCGTCTGAAGCATGCCTACTTCATTACGTGCCAGGAAGTCATCAAGGATGCGGACGGCAATGTGATCGAGCTGCGCTGTACGTATGATCCGGCAACGAAGAGCGGTTCGGGCTTTAACGCCCGCAAAGTAAAAGGCACCATCCACTGGGTGGAAGCCTCGCAAGCCGTGCCTGCCGATTTCCGGCTGTACGAGCCGCTTATTACGAATGAAGCGGAAGAGGAAGGCAAGCCGTTCCTCGAATGCATCAACCCAAACAACGAGCAAGTGCTTCACGGCTTTGTAGAGCCGAACATGAAGGACGCGAAGGGCCATGACAAGTTCCAGTTCTTCCGCCACGGCTATTTCAACGTGGATCCGAAGGATTCGACGGGAGAGAAGCTGGTGTTCAACCGGATCGTTTCCCTGAAGAGCTCGTTTGATCCGTCCAAAGCTTAAATAAACGTATTTCTAGCCGGGTTGTCCGCACAAGACAGCCTGGCTTTTTTGTCGCAATAGAAGAGGAATTCTATTAAAAAATGGAAAAAGAAAAGGGAATTGTAGAATTATGGCGAACTTTCAAGTAAACACCGGGGCTTTAAGCGGGAGTCATAAGCCCAAACAGGCGGTAATAGGCTAAAGAAAGCGCAAAAGCCATTAGAGAAAGAGAAAAATAGGGAGGAACAACATGGATAATTATTACCGGGCAGGATTCTGGAGACGGTTAGGCGCCAATATTTTGGACGGCCTCATTATCGGCATTCCGCTTACCATTCTGGCCTTTATCATTTCGGGCGAGAGGGAGAATTCGTTTACGAACATTATTTCCTTCCTGTACTCCTTGCTTATTCCCGTTATTTGGAACGGCTATACGATCGGGAAAAAGATTTGCGGCATTCAGATCCGCCGCCTGGACGGCCGGCCGCCGGGCATCGGCACGATGCTGCTGCGCAATGTCGTGGGCGGGCTTGTCTATGCCGTTACCATTGGCATTGCCGCGGTTGTCAGCGCGTTTATGGTTGGCATGAGGGAGGACAAACGCGCCATTCACGATTTTATAGCGGGCACCATTGTGGTTCACGACGGGGATGAGTAAACGGTTAAGCAGGCACTTAAGGCCCTCTGGGGACCTTAAGTGCCTTTGTTTTTGCCCTTGAAGCGCCGGATAAGGCTCCTAAGGCGCCTTAACTGCGGGGAGGCAGGGTTTTTGGTGCGTTTTTTAAGGGGAGGAGACGGTTAAATTATTTACACGTGCGCAAAAATCGTACAGGCTGTACAATCAAATAAAGGAAACATGAGGTCAAGGAGAGAACTATTTATGATCAATGATTTTACGATCCGAGATGCAGGGGTAGAGGATCTGCCCCGCATCGTCGATATATACAACTCTACTATCGCATCCCGCCAGGTAACGGCTGATCTGGAGCCCGTATCGGTGGAGAGCAGAATGAGATGGTATGACGAGCATTCACCGGATTTTCGCCCGTTATGGGTGCTGGAGGAAGACGGAAAAATAATCGCATGGCTGAGTTTCCAGTCGTTCTACGGACGCCCGGCTTACAACGCGACGGCCGAGATCAGCATTTATATCGATCAGGATTACCGCGCGCGCGGTATCGGCTCGTTCCTGATTCAGAAGGCGCTTGAAGCCAGCCCGGGACTTGGTCTTCGCACGCTGCTCGGGTTTGTATTTGGCCATAATGAGCCTAGCCTTGCCCTGCTCCGGAAATTCGGCTTCGAAGAGTGGGCGAACCTGCCGAAGGTAGCCGAGCTCGACGGGGTGGAGCGGGACTTGATTATTGTCGGACGCAAGCTTTAATAACGGCTGAATTTGGTTATTCCTGCCAAATGATTTATGCTGGAGCAATAGGATGATAAGACGACAGGGGAGAATGAACATTGAGTAAGTTTTGGAGTCCGCTTACGGCTTCTTTAGTTCCTTACGTTCCTGGGGAGCAGCCGAAGGACAAAAAATACATTAAGCTGAACACCAACGAAAACCCGTACCCGCCTTCGCCTCAAGTGCTGGAGGCCATCCGGTCGGTGACAAACGACGATTTAAGGCTTTATCCCGATCCCACCTGCGATGCGCTTGTCCGGAGAATCGCCGGATATTTCGAGGTTGCCCCGAATCAAGTATTTGTAGGCAACGGTTCCGACGAAGTACTCGCCTTCGCTTTTGCGGCTTTCTTTAATCCGGCCAAACCGGTCGCGTTCGCGGACATTACATACAGCTTCTATAAGGTGTACGCGGAGTTCTTCCAGCTGAAGGCCGACATAATTCCGCTTGGCGAGCAGTTCGAGCTGCCGCTCGACGAATTCGGCCGCCGGGATACCGGAGGCATTGTTATTCCGAACCCGAATGCGCCCACGGCAATGCTGATCTCGCTTGACGATATTCGCGCTTTGCTCGCGAGAAACCCCGATCAGGTTGTCCTGATCGACGAGGCGTATATCGATTTCGGAGGCGAGTCGGCGGCAAAGCTGGTGAACGAATATCCGAATCTGCTTGTCGTACAGACGCTTTCGAAGTCCCGCTCGCTTGCGGGTCTGCGGGTAGGCTGGGCGCTGGGCAGCGAAGAGCTGATCGACGGGCTGAACCGCGTTAAAAATTCGTTCAATTCTTATACGCTGGACCGTCTTGCGCTTGCTGGCGCGGTAGCGGCGTTTGAGGACGAGGCTTATTTCCGGGAGACCACGGCAAAGGTAATCGCGACACGCGAAGCGGTGACGAAGGAATTGAAAGAGCTGGGCTTTATCGTGACCGACTCGGCGGCGAACTTTGTCTTCATCTCCCATCCGGAGCATGCGGCAGAGTTTCTGTTCCAGCAGCTGCGCGAACGAGGCGTGCTTGTCCGGTATTTCAAACAGCCCCGGATTGACCAATATTTGCGCGTTACGGTTGGCACCGACGAAGAGATGGCGGCTTTTGCAGAGGCACTCAGGGAGATCATTAAGGGATAATGAAGCCGCAGGCAAAACCAGGCTATCAGCGGGCTGCATTTTTCGTTGTTCTCTTGAGCGTTATTTATGCGGTAATCGGGAATACTTTTTTTCAACTGGCCTATCGCTATAGTGCCGCTATAGATGAGGCGTATATCGTTTTTGCAATAACCTCGGCAGTATATGCGTTGCCTGTTATAGGACTGTTCCGCCGTAAATATTGGTATTTTGCTTTGTTTATCCCTGTTATTTGGGTGCCGATGCTAATGATTACCGGTTATCTGATGGGTGCGGTTTTTCCGATTCCCGAGGATGATTACGGCGCAGGCATGCTGCTATTGTTCATTCACGGACTGAATTTGGCAGCGGTCGTGCTTGGCGTGGCGCTTGGATTAACCGTGAACGCGGCGATTGCGGCTTGGAGGAAGTTCAGCGGGGACCAGCTAAAATAGCTGCACCTTTCTTGGAAGGGCGGCATACGTTTTGCGGGTGAAATACAAGCATAGTGCAGAGAATACCTGCACTGTCTTCTATTCAGAAAAAGGCTAAATAAGCCTATTTCCATTTTGTTATTTTTTCGTGCTATAATGGTGGCAAGTGACTGGTTCGGATTTTTAAGTTTGATGTATAACAATCGTCGTCAGTCTTATAAATAGGAGGATTATTTTGAATAACCATAAAACAGAAAAGAAACTATCCATTTTTGCCTTGGGCGGCGTAGGCGAAATTGGCAAGAACATGTACGCGGTACAATACGCGAACGACATTATTGTAATTGATTGCGGTTCCAAATTCCCGGATGAGGAGCTTCTCGGCATCGACATCATCGTGCCGGACATTACGTACCTCATCGAGAACAAGGACAAGGTAAGAGCCTTGCTCATCACGCACGGCCATGAGGATCACATCGGCGGCCTGCCGTACATTCTGAAGCAGCTAAGCATGCCCGTCTATGCTAGCCGTCTCACAATGGGATTGATCGAAGGGAAACTGAAGGAAGCCGGACTTCTCGGTTCGACGGAACGGCATCTGATTCATTCCGATTCGGAGATCAAGCTGGGAACGATGAAGGCGTCATTCTTCAAGACGAACCACAGTATTCCGGACTCCCTCGGCATCGTATTGGATACGCCGGAAGGCGTCGTTGTCCATACGGGCGACTTCAAGTTCGATCAAACCCCGGTAGGCGACTATCATGCGGATATTCACCGGATGGCCGAGATTGGGAAGAAAGGCGTCCTCGCTTTGCTATCGGAGAGCACAAATGCCGAACGTCCAGGCTTTACGCCATCGGAACGGATCGTCGGCGCGAACTTCATTGATGCTTTCCGCAAGGCGGAACGCCGCGTGATCGTCTCTACCTTCGCCTCGAACGTGCACCGTCTGCAGCAGGTTGTGGATGCAGCGGCGGCATCGGGACGGAAGCTGGCGATTATCGGACGCAGTATGGTCAACATGATTACCATTGCTTCGGAGCTGGGCTATCTCGATATCCCGGACGGCATGCTGATCGAGACGAACGAAGTGAACCGCTATGCGGATAATCAAGTCGTTATTCTTTGCACAGGCAGCCAAGGCGAGCCCATGTCCGCTCTTACGCGGATGGCCCGTTCGAATCACCGTCAGGTGGAAATTCTGGAAGGCGATACGGTTATTATTTCGGCAACGCCAATTCCGGGTAACGAACGCAGCATCGGACGTACGGTGGACGAGCTGTTCCGCCTCGGCGCGAATGTGATTTACGGCTCCGGCACGCAAACAGGCATGCACGTATCCGGCCACGGCAGCCAGGAAGAGCTGAAGCTGATGCTTCAATTGATGGCTCCCAAGTATTTCATTCCGATTCACGGGGAATACCGGATGCAGCTCCATCACAAGAAGCTGGCTGAAGCCGTTGGCGTCGAGCAAGGCAATACCTTCATCGTGGATAACGGTGAAATCGTAGAAATCGTAAACGGCGATGCACGCAAATCCGGCAAAGTGCCGGCTGGCAATACGTATATCGACGGACTTGGTATCGGAGACGTTGGCAATATCGTACTTCGTGACCGCAAGCACCTGTCCCAGGACGGCATTCTTGTTGTTGTCGTAACTATCAGCAAGCAGGACAAGACGATTAAGTCGGGACCGGATATTATCTCCCGCGGCTTCGTCTATGTACGGGAGTCGGAAGGACTGCTTGAGGAAGCAGGCAGAATTGTGACAAGAACGATTACGAAATCCATCAGCGATAACGTAAACCAATGGACAACACTTAAATCAAACGTAAAAGACGCGCTTGGACGATTCTTATATGAACAAACGAAAAGAAAGCCGATGATCCTTCCTATCATCATGGAAGTGTAATCGGCACCTAACCAGTCCACTTCTTTTTGTTTAGTGAGCCGATATACACACTAAAGGGGCTGTCCCGTTAGCTGATTAAGCTATTGGGACAGCCCCCTGCTGCGTTCTTGCCGCCATTAGGCTGCCAGCTTGAGGCCAACAACGGATCCGATAATGAGGGTGATGAAGAAGATCCGGAGCATGGTTTTCGGCTCGCCGTACAGAACCATGCCTAGAACCGCCCCGCCGGTAGCGCCGATACCCGTCCAAATCGCGTAAGCGATACTCATCTCGAGAGTTTGCATGGCAAAGGACAGGCAGGCAAAGCTCATGCCGAAGCCAATTAGCAGGAGTGCAATGTTTTTTACGCTTTTCTTCGCGTTGACCTTGTTCATCATAACGACGCCCAGCATTTCGAACAGACCCGCGCAGATTAATGCCAACCAGTTCATTTGGTGGATGCTCCTTTCTTCTCGCCCGCATTGGCGTGCTCCGGCGTAATAAGCTTCAGACCGATAATGCCAATTAAAAGAAGGGCGATAAACAACAATTTAGCCGCATGAAGCGGATGCCCAAAAAAGACGGATTCCGAAATAACCGTACCGGTTGTGCCTAATCCTACAAAAACCGCATATACCGTGCCGACAGGAAGCTCGCCGCTTGCTTTGATAAGCAGGGCGAAGCTGAGCGCAATCGCAATAAACGTCCCCGTCCAGCTCCAGACATGGTCCGCATGCTTGAGCCCGGTGACCCACATGACTTCAAATACGGCAGCAACATACACTTGCAACCATTGCTTTTTCATGAAAATCCTTCCCCCTTACACGTGATGTAATATTTAAAAAGACAAAAATAAAACCCGGGAGTACACTGCTGGCGCAGGCGACTCCCAGGTTTTTATCCTTCCGTGATCACAGCTATCGCTGTGCGTTTTCCCTCGGACCAGACCCAAGCAACTCGCTTAGCGGAACCCTAGAAAACCACTAACCCGTATTATACACACTTCCTTCAGAAGATCAAGGTCAGGAAACGGATAAAAAATGGCGGTACCCACGCGGAGGGAGCTTTCAGTCGCGCCAGGACTGAGCTCGCTTCCGGTGCAGGCACCGCCAACATGAAACTGCGGATTACGGCTGAATCAAAAGCTTATCAGGAATGCTCGGCGTCGAATGAAGCCGCAAGCTCCTTGGCGCGTGCTTCATCGTTGCTGCGTACATGAAGCCGTTTCAAGGAGCCATCCAGGGTAACCTTTGATTTTAACCCGTTTGTTTTGAAATACGCATGAAGCCTGTCGATTTCATCAGCCCGGGATCCGGCTTCAGTCCGGAAGGCAGTCCATCGGTTCCACCACAGCACCATCCCTAACACACCTCCTTCGCCTGCTGATTCGCCATTCCGTACATATGTATTCGCCTCTCCCATCATCATGACAGGTTTGTTGGGAACATCCCGCTAATTTATCGTTAGCGCCTTCATTGTTCATGGCGGAAGATCAATGGTAAAATAGGGGAGCTGAGAAGCAGCATTTTAGAATGAGGGAGGAGAAGAGTTGTGAGCAAATTTACATCCATTACGCAAACCACGGAATTGAACAACGGAATTCGGATGCCTTGGCTTGGTTTTGGCGTATTCAAAACAAAGGAAGGCGCAGAGGTTGAGCAAGCGGTTACGGATGCCCTTGAGGCAGGCTACCGCAGCATCGATACGGCGGCGATCTACGGTAATGAAGAGGGCGTAGGCAACGCGATTGCCGCAAGCGGTCTAAAGCGTGAGGAGCTGTTCGTTACGACAAAGGTATGGAACAGCAGCCAAGGCTTCGAGAGCACGCTGAAGGCCTTCGAGGAAAGCCGCCGCAAGCTGAAGCTGGACGTTATCGATTTGTATCTCGTTCACTGGCCGGTGGCCGGTAAATACAAGGATACTTATCGCGCTTTGGAGAAGCTGTACAAGGAAGGGCATGTGCGGGCGATTGGCGTCAGCAACTTCCTGATTCCTCATTTGGACGATCTGCTTGGCAGCTGCGAGGTGGTGCCTGCGGTGAACCAGGTGGAGTTCCAGCCTTATCTGACTCAACCTGAGCTGCAAAGCTATTGCAAGGAGCGGGGCATTCAGCTTGAAGCTTGGAGTCCGCTGCTTCAGGGCAATCTCGATGTCCCTCTTCTGCAGGAGATCGGACAAGCTCACGGCAAATCGGCCGCGCAGGTTATATTGCGCTGGGATTTGCAATGCGGCGTCGTCACCATTCCGAAATCGGTTACGAAGAGCCGAATTATCGAGAACGCGGATATATTCGACTTCGAGCTGACCGCCGAAGAGGTGGAGAAGATCAACGGCCTCAATATCGGCCGCCGCTATGGATCGGACCCCATGAATTTCAATTTCTAACCAACAAGCATTGCGAATAAGGGGGATGCCGCCGTCGCACCCTATGACTGTGTCGGAAATCGGGCGGCCTTGCTATTGACATTGTTAACTGTAATTGATATTATTACAGTACTAAACAGGGAGGCCGTTCACATTGAACAGCGAATTTACGATTGCCGTACACAGTCTCGTTTATTTAGCCTATCTGCCCGAGCGGATGGCAAGCAGTGAGATGATCGCCGACAACGTAGGCACGCACTCCGCGCGCGTCCGCAAAGTCATGAGCGGATTGCGCAAAAGCGGCTTTGTCGATACACGAGAAGGCGCTGGAGGCGGCTACAGGCTTACAATTGATCCAGATGTCGTTACGCTTGGCGATGTATACCGCGTCATGGCGCAGGGCTCGTTTATCCCGAGCTGGTGCTCGGGTGATCCGGGCATGGATTGCGTCGTTGGCTCGAATATGAACCAGGTGATGTTCGGGATCTTCTGTACAGCCGAGAAGCAGCTGGAAGGCTACTTCAGCGGCATCACGATTTCCGATGTACTGAAGCAGATTCATGCTTGTGGTTGCGATTAGGCTACAATAAGACGGTACGTGGCGGAGTTCCCTTATCATATTATTTTGGAGAGGATGATTGACAATGGCAGTAGCATTGACAAAAGATAACTTTGCAACTAGCGTGGAAAACGGCGTTTCTCTGGTAGACTTCTGGGCACCTTGGTGCGGACCTTGCAAAATGCAGCTCCCTATCGTGGAAGAGCTCGCAACTGAACTGGAAGGCCAAGCTACAATCGCGAAAATCAACGTTGACGAAGAGCCGGAATTGGCTTCCCAATTCGGCGTAATGAGCATTCCTACGCTGATCCTGTTCAAAGACGGTCAACCCGTTGACAAAATGGTAGGCGTACAAAGCAAAGACGCTCTGAAAGCAAAAATCTCCGGCCAACTGTAAGAATTGGCTAAATAGCATGAAAAGCCAGGGATCTGCGCATAACGCAGGTTTCTGGCTTTTTTTCGTCTTCTCAATGCGGCAAGGCGCCTCTTCAGGAAGGCGCGCGACCAACTTTTTGTATGCGCGGTAACAAATGGTGCTTGCTGATAAAAAACTTGGCGGACAGCTCGCCCAGCGTAACGTTCTCGGCGATCCGTTCGTTTAAATACGCAAGGATTGGTGCAATCGATTTGGCGGCAGCAAAATCCCGCAAAGCGTCGTGATGCCGCTGAAGTAGCCGGCCATTCTGAAGACGCTTGAGCAGACGAACGCCAAGTACCTGCTTGTGGAGCAGTTCGAATGCCTGCAAACCGGCTATAACAATCTGGCCGCGCTTGGCTGCCGCTAGGAGGCAGGGAGCAGAAGTCTGTCCGGCTGGAGAGTTGAAATAACGGATAGCGGCATTCATGCGCATAGAGTCTACTGGACAAGCGGAGCGATAAGCTCCGCTTGTTTTTTCGTGGAATGGATAACATGAAAATATTGGGTTGGGACGCAACTTCCGGCGAAGCTGCCGCGTCTATTTAGCTGATTAACAAGAATGGAAAAGCATAGGAGGTTCGTTATGGTGATGAATCATCGCAAGAAGCTGGTTGCGCTGGCAACGGCGGTTATGCTGACGAGCAGTCTTCCAGCCGCGGCTTTTGCCGAAAGCGCTGACAAACCGGCAGCTTCGGCCGTATCGGCATCGGGAGATGCTGCCGGATCGGACGGAAGCGCGGTTGCTCCCGTTAATGTGAAGGTAACGAAGGAAAAAGCGGAATCGCTCGCCCGGCAGACGGTAAGCATCCCGAAGGAATACGCGCTGCAGGGGGCTTCGCTTTCGTCCGATACGCTGGCTGGCGGCAAACGCAGCGTATGGAGTCTCGATTTCGTGTACAAGGTCAACGGCAAAAACAAGGGCAGCATCCATGTAAGGCTGAATGCGGATACCGGTCAGCTTCTTGATTACGGCACCTACCTAGACAATCCAAGCGCCAAGCCTACTTACCCGCTCAAGGTCGAACGGGAGGCCGCGCAGAAAATTGCTTATTCCTTCTTGTCGGAGGTAGCGCCAACCTACAAGGATCAAGTGAAATTCAATCCGGAATACGGGGCGCAGCAGCTGCCTCCTCTGACCGGAGAAGTGCGCCATTCGCTGAGATTTGACCGTGTTGTCAATGATATCCCATACGTGGATAACTATATTGAACTGGATGTCGACAGCGATGGGCATGTTTTGCGTTACAATCTGCAATGGGATGATACAATCCAGTTTCCGAAAGTCGATGCCAAGCTTACGGCCGATGAAGCAAAGAAAAAACTCATGGAACAGGCGAAGCCGGAGCTGCGCTACATTATTCCTTATAATCCGCAGGGGTCAAGCAAGCCGATGCTGAGCTACGATATGGGGGCTTTTGCGATTGATGCGGTGACCGGCAAAGAGGTTCAGAGCGGATACATCGGTCCCGGTCAGGTATCGGGAACGCCGGTAGCGGATAAACCGCTGGGCGAGGCTCCCGGAGCGGTGAATCTGACCGAAGAGCAGGCGAAGCAAGCCGTGCTGGCCGCCTTCCCTATTCCTTCAAACGCGGTGTACGGCGGCGCCAGCTATTACGAGAACGCGGATGATGCCACCGGTGCGACGGTTGCAAGCTGGAGACTCGAATGGGAACTGAAGAACGGGAAGGACACCATTGGTTCCGCTTCGGCATTAATAAACAGCCGGACAGGATTTATCAGCAGCTTCTATTCCTATCCGAACAACCAGAATGTCGGCGCGAAGCCTGCCCTGTCCTATGACCAGGCGGAAGCCAAAGCCATTGAAGCGGTGAGAAAACAGCTCCCTTGGGCGGCCGATGAGCTGTATATCGTAAAGCGCGATAAGTCGCAGTACGATCCGGATAAAGTGCCGTATATCGATACGTATTATTTCAGCTTCGTTCACAAGATTAACGGCGCAACGGCCGATTACGATAACGTGAACGTATCCATTGACTCGAATACGGGCGCGGTGCGCAGCTACGATGCGGGCATCAACCCGTATAAATACCCGGAAACGGCGCCTAAAGTCATTACGCCGGCGCAAGCCATCGAGAAGTGGATGACCTACTACCGGACGGAGCTGACTTATTATTTGACGCAAAATTATGTGTATCAGGGCCAGCCGATTCCGGTGGAGAAATATAAATTGATGCTGGCCTCGGGCGAGATCAAGCCAACGGATGTGGAATCCAACACCGATGCCCAGCTGATCTACCGGTTAGTTCCCCGCCAGCTGGATGAATCCATCTTCCTGGATGCAGAATCGGGCAATTGGAAAAACCGCGAGACCGGAGACGTTACCCAGCTGGAGAAGCCGAAGGCTACCGATATTGACGGGCACTGGGCACAGCGCCAGCTGGAGTTGATGGTGGCTTACAAAGCGCTTGACGTGAAGGACGGCAAGGTCCGTCCGAACGAAATCGTGACCCGCGGCGAGCTGATCAAAATGCTTGTACTGGCCATGAACAGCGGTCGCCCGCCGGTATTGTACGAGGGTTCCGCCGATTCTTCGGCGTCCGCATCGTTTGCCGATGTCGGCACGAAAAACCAATATTACGCATACGTCGAAAGCGCGCTGCAGCAAAATCTGATCGACATCGGCGACGGCTCGTTTAATCCGGACGGCAAGGTGGACCGCGAAGAGATGGCGGAGCTGATTGTCCGCGCGCTTGGGTACAACTCCCTCGCCAATTACGATAATCTGTTCAACGTCAGCTTCAAGGATGCGGACAAGACGGAGAAGAAGGGCCAGGCGGCGATTGTTGTCGGTCTCAAAATCATGACGCTGTCGGGCGGCAACTTCCAGCCGGCGAAGCAGGTGTCGAGAGCCGAAGCCTCGGCAGCCTTCTTCCGCTTCCTGCAGACAAGGGCGGAGCTTCAGGAGGCGCCGCTGCGCAATTAAAGCAAGGCCAATAAGAAGCCCCCGTTTGGTTCGCTGCCGCGGCAGCCTCCAAGCGGGGGCTTTATGTTTCGATTAGTCCGTTTTTTTGTTCTTGGAGGAGAAGTTCGTAACGGACTTCGCATCCTCGATCGTATCGTTGACAAATGCCATATCTTGGTTCTTTGCCTTCATGGCCGTTGTGCCTTTATAATTGCCTTTGTGGCTTTGATTTTCCATTGTGTCGTTTTCACCTCCTGGTCCTTTGTTAGTATGGGCGCGGGGAGGGTTTGGCATGCAATCGCGTTAGACAACATAAGGGGTGCAGAAAAATGGTTAAGAAGTCAGCAATATACAAGTATCTGGTGTTCGTTTTGTTTCTCTTGTTCACCATGCTTGTCGTTTACGCAAGCAACGAATTTCTAATCCGCAACGGAGATCCGGATGTAACGGCCAAGTTCCTGTTTGTTTTGTTCGCCATTACCTTTGGCTTTGGAGCAAGTCTACATCTAATCGGCAAAGGCGAGTTCGGGTTTCGCGTGAAGGAAACGCAGTTCACGTTAATGCTGTCGATCGTCATCGTGGTCTTGAACTATGTGGCGGCCGTCAATTACGGCAATCTGTACACCGGGGCGGAAGGCGCGTACGGTACGTTTAGCCGGATTGTGCTGGATGACAAGAACGAAGCGATTTTTAATGTCCTTGCCGGTTATTTATTCGGTTTATCCTTCTATAAAAAATAACGCAGCCATGCATGAGGCGAACAGCCTTTGCAGCCGGCTCCTTCTACATATGCTGATGGCATGAATCTATGTGCCGGACGGTGAAGTGATTCGTGCAGACGAGCATGATCCTGATGACGCTGCCGCTTGCGAGGTTCAAGAGCCGCGATCCGATGTACGTGATTGCGGTGTGCCGGAAGAAGCGGACGCGACCAAAGCGGAATAAAGGCGGCAACGCCCCATTTTTGGAAGAACTGTCTACCTTGTACTAGGGCTTTTATTGTAAGCGGGCATCGGGTATAATGACGTGAGATTGTTACTTCGGAAAATGGGGTGTCTTATTTCATGGCTTTGAAAGCAGGTGTCGTGGGTCTGCCGAACGTCGGCAAGTCCACTTTATTTAATGCAATTACGCAAGCAGGCGCGGAATCCGCGAACTATCCGTTCTGTACGATCGACCCGAACGTTGGCGTGGTAGAGGTGCCGGACTACCGTCTGGACAAACTGACGGAGCTCGTGCAGCCGAACAAGACGGTTCCCACCGCGTTCGAATTCGTTGATATTGCCGGCCTTGTGGCAGGCGCAAGCAAAGGCGAAGGCCTTGGCAACAAGTTCCTTGCCCATATCCGCGAGGTAGACGCGATCGTTCACGTCGTGCGCTGCTTCGAGGACGAGAACATCACGCACGTAAACGGCAAGGTGGATCCGCTTGGCGATATCCAGACCATCAACCTTGAGCTGATTCTGGCGGACATCGAGTCCGTCGAGAAAAAAATCGAGCGTTCCCGCAAAAACCTCAAAGGCGGCGACAAAAAAATCGCCCAGGAGGTTGAAGTGCTGGAACGCGTCAAGGAAGCTCTATACAACGACCAGCCTGCGCGCAGCGTAGAGCTGTCCGACGACGAGAAGCTGATTATCCGCGATCTTCACCTGCTCACGATGAAGCCGGTGCTGTATGCGGCAAACGTAGCCGAGTCGGAAGTTGCGGATACGGATAATAACAAGTTCGTGCAAGCGGTGCGTGAATTCGCAGCTGCCGAGGGAGCGCAAGTGGTGCCAATCAGCGCGAAGGTGGAAGAAGAGATCGCTGAGCTGGAAGGCGAGGACAAAGCGATGTTCCTCGAAGAGCTGGGCCTGCAGGAATCCGGTCTTAACCGTCTGATCAACGCGGCGTACAAGCTGCTTGGCCTGTATACGTACTTTACGGCCGGCGTGCAGGAGGTTCGTGCCTGGACAATCCGCAAAGGCATGAAGGCCCCGCAAGCGGCCGGCGTTATCCATACCGACTTCGAGCGCGGCTTCATTCGCGCCGAGGTGGTGTCGTTCGAGGACCTGGCTGCCGCCGGTACGATGAACGCGGCGAAAGAAAGAGGCCAGCTGCGCCTTGAAGGCAAAGAATACGTGGTACAGGACGGCGACGTGATGCACTTCCGTTTCAACGTTTAATAGCAGCGGGAAAAAGCGGTATTGTTCTCATTGGGAGGGCAATACCGTTTTGTTCTGTTTCTGCGGGGAATGCCTTTTGCCCATGCCGTAGCTCTATCGAGTCATGCGGAAAGGGACTTGCGGTCGTACAATGGGAAGGAAGCTAAAGAATAGGAGTATGGTGTGATGACAGCAAATCTACATACGTTACCGAAACGAATTCTGGCAGCCCTCATGCTGCTTGTTGTATTGGCATTGACGCTTGCGCCGCAGGCTTTCGCGCATGCGACGCTGGAGAAGACGGTTCCTGCCGCGAACGTGAAGCTTGCCGAGTCGCCGCCTTTTGTAGAGCTATCGTTTAACGAGGCGGTCGAGCCAGGGGCGGGTTCCCTGGAAGTCGTCGATTCGAAGTCCAGCCCGATAAAGACCGGGGACCTTGTTCTGGAGAACGGCGGAACAACCCTGAAGGCCGCTCTTCCCAAGCTTGGAGACGGCGTTTATTCGGTCTCTTACCATATCATTTCCGAGGATGGCCATCCGGTCAGCGGCACTTACGCGTTTGTTGTTGGCAATCCGCCCGACTGGAAGGACGGAGAGACGTTTGCGGTTCAGGCAAACAGCTCGAAAGGGATGCAGCAAAACGTGCTGTACGCCGTGCGGGTGCTATATTATGCCGCGCTCTTGCTGGCGACGGGCATCGCTTTATGGTCGGTCTTTATCCGTAAGCCAAGCGATTCGCTGCAGTCGGCCTTCAAGCGATTGTCCGTGATCGGGATGCGGGCGCTTTTGCTTACGGTACTGGTTCATATTTTCCTGCAGGTCAACGATTTGATGAAAGGCCAGCCGATCTCCTCCTGGGGCTCGCTGTTTACGAATACGACTACCGGACGGGCATGGCTCGAGCTGATTGCGCTGGTTCTGCTTGGTTTCGTAGCCCAGCGGTTCAAAGAGAAGTTCGTCAGTCTGTTGTGGGTCGTTCTGCTGCTTGGCGTGGAAAGCTTGATTGGCCATGCGGCGGCCAACGACCAGAAGGTGCTGACGATTGCCTTTGATTTTATCCACTTGATTGCCTCCGCGGTCTGGGCTGGCGGTCTGGCCGTGCTTTTGTACGTCTGGTATGCGGACCGGAAGGAAGCAGGACGCTTTGGCGCAAGCTTCTCGCGAGGCGCTCTGATTGCCCTTGTCGTGCTCGTCATCAGCGGGGTTACGATGACGCTGCTGTTCTTGCCGAAGCTGTCGTATTTGTGGCTGACTACATGGGGCGGACTGCTCACGGTAAAAGTCGTTCTTGTGGCCGCGGTGCTTGTGACGGGTACTTTGCTGCGTCTGCGGATGAAAAAAAGCGGCTTCCCGGCCGGAAGCCTGCTGAAGGCGGATGCCGTTATGATGGCTTGCATCGTGGCGATTGCAGCCGTGTTTACTTATATGAGCCCGCTGCCGCCAAACGAGCCGTATAACTTCCACCAGATGGGCGAGGACATGCACGTTACGTTTAACGTATCGCCTAACGTACCCGGCGGCGACAATACGATTTCCCTTCACGTCTGGCTGCCGGAGGCTTCGGGGGCGCCTAAATCCGTTATTCTGCGCCTGCATTCGGACAGCAAGAAAGACGCCCCTATCGACATTCCGCTGGTCAAGGACGACAGCCAGCCTAACGATGCTTTCCCGGGCTATCTCAGCGCGTCCTATGAAGCAACCGGTCCGTTCTTGCCTTACGCCTCCAAATGGACCGCCGAGATCCGCGTGATGGATCAAGACGATAATGAGCTCGTGCGGGAAACAAAGTTCCGGAATTATTAGTACGGACCGACACATAATAGTCATATCCGGGTAGCCCTTTCGAGTCATGTCAAGCATCACGCGCGGGTTATATACTCATGTCAGAGAAGCGCGCGACAGGCTTATGATGATCCGAAAGGGAGATGTGTGAGATGAAGAAGCAGATCAAAAAATGGGCAATAGCGGGCACGATGGCCGTATGCCTTATGATGTTCGCGGGCGTGGCAAGCGCCCACGTGACGGTTCAGCCGCCATCCGTGCCGGCTAATTCGTATCAGGTATTCGCGGTACGCGTGCCTAGCGAAGAGAAAGGCTTCAACACCGTTAAGGTTCAGGTTAAAGTGGCTGACGGCGCGGTGATTTCCCGCGTAGAGCCCAAGCCGGGCTGGACCAGCGAGCTTGAAAAGGATGCCAACGGCGTTGTAACGGGCATTACCTGGACGGCTGCGGAAGGCGGCGGCCTGAGCGAAACGGAATTTACGGAATTCCGCATGAGCGGCAAAGTAAACGAGGACGCAACCCGGCTTGTGTGGAAGGCATACCAGACCTACAGCGACAACAAGGTTGTCGAGTGGGTAGGGGCGGACGGCTCGGATAAACCGGCTTCCGTAACAACGGTAACGGCGGCTGTCGCGGAAGGCGACGGACACGGCCATGATGCCGGCGCCGCGGCAGACGCCAGCGATTCGAAGGACTCGGATTCCGCGCTTCCGCTCACGCTGTCGATTATAGCGGTTGTGCTTGGTTTGGCTGCCGTTGTGCTGGCGGCTAGAAAAAACAAGAAATAAGCATAGTGAAGGGGCTCCGTTTTCCTTAGGGAAGACGCGGAGCCCCTTTCGGGCGAGTTAGGCAAATACACCAGTCGAAAACGCGGGCCCGTTGTGCTATAATGGGTGATACAATAAAGGGAAATCATAGAGGTGAATCATTGTGTTGGACCGTTTACAAGCGCTCGCAGACCGTTACGAGAAGTTAAGTGAACTGTTGTGCGATCCGGATGTAGCCAGTGATCCGAAGCGCCTGCGGGAATATTCCAAGGAGCAATCGGATTTACAAGAGGCTTATGAAGCCTTCACAGAATATAAGCAAGTGTCGGAGCAGCTGAATGACGCCAAGATTATGCAAGGCGAGAAGCTCGATGACGAAATGCGCGAGATGGTTAAGATGGAGATCGAAGAGCTGTCCGAGCGCAAGGCGGCTTTGGACGAGAAGATCCGTATCGTTCTTCTGCCGAAGGACCCTAACGACGACAAGAACGTTATCGTCGAGATCCGCGGCGCGGCAGGCGGGGACGAAGCGGCATTGTTCGCTTCCGATCTGTACCGCATGTACACGAAATACGCGGATGCTCAGGGCTGGCGCGTAGAGCTCATGGACCTCTCCGAGAACGATCTCGGCGGCTTTAAAGAGGTTATCTTCATGATCAACGGTAAGGGTGCCTACAGCAAAATGAAATACGAAAGCGGCGCTCACCGCGTTCAGCGTATTCCGGTAACGGAATCGGGCGGCCGTATTCATACGTCGACTTCGACGGTATCGGTTATGCCGGAGGTCGAAGAGGTCGAGGTGGAAATTCTCGATAAGGATATCCGGATCGATACGTTCTGCTCCAGCGGCGCAGGCGGTCAGTCCGTTAATACGACGAAGTCGGCGGTTCGCGTGCTTCACGTGCCGACCGGCATTATGGCGACCTGCCAAGACGGCAAATCGCAGAACGAGAACAAAGCGAAGGCGCTGCAAGTATTGCGTGCCCGCATCTACGATATCCGCCGCCAGGAGGAAGAAGCGAAGTACGCTGGCGAGCGCAAGCTGAAGGTTGGCACGGGCGACCGAAGCGAGCGTATCCGCACGTATAACTTCCCGCAAAGCCGCGTTACGGACCATCGTATCGGCCTGACGCTGCACAAGCTGGATTCGGTTATGAACGGCGACATGGAAGAGATCGTATCGTCGCTGACGATTGCCGAGCAGGCGGAATTGCTGGAGAGAGAGCTTAACTAAGACCTTCGAGTCCAAAGACTCCCAAGGAAGGGAAGCTAGAGAGATGAACGTTCATAAAGACGAAGAGGTGTTTTTTGCACCGTCGTTTACCATTAGGGAAGCCTGCATGCAGGCTTCTTCGTTTTTGGCGGGGCTTGGCGTTATGGAGCCGCGCTCCAACGTAGAGCGGCTGCTGATGCATGTGCTTGGCATCGAGCGGTCAGCGATGCTGCGCGACCTCGGCGAGCCCTTTCCGGCGGAACACGCCGCGGAATGGGTCGAGCTGATCCGCCGCAAGGCGGCGGGCGAGCCGGTGCAGTATATCATCGGCGAGGAATGGTTCTACGGCCGGCCGTTTACGGTTACGCCGGCCACGCTTATTCCGCGGCCGGAGACGGAGCTGCTCGTCGAGGCCGTGCTTGAGGCGGCCGATAGGCTGTGGCCGCCGGACGGGGCTGAGGCGCCGACGGTGGTTGACGTCGGCACCGGCACCGGCGCCATCGGCGTGACGCTTGCTTCGCAGCGTCCCGGATGGCGCGTAAGCGCGTCCGATCTGTCGCCGGACGCGCTTGAGGTCGCCCGCGCGAACGCGGTCCGCCATGAGGCGGCGGGCCGCATGGCGTTCGTGCAGGGCGACCTGCTGGCACCGTTTGCGAAGCGCGGCGCCGCAGGGGCACCCGATGCGGAGGACATCCGCATCGATGTGCTTGTGTCCAATCCGCCGTATATTCCGGCGGATGATCTGGCGGGCCTCCAGCCCGAGGTGCGCGATTACGAGCCGCGCCTCGCGCTGGACGGCGGGGCGGACGGGCTGGATCCGTACCGCCGCATGGTGGAGCAGCTGCCGTCGCTTGCGCAGCTGCCGCGTATTGTCGCCTTTGAGCTTGGCATGGGTCAAGCCCATGACGTTGCCGCGCTGCTGCGGGATGTCGGCGAGTGGGACGACATCCGGATCATTACCGACTACGGCGGCATCGAGCGCCATGTCATCGCCGTCCGCACAGCAAAGTAATTCTTCAAACACGCTGCAGGTGCATCATCCGATGCCGGCGGCGTGTTTTTATTTACCCGGATATCCCTCGCTGCGACACGGAAAAACCGTGTTACAGCTACCCCTTACCTTTGCTCCTCCACGTTACATTTCCCTCCTCATGCACAGGCCACTGTGTTTATGAAAACAACTCTATCATTTTCATTTCTTCTGCTAGGTTTATAGAGCCGGGAACGCGGACATAATGACGGATAGATACGTTCCGGAACGCAAGCTGACGCACCGACGGGTGCGATCGAGAGGAGCTTGTGTTATGATGAACCGCACTAATTCCCTTTTTTATTTCCGTAAATCTTATGCTTTGTTGATTATCGTTTTGTTTGTTCTTGTGATGAGCTGGGAGCAGCAGCGTACGGATGCGGCTGTGGTCGATACGATTATTCCGCAGGATTCCATTCGTCTGCGCATCCTGGCCAATTCGGACTCCCCTGCCGACCAGGCCGTAAAGCGCGTTGTCCGCGATGCCGTGGTGAAAGCGATGGACAATTGGGTGGCGGGTCCGCAAACCATTGAAGAAGCGCGCCAAATGGTGCTTGATCATATGGACGAAATCGAAGGTATCGTCGCCGACGTGCTGGCAAGCCGCGGGTTCGATTATAATTACCATGCAGAGCTTGGACAGGTGCCGTTCCCGACCAAAATGTACAGCAACGAAGTGTATCCTGCAGGCAACTATGAAGCTCTCCTGATTACGCTTGGCGAAGGCAAAGGCCAAAACTGGTGGTGCGTGCTTTTTCCGCCGCTGTGCTTCATTGACGCCGCAACAGGCGAAGCCGTTGCAGCCGATCCGGACGCCGACGCTGCAAAGGCGGAGACGGTAAAAGCCGCTTCCGCTGATCATAAAGAAAACGAAAAGGTTGAAAAAGCCTCTGACGGCAAGGAAGGCAAATCCGAAGCCTCCGTTCAAAAGCCGCAAGACGAGAACAAGCAAGGCGAAGCGCCGCAAGCAAAGTTTTTCCTGCTGGAAATCATTGAGCAATTCATCAATTGGCTGAAAAGCCTGTTCTAATGCAAGTTCCGCGCGGCGGTTCTTCAAAGGCGCATAGTCGCCCGGTGAAGGGCCGCCGCTCTGCAATTCGGAAGGTATATGCTATAATGGGGGCAGTTAGATGATGAATGATTACTTTGTATAGCAGGGATTGAAGGATAGAGATGATAACAACGAAGGTTTGGCGAGTTGCGGAGGCGGCTTCCGCCGATGCGCTGGCCGGCCAACTGGAGGAAGCGGCTGCGCTGCTGCGGGACGGAGAGCTGGTTGCTTTTCCGACCGAAACGGTATACGGACTAGGCGCCGATGCCCGCAACACAAAGGCGGTCGAAGGCATATTCAAGGCAAAAGGCAGGCCGTCGGATAATCCTCTTATCGTGCATATCGCGGATGAGAATCAGCTGGAGGAGCTTGTGCTGCCTTATCCGGAGCTTGCCCGCCGTCTGATGAGCGAGCTGTGGCCGGGTCCGCTAACGATTGTGCTCCCGGTACGCCCCGAGGCTGTTTCTCCGCTTGTTACGGCGGGGCTGGCCACCGTCGGCATCCGGATGCCGGATCATCCGGCCGCGCTTGCCCTCATTCGGCAATCCGGCTGTCCGGTGGCAGCTCCCAGCGCGAACCGCTCCGGCCGGCCCAGCCCCACGCTTGCAGCGCATGTGCTGGAGGATCTGGACGGGAAAATCAGCGGAATCGTAGACGGGGGCGCAACGGGCGTCGGACTGGAATCAACCGTTGTGGAGCTGCCCGATTCGAATACAATCCGTATTCTCCGTCCCGGGGGGATTACGGCCGAGCGGCTGCGGGCCGCAGCGCCGGAAGCGGTAATCGATGCGCCGTCGGCGGACAAAGCGGATGTATCCGAAGCCCCGCGCTCGCCTGGCATGAAATACACGCATTACGCGCCTGCGGGCGATCTTCGGATCGTACTGGGCGAGCCTTCGAATGCGGTAAGATATATTCAGGAACAGCTAGGCCGTTCAAAAACAATGTCTCAAAAGACAGGTGTTCTGACTTTCGACGAAAGAGCAAACGCTTATGATGCCGACCTGATTCTCAGTTACGGCAGCGAGCTGCATCCGGAGCAGGCGGCGCATAATCTGTATGCCGCGCTTCGCCAGTTTGACTCGGAAGGCGTGCAGCGCATATGGGCGGAAGGCTGCTCGGAAGAAGGAATCGGTCTTGCTCTTATGAACCGTCTGGCGAAGGCGGCCGGACATCAAATCGTCCGCGTATAGAATAGTATGTTTGTCCCCTTGTCCGCATATCTTGGTTAGGAATGGATGTGGACATGGGGGCGATAGCGTGACTGATGCAACTTTGCATGCCGGACAATTCGCGACACTGCTCATTATGGCGGTTGCGCTTGGCATGGATGCTTTTTCGTTAGGAATCGGAATCGGGCTGAAGGGGATTCGCCTGCGGGATGTGCTCCGGTTAAGCAGCATCATCGCATTATTCCATGTGCTAATGCCGCTTGGCGGCATCTATGCCGGACATTTCGTCAGCGGACTGCTTGGCCATGTGGCGACGGTGGCTGCGGGCGTGCTGCTGCTTTTGCTTGGCGGACACATGATTTACAGCTCGCTCAAAGGGGAATCGGTCCAAACGATGGACTACCGTTCCTCGGTCGGAACGTTCTTGTTTGCGTTCAGCGTCAGCATCGACTCCTTCTCCGTTGGCGTAACTTTGGGCATGTTCGAGGCCGATATTTTGCTGACGGTTTTATTGTTTGGTTTTTTCGGCGGCTTGATGTCCGTGCTGGGGCTGCTGCTTGGACGCCGGGTCAGCGAGAATCTGGGCGGCTACGGGGAGGCGCTTGGCGGGGCGATCCTGCTCGTTTTCGGTCTTTTATTTATATTCTAAAAATCAACAATGAAATCAGCTATACCAGAAAGGGGAATGCAGCATGACGCGCATCTTGTTTGTTTGTACCGGTAATACCTGCCGTTCGCCGATGGCGGAAGCCATGCTGAGGGCGATGGCGGAGCAAAAGGGGATTTCGGTCGAGGTCCGCTCCGCCGGCGTATCTACCATTGACGGTCTGCCGATCTCGTCGCATGCGGCTACGGCGCTGCGGGGCAAATCGGTCGAGCACCGCGGCTCGTCGCGCGCGTTAAGCGGCGAAGCCGTTGCTTGGGCGGATCTCATTCTAACGATGACAGCCGGACATAAACGCGGCTTGCTTAACTATTTCCCTGAAGCGGTGGATAAAGCGTATACGCTCAAGGAATACGTCAACCAGGACACGTCCGTTCAGGCAGACATCGAAGAACTCGAACGCCTGTATACGGAGATGCATATGAAGCAGGCGCTGGGTCAGCAGCTGTCGGCCGCGGAGCGTTCCCGTCTGCTGGAGCTGGAGCGCAGGATCCCCAGCTTCGATATCGCCGATCCGTTCGGCGGGACGCTCGGCATGTACGAGAGCTGCGCCAAAGAAATCGAAGAGAGCCTGAAGGCCCTCCTTCAAATGCTTCAAAAGGGATGAAATTCCATGCCGGAATAAGGCTCGATTTATGCGTATATTTGATTGATTTTCATGGTTGAATAAGCTATCATGAAGGTAACAAAGACGGTTTCCGATGTAACTGGCGACGGAAGTGGGTAACCACGGTGGAGCATCGGAACATACGGCCGGTCGCCTGGGCAAAGAGCAGCATGCTAGTCATAGCATGTCATGCTCTTTTTTCGTCTTTTTGAGGATTTTAGGTATAATAAGTCCGTATGATTCGACAACTAGCAGGAGGGTTTTGCGTTGAAAATTGCAATTGGTGCAGATCATGCGGGTTACCGTCTGAAAGATGAAATTGTTCCGTTTCTTTTATCGCTTGGTCATGAAATTGAAGACTTGGGCTGCGACTGCAGCCAGTCGGTGGATTATCCCGATTACGCGCTGCCTGTGGCGGACAGAGTGGCCAGCGGCCAAGCTGACCGCGGCATTCTGATTTGCGGCACGGGTATCGGCATGTCAATCGCGGCGAATAAAGTTCCCGGTATCCGCTGCGCGCTGGTGCATGACATGTTTTCGGCACAAGCAACCCGCGAGCATAATGATACGAACGTGCTTGCGATGGGCGAGCGTATTATCGGCCCTGGTCTTGCGCAGGAAATTGTCCGCATCTGGATGGAGACGCCGTTCTCGGGTGGCGAGCGACATGTAGGGCGTGTCCGGAAAGTGAAGGAAATCGAGCAGCAGTATACGGTTCATCCTTAGGTCCATGCTTTCGAGGCGAGAATTATCATTAACCGCTTAATTAACAGGCTATCGGTGTAATTAATCCTGAAGCGCTAGATGTGATCATTCTTATCTTTGAGGAGGTATCTCGGCATGAACAATCAAAAGGAAACCATTACTATTGCGGCCGATGTGGAGACGATTGTGCGGGAGCTTGTCGCGGCAGGGGGACTTAGAGCCGGACAGCTGCTTGTCATCGGCACCAGCACAAGCGAGGTGCTTGGCCACCGGATCGGCACTTCGGGAACGGTCGAGACGGCCGCGCAGATTTATGCGGGCATTGAAGCGGTCCGTAAGGATGTAGGCTTTTATCCGGTTTACCAGTGCTGCGAGCATTTGAACCGGGCGCTTGTCCTCCCTCGCGAGGCGGCGGACAAGTATGGGCTGGATGAGGTTGCGGCCGTTCCCGTTCCGAAAGCGGGAGGATCCATGGCCGCTTATGCTTTCCGGCATTTGCCGAATGCCTGCTTGGTTGAAACGATTCAGGCGCATGCGGGAATCGATATCGGCGATACCTTTATCGGCATGCACCTGCGCCGGGTTGCGGTTCCGGTCAGACCGTCCATCCGGTCGATTGGCGCAGCCCATGTCACGATGGCTTTTTCGCGGCCTAAGCTGATCGGCGGAGCGCGAGCGGTATACACCTTGGAAGACAGCGGCCTGGCGTCAGAGCAGACGTCAGGAACTTGCGAATAATTATATTTAGGAGGCTTTTCACAATGGAAAACTTACGTAACCAAGATCCTGAAGTATTGAAGGCAATGGGCCTTGAGCTGCAGCGCCAACGCGACAACATCGAGCTGATCGCATCCGAGAACATCGTAAGCGAAGCGGTTCTGGAAGCTATGGGTTCGGTCCTGACGAATAAATATGCAGAAGGCTACCCCGGCAAACGCTTCTACGGCGGCTGCGAGCATGTGGACATTGTGGAAGACATCGCACGCGAGCGCGCGAAAGAAATCTTTGGCGCCGAGCACGCGAACGTTCAGCCTCACTCCGGCGCTCAAGCGAACATGGCGGTATACCTTGCCGTTCTCAAACCGGGCGACACGGTTCTTGGCATGAACCTGGCTCACGGCGGTCATTTGACGCACGGCAGCCCGGTTAACGCATCCGGTCTTTTGTACAACTTCGTTGCTTACGGCGTAGAAGAAGATACATTTACGATCAACTATGAAGAAGTTCGCAAAGCGGCCTTCAAACACCGTCCTCGTCTGATCGTTGCCGGCGCGAGCGCATACCCGCGTACAATCGATTTCGAGAAGCTTGGCCAAATCGCTCAAGACGTAGGCGCGTTGTTCATGGTGGATATGGCTCATATCGCGGGTCTTGTTGCAGCCGGTCTGCATCCGAACCCGGTGCCTCATGCGCATTTCGTTACGACAACAACTCACAAAACGCTCCGCGGTCCTCGCGGCGGCATGATTCTTTGCCGTCAGCCTTGGGCAGCGGCAATCGATAAAGCGGTATTCCCTGGTTCGCAAGGCGGCCCTCTAATGCACATTATCGCAGCAAAAGCCGTTGCATTCGGCGAAGCCCTTCAACCATCGTTCAAGGAATACGCGCAAAAAGTGGTAAGCAACGCGAAAGTATTGTCCGAGACGCTGATCGCGGAAGGCATCAACATCGTTTCCGGCGGCACGGACAACCACTTGATGCTGATTGACACTCGGAGCCTGAACATTACGGGCCGCGACGCCGAGCATGTACTCGACTCCATCGGAATTACGGCGAATAAAAACGCGATTCCATTCGATCCAACAAGCCCGTTTGTAACAAGCGGTATCCGTCTCGGTACGCCGGCTGCTACTTCCCGCGGCATGGACGAGAAGGCCATGAAAACAATTGGCGAGATTATCGCTATGACGCTGAAGAGTCCGAAGGACGAAGCGGTCCTGGCTAAAGCCAAAGGCATGGTTCGCGACCTGACTGCTCAATTCCCGCTTTACCCGAACATGAAGTACTAAAAGCTATCTTTGCAGCATAAGAGGCTGTTCCCAAGGTCCAATTGACCGCTTGGGAACGGCCTCTTTCTTTTTTTTGCTGAGTTCATATGGGTTATTCGCGTTGGAGATATAGTAATTTCGCTATGCAAGTATAGAAGCAAAGGAATTGTTCGTTGTTTCACAGGTCTCTATGATTTGAATGAGGAGCATTTTCCGCGCGCGGTGGCCGCTTAGCCTTGATGTTATGAATAAGTTAAACCGATTGCAGCATGCTATGTAAGCGGGTTCCACGAAACTACAGATCTCGTCAAATTTCGACAAATATAGAAATGTAATTTCTGGGGCGTGACAAATGATAATAAATTATGTATATTTGTTAATGGTATATTAATTAACATTACTTTTGTACTAATTTGGCCTGAACATTTGTAAAACAGGGTGGTTGAACATATGTTCATTGATAATTATTCAATGATTCGTATTAATTCTCGCAATGTTTAATTTATGTAATGTCAAATTATTACAATAGAAAGCAAGAGGAGAACATCCAGGGGAGGAAGTAAAATGTCGAAGAAGAAGTATGGCTTTACCATGATTTCCGTACTGCTTGCACTGGCTCTTGTAGCCGTCGGCTGTACACCTAAGCAAGAGTCCGGAAGCAGCGAAGGCTCTGTATTCCGCATGAACCTTGCCACTGAACCGCCGTCCCTTGACCCGGCTCAGGTACAGGACCAAGTGTCTGCAACTGTAGTAAACGGTTTGTTTGAAGGACTGACTCGTAAGAACGAGAAGGGCGAAGTTGAACCAGCTGTCGCTAAAGAGTGGAAAATCTCCGACGACGGCAAAACGTACACGTTCACCATTCGCGACGACGCGAAATGGAGCAACGGGGATCCGGTAACTGCGGGTGACTTCGAATACGCTTGGAAGCGTGCTCTTGATCCTAACCTGAAACCGGCAGCATCCGCTTATGCTTACCAGCTGTACTACATCAAGAATGCGGAAGCTTACAACACGGCAGCTGACGGCGTAACAGCCGACGATGTTGGCGTTAAAGCCGTTGACGACCACACGCTGCAAGTTGAGCTGAACTCGCCAACTCCTTATTTCCTTGGTCTGATGTCCTTCACGGTCTTCTACCCGGTTCACAAATCGGCTAAAGAGAACGAGCAATGGGCTACAGACGTTTCGACTCTGGTTTCCAACGGTCCGTTCAAAATGAGCGATTGGAAAAAGAACAATTCCATTACAATCGCTAAGAACGACAACTACTACGCGAAAGACGACATCAAGCTCTCCAAGGTTGTCTTCTCTGAAGTTAACGACTCGAATACAGAGCTGAGCATGTATCAAACAGGCGAACTGGATTATGCAGGCATGCCTACTGGCCTGATCCCTAACGAACAATTCCCGACGCTGAAGCAAAACAATCCGGATGAGTTCAAAATCCAAGGCAGCGCATCGATCTATTACTACCTGTTCAATACAACGCAAAAGCCTTACGATAACGAAAAAATCCGTCAAGCGCTCTCGATGGCGATCAGCCGTCAAGATATCGTTGACAACGTAACAAAAGGCGAGCAAAAGCCTGCTTACGGTATCGTTCCTCCAGGTATCAAAGGCGAAAAAGAAGACTTCCGTACGGAGCATCCGGACAACTACTTCAAAGAAGACGTTGAGGAAGCGAAAAAACTGCTTGCCGAAGGTCTGAAAGAAGAAGGCCTGACTGCAATGCCAACGGTTAAAGTAACTTACAACACGAATGAGCTGCATCAAGCGGTTGCGGAAGCAATTGCCGAAATGTGGAGCAAAAACCTCGGCATCAAAACCGAAGTTAGCAAGCAAGAATGGGGCGTCTTCCTCGACAACCGTAACCACCTGAACTACGATGTGGCACGCGGCGGCTGGGGCGCTGACTACGATGATCCAATGACGTTCATCGACCTGTTCTCGTCGAAATCCGGTAACAACAACACTGGCTTTGCTAACAAAGAGTACGACGATCTGATCAAAGAAGCTTACAGCACGGACGACCAAGCTAAACGCATGGAAGCAATGTCCAAAGCTGAGTCGCTTGTAATCGGTACTCGCGCGATTATGCCGATCTACTACTACAGCACCGTTTATATGATCAAGCCTGGTTTCAAAGGCATCTTTATCGACTACAAAGGCGACATTGATTACAACCGCGGTTACTACGAAGCGAAGTAATTAAGGCTCGGCACGGATTGAGGGATATATGCGGCCAATGATAGCTGCATATATCCCCTTTCAATTTTTTAGTTTCGTTTGTTTAAGAATTTTAATTTTGAAAGCTTACGCTTTCGAAGTAATGAATCATCACAATGGCCCTAAACGCGGCTATTAGGGTGATAATTCATTTAAAGTCGATGCTTACGATGCAAGAATCATCACAAACAGCCATGGTAATGGCGCTTTGTGTGATCATTCTTTTTAGGAGGTGCCATGACGTTTGGTCCGCTATGTGCTTCAGAAGCTGTTGTTCATGATCGTATCGATCTTTGTGCTGGCCTCGGCCACTTTTTTTCTGATGAAGGCCATTCCAGGCAACCCGTTCCAAAGTGAGAAGAACATTCCTCCTGCCATTCAAGAGCGTTTGAATGAAGAGTATGGACTTAATGATCCGCTGGGCGTTCAATATTTGCATTATTTGAACAATCTGATTCACTTTAATCTCGGGATGTCCATGAAACAACAGTACGTTACTGTAGTTGATATTATTAAGACTGGTTTTATCTATTCCCTTCAAATCGGTGTCTTCGCCATTATTCTGGCGATTGCAGCCGGCGTGTTGTTCGGTCTGATTGCTGCGCTTAACCACCGCAAGTTTCTTGACGGCTTTACGATTTTGCTGGCCGTACTTGGTGTATCGATACCGAGTTTCGTTGTCGCTCCATTCTTGCAGTATGTATTTGGCGTCAAATTGCGCTGGTTCGACGTAGCCGGATTGAATGACCCGACGGACTTTATTATGCCGGTCATCGCCTTGTCTTTCCTGCCGGCCGCGTTTATCGCGCGACTTGTACGCTCCAGCATGCTGGAAGTGCTCAGCGCGGATTATATGAAAACCGCACGGGCGAAGGGCTTGTCCGGCCGCGTTATTCTGGTCCGCCACGCTTTGCGGAATGCTATTCTTCCGGTTGTCACGTACATTGGTCCGATGACGGCCAATATTATTACAGGTTCCGTGGTTATCGAACAAATCTTCGGCATCGGCGGTCTTGGCAAATTCTTCGTCAACAGTATTACCAACCGTGATTACACGCTTATTATGGGACTCACGCTGTTCTACGCCGTCATTTTGATGCTGGCGCGTTTCCTTACCGATATCGCTTACGGATTCGTAGATCCGCGCATAAAATTGACCAGCAGGAAGGGGGGCTAATCGATGAAGGAACAAGCTGTGCTGCAGCCTAATGATTTTGAAAAGCTGAGTCATGACGAGAAGCAAACGGAGACGGTTGTCCGCGAAAGCATTTCCGCTTGGAAGGATGCCTGGTTTCGTCTGAAGTCCAATCGCATGGCGATGATCAGCCTTTGGATATTAGCCCTTATCGTCCTGATGGCGATTTCCGGCCAAGCCATTGCTCATCATTTTACGGGCAACGATTTCTCCACGAATGACCTGAAGGCTACCAACCAGGCGCCATCCGGCAGTCATTGGTTCGGTACGGACGGCCTTGGCCGCGATATGTTCGCAAGAACATGGATGGGTGCGGGCATTTCGCTTCAGGTTGGTATTTATGCGGCAATCGTCGATTTGATTGTCGGCGTTATCATGGGCAGCATCATGGGTTACTTCGGCGGCAAAGTCGATGAAATTCTTAACCGTATCTGCGAAATTTTATATTCCATTCCGAGCTTGCTTGTCGTTATCCTGCTCATTGTCGTAATGGAACCAAGCATGTTCACTATTATCGTGGCTTTAAGTATTACGGGCTGGATCAACATGGCCTGGATCGTTCGCGGTCAAATTATGCAGCTCAAGAATCAAGAGTATGTTCTCGCTGCGCGCGCGCTTGGCGCAAACCCGGTTCGAATTATGTTCAAGCATCTTATCCCGAACGCGATGGGTCCGATTATCGTTACCATCACGATGACGGTTCCGAATGCGATCTTTGCGGAAGCATTCCTTAGCTTCCTTGGTCTTGGCGTTCAATCGCCGGCCGCGTCACTCGGTACTTTGATTAATGACGCCATCAAGGCGATGACTGTATATCCATGGCGTATGCTGTATCCCGCAATTTTGCTCAGCTTGACCATGCTTTGCTTTAATATTTTCGGTGACGGCTTGCGCGACGCACTTGATCCGAAGATGAAAAAGTAGGAGGTGCAACTATGGAACGTTTGCTCGAAGTGAATGATCTTCGTGTTAATTTCAAAGTTCGCGGCGGTACCGTTCAAGCGGTGCGCGGCGTTAACTTTCATATAAATAAAGGCGAAGCCGTGGCAATCGTTGGTGAGTCCGGCTGCGGTAAGTCCGTAACGGCGCAAACGCTGATGCGCCTTATCCCAAGCCCGCCCGCGATGACCAGCGGCTCGATTATGTTCAAAGGGCAAGAGATTTTGTCCAAGACGCCGAAAGAAATGGAAAGCATCCGCGGCAAAGAGATGGGCATGATCTTCCAGGATCCGATGACCTCTCTTAATCCAACGCTGACGATCGGCCGTCAAATCACGGAAGGCCTGATCAAGCACCAAGGCATGAGCTCTTCGGCTGCCCGCGCCCGTGCGATAGAGATGCTGAATCTCGTAGGCATTCCGAATCCGGCTGCGCGCTTTAACCAATACCCGCACGAGTTCTCCGGCGGTATGCGCCAGCGCGCGATGATCGCGATTGCCCTTGCGTGCAATCCTTCGCTTCTTATCGCGGACGAGCCGACTACGGCGCTCGACGTAACGATTCAGGCGCAAATCCTGCGCGTGATGAAGGACCTTCAGGAGCGAATGGGAACCTCCATTATCCTGATTACGCATGACCTTGGCGTCGTAGCGGATATTTGCGACCGCGTTATCGTTATGTATGCCGGTAAAGTAGTAGAGACCGGCACCAAGTGGGAAATCTTCAAAAATCCAAAGCATCCTTACACGAAAGGCCTGCTTCGCTCGGTGCCTCGTCTGGACCAGAAAAAAGACGAGCCGCTTATTCCGATCTTCGGCACTCCGCCGGATCTGATCAAGCCGCCTGCAGGCTGCAGCTTCTGCGCGCGCTGCGACGAAGCGATGCGCGTCTGCGTCGACAACGATCCGGAGCTTCTGCCGGTTGACGGCAACGAATCGCATAAATCGGCATGCTGGATGGCGCATCCATACGCGAAGCCCGCGAAAACGGAGGTGTCCGTATGAGCGAACCGTTAGTTAGGGTTAATAATCTGCGCAAGTTCTTCAACTTGGGCGGAGGCAATATTTTGAAGGCGGTCAACGAGATCGATTTCTCCATCGCGAAAGGCGAGACCGTTGGCGTCGTTGGCGAATCGGGCTGCGGCAAATCGACGGCCGGCCGTACGATTCTGCGTCTCTACGAGCCTACGAGCGGCAACGTTACGTTTAACGGCGAGGATATCTACAAGCTGAAAGGCGCTAAGCTGAAGCAAATGCGCCGCGATATGCAGATGATCTTCCAGGATCCTTACGCATCGTTGAATCCGCGGATGACGATTACCGACGTTATCGGCGAAGCGCTTGATATTCATGGACTTGCGGGAAGCCGCGCCGAGCGCAAGCGGAGGGTTGAGGATTTGCTGGATCTGGTAGGTCTGAATCCGGACCATGCAACCCGTTATCCGCACGAATTCTCCGGCGGTCAGCGCCAGCGGATCGGTATCGCCCGCGCTCTTGCGGTGGATCCGAAATTCATTATCGCGGACGAGCCGATCTCGGCGCTCGACGTGTCGATCCAGGCTCAGGTCGTAAACCTGATGCAGGATTTGCAGCGTAAAATGGGTCTGACTTATCTGTTCATCGCCCATGACCTGTCCATGGTTAAGCATATAAGCGACCGCGTCGCCGTTATGTATCTTGGCAAAATCGTCGAGCTTGCGGAGAGCGGCGAGCTGTATAACAGCCCTGCGCATCCGTATACGCGCGCGCTTCTGTCCGCCAATCCGATCCCGGATCCGGAGATCGAAGCCACCCGCGAGCGCATTGTGCTCGCCGGCGACCTGCCGAGCCCGATTAATCCGCCTGCGGGCTGCCAGTTCCACACCCGCTGCCCGATGGCAACGGATAAATGCAAAACCGTCGAACCTAAGCTTGTCGAAGTGAAAAAGGGGCATTATGCTTCCTGCCACTACGCATCGGTATAATTTTACAGGACGAAGCAGAGATTACATCTGTTTCGTCCTTTTTTGTAGGCAAACCGTCGTTAGATAGCCATAAAACTCTGGATGCATCGCAGGGGGCGGAGTGATATAATAAACGGGATTGTGTCCAAGACTATAGGAATAACTTATTCACACAGGAGGAATTACGCTCCATGAGCAAAGTGGTTATATGCGACCATCCATTGATTCAGCATAAGCTGACCTTTATTAGAAACAAAGATACCAATACGAAGGACTTTCGTGAACTGGTTGACGAGGTAGCCACTCTGATGGCTTACGAAATTACAAGAGACGTACCTCTTGATACCATTACGGTGGAGACGCCAGTCGCAACGACGGAAGCGAAAGTGGTGTCCGGACGCATGCTGGGGCTTATTCCGATTCTGCGCGCGGGACTTGGTATGGTTGAAGGGATGCTTAAGCTGATTCCGGCCGCAAAAGTGGGTCATATCGGACTTGTCCGCGACCACGAAACACTCCAGCCAACCGAATACTACATTAATTTGCCTACGGATGCGGCTAACCGCCAGCTGATTGTTATCGATCCGATGCTGGCTACCGGCGGCTCGGCGATCGCGGCCATCAACTCGCTGAAGAAACGCGGCTGCGACCAGATCAAGCTGATGTGCCTGATTGCCGCTCCGGAAGGGGTAAAAGCGGTGCAGGATGCGCATCCGGAAATCGATATTTACCTTGCTGCACTCGACGATGCTTTGAATGAGAAAGGCTATATCGTGCCGGGTCTCGGCGATGCCGGCGACCGTCTATTCGGTACGAATTAATAAGCGGCTACGAAGCATGAATAGTCACCAATCGCTCTGACTGAGCTCTTTAAGTAACCATTCATTAAGCGTATGCTTACGAAGCATGAATAGTCACCAATCGCTCTCGACTGAGCTCTTTAAGCAACCATTCATTTTAGGAGTGAAACGTTTTGTCTAAACTGAAAGTAATGACGATTTTTGGTACCCGTCCGGAAGCCGTTAAGATGGCTCCGCTTGTACTGGAATTGAATAAGCATGCCGATCAGATCGAATCGATCGTCTGCGTAACGGCGCAGCACCGCCAAATGCTCGACCAGGTGCTTGATTTCTTCGAAATTCAGCCGAACTATGATTTGAATGTGATGAAGGACCGCCAGACCCTGACCGAGACAACCGTACGCGTCCTGGAGGGCCTGGACCCTATTCTAACGGAAGCGAAGCCGGATATCGTGCTTGTGCATGGCGATACGCAGACGACGTTCCTGGCGAGCTATGCGTCCTTCCTGAAGCAGATTCAGGTTGGTCACGTTGAAGCCGGTCTCCGTACGTGGAACAAGCTGTCTCCCTATCCGGAAGAAATGAACCGCCAGTTGGCCGGCGTTCTGTCGGATGTGCATTTTGCTCCTACGGAATGGTCCGCAGGCAACCTGCGCAGGGAGAACAAGTCGGAAGCGTCGATTTACGTAACGGGCAATACCGCAACGGACGTTTTCCAATATACGGTGGATCCATCGTTCTCCCACCCGGTCATCGAATGGGCGAAGGGCAAGCGCATGATTCTGATGACTGCGCATCGCCGCGAAGCGCTGGGCGAGCCGCACCGCAACATTTTCCGCGCGGTTAAACGGATCGCTGACGAGCATGAAGACGTAGCCATCGTCTACGCCGTACACCCGAACCCGGCCGTGAGAGAGCCGGCTAACGAGATTCTTGGCAATCATCCGCGTATTCAATTAATCGAACCGCTTGACGTATTCGAATTCCATAATTTTTATCCTCATGCTTACATGATTATGACCGATTCCGGCGGCCTGCAGGAAGAAGCGCCATCGTTCGGCGTGCCTACCCTGGTACTTCGCGACACGACGGAACGTCCGGAAGGGATCGAAGCCGGAACGCTTGAGCTGGTCGGCACGGATGAAGAGACGGTATACAACCGTGCGCGCGCTCTTCTGAACGACGCAGTGCTGTACGAAAAAATGAGCAAATCTGCCAATCCTTACGGCGACGGACAAGCTTCTGTACGCATCGTGCAAGCGATTTTGCATCATTTTGGAAGAACAATCGTGCGGCCAGAACCGTTCACACAACGTTCATAGTTTTCGAAGCGGACAGCTGCTAGATAAGCAATGTACAGCATACAGTGGTACTGTACGGTTTGGAGCTCGGAAAATCCTTTATTTATAAGGATTTTCGGGCCGCTGTTCACTAAATGTTTGAATTTAAATGAATTGACAAAAGTTTAACAGCTTCGATAAAATAAATGAGAGTTTTGGAGTGATTCGCATGGATCCATCCAAAGAACAACCGTCCAAAGAAAATCAGAATAAGTCGGATCATGGCAGTTTCGGAGACGACCCTTGGAGAGCAATGGGATTGGTCGGCACTATTGGGGCCGATCTAGCCGCATGTCTGGGGCTTGGCTACTGGCTCGGTCATAAGGCCGATCTTGCAAACGGTACCGAATACTTTTCCATCATCGGATTGGTAGCGGGACTTGCAATTGGCATCATTACCGTTATATTCCTGATTCGGACGTTTGCGGGAGGCAAAGCGAAATAATGGACGATTTGTCGGCCCACTTGAAAGCCGTTACAAGAGTTACTTTCTTATTCATGTCCCTATGCTGTATTGCTTGGGCTGTGCTGCCCGAGTACGAGAGCTGGTGGGGCGGTCTGATGATCGGAGGAGCAGCTAGTCTAGTAAACGCAAGAATACTCGGCTGGAAGGTTGCGAAGATCGGAGCGAATGCCGCCGCGCAAGGTACGAAAAGGACGACTATCGGCTTTTTCACCCGGGCGTGCGTCGCGTTGTTGGCAGTTGTGATTGCGACACAAACATACACGTTTCAGCTTTCAGCGACTGTTGCCGGATTATTTGTCGCACAATTGGCAACACTCATACTGGGATTTTTGTCCAGAAGAAAGCTGATGGCGTCGAATCCTACCGATGAAAGGGGTGAAAATAACTAATGGATCATATTTCTCCTATCGTTCATGTAGCTGGAATCGAATTTGATTTGGCCGTAATCGCGATGATTTTGATCACTAGCATCATTGTCTTTGTGCTTGCGAGGCTCTCAGTGAGAAACATTTCGGTTACGAATCCGACGAAACTTCAGAACTTCCTGGAGTGGGTAATCGAATTCGTGCAGAACATTATCGGTACGTCTATGGACCTCAAGAAAGGCCGTCCGTATCTTATCCTCGGTCTCACCCTGATTATGTATATTTTTATCGGCGACATGCTTGGTCTGCCGCTGGGTATCGTTACTGAAGTGCATCACGGTGCGTCAATCTTCGGTATGAACCTTGATTTGGGCGGGGAAGAAGAAGCGCATATCGCTTGGTGGAAATCACCGACTGCCGACGTTGCGGTTACAGGCGCGTTGACGCTGATCGTTATCCTGCTGACGCATATCGAGGGTCTTCGTCTCAACACGAAGCATTACCTGAAGCACTACGTAGAACCGCATTGGCTCTTCCTGCCTCTGTCCCTGATCAAAGAAGTATCGAAGCCGTTGTCGCTTGCTTTGCGTCTATACGGTAACATCTTCGCGGGCGAGGTCATGATTGCCGTAATCCTCGGCATGGGCATTTGGGGTATCCCGGCGCTTGTCGTATGGCAAGGTTTCAGCGTATTCGTAGGTGCAATACAAGCATTCGTATTCTGTATGCTTACGATGGTTTACATGTCGCAAGCAATTGTGCATGAAGAGCATGGCGAGCAGCATTAAAGGCTTCAAACCGGCGGAATACCGGCGGTCAATATAAAAAACTAATTTGTATGAAAATTGAGGAGGATTTTTCTAATGGGAGCATTGGCATTAGTTGCAGCAGCAATTGTATTCGGTTTGGGCGCACTTGGCGCAGGTATTGGTAACGGTCTGATCGTAGGTCGCACAGTTGAGGGTATTTCCCGTCAACCAGAACTTCGCGGTACTCTTCAAACAACAATGTTTATCGGTGTCGCGCTCGTCGAAGCACTTCCAGTTATCACACTGGTACTCGCGTTCATCTTCTTGGGTAAATCCTAATATCACAAGCATACACATGGCGGGGAGTGTGGCTTTGCCTCCACGCCTTCCTTTTTGTTCGGCCCTGTAGGAGCCGGCAGCAATTGATTTTTGCATGAATGAAATTGTTTTAAGCTATAGAAGGGAGTGACGTTTTTTGCATATCGTATGGTCGAGTCTTGTCATCCAGCTAGTTGCGTTCCTGATCCTTCTGTACTTGCTGAAACGCTACGCATTTGGTCCGTTGCTGAGCGTAATGGAACAACGCAGACAGTATGTTGCAGAGCAAATCGCTAATGCGGAAACTAGCAAGAAAGAAGCTGAACAGCAGCTGGAGCAACAAAAACAAGCACTTCAAGAAGCTCGTAAAGAAGCTTACGACATTATTGAGCAAGCAAAAGTTACTAGCACGAAACAAGCCGAAGAAATTATTCAAGTTGCGAAATCCGAATCCACTCGTCTGAAAGACGATGCGGTTAAAGATATCGAGAGCGAGAAAAACAAAGCGGTTGCAGCACTTCGCGAAGAGGTTGGCGGTATTTCCGTCAAAATCGCGTCGAAGATTATCGAAAAGCAAGTGGACGAGAAATCCCAGGAGCAGTTGGTTAACCAATACCTGAAAGAAGTTGGAAGCAAATGAGCCGGGATATCGTCGTAGCGAAGCGCTACGCTAAAGCACTGTTTGAGCTTGCTAGCGAGCAAGGCATCGTATCGGAAACAGAAGAACAGTTAAAGGTAATTGTTCAAAGCCTGGAAAATGACGCTGATGCCCGCAAATTCCTGGAGCTTCCTAGCATCGAGCCGGAAAAGAAAATCGCCGTGCTGAAAGGCGCGTTTGGCGATCATGTTTCGGCGCTTGTCCTTCATACGCTTGAACTTATTCTTGTCCGCGGCCGCCAAGAGCTGATCCCTGACGTATACGAAGCGTATACAAAGATCGCCGGCGAAGCGCTGGGTCAGGCGCACGCAGTCGTGTATACGGCGCATTCCTTGTCCGGCGAAGAGCTGGCTGAGGTTGAAGCAAGCTTCGGCAAGCTGAGCGGCAAGAAAATTATCGCGGAACAAATCGTTAACCCGGCATTGCTCGGCGGCGTGCAAGTACGCATCGGCGATCGTCTGTACGACGGCAGCCTCTCCGGCAAGCTGGAACGTTTACAAAAATCGTTTAAAATCTAATGCATGTAGATAGGGGTGAACGAATTGAGTATCAGACCTGATGAAATCAGCACGCTGATTAAACAACAGATCGAACAATATAAATCCGAAATTCAAGTCGTTGACGTCGGCACTGTTATTAGTGTCGGTGACGGTATCGCCCGCGTACACGGCCTGGAGAATGCGATGCAGGGAGAACTGCTCGAATTCGCTAACGGCGTTGTAGGTATGGCGCTCAACTTGGAAGAAAGCAACGTGGGTGTCGTTATCCTCGGTCCTTACACGGATATCCGTGAAGGCGACCAAGTAAAACGCACGGGCCGCATCATGGAAGTGCCGGTAGGCGAAGAGCTTCTGGGTCGCGTAGTTAACCCGCTGGGTCAGCCGCTTGACGGCAAAGGCCCGATCAACACCACTCAATTCCGTGCGATTGAATCCCCGGCTCCTGGCGTAATCGACCGTAAATCGGTACACGAGCCAATGCAAACGGGTATTAAAGCGATCGACGCGATGGTACCGGTAGGCCGCGGACAACGCGAGCTGATCATCGGTGACCGTCAAACGGGTAAAACCGCGATTGCGATCGACGCAATCATCAACCAAAAAGGCAACGGCGTGAAATGTATCTACGTTGCCGTAGGTCAAAAACAATCCACGGTAGCAGGCGTTGTGGAAACTCTCCGCAAGCATGGCGCTCTGGATTACACAATCGTCGTAACTGCCGGCGCATCCGACCCGGCTCCATTGCTCTTCCTGGCTCCTTATGCAGGCTGCTCGATGGGTGAGTACTTCATGTACAAAGGCGAGCACGTTCTCGTTATTTACGACGACTTGTCGAAACAAGCGGCTGCATACCGCGAATTGTCCCTGTTGCTCCGCCGTCCGCCAGGCCGGGAAGCATACCCAGGCGACGTATTCTACCTGCACTCCCGTTTGCTCGAGCGCGCAGCTAAGCTTAGCGACGCACTTGGCGGCGGCTCGCTGACGGCTCTGCCGTTCATCGAGACTCAAGCTTCCGACGTATCGGCTTACATTCCTACGAACGTAATCTCGATCACGGACGGACAAATCTTCCTGGAATCCGACCTGTTCTACGCCGGCCAACGTCCGGCGGTTAACGTAGGTATCTCCGTATCCCGCGTAGGCGGTTCCGCTCAGATCAAAGCAATGAAAAAGGTTGCCGGTACGCTCCGTCTGGACCTTGCGGCTTACCGCGAGCTTCAAGCGTTCTCGCAGTTCGGCTCCGATCTCGATAAATCGACACTCGCTCGTCTGAACCGCGGTGCTCGTACAATGGAAATTCTGAAGCAAGGCGTTAACCAGCCGATGCCGGTTGAGAAGCAAGTTATCTCGATCTACTCCGCGGTTAAGGGTCATCTGGACGATATTCCGGTTCAAGACATCCTGCGCTTCGAGAAAGAATTCCTGGCGTTCCTGGATTCCAGCCATCCGGAAATCGGCGAATCCATCCGTACAACGAAAGACCTCGTTGCAGACAACGAGAAAGCTCTCGTTGACGCGATCACGAAGTTCAAAAAAGGCTTTTCCGTTTCGGCTTAATAGCCTCTGAATAAAAGCCTTCGAATAAATGTCTCGCGCCCGTCCTTATGTACGGGCGCAGGCGCTTAACACCAGGCTTTGTTTATGCAATGAGGTAAGGCAGGCCGTTTGTATGGAAGGGGCTGCATGAGCCGCAAAGTTTACGTGCCGCTTTTGAACCTGTATCCTCACCGCGAGGTGGATGGTTCAAAGGATACAGGTTCAATGGCGGACAAGGTGAAATGCAGACTCTGGAATACAAACAACAGCTTGCCCGCACCCCACTGTATCGGCAAAGCAACAAAGGCGGGTGACAATGCAATGGCAAAAGGCATGCGCGACATTAAGCGCGAGATCAAAAGTAAACAAAACATGAAGCAAATCACGAAGGCGATGGAAATGGTTGCGGCTTCCAAGCTCAGAAGAGCGCAGGAGGCATCGACGAAAGCCCGTCCTTATTCGGATAAGCTGAAGGAAGTAGTAGCAAGCATCGCAGCAGGCACAAAAGGCGTGAAACACCCGATGCTCGAAACGCGTCCGGTGCAAAAAACGGGTTACCTCGTTATCACCTCCGACCGTGGTCTGGCAGGCGGCTACAATGCGAACATCCTTCGTAAAGTTACGCAAACGATTCGCGAGAAGCACAAATCGAATGATGAGTACGTGTTGTTCGTCATCGGACGTAAAGGCCGCGATTATTTCAAACGCCGCAACATGCCGATCGTCGAGGAAGTAATCGGTCTGTCCGATGCTCCTACGTTCGCGGACATCAAGTCGATCGCTTACAACGCGGTCAAAATGTTCTCTGAGGGTAAATACGATGAGCTGTACATCTACTACAACCAATTCGTAAACGCCATTACTCAGATCCCTACAGAACAACGTCTGCTTCCTTTGCAGGACGTAAGCAGCAACGGCCCGGTAACTTCGTACGAGTACGAGCCGTCTGCCGAAGGCGTTCTGGAAGTGCTGCTGCCTAAATACGCAGAGACGCTTATTTACAGCGCGCTGCTGGACGGCAAAGCATCCGAGCAAGGCGCTCGAATGACAGCCATGGGCAGTGCGACGAAGAATGCAAACAAAATGATTAACCAATTGACGCTGACCTATAACCGGGCTCGTCAGGCGGCAATCACGCAAGAGATCTCCGAGATCGTAGCCGGTGCAAACGCACAGGCTTAAGGAATATGCAGGAAACAAAGAAAGTACCAGGAGGGAAAACCATGAAAAAAGGACGCGTTGTATCCGTCATGGGTCCGGTCGTCGACTTGGAGTTCGAACGCGGCAACCTGCCGGAAATTTTGAACGCTGTCAAAATCGACCAGAAGGGCCAAGCAGGCGGCATCGATATTAATCTGACGCTTGAAGTAGCTGTTCACCTCGGTGACAACTTGGTTCGCGCTGTTGCGATGAGCACAACTGACGGTCTGGTTCGCGGCATGGAAGCTGTAGACACAGGCGCGCCAATCACTATCCCGGTTGGAGCACCAACACTCGGCCGCGTATTTAACGTACTGGGCGAGCCAATCGACCAAGCTGGTGACGCAACATCGGAAATCAACCTTCCGATCCACCGTCCGGCTCCGGCATTCGAAGAATTGTCCACGCAATCGGAAATTCTTGAAACTGGCATCAAAGTTATCGACTTGCTTGCTCCATACGCGAAAGGCGGTAAAATCGGCCTGTTCGGCGGTGCGGGCGTAGGTAAAACGGTAACGATCCAAGAGCTGATCAACAACATTGCGCAAGAGCATGGCGGTATCTCCGTATTCGCCGGCGTAGGCGAGCGTACTCGCGAAGGTAACGACCTTTACCACGAGATGAAGGATTCCGGCGTACTTCCGAAAACAGCGATGGTATTCGGACAAATGAACGAACCGCCAGGCGCACGTCAACGCGTAGCCCTGACGGGTCTGACAATGGCTGAATACTTCCGCGACGCCGAAGGCCGCGACGTGCTTCTGTTCGTCGACAACATCTTCCGCTTCACGCAAGCAGGCTCCGAGGTTTCGGCCCTTCTCGGCCGTATGCCTTCCGCGGTAGGTTACCAGCCAACGCTGGCAACCGAAATGGGTCAATTGCAAGAGCGTATCACATCGACCAAAAAAGGCTCGGTTACTTCGATCCAAGCGATCTACGTACCTGCCGATGACTATACGGACCCGGCTCCTGCAACAACGTTTGCTCACTTGGACGCTACAACTAACCTTGAGCGTAAAATCTCCGAGATGGGTATCTTCCCAGCGGTAGATCCACTTGCTTCGTCGTCCCGTATCCTGAACCCGGACATTCTGGGCGAAGAGCATTACAACGTAGCTCAAGGCGTTAAGAAAATTCTGCAACGCTATAAAGAGCTTCAAGATATCATCGCAATCCTTGGTATGGACGAGTTGACAGAGGAAGACAAGCTGACTGTATCGCGTGCGCGTCGCATTCAATTGTTCCTGTCGCAACCGTTCCACGTTGCCGAGCCGTTCACAGGTATCAAAGGTAAATACGTACCTGTTAAAGAATCCGTTCGCAGCTTCAAAGAAATTCTCGAGGGCAAACATGACGACCTTCCGGAAGAAGCTTTCCGGTATGTAGGTGTGATTGAAGAGGCCGTGGAGAAAGCCAAAACGCTGTAATAGCGAAAGGCGGGAGGAATCCACATGAGTACTTTTCTGGTTGAAATCGTAACTCCGGAGCGCAAGGTATACGCGGAGACGGCTAATATGGTCAGCGTTAAAGGGATCGCGGGCGAGCTCGGTATTTTGCCGAATCACATTCCGCTGGTAACACCGCTGCGTATTGCGCCGGTCAGCATTAAGCGCGACGGTAAAGTTGATGTTCTTGCTGTAGGCGGAGGCTTCATTGAAGTCCGTAAGGACAAAGTGGTCATCCTGGCCGAAAGCGCTGAGCTGGCTTCCGAAATCGATGTAAACCGTGCACAGGCTGCAAAACAGCGCGCTGAAGAGCGCCTGGCTGCCAAACGCGACGAAATCGACTTCAAACGCGCGGAGCTTGCTCTGCAGCGTGCATCGAACCGGATCAACGTTACAGAACGTTAAGAACTTAAAGCCGTTCAAATCTCATCTAAGGAGATTTGAACGGCTTTTTCTTTTCGACAATTGTTTTCTCTTGATTTGTCATAATGCCGACTTGCGTCTCATTGACTTCAATATAAGAATCTCTCACAATGGAGGAAATAAGATGAACGGTAGAGCAGGGGGACGCTGGCATGATTGATATACATACACACATATTGCCTGGCATTGACGATGGTGCCTCGGAGTGGGATTATTCCATTCAGATGGCCCGTGCTGCGGCCGCCGAAGGGATTACGGGGATTATTGCGACGCCTCACCATTACGACGGCAAATATAGCAATGACAAAGAAACCGTATTAGAGCTGGCAGCCGAGCTTAACAGCCGATTAAGCGAGCTGGCTATTCCGCTGAAGATTCAAACGGGACAGGAAATTCGGATTCATTCCGAGTTTCTGTCCAACTGGCAAAGCGGAAAGCTCCTCCCATTGGGCGATTCCTCTTACGTCCTGATAGAGATGCCTTCCTCGCAGATTCCCAAATCCATGGAGCAGGTCGTATACGAGCTACGCCTGTTAGGCATCCGTGCCGTCATAGCCCATCCGGAGCGTAATGCGGAGATCGTTCAGAATCCGGATCGCTTGGCCGAGCTCGTGGAGCTGGGGGCTTACGCTCAGGTGACAACCCATTCCTTGCTCGGAGGCTTCGGCAGGGGGATTGAGAAATCGGCTTGGACGCTCTGCAGGCGCGGGCTTATTCATATTGTTTCTTCCGATGCCCATCATCTGGAGTGGCGGAGCTTCCGCATGAAAGATGCTTACGAACGGATAGAGTCGGAGCTTGGGCCGGTATGGAGAAGGTATTTCGAGCGTAATGCGCAGGCGATCTGGAACGCGCGAGAGCTAACCGATCAGCCGACCCTTGTACAGCCGTCGGCAAAATCGGGAGGCTGGGGCAAGCTTAAATCCTTGTTCGGGAAATAATAGATTTAGCGGTAAAAGAGTGACCTGTCAAACATGATGAAATTATGATCATGTTGTGACAGGTCATTTTCTTAGTTGAAAAGATGGTCCATTTCTATTGACTTCATCATTGATAATCTTTATCATTGAGAAAGTAATCAATGAGAATGATAATCATTATGTGGGGGTTTAACAATGAAGCAAATGAAATGGACAGGTCTCATTCTTGCGGCCATGATGGTTTTCCTCGCTGCATGCGGAGGCGGCAACAACGCAGGCAATTCGGGCAACAACAAGCAAGAGTCCGAGCAAGCAAGCTCAAACGCAAATGCAAGCACAAATACAGCAGCTGACGATACGGCAGAGCGTACGATCAAGCATGCGCTTGGCGAAACCAAAATTTCCGGAACGCCGAAAAAGGTCGTTGTTCTGGAGTGGACCTATGCAGAGGATCTGATCGCGCTTGGCGTACAGCCTGCCGGCGTAGCGGACGTGAAGGGCTACGGGGAATGGTACGGCGCCATTGATCCAAAGCTGGATGCAGCGGTTGTTGATGTAGGTACGCGCCAAGAGCCAAGCATCGAGACGATTACCAGCCTTGATCCGGACCTGATCATCGGCGTAAGCTTCCGTCACGAAGCGATTTACGATCAGCTGTCGGCGATTGCGCCAACGCTTATTTTCAACCCGTACCCGGAAGAGGGCGGACTTGACCAATACAGCGAAATGGAGCAAACCTTCAGCGCAATTGCGGATGCTCTTGGCAAAAAAGCAGAAGGCGAGAAGGTGCTGGCCGATCTGCACAGCTATTACGACGAGTCCAAAGCGAAGCTGGCAAGCGCGGGCAAAGAGGGGCAAGAGGTTGTGTTTACGCAAGCTTGGACCAACGAAGGCGTAGCTACCTTCCGTCTGTTCACCGACAATTCGATGGCTATGGCGATTCTCGCGAAGATCGGTTTGAAAAACGCGCATCAGGACAGCACGTTCCAGCAATACGGCTATTCGGAAACGGATATCGAAGGTTTGACCAAGACGCCGGACGCAAGCGTGTTGTACACAACAAGCGCAACGGATACCGTATTCAGCGAGCTGCTTCCTAAGAACGAAGTGTATAAGAACCTGAACTTTGCGAAAGAAAACCGCGTGTATGACATGAAAGGCATCTGGCCGTTTGGCGGTCCTTTGTCCGCAAAACTTCTTGTAGAACGCACGCTTGAAGCGCTCAGCTAATGCATACGAACCTTCAAACGACAACGGAAACAAGGAAGGGCATCTGGAGCCCGCTGCTGTTATCAGCGGCGGGTCTTCTGCTGCTCCTTGCTTTGGCTTCCTACCACTTGACACTTGGGGAAGCCGCTATCCCGGTGAAGACGGTATGGCGGGCTATTTTCGAATCCACTCCCGTATTGGAGCATCAAATTTTGTGGACGGTCCGGCTGCCCCGCATGGTGATCGGCATTCTAACGGGCGGGGCGTTGGCCGTGGCCGGCGCGTTATTTCAAAATGTGACCCGCAACCCGCTCGCGTCTGCCGGTACGCTTGGCATTAACGCGGGGGCATTCCTAGCTCTGACCGTAGGGACAATTATGTTCCCGGGCCTAGCCATGGGTTTTCCTCTGCTTCTTACGTTCATTGGCGCGATTGCCGCTGCCGGTGCGGCTTTCGTGATGGCGGGAGGCACAAAGGCGTCCCCGGTAAGGCTTGCATTGTCCGGGATGATCGTTACGATGACCGCGGCGGCTTTTACGGGCGTGCTTCAGTTATTCCACGAGCAAAAGACGCAAGGCTTGTTCATGTGGGGCTCCGGCTCGCTTGTGCAAAATGACTGGGGAGGAGTCCAGCATGCCTGGCCTTGGATTCTTGGCTGCTTCCTGCTTGCTTTTCTGCTAGCCGGCAAATGGGAAATGATGGAGCTGGATGAAGACACGGTTACCTCTCTGGGGCAAAAGGTTGGACGGATCCGCCTTACGGGTCTTGGCATTGCCGTGCTGCTTGCGGCAGCTGCCGTCAGCGTGGTTGGTCCAATCGGTTTCGTTGGCTTGATAGCGCCGCATCTGATGCGGATGTTAGGGGCGAAACGACATGCGGTGCTGCTCCCGCTGTCTTTCCTATGGGGAGCGATTATCGTTATTGGATCGGATGCCATTGCGATGCATTTCAAATATTCTCTTGGACCGTTGCCTGCAGGCGCCGTAACCGCGCTTATTGGCGGGCCATGGCTCGCCTGGCTTGTCCTTCGCACGGTAAAAGGCCGTAAGGAAGGGGCGCCGCAGACAGGCACTTCGCCGGGACGTTCGGCTACGAAAGTACGGTTCGGCTGGTGGGTGGCGATTTTTTCGCTGCTGCTGGCTGCAAGCCTTATTGTCAGTCTTGCTTTCGGAAGCCTGCGCATTCCGGTAGCGGATGTCGTTAATGCCTTGTTGGGCCACGGGGCAGACAGTACGCAGCGTATCGTCGAGATGAGGATTCCTCGTACGCTGGTGGCCGCGCTTGCCGGTGCCACGCTTGCCGTAAGCGGTCTGCTGCTGCAGGGCGTCGTCCGGAACCCGCTGGCGGATCCGTCCATAATCGGCGTAACGGGCGGAGCTAGCGTCGGGGCTATGCTGATGCTTGCCGTATTTACGCAGGTATCGGTGCAATGGCTGCCCGCAGGCGCTTTTATTGGCGCGGTAGGCGCAGCGGTAATCGTGTTTCTGCTCGGGCGGAAGAGCTCCTTTAATCCGTCGGTTGTCGCCCTGATTGGTCTTGCCGTCTCTTCGATGGCCAGCGCAATCGTTCAGGTGCTCGTGATCCGCATGAAGCTGACGCTGGCATCGGCACTCGTATGGTTATCCGGTACGACTTATGCGCGCAACTGGGACGATTTCTGGCAGCTGGTGTTCTGGCCGATTGTCCTGCTGCCGGTCGCCTGGTATTTGGCCCGCAAGGTGGATGTTCTTCAATTCTCGGATGCAACCGTCACGAATCTGGGCCTTCGCGTAGACCGGACGCGTCTGGTTATCGGGGGAGTTGGCGTTGCCATGGCGGCGGCAGCTGTTGCGACGGTAGGCTCGATTGGCTTTATCGGACTCATCGCACCTCATATGACGCGCATGCTGGTTGGTCCGAAATACCGCAAGCTTGTTCCTTTAACGGCGTTGCTCGGTGCTTTGCTGCTGGTTCTCGCCGATACGGCGGGACGGTCGCTGCTGGCTCCAAAAGAGCTGCCGTCCGGACTGGTTGCGGCAGTAATAGGAGCGCCGTATTTTATGTATCTGATGTATCGTTCTGGAAGAAAATAGAAGGTTATGGCAGGAAGGCTGTCCTAGGGTTCGTTATATGAGCCTAAGGGCGGCCTTTTTTCGATGTATTTAGTGCTTATGTAACAAAAAAGTTTAAAAATTTATCTAAAAAGACGAAAAATACCTTACATATCTATCAAATTTTATCAAATCTTATGTTAGTATATATGACATAAATACTAGATGACCAGGATATGGGGGATGCACATGTTCGACTGGCTGGGTACAAAAAAAGGACTGCCGCTTTGGGTCTCATGGCGTTTGAATCATGGGATGAAGAAAGACGTTGAACAGATCTTCGAAGGCATTGCGGAGACGCGCAAGGAGCTGCTTACTTCTTGGGCGCATGAATATTGGGGCTATATCGAGCGGCTGGCGGAGCAGATTGCGGCGGGAGCCGCACACGGCAAACCGGTGCATCAGGAAGAACAGATGCATGCCGTTACCCGTCTGCTCGAACGTACATACGCGAGAGGAAATGACTGGACGGAGCTGTTCCTGCTTGATCGGGAAGGACAGGTTCTGGCTTCCACTTACGAGAAGCATCGAGGGGCCGTCTATGGCAGCGGCAGCTTGATTGCGCCGGGACTCGATTACGCATGGGCGGGAAGCGCGCCGCGGCCGTGCCTGTACGGACCTTACGGCGATCCGGTTACGTTAAGCCTTGGACCAAGATCCTCTTCTTTTCACGATAAAATGACCCTGCTCTTCCTCTATCCCCTAGTTGTGAACGGAGAATATGCGGGTACGCTTTGCGGAAGGGTGCCAAACGATGTGCTTGGGGATTTGATCCAGCGGGAATCCGGCCACGTTTATCCGGACTCGGGCGACAACTATATTTTTATGGCAAAGCCGCACCTGAATCAGCATATCGCGCTTGGGACCGCTTTGTCGCGGAGCCGCTTCGAGGACCGGACGTTTACGTTCGGCGAGAATCTGAAGGATGGGGTTTCGACGGACTGGGGAACGGTGTCGATTAAGGAGCATACGGAGCTGGAGATTATTTTCACGGATCCGGCTACGAATGAGCTTCATCCCGGGGTCCGCAGCACGATTGACAACGGAAGCAACCTATTCGTTGAATTCCCGGGTTATTCGGATTATCGTCATATCCCGGTTATCGGGAAAGGCGTAACGCTTCAGATGCCGCATTGTCCGGATATATGGGGGATGATGTGCGAGGGTGACCTGGAAGAGGTGTACCGGATTCGCAGTATCCGTTGGCGCTTCAGCAAGCTTCAGCTGTGGCAGACGCTCATTCAGACGGTGCTGACGATCGCGCTCGTGGCCGTTCTTGCCGGACGAGCTCCGGTATGGGTAACCGCGGCGGCGGCAGGCGCATGGACACTGGTGTACGGACAATTTGTCGCGGGCGCCGTGCAGCGGAAGGAATCCCGACGGGTCGTTCGCAACCTGCGCCGAATTAACCGGTTCATCCGCATTAACGCGGAGGGCAAAGGGGATTTGACCCAGCGTCTCGAGCCTGCCAAGTTCGATAACGATGAGACGAGAGAGCTTGCCAAATGGATTAACAATATGATCGATTCGATTGAGGGCATCATGCTGAAGGTGAAGCTGGCCGCATCGGACGTGCTCTCCAGCCAGAATATCATGAATGAATCGGCCGCCGTTACCGCGAAGTCGACGGAGCGGGTAAGCCGCAAGGTAGGCGACATGATCGGCAGCATCCGCAATCAGCTGAAGGATATTGACATGGCGAAGCATTCCGCCGACGAGATGAGAGACACACTGCGGCTCCTGGAGCTGCAGGCTGCCGAGCAGATTGCCGTGGCACAATCGGAGGTAGACCGGATCGGGGATAAAATGCAGCATATTTCCACGAAGGTCGGCGATACGAATGATACGATCCGCCGGTTTATGCATACGGTTGAAGAGATTCGCGGCGTTCTGCAGGTCATTGAGGAGATTTCGGCGCAAACGAATTTGCTTGCTTTGAACGCCTCCATCGAGGCGGCGCGCGTAGGCGAGCAGGGACGCGGTTTTGCCGTTGTGGCATCGGAAATCCGCAAGCTGGCGGATATGACCCGTCGTTCCACGGAGGAAGTGCATCAAATTACGCAGCAAATCTACGACGAAGCGAAGCAGGCTTACGCGTCGATGGACGAAGGAACAAAGGTCGTCGAGGAAGGCACGCAGCTGGTTGCGGCCGCAGCGAGCACGCTGCAGACGGCGCAAAGCGAGGATAGCCGGAAATCGCAGGTCGTAGACGAGGTGGTCAAACTGATGGAACGGATTGCCCTCGTCAGCATGGAGAACCGCAAGGTCTCCTCCGATGTGGAGGGCAAGGTGCAGGAGCTGATCGGTGAGATGGACAGCGTGCGCCAAACCTCGGAAAGCGTAGAGTCGATCACGAGGTTCCTGCAGCAGCTGGTTGGCCAGTTCAAGCTGACGGATTCGCGGTTGAGATAAGCGTTGGCGCAGGAAGGACGCCTGATGGGTGGCGTCTTCCTGCTTTTTTGCGTTTAGGGAGGGAAGTAATTGCTTAACGATGCGGACATCGTTAAGAGATTCCCATGCCGATAGCGGCTTTTGTATGAGGGAGTGCATTTGTTTAACTTTGGGATATCGTTAGGGGTGGCGAGCATAGGCTAATAGTGTGACAGGCGGGTATCGTGCTGACCGGGTGGCCGGCGGGTGTCTCGCGGTTCCCGGGAAGCCGCGCCGTTACGGGCTTGTCCGGCTCTTCGGGGAGGCGGAGCCGAACAACTCTTTCATAGACGGCCGTGGAAGCTTTTGTTATAATTGTGAGGAAAAATGACCAAGCGGCTGGTCCGCTTTGACGGAGGCGATGGTGTGGACAATTACGTCAACCAGTATGTCGTCGTGGCTATTTTTATTTTTCTCGGGATCTTGCTCCCGGCAGCGGCGCTGACCGTCGGAAGATTGCTCAGACCGCATAAGCCGAATGATCCGAAGCGAACAACCTACGAGAGCGGCAACGAGCCGGTTGGCGAAGGACAGGTACGCTTCAACATCCGGTATTACATCTTTGCGTTAATGTTTGTCATCTTTGATGTGGAAACCGTTTTCTTATACCCTTGGGCCGTCGCATATAATAAGCTCGGCCTTTTTGTGCTGGTTGAGATGTTCATTTTTGCGGCAATGCTGTTTATCGGACTTCTATATGCCTGGAAAAAGAAGGTGCTGAAATGGAATTCAGTTTAGAGTCGATATCGCTGGAAGAACGCAAGGAACTGGAACGCAATGTGTTTATGGGAACGCTGGAGCAGCTGAAGGCTTGGGCGCGGAGCAATTCGCTGTGGCCGCTCACCTTCGGTCTGGCCTGCTGCGCAATCGAGATGATGGGTACGGGCGCGTCCCATTACGATCTCGACCGGTTCGGAGTCATGTTCCGCACCTCGCCGCGCCAGTCGGATGTGATGATTGTCGCAGGCACCGTTACGAAAAAAATGGGCCCGCTGCTGCGACGGCTGTATGATCAGATGCCTGAGCCCAAATGGGTGATTGCAATGGGCTCCTGCGCGACGGCGGGTGGTCCCTACATCAAGTCGTATGCGGTGATGAAGGGAGTCGACCAAATCGTGCCCGTCGATGTGTACATACCAGGCTGTCCGCCCAACCCGGCGGCACTGATCTACGGCATTAACAAGCTGCAAGAAAAAATCCGTTACGAAGCGAAAACCGGGAAGCGGGTGACGGACCGATGAGCGAGGAGAAGAATGAAGGGAAAAAGCCGGAAGAAGCGAAGGTTGCTTCGGAGGCGAAGACAGAGCTGCCGACAGAGGTGCCGGAGTCGGCGGAAAATACAACCGTCTCGGCAGGTGGTGCAACGCTGGAGAAGGAGCCGGAAGCGGCAGGTGCAGGCGAGCCGACAGATGACGCAGCGCCGGAGGGCGCGGTGGATGCGGAGCGGGAGGCGAAGCTGAAGGCGGCGGCGGAAGCGCGCGCGGCGAGAGCGGCGGCGAAGGAAGCCGCGAACGCGGGCGGAGCAGCGCCGGAGGGCGCGGCGGATGCGGAGCGGGAAGCGAAGCTGAAGGCGGCGGCGGAAGCGCGCGCGGCGAGAGCGGCGGCCAAGGAAGCCGCAAACGCGGGCGGAGCAGCGCCGGAGGGCGCGGCGGATGCGGAGCGGGAAGCGAAGCTGAAGGCGGCGGCGGAAGCCCGCGCGGCGAGAGCGGCGGCGAAGGAAGCCGCGAATGCGGGCGGAGCAGCGCCGGATACGGCTGAGCCGGCGCCACCGCCGGAGCCGTCGCCGAAGCAGCCGGAGCTGGATGCGGCAGCGAGACTGATTCGCAGCCTCGTGCATGAAGAGGCGCTGGAGGATGCTTATATTAACGAGATGAGCCGGCATATGCCGACGATTATCGTGAAGAATGAGCATTGGGCTGCGACGGCCGAGCTGCTGAAGCGGCATGAAGAGCTTCATTTTACCTATTTGCGGAATGTCTCCGGCGTCGATTACGAGACGCATCTGGAGGTTGTCTATCACCTGGTTCATCTCGAAAGCCGGCGCGAGCTGGCGGTAAAGGTGAAGGCGGACCGCAGCGACCCTGCCATCGCTTCGGTGACGCCCGTCTGGGCCACCGCGAATTGGAACGAACGCGAAATCTATGATCTGTTAGGAGTAACATTCCCGGGCCATCCCGATCTGCGCCGCATTATGATGTCCGACGACTGGGTCGGCCATCCGCTGCGCAAAGATTATGAGCCGCTCGATTCGGAGGTGTAGCTGCAGCGTGATTCGTACCGAAGAACTTCTATTAAATGTCGGTCCCCAGCATCCCAGCACGCATGGCGTATTCCGTATCGTTGTCAAACTCGACGGCGAAGTCATCACGGAAGCAACCCCGGTAATGGGGTATTTGCACCGCGGTACCGAGAAGCTGGCCGAGCAATTGAATTATACGCAAATTATTCCTTATACCGACCGGATGGATTATGTGTCTGCCATGACCAATAACTATGTGCTGGTTCATGCCGTCGAGACGATGATGGGGCTTGAAGTCCCGGAGCGCGCGGAGTTTATGCGACTTATTGTCATGGAGCTGCAGCGGGTTGCGAGCCACCTTGTCTGGTGGGGCACTTATCTGCTCGACATCGGGGCGATGAGCCCGTTCCTGTACGCCTTCCGTGATCGCGAGATCATTATTAATTTATTTAATGAACTGTGCGGAGCCCGTTTGACTTACAATTATATGAGGGTTGGCGGAGTGAAATGGGATGCGCCGCCGGGCTGGCTGGATAAAGTGCGGGATTTCATTCCGTACATGCACGGCAAGCTGCGGGAATACGACAAGCTGGTAAGCGGCAACGAGATTTTCCTCGCCCGGATCAAAGGCATTGGACGATACGACGCGGAAACGGCGATCGACTATGGTCTGTCCGGCGCCAACCTGCGCTGTACCGGCGTAGACTGGGATTTGCGCAAAGCGGAGCCGTACAGTTTGTATAACCGCTTCGAATTCGATGTGCCGCTTGGCAAAAACGGAGATTGCTACGATCGTTACGTCATCCGGCTGGAGGAGATTAAGCAGAGCCTCCGCATTCTCGAGCAAGCGCTTGAGCAAATGCCGTCCGGCGGAGAGACGATGGGCAAGGTACCCCGCGTTATCCGTCCTCCGGCGGGAGAAGTGTATGTCCGTATTGAATCACCCCGCGGGGAGATCGGCTGTCATATCGTCTCGAAAGGAAAAGCAGAGCCTTACCGCCTGAAGTTCCGGCGGCCGTCCTTTGTGAATCTGCAGATTTTGCCCAAGCTGCTGGTGGGAGAGACGATGACGAACCTGATTACGATCCTCGGCGGCGTCGACATTGTAGTCGGGGAGGTTGATTGCTGATGGGTGCATGGCTGCATGACTCGATGACCTGGGGCAATGCGGTTATTATTTTTCTATGGGGCGCGGTGTTTCTGTTTGTTGTGCTGGGCTTTGTTACCTACGCGATTTATTTCGAACGGAAGGTTATCGGGTGGATGCAGCTTCGGATCGGCCCGAACCGGGTTGGTCCGCTAGGCCTTCTGCAGACGGTGGCCGATATATTCAAGCTTCTCATTAAGGAAGACACGATTCCGCGCAAAGCCGACCGCCTCCTGTTTATTCTTGCCCCCATACTTTGCTACGTGCCGGCTTTTACGGTGCTCGCGGTCATCCCTTATACGGAAAAGCTATATTTTGCCGATCTGAACGTCGGCTTGCTCTATTACGCCGCCTTATCGGGTATCTCGACCCTGGCCATTGTGCTTGGGGGCTGGGCTTCGAACAATAAATACGCGCTTCTTGGCGGCATGCGCTCGGCAGCGCAAATGATCAGCTACGAGGTTCCGCTCGTGATCTCCGTCGTTGGCGTCATCCTGCTCAGCGGCAGTCTTAATCTGAGGGATATCGTGGCGGCGCAGTCCGGCGGGTGGTTCTGGGACTGGAACTTCATTCCGCAAATTATCGGCTTTGTTGTGTTCATGATTGCGGCGGTATCCGAGCTGAACCGTACGCCGTTTGACCTCCCCGAGGCCGAGTCGGAGCTTGTAGCCGGCTATCATGTGGAATACAGCGGCTTCCGTTTTGCGTTCTTTATGCTGTCGGAGTATGTCTACGTCTATGCGATTGCGGCTTTGACGACCGTGCTGTTCCTCGGCGGGTGGCACGCGCCGGCGCCGTTTCTTGATTTTGTGCCGGGAATCATCTGGTTCCTGCTCAAATTCGCGTTTATCGTGTTCTTCTTATTCTGGATCCGGGCGAGCTTCCCGCGTATCCGGGTTGATCAGCTGATGGGGCTGGGCTGGAAGGTGCTGCTGCCGGTATCGCTGCTGAACGTATTTCTGACGGCGGGTTATCTGGAGCTGTTCGTAAAATAAAGGGTTGCTTCGCAATTCTTTTTAGGAGGATCTAGCCATGAATGGACTTGTGCAAGGGCTTGGCGTGACGCTCAAATCAATGGTATCGAAAAAAGTGACAACATCTTATCCCGATGAGCCGATTCTTATGCCGGACCGGTTCCGCGGTATTCAGCATTTTATTCCGGACCTCTGTATCGTCTGCAACCAGTGCGCAAGAATCTGTCCGACCGACTGCATTACGCTGACCGGCAAGCCAAACCCCGACCCGGCCAAAAAAGGCAAAGTCATCGACACGTTTGATATCAATTTCGAAATTTGCATCTTATGCGATTTATGCACCGAGGTTTGCCCGACGGAAGCGATTGTGATGACCAATCATTTCGAGCTGTCCGCGTACAGCCGGGATGATCTGTTCAAGGATGTCGAGTGGCTGACCGACAATAACACGCTGGTCCGTCAGGATAACAACAACATCGGAGCTCCTGCGAAAGGAGGCGCCAAATAAGTTGTTCAACATTGATTTTAATGGCGAGTTCGCCGCTTTTTTTATCTTCTCGGCGATTATGATCATCGGAGCCGTCCTTATGGTCAGCCTTCAGAAGGTCGTGCATATGGTCATCTCCATGGCTGCGGTGTTTTTGGGCCTGGCCGGCATGTTTGTCCTGCTGGACGCGGAGTTCGTGGCTTTTGTCCAGGTGCTGATCTATGCGGGGGCCGTGTCCATTCTGATGATATTCGGCATTATGATGACCAATCATCAGAATAAACAGGCCGATCCGGTCAAGCCTCTCCATGAGACGCTTGCCGCTATAGCTGCGCTTTGCTTGTTCGGGATCCTGTTCTATGCCATACGGACGACGGATTTTCCCGATGCCCCGCCGCTGCAGGCGGCGGGGGATAATACGTCGAGCATTGGCCAGCTGCTGTATACGGGATACGTCGTGCCGTTCGAGCTGTTGTCCGTGCTGCTGACGGTTGCCTTTATCGGGGCGATTGCTATTGCGAAAAAGGGGGCGGATTAACATGCTTCCATCCTATCTGACGATGGCTGCGATCCTGTTTTGCATCGGGCTGTACGGAGCCCTGGTGAAACGGAATGCCGTAATTGTTCTGTTATCGATTGAACTTATGCTGAATGCGGTCAATTTGAATTTGGTCGCGTTCTCCAAATACGGGGTTGTTCCGTCCCTAACCGGCCAAGTATTCGCTTTGTTCACTATTACGGTGGCGGCAGCGGAGGCTGCCGTTGGGGTGGCGGTGCTGATCGCCCTGTTCCGCGCGAGAGGTACCGTTCACGTGGATGAATTCGACGAGATGAAGAGGTGATGTGACCCGTGGATCAATTAACGAAAGCAGCGTGGCTCATTCCGCTCTTCCCGTTTGCCGCCTTTCTTCTGCTGACGGCCCTCGGCAGGAGCTACCGGATTGCGGGCGTGCTGATCGGTTCGATTGGCTCGCTTGCGTCGCTGGTCATGTCCCTGCTTGTTTTTATCGAGAGACTAGGGCCAGACGCGGTTGATTACAGCGGCGACAGCTACAAATGGATTGGTCTTGGCGAGTATACGCTCAAGATCGGTTTCGAAATCACGAATCTGAATGCTCTTATGCTGGTTATCGTGACGGTAGTCAGCTTCCTCGTAAACGTGTATTCGGCCGGCTATATGAAAAAGGATGAACGGATCACCGTCTTCTACGGCTATGTCGCGCTCTTTACCTTTGCGATGCTGGGGCTGGTGCTGTCCGACAATATGCTGGTTTTCTATATGTTCTGGGAGCTTGTTGGCGTCTGCTCCTTCCTGCTGGTTGGCTTCTGGTATGCGAAGCCGGCAGCCCGGGCAGCGGCGAAAAAAGCGTTTATCGTGACCAGAATCGGCGACGCGGGGCTGCTGCTTGGCATTATCGTGCTGTTCTGGTATATGCCGGGCCATGCGCTTGATTTCAGCAGTATACATAACGTGTTTACCGAAGGGCAGTCCGGCACGATTACGATGACCATAACAACCTCGATTGCTCTGCTTCTATTCATGGGGGTTATCGGCAAGTCAGGCCAATTCCCGCTGCATGTATGGCTTCCGGACGCGATGGAGGGGCCAACGCCGATCAGCGCCTTGATCCATGCGGCGACGATGGTGGCGGCCGGCGTATTTCTCCTCGCGAGAACGTTTGATATCTTCGAGGCTTCCGCGGCCGCGATGCATACGGTCGCTTACTTCGGAGGATTTACGGCGATCTTCGCCGCAACCGTAGCGCTCGCGCAAAACGACATTAAACGGATTCTAGCCTACTCAACCATCAGCCAGCTCGGCTACATGGTTATGGCGATGGGGCTTGGCTCGATGACGGGCGGTATTTTCCACCTGTTCACGCATGCTTTCTTCAAGGCGCTATTGTTCCTCGCGGCCGGCAGCGTGATTCATGCGGTACATACCCAGAACATACACGAGATGGGCGGCCTTGGCTCCAAAATGCGAATCACGGCATGGACCTTTGCGATTGGGGCGTTGTCCTTATCCGGCATCCCGCCGTTCTCGGGCTTCTGGTCCAAGGATGCGATTCTGGCATCCGCGCTCGACGAAAATCCGTTCCTGTTTGCCGTCGGGCTGGCGGCGGCCTTTTGTACGGCTCTCTATATGTCGCGGTTATACTTTATCGTTTTTATGGGCAAATCCCGTCATCAGCAGCAGGCCGAGGTAAAGGAATCCTCAAAGGTAATGACGATACCGCTGGTGGTGCTGGCCGTTATTTCGATTGGAGCGGGCTTTATCGACACGCCTTGGAACGGTTGGCTGGGCAGCTGGCTGACGGACGGGGCGGAGGAGGCTCATGCAAGCGGCGCTGCGATTGTTGCTTCCATAGCCGTCGGGGTGCTTGGCATTTATGTAGGCTGGCTCATGTACGGGAAAGGCAGCATCGAGCGCGGCGCGACAGCATCCAAAATGCCGTGGCTCGTTCATCTGCTGAAGCGGCAATATTACGTTAACGAATTTTACAACGCCGTCATTGTAAAATCGGTACGCGCCTTGGGAAAAGGCTTGAATGCTTTTGACGAATACGTGGTCGGCGGCGCAGTCCGGCTGGTTGGTTTTACCGCCGGAGCGGGCGGACGGGCGCTGACCAGGCTGAACAACGGCCAGACGCAAACGTACGGCTTGACCGCCGTTATTGGTCTTATCATAATTATCGCCGCAATTGTTGGAAGGAGGTTTTGGTAAATGGCGGACCTGACCGATCTTCCGATTCTATCGATTATTCTCGCAGCCCCGCTTATCGGGCTTCTGGTTGTTCTTCTTCTGCCGAAGCACCGTAACCGGTGGCTGCAAACCGCAGCTATCGTGTTCACGTTGATCCCGCTGCTGCTGTCGCTTCTGTTATATGCCGATTACGACAAGCATCAGGGCGGCAACAACTTTGAGGAGACGGCTGCATGGGTAGAGGTTCCGTTAAACAAAGAGACGCAAGCCTCGAACGGGGTAACGAGCTATACGCTTTCGTTCCAGTATGACGTGGGCATCGACGGGTTGTCCTTGCCGCTTGTTATTCTTACGACGCTGATCACGGCGATGGCGGCTTTTGCTTCCGTTCATGTAAAAAAGCGATGGAAGGCGTTCTATGCCTGGTTCCTGCTCCTGGAGACGGGCGTGCTTGGCGTATTTATGGCGCGGGATTTATTCCTGTTCTTTATTTTCTTCGAAATTACGCTTATCGCGATGTACTTCCTGATCGGCATCTGGGGTTTCTTCAACCGGGAGCGGGCCGCGAATCAATTCGTTATCTATAACGGTCTTGGATCGGCTATCATGCTTATTGCCTTTATTCTTCTCGTTAATACGGCCGGCTTTCATATCGATCAAGATACGTCATCCTTTATTTACAGTGGCAGTTACGCGGATATTCTCCGCAATTTGTCCGATCCTTCGGCATGGGTGAACCTTGCTCCGGATCAGGCGGGCGGGATGAACCCGTTCCATATGTCGGCTTCGATGCACACGGTTATTTTCCTCCTGCTGGTGGTGGCGTTTGGCATCAAGCTCCCGATTCTGCCGTTCCACACCTGGATGCTCAAGGTTCACAGCGAGGCGCATCCGGCAATCGTCATGATTCACTCCGGCGTACTGCTCAAGATGGGGGCATACGGACTTATCCGGTTCGGCATTGTGCTATTCCCCGAGCAGGCGAAGGATTGGGCGGTCGTGCTGGCTTCTCTTGGTCTCGCCAATCTCCTGTACGGGGCGCTTGTCGCTTTCCGGCAGACGGATTTCAAGCTGGTTCTGGCGTATTCCTCGATCAGCCATATGGGGATCGTTCTGCTAGGCCTTGCGGCTTTTAACGAGATTGGCCTGCAGGGGGCGATGTTCCAGCTTGTCTCGCATGGATTGATCTCAGCGCTCCTCTTCCTGATTGTCGGCAGCCTATACGAGAGAACGAAGACGACAACCTTATCCGAGCTTGGCGGGCTGGCACGGTCGATGCCGTTTATCTCGGGTATCCTGTTAGCCGGAGGTCTTGCCTCCTTGGGCCTGCCGGGTCTGTCGGGCTTTGTAGGCGAGTTCCTGTCGCTGCTTGGGCTGTTCGACAGCCAGCCTTGGATTGCCGGCTTCTCGGTCATCGGCGTTATTCTGACCGCCGTATATATCCTGAGGGCTGTGCTCAAAACAACCTTTGGCCCTATTGAAGAGCGGTATCTCGCGGTCAAAGACGCAAGGTTGATCGAAGCCCTGCCGATGATTGTGCTGCTGGCGTTTATCCTGCTGCTGGGCTGTTATCCGTCCGTGCTGACGGATACGTTCCAATACAGCGTTGACGGTCTGTTCAAGCCGTTATTTTCGTTAAGGATGGGGGGATAAGCGATGACCGAATTTATACCGCTGACATGGCATGATACGCTGTATCTCGCTCCGGAGCTTATCCTTGCGGCAATGTTCCTTATCCTTATCGTAACGGACTTGATTCTTCCAGGTCGGACGAACCGCGCGGTTATCGGCTGGTTGTCCTTGGCGGGCTTGCTGCTGTCGCTTGCAGCCGTCATCTGGCGGGTGATCGATATGAATCCGTCCGGCGTATCGGCTGCGGAGGCAGCGGAAGCCGGTCAGGCCATATCGCTTCTCGGAGCCAGCTATCGGGTAGATGATTTCGGCAATCTGTTAAAGATTGTTTTTCTGATCGGAACGTCATTGGTGGTACTGTTGGGACTTGGCGCCACGCAAAGGGACGACGCGGTAACGGACAAAGCCGAATTCTACTATTTGCTGCTTCCCGCGGCGGCTGGGGCCATGATTATGGCCTCCTCCGGCAATCTCGTGACCTTGTACATAGGGCTTGAGCTGCTCAGCATTACGACTTATGTGCTTGTCGGCTTGCGGAAGCGTTCGTCGCTATCGGCCGAGGCAGCTTTCAAGTACGTGGTTACGGGCGGAATCGCCTCGGCCTTTGTCCTGTTCGGGATGTCCTATCTTTACGGCGTGACCGGCTCGGTAAGCCTGGCGGATTTCCCGACGGCGCTGCCGCAGGCCTTCGCGGATTATAAGGCGTTGGTCTACGTCGGGTTCTTCTTCCTGATTGCGGGCTTCGGAATCAAAATCGCAGCCGCTCCGTTCCATGTCTGGGCAGCGGATGTGTATCAAGGGGCGCCTACGCCGGTTTCGGCTTTCCTGGCGGTTATTGCGAAGGGTGCAGCGCTTGCGGCGGTATTCCGCTTCTTGTACAGCAGCGCGTTCTTCCTCTCGGGCGGTCCCGGGAAGCAAGCGGGTGACGATGTCTTCTTCGCCCTGCTGGTCATTGCCGCTGCCGCGATGATAGCCGGCACGTTCTCCGCTCTCCGGCAAAAGCAGGTGAAACGGCTGCTGGCCTTATCCGGCGTAGCCAATGCCGGGTACTTGCTTGTTCCGATTGCGATTTCGGTGACGATCATCCACAGCAATAACTTTTCGGAGTTTGTGTTTTATCTGGTAGCTTACCTGCTCATGAACGTAGGGGCATTTGCCGTTGTAACGGTTATCGCGAGCGCTGCGGGGCATGAAGAGCTGAAAGGCTTCTCGGGCCTCTATTACCGGGCGCCGTGGACAGCCGCGGCTATGCTGATCTTTATTCTGTCGCTGTCGGGCTTGCCGGTGACGGCCGGATTTTTCGGCAAGCTGTTCATCCTGCTCGGAGCGGCCAGCGTAAAGGCTTACTGGCTGGTTGCCATCATGGCGGTCAGCACCGTCGTTTCCTACTACTTCTACTTCGGCATTATCCGCCAGATGTTCATGCGGTCGAACGGCGAGGAAGAGGAGCCGGTTCATGTGCCGGCCGTCACGGGAGTCGTCATCTGGATCTGCGCGGCTGCAACGGTTGCCCTTGGCGTATTGCCGGGTCCGTTGATGAAATGGATAGACGCAGTGTTTACGATTCAGGCGGATTTGTTTGTGAAATAGTAATGAGGGGCCCAGCGGCTGGAGTGCCGCTGGGCTTTTTTTGCGTTGAGCTGTTGCTCCGCAGCTGGCGGTTATGAAACTGGGCTCTTCGCTTATGAAGCGGCATGCTCGAGTGGAATAAGACCCTACGGGTCTTTTATCGAGCTGGCAGGTGGGGAGTTGAGAGAGATAAATCCTTGGCCGAGCCTTATCTCAAAGGCAAGGCCTCCAAGGGACCTATCTCAAAGGGACAGGGTCCCCGGAGCGGAGCAGCTAAGTAGGGAGTTAAGGTCCCTTGGCGGAAGAGGCGGGAATGATGCGGAAAGGCGTGGGCTAGAGGGATTAAGGTCCCTGAGGGACCTTAAGAGGCAAGAAGTAGCTGGTTAGTTGAGGGTTAAGGTCCCTCAGGGACCTTAAGTAAAGCTGGAGAGGCGGGAATGATGCGGAAAGGCGTGGGGTTGGAGGGCTTAAGGTCCCTGAGGGACCTTAAGAGGTAGGAAGCAGCTGGCTAGTTGAGGGTTAAGGTCCCTCAGGGACCTTAAGTGAAGTTGAAGAGGCGGGAATGGTGCAGGATGGCGTGGGGTTGTAGGGGTTAAGGTCCCTCAGGGACCTTAAGTAGAATAGAGTAAGAGTAATGTGGCGGTTCGCCGAAAATGCGAGTTTAAGAGTGGAACGCCGAGATCGTGCTTGCCGAGGAATAATTCATTTTATCAGTATCTTTACAGGTAATTATCTTTTGCTAGAGACAGGAGAACGGGGGCCGGAAATCGAATGGTACTAGAAGATAAATAGAGACTATTAAACGGTCAATAGAGAAACGTGTGGCAAGAGCATGCGTATAATTTGAGACGGAGACAAATATACCGATAAAGGCAGAAACAGATGAGAAGAGATGCTCTCGGCAGCGTATTGAAAAGATCCCTCCCCGCGCTTCTCCTCGCGGGGATTCTCGCCTGCGGGGCGGCAATGCCCGCCGCCCCTGCAGGCCTTGCCCCGGCTGGGGCCGCTGCGGCGGGCAAAGCCGCCGCCGGCGCCCCCGCCGGGGCAAAAGAGGAGCCGCAAAGCTGGCTCCTCAAATGGCGCGAACCCGCGCAGGCGCATGAGCTGCGCGGGACGCGTGTGCTCCGCCGCCAGAGCAGCGAGGCGGCGGAGGTCTGGCTCGTCCAGCCCGCGGACAGCGGGGCGGACGCCAGCGCTTGGGCCGCCCGGCTGCTAAGCGAGCCGGGCGTGGAATACGTGCACCCGAATGAGCGGGTGCACGTCCTCGCCGCGGAGTCTGCCGCGGCGGATGATCCTGAAATCGGCAAGCAGACCTACCTGAAACAGATCGGCGCGCCGGAAGCCTGGAAAACCGTGCGGACGCAGACCGATCTGACGATTGCGATTGTCGATACGGGGATCGATCTGGATCACCCGGACCTGAAGAGAAATCTGGTGCCGGGCACCAACTTTGTGCAACCGAACAAACCGCCGGATGACGATAACGGCCACGGAACCGCGGTGGCTGGCGTTATCGCGGCAGCGGGCAATAACGGCTTAGGGATAAGCGGCATTCTATGGGGTGCCAAGCTGATGCCGATTAAAGCGCTTGACTCCCAGGGAGACGGCACGGAACGCGATCTCGGGGAGGGCATCCTATACGCGGTCCGCAACGGTGCCCGGATTGTTGTCATGTCGGTCGGCCTTAACCGTTACTCGCCTTATATGCTGGACATCGTCAATTACGCCGAAAGCAAAGGCGTGCTGCTTGTCGCAGCCGCCGGCAACGACGGGTTGACCCACGGGGATAAAGCGCAGGTCAAATACCCCGCTGCTTATCCGACCGTCCTTGGCGTCAGCGGAGTGAAGCCGGACAATACGCCGGATTCCCGTTCGAATCCCGGACCTGAAATTGATCTTGCGGCATCCTGGAATGTATATACTACCGCAATAGGTGGACGCTATAAAAGAGAAGAAGGGACGTCCATGGCGGCACCGCAGGTTGCGGCAGCGGCAGCATTGGTCTGGGCCCGTTATCCTTCGCTTGAGCCCTACCAGGTCAGGGAGCTTCTCCGCCAGTCCGCCAAGGATATCGGTGCGTCAGGCCTGGACGACAAATCCGGCTACGGTCTGCTGCAGGTGGATAAAGCCGTTACGATGACGGCGAAGTCCGATCGTTTCGAGCCCAACGGCACCCGCGCTAGCGCCAGGCCGCTGCCGGCAGGCAAACAAGCAACGGCCCTGCTCTCCAGCGGCAGCGATCTGGACTGGTATACGTTCGACGCTCCCTATGACGGCATCGTCACGCTGGATTTCGAAGAGCTGACCCCAGGCGGCAGCGCAACGCCGGCTGTCCGTTTATCGCATTACGCCGGCGACGCGCTGAAGGCATCCGCGGAGACCAAGCTGGGAAGCCGCGTGGTTGATTTTGCGGTGAAGAAAGGCAAGCAAGCCTTTCTTATTCAATATATGAACAAGGATATGGACCTGAAGCTGCCTTATCTGTTGACGGCAGCCTTCCGCATGGCCCCGGACAGCTACGAGCCTAACGACAAGCCGTACGAGGCGTCAACGCTTCAGCCGCGCAGCCAGAGCATCACAGGCTCCTTCGATCAGCTTGCCGACAGGGACTGGTATGCGGTGACCTTTACGCAAGGCGGCACGCTTAGTCTCCGGGTGACGACCAATACCGTGCGTATCGATCCCGAGCTTGCGGTTCAGCAGGCGGGCCAAGCGCTAATGTCTTACGACGACGAGCGGGAAGGCGAAGCCGAGCAGTCTCCCGTCCTGACCGTATCGCCGGGCAAATATTATATACGGGTGCACAATGCGATATCTTCCGAAGCGAGTCCCACCGTCGGGACCTATACGCTGAAGATGGACTACGTTCCGAAATACGCGGATCCTAATGAGCCGAACGACAAGTATTACGAGGCGCTGATGACGACCTCCGGCACGGAATACGTCGGGGTAATCGGCAGCGCAAGCGATGCGGACTGGTTCCAGATCCGCCTTGCGTCAACAAGCGTCGTAGACTTGAATTTGTTTAACGTTCCGGCAGGCAAAATGATGAAGCTGGAAGCATACGATAAGAAGCAGAAGCTGGTCTTTACTCAATTGACCGGACGAAGCGGATCGCTTCAAGCCGCGAATAAGGTTATGCAGCCTGGCGTTTACTACATAAAACTAACGGCCAACGGCGCTTTCGACAAGCAGTATTACCGATTCAAGGTTAAGTTCGATCCGCTCGTGGCCGGCTTCCGGGATATCGCCGGCCATTGGTCGAGGGACGCGATCGTGGAGATGAGCGAGCTCGGCATCGTAAGCGGCACCGGTCCTTACACTTTCGAACCAAACCGCCCGATTTCCCGAGCGGAAGCGGTGGCGATGGCGATCAAAGCCTATAAACCGGTCGTATACGGCATGCCTTCCGATGTCCGCTTCAAGGATCTGGATTACGGTCATTGGGCTTACGGGGCAATCGCCAGAGCGGTTCAGAAGGGATGGATCAAAGGATTCCCGGACGGAACCTTCCGTCCGAACCAGCCGGTAACAAGAGCCGAGATGGCGATGATTATCGGTTACGCGGATCAGGTAAAGCCCGTTGCGCCGCTGGGCAATCCGTTCAAGGATGTCTGGCGCGATCATTGGGCCGCACCGATGCTGAACGCACTGAAGCTGAAGGGGGTTATCAGCGGAACGGAGGATAACGTATACGAGCCGGGCAAAAAAGCAAGCCGGGCGGAGTTTACAACGATTTTATACCGGGTATATAGACAATAACCATCGATCAGACATATTGATGTAGAAGGGGAATTAAAACCAGATGGGTATCGATCAAATGGTGAACGATGCGCAAACCGCAACCGGGACCATCGCGTTATTTTCAATCGTCGTTAATTTATTCAGTATTGTATTCGTTTGGTATATCCTGCAGGAGATCAAGCTGGACGTATTTTTTAAGTTCCCGCGAAGTCCGAAGGCAAGGATGTTTCAGGTTGTCATGGCGGTCGTTATCGGTCATGGCTTCGCCGGTTTTATACTCGATTATTGGAACTGGACGAAGCTCCTGCGGTATTTTGTCGAATAACAACGATCAAAAAAGACAACAATGGATACTACAGGACGGTATGAAAATGACACGAGACTACGAACAACTGTATATAAAGCCCCGGATTCGGATTGAAAATGCTGCCCGCACGGCAACGGAGGGTGGTGCTTTCGACTCGGCACTAGCGGTTTTTTTAGTGCTTTTTGACGATCTTTCTGGTAATAATTTACCGCTTGTCGATTTGTGTAAATGAATGATAAGATGAAGGTTGGATAAAGCATGGAATTGTCATTTTCTTATACTAAAAATGGAACTAATGTTTGGAGAAATTCAGTTCGCGGAGGGAACTATAAGATGACCAAAATTATCGTCCGCGGAGGCCAGCGTCTATCGGGAACGGTCCGTGTCAGCGGTGCAAAAAATGCAGTACTTCCCATTTTGGCGGCCTCGTTATTAGCGGCGGAAGGAGACAGCGTCATCTGTGACGTTCCCCTCCTCGACGATGTAATGACCATTCAGAAAGTATTAGCTTCGTTAGGCGCAAAAATTACTTACAACAATGAGACGATGCAGATTTCTGCGGGGACGATTTCCTCCTTCGAGGCTCCATACGAGTTTGTTCGCAAGATGCGCGCATCCTTCCTCGTTATGGGTCCGCTGCTCGCCAGAATCGGCAAGGTTCGTATTTCGCTTCCGGGCGGCTGCGCGATTGGTACAAGACCAATTGACCAGCACCTGAAGGGCTTCGAAGCAATGGGAGCGGAGATTACGCTTGGACACGGCTTCATTGAAGCAAGTACTAAGACGCGTCTTAAAGGTGCGAAGATCTATCTGGATGTAGCCAGCGTCGGGGCAACGGAAAATATTATGATGGCCGCCGCTTTGGCGGAAGGCACAACAACGATCGAGAACGCGGCGAAGGAGCCCGAAATCGTTGATCTTGCCAATTATTTGAATGCCATGGGTGCCAAGGTTCGCGGTGCAGGTACGGGCGAGATCCGGATCGAAGGCGTTGACTGCATGCATGGCGTAACACATAACGTTATTCCCGACCGTGTGGAAGCAGGCACGTATATGATTGCTGCTGCAATCACGGGCGGAGACGTATTCGTGGAAAACGCGATTGGCGACCATTTGACGCCGGTCATCTCGAAGCTTCAGGAGATGGGCGTCGAAGTTACGGAATCGGATAACGGCATTCGTGTCCGTGCCCCTAAATCGCTCAAATCGGTGGATGTGAAAACATTGCCGCATCCGGGTTTCCCGACCGACATGCAGTCCCAGATGATGGCGCTCTTGCTTGTGTCGGAAGGAACCTCGGTCGTAACGGAGACGGTATTCGAGAACCGCTTCATGCATGTGGAGGAGTTCAAGAAGATGAGCGCGCAAATCAAGGTCGAGGGCCGTTCGGCATTCGTGACCGGAAACGTACCGCTCGTTGGCGCTAAAGTGTGCGCAACCGATCTTCGCGCCGGCGCTGCTCTGATCTGTGCGGGGCTTCGCGCAGACGGAGAGACGGAAGTATCCGGCATTTACCACGTAGACCGCGGATACGTAGACATTACAGGCAAGCTCGCCGCTCTTGGCGCGGATATCAGACGGGTTGAGCCTGAGGTTTCGGTTGCTGCCGTAGCCGCTGCTCCAGCGCCTGCCGCCGAGCTTGAGCCGGTTACCTCCTACAAGCGCGAGGCTGCTGTTTTGAAAGTACAGCCGACCTGGGCATAAAGGATAAGAATAGTAAAAAAGCTGTTTCCTCGCTAAGGAAGCAGCTTTTTTTGTGCATGTGTTCACTTTCACGATTAGCTCTATCAGCCTATGCCGATGTGCCGTTAGGCTTGTTCATGCTCCGTTCATTTTCCCGTGATATATTCGTCGGTAGATATGACCGATGGAGGGTGGAGTACAGTCAATGAAGAAGTGGACATTATGGCTTGGTATCATCATTATTCTTGCTGCCGCCGGCGGGGGCGCGTATTACTACTATTACATGCGCGACGATAAGGCAACAACCGAGACGCCGCTAGCGGTTACGGCAAGAGCAATCAAAGGCGATATTAAAACCTCGATTAGCGGTACGGGCTCGGTAGAGGCCAACTCGAGAGAGACGGTAACCGCAGGCAAGAGCGGCACCATCGCAACTCTTTCCTTCAAAGAAGGGGACAAAGTGAAGAAAGGGCAAGTGCTTGCCACTTTCGAGGACAACGATAATTACGATGATCAGATCGAATCGATCAACAAAAATATTACGAAAACGAAGGACCAGATCGCGGACAAGCAGGAAGAATACAAAGAAGCGATCGGTACCGAAAACGAGGAGCAGACGACAAAGTCCATCAAGGACGAGATTGATGATCTTCAATCCACGATTGATGACTATAACGACCAGCTTCAGGATATCTACGAAGATCAGGCGAAGGAAGTAAAACAGGTTATCGCTCCGATTGACGGCGAGGTGACAACCAGCGATATCAGCGTAGGCGACGAAGTGCAGTCCAACACCACGATCGCGGAGATAGTAGACTATACGCATCTTGAGTTTGTAACAAGCATTGACGAGCTTGATATTCCGCAGGTCAAGCTGAAACAAACTGCTCAAATTACGCTTAGCGCAATTACGGATCGTACCCTGGAGGCAACGGTATCCGAAATTGCGAAAGAGGGCACGTCTTCCAACGGGTCGGCATCCTACAGCGTAAGCTTGCTTCTGAATGACATTGACGGCGTTATGGTTGGTATGTCCGGCCAAGCGGATATCGTAACGGAGCAAAGCGCGGATGCCGTGCTAGTGCCGGTTAATGCGGTAGTTGAATTCGGCGGCAAATCCTATGTCCGCGTTCCTGGTACGGGAAGCGGAACAGGAACAGGCGCAGCGGGTTCGGGTACGGCGCCGAGCGGAACAACCGGACAGCAAGGCCAGCGCAGCCAAGGTGCGCAAGGCGCAACAAGCAATGAAGCGGCGGCTGCCGGCGGCTGGCAGGGCAGAGGCGGAGCTGGCGGCAACGGCGTAGGCAACGGCAGATTCCAAGGCGTCGGCGGCGGAGCCGCAACGGCCGAAGGCGGTCAAGGCACGGGGCGCAACATTGCGGCTGCAGACGGCGGCAATCAGAGCGGAACGGGAACGACTCCGGGAGGAGCGGCTTCAGGCGGAGGTGCTGCACCTGGAGGAGCGGCGCAAGGGACTGCTCCGGGCAGCAATGCTCAAGGAGGCACCGGCGCAGCCGGAGGCAGAGGAGGCAGCAAGCAGGGCGGAAGTGGCGCCTCGAATGGCCAAGGCGGAAGAAACGGCATGGCGAGCCAATTGAGGGAAAGCATTACGCTTGGCGGCCAATTGAAGGAAGTAACGGTGGGGATCAGCAACGAAACTTACGTCGAAATCAAATCCGGTCTCGCCGAAGGCGATCAGGTGCTTATTCCGGTCGCAACGGGCGCCCAAGGAATGGGCTCGTCTGCAACTCAGCAGCAACAGCAGCAGTTCGGCGGTTTCGGAGGCGGCTTTGGCGGCAGCTTCCCGGCAGGCGGCTTTGGCGGAGGCGGCTTCGGAGGCGGAGGCGGAAACGTAAGAACCTCGACGCGGGGAGCAACTGGCGGCGGCGGTGGTACGCGATGACCGGGCAATCCTCCTTAATTGAAATGAATGAGATCGTCAAGTATTACAAGATGGCCGGAGAGAAAATGACGGTCCTTCACAATATCTCGCTGACGGTTAACCATGGCGATTTTCTGGCCATTGTTGGCCCGTCCGGCTCGGGCAAGTCGACGCTGATGAATATCATCGGCTGTCTGGACGTACCGAATGAAGGAAGCTACAAGCTCGACGGCATGGAGGTGCGCGGACAAAGCGACAATAGGCTGACGGAGATGCGGAACAAAAAAATCGGGTTTATCTTTCAGGGGTATCATCTGCTGCCCAGGCTGACGGCACTCGAGAATTGCGAGCTTCCGCTCATCTACCGAGGGTTGTCGGCGAAGGAAAGACGCAGCCGTGCGATGGAAGCGCTGGAGCGCGTTGGACTTGGCGAGAGAATGGGTCACCGCCAGAACGAGCTGTCCGGCGGTCAGCAGCAGCGCGTAGCGATTGCGCGCGCGCTCGCTACCAATCCGCCGCTCCTGCTGGCGGACGAGCCGACGGGCGCGCTGGATTCCAAGACGGGCATGGAAGTGCTCGGCATGATGGAGGAGCTTAACCGTGCCGGACAGACCATTGTGTTGATTACGCATGACATGGAGGTCGCTCAGCGTGCGAGCCGTACGGTAATCATCCGGGATGGGGTGCTGACGGAGCAGAAAAGGAGGGACAGCCATGAAGATATCGCAGGGCCTCATAATGGCGGTCAAAAGCGTCTTATCGAACAAGCTTAGAACCATCCTTTCCATGCTCGGCATTCTGATTGGGGTTGCGACCGTTATTGCGCTTGTGGCCATGGGCAGGGCTTCATCCAACGAAGTGGCAAGCCAGGTGTCGACGCTTGGCAGCCCGGATTCGCTCTCGGTTACGATTACGGGACGCGGCACGGTCACCTCGTTATCTGTGGACGAGGCGCTCAAGCTTGGCGATTTGAATAACGTCAGCGGGGTTGCTCCTATTACAAGCACAACCGGCTATGCCAAATACGGCCGGACTCAAGTGTCCGTAAGCGTGGAGGGCATTACGCCGGAATACGAGGAAGTCAAAGACTTCAGCGTGCAGGACGGCCGGTACATTGCGGCTCCCGACATCAATAACAAGACGAAGGTAGCTCTTATCGGTACGCAGACCGCCCAGGATTTGTTCGAGGATGAGAGAGTGGATCCGGAGGATGCGGTGGGGCGCAAGATTACGATTAACGGCTATATCTTCACGATTGTAGGCCTGCTGGAATCCAAGGGCGACTCGCTGACAGGTTCCAATGACGAGAAGATTCTTATTCCGATCTCGACGGCCCAGAAAATTTTTCAGGTGAGCGGCGTAACCACGATTAATATGAAGGTTACGGACACCAAGCAAATGAGTTCGGTTGTGAGCGAGGTAGAGGCCAGCCTGTACGAGAAGTTTCGCGGCAACGAGAATGCCTACCGGGTTCTTAACCAGGAAGAAGCGATGAAGACGCTGAACTCCGTTAATGAAACGATGAACCGGCAGTTGATTTACGTGGCGGCCATCTCGCTTGTCGTCGGCGGAATCGGGATTATGAATATTATGCTTGTCTCCGTAACCGAGCGTACCCGGGAGATTGGCATACGGAAATCTCTCGGAGCGAAGAAGAGAGATATCTTATTCCAGTTTCTCGTAGAAGCCGTCGTCATAAGCGGTCTCGGCGGACTTCTCGGTATCCTTATCGGCAATATAGCCTCTTATATCATAGGCCAGGTGATGAAAACGCCAACGGAGGTGCCGATGAATACGATGCTTATGTCCTTTGGCTTCTCGGCCTTCGTAGGTGTCGTGTTCGGTTATCTGCCGGCCAACAAGGCAGCAAGTCTGCGTCCTGTAGATGCGCTTCGCCATGATTAAAAACAATAGAATATACGTCGTGCTTGAACGAGAACCGCGGGTTCTATCCTATTAATCAGGCTCATAGAATAAATCCATCAAGGCCGGCTTTAAGAGAGTCCGCTCTCTTAAAGCGGCTTATAGGCGGAGAGGAGATCTATGAGATACGTAATAGGCAGACCGAAACGGGCGATCAGGCGTCCCGGCAGCAAATGGCTGACCGTTGCATGCTGGGCAGCCTTCGGAATCGGAATCGCGATGAGTATGTCCGTATGGCTTGCGACTTCCGCATACCGGAACGCCGAAGCAAGCCGTACCGTACTTGACCGGTTCCAGGGAGAGAGCAGCGGCGTAACGTCTAGCAATAAGGCGTCTGCCGACGGGTTCGGGCAGGCGCCTTTGCCGTCACCGTCCGAAAAGCCGGCAACGGAAGCAGGCACCAAGGAAACGTATATTACGGTCTATTTAACAAAGGAGCAACGTACGGAGCGGGTTACGCTGGAAACTTACGTCAGGGGCGTGGTTGCAGGGGAAATGCCTGCCGATTTTGACCTCGAGGCGTTGAAGGCCCAGGCCATCGCCGCACGTACTTATATAGTGAGAAGGCTTGAGCTGGAGGATCACAGCGGCATGCCGGCGACGGGCGCGGCTTCCCGCGCGGATGTCACCGACACGATTGACCATCAAATCTATATTTCGCTCGATAAGCTGCGGGGTCTCTGGCCAAAGGATGAGCAGGAGTCGAGAATGGCGAAGCTGAATAAGGCGGTAACCGAGACTCGCGGGGAAGTGATCACCTATGAAGGCGAACCGATTCAGGCGGTATTTTTCTCCACGAGCAACGGGTATACGGAAAACTCGGAGCAATATTTTCGGGAAGAGCTTCCCTATCTTCGAAGCGTGGCAAGTCCTTGGGACAAACAAATTTCGCCCCGTTATCAGGAGACGGTAAAGCTTCAACTCTCTGATTTTTATGCAAGACTAGGGCTCGCGAGCAAGAAGAAGCCGTCTATACGAATATTGGACAAGACAGCGGGCAACCGGATCGCCGATATTCTGATAGACGGCAAGACGTATACCGGTCGGGAAGTGCGGGAAAAGCTTGGACTTGCCTCCTCAGAGTTTACCTGGAAGCTGGAAGGGGACGAGATTGCGATAACGACCTTCGGCTACGGGCATGGCGTAGGCATGAGCCAGTGGGGAGCCAACGGCATGGCCGAGGAAGGGAAAAGCGCGGAGCAGATCGTAACCTACTATTATACGGGGACGAAAGTCGAACAAGCTTCGAAGCTTGCGGCGAAATTTCAATAATCTCAAAAAATAGCAACCCCTCACGTATAAAGCTAGTTGTTCTGGCAACAATGGCTAGTGAGGTGATATCAAATGAATGAAAATCAAAACAAACCTAAGCAAGAATCTCCTAAAAACGTACTAGGAGAAGTATCTGCCGCTAAGTCTAGCAATGGCTTTAAAAAACTGCTGTCGAAGAAATGGGTAACCCCGGCAGCGTTCATGGCAGCCGCGGCAATCATCGTAGCCTTAATGTGGATCTACCAGGGTTCGGACAACACCAAGGAAACTTCAGCCACGACTTCCGAGCAAACAGAGACCGCTGTAGGCAATGAAGCCGCGAAGCCGGATGACCAAGCGCTCCAAGCGGAAAGAAAAGGCGAGAAACTGGAATGGCCGGTAGCAAACAAAGACAATCTGGATGAAGTGCTCCCTTACTATGATGTAAACGCAACGAGCGACGAGAAAGCGAAAGCCGTTATCCAAATCGGCGATAACACGCTGGCTCCTCACACCGGCGTTGACTTTGCGGATCCAAGCGATCAACCGTTCGACGTACTCGCTGCTCTCTCCGGTAAAGTAACCCGCGTTGAGAAGCATCCTACAAACGGCAACGTTGTAGAGATCAGCCACGGCGACGGTCTCGTAACGATTTACCAAAGCCTTAGCGACATCCAGGTGGCTGTAGGCGACGACGTGAAGCAAGGAACGAAGATCGCTGTGGCAGGCCGCAATGATCTCGAGAAGGATCTCGGCGTTCACCTTCACTTCAGCGTGCAGGAGAACGGCAAGTCGGTTAACCCGGCTTCCATCGTAGGCCAATCGCTTACGGAAGAAAAATAAGACTAAAGTCTCACAGGCAGGGGTGGAAACCCCTGCCTGTTTCGTTTTTTTATGAAAATTTTAGGCCAAACACGTCACTAAGGCTTGACCATAAAGAATATATACCCGTACCCCTCATATACTGTACCAAACTATCTCGAGTAGGGAGGCGGGAACGTGCATGATTACATCAAAGAACGAACCATTAAAATAGGTCGCTGCATTGTTGAAACCAAACATACGGTGCGTACGATCGCTAAAGAGTTCGGCGTTTCCAAGAGTACGGTCCACAAGGATTTGACCGAGCGTTTGCCGGAAATCAACCCCGACCTGGCGGACCAGGTGAAGCACATTCTCGAGTACCACAAGTCGATCCGTCATTTGAGGGGAGGAGAAGCCACAAAGATTAAATACAAGAAGACCAGCACGAAGAAACGGGAAGTTATCGCGGCTGGCAAAAGCTAAACAATTTTCGAGTTTTTGTGCGCATAAATAAGAGGAATTTTGTGGTTTTTGGCGAATAATGTACATCAGTATGTCCTATGTCGTGGGAACTATTCGTGAACGGGATGATTACATTATTCGTTGGAGGGCTATAGCCTTATGCTTAGCAAGGATATCGGTATTGACCTGGGTACGGCAAACGTATCCATTCATGTGAAAGGGAAGGGCGTTGTTCTCGACGAGCCTTCGGTAGTCGCGATTGAAAGCGATTCGAAACGGGTGCTCGCCGTTGGCGAGGAAGCGCACCGCATGGTTGGGCGTACGCCCGGCAACATCGTTGCCATCCGTCCGCTTCGCGACGGCGTAATTGCCGATTTCGAAATTACAGAAATTATGCTTAAGGCTTTTATCGACCGCGTTGAAGGCCGCAAATGGTTCAGCCGTCCGCGTATTCTGATCTGCGCTCCTACCAATATTACGTCGGTAGAGCAGAAAGCGATTCGCGAAGCGGCTGAACGGAGCGGCGCGAAGGAAGTATTTCTGGAGGAAGAGCCAAAGGCTGCCGCTATCGGGGCTGGGATGGACATATTCCAGCCTAGCGGCAACATGGTTGTAGACATTGGCGGCGGTACGACCGACGTGGCGGTTCTGTCGATGGGCGACGTGGTGACCTCATCCTCGATCAAAGTTGCGGGGGACAAGTTCGATGCCGCGATTATGAAATACATCAAGGATAAGTACCGTCTTCTGATCGGTGAGCGGACAAGCGAGGATATTAAGATCAAGATCGGTACGGTGTACGAGGAAGGACGGCATGACGAGATCGACATTCGCGGACGCGATATGGTGTCCGGTCTGCCGCTGACGATTACCATTCGTTCCGCGGAAGTGCGCGAAGCGCTGTGGGATCCGGTAATGTCCATTGTTGCCGCGGCAAAAATGGTGCTGGAGCGTACGCCGCCCGAATTGTCGGCCGATATTATCGACCGCGGCGTCATTCTGACCGGCGGCGGCGCGCTGCTGGACGGGCTGGATGCTCTGCTTGCGGACGAGCTTAAGGTTCCTGTTCTTATCGCGGAGGACCCGATGCATTGCGTCGTGAAGGGGACAGGCATTCTTCTTGATAATTTGGACAAGCTCGGCAAAAAAAGCCGGGCCTAATTTTGTGCGGGTAGGGCGCTGTGGGGGGCGTGCCGAAGCATAAATGAGTCGAAGGTCACAGAGAGGATCTATAACGGCGGCTCTGCGCGAAGCCGATATTATATATGAAGAGTTACGACTTTTTGAGAGCACGGCTTCGCAAGCGAACCGGCCGGGGAGGCGCCACATGTTAAGAGGTCTTTATACGGCTGCGGCGGGTATGACCGCGCAGCAGCGCAGACACGATACGATAACGAATAATATTACCAATATCAATACGCCGGGTTATAAGCAGACCTATGCGGTAACCCGTTCTTTTCCGGAGATGCTCCTGTCGCTGACCGGGGTGGACCAGAAAGACGAGAAACAGATCGGCAAGGTCAGCACCGGCGTATTTGCTGAAGAAAGCCTTGCGATTCACTTGCAGGGAGACCTGACGCAGACGGGCAAGTCGTCGGATTTTGCCCTTGTGTCCAATATCGATGTGCCGGGAATGGCTTTTGATGCCTCGGGCAAATACGTATCGCCGGACGGCGAAGTCACGTTCCAGCCTCAAGCGTTTTTTACGCTGCAGGACAAGAACGGCGAGATCCGCTATACGCGCGGAGGCTCCTTTACCTTGACCTCGGACGGCTTCCTGGTAGCCGGTGACGGATCGAATGTGCTCGGGACGGACGGCAACCCGATTCAGTTCCCTCCCGGCGTCAGTCTTGACGGCCTTACCTTGACGGGGGACCAGCGTTTCGTTGACGCGAAGACGGGAGCGGATTCGGGAAGACGGCTATTGCTGACCCGGATCGACAATCCCAACGAGCTGGCTCGCGAAGGAGACGGCAAATTCCGTCTGGCCGGCGATGCCCAGGATGCCCGCCCCGTTGCCGCGGGTGAACGCGTTGAGGTGCGGCAGGGTTACGTCGAGCGCTCCAACGTTGATGCCGCGCAATCCTCGGTAGACTTGATGGCCGCGCTGCGCGCTTACGAGGCGAACCAGAAGGTTATCCAGTTCTATGACGAAAGCTTGGATAAAGCGGTGAATCAGGTAGGCCGGGTATAACTCAGGCATACGAAGTGAGAATTACCACAAGCAGTTTTCAATGTTAAGCATTCTGTGTGGCAATTCTTTTTAGGAGGCATAACGAATTGAACAGCTCGATGATTAATGCCAGCGTATCGATGAATGCCCTGCAGCAAAAATTGGACATGCTGGCGGATAATATTGCGAATGTGAATACGGTAGGCTATAAACGTAAGGAAGCTACTTTCGAGGATTTGCTGAATAATACGAGGATGCAGCCGGACGCGTTCAATCAGCCCGGAAGACTGACTTCCCTCAACTTCAATCAAGGCTGGGGCTCCAGGCTTGCGATGATACAGCCGAACTTGCAGCAGGGAACGATCAAAACGACGGAAAAGGATACCGACCTTGCGATTGAAGGCGACGCTTTGTTCGAGGTTGCGGTTAACGCAAGCGGGGACCGCGCTTATACCCGTAACGGCTCGCTGCAGTTGACGGTTGCGGCAAACGGTGATACGATTTTGGCAACGCCGGAGGGATATCCGGTTGTTGCGAATACGCCGGCGGGCGAGGGACCCCTTGTCGTGCCAAGCGGTTATCATCTTCGGGTTAATCCGGACGGTACCGCGGAAGGCGTGGCTACTGACGGAAGCACGATTGAGCTTGGCTCCATCAAGCTTGTTCAAGCAACCCGTCCCGCGGCCTTAACGCTGGTTGCGGACAATTTGTACGAAATAGCCGACGGCATTAACGTGACAGACGTACTGCAGAACGTAACGCCAAACGGCGAGAATGGCATAGCGCTTCGTCAAGGCGCCCTAGAGCAATCGAATGTTAATCTGGGCGATGAGATGACGGAGCTTATTAATGTGCAGCGTGCTTACCAGATGGCCGCAAGAGCTTTAACGTCCAGCGACACCATGATGGGGTTAGCCAACAGCCTGCGCAAATAGATAGGGTGAGAGTATGACGGATGAACGGGCGGTTCTGACGCGGAGCGCGCCGAAAAATCAGGAGAAGCCGCCAGTTGAGGAGAAAAGCAAAGCGGTGGGCGGCGACCAATCCGAGAAAAAGCAGCGTTCCACAGGTGCGCGGATCACATTTTGGATTTTGCGCAAAAGCATTGTGCCGGTCATCATGGTCATTATGCTCATCACCGGTCTGTATGTCGGGTATGCGGTTGTAGGCAAGCAGCCGGGCAGCGATGTATTCCATTGGGAGACCTGGCAGCATATGTACGATCTGGTTTTCTCCGATACGTAGAACATGAATATTTATTAATGAAGGGCTGTTTCCGGAAGTCATTGTGTTATGGTGACTGGGAGCAGCTTTTTTTGGTTTCCCGCGGACGGTTGGTGCTGTTTTCATTTTCATATGGTAGTTGTATAATGATTGGGAACCTTGCATGGAAGAAACGGATAAAGGTAGAGGGGCGTGCGCGTTTGAATCTGCCGAATTTTTTAACGTCGCTGCGTTTTGCAATGATCCCTGTCTATGTCGCGATATTCGCGCAGGGACACATGATTTACGCCTTTCTGGTTGTCGTGGCAGCAGGCCTCACGGATATACTCGACGGGTATATTGCCCGGCGCACAGGGCAGGTAACGACAGTCGGCCAAATGCTCGATCCGCTCGCAGACAAGCTGATGTTCGTTTCCGTCATCTTATCGCTACTCCTTGCCGACCACATTTCGTGGGCAGCGGCAGCAGCGATCTTTTTGCGCGATTTGGGAATGATAGCCGGAGGCATGGTATTTCACTTTAAAGGGAAAAAGACCGTGCCGGCGAATTGGATGGGCAAACTGACAACGGTGTTGTTTTATATCGGCATCATGTTTGTATTTCTGGAAGCACCGTTTGCAGCAATGTACTTGTGGGCAGTTATTGCCTTCTCGTTCCTTACGGCGATCGTGTACATCATTTTGTTCCAGGCGCTGAACAAGCCGGGCTCGGGTCCGAACAAGACCATCGGGCCGGAGCAATAGGGAGCAGGCAGCAGGCACACAAAGAGGCTTGGCCCGTGGATTATCGATATCCGCCAGCCAAGCCCCCTTATCTTAACCTTCACAACCTGCAGTTTGATGAAGGGTACTACTAGTTTTCGTAATGTAAACGTATTTTATACCTGTTAAACCGTGAAAGGAGCGAATATTCATGCTCGACATTAACCAAATTCAAGAAATCATTCCTCACCGTCCGCCGTTTCTGCTCGTGGACCGCATTACGGAGGTAGAGCCGGGCGTCCGCGCCGTAGGCATCAAGAACGTAACGATGAACGAACCTCATTTCGTGGGACATTTCCCCGGATATCCGGTTATGCCGGGCGTACTGATTGTTGAGGCTCTTGCGCAAGTAGGCTCCGTTGCCATGTTGATGGTTGAAGCAAACCGCGGCAAGCTTGGCTTCTTCGCCGGCATTGACGGTTTCCGTTTCCGCGGTCAGGTGAAGCCGGGCGACACGCTTGAGCTGGAAGTGGAAATCACTCGCCTTAAAGGGCCGATCGGCAAAGGGAAAGCGACAGCGAAAGTGGACGGCCAAGTGGTTGCGGAAGGCGAGCTTATGTTTGCCTTGTCGGAGCGCTAAAACATAGCGGAAACCGAATTTTTTCTGGTGATAAAACCTACCTCTAAACGCGGTCGCTCATCTTGAAAGGGCCTCGATAGAGGTTTTCTCACCACAATATAGAATGAATAAGTTCCAGGATAGTGGAAATTGACATTCAATTTGGCGATAAAACCTACCTCTAAACGCGGTCGCTCATCTTGAAAAGGCCTCGATAGAGGTTTTCTCATAAAGAACTTTCTAATTAAAAAGGAGTGAGGCTGTTTAATGAATCAAAATGAAAAAGCAATGGAACGCTATCAGGCTTGGTTGATCGACGCGATTATCGATGAGGCTACGAAGGAAGAGCTTCGCGGTATCGAAGGACATGAAAAGGAGATTACGGACCGCTTCTACCGCGATCTGGAATTTGGAACAGGCGGCCTCCGCGGCGTCATGGGCGCGGGCACCAACCGTCTGAACGCTTATACCGTAGGCAAAGCTACGCAAGGTCTCGCGAACTGGCTGCTCTCCCTTACGGAAGGACAACCTTCCGCGGTAATCGCTCACGATTCGCGCAACAACTCGCCCGAGTTTGCGCTTGATTCCGCTCTCGTCCTTGCCGCTAACGGCGTAAAAACCTATCTGTTCCCGTCGCTTCGTCCAACGCCACAGCTCTCCTATGCGGTACGCGCGTTAGGTTGCTCCACGGGCATCGTCATCACGGCGAGCCACAACCCGCCGGAATATAACGGCTATAAAGCATACGGCGCGGACGGCTGCCAGCTGATCCCCGAAGACGCCGAGCAAGTTATCGCTTCGATCGGCCGGGTGACCGGTTTTGATCAAGTGAAAAGAATGAGCCGCGAGGACGCGGAAGCGCAAGGCCTTCTCGTATGGCTTGACGCGCAAGCAGACGAGCAATACACGGATACCGTTGTTGCGCAAAGCTTGAACAAAGAGCTGCTGCAAAGCGGCCTTGGCGAGAAATTCAAAGTCGTCTTTACGCCGCTTCATGGTTCGGGCAACCTGCCTGTCCGCGAGGTGCTGCGCAAAGCGGGCTTCAGCAATGTTCATATCGTAGCCGAGCAGGAGCAGCCTGACGGTTATTTCAGCACGGTCAAATCGCCGAATCCGGAAGAACGCGAAGCGTTTACGCTTGCAATCAAGCTTGCCCAAGAGATTGACGCGGACATTATTATGGGTACGGATCCCGATGCCGACCGCATGGGTGCGGTTGTCAAAAACAATAATGGCGAATATGTCGTCCTGACAGGCAATCAGTCGGGCGCCCTGATGATTGAATATGTGCTCAGTCAATTGAAGGAGCGCGGCCAGCTGCCGGCTAACGGCGTCGTAATCAAGACGATCGTTACCAGCGAGATGGGGGCCGATATCGCTCGTTCTTACGGCGCTGCCGTAGAGAATACGTTGACTGGCTTCAAATATATTGGCGAGAAAATGACTTCTTACGAGCAAACGGGCGAGCATGCTTTCCTGTTCGGCTATGAAGAAAGCTACGGTTATTTGACTGGCGACTATGCCCGCGACAAGGATGCGGTTGTTGCTTCGTTATTGATTTGCGAAGCGGCGGCATACTATAGCAGTCAAGGAAAAACGTTGTACGACGTTCTACTCGAGCTGTACGCCAAGCATGGCTTCTACCTCGAGGGCCTGGAGTCGCGTACGCTGAAGGGTCTTGACGGCGTGCAGCAAATTGCCGGCATTATGAATGACTGGCGCAACAATCCGCCTGCCGATATCAACGGGGTGAAGGTGGAGAAGGTGCTTGATTACCTCGGCGGACTTGACGGTCTTCGTCCGGAGAACGTACTGAAATACATGCTCGCCGACGGATCGTGGTTCTGCCTGCGTCCATCCGGCACGGAGCCTAAGATTAAAGTGTACTTCGCCGTTCGCGGAGAGTCCACGGAGCATGCGGCCGAGCTGCTTGGCAAGCTCCGCGGCGCCGTCATGGAACGCGTAGACAGCAAAGCGTAATCCGCGCGCCGGGTTATGACTGATCAGATAGGGATTACATTCGCAAGTGATTGAACGGAGGATTATTGTGCTTCAACGTTGGCAGCAATGGAACCGCAAAGCGATACTCTGGCTGTGGGTTATTGCAATTATTGGCGTGATCGCCGCAATGCCGATCGGTATGAATCGAATGAATATGGAAGCATCCTCGAAGTCCGTGGAATACGTATTCGATTATCGCGATCTGGTTGAAATCTCGGAATACCAGACGCGGCCGCAGCAGTTTATCGACGAGCAGCTTGAGAAAATGAAAGGCGCCGGCATTACGACAATGTCCCTGTACGAAAGCTCCCTGAAGGAGCTTTCCCAGGCCGGACGCCTGAAGTATTACAGCTCGAAGGATATCGCTCTGCTTCAAAGCAAGCTGGAGCCGGTAGGGCAGAACTTTACTTACATTCTGTTCAGCGGCCCGGAAGAAGAAGAAAAGATTGGACCGATCATCCGTCAGGCGATGGATCATGCCGGTGCCACATACCGCCCTTGGTCCTTTGACGGCCGCAACGGCCTTGTTGTTGAACTGCCGCTGCAATCCGTGCAGCTGCAGCCGATGGATTTTGACCCGATGACGCTTCAAACCCTGCATGACAAGGGCTTTCACATTCTGGCCCGTTTCTCGGACCGCGTGCTGCCTTACGATGAGGCCGCAACGGATGCGCAGCTGGCCCGTCTGAAGGAAGTCGGCGTAACGCGCGTATTGTTTGACGGCGCTACGGTGAAGGGCTATAAGGATCAACCTGTGCTCCACAGCCTCAATTCGTTCGCTGAATTGCTTAACAAATACGGCATGGGAATCGCAACGATCGAGAACTTGAAAAAACCTCAATCCGGCATAAATAAATTAGCATATATTACAAATTATAATATCGTGCGCTTGTATTCCCTGTCGGCTGAAGACGCTATCGGCAAATCGCCGGAGGTGCTTACCGACCGCTTCCTGCTTGCCGCGAAGGACCGCAACATTCGGATGTTCTTCCTGAATGCCGGCGTGCAGACAAGCCTGGAGAAATCGGCCGTCGTAAGCGGTCTTGATAATCTCTACATCACGATGAAGGGCAAAGACGGCCTGGTGCAGCGTTTGACCGATGCCGGCTTCTCGCCGAATCTGGCGCAGCCGTTTGACGTGAAGCATCCGTCTTATATCAAGCCGCTTAAGATGGTCGTAGCCGCTGGCGCGGTCGCTCTGATCGCGCTGCTGATAAACGTATTTATCCCGGGCACGCTGATTCCGCTTTATTTGATCGGTCTCGTGGGCGCGGCTGGCCTGTTCCAGATTAACAGTCCGCTTGCCGAGCAGGCGCTGGCGCTTGGAGCGGGCATCAGTGCCCCGACCCTTGCGCTAGTCTGGGTCATGAATCGCGTCTATGCCCGTACCGAGGGTAGTCTCCGCACGGTGGGCGGAGCTGCTTGGAATGGACGAGCCGGCGCTTCCGGCGAAGGCAAATGGGTGTTCGAGGGGCTGACAGCCCGCCGCCGCCTTGGCCTCGCGGTCACCTGGTTTATCGTAACCGCGCTGATTTCGCTGATGGCGGTACCGTTTGTATTCGGTCTTTTGAACAATATTACGTATAGCATGGTGCTGCAGCAGTTCCGCGGCGTCAGCCTGCTTCATTTGGCGCCTATCGGCCTTACGGCGATTTACGTGCTGCTCTATACCGGCAACTCTCCGGTACGCCGCATCCGCAAGTTTGCCAATATGCCGATTACGGTGTTTATGGTCGTTGCTCTCGTGGTAATTGCCGTAGTAGGCATGTATTACCTGTCGCGTACGGGCAACGAGGGCTCGGCTTCGTCGCTGGAGCTGACGTTCCGCAACTGGCTGGAGCAGACGTTCGGCGTTCGTCCGCGGAGCAAGGAATTCCTCTTGGCGCATCCGCTGCTCCTGGCCGGTCTGTTCCTGGCGCTTCGTTACCGCGCAGCGTGGGTGTTCATTATTGTAGGCTCGATCGGACAGCTGTCGATGGTCGATACGTTCGCTCACATTCATACGCCGCTGTACATTTCGATTATCCGCGTCTTCCTCGGTCTTGGTCTTGGGGCGATTATCGGTCTGATCTTGATCGGAGTGTGGCAAGTGGTGGAAGGGGTATGGCGTAAATGGTCACCGGGACTGATAAAAAAACTTTCCGAGTAGTGATCTCCGGCTATTACGGTTTTCGCAACAGCGGCGATGAAGCGGTCCTCCGCTCCATCCTGCTGGCGTTAGCCGAGCAGGGCGAGGCTAACGGTATTCGCATTCAGCCGGTCGTGCTGTCGGCCGACCCGGCTTGGACAAGCCGCATGTACGGCGTGGAAGCCGTCCGGAGGATGCATCCGAAGGACGTGCTGAACGCGCTCCGTGCAAGCGACGGGCTGATCAGCGGCGGCGGAAGCCTGCTGCAGGATGCCACAAGCGCCAAGACGATTCCGTATTACACCGGAATCATCAAGCTTGCCCAATGGCTTGGCAAGCCGACGTTTATTTATTCGCAAGGGATCGGGCCGGTAAACCGGCGCTGGATGGATCCGCTTATCCGCTCGAGCATGCGGAAAAGCGCTTATGTGTCGGTGCGGGACGCCGAATCCGCCGAGCTATTGAAGCGGATTGGCGTTGCGCCTGGCCGGATCGAGGTTGTACCCGATCCGGTAATGGGGCTGCCGCTGCCGGCTGGCGCGGCAGCGGGGCGGGCGCAAGCCGCCGATGATGCGGCGGCTGTGCCCGTGCTGGGCGTGTCCTTGCGGCATTGGCGCAAGGACGGCGCCGATCTTGGCCGCGCGGCAGACGCGCTGGCCGAGCTTGCCAGCCGCCGCCCGGTGCGGCTGCGGTTCCTTCCGTTCCATACGCCGGACGATGCGGAAGCATCGAAGCTGGTTATGGAACGGCTCAGCGGCAGGCTCGCCGAAGGAAGCTCGGCGGAGCTGGCCGCCTCTGGCGACGACCCCCAGCAAATGCTGCTGGAGGTAAGCCGCTGCGACGCGCTGTTCGGCATGCGCCTGCACGCGCTCATCTACGCGGCGAACCAGATGGTTCCGATGCTTGGCTTATCGTACGATCCGAAGATCGATCAGTTCCTTCACCGTCTTGGTCTAACGGCGGTCGGAACGACCGAACAGCTTGATCCGGCTGCCTTCGCGGACAGCGCCGAACGGCTGCTGGGCGACGCAAACGGCTGGAAAGAGAAGCATCGCGAAGCGATCGAACGATTAAGACAACAATCGCAGCAACCGGCGCAACAAATCGCGCAGTTATTGCGTCAAACCATATCGAGGTGATTTTCACTTGTCGAAACAAGTCCCAACGGTGCCGATTTACGGAATTCCATTCTCCAAGATGAGCATGGACGAGACGGTCAGTTATCTAACAGAAGCAATTGTACAGAAGCGCCAGACGCATGTCATTACGGCTAATCCGATTATGGTAATGTCGGCTGTGGAAAGCCAGGATTACTACAAAATGATGAGAAAAGCCGAGCTTATCGTACCGGACGGTGCGGGAGTCGTATGGGCGGCCAATTATGTTGGAACCCCGGTGACAGAACGCGTAACGGGCTTTGACCTGTTGCATCGTCTTATGCAAGAGGGCGAGAAACGGAAATGGACAGCTTATTTGCTTGGCACCTCGCAGGAAATTATTGAAGCGGCGGCCGAGAAGCTTCAGCTGCAATATCCGCAGGTTCGCATCGTAGGCTGCCGCAACGGCTACTTTGGCCCCGACCAGGACGCGGAAGTAATCGAAGCGGTTCGGCAGGCAGCACCGGATTTACTGTTTGTGGCAAGGGGTGCGGATACGCAGGAGCCTTGGATTGCCAAATATAAGAAGCAGCTTGGCGTCCCGCTTATTATGGGAGTTGGAGGAAGCTTCGATATTATTGCAGGCAAGCTGAAAAGAGCGCCAGTCTTGTTCCAGAAGCTGCGTTTGGAGTGGTTTTACCGGTTATTACAGGAGCCGAAAAGGCTGCCAAGAATGATGGTATTGCCGAAATTCGTCGTGAAAGTGGTTCGCGATAAAGAAAACGTCAAGAAACCACGCCCTACTACGTAATAACCTCCCAAAACCGTTGAAAATACGTGAAAACGGGATTTGGAGTTTCTTCTTCTGTCGGAGTATAATTCACTTCGGTAGAAAGAAAAAGGGGAGCTGCACAATATGCCAGCAGGCTTACTGTACACACTAGGATTTATCATATCTCTAATAATAGCTCTAGTTATGACACCGCTAGTTAAAAAATTCGCTTTCAAGGTTGGAGCGATCGATAAACCGAATCACCGCAAGGTACATACGCGGATTATGCCCCGTATGGGCGGTCTCGGGATCTACCTTGCATTCGCAGTCGGATTTCTCATTCTGATGCCGTTTATTCCGGACGGATTGCTGAACCACGAGGGAGAGAATCTGATCCGCGCCGTTCTGGTTGGCGGTACGATGATTATCCTCATCGGCGCGTTTGATGACCGCTTCGAGCTGTCGGCCAAGGTAAAGCTGGTTGCTCAAATCGCTGCGGCATGCGTAGTTGTGTTCGGCTTTGGCGTCAAGATCGACCTGCTGAACGTACCGTTTGGCGCAACGATGCAGCCGATCGAAGCATGGGTATCCATTCCAATTACGATTTTCTGGATTGTGGGCGTTACGAACGCAATCAACCTGATCGACGGTCTGGACGGGCTGGCAGGAGGAGTCTCCGCCATTGCGATCGGTACCATCCTCGTGATGGCGATCATCATGGGCAACGTGCCAATTATCTTGCTCAGCGTTCTGCTCTTGGGCGGTATCGTTGGATTCCTGTACTTCAACTTCCATCCGGCCAAAATCTTTATGGGCGACTCCGGCTCCTTGTTCCTGGGCTTCTGCCTGGCGATGCTGTCGATGACGAGCTTTAAGCAGATTACGATCGTATCGTTCGTAACTCCGCTGCTTATCATCGGTGTACCGCTGTCCGATACGTTCTTCGCGATCATTCGTCGTCTTGTGAACAAACGTCCGATCTTTGCGCCGGACAAAGGACATCTGCATCATTGTCTGCAAGAGCTTGGCTTCAGCCATCGCAAGACCGTTCTTATCATCTGGAGCGTGGCTGCGGTGTTCGGCGGATTTGCGGTTCTGCAATCGACCGTCGTGCAATCATCCTCCGCGAATTGGATTACATTTATCGTGATCTGTCTGGTCATCTTCAGCCTTCAGATTGGCGCAGAGCTTATCGGGATCGTGGACAAAACGCGCCGTCCGCTTATCAACTTCTTAAACCGCATGTTCCGTCCGAAGGTAGATGCGAGAAGCTCGAAATAATCGTTATTTTATTACATGTGTGCAAAAAGGTTGTTCCAAGCGGCAAACGAAAGTTTGCTGCCGGGACAACCTTTTTGCCGTTTTAGTGGATAAGGCTCTGCTCGGGTCTTATGGTCACCCCACAGGGTCCTATCTATTTGTACGAAGAATTTAGCCTAGTGATTGATAATCATTAAAATTTCTTTATAATTCCAATCTGCCAAATGAACTAACATTTTAGGGCCAGGGGACCGATAACAACAGTACAGAACTATTCTTCAACCGAAGACAGTGAGGGAGGAAATAAATCGGAACATACAGCTTACTTACAATCGGCCTCTAATTGCAATGTCAACCAGTTGGAACCGTCGATCGTTCAATTATTCATTAACGCTAACAGCCATTACATAAAGGAGGATCATCGTTTTGAAAAAGCTATTATCCCTTGTGCTGTCACTGGCGCTTCTAATTACGCTGCTGCCGCCGTTTAGTACACCGCACAAAGCATCTGCAGCGGGAACGTATTTTATGTTCAACAACGAGATGTATGCAGCTAAGGACGCACGCATGACTACCGATAAGTACGTCACACTGACAGGTACGATTAATAGTGTTGTAGGCAACTCGATTAGTTATAGTGTCTACAATATTAAGAGGAATGACCCGACTGAGGCTCCAGTCAAAAGTATTGAGAATCAGACCTCCAACATCAAGCTGACTGGCAACAATCTCACTGTGACTAACTTGGAGCTTTATCCGGGTCTGAACAAGATTACCTTTAAAGGGATTTATGGTACGTCAACCGTCACAGAATCCATTTACATCGAATATCGCGATAACCCGTTGTTATATGACTTGACTGCGAATATCCGCGGTGTTCAATATAGCATTCTGGAGGACGCAACAACGATTCTTCAATCTCCTATGTCGGAAGGCAAAGATAGTGAAGATATTTCAATCAGTGGTGTAGCGCCGAATGCAACGAAGGTTACTGTTGTCATGAATGGCAAGAGTTACGAATACCGGGTTTCCGACGCGGGAGATTATAAGTTTATCGCCTCTCCGCTCAATATCAAGGCGGGTAAAAACATTGTCACGATTCGTGTCTCGAATGATAGTCAGACCATTGAAACGACAAGAGAGCTTGCGTTTTATAACGGTAGTGTTACCTTTTACGATGTGAATTTGACGGACGGAACAAGTACGGCTGACCTTTCACAAGGACCGGATCTTTCCGTTGATACGGATAGTACTGATTCTTTAACACTTACAGGCAAAGCGATTGTTCCTGTGCAGCAGGTTTCGGATATAGCCGATGTTATATCGAAATTTATATTTGCACCTGACGCTCAATTTACTTCTACTCCGACGATTAAGGTTACTCGAACTACTCCGGATGCGGGAACATATAAACCATCGGATAAATTTATTACGGTCGAGTTCTCGTCGGACCTTGGAAGCATTAATGCTTTTACTGCAGAAAAAAATTATACCTTTAATCTGAAAGGATATAACGTCGTAAAGAAGCAGACCGAACAGTCCGATACGATGACGTTCAAGCTTCATAACAGTACCAATCCTTATATTTACGACGTCAATTATTTGAATGGATATACGTCCGATATGAGCACAAAGGCATCGCAGCTTCAGTCGCTTGTTGGCACGGATATCGAGAACGCTAATATTTTCGCGCTCCCGATGGGCGTTGAAGTTTTGATCGGCAACTATTCTTCGTTAAGCGGTTCTTATACGGGTATTATGAGCCTCGCAGACTCTTCGGGAGCTGTACAAACAGGTTCCTTCCGTCAGCTCGGCTTTGAACAAGTCGTTTACCGCAATGTTAATGGAGTATCGCGTCCGTTCCTTCGCGTATTTATGGAAATATCCAAGATGCCGTCCGCCGGTACGCAGAATCTGTATTTTAAATTAAAAAACGATACGGCTGGCATGAAGAAAGTAACGGTTAAGCTCCTTTATGGCCCTTTTGCGAAGTACGACAGTATTTATGATGGTTTAGTTGTTAAGTATGATACAACTTTGGGCGATGATGCAGGCAAAACCTTTTTGCTTAGTCAATTAGGTCAATTTGCAGGACAGTTCTCCAACGTAGCTAACGAGAGTGATATCGTATTTTCGAAACAGGCCACTTCGACCAAACCGCAAACTGTATATTTCTACTTAAATAATGTTGCAATCGGTTTGACTCAGGGTTCGTCTTTGTCTCAATTCAGAATAGATCCTGCAGACGAGGAGCTTGCATTTAATATTTTGAACAAGACAGGCGAGAATACGATTCGTATTGTATTCAACACCGCGAAGAACAATTACGAGAATACAGTCAAATTTAATATCGTGCCGACTAATTTGCCTACCATTCCGGCACCGAATACGGATGGGGTTTATCCGTACAGTATCAGCAGGACTGAACCTTTACCCAACGATCCGAACTTTACAAAGGTATCAAGCTTCTTCTCCACGAAGGAAGCTCAGATGAAGGTATATGGTACATTTGCCTTTCTTGACCTGGGCGAAAGACCTGATCTTATTCAGAGTAAAGTAACGGCTTTGGGAGGGTCGAGTACCAATTACATCTTGCAGATCAGCTCTCCGAATTTCAAAAGCGATATCGAATGGAATTTATCCAAGGAATTCACAGTGGTATCAAATGGCGTACGAATCCAAATCGTAAATCCAAGCACGCCAAGTCAAGATAATACAATACCGAATCTTCAAGTTTTCTATGATGTGAACGGCAAGTATTTCTACTTTATCCTGGACAATCAGGAAGTTCCGGATGATGGCAGTTCGCAGATTTATTTGATAACCGTATTTAATACCGGTAAAACCGGTCCTCGCGCGACGTATCGCCTGCAGGTGGATCCGATCGCTATTCCTTATACGGTACTCGCGCCAGTCTTGGAAGAGCGTAATCTGAATCAGAACTATGTGGATGTTATTATCACATCGCCTGGCGCGGAAACGATGACTATCAACAAGATCGCCGCGAAGAAAGTTAATTATTTGGATTATTCTAATGATCCGGTTAATCCGACGCCTATTGAATCGTTTAAGGTACGCGTAACGGGATTGAAAGAGAATAAGGAAACAGCTATCCCAATTGTCATTACGAGAGGTAAAGACAAGATTACCGATACGCTTAAAGTAAACTATCAGCCTGCTAATATTCCAGGAGCTCAGTACACGGAAACAATGGCGACTTCTCACAAGGCTTTTAATGGCAGCCTGGCGCTTACTTTTCCAAAGAATACAAAGCTGATCCGTCCTTCCTACAATTCGACGGCAAGCAACTCGAGTCAAATTTACAGCGGCAATCAGCTGCTGTTCGGTATTGCCAATCCAACTGACGGTATTGTCAATCGTTATGAATATCGGAAACAGCCGGCGGATTTCTGGCTGGAGAACCAAACGGGTAGCTATATTATGAGTAAGTATTTCTCGGAGCGGTTTATTAAAGTCAGCCCACTGTTCTGGATTGACGGTGGACAGGCTGATGATAACAGCACGCCTGGGTATGATCCGATTACGACAGGATTAGATCCTTATCCGTATCCGATGGTGCAGGGAGATCCGGATAAACAATTCTTTTTAAGACGTAATAATAGTAGAGAAGTGGTTCCTTCTCAGATTGGTTCATTAACATTGTCCTATGATCCGAGTATTGCGCAGGGAGCGGGTACAGCCGTAACCGTATTCCGTTACGATCCGGTAGAAGATTTGTGGGAGAATATCGGCGGCACAGTTGATGAGAAAAAACATACGATTAAAGTTCCATTCAGCAAATTTGGTTATTATGTGGTAAGCAAACTTACTTATGGCTACAACGATATTAATGATCATCCTTATGCCCGTGAAGCAATGGAAGCCATCTTCTCTAAGGGGATTATGAATGCTTCTGATCCAACCGGTATTTTTGGGGCTGATCAATATGTGACCCGCGGCGAATTTGCGCGAATGATTGTTAAGGCGCTCAACATTCCTCTGAATTATGCGGGGACTCAGCATTTTAGCGATGTGATCGTGGATACAAATATCAATCCCAAAGCACTTTATGATTATCGTTTTATTGAAACAGCAGCAAGAGCCGGTATCGTCAGAGGCACGCAACCTAAGAGCTTCCAGCCTGATTCGAGCTTGACACGTCAGGATGCTACGGTTATTCTTGCTAAGGCGCTTAACCTGAAGCTTGAGACCAATGCAGCCAAAGCGAAAGCAGCTTTGGATAAAGCTTTCAAAGATTCGGGAAATACAGATTACTACGCTATCCCATCCATTCTTGCCATTCAAAAGAAAGGCTTCATTCAGGGTTCGATGATCGATCCGAATGATAAGAAGGCGGGATATGTATTTGAACCAAGAGCAAGACTTCTGCGGAGTGACGCAGCAATCATAATGGCTAAAGTCATGGCGAGCAACAAAACATTGCCTGCTATTTACGCGAATTAATGGGGTAGAGCAGCTCGGCTCTTGCCGATCTGCTCTATTATTAATTTTTATTAATTGCTACTAATTTCTAAAGCAATATTTTCTATAGTAAGTTTATCCTTGGTAAATGTTTTGCAATGACGAGATTGATAGGCCAAGCTATACTAAGTACATACCTAGGGAAGGGTAGCAATACATAAACAACCGAATCGAAAAAAAACTCAGAACTTTTTTTGAACTGAGCGCAACTTTTTGAGCTACTGTGCGTTTAATTACATGACATTGCAAAAACGAGGCATGTAGTACCTTGGGACTACTATTCTTGCTCCAAGTGGAATGATTTCTCAACTTCCTCTTTACGCTGTGGGTAGCCCATTGTATAATGTTAAAGTGGTAGGTCTTCTCTAGTAATATATTTATATGGTTTTTTCGTAGGTTTACGAGTTTCTGCGACATGTTCTTACATAGGGTTGAAGCATGGAAGCAGACATCATTTATATTATTTTATTAATTTATGCTCTTAACTCGGGGAAGGGGGTGAATCGGCTATGAGAAAAACGAGCAATTCATTTTCTAAACAAAACTCTCAACAACCGAAGGCATTTAGAGGAGGAGAAAAAAAGGTTATGAAGAAAAGTTTACTTTCGCTGGCACTCGCTGGCTCCATGCTTTCCGCTTTGGCAGTTCCTGCATTTGCAGCTACTCCATCTGACGTAGTTGGCAAACCAGTACAATCCGCAGTTGAGCAACTGACTGCACTGGGTATCGTTCAAGGTTATGCTGACGGTACTTTTAAACCGGACAACACGATCACTCGTGCTGAGCTGGCTAAAATCGTTATCGTTGCAACTGGTAACGAAAGCTCCGCAAACCTGATGGCTAACACAGCTCCTGCGTTCAAAGACGTTAAAAAAGGCGCTTGGTACACAGGTTACATCAATGCTGCTGCAGCTAAAGGCTTCATCCAAGGCTACAACGGCAAATTCCGCCCTAACGACACTATCAAGTTCGAAGAAGTAACTGCGATCCTGGTTCGTGCTCTTGGATACCAAGACAAGTACCTGTCCGGCTCGTGGCCTTACAACGTGTTGCTTCAAGCTGACGAAGTTGGTCTGTTCGAAGGCGTTGATGCAGCAAACGGTACAAACGCTACTCGTGGCGTAGTTGCTGAACTGACATCCAACACTTTGGATAAACAACTGGTATCTTACAATGCAGACGGCGATCTTGGCTACCTGCTGGTTGATACTGACGGTGACGGCAAAGGCGACGCTGCTAAACTGTTCATCAGCAAACTCGGCGCGTTTGAACCAGCTAACGTATTGACAGCTGGCGCACTGAACTCCAGCGGCCAAATCAGCCTTGGTGGTAAAAGCGTTGCAACTGCAAAAGAATTCTTCGTTACTGGCGGCAAAAAACTGTCTGAACTGTTGGGTCATACAGTTAGCGTCCTGAAAAACAAAAACGGCGAAGTTATTGCGGTAACTGATGCTCAAGAAGCTGGTAAAATCGTTAACGCTTCAACAGATGTGGACACAATTACGCTTGGTAGCACAACTCCTGCAGTTCCTGCTGATCTTACATTTAAAGTAAACAACGGAGCTGCTACTTACACAGCTACTGCTGATGTGAAAGTGTTTGTGAACTCCGTTGAGCAAAACTTGCCTTATACATTCACTAATGACCAAGATGTTCAATTGCTCTTGAACAGCAAAGGCAACGTTCAAGCGATTCTCGTGAGCACTTGGAAATCTGACAATGTATTTAAAGAAGTAGTTTCCTACTCCACATACAGCAGAATCATCGGTAAAGACGGCTATTCCGTTAAAGTGGATGCTAACACAGCAATCACTCTTGACGGTAAAGCAGCTAAACTGGCTGATCTGAAAGAAAACGACATTGTTAACTATGTTGTTAACGGCGACACTGCTCTGCAAGTAGTTGCGACTCGCAACGTTGTAACTGGTAAACTGCAAGCTGTTGGTAATGACGGCAAAGGTAACGCAACTTACACAGTTAACGGCACAACTTACACTCAAGCTGGCACTCAAGTTTCAGCTCTGACTGCATCCGCAATCGGTACTGAATATGCGTTTAACCTGAACAAAGATGGTAAAGTGGTATACTACGCAACTACAACAGCAACAGCTGCTGCTAACTATGCAATCATCTTCACAGCTGATAACAAAGCTGACCATAGCGGCTACTCTGTAATTAACAATGGTGTAGTTGAAGGTGGCTACTATAAAGTAGTTTACTATTCTTTGAAAGATAACACTAAAGTTACTGCTTACACTAAAGATGAAGACTACACTGCTGGTACACTGGTACCTCTGAAAACAGATAGCAATGGTCTTTTGACTCTTAATGTAGGTGATAAAGATTCTAACAATGTTGCTATTGCTGATGACGTTGTAACTAGCCTGACTGGTACAGCTGTAACTGCAGTTGATTCGACTAAAGTAACTGCTGGTACAACATATCGTCTGGATAGCAGCACTGTTTACCTGAAATTGGGTGTGAACGCAACTACTCCAGCTGACTCTACAGTAACTGCTGCTACGGCTGCTGACGTAACTAAAGGTGCTACGATTGCTGTTCGTTCTAACGACACTGGCGTTGCTCAATACGTAATCGTTCTGGGCAGCGGCTCTGTAGACCAGTTGGCTCAAGCTCAAGGTCTGTTCATCAGCAAATCCTTGACTGCTACAACTACTAACGAAGCTGACAATGTTTACACTATTAAATTGAATGTTAATGGTGAAACTAAGTCGTTCAACGTAGACAAAGCAACATACCTGGCAACTTACGCTGATAACGATGTGGTTACTCTGACTGACGCTGCTACAGGCGCAGGCGCTGGAGACGGTAAATACGATGCTAAAGCAATCGCTACTGCTGTAGCTAAGACTCCGTATAAACCAGCTGTTGTAGATGATCCTGCAACTCCAGCAGACGAAACTGCACCTGCTGTTCCTGCAGATTTGTCGGTAACTGACATCAGCGGTAAAAAATTGAACTTCCTGGGTGCTCCATATGTTGTAACTGGTGCTACTCAAATCTTCATTAAGAAAACTGATGGTACTATTGCAACTACGAACTTTACCGATGTACTTGTTGCAGCAGATAACCTCGGTGTAGGTTCTGGTAAGTATGAAGTGAAACTTGCTGGTACTGGTACTTCTTACAACGGTAACAATGAAGCTGGCGTGATCCTGATCACTGCTCACTAATTGCTTCTTCGTAACCATCTAGAAAGCTGAGAGCTTTGCTCTCAGCTTTCTTTTTATTTTCTAGAGAATCGTTCATACATAGTTCATATAAACACGTTATAGTTACTTGTATAGGCGGATTCAGAATGCAGAGGGCGAAACATTTTTGAAAGTGCCGAAACTTATAGGATTCCATTCTCGTCTATTTAAGTAAATCTAATTATACGGAGTGAATGTGACAATGCGGAAAAGCTTTAAACGATCGACAATGCTCGTATCTCTCTTCGTCGCTTTTGTGATGCTTCTAAGTGCCATTCCGGTATCTTTCGCGGCTGCGACAACGGCATCATCGGTTAATAAGAAGGTGTACATATCAGGTAATTCCTATGTGCAGCTTACGGATGCCAGCTTGATCCCAAGTGTTAACGGCGCTACGGCCAGCTTCACATTTGAATTTTATAACGGAAGCAGTAGTCCTATTAATCTTGTCGATTACTGGGCACGATTGAAAACAAAAAGCGGCACAAAATATACTCTCACGCTGCTAGATAAAGCAAACAAAAAGACGGTTAGTCCAAAGTCGAGTACAACTCTTACTTTCTACAGTGCCGTAGGCTCGAAAGTGACAATGGATCAACTCATTCTTAACTTTGTGAAGTTTGACTTCTCTGTTTCCGGTTATGAGAAAACAATCGGTCAATTTACATTCCCTGCTGGCTACACAAATGACGTAAAGGCTGGTGGATATCGAGCGGTTAAAGTTGGCGGCTCCAGCGTGAACATGCGCGTGAATAAAACAACGGTAGGCAAGACAGTGGATAATTACTCGGTCAATCTAACTTATGTAGCACGTAATACAAGCCAATTTGGAGTTAACCTCCCAGAGTATAACTACTATATTAAAACTTCGGTAGGCCTTTATAAATTGACATTGAAAGATACGACAGATCAAAATCTGCTTTTGGCCCCCTCGGTACTTAATACAATTGAATTGACAGGATCTATCCCTAATACCGTACCGACATCCGGATGGAAATTCATTGTTACCCAAAAAGTAACGGCTGCTGATAATACGCAAGTTGAGTTGCCTGTCGTTTCTTTCGTAACACCAGTATCCGTTGGTAATACCAGCACTGGCACAGCAAAACAAACCTTTACGGATGCCAATGGCACTTATAACATTGAATTACAATCTGTACAACGCATGCCTTGGAATAATGAAGATAACGTAGTAGCTAAACTTGCAGTGAAGAATAGTGGTACGACATACCTGCCATTGCCTGATCTTACAGGTACCATGCAGCTTGATGACTCGATCACACTGACTAGCCAAACGGTTAAAAATGCCGGAGATATCAGCATCGCACCAGGCGCTACTACTACGATGACTTTCATAGGCAAACTGCAAACCGGATATAACTGGAAGAAGTTCGAGCTTCAATTAAACGAGAAATCCGGTAATGATACGGTCGAGGTAGCCGAGGTTACGAAGTCTGATATTACACCTATCTATTCGGTATCTTCAGGCAGCGTGTATACTCAAAAATCGATTGGATCTGAAATGAGCGTGAAAGTAACGGATGTGCGTACTTACAGTGGAGATACAAACGATCTTTATGCGGTATATCTTGATGTTACGAACAACCAGTCCAGAAGCAAAACAATGCCGCAATGGACGGGATACTTCAAATCGGCGAACGGTAATTATTACGACGTTACTTTTGTAAAAACAGCTACGACAGTCTCACCAGGCTATAAAGAGCAGGTTATTGCTTATACACAGCTTCCTTCGAATGTAAGCCGCGAAGGCCTACAACTGTTAATGGGTGAAGCTATCGACACAAATGGATTGCTGAAAGGTGCAACAGGAAATCCTACCGGTTATATCCGCGGCGTTTTGTTTGGTCTACCGGCCGAAACGGCAATCAATAGTAACAAAGGAATCAAGATTGGTCCATATACAGTAGATCTTACTCAATTCAGTATCTTTGTTCAAAATGAACTCAATGTTGTTATCAATCTGGCTAGCACAGTTAATCGAGATTACAACTATGATGGATTCACGCAATCCAAGCTGCAATACGAATTGGTATATGAGCCAACTGGCGATGTATTGTGGACGCAAAATGTTAGCCTGGAAGGCAAAGCAGATAACAGCCTGCAATGGAAAGTCGGCAATAACATGAACGAGATTACTCAAAAGCAAACCGAAAATAAATATTGGAGCAGCTATACTTTAAATGTGTATGAAGTGCTAAACGGCAACAAGAAAAAGCTGTTCTCCAAAGATGTGAAATTTGCTCCATCTTATAACTGGTTAGATGAAACGAACAACTAATCTAGTTTATGAGGAAATTTTAAAGTAAGAAATAACTGGTTAATCCCATTCAAATCTAGTATCTTAATAGAAGATACTAGATTTGTTTGTGTAATTTTGCGTAATTGCGTTATGAAAGGAGCTTGTCGAAATTGAAGAAGTATGCACTACGGATTGTACTCGCTGTTGTTCTTGTAGGAGCAGGCATTATTGCTGGGGTAAACTGGCCGACAACCCTTGAGGCGGAATCCAATGCGGCTGTGCCGGGTTCTGCCGATGATCCGGTCGTAACCAAGAGCTATGTGGATGAACAGATTGCCAAAGCTGGTGGTTCTAACGGAGGCGGAACAACGCAGCCGGAAACCGGCGGTGCAAGCGCGAAGCTTAACGTTGTATCTGTCCCTAACGGAAAAATCCTCATTGCGAACGAAGGTACGGAGGTTGTCGTGCGTTCAGGTAAAGCCGTTGTATATAGTACGGACGCTAATGGTATTGCGGATTTGACGGATGGCAAAGATTTAACGAACGGCAAATCGATCACGGCTAACCATCATATTTTGTTCCCGCGCGCAGGACGTGGTATTACTACTGCTCCTACCTATAAAGGTTCGTTGACTGTATTGGTACGCGGCAGCTACGTAATTCAATAAGCTTGGATGTTATAGAACATTTTACCCGTACAGTAAATAAGTTATACGCTTCAAACCGCCCGGAAGAACACACAATAAAGCCACGTTCCTAATTTAAATGGAGGTGTTCTTATTATGAATCGTCGTTCTTCCAACAGAGTGGTTGTACCGGAGTGTAAGGAAGCGCTGAATCAAATGAAGTATGAGCTTGCAGCGGAGCTTGGCTTATTTGCTTCTCATGGTGTGAGTGTTGGTGCTGACACAGAGTTTGCTGACGAGCTTGGCGGAGTAAGCGGCGGTACTCGGATCCAGTGGCGGGAAGTGACTAGCCGCGATGTCGGTTCGATCGGTGGCAGCATTACACAGCGTCTTGTTGCCCAAGCCGAAAAAGTGTTGAACGGCTACGTTTAAATTCTAAGCGTTATAAGTTTCTTCTTATAAATACAGCTTAAATTCTCCGGTTTGAAACGCGTTCTGCCGGTTAAGGCCGGCGAAGACGTTTCGACCTTGAGCGGAATCTTATATTGTATCAAAAATTGGTATCCGTTGACACCAAGCGACATTTTCGGTATTATACTGTTTTAGAGAGTTGTCTAACAACCTTTTCCTACGGGAAAAGGTTCATTTTTTGTGTAGGATGTCTGCACTTATTTCATACTAGCTGTAGGAGGTTGATACGGATGTCTGTAAAAGGTCGTCACTTGTTTACATCGGAATCGGTTACAGAAGGCCACCCGGATAAGATTTGTGACCAAATCTCGGATGCTGTTCTGGACGCGTTTCTGGAAGCGGACCCTTACGCTCGCGTAGCTTGCGAAGTTTCGGTTGCAACTGGTCTTGTACTTGTTATTGGAGAAATCAGCTCCCGTGCTGATTATGTCGATATTTCCGCTATTGCTCGCCGTACAATTAAAGAAATTGGTTATACGCGTGCAAAATACGGTTTTGACTCCAGCACTTGCGCGGTGTTGACATCGCTGAATGAACAATCCGCGGATATCGCGCAAGGCGTTAATGCTGCGCTTGAGAGCCGCGACGGTAAAGACGTTCAGAAGGAAAACGAAGATATCGGTGCCGGCGACCAAGGCCTGATGTTTGGTTTTGCTACGAACGAAACTCCTGAGCTGATGCCTTTGCCAATCGCATTGTCGCATCGCATCGCTCGCCGCCTGTCTGAAGTTCGTAAGAACGACACGCTGGGCTACCTGCGTCCGGACGGCAAAACGCAAGTTACAATCGAGTACGTGGACGGTAAACCGGTTCGCGTAGACACAATCGTCGTATCGACTCAACACGCTGAAGAAATCTCGCTGGAGCAAATCCAGAAGGATATCCTTGAGCATGTTATTAAACCGGTTGTTCCTGTTGAATGGCTGGATGAGCAAACGAAATACTTCATTAACCCTACAGGCCGTTTCGTAATCGGTGGTCCTCAAGGCGATGCTGGTCTGACTGGCCGCAAAATCATCGTTGACACTTACGGCGGTTATGCACGTCATGGCGGCGGCGCATTCTCCGGTAAGGATCCAACGAAGGTTGACCGTTCCGCAGCTTATGCAGCACGCTATGTAGCTAAGAACATCGTTGCAGCAGGTCTGGCTGACAAATGCGAAATCCAATTGGCTTATGCGATTGGCGTAGCGCAACCGGTATCGATCAACGTTGACACTTACGGCACTGGCAAAGTATCCGAGGAGCTTCTGGTTGACGTGATCAAAAAGAACTTTGATCTTCGCCCAGCGGGCATTATCAAAATGCTTGACCTTCGCCGTCCAATCTACGCTCAAACAGCTGCTTACGGTCACTTCGGCCGTACGGATGTGGATCTCCCTTGGGAGCGCGTGGACAAAGCAGAAAACCTTAAAGCAGACGCGCTTGCTGCGAAATAATTGCTTTTTAAGCAAAGTCTTGAATCTTCGGATTCAGGGCTTTTTTGTTGTTCATTTTTTGGGAAGTGCAACCTTTTCGACTCCGTTATCGACTAATACCTAGTTAGCCTAAATTTTTCAAGTTGATTTGCCGACAAATAGGGTACAAGTGTATTTAGCTGGGGAGTGATTGCGGGAAATGTTAGTACGAAGCCGATTAAGTTTCATGATAGCTGTCTTATTAGTGCTCCAACTCGTTCTTACGGGTTGGTCAGAGAACACTCGCGTAGCACAAGCTGCATCAAGCGGGCCTATCGTTGTAGGCATGAGTCCGGCGGATAATGCAATTGGGGTCACGCCTGCAAGCGATTTGACGCTGACGTTTGATGAGGCCGTTACGAAAGGCGCCGATTCAGCGGTTATATCCATTTATAACTACAATACAAGCGATATTGTCGAGAGCATTCCGATGTCTTCTTACAAAATTAGACTCGATGCGACAGGCCGAACAGCTACCATTAATCCGGATGCAATCTTAAATGTAAATACGGATTATTACGTATTGATCGATTACGGCGCTTTTGCCAACGTATCTAACGGTGCTTATTATGCCGGCATTTCCAGTGCGACGACATGGAACTTTAGAACAGCAGCCGTTGTGGATACCGCTGGCCCAACGATTGTTGTGAAATCGCCGGATGCGGGCGCAACGAAAGTGGCTGTGGACAGTAAAGTGATCCTTCAGTTTAGTGAACCTGTCTATGCCGCAAGCGGCAGCGTGACATTAAGCAGCCTGACCGATACGAAAAATATTCCGGTAACCTCAAGCATGGTGCAAGGCAGCGGTACAAGCACGATTACAATTACGCCAAATACTCCGCTGGACTCCAATACCGACTATTCGGTTACGATTCCGAGAACGGCTTTCCAAGATGGCGCAGGCAATGTGATGGAGACGGGTGGCGCTTCGTATGTCAATTGGAGCTTCCGTACGGATCTGGCGCCTCTTACTATCGTCACGGCTACGCCGGCAAATTATGCGACTTCCGTATCCGTCTTAACGGATAAGCTGACCATGACGTTCGACCACAATATTGCGGCCGGAACTGAAAAGTTTATTGAAATCAGAGACGTGAAGAACAACACGACTTTTGCCAGAATCAAGACTAGCTCATCGCAAGTGGCGATTACGGGAGCGACAGCAACCGTTACTTTGCCGGCAAGTCCTAGATTTAACGCTAATACCTCTTACTATGTGTTAGTGGATGCGGGAGCTTTTATCGAGACGGACTCGGGCTCGAATTATCCATTCCCGGGAATTGCTAATGCTGCGGCGTGGAATTTTACAACCGGGTATGGCAATGATACGACCAAGCCGGCTCTTAAGAGCCTCACGCCAACAGCTGGCGGTATTCTGACCGCTACAACAGGCAAGCTTGTATTAACGTTTACGGAGCCTGTCTTTCAGGACAGCGGTACAATCGAGATCCGTACGGTAACGAGCGGCACCTTGTTCCGCTCCATTCCGGTTACTTCCGGCCGGGTATCCGGCGGCGGTACGGACACGATTACCATTGATGCAACAAGCGCATACGGCGGCGAAGCGGCAAAAGCTTTTGTGAATAATACCTCTTACTACGTAACTTTCGGAAGCCGCGCTTTTAAGGATGGAGTAGGGTTGTATTATGACGGGTTAACGAGCTCATCCAGTTGGAGGTTTACGGTTACGCAGGATAATGTGAAGCCGACTCTGGCCGCTACTTCACCAGCCAACAGTTCAACCTCGGCTGATCCCAATGGGACTTTGTCCGCAACGTTTAGCGAAGCCGTACAATCGGGCAGCGGACAGATCTGGATTCAATGCGTGAGCAGCACCAGCAGTCAATGCGCGACACCGTCGGTAGGAACCTCGGTATCCGTAGATCCGCTGAACAACAAGAAGCTTATTATTACACCAAACCAGGCTCTTCAGGCAGGAACGGCTTATTACGTCGTTATTGACCCGGATGCGGTAACCGATCTGGCGGGCAATACGTTTAACGGCATTCAGAACGAATACCAATGGGCATTCAAGACGCTTGGCGGGGATACAACGCCTCCGGCGATTTCGAAGCTGGAAGCCAACGGATCAACGATCGTTATGACTTATAACGAAGACTTGATGGAGAACTCGATTCCTACGGCCGGTAGCTTCTATATCACAGTTGATGGCGCATACCGCTCCGTTATCGGCGTTTCGGTATCCGGACCAAAGGTTACGTTAAAATTGTCCAGCAACATCGTAGACGGGCAGCAAGTGAAGCTGTCGTATTCCAAGCCTTCGGTTGCAACGCTGGGCATTCGGGATCTTTCGGGCAACCAGGCGCTTAGCCTGGCTTCCCAGACGGTAACGACCGCCGTGGACACAACCCAGCCGCAGCTGACGGGAGGGACCGCTGCAGGCGGGATCGTAACCTTGATCTTCTCGAAAAATCTGGCTTCGGTCAGCAGCTATGCTTATTCACAATTCAGTGTTTATGTTGGGGGTAATTACTACACGCCAACATCTGTGTACAGTACGGCAAATAAAGTTATCCTAGCTGTGAATACTTCAATTGATTCAAGTTCGAGCGTTCGAGTATCCTACAGTGCCGGTTCTTACCCGCTGCAGGATGCTGCAGGCAATAAAGTAAGCAATTTCAGCAATATTTCATTATCCAGCACGGTGGATACCTCGCTGCCAACGGTGCAAACCATTGACGCTTACGGTTCTTCCATCATCATTACTTATAATAAAACGCTGGATTCGACCAGAAGACCGTCAACCAGCCAGTACAGCGTACTTGTGAACAACTCGCTGCGCAGCGTAACGCAGGTAACCGTCTCCGGTCCACAGGTCCTTCTTACGGTAAGCCCGGATATTACAACCGGTTCGACCGTTAAAGTGTCCTATTCCAAGTTATACACAGCCTTATCAGACCTGTCCGGCAATGAAGCGGCAGCATTTACGAATGCGACGGCTTCGATAGGAAACGGTTCGTCTACGGATACCGGGTTATACGGGGCGGTGGTCAAAGGAACCAAATTGACCTTGTCCTTCTGGAAAACGCTCAATTCTTCCTATGCGCCATCCTCCGCCTACTTCTCGGTGAAGGTTAATAATTCGGCGGACCCGGCCACTAACGTAACCATTAGCGGCAATAGCGTTGTACTGACCCTTGCCCAAGCACCTGGCGTTGGCGATGCGGTAACCGTTACTTATTACGCCACTTCTACTAACAGCTTGCGCACGTCAGACGGCACGGTGATCAACAGCTTTACAAATGTGACGGTAGCCAATCAGACAACGCTAATTGATTCGCTGCCTGGCGGTTATGAAGAAGCTAGCGGTGGAGGCATCGGATTAACGACTTCGATGGCCACGCAGACATCGGATATTTCGCCTGCAGGCTATACGACTACCCGTTATACGATCCAAGCCGATAAGCTGTCTACCGCTTTTTCGGCGGCCAGAAGCGCGGGAATCAGCAATGCGCGGGTTGTTTTTGAGGTGCCAAGTTCCGAGAGAGCGGCGGTTGTAGCCGTTCCGTTAACGGTATTGGAGACGGCTTACCGTTCAAGTAACGGATCGTCTTTTGTCGTACAGTACGGAACAAGCTCCTATGAGATTCCGCTTAGCGCGCTGGCTTTCAAGAGTATGGCGTCCCTGATCGGATCAAGCTCAACAACAGGCAATCTTTTGATTAAAATTGAAAAGGGCTCTAACTCGAATACCAGTGGTTTAACTTCGGCTATCAGTAAAGCGGGGGCATCCCTCTTGTCGACGCCAATTACGTTCGAGACCTCGGTAGTGAACGGGACGACCGAAAAGAATCTTTCGGAATTTGGCGGCTATGTCAAACGGAGCTTTGAGTCGTTAGTAGCTGCAAATTCGAGCAACAGCGCGGTTGTGTGGCTGGACCCGCAAACCGGCAAGCTATCGTACGTGCCAACCACATTCTCTACGGAGAACGGTACGAATATGGTAACGTTCAAGCGGAAGGGCAACAGCTCTTATGCTCTGATCAGCGGTTCATCGAGGTTTACCGATATCGGCTCGCATTGGGCGGGTTCGACGATCAAGATGATGTCGAATAAATTCATTATCGAAGGTCGTTCGGGATCCACAACGAAGTTTGATCCGCAAAGCTCCATTACCCGCGCGGAATTTGCGGCGTATATTGTTCGCGGTCTCGGTTTGTCCGGAAGCCGGAGCGATGCTTCGAAGTACAGGGATGTAACAGGGGGAACCGTTACAGCGGCTTATATCGGCGCTGCGTCCAAAGCGGGCATCGTAACGGGCAACACGGACGGTACGTTTAAGCCGAACAGCCCGATAACTCGCCAGGAGATGGCGGTTATGATGTCCCGTGCCACAAAGGCTGCTGCGGTGACAATCACTCTGCCACAGTCGGAAACGACATACCTGTCCAAATTCAGCGACCGGACGAAAGTAGCGTCCTGGGCGAAAAGCGATTTGGCTAAAGCCGTATATATGGGGGTTATCACCGGCCAGACCGAAACCACCTTTGGCCCAACCAAAAACGCTACTCGCGCCGAAGCGATCGTTATGATCAAACGCTTGCTGGAGTATGTAGATTTGTTAGATTAATTTAATCTTTCTAGAGCCCCGTCACTGCGACGGGGCTTTTTATGTGCAGGAGTGGCAGTGTGGACGTTGGACATGGGCGTGGCGTAGAAGATAAGGTCCCTAAGGGACCTTAAGCGTGAAAAAAGAGTAGCTAGATAGTAGGATAAGGTCCCCAAGGGATCTTAAGATGGCGAAAGTGGCAGTGTAGGCGGTTGAAATGGCCGGTGGCGTAGAAGTTAAGGTCCCTATGGGACCTTAAGTGTGAAAAAGGAGTAGCTAGATAGTAGGTTAAGGTCCCTAAGGGACCTTAAGATGGCGAAGGTGGCAGTGTAGGCGGTTGAAAGGGGCGGTGGCGTAGAAGTTAGGGCCCCTATGGGACCTTAAGAGATAGAACCTGCGGGTCATCAGTGGGCGGTAGTTTGGTCCACGCGATGACCCACTTCATTCGGTCCGCCCTCCCAAGTGCTGGGGGATGGGGCGGCCAGAGGGGCGGAGAGAAAAGGTCATTCTGGAGAAAAGCATATGCTTACGAAGCAGCTTTCTTTCAGAAAGCTTTTAAGCGTTCGCCTTTGCAGGACGAATTCTAACGATAGCATCGTTATAATTCAAAAGAATTCGTCTGCAACAGCGATCGGAAGAATGACCTTTTCTCGCAGCCTTGCTCTTCCCAATAGTCCTACTAACACCCAGCACTTCCCTCCCATTTTATTAAGAAATTTTTATACTCGGAACTTTTCTCCCCTTCTAATAGTCTATAATAGGTAGATTAATAGATTAGGAGAGTTGCTATAACGATGAGTAAGGTACATAACAGCAAAGTCCGGCAGACGGGAAGTCTAGGCAAAAAGATCGCGGTTGTCGTAATCGGTGGCACATTGCTGGCTCAGCCAGTCTCGTCAGCTATTTCTTTTGACTTAAACCCGTTCCAAGCAGGTACAGCGGCTGCTGCTACGGCAGAGCCATCCCTTAAGCTTCTTCAACAGTCGTATATTACGGCTGGCGCGCAAAGAATGGACTATCTCTGGACGACCACACGAAGCGGCAAAGCTGCTCAAGCGAATATCCATGTTATTCAAGTGGATCTAACCAATCCGTATGTAAACTTGAACACCATGAGCGGCAAGAACGATACCGTAGGCAAGCTGAATACGGTTATGAATATGACGAAAGAGAACGGCGCGGTTGCAGGCATCAACGCCGATGTGTTTATCACAACAACGGAAGGCTCGCCAATGGGCGCGCAGGTAACAAGCGGAACGCTGATGACCAGCCCGATGCAAATTAAGGGCATGTATGCTTTTGCCGTGACAAAAGACCGCAAGCCGGTCATCGACAGCTATACCTTCGACGGTAAGGTTACGTCCGCGGACGGCTCCAGCTTTACGCTTGCAGGGCTGAACCAGTCAGCTTATATTCCGGAAGGCGGCTTATCCAGCTACAGCCACCTTAATGCTCTCTATATTTACAACAGCGCCTGGGGCGGCGCGGAGCGCCCTAAGAACTCGTCAACAACTCCAACGGAAGCACTGGTCGTAAACGGAGTCGTTCAGCAAATCTCGGACGGCAAGCCGTTAACCGGGGCGATCCCGGCAGACGGTTATATCCTGCGCGGCCATGGGACTGCGGCCCAATTTATTCTCGAGCATTTGCAGGTCGGCCAGTCGGTAACCTCCGATTACTCGCTCGTATCCGCCACATCCGGGCAAAAGGTAGATCCTGCATCTTTTGAAATGCTGGTAGGCGGACATACGATTCTCGTAAATAACGGTGCGGCTGCTACTTTCTCTCGCGATATTACGGGCGTCAGCGGCTCTTCCTACGTATCCCGTACGGCGGTTGGTTATTCCAAGGACGGTACGAAGGTTTATCTGATTACAAGCGAGGACTACGGCGACAGCACGGGGCTTAATCTGAAAGAACTCCAGCAGGTCATGGTGAAGCTTGGCGTGTACAAAGGGATCAACCTCGACGGCGGCGGTTCAACAACGATGATTGAGCGTCCGCTTGGCGAGACTTCGCTTCGTTTGGCGCATTCCACGCAATACGATACAACGCAGCGCAGCATTTCCAATTCGATTGGCGTATTCACGACGGCGCCGCAAGGCAATCTGAAAGGGATTGCGGTCAGCGGTTCGAATATTCTTTTTGTCGGACAAAAGACAACCTTCTCTGTAAAAGGCTATGATACCTATTACAATCCAACTACGGTAGACGGAACGAATGCAAGCTGGAGCAGCACAACGGGCGTTGGTTCGTTCAGCGGCAATACGTTTACGGCTTCCAAGCCGGGTATAACCAACATTACGGTGAAGTCCGGCTCCGTTACGGCTACTTATCCGGTTGAGGTTATCGGCAAAGATCAGATTGCGGAGCTGAAACTCGATACGGCGGCAGGCGTCTTGTCGAAGGGGGCAACGGTATCCATTCCGGTTAAGGTTACCCTGAAGAACGGCAAAACCTACAAGCTGACCGGCGACTCGCTGCAATGGGAGTTCACTGGCTTTACCGCAACAACAAGCGGCGATACGCTCACGGTAAACTCCGTCGATTCGGGCGCGACATCGGGCTACGCGATTGGCCGCTACGACGGCTATGCGACCATGCTTCCGTTCACGCAGGGCGGCTCCGAGAAAACGCTGGAGACATTCGAAAATGTATCCTATGCGATCAGCCCGCAGGTGACGCCGGCCGCGACAACAACGGGCAGCGTCAAGCTGGTGGCGGACCTGCCGGGCCAAACGTCAGGCAAAGCGCTGCAAATTTCCTACGACTTTAGTGCCGGGACCGGTACAAAAGCGGTATACGCGCAGTTTAACGGCACCTCCGGAAAATCGATTGACGGCTCCCCGGTATCGATGACAATGGACGTATACGGCGATAAGAGCTTGAACTGGCTGCGCGCCGAATTCGTGGATGCCAATGGTACGGTTCACCTCGTGGATCTGGCTAAGCAGCTCGACTGGACAGGCTGGAAATCGGTTAAGGCCGATCTGTCTGCCAAAGGAATGGCGTATCCGGTTAAGCTGAAGCGCGTTTACGTGGTGACAACGCCGGACGGTCAGGATGAGCGTGCAGCAACAGGCGCGGTAGGCATTGATAACATCAAGCTGCAATATGCGGCTTCAACGACAACACCGACTAAGGGCCATATCGAAATGACGATCGGCAAAAAGTCGGCCGTATCCAACGGCAAGACGATTGCGATGGAAGTCGCTCCGCTGGAGACGGGCGGTACGACTTATGTACCGATTCGGTTTGTTACCGATGCGATGGGCGTTACGCTGAAATGGGACAATAAGCTCAATCGCGTGACCGTTCTGAACGGTTCCAAAATGCTTGAAATGGTCATCGGCAAAAAGGAAATTAATATCAACGGCGCGCTTTCCCAGACGGAAGTGGCTCCTATGATCAAGAACGGAAGAACGTTAATTCCGATCCGTCTCGTTTCCGAAAAATTGGGTCTAAAGGTCACCTACGATAACAAAACGAAAAAGATTGCCATCGATTAATGGTGGACGAGCGGCAACCAACCTGTGTTATGATAAAGGGGAATAGCCTTTAACCAGATGAAACGGCCTCGTTGTCCTAGGGTAGCGGGGAATGTTTCATTCCGAGAATTCTAAGCGCTATTTATAAGGTGAAACTTATATATTCTTAGAATTTAAGAAAGGTTGCCGATTGTTTTGGACCAGCACATCGTGGATATTAATAGAGTGATTACGAATGCGATCTCCGTTATGGAGGACAGCAAACTACAAATTTACGAAATATGCGAATCGGCGCGCCAGGAGCTCGAATCCCTTGGTCAGGAGCTCGAGATTGTTCTTGCGGAAACGTTAACGACAATCGAAAGAGTAGACCAGCTGGAGCAGGACTACCGGCGCGCTCGCATTCGGCTGACTGAAGTTAGCCGAGACTTTGTTCGATATAAAGAAGAGGACATCAAAACCGCCTACGAAAAGGCGACTCAAATTCAGCTCGACCTGATGGTTTACCGGGAGAAGGAAGCGTATCTGAAAACTCGCCGGGACGATCTGCAGAAGCGGGTCCGCAATGTCGAGAAGTCGATCGAGCGGGCGGAGACGATTGCCTCGCAAATCAATGTGGTGCTCCAGTATTTGTCCGGCGACCTTAACCAGGTATCGCGCATATTGGAGTCGGCGAAGACGAGACAGATGATAGGTCTCAAGATCATCGTGGCGCAAGAAGAAGAACGGAAGCGGATTTCGCGGGAAATTCACGACGGACCGGCTCAATCGCTTGCCAATATCGTGCTACGAACGGAAATTGTGGAAAGAATGCTACTAAAGAAGGAATTTCAATTGGTGCAGGACGAATTATTAGATCTGAAAGGTCAGGTTCGTTCCGGACTGGAGGAAATAAGAAAAATTATTTTCAACCTGCGTCCGATGGCCTTGGATGATTTGGGTCTTGTACCTGCACTTCGCAAGTTCGCTCACGACTTTGAAGATAAGACAAAGATCCGGACAATCTTTGAGCTTAACGGTAAAGAAGTCAGGATGCCGTCAGCCATGGAGGCTGGTGTTTTCCGTCTCGTTCAGGAAGCGTTCACCAATGCTCAGAAGCATGCAAGAGCATCCTTTGTTACGCTGGAGGTTGCTTTTACGACTGAGACGGTCACGATTACGATCGTGGACAACGGTATTGGATTCCAGAGCGAGCAGGCGGAAGCCCATGCGCAGAACAACTCTTCTTTCGGCTTGATTGGCATGCGCGAGCGTGTAGATCTTCTTGAAGGGAGGATGGAAATCGACTCAAAATTAGGACAAGGGACGAAGATTATAATCAACATCCCAATTACCGTAGAGAGTAGAAAGGAGTAAGATGACGATGAACCAGGCTGCGCCGGGAAGTAAGCGCAAGATAAAAGTATTGCTAGCGGATGATCATCAACTTTTCCGCGAAGGACTTAAACGGATTCTGAACATGGAAGACGATCTCGAAGTTATTGGGGAATGCGGAGACGGCATACAAGTGCTTGAGTTTTGCAACCACACGATTCCGGAAATCGTGTTAATGGATATTAACATGCCCATCGAGAACGGCGTTGTAACGACCGAGAGGCTGAAGACGATTTTCCCCGATGTAAAAGTTATCATTCTGTCCATTCATGACGACGAAAGCTATGTATTCGAGACGCTCCGCAAAGGGGCTACCGGTTACTTGCTGAAGGACATGGAGGCGGAGTCGCTTATTAACGCGATCCGTTCCGTGGTGAACGGTCATGCTTACATCCATCCGAAGGTAACAGGAAAGCTGATCAACCAGCTGCGCCGCATGACTTACCTGGATGAGATGGGCGTGATTTCGGGCGCTGCGGCTGGCATGGAGCCAGGCGTGAAGTTCATAGCGGGCGAAGACAATCCGCTTACTCGCCGCGAGGCGGAAGTGCTGCGTCTTATGGCGGAAGGCAAGAGCAATAAGATGATTGGCGAGTATTTGTTCATTAGCGAGAAAACCGTTAAAAACCATGTAAGCAGCATCTTGCAGAAGATGGAGGTTGACGACCGCACGCAAGCGGTTATTCAATCCATCAAATATGGCTGGGTAACGCTGTAGCCGGGCTAGCTTTATTCACACGCAAAGCGCGCGGTGCTCAACCGGCGTGCAGAAGGCGAGGGGCTCGATCGAAGGCAGACCAAAGCTGCATGCGAGAGGCAGGAACCCGGTGAAAAGCGGCCCGCCAACAGGCGGCCGAAGTCAGATCAGGTCTGGTTACAGGTGCATAATAGAGTCCCGTGTCGTAGACGCGGGATTTTTTGTGTTCAGGGGGGGAAGTCGGGTCTTATCGAATGGGAATGGCGACTGGAGCGTGAAAATGGTGGAGTTGTGGGGACATAAGACCCTGCGGGGGTCTTATTGGGGTTGAGACTAGCTAGTTTGGTTAGGATAAG
>NZ_SLVP01000004.1:501479-558730 GCF_004345425.1 Paenibacillus sp. BK033
ATAAGGACCCTGTCGGGGTCTTATCGAGTGAGGAATGGCGACTGGAGCGTGAAAATGGTGGAGTTGTGGGGACATAAGACCCTGCGGGGGTCTTATTGGGGTTGAGACTAGCTAGTTTGGTTAGGATAAGACCCTGTCGGGGTCTTATCGAGTGAGGAATGGCGACTGAAGTGTGAAAATGGTGGAGTTGCGGGGACATAAGACCCTGCGGGGGTCTTATTGGGGGGAAGACTAGCTAGTTTGGTTGGGATAAGACCCTGGCAGGGTCTTATCGAATGGGAAGATGAATTTGAGCCAGTTAGAGTCTAGGAGTGGCAGCCTGCAACTTGTAAGTACGGACTCGATGGACAGTCGCTTTTGCAGGCTGTAAATAAGTTAAACTAACCATTTCTATTAACAGTTTGCGTGCATACTTTGAACTTATCGATAGTAATAGGCTGATATCTTTTGGCGTCACTGGTTTGCGGACAAGCTGCATATAGCGCAGAATTTCTTTTTGCTGCAAGGATAGATTGTTGTTGTTGGAGGTAAGACTGAAGAGCTTGCCGAACAGCTGCTGTAGGAGTTGCTGGCAGTGGCGCGGCCTGCTCTTGACGTCGTCATAGGAGAAGCGGATCACCATCCAGCCGTCCAGGATGAGATGGTTCTGGCGCATGAGGTTGTCAGCGAATTGTCTGCGGTCAGCATCCCGCAAGTGTGGGCCGTAGCCGTCAATCTCGATGCAAATCTTGTAGGGCTCGCGCAGATAGGCATAGTCCAGAAAACGTTGACCATCCTTATAATCATCGACCTCGTATTCCGCGTGCAAATGTTCAAGCTTGCCAATAGCCGGCAGCCAAACCTGCTTAAGAAATAAGTCCTCTGCATGTCGTTCCTCGGATAATCTGCGTTTACGTTCACTGCCGCCTGCTTGAAGCTGAGACTCTAACCATTGTTCATAAAGGGTATCGAGTACCTTAACCAGAATAATCACTCCTCCTTAGCAAAATAAAAAGCACACGGCTCCCCCGTTGGAAACGAGAAAAAGAGCGGTGTGCTTCACACGCATGATTTCATTTGCATTTATTTTACAATAGTCGCATCAGAGTGTCGATTACCCATTTTAACCCCCTTGTCCTCATGTGCGTAACCACTGGGCGCATAGCGGCATATATTGTCACAAAGAGGAGGTGGCCGACCTGATTGCGATTTTTCTTCTTGTGATAGGCTGCTATGCTTTGGCCGCCGCATCGGTGCATGTGGCTTACAGGCTCAGGCGGGGTAAAATCCGCGAAAGCAAGCATTATGTTCTTGTTGCTCATGATCAGCATATGAAGATGGAAATGTTTCTACGCCAGTTTTCTTCCTATTCGCGCCGAATGGGGACGGATGTTCAGCTTACGGTAGTCGATAACGATTCTGCGGACCAGACCGCTCAGATTGTAGACCGTCTCCGGCGGGAGAACGGGAATATTACGGTTTTTGCGGATGAAGGTTCGAAGGATAGAAAGCGCTCACAATCTGGTGAAGATTCTGCAGGTCTTATCTGGATGCTAAGAAACGAAGGGATTGTAAGCAAGCCTGATCAGGCTATCCTTGTGGATTTGCAGAATCCATCCGATTTGTCGAAAATGCCGTTTTGAGCTATAATGGAAGTTAATTGGAAGCACGGAGTGAAGCACACCCCGATGATGCAATGGCATCGTTGAGGTGTGCTTTTTTGCGTGCGCAAGGAGGGAAACGGTTGAAGGCCTTTGTGTATGTCGTTCGTGTTTGCGGAGAATGGTCAGCCCGGATGTCGATTGCGCCGGAAGTGGACCGGTTGTTCTGGATGGAGGAGGGGCTAGCGGAAGCTAGTAGGATAGTAGATGGTCGTTATGGAGGGATGAGAAAGAAAGATAACGGACGGAGTGTTGCGGTCCAAACGAGACTTAAAGGGGAGAGAGCGGAAGAAGGATGGCTATGGGAGGAGGCATTGCCATTGGGGGATGCCATTCGCTGCGTGGAGCTTTGGGAGCGAGATGCCGGGAGCCGTGCCTCGCGGGATAGCAGTGGTGTCGGTAGTGCTCAGAGTCGGGGAATTGCAGAGAGTGTAGGGAGTACAGCAGGCAGTGGCGGCGGGCCGCTGGCTTCGCTCGCGGCCTGCGTGGAGCAGGCGCGCCGCGAAGCGGGCGCGCCAATGCAAGGGCCGAGCCCGCAGGCTGCTGGCGATGCCAGCCTGCGGGCTCGGCGGTGGGCGCGAGCCGCCGCTGACGCGGGCGGCTCCAGCCCCGGCACCGCGCGCGCTGCTGCTCGCGCGCGGGAGGCCCTGGCGGCCGCTGCGCAGCAGGCCGCCGCGGCCATGCAGGGCCGTGCGCTGCTTCGCAGCGAAGCGCACGCCCTGCTCGAGGGCGCCGCCGCCGATATGGGCGGCGCACTGCAGTTGGCGCAGCTGCTAGGCTGGCTGCGCCTCAAGGGCGCTGTCGCCGCCGAGCACGGCCGGCGGCGGCGCGAGTGCCGCTGCAGGCGATGCGGCAGCGGCGAAGCGCACATGCACCGCACGCCTTGCGCAGCGTGCGGGCACATGTGCGCTTACTGCTCGGCATGCCTCACCATGGGGCGCAGCCGCGAATGCGAGCTGCTGGTGCTTGGCATGCCGGCACCTCCACTAGAGGCCGGCTCAACACCGGCCGACCTCAACAAGTGGCGGCTCAGCCCCGCGCAAGCTGCCGCCACGGAGTCGGCGCTTCAGTTCATCGAAGCGCCACACCCTCCACAGAAGAACAAAGAGTTCCTCCTCTGGGCCGTCACCGGGGCCGGCAAGACGGAGATGATATTCCCGCTGGTCGAGTCGGTCATCTCCCGCGGAGGGCGGGCGCTGATCGCCACTCCGCGCCGGGATGTCGTCATTGAGCTCGATCCCCGCATCCGCAGGGCGTTCCCGCAGGCACGGGTCGTTACTTTATACGGCGGCAGCGAGCAGCGTTGGGAAGCGGGAGACATTACGCTGGCCACTACGCATCAGCTGATGCGGTTCCATCAAGCTTTTGATCTCGTCATTATCGACGAGCTTGATGCGTTTCCCTACCACGGCGATCCGATTTTGCATTACGCGGCGGACAAAAGCCGTGCGCCGCATGCCCCAAAGCTGCTGCTTTCGGCCACGCCGCCAACCGAGCTGCAGCGGCGTGTTAAATCCGGACAGCTGCCCCATGCCAGGGTACCCGTCCGCTATCATCGCCATCCGCTGCCCGTACCGGTTCTAATTCGCACACCGTCCGTCGCAAAGCTCCTTCAGACGGGAAAAATACCGAGAGCGCTGCTCGCGGCGCTTAACCATTCTCTAAACCGCGGAGCTCAGCTCTTCATCTTCGTTCAGCGGATCTCGCAGGTTGAGCCGATGGCCAAGCTGCTGGGCAGGCTGCTTAAGCAATCTGCCGTCGAAGGGACCTCGTCTCAGGATCCGGACCGGGCCGATAAGGTAAACCGATTCCGCAAAAGCGAAATTCGCGTATTAGTCACCACGACCATCCTGGAGCGGGGAGTAACCATTCCGCGCAGCGATGTATATATTTTAGACGCGGACGGGCGGTTGTTTGACGAGGCTTCGCTGGTTCAGATGGCGGGAAGGGCGGGGCGTTCGGGAGAAGATCCGAATGGTTTTGTCTATTTTTGCGGCAGAGAGCGAACCGGTGCTCAAGCTGCAGCCATCAGTCAAATCCGCGGAATGAACCGGATTGCCCGCAAACGGGGATACCTGCTTCCGGAGGAACGGGCCGGTTCATGGTGGAGCCGAATCTTCAAGCGTTCCAATTAACCTTTATATCTATCGCCCATACATCCGCCCGCTAGATCCAGCTCTTTCATCAAATACTGAATCCTATTAATAACAACACCATCAAAGGAGGTCACTCATGCATGCGGCACATCCTCAAACAACTATTCCGGCGCTCCACCTCCGAGCTGCGCCACTCCTTGCATTATCTGAAACCCAGCTCGGGAGAATGCCCCTTTTGCGGAAAAGGAATAAAGCAGGCTTCACCAGGCCTATCAACGCCTCAAGCCGATAGCCGGAAAACGTATCTATCCTATCTCCCGCCCGCTTTTACCCGTTCAATCTGCTCCTCTTGCCTCGCGGCCATCCCATGGCTTATCCCAATCAAATGCCGCGTTTGCGGCAGGGGAATCACTTGTCCGGACTGCATCCGCCGGATGGACCCCATGTTTATCGCGAACCGAAGCGCCGTTCAGTACAGCAGCGAGATGAGAGAATGGCTGGCACAATACAAGTACCGGGGGAATGAGAGGCTGGAGCCGCTGCTCGCCCAGATGATGCTCCCGGCCTTTGAAGCCATCACGAAGGAAGCGGAAAAACAAAGCTTTTCTGCGCAGCCACCCTCAATTCCCATCTGGGATGCCGTTACCTTCGTGCCGGTCAGCATGGAGCGGGCAGAGGAGAGAGGCTTTAATCAGGCCGAGCGGTTCGCTTCTATTTTGGCCAAGCATCATCGGCTTCCTCTGTATAACCTGCTCGTCCGGGAGCGGCATACCGGGAAGCAAAGCTTCAAAACCCGCCTGGAGCGAATGAAGGATACGCAGCGATTGTTTCACGCCAACCCGCATACGATGGCGCTTTTGCGGAACAATGTCCTAAGGTCCCCTATGAATGCCCAAGTCCGATCTATACGAATTCTACTAGTCGACGACATCTACACAACAGGCAGCACGATCGGAGCTTGCGCGGCAGCGCTGCATCAGCATTCGGAGGCTCCGCTCGACATTTATTCTCTTACTTGGGCCAGATCCTAGCGGCAGAAAGTCCTTTTGCAAGATTACTAGTGAAAAAACTCCCAATATCCGTTAAAATAACCGTAACAACCTTATGATTGCTGGAATGGGGAATCGACGATGAATGTAGAAAACTGCCCTCGGTGCGGGAAGATTTTTGCCAAAAACTTCCGTGATGTCTGCCCTGCGTGCATCCGGGAAATTGATAAAGAATACGAACTGTGCTCCACTTACTTGCGCGAGAACAAGGGCGCTGTTATTACCGAGCTGCACGATGCCACCGGCGTTTCGATTAAACAAATTACGAAGTTTATTAAAGAGGGGCGTATTTCGCTGCTGAATGCCCCCAATCTTATGTATCCTTGCGAAGTATGTGGTACACTGATCCGTGAGAACAATATATGCGGCAACTGCCGCGCCCGCCTGCTGAAGGACACTCAACACATGCACGAGGATGAGGCAAGGAACGCGGCCCTCCGCGCGGAAGAAAGAGTTTCGTACAAAGGCATCGATAAATATAACAAAAGGCAAAATTAATATGTAGCCCCATAACTTGGCCTATTCATTTTCCTGCTAGCTGAACCGATAATACTTTTAAAGGTTATCGGTTTTTTCTATTGTGGAACCAAAGAGGTGATTATTCATGAAGATAAATGAAACGAATCGGATCGGCGCGTACAACCCCTACCAGAAGCAAATGGAGCAGCGGATAGATGGTGCAAATAAGAAGAAACAGAAGGATATCGTAGAGATCTCCGCGGAGGCAAAGGAAATGCTCTCTACCAGTCAAACGAACAGTCCGGAAAGGCAGAAGCGCCTGGAAGAATTGAAGCAATCCATCTCAGCGGGAACCTACAAGGTTGACGCCGGCAAAATCGCAGACAAGCTGCTTCCTTACCTGAAGGGATGATCCGTAAATGAACGAGCATATCAGGCAGATTTTAATCACCCTGCAGGAGCTGTTGGATGCGCACCGTGAGCTTATCCGGCATGCCAACGAGAAGACGGAAGCCATCCGCTTGGAAAATGTAGAGGCGGTATCGCTTATTACAAGCCGCGAGAAAAAAAGCGTGCAGCGTATTGTTGACCTGGAACAGACCCGTCTGCTTCAGGTTGGACGGTTTACGGTTGAACAAGGCCTTCGCAACATGCGCTCCCTGAAGATGGAGAAGCTGATTCAGATGGTCTACCATGCGGAGCAGAAGCTGGAGCTTCAGCAGATGTGGAGGGAGCTGTCCGCCGCGATCAAGGAGCTTCAGGACGTCAATACGTTTAACCAGCAGCTGATCCGGATGAATCTGGATTATCTGCAATTTACGCAGGACCTGCTGCTTGGCGCCCCGGAGGACGAGGTTACCTATCACCGCGCCGTACAAGGAATGAATGTGCAGCGTGCTAGTCGCTATAATCTCAAGACTTAAGGGAGAGGACAAGATACGATGACATCGACATTTCATGGTCTGGAGACCGCGAAGCGAAGTATATTCACGACGCAAACGGCGCTGAACACGACCGGTCACAATATTTCTAACGCCAATACGTCGGGTTACTCCCGCCAGCGGGTTAACTTTACGGCTGCCCGTCCCATCGAAGCCTATGGCTATTCCCATTCCACGGCTGCGGGGCAGCTTGGTACGGGCGTGGAAGCAACCTCGATCACGCGGGTAAGAGACAAGTTCTTGGACAGTCAGTTCTACAGCGAGTATAAGTGGCTCGGGAATTATACGGTCCAGTCGGATACGCTCGAGAAGCTGGAGACCATTGTGAATGAGCCAAGCGATACCGGCCTTCAGACCGTGATCTCGAACTTCTGGAACAGCTGGTCGGACCTCAGCAAGACGCCTGAGAGCGCGGATGGACGCGCCGTACTGGTTGAACAGACGAAAGCGATGATGGACGCTTTTAACTATACATACAAACAGCTTACCGATTTGAAGTCCGACTTGACGGAAAACGCTCAGATCAACCTCGATAACCTCAAATCGATCTCCAGCACCATTGCCAACCTGAACGGACAAATTCAGCGAATTGAAGGCATTGGCGACGACGCGAATGACCTGCGCGACCAACGCGATGCTCTGGTCGACGAACTGTCCGGCCTGGCGAATGTCAAGGTGTCTGATTTATCTGACGGTTACACCATTACGATGGGCAACGTAACTTTGGTTGCGGGTAAATCCGCCGAAGGGTCGCAAGGATTAACGCTGGACGATATGACGGCTGCCATCGAGAACGGCGATCTGAATAACGGGGCTATTTACGGAACGATGCAGTCGCGCGATAAATATGTCCAGGGCTATATGGATCAGCTCAACCAAATGGCTAACACCATTGCAAATGGGGATATTCAAGTCACGATTCCTAAAGGCTCGGTTCTTCCCGAAGGTACCGTGCTTAACGGCGTTACGTACGCAGGCGCTAACCGTACGCTGACGGAGGATTTGACCGTAACGGTGCAGGGTCTGAACGGCTTGCATCAGCTCGGTTACACGATGAACGGGGAGCAAGGCGAGCCGCTGTTCACCGATGCGGACGGCAATACGGATAATTTAACCGCAGCCAATATTCAGTTGAATCCTAAGATTGCAGCAGACCCTACTCTGCTTGCCACTTCTATGAAAGTGACCTTCAATGACGATGGTACGGAGACCGTTGTAGCAGGTAACAACTCAATGGCCGTTCTGATGTCGCAGGCGCGTGACACGAAGTTTGCGTTTGATGCGACGGACAACAATACGATTAACGGATTCTTCCGCGCGGTAGTTGGCCAATTAGGCGTGCAGTCCAAGGAAATGCAGCGGCTGCAGTCGAATCAGCAAACGATCGTTGACCAGGTGGATTCCCGCCGTATGTCGGTCAGCGGCGTTTCCCTTGACGAGGAAATGTCCGATCTCGTGAAGTTCCAGCATGCCTATAACGCATCCGCGCGCGTGATGACCGTTATCGACGAGACATTGGACCGTATTATTAACAGCATGGGCCGCGTCGGCCTGTAATCGACTAGATAAAGCCGGAGGTGCAGCCACGTGGCATTACGCGTAACGCAAAGAATGATGTCTTCCCAAATGCTTGGCAACATAACGAACAACCTTAACAGCATGAATAAGCTGCAAAACCAACTCGCTACAGGTAAAGCGATTAATAAGCCTTCCGATGATCCAATCGGTATTACCTTCGCTTTGCGCTATCGCGGCGAGATTGCATCCAATGATCAATATACGGACAATGCCGATACCGCGTTATCCTCTCTCGAGTATATGGATACAACAATTGGTCAGGCTACGGACATCGTGCAGCGGTTCCGTGAACTGATTGTAAAAGGCGCAAACGGAACCCTGGAACAAACGAGCATGACCGCTATTCAAACGGAAGTTTCCCAGTTGTACAACCAAATGGTGGAGATCGGCAACAGCCAGTTCAACGGGAAACAAATGTTTAACGGCGAGCAGACAGGCGTAAAGCCTTATTCCACCCTTGGGCTGGATCAGCAGTCCGATCCTTCGGCAGATCCTCCAATTCTAAAAGCCTTCAGTAACCAGACGGATACCGGAAGCATTCAATACGAGCTGTCTCCGGGGATGACGATGGACGTAAACATGACGGGCAACGATGTGTTTGGTGCTCCGGTTACGAATGAATCCGACACGACAAGTGATAATTTGTTTCAGCTTATGCACCGCGCCTACGATATGCTGGGTTCGGGCGACCAGGAAGGTCTGACGAGTCTGCTTGGCCAGATCGATACGCGAATGAACACGATGCTGACGGCGAGAGCTCAGATCGGAGCGCGGGTTAACCGCGTGGAAATCGTGCAAGGAAGACTTTCTGACGTGGATATCAACCTCCAGCAAATGCAACAAAAAGTAGAAGACGTCGATATGGCGGAAGCCATCACGAATATTACGACCTTAGAGAACGTGTACCAGGCTTCCTTGTCGGCAGGAGCGAAGATCATTCAGCCAAGTCTTGTTGACTTCCTGAGATAGGGTGGTTAAATGGCTATTGGACAAATTCAAATTCACCAGCAGCCTGCTCTTATCGGGATTCAGGTAAGGCCGGCAGAGCAACATATCGAGCAGCCGCAGGCCACGATCGATATGCGCCAGATCCCTGCAAAGCTGTCGATTGAGCAGCCTATGGGGGTGCTGGAGGTCGACCAGGACCGAGCTTGGGATGCGCTAGGGCTAGGGAATAACTTAGAAGTGTCGAGCAGAATTTATTCGCAAGCCAAAGAGATCGCGCTGCAAGGCGTTGCCCGCCGAATGGAAGAAGGGCGGCAGCTGGCGGATCTTGCACATGTGAAGAATAATCCTGTAGCCAGCTTGTCAAAAGACTGGCGGATCGAAGGGCCACCGATGCCCGTTACGGGACCAGCGTCTATTGATAACGTGGATGTATTCTTTACGCCGGGCAAAGTGCAAATATCCGTTGAGCAGGGCGGTGTCGAGCTAAACGTCACGCCTAACCGCCCTATTCATGAATATACGCCGGGCAAAGCGGAGATTTACATGAGGCAGTACGCCTCCGTGCAGATAACTCCGCCAAGCATCGACACGGTTTTATAGGATTTTACATTGTTCATAGAATTAGGTTTAATAACTATAGGCCTTATGCGTATCTTTATACGGGGCCTGTAGTTTTCTTTTTATATACTGAAGACGAAGAGGGGATTCGATTGACTACCTACCAGTTCGATAACGGAATACCGGGCTTTGAACATCTGCAGCAGTTTGTGTTGTCCGAGGTTGAAGGGGAAATGCCGGTCAGGCTGATGCAATCCGTGGAGGATGAGAATATCGCTTTTCTTATTGCCAGCCCCTTTTATTTTTATAAGGATTATGAATGGGACTTGCCGGATTCGGTCATGCAAGAGCTGAAGCTGGATGACGAGAAGGATGTTGAGGTCTGGTCCGTTATTACTCTCAATAAAGAACCGAATAAATCCACGATAAATTTGCTGGCGCCAATTGTATTAAACAAGACGACGAAACGCGGCAAGCAGCATATCATCCACGACCATGCTTATAGCTCAAGAGCGCCTTTATATCAAGCCTAAGGAGGAGCGTTATGCTCGTATTATCTCGTAAGACGGATGAATCGATTATGATTGGCGGCAATATTGAGATTGTCGTGCTTGGTGTCGAGGGCGAGACCGTAAAGCTGGGTATCCGCGCCCCTAAGGACATTGAAATATTCCGCAAGGAACTGTATATGAACATTCAAGCTTCCAACCGGGAAGCGGCAAGCAGTCTGCTTGCTATTAACGATGTTGTTCAGCTGCTCAAACAAAATCGTTCAGACAAATAAAAAAGAATAGATAAAAAATAGAAATTTTTGTTTTTCCTCTATAAAATGTCCCGAATGCTGTCGATATAAATAATAAGCGCGGGGGAGGGGCGGCCGACCCTTTCACCGTAAGCTTCCGCAAGGATGCGGAACTAACAGACATTCAGGGAGGAAATAACAATGCGTATTAATCACAACATTGCAGCTCTTAACACTCTGAGCTCGCTGAACAACGCTTCTAGCGCTCAAAGCAAATCGATGGAAAAACTGTCTTCCGGTCTTCGTATCAACCGTGCTGGCGACGACGCTGCTGGTCTGGCAATTTCCGAAAAAATGCGTGGCCAAATCCGCGGTCTGGACATGGCTGCTAAAAACGGTCAAGACGGCATCTCCTTGATCCAAACAGCTGAGGGCGCTTTGAACGAAACTCATAGCATCCTGCAGCGTATGCGCGAGCTGGCTACACAATCCGCGAACGGTACGAACACGGATACTGACCGCGCAGCTCTGCAAGACGAAATGAACCAATTGACTTCTGAAATCAACCGTATCGGCAACACAACTGAGTTCAACACTCAAAAATTGCTGAACGGCGGTATCGCTTCCCAAGACGGAGCTAAAATCACTAAAGCAACTAGTGCTTCTATCACACTTGGTGGCGTAACTACTGCAGCTGCATCTAACTCTACAATTACAATTGATAATCAAACATTTGACCTCAGTAAAGCTGGTGTGCTTACTGGCGGTGGTGCTGCTTCTGATATTACTGCACTTGGCAACGTAACTTCAGGTGGAGTTAAATTGTCTGACCTCGTAGATATCACTCAAACTGCAGCTGGTAAATTGACATTTACCGCTAAATCCGAAGGTGCTAACAGCTCGATTACCCTTGCTGGTGGCGCGGATGCTGGTCTCGGTGCAATCGCGGCCGACGACAAAACGGTTTATGGTACTTCTACTACTGTAGAACGTGCAGGTGTAGAGGCTACTAATGCGGTAAGTGCTGCTGATGTTAGCTTTGCAGCTGGCGATTCCCTCAAAATTACAATTGGTAACGGCAGTGCTGTAACTGTAAATCTTAACACTGGTACTGCTGCTAAGACTTATGCAACTAACACTGGCGTTGATAAAAATGCTAAGGACTCTGCGGCGGCTGATCTGGTTAAAGATTTGAACGCGGCTCTTCAAGAAGCAGGATTGGATGGCCAAGTAACGGCGTCCCTGTCTGATTCTGGCAAGATTCAATTTATTTCCGAGACAGGCAAAGACATTACTGTTGCAAATGGTACAGGTACGCCAATTACTGCATTGGGAACTGGCCTCGCTACAGTTCAAAACGTACAACAAGTAGTTGGACCTGGTGCACAAGGCTCCGGCTTCTCGACTAAGTTCCAAATCGGTGCTAACTCCGGTCAATCGATGTCGCTGACAATCGGCGACATGCGTTCCGCTGCTCTGGGTATCACTGGTAACGCTGGTCAAGCTGGCTTCACTACTGCTAATTCCGTAACTAACGGAACTAACGACGTGAAAGCTGAAGCTGCTCTTGATATCTCCACTAAAGAAGGCGCTTCTTCCGCAATCAAAGTTCTGGACTCGGCTATTAACTCCGTATCCAGCGAACGTTCCAAGCTCGGTGCTGTTCAAAACCGTCTGGAGCACACAATCAACAACCTGGGTACAGCTTCCGAGAACCTGACTGCTGCTGAATCCCGTATCCGTGACGTTGATATGGCGAAAGAAATGATGGAGCAAACGAAGAACTCGATCCTTGCACAAGCTGCTCAAGCTATGCTTGCTCAAGCGAACCAACAGCCGCAAGGCGTACTTCAACTCCTCCGTTAATCTTTAACCATAACGGAATAAAGAGAGACCTTAGGCGACTAAGGTCTCTTTTTTATAGGATTTGCTTAAGGTCCCTATAATAATCGCTTTTTCATATGCCGATATAATAGGTAACATCAATCTGGCAGGAGGAAAATTCGGATGAGCTCAAACTTATCAATTTCAGGCTCGAATTTTCCATCGGAACGAATTCCGGCATCGGATGCACCAAAGACTCCAAGCAAAGAAGTGTATGCGGAAACTTCGGTACAGATGGAAGCAGCTGTTCAAGGATCACGGTCCTATACCAGCTTTGAAGATGTGAAGCTTGCTGAGCTGCAGGGCGAGAAGATCAGCGTTGGAGAGCAGCAGTTATTCAAAAATATAGAGCAGGCCGTTAAGGCTATGCGCGGAAGACCAACGGAACTGCAATTTGACGTACACAAACAAACCCATCTTGTCGCAGTAAAGGTGAAGGATAAAGAAACAGGAGAAGTATTAAGAGAGATCCCGCCGGAGAAATCTCTGGACTTTATCGCAAAACTATGGGAAATGGCAGGCTTAATTGTTGACGAGAAACGGTAATGATCAGGAGGGATAAGAGTGAGTACTTTACGCGTAACCGGGTTAGCATCGGGTATGGATTATGAGAGCATGATTAAACAGATCATGGATGCCCAGCGCGTCCCACTAGACAAGCTCAACCAGAAGAAGCAGATTAACCAGTGGAAGCAGGACGATTATCGGGCGATCAACAACAAGGTTCTGGATTTTAAAAATGCTGCATTCGATATGAAGCTGCAATCCGCTTACTTGACGAAAACTGCTTCTTCCTCGAATACAAACGTAGCGACGGTAACAGGGACTGGAACGGCCATTGAAGGCTCGTATACCTTGCAGGTCGAACAGCTGGCTAAAACGGCAACGCTGAAGAGCGGGACTCTAACAGGGCCAACGGTAGGCAAGGATACAACGATTACCGTCAATGGCGTTAATGTTGAGGTGAAGAGCGCGGATACCTATCAGGATCTGGCCAATAAGATTAATGCGGAGTCCGTGAAAACCGGGGTAAAGGTAGCCTATGATTCTACCCTGAAGACGATGTTCTTCTCTTCGACCAAAACAGGTGCTGCTGCAGATATTGATCTAAGAGGCGCGGACATAACTTCCATTTTAGGCGTATCTACCAATGGCACTGCAACAACGGTAACGGGAAATGTAAAGCTGGCTGCAGACACTTCATTAGCCTCTTTAGCAGGCAAATCCATTTCTCTAACCATAGATGGACAAGCTGCACCATTCAAGTTTGACATTACTTCAACCACAACGGTTGGGGATCTGCTGTCTAAGATGAATGACTCGCTAAAGAATACGGGCGTCTCCGTATCTTTGAACTCGGATGGCAACCTGGTTGTTGATAACCCGGTTAAAAGCAAAGCAATTGATTTCACCACAGGTTCGGATACCGCGGTTTTAGATGCTCTAGGCTTAACGGGAGCAACAAGCAAGGATACGGCATCCGTTTATAGCACTGGACAAAACGCTAAGGTAAACTTTAACGGCGTAGAAGGCGAATATGACTCAAACACTTTCACCATTGCCGGCCTTAGCATTACGGCGAAGTCGGAAGGAGCCGATGTAACGAGCATTGGCGTTACGCAGGACGTTGATTCTGTATTCAACAAGATCAAATCCTTCGTAGATAAGTACAATGATCTGATCGGCTCGATCAACTCGGAGTTGTCTGAGGAGAAGTATCGCGATTTTGCTCCGCTGACCGACGCTCAGAAGAAAGAGATGACGGATGATCAGATTAAACAATGGGAAGATAAAGCAAAAAGTGGTATGCTGGCTAATGATTCCGTTCTTACATCAAGCCTCTATTCGATGAGACAAGCCTTATCTTCCTCGATTAGCGGCCTGGCGTCGGGGCAATTAAAGAACCTGTCCGATATCGGGATTTCGAGTTCGTTAATTAGCGGTACGTCGGTTAGCGGCAGCTACATGGATAAAGGCAAGCTGTACATTGACGAAACAAAGCTAAAACAAATGATCTCCGAGAAGCCGGATGAAGTGATGGCCTTGTTCACCGCTGACGATAAGGATAGCAAAACCACTGCCGGAGACGGTGTTGCCACACGGCTGTATAATCAAGCGAGTGCTATTTTCAGTCAGATTGTAGATAAAGCGGGTACAAGCACATCCGTCAAAAACACTTATGTACTCGGTAAAGAATCATTAGAATACGATAAGCAGATCTCGGCTCTCCAGACCCGTCTCGACGACATGGAGACCCGCTATTACAACCAGTTCACCCAGATGGAAACCTACATCAGTCAGATGAATTCACGCAGCTCAAGCCTTGCATCGCTGCTTGGTTCCTAGGAGGCTAATAACCTATGCAATACCAACCGCGCAATCCATACATGCAGACATCGGTTCAGACGGCTAATCCCGCTGCTTTGCTTATCATGCTTTACGACGGGGCGATTCGTTTCTGCCGTCAGGGCATTGAGGCTATCAAGGAACGGCGGAATGCGGACGCGCATACGAGTCTCATGAAGACGCAGGAAATCATTAGCGAGTTCATTATTACCCTGGACCGTTCGAATCCGGTATCGGAAAGCTTGCTGCTGCTTTACGATTATTTCAACCACCGGTTAATCGAAGCCAATACCCGCAAGGATGCCGCCCCGGCCGAGGAGGTGCTTGGACACCTGATCGATCTGAAGGCAACATGGGTCGAAGCGGCCAAACAAGTCAATCAGATGGCGGGACAAGCTAATGGAAGCTCTTTTACAGCGACTCATTCAACTGTCGTCTAATTTGGTTGAGCGGTTGGACAGCGCCGATCTGGAACAGTTCGACGCATATATGCAGCAGCGAGAAGAACTGTTCCGGGAGCTGGAGCAGTCGGCTGTCCCTGCGGAGCAAATGGCCGTGCTCCGGCTGGAAGCGGACCGGTTAATTTCCATCGAGTCGGTTATCGTTGCCAGGATGGTTACGCTGCGCGACGAAGCAAGGCAGCAATGGGATAAAATCCAGCAGGGACGCCGTTCCCAGGCTAGATACGACTCCGCTTACGGCGGCGGAGACAGCCTCTTTTTCGACGCCAGAAGGTAGAAAATGGGGCTGTCTAAAAAAAATGTATTCGCTTACAAGGAAATATTGACAATAGTGTGTCAATGGTGGTATATTCGACTTGTGGGCCATAACATAACTAAGACGCCTCACAGTATTTGAAGATGAAGGGACTGTTTATGTATGCAAGGTAAAGTTAAATGGTTTAACGCAGAGAAAGGTTATGGATTTATCGAGACTGAACAAGGCGGCGACGTTTTCGTTCATTTCTCCGCAATCCAAGCTGAAGGCTTCAAAACGCTCGAAGAAGGCCAAGCGGTTGAATTCGACATCGTAGAAGGCGCTCGCGGTCCACAAGCTGCAAACGTAGTCAAACTGTAATCATCTAGGCTGACTCATTCAGCCACATTATATGGTTCGATTGACAAGTGCCTATTCTAAGCTCCGGGAAACCGGGGCTTTTCATTTTTTTATCCACCTGTTCACTGTCATGATCCATAACTTATCCACATACACATATTAATGAAGAAACAGGTTCAGGCCAATCCTCCGAAAATATTATCTGAAAATTCTAAATAAATAAAAAACTATTTTGAAATAGGCACCAGCATATGTTATAATAAGAATACGTAAAGGAGGAATGCCCCATGAAATACATCATTCGAGGTCATCGTATTCAAGTGACAGAAGCTTTACGAGAGTATGCTGTGAAGAAGATCAGTCGATTGGAAAAGTATTTTGAAGCTCCTGCCTCCGAAACAACCGTCACGTTGTCCGTTACCAAGGGCAAACACGCGGTGGAAGTAACCATCCCGCTGGTCGGCGTCATGCTGAGGGCGGAAGATAAGAGCGAGGATATGTACGCCTCCATTGATGTTGTGGTGGACAAACTGGAACGTCAAATTCGCAAACATAAGACTAAGATGAACCGTAAGTTCAGGCAAGAAAGTGGCGTCAAGGCTCTGTTCAAGGAAGGCATCAGCCAGACGGCCGTATCCGTTATGGATGAGGAAGACGAACTTGAGCTCGTCCGGACGAAGCGTTTTATGCTGAAGCCGATGGACGTTGAAGAAGCCATTTTGCAAATGAACATGGTTGGACATAATTTCTTTGTATTCTCCAATATCGACAATAAGGAAGTGAACGTTGTTTATAAACGAAGCGACGGTAAATATGGCCTGATCGAGCAAGTATAAAATCTGAACCCGGCGATCATTTCTGCATTCTTACTTATTAAATTAGCCAATCACGGCCTTTTCTCCGACGGGGAAGAGGCCTTTTATATGAATGTATACCTGCTTATTGCTGGAAATAAACGCGATGCGTTGCGGGCGTCACGACAAACTGTTACAATTTAAGGCAAACAGGCGTATTTATGAAAGGGGAAGACCATGCTCGGACTAGTGAAAAAAATATTCGGTGATGCGAACGAGCGCGAGGTCAAGCGTCTCACGCGTACGGTAGAAGAAATTAACGGACTTGAGTCCAAGATATCGCCGCTGTCTGACGATGAGCTGCGTAATAAAACGGAAGAGTTCAAGGCCCGTCTTGAGAAAGGCGAGGACATTGACTCGATTCTGCCGGAAGCTTTCGCGGTAGTGCGCGAAGCATCGAAGCGTACGCTTGGCATGCGCCATTTCGACGTGCAGCTGATGGGCGGTATGGTACTGCATGAAGGCAAGATCGCGGAGATGAGAACCGGTGAAGGTAAAACTCTCGTTGCGACGCTTCCTACTTACCTGAACGCGCTGCAGGGCAAAGGCGTACACGTTATTACGGTCAACGATTACCTTGCCTCGCGCGATAGCCAGATCATGTCTGCCCTTTATAATTTCCTTGGACTGACTGTCGGCTGTAACCTTCACGGCTTGACGCATGAAGAGAAGCAAGAGGCTTATGCTTGCGATATTACTTACGGAACCAATAATGAGTTCGGCTTTGACTATTTGCGCGATAACATGGTGCTGTACAAAGAGCAAATGGTTCAACGCCCGCTTTATTATGCAATCATAGACGAAGTCGACTCCATCCTGGTCGATGAGGCGCGTACGCCGTTGATCATTTCCGGACAAGCACAAAAATCGACGGAGCTGTATTATGCCGCCGATCGTTTTGTCAGCCGTTTGAAAGCGGAGGAGGATTACACGGTTGATATTAAGCTTCGCAACGTAACGCTGACGGAAGCCGGCGTGGAGAAAGCGGAGAAGGCCTTTGGCATCGAGAACTTATTCGATCATGCGAACGTAACGCTGAACCACCACGTGCAGCAAGCGCTTAAAGCGCATGTCATCATGAAGCGCGACGTGGATTACGTGGTTAACGAAGACGAAGTCGTAATCGTCGACGAATTCACGGGCCGTCTGATGGCTGGCCGCCGTTACAGCGACGGTCTGCATCAAGCGATTGAAGCGAAAGAGCAGCTGAAGGTTCAGAACGAGAGCATGACGCTTGCGACCATTACGTTCCAGAACTACTTCCGTATGTACCGCAAGCTGTCCGGCATGACCGGTACGGCGAAGACGGAGGAAGAAGAGTTCAAACGGATTTACGGTCTCGAGGTTATTCAAATTCCGACAAACCGCGCTTTGATCCGTAAAGATATGCAGGACGTCGTCTACAAATCCGAGAACGGCAAGTTTAAAGCCGTTGTAGAGGAAATTGTAGAGCGTCACAAGAAGAACCAGCCGGTACTCGTCGGTACAATCTCCATCGAGAACTCGGAGCGTCTGTCCGACATGCTGAAGAAGCGCGGCGTACAGCATAAAGTACTGAACGCGAAGTTCCATGCGGAGGAAGCGGAAATTATCTCCCGCGCGGGTCAAGCGGGCGCGGTTACCATCGCAACGAACATGGCGGGACGCGGTACGGATATTTTGCTTGGCGAAGGCGTTCACGAAGTAGGCGGTCTGCACATTATCGGTACGGAGCGCCATGAAAGCCGTCGTATCGACAACCAGCTGCGCGGTCGTGCCGGCCGTCAAGGCGACCCAGGCTCCTCGCAGTTCTATCTCTCCCTGGAGGATGAGCTGATGCGCCGCTTTGGCGCGGAGAACATTATGGGCATGATGGACCGTCTGGGTCTGGAAGAAGACCAGCCGATCGAGAGCCGCCTCATTACGCGTGCCGTTGAGTCCGCTCAGAAACGCGTAGAGGGCAGCAACTTCGATACCCGTAAAGTCGTCCTGCAATATGACGATGTCATGAACCAGCAGCGTGAGGTTATCTATAAGCAGCGCCGTGACGTATTGTACTCGGAGAATATCCGCGAGATCGTTATGGAAATGATCGTGCCGGTTATCGAGCATGTGGTTGAGGCGCATACGGAAGGCGATATTCCGGAAGAGTGGGATCTGCAGGAAATCGCGGATTACGCGAACTCGAACCTTCTCCCTGAAGATACCTTCTCGAAGGACGATCTGTGGGGCAAAGAGAAGGAAGAGATCATCGAGCTTATCAAGGATAAGGTTGTTGCTTATTACGACGAGCGCGAGGCTGAGCTTGGCGCGGAGACGATGCGCGAATTCGAGAAGGTTGTCGTACTGCGCGCGGTAGACAGCAAATGGATGGATCACATCGATGCGATGGATCAGCTCCGCCAAGGTATCCACCTCCGTGCGTACGGCGGTACGGATCCGCTTCGCGAATACCAATTCGAAGGCTTCGAGATGTTTAAGGAAATGATCTACAGCATCCAGGAGGAAGTCGCGAAGTATATCATGAAGGCACGCGTGGAGAGCAATCTGGAGCGTCAAGAGGTTGCGCAAGGCCAAACGACGACGAATAGCCCGGCCGAAGCGGAGAAACGCCCCGCGAAGCGCGAAGAGCGTACGGGACGCAACGACCTTTGCCCATGCGGCAGCGGCAAGAAGTACAAAATGTGCCATGGGATGGGTAAGTAACACCTGACCTAAGCTATTCGCATAAGGTAACATACACGGTTAACGCGCCGGTAAGCCCATTGCGGGCGAACGGCGCGTTTTATGCGGTCTGCACGGATTTACAGCGGCCGGGCCGCGCATACTTAATTTTGAGGTGAAGCTACGCGATGATAGAAACAAACGTAAAACAGGATTTGCGTGAAGTGGCGAAGCGGCTCCAAGAACTCAGGGGGTCTCTTTGACTTAGATCTGAAGCTGGAGCATATCGCAAACTTTGAGGAGAAGATGACCGCGCCGGATTTCTGGGACGATAATACGAAGGCGCAGGGCATTATTTCCGAGCTGAATGCGATTAAGTCGGTCGTTGAGCATTATGAACGGCTTAATACGGAATGCGAAGATCTACAGACATTGATTGAGCTGGCTGACGAAGAAAGCGATGATTCGCTGGAGGCGGAAGTCATTGGAGGAATTGCTTCCCTGAACGAGAAGGTAAACGGCTTTGAATTGCAGCTGCTGCTGAATCAGCCGTACGACAAGCTGAATGCCATTCTCGAGCTGCATCCGGGCGCGGGCGGCACCGAGTCGCAGGACTGGGGTCAAATGCTTTACCGGATGTACACGCGTTGGGCGGAGAAAAGGGGCTTCAAGGTTGAAGTGCTGGATTATCAGGATGGCGATGAAGCGGGCATTAAGAGCGTAACGATTGCGGTTAAAGGATATAATGCCTACGGCTATCTGAAAGCGGAGAAAGGCGTTCACCGTCTTGTCCGTATCTCGCCGTTCGATTCCTCCGGCCGCAGACATACGTCCTTCGTATCCTGCGATGTTGTGCCGGAGATTACGGAGGATATCGAAGTCGAGATCCGTACCGAGGATCTGAAGGTCGATACGTACCGCGCGAGCGGCGCCGGCGGCCAGCACGTCAACAAGACGGAGTCGGCGATCCGGATTACGCATATCCCGACAGGGATTGTCGTAGCCTGCCAGCAGGAGCGTTCGCAGATTCAGAACCGCGAGCGCGCGATGAACATGCTCCGTTCCAAGCTGTATGAGCGCAAGATCGAAGAGCAGCAGAAGCACCTTGCCGAGATTCGCGGCGAGCAGTCGGATATCGCATGGGGCAGCCAGATCCGTTCTTACGTCTTCCATCCGTACAGCATGGTGAAGGATCACCGGACCTCGGTGGAGACGGGCAACGTTGGCGCCGTAATGGACGGCGACCTGGATGCTTTTATCGACGGTTATTTGCGCAGTCAGATCCGTCACGACTAAGGAAACGGCAAGTTTATATGCATAGCTTTGGGGAAGAGCTCCAACACTTATTAAGGTTGGAACTCTTCTTTTTTGTGCGTGATCAGAAATACATACGATGGAAAGACATGCGCGGCATGAATAACATAACAGAGATTGACTGACAGAGAGGCGGCATGGTGATCCATGGACAGCAAGAATAACGAGGTAAAAGTTTCAAAACGCAGCAGGCGTCCGGCAGGCAGAAAGGCGACGTCGCTTGATGTCTTCTGGAGCTTTTTGCAGGTCATTATAGGTTCGTTTGTAGTAGCGCTAAGCTTTAATCTTTTTCTCGCACCGAATGCAATCGCTTCCGGCGGCGTATCGGGCATATCCATCCTTGTGCATAAAACGCTTGGCATCACGCCGGCTTATACCCAATGGGCGCTGAATATTCCGCTCTTCCTGGCGGGGCTGTTCCTGCTCGGCAAACGGTTTGCGCTCAAAACCTTGCTTGGCACCATTGTGCTTCCTTTATTCGTCCTGCTTACGGCTGACTGGTCGCCGCCTACCGACAATATGCTGCTTGCGGCTATCTATGGCGGCATTGGGGTAGGGATCGGGCTTGGCATCGTATTCCGCGGGCGGGGTTCCACCGGAGGCCTTGACCTGGCCGCGCAGATTCTGCACCGTTATACCGGCATTCCGCTGGGGCTTGCGGTGGCCTGCTTTGACGGCTGCGTGATCGCGGCTTCGGGTATTTTTATCTCGCCGGAGGCGGCTTTGTATGCCCTGATCGGATTGTTCGTCACCAGCAAGACGATTGATATTATTCAAAGCGGCATTCCGCTCTCGAAGGTTGCTTTTATTATCAGCGACCATGCCGATCTGCTCGTGAATGCCATCCTGCATGACCTCGACCGTGGAGTTACGAAGCTGGATGCGCATGGCGGCTACACGAACGAGAAGCGCCAGGTGCTGATGGTCGTTGTGGGACAGATGGAGGTGGCCAAGCTGAAGCAGCTGGTAAGAGCGGCGGATCCGGGTGCTTTCGTCATTATCAGCAACACGGCGGAGGTTGTCGGGCAGGGGTTCAAATCGGAATAAATTGTACGGAAAATGACATCTTTTTTCATTGTATTAATATGAATAGGACTGTATAATAATACGAAACAACGTAATATTTCCATGTGAACCTGATTCATGTACAATATAGATTTAGATGATCTACGTAAGTTGAATCCATGCTTCGGGTTCAACTTCTTTAAGGGAGAGAACGTTATGAGCGAGAAATTGAAGGTTGCGATCGTCGGCTCTACCGGTTATGGCGGTATTGAGCTTATTCGTTTGTTGGCTAGCCACCCGTTGGTGGAGATTACGTCGGTTATTTCCTCGTCCAGCGCGGGAATGCCGATCGCGGAATGGTTCCCTCATTTGACGGACATTCAGACCGCTTTGCTTGACGACGTGGATCCGCAGGGGATCAAAGCGAAGGCTGACGTCGTCTTTACGGCAACGCCGGCCGGAGTGGCGGCTAAGCTTGCTCCGCAGCTGCTGGATGCCGGCCTGAAGGTCATTGACCTGTCCGGAGACTTCCGTCTGCAGGATACGGCTTTATACGAGAAATGGTATAAAAAAGCACCGGCGGATGAGCAATACCTGAAGCAAGCTCTCTATGCTCTCCCTGAGATTAACGGCGACAAAGCGCAAGGCGCTTCGTTTATTTCGAACCCGGGCTGCTTCGTAACGTCCGCGCTGCTTGGTCTTGTTCCTGCCGTGAAGGCAGGCTGGATTGATCCGGCAACGATTATTATCGACTCGAAATCGGGCGTGTCCGGCGCGGGCCGCGGCGCAAGCCTTGGCACCCATTACTCCGAGCTGAACGAGAACTTCAAAGCATACAAAGTAAATCAGCATCAGCATGTCCCTGAAATCGAGATGGTACTGTCGGAAGCGGCAGGCCGGGAGGTTGTGACCACGTTCACGCCGCATCTGGTGCCGATGACAAGAGGAATCCTGTCGACCATGTACGCTACGGTGAAGGGCGAGCATAACGCCGCCGATTTTATTGAACTCTATAAGCAATTCTATGAAGGCCGCCAATTCGTCCGCATCCGCAAGGAAGGCGTACTGCCGCAGACGAAGGAGGTTTGGGGCTCCAACTATTGCGATATCGCTTTTAATTACGATGCAAGAACGGGCCGCATTACGATTATTTCGGTCATTGATAACCTTGTTAAAGGCGCGTCGGGACAAGCGATTCAGAACCTCAACCTGATGATGGGCTGGGATGAAGGCCTTGGCCTGCAGTTCGTGCCGGTATATCCGTGATATTGAAAATATGGCATTAAGAATATTCTTTATACTTATTCATTTTAGAATTGAGCAATTATTCGTACAAGGTGAAGGAGAAACGAGGAGAAATGGGACAGGTGCAACAAGCTAAAGCGCTGTATTCGGTCGTCTCGGACGGATCGATTACGACTCCTAAAGGATTCAGAGCCGGTGGTCTCCACTGCGGCCTGAAGAAGACAACCCGCCATGATCTTGGCGCAATCGTATGCGAAGTGCCGGCGGCATCCGCCGGCGTCTACACCACAAACGTGTTTCAAGCTGCGCCAATCAAGGTGACGCGAGAGAGCATTGAATCGGATGGCTTCCTGCGCGCCGTTATCGTGAACAGCGGCAATGCCAACGCGGTAACGGGCAAGCAAGGCGAAGACGATGCTTACGAGATGCGTTCGCGTTTTGCCGAGTCTATTGGCGTGTCCGCGGATCAGGTTGCGGTCGCTTCGACGGGCGTGATCGGCGAGAATCTGAAGATGGATAAGGTACGTGCGGGTATCGACGCTCTTCCGGCGAAGCTGGAGACGGACCGCGATGCGGCTGACGGCTTCTGTCAAGCAATTCTGACCACGGACCTTGTGCAAAAAATGGTATGCGTCTCGGTTGAGATCGACGGCCAGACGGTACATATTGCCGGTGCGGCCAAAGGCTCCGGCATGATTCATCCGAACATGGCCACGATGCTTGGCTTTGTGACTACGGATGCGGCAATCGGAAGCGTTGCGCTTCAAACGCTGCTTCGCGAAGCGACAAACTATACGTTTAATATGATTACGGTTGACGGCGATACAAGCACCAACGATATGCTGGTGGCCATGGCGAGCGGTCTTGCCGGCAATAGCGAGCTGACGCCGGAGCATGAAGGCTGGGCGGCTTTCTCGGCAGGTCTTCGTTATGTGTGCGAAGTGCTGGCAAAAGCAATCGCCCGCGACGGCGAAGGCGCAACCAAGCTGGTTGAAGTGCAAGTGCACGGCGCTGTGAACGACGACGCGGCTACGGCGATTGCGAAGACGGTTATCGGCTCTTCCCTGGTGAAGTCCGCGGTGTTTGGCGCTGACGCGAACTGGGGCAGGATTATCGCGGCGGTGGGCCGCGCAGGCCAGCCGGTGAACCCGGATACGGTGGACGTGCGGATCGGCGATATCGTGACGCTGGAAGGCTCCCGTCCGGTTGCTTTTGACGAAGATGCGGCACTGGAATACCTAAAGGGCGATACGGTTGTGATCCGCGTCGACCTGCATATGGACAACGGCACGGCAACCGCTTGGGGCTGTGACCTGACTTACGATTATGTCCGCATTAACGCGGCATACCGTACGTAACGCTAGGGCAGAGGAGAACGGATTAACGATGGCACAACGTTTTGTAATGAAATGCGGCGGCAGCACGCTGGCTGCGCTTCCGGATTCCTTCTTCGGCGAGCTGCGCGAGCTTCAAGAGTCCGGCGTTCATCCGGTTATCGTCCATGGCGGCGGCCCGGCGATCTCCGAGACGCTGACGAAGCTTGGCATTGAGACGGAATTCGTAAACGGCCTGCGAAAGACCGATGACGCCGTGCTCGACGTGGTCGAGATGGTGCTTGCGGGCCGAATCAATAAAGAAATCGTCCGTAAAATCCAGACAAACGGCGCAAAGGCGATTGGCCTCTCCGGCGTGGACGGTTTGCTGATCCAGGCGAAGCCGGTCGCTAACAGCGCGGAGATCGGTTTTGTCGGGGATGTAACGGATGTGAATGCGGAAGTAATCGAAGGCGTTATGACGATGGGCTATATGCCGGTTATCGCTCCGATTGGAATTGATGCAAACGGTCAGCGCTACAACATTAACGCGGATACGGCGGCAGGCGCCGTTGCTTCCCATCTTGGCGTGGAGCAGATGATCGTGGTGACGGACGTGCCGGGCATTATGCGCACGGTAGACGGCGAGAAGAGGGTACTGCCTTCCGTCACCGTAGCAGAGATAGAAGAGATGATTGCAAGCGGCGAGATTTACGGCGGCATGATCCCGAAGGTGCGCGCGGCGGTGCAGTGCATTCAAGGGCGCGTTCGCGAGGTTGTTATCGTCAGCGGCGAAGAGCCGGGTGTTCTTAGCCGGGCCGTGCGAGAAGGCGGCGTAGGCACAAGAATCGTACAGGAGTAGAGAAAGGCGGTTATAGTCGATGAGCGAGACGAAAGTAGCGGCAGCGCCAGAGCAATCCTTGCTGCCAACGTATGCGAGATATCCAATCGCGCTTGTGAAGGGCGAAGGAAGCTGGCTGTGGGATGATAAGGGCAACAAATACCTCGATTTCATGAGCGGTATTGCCGTAACCAACCTTGGCCATGCGCCTCAAAAGGTAAAAGAAGCGCTGATCAAGCAGCTGGATGAGCTGTGGCATGTGTCGAACCTGTTCCGCATTCCGAATCAGGAAGAGGCGGCGCATCTGATTACTTCGAACAGCAGCGGCGATGCCGTTTTCTTCTGCAACTCCGGCGCGGAGGCGAATGAAGCGGCGATCAAGCTGGCTCGCCGTTATCAGCAGAAGGTACTGAACAACGGACGATACGAAATTATTACGTTTGAATCCTCCTTCCACGGCCGTACGCTGGCAACTCTGACAGCTACCGGGCAGGAGAAGGTGAAGGAAGGCTTTGCTCCTTTGCCGGAAGGCTTCAAATACATTCCTTATAACGATATCGAAGCTTTGAAAGCGGTGATCTCCGATAAAACGGCGGCCGTGATGCTCGAACTGATCCAGGCGGAAGGCGGTATCTTCCCGGCTGATCAGGCGTTTGTAGAAGACCTGGTGAAGCTGTGCGAAGAGAACGGAATTCTGGTCATCATCGACGAGATCCAGACGGGCATGGGCCGTACCGGCAAGCTGTTCGCTTACGAGCATTACGGCATCGAGCCGGATATTTTCACGCTGGCAAAAGGTCTCGGAAGCGGGTTCCCGGTTGGCGCGGCGGTGGCGAAGGATAAGCTTCGCGAAGCGTTTGGCCCGGGCAGCCACGGTTCTACCTTTGGCGGCACGCCGATCGCGACGGCAGCGGTTAAAGCAACGGTTGAGACGATTGTTGGCGAGAACCTGCCGCAGCGTGCGGCCGAGATGGGCGCTTATCTGATGGATGAGCTGAAGAAGGAGCTCGCGGGCCATTCGTTCGTGAAGGAAGTACGCGGCCAAGGCCTGATCGTGGGAATCGAATGCGTGGAGCCGGTTGGCCCCGTTTTGACGGCGGCGCAAGAGCAAGGCCTGCTCGTCATTTCCGCAGGACCAAACGTTGTGCGTCTTCTGCCTAACCTTCTGGTGACGAAGGAAGAGATCGACCAGGCTGTGGCAACACTAAAGCAATTGTTGGCTAACGCGGTTAAAGCCTAAGGGCTGGAAATTGAAATATAGGTTTTAGGAGGGTTACGCAATGGTAGATACAGTAAAGGAAGATTTGGCGGCAAGCCTAAAAGGCCGGGATTTTCTTATGCTTCTGGATTACACGCCGGAAGAAATCCGGTACCTGATCGATCTTGCGATCGATTTGAAGAAAAAGCAAAAGGCCGGCGAGGTTTATCAGCCGCTGAAGGGTAAGACGCTTGGCATGATTTTTGAAAAATCGTCCACTCGTACCCGCGTATCGTTCGAGGTTGGCATTTACCAGCTGGGCGGCCAAGGGCTGTTCCTGAGCGGTAACGACCTGCAGATCGGCCGCGGCGAGCCGATTCTGGATACGGCGCAAGTGCTGTCCCGTTACCTGGACGGCATCATGATCCGTACGTTCGCTCACCGCAACGTGGTGGAGCTGGCGCGCGGCGCTACAATCCCGGTTATTAACGGTCTTACGGATCTGTCTCATCCCTGCCAGGCGCTGGCGGATTACCAGACCATCCTCGAGCACAAAGGACGTCTTGAGGGGCTGAAGCTCGCTTATATCGGCGATGGCAACAATGTAGTTCATTCCCTGATGATGGGCGCTGCGAAGCTGGGCGTTGATATCTCGATCGCGACGCCGGAAGGCTACGAGCCGGACGCGGATCTTCTGAAGCAATCGATCGACAATGCGAAGGAAACCGGCGCTCGTATTCACCTGTGCCGCGATCCGAAGGAAGCGATTGCCGATGCGGACGTGGTATACTCGGACGTTTGGGCCAGCATGGGTCAGGAAGCGGAGCAGAAGGAGCGCGAGCTTGCTTTTGCCAACTTCCAGGTGAACGAAGCGTTGGCCAAATACGCGAAGAAGGATTACCTGTTCATGCACTGCCTGCCAGCGCACCGCGGCGAGGAAGTGAGCGAAGGCGTTATCGACGGCCCGAACTCGATTATTTTCGACCAGGCGGAAAACCGTCTGCACGCGCAAAAAGCGATTATGGCAGCAATCATGTAGCATTGAAATAGTTTTTCAATAATTCAAAGGGGTGCTAGGAGAAATTATGGCGAAGGAAAAAATTGTACTGGCCTATTCCGGCGGTCTGGACACGTCCATCATCTTGAAATGGTTGAAAGAAACGTACGATGCGGAGATCATTGCGTTTACGGCCGACATCGGTCAAAAAGAAGAGCTCGACGGCCTTGAAGCAAAAGCTCTGGCAACGGGCGCATCGAAGGTATACATCGATGACCTGCGCGCTGAGTTCGCAAGCGACTTTATTTTCCCGATGTTCCAAGCGGCAGCGCTGTACGAAGGCCAATACCTGCTTGGCACATCCATTGCCCGTCCTCTGATCGCGAAGCGTATGGTTGAAATCGCCCGCGCGGAAGGCGCTACGATGATTGCGCACGGCGCAACAGGCAAAGGCAATGACCAAGTGCGTTTCGAGCTTGGCGTAGCCGCTCTTGCTCCGGACATCAAGGTTGTCGCGCCTTGGCGCGAAGAGCGCTTCCGGGAAGAATTCCCTGGCCGCGCGGAAATGATCGCTTTCGCCGAGAAGCATGGCATTCCGGTAACGGCATCGGCTTCCAAGCCTTACTCGACGGACCGCAACCTGCTGCACATCAGCTTTGAGTCCGGCATGCTCGAGGATCCTTGGTTCGATCCAAGCGCAGAGTCCAACGAAGAAATGTACGTGCTGAGCGTATCCCCGGAGAGAGCTCCGGATCAAGCGGAATACGTAGAGCTTACTTTCGAAGCAGGCAACTGTATCGCGATCAACGGCGAACAGCTGAGCCCGCTGCAAGTGATGGATAAATTGAACGAACTGGGCGGCAAGCACGGCGTAGGCCGCGTGGACATGGTGGAGAACCGCTTCGTTGGCATGAAGAGCCGCGGCGTGTACGAGACGCCGGGCGGTACAATCCTGTTCACCGCGCACCGCAAAATGGAATCCCTGACCATGGACCGCGAGGTTATGAACCTTCGCGACTCCCTGATCTCGAAATACGCGCAGCTCGTGTACAACGGCTTCTGGTTCGCGCCTGAGCGTCTAGCGCTCCAAACGCTTGTAACCGAGTCGCAAAAGAACGTAACGGGCGTCGTCCGCCTGAAGCTGTACAAAGGCAATGTAATCGGCGCCGGCGTGAAGAGCCCGGTGAGCTTGTACAATCCGGATATCGCGACAATGGAAGCCGATCCTTCCCAAGCGTACGACCAGGGCGACGCTACAGGCTTTATCCGCCTGAACGCTCTTCGCCTGAAAGTATCGTCCGGCGTGGAACAAAGCAAGAAATAATATAAACCGAATAGTCATCTAGGCCGTTATGTGCGATGCATCTAGCGGCCTTTATGGCAATTTCGGGAGGGAGTGTACCAAGTGAGCAAATTGTGGGGCGGACGGTTCACGAAGAAGACCGACCAATTGGTAGAGGAATATACGGCATCCATTATGTTCGATAAAGAGCTTGCCGAAGAGGACATCCAAGGCAGCCTGGCTCATGTAACGATGCTTGGCAAGCAAGGCATTTTGCCTGCGGACGACGTAGAGGCGATCAAGGACGGCCTGCACCGCGTGCTGCAGCGCATCAAACGCAATGATATCGAGTTCTCCATCTCCGATGAAGACATTCATATGAATATCGAAAAAACGCTGATCGACGATGTTGGTCCGGTAGGCGGCAAGCTTCACACCGGCCGCAGCCGCAACGATCAGGTGGCAACGGACATGCACTTGTACCTGCGCAAACGCGTCGTTGAATTCGTGGACATGCTGCAAAAGCTGCAATCCGCGCTGATCGAGCAAGCGAAAGCAAACATCGACACCATCGTGCCGGGCTACACGCATTTGCAGCGCGCGCAGCCGATTCTGTTCGCTCATCATCTGATGGCGTACGTTTCGATGTTCGGCCGCGACCTGGAGCGTCTGCAGGACAGCTACAAGCGCATCAACATGCTGCCGCTGGGCGCCGGCGCCTTGGCGGGAACTACGTTCCCGATCGACCGCCATTTCGTCGCCAGCCAGCTGAAGTTCGACCGCGTATACGAGAACAGCCTGGATGCGGTAAGCGACCGCGACTTCATCCTCGAGTTCCTGTCCCACGCTTCCATTATCATGATGCACCTTTCGCGTCTGAGCGAAGAGCTGATCCTGTGGTCGAGCACGGAATTCCGCTTCATTGAGCTGGATGACGCGTTCTGCACGGGCAGCAGCATTATGCCGCAGAAGAAGAATCCGGACGTTCCGGAGCTTGTCCGCGGTAAAACGGGCCGCGTCTACGGCAACCTTGTCGGCCTCCTGACGGTGCTCAAATCTCTGCCGCTTGCTTACAACAAGGATATGCAGGAAGACAAGGAAGGCATGTTCGATACGGTGAAAACGATGCAAGGCGCGCTTCAGCTTTTCGCTCCGATGATCGCTACGATGAAGGTGAACAAAGAGCAGATGCGCCAAGCCGTTAACCAGGACTTCTCGAACGCAACGGACATCGCCGACTTCCTCGTTGGCAAAGGCCTGCCGTTCCGTCAAGCGCATGAGGTTATTGGCAAGACGGTACTGTATTGCATCGAGCAGAACAAATACCTGCTTGACCTGACTTTGGAAGAGTTCAAGCAATTCTCGCAGCTGTTCGACGAGCGCATCTACAACGTGCTTCAGCCGGAGCAAGTCGTTAATGCACGTAATGTGTACGGCGGCACGGCAAAAGTACAGGTCGAGGCGGCAATCGCCCGCGCCGAGCAGGTGCTGGAGCAAACCGCCGCTTGGGTAACCGAGTACGCCGAGAAGAGCCGTTAATTTTTTTTGAGAGAAGACTGTCAGTCCCGCCATTAGCGGTGCTGGCAGTCTTTTTATTTTGTCCTTGTCAGCTTAACTTAAGGACACTCTGCGACGCAGGCTGCTTTGCTCTTACGCTGCACAGAATACAGCATAATGGAGCATTGCAGCCCAGTAACAGAAGATATCCTGCACAAAGTGCAGGATATCTGTCTAATTTAGCATGTCAGGACTTCATATAGAGTAAATATCCTGCATTTCATACATTATAAATTGTCTGTATGATCTAGTGGGAATAAGTATATTGCATGTCGTGCAATGTGATACGCGCCGTGATGATGCATTCGAGCGGAGTAACATACTATCAAATCCCATCCTCAACCACGCCGCCCGAGCTTTGCGAGCCGGACGAACCGCCGGCGCCTGCGGCAACGTGAACAACGATTGGCTGCGCTCTGTACGTGTCATGCGAGATCCTCTCGCGGGAGACCTGTTTGCCGTCTTTGTACATGGTCCGGTACGTATCCACTACGTAACCAACGGAGCCTTTCTGAACGGTAACGCTTTGCCCTGCGCCGAGCGATTTGTCCGTTACCTTTTGCACGGCAGGCTGCACCGTCTTGACGATGTTTGAATCAATGTCGTAGCGGATATTCTCCGGCATCGTCCCGAAGAGCTTCACCGTCAGCTTGCGGTTCTCCACAACCGTACGGATGATCAGCTGTTTGCCGGTCGAGTTACGGAAACGGAAATCGATCGAGCCGGATGCGAAGGTGGCATCCTGGCCTTTCGGCAGATAAGCGACGGGCAGGGAGTGATTGCGCCGTTCTACGATATCTATCCCGGCCGTGCGGATAATCGCGTTGTACAGCGTACTGGACACCTGGCAGATCCCGCCTCCAATACCCGGCACAAGCCTGCCGTTCGAAATAACGGGCGCTTCCTTATAGCCGTATTCCTTTTCGGTCTTCGCGACTACGTCTCCGTACGAGAACACCTCTCCAGGCTTAAGCACCCAATCATTTAACGCCTTGGCTGTTGAGGTTACGTTGTAGGCCCGGCCTTCGGCGCTTGTTGCAAAGTCGGTTGTGAACTCCATGATTTTGCGGTCGATGCCTTCATCCTTCAGCTTCTCCAGCGTAATCTCCGGATGAACCGTCTTTACGCCAAGCGGTACGGTCAGCGCTTGCTCCGGCTCTCTGCCGAGCTGGCCTTCGGGCACGGTGATCCACGAAGCCACCTTTTCCTCCAATGGTCCAACGTCGATCCGGTAAGCGTCGGTGTGGGCCGTGTAGACGACCTCGTCGTTGTCCGTTATTTTACGCGTGGCATTTACGGGCTTATTGGCGTCAATCCAATCGAACTCCGCGCGGACAAGCTTGTCGAAGACGGCCGGATCATAGCTTTGCTTCAGCTCAAAGGAAGCGGGGAAATGATAGCGGAATTTCGAGCGGGTCCATACATTTCCGGCGCGAAGCTTTTTAAGCTCCTCCTTCACCCCGACGAACTCAGCGTTATAGCCGATCTCTGCCGCCTTCCACGTTTGGCTGCCCTCCGCCTTAGCTTCGGCGTTTCCCTCGACGGTAACCGTACGGCTCTCCAGCAGCTGCTCGTATTGATCCAGCTTTTTCAGCGCATCGTCTATGGACAGCCCCCCGATATCTACCCCTCCGGCCGTAACCTTCTCGGGTACGGTATCCTGCCCGGAATAATAGGATAGGGCGCCGTAGCCGACGGATGCGACCAAGAGCAGCGCAAACACGATAATGACCCACAAGTGCAGCTTTTTCCACATGATAAGACCACCCTTTCCGTTCAAAATGGCAATGTTTCATGTATATGCAGGTGTTGAAAGGTACTTGTCATTTGCCGGTTATTGTTCAATTTCGCCAATAGACGACAGGCTCTGTTTGTCGAAAGCAAGGCCTATTTCCAGGGAAATCAACGATTCAATGGTTTATGAGAATTGTGAAAAATGAGGAAATAAGACCCAATATGAAGGATTTCGTACATCCTTGTCGAATTAGTAAGACTGATAAAAAACAGGATGTGATAATGTTGATAGAGATGCAAGACATATGGAAGACTTACACCGACGGTACTCACGCCCTGCGCGGCGTATCCGTTCGAATAGATCGCAATGAATTCGTTTACCTCGTCGGCCCGTCCGGCGCCGGCAAATCTACCTTCATGAAGCTGATCTACCGTGAAGAAGTGCCAACGAAAGGCCAAATCTCCGTCAACGGTTTCAATATTGGCAAGCTCAAACCCCGTAAAATCCCGTACGTTAGACGCAATATCGGCGTTATATTCCAAGATTTCCGACTGCTTCCGAAGCTCACGATCTACGAAAACGTAGCCTTCGCCATGGAAGTTATCGAAGCGCCGCGCCGCCTTATCAAAAAGCGGACGATGGAAGTGCTCGACCTTGTCGGACTTAAGCATAAGCATTCCAGCCTGCCGGCCCAGCTGTCCGGCGGCGAGCAGCAGCGTGTCGCTATCGCTCGCGCCATCGTCAACAACCCAACCGTTATCGTAGCGGACGAGCCGACCGGCAACCTGGATCCGGAGACCTCGTGGGGCATTATGAATCTTCTCGAGGAGATCAACTTCCGCGGAGCAACAATCGTAATGGCTACGCACAACAAAGAAATCGTGAACACGATGCGCAAACGCGTCATCGCCATCGAGAACGGCAACATTGCCCGTGACGAAGCAAGAGGGGAGTACGGGTATGAGAATTAGCACGCTCCTCCGCCACTGCCGCGAAGGCTTCAAGAACATCATCCGCAACGGTTGGATGTCCTTCGCTTCGATCAGCTCGATCTTTTTCTCGCTGTTCCTGCTTGGCGTATTCGTCCTGTTGGCACTGAACATCGACAGCATGGCTTCGAATATCGAGAGCCAGGTGCAAATCCGCGTCTACCTGCAGACCGATATCGATCAGCAGAAGGCCAATGAGCTGGAGAACAAAATCCGCAAGCTCTCCGACGTCAGCAAAGTCGAATTCGTGTCCAAGGAGGAAGGGCTCGAGCTGCTTCGCAAAAACCTCGGCAAAGACGGCGATGCCTTGTTAGACGGCTACGATAAAGACAGCAACCCGCTGCCCGATTCCTTTACCGTCGAGGTGTTTGACCCTCAGAACATAGGGGTGACGGCAGACGAGATTTCGGCGTTGAACAACGCCGATAAGACGAAGCCGATTACAAGCGTCAAATACGGCCAAGGCACGGTCGAGAAGATGTTCAAGATTACGAATGCGATCCGCAATATCGGTCTTGTTATCGTTATCGGCCTAGGCATAACCGCGATGTTCCTGATCTCCACAACGATCAAAATGACGATTCTGGCAAGACGGCGCGAGATTGGCATTATGAAGCTGGTAGGGGCGACGAACTCGTTCATCCGCTGGCCGTTCTTCGTAGAAGGCGCCTTGATCGGAATTGTGGCTTCGGGCATTACGACCATCGTTGTGCTGCTGGCCTACTCGAAGCTGGTGAACATGAACGAAATGGAATTGGGTCTGCTGATGATCAAGCTTATACCGGTAGAGGATTTGGGATGGAAAATCACCGTCCTGCTTATGGGTCTCGGTACCTTGATTGGCGTATGGGGAAGTACGTTATCCGTTCGAAAATATTTGAAAGTGTAGGTGACCGCGCAGGTGAGTGTGAAAAAAGGGTTTATCGTCCTAACGATGCTGACTGTGTTTTTGTTGCAGCCTGTTGGCGGAAATGCCGCATCCTCCATAGATAAAATCAACAAGGATCTTGCCGCGGCAAAGAAACAGATTGAAGAGGCGCAGAAAATCGCCAAAAATGCCGATGCCAAGAAGGCGGATATTGCCGTGAAGAAGGAAGATGCCCAGCAGGCCATCCTTAAACTAAACGCGCAATTGGATCAGGTTGCGGACAACCTCAATTACGTGCAAGACCAAGTGGATACGAAGGAAGCAGAGCTTCAGAAGGCTGCCAAGGAGCTGGACACGGCCATAGAGCAGGTGAAGGAGCGGGACGAGCTGCTTCAATCCCGCCTCAAGCTGATGTATGAGAACGGCGCGGTTTCTTACCTTGAGGTCCTGTTCAGCGCCACCAGCTTCTCGGATTTTCTTGACCGGTTTGATTCGCTTCACTCCATTTTGAGCCAGGACCGCACGATTCTCGAGCAGCACAAGAAGGATCAGGCGATGGTAGAGGAGAAGAAAGCAAACGTCGAAACGGCTCTTGGAGAAGTAAAGACGATGTATACCAAGCTCCAGAAGTACAAAGGGGAGCTGGATGAAAAAGAGGAAGAAAAGGAAGTCCTCATCGCGAACTACAACAAGGAAATGGAAGAGCTCGAGGATATCAGCGAGGAGCAGGAGCAGCAGCTGCTTGCCCTTGCGAAGAAAGTATCCGATCTGAACAAGAAGAAAAACGCGATCAAAAAGCCATACTCCGGCGGCAAGCTGGGGATGCCGCTTCGCAGCAATTACCGGATCAGCTCGAACTTCGGCTACCGGATCCATCCGATTACCCATGTGAAGAAGCTTCATGCCGGCATTGACTTCGCAGTGCCGCAGGGCACGGATGTTTACGCCGCCGAATCGGGCGTTGTTATCGTTGCCCAAGTATGGAGCGGATACGGCAATACGATTATTATCGATCATGGCAACGGCCTATGGACGTTGTACGGCCATCTCCGCAATGGAGGCATTATGGTGGAAAAAGGCCAAAGCGTGAAGAAGGGCGAGAAAATCGCGGAGTCCGGAAATACCGGCGATTCGACAGGACCGCATCTTCACTTCGAAGTCCGGAAAAACCAGGTAGCGGTTGATCCGGCGGGCTATTTGAAATAACTTTTGCTTGGAAGGCATACCGGGAATGCGGAATTGTTCCGTTTATTCGCGAGTATGCCTTCTCCTGCATTAGGAAGAGTTGTAAATAAATATGGACAGCTTATCATATACTAGTGAGGTTCACTTCAAAACAGGTTAGCGTTAAGGATAGGGTGGTGTCGAACGTGTATTTTAAAGGAAGAACCGTGTTTGTCCTTCTTCTGATGACAATGGTGGCATCGGTGCTCGTAACATTAACGATAGGCGACCAGGTCTTCTGGGCTAACGGCAAGCAGGCTTCCGTGTCGGCTGCCGCGTCAAGCGAAGGAAGCGGGCTCAGCAAGAAGGAAGAGTCGAAGATTAATGCGGTTCTGGGGTTAATCGAAACCAAATATTTCAAGGATATCGACCGGGACGAGCTGGTGGACGGGGCGGTCAGAGGGATGATGGAATCGCTTGACGATCCTTATTCCGTCTATATGGAAAAGGATGTCGCCAAGCAGTTTTCCGAGTCTATCGAAGGGTCGTTCTCAGGCATTGGAGCCGAGGTTACGCTCGAAAAAGGAAAAGTCGTTGTGGTCGCGCCAATCAAAGGCTCGCCGGCAGAACGCGCCGGACTGCTCGCCAAGGATGTCGTCTTATCGGTCAACGGCGAGAAGCTGGACGGCTTAACGTTAAATGATGCAGTCGCGAAGATCCGTGGTCCCAGGGGGACGAAAGCGAAGCTTCGGATTGAGCGTGCAGGCAATACCCAGCCGATCGATCTCATCCTTGTCCGCGACGACATTGATGTAGAGACGGTATACGCGAATCTGCGCAGCGACGGCGTAGGCGTGATTGAGATTCGCCAGTTCTCCCTTAACACGGCGGACCGTTTCAAGGAAGAGCTCGCCAAGCTGGAGAAACAAGGCATGAAGGGTCTTGTTATTGACGTGCGGAACGATCCGGGCGGTATTCTGCCGGTTGTGGTTGATATCGCGCAGCAGTTCATACCGAAGGGCGAGACGATCGTGCAGGTCGAAGACCGCGACGGCCACCGCGAGAAAACAACCTCGCAGGGCGGCGGCAAGACGTATCCGATTGCCGTGCTGATGAACAAAGGAAGCGCGAGCGCTTCCGAGATTCTCGCCGGGGCCCTGCAGGAGCGGGCCGGGGCCACTCTCGTAGGGGAAACCTCCTACGGTAAAGGAACGGTACAAGTCAGCTATAACAAGACGCTTGGGGATGGCAGCCTGGTGAAAATGACGATTGCGAAATGGCTGACGCCGGATGGCAATTGGATTCATCAGAAGGGGATCAAGCCAACGGTGGAAGTACAGCCGCCGAAGCTGTATACGGTGGCAAGGCTTACCTTAACGGAGACCTTGCGCAAGGATATGCTGGGCGAGCAGATCCGGAACGCGCAGGTCATGCTGTCCGGCCTTGGCTACGCGACGCAGCGGGAGGACGGCTATTTCAATCCTTCTACGGAGCAGGCCGTTAAGGATTTCCAGAATGCGTCCGGACTGCCGGTAACAGGCGAAATCGACACGAAGACGGCGTCGTCTTTGGAGCAGGCCGTAGTGAAATGGATTAAAGACCAGAAGAACGATAAGCAGCTGCTGGAAGCTATCCGGGCGGTCAGCAGGAAATAAAGACGAAACGGCGAATTTATAAAAGGTTGGCTCCTAAGTTGAGTCAGCCTTTTATTTTGGATGAGGATGGGAGTGTGGCGATTGGATGCAGTCCATGCATTACTAGACCAGTTCGGCCGGGCATTTGTACATTTGCTTGCGCAGCCTTTTTATTATATTGCTGTATTATTTATTATCCTTCAGTACACGCGGCAGATCAGTCTGGAAAGACGGATGTTCGCCGTGAGGCTGCACATCTGGCCGCGGCTGGTGGCCAAGGCGGCTCTAACCGGACTTGCGGCCGGGTTGCTCGCTTCCGTGGCAGGAGCCTTTATCGGCATAACTCTAACCGGGGACGCTGTTTTATGGCTATGGGGTTCTGCGGTTGTGCTGCTCATGTTCCGCATCCGCTATCTGTGCTTTGCTTACGGTGCGGGAGCATTGGCGCTCCTGCAATGGATCGTCGGTTTCACTTCGCTCGAGAATAGCGGCGGATGGCTCGGAGACGCAGCGACCTCGCTTGCCGGACTTGATATGCCGGGGATTTTCGTACTGGTGGCGCTTCTTCATCTTGTAGAAGCCTTCCTTGTCCGGAGACAAGGAAGCAAGCTGGCTACTCCGCTTTTCCTCGAGGGGAAGCGGGGGAAGCTAGTAGGCGGCTATATGCTGCAGGGCTTCTGGCCTGTTCCGCTGCTGCTGCTCGTGCCGGCAACCGGAGGGACATCGGTTGTGGATCTGCCTTGGACGCCATTATTCGGCGGCGATTGGACGCAGGGCTGGACCGTTGTGGCCTTGCCGATGATTATCGGCTTCAGCGAAATGACCCGTACCATGCTGCCTGAGACGAAAGCCCGCCATGCGGCAAAAGGGCTTATGTGGTACAGCCTGCTGCTGACCTGTGCGGCGCTGCTCGCCTGGTGGCTGCCGGCCCTGCTGCCGCTTGCCGCTTTATGTTCGCTGCTTCTGCATGAGGCTATCATCTGGCGCAGCCGTGTCGTGGAATCCGCGCAAAGCCCGCTATACGTGAATGATCATCGCGGCTTGCGTATTCTGGGTATCGTGCCGGGTACGCCGGCTGAGGGAATGAAGCTGCACGCCGGCGAGATTATTTCGAAGGTGAACGGCATCAAGGTGTTCACGAAAGAAGACCTTCACGAAGCGCTGCAAAACAATTCGGCGATGTATAAGCTTGAGGTGCTGAACAGAGACGGCGAGATCAAGTTTGTTCAGCGGGCCCGTTATGAAGGGGAGCATCATCAGCTCGGGGTTATCTTATCTCCTGATGAGCGGGCGACTTATTATGCTGCGGCGGAGCCGGCAACGCTGATCGATCTACTGCGCCGCGCAAGGACGGCAAAGCGCAGCCGCGGCGTTTACGCGGAGGATGAAGACCGCTCGGGTACTTTGAATGTCTGAATAGAAACGGGGCTTTTCCTGGGCGGCTGCTTGGGGAAAGCCCTTTGATTTTATGTTTGCATCAGCCTCTATAGACGTCTATAATAGAGGGGAACACACATTCGGATATGCTGTGCGCGTATCGATTTGGCCGCGAGACGGTTGCTTGCTTCTTCTAAGTTTCAAGGACGTTGATGCCGTTTACGCTTATATATATTGACTATAATGATTGATGAGTAAGGGAAACGGGGTGGATGACGCAAGTGAATGAGATTTCGGAGCAATTATTTCAATTAAAGTCGGATTACACGCCGCAGGGCGATCAGCCGGGAGCCATCAGAAAACTTGTTGAAGGCGTGAAAAACGGAGAAGCCAAGCAGACCCTGCTTGGCGCGACGGGGACGGGAAAGACGTATACGATTGCCAATACGATAGCGCAGCTTAACCGGCCGACGCTGGTTATTGCCCACAACAAGACGCTCGCGGCACAGCTGTGCAGCGAGTTTAAGGAATTTTTCCCGGACAATGCAGTAAGTTATTTTGTCAGCTATTATGATTATTTTCAGCCTGAGGCCTATATTCCATCTACAGACACCTACATTGAGAAGGATTCCAGCATTAACGACGAGATCGACAAGCTGCGCCACTCCGCGACCAGTTCCTTGTTCGAACGCAGGGACGTCATTATCGTAGCGAGCGTTTCCTGCATTTACGGTCTCGGTTCGCCTTCCGAGTACGGCAGTCTGGTCTTGTCGCTGCGGGTAGGCATGGAGAAGTCCAGAGATACGATCCTTCATAAGCTGGTGGATATTCAGTACCAGCGCAATGACATTAACTTTATCCGCGGTACGTTCCGCGTCCGCGGCGATATCGTAGAGATTTTTCCGGTTGCCAACAATGAACGGGCGATCCGGGTCGAGCTGTTTGGCGACGAGATCGAACGGATTACGGAAATCGATGTGCTTACCGGCGAGATTGTAAGCGAACGCGATCATGTTGCCATCTTCCCGGCGTCTCACTTCGTTACCCATGAAGAAACCATGAAGATTGCCCTTGGCAATATCGAGCGTGAGCTGGAGGAACGTCTTGCGGAGCTGCGGGAGGAAGGCAAGCTGCTGGAAGCGCAGCGTCTGGAGCAGCGCACTCGTTACGACCTCGAGATGATGGCGGAAATGGGCTTCTGTTCCGGCATCGAGAACTATTCGGGACCTTTGACCTTCCGGGAGCGCGGGGCAACGCCGTATACGCTGATGGATTATTTTCCGGACGATATGCTGATCGTCATTGACGAATCGCATGTTACCCTGCCGCAGATTAGGGCTATGTACAATGGTGACCGCGCGCGGAAGGAAATGCTCGTTAATCACGGCTTCCGTCTGCCGTCCGCGCTGGATAACCGGCCGCTGCGCTTCGAGGAATTCGAGGAGAAGGCCAAACAGCAGATTTATGTGTCGGCGACACCGGGACCTTACGAGCTGGAACACTGTCCAACGATGGTTGAACAGATTATCCGTCCGACAGGCCTGCTGGATCCGATTATTGAGGTTCGTCCGACGAAAGGGCAAATCGATGATCTGTTAATCGAGATCCGCGACCGGATAGCCAAGGATGAACGCGTCCTTGTCACCACGCTGACGAAGAAGATGGCCGAGGACCTGACGGATTATTTCAAAGAAATCGGCATCAAAGTGCGTTATTTGCACTCGGATATAAAGACGCTGGAGAGGATCGCCATCCTTCGCGACCTGCGTCTCGGCACATTCCATGTGCTTGTGGGGATTAACCTCTTGAGGGAGGGTCTCGATTTACCGGAAGTATCCCTTGTTGCGATATTGGATGCGGACAAAGAAGGCTTCCTTCGTTCCGAACGCTCGCTCATTCAGACGATTGGCAGAGCTGCGCGCAATAGCGATGGCCGGGTTATCATGTACGGGGATAAGATTACCGATTCCATGGATAAGGCGCTTAAGGAGACCGAGCGCCGCCGTACCATCCAAATCGCATATAACGAAGAGCATGGCATTACGCCTCAGACGATCCGCAAGAAAGTGCATGATGATATAAAGGCGACGAAAGTGGCCGAGGAGAAGTCGGAATATTTGACTGGCGTAGGCTCCGAGAAGATGTCGAAGAAGGAACGCCAAGCTTTGCTGCAAAGGCTGGAAGCCGAGATGAAGGACGCGGCGAAGAATCTGCAGTTCGAGAGAGCCGCGGAGCTGCGTGACGCTTTGCTGGAACTGAAAGCGGAGATGGGCTAGAGACAAGGAATGGGAGGAACGTAAGAAGTGGCTAGCGACAAGATTGTAATCAAAGGGGCTCGAGCCCACAATTTGAAAAATATCGATGTTACCATACCGCGCGACAAATTTGTCGTGCTGACGGGACTAAGCGGCTCCGGTAAATCCTCGCTTGCTTTCGATACGATTTATGCCGAAGGCCAGCGCAGATACGTAGAGTCGTTGTCCGCTTATGCCCGGCAGTTTCTCGGACAGATGGAGAAACCGGATGTCGATTCCATTGACGGCTTGTCTCCGGCGATTTCCATTGACCAGAAGACAACAAGCCGCAACCCGCGATCGACGGTGGGTACGGTAACGGAAATTTACGATTATTTGCGTTTGCTTTATGCCCGGGTCGGAAGACCGCATTGCCCGGATCATGGCATCGAGATTACTTCGCAGACCGTAGAGCAGATGGTTGACCGCATTATGGAATATCCGGAGAGGACGAAGCTGCAAATTCTGGCTCCGCTTGTTTCCGGCCGTAAAGGCGAGCATACCAAGCTGCTTGCCGATATCCAGAAACAGGGCTATGTCCGCGTCCGGGTAAATGGCGAGCTTCGGGAGCTTGGCGAGAAGATCGAGCTCGAGAAGAACAAGAAGCATAATATTGAAGTGGTTATCGACCGTATCGTGGTGAAGGCGGATATTCAAGGCCGATTGGCGGATTCCTTGGAGACTGCGCTGAAGCTGGCCGACGGCCGTGTTATTGTTGATATTATTGACCAAGAGGAGCTGCTCTTCAGCTCCAACCTGGCTTGTCCGGAATGCGGCTTCAGTATTGAGGAGCTGGCTCCCCGCATGTTCTCTTTCAACAGTCCGTACGGTGCCTGCCCGGAATGCGACGGTCTTGGCGTGAAGATGATTGTTGACCCTGACCTGCTTGTTCCGGACTCTAGCAAAGCGATTAGCGATGGAGCGTTCGAAGCATGGGCGGGAAGCACGTCCAATTACTACCCGCAATTCCTGAGCGCAGTGTGCCAGCATTACCATATTCCGCAAGACGTACCGGTATCGGATCTGACGGCCGATCAGATGAAGAAGCTGATGTTCGGCACGGGCGGCGAGCGTGTACGGTTCCTGTACGAGAACGACTTTGGCCACCGGAAGGAAGCTTACGTTCCTTTCGAAGGAATTGTTCATAATCTGGAGCGCCGCTACCGGGAGACGGCATCCGAAGGCATCCGCGAATACATCGAAGCTTATATGAGCGCGAAGCCATGCGGTACCTGCAAAGGTCATCGTTTGAAGAAAGAAAGCCTTGCCGTTACGATTAACGGACAAAATATTTCCTTTGTAACCTCGTTATCGATTGGCGAAGCGCAGCGTTTCTTTGATTCCCTTACCTTAAACGAGAAAGAGCTGAAGATCGCTCACCTCATCCTGAAAGAGATCAACAGCCGATTAGGCTTCCTTGTGAACGTCGGCCTGGAATATTTGTCGATGAGCCGTGCCGCAGGCACTTTGTCCGGCGGAGAAGCGCAGCGGATTCGTCTGGCCACGCAGATTGGATCCAGTCTAATGGGCGTACTGTATATACTGGACGAGCCAAGCATTGGTCTGCATCAACGGGATAATGACCGTCTTATCGAGACCTTGGAGCATATGCGCAATCTTGGCAATACGCTCATTGTCGTCGAGCATGACGAAGACACGATGCTTGCCGCCGATTATATTATTGATATCGGGCCAGGCGCGGGTATTCACGGCGGCATGGTAACCGCCGAGGGAAGCCCTGAGGAAATTATGAAGGACGATAACTCGCTGACCGGCCAATATTTGAGCGGGAAGAAGTTTATCGAGGTTCCGCTCGAACGCCGTAAGACCGGTGAGAAGTGGCTGGAAATCCGCGGCGCCAAGGAAAATAACCTGCGCGGCGTTAACGTGAAGATCCCGCTGGGCATTTTTACGGCCGTTACAGGCGTATCCGGTTCGGGCAAATCTACGCTCGTGAATGAGATTCTGTATAAGACGTTAGCCCGCGACCTGAACAAGGCGAAGGTACGTCCAGGCGAATACAAGGAATTGCGCGGTCTTGAGCATTTGGAGAAGGTTATTGATATTGACCAATCTCCGATTGGCCGTACGCCTCGTTCGAACCCGGCTACTTACACGGGCGTATTCGATGATGTACGCGATCTCTACTCCACAACCAATGAAGCGAAGGTTCGCGGATACAAGAAAGGCCGCTTCAGCTTTAACGTGAAGGGCGGGCGCTGCGAAGCCTGCAGAGGCGACGGCATCATCAAGATTGAGATGCATTTCCTCCCGGATGTATACGTTCCTTGCGAGATTTGCAAAGGCAAGCGTTATAACCGCGAGACCCTGGAAGTGAAGTACAAGGGCAAAAACATCGCCGAAGTACTGGAGATGACAATCGAGGACGCAACGAAGTTTTTCGAGAATATTCCTCGTATCCACCGGAAGCTCCAGACTCTGCTTGATGTCGGTCTCGGCTACATGACCTTAGGCCAACCGGCGACCACCTTGTCGGGCGGCGAAGCGCAGCGCGTGAAGCTGGCTTCCGAGCTGTACCGCCGCAGCACCGGCAAGACGCTATACATTTTGGACGAACCAACAACAGGACTTCATGTCGATGATATCGACCGTCTGCTTACGGTCCTGCATCGCCTCGTTGATTCCGGAGAGTCGGTTCTTGTCATTGAGCATAACCTCGATGTGATCAAGACAGCCGATTATCTGATCGATCTGGGACCGGAAGGCGGAAACGGCGGGGGCACCATTGTTGCGTCAGGTTCGCCTGAGGATGTCGTTAAAGTGACCGGCTCTTATACGGGTAAGTATTTGAAGCCTATTATGGAGCGAGACCGCGAACGCACGGTGAACCGGCACCGCGCAGTCGAGGAAAGCGTAGCGGCAGGCGCCGTGGAGTAAACGTAAGGCAAGAGAGGCTCTTCTTATCCGGCAGGGAGGGAGAGTCTCTTTTGTATGTTTAGTTATAAATAGAGGCAGAATTGGACAAATTAACTTGCAGAGTATACTGGTATGGCAACGTTTTAAAGAACAAATGTGGGAAAACGTGACAAACTTGTTACGAAATCTGAATCGGACTTGCATGATTTGCCACTTGAAGATAACATAGAGGTAATATAGGCTACGTGCGAATAAAAGGGGGTCACTCGATGTTTTTGGCAGCAGAGGAAGCAGCTAAATCGACCAGCAACATCAATACATTTGACTGGTTCATGCTTGCGTTTACCATTTTAATCTTGATTGGCTTTGTACGTTTAGTAAAAGCTCGCCCTAAGAAAAATGTATTTGCAATCGGATTCACTACGATAGCTTTGCTTTTGTTTCTTTACATAGACTACATTATGATTTTTAAAGTTTGGATGGCATAAATACAAGGCCTGCCGGCTCTCCGGCAGGCTTTTTACATTTATAAGCGCCAGCTCATGAACCGAGAGGAAAATGGGCTGGCGCTTTTTCGTTTCCCGATTGACATATGCTAGGAGATCTTTTATTATCTTATTTAATAGTCATCTAATTTGATAAATGTTAAATTAGATATGTGAAAGGATGGGAAGATTCCATGCAGTTGGATAAGGTAGTGAACTACCATAAAGCATTAGCGGATCCGACACGTATCCGGCTTCTGATCCTGCTTGCCGAAGGAGAGCTCAACGGGCAGGTATTGGCGGAGAAGCTTGGCGTAACGCCGGCTACCGTCACTCATCACGCAGCCAAGCTTCGTGAAGCAAGCTTGATAAATGAACGGAGAGAGAAGAACACGATCTACTTTTCGCTAAATGACTACTTTATTAAGAATGGCTCTAATGCTACGGCTAATTTGATTTACCGGACATCTCAACAGAAAGGAGGAGAAGAACAAATGAACGAGGAATTTGAGCGCGTAAGGCAGTCCGTGATCAAGAACTTCATCACTGCTGCGGGGCAGCTGAAGTCTATTCCGGCTCAGCTTAAGAAAAAGCTTATTATACTCGAGTATATGATCTCCAAGCTGGAGAAGGGGCGTAAATACACGGAGAAGGAGCTTAACGAATTCATCAAAGGCTTCCACCAGGATTTCGCGACAATCCGCCGCGAATTTATCATGCACCAGTTTATGTTCCGGGAGAACGAAATCTACGAGCTTAACCCGCAAGAGATGTGGGCGAAGTGGGAGACGTTGTCCTAATTCTGTTACGGTGCAGGTGATCTAGTCATGAGTACAATATTTTTTCTTGTTAGACATGGCGTAAAAGAAAAAGCAATCGGGGATGTAAAATTAACCGATGAGGGGATATATACCGCCTATAGGCGATACATCAAAGCAGGCGGGTAAGAGATTAGCGTCATTATTAACAGAGTTAGCAGAGACGCAGCCTTTTCAAAGCAACATTGTAGTTGTTACGCATGGAGGAATAATAACGGATTTCTTGGTTCATTCTTTTCCAATTAATGAACTAACTGTTTGGCATCCTGATTTTGTTACCGTACAGAGCCAATTAATCGTTGAATGTTCTGTGACGATATTAAGCTGGGAAAAGGGCAAGTTTCAAATTTTAGACTTTGCATCAGTCGAGCATTTATAAACGGACGTATTCCAATCAAACAGCCTGCCCGGCATAAGCCAGGCAGGCTGTTTTTCTGCTTTCTTCTTTAATTCGTTTGTGTATTGAGTGAGCGGAGCGAAAGTATGTTTCTGGAGAAGCGCTAGCGTTCGCCTTTGACCGAGGATTTCAACCGCATAGCGGTTAATTCAAAGAAATCCGGCGGTCAACAGCGATCGGAAGAAACATACTTTTGCGCAGCGAATACCAGTCACAATCGAATTATACCCACCACATATCGCCAACAGGCTCTTTAATCAGAACTTGCTGCAGGTTTTGAACAGCTTTAGAGAAGCCTTCTTCAACGGACATCAGGCCGTCTTCATGCTCGATGCTGACAACGTAGTCGTAGCCAACGAGACGCAGCGTGCTGATGATGTCTGCCCAAGTTTTCAGGTCGTGGCCAAAGCCAACGGAGCGGAACTGCCAAGCGCGGTCCAGCATCAGTGTGTAGGACTGCATGTCCGTTACGCCGTGTTTGTTCACGTTGTTGAAATCAATGGAAGTGTCCTTCGCATGGAAGTGATGGATCGCATTTTCGCGGCCCAGGATTTTGATTGCTTCGACAGGGTCGATGCCTTGCCACCACATGTGGGAGGGGTCAAGGTTGGCGCCAATTGCTTTGCCTGCAGCTTCGCGAAGGCGAAGCAGGGTAGCAGGCGTATGGACGGAGAAGCCGCCATGCAGCTCGAGGCCGATTTTTACGCCGTTTTGCTCAGCGATACCACCGATTTCAGACCAATATGGAATAACTTTTTTCTCCCATTGCCAAGCGAGGATCTCTTGGAAATCGTTTGGCCATGGAGCAACCGGCCAGTTCGGATATTTTGCATCCTCATGGTCGCCAGGGCAGCCGGAGAAGGTGTTTACAACAGGTACCTCAAGGCGGTTAGCCAGCTCGATGGTTTTACGAATAATCGCATCGTCCGCGCTGGAAATCGCTTTTTGCGGGTGAAGCGGGTTAGCGTGGCAGCTAAGCGCGCTGATCATCAGTCCACGCGATTCTACCGCATGTTTAAACGCTTTCAATTTGCCGGCGTCGGCAAGCAGTGCATCCGGGTCGCAATGCGCGTTGCCAGGGTAGCCGCCTGTACCAAGCTCTACCGCTTCAAGACCTTTGGCAGCGATATAGTCGAGTGCTTCTTCAAATGGTTTTTGCGAGAAAAGTACGGCAAATACGCCTAATTTCATTATTATTACCTCCTAAGGTTTGGCTGTCCCTATTATAGCATTCTAGTCGCGCGTATATCTAATTTTTACGAAAGAAAAACCAAAATCGCATATAAACTAGGCAATTCAAATGAAAGCATTCCCGAGGCGCGGCAAGATTGCGTGTTCCACTTGCGAGAGGTCTAAAAAATCACGTCAAAATTCAGCTGAACAAAAGGTTATATGATGTCGTATTTTTGGATTTTAGTCCGTTAGAAAAAGGATGTTTGAATTAACAATTTCTTTACATAACATTCAGATTTATGTTTTACAAATTCTGCTTGTTGTCTAGTACTTTGGCATGATACATTTAGAACGTGTTTCCTATAAATGGATTCTCGTTTTTGATTGGATCTGGGAGAGTGATAGAGTGAAACGTAGTATGCTTCGCGCAGGCGCCATCGTCCTAACGGGAGGACTGTTGGTAGCCGGTTCAGCGTTTGCAGCGGGAACGGCAACAAGTCCCGGAACAATGAAAATGAGCGCGACCAAGATTAACGGAGAGGTGTACGTCAAGGCATCGTCACTGACGAGTGCTTTGGGAGGTACGGGCGCTTACGATGCGTCAACCAAGACTTATGCCTACACTCCTCCGGCAGATGTACCGTCTGTCGTCAGCAAAGTCTCTCCTTCCGTTGTAGGAATCATCGGCAAGCCGGCGGACGGCGGCGATCAGCGTTATGTTTTGGCACATGGGACAGGCGTTATCATGAAAGCCGACGGCTGGATTTTGACCAACGCCCATGTCGTAAAAGACTTGACCAACATTACGGTTGTAACCGCGGACGGCAAGCAATACAGCGGGAAAAGAAGCAATGTCGACGAAACAAGCGATTTGGCGCTTGTTAAAATCAACGCGACCAAGCTGCCGGTAGCAAAGTTTGCGGCATCGCCGCTGCAAGCGAAAGTCGGCGAGACGGTTATTGCCATCGGCACGCCTGTCTCCTTCTCGCTTCGCAACACGGCAACAACGGGCGTACTCAGCGGCATGAACCGCTCGGTATCCTCCTATTACCGTCTGCTGCAGACGGATGCCGCGATTAACCCTGGCAATAGCGGCGGCCCGCTGGTGAATATGAAAGGCGAAGTCATCGGCATCAATTCCATGAAATTCGTGGATGAAGGCATCGATAACATGGGCTTTTCGATTCCGGTGGATACCGTTTCCTACGTAACGGGACATTTCTTCAAGTACGGCTACGTGAAGCGCTCTTCCCTAGGAATCGGGTTGGAAGAGAGCTATGCGGCTATCGTTGGTTTGCCGACCGATGACGGTTTAACCGTTACCTCAGTCAAATCGGACTCGGCCAAGAAGCTTGGCATTCAGGTTGGAGATGTGCTGTATTCCGTAGCGGGTCACCAGATTTCTTCTATTGTAGAAGTGAACGAGCTTTTGAAGTCGTATTTACCCGGCCAACAAATTGAAGTAACAATGATGATCGATGGCGATTTGGTTACCCGTAAACTGATGCTGACAACAGCTTAATATTATATTCCTTAATAAATAGGGAGAGTAGAGAGAATGAAGATGAAACGAATTATGTTTATGCTGTTAGCGGTATTGCTGGTCATAACGATCGTGCCGGCAGCGGCTTTCGCAGCCGACTCCGCGAGCGGCAACGTAGAAATCCGCCTCAAAACAAACAGCTCGACCGTTGCGATTAACGGAAAACAATCGACGGTGCAGGCTCCTTTTGAAAAAGCAGGAACAACGATGGTACCGCTTAGCATTATCACGAAAGCTTTCGGCGCAAAGCTGAAGCTGCAAGACAACAAAATTATTACCCTTACTTACAACAACAAGACCGTAGTCGTAACCATTGGCAGCAAAACCGTAAAGGTAAACGGCAAAGACCAGACGGTGGCGGTTGCTCCAGTCGTAATCAAAGGCACAACGATGGTGCCGGTGCGTGTTATCGTTGAAGCCTTTGGCGCGAAGATCGGCAAAGACAAGAAGACGGGCGAAATCGTAATCACCGGTACTATTGCTCAATCCGGCAACGGCAATAGCAATTCGGGCGGCGGTTCGACAAACCTGGACCCTGACTATGGCAAAACCAAGTTCGGCGACAGCTACTATGGCTGGACAATGAACTATCCGCCAGGGCTGAAGCTCTTGAATCAAAATGACGATGGCTCATTTGTGATTTGGGGCAGCACAACAAGCGACACAAGCGTAATTATTTCCACGGAGAAGGTTTCCGACGTTCTGACCAAAAGCGAAATTCAGGACAAGATCGTATCCGGCTGGTTAGGCGATGACGAGGTTGTTATTGATAAACGGACTATTACCGTGAATGGTCTTAACTTCGAGAAAGTGGTTACCAGAACGACCGAACGCGGTTTGCTGTTCGAATACCGTGCTCTTCAGAAGGGCGATACGCTTTACTATGTCATGGGCGGAGTAGCCGGCACGGATAAAACCGCTCTGGATCCCTATCAATCGCTGCTTGACAGCTTTATTCCGTCCTTCGACAGTAACGATAAAACGATTAAAGATATCACTAAGGTCTCTAATGGTTTGATGTCTATTAACAACAAAGAATACGGCTTGTCTCTAAAGCTTCCCGCTGGCTGGTATATGGACAAGGATAGCAGCAACCCGACTTACGTCAGCGAGGACGGTTACTTCTCCTTCAGCATTTCCTCGGTGAAAGAGCAGGACAACCCGCAGCAATGGCTTGCGCGGAGACAACAGCTTTTGCATGATGATTTCCTGCCGAACTACATTAAGAACGAGAAAACCTCTTCCATTACGTTAAAAGACGGCAATGCGCTTGTTTTAACCTACGAGTTCACTTATGACCAGAAATTGTGGTACACCGCTAACGAGGTGCTGCTGATTGCCGGCAAATACCGTTATGCGATTGACTTCAACTATGATTCCAAGACAGGCTCGCAAGGGGAAGCGTTATTTAAGTCTACGATGGCAACGGTAGATATCGATACCGCATACGTGGAGAAAAATTATGGCCAAATGGAAGATGAGTTTGACTTAGACCGTTCCGAGGTTACCGTCAAAACAAGTACCAAATACGGATACTCGGTTGCTCTTCCTGCTTATTGGTTCGGGGTTAACACCGATTTCAACAAGGATTCCGTTGCTTACGTCGATAGCTTCGGGCACATGATTCTTCAAAATATCGAGGATATGAGCGCTTCAAGCACAGCTCAATCCGTTCAGCAATCCTTGCAGAAAGAAGGGGTTACGGTCTCCGGCAGCACCTCCTTCCAGATCGGAAGCGCGAATGTCATTAAATTCTCGGTTCAAGATGTTACGGAAGACGATATTCCGATTACGGATGTTTTTTATTTCGTAGAGAACAAAGGCAATACGATCATGTTCCTCTTTGGCATTAATAACGCGAATGCGACAACCAGCGCTTTAAATCGTTTTGACACGATTGTTAAATCGATCAAATTCCAATAATCACGACTGATAGAAGGAAAGAAGCCGGTTCTCAGCCAGAGAATCGGCTTCTTTTCTCTTCCCTGCCAGTATTGGGTGGTGGCATCTGCTGCCGCGGTTTGATAAACTAGCAATAGCAGGTTTACAAATGGAGGAATGAATGTCGAATGACGATAGATATAAAACGAGAGGATATCGAGCTGCTGGCTCCTGCCGGCGACTGGGATTGCATGCGCGCAGCAGTGGCCAACGGCGCGGATGCCATTTTTTTTGGCGTAGAGAAGTTTAATGCGCGTGCTCGAGCAAACAATTTCCGGAGCGAAGAGCTGCCGGAGATTATGGCGTTTCTTCATACCTATGGCGTAAAAGGTTTCTTGACCTTTAATATTCTCGTATTTGAAGACGAGCTTCGGGATGCGAAGCAATTGATAGAAATGTGCATCAATGCCGGCGTGGATGCGGTCATCGTGCAGGACTTGGGTCTTGTGAAAATGATCCGCGAGCTGTCTCCGGATTTCCCGATCCACGGCTCGACGCAAATGACGATCACCTCGCCTGAGGCGGTGGAATTCACGAAGCCTTTCGGCATGGAACGCGTCGTTCTCGGACGCGAGAATAACCTGAAGCAAATTCAAAAGATCGGCGAACAGGCCAAGCTTCCGATGGAAGTATTCGTGCACGGCGCGCTCTGCGTATCGTACTCGGGCCAATGCTTGACCTCGGAGATGTGGGGCGGCCGTTCCGCGAACCGCGGGGAATGCGCGCAGGCCTGCCGTCTTCCTTACGATCTGATGGTAGACGGCGAGCATAAGCCGATGGGCGATGTCGCTTACTTATTATCTCCGAAAGATCTGGCGGCTATCGACCTGATTCCGGAACTGATTCAAGCGGGCGTAACTTCCTTCAAAATTGAAGGCCGTCTGAAAAGCCCGGAATACGTAGCGAACGTGGTGAGCAAGTACCGCCGCGCGATTGACAGCTATTTTGCAGGTGACCTCACGGGCCCTTCGAAGGAGGAAGTCCGCGAGCTGCAGCAAAGCTTCTCCCGCGGGTTTACCCATGGCTTCCTGAAAGGGACGAACAACAAGCAGCTTGTTGACGGCACCTTCCCGAAAAGCCGCGGCGTTTATCTGGGCCGGGTAGAGCGTATTCTCCGCGATGCGGTGACGATCCGCCTGGAAGCTCCGCTCAAGCGCGGTGACGGTATCGTATTTGACGCCGGGGATCCAACGAAGAAGGAAGAGGGCGGACGCGTCTACGACCTGCGGCGTCACGGCCAGAAGATTGAAGGCGAAGCGCAGGAAGGGACTCTTCTTGAGCTCGTTGCCGGACGCAATGACGTAGATCTTCGCAAGGTCCATGTCGGAGATAAGATCTGGAAGACGAATGACCCTGCTCTCGACAAGCGTCTACGTGCAACGTTCGAGACCGAGAAGCCGTACCGCGTATTCCCTCTGCACCTGAAAGTAACGGGCAGCGTTGGCGAACCGCTCCGCACCTGGTGGACGGATGCGCAGAAGGGCATCACGGTAGAGGTTGAATCCGAGCTGCTGCTGGAGCAGGCGAACAAACGTCCGATGGACGCTGCGCTGCTTGAAGATCAGCTTGGCCGCCTTGGCGGCTCGCTCTATCAGCTGGACCGGCTGGAGGTCGCGCTTGAGGGCGACGTTATCGTACCCGTACGCGAGCTGAACCGGATTCGCCGCGAAGCGGTCGAGAAGCTGACAGGCGAACGTCCGAAGCCGCCGGTATACGTGAAGCATATGATCGATCCGCTTGACGATGCGCCAAACGCAGTCGCAAAAGCCAAGTCCTCCAAACAGCAGGTAGCCGAGCCGAAATTGACGGCTCTCTGCCGCAATCTGGAGCAGGTTGAAGCAGCTGTTCAAATGGATGTCGAGATGATCTATGCGGACTTTGAATTTATCAAGCAGTTTCCTGCCGCAATCGAAGCAGCGCGTAAAGCCGGCAAGCCTATCGCTCTGGCTACGCCTCGCATTCATATGCCGGGAGAGAACGGCTACCATGCAAATATATTGAAACTCCAGCCGGATGCCGTGCTTGTCCGCAATACGGGGGCGTTATACTACTACCTTCGTGCGCGCGCGGAGAACCCGGGCAAGCCGTTTCCTAAGCTGATCGGCGATTTTTCGCTTAACGTAGCGAACCATAAAGCGGTCGAAGTATTTGCCGAAGCGGGCCTGGATCTGATTACACCGTCCTATGACCTGAACATTCAGCAGATGGTCGATATGCTCGAGCAATCCGACACCTCGCGCCTGGAAGTCGTTATTCAGCAGCATCTGCCGATGTTCCATACGGAGCATTGCGTATATTGCACATTCATGAGCGAAGGCACCGACTATACGAACTGCGGGCGCCCTTGCGAGGATCACCGCGCATCCCTGCAGGACCGGATCGGGATGTCCCATCCGGTGCGGGTAGACGAAGGCTGCCGCAATACGGTGTACAACGCCATCGAGCAATCGGGCGCCGAGTATATCCGCAATTTCCTGGAGCTTGGCGTTCCTTCCTACCGCGTTGAGTTCTTGGAAGAGACCGCGGACAAAGTACGCGAAGTGCTTGGTTTGTACCGTGACGCGCTGGACGGACGAATCAGCGGCACAAAGGTATGGAAAACGTTAAAAGCAACGAATCAGCTCGGCGTTACGCGCGGGCAGCTCGTGAAATAAGGAGAACGGCCTTTATGAGTGGAGCATGGTACAGCGGCTGGAGACATGTGTTCAAATTAGATCCGGAGAAGGAAATTTCGGACGAGGCTTTAGATGCCGTCTGTATGTCCGGAACCGATGCGATCATAGTTGGCGGCTCCAGCGGCGTTACGTTTGAAAATACGGTTGACCTCATGGCGCGCATCCGCCGCTATGAGGTGGACTGTGCCCTCGAGGTTTCGACCCTTGACGGGGCCGTTCCCGGCTTTGACGGTTATTTTGTCCCGATCGTCCTCAACACGGACAAGTCGGAGTGGATTATCGGCCGCCAGATCGAAGGACTTAAAGAATACGGCTCTTTCGTGCCGTGGGAAGAGACTGCTTCGCAGGGCTATATCATCCTCAATAATGACGCAACGGCTGCTGCCGTTACGGGCGCCGACACGGAGCTGGACGAGACGGCTGTGGTTGCCCATGTCCGCATGGGTGCGAGACTGATGCATCTTCCGGTCATTTATATCGAGTATAGCGGGCGTTTTGGCGATATGGCCTTGGTCCGCGCAGCGAAGGATGCGGCTCAAGGGGCTCAGCTTTTTTACGGCGGGGGCATTCATAATGCCTATACCGCAGCGCAGGCAGCCGGCATTGCCGATACCATCGTGGTTGGCAATGTCATCTACAACGACCTGGCGGCTGCGCTGTCGACCGTTGAGGCCGTCCGCGCGGCAGCTCGGCGGTGAACGGGCAAGCGTATGCCCGAAGCAAGCTGAAGACAGAAGCTTTTTCAAGAGATGCAAGGCAGCACAGAGCTATTCCGAGAGCGTAAGAACAAGCTTTAGGAATAGCTTTTTATTTGCAAATTGACACATTACTGGACGTTGTCTACACTAACAGTAAGAAGCGAACGCAATGCGAACAGAACTTATAATTAAGGAGTACATTTATGTTTAATCCGATAAATATTGATCAAGCCGTACAGAAGCTGAACCCTCCGCAGAGGGATGCCGTTCAGGCGACGGATGGACCATTGCTTATCATGGCGGGGGCGGGATCCGGCAAGACCCGGGTGCTTACGCACCGTATTGCTTATTTAATCGAGAAGAAGCGGGTTGCGCCTTGGAGCATTTTGGCCATTACCTTTACCAATAAAGCCGCCAGGGAGATGCAGGCGAGGGTAGCGGCGCTGATTGGTCCTTCCGGTCAGGATATTTGGGTCTCTACCTTCCACTCCATGTGCGTGCGGATTCTCCGCAGGGATATCGATCGTATCGGCTTTACTTCCAATTTCTCGATCCTGGATTCCGCCGACCAGCTGTCGGTCATCCGCAATTGCATGAAAGAGCTTAATATCGACGTGAAAAAATTTGAGCCGAAAGCGGTTCAGGCCGAGATCAGCGGCGCGAAGAACGAACTCATTACGCCGGAGCGTTACGAGCAGAAGACGGGCGATTATTTTACCGATATTGTGGCGAAAGTATTTAAGATGTACCAGAAGCGGCTGAAGAGCAACAACTCGCTGGATTTTGACGATTTGATCATGACGACGATTCAGCTGTTCAAGGAAATGCCGGAAGTGCTGGAGTTCTACCAGAACAAATTCCGTTATATCCATGTGGATGAGTATCAGGATACGAACCGAGCGCAATACATGCTTTGCCGCATGCTGGCTGACAAGCATCACAATATTTGCGTTGTCGGCGACAGCGACCAGTCGATCTACCGCTGGCGCGGAGCGGACATTACGAACATCCTGAACTTTGAGGATGACTATCCGGAAGCCCGTACCATAATGCTCGAGCAGAACTACCGTTCTACGGCCAACATTCTGGAAGCGGCAAATGCCGTCATTAAGCTGAATACGGGCCGCAAGCCGAAAAAGCTGTGGACCGATCAGGGAGAAGGCGACCTGATTACCTTGTATCAGGCCGACTCCGAGCATGACGAAGGGTATTTCGTAACCGGCACGATCAGCAAAAACGTGAAAAGCGGCCGCAGATACGATGACCACGCCATTCTGTACCGCACCAACGCCCAGTCCCGCGTAATCGAGGAAATTCTGATCAAGTCGGACATTCCGTATCAAATTGTCGGCGGCATCAAGTTCTATGACCGCAAAGAGATTAAGGATTTGCTCGCGTACCTCAGACTGATCTCGAATCCGGACGACGATATCAGCTTGCAGCGGATCATCAACGTGCCGAAGCGGGGGATCGGCGATACGACGGTAGCGAAGCTGGCGGAAGAAGCCGTCCGTCAAGGCACGTCTATCTTTAGCGTGCTTGGCAATTTGCAAGGGATTGATCTGAACGCTAGAGCGCAAGGTCTGCTGCACGAATTTAAGGATATGATCGATAATTTAACGCAGATGGTCGACTATCTGTCCGTAACCGAGCTGACGGAGAAGGTCTTGGAGATGTCGCAATACCGCATTGAATTGCAGCGCGAGAAGACCCTTGAGTCGACGGCCCGCCTGGAAAATATCGACGAGTTCCTGTCCGTTACGATGGATTTCGAGAAGCGCAATGAAGACAAGACATTAGTCGCTTTCCTGACGGACCTTGCCCTTATCGCGGATATTGATTCCATGGACAAGGATGACGACGGGAAACCGGCGGACAACAATTCCGTTGTTCTCATGACGATGCATAGCGCGAAGGGCTTGGAGTTCCCGGTTGTCTTTATTATCGGGATGGAGGAAAGCATCTTCCCGCACAGCCGCGCGTTAAACGATAACGAAGAGCTCGAAGAAGAACGCCGCCTTGCTTACGTAGGGATTACCCGTGCGGAAAAGCAGCTCTACATGACCTGCGCGCGTAGCCGGACACTCTTCGGCCGCATCAGTGCCAACCTGCCTTCGCGTTTTCTGCAGGAAGTGCCGGACAACGTGAAGACGCTGGCTTCGCCGGGCGGGACGATTGGGCGCTCCGCGAGCAGCTTTGCCGGCAGCGCAAGCCGCGCAAGCTTTGGCAGCAGCGGCGGCAGCGCCGGCTTTGGCGCAGGGCGCGCGCCATCCTTCGGCGCGTCCGGCGCCGGAGCCCGCACCTCGGGACCATCGGGTGCGGGAGTGCGCGTGAGCACGCCGCTTGACGCAGCAGCGAAAGCGGCGGCTACCGCCGGATCGGCCGCGGGGAACGCCGCGGACCGGAACTTTGTTGCCGGCGACAAGGTCGCGCACGGCAAATGGGGCGAAGGCGTCATCGTTTCCGTCAAAGGAACGGGCAACGACATGGAGCTGCAAATCGCTTTCCCTGCGCCGGTTGGCGTCAAACGGCTTTTGGCCGGATTTGCACCAATAACAAAAGTCTAATTGGATGGAAGGATGTGACCCTCCCATGGAAAACCAGACGGCAACGCCTGAGCAGTTGAGCCGCATGCAAGAGCTGGCGGCGGAAATTTCCGCCCATAATTATTCGTATTATACGCTTGACCAGCCGACGATTAATGACGCGGACTACGACAAATTGTACGACGAGCTGGTAGCGCTGGAAGCGGCTACCGGCATTGTACTGCCCGATTCCCCTACTCAGCGCGTTGGAGGAGAACTGCTCAAAGGCTTTGAGCCCCACCGTCACCGGGCCCGCTTATGGAGTCTCGACAAGGCGCAGGATACCGAAGATCTCCTGGCGTGGAATCAGCGGGTATTGAAAGCCATCAATGACTATAACGCGAAGCATCCGGAGGAGGAGCCTCTTCCGCAGCCCAACTATGTCGTTGAGCTCAAATTCGACGGTTTGACCCTCAACCTGACCTATGAGAACGGCCAGCTTATTCAGGCATCCACCCGCGGCAACGGCACGGTTGGCGAGGGAATTCTGGCACAGGTGAAGACCATTCGTTCCGTACCGCTGACTATTCCATTCAAAGATGGAATTATTGAAGTGCAAGGGGAAGGGATTATGAATCTGTCCGTTCTGGAGCGATATAACCAGACGGCGGCAGAACCGCTCAAAAATGCCCGCAATGCCGCGGCAGGCGCGCTTCGAAACCTGAATCCGAAAGTAACGGCGGAGCGGAAGCTGAGCGCTTTCTTCTATAATGTCGGCTTTGCGGAGGGCGTTTCGTTTGCGAATCACCGGGAAATGCAGCAGTTCTTGAAAGATAATCTGTTTAAAGTCAATCCGTATGCCTTGTATTTCGATACGATTGAAGAAGTGCAGGAAGAGTTGCTGCGGATTGCCGAGAAGCGCTTGGAGCTCGACTTCCTGATCGATGGCGCTGTCGTGAAGCTTACGGATATGCGTACGCGTGAGGCGCTGGGCTATACCGATAAGTTCCCGCGCTGGGCGGTAGCCTTCAAGTTTGAGGCGGAAGAGGCGGCAACGGTGCTGGAGTCTGTCTCCTGGGAAGTGGGCCGTACGGGCAAAATCACGCCGGTGGCACGCGTGGAAGCCGTTGAGCTAGCTGGAGTTACAGTACAGAACTGTACGCTTAACAATATCGGCGACATTGAACGGAAGAACTTGAAGTATGCCCTGGGCACTCTTGTGTCCATTCGCCGCTCCAACGATGTAATCCCTGAAATACTAGGCAAAGTGGACGAAGAGCCCGGTCAGGAAATCGTATTTCCAACCGTATGCCCGGCCTGCGGCACCGAGCTGGAGCAGCGGGGAGCGCATCTGTTCTGCAACAATAAGCTGGGCTGCCGGCCGCAAATTATCGGGCGTATCACCCATTTCTCGTCCCGTGACGCGATGGATATCGAAGCCTTCAGCGTAATGACGGCAGAACAGCTGTATGCTGACTGCGATGTTCATGATCCGGCGGATCTCTATGCCCTTGGTTACGATGATTTGATTAAGCTGGACCGTTTCGGGGACAAGAAAGCCCGCAAGCTGCTCGATGCCATTGAAAAATCCAAAGACCGCGATCTGGCAGCCTTCCTCTTTGCCTTGGGCATTCCGAACACGGGGAAAGCGACGACCAAAATGCTTGCCGACCACTACGGAAGCCTTGATGCCGTCATGTCGGCAACGGCGGAAGAGCTTGTAGGCCTGCAGGACGTTGGCGCAATCGTAGCGGACAGTATCGTGAGTTATTTTGCCGATCCGGTAATCGCGGCAAGTATTGCCCGCATGCGCGAGCTTGGCGTTAAAGCCGAAGCCGAGCAGCCGGCAGTTGTTCGTCAGGACAGCATTTTTAGCGGCAAGACGGTTGTATTAACGGGGACCTTGTCGAAAATGTCGCGTGACGAAGCGGCCAAGAAGCTTGAAGCCTTCGGCGCCAAAGTCAGCGGCAGCGTATCGAAAAAGACGGACTTCGTTATTGCGGGGGAAAGCGCAGGAAGCAAGCTGACCAAAGCCCGTGATCTTGGCATTACCGTAATAGATGACGAAGACGAATTGCTCCGTTTATTAGGCGAAGCCTGAGTTTTCATAGTATGCCGGAGCGCCGCGGGTCTTTGAAAAAAGGCTAGCGGCGTTTATTTATGAAGCGGAGGAAAAATGTCATATATTACAAGTTGTATTTCAAAATCGGACATGGTATATTATTTCTTGTCGCTTCGGAAGACACGACATCAATAGCGAAACGCATCGAAGCAAATAAAAATGTGAAACAAGCTGTTGACAAAGAATGAAGAAGCTGATAACATAACATCTTGTCACGACAAAATGTGACAAACAAGTTCCTTGAAAACTGAACAAATGAATCACGTCGATTCAAACAAGTTTTAAATAGCTAGTTAAGTAATGAGCAAGTCAAACACCATTCATGGAGAGTTTGATCCTGGCTCAGGACGAACGCTGGCGGCGTGCCTAATACATGCAAGTCGAGCGGAC
>NZ_SLVP01000005.1 GCF_004345425.1 Paenibacillus sp. BK033
AAGACCCCTTGAAGACGACGAGGTTGATAGGTTCGGGGTGGAAGCACAGCAATGTGTGGAGCTGACGAATACTAATCGGTCGAGGGCTTATCCTACAACGTTTCCGAAGGAAACGTACTTCGGAAGCATAAACTTGGATACCCCACAAAGTGAAGCAAATGCTTCGGAGTTACTTCCGAGTACTTTGCAGGGGCCCCATAAATGACTTAAGGAATTCAAACTTTCGCATCCAGTTTTCAAGGTGTAAATATACCTTTATGCCGGTGTAGCTCAGTTGGTAGAGCAACTGACTTGTAATCAGTAGGTCGTGGGTTCGACTCCTATCGCCGGCACCATTATCAAGTATAATTCCGATCAACTATGATCGGATTTTTTGTTATTTTAATAGTTGTAACCGAGTAAAACAGTTTATTGTTCGAAAAAACAGCGGGTCGCTTTGCAAAGCGATCCGCTGTTTTTAGGTTACACTTCGATATTCGCTGCTATGCTGTCCTCACGGCCATACTCGCGGATAAGCGCTGCTACAGCTTGGTGTTGCGGGTTAGGGCCATAAGCCTCTAACGCAGCTTTATCTTCGAATCTGACGCGAAGGACCAGCTGGTAGCCTTTGTTGTTATCCGAGAAATTAATGCCGGCATTAATTTCAACGACACCTGTCAAATGTTGTTTCAGCGCCTTAAAGCGATCTACGATCTCTTGGAGCTGTTCGTTGGTTGTTTGCTCTCCGAATTTCACCAAAATAGTACGATCAATCATGTTGTAACCTCTCTCTTCATCAAAATCTCTAGCCTTATGCAATATAGCATGAAATGGGAATGCATTTCTAGTTCTTTTCAATAACCAAGCTCTTTAATCGGTATACACAAGCTTTGGTCTGCTAGAATACGAGTTTGAAGTTTTGCGTGCATGGTGCATTCAGATGTGTTAATCTTGTTTTTACTGGAAAAATGTTGAAGTCAATAGAGGGTCAACTCTTAAATTCGGGAGTGAGAGGATGAAATGGAGAAGGCTGTTGAGTATTCTGTTTATTTCAGGATTTGTGGTTTCATTAATCCCTTTGCTATTTCTTATAGTGGAAGATAAGAATAATGCTTATTTTAGCGGAGTGATGTTCCTGGCAGTTGTTTTCTTTTTTCTGGCGGTGAGCAATTCTGTTACCTACTATATGATTAAGATTAGGGAAATGAAGAGGAGATGAGATTATCATGCCTAATCATGTTTGCATCATTACAGGAGTATCCAGCGGACTTGGAGCTGAGCTCGCTAATAACCTTCTAGAGGATGGGAACACGGTTATCGGTTTATCCCGCACGAATAATGAGGTAATTGGCAAAGACGCTGCAGCAGGAAAATACTACTTTTATCCTGTTGATCTCACTCATTTGGAGAATATTAAAACTGTAGTACAAAATCTTATTTCGGCTATTAATCAATATGACCTCGATTCTATAACCCTGATTAATAATGCGGCTTCAGTAACGCCATTAAAAGAGATTCATCTTTGCTCGGATGAGGAAATCATGAAAAATATACAACTCAACCTTGTGGCTCCGATGCTTCTTACCTCGACTTTTATTCGGTTGACCTCGGATTGGCGTGTTGGAAGAAAAATCGTAAATATATTATCCGGATCCGGAGAGTATCCTGCACCAAGCATGAGTCTCTATTGCTCGGCCAAAGCCGCGATGAATATGTTTTCCCAATGTATAGGAATGGAGCAAGATCAGGGTCAGGCGGCAAATAAAGTTCAAATTTATGCAGTTGACCCAGGGATGATGGACACACCAATGCAGCAGACAGCACGAGAGTCCGATACGGCATTAGCGAAATATTTTGCGGATCAGAAGGCAGAAGGGAATTTAATGGATCCAGCTAACGTAGCCAACCAAATCATTAAATTACTCCGTACATCTGTTTCTGTTAATGGTGGTTTATATCCGGCATGCGAATTGGAGGAATGATCAGATGAACAGCGAGAATAAGGTGAAGAACAGCTGGAACGAGTGGTCAGATACTTGGTATTTGAAATATAGAACCGAAGAGGCGATAGCAAAAATCATATCGGTTCCTGCATCCGCTTTCCATCCAACGACATATGGCATGATTAGAGAGGCCTTCCCGGACTTAACAGGAAAACGGGTATTGGTTCCTTCGAGCGGAGATAATCATGCGGTTTTTGCTTTTCATTTATTGGGAGCTCGAGTCACTTCCAGTGATATTTCCGATAAACAAATAGAGAACGCTTCCATTATTGCCAAGCAACAGGGCTGGGACATAGAGTTCATATGCGAAGATACGATGTCGTTGTCGCAACTTCCAAGCGAAGAATACGATTTCGTCTATACTTCAAATGGCGTTCACGTTTGGATCCATGATCTAAAGTCCATGTACAATAATGTTAGCAGGGTTCTGAAGAGAAACGGAATCTATATCATGCACGATATCCATCCATTTATGCGGCCGTTTGGAATTAAGGCAAAAGAAGCTCTCACTGTAAAAAAGCCTTATCACCTAACGGGGCCCTTTGGAGAAGTGCCAACCTACGGCTGGAGAATTCAGGATATATTGAATGCTGTTGTTTGCGCCAGCCTTCATATCAAGCATATCGAAGAGATGTATGCGGAGAACGGTTGGTTCTGGGTCGATGATTCAGAGAACGAAGGCGATAATTTAACCGCTGAACAAATAGATAGCTACTCCAATTGGCATGACAATCCTTCGGCTGCGCTTCCTCAATGGCTCGCGTTAAAGGCCGTTAAATACTAAAAGCAGAACTGTTTACAAATGTAATTGTATGGAGAATTATTATTCATGCTTATGCCTTTAATTGGTGTATGGCCAATAGACAAACGAAGCGGCGGAATTCATATAGAGTAATTTAGAAGATCATAACACAATTCCGAAGAAATGCAAACACTTGTTCCCTTTTTGTTTTCATGCTATTATTTGGGTAATAAAGGCAGAATTTGTACCGACTTACCTGTTTGAATAACTATTTGTTGGAGGAGATCTGAGGATGAGCTTAAAGGTTGGGCCGTATGATCTGCGGCAATCGGATATTTCAGGTGCGAAGTGGCAGGAGGTTCGCGCGGAAGAGCTGGTAATCGATAATGTCAGCCTGGCAAGAACTTCGATTAATAACGTAAATATGAGCGCCATGAAATTGAATGATGTGAATATGAGTGATTTTCAAATTACGGATGCGAACATGACTGGGGTAAGTATTAAGCTTGCAAATATCAGTCAGGCCAGCATTGATCATGTCTATCTGATTGGCACTAAGTTTACGAATGTCGTTCTACCGAATGAAGGCGAGCCGCAATACAAACCGGATGGACAATATGAACCAACCACTTTTAAAAGCTGCAATCTCTCGAAATCCCAGTTCAATGCCTGCGATTTATCCAATGTAACGATTGATAACTGCAATATTGATGGTTTGCGAATCAATGGAATTCTGATATCGGATCTGCTTAAGGATCAGTAGATCAATCGTCGGGAGGTCAATCTCATGAGCGAACAAGTGCTTGAAGAAGAGAAGGGCAAGTCCAGAGTTAAGCTCGGGAAGACTATTCAGGTTCGATTAGTATCGGATCTGGTTAAGTCGCAAGCGTATTATCGCGATTGCTTAGGATTTTCGATTGATGATTGGGGACATGCGGAGCGTGACGAGGTCTGTTTTATCCTTCAACAAGCTGTCTCCGGAGAAGATGTTAAACCGAATGCCGTCTCAGCCAAGCGTCACAGTTATCCAACGGAATGGGAAGGGCCGGATTATGGCTGGGATACCTATATCCATATGGGCTGGGAAGAATTCGACGAATACGTGGAAGAGGTCCGTACTAGAGGCGGGATGATCGGAGTTGAAGCCTTTATTGGCGAGCATGGGGGCTGGGAATTCAAGAATGCCCATCTCCATGATCCTGATCAATACAATATTGTCCTTGGCGCAATGCGAAAAAAAGTTTATACATGAGAAGAAAGCAGGACGTTTATGAATCCTATTTCTAATAGAATCAATAGTATCTTTATACCGGTAAGCAGTATTGAACATGTCCGCGACTGGTATTGCAATATGCTATATGACCGAGAATTTTTATAAAGCACCGGCATCTAAAAACCATACAGGGGAAATTAACAAGCATTCGATTACTCAGTATGACATTCGCCCTTATGAAATAAAGGAGAGAGGCATGATGAAGTTTGAACAGCTGGTACCTATTCTTCGTATATTTGACGAGGCAAAAGCAAGGGAGTTTTATTTGGACTTTTTAGACTTCACCGTGGATTGGGAGCATCGTTTTGAACCGGAAATGCCACTGTATATGCAGATTTCAAGGGGGAGAATAAGACTGCATTTGAGCGAACATTACGGAGACTGTAGTCCGGGTTCGGCTGTTCGCATTGAAATGACCGGAATAAGGGAATTACATCACGAATTATTGGACAAGAATTATAAATATGCAAGACCCGGACTGGAAGAAACGCCGTGGAACACGCTGGAATGCAGAATCGGCGACCCGTTCGGGAACCGGATTGTGTTCTGTGAGTCGACGTTAGACAAGTAGGAGGCGCTGAGAATAAGGTTACTTCTAGGTGTTGTACTGCTAATCGTATTCCTTCTAGTCACTTTCTTTGGACTTGGCCCCGTATTGTTTGCGGACGGGAGCAAGTCGGAAAGAATGGTTACGCTTGGAATAGTCCTCCTAATTTATGTTGCCATTGCGATCGCTGCCTGCTTCTTATTCCGGAAGAAGCGGTAAGACGCCAAACGAAGGTCCAAGCTCTATTCAAAACCTGTCATATTTCTCCTAATTTTCCGCATACGAATAGTGAGTTGATGTAATGTGCTGGGAAAGGGGACCAAAGGCGAATGGACTGGATCAATGACCAGATTATCCGATTGGCACAATCTTCACTGCCTCCGGGGGCGGAGCTAGTCATGATGGAGGATCCTCCTAACGAATACGCGATTTATCCCCAGGATTTAAGCGGGGATGGCGTTCCGGAGCTAACGGTTGTGTATCGCTGGCAGGATGAGCTTTATGTTCATATTTTGCAATACCGTCATATCGGATGGACGATTGCTACAGCTGCGAAGGGCGAAGGTTATAGTGTTGCTGAGCTAACTGCTGCTCCCGTAACTAGCCGGATGGTTAATAATCTTATTATTAATTGGCGGACTGGGGAAGAACAGACGAGGCGCGCGGTCTATGAATGGAGTCCTATAGGTTTTCGGAATATTGTACCTGATGAACGGACTCTGGAGACTAGAGCGATTTCTCATTATCCGGGATCAGAAAAAACGACTAGCGGAACGAGATGGGGCTATATTAATGGAATCGGCACGATGGTGATACCGCCGCGCTTTGACCGTGCAGAGGATTTTCAGACGAATGGGCTTGCTATAGTAAGTGCGGATAATGGGAATGGCCTGATTAACACAACAGGTGCTTATTTTGTCAGACCCGTTTATAGCTATATTGCACCTTTCTCGGAAGGAAGAGCGGTTGTTATAGACGACAAGGGCAAATACAGGCTGCTTAATGATTCGGGAGCTATCGTTACAAGCAATGGCTATTCCTATATGGCAGATATGCATGACGGAAGAGCGATGGTAAACAACCAGCTGGAAGGCGGAAAAATCGTCTATGGCTACATTGACCGGTCGGGCAAGGAGGTTATACCCCTTCGTTATGAAGATGCCACCGATTTCTCCAATAGGCATGCCGTCGTAAAAATGAAGGACAATGATTATGCTTTAATCCGTCATGACGGTTCCAAGGAAGCAGAATATCATTATCCGTTTGTAGGGGTTCTGGGGGATGGATTATTGCCTTTCCAACAGACGGCGAATGGGAAATATGGCTACATCAACGAGAAAGGCACGGTAAAGATTCAGCCGACCTATTCTATGGCATTTCCGTTTCAGAATGGCCGGGCAATCGTGAATAACGCGGAGGATTTTGGCTCGGAATACGGCGTGATTGACACAAAAGGAAATCTGGTTATACAAACGATTTATAACGATATCATGGCAATTGGCCAGCAGCGGTATGCGGTAGGGAAAGCGATTGATCCGGATCAACCGTTCCTTGGCTCGTTGTATGCGATCTTCGATTCCGATGGCAAACGATTGTCGGAATTTGTCTACACGGACGTGCAGCCGTATCGAAAAGGCCTCGCTTCCGCCAGCAACGGCAAGACGACCTTCTTCATTAACACCAGCGGCAATCCGGCTCCCGGCTATCCGCAGTTCCAAGGAAGCGGTACTTTGAAGCTCGAGGATGACTTGATACAGGTAAATATTGACCAAAGGATTAAATACGCCAACCGTAACGGACGTATCGTATGGGAGCCTAACACGGTCATTCCGCTTCGCTTGCCTTATCTCGTAAGAGAGCATAAATATAAGCCGAATAAGGACTATGTCGTCTATTATCCCGCAGTTGAAGGGATCGCCGATCATGCAGCGCAGGAGCGGTTGAACGAAACGCTTAAGGTAATGTCGCAGGTCAAGCCGATCCCTGGCGATGAGCAGCTTGGTTATACGTATAGCGGGGATTACGAAGTGACGTTGTTCAAGAAAAACCTGCTTGAGATTGAAATGACGGGCTATAATTATCCGGCTGGGGCAGCACATGGCATGCCAACGAAGGTCTATGCCCATATCGATGTGTCCAATGGAGACATGTATACGCTGAAGGATTTATTCAAACCTGGCAGTGACTACGTGAAGGTGCTGAGCGATCTCGTAGGGGAGCAAATCAAAACGGACCCTCAGTATGATTATGTTTTTCCGGATACGTATAAAGGCATCAAACCGGATCAACCGTTTTTCGTAACGCAGGATGCGCTGCATCTGTATTTCGAGCCTTATGAGATTGCGCCTTACGCAGCAGGCTTTCCTGAATTCAGAATCCCTTACTCGAAGATAATGAACATTATTGATGAGCGCGGCGATTTCTGGCGTTCGTTTCATCCATGATGGCCGTTCACGAGAGCAAGTGCCACCCACAGTAAATGGTACATGTTAACGAATAAGTAGAGCAGGAATAGGATGACAGCGGAATAATGGATCCATAAGCGGGTACTTAACCGAGGATAAATACACAAAAAGAGAATGGGAAATAACAGCTTAACGCCATAGTAAGCGATAGAGTGCCAGTTATATAGCCAAGATACAAACGGATTCAGCTCGGTTATTAGCTTTAATCTTATTCCGATATCGGTAAATAAGGCATCAGTCAGACTGAAAAAAAGCAGCCATAGCAGCAGCCCTCTTATCGGCAGTCGAAGGATGACGGACATTCCGGCACTTCCCATCCCATAGAAGAGTGTTATAGTGTTATGATACAATTTGTATCTACAATTAGCAAGCTGGCGCATGAAGGACTCCTTCTTCAGAAGGGGGATTTTATGCGCTGTTTTCGTTTTGGCGCTTGCCCGATTGTGCTGATATAATATAGTAGTAAAGGAATTGTGACCGACTATAATCAGATGGAGCTGAAAGTCATGCAAAGCTCGTCATTATCTTCATTTCATCCATCCCTTGCGGAATGGTTTGAGGCTTCGTTCGGCGAGCCGACCGACGTGCAAAAACAAGCTTGGAAAGCGATTACAGCTAGCGACAATACGTTGATTGCGGCTCCGACAGGCTCGGGCAAAACATTAGCCGCCGTTCTTCCGTGTCTCGATGGGATTGCCAAAATGAAGCAGCTGCAGCGTCAGGCCGGCGTAAGGCTGCTTTATATTACGCCGCTTAAGGCCCTTAATAACGATATCCATGATCATCTGGTAGCATTTATCGAACAGATCGATAAGCTTGCCGCATCAACGGATGCGAACTGGCCGGGACTCCGCAGCGGCGTTCGGACAGGGGATACGACCAGCTCGGTTAGATCCGCTATGTATCGGAAACCGCCGGATATTCTGGTCACTACGCCGGAATCCTTGTATATTCTTCTCACTTCCGAGAAAGGGAGGGAAATGCTAAAGACGGTCTCTTACGCGATTATTGACGAGATTCACGATCTCGCAGCAGATAAAAGAGGAACGCATTTGTCCGTGTCGCTCGAACGGTTGGAGGAGTTATGCGGAAGACGGATTCAACGAATCGGCGTATCGGCAACGCAGAAGCCGCTTGCCCGCGTGGCAAGATTTCTTGGCGGCTGGCAGGAACCGGCAGGCAGTAGGAAAGATGAGCAACAAGTGGCCGATAGTGAAGGATTCATTCATCCGCTAGGTCTAGTGCCGCGTCCGGTAACGATCGTGGAAAGCCATATGAGCAAAAAGCTTGAAGTAACGTTGACGATGCCTGATCAATCGCAGCCGATGCAGACCCGAGAAGCGGTGTGGCTGCCGATTCTGGACAGGCTGTTTGCGCTGATGTCCGATTGCCGTTCGGTCATTATTTTCGTAAACAGCCGAAGGTTATGCGAACGCTTATGTCTGCGGCTGAATGATCATGCCGGCTACGAGATGGCAAGAGCCCATCATGGGAGTATTGCCAAGGAGCGGCGGCTGGAAGTAGAGAGAATGCTAAAGGCAGGCGAGCTGCGCTGCATTGTGGCAACCTCCTCGCTCGAGCTTGGCATAGACGTGGGGCATATCGAGCTGGTTATTCAGCTCGATTCTCCTATTGAGGCCGCATCCGGCATTCAGCGGATCGGCCGTGCGGGCCACGCCGTCGGCAGCGCGAGCCGCGGCGCGATGGTCGCCCGGCAGCGGGGCGTGCTGCCGGAGATGGCGGTGCTCGGCAAATTAATTGCCGAGCGAGATATCGAGCCGATCCAGATCCCGCGGGATCGGCTCGATGTCCTGTCGCAGCAGACGATCTCCATCGTTGCCGCGCAGGACATGGCGGTGGGCGAGCTGCACAGGCTGATCGCCCGAAGCGACAGCTACCGAAGCTTTCCAATCGGCAGGCTTCGGGACATGCTGCAGGTGCTGGCGGGCTTTTATCCGTTTATGAGGCCGCTGCTCGATTGGAACCGTGATACGGATCAACTCGTGAAGCGGCGGAATACGATGATCGGCGCATTGACCGGCGCGGGTACGATTCCTTCAAGCTCGGCTTATCCGGTGCATCATGTGGACAGCCGCGTCCATCTCGGCGAGCTCGACGAGGAATTCGTTCAGGAGAGCCGCGTAGGGGATGTATTCCAGCTGGGCATGAACGGCTGGATGATTCGGCGGATCGATAAGGATCGAGTCTATGTGTCCGAGGCGGGCAACCGCTTTAGCGAAATACCGTTTTGGCGTGCTGAAGGACTTGGGCGAACGTATGCGTTAGGCAAAAAAGTCGGGGCGTTTATCGCGGAAATCGAAGAGCGTCTCCAACGGGAAGACGAGGATAAGCTGATCGGCTGGCTGTCCGAGCATTATCAGATGGATGATTATACGGCGCAGCAGCTCCTGTCTTTAATCGGTTCCCAGCAATCCTTCTGCGAGCTGCCGACGGATAAACGCATCGTCGTTGAGACCTACCGCGATCTGATGAACCAAACGCATGTCATTATGCATAACCCGTTCGGCAGACGGCTCAACCGGACCTGGCTTCTGGCAATCGAGCGGCAGTTCGAGCTGCTGCTGCCATATCGGCTGTACGGCAATGCAAAAGACAACGGCATCGAATTCGTTCTGCCGGAATGGGATTCCTCCTGGCTGCAGACTATTTGGGGGGTTACGCCAGGTCATGTGGAGCCGCTGCTGACCGAAGCGATTACGGGCTCGCCGCTTCTGGCGATTGCCTTCCGTCATATTGCCGAAACCTCGTTATTATTATCCCGCAGTTTCGGCAGAACACCGCTGTGGCAGAAGAGGCTGAGAAGCGAGGAATTGCTTCGTAATGCTTTGCCGTATGCCGAGCATTTTCCTTATTTGACGGAAGCGATGAAGGCTTGCCTGCATGAGTTTTTATCTTTGGATGATCTTCGCGCTTTGTTAACCGCCATTCAGGAGGGTGAGATTGAGGTGGTGGTGAAGGAGACGGAATATCCGTCCCCGATGGCTACCCAATTTCTGGCGGATTACGTGAATATGCGGATTTACGAAGGCGATGGGCTGGATCCGGCCATTCAAATGCAGCTTATGAATGTCAGCAAGGAGATGGCGGGCCGTTTGTTCGGCGAGCAGGCTATCCGCAGCGCTATTCCCGAGCAGGTGCTGGAAGCGGAGAGGCAAAGGCTCTCGGAACCGGAACCGGAGCTTCGTGAACCAAGCGACGTTATCCGTCTGCTGAAGCGCCGAGGCGATCTGGCTTCGGACGAGCTGATTCAGCTGTCTGGGACAAGGACGCTGGAATGGGCGGAGCAGCTTCTGCAAACCGGAGAGCTTGCGGTCTATCAACCATCGGAAGACACGCCGGAAGAGGAATACCGATGGATTTGCCGCGATGAACGGGACATTTACGAAGCCTTTCCGGCGTCGGATGAAGCAGCTGCCTTTATCATCCGCCGGTTTGCCGATAACCGAATCGCCTTTACCGAGCTTGAGCTATGCGAGCGTTATCCCAAGCTGCCGTTAGCGGAAGCGAAGAGACTAATCGACAAGCTGCGTGAGGAGGGCAGCCTCGATCAGGCGCCTTTTGCGGCGTCGCCGGAGGAAAGGATCTGGTCGACCCGGCGAGCGGCGGAGCGTATGATCCGTCTCTCGATTGGGGAAGCCCGCAAGCAGATACAGCCGGTATCCGCAATCCGCTGGTGTGCTCAGATTGCGCTTCGTCAGCACGCGCTGCAAGGTACGCAGCTTCGCGGGAGCGAAGGCATCAAGCTTGTGATCGAGCGTCTGCAGGGTATTTTTCTGCCGTTATCGCATTGGGAAACGGTTATTTTCCCTTCCCGCGTTGCGGATTACCGGAAGGATGAGCTTGATCTGCTGTGCGCAACGGGGGAAGTCATCTGGATCGGCAAGAAGCAGCCGGACGAAAAGGAAGGGAAAGTTGCTTTCTTCCTCGCAGGCAGCCGTTCGATCTATGAGCCTTATCTGGCGGAGAGCAGGGAAAAAGCCGCGTCGCATCCGGAGCTGCTCGAGCTGTTGAAGAAGAGCGGGGCAAGCTTCCTTACCCGACTGGCGAGAGAGACCGGGAAGCTTCCGACGGAGGTGTTGTCGGCGTTGCTGGAGCTTGCTTGGGAAGGCCATGCCTCCAATGACCAATTTGCTCCCCTGCGGCTATTAACGCTAAAGAAAAGCAAGGATTGGGCAAAGACCGGATCGGGACTCGGCAGATGGTACTGGACCGGCAGTCTGGAAGAGGCTTCGCCGGAAGAAGGGCAATCCGGGAATACGTCTACGGATACGGACTCGCCGGAGATGTATTGGATCCGCCATTTGGTGGGGACGTACGGAATCGTTACCAAGGAGTTGACCGCTTCGGTTACGCCTTACAGCTGGGACCGTCTTCAGCCGGTTCTCCGAAAGCTCGAGGAATGGGGTACGTTGACGCGCGGATTGTTTATCGACGGATCGATAACGATGCAGTTTACGACACCGGAGATTGCCGAGCTTATTCGTAAACCATTCTCTTCGGGAAGCCCTGCGCAAGAGACGCTTACGCTGTTGTCGGCGGTAGATCCGGCCAATCCGTTTGGCTTGATCATGGAATGGCCGGAGAGCAAGGATTGTTCCTTTGCCAGAAAGCCCGGGCATTTTCTCGTTATACGGGGAGATCAATGGCTGTACTGGATGGAGAACAACGGCAAAAGGATCCATACGATGGATCCTCAGGAATCCTCCAAGCCTCCTTCGTCAGAGGAGATGAAATGGATTTTTATGACGCTGCTTCGCCGCCAGCATCTCTCGAAGATTGTGGTGGAACGCTGGAACGGAGAGACGGTAGCGTTGACGGAGGAAGGAAGGCTGCTGAAGGAAATTGGAGCGGAGAGCGATCAGAAGTCGCTTGTATTATGGCAAAGCCAATTGAAATAGGCATGCTATCGTATATAGGAAAGGGGTTCTACGCGTGCAGCACATGATGAAGTATGTGAGAAAATACGGCCTGCTGTTCACCTTTTGCGTCCTGCTCGTCAGCGTTGAGGCATTGGCGGATTTGCTTCAGCCGACCATGATGTCGCATATCGTGGACGAAGGGGTTGCGACCAAAGAGATGGATAAAGTGCTTCATTTCGGAGGTTATATGCTGCTGATTACGCTCGGAGGCGCTATTGCGGCATCCGGCCGCAATATTGTCTCCAGTATCGTATCCCAGCGGTTTGGCGCAGAGCTTCGCCAGGATTTGTTCGAGAAAATTCAAGGGTTAAGCTTTGAAAGCGTAGACCGCTTCGACCGTGCCTCGCTCGTTACAAGGCTTACCAACGACGTGACGCAGGTTCAAAACTTCGTCAACGGCATGATGCGGATTTTTGTCAAAGCTCCCATGCTTTGCATCGGAGGGTTTATTATGGCCTTCCGGTTAAACCCGTACTTATCCATCGTTCTTATGATCGTCATTCCGATCGTTGGTTTGATGATTGTGCTTAACATGAAGGTAGGCTTGCCATTATTCTTGAAGGTGCAAAATGCGTTAGACCGGTTAAACGGCGTTATGCGCGAATATTTGTCCGGCGTAAGAGTTGTGAAAGCCTTTAACCGGTTCGACCTCGAGGTCGATAAATTCAACGGGATCAACAAGCAATATGAAGCCCGGTCCACTTCCGCTCAGCGGGTCATGGCTGTATTCGGTCCAGGCGTTACGCTGACGATGAATATCGGAATTGTTGCCGTTATCTGGCTCGGCGGCATCCGGGTCAACGACGGACATACCCAGGTCGGTCATATTATCGCGTTCGTTAACTACATGACGCAGATTCTGTTCTCGCTGACTGCAATGACGATGATTTTCAACATGTTCGTTCGGGCGAAGGCGTCAACGGGCCGGATTGTGCAGGTGCTTGCGGAGACCAATCCCATGATGGACCCTGCTCGGCAATCTGCCGTGAAGGAGCTGCAGGGCAAAGGCGCTATCGAATTCGACAACGTCAGCTTTTCTTATGAAGGACCTGACGGCGAGCCCGTGCTTAAATCGATCAGCTTCAGCTGCCAGCCCGGGGAGACCGTTGCCATCATCGGATCAACCGGCTCGGGAAAAAGCACGCTGGTAAACCTGATCCCCCGATTCTATGACGTTACGGAAGGGGCGGTGCGGATTAACGGCATCAACATTCGGGAAGTCGATGCCCACGAGCTGAGAGAGAGGATTGCCATTGTGCCTCAGAAGTCGGTGCTGTTCACCGGTCCGGTTGTGGACAATATCCGGATCGGCAAGCAGGACGCGTCTATGGAGGAGGTCGTGGATGCGGCCAAAATGGCTTCGGCGCATTCGTTTGTTTCCGAGCTGCCTGAGCAGTACCATACCATGATTGGCCAAGGCGGCGTGAACTTCTCCGGCGGGCAGAAGCAGAGGATTTCGATTGCGAGAGCGCTGATCCGGAAGCCGGATATTCTTATTCTCGACGATTGCACAAGCGCGCTCGACAGCGCGACCGAAGCATCGATCAAACGTGCGATAAGCGATTACGCTAAAGGAGTTACCTGTCTGCTCATTGCCCAGCGCATTTCCTCCGTGAAGGATGCGAGCACCATCATCGTAATGGACGACGGAGAAATAGTAGGCATGGGCAATCATGACCGTTTGATGCAGGATTGCCAGGTTTATCAGGAGATTTACCGTTCGCAGATCGGCAAGGAGGTGGACAACCATGCCTCAGCCTAACGGAACCGGCCCCGGCAATAACAGCACAGCGCGCGCCGAGGTTAATGTGCCGATGGGAGGCCGTCCAGGCGGTCCCGGATTTGGCGGACGCGGCGGACCTAAGCAAAAACCGAAAAACTTCCGAGCGACGTTAATGCGCTTATGGGGGTATTTGAGCGGCGAGCGTAAGCAGCTTGCCTTGGTATTCGGCTTCATCCTGATCGATTCCGCCATTATGCTGCTTGGACCGTATTTAATTGGCGTATCCGTAAACGCGATGGCAGGAGGCCAAGGCGCCGTCGATTTTGGTCTGCTGCACCTTGTGCTGTTTGCCCTGGTTGCGTCTTATTTGGCGGATGCATCGCTCAGCTTCCTTCAGGGATGGATGATGGCGGGGATCTCCCAGAGGATCGTCAGCCGGCTTCGGCGCACCTTGTTTGAGAAGCTGCAGCGATTGCCGCTTGTTTATTTCGATACGCGCCGGCACGGCGAATTGATGAGCCGTCTTTCAAACGATATCGACAACGTCAGCACTTCCGTCTCGCAAACCTCGGCGCAGCTGATGACGGGATCCATCGCCTTGCTCGGGTCGCTGATCATGATGCTGGTGCTGAGCCCGCTATTGACGCTTGCAAGCCTGATTACGGTGCCGCTGGTTTTCCTGCTTGCCCGAACGATTACGAAACGAACCAGCGCCTTGTTCAAAAACCAGCAAGCGCAGCTGGGACGGCTAAACGGTCAAGTCGAGGAGACGATTACCGGCTTCCAGGTAGTGAAGGCCTTTAACTATGAAGCGACCTCGATAGCCGATTTCCGCAAAGACAATGACGAGTTGTGCAAAGTAAGCACGAAGGCGCAAATCTGGTCCGGCTTTATGATGCCGCTGCTCAGCGTGATTAACAATATCGGCTTTGCGGCCGTAGCGATAGTCGGCGGGGTTATGGCCGTGCACGGGATGATTACGGTGGGGATTATCGCCAGCTTCCTAAGCTATTCCCGGCAGTTCGTCCGGCCGATGATGGATTTGGCGAACACGTACAACGTTCTTCAATCGGGGATTGCAGGAGCGGAGCGCGTATTTGAGGTGCTTGACGAGAAGGAAGAGGTCGAGGATGCACCAGATGCCATCGAGCTTGGTTCTCCCAAAGGCGAGGTTGTGTTCGAAAACGTGCAGTTCGGCTACCGCAGCGACGTGCAGATTCTGAAAGGCGTCAGCTTCAAGGCGGAAGCCGGCAGCAGCACGGCCTTGGTTGGACCAACCGGAGCGGGGAAAACAACCGTTATTAACCTGCTCAGCCGGTTCTATGACGTGACTGGCGGGCGGATCCTCATTGACGGGAGGGACATCCGGGATTACACGAGGGACAGCCTTCGCCGGACCTTTGGCATTGTGCTTCAGGATACGTATTTATTTTCCGGTACGGTGAAGGAAAATCTGAAGTACGGCAAGCCGGAAGCAACGGATGAGGAGGTTCGGAGAGCGGCGCGCATGGCGGGGGCGGACGGTTTCATCCGGCGCTTGCCCCAGCAGTACGACACACCGCTTACGGAGAACGGGGGCAACCTGAGCCAAGGACAGCGGCAGCTGCTCGCCATTGCAAGAGCCATTCTCGCGGAGCCGTCGATTCTCATTCTGGATGAGGCGACCAGCAGCATTGATACACGGACCGAGCTCCGTATTCAGGAAGCGATGCTTCAGATGATGGAGGGGCGCACCAGCTTTATCATCGCCCACCGCCTGTCCACGATTCAGAATGCCGATACGATTCTCGTTATCGACAAGGGAACGATAGCCGAGAAAGGCTCCCACAGCGAACTAATGGAGAAGGAAGGCCTTTATTACGGCATGCACCGGAATTTAACGGTATAACTGGATGGCGGGACCTATTCGCTAAGAAGGGTCCCGCCATTTTTCGTCATTCTTTCATGAGGATTCTATCATTTGTGCTCTCTAGCAAAAATTTGATATACTAGGGCCGTTGCTTTACTGCTTCCACTTGTTGGTAGAATCAGGGTAGAGCATGGGAGGTTTTAGATGATTAATCAATGGGGAATCAAATCAGCCGCGGCCGTACTGGCTCTTGCCTTGTTAACGAGCGGTGTCGCAGAAGGGAAAGCCGAGTCCGCGGCTGCCGTGACGGCTACGGCGACGTCGGCCGTACCTGCGAAGACCACGATTCTATTAGACGATGTAGAGCTGCCTTTCGATAGTCCGCCAATTATCGTAAAAGGCGTTACTTTTGTTCCGTTCCGTACCATCGGCGAAGCGCTTGGCCTTCAGAAGGTCGTCTGGGACGAGAAGACGCAGACCGTTACCGCGGAAGGCTCCAAGCAAGGCAAAGCGGTAAAGCTTTCCATGAAGCTTGGCAGCGGGACTGCCGTCGTAAACGGGACAAACGTAAACCTGCCGGCTGCGCCAATGATGCGAAATAATCGCGTGCTTATTCCGTTAAGCTTTTTCAGCACCCAATTCGGCGCTCAGGTTGGCTGGAGCCAGTCAACCAATACCGTAACGATCAAATCGCCGAAAAAAGCGATGCATCTGCGCACATTCTACGCGTTATCCTCGTTCGCGGAGCGGGATCTGGTCAATTCCGCGAACTCCGTTGCATACGGCTGGAGCCGGATCGACCGCGACGGCAACTTTACGCTCGAGGGCACCGAATACCGGGTTCCGGAGCCTAGCGGCGATATCACGCCGCAATCGCTAGTAAGCGATGCTGCGAACAAATCGATCAAGCCTTACTTGATGGTCTATTCCCTTGACGGGCAAAACGAACTGACGACGATGATGGGCAGCGAGACGCTTCGGGCCAATTCAATCAGCGGCATAACAAAAGCAATTTCGGATTACGGCTTTGGCGGCGTTGTCCTGGATTTTGAAGGGCTTGGCTTCCAAATGGACAAGATTGAGCAGCAGAAGCTGCTTAACGGGTACGTGAAGCAGCTGAAGGATGCACTCCCGCAGGGTATAGCCTTGTCTCTTGTCGTGCATGCGCCAAACAGCGCTTATCAAGGCTATGATTACAAGACGCTGGCCAGCCTGGCGGACGACCTTGTTCTGATGGCCTATAAATACAATCCTTCCGGGACGGCGGCTCAAGTGCCGAATCCGAATAATAAGGTAAATGAAGCCATTCAGCTGGCTTTAAAAGCCGGCGTGCCCAAATCGAAGCTATTGCTTGGCATCGATTTGAGTGCGGAAACTCCGCAGTCGATTGACGACAAGCTTGGCCTTGCCAAGCGTTATCAGTTGAAAGGCGCGGCATTATGGCGCCTCGGCTTGTACAGCAAATATTCGCCCGATATGATTCCGGCCATTAATAAATCCGTTATAAAAGAATAGTCTTACGGCCAATCAGCGGCAGAATGGATGTCTATCCGGTTCTGCCGCTGATTTTTTCGGAGAGCCCGAACCCTATCCTATCATTCTCATATTACTAGAGTAGCTGAGAGGAAAGGGGGGGATCGCCTTGGGAGTGCTGTTTCCGATTGAAATTCCTGAGGTTCTGGAGGCCGCGAAAAAGAAAGCTAAGCTTGTCGTGCTTAAAACGGTTTCCGGCGAAGAGATTGTAGGTCGCGTCGTGGCCGTGAAAAAAGGAGTCGTCGTACTCAAAGCGTTTCACGCGAAGATTTATGTGGCCCTGAACAAAATCATTGCCGTCATTGTCCGCTGAGGCTAGCACAAAAAACCGCGTAATTCGCGGTTTTTTTGCTAGCAGGCCGGAAACGGCAATATATCGTTAATGTCGTTAAGGCTGTAATGGAAGGTAGCGAACTGCGTGGCGTACATATATTGCATGACGTAAACCTCGCCGCCTTGCACGTTGCAGACGACTCCGGATACGCCTTGGCCGTTGCGGAGCGAAATGCCGACCGGACGACCCCTAAGCATCATTGCTTTTTGCTGTATGGACATTTGACCCTGCATAAACATAATCCAACCAACCTCCTGATTGACTTTAATGGTATAATGGTGGGTAGACGATTAGCAACGCGAGAGAATGGAGCTTTGAAGCATGAAGAGATTCAAGAAATTTTATATCGAGATTACGAGTATTTGCAACCTGGCGTGCTCCTTCTGTCCACCAACCGAACGCGCAAAAGGATTTATCAGCATAGAAGATTTCAAGGAGCGGCTTGATCAGATCAAACCGTTTACGGACTATATTTATTTTCATTTAAAGGGCGAGCCGCTTCTTCATCCCAAGATTGACGAGCTGCTCGATATTAGCCACGAGAAGGGTTTTAAGGTCAATATCACGACGAACGGAACGCTGCTTCAAAAAAATAAACATAAGCTGCTGTCCAAGCCGGCTCTCCGGCAGATGAATTTCTCGCTTCACAGCTTTGACGGGCATGCCGGCTCCAAGGATAAAGAGGGCTATATCGGCGGAGTTTTATCCTTCGTCCGGGAGGCCATGGAACAGACGAATATGATCACATCGTTCCGCTTGTGGAATTTGGCGCAGGATAATATGACGAATGCGGAGAGACAGCGGAACCGCGAGATTCTGTCGATGATTGAGCGTGAATTCGAGTTGGATTATCTGATTGAAGAAAAGGTTATGCCCGGAAGCGGAGTCAAAATCGCCGAGCGCGTCTATTTGAATCAGGATTATGAATTCGAATGGCCGGACCTAAGGGCAAAGGAAGACGACGGCAAAGGCTTCTGCTACGGACTTCGGAATCAGGCAGGCATTCTGATTGACGGTACCGTGGTGCCGTGCTGTCTCGACGGTGAAGGGGTAATCAATCTTGGCAATATGAATGAGCAGCGGTTCTCGGACATTATCGAGGGCGAGCGGGCGACAAACCTCGTTGACGGTTTCTCGAGAAGGGAAGCGGTTGAGGAGCTGTGCCGCAAATGCGGCTACCGCCAGCGCTTCGGCAAATAAGGGGATCAGACATACGGACAGCCGTTGAACGTTATGCGTTTACGGCTGTTTTTGTACTTGTTGGCAGGTTCGGATCCTTAAGCCGGTGAAGGTTTTCGCGTCTTGGAGAGTCAGCACCCTCTCTGTCATCTGCTTCTCCATCTTATGAAGGCATAAGGCCTAAGGGTGCTTAATGCCACAATTCTTTGAAATAACGCCGCGAACGCTGCGCGGAATAAATGCCGGGAGCCCCCGAGCACAAGTAAGCGACTGCGCATCCGATGAGCATGTAGAGCCAGCCGCAGCCTTGCAAGCCGAACAGCTCAAGGCCGAGAATAAAGCTGGCCAGCGGCGTATTGGTAGCCCCGCTGAAGACCGAGACTAACCCGATTCCCGCAAGCAGGGGAACGGATACCGCCAGCAGCTTGGCAAGCGCGCTGCCAAGCGTTGAGCCAATCACGAATAATGGCGTAACTTCGCCGCCTTGGAAGCCGGCTCCTAGAGTAATCGAAGTCAAGATGGTTTTCCACAAGAAAGCAAGCGGAGCAGAAGCTTCTTCGAACGAATGCTGCAACAACGGAAGACCAAGGCCTGCGTATTCCCTCGAGCCGATGAGATAGACCATCGCGATGACGATCAGGCCGCCAACCAAACTTTTTAGCATCGGATTGGGCAAAAGCTTCGTAAACCAGGCTTTCAGCTTATGGGTTAACTTGACGAACAACAGGGCTGCAAACCCGAACAATACGGCAGCCCCTGCAATTTTGACCAGTAACAGACCGCTAATCGGTGGCACCGTGCCCATCGAATAATGAAGATGATGCACGCCCCAGGCTAATGTCGTATAGTGGCCAACGTAGCTCGCGAGAAATATCGGCAGAATCGATTGCAGCGAGATCGCTCCAAGCGCGGCAACCTCCAGGGCAAATATCGCGCCGGCGGCCGGAGTGCCAAAGACCGAACCAAAACCGCTGCTGATCCCGCACAGCAGGATGATTTTGCGTTCAGCGCCGCTAAGCTTGAAGCGCTTGCCGATCATTTCCGCCAAGCTGCCGCCCATTTGAACGGCCGTGCCCTCCCGTCCGGCTGAGCCGCTGAACAAATGGGTAACAATCGTGCCAAACAGCACAAGCGGCGCCATGCGCAGTGGAACAGCCGTCTCACCGCCGTAGATTCGGTCAAGCAGCAGGTTATTGCCTTTTGCCGCATCTTTGCCGTATTGCATATAAAGCCAGCTGACCAGCGCTCCGCCAAGGGGGAGCAGCCACAGCAGCCAGGTATGCGTCATAGACGTTTCCGTTGCCCATTCCAGGGTTGTCAGGAATAAAGCGGAGGCCGATCCCGTGCAAATGCCGACAATAGCCGCAACGGCCAGCCGGATGAAGGATGTTTTCATAACATTAGCCATAAATCCAATAAGCTCCTAACTGAAGAGAAATTCACGCGAACAATTATTTATTTACTATCGTACATTTTGAAAATAACGTCAATAACGGCCAGAAGTGGTACACTAGAAATTAGATGAATAGACGCGAAAAAGGAGTCATCGCAACAAATGTTGTTAACGACCTTGAATGAACTCGATAATTCCCTGTGGCCGCTTGCGAAGAAGCTTTACGAACAATCATTCCCGAAGCAAGGGCGAAAGCCCGATGCCATTATTAACGGCATGTTCCGGAAAATGCGGTGTTTTCTCCATACGCTTGCCGATGAAGGCCGGGTACAAGCAATGGCCCTGTCAGGGCTTACGGGCGGAGAGAAAATATTGCTTATTGATTACATCGCGGTATCCGAGCAGCGGAGGGGAGAGGGGATCGGCTCTCAACTAATCGCAGCGATTGAAGAATGGGCGCAAAAGTGCATGCAGCTTGACGGACTTCTCATTGAAGTGGAGTCGGAGCAGAACCGGATAAACGAGCAGCGCATCCGGTTCTGGGAGCGGAACGGGTTCACCATTACCGATTACGAACATTCTTATATCTGGGTGCCGGAGCCATACCGGGCCATGTACAAACCACTCAGTCAGGAAAACGCATGGCTTGGGGACGGGAGCGGAAGGCAGCTGTTCCGTTACATAACCGCCTTTCATGAAAAGGCATATTCCAAGAAATAAGCAGGAGGAGATTATTCATGGAAAATCCATTAAATAAAACGTTAAACCGGAGATACATCTTGAAATTTCTGGAGGAGCTTCTTCAAATACCAAGTCCCAGCGGTTATTGCACGAACATTATGAACCGTCTCGAGGAAGAAGCGGCGAAGCTGGGTTATGCGATGGAGCGTACGCCTAAAGGGAACGGAATGATCACGGTTGCGGGCAGCGGCGATTCGGCGGATGCGATTGCTTACACCGCGCATGTCGACACGCTTGGCGCCATGGTGCGTTCCGTTAAATCGAACGGCATGCTGCGCATTACCCCCATTGGCGGATACGACATGCAAACGATTGAAGGGGAATATTGCCTGATCCATACCAGGGACGGAAGGCAATACGAGGGCACGGTTTTGTCTACCAAAACCTCCGTCCATGTCTATCCGGACGCAAGGGAATGGAAGCGGGACGAGGCCAACATGGAAGTCCGAATCGACGAGAATACGTCCAGCAAGGCAGAGACGGAGTCGCTGGGCATTGCGGTAGGCGATATCGTCTCTTGGGATCCTAGAGTGCGGATTACGCCGCAAGGCTGGGTGAAATCCCGGCATCTGGACGACAAAGCAAGCGTCGCGGCGTTATTCGGTCTTCTGGAATGGATGAAGCGGGTCGATCAAAAACCGGGGCGGACTTTAAAGCTTATTTTCTCCACTTACGAAGAGGTAGGTCACGGCAATTCCTACATGCCAGCCGACGTTACGGAGCTTATTGCGGTTGACATGGGGGCGATTGGAGACGATTTGTCCACGACGGAGCGGGATGTATCGATCTGCGCCAAGGATTCTTCCGGACCGTACGATTACGAGATGACTTCGAGATTGATTGAGCTTGCGAAGCAGCATCAGCTGCCTTACGCCGTCGATATTTATCCGCATTATGGATCCGACGCTTCTGCTGCGCTGCGGGGAGGAAACAACATACGCGCCGCTTTGATCGGACCCGGCGTTCATGCCTCCCACGCGATGGAACGGACGCACGCCGACGCGATCGTAAATACAGCAGCATTGCTGCTTGCGTACCTGGGATTGTCCGTCTCCTAACGGATGATTTATTATTTCTTCGCGCTGGTTACTGCCGCCTTCATCTTGCTGATGAACAATCCCCGCAGCGAGATGAACCGCTGGGCGGCTTTTTTCCTGAGCGCTGCCGCGATAGGCGGCTTAACGGATGTATTGATCCGGTATGGCTATGACGATTGGGCGAACATCGAGCAGCTGCTTAACCATACGTTATCGCCATACGGCATTCTTATATTCAGCGTGGTTTATTCCGAGCTGGTACCCGGAAAAAGAGCCCGGCTTTATTTGAAGCTGGCTCTGCTCGTTATCCCCGCGTGGATGATGCTATCGACGCCGATAAAACCGGAAATCCGTCTGGATTACCGGTTCCTTCTGGGCTGGGCTGCTCCGTACTACCTCGCCGCGTGCCTCTTGCTCATCGTCTCCTTATGGAAGGAGACGAACCGCCGCAAGCGGCGGAACCGCTTTATCGCAACCCTTATAATCGTGCCGACTATACTGGCTGTGCTGCTGCTTATTAACGTAGCGGCTGTCGTTGCTCCGGAATTGGATGCCTTCCGGTACGTGTCCTTGTTCATTATTTATTCGTTGTCCGTGGCTCTTATCTGCACGTTTATTTACGGCGTGCTGGGAGTAAGGCTGCGCTTTGAGAAGGACCCGCTCGAAGGGACGATGAAAGCGGTCAGCTCCGGTGCGGTCCAGCTTAATCATTCGATCAAAAACGAAATCGGCAAAATTGCCATCAGCTCGGATAATCTGAAGAGGGAGCTGGCGGAACGCTCGCCAGACTCGTTATCCCATCTGGCTATCATCACGTCGGCCTCGGATCATATGCTTGGCATGGTGAACCGGATTCACAGCCAGATGCGGGATATCGTTCTGTCAGAGAAGCCGTTTAAGCTGGACCAGCTGGTTCAAAGCAGTTTGGCTAAACATAAAGGGCTGTTCGAGCAGAAGGAAATCCGGGTACGGGGCGATTATGCCTGCAGCCCGACAGTGATTGGCGATCCCGTTCATTTCGCTGAAGCCCTCGGCAACGTATTGGTGAATGCGGCGGAGGCGGTGGAGACCGGAGGGGTCATACATATTTCTCTGGAGCGGGAAAAGAAATCCGTCCAGTTACGGATTAAAGACAACGGGAGAGGGATAGCGGCCGATCAGCTCGAACGGATATTCGAACCGTTCTTCAGCACGAAGAACCGCTCCAGCAACTTTGGCCTTGGCCTTTCCTATGTTTACAATGTGATGAAGAAGAGCGGAGGCTCTGTTGACGTTATGAGCAGGGAGAATGAAGGGACAACCGTTATTTTTCATTTTGCCGCCAAAAGCATCCGCTTCGGCTGACGGGAGGAGCATGCCGTGTCAACGATTAAAATCTTTCTTGTCGAGGATGATCCGGACTGGATCCGGGCCATGTCCGCTTATTTGAACAGCGAGCCGGATCTGGAAGTCGCAGGCTTCGCAACCTCATCGCGAGAAGCGCTCGAGAAAGCGCAGCAGCTGGACTTCGATGTTGTCCTGCTCGATATTCAGCTGACGGACTACCAGGAAGAAGGCATTCATACCGCTATCGAGCTGAACGATATTCATCCGGCAAGGATCATTATGCTGACGTCGATGAAGGACGAATCCATCATCATGCAGGCTTTTACAGCCGGTGCGGTCAACTATGTGGAGAAGACGAATTACAAGGAGCTTCCCCATGTCATACGGAATGCGTATCAGCATCCCCGCGCGATGGACGCTTTGCTCAAGGATTACGCAAGGCTGAAGCGGGAGGAGCAGCTGAGGCAGCTGACGGCCGCCGAGCGGGAAGTGTTTGAACTGATCGAGCAGGGCTATACGCAGCCGCAGATGGAGAAGAAGCTGTACAAGACGGAGAGCACCTTGAAGAATCAGGTGAACAAAATGCTTAAAAAGCTGGGAGTAACAAGCCGCAAGGAAGCCGTTGAAAAGGTGCGGCGCAAAGGCTTGCTCCCGCCCAAATAATATTATCGCGGTGCAGGAGGATCTCCTGCACCGCTTTTTTGATGGAGAAGCGTCAGCATACGTTCAGTCGGCCTATTTATGCCGGAGGGTTCTACAAAAGTTAGAACTGCCGGCTTTCAGCCTCCCGTCCTAGAATGTAGGGGAAGGGAGCTGGAATTCATGAAACGAAAACCGATATACGTGGAACTGATCATTCATGCCGACATGGAAAGCCTGTGGACTTATACCCAAACCGCCGAGCTGCACGAGCAGTGGGATCTGCGGTTTTCGAGCATCAACTACCTGCCCCGCAAGTCGGAGAGGAACACGCAAGACTTTCTTTATGAGACGCGAATTGGATTCGGGCTTAGGATCAGCGGGACTGGCCGCGCGAAATCATCGGTACGCGAAGGAACGGGGGTCAGGCTGTCTACGCTGGCCTTTGGCTCGGAGCAGCCGTTCTCTTTAATCCGACATGGAGCGGGGTATTGGCAGTACCGCCCGAATGCGGACTCGATTACCTTCCTTACGAAATACGATTATGCCACCCGGTTCGGCCGGCTGGGTCATTGGTTCGACCGCCTTTTGTTCCGGCCTTTATTCGGCTGGGCTACCGCTCTTAGCTTTGATGTATTGCGGTTGTGGCTGGAGAAGCAAATCCCGCCGGCCGTCAGCCTGCAGCGGACGCTGATTCACTATTTGAGCACGGGGCTGCTAAGCCTGCTATGGTTTTATGAAGGCCTTGTTCCGAAGTGGATGTTTCCGGAAGCAGGAGAGCTAGGCATAATGAAAAGCATGCAAATGTTCCCGGGAATGGAGCTGCAAGCTCTGAAATGGCTTGGGGCCGCGGAGATTTTGTTAGGTTTTCTGATGCTGCTTTATCACCGTTCAAAGTGGATTTACCGGCTGCAGGTTGTCGGTTTATCAGCTCTTGCAGGAGGCGCTTTGATTTGTACGCCATCGCTCCTGGCTCAGCCGTTTAATCCTTTTGTATTAAGCGCGACCATGATAGGCTTCTGCTTGACTGGGATATGGACATCCCGGGACTTGCCTGATGCCGCCAATTGCATCCGGAAGAAAGGGGAGATGCGGCAATGACCGGATCCATCTATGAACAAGCATTGGGTGCGCGATTCAATAATCTCCATCCGCGCATTCAGGAGCGGTTTGGTTTCAGCAGCAAGGATCGGGTCGCTTCGATCGGCCAAGGGGTCATGGACCGGATCTGGTTCAACAAGTGGGCAGCTATACCGCTTGCATTGGGAGCTTCTCGTCACATTATGTTTCCCCAGGGAGGAAGCGGCATCCCGTTCACGATAGAAAATTACGCGTATCGGGACGGGTTTGGCCGTGAGACGGTAACCTGGATCCGCAAATTTCAGTTCAAGCGGGCCATCCGGCATTTTGACGCAACGATGATTTACAGTGCCGATAGAAACAGAGTCGTGGACTATCTGGGGAACAAGCAGCATTTGGCAGTAGATCTGGACATCACGGCTGCAAGCAACGGGGGGATCAGAATCCGTTCGGGGGATCAGAGGTTCTACGAAGGACCCATTCAATTTACCTGTCCAGCGCTGCTCACCGGTACGGCCGATGTAACCGAATGGTATGACGATGACCGGGAAAAGTTCCGGATTAGCGTGATCGTCAGCAGCCCGGTATTGGGAACGGTTTTTCATTATGAAGGGAGCTTCGAGGCGGAATTGATCCCTTTGCGGCATATTCCGGCCGATGCGAAGCCGCTAAGGGAAGAAGCGAGAGAGTAATGTCAAATATTAGCTTCGCGCGAAACGACAAAATTTTCTAAACAAAGGAAGGAAAAAATGACTATATGTCGAATGAAATAAGGATTAAAGCTTCATGTATTCATGAGAAATAGAGGTTGAAGCATGCATAATTCGGTATTTTTCAAGAGCGTCATTAACTCAAACTCCATATTTGATTCAATGGGGCTTCTTGGTCATTTTTTAAATGAGACGATCGGCTGCGAGCAAATTTGTTTATTTCTAATGGAAGATTCTCAGCGTCAGGAGCCGGCAGCGTATTCGTACAACATGCTGCAGGTGGATACCGGCCAGCTGCAGCAGCTTGCTGTAAAGGCTGAATTTTTCGAGCGTATTCCGGATGGAAGACCGCTGCGGCTAGATGATACGATAGACGGAATCTCCCTTGCGGAGACGTCTTTCCACACGATATATCCCTTCCATATTAAACGCAACGCAACGTATGGCACACTCCTGCTCTGTTTTCAATCTCAGCGATCATTAACACCCGAAGAGCTTCAAATTTGCCGAATGAACAAACTGCATATGGACCAGCTCATCGACAAGATCTATTTCCGCAAGCAATTTCTGAAGGAACAGTCTTACGAGAGCCTGTTTAATACGCTGCGGATGAAGGACAGCTTCACGGTGGACCATTGCTATAACGTCGCCTTTTATTCCTCATTGCTTGGAGAAAAGCTTGGCCTATGTCCGTCCGAGCTGGAGCTGCTGAAGCTGGCCGCTCTGCTGCACGATATTGGAAAGCTGGCTATTCCGGATCATATTCTGATGAAGCCCGGCAGGCTAACCGATGACGAGTTTGACGTTATCCGCCAGCATCCGGCTATCGGCTACCAGCTTCTGAAGGACCTGCCGGAAGTGAAGGACATTCTGCCTATTGTCAGGTGGCATCATGAGCGTATTGACGGAGGAGGTTACCCGGATGGCTTAAAAGGGGATGAAATCCCGCTGCTTGTCCGGATCGTCAGCCTAGCGGATGCTTTCGACGCAATGACTTCAACCCGGGTTTACCGAAGCACCCTTCATGTCGAGGAAGTCCGAAAGCAGTTAATTACGAACGTGAATACGCAGTTTGACGAACAGCTCGTTATGCTGTTCCTTGAGATCATCGACGAGCAAATGACGATGAGAACCATATCTACAGGTGAATGAAATCGGAAAGAGAGTTGGAGTATGTCATTGCGTGAAAAGATACTCATCGTAGACGATGAACCGCATAATGTACAGATTCTTCGTATATTTTTGAACGCCTTAAATTACAGCATACATACGGCGGAGTGCGGCTCTGAGGCATTACGGATGTACGATGAGATTCGTCCGGATCTCGTCCTGCTGGACGTAATGATGCCTGACATGTCGGGCTTTGACGTCTGCAAGCAGTGGATGAGCCGGGAAGAATTTGATACGCCCGTTATCTTCTTGTCTGCCAACGTGCAGAAGAAGGATATCCTGCAAGGCCTGCAGCTTGGCGCGTTTGACTATTTGACCAAGCCTTACGACCTTGATCTGCTCGAAATGAAAGTGAGCTATGCCCTGGGACAAAAGCAGAAGCTGGAGCGCTTGATGAGCGACAAAGAAAAGCTGTCCGAGAGAGCGAATACGGACGCTTTAACCGGACTGTACAACCGGATGTATTTAAATGAGGTACTGTTGGAGTCGTCGGTTAGCCTGGCCGATTACGGCGCGATGCTGATGATCGATATGGACAATTTCAAATACATCAACGATACGTTTGGCCATCTCGTGGGGGATCAAGTCCTGAAAGCGATTGCCTCCATTATTCAGAAGGCTATCTCGCCGGAGAAGGATCTTGCCTTCCGCTTTGGCGGGGACGAGTTTCTCGTATTGCTGCAGCAGGAACAGGAAGCAATGGAGACCGCGCAGGAGATTATCCGGACGGTAAACGAACTTGCAATCGGCTCGCTCGTGGAACAGAGCGCGAAAGCTTCAGTCAGCATCGGAATTACGAAGAGCTCTGACCATTATTCCTTTGAACAAATCATCGGCTTTGCCGACCGGGCCTTGCTGCGGTCCAAACAAAGCGGCAAAAATCAGATCACGATCTATTAAACGGATGGATAGGTGAAAATTTATGATGGAATTAAAGAGCTTTAAGAAATTATTTCTGATGACGAAAGTGATTAATTCGCAATTTGAGCTGTCCGATATTTTGCAGGTCTTCGTTGACGCCATCGCAAGCGAAATTACGCAGGCGGATCTGGTCGGATTTTTCCTCAAGCAGCCTGACGGCACTTTCATCGGGTACAAGGGAAACAAGATGTCGATCGATATTACGGAGCTTCTGATTGATCCTCAGAAGGATCGCTTTGTCTGCGATATTCTGGAGAGAAGAGCAAGCGACTACATCGACGATACCAACCTTGATCCTCGGATTGACGATGATAAGAAGCTGCTGATGAAAATCAAGTCCATATTGGGGATTCCCGTCATTGTGAATGATTCGGTATTCGGCGTTGTCTTCGTCCATGATTTCGGGAAGCCGATGAATCTGACCCGCGAACAAATCGAAGTGACGGAAGCGTTCGTCAACATGGTCAGCGTCGCCATTCACAATATCCAGATGTTCGAAAACACGAAAAATCTCGTGGACAAGCAGCAGCTGCTGCTGGATGCGACGAAAGCATTGTCCAAGTCGCTCTCAGTGCGCGAAGTATTAAAGACCTGCTTCCATTATATGAAACGGGCAACGGGCTCGGATGAAGTGGGGATCCACTTGTATAACGAGAAGGAGCGTACGATCGAGCCGTATCATATTTCCTCGGTAAGCGTAACGGAGGAGGAATGGAAGAATAGGCACCGCGAAGATATCAAGCTGAGCATTGATAAGGACAAGCTGTTCTACGAGGTTGTTACGGAGAAAAAGGCGATAGCGATTTCGGATGTTTACAAGGATCCGCGTCCGGATCACCGGGCTTGCGAGATGTTCGGCATCAAAAGCCTGCTTCTTATCCCGCTTGTTGCAAAAGACCGCGTGTTTGGCGATGTCGTCATCCCAACCATGAACAAGTGCCGTGAATACGAGCCGGGCGAGATCGAATTCTGCCAGTCGATTGCGGATGTAACGGCGACTGCACTGGCGAACGCCATTCATACCGAGCATCTGGATTATTCGGTCAATGTTCGTTCAATGGAGCTGCAGCAGGCGAACTTCAAGCTTGAGGGCTTGGTGAAGGAGCTCGAGTATTTGAATGAGCTGAAGAGCGATTTTATCGCAACGCTATCCCATGAGCTTCGTACGCCTATCACGGCCGTCAAAGGTACCGTTGATATTTTGCGCAAGGAAGTGCTGGGCAAGCTGAACGACTCCCAGCTCGATCTGCTGGAGACGGCAGGCAAATCGATCGAGCGTCTGCTGAATCAGGTGAATGAGCTGCTTGATTTCGCCAAGATGGAGAACGGGAAATTCGAACTGACGTATTCGGAGTTCGATTTCGAAGAGTTGATCCGGGAAGCCACGCATATCGTAGATTCTTTGATCAATAAGAAGAAGCTGGAGCTTGCCGTTGAGATCCACGCGGGCGAGGATAGAACGATGCGGGCCGACCGCGAGCGGATTCTGCAAATTCTGCTCAATCTCTTGTCCAATTCCATCAAGTTTACCCCGCAAAGAGGCAAGATTACGATCAAGGCTTACATGGAAGACAACGGGATGACGATCGAAGTGATTGATACCGGCATAGGAATTCCGGTGGAGAAGCAGAAAAATATTTTCACGAAGTTTTACCAGGTGAACAATCAAATTAACGGCACAGGCCTTGGCCTTGCGATATCGAGGCAGCTGATTGAAATGCACGGGGGGATCATTTCGTTTGAATCGACGGAAGGGGAAGGCTCCGTATTCAAATTTACCGTTAAGAAATAAGAGAAAGAGTTAAGAAGGAGAATAAGATGAGAGCAATCGAAGCTGGATTAAGATTTTTGGTCAGTCAAGGGGTCAAGTACATTTTCGGAGTCCCGGCGGGCTCTATCAATGCTTTGTATGATTGCTTGCATGAACTTCCAGAATTAACATCCATTGTAGCCAAGCATGAGTCAAGTTCAGGGTATATGGCTGCAGCCTATACAAGAATTACGGGTATTCCAAGCGTTTGCGTGGGCTCGAGCGGTCCCGGCGCAACGAATCTGGTCACGCCTGCCGCAAATGCATGGCGCGAGAAGCTTCCGGTTATTTTCCTGACGGGCGCAATTCCAACTACGAAATTCGGCAAGGGCGGAGGACAGGAGCTGAATGCGGACCCGATCTTCGCCTCCGTCACCAAGCTGAGCAAGACCGTCACTAATCCCGAAGATCTGCCCCGCGTTCTGGCCGAAGCCTATAACACCGCAATCAGCGGAATTCCCGGACCGGTGCATATTACGATTCCGATCAACATGCAAATGACGGAGATTGGCGAGCCGGAAGCGTTGACGGCGGTTCAGACGCAGCCCGTCCAGCCGAGCGCGGACGAGATTGAAGCCGCGGCAGCAGCCATCAAGAAAGCGGGGCGCCGGGGCGCGTTAATGCTTGGACACGGCTCCAAGGAATTTAAAGACACGGTTCGGCGTTTCGCCGAGCTGACCGGCTGGCACGTTGCGACAACCCCTCGCGGCAAAGGCGCTTTCCCGGAAAATCATCCGCTTGCTCTTGGCGTATACGGGTTGGCGAGCAATGATTCGGCGGTCGATTACTTGCGCGGCGATAATCATGATCTGTTAATGATTGTTGGCTCCGCATTAGGCGAGTCGGCAACAAGCAGTTGGGACGAGCGGCTTGTCAGCGGCAAACAGATCATTCATATCGACCATGATAAACGGGAATTAGGCAAAAATTTCGATACCGATTACCCGGTGCACGGAGACATTGAGCTTGCGGTATGGCAACTGATCGACCGTCTGACCGCAGGCGTACAGGAGGAGCAGCTTGAGGAGATCTCGGCCGCCTACAGGGAAGCCGCTGCCGCATTGGAAGCAGCGGGTCCGGGGACGGAGGACTGGAATACGAGAGCCGCAATCCGCCAGCTTAATCTGCTTGCGCCAGACAATGCCAGGTATTATGTAGATATCGGCGAATTTATGACCTACTCGATTCAAAATCTCGTGATCCGCGAGTCGCAAGAGTTCGATATCAACATTAACTTTGGCGGAATGGGATCGGGAATTAGCGGTGCCCTGGGCGCTCAGCTTGCGGAACCGGCCCGACCGGTTATCAGTATTACCGGGGACGGCTGCTTCTTCATGCATGGCATGGAAGTGCTGACGGCCAAGGAATACAATCTCCCGATTGTATTTGTCGTCATTAACAATGCCCGCCTTGGCATGGTGTATCACGGACATATGATGCAGTACAGACGCTGCCTGGAAGATTTCTCCCAGCAGCGCACAAGCATCGCGGATGTTGCCAAAGCGCTTGGCGTCCGGTACACGCAAGCTGAATCCTTGGAAGAACTTCGGCCGGAGCTTGCGAAAGACTGGTTCGATCAAACCAAAGGACCTATCGTTATCGAGATTAACGTCGAAGGGAACGAAATCCCGCCGATGGGCGAACGCGTGAAGTTTTTGCAGGGCGCTACTTATTAATCGAAACCATACAGCTGCTTTCCGTTTAAATACGGAGGCAGCTTTTTTTCGTCCGGCCGATAAATCGCATAAAAAGGGAAATGCCGTGAGACGTTAAGGGCAAGGGAAGGGAGGCGTTCAGCAATGCGAAGGAAAGAAATACCGTCCTTTTATTTCTATGTGCTGCATGGCTTGCTTGTTGCCGTAGTTCTTATCCTTATCTTGTCTTTAGCGGAGCAGCCGGCTGTGTCGGCCGGCCAGCGGATTGCGAAGCACGCGGCTATTATTGCCCACCGCGGTGCATCCGGTTATGCACCCGAGCATACCCTTGCCGCTTTTCGCAGCGCTATTGAAGCGGGAGCGGACTATATCGAGATTGATCTTCAGCTTACGAAGGACGGTCAGATCATTGCGATGCATGATAATACGGTTAACCGTACCACTGACGCAAAAGGCAAGGTGAGGGCCATGACCCTTGATGCCATTAAGCAGCTGGATGCCGGCTCCTGGTTTAACCGGCATCATCCGATGTATGCAAGAGAAGAGTTCGCGAGGCAGCAAGTGCCTTCTCTATCCGAGATATTCGCCGCATTCGGCCGAGAAACCCATTATATTCTGGAGATTAAAGACTCGCCTTACAATCCGGGAATTGAAGAAAAGCTGCTAGAGACCATCCGCCAATACGGGCTTGAGGATCAAGTCATCATCCAGTCGTTTGACGTCAAGAGCTTAAAGAAAATTCACCGGATGAACGACAGGATCGAATTACTGCAGCTGATGTGGTATAACACGCCGGCTCGGATCAGCAGCGTTTCCTTAAATAAAATCAAAAAATATGCTACGGGGATCAGCCCTAATTTTCCGAAAATCAATGCTGCTTATGTTCATAAAGTTCAAAAATCGGGTCTTCGCATTTACCCGTATACGGTAAATTATCAATTAAACATGGACCGGGCATTGAGCTGGGGAGTTGACGGCATATACACGGATTACCCGGATCGGTTCCGCGAAGTGCTGCGGCAGAACAGCAGTTATGTTTATCTGCTTCGCCATACTCTTTCCCAGTGGCTCAATAACTGACCAGGCTACCGTCCGCTGCGCAGCTTTAACGTACGCCGGATCAGCATGGGTAAGGTCATGCTTCCGGCTGTCGCTGCGATAAACGAATGAAAGGGAATGATTAGGGCGTAGTATGCAGCTGTACTGATAACGATATCGATCAGAATGAACTTTCTAACCTCCGCTATTGGAATAACCACGATAACAATCGGTTGTTTATTTCCCATTTCCGCTTCCTCCAGCTCCGATAATCTCTATTTCCCATCCTATTGCGCATTATATTTGTCCCATTCGGTTTACCTGTTACATATTGGCATTCGTTCCAGGGCACATTGTAAATACCGAATAGTTTAAGAATGGGGGGCAGGGTCAAGATGAGTGAGGCTGCAGCATTATGGCGGACTTCCAAAAACCGTAAATTATTGTTAAGCGCCGGATTCAGCTGGCTGTTCGACGCCATGGACGTTGGCCTTGTCTCGTTTATCGCAGCGGCTTTAAGCGTCGATTGGCACCTAAATGCCGAGCAGATTGGTCTGCTTGCCGCGATAAACTCAACCGGAATGGCGTTTGGCGCTGCGGTATCCGGGTCGCTTGCCGACCGCTACGGCCGGAAAACCGTTCTGCTTTGGACTTTGCTTTTATTTTCCGCAGCCAGCGGATTGTCAGCCCTAGCACCTAATTTAGCTGTTCTGGCTATTCTTCGTTTTGTGGCGGGATTCGGTTTAGGCGGGGAGCTTCCGGTTGCATCAACGTTAGTATCCGAATCGGTGCCTGTTGAAGTGAGGGGCAGAGCGATTGTTCTGCTCGAGAGCTTCTGGGCAGGCGGCTGGATACTTGCCGCTCTCATTTCCTACTTCTTTATTCCGCATTTCGGATGGAGAATGGCACTTGTTATCGGAGCTATACCCGCGGTCTATGCGTTGTTCCTCAGACGGGCAATCGAAGATTCCCCGCGCTTTAAGGAGCAGGCCGACAGGAGAAGGCTTCGTTTTGGCGAGCGCATGTCCTCCCTATGGTCCGGTCCTTACCGGCGGGCAACCGTAACGTTGTGGATATTATGGTTCACCGTCGTCTTTTCTTATTACGGGATGTTCCTATGGCTTCCAACCGTAATGGTATTGAAAGGCTTTACGCTCGTGAAGAGCTTTCAATACGTGCTTATCATTACATTAGCCCAATTACCGGGATATTTTACGGCTGCTTATTTGATTGAACGGGTAGGCAGAAAAGCGGTACTCGGCATTTATTTGCTTATGACGGCCGTATGCGCCCTATGGTTCGGTAATGCCAGTACAGCCGGGATGCTTCTTGCAGCGGGCATTTTCCTGTCCTTTTTCAATCTGGGGGCTTGGGGGGCTATGTATGCTTATACGCCGGAGCTTTATCCTACAAGCGTTCGTTCGACTGGAGTAGGCTTTGCTGCGGCTTTCGGGAGAATCGGAGGGATTATCGGACCGTATCTGGTGGGGTTGTTAATTGACAACGGCACAACGATTAATGCCGTGTTTATTGTTTTCTTTGTTGCGATCGTCATTGGCGCGCTAACGGTAATGCTGTTTGGCCGGGAAACAAAGGGGTTGGATCCTGACCGCGCGTAACGCGGACCGAAGGCGGGAGGTATGATCAGATCAAATGCAGGAATCGTAAGGCCAAACGCGGCTGTCTTGTACGCGATCTTCCGCATTTGGCCATTTTTTGCGATGATTTTCGGGATTATCTATCCGATTCCTGGTCTGGAAAAGGGCATATCAAGAAGTGCTTACCGGATTAATTGGCTGCAGCGATTTTTTTGAGCTTGTCCCATTCCTCGGCGTGGCTGCGCAATTGCTCCAGCAGTGCTTCCATTCGCCTGATCAGCTCCATTCTCTCCTCGGGATTCAGTTCCTGCAAGGATAAAGCCGCTTCATTGGGCAGCGGGGTGAAAGAGGGCAGGACAGCCAAGAGCTGATTCAGCTTCTTGTCCATGGCCTCGTAGGGACTGACCGGAGCAGGAATAGTCTCGACTGCAGTTGTTGTTGCTGTCTCGGTCTCGGTAGACTTCGGCTTTTCCGCCTTAGGCGCCTTTGGTTCGGCCGGCTTCGATTTCTCCGCCTTATTATGCTGCTGCACAGACCAGGTTTCCAGCAATCCGGGACCGGATTTGTAAAGCAGCTTGTCTTTTGTTGCGGCAGAAATGTCCTTGTCTTTGAACAGCTTGGCGATTTTCTTCACGTCCGAAGGCGGCATTTCGTCTCTTGCCATAATCAGAGCCAGCGGATCGCGATGCTCCATGGGCAAATCCTTGAGCGGCAGCAGCTGGTCCTCCGTGAGACGGTCCTTGCGGATTTCCGTGCCGCCAATGATAAGCTTCCGAACCGAGTTGCCGAATTTAAGCAGCTCGCACTTGTTCTTTATGTACGACTCCGGTTTGCCGAATTTGCTGGCCAGGAATTTAACGGATCGGCTGAACTTCGGATCGGTCATCAGCTTATTGAAAGCTTCTGCTTCCTCAATCGGAGAGAAGCCTTGACGCGTCAGGTTCTCCGCGATTTGCTCCAAATAGATCTCTTGTTCATCGGTCATGTTCGTCACGATGCAAGGGATCGTAGCAAGTCCAAGGCGTTTGCAGGCTTTATAACGGCGGTTGCCGTAAATAATTTTGTATCTTCCGCCATCAATCGTTCTTACTTTAATGGGGGAAAGAAGCCCGATTTCCTCAATATTACGCATCAGCTCGACCAAAGCTTCTTCGTCGAACTGGTAGCGGGGCTGGTCCGTATCTTCATCGATTTGGGTTAATGGGAGTTGTACAATATCCATCATTTATCTCCTATTCTATTGTTCTATCTTTCTATTATACCTTAAACATTGCTCCGGTTGCTTTTAAGCTTTACACTATTACTGTGGTAAGCCATTAATGTTGGTTGGAGGAGCGATAAGACATGAATGTATTGTTTATCGGCGGTACCGGCGTCATCAGCCAGGCCGTATCCAAGCTTGCTGTTCAGAAAGGATTTAACCTCTTTTTATTCAACCGGGGTAACCGGGACGGATTTGTACCCGAAGGCGCGCAGATCATTACAGGAGATATCCGGGATCCCGAGTCCGCCGCGGCAGCGCTGGAAGATTATCAATTTGACGTCGTGGTAGATTGGATCGCCTTTACGCCGGAGCATGTTCAGACCGACATTGAATTGTTCCGGGGGCGTACGAAGCAGTATATCTTTATCAGCTCGGCCTCGGCTTATCAGAAGCCGCTGCAGCATTATATCATAACGGAGCATGCAACGCCGCTGGAAAATCCCTATTGGCAGTATTCGAGAGACAAAATCGCCTGCGAGCAGCTTTTAATGAAGGAACATGCCGCATCCGGCTTCCCGGTGACGATTGTCCGTCCTTCCTTCACGTACGGGGATACGATGATCCCGGCATCGCTGAACAGCTGGCCGCATCCTTATTCGCTTGTTGCGCGCATGCGCAAGGGCAAGCCGATTATTGTTCACGGCGACGGCACTTCCCTATGGACGATGACACATAATTCGGACTTTGCAAAAGGTTTCGTAGGGTTGCTTGGCGAGCGGACTGCGATTGGCGAGGCATACCATATTACATCGGATGAAGTACTGACGTGGAATCAGATTTACGAGGCCATTGGCGCCGCCGCCGGCGTTAAGCCGAACCTTGTACATATTTCGTCGGACTTCCTGATCGCCCATGACCCGGATTTGGAAGGCGGCCTGCTTGGCGACAAAGCGGTAAGCGCGGTATTTGACAACAGCAAGATCAAGAAGCTTGTACCGGCATTTGCGGCCACCGTGCCGTTTGCGGAAGGGATTAAACGGACCATTGATTGGTTTGAAGCTCATCCGGAGAAGTGTACGGAGGATGAGGCCTGGAACGAGCAGATGGACCTCATCATTGCGGCGCATTCGTCGAATACGAACATAAATGGGTAGTTTGTTGCAAGAAAAAAGAAGCGATGCAGGGATTCCCCCGTATCGCTTCTTTCTCTGTCTATACAGCCAGATAGGAGGAGACGATCCTTTTCACTCGCTCCATGCCTTCCCACATATCGCCCGGACCGTCGTAGATCAACACATAAGCACCGTTAAATCCGGCGGAAGCGACGGTGTCCAGGCAGCGGCGAAGCTCGGTTTCATCCGGAATTCCGTTGCCGTCGTATTGGGGCTTGACATGGACCGATACGCTGAGCGGAGTCGTAAGCGCAATTTCTTCGTATTTCAGCTCACCTTTAAAGTTGCCGAAATCCGTGATCGTAGCAGCTTGCTCGCCCCATTGATCCAGCAGCTTCATGGAGCTTGCGCCAGTGGAGGTGAGCGCCTTGAAGTTCTCCGTGATGACCCTGACGCCAAGCGTGCGGCCGTATTCCGAAAGCTCGGCCAATCTGGCTGCGGATTTCGATATGGCTTCGTCATCCGTCGGATCTGCTTCGCCTGCCACAACCCGGATCTGCTTCGCTCCGCTTAAGGAAGCTGTCTCGATCCACTTGCGGATATAAGCCATATCGGCTTCCACCCGGGCTGGATTAGAGGAAGTAATATCGCCGTAATCAAGCAGCAAGGTATCGAAGGACAAGCCTGCTGCCGCAAAAGCCTGCTTTACTTGTGCCAGATACTCCGGTTCGACGGACGGGAAATGGAAGTGGCAGACCTCAACGGCTTGGTATCCGCGACCCGCTGCTTCCGCGGGAAGCTCGAGCAGAGAATGCAACAACGGCTGTTCTTGAACGGACGTGTCGTGAGTGCCGGTTTCTTCGTTCCATACGGTCCAGCGCAGCGGGCCGAGATTGCGGTGCAGGCTCCAGGTGCTTAACGACAAATAAGACATATGTACAAATCCCACCTTATCGATTGTTTTCACTCTGCCATTATACACCAGATCCCTTAACAATAAATTTATTCCTGTTAGGGATTGATCATCACTCAAATTTGAGTATAATAAGTTAGGGTAATCAAATTTGAGTAAGGTCAAATGACTACAGAAGGGAAGTTTGTATGGACGCGAAAAAAAGTAGTGTCAAATTAGTAATCGCGGGCCTTTTGCTTGGCCTGTTTATGTCGGCGCTCGATCAGACGATCGTATCGACGGCGATGGCTAAGATCATCGAGAAGCTTGGCGGCATGGATAAATTCGTATGGGTTTATTCCGCTTATATGATCGCAATGGTGGTCGCAACGCCGATCTTCGGCAAGCTGTCCGACATGTACGGGCGGAAACGGTTCTTTATTTCAGGCCTGATCTTTTTCTTGATCGGTTCCATTCTCTGCGGTACGGCAACCGACATGACGCAGCTGATTATTTACCGTGCGATCCAAGGTATCGGAGGCGGCGCGATTATGCCGATTGTCTTCACCATCATCTTCGATTTGTTCCCGCCGGAGAAGCGCGGCAAGATGATGGGTCTGTTTGGTGCGGTGTTTGGCATCTCGAGCGTATTCGGTCCCATTATGGGCGGTGCCATTACCGACAATATCAGCTGGCGCTGGATTTTCTACATCAACGTTCCAATCGGGATCTTGTCTCTGATCTTTATCATGAGAGGCTATCAGGAATCGAAAAACCACCGGAAGCAAGTGATTGACTGGGCCGGTGCGGTTATTCTGATGGCGGCTGTCCTGCTCCTGATGTTTGGTCTCGAGCTTGGCGGCACCGACGGCTGGGCATGGGATTCGTTCAAAACCATCTCGCTGCTTGCGGGTGCGGGCATTCTGGCCGTTGTTTTCCTGTTTGTCGAGAAAATGGCGAAGGATCCGATCATCCCGTTGACCTTGTTCAAGAAGCAGCTGTTTACGAGCAGCATGATGATCAGCCTGCTGTACGGCGGCATTATGATTGCCGTCGCTACTTATATTCCGCTGTTCATGCAGGGCGTATTTCATCTGTCGGCCACAAGCACAAGCACGGTTCTGACACCGATGATGCTGGGCGTTGTTGTGAGCGCGCAAATCGGCGGCCGGATTGCGAACAAAGTCCGTTTCCGCGACGTCATGATCGCCTCATCGATCGTATTGATGATCGGCACCTATTTGCTTGGGTATGTGATGGATGCCACCTCGAGCCGTGCTCTGATTACCGTATTTATGGTTATCATTGGCCTGGGTATCGGCGTATCCTTCTCCTTGCTGAATATCTCGACCTTGAACTCCGTTCCTCCGCAATACAAGGGTTCGGCGTCGTCTTTGATCACGTTCTTCCGCACAATCGGTTCCGCGCTTGGCATTACCGTGTTTGGCGCCATGCAAAAAACGCATTTCCAAAACTCGCTGCAAGACGTACAGGGCATCAAGCCGGAAATGGCTGCGCAGATCAAAGGCGGACAGGCGCTGCTTGATCCGACGGTTCAGGCCAAAATGGGGCTGCCCGCGGATTTCGTAACCATTCTGCTTGGCAAGCTGTCCGATTCCATTCTGTTTATTTTCCAGTGGAATGTTATTTTGCCGGTACTGGCGTTTGTATTCGCGATTCTGATGGGACGCGCGCGACTTGAGCTTCCTGCAAAATCGAATCAGGCGAATCAGGCGCAAGCCAAAGACGATGCAGGCAAGCCGGAGCCATCGTTCTCTGGGAGATAAGGACCATGTCGATGAAGCTGTTAATATTGGGGCTTCTAATGGAACGAGACCGACATCCTTACGATATAAGACAAACGATTAAGCAGCGGAACTGGAATGAATCGTTCAAGCTGCGCGACGGCTCCTTGTATTACGCCGTAGACCAGCTGCGGGACCACGGCCTGATAGAAACGGCTGAGATTGTAGCGGTTCCGGGCGATAACCGCCCGGACAAGACGATTTACCGGATTACGGAGGAAGGCAAAAAAGCATTCCATAAACTGCTGTACGATCAGCTCAGCCAATTTTCGTATCCGCAGCATCCCTTGTTCCTCGCGCTGCCTTTCATTCGTTACGGCGATCAGGAGCTGCTCGAGCACCTGCTGCTGAAGCAGCTGGCAGCTTGCGAAGAGCGTATTAAACGCATGGAAAAGGTGCTGGAGATCAAAGGAACCTTTCTTCCGGCCGGCTCCGGCATGATGATTAACGGAGTCAAGAAATTCGGGGAGGCGGAGAAGGAGTGGCTGCTGGAGCTGCTGGAGCAGGCAAGGAACGGCACCCTTCTTCAAGGGCCAAGCTGGACGCTTGAACAGATCGAGCAGTATCTCAAATCTCATCCCGGACCTCAAATGCCGGAAGAATAGTACAAATAAAGCTAAAGAACCGCACACTGATGCGGTTCTTTTGTTTTTATTTTACTAATTTTCGCGGATCGAGTCAGATGGGTGCGACTTTTTCGTGCGTATTGTGGTCAAAGCGATTCGAATGGACGGCATCCGCTCCGAATCCGCTTTTTCGGCCAAAGTTTGGCATGAAGCTCCGACAAAGAAACAAGCAAGCCGCGCAGGATATTTGACACGTTTTTCAAATCCTCCTATGTACAATCTAACCTATACCACAGCAGGTATGTCTGATTTACAAAAACGAGGGAAGAGGTGTAACGATGCGTACAAAAATCAATTCAAAAGTGCTCGTATATGTACTTTGTATAGCTTTGTTCATGACCTTGAGCACGCGTTTTTTACCTTCAAATAAAGTGTCTGCTGAAGTAACGCATGATTTATCTACTGCTCATTTATCCATTGCAGACGGCAATATCGTGGTAAGTGACGCTTTGCAGCTGTTCACGCCGCAACTGCCGGAAGCCGCTGAAATAAAGCCTATAGAAAGGCAAGAAGCTGTTCTGACGGAACCCGAGCCAAGTACCCTCCCCGAAATACATAGCGCAGCCGCGCAGCCCTCTGTGCAAGAACCGCCCATTCTTACATACGCAGTAACCGCGTTTTACCTCAACGTCCGCGAGAAGCCGGATGCAGACTCCAATATAATTCAAGTGCTTCAGCAAGGGGACACCATCGAGGTGGACCACGCAACGGATAACGGATGGCTGGCATTGAAGGATCAAGGCTTTGTCCATGGGCGTTATGCGGAAAAGCTGGAAGTCAAGTCTGCCCCGGCTGCCGAAAAGAAACTTGAGGTCCAAGTACTGGCGAAAGCGAATACAATTGCGGAACCGCCGCTTAACGATACGTTGGAGATTAAGCCTGCCAAAGCAATACCATTGCCTTCCGATCCCGGAAAGCCAACATCCGCGGTGGAATCGGATTCGGGGCTGACGGAAGAACATATTGCGAAGCTGTTCGAAAAAACGGCGCTTGCGAATCACGGTTTGGAGAAGGCCGTTCTCGAAGTGGAAGAGGAATACGGGATTAACGCTTACTTCACCATTGCCGTCATGAAGCTCGAAAGCGGAAATGGCAAGAGTACGCTGGCTAAGAAGAAAAACAATTTGTTTGGCCTAAACGCAATCGACAGCGATAAATACAACAGAGCATTCGCCTTCGAAACGAAGGGCGACAGCGTCCGAAAGTTCGGCCAGCTGCTGGCAAAAAATTACGTTGGTAAAGGCTACACGACGATTGACAAGGTAGCGAGAAAATATTGCCCGACCAATCCCAAATGGGCGAGTCTGGTTATGAATATTATGAAACGCGATTATAAGAAGCTTTAACATAACGACTTAACGGGAAACAGGAACCTTTTAGCCCAGGCGTCAATAAGTTATATAGTCAAATGACTATATGACGGAGGTATCAAGATGGATAATCGAGGTTTTGTTCCTTTTGGCGGCGGCGGCTTTGGCGGCGGATTCCGTCCACCGTTCCGGCCTTTCCCGCATCCTTTCTTCCCAGGTCGTTTTCTGTTCCCGTTCTTCTTTTTCTCGCCGTTCTTTTTCCCTTTTATCCGGGAGGACGACCGCAACTACTACTATGCTCATCACCAAGCGCAGGCGGGAGATACGATGGAGCAGATCGCCCACGCGTACAACATCCCAAGCACGCTGCTAGAGGAAGCCAACTTGCATATCGCGAATCCAAAATCCCTCAAACATGGGGAAACGGTTGTCATTCCGCGAATCTCCAATATGTACTGTCATAAAACGTACATGGATCTACCGGCAACGCAATCGCTTGGACAACAATCTAATATCCAGCCTAACGTGCAGCCAAACATGGCAAATCCTAACATGGTGAGCCCTGGCATGACAAGTCCGAATATGGCAAATCCACATATGCACGGGACATCCGTAAATGGCCCGTTCTAAGCCAGGCAACAATAACGTCCGCTCCTTCTAGATGAAGAAGGAAGCGGACGTTATTGTTTTCAAGAAATGTTTAATTCTTTCATCTCCCACGGGCTGATCGGACTCATGCGCACGAATCGGGAGTGGAATTGCACCAGCCGTTTGCCACGGGATGCGTGCAAGGTCTCAGCCTCCAGCTGTACCTCGGACAGCCAGGCTTCCTCCCGAGGTAATTCACGGCCGTCCTTCCGGCGGATAGAACGCCAATCCTGCTGCTGCGAAAGCAGCGCCTCCGACTGCTCTTTGGGCAGGCCTTCCGTAAGAATTCGGATCATCTCGGGCTCTTCATGGTGCAAGGCTTCAAGCAAGCCTTGGCCAAGGAGAAACGGGGACGAGTCTGCAAAATAATTCCGAAGCTTACCTGCAGCCTTGTAAACCATGAGCTGATGAGGCAAATCCGGGTTTTCGGATTTATGGGTAGAGCTGTTCAGGAAATGCACGCAAAAATGCCCCGAAAAGCCATTCTCCGGTATTCCGTCTCCGCCGTGCGGCATTCCGTTCATGGAAGCCGCGATTTGCCGGCCGTCCTTCTCCGCGATTATCGCCTTTCTGTCCCACGTCCAGCCCTTGTTGTAAATTTGCTTCATAATTTCGGTATCCGCCTTGGTTACAGGTTGAACATCCGCATGATCATGCCCGGCTCTGCGCTGCACGCGAAACGATAACCCGGTCTCCATATCCTTTATGACAAAATAGGCTTTTCTGGAGAAGAGCTTCTCCGCGTCCTGCCAATCCAGCAATTGTCCGTAATGACGCGCGCGCAAGGCTTCGGCGGACTGCTGCAGCTTTGCGACGGCTTTTTCCGGTAGAGCAAGCATTTTTGACTGCGTCTCATCCCATACGCGACCGCTGACATCCACGCGAAATGAAGGTACGGAGAAGCCTTCCCGGGAAATATACAGATCCGAGAAACGCGGGATTTCATTGGATGCTTGCCAATTCGGAGAATAAACGGCGCTTACGATATCCGGATCTTTTATCCTCTCATGGTCCTCGAAGGCAGCGTCAGGACTTGATTTGACGGTTAATCGCAGAACGGATTGACCGTCGGCTGCTTCTTTCATCACAGCAGACCTTGCATGGAGACGATCTTCCGGAATCCAAGCAAGGGCGAATACAAGCACGATCGTTATGCACGTCCTAACACGCTTAAATCGCTTAAAAAGCATATTTTCCTCCCGTTTCTAAATAATTGAAGCTTCTGCGAACCATACTATCCCTTGTCCATTATTATTCTCGGCTTAAATAGCGCTTATGTGACGATAGGAGAAGTGAAGAATGGGATTTAACGGAATTTGGATAGCCGGACTTGCTATCTTGCTGCAGCAGCAACCTGTACAACCCGTACAGCCCGAGCTGCCTTATATCGTGCCAGAACATCTAACCATCGAATTCCGCGGACAACCGCTAGCCCAGCTTAAGCGGGAGGAATACGGTCTTCCGGGAACATCCTTTCTGGATACCGGGAAGTTCGATAGCCTGTTGTCCAAGCTGGATAAAAGAATCAGCATGCCGCCGGTAAACGCTTATATCGGCGATAGGGGGACGATCGTACCTGAACAATCGGGTTATCAGCTGGACCGCGATCAATTTGCCACGCAATTTTACGGCTATTTCTTTAACAACAAGCCATCGACCATTGAGCTACCCATAACCCACATGCACGCGAGGGTAGACAGCGAGCTGCTTGCCAGCATTAAAGAAAAAGCGATTGGCCACTATGTCACCTATTACAACAGCAGCAATAAGAACCGTTCCCATAACATTTCCTTGGCTGCAAAAGCGATATCGAACACGGTTGTTTTTCCCGGCGAGACGTTCTCGTTTAACCGTACCGTAGGGCCAAGAACCCCCGAGAAGGGGTATATGAGTGCGCCGATAATCGTCCGCGGCGAACTGTCAGAGGGAGTGGGAGGAGGCATTTGCCAGGTGTCTTCCACATTATTCAATGCCATTGACAGCGCGGGGCTCACAATCATCCAGCGGTATTCGCATAGCCGGCATGTGCCATACGTGATGCCTGGGCGGGATGCTACCGTCAGCTGGGACGGGCCGGATTTCGTATTCAAGAACCAATACAATCAGCCGGTACTGATTCGGGCCTTTGCCGGCGGGGGACGTGTCTTTGTGTCCGTCTATTCCTCCGAGCTTATTGAATACAAGCACAGGGATATCCCGAGCATGTCGAAGAAGCTGCCCGAGGAAGTTGCGTTCAAATCCCAGCATCATGATAGTAATGAAGGGACGGGATTGCTGCCGTGATCAAAAAATTAACCGCATTAATCCTTTCCGCTGTTGTCAGCTCGTCTCTGCTTTCTGCGACCAGCGCAGCGGCAGAAGGGGAACGGGAAGCGCTGCAGGCTGCTTTTATCCGGACCAATAATTTATGGCTGGCCATTGATGAGGTTCAGAAGCCTCTGACGAAGGAAGAATATATCCGGAGCCCCCAATGGTCGATGGACGGAAAATGGATGACCTTCCTCCGGAATGAGAACAGGCCGGAAGTGTGGACCTACGAAGCCGCAACCGGCGGGATGCGCAAGCTGGGAGAAGGCACCAATGCCAAATGGGCCCCAAACGGCAATCGAGTGGCCATCTTGTCGGGAAGAACGCTCAGCGTGATGTCGGCTGACCGGCCAAGCGACCATTCGCAGGACCATATCATGGACAATGCAGGGGAGTTCTCGTGGCTGCCGGACGGCAGCGGACTGCTTGCGTCTACAGCGGCTGAGCTGCTGCCGGAAGGCGGCTGGGCACCGATTGAGCTGTATGTATTAAAGCCTAACGGTTCGGCCGGTTCCTGGACGAAGCAGCTGTTTTACCGGCTGCCCGCGCAATCGGATGATTTTTTCGCCATTCAGACAAGCCCGTTCAAATGGTCGCCGGACGGAAGATGGATCGCGTTTATCGCGAAGCCAACCGCTTCCTTGTCTTCCGATGCCAACACCTTGATCCTATTGTCTTCTGACGGCCAGAGCTTTGTGAAAGCCGGACAGATGCTTGGCTATTCCGATTGGTTTCAATGGGCGCCGTCAAGCGGCCAGCTAGCCTTCATCGAAGGCACGGGAAGGGAAGCGACATCAAACAAAAAGCTGACGATCCTGGAGGATGTCCCTGCGTTGAAGAAGCGGGTGCTGACGCCTCAAGGCTATGCCGATAACGATTTTACATGGGATCGCGACGAAGCGATTATTGTGTCCCGAAGGAAAGATGCGGCCTGGTCGGGCGATGAAGAGGACAGATCGTTGCCATTGCTGGCGAAGGTCAATCTTCGTTCAGGCCAGAGCAAAAATCTGACGCGAGGCATCGACGGCTATGGCGATTATGCCCCAACCATCATGACCAACGGGATGATTGCATTTGTGCAATCCGGCCAAGGCTCCGCGGAAGTCAAGCTCATCAAACCGGGCGCAAGACGGTCTTTATCCTGGCTCACAAAGCTGACGGTTGCCGAAGATTATTACGGCAGGGCGAATTGGAGCGACATGATCGGTTATTTGAACAAGCGAACGAAGGAGCTCCCATGACGGAGCTCCTCCTTTCATTTGCCTTAATGGGTAACGGAACATCTAGCCTGTCGAAGGGCTGTTCGGAACATGGCCTTTTTGGTTGCGGTTCCGGTCCGTTGACCCCGCCACATTATTTTCAGCTTCCAGCGAGTTGAACTGCAGTGCATGCATTTTACCTTGGAAAGAGCGTCGTTTATTATGCGACATGTTTGTTATTCCTCCCTGCGATAGAATGGCGCCTACAACCTGTGGCGACATTAGATTGCCCGCTGGCCGATTCAAATATCGCGTGAAAAATCTTCTCTTTACACCATGACATGGATAGCCTACTATTGAACCTGTCAGCATTTTTGTAAACGTCTTCATAACGAAGGGAAAGATTGGCGTTCTGCAACGAAGGCGAAAGAAGGAGAGGTAGCAAATGGAGAACAGCAATAAATTCGCTTGGACCTGGAAAATCAAAGAGGAAATGCTTGAGGAATACGTAGCCATGCATCTGGCCCCTTGGCCTGAGATCATGGAAGAGCATTCGCGAGCGGGCATCCGGAATTATTCGATCTTTCAAAATGGCAATCAGTTTTTCTACTGCTTCGAATGCGACGATGTCGAGAAGGCGTTCGGCATAATCGCCGAGAGCGAAGCGTGCAACCGTTGGAACGCCATCACCTCTCAAATGGTGGAGGGATCGTTCGACTTCCGCGAAGCCGAGCCGATTCGTCCGTTAAGAGAAGTCTTTTACCTGAAATAACCGGTAATCATGAGTCGAATTTTCTAGGGCTGCTTGACGCGATTTAGCGTTAAGCGGCCTTTTTTCGTTACCTGGAAGAGAGCGGCTTTGCAGAAAGTCGAAAATCGTCGTATTATATAGACTAGGTGTCATTTTTATCGAGTTTTGAGAGGAGCATTTATACCATGAGCGAGTTGAGTCAATACGGTATTCAATTAACAGCACAAATCATACATGCTAAGCAGTTTGAGAAAAAAATGAGAGGCTACAGCCAAGAGCAGGTGGATGAGTTCCTCGACGAGATCATCAAGGACTACAGCCGCATGCAGGAGCTGATCGTGAAGTTTGAAGCTGACCTGGCGAACATACATAAGGAACTAATGAAGGACAAGGAAGCCTTCGATTATTTCATGATCAAACGCCGTCTGGAAGACCTGGAGCAGCGCGTATTCGGGGAAAAGAGAGAAACGCTTCGCCCGCGCGTATTCTAATCGCAGATACAAAAGCCGCTTGGCTCTATGTCCGATAGAGCTGAAGCGGCTTTTGTATGCGAACGGGATTTATTTGTTTCCTCTGCGTACCTTTAATTGCTTGCCTTTTACCGTCGTATTCTTCATCAGCTCAAGCACCAGCGATCCTTTTCCGTTCAGAATCTCAACATCGGTCGCATGATCGAGTATGGTAATGATTCCGATATCGTCAGCCGTTACCCCTTCGAGCTTTGCGATGGTTCCGACGAAGTCTACCGCCCTGAATTTCTTTTTCTTCCCGCCATTGAAGTTAAGCTTCATAATTTGCTTGTTCAGCTGCTCGCGGCGGTCTTTTTTCAATTCAACCCCGACATTGATTTTGCGTTGGAAATCGTCAAGTCCTTGGCCAACGTCTACTTCGGAAGGAGCCTGCACCCTTGGGATCGCGAAGCCAATATAGTCTTCAATCTCCGCCAGCCGCTTGCCGTCATTAGGCGCCAGGAACGTAATCGCCTTTCCGTTCTTGCCGGCGCGTCCGTGCGTCCCGTACGGTGCACGTAACTTTCCTTCTCCAGCGGGATATCGTAGTTAATGACATGGGTGATATTCGTAATATCGATCCCCCTTGCAGCTACATCCGTAGCAATCAAATAGCGGAATTGGCCTCTTCTGAACGCATTCATCACTTCGAAACGTTCTTCCTGCTCCAAACCGCCGTGGATGCGATCGCATGGATAGTCGAGTTCGGCCATCGACCGGAACAGCTTGTCGACATTCTCTTGGGTCCGGCAGAAAATAATGCAGCTGTCCGGATTCTCCACGACAAGTACGTCCCGAAGCAAGGTCAGCTTATCCGCTTCCTTTATTTCAATAAGGGAATGCTCGATGGTTGCCGTTGTTAGTCCGCTCGCCTGAATCTCGATTTTCGCGGGTTTGTCCATATACCGCCGTGACAGCTTGGCGACATCCTCGGGGAAGGTGGCGGAAAACAGCATCGTTACCCTGTTACTTGGCAATGCCTGAATAATCGATTGGACTTGTTCGATAAAGCCCATATTCAGCATCTCGTCGGCTTCATCAATGACCAAGTAAGCCAGTCTGTCCAGCGCGAGCGTGCCTCGCTCGATATGGTCAAGCACCCGTCCCGGCGTCCCTACTACCATGTGCGTCCGTTGCTTTAGTTCAGCCCGTTGAATATGGAAAGGGGATTTCCCGTAAAGCGCCGTCGCTTTGATTCGTTTAAACCGTCCGATATTGGCGATGTCTTCCGTGACCTGAACCGCCAGCTCGCGGGTTGGCGTCAGGATTAAAGCTTGCGGCTTATTCTCGTTCCATTCCACAAGCTCGCAGAGCGGAATGCCGTAAGCCGCCGTTTTGCCGCTGCCGGTTTGCGATTTGACGACCAGATCCTTTTTCTCAAGCGCGACGGGTATGACTTTCGCCTGCACCTCCGTTGGGGTGTCAAAGCCTAGGCTGCTCAATGCAGTCGTAATTTCCTTGCTTAATCCTTTAAATACCGTCATCTCAAACCTCTTCTGCTTCATATTCTCTTGTTCATTATACCCGGAATCGTACTTGATAGTGTTATAATCGGTAGAAGAATGAAAGGATGATAGCGATGAGCGTAATTAGATTAGAGAATGTGACCAAGAAATATGAAGACGCTATGATCTTTCGCGATATTTATTTTCGCCTGAGTCAAGGGGAGCGCGTTGGCTTGATTGGCCGTAACGGTGCGGGGAAGTCGACGGTATTCAGGCTTATTATGGGCAAGGAGGAGCCAACGAACGGGAAAGTAGAAATCGATCCGCAAGTGAAAATCGGCTACTTCTCGCAGTTCTCGGAGCTTAGCGGCAGCTTATCCGTTCATCAGGAGCTGGAAATGTGCTTTGAGCAAGTTGCCCATATCGAGCGGGAGCTGCAGGAGGTTGCGGAAAAGCTGGGAATGGCGACGGATGACGGAGAGATGGACAAGCTGCTCTCGAGACAGGCGGAATTGTTCGAGCAAATGGAGCATTTGGACGGCTGGAATGTGTCCGTCGAGATTAACACCGTGCTTACGAAGCTGGGGTTCAACGATAATTCGCGTCATCAGCCGGTCGACGAGTTGTCCGGAGGCTGGAGAAACCGCGCGGCACTAGCGAAAATGCTCATACAAACACCGGATGTTGTCCTGCTCGACGAGCCTACGAACTATTTGGATATGGAAGGCATCGCTTGGCTGGAGCAGTGGCTGTTCCGGTTCAAGGGGGCCATGATTCTGGTTTCCCATGACAGGGAATTCATCGATAAAGTCGTTACGAAAACGATTGAGATCGAGAACTATCATTTTCAGGAATACGACGGCAATTACACCGATTATGTCCGCAAGAAGAAAATGCGCAAGAAGGAGCTGGACCGCCAATTCGAGTGGGAGGAGGAGCTCCTCCTCATGGAGGCTGAAGCCATCGACAGCCGCAGCAGCAGGAAGACGTCGAAAGACCGTCTCTCTCGCAAACTGGCGGACAATAAGAAACGGATTGAGCCTCATCCCGTTAATGTGCTGATCACCGATATTTACGAGAAGCTGCGTTTTCCGGATAAGTTATGCGAAGTGAAGAAGATCAGCCAAACCTATGACGGCAGGCGGATATTCGAGAATATCAGCTTTGATATTCAGAAGGAAGACCGTCTCGTAATCGTTGGCCCTAACGGGAGCGGTAAATCCACTCTCATCAAGGCGTTGACAGGGCAGGAGAAGCCGGAATCCGGCGAAGTCGTCTGGGAAAGAGGGGTAAGTTACGCTTATTTCAACCGGATGTGGGAGGAGCTCGATCCGAAGGACACGGTCAGCCACGCGGTGAACACGTATGGGCTGGGCCTGGATGCGCCGCGGAAAAAGGTTAATAAGTTCCTGTCCATGCTGCAATTCTCGGAGAATGATCTGAGCAAATTTATCGGCAACCTGTCGGGCGGGCAGAAGGCACGCGTTGCGCTTGCCAAATGCCTTCTCTCCGGTGCCGCCGTTATCCTCTTGGACGAACCAACGAATCACCTTGATTTAACGAGCATTCAGGTGATGGAGCAGGCGTTAATTCATTTCCCGGGAGCGGTTATCACCGTCAGTCATGATCGATTCTTTATCGATAAAATCGGAACCAAGATGCTGACCTTCGATCCGGAGACCGGAGTAAGCGAGCAGAGCTTGTAGAGAAACGCAAAGGCAGGACAAAGCGCGTATGTGCTTATGTCCTGCCTTTTTTATTACGGGAAAAGTTCAAAGCTTTAAACAAGCCGCAAAATATATTTTGTTTATACACGAAAAAGGCATAGACATACGAACATTCGTGCTCTTAGAATAGGAATATATTTCTATTTCCATGATTCTCCAATTTAGGGAGGGGTCAATTCAAATGCAGGACATGATTCACATTCATGAAGGCTGGACCAGCGCCAGTCCGGAGGAAGTCGGCTTCGATAGAGAGCATCTCCGCCGTCTCGACGATCATTATGCTTCCATTATCGGAAACGGTACGATTCAGGCCGCAAGCTATATCATCGCAAGAAAAGGAAAGGTATTCGCGCATCGCTCGCTTGGCAAGCTCCGCCATGAAGAAAGCAGCGCGGATCTCCGACCTGATTCCATTCGGAAGATTTACTCGATCACGAAAGTGTTCACGGCGGTTGCCATTCATCAGCTGGTTGACCGCGGGAGAATCTTCCTGACGGAATCCGTCAGCCGGATCCTTCCCGAATTCGATAACGATAAGCACCGCGGCATTACGATTTTCCAGCTGCTTACCCATACCTCCGGCCTTCAGGGAGATCCCGGCTTTTATCAGGAGCCTTACGGTCTTCCGTGGTACGAGTGGATGGCGCACGAAGCGAAGAAGGCTTATCCGCATGTCAATTGGCTGCAGGTTGTGTTATCCGGTCCAATGCAGCGCATGCCGGGCAAGGAATGGATCTATTGCTCAAGCGGGTATGCCGTATTGGGCGAGATTATCGCCAAGGTATCCGGCAAGTCCTACGAGGCGTACATACACGATGAGATTCTGGTTCCCCTGGGCTTAACGAAAACCTTCTTCAAGGTGCCGGAAGAACAACGGGGCTTGGTCTGCTGCACGAATGATTGGGAGAAGAGAGAAATATACGAGCCGCGCGAGCGGACGGCGGACATGCCGAACGTGGCGGGCAACGGTCTTTATTCGACGCTGGAGGACTTGTGGAAATTCGGGCAGATGATGCTGGACGGCGGAGCCGGCAACGGCAATCGCGTATTGTCCAAAAGGTCCGTCGAGCTGCAAACGGCCAATCATCTGCATGGCTTGACGAACAGGGGCTGGGGCAATCTTCATACGGATTTCAAATACGGGTTAGGCTGGTCGGTGGATCATTTCGATCTGGCCAGCAAAGGAACCTTCTCGCATGAAGGCTACGGTCACTGCGGCTTATACGTGGATCCAGTCGAGGAACTGGTATTCGCATTTTTGGTTCCAAGCCATAAAGGCTTTACGAATGAATCGGTCGTTACCCCGCGGGCTATCGTCTGGTCGGGATTGGAATAATAATTAGCCTTTAACGGAGGGATGCCCATGTCAACATCGGATGTATACACGGCAATACAACCGCAGGAGACCGGATTCGATCCGGATGCGCGGCTTCGGCTGGAGGAGCATTTCAAGTCGCTTATCGAACAGAACCGGATTCAAAGCGCGGCTTATCTTCTCTCTTCCAATGGCAAGATATTTGCAAAAGGGGCTTTCGGACAGCTCAAATATACGGATCCCGATTCGGTCTACAAGGACGATACGATCCGCAGGATCGCGTCGGTAACCAAGCTGTTTACGGCAACGGCGATCTTCCAGCTGGTCGAGCAGGGCAAGCTGTTTCTCCGGCAGTCGGTATCGGAGTGGATCGGAGAATTCAAAAATGCCACGTACGAGAAAATTCAAATCTGGCACCTCTTGACCCATACTTCAGGCCTGCAGGCGGATCCCGGCTACTTCCAGGAGCCTTATCCGAGAGGCTGGTGGGATATGCTCTTCGCCTTCGAGCCGGAGACGGAAGGGCCGGATGCCGTCACGGATCCGGAGGAGCTGGAGAAGCTGCGCCGCAGCCAGTGGATTCGATCGCTCTTGTCCGGCCAGCCGTTATCGGCGCCCGGCGCGGAGTGGAGTTATTCGTCAGCCGGATTCAATGTCCTGGGCGAGATTGTATCCCGCGCAAGCGGAATTCCGTTCGAGCAGTACGTGATGGAGAAGATCGTAAAGCCGCTTGGCATGAACCGTACGTTCTTCGAAATTCCGGAGGAGCTGCTGGGCGAGGTATGCTGGATTAACGTGCAGGAGGAGAACCGCGATACGAAGAAGCATGACCGCAAGTACAGTCCCCAAAGAGCCGGAGGCGGCTTGAACTCCACCTTGGATGACTTGTATCGCTTTGGTCAGATGCTGCTTAACAACGGAACGCTTGACGGCGTCAAAATCTTGTCCCGCAAGTCGGTCGAGAAGATGAGCACGAATGTGCTGAACAGCGGGATTGAAGGCTTTTGCTGGGGAGGGCGAATCAAAAGCTTTACTTACGGACTTGGAGCCAATCTGACGGGGCATGACGACTGGCTGCCTGTCGGTTCATACGGTCACGAAGGGGCAGGACGCTGCAAGCTGCTGGTTGATCCTCAGCATCAATCGGTCGTTGTGTTCTTTGTGCCTTCCAATCTGGACTGGTGTCCGGAGTCGATTAACGGTACGCAAAATATTATCGGCTCCGGCTGGCTGTGAAGCGGTTGACCGCCGTCATTTCCGCGATCGGCTTAGCGACCTACAAGGAGTGGGCTGCGTTCCGGTCGCATATGGCGGCTTCGCTGCTCGTTGGTCCTGTCATGTTCCTGGTTCAGGTGTTTATCTGGAAGGCCGTATACCAAGGGCATGAAACGTTAAACGGACTGACCTATCAACAAATGCTTACCTATTATGGCGTCGCCAGCCTTATCCATTACATCTCGTTTGACTTCGCCGACTGGAACCTGCAGATGCTGGTGCGCAGCGGGAAGTTTGTCACCTTTGCCCTAAGGCCGCTGCCGCATTGGCTCTTCGCGCTTGCCCAGAAGATCGGCCACCGCTCGCTCGCGCTATGGGTTGAAGTGCTGCCTGTTCTTCTTTTGTTTATCTTTGTCTTTGGCGTAAATCTGCAGCCCGCGGCTCCGGGCTGGGCGATCTTGTCGATTGCGTTCAGCTTCCTGATGAACTTTATGATCAATTATTGCGTTGGACTAACCGCCTTCTGGCTGATCCGGGCAGAAGGAATCCGGCGGGTGTTCCTGCTGCTGAAGGATATTTGCGCGGGGGTATTTATCCCGCTGTCCTTCTTCCCGGATGCGCTGCAGAAAATATTGTTTTTCCTGCCTTTTCAGTTCATCACTTATTTGCCGACCAGGGTATATGGAGGAGACTATGAGCTTGCCGGCTTCCATCTGTCGCTGCCTCAGGCGGTAGGCCTGCAAGCCGTAGCCGTTGCGGTCGCCGCTTTAACCATGACCTTTCTGTACAACGCTGCCATGCGGAGATTTACGGGGGTGGGCGTATGAGAGAGACGTTGCTCGGCGCGGTCCTTCGAACCAAATTTGCGGAGCAGATGGCGTATCGCAGCCATTTCTTCATCAGTGTACTAATGCTCGTTATCGGAGATCTGATCGTTCCGCTCGTTACGTTGCTTGTGTACAAGTCGGGCGCTTCGTTTCCCGGGTGGACCATGCATGAGGCGCTGCTAATTCAAGCGGTGTTCGCGTTGTCCAAGGGAATTGCCTTTCCGTTCTTCTTCGGGATGGTAGGGACTACGCTGGGCCATGTCCGCGAAGGAACGTTTGACCTGCTGCTGCTCCGGCCAAGACCCGTTATGCTGATGGCGATGATTACGGGCTTTGACCCGGATGATTTCGGAAGATTGTTCAGCGGCACGGTGTTGTTCGTTTACGCCTTAAACGGGATGGAAACGCCCGGCGGGGGGGCATGGCTGCAGTTCGTGCTTCTATTCCTGGCATCGGTAACCATGTTATGCGCGGTATCGCTGTTCTTGTCCGGCATGCTGTTCCGCTGGGTCGGCAGCAGCAGAGTCTTTGATATATTTGACGCCTTTACAAGCTTCGGCATGTATCCGGGAACCATCTTCTCGAAATCGCTGCAAAATATATTCACTTATGTTCTTCCCGTAGGCCTGATTGCCTTTGTTCCCGCCGAAGCGCTGCTTGGCCGGACCGGCTGGGGAGGGTTATGGGCGCTGCTGCCGGCTGCAGGTTTCCTGGCGCTCGGGATGCTGTATTGGAACCGGATGCTGAGAGGTTACACAAGTGCCGGCGGCTAGCCGTAAGCAGTGGATACGAAGGGGAGACGAGTTCGCATGATTGAAGTCAGAAATCTGACGAAAACCTATACGACCCATGAACGAGGCCACACGCTTCGCGAAGTGACGCGTAATTTGATCAGACGGCCGATGAAGGAGATCAAGGCCGTTCATGATTTATCTTTTACCGTTCCGCAAGGGGAAATGCTGGCTTTCCTTGGCCCGAACGGAGCGGGGAAGTCAACGACGCTCAAGATTCTGACGGGTGTCCTGCACCCGACATCGGGTGAGGTAAAAGCGCTGGGGCTTGTTCCGTGGAAGCAGAGAAGACAGTATGTCGGCCGCATTGGCGCCGTCTTCGGACAGAAGTCGCAGCTGCTATGGGATATTCCTCCCATCGATGCCTTCTATATGAACAAAGCGATATACGGGGTTCCGGAGCGGCAGTATCAGTCCACGTTAAATGAGCTCACCGAGCTGCTTGGCGTTGGCGATATCATAAGAAAGCCAACCCGCCAGCTGTCATTAGGCGAGCGTATGAAATGCGAATTTATAATGGCGATGCTGCACCGGCCGGATATCGTGTTTCTCGATGAACCCACGATTGGGCTGGATATGATTGCGAAGGAGAATATCCGCCATTTTATCCGGAGCATGAACGGACAAGGTGTTACCTTTCTATTAACCACGCATGACCTGGAGGATGTCGAGCTGCTCGCGGAGCGGGTGATCGTGATCAACCATGGCGAGATTGTGGTGGATGATTCGCTTGGCGATTTAAGAAGCAGGCTTGGCGACAAGAAGTCTGTCCGTCTGACGACGGAATCCGTCGTGCCGGATATTCGCATCCAGGGGATGACGGTTACGGAGCGGAAAGGTCCGCTGGAGCTAGCGCTGGAGATTGATACGAGCGTGCTGCCTCTGAAACGTTTCATCCGGGAATTTAACGAGGTCTATGGCATTGTGGACATGGCGATTGACGCTATACCGATTGAATCCATTATGAAGGAGCTGTATTTGGCTGAAGCCGCCGTCGAGTCGGCTGCGACTAAGCCATAAGCGGGAAAGGACTGCCGTTGCCGGCAGTCCTTTTTTTCACTTTTATTTGCAAGTATTGTTGCTGCTGTTCTTCTTCGGAACCGATCCGGAATTGTCGGCAAGCTTATCGCCGAATTGGTCAAGGCGCGAAGGGCTTGCCGCAGGTCCGTCATTATCGGGCTTATTGTTGCGTCCTGTCATTATTTCTCACCTCCACCTCTTCTAGATTGAGCGGGCTTTGGCTAATTCATGCATTGTATAATGAAGGAAATAAAAATTTAAGAAAACAGGCAAAAATGCCGTTGACTTTGACGTTACGTCAAGGTGTAGAGTAGGGTTGTCGGGAGGTGAGCAATATGGAATATACCGTACAGAAGCTGGGACAGCTCGCGGGCGTAAGCACAAGAACCTTGCGGTATTACGATGAACTTGGACTGTTAAAGCCGGCAAGAGTCAGTTCGTCCGGGTACCGGATTTACGGGCAGGCGGAGGTGGATCTGCTGCAGCAGATATTATTCTTCCGCGAGCTTGGTCTAGGTCTTGAGCAAATCAGGCAGATCATTCATGATCCGGCTTTCGATAAGTCGACTGCGCTGAAGGAGCACCGCGAGCAGCTTCTCGACAGAAGGCGGCAGCTGGATGTCCTGATCCGGAATGTCGAGCAATCCATTGAGCATGCGGAAGGGAGAATGACTATGTCTGACCAACAAAAATTCGAAGGCTTCAAGCAGAAGCTGATTGTTGAGAACGAGAGGAAATACGGCAAGGAAATCCGGGAGAAATACGGCGAGGATGCCGTAAACGCGTCCAATGCGAAGCTGAGCAACATGACGCAGGAGCAGTATGATGAAGTAACACGGCTTGGTGAAGAGATCAAAACCGCCTTGGCGGAAGCCATTAAAACCGGTGATCCCGCGGGAGAGCTGGCGCAGAAAACGGCGGAGCTTCACAAGCGTTGGCTGATGTATTATTGGAAGGAGTACTCGAAGGAAGCTCATGCCGGATTATCCCAAATGTATGTGGATGATGAACGGTTCACCGCCTACTACGATACCGATCAGCCCGGAGCGGCTGCTTTCTTGAGGGACGCCATTCATATCTACACGGGCGTGAAGAAGGCGTAGTCCCAGTAAACTGAATGTAAGAGGGGTTATCCCAGTGTCATATTCATGACTCACGGGACAGCTCCTTTTTTATTGCGCGCGGCATGTTAGCGTTAGGCTCCTTCATATATTGATAGTGGTTCGGAATCCGTCGAATAGGTTGTCCTTTTGCGGAAAGGGGGAGGGGGAGATGCGGTTTCAGCTGGACGAGGAATATGAGCTGACGCGTGCGGCTGTAAGGGATTTTGCGGAAAGCGAGCTCGCCCGGGGGGCGGTTGAGCGAGATGAGCTTGAACGGTTTGACCGCCGCTTGTTCGACGATATGGCGGAAATGGGCTTAACGGGGATTCCGATTGCGGAGGAGTGGGGCGGAGCGGGAAGCGACATACTCGCTTATTCGATTGTCTTGGAAGAGCTTGCACGGGTATGTGCTTCCACCTCGGCTGTGCTTGGGGCGCATACAACAGCGGCGTGGGTGCTTGCCAAGCATGGAAGCGAGCATTTGCGGGAGACAAATTTAATGCCATTAACTACCGGAAAAAGACTCGGAACTATTGCTTATTCGCATCCGACTCTAAGGGGGAAAAGGACGGCTGCAGACACCTATAATCTTGTCGGATCTATTCCGTCCGTCGAGTTGGCTGGCATTGCGGATGATTATATAGGGCTCATCAGGCACCGGTCCGGAGAACTTTCGCTCAGCATTCTTTCGGGTGACAGTCCCGGCTTAACCTGCGAGCCTCGGAAAAGCAAGCTTGGTTTGCGGGGAATGCCAAGCGCGGAGCTTCGTTTTCAATCGGTTGACTGTTATTTATTTAATGTGGTTAAGGGAAACAAGGAACCAAGCGCTGAAGATGTATTTAACGGCATTAACGTTATGCGTGATCTTAGCGCGGCTGCTCAAGCTACGGGAATTGCCCAGGGGGCATTGGATGCCGCTTTAGCCTACGCGAAGGAACGAACGCAATTCGGTAAACCGATCGGACGCCAGCAAGGCATTGCGTTTAAACTGGCGGATATGGCGGCGAATGTGGAGGCATCAAGGTGGCTTGTCTATGATGCGGCCTGGTCCGTTGACAGAGGCCTGTCAGGCAGCTCGAAGGCAGCCATGGCTAAGCTTTACGGGATCAGACACGCGGTTGCGACGGCCATCGAGGCGGTACAGATTTTTGGGGGATACGGCTATATGCGCGAATACCTCGTAGAACGTTATCTGCGGGATGCCAAAGGTCTGGAAGCTGCCTCGGCGCAGTCGTACCCGGCTATTTTAAGCTTGGAGTCGGAATAGGAGGATCGGACGGCATGTCTAATCGTCAGTCAGTCATCGTAGCAGGAGCAAGAACGGCATTTGGCAAGTTTGGCGGCCAGTTCAAATCCGTACCAGCCGTTCAGCTTGGGGCTGCCGCGATTACGGGCGCCTTGCAAAGATCCGGTATTTCGCCCGGTCAAGTAGATGGCGTCATTATGGGGATGGTGCTTCAGGCGGGAGCCGGTCAGATTCCGTCCAGGCAAGCGGCGAGGCTGGCGGGTCTAAGCTGGGAAGTACCGTCGGAAACGATAAACAAGGTATGCGCATCGGGCATGCGGGCCATAACGATGGCCGATCAAATGGTGCGTTCCGGTGATGCCCGGATCGTTGTGGCAGGCGGAATGGAAAGTATGAGTCGCACCCCGTATGCCGTTCCAACGGCGAGATGGGGCGCTAGAATGGGCAATACGGCACTCGTTGATCTGATGAATCATGACGGCTTGTTTTGCGCGTTCCATCAGGTGCCGATGGGCTCGCTGGGCAACCGGGTGGCAGACGAGTTTAATGTCGGACGTCAAGAGCAGGACGATTGGGCGCTTCGCAGCCACTTGCGCGCGGTAGCCGCTCGGCAGAGCGGCCGCTTTGCCGAGGAAATCGTTCCCGTTATCCTCGATGACGGGACGGAGCATGCTGCCGACGAGTGTCCCCGTCCGGATACGGATGCGGCAAAGCTGGCCCGATTAAAGCCCGCCTTCGACCGGACCGGGACGATTACGGCCGGCAATGCTCCCGGTGTGAATGACGGGGCTGCCGCGGTAACGGTCATGTCTTCGGAGGAAGCCGTTCGTCTTGGCGTTAAGCCGCTTGCGACCGTAATCGGGCATGCTTCGGCAGGCGCGGAAGCGGCGTATCTGGCAACCGTCCCGGCGCTTGCGATCCGCAAGCTTCTGAAGCAGACGGGGGTTCCGCTGGAGAAGATCGATCTTATTGAAGTGAACGAAGCCTTCGCTTCGGTGGTGCTGATCAGCGGTCAAATGCTTGGCTGGGATCCCGAAAAGGTAAACGTTAACGGCGGGGCGATCGCGCTTGGACATCCGATTGGCGCAAGCGGCGCCCGCATTGTCCTGACGCTGATTCACGAGCTGAAGCGGCGGGGAGGCGGATTAGGGATCGCCGCGATTTGCAGCGGCGGAGCGCAAGGCGACGCGATGTTGCTGCAGGTTGATGCTTGAACGAAAGCTTGAACGAGAACGGGGTGAAGGCGATGGAGCAGGTACGGCAAATCCGTCAGGTGACCGTTCTGGGAGCCGGGCAAATGGGAAGCGGCATCGCCCAGACTTTGGCGCAATACGGCTATGAGACCGCGCTTTACGATATTACGGAAGCGGCGGTTGAGCGGGGAATGTACGCGATCGGAAGCTCCCTGGAACGGTTCGTCAAGAAAGGACGGCTGACAAAGGAGCAGCAGGAAGCCGCCATGCGGTTGCTGACGCCGGTTGTTACGCTGGAAGCCTGCCGGCAATCCGACTTTGTGATTGAAGCCATCCCTGAACAGCTGGAGCTCAAACGGAAGCTGTTCAAGGAATTGGACCGTCTATGCCCGCCGCATGCCATTCTTGCGACAAATACCTCTTCGCTGTCGGTTACGGCTATCGCTGGCGTGACGAAACGCCCCTCGCAGGTGATTGGCATGCATTTTATGAATCCGGTTCCGGTAATGGCGCTTGTGGAAGTGATTCGGGGGCTTGCCACCTCTGCCGAAACGCTGGCAGCGACGGTTGCCCTTGCCGAATCGCTTGGGAAGACGGCGGTACGGGTTGATGATTATCCGGGCTTTATCTCGAACCGGATTCTCATGCCGATGATTAACGAGGCGGTGTATGCCGTATATGAAGGCGTGGCAACGCCTGAAGCGGTGGATCGGATTATGAAGCTGGGCATGAATCATCCGATGGGCCCGCTTGCTCTCGCGGACTTTATCGGGCTGGATACTTGCTTGTACATTATGGAGACGCTGCACGAGGGGTTTGGCGATTCGAAGTATCGGCCGTGCCCGCTGCTGCGCAACTATGTTTCCGCCGGCTGGTTAGGGAAGAAAACCGGGAAGGGCTTTTACAACTACGATTAGAATCGCACCCGAAAGGAGCGATTGTCCATGGAACTCCGGTTTACGAAGGAGCAGCAAGCAATCCGGCAGGCTATTCGGCGGTTTGCCGCTCAGGAAATCGCATTGGCCGTGCCACGTATGGAATCCGAGGAGCGGTTTCCTGCCGAGATCATCCGCAGGATGGCGGAGCGGGAGTGGATGGGAATCCCCGTTCCGAAGCAGTGGGGCGGTGCCGGATCGGATTTTATCTCTTATATTATCGCGATTAACGAAGTGTCGAGAGTCAGCGCTGCGGTTGGCGTTATCTTATCCGTGCACACCTCCGTATGCACGCTTCCCATTCTGAATTACGGCACGGAGGAGCAGCGCGGGCAATTCGTGCGAAAGCTGGCTTCCGGCGAGTGGATTGGGGCCTTTGCTTTAACGGAGCCGCATGCGGGCTCGGATGCTGCGGCTATACGGACGTCAGCCGAACGGAAAGGCGACCATTATGAACTAAACGGCTCCAAGCTGTTTATTACCAACGCCGGGGCGGCCGGGGTATACGTCGTATTTGCCGTCACGGACGGGACGAAGCGTGCAGGCGGCATTACCGCATTTATCGTGCCGGGGGATGCGAAGGGGCTTCATATCGGCAAGCCGGAACGGAAAATGGGTCTACATGGCTCCAATACCTGCGAGCTGCATTTCGAACAGCTGCGTATTCCCGCAGAGTACCGGCTGGGACGGGACGGCGAAGGATTCGCGATTGCCAAAGGCTCGCTTGACGGCGGCCGCATCGGCATAGCCGCGCAAGCGCTTGGAATTGCGGAAGCCTCGATACAGCTCCTCCGCGATCGGTTTGGTCCGCCAAAGGGCTCTCCCTATACTTCCCGGGACACCGAGCTGGCGGAGCTTCTGGCAAGAACGGCGGCCGCCAGGCTCCTGGTCTACCGTGCCGCTTCGCTTCGGCAGGAAGGCAGGCCTTGCACGAAGGAAGCGTCAATGGCCAAGATGTTTGCTTCCGATACGGCCGTTGCCGTGTCCGGAGCAGCCGTCCGGCTGTTGGGCGAAGAGGGGTTATCCAAGGAGCATCCCGCCGAACGGCTGTTCAGAGATGCCAAGGTAACGCAAATTTACGAGGGTACCAATGAAATTCACCGCCTTGTGATCAGCGGCAGATTGATGAAATGAAGGTGACTTGTATGCGAAGTAGCCCCGGACTTAAGCTTCGGGAAGCGATTCAGGCGGAGCAGCCTCTTCAGGTGGCGGGGGCGATAAATGCGTATGCCGCCATGATGGCGGAGCAGGTAGGCTTTCGCGCGTTGTATTTATCCGGTGCGGGTGTCGCCAATGCTTCCTTTGGTTTTCCTGACCTGGGAATAACGACGCTTCAGGACGTGCTTGAGGATATTCGCCGGATTACGAACGTAACGGAGCTGCCGTTGCTAGTCGATATCGATACCGGCTTTGGCGGTGCCTTTCAGATCGCCAGAACGATAAAGGAAGTGCAGAGAGCCGGCGTTGCGGCCGTCCATATCGAGGACCAGGCAGCGGAAAAAAGATGCGGTCACCGCCCCAACAAGGCCATGGTGCGGACGGAAGAGATGGTCGACCGGATCAAAGCCGCGGTAGACGCAAAGACCGACGGCAGCTTTGTCGTTATGGCGAGAACGGATGCTCTGGCTTCCGAAGGGCTTGAGGCCGCCATTGAGCGTGCCCAGAGGTATGTGGAAGCGGGAGCCGATATGCTTTTTCCCGAAGCGGTAGGCAGTCTGGACGAATACAAGAGGTTTGCCGAGGCCGTGAAGGTACCTATTCTGGCGAATATAACGGAATTCGGAAAAACGCCGCTGTTCACCGTGGAACAGCTCCGGGATGCGGGAGTCAGCCTGGCGCTGTACCCTTTATCGGCGTTTCGGGCCATGAACGCTGCGGCGCTGCGCGTCTACCGCGCAATTCGCGAAGAGGGTTCGCAGCAGAAGGTCGTTGATCTGATGCAGACGCGGGCGGAGCTGTACGATTTTCTTCACTATTATGACTATGAACATAAGCTTGACGCGTTGTTTGGAGCGGAGCAAAAGGAGGAGAAGGGAGAGGGGTAGTATGCCGGTACCCAAGCAAGGAGGCCTTGCGGCTGTTATCGCCGGCCAGACTCGAATTTCGACGGTCGGCAAGGAAGGGAAGGGATTATCGTACCGCGGTTATTCCATCTACGATTTAGCCCGATTCGCAGCCTTTGAGGAGACAGCTTATTTACTCTTGTACGGATGGCTTCCGGATGCCGAGCAGCTTGGCATGTTCCGGAAGCAGCTCGCCTCAAGCCGGGAGCTGCCGCCCGCTTTAACCGGCATACTCGAGCTGCTGCCTGGCAGCACCCATCCGATGGATGTGCTCCGGACCGGCTATTCTGCCCTTGCCTCGTTCGAGCCGGAGGAGGAAGGGCGCTTGGCTTTGGATATTGCGATCCGGTTGATTGGCTGCACGTCATCGATTCTGTTGTACTGGTATCACTACCAGAATCGAGGCATACGAATCGACACGGCCGGAGCCGGTGGCGATACGGCTGCGCATTTTTTGCAGCTGCTGCATCAGAAGGAGCCGGAGGAGCAGCATGCCAAAGCGCTGGATGTTTCCCTGACGTTATACGCGGAGCATGAATTCAATGCCTCTACGTTCGCGGCAAGGGTTACGGCCTCCACGCTATCCGATTATTATTCCGCGATTACAACCGGAGTGGGCACGCTGCGCGGACCGCTGCACGGCGGTGCCAACGAGGCGGCGATGGCGCTCATTGAGCGATACGACAATCCGGATGACGCGGAGGCGGGTATTCTGGAGGCTCTTCGGCAAAAGCAGCTGATCATGGGGTTCGGCCATCGCGTCTACTCGGTTTCGGATCCCCGCTCCGATGTGATTAAGGAGTGGGCGCTTGCCCTGTCGGAGCAGGCCGGCGACCGGAAGCTGTACGAGATTTCCGAGAGAATCGAACAGGTGATGCGCCGCGAGAAGAAGCTGTTCCCCAATCTGGATTTCTACAGCGCTTCGGCGTACTTTCATTTGGGGATTCCCACACCGTTATTTACTCCTGTCTTTGTGTTGTCCCGTCTTGCGGGTTGGTCGGCGCATGTCATGGAGCAGCGGGCAGGGAACCGGATTATCCGTCCAAGCGCCGATTATATCGGACCCGATCCGCAGGAGTGGCTGCCGCTCGATCAGCGCTAGTTCAGTGACGACCTGTCAGGAAGGAGCACGACTTAAATGTCCGTAACGTTTCAAACGAACCGTCCCGAGCCCGATCCGCTGCTGGTCGATATCGCGGACTACGTACTTCATAAGGAGCTGACGAGCGAGGAAGCATACGACACGGCTAGGCTTTGCCTGATGGATACGCTCGGCTGCGGACTCTTGGCGCTCCGTTATCCGGAATGCGCCAAGCTTCTAAGTCCGCTTGTACCGGGCACCGTTGTGCCGAACGGCGCGCGGGTGCCGGGTACTTCAACGCAGACGGATCCGGTCACGGCGGCCTTTCAGATCGGCTGCATGATCCGCTGGCTCGATTACAACGACACGTGGCTGGCCGCCGAATGGGGCCATCCCTCCGACAATCTTGGCGGGATTCTGGCTGCCGCCGATTATATAAGCCGCAAGAACAGAGCCGAAGGCAAAGCGCCCCTTACGATGCGCGAAGTGCTGACGGCGATGATCAAGGCGCATGAGATTCAAGGAATACTCGCGCTTGAGAACAGCTTTAACCGGGTAGGGCTCGATCACGTGCTGCTTGTCAAAATCGCTTCGACCGCCGTAGTGGCGCAGCTTCTTGGGGGAAGCAAGGACGAGATCGTAAATGCCGTCTCGCATGCCTGGCTTGACGGTCATGCTCTGCGGACGTACCGTCATGCCCCTAATACGGGCTCGAGAAAATCCTGGGCTGCCGGCGACGCGACAAGCCGCGCGGTATGGCTCGCCATGATGGCTCTGCGTGGCGAGATGGGCTATCCGTCCGTGCTGACCGCCCCGGGTTGGGGGTTCCAGGACGCGCTGTTTAAAGGAAAGCCTGTCGTTCAGGCAAGGCCGTTTGCGTCTTACGTCATGGAGCATGTTTTGTTCAAAATCTCGTTTCCGGCGGAATTCCACGGGCAAACTGCCGTTGAGGCGGCTATTCGGCTGCACCCGCTTGTGAAAGACCGGATTCACGAAATTGCCGCGATCGAGCTTACGACCCATGAGTCGGCGATCCGCATCATCGACAAGCGGGGACCGCTCCATAATCCGGCGGATCGCGATCACTGCCTGCAATACATGGTTGCGATCGGCCTGCTGCATGGCGAATTAACGGCGGATCATTACGAGGATGCGGCGGCTTCCGACCCGCGGATCGATAAGCTTCGGGATCTGATGCGCACGGCTCAGGATCCGAGGTATTCCAAAGAGTATCTGGATGCCGAGAAACGTTCGATCGCCAATGCGATTGAAGTGTTTTTCGCGGACGGTTCCTCAACCGGCAAAGTAGAGGTGGAATATCCGATCGGCCACCGGAGAAGGAGAGAGGAAGGCATACCTTTATTGGTGAGCAAATTCGAGGAGAATTTGCGGACGCGGTTCCCGGCGAAGCAAGCCGGTCGGATCGCCGCTTTATGCCTCGATCAGGAAGCTTTGGAGCGCATAGAGGTGGATCGATTTTCCGATTTATTCGTCATTTGACGGCGCGGCCTTGCAAAAGGCCGCTTTTTTCATCTTTTCTTGACATCCTTCATTGAGTTATGAGCCCTCTAACGCTTATAATATAACGAGGAAAAAAGATTAAAAAGAAAAGGTGCATTCATGAGTATATTAAACGTTGAAAGATTAAGCCATGGATTTGGCGACCGCGCGATTTTTAACGACGTATCGTTCCGTTTGCTCAAAGGGGAGCATATCGGTCTGATCGGCGCAAACGGCGAAGGCAAATCCACGTTCATGAACATTATTACCGGCAAGCTTCAGCCGGATGACGGCAAGGTCGAATGGTCGAAGAAGGTTCGCGTTGGTTACCTCGACCAGCATGCGGTGCTTAGCAAAGGAATGACCATGCGCGACGTACTGAAGAGCGCATTCCAATATTTGTTTGACATGGAACAAGAGATGAACGACATGTACGGCCGCATGGGCGAAGTATCGCCGGAGGAGCTGGAGAAGCTTCTGGAGGATGTCGGCACGATTCAGGATACGCTGACGAACCAGGACTTCTACCTAATCGATGCGAAAATCGATGAAACGGCACGCGGCCTTGGCCTCACCGACATCGGCCTCGATAAAGACGTGCATGATTTGAGCGGCGGCCAACGCACGAAGGTTCTGCTCGCGAAGCTTCTTCTCGAGAAGCCGGACATTCTGCTCCTGGACGAGCCTACCAACTATTTGGACGAGCAGCATATCGAGTGGCTGAAGCGTTACCTGCAGGAGTACGAGAACGCGTTTATTCTGATCTCCCACGATATCCCGTTCCTGAACAGCGTAATCAACCTGATCTACCATATGGAAAATCAGGAGCTGAACCGTTATGTCGGCGACTACGATCATTTCCAGGAAGTTTACGAAATGAAAAAGCAGCAGCTGGAGTCGGCGTTCAAGCGCCAGCAGCAGGAGATTGCCGAGCTGAAGGACTTCGTTGCCCGGAACAAAGCATCCGTTGCGACCCGGAACATGGCGATGTCGAGACAGAAGAAGCTGGATAAGATGGATGTGATCGAGCTGGCGAAGGAAAAGCCAAAGCCGCAGTTCAACTTTATCGAGGCACGCGCGTCCAGCAAGCTGATCTTCGAGACGAATAACCTGGTTATCGGTTATGATTCACCGCTGTCGAGACCGCTGACCCTCCGCATGGAGCGCGGCCAGAAGATTGCGCTTGTCGGAGCGAACGGCATCGGCAAAACAACCCTTCTCCGCAGCATCCTTGGTGAAATCCCTGCGCTTGAGGGCTCGGTTCAGCTTGGCGACATCCTGAGCATCGGTTACTTCCAGCAGGAAATGAAAGAAACAAACAACAATACCTGTATCGACGAGATTTGGAGCGAGTTCCCGTCGTTTACGCAGTTCGAGGTTCGCGCGGCGCTCGCGAAATGCGGTCTCACGACCAAGCATATCGAGAGCAAAATCGCGGTGCTTAGCGGCGGCGAGAAAGCGAAGGTGCGCCTTTGCAAACTGATTAACCGCGAGACGAACCTTCTTGTGCTCGACGAGCCTACGAACCACTTGGACGTAGACGCGAAGGAAGAGCTCGCCCGTGCGCTTAAAGCGTACAAAGGCAGCATTATCCTGATTTCCCACGAACCTGAATTTTATCAGCAGGTTGTTACGGAAACGTGGAACTGCGAGTCCTGGACGACGAAAGTATTCTAATCGTTTGGCGCATAATAGATAGAACGGATCCTGCCTGACAGCTTGTTGTCAGGCAGGATTTTTTTGAGCGGACGGGATAACCGCTCAATATACCCCCTATAGGTATTTTTAATGATTGACATATATACGGGTGGGGGGTATACTGAAGCCAATCAACGATAATAAGAAACGGATGTGTTGCTTATGGCTCCCGTGCAAACGAATGATCATGACCAGACCACCTTTGATATAACCGGAATGACTTGCGCCGCATGCGCGAACCGCATAGAGAAAGGGCTGAACAAACTTCCGGGCGTTGCCTCCGCAACGGTGAACTTCGCGATGGAAACGGCCCGCGTGGAATATGCGCCAAGTGAAGTTTCCGCCCAAGATATAGAACGCAAGGTCGAGCAGCTGGGCTATTCTGCGTCCGAACGCGTGGAAAGAGCAGCGGACGAGAAGCATCCCGAAAAAAAGGGGCAAATCAGGAAGCTCGCCATATCAGCCTTATTATCGCTTCCGCTTATTTGGAGCATGGTTGGACATTTTTCGTTTACTTCCTGGCTGTATGTGCCGGAGCTGTTTATGAACCCGTGGTTCCAGCTTGTTCTGGCAACGCCCGTACAGTTCTATATCGGCCGTTCCTTTTATGTGAGCGCGTATAAAGCTCTGCGCAACGGCGGCGCCAATATGGATGTACTCATCGCGCTTGGCACGTCGGCTGCTTATTTCTACAGCTTATACGCAACGGTCAAATGGGAAACGGAAGGCTCATCCATGCACCATGCTCCAGAGCTGTACTTTGAGACCAGCGCGATTCTGATAACCCTTGTATTGCTTGGCAAGCTGTTCGAGACATTGGCCAAAGGGCGGACCTCGGAAGCGATCAAGTCGCTTATGGGACTGAGAGCGAAGACGGCTACGGTCGTAAGGGACGGACAGGAATGGAACATTCCGCTTGAGCAAGTGATCAAAGGCGATATCGTCATGGTCCGGCCGGGCGAGAAGATTCCCGTTGACGGTTTGGTATTGGAAGGCGCTTCGGCCGTTGACGAAGCGATGCTGACGGGCGAAAGCCTGCCGGTGGAGAAAAGCCCTGGCGATACCGTAATCGGAGCAACCATTAACGGGAACGGCGTTTTGAAGGTGCAGGCGACAAAGGTAGGAGCGGATACGGCGCTTGCCCAGATTATCCGGGTCGTGGAGGAAGCGCAAGGCTCCAAAGCGCAGATTCAACGCGTTGCAGACGTTATTTCCGGCATTTTCGTCCCGATTGTAACGGGTATAGCGGTTGTCGCTTTCCTGGTGTGGCTGATTTTTGTCAAGCCGGGAGATTTGACCGCCGCGCTCGAGACCGCAATCGCGATCCTGGTAATCGCTTGCCCTTGCGCGCTTGGTCTCGCGACCCCCACCTCGATTATGGCGGGTTCCGGCCGTGCGGCGGAGGTAGGCATATTGTTCAAGGGCGGCGAGCATCTCGAGCAGACCCACAAGGTGGATGCGATTATTCTCGATAAAACAGGGACGGTAACTAACGGAAAACCGTCGTTAACGGATATCCTTGTTGCGGACGAAGGGGACGAAACGGAATTTTTGCGGCTGGTTGGCGGAGCGGAGCAGCTCTCCGAGCATCCGCTCGCCGTTGCGATAGCTGACGGTATACGGGAGAGGGGTATACCTTTTGCTTCCGCGGAGTCGTTTGAAGCTTTGCCGGGCTTTGGGATCCGGGCCGTCGCGGAGGGGAAATCGGTGTTGATCGGAACCCGCAGGCTGCTCGAGGAAAACGGTGTTCATGCGAAGGAGGTTTACCCGGTCATGAACCAATTGGAGGAAGCGGGCAAGACGGCGATGCTGGTTGCCATCAATGGGCAATACGCCGGGATCATCGCGGCTGCGGATACGATTAAGGAGAGCTCGGTATCCGCGGTTGGGCGGCTCAAAGAGCTTGGAATCAAGGTTATTATGGTTACCGGGGACAATGAACGCACCGCGTTAGCGATTGCCGCGCAGGCCGGAATTGATCATGTGCTGGCCGAGGTACTGCCGGAAGGCAAGGCGGCGGAAGTGAAAAAGCTGCAGCAGCAGGGCCATATCGTTGCCATGGTTGGCGACGGCATTAACGATGCGCCCGCGCTGGCTACCGCCCATATCGGCATGGCGATAGGGACCGGGACCGATGTGGCGATGGAAGCGGCGGACGTTACGCTGATGCGCGGCGATCTCGAGAGCATCCCGGATGCGATCTACATCAGCCGGATGACGATGCGGAATATTAAGCAGAATCTGTTCTGGGCGCTTGGCTACAACACGCTTGGCATTCCGATTGCGGCAATCGGCCTGCTTGCGCCCTGGGTAGCCGGAGCGGCAATGGCTTTAAGCTCCGTATCCGTCGTCCTGAATGCTCTAAGACTTCAGAAGCTCCAAGTAAGACGTTAAGGAGTTTGCCGTTCTGCGCCGCAATCGGATTAGGGTTGTCCAATACAAGGAAAAGCCGTTATAATAGGCATATAGAAAAATGAAGAAAGTGGTGCAGCATGGGTCGTAAGTGGAATAACATTAAAGAAAAAAAAGCTTCGAAAGACGCTAACACAAGCCGCATTTATGCGAAATTCGGTCTTGAAATTTACGTAGCGGCGAAGAAAGGCGAGCCTAACCCCGAATCCAACGGCGCTTTGAAGTTCGTTCTTGAGCGCGCGAAGACGTATAACGTACCGAAGGCGATTATCGACCGCGCGATCGAGAAGGCTAAAGGCGGCTCGGACGAACAATATTTCGAGCTTCGTTACGAAGGATTTGGTCCTGCAGGCTCCATGATTATCGTGGATGCCCTGACGAACAACGTGAACCGCACGGCTCCGGAAGTGCGCTCGGCTTTCAACAAAGCCGGTGGCAACATGGGCGTAAGCGGATCGGTATCGTACATGTTCGACCAAACCGCCGTAATCGGCGTGGAAGGCAAATCGCTGGATGAAGTAATGGAAATTATGCTGGAAGCAGACGTTGACGTTCGCGATATCGTGGAAGAAGACGAGACTATCATGGTCTATGCGGCACCAGATCAATTCAATGCGGTGCAGGAGGCATTCAAAAATGCCGGCATTTCGGAGTTTGCGGTAGCCGAAGTAACGATGCTTGCGCAAAACTTCGTTACTCTTCCGGAAGATGCGGTCGCATCCTTCGAGAAGCTGATTGACGCGCTTGAGGATTTGGAAGACGTTCAACAGGTTTATCATAACGTTGAATTTGAATAATCGAGTTTGCGAGACGGTCGCCTGAGGGCGGCCGTTTTTTTGTATGTATCGAGGTATATCCAAGTATAGTAGGTAACCTCGAACCAATCTAATGAAAAACATTTCAGTTCTTTTCAGCCCGGCGGATGTCCTTTAGAATAAGGTTGGCTGGAGAACAGCCGTTTGGGTTTGGAATAAAAATTTTCGGTAAACGAATGGAGGAGCAATACGATGAAATATCGGAAACTTGGCGGTACAGGTCTGAAGGTTAGCGAAATCAGCTTAGGCAGCTGGCTTACATATGGCGGTTACGTGGAACGCGAAAATGCGGTAAACGCGATTCGCACGGCTTACGATTTGGGAATTAACTTTTTCGATACGGCAAATGTGTACGAGCGTGGCGGCGCGGAGGAATTGGTTGGCGAAGCGTTGAAAGCGTATCCGCGCGAATCCTATGTTCTGGCTACGAAAGTGTTCTGGCCGATGGGCGATGGCCCTAACGACCGCGGCTTGTCCCGCAAGCATGTGATCGAGCAGGCGAATGCAAGCTTGAAGCGTCTTGGCCATGATTACATCGATATTTACTACTGCCACCGTCATGACGCGGAAACCCCGCTGTATGAAACGCTTCGCGCGATCGATGATCTGGTGCGTTCCGGCAAAGTGCTGTATGTCGGCGTAAGCGAATGGCAGGCGTCGCAAATCGCCGAAGCGCTTGGCGTAGCAGATCGTTACCTGCTGGACCGTATTGTGGTTAACCAACCGATCTATAATATGTTTGAGCGTTATATCGAGAAGGAAATCATTCCGCTTAGCGAACGCTCCGGCATCGGCCAAGTCGTCTTCTCGCCGCTGGCGCAAGGCCTGCTGACCGGCAAATACACGTCTGCAACCGAATTCCCTGCGGACAGCCGCGCGGCTAAGATCGATTGGATGGGCAAAGGCATCACGGAAGAGAAAATCAATAAGGTTCGCCAGCTGGAAACCATTGCTGCAGAGCTCGGCATCAGCGTAGGCAATCTCGCGCTGGCTTGGATTCTCCGTCAACCAAACGTAGCAAGCGCGCTTGTTGGCGCAAGCCGTCCGGATCAAGTGACGGAAAATGCGAAAGCTTCGGGCATTACCTTGAGCGAAGACGTACTGGAGCAAATCGAAACTATTCTGAAGTAAGAGAAGGAGACATCCCAGATGGCTAAAGTCGTAGTTACCGGCGGAAGCGGGATGCTTGGACGATGGATCGTTAAGCATTTTGTGGACCGAGGGTATGAGGTGCTAAACGTAGATACGCGTCAACCGGACGAATCGATTTGTCCGACCCTAATCGTGAACCTGGAGGATCTGGGTCAGACCTACGGAGCGCTGGCTGGCGCAGATGCGGTCGTTCATATGGCGGCTATTCCGAGAGCCGGCATGGTGCCGCCGGAGGTCACCTTCCGCAACAATGTAATGTCTACTTACAACGTGCTGGAAGCCGCGGCTGGGCTTGGCATCAAAAAGGCTGTTATTGCGTCCAGCGAATCCTCGTATGGCATCTGCTTCGCGGAGCACCCGTTTGGTCCGCAATACGTACCAATGGACGAGGCTCACCCGCAGCTCCCGCAGGATAGCTATGGATTGTCCAAAATCGTTAACGAAGCAACAGCCGATATGTTCAACCGCCGTACCGGCATGCAGGTCGTATCGCTGCGCCTCGGCAACGTCATCCCGCCGGAATGGTATGAACGGTTCCCTTCGTTTATCCATAAGCCGGAGGAACGCGAGCGCATTCTGTGGAGCTACATCGATACGCGCGACGTTGCGGAAGCCTGCGAGCTTGCCATTAAAGCGGAGGGGCTTGGTTCGGTAGCGATAAACCTTGCGAACGACGAGTCCAGCATGGACATCGCCAGCCGTGAGCTGATGGCTGCCCGTTACCCGGAAGTTACCGATTTCCGGGCGCCGCTCGAAGGCTTTGAGTCGCTGCTGAACAGCGACAAAGCGAAATCGCTGCTTGGCTGGCAGCCGAAATATTTCTGGCGCGAGCAGCTGGAGAAATAAATGCAAAACGGTCCTTATCCAGTGGGGTAAGGGCCTTTTTTTGCGGAAAGACGGCGTTCGCATGGCCATATTTGATTGGCGAAAATCGTCTTTTATATAGACAGCCTTCCCAAACGGGGAGTATACTTTATACGCTTGCGTAATGGAACTTACTTAATGGACATAAGAAGGTGCGGCTGCTTGTGAGTTATCTGTTTCTATTTTTGGCAACTTTGGCATGGAGCTTTGTTGGCGTGCTTGTAAAAACAGCTTCCGCGATGGTCGACAGCTCCATCATCTCCTTCTGCCGGTTCTTCTTTGGCGTTGTTGTGCTTGGGATTTATTTGCTGATGAAAAATGGGAGGATTGAGTTCCGCTACCGGATGAAATGGCTCTGGTACGGGGCGGCGGGCAAATCCGCCAATTATATATTCGAGAACATCGCGCTGATGATCGGTTACTCTTATGGCAATATTCTCGTACAACCCGTTCAGACCGTCATTCTGCTGTTTGCAGGCAGCTTCGTCTTTAAGGAAAAGGTGACGCGCGCAGGATGGATCTCCGCGGCATTATGCGTTGTTGGCGTTATCGTCGTCGGTTGGAACGGCGTTCCGCTCGACGAGCTGATGGGAAGCAGCGGATTAACCACCATCTTGTTTACTCTGGCGGGAATCGGCGCGGCGGTTCATGTCATGAGCCAGCGCATGCTGGTCAAGACCATGGATAACGGTAATATGAACTTCTCCGTCTTCCTGATTGCAACGCTGATGGTATCGATTCCCATTCCGTTCCAAAGCGAAGGATTTACGGGAGTGTCGACGGCAGGTGCTTGGCTGGCACTGGTCTGCCTTGGCGTTATTACGGGCTTAAGCTTCTTCTGGTTCGCGGAGGCGATGAAGCGGGTGCCGTTCGCCGTGGTAGCCATCGTTGGAAACAGCTCCGTGTTATTCTCGATTCTGTGGGCGTATATTTTCTTCCAGGATCCGATTACCAGCTATATCATTATCGGTACGCTCATCTTTGTGGCGGGCTTCCTGCTTCTTAACTTCTCCGGTCCAAGAAAGAAGACGGTGAAGCAGGTAGATAACGTAGAAGCAGCGGTATAGAGCAAAGGAGCGAATACGATGGATCAAGCGAGTGACCTTCCGGCCAAGCTAAGCAAGCCGGCGAAGCGCGCCTTTACTCAAGCGGGTTACTTGAAGCTTGAGCAGTTTTCAGGGCTGACCGAAGCCGAGGTGCTGACGCTCCATGGCGTCGGCCCAACCGCAATCGTCCTGCTTCGCCAGGCGCTTGCCGAGAAGGGATTAGCCTTCCGCAAATAACGAAGAGAGCAGCGGGCAACCGCTGCTTTTTTTGGCACGGTGAAAGAGGTGGGTATGCCTTATGCGAAAGATTGAAACGAACAGGCTCTTGACGAAGCCCGTGCATGTCATCGTTCTTGTCTTGTTCATGCTGTATAGTCTCGTTATGATCAAGCTGTTGTTTATTCGCGGCAGCAGTTACAGATGGCCGGACTATAATTACAACCTTGTCCCGTTTCATACGATCAAATCGTTAATCTACCACCGGCATGCTTACAATGCCGATGCCTGGATGAAGAACCTGTTCGGCAATATCGTTTTGTTCATTCCGCTTGGCGTCTGCTTCCCGCTGCTTAGTCGCAGATTGTTCCATGCAGCCAGAAGTCTCGCGGCTATAATCCTTACACTTTTCCTTGTAGAAGCGATTCAACTCGTAACCAGAGTCGGAAGCTTCGATATTGACGATATTATCTTGAATACGTTTGGGGCTGGCATTGGACTGGTCATAATCAAGCAGTTCATGTCCCGTTGAAGGAGTTAATCAAGGAATAAAAGAGAAAACCGTGCCATTGGCACGGTTTTTTGGTTTGCCTGTTATTTCTTCAGAATCCCATCGAAAAACACCTGGAAGGAGATCAGCAGCTGGTCTCCAAAGCCTTCCTTCGATATGCCCATTACCCAGTTAAGCATCGTTCCCAAATAGATTTGCGTTGCGATGCACGCCATCGTCGGGGCAGGAATCGTTGTCGTGAACTCGCCCGTCCGCTGGCCTTTCTCGAATACGGGAATCAGATTGTCCATAATCAGACAGAAGCCTTCTTTGCTTTCCTCGATGTTCTGGTTGTTCGCGAGCATACCTTGAATCGATAGCAGAAGCATGCCTTGATTCTCGGCCATGGCATCGCCAAGCGACTTAACCAGCGCCAGGAAGCGGGGGGCGTAAGGCCCTGGCTTATGCTTCAGATTTACGATTTCATCAATGGCAACCAGCTTGTTCAGCTTGCCGCGGACATCCTCTTTGGTTTTGAAATAGTTGAAGAAAGTGCCTTTGGCAACGCCGGCAGCTTCCGTAATTTGGGCGACGGTGGTGGATTCAAAGCCTTGCTCGGCAAACAGGCACATCGCCGCTTCAAGTATCCGGTTTTTGGTCTCGAGCTTTTTCTCTTCTCGGTTCACAGCCATCATCCTCCGTTTATTGCCTACAGTATAGCATATCCACGGTTATTATGGGTTCAAACTTTTATTGACCAATGGTACAATAATTTGATGTCAGGGGCAACGTGACTATGACAATCGGAGCCGAAAAATGAGATATTTTCCGATATTTTTAACAAAATAAAAAGATGACCTTCGGTATAAAATAATGTTGACCATTGGTCATTTTGTGGTTATAATCCAAATGAAAGAAGTTGAGAATGGAGGATATAAATGACGAAATCAACTATTCAAGCCGTGCCTGACGCGAGTACGTTTACGATCCGATCGATCATCGCGCCTCTAATTGCGGTTATCGTTGGTTTGTTTATGGTAATTCTGGACGGGACGGCGATGAATGTCGCGTTAAGCGGCTTCATGAAGGAGTTCGGCAAGGACTTGTCCGTCGTTCAGTGGACGACAACGGGCTATGCGCTTGCGCAAGCTGCGGTAATTCCGCTGGCGGGCTGGCTGTCCGACAGGTTTGGGGCTAAGCGGATTTTCCTCGTATCAGTGGGGATGTTTACGTTTGGTTCCTTGCTTTGCGCCTTCGCAGGCAATATCGAAATGCTGATCTTATTCCGGGTAATTCAAGGTCTTGGCGGCGGCATGGTTATGCCGATTGCCTTCGCGATCATTTACAAGCTTAGTCCTCCTGAGAAGGTTGGCTCGGTGATGGGGATGCTGGGGATTCCTGTTCTGATCGCTCCCGCATTAGGTCCGGTTGTGGCCGGCGCGTTAATCGATTACGCCACTTGGCATTGGATCTTCCTTATCAATATTCCTCTTGGCATCATCGGAATTTTTGCAGGCATGCGCACCTTGCCTAACATTGAACGCCAGGAGGTAAAATCGCTGGACGTTCCGGGCATTATTTTCGGGCCGCTCGCGTTTGCGGCCTTATCGTACGGGGTAAGCGAAGGAGGAACAAGCTGGACGTCGGTTCAGACTTTGACCGGTCTCATCGTAGGCGCCGCTTCCCTGATTATCTTTGTGTTCGTTGAGCTGCGCAGCAAGCAGCCGCTTCTTGAACTTCGCGTATTCCGCTCGATGGATTTCAGCAAGGGAATCATTGTCCAGTGGTTTACGCAGATTGCGCTTATGGGAACGTTTTTCCTCATTCCGATGCTTCTCATTCAAGTCCAGGGTCATACGGCAACGGAGTCCGGGCTGATCATGCTGCCTCAAGCGATCGCTTCCGCGGTCTTTATGCCGATTGGAGGCAGGCTGTTCGACCGGATTGGGGCAAGACCTCTGCTTGTTACCGGGCTTAGCATTGTTGGAGTTGCTTCGTTCCTGTTATCGAACATTTCCGCGGATGACGGGTTATCGCTTATCCTCATGACTTCCGGACTGTTTGGCGTCGGGATGGGGCTGTCCATGATGCCGATGAATACGTATCTGATTCAAGCGTCTCCGCCGAGCCTGGTTGGCCGCGTTACCTCGCTAACCTCCGCAGCGCAGCAAGTGATGACATCATTTGCGATAGCCGGACTCAGCACCTATCTGACTACGAAGATTAAGGATGCGACGGTGCCCGGTCAGGCTCCGGAGCTTGACGCCTTGTATCATTCCTACGGGGAAACCTTCCTGGTTGTAGTCGTAATCGCCGTAGCGGGAGCATTGCTGGGCTTGCTGCTGCGCAAACCGGTCAGAGCTGAAGGCGATGAAGGCTCCGTCGTGGAAGCTCCTATGATGATGGGGCACTAATCCGAACGAAAAAACCATTTATTTCTGAATTGTTCAGGAATGGATGGTTTTTTTCGTTTACAGACTATACATCTGTATGTTATCTTCAATATATATGGTTTGCTTTACTGCTATAAAGCGTCTACGCGACATCAGACTACGGAGGGTGCACATGACAGTATTAGAAGGACTGCGATCGGCCATTGACAAGACGGACCAACAGATTGTTGCCTTATTGGCACAAAGATTCATCTTTACTGAGGCGGTAGGGGAATACAAAGCGGCAAATCAGCTCCACGCGCAAGATCCCAAGCGGGAAGAACAGCAGTTCAAGAAAATTGTCGAGCTCTCCGAGCAGTACGGCTTAAGGCCCGAATATGCCGTAGACATATATCGGAAAATTATGGACATCGCGATTTCGAGACATGAAGAGCTGCTTACGGATAATTTCACGGATCAGGCGGTTTAAAGCACTGCGGTTGTAACTTCGGTTACGCCGCGGTGCTTTTTTTGTACATATTTCCAATGTCATTGGAGCAAAATGACAATAACCATAAACGTAAGGGAGGGTGTCGAATGATCATCCTCGGGCTTTTCATCATGATGATGCTTGGTTTGCTGATGATGGCTATGCTGGATATGCTTGTGTTTCAACAGCCTTTTTCCAGGGCAATTGTGCATTTGCTTCCCGTGTATCCGGATACCTCGACAATCTTTATGTTCATAGGAGCCTTTGCAATAGCCGCGTGGATTAACTTCAGAATATCTGAACGATTAAAGAAAAGATTCGGCAGTAAACCCAAAAATCAAGGTGGGGAGAAGCGTGATGCCAAGCAAAGTTAATACGATTGACACGTTTGCGATGCAGCTTGTTTTTCTGCTCAGCACATCCATTATTTTCGGGACGCCCAGCTTAGTCCCCGATTCTTGGCTGACTGGCATCTTCGCTTTTTTTCCCGCTTGTTTATTGCTTGTCATCTACAGCGCCATGCTGGCGTCGACGGATAATCTCGGGCTTTACCCCTTGTTGGAAAAAGCGTGGGGGAAAGCGACGGGCAAAGTCTTTATCCTAATTTATTCGACTTATTTCCTTTATATCGCCGCGCGCAACGTCAGGGATATGATCGAGCTTATCATGAGCACATTGCTGCGCATGACGCCCGTTCCGTTTCTGACCACGTTGTTTGTATTTTTGGTCGCTTATTGCGCTTTAGGCGGCATTCACGCCATTGCCCGATTTGCGTCCCTCATTCTGTGGATTGTACTGTTTATGCTAGCCACCGTCGGCATATTGCTGCTGTTCAGCAGCTCGATCATTCTGGAACAAATGCTTCCCTTCTTGTCCAAAGGGCTATGGCCGGTCATTCAATCGGCGTTCACCCATTCCATCTGGTTTCCTTATGGCGAAAGTGTGGTATTCCTTGTCTTTCAGCCGCAGCTGGGCGGTGCTAAAGGGTTCCGTAAAGTAACCCTGTACGCTTTTATCAGCACCTGTTTCATTTTATCCATAACCGATCTCATCCAGATCTGTACGCTGGGTATCGAGATGAAGAAATATTCGGTGTTCGCGTTGCTGGATGCGGCAAGGCTCATCAATATCGCAAACATCATTACCCGGATGGATGCGTTAATCGCGCTTATTATCATTTTCGGCACATTATTGAAATGCGCGGTATTCCTATACGCCGCCATGGAAGGGATATCTTACGTACTCAAGAGAAAACCGGAGGATTTCGCCTTCCCCCTTGCCATTCTCGCAGGGGCTTTCTCCATCCTTGTCACGCGTAACAGCGCCGAGCATGTCGCAGAGGGCTTGAAGTACGTGATTTATACGCTTCATATTCCGCTGCAGCTGCTGGTGCCTCTCTTAACCCTGGTGATCGTTCGAATCCGTTACCGGAAAGGAGCCACGACATGAATACGGAGACAACTTCCGGGGAGCAACTCCGCGATCTGGAAACAGTGAAGCAAACGTTAAACGAAAAATTTGGACAGACCACCGACTTTGCCGCGGTTTCCGTGCGTATCGGTCCGTTTGAAGGGCTGTTATGCTATTTGACTACCATGACTAGCTCGGATTTTATAAAGAAGCAGGTCTTGAGTGAGTTTGATTTACCCGAAAACAACGAGAACTTTACCCAAGCAGAGATTTTCCACCGGCTCAACGCCTGTCACTTTTCCGGTCTTCAGCACGAAGTTCTGCACAGCTTGGATGAAGCCGCAAATAAAATTGTCCTTGGATATGCCGCGATTATGATCGAGGGCGTTTCCCTCGTTCTTGCCGTAGACGTCAGATCGCTGAATTCAAGGTCGATCGAAGAGCCCTCCACTCAAAATGTGGTACGGGGGCCAAAGGACGGGTTTACCGAGTCGGCGGATACGAACATGAGCTTGATTCGCAGGCGGTTTAATCATATAAACCTCCGTTTCGAGAAGTTCGAGCTTGGTTATATGACGCATACCGCGGTGTATATCGCTTATTTGGAAGGTGAAGTGGATGCGCAGATTCTGGAACAGGTGAGGGAGAAGCTGAACAGCTCGCAGGTTGACAGTCTTTTTGATTCCGGTCGGATCGAGGAATTGCTACACTCCAAGAGCAGAGGGATACAGCTGTTTCCTACGGTATACAACAGCGAACGTCCGGATGCCGTCTGCCGTCAGATGATAAATAAGCGGATAGCGGTTATTGTGGACGGAAGTCCGTTTGTGCTGGTGGTTCCCTCTATTTTCACCGACTTCTTCAAGTCGCCGGAGGATGAGTACCAATGGTTTGTTATTGGTTCCTTTTCCCGTTATTTGCGGTACTTTGCTTTTATTCTGTCTCTCATCGTGCCAGCCCTGTACACCGCGGTGACCAGTTATCATCAAGAGCTTATCCCCAGTATTCTGCTTACCAGCATAGCCGCGCAGCGCGAAGGGATTCCTTTCCCCGCCAGCATCGAAATTCTTCTAATGGAAATTACGTTCGAGATCTTGCGCGAAGCCGGAACGCGGATGCCTCGCATAGTCGGTCCGACGATCTCCATCGTAGGCGCGTTGGTGCTTGGGGAGGCGGCCGTGCAAGCGGGAATTGTCTCCAACATTACGGTCATTGTGGTCTCGCTGACGGCCATTTCCGGTTTTGTCGCGCCGATCTATACGTTTGGCTCCAAAGTGAGATTTTTCCGTTTCGGCATGATTATTCTCAGCTCGGTCATCGGACTGTACGGCCTTGTAATGGGATGCTGCCTGCTGATGATACAGTTGACCCGCATTGAATCGTTTGGAGTGCCTTATTTGTCCCTATACTCCAAATGGGATAAAAGGAGGGTTACATGAGAGCGTTGAGACGTATTGTCGTTCTGTTCATCGCTTTCTCCTTGATGTTGACGGTATCGGGCTGCTGGGACCAGATCGAGCTTAACAGAGCTTCCCTGGTAACGGGTGTGGCATTGGAGAAGGGGCATCACATGAAATACAGGGTGACCTTCGAAATTGTCAACGCCTTGGAGACGGACCCGAACAAAGGCGGGAAGGGAGGTACGCCTACGGCGATTTACACGAAGGAAGGGAACTCGATTGCGGAGGCCGTCTCCAGATTGAACGAAAGCCAGGAACGTTATCCGATACTAGCCCATATCCGCGTCATCATTATTGACGAGAAGCTGGCCCGAGAGGGAATCAATCAATTCATGGACGTATTGCAGCGCAACCGTTACATACGAGAAGACGTTCTCGTGCTTGTCGGCAAGGGAGCTCCTGCGTCGGATTTTTTGAAAACCGTCTATGCCAGGGGGCAGTACGCGACCTATAAAATTCAAACGCAGGTGGAAACCTACCGGCAGGTTTACGGCGGAATCCCCCGCAGCCATTTATACGACATCGCACAGGCCATTCTAAGCGAAGGCCGGGCGCTTATGCTAGGCGCCGTCACTATAACGGGAGATGTCGAAAAAAGCGAGAGTCTGGATGCCATAAAAACGATCCATCCCGTTGCTATAGTCAAACTGTCCGGCGCGGCCGTGTTTAGGGGAGATAAGCTAATAGGATTCCTGACGAACGATCAGACGCGTATGGTCATGCTGGCAAGCGATTATGTCAATAACAGTCTGTTCTCATTGCCTGGACCCGGAGGCAAACCAACCAGTCCGGGAGCGATTGCCGTGCAATTCTACCATATGCACAGCAGAGTCAAAGTCGGGATGAACGGGGATCAGCCCGTCTTTAGGCTTCATGTGGAAGGGGACGGTAAAATTACAAGCATCGACCGCGACATCAAGCTTACTACCATTAAAGGCTACGAGAAGCTTGAGCAGCTGACAAGCGAATATATAAACGGGGAAATGCAGGAGACGTTCCGCTACGTTCAGAACGAGCTTGGCGTTGACGTATTTGGCTTCGGTCAGCATTATTACCGGTTTCATTTCCGCAAGTACAAGTCGCTTGCCAAGGAATGGGACGACCTGTTTAAAAAAGCGAAATTGGAGGCGTCGAGCGACTTTACGCTAAGAAGACCGGATTTGAAAACGCAGAAGGTCGTGAAGGAAAATATCGGGCCATGAGAAGAAGGCCGGCAGCATGCAGCATGCAGCCGGCCTTTTTCTCATAACGGCACTACCGGATATCCCCTGCATTTGAAGCAAGCATCATAATAGCCGAAGCCCATATAAGCAGGGCAGAGATTTTGTTCATCGCTCGCATCAGGCCGCCGGAGTCCAGTCTGCCAAGCAGCCGTCCGGCCGTGGCAAGCGAGAAAAACCAAAGCCAGGAAACGAAAATACAGGCAAGGGCAAACATCCCTTTCGAGAGGCCGCTGTAATGCAGGGAGCTTGTGCCGATGACCCCGATCGTATCCATAATCGCATGGGGGTTAAGGAGAGATACCGAAACGGCAAGCATAACCTGCTTGCGCGGAGAGTACTGGCTGGCTTCTGAGGATGAGGGGACTCCACCGCCCGAACGCCAAGTGACCCAGCCGATATAAGCAAGAAACAGGACTCCGGCGATAATAAGAATGGTTTTGAGTACGGGTACGCTTATAATAAGAACAGAGACGCCAAGAATCGCCAGCAGAATGAGAAGCGTATCGCATACCGCCGCGGCAATGACGGCCGGAAGAGCCGTACGGAATTTGGGCTGCAGCGCGCCTTGCGAGAAAATAAATACATTTTGCGCGCCAAGGGGCAGGATGAGCCCGATGGACAGCAATAAACCGTGCAGGAATGGCAAAGGAAACACAGCCTTTCGTTATTTGAAAATATGGACTTATTGTAAGGGCGGGAGGAAACATTGTCGCCATCCAAATGGTTGGGCCGCATACCAACCAATACGAAATCAAAGATTGGAGATACCGATGAAGTTTGAAACGAACTGGAGGCCGGACCGAAGCAGAGGCATTCCGATTTACCGGCAAATCGCGGATTATGTCCGTTCGAAAATCGAAAGCGGAGAGTGGCCGACGGGCAGCCGTATCCCTACGGAAAGGGCAGCCGCGAAAGTGTTCGGCGTGAATCGGAGTACCGTGGTGCAAGCTTTCGCGGAGCTGGCGGCAGACGGTCTGATTGAAGGGAAAAGCGGGAGCGGGACCATCGTCTCCGCAGCTTCGGCTTGGGACAAGCAGGTACCCAAATTACCGGACTGGGAGTCTTACGTAAAAACAGGAGTTCATCGGCCCAACCAACGGACCATTCAGGATATCAACCATGCCGAGTTTATTCCCGACATCATTCGTCTTGGGACAGGGGAGCCTTCCCCGGATTTATTTCCGAAGGCAATGAACCGGATTTTTCGGCAGCAGCCTTCGCAAACGGATATATTCGGCTATCCGGAGCCCCGCGGCTTGTATTCGCTTAGGGAGGAGATCAGCAAGCATATGACGGGCTATGGAATAAGCGTTTCGCCGGATTCGGTCCTTATCGTTTCCGGAGCCTTGCAAGCTTTGCAGCTCATAGCCCTTGGCCTGCTGAAGAACGGTTCATCCGTTCTAACCGAATCTCCTTCCTATTTGCAGTCCCTTCAAGTCTTTCAGTCTGCCGGCATGAGTATGTGGGGCTTGCCTTTAGACGAGGAAGGACTGGACGCAATCGCGCTCGAGCGTTATGCGGCAAGCGGAAAAGGGACGTTACTGTATACTATCCCAAGCTTCCATAATCCTACGGGGAAGGTGATGTCCTTGAAGAGAAGACAGGACGTGTACCAATTATGCGTAAAGCACAAGCTGCCGATATTGGAGGATGATGCGTACCGCGATCTTTGGCTGGACAAGCCATCCCCTCCGCCGTTGAAATCGCTGGATCAGAACGGGCTGGTCTTGTATATCGGGAGCATGTCCAAGACGTTAAGTCCAGGACTGCGGATCGGCTGGGTTATCGGGCCGGAGCAGGTCATCCACCGGCTTGCCGACGTAAAGATGCAGTCCGATTACGGAGCCAGCACGTTATCCCAATGGACGGTTATGCAGTTTCTTCGGCAAGGGCTGTACGAGGAGCACTTAGACCAGGTGAGGAAGGAGCTGAGGTCCCGCCGCGCCTATATGCTTCAGCTGCTGGAGTCTTATTTGAAAGAGGCGGCGGAATGGGAGGTGCCGACGGGAGGCTTCTATATTTGGCTTCGGTTCAAACGCGACATTTCCGTCCCTGCCTTGTTTGATGCCGCGATTAAGGACGGAGTCTTGCTAAATCCCGGATACCTGTATGATAAAGCGGATCGGAATCATCTCCGTCTATCTTACTCCTATGCTTCTTTTGAGCAAATGAAAACAGGAATCGAGAGGCTTGCCCGCAGCATACCCTGAAGTGTCGGGATGCTGTTTTTTTTGTTCTAAATTTTCATGAAAAAAGCTCAAACTTTTTGGCGGCTTAAAGCGTCTTGAATACATAACAAAATTATTTAATATGTAAGGGACGGAAACAGCAATGGAAGACAACATGAACAGCAAGAAACGTTACATGCCGGGAATTGACGGACTGCGGGCTTTATCGGTGCTCGCCGTCATCGCCTACCATCTGAACATGAAGTGGGCGCAAGGAGGATTAATTGGAGTTGCCATCTTTTTTGTTATCTCCGGCTACCTCATTACCGATCAAATCCTTATTCAGAAGCAGCGCCATGGAAGGCTGGATTTAAAGGATTTCTGGATAAGAAGAGCACGCAGGCTTCTTCCTGCGATGTTCTGCATGCTGTTGTTCGTTGCCATATGGCTGTTGTTACTCGATCCCAACCGATTAAACCATCTGCAGGGCGACTACTTATCATCGCTGTTCTACGTTAATAACTGGTGGCTGATTTTCCATCAGGTCTCGTATTTCGAAAGCTTTGGCCCGCCGTCCCCGATCGGACATTTATGGTCGTTGTCCATCGAAGAGCAGTTCTATCTGATTTGGCCGTTGTTATTGCTTCTGACCCACCGCCGCGGCAAGCTGTTCGTCATGATTCTTATCGCGGCTGTCGCATCGGCGTTGGCAATGGCATTCCTGTACGTGCCAGGGTCTGATCCAAGCCGGGTCTACTATGGAACGGATACCCGAATGTTTGGTCTTTTGATCGGTGCGGCATTGGCGGTTGTATGGCCGAGTCATAAGCTGAATGCAGCGGTTTCCAAAGCCTCCCGGTTTTCAATGGATGCGATCGGAGGCATAAGCATAATTGCGCTTATCGCCATGATGCACCGAATGAACGAATACGATGCTTCGTTATACCGCGGCGGTTTTCTGGGCTTGTCGTTACTTACTGCAATTGCAATCGCCGTACTGGCGCATCCTGCCAGCTTCCTGGCCAAAGCCATGGGGCTTCGACCGCTGAAGTGGATCGGCGTTCGTTCTTATAGCTTATACATTTGGCATTATCCTATAATTATTTTAACGAACCCTTCCAATCAGGCCGTTACCCCGGGTCCGTTACTGATTGTCGTCCAGATTGCGGCAAGCTTTGCGCTTGCAGCCTTGTCTTACAAATACGTGGAGGAACCGCTTCGCCGCGGCTCGCTTCGGGCAAAATTCCGGACGGTATTATCCGTCAGATGGCTTGGCGTACAGCCTCTAGCTTTTTTGATTATTATTCCATTATTATTTACGCCAAGCTTCGGCAGCTCGCTTCTGAAGGCCACATCGGCTCCGGTTACCGTTGTTTCGGATAATATCCAGCATGATGACGTGAAGCCGTCGCCGCCATCTCCAACTCCGCCTCCTGCCAAGGAGCCGGAAAATGATGCTATCGGTGAGACTCCCGATCCGCATACGGATAAACCGGATACGAATACCGAAACAAGCAAACCGACGAAAAACGAGACGCCGGATCCTACAAAGGAGCCTGTTCAGACGTCTAAGCCGGAGCATACGCCCGAACCGTCCAAAGAACCGGAAGCGGATGCCGGTGCGACAAAGGATAGCTCAACAGAGCCGCCTCAAAAGGGATCGGATGACCCGAATAAGCCACCTGTTGAAACGATAAAGCCTCCCGTCCATCAAACGGGTAACGGCAAAGGAATTACCGTGATCGGCGATTCCGTTATTCTCGATGCCGCACCGTTTCTTGAAAAGGGAATGCCCGGCATTGTCGTGGACGGTAAAGTTGGCCGTCAGATGAGGCAGGCGCAGGACGTAATCAACCAGATGAAGGCCGATCATACGCTAGGCAGCACGGTCGTTCTGGAGCTGGGGACAAACGGAGCGTTTACCAACAAGCAACTGAAGGCTTTAATCGAGTCGCTTGATCAGGTTGAGCATATTTATCTCGTGAATACGCGGGTTCCGCGGAATTGGCAGGATACAGTAAATCAGATGCTTCCAGAAGTTGCTAAGGCGTACGGCAATGTAACCATAGTAGACTGGTATTCTGCAAGCGAAGGGAAGGAAGATTATTTCGCGAAGGATGGCGTTCATTTGAAGCGTGAAGGCGCCGAGTATTATGCGTCCATGCTAATCGATGCGATCTCCAAGTGACCATAAATAGAGAAGGGTATGCCGGCCATGAACAGAAAGTCAGAACAACTACTGACCAATTGCATTACAGAAAACAAGGAAAACATATACCGGCTGGCATATAGCTATGTCAAAAACAAAGAGGATGCGCTCGATATTGTTCAAGACTCGATTTATAAGGCTATGACCAGTATCGAGCTGCTGAAGGACTCCACCGCGGTGAAAAGCTGGTTTTACCGGATCGTTGTGAATACGTCTTTGGATTTCTTGCGCAAGCACAAGAGAGTTCATCCGATGGACCTGGAAAAGCTGGAATTTTACGCGCTTGGCGCCGAGGATTCTTATATGGACATCGATTTGGTCAGGACACTCGCGGATTTGCCCCCTAAATATCGGGAAGTTGTTGTCCTCCGCTTCTTCGAGGATATGAAGATCGAAGAAGTGGCGGAGGTGCTTCAGGAGAATGTGAATACGGTCAAAACAAGGTTGTACCAGGCGTTGAGACTGCTTCGCGCGAAGCTGAAGGATACTTCCTTAAAGGAGACTAATGGATGAGTGATTTATTGGAGCATCTGCGGAAGGAGTATCATTCGGTACCGATTCCCGAGGAGCTGGATCTTATCGTTAACCGTTCCATCAAACAAGCCTTGCATACCCGCAGGGCGAAACGTTTGAAGGTGAAGGGGATGACGATAGCTGCGGCGATACTCGTATTTCTGATTGCGATTAATGCCAGTACGACGGTTGCCAATGCGCTGGCTTCCATTCCTGGCGTGGAACGGATCGTCAAAGTGCTTACCTTGCAGGAGTTCAAGCTGAAGGAGTCCAATTACGAAGCCGATATCAAAGTACCGGCGATCACGAATATGGAAAACAAGGAGCTGCAGCTGGGGCTTAACCAGAAATATTTGGCCGAGAGCAAAGCGTTGTATGACCAATTTCAGGATGAGATTGCAGATTTGAAGAAGCAAGGCTTGAACGGCGCTCATGTCGGCATAGATGCCGGATATGAAGTGAAGACGGATAACGATACGATTTTGTCAATCGGTCGTTATTTTCTGCAGACGGCCGCATCCTCTTCCACGGTGATGCAGTTCGATACGATCGATAAGAAGAACCAGAGACTGATTACGCTGCCGATGCTGTTCAAGGATGATCAGTATCTGAGACTGGTGAGCGACAATATTATAGCCCAAATGAAAGAACAGATGAAAGGCGAAGACGGCAAGATCTATTGGATTGCCGGAGCGGTCGACTATCTCCCGATAGAGGAAACGTTCTCGTCGATCAAGAAGGACCAGAGCTTCTATATTAACAAGGACGGCAAGCTGGTCATCGTCTTTAACAAATACGAAGTTGCACCGGGCTCTATGGGCCTTCCGGAATTCGTAATCCCGACAGACGTTATCCAAGGCGATCTCGTCAGCAACTATTATATTAAATAACGACAAGCAGAGGGGCATGAGGCTCCTCTGCTTTGTTTTGTTGCAGCAATTCCTTATTCTGGTGACAAAGCAGGTCGCGGAATGGTAAAATACAGCCGACAAACTCACAATCGAAGGGATAAACCCAATGCAACTTCATTCCAATACCATTCTTATTACCGGAGGAGCATCCGGCATCGGTCTAGAGCTTGCCAGCCGCTTATCGGCCCTCGGCAACACAGTTATCGTATCCGGCCGGGATCAGGCCAAGCTGGATCAAGCGAGATTGCAATACCCTATGCTTCATGCGTTCCCTTGCGATGTTACGGAGCCCGAAGCTATCGCAAAGTTATACGACAGCGTAACCGCCCAATTCCCGGAGCTGAACATGCTAATAAATAATGCGGGATTGATGCGGAAAATCAATTTGCAGCGGAAGGAAGCCGATCTTCACGACATCAGCCGCGAAATCGAGACGAATCTGAGCGGCCCGGTCCGCATGGTGAACCAGTTCTTGCCCCATTTGTTAAAGCAGCCTTCCGCGGCCATTATGAATGTCTCGTCCGCATTGGCCTTTGTTCCATTCGCGATCTCGCCCGTATACGGGGCTACGAAAGCCGGCATTCATTCCTTTACCCGCTCTCTGAGGGTCCAGCTCAAGAACACGCGTGTTCGAGTGTTTGAGCTTGCTCCGCCATTAACGAAAACGACGCTGGTTGACGCGTTTGAAGCCAATGATATGAAGGGCAGCACAGCGATGGAGGTATCCGAGCTAGTTAATCATGTCATTAAAGCTATGGAGAAGGACCAGTTTGAAATCCGTCCGGGACAAAGCAATCTGCTTAAGCTGATGAGCCGGGTTGCGCCTAACTTTATATTCAAGCTAATGAGCAAATCGGTTGATGCCATGCACGCGGAATCAGGCAACTAAACCAAAAGACTCCTCACGGAGTCTTTTGGTTTAGTCTGTTGAATTAGCTTTCTTTTTTACCCCGATATCCGTAAGAAGTACCGCAGCCACCGCCAAAGATACCGCAGCTGCAAGCGATAATGACCAACAAGATGAACAGAACAAGAATGAAACCGGAAGATGCCATAAAGAATAAAACCTCCTAGTAATTTAGAATACACTATAGATTATGCTTCTAGGTTAGCAAGTGCTTGGACCTCTATCTCGTATATAGAAGACTATTTGGAATCATCCTGCCAGGATAAATGAGTTGGTAGGAAGTTTGACAGGCCATGCGAAAGCGAACAGAAGACCCCGTAAAGGGGTCTTCTGTTTCATGCATATATTTAGAGATTAACATTCATCAGCATTCATGGAGGCATGATGCTGCATGGATTAGTAGTAGCCTTTACCTGTACCTACGCCTCCAACTCCTGGATAGCCGCCGCCGCAGCCGCCACCCCAACCGCCTACAAAACCGCAACCGCAGACGATGATCACCAGCAAGATGAACAGCACAAGAATTGAACCAACGTTGTTAAATCCATGGCCAATACCTGACATAATTCACAACACCTCCTTACGTCTGGAGTATACTTTAATATATGTGGGGGGAGCGGATGTGATTGGGTATTTGCCTCGGAGGCATTTAACCAATTCCGTTTGCCCCTCCGGTACAGGAGTCAGGGCAAGACGATGGTCCATATTGAGCGTAAAAACCCCCGGATGAACGGATCAACCGGGGGTTCGCTTATTAGACGAGTTTCTTGCGGATCGCGCCGGAGATAAGGTCAATGATGGTGATCATGACGATAATCCCAAGCAAAATAATGCCGACACGGTCCCAATGGCGCGTGCTTAAAGCGAAGATGAGCGGAGTGCCGATTCCGCCTGCTCCAATAAAACCAAGGATGGTCGCAGATCGGACATTAATCTCAAACCGGTACAGCGTATAGGATAAAAAGCTTGGGAGCACCTGAGGCAGCACGGCGAACCATAATTGCTGGTACCGGTTGGCACCGGATGCAAGCAAGGCTTCTGACGGACCGCGGTCGATGCTCTCGATCTCCTCCGCATACAGCTTGCTCAGCATGCCGACGGAATGAATGCCAAGGGCGAGAACGCCAGCGAACGAGCCTGGACCAACGGCTTTGATAAAGAGGAGGGCCATAACGAGCTCGGGAAAGGTGCGCACAAAGCTCAAAACGATTTTACCCGACCCCGGAACCATCCGAAATCTGCTCATATTTCTGGCCGCCCAGAAGGCAAAAGGAAAGCTGACTATCGCAGAGATTATCGTTCCCAGAACCGAAATAGCCAGCGTATCCAGTAATCCCCGCAATAAATCCTCGCCGTCCGGCAAATACACATAATCCCAATCCGGCTGAAAAAGACCGGTAAGAATCGATTTCATAATGGTTCCCGCTGTTTCTTTAATGCCCGTAAAAGGCACGCCGCTAAATGCCCATACGTACACAGCGAGCAGAGCGGCGTAGAACAGCCAACGATAAGGATTTTTTTTCGGTTTTTGGATAATGACATTATTCACAGCAGTCTCTCCCTTAGCTTCGTACTGGCATAGTCAATAACAAGTACTACGGCAAGCGTAAAGAGGATGATGACGCTTGTCTTGTCGTATTCCAGGAAACCAAGCGTTGCTTCGTAATAAAGACCGATGCCGCCTGCGCCTACAAGACCCAATACGGCGGCGGCGCGAACATTAATCTCGAAGGTATAGAGCACGAAGGACATAAAGTTCGCCTGGATTTGCGGGACGACGCCGTACGCGATTTTTTGCGCAAAATTGCCTCCTGCGGCCGTAAAGGCTTCAAGCGGTCCTTGGTCGATGGTTTCAATCAGCTCGTACGTCAGCTTGGAGATAAGGCCCACCGAGAAGACGGTTAGAGCCAGAATCCCCGGAATCGGGCCCAAGCCGAAGACGGCTACAAAGATCGCGGCCAGAAGCAAATCCGGTACCGTGCGAACAAGATTAAGAAGAAACCGGGACGGATAATACAGCCAGCGGTAACGCGTCAGATTAGCCGCGCACAGCAAGGATACCGGAACGGACAATACCGCGCCAATCGTTGTGCCGATCAAAGCCATGCGAATCGTTTCGAGCATGCCGTGAACAATGTTGTCGAAGTAGCTCCAGCGCGGCGGGAACATTTCCTTCAGCAGATCCCACATATTGGGCATGCCGGTAATCAAGTCGGGAAGGGATGCTTCGGTTTGCTTGCCGCTCGCCCAGAGCAGAACAAGAATCAATGCGATGGTCAAATAATGCTTGATCCGGCCTGGCGGTTTGGGACGAGCCGTCTTTTGGGGCGCGGCGGGCTTCATATTGACGTGAAGACTCATACGACGACCTCTCCAAGCAGCTCGTCCCGCGCTGGCGGACGACCGTAAATTTCGGCGAACCGTTCATCCGTCGCTTCCGATACGGGCCCGTCAAATACTACCTCGCCGGCGCGGAGGCCGATAATCCGGGTCGCATACGTTCTGGCCAGATCGATGAAATGAAGGTTCACGATCGTCGTAATGCCAAGCTCCTGATTAATCTTTTTCAAATCGTCCATAACCTGTTTGGTCGTTAGAGGATCCAGGGAAGCAACAGGCTCGTCGGCCAAAATAATTTTGGCTTCCTGGGCAAGCACGCGGGCGATTGCGACGCGCTGCTGCTGGCCGCCCGACAACTCGTCGGCGCGGGAGTAAGCCTTTTCCGTAATGTTAACCCGGCTCAGCGCTTCAAAAGCCAGATCGACATCCTTCTTCGGGAACCGGCCGGTTAAGGTTCGGAGGGTAGAGTGATAACCAACTCTTCCGGCCAGAACATTGCGAAGGACGGAAGATCTCTTGACCAGGTTAAAGCTTTGGAAAATCATGCCGATATCCCGGCGGATCAGCCGAAGCTTCTTCCCTTTCGCTTTCGTAATCGATTGGCCGTTGATCAAGATCTCGCCTTCGGAAATATCATGGAGCCGGTTAATGGAGCGGAGTAGGGTGGATTTGCCGGCGCCAGACAAACCGACAATCGCGATAAATTCTCCTTCTTGAATGGTCAAGTTGATATGGTTTAACCCTTTGGTCTGGTTCGGGTAAATTTTCGATACTTGGCGAAGCTCGATCATGGGAACCCATCCTTTTAGAAAGTTTCGGTAACGGGACAAGCCAGTACAGGCCGCAGGCGGCGATGTACTGGCTTGTCCGATGCCTTAGTTGGCGTCAGTTGACGAAGAATAGAATACTACTCGGTTTTTACTTTTTCGTTGTATTGGCGCACGATGTCAAATACGCTGTCGCTTGATTTCACATAACCTTGGTGCGAATAGACGTCGAAAATGATTTGATGGCCTTCCGGGTCAGTGCCGATATCGATGAAAGCCTGCTGAATTTTAGCGACCCAATCCGCATTCATGTCGGAGCGAACGCTGATGGTATCGTTAGGGATTGGCTCCGTGAAAGTAAGAACGCGGGTATCTTCGAATACTTTCGGATAATCCTTCGATACGAGCGTGCGTGCATCCTGGAAAATCGCGGCGGCATCCACGTCGCCGTTTAATACAGCGAGAACGCCTTGGTCATGGCCCTTTACCGTAACCGGTTGAACGTCCTTCAGCGGGTCAAGACCCGCGTCCATCAGCGCGGCTGCCGGCCATACATAACCTGCGGAGGAAGTCACGTTCTGGTAAGCGATTTTTTTGCCTTTCAGATCCGCAACCGTTTTGATTGGCGAATCCTTCTTCACGATAATCATCGACTTATAATTGTCTACCAGCTCCGTAGTAGGAGCGCCTGTAGCGTCGTCTACGCCAAAACGCTGCGCTTGCAGCATAACCTCGGCTGCGCCTTTTTCTTTTGCAAGCACGTAAGCGGTAGGAGGCAGGAAGCCTACGTCTACCTTTTTCGAAGCCATAGCTTCGATGATGGTGTTGTAGTCGGTCGATACGCTTACTTTCACCGGAATGCCAAGCTTATCGCCAAGCAGCTTTTCAAGCGGCTTTGCTTTCGCTTCCAGCGTATCCGCGTTTTGCGAAGGGACGAATTGAACGGTCAGTTCGGTTGGAACATAACCTTCCGGAGCTTTGCTTTCTTCCGGCGTCGGGGTCTCGGACGGCTCGGTGGATGCTTCGTTTGACGGGCTTGCAGCGTTCGAGGCATTGTTGCTTGCGCTCGAGTTGCTGTTGTTGCCGCAGGCGCTAACCAATAAAGCGAGCAATAACAGCGGTAGGACGATCAAGTGCAGTTTCTTCACTTCCAGAACCCTCCAAAAATTTCTATATTTTAAATACTCGTCCACTATAGGTAATCTCTATTAACGGTAGGTCAATGGGGAGATAAGTATTTGTAAATACGCATAAAGTCGTATCTTGGCGTATAGGGCTCTGATACAATAGCGCTTATTCGAAAGGAGAGGAAGACGGACTGTGGAAAGAGAAAGCGTGAAATGCGTCATCCTGGTTACCAGCGATATACACGGTTATATTCAACCGGTGGATTACCGGACAAGAGAAGAGATTCCTTTCGGACTTGCCAAGCTGGCCACGCTTATTAAGGAAGAGAGAACGAAATGTCCGAATCTGCTGCTTATCGATAACGGAGATATGCTTCAGGGTTCGCCGTTCGCCGCTTACGCGGCAGCGCATGCCGCCGGCATTCATCCGTGCATTGAAGTCATGAACAGCCTTCAATATGACGCGGCCGTACCGGGGAATCATGAGTTCAATTATGGATTTGCCAAGTTGGCGAAAGCCGTTGAGGCTTCCCGTTTCCCCTGGTTATCCTCCAATCTTCTTACTAAGGAATCGGGAGTACCGGCATTAGGCCGTCCATATATCGTGAAGCGGATAGAGGACAAGCTGAAAGTGGTTATCCTTGGAGCTACGACGCATTATATCCCGCATTGGGAGAAAGGCAGTCATATTGAAGGGCTGGATTTCCGGGACACCCTTGAAGCCGTCACGGCATGGGTCGCCTACATACGGGAGCATGAGCAGCCGGATCTTCTCGTTGTCAGCTATCACGGAGGCTTCGAACGCGATTTGGACAATGGCCAAGCCACAGAGCGGTTAACCGGCGAGAACCAGGCTTACGCGATTTGCATGGAAGTCCCCGGCATCGATGCGCTAATTACCGGTCATCAGCACCGCTTGATCGCGGAGGAGCTAAACGGGGTGCTCGTTGTGCAGACGGGCAGCAACGGACAAGCTCTGGGACATCTTGCGTTTGAGTTCGAGCACGGCGATGACGGCTGGCGGACGGTTTCAAAGACGGCCCGGCTGCTTAAGCCGGAAGCGAATACGGCGGCGGATGAAGAGGTAGAAGCGCTAACCCGTGAGATGGAGAAAAGGACGCAGGATTGGCTGGACCAGCCTATCGGAACAACGGAAGGCGACTTGTCCGTACGCGATCCGTTTGAATGCCGAAGGTCACCGCATCCTTTCGTGCAATTTATTCATGCAGTCCAGCTTGAGGCGACTAGCGCGGAAATATCCGCTGCGGCTCTGCTTAGCGAAGAATCCAAGGGCTTTGGAGCTGTCATCACGGTAAGGGATGTGCTGTCGGCCTTTGTATATCCAAACACGCTAACGGTTCTTCGGTTGACCGGAGAGGATATCCGCTTGGCGCTTGAGCAGTCTGCCGCATACTTTGAGCTTGGGGCGGACGGAAAACCAGGTGTAAGCAAGGCTTATCTCCAGCCCAAAGCCCAGCATTACAATTACGACATGTGGGCGGGTATCGAATATGACATTGATTTGTCATTGCCGATTGGCAAACGCATTACAAGGCTTTTTCGAAACGGGAGACCGCTTGCTATGACAGCCGAATATTCCGTCGTCATGAACAGTTACCGCGCTGGCGGCGGCGGAAACTTCGATATGTTTAGAGGGAAGCCCGTTCTCTATGAAGGAGCGGAGGATATGGCCGACATCGCAGTTGGTTATATTCGTTCGAAAGGCCGGCTGACGGCATCAGAGGATCGAAACTGGCGGATAATGCGGTAGGAAACAGAAAGAGGGCTGCTCTTCCAGCGAAGAGTGGCCCTCTTTTTTCTGCGCTTACGGGTAAGCGTAAATGCTTTGATGTGAACAAATCGAACATAAATGCAATTAAATTTAAACAAAGGGCTTGAAAAACAAAATATACATGTTATATTAAATAACATCAAGTTGAAATAAAGTATGTAAGCTTACATTACGCAAACAACTGAATAGCCATTGTTCTCTAGGGTTCCGCAGCGATCTATTCCGCTGGCCTGGTCCGAGAGAGGACGCACAGCCGGCAGGCTGTGTCCACGGAGGGAGAAAAGCCCGGGAGGATATGAATAATATCTTCCCGCGGCTTTTTTTATTCTCCGGATTGAAACGCGTTCTGCCGCCTAAAGACGGCGAAGCCGTTTCGCCTGTTTGTCCAGAGAAAGGGAGGAGTATGGAGATGAAACAAGAAATTACTTTGCGCCAATCGCTTACGCTCGTTCAGGTCGTTGCTCTTGGATTGGCCTGGATGACGCCAATGATTTACTTCTCGGTATTCGGCATCGCTTACGACGCTTCGAAAGGAATGATAACGGAAGCCTACTCGCTCTCGATCGTTGCCATCTTCTTTACGGCGTACAGCTACAGCATTATGGCCAAGATCTTCCCGGGTTCCGGTTCCTCTTATACGTATGTCAAGAAATCGATGCATCCTATTCCCGGCTTTACGGTAGGATGGGCGATTCTGCTCGATTACTTGTTCTCCCCGATTATTGCCTGCCTGACCTTCGGCATTTATCTGAATGCCCAATTCCCTGCGGTTCCAGCCTATGTGTGGATCATTTTGCTGAATATTATTCTGGCAGTCGTCAACATTGCGGGAATAAAATTCTCCGCCAGCTTAAGCAAGCTGTTTGTACTCTTCCAAATTATTTTTATTGCCTTGTTCTGCGGATACCTGATGAAAGGCCTGTCTGGCGTGCATGACGTCGTGCTGCCGTTCACCCACATGGACACCGGACTGTCGACGCTGCTTGCGGGCGCTTCGCTGATCTGCTTCTCTTTCCTTGGGTTCGATACCGTGTCGACCCTGTCGGAGGAGACCATCGACGCGAAAAAGACGATCCCAAGAGCGATTATGCTCATCATTTTGATAGCGAGTATCCTCTACATTACAACATCCGTCCTGATTCAGGTAAGATATCCTAACCTGACCTTTAATAATCTGGACGCAGCCGGCTTTGAACTGATGAAGCTTGCGGGCGGGGCGGCATTAGGGGCGATTTTTACGACCGTTTTGATTTTTGCGATATTCACGCAAGGTCTGACATCCGTAACGAGCGTTTCCCGTTTGATGTACGTGCTTGGCCGCGATTCGATTCTGCCGAAAAAGTTTTTTGGAGCCCTGCATCCCAAATACCGTACCCCGGTTAACAATATCGTGCTTGTATCCGTCATTTCGCTTCTTGCCCTTGTTATCAGTCTGGATATGGCCGTTAAGTTCGTAAGCTTTGGCGCTTTAACCTCGTTTGCCTTTGTTAACATTTCTGTCATAGTGGAATGCTTCATCAAACGCAAACAGCGCTCGCTCAAGCAAACGTTCCAATATTTGATCTTCCCTTTGATCGGAGCGTCGTTCATTATTTGGCTCATCACGCTGCTTGACTCTCAAGCGCTGCTTCTTGGCTGCATTTGGCTCGTTTTCGGCGTTGCGTATTACCTGTTCCGCACCAGAAAGCTGCGCGCGGCGCAGGAAACGCCATCAGCTCCAATCTTCCCGGCAACGCCAGCGATCGAGACGGAATTTAAATAATTTTTATGTAATGTATATTGACACGGAAAATCGATCCACTTATACTTGCAATATGTTAGCAAACATCACATTTGAATAAGCTCCGGAATTGACGGAGCGAAAAAGCTGTCTAGGGTTCCGTTGACGGGTAAACGTCAAGTCTGGTCCGAGAGACGGCGTATGGCGGTAGCTTACCGAAGCAGCCCGGCCATATGACACGGAAGGACAAAAGCCTGGGAGATCATTCTCCCGGGCTTTTTTTATTCAAAGGGGGAAATAACGATGAGCAGCACTTGGAAAACATCGATTCGCGCAGGGGAAAAATGGTCGGGAGCCGTAAGCAAGGGCAAACAGATTCGCTTCACGGCTATGGAAGCAGGCGCGAACCTGTCGATTATGCTTTTTAACGCCAAGGATTTGACGGAACGCTACAATATGCCGGATTCGTTGAAGGCACAATATACCGCGCATTTGACGAAAGGGAATACGCTTATGAGCGATAACGGCAGAGTGCTTGCAAGCATCGTGGAAGACAGCCTGGGCTGGCATGATACGATCAGCGGCTACACGACAAGAGCGTTAACCGACCGCAAGTACGGCAAGACGACCTACCAGGAGCTTCGGAATGAATGGCTCCGGTCCGGACAAGAGAACTTCGCTGTCGAGCTAACGCGGAGCGGTCTTGGCTTGAGAGATATGTCGCCGGTTGTGAACTTGTTCTCCAAGGTGTATGTGGATGACGACGGGCAAATGCATTATGAGCTTGGTCATTGCGAGGCGGGCGCATCGGTCGTGCTTCGCACGGAGATGGACGTTCTGCTAGTCGTATCGAATACTCCTAATCCGCTTGATCCAAGAACGGAATACCCGGCAGTGCCGGTTGCGATTGAAGTGTCGGCAGCCGAACCGGTAAGCGAGGAAGATTATTGCTTGAACTTCAGGCCGGAGAACCGCAGGGCATTCGAGAATACATGGAGCTACCATCAATTGCTGGGGCTTTAATAGACGGAATATTAAGAAAAATCGATGCTTACGAAGCTGAATGGCTTCGCAATTCATTAAGTGGACGCTTACGAAGTATAAATGGCTTCGCAATTTATTTAAGGAGGATACAACCTATGGGAAGCTTTAACCGGGTAGAAAGCACGCGCTTGCCTGAGGCAGCGATTTATAACGAAGTAGTACTGGCAGGGGATGGCTGGATGCATGATCTGGAGCCTGGTCAAGTGCTCCGCATCGTGGATCTGGAGGGGAATCAAGCAGCGGATACGTTGTTCTTCGATGCGGATAATCCGGAGGATCATTACAGTGCCGTAGCTACGATGACGAATCAACAGAACATTTACCTGACCACCGGCTCGGTTCTGCTTGCCGAATCGGGCAAGGAACTGGTGAAGATCGTTGCGGATACCTGCGGCCGGCATGATACGGTTGGCGGCTCCTGCTCCGCTCAGAGCAATACCGTCCGTTACGCCCATGAGAAACTGCACATGCATAATTGCCGGGATACGTTCATGCTTCAGCTGGCACGGCGGGGCGAGCCCTACAGCAAGCGCGATTTGGCGCCGAACGTTAATTTTTTCATGAATGTGCCGGTTACGCCGCAAGGCGGCTTGAAATTCGACGACGGCGTTTCTTCGCCGGGAGCTTACGTGGAAATGCAATCCGTCGGACGGACGGCTGTTCTGATCAGCAATTGTCCACAGCTGAATAATCCGTGCAATGCCTATAATCCGACGCCGATTCGCGTCTTGATCTGGAACGACTAGCCATCTGGGGAGAAGGGGAGAGATTACATGTTTACTAAAGTACTGATTGCCAACCGGGGAGCAATTGCGGTTCGAATCGAAAGAACCCTTCGCAACATGGGAATTGCCTCCGTTGCCGTATATACGAAAGCCGACCAAGACAGCCTGCATGTAGACATGGCGGATGAAGCGGTGCTTCTGGGCGAAGGACCGGCTAAGGAGAGCTATCTGAACGCGGATCTTATTCTGCGGATTGCCAAAGACACCGGAGCGCAAGCTATCCATCCGGGTTACGGTTTCCTGAGCGAAAACGCGGATTTCGCCCGCGCATGCCGCGATAACGGCATTGTCTTTATTGGGCCTACTCCAGAGCAAATGGAAGCCTTCGGCCTCAAGCATTCCGCCCGCGAGCTGGCCGAGAAAGCAAGCGTTCCGCTCCTGCCCGGTACTCCTCTTCTGACCGAGCTGGATGAAGCGGTTGCCCATGCAGCCGATATCGGCTATCCAATAATTCTGAAAAGCACGGCAGGCGGCGGCGGAATCGGCATGCGGGTGTGCACGGACGAAGAAGCGCTGCGCGTTGCCTTCGATAGCGTGCGCCATCTTGCGGAGGCTAACTTCAAGAACGGCGGCATGTTCCTCGAGAAATATATTGCGAAAGCGCGCCATGTGGAGGTACAGATCTTCGGTAACGGCAATGGCGAGGTTGTAGCTCTCGGCGAACGGGACTGCTCGGTGCAGCGCCGCAACCAGAAGGTTGTCGAGGAAAGTCCGGCTCCGCAATTCCCGGAGGAGGTGCGGGCTGAAATTCTTGCCTGCGCGAAGCGCCTTGCGGCCGTGGCCGGTTACCGCAGCGCGGGAACGGTTGAGTTCCTGTACGATCCTTCGAGCTGCAAGTTCTACTTCCTTGAAGTAAATACCCGCCTGCAGGTGGAGCATGGCGTAACCGAGGAAGTGCTTGGTCTTGATCTCGTGGAGTGGATGCTGAAGGAAGCGGCGGGAGAGCTGAACGGATTGGAAGCTCTTGTTCCGGAGTCCAAGGGTCATAGTATTCAGGCCCGCATCTACGCGGAGGATTGCTTGCAAGGCTTCCGTCCAAGCGCGGGTCAGCTGGATCAGGCGTTATTTTCCGGCGAAGCCCGTACGGAAACTTGGGTTCGCGACGGCATTACGGTAACCACGCTGTATGATCCCATGCTCGCTAAAGTAATCGTGCATGGCGAGAACCGCGAGGATGCCATTGCCAAGCTGAAACATGCTTTAAACGAGACGCGTTTTTATGGCATTACGACGAATCTGCAATATGTTCAGGCGCTTCTCGACGAGAGTCGGTTCCTTGCAGGCGATGTATATACGCAGCTGTTAAACGGATTTGCCCCGGCAGAGTCCGCGCTTGAAGTGTTGGACGGCGGCGTTCAGACAACGGTTCAAGACTATCCGGGCCGGGTAGGCCACTGGGATGTAGGCGTACCGCCATGCGGACCGATGGATCCGCTTGCCTTTCGGATCGGCAATAAGCTGCTCGGCAACGCGGATCAAGCGAGCGGTCTCGAGCTGACGCTGCGCGGCGGCTCGTATAAATTCCGTGAGAGCATGCTGTTCTGCGTAACCGGTGCTGATATGAAGCCGGCTCTGGATGATGAGGCAATTCCAATGTACACGCCGGTAAGGGCGGAACGCGGACAAGTGCTAAGCTTCGGTGAGTCGGAGGAAGGTCTGCGCACGTACCTCCTGATCGAAGGAGGATTTGACATGCCGCTTATTCTGGGCAGCGCGTCAACGTTTACGCTTGGCGGCTTTGGCGGTCATGGCGGCCGCGCGCTGCGAACCGGCGATGTCCTTGGCGTGAACCGCCAACAAGGAACGACGGAGAGCTTAGTTAAAGCTTCGCTCCCTGCAAAGCTGCAGCCGTCAATTTCCCGCGAGTGGACGATTGGCGTTATTCCGGGGCCGCATTGCACAAGCGAGTTTCTGAAGCCGGAGTATTTGGAGCAGCTTGCGAAAACAAGCTTTGAGGTTCACTTCAACAGCTCGAGAACCGGCGTGCGGCTGATCGGTCCGGCTCCGCTGTGGGAGAGAGAAGACGGCGGGGAAGCGGGCCTTCACCCATCCAATATTCACGATAATGCCTATGCGGTCGGAACGCTCGACTTGACCGGCGATATGCCGATTCTGCTTGGTCCGGACGGACCTAGCCTCGGCGGCTTCGTCTGTCCGGTAACAACGGCTTCGGCCGAGTTCTGGAAGCTGGGCCAGCTTCATCCGGGCGATAAAGTCCGCTTCCAGCTAGTAACGCTGGAAGAAGCGGAGGAGCTTCGCAAGCGGCAGGAGCAACTGCTGGACGCAATTGGGCAAGGGCGTGCCAATGAGCTTCAAGCTGGCGGACTGCCGGCGGCGCATGATGCCTTTTCGCCGGAATATCCGGTTCTGTACCGCGAGGCCGCAGGGCGCAAGTTCCCGATTACCATCCGCTGCAGCGGCGACGAGAATCTACTTGTCGAGTACGGTTCCCTGGAGCTGGATCTTCTGCTTCGCTTCCAGGTGCATGCCCTTGTAGAAGCGATCCGCGAGAACGGCGTTATTCCGGTGCTTGATCTTACGCCTGGCGTCCGTTCGGTGCAGGTGCATATCGATGCCTCGCGGATGAGCGTCCGCGAAGCGGCCAAACAGCTGCTTGCCATTGACGGCGGCCTGCCGCCGCTCGAATCGAGACGCGTACCGTCCCGTATTGTCCGACTGCCCTTATCGTGGGATGATCCGGCTACGCAGCTCGCGATTGACCGTTACCAGCAAAATGTTCGCCCGGATGCGCCTTGGTGCCCGAGCAATCTGGAGTTTATCCGACGCGTGAACGGCCTTGACAGCATCGATGATGTTCAGCGCATTGTATTTGACGCCAGTTACCTGGTGCTTGGTCTCGGCGACGTCTATCTTGGCGCGCCTCTGGCTACGCCAATCGACCCGCGTCACCGGCTGGTAACAACGAAGTACAATCCGGCCCGCACCTGGACGCCGGAGAATGCCGTCGGCATCGGCGGAGCTTACATGTGCGTGTACGGCATGGAAGGCCCTGGCGGCTACCAGTTTGTTGGCCGTACGATCCAAATGTGGAACAAGCTGCGTTCGACGGAAAGCTTCAAGGCCGGCAGGCCGTGGCTGCTCCGCTTCTTCGACCAGATTCAATTTTACCCGGTTACGGCTGAGGAATTGCTGCAGCTGAGGGAGGATTTCCCGCGCGGCAGGTTCGAAGCGGATATTACGGAAACCACGTTTGACCTTGGCCAATATCTGCAATTCCTGGAATCCATCGAGGAGAGCGCGGATAAGTTCCGGAGCCGGCAGCAAATGGCATTTAATGAAGAAAGAGAGCGCTGGAAGGAGCTTGGACTTGCCGAGTACGTGTCGGAGCAGGATTCCGCGAAGCCGGTCAGCGACGAAGAGCTGCCTTCTGACGTGGATGCCATGAAATGCTCCATGCCGGGCAGCGTTTGGAAGGTGCTTGTAAGTACGGGCGATGCGATCAAGAAAGGCGATGCGCTTATTATCGTAGAATCGATGAAAATGGAGTTCTCGCAAAATGCTCCGTTTGACGGCATTATTCATTCCGTGCATGTTAAGCCGGGGGACGGCGTTAATGCCGGCCAATTGATTGTTGGCATTTCGAAACTAGCGGAAAGAGAGCTGACCCGTATATGAGCGAACTTCAATCGGTATTGACCATTTCCTGGCTTAGAGAGCAATACTTAAACAGTACGCTAACGCCTTCGCAAGTGATTGAGTCCATTATTGAACGTGCCGAAGCCGATAAAGAAAAGCATATTTGGATAACGCCGCCGTCGCTGGCTTACATCCAGTGTTATCTGGACCAACTGCAGGAGCTGGATCGTGTGCAGCTGCCGCTGTGGGGAATCCCGTTTGCGGTAAAAGACAACATCGACGTCGCCGGCATGCCCACAACGGCCGGCTGCGAAGAATATTCGTACCTGCCTTCCGCCCACGCGGCGGTTGTCGAACGACTTATCCAAGCAGGCGCAATCCCGGTCGGCAAAACGAACCTCGACCAGTTCGCAACCGGGCTGGTCGGGACCAGAAGTCCCTACGGCGATACGCATAATTCGCTGCGTCCAGAGCTAATCAGCGGCGGCTCCAGCTCGGGTTCTGCCGTGTCTGTCGCTTTGGGGCATGCGGTATTTTCCCTTGGAACGGATACGGCCGGCTCCGGCCGGGTGCCTGCCGCGCTGAATAATCTGGTTGGTCTGAAACCAAGCGTTGGCGCATGGCCGAGCAAAGGGGTTGTTCCGGCTTGCGAAAGTCTGGATTGCGTGACGGTATTTGCCCATAATCTCGAGGATGCGGAGCTGGTGGACCAAGTTGTCCGGGGCATTCATGCGGATGATCCATGGTCGAAGGAGATACCGGCTGGCAAGCGCAAGCTCCCGGCAAAGCTGCTTCTTCCGGGTGGTCCCTTGACTTTTTATGGACCGTTTGCCGATTCGTACCGCTTGGCTTGGGAGAAATCCGTAAACAAGCTTAAGGCGATCAAGCTTCCGGTTGAATACGTCGATATTCAATTGTTCCAGGCTGCGGCCGCCTTATTATATGAAGGTCCATGGGTAGCCGAGCGCTGGTCGGCGCTGGGAAGCTTCATTGAGGCCCATCCCGGCGTTACGTTTCCGGTAACGGAGAAGGTACTCCGCAGCGCGACTAAGCCGGAATTTGACGCGGCATCCGTGTTCACCGCCTTTCACAAGCTGCAGGGCTATAAGCTGGAAGCCAAAAAGCTGCTTCAAGACGCGGTGCTGATCATGCCGACGGCAGGGGGAACGTGGACTCGCGAGCAAGTCGCGGCTGACCCGGTCAGCACGAATAGCGCGATGGGGCTGTATACGAATCACTGCAACCTGCTGGATCAAAGCGCGCTTGCCGTTCCTTCCGGCGATGCGGCACCGGATTTGCCGTTTGGGATTACGCTGTTTGCGGCATCGGGTGAGGAAGGGATGCTGTTCCGTTTGGCCGAGACTATTCGGACGGCGCAAGAATCTCAGCCATCTACGCTTGTGGCTGTTTGCGGCTTGCATATGCGAGGTTTGCCTCTGGAACGCCAAATGCAGGAGCATGGGGCCGTTTTTATCCGCGAGGACCGGACTTCACCGACTTATAAGCTGATGAAGCTTCAGACGATTCCGCCCAAGCCGGGGCTGCTAAAGCTGCCGCAGGGCGGGGCGTCCATTGAAGTAGAGGTATGGGAGATGCCTATTGCCACGTTCGGAGCCTTCACGGCTGCTATACCGGCGCCGCTTGGGATTGGCAAAGTTGAGCTCGCTGACGGCAGTATCGTACCAGGCTTTATCTGCGAGGCTTACGGAACGGTTGATGGCGAGGACATTACTGCCTATGGAGGCTGGAGAAAAGCGCTTGCCGCCATTGCCGAAGCGAAAGCGAAAGCGGAAGCAACGCTGTAACTCGATTGACTGCAAGAATAGCGAACTATTATAATTTAAGAAGACAGACGCACTTCTCCCTTGACGGAAAGTGCGTTTTCTTTTTCCGGGAGGGGAAAGGCTTGCTATCAACCAAGTTTATATCATTTCCTACCCATCAGGAGTAGGGAAGGAATCGGGCGTGGAGAACCGGCATATTGTAAATAACAACAGCCGCTCTATTGAACAGGTCATAGAGATGAATATCTCTGGCGAACGGTATATACTGTAGGTAGGGCGTGCATAAAGAGGTGGCCAATGAGAGGTCTGGAAGTTATTTATACTTATATGGAGAAGCTTGATCAGTATACTATAGAACAATTACGTTACCGGAAGAAGCCCGGAACCTGGTCCATCGGCCAGGTCTATTCGCATATCATTGATGTTGCTCTTGAATATCTGGACAATATCAGGCAATGCGAAGAGTCCTGCAGCGAGCAGCCGCTCGGCAAAACGGAAGCAGGGGAGAGATTGTTCGGAGAGGGAGCTTTTCCGCCGGTTAAGATCAAGTTGCCGGAAGGCATGGAGTACAGTCCTAACGACGCGAAAAATAAAGCCGATCATCTTCATGATCTGAATCAATTAATAGATAACATAAGGGCTTGGGATTTGCGGATTGCCGCCATTCCTCCTTCCTATAAGGTGAGACATGGAGGATTTGGCTGGTTGAATGCCAGAGAGTGGCATGATCTGATCGACATGCATACCCGTCATCATTTACGACAAATAAAGGAGATCGAGGAACAATGGAACAAAGTGACAGTCGACAGGTGAGCAGAATATGAAGGGGCTAATCGATCCGGACAGACGTATCGCAGACCTGGTCAAACAGGTCGATCATCGCGTCCTGGCTTTATGGGCGGCAGATTGTGCCGACCGCGCCCGTCCATGCTTCGAAGTTGTCCTCTCCGAGGATAACCGGATGCGGGAGGCTATTCTTGCAGCCCGCGCCTGGTCGCGAGGCGAGCTTCCGATGTCCTCCGCGCGCAAGGCGGCAACTGCCGCGCATACCGCTGCTCGGGATGTCATTGCCGCGAGCAGCGCAGCATCCCGTGCCGCCCGGGCGGCCGGTCATGCGGCCGCAACGGCCCATGTTGCCAGTCATGCGGTGCATGCCGCGTCTTATGCGGCTACGGCCATCCGGGATCTGGCTGATAAAGCGCAAGCCAAGCTTATTGCCGATCAGGAGCGGGAATGGCAATACATGCGCCTTATTGAATTGCTTGAGCAGTTAAGATAAAGGAGTATAAGAACGTGCAAATCGGCGAGATTCAAGAGATTTACCGTTATCCGGTGAAATCGTTTGCGGGCGAGAAGCTTGAGCATTGCGCTATCGAAGAGTACGGCATGCTCGGTGACAGGTTTGTCACCTTTTACGATGAGACGAAGAAGGATTGGCATAAATATATAACGGCAAGGAACATCCCTAATCTATTGAACTATCGGGCGACGTTCCAGAATGGGGAAATCCGGATTACGGGACCGGACGGGCAAGAGTACGGCTGGGATGAACGGCTGCTGGAGGAGGTCCAGGGCCAGACAAAGACAAGGCTGTCGATGTCGGCTATGAAAGAAGCGCATCCCGAGCATCCGCAGCTGCTGTCCGTGGACGGAGCGAGTATTCTGATCATTACGGACAGCTCCTTGAACAAGCTTCAGCAGACTTGGGGCAAGGAGCTTGACGAGCGCCGTTTCCGTGCCAACTTCGTGGTTAAGGTCGCGGACGACTCGATTACCGAAGGAGAATGGATCGGCCGAAGGCTGAAGATTGGCGATGCGCGGCTGCAGGTGGACAGCTTCTGCCAGCGCTGCGTGCTCATTACCATGAATCCGGACACGCAAGTCAAGGATCCTTCTTTGCTTCGAAAAGTGAACGAAGAGTTTAACCTGCATTTCGGCGTATACGCTTCTGTCGTCAAGACCGGCACCGTCAAGCAAGGTGATAAGGTGTTTCTGGATTAAATCCTCAAACAAAAATAGACCGCGGACATCCATCCGCGGTCTATTTTTGTTATTGAACGTACTTCCCATGCTCCGGAACGGCCAGGATATCGAAATTGCGCGCCAGATTTTCCAGACTGCTCGCGAGCAAATCTCCCTTTATCGGCATCCCGTGCCCGGTAACGGCAACGGCCGGTTTTAGAGCCTCGAGCTTGCGGACCGATTCGGAAGCCGCCTTCCAATCCGTCGTTAAGTAGCGAGGAGGGCCGCTTACTTCAAGCTCTTGCGTAATGACGCTCCACATCGACTCTTGCTTAACGGTTACGAAAGCATCCCCTGCGAGCAAGGTCCGGTCACTGTCCCTGAAGAAGGATACATGTCCCGGAGAATGCCCGGGGGTAGGAATCCACCGCCATCCCGCCAGATGGGGGACGGAGCCGTCTTCCGGCAGAGTTGCTATATGGAGTCCTAAATCGATAGCCTCGATCGGAAAAAAAGGGGACAGCTTCGCAACAAGCCCGCTGTCTACCGTAGGGTCAGGCTCCGGATAATTGCGCTGGCCGGTGAGATATGGAAGCTCAAGCGGATGGGCGTATACGGGAACCTTCCAATGGCGAACCAGCTCCACAACCGATCCGACATGATCGAAATGTCCATGCGTCAGAAGAATAGCGTCCGGTCTTGCTCCCGGACCAAAGCGTTTTTCTGCTTCCGCGATGATCGTATCGGCAGCATGCGGCATGCCGGCATCGACGAGGACCCAGTTTTTTTGTCCGGGCAGCCCTATAAAACAGACATTCACGATTTGGACGGTCAGACCGTACAAGTCGGGCAGAACCTCCTGGCCCGTACCGCTCTTTATTGAAGTAACCGGGAGGTAATGATAATCCTCGCCGTAAGACATCTCTTCATGCTCTTGCATCGGTATCCCTCGCTTTCCTGATTGCCCGTAATTTGTCCCATTCCCCGGCAAATCATTACCATCGAATGAATTACTTTCTTAAGACGCATGCTATTATCGCTTAAGCCAACTAAAGGAGGTTTCACCTTGTATTTCTACAAACAAGATTTGATTAACATGATTGTACCGGATAAACCGGATCCGGCCGCAGCTAAAGTGCTGCAGGAGGCTTTGGGCGGTCATTACGGCGAGATGCGTACGATGATGCAGTATTTTTTCCAAAGCACGAACTTTAGAGGGAAAGCGACGCAATACCGCGACTTGATTAGAGGCGTGTTCTTGGAGGAAATCAGCCATGTCGAGCTGGTGCAGACAACCATTAATCAACTCTTGACTGGTTCAGGCGAAGAAATTCCGGGTAATGCTGGTGTAGACAATGCTCCGCTTGACGAGGCGGTGAAGCATGCGAACCCGCATCACTTTATTGTTGGCGCACAGGGTTCTTTGCCGGTAGACGCAGGCGGCAATCCCTGGCTTGGCAATTATGTTTATAATCACGGCAACTTAATTGCCGATCTTCTGGACAATCTTCTGCTTGAATCAACGGGCGTACTCCAAAAATCCCGGATCTACGAGATGAGCTCGAATAAAGCCTTCCGGGAAACCTTGGCTTTCCTGATTGTCCGGGATAATGCCCATCAGAATGCGTTTGCCAAGGCTTTGGAAACCTTAGGCGTCAATTGGGGCAATTTATTCCCCGTACCGAATTACGATATTAACAAATATCCGGAATGCCGGAAGTACGTGGAAATGGGCTTTCATAACGCCCAATTCAACTTCCGGTTGGACGAGACGAGAATAGGCGAGATCTTTACCGGAAAATCGCCAAGCCGCAACGGCGGGGATCTGCAAGTTGTGCCTCCGCCAAACGGTTATCCGGTACCATACAATCCCGAGCTGCCAAATGAGCATGCTCCCGGACTGACGGACATGGGCAGGTAGCAGAAAGAACGGAAGGGATCGATCGCATTACGCGGCTGGTCCCTTTTGTAATACGAAAGGATGGAGGAGCCCGCTTGGAAATTTTTATTATCGTACTCGTTATGCTTGTCCTGATTGGCGTTTCCAACGTCATTTACCGCTTTATTCCATTTGTGCCGGTTCCGCTTATACAGATTGCTCTCGGAGCTCTTATTGCCGTTATTCCGATTGGGTTCCATTTGCATCTGGAGCCAGAACTGTTCTTTATCCTGTTCATCGCTCCTCTCTTGTACAACGACGGAAGAAATACTCCGCGCGACGAGCTGTGGAGGCTGAGGGCACCCATTCTGCTGCTGTCCGTGGGGCTGGTGTTTGCAACGGTTGTTGTTGTGGGTTACACGATACACTGGATGATCCCGACGATACCTATTGCAGCCGCTTTTGGTCTCGCGGCTATTCTGTCTCCGACGGATGCGGTTGCCGTAGGCGCCTTGGCCGGCCGGATTCAGCTGCCCAAAAGCTTGATGCGCCTATTGGAAGGCGAAGCCCTGATGAACGATGCTTCCGGCCTCGTTGCCTTCAAATTCGCGATTGCTGCAGCGATGACGGGCGTATTCTCGCTGCACAAAGCAACGTTCAGCTTTATTATGATTGCTGCCGGCGGACTGCTGATCGGGGCCGTGCTGGCGTTTCTCATCATAGGAATCCGGCAGCTGCTTAGAAGGGCGGGACTGGAAGACGAGACGATGCATATGCTGCTGCAGCTCGTTACGCCGTTTCTGCTCTATCTTATCGCGGAGGAGCTTGGCGTATCCGGTATCCTTGCGGCAGTCGCTGGCGGAATCGTCCATGCCATTGAAGATGACCGGGTTGATCACAGCATGCCAAGGATGAAGGCGGTGTCGGTCAATACCTGGTCGGTTATCCTGTTTATTTTGAACGGGCTTGTTTTTGTTATTTTAGGTCTTCAAATCCCGCAGGTCGCCTCGGTGATCTTCAAGGATCCCAATTTTAATAACGGGGTCGTCATCGGTTACGCGATCGTTATTTTCGTCCTGCTGCTGGTGCTTCGGTTCGTCTGGACCTTTCTGTTCACCTGGTTTGGAAAAGATAAGCTCAGACTCAAAGTCATCGTTCTGACGACGGTTTCCGGCGTGCGGGGAGCCGTTACGCTCGCTGGTGCTTTTTCGATTCCGCTTGTGCTGAACAATAGCGATCCGTTCCCTCAAAGAGACTTAATCGTTTTTCTCGCCGCCTTTATTATTCTGTTATCGCTTCTGACGGCCAGCATTCTGCTGCCGCTCATCGCGAAAAAACGGGTTGCCGCCGACGAATCCGAGAAGGCGCATGAGGAGCGGGAATGGCAAATGAAGGTGATGGGGGCTGCTATTCGTCATCTGGAACGGGTAACTCATGAGGCCAACGAGGAGGCGATCGAGTCCGTTATTGCGGAATACCGCAGGATGATTCTGGAGCTGGAGATGATTGAAAATCAGAACCGGCCGCTGCCCCGCCGCCGCCAGCAGGAGCTGGAAATGCGGATGATCGCGCTCGATATCGAGCGGAAATACGTTAACGAGCAGCTCGAGAAAGGTACGATCAGCGAGAAGCATGCGAATTTCTATTATAAGATGCTGGATCAAATCGAGCTGATTTTGGCCAACCGGCTCCATCTATGGCGAATGGTGCTGAAGGGTTTATGGAGCAAAGTGAAAGCAAACTTTACAAGCGCGGGCCGAAAATTGGCGTTCACCGATGCGGATATTGCCACGCTGCGCGGATTAAGACTTCAATGTTCGGAGGCCGTCCTTGAAGAGATGGATGCCAGATGCCAGCCCGACACGAAAGACGATCCCACCGAATGCGTAACGGCGTATTATCATCAGATTATTAAACGGATGAAGGCGATGCCTGTTCATACGAAAAACAAGACGCATGATTTCAACGAAGCGAGGAAAGAGCTGCACTGGGTGGCCATTCAGGCCGAAAGGGATGAGGTTCAGACCTTGTACGAGAAAGGAACCATCGACCGGGAGCTTGCTTCAAATCTGCGGCGGCATATCCGGGACCGCGAGGCGGCTATGTACGAGGAGGATGAAATCGGTTAATCTTAAAGCTGTGCCGTAATTTGCACCGTATACTTTAAGAATTGAAGGAGAGATGCACATCATGACGCAATCCTATCATATTGTTGGCCTGACAGGCAGCTTGCGCAAGGCTTCCCTGAACAAAACGCTGCTGAAAAACGCGGCGGTGTTTCTACCGGAAAATTATACATACACCTACGCCGACCTTGGCGATCTGCCGCTGTACAACCAGGATCTCGAGGAGGATCTGCCGGAATCCGTCAAGCAGTTCGCCGAGCTGTGCAGCTCCGCAGACGGTTTTCTGATCAGTACTCCCGAATACAACGGCCTTATCACGGGCGTTCTCAAGAATGCGCTTGATTGGGTATCCCGGAAAAATATCGGCGCGCCGCTAGCTGCGAAGCCGGTGGCCGTAATGGGTGCTACAACCGGTCCAAGCGGCACGGCACGCGCGCAAACCAACCTGCGCCAGCTCATTTTCGCCCTCGATATGGATCCGGTGAACCGTCCTGAGCTGAAGCTTGCCCAGGCGCATTTGAAATTTGACGATGACGGCCGGTTAACGGACTTTGCCACCTTGCAAGTGCTGCAGCAATTAGTGGATAAATTCGTCCATAAGGTCGAGCGTTCGAAGGAATAGCGCCAATGAGTACGAACGGGATTTACTTGCGCTTGCTCGAGCTCGGAGATGCCAAGCCGATGCTTGAATTGAAGCTGAGGAACCGCGCTTTTTCCCAGCCTTTCGAACCTATTAGAGGGGAAGGGCATTATACGCTCGAAGAACAGGTGAAGGAAATTAGCAACGGTATTTCCGCGGCACAGCGGGAGCAGGCTTATTTTTACGGCGTATTCCTGAGGGAAGGGGACGAGCTGATAGGCCGGATTGCCCTGACGAGCGTATCCCGCGGCGTGTTCCAGAATGCGTATATGGGCTACTTTATCGATCAGGCTCATAACGGTCGCGGTTATGCCACATCAGCCGTATCGGAAGCGGTCAGCAAAGCCTTCGCCGAGCTGCAGCTCCACCGTATTCAGGCTGGCGTAATGCCAAAAAACGAGCGTTCGATCCGCGTCCTCCAAAAAGCCGGCTTTCGGCAAGAAGGCTTGGCTCAGCGTTATCTAAAAATTAACGGTCAATGGGAAGATCATCTCTTATTTGCAATCACGAAAGAAGACTTGACTTAACAAAAAACGGCTGTGCAGCTGTAATCTGCACAGCCGTTCGCTTTTGCTCGTGAATTCCAACGCTATAACTTATTGAAGGAATCCACGAGCAATGGCGATCGCATCCGTAGCAAACAGTCAATTTTCTGATGGAATGCATAATGACCTATGATATAAACTAGTTAAAAATAGATATAAACAGATATATTTGGAGGAGACCGGATGAGGAAAACGTTTAAAAGCAGTTTGGTTTTAATAGGTCTGGCTATCACCGTTCTCGTTATGGCGGCTTGCGGGAACAACGACACGGCGGCAGACAAGAACGCAGCCGGGACCAACGCAGACAGCAGTCATGCCGGCACAACGCAAGTTGAGCTTACGATATCCGCGGCGGCGAGCTTGACGGACGCGCTTATCGAAATCCAAAACACGTACAAAGAGAAAAATCCGAATGTGAAGCTGAATTTCAACTTCGGCGCGTCGGGCGCTCTGCAGCGGCAAATTGAACAAGGTGCTCCGGCAGATCTGTTCCTATCCGCCGCTGCGAAGAACTTGAAGACACTGGTTGACAAGCAGCTTATCGATACGGATAAGCAAACGAATTTGCTCAGCAATGAGCTTGTTGTCGTAGTTCCGGCTGATGGCGGCGCAGCTCTTGCAACGGAAGCCGATCTAACCAATGCGGAAGTGAAGCATGTTGCGATCGGTATTCCGGAGAGCGTTCCTGCCGGCAATTACGCGAAAGAGTCGTTAACGAATGCAAAGCTGTGGGATTCGCTGCAATCCAAAGCCGTGCAGGGCAAGGACGTTAGGCAAGTGCTTCAATATGTAGAGACGGGCAACGCGGATGCAGGCTTTGTGTATAAGACCGATGCCTTAACCTCGGATAAAGTAAAAATCGCGTTTACCGTAGATCCGGCAACCTACATGGCTATCCAGTATCCGGTGGGAATCGTGAAAGCAACGAAGCACGGCAAGGAAGCGGAAGATTTCTATACCTATTTGCAAACGCAGGAAGCGCTTGACGTGTTTTTGAAATTCGGCTTCTCCGTACCTGCAAAACAAGGAGCTTAACAAAAGAACGGGCAAACTTCTCTTTTTGGTTTATTTTACATGCGGCGGCAATGAGATTACACTGGTAACTAGCGAGAAGAGGAGGTAGTCATGCGTAAAATTGTTGCTGCCGCATTTATTTTGTTTACTCTGGCGATTATGGTCTTATCCCATAAGAGTGACGAGGGCTTTCGGATTACGGTCCACAATCAACTGGAGGAGGACATTTCCCAGCTGGTTCTTGTTTTTCCCAACGGTACGCAAACCTTCGGGTTGAAGGCTCATTCGGAGCAAAAACTCCATGTCCTACCCCAAAATTTCGGTGAGGGCTCCATAACGCTAAGGTATGAGGATGAGCTTACGAAACAGGAAATCACGATTTTTGGCTACATCGAAAATAATTATAGAGGAAAAGCCGACGTCACGATTGATTCGATAGCGGTTAACGGTGCGCTGCAGGTCAAGGTGAAAACAGATAACCAACTTTATTAAGCTGATGACTATATTAAGAAGCCGCGATCTCGGATCGCGGTTTTTTTTGGTTAATTTTCAGGAAGATTATGCAAACTAAGTTTTATTCTATCCTTGTCAGGAGGATGCGCGGATGACCTTTTCTAAAGCATTGCGAAACATGATCATTAAAGAATCGGCGAACAATCAGGATAAGCAGCCTCCGCCCGAGCAGAACTCCCAGCCGCCGACGCTTGCGCACACGATGGACGAGTTTATAGACTGCAGCGATATTACGCACCGAACGTTTCCGGATCACCTTGTTGATCTTGTTTATTTCGATCAACTGACGGATAAGGATAAGCTCAGCCGGCATATTTTGTCACCGTTGCTAAGCGGTAGCGATGAGGATGTCGCTAAGATGCTCAAGCATCTGCAACCCTTTAAAACAACCAGCAGCAAAACGCTGATTCTGGATGTATTGTCCGGCGGCATAGCCATCTTTCACGGTCCGGATGCTTATGTATTCAATGTCTATAGCCCGGAAGCAAGAGCGATTAGCCAATCGGAGACGGAAACGGTCATTACAGGCCCTCATGATGCCTTCACCGAGCAAATCAATGCAAGCCTCGCGATGATTCGCGCCAGGCTGAAGAGCTCGCATCTCAAGGTGATTAAGCTCTCCGTTGGCGAGGTTTCCAAGACGGACGTGTATCTGCTCTACGTGAAGGATATCGTCAATATGAAGTTTGTCGAAGAGGCGAAGAAGCGCATCCAGCAAATCGAGGTTGATGCCATTCTTGACACGAATATGCTCATTCAGTACATGGACGACAATAAATATTCGATTTTCCCGCAGTATCTGACTTCCGAGCGTCCAGACGCGATTGTCTCGAAGCTGGTGGCGGGACGCGTAGCGGGAATCGTGGACGGAAGCCCGTCCGTCATGACCCTGCCTACCTCGTTTTTCGAGTTTTTCTCTTCATCGGACGATTACTATCAGCGGTGGATACTGGGCAGCGCCATCAGACTGCTTCGCTTCATCGCGTTTGTTATTACGATCAGTTTTACCGCGTTGTACGTATCGGTTACGACGTTTCATTACGAGATGATTCCGGAAAATTTGCTCATGACGTTAACGGAATCCCGGAGCAGGGTGCCTTTCCCGCCATTATACGAGGCTTTGTTAATGGAAGTAACCATTGAGCTGCTTCGCGAAGCGGGAGCCAGACTTCCAACCAAAATCGGACAGACGATTGGCATCGTAGGCGGTATCGTTATCGGACAGGCAGCCGTACAGGCGGGGCTGACCAGTAACATTCTTATCATTGCCGTTGCTTCCTCCGCCATTGCGTCTTTCGTGATTCCGAGTTATGTGATGAGTGCTTCGATTCGGTTAATCCGGTTTGGACTCATCATGCTGGCAGGCTTCTTAGGCAATCTGGGACTGGTGTTTGGCATCGCGGCTATCGTCATTCACTTGAGCGGCTTAACCAGCATGGGGACGTCATATCTGAATCCGGTTGCCCCGTTTAAGCCAAAAGATTGGAAGGACATTTTTATTCGTGCTCCCTTCACAGCCTTGCGGGAAAGACCTTCGCAAAGCTCTTCCCCGAATATGGTGCGAAATAAAACCAAGGAGTGACCATATGAATACGGAGACGAAGGAAAAGCTCTCCCCATTCCATACCACCATCCTCGTCCATATGATTCAAACGGGTGTCATGGCGTTAATTCTTCCGCAGCTGCTCGCGGAGACCTTCGGCACTAACGGCTGGATTACGATGCTGGGGTTTGGTCTTATCGCCACCATAAATATTTTATTGATTGCGGCGGTATACAAGCTGGGGAAAGGGCGATCAATATTTCAAATCCTGGAGCAGTCGATTCCCAAATTTATGCTGGTACCCGTTTATTTGGCTTTGGCTTTGGTATGGATCATGCTTGGCTGCATGGCGGGGAAGGAATATATTCTTATTTTCCAGATGTATGCCTTCCCGACTACGGATCCGATGGAATTCAACTTCATCATGGATCTCCTGGTCTTCTGGCTGCTAACAAAAGGCTTATACAATATTACGAAAGCCTCAACGGTATTTTTTTGGCTGTTTGTGTGGATGTTCTTTCTTCTGTTCTTTTTCTATACGGATTTCAACTGGTCTAGGCTTACGCCATACTTATTCAAAGGAGGGCATTTCACTTATCTTGAAAGCCTGGATATTTTTTCGTCGCTTCTTGGTTACGAGGTTGTCCTTCTCATGTTTGCCTATACGAACCAGAAGACTAAGTTCGTAAAATCGGTCCTGATCGGCAATGGCATGACCACCATGACTTATACCTATCTCTCGATCGTTACTTTCGGGGTATATAGTCTCGAGCAATTGAAGAACAAGGCATTTCCCGTGCTTGAAATGTTAGCCTATATCCGTTTTCCGTTTATGGAGCGGATGGAGAATTTGCTGTACGGGTTTATATTGTTTACCGTCTTATTCTCGATCCTGATGTACGAATGGTGCGCTCTGGAGGTACTGAAGCAAATTTTCCCGAAATTGAAAGCAAACTTCCTTGCTTTTATAGTCATGTTGACATGCTTTCTGATCGCTTATATTCCGGAGACGCTAAACGAGGTTGGGGATTGGCTAAGCACGCTGAGCATGATCGAATGCGGAATCGCATTTGGTCTGCCCATTCTGTTATTGGTCGTTCTTATGTTTCAGAATATGGGGAGAAGTGCCGCTCATGAATAAATTACTGATAAGCTTGCTGGCGATATTGATGCTTGTCGTTCTTCCCGGATGCGATTACCGGATATTGGAGCGCATTGGTTTTACCTACGCGGCCAGTTATGATACGGCTCCGGAGAACCAGGTGGAAATTACCGTCAGTATACCAAGAGCCGAACCGACGATAAAAGTGAAAAGGGAAGTCCATTCCGCAATCGGAAAAAGCTCAAAGGACGCGAGAGTTAAATTTGCCAACGAAACCGATCTGCTGCTTGTTAACGGACAAATCCGCGTACTGCTTTATTCCGAGGCGCTTGCTCGCAAAGACCTGTCGAATGAGATAAACAGCATATTAAGGGACACCTCCATTTCCCCCTTAGTCAAGATCACTTTGGTAAACGGGAACGCGAAGGAAATGCTGATCAAGAATTACAAGCAGCATTTGTCTACAGACAAATACATCAATCGGCTGCTGGAGAAATCGAGCAGCAACAACCGCATTCCGAAAACAACGCTATACGAGTTTGAGCGGGATTATTATGAGGACGGAATCGATCCGGTCGCACCCATTCTGAAGGAAACGGGCGAAGATATTACGGTTGATGGCATTGCTTTATTTCAGGATTACAAATATATCGCCAAAATCCCGAATCGCGATGCCTTGTTGTTTTCGATTTTGAAGGGGAAATTCAAGAAAGGGGACATGAGCTTGGACTTGAGCAACGGCGAAGACGGGCGTTCGCCGGAATACATCATGTTCACTTCCGTTCTCAGCAACCGCAAGGTACATGTTGAACGCAAAGCCGGCGGCAAGATGCACGTTACGATCAAGGCCTATTTCAAAGGCTCTGTTCATGAATACATCGGGAACAAAAAACTTAGCATCGACGCTCAGAGACATGAGGTGGAACGTAAAGTTTCGGAGATAATGTCCGAAAGCGCGAATCGGCTGGTGAAGCAGCTGCAGCAGCACAAGGTGGACAGTCTTGGCATCGGCATGCATGTCCGAAACAGCATGTCATACGAAGCGTGGAAGAAGCTGGATTGGCGCGAGGAGTATCCCAAAGTAGAGATTGAATGCAAGCTTCAATTCAAAGCGAAGGATTACGGAAAAATCAGGTAAATAAAAAAGCCCGCTTCAGGCACCAGCCTTAAGCGGGCTCTTGTGTCTTATTGCATCGAACGGTATGGCGAGTTCATGCCTTCGTTGTTGGAGTTGAAGTTCGAATTCGTATACGAATGCTGCGATGCATAACCCGTGTTGTAGGACGGAGTATGGGCGTTAAAGGATTGCGAAACGGAGGAGTTGAATTGCGTATGAATCATGCTCTCCACTTGTTTGCAAATCTGCGATACTTGTTGTAGCTGCTGGATAGCCGTTTGATGACCTTGAAGAGCGGTCTGAATGATTTGGGCTGCTTTTTGCTCGCGGGCCGCAAGCTCTTGAAGACGCTGCGCGTTTTGCTGCTCTTGCTGAAGCAGCATCGAATAATTTTGGCTGGCTTGCTGCGTTTGGTTAACCAGCTGTTGAATCATTTGCTCGCATTGATGAAGGGACTGGCTTGCTTGATTGTTGTTTGCGAATTGCATGGATTAATTCCTCCTTTGGTTTGACGAACACGTATAGAGTCCCAAGCAACTCAATTACTATTCAATTATTTTTCTCCGTCATAAACTGCGCGGCAGAGGACATTCTAATAAGCGGTGCTCAACTTAATCCCGACTGATTTACTTGGAGGATGTAATGGAGAAGAAGAAAAAATTAGATTTGGCTTCCATCGCAACTATTCCTTTAACGATGACCTTGGCGAATTCCATTTTGATTCCAGTCCTTCCTTCCATGCAGAAAGCGATGGGAATAACCGCGGTACAATCCAGTTTGCTAATTACGGCTTATGCGGCTGTAGCCATCATATTTATTCCGATTGCCGGATATTTGTCAGACCGCATTGGCCGGAAAAAAGTAATTCTGCCCGGGCTGCTGCTTGTTGCGGCCGCCGGCGCTTTTTGCGGCTTTGCCGCTATTTCGTTCGATAAACCGTATGCTCTTGTTATGACGGGGAGATTATTTCAGGGATTGGGAGCGGCAGGCTGCTTCCCGGTCGTGCTTCCGCTTGTCGGGGACTTATTCAAGAAGGAAGAGGATGTAAGCAACGGACTTGGCCTTGTCGAAACGGCAAATACGTTTGGGAAAGTACTTGCCCCGATTATAGGGTCGGCTTTGGCCATGTGGACGTGGTATATGCCATTTTGGTTCATTCCGGTATTCAGCCTGATCTCCTTTCTTTTAGTTGCCATATGGGTTAAAGCTCCGAAGGATAAAAAACCGGCTGTTCCTTTTGGCCAGTTCGTGCGGAATGTCATTTCCTTGTTCCATGAAAAGGGAAGATGGATTTGGGGCGTATACGTGGCGGGCGGAATCAATATGTTTGCGATATTCGCTTCCTTGTTTTATTTATCCGAGATTTTGGAGGAACGGGGGAGTCACGGCATTCTGAAGGGCTGTCTCGTTGCTATTCCGCTTGCTGCCCTCTGTTCCACCTCATGGGCGATCGGCAAATGGATCGGTCAGAACAAGAAGCTGATGAAATGGATTAGCGTCATAGGGTTCATTGAAGCGGCAGGCAGCTTTATTTTTTTGGCATTTGGAGGAAGGGACTCGATATGGTTCATTATTATCATCCTCTTCGCGGGTTCCATTGGCCTTGGAGCGGCATTGCCAAGCCTTGATGCCCTGCTGACGGAAGGAATTGAGAAGGAGCAGCGCGGCACGATCACCTCCATATACAGCAGTATCCGGTTTCTTGGCGTTGCGGCAGGCCCTCCCTTAGCCGCGTTGCTTATCGCGCATACGAAATCCTCCTTATTCTGGCTGTTAACCGCATGCTGCGTTGCCGCCGCGCTTATCGCTCTATTTACAATCAAGCCAAAGCAAGGTTAAACGTTATATCCGGGCGGTTCCCTTCATACCATCTATAGGAATGAAGCGGAGGAGGGATCAGCGATTGGCCAAGTCTGAATGGTATGAGCATCGCTTCTGGCTGCAAATTTTGGGCGATCATGGCAGGTTTATTTTAAATACCCTGTCGCCGGTAGAGAGCAATGATATCAAGCTTGCCAACTATTTTATAACGGCTTTTGATCAGCTGCTCGAGTATGCAAGACAATCCTCATCGGAGACGGATTGTTTGTCCATTAGCAGGCAAGCGCTTGATTTAACGATCGAAATGCGGTCTTTTAAGCTGAATTTGCTGGAAAGAGCCTTGTTTGGGAAAGTAAAGATTATGCTGACTCCGACTTTTCTCAACCATATGGTGAATGAGCTGGAGGAGTATCTTCGAATTTTGAAGGAGCTTGCCGCCGGCAAGCCGGTACCTGTGTTTGATGCTCTTCATCATGATTTCTTGTGGCTGCCCGATGCAGCAGGGCATGCCGCTTCGATCGGCAGCGACCTCGATTTTGTCGAGAAGCCGATGATCAAGCGGACGCAGCTATTCGAAGTACGGTTTAATGAGCTTTATTTAAAAAGCGTGGAAATGGCAGGTTACATGAGGACGGAATTGAAGGATTTTCCCGCCTTCAGGCGGCTCCATAAAGAAGTGGATGTGGAAATGAAGCTGTTTGTCGCCTTTCTGAAGGAGCTGGAGGAGCTGGAAGTTACGGATGAGGTGCTTGACCGGATCAGTCCGTTAATGCCCGATCATATGATGCGGGAAGAATGCTATTATCTTACGAAGCTGGCCCAGCTGGGGCTGGTTCCAAGCCCGAATTGCCAAGCGGATAAGCCGCGTGTGCAGCCCTGACGAAGCAATGACTATCTCCTGACGAGATAGTCGTTTTTTTATGGGGAATGAAACATTGGGAAACCGAGATTCGTTCAAGGATCTCTGTCAGCGCATCGTACGCGTCCAAGTCGTTCCCATGGTCCAATGTAACCAATCCTGCGTATTATCCGGTAATAGAGGTTGCTGATCTGAATGAGGACGGCGATAATGAAATTATCGTTGTTTTGACCAAAGGCTATGGAACAGGCGTTCATGCGCAGGAGATTCATATCTTAAGCGAAAATGATCTCAAAGAGTTAATGATTGCGGATCCCTCTTATTACATAGACAAGAACTCTCATTCAAGTATTCAGAGCTAGGAGTTGAAGCTTGTGTTTCTAAGAAGCGTGGAGATCAGGCGGGACGAGAACATAAACAAGCGGGAATATCCCTTCACGATACCGGCAATCCGGTCGATGAAAAGGCTGCATTTCCGTTCAAACGTAACGTTTCTGGTTGGGGAGAACGGATCGGGCAAATCGACCTTGCTTGAGGCGATTGCCTATCAATGCGGCTTCCATACGGCAGGAGGCGGCAGGAATAACGCTTATGAAGTAGAGGCTTCATCGGCGATACTGGGCAACGCCATAAGGCTAGCCTGGATGCCCAAGGTGACGAACGGTTTTTTTCTGCGCGCCGAAACCTTTTATCACTTTGCTTCTTATATCGACACTCTTGATCCCGATGTGTTACGCAATTACGGCGGCCGTTCCTTGCACCAGCAATCGCACGGGGAAGCTTTCCTGTCGCTGTTCAAGCACCGGTTCGGCAAAAAAGCGATCTATCTCCTCGACGAGCCCGAGGCGGCGTTATCGCCGGCCAGGCAGCTTGCGCTTATGCGCGTTATTAAAGATTTATCGGAGGAGGCCCAGTTCATCATCGCAACGCATTCTCCGATTCTTCTGGGGTATCCGGAAGCGCAAATTTATAATTTCGATGAACAGCCCGTTGAGGAAATCGCATATGAAGATACGCTGCACTATATTGTGACGCGCAGATTTCTCGAGAACCGGAAGACGGTGCTCAAAGAATTGTTTGAAGACTGATTCAAGGCAGGAGGGAGGTCGTAAGCGTGGAGGACCAATGGAGAATTGCGGAGCATGACCCGAGGTGGCCGATCATGTTCCAAGAGACGGCCGCAAGCTTGCGGGAAGCTTTAGGTGATATTGCGTTAAGAATTGATCATATTGGATCAACTTCGATTAGCGGTTTGGATGCGAAGCCGATCATCGATATTCAAATCTCCGTCTCCCGATTGGACGAGCTGGATCGTTATAAACCCAATATTGAACAGCTCGGATTCGTGTATAGGGATGACAATCCGGATTTATCAAAGAGGTATCTCAGAGAAGCGCCCGGTACTCGCAGAACCCATATTCACGTGAGGCAGGCAGGAAGCTTCTCGGAGCAGATGAACCTGTTGCTCCGCGATTATTTGCGGCAGCACCCGGAGGATTGCCTGCGTTACGGGCAAGAGAAGCACCGCCTGATGGAATTGCACAAGCATGAGCGGATCAAGTATGTTGAAGGCAAAGCCCCCATCGTATGGGACATTCTGCATAGAGCGCATCTCTGGTCGCAAGATACCGGCTGGCAGCCGGGCGAGACGGACAGGTAGGCATACGCGATAGGAAGAAACTTAAGCTTCAACAGCAATCGGGAGGCGAAGATGACTTTAACTCAACTCAAATACATCATTGAAGTCGCGAACCGCGGCTCCATTAACGAAGCGGCGAAGAGGCTGTTTATATCGCAGCCAACGCTGTCGAACGCCATTAAGGATCTGGAAGAAGAGCTGCAGCTGGCCATATTCGAGCGCTCGAATAAAGGGATATCCCTCTCCAAGGAGGGAGTAGAGTTCCTCGGCTATGCCCGTCAGGTGGTGGAGCAGGCGGAGCTGCTGGAAGGCCGGTACTTGAATAAAAAGCCGTCTCCGCAGCATTTTTCGGTGTCCACGCAGCACTATGCTTTTGCCGTAAATGCCTTTGTAAGTCTAGTCCAGGAATACGGCCAAGAGGAATACGAGCTGTCGCTTAGGGAAACGAAGACCTACGAAATTATCGAGGACGTAAAAAGCCTTCGAAGCGAGATTGGCATCCTTTATCTGAACGAATTCAACGGCAAAGTCATCAATAAGCTGCTGAAGGACTCGAACCTGCAGTTCACGAGCCTGTTTACGGCCAAGCCGCATATTTTCATCAGCATCAAGAATCCTCTCGCGAAGCAAGCCAAGGTAACGATCGACCAGCTGGACGAGTTTCCGTATCTGTCCTTTGACCAAGGAGAGTATAACTCCTTCCACTTCGCCGAGGAGATTCTAAGCACCTTATCGCATAAGAAAAGCATCCGGGTCAACGACCGCGCAACGTTGTTCAACCTTCTGATTGGCTTGAACGGCTACACGATCTCAACCGGCGTGCTTAGCGCGGACCTGAACGGAAACGAGATTATACCCGTGCCGCTTGAGACGGACGAGACGATTAACGTAGGCTGGATTGCGCACCGGAGCACCGCGTTATCCAAGCTTGGAACCGCTTATATCGAGGCTTTGCATCAAGCGATAGCTCCTGCTCCTTGATATAGCTATTGGCTATAGCTGGATATAGTATTTTACAGTTACACTATAACTCGAAATCCATGATATCTTTCTTGTAACAAAAGCTTAAGGAGTTGTTGCAAGATGGCAAAGAGCAGTGTATTGGGTTACCCTCGAATCGGTGAAAACCGCGAATGGAAAAAAGCGCTGGAAGCATTCTGGGCAGGCAAGCTGGAGGAATCCGAGCTTCACAAACAGCTGCAGGATATTCGCTTGAACCATCTGCGCAAACAGCAGGACAAAGGCATCGATTTCATTCCGGTGAATGACTTCAGCTACTACGATCAGGTATTGGATACGGCCGCCATGTTCGGTATCGTTCCGAAGCGGTTTTCCTATAACGGCGGTCCGGTTCCCATTTCCGTCTATTACGGCATCGCCCGGGGCACGAAAGACGCTGCGGCAAGCGAAATGACGAAATGGTTCAACACGAACTATCATTACATTGTTCCGGAGTTCTATGGCGCACAGCCGGCTCTTACGGAAAATAAACCGCTTATCGCATACCGCGAAGCGAAAGAGAAGCTCGGGATCGAAGGCAAACCGGTTATTCTTGGCCCGTTCTCCTTCCTCAAGCTGTCGAAGGGATACGGCCGCTCCGAGGTTGACTCCTGGCTCTCGATCCTCCTTAAGCTGTATGTGCAGGTGCTTCAAGAGCTTGCGGCGGAAGGCGTTCAATGGGTGCAAATCGATGAGCCGGTGCTTGTAACCAAGCTGAGCAATGACGACCTGGCCCGTCTGAGAACGGTATACGGCAAAATTGCCGAAGCAGTGCCTGGTCTCAACATTTTGCTGCAGACTTATTTTGAATCCGTGGATCAATACAAGGAAATTGTTAATCTGCCTGTGCAAGGCATTGGTTTAGATTTCGTGCATGGATTAAAAGGCAACCTGTCCGCGATTCGCCAATACGGCTTCCCGGCCGGCAAAGTGCTTGGCGCCGGCGTGATTGACGGCCGCGGCATCTGGAAGGCATCGCTTGCGAAGAAGCTGGAGCTTTTGAAGGAGCTGCAAGGAATTGTTCCGGCCGACAAGCTGCTCGTCCAAACTTCCTGCAGCCTGCTCCACGTCCCTGTTACGACAAAGCCTGAGACCAAGCTTCAGCCCGAGCTTAAGAATGCGCTTGCCTTTGCGGATGAAAAGCTGGACGAAGTCGTGCTGCTTACGCAAGCCTTGAACAATGGCGAAGCGTCCGTTGCCGAAGCGCTTCAGGCTAACCAATCGGACGTTGGGGCGCTAGAGCAGTCCGCTTCCCGGAACCGTTCGGATGTTCAATCCGCGGTAGCGCGCATTGCATCGCAAGCACCGGCAAGAAAATCCCCGTTTGCGGATCGCAATGCGGCTCAGCAGGTGAAATGGCAGCTGCCGTTGTTCCCGACCACAACGATCGGAAGCTTCCCGCAATCGACGGAAGTACGCAAAGCGCGCCAGTCGTGGCGCAAAGGCGAATGGAACAACGAGCAGTATTCGAGCTTTATCCAAGATCAGATTGATGCTTGGATCAGCTATCAGGAAGAAATCGGACTTGACGTACTGGTGCACGGCGAGTTTGAGCGGACGGACATGGTTGAATTTTTCGGCGAGAAGCTTGAGGGCTTTGCGTTCACTCAAAACGGCTGGGTGCAATCCTACGGCTCCCGTTGCGTGAAGCCTCCGGTTATTTTCGGGGATGTTGCCTTCAAGGAAGCTATGACAGTTGAAGAAACCGTCTATGCGCAATCCAAAACAAACCGTCCGGTGAAAGGCATGCTTACGGGGCCGATCACGATTATGAACTGGTCTTTTGTCCGCGACGACATTGAACGCGAGCAAATCGCTTATCAGCTTGCTTATGCTCTTCGCCAGGAAGTAGAAGCGCTTGAGAATGCCGGCATCGGCATGATCCAGGTAGATGAGCCGGCTGTACGGGAAGGTCTTCCACTGAAGGAAGAGGAGCAGAAGCCTTATCTGGATTGGGCGGTTAAAGCGTTCCGCATGACAACGTGCACCGTTCAGGACACCACGCAAATTCACACTCATATGTGCTATTGCGAATTCCACGATATGATTGATTCGATCGAAGAGATGGATGCGGACGTTATCTCCATCGAGACTTCCCGCAGTCACGGCGAGCTGATCCACAGCTTTGAAGTGAATACGTACAAGCATGGCATCGGCCTTGGCGTTTACGATATTCATAGCCCTCGCGTACCGGATGTTCAAGAAATGACAAACATGATTGACCGCGCGCTTCAAGTTCTTGATCCTAAGCTGTTCTGGATTAATCCGGACTGCGGATTGAAAACGCGCGGCAAGGATGAAACCATCGCTTCGCTGAGCAACATGGTGGAAGCCACCAAGCTGGCGCGCGACAAGTTTACCGTTAAGGCTTAAGACGCATTAGAGAGACTCTACTTGCTCGATTGGTAGAGTCTCTTTTTGCGTCATTTTATCTTTTTTTTCATATTTGGGCTACAGGTGTTACAAAATAGAGTCGATAGCCGTCTTATACATGTCAACGTTAAGCCCGGGGCAAGCGTTAAGGCAATTGAATATCAAGGAGGCAATGGAGAATGAATATTTCCAATCCGGCGCCGGATTTGTTTAAAGATATCTTTCATAAGCATTATCCGTCCGTACTTCGAAAATTAATAGCACTCCTGCGGGATCAATCGGCTGCAGAGGATTTGGCTCAGGAGGTATTCCTGAAATTATACAAGAATCCGCCGTCAAGGCCGGAAGCCGTTGGGGCTTGGCTGCATCAGGTTCTAACAAGAAGCGCCTACGATTATCTGGATCAGAAGGCAAGAGAACGAATGCTGGTGCAGCGGCAGGAGAAGCAGCTGATGACGGAGCCGCAGACCTTCCAATCCGGAGAGCAGACCGTAATCCGGCAGGATGAGGAAGAGCAGATTCAAGGCTGGCTGAACGCTTTGCCCGAAAGGGACAGAGATTTGCTGCTGCTCCGTTACTCGGGATACAGCTATTCGGAGATCGCGCAGGAATTAAACGTGCAGCAGCCTCAAGTAGGCATGCTGCTGAAGCGGGCGGGAGAACGATTAAGAAAGCAAGCATTAAAGCACGAAAATCAATGGTCGCATGAATAAGGAGAGAGAGCAGATGACAAATCATCCAATTGATGAACGGAAGCAAGCAAACTTGCCTACTCCGGAAGAGACGAACGACGCTTGGGCCAAGCTTGCGCTTAAGCTGAAAGAGCATGAGGGTTCTACGGCTTGGGCGGCGTGGACGAAGGAAGGCGTAACCGCGGAGGATACGGAGCATAAAGCGGCAGGTTTAACGGCCATGACCGGAGAAGAGCATTCCGCATATCCAGAGAGAGCCCTCGAAGAACAGGAACGCCGCGCGGCGAAGCCTGTTCCATCCCCATATCGCGGCTGGTTGAAGAAGCATGGCGTGAAGACGGGCGTTGCCGCGGCTGCCGTACTGATCTGCGCCGCAATCGCGATTCCGTCTACAAACGAAGCGCTGGCTTCCATTCTGGGCAAGTTTAAGATGAATCAGGTTGCGGTTGTGCAGGAGGATGATTTCAAAACGGCATTGGAGGGCTTCTTCGGAGCCGATGTGTCTGCGGAATCGAGCAACAAGTTTGGCCAATTCGAGCGCACCTTTACCGGTGAAGACGCCTCCGATTTAACGGTAGGGCAAGTACGCGAGAAGTACGGGATTGAGCTTAAGGAGAAGCTGGATCTGCCGCCGTACGGGAAGCAAGCCGAGCTTCAAATTTACGCCCAGCAAGGGCAGGCTCTTACTCTTCGCTTGGATGTGGATGAGATTAACGATGTGATGAAAAAGCTCGGAGCGAAGCAATTGCTGCCGGCGTCCGTTGACGGCAAAGCGATCACGCTGCGGATGGGCGAAGGAATCAACGCCGATTACAGCTTCGTGGATTCAAACGAGAAATCGCATTATGTCGGAGTCAACATCATTCCGGTTCCGGTGGTCGAAATGGACCCGTCTATTGAGGCGGAAGACGCTTATGAAGCATTGATCCGATTCCCTGTTCTGCCCGCTAACCTGAAAAACGTATTGATGCAGAGCACGCGAATTTCCGAAGGAGAGGTACCATTCCCGATTATTACGAACGGCAACGTGACGAAATCGGTCGTGAACGGTACGGACGTCTATTTCGAGAACAGCAAAAATGATTGGAATGGCTGGAACGCCACTTGGCTGAAGAACGGAAAAGTTACGCAGGTTCAAATGTATGACGCTGCTTCCCGCGAAGAAGCCGAACGGATTGTGAAGGAATTGATCGCACAATGAGTTATGCCATCGAAACATTCAACTTAACGAAAAACTACGGGAACGGACGCGGCTGTCACGATGTCACGCTCCGCATTCCTGCCGGGGAAGCCTTTGGCTTCCTTGGCCCTAACGGGGCCGGCAAGAGCACCATTGTCAAAATGCTGGTAGGGTTAACGACGCCAACGGAAGGGAAGGCGTTATTGTTCGGTCAACCGGCCGGTTCGGTGGAGGCTAGGAGGCGCATAGGCTATTTGCCGGAATTATTCCGTTATCCCGGATGGTTAAGCGGAGAAGAGGCGATGCGTTTTCATGCCAAGCTATGCGGAATGAAAGGCTCAGAGGTCAACCGCCGGATTAACCAATTGCTGGACGAGGTCGGGATCGGACAGCGGGGACGGGACCGGATTAAAGGATATTCCAAAGGAATGCAGCAGCGGCTTGGCCTTGCCTGCGCGCTGTTGGCCGATCCGGACATCGTATTTCTGGACGAACCGGCATCCGCTTTGGACCCCGTTGGCCGTCATGAAGTAAGAGAGCTGCTCCAGCGTCTGCGCAAGGAAGGGAAAACGATCTTCTTGAACTCCCATCTATTAGAGGATGTGGAGCTTTTGTGCGATCATGTGGCGCTGCTGAACAATGGCAGAATTCTGGCCGACGGGCGCGTATCGGACGTGCTTCGGGCTTCAACAAGATGGCGCTTCCGGGTAGGCGGCATGACTCCCGAGCTGCTGGATTGGCTTCGCGAAGCGATGATTGCGCCGGTAGACATCATACCTTGGGAAGGCGGCGACACGCCTGCTTGGGGAGAGCAATGGCTGGAGGCCGAGCTTGCCGAGGACGAGCAGGTTGGCTATTTTAACCGTCTGCTGATTGAGCAGGGCCTGGCTTTATACGAGACACGGAAAGTGAAGTCAAGCCTGGATGAATGGTTTTTGCAGGCAGTATCGGGTTTGGAGCATAGGGGGGAAAACCGGTGATTGCCGTATGGATGTTAACCTGGAAAGAGCTGATACGCAAGAAAGTCACCTTGATGACTTTGCTGCTTACGATATTGTTCTGGATCGCGTTCTATTTTATCGCGCGAAGCGCCGGAGCATCGGTATCGCATTACGACTCCGGCATTATAAGCTTGGATAATTTAATTGACCGCTTCAGGGGAAGCGCTATTTTGCTATGGATCGGTTTTTTCTTTGCCTCCTTTGCAACAGGATTTCTGGCTATATTCAGCTCTGTCGCTGCCATTACAGGAGAAGCGGAGCATGGGGTGCTGCAATCGGTATTCGCGAGGCCGATAAAACGCGCGTTTTGGTATTTTGGCCGCTGGCTCGGATTTGTTACGTTTTGTCTTGCATATGCGCTTATTTTATTCGTTTCCATTCTTGGGATCGTAACGTATGCGACGGGTGTTCACCCGGATTGGTCCGCCATTGGTCCGGCGCTTGCTTTGTTCGTCACTCCGGTACTGCTGATGGTTACCTTGACGATGCTTGCCTCCTGCTGGCTTGCGCCGCTTGGCAACGGAGTTGCCATGGTGCTGCTCTTCGGAATGGGCTGGCTGGGTACCATGCTCGACCGGGTTATTGCCGCGGGGATGTTTACGTCGAATGAATCAACGAAAACAGCCGATACGATGGAGATGGTGTCGGGTCTGATTCGTTTGCTTATACCAACCGACGCGCTGCAGCAGCGGATGCTATCGGATTTATTCCAGGTTAAAGACCTGGGCGAATCGTTTTCTTCCAGAGATTCATTAGGTTATTTTTCAATCGTAAATCCGCCATCGGACGCTTTTTTATATTACACCGCCGTCTATTTCGCGGTTTTCCTTGCGGCAGGTTTGTATGCCATTCGACGGAAGGACTTTTGAGTCTGCATGTACAACTATCGAAATAGCCAGGTCCCCTTAATGGGGGCCATTTGTCTTTATGTCCGCTTGGAACGGCTCAGGCGAACTCTGACGTTCTCTTACTCCAAAATCGCAGTGTTCAGAATTTTTACGGTTACTTTCGGCTTAATGCTAAGCGAAGGATACTGCTCCCGCCAGTCGAGATATTTGAATAGGCTTGGATGATAGACGGCGACCTCATGGCCGAGCTGCAAGTAATCGCAATTCGCCTGCTGAAGAGCGGCCATAACCTTGGTTATTCTTGTCGTAAGATCCGCTGCTATAGCGGATTCCATCTCCTGCAGCATCTTATCCGTATGCTTCTTGAATTCGGAGCCATCCTCAACCAGCTTGAGCTGCAGCTGCAAGGCAATTTCAATTTCACGGAGCTTGTCTGCATCCGTAACCATATGAAAGTGGCGTTTGGCAGATTGTACGAGTACCGAATAGGACTTGCCATTCCGTTGGCCGGAGAGCAATTGGTTTTTCCCGGCCGGGCTTTCCATCAAGGTTGCAAGCTGCGTTTCCTCATTGTTCAGATTTTTGCCGGTATAACGACCGTCGCTGAATAAGGCCGTACCGGTCAAGCGTGCATCGCCTTTAAAGGGCTCGAACCTGTTCAAGGCGAAATCGTTCATGAACTGGTCACCTCCGAGAATGTAATGAAGCAATTTATTGGAAGGAATTTTTCCTCTGCGGATCTCGTCATCAAGAAGACCGATAAGGTAGTTGGAAACGGTCTGATCCTTCATCCCTTTTTGGTCCAGCAGCTTTGAGAGATCACCGTCATATACAGCCAAATAAGCGTATAACGGATTGGAAGCAAATTGGCTGGCAATGTCCAGATGCCGCAGCGGTTCATCCTTCGCGAAGCGGGAGCTTATCAGATAAAGCCTCGTCTCGAGAACCGAAAGTGTGCCTGGAATTTCCTTGTTCGTATTGGCAACGGCGTCATACAGATTGGACCCCGTTGCCTCCATGTGCAGGGAAGTCGGCCTGCCAGCGCCTTGATTGGATTCCCGAAGGGCGGAGATGACATAATCCACTTTAAGCTGCTTGCTGTTGCCTTCGTAATCAATCCCGATAATATCGACAAAAAGCAGCTTTTTTAATTGAAGCTGATCCCAGCAGCCTGTAATAAAAACGCAGATGAGTAAGGCAATCATGGTTCTCTTCATGCCCGATGCCTCCCGGCACTCCGTATCCCGGAAATAAGGAGCAGGAGAAGTGGGAATGCAGCGACGATGAGAATCGAAAACCGATCCTGGAAGGAAGCGATTCGCAATATATCAATGCGCTTTGTCAGAGAGAAGCTTGCAATAAAGCAAGCCGCAATAAGAATCCAGACCCAGATATACCGCTTGCCTAGTCCTGCGGTGCGCAAATGCACAAAGGCTTTGGAAGCGAGAAAAAAGTACACATTGATCGTGGGGCAGACTACAAAGACATAAAAGACAAGAAACAGAATATCCAGGCTTTGCAATATTTGAATGCGATAGTTTTTTAATATAAAAATTATCGGCTCCGGCACGATAATCAGCTGCTTCTGGCCAAACATCGTGGTACAGACGAGGCAGACGGTTACATAAAAGACGATCGTGGAAGCATTGGCAATGGATATCGCAAGCAGAATCTTTTTCTTGCCGGCATGCACATAGGGATAAGCGTATAGAAGCAGATCGTAGCCGATATAAGCGCTGAAGGCGACATATACTCCTTTTATTACAGGCGACCAGCCTCCCGACAAGACCGGGAGAAGATTCCTTGGATCCAACCCGTAAATGCCGCTAAACGCAATAAGGAGAAAGCAAATGACGGGGAAAATCATAAAGGTCTGCGAGATGAAGGCCAGTCTCTTTAGCGTAGAAGTGGCTGCGTATCCGCAAAGGATAAACAGCATAAGGAAGATCAGCCATCTTGGAGTAAACAAAAAGATCCAACGTTTTAAAATATCGGCGTATAGGGCTGTAATGAGAAGCCCCGAGAAGGCATAATAACATCCGTACAAAAGGTTGAGAGCAATACCGATAGGTCTGCCAACAATTTCTCGCGTATACGCGTAGAAGTTCCGGTTCGGATACCGGCTGCCCAGCCACCAGATTAGTAGAATTCCAATTTGCGCGGCTAATCCGCTAATCAAAACAGCCAGCCACGTATCGTGACCGGCAGTTTCGGCTCCCGCATGGGGGAGGGATAGAACCTCGATGCCAAGCTGAGCCATTATGGTTAAGGTGATTAGCTGTCTTCCGGTGATCGCTTCTTCCTTCATCATCTCTTCCAACTCCTTGGATGCCGCAGCCTAGTTTGATTATATGATGCTGTTCCGTTTGGCCTTTTACGCAGGTTCCAAATGGGTGAGCGGATCAGTGTATCCCTTATCCCGCTTAAAGTGAAAGGGGGAGTAAAGTAAGGCTGTCCCATCGTGCTCATTTGACATAGGTAAATAATCATCAACATAAAAAAGAAAGCCAGACCAAGCAGCCCAAAGACCGAAGAAAGTAAAATCGCAGGATAACCGAGCAGTCTTACCGCGCTGCTCATCTCGTAGGATGGAATAACAAAAGAAGCCAAGCCCGTTAAAGCGGCGACGATAACCATCGTGTTGGACGCCAGATTGGATTGTACCACTACGGTTCCGATAACAATACCGCCGACAACGCCTATGGTTTGACCGGCTGGACTGGCTAGACGTATGGTGGCCTCTCTTAAAATTTCAAGCAAAAGCATCATGGAAAGCGTCTCGACTAACGGTGGGAAAGTTACGTATTTCAATGAGCTTTGCAGCGTATTCACGAAGTTAATCGGCAGCAGCTGCGGATTAAAGGAACTGACTGACACGTAAAAGGCCGGCAGCCCGATGGTCAGCAGGAAGCAGGCAAGACGAAGAAGCCGGAAAAAGGTTCCAAGAATCGCGCTAATATGGTAATCGTCGGGGCTTTGGAAAAAAGACCAGAACGTGACCGGCAAAATAATGGCATCCGGCGATCCCGACGTCGCGATAACCATTTTTCCCTCCATTAAATACGCGCGCGCGCGATCAGGACGTTCGGTAATTAAGAGTTGAGGGAACAAGCTGAACTTCTTGTCACGGATTAGCTCGTCAATAAAACCTGGCGCATCCGTATAATCGATGTCGATGCTTAGCAGGCGCTTGTCCAATTCTGCAACAAGTGACGGCTCAGCGACCGACTTCAGGTACATAACCGATACCTTCGTCTTGGATAATCGTCCTATCGTATACGTCTTGACAATAAGCTCGGTTGAAGGAATCATCTTGCGCATCAAATTAAGATTGGTATCCAGATTCTCTATGAATGCTTCATTGGCTCCGCGAAGAACACGTTCATTCGTCGGAATATTAATGGTGCGTTCCTTCTTCAGATCCGCGCCAAGCAGATACAATTTGCTCTCCCCGTTGCGATGCAGCACCGTCTTGCCGCATACAATTGCTTGAACGGCTTCTTCGAGGCGATCGGTCTCGGCATAGTCGAGAATCGATATAACCTCGCGAACCTCACTCATAGGCCGGGAGAGCAGCGGTTTCAGTATAAACTCCTGAACATGGGAGGAATCAATCAAGGTGTCCAGATAGAATAGTCTGTATTCTATTCCGCCGATCAACAGCTTTTTCGATTGAAAATCGCTTTGTTCGAAGAATTGCCGGCTGAAGTATTGCTCTGATGCTGCTACAGACGGGTTCACATGGATCTCCTCCTATGCCATTGATTTCCTTACTATAGCCATTGAATGGAAAAATTATGTGGCATGCGGGGATTAGATAAAGGGCTTATGGTCTCAATATGGACAGGAAAAATCTATGAAGGAATGAAGGGGATGAGATAAATGCAAGAGGGTTGTCGAAGATATGATCTTCAACAACCCTCTATGGTTAAGATTAACTTAATAATAAGGTTCCATCATAAGGAACACGACAACCCCGGTCAAGCTGACATAAAGCCAGATCGGCATTGTCCAACGGGCGATTCTGCGATGCTTATGCAGTTGGTTTGTCCATCCCCATACGAGCGTGAACAAAGCTAACGGAACGATGATGGCCGCCAGAAAGCTGTGCGAGATAAGGATGAAGAAATAAATCGGCCGGATTACGCCTTCTCCGCCAAAGCTCGCCGTCTCCGAGGACATATAATGAAAGGTTAAATAGGAGACAAGGAACAACAAGGTTGAAGAAAAGGCTGCGAGAATGAACCCTTTGTGAAGCTTAACGTTCTTCCGCAGAATCGCGATCAACGCGGCCAGCAGGAAGATAAAGGTGAAGCTGTTCAATAGCCCATTGATTCTGGGGAAGATGGTAAGGTCGAAATCGATATCTCCCTTGTAGCCAATCGGCGAGAAGAACAAGAGAAGTATAACGATATTTGCGATCAGCGAAATCGTGACGATGGCAGCCGTATAATTTTTATTGCCGGCTTGCCGCGGTGCTTGTTGCTTTTCATTCATTTAATCCGGAGAGCTCCTTTCCAACCACATGGTAATGGCTTCATTATAGACGGGTTTTGTCATACAGCAATCAGGCTTTAATGTCTAAATAGCGAAATCTTATTGACTATTTCGAGGCGATATTTAACTGAAGTGAACCTCCTTTGCTTTCACCTGTGCATTAGACATACAATGGTGGAAATAGCCATATAAACGGTTATACGAAGGGATTGAAAAGAAATGAAGTTAGAGATGATTACGGTTCCGTCCTATTGGGGAACAGATTTAAAGCAAAAACTTATTTCGGTTCAAGAACGAAACCATAAACTTGTGGTTCTATTCCCGGGTAAAAATTACTCTTGTGAACTACCGCTTCTTTACTATGCAGGGAATACCGCTCTTCAATACCATAATGATTTATTTATAATGGAATACGGCTATCAAGCCGCTCGAACCGGTTTAGACATGAAGGATTTATCAAGAGTTGTAGAGGAATGTTTAGACTCCATTCAAAAAATAATAGATAACTATAATGAAATCATTTTTATTAGCAAAAGCATGGGGACCATTGTAGCAGGTGAAGTATACAGAAGTTTACAGAGAAAGATAAAGCATATCTACTTAACCCCTTTAGTCGATACCATTCCATTTCTAAATACATCAGAGGGAATCGTCATTTATGGCGGGAACGATCCGTACTTTACTAGGGAACATGCACTCAAAATGAAAAGCAATCAAAGGGCGTTTGAAATTCCGAATGCCGATCATGGATTAGAATGCGGAAGCATAGATAATAACCTTACTATACTTACGAAGGTCATTGAAATTTATAAAGAAGCATTTACAAAATAATGGCTATGAAATCATCGTAGGCATAGAGTGCTGACATATGAAAGCAGCCGGCTAATTAAGTTCGGCTGCTGTTTTCATCATTGTATCGGGGAAGCGCCATGCGCCCCTTGGCTAGTCGCTTTATTGAATCCGCTCGTCGGACTACAGATTTAGAGAGTGTTTTTGCTTGCGGCTGCCGTTCGGCAGTGCGTTATGAACAGAGGGCCTTGCTTTCGCGGCTGTAAGTGTAGCATTGACCTCTCCGCCCAGAATAATAATATTTGAGCTGATATACAGCCAGATCAGCAGGATGATAATGCCGCCAATGCTTCCGTACGTCTTGGAATAGTTCCCAAAGTTGTTAATATAGAATTGGAACAGAAGCGATGAAGCAATCCAGCCGAAGGTCGCAAACAGAGCACCCGGGACGGCCGATTTGAAATGAATGTTACGATTGGGGACAATCCAATACAGCAGCGAGAAAACAACAATCATAAACGAAATGGGAACGACGTATTTCAAGGTGCCCCAGATGAGTTCGAAGCCTACAGGGGAATCGAACCAATCAAACAGAAACTCACCGATCACCTCTCCAAAAATCAGCAAAACAATCGCCAGCAAAATAGCAAGCGCTAACACAACCGTAGCCGCAAGCGAAATCGCGCGAACCTTCCAAAACGGGCGGTTTTCTTCGACATCATAAGCTTTGTTAACACCTTTAATGACCGCATTCACGCCATTGGAGGCCGACCAGAGCGTAGCAATCATGCCGATCGATAACAAAGTGCCCCTGCTGTCGTTTGTTACCTCCCCCAGAATCGCTTGGATCGCTTCGCCTGTTTGCCCGGGCATCAAGCGAATTAGCTCAGCGACGACACTATCTCCAGACAGCCGGACAAAACTCATCAAGCTCACCACAAAAATTAGAAACGGAAAAAAGGACAAAATAAAATAATACGTAAGCTGCGCTCCTAGAGCAGGAACGTCATCATCGCGAAAGCGGCTGTACAGATTTTTGAAAAACGGAAGAATCTTCGAAACTCGTTTCATAGCCCTCACTCCTCTTAGTAGAAGATAAACAAGAGAGGCCTGACTCTAAACAGGAGTAATTATTTAAACAAGGGATCCGGGCAGTTGGAGGGACTCTATCGTCTGCAGAATGAAGGCTTCATAATTTGCGGCAGTTGGGAATACAAATTCACTTTCACAAATAAAGAATAACAACTATTCTTTTTTAACCTTCTTCTTTCTTGGGAGCATGAACAAAAGTGAAGGGGGCTCAAGCCATTCGTAATTTTCAGGTAACCCGTACATGTCTGCTAAACTAAATACGACTAGAAACGGTAAAAGCCCAAGAGCAAATACAGCAATCAATATTCCGAAGGAAATGGATTTGAAAATCTCCATTGCTTTCATAAGCTCATCCCCAATCTAAAATGGATTATTAATCCCTTTAATAGTACTGGCTTACCTCAACTTTCCGAAAATTGTATCGTATTACGATATAAATATGTAGAGGAGCATGTATTAATGTCAACTCAAATTATGACAAAATCCTTGTACGAGCAATTGGCCAGCTTCAGGTATAAATTGCGTGTATTTATGCATTTTAGTGAAAACGTTGCCAAGGAGGTAGGTTTAACGCCGCAGCAACATCAATTACTCCTTGTCATACAGGGCTATCCGGGACGTGACTACGCGACTATTTCCGAGGCAGCTGAAAAGCTTCAAATTACGCATCATGCTTGCGTGGGTTTAGTATCCCGCTGTCAGAAATCCGGACTAATAAAGCGCCGGCCGAATCCGGATGACGCGAGAAGTATTCTTCTTTCGTTAACAGACAAAGGACTCGAACTCTTGGAGCATATATCCGAAATCCATCTAAAACAACTTCATGATCTTCAAATTGATCTTGCGTTTTTTGAGACGATTCATTAGCTATAGATGAAGACCGAGAATGGAACCTATTACCCTTTTGGAAAATAGAGGGGTGCAAGCGCGATATTGCCATGCTATAATGGGTTATCTTAAATTATTGGAGGTATCTAATCAGACATCATGTGGACCTAATTTCCTGTCGATCATGATTTTCGAAAATGACGATAAGTGATAAGAGCTCAGCCTATGCGCGGAGCGGATTAGGATACGTGTGTCTATTGGAGAGATCTCCTTCCACCTTGGTGGATGCCATCTATTGGCGTCTATTTGGGGTGGTTTCACGCTATTCCTATATCCGCATATCCTTAGCCGCAGGCGCGCCCTGCGGTTTTTTTGAATTCTAAGCGCTTATAAGCTGTGCTAATAAACATGGCTTAGAATTCACCGGATTGAAACGCGCTCGCCACCACGGACGGCGGTAGCCGTTTCACCTTGTCATTCGACAATCATAACCCCTGTCAGTTGTTTAACTAAACTAGAAGTGGTGATTGGAATGACAATATTAACTTTACGCGGAATTAAAAAAAGCTTCGGCGACACGAATGTGCTCGTGAACGTAGACGCCGACTTAGCAAGCCGTGAGCGTATCGGCCTGGTCGGGATGAACGGGGCGGGAAAAACAACGCTAGCCAACCTGATTTTCGGTACGATTCTTCCTGACAATGGCAAGATCACCTTCCACCGGGATCAGCTTCGAATCGGTTATTTGCTGCAGTCGACTTCGTATACCGTTAATACCTTCAGCAACATGATAGATCATTCCGAATTGGCCCATGAAACCGAGCAGTTTCTAAAGACTACAAGCCATTTCGGCTTGCAAAAGGTGAAGGAGTGGGACGGAGCGCGTTTAGCGGGATTGAGCGGAGGAGAGAAGACGAAGCTGGCGATTGCACATATTTTGTCCTCAAAGCCAGATATCTTACTGCTCGACGAACCAACGAATCATTTGGATTTCGAAGGGGTAGATTCCCTCGTGCAAGAGCTGCGACGGTTCAACGGGACGACAATTGTCATATCGCATGATCGTTATTTTCTCGATCAAACGGTGGATCGGATCATTGAGCTGCAAGATGGCGTGTCGACGTCGTTCCCGGGTAACTACACGTTCTATAGGGAAGAAAAGTCCCGTCGCTTCCAGAGTCAACTGCATCAGTATGAAGAACGGCAGAAATACGAGCAGAAGATTGAAGCGGAAATCAAACGGTTGAAAAGCTGGTCCGAGAAAGCGCATCGCGAAGCAGGCAAGGTTGGGAAAATGGCTGAGATGCGCGCAGGCGTGAAGGAATTCTACCGCAGCAAAGCCAAAAGCATGGATAAGCAAATCAAATCCCGCATTCATCGCCTGGAAAAGATCGAACTTGAAGGCGTGAAGAAGCCTAATGAGGAAGCTAAGGTGTTCTTTGGGTGGGATCACCCGGACAAACGCGGCCGGCGAATCGTAGAAGCACAGCGGATTAGCAAGTCGTACGGCATGCGCTCCTTGTTTAAGGATAGTTCTTTTTATTTGCAACGCGGGGAGAAGATCGGTTTGCTTGGGCCGAACGGCTGCGGAAAAACAACGCTTATTCAACTGCTGCTGGGCAAAAAAACGGTCGATTCCGGGCAGCTATGGATGAGTCCAACTGCCAAAGTCGCATATTTAACGCAGGATGTATCGGATCTCAATCAGCGGCAAACCGTTCTCGAGCTTTTGCAGGAGAGTCATGAAGTCCGAAGCGATATTGGGAAAGCACGGACATTGCTGGCCAATATGGGCTTCGATGCGTCTATGCTTCAAAAGCCGATAGCTCAGCTAAGCCTTGGAGAACGCACGCGGATCAAGCTTTCGCTGCTTATGCAGCGCGAGCAGGATTTGCTCATCCTGGATGAGCCGACCAACCATCTCGATCTGGCAAGCCGCGAGCAGCTTGAAGAGACACTGTCGGAGTATCGAGGTACGCTTATCGTAGTCTCGCATGACAGATATCTGATGGATAAAATCTGCACGAAGCTGCTCGTTTTTGAGGACGGTCATATTAAGCGGATTGAATCCGGCTACAAAGCGTTTCGCGAGCGGACGCAGAGTGTACTAGGTTCGGGCGACAGGAACGAACAGCAGTTGGAAGAGGAGAAGCTGGTTATCGCGAATCGCATCGTTTCGGTGCTTGCGGAACTAAGCATGCTGAAGCCAACTGACATCCGGTATGTTGAGCTTGATGAAGAGTACAAACAGCTACTCTCTCGTAAGAAGCAGTTAAGTACTTGAACAATGACGTGTAGCAAAATGGCAGCTGGTGAGAGGATCAGCTGCCATTTTCATTGAAACATAGGTCAGTTAAGTTCCAAGATGTGGTAATGTTATATTAAGACATTTCGTATTGATCTGGATGGGGGCGGCATGCATGGACTTTAAAGAAATAAAAAGAGACCTGTTCACGATGACAGAGGATTATTACTTAGCTCACTGCATTTCTTCGGATGCAAAAATGGGTGCAGGAATTGCGGCTGAAATAAACCCACATACGAATCCCTTACTCAAGCTGTTGTATCGATGAGAGAACTTTGCTTATCTGAAGGAATATCCAAGCTTGCTATGCCGCAAATAGGATGCGGCCTTGATAAGCTTCAATGGGGAAAAGTAAGAGAGATTATCAAAGAAGTTTTTGATGATACGGAGGTTGAAATGATAGTTTGTACGTTATGAACATCAAGTGAGGCAGCTGAGGGATTACGGCTGCCTTTTTTAGCGCAACATTTATGGTTTGCCCAGCGTATAATGCCGTGTGGGAAAAACGGGGTATAACGTATCGCAAACAGAGCATTAGGAGGTAATGATTTGCGTAAATGTGGCCTATGTTTCATGTTAATGGCGGTACTTGTGCTTATTTTTACCGGTTGCAGTCGACACTCTTCATACGGAACTCCTCCGCCTATAAAAAAGCTTAAATGGGGTATGAACGTAACCGAGGCCTTTCATGTCCTAGGAATCTCAGAAAAGGATGTAACCAAAACAACTCTTGGTACTACTAGCACTTTCATCGGCAAAGGAAAGATAATGATAAGTGGCCGGCCTGCTGAATACAGTTTGACGTTTGATTATTATTTCTCCGAACCTGTTTTAATTGGAATTACCGCTAAGTTTAAACCGGAAGATATAGAAGACGTCGAGCAAAACTTAACCAAACAGCGCGGCCAAGGGGAATATCGATATACCGCAATAAGTAAACCGTTAAGCGTTACCTGGAAAGACGATACACTTGAGCATAATGAACAATGGAAGGCTAAGGTTGAGGAGATTTATCGCAATAATGGAGTCGAAGTAACGGACGAATCATTAGGTAAAGGAATAAATGTCGGAAACAAACCGATTACAAGCTGTCAATTAACGTTAGATAAGACCAGCCCTTTATTCGGGACCATCCTTTTTAACGGTCAAGTTGCAGCCATGCTCAATTATCCAGATAGATATACTCCCAAGAAATAAATAACCGAATAAATTTACATTTTACACAAAACCGCCGAAATCATGACATGATTCGGCGGTTTTCCATTTTTCTGGACATTTATGCCGCTGGATTTACAATTCCTTAGGGTCGGTTTAACGCAGATAAAACATCCGCTCTTTAATCTATACGTATGGGAACGATCCCATATGGGAACGGTCTCACAGCTGTGAAAGGGAGTGCACCCGTGGATAATCCGACCATCAAAGAAATCGCCCGGCGTGCCGGGGTGTCCAAATCGACCGTTTCGCGGATTATTTCCGGGAATGGATATTCCAGTCCGGAAGCTCGCGATAAGGTACTTGGGCTAGTCGAAGAATTGCAATACAAACCGAATGCGGTCGCAAGAGCTATGGTGTCGCAAAGAACGCATAACATTGGGGTGCTTTTGTATAGAAGGGATCTTCCGATTGCCTCACATCCCTTCTATGGGAAAATCGTCGATGCCGTCTTGCTGGAAGCGGCACGGCTGAATTATTCGATATTCGTTACAACGGATCACGATATGTCGTATCGATCGGCCGACTTCATGATCGAGAAGCGGGTGGACGGGCTTATTCTCATCAGCCGGCTGCAGCAGAACGTGATTGATCACATTACGAACTTCGGCATCCCGTTCGTCATGGTGAACGGTTCGACGGATGTGGACGGCGTTATCCATATCGTCAACGAAGATGAAGAAGGCGGGCGGCTTGTTGCCGAACATTTGACGCAAACCGGGCATGAACGGATATTCGTCGTTGCGGGGCCGCAAAGCCATCGGAGCCACCACTTGCGCCTGAAAGGATTCATGACCTCTATCAGGCAAGCCGGTCTCCAGCAGTCGGATATGTCCATTCAATCCGCGGCGACTTCGACTTTCGGAGAAGGCTACGAGATCATGAGCCGGGAGTGGAATCAATTTCGGAAAGGCGCGTATACGGCTCTTTTCGCCACAAATGACATGCTCGCAATGGGCGCAATGAAGTTTCTGCTGGAGCAAAGGGTTCGGATTCCCGAGCAAGTATCGGTTGTCGGATTCGATGACGTTGATTTTGCCGCCATGTTCTCGCCATCCTTAACGACGGTCAAGGTGGATGCCGGGGAGATGGGTACGCAATCCGTCCGGCTGTTAGACCGATTGATCCGGCAGGAACAAAGCAAGGAGCTTCCCAATCAATTGGTGCCACGGCTAGTCGTCAGACAGTCTACCAAATAACCGTAAATTCATACCGAAAGGAGCGATTACCCTTCATGCGCTGGTATTTCAAAGCACTCGGAACAAGAAAAATCATTGAATTTATCGTGCTTGTCATCTTCGTTGTCTTCTTTCTGGGACCATTGCTGAACCTGGCTATTTTGGCCTTCACCGGAAAATGGAGCTATCCCGACGTTATGCCAACGGAATGGTCCATGAAATGGTGGGCTTTCGTCTTCAAGCAGGAGGACATTCCGCAATCCATCGGCTTGTCCTTTATGATCGCCGCCATCGTAACGGGGCTGTCTATCGTGCTATGCATTCCGGCAGCTTATGCGTTCGCGCGCATTCGATTCCCGTTCAGCCGCTTCTTCCTGTTTTCCTTCCTCTTAACCCATGCGTTTCCGAAGATGGGGCTGTATGTGTCGATCGCGGTGCTTTTCTACAAGCTTGGTCTGATGAACACGCTGCTTGGCGTTGTCCTGATTCATATGATCAACGTGCTAATGTTCATGACGTGGATTCCAACCGCCGCGTTCCGGAACGTGCACCAAGCACAGGAAGAATCGGCGAGAGACGTGGGAGCGGGACCGTTCCGCGTATTCCTTAAAATCACTTTGCCTATGGCTATGCCGGGCATTATCGTCGCTTCCATCTTCACTTTCCTTAACTCGCTGGACGAAGCGCAAGGAACGTTCCTGGTCGGTATCCCGAATTACAAAACGATGCCGATTGTGATGTATTCCATTATCAGCGATTATCCAGCCTTTGCCGGCGCGGTGTTTTCCATCATTTTGACGGCGCCAACGATTATTTTGCTGCTTGCCGCCAAACGTTTCGTCAGCTCGGATGTCATGTCCAGCGGGTTTACGTTGAAGTAACGAGGCAAGGCCATTATCGCAAGACAAAGGAGGCTATTACGGTTATGGTTCAGAGCATGCGAGACATTCAAGAGAATCAAAGCATTCAACGTAACAAGCAAGAAGTTCACCCAATTCGGGACAGCCGGGAAATCCAGCTATCCGTTCAACAGCTTTCGAAACGGTATAAAACCGGCGAAGGCGTAACTTCGATCTCGCTAGATGTGCGTAAGGGCGAGCTCATTACGCTGCTAGGGCCTTCCGGCTGCGGCAAAACGACGGTATTGCGCAGCATCGGCGGGTTTCTCGAACCGGATTCCGGGGACATTCTCATCGAAGGCGTGAGCGTGCTCAAATCGCCGCCTGAGAAACGTCCGACTTCGATGGTCTTTCAGGGCTACAATCTATGGCCGCATATGACGGTGTTCGATAACCTGGCATTCGGTCTTAAAATACGAAAAATGAAGAAAGCCGACATCCGTAAACAGGTCGAAGACGTTCTCCAGCTCGTACGGTTGCCGGACGCGGAAAACAAATTTCCGGGTCAGCTGTCGGGCGGTCAACAGCAGCGCATAGCGCTTGCCAGGTCTCTGCTTTTGAAGCCTGCCGTTCTTCTGCTCGATGAGCCGTTCTCGGCGCTTGACGCTAAGCTTCGGCATGAGATGCGGGAGGAGCTGCGGGAGATTCAGGCAGAGACCGGCCTCACGATGGTATTCGTTACGCATGACCAGGAAGAGGCGTTGTCTATCTCCGACCGCATCGTGGTGATGAATCATGGGAATATCGAGCAGATCGCATCGCCGCAGGAGATTTACGATCAGCCGAACACGCTGTATGTCGCTCAATTTATCGGCAAGATGAATTTTTTGAAAGGGGTGGTTTCGGAAGGCCAAGTAACGGTAGGGAAGTTGAGGTTTCCAAACTCGAAATCGTTGTCCGGCGGAGTATGGCTGGCCATTCGGCCCGAAGATGTCAACATGTCGAGACAAGAGCAAGAAGGGCTGCCCGGCTTCGTCAAGCAGATTATGATTCTAGGTCATTATGCGGAAGTTTCCATTCAATTGCCGGATTATGGCGTTATCCGCGCGTTTCAGCCGCGGGATGCCGTCAAGGAAATGAATTCAGGCGATCAGATTTATGTCAGCTTCAAAAAAGTCATTGCGTATCCGGAAGATTAAGCCTGTCGAATGCCCTGCATGACCAACAATTCCTCAATGCCAAGGAGGCAAACAAGCATGTTAAGCAAAAAATCCACCCTAACTTTATTGACTGTAACAACCGTTACCGCCGCTCTTCTCACGGGTTGCGGAAGCTCGAATAATACGAATACTGCCAATTCCGGGGCATCTAACGCCGGCGCTACGAATGCGGGCAGCAATACGGCCTCGGCGGACACGTCGGCCAAACCGGTCGAGTTCAGCTTCTACTTCACGGGCTCCGAGAACGTCAAGAATCTTTGGGACACGATTATCCCTATGTTCGAGAAGGACCATCCGAACATCAAGGTCAAAGAGGTGTATATTCCGTCCGGTACCGGCGCGCAGCCTACGTATGACCGCATTCTCGCGGCGAAGCAGGCGGGCAAAGGCTCCGGCGGCATCGATCTGTACGAGGACGGGCTGAGCAACGTAACCCAAGGACAAAAAGACGATCTGTGGGAAACGCTTGATCCGGCTAAAATCAGCAATCTTGCTTCCATTGACGCGAATACGATGAAGGACGTATCCAACCTGGCCGTCCCGTACCGTTCGTCCGCCGTGGTGCTCGCGTACAACAGCGAGAAAGTGCCGACGCCTCCGAAGACGCTGGACGAGCTGTTCGCTTGGATTAAAGCCAATCCGGAACGCTTCGCTTACAACGATCCTTCCACGGGCGGCGCCGGCAGCTCGTTTGTCACAACGACGCTGTACGACAAGCTTCCGGAAGAGGCGATTCATAATTCCGATCCAAGCATTGAGGAGCAGTGGGGCAAAGGCTTCGACACGCTGAAGGAGCTTGGCAAATACGTGTACGGCAAAGGCATTTATCCGAAGAAAAACCAAGGCACGCTGGATCTGCTCATCAGCGGCGAAGTCGACATGATCCCGGCTTGGTCGGATATGGCGCTAGAGCAAATCGGTAACGGCCAGCTGCCGGCTACGACGAAAATCGCGCAAATTACGCCGGGATTCAACGGCGGTCCGACTTACTTGATGGTACCGAAGCTGTCCGATAAGAAGGACGCGGTTAACGAGTTTCTGAACTTCGTTCTGTCTCCGGAAGCGCAGTCGGTCGTGGTGACGAAAATGCACGGTTTCCCTGGCATCCAGCTGTCGAACATGCCGCAGGACATTCAAGATTCCTTCAAAGGCGTGGCTGAAGGCTTCCGGACCTTTAACATCGGCGACCTGGGCAATGAAATCAACAAACGCTGGCAAAGCGACGTAGCGGCGCAATGATGAGCAAACAAGTAAAAATGGGGATACTGGGCTTGCTTCTGGTCATCCCCTCTTTTCTTCTGCTGTTCGTCACGGTCGTCATCCCAATCGCCGTATCATTTAAGGAGAGCCTGACCAATAAGGAGGGCGGCATCGACCTGTCGAATTACAAGTTCCTGTTTACCGACAAGCTCATGCGCTCCAACATCGTATTCTCGCTGGAAGTAACGGTTATTTCGGTCGTCATCGTGCTCCTTGTCAGTTATGCGCTGGCTGCTTACATGCGTTTCAACAAAGGCAGGTTAGTCGGGTGGATCCGGAATATGTACATGATCCCGATGTTTATCCCGTCGGTCATTGCCACGTACGGCTTGATTCAGCTGTTGGGCAACCACGGCTGGGCAGCCCGGTGGGTGCTGCTGTTTGGCGGGAGCGGAATCCCGCGTATTATTTTCGATATGAAAGGCATTATTATCGCGAATCTGTGGTTCAATATTCCGTTCACGACCATGCTGCTCGGGTCTGCCTTGTCGGCGATACCGGATTCGGTGATGGAAAGCGCGAAAGACGTAGGTGCGGGCAGACTCCGAATCTTCACCCGGTTTATCGTACCTCTCACTTACAAAACGCTGCTTGTCGCGGTAACCTTCGTCTTTATGGGCGTAATCGGCTCGTTCACGGCGCCGTTCCTGCTTGGGCCTAATGCACCGCAAATGCTTGGCGTATCGATGGAACAAATATTCGGCGTATTTCAGGAGAAGGAGCAGGCTTCGGCGCTGGCGTTCTTTACCTTCCTGCTATGCTCGTTCATGGGTTACTTCTACATTCGCAGCATGATTAAGGAAGAGGGGGCGCGTTCTTCATGAAACGTCTTGTTCTGGAAGCGGAGGGGCGGGTGACTCCGGTCTGCTCCAAGACGCATATTGCCTACAGCTTTCATCTGGATCGACAGGGCGGAAAGCTCTGGATCGAATTCGCTTACACACCTAAAAATCTCGAGGACCGCGAACAAGCTCGACCATTAATTGCGGCCGGCATCAACAAATACACGGAACCGGCGCAGCGCAATCGGTTGCTGGAGAATTGGGAGTCGTTTCTTCCTCTTAAAAACCTGATTACCGTATCCGTCGACGACCCCAAACGGCATCGTGGCGCCGGTCATCGGCATGATCCGGAACAGCTGCTGTATATCGAAGGCAAGGATGCGTCTCCGGGATTCGTCAGCGGCGAGCTGATCGAAGGGTTGTGGAGGGTTACGTTAAGTCTCCATGAGATTGTAACGGACGATTGCCGGTACCGCTTGCGAATTCATCATGAGGAGGCTTAACAGGATGCGCTGGATGGCATGCGAGCTGCACAGTCATACGAATCACAGCGACGGCAGGCAATCCCTGCTGGAGCTTGCGCAAGGGGCGAAGGCGCTTGGCTTTGATTGCGTGGCACTGACCGACCATAATACGATGACGGGTTTAAAGGATAGGGAAAGTGTCGAGAAGGAGACGGGACTGACCATTATTTCGGGCATGGAATGGACAACGTTCCACGGACATATGGTGACGATCGGGCTGACGGACTTCGTGGACTGGCGTCCCGCGGGTCCACACGATATTCACGAAGGGATCGAGCAGGTCCATGCGTTTGGCGGGATTGCCGGCATGGCGCATCCTTATCGCGTCGGCAATCCGATGTGCACGGGCTGCTTCTGGGAATTTGAAATTCGGGACTGGAACCAGCTCGATTATATCGAGGTATGGTCGGGCACGTTCCCTTCGATTAAGACGGACAATTCCCGGGCGTTTCGCCTATGGACCGAGCGGTTAAACGACGGCTTCCGGATTGCGGCAACATCGGGAAGGGATTGGCATGCACAGGAACAGACGGACGAACCTTTATCGGTTACGTATTTGCAGCTCGACGACAGCGAAGGCAGCATAACGGAACAAGCCGTTCGCGCGCTTGCCGCCGGAAGAGCTTCGGTGACAATGGGGCCGTTAGTGATGCTGGAGCTGCGTTCCGACAAGATGGTTTACACGATTGGCGATCGCGTGGCGGAGCAGGAACGAAGCCATAGCTACGAGGCTGCCGTGAGTATTGATTTTCAAGTTAGAGCAGGCTTATGGGAGTTTCCCGAAGCTCGTTATTCGGTCTCGTTAACAAGCAACCTTGGCGTTATCGGAGAGCAGCATGCAAGCCCGGATCAAGAGCGGTATCGTTTCGAGGTTCCAGGGAATGGGTTAAAGTGGGTTAGGGCAGAGCTTAAAGGGAACGTACGCGGTGTGCGTACGATGATTGCTTTCACGAATGCGATTTACGCGGTATCCGAATAAGCTTATGATGAAATAAAGACGCTGGTTGGGAGTGTGACAAGAATGACGCGAAGCTTTCCGCTAATAACGGCCCACGCAGGCAGCATGAACACGGAGGCGCATACGCTGCGTTCGGTCCGGATTGGACTCGAGCTTGGTGCCGACGTGCTGGAAGAAGATATCCGGGTGACCAAGGACGGGGTTCCCGTGCTGGCACATGACGATGAATGGCTTACCGTTGAACGGTTTCATGCGAATATAGCCGATAGGACTTACGAGGAGCTAACCAAACTGCAAGCCGAGCCGGAGATAGGGATAGTACCGCCCCTTCTTAAGCTGGAAGATATATTGCCGCTCGTACAAGCTTCCGGCAAAATCATAAATTTGGACTTGAAGGTTGATGAGGCAATTGAGCCTGCTGCGGCGCTGGTCCAAAAATTCGGCCTGCTGAAGCAAGCCTTCTTCTCGGGCTGCGAACGGGAACGAGCGCTTCTCGCGCAGCGGCTGCAGCCGGATATGAGCAAGCTGCTTAACGTCAATGTCGAACTATTCAAGACCATGCCGTACAGGGAAGCGATGATTCAGACCTGTGCGGACGCCAGAGAAGCCTCCTGCATGGGAATAAATATTTATCACGGAATCCTGCGGCAAGAGTTTGTGGAATATGCAGCTGGGCAGGGGCTGCCCGTATATGCATGGACCGTCGAGGATGAAACGCTGATGCGCCAATACGCGGAGTGGGGCGTTTATTCCATCACAACGCGTAATGTTGCTTCGATCATGCACGTGAAGAAGGTATTTCAGCATCAGCAGCCTTTGGTCTAACGAATTCAAATCGGGGTGTCCCATATTGAGTCATGAGAAATGACGATGGGACACCTCTTTTTTGTATTCAAATTTGAAATAACGATCAATTCTATCTATCGTATGCATAGAGATTACGATATTGATCTATCGTAGCATCTTTCATAGAATGAAGGTGCGAGACAGGTACTGAAAAGAGAGGGATGGGATAACCGTGAATCAAAATCGCCTTCAATTTGACGCGGATTTTGATAATGCTTTGTTTTTCGGCCAATACGTAATGGTAGTTCTGAACGAGAGATATACGGGCGGGGGCTTATTGGAAAAATATGATCGGGAGTATGTTTGGATACGAGGCAAACGTCATTCTCGAACCGATTGCTCCTTCATTCAAATGCCACCTCCGGACGTGGATTTCCCGAATTAGGTTCTTGAAATAAATAGCTACAATAATCTGTATAGGAAGTAAGAAGCTGGCGGATATTAGGGATGATGTCTTGGAGCATCTGAAACGAAGCGATGATTTGAAAAGGAGACGAATCGAAATGTTTTGGGATTCTCTTAAATCCGGGCGTTTTTTAACGGCATACCTTTTAGTTTGTCTCATGCTTGCGGTGGCTGCCGTATCCAATCAGCGGGATATACTTTTTCCCGAAATCGCCGGCATGGCAATGGGGGTTATGGTGTTTCCGGTACCGCATTGGATCAAAAATCCCGTTCACTTATGGCTTTCCCCAACATTGGGCGCCTTCATCGGAACTTCCTTGAACTATATGTCAATGCCGCCTTTGTTAAAGATCTGGTTAGGTTTAATTCTAATCGTCATTCTGATGCACGTATTTCGCGTTAATTTCGGCCCTACGATTCCCGCTGCGTTGCTGCCTATTTTTTTGGGTCTGCACGATTATACGTTCGCAATCTCTACGGCTATATTCACGTTTGTGATTATGATTGCCGCGTTTGCGTTCAGAGATCCGGCAAAATTGACAAGTAATGATGCTCGCAAGATGAAGGATACGGTCATTATAACTTTGATTCTGGCTCTTTGGATCGGATTCGCCTTCACAACTAAATTAAATGTACTCATCATTCCGCCTGTGTTTGCCCTCATATTCGAGCTGTTTCATACGGAGAAATTCCATTGGAGGATGATATCGCCTCGTTTGACGGTATTGACTCTAACGGCAATACTTGCGGTTGGCGTGTATCATCTGTTGCCGGGTTCAGTGATTGGGAGCGGCGCGATTAACGTGCTGATCACTTTTATTCTCTGCAAGGTATTCAAAACCCCTGTGCCCGTTGCCTTCGGCGTATCGTTAATGCCTCTTATCGTCCCGGATTGGGGGACATGGGCATTTCCGGTTGGCGTATTTGTGACAACAGGCCTATTGATGTGTATCTCGGCTGCCTACCGTCAGATCAGAAATAATCATGCGATACTTGTGCCAAGAACTTGAGATATCCCACAACAGATCAGGAAACCATGGAGCTGAGCTTCATGGTTTTATGTTGTTTGTTGGAATATTAGACGGCAATAATTGGGAAGCTATATCCATACCGTGGGATCTGTTAAGGGGGCATTTCAAGTGAAACGGTTCAAGAAATGGATGCGGGCAAAACCCAAATTTCCATCCATAGCCGAAGTGTCGCCGGAGGATGTCGGGAGGGAGGAGCTTTCCTCGGCTCTGGAGCAAAATGAGACGATTTTCCGAGACATATTCAAGAATTGCTCCGACATTGTATTCCGAAAAGCGCGTTATGCCGGACAAGATTCGCTTGTTGTTTATCTTGCCTGTCTCGTCGACGAGCAGGTCATTGACGATCATATTCTGAAGCCGTTATTCGAGAGCGGCAATAAACAAGAGACGGAGCCTGCAGCTTTGGGAGCGGCGGCATTAAGCGAATCAATCATCTCCGCGGGGGCGACAAAGCTATCGTCTCAAGTGAAGGAGATCGTTCGACAGGTGCTTGATGGTTATGCAGCCGTCTTAACCGACTCGGACGGTCAGGCTCTGCTGGTCAAGGCAAACGGCGTCAAACACCGAAGTCTTGAGGAGCCCTCCTCCGAGCAGGTTATTCGCGGACCACGAGATGGATTTATCGAGAATATAGCAACGAACCTGGGCTTAATACGGGGAAGACTGAAATCAGCAAGGCTGAAAACGGAGTCCGTCGTAATCGGCGATTTGACGCAGACGCAGGTTGTCATCACTTATGTGGCTGGAATTGCCGGGGATTCTCTAATTGAAGAAGTCCGCGATAGGGTAAGCCGCATTCAAATTGACGGCGTTCTTGATTCCGGTTACATCGAGGAATTTATCGAGGATTTACCGTACTCGCCGTTTCCGCAGGTTCATAGCACGGAACGCCCGGATGTCGTAGTTGCCGAGCTTCTGGAAGGCAAAATAGCCATACTAGTCGACAACACCCCGTTTGTGTTAATTGTTCCTATGACCTTCTGGACCGGGCTTCAAGCCAGCGAGGACTATTATACACGTTGGCCGATTGCCACTTTTGTCCGTTGGATTCGTTTCTTGTTTATTTTCATCGCGATCTTTGCTCCTTCTTTATACGTGGCGATAACCACCTTCCATCAAGAGATGATTCCGACAAATTTGGTATTGAGCATTGCATCCTCGAGAGAGGCCGCACCTTTCCCCGCCATGTTCGAAGCGCTCTCTATGGAGGTTGTCTTTGAGGCGCTTCGAGAAGCGGGTATTCGTCTGCCCAAGCAAATCGGTCAAGCGATCAGCATCGTGGGGGCATTGGTTATCGGACAGGCTGCCGTGGAAGCAGGCATTATATCCGCTCCGGTCGTGATTATCGTATCCATAACGGGCATCGCCACGTTTGCCATTCCGCGCTATAATTTCGCGAGCGGTATCCGGCTGCTGCGTTTTCCGCTCCTTTTTTTGGCGGGAACGCTAGGGCTTTACGGTATCGTGCTTGGTTTCTTATGCATCGTTTTGCATGTCGCCTCCTTGCGCTCGTTTGGCGTTCCGTATTTGACGCCGCTAGGCCCGATTACAACAACCAATCTGAAGGATATCCTCATTCGATCGCCGATCTGGTCGAGAAGATTCAGGCCGCAGGCAACAGGAGGGAGCAATCCCGTTCGGGAACCTGCCGGACAAAAGCCAAGTCCCTACCGCAATAAACGTAAGTAGCTGATGGCCAGTCGGTTAAGAAAGAGAAAGGATTTAAGATGAAACCATTGCTTCGTATTTGCTTAGTCTTACTCCTCTTAGTTACCAGCGGTTGCTGGGATCGTACGGAAATTAACGATCTTGCGTTTATAACGGGTTCGGCATTTGATTTGACGGAGAAGGGCGAGAGCATGTTGACCCTGCAGCTTGCCCTTCCGTCTTCTTCGCAGACGGGGGGGAAGGGGGATCAGCACAAAAAATTTTTTGTCATGTCTGCCACGGGCATGAATGTCAACGACGCGTTTGAAAAAATTCAAAAAAAGAGCTCCAGGAGGCTCTTCACCTCCCATCGCAGCGTGATTTTCATTGGCGAGTCATTGGGCAGGAAGGGGATTAACGACGTGCTGGACGTATTCGCCCACGATCCGCGTCAACGCTTAAAAACATATATCATGGCCGTAAAAGGGGGAGAGGCTAAACAAGTTCTGGAAGCGCAGTATCCCTTTGATCAGGTGCCGATGGAAGCTGTCAAAGAGATGGAGATTGAGCAAAGCGAAATCGCCGTAACCTTGAGGGATTTCTTCATGGCGGCAACCAGCCAAGGGGTTACTCCCATTATGGGAGTCATTGAGGCGGATTCGGAAGGCATAGGCCAGAGCAAAACCAGCGTGTTCAAGCTGTCCGGGGCAGCCGTGTTTAAAGATATGAAATTAGTCGGCATGCTGAATAGTTACGAGGCGAATGGCTTAAATTGGGCGAGAGATCACATGGAGGATGGCCGAATCAATACGGAGCTGCCTGATGGCAAAGGGAATGTGGGAGTACTCGTCACGCATGCCAATCGCACGATTACATCGGACGTTCAAGGGGAACGCATTAAATTTAAAATTATATTGCATGCAAAAGGCACCCTCATCGAGAATAATTCGACTCTGGATGTTACTCGGCCGCAAAATCTTATGCTGGTCCAACAGGCAGTAGAGAAAGCGGCGGAAAAACAAATCAAAGATGCCGTTGTTCAGCTGCAAAAGCGATATAACGCCGATGCCGTTGGTTTAGGACGGGAGCTTTACCGGAATAAGCCGAAGGCATGGAATGCCCTACAAGCGCAATGGGACCGCAAGTTTTCCGAAGCGGAGGTCGCCATTGACGTGAAGCTGTCCATCGGAGGCGCCGGTATGGCTGGACCTCCTCTGCAATTAAGCGGGAAGGAGATTATCCATTGACTGCATGTATCGTTGGTTACGCTCTTTTTGTGATAGCTTGGTTTATTTACTTCATGAGGACCCTGCGAAGGAAGCAGGAGACGAGGGAGATCGTTGTTTGCGGGGGGATTTTAGGCCTTTCCATGCTGGTAGGCTCGCTGCTGATTGCTCAAGTTAAGGTACCGAGTTTTATTCTGGCATTTCAAATCTGGCTCGAGCCGATCGGGGAGGGTTTATTGAAATAATGAACGCTTCATTTTCTTTCTCATCGAGTCGATCAACAGCAGCAATAAAGGGATCAGACTTTGATTCATGAAGGCTAACAACGGAAATGTGAAGGCTAGATAATTCAGAAGCTCGGCGCTATTCCTGAAGATCCAGACGGATCCGACCAGAGACAGCAGGGTAAGCGGAAAGATCATGCTCCGGTAATTGCGCAGTTCAAATAGCTGGCTTACGCACAGGCTAAAAATAAACATGGACACGGAAACCTTAACGAAACAGCCTATTACCCAAGTGGAAACCGCGATAGCCTCCAGGCGCTCGAACGAGCCTTCGATTCCGATGTATTGGACAACGCTCAAAAAGGAATAGGTCAGTTTGCCCGTTAACGGACCAAAAATCATAATCGTAAGCATCACGATACTGACAGAAATCAGGGAAATGCCGGAAAGCGCAATAAATGAAACTTTACGGGCTGCCTTAAGCTGATTTAAGTAAGGGAGGAGCCATCCCAATATAAAGACCTGATTCATGAAGCCTCCTGCAGGGTTGACTGCTCCTCTTAAGACGGGAAAGAGGCCATCGCTTAGAATCGGCTTAATCTCGTTAAAATTAGCTTCTTTTACGGTTAGAATCAAAAGAGGCACAAAAAAAACAAGCAGCAGCATGGTAAGAAACTCGTTGCTTCTGGCGATTACTTCAATACCAAGATGAGCAGCCAGACCGCATACGACAAGAAATGTCAGACTGATGATGAGGACAGGGCTTTTCGGAAGCAATAACGTACTGATAAACCCCGTATGCTGCATTGTAATGGTCGTGATAGAAACAAACCAGTAATAAACGTAATTGGCCGCTACTAATTTTCCTAACCCATTACCGAGAATTTTCGAGCAGTATTGCGTAAGGGTCTGACCCGGATATCGCTTCGCCAGTTCAATCATCACCAATATGCTGACGATTCCCGTGACCGGTGCCAACAGGGCGGACAACCACGCGTCTTGCATGCTGAACATGACCATGAAGGAAGGGACCGTTAATAAGTTCGTAGAGATAATAAACGTAAATAACAGAAAACTGAGTTGATTTCCCGTAATTTTTTCGCTCGCTTTCATCCTGGCTGCTCTCCATTTCGTCGCAAAGGTGTTCCAAGTATTGACGGTGTATGGAGGAATTATACAGATCATTGTTTTTATCTATCGTTATCATAGAAACAACGGTATTGATCAATGGTTGCGATTTTCATACAATGAGCGAATAGGAGATCGTTGATCGGCATGCAGATTGCACTCCGCTAAAACTTATAGAAAGTGGTGTCCGTTTGATGCAATCCATGACTGCCGTCAATAAACAAAGAAGCATCGGTTCCATCCAATTTTTGCCCGTTAATCTATTTGCATCGGTTATGGGGATATCCGGTCTGTCTCTCGCTTGGAGAGAAGCAAACCAACTATGGGGTACCTCCACCGTCATCGCGGATGCCATCGGGATTCTGGCTATTGTCATCTTTATCGTATTAAGCATAAGCTACCTCTTAAAGTGGGTTTTATATCCTCAGCAAGTAAAGAACGAATTTAGTCATCCCGTCCTTGGGAATTTTTTTGGTACGATTACGATTGCCATTCTTCTGCTTTCCTCGGTTATTGGAAGCTATAGTCAGGCGGCAGGACAAGTGATTTGGGGAATAGGGACTGTACTGGCATTAGTCCTAAGTTTAGTTTTCGTTTCACGCTTGTTGAACGGAAATCACAAACCTGAAAATATGGTTCCAGCCTTGCTGGTTCCCGTGGTGGGAACCCTGGATATTTCCGTTGCCGGCGGGCAAATGCCTTTTCCTTGGGCGCACGAAGTGAACTTGTTATCCCTTGCAATCGGTGGATTTGTGGCATTAGTCTACTTTACCTTGATTCTATCCAGGCTGATCCAGCACGCCCCGATGCCGGCCGGCCTAGTGCCTTCCATGATTATTATGATTGCACCGTTCGAAGTTGGATTTCTCGGTTACACGAATTTCGAGCAGCGGGTTGATTCCTTCGCGTCCATCTTGTTTTACTTCGGCCTGTTTTTGTTCCTTGTCCTGTTCTTTAAAGTGTTCAAGAAAACAATCCCGTTTGGCGCTTCATGGTGGGGTGTAAGCTTCCCGATGGCTGCGCTGAGCAATGCCGCTTTAAAGTACGCGCTTTACGCCGACTCATGGCCGTTAACCGCAATTGCCGTTATCGTTCTGGCTTTGTTGAGCGCCGTGCTGCTCGTACTCTTTATTCGCACGTTGAATATATTGTTTAACGGAAAACTTCTCAAAGGATAAGAAGAAGCAAGCGGCAGCCAAATGGCTGCCGTTTTTCATGAGTTTAAAAGGTGAAAGATGAAATTTTGTAAACCGTCTATCGTCGTATCCTGCGCCTGGTATAATCGTTTGTTCAAAACGGAAAATTGGTTTGTTTATCCATTGCTTTATCGGTCTTAGGTCATTAATATAAGACAATGTCAGTCAAATTAAATAGTAAATCCTCATCCAATTCGATGAGGTAGAGGTCGCGATGTTGATCAGTAGATCAGGGGGAGGTCCGGTAAGACCGTGGATCCCGAACGAAAGGCATCATCGCCGAAGCCGTCCGGTTTACTGACCGTCACGGGCTGGGGCCGTCTCCGAACAGGAACGGAACTGTCATATTGCTTCAATCAACGGCAATATGTTGTGCTATCTTGATAGTTGGAATGGAGGAAGACGAGGCGGTCTTTCTTGTTTTTGCAAAGAGAGGCGGCTTTTTTGCGTTTATAAGGCTGCTATTATCGGGACACTATTGGAAACGTAGATAAGGGGAGTATGAGTTCGTGAAAGAAGAGAACAAATTACGCAGAGGCCTGAAGTCCAGGCATATGGCGATGATTTCCCTAGGCGGGTCAATCGGCACGGGGCTGTTCCTCGCGAGCGGCGGTGCGATTCACGATGCCGGTCCGGGCGGCGCATTGCTTGGTTATTTCATTATTGGCATCATGGTATACTTTCTTGTCACCAGTCTTGGCGAAATGGCGACTTACATGCCGGTATCCGGTACTTTCAGTACGTATGCGACAAGATTCGTGGATCCATCCTTGGGCTTTGCTCTCGGCTGGAACTATTGGTATAACTGGGCCATTACGATTGCTGCGGAGCTGTCGGCCGCAACCTTGATTATTAAATTCTGGCTTCCGAACAGCCCTTCCTTCCTGTGGAGCGCGCTGTTCCTGGTCTTAATGGTTGGTCTTAATCTGCTGTCCGTCAAAGGCTACGGTGAATCCGAATATTGGTTCGCCATGATAAAGATCGTAACCGTCATTGTATTTATCGGCATCGGCCTTCTGATGATCGTGGGAATCTGGAAAGGCGATGCCGTTGGCTTTAGCAACTTTACGGCCGGCGATGCTCCCATATCGGGAGGATGGCTTGCGGTCCTGGGGATCTGTATGGCTGCAGGCTTCTCGTTTCAGGGAACGGAGCTGGTAGGTATCGCGGCAGGGGAATCCGAGAATCCCCGCGAGAACGTTCCGCGCGCGATCCGCAGCGTATTCTGGAGAATTCTGTTGTTCTACATCCTGGCGATCTTCGTCGTAGGGATGCTGATTCCCTACACAACCGACACGCTTGCGGATGACAGCGTAGCAGCTAGTCCATTTACGATTATTTTTGAAAAAGCAGGTCTCAGCATTGCCGCATCCGTTATGAACGCCGTAATCCTGAGCTCGGTACTGTCGGCCGGCAACTCGGGCATGTATGCTTCGACCCGTATGTTATGGGTACTCGCGAAGGAAGGCAAAGCTCCGAAAATTTTCGCGAAATTGAACAAGCGCGGTATTCCGGTCTATGCGTTGCTTGCTACGGCGGCGATTGGCATGCTGGCTTTCCTGGCTTCCTTCTTCGGCGACGGACAAGTCTACGTCTGGCTGCTGAACGCGTCCGGTATGTCCGGCTTTATCGCTTGGCTGGGCATTGCGATCAGCCATTACCGTTTCCGCAAGGCTTACGTGGCGCAAGGACGCAAAGTAGAGGATCTGCCGTACCGTTCTTTATGGTATCCGTTTGGTCCGATTCTCGCGGGCGTCATGTGCATGATCGTTATTATCGGTCAAAGCTTCAGCGCGTTCTCGGACGGCAAGGTAGACTGGACGTTTATGCTTGCTTCCTATATCGGGATTCCGTTTTTCCTTGCCATTTGGCTCGGATACAAATGGAAGTATAAGACCAAGCTTTTAAAGCTTGAAGAATGTAATATTGATCCTACAGTGGAGTAACAGAAGGAAAAGCAGAGGCTGCCGAAGCCTCTGCTTTTTTTATTCGATATCCTGATCAACCGGCAGGATCAGTTCATTCGACGTACTTTCGCCGCTGCAGGTGCTGTCTTCATAATTGGAGCTGAAACGGGCCGTGAATCGTGTGGCAACCTGCGTGAGCAATTCGTTCGCAATGTCTTCGGAGTCGGTGACGTAAATCCAATAACTGACCTTTACGGTTGCACCCGGAGCAAGGAGACCGAGATTCAAGCCTTCCGATACCCCGAAGGAAGGGACCTGATTGTCATTCACCTGCGGGTCAAGCAGATAGAAGCCCTTCGGATATTCGGTTCGGTACAAGGTCACTTCGGCTGCGAGATTACCCGAATTTTGCACGCAGACGGTAAAGCGGACGGAACGCTCCACCTCGTAATACATCGGCTTTGCACTAGCCCGAACGGAAATAACCGCTCCGAAAATATCGGTTGCAACCGGATTGGATACGGCATTTTGCCTGACTACCCGACCGTCCGCCAACCTGTACGTATAAATGGCTTCGACTTGATTCGGGATTTGAGGATAACCGGTTTCCTGTTTCCCGTTCCGGAGCAGGACCTGATAAGTCATTACGGCAGTTGATCCTGCTAATAAGGTGCCTAGAGAAAGACCCGAAGCGGGATTCGTCCCTTTGCGGGGAATTCCGTCGATCATGATGCTATCGGGAAGAAAAACCGTTCCTTGCGGAATAAGCCGGATGAGATACGCGTCGACGGCAAAGCTGTTCTCGTTGTTGACCGTTACCGTATAAGTTAAGCTGGAACATGCCGAAGCCCGGACAGGGTATACGCCCAAGCTTACGGAAAAGGAAGGGGCGGTAATGTTTAAGATAAGCAGATTGGCCAGCGCGCGGTACACCGTACCGTTAACGGTATACTCGATAATCGCCTGAAACGGAACCTGCGTCTCGGCAGGCATCGCGGCAAGCCGGATCGCTACCCGAATGGACGCAACCGCGCCCGGAGCCAGGTATCCGATATAAATGCCGGAGGCGGGATCAATCCAGGGCACAAGCACGCCGTCGATCACAACGCTGCCCGGCACAAATTCAAATCCCTCGGGCAGCGGCAGATATACCATGACATTTTCCATCGGAAGCAGGCCGTCGTTCCGAATGATCAGATCATAGAAGACGACATCACCGAGGAAGGTGACCGGCGTACTCAAGCTGGCGTGCGCGTCCAATTGAAACGGCACAACCTCAAGCGTGACTTTATTGGATAATACGGAATCGGAAACGACTCTGCCATCCTGGGTAGAAAACGAGTAAAGCAGCGTGGCCTCATTCTCGAATAGATGCGAGTCAGGGATAAACACAACGATGGCTTGAAAAAGGACTTGAACCGTGCTGCCAACCTGAATGCTCCCTAGCGGGATCCCCGCCTGCGGCGAAGCGCCCGGCAGTGGGGAGCCGTTGATCAGAACGCTATTGGGAATAAAGGATAAACCAGCCGGCAATAAGTCTTGCAGCTGTAATTCCGCAGAACGGTTGCCGGTATTGGAAATACGAATGCTGAAAGTAACGGACTGATTCCGGTTCAGCTTCTGCGGGAAAGCGGATTTATCCGCCGTAATAATGGGCCCGACAAGCGGCGTCTGCACCGTATTGGAATAGGCGACTCCATCGTAAATGCCGCTGCTGAACCGGACATGCGTCTGGTTCAGCAGCTTGAATGCATGGGGCGGGGTCATATCGTGACCACCTGCACGTTAAACGTAACCGTCGAAGACGCACCGGATGCAATCGTTCCGACGGAGATGCCGGTATTCGGATTACCCGCAGGCACCGGGATGCTGTTCACGGTTACGCTGCCCGGCACGAATACGGTACCTGTAGGAACAGGGTCGACCAGGATGACGTTGTTGACCGGGCTGATGCCAAGGTTCGTGACGACAATCGTATACGTAATGACATCGCCAACAACCGCATCGATTGCGGTAGTACTTTTCACGACGGATACATCCGGAGAAGATACCGGGATCGACAGCGTATTGGAGCTGACCGTACCGGTCATCGTTCTGCCGTCCGGCGCCGTATACGAATAATTGCCGCTGGCCGTATTAACGAGCTGTTGGGAAGGCGGCAGCGTCTGGATAATGACCTCGTACGAAACGGATACCACAACGGAATCGCCAGGGTTAACGGTGCCGATGGAGAAACCGGAGGAAGGATTAACGCCGGGCTGCGGCACGCCGTTAACAAGCACGCTGTTCGGCACAAACGCGCCGCCGGTTGGAGAAGGGTCCGTAATCGTAACCTGTGCCGGCAAGTTGCCGGTATTGCTCACAATCAGATTGTAGGTTACGGTATCGCCAACCGTAGCATTGGACGTATCCGCGGCTTTCAGAATCCCGATAATCGCTTGATACACCGGCAGGACCACGGTATTGGAGAATGCCGTTCCGGAGAAAGCGCCGGAAGTAAAGGTTGCGCTTGCTTGGTTGCTAAGCTGAGCAGGTGAAGGCAATGAGGTGATCGTCAGATTAAACGTCACGGTTGACGTTACGCCGGGAGCGATAGCGTTAAGCGAAATGCCGGCAGCCGGCGATGCGCCGGGACGCGGAAGCCCGTCTACGGTTACGCTGTTGGCGACAAATACCGAACCCGTCGGGATAGGGTCAACAACAAAAACGTTATTGATTGGCGCAATGCCGTTATTGGTTACCCCAATCGTGTAGGTAACGGTATCGCCTACCACGGCTGTTGTGACCGGAACCGATTTGACTACCGCAACGTTTGGCGCGGAGACTTGAATAAGCAGCGTATTTGAAGTGAAGGATCCGTTTAACGTGCGGCCGTCCGGAAGCGTATACGCGTAAGTCGCGGATGCCTGGTTCGTAAGCTGTTGTCCCGGCGGCAGCGACTGGATAAGCACGGAGAAGGAGACGGTAGCCGACGTTGTTACATTGCCTAGCGGAATGCCGGTAGACGGGTCAGCGCCCGGAACAGGCTGATTGTTGACAATTACGCTGTTCGGAACAAAGACGGTACCTGCCGGGATCGTGTCTGTCAGCGTAATGTCCGCTCCGTAGTTGCCGGTGTTGGTGATTGCCACCGTATACGTTATGGTATCGCCAATCGTAGCATTTGCGGTACTGCCCGTTTTGACCGCGCTAAGAATCGGTTGATAGACCGGCGTTGTCACGCTATTCGAGAAGGTAACACCCGAGAACGTACCGGATGTGAAGGTGACGGAAGACTGGTTGTTCAGCGCAGCCGGCGAAGGCAGGGAGGTCACAAGGACGTTAAATACAATGGTAGTTGCAGCTCCCGGGCTGATGGCATCGATGATGACGCCCGTAGCAGGATTCGCCGCAGGTCTCGCAACGCCGTCAACGGTAAGGGAACCTGGAACAAAACTGGAGCCCGAAGGGATCGGGTCGGTGAATAGGACGTTCGAGATCGTGGCGATGCCGCTGTTCGTAACGGTTGTCGTATAAACGACCGTATCGCCAACCGATACGGCGGTAGACGGTGTGCTTTTGACAACCGTGGCGTTAGGCGCGGAGACCGGGAAGGTCACCGTATTGGACACGGCTGTCTGGTTAAAGGACCTGCCGTCCGGCAGCGTATAGGTTATGCCGGCCGTGCCGGTATTGGACAGCTGCTGAGGCGACGGCAGGGAATCGATAACGACCGAGAACGTGACGTTGACCGATGCGCCGGCTGACACGGAGCCAACCGGAATTCCGGTTACCGGATCAGCGCCTGGCACGGGATTGCCACCCACTAAAGCGCTGTTTGGCACAAAGGAGGTACCGGCGGGAATATTGTCGGTTATCGTAACGGTAGCCGGATAATTCCCCGTATTCGATACCGTTAAAGTGTAAGTGACCGTCTGGCCGACGGAAGCATTCGACGTACTGGCGCTTTTAACTACGGAAACGACGGGCAGATCTACCGGCGTCGATACCTGATTGGAGAATGCCGTACCCGAGAAAGCTCCCGAAGTAAAGGTAAGCGAAGCCGTATTGTTAAGGACGGCGGGATCCGGTACGGAGTTGACGCTATTGTCGAACGTAATCGTGACTGTGCCGCCGGGAGGTATAGAGGCAACCGGGATACCGCCAATCGGGCTGGCTCCCGGAACCGGCGTGCCGTTAACCGTAACCGTTCCCGGAATAAACGAGGTTCCCGGGGGGGCAGGATCGGTAAACTGCACGTTGTTGATCGCTTCAATCCCGTTATTCGTAATGACAGCCGTGTAAGTGATGGTATCCCCGACCGTTACGACGGTATAATTCGCGCTTAGCGCTACCCCGACATTTGGGGCCGATACCGGGAAGGTGACCGTATTGGAATCAACGGAACCGGTTAAGGTGCGGCCATCCGCGGGCGTATACGCGTAAGATGCCGTTCCCGTATTGCTTATCGTTTGCGGAGACGGGAGAGAAGTAACGACAACGCCAAAAGTAATCGTTGTTGTTGCGCCGGGAGCCAGGGAGCCGATATCAATCCCGGTAACCGGGGAAATCCCCGGCATCGGCGTTCCGTTTACGATAACGCTATTCTCGGTGAAGGTAGTGCCGGCCGGAATGGTATCCGTAACAATCGTCGCCGCTGCCAGATTGCCGGAATTGGATACCATTAACGTGTAAATAATGGAGTCGCCAAGCGTGGCATTGCTCGTACTGGCGCTTTTGACGACCGAGATTTGCGGCTGTGTGACCGGCGTAACCGTCGTGTTGGATGCGGATGTTGCCGAGAAGGTGCCGGAAGTAAAGCTGGCAGTCGATTGGTTCGTAATCTGTGAAGGGATTGCCATCGTTATCATCACCTCGAAGGATACGGTAACCGATGCTCCTGGCGCCAGGCTACCGAGTGATATGCCGGCTTCGGGAGAGGCTGCCGGCAGAGAAACATTTTGAACCAACACGCTTCCAGGTACAAAAGCCGCATTCGATTGAAGCGGGTCACGCAAAACAATGTTGTTCACCGCCGCGATGCCGTTATTCGTCAGAACGGACGCGAAAGTCATGGTATCGCCGGCTACGACAACGGCTCGGCTGGCGCTTTTTACTAGGGAAACATTCGGCAGCGCAACTTGAACGGTAACCGTATTGGATAAGGCGGAGCGGTTAATGACCCGTCCGTTGGAGAGCGTGAAATTATAAGCTGCAGTCGCTGTATTGACCAGCTGTCTGCTAGCCGGATAAGAAACGATGTTTACCACATAACTGACCGTTGCGGATCCTCCGGCAGGTATAACGCCAACCGGAATGCCGGTTGCCGGACCGACATTCGGAGTAGGCACTCCGTTAACAAGAACGCTGTTGTCAATAAAAACGGCTCCGCTCGGAACCGTATCCGACAACGTAACGTTTGCCGCGGCATTGCCTGTATTGGTAAAAGCAAAGCTGTAAGAAAACGTATCGCCAACCGTTGCATTGGCGGTGCTTGCCGATTTGTTTACCGTAACAACGGCTTGCGAGATCGGCGTAGTAACGGTATTTGAGGTTGAACTGCCGGTAAACGCGCCGGAAGTGAAAGCCGCGCTCGCCGCATTGCTGAGGCTGCCCGACGGAGGAAGCGATGTGACGCGAATCTGAAAAGCCACCGTGACGGTAGTACCGGCGCTAATCGTGCCAAGCGAAATACCTGCGTTTGGATTAGCGAGAGACGAAGGCGTTCCGTTAATCGTAACGCTGCCCGAAACAAAGGCTGCTCCTTGAGGAATAGGGTCGGACAATACGACGCTAGTCACCGGCGCTATCCCGTTATTCGTGACGAGTACGGTATATGTGAGCACGTCCTGAACGGCCGCTGCCGTATCGTTGACCGTTTTGGATACGGTAACATTCGGCGAGGAAGCGGTTATGGACACGGTATTGGAGCTGCTGCTGCCGCTTAACGTCCTGCCGCTTGGCAAGGTATAAGAATACGTTGAGGTTGCCTGATCGTTCAGAACGGGCGGAGACGGCAAGGCGTTCAGCAACGTCTGGAACGTGACGGTTGTCTGGGCGTTAATCGCCAGACTGCCGATCGCAATGCCCGTGATCGGCGATGAAGCCGGGCTGGCCGCGCCGTTAATCGTTACGGAGCCCGGAATAAAGCTCGATCCGGCAGGGATATTGTCGAACAGCGTTACGGTCGCAGCCAGGTTGCCGGTGTTGCGGGCAAGGATGGTATACGTAACGGTATCGCCAACCGTAGCCTTGGTTGTGCTTGCCGATTTGATCAGCGGAATGACGGGCTGGTAGACAGGCGTTGTTGTAGTATTGGAAGCGGCCGTACCCGAGAAGGTACCTACGGTGTAAGAAACGTTGGAACGGTTCACCAGCTGAGCGCTGGCCGGCATGGAGCTGACCAATGCTTGCAAGGTAACGGTAACGGAGCTGTTAGCCGCTACGGTTCCGACGGCAATTCCGGTTGCCGGATTCGCCGTCGCGTTCGGCGTGCCGCCGATCGTTACGCTTCCCGCAACAAAGGCTGCTCCCGAAGGGAGCACATCCGTCAATGTCACATTCGTTACGGCTTCCGTTCCGTTATTCGCAATGACCGAAGTATAGGTAAGCGTTTCTCCAACGGCAACATCCGTTACATTCACGGACTTGGTTAAAGTTATGCTCGGAAGCGAGACGGGCAGGGTTAGCGTATTGGAGGCTGCCGAACCGGACAGGGTACGGCCATCGGGCGGCGAAAACGTATAAGCCGCCGTGCCTTGGTCCACGAATTGCGGCGGAGTCGGCAAAGCGTTGACCTGTACGTCAAAGGTAACGGTAGACGTCGCGCCTGCGGCAACGGATCCGATCGCTACGCCGGCGGCAGGGTTGGCTCCAACAACGACTACGCCGTTAACCCGAAAGGTTCCGCTGATAAAGGAGCTTCCCGTTGGAATGTTATCCGTTAGCGTAACGTTAGCGGCCCGATTACCGGTATTTGCAACGAATAGGGTATAAGTAACCGTACTGCCAACGGTTGCGGTCGTCCGGTTCGAGCTTTTGGTAATGCCGATAATTGGCGAGTAGACCGGTACGGATACGGTATTCGAAGGAATAACGCCGGTAATATTGTTGCCGCCCGCGACCATCTGGAACGTAAAGGCCGCTTGCGCGCTGTTAGGCAGCAGGAAGGTACTCGGAAGCGAGCTGACGACGGCTCGGTAAGTAACGACAACGGAGCCGTTGATGTTCAAGGCTCCGAGCGGTGCGCCGGCAATGATATCGTAAGTAGGCCGCGGTATCCCCCCAACCGTGACGCTCCCGCTTACGAAAGTAAGCCCGGCCGGCAAAGCATCGGTGAGAACGACGCTGGCCGCATTTGCCGTACCCGTATTGCTGACCGTTACGGTATACGTAATGGTATCTCCAACGACGGCACCGGCGACGCTTGCGCTTTTGACGACGTTGATGGTTGGCGAGTTGATATTGATCTGAATGGCGTTTCCGTTGACAACGTAAGCATCGCCGGAGGTTGTCAATGTAAGCACGGCGGAAGACTGGTTATTGACGAGGCGAGCGGACACATCAACGTTCGTAATATCCCAGCCTTGCCGGCCGCCGATAATATTGGTGCCCGGAGCGCCGTTCGTCTGGTTGCGGCTGCCGAAGGTGCCCGTTATATTCAGGTTGCCTGCATCGTTGTTGATCTGCGAAGCAAAAAAGTTGTTCGCAAAGTTGTTTGGGCCCGATAACGCAACCGCTGTTGCGGATGTTGGACCAAACAAGGCCTGGTCGCCGGTCCGGTTGGCGTCGCCTTCCTGGGCGCTGAACAAAGCCCTGCCTCCCAGCGTACCGGAGATAGGGGTTGCAAATCCGGTCAAGGTCGTGGAAACCGGACCGGAATCGGCCTGCACGAGCACCGCTCCGGCGCGCAGCGACATGTTGCGGAAGGGCAGGGACGGGTTCTGGTAAATAACGCCTAACGTCCAGCCGCAATGATTGGCGGTAGAATCACCCGTGATGACAATGGTACCAACCACGTTGCCGGTCGTATACGTTCCTGCGCCGCCTTGCGATATAAGCGAAGTTACATTGTTGGACCGTACGTAAGCCGAGGCGCCATTGCCCAGATTGACCTGATTGCTCGTTGCGGAATCCGGCGAGACCGTAAACGTTCCGGCTGGCGTAGTGAAGGAAACGGGGTTATTAATGAACGCGCTTAGGTCCGTCGTTCCGTTAATATAGGAGCCGCCCCAGATCAGCTCGGCGTAAAGAATGGTGCTGCCCGTCGGCAGGGTCAGGACCGCCGAGGAGCTGTTGCTGGCAAAAGCGCTTGTCGTACCGGCAGGATATGTACCGTAAACAGATGCGGTATTGATCGTCGAAAAAGCCCCTATGCTATCCTGGGTTCCCGGAACGCCGGCCGTCTCGGAACGGCTTAAACCAAGCGTATTCCCGGTGAAGGTAATTGCTCCGGTAGCGTTAAATGTCGCACGAGTGACAAGAGGAATCGGTATCACCCCCTCGAGTTCGCATCATTTTAGTTTCAATGAGGGCAGAAACAGCGGTATTATGGCCATCCTTTTCATACATATGAGTCATATTCCGGCTTAACTACGCATCTTTCCTAAATATACAACCGTAATTAAAAAAAGGCTTGAACCATCATGGGTTCAAGCCTTTTGTTCAAGAAGCGCCGACGCTGCCCGATTGCAAGCGTTTGGCAGGTCCCTGATTCTTTTTGTTGACCAAAGAATGAATCAGGAAGGAGCCTGCCGATAACGCGGCGGTAATAACCGCAAGCCAAGCAACGGGCGTTAATCCGCCGCCGTCATAAAGTCCGCCCATCATATACGGGCCGATCACGCGTCCGGCCGAACCGATTCCGCCGGTCAAGCCCAAATAGAACGGAGCGTTTTTGCCGCTGTTCTCGCTTAAGAACGCGGGAATGGCCGGCGCGATCAGCATTTCGCCTAACGTCGTCAGGATCATGCCAATTACCATGCCCGGGAAGCTGTGCATGAGCAATATCACGGCATAACCGCTCAAATACAGTACGGCGCTAGCCGTTAGCTGGGCTTTAATCGAGCTTGCAGCCAGCCGTTTGATCAGATTGGTCACCGGCTGGGCGACAAAGATCAGAATGCCGTTAAGCGTCCAGAGATAGCCAAACATTTGCTTCGACATTCCTTGCTCGATAATAAAAGGCGAGACGCCGGTATTCCAGATGCTGTTGCCGAGGTTGATCAGCATTCCGCCCAGAGCCATAAACAAGTAAAGCCGAATGTCGGTAAGGAGCTGCCATAGGCCTGCGCCGCTAGCAGCTCGTTTCTTTCGAATCAATTCCGCCGCATGATCCCCGCTGCCCGTACCAACCCGCTGCAGATAGAAGAGGAAGAACAAGGCGAATACGCCGGATGTAACGCCGTTCAGGACAAAGCTAAGCGAATAAGAGACATCGGCCAGAAAGCCGCTTAGCGCGGTCCCAACCGCCACGCCGATATTGTTGGCGATATAGACGATATTGAAGAGCTCTCCGCGCTGCTTGGCAAATCGGAAGCCGATAAAGGCCTGGATAGCGGGCATCGACAAGGCGTTGAACAGTCCGATGAGGCCCATCATGACTATAAATACGGTCCAGGCATGACTTAAAACCGGCAGAAGCAGCAGTCCCGCGGCATTTAAGGCGAGTGCGCCGATAATCAGCTTTTTTACGCCAACCCGGTGATACAGCGCGCCTCCAAGCAGTTGTCCGGCAATTCCGCCGATGGACTGAACGAGAATGACCAGCCCGGCGTCGGACATCGTACGGCCAAGCTGGTCGAAGACGAACATCGTGACGAGCGGCCACATCAGCGCGCTGCCAATGGCGTTAATAAGACTGGCGATAAGGAACACTTTAATTTCTTTTGGATAATGCGACAGTGATTTCATGGATGCTACTGACTCCCGGATGTTTTTCTAGTTGCAAGGCTTCTATTATACCTTAAGGCAGACGGAAAAGACGAAGGATATTTTGTGCTAAACAAATTATCCCTTTTGCCCGTATTGGCTCCGGTAATCGCGGGGCGAGAGCCGGATATGCGTCTTGAAAACGCGCTCGAACTGCGACAGGCTTTCAAATCCGACATCCGCCGCGATTTCGGTAATTCGTTCATCCGTTTCGCGAAGCTGCTGCTGCGCTTCCTTCACCCGGGTAATGCCGATATATTCCGTCAGCCCGAAGCCGGTGTACTTCTTGAACGTGCGGCTCAAGTAACTGGCGCTGAGATGGAACTGCCTGCTTAAGCTGTCGAGCGTAAGCGGCTCACGGAAATGATCGGCAACATAGCTGGCGATTTCCATCGCTTTGGCTGCCGCCGGGGAAGGGGGAACGGAGCCGTCGCTTGACTCCGGCGCGGTATGAATGGCATGGCGCGCCGCGAACAGAAGGGCTTCGGCAACCGCATGGCGAATCGGCATTTCATGTCCAGGGGGGCGCTCCTGCACCTCCTGAAGAAGGCCATACAAGAGCTGTTCAAAGCGAAGGCGCTCCTGATGGGCAAGCCGGAAGACACGGCGCGAGCCAAGGAAAGGGGAGAGAAGCAGCTCAGCCTCATCCTTGCCGTATTGCTCGAAATATTTTTCATTGTAATAGAGGACAACTCTCGCATGGTTCGGAACGCCGGTATCCGAGGTTTTGTGAAGCTCGTTGGCCGGAATAAGGACCAGATCCCCGGCAGCAATCGGATATTTGCGGTCTTTAATGAAGTACTGCCGTTCCCCGCTGAACAGGTAATAAAGCTCGTATTGACCGTGGATATGCTCAACGGACATCGTGAAATGACCCTTGCGCTTGTTATATTCCAGAAAGAAAAGATCCTCTGAATCTCCATAGAATAATTCATTGCTTAAATTCATGATCAAAGACCCCCGAATGACAAAATATGCGGTATAGAATTAATTCTAGCATAGATTGCGGAGATATTGAGCAGATATTGCTGTACATTTGGATTATAAGAAATCCAATAACAGCCAATAAGGAGATGTGCAAACCAATGTCTAACAAGAAAACGTACGTGCAAGTCGGAACCGGGGGGCGCGCGGAATTTTTTTACGGAGCGATTGCCACGACCTACCGCGAAACATCGGAGCTGCTTGCCTTTTGCGATATTAACCAGACCCGCATGAACTACGCGAACAAGCTTCTGCAGGACAAATACGATTACCCGGCCGTGAAGACATACAGGAGCGACGAGTTCGAACGCATGATCGAGGAGATCAAGCCGCAATTTGTGATCGTTACGACCGTAGACCGCACGCATCATCAATATATTATCCGTGCTCTCGAGCTTGGCTGCGATGTGATTACGGAGAAGCCGATGACGGTAGACGAACAGAAATGCCAGGAGATTCTGGACGCGGTAGAGCGGACGGGCCGCCAAGTGCGCGTAACGTTCAACTACCGTTATGCTCCGCATCATACAAAAGCCCGCGAGCTTATTGAAAACGGTACCATCGGCGATGTAACCTCTGTTCACTTCGAATGGCTGCTGAATACGCAGCACGGCGCGGACTACTTCCGCAGGTGGCACCGCGACAAACGCAACAGCGGCGGACTCCTTGTTCACAAATCGACGCATCATTTCGATCTCGTGAACTTCTGGATTGGTTCGGAGCCGGATACGGTATTCGCGATGGGCGACCTGCTGTTCTACGGCCGGGAAAATGCCGAGAAGCGCGGCGTTACCAAGTTCTATGACCGCGCGACCGGCAATCCAAACGCGGAGAACGATCCGTTTGCGCTGCCGCTCGACAACAACGAGCATCTGAAAGCGATGTATTACGACGCGGAGAAAGAAGACGGCTACCGCCGCGATCAAAGCGTGTTTGGCGACGGTATCTCGATCGAAGACACGATGAGCGTCATGGTTCGTTACAAGAACAAAGCCCTGCTGACGTATTCTCTTAATGCTTATCTGCCTTGGGAAGGCTACCGGATTGCGTTCAACGGTACCAAAGGCCGCATCGAAATGACGGTAATCGAACAGTCCTACGTGAACTCCGGCGGCGATAAAGCCCTGGAAGGCGCGGTTCAAGGCGTCAACATCATCGTCTTCCCGATGTTTGGCGAAGCCTATACGGCGGAATTCGAAGAAGGCGAAGGCGGCCACGGAGGCGGCGATCCGGTTCTGCTGAACGATATCTTTGGCGTGCCGGTGGAGGACCGCTTCAAGCGCGCGGCTAACCATATTGACGGCGCTCGTTCGATCCTGACAGGCATTGCGGCCAACAAATCGATCCGTACGGGCCAATCGGTGAAAGTCGATGACCTGGTACGCTTTTACGAATAGGGGGAATTTCGGATGAAGGCTTTTATGGATGATCAATTTCTATTAAACAGCGAAACCGCTGCCCGGTTGTACGAGCAATTCGCAAAGCCGATGCCGATTATCGACTATCATTGCCATCTCGATCCGAAAGCGATTTACGAGAATAAGCCGTTCCGTAACTTGACCGAGGTATGGCTGTATGGCGATCACTATAAATGGCGCGCGATGCGGGCTAACGGCATTGCGGAGGAGTATGTGACGGGCGGCGAGGGTGTCAGCGATTATGACCGTTTTCTCGCTTATGCCCGGACCGTTCCGATGGCGATCGGCAATCCGCTGTATCATTGGTCCCATCTGGAGCTAAAGCGGCTGTTCGGAATAGATGAAATAATTAACGAGAAGAATGCTCCTGTTATCTGGGAGAAAGCGAATAACGTATTTGAGGGTACGGGGATGACGCCGCAGGAGCTGGTGCGCGTTTCCAATGTGCGCGTCGTATGCACAACGGATGACCCGGCGGATTCGCTGGAGTATCACATCAAGCTGAGGGAGGAAGACCGTCACGGCTTTCAGGTTAGGCCGTCGTTTCGTCCGGACAAGGCGCTCGAGATCAACCGCGCGACGTTCCTGCCTTGGATCAGCCGTCTGGAAGAGGCAAGCGGTTATGAAGTCTCTGACTACAGCCTGCTGTTGAAAGCGCTGAAGGAGAGAGTGGAATTCTTCCATCAGACCGGCTGTCTGCTGTCCGACCATGCCATCGACACGGTTCTGTATGCGGATGCGACGGAAGAGCAAGCGGCTGCGATCTTTGCGAAAGCTCTCCGCGGCGAACCGGTAAGCCTGGAGGAAGAAGCGCAATACAAGACCTTCACGCTGGTCTGCCTGTCCCGTCTGTATGCCGATCATGGCTGGGCGATGCAGCTTCATATTCACGCGCATCGCAACAACAACGCAGCGATGATGAAACGTCTGGGTCCGGATACCGGTTATGATTCCATTAACACGGGTTCGTTGGCAGAGCCGCTTGTCCGATTGCTCGACAGCATGGAAAATAACGGAGGCCTGCCGCGCACGATTCTTTATTCCTTGAATGCTTCGGATAACGACGTGCTTGCGTCCATTATCGGCAGCTTCCAGGACGGCACGATTCCTGGAAAAATCCAGCTTGGCTCGGCATGGTGGTTCAACGATACGATCGACGGCATGCTTGCCCAAATGAAATCGCTCGCGAATATGGGCTTGATCAGCCGGTTTGTCGGCATGCTAACCGACTCGCGGAGCTTCCTGTCTTATCCGCGCCATGAATACTTCCGCCGGATTCTGTGCAATTTGCTTGGCGACTGGGTGGAATCCGGGCAAGTGCCCGCGGATATGGAATTGCTTGGTTCTATCGTGGAAGGCATCTGCTACCGCAACGCGGAGCAATATTTCCGTTTTGGTTCGGAATCGGCGAGCATTCAGGTTCAGGCGGAGGTTGCCCAATGAGCGCTCTGACGAATAATCTGCCATCCTTGAATTATGCCAGCCTGAAGGAAGGAGAGGCTTCATCCTATAACCGGATGAAGTCTTATCCGGTAAAGGTGCTGCAGATTGGCGAAGGCAATTTCCTTCGCGGCTTTGTGGATTGGATGATTCACCGCTGCAATGAACAGGGGCTTTTTAACGGCAGCATTGCGGTATCCCAGCCTCGTCCAACGGGCGCAGCGAAGCTGCGGGAGCTCAGGGAGCAGGACGGTCTGTATTATCAATGGATCAGAGGACTGCATGAAGGGGAGCTCGTTGATCGCCGCGAGCTGATCTCGGTCTTCTCTGACTTTATTGATCCGTATCAGGAATGGGACCGTTTCCTCGCGCTTGCGGCTAACCCTGACCTGGAGCTTGTCGTGTCCAATACGACGGAAGCGGGTCTGGTCTACCAGACATCGGAATGGGCGCCGGATCAGCCGGTTTTATCGTACCCGGGTAAGCTCACGCTGCTTCTGTACCGCCGGTTTGAGCATTTCGGCGGCGATCCGGCAAAAGGTCTTCTATTGCTGCCTTGCGAGCTTGTTGAGCGTAACGGCGATAAGCTGCGCGATATCGTGCTGCAGCATGCTTCGGATTGGAAGCTGCCAGAAGCGTTCTTGGCGTGGATCCGGAAGCATAACCGTTTCCTGAATTCGCTGGTAGACCGCATTGTAACGGGCTTCCCGGCCGAAGAAGCGAATGAGCGTTATGCGGAATGGGGGATCAAGGACCTTCTCTTGAATGCGGCTGAGCCTTATCATATTTGGGCGATTGAAGGGGAAGAGGAGCTTGACGAACGACTTCCGTTCGTAAAGGCGGGATTAAACGTCGTATGGACAAACGATCTGCAGTCCTATCAGCTCCGGAAGGTACGGATCCTGAATGGGGCGCATACCTGGATGGCGGCATACGGGCTGCTGAAGGGACTAAATGAAGTTCGCGAAGTCATCGAGCATCCGGAGTACGGCGCACAACTGCGCGAAGTCGTTTTCAATGAGATTGTGCCATCCGTTCCGCTGCCGGAAGCGGAGATGAAGGCTTATGCGGAGCAGGTTATCGAACGGTTCGCCAATCCCTACGTGCGGCATAAGCTGATTGATATTGCGATGAACAGTTTATCCAAATTCAAGGTGCGTCTGCTGCCGACTCTAATGGCTTATCACGAGCGAACTGGCGATTTGCCTCCGTTAATTGTAAAGGCATTCGCCTCCTTGCTTAAGCTGTACCGAGTAAAGGAATCGGAGGAAGGCGTTTATGCCGGCAGCCGTCTGGATGGAAGCCGGCTGCTCATACGCGACGAAGCCGCGATGCTGGCGGAGCTTGCCTCCCTTTGGAACAGGGTGGATAACGGCGAGCTCAGCTTGAAGGAGCTGCTGGAGACTGTTCTCGGACGCGACGCATGGTGGGGAACGGATCTAAACGGATTAGCCGGCCTGGCGGACCGGTTAACGTCCGAGTTTGCGCAATTGGAGGAACAAGCATGAGAAATGCTACGATTACAAACGCAACGCTGCTTCATCCGCAGGACGATGTCGTTATCGCTCTGAGGGATATCGAACCCGGCGAGATCGTCAGATGGCCTTCGGCCGACGGCAGCGAGCAATCGGTTACGGTGGACAAAGCAGTGCCGCGCGGGCATAAAATTATGATTCAACCTGTTGCGGCCGGCGCTCATGTCCATAAATTCGGTTACTCGATTGGAATTGCCAGAGAAGATATAACGCCTGGCAGCTGGGTTCATACGCATAATCTCCGTACCGGATTAGGCGAGGTTCTGGAGTATGAATACAAGCCTAAGACGGATACGGCTAGGGCAGAGGTCAGTCCGTCTTGGCCGTCAACTTTCAAAGGTTACGTTCGCGAAGACGGCGAGATCGGAATACGGAATGAAATTTGGATTATCAACACGGTTGGCTGCATTAACAAAACTTGCGAGACGCTGGCCAAGCTTGCTGGCCGCCAGTTCGAAGGGCAAGGAATTGACGGCGTGTACCATTTCCCTCATCCGTACGGCTGCTCCCAGCTTGGCGACGATTTGACGGCGACGCAGAAGCTGCTGTCCGCGCTTGTCCGGCACGGAAATGCGGCCGGCGTGCTTGTCATCGGTCTCGGCTGCGAGAATAACCAGATTGAAGCCTTCAAGAAAGCGATTGGCGATTATAATCCGGACCGCGTTAAGTTCTTGAAATCCCAAGAGGTGGAGGATGAGCTGGAGGAAGGGCTCAAGCTGATCGAACAGCTGGTCCGGTACGCCAGCGGATTCAAACGTCAGGAGCTGCCTCTTGCCAAGCTGCGGATTGGCCTGAAATGCGGCGGTTCGGACGGGTTTTCCGGCATTACGGCGAACCCTCTGGTGGGCCGTATCGCGGACGCGATTACGGCTGCCGGGGGCACGGCGCTGTTAACGGAAGTGCCGGAGATGTTTGGCGCGGAGACGATTCTAATGGACCGCGCGGCGGATGAGCAAGTTTTCGACGGGATAGTTAGCCTCGTTAATGACTTTAAAGGCTATTTTATCCGCCATGGCCAGGAGATCTACGAGAATCCGTCACCGGGCAACAAGGACGGCGGGATTACGACGCTTGAGGAAAAGTCGCTTGGCTGCACGCAAAAGGGCGGCCATGCAACGGTAACCGACGTTCTCCAGTATGGGGAACCGTCAAGAAAACCGGGCCTCAATCTCGTTCAAGCGCCCGGCAATGATCTGGTATCGGTTACGGCTTTATCGGCTGCGGGCGCTCATATCGTGTTGTTTACGACGGGACGCGGCACGCCTTTTGGCGGTCCGGTTCCAACGGTCAAGATCGCGACAAATACGCAGCTGGCGGAACGAAAAAAGAACTGGATCGATTACAACGCGGGTCAGCTGATCGAAGGAAAGCGGATGGAGGAGCTTCAGGAAGAGCTGCTTCACCAGATTGTCGAGCTTGCTTCAGGCGAGAGGGAGACGAACAACGAGCGTAACGGCTTCCGCGAGATTGCGATTTTTAAAGACGGCGTTATTCTATAGTCATTTATGAACCGGGCTGTCTCTTAATGGGCAGCCTGGTTTTTCCGTTTTGAAGGCGGGTCGGAAGTCATGTATACTAATAGGCACTTACATAAGATTTACGGGAGGCCTATTACGATGAGTCAGCGTTACCGCATTACTAGATCTTTGAAGGAAACAGGCAACGTTCAGGATATGACGTTAGACGAATGCAAGCAATTGTTTGCAGCCAAGCCGGATTTCGAATACACCACGGTCTTTACGGTAAAAGGCCCGGAGAGCACGATGTCCATTGAGGGCGATTTCTTTATGTGGAGCTATGGGGAGGTTAAGATTCCTTTCCGGCTGTATAGCGGCGATCTCTATGTGGCAGTAAGCAATGAGGCGGTAGTTCCGAAAATGCTCGAAATCGCAAGCGAGCTGGAAGCGGATATCGTGGAAGGCTAGATAAAAAACCAACTCCGAGATGTGAAAAGCGGAGTTGGTTTTTTTGTTAACTTAGGATCGTTCATCGCCCACATAGCGGTCCCGGGCAGCACCCATGCCAAACATAAAGATAAGCAAACTTGCGGCAATGAGCATACCTATCGATACCGTCCAGCGATGGGTCATGTCGTGGATCATCCCGAAGACGAGCGGGCCGATAGCCGCCAGCAGGTAGCCGACCGATTGCGCCATTCCGGACAACTGCGCCGCGGCATGGGAAGTGCGGGTACGCAGGGTGAAAAACAGCATCGCGAGGCTAAACGAGCCTGCGCCGGCAACGCCGATAAGCACCGACCATAACGGAACCAAGCCGTTTCCGTCCAGCAGCAAGCCGCCTATGCCAACCAGGTACAGCACCGTTGTAATAACGACGAGTACTCGTTGACTCTTCATCCGGCTTGCAATGATTGGGATAACAAACGTAAACGGCAGCATCGAGAACTGGATAAGCGACAGCATCCAGCCGGCGGTATCATTGGTCATGCCACGGCTGTTCAGAATTTCCGGAAGCCAGGCAACAAGATTGTAGAAGATAAAGGATTGCAGTCCCATAAACAAAGTAACCTGCCAAGCAAGTGAGGAGCGCCAAGGCTTGGCTTCACCCGCAGCCGTACTCGCTTGGGATATAGTAGCCGTTTGACGGGACTGGTTCATTCTAGGCAGCCAGAAGACGATGCCCACGGCCGTCAGCACGAGCCAGCAGCTTAACGCGCCTTGCCAGCCAAAGCCCGCATCGCGGGCAAGCGGTACGCTAATGCCGGAAGCAAGAGCGCCGCATAGGTTCATCGATACCGAATATATACCGGTCATTAAGCCGATTTTGTTTGAGAAATCTTTTTTTACAAGGCTGGGAATAAGGACGTTGCAGACGGCAATGGACAAGCCGATCAGGATCGTCCCGCCAAACAGGGCAACGGAGCTTGAAATGGAGCGGCATAACGTACCGATTCCGATAAAAATCAAAGCGATAAATATGACGCGTTCCACTCCGTATCGCCGGGCGAGCTGCGGGGCGAAGGGAGACATAAACGTGAACGCGAGCAAAGGAACGGTTGTCAAAAGTCCGGCAACGGAATTGGAGATTCCGGTTGATTCGCGGATGTAGCTGACTAACGGTCCGACCGAAGTGATGGGAGCCCTAAGATTGGCAGCTACGAAAATAAGGCTTAAAGCGAGCAGCAGACCGGAAATTTTCTTAAGGTCTGCTTTCGTTATTTTGCTGATTTGTTCCATGTTGTTCTAGTCCTCCGGTGGTATCTTCATTCTGAAAATGCTGCTGTGTTTCTCCGATGTATTGGTGTACCATCTCTACCGCTTTGGCGCTGTCCTGCTCTTTAATCGCCTCAAGCAGCCGTGCGTGGTTGTCATGGAAGCCGTGGAACCGGTCTCTGTTAAACATGTCCACAAGAATAGGAGGTACGCTGTCGGAAATATAATCGTACAGCTCGATAAGCAGCCCGTTGCGCGAGGAAGCGAATATGGCCTGATGGAACTCCATATCCCAATGGGCGTAACCGTCGGCATCCGTCCTGTGAATAGCCTCTTTACACTGCTCCAGACAATAAGCCATCCGTTCCAAGTCCTCCTCGTCCCGCCGCTCAGCGGAGAGACTAGCCGCTTCTTTTTCCAAGGCATGCCGGACCTCCAGCGTTTCCAGCCAGCTGGATCGTTGAATCCGCTTCTTTAGTACGGGTCCAAGCGCGCTGGAGGAGCTGACGTAAGTGCCGTCGCCTTGTCTTGTTTTCAGCAATCCGGCATGGGTTAAGGCACGGATCGCTTCCCTCAGCGTATTGCGGCTGACTTGCAGCTGCTCCATCAGCTCAGGCTCAGGGGGAACCTTTGTGCCAACCGCCCATTGACCGGAAGCAATTAATCCTTCAATCTGTTCAGCCACTTGTTCAACCAGTGTTAGTCGCTTTGTTTGCTTTAGCATAGCATTGCTCCTTCCCAAACGTTCAAACGTAGGATGTTTGGTTATTTTACACCGGAAGAAAACATTTTGCAATAAAAAAGACCATTTCCCGGCAGGAGGGAAACGGTCTGGGTATTTAAAGGATTCTTGTAAGCTTCTCCGGATTGGAGATGGAGTATACGGAACGAATTTTACCCGTTTGTTCATCAGGTTCGAACAGATAGACCTTAACGGGCTCGTTATCCTTGATTTGCAGCAATCCTTGCTGTCCGCTGACAATAATCGGCTGCCAGCTTCCTTCAAAGGCGCCTTTCCTCGCAATGCCCTCCAAAAAGGCGATAATTCTGCCCGGACCCATAATCGGATTAAGCGCAGAGCGCACGATGCCTCCGCCGTCCGTCAGCATGACCGCGTCATCGGTAAGAAGATGGATGAAGCTTTCCAGCCGTCCCGAATAGATCGCTTCGGAGAAGGACTGCACGAAGCGGGTCATGGATTCATCGAGCGTAGCCTTATTCTCTTCGCTTCGCGAAGAAGAGTGACCGATCTTGGCGGACGCACGGCTGAATATTTTCCGGCAGGCCGCTTCGGATTTATCCAGCAAGGCGGCGATCTCCGAGTATTCATAACCGAAGGATTCCCGCAGGACAAATACGGCACGCTCGGGCGGCGTGCAGTTCTGAAGCAGCACGAGTAGGGCATAGCCCAACTGTTCATGCTGAATCACATTATCGAGAGGCGAGGATTCCGGGGTTCCGTCACTGACCGGCTCGGGCAGCCATTGTCCCGGGTAGCTCTCGCGCTTGCGCGGAGCCGATTTCATTACGTTTAAGACTCGATTGGTGAGGAGTTTGACCAAATACGCTTTTGGATGCGAGATGTCGATGCCATTAAGCTTGCTTACGGTAACGAACACATCCTGGACCGCGTCTTCCGCTTCACTCATCGAACCCAGCATCCGGTAGGCGATGGAAGTTAGAAGCGGTTTATACTCCCGGTAAAGCTGTTCAATATCCAAAGCTGTATCGCTAGCCGTCAAATCTTATCGACCTCCAAAATTTAACTATTTTGATCATACTCTAACGAACGGCAATAAACCACCCTCATCCCGAGGAGTGGTTTATTTGGCTATTAAAGGTGACGCTTAATTCACGAAACAGTCAGGGAACATGCCTGTTGCAATCGCTACGCGGTTCCAGCTGTTGATTGCGTTTATGGCTAAAAGGAGTCCTACATATTCCTCTTCGGTAAAAGCATCTTATGATTCCTCCATTTATCTCGTATCTGTCGGTTTCGTATCTAAGACAATCGAACGGCCGGATTTGTGACAGGGGGCGAAGAAAAGATTTATTAATTTTGTTCCCGTCTTTGAGTTCATAGGTGGGGAAAGAGCTGGCCAAGTTTATAAAAAATGCCTTGACGCGGGCCGCTAATCCGGATTACACTAACACCAGTTATTTAGTAAATTAGTAAATTACTAAATAAGTAAATACGATCATATGATTAAACGCAATCGATAGGAAATCCATGATTAAGCTAGCAGCAATCAATCGGAAAGAGGTGAGTACAGCAGCTCAGTTGTATCGTCGAAATGACACTAGGGATCGTTTCTCGATCCCATCGCCAATGCAAAAAAATCTTACGAATCACGAGGTAGTTGTTATGTTCTCCAATCGTTATGTGCGTACGATCATTGGTTCCCGGGTGCTGCTGCATCTCGGGATATGGATTCGAAATTACGCGGTATTGCTGTATGTTACGGATCTCACTCACAATAATCCGGTTTATGTCTCTCTTATTTCGGTGGCGGAATTTGCCCCTATCTTCCTGTTCGCCTTAATCGGAGGCACCTTTGCCGACAGATGGCGTCCGAAGCGGACGATGGTGGGGAGCGATCTGCTCTCGGCGCTCTCCGTTGCAGGCGTGCTGCTTGCGCTGATCAACGGCGGATGGATCGCCCTGTTGATCGGATCCTTTATATCGGCGAGCTTGTCGCAATTTTCCCAGCCATCCGCAATGAAACTATACAAACGCCATGTTCCGGGCGAGCAGCTGCAAGGCGTCATGGCAATGTCCCAAACCCTTGCCGCGGTTTTTACGGTTCTTGGGCCGGTTATTGGCACGCTTATTTTTCTGAAGCTTGGCATTCATGTCTCCCTTATTCTGACGGCCGTCTTATTCCTTGGATCATCGCTTATTCTGGCAACGCTGCCCCGGGATGCGATCGAACGGCATTCCGGCTTTCAATCCGGCTTTATGAGCGAGCTGACAGCCGGCATTAAGTACGTATGGTCGAACCAGACTCTGCGAACCTTGTGCCTTAGCTTTGCGGTTGTCGGATTCGCTTCCGGTCTAACGCAGCCGCTCCAAATTTTTATCGTGGTGGAACAGCTTGGACAGTCAAAAGCCTTTCTGCAATGGCTCGTCATGACAAACGGCGCCGCCATGCTGATTGGAGGTGCCGCGATGATAGGCGTAGCGAAAAAAATACAGCCGCAGCGTCTGTTCATCGCCGGTCTGCTAACTACGGCGATCTGCACGATTGGCATCGGCATCTCCGCGTTGATTTGGCTGACCATCCTCTTATTGATCATTAGCGGATTGGTATATCCGGCCATTCAAGGAGGCATTCAAACGCTCATCGTGCGCAACACCGAGATGGCCTTGATGGGACGCGTATCAGGGGCTATTATGCCTGCGTTCATGGGGATGATGGTTGTCGGCATGTTTTTGTCGGGCTATTTGAAGGACGCATTCTCGTTGTCGACCGTCTACGCCTTAAGCGGCGTTATTATCATGGCAGGCGTGCTTATTTTGCGGCAGCTTCGAGAACGTCAACCGAATAAATAGGGTAGGCCTGCACATAAATTCTTTCCAAACGTGCAAATTAAGGAAATCCAAATGCCGTTGAGAGGGGTACCGACAACCATGTCATACCATAAAGATCTGCCGCAGTTTCCCGAGTCCTATTGGACTGCATCCCAGCATGAAAAGGGTAAGTTTCCGAAGCTTGAATCAGACGAGGCAGCCGATGTGGTTGTGGTAGGCGGAGGGATTTCCGGTATAACAACCGCTTATTTGTTGAGTCAGGAGGGCCTTCGGGTTGTGCTGCTCGAAGCGGGAGAGATTCTGAACGGAACGACCGCTCACACTACCGCAAAAATCACGGCGCAGCACGATCTGATTTTTGACGAGCTCATCCGCACGGAAGGCAAGGAAAAAGCTTCGCTCTATTACGGGGCCGCGAAGGACGCCATGGACTTCATCCGCGGAACGATCGGCAAGCATGAGATTGATTGCGGTTATACCGAACAGGACGCCTACGTCTATACCCATCATGCCGATTATGTCGTCAAAGTGGAAAACGAAGCGAAAGCTTATCAGGAGCTAGGCATTCCGGGTGCTTATTTGGACAAAATTCCGCTTAACCTGCCGCTCTTCGGCGCTGTTCGGATGGATGCGCAAGCGCAGTTTCACCCGCTCAACTATTTGCTGAAGCTTGTTCGGGAATTTCTGAAGGCGGGCGGCAAAATCTATGAACAGACAACCGCCGTAGACGTGGAGCATGTGGATACGCCGAAAGTGATGACTAGCGACGGACATCGGGTGGGGTGCAAATATGTTGTTTCCTGTACCCATTTTCCGTTTTACGACGGTCAAGGCTTTTATTTTGCAAGAATGCACGCGGATCGCTCCTATGTGCTTGGCTTGCAGGTGGAAGACGAGTATCCGGGCGGCATGTATCTGAGTGCCGAGGATCCGAAGCGCTCCGTGCGTTATGCCCCGCTCGAAGACGGGAATAAGCTGATTATTCTAGGCGGGCAAAGCCATAAGACGGGACAAGGGATCTGCACGATCAATCATTATGATGAGCTGCGGAAGTTTGCGGAGAATCAGTTCAAGATTAAAGAAATTTCCTACAGGTGGTCTGCCCAAGATCTGGTTACGGGAGACAAAATACCGTTTATCGGGCGCATTACGGCGTCTCATCCCGACGTCTTTGTCGCTACGGGCTTCCGCAAATGGGGGATGACGAACGGTACGGCGGCTGCCCTCATTATCCGGGATCTTATTATGGAAAAGGATAACCCGTACGCGAAGCTGTTTACGCCTTCCCGGTCCCTGTCATGGAAAACAGTCGGCAAGCTGATCTCGGACAACGCGGATGTTGCGAAGCATCTGATTTCCGGCAAGCTGGAGTATGTCAAGAAACGTCCGGAGCAGCTTGAAAAGGACGAAGGCAGCGTCGTGCAGATTCAAGGCCGCCGTGCAGGAGGATACCGGGATAAAGACGGTCAGCTCTTTCTCGTCGATACGACCTGCACGCATATGGGCTGCGAGGTGGAATGGAATAACGGGGAACGGACCTGGGATTGCCCTTGCCACGGCTCGCGCTTCTCGATTACCGGCGAAGTTGTCGAAGGACCGGCGGAAAAGCCTTTAGTGCGCTTGTGAAACAACGAAAACCAGCCCACATTCCTAGTCATAGGGATAGGGCTGGTTTTTTCGTGCTGCCTATTTATCGGCGATAAAAGTTGCGCTGAGATGCGCGAGGATCTCTTCCGGCGTATAACCGCGGACCTCCCGCTGGAACAGATACGATTCGCTGCTTACGCCATTGAGGAGCATATCGGCGCGGAATACGCTGTTCGGCTCGGGCTTACCTGCAGCGGCAAGCATCTCGTCAAACAGCTGAACAAGGATTTCATGCAGCTCATGGTAGAGAGGGCCTTTTTGCCGGGTGCTCGGCCGGTTGGCTTGCGAAGAATCCTCAACGCCGCGCAGCAGCTGTGATTTCTTTTCGCGGAACTTGATAAACAAGCCAAGAATACCCTTTAGTCTGGAGCTTGGCGAGTCGGAGTGATGATCTTCGAGGTAGGCATAAATATCCTCGAATAAAATTACCAGATTGTCTTTCATAAGATCCAGGCACAGCTCGCTTTTGTTGCGGTAACGCCGGTATAGCGTACCCGGCCCGATTTGCGCTTCGGCGGCAATCTGATTCATACTGACCTGCTCCACGCCATGCTGTTCGAACAATTGAAGAGCCGCATTTAATATCCGCTGACGGTTCTCGGCGGCATCCCGGCGTTCGGGCTTCAGTGGGTGATTCGTTGATTCTTCATTCATGACCGGATCACTTCCTATCTGCGAAACATGATTTTTAGGTTTGGTTGACAACCGGAGAGGTCTCCGTTTAATATCAAGAGGAGAGTTCTCCGCTTATATTAACATAACCGTTAGGAGTGTGTACAACCGATGTTGAACGCGAAACGAAGCGCATTTGTAATCATGGACTTGCAGAACGGAATCGTATCCCGGTTTGCGGATAACAAAGAGGTTATTCAACCTTTTCAGAAAGCTTTGGAGGCTGCGCGGAAGCATGGGATTCCGGTTATTTTTGTCCGTGTCGGCTTTAACGAAGGCTATCCGGAAGTAAGCCCCCGCAATAAGTCATTTTCGGTGGTTGCGCAGCACGGCGGCATGACGATCCATGACGATGCCACGCAGATTCACGAATCGGTGAAGCCGCTGCCGGGCGAGCCGGTCGTTACGAAGTTCCGGATCAGCGCTTTTGCCGGAAGCAATCTGGAGGTTATTCTTCGCGCGAAGCAGGTCGAGAATCTTATTCTCTGCGGCATCTCGACAAGCGGAGTTGTATTGTCTACGATCCGCGAGGCGGCAGACAAGGATTATGCCATTACCGTATTGCAGGATGCCTGTCTGGATGCGGATCCCGAAGTTCACCGCGTCCTAACCGAGAAGGTCTTCCCGCGTCAGGCGGACGTGAAGACGGTTGAGGCCTGGATCGAGACCTTGGGATAGAGCACCCGGCAGCAGCAGGAGGAAGGGAGATGACAGGTATGCCTATTTGGAAAAGAAACCTGTTCGTCTGTTGGTTTGGCGTATTCGTCGCAAGCATCGGCATGAGCCAGATCGCCCCGGTGTTGCCTTTGTACATCCACCATCTGGGCGTTTCCGATACCCGAATGGTAGAGCAGTATTCCGGTTTAGCGTTTGGGATTACCTTTATTCTGTCCGCCGTGTTTTCCCCGATATGGGGAATCGCGGCGGACAAATACGGGCGAAAGCCGATGCTGCTGCGGGCCAGCCTCGGCATGGCGATCGTTATTTTCAGCATGGGCTTTGCCCAAAACGTGTATGAGCTGATTGGCCTTCGCCTGCTGCAGGGAATCATTACAGGATACGCCTCGGCTTGCACGGCGCTGATTGCAACGCAGACCGAGAAAGCCCATGCCGGCTGGGCGCTTGGGACCTTGTCTACGGCCGGGATTGCGGGTTCCTTGTTAGGTCCGTCGATCGGCGGTTTCATAGAATTGCATTTCGGCATGCGGAATGTGTTCTTTATTACCGGAGTTCTTTTATTGTTCGCTTTTCTAACAACCTTGTTGTTTGTGAAAGAGAATTTCACGCGCATAGACCAAAAAGCGCAGAAGATGAAGGAAGTCTGGGGCAGTATCCCCGAGAAGAACCTGACGATCACTTTGTTCGTGACGTATTTTGCCTTGACTCTCGCCATGTATTCCATTGAGCCCGTGCTAACGGTGTACGTAACAAGCTTAACGAGCAGTACCGAGCATGTGGCTTTGCTGGCCGGGTTTATATTTTCCGCGTCCGGGCTGGCCAACATGATCGCCGCGCCAAGGCTCGGCAGGCTTTCGGATAAGATTGGCGCGCACAAAGTGATGCTGGCCGCTTTGATTGTTGCCGGACTGTTGTTTATACCGCAGGCATTGGTCCATCAGCCTTGGGAGCTTATGGCGCTTCGATTTTTATTGGGACTGGCGGCTGGTGGACTAAATCCGTCGGTTAATATTCTGATCAAAAAAATCACGCCGGATGCTCTCACGGGAAGGATGTTTGGTTTTACAATGTCTGCCGGTTATTTAGGCGTTTTCATCGGTTCGATTCTCGGCGGGCAAATAGCGGCGTGGTTAGGCATCCGGGCAGTCTTTTTGACAACGGGAGCCATCCTGCTGCTGAACGCGTTATGGGTCTACGCGAAAGCTTACAAGACGCTCAATCTCAGAGCGGCAGCCAGCCGTTAATTTTTTTGCGAAAATGGGTTTACCTCGGATTCGTTTTTTGTTATTATAACTGCAATATGAAATGCAATGACGAGACGAGTAGATAAATCAATTCTTTTCCAGAGAGCTCCGGCATGCTGAAAAGGAGTAAAGAATGATTTATTGAAGAAAGACTCTGAGCAGCGCATCGGAACCGGCAAGGCTGGGGATGGTGTGACAGGAGCTCCTGTTATAGAGCTAGAGTATAAGCATTGGGACTGCAATGCCGTACTTGAAGAGGCTGATATGGCGACATATCCGCGAATTTAGGGTGGTACCACGGGTATTCAAATCTCGTCCCTGAGACTACGGTCTTGGGGGTGGGATTTTTTTATTTTTCGCGGCTAGCAAAGGGATTTGTACCGCATACATGTAAGGTATAAGGTACGGCATACAAAATCAGACTGAGAGGATTTGAAGAACAAATGTCGCAAAAACTTAAAGTTGGTATTGTTGGTGGAACGGGCATGGTTGGCCAGCGCTTCGTGCAATTGCTGGATCAGCATCCTTGGTTTGAAGTAACGGCTATTGCCGCAAGCGCAGGCTCGGCAGGCAAAACGTATGTGGAATCGGTTCAAAACAGATGGAAGCTTGACACTCCAATCCCTGAAGCGGTTAAAAATATCGTGGTCCAGGACGCATCGAAGGTCGAAGAGGTTGCTGAGGGCGTTGATTTTGTATTCTGCGCGGTAGATATGCCTAAGAAAGAGATCCAGGCGCTCGAAGAAGCTTACGCGAAGACGGGTACGCCTGTCGTGTCCAACAACTCGGCTCACCGCTGGACGGCGGACGTTCCTATGGTTATTCCCGAAATCAACCCGGAACATCTTGAAGTTATTGAAGCCCAAAGAAAACGTCTCGGTACAACGACCGGTTTTATCGCGGTAAAACCGAACTGCTCGATTCAAAGCTATGTACCGGCGCTTCATGCTCTTCGCGAATTCAAGCCAACTACCGTCGTAGCTTCGACGTATCAAGCGATCTCCGGCGCAGGCAAGAACTTTACGGACTGGCCGGATATGCTGGATAACGTGATTCCTTACATCGGCGGGGAAGAAGAGAAGAGCGAGCAGGAGCCGCTCCGTATCTGGGGCAGCGTTGAGAACGGCGAAGTCGTGAAAGCAAGCGCTCCGCTGATCACGACGCAGTGCATCCGCGTTCCGGTAACGGACGGTCACCTTGCTACGGTGTTCGTGAATTTCGAGAACAAGCCTTCGAAGGAAGAGATCCTCGCGCGTTGGTCCGAGTACAAAGGCCGTCCGCAAGAGCTGGGTCTGCCAAGCGCGCCTAAGCAATTCATCACGTACTTCGAAGAAGAGAACAGACCGCAAACGAAGCTCGACCGCGACATTGAAAAAGGAATGGGCGTATCCGCAGGCCGTCTGCGCGAGGATACCCTGTACGATTTCAAATTCGTTGGCTTGTCTCATAACACGCTCCGCGGTGCGGCCGGCGGTGCCGTATTGATTGCGGAACTGCTCAAGGCGGAAGGTTATATCCAACCGAAATAATAGAGATTGTTTGCAGCAAGCTCCCCCCAGAATAGCGGGTAAGGAGCTTGCTGTTTTGCTTTCTATTTGCTTTCTATTTGCTTTCTAAGAGAAGGAGGAGAACAACAAATGAAATGCGCCGTATTGGATGATTACCAGAACGCTGCATTACGTATGGCGGATTGGTCGCAAGTGACGGATCGGATCGAGGTTCAAGTATTCAATCATCATTTCGAGAATCAGGACGAGCTTATCGCTTCCGTACAGGATTGCGAGATTGTTGTCGTCATGCGGGAAAGAACGCCATTCCGCAAGGAGCTACTGCAGCGGCTGCCTAACCTGAAGCTTCTCGTAACAACCGGTATGCGCAACGCTTCCATTGATCTGGCCACAGCTGCCGAACAGGGAATTACGGTATGCGGCACAAAAGGGGGAGGCGAGGGGACTACCGAGCTGACTTGGGCGCTTATTCTCGGTCTCGCCCGAAAGCTGGTGCCGGAGAACGAAGCGGTTAGAAACGGCGGCTGGCAAAGCACGATTGGCGTCGATCTTCATGGCAAGAGGCTTGGCTTGTTGGGACTTGGCCATATCGGAACCAATGTGGCAAGGATCGGACAAGCCTTCGGCATGAAGGTGACGGCGTGGAGCCGGAACCTGACGGCAGAGAAAGCTGCGGCAGCCGGCGTTACGCTGGCTGGCTCCAAGGAAGAGCTGCTGGAGAGCAGCGACTTCGTTTCGATACATTTGGTGCTAAGCGATCGTACCCGGGGCTTGATTGGTGAAAAAGAGCTGGAGCGGATGCGGCCGACAGCTTTTCTCATTAACACTTCGCGCGGCCCTATTGTGGAGCGGAAGCCTTTGCTTGAAGCTCTTAGGAGCGGCAAAATCGCCGGAGCAGGGATCGACGTATTCGAGCAGGAGCCGCTGCCTCAAGACGATCCGTTCCGCTTGCTCCCGAATGTCCTTGCGACCCCGCATATCGGTTACGTAACGGAAGCGGCGTACCGCGGTTTCTACAAGGGCATTGTAGAAGATATCGAAGCGTATTTGGCAGGTTCGCCGGTGAACGTATTAACATAGTTTCAGAAAAAGAGATAGACTGCCGGTTATGCCGACAGTCTATCTTATTTTTATTTAACCAGCGGCGCTTGAATTAAAGTCGAGAATTTAAATTGATGAACATGACCATCGTTGAAGGTCGTCTGGCCTTTTACAAAATGAACGTGCTTGCCTCTTCCGACGGGGATAGCAGGACCAGTCGTAATTTTTTTTAATTTATGAAAATGATTAAAGAAATCCGTATTGGTCAAGTCAATTTCATGAACATGGCTATTTCCTCGCGGTATCGCCTGTCCGGTAACACCTGCGAAGCGATGATTATGACGATCATTTCCTTCTTCGGCAAGCTGAGTGCTGCCCAGAAACTCATGGACATGACGTTGCACCTTGTAACAAGGTGCAGCTTTTTTGTTAATTGTCGCTCTTCTTCTAAACATAGTTAACAATCCTCCTAATGATAGAACTGCTTCCATGGTATTAAAGTAAGGATCGACCCGTTCTAGGCTATCAGTAAACTCGCTATTAAAAAGGGCGGGTTTTTTTCTGTTTCCTCAATTGGAATAATTCATGAATAATTTAAGATCACTTGGAAGAAAATTAGAAAACCTACTAAATCGGGTAGTAAGGAGACAACGATTATGGCGAACGATAAACCGAATCAGCCGCAGGACGAATCGCGCAGAAGGTTCCTTAAATATTCCGGTACAGCGCTTGGCGGGGTAGTGCTAGGCGGGGTCATCGGAGGACTTGTAGGTTCGAATATGAAGCAGACGGTGAAGGAAACAGCACCGGAACCGGGCAAGTCGGGGACTGCACCAGAGGATAGAGACTATAATCAGGCGCTGATGTTTTTTAGTCAGGATCAGTTCTTGACGGCGGAAGCCGCAGCGGAACGGCTCTTTCCGAAGGATGATTTGGGTCCTGGCGCCAAGGAGCTGGGGGTAGCCTTTTTCATCGACCACCAGATGGTCAGTCAATACGGCTATAATGCCCGGGATTATATGCTCCCGCCTTATTACAAGGCGGAGGAAACGCAGGGCTATCAGCTCATCTTCAAACGTCGAGAACTAATCGCGTTAGGATTGGATGCCCTGAATCAATACAGCAATACCAAATACCAGAAGCCGTTTGTCGAAATTGCGCCGGAGGATCAGGATGCCGTTCTGACCGCTTTTGAAAAGAACGATACCAGCATAAAGGATTTCCCTGCGTCGAACTTCTTCGCGATGTTTCTCAATCTGACGCTGGAAGGAGCTTATGCTGACCCTCTATATGGGGGCAACCGGAATATGGCAGGCTGGAAGATGAGAAATTTCCCCGGCAACCAGATGAGTTATACCGAATACGTAGACAAAGACGAGTTTGTCAAACTTGATCCGTTAAGCTTGCACGATCATCTTGAGCTCGGATAGATAAGGGGTGAAGCATAGATGGCAACTACACTACCAAAGGTTCCCGTTGTTATTGTCGGAATGGGATGGGTTGGCGGCATCATCGCCGCCGAGCTGACCAAAGCCGGAATTTCCGTGGTTGGATTGGAACGCGGCAAAAGCCGTGATACGCAGGATTATTACCATGTCCATGACGAGCTTCGCTACGCTGCCCGTTATGAACTGATGCAGGATTTGTCCAAAGAAACGGTAACGTTTCGAAACACCATGAAGATGAGAGCATTGCCGATGCGTACATACGGTTCCTTTTTGCTTGGCGACGGTTTAGGCGGGGCCGGGGTTCACTGGAACGGTCAATACTATCGGTTCCTCCCTTACGACTTCGAGATTTACAGCAAGACGGTGGAGCGTTACGGCAAGAAAAAAATTCCGGAGAATATGACGCTTCGCGACTGGGGCATTACCTATGATCAGCTCGAGCCTTACTTTGTGAAGTACGAGCAAATGGCGGGGATATCGGGAGAGAAGGAGCTGCCGTCCAATATCGGGAAAATGTCCACTCCATTTGCTACCGGTCCCATGAAGAAGACTCCGGGAATGAAGCTGTTCGAGGATGCGGCCAAGAAGCTAGGCTACAATCCTTATGTAATCCCTTCGGCCAATCTGTCGGAGCCTTATAAAAATCCGGATGGCGTTGAGCGTGCTCCATGTCAATACTGCGGGTATTGCGAGAGGTTCGGCTGCGAATACGGCGCGAAAGCCGATCCCGTTGTCACGGTACTCCCGGTTGCGAAGCAGACGGGGAAATTGGAGGTCCGCACCCATTCCAACGTGATCAAAATCAATCATGAAGGCAAAAAAGCAACCGGCGTCACTTACGTGCATACCCCGACCGGAGAAGAATATATACAGCCTGCCGACGTCGTTATTCTTGCAAGCTACGTCTTCTCCAATGTAAGACTGCTGTTGCTTTCCAAGCTAGGCGAACCGTATGATCCGCAGTCGCAAAAAGGCTCTGTCGGACGCAATTACGCTTACCAAGTAAACGGTGCCAGCACGAGCATTTTTTACGAGGATCGCGAATTTAACTTGGCTATGGGCGCGGGCGCGCTTGGGAGCAGCATCGATGATTTCAACGGCGATAACTTTGATCACAGCGATCTCAAGTTTCTGCATGGCGCCAACATCCGGTTTACGCAGACCGGTCTCCGCCCGATTCAGTATCAGCCGGTCCCGGCCGGTACGCCGAAATGGGGAGCCGAGTTCAAAAAAGCGACGATCCATAATTCAAACCGCGTGTTGTCGGTTACCGGGCAAGGCGCCAGCATGCCGAACCGGTATCACTTCCTCGATCTTGATCCGGAATACAAGGATGCGCTTGGATTGCCGCTTATCCGGATGACCTTCGATTTCGAGGATCAGGACCGCGAGCTTGTCAAATTTATCGCGCAGAAGACGAAGGAAATCGCCGATCAAATGGGCGGAACAAAGACGGAAATTCACGACTCGCTCAAGCAATACAACATTGTTCCGTATCAGTCTACCCATAACACGGGCGGAACGATAATGGGAACGGATCCCAAGACATCCGTCGTCAATAATTACCTGCAAATGTGGGATGCGGAAAATGTTTTCATCTGCGGTGCATCCAACTTCTCGCATAACAGCGGATATAACCCTACCTCAACGGTTGGCGCGCTGGCTTACCGGACGGCGGAAGGGGTTCAGAAGTACATCGATAAAGGCGGTTCACTCGTGTGAGCAATCAGCATGGCGAAGCGGCTGAGACTGTCGGCAGCGATCTGATCAGTCATCTGACCGAGCTTCGGAAACGCCTCATTTATGTGGCCGGCTGGTTTTTGGCATCCTTAGGCGTGGGGCTGTACGCGGCGCCGAAAATATTGACCTTCGTCAAAGGACATTTGGGAGCCATTGAGGTGGAATGGAGCGTCTTTGCTCTCTCGGACGGCATAGCAGTGTATATGAAATGCGCGCTGCTCGTAGGGATTATCCTGACGCTTCCTTTCCTCATGTACCATCTGTGGGCATTCGCAAGACCGGGCATGACGGACGCGGAGGCCAAAAGCACCTTGGTCTATGTACCGACCTCGTCCTTGCTGTTCGTTGGCGGCGTGTTATTCGGATACACCGTAGCCCTGCCGATGATGATCCGGTTCATGATCAAGCTGAATCAGTCGATGGGAGCTCAAGAGGTGTACGGCATCCAGCATTACATGTCTTTTCTGATCAGCTTCCTGCTTCCGATGGGGGTTGCTTTCGAGATGCCGCTCGCTATGACATTTCTTACCCGAATCGGGATGCTGACTCCGGGCAAAATGAAGCAGGTGCGAAAATTTGCGTATGTAGGTCTGGCGGTTGTGGGAACACTTATCTCACCTCCGGATTTTGTATCCCATTTGTCCGTGACCGTTCCACTCATTCTGCTCTTCGAGATCAGCGCTTTTATATCGGCGCGTTATTATAGGCGGAAGTTTGCTGTACAAACGACTTGATTGTGGAGGGATCGTATGTTTAACAACGTAGGAATTTCAGGGCTGATTATTATTTTGGCTATCGCTTTGATTGTTTTTGGGCCGGCAAAGCTGCCTCAGCTTGGACGGGCCTTTGGCGATACGCTGCGCGAGTTCCGGAATTCAACAAAAGGGATTGCCGATGACGAACCGGAAGTCAAATCCAACGTTATCGAGCTGGAACAGACAAAAAATTAAAAGCGAAAAGGAGACAGCCGCAATGAAAATCCATAAGCTGCTTATGATTGCCGCTCTCGCCGTAACCGTGATGGGAACGGCTGCGGGATGCGGATCAAACTCAGGCAAGAACAACAATAATGCCAACACGGGCGCAAGCAATAACGCCGGTACCAATGCGGGAACAAACGCCGGAACAAACGCAGGGACCAATGCCGGCAATAATGCCGCAGGCGGTGGCGGATCGAAGGCGATCACAATCAAAGCGAAGAACTTCGAATTTGATCAGCCGGAAATCCGCGTCAAACAAGGCGACAAAGTAAAGATCACCTTGAACAACGCCGAGGGCTTCCATGGCTTCGCGATTCCGGATTATAACGTCGATATCAAGGAAAACAACGGTACGGCGGAATTTACGGCCGACAAAGCCGGCGAGCATGAATTCCATTGCTCGGTTGTATGCGGCGCAGGCCACAGCAAGATGGTTGGCAAATTAATCGTTGAATAAGGTCGTTGCAGGAAGCCGCTAAATTCGCGGCTTTTTGTTTTGTTTACGGGGTGGTAAGATGGTCTTGTTTGACAGAGGCGGGCTTCAAATGAAAAAGGAGCTGCTGCATCTGGAAGGCGCGCAAGCATTCGTGAATAAAGGAAATGTCCACAAGAGGATGTGACGCATAATGAATGAAAAAGTCTCGAAGGCATTTGACCGATTGGCCATCGCGTACGAACAGTCCGTCGATCAAAGCAGCGGGCATAATGCCTATTATGAACGGCCGGCGATGATGAAGCTGCTGCCGGACTCTATGTCCGGCATGGCGGTTCTGGATGCGGGTTGTGCTGCAGGCTGGTATACCGCGCAATTCGTTGAACGTGGAGCGCAAGTCACAGCCATAGATCTTAGCCCGGAGATGGTTGCGGCATGCAAGAGAAGAGTAGGGGATAAAGCAAACGTATTGGTCTGCGAGCTTGGCCGGACGCTGCCGTTTGAGGACGAATCGTTTGACCTTATTGTCAGCTCGCTTACCCTGCATTACGTCGAGGATTGGGGAACCGTCTTCCGGGAGATGCGACGCGTGCTGAAGCCGGGCGGTACATTGCAATTCTCGGTCCATCATCCGTTTATGGTGTTCCGTGAGTTTGAACGCACGAACTATTTCGCCCATGAATTATTAACGGATGTATGGAATAAGAAGGAGACGGGACCCGTGGAGGTAACCTTTTATCATAAATCCATGATGGATATTGTTAACGCGACGACGGAATATTTTACACTGGATCGAATGATCGAACCGCAGCCTGCCAAGGAGGATATCCCGGAAGCGGAAGACTGGTATAAGCGTTGGTACGGCCGTTTAATGACTAATCCTTGGTTCTTGATTATCAAAGCACGGAAATTACATTTGGATTGAAAATTAATTTTTATCTAACATTGGCTAAATACATCCTTAATACAGCTCCTTTATGCTAACGGTAGAACAAACGATAAAGGAGCCAAATAAAGCGATGAAAGCCCAAAAAACAGAACCTGCAAGAATGCCGGAGTACCGAATCAGCGAAAGCGAATCGATGCAATACAAGCTGCTTTACCAGATCCGCATGGGCAATATGAGCACAAGCGAACTGGATAAGCTTCAATTCCTTTGCAAAAACGAGCTTCATCAGCTGCGCACCGAGCTGGATACGATGCTGCAAGAGCTTCGCGAGATGAACAAGCAAATGCAAGGCAAGAACGAAGAGTATACGGAAAAAGATAAGGAAGGCATCGCTGCTTAAGAGGCAATGATGCTTTTTTTATTTGTCTTTCAAGAGTTTAGGACATATGTCCTTTTTGTTTTTTCACTCTCGTCGTTTAATTAGAAGAGCGAAACGAACGAGGAGGATGACGAGTGATGAGAGGCATTCTATTTGCCGTGCTGGGCGGTGTGTTTCTAACCTTGCAAGGGACTGCCAATTCAGCGATTGGCGAGCAGCTTGGCACCTGGCAGGCCGCCGTTCTGACGCAAGGGACGGGCTTTGCTGCCGCACTGTTAATCGTATGGCTCACAGGCGACCGGTCGTGGAAGCAGCTCAATCAAGTGAAGCTTCGCTACCGGTTCGGAGGAGCGTTTGCGGCTTTTATCATATTCAGCAACATTACGGCTTTTCACCATAACGGAGCAGCCATTACGGTATCGTCCGTGCTGATTGCCCAGATCCTGGTTACATTAGGAATGGAAAAAGCCGGCTGGTTCGGGAATGCGGCAATCCGGTTAAGAGCCCCGCAATGGATCGGCATTGCCCTTATGATTACCGGAATCTTATGTTTATCGTTCTGACCGGATAAAATATCCATTAGAAAGGGGAGGCCGCCCGTTGAAAGAAATTTTGGATGATGCAAGGATCGATCAATACCTAACCCAATACGCGTTAGACGATGTATTCCCAAGCTCGCTTCGGCAGCATCTGGCGTTATACCGGTTCGAACCGGGCGACACGCTATGCAAGCAAGGCGAAATACCGGAGTATATCTTCTTTCTCATGCTTGGAAAAGTGAAGGTGTACACGACCTCGGCAGACGGCAAGACGCTGCTTATTAATTTTACCTCCCCGCTAGGCGTGCTCGGCGAGATTGAATGCCTGAACGAATTGGAAAATTTGAATACCGTATCCGCGGTAACCAAAGTGGAGACCATTGTTTTTCACAAGCGTTGGCTGAAGCTATATCGGGAAGAAGTACCGTTCCTGCAATTTATGCTGCATCTCGTCACCGAAAAGTTTTATAACAAGTCGGTGTCGCTTAGCTTTAATCTCTTGTACCCGGTCGAAGTCCGGTTGGCAAGCTATTTGCTGTCCGTAACGACCCCGGAGGATGCTATAGTCAGCACGACTCATCTGAAGGATATGGCGAATCTTATCGGAACAAGCTACCGGCACTTGAATCGCATTATTCTCGGCTTCACCGGCATGAACCTGATCGAGCGCAGCCGGGGAACGCTTCTCGTGAAAGACCGCAAGGGACTTGAAGAGACTGCCGGAAAAAATATTTACGAGAATGGGGACCGGAAGGAGCAGAAATGATGTTGACAGGTATATTACTGGCATTGATGGCGGGTTCGCTGGTCAGCGTGCAGAATTTGTTCAACAATAAAGTCAATGCGGCCGCGAATTCGCATACAACTACGGCTCTAGTGCTTGGAATGGGCTTTATGGCTTCGTTAGGCATGGGGTTGCTGTTTGAAGGAGCGGATTTGCTGAGCTGGAAGCCGATGCCCGTCTGGTTCTGGTTCAGCGGCTTGCTTGGCATCGGCGTAGTCACTTGCGTCGTAAAGGGAGTAAGGCTATTGGGCCCAAGCTATGGGACAACGATCGTAATGGCCTCCCAGCTGCTTTGCGCTTTATGGTGGGATTCGGCCGGTTGGTTTGGACTCGAGCGGGTGCCTTTCACGCCGCAGAAAGCCATTGGCATAGCTGCGCTTCTGGCAGGAATTCTCTTGTTCAAGTCAAAGCCTAAGGAGAATCGACAGCTTGGAGAGGTGCGGCATGAATTATCGTAACAAACGATTAGACGGAAATGCATCTTGAAAAGGATTAAGGAAGCCGCGTTCCGTGGCTTCTTTTTATGTTAAGATAAAGGGATAGCTTATCTTAAGAGAGGGAAGTACATGCAGCAAGAGAACGCACAGCTTAGAATGGAAAGAGACGAGAACGGCTTCCTTCAAGGGGTGAAGGATTGCGTACCTACTTTACTGGGGTATTTAAGCATCGGATTCGCGGCGGGAGTGGTTGGTCATACCTCGGGGTTAAGCGTACTGGAAATTACCTTGATGTCGATTCTTATTTATGCCGGCTCCGCGCAATTTATTATCGCCGGTATGGTAGCCTCGCAAGGCTCCATAGCGGCAATCGTGTTTACCGTATTTATCGTTAATCTTCGGCATCTGCTGCTAAGCGCGGCATTGTCTCCTTATTTCCGCCAGTTGACGGCGTTCAAGACCGTGATGATCGGTACGCTTTTGACGGACGAGACTTTTGGAGTGGCTATGAACAAAGCCGCAAACACGAGGGCGCTTAGCGAATCTTGGATGAACGGTCTGAATGTAACGGCCTATCTCAATTGGATACTTGCTACGATGGCGGGAGCTTTTCTGGGGCAATGGATTACGAATCCGGAGAAGTTCGGGCTCGATTTCGCGTTGCCTGCGATGTTTATTGGACTGCTGGTCTTGCAGCTATTAGGCCGCCAGAAGCTGTTCAGAGATATGGTCGTTGTCGTAAGCGCGGTGATTATCGTTGTAGGTGCAAGCACGGTGACCTCGGGAAGCGTGGCGGTTATTATCGCTACCGTAAGCGCGGCAACAATAGGAGTGTTGATTGAACGATGGAAATAAGATGGGATATTCTTGCCATTATACTAGGTGCTTCAATCGTTACTTTTGTTCCCAGGGTGCTGCCGCTTGTTGTGCTCAGCCGATTGCAAATCCCGGATCTCGCGATGCGATGGCTAAGCTATATACCGGTTGCGGTTATGGCAGCCTTATTAGGCAATGAACTGCTGATGACCGGCGGTAAGCTTACCGCTCTGCAGGATAACATCGAGCTGTTTGCCGCGCTGCCCACCTTCTTGGTAGCGATATTCACGCGCAGCTTGCTTGGCACGATTATCACGGGCGTAGTAACCGTCATGATGCTGCGGTTGATATTATAGGTCCGTATATCGCAGACTTTTTCTTATAATGGCATTTGTTTAGATCCTACGTACAGAAAACGGGTCTTGACTGCGAATGATTATCCAAGACAAAAGTAACAGGTTGTTGCAGCAAGCTTGGAGGAAGTTGAAATGAGATCAGAGATGCATTATCAAAAAGCAAAAAAACGAGGACTATGGAAGAAGCTTGTCCTTCTTGTTATGATTGCCTGCGTTTTTTTCGCCGTAGTGGGAGTAATTGCATTTAAATTCATGGTTGCGAGGCAGGATGTGTCCTTGCTGGAGGAGCCGCTGCCTGCCTCCACGATCATTTACGATCAGAATAACGAAGAAGCGCTTCGCATTTCGCCGAAAAAAGCCGAAGCCGTCAGCCATGACAGCCTGCCGGAGCAACTGATCGAAGCGGTAGTCGCCGTAGAGGACAAACGGTTCTTCGAGCATAAAGGCACGGATTTGCAAGGGATTGCCCGTGCCATGATGACCAATCTGACTAATGGCAAGACGGTACAGGGAGCAAGCACCATTACGCAGCAGCTGGCGAAAAACGTGTTTCTTAGCCAGGAACGGACCTGGACCCGCAAGTGGAAGGAGCTGCTGCTCGCCGAGAAAATCGAGAAAAATTACGATAAGCAGCAGATTATAACCTTTTACTTGAACCAGATTTATTTTGGCGAAGGGGCTTGGGGGATTAAGAAGGCTTCCGAGGTGTATTTTGGCATTCCGGTGAACGAACTGTCGCTTACGCAATCGGCACTGCTTGCCGGAATGATCAAGGCGCCTTCGGCACTCTCGCCCTACAGCCATCCGGAGGAAGCGAAAGCCCGCAGAAACGTCGTGCTGAAGCTTATGAAGGATCAGGGCAAGATTGATCAATCGACTTATGAGGCCTCGGTAAAGGAGCCGCTTCATATTCAAAGCTCGAAGCCAAGCAGCAGTGACGCCATTAAATACCCGTATTTCATCGATCAGGTCATTCGAGAGGCAAGCGAGAAATATGGATTAACGGAAAATGAAGTGCTTCACGGAGGATTCCGGATCTATACGACTCTGGATAGGAAGATGCAGGAAGCCGCCGAGCAAGTCTATTCGGAGGACAGCCTCTTTCCGTCGAGCAGCTCGGATCAGCTGATTCAAAGCGGGGCTGTGCTTGTAGATCCTAGAGACGGCGGGATACGGGCTCTCATCGGAGGCCGCGGCGAGCAGCCGTTCCGCGGCTTTAACCGGGCGGTGCAGCTGAAACGCCAGCCGGGCTCTACGATGAAGCCGATATCGGTGTATACGCCGGCTTTGGAGCGTGGGTATACTCCGGACAGTACTTTAATGGATGAACCGGTTAATTTCGGAGGTTATCAGCCCAAAAATGCGGGCGGCAGCTATCTTGGCGAAGTATCGATCTATGAAGCACTCATTCATTCTTATAATGTGCCTGCGGTATCGCTGCTTAATGAGATGGGGATTGATGCAGGGATGGAAGCCGCAAAGCGGTTCGGTATCGAGCTTACGGATTCGGACCGGACGCTGGGACTTGCTTTAGGCGGCTTGCAGGAAGGAGTCTCGCCGCTCGCCATGGCGGAAGCTTTTGGCGTATTCGCGAATGACGGAACGCGGATTCCGGCACATGCCATTACTCGGATCGAGCCGGCTGAAGGGGAGACAACAGCCCAATTCGATTCCAACGGCAGCGTGAAAGTGACGGAGCCTGCCGTTGCCCGGACGATGACTGCGATGCTTGAAGGAGTCGTCAAGGAAGGTACCGGCGACGCAGCGGCCCTTGGCGATCGCCAGGTAGCAGGCAAGACGGGTACTACCGAAATGCCGGGAACCGGCGGACAAGGGATGAAGGACAATTGGTTTGTCGGGTATACGCCGCAGTTGGTTGGAGCGGTATGGCTGGGTTATGACCATACGGATGCCAGCCACTACCTGACGACAACCTCGAAGGCAGCAGCAGCCGTATTCCAGAAGCTGATGAGCGAAGCTCTTGAAGGCGAGCCGGTAATGGCCTTTGCGAAAGCGCCTGGGATTTCGAAGAAACCAAAGGATACCGGGAAGAAACAGGAGGAGAAAGAGGATAAGCCGAAGCACGATAAACCGGGTCGCGAAAAACCGAAGCACGATAAACCGGAGAAAGATAAGCCGAAGAAAGGGCCGTCAGACGAGCATAAAGGCAAAGGAAAGGGAAGAGAAGGCAAAAATGACGAGGATTGAGATCAAGCAGCATTCGGATAAGGCCGTTATCGTAGTCCATGAGATCTACGGTCTGAATTCGCATATCTCAACGATGTGTACAAAATTGGCTGAGCAGGGGTATGATGTATATGCTCCGAATCTGCTCGACCGGAAAGAGCCTTTTGGTTATGAACAAGAGCCAGAGGCTTACCGAAATTTTACGGAGCATGTCGGATTCGATAAAGCATCTTCCGCCATACTAACATTAACCGGTCAGCTAAAGCCGCAATACCGACAATTATTCCTTGTTGGATTCAGCGTTGGGGCAACCGCATCCTGGATGTGCGGCATGAGCCCCGATATCTCGGCGGTGGTGGGCTACTATGGCTCCCGAATCCGTAGTTATAAGGAGATCAATCTTGCCTGCCCGGTGTTATTGTTTTATCCGGAAGCCGAGCCCTCGTTTAACGTGGATGAGTTGATAGCCGAATTACGGGGCAACACGCAGGTCCAAATCCGCAAATTCGGCGGAAATCATGGCTTTGCGGATCCTTATTCTCCGCGGTATGTCCAAGCATCGGCGGAAAAAGCCTTTGGTCGAATGACGGATTTTCTCAATTCCATTGGTTGAATTTCAAAAAAGGGTATGTTAAGATACCTGTAATTTAAGGATTGGGGTTGAAAAAGATATGTAGGATTTTCTTGCGACGGTAGACAAGAATAAAACGAACGATAACGATCCGTTTCGATTGTTTTATTTTTCTATGCGCAAGAGAGTTACTACCTCTTTTTCACTCAGGCGAATATCCTTTTCCGACCCGTTTGGACGGTATCCAAGGGCCGGATTTGCCGTATTCATTTGAGCTGCGAGAAAGGTAACTTTCTTGCAGCTCTTTTTGATTGCGGGGGGAATTTCCATGTCATTGATTAATGTCTCGAACCTTACGTTTGCCCATGAGGGCAGCTACGATAATATTTTTGAGAATGTCAGCTTTCAGATTGATACGAGCTGGAAGCTGGGCTTTACCGGTCGCAACGGCCGGGGAAAAACAACCTTTATGAACCTGCTGCTTGGTAAATACGAATACAGCGGACATATTTCGGCGAACGTAACGTTCGAGTATTTTCCGTTCCGGGTAGAGCATCCGGAATATTTGACGGCGGATGTCGTCGAGGAAATTTATCCGGATTACCAGCAATGGGAGCTCGTGCGCGAATTGACGCTGCTACAGGTATCCGATGATGTTCTGTACCGGCCGTTTAATACGCTTTCGAACGGTGAGCAGACAAAGGTGCTGCTTGCCGCCTTATTCCTGAAAGAGGACAGCTTCCTTCTTATCGACGAACCAACCAACCATCTGGACATGAACGCGCGGAAGCTGGTCAGCCAATATTTGAACAGCAAGAGCGGATTTATCCTAGTCTCCCATGACCGTACCTTCCTGGATCATTGCGTTGACCATATTCTCTCCATCAACCGAACGAATATCGAAATTCAGAAGGGCAATTTCTCTGACTGGTGGGAGAACAAGGAGCGGCAGGATCAATACGAGCTGGCGGAGAATGATAAGCTGAAAAAAGATATTAAGCGGCTGTCGGATGCGGCGAAACGCACGAATAACTGGTCTCATGAAGTCGAGAAGACAAAGAACGGCACGAGAAATTCCGGCTCCAAGGTAGACAAAGGTTATATCGGACATAAAGCAGCCAAAATGATGAAGCGCTCGAAGTCGATGGAGCAGCGTCAGCAAACGGCAATCGACGAGAAATCCACGCTATTGAAAAATATCGAGTCTTCCGACAGCTTGAAGCTCGAGCAGCTGACTTACCATAAGCCTCAGCTCGCGGAGCTGGAGCGGGTCTCGGTTTACTATGGCGATAAGGAAGTATGCACGGACGTCAGCTTTACGATCGAGCAGGGAGATCGCATCGCACTTTCCGGCCGTAACGGCTCCGGCAAATCCAGTCTTCTTAAGCTGATCGTCGGAGAAGACCTGACTTATACCGGGACATTCCGCAAGGGAAGCAACCTCAAAATTTCTTACGTGTCCCAGGATACTTCCCACCTGCGGGGCAATTTGACGGATTACGCCAGAGAGCACGGAATCGACGAGAGTCTATTTAAAGCTATTCTGCGCAAGCTGGACTTCTCCAGGATTCAGTTCGAGAAGGATATTTCCGCCTTCAGCGGAGGCCAGAAGAAGAAGGTCTTAATTGCGAAGAGCTTAAGCGAGAAAGCGCATCTTCATGTATGGGATGAACCTTTGAACTTTATCGACGTCATCTCCCGCATGCAGATCGAGGAGCTGCTGCTGGAGCATGCGCCAACCATTCTGTTTGTCGAGCATGACCGGGCATTTTGCGAAAATATCGCGACTAAAATCGTTGAGCTTTAACAAACAAAAAAAGGCCGCCCTTCGTTTAAGAGAAGGGCGGCCTTGCTGTATGACGGATAAAAATAAAAAGCCTCGTATGGACAACGAGGCGGAATTTACGATTGCGTATCAAAAAAAATCATGCTATAGTAATAAAACCTCTGCATGAGTTTCATATGTATGGTCGCACTAAACACATCTTATCTACACTTATATAATATCATGCGGCGCATGCGGTTGTCAAATGTCAAACGTTTATTTTCGAGATTTTTTTTAAATTCGAGAAGGAGTGTGTTTATAGTTATGATGCAGAAAGAATGGGATCAGGAGCAAAATCGCCTTCATGAAGTGAAAGTTAAGCTGAAAGAAAAAATTGCGGAGCTCGAGCCGGAAGTGGATCAGCTGTACGGTCAGGCCTCGAATATACGCAGGCATTTTTGGGAGGAAGTGACCGTCAATACAAGCTCGGACGAAGATTTCGAAGAAACGTTCTTCAGCATCAATCAGCAGGCCGCGTTATTATCCGAGCGGGAGCGGACTCACGAGAAAAGGCGCCAGCAGTGGAAAAGCCTGAAACGGCTTCAACAATCCCCTTATTTCGGGCGCATTGACTTTAAAGAGGATGGCGTGAATGAGGCAGAGCAGGTCTATATCGGCTTATCGTCCTTCCTGGCATCGGACGGAATGAACTTTCTGGTCTACGATTGGCGGACGCCGATCGCAAGCTTGTATTACGACTATTCTCCGGGTCCTGCTTCCTACGCGACGCCTGGCGGACGGATCGCAGGAAGGATGGAGCTCAAACGGCAGTACCAGATTAAAGACGGGGAGCTTCTAAATTTCTTTGATGCAAGCGTCACTATAGGTGATTCCATGCTGCAGCAGGTGCTCGGGCAAGGCGCCAATAACCAGATGAAAAGCATAGTGGCCACGATTCAGAAGGAACAAAACGCGATTATCCGCAACGATACCAGCCGGATGCTGATCGTGCAGGGAGTGGCCGGAAGCGGGAAAACCTCGGCTGCCCTTCAGCGGGCAGCGTATTTGCTGTATAAGCACAGAGAGCGGTTGACGGCCGACCAGATCGTGCTTTTCTCGCCTAATCCGATGTTTAATAGTTATGTTTCAACCGTTCTTCCCGAGCTTGGCGAGGAAAACATGCAGCAGACGACCTTCCAGGAATATTTGGACTACTGGCTGGGGGCAGCCATGCAGCTGGAGGACCCGTTCGAACAGATCGAATACGTGCTCACGCAGGAAGCGGCTGATGGATATGAAGCACGGGTTGACGGGATCCGGTACAAAGCATCGGAAGCCTTCCTTCATGCGCTTCAGAAGTACGCAGGATGGCTAAGCCGGGAAGGCATGTTGTTTAAGAGCATACGGTTCCGGGATCGCGAGCTCATTACTTCGAGGCAATTGTCCGAGCAATTTTACGGTTACGATCCTTCCGTCCGCCTCGCCAATCGGGTTATCCTGCTGCAGGAATGGGTATTGAAGGAGCTGCGCAAATTCGCGCGCAACGAGCTGTCGGCGGAGTGGGTGGATAAAGAGCTTGATTACCTTGATAACGAGCAATACGTGGAGGTTTACAGCGAGATCCTGAAGAAATTCCAGCGCGACGAAGAGCTGTTTGACGTTTCCGAGCGTTATGCGAAAGCGCTGGACCGCGCCCGCAAGTTTACGAATCAGGGAGAGGATCAAATCTTCGACTTCTCCGAACAACAGGAAGACCTGCTGCGCCAAATGATTGTGAAGGAGCATTTCAAGCCTTTACGCCGGATGGTGAAGAAAATGAAGTTCGTCGATGTAAACGGGCTTTACGCGCAGCTGTTTGACGAAGACGAAACGGCTTATAGCCGGATGACCGAAGGTGCGGCAGCGCCGGCCAACTGGCCGGAAATTTGCAGGCAAACGAAGGAGAAGCTGGCCAAAAAAGAGCTGTTCTATGAAGATGCTACGCCTTATCTGTTTCTTAAGGAATTAATTGAAGGCTCCCGGATGAATACGATTGTCCGCCACATCTTCGTGGACGAAGGCCAGGATTATTCGCCATTCCAATACGCGTTCCTGAAGAAGCTGTTCCCGAATGCCCGCATGACCGTGCTTGGCGATTTCGGGCAGGCGATTTTTACCCAATCCTCCAAGCTCGGGGGAAAAGACTCGCCGCTGCTTAAGTTGTACGGGGAGGAGAGTACTACCCTCATTCCGCTCCTGCAAAGCTACCGGTCGACGAAAGAGATCGTGGAGTTCACCAGGCTGATGCTCCCAGGCGGGGAAGAGATCGTACCGTTTGACCGTCATGGCAAAAAGCCGTTGATCACGACGGCTAGCAGCCGCGGGGCATTGCTCCGGCAGCTTGTTCAAGATCTTGAGTCTCTCCAGGCGGAAGGCCACCGGTCGATCGCCGTCATTGCGAAGAACACAGCCGAAAGCAAGGAGGCTTACGAAGCGCTGACGTCGAACGGAATGGAAGACATTCGCCTCATTACAACGGAAACGTTAACCTTCGAATCAGGCATTATGGTTATCCCGGCTTATCTGGCCAAAGGCGTGGAGTTTGACGCCGTCGCGATCTACGACGCATCGTCGGAGTCCTATCATCGCGAGAGCGAAAGGAAGCTGTTCTATACGGCATGTACCCGCGCGATGCATCAGCTCCACCTCTACATTAGCGGGGAATGGGCGCCTTATCTGCAATCCTTGAGCGGGGAGCTATACGAGCTTCATGCTTTGGAATAAGCATCGGCCAGTTCCGAGAAGTACCGGATGGTGCAATCCCGAAACGACGCGGCCGCTTGTGTCAGGTATCGTCCCTTGGGCCAATGAAGCGAGATGGAACGTTCGCAATATTCTTCCTTCAGAGGGACAGTAACCACGTCCGGTCCGGTTGAGCCTCCCCAAGTAACGGCAGGAAGAAAAGCTAGCCCTTGACCCGCCCGAATGAGACCGCGGACCGTGGCGGGATCATCGCTTTCAAACTGAATAGGCGGCGTGAAGCCGGCGAGCCGGCAGAAGGCATCCGTAGTCTCCCGCAGCGATTTGCCGGGAGGAAGGCTGATGAATCTTTCCTCCTTCAATTCCTGCAGGCTGATCCGGTCGCGCTTTGCCAGACGATGCTCGGAGGGCAGCGCAACGACAATACTCTCCCGCAGCAAGGCGACCGAATGACAGCCGGGCGGAGGCACAGCCCCGTCTGACAGGCATAAGTCAAAGTCGTAAGCATGTTCGCCGGGCAAAGCGTGCTGAAGCAGATGGAATTGCGTATCCGGTCTCGTCTTGCGGTAATCGGCAAGAAGGCCTGGAAGGAGATGGGAGGAGACGCGTACATCCAGCGTGATGTAATCGGAAGGAGATTCCACCAAATCCTGCAGCTCTTTCTTTCCATCCTCCAAAGCTTGAAGAGCGATATCCACTTTGTTCAGAAAATGGATGCCATGCTCATTAAGCCGGATTGATTTGTTGGTGCGTTCGAACAGCTTTACCCCAAGCTCCGCTTCGAGGGAAGCGATCATTTTGCTAAGGGCAGGCTGAGAGATATGCAATTGCCTGGCGGCCTGCGTCATGTGCTGCAATCGCGCCGCCGTTTGAAAATATTTCAGTTGCAGGAGCTCCAATGGATTCACCTTTTCTTTCCTTGTTATAACCTTAGGGTTATAGTTGCTATGCCTAAATATATATTAGAGTTCATGGATTCTCAAGATTATAATGATCACATCACCATACAGATGGGAGAAGGGCTCTAGTGATTATTCAAACGTCATCGGGACAAGTAAAAGGCGTTCAATTAAGCGGCTGCTATGTATATAGAGGGATTCCATATGCGCAAGCACCGGTCGGAAAGCTGAGATTCAAGCCGCCTCAAGCGCCTCAGGCATGGGAGGGAATCAGGGACTGCGGCGCTTTTGGCCCAATCGCTTATCAGCATGTTGACCCTAACCGTTCCTTTCCGGAGCTTGCGTACTCGGAGGATTGTCTGAATCTGAATGTCTGGACATCCGGTGCTGCGGGGGCGCTTCGGCCTGTTCTTGTTTACGTCCATGGCGGCGGATTTATATCCGGCAAAGGTGCGGACTGCGACGGCAGCCGTTTTGCCGCCGAAGAAGATATGGTCTTCGTCTCGCTCAACTACCGGCTTGGGGCCATGGGTTTTCTTGCCTTGGAAGAGGTGCTTGGAGAGGAATACGCGACATCGGGAAATAACGGCATGCTGGACATTATCGCGGCGCTGCGCTGGGCTCAGACGAATATCGCCGCCTTTGGCGGCGATCCTGCGCGAGTAACCGTTATGGGGAATTCCGCCGGTGCCAAGTGTACGGCAACCTTGTACACCATGAAGGCCGCGGAAGGACTGTTCCATCGAGCGGTTGCGCAAAGCGGGGCGACGCAATCCATAAGGGACAGGAAAACCGCTGCCGTCACCACGAGCAGACTCCTTCAAACGTTAGGGTTGAAGCCGGAGGAAGCGGAGCGGCTTCTCGAACTGCCGGCCGAGCAGCTGATCCAGGCTCAGATGAAGGTAGGACCGGACACGGCCGGCAATCTCCATATGTTTGGGCCCGTTGCGGACGGCCTTCTTATTCCTTTAGATCCCATCCATTATCTCACAGAAGCAGAGAAGCTGCCGCCTCTCTTGATCGGAACAAACGAGGACGAAGCGGCCATGTTTATTTTCAACGATCCGGGCTTACAGCAGCCCCATGCCGACACGCTGAATAGACTGTTTGGCGAGAATCAACAGATGGTATGGCATTCCTTCATCCGGCATTCCGGGACGATTCCCGCGGAAAAGGCCTGGAGCAAAGCGTTAACCGAGCATTTGTATGCGATTGGCTGCATGCAGCTCGGGCAAGCGGTTGCGGCCTCGGGTGCGCAGGTATGGATGTACAGGCTAACGTACGGAGGTTGGCTTGGAGCCATTCACGGTTACGAAGGCAGTTTGATTAACCATGTAGAAAACCCAACGCGAGATCTCTCCAATCAAGCAAACGATCCTTATTTCATTGCGGATGAAGCAGCAGGTCTAGCTGCCGGGATGCGCGCAGGCTGGAATGCATTCATCCGTTGCGGTGACCCGAATACCTCTGAGCTGCCTGAGTGGCCGGAGTATGGAAATAATCAATCCGTCATGATGCTTCAGCTGGAAAGCTATGTTCAAGAGAACTTTGCGCCGCCAATCGGGATTACCGTCGCGCATCAGGTTTGGAGGACGTAAGAAATGATGCTTGTTGAAGTGACGGCTGCAATGCTGCTTCTAGGACTTTTGCTTGGGTTTGTCGGGGCAGGGGGATCGGGTTTTATTATCGCGATCTTGACGGTTGCCTTCGGTTATCCGATTCATACGGCGCTTGGCACCGCTCTTGCGGCGATGTTCTTTTCCTCTTTATCCGGGTCCGTCAGCCATTACCGCGAAGGCAATATGATTCTGAAGACCGGCGCCATTGTTGGCCTGGCAGGCGCGGCAGGCGCCTGGGTCAGCTCGGGCTGGTCTTCCTTTATTCCGGAGGATCGGTTAGGCTGGATGACCTCCGGAATGCTGTTCAGCTCCGGTCTGGCTCTTTGGTTCAGAATGGCTTATCAGGCTAAGCATGGCGGGAAAAGCCCATCAGCGCCGATGCAGGCAAGCGGCATGAGGTTCTATGCGTCCGCTGCTTCTATCGGTTTGGTAACGGGGGCCTTGTCCGGCCTGTTCGGGATCGGATCAACTCCATTCATCCAGCTTGGGCTGATGCTCATGCTGGGCATGTCCATGCGGTTCGCGGCAGGAACAACCATGCTTGTTATTATGCCTATCGCGTTAGCGGGAGGAGCCGGTTATTACTCAATCGGATACTTGGACCTTCAGTTGCTGATCGCCGTTGTGATTGGCACGATGCTTGGCTCTTATATCGGCGCGAAATTCACGAAACGCGTGCCATCGGTTATGCTCAAGACCTGCATGGTGTTGACGCCAATGCTTGGCGCGGCGATTTTGCTCCTTTAAAAAGGATACCGGAAGGTCTTCAGCGAACTCCTTATTTATCCTAATGCGATTGAAGGGAGCTGTATGCAAGTGAGCAAGGATACTGCGTTAATGGTTATTGACGTTCAGAACGGCATGTTTCTCGAGGATTATCCTATTCATGAAGAGGAACAGCTGTTAAACCGTATTCAATTGCTCCTCGCCAAAGCGCGGGAGAGTCATAATCCGGTTATCTATGTCCAGCACAATGAGGAAGAGGGAGCACCCCTGGAAACCCATACACCGGGCTGGGAGATTCATACCGCAATTGCGCCGGCAGCCCAAGACCTAATTATTCAAAAGCACGTGCCTGATTCTTTCCGCGAGACTAATCTTCAGGATGAGCTGGACGCCAGAGGGATTAAAAAGCTGGTCCTGTCCGGTCTGCAGACGGACTTATGCGTTGACGCGACATGCCGGCGGGCAGTCGAACTGGGCTACGACGTTATTGTAGTGAAGGATGCCCACAGCACATGCGGACAAGGCTCCCGCAGCGCCGAACAGATCATTGAAGAATACAACCGCTCATTTGCCGAACGCGTCAAGCTCCTGGAAGCTTCAGAGGTTGAATTTATTTAGTGGGATTAATCATTAATCACATGAATGAAGAAGGGGTTTATCTGACAGATGGGTTATATTGAAGAAGTAACCAGGGATTTATATCGTTATCTTCCTCCGTTAACGGGCAAAGACGATCTCGATTCCTTCTGGAGCGCTACAATTGAACAGGCAAAGGCTGTACCGCTTCAACCGGAACGGACGGAGATTAATTATTCCGGCAAGCATGTCAAGGTTTACGATATCGCGTTTAACGGCCTCGATGAGACAAGAATCCGCGGCTGGCTTATTGTCCCCGCCTTTCTGAAGCAAGAAAAATATCCGTGCCTTATCCATTACCATGGCTTCTCGGGAAGCCGGGGAGAGCCTGCCGGTCATATGCATTGGACGATGATGGGCATGGCCGTTCTAGCGGTGGACTGCCGGGACCAGGGCGGCCCAACGGGCAACAGCGCCAGCTATACGCATGGCTTCCTCTCGAATGTCGCCAGCAAAGGCGTGCATAACAAATGGGAATATTATTACCGGTATGCTTACATGGATTGTCTCAAAGCCATCGATTTCGCTTGCGCGCAGGCGGATATCGATGCGGACAAGATTGTCATTGAAGGCGGAAGCCAAGGCGGGGCGCTGGGCATGGCGGTCGTAGCCTTGGATAACCGTCCGAAGCTGGCTATGGTCGACGTTCCGAGCAACAGCAATCTGGTCGCCCGCATTGAAGGGAATCACGGAGCGTTTGGCGCGGTAGCCGAATACTTGAAGAGGCATCCGGAGCAAACCGATCTTGTCATGGATAACTTAAGCTATTTCGATACGATGAATCTGGCTCACCGGATTAAGTGCCCCGTGCTTGCCTCGGTTGCGCTTAAGGACGAGACTTGTCCGGCTCAAATGTATTTCGCCACCTACAATCGGATTCAAACGGAGAAAGAGATCGTCATTTATCCGTTTAACGGGCACGAAGGCGGAGGCGGCAGGCAGACCGAAGTCAAGCTGGCCTATCTGGCCGAACATTTCAGCGAATGGTTTGAATAAAAAAGAACAAAAGGAGCTTATGCTCAACGATGTCTCGTTGGCATAAGCTCCTTTTGTTGGTTTACGGCAAGGTCGCGAGATACGGCTTCACGGTTCTGGCCAATAGATAATTGCCGGATGCGTCCCAGTTAATGGACCAGGTCATAGCGCCGCGGAAATCCGGATATTTCGCTACCGGCTTATAAGTGCCGCAATCGCTGCCGGTTGCCAGACATTTAACGGCTTGGTTTACAACCGCAGGAGCGACATAACCGCCGCCTGCCGCCGATGTAGTAGCCGGTACGCCAATACCGAGCTGCGACGGGGCAACCCATTGCAGCGTAAGGTCGGAAAGGGCGGTCAGGAAATCAACGGTGCCTTGGGAGTAACATTTGCCGTCACGGCCAAGCATGCAGCCGGAGTTATAGTACTGAACATTAATGACCGAAGTGATATCCTTCAGGTTGTTATAAAGCTGCATATAAGAGGTATTCGCATTTTGCATGTCAATGGTTTGCGGCGCCATGGTCAGAACAAAGCCGGGGCCGGCTTTTTGCTGAAGCTGGCGGACCGCGGAGGTGAGATTCGCTACATTCATGCCGTTCTCCAGATCGATATCGATGCCGTCGAAACCAAACTGGGTAAGGAGGCCGTACATGCTGTCGACAAAGTTAGTCACGTTAGGCGAAGCGCTATTCAAATTAATGTTGCCTTTCTCGCCGCCAACGGACAAAATGACTTTTTTTCCTTGCGCATGCTTTTGGCTGATCTCGCTAATAAGATTGGCGTTGGTATAGCCGCCAAGCGCCGAGGACAAGCCCGAATCCACGCTGAACGTGACTCCGCCGGGTTTGGTCTGATCCATCTCGGCAAAGGACACAACGATAATATCGTATTCGCTTGGCACATCGCCAAGCTTTACGTTAGTAGCTCCATTCACGAAGTTCTGCCAGTAACCCGTCAGCGTATGCTTCGGCAGACTGCCGCCGCCCGTATTCGCTGGACTTGTAGTGACGCTTAAGGCGTTGCTTGCCGCGGATACATTTCCGGCCGCGTCTTTCGCTTTGACCGTAAAGCTATAAGCAGTAGAAGCGGTAAGTCCCGTCACGTTAGCGGATGTTCCTGTGACGGATAAAACAAGCGTGGTTCCTCTGTAGACATCATAGCCGGTTACGCCGACATTATCGGTGGAAGCATTCCAGGCAAGCGATACGCTGGTTGAAGTGGTTGCCGTTGAACGCAAGCTGGCAGGGGCGGAAGGGACTGTCTGGTCGGCTGTGGGGGCTAAGGTTGTTGCGCTAACCGCGGTGCTTGCTGCCGAGGCGTTGCCGGCCGCATCCTTCGCTTTTACGGTAAAGGAGTATGAAGTGCTGGCGCTAAGCCCGGTATTGGTAAAGGCAAGCGTGCTGGAGTTCGTGCTGCCGGCAAGTATGGTTCCGCGATAGACATCGTAGCCGGTTACTCCCACATTATCGGTAGATGCATTCCATGCGATCGTGACGCTGGATGAGGTGGTTGAGGTAACCCGGACATTACCAGGTACGCTTGGCGCTGTCGTATCCCCGCCACCGCCTTGAACGGGATTCCAAAGGGCCGGTACAACGGGAGGCTCCCAGCCTGTTAAGGAAGTATGGCTCTGAATGCATTTGTAGGTTGTACCGTTGTATGTAACGGTGTCGTTCACGGCATAGGACACATTGGGTGCCCAGGTACCGCGGTCTGCCGCATTTGCTGCCGCGGGAATAAACGTCAGCAGCAGGGACAGCACCAAAACAAAGGATAGTAGTCTGCGAGTGAAGGCGTGATGAGATTGGGCAAGTTTCATCATTAATTCCTCCTATTCAAACATGAACTATCTTGCAAAACTATTATTAAATGGTAAAGGGTTTCTCTCAAGGAGGAAAAACGTACGATCCCGGGATACTATTTCATTCGGAGAGTGACGCCATATGGTTACCCTGTATTTGCGCGAACCGATTTATTTGTGACGCAAGGCATAATCACGCGCGTTGGTCAGACGGAGGAGATTGCGCAGGCGGCTCTGTTCCCGGCTTCGGATGAATCGAGCTTCGACAACGGCGTTGTTTTTGCCGCGGACGCGGGCTGGACGGCAGGCTTCTAATCCGGATCCTAAAATAAACACTTGCTTAGGTTTGCAACTTTTTTTCTGCTCAGATGATGCTATACTTATAAGACTGGAAATTGCGATAAACCGACAGTCATGAGGTGTAGCAGGATAATGAACGAGAATGATCTTAGAATTATAAAGACGAAGAGGGCTTTGCACGAGGCTTTGCTTGCCTTGCTTAAGAAGCAGACACTGGAGTCGATCTCCGTCTCCATGCTGTGCCGGGAGGCCGGCGTCAATCGGGGAACCTTCTATTTGCATTACAACGATGTAGGGGCGTTATTCGACGAGCATCTGAATAACCTGCTTAAAGATCTCGAGGAGTCCTATTACGAGCCTTACCGGCATGTGACGGAACTGAATCACACCATGCTCGACCCCGGAACCATCCGGATATTCCATCATGTGAAAAAGTACCAGCCCTTCTATGAAATCGTGTTCGATAAGAGATCCTCCATTTCCTACTACTACTCATTATTCGAGAAAATTAAGGCGCTCATCATTGAAAGCACCGGGCTAAAAGGGCAGAGCAATTCGTTTATTGTTGCGTATCAGGTGAATGCCATCATGGGGCTGTTGATCCAATGGAATGAGGAAGGCTTCAGCCAGACGCCGGAGCATATGAGCGTTCAACTGAGCCATATTTTCAAAACGATGTATCAAGCCCCCGTCCTTTAAACACGAAACCGCGGGGCACGCGGTTTTTTGTTTTGCGCCGCACTGAAAAATAAATAGCTTGACTTTCCGAGGCGTTCACACCGGGGCTTGACAGCCGTGTGCTATCGAAGCCGATTTGACCGGGGCCAATCTGGAGAAGGCCGATTTGCGGGATTCTGATCTCTCGATGGCCGTGCTGGCCAAAGCGAAGCTGCAAGATACCGATGTCAGAGGGGCTAAGATGGAGGGGGTGGATTTCAAATCCATCTCGGTTGCGGGATTGAGAATGGACCGCGAGCAAACCGTCTTATTTGCGATGTCGCACGGCGCGAAGATAAAGTGAACGCTCGTCGTTTGGGCTATTATTTATTCAGTACGATTTAAAATTGTTTTGCAGATGAATAGAAAAGCGCTTGACGGTTCATTCTAATCAAAGCTATTATAGACACATGAAGTCTGTGATTAGGAGCTCATCATCATGAAATATTCAAAAGCGACGAACTACGCCTTACACACCATGGCCTTTCTCATTGCAGCTGCACCGGACAGACCGGTTGGCGTTCAGCAGCTTGCGGATAAGCAGGGTTTATCGCCTACGTATCTTTCGAAGATCTTGACCAAGCTTGTAAAAGCGGGGCTGATTGAGTCGGCTTCCGGAGCGAATGGCGGTTACCGTCTGAGAGGAAAGAAGGAAGACCTTTCTTTTCTGGACGTTATTCATGCGATTGAGGGGACTACTTCGATCTTCGAATGCTGCGGCAGCGGGAATCCGGAATGCCAGATTCACCAAGTGATGCTGACGGCTGAAGATGCCATGGAACAGCATTTGAGAAATACGAAGCTTGTGGATCTGATGAAATAAAGCCGCATTGCCTTGGCATTTTTCAGGGCAATGTCCTTTTTTGCCTATATCACAGACATTAAGAGTCTTTAAAGTCTACGAAATTCATGAACAAGGAGGGTATTCATTGATGAAATACGATGTTGCCATTATCGGAGGCGGGCCGGCTGGCCTGAACGCAGCACTGGTGCTGGGCAGGGCAAGAAAGACGGTTGCCCTATTCGACAACGCAAGGCCGAGGAATCGGGTAACGCATGCTTCCCATGGCTTTATTACGAGGGACGGGGTGAAACCCTCGGAATTTCGGCGTATCGCCTATGAAGAGGTGCTTGGTTATCCGACGGTTAAGCATTGGGAGATTGGCGTGACGGATATCCGGAGCTCGGAAGAAGGATTCGTCATCGACACCTCGGCAGGGGAACAAGTTCAAGCGGGCAAGATCATCTTAGCCGGAGGATTGAGAGAAGAACTGCCCGAGATTAAAGACATCCGGGAATTCTACGGGAAAAGCTTATTCGCCTGTCCGTTCTGCGATGGCTGGGAGTTAAGAGACCAGGCACTGGTTATCATTTCGGATCAACCGCATGCCTTTCATAAAGTGAAGCTGCTTCAGAACTGGAGCCGCGATTGTATCGTATGCACGAACGGAGCTGCAGAAGCTCTAAATGTTGAGCAGAGGGAGCAGCTTGCAGCTAGAGGCATAACCGTTATCGATACGCCAATCTCGTTTTTGTCAGGGCAAAACGGCATGCTGGAACGGGTTCATTTTACGGATGGCACGTCGATTGAACGCAGCGGGGGCTTTATTGACCCGGCACAAATTCCAAACCTCGATTTTAGCGAGGCGTTAGGTTACGACACGATGGAAAACGGAGCTGTTATCACGAACGAGATGGGAAAAACCACGGTTGAAGGCGTGTACGCCGCGGGGGATGCCGCTTATGTGATGCCTTCGCAATTGATTTATGCCGCTGCTTCGGGCAGCAAGGCGGCTATGGCCGTAATGGCCGATCTTACGGAAGAGAATTGGAAGCTTCTGTAAAGGGTTTTTGTCCTCCTTGCCGAATACTTTGGGATAACGATTTCCAATTTATCCGGAGGAGGACTGCGTATTGCCTTTTTTTATGAGGACGATGATGAAGGTATTGCGGGTACCCAAACGAACCATCTTCATCGTGGTCATCGCCTTTGTATTCGGCAGCGCCACCATTGCGTACGCCATTGAGCCAACGACCTTTCATACCTGGTTCAACGCGCTTTACTGGGTCATGACGACGATGGCGACGGTAGGATACGGCGATTATTTCGCGAAAACCGTTTGGGGCAAAATTTTCACTTTGTTTATTTACGTATTCGGCATCGGTCTGCTCAGCTTGATTATCGGTAAAATCATCGATCTTTTATCCACCGTATATAAACATTGGGAGGCAGGGAAATTGAACTTTCACGGAAAAGACCACATCATTCTCATTAACTGGAGCAAGAAAGCCCAATATGCGATAGAGGAAATTTTGTCCTTCTCGCCAGCCTCTCATATTGTCGTGATCGATGAAGCCGATAAGCATCCCGTCACGGACCGTGCCGAGATTCATTTCATAAGCGGAGATCCCTCCTCGGAGGAGGTGCTGGAGAAGGCAATGCTCAAGCAGGCAAAGGCGGTTATTATCTTTGCGGATACTCGGATTGACGAGCCGGCCCTTGCAGACGGCAAGACGTTATTAATCGCCTCCAGCATCGAACGGATGCATCCCGCGATCCATACGACGGTGGAGATCACGCAGGAGAAGAACACGAAAAATTTCCGGCATGTCCATGTCAACGATTTTGTCCTGTCCTACGATGCCGTCTCCAGGCTGGCGGTTCGGGCTGCGCTTCAGCAGGGAAGCTCGGAAATAATAAACCAGTTGATCCGGCGGGAGGTTGGTGACGATATATACGAAATTCCGGTCAGACCGGAATGGAAAACCTACAAGGATGCCTTCCAGGGGGCATTGGCGCAGGGAGCAACGCTTCTGTCCGATCGGGGGGATCTTGGCATTAACCGCAAATTAAACGATCCGATTCCGCCGGATGCCAGATTATATGTCGTATCGGATGAGCAGACGTACCGGAAGCTGTTGACAACCTAGAAGCAATAAGGAGATTGAGGCATGACCGAATTTTGGGAAGCAAGCTTTGTTGAAAATCAGACCATGTGGGGCTATGAGCCATCCGACTCGACGATTCTGACCAAGGACTATTTCCTTGAGAAGAGCGTGAAGGAGATTTTGATGCCGGGGATCGGTTATGGGAGAAACGCAAAAATATTTCTAGATAACGGCATAAAGGTAACGGGGATCGAGATTTCCCAAACCGCCATTGACCTCGCAAAAAAAGCAGGGCTGACCGTCCCTATCTTTCACGGTTCGGTAGAGGATATGCCGTACGATAGCAAGCTGTATGACGGGATTTACAGTTATGCGCTTCTTCATTTACTGAGTCCCGAAGCGAGGGGGACGTTTATCAAGGCTTGCTATAATCAGTTAAAGCCTGACGGTTATATGGTTTTTACGACGATATCGAAGGATGCTCCCATGTACGGTAAAGGCAAACAGCTGGACAAGGACTATTATGAGATCATGGAAGGTCTCAAGATGTTCTTTTACGACACGGACTCCATTCGTCAAGAGTTCGGGCACTATGGGCTGTTCGAAATAACGGAAATGGTCGAGCCGAACAAACACGCGCCTAATAAACCGCCATTTACATTCTTGATGATAAAATGCCAAAAACGATAATGACATGCGAAACGGCAGCTACGGCTGTCGTTTCTGCGTTGCAGACCGTTATAATAGAAAAGGTGGAAGGAGTGTATTCATGAAGGTTATCGTTATCGGGGCAGGGATACTTGGCGCTTCAACGGCTTATCACTTGGCGAAGAACGGCGCCGAGGTTCTTCTTATAGATCGCAAGGACAAGGGACAGGCTACGGATGCCGCTGCCGGCATCATCTGCCCATGGCTGTCGCAAAGACGGAATAAAGCCTGGTACGAGCTTGTCAAGGGCGGAGCGCGTTATTACCCGGCGTTAATTGCGGAATTGGAGGCCGAAGGGGAGACCGATACGGGTTACGCCCGGGTAGGAGCCCTCGGCATACATACGGATCCGGATAAAATCGCAAAAATGGCGGAGCGGGCTTACGAAAAGCGTAAAGACGCGCCGGAGATCGGCAGCATAACTTCCCTTGACGAGAACGCAACGAGGGAGCGGTTCCCGCTGCTAGCGGAAGGCTTTTCATCCGTGCATATCGGCGGGGCTGCACGAGTGGACGGCCGGGCGCTGCGCGATGCGCTCATTAGGTCGGCTATTCGGAATGGAGCGGAAATGATTTTCGGCGATGCTAGATTGGCCTGCGAAGCGAACAGGGTTACAGGCGTTACGAGCGGTTCCATTTTCTATGGGGCTGATAAGGTTGTCGTCTGCGCGGGAGCTTGGGCAGGGTCTTTGCTGGAGCCTCTTGGGCTGGATTTCCAAGTCAGCTATCAGAAAGCCCAAATCATGCATGTACAGCTGAAGAACAATGAGCACCGGACTGACAGCTGGCCTGTTGTTATGCCGCCAACGGATCAGTATCTTCTTGCTTTCGACGAGCAGCGAATAGTCATTGGGGCGACGCACGAGAATGATATTGCCGGTTATGATACGCGGATAACGCCTGGAGGCATGCAGGAGGTATTGAATAAGGGGCTAACTCTTGCTCCGGAGCTTGCCGACAGTACATTCCTGGAGGTACGCGTAGGCTTCCGTCCATTTACCGCGGATTTTCTGCCGGTATTTGGCGCCGTTCCGGGTTGGGATCATTTGCTTATCGGCAACGGGCTTGGCGCATCCGGTCTAACGGCCGGCCCGTTTATCGGCTGCCAGCTGGCGAAGCTGGCTTTGGGGCTGGACACGGAAGTGGATGAAGCCCCGTATGAAATTCGCAAAGCTCTGGGAGAGCCAAGCGCCGAATAGAGCAAAGGCAGCCCGCGGGCTGCCTTTTTGGCGCTATAATTACTTCGCTTGCAGGGTATGATTGGCATGGTATTCGCGGTAGATCGGGTTTTCGCCGCATATCATAAGGCCTTGTCCCCAGTTGACATGCGTATCCAAAGTCGGGACATCCATCGGATCGCGGTATTGGAACAGCACGTTGCGGCGGTTGCGGGTACTGCGGTTGACGTCCGAGCCGTGAACCGTCAAATAGTTGAAGAAGAGAACGTCCCCGGCTTTGGCTGGGCAAGGCGTCGCCATCGAGATGGGATATTCCCGGTGATCCAGGTAATGGCGTCCGACATGCGGCATCATGCCGTTCTTGTGCGTGCCCGGGATGACGCATAGACAGCCGTTCTCCATATCGGAATCATCCAGGTGAACGCTTGCCGCCAGCATGGTGTGGCTCGCATGAGGGAAGTAAGGAGCATCCTGGTGCAGCGGGAAGGCCGCGCCGTTTTCGGGAGGCTTTACGAGCATTTTGCTATGATGCAGCTGAACGTTCGGACCGATCAATTGGGATAAGACGGCAGCCATATTCGGATGAATGGCCGCGCGCATGAAGGCCGCGTCATGGTATTGAACGTCATGGAAGCCCTTCAAGACGAGCTTCTTCAGCTGCTCCGGCGGCAAGTACTCCCCTTGCCAGGTATGGTTGGCATCAAACTTCGATTGAGCGGCACGATTCAGAATGCCGTCAATGGCTTTTCTCATATCCTCAACCTCTTGCTGCGAGAATAAGCCTTGAACCAAGAGATAGCCGTTTTCTTTGTAAAATTCTACATCGTTTTGATTAATCATTTTTTTCGCTCCTCTGCTTGAATGGTTGGTAAGCGATTACTTATACTCTAATTATAGGATTGTTGGCATCAGGTGTATTTAGCTAAAAAAGCCATCCTTTTAAGAATTTACGCCAGGATGTGAAGAAATGAATATAGAAGCCATTGATAAAGGCAGCCGTTTTTTAAACGAAATGCTTACGAAATGCAAGGCAAGCGGGCTCGCATTCAGGGTTCACTATTGGGACTGGAGATCGAAGCATTACAGCAACCATATCCATAAACATTCCTATTATGAAGTTTGCTATGTCTTTTCGGGCGAAGGCGAATACCAGGATGAGGATACCGTTTATGGCCTTGAGGCAGGGACGTTGTTCGTTTCACGGCCTGGTGTCTGGCACCAGATCCGCAGCGAGAACGGGATGGGGCTTATCTACGTGGCTTACGAGCTCGACCCGAATGGCTCGCGCGAAGAGGAATTGCGCCGCTACGGCAGTAACCTGGAATCGGGTAACGTGGTATTTAAGAATGCCGATTATACGCGGTCTATCCATTATTGGCTTGGATTGTACCATCATGCGTCCTGCCAGCCATACAACGAGATCGAGGACCTGACCACAATGGCCGGCTTGCTGCTTTCGAGTCTGGTGCAGCCTTACGGTCAGGATGGAAACGCATCCGCGCCAAACCCGGCCAGGTCGACCGATTCCACCCGTTATGCGGTTCTACGCCAGTCGAAGCAATACATTAGAGACAATCTTTCAAGGCCGCTCAAGATTGAGGAGGTTGCGGATTATATGAATTTGTCAACCAGGCAGCTATCGCGTTTGTTTCAGATGGACGGGGGAGATACCTTCTTGGCCTATTTGCGCAATGAGCGGTTAAAGCATGCGGAGATCTTATTGAAAACCTCCCTCGCTTCGCTCAAGGAAATTGCCGCGGATTCCGGCTTTCAGTCGGTTCATTATTTTACGAACGTATTTACGGAACAGATGGGGATTCCGCCCGGCGAATACAGGAGACGGCATCTGGACTAGCATGCAGGAAAGCTCTGGAGCGGATAAAGGAATAGCCGGAACGATACAGAATTGTTCTTAGGGATTACAACCAATTGGAAGGGAATGTTGATATGAACGTGTATAACGACGCTTCAGACATTGCAAACCCAAGCACAGGCCATCTGCTGGCCGATATTCCGGCGCATGACCCGTTCGTCGTAGCGGATAAGACTACGGAAACCTATTATTTGTATACGGGCGGCGGACCGAGGATTCATGGCATGGATCGTTATGGCGTGCTCGCTTATAAAAGCAAGGATCTCGTCAATTGGGAAGGACCGTATGCGGTGTTCGCGATTCCAGACGGAATATGGGCGAATCCGATGCATGGCGCTTGGGCGCCGGAGGTTCATGCGTACAAAGGCAGATATTATCTTTTTGTTACTTTGCATAATAACGATAAGAAACTGGAAGGACAGGGGAACGGGGGGTATCCGCTTCAATGGCGCGGCTCCGTTATCGCCGTATCCGATTCTTTGGAGGGACCGTTCGAGATCATCAAGCGGGATGCTCCGGTTCCGCCGGAAGAGCATATGACGCTCGATGGCACCTTGTACATGGACGAAGAAGGAAAGCCTTGGATGGTTTATTGTCATGAGTGGGTGCAGACGGCGGACGGAACCGTCGAAGCGGTAAGATTGACGGACGATTTGAGCGATCGGGCATCGGATCCCATCCATTTGTTTTACGGCTCGGAAGCCCCGTGGGATAACGGCGATCATAAAGTCGACGGTACACCGTCGGTCTATGTAACCGACGGCTGCCAACTCTACCGGACCAAGGACGGCAATCTGACCATGTTATGGTCTACCTACGATAAGGGGAGTTATGTCCAGACCATTGCGCGTTCAACGACGGGCAAGCTGGAAGGACCGTGGGAGCAGCTGGCGCCGCTTGTTTTCGACGACAGCGGTCACGGCATGCTTTTCCAAACGTTTGACGGGGAATGGAAGCTGATTCTCCACTCTCCGTTCAAGATGCCCGATTCCCGCTGCAAGCTGTACGATGCGGTGGACGAAGGGGATTCGTTCCGGCTTAAGTAACTATTCGAATTTGAAGGTGAACAGACGCATGGCTGATATAGAAGCACTCATTACGATTCTCAGCTTTAAGGAAAACATTGGCCGACAAAGGCCGGCATATTCGGGATATCGGCCAGCCCATCTGGTGCAACCCGACTATTTAACGACAGGTGAACACCAGTATGAGAGCGGTATCGTTGAACCGGGGGAAACAGTAAAGGGAACGATTACCTTTATTACGCCTGAAGTGTATCCCAATAGTCTTTGGATTGGGAAAATCATTAAGCTTCAGGAAGGCTCCCGGTTAATTGGCTATGCGGAAGTAACTAATATTTTTAATGAGCTTTTGAGAAAAAAGGAATCTGGAAGCGGCAACCCGTTATGAACAGATTCCTGTCTCTTATTTAAGCCTAGCATCGCGAAATTGCCGGGGGGTAACCCCGGTTTTTTTCTTGAACAGGCGGTAGAAGAACTTTAGGTCCGAGTAGCCTACCGCGCCGGCAATGTCCTCCACGCTGCTTCGGCTGGAGGTCAGAAGCTTGCAAGCCGCATCCATGCGGATGCCCTGCATATATTCAACAAAGCTCATGCCGGTCTGACGGCGGAATAAGCGGCTGAATTGACGCTCGCTAAGCCGTGCCTGCGCGGCCAGCTCTCCAAGCTTAAGCTCGGCTGAATAGTGAGCGTCGATATACGCGATAGCCTCGTCGACGCTAATCCATTGCGGACGTTCTCCGGGAGGTGCGCCGTTCTGCAGTTTGTGCCGGTAAAGTTCCGTCAGGATTCGCATAACAAGAGAGGCGAGCATCACGAGATAACCAGGCGGCTTGGCCGCAAACTCCTGATGGAGCTCGCGGAACATCGAATGAAATTCGCCGGCAGGATCCTTCACGGAAAACCAGGTCAAATTCTCATCCGCAAAGCAAGCATAGATCTCCGAGAATGGGGGAAAACCGTTCCGCAATTCGGCCAGGTACGAAGCCGGAAATATGCAATTGTAAACGATGAGAGGCCGGTCTTTCTTGGGCGTTTTCGGCCGGAATACATGACTTTGCCCGACGGGGATAAAAAATAGCGTCCCATGCTCAACCGGCACGGCTTCGCCGGCAATATAATGAACGCCGGCACCCTCGCTGACGTAAGTAATTTCCACGAATTCATGCGAATGCTCATCCATGTCAAAGCTTTCGTAGGCGCGGTTAACATAAAGCGGTACGCCAGGCTCGAAAAAAGACGCAGCCGACATGACATAGGTGCTTCGTTTTGCGCTCATCGCTCAGGCTCCTTTTCAACTGCGGAAAATATCTGTCTCTATCGTACGAAACCGTTTGCAAGATGTCCAGATACCCCTATGAAAATGTCCGGATCATCCCCTGAATGTCATTCTATCCTGCCCTACAATCAAGTTAATGCTTAGCATACTAGATTGCGGGAAGGGGACTATCGAATATGTCTTTATTGCAAGTAAACCATTTGCGCAGCGAATACCTGCGCAATCCCATCGGACTCGGAGTTGCATCGCCTCGTATCAGCTGGCAGCTTCAATCAAATGACGTTCATGTGCTTCAGCTCGCTTATCGGATTCAGGTATCCTGCGGATTGGACGGGTTTGATGAGCTGGAGCTGGTATGGGATACGGGGCGCATAGAATCGGAGCAGTCGACGTTGATCGAATACGGCGGGCAGCCGCTGCAAGCAAGAGGCCGTTACTATTACCGGGTGAAGTCATGGGATAACAAAGGCAACGAATCGCAATGGAGCGAGGCTGCCTATTGGGAGATGGGGTTGCTCCAAGCCGCCGATTGGAAAGCATCATGGATAACGCCCGAAGCGTCATCTATCGATCCGCAGTCGGAGGAGATTTTTATGCTCCGCAAAAGCTTTGCGGCTCGCGGACCTATCCGCCGCGCAACCTTGTATGCGACTTCGCTTGGACTATACGAGCTTGAGCTGAACGGCCAACGGGTTGGCGATTGGGAATATACGCCGGGCTGGACGAGTTACTCGAGCAGGCTTCAAGTGCAAGCTTACGATGTGACGAAGCGGCTTGCGGCAGGCAGCAATGTAATCGGAGCTTCTCTGGCAAACGGATGGTACAAGGGAGATCTTGCCTGGAACAACCAGAAGAGCATTTACGGCAGCATTCGAGCCTTGCTCCTTCAGCTTCATATCGACTACGAAGACGGAACATCCGAAATCGTCGTCAGCGATAACTCTTGGCGCGCTTCAACCGGTCCGATCCTCATGTCGGAGCTGTATCATGGCGAAACCTATGATGCCCGGCTGGAAATTCAGGGCTGGTCGGGGCCGGACTTCAATGATCAGGCCTGGGCTGGCGTAACGGAGCTAGCTCAATCGAAGGATATCCTGGTGATGCAGGAAAACGAACCCGTGCGCATAACCGAAAAGCTGAAGCCTATCGCTCTTATTCATACCCCTGCCGGCGAAACCGTGCTCGATATGGGGCAAAACATGGTCGGGCGACTGCATTTCCGCATCGAGCTGCCGCCAGACACGGAGCTGACGATTCAGCATGCCGAGGTTCTGGACCGGGAAGGCAACTTCTATATCGGCAACTTGCGCAAAGCAAAGCAGACGGTGCGTTATATCTGCAAAGGCGGGGAAGAGGAATACGAACCGCATTTCTCGTTCCAAGGCTTCCGTTATGTCAAAATCGAGGGTTGGCCGCAGGATGCTGCGCTTAATCTGGATCAATTCACCGGACACGTCCTTCATACGGATATGGAGGCTTCGGGTGCTTTCGAATGCTCTCATCCCTTATTAAACAAGCTCCAGCAAAATATTGCATGGGGACAACGCGGCAATTTCCTGGATGTTCCGACGGACTGCCCGCAGCGCGATGAACGGCTTGGCTGGACGGGCGACGCTCAGGTCTTTATCCGTACCGCCGCCTTCAATTACGGCGTGGCACCGTTTTTCGCGAAATGGCTGCGCGACCTGAAGACGGATCAGCGCAGCGACGGGGGAGTGCCGTTTGTTATCCCGCATGTGCTGGACGAGAATTCTCACTCCTCCGCGGCTTGGGGAGACGCCGCGGTAATCTGTCCTTGGACGATCTACCTCAGCTACGGAGACAAGCGCGTGCTTGAAGAGCAGTATGACAGCATGAAGGCATGGGTCGAGTATATTCGCAAACAAGGCAGCGACGAATGCCTCTGGAATACCGGCTTCCACTTCGGCGATTGGCTGGGCCTGGACGCCAAGGAAGGGGACTACGTCGGCGCAACGCCAAGAGATCTGATCGCAACCTGTTATTATGCCTATTCCACGGAACTCTTCGTCAAAACCGCCGAGGTGCTTGGCCGCACGGACGATGCCGAGCACTATCGCGAGCTTTACAACCGTATTGTAGCGGCCTTCGAGCGCGAATTCCTAACCCCTAACGGGAGGCTTGCCGCTCATACGCAGACCGCTCATGTACTGCCGCTGATGTTTGGACTCGTCAAAGGTTCGGTGCGCGACAGGCTGGCCAAAACGCTGGCAGACTACGTAACGGAGCAAAAGTTCCATCTGACGACCGGCTTTGTGGGAACGCCTTACCTGAGTCATGTATTGTCCGAGAACGGCTATCATGACGTGGCGGTTAAGCTGGTGCAGCAGGAGGATTACCCGTCCTGGCTCTATTCCATTCATCAAGGGGCGACAACGATTTGGGAGCATTGGGACGGCATAAAAGCGGACGGTACCTTCTGGAGCGACGATATGAACTCCTATAACCATTACGCTTACGGCTCTATCGGGGAATGGCTGTACAGGGTGGTAGCCGGACTTGATCTGGATGAATCCCAGCCGGGCTATAAGCATATTATTTTCCGTCCGCGCACGGATTCCGGCCTTACTTACGCGAAAGCCTCCTATAAATCCGTTTATGGATTGATCCGCAGCGGGTGGAGTGCAGGAGTGGACGGTGCTGTGAGCTACGAGTTTGAGCTTCCTCCCAATACGACTGCCGAAGTGAGATTGCAAGGTGCGCTGCCTGATGCCATCTCGGTCAATGGCGCCGATCTTCGCACGGCTTCCGGCGTTATTGATTTCCGGGAGGAAGGCGGATTGCTTGTGCTTTCCCTCGGCTCAGGCATCTACCGTGTTCAGACTCGAGCCATAGTAACCGTATAACAGATCTATCTATTCTATTGTTGTGACAAAAACAAAACCGTTCCCTTTTCGGGAGCGGTTTTTGCATGTAAAGTCAGCTTTTTTGCGCGTGAATCTGCTTGGCAACGCGTTCCCCCAATTCGGCCGATGCCTTGTTCAAATAACCGAGCACAATGGCTTGGGTTTCCTCGCATGCCGCTCCAAGATCACCGGCGAGATTGCTGACGAGATGATCCTTCTGTACCGGCTGCAGACGATCGTAAAACTGTCCGGCTTGCGTGAAATCATCGGATTTCGGAATTTCGGACCTCACAAGATGCCCTTCAACATAACGGCCATTGCCGCTGGTTTGCATGGAGCCCGGAGTCCAGTTCGCCTGATGATTGATCGGCACCTTACGGAAATCCGGACCGATCCGGTGACGCTGGGAGTCCGCGTATATATTCGAGCGTCCTTGCAGCATTTTATCGTCAGACAGCTCGGCGCCCTCCAGCAGATTGGAAGGAGAAAAGGCAAGCTTCTCAACCTGCTCCCGATAATCGTCCGGATTCTGGTTCAAGACAAGCTTGCCGACCGGAAGAAGAGGGAACTGATCCTCATCCCAAATTTTCGTATCGTCGAGAGGATCATAGGGAAGGCTGGCCTCATCCGCAGGATCCATGAGCTGAACGTATAACCCGTACTCTACCGTTTTTCCGCAAGCAAGCGTATCGTACAGATCCTGACCGGCGTAATCCGGATTTTTGCAGCTAAGTTCTGCAGATTCCCCGGCATCGATGGTTTGAACACCGGCGTAAGGAAGCCAGTGGTATTTGACATAGGTGCGGACGCCTTGCGCGTTTCTCCAGACGTACGTATTTACGCTATGCCCCGGGATGTGGCGTAGACTCTTAACCGTCCCGGCGTCGGAATACAGCCATACCAGAAAATGAATGGATTCCGGTGCTCTTGCGACAAAGCTCCAGAACCTCTCGGGGTCAATTAAATTATTAATAGGCGAAGGCGATAACGCATTTATGGATTCCGGAAACCGAATAGGGTCTCTGATCAGAAAGACAGGAATATGGTTGAAAACCAGGTCGAAGACGCCGTCTTCGGTATAAAATTTGGTCGAGAAACCGCGTACGTTGCGGGAGGTATCCGGTGTTCCCTTGTTGCTGACCGCCAGCGAGAACCTGACCGTAACGGGAACCTGATAGCCTGGTTGCTGCAAGAAGCAGAGCTTGGTGTAGGCGGCCATGGAATGCACGGTCTGAAAGTAGCCAAATGCACCCCAGCCCTTGACATGAACGGGTCTTTCGAGAATTTTGTTATGTATAAAGGCTTCCATCGTCTCATGCAGCACGCTGTCTTGCTCGAGAATCGGGCCGCGAGCGCCTACGGTTTGCGAGTGGAGAGCGGCCGGGCTGTCTAAAGCGCTCCATTGCGACGCCGACAAGCCATGGTGATGCTCCTTTTTCGCTGATTTCCGCTCAGGCATCGCGGCATTATTGTCAGAACGACCTTGAGTATTGTCCATTCTTTTACCTCCATCGTCAATCTCTCGCCACCTTTATGTCTATTCCCGCGAGCGGAGTAAAATGCGTTCGGGCTGCTGGCTCTTAACAGCTATACCGGATGGAAGATTTTTTTCTCTCCAATGGGGCATGAATCCTCCCGGGATATGTTATGATTGGACAACAAGCGGAAAGGTTTAATGGAGGTAATAGACAAAGATGGCGAAAGCAAAGGTGCCAAAGCGTCCAACCAGGGACGAATTCGTATTAGAAGAGATAGGGAATCAGTTAAGCGAAGCTTTCTACGAAACATCCACGATCGTCCTTACCGTATGGGGCAGGGAAGAACCGGTTCAAGGCGTTATTGCGGCGATGGATTCAAGAACGGGCAGGGTCCATGTCGAGACAGCCTCGGGATTGGATAAGGTTCCGTTTATGGATATTATGAATGTCAGCTATCCGAGATGAGCCCGTCTGCCTGATCTCCCATGAACCAATCGATCTTGATCGGCTTCCGAAACGTGCCGTCCTGTTGGACGAGCACGTTTTTCTTTTGTGCTAAAGGGGGAATTTCCTTACCGGCGAAGAATAAGTTAGCTGAAACCGATTTCCCGATTATTGCGACCGCTTTCATAACTGCTGCATTGCAATCACTCATTTACCAGGAGGACATTATGAAAATCCAAAGCTATGAGTTGTTCCAAGTTCCGCCGCGCTGGCTGTTCCTCAAGATTGAAACGGATGAAGGAATCACGGGATGGGGCGAGCCTATCGTGGAAGGGCGCGCGGAAACGGTAAAAGCTTGCGTTCACGAGCTGATGGAATATTTGATCGGCAAAGATCCGATGCGGATTGAGGATCATTGGTCGATGATGTATCGTTCGGGATTTTACCGGGGAGGTCCGATTCTGATGAGCGCGATCTCGGGGATCGACCAAGCCCTGTGGGATATAAAAGGGAAGTTCTTTAATGCTCCAGTCTATCAACTGCTTGGCGGCGCCTGCCGCGATACGATGCGCGTATACTCCTGGATTGGCGGCGACCGTCCGGCCGAGGTAGCGGAAGAAGCGAAGAGAATCGTTGCTGCCGGATTTACCGCCGTGAAGATGAATGGTACGGAAGAGCTTCAATATATTGATTCCTACGACAAAATCGACCAGGCCGTTGCCCGCATAGCAGCGGTACGGGATGCGGTTGGATCATCCATTGGGATCGGAATCGACTTCCATGGGCGTGTCCATAAGCCCATGGCCAAGATTTTGGCCAAGGAATTGGAGCCGTACCGTCCGATGTTTATCGAGGAGCCGGTACTGCCGGAGAATAATGAAGCTCTCAAGGAGCTTACCAAGCATACGTCGATTCCGATTGCGACCGGCGAGCGGATGTTCTCGCGATGGGACTTCAAGCAGCTGTTAAGCGATGGGGCGGTGGATATTATCCAGCCGGACCTGTCGCACGCAGGCGGAATTACCGAATGCAAAAAGATTGCTTCGATGGCGGAGGCCTACGATGTGGCGCTTGCGCCTCACTGTCCTCTGGGACCAATCGCTCTGGCCGCATGCCTGCAGGTTGATGCGACCTCCCATAACGCTTTTATCCAGGAGCAAAGCCTGGGCATTCATTACAATGAGACCGGAGATTTGCTCGATTATCTCAAGGATCCGGCGGTATTCGATTATAAGGACGGTCAAGTGACAATCCCGCAAGGTCCCGGCCTCGGAATTGAAATTAACGAAGACCATGTCAGACAAATGGCTGCGGTGGGACATAACTGGAGAAATCCGGTATGGCGCCATCGGGACGGCAGCATTGCGGAATGGTAGAGTCGGAATATCGGTGAGCAGACCACACCTAAGAAGGAGTATGGCATGACGACATACGGAAATCCGGATTTCGCTTCCGTGAAGGTGATTCCGCTGACGGACTTCGGCGATGCGGAGCATTTGCAAGCGAACGCGGGGACGATTATGCGGCTAGCCCTTGAGGCCGCTGGCGCTCATGCTGGCCCAGCGGTTCTGGAGGTGCCTTACGGAACGTATCATTTCTATCCGGAGCATGCAGACAAAGCAGCCTATTCTATTACCAATACAGCCAGCGAAGAGGAGAATCCTGACGTCACGAGAACGATCGCGTTGCTGATGAAAGGTCAACGCCGCCTTACGCTGGAGGGAAACGGCTCCCTGTTCGTTATCCATGGCAAACAAACGATGCTGCTGCTGGATAACTGCGAGGATATTGAAATTCGCAATTTGCGCTTCGATTATGCCCGGCCGACCGTAACGGAGATGACGGTAGAGCGGATCGGAGAAAAGGAACTCGATGTACAGGTGCATCCGGATTCGCAATACAAGCTGGAAGACGGGCGGCTTACCTGGGTAGGCGAGGGCTGGACTTTCCGGGGAGGGCCGGTGCAGCATTGCGACATAGACGCAAACCGCACCTGGCGGGTGGACGATTGGCCGTCCCGGGCAAAGCGCATTGAAGAAACCGGCAGTCGCCGGCTTCGATTCCATTTCGGTGACAATGCCATTCCGGATGTCAGGCCCGGGATAACCGTTCAAATGCGGGATGGCATACGCGACCAGGTTGGCGTTCTGATTGCAGGCTGCAGGCGGGTTCGCCTGACCGAGCTGGGAATCCATTTCATGCATGGATTAGGCGTTGTTGGCCAGTTCAGCGAAGACTTGACCTTCTCCAGCCTGGAATTGGCGCCGCGCCGCGAGACTGGAAGAACGGTTGCTGGATTCGCCGACTTCATTCATTTATCCGGCTGCCGTGGGCTTGTTTCCATTACGGACAGCAAGTTTGCCGGTGCCCATGACGATGCGATCAACGTTCATGGTACCTACTTGCGAATGGTTGACCAACCGGCACCCAATCAAGTGAAAGTCAGATTCATGCATCCGCAAACGTATGGATTCCAGGCTTACTTCCCTGGCGACGAAGTCGCTTTTGTTAGCGCGGATAGTCTTGCATCCTACGCTGCCGGAAGGATTGCCGCGGTAGAGAGTCTTAATCCGCGTGAGTTCCTCCTGACCTTGGAGCAGCCGGCTCCAACCCTGCTTGGGGAACAGGATGTCCTGGAAAATCTGACGTGGACCCCGGAAATTGTTATTGAGAGAAACCATTTTGCTCGCATTCCGACCCGCGGCATATTGGTAACATCGCCAAGAAAAACGACTATACGGGATAACAGGTTCGAAAGCATACACATGAGCGGCATTCTGGTCTCGGCCGATGCGAATTCATGGTATGAATCGGGCGCGGTGACGGATTTGCTCATTACGGGCAATGTATTCGATCTCAGCGGCGGAGCGGAGTTTCCCATTCTCCGGATCGCTCCCGAGAACGAGCATTCTACGGGAGAGATGCCGGTGCACCGGAATATCAGAATAGAAGATAACCGGTTTAAAGTCTCCCAAGCTCCGCTGCTATCGGCGCGGAGCACGGAAGGGCTTGTTTTCCGTCGAAACGATATTCTGCTTGAACAAATGGGCCAAGAAAGTACGGCAGAGCCAGACGCAGGCGGGCTTGTTCGGTTTGAAAACTGCAGCGGCGTTGAAATGGCGGATAACAGGTTCCGCTATCAAAAGCAATAAATGAACAAAAGAGACAACCGGCATCGGCTGTCTCTTTTCCTGTCTACGAATCCTGCTCGCTCCAAGCCCGGTAGATGCGGCGCACTTCGCGGAAGGACTGCTTCGGCTTGCGGTATTCATTGACGAGTCCTTTGTTATTGAAGCTTCTCGCCCGGTCGCGGAAATGTTTGCCGCTGCTCTTCAGATCGCCCCGGATATCCGCAAATTGCCAGATATAAGTGCCTCCTACGCGGGGATCCTCTTTAAATAGGCCAAGCGCTTCGGTGACAATATGGGCTTGGTAATCCTCGCTGAACAGCCGCGGCTCCCAACCGACATCGCCAAAGATCCCGGCCCCGCCGAATTCCGTCATCAGAACCGGTTTATCTCCCGCGCCCAACCGTTCCGCCCGTTTATGGAACTGTTGAAGCATTTCCTTAAAGCCTTCAACCTGGCCTTCATACCAGCCATAATATTTGTTGATGCCGATGACATCGAATAACGGAAGCAGAACATCCTCGAGAGGATGCATGGTGGCATAGGTAACAAGCCTGCTGGAATCCAGCTTTCTCACGAGCCCGACCATCCGCTTCGTCAGCTCGTAAGCATCTTGCGTCCGCGAATCGATCTCGTTGTGAACGGACCAGAATACAACGGAAGGGTGATGGATGTGCATACGAACCATCTCTTCCATCATCGTTAACGCACGCTCTTGAAACAGAGGCTCGCAGACGGTCTCGTTAGGCAGTGCAGCACCCCAAATCGGGATCTCGCTCCAGAAAATAATCCCGTTCTCATCGAGCAAATCCAGCCAATACGGGCTTTGGGGATAATGGGAGCCGCGCACCGTATTGCAGCCAAGCTCAAGAATGATGTCGAGATCCTTCTGCATAAGCTTGGGAGGGAAGGCAAAGCCCCATTCCGGGTGCTCCTCATGCCGGTTAATGCCCCTTAGATAGACGGGAGCGCCATTGATTAGAATCCGGTGATCCTTTGTTTCGATTTTGCGGAAACCAATCCGCTCATACCTGTCGTCTTGCTCGATGCCGGCCCGGAAAAGATAGAGCTCAGGCTGACCGGGGTTCCATAGCCGGACATCGTTCAGTTGAAACTCGAATTCAAGCACTTCCGTTTGGCCGGCTCCGACGGAAATCTGCTTCGAGCAAATATCCCGTTCGCTTTCGGATAAAGCGAAATGAGCGGTTCCGTCGGCTTGCGAGAGGGAGCGAAGACGCACCTCAACCTTAATGTCTGCGTTTGCTCCATTCAGCTCATAGTTAATTGCGAAGCTATCGATATAGATGTCGGGCACAGTCTGAAGCTCAACGGAGCGTATAATACCGCCGTAATGGAACCAATCCACAACTTCCGTTGGTATGGTCAAGCGGTCGAGGGTACTGTCCGTCCGGACAACCAGCTCATGCTCACCGGCAGGCAGGGAGGGAAGGATAATTTCAAACGGAGTATATCCGCCATAATGGTATCCTAGGTGTTGTCCATCGAGATAGACATCGGCATGGCCTAATACGGCATGGAAAATAAGCCGGACATGCTGAGTTTGGTCTGTCCGCAGCTTTTTCCTGTACCAAGCGATACCCTCGTAATCATATAAATGAAGTTCGTTATTCCAGCAGGAAGGCACATAGAGGGATTTCTCGGCATGTGGAAATCGCTCGAACCAGTTTTCTTGCTGTCCCTTATTTTCAGAATCTCTGACAAAGTCCCACGGTCCGTCTAGAAGCGTTGTTTTACGAATGAGATGCTCTGGAAAAGTACGAATCAATGCGGATCCTCCTTAGGCTTCAGCTATTCATAGCCAGCTTGTGAATCGTCTGATAATATGGATAATATAGCATGACGACTCGGGCAGCTGAATGGAAGAAACCGAGTTTCGCTTGTCATTTTCGAGCCTGTTTATCTCTTAATGATTCTTGGAGGTTATGAATGGTGGCAGACCTTGGCCATGCAACAAAGCATCTTGTCGTCCATATCCACCTTATTCTCGATAAATTAACGTATCCCGGCTGGAAGGATATTCGCAATCTTGTGAATGTACATAGCTTCTATTGGATTCATGAGGGGAGAGGGACCTTCCTGACGAACACCGAGTATCGGGTTCAGGCAGGAATGCTGGCGTATTTGAGGCCGGGATTGGAAATGTCCATGCGTTCGGATCCGGAGGCACCGCTTCGCATGACCATGGTGTTGTTTGATTGCGCGGAGCTTGTCTATGAAGCGGTATGGAAGGATGCCATGCCGATTGGCAAGCTAAACCTTCCATTCTTAAGTCAATACGGTGATACGCAAGCCGAAGAGTTTGATGCTTGGTTCCGGGAAATCAATCAGAGCTGGACTGCCCGAATAGCGGACGGTTCCAGCGTTCCCGAATCGCAGCTGCAGCTGTTATTGAACAAATTGCAGCACAGCAAGGCGCCGGATTGGAATATTGGCGAGTCGGGCGTTTTTGCATCTTATGAGAAGATCAAGCATACCTTGGAGAGCAGCTACAAAGAAAATTTGCGGATCGAACAATTAGCCAAGACGCATAACATCTCTCCTTCCTATCTTCGCAAGATGTTCCTGAAGCATACGGGAATGGGACCCAAACAATATTTGGATCATATACGCAACCGTCAGGCATGCGGTTATCTTGTCTTTACCGATTATCCCATCAATCAAGTGGCCAAGCTGTGCGGATATTTCGAAGAATATCACTTCAGCAAAATGTTCAAGCAGCATAACGGAATGTCCCCTAGCCATTATCGGATCACGAAGAGAGCGGAGACTGCTCAGTAACGAAATACGATATACCATGTAAGCAACCTAGGGGCTGTAACATCCGTCTAAACTGCAAATGAGATTTTTATAAATGGGAGATTGCTAATGAGAGTAAATTTGCTTATTCTGACCGTTATTTTAATGACGATGCTTACATCATGTGCAACTCATCGCATGCAAGCCAATGAAAGCGTAAACACGGAAAATAGCCCTTCAACGTCTCAACCAGGTGATTCAACCGATACAACCGAGTCATCCGAAACCGAGGGTTTGACGGACTTAAGCAAGGAAGATCTTTCGGTTAGAGCGACGGCCTCCCACCGGGCTGGCCAATTGATTATCCAACCAAAAAGTCATGCGACGGTTGTCTCTCTTGGCGCACCTAGCTGTTACGGGCTGGAAACCGATCTAAGCTGGACGGGAGATTATGAAGCGATTTGGCAGCCTGCAGCCGGGGGGGATCCCGTGAAAGTAATGTCTTTTCCGGAAGACCTCGAGATTATTGAGCCAACCGACGCAATGATTAGTCTTCAAATGATCACGGTCGGAGATGCCGATTTTTTTACGTACTATCCGCGTTATACGGACTGTCATGCGCTTGAAGCTTATCTGTTCGGAGTGAAGGACGGGCAGGTTTTTCCGGTTACCTTCGAAGATGAAGCGGGACAGCTGACCGGAAGCTTCTTCCAGCATCCGCATTATCCGCTCCAGGTGTCCGGAAATGACGAACTTGTCGTTACAGGCGGCGAAGGCGCTGGGCAAGCGTTTGTCGAGGTGAGGCATTACCGCTATGATTCCGGGCAGCATAGGATGAAGCTGAGCAAGACCGATCGAGTCCAGCCCCAAGATCTATCCGCCAATTAAGGAGGAGATAAGATATGAATAAGAACGAAGAATTACCGAATACGGAAACAAGCGCTTCAACGGTTGTATCTTTTAACGATGCTACCGAACATTATCAGAAGGTAATGGGGGTTCCGAGTCAACGGGCAGACCTAAAAAGCTTGCCAAAGGCATTACGGTGGTTCTCGTATTTCTTTTACACGGTTATCGTCTTGGGCGCATTGCTTTTTCTAATCTCCTGGTTCATTCATAGGTAACTTCATATAAGCGGAGCCGCGTACGTCAGTTTCCTCCCTCTTGCAAAATGGTGCCCGGATCCCGAAAAGTAAAATCCGCGAACTTCATGCTACCCAAACGCTTGGAAGAAGTGTATACTTGCCCCAACTTCTTATCCTGGAAAGTTAGGGAGGGCTAACGACATGTTGCTGGATGAACGGTATCTTACCTTATATGAACGTTTCGGGGGCCAAGTGGGGCCTGTCGAGGTAACTCTTGAGGAAGTATCCGAATTATTATACTGCACGCCTCGAAATGCGTATTTGCATCCATCCGTACGCGGCGTGAATTTAAATCCGTTAGGCTGGATTGACTTCAAGGATGTTTGGCTGGAGGAGCATGATTAATAGTGATAGAGCAGCAGGGATATAATGTTAAACATTCCTTAATCCGATACTAATTAGAGTGTTTGATTAAATATTTGGGAGTGTTTTAACTTTGAAAATTTGGCTGTTAGATTATCATCCCTCTTTTAACAACTTTAAAATTAACAATATGGATGATTTTAAACGTTTGCAATTTAATGGAACACAGTTAGGGGATCGGTGGAATGCTCCGGAGGTTGATTTGCGCGATTATGGCAAACCAAGTGACATTATGGGTTGTCATAATGGAGCTCTCCTTATCAATCAGAAAGCAAAGACTGTATTTGAATCAACCGTTCATGCCGGAGAAGCAGAGTTCCTTCCTTTTGAATTTGAAGGAGTTACCTATTACTTCTTGCACGTGCTTAACCATGTATCCTGTATTGACGCCGAGAACAGTCTGATTAAGAGGTTAAACGGAAGCAATATCATCTCGGAATACACGGAGTATGCCTTTCATGAGGAGCTTGTTAAGCCGCATCATATTATGCGCGTCAAATTCCATGAGGGAGATAATGTCGTTCATTATCCTTTTGTCAGCGATCATATTCATGAAGCTATTATTAACTCGGGGCTGAAGGGTTATCAGCTAATTGAAGTATGGGATTCTACTTTTAGCTGGCAAGACAAACAGAAGAAGTTTAATGCTATGGTCGAACAAAGCAATAAAGAACGCATAAAAACATTTGATTATACAACGGCAAGAAAGTTTGTGGAGAAGAGAAAAATAACCGCCTACAGCGATCGATGGGCAATACGGCTGGATGATCAAGGACGTTTTCAACTTGGGGAGCTGGTCCTTGAGGGGACCTATTCTTGGATATATCCCATCTTTATTCCCCCTGTATTGCTCGTTCAAGTATGGGGGATCAAAGAGCAAGTCCAGTCTGGCAGATTGGATAGGGTTTTGAAGGCGATATTTAAAAATGAAAGATAAGGCTATGAGGTTTTTCACCGTTGTTGTTATAGGGATGATCATGATTTTCTCTATGTCATCTTGTTCGAAGGGAGATATAGAGATGGGATCCAGTTTTATAGCTTTATACAACGATAAGAGGTTCGATCCAACCTTAGACGAAATAGGTTCCATGGTTGATCAAGCGGGTTTAGGTTCGTATTGGAATGTTATTAAGCAACAGATTAGACCAGGCTTTTATATGGTTCCCCAAATAGTAGATGAAGATAAGATTGCGGTTGGAACCAGTAAAATCGGCGGGCATCCGGATGTACCGTCTTCTTTCGTTTGGCCATCCTGGGAAGGGCATCCCATGTCCTTTCTGGCACAAATCAATTTGGAAGAATTCCCTATGGATTCCGTGAATCCGGAATATCCCGCAAGCGGGATCTTGTATTTCTTCTACGTCCATGATTATGAATTATGGTATGATAACCCGAAATTCGATTCACAAAAAAGAAAAAACAATTTGGTTTATTATACCGCGGATACTTCGCAATTAATAAGACTGGATTCACCTGAAGCATTAACGGAAGAACAGGTATTCAAGTCGGGAATAATCCAGAAAAAACTCGAATTAACGATTCCGGACGGGGATTACTTGCAACAAAATAAAATTCTTAAAAAGAAAGACGTTCTGGATAAATATTCGCTTATTTTTAAATCTAAGTTTCAAGAAACATATGACGTCGGAATTGGTTATCGTTTTTTAGGGCATATGTCAGCTCTGCAATACGGTGGTTATCCCCAAAAAGATATTTTATTATTTCAAGCAGATTCGAACACTGAAGTGGGGATGGAATGGGATTTGTCCGGACTTCTATACTTCTTTATTAATGAGGATGACTTCAAAAAGCTGTCGTTCAAAAACGCCTATACGGAACGGGTAGGAACATAAAGTTATCACGGTAAGCAGTCTCGATACGAAGGCTGCTTTTTTGCATGGAAAAAATTTCAACAAAAAAATTGCGGAAAACTGCACATATTTATCGATTTGTTGCGTCTGATAGATGTGGAAGTCATCGTGATGGTTGTACTGAAAATATTTACTTCTAGTATTTACGCAGCTGTTGCATTTATAATGGGCTATCATCGAAAGGGTGAAGTCCGCAAAGAAAGGATGGAACTTGTGAAGAAATTTTTTGGTATTATAGGGGTCTTTATTCTCGTATGGGCGATTATCTCGGGTATCTTTATGTTCTTTACAGATTCCGGATATCGTCTCCGGGCGATGGCGGCGGAGACCATATTATCGTCACAACATCGGCAGTGGGCGAAGTACACTTTTTTACCGCAAAGTGACTTGGACGCTATGCTGGAAAATATAAATAATCCGAATTACGTGAATAGCGCATCGGGAGCAGGCGATTTAGGCGGCCTGGTCGACGTAAAGTCGGATAAGGATTTGTACGTGCACGTAGAGTCGATTGAGCGTTACACCAATCCTACGCATTACTACAAAGGAAAAGTCATCACGATCTCCAATCCGAATCGGGTTAAGCTGGTTAGCTCGAAGCTGAGCGACCACGGCGAACAAATCTTTGTTATTGCTAAGCGGGCGAAAGCCCTTGCCGCTATTAACGCGAGCGGGTTTGTCGATTTGGATGGGCATGGCAACGGAGGAGCTTCAACCGGTGTCGTTATTGAAGACGGCGTTATTAAAAGCCAGAATAAGAATACGAAAGAATTTGTAGCCGGGATTACGAAGGATGGCGTGATGATTACCGGCAAGTACAGCGCGAATGAATTGGTCAACCTTGGCGTACAATATGCAGCGGGTTTTAAACCCCAGCTCATCGTAAACGGTCAGAAAATGGTTGAAGGAGACGGCGGTTGGGGCTGGGGTCCACGCACGGCCATTGGCCAAAAAGCGGATGGCAGCATCATTTTTGTCGTGATAGACGGTCGTCAGACCCGTTCGGTTGGCGCAAGTATCAAAGAAGTGCAGGATTTGCTCTACGAGCGTGGAGCTGTCAATGCCATGTGCATGGACGGCGGTTCTTCCTCTTCGATGTATTTTAACGGCGATAACATTACGATTCCTTCTTCCCGCAATAATATTCCCCGTTATCTGCCGAATATTTGGGCTTTGATTCCGCAAGCCGGCGATACCCTTCATGTGGATGTGGACGGGAAAAGCGTCACTTCGTTTGAAGGTCTTGGCTTGTAAGTTGTTTTAGAAAAACCTCCCGGTTGGAATGGAAACATTCCTTCAGGAGGTTTTTTTAATATCAAAATCATTGAAGCTAACCATCGAATACTTTCCCTAATGCTCTTGAGCCATCATTGTTATAATGGAGCAACTACGTTAGAAGGAGCGATAAGGATGATTACACAAACGGTTGCGCAGCTTGAGAGATACGTTGAATCGGTACCATTGCATTTAAGAGCTTGGTCCGAGGAGAGGATGACAACGCCGCGAGCGCTCGGGAAATGGTCCAGTCTTCAAATTCTCGGCCATTTATGCGATTCGGCCATTAATAATATGAGAAGGATCATTGAAGCTCCATCTGCCTCTGGGCCGTATGTGATTACTCCTTATAACCAGGACAATTGGGTTAAAGCGCAGCAATATGCATCGGCGCCTGCCGGAGAGATTATAGCCTTATGGGAAAGCCTGAACCGATCGATGGTTAGAGTGATGTCGGCAGTACCCGTCGAAACGTTAACGTCATGCCAGATCAGACTTGCTAACGGCGAGACGCATACGCTGGAATGGCTGATAAGAGATTACCTGGAGCATTTGGAGCATCATCTCGGCCAAATCTTCCCTCAATAGCCGATAGGGAGTTGGTTTATTTTACTTTGAAGCAGGCTGAAGAGAGGGGGATTTCCATCTTTTTTGCATAAGCAAGGTCAAGCCTCCGATTAAAGCGAGGAACCCGATGCTGATAAAAAATCCCGGTCGGCTTGTATGATGAAACAAAGTACCGGTCACCGCCAATACGATGATTCCAACGCCAATCCATCTTTTTATTTGCCCCCACATGCTTAACCGGAGAAGTTTACCTGCTGTCATTAGCGTAAAAATCCAATTATAAAGCAGCATTTGCGCGGCTGCGGTCGTAATGTATTCATAGACGCTGTCCGGCATAAGCAAGGCCATCAGAATAGACCCGGCCAGCATTACAATCGTTAGACCGAAGGCAAAGTACGGCATGCTGCGTTTTCCTTTGCCGACTTTGGCAAACAGCTTGGGGGCGTTACCGTCTTTAGCCAAAGTAACCATAATTTTCGTCACCGCAAATAAGGAAGCGATCATGGTGGAAAAACCGGCGATTATGAATACCGCGTTAAATAAATGGGGGACAAAAGCAATCCCGTAACCTTCCAGAGAGGAGACAAAAGCGCTTTCCTTATGATCTATGGTGCTCCAAGGTGCAAGAGACAGCGCTAGAGTAAGCGAAACCAAATATAAAGCGGTAAGAACGCTTATCATGACCCTGCCTGCTTTAGGCGCTTCTTTCGGCTCCTTGAGCCGTATCGCCAATAGACCCATAACTTCAATGCCGCCAAAGGAGTAAAACGCGTAGATCATGCTCGACCATCCGCCTTTTAGCCCATGAGGGAATAAAGGAACCGGCCAGCCGGGCTTGTGCTTGCCTGTCCCAAAGACGCCAAATAACGCTAATGCGGCGATAAGAATAAAAAGAATGATTGCGGCCAGCTTCATGACCGCAAAGACGTGCTCCATCCGTTCAAAGCCCTTTGTCCCAATAGCGATAATACAAATGCCTAAAAAAGCGTAAACGGATGCAAAGATCCATAGAGGAACATTCGGAAACCAGAGACGAGTAAATAGGGATAGCGCAGCCATCTGACTACCCATAATAAGCAATTCGGAGGACCAGTATACCCACCCGCTCGAAAATTCCGCCCAGCGCCCAAATGCTTTGTTCGCATAAGCGCAGAAAGATCCGTCCAAAGGATCGTCGGCGGTCATGCGAGCCAGTAAATCAAATACGACAAAGGTCGAAAAGGCGGCAAGCAGAAAGGCCAAAAGAATCCCCGGGCCTCCGATCCTGATGCCAACCCCGGTCCCCAGGAAATAACCCGTACCGATTGTACAAGCGACCCCCATAAGAGATAATTGCCACCATTTGAGGGGCTTGTCCGCGCCATTCCTTTGACTCATTTGCCATCTCTCCCCTAATCCGCTTTATAACAAGTGATATTGTGAGGAGAGCGAGCAAGGAATATACCCTTTTATAGAAACAATTGTTTAAGCGCTTCTATGCCAAAATATAACCCGAAGCCTATTAAAGACAGGCCTGACAAAACGGAAATAAAGCTAAGCGCTCGGTTGTTCAAAATGCGGTGGAAATGACTGGAAGCAACGGCCATGGATAAATCCCACAAAAAAATCCCCAACAAAATGCCGGACGTGTAAATAATGAGCTGCGTTGGCTCAAACTTTTTCGCCGCTTCCGCGAGAACGGAGCCGTAGATACCAATCCAGAACATGATGGATAACGGGTTAAGCAGAGATAAAAAGAAGCCGGTTCCAAACGATTTCAAGACCGGCTCTTTAAGACTGTTTCTGTGCATGGCTGCCGTTTTATTCGTATTATAAAGGCTTTCGAAGCCGGTATAGAGCAGGACAAAGCAACCAAAAGACCATAGTAAAGTTTTCAAAAACGGCGTTTGCAAAAAGTGGACGGTTCCCAAATAGACAACCAGCAAATAGAGGATGTCAGCAGTCATCGACCCCAAGCCAAGCAGCCATGCATTCCAAAATCCGCCCCGAATACCTCGTTCCATTTGTGCCGCATTAATCGGACCGATTGGGGCTGCCAAAGAAAGACCAAGCAAAATATATTCGAGAAAAAATGTCATGCTCCGATAACCTCCATGATTTAATAAGCTCGTACTAATCTATTCTGCGACGCACGGTCGTACAACCCTACATGCTTGAGAGGGAACTATTTTATTTTCCGGTTAATACCAAGAGAAGCTGAAAGTCATTTTCTGGAAGTTATTTTCACGAAAGATAACCTTACATAAACGTGAGGTAAGTGTGCATGAGGCACACAACAACCGTATGTTTTTAGTGTTACAGCCATATTTCGTGTGAGTGATATTGACGCCAATATAACAATGACCTATATTACCTCTAAGCTTTCTGTAAGAAGAATCTCATTTGTTCGGCAAATCGGGGGAGGGTCTTGGCATGAAGAAGCTCATTATGGTTGCAGCGGCTGCTTTGCTTGTCTTTACGGCGGCATGCTCGAAGGAAACAAAAACGAATTCAACGGAAACGGGCGCATCCGCAAGCGGTGATCAGACAAAGCCAAGAGTTGCTTTTGTCTACCTCGGCGTTCCGGGGGACGGAGGCTGGACTTACGAGCATGATCAAGGCCGCAAGATGATGGAGAAAGAGCTTGGCCTTACGGCAACTACGGTCGAGAACGTACCGGAAGGCGCGGACGCGGAGCGCGTATTCGAAGAGCTTGCCGAGAAGAATGATATTATCTTTGGCACAAGCTTTGGCTACATGGATGCGATGGTCGCCGTAGCCAAGAAGCATCCCGATGTGAAGTTCCTTCACGCAAGCGGCTATAAAACATCGGACAATCTTGGCACATACTTGGGCAAGGAATACCAAAGCGCTTATCTTGTAGGGATGGCGGCAGGCAAAATGACGAAAAACAATCACCTCGGCTATGTCGGCGCTTACCCGATTCCGGAAGTGATCTATACCATCAACGCGTTTGCTCTAGGCGTACAAAGCGTTAATCCGGCAGCGAAAGTTGACGTCGTATGGAGCAATACGTGGTTCGATCCAACGGCCGAGCGTCAGGCGGCAACAAGCCTGCTCGACAAAGGCGTAGACGTCTTGGCCGCATATCAGGATTCGCCGGCAAGCATTCAAGCCGCTGCCGAACGCGGAGTATGGGGAATCGGCAACGACTCGGATATGAGCAAATACGCACCGGATTATTACATTTCCAATCCGAAATGGAATTGGGGTCCCTATTACGTGCAGACGGTTAAAGCCATTATGGACGGCACCTGGAAGTCCGAAAGCTATTTCGGCTCGATGAAGGACGGCATCACCGATATTGCTCCGTTTGGCAAGAACGTTCCGCAGGCAGTCAAAGACCTCGTCGAAGCGAAGAAGAAGGAAATTTTAAGCGGAAGCTTCGATGTGTTTAACGGACCTATCGCCGATCAGAGCGGTACGGAGAAAGTGCCGCAAGGCAAACGGATGACCGTAGACGAAATATTGAGCATGAATTGGTTCGTCAAAGGCATTGAAGGAACCATACCGCAATAGATCAAGACAGAAAGGGAAGTGGCTGGCATGATTAGAAAAGATCCCGCACTCGAGCATGAATGGCATCCGGTAGCGATAGCCTCGGATATTACCGACACTCCCAAGCAGGTCGTCGTATTGGGAGAGAAGGTCGTCCTATTCCGCACGAAGCAAGGGGTAAAAGCCATGAAGGACCTTTGCATTCATCGCGGAGTCCCGCTGTCGCTTGGGCGCGTGGACAATGACGAGCTTGTCTGCGCGTACCATGGCTGGCGTTATGACGGTGACGGGCGCTGCGTATGCATACCGGCAATGCCCAAATCGCAGGCGATCCCGCTTAAAGCGAGAACGCAAACTTATTTGTGCCGGGAACGGCACGGATTTGTCTGGGTTTGCCTGGGAGAGCCAAGGGAGGATGCCCCGCCGCTTGAAGGGAGAGTTGACGAGGGGCTTCTGCCGATCCGGATGGGGCCATACCCGGTTAAGGCATCCGCCCCGCGCGTTATCGAGAATTTCCTGGATGTCTCGCATCTGATGTTTGTGCATGAAGGGCTGCTTGGCGACAGTGAATTCGCCGAGATCAACGACTACAACGTACATCATATAGACGGAGCGCTAGTTACGGACGAGATCGTCGTTTACCAGCCGGACCCTGACGGACGCGGAATCGGCGTCGATAACCGGTATATCTATGAGATCTATACGCCGTGCTGCGTCAAGCTGGCGAAGCGAAGCGAGGGCTCGGACGAAATCTTTCATTTGTTCCTGATCGTACTCCCGGAGACGGAGACGACCTGCACGGCGTTTATGCTGCAGCTCCGCAACTATGCGCCCGAGGTTCCGGATCAGGTGTTTATCGATTTTCAGAATACGCTGCTTGAGCAGGACAAACGCATTGTCGAGGAGCAGAAGCCGGAGCTGCTGCCTCTGGACCTGCAGGCAGAGCTGCATCTCAAATGCGACCGCGTTGCCATCGCTTACCGGCGTAAATTGAAGGAGCTAGGGGTAACGATTGGAACAGAATAAGATTCGAACATGAAGAAGCCGCGTTTATCGCGGTTTCTTTTATTTTCGTCTATTCCTATTCCTTATTGACTTATGGCCTAGGGGACTTTATACTCCATTTATTAAAAGTGTTTTAAAAAGTGTTTGCTAAAAGGGGCGAGAACATGTCTTCTCACACGCATAATACGATTCATGTAAAAAAGATGAATGTCGAGCTGGTCAAAAATGCTTTAAAGGCTCAGGGGATCGCTACAAAAGCATCGATTGCCGGGTTGACCAAGCTAAGCGTGGCTACTTGCGGGACGATTCTGAACGAGCTGCTGGCCGCCCGCGAGATCATTGAACTCGAGCCGGATGGGGCAAATGGCGGGAGGCCAGCCAAACAGTATAAGTACAATGCTGAGTTTGGCTGCGTTATTTGCCTGCTTGTCAGGACGGAAGGCGGCATTCATTCCATCGGCTGCAGCATTGTGAATTTGCTAGGCGAGACCGTCAGCGAGACAACCGTGGAGCTGCCTCGCATCGACAGGGAGGTTATTGATCAGATCATTGAAGGCATAATCAACGACAAGGAGAATGTTCAAGCCATCGGGATCGGGATTCCGGGCGTCGTTCACCGCGGAGTGATTGGCGTATGCGATGTGCCGGATCTGGCCGGAATGCCGTTAGGAGCATACCTGGAGGAGAAGTACGGGGTCCCGGTTACGATCGAGAATGACATGAACATGACGGTGTACGGCTTCTACCACCTTCAAAATTTTGAAGAGGATAAAACGTTTGCGGTAGTGACGTTTCCGAAGAATCATTTTCCCGGGGCCGGTTTTATCGTGAACGGCCGGATTTTGTCGGGCAACACGACATTTGGCGGCGAGGTATCGTTCCTTCCGTTCGGCGTTACACGCAAGGAGCAGCTGCGTCAGCTGCATACGGAGGAAGGCTTTATCCGGCTGGGGGTTATGACATTAGCCTCGATCATCGCTATCATTAACCCGGTGGCTATCGCGATAACGGGCGAGCTTCCGAGAGAGTCGCAGCTTAAGGATCTGCGCGAGGGATGTCTGAAGGATATTCCCGAGGAGCATATGCCGCAGCTTATCATACAGAACAATACGCATCGGGAGTACATGACGGGCCTTGTTGCAGCGACGCTGGAAAGCCTGACTTACCGGCTGCAGGTTACGGAGAAAAGATAACAAGTTAGGAGCACGCGAAGAGTGGAAAAAAGTATGGGCAAGTTCAATAAGATTTACGCCATGCAGCTGGCGACCATTTTTATCGGATTCATTATTTTCGGCTTTTCGGAAAATATTAAAGGTCCGGCTATACCGCGCATTCAATTCGACTTTATGCTGAATGAGTCCCAGCTGGGCACCTTGTTATCCTTAAACGCTTTGGGGTATTTGATAGCCTGTTCATTTACGGCATATTTGACGAAAATATGGGGGATCAAATGGGTAACCGCTGCCGCATTCGCCTCTATGGCTTTATCCGGCATTCTTATCTTCTTCTCCCATCATTACTCGTTGTTCTCGGCTTCGTATTTCCTCATGTATATCGGCAACGGAATGCTGGAGATTGGCCTTGCTATACTAAGCGCCCGGATTTTCGTGAAAAATACCGGTACCATGATGAATATGACGCATGGCTTCTACGGCTTAAGCTCCACGGTTGCGCCGCTTATCGCAACAGGCCTGATGAAAGTGACGATTGCCGGCCATACGCTGGATTGGCGCGGAATGTACCTCTTGATGCTGCTGTTGTCCGTCATTCCGATTGTCATCGCGTTGTTCAGTACGTTCCCGGGGGATGGCATCTCGCATGAAGACCGCGTTCCGCTAAAGACCTTGCTGAAAGACCGGGTACTATGGTTAATGGTGCTTGTGCTGACGTTTGGCGTTGTGTCCGAACTGGCCGTTGGCGGCTGGCTCGTTAATTTCCTGGAAAAAGCCTATAACTGGGATACCGTTAATGCTTCCGGCATGTTGTCTATTTTCTTCTTATGCTTCGCGTTGGCGCGGCTGCTGCTTGGTCCGTTGACGGATCGGATCGGCTTCGTATTATCGCTCATTATTTTCTCAGGCTTCTCGGCATTATGCACCTTTGCCGCAATTGCCGGCGGCGAGAGCGTTGCGTTCCTGTTTGCCGCTTCCGGCGTCGGTATTGCGATGATTTATCCGACGGTAATGGCTTTTATCGCAAAGCGATATCCGAAAGGCAGCGATACGGCGATTACCTTTACGGTCACCATGATGGGGTTGGGCAGCGTAATCGGCAACTATCTGATCGGGGGAGTGACTGAGCTCGTCAAGCATTTGGTGGGCGAGAATTCGCCAACCAGCTTGCTCCGCGGCCTGCAAGCCGGCTACGGCTTTATTGGCTTATGCGCGGCCTTATGCGCAATAACCGGCATTATTCTGTATATTTATTTGTATAAGAGAAAAGAAATCATTTAATGAAGAAGCGCCAATATTCACGCCCTATGGGCAGGAGATTGGCGTTATTTCATGAATGGACGCTTACCGTTCGAATAAAATCCGATCTTCCACACATGATCATGATACGCGGGGGCTGCACCAAAAACAGAGGAAGGAACATCCAAGCATGCTCATAAATTCGAATCTTGAAAAGTACGAGGCTTTTATTCGCGAACTGCCGCTCAAGTCCCGTTACTCGCCTAACGACTTGCTCGTTCCCGAATTATGCATGATGCGGGAAGGGCCGATCGAGATGTATTATGCGCCGCACAATGATTACGGCAATCCTCTAGCCAGAATCATGATTGTCGGCATCACGCCAGGCTGGAATCAAATGGAGATCGCGATCCGGACTGCGAAGCTGGCTATGCTCAAGCATAAATCCGCCCAAGAAATATGTAAAGAAGCCAAGATGGCTGCGAGATTTGCCGGATCTATGCGGAGCAATCTCATCCAGATGCTGAACGAATTGAACTTGCATTCGTATTACGGACTTGCCGATTGCAAGGCGTTATTCGAAGATGAATCTACGCTCCTTCATACCACTTCCTTGCTTCGCTATCCCGTCTTTACGAATAAGAAAAATTACAGCGGTCATAGCCCCGAGCTTTCGAAAAACGTCTTATTGTACACCTATGCCTATCAGTTGATGATGAGTGAACTTGAAGCATTGAACCATACTCCGCTTATTATTCCGTTAGGGAAATCGGTGGAATTGGTATTCAAGCGATTGCTTAGCGAAAAAAAGATCAACGAAAAGCAAGTCGTATGGGGATTCCCTCATCCCTCCGGCGCAAACGGGAATCGGCTGCGGCAGTTCCAGCAATACAGAGACGAGATGGAGAAGGGGATTAGAAACTTTGTGCTGCTGCAACAATAATTCCATTTTATTCGTTTACATATTAAGGAAATGAAACGGATAATGGGGGAGCCTATTGGATCTAATCATACATACGTTAATTCACGTTGCGGCCGGCGCCGGCGCCGCTTATTTGTTCGGCAGAGCATACGCGGATTCACTAGGGAAGCGTTCCCTTTTGCTTCTCTTCGGAGCAATTGCCGGGCTGGCGCCGGATTTTACGAAGTTTTTTGGCGATTTGCTTTTTCACTCCGTCTTTTTTGTTCCGCTCATCGGATGGGTACTCGCTTATAGTTATTCCAAGGTCCAACAGGAAGTCTCGTTCAAGCGGATGTGGCTGACGTTCATGATAAGTGCAGGCACTCATTTGCTGATTGATTATATAGGCAACGGAGCAGCTTTGTTTTATCCGCTTATTGACCGTGAATACGAATTCAGCGTTATCGATCGGGACGATATCTTTGTCCTATTGCCGCTGCTGCTATCCTTGAGTATCGGGTTGTGGATTCGGAAGGGCAGGTATTTGGTTCTAGCCGGCGTCCTAACCACCTGCGTATATATCGGAGCTCTGGCCTATTCCAAGGCAGACCTGGAGCATAGCTTGATGGAAAGGTACAAACAGGACCATGTTGAGTCTTTGCTGACTTATCCGGATCCTTCTGGCAGGCATTGGAGGTTTATGCTGCGGACGGAGACTGCCGCCGTATTTGGCCGCGCATCCCTCTTGGGGAACCGGATTGAAATCGACAATGAAAGCAGCTTCAGTACTCAACGCATGGAAAAAGCAGAGGCTGACGCCTCGCCGATAACCGTAGCCGGGACGATGACATTATCCAGAAACGATATGATTGCGATTATGAATAAGCCTTATTTTATCGATATTGAGCTGGTTAACGGAATTTACTCCGAAGACTGGTCGCCGGGACCGTTCATGGGGCCGAATTGGAGCGGAGAATTTCAGCTCGTGTTGAGGGATGACCTCGGCAATGAGCTCAGCCGGGTAGCTTTGAATGATTTTTACACGGATCCTTTGCTGTTCAACTCTACGTTTGAGCTTTCGTTTGATGATTATAACGGAGACGGTGACCCGGATTTTACCATAGGGCAGTACGGAACAAGCAACGGGAATTACTACAAGCTATTTACTCTGACCGGCAGCAACGAGTTTCAGGAGCTGGAAGCGGGAGGAAGCGAGGGGCTCTTTATAAGCGCGGTGGACTCCACGTACTCCACCGGTCTGAACAAACTAAACGATTCATCGTTCCAAACCGATTACTACGATAATTCCACGGGCCAACACGTGAAAAGTACATTTGCTTGGGATGGAAAAAAATTCATGAAACAATGAGAGAATGGAAGGCATGAAGATGCCTTCTTTTTTCATGGGGCCTGCGACCCTCTATCATAATTGAAATCATAGGCTCATACATTAGTTGATGGTTTCCTGAAACAGGAAGTTACACCAATTTGTCGAAGTTAATAGAATTCCTTAAAGGCTGAGAGGTAGATTATGACGTCACTAACGGAAGCTTACATTGATAGCTTGGCTCCCAATGCGGGAGCGATGAAGAACGGCCGGGATCTGGTGAAGAAGAACAGCTTCCCGGTGCTTCGAAGAACGGAAGACGGAACCTTGCTGTTTGGCGAATGCAAAGGAAGCGGAAAGGAACCGTACCGTTGCTCGGTTGATTTTGTTCAGCCGGATAGTCCCGTGTCGCGCTGCTCTTGTCCAAGCCGGCAGTTCCCCTGCAAGCATACGCTTGGATTAATGTATGCTTACGCGCTCGGCAAGCCGTTCGAGCTGGCGGAGCTTCCGCCGGATATCGCCGAGAAACGGGGCAAAGCGGAGAAGCGGGAAGAGAAGAAGAAGGAAACCGAAGCCGCTGAGTCAGGCGGTACGGCTCCTGCCAGACGCAAGGTTAACAAGTCGGCGCTGGCTAAGAAGATCAATGCCCAGCTTGAAGGCCTGCATCTATTGGAAAAAATGGTGCTGCAAACCGTTCAAGGCGGACTCGGCAGCTTGAGCAAGAAAAATATTCAGCTTCTCGAAGAACAAGCGAAGGAATTGGGCAATTACTATGTTCCCGGCGTGCAGGCCGAGTTAAGGGAGCTTATCCTGTTATTTGGCGATGAAGGGAACCGAGAAGCGGTTTATTCGAAGGCTATCGAGCAGCTGATCCGTATCCATTCGCTGGTTAAGAAGGGGAAAGCGTATTTGGAGCGGCGCTTAGCGGAACCGGAAATGCCGTTAGACACGGATTCAACGATTGAGGAACAGCTTGGTCATGCGTGGCAGTTAGCCGAACTAAAAGAATATGGCCGCACGCGGCAAGCATCCGAGCTGCTGCAGCTTTCCTTCTTGTCGTATACCGATCTGGCAAGAGGAGAATACGTGGATGCCGGATGGTGGGCCGATCTGCAGGACGGAATGGTTCATGCCACGCGTAATCTCCGTCCGTTCCGGGCAGCCAAGCAGTTAAAGGAAGAGGATACCGTATACGCCGTTGTGCAAACGGATGAGTTGTACCAATATCCAGGCGAGATCAATGCCCGCGTAAGGTGGGAAAAGGGAACATTCCGCGAGGCTGCCGTGCAGGATTACAAGGCGGTAAAGGGAGCAGCAAACGGCTCCTTCCCGGATGTGATCAAACAAGTGAAAAACATCATTAAAAATCCGCTGTCGGGCCGCAATCCGGTGGTGCTGATCGCCTACCATACGATCGAGAAGTCCGGAGAGGGCTACCTGTTCCGGGATAAGCAAGGCAAGCCGATTCCGGTTACATCGGACATGATCGCTACGCCTGCGCGATTCGAGACGGTTGTGCCGTTATTGCAGGAAGAAGAGCTGCGGGATCAGGCAGCATTAGTCATGTTCCGGCATGACATGGACAGCGGACGTCTGTCGGCGCAGCCGATGAGCATCATTACGGATAGCCGGATTATTCGGCTGTTGTATTAGAGGAGTGACTACCATGAGCGTAGATCTGTTGCTTGACCTTCAGGTTGAGGTTCGAAGATTATTTATTGCCGGCAGCAGCCTGTCCGAAGGGGATATCCGGTTATCGAAGCTGCTCCCTTCCTTGCAAAAAGCCGGGGAGGCGGCGCCTGTCTTTAAACGGTTGGCAGATACAACGGAGGATCTTATCCAAGCCCCGCGCGCCGAAAGCGCTTCGAAGCTGCTGGAGCTGGCCACGCTGCTCAGCGCCGTCCTGCACACGCAGGGCAAAACCGATGTGGCGGGAGAGACGCAGCCCGTCAATAGCACAGGACTGTCGCTTCCTACGGAGGTAACCTTCCGGAGATTGCATCCGCTGCTTGAAGCCTTAACGACAAAGGGCTCGGGCAGGCTGGAGCAGATCCGTCAGGCTTGCGAAGACAGGTGCTTCCTGGATCTTCGGGCATTGCCGGCTTTATGCAGCGCGCTAGACGATGTTTATTCCGAAATCCCGGAATTCATTCAGCAGAAAATGCTGCCGGAGTTTGGCCAAGCGGCTGTTCCCTTACTTCGGAACCAGCTGAATCTGCAGGGCGGCAAAGGGGACGCAAGACGACTTCAGCTGCTTCATCTCCTGCAAGGGGAATCCGCGCTGGAGCTCGTAGCGGAAGCCGGCGCATCGGGTGCTCCTGAATTAAAGATTGCGGCTATCGAGCTGCTCAGCGGCTACGAAGGTCAAGAGGGCTTCCTGCTTGAGCAGAGCCGGGAAAAAAGGAAGGAAGTCCGAGAAGCGGCCTATTATGCCCTTGCGCGGCTTTCAACCATTCCTTGCCAAGACCGCTTGTTTGAAGCCGTCGCTTCGAAGGATGCAGAGCTTGTTATTTACCCCATTCGCAAATGTTCGGCGCTTGCGCTTCATAAGCGAATCATCGGACACGCGGATGAACAGCTGGTCCGTTATGCGGCCAGCGAAGGCAAGGCGAAAGAAGCTGCACTGCAGCAGCTGTATTACGATCTGCGCTGTTTGAGCGGGCATGCGAATGAGCTCGCCGAGGCAGCCTTCCCGATGCTTGGCAAACTGATGGCAACCGATGAATTCATGACTGCAGACGCGGGGGGCGTGCAGGACGCGGCGGCAGAGCTTCTGCTGGCGATGGAATCGGAAGCGGCCGACCGGTTCGCGATTGGCCTTCATTCCGCCTATAAAGGCAAATTTATCGGATACAGCTTCCGCGCTGCCTTTAGGCAATTGTCTCCGGCAGAGCTCTACGACCGGTATGCGGATGCCATCAAGGGACGTTCGGCGCCCGCAAAGCTGCTGCAGCAAGCGATTCAGCAAATCGTTCACGACCAGCTGGCGAGCAGCGATGAACGTGCCGATGCCGTTCCGCAAGAGGCTTGGGACCGGCGCTGGGTGAAGGCGCTGGCCGGTCAGGATTTGACGGATCTGGTCTGCGCATTTACGCATGAGAATGACCGGGACGTTACGTCTTACTTAGTATCGAAGCTGAAGGACGGCTCAAGAGTTAACGATTACCGGACGCAAAATGTGCTGCTGACGTTATTTCGCGTTGGGTTCAAGGAAGCTCCCGAGCTGTTCATGGGGATGCTTGAGAACAAAACCTCCCGCAGCTTCTATTACATAGACTGGCGGATGAAGCAGCTGTTCGCCTCGATGCCGAAGGCTTACGCGCCCCGTCTGCGCGCGTTTGCGGAAGCTCTTGCTTACGAATCCGGTTAAAAATGAATTGCTAGAGATTGTCGAGGCATTGGAAGCCATGCCAGACGATATGGCAGGGGAGAGTGGAAAGGGAGTATGGGCATGGATCAAAAACAAAATGTATTGAGATTACCGGCGGAGCAGCTGTATGCGCATGAGCTTGAAGCGCTGAAAGCCGCCGATAAGAATAACGAGAAGCCGGCGGGCTGGCAGCTGTCGCCTAAAGCAGTGCTAACCTTTATTACCGGCGGCCAGGCGGGCGAGACCACGATTACTCCGAAATATATCGGCAATAAACGGCTCGTCGAAATGGCTATAGCAACTCTTTTGACAGACCGGGCGCTGCTCTTGATCGGCGAGCCGGGAACGGCAAAATCATGGCTGTCGGAAAATCTGACCGCCGCGATCCACGGCGACTCTTCCAAGGTTGTGCAGGGCACGGCAGGCACGAGCGAGGAGCATGTCCGTTACTCCTGGAACTATGCGCTTCTGCTTGCGCAAGGCCCGTCGGACCAAGCGCTCATCCGAAGCCCGATTCTTCGTGCCATGGAAGGCGGAGGAATCGCCCGCTTTGAGGAGATTTCCCGCTGCGCTTCCGAAGTGCAGGACGCTTTGATTTCCATCCTGTCGGAGAAGACGATAGCCATTCCCGAGCTTGGCAGAGAAGTTCCCGCCGAACGCGGCTTCTCCATTATTGCTACGGCTAATACAAGGGACCGCGGCGTTAACGAGATGTCGGCTGCTTTGAAGCGCCGCTTTAATATTCTGGTGCTGCCGGCACCTTCAAGTCTGGATACCGAGATCGATATCGTGCGCCGCCGGGTAAGCGAAATATCGACGAACTACGAGCTGCGCGCATCGCAGCCGGATGACGAGGCGATCCGCAAGGTCGTTACGATTTTCCGCGAGCTTCGCAGCGGCCTGACGCTTGACGGCAAAGAGAAGGTAAAGTCGCCAAGCGGCGTTATATCAACGGCCGAAGCGATCTCACTGCTTACGGGCAGCATGGCGCTTGCCGGAAGCTTCGGCACCGGCGAACTGACTGACGAGGATATCGCAGCCGGGCTGCAAGGGGCCATCGTGAAGGATGATACGAAGGATCAGCAGGTGTGGAAGGAATATCTCGATAACGTGATGAAAAAACGGGGGGCGTCATGGCGAAGCCTGTACAACGCGTGCGCGGAGATGAACGGTTGAGCGGACCGCATTATTTCGGCATCAGGCACTTATCGCCGGCAGGCTCCTATCATCTCCTCGCCCTGCTCGGGGAGGTAAAGCCGACTGCGGTATTAATCGAGGGTCCAAGCGACGCGGGTATTCTTGCCGAGCAGCTGACCGCCCGCGGCGTAGTCCCGCCGGTGGCCATGCTGGCTTATACGGACCGGCTGCCCGTGCGTACGCTGCTGTATCCGTTTGCCGACTATTCCCCGGAATATCAGGCCTTGTTATGGGCCAGAAACCATAATTGTCATTCGGAGTTTATCGATTTGCCGACGGAGGTATCTCTTGCCCTTGCCGACGCGAGAAGGGATGCGGTACCGGATCTGTCGGATGGCAGCTTGACGGAAGCCGCCCCTCCTGCGGATCTTTATAGCAGGATAGCCGAGCTGTCCGGCGAACCGGATTACGAGGCGTATTGGGAGCGGCATTTCGAGCATCGTCTACAGCCGGACGCTTACCGCAGCGCAATCCGTGCGTATGCGCATGAGATGCGCGAGCTGACGGATCAGGAGGAGCAGAAGCTGACACCGCGAGGCTACGCCTATAACGAGATTCGGGAAGCCTTCATGCGGCGTAAAATTCAAGATACCATTACAGCCGGACACGAGCCGGATAAAATCGTTGTGGTCAGCGGCGCCCATCATACCTCGGCGCTGAACTTAGAGCTGCCGGCGATGACGGATGCCGAGATTAAAAAGCTGCCACGGGTACCATCCAAGATGACCTTAATGCCTTATTCCTTCTATAAATTATCCTCGCATTCCGGCTATGGGGCAGGCAATCAGGCGCCTGCTTATTATTCGCTGCTGTGGCAATGCATGAAGCAAGGGAAAATGAAGGAATTGCCGGCCTTATATCTGTCCTCCGTTGCCAAGCAAATGCGGGAGCAAGGAACCTGGCGTTCGACGGCTTCGGTCATCGAGGCAGTGAGAATGGCAGATGCGCTGGCGTTTATGCATGATGGCGTGCTGCCGACCTGGAAGGATCTGCGGGACGCGGCCACCGTGCTTTTTGGCTTTGGGGAATTCTCGTCTGTCGCAGAAGCGCTTGCGAGAGTCGATATCGGAACGGTGATCGGCAGCTTGCCGGAAGGCGTCAGCCAGACTCCCGTGCAGGATGATTTGAACCGCGAGCTCAAGCGGCTGAAGCTGGACAAATACAAGACGCTTGTTGCCTCCGGTCTGGAGCTGGATCTGCGGGAAAACAGGCGGGTGAAATCCGAGGAATCCGCATTCCTTGATTTGAATCGTTCTATTTTCCTGCACCGGCTGGCCGTGCTGGGAATCCGATTCGCCCGCAAGCAGCGGGTCAGTCAGACGGATGCGACTTGGGCGGAGCATTGGGTGCTTCAATGGTCGCCGGAAGCCGAGATCGAGACTGTGGAATCCACCCTGAAAGGCGAAACGGTAGAGCTTGCAGCCGCTTATGTTATTCATGAAGAGCTGCTGGCCTGCGCGAACATCGCCGAGGCAGCGAAGCTGATCCGCAAATCCTGCGAATGCGGGCTGCCGCAGGTGATGGGGCAGGCGACCGGCGTTTTGCAGCGGCTGGCCGTTGAAGCCGGAAGTTTCGAGCAAATTGCCGAAACGGTTCAAGAGCTGTCCGTTCTGCTGCAGTACGGCTCCATTCGCCGGATCGAGACGGAGACCTTGGAGCCCCTTATGCAGCAGCTGTTTCTGCGCGGTACCCTTATGCTGCAGGATGCGGCAGGCTGCAATGACGATGCGGCGGCAGGGATGGTGACCGCTATTCAAGCGATGAATGCGGCGGCGGAAGAGCATTACCAGCTCGTGGACGGGGCGCTTTGGATGAATAGGCTCAAGGAGCTTGCGGCCCGGGATGACCGCAACGCAAAGCTGTCCGGGTTTGCCTTTGCGATCGTGCTAGAGAAGAATGAAGCGGGCGAAGAGGAATGCGCGAGGGAGGTATCGCGCCGTCTGTCGCCCGGTATTCCGGCGGACATCGGTTCCGGCTGGTTCGAAGGCATGTCGATGCGCAACCGTTACGCGTTGTTGTCGAGGGATTATTTATGGCGACAGCTGGATGAATACGTGAATTCGCTTGAGGAAGAGCCGTTTAAGCGCTCGCTTGTGTTTTTGCGGCGCGCGTTCGGCGGCTTCGAACCTAGGGAAAAAGCGGCAATTGCCGAGCTGCTGGGCGATTTGTGGGGAAGCGGCGCGGAACCAACCGGCGAGGCCCTTCAACGTCCGCTTAACGACGATGAAAAGGAGCAGCTGGATGAACTTAACGACTTTGACTTTGGAGATATATAGCCTATGACGACAATGGATCCGGAACAAGTCAGACGCTGGAGGCTTATATTGGGAGCTTCTGCCGAACAAAAGCTGCAGGGAGCGGGAGGTCTGCAAGGAAGGCCTCTTTTAAGCGATGAGGATCTGCTGATGGATGAAGCCCTGGCGGCAATTTACGAAGGGGAAGGAGGAGCCGGGCTTAGCGGCCAGGGTAACGGCCATGCATCCAGATCCCGCTCTGCCGGTCTTGGTGCCTCTTCTCCCAAGCTGGCTAAATGGCTTGGCGATGTGCGGCATTTTTTTCCGCCGGATGTGGTTTCCGTCATTCAAGCCGATGCCGTAGAACGCAAGGGGCTCACCCAGCTGTTATTCGAACCCGAGCTGCTGTCCCAGGTTAAGCCCGATATCGGAATGGTCGCCACCTTAATGTCGCTTCGCGGCCAAATTCCGGAGCGTACGAAAGAGACCGCGCGGGCACTCGTTCGGGAAGTGGTGGACGATATCATGAAACGCCTCGAGCAGGATCTTACCCGTGCGGTTACCGGCGCTTTGAACCGGAGGCAGCATTCTCCGCTGCCTTCTTTAAGCGGTCTCGATTGGGGGGCCACGATCCGCAAAAACCTGAAGCATTACGATCAGGAGCGCCGGCTGCTTATCCCCGAGAAGGTCTATTTCTTCGACCGCGCTCGGAAAAGCAAGGAATGGACCGTCATTCTCGATATCGACCAAAGCGGCTCGATGGCAAGCTCCGTTATTTACGCGTCGCTTGTTGGGTCCATCTTTGCGAGCATGCCTTCTTTGGAGACAAAGGTGGTGGCCTTTGATACCGAGGTGGTGGATCTAAGCGAGCAATGCGCCCACGACCCGGTGGATATGCTGTTCGGCATTCAGCTTGGAGGCGGAACCGACATCAATAAATCGCTCCAATACTGCGAGCCGTTTATAACCGAGCCGAAGAAATCGATCTTTATTCTTGTCTCCGACCTGTATGAAGGCGGCAACCGGACCGAGATGATCCGGCGGTTGAAGGAGATGCATGAGTCCGGCGTAAAAACCGTCTGTCTGCTCGCGCTGTCGGATGACGGCGTGCCGTCCTATGACGAATCGGTCGCGAAGAAGCTGGCGCAATACGGCATTCCTTGCTTTGGCTGCACGCCGGATAAATTGGCGGAGCTGATCGAGGGCGCTTTGAGAGGAATGGACCTGCAGAAGCTTGCCGACCGGATGGGGCAATCCGCGAAAGGGAATTAAACGTATAGGAAAAAAGCCTGCAGACGGACTGCAGGCTTTTTTTTGTGCTTAACCAAATCGATTACGGCAGCGGTATCGCGCGTCGAAAGCTTTTCCAATTAATGGTGTTGGTTAACATAAGGGTTATGAAATAGAAGAGCGTGGAAAGGGCAATGGAGGCAACCATGCTCCATAACATCGGCCATCCTTCGTAGGTGAAGAATGCCATGGACCAGCGTCCGAAGAGAGCCATGAGCACCATGCACAAGCCTACCTTAATGTAGGGCTCTGCCGGCCAATAGAAGCCGATCGAGCTGGAGATCGAGAAGAAATTAAGCATCATCTGCAGAACCATGCCAATCCCGATGCCAAACGCAACCCCAACAATGCCGAATTGGCTGCCAAACACAAAGATGGAGACGGCTTTGAAGGCGGTGGAGATGATAAAGTTCCACAATGCGGCGTTCGTCCGGCCAAGCCCCAGAAGAATGGCATGCAGCGGCGCGTCAAAATAATGAAAGAAAAACATCGGAGCCAGGATCTGAAGCAGCATTCCCGCATCGGGAGCCCCGTATATTACGGAGGTTAGCGGCGTTGCCCACTGAAATAAAATAACGGTTGCCGGAGCTCCAATTAGGAGACCTACAATCATCGCCTGATTCATTCGTTCGTGAATGAGCAGCGTGTTCTTGCTGACCGCCGCTTCGCTGATGGCAGGAACTAGTGCAGTTGATAGAGAATTGGTTATGAAGCTGGGCATAAAAAGCAGCGGGAATGTGTAGCCGGCCAGCAAACCAAACTGCTTGGTCGCCATAGCCGTGCCGATGCCGGCCATCGCAAGACTAGTCGTAATCAGCAGAGGCTGAAAGGCGCTGTATAACGAATGTATAACGCCTTGGCCCGCCGTTGGCAGTCCCAGATTAAGCAGCTCGTTAAGCGTGCTTCTTCCGTGCTTGAGATGGTTTTTCCACGTTTCTCCCGCCGCCTTCCGCTCGCCGTATAGCTTGTAGCTGGCTGCCAGGAAGAGAAGGCTGATCATCTCGCTAATGACGGAAGCGGCCATGGCGCCCGCGGCCGCATAAGCAACGCCATAGGGCAGCAGTAAATGGACAAGCGCCAAAACGCAGGCAATTTGCACCGTATGCTCAAGGACATCGGATGCGGCAATTGCCTTCATCTGCTGCATGCCGCGGAAATAGCCCTTCAAGACGGCGGAGATTGCTACAATCGGAGCAATCGGCGTAATCGCCAGCATGGCTAGATAAGCTCTCTGGTCGCTTAACAGAATCGATGAAATCCATTCCGAAAAAATAAGCGAGAACGTCGTCAGCGAAATGCTGAGTACGGATGTGATCGCAAGTGAGACATTCAGAATCCGCCTGATCTTGGCGCGGTCGCCCTGTTCGTTGGCTTCGGCGACCAGCTTGGAGATGGCAACCGGAAGTCCCAGCTCCGTAATCGTTATGACCAGCGGAACAAGAGGATGCGCCATCATAAGAAGGCCAATGCCTTCCGCGCCTAACGCGCGGGCGATGTACATGCCGCTGATAAAACCGAGGATCCGGTTGATGAAAGCGGCGGCCGACAAGACTAACGTACCTTTTACGAACGATGATTTAGGATGTGCCATACTTTCCTCCCGAAAAAAACGCTTGAATACTTAAGTGTATTCACCGATTGGAAAAGCATGCGAACAAGCTGCTTGCATGGCGGGAGGCTTTTTTGGAAGGAGCTGTAACCTTGAATGAATTGGAGATCGCCGTACAATTAAGAGAATCGGGACAACTAGAGGAATCCAGATTGATGCTGCTGGCGTTGGTTGAACGATATCCCGCTAATCCGTCCGTCTGTTATCAATGCGCATGGGTGCATGATACGATGGGACTGGAGAGGGAAGCCGTCCCTTATTATCAAAAATCCATAGAGCTTGGCCTTAGCGGCGAGGATCGGCAAGGCGCTTATTTGGGATGGGGGAGCACTTGCCGCACATTGGGAATGTACGCTGAGGCGCAATCCGTATTCCGGGAAGCGATAAGCGAATATCCGGATAACCGGGAGTTTCAGGTGTTCTACGCAATGGTGCTTTATAATCTTCGGGAGCATGGAGCCGCAATGGAGATCCTGCTGAAGCAGCTGGCGGAGACGAGCCAAGACGAAGGGATTCAATCCTATCGCAAAGCTTTGCTCTTCTATGCGGATAAATTAGACCAGAGATGGGACTAGGCATGCAATTTGGGATTTTTGCCAGACCAGTCTTGACTTGGAGTTAACTCCAAGTGCGATAATAGGTTGGACGAAAAGGAAAGCAGGGGATATGGATGGAATACGTGAAATTAGGAAATACGGGTTTGGATGTTTCCCGCCTTTGTCTTGGCTGCATGAGCTTTGGTGAAGTGGAGCGTTGGAATCATCCGTGGATTCTGGATGAAGAGAACAGCCGCCCGATTATTAAGAAAGCACTTGATCTCGGCATCAATTTTTTTGATACCGCTAATATTTACTCTACCGGAGCAAGCGAAGAAATCGTCGGTCGCGCCTTGAAGGATTACGCTAACCGTGATGAGGTCGTTATTGCAACGAAGGTATTCTTCCGCATGCAGCCGGGCCCGAACGGCGCGGGTCTTTCCCGTAAAGCGATTATGAACGAAATCGATAACAGCCTGAAGAGACTGGGAACAGACTATGTAGATTTGTATCAGATTCACCGCTGGGACTACGATACCCCAATTGAAGAGACAATGGAGGCTTTGCATGACGTCGTGAAAGCAGGCAAAGCAAGATACATAGGGGCCTCCGCCATGTACGCCTGGCAGTTCCAGAAAGCGCTGCATGTCGCGGAGCAGAATGGCTGGACCCGGTTCGTCGCGATGCAGAATCATCTCAACCTCATGTACAGGGAGGAAGAACGCGAGATGATGCCGCTGCTCAAGGAGGAGAAGATTGGCGCCATTCCGTACAGTCCTCTTGCCTCCGGAAGATTGGTTCGCGACTGGGGTACCGTTACGCACCGCTCCGAAACCGATCAGGCTCAGAAGATGAAATATGACGCATTCGCCGAGCAGGACCGCGTTATTGCCGAACGTGTTGCGGAAATTGCGAAGCGGCGCGGCGTTCCACGCGTTCAGGTTGCCCTGGCATGGCTGCTGCAAAAAGAACAGGTAACGGCGCCGATCATCGGCGTAACAAGCATGGCTCAGCTCGAAGAGACAATCGGATCGATCGAGCTTGCGTTAACGCCGGAAGAGATCAAATATCTGGAGGAACCGTATGTTCCTCACCGCGTTGTTGGCGCGTTGTAAGCCGGGAAAAAGCTGGTTCCTTATCGGAGCCAGCTTTTTTTGTGACTATTTTATTCGGTAATAGTGGAAAACAATGCCGAGGAATGGGCAAGACTGATAGTTGGAGAGTGGGTGACGTATGTACTTGCTGCTGGCCGATGACGAGCCGATGATGCTGCAAATTTTAAAAAGCTATTTTATGAAAGAGGGCTTTAACGTGCTGACAGCCGGGGATGGCGAAGAAGCGCTGGAATTGTTTTACGAGCATCGGGTGGATCTTGCCGTATTGGACTGGATGATGCCGAAGGTGAACGGGGTAGAGGTATGCAAGGAGATCAAAAGGGTCAGCCGGACCAAAGTATTGCTCCTGACGGCGAAAGGCGAACCGGAAGAGGAGCTTTATGCTCTAAATGCCGGTGCGGATGACTACGTGCCCAAGCCTTTTGATCCGAGAGTGCTGCTTGCCCGTGCTTGCAAATTGTTGAATGGGGCTTCTCAGCTGCGGTCAGACGATCTGGTGGTGGATATGGAAGCTCAGAAAATATACCGTGACGGCAACGATGTGCAGGCAACCTCGAAGGAATTCCAGATCATGAAGTATCTCATCCAGAACAAGGGTCAGATCGTCCCAAGGAAAATGCTGCTGGATCTAGTATGGGGATTCGACTACTACGGGGATGACCGGACGGTGGATACCCATATCCGCAGTCTGCGGGAGAAGATCGGGGAGACCCGGATCAAGACGTTCCGGGGCTTAGGGTATAGTCTGGAGGAGCATCCGGATGAGTAAGCTCGGTCCTTTCGTCAAGGGTTACCGCATAATATATAACACTCGGGTAAAAGGTGGTGGGGATAACTATGAAGATCCAGATCCGGAACTTAAACAGCACCTCGACGCCAACGCTTTTCCATCAGTATTCGATGATCGACTCCATTCGGGATTTCAATCTTACCATTGAACCCGGCAAAATTTATGGTTTAGTTGGATCCATGGGCAGCGGAGGCTGGCTTCTCAGTTATTTTTTGGCCGGAAAAGAAGAACTGTTGTCGGAATGTCTGGATATGTCCCACTCGATCGTAACCTTGGATGACGATCCCGTTAATAATGAAGTCTTAAAGCGTATTTCTTGTTATGTAGGCGAAGGGGTCGCCGAGTTTCCGTATCGCAGCTTCAAAACCTATCCCGGTCCTCTTACATGGAAATTAAAAAAAGTACGGTCGGTTGCCGACCAGATTGCAGAGGGAATCAAGCGGAGCGGGAATCCGCTGACCTTGGGGCAAATCGCCGGGATGTTCGAATTAACCGGCTTGGATAAACCAAAGCGCTATCAAGGCAAAATTCATCGCCCTCTTGCATTCAACAGCGGCGAACGATGGAGAGCTTCCCTGGCGATTGGCTATGCTTTTCAAAAACAGCTCTATTGCGTCCCTTGGATCGAACCCCATGGACTCTTCTATATCCTTGGGCAGCTTGGGAGAAAGCTGCTTGGCATCCTTAGAGACTCCGGTGCTTCAGTGATCATCCCCGTGAGCGATGAGAAATATATTGCGGGTCTGGCCGATGAGATTGTCTATTTGAAGCCCTGTGATTTCACGAAGGACGACCTAGCGGATGAGAATGCCATAAAGTTAACGGAATAATCATGAAAGCCGCACAGGGAGTGCGGCTTTTCGCATTGGCTACAGGATACCGTCCGGCATCTATTTGATGCTGAAGAATAAGATGGAGACAGGAAGTTTATTTCGGAGAGGTGAAATCATGTCTTATCTCTATTATCCCTATATCGGCTGGAAGCAGCAGTGCGCCAATGTGCCGCTCGTCTTTCCGCCGCAGCATCAGAACCGCCATCCGGGATTTGAATATCCGATGACCCCGCGCCCCTTGTCGGATAACCCGTATTATAAAGGTAGCGGGAAGCTCCAGGATAAGGTGGCCATCATATCCGGTGGAGACAGCGGAATTGGCAGGGCCGTCGCTATCGCTTTTGCCAAGGAAGGGGCGGATCTCGTTATTCCTTATTTGGATGAGCATCGGGATGCGGAAGAAACCAAACAGATGATCACGGGGCTTGGACGCAGCTGCGTAATGATGCCTATCGATTTACGGATTGAAGAGAATTGCAAGAAGGTTGTAGATACTGCGATAAAGACATTCGGAAAATTAAATATTCTGGTAAACAATCATGGCGTCCAGTTTCATAAGAAAAGCATCCTGGAAATTACGCGGGAACAGCTGATGAATACCTTCCAGACGAATATTATCTCTTTTTTCGATATGACCAAAGCAGCCTTGCCCCATCTACGCGCGGGAAGCAAGATTATTAATACAACGTCGGATACGGCATTTTCGGGAATGGCGAATACGGTCGATTATACCGCTACCAAAGGGGCTATCGTCTCGTTTACGCGCTCCTTATCGCTGCAGCTGGCAGAGAAGGGAATACGGGTAAACGCCGTTGCGCCGGGTCCAACCTGGACACCGTTAATCCCTTCGGCATTTACGGCAGAGGAGATCACGACCTTCGCTACGGACGTTCCCTTAAGACGTCCGGGGCAGCCGTTCGAGCTAGCGCCAACTTACGTGCTGCTGGCATCCGACGATTCATCCTACATATCGGGACAAGTATACTTCGTTAATGGCGGTTCGATTGTGACCTAACGTGACAAAGCCGAGTGAACAGGAAAAAATATCCTCCTATGTGTTTAGCCTTGATAAGCGTCATAAGTTTAATACACAGGAAGATCATTAATGTCTAGGTTTTGATGAGTTGAAGCTTACATAATGGAGAAAGGCAACCGCCGAACCATCGGCTGTTGTCTTTTCTTTTGCGCATATTTAAGTCATTGTCGTTTAATTTCATTAATTTGTTGCATTAATGATGATTGAGGCATACAATGGCTTATATAATGTTGCACAACGACTTAATTGTTTGAGAAAATCCGGAAGAGGTGGTAAAGAGGTTATGTTTCAGGAAGAACGAATCAACGCCATAATGGAGCATCTCAATGAGCATAAGCGGATCGATATAAAGGACATGTGCCAAAAATTCGACGTATCCCGCGATACGGCACGCCGGGATCTGCTGAGGATGGAGGAGCTTGGTCTTATTCTCCGAACGCATGGGGGAGCGGTTTTGCCTAAGAAGTCTATGGAAGTATTCGAGTACAAAGACCGGCTTGTCAAGGAGTCCGACGTCAAGCGCGATATCGGACGCCTTGCCGCATCGATCGTAAAAGACGGCGACTATATTATGATGGACGCTTCAACGACCGTACAGTTCACCGCCGAGCACATTACGGCTGAAAGAGTGGTTGCCGTTACGAATTCCATTGACATTGCAGATGCCTTATCGCGGAAAAATGCCGTTAGGACGTATTTGCTGGGCGGCGAGTTAAATATCAAACATCGCTTCCTGTTCGGTCAAGCGACGATCGATAACCTGGCCAATTACCAGGTGGATAAATTATTCCTTGGCGCATGCGGAATTACGGCAAACGGTTTATCCTATCCCGATGTGGAGGATGGGGCAGTCAAACGCGAGATGATCAAGAAAGCGAACCAAGTTATTTTGTTGGCAGACCATACGAAATTCGGCGAACAGATGTTTTATAAAATCGGAGGTTTGGACGCCATTGATCTCCTGATTACGGATCAGCATCCTGACCGGGACATGATGGAGAAGCTTGCGGAGCATCGTGTGGAACTTCGCGTCGTAACGGAGGAGGATTTGGATGATTAAACTTATTGTCAGCGATTTGGACGGCACGCTGCTTGATCAAGGCAAGCAGATTAACGAGCGGGACCGCCGCGCGGTAAGAAAAGCCTTTGATAGCGGTCTTGATTTATGCATCGCATCCGGCCGGATGAATGCCGAGATTACTATCATTATGCGGCCTTTCCCGAATAAATATCATGCGGTTGGTCAGAACGGAGCAACCGTCCGGCTAAATAACCGGCGTCTGCTTGGCGCGAAGGATTTTGCTCCCGATTTATCCCTGCAATTGCTTCAAGCCGTCCCTCGCGAGGAATTCATCAGCTTCGTTCATTGTACGGATGACTCTTATTATGCGCGGGTGCATAATGAAGTTTCCCGCTCCTATGAGAAGCGTATTATGTCCGAAAGCTCCGTTCATAACAATCTGGAAGATGCTCTGGCGAATGAGGTATTTCGTTGCAGCAAGCTCGCTTGCTTCGGAGAGTTAGCCGAGCTGATCAGGCTGGAAGCACGGTTAAACCGCCAATTTCCCGGGCAGATTGAGACTTTTATCAGCGATAAGGATTGTTTGGACATTATGCCGCTTCACGTCTCCAAAGGCACGGGGATATCGCTCCTCATTCGGGAATTGGGCATTGCGCCGGATGAAATCGCATGTATCGGAGACTCGTTTAACGACCTTTCGATGTTTGCCTTAACGCCGCATAGCTTTGCCATGGCCGAAAGCCATGATGAAATCCGCGGGCAGGCGAGCACGATTGTACATTCCGTTGCTGAAGCTATCGATCAAATCCTTGCCTATAATACCATGTCAGTCGCGAACTAACGGCCTTAGGCACTTATTTGCCGGAGATTAACGATCAAGCTGCGATCACGATGAGCCGCCTGGATCTCCGTTTCCCTTAGTTACGTTCATTTATTTTATCGGCTTCGTATTCCTCTGCATAGGTCTGGAAATAAGCCTTATCAATTTCCTGCCGTCGCTCCTCTCCAAACCATTTTCCATTCCTGCCTCTAACGCAAGCCTGGCCGTTATTTTATTTTGGATCTCCATGATAATCGGGAGACTCTTCTCCGGTTAAATTACCGCATGCATGCCGGTTGTACATCAGAAAGGGCGCGTTGAATAAGAACATAAACCCGGAAGCAACATAAAATTGGCTTGTCATTAATTTTTTGGAATAGGTGGATGAATGGATAAACAACAACGATTAGCAGCACATGAATCGCTGGAAATTCACGAAGCACTTAACTTAAAAACTTTGGCTCTGGCAAAATCGAAGCTTATGCAAGGTTTAGTATTCGACCAAGAGCTCAGGGATTTGATGGAAAAGGATGTCCAGCAGACAATGCAGGCTATAGCCGATTTGCAAGCGGTATACGCAAGAGCTCCTTTTCGCGCTCTCGTACCGGATGTAAGGCCGACACCCATTTTAAATTGAAGGGGGGATGACGATTGATGGATTACAAGACGGATTATTTGGATCCCGCAAAGTCGCTAAATATGCCGGAAATGGCGGACATGACGTTTGCGGTTGATTTTCTGATTCGAGTCAAGGAAGGAGTCCGCAATACGGCAGTCGCCATTACGGAAACGGTCTCGCCGGATGTGCGGTCTTTACTTCGGGCACAGCTTTTGCAGGGCATTGCCATGCATCAGGAATTGACGGAACTCATGATCCGCAAAAAATGGTTTCATCCCTACGAACTGTCCGAGCAATACAAGCTGGATCAGCTGTCGGCCAAGAATACCATGGAGATTGCGGAACAGAAGCTGTTTCCGGATGATCACACTCGCAAAGGCATGTTTGACCGGACGCCGGACGAGCATATCGGGGGGCATTTCGCATGAAGGCAGTCACTTACCAGGGCATCAAAAACGTCCATGTCAAAGAAGTGCCGGACCCTAAAATTCAGAAGGCTGACGATGCGATTATACGGCTGACGACTACCGCTATTTGCGGATCGGATTTGCATCTGTTTCACGGAATGATTCCGAATCTCGGGGAAGATTACGTTATCGGCCATGAACCGATGGGGATCGTTGAAGAAGTGGGACCCGGTGTTGCCAATTTGAAAAAAGGCGATCGCGTCATCATCCCGTTTACGATTGCCTGCGGGGAATGCTTTTACTGCAAAAACCAGCTTGAAAGCCAATGCGACAACGCGAACGAGCATGGCGATATGGGCTCCTATTTCGGATACTCGGGTACTACCGGCGGCTATCCGGGCGGGCAAGCCGAATACTTAAGGGTTCCTTTTGCTAACTTTACGCATTTCAAAATTCCTGAAAACTGCGAGCAGCCAGACGAGAAGCTCTGTCTGATCGCGGATGCGATGACAACGGCATACTGGAGCGTAGATAATGCGGGAGTGAAAAAAGGGGACACCGTTATCGTGATCGGCTGCGGACCGGTGGGATTAATAGCTCAGAAGTTTGCCTGGTTCAAAGGCGCTTCCCGCGTCATTGCCGTGGATTATCTGGATTACCGGCTTCAGCATGCCAAACGGACCAATAAAGTCGAAATCGTAAATGCCGAATCGGATTTGAATATTGGCAATAACCTGAAGGAGATGACCAAGGGAGGAGCCGACGTCGTTATCGATTGCACCGGAATGAGCGGCAAGATGTCGCCGCTTGAAGCCCTGGCATCCGGACTAAAGCTGCAAGGCGGAGCAATGGGCGGATTGGTTATCGCTTCGCAAGCCGTGCGCAAAGGCGGAACGATTCAAGTAACCGGCGTATACGGAGGCCGATATAACGGGTTCCCGCTAGGGGATATTTTTCAAAGAAACGTGAATCTCCGCACGGGGCAAGCACCGGTTATTCATTATATGCCTTATATGTATGAGCTAATCGATACGGGAGAGGTGGATCCCGGCGACGTGGTTACGCATGTGATGCCGCTTAGCGAAGCTAAGAAAGGCTACGAGCTGTTCGACACGCGTCAGGATAATTGCATCAAAGTCGTATTGAAGCCATAGCAAGGCTTGAAAGGGGTAGCAGACAGATGGGATACGGTTTGCACGAAACGTTGGAAATCCACGAGATTGCCGGATTCAAGGCCGTCAGCTTGACCAAGTCCAAGACGATGAAAGGATTAGTCTCGGATCCTGTTCTGAAAGAGATTCTGATGCAGGATGTCATCACCTCCAGCCGCCAGCTTGAGGAGTTAGGACGTATTCTGTCCAGCGCGGTGGAGAAGGGGGTAGAGGCATGAATCCAATCATGGAGTTTCTGACCGGCATGAACACGCTCACGGATCAGGTGATTGCCATGGATTTTCTGAACTCCGCGAAAAGCGGCGTAAGAAACTATGCCTTTGCGATAACGGAAGCCGGAACGCCAGAGGTTAAGGAAGTCTTATTAAGACAGCTGGAGGAGGCTATAGATACGCATGATCGGATCTTGGCCTTTATGCTTGAGAAGCAATGGTATCAGCCTTGGGATATTAAAGGGCAGTTCCAGCTGGATCTTCAGAATATTGATCTATCCTTAAAAGCGCCAACTCTATAAGCTTAATGAGGATGAAAAACCGCATATTGCGGTTTTTTTTGTTTCCATTTTACGTATAGGTGTTAGAATGGCAATAGCGAATGGAAATACAAGGAAGCCGTTTTTCGCGAAGGGTGGAACTGTAAATGAAGGGATTGGGAACGGGCATTTTGCTTGCGGCTTTTTTTCTGCTTGAGCTTGCCGCGTTTGTCGTGTTTGGTTATTGGGGTTATCAGCTGCAGTCCGTAAAAATGATAAGTATTCTACTGGCAGTAGCGACTCCTCTTGTTCTCGCGGTTCTGTGGGGGATGTTTCTTTCGCCAAAAGCATCCGTGGCAATCTTCACCTACCCCGTAAGAACGGCCCTGAAGCTGGTTGTTTTCCTGGCCGCATCGGCCGCTTTGTTTACCACGGGGCATGAAAAGCTCGGGCTTGCTTTTCTAATCGCTGCGATCGTTATCATCGCAGCTGTATTTCTAGTGAAATTGCATAAAGCAGATGCCGCTAAGGAATAGAACCTTCATTATTCAGTCAAATGTGACGATAAAGTAAGAGATTCCCAGAATTAATAGGAGAGCAGGAAATCAGTTGAGAATAATCGTAAATGGTTCTGAGCTAAAAACGGATTTTCCGCCTTTCAATGACGGAAGAAGATCATTCCTCCATCTCGATTCAATCCTGTCCGCATGGGGCAGAACTTATTGGATAGAAGAGGATGGCGCTCTGGCAGTTTGTCCGGACTTACCTAAGCGTAAACGAATTGCATGGCTGCATGATGAATGGGAGGATTCTCTTCGAAAGATTGATGGAGTAATTTTTATTTGTTCCAATCGGTTAAGCGATGTAACAAATACAGAAATCGTAATTAGTAACCGCAATGCAACAATAACAATTACTGATGAAATGGCTGCAGAGGAGAGCGGCTTTATTACTAACGAACAGGCTAATGATGAATATGAACCAGAGGAATTTAGCCCGGAAGAAAGCGCGAAAATCAATTACGGTAAATATGCTACTCCTCCAATCTTGAACGAATTGAATGCTTTTAGCCTCCAATTGGACCAAACAGGCCGTGTATTTTTGGATGAGGTTGGTTTTTACATAAGCAATGAGCATAGCCCTTACAGCCAAACGCCTTACGATGTTATCGTGTTTGGCCATACGGGCGGAGATGGAGAACATTATGGTTTTTTGACTGATTTCGGTACGGTGGAAGATTTGGAGAACGCTCCTATCGTACGAGTATCCCCCATGGGAGGAGACGAAGCCGTAGAGTACATTGCCCATAATATAAGAGAGTTTCTGAGAATAAAAGCGATTGATAGTACGCTGGTCTATATTGAGTTTGACAATACAGATGAATATGAGAATTATGTATTGAAAGAAGAGGCCGAGCTTAAAGCAAGCAATCCGGAATGGCTGCCTACAGAAGAAGATAAGGTCAGAAACCGAGAAGTCATGGCAAGCATGGTTAAATTTTTAAAACTACCGGAAATTGAAAATCCGTATACCTATTCAAAAAGGGTCAGGCAGGAGAGACAAGAGCGCGTATTGGTTTCAACGCATGACAGCCTAGGTATAATTAATACTTTATCGCCCTTCGAGGATAAAGAACATAAGCGCTTAAACGTAGATGAAGATCTTGGTATCGAAGAGCTTGAGGATTATTTAGTGCATGCTTCGGTTGCAGGTAAAATGGCCTTAATACGCGATTTCAACGCTATAGGATGCTATGATGATGAGGTAAAAGAAGCAGTCGTATCCGTAATGGTGAAGCTAGGGCTTCAAGACGAATTAACTCGCATGAATGCAAAGGAAGAATGGTGAACCAAGTCGAAAATAAGAAGGCTGCCACATAAAGCAGCCTTCTTATTTTTGTCCTAAACCGAATGGACAACCTGGTCGATTATCCCGTAGTCAAGAGCTTCCTGGGCGGAGAGGAAATAATCGCGGTCCATGTCCTTCTCGATTTTCTCAAGCGGTTGGCCCGTACGGTCGGCGGCGATCCGATTCAAGCGGGCTCTCGTATCGAGGATTCGTTTCGCGCTGATCGCGATATCGCTGGCTTGGCCTTGTGCGCCGCCATGAGGCTGGTGGATCATGATCTCGCTGCTGGGCAGAGCAAATCGCTTGCCCTTGGCTCCGCTTAGAAGCAGAATAGCCGCAAAGGAGGCTGCCATTCCAACGCAAATCGTATGAACCTCGGGTTTTATATACTGCATGGTGTCATAGATCGCAAAGCCTGCCGTTGTAGAGCCGCCGGGAGAGTTAATGTACAAGCTGATTTCCTTATCCGGATCCTCGGCGGCCAGAAATAAGAGCTGTGCGACGATACTGTTCGCTACCTGGTCGTCAATCGCTGAACCAAGGAAGATAATCCGGTCCTTCAGTAGCCGGGAATAAATATCGTAGGAACGTTCTCCGCGATTGGATTGTTCAACAACATAGGGGATAAAGCTGCTCATCGTTAATCCCTCACTCCTTTGTTTGTTTGATGTCTTGCATTCGGCAAACGAAAAGAGAAGGCGAAAAGATACGTAACAAAATTAATTTGATTAGGGCGTATCTTTTTCGAGTCTTCGCTCGTTTACTGAATTAAGGATGCGTATAATAGGAAAGAGCGGAGGTGTCCGATACGATGGAAGCAACGATGGAAAAGAAAAATATAGAGCTGGAACGGCTGCAGGGAGTGCTTAGCCGCTATTGCCTGTCTTTAACCAAATCTCGGGCGGAAGCGGAAGATTTGTCTCAGGACACGTGGGTTAAGGCTATGGATTCGGCGCAGCTGCCGGAGCATGCCAATCCTGAAGCTTATTTGCTCCGAATTGCCCGCAATACTTGGATTGACCGGGTAAGAAGGCAATCGACCCATTCGCGGATGATGGATTCAATCCGAAGCTTGGCAGAGCATCAAGCCATGACGCAGGAGAGTCGGATCGGAACGGAGCTGATTATGCAGGCTCTTCTGACTTTTCTGTCTCCGCTTCAACGAACGGTCTTCCTGCTGCGGGACGTCATCGGGTATTCGGCTCAGGAGACGGCATTGCGCTTAGGTCTAACAACTGGTGCGGTCAAAGCGGCTTTGCACCGGGCCCGCGCCGCATTGCCGCCGATCAGGCAGGCTGTCGAGGCAGGCACGCTGCCAGCTCCAAAGGACGAAGGACTGCGGGAGGTCTTGCGAACGCTTGCCATCGCTTATGAAGGCGGCGATATTGACGCGATGCTGACCCTTGTGCAGCAAGGGGATCTGGAGCCTGCCCCTGCGCTTGCGGTCCTGCAAAGCAGGAGAGTCCGGGCAGCCTCGAACCAAGCTCCCCGCGGCCGCTCCGTACCGTCCATGCAGCTCGCATCTTAACGAAATTGAAATAGGTAAGCATGAAGAAGCACGGCCGTTATGGCCGTGCTTCTTTTTTTGTTACGAATAAGGCAATCCGAATCCGTAAAAAATATCCACGACAACAGGAAGGGAGTGGCAATTGTTATGGAGCCGTTTAAGCCGGTGAATGTGAGCGCGAGCCTAAAAGACAACGAGAACGTGCTTCGTAACATCTTCCATCACTGCGCGGATATCGTGTTTCGGCCTTTGAATCTACCTGACCGTCCGGGCATTCTTCTTGTATATATAGACGAATTGACGGATACGGCCAAATTAGAGAAGATTATCTCTACCTGCATGATGAACGACGACTTTAGCCGACTGACGCAATATACGAGCGTGAACAGCTATTCGCAGATTGTCGCCAAAGTGCTTAAAGGCTGTACGGCCATTTTTATGAACGGGTTGCCTATTGCGTATATCGCTGATTTGACCTCCTTTAAGCAGCGTTCCATCGATGAGCCCTCCAATGAAGCTTCCATTCGCGGTCCGAGGGAAGGGTTCACGGAGGATTTAAAAACGAATCTAAGCATGATCCGGAGAAAAATCAGTCATTCGAAACTGAAATTCGAAAGCTATCAAGCCGGAGAGCTGTCCAATACGGAGTTTGTTGTTGCTTACATCGAGGATTGCGCAAAGCCGGAGCTGCTGCAAGAGGTGAGAAGGAGACTAGCTTCCTTCCGCACGAACCAATTGCTGGACTCCAGTTATATCGAGGAGTATATCGAGGATAAATCGTTATCCTTGTTTCCCCAAATTCGAAACACGGAGCGTCCGGATACCGTGTCCTCCAGCCTGCTGGAAGGGAAAGTCTCGATTATTGTAGACGGTTCTCCGAATGCGCTTATTCTTCCCATGACGTTTTGGTCGGGCTTCCAAGCGGCAGAGGATCATTACGAGCGTTTCCTGTACGTGTCGGCGGTCCGAATGCTGCGGATGCTGCTAGCCGTCATGTCATGTCTGCTTCCATCCTTGTACGTGGCCCTTACCACCTTTCATCCGCAAATGATTCCGCTTAATCTCATGCTTAGCATCTCGGCAGCCAGGGAAGGAATTCCGTTTCCAACCGTGATTGAAACCCTGCTCATGGAAATTATGTTTGAGGGCCTTAGGGAAGCCGGGCTTCGGTTACCCAAGGCAATCGGCTCGGCCGTCAGTATCGTAGGCGCGCTGGTCATTGGGGAGGCTGCGGTGCAGGCAGGCTTTATTTCGGCCCCCATCGTCATGATTGTAGCGGGCACGGGAATTGCCTCGTTCGCCTTCCCGAGCTATAGCCTCGCTTTGCCTTTCCGGATTCTCCGGTTTCCGTTATTGATCCTAGGCGGGTTTCTCGGATTGTACGGCGTTGCCATCGGAATCATGTTTATTGCGATACATCTTGTTACGCTGAAGTCCTTCGGAACCCCTTACTTAAAACCCACGGCTCCAATCTGGCCCACTTTTTGGAAGGATACGCTGGTACGCATGAACAAACGTTTCGTTCCGGCGCCACGCAGAAAATGAAAAAAATACGGTGTTTTATCGTTTGTTCACTTTGCTCGCTGCTGCTCACGGGCTGCTGGGACAGGAACGAAATTAACGAATACGCCTTTTGGATCGGTACCGCTCTGGATTTGACGGACTCGGGGAAGCTGGAGAAAAGCGCTCAAATCGCGATTCCCGCCGAGTTCAAAACGATGAAGGGCAGCGGGGGGAAAGGGGAGAGGGCCAATATCGTCATATCGGCAACGGGCACATCCATTGTCGATTTGATTCAACAAATCCAGGAAAAGCTGCCCCGGCGCATTTTCCTTGGACACCGCAGGTCGATATTCATCGGGGAAAAACTGGCCCATAAAGGGCTGGTCGATATCATGGATCAGTTTACCCGGAATCCCGACACCCGCATGAGAACCGATATTTTCGTGGTCAACGATGGAAAGGGCAAGGATGCTTTAACGATTAACAGTCCCTTTAACCAGTTCTCGGCGATCGTTGCGGTGCATCAAGACCGTTATTGCCGGCTCGGAGATACGTCCTTGCGGGATTTGCTGTTGGATGCGGGAAGAGACGGCATCCGCCCTTCGATACCGATGATCGATATCGCTCCAATGAACAAGCTGGAGGAAAACAAAATCTTTGAAGTAAGGGCCGTCGCGATCTTCAACAAGGATTTGAAAATGGTCGGGAAAGTCCGGGACAGGGAGTCTCTCGAGCTGTTTTGGGTAAAAGGCGTGCTCAAAAACCAGTATGTATCGGAAGATACCGGGGAAGGCAGCATCTCCTTGTATGTATCCAATCTAAGAAGAACGTTCCGCACCGCAATCGAAGGGGATAAGCTTAAGGTCTACGTGAAATTGAAAGGGAATGCCAGGGTTGTGGAAAACAATACGCCTATCGATCTTTCCGTATCCGCCCAGCGTATTCATACGGAACGGAAGTTTAATGAGATCAAGGCAAAGCAAATCGAGGATACAATCAGGAAAATACAAACGACTTACGGTCAAGACGTATTCGGCTTTGGCGAAGAGTTTCACCGGGAACATCCGAAGAAATGGAAAAAGCTGAAAGACCAATGGGACAACATTTTCCCGACCGTGGAAGTAGCCGTCGATGTCGGCATTAAAATTCAGAGCACGGGGGATATTCGCAAGCGCATCCCTAGAATAGGAGCAAGAGAGTGAAGATTTCATCTTGGCAACTGTTTTGGATCCTCACAACGCTGGAGATATCCATGAGTATATGGCTTACGGTATCTCCTACCATAGAGATTGCCGGACAGGACGCATGGATCTCGTTTGCCTTAGCGGGAATTATAGGGATCGCATTGACTTGGATCTTAATACGAGTTAGTCAGCGGCATGCCGACCAGACCTTGGTGGAATTCGCACAGACTCTATTCGGCAAATGGATCGGAAAGCTGATCGGCCTATTGTACATTCTGATGTGGTATTCGGTCTGCGCGGATATCCTGCGAATCTTCTCCTTGTTCATCAAGCAGGTTCTGTTCCATGATACCCCGATATGGATGATTTCCGCCCTGATGATGACGGCAATGATCTATATCACCTGGGCGGGAAGCGTTGAGGCAATCGCCCGTTTCAGCGAGATGGCGGGCCCGCTGCTTCTGCTGGGGATATTGATTACTTTCGTATTCAATATCCCCAATCTGCATTTATCGCTTATGCTTCCTGTATTTACGGATACGGGAGCGATGTCCATCTTGAAGGGATCCTTCGTGAATGCGTCGTTCCTGGGGGAGTCCATGATGATTATGATGCTGATCCCTTTTGTCGCTAATCCGAAAAACATTCAGAGGCCTGTGTTATTGGCGATCTGCATCCCGTCTGTCTTGGCGATTATTACGGCCATCATGGTTGTTTCCACCTTTGGCGTTCAAATCGGATCAACCTTATATTTCCCGTATTTCAGCATGGTGCGGTTTATAAATTACCTGGATTTCATTCAAAATATGGATGTGTGGATCGTGTTTATTTGGATCTTCAGCGTATTCGTTAAGCTGTCCATCTATCTGTTCATCAATAGTTACGGCACAGCTCAAATATTAGGCGTAAAAAAATGGCGGAAGCTGATCGCGTTTACGGCTCCCGTCATTTTCGCGGCAACCTTGATCCCGGCCAATGTATTCGGATTGCTCGATTACGCGAACTTCGTTTGGATCAAGTATATCTTCCCGATCTTTGTCGTGGGCTTTCCAATCCTATTCCTGCTTGCCGGCATGATCCGTAAACGAATGGTTGCAGCCTCCTGATTAATGGGCAAGCACGGGCATAAGGGTTCGAATATGCTCCGCGTAACGATTCGCTTCCCGTTCGAGCCCTTCATACGTTAACGCATTCGCATTGTAGCATACGAACGCAGGGAGATAGGTACCCTTGCACTTGGTTACGGTGCGCTCCATCGGACGCAGTAGCTCGCTGATTGTGAATTGATTGTCTCCGCCTGAGCGATAGGACTTATCGGAACCGCCCGTTGTCGTGGCGATAAGAAACTCTTTGCCAACCAGCCGGTTCCCTCCCGGACCATATGCCCATCCCGGCTTCATTACGTCGTCGAACCACTTCTTCAATAGTGGCGGGCAGCTGTACCAGTAGAAGGGGAATTGCAGCACAATCCGGTCATACTGCAGCAGGAGCGCTTGCTCCTTCTCCGTATCCACGTTCCAATCCGGATACAGCTCATACAGCTTGCGAATATGGATGGCATCATTATTCTTATTCAGCCCCTGCAATAAAGCTTTGTTGGCCCGGGAGTTGTTCAGGTCGGGATGGGCTGCGATAACCAAAATTTTCATGGGAATCTTCCTTTCGAGTTGAAGTATCCCCATTATTAAGCAATATGACTGAACTGAAAAGTACGCTCTTTTTCCGTACTTAGTACGGTTTACCGTACTATCTTGCCGCTGCTGAGGGCTCTGCTATAATAAATACATCGATCTGAGAGCTACGAGGGACGGAGGAGAACGATGAGCAAGGACAGCCAAAGGCCTGCCTCCACGGAAGGAATCCTTGCGACCCTTCAGGTTATAGGCGGGAAGTGGAAGCCGTTAATCTTGTTTATTTTGTTATACGAAGGTACGAAGAGGTTCGGAGAACTGCGGCGGATGCTGCCGAACGTCACGCAAGGGATGCTGACCAGCCAGCTTCGGGAAATGGAGAGGGACGGACTAATCGTGCGGAAGGTATATCAGGAGGTGCCTCCCAAAGTGGAGTACCAATTATCCGACCATGGCGGGTCTCTTGGTTCCGTTTTGACCGATATGTGCGGATGGGGCTTCAAGCATTTGAACTTTATGAAACAGCATGGGGAAGAGCAGCGGAAGGAACCTGCCCCTTATTTGTCTCAAGCGGATACCTGACGGTATTCGTTTTTTTGTTGCGCTGTGCCGTGCAGGATTGCGCTTTCTTGGATAATTTCATCGGACATGGAAAATACTACAACAAATCTCTATTGATAAAGGTGTGTAAGAATGAATTCGCTTAAGATCTCTCTGGTACAAGCCTTTTTATTGCTTGTAATTACATCTGCAGTTACCAACCAGTCCACCATTATACCGCTTATTTTGAAAGTATCGGGAAGAGACTCCTGGATTAGCGTTGTACTTGCAATCGTGCCGGGCGTTTTTCTGCTATTAATCCTCCAATTTATCATGAATTCAACCAAGAACGAGTCCATTATTCCTTGGGTAAAACGTCATTTCGGTGTATTTTCCAGCTGGATGATCGCGATTCCGTTTATGCTTTATTTATTATCCGATAGTCTGATAACGCTAAAAGATACGACTAATTGGGTAGACGCAACCTTTCTTCAGGAAACCCCGCGGTTTGTAATCGCTGCTTCATTGACGCTGTTATGCTACATGGCAGCGCAAGCGGGCTTTTGGTCCATTACACTATGCGCTGGAGTATTGCTTCCGTTTTTTATCCTGCTCGAAATATTTTTGCTATTCGTAAACCTTCAATATAAAAACTATCAATATGTCATGCCGGTTTTGGAGAACGGTATGCCGCCGGTACTGCACGGAATGATTTTTTCTTCCCATACGGTGCTAGAAATAATCATTCTTTTATTTATCCAGCATCATATTCAATCGAAGGTCCGTCCTGGCTTCATATTCCTGTTGGTTGCTGTTCATATCGGTCTTGTGTTAGGTACGCTGGTTGATATTATAACCAACTTCTCCCCCGGCGAAGTCGGGCTGCAGCGGTATCCAACCTTTGAGCAATGGGGCCTTGTCACCATAGGGAAAAACGTAGCCCATCTTGATTTTTTGTCAATCTACGAATGGTTAAGCGGGGCTTTTATCCGCTTGGCGCTTTGCATGTTTTTGATTGTCGAGCTGTTTCAATTCAAGCATGCCTTATCGAGAAATATTACCCTTTTGGCGCTTACGGCGTTCATGTTGATCATGCCGCTTTTTCCGATAAGCGATCCCGCGTTCGTCTGGTTTCTGAGGGAATGGTTTTACCCGATTGCCTTGATTTTACTCATGGGTATTTTGTGTCTGCTGCTTCTGTTCGCATTTATTGTCCGCATAAGAGAAAGGGGAGGTCAAAGCCATGCAGTCAAAAGAGATCCATCCCATTGAATCGGTCTTGCGGCAATGGTTCCATAAATGCTCCGATGTCGTTTTCCAGCCCGTTCATCTTATAAACGAGGAGAGCAGGTGGGGGGTGCTCTTTGTTTATTGCGAGGGTTTAACGGACAGGAAGCTTATCGACCAAACCATAATTCCCCAGTTGGAAAAATTGACAGCCGAAGAAATGATGACAGGTACCCTGGGAAATTTGTCTTTCTTGCCAGTGGAACGCGAGCAGCAAAGTATTGTGGATGCCGTTTTTTCCGGAAAGCTCCTGCTCCTTTTCGACCAAAACAAAAGGATCTATGCTGTTGATATTTCCAACCCTCCACAGCGAAATACCGAGGAATCCAATACGGAAGTATCGGTTAAAGGACCGCGTGACGGCTTTACGGAGAATATCTCTACCAATATCGCGCTTGTGCGCAAACGGTTGCGTAATACAACTCTTTGCTGCGAAAGCTTTGTGGTTGGCCGCAGGAGCAGAACCAAGGTTGCGCTTTTGTATGACAGCGATATTATCCACCCGAAAATTCTTGAGACAGCCCGCAAGCGGATTCAGAAAATCGATGTGGATGCTTTAGTCAGCAGCGAAGAATTAGAGGAATTCATCTCGGATTGGCCATTCCGTATATTTCCTTCCATAGATTATATCGGACGACCTGACTATGCGGTTGAGGCGATCCTCAGGGGGCGTTTCGTTATTATCGTGGATGGGACGCCAATGGTGCTTATTGCACCGGCCACCTTGTCTTCTTTACTGAAAACACCCGAAGACATTCATGCCAACTATTTATTTGTTGCTTGCGAGTCCCTTCTAAGGTATCTGGGCTTGTTTATCGGTATTTTTATTCCGGGTTTCTATGTTGCCCTTACGTCGTATCATCTGGACCAAATTCCAATTACAACGTTAGCGACCGTCATTAACGTCAGCAAAGGGCTGCCAATACCCGCACCCTTGGAGGCCTTTCTCATGCAATTTACTTTTGAATTGTTCCGTGAAGCAGGCATCCGGCTTCCAAAAGGGGTTGGGCAGACTGTTACTGTGGTAGGGGGCTTATTCATTGGTCAAGCTGCAATAGACGCAGGTTTAACCTCATCGGCCATGCTCGTAGTAACCGCTTTGTCCATGGTCTCAACCTACACGCTGGTTAATCAATCGTTAAGCGGATTGGTAACGATATTGCGTTTGTTTATATTGGCATGCTCTGCGTTTCTTGGCATGTATGGTTTCTTCTGGGGCATGTTCGCGCTGCTTATTTACTTAACAAGAATGCAGTCGTTCGGAGTGCCTTATCTGGCGCCATTCTCGCCTCCGGTATTTAAGGATATGATTATGGCTTTGCTGACCAAACCGAGATCCAGGGTAAAGAGAAGGCCGTTCATTTACAAACCGCAGGATATCGAACGAAAGGAGAGCGGGAAATGAGAAAAAGAGTCGGAGTCGCCTTCATATTGCTCGGTATATGCCTTGTGTTAACGGGATGCTGGGATGTAAAGACTGTATCCGACTACAATTTTGTTACCGCGATGGGTATTGATCACAAAGAGGGCAAGTATACCATTTATGTACAACTTATGGATTTCGGCGACATGGGTACGCATGACCAGAGTCCTCCTGGAGACCGATCAAATGTATGGATTGGCAGAAGCGAAGGGGAGTCCCTGTATGAGGCGATTAACAAGCTTTACAAAACCTCGCAGCAAAATTTGTATTGGGATCATCTGATGGCCATTGTGTTTAGCGAAAACGCCATAAAAAACGATATCAACACTTTTTTTGATTCGATTCCGCGGTTTCCGCAAATTCGGTATAATACCTGGGTTTTTAGCACACGCGAGCCTATTAGCGAGTTGTTCAAATACTCCACCTTTTTCAATCTTTCGCCTATTTCGAATCTTTTGCATAACCCTAGGGTCCTTCACAACCAACTGTCCTACGTTCCGCCGATTCGGCTCAACACCGTATTGGCCAATAAAGAGGAGAAAGGGGAAACCGATCTGATTCCGAACCTGATTCTCGTCAAGAAGAAGTGGGAAGACACGGAAAGGGATCAAACGGTTCTTGAAATGAATGGGGCTTTTGCTTTGGATGACGGAAGAGCGGAGCATTTTTATTCGGAAAAACAATTGGACGGCGTGCGATGGGTCACTCCCAAGACGAGGCGGTCCGTTCTGCCGATTAATAAAGACGGCAGGCGAATAGGGATGATGTCGATCTTAAAGCCGGACAAAAAAGTAGATTTCGCAATCGAGGGCGGCAAACCGTTTATACGTTTGGAGTTGGAATTCAAAGGAGTAATCGAAGAGGTGCTTACGGGCTCCGGAGCTAAGGAATTTCAAGTCATCGCGGAGAAAGAAATTAGAGAACAAGTGGTTCAAACTTATAACGCCGGGATCGCGAATGCTACGGATATTTACGGACTGGAGCAGTATTTGTACAGAAGGGATCCGAAAACATGGAAGTCTTTGACGGCTGCTGCGGGCAGCACGGAACACGGATCGTTTTTGAATGAAAATTCATTAAAGGACGTAAAAGTAAAGGTTAACATCTCTCACTCCGGCATGTATGATATGGAGCCGTAAGTTGTAATAAGTTTAGTGGAAATCCGCGTAGCCCGCGGATTTTTTTGCGTTGCCTTTAATGCAGGATATTAGGCAAGTTGCGTGGAATTAATTGGATGGGATTAAAGGCGAGAAAAAGATAGGCAGCATAAAGGGGGAACTGACTTGAACGTTACGTATTCCGTGAAAAACCCAACCAGGTTAAAAAATATGATCGTTTTTTCAGTCGCAAGTCTGATTTGGTTGTTTATCATTATCCATCGCTGGAGGGACTATTCAAGTAGAGGCGAGACGGAGTTGCTTATCTTAGATTCGAACTCTTTCATATTCCTGGTTTATATCGTTCTCTTAATATTAACCGTAATCAGAGCTTTAAGAAAACCTAATGGGCTATCTATGCATGAAAACGCGATTCTGGTGAACGGCCACACCCTTTCTGCGCAAGAGATTAAAGTCATTATGAAAATGGGCTATTTCAATCCGGTTATCGGCATAAAGCCAAAAGGAAAGAAAATCGTCCCCCTTCGGTTATGCTTCAGTTTCGCTGCGAATGAAGATCAGGGTATAATGGATCTGAAAGAGTGGGCCGCAGCTAACAACGTAAAGATGGTCGATAAAGATTTCATGTCTTGGTTGTAAGGGTAGAGTCGCTCGGGCAGCGGCTCTTTTTTTGCTTCACTGACTCCCGCAGCGTTACTGAAAAATAAGCGGGGCGTCAGTGTGCGGAGGTTTTAATCATGCCCGGTTTGAGTTACGATATCTAATGGAGTCACTACCGATGGCAGTCCGCCATCCCATACGGAGGAACACAAGTGGAAAACTTTGCATGCTTATATATCATTCGCGGTGAGCCCTACAAGTCGGGAACCATCGTGAATTTGGATGAGAATGAAACGACGGTTGGCCGGTTATCCAATCAGTTGACTCCGGATATCGCCTTTACCAATCCGTTTATTTCACGTCAGCATATCGTCATACGGAAAGAACTGGACAAAGCCGTGCTGTACGATAAAGGAAGCCTGCACGGAACGGAGATCAACGGGGAACGCGTGAAGCCTCACCGACCTTATCCTTTGAACAATTTCGACATCATCAAGCTGGCCAACGGCATGAGTGTCCTTCACTTCTCCTACGTGTTCGCCGACCAGACGCTGGAGCTTGAACCGCTTAGCATTACCAGACAGCTTGAAATCCCGGGAATGCCGCTGACCATTCATTGGGAGAAGAGAGAATGCATAGTGGAAGGGCAGCGTATTCCGATGTCGGAAAAGGAATATTTGCTGATCCGCCTTCTGCACGAGAATGCGAATCGGCTTGTACCGCTTGAAGTCATTAAGGCTACGGTATGGCCTGAACGGCTAGCGGGAGAAGAAGGCATCCCGGATGTTACGCTCGATGAATTAAATGCCCTGATTTACCGGGTGCGCAAAAAATACGGCAAAGACACCTTCCTGATAAGCGCAGTGCGCGGCAGCGGCTACGTACTCGAATCGGAGATTGTATCTTCCTGACGAAAGTAGGAGAATTCCTTCATGAAATATATACAGACAGAGTATTCAGGACCCCTTAACGGAAAAGTACATATTCCTGGAGCGAAAAACAGTTCTCTGGCGCTGCTTGCCGCAGCATGTTTGGCGGATGATATTGTCATGCTCGAGGGTATTCCCCTCATCGACGATATAAGAATGATTGAAGGAATAAGCCAGGATATCGGCATGGAGCTGAAGCAAGAGGGAGGGCTAATGATCCTTGACCCGCGCTGGATTCACAGTGCCGTGATCGATCCGGGCAAGTCCTCGAGCTACCGGGCATCGTATTATTTTGCGGGTGCCCTGCTGGCTAAATTTGGACGAGTAACGATCGGATTCCCCGGAGGCGATAATTTCGTCTCCAGGCCGATTGATCAGCATATTAAGGTGTTCCAAGCGCTTGGCGCCCAGGTTCACATGTTCCAGGATTATTACGTTGTGGATGGCGCGGAGCTCAAAGGCGCGGACATCTACTTCGATATGGTCACATCCGGCGCAACGATTAACGCGATACTCGCAGCTTCCCGGGCGAAAGGCCGCACGATTCTTCATAACGCGGCCGTAGATCCGGAGGTTGTGGATACGGCGGCTTTCCTGAATCGGCTTGGCGCGAAAATCTACGGTGCGGGAACGAACCGGATCCGCATTGAAGGCGTGTCTTATTTGAATGGGGGAAGACATACGGTTATTCCCGATCGTTTGATTGCCGGAGCTTTTCTGATGGCTGCCGGAATGAACGGCGGACAGGTTACCGTGGAGGATGTGATCCCCGAACATCTGGGGTCCTGTCTGTCCAAGCTGCAAGAAATAGGGCTGGAAATTGAATGCGGCGAGAACCATATTACGGCGTATAGCTCCGGTTCGTTAAGAGCGTCGCGCATTCGGACAGGCATGTATCCCGGCTTCGCGACGGACCTGCAGCAGCCCATGACGGCTCTTCTGCTGCAGGCGAAAGGCAAGAGCATCATCACGGAGCGCGTCTACCCGATGCGGTTCGCTCACGTCCCGCAGTTAAGGCGGCTTGGCGCAGAGATTGAGCTGCGGAAGGAAAGCGCGTTTATCAGAGGCGGAATCCCGCTGCAAGGCGGTTGGGTGCACGCAACGGATGTGCGCGCCGGTACATGCCTGCTGCTGGCGGGCCTCGCCGCGGAGGGAAGCACCAACATTACGGGCGTTGAGCATATCGAACGCGGCTATGAAGACGTGATTGGCAGCTTTCGCGCAATCGGGGCTAAGCTGTCCATTCACGAACGGGCGGATACGTTGATCACCGGAGACAAAATCCTGAGTTAATATACGACATCACAGAAGCCTCTAACCATTTCGTGTTAGAGGCTTTTTTAATACCAATCATGGATAAAGAGGAGTGGATGCAAATGGGATCCCGCATGATGCATTATTGTATTACATCAGAAGTCAATAAACGGATTTATAGTTCGCTAGAAGCCCGAATTCATCTGGGAGGTCTCGCTCCCGACTTAACCCATCCCGTTTACGCGCCTAAATCGGTCACTCATTTTGTTCGTATCGACAAGGAGGGCAAGAAGAGGACGGATTACGAGTTTTTCGCTCAGAAATACAAGGACAACTTTGACGATTCCTTTTATGTCGGTTATTTAAGCCATCTAGTAGCCGATCACATCTGGTACGAAACGATGTACCTGAAATTGATCAAGGCACTCCCGGAGGAGGAGAGGCAAGCCGCGATAGAAAAAGGCTACCGTGATTTTAGAAGATTAAACAAATTATTGTTACGAGAATATCCATTATCTCCTCCCATGGAAGTCCCCGTCATTGACAACGTCCTGATCGACGGCTTATATCCGGAGTACATACCGGATATTGCGAACCAGCTTATCGGCGACTTCCATATCGAAGAGCCCTTTTCCCCGGACGATCTGGAAATCTATAGCCTCGACACGATCCTGGAATATATCCGTTTATCCATTGAGGAAACGCTCAAAGTTCTCGATACTACTATACGGATGCGACGATAAACCAGTTGGCAGAAAGCCTTACGGAATTCAAACCGTAAAACTTAGTGCAGTTTAAGATTGCCCGTATTTCTGATGGTTGTTTTCACTTCGAGATTGATTTTGGCCTCGGGCAGATATTTGGTGCGCCACTTCGCCAATTCCGTTCGGGGCAGATCATCCCGGAAATGCTGGCCGATACCAAAGATATCCGCGTTTACGCTTTGAATTTTTTTGAAAATTTGATTCAATATGCGTTGCAGTAGACTTTGCAGTTCCGTCTTGATAACTTCCATCGAAGGCTCACCAATGACGTCCAGGATAATGACCCTCAGTATAAGCCGGCTGTTTAATACAGGCTGATTGTCGACAAACTTACTTTCATGATGGATCCGGGTGCTTGCTATTTGAACGGTAGCTTTGCCCATAACTTCAATCTTTCCATCCAGACTATTCCCGTCAAAGACGTTGTACAACAGGGTTTGATCATTATTCAATCGGCCTACCATTCTTCCGTTCTTAATAATTCCCGCTCCCTTGCTTTGGATAGCGGTTGTCTCGCCCGATTCGATAATTGGCAGAACAACGTCATTGGTATACGAGTGGATGCTTCTGAATACTTTCCACAGCGGCGTATAGGCAATTTCAGGATTCCAACCGGCGTTTTTCTGGAAAAAGTCGTAGATTTCCTTTCCGTCACCGTTATTAAGCAGGTTAATCTTTTTGAAAAATTGATCAAGCGGTTCATCGCAAATGGAAATGACGGTTTTCGGAGAAACGTGACGGGATCGGATGAAACTGGCTGTTACTTCATTTAATCCGTGAATTGCGAATGCTTTATTGACAAGAATGACCTTCAGATGGAGCAAATCGACCTGACTTTCCATGTTCATGGAGATCTGATCAAACGCCGAGCTTATGGAAGAGCCCTTGGCCTTAATTACTTGAATGCCCTGGTCGCTCTCGCTGACCTTAGGGATGTCCAGATAGATCTCATAACTGCCTTGTTCATAGGAGATTCCCATCGCGATCGGTAGTGCCCGGTGGTTAATATCCTTATTATCCCAACATCCGCCGAGTAATCCAATGACAATAAGACTAATCATTATCCGAACCTTCATGAGCTCTTCAACCTTAACCTCATCTTCCTCGCATGCAACAAACCGAGGCATAAAAGAAGGCTTGGCGTTGTAATGGCAACGTACAGCCGCAAGCCCGTATTCCATTGGAAGAAGCTGTCGACTTCTTTCCAATCCGGAATCGTTAGGCAGGTGATAAACGTGATGAAGATAATGGTTGGAATCAGGATATTGGAGCTGATGTTCTTTATGCTCTGTTGGAAGATGCAAATAACTTGCCAGATTGTAACTGCTACAAACAACATGCAGAAAGCAACAATCGAAAGCAATAAGAAGACATTGATCCTCTCAAACATCAGCCAGTTTATTTCAACCGTGTCTACCGCAAAAATATATGGAAACTGCAGCCGACGAGCCGTTTCTTCGCCCAGCTTAAGTACAGGAATGTAGACGGAAACGAGATAAATGGGCAGGAGCAAGAGGCTTGACCAAAATATGGACTTTGGTGTGAAAGCCGCTTTAGGAGGCAGAAATCCAAGCATTAGGAAGCCGCCCGTGTAAGCAAACAAGCTTTTGTAGAAAGAAGGATGACTGAGAAAAGTCAACGCGTTGGTCGCTGGCCATATCGGAAATAAATAATGCCAATCGACATTCTGGAAAGAAGAGACTAGAACAAAAAACATCGGTCCGATAAACAGTACGATAAATAGAACCGATAATCTTAACAGGCCTCCAATTTTCCCGTGAATGGTCATATAACCGGAAATGGCAAGCATGAGAAGCATAAGAATCCATAGAGGCGTGTTGGATAAAAAGGCGATTGAAATAACCTCAGCCAATGACCGAATGCATAATACGATAATCCACATCAAATAGATCAGCATAGGCAGTAATGCTAACCAAGCCAACCATTTATTCTTTTTCATCAGTATATTTACAATACTCTCGCCTTTGAAATAACTTAAACCCTTGAGGTAGATATAAATCATTAGAATATGAAACAAATAACCGGCAAGTACCGGTATCCAATGTGCTTCATTCGCGCATTCAATCACATCCAAAGGATACAAGAAAAAAATCAGCCCCATATGCATGATGATATAGGTCAAGGAAACTTGCAGACTTTTTGACATGTCATTCTCCTTTTGAGCGTCTAAATTGTAAATAGGGAACATCAAGTGTACGGATGCCAGCGAAGTAAGCACATAAAATGACAAGCCCCGATAATAAACCAAGAACTCCGAGGAACGCTGACAGGAACAGCAGCAAATATTTAAATACGCGAATCGAATAGGAATTCCGAAATCCCACTACGGCAGCATTCGCAATGGTTGCGGCGGCAATTACGATGATAAGCAGATTGCTTACCAACTTGGCATCAACCGCTGCTTGTCCAAGAACAATGCCACCAACCATCGTCACCGTGGGTCCTATGCTGGAAGGGAGTCTAATAATAGCCTCCATAATCAATTCCATTATGATTAATAGAAGCAGAGCCTCAACAATGGCGGGGTAGGGGACGTCAAGCCGGCTTCGCGCAATGGAATGGGCTAGCTCAAATCGTAATACATCGGGGTTCACCGATACGAGCGCTACGTATAATCCAGGCACAATTAATGTCGTTAATATTCCAATTAGACGGAGGACTCGAAGCAGCCAAGTATAAACCGGCGGATGGTTCCTGTCGTCTTCCGTAATAAATAAATCCGTAATCAAATTGGGTAATACAATGGAAAACGGAAGCCTCTCCTGAAATAAAACAGCTTTGCCGTCTTTTAATGCTTTTGCAGCGTTTTGAGGCAGCTCATAGGTCATGTAACGGGTAATCATTGAGAACTTCGAAAATCCTAAAATCGAGGAAAGGTCTTGAATGTTGGAAACATCCTTAGCTTGTCCGGATTCAAGCTTCTCTGTGAGCGAATTTAGCAGCTCCGTATCGGTACAGGATTCCAAATAACATAAAATCACCCTTGTCTTCACATGAATGCCGAATGTATAGGTCCTTAATTGGAGGTCCTTCGTATTCAAATGGGAACGAAGCAGAGTAATGTTGGATTCCAGGTTCTCATTAAACGCGCTGTTGGAGCCGCCTACGTTGTTTTCCATAATCGGCATCGCGATTGATCTGCTGTTCGGTTGCGGAATAGGGTATATACTGACATACTGGCCGGAGACATGATGTACGGCAACAAGCATACCGTCCGTAATTTCTGAAATTAATCGATTAGAGTCGGCCGGCATGATCTGGCCAAGCCCAGCAAATACATCGACTAGCTCCAGACGTTTAAGGGATGCCGTAAGCAGCGAATCTCGAACCATATATACCGTTTGCGGGAAGTTTATCAATGATTTTAAGCCGGTAATGGTAAAGGTATCAGACGCAATTTGCAACTGCTGGTTTACGTAATCCGGGTAGGTTGAAAAGTGGGCTCTTACTTCATCTATTGCATCCATATTAGCCATGCTCCTCTAAGGTATAAGGTCAAAAAATATTATGCCCTAATTTTCCATTGTTACTCTTGGATGAAGCCGTATCCTTGACACCATACTCGGAAACATACTAATGTTATTGCAAGAGGTGGGACACATGAGCAAAAAGCAGGATATTATGGAGGCTACTCTCGACTTGATCCATGAAGAGGGACTTCAGTCCGTCACGTTCGCCAAGCTATTCAAGCGCGCAAACGTCGGAGCGGGAACGATCTATAATTATTTCGCAAACAAAGAAGAGTTAGTTAATGCGGTGTATAGAGAAGCACGCCTTCTTATGGGAGAATACCTGCTTCAAGACTATAATCCGGAAGCAAGCTTATACGAGCGGTTTAAGTGCTTGCAGTTGAACCGATTGAAATTCGGGATCCGTTATCCGAAGGAATTTTTGTTTATCGACAGTTTTTCGTTCTCCCCCTATATTTCGCCCGAGCTGCGCAACATGGAGGATGCCCGTCAGTCCAGCGAGATCGTTCTTTCCTTGATCGTGGAGGGGCAGAAACAGGGGATTATCAAGGAGATGGACTCGCATCTGTGCCACCAGCTTATTCACGGTATCATTTCGTCCATACTTAAAGGTTATTACATAGATAAATATCCTTTGGACGATGTTCAGGTTCAACAGATTTTGGAAGCGTCATGGAAAGCCATTTTAGTCTAGCGGCAGCCTTGCGGATCGATTTGAATCCAAGGGCTGTTTTTATTTTTGCTCATATTGGAATATGTATTCCGAAAACGTTTAAGAAGTTTGTTTGTTTTGTTCTTAGGTTAATAAAAGCCAGAGGAGGAATGGATTAAGGGAAAGGCCTCTTAAATAGCCGAAGTACGTTGTGATTTAAGGGATTTTGGCATATGTATAAATATGGTTGGAATAAACATTCCGAAAACTATTGCATTTAAACATCAACGGGACTATACTAACGGTGGAATGAATGTTCCAAGTTAAATCTAAAACAATCAGGAGGTACTTTTATATGTCTAAAGTATGGTTCATTACAGGAAGCTCCCGCGGTTTCGGCCGCAGTCTGGCGGAAGCCGTATTGGCAAACGGAGATCGGCTGATCGCAACCGCGCGCCGAACGGAGCAATTGGCCGATCTGAAAGAGCGTTACGGCAGCCAGGTTCGACTTGTTCCCCTGGACGTTACGAGCTACGAGCAGGCGGAGGCAGCTGTTCAAGAGGCGTTCGAAGCGTTCGGACGATTGGATGTTCTTGTGAATAACGCAGGATACGGCAATGTCTCCTCCATTGAAGAAACGCCGATGGAGGATTTCCGGGCACAAACGGAAACCAATCTCTGGGGGGTCGTGAACGTTACGAAAGCCGCGCTTCCGTTATTGCGGGAACAGGGGCACGGGCATATCGTTCAGTTCTCGTCTATCGGAGGACGCTCCGGCGCGCCTGGCCTTGGACCTTACCAGATGTCAAAATGGGCAGTTGAAGGCTTTTCCGAGGTATTGGCGAAAGAGGTTGCTCCTCTTGGGCTCAAAGTTACGTTGATCGAACCGGGCGGCTTCCGTACCGATTGGGCGGGATCCTCCATGCAGCATATCGAACCGCGCGGCGAATACCAAGAAACGGTAGGCGGTCTGCTGAAGCATCTGCGCGATGTAACCGGGAAGGAGAACGGAGACCCGGACAAAGCCGCGCAAGCCATCCTAGCCATTGCAAATGAAGAAAATCCGCCGCTTCGTCTCTTGCTCGGCAGCGATGCTGTCGCCATTGCAAACGCAGTGGATGCCGGCAAGCTGGCTGAAACCAAACGATGGGAGAAGCTGAGCGTATCTACCGACTTTGAAGCAAAAGAGCTGAATCCGCAGGTTACTCGTATGTATGACGAGTTTGAACAGAAGCAAGACGTTGAATGAACGTGAGGGGATTCGCAAATATTATTGAAGAAAATAAAAGGAGTGTGCAGCATGACTCATATTTCCGCCGATCATCCGGTTTTAACTTTTATCAACGTATTTACCGTTGAACCCGAGAATCAGGATCGTCTGGTCGAGCTTCTTACAAGCGCAACGGACGTTTCTGTCCGGTATGCGGACGGATTCATTTCGTCCAGCTTGCACAGGAGCACGGACGGCAAGAAAGTAACGATGTATGCGCAATGGAGAAGCCTGGAGGACTACCAGGCAATGCGGGATGATCCAAAGCCGCTTCCGTATTTGCAGGAAGCATTAAAGATAGCAACCTTCGAACCGGGAATGTACGAGGTCGTCAAGACGTTTGAGCCGGTCAAAGCGTAACAGACTTTTGCCCCAGGGAGGAAATCTCCTTGGGGCATTTTTAGTTAACATAATATAAGTTATGTAATTAATAATAAATTTGACGGACGAATAAAATAAGAATTGACAGGGGAACACCCGTTCTTTAATATATGAATGTACGATTTTCCATTTCCTTGAAGAAAGCGTGATTCGATTGGCAAGGAGGGAATCATTAGAATCCGGAATCCAAAATTCTGGACTATGCAACGAAACAATGTTATGTTACGATGTCATACGTAGGAAACAGTGCGGCAAATCCTATATCATCCTGGAAATTGCGGACGAACCGTTGATTTAGGGGCGGAGAGCTAACGTATTTGAGATGCAGGCCATTGTTTTTTGTCGGAATTCAGGTTTAGCAGAACATTGTTTTAAACCAATTAAAAAGAGAACTAATGTTACGAAAGAAAGGTTGCGTGTAAATTGGCAGCAAACAAAAAAAGCAACGTGGGGCTTGTTATCGCTGGTCTGTTGCTTAGTATTCTAATGGCGTCGATGGACAATACGATCGTCGCTACGGCGATGGGGAATATCGTTGCCGAACTAGGCGGACTCGACAAGTTCGTATGGGTGACATCCGCTTATATGGTGGCGGAAATGGCAGGGATGCCGATCTTCGGCAAGCTGTCCGACATGTATGGCCGAAAGCGGTTCTTCCTTTTCGGCATCATCATGTTTATGGCGGGCTCCGTCTTGTGCGGGACGGCCGGTTCGATTACCGAGCTCGCTTTATTCCGCGCGGTTCAAGGGATTGGGGCAGGGGCGATGATGCCCGTCGCCTTTACCATTATGTTTGACGCGGTACCTTTGGAAAGCCGGGGCAAAATGGGCGGCATGTTCGGAGCCGTGTTCGGAATGTCCTCTATCTTCGGCCCGCTGATCGGTGCTTATATCACCGACAACTTTGCATGGGAATGGGTATTCTACATCAATCTTCCGCTTGGCATTATCGCGCTGTGCATGATTGGCTTCTTCTATAAGGAATCGATGGAGCATTCGAAGCAGCCAATCGATTGGTACGGTGCGGCAACTTTAATCGGCGCTATTGTCTGCCTGATGTTCGCGCTTGAGCTTGGCGGCAAAACCTACGCATGGGATTCCGTTCAAATTCTTGGCATGTTTGCCGGATTCGCCATCCTGCTGGTTACCTTCCTGTTTGTTGAGACAAAGGTAAAAGAGCCGATCATCTCGTACGCGCTCTTTAAGAACCGGCTGTATTCAACGAGTATATTAAGCGCATTATTCAGCGGGGCAGCGTTTATCGTCGCTTCCGTATTTATTCCGATCTTTATTCAAGGGGTGCTCGGCGGTTCGGCAACCAACTCCGGACTCGTCCTGCTGCCAATGATGCTTGGTACGGTAGTTACCGCTACATCCGGCGGTTTCCTGATGACCAAGATGCCGTATCGCAATATTATGGTGGCAACGTTTATTATCCTGGTTGTTGGCTCGATTCTGACCACCACCCTTACGGCCGATTCCTCCCGGTTGATTGTGACAATCTATATGATTCTGATTGGTCTTGGCATCGGCGCTTCCTTCTCGGTACTCGGAAATACGGCCATCCATGGCTTGCCTGCCAGACAGCGGGGGACAGCAAGCTCGACGCTTAACTTTATCCGTTCGCTTGGTATGACAATCGGCATCACGATCTACGGAATTGTGCAAAGCAATCTATTTACAAGCAAAATGACCGATGCGTTTGCGGCCGGAGGGCAAGCCGCTCCTGAAGGCAGCATACAATTCAAGGATCCGCGCGAGATTCTGACACCGGAAGCGCGGGAACAGATTCCGCCTGAAGTTCTGGACAAAATCATCCACTCCTTGGCCGATTCAATCGTGGGTACATTCGCATGGGCAATCATTCCGGCCGTGCTCGCTTTGATTGTTTCGTTCTTCATGGGCCGCAGCAAGCTTGATCCGAATGCAGAGATGGAACAACAAAGCTTTGGCGGGCACTAGTTAAATATGAAGCAGTCGCATTATGCGGCTGCTTTTTTTTGATTCGAATTAGTTACATAATAATTATTATGTTAACAAAATGACTTTCGGCAGGGGATGCATAACTTCGTTCATGACTTTTTACAGATTTGGTCCGTTTATATTCTTGATATACTGAGGCCATGAAACATGAAGACGGAGGCGATAGTCATTGAGAGCAGATCTTACTAACCGTTGCCCGGATCGTAATGTCCTTGGACTATCCGACCTTCCGAACGCTGCATCTCTGGATTTTTATTACGAATATGGCTCCAGACCGTCAGATGGGGAATATGAACCGAATGAATGGGAGGTATTATTAATGAGAATAAAAGAGCTGTTTGTTTATATCTTGGATAAATTGACCATGAAGCTTAACCAACCCTTGAAGGATCAATCGGCTCAGCCCCAAACGCTTGGCGAGATGATCTACGAGTCTTCGTTATATATGGATGGCGAATAAGTGACAATAAGGAAGACAATATAATCGTTAGAGCAGTCCCTGAGTGCCAGGGGCTGCTTTTTTCATGCTTTTCGGTCCTGATGCGGCAATTTTAAGCCAGATATATGCTATAATAAAGTGCGCAAAATCAGAGTTTTGCGTACTTTCGCTTGAGAGCCATTTTTTTATACATAAGATAGGGGAATGCGCGTTGAAAAAGCAGCATGAATTGGAAGATTTGTACGGGAAGCTGACGCAGGCCTTTCGCATCTGGATGAAGCAAGCCGGATACACGGATACCACGCAAAAAGAATATATGAGGGAGGCCTATGCCTATTTGGAATCTCTCGAAGGGGCAGCCGCCGAGCAAGCCGGGAAGATGCATGTCATTTCGTTTCTTGTATCGAAGCAGCGCGGGGCGGGGGACCGTGCGAGGAACCGGACCTTATCGGCAATCCGATCTTTCTATACGGCGTTAATCGATTTCGAGTTGGCCGTACGCAATCCCGCAATGGAAGTGAAGAAATCGAAGACCGAGAAGAACAAGAAGCCGGTTTATCTGGAAGAAGTCGAGCTGGCAGCCAGCTTGTCCTGCATAGAAGGGAGATACCGTGCGCGCAATTTGGCCATTTTTCTGCTGATGAGCTATTGCGGCCTGCGGGTTGGCGAGGTTCACCGGTTGAACCGGAGCGACTTTAACCCGGTAAGAGGAACCATCGAGGTATTTGGCAAGGGACGGAAATGGAATGAAATTCCGGTGCCGGAAGAGCTGGCAGCCATCCTTGCCGAAGTCGCGCAGGACCGCCTAACGCCATACAAGGAGCAGGAGGATGCTTTCTTCGTCTCGCAAAAGGGGAGAAGACTGTCGATCCGGCAAATTCAGAAGATTGCCGGTCAAACCTTTGAGGCATTCAAAAGCGTAAATCCCAATGCGGCGAATAAAAAGCTCTCCTGCCATAAGCTGCGCCATACGTTTGCCACCATCTTGCTGAAGAATGGTGTAGATATCCGTGTAGTCAAGGAGCTGCTTGGACATGCCTCAATCGAAACAACGATGATTTACACCCACGTGAACGACGAACAGAAGAAGGACGCCATGGCGACCATCCGATTGCCCGTGAATCTTTAAGTTTGCAGTTGGGGTATGCGGCCGGCGTGCTGTTTCCAGTAATCAATCACGTCGTTTGTACTCGCGGCCATGCCGAAATAAGCATCAACCGTCTTAACCGTCATATCATGCTCTTCCTGAGAAAAGGCTGCGCATGCATCTTTCATGAGGATGATATGATAGTCCCTCATAAAGCCGTCCCTTGCGGTCGATTCGACGCAAAGATTAGTGCTTACTCCCGTCATAATAAGAGTTTCAATTTTTAAGGTCTGCAGAACCGTTTCCAGGCGGGTATGGATAAAGCCGCTGTAACGGTGCTTTTTAACAATGATGTCCGTCTCTTTGGGTGAGACAACAAAAAATTCGGCACCCCAGCTGCCGGTATGGCAAATCGGATTAACGCCATCCTCGAAGCGAGATAGCCAAACCTCGGAATCCGTCGCCTTCTCGTGATTGGTTTGCAGGAAGATGACAGGGATGCCATGCTCCCGGGCAGCGTCCAGCAGTGCTTGCAAATCGGGTATCATCTCGCCCGCGGCGCTTACGTCAATCCCGGTTTTGGCGATGGCGCCTTTGGGATGGCAATAATCATTCTGGACGTCAACGACGATAACGGCGGCATTTTTCTGTTCAAGTCTTTGGTTTAACTTATCCATTGGTTACACCTGCTTATCGTTTTTTGGAAATTAGTTTTCCGGAAAAGAATCATTCCTATCCATACGCATATGGATTCCATCAATAAGGAGCCGCTCATTTGCGGCTCTTTATCTGTTAAGAACGGAATTTCCGGGCATAATAATTTCCATTCTAGCCGATACAGGGGGAACGTGATGAATTTACAGTCTGGTACATATTATTGGCCAACAACCTTGCCGGATGCCCCGGCATACCCTTCGCTTCAAGCAGACACGGAATGCGATGTTGCGATTATTGGGGGAGGAAGCTCGGCGGCACAATGCGCTTATTATTTGGCTGAGCAGGGATTAAAGACGGTTGTGCTGGAAAAGGGGAGGATTGGCGGGGGCAGCACAAGCACCAATACGGCCATCATTCAATATTCCGGGGAAAAGATGTTTACCTCGCTTGCCCATACGTTCGGAGAATCATATATCGCTGACCATATCAAGCTGCTGAAACAAGCCATTGACGACATCGAAGCAGCCTCCTTGCTAGTGGAAACGGATTGTGAATTCCGACGTCGCGACACGCTATATTCAGCCAGCTGTCCCGAGGATGTCGATCGATTGCGGAGCGAATACGAATTCATTAAGCAGCATGGAGCGGAAGTGGACTTCTGGTTAAAGGACAAAATTGAGGCCCATTATCCGTTTAGCAGGGAAGCGGCTATCTACTCCTACCGGGACGGAGAATTGAATCCGTATAAATTCACTCATGCGTTATTCCAATATGCCGCGAATCGGGGAGTCATGGTGTATGAGCAATCCGAAATGAACGGACATCACTATGACAGAGGGCTTCAACGGATGATGATTTCCACTAAAAACGGATATAACGTACAAGCGCGCTATGTCATTTTTGCGGCGGGATACGACAATATGGACATTCGCAAAGAAAAGCAGGCTTCCTTCGTTAGTACCTATACAGTAACTACGCAGCCGGTAACCGATTTCTCAACTTGGCATAATCGGACGCTGCTATGGGAGACGGCGCGTCCTTATATCTATATCCGCACGACGGCAGACGATCGCGTAATTATAGGCGGTCTCGATGAAAACACGATGTATCCCGACGATAGGGACAGTAAACAGGAGTTTCACCTCAGGTTTCCTGACATTCCCGTTGAGTCTGCTTATTCGTGTGCGGCCTTTTACGGCGGGATGGTGGACGGTCTCCCGATTATAGGAAAGTACGAGGAATACCCGAATAGCTATTTCCTGCTTGCTTACGGCGATAACGGGACCGTATACAGTCAGCTCCTGTCGAAAATCATTATTCAGGAGATTACCGAAGGATATAGCCCTTATATGGAGCGCTATTTGCAAGATCGACCGCTTTTGACAACCTAAGCAGGCTATGCGACAGGACTTTTCTTAATCGTAATATTGACGATTAAGAAAAGTTCTGTTATTGTTGCTTATACGTAATGATTACGTTCAACACAAGCTGTTGGACTTTTTATTTAGCTATTAATCGTAATCATTACGAAATGAGACGCTTTCATTGCAATTATATAAACGAAAGGATGATTATGTTGCTGCTTGCCTCACTCCAAGATGTGACCTTTGGGTACGGGGATGTACCTTGTCTCGAAAAGGCGAACATCGAGGTTCACTCGGGAGAATTCATTGCGGTTACCGGTCAGAACGGTGCTTCCAAATCCACCTTGCTAAAGCTTGCTCTGCAGCTGCTTTATCCTTGGCAGGGGGAGGTGAATCTATCCTCGACGAATGCTAACGGCGACAAGCTTGTTGTGGCTTACGTCCCGCAGCAAATAGCCGCCTTTAACAGCGGGTTCCCTAGTCAAGTGACCGAATTTGTACGCTCCGGCCTTTACTCGCAAAGCCGGAATTGGCTTAGAAGCTTAAGTCCTAAGGCTAAACAAGCCGCGGATGAAGCGATGCGGAGCATGGGCATATGGGAACTGCGCAACCGCCGGATCGGAGAACTGTCCGGCGGGCAGAAGCAGCGAATTTGCATCGCCAGGGCGCTGGCTATGTCTCCTGATTTGTTTGTTCTCGATGAGCCGACAACCGGCATGGACAAAGAAAGCCGGAAAGATTTCTACCGGCTAATGCGGGAGCAGATCGATCAATATGGCAAGACGGTCGTTATGGTGACCCATAACCTGTCCGAGCTGGACGGCATGCTGGACCGGATCATATCGCTCGAGAGAAGGGAGGAGGGGGGCTGGAAATGCTGCACTACGACTTCATGCAGCGGGCATTTTTCGCCGGCGGAATCATTGCGTTAATGGCTTCGGTGCTAGGCGTATATTTGCTCCTGAGAAGGCAGGCCTTAATGGCGGATATGCTTTCGCATGTATCGCTCGCGGGGGTTGCTGCAGGTACATACCTTGGGATCAATCCGTCCCTGTCGGGTTTTATCGTAGCCGTTATCGGCGCAATTGCGGTGGAATACGTCCGTAAAGCCTATAAAACGTATAGCGAGCTTTCCGTAGCCATTATTATGGTTGGAGGTCTCTCTTTGTCTGTCATCCTGATGACTATGAATAAGACGGTTAACAAAAGCTTCTCCTCGTATTTGTTTGGTTCCGTAGTTGCCGTCAACCGGATGGAGCTGATGATTATGCTCGCGGCCGCGCTTATTGGCGCTTTGTTTTTCTTCCTGCTGCGAAGACCGCTCTATATAGTTTCCTTCGATGAGGAATCCGCCAGAACGAGCGGAATACCCGTTCAGTGGATTTCCCTTGGATTCAGCATAGTTACGGGCATGATCGTAGCCGCAGCTATGCCGATTGTAGGCGTGCTGCTCGTATCGGCACTTATTATATTGCCGGCAGCTCTGTCGGTGCGAATCTCGTCAAGCTTCACGACGGCGATACTTGTATCGATGGGAATCGGCTTAACCGGGACGTTTACGGGATTAACCGCTTCCTACGAGTTAAGTACGCCTCCCGGAGGCACCATTGCTTTTGTTCTTTTAATCTTTTTAGTGGCAGGTTTGAGCTTGAAAAAGCTGCTTGCGCTTGGATCCAAGAGATCCAGCATGGTTGCGCGTCCGGAATCGCCCGTATCCCGCGGCCAATTATAAATCAAATTTGGAGGTTCTTTATATTATGAAATCCTGGTTGAAAAAATCGATCGTGCTGGGAGCAGGACTGTCTTTCATCCTGACCGGTTGCGGCAATCAAGCAAAAGAGGCAGCAAGTACGGAAGGCAAGCTGAAGGTGGTCACAACCTTTTACCCCATGTATGAATTCAGCAAGCAGGTTGCGGGCGACCATGCGGAGGTTGTTGCCTTGATTCCTTCCGGAGCCGAGCCGCACGACTGGGAACCAAGCGCTAAAGACATGGCTGCCATTAAAGACGCGGATGTATTCGTCTATAACGGCATCGTGGAAGGCTGGGTCGATAGCGCGTTATCCAGTGCGGCAAGCGAGCAGCGTGTAGTCGTTGAGGCGAGCAAAGGCATCTCTTTGATGGAGGGAGAAGAGCACGAGCATGGGGAAGAGTCGCACCTGGATCCCCATGTTTGGCTGGATCCGGTACTTGCGCAGCAAGAGGTAAGAGCAATCCAGGCTGCGTTGGAACAGGCGGATCCCGGCAATAAAAAGGATTACGAGAAGAACGCGGATCAATATATCGCGAAGCTGCAAGAGCTGGATCATGCTTTCAAGGAAGCCTTATCAAACGCCAAGCATAAAGAATTTGTTACCCAACATGCGGCATTTGGTTATCTGGCAAAGCAATACGGACTCACCCAAGTTCCGATTTCCGGATTATCGCCGGAGCAGGAGCCTTCCCCGGATGAGATGGCGGAGGTTGTTGAGTTCGCGAAGGAGCATCAGGTTCGGACGATTTTCTTCGAAACGCTGGTTGATCCGAAAGTCGCTCAAGTTGTGGCAGACGAGATAGGCGCGGAAACGGCTGTGCTTAACCCGCTGGAAGGACTGACCGCGGAAGACATCCGGAATAACCTGGACTACATCGGCATCATGACCCATAATCTTGAGGCATTAAAGGCAGCGCTCAACAAATAATTCGACGATGCAAGGGTAGATACGCTGGGATGAAGCCCGGCTTTATCTACCGTAATAAATCGTAATAATTACGGAAATGGAGATGACGTTATGAGAAAAATACCCGTAACCGTTCTAAGCGGCTATTTAGGCGCCGGCAAAACGACGGTTCTCAATCATGTTCTGAATAACCGGCAAGGCATGAAGGTTGCCGTTATAGTAAACGATTTAAGCGAAGTAAATATAGATGCGGGACTTATTAAAGAAGGAGGCGGCCTTTCCCGTATCGATGAGAAGCTGGTGGAAATGTCGAACGGCTGTATCTGCTGCACGCTTCGGGAGGATTTGCTTCGCGAAGTAGAACGATTGGCTTTGGATGGGCGATTCGACTACATATTAATCGAGTCTACCGGCGTAGGTGAGCCTGTCCCCGTGGCTCAAACCTTTACCTATATCGATGAAGAACAAGGAATCGATTTATCCCGTTTCTGTCAGCTTGATTGTATGGTAACGGTTGTGGATGCGAACCGGTTCTGGCATGATTTTTCCTCAGGGGAGTCGCTGCTCGCCCGGAGTCAAGCTGTGGGAGACGAGGATACGCGCGAAGTCGTTGACCTGCTTATCGACCAGATTGAATTCTGCGATGTATTGCTGCTTAACAAATGCGACATGATCGAAGAGGATGAACGGGTTGAATTAGAAGGCGTGTTAAGAAAGCTCCAGCCACGCGCCAAGCTGATCCGAACCGTTAACGGGAAAGTGAATCCGGCGGAGATATTAAATACAGGCTTATTCGACTTCGATGAAGCCAGTCAGTCTGCGGGCTGGGTGAAGGAGCTGTCAAAGCCGGAGCATACGCCGGAAACGGAGGAGTACGGTATCTCTTCCTTCGTCTACGAGCGCGTTAAACCTTTTCATCCCGGAAGGTTGAAGAAATGGCTGAAAAACTGGCCGGAAGATGTCGTGCGGGCCAAAGGAGTCATGTGGGTCGCTTCGAGAAACAATATCGGCCAAACGATTAGCCAAGCCGGTCCTTCTATTCAATTTGGTCCGTCCGGTTATTGGATCGCCGCGCTGCCGCAAGCGGAACAGGATATGTACCTTCGGGAGTATCCGGAGGTACGTGACGGCTGGTCTCCTGAGTATGGCGACCGTATCAATAAAGTCGTATTTATCGGCATAAAGATGGACCGGGAATCCATAAACGAAACACTGGACGCATGTCTCTTAACCGAAGCCGAGATGCTGGAAGACTGGTCCCGACTCAAGGATACGCTGCCGGATATCCGTTAGATTAGCGGGAAGCCAGCCATTTTCGATAATGGCTGGCTTTTTTATTGTTCGCGAACGAGAACGCATGAATTTAAAGAAGGGATAAGGTAAAATGGAACTATAAATCGGAATAGGGAGGTACCCCGGATGAAGATAGATATTAGGAAGGTCCATACAGCGGAACAAATCGCCGAGGTTGCCCGCTTGGCGGAGCAAATCTGGCGCGAGCACTACGTATCCATCATTACAATCGAGCAGATTGATTATATGATTGAGAAATTTCAATCCGTGTCCGCGATAACCGGCCAGATTGAGAATCAGGGCTATGAATATTGCCTGCTGCAGCAACAAGACGGCACTGCCGCTGGTTATTTGTCTATTCGAGCAGACAACGGGAAGCTGTTCTTAAGCAAATTTTACGTATCCAAGGAGCATCGCGGCCAAGGCTATGCCAGTCAAGCGATGCAGTTTATCGAGCAGCTGTGCATAGAACGCGGATTAAGCCATATTTGGCTGACGGTTAACCGGGATAATGCATCCAGTATCGCGGTTTATGAGAAAAAAGGCTTCATCAGCGTGAGGGAGCAAGTTGCGGACATTGGCAATGGCTATGTGATGGACGACTTTATTATGGAAAAGAAATTGGCATTCGCGTAAGATCGGAGGTTCTCCTGTGCCCGTTATCGTACAAACCCTTTTTATCGAAGCGCCAATCGACGTTTGCTTCGATCTTTCCCGCAGCATAGAGCTTCACATGTCGTCCACTTCTCAAACGAAAGAAAGAGCGGTGAAAGGCCGGACAAGCGGGTTAATCGAACTCGGGGAGACCGTCACCTGGGAAGCCGTTCATTTCGGAGTTCGCCAGCGGCTTACGGCCGTTATTTCGGAATACGAGCGGCCATGCCGGTTTGTGGATGAAATGGTCGAAGGCGCCTTTAAACGGTTCAAGCATGAGCATCGTTTTGAATCCCGTGACGGCGGAACGCTGATGACGGATATATTCGACTATACTTCACCGCTGGGGCCGCTTGGCAGTTTAGCCGACGTCCTTTTTTTGCGTTCTTATATGGAACGATTTCTTATGCAACGAAACAGCTGCATTAAACGGCAAGCAGAGATTAAGGTTACATAAAAAATGTTATGTAAACTAACGTTGTTATTCACAAGTCAAATGACCCGTCAATGGAAGTCTTGAAGCATACGCCATTATACGTTTGGGTCATGCTCGCATTTTTAATCCAAAGAGGGTACTCCATGTCCCAAGAGAAAGAGGTAAGCAGCAACCTGTTAAAGCCGTTATTGGTACCGGGTATCTTTATCACTTGGGGATTGTACACGATTTTTACAGCCTTCTCCTTCATTAATGATGCTTTTATCGTCTATTTGATCTGCGCAGTGGCAGGTACGTTTCTGGGCTATCAGCTGTATCGCAGAAATCATCGTTTCTTCGTCAGGAACGGGGCATTAATCCGGGAAAAAAACTATCTTCCGCTGATCATCGTTTTAATCAACTTTGTTATTAAATATGCTCTGAACATCTATATGCATGTCGATGCAGACGCAGCCGATACTTTAAGCTTTAACGTACTGTACACGGCGATAAGCGGCATATCGGTCGGATTGTTATTCGGTGGCATTTGGAATGCTCGTCAAGCCTGGGGCAAACGAACGGGAAGAGTGAGGGGGTAACATGCACGGGTTAGCGCGGATGTCTGCCGGGTTAGGATACGGTTCCTTTGTTTATTTGTTTGTGACACTGTTTAACAAGCAGCAGGTTGTATTGACTCACGAAACCGTCTGGAGCATTTTCCTGATCTCAGCAGGCGCAGGTGCTTTGAGTTATCTTTTCGATATCGAGCGCATTAGCTTCTTACTTGCTCTCGCCGCTCATTTTGTATTAACGAATTTGGTTGTTCTACTGACTTTATTATTTAATGATTGGATAGAAGACGCTACCTGGAGCAGTTATTTCGGAAGTTTATTGCTGTTTTATACGATTTCTTGGATCGTCTTTATCATCCGTAACAAAATGATAGCAAGAGAGTTGAACCAAGGGCTTAAGCATAACGCTAACAACAGCCGTTAAAAGGGGAACTAGCAACATGACATCACATGACCGGATTAAAATTCCTCCTGGATTCTGGACCGGATTGCGCGAAATTGGCTTTACCGTACAGGAAATTGCTGATAAGTCACAGCTGACTTTAGCCCAAATCGAGATGCCTGGAGGAGTTACGGAAAAGCAATATTTTGCGATATGGCAAGCGTATTCCGAGCTTGTTGGCGATATATTTGAAGCTGTGGTTAAGCTTTCAACCGCCTATGATACCACGCAATATCCGCCTTCTATGCTAGCGACTTACCATGCCCGCGACTATCGCGATGCGTTAAACCGCATGGCTAAGTACAAACGGCTATGTCCACCGGAAAGCCTTCGCATCACGGAGCAGGGGAATGAATGCCGCATTCAACTAAGCTGGTCAGATCCACAGCACTCCGGTCCGCCTATGCTTATAGCGATTACATTAGCGACGCTTCTCGAGCTTGGACGCAGAGGTACAGGCCGGCTTATTAACGCCAAGCTTGTTGAATTTACTTTCCCCTTTATGAAGGCTGGCACTCTTGAAGATTATATGGGCTGCCCGGTCCGGTTTGGCGCGGAACATAACCGATTGACGCTGAAACGCAGCGACTTGGATCTTCCTTTTCTTTCCTATAATGAAGAGCTGCTGGAGATTCTGACGCCTGCGCTTGAGCGCTCGTTGGATGACCGGGAAAGCCGGTTTTCCATCGTTCAGACTGTCAAGAGGCTAATCAAACGTGGCCTGGCAGGCAGTCGTCCGGATATGCTGATCGTCGCCCGGGATCTTGGCATAAGCGAACGTACGCTTCAGCGCAGGCTTGCGGAAGAAGGGACAAGCTTTAAGAAAATTTTGTCGCATGTCAGGCATGAAATGGCTTTGACTTATTTAAAGGATCCTTCTCTCGAGATTCATGAGGTGGCCTTTCTAACGGGTTATGAAGATCAGAATTCGTTCTATCGGGCGTTTCGGTCATGGGAAGGGGAGACGCCGGCGAATTGGCGGATCAAGCAAAACAGCCAGTCTGTTCCATTGGCGCGTTAAGCAAGAAAATTGGCGGGGAGAGCTAGTTACCAACGGCTCCGTACAAGATAGTATAATCTCTATCCCAAGCAACAAAGGAGATAGAGAATATGGATATGCGATTATCGAACAAAACGGCGTTAGTGACCGGATCAACGAAAGGCATTGGTAAAGCCATAGCTATAGAACTGGCAAGGGAAGGCGTCGATGTGTGGATTAGCGGCCGCGACGAAGCAGAGACCAATCGAATCGTTGAGGAGATTAAAGCACGATTCCCGGCGACCTCTCCGCAAGGTGCAGCAGCCGATCTAACGAATAAGCAGCAGCTTGAAGCTCTATTCGAGAGGCTCCCCCAAGTGGATATCGTGGTGAATAATGCGGGCATTTACGAAATCATGGCTTACGAAGACGTCGGTCATGAAGTCTGGGAGCGGTATTTCCGTACGAATGTGCTTGCAGCCAATGATCTATGTAAATATTATTTGCCCAAAATGCTGAGCAACGGCTACGGCCGCATTCTCTTTATCGCAAGCGAAGAAGCGCTTATGCCCTCAGGCCAAATGCCGCAATATGCGATGACCAAATCAATGCTGTTATCGTTAACCAAAAGCTTGTCCAAATTAACCGCAGGAACGGAAGTGACGGTTAACTCCATCTTACCGGGGCCAACGCTCTCCGAAAACGTTTATCGGATCATCGACCAGCTCTATTCGGATGAAGCAATTCCTTTTGCGGAGAAAGAGAAGAGATTTATGGCCGCCAATCTTCCCCAATCGGAAATTCAGAGATTCATCAGGCCAAGCGAGATTGGCAGACTGGCTGCTTTTGTATGCAGCCCGGATGCTTCTGCCTTTAAGGGTTCGCCTATCCGGATGGATGGAGGGATGGTGCCGACTATTTTCTAAAACCGGTAACAATAAAAAACAGCTGCCTCAAGAACTTACTTGGGCAGCTGTTTTCTTATGCTTTTGGTTCGTTAATCTTATACTTTACTTTCTCTTCATCGCTTAATGTATAGAAATGCGTCACGCTGCGGAGAAAGGTCGTCCCGTCTTCTATTTTGACCATATCGTCGTTGTAGGCAATGATCGGAAGGGGCGGTCTTAAGCGCATCCGGTCCTGATAGACGATAACAGGCTCTTTGGAAGCCATCACTTTCCGGATATCCTCATCCGTTTTTAGCTCGTTTGCGGCTGTAATGTGAGGGGTTTCGATCATAAAAGAACCTCCTAGTATTTTTTCTTCAAAAGCATTCTTTCGCTATCAAGACAAGACATTGAGTACTAGCATGTCCCGTTCTAGACCGGAACATTCCTGCCGGATCGAAAAAAGTTATTCTTTTCTGCCGCTCCATTTTCCTGCTGCAAACCTTTACTCCCATATAGTGGATTCATTTTCCTAGCTTCACTTGTTTAAGGGGTGAAAATCTGTGTTTTGCTAGGTTGTGATTCCACTCCCAATCGCTGAGAATGGGAACCACAAACGTTGAAGGGAGGTTAATGATAAGCAACCGAGAATCACTTCATGAGCAAACCTATTCGAGAAGGAGAAGTGAACCTTTATGCGCACGATGGGAGTAAGGAACAAGCCATTTTTTATTCTCTTTATGAGCTTTCTGCTGGTGCTTGGGAGCATGCCCCTTGCGAATCGTCCGGCATCAGCCGCGGCAACGACTATCAGCAATGTGACGATGAACACTGCAAATCCAGCGATGTACGACAAGTACGAAATGACTTTTAATTTAAGCTCTACGTATACTAATCCGTTTAACCCGGATGAAGTGAGCGTAAACGCGACGATTACTACTCCTTCGGGAACCGTGGAGTCCGTACCGGGCTTCTATAAATCCAATTCATCTCCGAACTGGGCTATCCGTTATTCCCCGCGGCAGTCGGGCGTACATAGCGTTACGCTGAGCGTCACGGATGCCAACGGAACGGGAACCTCGTCGACGTATACGTTTACGGCGGGTGGACCAGGCAGCAACCGGGGTTTCATGACCGCGCAAGGCGACCGGTTCGTTGACAGCTTTGGTTCCCAACTGACGCTGCTCGGCACCAACTTTGCCTGGAACAACACATCGGACTCGACTGCGGTTACTACAGAGATTCCGAATCTGCTGCCGGCCAAGATGAACTTCCTGCGCGTCTGGTATTCCTGCTGGTGGAGCAGCTTCGCTCCGGAATGGGGACCCATTACGGCTAACGAAGCCGGTCTGACGATCAATTACGCCGGCATTGGCAAGTACCAGCTGGATAATCAGGCCCGCATGGATCAAATGCTGGACACCGCGGCTGCTAACGGCGTTTACATTATGCTGACGATGAACAGCTTCGGGGATATGTACTACCAATGGAATGTAAACGCATACAACCAGGCGAATGGCGGTCCTTCCACGTATTCGGAGAACAATACGGACTTCTGGACGAATCCGACGGCCATCTCGTATCAGAAGAAGCTGCTTCGGTATATGTTTGCCCGCTTCGGTTACAGCAGAGCGCTTGGCATGCTGGAGTATTGGAACGAGTCCGACAATCGCGTGGATACGTCTGCAGCGAACCGCGCAAGCTGGCATGCAACGATGGATAACTACTGGAAGAGCCTGGACTTCTACCACCATCCAACAACAACAAGCTTTGCCTGGAAGGACCACGCCGGTTCCGGCCAGCAATCTTGGGAGACCTTAACGACGCTTAGCGCTACGAATGTACACCGATACGATTCCAGCGCAAATGTCGTGGACGCATGGGAGCAGCAAATTGACAATCTGCACGCCCTTGCACCCGGCAAACCTGCTTTCATCGGGGAAGTAGGGAAGGCGGATACCGACCAGACGACGGATTCCACAATAGACGAATATATGCATAATGCGCTGTGGGGACCGATATTCCGCGCGGGAGCGGCTGGAGGCAGCTTGTGGTGGACGTTTGAGACCGGCTTTGCGCTGCCGGCGAATTTCAAAGCCATCTACACGCAGCTGGCGAACTTCATTCAACCGGAAGAGGACCATCTGATCAACATGCCGTTTGTCGATTACGGCTTGCAGTCCAACAATACGAAGATCGGCGGCTTCAAGGACAATTCACGTGCTTACCTGTGGATTAATGATACGCAAGCCAATCATACCGTATCGAGTCCAAGAACAGTAAGCGGCATGAGCTTTACCATTCCGATGCCGAACAACTACTATAACGTCACTTACTACAATACGTACACCGGAACCTACGGAACTACAAGCAGCGTCCAGGCTGCCGGCGGCAATCTGGTCTTGAATAACGTGCCGGCCTTCAGCCGCGATATCGCGGTGAAAATCGAATGCGAAGGCTGCAACGCGCCGGATACAACGGCCCCTGCAGCGCCAACAAACCTGACTTCCCCTTCGAAAACCGATACAACGGTAACGCTTTCTTGGTCGCCGTCGACGGATAATGTCCGCGTGACGGATTACGATGTCTATCGCGGTTCGGCAAAGCTCGGTTCGACGGGAGGAGCAACAACGTATACGGCAACAGGACTGACGGCAAACACCGCTTACTCCTTCACCGTTAAAGCCAAGGATAACGCGGGGAACGAGTCCGCGGCCAGCAGCGCGCTTAACGTAACGACAAACCCGCCGGATACAACGGCTCCTACGGCTCCTTCCAATCTGGCATCGCCTTCAAAGCTGGATATTTCGGTTACTTTATCGTGGGCAGCGTCAACAGACAATGTCGGAGTGACGGCCTATGACATTTACCGGAACGGAAGTCTTGCGGGAACGGTGAGCGGCACCGCAACAACCTTCACGGATACGGGCTTGATACCTTCAACCGCGTATTCCTATTACGTGAAAGCAAGAGACGCGAGAAACAATACGTCCGCGGCAAGCGGTACGATCAGCGTAACGACGCTAGCGCCGATTCCGGCGAACAAGCTGCAGAATCCGGGCTTTGACACGAGCAACAGCAATAACAAACCGGATCAATGGATTTGCGAGAATGATTACTTCTGCTACCGCGATACGGCAGTCAAACGCAGCGGCACCGCTTCCATGAAGATGACTGGCGACAGCGGTCCATGGCTTGCTTTCTATCAGGACGTCGCCGCGGCAGCAGGGTCTGCTTATACCTTCGACGGCTACTACAACGCAGCCGCGAACAACGGAACCACGATTGAATTCAGGCTCAGATTTCTGGATGCTTCGAATACCGTTTTGCAGGATAACCTGCTTTACACGCATACGGGAACCAACACCGGCTTCGTCAATATTAACGGCACCCGCACCGCTCCTGCGAACACAGCTAAAGCCCGCGTTTACATTTACATGAAGGACCTGCGAGGCGCGCTTTATTTCGACGATTTCTCCTTGACGGACGGGAGCGGAGGGACTGGACCTGCGGATACAACCGCGCCAACGTCTCCGACCAATCTGACATCGCCGGCGAAAACCGCAACAACCGTTGATTTATCCTGGACGGCCTCAACCGACAATGTTGGCGTTGCCGGCTATGATGTTTATCAAGGCGCGGCGCTGATTGGCTCAACAACAGGAGCGACAGCTTATCAGGCAACCGGGTTGACCGCAGGCACGTCGTACAGCTTCACGGTAAAAGCGAAGGATGCGGCAGGCAATGTTTCGGCGGCCAGCAGCGCGCTTAATGTGACAACAAACGCTGCTGCCGATACGACGGCCCCTACCGCGCCAACCGGCTTAACTTCGCCTTCGAAGACTCAAACCACCGTCAACCTGTCCTGGACGGCATCGACCGACAACGTTGGCGTTACGGGCTACGATATTTATCGAGGCGCAGCGTTGATCGGGTCAACAACAGGAGCGACAACCTATCAGGCAACCGGGTTGACCGCAGGCACGTCGTATAGCTTCACTGTAAAAGCGAAGGATGCGGCAGGGAATGTCTCCGCGGCTAGCTCCACGCTTAACGTAACGATGGACGCGGCAACGGGCGGCAGCGGCAACCTGCTGGCAAACGCCGGCTTCGAGACGGATAACGGCAGCAATCGGCCGGCTTCCTGGACCTATGAGCAGGATTATTACGTATCCCGCAATACGTCCACCTACCGCTCGGGTTCCTCATCCATCCGCATTAACGGCGATACCGGTCCATGGTTTGGCTGGTATCAGGACGTATCCGCAACTGCGGGTAAATCCTATACCTTTGACGGCTACGTGAATATTACCGCCAACAATGGCAGCACTCTTCAATTCAAATTGCAGTTCCTCGACGCCTCGGGTTCGATGCTTGCCGACAATACGATCACGACCTACAGCGGCACAACGACATCCGGCTGGGCTAACGTACACGGCTCGTATACCGCTCCTGCCAATACAGCCAAAGTCCGCATTTATACGTACTTCAAAGATATGCGCGGTACGTTCTTCTTCGACGATTATTCGCTTACAAGCAATTAAGCAATTAAGCAATTAAGCACTAGTTAAGGCGGCTCCGTTGCGGGGTCGCTTTTTTTAGCGCGATTGGGATTATAAATAGACCGTCTAACAGACAAAATGCGGTGTTTTCAAAAAAAACCGCACAAATCATGATTCACAAGCCGTGTAGAAGGTACTATACTTATTCCTAGATAATGATAATCAATTTCATTTATAGGAGTCAGTGAACCATGAAAACAATGACACGCTTTACTCAGCTGGCAATCATCCTCATGCTGATTGCTCTACTGGCCGCGTGCGGCGGCAACAATAACGGAAATGCAGAGCCGAATCCGCCTTCGGCCGTCGCATCATCGGCGAATTCTACCGGACAGTCGCCTGCTGACGATAACGCAGTACGCACAATGAAAGATGCTATGGGTCATGACGTGCAAGTGCCCGCTCATCCGAAAAAGGTGCTTGCACCGTTTCTGGAAGACCCGCTTACCGCATTAGGCTTGAAGCCCATAGCACAATGGGGCGCTGCCGGCGTGCCGCAGCAATATTTGCAGGACGAACTTAAAGACGTTCCCGTCTTGAACATGGAAGGAGGGATGAAGCCGGAGGAGGCGTTGTCCTACAGCCCTGATCTCATCATCTTCCTGGCCCCGACTTATCTGGCTGACGGCAGCTATGAGCAATTTGCCAAAATCGCTCCTACCTATGTCCTGTCCGATAACGAAGCGGATTGGCGCGGAAATCTGCAGAAGCTGGGAACGCTTCTGAATGAAGAAGACGCCGTGAAGGCGGCGCTTGGCAACTTCGACAAGAAGGTACAGGAAGCGAAGGCAAAGCTAGGCACTATTCCCGCCGAGAAAACAGCCGTTCTGCTGCAAGCGGACGGTGAGAAGGGCTTTAAGCTGTTCGGGCCAAACTTCTACGGCGGCGAGACGCTTTACAAAACGCTTGGTTTCAAGCAGCCTTCCATCGTAACAGGCGATTACGATACGTTCTCGATTGAAAAGCTTGCGGACTTGAAGGACGTTGATTATATTTTCGTCATCTCGGGCCCCGGACGCGGCAAGCCTCCAGTAGATAATTCCTTGTGGAAGTCTTTGCAAGCGGTCCGGAACAATCAGGTATTCGAAGCGGATTCCGGCCATTGGTTTAATGCCAATATCATCGCGAACGGACTCATGATCGACGATGTCTTGAAGGATGTCCATGAATAATGTTCGAATCGGTCCTGGCCAGCAATCTACGATTGCGGCCAGGCTTTGTTATGGGCTGCTTGATGTACAGGTGCTGCGGGATGATCCGCAAGCGCCTGTTTCCGACCGTTCTTTTATCGAAACGAATTCCCAAGTGCTTCTTCTGTCAAATTCAAGCGAAGGGCGACTTATTATTGACGGTCGGCTGCACCTTCTGAAGCCGGGCTGGATGTTCGTCTGCGCGCCTGGTCAATTAATTGAATGGACCAATTATGTCGGTCAGCCCTTGGAGCTGCTAATGCTTGCATTCCATGCTTTTGAACGGCCGTCATCATCCCGGGAGCTTCAGGAGCCCCATGCCTTTAACCGGGAATGCGGCACTAAGGCGCTGTTCCCGTTCCTGAGCGAGCCTATACTTTCTCCGGCGGTAGCGACCGGTCAGCTGTACAACGCAATCCGGGATAGCCGGAAACAGGGTACGGCGTCAGCCTGGCTGCGCATAGAGGCGGGACTGCTCGAGCTGCTCAGTCTCGTGTTGTCCCATCGGGAGCGGCAGACGGAAATGGCGCTAGAGATGGCGCGGCTGGAGCTTGAACGTCATTATACGAGTGAAATGGCCATTGATTCGCTTGCGCGCATTGCCGGACACAGTCGTTTTCATTTCATGAGGCTGTTTAAGGAGCGCTACGGCAAAGGAGTAGCCGAGTACAGAACGGAGCTTCGAATTCGGGAAGCCAAGCGCCTCATGAACGAACAGAAGTTGACGCTTGCCGAAATCGTCGAGCGGATCGGCTACAAGAACGAAAGTTATTTCAGCAGCTTGTTCAAGAAGCATACGGGGTTCGCGCCGGCTGTCTACCAACGCAACAGGCAGCAGCGGATCGCGGCGTATAGCTGGATTAATCTGGGGCAGCTATTGGCGCTGCAGCTGATTCCCATTGCAGCGCCGCTTGATCACTACTGGACAGACCGATATCGGAACAGATACGATTTCGAAGTGATCACGCCGCTCAGTCATCATTATGAATATAATCTCCATGCCCTTCGCCAAGCCAATCCCGACCGCATCGTGGCAATTGACGAGTTTATTCCTCCGGAAGAACAAGACAAGCTGAGAGAGCTGGCTCCGGTTTTGTTTCTAAGCTGGAGAGAGGATTGGCGCACCCATTTGAGGAAGTTAGCCCGGTTCTTGGAACGCGAGGATGAGGCCGAGATCTGGCTGAGAAGGTATGACCGGGATGTTAGCGCCGTCAAAAGCAAAATAGCTCCGCTCCTTGCCGGGAAGACGGTTCTTGTTCTTGCCGTAAGCAACGGCCAAGTATCGGTATGGGGGCATTTGGCCGGTACGGTGCTCTACGATGACCTGGAGATTGGCATGCCGGAGGCCGTGCGGGATATGAAATGGCTGGAACAGGTAACGGCTTCCGAGCTATCGGAGTACCGGGCAGACCGTATACTCGTGCATGTCGGGCGGACCAAAGCGGCGGAGGAGAGATGGGCAATGCTTTCCGGAAGCCAGGAATGGCAATCGCTTCCGGCTGTGCAAGCCGAAGCTATTCACGTCGTTTTCGGTTACGGATGCTTTGAGGGACCCTGGAATGAGCATGCAGCCGAACCTATCGGACGATTGCTGAACGATATCCCGGAGTTGTTTGGCCTTGCAAAAGATTAGGAACAGGTACGTGGACTCTATTAGATAACCATAGCCCGTATGGTATAATAGGGAGATCATTCCTATCTTAACGAGGAGCCTATGATCCGATGCCTACTCTTACAAAGCTATTTATCAGCTCCGTTGCTCAGGATGCGCTGACACCGCTAAGAAACCGGACATTTGAAGAGTTTACCGCGCTGGGCCATCAGCCGGAGATGTACGAACGAACTTTCGGACCCTGGCCGATGGATGTAAGCGGGGTGGAGCACTGCTTGAACAAGGTCAGGGAATGCGATATTTTTTGCCTGTTCCTCTACAATAAAGGCGGCAGCATGACCGACACCGGCTACTCCGTCACCCATCGGGAATTTTTGACGGCTCTTAATGCAGGAAAAACGTTGTTTCTCTACGCAGAGCCTACCATTACGAAGAGATATTTCACGTCCATTCGCCGATTGATGTACAACTACATCGAGCGTTACAAGCAGAGTCACCGCAGGGAGCCATCCAACCGCGAGCTTACGGATTATCTCGAGCTGACCGCGGAGGCGCAGCCCTCCGAAATTCCGAGCAAATACGAAATCGACCCGTATATTTGGGTTATGCTCTATGACATTATCGACAGGCATGGCAAGTATCTGCTGGACATGCCGATTGGAGTAGGGATTGACTGGAAGCCCGTGCTTAGCGATATTCTGAGAGAAGGGGCTTCATACTTTCCCAAAAAAGCGGAGTACATGGAAAGTATCGATACCCTTGCGGCGTTAGTGGAATTCTCGGAATTTGTTCAGAAGATGGTTAAGGACCATCTGAAGATCCGGGAGCTGTCACAGCTAAGGTTGTTATTGGCGCGTCTTCAAGGCATTATCAAGGGAGCGGAGATCAAGCAGCTGCGCATTCATGACCTTACGCTTGGCAGGCTTAGGAGCTGTGCGGCGATTTGTCTGTTTCAGCATAACAATGACGTATTGTCCTGCATCGAAGCGGCAGGGGACACGGCCGGGGGTTATTCGTTTCATGTCAATGACCCTAACTCATACGTATCTTTTACGTACAATACCAGGGATGAAGGAGAGCCCGTACTGTTCTACACGGAGGCCAAGCGTATGTTTTACCTGCTTTATAAGCTGGGAGAGTACGTGATCTCTTATCATTTTCCCGAAGAAACGAAATGGAACCAAAATATGTACGTGGACTACACGGACGATATAAAAAATGGTATACTGATGGCACATTCCAACGTGATGATTTTTGATTTCATCCATTCGGCATTAAGGGGGTTGCAAAAATGAGCTTGAACAAAATTAAGATGCGGCGGGTTCAGAACACATACCATTCCAAATACGCAATCCATCCTGATTTTGCCCCCGCAACCAAGGTCGTTATTGTGAACAAGGGAATTACGATTGGTCTAACGGGAAGCAAATTGCCCGAGCTGCCCAAGGATTCCGTTTTGTTTGTCGATACGAACCGCACAGACACCTATACATCCCGTAACAAGCTGCAGCGGATGAAAGAACTTAACCAGTCCTTAAAGAGCTCAATCCTCGTATCGGAGGCTTAATCGAACATTTAACCAGGGACCCGCAGCTTGCGGGTCCTTTGCGTAAATATCGGGTCATATCATTCTGAACTCGGAGGCGGCTAATCGTGGAAGAAGTAACCTTTAACCAACAGAACATGTTTGCGCATGTTTTTAATTATGCTCCAATCGGCATCGCATTGATCTCACTGGATCGCAGATGGATTGACGTCAATCCGGCTGCTTGCCAGATTCTCGGATATAAAAGGGCGGAGCTGATGACGCTTGACCCCGCCGAACTCATTTTCTCCTCCGGCACAGAGAATCTGTGCCAAAAGTTTAAGGATCTTCTTGAAGGGAAAATCTCGACCTTAAATCTGGAAAAGAAATACCTGTTGAATAACGAAGCTATCGTATGGGTGTCCTTGCATATCTCGCTTGTCAGGAATGGTTCGGACGGAGCGCCCTGGTATTATATCGCCCAGATCGTTGATATTACCGCAACCAAGCTGACCGAGCAAAAGCTGCAGGAATCGGTAGAGAGATATACGTCGCTTAAGAAATACAATCACGACACCATTATCTCCTTCGATCTGCAAGGCAAGATTATCGGCGGCAACATGATGGCGGAGAAAATGACCGGCCGGAAGGTTTCGGATTTGATCGGCACAAGTATTGCCAGCGTGATCGGAGAGGACAAGCTGGCTCGCATTCTGGCCGACAATGAACCGTATACCGAGATTGAAGGCTCCATTAACCATGTCCTGCATGTCGACGGGTCTTACGTGGAGGTATTGGTTACGATTGCGCCTATAATCGTAAATAACCGAAGTATCGGATTCTATTTGCTGATTAAAGACATTACGGAACAGAAAAAGCTGCTGATCGAGAAAGAAACGGCCGTACGGACCAACGAGGTGAAAAGCGAATTTATGGCGATGATGAGCCATGAAATCCGCACTCCGATGAACGGGGTAATCGGTATGACCGATCTGCTTCTCGATACGCCGCTGGACGAGGAGCAGAGGGAGTACGTATCCATTATTCGCAAGAGCGGGGACACGCTGCTTGGCATCATTAACGATATTCTCGATTTTTCTAAAGTGGAATCGGGCAATACGGAATTGACGGAGGAGCCGTTTAATTTAAACGAGGCTATTGCGGAGACCTTTGATACCTTAATGCCCAAGGCGATGGAGAAAAACCTGGAGTTCAAAGTAAGCATCAGCCCTGGAATTCCGCATAACGTGATTGGCGATTCGCTTAAGATCCGTCAGATTATGCTGAACCTGATCGGCAACGCCATCAAGTTTACGCCTAAGGGATCGATCGGCGTTTCCGTGGACAAAGCCGAGGTCGAAGGCAAGAGCGTAAGACTTCATTTTGCCGTAAAGGACACGGGGATCGGGGTTCCGGAGGACAAGGTGCCTTATCTGTTTGAACCTTTTTATCAAGCGGATCATTTTATGGTAAGGCAGGCCGGTGGCACCGGGCTCGGGCTGGCGATTACGCGAAAGCTCGTACAGCTGATGGACGGCCAGATATATTGCGAGCCTAACCCTGGCGGCGGAACGATATTCCGCTTCCATATTCTGATTAAAGCCGAGTCGCTGCCGTCTATTGCCGTGCATGATTGCATTATGGAAAAAGCACCGCAGCCGGAGGACGAGCTTTCCATCCTGATTGCGGAAGACAATGAAGTGAACCGGCTTGTGCTGATCCGCATGGTAGAGAAGCTGGGCTATCGTCCCAAGGCGGTGTCGAACGGTGCCGAAGTCGTGGATGAGGTACTCAAGAAGAAATATGATATCGTATTTATGGATATACAGATGCCGGTGATGAACGGAATCGAAGCCTCGAGAATATTGCGTCAGAAGCTTAAACCGGGTGACCTTCCTTACATCGTTGCCGTCACGGCAAACGCGCTGATTGGGGACCGGGAGCGGTACATGACCGCGGGGATGAACGAATATATCAGCAAGCCTCTGCACAGCTCGTCTGTTCTTACCGTGATCCAGAAATGCCTGGAGGGGAAACGAAGGAAAGTAACGAGTTAACTGCACAGCTAAGAAAAACCGCGCGGGAGCGCGGTTTTTTTGCTGCTATTTAGGGTGGCGGTGTAAATTTGCTATGAAAACGTTACTAATTGTTGCGGTATTTTGGTCATCGCGATTGTGCTATAGTTGTCGCAATCAAACCGTTTGTATGGAGGATGTGTAACAATGATCGCAAGAATCAACCTGCAAGGCATGTGGGAGCTACAACTGGACGAAGAAAAAGTTGGCTTGCGGAAGCCATTGAACGATACCATTGCTTTACCCGGTACAACTTCGCATGCAAGAAAGGGAAAGCGCAATCAAAGCGTCAATGTGGATTGCCTCACCGACGAGTATGCCTTTGAGGGCTGGGCTTGGTACTCCCGCAAATTCTTTATTCCGGCAGGGCTGGCTCATGCCGGCGTTAAGCTGTACCTTGAGCGGACTCGAGTAACGACGGTCTGGATCGACGGGGAAGAGCTGGGAACGCAGAACAGCTTATGCGCGCCGCATCTGTATGAATTAAAGAAGCCGCTTGCGGAGGGCTCTATGAGTCGATTTTTGGTTTACGGGCATTCCGAGCAGAAGGAAGCTCGTTTACGATTAACGGTGCGAAAACCTTTTTGCGGGGCAAGCATGACGGCTTGATTTTTCCTCTGACCGGCTTTGCTCCAACGGAAGTGGAAGAATGGCTGAAGGTGCTTGAGACGGCCAAGTCCTATGGGATTAACCATTATCGGTTCCATACCGCGTGTCCGCCTGACGCTGCCTTCGAAGCCGCCGATATGCTGGGTATCTACATGGAACCGGAGCTGCCGTTCTGGGGAACCGTAACGGACGAAACGTACGATAATCACAATGCGGAGGAACAGCTCTATCTGATCGAAGAAGGCTACCGGATGCTGAAGGCGTTCGGCAATCACCCTTCCTTTGTGATGATGTCGCTTGGCAATGAACTGTGGGGGAGCAAGGAACGCATTGACGAAATCTTGAAAAATTACAAGGCATTCGACAGCCGTCCGTTATATACGCAAGGCTCGAATAATTTTCAGTTTGTTCCCGTCATCCTGGAGCATGAGGATTTCTATTGCGGCGTCCGCTTCTCGCGCGACCGTCTAATCCGGGGTTCGTACGCGATGTGCGATGCTCCGCAAGGGCATGTGCAGCTTGGACCGCAAGGCACGTTGACCGACTATGATGAAGCGATTTGGCCGCAAGAAGACAAGGGGACTATGGAGAAAGCCTCCGGGCACGATGGGACCATTCAGATTCAATACGGAACGGAAGCGAAAACCGTTAAAGCGGATGCAGTCGAAGGCGAATGGGTACCGCATATTCCGGTCGTCTCCCATGAAATCGGGCAGTACCAGACGTATCCCGACTTTAACGAGATTGCCAAATATACAGGTCCTTTAAAGGCTCGTAACTTTGAAGTCTTCAAGCAGCGGCTTGAAGAGAAGGGATTGGACCATCTCGCGGAAAAATACCATGCTGCCTCCGGCCGGCTTGCGGTCGACAGCTACAAGGAAGAGCTGGAAGCCGCATTCCGGACCAGGCAACTGGCAGGCTTCCAGCTGCTGGACCTTCAGGATTTCAGCGGGCAAGGGACCGCGCTTGTTGGCGTGCTGGATGCGTTTATGGAATCCAAAGGACTCGTATCTCCCGAGGAATGGCGGACCTTCTGTTCGGATGCCGTGCTTCTGGCACGGTTCGCGAAGTACAATTACAAAGCGAAGGAATCCTTTGAAGCTTCGATTCAGCTTCGTTACCTGAGACCGGAACCGCTTGCCGGTTTCAAGCTGGAATGGAAACTGGCAGCTCGGGAAGTTCAATTGGCCAGCGGGGAAGCAATCGCTACGGCGAATGCTTCAGGGGACTATGTGGATATTGGCCAGATTTCCTTCAGCATGCCGGAAGTACAGACGATGACGAAGGTGTCTCTCCAGCTGCGTATCGCCGGTACCGATATCCGGAAGTCCTATGATCTCTGGATTTACCCGGACGGAATGGAAGCCGACAAGAGCGGATTGAACCTGTTCAACGGGCTGACAGACGAAGCTGCCGCGCTGCTTGAGAAGGGGGAACGCGTTGTCATTATGCCAAATCCGAAGCAGCTGGAAAATGCCATTGACGGAACCTATTGCGTGGACTTCTGGTGTTACCCGATGTTCCGGTCGATCTCGGAGAGCATGAACAAGCCGGTGCCGGTTGGTACGATGGGACTGCTGATCGAGAAGGAGCATCCCTTGTTTAAGCTGTTTCCAACTGAAATGCATTCCACGGAGCCGTGGCGCCAGATTGCGGAAAGCTCCCGCTCCATTATTTTGGATGGAACGGACCGGGCTCTGCAGCCCATCGTGCAAACCATCGATAACTTCGAGCGCAACCATAAGCTTGGAATGGTGTTCGAATGCAAGGTCGGAGCGGGAAGCCTGTTAGTCTGCGCCGTGGATGCCGGGCAAGCGGGACAAACGCTGGAGGGACGACAGTTCCTGCACAGCTTGTACCAGTATGCTGGTTCCGATGACTTTAAGCCGCAAGCAAGCCTCGAGTTGTCCAAACTGCGTGAGCTGTTGCGTTAAAAGAATATCAAATGGAAATACGCCTGTTATCGTTTATGCCGAGGCAGGCGTATTTGTGCTGTCGAGAAAGGGTTCTATGAAAGTTAGAACTTATGGCGGAATGACGGAAGGATTATCATTTTGTTCAGATGCTGGAGAAAGGGATGAGCAGACGATGAGCAGAAATGTGATCACAGCCTTGTTTGGGCTTGTTGCCTTGTTATGGACGATAGGTTTCATTGCGATCCACCCTTATTCGCCTACTTCAACCAACGATATCTACTTGATTCCTGAAGGGTATGAGGGCGATGTAAGAGTGAATTACAATGTGCAAGGCGCACCGGCACTTCTAAAAGAGGGGAAATATGACGTTATCCCGGTTGGGGAAGACGGAATCTATAACACCTCCAAGCCCGAAATGGAATATGGGATAGTAACGGATCTCTATTTCTATGTGAACGCAGCAGGAGAACGTACTCCTATTGATAAGCGATGCGTGTGCGTCAAAGGCAATGGGTCCTCCGGAATCGGTTCAACGATTATTAGACATACGGATCTAACCGTTACCCGTACGAAATGCGGAGAGGATTTCATGGCGCGGGGGGAGTAATCCCGACCCTGTTGCCTTGAAATTGGGAACAAAGTCCAGTTTTAGTTAATTTCCTCTTATTTATGATTCGTGGACCAGATTATCGAGTATGATTTGGAAAGGGAATCATCCTCCTGCTTTCATGGGGAAGACGGGTAAGGGAGGGATGGATACGGAAACGATGTGGCGGATCCGTAGCGGGATTAGAGATTACGCGGAAGCGGTGTACCGATTCGTCCGGGAAATACCTAAACGATATCCTTTGCTGACAACGTTCTATGCGGTCTGGTGCTGGATATCGCTGCTTCTGTTTATCGCGGGTTTATTCCTGTATCGCGATTCGCGTACGATGCTGGTTCAGTATTTATGGTCATTTTACGTGATGCTGCAGTCCTGGCTGCTATGCCGCAGCAAAACCTTTACCTGGAGGAAGACGGCCCTGTTTATGCTGCTGGGAATCTTGCTCGTAATCCCGGTTACGGCCTGGACATTGATGGGCGTACACGGGCTCGTCGGAGGCCGGACATCGGACACATGGTCTCAAGCGGTTATTACTCCCATTGCGGAGGAGATATGGAAGCTGCTTCCGCTCGGCTTGTATTTATTGTTCTCGCGGCGGGCGTCTGCCATGAGTCTAAGCGATTACGCGCTGGCTGGAGCGGCATCCGGAATAGGCTTTCAGCTGATGGAGGAGTTAAGCCGAAGATGGCTGAATTCCGGGATTATCGGACGGACCTACGGCTACAGCACAACGATGCTGGGCGGGGAGACCATCCACTGGGATTTCTGGACGTTGTTCCCCGGCCGGTTCGAGGAAAGCATTTTCCCGACCATCATGACCGTTAGTCATCCCGTACATACGGCAATGGTTGCATTAGGATTGGGACTTGCGGTACGATACCGCAAACGGCTGAGCAATTGGGTGTTTACTCTGCCTGCGCTGCTGCTAGCCTGGTCCATTCTTGATCATGCCGCCTATAACGGGCAAAACTCATTGCCGGAGTGGTTCATGACGATAAGCGATTGGACCGGGAGCGGCTATCATACGAAAGATACTTTTCTGCTGATGCTGCTATTGGGCCTTGTTCTGGATTACTTCGCGCTGAACCGCGTAAGAAGCCAGCTCCCAATGACGGCAGCGGAACGATTCCTTGATCCTCTTAGCGAAATCGTGCTTATGTGGAGAGCTTTTATCCTGAGGAGGGAAAGCTTCTCCAGCGTTATGGCTTTGGCTCGGGAACGGCGGGAGCTGGGCTTTTCCTTGCTGTATGGAAATCCCGAAGCGGTATCCGTTCAAGAAGAGCTGCGCGCAAGGATGCAGCACCATTACCGGGTGGCGGCGGGACTCGCCTTGCTGCTGATAGGCGTGGTCATTCTCGCAGGCTTTGCCGCTTATTGGCAAGGACAGGTTCAGCTTCATGCATCCGCCTGCTTCTCCTGTATGTTCGACTCGCTGCAGAATTGGTGGGATCGTCTCAGCTTTAGGGAAAAAGGAGCGATTCTGTTAGGAGCTTTTTCTCTCGCGCTGCTGTTTGTTGGCTTCTGGCCGGCGCTGGGCTTTGCCTTTACTGCGATTAGCATTCCTGCCAGCGGTCACGAAATCGCGAAGGATATTCGAGATCCGAAGCGGCTGCTTACTCCCGAGAATGCCGCAGCCGCTCTGCTTGCGCTGGCTCTCAGCCGCGTGCCGTTTGGGCGATTGGTCAAGAAAGGCGGCGAGCGGCTTCGGAAATGGCTGGAGAAGCTGTTAAAGCGTAAGAGTAGGCCTGAGCCGGATATTCCTCATAAGCCGGTTGACGGGCGGGAAGAGAAAGGCGAACCCGGCAAACCGGAGGAGAAGGAGCCTTCCAAGAATCCGGAAGATGAAGATTACGTGCACTGGAGCAAAGCCAAATACAAAGGCGTGGAGTTATACGACAGCCGCAACGGAGCATTGGGCGAATTCGACGGCATCGACGTTGAGAACGGTATTTTCTACGAAGCCAAATCCGCCGAAGGCTTGAATCGCATTCATCCCAAAACCGGCAAGCCTCAGCAGACGCCTCAGCAGTTCACGGATAAACAGCTTTACCAGAAAACAAAAACCCGAATTAATAATTTGATGGAAAAAGCGGTAGGCACGCGTACGACGCCTGACGGAACATCCGAGATCCCGAGCTTGGAAGATATTAAAAGCATTCGGCGCTTCCAGTTCCAGCTTGACGGAGACTCGCCGGAGCTGCGCGCCGCCGCGGAGAACAGCTTGAACCGGTTGCGTCAGGAATTCCCGGACTACACATTCTCAATCAGATTTGGAGTGAAATAGACATGTCGATCAGCGCATTTATACTCGATCCCGAAGACGAATTCGAACGCGCATTTATGCTGCCGGTTGCGACGGAAGCATTTTATAAGCAGTACTGGGAGCCGGCGACGGAGGAGCTGGGGCTCCAATGGACGGCCTTATTCCAGGGCGGAACGGATGTCGAGCATGAAGATGTTCCCGCCATCTTGGAGGAGCTCGACAAGCTGAAGGAATGGGTAATCGCCAAAATGGACGGAGAAGCACGGGAGCATATGCTGCGCAGGCTGAAGCTGCTGGAAACGGGATTGCCGAGTGCTTTCCGGCGTGGAGACACGGTTGTGCATATCGGATAAGACGAGGGGAGAAAGCATGGACCCGAGGATAAAAGCTATGTTTATGGACGAATATGCTGAGGAAGGTGCCGCAAGGTTTGGGGTTGGCCCTGAAGAGCTGACGTTTATTGGAGGTTTTCAAAACTTTATTTATTCCTACCAGCGCGAGGACGGGAAGTACATCCTTCGGTTCACGCCAAGCACGCTTCGCACGTGGGAAGGCGTATCCGCTGAGCTCGATTGGATTCTATATCTGGCACAGCACGAACTGAAAGTATCCGTGCCCCTACTCTCGATGGAAGGGAAAAGGATTGAACGAATCGCTGGAGGCGGAATTGCGTCGTTTTATGCAACTTCGTTTACTTATGCGCCAGGCCGTAAGATCGGATACCCCGAATGTTTGGGCAATCCTTATCTGTATGAGCAATGCGGGCGTTTTACGAGCCGTCTTCATGATCTGTCGAGATCGTTCAAGCCAACCGAGGCAGGCAGAAGACATACATGGGAGCGGAATGAATATTTGCTGCGGGCCGAGCGCTATTTGCCGCAAGGCCATCAGCCGATTCTTCTGGCACTTAATGAACTCAAATCAGAGCTTGCCGGATTGCCCGTAACTCCGGAGCATTTCGGACTTATCCACGGAGACATCAATGTTGGCAATTTTACGCTAGACGAGTCAGGTGAAATGACGCTGTTTGACTTCGATGAATGCCAGTATAGCTGGTATACAGAGGATATTGCTATCCAGCTTTATTACTTACTCTATGTCTTTGGAGAAGATTCAAGGGCGGAAAGAAAGACGCAATACGAGCTGTTTATGAAGCATTTTGAACGGGGTTATACGGATGGCGGCCGCCAACTGCCACGCCATTTGAAGGATCAGCTCGGGATTTTCTTAAGACTTCGGGACATTATCGTCCTTGTAGGCATGCATAGAAGCTGGGATCTAAGTCAACCCGACGATTGGACACGGGATTTTCTGCAGGATAGCTGGGCGCGGATTACGAACGGGAAATCATTGATTGACGGGTTTTGAGAAGACGAGTATAACCCGCCAACGGGTAGTTGGACCTTGATGCTGTATGAGCTATTAGAAGGACAAGAAAGACAGTCGGCAGATGCTGACTGTCTCTTTTTTATGGTTTATAGGGTCACCTAAAAATGTCATGGATACATAATACAGTACATCATTTTTCAACATAAGTCTATTCCTTTTTTGGCATTAATTGTATGGTAGGAAAGCGGCCGCAATAACCGAAAAGGAGGAAGGCTGATATGATTACGCTTCGAAAAATTACGTTGGATAACCGTCGCGACATCTTTAATTTGGAGGTGTCCGAAGATCAGAAACGTTACGTGGCATCAAATCTCTCAAGCGTAGCTTCGTGCTATGTTCTGGCGACCAATGGGGGAGCTCCGTTTCCGTTTGCTATTTATGCCGATGAGCAGCCTGTCGGATTTGTCATGATTACGTATAAAATAACCAGCTACGATCTTCCATCGTTTGCTGAAGACGGCTATTGCATCTTGCGTCTGATGATCGATGCGAAGCATCAAAACAAGGGCTACGGACGGGAAGCCATGGCGAAAATATTGGCGTTTATCCGCACCTGCCCGGCAGGCCCCGCTCGTTATTGCTGGATTCCGTATAAGAAGGAAAATACGCCAGCCAGGAAGCTGTATGAAAGCTTTGGCTTTCGCGACAGCCAAGAAGTCCTCCATGGGGAGGATATTACCGTTTTGCAGCTCTAAATGAGGAGGAGTCTATCATGGACCACAAGATGTTCCTGGAAGAGGCTTTACGATGCTATTCTTTTGCGGACCCCGTATTTGAATTCATCCGTCATAACGAGAATATGACTTACAAAATAACGGATAAGCAATCCAGTTATTTGCTGCGAATTCATAAGCCGATTGCAAGCAATATGGAAGGTATTCAAACCACACCGGGAGCAATCCGCTCTGAACTAGCTTTTTTGCTCGCTTGGTCGGCTCATGCTGATATGCCTGTACAGACTCCGGTTGCCAATCGGAAAAGCGAGTTGGTCACGATGATTCGAATCGGCCAAGAAGAGGTCCCCTGTACGGTCTTGCAATGGATTGATGGCGATGTTTTGTCTAAGCAAGAGATGGATAGCGAGGAGGCAGCCCATATCCTGGGCACTCGTATCGCGAAGCTTCATCACTTCTCGCGAAACTACGAGACGGGACACGCCCGCATTCATCCGGAATATGGAATGGAATGGATTCATTCCATGATCATTAAATTGCGGAGAGGAGTAGAGTATGGCATTCTCTCTAGCAAAGATTTTCAAATTCTCGAGCAAACGATGCGGATGATGCTGGAGTGGATGACTTTATGGGAAGCAACTCCTGAAACCTGGGGCTTCATTCATGGAGATATGAACTACAGCAACTTGATACGTTCTCCCAAAGGAATATCAATCATTGATTTTGGCATGTCGGGCTACGGGTATTATGCGATGGATGTTGCGATGAGCGCTTTGCTAGTCGATTGCAAACATCGGGATGCTCTGCTCGCCGGCTATAGCAGCTGCATGGCTAGAAGAATGGAATTAGCTCAGCTTGAAGCGTTTATGTTTCTCGCGATCGTTGGCTATTACACCTTCGTATTGAGCCAGCCAGACAAGTTAAGTTGGATTGAAGAGCATATTTCCGGTCTGATTGACCATATTTGTCTTCCGTTGCTCAACAGCAAAAGAGTGTTCTACACGATTTAAATGAAGATTACTGCTGCGCAAAGCTGTCGAAGCCCAATTCGACAGCTTAAATTATTGAGGGATAACAACTATAGATGATTTTTACCAACCAGCATTTGGCTATAAATGGTAGACTATTATGGAGAATGCAAACAAACCTAGGAGCGGATCTATATGAATAAAATCATTGACGAAAAATTATTCGAAGCTGATATTTTATCGCTGCAAGCGGCGATGGATACGGGCGAGCTGACGTCCGAGGCTTGCGTTCGCTGGTATTTGGAGCGGATTGAACGGATAAATCCGACATTAAGAGCCGTACTTGAAGTAAATCCCGACGCCATATCCATTGCGCGGGAACTGGATAAGGAGCGGGTGGAGCTTGGTGCGCGAGGACCTCTACACGGCATTCCGATTCTGCTTAAAGATAATATCGATACGGGAGATCGAATGCATACGAGCGCGGGATCCATAGCTCTCGAGGAGCATTTCGCCCCTGCGGATTCGGCAGTGGCCGCCCAGCTTCGGGCAGCGGGAGCCGTCATTCTCGGGAAAGCCAATATGACGGAATGGGCGAACTTTATGTCCGGCTCGATGTGGGCGGGATACAGCTCCAGAGGCGGACTCACTTTGAACCCTTATGGACCCGGCGAGCTGTTCGTGGGAGGTTCAAGCTCCGGGTCCGGTTCCGCGGTAGCTGCCAATTTGTGTGCGGCCGCAATCGGAACGGAAACATCGGGCTCCATTATTAGTCCGTCCTCGCAAAATGGCATTGTTGGCATGAAGCCAACCGTAGGTCTTGTCAGCCGAAGAGGGATCATCCCCATCACTCACAGCCAGGATTCGGCCGGGCCAATGACCCGGACGGTCAAGGACGCGGCGATTTTGTTGGGGGCGATGACAGCCTTGGATCCGGAGGATTCGGCAATGCATGAAACCTGGCGAACAGCCTATGCGGATTATACAAGCTTCCTGGATGGCGACGGCTTGCAAGGCGCGAGAATTGGCATACCGCGGCATTACTACCAGGGGCTTGACGGGGCAAGAGCAGAAATCCTAGAGCGGGCAATCGCTTTGTGCGCTGAACGGGGAGCCGTAATCGTGGATCCCGTGAACATGCCTTGCGAGAACGCGAAGTGGGATTGGGATGTCATGCGTTATGAGTTTAAAAAGGGTCTTCACGATTATTTAGCCAGAGCCGGAAGCGGTGCATTCATCCGGACTTTGGACGAACTGATCGCCTACAACGAAGCCCATCGCGATACGGCACTCAAATACGGACAGGACGTATTGATCTGGTCGAATGAAACGAGCGGAACCTTAACCGAGCCGGAATATCTCGAAAGTCTAAGGCTTAACCATGAAACCGCGCGGAGACAGGGAATTGACCATGCTATCGAAGCTTATAAGCTGGACGCCTTGCTGTTCCTGGGCAACGAGGAAGGGCTGGATATTTCCGCGCGTGCGGGTTATCCCGCCATTACCGTACCAGGCGGTTACGCGGAGACGGGCATCATCGCTGAAGGAGGCTACACGACTAAAGGTCCGCAGGGAATCACGTTTGTCGGAACCGCCTACAGCGAGCCGGTGCTTTTCAAGTTAGCCTATGCTTACGAACAGGCAAGCAAGTGCCGCCTCGCACCCGTCGATCCGGCATAACTGTTAGGCCTTTGATTCCTTTAAGCTCGCGGAGCGAGCTCGCCGCCAGCTCATCAGGACTAGAATCAAGGCAATTACCGTTAGGATAATCGCCAGTATGCGGAACCCGGTAAAGCTGAATTCTCCTCCCATAACAATGCCGGTCAATAAGGAAGAAATGATGGTACCGAGATAGCGGGAGGTATTAAACAAGCCGGAAGCGACACCAATGATCTCTTTGGGCGTGCTGTCGAACAAAGCCGTCTGCATGCCCACGCTGTTCAGTCCGTTGCTGATTCCGAAGGCAGCCAAGGCAATGCAGACGCTGATAACGGGCGAAGCCTCATTTAACGTCACGATCCAGGCAGAACCAAACACCATTAGAACGGCCGACACCAACAAAGCGGGCCGCGGACCGGATTTATCGATCCATTTGCCCGCAAGCGGGGATGCGGCAAGCGAACACAAGCCTAAGCTAAGCATCAGCAAGCCGGTATGAAACTCGCTGACATGCCGTACGATCTGCAAGTATGACGGAAGTCCAAAGAATAACGAGTAGAACAAAATGTTTACAAGGATAAATTGGACATTGACCCAAGTCATCGCCGGGTATTGGGCTATTGTCCGCAGCGGGATAAAAGGAGATTTTGCTTTCAGCTCATGCCTGACGAAGGCTCCAAGCGACAATAGTCCAATCAGACCGATAACGACGTATCCGATTGAGAGCTGCCCCGAAGATTTCGCCGACAATACTCCTACAAGCAGGGCAACCAGCCCTGCTGTAAATAACAGGATTCCTGGCGCATCGATCAGGTCAAGCCATCTGCGGAAGGTAAGGCCGCGGGCGGGAGAGGTCTCCGGCTTATCCATGGGAATGGTTCTCCACGCCAGCAAAAAGCTCGCTATGGCAAACGGAATATTGACGAAGAAGATCGCCGGCCAATCCCACCAGTGGATGAGCACGCCGCCAACAAAGGGACCGATAGCCGCCGCACCGGATAGGAAGATAGACAAGACCGACAGTGCGGCCGCCTGCTTATCCGTGATATAGATTCGCACTATAGCCATGCCTACGGCAACCATCATGCTGGTGCCTATCGATTGGATAACGCGGAACGCGATCAGCCAGCCGAAGCTAGGCGACAACGGCGCTATTAGCGATGCAAGAAAGGCTACGACTAGACCGTACAGAAAAATTTTTCTCCGTCCGAATAGATCGCTTGCTCTGCCCATCACGGGCTGGGCAACGGCGCTCGCAATATAAAATGAAAATATAATCCACGAAACGCCGGTGTAATCAAGCCTGTAATCGGACTGGAGTCTTGCGATTGCCACCGATATCATGGACGAATTTAAAGGGTTGAGCAGGATTCCCAAGCCGACGGCAATCATCAGCCATCTGTTGACAGTATTCAATTAAAGTCACTCCTCGATTTGTCATGAGCTTATCGTACGGGAAGTTCGTCATTTATTCCAACGCATTTCATGTTATAATTTCATAGACTTGAAGGAATATGCGGATGGTGAATTTCATGGAGCTTTTGCAATTGCAATATTTCTTGACGGTAGCCCGTCTGGAGCATGTGACTGAAGCGGCGCGGCATCTGCATGTCACGCAGTCATCGCTTAGCAAGACGATTCAACGTTTGGAGGAAGATTTAGGCGTGCCTTTATTCGACCGGGTAGGCAGAAAGCTGCGTCTTAACGAGTCGGGAAGCCGATTTCTGCAACGCGCAGAGCGGGCCTTGTTCGAGCTGGAGCAAGGCAAGCAGGAGCTTAACGATCCGTCCGGCTCGGAACAAGGGACGATCGAACTTGCCGTGAATACGGCCAGCATGCTGCCTAGTATCCTGCGAGAGTTCCGGAAGAAAAAGCCGAATATCCAGTTCCACGTGCAAATGCTTACGACACAGGAAATGGTGGCGCATCTTCATCGGGGAGATATTGATTTCTGCCTGTCTTCGCCTCCGCTTGAAGGAGAAGATATCGAATGTCAGATTATGTACAGAGACCCTGTCCTTGTGGCGGTTCCGAGGACGCATCGTCTTGCGGGTCGAAGCAGCGTATCGTTGTCCGAACTGAAAGACGAATGGTTCGTTGGGGTGAAGAAGGGGTACGGAACACGCGACCTGGTAGATTCCATATGCAACAAGGCCGGATTTGAGCCGAAGTTTGTGTATGAGGGAGATGAACCCGCCCGAATTAATGCGCTGGTGGAGGCCGGGATCGGCATTGCGTTTATTCCGGGCACAGCCAGAAATTCAAACGGACAGATTGCATATCTAGAGGTGGAAAAAAACGATCTCGTGCGGGAAATCGCATTATTATGGCATAAGAGCCGATATATGTCGCGGGCTGCTTTGTCCTTTCGCGAGGTTGTCGTTGATTACTTCGCAATGCTTTCAAAACCGGATATTTAATACAACTAACAATTAATGACTTTAAGGAGTGCTGCTAATGCTGAAGTTATTTGAATACAACTGGCAAGTAAGGCAAGACTGGTTCGAATGGTGCCGGGACGTTTCCCGGGAAGAGCTGCTGAAGAAGCGGACGGGGGGGATAGGAGGGATTCTACATACCTTGTTTCATGTTGCGGACGTGGAATACAGCTGGATCTGCGGTCTGCAAGGGAAGCCTGATTTCACGGAACCGTTCGAGTCTTATGCCAGCCTCGAGCAGGTCATGGAGTTATCGGATAAACTCCACGAAGAAGTTCGGTCATTCGTAGCGTCATGGACCGATGAGATGGAAATGAAGGTATTGTCTGATGTATATCCGAATGGCGAGCCCATGAATTTCAAATACGGGGAAATCATGCGGCATGTCCTTGCCCACGAAATCCATCATATCGGCCAATTGTCCGTATGGTCGAGAGAGTTAGGGAAGGCTCCTGTAACCGCTAATTTTATTCGCCGGGGTTTGTTCGGCTGACAAGCAGCGTAAAATCTCGATGTCGAGATTATGCCTCTTATAAACGATAAGTAAGACAGTCCATGATTTTCAATGGGCTGTCTTTCAATCTTCTTTAAACTTATACTTCACATTCACCTGGAACTCGAGCTCCGGATAGAGAGTGGACCAAGTCCGAAGATCGTTTGAATGGTCAAAATGCCTTGCGCGGTAACGAAGACCAAGTCCCAGCGGATCGAGGCGTTCATCTCTTAGCTTAACCAGCAGCTGCTGCGCTTTGGATTTGATTTGTTCCTCGGCTTGCTTCGCCAATGCGAGTTTTACGTCATCCGAGATAACAGCGGAATCATCCAGCTTTTCTATTAATGCCCCGCGCATTCGAATCGAAAAGACGGCCATGGGCTTTCCATGCCCTTGTCCGGCAATTAGCTTGAAGCCAGCAGACCCTTCTTCGCTTGTTACGGAATAGTCTCCATTTGGAGTCTTCAAGGTTAACGTATCATTGTGTACGCCGGATATAAGAAGCTTCAAGAGCCGAGATTCCTCAGATGTGAGCTCTTCCTTCATTTGTTTCTTGTCGAACAGGGCAATCCGGTTAATCTGTAGAGCATCATGCTCGTACGTCACAACCGGCATTGTCAGATCCAGTCCTGACGTGGTGATTCTGCGGCTCGCGTCGTATAAGGGGACGGCATAAACAAACGGAGATTGTTTACGGCTTCGTTCGAATGTATAAAAGAAGTAGCTGCCGGCTACGGCTTCTTCCTTCGGCTTATATTTCAGCAGCTCATAGGAATTTGGCTTGCCTACGCTTAAATAGGCGATTTTTTGAATATCAGGCCTCCTCATAAAATAATCCACCGCAAGAGAGATGTCCTTTCTCGCCACCTCTTCCCCAAACAGCAGGACTTTGACATGGCCGTATTCCAGCTTTTTGTCGCTCATGGACCGAAGACGTTCAAGCCCCTCCGATATCGAGTTACAATTCACCTTAAGCAGCAAAAATTCGCTGCCGATGTTCTTTGGATCCCCTTTGGACATCGAGACTTTCAGAATAACCGTATACTTCTTGTCCTTGTCTTCGGACGGATCCAGACCGATTGACGTTACGAAAGCGCGTCTGTCGATATCTTCGAAGGCGCAGCCCGACAAAGTTACCACCAATAAAAACCATGCGCAGCTAACGTTTAGAGTGCTTTTCTTTTTCGTGCGCACCATGCGATGGCCGCTATCATCACGATATCGAAAATTAGCTTGACGTTTAGAAGCCAGCCAAAGCTGTTCCGAACCGTAGAAACATCCATATAAGGCCGCAGCGCACAAGATGCAGCAAGCAAGAGCGAGACCCATATCCATTTTTGTTTCCCCCCCTTGAAAAGGTTCGCTTGTCTAAGAAATTGGAGCGAGGAATGCCAGCAGACCATGACAAACATAAGCGAAATGCCAAGCTGCACCATTAGAAAAATGACCAGAAACCGTTCAATAAAGAAATACGGAAGCCGCATGCTGTTTGTTGTCGTGAACCAGACATCCATATCGCTGTCAATTCCTTTTAGACCCAAATAACCGATGGGAATGAAATAATAGGAAAGAAGCAGAAGCAGACCCGCAGTAAAGAGGATGATAAATGGCTTCATAGGCTTGCTGTTCACCAAATGTTCATTAAACACCAGGCGGCTCATATAACCGTTGAAGAGAAAAGCGCCTGCCGCAATCATCTCGTAGCTTGGCCAATGCCGAATATAGGTTGCGGCTTCGAGCAAGAAATCGAAATGAATATTAGAGTCCAGCAGGAAAAGCAGAATCATAATGATAATAAAAGGAATCTGAAATAATACCGCAATCTCGAGCATGTACAAGACACTCCTGGACTCGATAAGAGAGGCAAAGACAAGGAGAACGAGAAAGACGCCAAATAGCAGTCCGGAAGAGATATCCGGGCATATAAACTTATGAATGATTTGCGTGTACGAGATCAGAAAAATTAGACCGGACCCGTACGAAAGGACAAAATAACAGAAGAAGAGGCTCTTCTGAACCAGCCGGGCTATCGATCCGCTCATGATCTGGGCAATGGATTGCCCGGAGAACCGGCTCATCAGCTTTTCAAAAAAGACGATCATTAATCCGGTAAGCAGCAATGCAACCAGCAGACTGCATAGACTGCTGGTATACCGTCCCGAATAGATCAGCTTTGGAGTGAACTCAATCATGCAAACGATAAAATTCAGATAGAGGAGAAAGTAGTAATAACGGATTTGTAGCATACGAATCACCTGTTTTCCTGTGTAATTAAAGAAGTTTCATATACGGCTTGCCTAAGCTTCTCAAATTGCATAGATAGGCCATAAGGGCCAATATTCCAATAACAACGCCAACCGTGCCAAGAAAGCTGGCAAGAATGACCAATGGATACCGGATTACCCGGATTGCTTGATGCATGGAATTAACGGGAATAACAAAGTTGGAGATGGCAACGGCCGATATGACGATAATCATCACTTCGGCTACGAGCCCCGCCTCCGTTGCGGCTTGTCCCAATATTAACCCTCCCACGGTTGTTGCCGTAGGACTGATGGTTTTGGGCAGGCGGATACTCGCTTCAATCAGAAACTCAGTCATAATCAGCATAAACATAATCTCCACGTAGGAAGGAAACGGAACCGACATCCGGCTTCCCGCAACAAGCAAGGCAAATTGAACCTTCAATAGATCGGGAGAATATGAAATAATCGAAATATATAATGCTGGCAGCACTAGCGTAATCAAAAGCGCCACATAACGGATACACACCATAAACTTGCTGATTATCGGCAGATGGACAGGGTCATCCATCGATTTGAAGAAATCGAAGAATGTAGCGGGTCCGATTAATGCCCATGAAGAACCCTCGATCAAGATGACGATCTTGCCTTCCGAAAGGTTTTCACTACGCGGTCCGGACGCTCGGTAGTCATAAAGAGAGGGAAAAGGTTGAACCGGTTATGAATGAGGCATTTCTGTAATTGTCCTGCCGATTGCACAAGATCCGCTTGTACCTTGGCAAGCCTGTCTTTAAGCTCGGCAAGCGTGCCGTTATCCGTAAGCTGCTCATCGAATAACAGCATCAGCTTTATTTTGGATTTACTCCCAGCCAGGTGGCTTTCCATGCGAAGGGATTCGCTTTTGTAGCGGCTGCGTATCATATTTATCGAGATCTTGATGTTCTCGTTAAGACTGTCTTTGGGGCCTTGCAATATATTTTCTTCGGTTGACTCGCTGACGGTGCGGGATTGAAAGCTCTTCATGCAGACGGATAGCATTGTTCCGTTTAGAAGGATCAACACATAACCGTCCAGCATCCGCTCCGTTGCTTCAGCCTCGCCGCTTGGCCGCGACCAATCCGGAAAGGATTGAAGATACCTGGCGAAGTCATCGGAGGTGTCGGTCTGGTAGAAAGGAGTAATCAGTTTGTCAAATATATCATCCTCGCTGCAGACCGAGGTCAGGTAATAAAGACGTATGGCAAAATTTCTATTCTCAAAATCGCGTCGCGCGAAATCTTCGTTTTTGTTCAAGCCATCAAACCGCACAGGGGATCACCTCTGTGGGATATATTTTCCTTTTTTGCGTTGTTTCATTCTCAGTTTTAGAGAAGGGCAGGAATACCATGGTTGAAGTCTATATGGATGGTGCAAGCGCGGGAAATCCGGGACCAAGCGGCGCCGGTATTTTTATCAAGCATAACGGGGAAGTGGAGCGCTACTCCATTCCGTTAGGGGTAATGGACAATCACGAAGCGGAGTTCCGGACCTTTATCCTCGCACTGGAGTTATGCATCCGCAAGAAATATAAAACCGTGTCCTTCCGGACGGATTCCCAATTCGTGAACCGGGCTGTCGAGATCGAGTTTGTGAAAAACAAGAAATTCGCGCCGCTGCTTCAAGAAGCGCTTCGGCTGACGAAGCAATTCGAGCTGTTTTTTATGATGTGGATCCCCAGCTCCGAGAACAAATCGGCCGACCAGCTGTCGCGGGCCGCTATTCGCGGCAACTAATCAGCCGCCTTGGCGTTTTGCCGGTATAACGTAGGGGCCATGCCCGTCTTTTGCTTGAAAAGATTCGAGAAATACTGAGGGTCGTCGTAACCAAGGTAAACGGCGATTTCGTGAACGGGCAGCTCCGTGTCATGAAGCATCATTCTCGCAATGTCCAGCTTGCGTGTGAGTACGTATTGGTAAACGGTGCTGCCGGTATGCTGTTTAAAGATACGGTTCAGCTGCTTGAAGGATAATCCCATTTGACGGGCGAATTCCCCCGATTGGAAGGTTTCGCCGACAAGCCGATCCAGATAAAGCTTCATTCGTCCAAGAATGGGCGAGGTTATTTCGGCCTTATGCTTTACGGCTTTCTGGAGAGCAATTAATATTTCCGTACAGCTAAGAATCACCGCCGTTTGCGCGTCAGTGCCATTTTCGGTTTTACGCTTTGCAGCAGAAAAGCCTTTCAAGAACAAAGCTTCGATGTCAACGCTTGGAATATACGGGGTATGAAGTAAATGGAAGGCTTCGAGGAGCGGCAGGCTATTGCCGTGAAGATTGAACCAGTAATACGTCCATGGATCGCTTGAATCCGACAACGCCGTTACTTCATGCCTGCCGTCTTTCCTTAAAATAAAGGCATCGCCTCTGCCGAGGCGGTGCTTTTCCGCGTTAACCTGGATTTCGCCATGTCCGTTTATCACATATCCGAGTACAGTGATATCTGCTTTTTGACGGATATTCTTGTAGGTTGGCGCGCAAATACTCACTCCGATCATTGGAACATATACCGACAGCTCGGGAGAATAAGGCAGCGCATGAATCATGCCCTGCTTATGCTGCGCCCGGTTCCCATCCTCTTTAGTGATGTCCATTTTCCTCACGTAACCTTCCTTTTCCTCTATGTTCTTTCGCTTACGAAAACACTATCATGGATATGAAATCTAGTCCATCTCTGCCATGGAAGATGAGGCGGAAGTTTGACAGACGAGGGAGAGAATCGCATGAACCAGAAGGCAAGCATTACCGTTAACACCGAAGCACCTTCCAAGCACCGCTTGAATCCTTATATTTTCGGCCATTTCGTTGAGGACATCCGCGATCATATGGATGCCATGCTAGCCTTTACGCTAAGAGACATGGATTTTGAGGACGAAGCCGACACGCGTGGCGTATCCTCCGGCTGGTATGCCGTAACCAACGGCAAAAATACGGAATATGCGCTGGAGCCTGCGGCACCGAGGCATTCCGGCCATAGCCAGCGTATTCGGATTTACAGCGCGGACCGCTGCTACGGCGGAATTGGACAACAGATTAGTGTCGAGGGCGGTCTTGCTTATCGCGTGAGTATCATAGCGCGTGCCGCTATGGATCTCCGGGCTGCTGTTTGCGAGATTGCCGACCGAGCGTCCGGCGAGGTGCTGAGCCATACTGAAGTTGAGCTGCGGGGACATAAGTGGAACGAATATCAGATTGAGCTGACGCCTGAACGTTCCTGCGAGAACGCGGAATTCCGGATTCTGCTTTCTTCGGAGCAAGAAACCTGGCGTGACGGCATGGGATCGGGCATGCTGTGGCTTGACCATGTGTCGATGCTTCCTTCCGACAGCATGGGCTACGTGAAACGGGAAGTAGTAGAGCTGACCAAGCTGTTGAAGCCGGGGATGATGCGTCTGGCGGGTAATTACATCAGCGCGTATCATTTTGAGGACGCGATTGGTCCCGTGCTGGAGCGGCCCAACATGGTTAATGAGGCCTGGGGCGGCTGGACGAACAAATATTTCGGCACCGATGAATTTCTGGCGTTCTGCCGGGATACCGAGACGGAGCCTTTAATTTGCGTTAATGCGGGAACGGGTTCGCCGGAAGAGGCAGCCGCATGGCTGGAATATTGCAACGGCAGCGTGGATTCGGAATACGGCGCTTTGCGGGCCCGTAATGGCCATCCGAAGCCTTATGGCGTCAAGTATTGGGAAATCGGGAACGAAATTTACGGACCATGGCAGCATGGCCATTGCACGGCGGAGCAATTCGCGCACCGGTATAACCGTTTTGCGGATGCGATGAAAGCGGTGGATCCGGATATCGTGCTTCTCGCATGCGGCGATTGCGATCCCGAATGGAACCGCACGTTGCTTGGTATCTCGGCGGGCAAAATGGACATGTTGACGCTGCATATTTATCACGGCTTCGGCACGGTGGGAATTACCCCTGATACGCCGAAAGAAGAACGGTACCCGGCAGTCATGTCGTTTCCTGAGGTAAGCCGTGCCGCAATCCGCAAGGCTGAAGAGATCATTTCGGGCAATCCGGCTTACTCGCATGTGAAGCTCGCGATCACGGAGTACAACACGATGTATTATCCCAATACGATCCGCGAAGGGCGCCCGATGGAGCATACGCTGGAGGCTGCGGTAGCCAATGCCGCAAACCTCAACGAATTTATCCGTCAATCCCATCTGATCGAAATTGGCAGCTACTCCGACCTGGTCAACGGTTGGCTTGGCGGATGCATTCGGGTTGGGGATGGTTACGCGGATCAGTACAGGGGGAAAGAAACGGGCTGGAGCGGCCGCAGCGGAGTAGTGTACGGCACTCCAACGTTCCATGTGATGAAGGCTTACGCGAATCGCGATATTTCCCGCATACTGCCAACGGAAACAGACAGTCCTAGCTTTGATTGGCTATCGGGCTCAAAGCGGTTTGGTCTCGAGCCGGGAGCTTTGCCGGCGCTTGACGCAACGGCCGCGCTTGACGAATCAGGACATGTATTGACCTTGTTCGTCGTTAACCGCGGACTTGCAGAGGTTGAGGCGGAGCTGGCTATCGGTTCCTTTGCGCACTCGGGAGTAGCGGCGGTATGGGAGCTGTCCGGAGACGATTACGAGTTAATCAACGATGTCTTTCAGCCGGATGCGGTAACCGCAGTGGAGTTCCTTCTAAAGTTCCATGATGGCAAGCCGCTGATGACTTTGAAGCCTCATTCGGTGTACGTCTTAGAAGTACGCAGATAAATAACGATTAAAGGGAAGAACCTCCGGTAAGCCGGGGGTTCTTCGTTTTAGAGAGGAACCCCAGCGTTTATGTATAGATTTCTCTAGGCATCCATTTCAAATACACACGTTGGACACAAGAACCTCCTATACTTCAACTTGTAGAACAAACGGAGGTGCAAAAGAATGATAAGAATGCCGAATTTCGGGTAAACCTGTGATAGCATAGGAAATACGATTGCGGTTCCGTACGAGAATGGAACCTATGCCGGAAAGAGGCGGGATCTAAATGAAACGTAGCATTTTATTAGTGGAAGACGATACGCTTATGCGGGAGTTTATAACGGATTATTTCAAAAAAGAGCGATGGGATGTCCACGAGGCGGAGAACGGAAGGGTTGCGCTTGAGTTGTTCGAGCGAGTCTCCGTCGACCTGGTTGTGCTGGATATTATGATGCCGGAGATGGATGGCTGGTCCGTATGCAGACGGATCCGCGAGAAATCGGATGTACCTATAATTATGATCACGGCAAGGGCCGAGGACGAAGATCAATTGATGGGGTTCGAGCTGGGAGCCGACGAATACGTAACGAAGCCGCTAAGCCCAAGGGTGCTGGTCGCCCGGGCAAACGCCTTAATGAAGAGAACGGAAAGAACGGTGGGGCGGGAGGCAGAGCTTCTTCAGTACGGGAAATTGTCGGTGAACCGGGAGGCCCATACGGTTACGTTGGCGGGTCAGCTCATTAACTTGTCGCCCAAGGAATACGATCTGCTGCTGTTCCTGATCAAGCACGACGGCAAGGTATTGTCCCGCGAATATATTCTGAATGCCGTATGGGGATACGAGTACCTTGGCGATTTGCGGACCGTGGATACTCACGTCAAGAAATTAAGAGCCAAGCTCGGGGACGCCGGCAAGCTGATCGCGACCGTGATACGATCCGGTTACAGGTTTGAATCGGAAGCATGAGAAGACATGGCGTCGTACTCAAGCTGTTCGTCATCACGTCTGCTTTGATCTTGTTTATTTTTACGCTGGTGATGTTGGCCGAAGGGTTGTTCTTTGAACGGTTTTACCGGATGTCCCGGATTCATCAGCTGGAATCGTCCATTAACGGGTTTAGCAAACAGTATAACGAGGTAAAGGGGAATGAGCGGGAGCTTTCCAGCCTGCTCGGGACGTTCATGAACCGGAATGATACCAGCTCCGCCATACTGAATAAGAGCTTTAACAAGGCTAACCTCAATCCGTATTACGTAAAGCTTCAGTCAGGCAATAAGATGATTACCGTTCCGATCCCAACGGCGGGTGCAACGATCAATACCATCCCGCGAGGAGTATCGCTAGGAAATAACATGATTGTGGACGGCATTTTTATGGACGAGAAGGATACGGTGCTTCACCCGATTAACTTCTGGTCCGATAATGCCGCACCGCTGGACGAAGGGTTGGTACGGGTCGAGGGAAAGGTTGCCGAATTTCTGCTGCCGGAGCAGCGGTCGTTCAACCCGCTTTACCAGGATGCCCTTGTTGACGAAGCCTTGCAGGATTGGACGGCATCGGCGGAGTCGCGCTTGTCCCGCTTGCACGCGGGACAGACGGTACGGAGCGAATGGAAGGATCCATGGAGCGGAGTAGAGTACGCCGTACTGGTGAAATCCCTTACCGGTGACGAAGAGGATGAGCATTATATGTTCGTCATGGCTTCGCTCCAGCCGGTAGGAGAAGCGGTTGGTATTTTGAAAAAATACGTCATTTATTTGGCGCCGGTTATTCTTGCTCTCGTCCTTGCTTTATCGCTAATCTATTCGAGAATTGTATCGCGTCCGCTGCTGACTCTGAATCGCTCGGCCGCGCGCTTAGCCAAGCTTGATTTCGCCGAACATCCGGAGATTCGTTCCAAGGACGAATTCGGGGAGTTGTCGAGGAATTTGAACGCTTTATCCCAAAACCTGGACTCGGCGCTTAGTGAGCTCAAGCTTGCCAACGAGCAGCTGCAGGAGGACATGAGAGAGAAGCAGAGGTCCGAGCAGCTGCGCAAAGAACTGGTGGCGAATATATCGCACGAGCTCAAAACTCCGCTTGGCATTGTAAAAGGGTTTGCGGAGGGGCTGCAAGACGGGGTTGCTGATGACAAAAGAGAACGTTACCTCGCCTTGATCGTGAACGAGACGGACCGGATGAACGCTCTTATTATGGATATGCTGGAGCTGTCCAAATTCGAGGTGAAGGCCGTCAAGCTGAATATCGACCGGTTCTCCCTGACCAATCTGGTTAGAGAGGTTGCAAGCTCCTTCACCCAGCAGCTGGAGAGCAAGCAGCTGCGGTTAAGAGTTCGGCAGGACGGAGAACGGGAGCTGTTCGTTAATGCGGACCGTAGACGTATCGAGCAGGTGCTGCTCAATCTGCTCAGCAATGCGATTCGGCACGCCGTAGAGGACAGCGCGATCGTTATTGAAATGGAAAGGGCAGAAGGAGAAGCGATAAAAACCGTCGTGGAGAATATCGGTCCTTCTATTGCAGAGGAAGACTTGAGCCGAATTTGGGATCAGTTCTACAGAGTAGAACGTTCCCGTGATCGCAAATCCGGCGGAACCGGCTTAGGGCTTGCTATTGTCAAACATATTTTGGAGCTGCACGGCAGTCAATACGATGCGGTTAATACCGGAAACGGCGCAGCTTTTTCATTCACTTTACAAGAAAACAAAGGAGAGATTCATGATGAATAAAAAATCCGTAGGCTTACTGGCAGCATCGTTAGCCATTCTGGTCGTTATGAGCGCATGCGGCAACAAAGCGGACACGGGAAATGCGAATACGACAAACGAAGGGACCGTAACGGAAGCGCCATCCAATTCGCCTGACAACAATGCCGGAAATGCGGAAGAATCCATGGCGCCTGGCAATACCGCATCGTCTGAGCCTGCCGGGGAATCCACCGCGCCTGAGAGCTCGACACCCGAGAATGCAGCTCCGGACGCTACGAAGTCGTCTAACGCAGCCGGCGAAAACGCGAATGAAGAGATCTTGATTATCATCGATCAGACCGAAAAACCGATCGAAGGCAACAGCTTTGATTTTTCGGTCAACAAACGCCCGGAAGGCTACATGCTGTCCAAAATGGAATGGAAATCGGGCAAAACCAGCATCGTCAACACGACGCAAGAAGCGATTGAGCATGGCGGCAATGGCGAAGACGGATTCTATATCAGCGGAAACGGACAATTTATGGGCTTCTTCTACCCGGACGACTTGAAGGGCCAGAAAGGCGATGTCACTTTCACTTTCGTAAATGATGCCGGCAAAGAGCTTACTTGGAAAAAGACGATTACGTTGAAATAATCAATAAAAACAACACGAAAGCCGCGAGAATTCCTCGCGGCTTTCGTGTTGCGATACTAGATATATCTCATTTTCGGAAAGGAAAGCATTACTGTCGTTGAATTCAAGTTGACACGACACCGTTTGGTGTCTTATCATTAGGCATAAGTAAAAAGTTACCTTACATTCTATTGTAACGAAATGAATGGAGCAGCCGCAACCCATGGATCCAAACGCCAAATATCTTTTTAGGAAGTCGAACTCTAGGAGGGGGTGTTGTGAACGATAATCATCCGTCACGGGATGTCTTTGACGCGATCGCGGATCCAACCAGGCGCCGGTTAATTCAGCTATTGTCCGAGACAGCCGAAGTCCCGCTTCACGAGTTAACCTCGCAATTCGATATGGGGCGCACGGCCGTTTCCAAGCATTTGACGATTCTGAAAGAAGCGGGACTGGTAACGGACCGGAAGGTCGGCAGAGAAACGCGTTTTCGGCTTAATGCCGCCCCACTGAAGGAAATTCAGGATTGGGTTTCTTACTACAGGAAATTCTGGACGGTTAATATGCTGCGTTTGCAGCAACTATTGGAGGAGGAAGAAGAATGAGTTTGAAATTAGAGCTGGATTTTCAGTACAATACTTCGGTAGAGAAGGCTTGGGCTGCGTTAACCACTTCCGAAATGCTTGCCAAATGGGTGCTCCCGAACGATTTCAAACCGGAGGTTGGACACAAGTTTCAGTTCCGGGCCGAGCCTAACCAATATTGGGACGGCGTTATTGACGGCGAAGTGCTTGCCGTGGACGAAGCAAACCGCTTGTTATCCTATTCTTGGGCGGTTGGTCCGGAGAAGCATACGGTTACCTGGACGGTGCAGGAGTTGGGAGAGGGCAAGGTTAATCTTCACCTTGAACAAACCGGCTTCTCGAACGTACAAGGGCTGGAAGGCGCAAGATACGGCTGGACGAACTGGCACAACGAGCTTGCCAAGCTGCTGGCGCAATAATCGCATAAACGAGCCTGCAAGGGCTCGAAACCACATAAACCGGTTGCAATCAGTTGCAACCGGTTTATGTCTGGTTCGTACAATTGGAAGGATATTAAACTACGACCCGAAAGGATGTAAGAAATGAGCGAAACGGGCCAGGAGTACATTGTTATCACGAATGCCAGGGAAAATAACCTTAAAAACGTTTCTTTGCGTATCCCGAAGCGGAAAATCACGATTTTTACGGGGGTATCGGGATCAGGAAAGTCATCCATCGTCTTCGATACGATCGCTGCTGAATCCACAAGACTTCTGAACGAGAATTTCAGCACGTTCGTTCGAACTTTTCTGCCGAGCTTTCCACAGCCGGATACGGACGGAATCGAAAACTTAAGCATGGCCGTTGTTGTCGACCAGAAAAGACTGGGCGGAGGCTCCCACTCCACCATGGGCACCATTACGGATATTTCTCCGATTCTCCGCGTTTTGTTCTCCCGGGTGGGGCAGCCGTTTGTCGGCTCTGCCAATATGTTTTCCTTTAACGATCCGCAAGGCATGTGTCCTGAGTGCAACGGCATCGGCCGCAGGCTCGGAGTGGATATGAGCAAGGCCATTGATCTGTCCAAGTCGCTTAATGAAGGGGCCGTTATGCTTCCGGATTATACCGTAAACGGCTGGGAAATGAATATGCTTCTGCAGTCTGGGGACTTCGATCCGGACAAGAAGCTGCAGGATTACTCGCCGGAAGAGCTGGACCAGCTGCTCCATGCCAAGGCACGGAAGGTGCAAATGGACTTTGCCGGCAAGGCGACCAACATTACCGTGGAAGGCGTTATCGAGAAGTTCACGAACAAATATATCAAGCAGGACGTAAAGCTGAAATCCGAACGCACGCAAAAAGCGGTTATGCCGTTTATCACCGAGGGCAAATGCACCAGCTGCCACGGATCGAGACTTAGTCAGGCTGCGCTGAACTGCCGGATTAACGGAATGAACATCGCAGAGCTGTCTTCCATGGAGGTGGGACATCTCATTCGGGCTGTTCAAGAAATCAGCGATGCCAAAGCGGCGCCAATCGTCAAATCGTTAACGGAGCGTCTTCAGCATCTGGTGGATATCGGGCTGGATTATTTAACGCTGGACCGGGAGACCGATACGTTGTCCGGCGGCGAATCGCAGCGCGTGAAGATGGTTAAGCATCTGAGCGGCAGCCTGGTCGATGTCACTTATATTTTCGACGAGCCTAGCGTTGGCCTGCATCCCCGAGACGTACACCGGTTGAACGACTTGCTGGTTAAGCTGCGGGATAAGGGCAATACGGTTATCGTCGTTGAGCATGATCCAGACGTTATTAAAGTTGCCGATCATATCGTTGACGTTGGTCCTCATGCAGGGAGCCGCGGAGGGAATATTGTGTTCGAAGGCAGCTTCCAGGGCTTATTGGAGTCGGGTACTTTAACCGGAACGCATATGAAGAGACCGCTTGCATTGAAGCAGGATTGCAGGAAGGCTTCCGGCAAGCTGCCCATCCGTCATGCCAATCTGCATAACCTTCGGAATGTAAGCGTGGATATCCCAACCGGCGTATTAAACGTCGTAACAGGAGTGGCCGGTTCGGGGAAAAGCTCGCTTATCAACGATGTATTCCTCAGCCAGCATCCGGATGCAGTCGTCATCGATCAATCGGCGGTTGGCGTGTCAACCCGTTCGAATCCGGCAACCTATACGGGAATCATGGATGACGTGCGCAAGGCCTTTGCTTCCGCCAATAAGGTGAATCAGGGCTTGTTCAGCTTCAATTCCAAAGGAGCTTGCGAGAACTGCCAGGGGCTTGGCGTTGTGTATACGGATCTGTCCTTCTTCGAAAGCGTCAAGCTGCCATGCGAGGTCTGCGAAGGCAAGCGCTTCAAGGAAGAGGTTCTCGATTACAAGCTGAACGGCAAGAATATTGCGGAAGTGCTGGAGATGACCGTCGAGCAGGCATTGGAGTTTTTCGAGCTGAAGGAAGTGAAGAAGAAGCTGCAGGCGATGAGCGACGTCGGCTTGAATTACATTACGCTTGGTCAGCCGCTCAGCACGTTGTCCGGCGGGGAATGCCAGCGCATCAAGCTGGCAAGCGAGCTTCACCAGAAGGGCAGCATCTACGTCATGGACGAGCCGACAACCGGTCTGCATATGTCGGATATCGGCCATCTGCTGGAGATCATGAACCGGCTTGTGGATGCCGGCAATACGGTCATTGTCATTGAACACAATCTCGAGGTCATCAGCCAGGCGGACTGGATTATCGACATGGGGCCGGATGGAGGCAGCAGAGGCGGCCAGGTGGTGTTCGAGGGTACCCCGTCGCAAATCATTCACGAGGAACATTCGATAACGGGAAGATTCCTGAAATAAGTTATTCCGATTATACGCAACAAAGAAGCTGCCGAACCAGTGGATCGGCAGCTTCTTTTTGCCTTATGGAGCTTGGATCCCATCAAAGCGCGAGGTCAGCTGCTTCATGAAAGCAGCGGTCGCCTTGCCTACATACCTGTCCTTCAGATAGACAATACCGACTTCCCTGCGAAGGGAGGGATTGCTTATCGGGATCATGGTCATATTCTGATGGGGATACAATTCAAGCAGCGTTTTGGATAGAATGGATGCTCCGGCCCCGGCCTGTACGAGGGAAAGAATCGACTTGATTGCCGAGGTTTCAATGACGGGCTCCCAAGCAATGCCGTGCATGCTGCACACCGTGTCAATCAACTGCCGGCAACGGTGGGTTTTGGGGAACATAATGATGGGCTCTCTCATCGCTTCCTCAATGGTCACGCTGGGCTTAGCGGATAGCGGAGAATCGGAGCGGGCAACGAAATAAAATTCCTCTTCATACAAAGAAACCTTGCTGAATCTGTCGTCGTCTACCGGAAAGATGGTTACGGCAAAATCAAGATCGTCCTGCAGAAGGGGATCTACCACATCCTCCAATGCCAAAAGCTTCATGCTTATCCCCGGGTATTTCTCGTGAAATTCGACCAGCAGACCGGAAACAAGATCATTAATTTCTCCTATTAGAGTTCCGATCGTCAAGGCTCCGCGCTCCATATGATGAAGCTCGGAAATTTCCTCGCGTGCCCCTTCGACCGAGCGGAAGATGTTGCGGCTGTGGTTCAGAAGAATAAAACCGGCTTCCGTAAGCGCGATTTTTTTTCCGATTCGATGAAATAAAGGCACCCCTAGCTCATCCTCCAACTGCTTGATTTGATAACTCAACGTCGGCTGCGTAATGCCAAGCTTATCGGCGGCACGGGTAAAATGAAGCTCATCGCAGATCGCTTGAAAATACTCCAGCTGTCTAATCTCCATTTGCAACACCTCTTCAAATCATAAATCGCATTCTTTCCAGTATAAAGATATCGTATTATTAAATCAATTCCTAGAATTCTATGATCATCATAGAAAACTTCTATTGAATTGTATATGCTTTAACTGAAAAACGATTTAAATTATATATCATAACGATAGAAACAATAGCATTGATCTATCGATAGCATTCTCCTTACAATGAACTCATATTCATTAGGCTGCATTTCGAGCTGAACAAAAGAGAGAATGGAGAGATGACTATGAAGAGAATGCACAAACTGCCGATTGCGCCTGCTTCCTTTTTCGCGATGACCTTGGGGCTGGCGGAAACGGGGAACGCGCTTAGGTTCGCGCAAGAAACGTGGGGAGGCTCAAAGCTATGGGGGGAACTGCTTGAAGGTCTCGCCATTCTGTCCTTCTTGTGGTGGGGAATGATATATGTGAACAAATGGATCAACCATCGCCAAGCCGCAAGGCAGGAGTGGATGGATCCCGTGCAAGGCTCCTTTGTGGCTCTTATTCCTGAATCCGTTCTTCTTATGTCCGCTGCCATTTTGCCGTACGATGTGACGTTCGCCCGCGTTTTGTTCTGGGCTGGCTCCGTTTCCAACCTGATGTTGGCGGCTATCCGGCTATCCGGAATGTGGAGATATCCGCGAAGCCGAACGCAGGTTACGCCTTCGTTATTTCTGACCTACACGGCAAGCGTGCTGGTGAACGCCTTGATTGCAGGGCTGCTTGGATACAAGGAATACGGCTGGATGGTATTCGGAGCAGGCTTTATTTCCTGGATGATATTGGATTCGGTTATCTTCCAACAGCTTGCAACAGGCGGGTTGGATGCGAAGGCGCGTAACTTTATGGGCATTTATATGGCTCCAAGCGCCATTGTGCTGGTTGCCTATCAAGTTCTAAGCGGAAAATCCTCCGATTTCGTTACGTATGCAATGGCAGGTTATACGTTGTTCCTTTTAATTTCGTTGTCTTTTTCATTCAAGTGGTTGAGGGAGCAGTCATTTGCGCCTGGCTATTGGGCTTATACCTTTGGCGTCGCTACGGCAGCTCAAGGTACGCTCTTAATGGTGAAGAACGGCGCAACGCCATTCTTGACGGGAGTTACGGTCATTGTTCTTGCGGCATCCATCGTTGTCACACTGTCCGTTGCCTTCGGAGCCGTCTATTTGCTTATCGCGAAGAAATATTATCCTCCGGTTGCGGCCAGCAAGACCTGAGAAAAGCTTATGCTTTTCTCCGCTGCTTGACGGATCCGAGTATCCAAAGAATCAAAGGAAGCACAAGGTATACAATAGGGTAGAAGATGCCGTTTAAATACAAGCTTTTCAAGGTATAGGACAGGCGAATATTATGGTTGCTGTAAATGTAAAACACGCACCAGAGGCAAGTGACGATGCAAGCGATCAACTTCCAATTCCGGTAGCCGATCCATTCGGACAACCCATAGCTAAGGATAAACAAGCACACGGATAATTTGATGAACGCGGCAAGCAGCCACAACGGGATATAAAAAGCATCGATATTCTGAATGAAGTTAAGAATGGAGATATACTTTGTCAGCGAATAGATCGGTACAACCAATTGAGAGGCAATCTGAGGTCCGGTAACAAACATTAGAACAAACGTTGCGAGCACTCCCCATACGACCGTCGTGACCGTTCCCCAGATAACGGCCCTAGCAGCCGTTCGCTTGTTTTCAGCAAAAAAGTACAGCATAAGGACAATTGTAGGATCCGCGATATAGCTATAAGAGTTAAATGTGCCTGAGAGGATGGCCAACCACCCTGAATCCGCGTAGACCGGCAGGATTCTCTTTACGTTCATATCCTGCGGATTGAGAAATAACTGAACGAATAACATGAAGAGCAGAATAGGGCCGATAATCTCCGCGCAGCGGCTAATAGCCGTTATCCCGCCTTTGTACACGGCATAAACGACAAGGAACAGCAAGCAGATCAAAATGAATATCATTGGCGTATTATGAAGCAAAACCAGATTTTGGAAATCAACCGTGCCTTTTGCAATCATCGACATTTGTCTGAACCATAACAGGAAGTGCGCCAGTACCAGAATTTTTCCCATTACCGTGCCCAAGAGATCCTTCATAAGCGTAATCAAGGTTTTATCCTCATGCTGTCTGCAGACCCGAAGGGAGATCCAGGTGAAAAAGAGCATCGCAACACCGCCAAGCAGCATGGATATCCAGCTGTCCTGACGCGCTTGCTCCACGGCTAGATGGATAGGAAGGTAAGTGGTCGTGACGATAGAGGATATCGTCACGATCCAATACATTTGATAGCTGCTGACTTTCATGCTTTGCTCCTCTTTCCAATAATTATTTCACTTGACCGGCACTTGTCCCGGTAGACCGCAACAGAATATTTGCTTTCACGGAGACGTTGATATTCTTAAAGTTATCATCCCAGTTGTTTTTTTGCGTTTTCCACCAATAAGGATGCTTGCGATGAAGGTATTCGCCGATGCCAAAGATATCCTGTCCCCATCCCTGGACTTTATTTAGCGTAGCCTGCATGTCTTTCTCAACCCGTTCGTCCAAGTACTTCTTAAGCGCAATCATATTGTCTACTTCAGACATATCAAGCGTCGTTGTATTATCAAGAAGATAGGCTTGAGCTTTTACCGTTAATAAAATGTGCTTGGGATCATTGCCGTCAACCGAATGAATTTCTCGCTCCAGATGCGTTAACCGAAAGGACAAGGTACCGTTTCCTTCCTTCCACGGTATCGTTAAGCCATGAAAGGTTCCTTTTCCAATCATCCAAATCGCTCTTGAGCCTTCCGGATCATTAAGAATCCCTTTTAACTTCAGCTCGTTATCCAGAACCGCAAACCCGGCAAATTGGATGAAATGCGCTTTTTCAGTGCCTGGCTGGTCATGGTTGTCGATCTGAAGGAGAGGGACCAGAATTCTTGTTCCTTCCTGAGCCATTTCTATGAAAAATTGCCTGATCGAGTAGTTGTTCATCCCGTTGATTCGCAGCTCTTTATTTGTGGCTATGCTGGAGAGCTGCTCCAAAGGATGTTTGATCTTCATGAATTCCTTGGCACTGCCTTTAACCACAACGATAATGTCTCTTTGGTTATTCGCAGGGTCTCTGTTCAATTTATCGAATAGCTTTTTGGTATTATTGTTTTCGATATACTGATCGCTGATTGCAATTAATGTACGATGGCTCGTAATAAGTCTTCTGGACATCTTTCTTTGCAGTTTTTCATTTGCCTCGAACACATTTTTCCCCTTCGCCGAGATGACGATAAAACTCTCCGACTTTCCATTACTCCCTCCCTTGGTTGAGCTTAATTGGGAAGGAACGGCTATCTGATGGCTGAGCTCCAGCATATTCTCTCCGGCATGATCAATCCCGGTGCCAATAACGAATGCTAATTGATTCGGCTCTACGAAATCCGTACAGCCGGCGGAAGCGAACAGTAAAACAAGAGACAGACAAGTTTTTTGCAGCGAGCGTATCATTTGCGTTGTCCTTTCTTATTGCGGCCATTCTGAATCCAGAAAGGATAGCGGATAATGATGTCTTTGATCCGTTTGGCGTCAAAGGGAGCAATCGGATACATAAACGGTCTTCCGAACGATTCGAGCATGACCATGTGAATCATCAGGAAGATGATGCCGAATGCAAAGCCTACAAAGCCAAGCAGCCCGGTAATGAAGAGAAACAGATAACGAATGATGCGAAAGGGCAGACTAGCGCTGTATCTTGGAATGGAATACGACGCTACACCCGTTAAAGAAACCACGATTATGATTGGCGTGGAGATGAGTCCCGCTTCCACAGCGGCTTGTCCAATAACCAGCGCCCCAAGGATGCTGACCACCGGGCCGAGCTGGTTCGGAAGGTGAACGCCGGCCTCCTGCAAGGCATCAAACACAAACAGCATGAGAAATACCTCAATCACCGTCGGAAACGGAGAGCTTTCTCTTGCGGCGGAAATGCCCATCATCAGATAACTGGGCACCATCTCCGGGTGGAAGGTCGATAGGGCAACATAAATGGAGGGCAAAGCGAAAGAAATAAAGGTCATGATGTAACGAATCGTGCGGGTAAGCAATACAAAAATAAACCTCTCGAAATAATCGTCAACGGACTGAAGGCCTGACCAGAATGTAATGGGAAGAATCAAGGCAAACGGAGACCCGTTGGCTATAATTGCAACTTTTCCTTCCAATAAGCTTGCCGTGACGATATCCGGACGTTCGGTATTCTGAATTTGCGAGAAGAGAGAGAAGGATTTGCCCTCCATCCATTCCTCAATGTAGGCGGAATCGATAATCCCGTCTATCTCAATGGCATTGAGCTTTTCCCTCACTTGCGCAAGTATTTTTTCTTCTGCCAGACCTTGCACATAGACAAGAGCCACGTCCGTTTGCGTGTATGTCCCAACGGTGAAGGACTCCAGCTTTAGATCCTTGTGAATAATCCGGCGTCTGATCATCGTGGTATTCGTACGCAAGCTTTCGACGAAGCCTTCCTTGGAGCCGCGCAAAGCCGATTCCTTCTTAGGCTCTTGAATGCTTCTTGTTTCGTAATCCCGGATCTGCGCGATAAGCGCGGATGCTTCGCCTTCCGCGAATACCGCCATACTGCCCTGCAGGATATGCTGCACCAGCTTTTCCGCGCTGTCGGACGTTTGCACGTTCGCTAAGGGAAGCCAATTGCTTCTGATGATTTCCGCAAGCGATTGTAAACGATTTGTGCCAGTGCAAAGCGGCGGTTCATCATGCATAAGAGGTTTTAGGATACTCTCTTCAACGCTTTGCATGCGTATCATTCCATCTAAATAAGCGAGCAAAAGCACGGTTTCGTCCTTTAGCCTAAATGAACGGATAATGAAGTCCGAGCAATTCTGGAATTGTTCTCTAAGGTACGATTCATTCTCTTCAAGTCTTGAGCTGAGATTCATAGATAATCACCTCGCCTGGTTAATCAGCCGCATCGCATGGGTATTGGGTATTATGACCATTTGGTGAAATGGCTATGCAGCATACGGATTTGAGATGATATTGAATCGCCGGCAACGAATATCAAAACCCTTAGGGAAGAAAAATAGAACGAAATGATAGTTTAGGGGGAGTCCCATATGGAAGTGTTTGCAGATTTTTTGGCCGGTATTGATAACTTGACGCACCGGGAACGGACGGAGGAAGTGTTGACTTGGGCTGCGGATACGTTTCCTTTATTGGCTCCAAAGATCGGCTGGAACCAGCCCATGTTCACAGACCACGATACCTATATCATCGGGTTTAGCGCAGCCAAACAGCATCTCGCTGTCGCGCCGGAACGGGCAGGGATGATTCGGTTTACGGATGACATAGAAAAGGCCGGCTATGATCACACCGGCTTATTACTGCGTATTCGGTGGGAGAAACCCGTCGATTACGGCCTTCTCAAGAGGATGATTGAATTTAACATTACCGATAAAGCGGACTGCACAACCTTCTGGAGGAAATAAGACCATCAAGCAGGCAGGAGATTATATACCCGAGCAGAATAATAGGGATATACGGGCTATGCGGGAGGGCTAAGCGTGATTAAATTATTCGAGTATAACTGGCAGGTTCGTCAGGACTGGTTCCGCTGGTGCGGTGAAGTCGACCCCGATGAGCTGCTGAAAAAGCGTACCGGCGGATTAGGCTTCATCCTGCCCACGCTTTATCATATCGTGGCCGTCGAATATGGTTGGATCTGTGGCGGAATAGAAGGAAAGGAACTCTACATACCTTCGTTTGGCGAGGTAGCGAGCCTGCGGCAGGTCATTGACTTCTCTGCCCGCTGCCGGGAGGAGGTTGCGCCATTCGTCTACGGATGGAATGACAGCCTGGAGAACCGCGTGATGATTGATATTACGGATGACGGGAAAGAAGAAGCCCATAAATGCGGTGAAGTGATGAGGCATGTCATCGCCCACGAGATCCATCACATGGGTCAATTATCGGTATGGGCACGCGAGGTCGGCAAGGTACCGGTTAGCGCAAACCTGATCGGCAGAGGGTTATTCGGGTAAGGTCCTTACTAAATACAGCGACAAGGGAGTTTGAATAGCATGGAATTAGGATTTAAAGGAAAACGGGCCATCATTACCGGCGGAAGCAAAGGCATCGGATTTGCAACCGCGATGCTGCTTGCTGCCGAAGGCGCGCAGGTTGCCCTTGTAGCCAGAAGCGAAGAGCCGCTCAAAGCTGCAGCAGAAAAAATTACTGCAAAGACTGGCGTAGAGCCGCTTATTATTTCTGCCGACGTATCCGTTGAAGCTGAGGTGCAGCGCGCGGTATTGACGGCAGCCGAGCGATTCGGCGGCATCGACATACTCGTCAATAACGCCGGCACTTCGGCGGCAAAGCCATTCGAAGCAGTCGATGCAGCGGCTTGGTCGGCCGATCTGGATCTAAAGCTGTTCGGAGCGATCCATTTCACGCGGGCGGCATTGCCGTTCCTGCGCCAGAGTGGGGGAGGCGCGGTCGTTAACGTAACGGCAATCGGCGGCAAAACGCCTTCCGGCTCTTCGCTGCCGACCTCGGTAAGCCGGGCAGCCGGCTTGGCGCTAACGAAGGCAATGAGCAAGGATCTGGCGGCCGACGGAATTCGCGTAAATGCGGTTTGCATCGGCTTGATCCGGAGCGATCAGATCGAGCGGATGTGGCAGGCAACGGCTCCGCAACTTACCTGGGACGAATTCGCCGCGGACCCTCGTCACGACATTCCTTTGAGGCGAATCGGCCGTACGGAGGAAGCGGCGAACGTGATCGCGTTTCTCGTATCGGATGCCGCTTCTTACGTGACGGGTACATCCGTTAATATTGACGGCGGCAAAGCAGCTGTTCTCTAAACGGGATAGGATTTACGTTGATCAAAAAAGTCGCGTAACCGCGGCTTTTTTTGATTTTTCCCCGCATAAAAAGGATCGCGGGATAAATCGTTTAAGGACTGCGGCATACTAACAGCAATTGGCTTGCGAAAATTCTTTACTGTTCGTTCTTAAACCGCTATGATTGGACATAAGGGAGGTATGAACAATGGCTAGACCAAGAGAATTCGACCAAGATGCTGTGCTGCAGAAGGCGATGGAATTATTCTGGGAAAAAGGATACGAACGCACATCGATTCAAGATTTAGTAGAGCGTACCGGTGTGCACAGAGGCAGCTTGTACGATACCTTTGGGGATAAGAATCAGCTTTTTCTGACTTGTCTGGACCGGTTCCGTGAAGGAAACCGCGGTCATGCCTATAGCATTCTTGAAGAGAACGGACCTGCGAAAGACGTGTTATGGCGTTACTTTCAGCGGTTGATCGATGTAGCGATAAGCGAAGAAAATGGCCGCCGCGGATGTCTAATTGCCAATACCGCCATGGAGATGGGGAAGGTAGATCCGGTTGTTTCTTTCCGGATTGAAGCGTATACGCTGGATATGGAAACGAATTTCAAGAAATTTCTGATGCGTGCCCAGCAGCAAGGCGAGCTGAAAACAAAGTATACCGTGCAAGAAGCGGCCAGATTCCTGTTGAATACGCGATACGGGCTTTATGTGCTTGCGAAAATCGCAACGGACCGTCAAGTGCTCGAGGATGCTGCGAAGGTAGCAATGTCAATCCTTGTCTGATCTGGCTGCGATTGTTCTTGACTAATCGTTCTTAAATAAATATACTGAGACATGTGGAAATCAAGTTTGCGCGATAATTAAAGAACAGTCGTTCCGAAACGTGGATTATACTGCATGTCTCGTCGTATTAAGTCGAAAGCATGACGTAAGAAACGCCATTTTTTTTGATTATTAAAGAACGAACATTCTTTAATTGATTTTCTAATTTAGGTCATCCTATAACCAACGAAAAGAGGTCAAAACATGCGAACAATATCTTCGAAAGCGTCCTTCTGGATTGTGGCTTGGGTACTCACGGTCAGCTTATGGTCCAGCACGGCGCCGTCCATTGAATTTCCGGTTTATGCATTGCAGTGGCATCTTTCCAAGTCGGTAACAACCGGTATCTTCTCGGTGTATCCAATCGTTCTTATTCTTGTTTTGTTTCTGCTTGGCAATCTGTCCGACTACATTGGCCGCAGAAATACGTTAATTACGGGACTAATCTTTCTTCTTATCGGGGCAGTGGTATTCGCAACAGCGCAGAACGTGTTCTGGCTGTTTGTCGGCCGGATATTCCAAGGCCTTGGGGTAGGGTTAACCGCCGGATCCGGAGCGGCTGCGCTTGTGGAATTCAATCCGACCACAAATAAAAAGCTGCCTGGCTCCATAAACACGATTACTCAGGCTGTTGGGCTATTCCTTGCTACAATCGTGGGAGCGGCATTGATTAAGTACGCGCCGGCACCGCTTCATTTCAGCTATTGGGTATTGGCCGTTCTCGTATTTGCCAGCATCATTTTAAGTCTCTTTCTTCCCAAGCAAACCAAAGCGCAGTCTGAAGCAAGACCTGCCTTCAAGCTTCAGATTCGGGGGGTAAAGGTTCCGAGGGGACAATGGGGCATCTACTTGCTGGCAGCCCTGGCGATTGGCACGGGCTTCGCGAACGGTGCGGTATTGCTGTCGCTTGGCGCCCAAATCGCCCGTGACGTCATTGGCACGCAGGATATCCTTGTCATCGGTACCGTATTGTCCGTTTCATACTTGCTTGCCTCGGTCAGCGCTACCATTGCCGGCCGGTTAAAACCGGTTGTATCTATTCGCATCGGCATGGCTTCCATCGTAGTAGCGGCTGTATTGCTCTTTAGTGCCGCGGAGGTTCATTCGTTCCTTCTCTTCATGAGCTCATCCGTGCTGGGAGGCCTTGCGTACGGGTTCTCCGCATCCGGAGGCATTGGATTAGCGGCAATCAACTCTCAAGCCCATAACCGCGTTCAATTTTTATCCGCCGTGCTCGTTGCCGCATACTTGTTCCAAGGAACCAGCGCCTATGGCGGCGGAGTCGCTTCCAGCACGTTAGGCTTTAGTACCGCAATCGGAATGATGTCGGTCATTATTGCCGTCCTAGCGTTATCGACATTCTTGCTCGCCATAAAGAAAAGTAAAAATAAGGAGGCTATAGCAGCAGAGCCTGCCACGCCATAATGAAGAGAGGATGCCCGGAGGGCGTCCTTTTTTTATTTCACCTAAACTCGCCGTTGACCCGTATTTTCTCGTTTTTTATAGTGATATTATCTACTCTGTGTACATTTGGAGATGGTCCCATGACGGCTTACGAAAAACCTTTGCTCACTAATAGCGAAGTTGAACAGGTATTGCAGCATCGGCTTGGACCGGGCGCGACGGAGCTTGCACAATTATCCGGAGGAAATATTAGCAGCGTGTTTGCTTTTATGCATGCAGGGAAAGGATATGTCGTGAAATTCAGCGATTTGAAAGGCGCCTACGAGACGGAACGATACGTATCGGAATTGCTGACGGCTCAAGGTATTCCTTTTCCGAAATGCGTGGCTTATGGAACAACGGAACGATTATCCTATGCGATTACGGAACGAATAGAAGGACGCCTTTTATCCGATTGCACCTTGGAAGAGCAGAAACGCTTATTACCGGAACTGTTTGATATTTTAACGGGAATGGTTAAGGCAGAAGTTCGGAGCACCAACGGATACGGCTGGATTGAAGCGGATGGGAACGGAGCTTATTCAACTTGGAAGGACTTTGTCATCGCCGTAAACGCGGAGGAGCAGACGGGCTTCTGGGAGAATTGGCAGGAGCTGTATCGCACGTCTTGCTTGGAAAGAGCGGTCTATGAAGAAATTTATAACCGGCTTATGACCTACGTGCCCTATAATGCTCCGTACAGGAGCTTTGTGCATGGGGACTTTCATCAGTGGAATGTTTTATCGGACGGACAACGGGTGACCGGCATTATTGACGGCAATTGCTTGTATGGCGATCCTTTGATTGATCTGGCAGTACTTGACCGGCATATGCCATGGAACGGCGTCATATCGGCTTATGAAGCATACCGGGCGAAAACAGCGATCGAGCATCCGCAATTCAGGGAACGGTTAATGGGCGCTTATTATTTGAAAGGGCTCGACGGACTCCGCTTCTACGCGAAGATGGGATGGAACGAAGCTTATCAGGTGACGAAAGACTTCTTGTTGAATCTGGAGGCTTGACCACCGAACAGAAAGAACCGACGCGGCAATCATCAGTGACAAGCGATGAATGCCACGCCGGTTTCGATTGACCTGCCGCGCCGGCAGGTTTTTTTGTTTTTTGCGGGGATATTTATGAAACGAAAACGCGCATTTTACAGTATGTAAGGCTAAAGCGAATATTTGAAGCGAAGGGGTCAAGGACATAGATGACAAATACGGAAGATCTTCAATACCTAAATGCGGAGTTAAGGCTGATCGAGCAGTGGGAGAAGGAGCAGAAGGATCTGTTCTTTTGGGAAAAGCTAGGCCGGTTGCCGTTTGTGATCCTGGACCGCTTAACGCCAAAGTTCATCCAGGACAAAATCGGAGTCGTGCTAGACGAGCTTGGAAGCTACGTGCAAAGCGGAGGCAGGTATTTAATCAGCAAGGAGCAAATGTACCGGAGGATGCTGCCTGACGTCGAAGATCCGGATGCCGATACCGCATTGGAGCAAATCGCGCAGCTGCCGCTTGGGAGAATGGACGAAATCGCCCAAAGCATCAGCAGATCAAGCAGCAATACCGCGACCGTTCAAGGCGCAACGACGGGAATCGGCGGACTCTTCACCCTTGCCATCGATATTCCGCTCCTGCTTGGCATTTCCATTAAAGCGCTGCAGGAGATTGCGATCAGCTACGGTTATGACCCATCAGAGAAGTCCGAGCGAATTTTTATCGTGAAATGCCTGCAGTTCTCATCCTCCGACATTGTTGGCAAGAAAGCCATTCTCGAGGATCTTGCCGCTTTCCATACAGGCGAGCAGAGCAAGCAGGTATTATCTCAGCTGCAAGGATGGCGTGAGGTCATGTTGTCGTACAGGGATAATTTCGGTTGGAAAAAGCTATTTCAGATGATTCCGATCGCGGGTATTCTGTTCGGCGCATATCTCAATCGTTCCACCCTTCAGGATGTGACCGAAACGGGCAGAATCATGTACCGGAAGCGCAGAATTATTCAGAAATTGAGTCTAGCCCGTGAATAGAGCGGGGACAAGAAGGTTATTGTAAGGGGGCAGACGAAGTAAACCGGACAACAGGGATAAAGGAGAAAATCTTAGTGGAAAATATGCAATGGTACGAGAAGCTGCATGACTATTTTCCGGAGCACGAAATGAAGGATCCTCACCAGCTCGTTGACTTGCTTGAAGAGACGGATGTCTATCACATTAAAGAAACCGACAGCTACATCGTTTTGTATGCCGAGTTCACGACCTTTATTTTTATCGATTATCTGTTGGTCACGCCGCATTCGAGAAGCAGAGGGGTTGGCTCCCGGGTTCTCAACTCGTTAAAAACAAAGGGGAAAATGATCCTGCTTGAAGCCGAGCCGAACGATCCCGAGAACGAGGATACCCGGAGGCGCCTGGCTTTTTACAAGAAGAACGGCTTCAAAAAAGCGGATCGGATTATGTATGCTCCAGAGGATTTCGAAGGCCATCAGTATCCCATGCATGTGTTATATTGGTCGCCGGTCGAACTGGAGGACGAGATCATCATGGGCCGCATGGAAAAGGCATGCAAGGAAATTCATAATTTTAAATCCAAACAGTATTATGGGCGCATATTGGTCGACCCCGATAAAGCACTGAAATTATTGCATTAAAAATAGGAAAACAACTTTGCGCGGCAGCCAAAATAATGGCTGCTTTTGATATCTGGATTCGAGATGCTTATTATCTTGATTTCGTATTATGCAGGGTTAGTGGAGATATAGTAATATGAACAAGCGGACAAATTAAGAAGCCATACCTACCTACTAATAGGTAATTCTGAATAAGAGAAAAGTTAAAGGAGTTGAGACGTTTGTTGTACGAGCTGCGAATTTACGATATGCAACCGGGCAAGCTGCAGGCCATAAAAGACCGGTTCAGAGATCATGTCATTGAATTATTCGGGAAGCATGATATGAAGATCACGCAATTCTGGGAAGACGAAGACGAGGCCAAGGAACGCTTATATTACGTGGTCGAACATGCCGGCATGGAACAGCGCAACCTCAATTACGATCGTTTCCGCAACGATCCGGAGTGGATAGAAGTGAAAAGGGTCTCGGAGCTTGACGGGCCATTGGTGAAGAAACAAGAAAGCATCTTTATGAAGGACGTATCCTTCTTCGCAAACAATAAATAAACCATTAAAGGAGCAAATGATCATGAAAACATTAGTAATCGCAGCACACCCTAATATGGAAGCATCGCGCGTGAATAAAGCTTGGCTTGAAGAATTGAGGAAACAAGGCGAATACACCATCCATGAAATTTACAAAGCTTACCCGGACGAAAATATCGATGTTGCGAAAGAGCAGGCGCTGGTGGAAGCCCATGACCGCATTATCTTCCAATTCCCGCTCTTCTGGTACAGCGCGCCCGCACTATTGAAAAAATGGTTTGATACCGTGCTGCAATACGGCTGGGCTTTCGGTCCGGAAGGCGACAAAACAACCGGCAAGGAATTTGGCGTAGCCGTCTCCACTTACGGGTCCGAGGAATCGTATCAGCCAACCGGCTTCAACCGATTCACCGTACAAGAAATCTTGCGTCCGTTTGAAGCAACGGCTCATTTCATTAGCGCAACTTATCTTCCTCACTTTACTTTAAACGACGTATCCAATCTTACCGACGAGCGGCTGGCGCAAAGCAGTATCGACTACGTTAACCATTTGAGAACGGTTAAGCCGTTGGCAAAGGTTTGATAAATCAGCGTCTCAAAAAACTATCTATTGATAGGTAAACAGAAGGGGATTAAATATCATGACATTTCAAAATAAAGTTGCCATTATAACAGGCGGAAGCAGCGGGATCGGCAAGGCGGTTGCCATTGAACTCGTTAAGAAAGGGGCGAAGGTCGTGATTAACGGCCGACGCGAGCAAACCTTGCTGGAAGCTGCAAAAGAAATCGATCCAACCGGATTGAAAATCGCCTATGTCGCAGGCGACATTTCCAAACCGCAGGTGGCAGAACGTCTGATTAGCGAAGCCATCGCGCGTTTCGGCCGTGTGGATACGCTGGTTAACAATGCCGGCATTTTTCTGGCGAAACCCTTTACGGATTACACCGAAGAGGAGTTTGAAGCCGTATTGTCCACGAATGTAGCGGGTTTCTTCCATATAACCCAGCGCGCAATTACCGAGATGCAAAAAGCAAAATCCGGGCATATTGTCAATATCACGGCAAGCGGCGTCTCCGAGCAGCCGATCAAAGATGTGCCGTCTGCACTCGCCGCGCTGACGAAAGGAGGCTTGACGACGGTGTCCAAGTCCCTTGCGATTGAATATGCGGACAAAGGCATTCGCGTCAACGCGGTTGCGCCAGGCGTTATCAAAACGCCTATGCATGCTCCCGAAACCCATGATTTCTTGGCTCAGCTGCACCCGATGAAACGGATGGGCGAGGTTCATGAAATTGTGGAAGCGATTCTGTACCTGGAAGCTGCCCAATTCGTTACGGGCGAAGTCCTTCATGTGGATGGCGGTCAAAGCGCCGGCAAGTGGTAAGCGAATAAGTTTGTGTTCTTGGCGTTACCCTATTTCGAAGGAGATGACGTTCATGATTTACGAGCTGCGAATTTATGATGTATGAATAACGCGCCTTTCATCCATTCCGAACAAGGATGATTGAAATAGATGTGCTATCTGCTATCTCATTTTACGATAGCAGATAGCATTTTTCTGTATTATTCGTGAAAGCCGCTTCGTTGTATACTTGAAGCAAGTTAGCAAGCAAGACTGGACGTTTTATAGAAGGAGTGAGTTCCGATGCTAAATATGCTTCGTACGCCTTTATGCGAATTGTTCGGAATCCGTTATCCGCTATTTCTGGCCGGTATGGCAGGCGGGCCCTCCACGCCCGAATTGACGGCTGCCGTCTCCGAGGCGGGCGGGCTTGGCACTTTAGGGGCAGCTTATATGGCGCCGGAGGATATCCGGTCAGCAGTCCGCCGAATCAGACAATTAACCACGGCACCTTTCGGAGTGAATTTGTTCGTGAATCAGCCTTCGGACGATAATACTCGAACGCAAGAGGTACAGGACAAGCTTAACGAGTTCCGGAAGCAGCTGGGTATTCCCGACTCGGAAGGAAACGCAATCCATACGCCCGATTGGTTCGAAGAACAGTTCAACGTGTTAATCGAGGAGAAGGTTCCCGTTATCAGCACGGCATTTGGCGTGCTGCCGGAACCGCAGATGCAAGCAGCGAAGGCTTCCGGCAGCAAGGTTGCAGCCATGGTTACCACGGTAAGGGAAGCGCTGATTGCCGAGGAGAAGGACTGTGATGCGATTGTCGCGCAAGGAAGCGAAGCAGGAGGCCATCGCGGCACCTTTGGCGCAGCTGTAAATCCAATGGGAGCGAATATCGGTACGATGGCTCTTGTTCCGCAGATCGTGGATCGAGTAGCCATTCCCGTTATCGCTGCAGGCGGAATTATGGATGGCCGCGGGCTTGCTGCTGCTCTGATGCTTGGCGCGCAAGGCGTACAGCTGGGAACCCGCTTCCTGACATCGATCGAAGCCGGGACCGGCGAGGCATACCGGAAAGCCCTTCTTGCCAGCGACGAGGAGAGTACGGTGATTACCAATGCCTTCTCCGGGAGGCCGGCCCGTGGCATTAGAAACGGATTTATCGAGCAATGGGAGGCAAGCGGTAAAGCTCCGCTGCCGTTCCCAACGCAAAACACCGCAACGCGCGATATCCGGAATGCGGCGGGCAAGCAGCAGAAAGCGGACTACTTATCCTTATGGGCAGGACAAGGAACACGGATGCTGACTGCCGGTCAAACGGCCCGGCAGATTGTGGAAGAGATCATTGGCCAAGCTGCCGCCTTAACGAAATAAACAAAGCCTTTTTAATTAAAATGAGCCCGCATTTCCGTGAGGAACGCGGATAATGCGGGAGTCATTAAAGCATCCTTGCGCCGAATGAATACGGTTGTCACGTGCCCATGCTTGCTCGGAATCGCATGCGTCCGAATTTGTCCCTGCTGCTCCTGCTCGGTGACGATTGAGCGTGGCAATAAAGAAATGCCGAGACCTGCGCTGACACAGCCAATAATCGTCTCGAGCGATCCGAATTCCATTAGCTTGACGGGGATAATGCCTTCCTCTTGAAGCAATTGATTGAATTTAGCCCGGTAGGAGCATCCGTTCTGAAAAACAAGCAGCGTCCTTGATTGGACCTCGTGAATGCTATTGATAGCCGGGTGAGAGGACGAAGTGACAAGGACCAGCTCCTCGTCGGTCACGCTTTCTTGCTCCAATTCGGGGTGATCAACGGGCCCGGCAACAAAGGCACCGTTCAGTTCATAATGCAGAACGCCATGAATGTGGCTGTCCGTGGGACCCGTAACCAAATTGAAATCCACTGCCGGATAATCGGCATGATACTTGGCCAGAAGAACGGGTAATCGGACGGCGGCGGTTGTCTCCATCGATCCAATGGACAAAGGTCCAGCCGGTACCTTGGAATCAACAACAGCCGACCTGGCTTCCTGAATGACATGCAGAATTTTTTCCGCGTAGGAGACGAGAATCTGGCCGGAGGGCGTCAAGGTAATTCCCCGGTTATGGCGGTAGAAGAGCTGCGTCTGCAAATCGGCTTCCAGCTGCTGAATTTTATGAGTGACGTTGGATTGGGCGAAATTCAATTTTTGAGCCGCCTTCGAGATACTTCCTTCCTTGGCGGTTGTCGAGAATACTTTGAGTAATTGAATGTCCATTGCGGCCTCCGTTATATTATTATGCCTTAGATATCTGGAATTCAGATAACAAAATATATAATCATTTAAATTTCATGATATCAGAATTATGCCAACATGAACAGGCTATCCAAAGAAAGAAGGAACATTTATGAGAAGAAGACATACCTGGATGGTACTCGCCGGCGGCGTAGCCGCCATGATGATTGCCATGGGAATCGGAAGGTTTGCTTTTACCCCCATGCTGCCCATTATGATGGATCATCATTTGTTCTCCGCTTCGGGTGCCGGGTATCTGGCTTCCAGCAATTATCTGGGATATTTGATCGGCGCCTTTATCTTAACGTTCATGCGGATCAAGAACCGCTCGCTGCTATTGTTCGCAGGGATCATCGTTAGTATAGGAACGACATGGAGCATGGGAGAATTCCACGGTCTCGATGCATGGCTAGTGCTGCGTTTCTTGTCCGGACTGGCAAGCGCAACGGTCTTCGTCATCGTTACCAGCATCGTAATGGAGCGTTTGTCCGCCCTTCAGGCCGGGATCTTCTACGGAGGGGTGGGAGCCGGAATCCTGCTTACCGGGATTGCCGTCCCGTTGTTGGCACGCAGCAGCGAGTGGGTTGGGATATGGAAGGGGTTAGGTTTGATCAGCCTGGTCCTGGGATTGGCCGCCTGGTACTCATTAGGGGGAAGAAATGAGGGAACGGTTAAGGCAAGCCCTTCGAGCAACGAAGCGTCGTCCTCCGCCCGGCGGATTATGGTCTGTTTGACTATTGCCTACGGATTGGAAGGCTTGGGCTATATCGTGACGGGAACCTATCTCGTCGCTTACGCCAAGACCGTATCGAACATCCCGAACATGACATCGCTCAGCTGGATGCTTGTCGGCGCTGCAGCCATTCCTTCCTGCGTCCTTTGGTCGATGATTGCGTCACGGTGGGGGAAAAAGTGGACCCTGTCCCTTGCGATGGCCATGCAAGCCATAGGCATTGCCGTTCCGGTACTTATTCCGAACAAGGCAGCCATCTTTGCAGGCGCTATTTTGTTCGGGGCCACTTTTATGGGAATTACCATGCTGTTTGTTGCTTATGCGAAGGATCTGTTCCCTCGGAACAACCGGAAAATCATCGGCTTATTGACGACGTTTTTTGGATTGGGGCAGATCATCGGTCCGCTTATTGCGGGTCATTTGATCTCCGGCAACGGAAGCTATCTTTCGGCTTTAATCGGAGCGGCTCTTGTCGTTCTTGCGGGAGCGTTAAGCTTGCCGCTAGGGATCGGCCGGGCCGACCGTCTTGCCAAACCGATTATCCCCGAGCTGCCCCGATAAGCAGGAATTCATAAAAGTCTGGGGCCTAACCGCGCTCCAGGCTTTTTCTTTGCGCATCCCCGGCTGAATATTTTGAATCGCCGCATCCATACTATGGGAATGGGAATTCATCAAGGTTATGAGACCGCCTAGGAGGTGCTTTCTATGAGGAGATTAAGAATCCGATCATCCGGCAGCTATTTCAACATTCTTAAATCCAAGAGGAGCATCCTCCAGGAAGATGACGATAAACGGTTTGTTTCCGACATAGAGCTGAACGAGAGTTGTATCAAAGAAACGTTTCGGAATTGCTATGACCTGGAATACAGAAGGATTAAAGTTCAACAAAAGCCGCAATGGATTATTGTTTACATAAACAGCTTGATTGATAAGCCCCTGCTTGAAGAGCATGTATTAAAACCGCTGCTTGCCCGCTCCGCGGAAGAGGACATTCCATCTGATGCGGAAGAGCTGGCCGATCAATGGATATCCGTTGGAACAACCATCATCTCCAGCCAAATATCCGAAGTCGTCCGCAACCTCCTGCAAGGCCATGCGGCTATTCTAACGGCAGGCAGCAGCAGCGTCATCACGGTTGCCGTCCCCGGAGTCGCGAAACGAAGCCTTGAAGAGCCTTCCTCCGAGCCCGTTATCCGAGGCTCCAAGGAAGGCTTTATCGAGCAGCTCTCAACTAACCTGGGTCTGGTACGGGCCAGACTCAAAACTTCAAAGCTGAAGACGGAAAGCATTACGCTCGGAGAGCTGTCGCAGACGCAGATCGTCATGACGTACCTTGAGGGAATTGCGGAAGATAAAGTACTCGAGCAGGTGAGGAGCCGGTTGCGCTCGATACAAATAGACGGCGTTCTTGACTCCGGCTACATCGAGGAATTTATCGAGGATCAGCCTTATTCTCCGTTTCCGCAGGTCCACAGCACGGAACGGCCGGATGTGGTTGCCGCCGAGCTGCTCGAAGGAAAGGTAGCTATTCTTGTGGATACAAGCCCTTATGTCCTGATTGTCCCGATGACATTCTGGACGGGACTTCAAGCCAGCGAGGATTACTATATCCGTTGGCCGATCGCTACGTTTATCCGTTGGATCCGCTTTTTGTTTATTCATTTTGCCGTCTTTGCTCCCGCCCTTTACGTAGCGATTACGACCTTTCATCAGGAAATGATTCCCACGAATCTGGTTTTGAGCATTGCCGGTTCGAGGGAGGCGGTTCCTTTTCCCGCGATGATAGAAGCTTTAATGATGGAGATTGTATTCGAGGCGTTGCTTGAAGCCGGCGTAAGAATGCCGAAGCAAATCGGACCGACAATCGGCATCGTAGGCGGTCTTGTTATTGGGCAAGCCGCGGTGCAGGCCGGTTTAATCTCCGCCCCGGTTGTCATCATCGTATCGCTTACGGGAATATCCGCCTTTACCACTCCTCGGTTCAGTTTGCGCAACGGGATTCGGCTGCTCCGGTTTCCGATGCTGTTTATGGCGGGTACGCTGGGGTTGTACGGCATAGTCCTCGGGTTTCTCGGCATCATGCTGCATGTAACCTCGCTCCGTTCCTTTGGCAAGCTTTATTTTGCCCCGGTCACTCCGATTGGACTGGCTGCCTTTAAGGATGTTTTCGTCCGGATCCCGATTCGGCTTAAATATCGGTGGAAAACGAATAAAGAGGGTGGGAGTAGATGAGAGCTCTGAAAGCCGCATGGCTTCTTCTTGTCGTTTTTACCCTTGGCGGTTGCTGGGACCGCATGGAGATCAATGATCTGGCTTTTGTAACGGGAACGGCCATGGACGTGCAGGAGGACGGCAGCTTGTTTTGCACTCTGCAAATCGCCATTCCCGGCTCCAAAGAGGGTACGGGAGGAGGGGGGAAAGGTGATTCGGGCTCCTTCTATCTCGTATCGGCAACCGGTAACAGCGGCAATGAAATTCATCGGGCCCTGCAGAAAAAAAGCTCTCGTCAATTATTTTACTCCCATCGCAGCGTGGTGTTTATTAGCGAGCGTTTAGCCAGACAAGGCATTAATAAGGCCTTGCTTGACGTTTTTACCCATGATCCGAGAAATCGCCTGAAAACCTATATCATGATCGTCAAAGGCGGAGATGCGAGGCAGATTCTTGAATTGAACTATCCATTGAAGCAGGTGCCGCTTGAAGTCGTTAACGAAATGCAAAGAACGGGAGACGAAGTGGCCGTCACCCTGCGCGATTTCTTTATTGCGAGTCAAAGCGAAGGAATACAGCCCGTTGTCGGAGTTCTGGAGCTTGGAGATCACCTTGCCGATAAAAAGGAGCAGATCTTCAAGGCCGAAGGTACGGGAATCCTGAAGGATCTCAAGCTAATCGGTCTATTGGACGAGAAAGAGACGCTTTCCTTAATGTGGTTAACGAATAAGCTGAAATTCGGCCGCATATCGGCACAATTACCCGAGGACTATGGGGAGATCGGGGTTATGCTTAACCATACGACTAGCAAAATCGTGACGCATACGGATAATAACGGAATCCGATTCAACGTCACGCTGGAAGGGACGGGGACGGTCGAGGAGAACAATTCCACGCTCGACGTCAGCAATTCCGCCCAAATGACGATGATCAAACAAGCGATGGAAAACTCCATGAGAATGCAAGCGGAGCAGCTGCTGGTTAAACTGCAAAAGAAATATAAAGCGGATAGCGTAGGATTCGGGCAAGAAGTTTACAAGAGTAATCCGGGCAAGTGGAAGACGATAAAAAAGGAGTGGGATACCCAGTTCCAGAACGCACGCATAACGGTTGACGTCAATCTGACGGTCAATGGCGCCGGAATGGTTCATTCCACGCTCCAACACGAATAGGAGAACATGCGATGATCTTGCAATTGATTGTTTTTGCACTGGCTGCGGTTGGCTGGTCCTGGTACCGGGTTCTGCAAATAAAACAGCCGGGAGCGGCTGTTTTATTTGCGAGTTTAATGACGATAGTCGTGGTGGCGGGCTGCTTGTGGATTGCCCATATTCCGCTTCCAAGCTCGACAACCCCCATTAGGGGCCTGTTCGAGCCAATCGGAAAAATCATTGCGCGGCCTTATTAAGCTGCAGTATGCCGAAAGCCTTTCCTGATTGTATCTATGGCGAGAAGCAGGAGGGGCACCACAAAGTGAGTAAACATCGCGTAGCTGGGATAGGTAAAGTTCAGATAGCTGGTGAGCTCCGTCGCATAATTTTTAAATACGGTTAACGAGCCCAGCACAGACAATATCATGACGGGAATGACGATGTCCCTGTAGTTTTTCGTGTTGAACGTTTGGCTGATGCTGAGGCAGATCACGAATATCGTAACGGCGATTTTAATGAAGCAGCTCATCACCCAGATCGCTACCGCCAAGGCTTCCAATCTCTCAAAGCTTCCTTTTATCCCGATATATTGGATAACGCTTAATACCGGGAAGGTCAGCTTTTCCGTTAACGGCCCAAACACCATGATAAGTGGAAGGAGCGTTATGCATAAAAGTCCCGTGATAATGCTCAAAGAAAGAAAGGAAGCCTTGGCAGCTTTCTTCGGTTGATTCAAGTAAGGCAGAAGCCAGCCTAACGTGAAAAATTGAGTGATGTACGCGATAGGGAAGACGCTTGCTTGAAGAATGGGAACGATTCCGCTCCCCATTACGGGGCGAAGCCTCTCCGGATCGGACTCCGCGAGCATCAGGAAAAGGAGGGGAATCAGAAGCAGAAAATTGAGCAAGGCCAGATATTCGTTGCATCTTCCGATCGCTTCTATCCCCATATAGACTGCAATGCAGCAGAAAATCGCCAGCGTCAGACTGATGACGACAGAAGGAGTTCGCATAAGAAAAACCGTATTAATAAATTGGATATGCTGATTCAGAATGATGAAATCGAAATTAAACCAGACATAAATCAAATAACAGCTTAGAACCTTCGCCGGCCATTTGCCGATAATGCATGCGCTGTATTGGATGATGGTCATCCCGGGATAACGCTTCGACAAAACGAGCATGACTCCTATATTTAAAGCGCCAAACAAGAACGTGGGGAGAATCGTTATCCACGCATCCTGCTTGGCCAGACTTGACATAAGGCCCGGAATAACGAGAATGACGGTAGGGGCAATAAAAGAAAACATTAATAGGCATAATTGCGTTCCTGAGATTTTTTCTGCGGACTCCATTCATTGACTCCTTCCTTAGCCTTGGTTACAACCAAGTATTCCCATGAACGCATCGATAATACGGAGAATAGAAAGGAACAAACGGATGATAAAAACCACCAAACGGGCGCTTAGGCGATTTCTATTGGAAAAACAGCAGCTTCTCGCACCGCGGAGCAACAAGGCTGCCGATCATGATCAGGTGCTGGGTATCATACGCGAGTTGGAATGCTTGCAGATCGATCCGGTAGCTGCCGTCCGGGCGAATCAGCATTTGGTCATGTCAGCCCGATTGACGGGCTATGAACCAACTCTTCTTAATGACTTATTAAGCGATCATAAGGTATTCGAATATTTCGCCAATGCTGCCTGCATCATTCCGATGGAGGATTATCCCATATTCGAACCTACCCGGGCAAGAATCCGCGAGCATGCGGCTTCCGCGGTTGAAGCCTTGCAGCCTGTGCCGGAGCAGGTCATGGACAAGCTTCGCGCTGAGGGGCCGCTGCCTGCCAGAGCGTTCGAATCGGATAAGAAGGTGCATGGTTATTGGGAGAATACCAATTCGGCAGCCAAAACAAAAGCAACCTCGCATGCCATCAATCTATTAACCGATTCGGCGCTTATCCGGATTGTCGGCAGGGAAGGCAATCAGAGACTATTTGATTTGACGAGCCGCAGCGTTCCGGCAGAGCTTCTTAAAGCTGCAGGCGAACTGGGGAGAGAAGAAGCGGAACGGCTCATGCTGCTGAAATATTTCCGGGCTTATCGCGTATTCGAGCCTTCCGATTCCCGATTTGGCTGGCTGAGATACAGCGCTGCCCAGCGCCGCGATGCAATCCGGCAATTTATCCAATCCGGCATCGTTACGGAGGTTGAGGTGGAGGGTCTTAAGCAGCCGTATTATGTGCTGGCATCCGATGCGGAACGGGTGCTGGCGCACCATGATGCGGCTGCCGTGGAGCCGGCCCAGCCGCTGGAGGCGGAAGCCGCGGAGATTACGTTCTTGCCGCCGCTCGATAATTTGCTGTGGAGCCGAAAGCGGCTGGAGGATTTATTTCATTTCGAATACCGATGGGAGATTTATACGCCTGCGGATAAGCGAAAATATGGCTATTACGCGATGCCGATCCTTGCAGGGGACAGGTTAATTGGCAGAATGGATCCCCGGCTCGACCGGAAAGAAAATATTCTTAAGGTAGAGCTGCTGCATTTTGAGCCGGACATTCACGTATCTGCTCAGCTGCGCAAAAATGTAAAGAAAGCAGTCAAGGCGTTTGCAAAGGCTAACGGCGTAATTAACGTTATTTATAATTAATGACATTTAAATATGGGCATTCATCCATTCGGACACATTTTGTTGACATCTTCAAGACAAGTTAGACGCAACTTCTAGACAATCCCGCAACAAATGACAGTTATTCTAAAGGGTACAAACGTATACGGATTGGAGCTTCATAATGGACAAAACAAGAATACTCATCATCGAGGACGAGGAGGCAATCGCGGATCTGCTTGCTTACGGTCTGGCACGCGAAGGCTTCGAGACGCGTATAGCCGGCACCGGCACGGACGGGCTAAGGGAGCTCGAATGGTTCAGGCCCGACCTGCTGGTGCTGGATTGGATGCTGCCGGACAAAAGCGGGCTTGATATCTGCAAATTGGTGACCGCGCAATATAACATTCCGATTCTAATGCTTACGGCCAGATCGGATATCACGGACAAAATTCTCGGACTCGAAGTGGGAGCGGACGATTACGTTACGAAGCCGTTTGATCTTCGGGAGGTTATTGTCCGGATCCGAACCATCCTCCGCAGGCTTGCGCAAGCCCAAGCCCCGGCGAAGCCGGCGCTGCCGACGGAAATCGGGTTCCGGGACATCGTTATCTCTCCATCCGAACGTCTCGTAACGAAGCAAGGCGAGCTCATTGATCTAACGCCTAAGGAGTTTGATCTGCTGCTGGCGCTATTAGGTGTCCGGGGCAAAATCTTTACGCGCGCCGAGCTGCTGGAGTCCGTGTGGGGGTATGATTTTCCCGGAGACATGCGGACGGTTGATACCCATATTCAGCGGCTGCGCAAGAAGCTTGACGCCGCTGATCTGATTACAACCGTGTTCGGCATCGGCTACAAATTCGAGAAAAGGACGGACTGACCGTATGCTGCAAACCCTGCGGGCCAAGTTCGTCATCGGTTTTTTCCTGATTTTTTGCTTATCCTTCCTTTTGCTGAACGTCACGTTAAAGGAATATATCCGTAACAGCAACAAGAGTATTGTCACATCGGATCTCATCGATCTCAAGAACAACGGCAATATTTACGTCACTCAAGCCTTCCTCATTAATCATTTCGCAAACAACGACCTTTATTTCGGTCAAATGGCCGAAGAGATGGCTCGCGATCTTCGCCGCGCCACTTCAAGCGATGTGAGCGCCTATACGGTAGATGGTATGCTGCTGTATTCCACGGACGCCGATAAATTCGCGGGACGTTCCACCGAGGACCTGAAGCTTGCATTGCAAGGCAAGACGGCATATACCATTTCGTATAAAGGCAGTGCCGGCTCCGTGCTGTATTCCTATCCCGTCGTAATCGATGGGGTAAAGGTCGGGATCCTGCGGTTTGCCAAAGACTTCTCTTCGCTGTATGAGCAGACCGGGCGAGTTCTTAACATCATCTTCTATCTCGCTCTTGCAATCTTCCTGGCTGCGTTTGGTTTCTCTTACTTGCTGTCCCGGCATATCACCATTCCGCTCATCAAGCTGACTAACGCATCCACCGAGGTTATACGGGGAAACCGGAACGTCCGTCTGAAATTCCGGCGCAAGGACGAGATTGGGCGGCTGGCGGACAACTTCAACGACATGATTGAACGGATTGACAGCCAGATTGCAACGATTGGCCGGGACCGCGACAGGCTGCAGTCGCTTATCGAGCAGGAGAAGCGCTTTTTCGATAACGTCACGCATGAGCTCAAGACGCCGCTCACGTCCATTCTTGGCTACGCGGAGATCATCCGGGAGAGTGGAGAGAGCGACTCTGCGTTTTTCCAAAAGGGAATGACCCATATCGTGGAGGAAAGCCGGCGGCTGCACGGTATGGTGCTGAACCTGCTTGAAGTGTCGAAGCGAGACGCCGTCAGGGAAGAAGCAGCGCTTGTCGATACCGGCGTGCTGCTTCGCGATTTATGCGATGCCATGGCGATACGCGCCAAACGTTATAAGAAGAGCATCGTCTTGAGGGCGGAAGACGGGCTTGTAGTATGGGGAGAAGCGGACAGGCTGCGGCAATTGTTTATCAATTTGCTAGATAATGCGATCAAATATAGCACGCCGCTGGCGGAAATTCTGGTCACGGGAGAGAAGCACCCGAAGGGGGAGACTCTCCGATTCACGTTCAGCAATCCGGGCGAGACGTTGTCGGCAGAGCAAATAGCCAGCGTGTTTGAGCCCTTTTATTCCGGCGACAGGACATTTAAGGAAGAAGGAAGCGTAGGCCTAGGTCTCAGTATCGTAAAATCCATTGTCGACGACCACGGCGGAACCATTCGGATGGAGAGCGACGAAGGACTCACAAACGTATGCGTTGAGCTTCCCGCGGCCGGCAGTAAGGGAGGGGGTAATAATGCACAGCATGATTAATCGGATCACCCGTCTTCTTCTTTACTGGGTTGTGATGGCGCTGCTCCTTACGGCTTCCGGCTGCATGGGAAATCCCCGCTCAGAGACGATCGTAATCCCGGAGTCTGAGGCCGATCAGCCGGCGGTTGGAGCAAACGTTGGCAAGCTGTTTCAAGTGAAGACGATCTATCCCTTGGAGAAGTGGTTTGCCAAGTTTGAGGTTTTGGGTTGGACAAACGAAGAAGAGATCGTTGGTTATGCTTCGGATAACGTTCCCTCCGGTTCTCCTTATGACGGCTTGCAGCTTCTCGCACCGCCCTTTGACCAACCGAAACAGCTTACTGCAAGCTTAAATGCAGGAAAGGATCTTCTCAGCCTATCGCCGGACGGCAGGCTGATCGCCAGTCTGTCGGATTCCAAGAATGGCTACTCGCTGGAATTGCAATCCGTGGACGGAAGACAAAACTATTCCATAGACGAGCCGGTGCCAAAGCAGCCGCAGCGATTGTTTTCCCGTAACCTGCGGTGGTCGAACGATAGCCGATATCTGTCGTATCTAGTGCTGGGAGACCGCCGCGATCAGCTGAACCTTGTTGTCTATAACGTTCGGCAGGGATCGTTTAAGCAGCTGGCGCTGCAGGGCATGCCAGATATGAAGAACAGCGCTTCTGCCGTATTGTCAGAGGACGGAAATCGTCTATTAATCGATAACGGCAGGCTGGTCTCGCTGGCCGAATTAAACGATGACGGCCGCTTTGTAGTGAGATACGACCATGCGTCCACGCAGAACGGTTGCTTCTGGGTAGATGCGAACCGGTTTATATTCCTGGGTGCCGACGGCACCTTGTTCCAATACGACAGTCGAAACGGAGAGCTTACCGTATTGCTGGAGAAGATCGTCAGCTTTAGCCTGTCACCGGATCGAAAGATGATCGCTTATACGCAAAACGACGGGGACATTATCTATGCGGGCAAGCTGCAAGGCAACAACCTGTTGTCCCAAACGGCCGTCTACCAAGGCTTTGTCCCTTCCCTTATGAAATGGAGTATCGGCAATGGCGAGCTCTTGGTCGCAGGCAGCAAACCGTTCAACAGAACGGAGATTGTTCCCGCACCTGTGTCCGAACTTGAGGGCACGATTGCCCTGCATGGTTTCATTATTGATTTCCAGGACAAGTAAAATCGGATATTTAGTTGCCGAGAGCGCGGCAGGTTGGACGAAACAGGTCCGGCCTGCCGTATTTTTTTTGAAAGTCGGAGACATGTTGTACACAAAATGATGAAAGCTTTGAGACATCGCTTAGTTATACTTGGGTCAAGCATTCGGGTTAGAGGAGGCTAATGTATTTCCAGAGTTACAATACGCGAAAAGGGAATGAATGGAATGAAGAATAGGGGACTAATCATACTTGCCGTCTCGCTAATCGTGCTGGTCACGGCGGCTTGCAGTACGAACAAAGGCATGGAGGCAGGCGATAAGGCTAGTCACGAGCCGGGCAAGTCAGCTGTTCCTTCCGATGCTGCATCAAACGCGGAACCGGATGGAGACGCATCCGGCGGCGGTCAGAAAACAGTCGTATTCTCCGTTTTCTGGCCAGAGGAGCAATACGAACAAGTGGTAAAATCCTACGAAGCAGCACATCCGAATATCAAGATCAAGCTGCAATACGGGTTAAGCGAACCGTACAGCGACGAAGGGGGGGGAGAGCAAACGGATGCCGACATCGATAAGTTTACGACAACCACAAACACGGCGATGCTGGCCGGAAAAGGACCTGACCTGGTTGATCTCCGGTATTTGGCCGCGGACGATTATGAAAGGCATCATTTGCTTGAGGATTTAACCGCAAGAATGGACGAAGACCATACGTTTCGCAAGACGGACTACTTCACGAATGTATTAGGCAGCGAACAAGGTGAAAAGAGACTGTACAGCCTGCCGTTATCCTTCAGCTTAAGCGGCATGGTCGGAGACCGCAGCGCAATTGCCGCCACTGGAGTAAGGATCGACGATCATTCATGGACATGGGATGATTTCATGTCAGCGGGCAAGGAACTGGTGAACGCAAACGGAAAATATAAGGCGGCTATTGCCAGCGGAGAAGGTCTTCAAGTTGGCGGTACCGATTACTTCGTACGGAGCATTGTCGCGGATAACTATAGCAGGTTTGTAGACGAGACTAACCGCAAGGCAAGCTTTGATTCGCCGGAATTCACCGGCTTGCTTGAACAAATAAAAAGCATGGTTGACGATGGCATCGTCAGCACGTCGGGGCAGGGATATTTTACGAACGTATCCATCTTGTCACCGGAAGATTACTTAACGACATTAGATCTATTTGGCAAGGATACGGAATTTTATATTAAACCTCATGCGGACAGCGAGCCGGCGGGTACTTCCTTTGAAACGAGTTCGGATATTGGAATAAACGCAAATTCCAAAGTGAAGGACGCAGCCTGGGATTTCCTGAAATACATGATGGACCACACAACGATTGGCCTTCCCATCAACAAGGAGCGTTTCGATGACGCTGTACAAGCCCTGAAGAAGCGGGGAACGATTACGCCGCCAACCATTGGCTCGCAGCCCGGCAAATCCTTCAAGGTGGACGAAACGCAGCTCGACCGGCTTGAAGCATTTGCGAATGCCGCTACCCGCAAGAAGAATGCATCCGGCAAGGTGCTGGATATCGTATTCGCCAATACGTCAGCTTTCTTCGCCGGCCAGAAATCGGCGGAAGACGTAGCGAAGCTGATTCAAAATAAAGCGATGACGGTTCTCAATGAATAGAGGAGGACTGCGAGGTTGGAGAGGGGACGGCATGACGGCGCTGCTGTTCCTTGCTCCGAGCTTGATTGGATTTTCCTTGTTTTATCTCATCCCGTTTCTGCTCGGCATCTATGAGTCCTTCACTGACGGCGCGCTTGGCGGGCAATTCGTAGGCTTTAGCAATTATTCCGAGCTTCTCCATAGCGCTTCGTTCCGTAAAGCGGCCGGCAATACGATGCTGTTTACATCCGTTGGCGTTCCGCTATTAATCATTTTGTCCTTGACCCTTGCCCTCCTACTAAACAGGCGGATCTTCCTGCGCAGTGCGCTGCGGACATCGTTTATGCTCCCGCTCGTTGTGCCTGTAGCATCCGTCGTGACGGTCTGGCAAATCTTTTTCGACTGGAACGGGACCTTGAACGCATGGCTGCACGCCTTGGGAATGGCAAGAATCGATTGGATGCAATCGAATTGGTCCATGAGTATCGTTATCGCGATGTATGTATGGAAAAATATCGGCTACGATATGATCCTGCTGCTGGCGGGGCTGCAATCGATTCCGAAGGATTATTACGAGACGGCCTCGCTTGAAGGCGCCGGCCGTTTCCGTCAATTCCGCCATATTACGCTAGTTTATTTGACGCCAACCTTATTTTTCGTGCTGTTGATCTCGATCATTAACTCGTTCAAGGTGTTTCGGGAGACGTATTTGCTGGCCGGAAATTATCCGTATGACCGGTTGTATATGCTGCAGCATTATATGAATAACATGTTTTTCGAGCTGGATGTTCAAAAGCTGACGGCCGCCGCGACTATGATGGTGGCCTGCATCGTGCTCCTGACCTCGGGACTGCTCCGCACTGAACGCCGATTCAGGGAACAAACGGAGTAGGGGGCGGATCAATGAAAATTAGAGTGTCCGGACTGGCATTATCGGTGATTCTTGCCGTATTTGCAGCTGTTATGCTGTTTCCGATTGGACTTACGCTTGTAAGCTCCTTGATGACGGAAGCCGAGCTTAGCCAAAATTATCATTTAATCGGACAGATGGTGAATGCGGCCGGCGGCGGGAAGGATGCTTTCGTTAATCTGAAGCTGCTGCCGGACTGGTTGTCATTCGAACAATACGCGAAGGTATTGTTACTGAGTCCGAAGTTCCTTCACATGTTCTGGAACTCTGCCGGGCTTGCGGCGCCGATCGTCATAGGCCAGATTTTCGTTGGTTCACTGGCGGCTTACGCTTTCGCCATGCTGCGGTTTCCGGGAAGGGAAAAGCTGTTTCTTGTCTATCTGATGACGATGCTTATGCCTTTCCAGGTTACGTTAGTCCCGAATTATCTTGTAATCGATAAGCTGGGGCTTATGAACCAGCCTTCAGCCATTATATTGCCCGGCATATTCGGCGCGTTTGGCGTGTTTATGCTGCGGCAATTTATGGCTCATATTCCTTACGCGCTTTCGGAAGCCGCCAAAGTCGATGGAGCAGATCCTTTTACTATTTTTTTGCGGGTTATTCTTCCGCTGGCCCAGCCGGGTCTCGCCGCGCTGGCGGTTTTGCTGTTCGTCGATTATTGGAACATGATCGAGCAGCCGCTTATTTTCTTGCAGGACGCTGCCAGACAGCCATTGTCGCTCTATTTGGCGCAAATCAACCAATCGGAACGGGGGGCAGGGTTTGCCGCTTCCGCATTGTATATGGCCCCGATGGTGCTCTTGTTCCTGTACGCGGAGTCTTATTTCGTGGCAGGCATTCAACATTCGGGCATAAAAGGATAATCTCAGGAGTGAATGCAATGGATGATAGAAAGTCCGGCTCCGGCAAACGGAAGCTGCGGCTGCTTGCCGGTCTGTTCCTGATCCTGCTCGCGGCATGCACCCTTGCGGGAAATACGATAAGGAACCTGTCTTTGCAGAAGGTCTATACGCAAACCGCATCCAAAGGATCGGTCACGCACGAATTCGAAGGCATTGCGACTGTTCAACCGGAGCTGACGCAAGCCCTTATGAATCCGGCAGGCTGGAAAGTGAAGAAGTTGCTAGTCAAACAAGGCGATAAAGTAACGAAAGGCCAGAAATTAATCGAGTATGACGGCAGCGAAGCGATGCTTCAGCTCGATGACATGAAGACAAGTCTCGAGAAAATGCAATTGTCCATGAATCAGCTGCAGACGGATTATATTGCGGCGGTCACCGAAGGAGACGGGATCGCACTCTCTGCGGCCAAGGTTGCGCTGGATTCCGCCAAGCTTGACATGGCCTCGCAGGAGAATCACATACATAGCCTGCAAAAGAGCATTGCCGAAAGCCAATCGGTTTCCGCGCCTTTTGCGGGCATTGTAACCGAGGTTCATGCGCTTGCTGGATCGGGTCCCGGCGGTGGGCCGGATGTGATAATCGCCAATGCATCCGAAGGCTTTAAGATCCAGCTGCAGGTACCCGGCGATATAGCCCGACTCCTGGAGATCGGAGAAAAGTTGGATCAGATGAAGATAACCGGCAAAGACACGGAACAGCTTATTGGTACGATAACGTCTATCGATAATGTTGTAAACGGTGCAGTCGGGGATACGCCAGACAGCGGCAAACCGCCATCAAACGATTCTATTTCCATTCCCGGCCTAGTAACGGTTCTGCTTAAGGACAACAAGCTGATTGGCGGCGAGCGTGTGCAGGTAAAGCTTGCGAAGAGCAACAGCGAGGCCAACCTTACGCTGCCGAACGAAGCCGTGCATCAGGATGATCAAGGAGCTTATGTATTTACGCTGGAAAGCAAGGAAGGGCCTCTAGGAAATGCCTATTATGCCGCGAAGACCCGAGTTAAGGTCACTGACTCCAATGCCTATGTCACGGCTGTTACGGAAGGGCTGTTCGAGGAGCAGGAGGTCATCGTGAGCAGTACGGGGTACCTCATAGACGGGGTGCGCGTTAGAAAGTAGGAAGGTCCTATAAGTTGTAAAATGACGAGGGGCTATGTGTTCGAATAGAAGTGAAAAATAGCAGAGGATTCCTCCGGTTCTTGCTTTGAGGCTTGCCAATTTCTAGCCTAGAAGTCCGGCAGCATTCGCTTGCCCGCAATTTTGCTCAAGAAAGCTGCAAAGGAACAAAATCGAAAAATAGCGCTGCAGGGATAGCTCTCTGCAGCGCTATTTTTTAGGAGGCTTACTTTTTAATTTACCACTTAAGACGGTTCAGCTTCTTCAAGTTATAAATCAACACCAATCATGGATTGCGCAAGAGCTGGGGTATCGGTTATCAGACCGTCCACCTGAAATTTCAGCATTTCCTTCAAGTCGTGACGACCGTTCACCGTCCATACCCACACCTCCCGTCCGGAGGCATGCGCCCGGTCGACGAGCTGCTTCGTTACCATAACCTGTTCGACTGTGTAGAAGTCAACGTCTAACGAGGAAAGATTGCCGACGGCGAAATACATGATCTGACCAATGCGGATATCGGGGGAAAGCACGCGAATTTGCCTCAGCATGGTGCTGTCAAACGACTGGATATACACTTCGTTTTCCATTTCGTTCTCATGAATCAGCCGGATAACCTCCCTCACAAGCGGTTCGCTTGCGCCGTGGGGTTTCAAATCGAGCAGCAGCTTAATCCGTCCTTTTGCCTCCTGCAATACCTGCTCCAGCGTAGCGACAGGGATAGGATCACCTTCGGCGTCGTGTCCGATGGACAACCTGCTTATTTCGTCGTAGGTCAGCTGATTCACCGATTTGTTCACACCGGTCATCCGGTTAAGAGTAGCGTCGTGATTCAAGACGGCGACATTGTCTTTGGACAGCTGAATATCGATTTCAACCGATTGGATGCCCTTATTAATGGCGCTTTGAATGCCCGGCAGCGAATTTTCGGGAGCGTTCTCCGTGTCGCCGCGATGCGCGGAGATCAGGACGCTCCACTTGGCGTAGACCAGATGACTGCTCGCTTTTAGACCAACGAATAAGGCAAGGCTTATATAAACAACGGCTAATACGGCAAACAATGCCCGTTTATGAGCGAAACGCTTTATCATGCCGGACAGCGAATCTTCGAATCGTCCAAGAGTACTGCGGTACAACTTCAGGTTATCCTGCAGATGCTGTCCTTTTTCCCGTTTGAGTACGTAGAATAACCGGGTCAGCACGATGATGTTGAGAGGCATGATCGCCAGCGTCAGCATGTACGTTAGAATGGTGGACAGCGTCAAGGAATAATGATCGGAGAACGCCTTCAGCACATTATGATTAAGCCAATGAGGCAAGAGAGAGACCGACGAAAGCGTTGCGAAGCCTGTACCGATCACAAGCGCGTTTATTAAAAATAAGGAGGTCAGCACCCTGAAATGCTTGCCTCTCGTCAGCTCGAGGCTGCTCCGGATTGCGCGGCCGACGGTACGCCCTTCGAGGACGATGTAATGCAGGACGAAAATCCATCGAAGCACCAAATATACGGCTGCAAGCAGGATAAGCAAGTAGACAATGGACATCATGACGGACAAGTTCATGACGCTGCGCTCCAGTACAATAGGGAGGTTAAACAGCGCATAGAACGATTCCGACATCGGCGAGTCGACGAACGGGATCAGCACGAGCAGCAAGACAAGCAGCTGCACGGTACCGAAGCCTAACAGACTTGGCGTTTGGCGGAGGGCGGTAAAGAGGGCGTCCATGATCGCGATCCGATTGCCGAAATAACGCTGCTGAACCAGAATAATTAGAACGCACAGCTCGATAAATATTGCGAAGGAAGCGACAAGCGCAATAGCGGTAAGGCCAACCATGCTCTGCCAGCTTAATCCGAGCTGAACGATATCATCGTTCATAAGCGAGCCGGAACCAACAACGGTCAGGATACGGCTAAAGATTAAAGTAATGATGGGGATAATGATAACGCTGGTAACCAGCATAAATAAATATTCAAACAATAATAGCTGCGGGTACGCTGCGCGGAAGTCGCGAATGCTTCTACTGAGCAGCTTGAACATGGGATTCATCCTTTCTTGGCGGATCGGCATAGCTGAGCTGAGGGTCTCAGGTAGCTGTATTAACTTACCATACCGGAACTATAGTGACAATACCAGTCGAGCTTAAGGGGAATGATTGACAGAGGTAAATTTATCCAATATAATTCGAATAACTTGAATATTCAGATAACCGCGCGAGGATAACTCTCGTCCCTTCGGGATGGGAGTTTTTTTGTTTTTATTTTGCAGGATTATATGAAGGAGGGAACATCATGAACCCTATTTTTATTGGAGGCGCTTGGCCTTACGCGAATGGATCGCTGCATTTGGGACGGCTCGCGAGCTTGCTGCCGGGTGATGTGCTCGCCCGTTATTTTCGTGCGAAAGGCAATCCGGTACTGTATGTTTCGGGCAGTGACTGTCATGGCACGCCGGTTGCTGTACAGGCGCTCAACGAAGGCGTATCGCCGGGGGATATCGCAGACCGTTTTCACCGGGAGTTTACGGATTGCTTTCGGAAGCTGGGGTTTACGTACGACCTGTACACGCGCACGGACCAGGAGTTTCACCATGAGGTCGTAAAAAAGCTCTTTCTAAGCTTATTGGAGAACGGATATTTGTACAAGAAAACGATCCAGCAGACCTATTGCGAGACGGATCAGCGATTTTTGCCTGACCGTTATGTCGAAGGGACTTGCCCGGTTTGCGGCAATCGGGCTAGGGGAGATCAATGCGATTATTGCTCTACTTTGCTGGATCCCGCCGACCTATCGGATAAGACCTGCAAGATTTGCGGCAATCCGCCCGTTGAACGTCCTACCGAGCATTATTATATTTCGCTTTCCCGCTTCCAGGATGTCCTGTCGGAGTATGTTGAGCATTCGCGCGGCTGGAAAGACAATGCGGTTCAAATAACGAGAAGATATGTGAGAGAGGGACTTCGAGACCGCGCGGTTACGAGAGATTTAACCTGGGGAGTGGATGTGCCGGTTCAAGGCTTCGAGGAGAAAAAAATATACGTCTGGATTGAAGCCGTCAGCGGTTATCTGTCGGCAAGCAAGCAGTGGGCCGCGGAGACTGGAGGCAGCTGGGAACTATTTTGGCAAGAAGGCAATGATCCCATAACGGCCTATTATGTACACGGCAAAGACAATGTTCCTTTTCATACGGTCATATGGCCGGCATTGCTGATAGGAGCCGGCGGACTGCATTTGCCCGACCGGATTATTTCCTGCGAGTATATGACCTTGGAAGGAAAGAAGTTCTCCACGAGCAACAACTGGGCGGTATGGGTACCGGACATTCTAAGCCGCTATCAGCCGGATTCCATCCGCTACTTTCTGATTGCCAACGGTCCCGAGAATCGGGATACCGACTTCTCATGGCGGGAATTCATTCATAGCCATAATGGCGAATTGCTTGGCGCCTTCGGAAATCTCGTCAATCGGACGTTGTCTTTTATTGAAAAATCGTTTGAAGGACTTATCCCGGAAGGGATTCTAAGCGAGGATTGGCAGCAGACGATAGGAGACTGCTACGCTAGAAGCGGGGCATTGATAGAAGGGGGGCATATGAAAGAAGCCATTGAGCTAATATTCGCTTCCGTACGCCGCGCCAATAAGTACTTTGACGAGCAGAAGCCGTGGCTTCAGATCAAAGAAGATAAAGCGGCATGCGGGAATACGCTTCATGCATCCGTTCAGATCATTGCCAACCTGGCTCAATTATTAAACCCGTTTATTCCGTTCGCCTGCGAAGAAATAAGAAAGTTCCTGACACTGGATCAGCCGGAATGGGCAATTATTTCCGTTCCCGCGAACCGCAAAATCAAGGAGCTGAAAATCTTGTTCGAACGGATTGACGTCAGCCGTATAGAGGAAGAATCAAATCTGTTGGCGAATCGGCAGGAAATGAAAAAGAATCAATAGACCAATACTATGTTGCGAAGGATGACTAGGGGGGATGTCGATGGATCGGGGCAACCGGACGGTGCCATTTGGTCACGTAGAAGAGCCGGACACCAGAAAAGGAACCATGGTGTATTATGACACGTTCCAGGACGTGACGGACCGGCAGCTGGAGCAAGCGGCTGCGCTTGCAAAGGAAAGATCATTCGTCAAGCTTGTGCTTTACCCGCTCCATGAAGAAACGGCGAGACGCATGTGGAAACGTCCGATCGAGCCGTATTATAAGCGGGAGGATTTCTTGTTCGACTGGAGAAGAGAGCACGGGGACGACGTTATGATAGCGGTTGAGAATTGGGAAGGAAAGCGCAAGAAATATACGCCAATCGAAGCGGCTATTCGTCATCTGATGGAGGCATATCCGCCGCCGCTATTCCTGTACGTCTCGCCGGAGACGGCTAACGCGTTTGCTTCGTATCATTCATTCGAGGAATGGATCGGAAAAATACGGCTGATCATTACCGAAGCGCCTCCGGACGCGCATCCGAATCTGACGAAGTTTAGGCATCGTTGGGATACAGGCTAGAAGAGTTCGATCTCGTGGAAGCAGCTGCCAATTCTATGGCGGCTGCTTTTGTTTTGCATAAGGGCTCCCGGAATGAGGACACGCATAATTTCCGCCGTATTGGTAAAACCTGAGAAAGCAAAAAGTCAGATTATGGTGAGTAGCAGGTGATGGAATGCCAACAAGAAAAGTCAGAAGATTAGATGCTAAGCTGCTTATGCCAAGCCCAAGCAAAACGATGGATAAATACAATGGACAGAAAGTCACCTCCAGCTTGGGAGACACCATAGCTTTTTTAGACGGAATACTTGGCATGAACGAGGATTTTACAGTCCGCAAATTCAACGTATTCGGCCAATTTCCAGCCGCCATTATGTTCTTTTCTTGCATGGTCAATCAAGACAGCGTCAATTCGGATATCATGAAGGCGCTGATGTATACGCCGCCGCATCTGATTGGAAGATCAATTGAGACTAGCCAGTTATCCGACGTTATCATGAACGACTCTCTTTATCACAGCAAGAGCAGCCTACAGGGCGAATTAACGGGGCTCGTGGATTGTATTTTGCGGGGCGATACGGTTATTGCCGTAGAGGGGATGAAGGAATCCATCGTCATTACGACGAGATCCGTTGAAAAACGCTCCATTGAGCAGCCCGCAACCGAACAGGTTATCAGAGGTCCGCGCGAAGGCTTCATCGAGCCTCTCGGCACGAATATTTCCTTGATCCGATACCGGCTCCAATCTCCTGATCTCCGCATTCAGACCATGGAGATCGGCCGCAGAACCAAATCAAAGGTAGCCGTTTGTTATATAGAAGGAATTACTAATCCCGCATTAGTGGAAGAGGTTCATAATCGTCTTTCCAAAATCGATATCGACACGGTACTGGATTCCGGTTACTTGGAGCAGTTTATCGAAGACAATCATTATTCGCCGTTTCCGCAAGTTCAATATACCGAGCGGCCGGACAAGGTGGTGGCCAACCTGGCCGAAGGAAGGGTGTCCATACTCGTAGACGGTTCGCCTTTGGCGTTAGTTGTGCCTACGGTCTTTAACCAGTTCTATCAAACCGTAGAGGACTATACGGAACGATTCCTTCTGATGAGCTCGATCCGATTCGCCAGGTTGATTGCTCTCGTCTTCTCATTGGTTTTTCCGTCCCTGTACGTCTCGATTATCTCTTACAATCCGGAGCTCATTCCAACCGATTTCGCGGTAGCCGTAGCGGGAGGAAGGGCAGGCGTACCCTTCCCGGCGGTTATCGAGGTCTTCATTATCGAAATTTCGATGGAAGTGCTCAGGGAAGCTACGATCCGATTGCCGCAGCAAGTCGGGGGGGCCCTCTCGATCGTAGGCGTGTTAGTCGTGGGCCAAGCCGCAGTAGCGGCCGGATTCGCTAGTCCTATCACGGTTGTTATTATCGCTTTAACGACGATTGGGTCCTTCGCTACCCCGGCATACAATGCTGCGCTGGCGTTAAGGCTGCTTCGTTTTCCGCTCATTATATTAGCCGGCACCTTTGGGCTTTACGGGGTAATGATCGGTTTAATCCTGATAGCGAATCATCTGCTGTCCCTCAAGTCTTTTGGCGTTCCTTACCTTAGCCCGCTTATTCCGGTTGACTTTCAAGGCTTGAAGGATCTGCTGGTCAGAGGACCGTTATGGCTGATGAATAAAAGACCCGCGTTTCTTGATCCTGTCGAAGAAACAAGAGTATCGGAATCGCAGTTTGACGAGCTCAAAAAAACGTCGAAAAACGTGTTGGATCCTTTAAATGATAAGAGTGAATAGGAGGAATCGTTAGATGGAGACCCGCCAGATTACAGTCATACAGGCAGCCGCAGTTCTTGTCAGCACGATCATTGGCGTAGGCGTGTTGGCGCTGCCGCTGTTCGCGGTGCGCGCTGCCGATTCTGGCGGGCCTCTGGTAACCTTTTTGGCTATGCTGCTTGCTTTTGTAGGGTTAATTCTGATTACTCGGCTCGGCATGCGGTTTCCGGACGAAACGATTATTGACTACAGCGAGAAGATAATAGGCAAATGGCTTGCATGGATGGGGAGCTTGTTTATCATTCTCTTCTTTGCGGTACTTACGTCGTTAACCGCACGGGAGTTCGGCGAAGTTGTTGTTACTTCGGTATTAAAATCAACTCCGGTTGAAGTCACGGTTATCGTCATGCTGCTTCTCGCTGCTATTTCCACACGGCACGGAATTACCACGTTTGCTCATATTCACACGTTTTACTTTCCGTTTTTGCTGGTTCCCGTTCTTGTCATTGCCGCTTTATCTTTGAAAAATGCGGAAGCGATTAATCTGCTGCCCATTTGGGGCAATGAGCCGGGCGGAATGCTAAAGGGTACGCTAACGATCGCAGCCCTATTCCAGGGGGCATTCGTGATGACGGCCGTTATCCCGAGTATGAAGCATCCCCGAAAGGCGATGAAGGCTAGTTTTTGGGGCATGGTCATTGCCGGAGGTCTTTATGTGACTATCGTTGCCGCTACCGTCAGCGTATTTGGTGCGGAGGAGATAAAAAATCTGCTATGGCCGACCTTGGAGCTTGCCAAGGCAACGTCATTGCCCGCTAACATTTTGGAGCGGCTGGATGCGGCTTTTCTTGCCGTATGGGTGACGGCGGTGTTTACAACGCTATTCTCGAGTTACTTCTTTACGATTTATTCGATGAGTCATTTTTTTCGATTGAAAGAGCATAAGCTGTTTTCCTATTTCATTTTGCCTTTTGTTTTTGTAATGGCCATGCTGCCTAAAAACATTATTCAAATGTATGAAATTATTGAAAACGTCGGCCGCATCGGACTTATCATTACCATTGCCTACCCGGGCTTATTGCTTATCGTTTCGATTCTTCGCAAGAAGAGAGGGAACCCTGTTGCAGACAACAAGAATGTGGATCAAAATCGTTAGAGTGCTATGCATGGTTACGATTGCCGCGCCATTTCTCGCCGGATGCTGGGATAGGATGGAGATCGAGGAACGGGCAGTTGTGCTAGGGGTATCTATCGATATGGCAAATACGGAAAAAGCGGAAGAGCAAGAAGACGAAATCTCCCATTTGCATGGAACGATACCCGCACCGAGTAAAGGAATGATCCGAGTTGCCGTGCAAATAGCTCTCCCCGGAAGAATACCGTTGGGGCCAGGCGAAAGCGGAGGCGGGGGAAGCGGCTCCGTCGGAAAAACGGTGTGGGTTATCGAGGTTGTCGGCCATAGCTTAAACGACGCCTTTATGAATCTGCAGCAGCAGGTATCCAGCAAGCTTTTTTTCGGTCATTTGCGCGTCATAGTGATCTCCGAAGCCGTGGCCAGAAAAGGTCTCGAAAACATAAACGATTATTTTCGCCGAAACTCTGAAGTCCGGCGAATGGCCTGGATGATGGTCGCCAAAGGCAAGGCACGCAAATTTATGGAAGCGTCTCCGCCTCTCGAACGGGTTCCTACCCTTTATTTGATGTCAACGCTGGATGAAGGCATTCGAATGGGGAAATTTCCGAAAGACTATATCGGCATATTCTGGAGCAATGTCTCTAAAAAAGGACAGGAAGGCTTTTTGCCATTTGTTGAGATTAAGAAAGAACAGAATGTGGAGATCAAAGGTCTGGCTTACTTTGTAGGCGACCATATGGTTGGAGTGACCAAGCCGTTAGAAATAGCGGGGTATTTGGCGGTTAAAGGGATCAATCCCGCGGGTTACAGGGTGTTCGTTCAGCTCGGCAGTCCAGAACAAAGCGTCATGACGACCGCGACCCACCGCCGCTCCAAAATCAAAGTCCAAATCAAGGACGGTGTTCCGCATTTCACGATAGATATCGGAATTGAGCTAAACGTGGAAGGAAAGGTGAGCAACGATATTCAGATTAATAATCCGGATATCTTGAAATTAATCGAGGAGAAGCAAGGAGAAGATGCCGTTAAATTTTATTCCGACATCATTAAGCAATCGCAAGAAAAGGGCTCGGATTATTTCGGATTTGGCGAAATCGTACGGGCCAGAAAGTCGCAATATTGGAACAAGCGGATCAAAACGGCAGAGGAATGGAGCAAAATGTACAAGCAATGCACTTTTGAAGTCAAAGTCGCGATGAAGGTACGAAGAATCGGAATGAAAGGCGTTTAATATCCTGTTTGGCGAGGAAGGGATTACGGATGCTTGGCGGTTACACCATAGGCTATCTGTATTACGCAATTACATTGTATATCGTAAGCGGGCTGCTTATCCTTTACATTGACGTGAGAGATCTGGGCAAGGATAAAAAGAAAAAAAAGGAATGGAAGATTTCCAAATTTATCGGTTGGTTCAATATCGCCACCGGCATCCTTTTGTGGGTTGGCGACATGATTGTAGATTAATCAAACGCAGAGAAACAGCCTCAAGCCGCGCCTTGAGGCTGTTTCATGAAACCCTTTTCCTCCGAATGCGTAAAAAGTAAAAATTAGCAACCCTAAGGAAGGAAGAGGTGCGGAATGAGGAAACTTATGATTCTCTTGCTCGTCGTTTCCGCGATGATGTTAAGCGCGTGTTCATTGTTCGAGAGCGCCAATCAAACCGTGAAATACGCGGATCAAGCACAGGAGCATATGAATAGATTGTCCGATTTTGCGGAGCAGGCACCGCAAATGATTCGGGACGCCGCGACCGACCCCGAAACCAAGCAGCAGCTGGAGGACCGGTTAGTTGCGTTAAAAGAAGACATTATGCAGTTTAACCTGCTGGAAGCCCCCGCGATTGCACAGGATCTGCATCAACAATTGATCGAGAAAAATCAAGTCTTGCTTCAGGAGATTAATGACGCCTTGGCGAACGGCCATCTCGCTTTGGACCGTATACAAAACTCGCCGATCATCCAAACGATTTCAGATATAACCAGCTTGCTTAACCGCATTGAAAATTTAGGTTTGTAAAAGTCAAAAACCATCTGATTAGGAGCATAAACTCCGGGATCGGATGGTTTTTCGTTTTACCGAAACATCGGGTAGACCTGGTTATTTTCGAATAAATTCCGCACCTGATCCGCCATAAACAGAGTGGAATGCGGCATCCGGTTGCGAATCCACCATTCCAGGATGCCGATAAAGGCGGAAGCCATAAATTGGGCCTTAATCTCCTGATCGATAATTGGCTTGTCGTTCGCCTGTTCCATTTTCATCATCATATTGACGGAGAAGAAATGAAGCAATTGATCCCGGAATAGAAAAACTCGTTCATTGGAAAACATAGCCGAGAAAAAAGGGAAATGCTCGCGAAAATAATCAAACAGCTGCTGGGGATTGCCTTGACCCGACCCGCGATCTTTACATAAAGAGATGATTTCGTTGATATGCTCTTCGATACATTTGTCCAGAAGATCGTATTTGTCGCTGTAATGCAAATAAACGGTTCCGCGGTTTACATTGGCCCGGTCCGCGATCTCGTTAATCGTAATCTGTTCAAACTCTTTTTCCGTAAAAAGCTCAAGAAATGACTTCTTGATCGCCTGTTTCGTCCTAAGAATACGGCGATCCGTCTTTGCCACATTTTCCATGCCAAAGGATTCCTCCTTAAGTTAATCAACAATTGCGAAGTGAGTGTCGGATATAAAACAAAAGCGCTGCAATCAACCATTGAGAGGTTGCGATATCTGTCTATAATGTAAATCAACGGCCGTTAAATATTCAACTCGCGTTATATATCCGACACAAATTCAGCAAACAAAGGAGATAACCGCCATGGAAAATATAAAAGGTAAAGTCGTTATTATTACGGGAGCATCAAGTGGAATAGGGGAGGCAACGGCAAGGCTGCTAGCTGAAAACGGAGCGAAGGTTGTGCTGGCAGCGAGGAGAGAGGATCGTCTTCACGCAATCGTTAATGACATTAAGCAAAACGGAGGAGAAGCGGTATCCGTTAAAGCAAATGTCGTGTCTGCCGATGATATGAAGAGCCTGGCACAATTCGCATTGGATAAGTATGGCCGTATCGATGTCTTGGTAAACAACGCCGGCATTATGCCAAGCTCCAGAATGAACGAGCTGCGGGTGGAAGAGTGGGAGCAAATGATTGATGTGAATATCAAAGGCGTGTTGTACGCAATCGCAGCGGTGTTACCGATTATGCGCGAGCAAAAGTCCGGTCATGTCATTAATTTGTCTTCCACCTCGGGCTATCACGTATCCGCCACTTCCGCCATATACGCGGCTACCAAATTTGCCGTAAGGGCGATCTCGGAAGGGCTGCGCCTGGAGGAATCCGCTTCATCGGGTATTCGATCCACCGTCGTAGCTCCAGGCTTGACAAGTACGGAGCTCTTCGGCAGCATCACAAGTCCCGAGGTGCAAGCCGTCGCCAGCCAGATACGCGATATGGGAATTGCTCCGTCCCGAATCGCGAAAGCTATCGCTTATGCAATCAGTGAACCTGACGACGCTCTCATTAGCGAAATTATGGTAAGACCAACCGCATTAGCTTAAGGCATACCGGTATAGGGGACTGCCGATAATAACCTATCGGCAGTCTTTGCATGAAGCATTGACTTGACACGCGAAAAAATTCGCTGTATTGTTAACTTGCAAATAGTTAATTGATTAATTATAAAGGAGGCTAACCGTATAGAGAAATGGGACCCGTTTGAGAAGCCTCTTCTCCAAATCGATGTTTTTCTAACGATTTATAAAACCAGTCATCATCTGGTACAGAAGCTGGAAGAGCATCTTGGGAAGTTTGATTTGACGCTTGGCCGTTGGTGCTTGCTCGTCGCCTTGAAAAGAGGCGGAAAGCCGATGCTTCCGTCCGAATTAAGCGATGATCTCGCCGTGACAAGGGCGAATATCAGCAACTTGCTGAACACGTTGGAAAAGGCGGGAAGGATTCAAAGAGATTTTGATCCCTCTAACCGAAGACGAGTCCTTGTGCGATTAACATCGCAAGGCGAGGCTCTGATTGAAACGGTGTGGCCCGTCTACGAGGATACAATCAAAGAGCATATTGGAAAGCTATCGATGGAAAATCAGTCTAGGCTGAAAGAATTATTGAGCATTTTATTCTAAATCACGATTTCCGTCCTGGAAAAGGACGGCTTTCGTCCAATAGTTAATTAATTAATTATTAGCAGTTTAATATAAATCCGTGATAGTTTAAAAGGAGACCGAGCTTATGTTAGACAATAAGGTTGTTATTATAACCGGAGGAGGATCCGGTATCGGATTTGCCGCCGCACAAATGTTTGCGGCCAAGGGAGCCAAGGTGCTCATTACCGGACGTCGGGCGGAAGTATTGGAAGAAATTACGGCAAAGCATCCGAATATCAGAGGTTTTGTTGCTGATTCAAGCGATCCCGATTCGGCTGCCGGTACGGTTGCGGCAGCAATAGGGCTATGGGGACGGTTGGATATTATTGTGAATAATGCGGGAGCAGGCGGTATTATGCCGCTAGAGCATGTGAATGCCCAAGCCATAACAGACATCTTCGCGGTAAATGTAGTAGGTCCAACGCTGCTTGCAGCTGCTGCTATTCCTTATCTGGAGAAAACAAACGGACTAATCCTCAATATGTCGAGCACTTATGGCAGTAAAGCGGGAGCCAATTTGTCGCTATACGGTTCGAGCAAAGCTGCAATGGAGTACATGACGCGAAGCTGGGCGCTTGAGCTCGCTCCGAAGGGCATTCGCGTGAATGCCATAGCGTCCGGACCTGTCGAGACTTCTTTTCTCCAGGAGCGGATGGGACTTACTCCGGAACAGGCTGAAGCGGTGAAGGAGCATGAACGCAAGAGCATACCTCTTGGCCGCCGCGGAGAGCCTAAAGACGTTGCCGCATGGATTGTGACTCTCTCCGAACCGGGTATGGATTGGATAACGGGTCAGGTTATCGCGATAGACGGCGGCCTGAACGTCACTTAAAAACTTTTTCGCTAAGGCTGTCACAAAACGAAACCGTCAATTGTCTTAATAACGTCACAACAAATTTGAGGAGGAATACGAAATGACACAACGTGTAAATTATATGCAGCAATCGCCTGAGTTTACGAAAAAAATGATGGAGCTGAGCTATGCGGAGAAATCCAGTTCCATTGATACGAAGATTATTCATCTCGTTCACATCCGGGCTTCCCAAATGAACGGCTGCGGATTCTGTCTGGATATGCATGTGAAAGAAGCTAAGATTCACGGAGAGAGAGAACTGCGTCTTTACCATCTCGCGGTCTGGAGAGAATCCACCTTGTTCGACGCCCGGGAAAGAGCAGCGCTCGCTTGGACTGAGGTTTTGACTAAACTGCCGGAGCATGGCGTATCCGACGAAATCTACAACCATGTCCGCGAACAATTCACGGAGAAGGAAATCTCCGACCTGACCTACTCGATCATGGCGATCAATGCCTGGAACCGCGCAAACGTTGCTTTTAGAACCGAGCCTGGCTCCGCGGATGCAGCTTTTGGCTTGTCAAAAGCCGGTCTGAACTAATTCGGGCTTAATAACGGAAATGAAATCATCATAGGAGGCAGGAGACCCGGCAGCGGGTCTCCTTTCTTTTTTACTTGCTCCAATTTTGCCGGTAATGCTTAGTGTTCTTCTCATCACACTGTTTTGTTGATATCTACGGTGGTACCGTTTATATTAGGTGAATGTTCTATTTAAATGCATTTCGTTATAATTAGACATAAAAGAAGTGGGGGAGAAGTTGATTAGCGCTCATGATTTTTGGCTTCCTATACGGTTATCCTTATTGGTAGCCCTGTGTTCAAGCTTTTTTGTGCTGTTTCTTGGAGTAGCTGCAGCGTGGTGGATCTCCCGCACTAAACTAAAAAGCAAGATTTTTATCGAAACCGTATTTATGCTGCCGCTAGTCCTTCCGCCGACTGTCGTCGGTTTTTTATTGCTTTTCTTATTGGGAAGGAGAAGCTGGCTGGGGCGGGCTATCGAATGGCTATTCTCGGCTCCCGTTATCTTTACCTGGTGGGCTGCCGTTATAGCTGCAGTCGTCGTTTCTTTTCCGCTGGTGTATCAGACGATGAAGGTTGGCTTTCAATCCGTTGATAAAAGATTAGAAGAGGCGGGGCGGTCAATCGGAGCGAACGAACGGCAGGTATTCTGGCACATTACGCTGCCGCTGGCATTCCGATCGCTTATTTCGGCTTATATTCTTGGCTTTGCACGAGGTCTAGGAGAATTCGGCGCCACGCTGATGATAGCGGGAAACATTCCGGGCAAGACTCAAACGTTGCCCACCGCCATCTATGTAGCCGTTGATTCCGGCCATACAACGCTGGCTTGGGCATGGACAGGCTCTATCATCGTGATCTCATTTATTTTGCTTTTCCTAAGCCGGCGTTAACGCAAAGCAGCTTCCGAGATTCGGCAGCTGTTTTTTTGTACTGAAATATTCACTATTCCTTCAAGGAACGGCCACATGGCCGGCCATATTCATCCGAGTCGAAGATGTATAATCGACCTAGGAAAGGAGTGTATGCGATGAAAACCAGCCTATTCAAATCCCCGGCCATGTGGCTTATTCTAGCTATCGTTGTTATATGCACATTATTTTTTGTTTTCTTCTCCTCATCCAACTCGAAGACCGCTGCGGAAACGCCCGCCGTGACGATGCAGGACGGCTATCAGGTGGTGACGATCCAAGCCAAGAAAGACGGTTTTTACCCTTCCGATATTGAAATTAAGGCAGGAGTTCCCGTAAAGCTGAATTTTGTCAAGAATACCTCTTTTACCTGCATTACAAGCGTCGATTCGGATGAGCTCGGATTTGATCTTTATTTGAAAAAAGGGGAGAATGTGACGACTTTGGACCATTTAAAGCCCGGGTCGTATCCATTTGATTGCGGAATGTACATGTACCACGGCACCATTACGGTAGTTGCTTGATTGACCGATTCGAATGGCTGCAGATTCACGATCTGGGGTTTTTTGCGTTACATCAATTTTCGGATAAGCAAGCTTAGCAGCTTGGTTTGATTAGCAGCCTGCATCCGGGATTACATAATGGCTTTATTTCGGGTAACGCTATAAGATGGCACGATGGCACGGCATCGCGACATCTAGGGGTAGGAGAATAAACATGACCAACAGCGAAAGCATAGTGGAAAAAATAAAAGATTGCGCGTTCCCATTAAAAAGCCCGGCAGATCTTGACCCGTTAATTCATGCCATTGGGGATGCGGATATCGTATTATTGGGCGAAGCCTCCCACGGCACGTCCGAGTTTTACACTTGGAGAGCGGAGTTATCCAAGAGGCTGATTGCCGACAAAGGCTTCTCCTTTATTGCGGTCGAAGGGGATTGGCCATCCTGTTATACCCTGAATCGCTATGTAAAACAGTATAACGGCGCTGCTCCCAATTCGAGAGAGGCGCTGCGCGACTATAACCGGTGGCCAACCTGGATGTGGGCGAATGAAGAAATTTTGCAATTTGCGGGATGGCTTTACGACTACAATCGATCTCAAATGCCGGATACGAGGATCGGATTTTACGGCCTTGACGTTTACAGCTTGTGGGAATCCATGGATGAGATTTTGAAGCATCTGGAGAAGACGGGTTCTCCGGAGCTGGACATCGCTCGCAAGGCGTTTGCCTGCTTCGATCCCTATAACCGCGAAGCGCAAAACTACGGGGTCTCGGCTGCTTTTCTATCCGAAAGCTGCGAACAAGAGGTTGTACGGTTATTGAAAGAGCTTCAAAGCAAAAGACAGCAAGGCGATAACCGCGATGAAGCGCTCCTCAGCGATGAGCTGAACGCCCTCGTGGCCGTAAACGCAGAACGGTACTATCAATCGATGGTGCGCGGAGGACCCGAATCCTGGAATATACGGGATCAACACATGGTTGAAGCGCTGGACCGAATCAAGACCTTTTACGGTCAAGGGGCCAAGGCTATTGTGTGGGAGCATAACACGCATATCGGGGACGCCCGGGCAACGGATATGCTTGAGGACGGAATGGTAAACGTCGGCCAGCTGGTGCGGGAGAAGTATGGGGAAGACCGGGTATATGCCGTTGGTTTCGGAACGCATAGGGGCACCGTTATTGCTTCGGATCAATGGGGCGGCGAGATAAAAACAATGACCGTGCCGGAAGCCTTGAAAGACAGCTGGGAAGATCTCGTGCATCGCGCCGGGGCTTTCGATAAGATCCTGATGCTCGACCGGCAAGATTTTACCGAACCGATTGGCCATCGGGCGATTGGCGTCGTTTATAACCCCCGTCGAGAGAGAGGGAACTACGTTCCAACAATTTTGCCGCAAAGATACGACGCGTTTATTCACATCGATGAATCGCATGCGCTGTCACCGCTTAAACAGGAAGTATTGCACATATAAACAGGAAGAAAGGGATATTCCCAAATGGGAACATCCCTTTCTTATTCCTTAGACAAGCGCGCCGGCTTTCTCCACGATGGCTACCGCTTGTTCATAATCCTCTTCTTCAACAATAACGGTCAGAAGAATGTCTCGCCCGGCCGTTTCATCATCTTGTCCACCACTGCTCATACCGCTCGCGCTAACGTGTGCCGCCGCCAGGATGGCGGCATCCCGGTCCGAGAAATCTCCGCCCAGGGTTAGGTAGCCAAGTCCCGGGAAATCGCCCGTAATCGGATTGCGAATCCGATCCGATCCGTCGCCCGGATACCCGTCAAACCGGTTAATGGAGCTGTCTATAACCTTTAACGGCATTAATTGCTCGAGTGCTTTCTCCGCTTGCTCGGGACTTTTGAAATAAGCGAGAATATTTTTTTCCGCCATGGCCATCCCCCGGTTCTACGATCGTCATTATTCAGGATTCATGGTGTATGTTGCGCGTATCGTCTGGAAACTATGCACTGCGATTAACCGTTAAGAGCTGTTTCGTATGAAATCGATAATTTCGTCCACCCTAAGGTTGATTGCGAAACGAATGTAACAGTGAGGTGAGCCGATGTGTCAAATTCAAGCGGGTTATTGACTCCGCCGGCACGCGATACGCAGGTATTCGTTCCGGAGCTTGTGTATTTCGAGCCCGATGCGCTGAACTATCCGAAAGGCCAACGAATCCATGAATGGGCCAAGAAGCAAGGACTACCGATTCAAATGACCACTTCGCATAACCGGATCACCAATTTACCCGGGGAAAGCGATTTGGAGAAATACCGGATTGCCAAACGAACGCTTGTCGTAGGCATTCGGAAAACGTTAAAATTCGACCAGTCAAAGCCTTCGGCTGAATACGCCATTCCCATTGCCACGGGTTGCATGGGGCATTGCCATTATTGCTATTTGCAGACCACGCTTGGAGCTAAGCCGTATATCCGCGTCTACGTCAACACCGACGATATCCTTGCTCAGGCTAAAAAATATATCGACGAGCGCGCGCCGGAGATTACCCGCTTCGAGGCAGCCTGTACCTCCGATCCGGTTGGCCTTGAGCATATTTCCGGCTCACTCAAGGAATACATCGAATTTATGGGGAAGCAGCCTCTTGGACGGCTCCGCTTCGTCACGAAGTATCACCATGTCGAGCCGCTCCTCGATGCCAAGCATAACAAGCATACCCGGTTTCGTTTCAGCGTGAACGCCGATTATGTCATTAAACATTTCGAGCCGGGCACTTCGAAATTTTACGAACGAATTACAGCGGCCGGAAAGGTTGCCCACGCAGGTTATCCGCTAGGATTTATTATTGCTCCAATCATTTGGCATGAAGGCTGGGAAGACGGTTATGCCGAACTCATCAGTCTATTAAAAACTGCGCTTCCGCCCGAAGCATGCACCGACCTGACTTTCGAGCTGATCCAGCATCGTTTCACAAAAACGGCGAAAAATGTGATTCAGCAGCGCTACCCCAAATCCAAGCTGGAGATGGACGAAGAAAGCCGGAAATACAAATGGGGGCGTTGGGGCCAAGGGAAATACGTTTACCCTGACGAGCAGGCTAACGCACTGAAGGAATTTATTTATAAACAGATTCACGATCATTTTCCCGAAGCCAAGATCGAATACTTTACTTGAAACGCGAGGGAGGTGCAGCGATGAATGAAGATCGGATTATGGAGGCGCTCGAAAACGTGATGGATCCCGAAGTAGGCGTAAATATCGTGGATCTCGGACTTGTATACGGTATTAAGGAAGAAGAAAACGGGAAGGCAGTTATCGAAATGACCTTGACTATTCCCGAATGCCCTTTGGCGGATCGCATTATTGCGGATGTCAAAAAAGCAGCCGGATCGGTTGACGGCGTAAAGCAAGCCGAAGTCCAGCTCGTCTTTGAACCGAAATGGACGCCGGCCAGGATGAACGATGAGGCCAGAGAACAGATTCGTGCCCGGCAATCGGCTATGTTATAATCGGGTTAAGCTAAGTTGCGGGTATCGGTCAACTTAGCTTTTCTTCCGGGCTGTACCGTACATATTTGATGGTCTTCAAGACATCCGTTTAAGAATTACATAAGGAGGATCCTATGCGATATCTTCGAATCTGTTCTCTGTACGCGATCATTCTTGCACTTCTTGTTCTGACCGGTTGCGGAACGGCTGAGCCGGAGCAACCCGTGAACAGCGAGACGCCAACGCCTGCCGATCCGATAGCCGAGCTTGCAGCATCCATGAGCTTAACCGAGAAGATAGGTCAAATGGTATTGGTGGGAATGGACGGCACGGAAATACAGCCTGAAATAAGCAAGCTTATCAAAGACAACCACATTGGCGGGATTATTCTCTATAGCAATAATATCGAGTCTCCGTCGCAGACAATTAAGCTGGTTAACGATCTCAAGCAAATCAACCGAAACAATGGCGCGAAGCTTCCGCTTCTCTTGAGCACGGACCAGGAGGGGGGCCGGGTCTCCCGATTGCCCAAGCCAATTCAGGCATTTCCGGCCAGCAGGACGGTAGGGAAGACCAATGATCCCCAATATGCCAATCGGGTAGGCGCGGCATTGGGCGAAGCGGTGAAAGCGATTGGTATGAATACCGATTTCGCACCCGTTCTCGATGTCAATACAAACCCCAAAAACCCGGTCATCGGAAACCGTGCTTTTGGTACCACGGCAGAGTTGGTCAGCAGCATGGGCGTGCAGGAGATGCTTGGCATCCAATCGCAGGGAGTCATTCCGGTAGTCAAGCATTTTCCCGGGCACGGCGATACCTCCGTCGATTCCCACCTGGGGCTGCCGGTGGTCGATCATGATCTCGAGCGGCTGCGCTCCATCGAATTTGTCCCCTTCGGCTCCGCAATTAAGCAAGGAGCGCCTATGGTGATGGTCGCGCATATCTTGATGACGAAGCTTGATCCGGATACGCCGGCTTCCATGTCAAAGAAAGTCATCCAGGATTATTTGAGAGGGGAGCTTAAGTTCGGAGGAGTTGTTATTACGGACGATATGACAATGGGGGCTGTGGGGAAGGTGAAGGCCGTCGGGCCAGCATCGGTGCAATCGGTATTAGCAGGAGCGGATATTATCCTGGTCGGTCATGACCCGGTGCAGCAGCAAACCGTGATTGACGCCCTGACGGCAGCTGCGCAAAGCGGCGAAATCCCTCCGTCTGTTCTGGATGCGAGCGTTTACCGTATAATCAAGCTAAAGCAAAGCTTCCAATTATCGGACAAGCCGACTTCGCCTTTCGATGTAACAACGCTGAACAAACACATTCAAGCCGCACTGGAAAAATAAGATGCTGTACGCGAAAACCATCGATGGGATATATCATCCATCTGATGGTTTTCGCTATGTATATGAAGCTCATTAATATCGAAAATGGAGCTGGCCCGCGGGAAACCTGCGGGCTTTTTTGTTTTTGTACAGTTTTATGCGAAGCGTTTAATACAGTATTTAACCCGAAATACAGCCTGATAGTGCTGTTATTCGAGAATTGAACAGTTTCCATATGACCCGGGATCGGGCACGATGGAGGAGCGGAGAAGGGAGATCCGGTTCCGCCTTATACCAAGCGCGAAGGAGAGATGACCTTAATGAAATCCAAACGATTGGTGACCGGCTTGTTCCTGTCGCTGGCCCTGTTGTTCACGGCATTCCCGCTGCCTGGTGCAGCCGCCGGGGCATCACCAGCCCATAGGAACATCATTTCGGCTGCGGATTATGGCGCAAACGGCCAGGATGGACTGGATGACCGCGCAGCCATTCAAGCCGCCATAGATGCGGCAGATACGGGCGATACCGTTATGATTCCGAAGGGTACTTACCAGCTGTCCGGCACCTTATCGGGCAAATCCGGCGTAACGATCAGGGGCGAGAAAAGGGATAAGACGATCATTCAATTCACGTCGGGTTCGGATACATATATGTTCTATTTGCACAACGTTACGCATGCTTCGGTATCGGACCTCACGCTAGACGCCGGCGGAAGCCAAATCGCGATGTCCGCCGTAGTATCCGAAGGCGGCAGCCATAACAGGATGAACAATCTCAGGGTTCAAAACTTTGAAGCAGCCGAAGGCTTTGGCCCGCATGCTCTCTATGTGATAGGCTCCACCGACGCCAGTATTACCAACAATAGGATATCCAATATCGGAACCGCTTCCATATGGGGCGCTGGCATCCGCGCGGGCTGGGGTTCTTCCAACGTGCTGGTCGAGAATAACGAAATTTCAAATACGGGACGCGGCGGCATTCTGATCAATGACGATAGTCCTGGAGCCGTCATACGCTCCAACAAAATAACCGGATCCGGTCTGAAAGAGCATGGATTGTCCATTGAATTGCACACGAACGTGAATCATTCCGTCATTGAAGACAATGAGGTCGACTTCTGGATCAGCGCGGTTCGCTCCGATACGATTGCGGTACGACGTAACATCGTGAAACCCAAAGACGGAAGAGTAGGCAGCATTGGCCTCGAGGTCATGGCGGATAACGCCGTCACAACGGACAATATCGTGGACGGGGGCCAGCAGGTTGGCATACAGCAATCGCCCGGCACGGGGTATCAGTTGTGGGGCTACAACGTAGTGAAAAACATGGTGATGTGGGGAATGCAGCTCCAGGGCGAAGGCACGGGGCAAACGGAGCAGTTCCAGTATTTTTACAGAAACAGCTTCATGGATACGCAGGAAGGCAACCCTGCCGCGGCGTATCCGGGCTACGACGGGAACGGCGTACGCATTCACGGCAGCTCGCAGAATCTGACGTTCGACAGCAACCTCATCTCGGGCAACGGACGAAAAGGGATCGAGTTTACGGGGGCGGCAGGCGTTGACCGGCTGAGCTTTACCAATAATCTAATAACGGGAAACAAGGCTGCTGCAGTCGATCCGTATCCTGCCGCTGCCGGCCATTTGGAATGGCAAGGGAATACCGTGCTCCGCAATGGCAGCAATTCGCAACCTGCTTCGCGCGGCTTCGAGAATGCAAAACCAACGGCAGACTTTGATGCGCCAATGATCGTGCGCGTCGGCGAGCCTGTCGCGTTCGTGAACAAATCAAAGGATGATGGCTCGATCTCGCATCAGCTCTGGGATTTTGGCGAGGGTCTTCCAAGTTCAAGCGTGCAGCCGACTTTTGTATACGACCGGCTTGGCGCTTATCGGGTAACCTTGGTTGTCTGGGATAACGAAGGACGCGCCAGCCTTAAGGAACGAACCGTAGTCGTGCGCCCGGGCAAACCGGATACGCAGTCCCCTTCGGCTCCGGGCGATCTCGTCTCGCCGCTGCAGACCGATGAAACCGTTGCTCTCAGCTGGAGTCCGGCATCGGATAACGTTGGCGTCGTAAGTTACGACGTGTATGTCAACGAAACATTGGCCGGATCAACTGCCCCGGGAGAAACGACTTATCTCGCAACGGGGTTGTCTCCGTCAACGGCGTATCTAATCGTGCTTCGTGCAAGAGATGCTGCCGGTAACGTATCCTCGCCAAGCGCAACGCTTTCGGTTACGACGGAAGCTCCCGATGCCACGCCTCCAACAAAGCCTAACGGCCTGACCGCAGCGGCAATCGGCGAGACGAATGTTAGTCTCAACTGGACAGCGTCATCGGACAATAAGGAGGTTACGGGGTATGAGGTATACCGGGGAGGTATCCTGATCGGCACGACAAACGGGGCGACGACTCACTATGAAGCAACCGGATTGCTGCCGGGTACTTCGAATCGTTTTACGGTAAAGGCGAAGGATGCGGCGGGCAATGCTTCGGAAGCCAGCGATCCGGCAACAGCCGTTCAGCCTGCTCCAATAGGCGACGTGTATTTGAGTGATTATGGGTGGGACATCGGAACGGCGGGCTGGGGCAGCGTTATGCGCGATAAATCTTCCGACGGCCGGGTAATTACGCTAAACGGAACCGAGTACGCCAAAGGTCTCGGCACGCATGCGGATTCGGAAATCATCTACGCGGTAGGCGGTGCGTACAATCGTTTCCTTGCTGAGGTTGGCGTGGATGACGAGACGTACGGCAATGGCGCGGTCAGCTTCCAAGTGTGGCTCGACGGAGAGCTAGCCTACGACAGCGGCGTATTGACCGCGGAATCGGAGACCGCTTTGATCGATCTGGACATCAGCGGCGCGCAAGCGCTAAAGCTGGTCGTCACAAACGGCGGCAACGGAAACGACTGGGATCATGCGGACTGGGGAAATGCAGTTATCGTATACGGCAGTACGAGTAACGGCTAGCAATGCACGAAAAAAAGGCCGTCGGCCCTTGCCGCTTTTGCACTTTCACGAAGGGAGGTGAAGCCCGGTTCAGGGCAGTTAGCTACAGAGAGAGGAACTTCTTGGGATCATAACAGGGGAGAAGAAGCCGGAAGCATCTGTATGCCATTATCCCAGTAACGAAAGAGAGAGTGAACTTATGAGATTAGCCAAGTCACAGCGGGTCTCCAAGACGAACCAAAAAATTGCAAGCCTCTTATGCGCGACAGCCTTATTGCTTCCCGTCATCCCCGCGATGCCTGCTTACGCCGCAACCTTGAATGTCACTTCATATGGCGCGAACGGCACGGACACGGGCGACGACAGTGCGGCTATTCAAGCGGCCGTTAACGCTGCAGCCAGCGGGGATACGGTATTTATTCCCGACGGCACGTATTATCTCGGAACCGCGGTCAGCGGGAAATCGGGCGTCAAAATTACGGGTCAAAGCCGGGATAATACGATTATCAAATACAATTCGACTTCGGCCAATACCTTCTTCTCGCTCTATAATCTCTCAGGCGCCGAAGTGTCTTCGATGACGCTCGATGCCAGCAACAGCACTGTACCCCAATCCGCGGTTGTATCGGAAAACGGCAGCGGCAATAAAATGCTGAATCTGAAGGTTAAGGATTTCGGCATGTCGTCCGGATTCGGTCCGTTTGCATTGTACGGCGTCAACACGGATAATCTGACAATCGCGGACAGCGTGGTAACCAATATCGGGGTTAATTCGGACTGGGGCGGCGGCGTGCGCGTAGGCTGGGGCTCGGATCATGCCCTCGTCGAGAATAACTATGTTGCGGAAACCGGACGCGGCGGCATCTTTATTAACGACGACAGCCCTTACGCGATCGTTCGGGGAAATACGGTTACCGGCACCGGCAAGAAAATGGAAGGGCTGGGCATCGAGCTTCATACCAACGTAAACTATTCCCTGGTTGAGAACAATACCGTCGATCACTGGATCAGCACGGTCCGTTCCGCCTATATCGCGGTCCGCAACAACTATGTCGGCTCCAGCACAACGGTAGGCAACATGGGGCTTGAGGTGATGGTTGACCACGGCGTCACTTCCGGCAACATGGTTGACGGCGGCCAGCAGGTCGGCATTCAGCAGTCCCCGGGCACCGGCTACCAGCTTTGGAACTACAACACGGTGCAAAACATGGTAATGTGGGGCATGCAGCTGCAAGGAGAAGGCACGGGACAAACGGAGCAGTACCAATATTTTTACAAAAACACGTTCAAAGACGGAGCCGCCGGCAATCCGAAAGCCGCTTATCCGGGTTACGACGGCAACGCGGTCCGCATTCATGGCAATACGAAAAACGTGACGTTCGACAGCAATACGATTACGAATAACGGGCGCAAAGCGATCGAAATTACAACCGCGGGCGGTACCGACCGCCTGAGCTTCATTAATAACATTATTACGAACAACGCCGGTCCTTCGATTGACCAATATCCATCCTCGGCAGCGGATCTCGAGTGGAGCAACAATACGGTAAGCGGCAACGGCAATAACACGCAGCTCGCAAGCAGGGGCTTCAGCGATCCGAAGCCGGTAGCGAACTTCACAGCTCCGCTGACCGTGCAGCTTGGCCAATCCGTGACCTTCACGAATACATCAACCGACAACGGTACCATTGTGGAGAATCTGTGGGATCTCGGCGAAGGACTGCCGGTTACGACCGCCAGCCCAACGTATACTTATCAGAAGCCCGGTACTTATCAAGTAATTCTTGGCGTTTGGGATAACGGCGGACGCGCCAGCGTGAAGGAGCAGACCGTTACCGTTATAGCGGGACCGCCGGATACAACGGCTCCAACAACGCCAACCAATTTGACGTCTCCGTCGAAGACCGACACAAGCGTTACGCTGACTTGGACTGCATCAACGGACAATATCGGAATTGCCGGGTACGACATCTATAAAGACGGCGTACTGGCGGGTTCGACGGTAGGCCCGGCTACAACCTCCTTTACGGTAAACGGATTGACCTCCAACACGGCTTACAGCTTTGCCGTCAGAGCGAAGGACGCCTCCGGCAATACTTCCTCGCTTAGCAGCGCAATCAGCGTCACGACCAGCTCGATTCCTACGCCTGTATGGGTCGCGTGCGCGGGCGAAAACAATATGTGCAGCTTTACGGGAACGAAGGAAGTCCGCTACGGCGCAGCAGGTCTTTACAATTACGGTACCTATACAAACGGCGTCATGTGCGCCAACAACGTATTCGGCGATCCTGCTCCGGGTCAATACAAAACCTGCGACGTCAACATGGCTGTTGGCGGTGGCGGAAGCGATACGCAGGCGCCTACGGCTCCAACCGGATTGTCCTCTCCTTCGAAGACGTCGACCAGCGTGAATCTGACTTGGTCCGCATCGACGGACAATGTAGGAGTAACGGGTTATGACATTTATAAAGGAAGCACGCTGGCCGGCTCGACCACGGGCGCCACTTCCTTTAACGTAACCGCGCTTTCTCCAAGCACAACCTACACCTTCACGGTGAAGGCGAAGGATGCCGCCGGCAATTTGTCTGCCGCAAGCACCGCGCTGAGCGTAACCACAAATGCCGCGGCAGGCGATACGCAAGCTCCAACGACGCCGACAGGGCTAACCTCGCCATCGAAGACGTCCACAAGCGTAAGCCTGTCTTGGTCGGCATCGACGGACAATGTAGGCGTGACCGGATATGAAGTATATAACGGAGCAACGCTTGCAGGCACAACAGCGGGAGCGACATCGCTTAATGTAACCGGCTTGTCTCCAAGCACCGCTTACAGTTTTACCGTGAAGGCGAAAGATGGGGCCGGCAACGTGTCGGCAGCCAGCGCTGCGCTTAACGTTACGACTAACGCATCCGGCGGCCAGACGCCTGCGGGCACTATTACGCGCGAGTACTGGACGAATATTACGGGCAGCACGATTGCCAGCATTCCTACCGGCACGGCACCATCCGGAACCAGCACGTTAACCAGCTTCCAGGCGCCATCCAACTGGGGCGATAATTACGGCACGCGGATCCGGGGCTATATAGTGCCTTCCGTAACGGGGATCTACCAATTCTCTATCGCGGGAGATAATAATAGCGTAATGTACCTCAGTACGGATGCGAATCCTGCCAATAAGACTCAGATCGGAGAAGTTGTCGACTGGGTGTATCCGCTGAACTTCACGCAATACGCAAGCCAGCAGTCCGGGCAAATCTCGCTGACGGCCGGTCAGCGTTACTATGTTGAAGTTTTGCATAAGGAAGAAGGAGGAGACGATCATGTCGCGGTAGGCTGGAAGACGCCGGGCAGCTCTTCTTATTCCGTAATCGATGGGGTCAACCTTGCCCCAATTCAGTAAATCAATCATAGAATGAACCGCAAGCAGCCTTGGCGCTGCCTGCGGTTCTTCTTTTTTCAACCGGAGTAATCGTCAAATTAATGGACGCTTATGCAAATACGTATGAATTCTTCAGTGGTACGATAAATGAAAGGGCTGCGTATGTCGGGAAAATAAAGTGCGGGAAAACGTATTTTATAGGATAATAGAGAAAGAGGCGTGTAAGCGCTGCCAGAATATAAGGGAGGGGGTGGCGGATGAAGAAGTTTAACAGCGTTTTTAGGAGATTCCTCGTATCGTACATCGTTATCCTGATCATTCCAAGCATTGCCGGCTTCCTATCCTATCATACTTCCATATCGGTGACGGAGAAGCTGTCCATCGAGAACAGCGTCATGCAGCTGCAGAAGAGCAAAGAGCTGCTGGAGCGCAGAATGGCAGAGGTTGAAGGATTTACGAGACAGCTTGCGATCAATCCGGATTTGAACATGCTGATGAACGAGAAGAGCAGCGGGGAGCAGACGAATGTATACGGCATCTGGCGGATCCTGCGCAGCGTGTTAACGTTTGGGCAGACCAATGATTTTCTTCAGCAGTTCTATATTTATCTGGGCAATTACAACGTTATTCTGACGCCAGGCTCCGCATACGTAAGACCCGAGCATTTCTACGAAAGCTTCCGGTATGAGGACCAATCGTTAGCCGAATGGAGACAGTCCATTCTCGGGCAGACGCATAGGAGCGAGATTATCCCGCTTCGCCCTTACAATAATAGGGGAACGATAACATCGGTCGTCACTTACATGCAGTCTTTCCCGCTGGACAGCTTCAGCGGTTCTTCTCCGGCTGTTGTGGTGGTTACGATCGACGAGAAGACGATTACCAATCTATTGACGGGCATCACGGACAAATACGGCGGCTGGACGCAAATCAGCGATGCCAGCGGCCGAACCATCGCTTCGCTGGGTACCGGCGTGCCCGACATGCAGGCGTTAGCCAAGGATGCAAGCTTTGACGCGGACAAAACCAGCCAATTCTACAAAGACGATCTCGTGATTACCATACATTCGAATACAAACGGCTGGGTTTACCGCTCCGGTATTCCGAGACATGCCTTGCTCGAGTATGCGAATCAGATCAAGTTCATCACTTGGACGATTACAGGCATTGCCATCGCCGTTGGTTTGTTCGTTGGATTAATGCTGGCCTACCGCAACAGCATGCCGATCCATAAGCTGGTTTCCGTGGTAAAGGAGCAGTTCGGAAAAGACGACACGACGGAAAGGAACGAATACGACTTCCTGCACGGGAACATTGCGGAGATGATCCGCAGCAGCAATCAGCTGGAATCCGAATTGAGGAGACAGCTACCGCTCATTCGCGATGCTTTCCTGAAGCGGCTCCTATCCGGGGAACTGCAGACGCGGGAAGAAATATTCGCGGCCGCTTCCCAAGCGAATACGGGCATTTACGGACATTCCGGATACGTCTGCATTTTACAGGTGCAAGGCTATACGGGCATGGACAGCGTGGAGGTTCTGAATGAGCTTCATGCCGCAAGGCTGCTGCTGAAGCAAGCGCTCCTCGACATTGCCGGCTTTACGTTGACCACCGATTGGGGCTCCGACCGGATAGTGATCGTGTTCGCGTCCATGGAAGCCGAGACCGGCAACGCGATTGGGCAAGGCGAGATTGCCAGCCTGCTCGAGCAGCTGTCCAAGCATGCGTTCGACCAATACCGCATTACGTTTATTGCCGCGCTTGGCGAAGCATTTGCTTCGGAAACCGAAGTCAGCGTCTCCTATGAGCAGGCGAAGCAGACAATGGATCAAGCGCTTCATGCCGAACGGAAAGGAATCGTCTGGTTTGAGGAAACCCGACTCGAGAGCGCGACTTATTATTATCCGCTTGAGATGGAGCTGCGTCTGATCGGCACGATCCGGGCAGGGGAGTCGGAGGAAACAAGTAAAATCGTCCGCACAGTAATGTCTCTTAATACCGAGCAGCGGGAGCTGTCCGTGGAAATGTGGCAGCAGCTGGCCGGAGAAATGAAAGGAACCCTGCTTAAGCTGCTCGATCAGAAATCCTTTATGGAATCCGGCATGTTCGAGCAGCTTAAAGACCGGATCATTGCGCTGCACGCTTCCGACAAGCGGTCCTTCCAAGCCGAAATCGAAGATATCACCGGCGTGATGTGCTCGATCGTCGTAAGCCGCAAGAACGACGGGCATACAAGAATTATCGAGGCGATTAAAGCTTATATAGCTAGTCGTTTCTCGGACTCCGACTTGACCCTGTACCGGGTTGCCGAGGCCGTGGAGAGACCCGAGAAATATATTTCCCAGTTATTCAAGGAAGTGACGGGCTCGAATCTGTCCGATTATCTGGAGCAGGTACGGATGGAGAACGCCATCGCGCTGCTGCGCGAAAACCGGTACACGGTTGACGAAATATCATCCCGTGTCGGCTACAACAGCTCCCATTCGTTCCGAAGAGCATTTAAGCGGGTCACTGGCGTCTCGCCAAGCTCGTACAGGCAAACGGTGGAAGGGTGAAGGGGGAGATGGTTTGAACAAGCTTATTCGTCTGGCCTGCACCGTTCTCTCCGTCTGCTCCGTCCTTCTGGGACTCTCCTCATGCAGTTCGGCGGAGCAAACTGGATCCGAAGCGGATAAACCGCTACGGATCAGCGTTTTCGCCCAGCAGGACGCTGGCCAGAACCTGAAGACTAACGATTTCTCCCGGCTGCTGGAACAGAAATTTAAGGTAAGCTTTAACTGGCAGACCATTCCGTACGAAGGGGCCAAGGAGAAACGCCAAATTTCGCTCGCGAACGGCCATTATCCCGATGCCTATATTCTGACAAGCTATATTGACCAGTTCTCGCAAGCAGACGTCATCCGCTATGGCAAGCAGGGGATCCTTTATCCGCTGAACGATCTCATTGAACAGTATGCGCCTCATATAAAGGCAGCTTTCGAACAAGAGCCTGGACTTCGGGCGTTGAATACGGCTCCGGACGGTAATATATACGGTCTTGGCGCCTATAGCGATTGCTTCCATTGTTCGTATCCGTATAAGCTATGGTTAAACGATAAATGGCTGAAGAAGCTTGGACTCCAGATGCCAAAAACAACGGAGCAATTACGCGAGGTGCTTCAGGCATTCAAGGATGGAGATCCGAATGGCAACGGCTTGCCGGATGAAATTCCGCTCAGCGGTTCGACCGAGGAGTTCGGCGTACGCGTGCTTCCGTATTTGATGAACGGATTCGTGTACGATGACGACCGGACCTACTTGAATGTGGCGGAGGGTAAAGTCAGCCTGGCCGCAGTCAAGCCCGAATGGCGGGAAGGATTGAAGTACGTGAGGTCCTTGTATGATCAAGGGCTTATCGATATAGGCGCCTTTACGCAAAACTCCGACGCCTTCTACAAGTTGGGAGAGAATGCCGATGCGCAGATTTTGGGAGCGGGCACGGCCATGCATCCTGCAATCTTTGTAAATACCGGGCCAGGCAACAAGAGGGGGAGCGATTACGTGCCGGTTCCGCCTCTTGAGGGACCGCATGCCTCTTATGCTGTATATTATCCGTCCGGTATCATGCCTGGCGCCAAATTCGTGATTACAGACAAAGCAAGCCCGGAAGCGCGGATTGCGCTCATCCGAATCGCTGATTATCTCTTCACGCCGGAAGGTCAGGCCAATGCGGAAATCGGCAAGGAAGGCGTGGATTGGAGAAAACCCGTGCAAGGGGAGCAGGCGCTGGATCCGGATATCCCGGCTGCGTTCGCCAGCATTGCGCCCAAAGAGGGGGATCCTCCGCACAATACGAGGTGGAGTGGAATGGGGCATTTCTATATGCCCAAGTCCTATCGGAACAGCTGGGTTCAGGATATGGATATTTACGCTCCGGGCGGATACGAGAGAAGGCTGTTTCAAGCTACCGAATTATACGAAGGGCATGAGCCCAAGGAATATTTCCCGATGTGGTCCGTCTGGATCAACCCTGACAGCGCGGACGAAGCAAGTCTCTTGCAATCCAACCTCAAGAACGAGATCGATGAGAGCGCGATGGAGTTTATCACCGGCCAAATGGATCCGGACAAGGACTGGACGTCCTATGTAACCAGACTGGAATCTCTCGATTCGGACCGTTACGTCGAGATTATGCAGCAAGCGTACGATAGATGGCTGCAGGAGAAAAACACAAAATAATGCTTTAGGCCGGCCGCGGCATACGCGGCCGGCCTTTTTGCTTGAGATGTACGGTATCGCAGGAGCAAAATGGCCGCACTATGCGGAAATGTCCCTATATTTTCGGGAGATTTGTACGCTGAATGACGCAATTGTACCTATTCCGGGACCCTAAAAATCACCTATGATCGAACCTGTAGAAAGCGCTGTCATCCATCAAGACGCGGTTTACTCAATTAATTAGGGGGGATTCGTTTGGAAGCCGCCGGCAAACGTCTCAGCGCAAGAAAGAGCTTCGCTAGACACTGGCAATTGTATCTTATCGTTGCACCGCCGCTGTTGTTCTTTATCGTTTTCAAATACTATCCGATGCTGAACGCGGTGCTGGCCTTCAAAGACTATTACGTCACGAAAGGCATATGGGGAAGCCCTTGGGTTGGGTTCCACAACTTCAGATTGTTCTTTGAGAATCCGATATTCGGCTCGCTTGTGAAAAACACGCTTATGCTCAGCTTCTATTTGCTGCTTGCCGGATTCCCGATTCCGATTCTGCTGGCTTTGATGCTGAACGAGGTACGGGCTCAGAAATTCAAACGCTTCGTGCAGCTCGTGACCTTCGCGCCGTACTTTATCTCTACGGTAGTCATGGTATCGATTATCATGCTGTTCCTGGCGCCAAGGCTTGGTTTCGTGAATGTGCTAATGAATCACCTGGGCATGGAATCGGTTAATTTTCTAGGCAGTCCCGGCATGTTCTCATCGATCTATGTCTGGTCAGACATTTGGCAAACGGCCGGCTATTCTGCCGTGATCTATCTAGCCGCGTTATCGGGAATTGACCCAACCCTGTATGAAGCCGCAAGGGTGGACGGCGCATCGCGCTTTCAGAAGATTTGGAACGTCGATCTGCCGGGCATTCTGCCAACGATCTCCATCATTCTTATTCTGAATGTCGGGAACGTCATGGCGATTGGCTTCGAGAAAGTGTACTTGCTCCAGAACAAGCTGAATATCGCCAACTCCGAGATCATCGCAACATACGTGTACAAGATCGGCTTGCTGAACGCGAACTACAGCTTCGCGACGGCTGTCGGCTTGTTCAACTCGGTTATCAATCTTGTTCTGCTGTTTACGGTTAACGCACTGGCACGTCGGTTTTTGAAATCCAGCATCTGGTAACGAAGAGGTGTTTGCATGGCTAATGTGGCAAAGGTAAGGAACAAAATCAGAGAATCATCGGGCGATAAGGCATTTCTAATCACCGTATACATCATTCTTGGGCTTGTGCTTGTCGCCGTACTCTATCCGCTGATTTATATCTTAAGCAGTTCGTTCAGCAGTCCGTCCGCCGTCTCTGCAGGCAAGGTCTGGTTGTGGCCGGTGGATGTCTCGCTTAAGGGTTATGAAGCGCTATTCAAAAACTCGCAGGTGCTGACCGGTTACGGCAATTCGCTGCTGTATACGGTATCGGGAACGCTCGTCAGCGTCACATTGACTATCATGCTGGCGTATCCGCTGTCGCGTTCCACCTTCTTTGGACGCAACGTCATCATGATGATTATCACGTTTACGATGCTGTTCAGCGGCGGTTTGATTCCAACCTACATGGTTGTGAAGAGCCTCGGCCTTATTGATACCAGATGGGCGCTCATTATTCCGAACGCGGTCTGGGTATGGCAGGTTATTATCGCAAGGTCGTTCTTCCAGCAATCGATTCCGTCCGAGCTTGTCGAGGCAAGCGAAATCGACGGCTGCAGCGATTTGCGCTTCATGCGCAGCGTCGTGCTGTCGTTATCCAAGCCGATAATCGCGGTACTGATCATCATGTATGCGGTAGGGCAGTGGAACGCCTACTTCGATGCCTTGATTTATTTGAAATCGGACAGCAAGTATCCGCTGCAGCTCATTTTGCGAAGCATCATCATCCAAAACAACAGCGGCAGCGCCAACATGGACGCCTTGAAGCAGGTTGAACGCCAGCAGCTGGCGGAGCTTCTCAAATATTCGCTGATTGTGGTGGCAACGCTTCCCGTGCTCATTATCTATCCGTTTGTGCAGCGTTATTTCGTGCAGGGGATGCTTGTCGGCTCCGTCAAGGGCTAATCCGGCTGAGACAAGGTGAAAGGGGGAATGCCGTTCAAAAGCGCAGCGAGAAGCACGAACTCAATACAAAATTAGCAACACCTAACGGAATTCATTAAAAGGGAGCGATTGCACGTGTTAAAACAGAGAATGGTTATTCTGCTCGTGACAGTCTTAATGGTCACCCTGGTCATGTCGGCTTGCTCGAAAAACAACGCAGGCAACAATGCGCCGGCCAGCAACAAACCCGCTAACAGCGCTTCAACAAACACCGAAACCGAAAAACCGTCCGCACCCGTAGATATTAAGCTGTTCGCGGTGCAGGAGCCTAATATCGACCTGGCAACCAACAAGTTCACGAAATTCGTGGAAGAGAAATTCAACATCAAATTCAATTTCGAAGCCATCCCTTCGGACGGTGCCAAGGAGAAACGCCAAATTTCCCTGGCGAGCGGCGATTTCCCGGATGCCTACATGCTAACGGCCTATATCGATCAATTCTCGCAAGCTGACTTGATCAAATACGGTAAGCAAGGCGTACTTATTCCGCTGAACGACCTGATCGATAAATACGCGCCGAACATCAAGCAAGCGCTTGAGAGCAATGCGGACTTCAAAGCGTTCAGCGTTGCGCCGGACGGCAACATCTACGGTCTTCCTGCATACTCGCAATGCTTCCACTGTTCGTATCCGAACAAGTTGTGGCTGAATACGAGCTGGCTGGAAAAGCTGAACCTGGAAATGCCAAAAACAACCGAAGACTTCAAAAAGGTGCTTGAAGCGTTTAAAAACCAAGATCCAAACGGAAACGGCAAGAAAGACGAGGTACCGCTGAGCGGTTCGACGGAAGAGTTCGGCGTACACGTTGTTCCTTACCTGATGAATGCTTTCGTCTACGACGACGACCGCAACCATCTGATGCTGCAAGACGGCAAGGTAGGCTCCGCCGCGGTTACGGACGAATGGAAGCAAGGCCTGGCGTACATTAAATCGTTGTATGACGAAGGCTTGATTGATCCGGGCGCGTTTACGCAAAATGCCGAAGCGTTCAAAAAAATCGGCGAAAACGGCGATGCGCAAATTCTTGGCGCCGGCGCCGGCATGCACCCTGCCATTTTCCTTAACATTGACCATGGCAATAAGAACTCGAAGGACTACAACCCGCTTCCGCCGCTTACAGGCCCCGGAGGCGTATCTCTCGCAACGCATGACGGCGGTGGCGTATCTCCTGGAGCCAAGTTTGCGATCACAAGCAAAGCAAGCGAAGAAAAGCAAATCGCTCTCATTAAGTTGGTTGACTACATGTTTACTCCGGAAGGCCAAACCAACGGCGCGTCCGGTATGAAAGGCATTGACTGGACGGATCCGAAGGAAGGCGATCTTGCGCTTGGAGAGAACGTGAAGCCTATGGTAGCGCCTATTCCTACGACGGAAGGCGAAGCACCGCGCAACGCCGGCTGGAGCGGCATGGCTCACTTCTATATGCCGAAAGAATACCGCGACAGCTGGGTACAAGGCACAGACATTTACGATTCCGCGAACTATGAACGCCGTCTGTATCAAGCAACGCTGCTCTACCAAGGCCATGAGCCAAAAGAATTGTTCCCGCTTTGGGCGATTTGGCTCGATCCAGCCGAAGTGGACGAAGCAACCATGCTTCAAACCAACATCAAAACGTACATTGACGAGAACGAGCTGCAATTCATTACCGGTCACAAGAGCCTCGACAAGGACTGGGACAGCTACTTGAAGGGACTTAAAGACTTGAAGCTCGACCGTTACCTGGAAATTTTGCAAAAAGCCTATGACGCCTCCACGTTCAAAAAATAATCATGAAATAGCGGCTCCACGTGATTTTACGGGGAGCCGCTATTATTAATCGGAATAGCTTCGCGGGGTTATCACTCCGTTTTAACCAGCCTTCTTCTAACGGATGTCATGATCCATAGGCCTATCGGAATGCCAATCGCGCAGACGGGAATAACAATCATCTCCCATAATCTTTGGAGCATCATGATGGCCGATTCATTTGGGATTATCATCGCGATAAGATAGATTAGTGGAGCAGTGAGCCAGAAAGGGCGTTTCCAGGACTTGATCCGGAAGCACTGGGCTATTTCATAGCTGGTAATGAACAGGTACAGCGATATTTTCGCAAATACTCCGAATATCCAAATAAAGATGACAAGAATATCCATGTTCTGAATGAAATTCAAAATGTTGATCGACCGCACCAGCATGAAATAGGGGAATCGAAGCTCCTGAGCCACCGTCGGACCAAACACCATCAGAACCATCAGCGTGGACAGGACAAGCATTACGCCCGTCAACCACACGCTCGCCAAGGACTTCTTCAAAATATGCTTGGGATTGGAAACAAACGACAACAGGACAAGCGCCATAAAGGATTCGGCCAGAAACGAAGCCGGTGCGAAGGAGGCGCGTACGATTTCCGTCAGGCTAGAATCACCCAAGACCGGCAGCAAATTAACCCATCTCGCGTTGGTTGCATTCAGCAAAAAACTCACCAGCAGCGTCAGAATCGTCAGAGGTCCCGCGATTCCGCAAAAACGGCCGATTCCCGTAATCCCGCTTGTACCCGTCAAATAAATGGCAGCCGTCAGAATCATCGCCATCAGCACCCATACCGGCGTTTTGTCCAGCAGGATGAGATGAAGGAAATCCGCGAAGGAACGCAGCACATCACCTGATAAAATAAACCAGGCCGCAAAATAGGGAAGGGTGACGATTTTGCCCAGCCATGGGCCAAAGAGCTCTCTGCTGAATTGGGCCAGACTTTGGCCGGGATGCAGCATGCCAACTTTGACGACCAGCAACGTGATTGCCCCGCCTAGCAGACAAGCAAGCAGCATGGACATCCAGGCGTCTTGCCCGGCCATCTCCACGGCAGGCGAGATGCGAAGCCAGACCGCCATCACTACTTCCACAGTCGCCATGATCCAAAATAATTGCCACCCCGTAATTTTCATTGCCTTCGTCCTTTCCTGCCCGGCTGCAGAACCATCATATCGAAGAATTGGTTTGTCCCGGATCCTCGTACCGAAGCTGTACCTCTACGGTAACCGGAATTCTGCTGAACGTCTCGTTCCAGTTATTTTGCAACTGTTTCCATTCACCGGGGTATTTGTTGTGAACATGCCGGCCGATTCCGAAAATATCCGCTTTATATTGCTTTTGGGCTTTGAAGACAAGCTTGTTCACGGCCCGTTCAACTTCCCGGCTTAGGATTTCCTCGATTTTGCGGAGTTGCTTTTCTTGGGAAGGATCCCTCATGGAATTGTTTTCCACAAGGCTGCCTTTACCGCTTAAATGAATATGCACGCGCATTCCGTTCGAGTCTTTGGCCACGCGGATTCGACTCTTGAGAGCTTGCGCCCTTAAGCTGATACTGCCGCTCGATTGGCTTCCCGAGGTTGAGACGGTAAGCGATCTTTGTCTTCCCTTAATCCAATTCGCGTAATACGATTCATCGGGCTTCAAAAATCCGGTCAGCTTATGCGAATTTTCCTTATTCAGAATCGCTGCTCCCGAGTAGATGAACCTTTTTGTGGTCGAATGGTAGCTAACGGCCGGCAACAAGACGGTCCCGCCTTTTGGCCGCGATTCGCACAGAAATTCCCTATAGTAATAAGGCTTCATCCCCAGTGCTGACTGAACGCTGCCCAAGGCTGTGCTGATCAACGGATCAAAGACCGGCTCCGTGGCTAGAATCTCCTTGGCCGTACCGTCTTTCACCACAAAAATGACGGATCTCATTTCCGATTTCGGGTTGCGCACGACCATATCCAAATATTTGTCCATTCCTTGCTCGGCCATTCGCTGGCCAATCAGAATCGTCTGGCGATGCGCATAGAACAAGGTACGGGAGAGCTGCGTCTGAAGATTTTGACCCGCATCCATAAAGTCCTTGCCGGAGGCGCTGACCACTACAAAGCTTCTTTTCTTGCTAGGTCCGGTATCCGGACCGCCTAGACCAGCCGGAACGGCAATCTGGGAACTGACCTCCAGCCTGCCGTCCGCATTCATATCCAGCCCTCCGCCGATAACAATCGCCAGCTGGTTGGGCTCCTTAAGATTCCAGCAGCCGGCCGTTACAGTCGACAGAATCAGTAAGAGGCAAATGGTTGTCATCGATTTTTTCAACAATGGATCCCGCCTTAACTCATACGCTTTCTGGGCCTTCTCAAAAAAACATTTTTCAGCTTGCTTTTGCTGGCCGGTGCGATCGGTTCAAGATACGGCGTGCCAAGCGGACTTAGTTGAATCAGATGGGATAGAATCATGATCAATCCAAGCGCCACGCCAAACAGACCAAATAATCCGGACAGAACCAGCAGCGGGAATCTCAGCATTCTAAAGGGATAACCGAACCGGTAACGCGGAATAACAAAGGACGAGATACCGGCTGCCGATACGACGATGACAATGGGAGCCGAAATAATTCCCGCTTGCACAGCGGCTTGGCCGATGACCAACGCTCCCACGATACTGACCAGCGGACCGATTTGCTGCGGCAATCGAATTCCGGCTTCCCTTAATCCTTCAAACATAAATTCCATCAGAAACACCTCGATCACCGTTGGAAAAGGGGATTGTTCTCTAAGCCCCGTAATGCTGAGCATCAGCTTTGGAGGCATCATCTCGGGATGATACGTAGTCAACGCGATATAAATAGACGGGAAGAGGAGCGAAAAAAGAGCGAACGAATAGCGGATCCACCGGTTCATGGTTACATACAAGAAACGTTCGTAATAATCGTCCGGTGCCTGTAGACCGTCCCAGAACGTCATCGGAACGACCAGAACGATCGGAGAACCATTTACGAAGACGGCTATTCTCCCTTCCAGCAGACCAGCGGACACGACATCGGCCCGCTCGGTGCTTTGCATTTGCGGAAACGGTGAATAGCCGGTGTCTTCGATATATTCTTCGATATAGCCGGATTCCAGAACGCTCTGAATATCGATCGCGTCGATTCTAGTCCTTACTTCATTGACCAAAGCAGGGGAGGAAAGACCTTCGATATAGGCAAGAACGACCTCGGTTTTCGTCAATTTGCCGATTTGAAATGCTTCCATCTTTAGATCCGGCGTCACGATAATCCGCCTGAGCAGCGTGGTATTCGTTCGAAGCAGCTCCGTGAAGCTTTCACGGGTTCCGCGCAGGGCCGCTTCGGTGGAAGGCTCTTCAATGGACCGCGTTTCGAATTGGGAAACATCCGCAAGAAGAACGAATGGATCGCCATCTGCAAGGAACGCTACATTTCCTTTTAAAATAAGGTCTGAGGCTTCTTCGAATCGGGTTACCCTCTGGGTCTGCAAAGCCGCAATAAGCTCCATATCCAGCATTTGGGCCAGGCTTCCGAGTGTCCCGAGCCCCTGGGGAACTCCTTCATACAGCAAAGGTTTAAGGATTGCGTTCTGAACAAGATCCTTATCGATCATGCCGTCGACGTACACCAATAGAAGGATGGCATTGCCTTGCAAGGTTAAGCGGCGGAAGACCACATCCGAACAGTTCGCGAATATGGACCGGAATGCTCGCTCATTATCGGAAAGGGAAGAATGAACAGTCATGGCCATGCTCATTTGTGAAATGGTGCGTTCGTTTGAAGACATTGGAGTTCATGCACCTGCCACTGGAAAAGTTTTGTGTATCTAGATACTATACCCAAACCATTTGCTCACTACACTATATCTCAAACTTGTTTCTTCCTGCGGGTATATACACGTTCGGAAAAGATCGACAAACAGCCTCCGTCGTATGTTGCGCGGAGGCCGTTCGTTCAGGTGGAGAGTGGAGGAGAGCTCCTGAGGTTACGACCCCGTCGAGCGGTAATGCCGGACCCCGATATGCCACAGCATCAGGCAAGGGAGGATAAAAATTACGCCCGCGAGCGGAGACAGCATATAGAGAATTTGATGTCCATCCGTTCGGTCAAGCACGTAGAGAAGCGGCAAATAGTTGACGCAGCCTAGCGGGATGACGAAGGTGAAGAAATTCGTTACCCATTTCTCGTAAATCGAAAGTGGGTATTTCGCCATTTCCCGGCCGCCGTCAGTAAAGACGTTGGCTACCTCAAGACCTTGAATGGTCCAGAAGCTAAGCGAGGCGGTGGCGATGAATAACCCCGAGAAGATCAGCATGCCGCAAACAATCATCAGCATAAGCGTGCCAAGCTTCGGGAGCGTAAGCTCAACCGGCAGTTTACTCAGCGACCAGACCAATACGATCAAGCTCTGCAGCATGCGGCCTAGCCTTGCGAATTCGAATTTGGAACCAAGCACCTGCAGAACGGTGCTTCTCGGCCGGACAAGCAGGCGGTCGAAATCTCCGCTGCCAACCAGGCTTGAGAACATATCGAAACCGCGGGCGAACGTCTCGCTAAGAGCATAGCTAAGTCCGATAATCGCGTAACATAAGGCCGCTTCGTAGAAAGTCCAGCCTTTTACCTGCCCAAACTGCGCGAACATAAAATATAAACCGGCGAGAACGGTTAGCGGAGTAAGGGCTTGCCCCACAGTCAGCAGCCAGAAGGAGAGACGATACTGCGCCTGCGATTTGAACAGGATGGATATATATTTCAGATACAGATACATGCGGGTCAACCTCCTTGTATAACAATCTGGCGAAGCGCCCGCTTTAAGCACCACCGGCCAAGCAGGATCAACGCAGCCAGCCAAATGAATTGAATCAGGATTCCCCAGACCGCCTCGGATTGCGGAATTTGCCCGGAATAGACGCGAAACGGAAAATCGGCGGTCCAGCGGAATGGAAGCGCATAAGTAACGGCCTGCATCCAATTCGGCATCAAGGGAACCGGAATAATCATGCCGGCCAGAAACTCTCCGAGCACCGCGATCACCAGGGTAGAGCCGACGGGGGACATCGTCCAAAAGACGGAAATGTTGATAAACATGGAGATGGCGATATCAACGGCAAGTCCTAGCAGCAACGTCACCGCAAACAGCGCAAAGGTTGTGCCCGAAGGCGGAAAGGATAAGTTATAGGGTTTCGGCAGCAGGAGCGCGACCAGAAGAATGGGTATGCACCGCAGGATTGCGCTTGATAAACGCTGGGCAAGCAGTTTGGCGTACCAGAAGGAGTAAATCCCGCATGGTCTGCATAATTCATAAGCGATATTGCCGCTTGTGATGAGGGTAAAGATTTCGTTGTCCCTGAACCAGAGCATCACAAAGGCAAGGAAAATTTGCTGCAGCCATATATACGAAGCCAACTGCTCGAGCGACATCGAGGGCTCCGCCGTGCTGTGGGCATAGAAAGCGACATACACCATGATAAAAATAAAGCCGAAAAACAACTGGGTAGCCATGCCGGCGATGGCGGCTGTCCGATATTGCAGCCCGCTGACAAATCGCAGCTTCCAGACGGACAGGTACGTATTCATATCCGGTGCTCCTTATAGAGCTCCAGCACAAGCTCCTCAACAGGCGTTGTGCCAACCTCGAGGTCAACGATCTCAACCTGCTCGGACAGCCTGGCAATAACGCTGGCAACCGGCGTGACTTCGATATCCATGCTGTAAACGGCACGCTCCGGCGTCCACGATTGACAACGAACACCGTCGATATGCACCGGCTCATTATGTTCGCGGTAATCGACCGTAACCGTTCGCTTCGATCCGAACCGGCCGCGCAGATCGTTCAGCGTGCCGTCATAGAGCAGGGTGCCTTTGCCGATCATCAGGATCCTGTCCGCCAACGCTTCAATATCGTTCATGTCATGCGTGGTCAAGATGACCGTCACGCCGCGTTCCTTATTGATTCGTTTGATGAACTGGCGGACTGCGATTTTGCTGGCGGCGTCAAGACCGATTGTCGGTTCGTCGAGGAATAAAATCTTAGGATCGTGGAGAAGGGAAGCGGCGATTTCGCATCGCATGCGCTGACCAAGACTAAGCTGTCTGACAGGCGTCTGCAGAATATCCGTTAGCGCAAGCGATTCGGTCAGCATCGCAAGGTTGGTACGGTAGACATCGCCGGGAATCTTGTAAATATCGCGAAGGAGCCCAAAGGAATCAATGACGGGGACATCCCACCACAGCTGGGTTCGCTGGCCGAAGACAACGCCGATATTCTTGACATACGCCGCGCGGTCTTGCCAAGGCGTGTAGCCTAGAATTTTGCATGTTCCATTGTCCGGCACGAGAATACCGCTCATGACCTTAATGGTGGTTGACTTACCGGCTCCGTTTGGGCCGATATAACCCACGATTTCACCGGGGGAGATATGAAACGAGATATTGTGGAGCGCCTCGACAATTGTATGCTCCCGGGCGAATAGGGCTTTAACGGCTTGCCGGACGCCGGCTGTTCTCCGCGCAACCTTAAATGACTTATTAATACCTTGCAGCGCAATCATGGATTGAAGCCTCCTTATAAGTGGTTTTTAGTCCAGAAAAGAAATATACCGGGATTTTCTAATAAAGTATAGACTTATAATAAAATCCAGGTTATAATACTATTATAGAGATCGAGGATATCTCTGATTTGGAAAATGTTGATTTTTATTTTTTTAAGGACGAAAATTGTTTTGTTTCTTAATTTAATTACATAGACCGCACTTAAGTCTTTGCATATTGCCTCGTGCATTTGCGGGCTTTTTTATTGTGTTTACTACATAAAAGGACACCTTCTTAAACGTGGAAGGTGTCCTTTTTTGCCTTTCTATGAAAAAATTTTCAATTTAACTAGTGATTTGACTCAATCCTTCTTCCCGCCGCCTGTATACGCTAGTAAGTATGGAGATTGGTAGTTTCCGAGAGTGGGAAAAGGAGGATGGAGCGATGAAAATTATCGTAAACGAGAAGGAGCTGAAGGAATATTTTGACGGGCTTGCCCGTCTGCTGCCGAGATTGAATGCGGCACAGCCGCAACGCTCGGATTCGCTTGACGCGACGGCACTCCTGGCGGAGCTGCGTCAAACGATTCGGGAGGAATTGGCTTCGTTTGGATTGGAGGGGCAGCGCGATGCCGGCATGTCCGGCTTGAATAAGCTCAAGCAGGTTTTCGAGCCTTACACAAGCAAGCCAGCCGAGTTATTAACTGCAGCGGGTACGGTCGAAGGGACAATCAGTAAGGTAGGTTCCGATTTTCTAATCGTGCGCGAGCCTGGAGGGACTATGGTCATGGTTGCGCTGGAACAGCTGGTCTCCTTTCAATTGACAGGAAAGAAGGTGGAACGATGATTGAAGAATTATTGTCTTTCGTGAACAAAGAGGTGCAGATTGCAAGTGCCCTGGAAACGATTTGCGGAACGCTCGTGTCGGTAGACGGCACGGCGGTAACGGTCCGCACCTCGGAGGTATTCGGATACGAGAACGGCAGCTATTCCATTATTCAATTACGCTTCATTTCTTATATCCGGCTGTTATGACGATTGCGAATAAAAAAGGGAGGTGAGGCATTTTGTCGTTTCTGCGAGTGCCTGGACTAGTCAGCATTGTTGTCACCGTCTACAACAAGCTTCCCTATCTGTCGGATTGCTTGACAAGCTTGCTCAATCAGACCTACACGAACTGGGAGCTTATTCTTATCGATGATTTGTCCACGGACGGGTCATACGAATATGCCGTAACATGGCTTAACGACAACGAGCCATTATTGCAGGACGGAAAAGGGATATATACGCTTCGGCTGCCGCGCAATGCCGGTTACGCCGGCGCCATAACGGCCGGGATGTACTTGGCCAAAGGCGAGTATATCGCCATTCAGGATGCGGATGATCTATCCCATCCGGAGAGGCTGGCCAAGCAGGTCCGTTATTTGAACGAAAATCCCCATATTGATCTGCTTGGCACGAATTACGAGGTATTCGAAGATGGCCAACCGGACAGCCGAACGCCCGTGTATTGGCTTAAATACGGAGAGCAGATCGGCAAAGTGTATGCGAAAGGCGGTCATTGCATTTGCCACGGGACGGCTATGTTCCGAGGAGCGGTGTTCGACCGCATCGGCGGACATACAAGGCGTATCGAGGGAGCAGAGGATTACGAATTTATAGCGAAGATTATCAAGCCGGGAGCCAGGAACGTGGATAATTTGCGCGATGTGCTGTATTACTACCGCAAGCATCAGAAGCAGCGTTCACGCGCCTATTTCGGCAAATCGCACAAGGAGCAGGGATATGATACGTAATCGGATTCGGCTGCTGATGGTGATGGATAGCCTGGCTGTCGGCGGAACGGAAACTTACGTGCTGAGTCTTGTGAAAGCATTTCCCGCGCTTGGCGTCATGCCTGTCTATGCAGGGGGGACAGGCGTGATGTACGAAGCTTTTGCCCGCGCAGGCTGTCCGATTCACCGCGTGGACCTGGCGGCAGAGCAGCTGATGGACCCGGAACACCAGCTGCAGGCGGAAGCCGCGCTTACGCAGATTATGAGAAGCCGCAAGATTAATCTCGTGCATATTCACCAGCTGCCATCCGGCTTGCACGCAGCGAAAGCGGCGCGAAAGCTGGGAATTCCGGTCGTATTCACCGTGCATGGCTCTTATTATCCGCCCGAACAGCTGCAATTATTGAAGGATGCTGCCTGCACCTTCATCAGCGTTAGTCCACCCGTGCGCGGTTATTTGGATTATCTGGGAATTCCGTCCTATTTGATTGCCAATGGCATTGACTTCGAGCGTTATCGTCCCGCTTCGTCTGCGGCCTTGCGCGCCAGTCTTCGCATACCGGACGGCGACAAGATCGTCGTGTATGCTTCCCGCCTGGCATGGGACAAGGCGGCGGTTTGCGCCATGCTTGTGCGAGCGGCGCGTACCCTTCGCCTTCACGGGAAGCTGCCTCTCCAATTGGTTATCGCGGGTACGGGGAATCAGGCTGCTGCTATCGCCGAGCTGGCGGAGGCCGTAAACCAGGAATGCCATGCGCCGTTCGTCCATCCGGTGGGAAATCAGATGCAGATCGGCGATTATTATAATCTCGGCGATCTGGTTGTCGGAACGGGCCGGGTTGCTCTTGAAGCAATGGCATGCGGCAAACCCGTTCTTGCTATTGGCAATCACGGATATTTTGGCCTTGTGGATCGGCCAGTTTACGACGAGGCATGGCAGTATTATTTCGGTGACCATAACTCCAAGGAACGGCCAACCGAGCAGTTGATCGCGGAGGCCATCCGCGGAGCGCTCGCATCAGACGGCAATCTGGTGAGTATAGGCCGCCAGGGGCAAGAGTGGGCGAGGGCGAATTTTGACATTCAAAGCAAAGCGCTTCAGATGAAACAGCTGTACGGCTCCTTGCTGGCAAGTACCTGATAGGAATGGAGTGATAGCCACAAATGCGCAAGGTATTATATTTAGGATGGATTGGCTTTAATAATCTTGGGGATGAGTGGATGTGGGAGATGTTTAAGACATTGGCGGACACCCATCTGAAGGAGGAGGAGTATCAAGTTATCCCTTCGCTTCCGGCCGTGGAATGGAAGAAGGTAAGCCAATACGATACGATCGTTCTCGGCGGAGGCTCGCTCCTTGTACCCGGTTATGTCGAATTGGTGCATGAGGCGTTCGAGCTCGGCAAAACGATTGTCATCTGGGGGAGCGGCCATGATCGTCTTCATAAATGGATCCCGACGTTGGACGAGAGGCCGAAGCCGGAGGCAGCCATGGAAAGCGAGACGTATCGCCAAAAGCTCAAAGAAATCCTGGAGCATAGCGTCTATTGCGGCGTTCGGGGACCCTGGACTCGGGATTATATTGAATCGCTTGGCGCTCGGCCGAAGCATCTGGAAATCAGCGGCGATTCCGCCATGTTGATGAATGCGCTGAAGCCCCTAACCGATAAGCGACTATCCGAAGGACCGCGAGGGGACATTCGCACGATAGGCATCAACTGGGGAACCTCATATAACCGGATATACGGAGGCAACGAGGGTAAGGCAGAGGATCAGCTAGCGGAAACGGGCCGTTCACTTCTTGCGCTGGGATACAAGCTTCATTTGTACTCGGTATGGGGACCGGACGAAAAGGCGCTCGCAAGCCTGTACCGAAAGCTTGGCCAAGACGAACGCATTACGTTTGATTCCAAAGTCTATTCGGCTGCGGATTATGTGCGGCTGCTGTCGGGGTTCGAAGCGACGATCAATCTCAAGCTGCATGCCAATTTGTTATCTGCGGCAGCGAACGTCCCTTTCGTGTGCATCGGTTACCGCTTCAAAAGCTTCGATCTGATGAATGGCCTAGATTTGTCCGATTGGATCGTTGCCTCGGATGACCCGCAATTGGCCTCCAAGCTGACGCAGAAGGCTCAAGCCGCCATGGCTTGGCGGGAAGGGTATGCCAGCAAGCTGGAAAAGGGGCGCCAAGCGGCTTATCAGTCACTCGTTAAACCGTTTCAGGAGAAGTTGTTCTAACGCGATCGTAAGGAGATTGTCCGTAAATGACAAGGGCAATCTCTTTTCTTATGTCGCAACTATTTTTACTTTACAGCGTCTATATAGTGTTTCCGGGGAACGGAAATCGGTTGTTGCCAAAGAATATAAAACTTTTATGAGAAATTAACAGGGATTTCTAACGTTGGTATAGTATTCATTTACGCAGTAGGTTTAAACGCAGCCGGTTAGAAGAAAAGCGTTATAGCAAGACTACGAGGCGTAGGTGATTATTGTTGTTTCTGATTGATTACATTGTGAATCTATCCATATTTTCGCTGTTGGTTAGCATACCCTTCATAATCCGTTCGTTTATCCATTCCAAGCCGCTGAAGCATCCGCTATGGGGTGGTCTCTATGCGGGCATTGTTTCAGTCATCCTCGTTTTATTAGCGGTAAAACAACAGGGATACGTCTATGATATCCGCTATTCTCCCGTCATCTTGATGTTCGCTTATCTCGGTCCCATTCCGGGCATCATCACCGGATTATTCGCGTTGTCCGTCCGATTGCTCTCAAGCGGCAATTGGATGCCGGCCATCGAAGGATGGACCTTCATTATGCTCGCCTTTTCTGTCCTGCACGTTTACTTCTCCCGCCGGCAGCTGCCGCCTTTCAAGAGAAGCATCATATTTTCGGGCGCCTATATTGTGCTGTACGCATGCGTGGTGCTTACCTTCCGGATTATGGTGAACGAGCCGCTCTTTCATTTGCAGTATGTCTGTTTTGTCATATTGGGCGTGTTGTTGGGCGGACTGTTGATTGAATCCCACGAGCGTCTGCGCCGTACCGTAGCCGAACGCAACGAAATGGAATTGTCGCTACGCGAAAGCGAATACCAATACCGGTTAATCGCGGAAAATACGTCCGACCTCATTGTGGTCATGGATCCCGACCACTCGATAAGGTACTTCTCGCCGTCCCATTCGTTTGTGCTGGGGTATTCGGGGCTGACCTTAAATCGCGCGGAGCTGGACCGGATTATTAGCACCGAGGATGCGAAGGTATTTAATCAGACCGTAAAAAAGCTGTTGGAGCAGAAAAATTCGCTCTCGATGGAAATTCGGTTCCGGCATCTGGACGGCCGACTAATTCCCTTTGATTCGTTATGCAAGCCGGTTGAGGGCAAGGATGGCCGGATCGAGCATATCGTTATTATCAGCCGGGATATCTCCGAGCGCAAAAAAGCAGAGGAGTTTCTGCTGCAATCCGAGAAGCTCTCGATTGTAGGAGAATTGGCGGCGGGCGTCGCCCATGAAATTCGCAATCCGCTGACTACGCTCAAAGGATTTCTCCAATTATATAAAATCGAGAACCCTTCCTTGAAATACGGCGATTTACTGCGGGACGAGCTGGAACGCATCGAAATCATTACAAGCGAGCTTCTCTCAATGGCCAAGCCGCAGGCTGCGATGTATACCGTAGCGAACGTTAAAGACGTTATCGAGCAAACGCTCGAATTTCTGACGCCGCAGGCGCTGTTAAACAATATCGAATTCGTACGCCGGTACGAAGGGGATTATTTTCCGGTTGCTTGCGCCAAGCACCAATTAAAGCAGGTGTTTCTCAATATTTTAAAAAACGCGATCGAATCCATGGCCAACGGAGGGGAAATTCAAATCCGCATACAAATGGAGTCGGCAGGCGACTGCCTTATCGTCATTCGGGATCAAGGCTGCGGCATTCCGGAAGAGCATCTTCCCCGTTTGGGGCAGCCCTTTTACAGCTTGAAGGAGAAGGGAACGGGGCTAGGACTCATGATCAGCCACAAAATCATCAAGCAATATCACGGCCGTATCGTTTATGACAGCAAGGTTGATATTGGTACGAAGATTGAAATCAGGCTGCCGGTTTATAATCCATCACAAGAACGGACTGTCCAATAATCATCCGGAGAAAGGAAGCTTAATTATGAAATTGGAGGTCATTGCTACCTGCATGGACGACGCCTTGACGGCGGAAGCAAACGGGGCGGATCGACTTGAGCTAATTACGGCGATAACGGAAGGCGGGCTAACGCCGGGCATCGGTCTAGTGGAGCGGGTGGTGCAAGCAGTCCGGATACCGGTATTTGTCATGGTACGTCCGCACAGCCGCTCCTTCGTATTCGCGGAGCATGATATCGATACGATGGCTTCGGAAATAAAAGCGATTGTGCGAGCCGGTGCGGCAGGCCTTGTGCTAGGCGCTTTAACGCCGGCAGGGAAAATAGACGAGCAGGCGCTGGGCCGGCTTTTGCCGCTAACGGGCGGATTGCAAGTGACCTTTCACCGTGCGTTTGACGAGCTGGCAGATCAGCATGAAGGACTTCAAACCCTAATGAAGTATCCGCAAATTACCCGCATCTTAACTTCTGCCGGGCCAAGACCGGCGATGGAATCGGTGAAGGAGATGGCCGAGCTTGTTGCGGCCGCCAAGAAAAGCCATTTGACGATTTTGGCTGGAAGCGGTCTTACAACGGAAGGCATTGCAGCGTTTATTGCTCGGACCGGAGTAGGGGAAGTGCATTTCGGATCGGCAGTCCGGTATAATAAGTCCAACCTGGCGCCAATTCAACCTTCCGCGCTTCGGCGGCTTGCCGACGACTTACGACAGATCAGATGAAGCGGCTTCTATATGAAAAACAAAAAGAACCTGGGCAAACGGCTCAGGTTCTTTATATTGCACGCAAACATATACGATGATATAATCGATTCACAACTGTCTTTTAGCAACTAGACATAAATATCTTATCTTACAGTTTAATTGTATCATGCCGATTCGAATCTTGTCAAATGTTTTTCTCAAATTTAGGAGCAGGAGAGATGTGGAATGAATGAATTGGTTCTAGGGTTTAAGGAAATGGATCATGCGGAGCTTTCGCTTGTAGGCGGAAAAGGATTTAATCTGGGCGAATTATCAAAAATGAATGGCATAAGCGTACCCGAGGGCTTCTGCGTAACCACGGAAGGATTTCGCAAAGCCACTGAACCGAATGAAGCGTTTCATGCTCTGGTGAACCGGTTAGCGGCGCTGACGCCCGGGGATCGGGATCTCATTCGCGAAATCAGCAGCGATATACGCCAGACGATTAGGCGGATTGAAATTCCCGGGGAGGTTGTGGCAGCCGTTACTCATTACCTCATTCCGTTTGGCGAGGAGTGCGCCTTTGCCGTACGGTCCAGCGCAACGGCGGAAGATCTGCCGCATGCCTCTTTTGCCGGACAACAGGACACATATCTCAATATTGTCGGCAAAGAAGCGATCTTTGCGCATATCAGCAAGTGCTGGGCCTCCTTGTTCACGGAACGCGCGGTTATCTACCGGATGCAGAACGGATTTGACCACAGTCAGGTTCATTTATCCGTTATCATTCAGAAGATGGTTTTCCCTTACGCCTCCGGAATCATGTTTACCGCGGATCCCGTTACGGCGAATCGCAAGGTTCTGTCCATTGATGCCGGATTTGGGCTTGGAGAAGCGCTGGTCTCCGGTGTGGTATCCGCCGATTGCTACAAAGTGCAAGAGGAAAAGGTCGTCGACAAGCGGATCGCAGCCAAAAAAATCGCAATATACAGCCAAGAGAATGGCGGAACCGAGACGCAGTCCATCGACCCTCACCGGCAGAAGCAACAGGTCCTTACGGAAGAACAAATCCTGCAATTAGCGCGGATCGGCAGACGGATTGAAGCCTATTTCGGCTGCCCGCAGGATATCGAATGGTGTCTGGCGGAAGAGACATTCCATATCGTTCAGAGCCGCCCCATCACTACGCTGTATCCGATCCCTGAAGCCAATGATCAAGAAAATCATGTTTACGTCTCCGTTGGCCACCAACAAATGATGACGGATCCGATCAAACCGTTAGGCTTGTCTTTTTACCTGTTAACGACTCCCGCGCCAATGCGCAAAGCAGGCGGAAGGTTGTTTGTTGATGTTACCCGAATGCTTGCTTCGCCGGATAGCAGAGAAAGGCTATTAAACACAATCGGACAATCCGAACCGCTCATCAAGGACGCTTTAACAAAGGTAATCAAGCGTGGAGACTATATCCGGCCCGTATCGGTCGAAACTTGCGAACCCCATCCCGGCCAAAGCCAAAAAGCCGCGTCGCCTGCAAATACGCAAACAGAATCGCAGCTTGAACCCGGCGTGGTTCCCATTTTGATTAAAAATAGCGAAGCCTCAATTGAAGAGTTAAAGCAAACGATCCGGACGAAATCCGGCGCGGATTTATTCGATTTTATCGTGGAAGATATCCAGCAGCTGAGGAAGGTTCTATTTAACCCGCAAAGCATTCAAGTCATTATGGCGTCTATGAATGCCTTAACCTGGATTAATGAGAAGCTTTACGAGTGGTTAGGCGAAAAAAACGCGGCGGATACGCTTTCCCAATCGGTACCGAACAATATTACCTCGGAGATGGGACTGGCGCTTATGGATGTCGCGGACGTCATACGTCCATATCCGCAAGTCATTGAATATTTACAGCGGAATAAAGATGATTGGGATGGACTGGTCCATGTTGAGGGAGGGAGGCCGGCTCTAAGCGCCATCCATGATTATCTCGGCAAATACGGCATGCGGTGTCCCGGAGAAATCGATATCACCAGAACCCGTTGGAGCGAGAATCCGGCTGCTCTTATTCCCGTCATTATTACGAACATTAAAAACTTTGGGCCAAATGCCAGCAGCCGCAAATTCGAGCAAGGACGGCAGGAAGCTCTGGCTAAGGAACAAGAGATATTGGAACGGCTCAGGCAATTGCCGGATGGCGAGCTTAAAGCGAGCGAAACCAAGCAAAGGATTGACCAGATCCGGAATTATGCCGGTTACCGGGAATACCCGAAATACGGAATGGTTAGCCGCTATTTCGTATATAAACTGGCAATTCTGAAGGAAGCCGAAAAACTCGTGGAAAAGAACGTCATTCAAGAAAAAGAAGATGTTTATTATCTGGATTTTGAAGAGCTTAAAGAGGTAATACGGACAAATCAACTGGATTACCGGCTCATCAGCAAGCGTAAAGACGATTATAAGCGGTATGAAAAGCTGACTCCGCCACGCGTGATGACATCTGACGGCGAAATGATAATAGGTGAATACCGGCGCGAAAATCTGCCGGCCGAGGCTATCGCGGGGTTAGCGGTGTCCTCCGGACTTATAGAGGGCCGGGCACGCGTCATCCTGAACATGGAAGAAGCAAATTTGGAGGATGGGGATATTCTAGTCACTTCTTTTACGGATCCCAGCTGGACCCCTTTATTCGTATCCATCAAGGGTCTGGTCACGGAAGTGGGCGGACTGATGACGCACGGAGCGGTTATCGCGCGGGAGTACGGGCTGCCCGCTGTTGTAGCCGTAGAGAATGCCACAACTTTGATCAAAGACGGACAACGAATCAGAGTGAACGGAACGGAAGGGTATATCGAGATCTTGGGATGAATCCAATTTGCATAAATCTGATCGGAAATACACAATCTAGATTTAGCTTTTTGCAGAAAGGGTGATACCGGAAAATGTCAAACAACAAAAACTACAACCATAACCAACATGATCATACCGATAATAATGATCAACGGCAAAATAGCGTACATGGCGGCGAGAACCGCAATGGGCGTCTAAGCCAAATTAAAAATAGCAATCCCAATGGCGATGAAATTCAAAATGAGTTCTTGAGCGATAAGGAATTATAGCCCTCGAGAAAAATAACAAGGAACAGCAGCCGGTTTGGCTGCTGTTTTTTGTTGCGGGCGGGTTCGCTGCTTAAAAGGAGCGTGAAAATAATTCCAATTTGCTGGGGGGCTTGCATCTAGAACATATGTTTGGTATATAATAAATAAGAACAAACGTTCCTGGCGGGGTGATAGCGATTGGAGAGATTTATCGGCAAAGTGGTACAGCTGATTTATGTGGATCGGAAGCGCGAGGTAAGCATACGCGATGTACGCGTGATATCGGTTAAGGCTGGACGGCTGAAGGCGTATTGCTTCCAGGCGCAAGCCATTCGTATTTTTAATCTCGGTGGAATCGTTGATATTGAGATCGCGCGAAAGAAAGAAGGGGCTTAACCTGTTGAACGATACGGAGCGGAAGCTGCTCAGAATTCTATATAATCGAAACGGCCATCAGAATACGCGTATTTCTATTCCGGAACTAGCGCGTTTCGCACAAAGGGAAGTTGGCCAAATCCGAAAGGCCCTCGAGAATTTGCGCGAGGAACGGTTCATCGAATGGGAAGATTCGATGGATTACGCGCGGGTTATTCCCGGATGGCTGCAATCGCGTTAAATACGAACAGCCCGCTTCTTGTGAGCGGGCTGTCGATATTCCGGCAAGCTTTTTATTTGCCGTTAAACGCGCTAAGCATCCAAACATGTTTTTCGAGCTTGGCATGGATGGCAAGCAGCATGTCCGCCGTTGTTTCGTCGCCGTCTTCCTCGGCGTCCTCCATTCCTTCCTTAAGCTCGTCAATAACGAGCGAGAAGTCTTTAATAAGCTGGTCTACCATCTGTTCGGCCGTTTCCTTGCCGCTGGCTTCCTTAATGGCGGATTCCTTCAAATGGTCGCTCATCGTAGCGATCGGCTGGCCTTTTACCGCAAGCAGACGCTCCGCGATTTCGTCGACATGCAGCGCCGCTTCCTCATAGAGCTCCTGGAATTTTACGTGCAGCGTAAAGAACTGCGAGCCTTTAACATACCAGTGATAGTTGTGAAGCTTCGTATAGAGAACACTCCAGTTCGCGATCTGGCGGTTCAAGTGTTGTTGGACGGTTTTCGTTGTTTTTGTAGTCATGGTTCATTCATTCCTCTCGAGTTTAATATATGAATTCTGGTTATTTAATAAACAGAAAAACAGGCATTGAAACAACAGCGTTCTATTTACTCGCGAACATCCGTTTGGTATAGTCGATTCAATAGGAAATCGCAAACGGCGAAGGGCGTGGAGAGGCTATGACAAAAACCGTGCAACTATCCGTGCGTGCGCTTGTTGAATACGCATATCGGAGCGGGGATATCGATACGGCTTTTAGATCTGCCGTCGCGCTTACGGAAGGAACGAAAGCGCATCAGCATATTCAAAAGCAATATGGCGAGCAGGATGCCAAAGAGGTATACGTATCGGCGGAAATCGCTTGCCGGGAAATGCTGTTTGTTATCGACGGCCGTTGCGACGGCTTGCTGCAAACGGATGGCGGGCTGACGATCGACGAGATCAAATCCTCTTCCGGCAGGCTGCCCCGCCTTATGGAGGAGACGAGCCCCGTTCATTGGGCGCAGGCATACTGTTATGCCTATATGGTCGCGAAGGAGCGGGTGCTTGACGCGATCAACGTTCAATTGACCTACATGCATATAGATACCGGCGAATGCCGGCGCTTCGTGCGTTCGATGACCTTTGCGGAGCTCGAACGATTTCTGCTCGATACGGTTAACCGGTATTATCCGTATGCCGCAATGAAAAATGCTCATGCGGAAAAACGGGATGCCAGCATCAAGAAATTGGCTTTCCCTTTTCCGTCGTATCGTGAAGGCCAGCGCAAACTGGCTGCTTCCGTGTACCAGACGATCGTGGATGGGCGCATGCTGTTTGCGAAGGCGCCAACCGGAATAGGCAAGACCATGTCAACGCTGTTTCCGGCAGTAAAAGCAATCGGGGAAGAACGACTGCAGCGGCTCTTTTATTTGACAGCCCGCACGACAACGCGCACCGCTGCCGAAGAGGCGCTTAAGATGCTAGGCGAAGGCGGCCTTCATCTCCATACCGTTACGTTGACGGCAAAAGATAAGGTATGCTTGAAAGACGAGGTACGCTGTTCTCCCGAGTACTGCGAATTCGCAAAGGGTTATTATGACCGCATAAACGGCGCCATCCTGGATATGCTGGGCAACGAGACGTCCATGACGCGCGAAGTCATTGAGCGGTATGCTTATAAGCACCATGTCTGCCCGTTCGAATTTTCGCTTGATGCCGCTTATGCGGCGGATGCGGTCATCTGCGATTATAATTATATTTTCGATCCGCGCGTAAACCTGAAGAGACTGTTTGAGGAGCAGAAACGGAAGACGGCATTATTGGTTGACGAAGCGCATAACCTTGTCGACCGGGCTCGCGAAATGTATTCCGCGGAGCTTCGGAAGGCCGATTTTCTTGCTCTGCAGCGCGCAAGCAAAACCGTCCGTCCGCTTGTGTACAACTCGGCGAAAGCAGTAAACCAGTATTTTATCGCTTTGCGCAAATCGATGGAAGAAGACGCAACCGGCAGGAACATGGAGCGCTACCTTCCGGAGCAATTGCTTGAACAGCTGGAAGCCCTTGCCCAAGCGGCAGAAGAGCAGTTGGCGCTAGGGGACCAAGATCCCTTATTGCTGGACGTCTATTTCGGAGCTCAACAGTTCTTGCGCATAGCCAAGCTGTACGACGAGCGGTATGTCACCTACGCCGAGAAGGACAGGAATGACGTTCGCCTGAAGCTGTTTTGCCTTGATCCGTCGCATCTGCTTCGGCTATACGCCAAAGGCTACAAGGCGCAGATTCTGTTTTCCGCTACGTTATCTCCGCTTCATTACTTTATGGACATGCTTGGCGGGGATGCAGAAACGGATTACGCCGTCGCTATTCCGTCTCCGTTCTCGCCCGAGCAGCTAGATGTCCGAATCGAACGGCTGTCGACCCGCTACCAGGATCGCGAACGGACCTTGGATCGGGTTGCCGGATTATTGCATTCCATGGTTGAGCGGCATCGAGGCAATATTTTTGTGTTTTTCCCGTCTTATGCCTATATGAATGGCGCGTACGAACGGTTTATGGAGCGGTCGCAATCATCCGAAGGGACGAAGGCATTTACGGCGATCGTCCAAACGCCTTCTATGTCCGAGGAGGAGCGGGATGCCTTTTTGGCAGCCTTTGCGCCGGGAAATAAAAGCGCGCTGGTCGGCTTCGCCGTTATGGGAGGCATTTTCTCGGAAGGCATCGATTTGGTGGGGGACCGTCTTACAGGCGTGGCTATCGTTGGGGTAGGATTGCCACAGGTCGGGCTGGAAAGGAACATTATCAAAGACTATTTCGACCGCCAAGGGAAGAACGGATTCGAGTATGCCTATGTGTTTCCTGGCATGAATAAAGTGCTGCAGGCCGGCGGTCGGCTCATTCGTTCCGAGAACGACCGGGGGACGCTATTGCTCATCGACGACCGTTATGCGCAGCCGCAGTATGCCAGGCTTTTGCCTCCCGAATGGAGCAGGAACTAAGCGGCAGCTGATGTTTCAAATCCGTCCGAGCGGTCTAAGAAAAAGGCAGCAACGTTAAAGGAGGAATGGACATGCCCTGGAACAAAGACGACTATCCGGAGTCTCTCAAAAACTTCATGGCTCCAATCCGCAACAAAGCGATAGATATAGCTAACGAGCTGCTGAAGGATGGCTATTCCGAAGGCCGAGCGATTTCCATCGCAACCGCGAAAGCCAAGGAATGGGGAGAGCATCACGATAAGCAAATCCGCAAAAAAGGCCATTGATGATTTAATCGCATAAATTTATGGATTAGCCGCTAAGTGAAGCGGCTTTTTTTTTGTCCGGCCCGCACTGGGAGGGAACAATTTACTAAGAGAACTCCAAATTCGTGCATGCTACAATTAAAATTACAACTAATTTACAACTTGGAGATAAGTTACTCTACCTTTTTCGTCTATCATAATAGGGTAGGCCTTAATATCTGGAGGTATGGAATGGAGCATATTATCATCATTGAAGATGACCCGGCAATTTCCGATCTGATTAAGCTGAATCTTGAATTAGCCGGCTATGGCTGCCGGCAGGCATATTGCGGACAAGAAGCTGAAAACCTATTGGCGGAATTCGCTCCGGATCTGGTGCTGCTGGACATCTCCCTTCCCGATATGGAGGGGTACGAGCTATTGGAGCGATTCAAGCGAATTGAAGTACCGGTTATCTTTCTTACGGCTCGCAATGCTCTTGTCGATAAGGTAAGAGGATTAAAAATGGGAGCGGATGACTATATCGTCAAGCCATTTGAAGCGATGGAGCTGCTCGCCAGGATCGAAGCGGTCCTTCGCCGTTTCGGGAGGAAAAACGACAGCTTAAACGTCGGCGGCCTCGAAATTCATTTGGAGGAGCGAATGGTCAAGAAGGAAGGCGTACTCGTTGAATTGACCATGAAGGAGTACGAGCTTCTTCTCCTCCTTATTAATAACCGCAACAAAGCTCTTTCCCGCGAAAAAATTCTCGAGCTTGTCTGGGACTATGAGTATAGCGGCGAGACAAGAACCGTCGACATCCATATTCAAAAGATTCGAAAAAAACTGGGCTGGGAAGAACGGATTAAAACCGTCTATAAATTCGGATACCGGCTTGAGGTTATCTCATGAAGCTCTGGCTGAAGGTTTTCTGGTGCACGTTCTTGTTATTCGAGGTACTGTTTAACGCCTCTTCCTTTTACCTCATCAAGCATAATTTTAATCAAAACCTGGTGAGAGAGGTCGACAGGGGGTTGGCCGACCGGCGTATGCTGTCCGATCAGATCGAGGCGAACTGGTTGTATATCAACAACTTGAATCAGCTTTTGAATACCGCCAAGGACGATGCGGGCGATTTCTTGCAGCGCAACGCAACGAAATATTTAAGCTCTTACGACCCGGACAAGGTATCCATAGAAATTAAAGATGGCGGCGGTCAAACGGTATATACCAATTACTTCGACAACATCTCCGAACAGAGACCCGAGCTGGAGGTTAATGATCCGTCGGATACCAAATACATGATTCGCGCCGTTGGCCACAAAAGCGTTTTGTTTGCCACGGGCTTAATCCAGTTGAACGGCCAAAACTTCAAGCTCACGTACATTCAGGACTTAACCGACATTTACGAGGACAAGAACGCGCAAATCCGAAATTTCTTCAAGCTCAATATCGTGATTGCCATCGTCCTGGCAGCCGGTTTGTACGGTATAATCCGGTTTCTGACTCGTTCCGTCCGCATGCTCGCCAAATCCGCGCAAACGATTGCTTCCGGCCAATATTCGCATCGTGTCAGCGTGTTATCGAAGGATGAAATCGGCTTGCTGTCCGAACAGTTCAACATAATGGCCGGGGCGATCGAAGAGAAGGTAAACGCCTTGGAAATGACCGCAAGGAATAAGCAACGTTTTATTCATTATTTAACGCATGAGTTAAAGACGCCTCTGACATCCATTATCGGGTATGCCGACTTTCTAAGAGCAACAACTTATAACGAAGAGGTATTTTATAAATCTCTCAATTATATTTACGGAGAAGGGAAACGGCTTGAAAGCCTGGCTTTCAAGCTTATGGACCTCATCCTTGTCGAAAATCATCAGCCCCGCATGACCGTTGAGGAGATGGGGCCGGTTCTGGAAGCTACTTTGCAATTCATGAGACCGCAGCTGGAAAAAGGTCAGATTCACCTATCCATGGCTGTGGAACCCATTCGTTTGCGGATGGAAAAAGATTTGATTCATATTCTCATCACCAATTTGATCGACAATTCCATTAAGGCATCAAAGGCCGGAAGCAGCATGGGGATCCGCGGGTATCGTAAGGAAGATTTCCGATATGTCATCGAAGTGCAGGATGAGGGCATCGGAATACCCGACAAAGATATGGCGAAAGTGCTTGAGCCTTTTTTTAAAGGGGATCCGATCCGCCCGCATACGTATCATGGCGCCGGCTTAGGGCTTGCGATTAGCTCCGAAATCGTCCGTCTTCACAAGGGAGAAATCCATATTCATAGCCGCCCGAACGAAGGAACCATTGTCCAAATCGTCCTTCCCGGATTAAACAACTAATTTACAACTTGCCGATAGTTTGGAAATATGACGCTTTTATAATGAAGTTGCAAGTAGGAACTGCGCACTCCAAACGCAAATCACATATCCGGAGGGAATAACATGAAACTTCTTGAAACAGTCAAAAACAAAAAAATAACCGGCACAATCTTGGCATCGGCGCTTGTGATCGGAAGCTTCGGCACCATTACCGCATTCGCGGCAAACGGGAGCGACGCGATTCCGAAAAACACGGTCATTACGGCATCCGCGCCAGCTGAATCGCCGGTCGTCGCGGATATAACCCAAGGTACTATCGAATACAGCAAGGATACTTATTCGAGAACCGACGGCAGTCAGAACTTTACCTTGGAGCACTGGTTTGATCCGCAAACGAAGGATTTCAGATCGGATCTCATGGAATACTCGTCCGAGCATCAGCTGGTGCGTTATCAAAGCACTTACTATCTTAACGGCTTTAACGAATTGGTCGTCATTCAACGGGACAAGGACGGTAAACCGTTAAGTGCAAAAACGCTTCAAAGATCGGATGATCCTACGGCTTTCGAAAAATTGGACCAAAAGAATCTCGCTTTTAGCGGGGTGAAGAATAATTACAAAGCCAGCTACTGGACTTCCGTTGGCACTGAACAAGCTGCGGATGGAAAGACCTTGAATAAGATTATGGACAGCTATCAATCCTATATCGATGACAATACGCAAGCTAATATGCAGTACGTTGTGTATCTCGATCAGGAATCCGGCCTTCCGGCGAAAGAAGAGCTTTATGAAGATTCCACGGGTACATTCAAGCTCTTCAGTTCCGATACGAACGAATACAAATACGTTGCAAATGACAGCTCCATCTTCCATGAAGACGGGGTAACGCCTACCCCGGTCAAAACCGGTGCCGAAGCATTCGCCAAATAATGCCGTTAAGCCCTCGCCGTAAAGGTGAGGGCTTTCTTGGATGTATTTTTTTCCAGATATTAAGAGATACTTTACCTGAGTATTTGACGTATAGGAGAGGAGTAACCATGAGCATTCAACGCATTATAATAATTGTCCCTCTCGTTTGTTTTCTGATTCTGTCTTCAAGGTCATATGCAAATGCTGATCCGAATCCTAAATTAGATGCACTTGAGAAAGCGATGTTGCAGGAACTAAACCCCGTGATAAAGAGCTCGCTTCAGCAAATTTATAACGAAAGATATCCTCAATTTAATGGAGAGAGGATCATTTCGATCAATGAACATTTTACGATAAAAAAGAACGGCAGCCGCACCCTCCCTGTTGATGCCATTCACGGGGCGCAATACTTTGAAATAGAAGTAGAGCTGAGCAGGCCTGACGGAGAACGCATACAGCTCTTGTTAAAAAATGACGGCCCCGACAACAGCTATGCGTTGAAAGCTTATAAAATAATAGCAGCTCCGTAATATCTGATGCCGCGTATATCGCGGCATTTTTTTGTTGAATCCGCTTCACGATTTCATGCGCAGGGTATATATCTAAAAATTCACGTTAAATAGAATGCGAGTGTGATTTGCTATGGATTACGGAATGATATCAGTGAAGCTCATCACGGGTTTCTTTGGCCTGTGGTTCATGACCAAGCTGCTCGGCAAGAAGGAGATTTCCCAGCTGACGCCGTTCGACTTCGTCTCGTCGCTAATGTTAAGCGAGCTTGTGGGAAATACGGTCTATGACCGCGATGCGCATTTCTCGATGCTCTTATACGCCCTCGCATTATGGATGGCGTTATCGCTAGCCTTGGAGAAGGCGGTTCAGCTTATCCCCGCTTTATCCATACCGCTAAACGGCAGACCTGATATCATCATTCGCGACGGCGTAATAGACGTTAAGGCAATGAAACGGAACCGTCTGGATATGCATCAGGTCGGGATGCTTCTGAGAGAGCAGGGAGTCTTCACCGTTCGCGAGGTTGCGTTTGCGGTATTTGAACCCAACGGAAGCCTTAGCGTGATGAAGAAGCCCGGCCAAGAGCCCCCAACTCGGGAAGAACTAGGTGTACCGGTGCCATCTACCGGACTTCCGCGTATTCTTATCGAACAAGGCAAGCTGCAGCGCGGCGAGCTTCGGGATATTGGACGCAGCGAGGAATGGTTGCTGGCTCAGTTGAAAGAACAAGGCATTGACCGCATCCAAGCCGTCTATTACGCCGAATGGTCGGAGGAGGAGGGCATGCATTTCCAGTTGAAAAAGTCTATAGGGTAAAATCTATCCTTTCAAATGGACATAACCGTGCGATTTATGGTGAAATGAAGTAGACAAAGAAGGCATTTCTACTCTAACAAAGAATACTATTATCGAATGCGAAAGTTAACGGACAAGGAGAGCGGAGACATGAGAATCGATCTTTCTGGAAAAGTAGCTTTGGTGACGGGGGCGACCGGCGAGCTTGGCCGAGTCATCGCGCGTACCCTCGCGGAGTGCGGAGCAGACATCGCCTTGCATTATCATAGTAACGAAGCAAAAGCGGCCGAACTAAAGAGCAGTATCGAAGCGATAGGAAGACGCGCGGTTGCGATTAAAGCGGACGTGACGAAGCAGGATTCTATCGCTGCGCTGCAACAATCCGTCGTATCGAGCTTGGGTCAGGCGGATATCGTAGTGGCAAATGCGGTCGTTCAGTACAAATGGACTTCCGTACTGCAGCAGCCGGCCGAGGACTATGCGAGCCAATTCGAGTCCTGCGTCATGCAAAGCGTGTATTTAGCAAAAGCGTTCATTCCTGCCATGATCGAGAAGAAGTCCGGCCGTTTCATCGGCATCAACACGGAATGTTCAATGCAGAACTTCCCGACGCAATCGGCTTATGTAGCCGGAAAAAGGGGCATGGACGGCGTTTACCGCGTGCTCGCCAAGGAAGTTGGCGAACATCAAATAACGGTCAATCAAATTGCTCCAGGCTGGACAATCAGCGAGCGCGAGCGTACGAACGGCATGGATGAAAGCGATAATTACATCAAGAACGTTCCACTAAAGAGACGCGGCACCGACCAGGAGATTGCGAATGCGGTCGCATTCCTTGCCTCGGATTTGTCGAGCTATATCACCGGGGCCTATATCCCCGTTAGCGGCGGCAATGTCATGCCGACGATATAAAATCGTATTTAAATGCAGTCGATCTAAAGAGATCGGCTGTTTTTTTATGGTCTTTTTTAATTATAGGCTTATAGAGGGCCAGAGGTGATGAAATCTGAGAAAGTGTTCAGACCAGATTGGCCGATGTCTGACTTTCAGGCTGCGTTAATGGCAATGTGATGAAATACGCGGTACCGACGCCTTCTTTGCTGCGCACCTCAATCTTGCCGTTCATGCCCCGAATGACGCTGAAGAGGACCATCGTTCCGAGACCGGTGCCTTTGTCTTTGGTCGTATAATAGGGTGCCCCAAGCCGTTTGAGCTGTTCCTCGTTCATGCCGATGCCGGTATCGGCAATCGAGATGGTGACGGTTTTATTCGGCTCGTTGACCGTGTAAGTCATGGTAAGCTTCCCCCCGTCGGGCATCGCCTCGATCGCGTTTTTACCGATATTGATAATGGCTTGCCTGAACTTGGATGTGCTGCCGTACACCGTCGCGTGTACCTTTAAGTCCGTCACGATCTCGACGTTCTGCATATTCGCGTAGGAACTTAAAATTTGAGCTGACTTGGAGAGCGCCTGATCCAGTTCAATTGGCTCGAGTCTCTCAATCTGTGGCTTGGCGAGCGATAAGTAATCGGAAATAATCGCTTCCGCCCGGTCCAGCTCCTCAAGCGTAATAGCGGAGAACTCTTTACGCTTACTTTCGTTTAGCCCAGGATCGGACAACAGCTGGATGAAGCCGCGCACGGACGTTAACGGGTTGCGTACCTCATGCGCAACGGATGCCGCGATTTCGCTGACGACCTTCATTTTCTCCGCTTGGATAATTTCCTCTTGCATCCGATTTTGCGTGCGAATCATCTCAATCATAAACACCAGCATAACCGCCATGATGCACTGCACGAGGATAATAGGCAGGCTTGGAACAAACGAAGACATAAAGAAGGTTTCCTTGCCTTCGAACAGGGCGTACAAATTGACGACCGATACGCGCATAAAGAAACAAACTCCGCAAACAAGCAGCATTCTTTGCTTGGCGCCGGCTTTTTCGTACATTTTAAATAGAAATAACAATACGCCAATTGTCGGCAGCAGGGAGAGGAAGTAATGAAATAGTTCGATGCCGCCTAACAGCTGCCTATACGCCAGCATGCTGCCAAATAAGAGCAGTGTCGTATAAATGCCGCCGTAGAGTGAACCGATGACAAGCGGAATGGCTCTAAAATCGAGCACCGAGTCGAGGATTATGACCGGAAACGTCATTGTAATGATAAGGGGAATCAAAAATAAAACGTAAACGAAAAACGGATGCTTACGTTTATAGAAGGGTCTGTAGAAAATCAAAGGCAGGAAAATGATAAAAGCGTTGAGGATAAAGTCGGAATGAGAGATCATGAGCTGTTCCTTTCGTGAGTGCTAGCCATTGTTTTCGAGAAAAGAACTGTCATTTCCTTCAAACCGGGGAGTTAATTTTATATGAATAATATGCCATGCTCGTTGGTTTGGTTTGTTGTTTTTTTCAAACAAATAAATCATATGCACTTTAACTAGATTAGAATTTCACTTGATGCAAAAAAGGCTGCCGCTAAGCCCGGCAGCCTTATTAAGCTATAGAACGGTTTAATTAAGGCGAAACCCGAATGGAATCAAGCAGCATGTACGTACCGGATTTCTTCACGGCTTTGAGCGTATGGCTTCCGCTTGCTAAGCCCGTTGTCTGGTAAACGACTTGATTAACCTGCCGGGCGGTACTCGACGTGTTGACCGTGGTCTGGAAGACGTTGTCAATATAGATGTCGACATTACCCTGGGACGCGTCTTTCTCCGTAATGAGCTCGACGCCCGTACCGGAGAACGTAAATTGTAAAGAATCGTTGTTCGTCTGGGTGAAATGCACGTCATTATTATAATCGCCGAAACCGCGGTTGCTGTTCAGCGACCAAGAGCCGGTGTAGACAATGGCAGGGTCAGTGTCGTTGTACTGAATGCGCGGGCTTTTGATTTTGAACTGGTCAAGCAGCATGTAAGTGCCGGATTTTTTCACGGCTTTAATTGTATGAGTACCGCTCGGAAGCCCACTGATGCTGTACACGGTTTGCTGCACGAGGCGCGAGGGACTATAGGTATTCACGGTTTGCTTGAAAACATTGTCGATGTAGATATCGACGTCGCCTTGGGACGAGTCCTTCTCCGTCACGAGGTCGATGCCTGTGCCGTTAAACGTGTATTGTACGGAATCGTTGTTAGTCTGCGTGAAGTGGACATCATCCTGATAGTCGCCGAAGCCTCGTGCACTGTTTAGCGACCAAGCGCCGGTATACGTGATGGCCGGATCCGTATCGTTCACCGGGAGCGGCGAAGCCACGTAGAAACGAAGCTTGTCAAACAGCATGTAGGTGCCGGATTTCTTGACAACTTTCACCGTATGCGTGCCGTTCGTCAGTCCGCTAATGCTGTACACGGTTTGCTGCGACTGCCTCACGCTGTTATAGGTATTGACCGTTCCTTTTAATACGTTGTCGATATAGACATCTACATTACCTTGATCGGGAGATTTTTCGGTGATCAAGTCAAATCCGGTGCCCCGGAAGGTATATTCAAACGCATCGTTATTCGTCTGAGTAAAATGCACGTCGTCCTGATAATCCCCGAGTCCGCGGTTGTAGCTGCGCTGCCAAGCACCCGTATATTTAACGCCCGTATCATCGTCATTAGCGGTCATGGAGCCGCCGGCAGCTGTCACTTTGAATAGCCGCGATGCATGAGACGGCAAATTAACGGAGCTGTATCCCGCATTAAACGTACCGAGTTCGCTGTGGCTCCACAAATCGCGTACCGTCCCCGCGCCGTTCAGGCCAATGTCGTTCCAGTTAACCGTCACCGTCGCCGCCGAGGCGCCAAGATTAAACAATCCTACCGTATACGTTCCGTCGCCGTTGTTGGCATACCAGACTTGCTGATTGGATGCGGTGGATACGGGATGAGCCGGCCTGCCCGCTTGGTTGACGGCGATCACTTCATCGTTCGTCAATAGCGACAGGCCAAAAGCGTCAAGGTTGGTCAAATCGTTGCCCGTATACAGCTGTGCCGAGGACATCGCCCACAGGGACATCGCCGTCTGCCGTTCGTCCTGCGTCAAACCGTCCATCGCGCCGTTGCCGACATTAAGCGAGTCGAAGTCGTTCCAGCCGCCCGGGCCAGCGTCCCGCCACCAGACAGCGGCATCCGGGAACAGCCTTGCGATGTTCGGCCAGCTCGTCAGCGCCGTATTAACGCAGTAGCATTCAACGTCCCAATCGACGCGCCACCCGTTGGCGTATTGCTTCCACGTATCGACGTAATTGTGGTCGAGCGCCCACGAGATTTCGAACCAGATCCCGCGCGAGCTTAATGCCTGCGACCAGGCAGCCACGTCGCCGCGGGCGTCGATCGAAGTATCGTTATGCCCGGAACCTGGGGTAACGCTGTCGAATTTCACGAAGTCGACGCCCCATGAATCGATCAGATCCACGATTGAATCAATGTACTTTTGCGCGCATGCGTTACTGAAGTCGATTTTGTAATCCAACCCCCAATAATCCGCGGTAGTGAGCGGTTGGACGGCAATGTCCTGCATCGAGCAGCCCGGCGCGCCGTAGATCGGAAGATCGGCGTTGTACGCTTGAGGGGAAAGTCCCGGAATGAAATACAGGCCGAACTTCTGTCCGTTGGCATGCACGTAATTGATGACGTCGGTCAATCCGTTCGGATAAAGCGTGGCGCTCGGCACGGGCCGCCCGTAACCGTCAAGGCCGCCATTCCAACCCGCATCCACGTTAATGTACTCATACCCGTGCGATTGCAGCTTCTGATGCATGGCGTCTGACTGTGCTTTAATTTGCGCCGCCGTGATCCAAGCGCCATTGCCGGAATACACCTGCATGCTGTAGCTGCTCCAGCCCATTAGGGGCTTTTGCGCTAATCCGTTATTTGCCGCTTCCGCGAAGCGCGGCTGCAGGAAGCCGTAACCTCCGAAGACAACCGTCAGAAGCAAGGCGAGTCCCAAGACAATCCCGCCTGCCGGTTTGACCGATGCAACCATTTTTGCGCCGATCCTCTTTACGAGCTTTGCTTTCATGAATTCTGCTCCTTTGCATGGATAGGATATAATCAAAAAAGCGAATCCCGCCGATTGAGGGGACATCAAGCAAGATAGCGCTTTCTTTGCTCCGATCATAGTAGCTTCGACGACTTTCGGACAAGGTACAGTTAAGCGCTTACAGGTACAATTTTCCTGATTTCGTTGAGAGAGGGGAACATTCGAGAAATTCCCAATCGGAATGGCTTTGCATTGCGCAACGATGTCAGGATCTCGGAAGATCGACCGATTGAATGAAGTCGTAAGCGAGCTTTAAATGCTAGCAAAGCCTTCAAACGAGGTCTGCGAGAAGAGAAACTTGGTACAACTGTAAACTCACGTTACTAGGTTGTTTGAATGGCAAACGAACCTGTACAATGTTCAAATAAGAAAAGTATGATACAGGCAGTGGAATCCCGCATGACGACATTAACGAGATTGGCAATCCTTTTTTCGCTACGAAAGAATCAGAAACAGGATTGGGATTACTAGTCTCGATGAGGATCATCCAGAATCATAAGGGGACGTTGCGAATCGAAAGGAGGAAGGCTCATGCGCGTGCTTTATGAAGCAGCTTCCGAAGAAGGTCGCGATGAATTTGTCGTAGGCGATGTAAACGAGCTCTTCGGAAAGAAGGGGAACTTCCGCGTGCTGCAATTTTCGGACTCGGCCATCCAGGGAGCGCTCGATTTAGACTATCCGGAGCGGATCGTGTTCGAATACCCGCAGGCGATTATTCATCTGCTGCAGCATAATCATCCGCGGCTGGAGCGCGTATTTCAGATTGGACATGGGATCGGGACGATTGCCCGGCATTGCCGTGGCGCACGGTTTAAGACGGCTGAGCTTGACGAGCGGATCATCCTGGCAAGCGAACGATTTTTTGGGTCCGCCGGGGAATCCGTCGTTCCAGGCGACGGCCGTTTAATTATGGAAGGCGAGGAAACGGAGACGTACGACGGCATCGTCGTGGATGCCTTCACGGATAGAGGCGTACCCCGGCATTTAACGACGGACCGTTTCTTTGCGACAGCGGCGGACAAGCTCGACGCCGGAGGGATGATCGTGCTGAACGTGACTGGCAAAGGCCCTGGGGACCGGCTGATCGGTGCCCTTCACGCAACGCTGCGGGAGTCATTTTCCTGCGTATCGGCTTTTATGCTGCAAGCGGACCGGGCGACCGAGGTAAGGAATATATTGCTAGCAGGAAGGAATCGCCCAATTGAATTCCGGACACGGGAAATGGCGGGCTTCGTCCCGTTCGAGCCCGCTCCCGGCCATATCATTCTGGAGACTGAATGTTTACTTGGTAACGACGAAAGAAGTAAGGAGTAAAGTTGGTTTCTGCGATTGACTTGATTGCAACGCTAACGTAAAATTTTGGTAGGTTCAATTATTGAGAATACGCTTGCTTAAAAGTAAGGGGATGAGGTATTCATGATTCATCAGCGTGAATGTCCGGTAGAAACCATTATTCATGTTCTAGGCGGCAAATGGAAGCCCATGATTTTATGGAATTTGATGGAATCCAAAAAAAGATTCAACGATCTGGAGAAGCTTATACCCGATGCTTCGCAAAAGATGCTTTCACAGCATCTCCGGGATTTGGAACAAGAAGGCATAGTCGATAGAACGGTTTACCCAACCGTCCCTCCCAAAGTAGAATATTCTCTTAGTGAGTATGGCAAAACATTGATCCCTGTAGCAGAGGTTATGTGTGCTTGGGGAGAAAATCACAATAATCGGAAATACGAAGAGTCGGCGTCGTAAACACGTTTTTTTACCAACCTGTACACGAATTAAATCAACTCCAGCAAAAGCTGCCACGGGATTCCGGGCAGTTTTTTTGCGGTCCCATCTCGGAACTCTGTCATGCTTACTTTTAAGTAAGTATCCTACTTTAAAGTGGGTTCTTAACATTGTTTTGAAGCGATGATAAGCTTGAGTCAACCAAATATTGGGACCCATTAAGAGGAGGAGAGAACATTGAAAATTATTGTTTTTGGAGCGACGGGGAATACAGGGAAAAGAGTATTGTTGCAAGGGATGCAAATGGGGCATGAAATGACCGCTTTCGTGCGAAACCCCGGGAAGCTTTCCGATCAACTAGGCGAGCATTCCGCAAGGCATGTGAAGGTAATCGCGGGCAATATGATGGATCCGGTAAGCGTTAGCGAGGCGCTCGCGCATCAAGATGCGGCTATTCTTGCAGCCGGCCATGCAGGCCAAGGGGAAGAGTTTGTTCAAATCGTCGATAACATTATTACCCAGTGCGAACAGCAGCCTGCTTTTTCCGGACGGGTATGGTTAATGGGGGGAGCCGGCCTGCTCGATATTCCCTACACCGATCTTATCGGCAACCATTTACCAGGCTTCCCGCCCGAGTTTATCAATCATAACCGGAATTTCGAAAGGCTGCGGCAGACCCGGCTCGATTGGTCCGTCATGTGTCCGGGAACCATGATGGATTCGAACGAGCATCCCGATTCGGTTCATCTGCAACCAACAACGGAAATTTTACCCATACCTATTGCGGAGACGATCAAGGGATATTCCGAGGCAGCTATCGCGGGTCACTTGTTCAGCCGCCTTCACGAATTGAATGTTGCGTATAACGATGTTGCAAAATGCATGTTGGACCATCTTGATCCAGGGGGCGAGTTCAGTAGAAAAAGAGTTGGTCTAGCCTATCAAAGCAAGGTGACTTTGAACGGAGGAGAAGGAGTATAATGCGATTGTTTGAAACCCTTCTCGTTTTTCATATCTTGGCATCGATCGCCATAATCGGCCCATCGTTCGTGCTGCCTATCATTCGAAGATCCGCTAGAACCCTCAGCCAACTGCACTTTGCTTTCAGCGTAACCACAAAACTTGCCCTTATGCCTAAAATTGGCGGTGCCGTGCTCATTGTAACCGGGATCTGGCTTATGATTATAACCAAGATGGGGTTAACTCAATGGTGGCTGAATGCATCCATCCTGTTGGCACTGCTTATGGTCGTCATCATTGACGGATGGATCGAGCCGCGCACGAAAAAAATCGTAAAGATCATAGCTGAAAATCAAAACCAAGATGATAAAATTCCCGCGGAGATCGCTTTGCTTATAAAAAAGCTCATCCCCATAGAGACGGCAGCGCAGCTGCTGATGATTGCCATATTGAGCCTTATGGTCGTTAAGCCCTTTTAATCAGATAAATGGCAGGAAACACGGATTGCCTGACGACAAGAACATCTATACAATGGAAGTCGCATGAACTGCGGCTTTCTTTATTTTTGGGAAAATCATAAAACTACAGTCAAACTACAGATTGCCATGCTATCTTGCTCGCGGGAGGAATACTTGTGGACATACGAATTTTACTGGTCGAGGATGACGAGCACATATGCAATACCGTCAAAGCCTTTCTAAGCGAAGCCGGCTATCAAGTAGATGCTTGCAAAGACGGGCAGGAGGCTTACGAATATTTCTATCGTCATAGTTACCAGCTGGTCATTCTCGACATCATGCTTCCCGGCATGAACGGCCATGAGCTCTTACGCGAGTTTCGCAAGCTCAATAATACGCCTATCCTGATGATGACCGCCTTATCGGATGACGCAAACCAAATCAAGGCGTTTGACGCGGAAGCGGACGATTATGTGACAAAGCCGTTCAAGATTCAGCTCCTGTTGAAACGCGTGGAAGCGCTGCTCCGGCGAAGCGGCGCGTTGGCAAAAGAAATACGTTGCAGCAAGCTGACGCTGCTGCCGGGTGATTTCAAAGCTATATACGGCGGCGTAGAACTGGCGTTGACGCTTAAAGAATTTGAGATTCTCCTGCTGCTTGTTCAGAACAAGGGAAGGACGATATCTCATGAAATCATCTTATCTCGCGTATGGGGCTATGATTTTGACGGCGACGGCAGTACCGTCCATACCCATATCAAAAACTTGCGGGCAAAGCTTCCAAAGAACATCATCAAAACGACTCGAGGCGTAGGATACCGATTGGAGGAAGAAACGCTTTGAAGAGGAGCGGAATTTTCATCAAAGTATTTCTTTACACCATCATTTTCTCGGCATTGCTGGTTGGCGCGACGGCAGCCCTGTTCTCGTCTCAGCTTATGACCTACTACTCGGGATTGCAATTGCAAAAAATCAGCAGCACCTACAAGCAATTAATAGACCGTTCGCATGGGGATGCCGACATCACCGAGATCGCCAATCAATTCCATGACCGAAACCAAACGTTTCGATTCTATATTACGGACGAACGCAGTACGGTCGTTTACGTAACGCCCGAGACGCATTCATCCGGCAGTTTGGCCGGCAAGAACGCCGTCGGCGAAAAATCTGCTTTTATCGTTTATCTCGGCAATGGTTATGTGCTTCATGTTTTCAATGACGACGTATTTTCCTTGAAATACGGCAACCTGATTGCGCGCGTGCTTGTTATGTTGTCTGCCATGCTTGCCGTCTGCGTCATAGGCGCATTCGTCTTTGCCCGGCAAATGACGAAACCTATCAAGACCTTGGCGGATAATACGGCCAAAATGGCCAATCTCGAAGAAGTACCGCCACTTCCGGATCGCAACGATGAGCTTGGCCTATTAGCCCGCGACGTACATTCCATGTACGACAGGCTGAAAATAACGATCTCCCGATTAGAGAATGAAATCTTAAGGGAACGCGAGCTGGAGGAAACGCAGCGCTATTTCTTCTCGGCGGCTTCCCACGAGCTCAAAACGCCTGTCGCGGCAACCAGCGTCTTGCTGGAAGGAATGCTGGCGAATATAGGAGATTACAAGAACCATCCCAAATACCTGCGCGAATGCCTGAAGATGATGGACGCACAGAGTAAAATGATTTCCGATATCCTGGAGATCGTCAGGCTGGACGACGGGAAAATCGTGCCCGTTCCCGAACAACTGGACGTTAGGCAAACGGTATCCGGCAGATTAATGGATTATCATGCCTTATCAGAAGCAAGAGGACAGCATATCGTGACGGATATTCCTGATGGGCAGACTTGTCTTGCCGACCCTAACATGTTGGAAAAGGCGCTTTCCAATATTCTATTAAATGCGGTTCAGAACACGCCGGACGGCGGCGAGATCCGGATCTATAGCGATCCTGCCCTTGGCCATTACCGACTTTGCGTATTGAACAAAAACGTGAGGATTGACGATACCGTTCTTCCGAAGCTATTTGAGCCGTTCTATCGAGAGGATAAGGCGCGTAGCCGGAAAAACGAACGAAGCGGCTTGGGATTGGCCATTGTCCGCAAAACGTTGGATGCAATGAACATTGATTTTGCTTTGGAAAACACGCCGGAGGGCGTTCTGTTCTGGATGAACTTGCCGGCGGTAACGAAGGACGGTATAAAGGAGATATGATGAGGACGCGAGAACGAATAGAATCCGTTTTTTTATACGGTGTTTTTATCTGTTACAGCCTTTTGTTGCTTAAAATATTTTTCTTATCGCGGGTTTCGATTCCCGAGATATTTGACAGCCACAGGACTATCGTAAGATCAATCAATTTCATTCCGTTTTACAGCATAAGCGAATTCCTCGCCGGCCATTCCGCGAACGCAAGAACTTTCGCCTTTGGCAACGTGGCAGGCAACATCTTTTTATTTATTCCTCTTGGCGTATATATTTCCTTATTCAAGAACGATAAAAGAGTTACAAGCCTACTGTTGTTTCTATTTATTGCGAGTTTAATGGTTGAAATTATTCAAGGAGCATTAGGCATCGGCATAGCGGATATTGACGATGTCATTCTAAATAGTCTTGGCGGATGGATAGGAATTATAGCGTATAAGGCTATGCTGTTTATCGTGCGGAATGAAAAGAGAGCGCGGAGTGCCATTACCGTTCTGTCTGTTGTCATAGGCTTGCCGGTTATCTATTATTTCTTGTTCATGATAAGAATGAAACTTTGAGTAAATTGCAAAAAGAAGCCTGCAGCCCGCTTGTGAAAGCGGTAGCTGCGGGCTTCTTTTTTCTAGCGGGGCGGGCGCGCTGGGCGCTTGCCCTTGGCAGGGATAGAAGGCTTACGCGCTAATATTTTCGGGGCTAGCCTCTTTAGTCGCCGCTCGGGACGCCGCGCCGAAGCGGAAATAGCCGAAGGCGGAAGCCGACATAACCGCGGCGACGGCAACGCCGGCGGCACCGATCCAGGTGACAGCGGTCAGCGATGCGCCTTCCACGACTACGCCGCCGATTCCTGCGCCGGCAGCCATAGCCAACTGTATGATGGAGCTGTTCAGGCTAAGCATAATGCTGGTTGCTTCCGGCGCCAGCGAGATCAGATGGTACTGTTGAGTAGGGCCGGACGACCAAGCGGAGAAGGACCACAGCATGAGCAGCGGAAACATCAGCCCCGGTGAATGGGCGGCGAACGAGATCACGATCAGCCACGCTGCGTGAAGCAGCATCCCCGTCACCAGCGTGCGCTTGAAACCCCAACGATCCGTGCCGAAGCCGCCAAGCTTGGAGCCGATCAGACTAGCGATGCCGAACGCAAGCAGCGCGATGCTGACGAATCTTTCGCTCATGCCCGTAATATCTAGGAGAAAAGGGGAAATATACGTGTAGGTGATGGAATAGCCGCCGAGCCAGAAGAATGTAATGCCAAGGGCGACGGCAATTTTCGGATTTCTGAACAGCCTCAGCTGGTCGCGCAGCGGTACAGGCTGTTCGCCGTCCGTTTTAGGAATCGCGAAGGCGATGAGCAGCAGTGCCAGCAGTCCGAGCAGACCGATGCCTCCAAAGACCACCTTCCAATCATAAGCGGAAGCAATCAGACGACCGAGCGGTACGCCGACGATCAGTGCCGTACTGAAGCCCATGACAAGCGTGGCGATGGCGCTGCCTTGCTTCTCCGCCGGTGCCAGCTTCGCGGCGACCGTAAGCGCCGTGACGACGAATACGCCGCTGCTGAGCGCCACGATTACGCGGGAAACGAGGAGAGCGCCAAAGCCGGAGAACAAATAAGCCGCGGCATTGCCGGCAATGAATACAGCAAGCGCGTAGATCATCAGCTTTTTGCGGTCTACTTTTGCGGCAGCAGCCATTAGGAAGGGGGTACCGAACCCGTAAGCAAGCGAGAACACGGTGATTAACTGACCCGCGGCTGCGACTGAGACGCCGATATCGTCGGATACTTTATCCAGAATGCCCGCAATAATGAATTCGGACGTGCCGACAAGAAAGCTGACCAAAGCCAGCATATAAATTTTCGCTTGATAAGACAAACGTTCCATCTCCTTCTCCATCTATCTCTTTGTTTAATGTTTTTATATTTCTAGATTTATCGAAATATTCCTCAAAAAAAATGCGGCTACCCCAGAAGATACGGGGCATATTTCCGCGCGACTTCTTTATTAACGCTGTAATAAATGTACGTGCCGTCTTTGCGCAGCGTGAGCAATCCGCATTCCGTAAGCTGCTTCAAGTGATGCGACAGCGTGGAACCGGCAACGGACTCAAGCTTATTGCTGATATCGGAGCAGCAGAGATTCATTTCTTCCGTAAGAAGCATCGCTATTTTGATCCGGGTCGGCTCCCCGAGTGCTTTATAGACTTTCACGGCTTGCTTAACTTCCTCGTTATCCTCGACCATGGGTTCTCACCGCCTTTAATTTATATTTCGAAAACTGTGGAAATAAGAATAACACAACACGGAAGTCGTTGTAAATGGGCAAAACGAGCGGGACTCTTAAGCGGCCCTGATAATTTCGAAACTTTAGGCAAGTATAACCATGTATAAAGCGTGGTTGAATGCCAGCAAGGAGGATCATACATACAGCCATGAAAATAAACCGTTTACGCCGAATCTTGTCCCTTGCTTTATGTCTGGGAGCGCTTCTTATGCTGATTGGCTGCTGGGATCGCCGTGAAATCAATGACGTTGCGTTTGTATTGGCAGGTGGGGCAGATAAGGAAGGCGACCTTATTCGTATCAGCGTGCTTATTCCTCTTACCGGAAATATGGGGACCGCGAACAGCGGGGGCGGGGGCGGCTCCGGCGGGCAGAAGCCCTACACCATTAAGACGGAGACGGGCAAAACAGTGAGCGAGGCCGTGTCGAAGCTGCAATACCGCTTGCCGCGGCATCTGTTCTTTGGCCACCGGCGAGTAATCATCATTGGCGAGGAACTTGCAAGAACGGAAGGGATCGATTTGGTTATTGACGCAATTACCCGTACGCCCGAGAAGAGATTCTCCACGTTTATAGCTGTTTCCGAGGGCCGAGCCCTTGACCTGCTTGAAGCCGATACACGCCTTGAACGTTTTTCCGCAGAATCGATGAGGGAGCAATTGCAATCGGAAACAAGCACTCATATCAACCTAATGGAGATTATCTCTAAACTGGTCACCGTAGGTCAAGATGCCTATTTCCCTTATTTACAGAAGGTGAAAACCGAAATAAAGGGACAGGAATCCGAAGACATCCGGAGCGAAAGTTTTGTTCTGTTTCATGATGGGCGAATGACAGGGAAATTGGAAAGGGATGCGGCCTTAGGTTTCAGGCTTCTGAATCAATCCATCCGTAATTATGACGAGACCGTTATTGTAGACGGAAGTTATCTAACGGTAACGATTAGTCATGCGTCAACAAGCATTACGCCAATTGTCAAGAATAATGAATTGACGTACCGCATCCACTCTTCCGTGAAGGTGAGCGTTAATGAAGATCGAAATCTGGCACGAAATTATGACGATCCGGAGCAACGGAATCGAATTGAGCGGAACATTGCTCGGCACGTGGCCGATAATATCAATCTGGCCATTCATAAAATGCAGCAAAGCAATAGTGATGCCATCGGATTTGGTTTGCATGTATATCGGGCTTATCCGCATATATGGAACACCAAATACCGAAAAGACTGGAACGAGATATTCCCCACATTAAAATTCGAAGTAACCGGAGAAGCCAACTTGTTCCGATTCGGCATGAGCAGCGAGAACCTGGGTAGAAAAGATCGCTAATGTTCGCTCATTCAGCAATACCGATCTGCGCGCTGGTGCGCGGACACGCATAGAACAAGTACGTTTTAAGCAATCAACAAATAATCATGCAAAACGCTGCCAAACTTTCTTTGGCAGCGTTTCGTATGATTCGTTCGAAATCTGTTCAAATTATTGACATGCCTTGTATTCATATTGCTCTTTTTAGTAGATGGTTCCCGTGCTAGACTGTTTTCAAATACTAGAAGCGAGGGATTAACTTGAACGATTCATGTCGAGGTTATTGCCAAGGGTGTAAATCATGATGAAAAATAAACGAATAAAACCGTACACAGCGGCAATTCTCGCGATGTTTATCATCCTCATGGCGGGTTGCAGTCTTGGAACAAAGCCGTCATCCAGTCCGTTTCTGGATGATCTGACGATCTCGATTAAGGATACGCCAAACACCGGCGACACCACCGCGCATGCATACGAATTGCAAATTAAAGATTCAGCCGGCAATTTGGTTGATGTCGACCGTGTGCGAATCAATCTTTCCATGTCCATGCAAGGGATGAATCATAAAATGAAAGACGAAATGGAGAGGACCGGGCATGGCATATACTATACCAAGGTCTATCTGCCAATGAACGGTGATTGGAAAGCGATTGTTTCGCTGAAGAAAGACAATCATGAGAGAAGGTTTAACCTTGAGCTCTAATTGGTCAGGCTTTCCAAGCCGTCATTACGATACTGCCCATCATGCTCGAGAAGCTGCTCATTAGACGTTCGTTTTTCATCATCATGGCGACTATAGCCGGTTTCGCGAATAGCTCGTGATTGATAATCCGTAAAGGGTCGTTATCGATAGCCGTTTGTTTCATCTGCGAGAAAGAAGAGACGGAGTATTTAGAAAACCTTGATCTGCTTAACAGCTTCAGCCATTCCGGAACGGTTCGCATATGATGAAGCCCGTAAAACGACCCGAGTTTTTCCTTTTGCGCCGTTGTTAATTTAACGGAAAATGCCAGCTCGCGATCGTAAAGGACTCCTGCCGGCTTTAGCACTCGCCAATATTCGCGCAAAGCGGTGCTTCCCGGGGTAAATGCCGTAACCGACTCCGTAAAAACGGCATCAAACGTCTCGTCCGGAAAAGGCATGGAAGTAGCATCCGCCTGTACGATGCGGACGGGCAAATTGCTAGACTTCGCACGATAAGACGCTTTTCTAATCATATCCTCGTTCCGGTCTATGGCTGTCACGTTGCAGCCCAGGCTGGCTAAATAGCACGCAGTCCGGCCGGTTCCGCATCCTGCCTCCAGCACCTTCGTGCCGCGCGGGAAGCCGATCTGTCCGATTAATTCTTTGGTCGCTTGGAAGCCACCGGGATGCGCGCTTCCTTCGCCGAGTCCGGCTAACAATGTATGGTAATCCATCGCCTTCTCACCTCTTGCGATATTCTATGCATAACCTCCTTCATCACTGCACCCATTCTTGCGCGGCTTCGCGCTTCTCTTTTTTTTTCGAATAGAAGACAATCGTACAAACCTATTAGTAGATTTTTTCATAGTCTAAGGTATACACGCATCAGGTTGGGAGGAATGGGATTATGCAGGAGGTTTATCCGGTTAGCTATAAGACGATCCATCCGTACATCGGACGGAGGGTAAGTGCGGTTACGCATGACGGACGGCATTTTATCGGAACGATAAAAGGTGTAAAAAACGGCAAGTTAATCGTGGAGGACTGTACGTTTGACAGGAAGCCGCTATCCCTGTCGTCCGTTCGGAGCGGAAAGCATTCGAAGAAACAAACTCGCTCCAAGCATAAAGCAAGACTGTCCGGCTATTATGACGGATACGGCTATGGATACGACGGTTACGGTGGAGGTTACGGTGGAGGTTGCGGCGGCTTCGGCGGCGATTGTTTCTTTTTTCCGTTTGCATTCATAGCTTCCCTTTTCATTTTGCCTTTCTTCTTTATTTGATTGATTTGCCACACAAATTGCGAAAAGAGGAATCGCTATTGGCATCCAGGAAAGCGCCTATTAAAAGAGAGCCAGAGGCAAGAGTTCAAGCGGTCAAAAAGGCTAAACGTTTAGTCGGTCAACCCGTTTGCGTATTGTTAAATGACGGCAGCTGTTATGTCGGAACGGTTCAAGCCATTCAGGACCATCGGCTAATCCTTTCCGAGTCCAGGAACTGCGGGAGAGTAAATCGTTCCGATCGTTCCAAAAAACCGGAAGCCCAAGTTTCGGGTCTGCTGGATACCTTGATTGGGGGGATCGGCGCGCTAAATTCCTTTGGTTCGATGGCAACCGGTCTATTCAAGCCCATGTCATCCGGCCCTTCAGTCTTTTCTTTGGCGGGGAGTCCTGCCAACCAGAAGAATACGGATGGCCAGTCTGGGCCGGGGCCGGCAGGCGGGGAACAGAATAGCGGTTTTTTCGGTTCCATTCAACAAATGCTGCCGAAATTCCAAGTCGGTCTTAATATGGTGAAGACGATTATGCCATTAATGGGGATGTTCAAAATCTAATGCTAAATCGCGTTGAATTAGCCCGCCGGGGATCCCCGGTGGGCTAACTTTATTTTTGCTATAATACGGAGATCAGTCATAATATATGGAATTTGCAGGAGGCAATTCAATGTCCAATCCGCAAAAAAAGTCTTCTGCCGTTTACGCAGTCATCGTAGTGCTTTGTGTCATTACCCTGATACTGTGTATCTTGTACGGGTTATTGCTATATGGTTTCTACGGGAGCACGAAAGAAATCATCGTAACTGCAGGAATAGCGGGAGCTGCTTGTTTGCTGGCGATCATTCTAACCGTGTTATTGTATAAAGAGGATGTCCGATCAAAGTCAAAGCCTAAATAAACTGCTCAAGCGATGGCTGAAGCATTCAATTTGACATATTGTGAATTTGCAATATATAATGATCGCATGAGCAACCCAATTGATATTTTTAAAGCACTCTCCAATGAAGCGCGTATTCAAATTTTAGAATGGCTGAAGGACCCAACAACCCATTTTTCTCCCCAGGAAGGAGCTGACCTTGATACGGTTGGGGTATGCGTAAGTCAAATCACCGAAAAACTAAATATGAACCAGTCTACTGCTTCGCAATATCTCTCCATGCTTCAGAGAGCGGGATTGGTCCATGCTACACGGATAGGAAAATGGACTTACTACAGAAGGAATGAAGAGGCAATTAACGACATTGGCCAATTCCTTAAGAAATGATAAAAATACAAAACTGAATTCTTGCCTCGAATTCAGTTTTTATTAAAGCAAACATATTAACAATTTGCAAATTATGCAATTTTGATTTACCCTTTTATATTAATGATTTGCAATATATAAATATATAAAACTCAAGTGGTGAGTCACTTAACATTAGGAGTGCTTGGGTTGCTTATCACGGAGTTTGTCACGCTTAATAATCCCAATCGAAAGAGGTAGAACAACATGGAAAACTTTGAATTTCATAATCAGACTAAAATTTTGTTTGGAAAAGGGCAAGTAAGCAGCTTGAAAAAGGAAATTCCTGCTTACGGCAAACGCATTTTGCTTGTGTACGGAGGCGGCAGCATAAAGAGAAACGGGCTGTACGATCAGGTGATGCGGGAACTGAGAGACATCGAGGCCTTTGTCATTGAACTGGAAGGCGTTGAACCGAACCCGCGGCTTACGACTGTCAAAAAAGGAATTAACCTTATCAGAGATAACCAGCTTGACTTTATTCTTGCAGTAGGCGGCGGCAGCGTCATGGATTCTGCCAAAGCGATTGCGGCAGGCGTGCCGTACGAGGGCGACGTATGGGACATTGTGATCGGTCAAGCGAAAGCACCTTCTAATTCCGTTCCGATCGGAACCGTTGTAACGATAGCGGGAACGGGATCGGAGATGAATGGCAATTCCGTTATTACGAATTGGGAAACGAAAACGAAAGCATTTTTCAACTCCCCATACGTGCTTCCCAAATTCAGTATCCTGGATCCCGAGCTTACTTTCTCCGTACCTAGGGACCAAACGATCTATGGCACAGTTGATATTATGGCCCATGTATTCGAACAGTATTTCCATGCTTCGAACAATGCGCCTCTTCAGGAACGAATTGGTGAAGCGATTCTGCTTAGCGTTGCGGAGACCGCGCCAAAGCTCGTGAATGATTTGCACAATTACGAATATCGCGAAGTCATGTTATTAAACGGAACATTGGCCTTAAACGGACTAACGGGAATGGGCGTTAACCCGGATTGGGCGACTCATCTTATCGAGCATGCCGTATCGGCTGTCCTTGATATCCCGCATGGCGGGGGAATCGCGATCATTGCCCCGCATTGGATGGAGCATGTAGCTGCCGTACGTCCGGAGAAAGTTGCACAGCTAGGCGTTCGCGTATTCCATTTGGACCGGGCGGGGAAAACGGATGCTCAATTGGCAGCGGAAGCGATTCAGTCTCTCAGGGAATTGTGGGCTTCCATTGGAGCGCCAACAAAACTTTCGGACTATGGCATCGATGACAAGGAAATCGAGCTGATGACGGAAAGAGCTATGCTCGCCGACCAAATAGGCAGCTATGTTCCTCTGACGAAAGATGATGTCAGAAAAATTTTGAGAAATTCTTTATAATAAACGATGGGCTGTCTCGCTTTGAGACAGCCCTATTTTATTTGACTCAGATTGTGAACAGGCTGGAAATAATGCTGCTGAAAATTTATGATAGCGGTCAAATTGCGTACACTATGAGCGTAAACAATTGACAATGCAACTGGAGGCTGTGAAAAATGGGTAAAATTGCGATTTTCGGATTCGGCCGCATCGGCAGGCAACTGTTGCGCGTGGCGCTTCAGGACAAACTCTTCGTTCCGGTCTCGATATCCGACATCAAGGACGAAGGCACGCTTGCCGCTCTTTTTGAAGTGGACTCGAACTATAAGCGTTGGCACGAGGACGTATCGGCCAAAGAAGGCGCGATGGTCATAGGCGGACGGGAAATACTTTATATCAATTCCTCAAACGAAGTACCGGACTGGAAGTCGCTTGGCGTGGATCTTGTCGTCGACTGCACGGGCCGAGCCGTCGTCCGTTCCGTTGCGCAAGTGCATTTGGACAGGGGGGCGAAGCGCGTTCTGATCAGCGGACCAAGCAAGTCCCTCGACGATTGCGACGCGGTGCTGCTCAAGGGCATCAACCTCGACAGCTTCGATCCCGGCAAGCACCGGATTATTAGCATGGCCAGCTGCACGACTAACGCCTTGGCAGCCGTCATTAAGCTGGTCAAAGAAAACTACGGGATCAAATTCGGTCTGTTCTCGACCGTTCATTCCTATACCAACACGCAATCGTTGACGGATCAGCCGATGCGAGACCGGCGTGACTCCTGGGCTGCGGCCGAGAACATCATCCCGTCTTCGTCTGGAGCGGCAAAGGCTCTCAAGTTTATTTGGCCAGACCTTCAGATCACGGGCAAGGCTTATCGCATACCGACTCGCACGGGAAGCATCGCCGAGCTAAACTTGATTACGGAGAAGCCGTGCTCGGTGCAGGAAGTAAACGATATGTTCCGACGTGCTTCGCGAGAAGGCGATTTAAAAGGCGTCATGGACGTACTCGAAGGAGAATGGGCATCGTCGCGTATCGTAGGCGACCCGCATACGTCCATCATCGATCTTCCGCTCACGCATGTGGAAGGAGAACTGCTCTCCGTCGCAACATGGTACGACAATGAATGGGGTTTCGCTACGCGTTTGGCGGAGGTTGCCGAATTCTTGTCGAGCAAATAATGGAGCCAAGCGCCATAGACGTTAAGAGCCGCTCATCTGTGCGGCTCTTAACGATTTGTGTCGAATCGATTGTTCCAAAGAACAAAGCTGTTTCTTTTATCTAAAAATGGGTGTAATTTGCAAATGAACTTGGAAAGCATTACTTTATAAAAGAAAAAGCACTTGCGAAAGGCATTGATTTCAAACGATCGAGGAGAGACCTCCCAGATGAGAACGATATCCTCCAGAAACTTATGGATGATCATTGGCATTTCCGCCGTTTTGTCGACTCTGCTGCTTGTCGCCGGGTTTGGCTTGGCCGTCAAGGATTTGCTTTATCCGAAAGGCCAGACATTCGCGGGAAACGCGGACATGCCGGCGCTGCCGGCGGGTGGCAAGCTGAGCGAAAGCAAGGATATTGCGATCACGGCTATCGGAGACTCGCTGACGAAAGGAACCGGCGACGCTTCAGGCGAAGGTTACGTCAAGCAGGTCGTCGCGCTGTTGAAACAGAATCACCCGGGCGTGTCCGTACGGCTCAATAACAATTTGGCTATCAACGGATTGAAAACCAAGCAGCTGGAGCAGCTGTTAAAAACCGATAAGAGCTACAGCTTCGCTCTCAAGCAGGCGAACGTGATCGTCTTCACCATCGGCGGAAACGATCTTTTCCAGACCGCATCAAGCCCGGGTAAGGCTGCGGGCGAAATGAACCTGGACAAGCTCAAGGCTGACCTGCCGCAGAGCTTGAACCGGCTGGCTCAGATTGTGAAGCGGCTGCACGCGATCAATCCCGATGCGCGTGTCGTGTACGTCGGCTTGTATAATCCGTTCTACGATATTCCGGAATTTCGGGACGGATCGCTCCACATCCAACAATGGAACGAACGGACGTACGCGCTTCTTCACCGGTACCCCAACATGTCTATGGTACCGACGTTTGATCTTTTCGAGAACGCAATCGGCCGGTACTTGTCGTCGGATCATTTTCATCCCAATCATGACGGGTACGCGCAAATCGCCGCCCGAATCGTTCAGTCATTGGAATAGGAGGGAATGCGCATGCAACTCGCGAGTCGGAAGAGACAGGAGGAGGCGAGGCAGTCGGCACATGAAGAAGCCGTACTGACCGTCCGCAACGTTAAGAAACAAATCAGCGGGAAACCAATCATCAAGGACGTCACGTTCGAAGTCCGCGCCGGCGAAATTTTCGGGTTTCTCGGGCCGAACGGCGCCGGCAAAACAACGATGATCCGCATGCTCGTCGATCTGATCAAGCCGTCTTCCGGCGAGATTCTGATTTGCGGCGAAGACATCGGCCGCCATCCCGAAGAGGCGCTGCGCCACGTCGGCTGCATCGTCGAAAATCCCGAAGCCTATTCCTACCTGACGGGCTGGGAAAATCTCGAGCATTTCGCGCGCATGCAGCGCGGCATCGATAACGCGCGAATTCGCGAGGTCGTTGCTATAGTCGGTCTCGATGCCCGCATCCACGATAAAGTAAAAACGTATTCGCTTGGCATGCGGCAGAGGCTTGGCATCGCGCAGGCGCTGCTCGGCCGGCCGAAGCTGCTCATTCTCGACGAACCGACAAACGGGCTTGATCCGAAAGGCATCAAGGAGCTGCGGGAATTCGTGCGCATGCTGGCGAATCAGGGGATGAGCCTGTTTATTTCGAGCCACCTGCTGAGCGAGATCCAGCTGATGTGCGACCGCGTCGCGATCATTAGCCATGGCAAGGTGCTGGCCGTCGGCACGGTGGACGAACTGCTTCACGGCGCGGACAATTACGTCGTCTGGCAATTCGAGCAGCCGGAGGCGGGGCGGCGCCTGCTCGCGGGCGAGGGCGACGTCGAACTCGTGCTTGACGAGCATCGGATCGACGAAAGCTTGCTGGCGGGAATGAGGGAGGCGCTCATCACGGCGATGAACCCGGAGCGGATCGCGTCCTTGGTCGAGAAGGCGGTGCTCGCCGGCATCGGCATCGTGGCGGTGCACAGCATCGCGCCTACGCTGGAGCAGTTATTTTTACGGATGACGGATGGTGAAAGCATTGGATAGACTGCTCCCGCTCATACAAAACGAGACGCTTAAGATCTGGAAGAAAAAGCGGTTTTTCGTCATCGTGCTCGTGCTGCTGATCCTCATTCCGATCTTTACATACGCGCAGTTTCGGATCACAGAGACGAATAAGAAGAATTTCAAGGATTGGCGCAATCAGCTCATCCAGCAAATCAACGAATACCAAAACATGCTCTCCAGCGACAGGATCCCGGAGGAATGGAAGCATTCGCGGCGGATCGCCGTGCAGCAGCTGCAATACTACCTGGATCACGATGTCAATCCGAACTCGCCGGACGGCGTCACGTTCACCCGAAGCTTCCTGTCGAACGCGGTCACGCTGTTCTTCCCGCTGCTCGTGCTTGCCCTTGCGTCAGACATCGTATCGGGCGAGCGCACGTCGGGCACGATCAAAATGCTGCTCACGAGGCCCGTACGCCGATGGAAGATCCTGTTCAGCAAACTCGTGGCGCTTAGCCTCTACGTAGCATTAATCATAGTGGTCAGCGCCGTTCTCTGTTATTTAATATCCGGTGCGGTATTTGGTTATTACGGATGGGAAATCCCCGTATTTACAGGCTTTGTAATCAAGGGATCTTCGGTCGAAAGCAGCTTTGTGCACGCGATTCCGCAATGGCTTTACTTGCTGATGGAAGCCGGGCTGATCTGGGTGTCGTCCATGACCGTGGCTTTGCTCGCGCTGATGGTATCCGTGCTCGTGCGCAGCACGGCCGCGAGCATCGTGACGATGATGGCGGCCGTCATCTCCGGAACGATCTTATCGAGCATGTCTTCTTCCTGGCACAGCGCCAAATTCATTTTCTCCGTAAATCTGCAGCTGACGGATTATCTGGCGGGCTCGCCGCCGCCGATTACGGGCATGACGCTTGGCTTCTCTCTTGTCATTTTGGCCTGTTGGGGGATTGCTTCCCTTGCCGTTTCGTTCTCCGTCTTTACGAAACAGGACATCTTGAATTAGAACCCACGGGATGAGTTGCGTCGAGTGAACGGATTTTGCTCCAAATAATGGATTATGCGGGAAGGACGGTGTCATCAAGGAGGTGCTGTCCAACCTGAATCCTCAGGTTTTCCTATGAAGCGAGTATATTTTATTGATAAGGTTTAGATTTCGTTGATTCGCTATGATAGGCAGATCCCGACGGCAGATGTATACTTTATGCATATGAAAGCGCTTCATATAGTAAATTACATCAGCAAGGAGAGGTGACCCCTCCGTGACGAATGCCCAAGGTTTGTCTTTGTTTAATGTACCTAAAAGAATCTTATCGTTATTGTTGTCCGTTCTAATTCTCATGTCGGCATTTATCTTTGCACAGCAGGCGAATGCCGCGTCATCGCAAATCGTAAATAATACAACGAAGTACGATACCGATGGCAATCCGATTTGGGCGCAAGGCGGCTGGGTCGTGAAAGAAGGAAATACGTTCTACTGGTATGGCATGGATTTTTCGACTTCCGGTGTGAAAAAAATCAACGTATATACGTCGACTGACCTTGTTAATTGGACATCGCATCAGGGCATAGTCGATTTCTCTTCCATTAACGCAAAGCTAGATGCGATCGGTGATACGACAACAGTTCGCTTTGCAAGCACGCAATGGGTGGGAAGACCGTTTGTTATGTACAATAGCGTGATAAACAAATACGTCATGTTCGCTGAATGGGGCAGCGGAGACGGAAATCGCAATAAAATTACGATCTTCACCAGCGATTCAGCAGCAGGACCATTTACTTACGAGAAATATATTTCACAACCAGGCGGATGGAAAATGGGCGACCTTGGATCCATCTTTACTGATTCCGACGGCAGCACTTACATTACTTACACAATCGACTATAACAACATTACGAATGCAGGTCTTCAAATTAGCAAGCTGAGCTCAGACTTCATGAGCATTGATTCCGTTACAAAGACGTTTGCTTCCACAGGCCCTTACAAAGAAGCGACAACCTTGTTTAAAACGGGATCGAAATACATCATGATGGCTTCTACAACCAACGGTTGGAAATCAAGCCAAACCTGGTGTTACTCGTCGACAAGCATGTCCGGAACATGGACGACTCCTTATGTTTGTGCGACAAGTCCATCTTCAACCAACTCTTTCGACACGCAAATCGATCAAGTTCTTCCCATTCAAGGAACACAAGGTACAGTATACATGTACATCGGAGACCGTTGGAATAATTTCAGCGGCGGAAGCACTGGTGTTGGTCGTAACCAATGGTATCCATTGACCTTCGACAGCAATGGAAACCCTGTCATTAACGGCTACTCTCAATGGTACATCGATCCAGCTGCCGGAACATGGAGCTCGGCTGCACCCGCCGGCCAAGTTGACACGAGCTTAACTTATGCACTTGTGAATGGAAATTCGGGTAAGGCACTTGGCGTTACGAGCAATGCGACAACAGACGGTGCGACGCTCGAGCAGCGCTCTTATACAGGAGCGGTAAGCCAATCATGGAAATTTGTTGATGCCGGATCCGGCTATTATAAAATTTTAAATATCAACAGCGGTAAGTACATCGATATTTCTGGGGCATCTACGGCGGACGGTGCACAAGGCGTACAGCTGCCAGCAAGCAGCAGCACTAGCCAGCAATGGCAGCTTATTGATGCTGGCAGTGGTAATTATTCTGTTATTAACCGCAGCAGCGGAAAATATCTTTGCATTAGCGCAGGCGCGACGACCGACGGTGCTCCGGTTATTCAATGGACGCAATCGGGTTCCGCGAACCAAACCTGGCGCTTCGATACGGTTGCTCCGATCGATTTGACCAAAACGTATTCCATAACAAACCGAAACAGTGGTAAAACCCTTGGTACGGTTGGTGATGCAATGGCAGACGGCACGAGTATAGAGCAGCGCACTTATTCAGGCGCACCAAGCCAATCCTGGCAGTTTGAGTATACAAACGGCTTCTATAAAATCAAAAACGTAAACAGCGGCAAATACATGGACATCAATGGTGCATCGACAGCGGACGGTGCGGTAAACATTATTAATACCTCGAGCGGTTCAACCAGCCAATTGTGGCAATTGGTTGATGCAGGCGGCGGCTACTACAAGCTGAAAAATGTAAATAGCGGTAAAATGCTTGGAATTAGCGCTGGCAGCACGGCAGATGGCGGGATAAATCTGCAATGGTCAGATTCCGGCTCTATGAACCAGAACTGGAGCTTCGCTGTCCTGAACCCGTAAGTCCGTAAACGATAAGGAATCGAAGGGATGGAGTGATATCGCTCCATCTCTTTTTTTTGTTGTTGATCGGCTTGCCGTCTTACAGGAAAGGAATAGTTGCAACTAGTTTTAAAACTACCGATTTTTTGACCAAAAAACCAGAATTATTTGCTAATTTCAGTAAGCGCTTTCATTTTAAAATATATAGGTAACCTTCACATCTAGGACAGCGAGGTGATATTTATTTATTTGCATTAATTCGAATCGTGGTTAAGAATACTATATTTTCTAAGGAGGAAGAGAAGTGACAAGTAAAGGTTTGAAAAATCGGGCAATAAGTTTTTTAAGCATTCTAGCTTTGGCCAGCACGCTGATTCCGACCGCCTCTGTTCATGCCAACACAGACACGAATCCTGTCATTTTACTCGATGCCAACTCATCCGCAACAAGCGTATCGCCTTTGTTATTTGGCGCGAATTCACGCTACTATTTCGATGGAAGAGGGATGTACGATCCGGTAAATAAAGAGGTTTATCCCGATTTTTATGACAGCTACAACGATGCCGGAATAAAAGCCATGCGTTATCCCGGCGGTACGGTCGCCAATTTATTTAAGTGGCAGCGCGCCGTGGGCAATGGCAACGGGACGAATCCAGATAGCGGACTTTCGCAGGTTCACGGTATGGATCAAAGTGTGATGTCCGTTAATTTTAATCTGGATGAGGCATTAAAATTCACGGAGAATACGGGGACCGAGCTTACTTATATGTATGGCATGGGGAATGGCGATCCGACGGATGCGGCTAACCTGGTTCAATATCTGAACGGTACGGACACGAACAATCCTTATGTCCAATTACGAATAAGCAATGGACATCCTGCTCCTTATAATATCACTTATTTTGAGATCGGCAATGAGACGGGACCAGGTCCGCAAATGTATTGGTTAAACGGTATTCCATCCGGGACGGATTACCGGGATGCTTACGTTAACGGCAGCGTCGTTAATTTCACGAAGCAGACGGTCGTGCTTAAAGCCGATTGGAGCTTTATGAAACAAGGCGCTTATAAAAGCACTGGCGTTGCTGGACAAGAAGTTTATGCTCCGTATGGTCCACCGACGGCTGGAACGGATACACTCTATGTTGCCGGCGCTCCCTGGACAAGAGTGACTTCCTTCGCGGGATATGGTCCGTCCGATCAGGTCTATCAAATCGATTATAATACCGGACGAATCACGTTCGGGGATGGCATGAATGGCCAAATTCCGCCCGCCGGCGCAACCGTCACCATTACTTATAGCGCCTTTAAGTACGGTTATAAAGACTATTATACGGCTATGAAAAACGTTGATCCTACCATTAAAGTAATCAGTAATATAGCCGACAATGAGGCCATTGCCGCTTTCCGCAATGCGAATGTGCCTTACGACGGAATGACAACCCATCCGTACTGGGGGTTTGGCGTAACGAGCAATGCCAATTTGACAGACTACTACGCGGGGACGATGGGACAGGTTAACGTGACCGTTGGCTGGGTCTCGAGTTTGCAGCAAAGGTTGAAAAATGAACCGCTGTCCGGCGGTATCGTTTTCCCGTCCGAATATGGGCTGACCGCCAAGCTGAACGGATACCCGCACTATTTGCTAGGGCTCGGCGATGCGCTTTATATCGGAAAGACGCTGATGAAATATATGCAAATGGGCATTCCCATTGCCGAAAAACATAGCCTTATCGATACCTGGTTCCAGGAGGATAATCTGGGCATCGGCAATATGGCGATATTCAATAATAACAACACGCCGGGCAGCCCGTACAATTTTACCCCTAACGTGTCGGCCGAGATGTTTAAACTGTTGACCAATATGACAGGAACAACGGCATTAAACGCTCCGGCCATCGTCAATATGCCAACCTACGCATTCTCGGGAGGCAATAATGCAACTTACAATCAAAATTCCTTGAACAGCGTAGCGACGAAGGATGCCGACGGCAACTTGTATCTTCTTGTTCTGAATGAAGCCCCGGCAACCGATTATACATCCACTATAAATATTGCCAATTATGAGCCGGGATCGACGGCTACGGTATGGAAGCTTGGCGAAGGTATTGCACTGGACCAATATAACCTGCCGGGCGAGGCGCCAACCGTTGTTAATGAAGAATCGACGATTTCGGTACCGGGCAATACCTTTACTTACACATTCCCGGCGCACACGATGACGGCTATCAAATTAAGCGGCACGGTGAGTAAACCGGCTTATATAGGAACGGCCCATTACAAATTGGACGAAACATCGGGCTCCACAGCTTCGGATTCTTCCGGAAACAACAATACGGCTGTCATCTCTTCCAATGGCGGCAACGTAACCTGGGAGTCAAACGGTAAAGTTAACGGCGCGCTTCATTTGGCTCCATCCGGAACTAATGCATTCGGGGATTACTATATAAGCATTCCGAATTTCTTCGATCCGGGAGCGACCAATTTTACAATAGCGGCTTGGGTTAAGCTTGATCAGCCATCCGGGCCGGGATCGAACCAAACGATTTTCGCCCAGGAAGGAGCGTCCGGCCGCAGTATACTGTATCGCGATGTTAATACGGGGAAACTGAATTCGTATCTGGGAGGCGTTACCACGACCTCAAACGGTACCATCCCCGTTGGAACATGGACGCATGTGGCCTTAGTCAAAAACGGCGGGACGATCCAGTTGTATATTAACGGAGCTCTCGATAAAACGGCTAGTGTAACGACGGAGACCTCCACCGGCAAGTTCCGTGTGGGAGCGCATAAAGCTCCGTCTGCAACCAGCGCGAACTGGAACGGATCCATCGACGACATACAACTGTCACAAAAGGCTCTAGCCTCGGCTCAGATTTCCAATATGTATGACGGCACCATTTATTACAGTATGAATGAAAACGTCGGATCCGCGGTGGCTTCCGATAATTCAGGCAACAATAACACGGTATCCCTATTAACATCCGGCGGAAGCGCATCCTTTGATATCAATGGCAAGGAGGGCAGCGCCCTTCGTCTGTCCGGGTCTTACGGCGATTACTATTTAAGCGTTCCGAATTTCTTCGATCCGGCGTCTACGGATTTTACCGTGGCGGCATGGGTTAAGCTCGATCAGGCTTCGGCAGCAGGTTCAAATCAAACGATATTTGCACAGGAAGGCAGCGGCGGGCGCAGCATTCTGTATCGCGATGTCAATACCGGCACGTTAAAATCATTCCTGGGCGGCGTGAATACAACTTCTACCGGAACGATCCCAATAGGTACCTGGACGCATGTCGCTTTGGTTAAAAGCGGCAGCACGATCAAGCTGTATATTAATGGCGTGTTTGATACAACCGCAGCAACGGTAACTGCCGAATCGGCGGCGGGTAATTTCCGATTGGGCGCGCATAAATCGCCATCGTCAAACAATTCGAATTGGAATGGTTTAATTGACGAGGTTTATTTGGCTAAGAAGGCATTTTCAGACGCTCAAATTCAGAATCTTTATCATTAAGAAAGAGAATGGGGCTTAAAACAAAAACTGCACCGCGCTTCGCGGCAGGTAAAGCAGTAACCTTCAAATGAAAGGGGCTGTCTCATTAGTCATTAATTTGACGATGGGATAGCCTCTAGCTATTTGTAATGGGCTGTCTCAATTAATTGAAGCGGAAAATTGGTCAAAGGAAAGGATTTTGATCGTATTCACTCGAATAATTGTCGAGAGATAATGAAGTGTCTGAGGAGGCGTTTCCCATGTTGAAAAACTATCGGCTGACTAAAGCGGACAAGCGAGGTCTAAGCCGCATCGATCCGAACGATACGGGCGGCATCGCAAGTAAGGAAGACATTCAAGATGAGTTTGAACACATGGAACGGAAGCTTCGCAATCTGCAGGACAAGTTGTTTGCCTCGAAGACGAACGGTGTACTCGTTTTGTTCCAAGGGATGGATTGCAGCGGGAAGGACGGCGTTATCAAGAAAGTCCTGTCCAACCTGAATCCCCAGGGCTTCCGTGCGGAAAGCTTCAAGAAACCGACGCCTGAAGAGTCAGCCCATGACTTCTTATGGAGGACGCATAAGGTTGTCCCTGCCAAAGGCTATATTACCGCATTCAACCGTTCTTATTATGAGGATGTGCTCGTTACCCGGGTGCATGGCTTGATACAAGACGAGGAAGCGGCAGCGCGGATGAAGCATATCCGGCATTTCGAGAAGCTACTAACGAACAATGGCGTCATGCTGATCAAAATCTTCTTGCACATTTCACCTGAATTTCAGCTTGAGAAAATCCGCGAGCGGCTTAGCAACCCGGAGAAGATATGGAAATTCGATGCCAGCGATCTCAATGAGCGGCACTACTGGGATTCATACATTGACGCATACGAAGATGTCTTCCGGCATACGGCAACCAATCATGCACCCTGGCATATCGTCCCGGCCAACGAACGCTGGTTCCGCGATTACTTGGTGCTCCGGATTATTTTAAGTTCGTTAGAGAAATTGGAGCTTTCTTATCCAGAACCTGACATTGACACAAAAAGGTTTATGGAGCAGCTAGAATCCAACGCTTGATCGGATAGAAAGCGATAAATGCTCTCGATGCCTTGATTATCCTAAACCTCTCGTTTGTTGTGATCGTTGTGGCTATTGTTTTTCTTTTGCGTGAGGCATTGAATAAAGACGGCTGGGTATTTATATAGGGATAAGCTTTGGTAGTGACGGTATAGGGAATTTTGTGTTAAAAAAGAAGTCGACCCTTCTCGCGGGTCGACTTCTTTTTTGCTATTGAGCGGTCAGAATTTGCGGACCTTCAGCCGTGATGGCGATCGTATGCTCGTATTGGGCGGCCAGCTTGTTGTCCAACGTCCGTGCGGTCCATCCGTCCGGATCGATTGTCATGAAGTAGGTGCCTTCCGTGATCATAGGCTCAATCGTGAACACCATACCTTCCTTGATACGGTGGCCTTTGCCAGGCTTGCCGACATGCATATAAGTCGGCTCTTCGTGCAGGTCGCGGCCGATGCCGTGGGCGAGAAGATCGCGCACGACGCCGAAACCGTGGGCTTCCGCATGCCGCTGAATCGCGCTCGTCACGTCGCCGAGTCGATTGCCGGGCTGCGCCTGCCCAATGCCCAGGTCAAGACATTCCTTCGTGACACGCATCAGCTTCTCGGCCGTCTGGGAGATCTGCCCGACCGCATAACTCCAGGCTGAATCGCCGAGCCAGCCATCGAGCTCAGCAACCGTATCAATCGTTACGATATCGCCTTCCTCAAGTGGCTTATTGCTTGGGAAGCCATGAGCGATTACATCGTTTGCGGAGGCACAGGTCGCATAAGGGTAGCCCTTATAGCCTTTCTGATATGGCTTTGCGCCGTACTTCAGCATCATTTCCTCGAATATGCGATCAATCTCGTTGGTTGTAATACCCGGTTGAATAAGAGGGGCGATTGCGCGGTGGCATTCAGCCACCACTTGGCATGCCTTGCGGATAGCCTCGATTTCAAGCTTGCTTTTTAGAATGACCATATTCGGATCAGGACTCCTTCGAAATTGCTTGCATAGCGAGTCGGGCGATTCGATCGACGTCCAGGTCGGAATTGCCCGCATAGTAGTGCAGTCCGCAGCAACCGACCAGCACGGCAAGCATATGGTCGACGCTGTCGTCTTCGCACCGTGCGATTGATCGCAGTGGAACGTACAGCCGTTCCGTGAATTTTCTTTTGGCCTGGTGTCGATCTCTTTCCGGCAAGCCGGCATAATGTTCCGCCGCCATTTTGTACACAAGATATGCGCGAGGGTCCGACTGCCACAACCGGATAAGCGCTTTGCAATACGCCAACAACTGCGAGTCATCCGGGGAACTGCCGCTGACGTCCGTCCATTCCGAGATCACTTGCTCGCATCGCTCGAATCCGCTTTCTAAAACGTCTTCTATCAATAAATGCCGGTTAGGGTAATAATGGTATACGGTGCCGTAACCGAGCCCTGCCTCGCGGGCAACGTCGCGAATATCAAAGCTTCCGCCCGTGCGGAAGTAGGAGCGTGCGGCGACGTCCAGAATCTGTTCTCTGCGCTGTATGCGTATCAGCTCATTTTGTTCTTTGGTACGGGGGCACATACCGGGTTAGCCTCCTTTTATAGACCTGCAAATTTGTCAATGTAAAAATAATAACGCACGGGGAAAAAAAATGCAAAAGATTTGTTGGTGTTCGATAACATAAAGAACCGCGTAATGAATGGTTCTTCGCGTCAAATTTAAAACGTGTTCGGGTTTTACGGGCGAAATAGCTGGTATAATAGAGATCGAAGTTTTAAGAATACATGACGATGTAAAACGGGAGTAACGGATTATGGATATAGACTATATGCTGGATGACGGCGCGTGGCGACGGCTGCTGGAGGGCGTCGCTGCGCGCTTCGACGAACTGACGATCATACGGGGCTTTCAATATTATAAACAGGGAAGGGTCGAGGAATTGGCGCTCCGAGATGACGGCGTGCACGTCGACGCGCGCGTTAAAGATAACCGGATGTACGACGTCGCCGTCGATCTGGACGACCTCGCGGCAAGCGAATGCGCTTGCTCCGCGAACCGCGCCTGTACGCATATGGCTGCAACGCTGATGCGCTACGCGGAGCTGTGCGGCCGGCCGATCCAGGCGCTCGCCAATGCGCGCAGCGCCTTGAAGAGCGCGCCAGCCATCGGCAAACCGGACGCTGGACGAGGCGGTACCCGCACAGGTACTGCAAGAGCAGCAGCGGAAGCACCGTCCTTGGAGAGAAACGCCAGCGAAGAAGGCGCAAACCGATTCGCCGTGCCGGCAACCGCTCAGCCTGTCCGTCCGACCTTGACGGAGACGGAGCTCACAGAATTCTCCGTTGCCAAGTGGCACGAGCGGTTCGAGAAGCGCCTCGGAGCGGTGCACCCGAACATCCGTACAGCACAAGAGGCTGGTGAGCTGCTCGCCGACCTGCAGGCGATGCGGCCTGAGCTGCCCTGGGCGCTTGAGCAGCTGTTCACCCTGCATGCTCTGTTATTCGTGCTGGAACTGGTCGTCAAGCCGAATCAGGCGGACTGGCGCCAATCGCGCCTGTTCATGGGCTACCATACGAAGATCGCGCTGGATGGGCTGCTTGACCAGGCACGGAACCTGCTCGAGGACAAGCTTGCTCTGGCTGACGACAGTTCCTTATATTGGCACCATCTAATGGGGACGGCGGATTTTCTTCGGACACGCATGATGACCGAAGAGAAGTCGCTCGGCTGCTTCGCGGCACTTCATGCTTCGCTGTGGCTGCACTGGCTGAGCCCGGACTCAGCCGGAAGTGCCGCGCTTTACGAGAAGGAGCTTCGCAAGCTGCAGGCGGCGGAAGCCGCGCTTGGTACGTCCTTGTCGCGCCAGCCTTGGAAGCTCGCGCAATGTCTCCTTCTGCTTTACTTGGCTCGCGACACGGAAGCTCGGTCGATGATCGTCCGTGACGGGGTCAATCTGAAGCCGGAGCATCTCACGCCGCTATTCGGCGTTCTCGAGCGCTCGGAACAATGGGCACGGCTGCGCGACTGGCTCGCGGAGACGGGACCGCTGCTCGGCAGCTCCCGCAGCGAAGACCTCGCGCCTTATGGCAACTATTGGGCTGCCGTCGTAGCGCAGCTGCCGGAGGCGGAGGCGACGATGTGGCTTACTCTACAGGAGATGTTGCCGTACTCGCGTACCGTCTACGAGGACGCGCTGGCGGCACACGGCAGGTGGGACCGGTGGATCGACCTGCAGATGTGCATGGGCCAGGACCCGCTGTCGTTCCGCGTTACCGCGCTGAAACCGGTCGAGAAGGAAGCGCCGGAGATGCTGCTGCCATTCTACCATCAGGCGGTGGAACGGTATGTGCTGCAGAAGAACCGCGACGGCTACAAGGCGGCGACGAAGCTGCTGAAGAGGCTTGCCAAGCTCTATTCGCGGTTAAAGAAAGGCGAGCGGTGGGAACAGTTCATCACCGCGTTCGCGGTCAAGAACAGCCGTCTGCGGGCGCTTCAGGAAGAACTGCGCAAAGGAGGACTGTTGTCATGAATGCGTACGCCGATACGCTTACGATTCAAGCAAGCCTGACCGAACAAGGCGACGCTCTGATCTATGGCGCTGACTCGTCCGGCTACGTGCCGGGGTTGCTTGTCAAGCAGCGGCTGTTTGCCTGGCATGAGCCGTCTTTCTATGGCACGGAGCTTGAGATCGAGAAGCTGCGGGACGAGCTGGAGCTCGTCGTGCTGCCGGCGGAGATGGTCGTACCGTTCTTCGCCAAGCCCGAATTGCTGCCAATGCACGTGAACTGGCGGCTGGAAGGGGATGCCGCTCGGCTCGCCGAGGTTGCGCCAACGCTGGAGCGCATCGTCGCGGAGCGGAAGTTCATCCCGAGTTTCGAAGCTTACAAGGCCGGTAAGCTGAGGTGGACATGGGACGAGGCTGCGTTTGACGCGAAGTCGCGCCGAATGATGCGCGCCCTGGAGGCCGGCGGCCGGTTTGCCGGACGGGACGACGGCGAACCAATCGGAGAGGCAGATTGGGACGAAGAAGCCCAGGGCAGGGAAGCAGCGGACGCCGCTTTCCTGGCCGGCCTCGGCGCCGCCTTCTCCGCGGTGGTATTTCATCGGCATTACGGCACGGAGGAAGCAGCCGGCGACCTGCGCCGCGACTTCCCGATGCTGTTCGCAGGCGACCGAGCCGCGGCGGTCGCGGGCCTCGACGAGCGCGGCTGGCTTGTCGCGAGCGGCTGGAAGGCAGACACGCTGCCGTTCCGGCCGCTCCTGCAGCTGCTGGAGCCGGAGGATGCCGAAACCAGCGGCTGGCACCTCGCGCTCCTGCTGCAGGACAAGCTCGAACCGGCGAAGCTGGTGCCGATTCGGTTAACCGCGGACGGAGAAGCCTCCGGGACATGGCCTTTCGGATGGACGATTCATGTGCGCGAGCGCTCCGCGTCCTGGCTTGCGCATCTTCGCGCGAGCCTGCCGGCGGACCGACTGGCCGGAAGCCCTTCGAACGTACTGAACGCACCGTTGTCCGACGAAGACGCTTGGCGGTTCCTGACTGCGGACAGCCAGCGATTGCTGGCGGCAGGCTGGCAGGTGTTGCTACCGGCCTGGTGGGAGGAGGCAAGCCGCAAGAAGCCTCGATTGCGCGCCAAGGTGCGCCCCGGCGAAGGAGAAGCAGAGCGCAAAGGCGGCAGCCGTTCCTTCTTCGGCCTCGACGCGCTTATCGAATTCGACTGGCGCGTGTCCATTGGCGATATTGACCTGAACGAGACGGAGTTTCGGGAGCTGGTAGCCCGCGGCGAGCGGCTCGTGCAATTTCGGGGCCAATGGGTGCCGCTCGATCCCGCCTTGCTCGCGCAAATCCGCAAGACGATGGCGGGCGTCGATCCGCGGCAGGGCCTGTCCTTCCAAGATGTCCTGCAGCTGCATCTGCGCCGCAGCCGCAGCTTCTTTGCCCCGGAGACTATGGGCAACAAGGGGGAAAGTGCCGACGAGGAGGGCATCAGGAACGAAGGCGAGCTGGAGATGGACCTTGAGCTGAACGAGCATTTGACGTCCGTCATCGCGCAGCTAACGCAGCAGACAGACTGGCCGACGATTCCCGTGCCATCGACGCTCCGCGCGGAGCTGCGCAGTTATCAGCAAGCCGGCTTCTCCTGGCTGGCGTTTCTGCGCCGACTCGGGCTTGGCGCCGTCCTTGCCGACGATATGGGGCTCGGCAAGACCATTCAGTTTATTACCTACTTACTGCACGTCGCAGAGGAAGCTGCCGCAAGCGGAGGACGCCGTCCCGCCTTGCTGATCTGCCCCACCTCGGTGCTTGGCAACTGGCAGAAGGAGGCGCGCCGATTCGCGCCTTCTCTGCGCATCATGCTCCATTACGGCAGCAAACGGCTCGGCGGCGATGCGTTCTACGAGGAAGCGGCGGAGGCCGATCTCGTGCTGACCTCGTACGCGACTTCGACGCTGGACCAAGAGCTGCTTGGCGGCTATACGTGGTCTGCGATCTGCCTCGATGAGGCGCAGAACATCAAGAATGCCGGCACGAAGCAATCCATGGCGGTCAAGAGCTTTCCCGCTCGGCACCGCATCGCGCTGACGGGCACGCCGATCGAGAATAAGCTTGCGGAGCTATGGTCGATCTACGATTTTACCAATCCGGGCTATCTCGGTACCGCCCGCACATTTGCCGAGCGATTCGGCCAGGCGATCGAGCGTGAGCGCGACGAGAAACGGACGCAAGAGCTGCAGCGGCTCGTGAAGCCGTTTATGCTCCGGCGCAAGAAGAAGGATCCTAACATCATGCTGGACCTGCCGGAGAAGAACGAAATGAAGACTTACATCCATCTCACAGGCGAACAGAGCGCGCTCTACGAGCAGATCGTAAAGGAACTGATGGACGAGGTCAAGAAGCTGGAGGGCATTCAGCGCAAAGGCGCAATCCTCTCGGCGCTGACACGGTTGAAGCAGCTGTGCGACCACCCTGTGCTGCTGACGAAAGAAGCCGTGCCTGTGCCGGAGGACGAACGCGAGGCGGCTGCCGAATCGGCGATGCTTATCAGCCGCTCTGCCAAGCTCGAACGGCTGCTCGACCTCGTGAAGGAGCTTCGCGAGGAGGGAGAACGCTGCCTCATCTTCACGCAATTCATCGGAATGGGAGAGATGCTGCAGCGAGTGCTAAGCCGTGAGCTGGGGGAGCGCGTACTGTACCTGCACGGCGGCACCTCCAAGACGGCTCGCGACAGAATGATCGAGCAGTTCCAGTCCCGGGAGCAGCCGGCCGCGGAGCAGCCGAACGTGTTCATCCTGTCGATCAAAGCCGGCGGCGTCGGGCTCAATCTGACCGCGGCGAACCATGTATTCCATTTCGACCGCTGGTGGAACCCCGCCGTGGAAAACCAGGCGACGGACCGCGCCTACCGGATGGGCCAGACGCGCGACGTGCAGGTGCACAAGTTCATCTCGCTCGGCACGCTGGAGGAGCGGATCGACGAGATGCTCGAGAGCAAACAGCAGCTGAGCGATGACGTCATCACGAGCTCGGAAGGCTGGATCACAGAGCTGTCAACGGATGCGCTGCGCGACCTGTTCACGCTGCGGCGCGACTGGTCGGAATAGCGCGAGGCGCGAACGGAGCTCCTGTTTTAAGCTAAGCAGGAGTGACGTTACGTTTTGCCGTTTCCAGTGATAACAAGCTGAATGTGGTTTGAGGTATACAAAGGAATTAGGCGGTAATGAAGAAGAAACTAATCCGGAGCAATTGTTCGCCGAAGGATTCGCTGCATGCTTTGAAGTCGCGGAAAGGGGAATGAGCCCGGTATAACCAAGCTCATTCCTGTCCTTTCTATAGTGAACTCTGATCTCCAAAAAGTGGGCATTGTATCCCGTCGCTACTCCGATTAGAATAAGCTCACGGAGGGGAAATGAAAACGCATCCATTCTTCCGTTACCTATAAGCTCAACCAATCTTTTAATAGATAGGGGAGATATAAAGCCAATGAAGAAAGCCGTTGACACTTTGTTTGTGAACACCTTCACTGATGGCGTATTGGACCCGGCTAAACCGATGTTAGGGCCACTGAGAGACGGCGGATACATCGTTGCCAATACCGCGCCAGGGTGCTGGGGCCCGATGATTACGCCCGGACTTAAAGGCGGCCATGAGGTAACGACGCCGATATTCGTGGAAGGTGCGGAAGTTGGAGATGCGATCGTCATTAAAATTATATCGATTCAAGTCACCTCGATTGCGACAGCTTCGGGGAATGACAAGCCGATTGAAGGCCGCTTCCTTGGAGATCCTTTCGTTGCCGGAAAATGTCCTTCTTGCGGGACATTAAATCCTGATAGCGTCATCGAAGGCATCGGACAAGAAGCCGTCCGATGCGCATCATGCGGGGCCGATATTACGCCCTTCCATTTCACGAATGCCTATACGATGACCTTCGACGATCGAGGGCAGGTTGGAGTTACGGTCTCCAAGGAAGCCGCCGAGAAAATCGCCCGGGAAGGGCATCATTATATGCAAATACCTGACGGATCCATACAAAATCCGATCGTCACGTTTGCTCCGCATGATCTAGTTGGCGTTGTCTCGCGTATGCGGCCATTTATCGGCCAGTTGGGTACAACGCCATCCAAGGCGATACCGGATTCGCACAATGCCGGCGATTTCGGCTCATTCCTAATCGGCGCACCGCATGCGTATGCATTAACGCAGGAGGAGCTGGACGAACACAGCACGGATGGTCACCTGGACAACAGCCGCGTTCGCGCTGGCGCTACATTGATATGTCCGGTCAAGGTACCCGGCGGCGGCATTTACTTGGGCGACGTGCATGCCATGCAGGGTGATGGCGAAATTGCCGGCCATACGGCAGACGTCTCTGCAATCGTACACCTTCAGGTCAAGGTACTGAAAAACGTTCGGCTTGAGGGGCCAATATTGCTGCCGAACAAGGAAGATCTGCCGTACACGGCCAAGCCTCTTTCCGCCTCCGAGAAGCGCTCGGCTGCCGTGCTTGCTGCCCGATGGGGCATGAAGGAAGTCGAAGACTCACTTCCACTGTCAATCGTGGGCTCAGGCCCGAATTTGAATGCGGCTACCGATAACGGACTCTCCCGCGCCGCCAAGCTGTTTAACGTGACGGTACCTGAAATTATGAACCGCGCCACGATTACCGGTTCCATTGAAATCGCCCGCCATCCGGGCGTCGTCACCGTAACCTTCCGAGCGCCAAGGATTTATCTGGAACAGGCGAAGCTTGCTGAAATCGTGGAGGAACAATATAACAATGACAATTTTTCTGATGAAATTATTTAGATGTGCTGCCTCGATTTACTCTTTCCGGATTAAGTTAATCCTTGTAACAATATGACATTTCGTTGAAGAAAAGTGCCAGATGCCATCTCTATGAGGCATCTGGTTTATTGTCGTTGGCGAAAAAGTTGGAAGGAAGATTATATAAAACCCCTTGAAGATGGAAATAATTAGATGGTCCAAGTTTATAAACAAGCCGGACGAAAAATCACGTTCGCTGCATTTTAACCTATTTTCTCCGGAGGAACCATCTATGCCTACCCTAACGGAACAACTCAACGAGCGCGCGCACGAGCTCGCGCTCCAGCAACAGATCAAGGCCGCGGCCGGAAGGTCCGGTTATATAAAAAAACAATTCGACGCCGACATCGCCAGCATCCGAGCTTTCGTCGCTTTGCTTCAGGACGAACCGGTCGGCTGCGGTCAGCAAGCCGAGGAATGGCTGCTGGACAATGCGGAATTCATCGAGGAACAAGCGCTGAACGTGAAGATGCATCTGTCAGAGTCATCGCTCATCCGTCTGCCCCGGCTGCGCGGCGAAGAACGGTTGCGTATCCATGCGCTTTGTTTGGCGTATCTGGATCAAGTGGACGGCATACTGGACGAGGGGACGCTTCTGGCATTCCTAGGCGCTTATCAGGAAATTTCCGTGCTGACGCTGGCCGAGACCCGGTTTATTCCGATCATGCTCAAGGTCTCGCTTATCGGGAAGATCGCCGAATCCATGGCGTTGGTTCGGGATAGGCGGGAAGTATGCAGTCAAGTTCAGAGGCTGCTAAATCAGATTGAACCGACTAGCCTAAACGCCGAAACGATTGGCATGGCGCTTGAGCAAGCAGGACAGACCCAGCCGTTGTCCGGTCCATGGGCCGCGCATCTCATCAGCCATTTGCGGGAATGGTCTGGCGATTCGGCTGCCGTACGCGAATGGCTCGTTTGCACGTACGAGAACGGCTCCGACGATCTTGACCGAATCGTCACGTATGAAGCCAAGCTTCAGGTCGCTTATCAGGTAAAAGCAGGCAATCTCATTACGAGCCTCCGCAGCAACGAGCGCAGGAACTGGGAGGATCTGTTCGAGGCGATCAGTCTGCTCGATCGCACCATGCGCGAGGATGTAACGGGGATTTACCCCCGCCTGGATACATCCAGCAGGAACGAGATCTTAAATCGGATCGCGAATTTGGCGAGACGCCTGCGAGTGCCCGAGAGTCTCGTCGCGTCGCATTCGCTCGCGCTTGCCAAGCAGGAATATGAAAAAGAGCCTGCCCGTCCGGTACGGATAGAGAATAAAGTTACGGGTCAAGAGCATCCGCAGGAAGAGCTAATGCGTCAAGCATTCGCAGCGTATTACCTCTTCGAGCAGGCAGGCGTTAACCGCTTGATGCAAACGTTGAAGCAGTGCAGCAAAGTGAGGAACATGCCGGCAAAAGGTTTGGCCAGAAGCGCGTCCATGAATTATTTCTCCTCTCTGCTGGCACTGTTCGTGCTGCTGCTGGTCGCCGCGGCGGCTTGGGTCATCGATTGGCACACCTTATCAAGCGCCGGCATTGCGGCAGTATGCCTTGCTCTTCTGTTCCCCGTTAGCGAGTGGGTCATGACGGGATTGAACTTCGGAATCGAGCGCATCTGTCGGGCCAAGCCCCTGTTGCGGTTCGACTATTCGAGCGGGATTGCGGCCGAAGCTGCGACGATGGTCGTCATACCGGCTATATGGTCGACGATCCAAGAGGCGGAAGAGCTTGCCGATCGGCTTGAGGTCCACTATTTAGGCAATCGGGACTCGAATATTCATTACGCGCTGCTGGGAGATTTCGCCGATGCGAGAGAAGAAAGCCTTGCTTCGGACGAACCGCTTATCGCCGCGGTCAAAGCCCGTATCGACAGCTTGAACCGCATGTACGGGGACAGCGGCACAACCTTCCATTACTACCAGCGAGCAAGACAATGGAATCCCGGGGAAGGCACGTTCATGGGCTGGGAGCGAAAAAGGGGAAAGCTGGTCGAGTTCGTGGAATTGTTACGCGGCAGCGGAGATACCAGCTATAAGGTATTGCACGGCGACCGCAAGGTGCTGCCCCGCATTCGGTATATCATCACCTTGGATGCCGACACCCAGCTTCCGATCGGAAGCGCGCAGCGGCTGATCGGTACGATGCATCTACCCTATAACCGGCCTCGCTTAAATAAGTCGGGTACAAGGGTAGTGGAAGGATACGGCGTCCTGCAGCCGCGCATCGGCACCAGCCACGCATCGGCCATGCGTTCCCGGCTGGCTCATTTCTGGTCCGACCCGGGTATTGACCCGTATGCTTTTACCGTCTCCGATCCTTACCAAGACGCGTTCGGTACCGGCATCTTTACGGGGAAAGGGATTTTCGACGTCAACGTGTTCGCTCAATTGCTTGGCGAGCGCATCCCGGATAATACCGTGCTAAGCCACGATTTGCTCGAAGGCGGATTTCTGCGGGCAGCGCTCGTGTCCGACATCGAGTTGATCGAGGAGCATCCTTCCACCTTTCTATCTTTCCAAAAACGGATGCATCGATGGGTTCGAGGGGACTGGCAGCTGCTGTGCTGGCTCCGTCCTAAGCTTTGCGACCGGCACGGGGAGCTTCAGCCGATTGATCTGTCTATGCTTACCCGTTGGCAAATCATCGACAATTTGCGGCGCAGCCTGCTGCCAATCGCGCTGTTCGTGCTGTTCGCGCTTGCTATAACCGTTTTGCCTGGTTATCCGGCGCGCTGGCTGGGGCTATTGTTCCTCACGTTGCTGCTGCCCTTAATCAGGCAGCTAGCCAACATGAATCCGGCAGGTATGCATCCAAAGTACGTGTTGTCGACATTGATGCTGGTCGGCATTGAATTCTGGACGCTACCGTTTCAGACTGCCGTGTTGCTGGATGCCATCTTCAAGACGGTCTACCGCATGGGAATCAGCAAGCGAGGGATGCTCGAATGGACCAGCTTCTCGCAGACGGAACGCAGCCAAATTCAAACGAAGCGCCGCATGATTCTCGGGGACAGAGGGGGCTACTTGCTGATCTTGCTGTTTGCGGCCGCGGCAGTCCTGCAGCCGAGCAGCCCCCTTATGTGGTTCGGATTGGCCCTTTGCCTCTTCTGGGCGCTTGCTCCGATTGCGGTACGCTGGCTGGATCAACCCGTTCTCAAACCGGAGAAGCCGCTCGAAGCGGCCGACGCGGAGCAGCTGCGCACTTTGGCGAAGGAAATTTGGCAGTTTTACGAGGACTTTGCGGGGAAAGAGGATCACTTCCTTCCGCCGGACAACGTGCAGATCGAGCCTCCGAACGGTGTAGCGCACCGAACTTCACCCACCAATATCGGGTTCCTGCTAACGGCAGCCATAGCCGCGAGGGAGCTTAATTTCATCACAACGCCGATGCTGGTGGAACGGCTCGAGCGTACGGTCGGCGTGATTGAGCGGATGGAGAAGTGGAACGGACATTTGTACAATTGGTACGACACCTCGACGCTGGAGCTGCTTCGACCTGCCTATGTCTCCACGGTCGACTCGGGTAATTTCGTGGCCAGCCTGATGACGGTCAAGCAGGGGCTGCTTCGCTGGCTTCAAGAGGACGGGTGGGGCAAAGGTTCCCGGCAGCGGGGGCAAGCTCGATTAGCAGCAGCCGCCTACAGCACGGAATTTGCCATCGAACTGGATCGTATCCATCCGGAGGAAATCTACGACGCGCGGCAAGAAGACCGGCATGCCAAGCAAGATGAGCAGCCGCACGAGACAACGGCTTGGATAGGCCAAGGATATGAGCTTGTCGACCGCTTGGAACGGTTAATCGTCTCAACGGATTTCCGACAGCTCTACGACGACAAGGCTAAGCTGTTCGTGCTTGGTTACCATGCCGATTCGGGTCAACGGGAAACGATTCTCTACGATTTGCTCGCATCGGAGGCCAGGCAAACGAGCTTCGTAGCCATCGCGCTCGGTCAAATCTCGGTCTCCCACTGGCTGGCGCTTGGCCGCACGGCCAAGAAGCAGGGTGGCCAAGCGACGCTGATCTCCTGGTCCGGCACGATGTTTGAATACATGATGCCTTGGTTGATTATGCGAACGTATCCTGGAACGGTATGGGACAGTACTTACCGAGGCGTCGTGCAGCGGCAGATCGATTACGCCGAAGGACTCAGCGTGCCTTTCGGCATATCGGAATCAGGCTATTACGCGTTCGACTATCAGCTGAATTATCAATACCGCGCCTTTGGCGTGCCTGGGCTAGGTTTCAAGCGCGGGCTCGAGGAAGACACGGTCGTAGCGCCATACGCCACGATCATGGCGCTTCCGTTCGCGCTGCGCGAAGGCTTGCGAAATTTGAAGCGCTTGGATCAGCTCGGCATGCGGGGACAATACGGCTATTACGAGGCGATCGACTTCACCGCCCGCCGTATGCCGCAGGGAGAATCTTACAAGATTATCCGCAGCTTCATGGCGCATCACCAAGGCATGAGCCTGCTTACGCTGGTCAACATGCTTGTCCCGTCCTGCATGATCGATTATTTTCATGCCGATAAACGCGTTCAGGCAGCCGAGTTGCTGCTGATCGAGCGGATCCCGCCCAAGTCGGCCCTCCTCAATCGGGAGCTGCCGGGAAGATCGAGAAGCGGCGGCGAGACCAAGCTGCCGCAGAATGACACGCTGCGCGAATTCTCGGAAGTGCCGGCGCCTTTACCCGAGGCGAACGTACACGGGAACGGTTCGATAACGACAGTCCTGACGGAAACCGGCAGCGGCTTCATCCGGTATAACGGGCTGGATCTGACGCGCTGGCGGGAAGATCCGGTGATGGCTCCTTGGGGAAGCTTCATCTATGTTCGGGACGTGGAGAAGAATGTCTGCTGGTCCCCGTCTTATCTGCCATGCCGCAAGAAAGCGGATCAATCGAGCGTGCAGTTTAGGAAGGAGCGGACGACGTTCCTACGGGAGGATGACGGGCTATTGACCAAGCTGGAAGTGACCGTATCGACCGAGCATAATGCGGAGCTGCGCCGGCTGACGTTGACCAACGCGACGCAGGAGGCCCGAATTATCGAAGTAACGACGTATATGGAGCTGGCCATGGCGAGGCACGACGCGGACAAGGCTCATCCTTCCTTCACCAAGCTTTTCGTCGAAACGGAGTTCGCTTCGGAAGCGCAGTGCCTGCTGGCCCGCAAACGCCCGCGCAATGATGACGAGGCGCCGTTATGGGCATTCCACACGCTGCAAGTTGACGAGGAACATGGAGGAATTGAATTCGAAACCGACCGCGCGGCCTTCATTGGCAGAGGGCTTACGCTTGCCAATCCGCGCGGACTAACCGCTCGGCTTGCAGGCACCTTCGGTGCTGTCGCCGATCCGGCGTTTATCATGCGCAGGCGAGTGCATATAGCACCCGGCAGGCAGATCAGCCTGACAGCCGTAACCGGCGCCGCCGAGAGCAAGGAGCAGGCGCTAGTAATCGTTTCGCAGCTTTCGTCGGCCCCACAGGCAGAACGTTCATTCCAAATGGCTTGGACACGAAGCCAAATCGATCTGCAGCATTTCCACATGAGCGAACAGGATGCGTCCGCTTACCAGCTGCTGGCCGGAAGAGTCCTGTTCGCATCGCCGCTCCGGCCAGAGCAGGAGGAAAGCATCGCCGAGAATAAGAAAGGGCAGCCGGGTCTATGGGCGCATGGCGTCTCCGGAGACAGACCGATCGTATTGGCGAGCATCGCCGAAACGTCGAGCCTGCCGTTCATGAATAAACTCCTAATCGGCTACGAATATTTGCGCCGGAAAGGATTGAGCTTCGATCTCGTCATCTGGAACGAGTCCCCAGGCGGCTATCAGCAGGAGCTCCGCGATGCGCTGCAACGGATGATCGAGCTGAACGTGCATAATCCAAACAATGGCGCAGGCGTGCATATCGTCGCGGCATCCGAGCAATCCCACGAGGACAAGGTTCTGTTGTTCGCCGCTGCGCGGCTGCTGCTGCATGCCGGAGGACCAAGCCTGAGAGCCCAGCTCCAACCTCGTGATTTCGCACGCGCCGGGCAAGTTCCCGAACTGGCGCCCGTTGCGACGCCAGACCTCTATTCCGACAGCCCTTCGCGCACCGAGAGCGAGGGTCTGTTCTTCAACGGGTATGGAGGTTTCTCGGCGGATGGCGGCGAGTACCGGATCGTGCTGCGCAATGGGCAGCATCTGCCCGCGCCGTGGATCAACGTGATTGCGAACGAGAAATTCGGCTTCCTGGCCTCGGAGCTGTACACCGGCCAAACCTGGTGGAGCAACAGCAGGGAATGCAAACTGACGCCATGGTCCAATGATCCCGCCCTGGATCCGCCTGGCGAAGCTGTGTATATACGGGATGAATGGAGCGGCGAATACTGGGGCATGACGCCATCCCGAAAGCTGGAGTCGAAAGCGGTGTATACGGTATCGCATGGACAAGGCTATTCGCGCTACGAGCACGAGAGTCACGGTCTGCGGCATGAGATGACGGTGTTTGTCCCTCTACAGGATCCCGTTAAGATCATCAGGCTCCGCTTGAGTAATGATACAAGCGAAGCTCGGAAGTTATCCGTGACGTACTACGCCGAGTGGGTGATCGGAGTGAATCGCGAGGATAACGCCTCCAACATCGTCACGGAATGGGATCCTAAGCATCATATCCTGCTTGCGCGGAACAGCTATCAGGACACGTTCCGCAACGCGACACCGTTCCTTGCCATGCATCCGCGGACATCAGAGCCGAGCCAGTCTTGGACGGGAAGCCGGCTTTCGTTTATCGGGAGGGAAGGCGACTACGAAAATCCTGCAGCAATGCGCAATGCCCATCTTTCGGGGGAGACGGGACCGGTGCATGATGCCTGCGGAGCGGTTCAAGGCATCGTATCGCTCGAACCCGGCGAGGAAGGCGTCGTCTATATCTTGCTTGGCTGCGGCGATTCCCGCGAATCCGCGGCTCAGCTTGCCCAACAGTACGGTGTAGCGGACGCATGCGAACAGGCTTATCAGGATGCGCGAGACTTCTGGAAAGACGTGAACGGCACAATCCAAGTTGATACGCCTTCGGCCGAAATGGATATTATGCTGAACAACTGGCTGCTCTATCAATCGCTGGCTTGCCGGATGTGGGCGCGTACGGCATTCTATCAGGCGGGAGGGGCCTTCGGGTTCCGCGATCAGCTTCAGGATTCCTTATCCATGCTTCACGCCCGCCCGGAAATGACGAGGGCGCAGATCATTCGACATGCCTCGCATCAGTACCGCGAAGGGGACGTGCAGCATTGGTGGCACGAAGAAACGCACCGCGGTATCCGTACGAGATTTTCGGACGATCTGCTCTGGCTGCCGTATGCAGTTGTCCGTTATCTGGAGCATACGGAGGATGAAAGCATACTAACGGAAATAGCCCCCTTCCTGCAGAGTGAGCTGCTAAAGGAGGACGAGCACGAACGTTACGAGGAGACGGTTGTGTCGGAGGAGAACGGTACGATACTCGAACACTGCTTCCGCGCGATTGATCGGGCGCTTCGCTTCGGCGAACACGGGCTGCCGCTCATGGGCATCGGTGATTGGAATGACGGAATGAGCAATATCGGTCCTCTTGGACGCGGCGAAAGCGTATGGCTGGGCTGGTTCCTGGGCGAAGTCCTGCGCGGCATTGCCGGAATCTGCGAAAGGTATGGCGAACAGGGACGCGCGGAACGGTACTTGAACGCGCGAAGCAAGCTGGAGAAGGATATGCAGGAGGCAGCCTGGGACGGAAATTGGTACCGCCGCGCGTTCAACGACGCCGGCGAATGGCTAGGATCCGTCCGCAACGCGGAATGCCGCATCGACGCCATCGCCCAATCCTGGTCGGTCATCTCCGGCATGGCGCCGAAGGAGCGCGCGCAGCAGGCGATGCTCTCCTTCGACCGGGAGCTGGTCAACAGGCATCTTGCCATAGCGCAAATTCTGACGCCGCCGTTTGACAAGACCAAGCCCAGCCCGGGCTATATCCAAGCCTATCCGCCAGGCATTCGGGAGAATGGGGGCCAGTATACGCATGGCGTCATCTGGAGCATTGTTGCGTGGAGCATACTCGGGGACGGGGACAAGGCGTTCGAGCTATTCCATATGTTCAACCCCATCACCCACACAAAATCGTCGTTTGACGCCCGCACTTACGTCGGGGAGCCTTATGCCATGACGGCTGACGTCTATACGGAACACCCGCATCGCGGACATGCGGGCTGGACGTGGTACACCGGTGCTGCGGGCTGGATGTATCAAGCGGGCACTGAGTGGATTTTAGGGCTGAGGAGAAGAGGACAAAAGCTGCTGATCCAGCCTTGCATCCCAGCGGAATGGCCGGAATTTACCGTTACGTATACGTACAAGCGCACAGCCTACCGGATCACCGTCCGCAATCCGTCGGGCAAATCCGGCGGCTGTACGGCATTGCGAATCGACGGAAAAGAAGCCGATCTCAGCTTGAATCTTATTGGCGAAAGTCCGTTTATCACGCTGGAGGACGACCAATTGGAGCACGTGATCGAACTGACTTTATAGCTCGCTTGCAGGGAACATGAAAAATGCCTGCACCACAACGAACGATGTAACGAAGGGGCCGCAAACTTGCGGCCCTTTTTGTATATCCGGGCGATCTTGACGCATTACAGCACATAAGTGTCTCAAAATGAACTCTAAACTGTACTTTTACTCCCTTTACACCGAATTATTGATCTGCTAGTATAACTAATTGTTAACCTTCTTACTAGTAGTTAGGTTAACAATTAAAAATAAAGTTGGTGAACACAATGCTATCAGATTACGAAAGACTTGCTCATCTAAACAAGGATTTTTTGTGGAATCCTTTTACTCAGATGAAAGATTACCTATCCTCTGACCCTCTTATCATTGAACGCGGCGAAGGAATCAGACTGTACGACGTGCAAGGACGTGCTTATTATGACGGGTTCTCATCCGTCTGGCTTAATGTACATGGCCATAACGTGCCGGAGTTAAATCAGGCGATTACGGATCAGTTAAGCCGGGTTGCTCATTCAACCTTGCTCGGAATGGCTAATAGACCCGCAATAGAACTGGCAGAGAAGCTGGCGGGTATAACGCCGAAAGGTTTAAATAAAGTTTTTTACTCTGATTCCGGAGCAACCGGAGTTGAGATCGCAATAAAAATGGCGTTTCAATACTGGCAGAATAAAGGAGTTAAAAATAAAAAGGCTTTCATCACAATGAATCAGGCGTACCACGGGGATACGATCGGGGCTGTGAGCGTCGGCGCGATTCCGCTCTATCACGAAGTTTTCCGTCCTATGTTATTCCCTTCGCATATCATTCCCTATCCTTACGCTTATCGCTGCGAAGGCGGCGAGAAGATGGCATTGGAAGCAACGTTAACCACCCTTCGCAATCTGCTGGAGACACGCGCGGAAGAAATTGCGGCGCTTATCGTGGAGCCGATCGTTCAAGGTGCCGGCGGCATCGTTACGATGCCGCCAAGCTGTCTGCGCGAGATGGCTGCGTTGTGCCGAAAGCATGACGTGCTGTTGATAGCCGACGAGGTGGCAACCGGATTTGGCCGGACAGGCGCTATGTTTGCTTGTGAATTGGAAGATGTAAGTCCGGATTTGATGGTAATCGGAAAAGGACTTACCGGAGGCTATTTGCCAGTGGCAGCGACGCTTGCAACGGATGAAGTCTATCAAGCCTTTTACGCCGACTATGAAGAGCAAAAGACTTTTTTCCATGGGCATTCCTTCACGGGCAACCCGCTTGGCTGCGCCGTTGCTTTGGCTAGCTTAAAGCTTATGGAAGAGAACAAGATGATTGAAGGGATAGGAGCAAAGGCAGCATTTGTCGAGCAAAAATTCGCAAAGCTCAAGGACCGGCCGCATGTCGGGGATATTCGGCAAAAGGGGCTGATGGTAGGCATTGAACTCGTCCGAAACAAGGCTTCACGCGAGCCCTATGAGTGGAAGGAAAGAATAGGCGTTCGCGCTGCCGAGCGGGCCAGGGAGCTTGGGATGCTGACAAGGCCGCTTGGCAATGTGATGGTCTTTATACCTCCGCTTGCCAGTACGGAAACCGAGCTGGATGCGATGACCGATATTTTGGCGAAATCCATTATTGACGTCACAGAAGGTGGTTAAACGGATGAACAAAGCTATTGCTAAAAGAGCTCTATCCGGTTTATTCGTGACGGGCACGGATACCGGAGTCGGAAAAACAATCGTAACGGCTGCTATTGCCGCAACGCTTCGTGCCGAAGGGCTGAACGTTGGGGTATGGAAGCCCGTGCAATCCGGTGAAAGGATCGGCAGCGGAATGACCGATGCCGAAAGACTATTGCGTCTTGCGGGGATTGAGGAACGACCTGAAGTCGTTGCTCCTTATTCATTCGAAGCCCCGCTAACTCCGATGCTCGCTGCCAGGCAGTCTGGAGTAACGCTCACGTTAAGAGAGCTTATCGCCGCGGGAGAACCGCTCTTTCATCGTTATCAAGCTTTAATCGTGGAAGGTGCCGGCGGCGCAGCGGTACCGCTCACCGAAGATGCCTTCGTGGCAGATTTCATTGCGCAGCTCCGAATACCGGCGTTGATCGTAGCCCGATCTGGACTTGGTACGATTAACCACACGCTTTTAACCGTTTCCTATCTTCAGCAGCTCGGAATTCATATCATTGGCGTCATTATGAACGATATCGAGAACACCGAGATGATTAATGATCCAAGCATTGAAACTAACGCAGTGCTTATTGAAAGGTACAGCGGACTTAAGGTCCTGGGGAAATTGCCCCGTTTGCATCATGCAGTGAAGCCGGAAGCGTTGATACCTATTTTTCAAGAAAGTGTTGAGCTCGCGCCTATCAGAGACGCAATAGCATTCCAATGCATGGAAGGATGATTGAGATGGACAACATTTTGGCAACTACGAAGTGGCAAGTTCTTGCCTCCAAAGCGCTTAACGGTGAGCTCCTGACTAGAGAGGAGGGGCTCTCCATACTCGATGCCGACGATGAGGAAGTGCTTCAGATCATGGATGCCGCATTTAAGGTCAGAAGACATTTTTACGGAAAAAAAGTGAAGCTGAACATGATCATTAACGCTAAAAGCGGCCTTTGCCCCGAGGACTGCGGCTATTGTTCGCAATCGATTGTGTCGACGGCGCCCGTCCGTAAATATACGATGCTCGATAAAGAAACGCTGCTTGCCGGTGCAAGGGAGGCTATGGCTCGCAAGGCCGGGACCTATTGCATCGTAGCAGCCGGGAGAGGACCAACGGAAAAGGAGCTTAACCAAGTCGTTGACGCCGTTCAAGAAATTCGGGCGACGCTGCCGCTGAAAATTTGCGCATGCCTGGGCATTCTCAAAGATGATCAAGCCAAACGGCTTGCCGAGGCCGGTGTTCATCGTTACAACCATAACCTCAATACAAGCAAAGCCAACTACCCTTCAATCACCACAACCCATACTTATGATCAGCGTGTCGAAACCGTTGAGAAGGTAAAAACATACGGTATGTCGCCTTGCTCCGGCGTTATTGTCGGCATGGGCGAGACGAACCAGGAAATCGTTGAAATGGCTTTTGCGCTACGTGAGCTCGGCGCGGATTCGATCCCGATCAATTTCTTAAACGCCATACCGGGGACTCCTCTGGAGCATGCAGGCCGCACCTCCTCGATGAAAGCTTTAAAGGTATTAGCCTTATTCCGATTGATTTGTCCATCCAAAGAGATCCGGGTAGCAGGCGGCCGCGAGGTAAATTTACGAACCTTGCAGCCTTTGTCGTTGTACGCCGCAAATTCCTTGTTTGTTGGCGACTATTTAACGACGGCTGGCCAAGAAGTGTCGGCCGATCACCAAATCATTGAAGATTTGGGCTTCGAAATCGAGTTGAACGCACTGTAAGGCGGTGACACCATGGAATGGATGGAAAAGAAACTTCAATTATTGTCAGATGCATCATTGGAGCGTTCTATGCATAACAACGATATCAACCTTGAAACTCCCGGTTACACGGTGCGCGGCGACCGAGCATTGCTTAATCTTTCCTCTAATAATTATCTTGGGCTCGCAGACCATCCGGCGATTATCGAGGCCATGAGGGAAGCCCTTCTATTCGAAGGCGCCGGCTCAGGGGCTTCGCGTCTAGTTACCGGCAACCGGTCGCTCTACGGCCGGCTAGAGCAAAAGCTGGCGGAGTGGCAGAGCTGTGAGGCTGGGCTCGTTTTCGCGAACGGTTTTATGGCTAACACGGGAGTAATTGATTCGCTAGTTGGCCGCGGAGATGTCGTTTTTAGCGATCGTTTAAACCATGCAAGCATCGTAGACGGAGTCATCCTTAGCCGTGCGGAGCATGTTCGGTACCGTCATAATGACATGGAACATCTGCGGTCATTATTAAGCAAATACCGCGATCGCCGGCGAAAGCTGATTGTAACGGATACGGTCTTTTCCATGGATGGCGATAAAGCTGACTTACGCGAACTCGTTGCTCTAAAACAACAGTTCGGCGCGATGCTCATGGTGGACGAAGCGCATAGCGGGGGGATTTACGGAAGACGAGGCGAGGGATTAAGCCATGATCTCGGACTGCAGGATCAAGTCGATATCCATATGGGGACGTTCAGCAAATCATTTGGCGTTTATGGCGCTTATGTATGCGGCAGTCGTACCTTGATTCGGTGGCTGGTTAATCATGCCAGGACGCTTATCTATTCGACGGCTTTGCCGCCTTCTCTCGTGGCCGGAATTTCCAAGGCATTAGAATTGGTCATTTCGGAACAGTGGCGCCGGGAGAAATTGTTCGAAGCAACCCGATTATTTCGTTCTTCGCTTCGTCAATCCGGTTTCATAATCGGCGATGGCGACTCTCCAATCATACCGCTAATCGTGGGTAATAATGATGCTGTTTTGCGTTTCAGCCGTGAGCTTGAAGCGAAAGGGATCGCAGCGGTTGCCATTCGTCCACCGACCGTTCCTGACGGCACAGCCCGCCTTCGATTTTCGTTATCAGCCGTACATTCGGAAAAAGAACTGATTAATGCCGTTAACTGCATTCGCGCCATCGGTCATCAAATGGGGGTGCTGCGATGACTGTATTTTATAACAACTGTACTATCTTGTGGTTGACCGGATGGAGTATAGCGGATTCCGTATTCGACAGTTTGCGCGAGGCGTTACCGGAGTATCATCATATGACCGTTAATTATTGCGAAGCGGATACACAGGAGAAAATGATCTTTCTTACTGAGACAGCGGCAAAAAAAATAAAGCGTCCCTTGTTAATCGGAGGCTGGTCCCTTGGCGGTATGTTGGCATTAAGACTTGCAGCCATGGGATTAACGGACGGCCTTTTGTTATTTGCGGCAACTGCTCAATTTACTCGTCCCAGGGGAGAATCCGACCGCGGATGGGCGGATGCCTATGTAAGGCAGATGAGTGCAGGACTCGTGAAAGAACGGGAAGCGGTGGAAACAAGGTTTCGACGAATGCTGTTTACAGAAATGGAACGAGAGACGAAGATGGATCAGCTTCTCCCTCCTCACGGTATATGGTCGGATCGGGCATTAATCGCCGGGTTGCAAGTTTTACGGGAAGAGGAAGTCCTGTCTCGATTGAACCTTATTCGTTGTCCGGTTTATTTGGTTCATGGCACGGAAGATGAAATATGCCCGTATGGAGCAGCATTGGAGCTTGCTTCATTACTGACTCAGGCTAGACTAGATTCGATTCCTTCTAGCGGTCATGTACCGTTTCTGGGGAGGGAAGAGGAAATTGCAAAACGATTCAGGAGTTGGTGGCATGAACAATCGAACGACGGCAATTCAACGTCAATTTAACCGAAGCGCAGAGGGTTCCTATGACTTTCATGCCGATGTACAGCGTATTATGGCAGATCAACTTGCAAAGTCGCTCATAGAGTGGAGTAGCATGGGACATGCAGCGGAACCAACAATACTGGAAGTCGGCAGCGGTACGGGCTATTTGACTGAACTTTTGCTGAACCGGTGGCCTCACGCCTCGATTACGGCGTTAGATCTATCACCCGCAATGATCAAAGCTGCGAAGCAGCGCTTGCATTCAAGACAATCGGCGGACATACGGTTTCTTCAAGCCGATGCGGAGACGTGGGCTGCCGAAGCTCCATCAGATTCCTTCGATCTCATTGTTTCCAATGCGTGCTTTCAATGGCTAGGTCATCCAAGGCCAACGCTTATTCACCTGAATAGGATCCTTCGAAAGGGTGGGGCGCTGGTATTCACGACATTCGGGCAAGAAACGTTTCAAGAGCTTCATCAAGCATTTGCTGAAGTTTATCATGCAAATAGACTTGAGCCGCAGCGCCACGGATTATCCTTTCTATCACCAATACAATGGAACGAAGTTCTTAAAGTAGCCGGATTTTCTACTATCTACTGCCAGCAGGAGACTCAGAAGGAAACGTATGCCTCGCCAAGAGATTTCCTTCAATCCATAAAAGCAATGGGTGCCAGTCATTCTAAAGCAGTCCAAACAGGCGGGCTAAGCACCCGGAAATTGTTCTCTGAAATGTATAACGTTTATGAGGAGAAGTTCAGCACGAAGGACGGTGTCGCTGCTACGTACGAATGGCTTTTGATAAAAGCAAAATGAACCATTCTTACCCACTGCAGCCGGTTTAGAAAGGAAGCGACAAACGCAGCCTCCGCCTTGACATTGACAATGGAACGGGCACTTCGTATGATCAGACTAGAATTGTAAAAATTTGAAAATCGGGGTGCGGATGAAATGGCGACAGTAGACTGGGCGAACAAAATTACCGAAATCACATTGTTTGTGGAAGATTTGCAGCGGTCGAAGGCATTCTACCAAGAGACGTTCAAACTTGACATTATTTATGAAGATGAAAACTGCGCGGTGTTTGATTACGGTAATACAAGTATCAATCTGTTAGATCAATCGAATGCCCGCGAGTTGATTGAGCCCGCGCAGGTGGGCAGCCGCGGGGATGGCGCGCGCTTTCAATTCACGATTCAAGTGCCAGACGTCGACCGGGTATGCGATGAACTGGAAGCGCAAGGCGTTAAGTTAATGAATGGACCGATAACGCGTCCATGGGGACGGCGGACGGCTTGTTTTGCCGATCCGGACGGGCATGTGTGGGAGATCGCTCAGGTGCTGTAATGAATAAATAGATGACTAAGAAAGGGCAGCCTTAATTTGCTGCCCTTTTTTTGCTTTGCAAAAGCCATTGGCCCACGGAACAGTAGAGTGGAATCCAATCATATTGTGCCGTTCGAGGCCTATTTACTATTAGAGCCAACGAAAACTGGCAGTATTACATCTATTTGCAAATAAATCGCAACAAATGAAATGTTATTACGTCTTATTTTCAGAAGCAATTGGAATAAACTAGGGGGAGTTCCATGAATAAAGATCGATTTCGCTACAGTTGTTTTCACTGATAACAAGGTAGAAGAAGTCGCAGCCCAATTAAAGCCTGGGTACACCAGTATAGTAACCGGCGAAGCACATACATATACTTACTGAACTTTTTTAACGAGAAATTGAGGTGATGACATGCAATTAAACTGGCTTTATTCGTGGAATGTGGTGGATGTAGCTTCAGGATTGCTTGGTTGGCTGGCAGTGATTGGTCTGCTAATTCGTCAAAGCAGAAAGCAAGAGAGGAAGCTCCCGATCTGGAAGGTGCTGCTCGCTGCACTCGCCGGCTTATTTTCGTTTTCATTCAAAATCCCTTTGCTCGGACAGAACGTGAATATCGCACTGTTGCCACTTGGCCTCTGGGTCCTGTATCTCTTTTTACGAAATCGTTCTTGGCCGGACTATCGTAAATTTGCTTGGATTGGCTTCGCGGCAAACTACTTATTTCTGGCGATGGCACTGCTTGCCGGATTCATACAAGGTTCTTTATACGACAGAAATGATCCATCTACTTACTTGGCCCATCTGGAGAAAGCGAAGCTCGTTGCCATACATCCGTCAGCAAGGGAGGCAACCTTCGAAGAAAAGCTATTCGCGAATACGCTGGGTGAAGTAACGGCTGCCGATATGTCGGATACGCTGGAATGGCATTATGAATCGGTACGCGAGGACGGTGCTTATTACCGCCAAGAACGGTTTCCTTACGCGCTGCTCGGAGCAGAAGCTCGCTGGGGGAGCGGTCTGCATGCGGTCGTTTACTTGGAAGCCGACGGAATGGGATTGTTGCTCGCTACACAGGATCGTTATTACTACTACCGATCTGAGAAGCCAATGTTAAAGTGGGGTGGAGGACAATGAGAGGAAGAAGACTTCTGATACTTCTAGTCCTTATAATCGTGGCTGCGGTGATCATTTTCTTCCGTACCTATAACGGTAAGCCAAAGCCGTTTCCGAATGCGGATGAAATTACAGCGGCGTTAAACGAATACGATTCGGAAGCCGGCGCAGAAGTTGTACTCGACAGACTTAAACTGGGCGAGAGGCTTATTTTTGTTCCTTTTGTTTCCAGCGAAGGTGATTACGGGATGGGGTTTCTGAAGTGGGAGAAACGGAAGTGGAGGGTGTCCAGAGTGGACATGAGCGGAAGACCGGAAGTAAGAGTCACCGATCACTCTGATCCATCAAGCCGTTATGTCGTTTGGAATATCAATCCAATCGAGAAAGTGGAGGAATTCCGCTTCTACCTCATTCGTGATCGAAATGCCGGTGTGTCGGACCGAGCGAATTATTATATTCCGCGTGTGCAAATGGAAGAGCCCGTTAACGTAACGGAACATCCGTACGGAGCGATGGCATTTCCTGAGGATTGGGCAGGCATCATGCGAGAGGATGACAAGCTCAATAAGGAGACTGAGAATCATGTCATGGACAACATATTCTCGCATAGCTATTCCCGCCCATCCAGGCTGTATGTCGGGTATGTTCCCGTCTACGCCAAAGATGCGCCACCGCTTAGAAGCTCTTCCAAGAGCGGCGATGAGGATACGGAGTTTATGAACATTATGAATGAGACGGATTTGGATTTCGTGCAGTCACAGGGAAGCACAGAGGCTGATTAATGAAAGGCGGATAATATTTTCCTAATATCCTTTTTCAGTAATATTTTAATCATGAAGGCTAACAGGAATATTAATTATTCATACAGGTAAATCTATCTTACAGCACAAATCGCTGATTCAACCTGTTGGGAGACTCGCCTCTAATATTATAAACTGTAATAAAATACATTTGTCTCTTCAAACCCGTAAGACGGATAATGAGCTCTAACAAAAGAAATCATAAAGGGTGTGTCGAGATGTCGAAACTCCAAGACATTATTAATATAAGCAGAAGAATAATTTATTATAAAGGCTACCAAGCTACATCGATCAGCGATATTATGGAAGAGGCTCACATTGGAAAAGGCCAGTTTTATCACTACTTTTCGTCCAAACGCGAACTCGGCTTGGCTGTCGTCGATGATCTGGTCCAGGAATGGGACAGGGATGTGTTCGAGGGCATTTTCGAAACCAACCTTGAACCTATCACGAAACTAAATAAAATGTTGGACAGGACATTAACCATCCATACGGACGAAGAGGGGAAATCGGGTTGTCCCGCCGGTAACCTTGCCATCGAGATGAGTGAACACGACGAGATGTTTCGTCTAAAAGTTCATTATATATTCGATCGGTGGATTTCGTCGATCGAAGGCGTACTTAACGAATTGAAAGCACGGGGGCATCTAACGTCGGATATGGATGCCAAAAAGCATGCACGAGCCATCGTATCAATGATCGAAGGCGCCATTTTATTAAAGAAAAGTCAAAATGAAGTCGACTTCCTCACGAACGCCATCGCAATCATTCGCGCGCAATATCGGCTTTCTTGAGCCTAATTGCTTCCGTTTTTTTCCATTGCACATGCTATGCGATTTTGTTATGATCTGTCTGTACCGAATGGTAGGTACAATATAAAACGAAACTACGCTAATGAAAGAAGGGTATTCAGATGTTTGGCGAACATTTTTTTTGCCGATTCTGTACCGACAAGTAGGTACAGAATCGCTTTAAGGAAACAAATGCATGCGGCTTTTTTTAAAACAAATAAAATTACTAGATGAATGGAGCGAATCAGATGAAAATACTAGTCATTGTTACCCACCCGGATATCGAATCATCCGTTTGGAATAAAGCATGGGTGAACGAATTGAAAAAGCATAATGAGATCACGATTCATGAATTGTACAAAGAATATCCGGATGAGAACATTGATGTCCATCGAGAGCAGCAATTAGTCTTAGCCCATGATCGAATTATTTTTCAATACCCGCTTTATTGGTACAGCGCGCCGCCGCTGCTGAAAAAATGGTTCGAAGTTGTGTTACTGTACAACTGGGCATACGGTCCGGAGGGGACGAAGACAGCCGGCAAAGAAATCGGAGTGGCGTTCTCATATGGCGCGCCTAAGGATGCGTATCAGCCGACCGGTTCCAACCGTTTTACGCTGGAAGAAATTTTGGTTCCAGTTCAAGCGCTTGCCAACTATATCAGCGCCTTGTACCTGCCTCACTTTGCTTATAACACGTTGGACTTAACGCGCTTGGCGCAAAGCAGCAAAGATTATGTACAGCATATTACGACGGTTAAGCCTTTGGTTGCATTAACGGAAGGCACGAATGCCAAGAAGGTCCATTGAACCGCTGCATTCGTCTATATGTAACAGGGAGATGCTTGACATTGGGCAATAAGAATAGGAATTCATGGCTTGCTATTATTGCAATTGCATTAGGGGCTTTCTCAATTTCTCTTGCTGAGTTTTTGCCAGTTGGTCTTCTTAATGAAATTAGCCGAAGGTTTGATGTATCGGAGGGTACTGCAGGAATTACCGTAACTTCCACTTCTATACTGGCGGCCATTGCGGGTCCGATTCTTACGTTAGCTATCGGACGCTTGGATCGACGGGTGGCGGTTCTCGGCCTGTCGCTGCTGCTAATTGTATCTAATGTACTTTCGATGATTACAACCCATTTCTTTGTGCTAGTCATTGCAAGAACCATCCTTGGAATAAGTGTTGGAGGATTCTGGGCTGTGGCTATGACTGCACAAGCAAAACTAGTTCAGCATGAGAAGATAGCAAGAGCAACCTCGATTGTCCTCGGAGGATTTGGGATTGGCACGGTCATAAGTGTTCCATTAGCATCTTATATGGCCGCACATTTTGATCTGAGAATCGTTTTCGCGGTAGTATGCATACTTGCGATCGCTGTTTTCATCATCCAGATCATTCTGCTTCCGAGAATTCCGATGGAACAGGGGGTTCGTGGAAAAGATTTCTTAGGGCTGTTGAAAATAAAGAAAGTAATAACGGTCTTTGTGATTGCGATTCTCACGGTGAGTGGTCAGTTTGCAGCCTACACCTATATAACACCTTTTTTCCAAAAGGTTACTGGAATCGATTCAAATCTGCTCAGTGCGATACTGTTATTCTACGGGATTGTTTCCTTCATAAGCAATTTTGCCGCTGGTTTCATAGCCGGACGCAGCCTCAAGGGATTGTTAGTGGGAACAGCAGTTATTTTCCTTATTTCATTACTGGGCATTTCACTGTTTGGAGATAACGTTGTAATTTCAATTATAGCTTTCATTATTTGGGCTATCGCCTGGGGAATGGCTCCCTTAGGCCTGCAGCTATTGGTTTATTCAACTGCCGGGACTGCTATAGAAGCCATGAGTCCGGTCTATGTCGGTGTTTATCAATTGTCTGTCAGCCTGGGAGCTTTAATAGGCGGCTTGGTAGTCGATACGACCAATGTAACTGGCGCGATGTGGTTGGGAGCCTTATCTTTCGCTTTGGTACTCATCCTTCTTACGGTTACCTCGACAATCAATAACCGTTCAATAGTCAGTCAAACCGAATAAAGCAATAATTGTACCACGAAATAAAAACGGTTCTCCCGCTGCCCAATGACTCTGTTTGAGCTGTTAGAAGCAGTGTCCTGTATCACAAGCGAAGCTTTCGGATTCTTGTTAAAATCGGATTAGTTACAACGGCTAAGACCTCTGAGCTTACATTCAGAGGTCTTTCCGTTATTGATCCAATAACGTAATCCCATCGTACAGAGGCACTCTTTTTTGTTCAAACACCCTGCTGATGTTTCTCAACTAATGGGTAAGTCAGTTCCGTTGTGTGGTAATATGTGGGTAACGGTAAAAATCTTAAACAGCAATCAGCAGCCGAGAATGGAGTGGGTATCTAAATGGTGAAGATTGAAACAGCAAGGCTTCGTATAAGGGAGTATACAATAGAGGATCTCCCGGAATTACAACAAATACTTGCCGATGACCTAACTATGAGCTTTTGGCCGAAGCCCTTTGATCATTCTCAAAGTGAAAATTGGATCCTAACAAGAGGAATTGAGAATTACCAAACCGGATATGGCAGATATGCGGTTGAACTCAAGAAAACAAGTGAAATCATAGGGGATGCAGGGTTGTTAAAGCTTGAGATAGATGGACAACCCGAGAATGACTTAGGTTACATTGTTAAATCCGATTTCTGGGGCCAAGGCTTTGGATATGAGGCTGCAAATGCCTTAATGATGCATGGTTTCGAAGATTTAAATCTAAAGCGAATTTGCGCAAACATGCCTGCAACCCACTATGCTTCGATTAAAGTAGCTGAAAAACTTGGGATGAAGCTTGAAAAAAGATTTATGAATAAAAGAAATCGCAACATACTTACTTGCTTATATGTAAAATCATAAATATTTCATCCGGCCGGCTGGAACCATTTGATCTACGCCAAGTAAATGAAACAGGCGATGCGACAAACCATACAGCCTCGTTTCCTCAGTAAGAAATACATTTAAGCAACAAGGGATAATGTGGGAAGTTTAAGTTATACTAGCTGTTATTAATCGCATTAAAGGGAACTTCTATCACCATTTTCTTTGAAGGAGGCATCTGTTTTGGATGCACAGTTTCTAGACTTATTAGCCCAGAAATATGATACGGAAGAAAAAGTAGTAACCGAGATCATCAACCTTGAAGCGATCTCTAATCTTCCCAAAGGAACAGAGCATTTTGTCAGTGATTTGCATGGAGAGTTCCAGGCTTTTCAGCATGTATTAAGAAACGGTTCGGGTACCGTAAAAGAAAAAATCAAAGCTTTGTTCCGTGAGGATTGGACGGATCATGAAATCAATGATTTTACGGCGCTAGTTTATTATCCTGAAGATAAAATTCAGTTGGTTAAAGGGGACTTGTGCGACAAACAAGCTTTGAACCGGTGGTATAGACAAACGATTGAACGGATGCTTAAGCTCATTTCTTATGCCTCTTCCAAATATACACGCTCGAAATTGCGTAATGCTCTACCGGAGCAATTTGTATATATTGTAGAAGAGCTGCTGTACAAGACGGATTCAACCAACAATAAGGACCCTTATTATGAGGAAATCTATCGGCAAATCATTTCCTTGGGCCAGGCGGACAAGCTCATTATCGGCTTGGCTTATACAACCCAGCGACTGGTGGTTGACCATCTTCATGTGGTTGGAGATATCTATGACCGCGGGCCGGAGCCTGATAAAATTATGGACACACTGATCAACTACCATTCTGTAGACATTCAGTGGGGAAACCATGATGTCTTATGGATAGGCGCCTATGCGGGTTCCTTGGTGTGCCTTGCTAATATTATCCGGATTTGCGCCAGATATGACAATCTGGACATCATCGAGGATGTATATGGAATCAATCTTCGTCCACTGCTGAACCTGGCAGAGAAATACTATGACGACAATCCGGCCTTTAGACCCAAGCTGCAGAGCAACCATAACGGTTCAGAGCAGGAAATCCTGCAAATTACCAAAATTCATCAAGCCATTGCCATGATCCAATTTAAGCTTGAAATTCCGATTATCAAGAGACGCCCTTACTTCAATATGTCTGAAAGGCTTTTGCTGGAGCAGATCGATTACGACAAATCCGAAATCAAAATCGGCGGAAAAACCTACTCTTTGGCCAACACTTGCTTCGCAACCGTAAATCCACGGCATCCGGAACAATTGCTGGAAGAGGAGCAGCAAGTGATGGAGAAGCTTCTGTTCTCCGTTCAGCATTCCGAAAAGCTGGCCAGACATATGAATTTTCTGATGAAAAAGGGAAGCCTTTATTTAAAATACAACGGAAATTTGCTATTTCACGGCTGTATTCCTTTGGATGAAGAAGGAAACATGGAAGAAATGCAGATTGAAGACAAGACGTATTCGGGCCGCCGGTTGCTGGACGCTTTTGAATATTATTTGCGTTACGCCTTTGCGCATCCGGAAGAGACGGATGATCTGGCTACGGATATGGTATGGTACATCTGGACAGGGGAATGCTCCTCGCTTTTCGGTAAGAAAGAAATGACCACCTTTGAACGGTACTTTATCCAAGATAAAGAAGCCTATAAGGAAAGAAAGAACCCTTATTACCATTTGCGCGAAAACGAGGAAATCTGCCGGAAAATCCTGCTGGAGTTTGATATGAATCCGGATCATGGACATATCATTAACGGACATACGCCAGTTAAAGAAATTCGCGGAGAGAACCCCGTGAAAGCAAACGGAAAAATGGTTGTCATTGACGGCGGTTTTTCCAAAGCTTATCAATCCACAACGGGCATAGCCGGATATACCTTGTTATATAATTCTTTTGGCATGCAGCTCGTTGCCCATCAGAAATTTATTTCAAAAGAAGATGTGTTATGTAACGGCACGGATGTATTGTCTATAAAAAGGCTAGTCGACAAAGAATTGGAGCGGAAGCTGGTAAGGGAAACCAATGTCGGGGAAAAGTTGCTGCAAAAAATCTCAACTTTGAAGAATCTCCTGGAATATCGCTACATGAAATGAACATCCAGAGTACGGTTGTCCGTTGTTCCCAATAATGAAAAATTTGGGCATCCAGCAAAATGCTCTGCACCACTATTGTTAGTCACGACTAACCGTAATGGTGCAGAGCATTTTGCAACTTAGTCCCCATCCGAAATAAATTCGTTCATTCGTCTCGTTTTCCGTCTTTTATTCTTCCACAATATAGACCCCATCTATATATATTCTAAAATATATTAATTTGGTATATGACTTTGTTTCATATTAATATGTAGTTATCAAAGACAATAACGGTTGAAGGAGAGAATATAGATGGAACAACACTACTACAATAACGCTCATATTTTTTGGGATGAAGTAATTGAATCGGTTGTGATTCGATGGAATTCCTTCGCTACGGGGGACGATTTTAGAGAGCCTTTAGATAGATTGATTGAATTAGCCGTGATCAAGAAGGCTAAGAAAGCTTTATTTGATAACAGTCATATACTGGTCATGAAAGACGATATGAAATGGTTGTCTGAAGAGTGGCTGCCTAGACTAAAGAACGCTGGCATTCAATACACAGCTACTGTTAATCCAACTAATTCCGTACGTAACAACGGCTTGAATGAAGAAGTTGCTGAAGAAAGTTCAACAAAATTGCAACACCATGAATTTGAAGGTGTACAAAAAGCAATTGCATGGTTATCAGAAATCGCGGCATGATAGATATTAACGGGGATAGGATTGATACAGATGTACACATTATTAGGCAGCGTTATTGGTATTATCGTGATCGGTGTATATGCGTACTTGACTGATAAAATAAATCAAAAAAGAGAAGAAATAAAAATCTGTATAGACAATGCTTTAAAGTAAGTTTCTACGGTTATGCTTTATTGACAGAATATTCATGCAAATGTTCAAAAAAACATCCCGCAATCCATGCGGGATGTTTTTGTCAAATAAATGTATCAATCAATTTCTTGTTGTAAGACAGCATTCACTAATCGACGAACTTCATCAGTTGATTTGGTTTCCATTAATTGAATTCTTAGTTCGTTTGCGCCTCTAAACCCACGAACATAGATTTTGAAAAAGCGAAGAAGCGGTTTAAATGAACGTGGCTGGGTTTCTGTTGAATATTTATCGTGAAGATCCAACTGCAAAAGAAGTAAATGGAGAAAATCCTTCGCGCTATGTTCTTTAGGTTCCTTTTCAAAAGCAAATGGATTGGTAAAGATACCGCGGCCAATCATGACACCATCAACGCCGTATTGTTCCACTAATTTCAATCCTGTTGCGCGGTCAGGAATATCTCCATTAATCGTTAATAGCGTGTTTGGAGCAATTTCATCGCGCAATTTTTTTATTTCAGGGATTAGTTCCCAGTGCGCATCTACTTTGCTCATTTCTTTTTTTGTACGAAGATGAATAGAAAGATTTGCAATATCTTGCTTCAAAATATGTGTTAACCAACCGCGCCACTCGTCAACCTCCGAGTAACCCAATCTTGTTTTAACACTAACGGGTAATCCACCTGCTTTGGCTGCTTGAATAATTTCTGCCGCAACTTCAGGATGCCGTATTAATCCAGCACCTTTTCCATTGGAAGCGACGTTTTGTACAGGGCATCCCATGTTGATATCGATACCACGAAAACCCAGCTTCTTCATATCGATACTCATCTGCTCAAACAATGCCGGCTTATTGCCCCAAAGATGAGCGACGATCGGTTGCTCATCTTCTGTGAACGTTAACCGACCACGAGTACTTTCAATTCCTGCAGGGTTGCAATAACTATCTGTACTTGTGAATTCCGTGAAAAATACGTCCGGTTTTGCAGCTGTACTAACGACGTGACGGAATACAACATCTGTGACATCTTCCATTGGAGCTAATATAAAAAATGGCTTCGGCAAATCAAGCCAAAAATTCTCGTTACTCATATAATCTCCTTCTTTTGCAGCATTTAAAATGGTTAGGCTATTGTAATGTCTTTTACCCATCATTCATAGTATCATTTTTTTTCGTTTATGCAAAAAAAAATTATAGATCATTCATTTTAAGTATAAATTATATCTGATTCGAAAGGGCATCATTACGGGATCGGAGATAATGAACGGGTGAGAGTCCAAACAATCTCTTATACTCGCGGCTGAATTGAGTCGAACTTTGGTAGCCCATTTGCAGTGCCGTTTCGGTAACATTTGCACCGTCAAGCAGAAGCCTTCTCGCCTCTTGAAGACGAAGTTGTTTTTGATATTGTAAAGGTGTTTTACCGGTAACTTCTTTAAATTTGTAATGAAGACTAGAAACACTCATATTCCCAAGTTTAGCCAGCTCTTTAATGTTAATGTTACTATTAAAGTTATGTGTAACCCAGTCGACCACCTTGCTTATCTCGGAAGCTTCCTGATGCCATAACATGCTGAAGTAAAAAGCAGCACCTTCTTCGCCCGCTAGCAGCCAGAAGATAATTTCTCTTTTTACTGCTGGTGCGAGGTACTTTGCGGCTTTGGGGTTTTGTAAGAGTTTAATCAATTTTTCGAAACCTTCCGCCACTTCAAGTGTTGTTTTTCCAACAAAAATGCCTTGATGCGATTCAGATCTTGGTTGGAGCTTAAGGTCGGCTTCAGTTGCGACAGCGGCGACTTCTCCAGGTGGCAATTCAATCCGAAGCGCCATATACGGAGTATCGACTGAAGCTTCTACCACCTGACCTGTAACCGGCAAATTTACGCTTGTTGCAAGAAAATTCCCCGGCTTGTATTCAATAGTTTCTTCTCCAATCTGCATGTGCGTTTTCCCTTGCACAATAATGCAGAGAGACGGTTTTAATGGACCTTTTGATGCAACAGTCGGACTTTTTTCGGTCAAGATTTGAAGGAAGGGAATTACTGTCTGAAATCGGTTAGTACGTAAAGGTAATTTTAGAATTACATTTAATATGCGGTTCAGGACCTCTTGTACATTTTCCTGATAATTGTCCATGGTAGTAATCACCCCTTAGTATCAAAAGGTTTTCTTAATATGCATTAGAGCACGTCGTACATAAGAAAACAACTCCATTTGGAGGATTAGGCAGACATTCAATACGATTGAACTATCTATAAAAATGAAGACGGCACATAATAACGGATGTAGCGACAGTTACATGCTGGTTGCTAAGCAGTATGATAGTCATGCTATAAAATACCCAATATTAAGGAGGATATACAGAATGAAGTATAAGCAGCTTGGAAATACAGGACTAATAGTTTCACAACTTGCGTTAGGCACAATGACGTTCACGAGTGGAAAGGATACCCATAAAATTCTCGGTTCTGTTGGGCAGCAAGAAGCCGACAAGATGATAAAAAAGAGTGTCGATGTCGGAATTAATTTCTTTGATACTGCTGATATTTATGCAGAAGGCGAAAGTGAAATTATTCTTGGACAATCCTTCCGCAATCTTGGTATTGCGCGGGAGGAAGTTGTAATTGCCAGCAAAGCCGCCGGACGAACAGGCATGGGACGTAACGATGTCGGTGCTTCAAGAGGACATATTATGAATGCAGTGGAAGCAAGTTTAAAGAGATTAAAGACGGATTATATCGATTTGTATCAGATTCACGCCGATGATTTCTTGACGCCTATAGAAGAAACTTTAGGTTCTTTGAATGATCTGGTAACACAGGGGAAGGTGCGATATATAGGCGTATCGAACTGGCATGCTTGGAAAATTGCTGACGCTCTTGGTATTTCTGAACGAAAAAATCTCGCTCGTTTTGAAACGGTTCAGGGGTATTATTCTCTTGCAAGCCGTGATGTTGAGCGAGAACTGGCACCTTTGATGGAAGCGAAGAAGATGGGACTTCTGGTGTGGGGGCCGCTTGCTGGCGGTCTGCTGTCAGGGCGTTACGATCGACACAATCAAAAGGCAGAGGATTCGCGCCGCTCTGCGGTTGATTTCCCGATTGTAGATAAAGAGCGAGCTTGGAATATCATTGATAAGATAAAACCGATCGCAGAAGCACATGGGACAAGTATAGCAAGTGTGGCGCTTGCTTGGCTGATGACAAGACCAGTAGTAACCTCTGTTCTTGTTGGCGCGAAACGATTGGAACAGTTGGAAGAAAATCTGGAAGCCGCAAATTTAGAACTGACGGATGATGAAATTCGGCAACTTGACGAAGTGAGCACACTGCCTCCTGAATATCCAGGTTGGATGGTTGACTATCAGAAAAGAGATCGCCTGGGACCGCTTTTTTGACAGCAGAGAATCGTGAGCTTACTTTATAAAGAAGGAATGTAAAGGATATGAACCTGAGCCACTCAGCTGCGGCGACGTAGAACTATAGTTCAATAAGTACAACGGAAGTCGGTCACTATGACCGACTTCCGTCTTTTAACAACTAAGGCGAGACAAATAAAATAAACATACAGGAGTAGACTGCACTTTGTATGCTCCGTTTCTCACTTATCTTGTCTCTCGATGAAGCGTCATCTTTTTATGAGAAGGACAGTACTTGCTAAGCTCCAGGCGGCTCGGATTATTTTTCTTGTTTTTCATTGTCGTGTAATTACGGGCACCGCATTCCGTACATGCTAAAGTAATGATCACTCGCATGATGATTATCACCTTCCTTCATTACCATATTATGTATGACTTCAACCACGTGATCAGCACGAAATAAAGAATATGCCTTAATTCATTTGGACATGAAAAAGCATCAACTACTCAAATTTATGCCCAGCTGCGCGGGGAACGTAGAAGAGAGTTGTATCGATACCCGCTCGAAGCAGACCTCCAAAGGCAATGTCGAATGAAAGGTGGTAAAGGCAATAGCAACACTTATTGTTCCAATTGACTGGTTTAAAAAGCAAAATGGGAGGGTTAAATTCACAATTATAACCTTACTGTTAATAGCCGCCTTAGTTTTCTTCGCAATAGCTTCATCATTAATACTGGCTGCGTTCCGACTTACTTATCGTCATTGGGTCATATCGGCAGGCTTTTTCGTGTTGCTACTTTTGGTTGCAACATTTTCTTGTGGAGTTATAGCTTGTCTACAAATGTACACGAAAAGGTTCCGAGTGTTGATTCGTACGATCGGGACGATAGCACTGTTGGCAACTGTTGGCTTTGGATGTTTTTGGGGGTGTTTCATTTCAATATTTTATACTGCCAGTATCGAGGAGCAGATGGTTGAGCGTGATGGCACAAAAATGCTTGCCGAAGTAAGTTCGTTTTTGGATGTAGATGTGTATTACTACGACTATAAAAACTGGTTTGTTCGTAGTGATAAATATAGGATTCATGAGTGGTACGGAGACGGTGGATATAACCCGCTTAAACATGAATTAATGCCAGAACCGATAACAGTTACGTACTTCGATGAAAACGGAAATCGCATAGGCGGTGCGGGACAGTAGATGAGGTAAAACCATTAAGCTATCGGGAGGGCTATAGCTGAATGAACACTACGGCAGATGCTCGGATGATCGACTATCGTTTTCATTGAAGAAAAGGGCAGGCACTAAGGAGCTGCGGGAAGCTCTCTGTTATGGCGCGGAAGAACCGATTGTGCTGATGTACTTAGCCTGGTCTGGCGGTTAATCCGGACGAGAAGCAGTACCAGGATGAGTACCTGGAATCGCTTCAGAATCAATATGTACTCGCGCAAAAACCGGATCGATTCTCTAAAGGAGAATGATCCGGTTTTTCTGCTAAAGTCTGAATGAATTGGTAAGACAGATAAGATTGACAATTAATTATCCTAAAGGTAGAATAAATAATGTTAGGATAATTAATTGAACACCTAGATAGGAGGATGCAGATTGTCCGAACGCGATGCAGAAGGAATGGAACTTGATCTAAAGCTAATTCGCGTATTGAGAAATATGGTAAAAGAGTTGTACGCGAGCTTGGAGCATGATATCGAAAGCTACGGGCTTAGTACCGAGAATTTTCGCATTCTAGAGCTTCTCTATAACAGAGGTCCTCATCCAATCCAGAAGATCAGCGATACCTTTGCTATTCCAAGCGGGAGTATCACCTATGTGGTGGACAAGCTTGAAAAAAAGGGGTTGGTCGAACGGATTCCTATTCCAGGAGACCGTAGAAAAACGAATGTCTCCTTAACAGCTGCTGGTCGAAGCAGCTTTGACAATATTTTTCCAAAGCATGCTCAATTTATTTCCAAGCAGTTGTCTTTCGCGACCGACGAGGAGAAGCGCGAGTTAATCGATGTAATGAAGAAGATCGGCTACGGCATCAAAAACCGTGACAACACAGACAATCAGAAACAGGAGGACTAAACATGGAAATAGGGGTAGATACCTTTGTGGAGACAACACCTGATGTTGTAACAGGTGAAACCATCAGTCATGCGGAACGTCTGCGTCAGGTAGTTGAGGAAATCGTTCTTGCTGATAAGGTTGGGCTGGATGTTTTTGGGGTTGGCGAGCATCATCGGAAGGAATTTGGAGATTCTGCAACCGCCGTTATTCTGGCGGCTGCAGCTCCAATGACTAAGAACATTCGCTTAACGAGCTCGGTTACCGTACTTTCTGCAGCAGATCCGGTCCGTTTATTCCAGCAATTTGCAACGCTTGACGGTATTTCGAATGGGAGAGCCGAAATAATAGCAGGCCGTGGGTCAATGGTTGATGCTTTCCCTTTGTTTGGCTATAACTTAAATGATTACGATGCGTTATTCGAGGAAAAGTTAGAGCTTTTATTGAAATTGAGGGAATCGGAAAAGGTAACTTGGAAAGGCGGATTCCGACCGGCCTTTAAGGATCTGGGAATTTACCCGCGGCCTGTTCAGAGTAAACTGCCTGTATGGCTTGGCAGCGGCGGTAATGCCGGATCTGTAATTAGGGCAGGGCAGCTGGGGCTGCCGCTTGTATTAGCCATTATCGGTGGGAGTCCGTTAAACTTTGCTCCCCTCGTGCCGCTTTATAAGAAAGCAGCCGAACGAGCCGGACACGATGTGTCGAAGCTACAGATAGCCGTACATTCACTCGGGTATGTCGCAGAGAGCAACTCGCTTGCGGTTGATCAATATTTTCCGCCTACTCAGGCTTCCTTTAATTATTTCGCCAAAGAGCGCGGTTGGACGCCATATACACGTGCACAATTCGATGTTTCCCGTTCCTTAGAGGGGGCCTTATACCTTGGTGATCCGGAAACAGTGGCTAACAAGATTCTTTTTATGCGCAAACATCTAGGCTTCAGCCGATTTTTCATGCATTTACCGGTTGGAACCATGCCGCATGAGGAAGTTATGAAGGCAATCGAATTACTGGGAACAGAAGTGGCTCCTCGCGTTCGGGAAGAAGTGGCTAAGTTGGAGACTGAAGGGACAGGAGCAAGAGCGTAAATTGTATTAATAGATTAAGATAGAAAAATAGGGAGAGAAATGTACGGTTACTCGAGTTGGTTCAGAGTGTTTACCGGTATCGGTGATAATCAGGCGGCCCGCGATGCAATCACAAGCAAGACGCTGCTCAAGCGTTTTGGTAAACCTGAAGAGATCGTGGAGCTTGCGGCATTTCTGTCGTCTAATCGAGCAGCCTATATCACTGGCGTTAACTATGCGGTTGACGGCGGAGCATCAGCTTGGTGATATCCAAAAGCCAAGTGAATTCAAAAAGATTAAATAAAAGACCGACCTGGATTTGGATCACCAGGTTGGTCTTTGATGCGCTATTGAACTACTTTGGGGCATATAAAGCAAGCACTTCGTAAGGTTTAAGCTTTGGCAGCATTAGCAGATCCCCAAAGAGATCCAGGGTTCACTAAGTTCGGGTAAAGATGAAGCATGGCATGAAATAAATCTAAAGCGGTGTCTGTTTCATTATCCAAACGAATAAAGTCTAACAGATATTGATTTGTTTGATTCCAAAGAAATGATCTCCATGGCCATGCGTAATATAGATATATTTTAAATTACGGTTAATTGACTTTATCCAATCAAGCAATTTATGGTTATGTTCAATAGTAATAAAAGTATCGACTAAAACTGCATCCTTTTCTCCATAAATAAGGATAGCCGTATTGGAAACCCATTGAAGTTCTTCATTTGCTTCTGGCAGATTTCTTGTGAGGCTGTCACGTTTTACGCTTAATTCAGCGAATTGTAAGTTTGACATTTCGATCATCCTTAAATTTATTTTTTGCTCCATCATATAGCTATCACTGTAAACTGCAATGCGACTCTCAGAGGGCGGAGAATGGTCGCATCCTCTACTTTAATCTTCCATATTATCCGCCTTTTCTTCAAGATTATTACCTTTTTAGGTTGGTTTCTGGGAATTTGCCGAAGTATCACACGCAGGCGATTGTCTCATAGCGAAAGAGGGAGTTAAAAGACATTTCCTCGGTGGAATGCCGTGAAACGTTCAAAGCACACAAACATTACTTTTTATAGCTGTCTACTTGACAAGTTATGATCGGTTCGGCTGGCTTTTGCATAGGTTTGTGCAACAAAATCGTTTACCGCTTGCATAAACGGTTCGGTTTTGCTCATTGTAGGAGCACTGGATTGGAGAATCAGACCGCGAAATTCGTTCGGGTAATCCAGCGCGTATTGAATGCCAACGCCGCCGCCATGAGTATGAAAACTTGACGCACACTATCGATAAAGACTTCATTTTCTCCAACTGCCACGGTTACTCCCCTGTCTCCTCTTTGTCGTTGATTCACCTGCAATAATGAGACCGATCGTTCTCATAATACAAATTCCTTCAACCGTTTGTCAACGTATCTATCGCAAATGTCTCCACTCGTGGAGGTCTGTCGTTCGGTAAGATAGCACTTGTTGCTGCGGACAGAAATAATACCCGTTCCGCACCATAGAGAATTTCTCGGCAGCCTGAAAGAACCTGAGCAGCGAAAGCCCCAAATGATTTGCCACCACATGAGACGGCTCCGATAAACCATCTCTAAGCCACGTTTCGATTTCGGCGACTTAGGAGACATAGTTGTGGAATGGTTCGAGGATATTTACGGGCGCGAAGGGCTGACCATGCGGGAAAGGGTAATCGCGACGATCGCCATGCTGTCCGTGCTAAACTTGGAGTCGGAGTTGAAAATCCATTTTGTTGCCGGTACCAACGCAGGATTGACTCGCGAGGAAATGGAGGAAGTGATCATTCAATCCGTCGCGTACGGCGGATTCCCAAAAGCCATTAATGCCATGAAGGGGCTGAAGGGGAGTCGTGAAGGGGCAGAGCGCGTCGCTTCAGTTATTTCTGGATTTGCCGGCAGGACATTGCCGTTCATGGGGATATATCCAAAGCCGCGGATTGTCATTTATGTTATCAAGGTTTCTCTCGAGAGGAGAGACGTCGCAAGACATATGTACAAAAATTTTACGAACATGCGTTCTAGCCCTTGACAAAATTAAGATCGCTCACTTATTATGGGAACGATCGATCTAGAAAAGGAGGTGGAGGTATGTCTTTTATTTGGAAAGTCCTTGGCGGTATCTTTAAGTTGTAAAACTCAACTTTCGAAAACGTAATTAGACAAGGGCATAGAAGAAGTAGGCACCTTACCTAGGAGGCCCTATTTTTTCGTTTCGGAAGCCCCTTAGTCTATTAATTAAATCGACTACAGTACAAAAGTCAACTTTGAGCGATATAATAGTCATCCGGATGATGTTATGATGCAGAAAAAAGGACAAGCTATTTAACTTATTTTCAGGAGGAGTTACCATGTCAAAGCTCAACATCGGTATTATTCTGGGAAGCACGCGTCAAGGTCGCTTGAGTCCTCAAGTTGGCAAATGGGTCAAAAACATTGCCGACAGACGTGGAGATGCTAACTACGAAATTGTAGATATTGCGGATTATAAGCTGCCTCTTCTAGGTGAGGTTGATGCTACAGAGCAAGCGACGGCATGGAATGCAAAGATCGCGAGCTTGGACGGCTTTGTTTTTATCGTTCAAGAATATAATCACAGCGTGACAGGTTCCTTGAAAAATGCGTTAGATTATGCACGGGAAGCTTGGTATGATAAAGCAGCGGGCATTGTTGGTTACGGTTCTGTAGGCGGTGCGCGCGCAGCAGAGCATCTGAGAGGTATTCTGGGAGAATTGTGTGTGGCGGACGTTCGTACGCAAGCGTCACTATCTTTATTTACGGATTTCGAGAACGGAAGTGTCCTTAAGCCAGCAGAGTATCACCTGGCGAATGTAAATGGCATGATCGATCAAGTGTTAGCTTGGAGCGGTGCTTTGAAAACCTTGCGTTAATAGATGATATTAAAAAACGAAGTGCCTCAGGATCAGATTCCTGCGGCACCTCGTTTTGTAATACTTTGGTTAAGGTAAGAGCTTTGGTACATTGGTGTAAGAGGACAAGAACATATATGCATTAGATTCCGCGTTTTACGCGGTTTTTTTATTTTATGGATACAACTTCTTGTCCTTTCCAAAAGACAAGAAGTTGTATCATTTTCCGATATTGGACATAAAAAAGATACCTTCCCCGTAGTTGGCAAACTATACAAATTAGAATTCATTTTATCATAATTCATTGCATCGTTATGTCCGGAAATTCGACTTTCTTTACATAATTGTAATGGTGCAGAAATCGATGCAAAATTTGGCCGTAAAAAGTGACGACCTAGAGTTGAACTAACGGGCAGTATAGCGCAACAAACTCCACAGATATACGTCTAAATACTGGAATTATATTTAAGGTTTTTAGCGTTTTGTTCAAGATGTCGTATGAGGGGTGGTAAAGGCAATAGCAACACTTATTGTTCCAATCGACTGGTTTAAAAAGCAAAATGCGAGGGTTAAGTTCACACTCATAACCTTACTGTTAATAGCCGCCGTTGTTTTCTTCGCTATAGCTTCATCATTAATACTGGCTGCGTTCCGACTTACTTATCGTCATTGGGTAATATCGGTATGCTTTTTCCTGTTTCTACTTTTGGTTGCCGCATTTTCTTGTGGACTTATAGCTTGTCTACAAATGTACAAGAAAAGGTTCGCTGTGTTGATTCGTACAGTCGGGACGATAGCACTGTTGGCAGCTGTTGTTTTTGGATGTTTTTGGGGATGTGTCATTTCAATATTTTATACTGCCAGTATCGAGGAGCAGATGGTTGAGCGGGATGGCACAAAAATGCTTGCCGAAGTAAGTGCGTTTTTAGATGTAAATGTGTATTACTACGACTATAAAAACTGGTTTGTTCGAAGTGAAAAATACAGGATTCATGAGTGGTACGGAAGCGGTGGATATAACCCACTTAAAAATGAATTAAAGCCAGAACCGATAAAAGTAACGTACTACGATGAAAATGGAAATCGCATAGGCGGGACGGGACAGATGAGGTAAAGCCATTAAGCTATCGGGAAACTATAGTTCAATCAACAAAGCTGCAGCGGATCGGAGGATCTACTGCAGCTTTGTTGAAGTAAAGGGCAGGATAGTTCCAATATCTGGTTGAATAATTTATAAGTATTAATTCAGTGAATTGAGAAGGGATGGAACCAAATGCCGAAGAAAAATATCGTACTGACTTTTGAGGAAACTTTAATTTTTTGGGGGTGAGTATGTTGAAGTTGATCATTGTCGAGGGAATCCCAGGTTCGGGAAAATCTTCAACAGCAAGATTCCTTGCTATGCAGTCAGAACGGAACGGAAATACGACGCAGCTTTTCCATGAAACTACATACCAACATCCAATTCTGATAGAGGATACAATTTCTACCCCCACAGCTTGGATGAAACAGTATTTATTAAATTGGGATCGGTTCTTAGAAGAACAAAGGGACAAAAAGACGACTTTGGTGATGGAGTCAGTATTATTCCAGGCGCCTATTCTTCATTTACTCCATATGGATCTAGACAAGGAAGCGATCATTCGGTTCATCGAAAACATATGTGCACGGTTTACGGATCTTGAATTTCATTTAGTTTATTTATATCAGGACGATCCAATGATTGGGATTAACCGAATGATAAACACTAGAGGAGGGATGAAGAGGCTAAATGAAAAATTTGAGGAATTTAAACACGAACCCTATTATGTGAATCGGGGGCTGACAAATCCAGAATCACATCTTGACTTTTTGTCGGAATATGCGCAAATTGCTAAAACTGCGAATAGCAGGTGCAGTTCATGGTCTCTGTCGATCGAGAATACCAACTGGGATTGGAGATCTTATTATCATACCATTGTGGATCATTTTGGCTGGTCGTTCATACCCGATCCGATCGTTCCCTATTCGGAACTTGTGAATTATGTCGGGGTTTACCACAATGAGGAATTGAATCTTCATATCAACGTTGAGTTGAAAGACGGTCAACTATTCGGGTTTGGAGATCGGCAACTGAAGCCAAATGATTTGCGTACATTTTATCTTGATTATGTCAGCATGAAGATACAGTTTAATTGGGGACCTTCGGGTCAATGCTGCGGTATGATTGTAAAAGAGAAGGATTTGTTCGGAAACCGCAGAGATGAAGGGACAAAGTTTATTAAAATTTCCTGATGATTCAACTCCCTCGGGAAGATTTAACATGTGCAGATTGTGTTCTTGAGAGCTTCTTAGAAACTGAAATTATTTCTCTACATAATGGATTTCTTGAACTGAATTTAAAACAATAGACTAAAGTATCATTACGCTATCGGAGAACGTTAGTTCATCATCATCCAGGAGTAGTTTGTCAAAAAGGCAGCTGCTCCTTTTTTATTAAGCTAAAGGGCAGATTTGTTGAACCGAAATCACAAATTTCCATATACAAGAAACCTAATTCCATTTATAACCACACTGGATATTGCTACACTGATTATGTAAAAGTTAAAGGGGGCTGAACTGATGGATACACATAATGATGAAATACGGGTGGTCATTGGCGCTGGCGATTATAAGAATAACCCCGAATGGATCCAAACTCAGGAGTCTGATTTGGATTTATTGCAGCGAGATCAGTGGGCAGGTCGTTTCAAGGCGAATACCATCTCAGCAATTTTAGCGGAGCACGTATGGGAGCACTTAGATTTTAATGAAGGCATTGAAGCTGCGAAGATTTGTTTCGAGTTTTTAAAGCCTGGTGGATATGTTCGTTGCGCTGTTCCCGACGGCTATTTCCCGAATGAAGAATACCAAAGAGGCGTGCAAATTGGTGGACCAGGTCCTGCTGATCACCCAGCTGCGAGCCATAAGATTGTACATACCTATAAAACACTGTATTCTATGTTTGAAACTGCTGGATTCAAAGTTCATTTACTTGAGTATTGCGATGAAAACGGTATATTCCATTACAACGAATGGAGTGAGAAGAAAGGTCTCATATATCGTTCTAGACGATTTGACCATAGAAATAAAGATGGCAAGTTAGGCTTTGTTTCCCTCATTGTGGACGCTGTGAAGTCTTAATCCAAATCGGATAGCTTATTTTACGAACAACGCAAAAGCTGCTGAAAAAGGTGATGTCGATTACGCTATCGGGGAACATTAGTTCAAGTGTGGTTGCAGTAGCTGATTTTTTTTATAATATGCGTTAGAAATGGATGGATATCGTATGAGTAAGAAATTCATCATTGATGGAACCAAAATTTCTAGTTATGAGGATTTTTGTAGAGAGTTTTCAGCTATTGTGTTATCAGGGAAGCATCAATGGAATGGCAATTTAGATGCCTTTAACGACATCTTAAGAGGCGGTTTTGGTGACATAGAAGACAATGAACCTCTTACAATTATTTGGAAGGGTTCCAGCACTCTGAAGGAAAGTTTAGGGTACACCGAGACAATAAAAATACTTGAAGAGCGTTTATTAAAGTGTCACCCAACAAATGTTCCTCGCGTTTAAGAGGAACTCCGACTGGCCAAGAATAGCGAAGGACCGACCATATTTGATTGGCTGCACAAAGTTAAATCTAATCACAAACATATCGCGTTAATCCTTGACTAATGGTATCTATCTACCAGGTACGTATTTAGATGGTCTGTGGGGCAGTTCTGCAAGACACCGGATACGCTATGGTCATTAAACTAACGGCGAGAGGGCAGCCGGAGGTACAGAGTTTGTATTAGGGGTGACGAAATGACAACAATCGCGATATTCGGAAGTCGACACTATCCAAAATTGAACTTAGTTGTGGAATATGTAAAGAGCTTATCCGATGATACGATTGTTATTAGTCGAGGCACGAGAGGCGTAGATCATGTAGCTCATGTCACCGCACATTTTCGTGGGCTTCTTAGTAGGCAATTTCCTGCTAAATATAACGAAAACGGAAATAGTGCAATTTATCTTTCGAATGTGCAGGTAGTGTCCGAAGCCGAAATGCTTGTTGCATTTTGGGATGGTAAAAGTACAGGTACTTTGCAGACAATCGAAGTTGGTTATCAGCATGAAAAACCGGTGACCATATACGGACCAGACGGAGAAATTCTTGAGAATCCTCTATTAACCTAACGAGGAACTATAGTTCAATTAATAAGACTCTACTGCAGTTTATCCTGAAGTAAGTTAGCTTTGCGTAAGGCAGTCCGACGTTTTAGTGGGGATAAGATCGCCAATGTTTGGATTTTACGGCATGAAACCAACCTACCTGAGAATTACTAAATCACAAGAACCCATTCATAAAACGAATGGGTTTTTGTGGCATTGACGCGCCTATTATATCCTTGCGCATAAGGGATTGGCTTATCGGAATAATAGTAAAGTGTTATTTATACACAGCTACAAAGAAAGTCTAACCAGAGGAGTGTAAAATGAAAAAGAGTGGGAATAAAGTTATGCATTCTGAGGGTCAAAACGGAATGAATGGTGATGAAGCAAGGATAATTCTGGACGGTAAGGCAACTATAAAGGCTCCAGAAGAGCCAAGTCTTGTAGACCGAGCAAAAGAGGTAATGGAGAACATTGGGACCGAGATAAACGGCGTATGAACCAGAAATGGAAGGCTGATTTTGGTTCCTGGCAGAGATATTAAGTATATATACCTGTCGGATGATTAGAACTTTATCTCATTAAAGACCGCGTTTATCGCGGCTTTTTTATTTTATGGGATAGTGTTGTTGCCAAATCATTATGACAAGAACTTTACCCCATTCCCGATAGAATTTCCTTCCGTACGATACAATTATCGTAAGCCTCTTTACTATCGCCTAAAAATGAAGTCCCCCGTGAACTGCCAATGCACGGAGGACGTTGCTTTGTGTTAACTGTTAATGATGACACCACCGTTAACATGAAAGAATTGACCCGAGACGTACGAGGAGTCTTCCGATGCCAGATAGACATAGGCAGGAGCGACTTCATAAGGCTGACCCGCTCGCTTCATTGATGTTTTAGCTCCCCAATTCGCGACTTGGTCTGCTGGGAAGGATGCAGGGATTAACGATCTAATGTTAAGGAAGAAGGATAAAATTGAAACCATTCTTCGTGAGATAAGGGATAAAAGATAAACATTATTAAGCTAAAGGGAAACGATAGTTGAATAGCCAAAAGAATAAAGCTCCCGGCATGCAATCGGCAGCTTTATTACTTTAGTTGAACGCAGAAAGCAGCTCGCGATAAAAGCACCATTCAAAATTGAATGGTGCTTTTATTAATGATGTGGGGAATGTTATCAAGTTCTTGTCATTTATGTTATCAAGTTCTTGTCATCCGACACTAATCCGCAGATTTACTGCAAGAAAGGGGAACTTATAAAAAATCAAAACGAAAATAGTTCAATATAGTGTATGACACTAAACTCAAATTGTCAGGTGACAAGAACATTATCTCATTAAAGGCCGCGATATTCGCGGCTTTTTATATTTATGGGATCAAGTTCTTGTCAAAACCAAATGACAAGAACTTGATCCCATTTCCGAAATTGACAAGAACTTAATCTCATTCCCGACGGTTGGCAGGGATGACTGCAGTGATCCTAGGCAGCACAAGCTCCAGCCGCAATGAAGAATGTCCAAGCACACAAAAGAGGGACATATTTGAGAAAAAACTTGAGAAATCAAACGTTTTTATATTTTGCCTCTCCTCGATTACGCGCTCTCCCACGGCGTGGAGCTGAGTCCCCGTTCGTCGGAGATCCGGATGCAAGTGGGAAGACGGCCGGATGCTGCTGACGATCCGCGACAACGCCAGGGCATCGATCCGGAGCGGCTGACTGGCGATGCGTACCGGATAATTCAAAGACGACAGGAAGGTTCCGCGGCAGCTTAACGGTTTTACTAAGCTTTAGTAATCGTCAATTACGATTTTCATTTTGTAACTCAAGATGACGAAATCTTGTTTGATGGTTAAAATTACGTTTCTTTGCTAAAAATAAATTTTAGAGCTGTTCTGTTTATTAAGCCGAAGAGGTGGATTTGTTCATGCGCGACATTCATTTGGTTCCAGTTTCCTATTTCCCATCAGAAAATCTTGAATTTCCCATGGTTGCTAAACTCCAAACCATTACACCGAATCAATTATTTTACGTAAGAAATCATTTTGAATACCCGACAATCGATATAAACACCTGGTACCTTTCAATTGAAGAATTAGTGGATCAACCAATTAAATTTACGTATGCTGATTTGAAAAGCATGAATAAGGTCACGCTATCCGCAACACTAGAATGTGCAGGAAACAAGCGTTCGTTATTTGAAAGGAAAGCACAAGGTAACCAATTCAAGCTCGGTGCGATAAGCAACGCCATTTGGGGAGGCGTTCGACTGAAGGATGTATTAGACCAAGCAGGAGTATCCCCAAGTGCGACTGAGATTGTTTTTGAAGGATTAGATTACGGCCACCGAAATGACATGGATGGACAGGTATTTTTCAAAAGAAGTCTTCCTGTTGCCAAGGCACTTCACCCAGATACTTTATTGGCTTATGAAATGAATGGTGAACCGCTCTCCGATAAACATGGTTTTCCAATAAGACTAATTGTGCCTGGATGGTATGCAGTTGCATCTGTTAAATGGCTGCATAGGATCAGAGTTGTAGACCAGCCATTAAAGGGACCGTTTCAAAGTATAGATTATGTCATTCTAAAAAAAGCAAACGACTACAAACATGCACTACCGTTATCACCAGTTTTAATCAATTCAACGATAGCATCTCCTACAGAAGAGGAAGAGTTGGCTGTTGGCACCAACGTGGTACAAGGGTATGCTTGGGCTGGTGAGCATTCTGTAACGAAAGTAGAGATTAGCACAGATGGCGGGGCACTCTGGACTGAAGCAAACATACTTGATCCTGATGTTCCCTATTCATGGAGGAGATGGTCTTTTGCGTGGGATGCGCAAAAACCAGGTCAATACACGATTATGAGCAAGGCAACGAACGATCATGGAGAGGTTCAACCGCTAAAGGCTGAATGGAATGTAAAAGGTTACCAAAATAACTCCATCCACGCCGTAAATGCTCATGTGACAGCCCCTAACTTAGTGATTCAGTAAATAATATTCTGCAGGAAACAAACCAACAAGGAGTGTTTGAGTTGCTTACATTGGAGATTGCAAAACAATTGCTCGAGGTTGCGGAACAGAAAGGTCGTCAAATGGGACTCGCCTTCGATATCGCAATCGTCGACGCCGGGGCGAACTTGGTCGCCTTCCACCGGATGGACTATGCTCGGATTGCGGGGATCGAAATCTCCAAGGGGAAGGCCTGGACGAGTGTAGCCATGCAAATGCCCACGGCTAACTTAGCCCAGTCGGCGCTTCCCGGCGGTCAACACTATGGGGTCAACACGACAAACCAAGGGACAGTCACCATCTTAGCAGGCGGTATACCACTCGTTCACGAAGGCATGACCGTGGGCGGTATCGGCGTCGCCGGAGGCACCATGGAGCAAGACATGGAAGTGGCCAATGCCGTCGTTCAAGCGTTCGCCGCTGTAGTAGGAATGAAATAGCAGTACAAAAGAGACAATTTTACCGCCTTTTCAAAAGAGCGGGTTTTCTTTGTTCAAAACTCAACATTCGAATTTAACATAGGCCGTCATGGTAGAAACTTTTACACAAAATCGCCTTCCCCGAGCAAAAAGGCAGGGAACTTATAAAAAAACAAAACGAAAATAGTTCAATATAGTGTATGACACTAAAAGTGTCGGACGACAAGAACATATATACAACGGAAGTCGCTTATAAAGCGGCTTTTTTATTCTTTGTATAGAAGTTCTTGTCGTGAGCTTAAGACAAGAACTTCTATACAAAGCCGTAGTAGGACAAGAACTTCTAAACAGTCCCTTGACACCAGGAAATGCACGATTTATTAAGCTAACGGGCAGGGTAGCGTAACAATTAAAAATATTTACGGATATTTTCAAACCATTTTGTGTTAAAGTAATTGGAAATTCAAAAGTTAAAATTAGTGAAG
>NZ_SLVP01000006.1:0-178048 GCF_004345425.1 Paenibacillus sp. BK033
ACCCGTTTTCGCACAAAGGAGCAGGCTTACACGGAACTATTCGAGTATATTGAGTTTTTCTACAACCGCAAAAGAATTCATAGTGCTTTGAACTACCTGTCTCCGGAACGTTTCGAAGCACAGTACTACCAACAGATCGGCTAATTGCTCTTAAGCAGTGTCCACTTTCTTGACAGAGGTCCAGCGACATCGTTAAGATGCGGTGCGGGCAGCTCCCGTTAGCAAAAAGAAACCTTTGTAACCAGTCAGCTTTTACTTGTAAAATATAACCAAACTCCGATAGGAGGCCTCTGATGCTTATCCGTCAATTGCTGCAGACCGATCAAGATCGTGTTATTCCTATGTTAGAAGAATACCCCCTGCAATTTCCGCCTTTTGTTATTGCTAGATACCCCGTGCGGTGGGCAGACTATTTCGCCTCATCTCCTTCTAGCAGCAGAAGCGATTATTTTGTTGCGGAGGATAAGGGTGAAGTCGTTGGGCACTCCGGTTATATGTTTAACGACGAAGCTGGCCTTTACGAGATTGTTGGCGTTGTTGTGAAGCAGAGTTCTGCACGGAAGGGCGTTGGCCGGGCATTGCTAAGCGAGATTTGCGACAGATTGAAAGAGCTCGGAGAGGAGCAAGTTATTTTGTACACGCTTGGCCATCCGGGAAACCGGGGAACGATCGATTTTTACAGCAGCATCGGGTTTAACTTGGTTAATGAGGAGAAAGACTTCTTTGCCGTAGGATACGACAGAGTTACTTTTACAAAGCTGTTAACTTAGGAGGCCATCGGCCATGGAGCATCTATATAACCATTACCGGTTTAGCGATGATAAGTCCCAGCTTGATTTGGATGCGATTCAGACCTTTCTGGCCAAGAGTTACTGGGCAAACCATCGGACAAGGGAAACCATTGAAAAATCGATCCGGAACTCCACTTGCTACGGTATTTATTGCGGAGGCAAGCAAATAGGGTTTGCCCGAGTAATAACGGATTGGGCTACCGTCTATTATCTGGCCGATGTTTATATCGATGAAGAGCATCGGGGGCATGGTTTAGGCAAGGAGCTAGTGGGCTGGATAGTAAAGCAATACGAAGGGCTATCGGGACTGCTGGGTACGCTGGATGCCCATGGATTATATGAGCAGTTCGGCTTTAGGCGCAATGCGGAGCGGTTTATGGTTAGGAGACCTCAGGGATGAGAATAGTTCGTAAAAAAGCACGCTCCAGATAACAGGAGCGTGCTTTGTCATAACTACTTCTTATCCGAGCTCAGATCCAGCCAAGCCATCTCTTCGCGGGTCAGCTTGATGCGCGAGCCTTCGTCGCAGGAGCGGAGCTCCTCGAGCGATTGGGCGCCGATGAGGGCGCAGGTCGGGAAGGCTTGGTTGAGCACGTAAGCGAGCGCGATCTGGATTTGCGTGACGTTTTTTTGCTCGGCGAGCTGCTTCGCGCGTTCATAACGCTCCCAGTTATCGTCGCTGTAGAACACGCGGACCAGATCGGCGTTGCTCCGATCCTCCGGAGTAAAGCGGCCGGTGAAGAAGCCGCGAGCCTGGGAAGACCAGGAGAACAGCGGAAGCTGGTTGGCTTCATGCCACGCCAGGGTCTCGTCATCGACGGATACGCAGCCGGACCAGAACGGCTCGTTGGCTTTGGCAAGGCTCAGGTTAGGGCTGCTGAACGAGAAGCCAACGAGTCCTTTTGCCGCCGCGTAGTCATTTGCCTCTTGAATGCGCTGCCAAGTCCAGTTGGATACGCCGATCGTTTGCACCGCGCCGGATTTAATGTGCTCGTTCAGAATCTCGATGACTTCGCCTGCAGGCACGTTTGGATCATCGCGGTGCAGACCGTACATGTCAATCGTGTCGACTTGGAGACGCTCAAGGCTGGTCATCAGGTCGCTGCGGATCGCTTCGCGGCTGACGCGCGGGCCATTCTGGTCGTGATGGGCGCCTTTAGTCAGGATAACCCATTGGTCGCGGTTGCCGCGTTCCTTCAGGTAACGGCCGATGACTTCCTCGCTTTGTCCGCCGCAATAAATATGAGCGGAGTCGAAACAGTTGCCGCCAATGGCGAAGTAGGCGTCCATGTTGGCAGCGGCTTTTTCATAAGAGTCATGGTAGAAATAGTCCGTGCCTTTCATCAAGCGGGATACCGGTTTGTCCAATCCTTGCACCTTTAAGAATTCCATATGAAGCAGCCTCCTCAGAGATTATTAATTTAATTTGACTCTCGCATGCTCGCGGGCAGATAACAGACAAGCATCAATAACCTTCATGTTGCGGATCGCGTCGGATGTCGGGAATTCCAATGGATTGCCCTGCGTAATGGAACGGGCTATGGAATCCGCTTGCGCCGTATACGAGTTCACGTACGGCACCTCGATCTGGCGGCGCTCACCGTTTGCGGTCAGGTAGATGTGGCTGCTATCCGCCGTTGGCGTAACAAACGCGGACGGAACTTCAATAATGCCGTCGGTTCCGAGAATCTCCAGCGGATTGCGGAACGCCGCCCACATGCCGCAGTCGAACGTAAGCGATACGTTGCCTTCAAATTCAATCAGGCCGGAGGCCATCATATCCACATCGTCATGCTCCGGCGAGAAAAGGGCGTTAACCGTAACCGCTTCAGGCTCCCTATCAAGCAAGAGACGCGCTACGTTAATCGGATAGCAGCCAACATCATAGATCGAGCCGCCGCCCCAGTCTTTCCGGAAACGAACGTTTTTGGAATCATTCGGGTTGTTAAATGTGAAGGCGCTTCGGATTCCGCGAATCTGACCGATTGCACCGGAAGCGATCAGCTCTTTAATCTGCTGATAGCGCGGATGATAACGGTACATAAACGCCTCGGACAGAAGGACGCCCGCTCTGTCGGCTGCTTCGGCCATCTCTGCCGCTTCGTGCGCGTTTAGCGCGAGAGGCTTCTCGCACAAAATATGTTTTCCTGCTTCGGCTGCGCGAATCGCCCATTCCTTGTGGAGGTGGTTCGGCAGCGGGATATAAATAACGTCAATCGAGCTGTCGGCCAGGAGCGCCTCGTAGCTGTCATAGGCAGTTGGAATACTAAGCTCTTCGGCTGTTTGTCTGGCTTTTTCTCCGTCACGGCTCGCGATCGCGGCCGCTTCATTCAACTCGGATAAATGAAGACCTGGAATAACCGCACGTTTTGCAATTCCGGCACATCCCAGGATGCCCCATTTTAACTTTTTGCTCATGCTTCACCCTCGCTTCGTTAGAATGATTTATGACTATATTGCGATTATAGGAGAAGATAATTAAAATTAAAATGATATTATTTTGTATACCATTAGAACAATATTGTCATTAAGAGGTGCCATATATGAAACGCCAAAGCCTGCTGCTTACGCTTCCGAATATGCCGTATTTTTGCATGCCTGAATCGGTTGGCAATTACCGGTTTGATCCCGATCACAGCACAACTCGCGAAGCGGGAGCGCTTAACAATTTCAATATCCATTACTGCGTTGCCGGCAAAGGCTATGCGGAGATTGACGGCGTTGTCCATGAGCTTCGGGCGGGGGAAGCCGTGCTCTATTTTCCGCTGCAGAGGCAGCGCTATTACAGCAGTCAGGATGAGCCTTGGGACGTGCGGTGGTTTCACTTTTACGGAGGCACGGGCCTTCGGGATTATCTCATTGAGCAGGGCTTTCACAAAAGTCCGCTATGGAAGCTTCGCCAGCCCCAGATTTGGGAGCAGGCGCATGAGGAGCTGCTGCGCGAAGCGGAAACGCACCGGATGCTTCGGCCAGCCCAGCTATCTATGCTTACCTATATGCTGTTAACGGTCTTTGTCGAGCACGCGGCTGCGCTGCAAGGGAACAAGACGGGGACTTCGAGCGAGCGGATTATGGAGCTGCTTCCGCTGATGCAGCAGGAGGCGGTGAAGCCTTTTATCCTGGAGGAGTGGGCAGAGCGTGTGGGAGTGACGCCGTATTATTTCTGCAAGCTGTTTCGGAGCGCCACGCGTATGACGCCAATGGACTTTATTACCCGCTGCCGCCTGCAGGCGGCAAAGCAATGGCTGCTCGAGCGGAAGGACGATAACATTGGACAGATTGCGGAAGAAGCCGGCTATCCAAGCGTGAGTTACTTCAATAAGCGCTTCATGGAGCATGAGGGGATGACGCCAACGGCGTACCGAAGATTGTACGGGGTATAAAAAACGCCGGTAACCTTAACCAGGCTGCCGGCGTTATTCATTAGCCTTTCGGCATTTTGCTCTCATCCATGTACAGCAGATTCCAACGGTGGCCGTCCAGGTCGGCAAAACCTGCGCCGTACATCCAGCCGTCTGATTCGCTTGGCTTGCCGAAGATGGTGCCGCCTGCAAACTCTACTTTTCGGATCAATTCGTCCACTTCTTCTTTGCTATTAGCACCAAGCGAGAACAACACCTCTGCATATTGGGAAGTGTCGGCTACTTTCGCGCCGGAAAATTTCTCAAGCGCAGCATCGGGGAAGAGCAGGAACGTGGTCTGGCCGATCGTAAGCTTGGCCCTCTCGTTGCCTACGTTAGTTGCTTGAAATCCGATTTGATTAAAAAAGGCAGTTGATTTCTGAACATCCTTGACCGGCAGGTTAATCCAAATCTCCTGTGACATGGCTCTAGCCTCCTGGAATATATTTTTCAACTAGTCCTACTATACTCTAAATTTGGGAACGGAAGCGAATCTATGGCGATGGATTACTTCACTTTATAAAGACTTAAGCAGGTTAACCATTTACTAGCTTAAGTCTTTTTTGTTTGTTTTTTTATAAAAACGAGTAGAAGAAGTGAAAAGATTTAAAAAGCCTCCGCTTGTATGATTTGTCTATCAGCTCATTCATCTCACAAATCGAGAGGGGATAGACAGAAATGAAAAAGATGTTATCGATCCTGATGTTAACCGCATTAATCGTTGTGCTTGCCGCTTGCGGCGCGAACAGCAGCAGTAACAACGGCAGCAACAGCAGCAACAATGGCGGCGAGAAGGCAGCAAACAACGCGTCGGCCGGAAACGGCACGGAAAGCGCAAACACAGGCGCCTCCACCGAAAAAGGCAAAATCGGCATCTCCATGCCGACGAAATCGTCGGAGCGCTGGGTGGGCGACGGCGCCAACATGAAGAAGGAATTCGAAACGCTTGGTTACACGGTAGACCTTCAATATGCGGAGGATGTAATCGAGAACCAGGTTTCCCAAATCGAGAACATGATTACGAAGGGCGTTAAGGTGCTTGTCATTGCCGCAATCGACGGCGAATCCCTGACGGACGTGCTGCAAAAAGCGGCGGATCAGAACATTCAAGTAATCGCGTATGACCGTCTCATCAAAAACACCGAGCATGTCAGCTACTACGCGACCTTCGACAACTTCAAAGTAGGCGTGCTGCAAGCCTCCTACCTCGAAGACAAGCTTGGCCTGAAGGACGGCAAAGGGCCGTTTAACATCGAGCTGTTCGCCGGTTCCCCGGACGATAACAATGCTTACTTCTTCTTCGACGGCGCGATGTCGGTTCTGCAGCCTTACATCGACAGCGGCAAGCTGGTCGTGAAGAGCGGCCAGACAAAAATGGAGCAGGTCGCAACCCTCCGTTGGGACGGCGCAACCGCGCAATCCCGGATGGATAACCTGCTGAGCGCGAACTATGCAAGCGACACGGTAAACGCCGTATTGTCTCCGTATGACGGCATCAGCATCGGCATTATCTCCTCCCTGAAAGGGGTAGGCTACGGCACGGCGGATAAGCCAATGCCTATTATTACGGGCCAGGACGCCGAGGTTGCTTCGGTGAAATCCATCATTGCCGGCGAACAAACGTCCACGATCTTCAAAGACACCCGCGAGCTTGCGAAGGTAGCGGTTAGCATGGCTCAAGCGGTGATTGAAGGCAAGGAAGCGCAAGTAAACGATACGAAAACTTACAATAACGGCGTTAAGGTGGTTCCTTCCTTCCTGCTGGAGCCGGTATCCGTAGACAGCACCAACTACAAGCAAGTGCTGGTTGATTCAGGCTATTACACCGAAGACGAACTGAAATAAGCGAATTGAAGCATTGCGGCAGCCAAATGATTTAGCGACGGCCTCAAAGCCGTCGCTAGATCATTTTCCATTACTTGAAGGCGTGGTGATAGCTTTGACGGATATCCTGCTCGAAATGCGGGGAATCACCAAAACCTTTCCGGGCGTAAAAGCGCTGGAGAACGTTAATTTAAAGGTAAAAGAAGGCGAAATACACGCGCTTATGGGAGAGAACGGCGCGGGCAAATCGACGCTGATGAAGGTGCTCTCCGGCGTATATCCGTTTGGTTCCTATGAAGGCGACATTTTATTCAAGGGCAAAGCCTGCGAATTTAAAGATATCGGAAGCAGCGAGCAGCTTGGCATCGTCATCATCCATCAAGAGCTTGCGCTTATTCCGCAGCTGTCCGTGGCTGAAAATATTTTCCTCGGCAACGAGCAGGCCAGCCGCGGCATTATCAACTGGAACGAGACGATTGTAAAGACCCGGGAACTGCTCAAGACCGTAAGCTTGTCCGAATCCCCGAACACGCCTGCAGGAACGATGGGGGTAGGCAAGCAGCAGCTTGTGGAGATTGCGAAAGCTTTATCGAAGGAAGTAAAGCTGCTTATCCTGGACGAACCAACCGCTGCGCTAAATGAAGAGGACAGCGAAAATCTGCTGAATCTGATGCTGGCGTTCAAGGAGCAGGGTCTGACGTCCATTATCATCTCCCACAAGCTTAACGAAATCATGAAGGTGGCCGACTCCATTACGATTCTGCGCGACGGCCAGACGATCGAGACGCTGCGGGTCCGGGAGGATCAAATTACCGAGGACCGGATTATTAAAGGGATGGTTGGACGCGATCTGACGCATCGTTATCCGGAGCGGGAGCCGCATATCGGAGACGTCCTGTTCGAGGTCAAAGACTGGAACGTCTATCATCCGCAGCAATCGGAGCGGAAAGTGATCGACGAGGTCAGCTTCCGTATTAACCGCGGCGAGATTGTGGGCATCGCGGGGCTGATGGGGGCAGGACGCACGGAGCTTGCGATGAGTATTTTCGGCCAGTCCTACGGGAAGAAAATCAGCGGCCGGCTGTTCAAGGAAGGCAGGGAAATCCGGCTGCCCGACATCAGCAAAGCGATCGACGAGGGTATTGCTTACGTAACCGAGGACCGCAAGGAATACGGGCTTATCCTGATGGACGATATCAAACGCAATACAACGCTTGCCAACCTATGGGGCATTTCCAAATGGTTTGTGGTGGACGATTACAAAGAGATCACCGAGGCGGAAGGCTTCCGCAGGAAGCTGAACATCAAGACGCCAAGCGTCCATCAGAAAACCGGCAACCTGAGCGGAGGAAACCAGCAGAAGGTCGTGCTGAGCAAGTGGATTTTTACCGGTCCGGACCTCCTCATACTCGATGAACCAACCCGGGGCATCGACGTAGGGGCGAAATACGAGATTTACACGATTATCAATCAGCTGGCTGAGCAAGGGAAAGGCATTCTGATGATTTCCTCGGAGCTGCCGGAGCTGCTTGGGATGTGCGACCGGATTTACGTCATGAGCGAAGGACGTTTTACCGGGGAAGTGCCAAGAGCCGAAGCCAGCCAGGAAACGCTTATGAAGTATATGACGAAAAGCAGGAGGTAGGGCATCTTGGAAACCGCGCTGAAATTATTACGCAGCAATATCCGGCAATACGGCATGTTTATTGCACTTATTCTCATCATGCTGCTCTTTCAGTTTCTATCCGACGGCATTCTGCTGAAGCCGCTTAATATCACGAACCTGATTTTGCAGAACAGCTATATTCTTATTCTGGCCATCGGCATGCTGCTCGTGATTATCACCGGTCATATCGATCTATCCGTCGGCTCCGTTGCGGCCTTCGTTGGCGCGGTATCGGCCATCATGATGGTAAAACACGGGATGTCCTTCCCGGTGGCGATGGTGCTGTCGCTTGTGTTTGGCGCTATCGTTGGCGCTTGGCAGGGCTTCTGGGTGGCTTACGTGCGAATTCCGTCCTTTATCGTCACGCTTGCGGGGATGCTGTTATTCCGCGGCCTCACGATGCTGGTGCTGGACGGCAAATCGGTTGCACCGTTCCCGCAGGGCTTCCGCTCGATAAGCACCGGGTTCCTGCCGGACATTCCGGGCGGCTGGGACATTCATCTGCTCACGGTGTTGATCGGAATCGTGCTGTCGGTGCTGTACATCTTTATGGAATGGCGCGGACGGCTGGTCCAGAAGAGATACAAGCTTGAGCTGCTGCCGATTCCCTTCTTCATCATCAAGCTGGCGGCCGTGGTCATTATTACGAACCTGTTCACGTACGTGCTTGCTTCCTATAAGGGGCTTCCGAACATTCTTATCATGCTGTTTATTCTGATTGCCTTGTACACCTTCGTGATGCGCAAAACGATTATGGGCCGTCATATCTATGCGCTTGGCGGCAATGAGAAGGCAGCGAAATTGTCCGGGGTGAAGACGAAAAAGATGACCTTCTGGGTCTTCGTCAATATGGGCGTGCTTGCCGCTCTTGCGGGTCTTGTGTTCGCGGCAAGGCTAAACGCGGCCACTCCGAAGGCAGGGGTGAACTTCGAGCTGGATGCGATCGCGGCCGTCTTTATCGGCGGGGCTTCGGCAACGGGCGGAGTGGGTACGGTCATCGGGGCCATCGTTGGCGGTCTCGTTATGGGCGTCATGAATAACGGGATGTCGCTGGTTGGTCTCGGCATCGATTATCAGCAGGGCATCAAGGGTCTGGTGCTGCTGCTTGCGGTCGCTTTCGACCTCTATAACAAAAACAAATCTGCTTAATAACAGAGCCGTCTCTTAGCGCGTCTAAACACTTCTTGTGTCTAGGCGCGCTTAACTGCTATGTTAATGAAAGCGGTTTTTTGCATATGAGGGGGGATCCGGGTGAAGAAGCTGTTGCTCGTCTATATTGTGCTGATTGGGACGCTGATGGCCTATTTGTATATGGTATTCGTCAAGGAAGACAACAGCGCACTGCTGGATGAGCCCGAAGGGCTGCACGGTACGCTCGACGAGAAGTACGTAATGGTGAATTTTCTGGCGGGTATCGACTATTGGAAAAACGGGCTGAAAGGCTTCGAGGACGCGGCGGAGGCGCTTGGCGTATCGGTGGAATACCGGGGCTCCACGCAATACGACGTGCAGGAGGAAGTGATGGTGCTCGAGCAGGTGATTGCGCGGAGTCCTGCCGGAATAGCCGTAAGCGCCATCGATTCCGAGGCTCTGAACCCGGCGATTAATAAAGCGGTGGAAGCAGGCATTCCCGTTGTGATGTTCGATGCGGACGCTCCGCGAAGCAAAGCTTACTCCTACATCGGAACCAATAACTATAACGCCGGGGTTACGGCAGCCCGGAAGATGGCCGAGCTGACGGGCGGGGCCGGCAAGGTTGGCGTCATTACGCTGCCTAATCAATTGAACCATCAGGAAAGAACAAGGGGCTTTGAGGAGACGCTGGAGAAGGAATTTCCCGATCTTCAGCTGATCGGGATTGCCGACGGCAAAGGCGATCAGATGATATCGGAGCAGAAGGTGCGCGATCTGCTTGGCAGATTCCCGGACCTAAGCGGCATTTTCGTAACGGAAGCGAACGGCGGGGTTGGCGCGGGCAATGCCATTCTGCGTCTAAACAAGCTGGATCAGGTCAAGATCATCAGCTTTGACACGGATAAAGGAACGCTCGACATGGTCAAGAGCGGCACGATTTCGGCGACGTTGGCGCAGGGCACATGGAACATGGGGTATTGGTCGCTTATGCAGCTGTTCCATCTCCGCAACCGCATCGTGAATCCGATGTCGCAGGATAAGGGGGATTCCAGCATTCCGCCGCTGCCGACGAACATCGATACCGGCATTACGGTAGTAACCCCGGATGACGTAGACCAGTTTTATGCCAAGTAACCGGTAAAGGGGAGCGCTAACCATGATACTCAAACAGCTTCAGAAGAGCTTCCAGCTGAACAACTGGTCTATCCGATACAAGCTTATTTTGCACTTCCTGCTGATCAGCATTCTGCCTTCCCTTGTTATTGGACTATTAATGGGGTGGATCGTTAACGGCATTGTCGAAAAACAGGTCAACGGCCATACGATGCAGCTTATCGACAACGTGAACAAGTCGCTGGATTATTACGCGGGCAATATTCAGAATATCTCCTATTTTATCTCGATGAATCCGGACATTCAGGCCTTCTTGAGCGAGGGCAAGGAGGCTATCGACGACGACCGTGAGGAATACCGCATGTCCAAGTTTCTGCAGGGCTTTACCTCGCTTTACTCGGAGGTTGCGGGCATTATCGTTGTACGGTCGAGCGGCGATTATTTCAGCAACGAGATGTATGCCCGGACGGGCGACAGTCTGGCGAAGGAGTCCTGGTATCGGGAGGCGGTTCAGGCCAAAGGAATTTTCAAAATTATCGGCCATCCGGCCAACCGGAACGTGACCACCCATTCCAATTACAAGGACAGCGAGGTGGTCTCGGTTGTCCGCGCCATTCAGGATCCGGATACGCAGAAGACGTTGGGCGTTGTTCTTATTGATCTTAAGCTGAGGGTCATCGCGGAGACGGTTAGGGATGTGCGGCTTGGAAAATCCGGTTATTTGATGGTTATCGACGATAAGGGCGAGAGCATTTACGCACCCAAAAACTCCAAGGTCGGAAGTTTGGGCGTGGCGCTGCCCGGACAGCAGCTATCCGGTATGTTCGCTCAAACGGTAGGGGGCCAGAAGCTGCAGTTTATTTATCAGAAATCCTCTTTCACCAATTGGACGACCGTTGGGGTTTTTGCCGTTCAGGACAGCGTGCAGGAGATTAAGGACATTAACCTGTACCTCGTTACCTTCGTGTTTATCGTGTGCATGCTTGGCATTGCCGCATCGTATTACCTGTCTCATTCGATTTCCCGGCCGATCTCGCAGCTGGCCTCCTTCATGCGCAAGGTGGAGGAGGGCAATATGAGCATTCGCATTCCGGAGGAGCGGGAGGATGAGATTGGCCTGCTCGGCCGCAGCTTTAACAAGATGCTGTCGCAGATGACCCGGCTGATCTCGCAGGTGTGGGCGGAGCAGCGGCTTAAGCGGGAGGCGGAGCTGCGCAGCCTGCAGGCCCATATTCAGCCGCATTTTCTGTACAATACGCTCGATACGATCCAGTGGCTGGCCCGCAAGGACGGCGCGAAGGAAGCGACGGAGATGGTGGAGGCTTTGTCCAAGCTGTTCCGGATCGGGCTAAGCAAAGGCCAGGAGATGATACCGCTCACCGATGAGATCGAGCATATCCGGAGCTATTTGAAAATCCAGCAAACCCGCTATAAAGATAAGCTGAACTATAACATCGAAGTAGACGGAAGCTTCGACGACTTGTTCGTGCTGAAGCTTATTCTTCAGCCGCTTGTCGAGAACGCGATCTATCACGGCATTAAGGAACGCCGCGGGCCGGGAATGATTACGATCCGCGCCATTATTAGCGAAGAGATTATGGAGCTGGTTATCCAAGATGACGGAGCGGGGATGACGGAGGCCAGACTCGAAGCGCTGCGCGCCGTGCTTCAGGCCGCACCTGCGGTTCATGAAGCAAGCGCAGCGCAGAGGACAGCTGAAGAGCGTCAGCAAGGACAGGGGCAAGCGGCCAGCTATGGACTCCGAAACGTGCAGGAGCGGATCCGGCTAAGCTTTGGCGAGACCTATGGCATTACCATTGAGAGCAAAGAGAAAGCCGGGACAACGGTAATCATTAAGCATCCTATTATTCATCGGAAGGGGCAGGGTACGCATGACACGCACATGGAAGGTGTTAATCGCGGATGATGAGTCCATTATCCGGGAAGGAATCCGCAGCTCCATACCATGGGAGGACCTGCAGCTGGAGGTCGTTGGGGAAGCCGAGGACGGGGAGGAAGCGCTGGAGCTGGCCGTGGAAAAGCAGGCGAATATTCTGCTCGTCGATTTGAGCATGCCCATAATGAACGGCCTCGCCTTGATCAGCCACCTTCGTCAGCAGCTTCCCAAATGCAAGATCGTCATTATTACCGGTCATGATGAATTTAATTATGCCTATGAAGCCATTAAGCTGGAGGTTGACGATTATATTCTTAAGCCGGTAAATCCCGATATGCTGGGAGAAGTGCTGGCGAGAGTCGTTCAAAAGCTGGAGGAAACGACCGTTAATGAAGAGCTCCTGCAGATGGCTTCCAAGCAGATCGATAAAAACTTCGCGCTGCTCCGGGAAAGGTTTTGCCTCGAATGGATCAAGGGGGAGCTTGGAGAAGCGGAGATTCGCGAGCAGCTTTCGTTCCTTCGGATGCCGGGCGAGGAACCGGACTATGTAGGCGTCATCCGGTGGCCGGAGCAGTCGAAGGGCAAGGCGTTTTTCTCCGAGAAGGACCGCCAGCTTCTCTTGTTTGCCATCGAGAATATTATGGAAGAGCATCTTGAGCCGTTTACTTCCGTTCACTTCCGGGATAAAGTAGGATTAATTGTCGTTCTGATCTGGGGCAAGCCGCAGGAAGCGGTCTTTCGGCAGATTGAAGCGGATGTGGCGGGCTATTTGAAGATTGAGATCGTGGCCAGCTACCAGCCTGGTTCATCCGGGGACGTACCGTCGCTGTATGCGGAGGCGCGTGCTTCGGTTAACCGGGAGACGAAGCTTAGCCCCTTTGTCCGGCGGACGAAGGAGATTATTGCTGACCGCTTTGAAGACCGGGACTTGTCGCTTGAGGGAATCGCGGGCGAGCTGAACGTATCGGCGGTGTATCTGAGCCGTATCTTTAAGCAAGAGATGGGGACTTCTTTTATCAGCATGCTGACAGCCGCCCGGATGAAGGAAGCGATTCGGCTGCTGAACGAGACGGATCTGGCTATTCATGAAATCGCCGAGAAGACGGGTTATGAGTCGCAGCATTATTTCAGCACCGCGTTCAAGAAAACGACGGGTCTGCCCCCGAACCAGTATCGGAAACGGAATTAGCCGGCTTTTGGGAAAAGGAGGTGTCCGGCGTGGAATTGACCTATTTGAAAACCTTCTGCGAGGTCGCAAAGCACGGGAGCTTCACCCGCGCGGCGGAAATTCTGGGTTATGCCCAGTCCAGCATTACGACGCAAATCCAGCGGCTGGAGGAGTCGTACGGAGCCGTGTTAGTCGAACGGTTTGGCCGAAGCATGAGGCTGACCATAGCCGGTGAAGCATTGCTTCCTTACGCGAAGGAGGTCATCCGGCTCCACGAAGAATCGAAGGAAGTCGTGTCGAAGCAGTCCAAAGGAACGCTGTCCATCGGGACGATCGAGACGCTGGCAGCCTACTATCTTCCGCCGTATTTGCAGGCTTACCGCCAGCAGTATCCGGATATCAGCATCATGCTGCAGCCGGGGAATGAACCTGTTATTATAGAAGCCGTTAAAGAAGGGACGCTGGATGTAGGAGTTATTCTGGACCCGCCGTTCTCGGACCCGGAGCTCCATACGCAGGTGTTGAGAGAAGAGGAGCTTGTTATTATCGCGAGTCCCGAGCATCGGTTCTCGGCATTAAGCGAGGTCCGGGCAGAGGATTTATCGGGCGAGCCTCTTATCCTCACCGAGGATGGCTGCACGTACCGGGCGATGCTGCTCAAAGTGCTGCGGGACGGCGAGATTGACAGCAAGCCTTCTTACGAATTCGGGAATATGGAGGCTATCAAGCAATGCGTGGTATATGGCCTTGGCGTTGCCTTGCTGCCGCGTATCGCGGCTGCCGAGGAAATTCGGAAGCAGCAGCTGATTGCATTGCCTTTTAACCATCCTGACTGCAGATTCTACACCCAGCTGATTTATTCGAAGAAGAAATGGCAGTCCAAAGCCTTTCTTGGCTTCGTGGATTTAATGGGCGGGGGCAATCATCGGAATCATTGAAGTATGCCATCGAAAACCATCGATAACTCCGTTGTTAGGGATCATGCTATATTGAATTCAACAAGTCAAGGCATTTGGCAAATCCCTAACTGGAGGTACTCGTTATGACAACCCAACCCTTTTCGCTCGTCCTTGAAACTCCCGCCGCCGCACCGGAAGCTACGCACCGCCACTATATGAACAAGCTGTCCGTTGAGACGGACGTGGCGGATGTGTACTACGATATGCAGCATGGCCTCGACGACTTTCTGCTGATTGACGTACGCTGCCCAAAAGCGTATGCCGAGTGTCATATTCCGGGGGCGATTAACCTGCCTTCCAGAGAGATGACGGCGGAAACAACGGCTTCGTTCTCGAAGGAGCAGCTCATCGTCGTTTACTGCTGGAGCCCGGCCTGCAACGGCGGCACAAAAGGCGCAGCGCGCTTGTCCGGCCTAGGCTTCAAAGTAAAAGAGATGATCGGCGGTATCGAGTACTGGCGCAAAGAAGGCAACCCGGTAGAGGGCACGCATGCGGAGACCGCGCCGATGGTGGGCTAACAAGCGAGCGAGTGAGTGAGTGAGTGGAAGACCAGATTTCCCAGAGGGAATCTGGTTTTTTTGCTATAGTTACGCCGTATGGCATTAGGGGGCTGGCTGCAACCTGATACACGAATAGTCGCCGTCCGACACCGCCCGAGAATTTCTAAATGCTCCATTTTGCTGGAATAGCGTGTTACAGTTTCGTTAGCGTTAGCCGCCTACCGCGAAGGTGCATCGCCCGGTTGGAATTTTTCTTATGTTAAAGCCAAACGAAACGCTTATGCGTCTAATTTATAGAAGAGGTTAAAGCGAAGCAGGTGAGAGGCATTATTGATTTGGTGAAAATGGCGCAGCACGGCGACGAGTCTGCGTACTTGAAGCTTTTTCAGCAGTATGAAGAGGATTTGTATAGAGCAGCTTACGTGCATGTGGGGAACGAAGAGGATGCGTTGGATGTCATGCAGGAGACTGCGTATCGGTCATTCAAGGGGATACGCAAGCTGAAGGAGCCTGCTTATTTCAAAACGTGGCTCATCAAGATTGCGATAAGCTGCTCAATCGATCTGCTGCGCAAACGGAAGAGACAAATGCAATGGAGGCCGGAGTATCTGGAGTCGATAACCGTCAGCGATGAGGAAGATTTTACGTTGTCGATTACGTTAAAGGAACTGGTGGAGGCTTTGGAGCCGGAGGAGAAAAGCGTCGTTATTCTAAGATATTATTATGATCTTACGATCCGGGAAGTAACGGAAGTATTGGATATACCGCTAGGTACGGGAAAGACCTTGCTGTATCGGGCGTTGAAAAAGCTAAGGAAACGGGTAGAGGAGGATGGAGATTATGGATACGGGCTCCGATAAAATAAAGCAGCAAATGCAGACCATTCCCATCCCTTCTGAGCAGCTTCGTTACAGGGCACGCCTTGGTATAGAGCAAGCAGGAAGAGAAGGGCGGAAGGCAAAGCGAATAAGGCGGGGCTGGACTTCTATTGCTGCTGTCATTATTGTCCTTCTATTATCTACGGCATTAGTTAACCATACGAAGGTATGGGCGGCTATTCAGAATGCCTTGCAGTTTATCCCTGGTACGGGAATGGTGAAACAAGAGAAATCCCCGGAAGAACGTTATATCCTGAGCAAGCCCATTACCGTAAAGGTTGGGAAAGAGGGGACCATTATTATAAAAGGCATGATGTCCGACCATGAAATGACCTATCTAACGATGACCGGGCAAAATACAACCAGATTGAAGGACGTTACTCTTGTTAATGCTCAGGGTGAAGCCTTTAAGATTGATACCTCTATGGCTTCTTGGGGCGGAACGGTCTGGACGTCTTCTTTCTGGCATAAAGGAGAACTGGATGTACAGGGGGATATCAAGCTGATGATGGGGGAAGAAGCTCCGGTGGTAGTACCTATTCATTTAACGAAGGCAGAGTCCTTCGACAGCTATTCCGAGCTTGGTCTAACCTCTACAGTAAACGGACTGTCAATCACGGCTATTACGGATAAGGTAGATGGAAAAGCAAGGGTGTCTATAATTGCTCCGCCACGACAGGATTTCCGTATTATCGATTACGGAATTCACGGCGTCTACATGCATGATGAAAGTCTTAAGCTGCATGTCGTAAACAAAGCGGGCAAAAAGCTGGAGATTACCACGATTCAAGGCTTGAGCAGCCCCCAAGGCGAGTTGTATTTTCCTCTTGGCCGCGCGCCAGATGAATCCTATACCCTTACGATTCCGGAAATAAACGTTGAATACCAAGATGAGGTCAAGGTAAAAGTGCCGGCCGAAACAACTAACAACCTCAATCAAACCTTTGAAATTGCAGGGTACCCCGTCACGATTACCCGGGTGGAGAAAACCTCCCCAACGACACTTAGGGTGTATACGGATTTCCACTATGACAAGCAGGCGCCTTCATCGCTTTATATGATTGGTGCTGAAGAAAGCGGAATGGCGAGGCTAAAAGAAGGTACAGGCGAAGTGGAGTATTTGGAATGCACGATAGAACCGGGGAGCAAGCACCTAACTTTGCATATCAACCGTCCTGATGTCGTCCTTCGGGGACCTTGGGTGTTTGATTTTCAACCGAGCAATTTCTCCGATTAAACAAGAAGAAGACAGCGCATGCCGTGCTGTCTTCTTCTCGTTATTTAGTTACTTAGAACGAATCAGGGGCTGGAGGCGAGTTTCTGCCGGTTACTTCATCATAGAAGTGAGCCTGCGTAACGCTGATGTATGGACACAGCCATAGAAAACCCAGGCCAAAAGGAATCGCGGCCAGGATCGCCCAGCCGATAAAGGTCAGCTGCAGCACGAAGTAGCGCCATTTATTGCCCTTCATGATTTGTTTGCTTTCGTTGATGGCTTCAAGAACGCCGATATCCGGATTATCCCGCAGAATAAAAAACGCTTGCGAGTAGCGGAACGACGCAATAATCCCCGGAATGATTAACAAAAGCGTCCATAAAAAAGTAAATAGTCCGATCATAAAGTACAGGCAGAACGCTTTAATAAAGTGGGCGAAGCCGCTAAAGACTTCCGATACGGGCGGATTTTCTTTTCTCGCAATGCCCAGATAGAAGCTGATGAGTCCAAGTGAGATGGCGCCGCTGATCAGGAAGCTGATCACATTGCCGAGTACCGGGATCAAGTAATTGATCAGACCGATAACGGCCGCCAATAATATGGCCAGCAGAAAACCTCCGATCGCTTTTCCCCAATTGCCTCTCAGGCTTTCTCTCGCTCTGGCCCGCAGTTCCGAGTACGATGTGTTCATATGTACCTCCTAAAAAGAATTATCACTCAAACAGCCGCTTTAAGGCTGTTAGGATGATTCTTGCGTCGAAAGCGTCATCTTAAATTTAGGATGGATAGCCATCTAAATATACGGAAGGAACGGAGAGAACATTCCTGAAAATAAGGAAAAGGATATTTTTTCCGCGTAGCAAACTATTAAGGTCATATAGAATGACTCTTCATCGGGGCTACAAAAGGGCGGCGATACTGACAAACTGCGTGCCTATGTTATGGGTGGGCAGCGTTGGGACCCTGCTTTTATGCGCGAAATTATCTTAAGAGGAAAAAATCCCTCTCAAGCCGGCAATTAGCCTGCGCTTGAGAGGGATTTTTATCATAATAAACGTCTTAATACGTTTTTACCGCGTCAATATTAATCGCGCTGCTGCCGGTGCTGCCGGAGCCTTGATTAATGTAGAAGTTAATCTCGGCGATGGAGCCCAGATCGCGCGTGCTGTTGCCGCCGCTGTACCAGCTTGGGCGCGCAAAGCTGCTGAAAGGAACCTGGATGGTTGTGGCCGTTGTGCCGGATAGCGCGTAAGTCGTCTCCCACGGCTCGCCGCCGGCTTCCTTGAACTGCACGGTCAGCGTACGGTTGGAGCCGTCCGGCTTTACCCATAAAGAGAGGCCGGTTTTGCCGGACCAGCTGGCGGAAATCGGGTGAATAACGCCCGAATAGTTGGCGGCTGTCGTAATGCTGTAGCTCAATTTCATGCTGCTAGTGCCATCGCTTTTTAGGGACGTATCCAGGGTTGGCGTAATCGCGCTGCCGGACGAATTCATGGTGTAAGCGGCTTGCAGCGCGCTGTTTGAAGCATAGCTGTCAAAGCTGTCGATGGCGTCGCTTGGAGGCTGCGTGCCCCCGCCAACCTGGCCGGCAGTAATCGCATCTAAATAAATGGTGCTGCTGCCCGTCGTGCCGGAGCCCTGATTCACGTAGATACTATATTCCTTAACGGTATTAAGGTCCTTCACGCCGTTGCCGCCGCTGTACCAGCCCGGATGGTTGAAGGAGCTGAACGGCAGATTGACGATACCCGCGGTTGTGCCGGACAACGTATAGTACGTTTCCCACAGCTCTCCGCTGGTCTCCTTGAACTGAATCGTCAGGGTCCGGTTCGACCCGTCCGGCTTGAGCCAGAGCGACAAGCCTGTTGCTCCGGACCAGTCAGCCGTGCCAAGCTGCTTGGTTGCGCCTGCAAAGTTGGCCGGAGAGGCCGCGATGGTATAGGCAAATTTCATGCCGTAAGTACCGTCATTTTTGTTCGCGGCATCCCGGGTAACCGTCAAGGCGCCGCCGTCCGTATTGCGGACATAAGCGCTTTGCAGCGCGCTGTCCGAGCTGTACGAATCGAACGAATCAACCGCAGCCGACGTCGATTGTGCGGCAGTCGTAAAGGTTAGGCCGGCATTCGATGCCGCCGTGGATCCGGTGCCGTTCACGGCGGTTACCTTCCAGTAGTACGTTTTGTTGTAGGAAAGCGCGGAGCCCGCTGTATAGGAAGTGGAAGTAAGTCCGTCCGCGTTAATAACCGGGCTTGTATAGGAGCTGTTATCCGCAACAACAAGCGTATAGCTTGCGGCGTTGCTGGAAGCATTCCAGCTGAATGTCGGCAGCACGCTTTGGCCCGTTGCCCCGCTTGCCGGAGACGATTGCGTGAAAGCGCCCGGAGCAGGCAGAGCCGTTCCGCCCGTGGCATAGACAGGAGAGTAGCTGCCGGCAACCCCCGCAAGATTATGAGCTTTTACTCTATACCAGTAAGCCGTGCCCGAGACGGAGGCCGAGTCGGTCCATGGCGTGCTGGTATCCGTTGCGCATTGGTTGCACACGACGGTCCATGGTCCGCTTGCACCGGCAGTTGCGCGCTCAACGGTATATTTGTCCGCTGCGGCCGCGCCTCTCCATTTCAGCTGAACCTTGCCACCGCTTGCCTGATGCCCTGTAATGAGCGGCGCATCGGGGACGCCCGCGGCAGGAACCGATATACCGCGCATCGCGTAAGCGTGGTTGCGCAGCTGCTGGGCTTTTGTCCGCATGTCGGTTGTCGTGCCCGGATAGTAGATGGTGAAGCCGTCGTTATGCACCTTGTAGCCGTAATCGTCGTTTTGCCCGAACAGCGCCCAATAGTTGCTGCCGGCAATCGCCGGTTGGGCTTCGATGGCCGAAAGGAAGCTCGCAAGGGTACCGTAGGTTTCCAGGTTCCAGGCGAATTCGCCTACAACCATCGCTTTGCCGGCGGCTTGAACCTTGTTAGCCTGCGTATTCAGCTCGGTAACCGACAAGCCTTTGCAGCAGGCGCCAACGGCTGGCCATTGGTAAAAGTGATCGCTGTAGATGTCCACGCTCGAAATCGAAAGATGAGCATCCTTCACGCCATAGGTGCCGTCCATGACGAGATGGTTGCTGTCGATGCTTTTCAAATAATCGGCAATGTCCTGCGTCCAATTCTTCATGGCCGTCGGATTGTCGTACCAGCCCAGCTCGTTGCCGGTTTCCCAGGCCATAATGGTCGGATCGTCTTTATACTTGACGCCTGTATAGGTATTGGTGCGGTTGAGGAGAACGCTTAGATGCTGCTTGAAGGCGCTGATAATCTCAGGCTTGTTGTAGAACTCGTAGCCGGTGTAGCTGATGCCGTCGTCGGGATAGCCGAACCAGCGCGTCCATGATTTTTTGCCGCCGTGGTAGTAATCGTATTGGTCGATGAGAGGCAGAACAAGGCGAAGTCCGGCATCGCCGGCCGCTTTAATCGCATAATCGAGCTTCTGGAAGGCGGTCTCGTTGTATGTACCTAGCGATGGCATAATACACTTCGTACATCCGAAGGAGATGGCGGCATGGGAGCGGACAACGGTTGCGCCCATTTCTTTTGCCGTCTGCAGGGCATTGTTTACGCGGAATTCGGTCGGATACTCGACGGGATTCTCGTCCAGGGCAAGCCAGTAGATGTTAGGGCCGCTGTAGCGGAACGGCTGGCCGTTCAGCATCAGCTGGCTGCCGGAGCGGGTAACGAAGCCGGAGACGGCGGCGGAAGCTTTTTTGGCTGGAGGACCAACGAGACTCAGCAAAGACATAAAGGCGAGAAGCAGGGCGAGAGCATAGGAGAGCATACGGAATCTGGTGGTGATCACACGATAACCTCCTTCAATTTGGGTGGCCAATGGATAGCCAAGCACGCAAGGCCTGGGACAAAATGTAAACGCTTTACCTCCTTTCCGCACGGAATACGCAGGCCGCGTGCTACTAATCTAACGCCATCCGCAGTCTCTTGACTATTGGCTAATTTTTAGGTTTATTGCACTATGTTTAGGCCTTCCCGGTTAACGCGAAGAAAAGGTTGCCTGTTCCTCTGCCTCTGTGTCAGAATCACAGTAAACGCTTACATAATAGAAAGACAGGAGCCTGCTCAAATGAACATAGGACGTGGCTTTTTCCATATTAACGGGTTTAGCAGCATGACCATGCAGAAGAAGCTCATTATCGTATTCGTGGTTCTGATCATTATTCCTATCTCGGCTACGGGGTTTATTTCCTACCAGAATTACATCCAATCGATTAATAAGAATACCAAAAACTACGTCACCGAGCTGATCAGCAATATGCAGGCGAACCTGGACAGCCATCTGGAAGACATGATGACCGTGAGCAAAATCCCGCTTTACTCGGTTGAAATGCAGCAATACATGAGCCATCAGGAGATGACGCTCGAGAAGCAGCGCCAGATGGACTTCTACATCGGCCTGCTGGACAGCATGAGGAAAAATCTCTATTCCGCCTATCTCTACGATAATTACGGCAACGTCTTCTACCGGATCAAGACGGATGCCATCCGCGAGGATATGATGAGCCATTACGAGGAATGGAAGCAGCTGGCCGTCCAAGGCAACGGCGATCCCGTCATTATTCCGACCCAGCGGGTGATGCGCGCAAACGGCACGCCCCAATATCTGTTCACGGTGCTGCGGAGCATCCGGGATATCGGCACGCTGGAGACAATCGGCTATGTAGCGGTGGACGCCGATATTCGCGTCATTGAGGATGTCGTGCAGGAGCTGAATACGGTAACGAACGGGAAGACGCTTATCATTGACGGCCGGAACAACGTGGCCTATGACAGCGATCACGTGCTGACGGCTACCAATATTACGGGCAACGAGGTTATTCGGAAAGCCGTCGGCGATCAGGGCAATTTCAATGTCGTAGTCGACGGCATCTCCTACATCTGCAGTTACTCCGTATCCAAAGATACCGGCTGGAAAATATTCGCCTTTGTTCCGGTTAACTATCTGCATCACGATGCCCAGCTGACGCGGAACGTAACGCTTACGACGACGATCGCGATTATCAGCTTCGCGCTGCTGGTCTCGGTCATATTGGCTTTTATGATGACCAGATCCCTCCGTCAGATGACGGAACTGATGCGTACGGTTCGCGGCGGCAACCTGGACGTCAGCTTTGACGTGAAGCAGAAGGACGAGGTCGGCATTCTCGGCACGGAATTTAACCGCATGCTCAGGCGGATGAAGGAGCTCATTTCCGAAATTTACGTTATCCAGTCCCGCAAAAAAGAGGCCGACCTGGAGGCGCTGCAAAGCCAGATTAATCCCCATTTCATATACAACACCTTAGAGACCATCCGGATGACCGCCGAGATTAACGATGATGAAGAGGTAGCGGAGATGACCTTCACGCTCGGCAAGCTGTTAAGGTACAGCATTAACCGGGGGCGGGAGACGGTTGAATTAAAAGAAGAGCTGCAGCATCTGGAACGGTATCTTCAGCTGCTTCGCTACCGGTTCAGCAACCGTTTTGTCGTCACCTTCGATATCCCTCAAGAGCTGATGGCCTTCCCGGTCATGAAGCTGACCTTCCAGCCGATTGTCGAAAATGCGATCCTCCATGGCATGGAGGGCAAGCCCAACGAAGTTACGATCCGCTTGTCGGCGGAGCGGAAGGAGCAGCTTCTTATCTTTTCGATTAAGGACGAAGGCGCCGGGATGGACGCCATGACGCTCGATCTGCTGCGCCAATCCATGAACGGTACCCGCGAGGCGGGAAGCTCCAAGACGGGGGTAGGCCTGCGCAATGTCAACGAAAGGATCAAGCTGCATTACGGCGAGACGTATGGGCTGGAGATCGAGAGCAAGTGGGGAGAAGGAACAACCGTCTATTTAAAACTTCCGAGAAAGCATGGTGAATAACAAATGCTGAGCATTATGATTATCGACGATGAGGATCTGATCCGCCGCGGGCTGGAGAAGATCATTTCCAAGCTGAACGAGGAGTATCTGGTTGTCGGCAGCTTTTCGAACGGCTTTGAGGCTTCCCAGGAGCTGGACCGTTTAACGCCGGATGTTGTCATTACCGATATCAAAATGCCCTATATGGACGGGCTGCAATTCATAGAGGAATTAAGACGCCGCCTTCCGGATACGCGGTGTCTGATTTTGAGCGGCTACAATGATTTCGATTATGCGCGTACCGCCATGCAGTACGGCGTAAAGGATTATCTGATCAAGCCGGTTGACAAGGAGGAGCTGCTGGCGAACCTGTCTCATATTCATGAGGAGCTGAGGGCAGCGAAGCAGGAGAAAGAGAAGGAGCAGCTGTTAAGCAAAAAAGCGCAAATGAGCGATCTCCTGCTGCGGGAGCAGCAGCTGCGCCGGCTGCTGGGCGGAGATAGGGATGCCCCCGTATCCGCAGGCGTGGAGGAGCCTTCCGCACCTGTTATATTCGAGCAGCCTTACGCGGTGCTTGCCATTCGGGCTTCGAATCAGGGCATGAAGGAGCAGCTGCTGGAGTGGGGAAGAACGATGGCCGCTGAAGGCATGGAAAGCGTGGCGATGGAGGCGCAGGTTATCGCCTTGCTGATTCCTTCTCCAAGGGAGGAAGAGACATGCAGGCTAGCCCATAAGTCAGCGCTTCGTTTAATAAGCGACCTGCAGTTTGCCGCCAAAGGCAAGTTTGTCGTCGGAATCAGCGGCAGTTATAAAGGGAGCGCCGCTGCGTTGGCTGCTTACCGGGAAGCATTGGCGCTGTCCTATGCCGGCATTTACAAGCGCGAAGCGTTTGCCGTCGTAACGGGCAAGGAGGGACCAAACGCTCCCGCGGAGCCGGCTTTTTTTACGGCGCTATTGACGGGCGGGTTTACCCAGGCGCTCGAGCGGCTTGATGCCGAAGGCATGGGGACGGCGGTTCAGCAGCTGTTCGTGGAGATCGAGCGGGTGCGGCCGCCTTATGCGGACCTCGTCCAGTTTATGGCGAATCTGCTGTATACCGCCGTGCAGAAGGCCGACGGTCTGCTGGATGAGCTGGTGAAGCTGACGCCGCCGGGCGTGGGCGTCTACCAGTCCGTTGCCGACTTTTTTAACGTGGCGGAGCTGAAGGAACGGATCCAGCATCTGCTGGAGCTCTCGGTATACAAGCTTGCTTCCTTGCGCAAAGAAGGAGGCAATCGGGTCATCGAGACGGTTAAGCAGCTGATCCAGCAGGATTACGATAAAGACCTGGAACTGACCGAGCTGTCGGAGAAGGTATTCCTTAACCCCAGCTATCTCAGCACGCTATTCAAGCAGGAGACGGGGCTGACCATTACGCAATATGTGCTGCAGCTGCGCATGATGAAGGCGAAGGAGCTGCTCAAGAAGAGAATGGACCTGAAGGTATACGAGGTGGGCGAGCAGGTCGGCTATCCGGATTCTATCTATTTCAATAAGGTGTTTAAAAAAATGGTAGGCATTACGCCAAAGGAGTACCGGAATTTATAGTTCTTCCTCGGGTTGCCGAAGCTGGCTTTTGAAAAAATTCCAAAAACAAGACCATAAACAAAAAATCGCGACATTAAATTGCGAAGGCGCTTTCTCTATAATCGGATTTGTAAGTAAGCGCATTCACTACATATTCGAGGGGGAACCCAGTTTGAAGAAGAAGCAGTTGATTTCCGCCATGGCCGTGTTAGGCCTCGCGATGACAATGGCAGCAGGATGCGGCTCGAATAACGGCAACAACGAAGGAACGGCATCGCCAAGCAACAATAAAGCGGATAATGCCGCGGCAACAAATGCGGCCGACAACGCCGGCGCAACAAACGCCGCAGCCAGCGAAGAGCCGGCGGCTCCGAAGATTGCGGGCAAGGTCGTGTTCACAACCAACCGGACGGACCTGGTAGACACGGAGCTCAAAAACTACGCGGCCAAATTCCATGAGAAATACCCGGACGCAACGGTGGAGATCGAAGCCATCAAGGACTATGACCAAACCACGAAAATCCGTATGGCGTCCAATGAACTCGCTGACATCAGCCTGATCCCCGGCACGGTGAAAAACTCGGACCTTCCAAACTTCTATCTGCCTCTTGACGATCTTGGCTTGAACGACCGCATTTATTTCAAGGACAACCGCAGCCAGGACGGCAAGCTGTACGGCATCTCCTCCGGCAGCGCCGCGATGGGCGTCACGTATAACAAAAAGGCATTTGCCCAAGCCGGCATTACCGAAGCGCCTAAGACGCTCGACGAGCTTTACGCGGATGCGGAGAAGCTGAAAGCGGCGGGCATCATCCCGCTCGCGACAAATTTCAAGGACAAATGGCCGCTGTACGGCTGGGATCAGGAGGCGTTTATTTTCGCCAATGACCCGTCCCTGCACAACACGATGGCAACGCAGGATGAGCCGTTTGCCGTTGACGGCCCGCACTGGCAGGCATTTTCCATCCTGAAGAAAATGGTGGACAGCGGTTATGTCGAGAAGGACCTGATGTCGACGAACTGGGAAGGCTCGAAGAAGGATGTCGCTTCCGGCAAAATCGCGATGTTCCTGCTTGGCAACTGGGTTGTGCCGCAGGTTGTGGACAACGGCGCGGCTGCCGAGGACGTAGGCTTCTTCCCGCTGCCGCTGGATAACAGCGGGGAAGCGAAGGTTATTCTGGCTTCCGATTACTACTACGGTATTGATAAGAACAGCGAAAATCCGGAAACGGCAAAGGCCTTCCTCAAATTCCTGATCGAAGAATCCGGCTATGACGATTACGCGGGCTTCATCCCCGTGCTGAAAGACAAGAAGCCTAAGCTGGCTCAGCTGAACGAATTTATGGCGACAAATCCGAAGGTAATCGAAATGTCCGTCGAGAACGACGATTACCTCGCGATTGCGAACAAAATGCAGTTCGACACTAGCGCTTTTGCCCAAGACGCGATTATGGGGAAAGACATGAAGACCGTATTTGATTCCTACAACAAGAAGTGGAAGGACGCCAAGAAGGCTTTAAGCAAATAAGGTCCATAGCGGTTAACGGGAAGAGAAGATGCTTATCGCGGAATCGATAACGTTTTCTCTTCCTCCTTATCAAGGAGTAAAGAAGGGTTGCCGATGTTTGCAATGAGTTACAAGGTACAGCGCTATGTCATATTGATTTCCTTCCTCACGCTTCCGCTGCTGCTGCTTGCGGTATTTTCCTTCTATCCGGCGCTTTATCTGGCATGGCTCAGCTTTACCTCTTGGGATGGCTACAGCCCGGCAAAGGCTTGGGTAGGCTTAAGCAACTATAAGGAAATTTTTACGAATGCGGATATATTCAAGGTTCTCTCCCATAACTTCGTGTACTTCATCGGGGGGATCGTTCAGAACATCGCGGCGTTATTTTTTGCCGTGCTTCTCAATTCGCGGTTAAGAGGACGCAACGCGTTCCGGGTGCTGCTCTTCCTGCCATACATTATGAACAGCGTGGCTATCGCCTACATGTTCACCTATGTCTATGACGCCCAGAACGGCTCGCTGAATGCGCTGCTGACCTCCGTCGGGCTGGAATCCTGGATTCGGAGCTGGCTGGGAGATGCGGCTATCGTCAACTATTCGCTTGCATTTATCTCGGCATGGAAGTTTATGGGCTTTAATATGGTGATTTATTTAGGGGCTTTGCAATCGATTCCCGGCGATCTTTACGAGGCGGCGAAAATCGACGGGGCAGGACCGTTCAAATCCTTCATCTACATTACCTGGCCTAGCATTATCAAAATCGTGGAGCTCAGCATGCTGCTGACGGTCAGCGGCGCGCTTGAAGTATTCGATCTGCCGTTTGTGATGACGAAGGGCGGACCGGCCGGCTCCAGCCAGACCTTTGTGACCCAGACCGTGGAGACGGCCTTTAACTTCAGCAATTACGGGCTCGCTTCGGCGATGGGGATGGTGCTGCTGTTTATCGTGGTGCTGGTGATCTTTGTGCAGCGGAAGCTCATTTTGCGAGGGGGGGACTAGGTCATGGAAGCTCCGTTGAAAAACCGTACCGGCAGCGTTATCACGCGACCGGCCTCGGTCTCGCCTTCTGGAACGTTAGCTGCCGTCCTGAAATACGCCGTGCTGCTGGCAGCCGTATTCGTCATTTTGTTCCCGCCGTATGTTGTCGTCTTGAATGCGTTCAAGGGCAATGAGGAATACGCCAAATCCGGCGTTTTCGATTTCCCGCACTCGTTTGCCAACTGGGATAACTTCTCCACGGTGTTCCACCGCGGGGATATGCTGAACGCTTTTATGAATACGGGAACGATTCTTGTTCTGTCCGTTCTTGGCAACGTGCTGATGGGGACGATGGTGGCGTTTGCGCTCGGACGGTTTAATTTCAAGCTGAAATCCTGGATTCTCGGCGCTTATGTCGCGGCTACGCTGATACCGTCCGTCACCACGCAGGTTGCTACCTTCGGCATTATTAAAGAGCTGGGCCTGTTCAACTCCCTGTACGGTCCGGTGCTGCTGTACATCGGGACGGATGTTGTTCAGATTTACCTGTATCTGCAGTTTATCCGCCATATTCCCTACGATCTCGACGAGAATGCCATGATCGAAGGGGCGTCGCTCTTCCGGATCTACCGCTCGATTATATTCCCGCTGCTGGCGCCGGCGACGGCAACGGCGGTGATTCTGAAGAGCATCTCGATCTACAACGATATGTATATTCCGTATCTGTACATGCCGTCGCAGAAGCTGCGGGTCGTCTCGACGGGGCTGATGAATTTCGTGGGCGTCAACAGCGCGCAGTGGAACGTGGTATGCGCGGCGCTGCTTATTATTCTTATTCCGACGACAATCCTCTATCTCTTCATGCAGCGTTTTATCTTCTCCGGGATCGTCAGCGGTTCGGTCAAATAACGAAAGTCTCAATGACCTTTGAAGGAGTGGACCTATGTTTATGCGCAAGAAGATGCTGTCGCTTGGTCTCGCGGTGCTCGTAGCGGCTTCGGTTGTTATGCCCGGAACACAAGGCTCGAGAGTCTACGCGGAGGAATCGGGCGAGCCAATCGTAGCGGAAGCCGTATCCCCGTTCATTACGCGCAGCGGCGATAAGCTGATGGACGGGGCTCAGGAGTTCCGGTTTATTTCGGCCAACGTGCCAACCTTATCGATGGTAGAGGATATTTATTGGCGCACGCCAACCGAGTGGGAGCAGGAGGATGCGTTCAAGACGCTTGTCCAGATGGGCGGTACGGTGACCAGGCCGTATGTGCTGTCCGTGCGCAAAGCGGATGATCCCGCCGGCATGGTGCGCCACATTATGGGCGTAGGCTCGGACGACAAGCTGGTTTTTAACGAGGATGCCTTTGTTGCTTACGATAAAATGATTCAACTGGCCGGAGAGTACGGGATTCATCTCATTCTCCCGTTTGTGGACCAGTATCAATGGCAGGGCGGGATTGCCGAATACGCGGCTTTCCGCGGCAAGAGCAAGGACGCGTTCTGGACCGATCCGCAGCTGATCGCGGACTTTAAATCGGTTATTTCGTATACGCTGAACCGGGTGAATACATTCACCGGCGTTGCCTACAAGGACGATCCAACGATTCTCGCGTGGGAGACGGGCAACGAGCTGGTGCCTCAGTCTTCGGCCTGGACGCATGATATCGCGGCGTATATTAAAAGCATCGACGCCAACCATCTCGTGCTCGACGGCAAATACGGCATCGACGACGCTTCCCTGACGGATGACGCGATCGATATCGTTTCCAATCACTACTACCCGGATCATTACCCGAGTTATGCCTCCCAGGTGAACGTCGACAAGAACAAGGCAGCGGGCAAAAAGCCGTTTATCGTTGGAGAATTTGGCTTCAAGCCGACAAACGAGCTTGGTTCGTTCCTCGATAACGCGATCGAGAACGGCACCTCCGGCGCAATGATCTGGAGCCTTCGTTATCATAGCCGGGACGGAGGGTTTTACCCGCATACCGAATCGACGTTTAACGGCGTCTTTTACGGAGCGTACCGCTGGCCGGGCTTCCCTTCGGGCGACGGCTTTGACGAGACGAATATGCTGAATGCGCTGCGGGACAAAGCGTTTGAAATCCGCGGCATGGAACCGCCTGCGCTCCAGAAGCCGGATGCTCCCGTTATGCTGCCGGTTGCTTCCGTCTCCACGATCAGCTGGCTGGGTTCGGTTGGCGCGTCGTCTTACCGGGTTGAACGTTCGGAGCAGCCGGACGGCGGCTGGGCGGTTGTTGGCGAGAACGTGTATGACGCGGTGCCGACGGAATCGCAGCTGTTCGACGATACTGGCGCCGTCACGGGTCAAAGTTATTACTACCGGGTTACGGCAAAGAACAGCGCGGGCGAATCCGCACCCTCGGCCGTTATGGGGCCGGTTGTCGCAAGGCATGTCATTCAAGACGAAATGCGCAATTTCGGGAAGCTGTACAGCCATACCTCGGATCTCGAATACGAAAGCCGCGATCCTGACGCTTTTGGCGGGGATGTATCCCGTATCAAAGCATTAGCAGCCGATAATCAGCAAAGCGTGCAATACGCGATTCCGCTTCATGAAGACGGCACGCCGGTTAAGGTGAAGTCCGTAACGGTGGAAGGTTATGTCGCTTCGGCGAGCAGCGATCAAAACTTTGGTTTGTCCGCTTCGGTAGACGGGTTGGCTTTTGAGCCGATTGATGCGGAAGCGGCGGAGTCGGGCGGCTCGTGGAAAAAGCGGGTGTATACGACCGGTGAGCTGGCAAACGGCGTAAAGGTGCTGCGGATCGACTATCCGGCGGCATCCGCGGCGGGGCAGCTGGGCAAGGTGGTCATTGAGTACGAGCATGACGGTTCGGCTCTTACATTCCCGGATTCCGTGCAGCAGGGCGGCATCGCAAACGGGATTTTGTCCGATGACCTGAACAACTTCCTCAAGATGGATTCGCATTCCGTTAACCTTGGCTTCTCGTCGGATACGCCGGAATATTTCGGCGGCGATACGAAGCGGCTGTCCCGTACGTCCAACGAGCATGAGTGGTTTACGTACAAAGCGGACGGCGATATGAACTATTTCAAGTTCTACGAGTACGCCAGGCAGAACCCGGCCGATTACGTCCTGCCGGATTTCAGGTTCTACACGTCGGCGAACGGAACGGATTACACGGAATTTACGAATGTGGTGAAGACGAGCAAGCTGGGCGAAGGATACTGGGCGAAAACCGACTATATCGCTTATCAGCTGCCTGCCGGTACGCGGTATGTGAAATTCGAATTTCCGGTTGTGCCGGAAAGCCATCAGGATCAGCGCTGGAATCCGCAGGTCAGCAGCCTGCAGATCGGGGTAGGCGGAGCGAAGCTGGATCCGCCGGCGGAAGTGAAGAAATCGTCGATTATCGATGATTTCGAAGGCTATACGGGCTCAAACAATGCACTGCGCGCGGCTTATAAAGCGAACGCGGACGGTTCGCCGGTTACCTTGTCGCTCGATACGGCAGGCAAGGTGAACGGCACTTATGCCATGAAGCTGGTTACGGATCTCAGCAAAGGCTGGGGCGGCATGGAGAAGGACCTCGCGGGCGCCGATTGGTCCGGCAACAGCGGCATCCAGCTGTGGGTGAATCCGGGCGGCAAGGAGGTTGGCCTTACGCTGCAGCTGACCGAAGGCATGGGCACGCAAAACGAAGTGTGGAAATCGGATACCCGCATCAGCGGCAATGAGCCGGTCCTCGTGCAGCTCCCGTTCCGGAGCTTCTATATTCCGGATTGGTGGAAGAGCAGCCATGCCGGACAAGGCAACGGAACGGTAGACTTAAGCGGCGCCGCTTCATTTGGCCTTTATTTCGACGGTCCCGCTGGCGATACGACCTTAATGATTGACGATATTAAGCTTTATCGCTTGCCGACCATCGATACCTTTGAAGGCTATGGCGGGGATAACAGCAAGCTGGCTGCCGGATACTCGGTCAATTCGGATGGCGGCCCCATTACCTTGTCTTTGGATGCCGAACACAAGAGCGAAGGCGGACTGGGACTGAAGCTGGCTTATGATTTGTCTAGCAAGAGCTTCGGCGGCGTAACGAAGCAGCTTGGAGGCATTGACTGGACCGGCAACAACGGTATTCAGCTGTGGCTGGAGCCGGACGGCCGGAAGCGCGGCGTGACGGTGCAGGTGAAGGAAACAAGCGGCGAGTATTGGGAAGCGAAGATCGCAGCTTCCGGTACGGCCGCGCAGACCGTCAGCGTTCCTTTCCATTTGTTTGCGATGCCAAGCTGGAGCGGCAAGGACAATTCGAGGCTCGACATTAACTCCATTGCGGAATTCTCGGTCTATGTGGACCGCGGGGCGGGAGATGCCGGTACCGGCGCGATTTATTTGGACGATATCAAGGCTGCGAAGCTGAAGGATATCGATACGTTCGAGTATTATCAAGGCAATTCAACGCTCGTCGGAGCGGCCTATGCGCGCAATGCAAGCGGCGATAGGATTGCGGCATCCCTGGATTCGGCATGGAAAAAAAGCGGCAGCTACGCCCTGAAGCTGGACTATACGCTAACCGATGCAGTTGGTTATGCCGGCGTGAACAAGGCGCTTGGCGCCATGAACTGGTCCGAAGGCGGCAATGCCGTGCAGTTCTGGATGCTGCCTAACGGAGCAAACCATGGACTGACCTTCCAGTTCAAAGAGACGGACGGCGATATTTGGGAAGCGCAGGTAAGCATGGCGGGTACGGAGGAACAGCTTGTGACGATTCCGCTTGCCGGCTTAACCCGTACGCAGTGGTCAACCGGGGATGGCGTCATGGATGTATCAAGCGTAGCCGAGTACTCGATTTACGTGAATAAAGGCGGCGGCTCTGCCGGAACGTATTCGGTCAGCTTGGATGATATTGGACTGACGACCATTCCGGTAATCGACAACTTCGATTATTATGACGGCCGGGAGCTGGTTGCCCTTGGGTCGTACACCCGCAACCCATGGGGCGGCAGCCTGACGATGACGCCGGATGCCGAGCATAAGGAAAGCGGACGTTTCGGCTTGAAGTACGAATACTCGTATCCGGATACGGTAACCAACTTTGCCGGAGCTACTAAGCCGCTCGGCCTGTCCGATTGGAGCGGCGAGGACGGCATCCGGTTCTGGTATACGCCGGACGGTTCCGGCCGCAAGCTGGTTGTGCAGTTCAAGGAATCGGACGGCGAGACTTGGGAGTATTACGTGACATTGACTGGCACGCAGGCAAAAGGGCTGAAGATGCCGTTCGATCAGTTTGTGCACGCCCCGTGGAATACGGCGGGCAACGGCACGCTGGATCTGAACGCCATTACGGAGTTTTCGCTTTACGTCAATCAAGGGGACGGCACGCTCGGCAGCGGCATCCTTTATTTTGACTCGATTGGTCTCTATCAGGGTGATACAAATCCGACAGATCCGACGGATCCGGGGCCAAGCGGGCCGTCTAATCCAGGTACGCCTCAGGATAAGACGGTTTGGGAAGTGACCGCGGGGCAGCTCAAGACAACGGGCCAAGGTACGGTTGCGCTGAACGCTCCGGCTGGCGTAACCGCGCTGAAGCTGCCGCTCCAGGCAGGCGAGCTGCTGGGGACAAACGATCTGCAGATTAAGATCGGCTACGGGGTTCTAACGGTAGGTGCGGACGCGCTGCGAGCCGCTTCCCGATTACTCGCCGCAAGCGGGCAGGGCACGGGGGCAAGTCTTTATATCTCATTGACTTCCGCCAATGGTCCTGCAGCGGTTCCTGGGGCAGCGGGCGAGGAATGGCAGGCAGCAGGAAGCATCTATAATATTCAAGTTGGCTTGTGGACGGCGGCTGGCACCAAACAGCCTTTGACGAAGTGGGCATACCCTGTTCTGTTGCAGCTCCCGGTAAGCGAGGAGCTGAATCCAAAGCTTGCCGGTATTTATATGGGCGGCGCGGAAGACGGATGGAGCTATGCCGGCGGCCGCACGGATAAGGCGGGGACGGTTATCCGGACGTTTATTGCTCAGCCGGGAAGCTACGCGGTGCTGACGAGAGAGAAGCATTTCGCCGATGTTCCGGATGGCTCATGGGCAAGCGACGCGATTATGCAGCTTGCGGCTCTTCAGATTATTAACGGTACGGATGCGGAGCATTTTACGCCAAACCGGTCGATTACGCGCGGTGAATTCGCGGTTGTCCTGGCGAAGGTACTGGAGCTGCCGGCGGCGGATAGTCTGCCGTTTACGGACGTAAATGCGGATGCTTATTATGCGGCTGCGGTTGCGGCGGCCGCGAAAGCCGGCTTGATTCAAGGACGCGACGCGGATACGTTTGCGCCTAACGACAAGATCAGCCGGGAAGAGATGGCGGCTCTGATCGTAAGAGCTTTCGAGCTTAAGATTGGGGCGGTTGGCGTGACGGATGGACACCAATATAACGACATGAACGCGATCTCCGGCTGGGCGCTTGAGGCGGTTAACAAAGCGTTTGTTTCCGGCTTGATGAACGGTACCGGGAACGGAAACTTCGCTCCGGATAAGGAAGTTACCCGAGCGGAAGCGGCTGTAGGGCTAGCTCGCCTGCTCGACGGGCTGCTGCAGTAAAGCAGAATAAAAAGGCGCCATTTAACAAATGAAATGGCGCCTTTTTATAATAGTGACGGGGAAAGGGCTCCTGTATAATGATAGTAGTACCTATTTACATTTGGATGGAGCTGATCAGATGCTGAAAGGATTAACGCGAGCAGGACTAGGACCAATCGGTGATGACAAAGCCTTTATTGAGCAGGCGGCGCGGTACGGATTTCAATCGGTAGATCTGGACGCTGCGGGTCTTATTCATACATACGGCTTGGACGGGGCAAGAGAATTGCTGGCGGCGAACGGAATCTCGGTTGGTTCATGCGGCTTCCCGGTCGAATGGCGCACGACGGACGAAGCGTTCCGGGACGGGCTGCCTCAGCTGGAGGAGCAGGCAAAAGCCGCGGCGCAGCTGGGCTGTACGGCAAGCTGCACGTATATTTTGCCGGCAACGGACGTATCTCCTGGAATCTTCACGATTCAGGCCGTCCGCCGTTTGAGAGAATCCGCGAACATATTAAATAATTACGGCGTTAAGCTTGGACTTGAGTTCGTTGGACCGCATCATTTGCGCACGGCTTGGAAGTATCCGTTTATCTATTCCATGGAGGATACGCTTGCGTTTGCGGATGCAATCCATGCTCCGAACGTTGGCCTCCTGTTCGATGCTTATCATTGGTATACAAACGGGCTCGGCACGGAGGATATCGAAAAGCTGTCCCCTGAGCAAATCGTTCATGTTCATATTAACGATGCGAAAGACATTCCGGTCGAGCAGGTGCTGGACAATGACCGCGTGTATCCGGGCGAAGGCGTCATCGATCTGCCCGGTTTCCTGCGCAGCCTGAAGAAAATCGGCTACACCGGCGCGGTGGCGCAAGAAATCCTTGCGCCAGGCGACATCGTCAGCTCGGTGGAAGAAGCGCTGGAACGCTCCAAAGCCGGGTTTGACAAGGTATTCGCAAATATCTAATAGAGAATAGTATTGAAGCGAAAGTAAGAAGAGGCTCTCCCGTCAAGGAGAGCCTCTTTTATTTAAGCGGTATCTCTGGCGCGCTAGCGTGTAGCATTCCGTCCCAGGTGAAGCTGTAGTACGAATAAGTAACCAATTAATTGGCTTGAGCTACTTCAAATAGACTAGCTCATCATGCACGGCAGCTGCAAAAGTGCAGGTTAATCTGAAACGGGGTACTTATGGACCACAACGAGCAAATGACCTGCACTGTAGCTTATTCTAACCCTAACGATACGCCGCAACGTTAAGGTCCCGAAAAAGTAACTCTACCAGCCTCTTAACGATGCGCCGCATCGTTAGGCCTCCGCGCATGCCCAGCTCGCACCTTCCCCGCACGCTTCACGGAAACACCAGCTGTACCGGCACGACAATGTGCCGCGGGTCGTACGTTTGCCCGATCTGGTCCTGCAGCAGCATAACCGCGGAGCGGGCGAGCTCCTGCTCGTCCTGCTGGACGTAAGGGACATTCGGGATGTCCGGATTGTCGAAGGAGAAGAGCTCTACCTCGGTGCGGCGCTCGAGCAGCCGAAGCGCCTGCCAGGTCAGACCGGCAATCTCTTCGGTTAACGTGAAGGCGGCGGTGATAGTCGGATGCGACTTCAGGAAGTCGGTTACGTAATTCAGCGCGCCCTCGCTGCGCAGAACCTCCAGCGGCACATGGCACCAAAGGCTTTTGTCGATGGATTCGCCTTGATCGATATAGGCTTTTTCAAAGCCGGTCGTTCGGTCTTCAATGGCGGTATTGGTGTTCTCCGGCGAGATCAACGCGATCTGGCGATGCCCCTTCGATAACAGATGCGTCACCGTCCTATAGGCGCCGCCGTCATTGTCCGAAGTAATCGTATACGTCTCGATATTGCGCAGGAAGCGGTCAATAAACACAAAGGGGAATTTATCCAGAGAGAGCCGCAGAAGGGACTCGTTATACTTCTCGTCCTCGGTCGGGAACACGATAAGCCCCTGAACGCCGGCATCGACCAGAGCGGTAATCGCCCTGGATTCCTCAGCCGCATGCTCCCGGGTAATGCTAAGAATCATTCGGAAGCCGGCTTCCTTCAAATAGAACTCGATATGGTCAACAAGCTTCTGGATGACGGTTGTTTTCATGGTAGGAATGATGAAGCCGATAAGCGGAACTTTGAAGGGCTCGGATTCCGGCCCGGGGGCAGGCGCCTTTACTTCGACAGGTTTCAAATCCGCCGCAACAAACGTTCCTTTGCCTTGAATGCGCGTGACGAGTCCCTCATCCGCCAACTCCGTCAATGCATTCTTAACCGTTATTTTGCTGACCTTGAATTCATCCATTAGTTCCTGCTCGGAAGGGATGCGGTCGAGCGGCCGGAGCTGCCCGGAAGCAATCCGTCCCTTGATCTCCATCTGGATTTGCTTGTACAGAGCTGTCTTTTTCATGAAGGCACCTACTCTCAATAAATAAATATGTTTTTATAACCAATTGGGTATATAAATAATACTTTACGCCTATTATAATCAAATTGTGAAGCGCTTACAATGGTTCTGGTATCAAAAGCTTAACCAATATGTGAGGGGGAAACGTCAAATGAAAAAAGGGATTACGGTTACAGCAACCTTGGCTTTGGCACTCATGTTGGTCTTATCCGCGTGCAGCTCCGGCAACTCTTCGGGCAAAGCAACGAAGGTTGTTTTTTGGACTTTTAACGAGCTTCACCAGCAATTTTTCGAAAGCATGGCAGACAAATGGAATGAGGCTCATCCGGAAGAAAAAATTAAGCTGGTAGCGACGACATTCCCGTACGACGATAACCACAACAAACTGCAGGTTGCGCTGCAATCCGGCAAAGGCGCGCCGGACATGGCCGACATCGAGATCAGCAAAATCGGAAACTTCCTCAAAGGCGAGCCGCAGCTTGTACCGCTTAACGACATCGTAGAGCCGAATAAAGACAATCTCGTCATGTCCCGCCTCGACAACTACGCGAAGGATGGCCAATACTACGGCATTGACTACCACGTAGGCGCGGAGGTCATTTACTACAATAAAGAAATTCTCGATAAAGCAGGCGTAGATGCCGACAAAATCATCACTTGGGATGATTACGAAGCAGCAGGCAAGCAAGTGCTTGAGAAAACAGGCAAGCCGATGGCTACCGTTGAAACAACGGACCAATGGTCGTACTGGCCGCTCGTTGTACAGCACGGCTCCGACTTCCTCGATAAAGACGGCAATGTAACGCTTAACGATCAGGCGAATGTGGAAGTGCTGACTTATCTGCAAAAGCTCGTTAAAGAAAAGGTAGCCGTTGTAGCACCGGGCGGCTTCCATCACTCGGAAGAATACTATGGCTTTATGAACGGCGGAGGCGCTGCTTCAATCTGGATGCCGATGTGGTACATGGGCCGCTTTACGGATTACATGCCTGACCTGAAGGGCAAAATCATCATCAAACCAATGCCTGTATTCAAACAAGGCGAAATGCGTTCCTCCGGTATGGGCGGTACGGGTACCGTCATTACGAACCAATCCAAAAATCAGGAGCTCGTGAAGAAATTCCTCGAGTTTGCGAAAGTATCGAAAGAAGGCAACATCGAGATCTGGAAGCAGCTTGGCTTTGACCCGATCCGCACGGACGCTTGGACGGATCCGGCTATGAACGAGTCGAACAAATACACCGATTACTTCGGCAAGGATATCTTTACGTTCCTTAGCAGCCTGAAGGACGAAATCGCGCCAACCAATATCAAAGAGAAAACTCCTGCGGTATCCGATGTGATCAAGACAAAAGCGATGTTCCAGGCGCTTAACGATCTGAAGGATCCGAAGCAAGTATTGGACGACGCAGCGTCTAGCATTAAGTAGAAGCGAGATAACAGTCCATCAGAAAAACAAGCTTCACCGCTTCGCTGAAGGACCCCTTGCATGGCGGGCCTTCAGCGAAGTAATCCTGACAGGAAGGAGCGAGCGTCCAAATGAAAAAGCTTCTATACAATCAGCGAGTCGCCCCTTATGTTTTTGTGCTGCCGTTTGTGCTTTCGTTAGCGATCTTTTTCGTCTATCCGGTTATATCGACCTTCATTATGAGCTTTCAGGAAGTACTGCCGGGCGAGACCCATTTCATTGGCTTAGACAACTACAGGAATCTATGGGACGATTCCTTTTATACCGCGCTTTGGAACAGCTCGAAATACACATTCTGGACGATTCTGGTCCTCATTCCGCTGCCGCTTGTGCTGGCGGTATTCCTTAACTCGAAGCTGATGAAGTGGAGCGCGTTTTTCCGTTCGACCCTGTTCCTGCCGGCTTTGACTTCGGTAGTCGTAGCGGGCATTGTGTTTCGGCTCGTATTCGGCTCGTTGGACAATTCCGTCATGAATACGTTCCGTCATGCCTTTGGCCTCGAGACCATCAATTGGCTCGGCAGCAGCGCATCGGGTATGCTCGTACTGGTCATCCTGGCGACGTGGCGATATTTGGGCATCAACATCATCTACTTCATGTCGGCCTTGCAGTCCATTCCAAGCGAGCTATACGAATCGGCAAGCATCGACGGGGCGAATACCTGGAATAAATTCTGGCGCATTACGCTGCCGCTGCTCAAACCGATTGCGATCTATGTCATTACGATCAGCATTTACGGCGGGTACTCGATGTTTACGGAAAGCTTCATTCTATGGAGCGGCAACCATTCGCCAAACGATATTGGCCTGACCATGATCGGATTGTTATACCGCAGCGGAATCGAAAAGAACGAGCTTGGGCTCGGTTCGGCAATCGGGATGATCCTGCTGCTGCTTACGATGGTCCTCAATGTTATACAACTTCGTTTATTCGGACTGTTTAGGAAGGAGGATTGAACATGAGCACCAAATGGAATCGTCCTCAAACCTGGCTTTTGCTTGCCTTATTCATTCTGTTTGCGGCCTTGTCGGTCTTTCCTTTCTACAGCCTGCTGCTCGCTTCGTTTAAGCCGTCAAAGGAATTGCTTCGCTTCGGGCTTAACATTCGTCTGCAGCCGGAGCTGTTGTCCTTCCACAACTATTCGTTTATCTTCTCGAGCGGGGCGGAGAAATACCTGATCTGGTATAAAAACAGCTTGATCGTTACCGTCGTCTATACCGTCTTCTGCATGCTGCTCTCCTCCATGGTTGGATATGGGCTGGCGATGTACCGTTTCAGGGGCCGCAATATTATCTTTCTGTTTGTCCTTCTGGTCATGATGGTGCCGGTCGAGATCATTATGCTGCCGCTGTACAAGCAGATGATCGCGATGAACCTGATCAATACGTTCAGCGGGGTGATCCTGCCGTTTGTGGTATCGCCGCTGCCGATCTTCTTCTTCCGTCAATACGCGGCGGGGCTGCCGAAGGATTTCATGGATGCGGGTAGAATCGACGGCTGCTCGGAGTACGGCATTTTCTTCAAAATCTTCGTTCCGCTTATGACGCCCGCGTTTGGCGCGATGATTATCGTGCAGGCACTCGCCAGCTGGAACAGCTTCGTCTGGCCGCTGATCGTCCTGAACTCGGGAGAGAAGCTGACGCTGCCAATCGGCTTGTCCAGTCTCGTGACGCCTTACGGCAACAACTACGATATCCTTATTGCCGGCTCCGTGCTGGCGATTGTACCGATTATGATCGTCTTTATTTTCTTCCAGCGCTATTTCGTCTCCGGCTTAACCGTGGGTGGCGTGAAAGGCTAATGACAAATACGAATAGAAGCAGGTGACAGGATGGGAGTCCAGCAATCGGAAATTAACGGAGTTAAACCACTAATCGAACAGAGAGCGGATCCTTTTATTTACAGGCATACGGATGGCTGCTATTACTTTGTTGCCTCGGTACCGGAATACGACCGGATCGAGATTCGCAGGGCAGATACGATTCAGGGACTTACGGATGCTGTGCCGGCCGTTGTTTGGAGAAAGCACGAGACAGGGCTGCTAAGCGCGAATATTTGGGCGCCGGAGCTGCATTTCATCGATGGCAAATGGTACGTCTATTTTGCGGCGGCGCATACTTCGGAGACGAACGAAGGCCTGTTCGACCACCGGATGTTTGTTCTGGAGTGCGGCGATGCCGACCCGCTGAAGGGCGAGTGGGTGGAAAAGGGGCAGGTTCGCGCGGCTTGGGAAAGCTTCTCGCTGGATGCCACAACCTTCGAGCATAACGGCGAACGGTATTACGTCTGGGCGCAGAAGGATCCGGGAATCGAAGGGAACTCCAATCTGTATATTTCGAAAATGAGCAATCCGTGGACGCTTACCGGCAAGCAGACGATGATATCCGTCCCTGATCTGGACTGGGAAAGAATCGGCTTTAAAGTTAACGAGGGGGCAGCCTTTATCCGCAAGGGGGATCGCGTCTTCTTGTCTTACTCCGCAAGCGCGACTGACTTTAACTACTGCATCGGGCTCCTTGAAGCATCTGCGGACGCGGATTTGCTTGAGGCGGCTTCATGGGACAAATCCCCGGTGCCGGTGCTGACAACCGATGAGCTGCTTGGCTTGTACGGTCCAGGCCACAATAACTTTACGGTAGCGGAGGACGGCACAACCGCGATGTTTGTTTTCCACGCCAGAACGTACAAGGAGATTATAGGCGATCCGCTGTACGACCCGAACCGTCATACCTTTGTGACGGAGCTGAAGTGGACGGAGGACGGAAGACCGGATTTCCGGGCATCCGTTGCGGCATTGCCGCGATACTAAAGGAAAGGACGGCATCGGGATCATTCTCGAGCCGTCCTTTTTAATTTCTAAGAATTTATAAGCCTGCTCTTATAATGCTTGTTATTGGGCTTGCGTCTCCGTCTATCTGCCGATCTCGCTGCATCCGATACTGATTGTGTATCCGTTTCTCCAATGCTTCCTCGTGAAAGGCGTCGTGTTCGGCGCCGTGAAGGAATAAGTTTAAACTCCATTGGGCATGATAACGAAACCTCTAGACTCGGCCGTTTTCAAAGGTCCAGGTTAGAGGTTTTGTTGTTTGCGGTGCGGAGGGAGAATCGGGTATCTTCTTATAATTAAGGATTGACTTTGATAATGAGAATTGTTATCATCACTTTAGTCAATTAACGAGATTACAGCCTAGCAGCTTATTAGGGGGACGTATTTGTGTTTGGAAAAGGCAAGAAACTAGTTGTAGTGCTTCTGAGTGTAATGTCTCTTTCGCTTATGCTTGCGGCATGCGGAGGGAATAAAGAAAATAACGGCAATGCAAACAACGCGGCGGCAACGGAAAGCGCATCGCCATCGCCGGAGACGGCAGCGGCGCCAACGGAGCAAAAGCTGACGGACGGCATGGGCCACGAGGTTACGATTCCGGCTAACCCGCAGCGAATTATCGCTTCCTACCTGGAAGATTACCTGGTTGCCCTTGGCGTGAAGCCGGTTGCCCAATGGAGCGTGCCTAACGGTATCCAGGATTACCTGCAGGGCGATTTGAAAGACATTCCCACCATCTCTTACGATCTTCCGTTCGAAGCCGTAACAAGCTTCACGCCGGACCTGCTGATCCTTGGCTCGAATAGCACGGTTGACGGAGGCAAATACGATCAATACGCGAAGATTGCTCCAACCTTCGTCCTTGGCGATGAAGTGAACAGCGACTGGCGCAAAGCTCTGCTGAAAATCGGCGAGGTTCTGCAGAAGAAGGATCAAGCCCAAAAGGTGCTTGACGATTACGACGCGAAAGCGGCGGATGCGAAGACGAAACTGCAAGCGGCTATTCCGGATCAATCCGTTGCAGCTATCTGGCTTGTGGCAAACAAATTCTACGTGGTTAGCGATAAGCTTTCGAGCGGCGCGGTTCTCTACAATGATCTCGGTCTGAAAGTGCCGAATGTCGTGAAAGAAATCTCCGCTACGGGAACGGGCAGCTGGAATGAAATTTCCCTTGAGAAGCTTGCCGACCTGGACGCCGACCATCTGATTCTCATCAACAGCGACAAGGGCACCGGAGCGGAAGCGTTGAAGGATCCAATCTGGCAATCCATTCCGGCTGTTAAGAACGGCCATGTATACGAATATGAAGGAGCGTCCAGCTGGTTGTACTACGGTCCTGTAGCAAGCTCCCAAATGATCGATAACGTACTGAAAGATCTTGTGAAATAATGAGTAGTAGGAATGGAGGGAGCTGCTGCTCCCTTTTTTTCCGTTATTGAAGTGATCGAAAAACATGTTGGAGCGGAGATAAGACATTATGGCTGATAACTCTAGGCTGCATAACTCGCAATTGGAAACCGAACCTGCCTCAACAGGCCGGGAGGTTGAACAACTATATTCCCGGCCGATTACCGCGATTCTTATCATTCTTTGCGGTCTTGCCGCGCTGGTGCTTGCGTTAGGCTTGTCGGTATCCTTTGGCGCGATGGACATCAAATTCCTGACGGTGTGGGAAGCGGTCATTCATTTTAATCCCGATTTGAAAGAGCATCAGGTTATTCGGGAACTCCGTTTGCCGCGGGTGTTGGGCTGCATGCTGGTGGGCAGCGCGTTTGCGGTTGCGGGCGCGATTATGCAGGGCATGACGCGTAACCCGCTTGCGGACTCCGGACTTTTGGGGCTGAACTCCGGCGCGGGCTTTGCCCTTGCCTTATGCTTTGCTTTTGCTCCCGGCCTTTCGTATCCCTATCATATTCTATTCTCTTTCCTTGGCGCGGCGGTCAGCACCGTTATCGTTGTCGCTTTAGGAGCGTCCGTGCGCGGCGGGCTGACGCCAATGCGGATGGTGCTCGCGGGCGTAACGTTGTCCGCCTTGCTAACCGCATTAAGCGAAGGGGTTGCGCTGTATTTCCGCATTGGCCAGGAGCTTGCCTTCTGGTATGCCGGAGGGGTTGCCGGTATCCGCTGGGAACAGCTGAAGATTATGTTTCCATGGGTAGGCGTTGCGCTTATCGCGGCGATGACTCTGTCCCGTTCCATCACGATGCTGAGCCTTGGCGAAGAGGTATCCAAAGGTCTTGGCCTGCGGACGGGTCCTGTTAAGCTGGCCGGCGTCATCATCGTTGTGATGCTGGCCGGCTCGGCCGTGTCGGTGGCCGGGGCGGTATCGTTCATCGGCCTTCTGGTACCGCATGTGGCCCGCAAGCTGGTAGGCGTTGATTATAAATGGATTATTCCAACCTCGGCCGTGCTTGGCGCTTTGCTTGTTGTCCTTGCGGATTTGGCGGCAAGAACCGTCCATCCTCCGTATGAGACGCCTATCGGCACCATGATTGCGTTAATTGGCGTTCCGTTCTTCCTGTACCTTGCCAATAAGGAAAGGAGGGAGCTGTAAGCGATGAAAGGGACGACGATTTCTCTATCCGAAATACGCGGAAAACGACGCAATACTCTTGTTATTTTCATTATGCTAATCGGCATTCTTGCAGCCTTTCTAATTAGCATGAACACCGGGGTTATCCGGATGTCGCCGCTTGACGTGGTTAAAACGCTATTTGGCTTCGGAACCGCCCAGCAGCATCTGGTGTTGTTCGATTTCCGGCTTCCCCGCATTATCATCTCCATTCTGATAGGCATGGGGCTGGCTGTATCCGGCGCCGTACTGCAGGCATTGACCCGAAATGCGCTGGCCGATCCAGGCATTATCGGAATCAACTCCGGCGCGGGCATGGTAATTCTGCTCTATGTAGCGTTCTATTCTTCTCCGGCTTCAGCGCCGGCTTATATGCTTCCGATTCTGGCATGGCTGGGAGGCGGCGTTGCCGCCTTGCTGGTCTTCGTTATCTCGTACCGCAAGCACAAGGGACTGTCCTCGAACCGGCTTGTGCTGAACGGGGTAGCGATCAGCTCGGGCTTCTCGGCCGTGACCATTTTGGTCTCCTTGCGGATTAATCCGGAGCAGTATCAATTCGTGGCGACATGGACAGCCGGCAGTATCTGGAGCAAGGACTGGAACTATGTGACGGCCCTTCTGCCGTTTATCGTCGTGCTGCTGCCATTCGTCTATTTCAAGTCGCAGACGATTAATGTCCTTAACCTTGGCGCTCCGCTCGCGACGGGGCTAGGCGCGGCAGTGGCCAAGCAGCAGATCTGGCTTCTGGCGGCTGCCGTTGGCCTGGCAAGCTCCTGCGTCGCCGTAAGCGGCAGCATCGGATTCGTCGGGCTGATCGCGCCGCATTTGGCCAGAAGGCTGGTCGGACAGCGTTATCAGATCCTTCTTCCCGCAACGGCGCTTGCAGGGGGACTGCTGGTGCTTGTGGCCGATACGATCGGCAGATGGATTTTGCAGCCGTCGGAGATTCCGACGGGTATCGTTGTTGCGGTGATTGGAGCTCCGTATTTCCTCTACTTGATGTTCCGGACAAAAGGATAAGCAGTAGATGATTATAGCCGGTTAGCCCTTTGCGGGGTTGACCGGCTTTTTCGTAATTATATTGAGGGGAGAGTGCCGGAGATGGCTTTTCCGCACTTCATCAGAAGCGAAATCGTCCACGCAAGAAGACGTAGCCGAGCAATACGTGTCCAAGTACAATGCGGATCTGGCGGCTGCAAAGTAACCGCCTCTTTTTCGTATTGGCTAACGAAACGTCATATTCTTAATTCATCGAATAATTCAGCAGACTAACGAAAGCTGGTATCCTTGTTTGCCTGTTTTAGCTGCATTGCTGGGCGTTTTTCTAGAAATGAGGTGAATACGTTTTTACCGTAAAAAAGGCCGGCATTCCATCAAGGAATGCCGGCCATACGAATTTACTTTACATTGTCGTCGATTGCTTTAACGAAATGCTCGTTGCCGTCCGAAGTGCGCGTTGCTTCGTGGCTTCTTGTTGCTTCTTCGACTTGACCAAACGCCCAGTTGCTCTTCGCAACATCCGGGAAGGATGGTTCTACGTCAGTCAGCGGGCCTCTGTACAGAAGGCGGTTGATCAGCGTTACGGCTTCAAGGCGAACGATGTCTTTGCCCGGTTGGAACGTACCATCCGGATAACCCGTTGTCAGGCCGTTGCGGAACAATGCCTCGATTGCCGAGGAGGACCAGCGTCCTTCGCTGTCTCCGAATTGCGGAGTGATTGGCATTGAGGTCTCCAGCTTCAGGTAACGTACCATGACTGTAGCCAATTCCTCGCGCGTTACAGGCTGGTTCGGACGGAAGGTGCCGTCTGCAAAGCCTTTAAAGATACCGCTGTCCGTGACGATCCGGATATAACCGCTTGCCCATTGGGTAGAAGGCACATCCTTGAATTCGGCTTTCAGCGTTGTCGAGCCGCCGTTCAGGAGGCGTGCGATAATGGCCGCTAGCTCCGCGCGGGTCAGCTTCTGGCTAGGCTTGAACTTGCCGTCCGGGAAGCCGAGAATATAACGCTGATGCGTCACGGTTTCGTCTCCGGTGGAGAAGAGCAATACTTTCACGGATGCTTTTGCCGCTTCAGGATTCAGCAGCTCTTGGCTTGCTTTGCCTTCCGCGGAAATCGTTACGAGAAGCTCGGTCACATTGATCGAAGGGTACTTCACTTCCACATTGCGTACGCCTTTATCTCCGACGTTGAGATCCCCGACATTCCAAGTCACTTTATTGCCTTCTACCTTGCCTCCGTCTGCACTTGTTACCGTGGTGCCCTCAGGGAGGGTTAACGTCACAGTAGCACCGGTAGCTTGTTTCGTACCGTTGTTCAGGTACTCCACTTTAACTTTGCCTGCTGTTCCTTCTACTTGTCTGTCCTTGTCAACGGATACGTTAACAACGACGTTAGGCTTGCCGGCAGGCGTAACAGATGCCTTAGACATCTGAATGTCATGGCGGACAATCGCATACTCGACAGGGATCGTTGGGCTCGTGTAAGTGACGTAGCCCGGAGCCGTTGCAACGATGTAGTAATCGGTTGTCGGATAAACCATGTACGCGTATTTACCGCCGTCTTTGCTTGTCTGCGGGTTCGCGTTGTCGCTTGGAGCAAAGCCTGCGATCTCAGGCAGCTTAACTTCCGTGCCAGGCGTATTGCCGTTTGTAATATTGCGCGGCGTGTTTGCGTAATACAGCTTTACGGTTGCACCGTCAATGGCAGCATGGGTGTTGATGTCGGTAATGTCGCCATACGGGTCAATGAGCTCGTTAAGGATGTTCATTTCGCCGTTCGCTGCCAGCTTGATTGTCGGAAGCGTGCCGTTATTGTCCAATGCGTTAATAATAATGTCTTTGAAGCCGCCGTGCTCTGAATCCGGAACCTTGAAGATGATTGCAATCTGATATTCCGTATTCCGTTCAAGGCCAGGAATATTGAATACGCCGTCTTTCAAAGGTGCGGTAAATTCTTTATGATCCGGTGCCGGACCAATCAGCTTCACGGTGACCTGATTCATGAATTCCTGTTTAAGCGTGTCATTCTGACCGGTAGGAAGCTTTTGCGTAAGGAGGCCGGTAATGGTTTTCGTCGATTCGAAAACTTCGCCCGGGTTTCCGCTTACCGCGCCAACCTCAACGGTTTGCTTGAAGGAAACTTCTTTGGTCTGGCTGCCTACTTGAACGGTCTTGATAACTTCAATGTCATACTTTTCGTCGCCGCGTGGAACGGCAATGCTGTACTTCCCGTCTGCGTCGGTAATGGCTTCAGCCGCGAAGTCGATAATGCCGTCGCCGTCAAAGTCTTTTGTGATTTTTACGACTGCGCCGGCAACGATTGAACGCGTTCCGTTATCCGTTGTCGTTACAACGCCCGTTACGGAAGCCGGCTCAAAGGTAATGATGATTTGCTCTTGCGCGTAAATGCTGCGTTCCACGTCATCAGCCGTAGCCGTTACCGGAACGCTTTGCGATAAAATGCCTTCAATCTTCGAAGATTGGTATTCAATCGTTGCTTTGCCAGCCGCATCCGTCACCGCGGTTGGGGAACCGCCAAGGAAGGTTCCGAGCGAAGCGGAGAAGGTAATCGTGACGTCTTTGAGCGGTTTGCCGTCTATATCAGTCAGAATGGCCGTCAATTTCGAAATCGTATGGCCGTCACCAACGATGGAGCTAGGGTTCGCGCTAAGCTTCAAGATGTATTTCACAAGCTCGAAGTTCTGATGAATCGTTGTCTCAGCAGCTAAGCCAGGCAAAGCGTTAATGACTTGATTGCGTGTTGCATAGCCTTGCTTCTCCACAACAATCAGGTAATGCTCGGTACGGACATTAGGGAATTTGTAGTATCCGGAAGCATCCGTTGTTGTGTTGGCAACTTTATTCGTTCCCGTTGGATCATACAAGGTTACCTTAGCTCCTTCAATTGGAGCTTGGCTGTTGCGATCTTGAACCGTTCCGTCAACGGACACGGTGCGGATCACGGTAAAATTGTTGTTCTGAAGCTTGGAAGCCGCTTCGGCCGGCAATGCTTCGTCCCCCTTCGAAGATGCGAAGGTTACCGCATGGGCGCTGCTTGTTGCTTCTGAAGGAAGACGATACTGCACGTTTTCCCATTTCTTATATCCGTCTGTCTGGTAAGTATCGCCGTTAGCCAAAGTCAGCGTAACCGAATCGTTATCCGTTCCGTTGTCCGGACCGTCGAAGTCAAAGGTTGCCGTAACTGCCGTTGCGGTAACTTCCGTAATAGCCGAGATTTTCAGCGGTTTGTTAGGCGCTACGGTCCATTCGGAAGAATCCGTAACAGCACGGTCGCCAACCCAGCCGTCAAGAAGACGAACGGCTAAAGTAACGGTAGCCGTATTGGAATTAAGTTTTCCGTCATTGGCCTTGAACGTAAAGCTGTCCGTGCTGCCATAGCCAGCGTCTGGCGTGTACGTGTAAGTACCGTCGTTGTTGATGACAACCGTACCATGCGCCGGCGGGGTTACAACCGCGAAGGTAAGGGTATCGCCATCAACATCGCTCGCCTTAAAGCCGCCCGTCGCGCTGGAGCCGGACTCAACGACTTTGGAATCATCCGATGCCGTTGGCGCGTCGTTCACGGCAGTAACCGTAATCTCTACCGTTGCCGGCGCAGAATCAGCCGTGCCATCGTTAGCTTTAAACGTAAAGCTGTCCGGGCCGTTGTAATTAGGATCCGGCGTATAGGTGAACGTGCCGTCCCCGTTCAGGGTCAGGTCGCCATGAGCAGGTTGGCCGACTACCGAATAGTGAAGGGTATCACCGTCATCGTCCGTTGCATGAACGCTGCCGTTAAGGGATTTATCTTCCTCGGTTTGCAGAGTATCGTTTTGAGTAACGGGAGCTTCATTTACTTCATTAATCGTGATGCTGACGGTAGCGGGAGCCGAGTAGAGCACGCCATCGTAAGCCTTGAAGGTGAGGCTGTCCGAGCCGGAATAATTCGGGTTTGGCGTATACGTGTACGTTCCATCGCTGTTTAAGACGACCGTACCATGAACAGGCGCCGTATCAAGCACATAAGTCAGCGCGCTGTTCTCTACGTCTTGCCCGGTTACGCTGCCGTTGACAGGCGTATTTTCATCCGTTGTTTTGCTCGAATTGTTCGCAGCAGGTGCATCGTTAACAGCGTTAATCGTCAGATTAACGGTTGCGACGTTAGAGTCGGCTTTGCCGTCATTCGCTTTGTAAGTAAAGCTGTCGGTACCATTGATGTTTGCATTTGGCGTATACGTGTAAGTGCCGTCTGCATTCAGAACGACCGTACCGTTAACCGGTGCCGTGACAAGAGAATAGGTAACAGTGTCATTGTCTCCGTCAGTTGCAGTTACTGCACCCGTAACCGGAGTGTCTTCATCTGTAGTTTTATTGTCATCTTGGGCTACTGGAGAAGCGTTAGGAGCTGCTGTTACGTTGATGGTGACAGTTGCCTTGTTCGAACCCACTTCGGCATCGTTGGCAATGAACGTAAAGCTGTCCATTCCAACGAAACCTTGATCAGGCGTGTAGGTGTATGAACCCGCTATCGCATCGAGCGCTAAAGTACCATGTTGCGGCAAATCCTGTTCCAGATACTGCAGCAGATCCCCGTCTATATCCGAACCATTCACAGTCCCGCCAACCGGCGTGTTTTCCACGGCGCTTATGCTGGAGTCATAAGCGACTGGCGCGTCATTAACCGGCTTTACCGTAAGATCAACCGTAGCTGTATTAGAGTCAAGAGATCCGTCATTTACTTTGTACGTAAAGCTGTCGGGACCGTTGTAATTCGCGTTAGGCGAGTATGTAAAAGAACCGTTCGGGTTCAAAGTCAAGCTACCATTTGATGGTCCTGTTACTCTGGAGAAGGTGATGGTTTCACCGTCGATATCGCTGCCTTTATCGCTCAGGGATTTGTTAAAGGTCGTATCTTCGTCTCCTGAGAAAGAGGCATCTTCGGCAACTGGTGCCGTATTCACTTTATCCGTTGTATCCGTTGCCGTCTTGGCCGGATTGCCGTCGGAGCTGACCGTGTCCGCCGATACGGTTACGGTTCCGTATTTCAGAGCAGAGAAGTCAAGCTGAGTGGCATACTTCCCGTCGGGTCCAACGGTTGCCGCGTAATTCCGTTCCGAGCCCGAAGAATCCTTCACCGTAAGGGTGACAGGCTGTCCAGCGCCCGCATTGGTGGATCCGGAAATATTAACGACTTTAATATTATCTTGGCCTGCAATCAGTTTGCCGTCTCCACCGTCGTCAATAGAAACATCGATAGTTGGAGAAGAACTGTTGTCTACCTGCTTCGGATCGCTGAATGTACCGCCCGGGGCACCGAAGTTAACCGAGAATTGACGGGAGCTTAAATTGCTCGTGTTGCCAACGACAAGATCCAGTCCGTTTATTGGCGCGGTGTAATTGATGATTACGGAAGCCGTATCCTCAAAAGATGTACCATTAAGGGAGGAGCCTCTTCCTGCAAATTGCGTTCTGCCGGCAGTTGCCGAGCTTATGACAAGCTGTGTGTTTTTATTCACAGAATAGCTCGCAAAGCCGGATAATTGGACAAATTCCTTGGAGGTGGAACTGCTGCCGTCAATATCGATGACCGTCACAAAGAAGTTCTTGATTTGAACCGGATTGCCGGTTGCCTGATCAATGAAATCAAAGTGAAAGGTCAATGAGCCGCTTCCGGGACTGGTTGTAACCCATGGATTAAACCGCTCATCAAAGCCTGTTCCCGGATTATCCAATACGTTTCCGGCCAAGGATGCCCCGCTAGCCCCCTTGATCGTTACTTTGGCATCAACCGTAATGCCGTCTCTTGTAATGACATTCGTATACTTGTAGACGGCCCCTACTTGTCCGGCAGTGCCGGAAACCAGGGTTGGAGTTCCCAAATTCATTGCATTACTCTTGATGTCAACCACATTTACCGCTGCTTTGGTGGCAGTTGGATGCGTGACTCCGAGCATGACACCCAATACAAGAAGCAATAGGGCAATTCTTGTAAAGGCCGATGATCGAGCCAACATAGACTCACTTCCTTTCCGTTCTTATAGTCTGCTTGTGTCAAAATTTAGGATTAAAGTCCCTGCTAGATTCGACACCTAACTAGTCCTAAATAACTATAAATGACGGCAGGCGACAGCGTCAACTTGAAATTTTCTAGTAATATCCATTTTTCGACAAACGTTTCTGTTCCTTAATTTGGAATAAGACTATTAAAAAAAAGATAAGCGAGAATAACTTATTTTAGGGCGAAATTATTAGGTGCTGAAGCTTTGAATAACAGGAAATCAGATATTCTCGCGAAAAATAATAGTATAAAAAAATAGTATTTTTTTGTTTTACATATCTAGTAAACGAGGGCAACCGAGAACATTTTTTTCTAGAATCCATGGAGGCATGGGATAAGAAGGGTAACCATTTTACGATTCCTTAACTGGATGTATTTACAATTTAAGGAATTATGATTATTATATAAATAAACGTTCATATATTTAATTAGGAAAGGACAATCAAACATGGCAAGGACCGTCAATGAGCAAGCCAGACAAGAGAAAAGAGAGCTTATCTTACAGACTGCCGTCACTGCTTTTCCCGAGAATGGCTTCTCCGGTACCACATTCGCTATGCTGGCCAAGAGCTTGGGAATAAGCGCGGCAACGATTCTGCTCTATTTCGACAGCAAGGAGGAGCTGTTCCGTTGCGCCGTACTGGAGCCGCTTGAGCGGTTCCGCGAGCCCTTCCTTGCCTTCGTGCACGGGGAAGGAACGCCGCTGGACAGAATCAAGTCCATGATTGACGTGCATATCCGGATTGCGGCAAGCAACTCGTCCTTTCTGCGGCTGGTGCAGTACGTGCTGGGGCAGCATCAACGGTTTCCGGAGGAAGCGGAAGCGATGTACCGGTTCGCCAGTGACTATACGGCGGGGCTGACGGCGGTGATTGCTGAAGGCCAGGCGGCCGGCCAGCTTCAGTCTTACGATGCGCATGAAGTCGCGTGGGGATATTTTTGCTTTATTCAAGGCGTAGGGCTGGTCAACACCGATGATCCTTCTTCTCCGGTATGGGATGGGATGCGCCGGGTAGGCTTGCAGCTGTTTGCGCCTGCAGCAACCTAATAATCTTGAAAGCTTGAGGTGGATGCCGATGGACTTAATCGAGATTGACCAGGTCAACAAGGTGTACAAGAAAGGGAAGAAGCAAGCGAACATCGATATCAGCTTTTCCATTCGGGAAGGCGAGATTCTGGGATTGCTTGGGCCTAACGGAGCCGGGAAAAGCACGTTGATCAAGCAGATCGTCGGACTGCTTGCCCCAACCTCCGGCGAAGTCCGGTACGCAGGGGTTAATGTGCTCAAGCAGGCCAAGAAGGTAGCCTCGGAGTTTGGTTATTACGCGCAAGAGCCGCATGCCCTTGGCGCGCTGACGGCCAGAGAGGCGCTGCTTTTCACCGGCATTCTTCGAGGCCTGCCGAAGAAGGAAGCAGAGAAGCAGACGATGGAGCTGCTCGAGCGATTTAATATGGCGGAGCTCGCGGGCAGGCCGCTCAAGAAGCTGTCCGGCGGACAGAAACGGATGGTCGGAATCGGAACAACGATGATAGGCGATTCCCGCGTTCTTGTGCTTGATGAGCCGACTAACGAGCTTGACCCTCTGAACCGGCGGCTGGTGTGGGATATTATCGTGGAGCGGAACCGCCAAGGGGCTACCATTCTTCTTGTTACCCATAACGTGCTGGAAGCGGAGCGGGTGGTAGACCGCGTTGCTTTTATCAACTATGGAAGATTGCTGGAGATCGACAGCGTCTCTCACCTGAAGCAGCGCGTGGATGGGCGGCTGAAGCTGGAGCTGACGGCTGTTGAGGGGGAAGCGGTTAATCTGATGAAGCGGATGGAGGAGTGGGGCGATATCCAGCAGACAGGCGAGAACCGGCTTCGGCTTCTGATCGACAAAAATCGGGCGGGTACGATGCTGGATTGGATGTTTCATGCGACCGACCTGCCTATTGACGAATATGCGATGCTTCCTCCCAATCTGGAGGACGTCTATCTCTATATCGACAGTCAGAAGGCGAAGGCTGCGGGATATGTAATCCATGAGGAAAAGGTGGGGAGCGTCATTGGCTAATGCGCTTGCTTTTGTAAAGGGACGAATGTGGACCGAGCTGTACATCCTATTGCGGATCCAGGTTGCCATCGTGCGGGAGCAATGGATATGGATCTTTATTATGGCGACGATCTTTCCGCTGACCACGCTGTTGTTCATGAAATTTATGTACGGGGTTTCCTCGGGTCAGATCATGGTAAATGTCATTGTCGGCAATATCGTATTCGCGATCATTATGATGGGATTTAACGCGCTGGGACAGGAGATCTCGTGGCAGAAGCATGCGGGCTACTTTACCTTTTACTCCTCTCTTCCCATCTCGAAAGCGATCTTTGTCGTTACCCAGCTTGTGCGCGGGTTGATGACGGCGATGCCTTCGGTTATTATCATGGCTTTTATCGGGCAGTTTGCGTACGGAATAAAGCTTCATTACGAGTGGGGACTTATACCGGTCTTCCTGCTGGCCGTATTGAGCATGGTCGGCATAGGGGCGGGAATCGGATTCTGGTCTCCGGATCACCAGATGACCAATATGCTTGTGCAGGGGTTAATGATGTTTGTCGGGTTCTTGTCGCCGGTTATGATGGAAGCCAGCCAGCTGCCGCCGGTTCTGAGGTATATCGGGGTTATTTTTCCGACCACCTATTCGGCCTCCGCGCTCCGGGAGATGCTCACGAAAGGCTGGACGCCCGCAGTGACCATGGATATGTTCGTCCTGATCGGCTTTATTATCGTGTCGTTTGCGTTCATCTCGAGAATGATCAGCTGGCGTGCAGCTGAATAGATCCCAAACGAGCAGAAAACCGCTGGCCTCCAAGGCAGCGGTTTTCTTGTTATGTCATCCGGTTAAGGCAAGCATAACATCACCGGCAAGCCTATTCGGTTTTTGTTCTAACCGAATGATACAATGAACTACGGCAATGAAAGACAGGAGGATATTGGATATGACAACGATTGCGATACGGGAAGCGGGGCCACGGGATCTTCTCGATTTGGCCAAGCTGTTCGAGGTGCTGATGGAGGTTCGTTCCAATATAGAGGCAATGGGCAGGATGCTCGCGACTGTGACGGAGGATCCGCATTATTTTCTGGCGGCGGCTTGCGACGGCGATCAGGTGATTGGAACCGCAATGGGGATTGAATGTTACGATCTTGTCGGGAATTGCCGTCCGTTCCTCGTTGTGGAGAATGTGGTCGTTAATCCTGATTATAGAGGCCGTGGCGTTGGAAAAATGCTGATGAAGCGGCTCGAGCAATTCGCTGAGGAACGAGAGTGCAGTTACATTATTTTTGTGTCCAGCGGTTACCGGGAGAAGGCTCATCAGTTCTACCGGGCGCTTGGCTACTCCAGCGATCATCAGGGCTTTAAGAAGCAGCTTCGGGAACTGGGTTAATCGGCAGCGGAAAAGGCAGTCAAGCAGGGTTGGCTGCTTCCGCAGCCGGCTGTTTGTTTATTCATTTTTACATGGAAAAGGTATGGATTTTACCAAATTCGGCATTCTAGATAAATCACGGATGACAGAACATCCCTATAATGGAAAGATGGCTTAACTATAGTCAGGAGGTGTTGATGGTTGCCGATGTACCGCAAGCTGGCGCCAACGGTGCTCAAGGTCGCTGTCTTGGCCATCATCGTCGTATTTATTGTTCGCAACATTCCGCTGAAGCTGGAAGATCTTACGTCCTTCCTGGTGCACGCGAACTTCCGGTTTTACCTATCGCTGCTCTTATTCTCGATCTTTCTGATGCTTCAAGCCGGTATTTGGGTGTTAATCGTCAATGCCTCCTTATCCGATACCGGCCGCTTCAGCGGCAGGGCGAGACTTTCGATGCTGGGCGGTCTCCGTATTTTTATTGAAACCCAGTTCGGCAAGTACATTCCCGGAGGCTTCTGGAACGTGGCCGGACGGATTGTGATGGCGACCAAAGCCGGGGTGCCGCTGGATGCCCAATTCGCCGCCATTGTGTACGAGAACATTCTGCTCGTTGCGGCGGCGCTCGTCTACGCCATGATGCTGATTGTCACCCTCCATATTGTGCCTGTCTGGGTAGGGCTCCTGCTTGTTCTCGTGTTTGCGCTAATTTATTTGTTCTACCATCCGCTGACGGTAGCGGTCAAAGGCTTGTTCGTTCGCGCATCCCGGTGGAAATTTCTTCGGAAGATGATCGGGAAAATGACAAAGTCGTTTGGCGGCGTGGAGATGGCCGGCTCCGAGGTCAGCTTGACGCGGAATCAGTTTTTCGCTTATTTGGCATGCTTTTTGGCCAGCCATTTTGTTATGGGCATCGCCTTTTGGCTTCTTACCAACAGCTTTGATAAAGGGAAGATAGGTTTGTTTTACGCCGCGGGAACGTTCGCGACCTCTTGGCTCCTTGGGCTTGTAAGTCCGCTGCCCGGCGGGCTCGGGGTAAGGGAGGGCTTCCTGGTCTATTTCCTGTCCATGAAGCTAGGGACGGAGACGGCGCTCCAGATTTCGGTTATTGCCCGGCTTTGGAACATTATGGCGGAGTTGCTGTTCTGGGCGGTTATACGTGGCGTGTGCTATCTGACGCGAGGGGAGAAGGTATATGAAACGTAGGAAGATCGTGCTCGTCGCGGGTGTTTTTCCGCCGGGTGTCGGAGGCATGCAGAACTACTATTACAATCTGTCCAAACATACGAAGCATGAAATGATCGTTATCGCGCCTGAATACCCGGATTGCGCTTCCTTTGACGAGGGTCAGCCTTACCGGATCCTAAGGGGAGCGTTTATGCGGGGGGAGCGTGCCGACGTGTTCAGCTGGGGACGGCTGTTTCGGCAGGTGAAAAAAACGCTGCGCAGCGAAGAACCGGATATCACGGTGTACGGGTACGTGTTAATCGGCTTTATCGGTTTGTTATTCCGCGTGTTTGGCAGGCGCCGCTATATGATATCCGCCCACGGTATGGATATGCTGATGTTCCGTCGTTATATCGGCCTTAATCAGATTGTGAAGCTGATTCTGCGCAAGGCGGACGGCGTGCTGGTCAACAGCGAGTTTACCCGCCGCCTGGTCGAGGAGTACGGGGTGGAGCCCGGCAGAATCGGCATTGTCCATCCCGGCGTGGAAAGCTTATTCGAGCCAAAGGCGGTTGACGAGGAGCTAAGGCGGGAGCACGGACTGGAAGGGAAGTATGTGCTGCTGTCGGTAGGGCGGCTTGTTACGCGCAAAGGCCATGACAAGGTGATCGAAGCGATGCCCGCGATTTTGCGCCATATCCCGAATGCCGTCTATGTCATTGTAGGAGACGGTCCGGAGCGGGGCAGACTGGAGCAATTGGCCGGAACGGTCGGCGTGTCGGGAAAGGTTCGGTTCGTGGGCGGGATAAACGGCACGGAGCGGTTAAACGATTATTACAATCTGGCGAGTCAGTTCATAATGGTAAGCCGGCAGCTGGAAAAGGGCGACGCCGAAGGGTTCGGCATCGTCTATCTGGAGGCGGCTTCCGCCCGCGTGCCGGTCATTGCAGGGCGCTCAGGCGGAGCTTCGGAAGCGGTGCTCGACGGGGAGACGGGGCTCCTTGTGGAGCCTGAGTCGATAATGGCGATCACGGATGCCGTTGTAAAGCTGGCGAGCGATACGCAGCTGCGCGAAAGGCTGGTCCGCGAGGGTTATAAACGCGCTAAGCTGCAATTCCAGCATGACGTGCTTGCAGAGGTGTTTGATCAATACGCGGGACGCATCTGCTCCAATCCGGTTGCCGCGATTTATAAGCGGGCAGGGAAAAGAGCGGCTCAGCGGATGTAGCTTAAAGAAGGGAAAAACGCTGTAAGGCTGGCGGTGGACCAGCTTTACAGCGTTTTTTGTCGTGTGGGTCATTTTAGCAGCCGATGAATCAGCCATACCGAGAAGCTGAATAATCCTGCGAATCCGCCCGCGCAGCATACGCCGCTCCAGCCCCATTCATGCCAGGCGAAGCTGCCTGCAGACGAACCAATCGCTCCGCCAAGGAAGGTGGTTACCATCTGAACGGTATTCAGGCGGCTGCGGGCCGGGGGCTCAAGCGCATAGATGCGGGTCTGGTTGGCGACTTGAGTACCTTGCACGCCGAGATCAAGTAAAATAACGCCTGCAATAAGCGCCCATAACATGCCGCCAAGCAGCCCGAAGAACAGATACGCGATGATGTTTAGCGCGATTAAGCCGCCAATCATCCACTTGGTTGGAATGCGGTCGGCGAGTCTGCCGACAAAGGGAGCGCCTAATGCTCCGGCCGCACCGATTAATCCAAACAGGCCGGCGATCTGGCTGCTGTAATGATAAGGCTCGCCTTCCACATAGAAGGATAAAGCCGTCCAGAAAATACTAAAGGCGGCGAAGTTGGCTGCGCCAATCAAAGCGGACTCCCGCAGCGTGGAATATTTTTTCACGAGCCTACCCATGGAAAGCAGCAGCTCGCTATAGCGCAGCTCGGCGGTTGCGCGGGCCACGGGAAGCTTGATTCGGAGCAGAAGCAGCAAAGCCAGCATGGCCGCCGCCGCTAAGGCGTACATGAACCTCCAGCCCCAGGTTCCGCCGATCAAGCCGGACACGGTTCGGGTGAGCAGAATGCCGAGCAGCAGACCGCTTGTAACGGTTCCGACTGCTTTGCCTTGTTCGCCGGGTACAGCGAGTGTCGCGGCAAGCGGGATGAGGATTTGCGGCACAACGGTTGTCAGGCCAACGGCAAAGCTCGCGATAAACATCCAGGCGAGATTTTGCGCGGTGGCTATGCCAATCAGGGAAAGACAGACGAGCGAGAGCAGAACGGTAATAAGTCCTTTGCGTTCCTTGATGTCGCCCAGCGGCACGAACAGGAACATGCCCAGGGCATAGCCGATCTGGGTGCAGGTGGAGACAAATCCAACCTCGCTCGGGGCAACGCCAAAGGACCGGCCGATATCCGCCAGCAGCGGCTGGTTGTAATACAAATTCGCGACGGTCATGCCGGCGGTAAAAGCCATCAGGAGCAGCAGTCCCTTGGAAAGCGAGGCTTTGCCCGCCTGTGCTGCCGGTGTTTGAAGCGTAGGAGCGGATGACATGATGACGGTTCCTTTCGGGTAAATAGGATATGCTGTCTTAACCATCTTACCTGTAAATTTCTTAATGTAAAGCAGAAGCTGGGGGAGGGTGGAGTGCGTATTTTTAGTATGGTATAATTTGGGTGTTGCTGAAAGCTGCGTATTTGTAGGAGGCTGCTGTCGTGATCTATTTCGGAAGCGTGATTCTAGGATTTATCTTTATTCTGCTTGCCTATCGGTTATTGCGCTATAAATTAACGAAGTACAATAGAGAAAATATTGGTCTAAGCATGATTGCGTGCGTGGAGCTGGTTGTTTTTCGCGGGGAGTTCGTTAAGTACCAGGTAGCTTATATTCTCCTCATCTCCGCAGCGTTGCTGTCTGCGATCGTGTTCCTTTATGGGTTTTTGTTTAAAAGTAACGGGGTTAATGAAGGTCCTGGCCATCGTTGATGGCCAGGGTGCTGCTTAACGATGCGGCATATCGTTAACATGGTGAAAGAGCAGCTAGTCAGGCCCCTTAACGATGCTCCGCGCATCGTTAAGGCCCGGACGTAAGGGGCTGGCAACAAAGAAAGGAAAAAGGCCGTTCATACTCACGGTATGGGCGGCCTTTACTATTAACTACGGTAATGCGTAACCCGGTTGCGTCCGTTGTTTTTCGAGAGATAGAGCGCTTGGTCGGCCTGCTGCAGCAGGGATAACTCAGATTCCTCCTCCGCAGCAAAGGTTGCCGCGCCGATGCTGATGGTGATGCGCAAATCGCCAAGCGGAGTCGTCTCCGTGGCTGCGCGGTACCGCTCCGCGGCAGCGAGAGCCCGATCCCGATCCAGCCCCGGCAGCAAAATAACAAATTCTTCCCCGCCGAACCGGGCGACAACCGCTTCTTCCGGCGACTGCTCCTGCAGCAGCTGGGCCAGTCTGGTCAGAACAAGATCGCCGACAGGATGACCGTACGTATCGTTAATGCTTTTGAAGCGGTCGATATCGATGATGCAGAGCGAGAGGACATTCCCCGCCCCCTTTGATAATTCCGTGTGACTCAGCAGCTGCTCCTGGAAAAACCGGCGGTTCTTCAGGCCGGTCAGCGGATCCGTCGAAGCCAAGGTCTCCAGCCGCTCATTCAGTTCCATTAGCTCCCGCTGCTTCTTCTCGTATTGGGCATGCAGCAGCTCCAGCCTGTGATTGGCTTCATTCGTCTCCTGATACAAAATCTCAAGCTGCCGCTTGGTCTTCATGATATCCTTCTCATGCTCAATCCGTTTCCGCATCTCAAGTGCCACGCAGTCGATCACGGCTTTGCCGTCCCGGTTCCGCCTGATGCCGTTCAAGAGCACGGGAAGATCCTTGCCGTCCTTCGACCGGAACGAGAAATACATCTCGTTCACCTGGCCGTAAAGCTGGATGTAAGGATAGAAATAAGTGTGAAAAAACATCTTATTCGCCACCGACATCGTGGACTCGATATGCCGTTCCAGTAATTCCTCGCGGTCATAACCCAGCATCGTTAACAGTGTCTGATTGACCGATTGAATTAGTCCCTTGTCGGTAATCGAGAAATAGCCGCAAGGAGCTTCATTTAACAGGGTATCCATTCAAATACTGCCTTTCTTCGTCGTTTCGTCGTTTAGGAAATCGCCAAATAATCCTTAATGTACTGCGTGGTTTCTTCCGGGTGACTGAGATGCGGGTAATGTCCGGTTGCCTTCATTTGCCGTAAGGTGCTGTTTTTCAGCTGCGCATGCATGAATTCTCCTACTTCAGGAGGCGAGATGCTGTCGTCCGTGCATTGCAAAATAAGCGTCGGGATTGAAGAGGAGGCCAGCTCTGACCGGCAGTCGGACAAGAAGGTTACTTCCGCGAACTGTCTGGCGATATGCGGGTCTCTGGAGCAGAAGCTTTCCTCCAGCTCGGTGGACAGCTCTTGGCGATCTTGATTCTGCATGACGATTGGGGCGAGGTAGCTTGCCCAGCCGATAAAATTCATCTGCATCATCTGCAGCAGCTCGTCTATCTCGTTGCGGTCAAAGCCCCCGTAGTAGCTTGGGAGATCGTTGACGTAACGCGGCGAAGCGCCTAGCATAACCATCCGCTGAAAATATTTCTTATCCCGAATCGAAGCCAGCATGCCAATCATGCCGCTGACGGAGTGGCCAACGAATATGGCGTCTTCCAAACGAAGCGTATCCATCACGTCAAGCACATCTTCGGCGTAGCCGTACAAGCTGTTATATTTGTCGGGGCTGTAGTCGTTGATTTGGGATGCTCCGGAACCGACGTAATCGAATAGAACGATCCGGTAGTCCTGTTCGAAAAGGGGAAGCATGTGCCGCCACATATTCTGGTCGCAGCCGAAGCCGTGGGCGAAGACGATCGTCTGTTTGCCGTGGCCAAGCACTTTTACGTTATTGCGCGTGAGAACATCCGTATTCATAGACGGTCTCCCCTCTTGAGAGAAGTGTAATACTATGAACATTATATCGGATTATTTTGGAATTGGGATGAACTTTTGTAGATTTGTGTCGAATTTACCAGAGAAAAGAGGAGGTTGTTTTCCGGTTCTTCCTAAGCTGAATAGGGGTGAACTGGCTGAAGGATTTGAATTCCTTCATGAAATGGGACTGGTCAAAATATCCGCTTTCCATCGCTACATCCGTCAAGGAGGACGCGCTTCTGACAATGCCGCTAAGCGAACGCTGGAAGCGGATAATCCGGTTGTACAGCTTGGGGGAGATGCCGAGGGATTGCTCGAATTTGGTTCGGATATAACGCTCGGAGTAGCCGGTATCCTCGGCCAGCTCCCGGATCGTAACGCTGCCGTTTGAACGCTGCATGGAAGTCAGGCAGTAATCGATCATCCGGATGGGACGCGCGTCGCCCGTCAGAAGGGGCATGCAGAGCCTTTCAAAGCCTCTTATCCGCTCGGAGAAGCCTTGAAGCTCGGCGATAATCGCTCCCGTGTCTTTGTATACCGACAAAGAATCCTCGAACGGCGCTTGGACCTCGATAATTTCCTTCAACGGCAGATTTGGCAGCAGAAGACTTAGCCTTGCGGACAGTCGAACCCCGAAATAGGTCGTGTCAGCTTCAAAATAAAGCTCTTTTCCCTGCAGCACGGTACCGCAAACTCTGGCGGATGGCTTCCCGGGCTGGCAGCAGAAGAGAAGGTCGACACAGCCGTCCGGGACAACATGGATCATCCGCCCGGATGCATCCGTCATGAACTGATAATAGATAACGGGCTGTCCGTTATAATGGATTTTCCGCTCCGTATAGCCCGTTGTTTCCCATTCGAAGCCGTATTGGATGCCGCTGACAAGTTCCTCCATCATCTGTGCCCGTTCCTCCCGTAACCTTAATATGCGTACAACAATAGCAAACCCTGTGTTCTCTCGTCAATGAGTGAAAGTTATATTTTCTAACATAATTTTCGGGTTTGTTCCGTTTTTTACAATAATCCGCTCTATTATGTGAGGTAAATTAACGTCACGGGAAAACGTAAGAGAATGGGGAGGCATACCAAGATGAAGAAGCTTAAGGGTTCACTTGCTAAAAAATCGGCGGTCCTGGGCACGGCTTTAACGGTTGCGCTAGGCGGCGGGTTAATCGCACCGCTATCGGCGCCAACGGCCGAAGCGCATGGAGGCTCGGAGGATTTTGTTCCGCTTCGCGCAACCATGGAGGAGTTTGGGGCAGAGGTGAAATGGGACAGCTTTGCGGGAACGATCACAATCACGAAGAACAGCACGTTGGTGAAGGTAAAGCCGAATTCCAATATCGCCCTGGTAAACGGTCAGCGTCTGGAGATGGAAGCTCCGGTCATTATGAAAAAAAGCCTGGCGTACGTATCCCATCATTTTGTCGGCGAAGTGTTCCAGTCGGGTCTGGATCAAACGTTTCAGGTAGAGAAAAAGGCCAATCCGCTAAACCCGCTTACTTCCGCCGAGATAGCGGAGACGGTGAATATTTTGAAGGCGGAAGGGAAATTCGGGGACAACTACCGCTTTACCGAAATTACGTTGAAGGCTCCGCCAAAGGAGCAGGTATGGAGGTTTGCGCTTGACGGCACGGACGTATCGGCTCACCGTTCGGCTGCGGTCGTTATTCTGGACGGCAAGCGTGTCATTGAAGGGACGGTTGATCTCGCAGCCCAAAAAGTAACCGCATGGCAGCCGGTCGAAGGCGCGCATGGCATGGTGCTGCTCGATGATTTCGGTACGGTACAGAAAGCCATCGAAGAAAGCCCGGAATATGCGGCAGCTCTGAAGAAACACGGCATTAACGATGTGAAGCAGGTCGTTTCCACGCCTTTGACGGTTGGTTATTTCGACGGCAAGGACGAGCTTCAGCAGGACAAGAGACTGCTTAAGGTAGTCGCTTACCTGAACACGGGAGACGGCAACTACTGGGCGCATCCGATCGAGAATCTGGTCGCGGTGGTCGATCTCGAGCAGAAGAAGGTGATTAAGATCGAGGATGCCGGCGTCGTGCCGATTCCGATGAAGGCAACCCCGTATGACGGCAGCAATATGACAGCTTCGGCGCCCTCGAAGCCGCTTGAGATTACGGAGCCGGAAGGCAAGAACTACACGATTACGGGCAATACGATTCATTGGCAGAATTGGGACTTCCACCTTCGCCTGGACTCCCGCGTTGGTCCGATTCTGTCGACGGTGACCTATAACGATCAGGGCAAAAAGCGCAAAATCATGTACGAGGGCTCGCTTGGCGGCATGATCGTTCCTTATGGCGATCCGGATGTAGGCTGGTACTTCAAGGCTTATCTCGATTCGGGCGAATATGGCATGGGGACTCTGACCTCCTCGCTTGCCCGCGGCAAGGATGTGCCAAGCAACGCCGTATTGCTGGATGCGACGATCGCCGATTATACGGGCGCCGCGATGAATATTCCGAACGCGATGGCCATCTTCGAACGCTATGCAGGCCCGGAATACAAGCATCAGGAGATGGGACAGGACAACGTCAGCGCGGAAAGACGCGAGCTTGTTGTCCGCTGGATCAGCACGGTAGGCAATTATGATTATATTTTCGACTGGGTATTCGCGCAGAACGGCACCATCGGCATTAACGCCGGTGCTACCGGCATTGAAGCCGTAAAAGGCGTAGAGTCCGGCACGATGCATGACGAGACCGCTGCCGACGATACGAAATACGGCACGTTGATTGATCATAACATCGTAGGTACGACGCATCAGCATATTTATAACTTCCGTCTCGATATGGACGTGGACGGCGAGCAAAATTCCCTGATGGAGATTAATCCGGTGGTAGCGGACAATACGGCCGGCGGCCCGCGCGCGAGCACGATGCAGACCGAGACGCGCATTGTGGGGACGGAGCAGGAGGCGGCTCAGAAGTTCGATGCTTCGACCATTCGCCTGATCACGAATACCAATAAGGAGAACAAGGTAGGCAATCCGGTCTCCTATCAGATTATCCCGTATGCCGGTGGGACGCATCCGATTGCCAAGGGCGCCAACTTCAGCGAGGACGAATGGCTGTTCAACCGCGTTAACTTTATGGATAAACAGCTGTGGGTCACGCGCTATTACGAGAACGAGCGTTATCCGGAGGGCAAATACCCGAACCGAGCGAAGACGGATACCGGTCTTGGATTGTTCACCTCGGACAATGAATCGATCGTCAACACGGACAACGTGGTCTGGATGACGACGGGCACCACCCATGTGGCGCGCGCGGAGGAATGGCCGATCATGCCGACGGAATGGGTGTACACGATGCTGAAGCCGTGGAACTTCTTCGACCAGACGCCAACGCTGAACTTGAACGGCAAAAAGTAGCATAGTAGGTACAGGGGTCTCTTGCGGGACTCCTGTTTTTAGTTGTTCCTTGAAATCTATCAAGCTATAATGTTAGAAAATATAACGTACAGGCTGGGATGCCGGGAAAGAGGAGCTGTCCATGGAGAGGGAAATCATCCAGGTAACTCATGACAACAAGGATTTGCACGAATTAATCCGGAAGCTGGACGAGGATTTGGCGGAGCGCTATTCCAATCCGGACGACGTGTTTACGGTGGATTTTTCGGATCCGAAGGTGAAGGACATGATCTTTATGGTCGCTTATTTGGGTGGAACTCCGGTCGGCTGCGGAGCTATTCGTCCGCTGGACGAGGAATCTGCCGAGCTGAAGCGCTTTTATGTAGATCCCGGCTTTCGGAGACAGGGAATTGCGGGAGCCGTCTTATCCGCTCTGGAGGATCAGGCGGTTGCGATGAACCGCCGGATCATGCGGTTGGAAGCGGGAGCGCCGCAGCCAGAGGCTCTTCGTTTTTACGCAAGCAAAGGTTATTACGAAATCGACCGCTTCGGCGAATATACGGATTGCGAATCCAGCCTCTGTTATGAAAAGGTGCTGTAACGGATAGAAGGTCGACTCCGTCCATAGAGGCAGAGTTCTATTTTGCCTCTGGCTTGCGGTTGGGGCGGGCTCTCGATTAACATTATCGGTAGAAAATGACAAATGCAATTTACCGAGAGGGAGCTGCGGAGGATATGAACGACGGTCTGATTGGCGGAGCGTTAGAGAAGGTCAATCCTTATTATTATGCAGGCGGCATTGTTGGCTGCATGGCCGGCTACGCCATGGCGAAAATTTATTTGATCTGGGCGATGATGTTCATCGATGGCGGGTATGATCGATTTACGAGTGACGCCTGGAACCCTGGCTCTACCCCGCTATGGTATACGGCTACCAGACATACCGGGGCATTTACGTTTTGGGTAACCGTTCTTTTCATCGTAATCGGGGTTCTATTCGTTAAGCTATGCAGGGTTGCCTACGATAGAAATAGAGCTCAAGCCTTCCATAATGGCAAGGAGGAGACGCATGAATACAGTAAATAAAGTTGAGGTGCAACAACCATGACAATCACGCATGACGATAAAGAAAAGGTGATCCGCAAGGCCGAAGAGTTCAGCCGTTCCGTACTGGAGAACGATACAAGCGGCCACGACTGGTGGCATATTCACCGAGTGGTGCAGATGGCGAAGCGGATCGCCGGAGAGGAAGGAGCGGATAGGTTCGTCTGCACGATAGCGGCGCTTTTGCATGATGTCGCGGACGAGAAGCTGAATCCTTCGAAGGAAGCGGGGCTTCGGAAAGTTCAAGACTGGCTGGAAGCCAATCTGCCGGAGGAAGAACACCGCGCACACGTGATGGATATTATCTCGAACATGTCCTACAACGGCGGTAAAAATCCCCCGATGCGCACGCTGGAAGGGAAGGTTGTGCAGGATGCCGACCGGCTTGACGCCATTGGGGCTATCTCCATTGCGAGAGCTTTTGTATACGCGGGCTGGAAGGGCACTCCGATCCATGATCCGGCTATTCCGCCTCGCGGCGAGATGACCGCAGAGGAATACCGGAACGGGAAAGGCACGGCGATCAATCATTTTCACGAGAAGCTTCTGAAGCTCAAAGATCTGGTCAATACGGATGCTGCCAGACGGATAGCCGAAGAACGCCACCGCTATATGGAGCAATTCGTAGAGCGGTTCTACGAGGAATGGGACGGGAACCGGTAGAGTAGGTAGCGGGGGGATTACGACGTTGCACGAATTGCAGGATAATCGTCGATCATAGCCCTATACATAGAAATATCCTGCACGGAGTGCAGGATATTGGCTGCTAAACCGCTCCATTCAGCCGCAATACCTCTAATAGACTGCATTCCGTACAGTATAGTTCACTTAAACGCCCTTACCCAAAGTCCATACCCTGCATTTCATGCAGGATATCTCAACCGGACCCCTATGCCAAAAAAATAAGACCCTTCGAGGTCTTATTTTTTCGCCTTGATTTCATTCCACTCGCTCAAGTACGGGACATAATCCAAGCGCTGCGGCTCGTCGTCCAGCCATGCCATAAATTCGAGCTCGTTGCCGTCATGGTCGTTGAAATAGACGCTTGCTGCCGGCATCCATGCATGCACGAAGGGCTCCGGAGGAGCCTCTGTTTTGCCAAAACCCGGCAGCGGGTAGATTCCCCGTTCAATCAGCCAGTCCGAAGCCGAAAGCAGCTGATCAAGCCGAACGCCAAAAGCGAAATGCCGCGGCTGCAGCTTTTGTCCTTTCGGCAGCTCCTTTAAAGCGAGTAAATCTCTGCGTTCTCCTACATAGAAAAAAGCAGATCTCCGCTCGGGCTTATGCAACGCAAGGGTTAGTCCGAGTTTCTTATAAAACTTGATGGAACGGTCTAAATCCGTCACCTGCAAATGGGTTTCGAAGATGGAATCAATCATGCCGGTATGCTCCTTTTGATAAAGGTCTGTTTGTCCTATTGTACTTATCATATCCATGATATGACATTTGTCATCTGAAAGAGATTACGTTCATGCGTAGGAGCAATCCGCTCAAAAAGGTAAGATGTGTATGTAAGCAAGACGCGGCAACTTGAGACGTAAACGCATAACAAATTATAGATAGCGGGAGTGAAGTTGACAATGAGTTACGCAATCGAATTGGATCAGGTCTCGAAGATCTACCAAGGTAAAAAAGCGGTTGATAATTTATCGCTGAAGGTGGAGAGGGGTACGGTGATCGCGCTGCTTGGGCCAAACGGCGCCGGCAAAACAACAACGATCTCCATGATTCTGGGGCTGAAGCAGCCGACCTCCGGAACGATCAAGCTGCTGGGCGGAAGCCCAAAGGACATCAAGGTGCGCAACCGGATCGGCGCGATGCTGCAGGATGTCAGCGTGATCGATAATTTGAAGGTAGCGGAGACGATTGAACTGTTCCGCAATTATTACAGCAATCCGCTCTCCTTGCAGGAGCTGCTCCGGATCTCCGGCTTGGAGAAGGAAAAGGATAAAATGGCCGCGTCGCTGTCCGGCGGACAACAGCGCCGTCTAGGCTTCGCCCTTGCGGCGGCGGGCGATCCCGAAATTATTTTCCTCGACGAACCAACGGTAGGCATGGACGTTACCTCCCGCCAAATGTTCTGGGATACGATCCGTTCGATGGCGGACAAAGGCCGCACGGTTGTTCTGACGACGCATTACCTGGAAGAAGCGGATAGCCTCGCCGACCGCATCGTCGTTATCAATCAGGGCAAGGTTGTGGCGGACGGCTCGCCAAGCCAGATCAAAGCCGAAACAACCGGCCGCGTCATCTCCTTTACGGCTGGCGCTTCCGTAACGAACGAGCAGCTGCAGGCTTTGCCGGGTGTTATCGACGCGGAATGGAACGGAAGACGCGTTAAGCTTCATAGCCGGGATACCGACCGGTTGATCGTAACGTTGATCGAGCAGCGCATTGAAATGAAGGATATCGAAATTCAAAGTGGCGGCCTTGAGGATGCATTCCAGGCGATTGTCCACTCCACGAACTAAGGGGGATCTATATCAATGAGTCAATCCACAAGCATGAAGGCAACGCTGGCGCAATGCAAAGCGGAGCTGCTGCGTACCGTCCGTAACCGCCGATTCGTTATTTTCTCGTTTATTATGCCAGTTGTGTTCTACTTTATCTTTACCAATACCGTTGGCGATAATGTGCAAGTTGGCAATGTCGATTGGAAAGCCTATTACTTGATGTCGATGACGGTGTACGGCGTAGTAGGGGCGAGCTTAACCTCCTATGCGCAGCGGCTGTCGAGAGAACGGAGCCAAGGCTGGCTGTCTCTCTTGAAAATCACTCCGCTCCCGTCCTGGTCTTATGTAATGTCCAAAGTATTGTCGCAGGCCGTTATTAACCTGGCCATCATTATCGTTATGTTCGTTGTAGGCGGCGTGTTCAAGGATGTTAACCTAAGCGCGTCCACCTGGATCGCTTGCGGGCTGTTTATCTTTATCGGCGGCTTCTCGTTTATGGGTCTTGGCACTCTGATCGGCTCGATCAAAAATGCGGATTTTGTTCAAGTCCTTTCCATGATATGCTATATGGGATTGTCCATTCTGGGCGGTTTGTGGTTCCCGACGGATACCATGTCCAGCACGATGAAGACCATTGCTCACCTGACGCCAACCTATCGTCTTGGGCAAGGGGCTTGGGACGCGGTTGCCGGTGTTTCGATTAACTGGACCGGCGTAGGAATCCTGGTTGCTTACGTGGTGGTATTCCTTGCGATTTCGTCTTATATCATGAAAAAACAGGAAGCGGTGTAATGCAAAAATACTTGCATGATTTACGTCGATTTATAATGAAGCGGCCCCCTGAAGGTGGGCCGCCCATTTTCTTTATGCTGTTATGGCTTGTCTATATCCTATTCCCGGTCATGGCGCTCGCCGAACGGCCGCCTGAGGAGCAGTGGATCGGATTTCCTCTTATTATCTTGTTTATCGTCAGTTACATTACAGGGCATTTGAGCAAAGGCTGGCGTATTTGGGCGGTTATTATTCAATTGCTCGTGATTGGGTACTTCAGCTGGCGGTATGATGAAAGCTTTATGTATATGGGCTTTTTTACGGCTTCGCTCGTCGGCATGCTGCCGAGCCTCCGTCAGATCGGGATTGCCATGTCCGGCGTGCTGCTGTTGTACGGGATGGAGGTCTGGCACTATGAAGAAAGGAACGGTTTGGAAGGACTGTACAATTTATTGCCTGCTATGGTTGCGGTCCTGCTGGTTCCTTTTGTCATGTTCATCGGACGACGCTCCAGAGTGCTTCGCGCGCAGCTCGAGCTTGCTAATGACGAGATTGCCCGTTTATCCATTCAGGAAGAGCGGCAGCGGATCTCCCGCGAGCTTCATGATACGCTTGGTCATACCCTTACGATGATCACGCTCAAAAGCGAATTGGCCGAGAAGCTGATCGTCCATCATCCGGACCGGGCGAAGCAGGAAATAAGGGATGTTCAGCTTACCTCGCGTGCCGCGCTGAAGCAGGTCCGGGAGCTGGTTACAGGCATGAATACGGTAACGCTGCAGGATGAGCTGTCGAATGCGAAGCGTATTCTGGCGGCAGCTTTCATAACCATTAAGGTGCAAGGCGACCCCGCTTCCGCATCCTTAAGCCCGCTTATCGATAATATGCTGGGCATGTGCCTGCGCGAAGCGGTAACCAATGTCGTGAAGCATAGCGAAGCTCGCCAGTGCGTTATTGAATGGGCAATGACGCCCGATCAGTACCGCTTGGCTATTCGGGATAACGGGGTTGGCTGTGATTTGGCAGACAAAGGGCCTGCGCATAACGGACTTAGAGGGATGCAGGAACGGTTAAATCTGGTGGACGGCAAGCTGGACTTCAAGTCCGCGAAAGGCAGCGGAAGCGTTATAACGTTTACCGTGCCTAGAGTACACTCGTCATCGAAGAAGGGAGGCTCCACATAAATGAGAGTGCTTGTAGCCGAGGATCAGGGAATGCTGCGCGGTGCGCTTAGCGCCCTGCTCGATTTGGAAGAAGATATTGAGGTTGTTGGACAAGCGGAAGACGGTGAACAGGCGTTAGAGATGATTCGCAGCCTGAAGCCGGATATCTGCGTGATGGATATCGAAATGCCCAAGCTGACCGGACTTGATGTTGCGGAACGGTTGCGGGCGGATAAGCATCCTTGCCTGGTCGTCATTCTGACCACCTTTTCACGCGCCGGGTACTTCCAGCGGGCTATGAAGGCAGGTGTGAAGGGCTTCCTGCTTAAGGATTCCCCGATCGATGAGCTGTCCGCGGCGCTTCGCAACGTCTATGCCGGGAAGCGGGCGGTAAGTCCGGAGCTTGCCCTATCGTTTTGGGAAGCGGAGAATCCGCTCACCGAACGGGAGCGGGAGGTGCTTAGGCTGGCTCGCGAAGGCTTGCCTGCCGGCGAGATTGCCTCCCGGCTGTTTCTGTCCGCGGGGACCGTACGCAATTACTTGTCCGAAGCCATTCAGAAGCTGGATGCCAAGAATCGGATTGATGCGATCGGAATCGCGGAGAAAAACGGCTGGCTCGATTAGAAGGTTACTTATGCCTGCAAAACGACAGGTCAATTCTAAAATTGAGCTCAATAAATAGAACGGAAATGCAAAAAGTACAGTTCATTCCGACGAAAAATGCTCAATTGAGCATCTGGGTACGGTTTAACTGTACTTTTGCAGTTTAATCGGGTTCCTGCCCGTTACGGGAGAAAGTCACCTGCGTGTTCGCGGCTTAATTGTTGTGGGTTGGGATTATCTTACCCGCTTAATCAGGAACGCGTTATCGGCTTTATCAAAGCCGATCCGAGGGTAATAATCCATGGCGGATGGCGCGGACAGCAGCAGAAGAGCAACCTCTTCGCCAAGGTGCTCCTGCAGCCGGTTCACCAGGTTGGTGCCGATACCAAGACGTTGATGCGTTTTGCTTACGGCCAGATCGGAGAGATAACAGCAATAGGCGAAGTCGGTAACCGCCCGGGCAATGCCGACAAGCTCTTCGCCATCCCAAGCCGAGAGAATAAGATCGGCGTTGTCGATCATTTTTTGAATGCGGGGAAGATCGTCGACGGGTCGTTTGATGCCGGAGCTTCGGAATACTTCGGCGACTTGTACGGCTGTAACGGGAGCTTCAATACGGTATTCAACTGGCATGGGGCTGCACCTCTTTTGTTTTTAGTTTAATAAGAAAAATATAGGGGATTGCGCTTTCTGTCAACGTTCTTTTTCGTCAAGCCTCCGTCAACCAGACCTCTTTGATTATCCCGATAAGCCGCTCGCGCGCAGCCGATGGATATACGGTATCCCGCCGATCGAGCAGGCCAACCGGGATCGTAGGCTCCTCCCAGTCAACGGCAAGCGGTTTTACTTGATCGGACAGAGGGGTTGAAGCCAGGACAACGCCAATAAACGGCGGACGCGCAGCAAAGCCCGGAATCGCAGAGATTTGGCTCACCGAGTGGAGCAGCGGCATGCTGTCGAATCGGGCAAGCTGTCTCGATAAGTGCAGATAGTACAGGCAGGTTGGCCCGCCAACCACCATCGGAAAGGGCAATAGCTCCTGAAAAGGAAGCTTGCCTTCTCCATGCAGGTGAAGGGGATGGTCCTTGGCCGCCGCAAAAACTATTTTCTCCTCATGCAAAGGTTCGAAGCGCAGGCCCTTCAGCTCGGGAGGCTCGCCGCATATCGCCAAGTCCAGCTGTTTGCGGCGAAGCTCGCTGGCTGCCAGATCGGTGTTGCCGATCACGAATTGGCAGGCAATGTGTGGCTTTTCTTCGCGGAACCGACTTAATGCTTCTGGCATGATCTGCCGGGCAAGCATCTCCAGCATGCCGATCCGAAGGGTGCCGGTCTCCTCCCGCAAAATGGCTTTTGCCTGGTCGGACACGTAATGCCAATGCTGAATAAGCCGATCCACCTCGGCGGCGTAGATTTGCCCGGCGGGGGTCAGCTCGGCTTCCCAGCCTCGGTCAAACAGCTGGAAGCCCAGTTCTTTTTCGAGGCGCTGAATCTGGTTCGTTATGGTGGACTGGGCGTAATTCAGCTTGGCTGCCGCCTTCGCAAAGCTGCCTTCCTGCAAGATCGTCTGAAAAGCGGTTAGTTCTTTCAAATCCATCTTCGAAAGCATCTCCATTCGTATATCTGAATGAGTTGATTAATTAATTCAATTATATAAATAAAGAAAACGGATATACAATGAAGTCATCTTACTTTAGGGAGTGATGACAGATGCCTTTTATCCGGGTCGGCTATAGGGAGGATCAATATAAGCAGGAGGAGCTGCCGCCAATCGGCCATGCGATTCATCGGGCGTTAACGGAGTATTTTCGCGTGCCGGAGGATGATTATTTTCAAGTTTTTCATGGCCATAAACCGGGGGAGTTCTATTACGATCCGGCCTATCTGAATGTCTCGCGCACGGATCGGCTGCTCTATATCCACATTACCTTGAAGTCCGGAAGGACGGAGGAGCAGAAAAGAGGCTTTTACGCCAGGCTTGCGGAGCTGTTGCCCGCATGCGGAGTGAGAGCGGAGGATATCTTTGTTGTGCTTGTCGGCACGGAGCTTGAGGACTGGACGTTTGGGAACGGAATCGCACAGATGCTGGGACAGAAGAGGGAGGCATAACCCAATGCATAGAAAAATCGATACGGCTCATATCGGCCCAGCATACGGTGATACCGCGTTTGCCCGTTATAGCGAGGATATTCTGTTTGGAGACTTGTGGCGGAGGGAGGAACTTTCGATGCGTGAGCGAAGCTTGATTACCGTAGCGGCCTTAGTAGCAGGCGGGCATATGGAGCAGCTCCCTTATCACTTGCAGCTTGCCAGGGAGAACGGTTTGACGCAAGAGGAACTGGTTGAAGCGGTCACGCATCTGGCATTTTATGCGGGATGGCCTAAAGCCGCATCCGCAATCGACCGTATACGGTCCCAAGCCTAAAAATAAACCGCAGGGTACGGCATCGGCAGGTGCTTAGCCTGCGGTTTTTCTTTACGATGCAACAACAGACGGGTTATGATGAAATAATAGTAAAAAATGGATATCGTTCATTCTTTATGTATGGAGAGGAGCTGCTGCGATGAATATTACGGCGCTGGAAGGCCAACGGGTTGAGCTGCTCCCTATCGCTGAGGAGCATACCGAGGCGTTATTTGCCTGCTCGCGTTCGGACGAAATATGGGAGCAGCTGCCTGTCAAAGTCCATACCTTGCAGGAAATGGAGCGTTTTGTCCATACGGCGATACAAGGAAGAGAACGGGGTGAAGAATATCCGTTCGCCGTCTTTGACAAACAGCTGAACCGGATTGTCGGGACAACGAGATATCTCCGTATCGCCCCGTCCCACCGCAATCTCAATATCGGCTGGACCTGGTATTCGCCCGAGGTGTGGCGGACGGTCGTTAATACCGAATGCAAATATCTGCTTCTGAAGCATGCTTTCGAGCAATGGGAGGCCGTCCGGGTTGAACTCATCACCACGACCTCGCATCATCGCTCGCAGCGGGCGATCGAGCGGCTTGGGGCAACGCGCGAAGGCGTGCTCCGCAAGAAATATAACGGCATGGATTATGTCATATTTAGCATTGTTTCGGAAGAATGGCTTCCGGTGAAGGAGCGTCTGGAGAAGCTTTTGAACAAGGGGGTACAACCGTGATTTTTGCTCCAAAAAGGGACTTATGGATCTCGAATACGATCTGGGTTACGACGAGGCTCCCGGCTTCTCTGCAATCTCCCCCATTAGGATGGGACCTGCATTTCTCCGCTTGAACGGGACGCCCTCCTAACTGAAGCAAAGCTGCCCGCAGCTGACCGCCGAATAGCCAAGCCCCGATAAAGGGGCTTTCTTTTTTTTATTTATATTGTGTATAGTTATGGCGACAGATATTTGGCGGGGGTGTCCGGGTTGTTTCAGTTTAATCGCATGAACACATTGCGCAATCAGATTTTCCTCGGGTTCGTGCTCGTTATGCTGCTGGTGCTTGCATCGGTAGGCTTTTTTACTTACGGACAAGTATCGGAGCTGCTTCGCAATAATGCCGAGAATCATATTCAGCAGACAGCGGTGCAGGCGACCGGCAAGATGGACGTTCTGCTCCATCAAATGGAAACGTTCACCATGCAGGTAGCCACCAACGCGTCGATTCAGAGTCTGATGGCCAAGGAGGCGGGCGGCACCAACCTCACCTTTGAGGAGCGGCAGGTGCTCCAGCATGAAATCCGCAAGCAGCAGGCGTACGTAAGCGGTGTACAGTCGATCGAATTGTACTCGAATGGCTTCCGGGTATTGTTTCCGCTGACGGATATCAGCCTATACAACCGGGTCCCCAATGAATGGATCCGGGAGGCGGACCGTGCCGCGGGCCAACTGGTATGGTTCGGTATCGATCCTAACAATCCGAATCAGATTACGGCGATCCGCCGCGTGCGCCTGATTGACCAATCCTTTTCCAATGCCGGGTATTTATTGGTCCGAATCGACAAAAAATATTTTGAGCTTATTGATACGAATACCTCCTCTGACGGCAAGGAAGAAATGGGCCTGATCGACGGCTCCGGTCAGATTATCGCGGCAAACTTCTCGGCGGACATTCCGCAGGACGTGCTGCAGAAGACCGACGGAAAGACCGTCAGCATGCACGGCAGATTGTATATCCCGATTCAAAAGCAGCTTGAGGGTGCGGCAGGGTGGCGGGTGTTGATTCTGACGCCGGCCGAATACGCCGCCGAAGGCGTCTCGGTGCTGCGCACGGCGATAATCGTATCGGTCATGGTTGGCGTGCTGTTGTTCCTGATCCTGACCTTTATCCTGTCGATCATGATCACGAGCCCGATTCTTAATTTGATCAAGGCGATGAGAGGCGCAAAGTACGGCTCGCTGAGGCCTATACCGGTAACGTCCTCCACGCTGGAGATTAACGAGCTGAACAATACGTACAACCAGATGGTCGCGTATTTGAACGAGCTGATTGAAGTGGTGTACGAGAAGGAGATTATTCAAAGCCGGACGGAGCTCAAGGCGCTGCAGGCGCAGATCAATCCGCATTTTCTTTTCAACACCCTGGAAGCTTTATATTGGGCGCTTGAGGACAAGGCTGAAGAAGAGCTGTCCCAGGTTGTCGTCGCGATGTCCGGCCTGTTCCGGTATGTGATCAACCGCGCCGACGATGACGAATGGGTAACGGTAGCCGATGAGCTGGAGCATGCGGAACGTTATCTGAAAATCATGGAGATGCGTTTGATCGACCGGCTGAAGTGGAGGATAGAAGGAGACGAAAGCCTTCGGAGCGTTCCGATTCCGAAGCTGCTTGTCCAGCCGCTTGTCGAGAATGCGATCTCGCACGGGGTAGAGCAGAGGATCGGACAAGGCTCGGTCGTCATTGACGTGGAGAAAACCGAGCGGCCGGGCTATATCCGGATTTCCGTTACGGACAACGGTCCGGGCATGAGCCTGGACAAGGTGCAATCGCTGTATGCGGCGATGAAGCAGGGACATGTCCATGACGCGAAGGGGAACGGGGTTGGCATATCCAACGTTGACCGAAGACTAAGGCTTTACTACGGGGAAGAGACGGAAGGCCTGGAGATTCAGAGCGAGCAGGGAATGGGCACTAGGATGTCCTTTGAAATACCGATGAACATGGGGGCGAGGCAAGATGAAGACCATTCTGATCGTAGATGATGAGCCAAGAACAAGGGAAGGCGTGCGGAAGGTGCTGGAGTCATGGTCGGCAGGCCGTTACGAAATCACCACATCCTCAAGTGCCGTGGAAGCATTGGAATGGCTGGAGGCGAATGAAGCCAATCTGGTTATTACCGATATCCGGATGCCGGAGATTAACGGGCTGGAGCTGGTAGAGAAGCTAAGGGATAGGCAGCATCCTCCGGTTGTGATCGTTATCTCCGGCCATCCGCAGTTCGACTATGCCCATAAAGCTTTGCAATTCGGCGTTATCGAATATTTGCTGAAGCCGCTGGACAAGAAGAAGCTGGTGGAAGCCGTGGAGCTTGCGTTCCGCAAGGAGGAGGAGCTGAACCGGATTGAGCGCATGGAGCGGCTTGTCGATACGAAGCTGCTGGAGACTAGCGAGCAGGAGACGCAGTACAGCGCGCCGGTGAAGGAATCGATTCAGTATTTGGATGAGCATCTGCACGAGCCGGTTACGATGAGGGATATTGCCGATCACCTGCACATGAACGCAAGCTATTTCAGCGTCCTGTTCAAGGAGCAGACCGGGCTGACCTTCAGCGATTATTTGACAAGGCGCCGAGTGCAAAGAGCCAAGGAGCTGCTGACCGGCACGCGCCTGTCGATTAACGAGATAGCCGAAAAAGCGGGCTACCAGACGGCGAAATATTTCGTTAAAGTGTTCCGGTCGCATGAAGGCGTAAGCCCTGGGCAATACCGGAAAAACGTCTCGCATGCGGAGGAGACAATCCAATAAAAGTAGTACTTTTCCCAACTCGCAATACCTTATGCTGCTGTGAAAGCGCTGTTACAATTTGTTTAGCAATACAAACACATCAGTCAAAAGGGGTTGTAAACGTGTTCAAAAAATCGAAGTGGATGACACTCGGACTTATTCTCTGTCTCGCCATCGTAACGGCAGCATGCGGCAACAACAGCGGCAGCAGCTCAAATAACGGCAACACGGCTTCTAACGGGGGCTCCTCTGAAAGCGGTTCCGACAAGAAGGTAACGATCAACTTCATGCACCTGTGGCCGGAAGGCGTATCCGCGGGTCAGAACAAAATCGTGAACCAGATCATCAACGATTACCAAAAAGAACATCCAAACGTGACGATCAAGCAAGAGGTACTGGATAACGAGCAATACAAAAACAAGCTGAAGGTCCTCTCGGCATCCAACCAGCTTCCTGATGTAGGCGTAACTTGGGCGGCAGGCTTCCTCAAGCCGTATGTAGACGGCCAGCTGTTCACGCCGGTCGACGATCTGCTGAGCGGCGAGCTGAACGGCAAATTCGTAGCAGGCACAACGGAGGCTTACGCGATCGACGGCAAAACGTATGCGCTTCCGCTGGAGTTCAACATCGCTCCGATCTACTACAACAAAGAAATATTCAAGAAGTACAATCTTGAAGTTCCAACGACTTACGAGCAATTCAAGCAAGTTGTGAAAACGCTGTCCGACAACGGCGTAGCTCCAATCGCCCTCGGCAACAAAGACCGCTGGACGGGTTCCCTGTGGTACATGTACCTGGCTGACCGCATTGCCGGTCAAGAGACCGTAGCCAACGCCATCAAAGGCGCGGCGAAATTCACGGATCCGGGTCTGCAGCAAGCGGCTTCCGAGGTGCAATCCCTGGTTGACGCAAACGCATTCGTGAAAGGCTTTAACGGTCTGTCGAACGAAGAAGCGAAATCCGAATTCCTGAACGGCAATGCCGCGATGTACCTGATGGGTACTTGGGAGCTGCCGAACTTCACAACCAACGAAGACATTCCGCAATCGTTCCGCGACAGCGTTGGATTCTTTAAATTCCCGACGGTTGAAGGCGGCAAAGGCAACGCGGACAGCTGGGTTGGCGGTCCCGGCGTAGGCTTGTTCGTAGCGGAGAACTCGAAAGTGAAAGAAGAAGCGAAAGCATTCGTTCAATACTTCGTAACGAAGTGGGGCGAGCAATCCGTAACCGGCGCGGGCGTTATCCCGGCTACGAAGATCGATACTTCTTCGATTAAGCTGCCGCAGCTGTACATCGACCTGTTCAACGAACTGAACAAAGCAAGCAGCATCACCCTGTTCGCGGACGTTCAATTGCCGGCCAATGCGGCTGAGACTCATCTGAACATGATTCAATCGCTCTTCGGCAAAGCCGTTAACCCAGAGAAATTTGCATCCGAGCAAGATGCGGCCATCGCGAAAGGCAACTAGTTCAGACATCCAAAAATAAAGGGAGGCCTATCCGGACGGACGGGTTCGAAATACCGGATAGGCCGCCCTCCTTATTTTTGACAGAGAAAGGAGTCGGCCAACTTGGATAAGGTGCTATCTAACAAGAAAGTCATCGCATTATACGTTCTGCCATCCCTTCTGCTCATTCTAGCCGTCGTTTATATCCCCATCGTTCTGACGGGCTATTACGGATTGAACGAATGGAACGGCATTGGCGCAATGAAGTGGGTGGGCCTCGATAACTACGCAGCGTTGATTAAGGATCAAGATTTCTGGAGCAGTGCGGGACATTCGCTGCTGCTAGCTGTATTTTCCATGGTCAGCCTTATCATCTATCTCATCGTAGCAATGGTGCTTGCGGCAAAGCTTAAAGGAGCAAACCTGTTCCGCAAAATTTACTTAATCCCGATGCTGCTGTCCTCGGTGGCAATCGCTCAGCTGTGGCTCAAAATCTATCATCCTACCAACGGCATTATGAATAGCTTGCTGGAATCCCTTGGCGTTGCAAATCCTCCCGCCTGGCTTGCAGAGACGGATCTTGTTCTGTTCGCATTGTTCATTCCGATTCTGTGGCAGTACGCGGGCTTCTATATTTTGATCTACTACGCGGCATTGAAGAACATCCCATCTTCCCTTGAAGAAGCGGCTAAGATTGACGGAGCGAATTCGTTCCAGATCGCTTGGAGAATCAAATTCCCGCTTGTTATGGAGGTCGTGAAAGTAACGATTGTCCTGGCGGTCGTAGGTTCCCTGAAGTACTTCGACCTGATTTACGTCATGACGGACGGCGGGCCGAACGGCTCCAGCGAAGTAATGGCGTCGTACATGTACCATAAAGCCTTTAAGGCTTATGACTTCGGTTACGGCAGCGCGGTTGGCTTCTTCCTGCTTGTTATCTGTCTGGTAGCAACATGGATCATCCGCAAGGCAACGGCCAGCAAAGACACGATCCAGTATTCCTAAGTAAAATAAATTCTTTAAGCTAATGCTTACGAGGTAAGAATCATCACAAACAGCCTTATAAAGGCTGTTTGGGTGATAATTCTTTTCAGGAGGTACGCTTCATGTCATCGACAACTATGAAACTGGGCGGAGAAGCGAAATCCGGTTCGAGAATAGGAATGAAGGTCGGCTACGCTGTACTGTACATTGTTCTCATTGCCGTAGCGGTGTTCCAGGTTTATCCGCTCATCTGGCTCTTGTTCTTCTCTTTGAAAAACAACCAGGAAGTGTTTAATCTATCGCCGTTTGCTTTGCCATCGCCTCCGCACTGGAGCAACTACAGCAAAGTGTGGAACGCGGGCAATATCGATACGTATTTCCTGAACAGCGTATGGATTACGGTAGCGGCAACGGCTGCGACGATTGTGCTTGGCAGCCTTGTGACGTTCGCGATTACCCGCATGAAATGGAAGCTCAGCTCGCTTGTCCTCGGTCTTTTTATGGTTGCCATGATGATTCCGGTACACTCGACGCTGATTCCGCTGTTCAGCATGTTCAACAAGGTCCATCTGATCGACAATCCGTTGTCTCTCATCCTGTCTTACGTGGCATTTAACATGCCGATCACCATTATGATTCTGCTTGGCTTCTATGTCGCTCTGCCGAAGGAAGTGGAGGAAGCGGCTATCATCGATGGAGCCAGCATCCATAAGGTATTCTTCAGCATCGTGTTCCCGATGACCAGCTCCGTGCTCGCGACAACGGGCATCATCAACATGATCTACAACTGGAACGAATTTATTTTCGTCAATACGTTTATCAGCTCGGATAAGTTCAAGACGCTTACCGTTGGCGTACAGAACTTTATCGGCCAATACACCACCGATTGGGGCGCAATCGGCGCCACGTTGATGATCAGCATCCTGCCGATCCTTATCACGTTCTTGTTCCTCAGCGACCGGATCGTAGAAGGCATCGCGGCCGGTTCGGTAAAAGGTTAAATTGAAAATCGGCAACGGGGCTGGCTGTGCCAAAGTCATGAATAATGACTTTGGCACAGCCATCTTTTGTTTTCACCCCTAGATATGCGTCGTTTTGCTTCAGCCGTACAGCTTGCTCCCGGACATTTTGAACGAATCCGCCTGTTCTTTCATTCCGGCCTGGAAAGCCTCTTCGTTGTTCAGACCCCGTGCTTCCGCGTATTCCCGGATGTCTTGCGTAATCCGCATGCTGCAGAACTTCGGTCCGCACATGGAGCAGAAGTGAGCCGTTTTCGCCGCCTCGGCTGGCAGCGTCTCGTCATGGTAGGCGATTGCCCGTTCGGGATCAAGGGACAAATGGAACTGGTCGCGCCATCGGAATTCGAACCTTGCCTTCGACAAGGCATCGTCCCGGAGTTTCGCCATGGGATGTCCTTTGGCGAGGTCGGCGGCATGCGCCGCTATTTTGTAGGCGATGACACCGTCTTTAACGTCTTCTTTATTGGGAAGGCCCAGATGCTCTTTCGGCGTTACGTAGCATAACATTGCCGTTCCGAACCAACCGATCATCGCCGCTCCTATCGCCGATGTGATATGGTCGTAGCCCGGCGCGATGTCCGTGGTCAGCGGCCCCAGCGTATAAAAAGGCGCTTCCTTGCAGATTTCCATTTGGAGATCGACGTTTTCTTTGATCAGATGCATGGGAACGTGGCCCGGCCCTTCGATCATAACCTGAACATCATGCTTCCAAGCGATTTCCGTCAATTCTCCAAGCGTTCTCAGCTCCGCGAATTGAGCTTCGTCGTTAGCGTCCGCAATGGAGCCTGGACGAAGGCCGTCCCCAAGCGAAAACGTTACGTCGTAAGCTTTCATAATCTCGCATATTTCTTCAAAGTGGGTATAGAGGAAGTTTTCCTTGTGGTGAGCGAGACACCAGGCGGCCATGATGGAGCCGCCCCGGGAAACGATGCCGGTGACGCGCTTGGCGGTAAGCGGAATGTAACGCAGCAGCACGCCGGCATGAATGGTGAAATAATCGACACCCTGTTCCGCCTGTTCAATTAACGTATCGCGGAACACTTCCCAGCTCAGGTCTTCCGCTTTTCCGTTCACTTTTTCAAGCGCCTGGTAAATCGGCACCGTGCCAACGGGAACGGGGGAGTTGCGGATAATCCATTCGCGGGTCGTATGGATGTTTTTGCCCGTGGACAAGTCCATGATCGTATCCGCTCCCCAGCGGGTCGCCCACGTCATCTTCTCGACTTCCTCTTCAATAGAGGAGGTAACGGCCGAATTGCCGATGTTGGCGTTAATCTTCACATGGAAGCGGCTCCCGATGATCATCGGTTCGAGTTCGGGATGATTGATGTTCGCCGGTATAACCGCACGTCCGCGGGCTACCTCCGAACGGACCAGCTCGGGATCAACACCCTCGCGAATCGCAATAAACTCCATTTCCGGAGTGACGATGCCTTTGCGGGCGTAGTGAAGCTGGGTCACGTTTCGCCCCGGTTGTGCCTGAAGAGGCCGGTGGTTCAGGCCGGGAAATACTTCCGCGCCTTTCTCCTTCGCGCGTTCCTCGTTTGCAAAGCCGTTGTCTTCCGGCCTGACGATGCGGCCGTCGTAGGCTTCCGTGTCGCAACGTTCGTTAATCCACCCGCCCCGCACAATCGGGAGCCCTTTGCGTACATCGGCCTCGTAGGACTCGTCCGTGTAAGGGCCGCTAGAGTCATACACCCGCACCGGTTCATTCGGCTGCGGCTGTCCGTCTTTCCCTTGGCTGTCGGCTAATACGATTTCGCGCACGGGAACCCGAATATCTTCCCTCGATCCTCTCACATACGTTTTGCGGCTGCCCGGCAGCGGCGTCGATAAAATCGGCATCAAAAAACCTCCTTAAGAACATTCGATAGATTCAGGAATGTCCGCTAGGAGGCCGTTGTTAGGGGAAATGAGAATGTACGCGTTAGGCACGACGAATAGGCAGAGCTCGCCCCGGCAGGGCAAAGCTCGCATCCCCCCGGCCGCTCCCACAAAGACAGCTTTTGATGCGGCCGGACGATATCCGGCAACGAAAAAAGCCGCCCCGTCGGGAGCGGCTTGAGGTGTCGAAATCCGTGCAAATCGAAACGGACGAATGACAATAGCATCCGTTTCTATCGCATATGGCTGACGCGCACAAGACCACTTTCCTACGCTGGCATGACCCAGATCAGGTTCGAAGGGACCAAGGCTAAGCCTTATCTCAGCCCTTGCGGGCGCCCCTAGTGGAATTCCTAGTGACAAGAGTACACTCGTATCCAGTTTCTGTCAAGCAAGCTTTCAAGCGGATTTTTCATTTCATGGCTCATAGGCAGGATGATTTGGCCGTGTATGGAATAGTAATATACAATCTCGTACTTGATCAGGGGAGGTTGGATGAATTGGACAATCAGCCATTCAAGCATGCGGTCAGAAACCCTTCGGGCGTTAAGAACATTTTCGGGATGACGGTGCTGTGTTCACTCTTTCTTGTTAGTACGCTGCGGGGGAAAGACGACGGTACCGCCTTGTCTATTTTCGGAATCGCGGTGTTCTGCTTCTGCGCTGCCGCATTGCTTTGGTCGCTGTACCGGGCCGTTCAGAAGCCGATTGATCTCTGCCTGCGGGAGGATGCGCTTTTGCTCAATGGAAATACGATTGCTCCGGAGCAAATTAAGGTCATCATGATCAGAAGGGACTCGGTTCACCCCATTATCGGGATCAAGCCTCATGGCGCGAGAATTGTTCCTGTCCGCATGTGCTTCAGGTACGTGGATAAAGAGGAGCAAGGCTTCGCTGATATCGCTGACTGGGCGAAGAAGAATAACGTAAAAGTCGATTACGGTTTCTTTTTTAGATGGATATAGGATTTGCACCCAGCTTTACCTATTGGTCGTACAATAAAGATAACCCGCTTCTTCTAAAACGGATCAACCAAGCGATGAAAAAGCTTTAACGCCATTTGAACGGTGTAATATGGAGGGCTGCCATGAAGTCTATTACGATGAAAGCGCTGGTCTATGAAGCTTACGGTTCGCCGGAGGTTCTCCGGATCAAAGAAGTGGAAGTCCCTGCGCCGAAGGAGCATGAAGTGCTGATCGAGGTTCATGCCGCTTCGGTCAATTCATGGGATTGGGATCTGCTCCGCGGCAAGCCGTACATAACCCGCATTGGCGGCTTCCGCAAGCCGCGGTATCCGATTCTTGGCGCGGATATTGCCGGGAAAATAATTGCCGTTGGCGCCTCCGCCACGCGGTTCCGGCCCGGTGATAAGGTGTTCGGCGATCTATCCGGCTGCAACTGGGGAGGATTTGCCGAATATGTATGCGCGCGTGAGGATGCCTTGACCCCAATGCCGAAGCGGTTAAGCTTCGAGCAAGCGGCCGCGATTCCGCAAGCCGCCGTGCTTGCCCTGCAGGGGATGCGCGATAAAGGGAATTTGCAGAAGGGTCAGCATGTGCTTATCAATGGAGCAGGGGGAGGCGTTGGGACGTTTGCGATCCAATATGCCAAGCTGCATGAGGCTGAAGTAACCGCCGTGGACCGTGCAAGCAAGCGGGACATGCTGCTGTCACTCGGAGCGGATCATATGCTGGATTACGAGAAAGAGGACTTTACCGCGACCGGAAGGCAATACGATCTTATCCTCGATGTAGTGGGGACCCGTTCGGTCTTCAAGGTAAAGCGTGCGCTTAAGAAAGGCGGTACGTACGTCATGATTGGCGGCTTAATGCCGCGTCTTCTCCAGACCCTGCTGGCCGCACCGCTAATCCGCAGGCTTGAGAAGAAGAACATGACCATTCTGGTTCATAAGCCGAATCAGGCGGATCAACAGGTATGGCTGTCGCTTGCTGAGGCGGGCCGGATTGCTCCCGTCATTGACCGGCTTTATGGCCTGCAGGATGCCGCCGAGGCTCTCCGGTACTTCGGGGAAGGGGAGTTTAAAGGCAAAATCGTTGTCCGCATGAAAAGCGAAAACCCCAAGCCATAAGGCTTGGGGTTTCTTGACGTTCGTTTTTTATCCCATTATTTCGTGACAGTAACGAATGGTATCGCTTGTGGTAACGCCTGCCGCATTCACTAGCTCGCAGCGGTATTCGTAGGTGCCGGGCTTTTTCTCCGAAACGGCGGTTACGGCGGTTTGCGCCGCGGGAGTAGCTTCCTTCAGCGATTGCGTATCAATTAGCACGCCATTCTCGTATAAGCGATATTCCGATGCGTTTGTGCCCCACCATAGGTTCATCGTTACTTTGTAGCTTCCGTCTTGATCCCAGTTGTCATGGGACAGGACGGCTTTGCCCGGTGAAGCGTCGGTTACTTGAACGACCAGCGTGCTGCTGGACGTTTTGCCGTAGGCATTCATCAATTCCGCGGTGTACGTGTAGGTTCCGTTAGCTTTGCCCGCGATTTTGGTTTGAACGGATTGGGCGAAAGGAGAGGCGTCCTTCAATTGGGCGGTATCGACCAGTACGCCATTCTCATACAGTCGGTACTCTGTGCCGTTATTGCCCCACCACAGGTTCATCGTTACCGTATAGCTACCGTCTTGAAGACCGTTATCCCAGCCGTTGTTATGGGATAAGACGGGCGTTCCCGGAGCACCGGCGGCAAGCGGCTTGCTTGTCACTTTGAACGCGTAGCTTGCGGTGGACGTATTGCCTGCGTTGTCGGTTACCGTATATTTGACCGTATGGCTTCCGATACCAAGCTTGGAGGCTGCGATAGAATATCCATTTGCAATTACGCTATTGTCCAAGAGTAGCTGCTCCGAAGCAACACCGGAAAGCGAGTCGCTGCTTGCAATTTCATAGACAAGAGTCGCCGTCTCAACAACGTCTGCCACTTGTCCGCCGGATTGCGTTAACACCGCAGTTGGAGCGGTCTTGTCCAATGGGACATGGACCGAAGCCACGCTGCTTTTGTTGCCTGCCGCATCAACCGCGTAATAAGTAAATGTATGATTGCCCTCAGCGGTTACGGTAACCGGCGTTGTGTAATCGGAAAAGATATCGTTGTTTAACGCGTAAAACGATTCTACTTTACCTTCCGAGTTGTCTTTAGCGGTTACGGCCACTTGAACATCCCGATTAAACCAGCCTTCCGCATTAGGGGAAGCGGACAGCGAGGCTTCAGCGGTTGGCGGCGCGTTATCCGCCGGTTGAGAAACCGTGAAATCCGCGAGGCTGCGCGGTTTGAGCTGGTACAAGTCTTTGAAAATAGCGGACACGCCGGTAATCGTTACCTTCTGGCCAACGGCGTAAGGGAAGCTGCTTTGCGTAAGGCCCGTGCGACCGTCAACACGGATATGATTAACCGTTCCGTTATCGCTGACCGCATCAAATTCGAAGGAGCCGGATGGCGTAGCGGAGACGATATTGGCAATCGCGACGTCCCTCAGCTGAAGCAGCTGGCCTTGATTGGAGCCGTCCGCTGCGTTTACCGCGCTTGGGGCCGGCAAAGCCGCCGTCCCTGTTTTTTCGATCGCCACAATATCCCCAAGCTCAAGCTCTGTATTATAGAGTGCGGTGGTTGCCGTTACTTTGACAACATCGCCCTGATGATAACCGGCTGCGTTCTGGTACACGTAAATACCGCCTGTCTCATCCTGCAGGTAGAAGGTTTGCCCGCCAAAAATCCCAGGCTCCGTCGTCACCACGCCTTCAACCGTAACGGTGGCGCCTACGGCTGCGGCACGGGATTCCGCAATGGTGCTCTTGGCCGGGATTCCGCCTTCGTCGCCCGGAAGCGGCTCAGCCGGTACGTTGCCGAGCGTAACGGCTTCAGTCAGCAGGTTCGTGCTGTTTTGTCTAAGCCGAAGATTAGCGGCACCGGTGGATCCGGCTTTTAAGCGGATGGTTAAATCCTTATAAGCATGTCCCGCGGCGTCGGCCGTAACGCTGAAGTTCGCGCTGTAGCCGTAAGCCGTCGGCCAAGTTCCGTCCGCATTTTGCACCTGAGCGATTTGGGTGCCGCCGCTCGTTAAATAAACGCCAATCTGATAATTGCTGACGGTCGAATTAGGAGCCAGGTTGTTAAATACGACACGAACCGGGAACGACGTTCCGCTGCTGGGCAGCGTTGACTGGTGGACAAAGCTGTATGCCGGATTCGAGACAGCCGTCGCGCCGCCGTATGAACCAGCCTTAAACGTCGAGCGGTCATACCATTTGTAGCCTGCATTCGGAGCTGCCCATGGTTCAGGCTGCGGCTCCGTGGACAAGGATGGCGTCTCGAAAGGAAGCAGGGCAGTAGGCTGGTCGAGCTGCAAGCCATTTACTTGGCTGAGGCTTGTATAGCTCTCTTTTGTCGACAGCCAGTCGATCAGGTTCACGAGCAATACGCCGTCATTCGCTTCTTTGAAGCCGTCGTAAGTGGTTTTCTTAGCGCCCGTATCTTCACGCAAATATTTAGGCGTGACGTCCTCAACGGGGGAGGAATCGCCGATAAAAGCCGCTTTCCCGCCGCCAAGCTTGGAGACGGCTACATAAGGGCCTTCCGCTGTGCCGCCGCCGTTGTATACCCCTTGGTCAACCGCGCTTGCCCATGCTTCGTTTGTTTGAGGCAGGTACACAATGCCTTTTGCTTTTGCCGGATCAATAATGGCAAGCGTCGAGCCGGCATGCATGGCGACGGCCGATACGCCTTCCGTAATGCCAAACGCCTGATTCGGAGCGACAATGTTTGTTGCGTTAATGTCGCCAAGCGCATTGTAACGGAAGCGGATGCCGAAGTGATCGGCCAGCCAGTCCGAGCTTGCGACATTTTGCATGGCTGAGGAATTGGCTTCCTCCGTGCTCATGCCTTGAGCCGGATTCGCCCATGCGCCGCGGCGGTAGCCGTTAATGGACTCCGAGCCGTCCCAGCGGTTTTTATTCCGGTCCGCGTTGTAATGGTCGCCGATGAAGAAGATGCTGCCGCCGCCTTCCACATATTGCTCCATGGCAGCTTGCTCCGAGGTTTTGAACGGAATGTTGGGTTCAGCTATAACGAATACGTCATAGCCTTTCAAATCGTCATACGTAAACGGGGTCGACTTGCGAAGCTCTTGGACAAAATAGCCATTGTTAGCAAGCCCGTTGGCGAAATCCGAGAAGCCGCCGTCGATAACCCAATCCGCTGCTCCAGCCGTTTGCGCATGCGTGTTGTCGAACAGCACTTTTTTGCCCGCATTCTCGTTGACGACCTTTGCGTTGATGTAAGGGGCAGGATCCGATGGTCCCTCCGCATGAGCGCTATTGCTTGTCCATTGATACTGAACCGGTACAACCAGCAGCAGCATCAGCAGCAACTTGAGCCATTTGTGTCTCACTTGAAGCAATCTCTCCATAACCATACCTCCCATTGTATGTTTCCGGCGTTAGTTTACCACGTGCTTCCAGATTTGTGTGATAGGGTATTGTAAAAGAGGGACCGCTCGGACTAGTTCTAAGGTAGGGCTGCGTACGGCTGTATAATGGCGAGTACTACGATTCCATTCGGATTTGCGCGAGGAATGGGAAGGGCGATAAAATTTGGGCGCTTGCCATAGAATCGCAAGAGCATATTTAAATCCTTATAGTGGGAATAAATATAATATCCCAACATTGAGGTGTTTGCTATTGAAAAAGTGGATATGGACAATTGCGATAATTCTCGGATTTACTTATCTATTCGGGACGCCTGCTTTTGCGAAAGAGAACGACCCCGCTGTTGAATTCGCCAAGGCCATTACGCGCAATGACTATAAAAAAGCACAAAGCTGCATCGATCAAGATTATGTGCGTATTCCCGAGATACCGGAACATGTTTCCGCGCAAAGCTATCAGCTTGTACCCTCGCCTATAAGCGGAGTGCAAGTCCTTATGGTGAACCTTTATGACGAGAAACGAAAAACCGAGCGACTGGCTTATATCTGGGAGTTGTCGGTTAATTACGGCCGTATTACGCAGATCCGTGTTTTATACGAGGGATTCAACCCGCTGGCGGAAGAGGCTCGCTTAATAAGAGAATATCAATACAAATTCAAGCGTCATCTCTTAGCGCCAACCGAGCTGCCTTTTAAGAAGGTGACTGAATTTCATGGCTACATCGAGGAGGACAGCTCAATCGAGCTGTTGTATCGGAACGATGAAATAAACGGTTTTTTCAAGGTTAAAGCGTCTCCCGTAACCGTGGATTTGGATCGCTTCAAGTTTGATAAAGATGATGTGTACTACACGCTGAAAGACGGAACCAAGGCGCTTTACAGAGTGAATTATGATTTAGGCTATGAGTTGAGGTTTCAGAAAAATGGGATGCAGTATATGCTTGGCATCGGCAACAAGAAATATTTGAAGGTCAAATACAAGCCGGAAACCTTGCTGAAAATCGCGAATTCCATGGTTTAACCGGGGCTGTCTCCCGCCGCAAGGGGACAGCTTTTTTATTTGGCTTCTTATTGCGCGATAAGTAGGATATTATTTGCTTTATACCGTATTTTTCTAGAAACCATCACAACTTAACGTTGAAAGCAGGGGCAGTAATGAAGAGGAATAGACTATTGGCATTTTTTATTGATTATATCTTGGTTCTGCTTATTTTTGTTCCAATTAGTATCCTCATCAATTTAAATTCGACTGAAGAAAACTCTAATAGACCTTTTGAAATCTTTTATCCGCTTCTGTTCCTGGTTCTGTTTGTTTTCTATAACAGAGATCTTATAGACGGCAGAAGCATCGGGAAACGAATCGTAGGGATAGGTGTAAGGGATCAATCCAATGTTCAACATACCCCGGGGATCATCAGGCTTTTTTTTAGAAATGTACTTTTGATATTGTGGCCCCTTGAACTTTTGTTTTTCATTATCACGGGGAGAAGACTAGGGGACAGGCTCTTGAAAACTAAGGTAGTCGAATTGAAAAAAAAGGTTCTCTCAAAAGAGGAAGAGACCCCCGAATAATTCGAGGGCTTGAAAAGGTATGCTTCAATGAATGATTGCAATGATAAAACGCTGCTCGACGATAGCCTTCTGTTTATTCCGCGGTTTCGTCAAGATCTTCATTGTAAGCCAATATTCCGCGTTTGAAGTAATGAAGCTTTTCGTCGGTGGTGCTTTCCATCAGGTTCGTGATCAGAAGTCCCACGCTTTCCTTATAGCTGTGGCTATTATACAGGGCCATGGCCAGAAATACTTGAATGGCGCGGTTCCCGGGGAATTCCTTCATGCCTCTCCGCAAAGTCTCGACGGCTTTGTCGTATTGTCCCCAATAACGGTAGGTACTCCCCAGTCCCATCAGGCATCTTTCCAGGTCAGGACCGGATAACCCTAATTCAATTGCTCGTTCGTAATAGGGAATCGCCTTATTACCGAGACCGGAGTTATCGCAGGCGATCCCCATTTGGTAATTAATTTCCGCATCATCGGGATAATGGCCAAGCAACTCTAATAATTGCTCGCGTACTTCGCTTAGAATCCCTTGATCCTGCTTTGCCCGGCCTTCTTCGCGGCGTTCAATGAGTCTTTTCAAATCGTCTCTTGTCATTGTCTCATCATTCCTTTTAAAACTCTTTATTTCAAAGTAAATGAATGCCCTGACAATAGCAAGAAATACTATGTAAATAAAAAATTGCGGGGTAAGAATATGAAGACAATACATAAGCGTTTATTTTCAATCATTCTAGCCTTTGCAGTTGCGGTCTTATGCGTCGAGTCAGCTAGAAGCGGTGGAGTGCTTGCCGCTCAACCTATGCATAGAGACATCAGTTATCTAGGGGAAATCGGCCCTTTAATTACAGAAAAGATTAAATCGGCCGATATTACTAGTCCGCACAATAAGAGATCTCATCTTACTGAAGATGAGATAAGTAATTTTATTGATTTCTTCAAGAAGTTATCAAAGAAGGATGTTACCCGGTACTATGGACCAGCTCCAAAGGGTGGGCCGCCAAGGTTACAAATCACGTTAGGATCAGACGAAAAGGTTTCCCTGTTACTTAACGGTGATTACATATTGTTTTATGGTGATGGAAAAAAAGTATCTCAGGTCTATAAACCGGGCTTAGGTATGTTTACTGTATATAAAATAAGGCATTACAAATAACGAAAGGAAGGCCCATTAAAGCGGCCTTCCTTTTCTTTCGGTCCCCCAAAAAATAAGACAACGGGCGGCGAGGAATAGAGGTAAAAGTTTCTCCTGGAGGAGCGGAGCGTCTGCCTTTGCCCGGAGGGCAACAGCCACACCGAATTTCGGCAACGAACTAGATGTTGCGAAATTCCGGTGAACCGGAAGGAGAACTTTTACCGCCATGACGAGCGCACTTGTCTCCAACCCCCGCCATGACGAGCTTAGTTGTTAACTCCAGGTTTTAGATGTCTTTATAAACAAAATAGTCAAAGTCCGCATGCAAACCTCTGCCCGAGGTATCCTGGCATTGCATGCCGACAAATGCGCCGGTGAAGAAGCCGCCGCCTTGGATATAATCATCCGACAGCTTATGCGACTCGAAGGTGACCGGCAGCGTTGTCCAGCTGTCGCCGTCGAACGAATAGGAGTAGCGGTACGTCAGCTCCGTAACCTCAACGCGGAGGAATACGTACTCCACGCTGTCCGGGATAACAACCTCGGAGCCTTGCAGCGGCTGCGAGAACGAGAAGTTATCGCAAGCAACCAGCTCCAGAATCCTGCCTTTCTCTTCATGCCGGGTAATCTGGCAGGACGTCCAGTTCTGCGTATTGTAATAGTTCACGAGACCCGCGGATTGCTGGAACGTACTTGGGTTGAAGGCAACCTTCGTCTCCGCGGTGAAGTTGAAATGCTGCCAACGGCGGGCAACGAATGCCTGAGTGAACTTCGAAGTGAGCGATTCTTTTCCGTAGATGCGCAGATGGCCCGGGTTGTCCTTCAAGGAGACAATCTTCTCGCCAAGCGGAATACGCAGCGTCTGGAAATGCGGGTTAAGCGTCTCGGAATCGAAATCGTCCTTCTCCGGGAAGTCCGGTCCCCACACGACCTCTTCGATGTTTGGTCCTTCAATGGTCAAGGACGGTTTATTGCCGCCAACCACGTACGGCCAATCGTTATGCCATTCAAGACGTTGAATCGCGGTCTCTCTGCCAAGCGGGCAATAGCCGCGCGGATCGAGCAGCGGTTGTCCTTCACGGGAGAGCGGGCGTCCCACCAGATGGACAAGGAACCACTCATCCGTATGCGTCTGGACGATCGAAGCATGTCCCGCTTTTTGCAGCGCAATCCGCGGATGAGCGTGCGAGGAGATGAGCGGATTTTCCGGGTGAACCTCATAGGGTCCGCGAATATCCTTGGAACGCGCAATGGTCGCCTGATGGTCGTATTTTGTGCCGCCCTCAGCGGTCAGCAGGTAGTAATAGCCGTTGATTTTATACAAATGCGGTGCTTCGGTCAGCTTAATGTCGGTGCCTTTGAAGATCACCTCCGCTTTGCCGACCAGACGCTGTTCAGCCGCATCATACTCCTGCAGCACGATCCCGTAGAACGGATGATTGCCCACGCGCTGATCCCACAGCATATTCACGAAATATTTTTTACCGTCCTCGTCATGGAAGAGGGAAGGGTCAAAGCCGGAGCTGTTCATAGGAATCGGCTCAGACCATTCGCCGTCAATCGTATCGCAGGTAACGAGGTAGTTGTGGCAATCCTTCCATTGGCCTTCGACAACCTTCACGTCGGTGTAGATCAGCCAGAATTGATTGTCGCTGTACGACAATTGAGGCGCCCAAATACCGCCGGAATCCGGATTGCCCGTCATGTTCAGCTGGCTTAGACGGTTCAGCGGACGGGACGCAAGCCGCCAGTGTTTCAGATCCTTGGAATGGTAAATTCCCACGCCCGGAAACCACTCGAAGGTCGATACCGCAATATAATAATCTTCGCCTACGCGGCAAATGCAAGGATCCGGATTAAAGCCCGGCAGAATAGGATTCGTAATAGTAGCCATTTCGACAAAATTCTCCTCTCGTCAGGTCAGCAAATATGCTATTAGGAAGACTGGGATTACTTAGAAATTACCCTTCTTGATCACAGAGCTTCACTTGCTGATATGTTATAATATCTCTATATTATCAAGGGTCTTCAGGTTATCCCATATCCATAGCGGGATACTATTTACCCAAATCGATTAAGCTGATGGCGACACTGGAGAGGAGAAGGAAATGGAGCAAAAAGATCGTCAGAAAAAAGAGTATATGCTGCCCGACATGGACTCGACCTTTCGCGTGTTTGGGGCCCATTCCCGGACCGTGGAGCCGGATTGGAGTTATCCCCTGCATAAGCATCCGATGTTCGAAATCAATCTCGTGCTGACGGGTACCCAGCAGTTTAGCGTTGAACGGACAAGCTACACGCAGCAAGCAGGGGACCTGCTGTTATTCAGGCCAGGAGACCAACACGAAAGCCGGGTGTCGGGGGAAGGAGACATGACGTATTATTGTCTTCATTTTGACGTGGACGAGCCTTCGTTCCGAGAGCTGCTCAACAGGAGCCCGAGATGCTTCTACCCTGCGGACAGCGAGCTGGCGGTGGCTATAAGGCCTGCATTAAATAAGCTTATCGGATTAACGGTTTCGCAAGAAGCGGTGCTGCGAACGGAAGCCCGCATGCATGTCCTGTCTGCATTATTCGAGCTGTTCGCCGCCCTTAGCGGTACGTTGTCCAAGCTGAATCAGGACCCTCCCGGCCTTAGAAGCTCCGAGCTGGCCTCGCGAGTTGCCGTCATGCTGGAGGAGGCGCTGGACGGTACGGCTTCCCCCGGCCATATAAATGACAAGGATACGATCACCTCGATTGCCGCTGCGGTCGGGTATAGCACCTCGTCGGTTAACCGTTTGTTTACTAGGTCCTTTGGCGTATCCCCGAGGCAATATTTATCCACGATTATGCTGAGGAAGGCAAAGCTGATGCTGATGGATCCCGAGCTGTCCGTCGAAGAGATCTCCGCGAGACTCGGCTACAACAATATTGCCCATTTCAGCAGACAGTTCAAGCGCTGGACCGGAGAATCGCCAAGCCGATTCAGGGATAGATTCCACGATTAGACATATAGTGGTAAACTATAGGAAGAAGAATCCTTCGCGAAACGCATGCTTTCGGCAGTCGTTTACGCGTGGATTGTTGAAGAGGAGTGACGCTAGCTTGCATAACTTTAGTCGTATGCGCTCCCTGTTAGGACTGCTATTAGGCATGCTGTTTATCCTATCGGCATGCAGTAGCACGGAACTATCCATGAAGCCGATCTCCTCGTCCAAAACCGTTAATATCGGAGTAACGTACTCGCCAAATACTCTTAATCCCTTGTCGCCTGTTGGACAGGTCTCTTCTTATATTTCCGGTTTAATGTATTTGCCGCTTTTTGAACTCGATCAGGACTTGACCTTTAAGCCAATGCTGGCCGATTCCATTACAACAATGGACCATAGGTTATTTACGGTCAATCTGAATCCGTCCGCCGAATGGAGCGACGGGAGTCCTGTCACCGCGGACGATGTTGTTTTTACGCTGGAGCTGATGACAAGCAGGGAGATTGCATCAAGTTATGCGTATATGTTTGCCATCATAGAGGGGACGGATTCAACAGGCTTCAAGCTGGAAGGAAAGTCTGCATTGGCCGGCGTTCGAGCCGTGGACAAGCATACGTTGACGATTAAGACCAAAGAGCCAACAACGTTAACCATTGTGCAGGATACCATAGGGCGGAACTTGTTTACGCTGCCGAAAAAGGCGCTTGAAAGTGTGCAGGTTGATCAACTCAGAAACGGTGATTTCGTGCAAAAATCGGCTGTCGTCAGCGGTCCTTATCGGTTCGACAGCTATGAGCGGGATCAGCTTGTGCAGATGAAGGCAAACGCTGCTTATTTCAAGGGAGCCCCAAGAATCGGCCGGTTGAACTTTAAAATAGTGAAGGACGAGGCGCTTGCCGATCAGTTCGAAAGCGGGGATGTTGATCTCAATATCCCGTCGTTTGGGGTTATCCCTATTAACGACTACGGTAAAATCAAATCGCTCCCGAATGTGACGGCTGTTAACGGGCCATCCATTACGACCCAATTCATGTATATCAATGAACAAGAGCTGCCGGATGCCAGGCAAAGGCAAGCGATCTCTTACGCGATTAACCGGGAGAGGATCGTAAACGATTTGCTCCGGGGGGCGGGAGAGACGGTCGACGGCTTGTTCACCAGCTACAGTCCTTACCTTGACCCGTCGGTCAAACAGGCGGAATACGATCCGGACAAGGCAAAAAGCCTGCTCGCCGAGTCAGGCTGGGTGCCCGGTACGAAGCTGACGTTATCCGTCTTGTCCGGGGACAGCACGCTGGAGCAGGCAGCTCAAATGGCAGCCAATGATTTAAAGGATGTTGGAATAGACGCCGAGATTCAAGTGATTAATCTAGCCCCGCTTATCCATAAAATCGTCGAAAAGGACTACGATCTTGGCGTAATGACAGTCTCGATGTCGCTCGTTAATCCTCTGCCTGACGTAAGCTATTTCCTGCAGGAGGGGAATCCTAACGGATACCGAAATCCAGAAGTGGACAAGCTGCTTGCTGCGCTGAAATCAGAGACCCGGGAGGCGGATATGAAGCGGACTTACAGCAGGCTGCAGCAAATTATGGCGAAAGACGTACCGATGCTGTCCATTTACGCGACCCGTTCCCTGGGGGTTGTTAATCATGCCGTCACCGGCGTACATCCTTCCGACTACGGCATGTTTATTGATGTGCAGGATTGGGACATTAAGCGTTAAGCTTGATGTCCTTTTTCCATGTTGAGGGTCAGAACAACCGGGCAATGGTCGCTGCCGAGAATCTGAGAATCGATGCCGGCATCAACAATGGCCGGGGCAAGTCTTGCGGATGCTAGGAAATAGTCGATGCGCCAGCCGACATTCCGTTCTCTGATCTTCGGCATAAAAGACCACCAGGTGTACGCATCCGTCCGGTCCGGATACAGGTAGCGGAAGGAGTCGATAAATCCGGCGTCAAGCAGACGCGTCATTTTCTCCCGTTCCTCGTCCGTGAAGCCGGAGTTGCCGCGGTTCGACTTCGCATTTTTCAGATCGATTTCCTGATGAGCCACGTTTAAATCTCCGCATACGATCACAGGTTTACGTTCATCCAGCTTAGTGAGATAACCTCTAAACATGTCTTCCCAAGCCAGCCGGAATTCCAGCCTCGACAGGTCCCGTCTGGCGTTAGGCGTGTACACCGTTACGAGATAGAAGCTCTCGTACTCAAGCGTAATGACCCGCCCCTCGTTGTCCTCGTCTTCTTCGCCCAGGCCGTAGCTTACGGACAGAGGCTTATGCTTCGTGAAAATCGCGGTCCCGGAGTACCCCTTTTTCTCGGCGTAATGCCAGAATAAATGATAGGCTTCGCCAAGCTCCAGCCGGATCTGTCCTTCCTGAAGCTTTGTCTCCTGCAGGCAGAAGAAATCCGCATCCATCTCGTTAAAATAATCCAAAAATCCTTTATTTACACAGGCTCTAAGGCCGTTCACATTCCAGGAAACAAACTTCATCGCTCGCGAATCTCCTTCTCTATTAACTCTCGTACTCTAGTGTAACATACGCCCGTCTGCTCGAAGGCTTTAAAATTTTGCCTATGCGGCATACGCCGTGGCGGACAGTTCTGTTACAATAAAGGGACTTAAAGACGAGAAAGAGGAGATCGCATGAAGTTCAGACCGTGTATTGACCTGCATAGCGGGAAAGTGAAGCAAATTGTCGGAGAAACGCTGGATGCCAATCCAGGGCGCGTGGTTGAAAATTTTGTGTCCGAGCATGACTCGGCTTACTATGCTTCGATGTTCAAGCGGGATGCGCTGACCGGCGGTCACGTCATTATGCTGGGCGGCGGAAATGAAGAGGCGGCGTTATCCGCTTTGCGCGAATACCCGGGGGGCCTGCAGATCGGAGGGGGAATTACGGCGGATAATGCGGCCAAATACCTCGAAGCGGGCGCTTCGCACATCATTGTGACGTCGTATATTTTTCGTGACGGCGAGCTGAATATGGACAACCTGAAGCGGATTGTCTCCGAGGTTGGCAAGGACAAGCTTGTCATCGATTTGAGCTGCAAGCAAAAGGACGGCAGCTGGTATGTCGTGACGAACCAATGGCGGACCTTCAGCAGCTTCCAGGTGAACGAAGCGAATCTTCGCGAGCTGGAATCGTATTGCAGCGAGTTTCTCGTGCATGCGGTAGACGTGGAAGGGAAGCGGACAGGCATTCTGGAGAGCTTGGTGAAGCAGCTGGCGGATGGGGTGACCATCCCGACGACTTATGCCGGCGGCGCCCGCTCGCTGGAGGATCTGGAGCTGTTCCGCCGTTTGACGGACGGCAAGCTGGACATCACGATCGGCAGCGCGCTGGATATTTTCGGCGGCAATCTGTCCTACGATGAGGTCGTGGCTTACTGCTCGCATGGATAAGCGGTCGTTTTAATCGCTAAATAGAGGATAAGCGGAAAATGTATCTCCTGGAGAGCGTCAGCGCCTGCCTTTGTCTTCCCTTTGCAACCATATAAATTGTTCAGGCAAAGGGGAGACAACAGCAGCGGAAGGAGATACATTTTTTGCGTTCCGATTATGGCGGAATTAATCTGACCTTATTCTTTGCCGTGGCGCATAAACAGCCACACGCCGAAGAGGATCACGATGCCCGCGCCTAACTGCCAGCCTGTTAGAGCTTCCTTGAGCAGCGCCCAGGCCAGCAGCGAAGCGATGACCGGCTCGCCCAGCACGGACATGGAGACCGCCGTCGCGTTCATATACTTCAGCAGCCAGTTGAACAGATAATGGCCGAACAGCGTTGGCACAATCGCGAGCAGCAGGAAGATGCCCCACTCATGCGAGCTGTAGCCGGTAAACCGGTAGCCTTGAATAAGGTTATAGACGGCAAGCGTTGTCGCGGCAATGGCAAACACAAGGAAGTTGTAGGCGAAGGCGCTCGTATTGCTCCGGAGCTGCTTGCCGATCAGCATATGAAGCGCTACCGCAATCGTGCCGAGAATCGACAGGACGTCGCCGTACAACGCTTCCTTCGACAAGGCCAGATCGCTAGAGCCGATAATGACCGTGCCGATCATGGCAATTCCCATGCCCAGCAGCATCATTTTGTTTGCTTTTGTCTTGAAGATGAGATAAGAGCCCAGCATCACAAGCACCGGTTCAAGCGCCAGGAAGATCGTGGAGCTGGCCACCGTGGTATGCTTCAGCGACGACATCCAGAAGAGGAAATGCAAGGCAAGCATAACGCCCGAAGCGAACAGCAGCAATAGCTGGCGAACCGTATGATAGAGCAGCTCCTGCTTATATCTCCATGCCAGCGGCAGCATAATCAGGACGGTCAGGTAGAGACGGTACATGCCGATGACCGAAGGCTCGGCACTGGACCATTTGATGAAGATGGACGAGAACGAGATGGCGATGATGCCGACGACGTAGAGGAGCTCGTAGGCGGAGAATGACTTGGATGCGCGATTCATGAATGATACTTCTCCCATGCAATAAATTCGTATAAAACCCCAACATGTAATACTACTACAGGCGGACAACCGGGGCAATTTGTAACTGTTGGTTATGGGCTTTAAAAAACGATTGACAGTCTTTTCCCAACCCGCTATGATCTTATCATCAGATACGGATTGACGAAAATGTCAGTCTGTAGCACGGAGATCGAATCGACTGGACCAACCAGAGATTCAATGGAGATGTCTGCATGGACTTCCATTGGATCTTTTTTTACGCCTTAATCCCAACTATTCCAATGCGTTAAAGTAAGTTTAAGAAGAAAACAATCAAACAGAGGAGGTGCCGGCTATGTCGACGGCATTATTGGAGATTGTAGACGTAAGCAAAACGTTCCGTAATTCTAACGAGGCGGTTCCCGTGCTGGACCGGTTGAAGCTGACCGTCAATCAAGGGGAAATTGTATCGATCATAGGACCAAGCGGCTGCGGGAAAAGCACGCTGCTTAAGATTGTAGCGGGACTGGATGTCGATATCGAAGGTCGCGTGTTGCTTGAAGGGGAGCAAGTGAAAAAGCCTTCCCAGGAGAAAGGGTTTATTTTTCAGGAGCATCGCTTATTCCCTTGGTTGACGGTTGAACGCAACATCGCGGCCGATCTGTCTCTTCGCAATCCGGAGACCCGCAAGAAGGTGGATCAGCTAATTAAGCTGGTCAAATTGGAAGGCTTCGAAAAAGCATACCCGAAGCAGCTGTCCGGTGGCATGTCGCAGCGGGTCGCTATTGCAAGAGCATTGCTCCGCAATCCGAAGGTGCTGCTTCTCGATGAACCGTTTGGCGCGCTGGATGCGTTCACCCGCAGCCATATGCAGGAGGCGCTGCTCGATATTTGGCGCGAAAACCGCACAACGATGCTGTTCGTCACCCACGATATCGACGAAGCGGTCTTTCTGTCGCACCGGGTCATCGTGCTGGATCCTCGTCCCGGCCGAATCAAGACGATCGTCCCGATCGATCTTCCGTTCCCCCGCAAAAGAACGGGATCTGCTTTCCAGGATCTCCGCACTCTAATCCTCCGGGCTCTCGATCACGAGGAGCCGGATAAAGAAACGTATACCATTTAGCTCCGCCCGAATGTATCGGCCTGTTGTGACTCTTGTTTAAGCGTCCAGCGGAGATTGTTTCGGCGGAATGTGACTTTGCGTGTTTGTATCGGCCAGCGTAGGTTGTTTGGTTGAATGTGGCATTGTGGTTTAGCGGCTAGCGTAGGTTGTTTGGTCGAGTGTGACTATTGCGCGTTTGTTTCAGCCTATAAAAAATTCAAATCAAGAAACAAACCGCAAGGAACAATCGACCGAACAACCGAAGCCTCAGCGCCGAACAAGCCGCAAAGGAACAATCGACCGAACAACCGAAGCCTTAGCGCCGAACAAACCGCAAGGAACGCTTGCCCTAAACAACCGGAGCACAGAAAGGAAGATCAACCATGTCCAATCCTGCAACTGAAGCATTACAAGGAGCAACGCCGTCCCCGGCGGCTTCCAAGCCGATCGCGGCTGTTCGCGCCGCGAGGAAGAAAGGGGACTTCAAGGGAAGAAAGCTGCTGATGGGCAGCCTGCTGCCGCTTGTTATTCTTGGAGGCTGGCAATACGTCAGCGGCACGGGAATCGTAGACGCCATGCTGTTCCCGGCGCCATCCTCCATTATTAAAGAGTTTTACGAAATGATCGTCTCCGGCGAGTTGTTCCGCCATCTGGAGATCAGCGTGCTCCGGGCGCTGCTTGGCTTTCTGCTTGGCGGCAGTCTCGGGCTGCTCTGCGGCCTTGCGGTAGGCATGTTCAGCAAGGTAGAGGAGATCGTGGATCCTACCGTTCAAATGATCCGAACCGTACCGCTCCTTGCGATCACGCCGCTGTTTATTTTGTGGTTCGGGTTTGGGGAGACTTCGAAAATCCTGTTAATCGCGCTGGGAGCGTTTTTCCCGCTGTATGTAAATACGTTTCTTGGCGTACGGAACGTGGATTCCAAGCTGTTTGACGTGGCGAGGGTATTGGAATTCAAGCAGGTGAACCAGATGATCCGCCTTGTCCTTCCGGCGGCTATGCCGAACGTGCTGCTCGGACTTCGGCTTTCGATCAGTATTGCGTGGCTGGTGCTTGTCGTGGCGGAACTGATGGGTGCCGACCGGGGCATCGGCTACTTGATTCAAGATGCCCGGTCGTTTATGCGCACCGAGGTGGTGTTTATCGGCATTATTCTGTTTGCTGCCGTCGGCAAGCTGACGGACTCGCTGGTACGGATACTGGAGCGGCGCCTGCTCAAATGGCGCGACAGCTATAAGGGTTAGCTGCCGGCAGGGCTTTGCTGCGGCGGAGCCTGCCGCGGCGGAAGCTTGGCGGCCTCCGCTTCGAAATACTCCTTCAGCTCGGCTTCCTTGCGAGGATCCGTCAGGGCAACCTTGCCCTCCAAGTGCTTGCTGACCAGCAGCTCCCATGTAGGGGCTGCCTTTTGAGTACGCATGGCGCGCACGGCGTTTTTAACCATGCGGCGTTCCTTCGCATTCGTGTACAGGTCTTTGTATTTCTGCTTGTAAGCTTCGAGATCCAAGTGTTCGAAGATGGCGCGGAACACGTCGGCCGTCATGATCGCATCGTCCAGCGCCCGGTGGGCATTTCCTCCGGAGACCAGGTTAAGATCGGTCAATGCGGCTTCAACGCTAACGTCGTTTGTGATATTTTTATAGCGGAGATAGCCCTTCAGCAGGTCGAAATAATCGATGGAGAGCCAGAAGGCGTCATCCAGCTTATGCATCCGGGTATCGTAGACGATCCGTTTCAGGTCTTCGCCGCCCCAAGTAAAGAGCATAAAGGGCTCTCCGCGGTCCAGCCACTTCATGAACTCGCCGATCACGCGCGGAAATTTCGGTGCTATATCAATCTCTTCCTGCGGAATGCCCGTCTTTTTCTTAATAAAGGAATTCAGCTTGGAGAAGTAGACCGGCTTGATCAAGGAAGAAAAAATATCGGTCTGCTGCAAATCGGCATTCAGCCGCACGGCGCCAATCTCAATGACTTCCATGGGGAGGTCGCTTGCGAATTTGCGTCCGTTAAATTCAATGTCCAGAATAATATAATCCATTTATTAACCCCCGATAAATTGCTCATGCCTATCCATTCTAACAGAAATGCGAAGGAAACAGGAATGAGCGTGTGAGAACCTCTTGAGAGGATCATGGCGAAGGAGCAGATATTATGGCCAGGAACGTCATCAAAGACCAGCAGCAAAGGGAACTGCGCCGCAATCAGATATTGTCGGCAGCGGCTTCCGTCTTTACCGTGCGCGGCGTAGCCGTAGCGAAAATATCCGATATCGCGACCGAAGCGGGATTAAGCTACGGCCATGTTTATAATTTTTTCGAATCGAAGGAGAAGATTCTATTGGCACTCGTACAGTCCTCGCAGGAGAGGTATACCGAGCTGCTGCTCGAAGCGCGCGGCGGCGGCGGAACCGCACCCGAGAAGCTTAGGTGGCTCATCGAACAATATCTGCAGAAGGGCAGGACGTCCACGCATTTCTGGGTCGTGCTCCAGGCGCAGGCGACCGAGGTGCTAAGTCCGGAGGAGAAAGCGGAGATCAATGAGAAGGCCCAGGCTAACCGCGATCTGCTCGCTGATATTATACGCGACGGGCAGACGGAAGGCACAATCGTGGATGGGGATGCGGTTGAGCTGGCAACGCTGCTGTTATCGCTGTTTCAGAGCACGTCGATATGGGGTTACCGCGGCTTCGGCGAGCCTTCCGGTCATGCCGTCGATATCATGCTGCGGCTTGTTTTAAGAAAGTAAACCAAACGGATTGGAATAATCGGAAAAAAGTGGTTGACAGCAAAAAAGTCAGCTGTTATGATCAAAATCACCAAATGACAAATTGATCAATTTATCAGTTTGTCGAGCGCAGAGAATGAAGAGTCGACTGGTCTACCGGAGATTCGATTTCTTAACCTTTACCTAATCACAGGGGAAGGTTAAGAATCGAATCTTTTTTATTCTCTAAATCCGATTAAACAAATAAGTTAAGTTTCATTAAGGGAGATGAAGCATGATGAAGAGAAACAAGTTTCGGGCTTTAACGCTGACGGCTTTATCGGTGATAGCGCTGGTTACGGTGCTGGCCGGCTGCGGCGGCAAGGCGTCGAAGGATTCAACCGCATCGGCGGCTTCGGCTAACGGAGGCACGGCTGAACGGCCGCATGTGACGGTCAACGTAGCTATCAACGGAGGATTGTCGCCGCTGCTTCTGGCCAAGGAAAAGGGGTGGCTTGTGGAGGAGTTCAATACGCTTAACGCCGACGTCAGCTGGAGTGAATTCCAGAGCGGGCCTCCGCTGCTTGAGTCGCTAGCTTCCAAACGCGTCGATCTCTCCTTCCTGGGGGATGGCGCAACGATTTCCGGTTTATCGGCAAACCTGCCTTTCGAGGTCATCGCTCTTCTAAGCGACGGCAAGCTGTCCAACTCGATTATTACGCCGAAGGATAAAGGGATCACGAAGGTCGAGGATCTGAAGGGCAAGTCGATTGCGGTTGCCAAAGGCACAACGGCGCATGTGTTCCTGCTCAAAGTGCTGGAGAAATACGGATTGAGCGACAAGGACGTCAATCTGATTGCGCTGCAGCCGGAGGATGCGCTGCCGGCCTTCGAGACCGGCAAGGTGGATGCTTGGGTAACATGGGATCCTTACACGACGAAGGAGACCGCATCGGGCAAAGCGACGGTTATCGCGGGATCCAACGAAGGCATTGCCGCACCGGTATCGGCTATCGCGAGAACGGATTTTGCCAAGAGCAATCCGGAGCTTGTCACGGCGTTCCTGAAAGTTTACAAGCAGGCGATTGATTGGCAGAACGCCCATAACGACGAGGCGGTGCAGATCTATGCGGATCTGAAAAAGATTGATGCGGGCGTGGTAAAAGCGCTGCTTGCCAGCTCCGCGCCTAGTCTTCGCGCTTATTCGCAAGAAGAGCTGGACGCCCAGCAGAAGTCGGCAGAGCTCCTGCTCAGCAACGGCTTCATTAAGAATAAGATTAGCTTCCAGGAGCATGTCGACTCGAGTTTTCTTGAGAAGCTGTCCCAATAAATCATTTATTTAAAAAGGAGCGATTAACCATGACTCAATTAACCGTAGACACATCCCGTCAATTCGATCTTTTTGCGAAACGCACGATTCAAGGCGGCCCGCGTTACCTGCAGCGTTTGGCCGACGGCTTGGAAGACCGTCCTTATACGTTGTTTACGCTGAAGCCGCTAGGTCCGGTCATCGGTGCCGAGATTGAAGGAGTAGATCTCAGAGAGCAAGTATCGCCGGAGGTTAAGGCAGAGCTTCACCGCGCGCTGCTGGAATGGAAGGTTCTTTTCTTCCGCAATCAGGACATTACGAGCGAGCAGCAGCTGAATTTTGCGAAACAATGGGGAGAGCTTGAGAATCATCCGTTCCTGCCAAAGGGCGCAGCGGCCGAGATTACCCGTTTCGAGAAGGATGCGAACATGAAAGGGCAGGAGAACAACTGGCATACCGATGTAAGCTGGCGCTTGGAGCCGTCCCTCGGCGCCGTTCTGCGGTTGTCCGAGGTGCCTCCTCAAGGCGGAGACACGCTGTGGGCGGACATGGGGGCTGCTTACGATAACCTTCCTGAAGCCGTGAAGGAGCGGATTGACGGTTTAACCGCTATTCATGATTTTACGCCGACCTTTGGCCGAAACATGCCGCCGGAGCTGCTTGCGCAGAAGCAGGCTGAATTCCCCGCGGCGGAGCATCCGGTAGTCCGTACGCATCCGGAGACGGGACGCAAGACGTTGTTTGTAAATCCGATTTTCACGACGCGTATTGTTGGCCTGGCTGAGGAAGAAGGGGAGAAGCTGCTTCAGTACCTGTTCCGTCAGGCGGAAATTCCGGAATACCAAGTGCGCTTCCATTGGGAGAAAAATTCGATCGCGCTGTGGGATAACCGTTCGACCCAGCATTACGCCTCCTCCGATTATTATCCAAACCGCCGCGTAGCGGAACGAATTTCCATTCTTGGCGACCGCCCTTATTAATTATATACTTAGGGCAGGCTTGGCCTATCATAGCGTTATAAAAGGAGAGGAAGCACTTGCCCAGCGCAACATGGATTCAGCATTCCGTTATTTTTACCTTGAAGCATGAAGAAGGCTCGGAGCAGGAACGTCAGTTTCTCGAGGACGGCAAAGCGATTCTCAGCTCCATTCCCGTGGTTCGGCAGTTCCGGGTTTTCCGTCAAGTAAGCCCGAAGAATGACTATAAGTTCGGGTTCTCGATGGAGTTCGCCGATCAGGCGGCTTACGAGTCTTATAATGCGCATCCGCTGCATACTGCCTTCGTAGCGGAGCGTTGGGAGAAGGAAGTAGAAGCGTTCCTCGAAATCGATTATTCGGAAGCTTAAAGAAATATAGACAATGGGAGGGTGTTCCTTTGGGGCCGGTTATGGCTGCCGGGAACACCCTCTTTTCGCTTGCGCAAAGCGATTAATAGGCCGGTTCGAAGGTAAATGAGGCAATATTCATGACAAGCACGTATTTGGTCTGGTTCGTATCCGTGGTCAAGGTGAGGTAAGCAGGGTCGAAAGCCGTCAGAATGCCTTGTACATCGCCGGCTGCGGTCGATACGGTCATTAACTGGCCCTTGTGGCGGGTCATCAGGGAGAAGAGGGTGGAGCCCGGCGTAATAAGATGGGAAGCGGATGGCGTTGTCATTGGATTCATTCCTTTCTTGGTAGGTCTGACTCGTATATTATAAGTATCCGCTTACAAGCAAAAACGGAACCAGTTTTTTTGCAGGGTTGTCCGAATGTGAAACATAGGCCTATAATGGAGCGGGAATGTTCAATCTTTTTGCGTTTATTTCACTTATGACTATGGGAGGTCATTTTTCATGAAGAAGCTGAAAGTACTTGGGCAATTAACGGAGGCGGGTGTCGTTGCGGTTCTGCGCGCGGATTCTCCGGAGGAAGTAGCCGAAATGGCGCGCCGTGCCATTAAAGGCGGCATTAAAGCGATTGAAATTACGATGACGGTACCGTTCGCGCTACGCGCGATTGAACAGCTGTCGAAGGAGTATTCCAGCACGGCTTCGCCGGATGCGGACAACTTCGCGATTATCGGCGTAGGCACCGTGCTTGATCCGGAAACGGCGCGCGCGGCGATTATGGCCGGAGCGGAATTTGTGGTAGCGCCTGCTTTTAACCCGGATACGATTAAGCTTTGCAACCGTTACGCGATTCCGGTTATGCCGGGCACGATGACGGTTCATGAAATTCAAAGCGCGCTTGAGATGGGGGTTGACGTAGTCAAGCTGTTCCCTGGCAACCTGTTCTCGCCAAGCATTATCCCGTCGATTAAAGGTCCGCTGCCGCAAGCGAACATTATGCCGACTGGCGGCGTATCGCTCTCCAACCTGAAGGATTGGATCAAGGCTGGAGCCGTTGCGGTAGGTATCGGTTCCGACCTGACGAAGGATGCCGTGGCAACGGGCGACTTCTCGCTGATCGAGCAAAAAGCAAGCGCCTATATGGAAGCCTATCGCGCCGCGAAAGGGCTGTAAGTGATTGAAACGTCCCGGAGATGGAGAGCTTTGCTTCTTCCTCTTGGGGCGTTTTTGCTTGCTGGGCCTGAAATTATGCCGTCCCGGCATGGATATGAGGCGGTAATCGTATTGAAATGACCGGGTGCTTTTGTATAAAGTAGTACTATGTGCATGTAAACATGAAGGAGGCCGTTAAAGAGCATGGAATACCGGATTGAGAAAGACACAATGGGCGAGATTAAAGTTGCTGCGGACAGAATGTGGGGGGCTCAAACCCAACGCAGCTTGGAAAACTTCAAAATCAGCGGCGAAAAAATGCCGCTTCAAGTCGTATATGCGATGGCGATCATCAAGAAAGCGGCTGCGAACGCAAACCTGAAGCTGGGCAAGCTCGACGCGGAGAAAGCCGGCGTAATCGGCGAAGCGGTTGACGAGATTCTGGCCGGCAAATGGGACGAGCATTTCCCGCTTGTCGTATGGCAGACAGGCAGCGGCACGCAAACGAACATGAACGTGAACGAGGTTGTTGCTCACCGTGCGAACCAATTGCTTGCCGAACGCGGCAGCGAAGCCCGCATCCACCCGAACGATGACGTTAACCGTTCCCAAAGCTCGAACGATACGTTCCCGGCAGCTCTTCACATCGCGGGCGTAATCGACGTGGAAGACAAGCTGATCCCGGCAATCGACGTGCTGGCCGGCACGTTTGTCGAGAAGATGGAGAAGTTCGATAACATCGTCAAAATCGGCAGAACGCATTTGCAGGATGCTACTCCAATCACGCTTGGCCAAGAAATCAGCGGCTGGCATGCCATGCTCGAGAAAACACGCGCGATGCTGATCCAAAGCATTGATCAAATGCGCGAGCTGGCGCTTGGCGGTACGGCGGTTGGCACGGGCCTGAACGCTCATCCGGACTTCGCGGTGAAGGTAGCGGAAGAAGTAACGGCTCTGACGGGCAAAACGTTTATCACGGCTCCTAACAAATTCCACTCGCTGACAAGCCATGACCAAATCGTGTACGCGCACGGCGCGGTTAAAGCGCTCGCTGCGGATCTGATGAAAATCGCGAACGACGTTCGCTGGCTGGCAAGCGGTCCTCGCTGCGGCATCGGCGAGATCACGATTCCGGAGAACGAGCCGGGCAGTTCCATTATGCCGGGCAAAGTAAACCCTACGCAAAGCGAAGCGCTGACCATGGCCGCTTGCCAAGTGTTCGGCAACGACGCAACGATCGGCTTCGCGGCAAGCCAAGGCAACTTCGAGCTTAACGTGTTCAAGCCGGTTATTATCTACAACTTCCTGCAATCCGTTGCTCTGATGGCGGACGGAATGATCTCGTTCAACGACAACTGCGCGGTTGGCATCGAGCCAAACGAAGCGGTCATCAAGCGCAACCTGGAGCAATCGCTCATGCTGGTTACGGCGCTGAACCCGTACATCGGCTACGAGAACGCGGCGGCAATCGCGAAAAACGCGCACAAAAAAGGACTGACGCTGAAGGAATCCGCGATCGCAAGCGGCCTCCTCACTTCGGAGCAGTTCGACGAATACGTGAAGCCGGAAGCGATGGTCGGCAAGCGTTAATATTAGATAGGGCAGGCTCCGGGGTTCCCGGAGCCTGTTTTTTGTATGCATGCCTTCCGGGGAGGCGCACCGCGCGGCTGGCGGATCTGCGCCGAAAAGTGAGGGTTAATAAGGTCCCTAAGGGGCCTTAACGGTGTTCGGCGGCGTGTGAATTGTTCTCTTAAGGCCCTTAAAGGGCCTTAGGGTTGGCCAAGGCAGCAAGAAACCGGCTTTGGTTGCAGTCAACGGGCTAAGCTTAACGATGTGGGACATCGTTAAAGTGACTATTTAGTGGAAGGTCAGCGGACTTAGCGATGTGCGACATCGTTAAGGGAAGAGAAAAGTCGGGGAAATGAGCAAAATGGGCGGTTTTGACTGGGCTTAACGATACGCGACATCTATAAGCTGTTTGCGTGAGGCGTGAGGCAGGGCTGCTGAGGTTTCCTGCTGGATGGGTCCGGGTGCCAGCGGACGGCGGAATATGGTATGATACGGATGGCAGATGCCGCAAGCGGCGGCTGCACATTTTGGGTGTAAAGTAGGGTAACTTATTATGCATTTATTATCGGTTGAACATATAACGAAAAGCTATGGCGAGAAAATGCTCTTCGAGGACGTGACCTTTGGCGTCGAAGAGGGCGACAAAATCGGCATTATCGGCGTCAACGGAACGGGCAAGTCGACGTTCCTGAAGGTTATCGCCGGAATAGAACCTGCCGATTCCGGCAGTATCTCGATCGGCAACCGCGTCGTTGTGCGGATGCTGGCGCAGGACCCGACGTTTGCGCCGGGCGAGACGGCGCTCGAGCATGTGCTTGGCGGCGATTCGCCGCAGCTGCGCGCCGTGCGCGAATATGCGGCTTCGCTTGAAGCGCTTGAGCTGAAGCCAAGCGACGAGTCGCTGCAGGAGCGCCTGATCAAGGCTAACCAGAAGATGGACGAGCTGGACGCCTGGACGCTGGAAAGCGAAGCGAAGACGGCGCTTGGCCGGCTGGGGATCCAGAACTTCAACGATAAGGTAGAGACGTTCTCCGGCGGTCAGAGAAAGCGCGTGGCGATGGCGGCGGCGCTGCTGCAGCCTTCGGATATCCTTATTCTGGACGAGCCTACCAACCATATCGATAACGAATCCGTTGCTTGGCTGGAAAGCATGCTGCAAAAGCGCAGAGGCGCGCTGCTCATGATTACCCATGACCGCTATTTCCTGGATCGGGTAAGCAACCGCGTGATCGAGCTGGATAAAGGGCGGGCATTCTTCTATGAAGCGAACTACAGCCGTTTCCTTGAGCTGAAGGTAGAACGCGAGGAGCGGGAAGCGGCTTCGGAGGACAAGCGGCAGAATCTGCTGAGAAGCGAGCTCGCTTGGATCCGGCGCGGAGCGAAAGCCAGATCGACCAAGCAGAAGGCTCGGATCGACCGGTTCGAAGCGCTTAAGGCGCAAGCGCCGAAGCAAGCAGGCGGCAAAATGGACGTATCGGTAGCATCCACGCGCCTCGGCAAAAAAATCGTGGAGATGGAGTCGGTCAGCAAACGGTTTGGCGACCGCACGCTTATTCGCGATTTCAGCTATATCGCCGTGCCGGAAGACCGAGTCGGCATTGTTGGCCGAAACGGCGAAGGCAAATCTACGTTGCTGAAGCTCATCGCGGACAAGCTGCAGCCGGATGAAGGCAAGATCGAGCTTGGCATGACGGTTAAGCTGGGATGGTTCTCGCAGGAGCATGAAGAGATGGACGAATCGCTTCGCGTCATCGAATATATCCGCGAAGGAGCGGAACAGGTGAAAACGGCAGACGGCACTACGATCTCCGCCGGCCAGATGCTGGAGCGGTTTCTTTTCCCGCCTGCGATGCAATGGTCGATTATCGGCAAGCTGTCCGGCGGCGAGAAGCGCCGTCTGCAGCTGCTGCGCGTCCTGATGAACGCGCCTAACGTGCTGCTGCTCGACGAGCCTACCAATGATCTCGATATCGCGACGCTGTCGGTGCTCGAGGATTACCTCGACGATTTCCCGGGCGTTGTGTTTGTGGTATCCCATGACCGTTACTTCCTTGACCGGACCGTAGATAAAATCTTTGCCTTTGAAGGCAATGGCGTGATTACGCAGCATGTCGGCAACTACACCGAATACCAGGAGTATGTGGAGAAGTTCGGCGTCTCTACGGAAATGGCGGGCAGCGTAAAGCCGGCACAGGCGGCAGCTAAGCCTGCAGCAGAACCTTCTGCGGCAGCCGCGGACAGCGGAAGCAAGCCATCCGGCGAACGTTTGCGCATGTCGTACAAGGACCAGAAGGATTTCGAGCAGATTGACGGCTGGATCGCCAAGGCGGAGGAGCAGCTGGCGGCCGTGACGGAAAAAATGAACAACGCGGGCAGCGACTCAGCGCTATTGCAGCAATTAGTGGAAGAGCAGCAGCAGCTGGAGTCCAAGCTGGAAGAGCTGATGGACCGTTGGGCGGAGCTTAACGAGCTGGCCGAGAAGATCGAGGCGCAGAAGAAATAAGTTTATGCATACGAAGCAAGAATGGCTTCGCAATTCTTTTCTAGGAGGATCCCCATTCATGGCAAACGAAATTCGCAACATCTACTGCATCGGCCGGAACTACCGGCTGCATGCGCTTGAGCTTGGCAACGAAGTGCCGGAGGAGCCGCTTGTCTTTACGAAGCCTTCTCATGCGGTAGCGCCGATGAACGGCAACGTCGTCGAAATTCCGGGTGGGCGCGGGGAAGTGCATTTCGAGCTGGAGCTTGTGCTTCGCATTGCGCGTCCGCTTGAGCCGGGCATGTCGCCGGACGAGATTATTGACGGATTGGCGCTTGGACTCGACCTGACGCTCCGCGATGTGCAAAGCAAGCTCAAGGCCAAAGGCCAGCCTTGGCTGGATGCCAAAGGCTTCAAAGCTTCCGCGCCGCTTGGCGAATGGATGGCTTATCCGGGCGAGGAAGGGCTGAAAGCATTCGATTTTGCCCTGATGCGCAACGGGGAGCAAGCGCAGCTTGGCAATTCGAAGGATATGCTGTTTAGCATCTCCGAGCTGGTGCGCCATATCGATTCGCGTTACGGCCTTGGCGAAGGCGACATTATCTTCACCGGCACGCCTGCCGGCGTAGCCGCTTTGCATGACGGCGACGTGCTTGAAGCGCTGTGGAACGGCGAAAAAGCAGCCAGCTGTACGGTGAAGCTGGTTTAGCGTCCCATAAACCGAACTAGACTGTCGAGATCAAGATGATCGACAGTCTTTTTTTTTATTCTGCTTCGGTTTAAATTCCGTTTAAATTCGGCGGGTATGATGATTCCAGATCAACGAAGTAGAGAGGTGCTTAACGGTGACTGTGAATAAAAACAATAAAACGCTCATCCTGATCGGCTTGCTGCTTGGCCTTATATTTGCCGAGATGGATGAGACCGTCGTTTCAACGGCGATGCCAACGATTATCCGCGAGCTGCACGGGTTATCGCTGTACGGCTGGGTAGCCGGCGTGTATATGCTGGCAATGACGATTGCTATGCCGATATTGGGCAGACTTGCCGATGTATTTGGCCGGAAAAAAATATACATGAGCTGTATGGCCTTGTTCTGTCTCGGTTCCATCGTATGCGGCTCCGCCGACTCCATGGCCCAGCTGCTTATCGGCAGAGGCATTCAAGGCATCGGCGCCGGCGGATTAATGCCTATCGCGCTTGTTATTATCGGTGAATCCTTCCCGCTGGAGCAGCGCGCGAAGGTGCAAAGCCTCATTGGTCCATTGATGATTCTGCCGCAGCTAATCGGACCAACCATCGGCGGTTATTTTGTCGGAAATCTCAATTGGCATTGGCTGTTCCTGATCAATATTCCCGTAGCGGTTATCGCGGTTGCCTTCTTGTTCAAAGGACTGCATGAGTCCAAAGGGGAAGAAAAGCATGCCATCGACTGGGCAGGGGCGGGAACGCTTGTCGCCGCGCTGCTGTCCTTCCTGATTGCGCCCGTATTGATCGATAATCAGGGATTAAGCTGGTCGTCTCCGATCATCATCGGCCTGCTGGTTTTATCTGCCGCTCTGATCGCCCTGTTTATTCGGATTGAGTCGAGAGCGAAGGAGCCGATCATTCCGCTTCATCTGTTCCGCAACCGGAATGTCGTTGTCTTATCCCTTCTTGTCTTTACGTTAATGCTTGGGCTAATGGGCGGAATCGCAACCTTCCCGTTCTTTGCGCAAAATGTGATGGGACTTACGCCAACCGAAGCGGGTTATCTGATGTTCGCCTTTATGGCGGGAGCCATCCCGTCCAGTATCGTAAACGGATTTTTAATTACCCGTGTCGCTTATCGCAACCTGTTTATTACCTGCTTCCTCCTGCCGCTTGTGGGAATATTCATGCTCACGCAGCTGGCCGTAAGCACAGCTCCGCTGTTTGTTATCATTGCCTTCTTTGTCATGGGACTAGGCATCGGAGCGTTGTTTGGCGGAGATAACCTGATCGTGCAGGAGTCCGTAGAGAAAAGGCATAGCGGCGTAGCGCTAGGCACGGTACAGCTGTTCCAGTCGCTTGGCGCTACGGTTGGTCTCAGCGTATTCGGCAGTGTTCTCGCCAAGAGTATTAAAGACGGCGTAAACAGCTTGTCGAGCGGAATGGATCCGGGGACGGTCGATTCGATCAAGACGGGCGGGATTCCGGCCGGATTGCCATCTGATCTCGTGCTGAAGATCCAAACGGTATTTGCCCATTCCTTCGACCATATCTTCGCTATCGCGCTTGGATTCGCGGCGGTCTCCTTTGTCATCACCTGGTTCTTGAAGAAGGAAGTGCTCACGAAACATGAGGAGTCAGAAGAGGAGGCAGCTGGACAAACGGTTGCTTGAAACTTTCCGGCATCCTAACAAATACCCCCGCCGAGGCCGGTAGCCTGAAGCGGGGGTGTTTGGTCTTAGGGCGGGAAATCACGCGTTAAACGCGGTCAGCATCCAGACATGCTTCTCGAGGGTGGTGTGGATGGCAAGCAGCATATCGGCGGTGGTTTCGTCGCCTGCGTCTTGCGCGATATCCATGCCTTCCTTCAACTCGCTGATGATAATAGAGAAGTCGTTAATCAGCGCTTCGACCATCTGGTGGGCCGATTCGCTGCCGGAGGCTTCCTTGATGCTGGCGATTCGCAGGTATTCCGCCATCGTCGCAACCGGTGCGCCTTTTAACGCCAGCAGCCGTTCGGCAAGCTCATCGACGTGAAGAGCCGCCTCCTCGTAGAACTCCTGGAATTTGACATGCAGGGTGAAAAACTGAGTGCCTTTGACATACCAATGAAAGTTGTGCAATTTGATGTACAGGACGCTCCAGTTGGCGATTTGTTTATTGAGAACGTCATTTGTTTGTGTCATAGGGTTTCACATTCCTTTCCTAGGCAGTAGTGTGCGTCAAGGAAAGGTTTTGCATACTTAAAAACCGCGGCTGGCGGCAAGGCGGACGGACGATTCGCGAACGATCAGCCGGTGCGGGATAATGACATTCGCCTGATGGATCGGCTCGCCCTGGATCTGGCGGATCAGCAGCTGCGAGGCTGTATAGCCAAGCTGGTACGTGCCGATATCTACCGAGCTGATCGGCGGCGTGGCAAGCTCCGACAATGCAATATTGTTAAAGCTGACAAGGCTGATGTCATCGGGCACTTTATAGCCGATTTCCGTTAAGCCGCGAAGCACGCCAAACGCCACCACATCGTCAATGACCACAAGCCCTGTCGGGCGTTCCGGCAGCCCCATGATAAACGACATCGCGCGGAAGCCGCTTTCCTGCAGGAATTCGCCTTCCACAATCCACTCCGACTGCATGGGCAGTCCTGCTTCGCGCATCGCTTTTTTATAGCCTTCCATCCGGTCGTTCGAGACGGTCAGATTGGTTGGTCCGCTCACAAAGCCGATTCGGGCATGGCCTTGCTTGATCAGATGCTGGGTAGCGTCATATGCAGCTTGTACGTTATCGTTGTTGACCGTCATCACCCGGCTGTAATCTTCGCCGGCGCGGCCGATCAGAATGCTCGGGAACTCCTGCTCGTTCAAATACCGGATAAGCGGATCGTTCACCCTTGCGGACAGCAGGATGACCCCGTCTACGCGTCTGCCGAACACAAGCCGGGAGATCGTCTCGGTCTCGTCATGCGCGCTTGTTGCCGTCGTAAGCAGCATATCATAGCCCGCTCTGGTGGAGTGGGTCAATATTCCTCTTAACAGTTCTCCGAAAAAGAAGTCCTGGAACAGCTCTTCCGCCGGGCGGGGGAGCATGATGGCTAACGTCTTGGTTGTCTTCGAGACCAGGCTTTTTGCCATGACGTTCGGGTGATAGCCCATTTCCTCCATGATCTTTTTAACTTTCGCGGACGTTTCCTTGCTGATTCGAGGATGATTGGATACCACCCGCGACACGGTCGAAGGGGAAACTCCTGCGGCTTTCGCAATATCTTTTATGGTTACCATCGTTATCGTGATCCCCTTACTCTTATGCAATCGTTTGAACTCTATGCATCCATGTTACTTGAATGGTTCTTTAAAGTAAACGGGCAAGTCAGGACTTGGCCATGCAATAAGTGAGATATTGGGTAAAAGCAAGAAAACCGAAGAAAACGGGAGATAACCATAAAATTACTTGCACAGATCATCTGTGCAAACGTTTTAACAAACGCAATAGGCTGTTGTATGATGAATCCGTGGATATAACGCTTTCATGATGAGTTTTGGCGTTAAAAGGGCCAAAAACAGACGAAAACGACAGATGCCCTTTCTTTTCTATTGCCATTTGCACAAACGTTTGCACAAATCGACGAATAGCAGCATTCCTGCTGCAGGCATGGAAAGCGGGTAAGATCGGGCGCGGCTATCCCAAGTCATACAATACGGAAGGGGATCATTAAGGATGAAAAAATGGTTTGTAACGACGATGATTACGGCATTGTTCATCGTGTCGGCTTGCGGAGGCGGCGGCAGCAATAACAACGGCAATTCCGCGGCAACAAACGCTCCTGCGGCAACGGAAGAAGCTTCGGCTAACGCAGGCAATGGAGGCGCAAGCGAGGAGCCGGCAGACGAAGCAATCGTGCCGGAAGAAGGCGCAACGCTTACCGTATGGGATTCGAAGAACGAACGCGGCTTCGTGGAAGAAATGGCGAAGGAATTTACGGCGCAATACAATATTCCGGTCAAAATCGAAGAGGTAGAGTCGCCGGACCAAGTGAAAAAGCTGACAACCGACGGTCCTGCAGGCATCGGTGCCGACATCGTAACGTTCCCGCATGACAACCTTGGCCAAGCGGTAGCGGCCGGACTTATCCTTCCTAACGATTTCTTCGAAGAAGAGACCAAAACAGCAAACGCCGAAGCTGCGGTTAATGCGGTAACTTCGGGCGGTATCCTGTACGGTTACCCGCGTTCGGTCGAAACGTACGCTTTGTTCTACAACAAAGACCTGGTACAGACGCCTCCGGCATCGTTTGACGACATCGTTACCTTCTCCAAAACATTCAATGACCCTGCAAAAAATAAATACGCTCTCATGTGGGAAATGGGCAACTTCTACTTCAACTACATCTTCTTCGCATCAACCGGCGGTTATGTGTTTGGCGAGAACGGCACAAACGCTGCCGATATCGGCCTGAACAACGACGGAGCGGTTGAAGGCCTGAAGTACTTCCAGTCCTTGAAGCAAATTCTGCCGATCAAGTCCGGCGACGCTTCCGCGGACATTATCCAAGGCAAATTCGCGGACAAATCGCTGGCGATGACGATTACGGGTCCTTGGAAAGTCGGCGACTTCAAGAACCTGGGCATTAACTTTGGCGTAGCGCCAATCCCGACCGTTAACGGTAAACCGGCTGTTTCGTTCTCCGGCGTTAAAGCTTGGTACGTGAACTCGTTTACGAAATATCCGAATGCTTCCCGTCTGTTTGCTAACTTTATTTCTTCCAAAGCAGGCCAGCTGAAAGATTACTCGCTGACCGGCGCGATTCCGGCGAACAAAGAAGCAATGGAAGATCCAACGTTCAAAGCCGATGAGATCTCGAGTGGCTTTGCTGCTCAATTCGTAAACTCGCAGGCGATGCCTTCCATTCCGGAAATGGGCAAGGTATGGGATCCGATCGGCGCGGCTCTGGCTGATATCTGGAACGAGAACAAAGATCCGAAGGCGTCTCTCGACAATGCGGTGAAGCAAATCCAAGATGCGGCTAAAGGTACGACAAAATAACGAAATAGCGAAATAAGAGACAGATGGCTCGCCCGCCGAAAGCATGTTTCGGCGGGCGTAAGCTATGGAAGGAGTACACGGGTATGAATGGTCGTCGCAGTGCTATTTTGTCCGCCGTATCTATGGGGCTTGGCCAACTGTACAACCGGCAATACATGAAGGGAATATTGCTGCTCCTGACGGAGGCAGCGGCGCTTGTTTATTTTATCCCTCGCCTTGTGCATGATCTGTGGGGGATTTGGACGCTTGGCGATACGCCATCCAAGATGGTGAAGGTAGGCAAGGTTTATCAGACGGTCAAAGGGGATCATTCGGTCTTCTTGATGATTAACGGACTAATTACGGTTTTGGTATTGGCGCTTTTTATCACCATTTACATTATGAATATCCGCGATGCGTACCGTACGGGGGCGAAAAGAGAGCAAGGCATTCGGGCCGCGACCTTCCGGGAGTCCATCGGCTATGTGTGGGACCGCAAATTCCCTCATTTGCTGCTCACCATTCCGGGCCTCGGCGTATTGTTCCTGACGATTATGCCGATTGTTTTCATGATTTTGCTTTCCTTCACGAACTACTCATTGCCTCAACATATTCCGCCGGCGAAGCTGGTCGATTGGGTTGGCTTCAATACTTTTAAGGACCTTCTAACGCTGAAATCCTGGAGCAGAACGTTTTTTGGCGTCTTTACGTGGACGATTATTTGGGCCGTGCTTGCGACCGCAACCTGCTATTTCGGCGGCCTGCTTGTCGCTCTGCTTATCGAACAGAAGGATGTGAAGTTTAAAAAGCTGTGGCGGACGCTATTCATCCTGCCTTACGCGATTCCGCAGCTGATCTCGCTGCTTGTGATGCGCAACCTGTTTAACGGACAGTTCGGACCGATCAACCAGTACCTGTCGTATTTCGGCTTTGGCAAGCTGCCTTGGCTGACGGATCCGACTTGGGCGAAGGCGACCGCTATTCTCGTTAATATGTGGGTGGGCATTCCGGTGTCGATGGTACTCATTCTAGGCGTGCTGACCGCCATTCCGAAGGATCTCTACGAAGCGGCGGATGTGGACGGAGCTTCCGGCTATCAGAAGTTCCGCATCGTAACGCTGCCGTTTGTCCTGTTCGCGACGGCGCCGATTCTGATCACGCAGTTTGCGGGCAACATCAACAACTTCAACCTGATTTTCCTGCTGACGAACGGCGAACCGCTGAACGGCAATTATCAATATGCGGGCAGCACTGACCTGCTTGTAACGTGGCTGTATAAACTGACGCTGAACAACAGCCAATTCAATATGGCTTCGGCGATTGGCATTATTATTTTCATCATTATCGCAACGTTCTCGATCATTAACTACCGTCGCACGAAGTCGTTCAAAGAGGAGGATATGATCCAATGAAGGCTGGTCAATCGAGAAGCCGTTATATTCGGCTGACGCTCAGCTACGTGGTGCTGACCGTCCTTGCGGTTTGTTGTCTTTATCCAGCTCTTTGGGTGCTGCTGTCCTCTTTCCGGCCGGGCACCTCGCTGTACAGCGATTCGTTTATTCCGAAGACGTTTACGCTGTCGCATTATACGGAGCTGTTCCATTCGAAGGTATTCCTGTATGGCAGATGGTATCTGAATACGCTCAAAATTGCTTTCCTGTCCATGGTCTTCTCGACGATTCTATCGACGATGAGCATGTACGCGTTGTCGCGCTTCCGGTTCAAGGGGCGGAAAACCCTGCTGACGACCCTGCTTGTCCTTGGCATGTTCCCTGGCTTTATGAGCTTGGTGCCGGTCTACATTTTCCTGCTTCAGCTTAATCTGCTCGATACCCATACGGCGATTATCATCGTGTATTCCGCGGGCTCGGTATTGATGAACGGGTTTGTGATCAAAGGGTTTTTCGATACGATTCCGCGCAGCCTTGACGAGTCCGCGCGGATTGACGGCGCGAACCATCTGCAGATTTTCTACCGGATCATGCTGCCGCTTGCGCGTCCGATTCTGATTTATGTCGCGCTGACGACGTTCGCGGGAGCTTGGGTCGACTTTATTTTCGCCCGGCTGGTGCTTCGCTCGAAAGAGAATTGGACGCTTGCCGTCGGCATGTGGGATCTGGTCAGCTCGTATCAGAACTCGAACTTTACGATGTTTGCCGCCGGGGCCGTGCTTATTGCGGTTCCGATCACGCTGCTCTTCGTCTTCCTGCAGAAGTTCCTTGTTCAAGGGCTTACGGCAGGCGCTTCGAAAGGATAAAGGGCGATTATGGCTTATGGAGGTTGGTGCGCCCGTGCTGCGATTGCTGCCGCTTTGGCAGCTTCGCTTGCGGGCTGCTGGGAGAATGATGCCGGTTCGGACGGGAAGATAGAAAACGAGGCTGTTGCCTCGGCAGCGCCGACGGCTGCCGCTGTTGTGAAGAAAGCCGGTGCGGAGCCGGTGGATGAACAGCCGGGTACCGTTTATTATGAGATTTTTGTCCGGTCCTTCTACGATTCGAACGGCGATGGGGTTGGCGATCTGAACGGCGTGACCGCCAAGCTGGACTATCTGCAGCAGCTGGGCATCGGCGGGATTTGGCTGATGCCGATTAATCCGTCGCCAAGCTATCACGGATATGATGTCACGGATTATCGGGCGGTCAATCCGGATTATGGCACGCTTGAAGATCTTAAGAAGCTGACGGATGAGGCGCATAAGCGCGGCATCAAGGTCATTTTGGATCTGGTCGTGAATCACACCAGCACGGAGCATCCATGGTTTAAGGAGGCGCTTGCGGATCCGGACAGTCCTTATCGGAGCTGGTACCATTTTGCCGGGGCTGATGAGGAAGTGAAGGCGGACGGGGCTGTCGGCAGCAATCCGTGGCATATGACGGCTGACGGGAAAAGCAAGTATTTGGGCGTGTTTTGGGAAGGCATGCCGGATTTGAATTTTGACAATGCGGACGTACGCCAAGAGCTTGCGTCCATCGGCCGATATTGGCTGGAGCAGGGGCTCGACGGCTTCCGGCTCGATGCGGCCAAGCATATTTACGGAGATTATGCTTCAACCATTAATAGCGCGGAGATTCAAGGCGCGAATCAGAAATGGTGGCAGGAGTTCCGCAGCGGCTTGTCCGGCGTGAAGCCGGATGCGTACCTGGTAGGCGAGGTATGGGATTCGCCGGTTGTTATCGCTCCTTATCTGGATAAAGCGCTGGATTCGGCTTTTGATTTCGATCTCGCCGGCAAGCTGATCAGCGCGGCTGACCGGGAGCGGGACTCGGATCTGGCCTTTACGCTTGGCAAGGCGTACGGGTTATATGAGAAGTCCTCGGGCGGATCGTATGTAGATGCGCCGTTTCTGAGCAACCATGATCAGACGCGGGTGATGACCGCATTGAGCGGCAACGTGTCGCATGCCAAGATGGCTGCGGCCATGCTGCTGACCCTGCCGGGGAATCCGTTTATTTATTACGGCGAAGAGATAGGCATGGCCGGCGCCAAGCCGGATGAGTATTTGCGCGAGCCGATGGTCTGGTATGCCGACCCCGCTGGAGGGGAGGGGCAGACCAGCTGGGAGCGGGGCAAGTACAATGCGGCCGGCTCGGCCGTATCGGTGGAGAGCGAGCAGAAGGACGAAGCTTCGCTGCTCGCTTGGTACCGGATGCTGCTCCGTTGGCGCAGCGAGGAGCCGGCTTTGCGCGATGGGGGAATCATCGCGTACAGCTTGAAGAACGCGGTACCGCAGGTATCCGCGTATGTAAGGGCAACAGCAGACGAGCGCGTGCTCGTGCTGCACAATTTGTCCGGCCAGCCGCAAATGGCGGAGCTGGCCAGTGAGTACGGCTCATTCGCGAAGCTGAGCCGCAAGAGCGACAACGCCGCCGAGCTGAGCGGCGGCGTCGTTACGCTGCCGCCGTACAGCAGCGTTATATTGAAGTAGACGAATCCGGTGCCTGAGGCGCCGGATTTTTTGTTTTGGGGATCGCAGGCTCTCCCTCGCTTCTCTCCGATTGAAGCGGAATGTCCCCCTAAGACGGAAAAACCGTACTACAGCGCGTTAGGTGTGGGGATGAGGGGCATGAGTAGCGGAATAAGGCGGAAAAACCGTGCTACAGCGGGGCAAGCATGGGAACGAGGGGCAGGTGACTGAAAAATGGAGAAATGCGGTAAACTAGTTGTCTATGGCTTGAGTAGGTATATGGATATTTACGATTGACGGGTGGTGTGACGGGAGTGAGTACGAAGTCTCTGCGGATTGCGACGCTTATAATTTTCTTGATTAATGTTATTCTTATTTTTCTTGTTGACTGGTTTACGGTCGAGATGCTCCCGGATAAAGGAATTTCCGGCGACGGAAATCCTGCGGTTATCCTTTGGTTTATTGAGCTGCCGATGTATCTGCTGTTATTGGCCGGTGTCGCTTTAATCGTACACAGGGAACGGTATCTGGTTCAATACAATAGAATCCGGGTCCTGCTTATTCTTCTCGTCTTTTTTGCGGTATCGGTGCTGCTTCAGGTTGATAATGCCCAGCGGATTCATGATCGGATCGACGGCCGAACGAATGATTACGGCTGGCTGAACCCATATACCAACACGATATACATCAATTTTTACTCGTTCCTAAGCGGCATCCTGCTGCTGCTTTTAATTCAGACGGCAATTACATTAATTCGCAATCGCTTTTATCGGGGAGACAGGCTTGATAAAAAATAGAGACGGATCAGCTTGCGCTCGCGTCCGTCTCTTCGTTTTTAAACAAGCTGCTTCCAGATGCCGTAGCCGTACCCCGGGAGCCGCAGCCGCAGCTTCCCGGCTGCCGGCTCAAGCCGCTGCTCATCCCCGAGCAGCGACACCCAGCTGCCGCCGGCTGGCACGGCGGCAACAGCCTCGCGTCCTCGCGCATTCATCGCGACGAGGATGCGCTCAGCCCCATCGCGGCGTTCGTACACGATAACGCCGCCGTCCTCGCCATCCGCTGCCTGCAGGAAGCGGATGTCCGCGCTGCGCAGCGCGGCGTGCTTGCGCCGAAGCGCAAGCGCCTGCTTATAGAACGCGAGCAGCTCCCGGTCCTGCTGCTCCGGCTCCCACACCATGCATTTCCGGCAGTCGGGATCGCCCTCGCCGTTCATGCCTACTTCATCGCCGTAATAAATGCACGGCGTGCCCGGATAGGTCAGCTGGAAAAGAGCCGCCAGCTTCATCGCATCCGTTTCATCGCCGCAGATCGTCAGAAGACGCGGCGTATCATGGCTGTCCAGCAGGTTAAACGCCGTCTCCGTTACCTGCTGCGGATAAGCGGCAAGCTGCCGGCCAATGGCATCGGCGAAAGTTTTCGCTCCGATGGTCTGATGCCCGAAGAAGTCCAGCACCGCGTTCGTAAACGGGTAGTTCATGACCGCGTCGAATTGGTCGCCCTCCAGCCACATCATCGCGTCATGCCAGATCTCGCCGAGGATATAAGCATCCGGATTTACGGCCTTCACCGCTTGGCGGAACTCCCGCCAGAACTGGTGGTCCACCTCGTTGGCCACGTCAAGCCGCCAGCCGTCGATTCCGATTTTCTCAATCCAGTAGCGCGCCACATTGAACAAGTAGGCTTTCACATCCGGATTTTCCGTATTGAGTTTAGGCATCATCGGTTCAAAGGCAAACGTCTCGTAAGTCGGGATGCCGTCCTCCACCCGAAGCGGCCATTCCCGCACGTGGAACCAGTTCGCGTAGACGGACTTCTCGCCGTTTTTCAGCAGATCCACAAACGGCGGGAACGTACGGCCCGCATGGTTGAATACCGCATCCAGCAGCACCCGGATTCCGCGCTTATGGCATTCCCCGACAAGTTCTTTCAGCTTCTCGTTGGTGCCGAAATGACGGTCCACCTGCATATAATTCTCGGTATCGTACTTATGGTTTGTTGTAGCTTCGAACAGCGGGGTGAAGTAGACCGCGTTAATGCCTAGCTCGGCCAAATAATCCAGATGGTCCAGCACGCCCTGCAGGTCGCCGCCGAAGAAGTTCGTTGGCGTTGGCTTGCCGCCCCAGGCTTCCGTTATCTCGGGGTTCAGCGTAGGATCGCCGTTTGCGAAACGCTCCGGGAAGATCTGATAGAACACCGCATCCTTCACCCAAGCCGGAGGAGAGAAGACATCAACCGGATTGATGTAAGGGAAGTCGAAGAACGTATTCGGATTATCCGGCAGATCGGCGGGAAAGCCGCTTTCCGTCAGAATAACCGTCTCATCGCCATCCGTCAGGCGGAACGCATACCGCAGCCGGCGGAAGGGAGGCTGGATCGAAGCTTCCCAATAATCGAAAAGCGAATCCGAGGAGAGCACGCTCATCCGGGCAACGGTAAACGTTCCGGCCCAGTTGTATTTGTCTCCGGCAATAAGCTCCACGCGCTTCGCGTCATTTCGTTTCGTGCGGATTCGAATATGCAACGTCGTCTTGTCATAAGCGTAAGCCCAATTTTGCTTGGGTCTGTGATAGATCGCTTCCAGCAGCATAAAGGTAAGATCACTCCAATCGGATAATGGGGTACAAAACAGAAAAAGGCACAACCGGCTAATTATAAAAATCAGCGAGGTTGTACCTTTATAGGTAGCATTGCCTTTAAATTGTCGTTCGAACTTCCTTCATTATACTATGATCTTTCCGAACGAGCCACAGGCAATTCCGATTTCATAAAATCTTAAGCATGCACCGCGTCGTGGCTTTGCGCTTCCAGGAAGCGTTCCGCATCCAGAGCTGCCATGCAGCCGCTGCCTGCCGCCGTAATCGCTTGGCGGTATTGACGGTCTTGCACGTCGCCGCAGGCGAATACGCCAGGAATGTTGGTCTCCGAAGTGCCGGGCTTCACGATGATGTAGCCTTGCTCGTCGGTGTCGATTTGGCCGCCGAGGAATTTCGTGTTAGGCGTATGGCCGATCGTGATGAACACGCCGTCCGCTTCCACGAATTCTTCTTCGCCGGTAGCGTTGTTGCGAACCTTCAGACCTTTCAGGCCCATTTCGCCGGGAACGATCTCAAGCGGGGTTTTGTTCAGGTTCCAGCTGATTTTTTCGTTCGCGCGCGCGCGGTCCTGCATGATTTTCGAAGCGCGGAGCTCGTCGCGGCGGTTAACAACCGTTACTTCGGATGCAAAGCGAGTCAGGAACACCGCTTCTTCCATGGCGGAGTCGCCGCCGCCCACGATGATCAGCTTTTTGTTGCGGAAGAAGAAGCCGTCGCAGGTTGCGCAAGTGCTGACGCCGCGGCCGATGTTTTCTTGCTCGCCCGGAATGCCGAGGTATTTCGCGGAAGCGCCTGTCGAGATAATGACGGACTCCGCTTGAATTTCGCCGATGCCTTCTACGTCAAGCGTGTAAGGGCGTTTGCTGAAGTCGACGCTTTTTACCGAGCCGTTGCGGAAGGATGCGCCAAACCGCTGCGCTTGCTTGCGCATGTTGGACATCAGCTCGCTGCCGAGAATCCCTTCAGGGAAGCCAGGGAAGTTCTCGATTTCCGTTGTTGTTGTAAGCTGACCGCCTGGCTGCCAGCCTTCGATAACGAGAGGTTCCATATTTGCGCGCGCCAGATAAATCGCCGCCGTTAATCCGGCAGGGCCGGTACCGATAATGACTGTTTTGTACATGAAGAATTCCTCCGCTCCATCTATATGTTGTTGATGTATGTCGCATTTTCTAGTTTAAAATTATTACAATCTGTAAACTTTGTCAATACAGTTCATCTTAATTTCATCTAGTTGTATTATTGTAGAAAGACAGTATACGGGAGGTGCTCTATAATGCCGAAAATACTCGTCGTGGACGACGATCCGAATATACGGGAGCTGGTCAGCTTGTTTTTGCGGAGAGAAGGCTATGAAGTGATCGAAGCAGCCAACGGAGAGGATGCTTTAACCCGTTTGGAGGCGGTGAAGCCGGATCTTGCGGTTATTGACGTAATGATGCCAAAAATGGACGGCTGGGCTTTATGCTCGGCTATGCGCGAGTCGTTCGACATGCCGCTCTTGATGCTGACGGCCAAGGGCGAGACGGCTCATAAGGTAAAAGGCTTTGAGCTTGGCGCCGACGATTATGTCGTGAAGCCGTTCGATCCGCCGGAGCTGATCGTTCGGGTCAAGGCGCTGCTCAAACGATACCGCATTGCGTCGTCGCAGGTTGTGGAGCTTGGCGGGCTGTCCATGAACCGTTCGGACTTCCAGCTTGTCGCGAACGGAGAGAAAATCCTGCTGCCGCCGAAGGAATTCGAGCTGCTCTTCAAGCTGACAAGCTATCCGGGCAAAACCTTCACCAGGGAGCATCTGATCGAGCAGCTGTGGGGAATGAACTACGAAGGGGACGAGCGCACGGTAGATGTACATATTAAGCGGCTACGCGAACGGTTTCCGGAGGAGGATTTTGGCTTCCGCATCGTTACGATCCGCGGTCTTGGCTACCGATTGGAGGAGCGGGCATGATCCGCAGCCTGTATGTGCGAATAGCGGTGACTTTTCTGGTCATCGTATTAGTAAGTATTAGTATTGCCTATTATACGGCGAACCAGCTGTTCCGGCGGGATCTGCAAGGGCAGAACGGTCTGGAGGACATGATGATTACCCGGCTGGAGCGGCTTTACAACGATTCGTCTCCGCGGTCCTTGCCGATGTTCCTCGAGCAGGTCTCAAGCCTTCAGGAGATGTCGATCGTCGCGGTCAATCGGAAAGGGCTTGTTATTCAAGTCGGCCGGACAAGCCGGGCCATTGTAAATCATTTAACGTACAAGACGGTCGAGAACATCTTCGGAGGCAAAACGGAACGGGTGAAGTATGCGGACGAGCATGAGAGCGGTCCTCCTTCGCCCCCGGCATACGGCCGCTTGGCTCAATTCGGCAATACGGAATGGGCCGTCTTTATTACTCCGGATCATGTCCGGCAGGTTCGCAGCTTCCAGCGAAATACCTTCACCATTCTGATTACGCTCTTGGTCGTCGGCTGTATTCTTATCCTGTTCGCTGCCCGTTATCTGGTGAAGCCGCTCAAAATGATGACCGCTGCCACCACTCGCATCGCCAAGGGCGATTTTAGCGTACAGCTTCCGATGTCCCACAAGAACGAGCTGGGCGAGCTTGCGGACAGCATTAACAAGATGGCGCACAGCTTGTCGCAGCTGGAGACGATGCGCCGCGATTTCGTATCCAACGTATCGCACGAAATCCAGTCGCCGCTCACCTCGATCGGCGGCTTTGCGGAGGCGCTGCGCAGCGAGGATTTGACGGAAGGGGACCGGAATCGTTATGTTGGTATTATTAAGCAGGAAAGCAGCCGCTTATCCCGGCTCAGCGAAAATCTGCTGAAGCTGGCATCGCTTGATTCCGAGCATCATCCGTATAAGCCGGTCACTTACCGGCTGGATAAGCAGCTTCGCGACGTCGTCTTGTCCTGCGAGCCGACCTGGCTTGCGAAGCGGCTGACGGTAGAGCTGTTAATGGAAGAGACCGTCATTAAAGCCGACGAGGATCAGCTCAGTCAGGTATGGATCAACCTGCTTACCAACAGCATGAAATTTACGCCCGAGGAAGGTAAAATCTCGTTCCAGCTGTCGGAGAAAAGCGGCTATGCCGTCGTCCGGATCTCCGATACGGGGTGCGGAATACCGGAAGAGGAGCGGGACCGGGTATTTGAGCGGTTTTACAAAATCGATCCGTCGAGGGACCGTACCCAAGGCGGAAGCGGGCTTGGCTTATCTATTGTGAAGAAGATTATCGACATTCACGGCGGGGCAATCGAGATCGAGGATGCGGAGCAGGGGACGGTATTTGTCGTCCGTCTGCCGCTCAGTCCCGATCCTGACATTTGAGACCGAAAGGGTGACGGCCATGTTTCATGAGAAGAAGAGGCAGCAGGTACGCAAAGCGATTATTCCGGCGGGAGGGCTCGGTACGCGCTTCCTTCCCGCGACCAAGGCACAGCCGAAGGAAATGCTTCCGATTATCGATAAGCCGGCTATTCAATATATCGTGGAAGAAGCGGTGCAGTCCGGCATCGACAGCATAATAATCGTGAGCGGACGCCATAAGCGGGCGATCGAGGATCATTTTGACAAGTCTTACGAATTGGAAAAGGAACTCGAAGAACGCGGCAATGAAGAAATGCTCGCCATCGTCCGGGATATCTCGCATCTGGCCGACATCTATTATGTCCGCCAGAAGGAACCGCTTGGGCTTGGACACGCGGTTCTGTGCGCGCGTCGTTTTATCGGAGACGAGCCGTTTGCGGTACTGCTTGGCGATGACATCCTGCGTTCCGAGCCGCCTTGCCTGCAGCAGATGATCCATCAGTACGAGGATACGGGCTCCTCGGTTATTGCCCTTATGGAGGTGCCCTGGGATCAGACGCATAAATACGGCATTGCCGCTTTCGATAACGCCGATCCTTCCCGTAACCGCATTCTAGACCTGATCGAGAAGCCGGCCCGAGGTCAGGCGCCATCCAATTGGGCGGTCGTTGGGCGCTACGTGCTGGATCCGGCGATCTTCGAGCTGCTGGAGAATGCCAAGCCGGGCAAGGCCGGGGAGATACAGCTGACGGACAGCCTTCAGCAGCTGAATCATATCGCTCCGATTCTGGCACACCGCTTTACGGGCAAACGCCATGACGTCGGCGATAAGCTGGGCTTCGTGAAAGCGACGATTGATTTCGCCCTGGAGCGGGAGGATCTGTCGGAGGAGGTCCGCAAATATTTGCGCGAGCGTCTCGGTTGAGGGATGAACGGAAAAGCACGCTGATGTGAAGAGGAAACCTCTTGCGCAGCGCGATGAACGAACGGCATGTATATGGTGCCGATTGGAGTAAAATAACGGAAAAGAATGAGCCGGTTCCTGGTTATGCAGGTTCCGGCTATTTTTATGGAAAGGGCTGGAGAAACTTTTTTTATTTTCCGTAAAGGAAAAATGGAGATCATTTATTTTTTCATATAGAATAGATAAGAGATATAAAGAGATGAACAACTCAAGCTGGAGGAGAATGAAATTGTATTGCCATCATTGCGTCAGGGAGCATGATGCGGATGCCGTATACTGCAGCAGGTGCGGCAGGCTGCTGGAGCCACAGCGAAATTTGCAGCAAGGAACAGAGGATCAGGCGGCAGCATTGGAAGAATGGGATATAGCAAAGGACCAAGCAAGCTCGGCATTGGAGACGTCGCAACCGCCGTTAAAGCAGACTGGCCGGGGCAATTTGTTCATTGGACTGATTCCCGTCATTTTACTCGTTGGTATTGCGGCGGTGCTGTTGTCCTATTATTTATATGAAACCAGATTAAATAACCGCGTGCTGGATTGGCAGAGTACGGCCAGACAAGAGGCGTTGGCGGGTAAATACGAGGAGGCATTCCGGCAGCTGAACAAAGCGGCGGATGCGCGTCCGGATTTTAAGCCGGTGCAGGCGGATTTGAAGGTTGTGGAGGAAGCTTTATCGCTTGACCGCACGTTGACGGAAATTCAGCAGCGTCTGGACGACCAGGACCTGGGCGAAGCTTCCATTCAGCTGGAGCAGGTGAAGTCGAAGCTTCGCGGCCGCGAGGAGCCGATTTTTGGCAGAGTGCGGGATCAGGTTGGCGAAATGTCGACGAAGGTGACGGTGCTTCAAGTATCGGCGGAATATGAGAGCATGAACGGCATTGACGACCTTGCCGGCGAATATAACCAGGTGAAGGGCCTGTCCGGCGACGAGGCGCTTGCGCTGCGGCAGAAGATTGAAGCGAAGATTGCGGCTATCAGCTATGATGAGGCCGATGAGATGCGGAAGAAGAAGAATTTCTCGGCGGCTATTACGGCAGCGCAAAAGGGACTCATCTACGCGCCTGACAACGATAAGCTGGCTAAGCTGTACGACCGGATAGTCGTGGAGAAGAAAAACTTCGAAGACGCGGAGCAGCAGCGGATCGAGCAGGCCATGCAGAAGGCGGCGGAAGAGGATCTGATCAATCAGACGGCGGCGGTTAAGGTGAAGCATATCGATGCGCAGCTTGATCTTTTTGGCGATTTTAACGTGAAGGGAGAACTGCTCAACGCAGCCACCCGGCCGATTTACTCCGTAGTCATTGAGTATACGGTTCATGACTCGGAAGGAAAAGCGATTACAACGGGCAAAGTGGATGCAACCCCTTCTTACATTGAGGCGGGCGAGACGTTCAGCTTCTCCTTTGTGGTTCATCATGTGCAGGATGAGAATGCAACAGTGGCTATCGATCATATGACTTGGTATTTGGATTAGGGGAAATTCGTCATGAAAAAAGGAACATGGATTAGTCTCATCGCGTCTGTGGCGGTTCTTTTGGCGGGAGCGGGCACCGCTGCTTATATCCATGCGGAGGTGCCGAAGCAGCTAAGCGGCCTGCCTCTGCTCGCTGATGCTAACGCTGGTGCGCCCAAGTCGTTAAAGGATATTATTTACGCAACGCAAAAGCTTGTTGTCATGATCGAAACCGAGGACGGCACGCAGGGCTCCGGCTTCGTCTATAACGATAAGGGCGACCTGATTACCAATGCCCATGTGGTTGCCGGGGCAAGCAAGGTTACGGTGAAAACGGCGGACGCGAAAGAGCTCGAAGGAGATGTCATTGGCATCAGCACGGAGACCGACGTTGCGGTCGTACGGGTTGCAGGACTTGCGGGAGTGGAGCCTCTTGCGATGGTGCGCAAGGAAAGAGCGGAGATTGGCGACGAGGTTATCGCGATCGGCAGTCCGCTTGGCTTCCAGAATACCGTTACAACCGGCATTGTCAGCGGATTAGGCCGGAGCTTCGAGATCAAGCCTTACACGTATAACGATCTGTACCAGATCTCGGCGCCGATCGCGCCGGGCAACAGCGGCGGACCGCTGGTCGACAAGAAGACAGGTGAGGTTCTGGGCATCAACTCTGCCGGAATCGAGCAAAGCTCCATAGGCTTCAGCATACCTATCGTTAACGTGCTGGACATGGCCGAGGCCTGGTCGGAGCATCCGATGAAGACGCTGCCCGAATGGAAGCCGGCCGAGGATGACAGCAACGTGAAGAAGGACGCATCGATTACCGAGTATGCGGAATATTTGGTTACGCACTTTTACGACAGTCTTAATAATGCCGACTACGTTTACGCGTACTCCCTGCTTGGCGGCAACTGGAAGCTGGGCACCAGCTACGAAGTGTTCCGTCAGGGCTACATGATGACCCGGAACGTGGTTATCGACAACATTCACGTCACGAAGGAAAGCAACGACGAAGCGATCGTTACGGCAATCATTTCGGTTGATGAACGGGTGGACGGGGAATACCGGCTCAGCAAGTATCAGGTTACCTATGACGTTGGCTACGAGAACGATCAGCTGAAGCTGATCAGCGGCAAAGGGAAAGTCATCAAGCAAGGCGAAGAGCAAGATAAGCCTACCAAGGCTAAATGAGCGAAGGAAAGGCCGCGGGCACAGCCCCGCGGTCATTTTTTTTGCATGCCCTATAAGGGAAGGAGCGGCTCGCCTGTTTACTAGCGTTAAAGTTCCAGCTTCCTCATCACCGCATGCGCCTCCCGGCTCGAGTTGAGGCTTGACCGCCGAAGTGTGACTGAGCATTGCGTGCCGCAATGGCGATTCTGAAGATGCACGCGCTCCATTCCCGTAATATAGCGATGGTGAACTCCGGCGAAAAAAACTTGTTAGCTAAAGAACTTGGTCCGCTACGCTGCACGTATTGCATCATAATGGAGTCTTTGAGTGACGTAACGCCAAATATCCTGCACGGAGTTCAGGATATTTGGTTTGGGGGTAGCCATATTCCCTCGATTTGGAGAAATATCGTGTACGATGTGCAGCATATTTCGCTCAGTCCTGCCTTATTGGTTGAATATGCCGCATTTCGTGCAACGTGCATCCAGGCATACCGAGTCGTGCGATGAAATTATGATTTCGATAGGCGGTTATCCGCCTTTCAGGAGGGAGAATCGGCAAGAATATGGAGCTGAAAGACTGGAAACAGCCTATAGGCGGGAGAACGGCATGGCGCATCGCCCCAAAAGAAAGCTGGGAGTCCGTATCGGCCTCCCAGCTCGGTTTTATTCTTTATACCTCTTCCGGATCGTAAGTGGCAAAGTGTTCGGCAACGTTCAGATGGGCAATATCCGTCAGCTCCTGCTGCAGTTTATCCTCTTCGTCAGCCCTTCCGGTTACGGAGAAAAACAGCTCGATTGCAACCGTATCAAAGCGTTGTACCGGGAAAGTCAGCAGCGTTTGCGGTATGACGCGGCCATTCAAGCGGAGAACAAACTGAATTGGTCCGCCGATCGGAATGCCGCTTACCGAAGCAATCTGGCCGTTAAACGAGAAACGTACAACGCCGGTTGCCGCAAGAGAATCGCGAATGCTCATGCCCGGCCAGAACCTTACACGATAAGAATTCGTCACGTTCGGGAAGAAACGTCCCCCGTTAATGACGACAGTTACATATGCCGGCCCCGGTTGTGGAGGGAATGGAGGAAACGGCGGGAATGGGAAAAACGGTGGAAATGGCCCCGGCGGGAATGGCCCCGGCCCCGGCGGGAACGGTCCTGGTCCCGGCGGGAACGGTCCTGGTCCCGGTGGGAACGGCCCTGGCCCCGGCGGGAACGGTCCTGGTCCTGGCGGGAACGGTCCTGGCCCCGGCGGGAACGGTCCTGGTCCAGGACCTGGGCCCGGACCAGGACCCGGGCCAGGAGGTGGCGGAGGCGGTGCAGGCATTAACGTCCGCGTGCCCCCGCAGCCGCAGTTGCTCACAACGGTGTTGTTGCCTTTCCCTTCGATATACTTATAAGTATAGCTGCTCATGCGTTTTGTCAGACTCCTTCGTATGACAGATTAGGCAATCATCCTGATTCATCTTATGCGGCGGATGCCTATCCGTGTGCACGAAGCAGCTGCTTCGGGAGCTTATTGCGACAAAAATAAAAAAAGGCTGCCCCAAAGGGACAGCCTTGTCTGCATTCAACCAACTGCTTATTTAACAGCTGCTTCGTAACGTTTGCCAACTTCAGCCCAGTTTACAACGTTCCAGAACGCTGCAATGTAGTCAGGGCGTTTGTTTTGGTAGTTCAGGTAGTAAGCATGCTCCCAAACGTCCAGACCAAGGATAGGCGTTTCGCCTTCGAAGATCGGGCTGTCTTGGTTAGGCAGGCTCGATACTTTCAGCTTGCCGTCTTTAACGGATAGCCAAGCCCAGCCGCTGCCGAAGCGAGTTGTAGCTGCTTTCGCGAATTCAGCTTTGAACGCGTCGAAGCCGCCCAGTTCGCTGTCGATTGCCGCAGCAAGTGCGCCAGTTGGAGCGCCGCCGCCGTTAGGGCCGATAACTTCCCAGAACAGGGAGTGGTTTGCATGGCCGCCGCCGTTGTTGCGGACAGCCGTTTTGATTGCTTCCGGAACGATTGCCAGGTTGTTAGCCAGCAGTTCTTCCAGGGACTTGTCTTGCAGCTCAGGAGCTTGTTCCAGAGCAGCGTTCAGGTTTGTTACATAAGTGTTGTGGTGACGGCCGTGGTGGATTTCCATTGTCAGCGCGTCGATATGCGGTTCAAGAGCGTCCTTAGCGTAAGGCAAAGCAGGTAATTGATGAGCCATGATTAACAGCCTCCCATAAATAGGTTATGTAAAACTCTTCTCATATTATCCCTTATCCGAGTACATAAATCAACATTAATGTTGCGAAAGTCGAATGGTGGCGGACAAAGTCGTACGAGTTGTAGAGTGTCACGGAAGTCGCGGAAATATGCAAAAACATTAGAAAACGAGCCAAATTCAGAGCAAACCGCTAATAAATACATGTAAGCGCTTAAAATAAAGCGTTTTCAACGGAATACAGCAAATTTCTTTAAAATTTTTAAGTTATTTTTAAGACAAAAAGAGGATTTCGTTAAAAAATGTCGTAAAATATATAAATGCAGCACTATGACAAGGTATAGAAGGTGTATAATTAATGAACGTTCGTTCCTTCCAGTTGTCTGACTACAGACCTGTCACTACACTCCTTGAGGAAGTATTGTCTGAAGAGTGTTACGAACAAACGATGGAAGCTTTTGCGCGTCAATTGTCATGGGACAGTGAGCTTGTACTTGTCGCTGTCGAAGAGTCGGAAATTGTAGGTATGATCATCGGCACGATTGATAATAACAAAGGTTATTATTATCGTATCGCTGTTCATACGGAATATCGTCGCCAAGGAATTGGCAAGGCGCTTATACAAGCTTTGCGGCAGCGCTTCGAGCAGCGCAACGTTTCCAAAATATTAATTACCGCCGACGAGCATAATGAACCGGTGTTGCCGTTATACGAAGCGATGGGTTATGCTTCGAACGACTTTTTCCGTTCATTCCAGAAATTAAGTATTGTAGCAGGCTAAACGGCTGCCAAATTCAGCCTAATAGCCATATTGTGCAGGGCATATCTGCATCGCCATTGCTTTTGGCGGTCAGATATGCTTTTCTATTTAAAAGGACTATTGTTTGGAACATACGAACGGGGCGCTTGATGCCGCCCTTGGCCCGTTTCACAATAAGTAAGGAGAGGCGTCATGGACATTTATCGGCACTGCGTTATCAAAAGCTTCAAGCACGACGGTCATATTCACCGAACATGGCAGCGCAACTACCTTGTGCCGGCGGAACGGCTTGCGCCGGAGCACAGGGATAACCAAATCATTGTGCTTATAAATCGCCAGACGCCTATTGTGGAATCCGACGGCAAGCAATGGATCAGCCGCGTGCCGGCGGTATCGTTCTTTATTCCGGGTGAATGGTTTAATGTCGTAGCGCTGCTGGAAGACAGCGGCATCCGTTATTATTGCAACATCGCATCTCCTCCTTATTTGCAGGGGGACGTGCTTACTTATATCGATTACGATCTGGATGTGATCCGCACGACGGAAGGCAACCGCTATGTCGTGGATCAGGACGAGTACCAGATGCACAAGCTGGCTTATCATTATCCGCAGATGGTAGAGGACAAGGTTCAGCAAGGGTTGGCTGCGCTGCTCAAACGAATGGACGAGGGAGCCGTGCCTTTCCAGGATGACATTGTCCAAAGCTACTATGCAGACTGGCATAGCACCTGCGGGGAAAGCGAGGGGTAGGCTAAAGATGAGTGTATCCCCTTCGGATTGGAACGAAACCGCCCCGCGAGAGGTACATGGGAAGCCTCATTGGTTCAAGGAAGCGCTGGAGTGGGCGAAGACCATTACGATTTCTTTTCTGATCGTTATGGTGCTGCACCTGTTTGTGTTTAACCTCTCGACAGTCGAAGGGCATTCCATGGAGCCGACGCTTCGGGACCGGGAGTGGCTGTTCGTGAATAAGGCCGCTTACCTGATCGGCAATCCCAAGCTGGGGGATATCGTTATTCTCGAAGACCCTTCCGCTTACGGCACCGAAAAAGACTATTTGGTGAAGCGGGTCGTTGGCGTGGCGGGCGACCGCATTGAAATTTACAATAAACAGCTCTACCGTAACGGGGAAAAGGTATCGGAGGCTTATACCGACGTCGAAATCGAGGACCTGGATTTTATGCCGGTTATTGTGCCGAAAGGGCAATATTTCGTTATGGGGGATAACCGCCATGCGAGAGCCAGCAAGGACAGCCGGATTTTTGGCACCGTACCGCGTTCCATGATTCACGGTAGAGCGGATTTTATATTATGGCCGTTCAAACAGGTAAAGGTGTTATAGCCTTTAAAGAATTGCTTCTTTTAGGAGATGAAAGAATGAAAGAAGTAACCATTTATACGGACGGCGCCTGCTCGGGCAATCCGGGGCCGGGCGGCTGGGGAGCCGTGCTGTTCTACGGCGCGCACCGGAAAGAACTTTCCGGAGGCGAAAAGCATTCGACGAACAACCGGATGGAGATTCAGGCGGTTATTGAAGCGCTGAGCCTTCTGAAGGAGCCGTGCAAAGCAAAGATCTACAGCGATTCCGCGTATGTCGTGAACTGCTTTCAGAAGGGCTGGATTCACGGCTGGCTGAAGAATGGTTGGAAGAACAGCAAGAAGGAGCCGGTGGAGAATCAGGATCTGTGGAAAACCCTATGGGATCTGATGAAGCGCCATCAGGTGGAATACATCAAGGTGAAGGGACATAGCGACAACGAGTGGAATAACCGCTGCGACGAGCTTGCCCGCGAAGCGATTAAACGGTTGTAATTTTAGGAGGAAGGGAGCCAGGTACTGATGGACGGCAGCCGCTGGATATTGTTAAAAGAAGAATTGCGCGAAGCGGCGGGAAGCCTTGGCATCGACAAGATTGGCTTTGCTTCCGCCGATCCGTTTACCGAGCTGAAAACAAGGCTGATCCGGCATCGTGAGCTAGGCCGCGAGTCGGGCTTCGAGGAGCCGGATTTGGACAAGCGGACCAATCCGGCTTTGCTGTTTGATAATCCGCAATCGATCATCGCGATTGCCGTCGCTTATCCGGCGAAGCTGCCTAATCCGCCAAAGTCGGAGCCGGGAGCCCGGCGCGGTATTTTATCGCGCTCCGCCTGGGGCGAGGATTATCATAAGGTGCTGCGGGACCGGATGGCGAAGCTGGAGGCTTGGCTGAAGGAACGCGTCCCTGAAGCGAGGTTCGAGAGCATGGTTGATACGGGCGCTTTGTCCGACCGGGCGGTTGCCGAGCGTGCCGGGATCGGCTGGAGCGCGAAGAACTGCTCGATTTTGAGCGAGGATCTGGGCTCATGGATCTACCTTGGCGAGATGATTACGAATATTCCGTTCGAGCCGGACACGCCGGTAACGGAAGGGTGCGGGGAATGCACCAAATGCATCGACGCATGCCCGACGGATGCTCTGGTTGGTCCGGGACAGCTGGACTCGAATAGGTGCATCTCGTTTATTACGCAGACCAAAGGCTTTATCTCCGATGAATACATGCGCAAGATCGGCAACCGGTTATATGGCTGCGATACGTGCCAAACGGTCTGCCCGGTGAACCGGGGCAAGAACTGGACCCATCAGCCCGAGCTTCAGCCGGATCCGGAGCTGGTCAAGCCGCTGCTTGTGCCGCTGCTGACGATCGGCAACCGGGAATTCAAGGAGCGCTACGGTCACACCTCCTCGGCATGGCGCGGCAAGAAGCCGATCCAGCGCAACGCGGTTATCGGCCTCGGCAATTTCAAAGATAAAAGCGCCGTACCCGATCTGATTGGCGTGCTGAAGGACGATACGCGCCCGGTGCTGCGAGGAACGGCTGCTTGGGCACTCTCCCGGATAGGCGGCGACGAAGCGTTGGAGGCCTTGATAGAGGCGCTGCCCAAGGAGTCGGACGAGGAAGCGAGAGTCTATTTGGAGCGTGCGATTGCCGGTCTGCAGGCCGACCTCGGCAGAGCGGAGGAAGGAGCTTCGATCCCGCGTGAAAGCTAGGAAAATTTACTTCCGAGGGACGTTTGCGAATGCCTGCTTTACATGCTATTATAGGGGTCATTATAGACTATAGGCTGGATTAGTAGAAAGGGCCGGGTGAGTTCGTTATTATGTGGAACATCATTATTCCGATTGTAACTTTAATCGTAGGGGTTGCAGGCGGATTTTTTATCGGGGTATTCTATCTGCGCAAGCAGCTTGAGAAGATGCAAAGCGACCCTGAAATGATCCAAAAAATGGCCAAACAAATGGGCTACAACTTGAACAAGCAGCAAATGAATCGTGCACAGCAAATGATGAAAAATCAGAAGTTTCCACGAAAATAAATGCGGTTAGTTGAAAGTAGCCGGAGAGGTGGTACGAAATGGCGGGGATGAAAGACTACGTCAATTCGGCGGTATCGCGCAACCGGGAGCAAATCGAGCATCATGTCAAAGAAATCCTGAAGCTCGTTGGCGAGGACGTTGAAAGAGAAGGTCTGCTGGAGACACCGGCTCGCGTTACCCGGATGTATGAGGAGATTTTCGCGGGCTACGAGGTAGATCCGCGGGAAGTGCTGGGCGTTACCTTCGACGAGCAGCATGAAGAGCTTGTTATTGTGAAAGACATTGTCTACTACAGCCAATGCGAGCATCATATGGCGCCGTTCTTCGGGAAGGTGCATATCGGATATATTCCAAGCGGCAAAATCGCCGGTCTCAGCAAGCTTGCGCGACTGGTTGAAGCGGTTTCCAGAAGGCTGCAGGTGCAGGAGCGGATCACGACGCAAATCGCGGACATTATGCAAGAAGTGCTGAAGCCGCAGGGCGTCATGGTTGTCGTGGAAGGCGAGCATCTGTGCATGTGCGCTCGCGGCGTGAAGAAGCCGGGAAGCAAGACCGTTACGTCGGCAGTCCGCGGCGTGTTCTCGGACAGTGCGCTGCGTTCGGAATTTCTGTCTTTGCTCAAGCAATAGCAGGATTAACAACAAAAAGCCACTGCGGCATCAGGCGTTGTCAGATCGCTTGATGCCGCGGTGGCTTTTTTAATTGAAATATATAAGGGCAGTATGCTCTAAGTGGCTTGCGTATGATCTTTGGAAGGATGCATTTCCTGGAACTGCTGATCAACCTGGCCGAGGAAAAGGGCAGCGCGCTGGATGTATTCGGTTGGCGAAGCGCGGAAGAGCATTTCGTGCTGGCCGTTTGGTACAATCCAGGAGCGGGACAGCGGATTGGTCTGATCCGCGGCTATTTGCTCCGCTAATTGGTAAGGCGCTTTGGCATCGCTCGTGCCATGCATAATGTACAGCGGTATATCAAAGGATTTCGTTAATATTTGATCGACCGGTACCTGCTTCAGGCTTGTGCCAGACCAGGTGGGGAGCAGCATTTCGATCAACTGCTTGGACGGGAACTTCGGAAGCGGCAGAATTTGAGTCACGTTATGGAACATCGTATCGGCCGTTGCCAGGAAGGTGCTGTCCAGAATCATCGCATCGATATCCTTCGTCTGAAGCGCGGCTTGGAGAGCCGTGCCTGCTCCCATGGAGAAGCCCCATACGACAATCTCCTGGGCGCCGCGGGACTTGGCGAAGTTGACGGCGGCGAGCAGCTGCTGCGATTCTTCAATCCCCGCGGTAGCCGGCGCTTTGTATTTCTGCGAGGCATAGCCGTAGTCAAAAAGCACCACATTATAGTGAAGCCCGTGAAGCAGCTTCGTCAGATCATACATCGGCACCCAATCTTCTTCGCGGTTGGCCCCGTAGCCGTGGCTGAAAATAACGGTGCGTTCCGACTTTGCGGCGGAGCTTGCCAGAACGGCGTCGGAATCATTGTCCGAGGCCGGTACATACCATCCGCTGACGGTCGTTTTTCCGCTGGCGCTCGGGAATAAGATATCTTCGTAATCAAGGCCGGCAGCGGCCTTCGGATTGGAAGTAAGCGGTGCTACATAAGGATAAGTCAGCATCCAGGCGACATATCCGTAGAATACGAGAACAAGCAGCAGGCATAGCGCCGTGAATGAAGCAACCAGCGCGATGAAGAAATGCTTGCGCGTCTTTGCTTGCGGTCGCCCTGTCTGCAGTCCGCCGTCAAGCGGAAATGGCTGCAGTGTTTGAGGAAAGCCGGTTTCAAGCGGCATTGGTGTCATCATGGTTGTGCTCATCGCGTAGTCCCTCCCTCACTGCTAACGATGTAAGCGCTATTACATATCTAGTACTTTTATCGTAGACCCGCAGGGTAAGCCTGTCAATTGATGTCGATGTAATGTTAAGCATTTGTAATCAGGCTGTAATGAAAGATCTTTTCTTTACCATTATCGCTGAATTGAGGTATACTGAGTGATAATAAGTTTCATTGTACGAAACCAAAATAAGAGCGGATTAAGGGAGGGCGGACTGGATGGAGGAAGGCAAATCAAATGTGCGTGCGGTAGAACGGGCGCTGGATATTTTACTCTGCTTCACGGAGGGAACGGATCTGGCAATGTCCGAAATCGCGGAAAAGGTAGGCCTGCATAAAAGCACCGTCCACCGCATGCTGGCAACGTTGGAGGACCGTGGCTTCGTGGAACGGGATCCGTCGTCCGAGCGTTATCACCTCGGAATGCGGATGTGGGAGCTGTCGGCGCATCTATCCAGCTCGGATGACCAAGCCGTCATTTGGCAGCCGGAGATGGAACGCTTGCGCGACCGGCTCGGGGAGACGGTTAGTATATATGTACGCGACGGATCGGAGCGGGTGCGGATTCAGGCGGTCCAGAGCAATCAGCCCGTTCGCCGGGTAGCGCCGGTTGGCGCAAGGCTGCCGCTGTATGCCGGTGCGTCCAGCAAGGTGCTGATTGCTTATTCCGACCGTTTTGTGCAGGAGCAGATTTTCGGAGACCCGGCCTGGCTGCTGGCGATCGATCTCGACCTGTACAAGCAGCAGCTGGAGGAAATCGTGCAGCAGGGCTACGCGACCAGCTTCGAGGAACGCGAGCCGGGAGTAGCGGCGCTGGCGGCGCCAATCTTTAACCGGCATGGCCAGGTGGCCGCGGCTTTGTCCGTATCGGGACCGTCCAGCCGTCTAACGCTGAAGACGATGCGCGAATACTCGCCGGTTCTGATCGAGTTCGCGAAGCGTATGGGCACCATGATTAAGTAGGTAAGGTTAAGCGGCAAACTCCGCATAGTGCAGGTTAAAGTGGCAAACTCCGCATTTGAATGGGGTTCTGGTTAAGTGGCAAACTCCGCATTTGAATGTTCTTCCGATCGCCATTGCTCAGGGATTCCTTGGAATTACGTTTAACAATGTAGGAATCCCTTCACAAAAGCGACCACTTCGTTTCTCCAGAATCATTCAAAATGCTCCGTTTGCCATTAACCTATTTTAGAGAAAAGAAAAGCGACTGTGCTGATTATACTTAGCACAGTCGCTTTTGTTTTAATTAAATAAGTTACATGATCTGACGGAGCACGGTTTGCAGGATACCGCCGTTGCGGTAGTAGTCAACGTCGACCATGGAGTCGAGACGCACGGTTACGTCGAACTCGGTTACTTTGCCGTCTTCGCCGGTCGCTTTCGCGCGGACCTTCTGTCCGGGCTTCACGTCATTGGACAGGCCCGAAATATCAATCGTCTCGCGGCCGGTCAGACCGATTGTCTTCCAGCTTTGACCTTCAAGGAACTGAAGCGGAAGCACGCCCATGCCGACCAGGTTGGAACGGTGAATCCGTTCGAAGCTTTCGGCGATGACCGCCTTGACGCCAAGCAGCAAGGTGCCTTTTGCCGCCCAGTCGCGGGAGCTGCCCGTGCCGTATTCCTTGCCCGCGATAACGACGAGGCTCGTTCCGTCCTTTTGATACTTCATGGAAGCATCATAGATGGACATCACTTCGTTAGTCGGCAGATAGGTGGTTACGCCGCCCTCCGTACCCGGCGCTACTTGGTTGCGGATCCGGATGTTCGCGAACGTGCCGCGCATCATAACCTCATGATTGCCGCGACGGGAGCCGTAAGAGTTGAAGTCCACCCGTTCAACATGGTGGTCGGTCAAATATTTGCCTGCCGGGCTGTCGGCTTTAATATTGCCCGCGGGTGAGATATGGTCCGTCGTTACGGAATCGCCAAGCAAGGCCAGAATGCGCGATGACGGAATATCTTTGATATCGCCGACATCTCCGCTCAGATTCTCGAAGAATGGAGGGTTCTGAATGTAAGTCGAATCCGGATCCCACTCATAGCTTTCGCCTTTAGCTACTTCAAGTGCGTTCCAGCGTTCATTTTGCGTGAAGACATTGGCATATTTATCTCGGAACATCTCAGGACGGACAGCCGATTTGATCGCTTCGTGCACCTCTTCATTGGTCGGCCAAATATCCTTCAAGAAAATCTGCTTGCCGTCTGAGCCCGTACCGATCGGGTCCTTTGACAGATCGATATTTACTGTGCCGGCAAGAGCGAAAGCGACGACAAGCGGCGGCGACGCCAAATAGTTGGCCCGGACCTGGGCATGAATGCGGCCTTCGAAGTTCCGGTTGCCGGAAAGCACCGCCGCCACCGTCATATCATTGTCGGCGATCGCTTTGCTCACTTCGTCAGGAAGCGGCCCGGAGTTGCCGATGCAAGTGCCGCAGCCGTAACCGGTAAGGTGGAAGCCAAGTGCCTCCATAGGTTCCATCAGTCCCGCGCGGTTGAAGTATTCCGTTACAACCAGCGAGCCTGGGGTGAGGGAGGTTTTGACGTATGCCGGTACCTTTAGTCCAAGTGCGACAGCTTTCTTGGCGACAAGCCCGGCGCCAAGCATAACGCTTGGGTTAGACGTATTGGTACAACTGGTTATGGCGGCAATGACAACAGCGCCGGTGCCCATTTCGCTCTCCCGGCCGTCTTTATGGTGAACCTTCACTCTTTGATTTTTATTTTCTTCGCTTAAGCCATAGCCGCCTCTTTCGACGGACAGGTTGATAATATCGTTAAAAGCTTCCTTGAGATGAGTGAGTTCAACGCGGTCCTGCGGACGTTTTGGTCCGGCAAGGGACGGCACGACCGTGGACAGATCAAGCTCCAGCGTGTCCGTAAACACCGGATCCGGCGTTTCATCGGTGCGGAACATGTCCTGTGCCTTATAGTAAGCCCGAACCAGCTCAATCTGTTCTTCGTCCCGTCCCGTATCCCGCATGTACCGGAGCGTCTCCTGATCCACCGGGAAAAAGCCGATAGTCGCGCCGTATTCAGGCGACATATTCGCCACCGTTGCGCGGTCAGCCAGGCTGATGTTAGACAGCCCGGATCCGTAAAACTCGACAAATTTGCCTACAACGCCTTTTTTTCGAAGCATTTGAGTAACCGTTAAAGCCAGATCGGTTGCGGTGGAGCCTTCGGCTAAGCTACCGGTCAGCTTAAAGCCGATAACTTCCGGCATCACAAAGTAGAGCGGCTGCCCCAGCATCCCGGCTTCCGCCTCGATCCCGCCTACGCCCCAGCCCACAACGCCAAGACCGTTGATCATCGTGGTATGGGAGTCGGTGCCCACCAAGGAGTCCGGGAAGACGACCGTGTCATTGCCGATTCTTTTGGTTGCGGCAACGGAAGCCAGGTACTCCAGATTCACCTGATGAACGATTCCGGTGTCGGGCGGGACTGCCCGGAAATTATCGAAGGCAGTCTGCGCCCAGCGCAGAAACCGGTAGCGCTCCTCATTGCGCTTGAATTCAAGCTTTATGTTGTATTCGAGTGCTTCCGGCGTACCGAAGGAATCGATCATAACCGAGTGGTCGATGACAAGGTCAACCGGTACGAGCGGATTGATCTTTTTTGGATCGCCGCCGGCACGCTTGACGGTATCGCGCATCGCGGCCAGGTCGACGACAACGGGGACGCCGGTGAAATCCTGCAGGAGAATACGCGCTGGAATAAAAGGGATTTCCTTATCGATCCTGCCGTTCGCCCAGGAAGCAATCTGCTTCACATGCTCCTCGGTTATCGCTCGGCCGTCAAATTGGCGTACGGCGGCCTCGAGCAGCACTTTAATCGAGAACGGCAGCTTCGATACAGGGCCCAGCCCTTGCTTCTCCAGCCCCGCGATCGGGTAATACGCATAGGTTTTGCCGGCAGCCTCCAGCGTGCTGCGCTCGGCAAAAGGGTTGTTCTTGGACATACTTACTAACCTCCTAAAAGTTTGGGAAGCAATCTCGCTTCGAAAGCATCCGCTTAAAGCTTGCGAAGCATCGCTTCGAAAGCCTCCGCTTAAACGCTCATATCTCCTGTTTACCTCAGGTAGTGTTCCCAAGCCCCCTGGTGATTGTTACATGAAATCTTACATTTGCTCATATAATGAACCAGCAAATACAGGAATGGGAGGGGTAGCCATGTCTACGCGATCGGATCAAACGAGGAATCGTCCCGACAAGCAGCGGCCAAGCAAAGCTTTAGTGCTCCAACCGGCGGCGGTGCGAACAAGTCAGCCGTCCGAATTATTACTGAAGGCGGATGAGCCTGAAACGCAGCGTCCTTCTGGCGTGACGCGGGAGAATGCCGACCGCGGGCAGCGGGGCAGCCAAACGCCGCCCGCTGGGCTACCCGTCCAATCCGCACCTACAAAGTCTGCCCAGCCTTCCGCCGGACATACCGCCGGGAAACAGGTGGCGAAGCTTTCTTCCTTGCTTCGCTCCGCCGAGCAGGAAGGCTCCGGAAAAAGGGAGAAGGCAGGCGAATGGAAGTCCGTGATATCCAAGTACGTGAACTTATATAACAAGGCCGAGACGGATCAGCATTATGCCGCTCTCGATGATTATATAGAAGACAAAGACCATTGCTTGAGGCTTCGTTACCGGCTTGAACGGCTGCGGGAAAGGGATCTGTACCGCGGCGTGCTTCCCGCCAGGGGCGAGACCAAGGCGGAGCTCATCAAGGTGAATGAATCCGCTGCCGAAGTATCCGTGCTAGTGAAGCTTCATATCAAAAGGCAGATGGAGCAGTCGGGGCTGTATTATCTGGAGGAGCGGACCGAAATCGAGCGGTTATGGCTGAATCAGTCGGGGGGCGCCTGGCGCATCTTCCGGATCGAGCCCGTCATTGCCGAGCGGAGACCGCGGTTTGGCGCTTCCGAATATACCGCGGCGGTGGAGGAGGAGCTGGATCAAATCCGCGAAGCATCGGTCTTCCGGTCAACTCCTTTTTTGAACCTGGACCAATATCCCCAGCTGAAGCAAAGGATAAAAGGCATTCCCTATCGCCGCGAGCTGGCGGCGGCATACGCCGACCGGTGGTGGAACGAGGGGAATCCGGCTTACGAGGAATTCGAGGTGAACTGCACTAACTATATTTCCCAGTGTCTCTTTGCAGGCCACGCGCCTATGAACTATACTGGTAAAAGAGAAAGCGGCTGGTGGTACAAAGGCCGCAGCGGCGGCAAGGAATGGTGGAGCTACAGCTGGGCGGTGTCCAATGCGCTGACCCATTATTTATCCGGCAAACGCAATTCCGGCCTGCACGCGACCGTCGTTCAATCGGTGGAGGAGCTTCAGCTCGGCGATGTTATCACGTACGACTGGAACGGCGACAACCGGTACCAGCATAGCACCATCATAACCGCCTTCGATGCGGCGGGCATGCCGCTTGTAAACGCGAATACGGTTCCTAGCCGGCACCGGTTCTGGGATTACCGGGACTCCTATGCTTGGACCGAGCAAACAAGATACCGTTTTTTTCATATTGCGGACCACTTCTAAAAATAACATACCGGAGGATACCTAATGGGGCAGAAAGTACACTTAGGGTTGATTTACGGAGGGAAGTCGGGAGAGCATGACGTATCGCTGCGGACGGCATTTGCGGTGATGGGGGAGCTTGATTACGCAAAATATGAAATAACGCCGTTTTATATTACCAGGCTGGGCGAATGGAGAGTAGGCTCGATGCTAGGCGGGCAGCCGGGAGCCATTGACGAGCTGCGCCTTGCGCCCGTGGACGGGGCTCCGGTGCCGGTTGTGCCGGACCTTCCGCTTGCCCCGCTGCTGGACCGCTTGGCCGGCGGAACCCTGGCGGGCGGGGGACAGCCGATCGATGTTGTTTTCCCGCTGCTCCACGGTACCTTCGGCGAGGACGGGACGATTCAAGGCCTGCTCGAAATTGCGGACATCCCTTATGTCGGGGCGGGGGTTCTGGCCTCCGCCGCAGGGATGGACAAGATTACGATGAAGAAGATATTCGCCTACGAGGGTCTGCCGCAATGCGTCTTCCGGTATTTCAACCGGGCGCAGTGGGAGAAGGACGCCTCCTTTTTTATTATGGAATGCGAAGTCGCCTTGGGTTACCCGTGTTTTGTAAAGCCGTCCAACCTGGGCTCCAGCGTAGGCATATCCAAAGCCAAGAACCGCGATGAGCTGATCGCCGCAATCGATTTTGCCTTCCGGTTCGACCGCAGGGTTATCGTGGAGGAATTCGTCGATGCCAGGGAGATCGAAGTGAGCGTTCTCGGCAATGACGATCCGAAGATATCCGTACCCGGGGAAATAGCTCCGTCCAACGAGTTTTACGACTACAAGGCCAAGTATGTGGACGGCAAGTCCACTATTCATATCCCGGCGAATATCCCGAACAAGACCGCGGAGGCGGTGCGGGATATGGCGCTTCGGGCATTCCTGGCGATTGACGGGGCAGGGCTCTCGCGGGTTGATTTCTTTCTTCGCAAGACGGACGGCCAGCTGTTCATTAACGAAGTGAACACGATGCCGGGCTTTACGCCAATCAGCATGTACCCGCTGATGTGGAAGGAGTCGGGCATGCCGTACAAGGAGTTGCTGGATAAGCTGATCGAGCTGGCGTTTAAGCGCTACGCGGTTAGACAAACGATCGATTACGGCAGCAGCGGAGGCAACTAAACGAAACGATGCAAAAAATCGGACTACAGGGAAAGAGGGATAGAGATGGGCTTTGCAACTGAGTTTAATTCCGTATGCAAATTCAAATCGGAGCAAGAGCTGTATGAATTGCTTGAATACGGCAGGGGCAAAATGGTGAAGAGCGGGTTCCGCGTCTTCCCGACCGGCCAGAAAGTAATCGCGTATACGCCTGACAACGAAGCGATTGCGATCGTACGCATTCTCGCGTCCATTGCGGAAATCAATTTCCAGGGCGAAGAAGTGACGGAGGTGGAGATGGAGCTGGTGCGCAAGCTGACGGAGGAGGAAGCGCGCATTCAGACGGCTCTCGCATACGAGATGTTTTTCGGAGAGAGGGTATAATTGATTATGATCGTCCGGTTCGGATTTGTCGCCATGAGCACGATTCTAGAGAATGCTTCGCCGTCTCGGACGATGACGTTCGCGAATTTCAGCAAGCTGAATGACAGAGAAGCCGGCATAAGGAAATTGGAGCGGATTGCCGAGGAAAATTTGCATAACACGCTCCGGATCATGAAGCATGCCAATGCCCATGATATTCATATGTACCGCTTCTCCTCCAAGCTGATACCGCTGGCAACGCATGAAGATCTCTTGGACTGGGATCCGTTCCCCGTCCTTCGTCCGTCGATGAAGGAGATTGGCGACTATGCGAAAAAAACGGGAATGAGGACTTCCTTCCATCCCGATCATTTCTGCGTATTCAGCACGAATCGGCCCGATGTTCTGGTCAAATCGGAACGGGATCTCGATTATCATATACGGATGCTTGAAGGGATGGAGCTGCCGGAAACGGTAAAATGCAATATCCACATGGGCGGCGCCTATGGCGATAAGAAGCTGTCCGGCGAGCGCTTCATCCGGCAGTTTGGCGCATTGTCTGACCGGTACAAGCATCGGGTTACACTCGAAAACGACGATAAAACGTTTGATGCCAGGGAAACGATTGCCGCTGCCGAAGCTGTTGGCGTTCCCATGGTCCTCGACATCCACCATCATGCCGTGAACAGCGGGGATGTTACGATGGACGAGCTTTCCGCCGGTCTATGGCCGAGGATTGCCCGAACGTGGACGCTGGAGGAGCAGCGTCTTGGCCTGGAAGAAGGAGGGCTTCCGCCCAAAATCCATGCTTCGAGTCCAAAAAGCCTATCCGATCCCCGGGGGCATGCCGATGGCGTGGAGCCGGAGCCGCTGGTGCAATTCCTCCGGAGCGTTGCCGCTGCAACGCCGCGGATTGACTGCATGCTGGAGGCGAAAAACAAGGATGCCGCGCTGCTCCAGCTGATGGAGGACTTAAAGGAAATGGCCGCCCAAGGAAACGGAATCCGGATTCTGGACGGCGGTACCGTGGAGATTGAACCTTAAGCGATAGCACCGTCAAGTACCGCCGCAACAGGACGGCGGAAGTTGCTTGGCGGTGTTATTTTTGAATTTTGAGCGTTTATAACAGGGCTTAGAATTCTCCGGATTGAAACGCGCTCTCCCGCCAATAGGGCAGAGGGAGACCCTTTTCATCTTGTGCAACTACATCATTTTTGGGGTCACATTGAGCCGGAAAGCGGTGAAGGTATCGTGTTGGAATGGATTCTTCTTGTGCTGCTTGGCGTTGTTGCAGCGATGTTTGGCAGTATAGTAGGTCTAGGCGGCGGTATTATTATCGTACCGGTGCTTATGCTGCTGGGACCGCAGCTGACGGGGGGCGAGATCAGCCATGCCACGGCAGTGGGCACCTCGCTGACGATGCTTATCGTGACGGCGCTTGCCTCCACGCTGAGCTATGCGAAGAAGAAGCTGGTCGATTTCAAGAGCGGTTGGCTGTTCTTTATTACAAGCGGGCCTGCCGCCATGATCGGTTCCGCGCTGACCAGCCGGTTTCAAGGCGCTGCCTTTTCGCTGTCCTTCGGTATTTTTATGCTGCTTATGGCCGGTCTGCTCGTAGCGCGCGATTATTTGAAGCCCATCAACCGGGAATGGCCGATCGAGCGTACGATTATAGATGCGAAGGGGCAGGAGCATACGTACGGTTATGCGATTGTTCCCGCGCTGGCTATCGGGTTTGCCGTGGGTCTCATATCCGGTTTGTTTGGCATAGGCGGCGGTTCCCTGTTTGTTCCGCTTATGGTGCTTCTGTTCCGTTTCCCGCCGCATACGGCGACCGCAACGTCTATGTTTGTCATTTTTCTTTCTTCGATACTGGGGAGCGGGATGCACGGCTGGCTGGGGGAAATCAATTACTGGATCGTGCTGGCGCTGGTGCCTGGCGCCTGGATCGGCGGCAAGCTTGGAGCCATCATCGCGGGTCGGATGAGCGGAAAAGGGCTGCTCTGGCTGTTGCGGGTTACGCTGCTCCTGCTGGCCGCCCAATTAATCTACGAGGGTTTGACGAAGCTTTAACACTACGGTAATATTTTAAAAATATACGAAGTATACATTACCTCTATAACAACTTGCGCGAAACTTGCAGAGGAAGTCATTCGTATAAGATATGAACATGCCATTTTTTTAAAAAAGCATTGTGAAAAGCTAGAGGCTGGGTTTAGTAAAATTATGATGAGAGTAGAGTGATGGACTGTGACTGTAAGTGATCAGCAGGGCACCGTCGTCGGAGGCAAAAGCTTCGCCGCCGTGGCGATTAACTGCGCGGCTAAGGCTGGAGAATGGATTAAGTCTAAGCTAGGAAACTATGAGAAGCTTGATATAAAGTATTCCGCTCACGATTTGGTGACGGAAGTGGACAAAGGCTCGGAGACGCTGATCAAGCGTCTTGTGCTGACGCATTTCCCTCATCATTCCTTCCTCGGGGAGGAAGGCGTTGAGCCGGGGCCGGAAGCATCCGCGCGCGCGCTGGAGGAAGTAAGCGAGGCCGAGTATTTATGGATTGTCGACCCGATTGACGGGACGACCAATTTCGTGCACGGCTTTCCGTTCTTTGTAGTATCCATTGCGCTTGCCCATAAAGGCGAGGTTATTCTTGGCGTTGTCTATGATCCGATGCGCGACGAGCTGTTTATTGCCGAGAAGGGTAAAGGAGCTTACGTGCACGGCAAGCGGATGAGCGTATCCCAAGAGGATAGCCTGAAGACGAGTCTTATTGCTACGGGCTTCCCGGCAGACGCGGGTTATGCGCTGCCGCTTAACATGAAAGGGCTGCAGGCGCTGGCGCCGCAGGTCCGCAATATCCGCTCGGGCGGTTCGGCTGCGCTTCATATGGCTTATGTCGCGGCCGGCCGGTTAAGCGGCTTCTGGGAGATTGGCCTGAACAGCTGGGATCTTGCGGCAGGCGCGCTGCTCATTCAGGAGTCCGGCGGCATCGTAACCGATACGCTAGGGCAGCCGTACAATCTGGGCGTCCGCAACGTCGCAGCCTCCAACGGCAAGGTGCATCGATCCTTCCTTGACGCGCTTGCGGCAGCGGATGCCGTGAAATAACAGGCATTTTATTCGTAAATAGAGTTTGTTAAAGAACCGGCTATCGGCGATAGCCGGTTCTTTTCGTGCGCGTGGCAGTACTATAGCGCTATAAATGATAGAATAGGTCGTAGGTATAATATATTAGTTCGTTGGTATGGTATATGATACTGTTTAGCATTATCGTATATTGTCATATTTGAGGATGGGATGGGTCAGGCGATGGGTAGGAACAACTGGGGAAATGCAATCAGTCGTCATGCATTAAACAGGAAGATAGCAATGGTATTAATCTTCGCAATAGTAGCAGGTCTGCTGCCGGCATATGGTAAAGCCCTCGCAAGCGGGGGGACGGACGCGCTGGAGGGCTTGTCCTGGGTAGCAAAGCCGTCGGGCTCGACCGATTCTACGGATTCATTCCGTACGGCGGCTTACGGCAACGGAACGATCGTTGCAACAGGTACCCCGCCAATGCCGTTTATAAGCAGCAATCAAGGGGATATGCACGCTGGAAGCTTGTACCGCACTTCAACAACGGGCGCGGCATGGACGGCGCTGTCTACGGGCAATCACGAGATTAGAGGCCTGGTATACGGCGGCCCCGCTAATTTTGTGGGAGTGGGTTATTCCCAGTACATAATGTACGGTCAACAGAGCTATCACGGGAAGATAATGACCTCCAATGACGGGGTGAATTGGAGTTCGATTACGCCTCCCGGCGAGTCGGGAGAAACGCTGTACGGCGTAGCTTACGGCAGCGCGGGTTACGTAGCGGTTGGCGCGAGCAACGACATCAACTTCAATCAGACGCAAACGATTTTGACCTCAAGCAACGGGTATTCGTGGAGCCAGCAAGTGCTGACAAGCGGGGCGCTTAATGCGGTAGCATTCGGCGGAGGGACCTATGTCGCGGTTGGCAGCGGAGGGACGATACTGAGTTCATCCAATGGCGCAAACTGGACGCCGCAAAGCTCGGGTGTTGCAACGGCATTGCGGGGAGTTACATACGGCAACGGACTATTCGTTGCGGTCGGAAGCAGCGGCAAAATGCTTACGTCACCTGACGGAGCGAACTGGACTTCCGTTACTCCGCCGGTTAGTGGCACGTTCTACGGAGCCGCATTCGGGGATGGCACGTTTGTAGTCGTTGGCGGCAACGGTACGATTCTAAGCTCGCCGGACGGGCAGAACTGGCAGCAGCGCGCAAGCGGCACGACAGCTGTCCTGTACGGAGCCGCGTACGTCAACGGTGAGTTTATGGCGCTTGGCTCGAACGGCACGATTCTTATGGCGCAGCATAAGCTCACCTATACGGCGGACTCGAACGGTACGATTAGCGGCAATGCGGCGCAAGGCGTACGGACGGGCGGAAGCGGGACTGAGGTAACGGCCGTAGGAAATACCGGTTACCATTTCGTCAATTGGAGCGATAACTATGCTTACGCAAACCGGAAGGAAAACGATATAACCGGGGATGTCAGCGTAGCCGCTAGTTTTGCAATCAACGTCTATGAGCTCACTTATGCGGCTGGCCCGAACGGCAGCCTTACGGGGGAGGTATCCCAATCGGTCACGCATGGCGGGAATGCCACAACCGTAACGGCCGTAGCGAACCCGGGCTATCACTTCGTAAGCTGGAGCGACGGCAATACGAATGCAAGCCGGGTGGACAGCAATGTGACGGGAAATTTGGACGTCACCGCGCAGTTTGCGATCGATACGTTTAAGCTTACATATACGGCAGACACGGGTGGAAGCATTGACGGGCAAGCATCGCAGGTGCAGACCGTCGATTTCGGTTCCGACGGTCAAGCCGCAACGGCAATGCCGGATACGGGTTATCATTTCGTAAGCTGGAGCGATGGGGCAGAGACTGCCACTCGCGTGGACCGCGATGTGAAAGCGGACAAAAGCGTATCGGCCAGCTTTGCGATTAACGAGTATACGCTGACTTATGCAGCTGAGGCAGGCGGGACCTTGGACGGCCAGACTTCCCAGACGGTCACGCATGGCTCCAATGGCAGCGAAGTAACGGCAGTACCCAACCCGGGTTACAGCTTTATCGGCTGGAGCGACGGCGTTGCGACGGCATCCCGGACAGATCTCGCAGTGGTGTCTAACAAAAGCGTAACGGCGGCTTTTACCATTAATAAATATACGCTGACCTACACGGCAGGCACCGGGGGAAGCATTAACCAGGATGCTGCTCAAGCCGTCGATTACGGAACAGACGGCAAGACGGTAACGGCGGTAGCGGGCACGGGTTACCATTTTGTAGGCTGGAGCGATGGCGTATTGACGGCATCCCGCCAAGAGAAAAATGTCCAAGCTGACGTTGCGGTAACGGCGGAATTCGCGATTGACCAATACGAATTGACTTATACCGCAGGAGCGCACGGAACACTGACTGGCGCTAAGCTCCAAACGGTGGCACACGGCTCGGATGGTACGGCAGTAACGGCGACGGCGGATACGGGCTATCATTTTGTCCGTTGGAGTGACGGCGTAACGACGGCTAGTCGTACGGACTTGAACGTGACCGGCAATTTGAACGTCACGGCGGAATTCGCGATCGATACGTTTAAGCTCATTTATTCCGCGGGAGCAGGAGGAAGCGTGACCGGAGCGGCAGCGCAGGACGTCAATTACGGAGCCGATGGTACGGAAGTAACGGCAAAGCCGGCGATTGGCTATCATTTCATCGGCTGGAGCGACGGCGTTCAGACGGATACCCGTCAGGATACCGGAATTGTGGCTGACGTGAACGTAACGGCCCATTTCGCGATGAACGAATATACGTTAACTTATGCGGCAGGCGATCACGGAACATTGACCGGCGATAAGCTCCAAACGGTGGCACACGGCTCGGATGGCACGGCAGTAACGGCGACGGCGGATACGGGCTATCATTTTGTCCGTTGGAGTGACGGCGTAACGACGGCTAGTCGTACGGACTTGAACGTGACCGGCAATCTGATCGTCACGGCGGAATTCGCGATCGATACGTTTAAGCTCACCTATTCCGCGGGAGTGGGAGGGAGCGTGACCGGAGCGGCAGCGCAGGACGTCAATTACGGAGCCGATGGTACGGAAGTAACGGCAGAGCCTGCGATTGGCTATCATTTCATCGGCTGGAGCGACGGCGTTCAGACCGATACCCGTCAGGATACCGGAATTGTGGCTGACGTGAACGTAACGGCCCATTTCGCGATGAACGAATATACGTTAACTTATGCGGCAGGCGATCACGGAACATTGACCGGCGATAAGCTCCAAACGGTGGCACACGGCTCGGATGGCAAGGAGGTGACGGCTGTTCCGGATGCCGGTTACCAATTTGCCGGCTGGAGCGACGGAGTGGGGAGTGCAACAAGAACGGATCGCAGCGTCAGCGGCAATCTGACCGTAACGGCTGCGTTCGCCGTAATCAGCAGCAACAGCGGCAGCAATAATTCGAATCCGGCCTCCGGCTTCGAGATCCTCATTAACGGGAAGGCTTACCGCTCAGGCGAGCTCAAGTCTTCCATCCGGGGAGAGCAAACGGTATCGACCATCCATCTGAGCGCGGATAAAATGAAGGAAATCCTTGCTTCCTCCGGCCAAAAGGCTACGATTGTGCTTCCAATCAAAACAGGGGCCGATGTTGCGATTGGCGAGATACCAGGCGATCTCCTGCAGCTGCTTATGGAGAAGCAAGCAACCTTGCGGATTGAAACGGAGTATGCCGTATACGACTTGCCTGCCGGGCTTATTAATCTGACAAAGCTGTTTGGCGGCAGCGTAAACTCCAAGGATGTTACGGTGAACGTGGAGGTCGGCAAACCGTCTGCAGCAATGACAGCATGGACGCAGAAGGCGGTCGAGCAGAATCAGCTTAATCTGGCAGGATCGCCTGTTCAGTTCTCGGTAACTGTATCTTATGGGGACAAAAAGGTCGAGCTATCGACGTTTGCTTCCTATGTGGAACGGATGATTGCCATTCCGGATAACAATGCCCAAAATCCGGGGTTAACGGCAATCGTCGTAGAGCCGGACGGATCTATCCGGCCTGTGCCAACGAAGCTGGTTACCATTGAGGGCAAGCAGTATGCCGTCATCAGCAGTCTTACGAACAGCTTGTATGCGCTCGTGAGCAAGACCGTTTCCTTCTCTGATATAGGGAATCATTGGTCCAAAAACGCGGTGAATGATATGGCATCCCGCTTGATTGTCGGCGGAGCGGGAGACGGGTTGTTCTACCCGAACAAAGCGATTACCCGTGCCGAGTTCGCTGCGATTATCGTTCGCGCGCTGGGACTTCGCATGGATGCCGGCGCAAGCGGCTTCCAGGACGTAAAAGCATCGGCCTGGTATTCCGATGATGTTCAGACGGCATACTCGCTTCAGCTCATTAACGGTTATCCGGACGGCAGCTTCCATCCGAATGACAGCATTACCCGTGAACAAGCGATGACGATTATAGCCAAAGCGATGACAGTGACGGGCGTTCAAACCGATCTTCAAGAGAGCAGCGTAAATGCCTTGATCAACGCGTTCTCGGATAAATCGAAAATCTCGGCTTGGGCGACAAGCGGTATCGCCGCTTGCCTGCAAGCCGGAATCGTATCGGGACAAAGCGCATCGATTCTTGCTCCCGCCTCGAATATTACAAGAGCAGAAGCTGTCGTTATGATTCAAAGGCTTCTATCGAAATCGGATTTGATCTAAAGAAACGAAAAAGACGCTTCCTGTCCTTGCCGGACAGGAAGCGTCTTTTGTATGTCTGTACGTCTAATTTGTCACCTTATTCCGGTACTCCTGAGGCGTGATGCCAAAATGCTTCTTGAACAGCTGGATAAAGTAGCTTGGCTTCTGATAGCCTAGCATGACCGAGATTTCATAGATTTTCTCATCCGTCTGGGCAAGCAGGTCAGCCGATTTCTCCATTCTTGCGCGCAGCAGGTATTCGCTGATGCCTTCTCCCGTCTCTGTCTTGTAAATCTTCGACAGGTAGGAGGGGTTGAGATACACATGCGCCGAGATGGAGTGAAGGGAGGCTTGCTCCAGATGATTATGAATATACTCCTGAACCTTGCGGATAATGCTGGAACGGGAATCCTTATCCTCCGAATTGACCGATTTCCGGTAGGAAGCGATCGTCCGGGCTGTCCACGCGCGCAGGTCGTCAACCTTATGTATCGGGCTGCCGTTCGCAAACGCGTGGAAGTCTTCGCCAATCATATCGGACAGCCATTTCTTGTTCTTGTGCGCCAGGGCGGCAAGCGTTGCCGCAATCGAGAAGTAGGCCTCCAGCACATGCTCCTGCGATCCCCGCCATTCCTCCTCAATCTCGCGGAAGATCGCTTCCAGCTTCTCGCCGGCGGCATCCCATTGGCCAAGCTCCAGCATTTGCAGCACGGAAGGCGGGCGGTACAGCTCGCCAAGCAGCTGCGGCGTGCCGCGCGTCGGCTCCTTCGCGAGCGACACGAACAGCTCCTGTTCGCTGCCGATAAACTGGCGGAAGTTCGTAATGGAGGTCTGGTAGAGAGGGCAGACCTCCTGCGGGAATGCTCCTCTTTTGCTCGTGAGAATGGAGATGCCGACCTTGAGATACGACTTCACGACATGCTGGAGCTGGAAGGCGTGGCTCTCAATCCATTCATCCAGGTCGCCTGGGATGGTTGAACCGGCTTTGGCTTTCAGGAGACATACGATAAAACCGTTCGAATCCTTGCAATGCCACATGTCCAATTGATCGCCAAACACTTCCTCCGCGATATTGGCCAGCGCGTAATCGATTAAAGCCTCGCTCTCGCCGTCATCGTAGAGATGGTCTCCGTCATCAATCCGGAGCAGCATGACATGGAAATCGTCGTTTTCTTGGAACGGTACCGAATAGGCGGCTAGTTTTTTGGACAGGCGCTGCGGGGACAGCGACTGCTTGCCGCTCAGCATATCCAGCAGCAAATATTCTCTCAGCTTCGGGAGCTGCTCCCGCAAGGAGTACATCGCACGCTGCATCGAGCTGATCTCCAGCCACTCCTGCTCAAGCTCCTTGATTGCGCGGCGAACGGAGGTCAGCAGCTCGTCGTCCGACGCCGGCTTCAATAGATAATCGCTGGATTTCAGCTTCAAGGCTTGCTTCGTATATTCAAAGTCGGAGTAACCGGAGAGCAGAATGCATTTGGTATGCTTCCAGTTCTGCTTGATTTCCTGAATAAGCTCCAGTCCCGTCATACCCGGCATCCGAATATCCGTAATGACGACATCGATTGCATGCTCATGCAACAGACCAATGGCTTCCGGGCCGGAATAGGCTTTATGGACAACATCCACGCCGGCTTCCTCCCATGGCAGCATATCTGCCAGATCGTCGGCAAGTATCGATTGGTCATCTACAATAAGAAGTTGGCGCATCTCTTGTTCCTCCTAAAAGAATTGCGAAGCAATTCTGCTTCGTAAGGATATGCTTATGAAATGGCTTGCATCATTGGTTTCCTTCACTGTCATTTGGCCAATAGAGCTCGACGGTAAGTCCGCCGTCATCGCCGCGGAACAGCCGGACGCCGGCTTCCTGTCCGTATTGCAGAAGCATCCGCTGGCGCGTATTCCACAAGGCGCAGCCCTTATCCTCCGTTGGCGGCATCGACATTTGCAGCTTTAATTGGGCCAGCTGTTCCTCCGTCACGCCAACTCCGTTATCGGTGACGGTTATAATGTTGTACCGGTCATTCTGCGAGCCGGCAATTTGCACCTCGCCGCCGCCGATCGGCTCGAGGCCGTGCAGAACGGCATTTTCGACGATCGGCTGGAGGATTAACCTCGGAATTTCAAGCTCCTCCATAGCCTCCGGAATCGTAATGACATAAGTCATATCCTGGACGTTCATCGCCTGAATCGCCAGGTAGCTCTTCACCAGCTCCACCTCCTCGCGCAGGTAGGCCAGCTGTCTTTCGGACCTTGTTGTATACCGGTAATACCGGCTGAGATGCAGCGCAAGCTCCATAACGGATTCCTTTTCCCCAAGTCTCGTAAGACTGCGGATCAGAGAGAAGCAATTATAGAGAAAATGCGGATTAATCTGCGATTGCAGCTGCTTCAGGTTGGCATCCCTGGAACGAATCTGCTCCAGATATACGTTCTGAATGAGCTGCTCGATCTGGGAGGCCATGTCATTAAAGCTGACGAGCAGGAAGTGGAACTCATTGTTCGGATGGAACACCTTCAGCTTCGGATATTCGCCTTTCTTCAGCTTTTTCACGCCTCGGATCAGCTCCCGGATCGGAACCTGCACGTTGGTATACAGCACATAGGCCGCAATCGTACTGCCGATAAGGAGGAAGACGATGCAGATGTAAAAGAGATTGCTGTTCGCCGTAATCGGCCTGACGACATCATCGATGGGCAGGTAGTCGAAGAGGTACCAGCCAAGCTCGGGCATGTACACGCTGTTGACGGTATATTCGACCCCGTCGAGCTTAATGCGGGTATATTGCGATTCCGACAGCTTTTCCAGGTTTACCTTGGCAAGCAGCTTCTTCTGCAGCTCGGTATCGGAGCCGTTAACCGCAAGAATCTCCTGATCCGGCGAGCTGAAGAAGACATCTCCCTTGCTTCCCGCCTTGAAGCGTTCAAGCGCTTTTACTAATTCGTCGGCCGCAAAGCTGACTTCAACGATAACTCCCGCATTGCCGGAGGTGCTGTCGTAGGGCTCGCTGAGAAACCTTACGAACCTTGGATTGTTCTGATAATAAGGGGCAACGTTCTCGGTATATTTCCAGACCTTGGAATAGTTTTTCGCTACGAGATCCTTATCGTATTCCAGATGGAAGTCGGTTGAAACGAAGGTGTTGGTGGCCGGCGCATAGATGCTGATCGTTGTGTCCCAATCGGAGGAGGCATTAATGAGCCGAAGCTTGTCGGCAATGCGAATCTTCTGATCCGTTTGTTCGTATAGGGTGGCTATCTCCAGAAATTCGAGGGTACGGACGTTAATGTCTTCGGTTATCATAAGGCCGCTCTTCGCCAGCTGCTCCGCGGTTTCATCGGTCTCGGCGGCAAAGTAGGACAAGTCCTTGTGCATGGAAATTTCCACTTCGTTCATGACGACGTCCATGCTTGTCTTATTCGAAAACCAGTAGAGCGCGATAATCGGAATAAGCAGCAAAACGATGATGCCGACTATTTTTGTAAACGTATTCAATCGCAGCGACATGGCTGTCCGTCTCCCCGCATCAAAGTCGATAAAAACAAAAAAATGGGGTATCGTTCTAAAATCATTGGCGCAGACTTCGCGATTCCCCGATTGCTATACTTACTATACATCATGATGAAACTCTGTCAATCGACAAATAGAATAGCGGAAAGGACAATGGGGATGGGGACAACGACAAAGGCGATAGCCGGCAATGAGGTCTTGCGGCAGGAGACCGACAAATCGAAAACGAGAGGATTTTTGAAGAGGACCTGGCCTCTTCATGTCATGCTGCTTCCGGCGGTCATCCTGCAATTCATATTCGTGTACGTGCCTCTCGGAGGATTGGTTATCGCTTTTCAAGACTACAAACCGTACGATGGCATTTTCCATTCCAAGTGGGTAGGGCTTGAGCATTTCAAATTCATGTTCGATTATCCGGACATTAAGCAGGTTATCACGAACACGGCGCTGATCGCCGGCCTGAAAATTATATGCGGCATTATCGTGCCGTTTATATTCGCGCTTTTGCTGAATGAAGTGAACTTCAATCCGTTCAAACGCACGGTGCAGACGCTGGTCTACCTGCCTTACTTTATTTCCTGGGTATTTCTCGGCGGCATTCTGAATGACATGCTGGCATCGGACGGAATCATTAACTCGGTGCTTCACAACTGGTTTGGCGTAAAGGAATCGATTCTGTTCCTGGGCGATGGCAACTGGTTCCGGTTTGTCGTTGTGCTCAGCGACATTTGGCAGCAGTTTGGCTACGGCACAATCGTATACCTTGCCGCATTGGCAGGGGTTAATCCTTCCTTGTATGAGGCAGCTGAAGTAGACGGCGCGACGCGCTGGAAGCAGACGCGGCACGTGACGATTCCATCGCTTCTGCCGATCGTTATCGTAGTGGGCACGCTCGCGCTTGGCAATATCCTGAACGCCGGCTTCGATCAGATCTTCAACTTGTATAATCCGCTTGTCTACAGTAAAGGCGATATCATCGATACGTTCGTGTACCGTACGGGCATTCTGAACGGGCAGTACAGCTTGGCGACGGCCGTGGGCATTTTCAAATCCCTGATCGGATTCGTGCTTATCATCATCGGCTACAAGCTCGCTCAAAAATATGCGGATTATAAAATCTTCTAGAAAGGGGTACCAGCGTACATGTATCAAAAAACATTCGGCTACCGGGCATTCTCCGTCTTCAACTACGTTCTCCTGAGTCTGGCGGGTCTGCTGTGCATTATACCAATCATTCATATTCTAGCGATCAGTTTTAGCGCCAGTGCCCCTGCGAATGCGCATCTGGTGGGCATGTGGCCGGTTGATTTCAATACCGAGTCGTATACGAAAACGATGAACAACCCGAACTTCCTCCGGGCGTTCTGGATCTCGATCGGGCGTACGGCGCTCGGCGCGTCCATTACGCTGGCGGTTATTACGCTGGGCGGCTATGCTTTGTCGAAGGATAATACCGCCTTTAAGGCCCGCTCGAGATACGCTTGGTATTTCGTGTTTACGATGTGGTTCAGCGGCGGGATCGTGCCTTTGTATATCGTCATTCGCAATCTTCATATGATGAACACGATTTGGGCGCTTGTTCTTCCGGGCTCCGTTGCCGTATTCAACATGATTCTCCTGATGAACTTCTTCCGCGCTACGCCTAAGGAGCTGGAGGAGGCAGCCTTCATCGACGGAGCGGGGCATTTCTCGATTCTGTTCCGCGTCTATCTGCCTCTGGCCATGCCGGCGATCGCGACGATGTCGCTGTTCACCATCGTTGGCAACTGGAACGCCTGGTTTGACGCTTTGCTCTATATTAACGACTACCGCAACTATCCGCTCGCAACCTTCCTGCAGACGGTTATCGTACAGCAGGACTTCAGCAAGCTGAACCCGGACGTCAATGAGCTCAAGAACATTTCCCAGCGTACGGTGAAGGCGGCCCAGATCTTTATCGGGATGCTTCCGGTTCTGGTTGTGTATCCGTTCCTGCAGCGGTTTTTCGTCAAAGGGATTGTCCTTGGCGCGGTGAAAGAGTAAATATTTAAGAGGATAACAAAATGGCATGTTACTCAAAATTATGGTATTTCTATCATTAATAACCAAGACTATAGTATTAATTGAGAGTAAATAAAGCGCTCTCATGCTATAATAATCATTTTACGGGGGGAAAAAAATGCGTAATTCAATGAAAAAGCTAATGCTCGTTTCGTTGACGGGCGTGCTTGCGGCAAGTCTTGCGGCATGCGGATCGAACAATAATAATAACGGGAATAAGCCGTCGAACGATCCTGCGGCAACGAACTCCGGCAACGCGGCGGCAACAAACAATGCGGGTACGGACAACGCGGGCAGCGGCGTCGACGAGACGGGCTGGGACGGCAAAAAATACGTAGAGCCGATCACTCTGACAACGGTTAAAGGCGTAGGAACGAATTACTTCTTCAAAACGGGCGAAACGATGGAAAACAACGTTTTGCAAAAGTATATGAAAGACAACCTTGGCATCGACGTGAAATACGACTGGGTTGTAACGGATACAAACGATGCTTACAAAACGAAGCTTCGCCTGATGCTCTCCTCCGGCGAGAAAATGCCTGACGTCATTACGTACCGCGGCGACATGGAAACAGTTAACATGCTGATTGACTCCGGTCAATTCATGCCTGTGAACGAGCTGTTCGACAAGTATGCGGGCGAGGAGTACAAAAAAGCCGCTGCGCTGAACCCGGATACGTTCCTTCCGGTAACGCGCGACGGCGAGAAAATGGCGCTGCCGGTTCTCGACTACGCTTACAATGACGATATGGTTCTCTGGCTCCGTCAGGATTGGATGGATAAATTAGGTCTTCAAGCTCCTAAAACGGTTGCCGACCTTGAAGCCATCATGGATGCATTCACAAACAAGGATCCGGACGGCAACGGCAAGCCGGATACATTCGGCATGGCTCTCGGCTTCAAGAACGGCTTCCTGAACTGGATGACGGACGTAAGCTGGCTGTTTGGCGCTTACGGCACAATGCCGGGCCAATGGAATAAAGCGGCTGACGGCACGCTGGCTTTCGGCTCCGTGGATCCTGCTGCGAAGCAAGCTCTGGCAACGCTGAAAAACTGGATGGATAAAGGCTGGATCTCGAAAGACTCCGGTTTGAAGGATGACACCTCCGGTTCCGAATTCTTCACGAAAGGTCAAGCGGGTGCAATCGTAGGCCGCAACTGGCTGCCGGACTGGCCGTTTGGCGATCTGATCAACAATGTTCCTGGCGCGAAATACAAAGCTTACCCGATCCCTGCCGGTCCAGACGGTAAAATCGGTGCCCAAAGCGGCAACCCGTCCGTTAACGGCTGGATGCTGATCAACAAGAAAGCGGCTCATCCTGAAGCGCTGCTCCGTTACTACAACTTCTTCTTCGATAATTGGGCGAACCCGCAAAAAGGAAGCGAGTTCGAAAACGGCTTCGCGGAAGGCTATGACTGGGCGAAACTGCCGGACGGCACCATCACGAAGGATCCGCAAAAATATCCGGACCTGTTCCCGAACTATGCGGACCGCACGCATCTCGTAGAGCCAATCTACTACTCGCTGACCTTTGAAGGCGCACGTCAACCGGCTCTGTATGCAGACACGATGATTAAGCTATACAACGGCGAAGCTCCAACTACGCCATACGAAGAGCAAACGAAAGCCGTTCGTAAACCGGAAAACCTGGAAGCGATGAAGATCGTTATGGATCAAAAAGATATTCGCATGAAGAACTACTTCCAAGGTCCTCTGACCGAAACGATGAAGTCCAAAAACGAATTGCTGAACAAGCTGGTTAACGAATCGTATTCCAAAATCATCTACGGTCAAGCACCGCTTGATTCGTTCGATACGATGGTTGAGAACTGGAAGAAATCCGGCGGCGACCAAGTAACGAAAGAAGTAAACGATTGGTACGCTTCGGCTTCGAAGTAATCCAGCAATAGCTGCTAGCAACAGGATAAGGAACGCCCTATTTACGCCAGGCGTTCCTTTTCTTTTGCCGGTTACCCTTTTTTGAAAATTCTGAAAACGTCACAACAAGTGCAGTCACCCTGGTCATCTTGCTTGAGAGGGGAAAACAGTGTTGACTAGAAAAAGAACAAGAAGGTTATTGTCGTTAGCGATGTCGGTCGTTATTGCGGTAAGTTACGTGCCTTCAGCCGTATTTGCGGCATCGGATACAGCGGCGGCAGCAACGGCTGCAGCAGCGCCGGATGTCGCGGGGCATTGGGCTTCGCAGCAGGTAACGGATTGGATCTCCAAGGGCATCGTTAACAGCTACCCGGACGGAACGTTTAAGCCGGAGCAAGGCATTACGCGCGCGGAATTTACGAAGCTGATTAACAGCTTGTTTGGTTTTACGGCAAAAGGAGAGAACAGCTTCTCGGATGTAGGGGCTGAAGCATGGTATGCCGATTCGGTGTCGATCGGGAAGAAAGCAGGCTTTATTAACGGTTATCCGGATGGAACCTTTAAACCAAATGAGGCCATTACAAGACAAGAGGCGGCAAAAATGGCTGCAGGACTGTTCAAATTGCCGTTAGTAACAGGCGCTGATCCGCTCGAAGCCTTTCAGGATAAATCACAGGTTAGCGCATTTGCGGCAGAGCCGCTGGGCCAATTGGTAAGCGGGGGTTATTTGAAGGGCTTCCCGGACGGGACGGTTCAACCGCTTAAGTCCATTACCCGTGCGGAAGCGGTTGTTCTATTAAGCCGCCTAGCAGGCGAAGTTTACGTGAAAGCGCAGACGTACAAGGATCAGAAGCTGGCGGGCAACGGGCTGGTGAACCTTGACGGCGTAACGATCGAGAACTCGGCAATCGGCGGGAATCTTTACTTGGCCGCGGGGATTGGCGAAGGCGATTTTACGCTGAAAAACACGGAAGTAAAAGGAACCATCTTTATAAGCGGCGGCGGTGTGCATAGTATCCATCTGAACAACGTGCAGACGCCAAATATCGTTGTGGATAAGAAGGAAGGACCGGTACGCGTCGTTGTTGACGGCTCGGAGGTCGGAACGATGAATTTGAATTCCGAGACGGTACTGGAAACGAATAACTCGGATATCGACCATTTAAACAATCAAACGGACGGTTCTACGTTAAACGGCAATAAGCTTAGCAAAGGCGAATCTCAAGTAGATAATCAGTCTAGCAACAGCGGCAGCGGAGGCAGCAATCCACCTTCTTCGTCGCCAACTCCAACGCCAACCGAGGAGTGGCAGATGGTCTGGAATGACGAGTTTGACGGAACCGGCAGCAACCTCGATACGAATGGCGTAAACCTCGACAAGTGGGGTTATCAGCTTGGCACGGGCTCGCAATACGGCCTTGACGGTTGGGGCAATAACGAACAGCAAAGCTATGAAGCGGACAATATGAAGGTAGAAGACGGCAAGCTTGTCATTACGGCGAAAAAGGAAGCGAACAGCAATAATAAGCCTTATACTTCCGGCCGAATTTTCACTCAAAATACGTTTACCAAAGCCTATGGCAAGTTCGAAGCGAAGCTGAAGCTGCCGAAGGGGCAAGGCTTCTGGCCAGCCTTCTGGATGATGCCTGCAGCAAGCGAATACGGCACATGGGCATCCTCCGGCGAGATCGATATCATGGAAGCGGTCGGCCGACTGCCGGGCGAGGTTTCCGGAACGATCCATTACGGCAAAGCCGCCCCGGGCAACCGCTACACAGGCAACAAATACAACTTTCCGAACGGAACGGATTTCAGCGGCGAGCATGTCTATGCCGTTGAATGGGAGCCGGGCGAAATCCGCTGGCTGGTAGACGGCGTTGTCTATCAAACGCAAAACAACTGGAACAGCTGGGGAATCGACCAGCCGGCGAAATACGCTTATCCGGCACCGTTTGATAAACCGTTTTATATGATTTTGAACCTGGCGGTTGGCGGCAACTTCGACGGAGGCAAGATGCCGCTCGACGACAACGCCCGGACGATGGAAGTCGATTACGTCCGCGTCTACGATAAGAAGGGCGGATACACCACTGAAGGACTTGAAGAGCCAAAGGTTGAACAAGAGGCTTTGCCCGACAATCATAAACCGGCCATTGACGGCAACTATGTGCATGACGTGAATTTCGCGAATGGCTTTAAGACGGTAGCGACGGACGCGGATACGCTGGATCCGGAAAAATGGAACTTTGTGCATGTCCCTACTTATAACGGCAACGGCTCCATCGGAACCGACGTTATTGGCGGCAAAACGTATGCCAAAGCGGACATTACGGCCGGAGGCTCGCAGGACTATGCCGTGCAGCTCATTCAGAATGTTACCGTAGGCAAAGGCCGATACTACAAGCTTTCCTTTGATGCCAAATCCACTGCGAACCGGACCATGTCCGCCAAGATTGGCGGCGGCGCCGACCGCGGCTGGGCAACCTATTCCGATGTTTTGTCGGCAAGCCTAACCGATGAATTCAAGACGTACAGCATGACGTTCCAGATGGCTGCCGATACGGATGTTCTGGCTCGCCTTGAGCTTAATATCGGCCTGAATACGAACCCCGTCTGGATCGGCAACGTGAAGCTGGAGGAAGTGGACGCACCCGATCCGTATAACGAGGATGCGGCGAAAGAGCCGATTAACGGCAATCATGTATACAACGGCAATTTTGACCTCGGAAGATTGGACCGTCTGACTTATTGGCATTTCAATACGGCGGACGGTGCGACGGCAACGGCCTCCGTTGATCCGGAAGACCGCGAATTCAAGGCGAATATTACGAATGGCGGAGCGGATGCTTCTTCCGTTACCCTGCTTCAAAAAGGCATTAACTTGATTCCAAGCAACGACTATCAAGTGACGTTTAACGCAAGCGCAGCTTCCGACCGTACAATCAAGGTTGGCATTCGGAAGCAGGACGGGACGAATGTGGTCGATCCGATTGAGGTCAACCTGACCGGAACATCCGCTGTACAGACGGTGAACTTCAACTCTGCGGCAGCAGCAGATGACAAGGCGATTCTAGTGTTTATGCTTGGCGGCAGCGATGCGGATGTGATCATTGATCATGTGGTTATGACCCGTCTGACGAACAATGGTATCGGCGATTTGCCGCTCTCCGAACAGTTCCCGCTGAAGAACGGCGACTTCTCGAACGGCAAAGCATCGTGGAACCTGCATGTGCAAGGCTTTTATGACGGCTGGGATAAAGTGACCGGCTATAACGAAGAAGCAGGAAGCATGAAGGTTAACGTAAGCAGCGTTGGCAACAATCCTTGGGATGTCATGCTGATGCAGAACGATTTTACTCTCCGGAAGGACAATACTTATGTTGTATCCGTGGATCTCAAATCAACCGCGGAGCGCGACGTGGAGATTGTCGTGGATAACGCCGGCGGACGATTGCTTTCGAAGATGGAGCACCTGACGGAAGATTATCAGACGTTTACGTATGAGCTGCCCGTTACGGCAGATACGTTAGCCTCCTTTAAAGTACTGCTTGGCAAGCAAGCAACCAATCCGGCAGGCGCGCATGATGTGTACGCGGACAACGTACGCGTGGAAATCAAAGGCGCCCGCGAGAAAGCCTTCCTATTAAAAAACGGCTACTTTACGGACGGCGAAGCCAACTGGTCAAAGCATATTCAAGGCGTGTATGACGGTACTTCGAAAGGAACGTTTGATTTTACGGGCGGCAGAGCAAGGATCAATATCGAGAATGCAGGCGCGAATCCTTGGGATGTGATGCTCTTCCAAGAGCCGCTTCCGGTAAAGAAGGATAACACCTATATCGTCACCTTTGACGCAAGATCAACCGCAGCCAAAACCATTGAGGTTATTGCGGAAAATGGCACTTATACCCGTTATCTGAATCAAAAATTAACGCTAGGCGAAACAACGAAGAGCTACGCCTTCGAGTTTACGATGCCTAAGGATGATACGGTAGGCTTGAAGTACCTGCTCGGCAAGAACGGCGATGTTCTGGCAGCGCATGACGTCTTGATCGACAACGTCCGCTTCGAGCGGAAGGGCGCCAAAGAAGCCTTGGGAGAAAAGGTATCGCTCGTGAACGATATCCGCCTTCCTTCGGCTCCAATCGTTACGCCTGATGTGTCGGACAACAGTCTGGGCAAGGACATTACGCTGACGTTCGCTTCCCAACCGGGTTGGAGCAGCTCGATTAACGCGATCACCGTGGACGGAACAGCGCTGGCTGCAGAAGATTACACGGTGGGAACAAACAGCATTACGATCAAAGCGAGCGTATTTGCAGCAGCGGGCGATCACGTTATCGTCGTTGCGGCATCCGGGCACGAGCTGGGTCAAGTCACGCAAACGATTGAAGCGCAGCAAATGTGGAGCCTTGTCTGGTCCGACGAGTTTAACGGCGATGCCGTCACTCCCGATACAAACGGCGTCGACTTGACGAAATGGGGCTACCAGGAAGGCAACGGCTCCGAATACGGCGTTGCGGACTGGGGCAATAACGAGCAGCAATACTACCGCAAGCAAAATATCGCCGTTGATCCGGCAACGGGCAACCTCGTTATTACCGCGAAAAAAGAGACGTTTAACGGCAAGCCGTATACGTCCGGCCGTCTCTGGACCAGCAATACGTTTACGAAGGCCTACGGCAAATTCGAAGCCCGGATGAAGCTGCCGGAAGGCACAGGCATTTGGCCGGCCTTCTGGATGATGCCGAAGGATAGCGAATACGGCGGCTGGGCTGCTTCCGGCGAGCTAGATATTATGGAAGCGAGAGGCCGTCTGCCGCATGAAGTCGGCGGAACGATTCATTACGGCAAGAATGCTCCGAACAATAAAGCAACGGGTGCGGCTTACAACTTCCCCGAAGGCGAATCGATCTCCGGTTATCATACCTATTCGGTAGAGTGGGAGCCGGGCGAGATCCGCTGGTATGTGGACGGCAATCTCTATCAGACGGTTAACAACTGGAACAGCTGGGGAGCCGATCAGCCGGATAAATACGCATATCCCGCGCCGTTTGATAAACCGTTCTATATTATTCTAAACCTGGCCGTTGGCGGTCAATTTGACGGCAACCGTCTTCCGGCCGACAGCGATCTGCCGGCGAAAATGGAAGTGGACTATGTTCGTGCCTACGAACTGACGGGCCGTCCTTACCGTACGCCGGTAGAACCGGATTCGAAGGATGAGATTCCGGCTAACGCGAAAGCGATTGTGGATCAGGACTTCGAGCATGGCTTGACCGATATTACGGACTCCACGCAGGCGCTTGACGCGAACTACTGGAGCTTCCTGCATACGCCGGACTTTGGAGGAGCAGGCTCTGCGGTCGTAGACACCATCGGCGACGATAAGTTCGCCAAAGTGTCGATTACCGGCGGGGGCAACCAGAATTACGCACTGCAATTGATTCAGTACGCAACGATAACGAAAGGCCACGCTTACAAAATCAGCTTTGACGCCAAAGCATCGGCACCAAGAAACATGAGCCTGAAGGTCGGCGGCGATGCGGATAACGGCTGGGGCGCTTATTCGGATAACTTCGATGCCGCGCTGACAACCAATCTGAAGCATTACGAGTACCGCTTCCTGATGAATAACGATACCGATCTTGCCGCGCGGCTGGAGCTTAATCTCGGTCTTAATACCAATACGGTATGGATCGGCAATATTAAGATCGAAGAGGTTGACGCGGTATCCGAGCAAAACGGGGCAAAAGCGCCGCTTGGCAACGGACAGCATGTGTACAACGGCAATTTCGATCTTGGATCGATGAACCGTATGACCTACTGGAACTTTGAAACTTCGGGCGGCGCGAACGCTGCTGCTTCGGTTGACTCAGAGGCAAGACAGCTTGAAGCCGCCATCGCAAACGGCGGAGACAGTCCATCGGACATTACGCTTACGCAGAAGGGCATCAATCTGCTTCAAAACGATTCCTATAAGCTGGACTTCAAGGCTTCGGGGGAAGCGGAGCGTTCCATTAAGGTTTCATTCGTAAGCAAGGACGGCCATACAGTCTATGCTTCGAAAGACTTTACGATCGGCACGGCAATGGGCAATCAGGAGCTTGCGTTTACGATGCCGATTGGCGTTACGGATGAGGAAGGCCAGCTGGTCTTCGGACTTGGCGGCAATGACGCGGATGTTGCAATCGACAACGTTTCCCTGATCCGGACGACGAATAACAACTTCGACTTCACGGGCGTTGACCTGTTCCCGCTGAAGAATGGCGATTTCTTCGCCGGCCTTCTGAACTGGGAGCAGAATACGCAGGATGGCGGGGCTGCACAGTTCTTCACGGAGGATGGCGCCGCAAAAATCAACATAACAAGCCTTGGCAATCAGCCATACAGCAATATGCTGATTCAAGGCGGCATGAGCTTCAAGAAGGGCCTAACCTATACGCTGGAGTTTGACGTAAAAGCCTCCGTTGCCCGCGACCTGCAGGCTACGTTGGAAAACGCCTCGTACGTCCGGAGATTGGATTCCGGCGTGCAAGCCGTCGGCACGGACTGGACGCATATGACATTTACCGTTCGCCCTACGGCCGACGAATTGCTTGCGCTGAAAATCATGCTTGGCAAGACCCCTAACGGTGCGGTTGGTACCGTCTGGATCGACAACGTTGTGCTTGAGGTGGAAAATGCGCCGGTGAAGCGTCCGCCAACGATGGTAGCGGACAGCACGGATAATCTCGCCGGCCAAGAGATCGCGATTCCTTTTGCGGATGACGCTGCCTGGAGAGGCGCTATTACGTCGGTGTCCGTAAACGGTGCGGCTCTCAATGTCTCGCAATACGCAGTAGCAGCAGGGATGCTGACGCTTCATTCGGATGTCTTCTCCGTTGACGGCAACTATCCGGTGAAGGTAGCCGCGACCGGGTATGGCGATGCTGTCCTGACGCAGCTAGTTTTCTCCGGCGATGGCAACCTTGTATTAAACGGCAGCTTTACGAACGGTACGGCTAACTGGGAATCGTGGAAAGGAGCCGATGACTACTCTTCGATTTCGGTAGAGGACGAGAAGGCTGCCATCCAAATCAACTATAACGGCGGTTTGGACCCGCAATGGAGCGTTCCGTATACGTGGTCCACGCAGTTCATGCAATCCGGCATCAAGCTGAAAGCCGGCAAAACGTATGAGCTGAGCTTTAAAGCCTGGTCAACCGTTGACCGTCCGATTCTGGTCGAGTTGACAGGTTACAGCGGCAATCAGCAAGTGCTGTTCAACCTTACAGGCGACTCTTCTACGGTCTATACGAAAGTATTGAAGCCAACGGCTGACATGACGCTGACGGTGAAATACTTGCTTGGCAATGTCATTAGCGGAGATATTACGACACCATCCGGCGAGCATACGATTTATATCGATGAAGTAGCCGTCCGGGAGAAAGTGTCCCCGCCAACGGTGACGGCAGATTCAACGGATAATAAGCTGACCAGCCCGATTGAATTGACCTTTGCGGATAATGCGGCTTGGCGAAACGCCATTACGGGCATTACAATCGATGGGGCAGCCGTGAATGCAAGCCAATATACGGTTGCGGCAGGCAAAATCACGTTTGACGCATCCCTGTTCCCATCGATCAAGACGTATTCCATAGCCATTCTGGCTAATGGCTATGCGGCAGCGGAAGTATCGCAGGAAGTGAAGACCAACGCGAAGAACATCGCTCTCGGCAGCACGGCAACCGCTTCTACGAATAACCAGCCTGCAGCAAACGCAATTGACGGCAAGGCCGGAACAAGATGGGAGAGCGCCGCACAGGATCCGCAGTGGATCTCGCTTGACCTGAAGAAGCTCTATAAGCTGGACAGCATGACGCTGAGCTGGGAAGGGGCTTACGGCAAGACGTATGCGGTTCAAGTCTCTTCGGCGGAAACGCCGGGCGATAACGACTGGACCACCATCTTTACCGAGCCTTCCGGCAACGGCGGTATCGACAACATTACGCTGCACGGCGAAGAAGCGCGCCATGTGCGGATCTACGGTACGGCAAGAGGCACGCAATGGGGCTACTCGTTATGGGAGGTCGAAGTATACGGCAATCCGTCGAATCCCGACCCGGTATTGCCGCTTGGCCCAGCCTTGACAGCGGACTCGACCGATAATAAGGTTGGCAGTAGCATCGACCTTGCTTTTGCCAGCGATTCCGCATGGGAAGGCGCGATTACGGCCGTTAAAGTCAACAATGCCGCTCTTGCAGCCAGCCAGTACACGGTTGCAGCAGGCAAAATCACGCTGAATGCAGGCGTATTTGCCGCAGCCGGCAGCTACACGATTACGGTAACGGCTTCCGGTTATGCGGACAATGAAGTAACTCAAGCGGTCACGGCCGATGTGAACCTCGCTCTTGGCAAGACTGCCGTTGCTTCCTCCGTGCAGGGTGCATTCCTGGCGGCTGAGGCTACTGACGGCGATCAGGGCTCGAGATGGGGTGCGGATTGGACAACAAACACGGATAACCATCCAGAATGGATTTACGTGGATCTAGGTGCCGTAGAATCCTTCAGCAAGCTTGCTTTGAACTGGGAAGGAGCTTACGGGAAGTCGTTCGACATTCAAGTGGCTCAGCCGGGTGCCGATCTGACCGATAACGCGAGCTGGACGACAGTCCATACCGTTTCGGGACAATCGCTTAGCGGAGACGGATTGAAGCAGATTATTAATCTGGATGCTCCTGCGCAAGGTCAATATGTTCGAGTCTATGTCACAGAGAAGGGCTTTGCTCCATACGGTCCTTCGTTATACGAAATCGAGCTCTATAAATAAGTGGCTAGAGAAGAGACCCCGCAAAATTCAACATTGCCGGGGTCTCTTCCTGTTATCAAGGCGGCTAAATGAAAAAAGCTGTTCCAGTCAGCCTGGAACAGCTTTTAAATCTATTACAGCTTCGAGAAGGCATGATCAGCAGCTGCGAGAGTAGCTGCGATATCTTCTTTCGTATGGGCGGTAGTCAGGAACCAAGCTTCATATTTGGAAGGAGCCAGGTTGATGCCTTGCTCCAACATTAGCTTAAAGAAGCGGCCGAACATTTCGCCGTCGGTATCCTGCGCTTCCTCATAGTTCGTTACCGGATGATTGCAGAAGTGGGTCGAGAACGAACCTCGGATTTGGTTGACCGTAAGCGGTATGCCGTGCTTCGCTGCCGAAACGCGCAAGCCGTCTGCGAGAATTGTCGCCAGATCGTTCATGCGGTCGTAAATGCCTGCTTCCTGTAGCACCTCGAGGCACGCGATTCCGGCCGAGATGGAAGCGGGATTACCCGCCATCGTGCCTGCCTGGTAAGCGGGGCCGAGCGGAGCAACCTGCTCCATAATTTCCTTGCGGCCGCCGTAGGCGCCAATCGGCAGTCCGCCGCCGATGATTTTGCCAAGCGCGGTAAGATCCGGCTCGATGGCTTTGAAATCCGGGAAGACATGAAACGTCTGCGTAGTGCCGTAATGGAAGCGGAACGCCGTAATGACCTCGTCGTAAACAACGAGAGCGCCGGCTTCGCGCGTCATTTTGCAGACGCCTTCGAGGAAGCCGGGCTGTGGCATAACCATGCCAAAGTTGCCGACAATCGGCTCCACCATGACGGCGGCCGTATCGTCGCCCCAACGCTCCAGCGCTTCCTTCAGGGCATTCAGGTCGTTAAACGGTACCGTGATCACTTCATGCGCGATGCTGGTCGGAATGCCCGCGCTGTCCGGAATGCCAAGCGTAGAAGGACCGGAGCCCGCTGCAACCAGAACGAGGTCGGAATGGCCGTGGTAGCAGCCGGCGAATTTGATGATTTTATTGCGCTTCGTAAACGCGCGCGCAACCCGGATAGTTGTCATGACGGCTTCGGTGCCGGAGTTAACGAAGCGGACTTTATCGAGAGAAGGGATTGCTTCCTTCAGCATGCGGGCCATTTGGATTTCAAGCTCGGTAGGCGTCCCGTAGAGCGTCCCGTTTTGCGCTGCGCGAACGATCGCTTCGGTAATATGCGGATGGGCATGTCCCGTAATAATCGGACCGTAAGCCGCCAAATAATCGATATAGCGGTTATCGTCGACGTCATAGAAGTAGGCGCCTTCCGCGCGCTTCATGAACACCGGCGCACCGCCGCCAACCGCTTTGTAAGAACGGGAAGGGCTGTTAACGCCCCCCACGATATGCTGCAGCGCTTCCTCGTAAAGCGCCTCTGAACGTTTGCGTTGCATGGACATGAAAGAAATCCTCCGTGTTTCGTAATATGTAAGCGTTTGTTTAAAGCAAGCAGCCTGAATGAAGAAAATCGACACTTCCCATTATCGCGCAGTCGGAGCAAAAAGCAAAGTCATGCTGGGGGCTTACCAAACAGATAGGCATAGCAAGCTCTTCTTCTCTACACTTTGTACGAAGAGCAGTATATTTGCCCCAGGAACAGGCAACGGGCAAGTTATGCTGCACCAAATGCAGTATATCACTCGGAATCTAGCCCAATTGGGCAGTATAGTCTATAATATCCTGCATTCCGTGCAGGATAGATCTGCCTACGGGGCTCAAATACGTCAAGATGCTGTATTTCGTGCAATATAACCCGCGACAGCTAATGATTAAACAAATGAATGGTTAGTGAGCTCTACCTTTAACCGCATGAATGCGAAAGGACCAGTTCTCGCCGGTTGGCGGAGATCTGGTCCTTTTTTTAAAACTAACTCCCTTTATCTATATCCCTATTGCGCTGTGCCGCTGTCAGTAGAAGTTGTAGTAGTATCGGTTCCGTTCCCGGCACCCGGCGATGGGGATGGCGTGGTTTCCGTATCATCCTTCGCCAGCGTGTCTTGAACCGAAGCCTTCAGTTCATCCAGGTCGCGAACGCCAATAACGGCTGCCCCTCCTACATGCTCCTCGGCAATATTGTCCATCGGAGGAATCTGCTGCGTGCCTGCCAAGTGGGAATCGACGCCGAGCTGACCGAGCTTCAGCATATCGGTAACCTGCAGGTTCGTCTCGATGTAAGGTGATACGCTGTCCAGAATCTTCTTCATCTGAACGATGTTCCAGCCCGACTTCAGCTTGTCGGCTACCGCGCCTAAAAATTCACGCTGACGCTCCGTACGGGTGAAGTCGCTCATCGCATCGTGGCGGAAGCGGACGTATTGCAGGGCTTTGTCGCCGTCCAGCAGCTGGTAGCCCTTCTTCAGATCGATATCGTATTTATTTTTATCGGCATTGTCTGTATAATGCATATCCTTCTCAACGTCGAAGTATACGCCGCCGATCGAGTCGACTAAGGCTTTGAATCCTTCGAAATCCGTGTACACATAATATTGAATGTCGAGACCAAGCAGGTCGCCGACGGTCTTCATGGCCAGCTGCGGTCCGCCAAGCGTAATCGCCGTGTTAATCCGGCCTTTTCCATGACCTTCGATATCGACGTATGTGTCCCGGAGAACGGAGAAGAGATGCGCTTTTTTCGTAACCGGGTCAAAGGATGCGATCAGTATGGAATCGGACCGCGGAACCTGATTTTCTTCCAAACCGCGGGCGTCGCCGCCAAGAAGAAGAATATTGACGCGTTCTTTGCCTTCCCATTTCGGAGGCGCTTGAGCGGTGGTTGTATTGTTATCGAATTGGCCAAACCGGGAATCTTCTTTGTTCTTGCTGAAATTGTCTAACGAATTATATACGCCGGTGCCCCAGTAAACCAGGCCGGCGATGGCAATAACTATAACTACGAGAAAACCGCTGAGTACCCATTTCCAAGGTTTTCTTTTCTTTTTAGCTTTTGTAGCCATGACTGTAGTAGTGCTCCTTTCAGCAACTCTTCCTGCAAAGTGTGTAAACCCAAATCAGACAGGCGATTCATCGCTCCCGAACCGATGATGCCTGCCATTTACGCAAAACAATAACTATTGTAATATTACATATCATAAAATTATAAAGCGGAACGATGGATAGACGCAAGTTTTATCGTTTCCCTTGGAAAAAACTCATAATTCCCCGGGAAATGTCGACCGTTCTTAACGGAGAGGAGTTTTAGTAGACCCATGCTGGCGATTGATGTCAAAGATCTGCGAAAGCAGTTTAAAGTGCAAAAGAACAGAGAGGGCTTGTCCGGCGCTCTGAAAGACCTGTTCAAACGAGAATATAACGAGGTAACGGCCGTCAAAGATATTTCGTTTCAAATTCCGCAAGGCGAGATCTGCGGGTATATCGGCGAGAATGGCGCAGGCAAATCGACAACGATTAAAATGCTGACCGGCATTCTGGTGCCGACATCCGGACAACTGAAGGTAAACGGTTATGTACCCTACAAAGACCGCGAAAAATTCGTCGGAGGAATTGGCGTTGTTTTCGGCCAGCGCTCCCAGCTTTGGTGGGATATCGGTGTTATAGAGTCTTTCCAGTTGCTGCGCAAAGTATATCGCGTGTCCGAGGAAGATTTCCGCAAAAGATTGGACAACCTCGTGCAGCGCCTCGATCTTGGCGATCTGCTGAATCGTCCGGTGCGCAAGCTGAGCCTTGGTCAGCGAATGCGCTGCGAGCTTGTAGCATCGCTGCTGCATAACCCGTCAATCCTGTTCCTCGATGAACCAACCATCGGTCTCGATATTATGGTGAAGACGGAAATTCGGGAGTTTCTTAAGGATCTGAACCGTGAGGAAGGGACAACGATTCTGCTTACCACGCATGACCTTCAGGATATCGAAGCCTTGTGCTCGCGGGTGATCATGCTGGACGACGGCCGGATTATTTACGACGGAGGATTGGAGGAGCTGAAGAACCGCTGGAGCAAAGGCCGCGAGATTCAGTTCCAATTCGGCACGCCAACGTCGCTTGCGAAGCTGCAGCTGCTTACGGCGGGACTGGATGTCACCTGGACGATGAGCGAGCAGGGCGCCTCGATGTGGCTGCCTCATACGATTAACGTATCGGACGCGCTTGGCGTAGTTGTAGGAGGGGCGGATATCCGGGATATCAAAATTCTCGAGACGAACACCGACGATATCGTGCGCGAAATTTACCGCTCCGGTTCAGCGTCGGCATCTGCCGCGGCAACGCTGCTGGAAACCGACTCTACAAAGCAGGAGGCCGAGGCGGAGCCCGAGAAGGAGACTACTCTCCGATGATGAGCGCTTACGTCGATTTTATCCGAATCCGGTTTCTGACCATGCTGGCTTACCGCGTTAATTATTATAGCGGTATCATTATTTATGCGATTAATATCGGAGCGTATTATTTCCTCTGGAAAGCGATTTTCGGCTCGGCCGAGACGCTTCAGGGGTTTACGCTTGCTCAAATGACGACCTATATCGCCGTGTCCTGGATGGCGCGCGCCTTCTATTTCAATAATCTGGACCGCGAGATTGCGAACGATATCCGGGACGGCAGCATCGCGATGCAGCTGATCCGGCCGTACTCCTATTTGCTCGTCAAAATGATGCAGGGGCTTGGCGAAGGCTTGTTCCGCCTGATTCTCTTTATGGGGCCGGGACTTGTAATCGTCTGTCTGCTGTTTCCGGTCAAGCTGCCGAAGGATCCGGCTGTATGGATTGTTTATTTCATCATGCTGCTATTCAGCTTGTTCATTAACTCGCAGCTAAACATTCTGACCGGTCTCGCGGCCTTCTTCGTGGAAAATAACGAGGGGATGATGCGGATGAAGCGGGTGCTTGTCGATCTGTTCTCCGGCGTGCTCATTCCGATCGCTTTCTTCCCGGGCTGGCTCAAGGGGGCGATGGAATGGCTGCCCTTCCAGGCCATTACGTATTTGCCAAGCGCCGTGTTTACCGGGCGCACCCCGATGAGCGAGGCGTGGGGCGTTCTGGGCATTCAGGCGTTGTGGTTCGTTATTTTGCTTGTGCCCATTCTATTTACTTGGCGTGCGGCCCGCAAGCGGCTGTTCGTGCAAGGAGGTTAACTCAAGATGCTGTATGCCGTGTTATTCTGGGAATACATTAAAAACTATGCCAAAACACGTCTGACCTACCGCGCCGATTTTTGGGTCGAGGTGCTGTCGGACTTGATGTTCCAAGGGATGAACCTGGTCTTTATCCTTGTCGTGTTCCAGCATACGCCTTCGCTTGGCGGCTGGACGGAATCGGAGGTTATTTTCGTATACGGCTTCTTCATGATTCCGTACGGAATCTTCTCCACCTTCTTCGGGATGTGGAATTTCAGCGAGCGTTATATCGTAAAAGGGGAGATGGACCGCATTCTGACGCGTCCGGCCCACAACCTGTTTCAAGTGCTGCTCGAAAACGTGGATCCGCCGTCCCTGATCGGTTCCGTGGTAGGGGCGGTTATCATGGCCGTCTGCTGGAATGATCTCGGACTGGCGTTCCACTGGTATTATGTCTTGATCATGCTTCTGTTCGTGCTTGGCGCCGTGCTTGTGTACGGCGGGATCTATACGGCGCTGTCGGCGATATCGTTCTTCTCGGATGCGCCGACGGGCATCGTACCGCTTATTTACAACGTGCAGAACTATGGCCGTTACCCGGTCAACATTTATAACAAAACGATTCGGTTTGTCCTGACCTGGCTGCTGCCCTTTGCCTTTGTAGGCGTAATTCCCGCATCGTACTTCCTGGAAAAAAAGGCGGATGACTTATCTCAGCTGGCCTGGTTTACGCCGGTTATGGGCGTTATCGTATTCGGGCTGGGGCTGGCGCTGTGGAATCATGGCGTGAAGCGGTACCGCGGCGCGGGCTCGTAGACCCCGCAGGTTAAGGCAGGTAATTGGAGGTTAGTGGCATGACTACGATAGAAGTAGGCAAAAAAGCGCCGGATTTCAAGCTGCCGGCATCAAACGGCGAGACGGTGAAGCTTAGCGACTACCGCGGGAAAAAGGTTGTCCTCTATTTCTACCCGAAGGACAATACGCCAACCTGCACGCAGCAGGCTTGCGATTTCCGGGACGCCTATCCTGCTATGGCAGACAGTAATACGGTCGTGCTTGGCATCAGCCCGGATCCGGTTAAGTCGCATGAGAAGTTTATCGGCAAGCAAAGCCTGCCGTTCCTGCTCCTCTCGGACGAGAATCACAAGGTATGCGAGAAGTACGGCGTATGGCAGATGAAAAAGCTGTACGGCCGCGAGTACATGGGCGTTGTCCGCTCGACCTTCCTCATCAATGAGAAAGGCAAGCTTGTCCGCGAGTGGCGCGGCGTAAAGATCAAAGGCCACGTCCAGCAGGTGGCTGACGAGGCGGCAAAGCTATAACGATTGGAAGACGGGTCCTGTGGGGCCCGTCTTTTTTTGTTGAGCTAGAGACTTGGGTAGAGGAAGAGCAGCCACCTGACAACCATATACGAAATTAATTTTTAACGGGGCATTTGCTAGATTTGCCGCTCATATACTCTACTAGTTTGATGACTAACGAGAGTAGAGAAGGGTGGCAATAAGATGCGATTGCTGGTGCGGACGGGATTATGTTTGGTTGTGTTATGGTTTGGGCTGCTTGGAGCCGGTCCGGTAACGGAGGAGCGGGGGGAGGCAGCAAGCGAGCTGGCGCAAGCCGGGCTGGCAAGCGAGATGGCTGCGGCCGCGACAAGGCCAGCGGCGTATCAGGAAGAAGGGGCGGGCAGTCTGATTCGGGCGGATCAGCTGGTTGACTATAGCGCGGAGGAAGCGAAAACGGCGGCGGTCAAGCCAACCGTCTATTTGACGTTTGACGATGGCCCTAGCGGGAAGACAAAGGATGTTCTGGCCATCCTGAAGCGGGAGGGCGTGAAGGCGACTTTTTTTATGCTGGGCAAGGAAGTGAAGCAGTATCCGGATATCGCGAGGCAGGTCGTCAAGGAAGGCCATGCCATCGGCAATCATACGTATGATCATGTCTATAAAGAGCTGTACAGCAGCTTCTCCGCGTTCGCGAAGCAGGTGATGGACACCGACGATGAAATCTACAAAGTGACGGGGGTACGGACCAATCTGCTCCGCGCGCCGGGAGGGACGTTTGGCAACTTTGACCAAGGGTATTACGACGCGCTTGCGAAGGCCGGCTATATCGTCAACGACTGGAACGTGGACAGCGGCGACTCGGCGCGGGTTGGCGTGCCCGCCAAAGAGATCGTAAGCACCGTTAAAGGCTCCAGGCTGTCCGGCAAAGTCGTTGTGCTGATGCATGACAGCTCCATCCACGGGGAGTCGGTAAAGGCGCTGCCGGAAGTGATCGGTTACTTTAAAAATAAAGGCTATCAGTTCGCGGTCTTAACCGAACAGGTTAAGCCCATTCAATTCCGTCTCGCGCCAACGCTCAAGTGGAAGCGTCCCAAGGTAACGGCTCAAGAGACGCAGACTCTCGTGCAATATACGGCCCGGACGAGAACAAACTTACCCGAGCTGAATACCCATAGCTTAATCATTCATGCCGGCGGGGATGAAATTCCGTTTGCCCCGCAGGATTACAAAACGCTGAGCGGCACTATCGATGTGCCTCTAAGACAGCTGGCTATAGGGCTTCATGGGATTATCCGTCTAGACATGGCAAACGGAGTCGTCGAAGCCATGGTGAACAATCAAAGCGTTAGCTGGACGGCAGCGGAGGTAGGAGGCAGCGGAACGTCTCTGCCAAGCCGGATAATAGTGCATTTAAGAGAGACGCTTCAGCGGTTTCATTTTGGCATAAGCCGAATTACGGTTACGGAAGGCAAAAGAGAGATTTGGATCGGGCCGTCTTCCCTCTAGCAGGTCTAAATAGAGAGGCGCGTGGCGATACTGAAAGATAGAGATGCTATTTTTCAGGAGGTCGATGATAGAGATGATCGTGCCGAAATTCGAAGGCTTGCAGGGAAGAGCGGAAGCGCAGTCTTGGCCGGAGCCGCCGCAGGTGCTGCTGCAAAGGCTTATTCATAGAGTAGATCAGGTGTTGCTAGGGAAAAGAGAAACGGTTATCCAGCTGCTGACGGCTATGCTGGCCGGCGGCCACGTGCTGCTGGAGGACGTGCCGGGCGTGGGGAAAACGATGCTGGCGGGAGCTTTTGCGCGCGTGCTGGGCGGAGAATTCAAGCGGATCCAGTTCACCTCGGATATGCTGCCTGCGGATGTGATCGGCGGAGCGGTCTGGGACAGCCGGATCAGCGAGTTTGTCTACCGGCCGGGGCCGATTATGGCCAACATCGTTCTGGCGGACGAGATTAACCGGACTTCCCCGCGAACGCAATCGGCGCTGCTCGAAGCGATGGAGGAGCGGAGAATCAGCGTGGAAGGGGAGACCCGCAAGCTGCCGGAGCCGTTTGTGCTCATTGCGACGCAGAACCCGTTAAGCTATGAAGGGACCAATACGCTGCCGGAAGCGCAGCTGGACCGTTTCATGATGCGGTTGTCCATTGGCTACCCGTCTATGGAGAGCGAAGCAAAAATGCTGGAGCAGTACGCGTCCGGCACGAGGCTGGAGCCTCAACAGCTGCGCCCGGTGCTGATGCTGGAGGAATGGCTGAGGATGCAGCGCGAGGTGCGGCAGGCGCATGTCCATCCCGGACTGCTCGAATATATGGCAAAGGTGACGGATGCGACCAGACGCGCGCCCGAGCTGGAGCTGGGATTAAGTCCGCGCGCGGGACGCGACTGGCTGCGCGCGGCTCAGGCTAGAGCTTACGTAGAGGGAAGAAGATACGTGCTGCCGGATGATCTGTTCGCAACCGGCGAAGCGGTGCTGGCGCACCGGCTGAACGGCGTGAGCACCGGGGGAAGACAGGTATCCGAAGCGTTAATCCGAATAATGAGAAGCACGCCGCTGCCCGCGTCCATTGCCCCTGGTCAAGCCGCAGGGAGGCAGAAATGAAGACGCAGGGAAACGACTCGAACGTCATGATGGCGGAGCCGGCCCAAGGACAGCTGGCACAGGGCTTCCCACCGTCGGCCGGCCATAACAAGAATCCGGTCGGGGCAGACAAGAGAGGAACGGAAACGCAGGTGGATGAGCCGGCGCAGTCTGCCCGTCCTCCGGTTTATCGTACCCGCTGGGGAGCCTGGCTCCTCATAGCGGCCGGCTGGCTGCTGAGTCTGGCCGGCATGCTTGCCCGGGGCGGGGCGGTAGAGACCTTTATGCTGATTGTGCTGAGTCTGCTTCCGTTGTTATCGATTGTCATGCCGCTGCTCTCGACCTTTGGCCTTGCGGTAAGCCGGGTTATTACGGAACCCAAAATCAAGGACGGCGAAGAGGCGGTTATACGGCTGACGTTAAAGCGTTCTTTCTTTGTGCCTTTTGCATGGATAGCCGTTCAGGACGAAATGACCAATACAAGCGCGGCAAAAAAGACGCGCCTGGACTATCGTTATCTTGTGGCGCCTATCCTGCGCAAAGAAGTGGAGATCTGCTACTCCGTTCTCGCCGTCAGGCGAGGGGAGCATCGATTCGGTGAGGTGACCGTAACGGTTGGGGATTGGCTAGGACTTACGGCTTTTCATAAAAAGCTGGAATGTCCCGGCACCTTAGCGGTCGTACCCGCGCTTCCGGAGCAGGGGCGGCGCCGGACGGAGCAGCTGCACGGAACCGTAGCGGAGCAGGTATCGGGCGATTCGTCCGCAGCTTTTATCAGCGACAGCGGGGAGCTCAGCGATATTACCGCGGACAGGCTGCTGCAGCAAGCCGGAATCGGGCCCGACAGCAGGCCGTACCGGGATGGGGATTCAATTCGGCATATGAATTGGCGGGCTGCGGCAAAAGGACGGGGGATGTTCACGAAGCAGCATCTGCTCGAGCAGCCTGCCGAGATTATTATGGTGGCGGATACGAACGGCGCTGCGTTTAATCATGACGAGCGGTTATTCGACGCATCTCTGGCATGGCTGGCAAGAGGAATTGAAATAGCGGCAGCGGACGGCTGCGATGTCCGGCTCCTTGCAGGGACAGTCGGTACAGGAGGGACCAAGGAGAAGCGGAAGCGGGGCGGTCAAGCCGCCCAACAGGCCAGCCAACTGCTGGAACGGCTTGCGAAGCTGAAGCTTACGAAAGCGGTGGTCTCCTTGGACAGCCTCCGGGCAGAGCTTGGCGGTCTGAAGCCCGGCGGGGTGATCCATGTCTATACCGCTGACTGGAAAAGCGGTCAAAGCTGGGTTCAGCTTGCCGCTTATGCGGCCGATCAGAAATGCAGAATCCGTCTGCACGTCGTCACGAAGCAAGCGGTTCTGACGTTTGCGATGCGCGAGCAGCAGCGACTGCTGGAGCAGGCGGGGTTATCCGTCAATTGGCTCGCCTATCCGGATAAGATGAACCGGCCGACGCATACGGCGGAAGGAGGCGTCCGGCATGCGTGATTCCGCTCCCGATAACGGGTCGTTGGGCTTCCGGGTGCTGACGACCGTATTGTTATTCGGCCTGTTGGCCGAATGGCTGCTGCCGTGGCTCCATTACAAGGAATGGGCGGATGTGTACCAGATCGGCCCGCTGCTGACGGTGGTCGGCTGCGTGATGGCGACGGGGCTTTTTCGCCCGGCCTGGTATATATCGCTCTTTATGAACGGCTCCTTATGCGTCTTGACCATCATGCTTCTATTTAAAGGAAATGACGAAAACGCGCTGCAGTGGCTGGCGAATTACCCCGGCATGCTGGCCGGAGATATCAAAGAGCTGTTCACGTACGGCATGTGGACGATGACCAGCGAGCTGAGGACGCTGCTGCTTTTCGTAGGCTGGGCGATGCTGGCGCCTGCGTTGCAGGCGCTTGTATGGCTGAGGCAGGTTGCCTTGGGGCTGGCAGCCATCACGGTTTCTTATCTGCTCATTCTTCACACCTGGGTTGGAATCGACGTGTTTAACGGCTTGCTTCGCGCAACGGCGGAGGGCCTGCTGTTAGGAGCCGTCGTAACGATGGCCAGAGTAAGGCGGATGCAGGGAGGCGGCAGCGAATTCGACCGTCAGCTCCATCCGAAATGGCTGGCTGCGGGAGAATTTCTGGTGCTGCTAAGCGTGGGCGTCGGAATGCTGTTATCCAGCGGGCAGCCGAGGCAAACGGAGCCTTCGGCATGGACCGTAAACGCGGCGAACCGGCTTGAACAGGCGATGGTGGAGCTTGGCAAGGAGAATTATTCGGCTGCCATGCAGGCGGCTATGGGCACCGCGGGTCAAAGCCGCGGCATGACCGGGTATGGCTTCGACGACCGGGAGCTCGGGGCTTCCCTATCCCAGGACGACACGGTAGTGTTCAGCGGTTTTTCGCCGGTTCAGACTTACTGGAGAGGCGAATCCAAAGCGGTCTATAACGGCCGCGGCTGGGAAAGCGGCTGGAGCGGGAAGGTGCTGCATCCGGTGGAATACGGAGATAAACCGTCAGCGCTTGCGGTAAACGGTTCCGGGGATGACCGGACCATTCGGCAGACGGTCGTGATGACCGAGCCTTCGGCTTCGCCGGGAATGCCGCTCTTTTTCGCGGGGAGCGGGGGACGCGTGCTTAGTCTTTCGGCGATTGATCCCAACCGGCAATTAAGCACGTATGTGGAGGATGAGCTGGCCGGCGCTCTGTATTCGGCGGATACGGAAGCGCAGGTGGAGCGGTATACCGTGGAAAGCCGGCTTCCGGTAACCGATGCTGCTTTATTGCGGGAAGGGGGCAGCTCGGCCTTAGCGGGAGAAACCGCGGCGCTTGCGCAGACGGAGAAGACGGATCTGACGGATTACCTGCAGCTGCCGGATTCTTTGCCGGATCGCGTGAAGACGCTGGCGGACAAGCTTGCCGGAGCCGCGGGGACCGACCGTTACGATCAGGTGAAAGCGGTCGAGCAATATTTGAAGAACAGCTATGCGTACACGCTGGATAGCGCGGTTCCGCCAAAGGGAGCGGACTTTGTGGACTATTTCCTGTTTGAGCAGGAGCGCGGATATTGCGTGCATTTCTCCAGCGCTATGGTTGTTCTGCTCCGCGAGGAAGGAATTCCGGCCCGCTGGGTAAAAGGCTTTGTTTCCGGCACGCCGGTATCAACGGCTGGCGCGGAGGCTGCCAGCGAAGCCGGGACCCTCTACAACGTACGGGCGAAGGATGCGCACGCTTGGGTAGAGGTGTACTTCCCCGGCGTAGGCTGGGTGCCTTTTGACCCGACGCCGGGCTTTGCCGGCGGCATGGGTCCAGCGGGAACGGACGCCGGGGCATCGGCGTCAGGCGAGCCGTCGTCGGCGGGCGGAGCTGCCGATGATGCGGGGGCGCCAGAGCATGCCGCTGCCGGAACGGGCGGCATGCTGGCGCAGTTTGAGGCGGCGGTGGATCACGCCGCCTCGGCGGTGGCGCGAGGGGCGGATGCCCTCGCGCAGGCGGCGCGGAGCGCCGCCCGTGGCGCGGCGGCGGCTTCGCCCGCCGCGCTGGCCGCCGCAGGCGCGGCCGCGCTGCTCCTCGCGGCCGGCCTTGCGGCGGCGGCGCAGCGCAGGCGGCTTCGCCTCGCGCTCGCGCTGCGCCGGTACGCCGCGGCGCATGGCGCAGGCCGCGCCGCCGCCGCGCAAGAGCAGTTCGCCGCGGTATCCGCCGCGGCGTGGGTGCTGCTCGGCCGCCGCATGATGGCGCGGCCGCCGCATCATACCGCGCGCGAGTACGCGGACGCCGTGTCGGCGTCGATGCCCGGCGCGCGCGCCGATGCGCTTCGGCGGTTCATCGCCTGGGACGATGCCGCCCGGTTCGGGCAGCGGGGCGAATGGACCGCCCCGCATCCGGAGGAGCTTGCCGCAGCGATGAACGCGCTGCTCGGCAAGCCCCGAAAAGCCGTTCCGGCGGCCGCGGTTCAAGCCGCCGAATAATCAAAAGCCCGTCCCCCGAGATTAACCGTGGGACGGGCTTTTTTTGCTTAAGGCGCGAAATTCGGCATCCAAATCA
>NZ_SLVP01000006.1:178142-354551 GCF_004345425.1 Paenibacillus sp. BK033
AAATGACTAGTTTGAAGAAGTTAAGGCCCTTTAGGGACCTTAACACTAAAAGGAGGCCGCTACTTTTGCAACTTAAGGTCCCTCAGGGACCTTAAAGCTCACGAAACCGCGAAATTGGGCTTCCAAATGACTAGTTTGAAGAAGTTAAGGCCCTTTAGGGACCTTAACACTAAAAGGAGGCCGCTACTTTTGCAACTTAAGGTCCCTCAGGGACCTTAAAACTCACGAAACCGCGAAATTGGGCTGCCAAAAGACCAGTTTGAAGAAGTTAAGGCCCTTTAGGGACCTTAACACTAAATGAAAGCCGCTACTTTTGCAGTTTAAGGTCCCTCAGGGATCTTAAAGCTCACGAAACCGCGAAATTCGGCATCCAAATGACTAGTTTGAAGAAGTTAAGGCCCTTTAGGGACCTTAACACTAAAAGGAGGCTGCTACTTTTGCAGCTTAAAGTCCCTCAGGGACCTTAAGCCGATTGTGTAAGTTGCTTTCCCGCCCGCATGTATACTCTCTTCGCCAGTTGCCATGCTAATAAAATGGAAATCTACAGCATGATTACGTACAGAAGGGGGATTTTCCAATGCTTCGATTATTTGCGGCTCTCGTAACCAGCATTCTGCTTGTTTCTGCGCTAGCGGGCTGCGCCAGTCATCGCGAGAAGGAGCAGGGCAGGAACGCGCTGCCTGAGCCTAATGCGTATTCCGAGGAAGAAATGCCGATTCAAATACAGAATGAAGACGATACACCGGAGCTGGTAGGCGGCCCGGAGGATGCCGTCCGCAAGGACGAGCCGCTGACGCTGGCGGAACTCCGCGAGAAGTACAAAAGCACGTTTTTGCTGCAGGGCAGCTCCATGGAAAAGCGCGTGGCGCTGACCTTTGACGACGGTCCGGACGAGACCTTTACGCCGCTGGTGCTGGACGAGCTCAAAAAGGCCGGCGTCAAAGCGACTTTTTTTGTCGTGGGCAACCGGATTGAAGCGAACCCGGATATTTTTCAGCGGATGGTAAACGAAGGACATGCCATTGGCAATCATTCGTATAGCCATCCCAACTATTTGAAGCTGTCCGATGAACAATTCAGAGAGGAAATCGAGAAAACCGACATCCTCATCAAAACCTACATCGGCCATCTTCCGTCACTCGTAAGGCCGCCTTATGGCGGGGTCACGGAGGGTCAGATTAACTGGCTGGCCAGCATGGAGAAAAAAATCATCAATTGGAACGTGGATTCCCTGGATTGGAAAGGGCTAAGCGCCGACGAAGTGTACGCCAATATTATGGATGCAACGAAGAACGGCAGTATCGTTTTGCAGCATTCCGCAGGAGGCGAAGGCGAGGATTTGACAGGGACCGTGAAAGCGTTAGGACGGGTCATTGCCAAGTTGAAGGAAAAGAATATGGAGCTCGTAACCGTGCCGGATCTCATTCATTTACAATAATGCCACCGAAATGTCGACATAAATCGGGTTTTGCCATGCTCCCCTACCTTGACTCGTCCAAAGGGCTATATATATAATTACTACATTAATTGAGGGAGGCTCGGTAATGAACAAGAATGAAATTATTATTGTACTCGACTTCGGGGGACAGTACAACCAGCTGATCGCGCGCCGCATCCGCGACTTGGGCGTATACAGCGAACTGCTGCCATTTAACACGCCGGTAGAACGGATCCGCGAACTGCAGCCGAAAGGCATCGTATTCTCGGGAGGACCGGCAAGCGTATACGAACAAAATTCCCCGTTGGTAGATCCGGCTATTTACGATCTGGGCGTACCGATCTTCGGTATCTGCTACGGCATGCAAATGATGTCGCATCAGCTCGAAGGCAAGGTAGAGCGCGCAGGCAAACGCGAGTACGGTAAAGCGGAAGTGGACTTTGCGGAAGGCAGCCACCTGGCAAAAGGCCTGGACGCGCGTCAAACGGTATGGATGAGCCATAGCGATCTTGTAGTCGAGCCGCCTGCGGGCTTCCGCGTCGACGCAAGCACCGAGCATGCTCCAATCGCTGCTATGAGCCACCCTGACCGTAAATTCTTTGCGGTACAATTCCATCCGGAGGTTCGTCACTCCGTGTATGGCAACGAAATGATCCGTAACTTCCTGTATAACATCTGCGGCTGCGAAGGCAGCTGGACGATGGAATCGTTTATCGAAGACACCATTCGGGAAATCCGCGACCAAGTTGGCGACAAAAAGGTGCTGTGCGCCTTGTCCGGCGGTGTTGACTCCTCCGTTGTCGCGATCCTGCTTCACAAAGCGATCGGCGACCAGCTGACTTGCATGTTCATTGATCACGGCCTGCTGCGTAAGGGCGAAGCGGAAGGCGTAATGGAAACCTTCGTTGGCAAGTTCGATATGCATGTGGTCAAGATCGACGCAAAGGAGCGCTTCCTCGGTAAGCTGAAAGGCATCGACGACCCTGAGCAAAAACGCAAAATCATCGGCAACGAATTCATTTATGTTTTCCAAGAAGAATCCTCTAAATTTGCTGATTTCGAATTCCTGGCACAAGGCACATTGTATACGGATATCGTAGAGAGCGGTACGGCTACGGCTCAAACGATCAAATCCCACCACAACGTTGGCGGATTGCCGGAAGACATCAAGTTCAAGCTTGTTGAGCCTCTGAAAGCTCTGTTCAAGGACGAAGTTCGTAAAGTCGGCGAAGAGTGCGGTCTGCCTGCCGAAATCGTATGGCGTCAGCCGTTCCCGGGCCCGGGTCTTGCGATCCGCGTGCTGGGCGAAGTAACGGAAGAGAAGCTGCACATCGTTCGCGAATCGGATGCGATTCTGCGCGACGAGATCGCAAAAGCGGGCCTTGACCGCGAGATCTGGCAGTACTTCACGGCTCTGCCTGGCATGAAGTCCGTTGGCGTTATGGGCGACGCTCGTACGTATTCGTACACCGTCGGCATCCGCGCGGTAACGTCCATCGACGGCATGACAGCCGACTGGGCGCGCATCCCTTGGGACGTGCTCGAGAAAATCTCCGTTCGTATCGTTAACGAAGTGGACAACGTTAACCGTATCGTCTACGACGTAACGTCCAAGCCGCCAGCAACAATCGAGTGGGAATAGGCTGAGGAAGACGGATTCCTTCCTAGTTTCCGAGAAATAAACAAAAAGACGCCGGGAGTAATCCCGGCGTCTTTTTGCTTACTGCGCCACGAGCGCATTTCAAGCTTCCACTGTTTTCAGCTGCGAAAGCTCTACCGCTTTGCCAAGTTTGGCTGAGAGGTTGGAGGCTTCCATGAGACGGGACAGGTCAAGAGCCATCTCCAGATTCTGCGTGTTTATCGTGTTCTGCTGAATATGAAAAGCCCATTGCTCGAGATCCGAAGGCAGGGCATCCGGCAGCGGCCACTCTATCACCGGCTTGTCCCCGTTGTCCACGCTGGCCACGATCAGCTTCCGATTCCCAAGGCTGAAGGCCATGCTTCCTTTCGTGCCGTGCGCTTCAAGCGTTAGCGGGGACAGCGGATTCACAAAGCCGGTTTCGACGATGCCCACGGCTCCGTCCGCATAACTCAATACGGCGACGGCGTTGTCTTCCACTTCTCTCCCCGTCACATAACCGTAGCTTGAGACGATACTCTCCGGCATGCCCAGCAAGAGGCGGGTCAAATACATCGGATGGCAGCCCAGGTCAATCATGGCGCCGCCTCCGCATTGCTCCAGGCTGTAGAAGTAAGGAGGCAATCCCGTTTCCGACAGCGCTCCCTTGTGCGCCATTCTTACCCGGACCTGCGTAAGTCTGCCGAGCAGTCCTTTGGCGGCCACTTGCTGAGCGGCTTGGGCAAAGGGGGTATTCAGCCGGGGGAGGGAAACGGTCAGCTTGACGCCTGCTTTTTGCACGGTGTCCGCAATTTCTTGGGCTTCCCGAATGGTTGCGGCGAGTACTTTTTCGGTGAAAATATGTTTGCCGGCACGAGCCGCCGCCTGAATCACATCCCGGTGCATCGAGGTTGGAGTCGTGACAATAACGGCATCAATCTCCGGATTGGAGAGAAGTTCCTCCAAATCCGCATAGAAGGGCACCTGCCGCGCTTCAGCCTGCATGGCTCCGCGGTCCGGGTCCTCGTCCCAGATCGCTTTGATCACCATCTCCGGATGCTGCTCGGCCTGGAGGGCGTAATCCTTGGCATGGACATGCCAAAAGCTTAATATAGCTACGTTGATCATCTCTTAAAACCTCCTTATGGCAGGGCTCTATCAGCTCTATCAATCAAAATAAATGGCCTCGCCGGTACGGTTGGATTCATAAATAGCTTCGATAATTTCCGAGACTACGCAGGCTTGCTCAGGCAATACGACCGGTTCCGTATCGTTCAGGATCGCTTCGATCCACATCCGGCATTCCCGCTCATGCATGCTTTCCTTGCGTCCGTCAAAGAAATCCGCGCCTTTGACGTCGAATTGGATGCTATTGGCGTAGAGACGGCCGTATTTTTCGCCGTTAATTCGAAGCGTCTCTTTCACGTCTGCGCCGCCTTCCGTGCCGCAAAGCGTGTATAACGCTTCGCGCGTATCCAGCATATTCAGTGCCCAGCTGGACTCCAGCATCAGCGTAGCGCCATTTTTCATGACGATCATGCCAAACGCCGAGTCCTCTACCGTGAATTTGCCGGGATCCCAAGCTCCGCCCGCGTTAGCCGAGCCCTTGCGGTTAGCCAGCTTTTGATAAGTCGTTCCCAAGACTGCCTTGGGTTCGTAATTGTTCATGAGCCACAGCGTCAAATCCAGCGCATGGGTACCGATGTCGATAAGCGGGCCGCCGCCTTGCTTGTCCTTGTCGAGGAAAACGCCCCAAGTGGGAACGCCCCGTCTGCGCAGCGCGTGGGCTTTGGCGAAATAAATGTCGCCAAGATCGCCGTTGTCGCAAACCTGCTTCAAAAACTGGCTGTCCGGCCGGAACCGATTGTTAAAGCCGATGGTCAGTTTTTTGCCTGTGCGTTTGGCGGCCTCCACCATGCGGCGGGCATCGGCAGCGGTTTTGGCCATCGGTTTTTCGCACATCACGTGTTTGCCTGCTTCCAGTGCAGCGATGGAAATTTCGGCATGGGCATCGTTTGCCGTACAAACATGCACAACGTCGATGGAGGAGTCCGCCAGCAGTTCCCGGTAATCGCTGTAAACCTTAGCGTCCGTCGTTCCGTATTTTTCGGCAGCCTGCCGGGCTTTCCCGGTCACCATATCTGCGAAAGCCGTAATGGCAACGGCCTCTTGGTTGCTCAAGTTAGGCAAATGCTTGCCAAATGCGATAGCTCCGCAGCCAATGATTCCGACTTTTAGTTGTCTGTTCATTTCCCATTTCTCCCCAGAAATTCATCAATTTCGGCCAGTCTCTCCTTAATTCGGACGGGGACCTCGGCATGAAGCTGCTCCCAAGTGGCGTACAGCGCCGGATCAATGCGGTATTCCCGGAATTCCATGGCAGGCTTGAATCGGAAGCTCTGCAAATAAAGCTCTACTTTGCGATCCGTTTCGTCATCCGTCGAATAAACCCCATCGAACGGACCGGTAATCAGCAGACCGCGTCTTCCCGCATATTCATCCGTTGCGGTCATTAACTCCGGCAGCAGATAAAACATGTCCGCCTGAGGCAGGAAGGCATGTTTGCCCGGCTGGGAGTACAGCTTGACATGGGTGCCGTCAACCAGATTGCTGCGGTCACGCAGAAGCCCTTTGAAATGTCTGCCGTGGAAGCTGGCGTCGCAATCAAGGACCTCGTCGTTTTGCCCCACATAAACCCATACATGCTCCAGCTCGTACAGGTGCTGAATATCGTAGTCCCAATAAATGGCATACTCGATAATATACTTAAGGTCCGGCTCGTCGAAAGCAAAGGTTCTGCGCGTAGAAGGAGAAGGACCCGCTTCCTCCAGCACGGTAACGCCGACGCGGACAGGGAAGAAAGGCTCGTTGTCGTCAAAATAAATATAAGGCGCGTATTTGGAAATCCACTGCGTATTCATCATTAGGCTTGACCCTCCAAAGTAAGTAATTTGTTAATGATTTGATTGTGACTTTGCTCAATCTCCTCGGGCATACAAGCGGATTTCAGCTCGTAAACCCGGACAGGAGCCTTACGGATCGTATCCAGGAAAACATCGAAATCGTCATTCCCGCTGTGGACATAAGGACACCAATGATCCGATAGCCCGATCGTTTCATGAATGTGCACGCCGGCGAGAGGCAGGTCAAGCTCCTGAAGGTCGCGCAGGTTCTCGTACAACCCCATGCGGTCCATCATCATGGCATGGCCGATGTCGTACCAAAGCCCGACGGGACTGCCCTTCAGGCGGCTGGTCAGCCACTCGGCCTCGCGCAGCGTCGGAATCTGGTAGCAGCGTGCCCTGGTCTCGATGCCGATGGCTACCTTGTAGCCTCTCTGCCCGATGAAATCGCTGATCTCCTCCAGGCTGCGATGAATGCGTTCCAGGTTCTGCGGAGCCTGGCTTTGCCTTTGCTCCAGCATCGTTGTCCAGAGCGCAGCGTAAGCCTCCGAGTCTCTGCCCTGGTTCTTGTAAATCTCTTTAAGCCGGGCGTCGATGTTGCCTTGAAACGCGACCTCGCCGGGATGTACCACGACGGCTTTCGCGCCGTAGCGGACGGCATATTCAACGGATTGCTTAAGCAGATCGACCGCCCGTCTCCGTTTGTCCTCCTCTTCATAACCAAGCATGGGCGAATCCGTGTCGAAATCCTTGTCGTCAATGAACGGAAAAGCATGGTGAACGCTGGATACGCCGATGGTGCCGCGTTCGATCATCGGTTCGATCGTGGCCAGATGCTCCCGCGTGACGTTATAATTCAACTCGACATGTTGGAAGCCGAGCTCCATGATTTCTTCCAGCATCGCCTTGCCATTCCGATGTTTCTTAATGTTCCAGCAAGTAGAAAACGAAAAGTCGCCTTTGTTCCTCACTTTGCGCTACTCCTTTACGGCCCCGATCATGACGCCGGAGATAAAATATTTTTGCAGCCAGGGATAAACAAGCAGAATCGGCACCGTGGCAAACATAATGCTTGCCGCTTTGATGCTTTCGGGCAAGACGGAAACGACCTGATCGCCCTGCATCGACAAAGGATCGTTGGTCATGCTGTTCATGACAACCTGATACAGCTTCAGCTGAATGGGGTACAGCTTCGGATCCGTAATGTACATCAAGGCGTCCATGAACCCGTTCCAGCGGCCCACAGCGTAGAACAAGCTGAGCGTCGCCAGCGCCGGCAGCGAAAGCGGCAGGACAATCCGGGTCAGGGTACGGAAATGACTGCTGCCGTCTATTTCGGCGGCTTCAAGCAGCCCGCCGGGCAGTGAACGAAGGAAAGTAATAAGAATGATCATGAAAAACGGATTAATCATCGCAGGCAGCAGCAGCGATCCGAGATGATTGGTCAAATGCAGGCCCCGGATCAGCAGATAATCCGGAATGGTGCCGCCGCTGAAAAACATCGTGAATACGATTAGGAACATGATGAACTTTCCGCCCTTCAGCCGCTTGGAGAGCGGATAAGCGGCAAACACGGTCATCAGCATGGACAAGGCGGTATAACTCGCCGTCAATCCCAACGACAGCAGAAGCGAACGGATCATGGAAGCATCCTGGAAAATTTTCCGATAAGCTTCGAAATTGATTTCGAGCGGGAACACCGTTACCTCTCCGGAAAGAATAGTCCGGTTGGAGCTAAGCGACATGGAGGCGATATGAAGCAAAGGGGCCAGGCACAAAATAACCAGCACGGTGATGATCCCTATATTAATGAGTTCGAATACACCTGCTGCCGACGGAACGGTCCGTCTAGGGTTTATAGCTTTCATCAGAACACTCCGTTACCCGTTATTTTCTTCGCGATCCGATTTGCCGCAAGCAGCAGGATGATGCCTACCACGGCCTGGAACAGCCCCACCGCTGTTGCGAGGGAGAAGTCGGCCGTCTGAACCCCGGTCTTATAGACAAACGTGCTGATTACTTCCGAGAAATCCAGAACGCTAACATTTCCGATAACATACGGCCGGTCAAAGCTGATTTGCACGATTTCCCCGATCTTGAGAATAAGCAGCACCACAACGGTCGGCCGGATGCCCGGCAGCGTAACGGACCACATTTTCCGGAAACGTCCCGCTCCATCCACGGCCGCAGCCTCATAAAGCTCGGAATTGATGCCTGTAATGGCCGCCAGATAAACGATTGTTCCCCAGCCTGCGCTTTGCCACACTCCTACAACCAGATAGGTGATCAGCCAGTTGTATTTATTGGTCAGAAACGGGATCGGATCAATGCCCAGATGTCCCAGCAGCAGATTAACAATCCCCGTATTGGTAGCGAAGACTTGAAGCATGATGCCGCCGATAATGACCCAGGATAAAAAATGAGGCAGATACAAGATGGTTTGGGCCCATTTTTTGAACCTTGCCCGGCTAAGCTCATTAAGGAGCAGCGCAAGCAGAATAGGGGCAGGGAACGAAAAAAGCAGGTCCGTCAGATTCAGCATGAAAGTGTTCCGGAGCGCCTTGTAAAAGGCGCTCATGCCAAAAACCTCGCGGAACACGTCGAACCCGACCCAGGGACTGCCCATCACTCCTTTGAAGAGGTTGAAATCTTGAAAAGCAATCAGGATGCCGTACATCGGGCCGTATTTAAAGACTAGAAAATAGGCGACCGGACCAAGCAGCAGGACATACAATTGCCAATTCCGCAAAAAGTAAAGCCACAGTTGTTTCATTCCGAGCCTCCACATGTTTGATTAGACAGCCATCATTTCGCCATTGCTTTGTAGGCTTCCGTGCGTTCTTTGACAATGGCATCGCCGCCGCTTGCCATATAATCTTTAAGGAGATCTTCGTAAACCTTGTCGAAGTCTGCAGGTTTGGCCATAATGCTTTTCACGATAAGCTGATCATATTTGTCTCTCAGCGCCGGCATATATTTGTTTTCCGCTTCGATCGGCGTGGTGAAGTTGGCATAACGGGTCGTGTCGGTCAGCGACATTTTGTAAGCGTCGATCACACTCTTCCGGAATGGCTCTGGCACGGCAGCCGCGGCCGCGGCCCAGTTTTTCTCGTTGCTGCCGAAATCCTCGCCCTGCGTAATCATGGCCATATCCGCCGAATTAAACATCCGCTTGCTGGTTTCGTCCGATTGTACGCGCTGAGGCAAACCGTCCACCATCGTATAATCTTCGCCTTCGATGCCGTTCATCAGCGTTAAGAGCACATCCGGCTGAGCCATCCAGTCCAGATATTTGATGGCTTCAACGCCGCGTTTGCTGGAAGCCGGAACCATCAGGAAGAAGCCTGTAGGATCATATTCCGGCTTCAAGTGCTTGCCGGCATTGTTGGTGTAAGGGTCAACAGGAACCAGATTCGCACCCGGAACGTTTTGCGTCAGTACCTTGGCGATGCCGGGATTGTCCGCGTAGGCATTGCCCAAGTTATCGCTGTACATGCCGACTTTTCCGTTCATGACATCCTGGAAGACCTGTTTTTCATCTTTATCAAGCGCAAAGTCGGGACTGACGAGGCCTTCATTGTAGAGCTTGTTCAAAAACTTCACGGCGTCCTTATGTCCAGGCAGCAGCAGCGGATAACCGAGATTTTCCGACAGGGTGTAGCGCTGCTCGTCCGTAAGGCCGTCCTGAATAAATGACCAGACGATCGGTTCAAGGGAGGCCGGCGTCAGAGACAAGCCGAGAGGAATCACTTTACCGCCCGTTTGTCCCGGATCTTTTTCTTTAAAAGCCTTCAGCGTTTCATACACCTGCTCCGTGGTTTGGGGCATCGGCAGGCCAAGCTTGTCCAGCCAATCCTTGCGGATCAGGTTTTCGTATTTGCCCGTGTTGACGCGGCGTCCGGGAATCGAATATTGCACCCCGTCAACCTTGCCGACGTCCAGCGCGTCTCCCAAATACGTTTTAAGGTTCGGACCATATTGGTCGATAAGCGAATCGAGCGGAAGCAGACCGCCATCCTTGGCGTAACCATAAGGCGTCAGTACGTTGGTGCTGGCGAATACGATATCCGGCGCGTCGCCGCTAGTCATCATGACATTGACTTTGTCGGAGGCATCGTTGCGCGGAATCGGAACAAACTCCACTTTAATATGGTTGGGATCGCCGAAATTTTTTTGAGCGTAGTCCGTCCAATAGTTATCCGTAGCTGTGTACCCCGCGGGAGCATTCCCGCGGTCGAAAATGCCGACCTTTAAGGTTACCTGCTTACCCGTATCTGCCTTGCCCGCATCCGCGGACGCCGCGCCATCAGCTTCGTTTCCGCTTCCGGACGAACATCCGCCCAAAAAGCCGATAGCCATGGCGGCCAACAACGCGTAGCTCAACGCTCTTTTTCTCATAAACCTTTTTTCACCTCGCCATAAAATTTGGAGTTGCAATTCCGTTATAGCCTGAGTGGGTGAAGCGAGACAATTTACAAGTTTCCGCGGCCTATACAAAAGAGCAGAAATGGCGCCCGCGAGGCGCCATTGGAGCAAATAAACCTTATTCAGACAGCATGCAAAAAGCTATACGCGGCCGGACTGAAGGGCATTTGGCTTATTTATGGGGCCAGCCTGACTCTCCGCGTTCCGCATCAGCTTGCGGTAATCGCCGGGAGACAAGCCAACCATTTTCTTGAATATTCTTCCAAAAGAAATGACGTGCTCATAGCCAACCAGCCGCGAAATTTCGTTTATCGAATCGTTGGTTTCCCGCAGCAGTTTTTGCGCTTGATCTACCCGCAGCCCAATTAGAAAATCGACGAACTTAACCCCGAATTTTTCCTTGAACAATTGGCTGGCGTATTTCCCGTTAATGCCGAAGCGGTCGCTTATGGATTTCAGGGACAGATCAAAGTCGTTGAAATGGTCTTCAATATATTGTCTGACCTCGTATATCAGGTGATCTTTGCTTCTGGACTCCAGCATAACGTTGTATTGCTCGTAAAGCTGATCAAGCAGCCCGCTGAACAACATCCGGATTTCAGGGGTTTCCTCCATTTCTTTGAGCGCTTCGCTCATCCGGGGATAAATAACCATATGCCAATATTCATTGACCGTTGGCGAGGTATCCTCCATCTCCCGTGCGAAGCGGTGCGTCAGATAATTGAAGAGGAGCTGCATTTCTTCGTTCTTCAGCAATTGGTCCTCCAGAAGATCGAAGATCCGGGAAAAATCGTTTTTCCATTCCAGCTGCTGAATCCGGAAATGGTGAACTAAATCCTCTACCCGCTTGAAATAAAGCGGGTTAACGGATTCCTCCCGGTCCCTTATGTCCGGATATACGAGAATCCGATTGCTGCCTGCGGTCATTTTATATTGCAGGGCGGTCAGGGCTTCGCCAAAAGACTCTTTAATTTGCGGCAGCTCCGGTACCGGGGAACCGACACCCATAGTGGTAGTAAACACTAGTTCGCTTTCGGAACGGATCCGGAGCAGCTCGAGGGCATGAACCACGGTTTGCAGCGGCTCATCAAGCCCTTCAGGTCCGTGCTCCGGATCCGGGGAAACGTCAATCAGCAGGGTCAGCCTGTCGGCTGAAATCCAATGATAAGCGACGGTTCGGGCCTGTAAATTCGGCCACTCCGCTGCCAGCTTTTCCAGCCGCTGCTTGGAATCGAGCATGTTCTGACGATTCTTGCGCATCAAAGGGACGTATTTATCGATTTCCAAAATGACGATGACCAGGCTGCCATTGTTCGGAAGATCAAACAAGGAAAAATAGTTTTGCCATTCCTCGGCCGGGACGACGTTCTCGTAATCCTGCAGCTCGATGAAAAATTGCCTTCGTCTGTACTGCAAGTTCTCGGCTTCCTGAAGATCAATTTGATTCATCCGGATCAGCATATCGTCGAAAGCCTGCTCCAGAATGGCAAACTCATCGTCGCCGGAGGTTTTAAGCTCCTGGCGGTAGGAAGAAACCCTCGTCATCATATGCTCGATGGGCCGATAACTTCTTCGGGTAACATACAGAATCACCGCTACGATGGCAGCCAGGGTTAATACAATGATGGTCAAGGGATACAAGGACAACAAGGCAGCTTGTCCGAGTAAGTGCTCGCCGGATATCCCGCTCGAAAAAGTCCAACCCGTATAATTGGAGTAGATCCGGGTCGACAGCTTGGTAGAGCCGTTGTCAGGCCCGGTTGAATAAATGGGCAGCCCCTGGTCATCCGAAATGTTCATGAAGCTGCGGGAATGGGTTCTGAGATTGTCGGCAGCAGCCAGCAGCAGGTCGGCCTTTACATTCAAGATGATCCAACCCTCGGATCCTATTTTTTGGGTCATGGATATAATTCGCTCGGGAGGATCGATTAAAGGAAATTCGCTATAAGTCCGGAGGGACGACCACCGGGAGGCAGGGGGATTGTTTTGCAATTCTAGGATGAAACGATTGTCCTTAAACCGGGAAAGGCTCGTGATGTAACCACCCGTCAGCACTTCCTGGTCCTTGCTTCGGAAGAAATACACGGAATGAATCAAGGGGTTGTTGCGAATGTTGTCTATCTCGTTGGAAGCGTTATAGTTGATCAGTTTTGCTGCACCGTCGCCTCCGTCATTGTTAAAAAAATCGTTGATTGCTTGGTTTTTGACTATCTGCCCGGCTAATGACCGTTCTAAATTCTTTAAGGACGTCGTCATACTGTCGACCACATGGCTGGCATACTCGCTGTTTGACTTCCTAGTATCCCGAATCAGATCGCTGTATGTGACGGCGTATGTGATGCAGATAATCGCAGCTCCAAAGCTGCACAGGATGGCCAAATGGGAATAAAGCATTTGTTTCAACCATTTTTTATTTCGCATCTCAATCAAATCCTTCCGTAACACGTTGAGTAGTTTTTCTCGTATTGGGTTGGATAAAGCCTGTTTTTGTCCATGTTACTCGCCCTGTGTTATCGCAGTGTTTCGGACAGGCAAAGAGATGAGGAAGCGGCTTGCCGATTCCCGCTGGCAGATTTTTTCGAAACTTGCGGTAATAACGGGATCGGAGGGGGGATCAGCGGGTTTTACTCCTTCCCAAAGATCGGTTTTTGTTAAATTTTTTTTTTGCATGTATAAATGAAAGGGGTGTCCCAAAGCCGATGGCTGAGGTGACACCCCTATCCTTTCTACAGAGTAGCCCGGTAATGCTTCGGCGTCATTCCCGCGTGCTTCTTGAACACTTTGATGAAATGCGCCTGATCGTAGAAGCCAAGGCGGGACCCAATCGAGGAGATGGTATCTCCGGTCATTTGGAGCAGCTTTTTGGCCTCTTCGATTCTTTCTTTTTGAACATAGCAAGCGATGGTTTGGCCGGTTTCTTTTTTGAACAGATGCATTAAGTAGCCGCTATTCAGCCCCGATACGGCCGCCAGCTTGTCTACCGTGATCTCTTCGTAGAGATGGGTGTAGATGTATTCCCGGCAAGCCTTGACGGGCCTAGACAGAATAGGGTTCCGGCTGTGTTTGACCCTTTCCGCAAAATCCAGCAGCGCGCCCTCCATGGCAGCCTTCACCGTCTGGATGTCATGAAGCTCCTCAATTTGCTGAATGTACAAATCGCTCAGCATGTAAGCTTGTTCCTCGTATAAGCCTCCTTCAATAGCTGCCCGCATCCCTAGCGCGATACCGCAAATCGCCAGGTTTTTGAGACTGCGGATATGACTGCGTTTGGATAAGACGCCGGCTTCCTCATAAGAAAATTCGGCTAGTTTGATGATCAGCCCTGCCGGGTCTCCAACCCGAATGAAATTAAAAAACTTCCGTTCCTCCATCATGCTTTGGTGAAAGATAAGCGACTCCCGGCGGGCGGATATGTTCCGTTCGACATCCCTTTTGAAAGCTTGCGGCTGCGCGTACTTGAAGCTGTATTCAAGCACGTCGGTAATTTCCAGCGTCTCTTGATTCACGAGCAGGTTGGTGAGCACGCAGGTATGAAGCAGACGCATCCTATTGACCGTGGGCAAGCTTTCCCAATAAGCGGTCCAGTTGGGCTTGTCCCGGTATGGGATCCGATAATCGTTCAGCTGCTTGGCCCTATGCTCTTCCGGGGGGAGCTTCTCGATGGAGGGGCCAACGATAATAAAAGCCTTGCTTTCGGCTTCATGCTTAACGGGGATAATGATGAACTGCTCCCAAAAGTTGGTTGTTCGGATCGAAGGATATTCCGCTTCCGGCGTGAGAAGCGATTGAGCCAGCCCTTCGAGATCGGGAAATAGGGGGCTTAACGGAATGCCTGCTGCGGCAGCTGCGTCTATGAAAGGCTGCTTGTTCTGGGCGTAAAAAACGGGAAGGCAGCAGCTCTCCTGAATCAGCTTGCATAGTTGAGAAAGATTGCGTGAATAAATGGCCTGCTCCACGTTATACCCACCTCAGAATGGTACAATTTTTCTGACTATTATACCATAAAAGTAAGCGCATTCATGCGAAAATGAAGGCGAGAACGGTGAAGATTCTTTTAAGGGGGATTTTAGATGAAGCGCGATATTCAGGCACTACTTGCCGAGATGACACTGGAAGAGAAAGCGGGCATGTGCTCGGGTCTCGATTTTTGGCGGCTTAAAGGCGTGGAGCGTTTAGGCATTCCAAGCATTATGGTTACGGACGGACCGCATGGACTACGCAAGCAGCAAGGCGGAACGGATCATCTTGGCATTTTCGAGAGCGTGCCGGCGACCTGCTTCCCGTCTGCCGCCGGGATGGCAAGCTCTTGGGACCGCGAGCTGATCGGAAAAGTCGGCGAGGCGCTTGGCGAGGAATGCCAGGCGGAGAATGTCGCCGTTCTGCTTGGACCCGGAGCCAATATTAAACGCTCGCCGCTATGCGGACGCAACTTCGAATATTTTTCCGAGGATCCTTATTTGTCCTCCGAGATGGCGGCCAGCCATATTAACGGCGTGCAAAGCCAAGGGGTCGGCACTTCGCTGAAGCATTTCGCCGTTAACAACCAGGAGCACCGCCGGATGGGCGTGGATGCGGTTGTGGATGAGCGTACGCTGCGCGAAATATACTTGGCCAGCTTTGAAGGCGCGGTACGCAAGGCTCAGCCTTGGACCGTCATGAGCGCTTATAACAAGGTGAACGGTACGTATGCTTCCGAGAATCCATACTTGCTTACGGATATTTTGAAGGATGAATGGGGCCATGAGGGCCTTGTCGTGACGGATTGGGGAGCGAACAATAACCGCGTGGACGGCCTCGCTGCCGGTCAAGAGCTGGAGATGCCGTCAAGCGGCGGCGTTAACGACCGCAAAATCGTTGCGGCCGTCCAAAGCGGCCAGCTGTCCGAAGAGGTGCTCGACCGAGCGGTTGAACGGATTTTGAACCTTATCTTCAAGAGCGTGGATAACCGGAAGCCGGAGGCCGATTACGACCGTGCGGAGCATCATGCCCTTGCCCGGAAGGTTGCCGGGGAAACGATGGTGCTGCTGAAAAACGAACAAAGCCTGCTCCCGCTGCAGCAAAACCGTAAATTGGCCGTTATTGGCGCATTCGCGCAAAAGCCAAGATACCAAGGCGGCGGCAGCTCCCATATTAGGCCAACACAGATTGATGTGCCGCTAGAGGAAATTCAAAGGCTTGCGGGCGATGCCGCTTCCGTTGCGTACGCGCAAGGCTATCCTGTTGATAGAGACGATACCGACGAGAGTATGCTGGAGCAGGCAATCGAAGCGGCCAAAGCCGCCGATGCCGCCGTCATTTTTGCGGGATTGCCGGACCGTTATGAATCCGAAGGCTATGACCGCAAGCACCTGCGGATGCCCGCCAATCAAAATCAGCTTATCGAGGCGATTGCCGCCGTGCAAAGCAACGTGGTGGTTGTTCTGCTGTGCGGTTCCCCGGTTGAAATGCCTTGGATTGGCCACGCGGGGGCGGTGCTTAAAGCTTATTTGGGCGGCCAAGCCGTTGGCGGCGCGATTGCGGATGTCTTGTTCGGCATTGTAAATCCAAGCGGCAAGCTGGCCGAGACGTTCCCGGTCAAGCTGAGCGACAACCCTTCGTTCCTGTTCTTCCCCGGCGAAGGCAATCGCGTGGAATACCGGGAGGGGATTTTCGTCGGGTACCGCTATTACGATACGAAGCAGGTAAAGCCGCTGTTCCCGTTTGGACACGGGCTTAGCTATACGTCGTTTGCGTATTCCAACCTCTTGCTGAGCCGTAAGGAAATGCGGGACACGGATACCCTGGAGGTACAGGTAACCGTGCAGAATACCGGCACCCGGGCGGGGAAAGAAATCGTGCAGCTGTATGTACGGGATGTGGAGAGCACCGTCATGCGTCCAACGAAAGAGCTGAAAGGATTCGCAAAGGTCGACTTGCAGCCAGGCGAGGCAACAACGGTAACGTTGACGCTGGACAAACGCTCCTTCGCCTATTACAACGTGCTGCTTAAAGACTGGCATGTCGAATCGGGCCAATATGAAATCCTGATCGGGCGTTCCTCCGAGGATATTGCGCTGAGCGATACGCTTATCGTCGAGTCTACCGTTAAAGTAAAAACGAAAGTCGAACGCAGCACGCTGCTCGCCGACCTGATGAGCGATCCCGATCGGGCGCCGGTTGTGCAAGGGCTTATTCAGAGCTTCCAGTCCGGCATGGGCGCTTCGATGGACAGCGACGCGCTGGGCGAAGGCATGGGCGAGATGTTTGCCGAGATGATGAAATACATGCCGCTGCGTGCGATGGTCTCTTTCAGCCAAGGCGCTTTTACCGACGAGATGCTGGATGGACTCCTGGCACAGCTTAATCAGCTCTAATTATCCCAATGTGCGGAAATTTAAAAGAATGATGTCGGTTACGCGAAAGAGAGATCGCCACTAGTTCGTTATGATACAGATGAACGATAAATTCTTTTGAGGAGGCCGGCTAGGAAATGACGATCAAAGCGGGCATTAATATTTTTTCGGTGTATAGGGAGCTTGGCGAGGATTACTTTGGCACTTTGCGAAAGGTTGCGGAAGCAGGGTATGAGAATATCGAGCTGATCGGCTTCAACATGAAGGCCTTCACGCGATATATCGACGAGATTCCGATGGAGTCGCTGCGGGACAAATGCCGGGAGCTTGGCCTTACCGCCATAGCGGTTCACGAAGGCGCACAACCGGGGGCAGATCTGCTGGCGAATGATTGGGATGGCCTGATGAGCTATTACGGCGGTATCGGCTGCGAACGTATTGTGCTGCCTTCCGTCTGGATCTCCAATCGGGAGGATACGCTTAGAGCCGCGGAACAAATGAACCGGATTGGCAAAAAAATGAAGGATAACGGCTTCCAGTTCTATCTGCACAACCATGCCCATGAATTCAAATCCGTCGGCGACGAAACGCTGTTTGATGTTCTGCTGGAAAATACCGATCCTTCCTATTTGAAATTCGAGGTCGATATGGCATGGGTGATGCGCGCGGGACTCGATCCCGTTGCCGTCCTCCGGAAGCTTGGAGAGCGCTGCGATATCGTTCACCAGAAGGATTTGGCTCACGAGCTTAAGGGCCAGCTAAATATATTGGAGGCGGCAGAGCGGGAAGGCGACAATATGCAGAGTCCGTTCGAGGCTTATCAGAAATATGTAGGCCCTCAGGATTTCGTTGATCTTGGCACCGGCCGATTCGATTTCGCAGCCGTTTACGAGCAGATCCGTTCCATGGGACATGTGCGTTACGCTTTGGTGGAGAACGAGGGAGAATCCGCCGATAAGTTCGCCAGCATCCGCCAGGATTTAGAGATGATCAGAAAGTACTTATAAGAACAGGAGGTGGATTCTAAATGACAAACCAAAAATTAAGAATCGGCATCATCGGCTGCGGCGGTATCGCCGTCCAAAAGCATATGCCGTCGCTGGCCAAGCTGCCGCATTTGGGAGAAATGGTCGCGTTCTGCGATATCGTGGAGGAGCGCGCGCAAAAGGCGGCCAAGGACTTTGGCGGGGAGAACGCCAAGGTTTATACCGACTACAAGGAGCTGCTGAAGGATAGCTCTATCGATGTTGTACATGTACTCACGCCTAACCTGCAGCACTCCTATATTAGCGTGGATGCGCTGGAAGCGGGCAAGCATGTCATGTGCGAGAAGCCGATGGCGATTAACTCCGCAGAAGCGAAGAAAATGGTCGATGCCGCGGAGCGGACGGGCAAGAAGCTGACAATCGGCTATCAGAACCGGTTCCGCAACGATTCACAGGCCCTTTATAAAGCTTGCCGCGAAGGCGAGCTTGGCGATATCTATGTGGCCAAAGCGCATGCCGTCCGCAGACGCGGGGTTCCGACATGGGGCGTATTTCTCGACAAGGAGCAGCAAGGCGGCGGGCCATTGATCGATTTGGGCACCCATGCGCTGGATTTGGCGTTATGGTTCATGGACAACTATAAGCCCGTATCCGTATCCGGCTCCGTGTTCCATAAGATGGCGGATAAATACGAAGGCAATATGCTTGGCCCTTGGGACCCGGAAAGCTATAAGGTCGAGGACTCCGCTTTTGGTTTTATTAAAATGGAAAACGGCGCCACCATCTTTCTGGAGTCGGCCTGGGCGTTAAATACAACGGATTCGAGAGAAGCGATGACAACGCTTTGCGGCACGGAGGGCGGAGCGGAGATGAGAGCAAGCTCCGTCATGGGCAAGTCGGATGTGAACTTCAACAGCGTGAAGCATGGGCAGCTGGTGGAAACGAAGCCGTCCGTCAGCGGAGGTATTGCCTATTTCGGTCCCGGAGCCGAAGAGGACGGCGTGAAGGAAGCGAGACAATGGCTGGAGTGTATTCTGAATGACACGGAGCCGCTTGTGAAGCCTGAACAGGCTTACGTGGTGACGCAAATCTTAGAAGCGATTTATAAATCGGCTGAAACAGGAAAAGTCGTAGAGTTCTAATCAACCTCCCGTTCCTGGAACCTTCCATTATACGGGAAGGTTCCTTTGTTTTTTACTAGACTTGTTTATGCTTACACTCCAGAGGCGTAAGGGGGATGAATACCGCTTGAAACCGTTCAACCGGACCGTGTTTAATTCGCTGCACATTAAGCTGATAGCCGGAATCTTCCTTATTATTGCCCCGATGGTTTCCTTTCTGATTTATAACAATTTCTATTCGATGGATGTTGTCCGCAATCAGGTTGCGCAGTCAAACAGCAATTTGCTCAATCTGTACATGGGCATCATCGACAACAAGCTGAACGATATCGACCAGTACCTGTTAAAATTCGCCGCCGAGGAATCGGGACTGATTCTTCTCGAGAGCTCCTCCAAAGCGGATGCCGACGGTTACAATTTGGAGCGGATCTGGCTGTTCAGCAAATTGAGAGACAACACGATTTATTACAAAGGGCTCGACTACTTTTTCGTGTATTCGCCGGTGAACGATGATTTGCTGTTTGCTCCGAAGGTTGCGGGGTCTGCCGATTCGGGTAACGAACCGATTCAAAAGGCGATCATCGGATTAATGCGCGAAACCCAGGCTTCGAAGAACGCCGGCTTTTCTTACGACCGATGGGCAGTGCTTCCCATGCAGCAGCAGGATTATCTTCTCCGCATTCAAAAAATCGGCGGTTTGTACATCGGGGCCGGAGTGAACGCTTCCGAGGTCATGGGCCCTCTTGATCTTCTCGACCTGGGAGACGAGGGAAGGGCGCTGCTTGTGGATGGAGACCATGCCGCCGTTCAGGACAAGGACTTCATTAACGGACATGGAATCGACTTGGCCTTTCAGTCGGACGACTATCGTCTAACCGGAAACAAACAGCAATATCTCGTCATCGGGAAAAGTTCAAGCCTGGGGGACTTTGGCCTGGCGGCTGTAGTTCCGGATGATACGATCCTGGAGCGGCTGCCTTACTTGCAGCGCGTTATTTGGTTAATGGCCACGGGCTCCGTTCTCATCTTGCTTGCGTCGATCTACTTCCTTCGCAGAGTGGTTCTGCTGCCCATCCGCCGGATTATTACCGCAATGCGCAAGATCAAGGAAGGCTATCTGGAGGCAAGAATACCCGACCGGCCAACCTCCAATGAATTCGAGCTTATGAATGCAACCTTCAACAGCATGGTGGGCGAGCTCCAGCAATTAAAGATCGATGTTTACGAGGAGCAATTAAACAGTCAGCGCGCGGAGCTTAAACAGCTTCAGCTGCAAATCAACCCGCATTTCTTCTTGAACAGCCTGAACGTCGTCTACTATATGGCTCAGGAAAAAAAATACGACCTGATTCAGGAGCTTTCCTTGTCGCTCATTCGTTATTTCCGGTTCATGTTCCGCAGCCAGACCGATTACGCCTTGCTGCAGGACGAGCTTAGCCTGACCGAGCATTATCTGAAAATCCAAGGCTTCCGGTTCCCCGGCAGCTTGTCGTACACCGTTACAGCCGAGGAAGGCTTGCTGGACTGCGTGATCCCGCCTTTGATTATTCAGAGCTTTGCCGAGAATACCATCAAGCATGCGGTTAACACCGATACGCCGACCCATATTGAAATCGCGATCGGGAAAAAGCCGGAGGCAGGAAAGCTGCATATCCGGTTCCGGGACTCGGGTAACGGCTTTTCCGAGGACGTCTTAAGGAAGCTGAGCGAAGGAATGAATCTGACGAATGAGGGCGGAGAGCATATCGGCATCTGGAATGTTCGGCGCAGACTGCGTCTGTTGTATCGTTCGGAGGCGGAAATCACGTTCTCCAATGATCAGGGAGCCGTTATCGATATGATTTTGCCACTGTACAAGGAAACGGGGTAAGCGCTATGTACCGGTTATTGATTGTGGATGATGAAGCGATCATTGCGAACGGCATTAAAGCGAGCGTGAATTGGAATTGCGTCAGGGTTACCTCCGTAACGATAGCAAGCAATGCCAGGCAGGCCAAGGAGAAATTCATGGAGCAGCCGTTTGATATGATGATTTGCGATATCGAGATGCCGCAGGGCAGCGGGCTTGAGCTTTACGAATGGGTGAAGGAGCATTATCCGCAAGTTGAATGTATCTTTATCACCTGTCATGCCGATTTCCAGTATGCCAAAAAAGCGCTGCAGCTTGGCAGCTTTGAATATTTGCTGAAGCCCGTCCCTCCGGATGAGCTGATGCATGTCATGACAAGGCTCATTAACAAAATCAGGGATGAACGGGAAGCAGCCGGCAGAGAGGCGGAGCGGTTCTGGCAGGATGTGCTCAATCAGGCGATTCCTTCAAGCAGGGATAAAATGATGGAGGTTATCCGGAAGCAGAAGCTGTCTTACACCGGCTCGATGGAATTTCTGCCTGTCTTGATTCCGATCTCGCATTGGGAGAAGCCGTTATCCGTCCGCGATGCGCAGCTGATGGAATACGCGCTTCGCAACGCCATGGACGAGATTGTCGTGCTGCGCTCTCCCCATGCCCAAATCGTCCGGATCAGTCCGGAGTATTTCATGATTGTATTCCCGCGTGAGAGGGCGGAGGACCATGATCGCTTCCGGAAGGAAATTCACGGCCGCTGCATCGATTTTATTAAAGGCTGCAATCAATATTTGGGGTGCCATTTGTCCTGTTATTTCGGTAAGCCCGTTCCGATGCATGAAGTTCGGAATATGGCCGAGCAGTTAATGGCCTTCAAGAAAAATCAGGTCAATATTGTGGACCGCGTTATTTTCTATAACGGGAAATTGAAAGACGAATGCGAATGCCATCAGATTCCTCTGCCTCCGATCCCCGTTTGGTCGGAGCTGATCAAGCAGGGGAATATGAAGAAGGTCATCGATGAGGCGCAGCATTATCTCGATAATTTGAAGCGGATCGACAACCTAGGGGTAAAGGGGCTGCAGCGCTTCTATCAAAATTTTCTGCAGATGATGTTTTATGCGCTGCAGCAGCATGGCATGCGCGCGGACGAAATCTTCTCGGATCATTTGACGCCAGCGCGGTCTTTGGCCGCTATCCGCAGCGTAAATGATCTGCAGAGCTGGGTGAAAGGGATGCTTGAGGCTGCCCTTGAGCATATCAACAAGGTCGACTCGCGCGAGACGATTATCGAGAAGATCAAGCGGTATATTGCTCTTAATCTCGATCAGGAGCTGTCGAGGCAATATATTGCCGATTATGTCGGGCTAAGTCCTGACTATATCGTGAAGCTGTTCAAGAAAGAGACGGGCTTGTCCGTATCCGATTATATTTTGACCGAGCGGATCAAGCTTGCCAAAGAGCTGCTGGCCAAAACGGATACAACGGTCAGCAACGTTGCCCTGGCGGTAGGATTCTGCAATTTCTCGTATTTCTCCACGCTGTTCAAGAAGGAAGTAGCGATGACGCCCCAGGAGTATCGGAGGGAAAATCAGCCGGCGATGAAGCTCTGCAAGTAGACTTGCCCCATGTCGGAAACTCGAAAACAGGATGACGGATTCTTGGAAGCCCGGGCAGCATTCCTTAAGCTACTATGAAGCTATGAAGAACAATCATCCTAAAAAGAGGTGGTCAAGTCCGTGAATGCCAATACTCGAATTGCTGCCGTGGAGCAGGTCTCAATGCGGACGAAGAAGCGTTCGGCCTTTGCCGTGAAGCTGAAGAGGATTATGAAATACCGGGCTCTCATTTTAATGGCGCTGCCGGGTCTGCTGTATCTGTTCATTAACAACTATTTGCCGATGTTTGGCATCGTGATCGCTTTCAAAGACATTAACTTTGCGAAAGGAATCATGGGAAGCGATTGGATCGGCTTTAAAAATTTCGAATATCTCTTCAAGACGAGAGATGCTTATGTCATCACTAGGAATACGCTGCTGTACAACATCGTGTTTATCGTGCTGAACACAACGATCGCGTTTGCCCTCGCCATTATGCTTAACGAGATTCGCAAGCGTTTTCTATCCAGAACGTATCAGACGCTTATCTTGCTGCCGTATCTGATCTCCATGGTTATCGTCGGCTACCTGGTGCTTGGCTTCCTGGATGTCGAGAATGGCTTTATGAACAAAACGCTGCTTCCCATGCTTGGCATGGAGCCGATCTCGTGGTACTCCGAAACGAAGTATTGGCCTTGGATTCTGACGATCGTTAACGTATGGAAAGGCGTCGGCAATTTGTGCATTATTTACTTGGCGGCAATCATCGGCATCGACCAGGAATATTACGAAGCGGCTACGATCGACGGAGCGAATCGGTGGCAGCAGGTGGTTAGAATTACTTTCCCTCTCGTCCTGCCGGTCATCACGATCATGACGCTGCTGGCCATCGGCCGGATCTTCTACTCCGACTTCGGCTTGTTCTACCAGGTACCGCTCAATACAGGCTCGCTTATGCCGGTAACCAATACGATTGATACGTACGTCTACCGCGCTTTGATTAATCTGGGGGATATCGGAATGTCCTCGGCAGCCGGTCTCTATCAGGCTCTGGTCGGCTTTATCCTCGTCATCGTTTCGAATGCGGTCGTGCGCAAATTCAACAAGGACAACGCTTTGTTCTAGAAAGGGGAAGGTTATATGCAATCATCCGCTAGAGTTTATCAATGGCTCATCAACCTCGTCATGCTCGTATTTACGCTGTTCTGCTTGATGCCGATTTGGCTGCTGTTTTCTTCCTCCTTGACCGACGATATGGAGCTTGTCCGCAGCGGTTATGCTTTTTTTCCGGATAAAATCAGCTTCTCGGCCTATCAATATTTATGGAATACGTCTTCCGAGATTGCCAGAGCCTACGGCATTACGATCCTTACGACGGTTATTGGCACGGCAGCCGGCTTGTCGCTTACCGCCATGGTGGCGTACCCGCTCTCGCGCATCGAGATGCCTTTCCGCAATTCGCTCGCTTTCTACGTCTTTTTCACGATGCTGTTTAACGGGGGGCTTGTGCCTTCGTATCTGCTGTACACGAATTACTTCGATTTCAAAAATACGCTTCTCGCCCTCATAATCCCGGGTTTGCTGATGAACGGATTTTTCATTATTCTGATGCGCACCTTCTTTGCGACCTCCATCCCGACGGCGATTATTGAATCCGCCTATATCGACGGGGCGAAGGAATGGAAAATCTTCTACCGGATCGTGCTGCCGCTCTCGACTCCGGTGCTGGCTACGGTAGGCCTCTTCTATGTCATTCTGTACTGGAACGACTGGTTTAACGGCCTCATTTATTTAACGGACAGTAAGTATTACAGCTTGCAAAATCTGCTTAACCGGATCTTGCTGGATATTCAATACCTTCAATCTTCCACCCAAGCAGGCAGCCAGACGAGCGACCTCGCAGCCAGAATACCGCTCGCTTCGATGCGGATGGCGATGGCGGTGATCGGAGTTATTCCGCTGCTCCTTGCGTATCCGTTCTTCCAGAAATATTTTGCGAAAGGCCTGACGGTCGGAGCCGTAAAAGGATAACGGCCTGTCGGAAAATGAAAAGCAGCCGGACGGAATTGTGAAAGCCCGGTTTACCGCTTTCCGTTATCCTAATCTATGCAATCGCTTACAGATCAATATTTTTGGGAGGTCATTGGGATGAAAAAGATGCGTTCCGTAAGTTTGGCTTTAGCGCTGTCCTTGTCCGTTACGGCACTCGGCGCGTGCAGCGGCGGAGGAAACAACGGTTCGGGTGGCGGAAATGGCGGCACGGCAAGCAACGGTTCAGGCACGGAAGCAAGCAGCTCGAATGGGGGCGGAAGCCAGGCGCTGAAGCCGGTGAAGCTGGTTATGGTCTTTCCGGCTGCGGGAGAGCCCAAGGATATGCAGCTTGTCTCCGACGAGATCAACAAGATTACGAAAGAGAAAATCAACGCCACGGTTAAGCTTGTTCCGATCGGGTGGGGAGCCTGGACGCAGCAAAGGACGCTAATGATGTCGGGCAAAGAGCAGGTGGACTTGATTCTGAGCGGCCTCGGAACGTACAGCCAGGATGTAGCGAAAGGCCAGTTTCTGGAGCTTAACGATTATTTGGAGAAGGAAGGCAACGGCATTAAGCAAGCGCTGGACAACCTGGACCCCGGCTTCCTGAACGCAACGAAGATCGACGGCAAAATTTACGCCGTTCCGAGCATCAGGGATTTGGCGGCGGACTTCGGCATTACGATGCGCAAGGATCTGGTAGACAAATATAACATCGACATAACCTCGATCAAATCGCTTGACGATTTGGATGCGATCTTCAAAACGATTAAGGAGAATGAGCCGGACATCGTTCCGACCGTGAAGTATGGCCAATCGATTATCGACATTTACGTGCGAAGCGCGTTTGATACTTTAAGCGACGGGTTCGGCGTCCTTCCCGGCAATGATAATAACTTGAAGCTCGTTGACATGTATGAGGCACCGGAATATAAAGAAATGCTGAATACGGTAAGAAGATGGTATTTGGCCGGCTACATTGCGAAGGATGCGGCGACAAGCACGGAAACGCAATACAACATGGTGAAAGCGGGCAAAGCGTTCTCGTGGATTTCCCATATGAAGCCGGGAATTGAAACGCAGGAGTCCAGAAATACGGCTAGAGAGATGGTATCGGTTCACTTCAAACCGGCTATTTCAACGACGAGCGATATCACCTCCATTATGTGGAGCGTAGCAAGAAACTCCGCGGATCCTTCGCGGGCTATGATGCTGCTTAATCTGCTGTATACGGACAAGGACCTCATTAATCTGTTTGACTACGGTATTGAAGGCAAGCACTACACGAAAGTATCGGACAACGTGATCGATTTCCCTCAAGGCGTCGATGCGACCAACTCCGGCTATAACCTTCAACTGGGCTGGATGTTTGGCAATCAGTCGCTCTCCTACATCTGGAATGGAGATAGTCCGAATCTGTGGAACGATTTGATGGAGTTCAACAAGAACGCTACGAAATCGAAAGCGATGGGCTTTATCTTTAATGCCGATGCCGTGAAATCGGAAATTGCGGCCGTAACGAACGTTACGAATCAATATAAGGTCGCTCTTGAAACGGGTACGGTTGACCCGGAGACCCAGCTGCCGAAGTTTATTGACCAGTTGAAAGCGGCGGGTATCGATAAAATCATCGCGGAAAAGCAAAAGCAGCTGGATGCATGGGCTGCATCAAACGGTAATTAGTTAATGCTTTCGAAGCAAGAATTATCATGAGTGGCAATAATTGGGCCGCTTGTGTGACAATTCTTTTTAGGAGGTCCCTTGAATGAAGAATCCGATCGCTGCAACGCTTGAACCGGCAACTATTCAATATGTGTCCAACGAAGGCGGTCCAACGCTGGGGTATTGCCCGGCTTCCGGCGTTCGCATTCTCGAACAGGACGGTCTTAAATTTAAGGATTTAAGCAAGGACGGACAATTGCATCCCTACGAGGATTGGAGGCTGACGGCGGACGAACGGGCGCGGGATCTCGCCTCCCGGATGACGATTGAGCAGATTGCCGGACTTATGCTGTACAGCAGCCATCAGAACGTGCCCTCCCCAAGCGTCGGATTTTTTACGGGAACCTATGGCGGCAAGCCATTCGAGGAAGCCGGAGTAAAGGCATGGACGCTTAGCGACCAGCAGGCAGCCTTTCTCGCGCGGGATTACGTACGGCATGTTCTCGTCATGGCGATTAGCGGCAATAGGGACGGCGCGCTTTGGAGCAACCAGATGCAAGCTTTTGCGGAAGCCGAAAGCTTGGGCATCCCGGTAAACATCAGCTCGGATCCCCGCCATGGCATCGATATCGGCGCGGAATTTACCGGCGGAGCCGGGAGCCGCATCTCGAAGTGGCCGGAGACGCTTGGACTTGCCGCAACCTTCGACCCTGGCATCGTCCGGCAGTTCGGGGAAGTCGCTTCCCGCGAATATCGCGCGCTTGGCATCGCGACGGCCTTATCGCCGCAAATCGATATCGCGACGGATCCGCGCTGGTTCCGGTTCAGCGGCACGTTTGGCGAGGATCCTCTTCTGTCGACGGATATGGCCCGTGCCTATGTGGACGGGTTCCAGACATCGGATGCCGAATCTGCGGACGGCTGGGGGCCGGGCAGCGTCAACGCGATGGTGAAGCATTGGCCGGGCGGCGGTTCGGGAGAAGGCGGAAGGGACGCGCATTTCGGATTCGGCAAATACGCCGTCTATCCCGGCAATAACTTCGAGGAGCATCTCGAGCCGTTCGTGAGCGGTGCTTTCAAGCTGGAGGGCAAGACCGGCGAAGCTTCCGCGGTGATGCCTTATTATACGATTTCGCACGGACGGGATGACGTATATGGCGAGAACGTAGGCAATTCGTACAATAAATATCTGATTACCGGCCTGCTTCGCGAGAAATACGGCTATGACGGCGTTGTTTGCACGGACTGGAACATTACGGCCGACGAGGGAACAGCCATTGAATCCATGTTTGGCGGGAAATCATGGGGCGTGGAAGGACTTTCCGTCGCCGAACGCCATTACAAGCTGCTTATGGCCGGCGTTGACCAGTTCGGCGGCAACAATGATTCGCTGCCCGTGCTGGAAGCGTATCGGATGGGCGTCCGCGAACACGGAGAGGCCGATATGCGGGAACGTTTCGAGAAATCGGCGGTCCGCTTGCTGAAGAACATTTTCCGCGTTGGCTTGTTCGAGAATCCTTACCTCGACGCGGAGCAAAGCGAGAGGCTTGTCGCAAGCGAGCCTTTCGTGAGCGCAGGCCACGAAGCGCAGCTCAAATCGGTGGTCATGGTGAAAAATAAAAATCGAGTGCTGCCGCTTAAGCCACGCAGCCGCGTGTATATTCCAAGCCGCTATACGGCGCCGGAGAAGCATTTTATCGGATTTACGATCCCGGAGCGCGATGAATCTCCAATCGATCTTGGACTCGCCGAACAGTTTTTCGATATCGTTGAGGATCCGGGCGATGCGGATTTTGCCATCGTGGCGATTCGCGGAGCGAAAGCGGGATTGGGCTACAGCCGGGAGGATGCGGCTGGCGGAGGCAACGGCTATGTGCCGATCAGCCTGCAATACAGGCCTTATACGGCGGAACATGCTCGCGAGACAAGTCTAGCAGGGGATGCCAGAGAGCGGGATGTGTTAAACCGTTCGTACAAAGGCAAAACCGTAACGACGCATAACGAGTCCGATCTGGATCTGGTGCTGGATACGAAGCGCAGGATGGGAGAAAAGCCGGTTATCGTCACGCTGTTTCTCGTCAATCCGACGGTTATGGAAGAGTTCGAAGCTTCCGTCGATGCGATTCTCGTTCACTTCGGTTCCAGCGACAAGGCGATGCTGGAGCTGCTGTCCGGTCAAGCGGAGCCATCCGGCCTGCTGCCGCTGCAGCTGCCGGCGATTATGAGAACGGTTGAAGAACAGTTCGAGGATGTGCCTCATGACATGGTATGCCACGTCGATGCCGAGCGCCATGCGTATGATTTCGGCTTCGGCATGAACTGGCAAGGCGTCATCGAAGACGACCGTACGCGGAAATACGGCAGGCAGCGATCATAACAGTAAAAAAACTCCCTTCAAGCTGCGAGATAGCAGCCGAAAGGGAGTTTTTTTGATTACATATTTAGGGCATCGAGCAAGGCGTAAGCGACTTTCACCGCTTCGGCGCGCGTCAGGGTATCATCCGGGCGGAAGCTTCCATCCGGATAACCGCTCACGATACCCGCGGCTGTCGTTTGACTAACGGCATCGAGTGCCCACGCCGGGATAACCGCTGCATCGTTGAAGGTCTTGCCGGCACCGGACGGAGCGCTGCCGCCAGCCTTCAGAACGCGCGCGGCGATTACCGCGATTTCCGCGCGCGTAATCCGCTGCGCTGATTTAAAGACGGAGCCGTCTTTCGTCTCGAAGCCGGTTACATAGCCGGCTTCTGTAGCTGCTTTCACTTGCGCTTTGGCCCAGGACGGAATCAGGCTGTCATCGGCGAAGCGGGTTGCACCGGATGCGGCAGGCAGACTAAGCGAGTCTGCCAGCAGCTTTACCCATTCTGCGCGAGTGACCGGCTGGTCCGGACGGAACGTTCCGTCTTCGTAACCGGAAATCACATCCATGCCGATCAAGCGGTCGGCGTAAGGTTTGGCCCACGATGCGTTAAGATCCGGGAAGGCTTGAGGCGCGTAGCCGAACACGCCGAATTTCGTGAAATGCTTTACGTCGACGGTAATGGTTGTTCCATTTGCTTGGCCGCCGAGGAAAATCCATTTCTTCAGCTTTTCGTTATAGTAGTACACGGCAGGCTGGCCGTTTGGTGCCGCCGAATTCATCGCGTAGTTAAAGGTTAATTCAACCGGCTTGCCGAACGTTGTACCGGCGCTGCTTGTCATCTCTACGATTGGGCTCAGCGGCTGCAGATTGCCAAGCGGAGGCTGTTGTCCCGAAGGGAGAACCCGCGCGCCGATGGTTCCGCTTGCCGGCACTGCCCCTGCCGGTATCTTGAAGGCGATCACGTCTTTCAAGCTGCCTTCCGCTCCTTTTGCCGGATCAATGGTAACGGAAACGGATGTTGCCGGCGGGTTGCCCGGTGAACTTGTGTTTCCGCCGCCGCCCGGAGTCGAAGTTGACGGCATTGCTTTAATCGTAACGGCAAAGGTTTTGGAACCCGACGAATCGCCCCGCGAAGCGGTTGCTTTAAGCGTAACCGGCGCGTCAGGCTGTCCCGCTGCAGGGCGGATCACCTTGGCGATGCCATTCTCGATGGTGACCGCGTTTGCCGGGTCGGTTGATTCTTCCCAGTCAATTGCCGCACCATGCTCTCCTTCGGAAGGGAGGGTGATATTCTCCGTAACCGCATCCGTATGACCAAGCGTCAGCTTGTCGAGCGTTGCTTGCACGGCTTGCTCATCCGTGTATGCAGCCGTATCCAAGAAGATTGGATTCGAGTAGAACCACAGGTCCTGATAATTGCGGTTGTTAATCTCGTTGAACCGGGCCGCGGCATCGGCGGTTGTTGTTTTTGGATCGATAAGCGGATTGCCGTCCAGCGTCTCGCCCGGAACGTTCATGCCGAGATTCGTGCCTCTAAGGCGGAAATACTGATCCTTGCTTGCTTTCGGCAGGTCGTAAGTGATGACGTTGTAGCCGTTTGCGTCCGTTGTCCAGTCCTCGCTGTTGAAAGTGGCAACGACGCGGGTCGAATCATTCGTATCCTTGTCGTAGGCAGGAGTTCCCTTCTCCGCCGGGCCGGTAACGTCGCCTGCGATCAGGTCGATATGATCAACCGCCGGCTTCATGCCGCCGGATTGTCCGCTGTTGATCGGATTCTCGTAGTTATTGGCCTCAGGGCTCTTGAACTTGATCGTAAGCGTAAGCTTGTCCCCTTCGGCGGCCTGCAGCGTTCCGCCCATTTCGGCGTCGGCGCCGCCGTCCGCAAGGCGGAAGTCCAAGGCGTTGATCAGGTCGCCAAAAACGGAGAACGATTTGCCCGAGCGCATGCCGTTCAGAATATCCTGCGTGGACTTTCCTTCGCTCCAAATATAGTTTTTAGCGTATTCGCCCGGCCAGTAGCCGCTCGAATTGGTATCGATGGTTTTGAAATGGTAATCCGAATTCGCGTAATTCCAGAACTTGCGACCTTCGCCAAGCAGGGAGTCCCATACGCCGCCAACCTTCGCTACCATGTAATCGACGCCGCCGTAGGAACGGTTCTTGTAGTTGTCGTTAGCCGTTGGATTAGCGGGATCGTACGCGGAGTTGTACCCGCCGCGGTCCGGCTCCATTTGGTTGCCGAGCATACCCTCGAAGCCAAACGCGATGTCCGGTGCGGTATTGTTAAAGTCGCGGAAGTCCGAAATCTTGTATTTGCCTACGCCCCGGGAAGGGTGGTTGACGATCATGTAGCTGGTTTCCGGGTAATTGCGTTTGAGCCAATTAATCGCGGCCAGGCTGTCCGCATGCGTGCTGTACGCCCGGTCGTCCGCAGCTTCCCACTGCAGAACATCAGCCGGATTAAACCAGCTTGCGTCGCGGTTGGTGAACAGGTATTCGAATTGGTTCGCGGCTTTCAGCGCTGCTTCGGAGCCGGGTTCATCCGTAAGAATGCCAACGGAACCATGCTCGTGCGAAGGGATATCCCATTCGAAGCCGGAGAATATTGTCTTGCCGGCGTATTTGCCAGCTTCCTGCAATGCCTTTATTTTGGGAACCTGGTATTCGAGCAGTCCTTTCGATAACGGAATAGGACCGCCGGGAATGTCGGCGCCCGTATCGTCCCGTTTGGAGGAGCGCAAATGATCCGCCAGCATCATAAAATCAAGGCCGTAGGTTGTCAGGCCGTGATCAAGCACCGATTCGAGCGAGCTTTGGGCATCGTCGGATTCAATCGTATGGGCATGGAACTCGCCGGTTAACCATTGACCCTGCTCTTGCGCGGCGATTGTATCAGCAGCCGCAGCTTTAGAAACGGGGACTGCAAGGCCGGTAGACAGGATACTTGCCGAGAGAACCATAGGGAATACGATTCGAGCTTGCTTATTAAATTTCAAAGCGTTATTACACCACCAGTCTGCAAATTGCCCAAGATGAAGCAGGGGCATGATCAAGTGTACAAGCTTATCATCAAGGGGGTATTAGGCGATGGAGTTGTTATGTTAGTTGAATGTAAAATATACTACTAGTAACTACTCTCCCAGGAGGCCTGCCATGAAGCCAGTCCCTACCGTCTCTCGCGATTTGATTGAGCTGCCGCCGGGTTTTCCGATTGTCATCTCTCAGTCGGAAGGCGTCAGCCCGCTGTTTCAGCGTCTGCATTGGCACAAGGCTCTGGAGATCAACTATATCAGCCGGGGAAGCGGCTACTATCTGATTAACGGTACGCGCCATGATTTCCGGGAAGGAGACATCCTCCTTATCAACTCGAATGATCTGCACCGCGCTTTCGAGAACGAACAGCTGCTCATGACGGTAATCATGTTTGATCCGGCGTATTTTGCGCTGGAGCAGCGTTACGACCCGGAACTCCTGATTCCGTTCCGCGAAATTGGCATGCGGTTCGATAACCTGCTCGACCGGGGACATCCGATGCTTCCGCGGCTGGGTGCCGCCATCGAGGAGATGCGGAGCGAATTCGCCCGCCGGGAGCCGCATTTCGAGGCGGTTGTCCGTTCGCAGCTTGTACAATTTTTGGCTTTCGTTAACCGTTATTTTGCGAAGGAGCAGGAACTCCATGCCGCCCAAATCCGGGGAATGGAGACGATCCGCCAGGCAGTAAACGCCATGGAAGCCGAGATTGCCCGTCCGTGGTCGTTAAAGGAGCTGGCGGCTTCGGCGCATTTAAGTCCTTCGCGCTTCAGCGCCTTGTTCGTTCAAACGGTTGGCACGTCGCCGATGGACTATTTAATCCAGCTGCGTTTATCGGCAGCCGTCAGCCTTCTCGAATCCACGGACAAGAAAATGATCGAAATCGCGGAGACTGCCGGGTTTCGCAATTTATCCAACTTTAATAGGCTGTTTAAACAGCATATCGGAAAGCAGCCCTCCGAGCTTAGAACCCGGCAACAATCAAAAACAGTAAGATAGTATCAGAACATCGTTCTTTATCAGTAGAAGAGCGGTGTTCTTTTCTTTTATTCTCTATATATATCTTTTATAAAAAGCGGTCGGGAGCGTGGCTAGGATGTTGTTTCTTGGAGTAGACGCCGGAGGAAGCAAGACGCATGCTTTGCTTGCGGATGAGAACGGCCGCGTGCTGGGCAGGGGAAGTGGCGGGAACGGCAATCATCAGACGGCCTTCGAAGCGGCAGGAACAGAGATTGACCGCGCCTGCTCGGAGGCTTTGCGGCAGGCTGGAGCAGCGAAAGACGAAGTCGATTTTGCCTACTTCGGCCTTGCCGGAGCGGACCGCGAACCGGATTACGCGATTCTCCGTCCGATGATCGCATCGCTGAAGTTCCCCCGCCACGACATGGCTTGCGATACGATGATCGGCATGCGCGCGGGCACGCGTCGATCGTATGGCGCGGTGATTATAAGCGGCACTGGCTTTAACGCGGCGGCGCGCAATGCCCAAGGGGAAGAGCTGCAGTACGGCGGCTTCGGTTATTTGTTCGGAGACGGTCAAGGGTCCGGCACGGATCTGGCGATTCATGCTTTTCGCTCGGCGATAAGAAGCTGGGAGGGAAGGGAGCTCCCGTCCATTCTGACGGAGCTGGTCCCCAGGCAGATGGGTTATTCCTCCGTCAGGGAGATGTACGAGGACGCGCTTGATAACGGAGTTCGTCCGGCCAAATCGCTGTCGCAAACGATGTTTGAAGCGGCTTCGCTAGGGGATAAGGTTGCCATCCGGATACTCGAAGAGGCCGGACATGAGCATGGGAATGCCGTTAATGCCTTGATCCGGCGGCTTCGCATGGAGCGGGAAAGCTTCGACGTTGTGTTAACGGGAAGCGTACTCGCCAAGGGCAGCACCGAGCATATGGTTGATGCGATCAAAGCATCGGTTGCCGCCGCGGCACCGCATGCCCAAATCGTTAAGCTCACCATCGATCCGGTCATTGGCGCGTTAATGAGCGCGATGGACAGCAGCGGCATCGCGATTTCAGCGGAGACGGACGCGGCATTGCGCCGGATTGCGTTTTAGAGCCCATGCTTAAGAATTCTTTTTGGGAGGCGCCATTCTAATGAAAAAACAAGGTTTAAAGGTCGCCGTAATTGGCGGCGGCTCTTCTTATACGCCGGAGCTGGTTGAAGGATTGATTAAACGCCACGAGGAGATGCCGATCCGCGAGCTGTGGCTTGTCGATATTGAAGAGGGACGGCATAAGCTGGAGATTGTCGGAAAGCTGGCGCAGCGGATGGTTGAGCAAGCAGGTGTGCCTATCGATGTGCATCTGACCCTGAACCGCAGCGAAGCGATTGCCGGGGCCGACTTTGTTACAACGCAAATGCGGGTAGGGCTGCTTGAGGCAAGACGCCGGGATGAGCATATTCCGATCAAGCATGGCGTTATTGGCCAGGAGACGACAGGACCGGGAGGCATGTTCAAAGCGCTTCGGACGGTTCCGGTAATATTGGATATTTGCCGGGATATCGAGGAGCTTGCGCCTCATGCCTGGATGCTGAACTTTACGAATCCGGCCGGCATTGTGACGGAAGCGGTGCTGAAGCACAGCAAGGTGAAGACGGTCGGGCTATGCAACTCGCCGATCAATTTCCAGAAGTATCTCGCCAAGCAATACGGCGTCTCGGAGCGTGAAGTGCTGCCGGAGTTTGCGGGCATCAACCATCTGCACTGGATTACGTCCGCTTACGTGAACGGCGAAGACAAGCTGCAGGAGATGATTGGAGGAGGAAAAGACTACTCCGCCACTAACGTTACCGCCTTCGACTGGGATCCGGAGTTCCTCCGCTCGCTTGGCGCGCTTCCGACCTATTATCTGCGGTACTTCTACATGACCGATACGATGTACGCCGAGATGAAGGAGGCGCTGGAGAAAGACGGCACCCGTGCCGACGTGGTCAGTCGGGTGGAGGAAGAGCTGTTCGAGCTGTACAAGGATGTGAACCTGAAGGAAAAGCCCAAGCAGCTGGAAAAGCGGGGCGGAGCCTATTATTCCGAAGCGGCCGTAAATTTGATGCACTCCCTCTACACGGACCGCAGAGACATCCAGACGTTGAACGTCCGCAATGGCGGAATCATCGATTTTCTGCCGGAGGATGCAAGCATTGAGGTGAACTGCGTGGTGACCGCGCAAGGTCCTGTGCCATTGCCCCTGCGGCGGATTCCGGAGCAGATCAAGGGGCTTCTGCATGCGGTAAAAACCTACGAATCTCTTACAATCGCAGCCGCGGTGACGGGGGACCGCGGGGTTGCGCTTCAAGCCATGGTGCATCATCCCCTGGTGCCAAGCGTCTCCGTCGCCAAGGCCCTGCTTGGCGAAATGCTGGAAGCGAACAAGAAGTACTTACCGAACTTTTTCGAAGCCTAAACTTATCCGAAAGCCGCATTCCTGCGGCTTTTTTGTTTATCGCAGCCGTCCATCGCACCCCATCAATCGCTCATGGATGTAACTTTATGCCAGAATCGGGACGAATGGACTACCAGTATTTCGGTAAAAGCCGAATGTTAGCTTTTTAAATTGAGACGAACGTTCGTAAAAATTCATTGACAAGCTGCAGGTTCCTTATTATATTAATTTACGGATAACAACGAATTTAATAATAACTTTTCGTATAATCTCAAGAATTGGCTTGAGAGTCTCTACTCGATCACCGTAAATGATCAGGCTACGAAGAGAGTGGAAAAGTGCCGCGCATGTCATTCCTTTATGATTTAAAAACGGAATGACATTGACTCGGTCCGCGGTATACTTTTCCCCTTTTTGCAAAGCCTAGGAGATAAATGCGTATTAGCGCATCTTTTCCTAGGCTTTGTTGCTTGTACACATTTTTGGGGGGTTAATGGGAAAATGGAACGGTTCTTTAAGTTCAAGGAACATGGTACAAACTTCAGAACGGAAATTATGGCTGGTCTGACTACCTTCATGACGATGGCTTACATCCTGGCAGTCAATCCGATTATCCTGACGCCAACGGGTCTCGACTGGACGGCAGTATTCCTGGCAACGGCAATTGCGGCAGGTATTTTCACGATTGCAATGGGCTTGTTCGTTAACTTCCCGGTCGCTTTGGCGCCTGGTATGGGCCTTAACGCTTACTTCGCTTCAACCGTTATCGCTTCGCAGGCTACCGACAAGCCGATCTCGGTTGCTATGGGTCTGACAGCGGTATTTATCTCGGGTATTATCTTTATCATCCTGACGCTGACGCAAATTCGTCAAATGCTCATTACGGCCGTGCCGGATAGCTTGAAGCATGCGATTACGGTTGGTATCGGTTTGTTTATTACAATTGTAGGCTTGAAAGGCAGCGGCTTGATGACGGTTGCCGTAACAGCCTTTGGCGATATTAAAGCAAATGCTTATACGGATGTTTCCGGTTCGGAAACGGTTATCCATATCGGCAGCTTCGCAAACGAAACGGTCATCATGACCGTGGTTGCCCTGTTCATTATCGGGATCCTGATGGTTCTGCGCGTACCGGGCGCAATCCTGTGGGGTATCCTCGGCACTACCGTGCTTTCGATCATCCTTGGTCAAGTTGATTTCAAGAAGACCTTTACGAACCAAACCTGGGTACCTGATTTCTCGACCATGAACATCGGTCACTTCGATTTCCCTGGCGTATTTGAAGTCGGTATCGTAACGGTCGTCCTGACGTTTACGTTCGTTGAATTGTTTGATACATTCGGTACGCTGGTTGGTACAGCGAACCGCGCAGGCTTTATGAAAGATCCGGTTGAAGGCAAGAAACGCGTAGGCAAGGCGATGTTCGTTGACGCCGTGGCCGTAAGCGGCGGCGCGCTGCTTGGTACAAGCACGGTAACGGCTTTCGTGGAGAGCTCGGCCGGCGTTGCGCAAGGCGGACGTACGGGTCTGACTTCGATCACGACAGGCGTTTGCTTCCTGCTTGCCATCTTCCTCTCGCCGGTTGTGGCGCTTGTTCCTGCGGCTGCAACGAACGCAGCACTGATCATCGTTGGCGTATTGATGCTTCAATCGGTGAAGGAAATCGACTTCTCCGATATGGTATACGCGATTCCTTCGTTCCTGACGCTGGCGCTCATGCCGTTCACTTACAGCATCGCTAACGGTATCTCGTTTGGTATCGTATCGTATGTGGTTCTGGCGACAGTCGCAAACGTATCGAACAAAGGCAAATACAAAGTTCATTGGCTCATGTGGATCCTGGCGATTCTTATCGTTGGCCGCTATGTGATCATGGGAACGGAGTAGCATTATAATAGAAGAAACAAAAAGCAGCGCTGGACCGGCGCTGCTTTTTTTGTTGCCTGCACTTTGTTAACAGTCGGCTGTCAAAACAAAAAATAGCGTTGCAGGGATTAATCCCTGCAACGCTTCAACGAGAGGCCTTTTGAGACAGACAATTATTTAAAAAATAAAAAGTGCGTGGGAAGCTTTCGTAGCTGCCCGTCGGAAGGCTTGTTAATAACGCGTCCGTTCCAGATCAGCGACGAGGAACCGCCGCCGTCCAGGTTATAGCCGTCAACGGCGCCGAACCGCTGCAGCAGAATCTGCATCTCGGCCAGCGTTGCGCCGGAGCTGCCGCCTTCGTTGCGGCCGTCCGCTACGATGATGAGCAGCTGTCCGTCCTTGTAGTTGGCAATAACGGTGCGGGGCGCCCGCGTTGGAATGCTCTGCCACTTGCTTGGTATCGTCGTTGGACTTCCGTTCTTTAGAAGCACGGGTACAAACGACGCTCCAAACTTGACGTTTAGTTTATCAAGCTGCTCTTTGCTTGTGAATTTACCGCCAACCAGCTTATTGCTGGCGTTAAGACCAACAAAGAACAGGTCGGCCCTGGTTGGTTCAAAGCCTTCTACATAGTCGCCGTTCAGAATGGTTGTGCTTAGCGGGTACCTCTTGCCCCCGCCATCGGCAAAGCCGCCGGCGTTAACCCCGGCTATGGCGCCGTAACGCTGCGCGGCAGCCAGCGTTGTTTCGGCACCGCCTACCTTATCGTTGCCGAGTACCATTTTCATCGCGTCGCCGGACTTAAGCTTGATCTTCAGGGCATAGCTTTGGAAGTTGTCGGCCTTTATGTAGAATAATTGCGCGGTCAGCTTGTCCGAGCTGATCGTCCCCGAAGGAGATCCAAGCCGTCCGGTAATGATCCTGTCGTAAATCGCTAACGGTCGGTTAGCCTGGGCAGTTGCCGTATTGACGATCTGTTTCATATCGGCGTTTGTCTGGTTATACAGCTTTAGTTGCCTTTTGATGGAGGCGCTTGTCGCAGCAGCGGTCTGACGGGCCTGATCGAGCCCGCTGGCGACTGATTTTGCATGGTCTGCGGCAGCTTCTTGCCGAGTACTAGCCTCCGGGTAAAGGTTGTCCGGAAGGACAATGCTAATATTCGTGACCATAAGCCATAACAACATCGCGACAAACGGTGTGCAGGCCAGCAGCATCGTTCGGTTCAGCGCTCGGATGGATAACGTCATTTGAGCACATCCAGATTTTTTTGCAGTTCGTTCAGCTTCTTTTTCACTTCGTTTAATTGCGTGTAAAGCTTATTGCTGTTATCGGTTTTGACATCAGCATTATCCTTCGTGAAGGTGAGCAGCTCGTTGAGAGCCTCTACCTTGGATTCCAATTGCGACAGCTCTTCTTTATAGCCGGTTTCCAGCTTGGCAATCCGGTCATCGTATTGCTTTTGCATCTCGGCCATTTGCGCGGCTGTCTGGCGCTCCACGTCGGCAGCAATCTGCTTCTGGACATGCTCGCTGTACAGCTTCGCACCGGTAATGCCGGCGGCAATCAGAATAACCCATACACATACAAAGATGACAAAAGCACGCTGCTTGGTAGCCTTGCGCGTTTTCGTTTCATAAGAAGCATTTGTTTCTAAAGCGGTATTGCTCATGAGCGTTCACCTCGTTTTCCGTTAATATGGAAGTGAACGGACTGCAAAAAACAGCATTTAAGCTAGTCTATCATGTTAGACGCACGAACGATGCCCAAGGTTAAGGCTGTCACTACATTGTAACAAAGATTTCTAGGGAAAGAGTCAATCATTTTGTGGGAATTGAAGGATAAGGTATAATAATAACAATTACGCTTAGTTCACGCTTTCGAAGCATGAATGATCACAATTGGCTTTAAAAAATTTGCAGTTTGGGTGAAAATTCATTAAGCGTATGCTTACGAAGCAAGAATTGCTTCGCAATTCTTTTTAGGAGGTAATCGAAACATGACCACAGCTGTAGAGCAAGCCATGTTCGCCGGAGGATGCTTCTGGTGCATGGTATCGCCGTTTGAAGAAACACCGGGTATTTTGTCCGTTGTATCGGGTTATTCCGGAGGCCATAAAGCAAATCCAACGTACGAAGAAGTATGCTCCGAAACAACCGGGCATGCGGAAGTTGTTCATATTACGTTTGATCCGTCGATTTATTCCTATGAGAAGCTGCTTGACGTGTTCTGGCATCAGATTGATCCGACCGACGCGGGCGGCCAATTCCATGACCGCGGGGAATCCTACCGGACGGCCATCTTCTATTATAATGAAGAGCAGCGCCAGAAAGCGGAGGCTTCAAAGGCGGCTTTGGCGGCAAGCGGCAGATTCGACAAGCCGATTGTTACAGCCATCGAGCCCGCGAAGGAGTTCTACCCGGCGGAGGACTATCATCAAGGGTATCACCGGACGAACCCGCTCCGTTACAAAATGTACCGCAAAGGCTCCGGCCGCGATGCTTTCATTAATAAGCACTGGACGGTTAAGAAGGACGAAGGCGAGCTTCGTTCCCTTCTTACTCCGCTCCAGTACGAAGTCACGCAGAATAATGCGACGGAGCGTCCTTTTACGGGCGAATTCTGGGATCACAAGGAAGAGGGCCTGTATGTCGATATCGTCTCGGGCGAACCGCTCTTTACCTCCCGCGAGAAATACGATTCCGGATGCGGCTGGCCTAGCTTTACGAAGCCGGTGAAGGAAGCAGCCATTACCGAAGTGCTTGATACCAGCCACTTCATGGTTCGTACCGAGGTGCGCAGCAAAGAAGGCGATTCCCATCTGGGCCATGTATTTGACGACGGTCCGGGACCCGACGGACTCCGCTACTGCATTAACTCCGCTTCGCTCCGATTTATTCCGGTAGCCGATCTGGAGAAGGAAGGGTACGGCGAATACGTCAACTACTTCAAAATATAAGGAAGTATAAGTTTACTCTATACTATGCTTATATTTCATCCGCGAAACGTAAGCTGCTCCTTCTAAGGACGGCGCAGCCGTTTTCACTTGAATAAACGATTGGGGGAGAAACCATGAATATGGAAGAAGCGATCCGAACGAGACGTTCCATTGGGCGCGTCAAGCAAGATCCGGTTGATCGTAATTTAATTGAGAAGGTGCTCGACGCCGCAACCTGGGCGCCAAGCCACCATAACACGCAGCCTTGGAGATTTATCGTAATGACGGGCGACGGCCGCGCCAAGCTTGGCGAAGGTTATTCGCGCGTCGCGCTTGCAACGCTTGGGGCAGGGGAAAGCCCCGAGCTGGAAGAGCGTCTCCGCAAGGAGCGCGTCAAAGCATACCGCTCGCCGGTTGTTATTGCGGTCGTATGCTCGCCGTCGGCTGATCCGCGGGCAACGCTGGTGGAGGAAATTGCCGCTTCGCATACGGCGGTGCAGAATTTTCTGCTTGCCGCACACGCGAACGGGCTGGGTGCAATCTGGCGTTCCGGCGACCCGATGTACCATCCGCTTATGAACGATACGTTTGGTCTGGCTGAGAACGAGCAGATCGTAGCGCTCGTTTACATGGGTTATCCGGATATGACTCCGCCGGAACCAAAGCGTACGCCGGCATCGGAAAAAACAACCTGGCTTGAATCCTGATTTCCGGCTTATAGACAAAACAAGGCGCCCGCAAGGGCGCTTTTTTGTTGTCCAACGGGAAAAATAATGGCAGATATAAGGGGCCGGTTTTTTAGCTGCAAATACTTTATTTATAATTAATTTAGTGTTAAAATATTTAGAGTTGATAAATTAGCTTTGCAAAATTAATGGATTGGCCGGAAAGGAGTGAAGAAATGGCAAATGCCAGCGAGGAGTTGATTAATCTTATCGGCCAGTTCCGGTTGTTTCTGAAGAATGTCACAAACGAGTGGAGCAGGAAGACGATGGCCGGCATGAACCCAACGCAGTTCAAGCTGTTATACACGCTTCATTCATCCGGTCCTTTGAAAGTATCGGAGCTTGCCGATCTGCTTGGATTGACGTCCGGCGCCATTACGGGCATTGCCGACAAGCTGCTGGCGGAAGGTCTGATCAGCCGCGAACGAACAACGGATGACCGGAGAGTGGTGATCATCGCTTTAACTTCGGAGGGCGACAAGCTCGTCACCCAAGTGATGGAATGTCACGAAGAAATATTTTCTTCCTTTTTCAATGGCCTTCCGGAAGAAGATCTTCAGCATTTGAGAAGAATTTTCTCGAAGCTAACGGCCAATATGGATGAAGCCACGCCGGAAAAATAATTTTTGCATCGACAGATTGACTGATTCACAAAAAAGATATATAGTAGTAAATGCTTTGTTAATAATTTATTTAGTATTAAAATATTAAATGCTAATGAATTATCGGTTCAGGCAATCGGCGGGAAAGGGGAAGAGGCAATGACGAATGCCAATGAAGAGCTGATTGGCTTCATGGGACAGTTCAAGACGTTCCTGAAAAACGTAAACAACGAGTGGAGCCGGAAAACAATGACGGGCATGAACTACACCCAGTTCAAGCTGTTGTTTACCCTCCATACATCGGGCTCCCTCAAGGTTTCCGAACTTGCCGACATTCTCGGATTAACCTCCGGTGCCATTACGGGAATTGCCGATAAGCTGGTGGCGGAAGACTTAATCAGCCGCGAAAGGGCAAACGACGACCGCAGGGTCGTATACATTGAATTAACGGCTAAAGGCAGGGATATGGTTGACGACATTCTCGAATCGCAGAAAGAAACGTTTTCCTCCTTTTTCAATGTATTGCCGGAAGAAGATATTCAGCACCTGAGGAGAATTTTCGCCCAGCTGCTTGCGAATATGGATAATAAGTAGCATTTCAGCTTGAATCCACAAACATAGAAAAAGGAGAGAAGTACCCTATGAGTAATGCTGTAGCAGCATTAAAAAGAGGCCCGATCGTCGCATCGGTGCTAATCGCGGCCTTCGTGGCGCTTTTGAGCCAGACGCTCCTTAACGTTGCGCTTCCGAGTATCATGACGGACCTGAAGGTCAGCGCGAATACGGTACAATGGTTGTCCACCGGTTATTTGCTAGTCAATGGCGTCCTTATTCCAATTAGTGCTTATTTGATCAGCCGGTTTTCGACAAGGTCATTATTCGTAGTCGCAACAAGTTTATTTACGGCAGGCACCATCGTCAGCGCCTTGGCGCCGAACTTCGAAACCCTGCTTACAGGCCGTATTATTCAAGCGGCGGGCGCAGGTATTCTGATGCCGCTGATGTCCATCATCTTCCTGACGATTTTCCCGATTGAACAACGCGGCAAGGCCATGGGGATGATGGGGATCGCGATGATCTTCGCTCCGGCCGTTGGTCCAACGCTGTCCGGTTGGGTTGTTGAGCATTACGACTGGCGCGTTCTGTTCTACATCGTATTGCCGCTGTCGCTGTTTGGCTTGATTTACGGCGCGATTTCGATGAAGAACGTTACGCAGACCGCAAAATCCAAGCTGGATATTTTCGCCGTTATTCTGTCCACTCTGGGCTTTGGCGGCCTGCTGTACGGCTTTAGCGATGCGGGTACGGACGGCTGGAACAACGCAACGGTTTACACAAGCTTGATTATCGGCGTTGTTGCCCTGATTGGCTTTGTATGGTATCAGCTTGCCGTTAAGAAACCGATCCTTGAAATGCGCGTTTTCAAGTTCGGCATGTATTCCCTGACTACCGTCATCAACGTTATTATTACGATGGCCATGTTCTCGGGTATGATCCTGCTTCCGATTTATCTGCAAAATATTATGGGCTTTACGCCGCTTAAATCCGGTTTGCTCCTGTTGCCAGGCGCGATTCTGATGGGGATTATGTCGCCAATCACCGGTATGATCTTCGATAAGGTCGGCGCCCGCTGGCTTGCGGTTACCGGTCTTGTTATTACCGTCTATTCTTCTTACGAATTCAGTCAGCTGACGGATCATACGACTTACGGTTACCTGATTACGATGTACACCTTGCGTATGTTCGGTATGTCCATGCTGATGATGCCGATCCAAACGGCGGGCATGAACCAGCTGCCGCAGCGTCTGAACGCTCACGGCTCGGCCATGTCGCAAACGCTGCGTAACGTAGCCGGCGCTTTGGGTACGGCGTTCCTCGTGACGCTGATGACGAACAAAGCGGCTTCCGAAACGAAGCATGTGGTCGCAACGCAAGGCATTGATCCTAACGATAAAGCGGCAATGGCCCATGTGATTCAAGAAGCGACGATTACAGGTATCAACCACTCGTTCGTTGTAGCAACTTGGTTCGCCGTTGCGGCACTCCTGCTTGCCTTCTTCATCCGCAAAGTAAAACCGCATGAAGAACCGGCTACCGTAGTAAGCGCCTCTTCCGAAGGCCAAGCGAAAGCTCAGCTTGCCGCCACGCAATCGAAATAAGAAGTAAAAGCCGTGCAGGGATATCTGCACGGCTTTTTTTGATGAATCGCCTTGGTTAAACCCAAACGGAGCATTTCAATGATTCTGGAGAAACCGAGTGTTCGCTTTTGTTCGAGGATTCCATCTTGATTTCTTGATTCAAGGAATCCTCGAGCAATGGCGATCGGAAGAACATTTAAATGCGCAGTTTGCGTGTTTAACCTTACCTCCTCTTATTTCACCGGCTTATAAACATGAAAGTTATGCGCCAGCACCGGCCAGAAAGCCGGAAACGGGACATCCAGCACCCAGGTGCTCACCCCCCGCAGATGATAGCATTTGACCAGATCAAGCTTCGCCTGCACGCTCCTCGCATCCTCGAACCAGACCTGATGGTCGCGGCCATACTCATCCCTATACCCGTAATATGGCGATTCGGCGATTGGATCGTAGTGGATGAACGCGCCGTACCTGGCAGCCCTTCGCACCGCATTGACCGAGCTGACGGATATCGCCCAATCCTGACCCGGGATATAGGGGAGCGTCCAGTCATAGCCGTAAAGCGGCATCCCGAGCATGATCTTGCTGGACGGAATCAGCGATACCGCGTAGTTCAGCACTTTGGATACTTCATTCCTAGGAGCAACCGCCATGGGCGGCCCGCCGGCCCATCCCCATTCGTAAGTCATGAGGATGACGAAATCCAGAATCCGCCCTTGCTCAGCGTAATCCTGTCCTTCGAAGAGCTGTCCGTCCTGATCGGCTGAGCTAATCGGCGGCAGGGTGGAGGAAACTAGGCATCCCATAGCATGAAGAGAAACGGCAAGCCGCTCCAGGAACAGATGATACAGCTTGCGGTCGGCAGCGGGAACAAACGAAAAATCCACGTTAAGAGCCCAATACTTGTTCTTCCGCATGACGTAAAGGATCCCCTGGATTAGCCGCTCTTTCGAAGCTTCGTTCGTTAGAATAAAATGGACCAGGCTTGGGCTGAACGTATAGCCGTCAAAATTCGTAATCACCATCATGGGGGCGGCCCGCCCGCGGTAGGCCTCTTGAATAGCAGGCAAATCATTCAAGGCGCTTAATGAACCGTCCGGCCTGACCTGATAACTGAAGGGACTGAGGAAGGTCAGATGTCTGGCTGCGGCGGACGCGCTGGCGGTGATGCCGGCAGCGGAGACGGAGGGCTCGGCGTAGCCGTTCGCTTCGATCGTCATCTTCCGCGGATTCGGAATGCGGAGCCGCATGCCGGGAAGAATAAGGGCGGGATTAATGACATGGTTAACTCTGGCCAGCTCCTGCAGGGTAATGCCGTATTTTTGCGCGATCGTCCATAAGGTTTCTCCCGGAACGACCTGATGGCTGTCAGCCTCAATGGGGATAATGAGCGATTGTCCGGCTGCGAGAGGCTCGGCTGCCTGCAAGTCATTGGCGGCAAGGATAGTTTCCGGGGACAGGCTGTACAGCTGCGCCACATGCTGCACGGTGTCTCGCACTTTGACCGTATAGATCAGCATCGCCTCTCGCCTCCTTTAATGATTCGGATTCATCCTCTACTATTCTATTCGGCAGCTCCCCCAACTTAAAACCATGTCAAAATAATTGATAAAGGCAGGAATAGGAAAGGGAAATCCTATCAATTTAAGACAAAAACGAACTTTATTTGAATTCTTTTATTTTAATGTTCGTATTTTATACGCTTTTCATTGACAGACATAGGGGGATTGGATAAACTGAAATAGGTTAAGGCGGAACATTCGTCGAATGCTCCCTAAATAGGTTGAAAGATCTCGTATATCCTCGGGAAAAAGGCCCGAAAGTTTCTACCCGAAAACCTTTATTTTCGGACTACGAGCGTGATGGAACAAATAGACAGGTTGCCCTTGAGATAGGGCAGCCTTATGTTGTCTTTGCATTACTTGGAAATTCTTAAGGAGTTGAACGCAAAGACAATTGTTGCCATCTGCTCGGGTCCCGGCAGCATCCATAGAAAGTATGGTTGCGGCGCGGGATTTTTACGTTTAACGGGATATACACATTTTATAGATGAAGGAAGGTTTGAACGCATGTCTGCGAAAGTAGGCGTCATCATGGGCAGCAAGTCGGATTGGGATACAATGAAGCTTGCCTGCGACGTGTTAGAAGAGCTGCAAATTCCTTACGAGAAAAAAGTTGTTTCCGCTCACCGGACTCCGGATTTAATGTTCGAATACGCGGAGACGGCTGCAGAACGCGGTCTTAAAGTCATCATCGCGGGTGCCGGCGGTGCCGCGCATTTGCCGGGCATGGTTGCTGCGAAGACGATTCTGCCGGTAATCGGCGTGCCAGTCAAATCCTCGAATCTGAGCGGCCTTGATTCGCTCCTGTCGATCGTGCAAATGCCTGGCGGCATTCCGGTTGCGACAGTTGCGATCGGCAATGCCGGCGGTACAAACGCCGGACTGCTTGCCGCTCAAATGCTTGGTGCTTTTGATCCTGAAGTACAAGCCCGGGTGGAAGCGCGGCGCGAGCGGATCAAGCAGGAAGTGCTGGAAAGCAGTGAGACATTATGATGATGGAAGATAACAAACGGACGCTTCTGCCGGGCAGCACCATTGGCGTGCTGGGCGGCGGACAGCTTGGCCGGATGATGGCGCTCGCAGGCAGCGCGATGGGTTACCGCTTTGTAGCGCTTGACCCAACAGCCGATGCGCCTTGCGGACAGGTAGCGGATCAGATCGTCGCTGCATACAACGACCGCGAAGCGGCTCGCGAGCTGGCCCGCCGGTCGGATGTCATTACGTACGAGTTCGAGAATGTCGATGCCGATGTGGCGGCGATGCTAATGTCCGAATCGTACGTGCCGCAAGGAAGCGAGCTGCTCTATACGACGCAGCACCGGCTTCGCGAGAAGCGTGCGATTGAAGCGGCGGGCGTACGGGTTGCCCCGTACAGCGAAGTCCGGAGCAGCGAAGAACTTCGCGCTGCGGCCGAAAAGTTTGGTCTTCCATGCGTGCTGAAGACGGCGATGGGCGGTTATGACGGCAAAGGGCAATGGGTGATTCGGAGCTTCGACGAGATTGAAGAAGCTTACGAGACATTAAGCCGTGCCGGCGTAGAGCTTGTGCTGGAGCAATTCATCAAGTTTGACAAGGAATTATCCGTTATTGCGGCAAGAAGTCCTCAAGGCGAGATAAAAGCGTTCCCCGCTGCGGAAAATATTCATGTCGAGAATATTTTGCATCTGTCGATCGTTCCGGCCCGCATTGCGGAAAGCGTTCAGAAGGAAGCGGAGGAGCTGGCCGTCAAGATCGCGGAAGGGCTTGGCGTAGTTGGCTTGATTGCCGTAGAGCTGTTCCTGACGGCGGACGGCGAGCTGTTCGTTAACGAGCTGGCGCCGCGCCCGCATAACAGCGGCCACTATACGATGGAAGCTTGCCGGACTTCGCAGTTCGAACAGCATGTGCGCGCGGTGTGCAATCTGCCGCTGGGCGATACGGAGCTCCTGACGCCTGTGGTTATGGTGAATGTCCTCGGTCAGCATGTAGAGCCGCTGCTTGCGCGGATGGCGAAGCATGATGAAGCGGCAGCAAGATTAAACGTTGCTCCGAAGGTTCATCTGTATGGCAAGAAGGACGCCGTATTCAAACGGAAAATGGGTCATGTAAACGTGCTTGCCGGCCATGTGCAGCAGGCGCTTGATTGGATAGAAGAGACAACTATTTGGAAGGTGTGAACGGTACATGTTAGAGCGTTACAGCAGACCGGAAATGAGAGCGATTTGGACGGAGCAGAACAAATTCCAGGCATGGCTCGAGGTTGAGCTTTGCTCCTGCGAGGCTTGGGTTGAGCTTGGCGTTATTCCGAGAGAGGACGTAGAAGCGCTTCGCAAAGCGGCTACTTTCAATATCGACCGTATCTACGAAATCGAGCAGGAAACCCGCCATGACGTAATCGCGTTCACGCGCGCGGTATCCGAGACGGTTGGTCCGGAGCGCAAATGGGTTCACTACGGCTTGACTTCGACCGACGTAGTCGATACGGCGAACGGCTACCTGCTTCTTCAAGCCAACGCCATTCTGAAAAAAGACATCGAACGCTTTATCTCGATCCTTCGCGAGAAAGCGATCCAATACAAAGATACGCCTATGATGGGCCGTACGCATGGCGTTCACGCCGAGCCAACCACGTTTGGTCTGAAAATGGCGCTGTGGCATGAGGAAATGAAACGCAACCTGGAGCGCTTCGAGCATGCTGCTAACGGCGTTCAATTCGGTAAAATCTCCGGTGCCGTCGGTACTTACGCGAACATCGATCCATTCGTGGAAGAGTTTGTTTGCAAAAAGCTCGGCATCAGCCCGGCTCCGATCTCGACGCAAACGCTGCAGCGTGACCGTCACGCAGAATACATGGCGACGCTTGCTCTTGTTGCGACATCGCTTGATAAATTCGCTACGGAAATCCGCGCTTTGCAGAAGAGCGAATTCCGCGAAGTGGAAGAAGCCTTCGCGAAAGGCCAAAAAGGCTCGTCCGCAATGCCGCACAAACGCAATCCGATTGGCTGCGAGAACATCTCCGGTCTTTCCCGCGTCATCCGCGGCCACATGCTGACAGCTTACGAGAACGTACCGCTGTGGCATGAGCGCGATATCAGCCACTCGTCGGCGGAACGCGTTATTTTGCCGGATGCAACGATGCTTCTGAACTACATGCTGAACCGTTTGGGCAACATCATTCAGAACCTGACCGTGTTCCCTGAAAACATGAAGAAAAACATGCAGCGCACGTTTGGCGTTCCATTCTCCGGCCGCGTCATGACAAAGCTGATCGACAAAGGCCTCAGCCGCGAGCAAGCTTACGACACGGTTCAGCCGCGCGCGATGCAGGCGTGGGAAGAGCAGCGCCAATTCCGCGACATTATCGAATCGACACCGGAAATTACAAGCCTGCTGTCGGCGGAAGAGATTGAAGATGCTTTCAATCCGGCTTGGCACTTGAAGCATGTGAATACCATCTTTACGCGTCTTGGCTTGAACTAAAGGGCAAAGGGGATTCGAGGAAGAATGACTGCACAATCGCAAGCTTTATCCACGGCGGCGGACTACATCAAAGCTCCGCTGCTGTATAAAGGCAAGGTTCGCGAGCTTTACGATCTTGGGGAGCATTACCTGATCGTCGTGACGGACCGCATCTCGGCATTCGATTATGTGCTGGATCCGGCTGTCCCGCAAAAGGGCAACGTACTGAATCGCCTGTCGGCTTTCTGGTTCGAGCAAACCGCCGAAATTCAGACGAACCATGTCGTACACACGGACGTCCTGAAGCTTGGGGATATCGTTACGGCGCCCGAGCTTTTGAAGGACCGGATCATGGTAACGAAAAAAGCGGAGCGTATCGACATTGAATGCGTCGTTCGCGGCTATATCACCGGCGGCGGCTGGAGACAATACCAGCAAACGTCCGCGATCAACGGCATCCAGCTGCCGGAAGGCATGCGCAAGAACGAACGCTTTCCTCAGCCGATCTTTACGCCGGCAGCGAAAAACGACGTTGGCCACGACGAGGACATTCCGTTCGAACGGATGCAGGAGATGGTTGGCGCCAAGCTTGCGGAAGAGCTTCGCGAGCGCAGCATCAAGCTGTACGAATTCGCTCACGACTATTGCGCGAAGCGTGGCATTATCCTTGCGGATTGCAAATTCGAATTCGGACTGATCGACGGCAAAGTCATTCTGATCGACGAGATCTTCACCCCGGATTCCTCGCGTTTCTGGGCGGAGAGCAATTATGCTTACGATATCGAGATCGACAGCATGGACAAAGAACCGGTCCGTACTTACCTTCTTGGTTCCGACTGGGATCGGGACAGCAAACCGGCTCCTCTCCCCGAATCGGTCGTAAACGAAACAACAAATCGTTACCTCGACATTTATAGCCGTCTTACCGGCCACTCGCTCGTATAGATCGCAATTATATAGGTTTTAATTTTATCTTTTGTTCTTAGATCTTTTTTAGGTCTGGCGTTGAGCACGGTTAGTGCGCTAACGCCCCAGCTACGGCACACACGACTACCCGGGAGGGTGTTGCGAAAAACCGGCAGCCGGGAGTGAGGGAGCAAGGGTGTCTGTCGCAGAGCGACAGCGCTCGCCTTTGAAATCGGGAAAATAACCGCTAAGCGGTTCTGATCAAATTTTCCGGATTTCAACAGCGACGTAGACAGACACCCTTGCGACCGAACGACCCCGAGCTGCCGACCTAGAGGTTTTCACACCACCAAGACCGGAAAAACCATTTTCAGGAGGCCCTACTATGAAAGCAAAAGTCTACGTCACGATCAAAGAAAATGTACTCGACCCGCAAGGTCAAGCCGTTCAAGGCTCGCTGCACACGATGGGCTTCGCGGAAGTTGATAAAGTCCGCATCGGCAAATACCTGGAGCTTCAGCTCGACACAAGCGACCGCGCGGAAGCGGAAGCACGCGTGAAAGTCATGTGCGAAAAGCTGCTGGCAAACACGGTAGTCGAAGATTTCCGTTTTGAATTGGAGGGATAATCGATGAAGTTTGCGGTTCTCGTATTCCCCGGCTCCAACTGTGACATTGACTGCTTCAAAGCGGTAGAAGATACAATCGGCCAAGAGGTTGATTACGTATGGCATACGGCGACTGACCTTTCCGGTTATGACGCGATTCTTGTACCGGGCGGCTTCTCCTACGGCGACTACCTGCGCTGCGGCGCAATGGCCAGCTTTGCTCCGGTAATGAATGAAGTCGTAAAAGCCGCTGAGCAAGGCAAATTCATCCTTGGCATCTGCAACGGCTTCCAGATCCTGACCGAAGCGAACCTTCTGCCAGGCGCATTAATCCGCAACACGGGCCTTAAATTCCGTTGTCAGCAGCAGCTTCTTGAAGTGGTGAACAACGGCACGGCATTTACGAACCAATACTCGCAAGGCGAGATTATCGATATTCCGATTGCGCACGGCGAAGGCAACTACTATTGCGACGACGCGACGCTGGCTGAGCTGAAAGCGAACAATCAGATCGTATTCCGTTACGCGGGCGACACGAATCCGAACGGTTCGGTAGAGAACATTGCGGGCATCAGCAACAAGAAGGGCAATGTCGTGGGCATGATGCCTCACCCGGAGCGCGCGGTTGACCAAATCCTCGGCTCGGAAGACGGCAAACGGATGTTTACATCGATTTTGAATGCATGGAGGGAACAACATGGCGCAGCAATTAACGGCTAAGGAACCGACGCCTGAACAAATCGTCGAGCAAAAGATCTATCAACAATTCGGTGTATCGGATTACGAATTTGAGCTTATCTGCGGTTTTCTCGGCCGTACACCCAACTATACGGAAATCGGCGTATTCAGCGTTATGTGGTCCGAGCATTGCGCGTACAAGAACTCCAAGCCAATCCTGAAGAAATTCCCGATCACCGGCCCTCGCGTCCTGATGGGACCGGGCGAAGGCGCCGGCATCGTGGATATCGGCGACAACCAAGCGGTTGTATTCAAAATCGAATCGCATAACCATCCGTCCGCGGTTGAGCCTTACCAAGGCGCTGCAACGGGCGTAGGCGGCATTATCCGCGACATTTTCTCCATGGGCGCTCGTCCGGTAGCTCTGCTGAACTCGCTTCGTTTCGGCAAGCTGGAAAATGACCGCGTGAAATACCTGTTCGAGAACGTCGTAAGCGGCATCGCCGGCTACGGCAACTGTATCGGTATTCCTACCGTTGCGGGCGAAGTCATGTTCGACGAGAGCTACGAGGGTAACCCGCTCGTTAACGCGATGTGCGTAGGCCTTATCGATCATGACAAAATCCAGCGCGGCGTGGCAAAAGGCGTTGGCAACCCGGTATTCTACGTGGGTCCGGCAACGGGCCGCGACGGTATCCACGGCGCGACTTTCGCTTCCGTTGAGCTGTCCGAGGAATCCGAAGAAAAACGCACCGCGGTGCAAGTCGGCGATCCGTTCATGGAGAAGCTCGTGATGGAGTCGACGCTTGAGCTGATTAACTCCGGCATCGTACTCGGTATTCAAGATATGGGCGCAGCGGGCCTCACTTGCTCGAGCGCGGAGATGGCCTCCAAAGCCGGCAACGGCCTGGAGCTGTACCTGGATGAAGTTCCGCAGCGCGAAACTGGCATGACGCCTTACGAAATGATGCTGTCCGAATCGCAGGAGCGTATGCTCTTCGTAGTTGAGCCTCAGCATGAAGCGCAAGCGCAGGAAATTTTCGACCGTTGGGGCGTTATCTGTAAAAAGGTTGGTAAAGTAACGGACGACGGCCGTCTCCGCCTGTTCCACAAAGGCGAGCAAGTGGCCGACATGCCGGTTAAAGCGCTCGTTGACGAGTGCCCGGTATACAACAAGCCATCTTCCGAGCCTGCTTACTACCGTGAAAACGCGAGCGTTGATGCAGCTGCTTTCGAAGAAATTACGGACCTTACAGGTGCTCTTGAAAAAGTACTCGCTTCGCCGACTGTGGCAAGCAAAGAGTGGGTATATAACCAATATGACTACATGGTTCGTACGTCGACAGCCGTTCAACCGGGCTCCGACGCGGCAGTTGTTACGATTCGCGGCACACGCAAGGGTCTTGCGATGACGACGGACTGCAACGGACGTTACGTATATCTCGATCCTGAAGTTGGCGGCCAAATCGCGGTAGCGGAAGCTGCCCGCAACATCGTGTGCTCCGGCGCAGAACCGCTTGCGATTACGGATAACCTGAACTTCGGCAGCCCGGAGAAGCCGGAAGTATTCTGGCAAATCGAGAAAGCGGCAGACGGCATGTCCGAGGCTTGCCGCGTGCTTGATACGCCGGTCATCGGCGGTAACGTCAGCTTGTACAACGAGAACGCAAAAGGCGCGATCTACCCGACGCCGGTCATCGGCATGGTTGGTCTCGTGCATGATGTGGACCACATCACGACGCAAGGCTTCAAGAAAGAAGGCGACGTGATTATCCTCGTGGGCGAGACGAAAGCGGAGCTTGGCGGCAGCGAGCTGCTTTATGCTCTGAACGGCTCGGCAGCGGGACGTCCGCCGCAAATCGATCTGGCAACGGAGAAGAAGACGCTGAACGCTATTCTGACGGCGATTCAAGGCGGCCTTGTTGCTTCCGCGCATGACTTGTCCGAGGGTGGACTCGCCGTAGCTTTGGCGGAATCCGCAATCAGCGGCGGCGTTGGCGCGGAAGTTAACGTGGCAACGGATCTTCGTCCGGATCACCTGCTCTTCAGCGAATCGCAATCGCGTATCTTGCTCTCGGCAACGCCTGAGAAAGCAGCGGCATTGCAAGCGCATCTGAACGAGCAAGGCGTAGCAAATGCGGCAATCGGCACTGTCAAAGGCAGCAGCCTGACCATCAACGTAAACGGCAAATCCGGCGTAAACGCACCGGTACAACAACTGGAGAAGGTCTGGAAGGATGCGATTCCATGTCTGATGAAATAAAACAGCTGAAGCTGTGGACGGGAAATCATTACAACGAAGGCATTGGCCGTGACGATATGTTTGATAAATTGCGCGAGGAGTGCGGCGTGTTCGGGGTCTTTAACGTCCCGAACGCGTCCTCCCTCAGCTATTACGGCCTTCACGCCCTGCAGCACCGCGGCGAAGAGAGCGCGGGGATCTGCGCTGTGGATACGGAGAACGGCAGCCGTTTCGCCTACCACCGCGGCATGGGGCTTGTGAAGGAAGTATTCGATAAAGAGCGGATTGAGTCGCTTCCCGGCAGCCGCGCCATCGGCCACGTTCGTTATTCGACCGCGGGCGAGAGCAAGCTGGCGAATGCGCAGCCGCTTATTTTCCGTTACCGGGACGGCGATCTGGCCGTCGCAACAAACGGCAACATCGTAAACGCGCCGGAGATCCGCAAGGAGCTGGAGAGCCAGGGCTCAATCTTCCAGACGTCGAGCGATACGGAAGTCATTGCGCATTTGATCGCGCGCTCGCCGAAGAGCTTCGAGGAAGCGGCGAAGGATGCCTTGCAGCGCATTATCGGCGGCTTTGCATTCCTGATCATGACCAACGACAAGCTGCTTGTGGCTTCTGATCCGAACGGGCTCCGTCCGCTCGTGATGGGCCGCATCGGCGACGGTTATGTCTTCTCTTCCGAGTCCTGCGCTTTCGAATCGATTGGCGCAGAATATGTACGCGACGTTCAACCGGGCGAGCTGCTGTACCTTGATGCGGACGGCATGCGCGAGGACCGTTACGCGGAAGTGGAACGCCGGGCGACATGCGCAATGGAGTACATCTATTTTGCCCGTCCGGACAGCGATATTAATACGATCAACATCCATTCCGCGCGCAAGCGGATGGGTAAACAGCTTGCGATGGAGTCCTTCGTGGATGCCGATATCGTAACCGGCGTGCCGGATTCGAGTATTTCCGCCGCAATCGGTTATGCCGAGCAAACGGGTATTCCATACGAGCTTGGACTGATCAAGAACAAATACACGGGCCGTACCTTCATTCAGCCTTCTCAGGAGCTCCGCGAGCAAGGCGTTAAGATGAAGCTGTCCGCCGTGCGCAAGGTCGTGGAAGGCAAACGCGTCGTGATGATTGACGACTCGATCGTACGCGGAACGACATCCCGCCGGATCGTGAACATGCTTCGCGAAGCGGGCGCAACGGAAGTGCATGTGCGGATTACATCGCCGCCATTCAAGAACCCTTGCTACTACGGCATCGATACGCCGGACCGCAAGGAGCTGGTCGCTTCTTCGAGAACGGTGCAGGAAATGTGCGAAATGATCAATGCGGACTCTTTATCTTTCCTTAGTCAAGAAGGCTTTATCGATTCGGTAGGCGGCAATGACGGCGCGTACAACCGCGGCATGTGCCTCGCTTGCTTCGATAACGATTATCCAACGCCGGTAAACGAAGAGTCGGATAAGAGCTGCAGCTGTTAAAAGTATAAAAAGGGGTTGACTGGTGTGTCAGAAGCGTACAAAAAAGCCGGTGTCGATATTGCGGCCGGCAATGAAGCAGTCGAACGGATGAAGAAGCATGTGAAGAAAACGTTCCGCCCGGAGGTGCTGACGGATCTCGGCGGCTTTGGCGGCCTGTTCGGCCTTAACAAGGACAAATACGAGGAGCCCGTGCTCGTATCGGGAACGGACGGCGTTGGCACGAAGCTGAAGCTGGCGTTCATGATGGATAAGCATGATACGATTGGCGTTGACGCGGTTGCCATGTGCGTAAACGATATTATCGTGCAAGGCGCCGAGCCTCTCTTCTTCCTCGATTATCTGGCATGCGGTAAAGTCGTTCCGGAAAAAATCGAAGCGGTCGTTAAAGGCATCTCCGACGGCTGCGTGCAAGCAGGCTGCGCCTTAATCGGCGGCGAAACAGCCGAAATGCCCGGCATGTACCAAGGCGACGAGTACGATATTGCCGGCTTTACGGTTGGCGTAGTGGATAAAAAGAAAATTATCGACGGCACGACTATCGCTCCCGGCGACGTTGTTCTCGGATTCGCTTCGAGCGGCATCCACAGCAACGGCTACTCGCTGGTACGCCGTCTTCTTCTCGAAGAGTGCGGTTACGCGCTGGACCAGCGCCTGCCTGAGCTGAACGATGAGGTTCTTGGCGACGTATTGATCGAGCCAACCCGCATCTACGTGAAATCGGCACTCAAACTTATCGAGCAAGTAAACGTAAAAGGCATGGCGCATATTACGGGCGGCGGCTTTATCGAAAATATCCCGCGCGTTCTTCCGGAAGGCGTAAACGTGAATATCGAATACGGCTCATGGCCGATTCTGCCTGTGTTCCAGCTGATGCAGGACAAAGGCGCGATCACAAACCGCGACATGTTCACAACCTTTAATATGGGCATCGGGTTAGTCGTAGTGGTTCCAGCAGACCAAGCGGACAAGGCTCTTCAAGTGGCAGCCGGGCTTGGCGAAAAAGCATACCGAATCGGAACCGTAACGGAAGGCAGCCGCGAAGTTACGTTCACGGGAGCGGACGTTTAATGGGAACACTCCGAATAGCCGTCTTCGCGTCAGGGCAAGGAACGAACTTCCAAGCCTTGGCCGATGCGGTGCGGCAAGGAGGGCTCGATGCAACCATCGAGCTTCTTGTTTGTGATAAGCCTGCTGCTCCAGTTGTGGAGCGGGCTCGCAAGGCCGGGATTGATACCTTTGTGTTCGTTCCCAAGGAGTATCCGTCACGCCAGGCTTACGAGACGGAAATTCTCGCGGAGCTTCAGCGCCGCGGCATTGAACTGGTTGTGCTTGCGGGTTATATGCGCATTATTACTTCCGTGCTGGTAGAGCCGTATTACGGCCGCATGATCAATATCCATCCGGCTTTGCTGCCTGCTTTCCCAGGCGTAAACGGGATCGGGCAAGCGCTGGAATACGGCGTGAAGGTGACGGGCGTTACCGTTCATTACGTGGACGGGGGCATGGACAGCGGACCGATTATTGCGCAAAGCGCGGTTGAAGTGCAAGACGGCGACACGGTGGACACGCTTGGCCAGCGGATTCATGAAGCCGAGCAGCAGCTGCTGCCGCAGGTCGTGCAGTGGATAGCAGAAGGCCGCGTGGCTCTTGAAGAGCGCATCGTAACGGTGAAAGCTTAGCTTTTTATTATAAGGACCTATTTTGAGGAGGCAATTTGGCGTGGCAATTCGTAGAGCGTTAATTAGTGTATCGGACAAGACTGGCATTGTGGAATTTTCTCGTGAGCTGGCAGCTCAAGGCGTGCAAATCATCTCGACGGGCGGTACGTTTAACCTGCTTGAGAAGGAAGGCATTCCGGTTATCGGCATTTCCGACGTAACGGGCTTCCCTGAAATCCTCGACGGCCGCGTTAAAACGCTTCACCCTGCGGTTCATAGCGGACTTCTGGCGATTCGCGACAATGAAGAGCATCAAAAGGTTATGCAGGAGCTTGGCCTGGATTACATCGACCTCGTGGTTGTAAACCTGTATCCGTTCAAGCAAACGATCGCCAACCCTAACGTGGAATATGAGGACGCAATCGAGAACATCGATATCGGCGGTCCTACCATGCTCCGTTCGGCTGCGAAAAACCATGCGTTCGTTACCGTTGTTGTAGATGCTAACGATTATGCGGGCGTCATCGAAGAGATCAAAGCCGGCGGCGACACCACGCTTGAAACACGCAAGCGCCTGACGGCAAAAGTATTCCGCCACACGGCTGCCTACGATGCGCTGATCGCGGACTACCTGACCAAGCAAGTTGGCGAAGAGCTGCCTGAGTCTTACACGGTTACTTACGAGAAAGTGCAGGATCTGCGTTACGGCGAGAATCCGCATCAGAAAGCGGCGTTCTACAGCAAACCGCTTGCTCCTGTCGGCAACATCACAACGGCTGAGCAGCTGCACGGCAAAGAATTGTCCTACAACAACATTAACGACGCGAACGCGGCGCTTGCGATCGTTAAGGAATTCGACGAGCCGGCCTGCGTAGCCGTGAAGCATATGAATCCATGCGGCGTTGGCATCGGCGCTGACATTCACGAAGCCTATCAAAAGGCATACGCGGCCGATCCTACTTCGATCTTTGGCGGCATCGTTGCGGCGAACCGTACAATCGGCGTAGAGACAGCTGAACTGTTGAGCCAAATCTTCCTCGAAATCATTATTGCTCCTGACTTCACGCCCGAAGCGCTGGAAGTGCTGACGAAGAAGAAAAATATCCGTCTTCTGAAGCTGGGCGAGCTGGCGGGTTCCGCGGCTGAACGCAAATCCGACTGGCTGTCGACAACGGTTGACGGCGGCTTGCTTGTTCAAGAAAGCGACGTTCGCAGCTTGACTGAAAGCGACCTGCAGTTCGTAACGAACCGCAAGCCAACGGAAGAAGAACTGAAGCAGCTGCTCTTCGGATGGAAAGTTGTGAAGCATGTGAAATCGAACGCGATTTTGCTGGCGAAAAACAACATGACCATCGGCGTAGGCGCCGGCCAAATGAACCGCGTTGGCGCAGCTCGCATTGCCATCGAGCAAGCGGGCGAGCAAGCCGCAGGAGCGGTGCTTGCTTCCGATGCATTCTTCCCGATGGGCGACACGGTTGAGCTGGCCGCAAAACACGGCATCACCGCGATTATCCAAACAGGCGGTTCAATCAAGGACGAAGAGTCGATCGCTGCGGCAAATGCGCATAACATTGCGATGGTCATGACAGGCGTTCGCCACTTCAAACACTAAGATTAATAACAGCGGAGCATCTTGCCGCGTCTCTTCCGGGGCGGCAGGATCGCTTCGCTTTTGGCCATCATTTGATCCATTAACCAGGGGGTAAATAAGAGCGATGAGAATTTTAGTTGTTGGCGGCGGCGGACGCGAGCATGCGATTGTCTGGGCGCTGAAGAAAAGCGAGAAGGTCAAAGAGGTATTTTGTGCGCCTGGTAACGCAGGCATCGCGCAAATCGCCGATTGCGTTGCGATCGCGGTTGACCAATTCGACGAGCTTGTGAAATTTGCGAAGGACGCGGCGATTGACCTCGTCTTTATCGGTCCGGACGATCCGCTTGCGGCAGGCATCGTGGATGCGTTCGAAGCGCACAACATTCCGGTGTACGGCCCGAACAAAGCGGCGGCCGAAATCGAAGGCAGCAAGATCTTCATGAAGGATTTGCTCCGCAAGTACAATATTCCTACAGCGAAGTATGAGACCTTCACGGACTATGAGTCGGCCCTGACTTACTTGCGCGAGCAATCCGTTCCGATCGTCATCAAGGCGGACGGGCTTGCGGCAGGTAAAGGCGTAACCGTTGCTTACTCCATGGAGGAAGCGGAGAAAGCGCTGAAGGAAGCGATGGTCGACAAGGTGTTTGGCGAAGCCGGCAACCAAATCGTTATCGAGGAATTCCTGGAAGGCCAAGAGATGTCGATCCTTGCTTTCGTTGACGGAGAGACGGTAAAAGCGATGGTGCCGGCGCAAGATCATAAGCCGGTATTCGACAACGACAAAGGCCCGAACACGGGCGGCATGGGAACTTACACGCCGCTGCCGCATATCGACCAGGCTATTATCGAAGAATCGATCGAGAACATCATTAAGCCAACCGCAAAAGCGATGGTGAGCGAAGGACGTCCGTTCCGCGGCGTATTGTTCGCAGGTCTGATGATTACGAAGGACGGTCCCAAAACAATCGAATTCAACGCGCGCATGGGCGACCCGGAAACCCAAGTCGTTCTGCCGCGCTTGAAGACCGAGCTGGTTGACGTTGTTCTCGCTTCCTTGAACGGGCGCCTTGACCAGCTGGAGCTGGAATGGAGCGACGAAGCAGCGGTATGCGTTATCGTGGCATCGGAAGGTTATCCGGCTTCGTATCCGAAAGGCCGCGAGATTACCGGCCTTGATGCGGCTGAAGCGCAAGGCGCTCTCGTATTCCATGCGGGAACGGCGGAGAAAGACGGCAAGATCGTAACGAGCGGCGGACGCGTCCTGGGCGTCGTAGGCCGCGGCCGCGACATTGCGGAAGCGCGCGCCCGCGCTTACGAAGCGGTTAGCGTTATTCATTTCGACGGCATGCACAGCCGTACCGATATTGCAGCAAAGGCGCTGAAGGGCTAAGCTCAATTCAATTCGAACGTCTATAATTTTTTTCTTATAAACCTGGCTTGGAGTTTCCGGAGTGAAACGCACGCCACCGCCTAAGGACGGCGATAGCCGTTTCGCCTTGGCCGGACAAACAAAAGAAAGCGGTCATCAGGCATTTGCCTGAATGACCGCTTTTTTTCGTTTGGGAGCGAATAAATAGAGACTACTCCTTGTGAAACAACAGACTGCGTTCAAGGATGATATAGACTACGGCAACCACGATGCCGGCGAGCAATAAAACTGTCAGCCAATGGTCGGTCAGCCAGGATATCCACATCGGCATAGGAATCATCTCCTTGGTTGGACATTAGTGTGCGGATTATTATAGATTGGGCAAGGAGCGACGCAACTATTCCTCCGCAGCGTATATTTTATTGGTGAACCCTCGTCATTGGGGCAGAATAACGGTATTGACACCGTGCTTAGAAGGATGATAATATGAACCCAATACAATTCATAGTAATCGGGTAGGAATTATAGATAATAAGTATCGAACCGCAGGAGGACTAATCGTTATGGAGAAACAATTATTGCTTCGTCATGAAGAGCTCGAGCTGACCGCGACGCTTCATTATCCGAGCGATCACCAGAAGGACAATGCCAAAAAGCAGGCTATTATTATATGCCACGGCTTTATCGGAAGCCGCGTTGGAGTTGACCGGTTATTCGTGAAGACGGCAAGGGCGCTTGCGGCGCAAGGCTCTTACGTGATCCGGTTTGATTACGGCGGCTGCGGCGAGAGCAACGGGGATTATGGGGCCCTCGGCTTTGAAAGCATGATTGATCAGACCCGTACGGTTATCGATTATATTGCAGGCATGGATTGCGTGGATCCAAGACGAATCGTTCTGCTTGGACACAGCCTTGGCGGTGCGGTGGCGCTTATGACGGCGGTAAGGGACAAGCGAGTGAAGCGTCTGGTGATGTGGTCCCCCGTAGCCTATCCGTTTAATGACATTGTGCGGATCGTCGGGCGCGCAGGTTATGACGAAGCGGTGCAAAAGGGAAGTACGGACTACGCCGGCTTTACGCTTCAGCCGGTATTCTTCGAATCGCTGCTTCAGCATCAGCCGTTCCAGGCTGCGACGCGCTTTGGCGGAGAAGTGCTGCTTGTTCACGGCACAAGCGACGATCTGATTCCGGTCGATTACAGCTTCCTGTACCAGAAGGTATTCTGGACGCGCAGCGACGGGCTATGCGACAAGGAGATAATTTTCCAGGCCAATCATACTTACTCCAGCCGCCATCACCAGGAGGAAGCGATTCGCGTCACCTCCGATTGGCTGGAAGGGCTGGATAAGAAGCAGCAGGAATGGCATAACTGGAGTATTTAGGAAGACATGTCCCGCTTTTTATGTTTAAATGGTAGTAATCGTTTTTCGAACGCTATCATTTTCTACTAAAAGGCGGGGAGCTAATGGGCAGTCGTTTTCGCATGGCATGGTTGATCAGCTTGGCTATTCTTATTGTTCTCGTATCCGCTTGCAGCAGCGGCTCAGGCAAGAATACGGAAGGAGCAACACCTTCTCCAGCGGGATCCGAAGAGCCGGAGGCTACGCCATCGGCCGAGCCAACGCCGGATCTGGCCTTCACGGCTCCTCTCACGGGGCTGAAGCGCGAGACGGAAGCAATAGCGCGGCCCGTTGCGGTTATGGTTAACAACTTGAAACCGGCGCGTCCGCAATCCGGGCTGACCAATGCCGATGTGGTATGGGAAGTGCTCGCGGAGGGCGGCATAACGCGGCTGGTGGCGATCTTCCAAAGCACGGACAAGGGAACCGATGCGGTCGGACCGATCCGCAGCATTCGTCCGTATCTGATCGATATCGGGGAAAGCTACGGCGCTATTCTGGCTCATTCTGGGGCCAGCAATGACGCTTATGATATTTTGCAGCACCAGGACAAGCCTTATCTCGACGAAATCTCGAACGCGGGCCCGTACTTCTGGCGGAGCAAGGACCGCAAGGCGCCCCATAATCTGTACTCCGAGCTGGATAAGCTTCGGGCAGGTGCAGAGAAGAAGGGATACCGCAGCGATGTAACGGTTCCGTCCTATACCTTTGCGGAAGAAGGAGCAACCGCTGCGGGTGCGGCAGCGTCCTCGATTCAGATCAAGTTTCTGCTCAAGGACTATAAGGTCTCCTATGAGTACGATGCGGCAAGCGGGTTATATAAACGACTCGTCAATGATGAGCCGCATACCGATCTGAATAACGGCGAACAGCTGACTGCTGCCAACGTAGTTGTGCTTGGTGCCAATCACAAGACGCTGGACGATGTCGGGCGGCTGTCGGTTGATCTGCATGCGAGCGGCTCGGCGTTATTGTTCCAGAAGGGAAAGGCCGTCGAATGCGAATGGGTTCGCGCAAGCGACAATATGGTCAGGCTGATGAAGGATGGAGCCGAGCTTCCTTTTGTACCGGGGAAAACGTTCTTCCAAGTCGTGCCGAATGCGCCAACTTTCGCCGAGCATGTGATTTATGGGTAAAAAAAAGACAAGTCGGACACACTCTAACTAGGTGTAGAGGGTGCCCGCAAAAAGAGATAAAGCGGTGCGTTCCTTCGCGGAACGCATCTTTTTATATTTTTTTTGCAAAAACGAAAACTTTTCATAAATCCTTTACATTCCCTTAACAAATATAAAGTAAACTGTGTTAAGATATTGTGGGCTCATTTCGAAAATGATGCCTAACCATCCAGTCGGGTAAAGGGGATTACGATGTTTAAGAAAAAGGATATTTTCTTTAAGACGTTTGAGGAAATGGCGGATACGCTGGTTGACGCAATCGAATATTTCGCAAACGGTGTTTCAGACCTGTCGGATGTCGCCCAGTTCGCCAAAATCATGAAAGAGCATGAGAGCAGAGGCGACCAGTACGTTCATACCATTCTGAAAGAACTGAACAAAACGTTCATTACCCCCATTGAGCGGGAAGATATAATGGCTTTAACAAGTTCGCTCGACGATGTGCTTGACGGCATCGAAGCTTGCGCATCGCGCTTTGAAATGTACAATATCCAGGAAAAAGACGAGTACATAACGCTGTTTGGCGATATCCTGCTTCGTTCCGCGAACCAAATCAAGAAAGCGATCTATCTCCTTACCGATAAAAAACTGCTGGCGATCCGCGAGCCTAATATTGCGCTCAACGAGCTGGAGAACCAGGCGGATGATCTGCTGCGCGTTTGTATCAAGAGCCTGTTCACGAATGTGACTGATCCGATTGAACTGATGAAGCGGAAAGAAATTTACGAAATGTTGGAGCAAACGACCGACTACTGCGAAGACGTAGCGAACACGCTGGAATCGATCATTATGCGCAACAGCTAAGCTTACACGGAGAGTAGGAGTCAATTCAAATGGATTCAATCACATTATGGATGGTTGTCATACTTGCGCTCGGTTTCGACTTTATTAACGGTTTCCACGATACGGCAAACGCGATCGCTACGACGGTATCGACCCGTGCCCTTAAACCAAGGGTTGCCATTATTATGGCGGCCTGCATGAACTTCATCGGCGCGATCACGTTTACGGGCGTTGCGAAAAAGATCGGCAGCGGGGTTGCCAATCCTGCGGATCTGTCCAATGGGGTAGAGATCGTTATTGCGGCCCTTATCTCGGCGATTGCCTGGAACCTGCTTACCTGGTGGTTCGGCATTCCATCGTCTTCCTCGCATGCTTTGATCGGCTCGCTTGCCGGCGCGGTAGCATCGGGAGCGGGCTTTGACGCCATTAACGCGCATGGTTTTGTCGATATCGTTAAGGCGCTTATTTTCTCGCCGTTGATTGCTTTTTCGGCCGGTTTCATTATCATGTGGATCTTGAAGCTAATCTTTGCGAGGACAAGCCCGCATCAAGTGAACAAGGGCTTCCGGTTCGGGCAGATTCTGACTGCGGCATTCCAGTCGTTCTCCCACGGTACAAATGACGCCCAGAAAGCGATGGGTATCATTACGTTTGCGCTCGTAGCGGGCGGTATCCAGGATCACTTCGAGGTTCCGCTGTGGGTGAAGATGTCCGCCGCGCTTGCAATGGCTCTTGGTACATCCATTGGCGGATGGAAGATCATTAAGACGATGGGTACGAAGATCTTCAAGATCGAGCCGATCAACGGCTTTGCCGCAGACGTTGGCTCGGCGGGCGTTATCTTGTCGGCAACGATGCTCGAGCTGCCTGTCAGCACAACGCATGTTATCACCTCCTCGATTCTCGGCGTAGGCTCCGCCAAACGCTTCTCCAGCGTACGCTGGTCGCTTGCCGGGAAGATCGTTATCGCATGGTTTATTACAATTCCGATCACGGCGCTTTTTGCAGCAGGCGTGTATTGGGTCATTGATACGGTGTTTATGTAAGAAGACAGCAAAAAGTGCCGGGAATGGTTCCCGGCACTTTTTTGTATTTTGTTCCCAAAACTCACTGCAGCTGCCATAGAGCAGGTACGTTGGAAGGCTCCCATCCGGTGAGGGAGGTATGAGCCTGGAGGCATTTATAAGCAGCTCCGTTATACGTAACGAGGGTTCCTACGGCATAAGCCGTATTTGGCGCCCAGGCAGGCGCGCCCGTCGAAGCTGCCGTTGTGCCGCTGACCGTGCTTGCGGACGATTGGTTACCGGCCGCATCGATCGCATAAACGGAGAAGCTGTAGGCAGTGCTTGCCGCAAGGCCGGTAACGGTATAGGATGTCGCGGTGCCGGAGGCCGTTGTGACTAGCGTGGAGCCGTTATAGATTTTGTAGCCGGTAACTCCTACGTTATCGGTAGACGGGCTCCACATCAGCATCATGCTGGAGGAGGTTGGAGTACCCATGATATGAAGTCCTCCCGGTGCGGTAGGTGCCGATGTATCAACGGACGGAGGTGCCGCTGTCGTAATGTTCAGGCTGTTGCTGGCAGCGGATTCGTTGCCGGCGGCATCAACCGCCTTAACGGTAAACGTGTAGGCCGTGCTTGCCGTGAGGCCGGTAACGGTATAGCTGGTGCCCGAGGCTGTTCCGGCCAGCGTAGCGCCTCTATAAATCTTGTAGCCGGTTACGCCAACGTTATCGGTCGAAGCGTTCCAGGACAAGGAAACGCTGGTTGCCGCCGTAGCGGTTGCCGCAAGAGAAGCAGGGGCCGAAGGAGCCGTTGTGTCGACGGGATTCGAACCGGTAAAGTTAACGTCGATGACGTTATAGAAAGCATTGGCCGTATCGGCAACCTCCCACACCGCAAGGATGACATGATAGCCGCTTCGCTCGGGAACGTTGCAGGTATTCGAGTAGGAGAATGGCGGCTGGGCCCCGTTATAAGCAACGGAGCAGAACGGTGTCAGATCGAATGAGTCGCGGGTAAGAGGGGCATTGGGATTCCAGGTTGGCTTGGTCATGTAATATTTCCAGCTAGCCGTGGAATGGTTGGCAGTCAGCTTCCAGGTGAAGGTATTCGTGCCGGAAGAGATATTCACTTTGGTCCAGCGGGTTGCGGATTGCTCATCGAGCTTGGGAAAAGCACCGTTTGCGCTTGCGATTTTGCCGTCGGCAGGTCCTGCTGCCGGGAAGCCTTTAGGAGCTTCCAGGCTTTGCGGCTCGTATACGATTGCTCCGCAATCGGTGTTGGCTCCGCTTTTGCACAGCGCTGCCCGGCTGGCCGGTCCTTCCACGTAACCATGCGAGTACGCTTTTGCCGTCGTGAACAGCATGGAGACGGCGGCAAGCACGAGGAGAGCGCAAATCGTCATGATCTTGAATGGAGTTGGCCGCGACAGTCGTAATAAAGTCATTATTCATACCTCCTAATAATTTGTTTATATAAACTCGGGGGAGCTTATATCGGGCAAACAAGGGTCAGGTACGATGGCTGCAGCGATTGGGTCGGATAAGTTGTATTAAAAGTTATAAGGTTATAATGATTGTAGTTGAAGCTGAGAAATTCCTCATGAGTCTTTTGGGGTAAAATTCCAAAATTATGAAATTTATATTCAAAATGTAGCTCTGTCCGCGCATAATCGGGCAATAAATTTGACAGGCAATGTCAGAAGCGGCTTTTTCGACATTGCGGCTAGTTCCAAGGTCACGGAGGAGCATGGGCCGTCTCTGGCATAAACCGACAAAAGGGCAAACAAAAAACCACCCCGTCTGCAGCTTGAAGCTGCAATCGGGGTGGTTGATCAGGCGTTGCCGGTTAACGCTGCCGCTTCCGCTTGCGGCGTCTGCCGGCGGAGTTAGTGGGTTTCTTGCGCCGTTTGCGTTTCTTCGGCACATACTCGATACTATCGTCCACCGCGTCGCTGCCGGAGTCCTTTTTGAAGGAGCCCAGAATAACCTTGACGAGAGGAGCCATTTGCGACACACTGGATACGACCTTTTGAACCTTGCCAACGGTGGTCAGAATGCCATCCAAGCCGCCAATCCGGTCGACAAAGCCTTTAATCTCGGTCAAGCTCGGCATGCTGAAGCCGCCGGCTTTGGCCGGTGCCGTCGTCTCCACCAATTCTGCCGCCGTAGTCGGCACGACGACAGGCAGGTTATCCTCGTGTTGTATGATAGTCTCTTCCGTCGAAAAGACAGGAGGCGCAGGTGGAATCGGAGCACCATCCGTACTGAAGCCAAGTGGATTCTGGAAGCTGTTTAATCCCTGACTGGTCTGGTTACGGACATAGCCGCGCCGGTGATGGCCGCTGTGCGGCGAGTGCGGCGGATACTGGTGAGGGTTCGAATGCCCGCCCCCGCCAGGGTAGTTCCGGTAATTCACGCGGATCACAACCTTTTTTCAAAGTTTATGGAACAATGGCTTCCCTACTCCGTCCGCTTCCGCATGGGGGATTAGCCTGCGCACAGGTCCGGTCCCGTATGCCGTATAGGGAAGTATTCTTGGTATTAGTCTATGGCATAGGCAAACATGACGATTGGACGAATGCCCTTTTTTTATATAAATAATACGGATATTTACCTACGGGACGCTCTTCCGTCCTGTAAAGCGTGAATACGGTAATGCTTGAAAAAACCCCCTAAAAAAGCTACAATGTGAGCATTAGACATTAATGACAATGCCTGAAATGCGCGTGTAATCACGCCCCTGAGGAGTGGATGATAATGCAGCTTAAGAAGCTCAACGATAAAGCAATTGATCAATTATTCGAAGCGATTCTTACCCTTAAATCCGTTGAGGAATGTTATATCTTTTTTGACGACCTGTGCACGGTCAATGAAATTCAGTCGTTGTCGCAGCGTCTTGAGGTCGCTCGCATGCTGGGCAAGGGCAGCACGTACAACCAAATCGAGGCGGAGACAGGCGCAAGCACGGCAACGATTTCCCGGGTTAAGCGCTGTTTGAATTATGGCAACGATGGGTATAAAATGACTTTAGAGCGTTTAGGCAGATAGTGCCATGAAGCCGGGCATTCTCGTGATCAGTCATGGTTCGAGGGAAGCAGAATGGGTTCGGCTGGTTGACGAGGCGGTCGCCGCCGCGGCAGCCTCTCCGCACGTGCAAGGCGTGCCGGTCTATTCTTCTTTTCTCGAAATTGTTGAAGGCCGTTTAATTCAGGATGGCATAGATGCGTTAGAAGAGCAGGGAGTGACGGACTTATTCGTGCTTCCTTTGTTTCTTTCGTCCGGCAGCACGCATGTCGATGAGATCGGGCAGGCATTTGGCCTGCCGCCGGTGGCCGAGCTTGAAGGCGATCTTGGCACCTTCCGGGTTAACGCCAAGGTTCACTACGGCATGCCGATCGACGACGATCCCGACATCGCGGAGCTGCTGCTGTCGAACATTAAGCCGCTCTCTGTCCACCCTGAAGTTGAGACGGTTATGCTCGTTGCGCATGGAAGCCGGGAGAAGGTTTTTCATGAACGCTGGCAGCACGGTCTGAACCTGCTCGCGGAACGGCTGCGGAAGCTGGGCGGCTTCGCCCGCTCTAGGACGGCGATGCTGCTGCCCGATCAGGCGGCGGATCATTTGAGAGCTTTGCAGGAAGAGAGACCAAATGAAGCGGTAATCGTCGTTCCTTTATTTTTGAGCAAGGGTTATTTTACGAATACGGTCATTCCATCGCGGTTGAAAGGTCTGGATTACCGGTACAACGGGCAGGCTATGCTGCCCCATCCGGCTATTGAGCGGTGGCTGGAGCGGCGTATGACGGCTTGGCTTCAGGAGAGGTAAGTGACCGTTTTTTGAAAGAAATGGTGGGTTAATCGATGAAGCGTGCAAGATTGATTTACAACCCGACATCGGGAAGGGAAGAGATGAAGCGTCGTCTCCCGGATATTCTGCAGAAGCTGGATCAGGCGGGTATCGAGACCAGCTGCCACGCGACGATTGGAGCGGGAGATGCAACGCTTGCCGCAGCGGATGCGGCGCAGCGGGATTACGATCTGATTATCGCGGCAGGCGGCGACGGCACCATCTATGAGGTTATTAACGGGATGGCGAATAAGCCGAACCGGCCTCCTCTTGGCATTTTACCGCTGGGGACGACGAATGATTTTGCCCGCGCGATGGGTATCCCGAAGCATTGGGAATACGCGTGCGATCTGATTATCCAGAATTACACGCGGCCGATTGACGTCGGTCAAGCCAATGAGCGTTATTTCATTAATATTGCGGGAGGCGGCTCGCTGACCGAGCTGACCTATGATGTGCCGATTAAGCTGAAGACGATGATCGGGCAGCTGGCGTATTATTTGAAGGGCTTAGAGAAGATGACCCGCTTAAGCCCAACGGAGCTTATTATTGAAGCGGAAGGGGTAGGCAAGTTCCATGAGGAATTTATGCTCTTCCTGATCTGCAACAGCAATTCGGTTGGCGGATTCGAGAAGCTGGCGCCGGAAGCAAAGCCCGATGACGGGCTGTTCGACGTCGTGCTGCTCCGAAGATGCAACCTGGCCGAATTTATCCGGATCGCTACGCTGGCGCTCCGGGGCGAGCATCTGAACGATTCGCATGTGATTCATTTCCGTACGAATAAGATGAAGGTCACTTCGCCAAGTTACGTGCAGATTAACCTGGATGGCGAATACGGCGGTACGCTGCCGTTTACGTTCTCGGTACTGCCGTCGCATCTGCAGATTTTTGCCGATGAGCTTGGCGAAGCCTCTTATCGCCATCGTTAATGGCACTTGGAATAAACCTCCGGCAGTGAGCGTTACGCTTGCGCCGGAGGTTTATTTCTTTATGCAGATGCATTACACTATAGGGATAATAGCATGAGGAAGCGGAGAGCAATGATGAATAGAAATCATACGCGTAATGCGGGTTCAAATAGAAAAAGCCATACGGCAGGCGGCCGGAAGAACGGGGGAGCGGGAGGATCTTCTTCGCAGGCTGCCGTGGACGCACCGGTGCAAAAAAATGAAGAGGTTGTTGTCGACATCATCGGTCTGACCCATGACGGGGAAGGGGTTGGCCGGGCGGATGGCTATACCTTGTTTATTCAGGGGGCATTGCCGGGCGAGCGCGTACGGGCGAAAGTAATGAAGGTGAAGAAAGCATACGGCTACGCGCGTCTTCAAGAGCTGCTGGAATCAAGCGCCGACCGCGTTGTACCGGTCTGCGGCATTTACGATAAATGCGGCGGCTGCCAGCTGCAGCATATGGACTATGCCGCGCAGCTCAGCTGGAAGCGGCAGCATGTCGTGGATGCGCTGGAGCGGATCGGGAAGCTGCGGATTGCGGGCGAAGGAGAAGCGGCGTCCGGGATTATCGTTCATCCGACGGTAGGCATGAACGATCCGTGGCGATACCGCAATAAGGCGCAGGTGCCGGTTGGGGCATCCGCAGGCGATGGCGAGCTGGTTGCAGGCTTTTACGCCAAGGGCAGCCATCGCATTATCGATACGGACGAATGCCACATTCAGCATGACCGCAACGATGAGGTGGTCCGCGTCGTGAAGGCGATCGGCCGCGAGCTTGGGGTTACGGCCTATAACGAAGAAACCGGACAAGGGCTGCTCCGCCACGTGATGACGCGGACAGGCTTTGTGAGCGGCGAGATTATGGTTGTGCTCGTGACGAACGGGCGCAAGCTTCCGCAAGCCGAGCTGTGGGTTGAACGGATCCGCGCGGCACTGCCGGAGGTAAAAAGCATCGTGCAGAACGTAAACACGCGCGATACGAACGTCATATTTGGCGATGAGACGAAGGTGCTCTGGGGCAGCGAGGTTATCTATGACGAGCTTGACGGTATCCGGTTTGCGATCTCGGCCCGTTCGTTCTATCAGGTGAACCCGTCGCAGACGGTGGAGCTCTACCGGACAGCGGTCGACTATGCGCAGCTGACAGGCAAGGAGTCCGTGATCGACGCTTATTGCGGCATCGGGACGATCTCTCTATTCCTCGCACGGAAGGCTGGCCGCGTCTACGGCGTAGAGATTGTGCCGGAGGCCATCGAGGATGCGAAGCGTAACGCGGAGCTGAACGGCATCGGCAACGCCTCGTTTGAGGCAGGCCCGGCGGAAGTTGTCATCCCGCGCTGGCGCGAAGAGGGAATCATCCCCGACGTCATCGTCGTTGACCCACCGCGCAAGGGCTGCGACCCGGAGTTGCTGGACACGATTCTGAAGATGCAGCCGGAGCGGGTCGTGTACGTCAGCTGCAACCCTTCCACGCTCGCGCGCGACCTGCGCACGCTGGAAGACGGCGGTTACAAGACCGTGGAAGTTACGCCGGTTGATATGTTCCCGTGGACGAGCCATGTGGAGTGCGTTGTGTGGATGGTAAGAGATTGAGAAATACGGTGAAACCCTTTATTTTATTGCATTGTGAGCTTGCCTAGGATATTAGTACTGGAAAGCTCTTGATGTAAATTTGATGTAAAAATTAATCATACAAATGCCTATATAAACGGAAGACGCCAGGAAAAACCTGTGCGTCTTCTTTATTTTATTGTGCAGTACCGGATGCGATTCTATTTCTTCGTTCGGTAGACACGCTCCGGCCGGCCGACGACCCCGTAGGAAAGATCGGCATAGACGCTGCCTAGTCCGACAAGGTGCTCCAAATACCGTCTGCTCGTCGAGCGACTCGTGCCGATCAGATTCGCAACCTGCTCAGCCGACAGGCCCTTGCTCTCGGAGGCGAGCGCTTGCACGACCTTCTCCAACGTGAGCCTATCGATTCCCTTAGGCAGCAGCGTGGATTCGGCCGCAACTTCGGACTTGCTTGAACCGGCAAGCACGCGGTCGATATCGTTCTGGTTCACGGTTTGCGAATGCGCTAAACGGTGCAGCTCTGCCTGAAAGGCAACATAGCGAAGGAGCGTTTCCCGAAGTCGGTTAAAGACGAGCGGTTTCATAATATAATCGAATGCGCCGCCACGGATCGCTTCACGCACCGCTTCGCTTTCTCTTGCGGCGGTAATCATAATGACGTCCGTATCCCGATAATGCTGACGGATGTAGTGCAGCATGCTTAATCCGTTCGTATCGGGAAAGTAGATGTCGAGCAGCACGAGATGGGGATTTAACACTTCCAGTTGTGTCCGGGCTTGTGTTTCGTCAGTAGCAATGCCGACGACATGAAAACCTTCGATTTGTTCCACAAAGCGTCTGTTAATTTCAGCGATTTTGACATCGTCCTCCACAATCAGCACTTCTATAGTTGGCGTCTCCGTCATCATTTCGATTGCTCCTTCTGGCTTAAATCAGCATGCTTTGGTATAGCTACCGTAAAAATCGTACCTCCCTGCGGGCTACGACTGAAGGTCAAGTAGCCGTTCAGTTTATGAATGGCATGCTCTACTAGCGATAGCCCAATGCCGCGATGTTCGCCTTGCTTGGTAGAGAAGCCCTGCTTGAATATGGCCTTGCTGAATTCCTCAGGTATGCCAACTCCGTTATCCTCGCATTCGATAATTAAATCATCGCCTAGATCGGTCAGAAACAAGGAGGTAAGCTTGTTGTCCTCGTCCAGCTCACTGCGGGCAAGCACCGCTTCCATCGCATTATCTACCAGATTGCCGATAATGGTGACGAGCAGACTTCGGTCTATATGAGGCGGTATGTCGCGAAAGGAGCTTTCCTCGTCAAGACGGAAGGTGATCTTCAGCTCCTTCGCGTGATTGTATTTGCCAATGAGCAGCCCGGCGATTACCGGGTCGGGAACTTCGCGCATGATGAATTGGACGAGATTTTGATGAACGCTCGCTTCTCTTGAAATAAGGTCGATCGCTTCCTGATAAGACTCAAGCTGGATAAGTCCCGAGATAACATACAGCTTGTTGGAAAACTCATGGGTCTGGGCGCGAAGCGATTCGGCGAACCGCTTGACCTGCGACAGCTCCTCGGCAAGCCGGTACAGCTCGGATTTGCTGCGGAAGCTGGATACGGCGCCGCTTACCCGATTCTGAAAATCTTTGATCGGCACGCGATTCACAACGACCTCTTCCTCGCCGATCAGCATCTCCCGATCCGATTGGGCAAGTCCGGAGCGAACAACATCCATCAGACCCGTATTCGGGATAATCTCCTCCACCTGCTTGCCGATAATGCTCTCATGCTCGGGTATGGCGAGAAGCTGGTGCGCATAGCGGTTGGCCAGTGTTATGCGTCCGGACCGGTTAATCGCGATGAGGCCTTCGCGGATCGATTCCAGAATAGCCTGTTTCTCCATATAAAGCTCGCCTATCTCCTTCGGCTCTAGGCCGTGGATGGACCGCCTTACGCTGCGGGCAATGAGGATGGAGCCAATCGTGCCTACCACAAGGACAACGAAGGAAACGAGCATCACTTCAATTTGATATGCATTAGTGATGGAATTGACATCGACGGTCAAAAATCCGACGGAAACGATGCCGATTACGCGGCCGCTTTTGTCAAAGATCGGAGCTTTGCCGCGCAGGGAAGGACCCATTGAGCCGGTAGCCTTAGAAATAATGGGTTTTCCTTCAAGCACGGGACCATTGTCGCCGCCGACCATTTGCCCGCCAATTCGTTCCGGAAGCGGATGGGAGTACCGTACGCCTTCCCGATTCCCGACTACGATGTATTGGGCGCCGGTTTCGAGCCGAACCGATTCGGCCAGAGGCTGGATGACGAGCGCAGGGTTCTGGTCGTCGAAGGCGCCCCGGATTTCGGGCATGACGGCAAGGGTCTCCGCAACCTTGAGAGCCTGCTCTCCGATTTGCTTCTCCAGCAGGGTAGTGATAACAACGTAGAAAATACCGCCCAAGCTAATAATGACGAAAGCGAGCAGGGAACAAATGATAAGGATAAGCTTTGTTTGCAGCCGCATGCAGGTCGCCTCCGATTTTTCCTCCTATTGTAGCATAACTTGTAACCGCTATCTTAAATAACGGGCCGTGAACAAAATGAACAAAATGACCACAATCGCTTTATTATCGTTTATGTCCTTAACATTTTCATTTGATAAGTCGGATGTTATTCTGAAAGCGCTTCAAAGAAAGCGCATACAAAAACAAATTCATGCGGGAGGTCTTCATACATGAAAAAATGGCTTATAAAATCCTGGAAAGCCGCTCCAATCGCCGTACTCGCCATCAGCCTTGCTGCATGCGGCAGCGCAGCGAACAAATCGGGTTCCGGCTCTTCGGATTATCCGAGCAAATCGCTCACGATCGTAGCGCCATCGGGCGCAGGCGGCGGCTGGGACATGACAGCGCGCACCATTACGAAGGTGCTGACGGAAACGAAAGCGACCGACAAAGCCATCACCGTCGAGAACAAGCCGGGCGGAGGCGGCGCTGTATTTATGGCCGAGTATGCTACGAAAGACGTCAAGGACAACCATAAGCTGTTCGTCAGCTCTCCTCCGATTCTGATCAACCATTTGAAGAAGGAAGGAAACTCGCCTTACGGCTACAACGATACGACGCCGCTGGCGCAATTGACGAAGGATTACGGCGCTATCGCCGTTGCTGCGGATTCGAAATACAACGATCTGAAATCGCTCTTGGACGACATGAAGGCAGAACCGTCGAAGTTTACGGTAGCCGGCGGGTCCGCGCCAGGCTCGATGGATCATCTGGTCTCGATCCTGCCTGCATTCAAATACGGGATTGATCCAAAGAGCGTCAAGTATGTCTCCTACGACGGCGGCGGCGAAGCGATTACCGCCCTGCTTGGCGGCAACGCCGATGTGCTGGGCACGGATGCGTCCTCGCTCGACCAGTACGTAAAGGCCGGCAAGATTAAGGTTCTCGCGGTTGAGTCTCCGGAGCGCTTGACCGGCGGCAGTCTGGCGGATGTGCCAACGCTGAAGGAGCAGGGTATTGACGCAGAGTTTCTCATCTGGCGCGGTATTTTCGGTCCGAAGGAGATGAGTGCGGATGCGAAGTCCTTCTGGGATGCAAAGCTGAAGGCGATGGTTGAGTCCGAGCAATGGAAATCCGAAATGACGGCCAACAACTGGCAGAGCGATTACAAAAACGCGGACGATTTCAAAGCATTCCTGGGACAGCAGGAAGCGCAGCTTAACGAAATGCTGACGGCGCTTGGCATGCAAAAATAGAGAAACCATGCAGCATTAGGGGAGAAGAATCTTCTCCCCTAATGCTCTCAGAGGAGAGTGACCGAGGTGAACCTTTCTTTCGACCGCTATGCTGGCATCGTTTTCTGTGCGATCGGAATCGCCTTTATGATCGGCAGCAAATCGATTACGGCAAGCTCCTACGGCAGCAATGTTGGGGCGAACATTTTCCCTATGTTTCTGGGCGGCTTTCTGTCCTTGATGAGCGCAAGGCTGATCTACGAGACATTCCGCAAACAGCAGCAGCAAAAACGCAAATCCAACCTTGACTACAAACGGTTCGGCATTATTTTCACCGCAGCCGTCTTATATGCCTTCTTCCTGGAGGACATTGGCTTTGTTATCTCGACGTTTCTGTTCCTCATGATCGGCTTTCAGACGATGGAAAGAGGAAAAGTATGGCGATCGGTTATCATTGCCGCTTGCTTCTCGTATGGCGTTTATTTTCTTTTTGTCAACGTGCTGGACGGCTCTTTGCCTGGTTTCCCAGCTTGGCTTGGCATCTCCTAGGGGGTTTACTCGATGAGCACAATTGATTATTTGGCGCATGGGCTGGCTACGGCCATGCAGTGGCATAACGTTGTATTCGTCTTCCTGGGCGTGTTGATCGGCACGGTCGTCGGCGTGCTGCCGGGTATCGGCCCGATGAGCGGTGTTGCGCTCCTTATTCCCATTACAGCAACCTTGACCGGAGGACTCGGACCCGAGGAGGCAGCCACAAGTTCGATCATTTTGCTTGCGGGGGTTTATTACGGGGCAATGTACGGCGGCTCTACCACCTCAATTCTGCTAAATACGCCAGGCGAGTCCTCATCGGTCGTCACTACGCTCGACGGTTATCAAATGGCGAAGCAAGGCAGGGCGGGCGCGGCACTGGCGATTTCGGCGATCGGCTCGTTCGCTGCAGGCATTATTTCGCTCATCGGCTTAATTTTTCTTGCGCAGCCGCTGTCGGCTGTCGCAATCAAATTCGGCCCTGCCGAATATTTCTCCCTGATGGTGCTCGGCTTGTTGGCCATCAGCGGCCTGGCGGGCAAATCGATGGTGAAGGCGCTGATGATGACGGCGTTTGGCCTGCTGCTGGCGACGATAGGCATCGATAGCGTATCGGGTGTCGAGCGTTTTACTTTCGGCATGCCGGAGCTTTATCAAGGTCTTGAGTTTTTGACCATCGCAGTTGGCATGTTCGCGGTCGGCGAAGTGTTCAAAACGATTCTGGAGCGTGAGAGTAGCGATGCCGAGATTGCCAAGATCAATCGTATCCTCCCGACCAAGCAGGATATGAAAGAAAGCGCAGGGCCAATCGCCCGCGGCTCCGTGCTTGGCTTCTTCATCGGCCTGCTTCCCGGCGCCGGCGCGATTCTAGCCTCCTTCTTCTCCTATGTGATGGAGAAGAAGCTAAGCAAAAATCCGGAGAAGTTCGGCAAGGGCGCTATCGCAGGCGTAGCCGCACCGGAATCGGCGAACAACGCGGCTTCCGGCGGCGCAATGATTCCGCTGCTTACAATGGGTATTCCTTCGTCGGGTACGACGGCCATTCTTATGGGCGCGTTTATTATGTACAACGTTCAGCCGGGTCCATTGCTATTCCAGGATCACCCGCAGCTCGCGTGGGGCGTTATCGCCAGCATGTTCGTCGGCAACCTGATGCTCCTTATTCTCAATATGCCGCTTGTCAAGCTGTTCGCCAAGGTCATTGAGACGCCGGCTAAATATTTAATTCCGCTAATTATAGTTTTTTCTGTATTCGGGGTATACGCGGTGCAGTATTCAACCTTCGATTTGCTGCTCATTATGGCATGCGGGGTCATCGGCTATGTATTGTCCAAGAATGATTTTCCGCTCGCTCCGCTTGTCCTTGGCCTTATTCTAGGTCCGATGATGGAGAACAATATGCGGCGGGCCTTGACCATTTCGAACGGCGATTTCATGATCTTCCTGCAAAAGCCGGTATCTCTCGCATTCCTCATTATCGGCGTGTTGTGGATTAGTATTCCGCTTCTACTGAAGCTGCGCGGCAAGAAGGTGATTATTAACGAAGAAGGCTAAACGGATTGGAGGTTTTTTAGGTGGATCTGCAGTGGCTTGTGCTTGGCCTGCTCAAAATTATACTGATCAATATCGTGCTCAGCGGCGATAATGCGGTCGTTATTGCCCTGGCCTGCCGCAATTTACCCGAGGAGCAGCAGAAGAAAGCGATCTTCTTCGGAAGCTTTGGCGCTATTGTTCTGCGAATCGTGCTAACGTTTGCCGCTGTGTGGCTGCTGCATATCCCTTTCGTCCAGCTAGCCGGAGGGTTGCTGCTCGTATGGATTGCTTTGAAGCTGATGAAGGGAGAGGACGAAGAGGGGGAGCTCGCATCCAGCAGCGAACTTGGCGCTGCTATTAAAACGATTCTAATTGCCGACCTGGTTATGAGTCTGGATAATGTGCTAGCCGTTGCCGGCGCGGCGGATGGCAACTACGCGCTTATCGGACTGGCCCTCGCGATAAGCATTCCGTTGATTATTTGGGGAAGTACATTATTAATGCGATTAATGCACAAATTTCCGATCATTGTCTTGCTGGGCGTCGCCTTGCTTGGATACACGGCTGGTGAAATGATCATCGGTGACGAGAGGGTCGCGCATGTCATGGATACCATGCCTCCTTTCGTTCACAGCTTGCTCCCCGTGCTGCTTGCCGTTGCCGTCGTGACAGCCGGCAAGCTGCTGCGGCGCAAACAGCACGCGGTGGTAAGGCAGGATGTGCAATCCTAGAAAAGAAATGGAGGGGCTCTTATGGATGGCTTAGGGACTAGAACGATTGTCGAAATCAATCAAACGGCTAACACGTTTCAATCGAGCGTTGTGATGAAGGTAGACAACCGGGTGATCGATGTGAAGAGCATTCTCGGACTCAGTCTCTCCCTGCTGCACGATTCGCAATATGAGCTGGAAATTCACGGTCCTGACGAGGCGGAGGCGAAGGCGGTCATGGTCGAGTTATTTGAAAAGCACGGCCTCCAGGTTAAGCTGACCCGTTAATGGATACCAAAGTTGAACTGGAAGGGAAGCTGAGAAGAATGACTATGCCGAAAACAGGGAGCAGTAACATCGTCATCCGGCTGGAGATGGACAAGGAGGCGGCAACCTTTGGCTTGATTGCTACGGCAATAGGCAAAGCGGGCGGCGATGTTGTCGCCATCGACGTAAGCGGCAACGGCCGAACGACGACCGTTCGGGATTTGACGATTAATATCGTGGATGCGGCAAGCAAGGATGTCATCGTCCGTATGCTGAACCATCTGCCAGGCGTTACGGTGCTGCAAGTGTCCGATCAGACCTTCCTGATGCATCTGGGCGGTAAGATCGAGGTGACGCCCAAAATGACCATCAAAACAAGGGATGATCTTTCCCGTGTCTATACCCCCGGCGTCGCGAACATCTGCATGGCCATTCACGACAATCCGAACAGTGCCCACAAGCTGACCATTAAACGCAATACGGTTGCGGTCGTTTCGGACGGAAGTGCCGTTCTAGGCCTTGGCAACATCGGCCCGCTCGCTGCCATGCCGGTCATGGAAGGAAAGGCGATGCTGTTCAAGCAGCTGGCTGGCGTTGATGCTTTCCCGATCTGTTTGGATACGCAGGATACGGAAGAAATCATTGCTACGATCAAACGGATCGCCCCGGCATTTGGAGGCATCAATCTCGAGGATATCTCGTCCCCGCGCTGCTTCGAGATCGAACAACGACTCATTGAGGAGCTGGATATTCCGGTATTTCATGACGATCAGCACGGAACGGCCGTTGTGCTTCTGGCTGGTCTGTATAATGCCGTGAAGCTGGTCGGTAAGCAACTCGCGGATTGCAAGATCGTTCTGTGCGGTATCGGCGCGGCAGGTATTGCATGCACGAAAATATTGCAGGCAGCGGGAGTGACGCGGATTGTAGGCGTTGACCGGGAAGGCGCGCTCGTTCGCGGTAACAGCTACCCGCACGAAGCATGGCGCTGGTATGCGGAGCACACGAATCCGGAGATGGAGAGCGGGGCGTTGTCCGATGTTATCGAAGGCGCGGATATTTTTATCGGTGTTTCGGGCCCGGGCGCACTGAAGCGCGCGGATATTGAGCGGATGGCTGCCGATCCAATCGTGTTCGCGATGGCCAATCCGACTCCGGAGATTTTGCCGGAAGAAGCCGAGGGTCTTGTCCGCGTTATGGCAACCGGGCGTTCGGATTATCCGAACCAGATTAACAACGTGCTGTGCTTCCCGGGTTTATTCCGGGGCGTGCTGGATTGCCGGGCTTCCCACGTTACGGAAGCGATGAAGCTGGCTGCGGCCCAGGCAATCGCAGACGTCGTGAGCGAAGAGGAATTAAGCGAGCATTACATCATTCCGGGCGTTTTCAATCCGCATGTTGCAGAACGGGTGAAAGAGGCAGTCATTCAAGCCGCTTATACCTCCGGCGTAGCGCGCAGGAGAGTGCGAAGCACAATGAGCTAACTTGCAGACGCCAGATATAAACAGCAAGTATGCCCAAATGTTAATACAATTTTAGTTTCCGGATATGATGAATGGTTCTTGAGAATGCTGCTGTTCATGAAACTCGTATTCGAATACTGGAGACTTTGCGTTTGGATAGTGAAACAACTCTACCCGAGAGAGTGCATTGCTGAATGAAGTCATTTATAGCAAATAACATTTTCGAAAAGTCCGTCAAATCAAGGCTACTGCGTATACTAACAGATTAAATCTATCGTAAATATGTTTCCATGGACGAGCCACGTGGAATCGGTTGTTTGGATGAAACGAAGCATGTAACAGAAGCTTCCTTCCGAAATGCGGAAGGAAGCTTTTTTAATAGAGAGGATGATTGGCGGACAGAAAATTCCTTCACGCTTAAGAAGCCGGCACATATACTGGCGTAGGCGAATGACTCTCTGAAAGGAGGCTGCGGCATGTACATCTTTCCATTCGAACGTCAGGACGATCACCCCGTGTTGACCAGTGCCAGGCAGACGGCCGCAAACCAAATTCTGTTAACGTATGACCGGCGGGCAGACCTCAACTCGGCTGTTCGTTTATCCAATTATTGGATTCGCAGCAATGCCGGCACAAATAGTGCGGCAAGCGTAAACATGGGGAATGCCCTTTCGGCTTCTAACGCCCTCCAGCCGGATATGGCGATGATTACGCCGGCCGATAATTCAGGCATGCATTTTCTCATCACGTTTAGAAGCAACATTCCTCCCCGCACGCTGTATATTGTTCTTCCTTGCTTCGTAAATACGGAGGGGGCAGCCGGATTCAACGGCGAGAATTGGGGACCTTACAGCATGAACATGTTCATCGGCATGTAAGTGACGAACAATTGAAGCGGGCTTCTTATCTGGAATCGGGTTCCAGATAAGAAGCCCGCTTTTCCTTTTTCGGAGAAAATAAAGCACCGGCAGAAGAGCCCTTGAAGAAGGCGTTGAACTGCGGATGCTTCTTTACATGCCTTGAACTTTTTTGGAAAGAATAAAATAACGATTCCTAATTCGTGGCAAACAAGGAGGCTTTCGTCATGCCCGATATTCTTGCTACCGTATACGGTTTGAACGAGCAGCCTTGTTCGGAGCCTTTGCTCGAGCTGCTAGAAAAGGCGTTTGCGGATTCCATGGATTTCCGAGTGGTGTTAATTGGCTCCTTGGATAAAGACGAAATGATTTTATGTTACCTCCAATCGTTATGCTCTTCGCAAAAGCTGGATTTTCTGCTAGGAGAGGACAATGGGCATTTAACCGCGCGTCTAGCCCGTTATAGCGGTACCGGAATGACCGAAGGGGAATTCGAGCGCTGTGAAGCGGCGATCTGCAACGGATATGCCATTCTATGCAAGCGGAAATCTTCGAAGGGCCTGATTCTGCAATTATCAGAGAATCAACAAAGGGGCATCGGGTCTCCAATAACCGAGAATGTTCTTCAAGGTCCAATGAATGCTTTTATCGAAAGTCTCGACGTGAATACGGCTTTGATTCGGCAACAAATTCATTCTTCCAAGCTGAAAATGTGGGAGACTGTGGTCGGAACCGAGAGCTATACCCGTGTCGGGCTGTTTTATTATGCGGATGCCATTGACGTTGATCTGTTATCGCAGCTTAAAGAGAGGATTTCCAGCATTAAGACGGATGCTATTCATGACTGCGTTCAATTTCTGCGTCTGCTTATGTCCCGCAAGCGAATGCATTTATTTCCTTTGGCAGTTTCCACCGAAAGACCCGATCGAGTCTCGATGGACCTGCTACAAGGCAAGGCTGTTATTATGGTTGACGGATCCCCGTTCGCGTTAAGCGTGCCTTCCGTTTATACCGACTTTTGGCACTCGCCTGAAGATAAATATGTAAATCCATTTGTAACCCAATTTCTGCTTATCCTGCGTTTTCTGGCGATGTTCATCAATTTGTTTCTCCCGGCTTTGTATGTGGCGTTGACCTCGATAAACGTGGACGTCAACCGTCTAGAGATTAGTCTGGCAGCTGCTGCAAGCCGGGAAGGCGTACCCTATCCCGTATTTGTAGAAACGCTTCTTATGCTGGTCATGATTGATTTTATTGCCGAAGCCGGCTTGCGGCTGCCCAAGACGATAAGCTCGACCGTTACGATGGTAGGGGGCGTCGTGCTTGGACAAGCGATTATCCAGGCGAATATCGTCAGCAACCTGCTCATTATCGTTGTGGCGGCTACGGCTATTACGAATTTTATTGTTATAGATTACCAAATGGGATTGGTTCAGCGGATTTTGAAGTATTTCATTGTAGTGGGGGCATCGATCGCCGGAATTCTGGGTATCGTCTTCTGCTTTGCTTGTCTTGTATTTTATCTCAGCTGCCTGGAAACATTTGGATCCCCTTATCTTACTTCCTTATGGTCTAAAAGGAAAAAGACAACCTAGCCCAATCCATCGTCCAATTGCATCAAAGGAGTGTTCTATGAAGCGTCTATCGAGTATTGGCGGGTATGAACTGTTTGCTATTCAAATGTTATACTCCGGTGCCGCGGCTGGATTTATTTATCCGAGCTTTATCATCCGCAGCACAGACGGAGCCTATTGGGTCCCCATAACGATCTGGGCAGCGGGTGCCATCGTCAGCTCATGGATTTACAGCCGGCTGCTCACTCAATTAAACGGAGAAAAGCTGTTGCGCCGCATTCGCGGTTCCATAGGCGTAGTCTGGACATGCATCATTTGCCTGCCCATTCTTCTGTTCTTTTTTACTGCGATTGTTATTATGCTGAGGGCTTATTCAGAGATCGTTACGATGACCATGCTTCCCACCACTCCAATATCGTTTTTGAACGGTATGCTTCTTGCCCCTGCCGCACTTGCGCTGGCGGGGATGATGCCGATTTTACGGACAGCCAGAGTGTTTTTTCTGCTGACTTTGCTGTTTACTTTAATATTGATAATTATTGGTCTAAGCGATGTGCATTGGACGCTTGGCGCCCCGTGGATCCGAACAAACGGCGATTTCTTCATGGATAAACGCTTCTATGCCGGATCGTTTATGTGGATGGGGTTTGTCATCACATCGTTTATTGGGCCCTATACGAGGCAGTCGGCAAGAAAGGCGTGGAGCAGTTATTTCGTTGCAATTTTGTGTACTCTTCCTTTGATCTCCAGCTATATTTATTTGCCGGTACTAACATTCGGAAGAGAATTAAGTGAACGTCTGACAATGCCCTTCATCTCCAAGATGGATTCCGTATCGCATTATTGGATTGTGTTCGAAAATTTAACCGCTTTTTATGTCTCCATCACGATGCTCTACATCTTGGTTATCATGGCCCTAAAGATGCATGCCATTGGAGAAATGTTTAGCACGCTATGGCCCCGGGCAAATAGACCTGTCATATACGCAGTGGCGTTATTGGCCGTTTATGCGACTGCAACGCTTGTAACCTCTTGGAGGGAGATCGAGAGCATTACCGTACTGACAATCGGAATCAGACTCTACGTTATGTTTGTTTTTCCTTTGCTTGGGATGCTGGCCGTAGCCTACGGCCGGAGAGTTGGAAAGGAAGAAGGAGTATGAGAAGAAGGCATCGATGGCCGCTTGTTATTACGCTCTGTCTGCTTATGCTCGTAACTTGCGGGTGCTGGGACTCCAAAGACGTGGATAACCGGCTAATGGTCGGCGTAATAGGTCTGCAGAAATCTACGGATGCCTCCTTAAAGGTATGGTTTCGTTTTCCGCTGCCCAAAGGAATGCAGGAAACGAACAAAAAGGATTTTTTTACGCTAAGCCAGCACGGGGAGACCGTATCGGATGCGATGAACAGAGTTAAATACAAGCTGCCCAAGGCGCTTGATCCTTCCTCAACACGCGCGATTTTGGTGCACGAATCGTTAGCCCAAACGGGACTTGTGCCTTACTTGGAGTTTGCGATAAGAGAGCGGTCCGTTCCCCTGGATGCCGTAGTCGCTATTATAAGAGGCGATATGGAGCGTATCTTTACGAACACCAATCCGACGGGAGAGCTCTCAGGCATCTACACCAAGCTGTTTTTCGAGACTTACGCGGGAGGCATTCCGAGAAAAAACAAAGTGATGCTGTGGGATGTTTACTCTAAATTATACAATCCCTTTCATGCTAATCTGATCCCTTTATTAACCGAAGGGAAGCAGAATTCGTTCGTCCTTGCAGGCAATGCGATTTTTGTCAAAGACAAGATCGTTGGGGAATTAAACAAGGATGAATCGCTTTTGTATGAAATTTTCACACATCGGTTTCACGATTCCGAGGTTGAACTGATGAGCAAATCGGATGTCCGAATTGTACATAACCATACCCGCGTAAGGACAGACCTGAAGGATGGGAAGCCGATTATTCGAATTGACTGCTCGCTTGTCACAACGCTCATCGACAGCTCCCGTTCCCGGAAGCAGAATTCAACCGAAGTTGTTGCCGAGCTGGAAACGGATCTGAACACTCTTGCCAAATCGATGTTTGAAAAAACGCAGCGGTTAGGAGCCGATATTTTTGGCTTTGGCAATCGTTTCCGCAGCCGCCTTCAGCCGTCGGAGTACGAGAAATGGCCGGAAATGTTCAAGCATGCGGAGATCAGCTATACGTTCCGCATCGATTTGAGAAATACGGGATTGGAGTTTCTCGACTAATGTTGTTCCTTTATAATAAACCCAGAGGTTTTCTTTATAATGGGAGGAGCGGTTGAGGTAATGGATTGGACAGTGGATGCCATGCTGCAGCAGCTGTACGAGCAAGCGGAAAGGGAAAGACGCATGAAGGAAATCGAAGCTCCGTTGGCGGAGAGACGCCATAACCTGCTGAGCAAGCTGAAGCAGGCGCTGGGCGAATTCCCGGATCGCAACTATCCTCTTAACGCCAGATTGATAGACCGAACCGACTATGGCGATTATTTCCTGGAGAGGGTTGCTTACTCTACGATGCAATCGGTCCAGGTGCCGGTCTGGGTGCTTATTCCGAAGGACACGGCAGGCCCAATGCCCGCCGTGCTTGCCTGTCATGGCCATGGCAATGGCATGAGGGATGCGGTTGGGCTGGATGAGCAAGGCCGCGCGCTGGACGATCCGGGTATTTATAACCGCTTTGCGGTTCAACTGGCACTCCGGGGAATGATCGTAGCGATTCCCGAAATCATGGGCTTTGGCGCCCGGCGGCTGGCACGGGATTCGCAAGCCAACCCTTCAGGCAGCTCCTGCGTCGATTTGTCCTCACAGCTGCTTATGTATGGAAGAACGCTGGCCGGCATGAGAGTATACGAAGCGATCCGGGCGCTTGATTATTTGCAGACACGCGAGGATGTAGACAATGAAAGGCTTGGCGTGTTCGGATTTTCGGGTGGCAGCTTGATCGGCGCGTATACCTCGGCATTGGACGAGCGGGTGAGAGCGACGGTATTATGCGGCTGGGTTAATACGTTTCAGGGCAGCATTCTGTCCATGCACCATTGCATAGACAATTACATGCCGGGCCTATTGCTTGAGGCAGAGCAGCCGGAGCTGGCCGGGCTGCTTGCGCCAAGAGCCTTGTTCGTGGAATCGGGAGAGCATGATCCGATCTTTCCGGTAAAATATACGAGGAACGCCATCGAGGCATTGCGGGAGATCTATAACGAATGGGAAGCGGCAGAGCGGCTGGGCTGGGATATCCACCCCGGAAAGCATGAGATTAGCGGAAGAATATCTTATAGCTGGCTCTATGAAACATTAATGGGATAGGAACCGACCGAATTTGACAAGAGCTAGGGCGATAGTTATGCGGCACAAGTCTTCCTGACATGGACACGTATGGTAGCAGCGGCACTTTCGTTTATTTTCCTCCTTGTTATGATAGTTGACATAGCCTTCATGCGGCTGGCACTATCGGTAAGCTCATGCTTACGACTAAAGAATCCTCACAATCAGGCTAATCCGGGCTATTTGTGTGATCATTCTTTTAAGGAGGAATGGATGTGGCGAAACGCAATTTTTTTGGTCTGATATCGTCATTAATTTTGGTCGGAGGCCTTCTGACGCCGTCAGCGGCAACGGCGGCGCCAACGAAGCAGACAAGCTACAACGCAAATCCCAGCGTGCTGGACGTAGGCGCCAAGCTTAGGGCAGACACGCTGGAAAGCGTCGAAGCCGAGGGACGGCTGGATTTGACGGGAAGTGCGGCTTCGGAGGATGCGGGCTTGTCGTCAGAGGCGGCCGGCTTGACGGAAGCGGATGTGGGTACCGTCAAACCATGGCTGACGAACAACGATGTGAACGGTCAATATTATTTAACGAACTTTACTCTTCGGGCCGTCGGGAAAAGCGGCGAGGTGTGGGTAGCGAACAACCTCCGATTCCCGGATGGCGATCCGCGAAACGGCTCCGTTCAAATTACGGACGAGCAGGTACAATACTTGCTGAACGAATTCGAAACGCGTATTTATCCGAAAGAAATCGAATACTTTGCACCGCCGGCTGAACGCAAAGGGGAAGACGGGTATAACGGCTTGTACAAGGATGACAGCGGCCGCGTTGTTATTCTAATCGATAATATCAAGGATCAAAGCTACTATGATCCGAATTATCCGAGCTATATCGCGGGTTACTTTTCTCCTACGATCAGCGATTTTGCCGATCGCAACGTAATGACGATTGACAGCCTGGATTGGCTGAACAGGACAGGGCCTACCGCGGCTAAGCCTTATCTGTATGAAGGCGTGTTCGCTCATGAGTTTCAGCATTTGCTGCACCGGGATACCGATCCGGCGGAAGAAAGCTTCATTAATGAAGGCTTGTCCGACTTTGCCCAATACATGGTGGGCTACGGTCATTCCACGGACCATGTGAGCGAGTTTTTGTCCAATCTCCGCAACTCCCTTACCTTATGGGGCGACCAGACCGATCTCCAGATTCTTGCAGATTACGGTAACGCTTATCTGTTCCAGCTGTATCTCTACGATCATTACGGGGAGTCCTTTATTCGAACCCTGTTCCATAACCCTAACGCCGGCATTAGCGGTGTTGAAGCCGCGCTGGCCGAGGCGGGGATTAATAAGTCGTTCGCAGACTTATATGCCGACTACATGACGGCCGTTGTGCTAGACAGCGGTTATAAAGGGGACTCTTCCACCTACAAGTTTAATTCCATTGATCTGGCTCCCGATTTTGCAACCTCGGTTAAGACGGATAATATTACGCCTGCATGGGGAACAGACTTTAAGGTCCTCAAGCCCGATTCGAAAATTGATCACCTGTACTTCCAGGGACTTGACTTCCTGCGCACGAACTGGACGCCTGTTCAGGATCCAGACAAAGGAACGGTCCTTTGGAGCAATCAAGGCGATCAGGCAGACAACTTCCTGATCAAGGAGCTGGATTTGACAGGCCAGTCCAAGCCTGAACTCAGCTTTGATACGAGCTATAATATCGAAGAGCAATGGGATTTCGGCGTTGTGCAAGTATCCGAGGATGGAGGAAAGAGCTGGACGTCGCTCTCGAACGAGGATACGCGCAGCGATCTGGTCGAAGGAGGTTATCCGAAGACGGCAGCGAATCTGCCCGGCTTCACGGGCAGCTCGGAAGGCTGGAAGACGGAGACCTTTGATTTGTCCGCTTATGCCGGGAAGAAGGTGCTGCTTGGGTTCCGGTACCTGACGGACTGGGGCTTTAATGAAGCGGGCTGGTACTTATCCAATCTTCGTTTGAACGGAGCGGTGATCGATCCGATGTCCGACACCTCCGGCTTCAAGAGCTTGGAGCAGACGATCGGCCAATACGTGAATTATCAGGTAGAGTTTATCGGCCTCATGAAGAACTACGACAAGCAGAAGGATAAAGAACGAGGCAACCAGGTGAAAGTCATCCGGGTGCCGGATCTGATCAACATGTCGGAGTCGAGCCGCGTCGAGCTTGCCGATATGCTTCATAGCTCCAAATACGACCGTATCATTATGATGACGACGTATGCCGCGCCCGAAGGCAGCGTGAGCAGCGTGCCTTACGATTACGACGTAGTCTTAAAGTCTAGCGGGAAAAAGGGCAAGCCGTCTAATTAAAAAATAGAAGAAGACGCCAGGACCTCCTGCGCGTCTTCTTCTTTATCTCTAAACTCTCTACTCCGTATCCGGTTTTCTTTACTCGAAATAATCAAAATCCGCGTATTTCCGTTTTCGGCAGGAATCCTGGCAGCAGACGCCAACGAAGGCACCGTTGAAGTGGCCGAATTTGGAATGTTCGTCCGAGCATTTGCTGGCATCTAATACAGGACCGGCCTACGTCCATTCCTCGCCGTCCGGGGGAGTCATAAAAGCGCAACGCCTCCCCTTCGATGACGGCCCGCAGATAAACCCGATCCCAGCCGGCAATCGGCATCCGGGACAACTTACATTCGTTATTCGCAATTTGCGGAGCCTAACAAGGTGTCGCTGAAAGGGGATCCGCTTTTAACCTCGCTATTGTTGGTTACACTGTTGTTCTTTGTGCACAGCGAAGTAGAACGGTTCGTGGCACCCGGAGCCTCAATTTTAGCCAGATTGTATTGGAGAGAATCCAACGTACTGCAAATTATTTTAGGATGCGGTTGCGGGTTACTTGCAGGGACTTGTTTTTAAGATCCTGGATCTCGCTCATTAGCGACGTCAGCGTGTCGGAATAATGCTGTTTCCGTTCCGCGTCCTTTAAGGAGGCTAGATTGATCTCGATTGTCAGTAATGCGGATTGCGCGGCGGCTTCGAACAGGATCGCGCCGATCCCCAGATCAGAGATGACGTTTTTGTTAGAAGACTCCGCAATGCGATGGGTGAACACAAGACCTTCCCGGCAAACCTGCATGAGACGAAGAGGAACATCAATCGCCTGAATGGCAGCTTCGTGAAGCGCATTTGTACGTATCCGTTTCTCTTCGTCGGAGCTCTTAGGGAGCTTTAGCGCATCCATGTATCCATTAAAAGAAGCGATATCCGCCTGCAGCAGCTCTTCGCATTCTGCCGTTAAACGGCGCATCTTCTCTATGACTTCACTAATGGTGGATTGAATATCGGCGAATTTCTCGCCTTGAGTCAGGTTTCCGACCATGGAAGTCATTGAAGCTCCAAGCGCGGCAATTAGTGCGGCTACGCTTCCTCCGCCCGGGGTAGGATTGGAGCTGCCGGCTTGCCGCAGAAAAGAACGGATGGAATCATCCCATGTAATCGTTGTTGTCATCTACTTTACCTCCCCAAGCTGAAGGTCAATCGCCTTCATCAGATTCTCGTACAGGATAGCCGTTGTTAATGTTCCGACTCCGCCCGGTACAGGGGATACCGCCGCTGCGCTTGCTTGGACGCCGGCTGCTGCATCGCCGACTATTTTACCCTCCGGCGTTTCATTAATTCCCGCATCGATAATAACCAGATCGGGATGAACCATATCTTGCGTAACGACATTTGGATGTCCAACCGCGACAAAGGCGATCTCGGCATGGCCCAGATGAGAAGCGACGTCCGGTGTACGCGAATGGCAGACGGTAACGGTGGCGTTCTCGCGTTGAAGCATATGGAACAGCGGGAGTCCAACGGTCTGACCGCGTCCCACGAGCGTTACATTCTTGCCTTCAAGCGTATAACCGTGGTGTTTCAGAAGCCGAATGCAGGATTGAGGGGTAGCCGGATAGAGGCCGGTTTCACCCGTTACCGTCGCAAGCTTATTATCCGGCGTAACTCCATCGACGTCTTTTAGAGGAGAGATCGCCTTCTCGATCGTGCTCGCCGACAGATGCCGGGGCAGGGGGAGCTCCAGCATAATGCCATGTACGGATGGATCATGGTTCAGCCGATTAACAAGCTGAAGGATCTCTTCTTCCGCAACCTCTGCCGTGAAGGAGTGCAGCGTAAAAGCGACGCCAAGCTTCTCGGCAATTCTTTGCTTAGCCCCGGCATAATAGGCCGATGCGGGGTCTCCTTCAACCAAAATGGTTGCCATATGAGGCTGGACCCCAAGCTGCTCCCACTCCTTGACCTTCGTTCGGATTTCTTCGTATACCTGATCTGCCGCTTCCTTCGCTTTCAAAAGCTTCGTCATTCCAATCCCTCCATGCCTTTTTGTTCGTGAACGAAAAAAAGCACCCGCGGAAGGCTCGCGAAAAAACGCGAGTCTCTATCCTCAGATACTTTTCCCAGGCGAACGGAACGTTCAAGCTGTATGCTCCCTCGTGGTCCATTCCACTGTTTTCGCCAGTCGCATACAACGTTATTTTTCTTACTGTATCAAAAGATTGAAAGAAAGAAAAGCCTTCTCATCTAGTAATCTATTTCTTCCTTACGGCATACACATTAGTAGTCTTGGCTGGAAGATACATAGATTCCATGGAGGTACGATGCGAATGACGGTGCTTAAATACGTAATGGCTTTGCTTCTTTTTCTGGGCTTTAATCTGGAGGCGGCGGGCCGTGTGACGGCAATAGCCTCTTCTGCTGCTTCAGCTCCGGCGAAGCCTGTTGCCAAAGAGGACAAGCCGATTGAGATCAGCTTTGCGGGGGATATTCTACTGGACGGGAAGGTTGCGGCGAACATGGATAAGTATGGCGTGAATTATCCGTTTGAGAAGGTACGCAGCCTGTTATCCGGCTCCGACATCAGCTTCGCCAATCTGGAGACTCCGATCTCGACGCGCGGGCAAAAGGCGATCAAGACGTACACCTTCCGTTCCGCGCCCAAAACGCTGCAAGCGATCGTTAACTCCGGAATAGACGGAGTTTCCGTTGCGAATAACCATACGCTCGACTACGGGGTGGAAGCTCTGAGCGATACGCTGGACTACCTGGACGAATACAAGCTTGGCCACACCGGGGCTGGAAGCAATATCGACGAGGCGTTTACCGCCTACTCCAAGAAGGTCAACGGGAAGAAGGTAGCGATCGTTGGCATAAGCCGGGTGCTCTCGGGTCCAAGCTGGTACGCAGGGGATAACAAGGCGGGGATCGCCTCGGGTTACGATTTTGACACGATGATGCGTTACGTTAAGAACGCGGTTAAATATTCGGACATAACGGTTATCTATATTCACTGGAATAATGAATACCAGGATTACCCAGAGGATTATGCGAGAACGTATGCGAAAGCCTTTATCGACGCGGGGGTAGATGCCGTAATCGGCAGCCATAGTCATTGCCTGCAGGGGATTGAAACGTACAAGGGCAAGCCGATCTACTATTCCCTCGGCAACTTTGTCTTTACCCCAACGCAGCGTTCAAACAAAGCGTACGACTCCATGATTGCTACTCTGACGTTCGACGGGGACAAGGTGAGCAGTAAAATTACGCCGGTAAAAATCGAAAATACAAGACCGATTCTGCGGGATCAGGCTTATAACGAAACGACGTATTCGAAGCTGAGTAAGATTTCATTCAACGTGAAGGTCAACAAGGATGGGACGGTATCGGCAAAATAACGGCAAGAAGAGGGATTGAAAGCCCCCTGGCGAATTATTGTCCGATGGACAATAATTCCGGGGGGTTATGTTTTTGAGAATCGGTAAGTCCAAACTCAGATTCAGATTTCTGATCTTTTTAGCCTTGTTCATTGTCACGGTTGTTGTCATTAATGTCGTGTCCAAATATGCCGATCAAACCAGCTTTGCCGTCTCAACCGTAAAAACCGAGATCAACGGCAAGCTGAGCTTGAAGATCGGCTCGCTGAAGGGCACTTACACGGTGGACGATTTCTCCGTTGCGGATGCGGGTCCGGTAAATATCCCGTATGAGGCGTCTTCGGAGGAGGGGACGTTTATCCTCAAGGTCAGCCATGATAACGAGACCGTATGGGAGAAAACCGTAACCTCCCCGGAGAACGGCAGCATTGAATATAAGGCAATCAAGGAACGTTACAAAATTACGGTCGAAACCGAATCGGCGAAAAAGCTTGTCGTCAAGCTTTCGCGATAAGCTTAATAGAAAAGGCCCCCGATCCATCGATCGGGGGCCTTGCTTGCGTTTGGTCACATGGCTTCCATCTTCTGAGCCGTGTACAGCTTGTAGTAACGGCCGCGCTGGGCCATCAGCTCGCCATGCGAGCCGGCTTCGGCGATGCCTTTGTCGGCTACGTACATAATCCGGTCGCAGTTCTTCACCGTGGACAGACGGTGCGCGATAATAAACGAGGTCCGTCCCTTCAGCAATTCGTTCAGACCCTTCTGCAGCAGGCGCTCGGTCTGGGCATCAATCGACGAAGTAGCTTCGTCGAGAATCAGGATGCGCGGATTCGCGAGCAGCGTGCGGGCGAACGAGATCAGCTGGCGTTGGCCTTGGGATAGCTTCGAGCCTCGTTCGTTTACCTCGGTCATATAGCCATGCTCGAACTCGCGGATGAAATCGTCGGCGCATACGGTCTTGGCTGCGGCAATAATCTCTTCTTCCGTCGCGTCCAGCTTGCCGTAGCGGATATTGTCCATAATCGTGCCGGAGAAGATAAAGCTGTCCTGAAGCATAATGCCCATCTGGCTGCGCAGCGACTTCAGCGTCACTTCCGCAATGTCGTGACCGTCGATTAGAATCCGGCCCTCGGTAACATTGTAGAAACGAGAGATCAGGTTAACGACGGTTGTTTTACCGGCGCCTGTAGGGCCTACAAGCGCGATGCTCTCGCCGGCCTTCACATCAAACTTCAGGTTCTGAAGCACGTTGACGCCCGGGTCGTAAGCGAAGGTCACATCGTCGAAGGTGACCCGGCCTTTGATAGCCGGCAGCTCGCGCGCGTTAGGCACATCGCTGACCGTTACCGGTTCGTCAAGCGTCTCGAAGATCCGTTCCAGATAAGCAACGGCGTTGATAAAGCTGTTGTACAGGTTGGAAATATTAAGTATCGGCTGCCAGAAACGCGCCGCGTAGCTGCTCATCGCCAGAATAACGCCAAAGGTGACTTCGGCCGGGCTTAGCGCCAAGAGACCCACGAAATAAATGGACGTCGTTACGAGCGTCGTCAGGTTATCGACTGAGAACGGCACAAGGAAGTTGAAGTACATCGCTCTCATCCACACGCTGCGATAGTTTTCCGATAAGCGGGTGAACGTGCCCTCGTTATGTTTTTCCCGGGTGAAGATTTGCGTAACGCGAATGCCGCTAATGCTCTCCTGAAGATAAGCGTTCATATTGGAGCTCTTATTGGATACCGCTTGCCATGCCCGGCGCTGCTTCGTCTTGATCAGCAGCATGATGCCGATGAAGATCGGCAGACCGCCTATAATAAGAAGAGACAATCTGGCGTCAACCGCGAACATGAACGCCGCGATAAAGATCAGGTTGAGAATCTCCAGAATCAAGTTGATGATACCGTTGGACAAAACATCGGATACCGAGTTGACGTAGTTGACAACGCGGATCAGAATTTTGCCTTGCGGGCGGTCGTCGTAATATTGGAACGGCAGCTCCTGCAGGTGCTTGAACAGATCGGAGCGGATATCGAAGATAATATCCTGCCCGACGCGTGTCATAATGCGGGAGCGGATCGTTGCCAGAATAACGCTGACCACAATGGTCCCGAGCATTAACAACGACAGCCAGACAAGCCCGCCTTTATCCTTGGCGGGAATGGTCACGTCAACCACGTGCTGCATGATCAGAGGCGCGGAGAGTGCGATACCCGCCGACAGGGCGCTCAGCACGAAAGCGATAATCATCGGTTTCTTCTGGCGCTTGATGTAGACGAGAGCACGCTTGAAGTGCTTGATATTAAAGGGCGACTCCAGATTCTCGTCGATGTCGAATTTATTCCTTGCCATGAGCCGTCACCTCTCTCTCGATGCCTTCGTTCTGCAGCATAAATACTCCGTAATAATACCCGCGCCTTGCGAGAAGCTCGGCGTGAGTGCCTTCTTCGATAACCCGGCCGTTCTCCAGAATGAGGATCCGGTCGGCTTGCGCCGTTGTCGATACGCGCTGCGCGATAATGATTTTGGTGCAGGAGAATTCAAGCTCCTTCAGACTCCGCTGAATATGCTCCTCCGTCTCGTTGTCGACGGCCGAGGTCGTATCGTCCAGAATCAGAATCGGAGGCTGCACGGCCATCGCGCGGGCCAAAGCGATCCGCTGCTTTTGACCGCCCGACAGACCCACCCCCCGTTCGCCTACGACCGTATCGTAGCCTTCCGGCATTTTGCGGATAAAGTCATGGGCAGCGGCAAGCTTGGCGAACTTCGCCACGTCCTCCTCCGGCATATCCGGATTGCCGTAAGCGATATTGCCGTCAATCGTGTCGGAGAAGAGCAGGACGTCCTGCGTCGCTACCCCGATATTGCCGCGGAGCTCGTCAAGCTCCAGCTTGCGGACATCCTTGCCGTCCACGAGAACGCGGCCCTTCGTGACATCATAGAAACGCGGAATCATGTTGATCAGCGTTGTTTTGCCGGAGCCCGTGGCGCCCATGATGGCAACGGTTTCACCCGGCTCAATTTTAAAGCTGATATTTTCGAGTACCGTAGCACTGTCGTATTTGAAGCTGACGTTGTCGAATTCGATGCTGCCCTTATAGCGGTGCTTCACAACCGGCTTGTGCTCATTGACGATTTGAGGCTGTGCATAGTACACATCGATGATTTTGCTAAGGCTGGCGAAAAACCGCTGGATATCGTTAATAATAATGCCGATGTTGCGCATCGGGTTGGATAGACCCCAGATAAGCGCGGAGAACGCGGAAAACTCGCCAAAGGTAATCCGTCCGTCCATCACGAGCAGACCGCCCGCAATCATAAGAATGACGTTAAAGGCCTGGGACAAGGTCTCCAGATAAGGGAAATAATCAAGCCAGACCAACGCGGCCTTCTTGTTGGCCGTCGAGTAATTGACGTTCTTCTCGGTAAACTTCCGAATCTCGAACTCCTCGCGCGCGAAGGCCTTGACGACCCGGTTGCCCGCGATATTTTCCTGGGTTGTTGTATTCAGCTGCGACAGGCGCTCCCGGAGATCCACATACATCGGGCGTACGCGTCTGGCGAAGATAAAAGCGACGATTAGAATTGGCGGCGACAGGATAAGCAGCCATAACGTAAGCGAGACATCGATAAAGAAGAAGTAGGCGACCGCTGCCAAAAAGATCGTAAGAGACTCGATAATCGTCTTGATAATCCATGCGAGCGAGTGGCGCACCATCTCGAGATCGCCCGTCATCTTGGTCATCAAATCCCCGGTACGGTTGCGGTCATAGTATTGCATGTCTTGACCTTGAATTTTGTTGTACAAGTAAATCCTTACGCGGAACAGCATGTTCTGCGATGCGCGTTCGTAGAGCAGGGTAGTGAAGTAAGCAAGCCCCGTGCGCAGCAGGGAGAAGCCGATCATCCCAAAGCATAAGCCGATCAGCAGGGATCGTTCATCGGTCAGATTTTTTACGGCATTGTCGCTTGCGATGAAGGTGTCGACAATGCGTTGACCAATGTACGGGTTAATGATCGTGAGCGATGAGCCAATGACTGACAGGCATAGGGCGATAATGTACCTTGCCCGATCACCCTTCAGATTGTGCCAAAGCCACTTGAATTGAAACATGTGATCACCGATTTCTGTGTTAGTGTAAAAGCTTTATTGGTAAAAAACTATGGAGATTATATCACAAATAATCCATTATCCAACGGGTTTTTATAAGTTTAGCTGAATAAAAATAAAAGGCTGATGGACTGTCTTGATCTTGAAGGAAGTATGTCCGAATATTGTAGTTTGCTCATTCGGCCGTAGACATAGAATTTTATTTTGGCTAATAATGGGGAGAGAAAATGGAAAACGGGGGAGGGCGTAAATTTGAAGGGGGACATGACGAATACCGGTGCTTTTTTGCAACAAGCGGTGAGCACCTTCAGGTCGGTATTATCGGACAATTTAGCAGGTATCTATTTGCACGGTTCGTTAGCCATGGGCTGTTATAACCCGGAGAAAAGCGATATCGATCTCATCGTTGTCGTGAAGGATAAGTTGTCCAAGGAAGAGCTGAAGCAGATAACGAGTCATGTTTTGCTTCTGGATCAGGGCTTGCCCGGCGGCAATGGGATAGAGCTGAGCATAATATTGGAGTCTTATGCAAGGGAGTTTGCGTACCCCACGCCATTTGAATACCATTACTCGCAGTATCATCGGGAGCGGTATCGGTCAGAGCCCGGTTATCTATGCGGAGGATTCGAAGACCCGGATATAGCGGCGCATTTTACCGTTATTTATTACAGGGGCAAGACCTTATGGGGCGTACCGATCCCGGAGCTGTTCAAGCCGGTTGAGAGCATTTATTACATTCGGGCTATTCTTGGCGATATAAGCGAAGCTTCCAAAGAGATTACCGATTTACCGGTGTATTATTCCTTAAATTTATGCCGGGTTTTGTTCTATTTGCGGGAAGGCAAGGTGTCCTCCAAGCTAGAGGGCGGGGAATGGGGACTGCGGGTATTGCCGAGCAAATACCGTCCCTTGCTAAGAGCCTGCCTGGATGAATACAGCGGGCAACAGGGAAATCCGCCGGAACGGGATGGTGAACAGCTTATTGAGTTCGCCCAGTATATGCTGGCTGAAATAATAGCTTCAGGTTAGCCTACTATATTCTTATTGGATCTTTATTGTATAATTTTAGCAACACATCCTAGCGAATGTTTAACGGCACGGCGTATGGGAGGTAAACGAGTGACAAGGATCTATATCGTGCGTCATTGCAAAGCTGCCGGGCAGGAGCCGGATGCTCCTTTAACGGAGATAGGCTTGCAGCAGGCCGAGGAGCTGGCGGATTTTTTCGCCGGTAAGGAAGTGGATGTCATTCTATCAAGTCCGTTTGAAAGGGCTTATCGCAGCATTACCCCATTGGCTGATAGACTCGCCGCAGATATCGTTACGGATGTTCGGTTAACGGAAAGAGTCCTGTCCCGCACCAATCATGCGGATTGGCGGGAGATGCTGCGATTAGCCTACGAGGATATGGATTTACTTTACGAGGGCGGGGAGTCCAGCAACGCGGCAATGAGCCGAGCGGTAAGCGTCGTTACGGAAGCTCTGGGCAGCGGCAAGAAAAACATCGTTATCGTCTCGCATGGCAATTTAATTTCCCTGCTGCTCAAGCATTTTGACAGCAGGATCGGATTCGACGAATGGGAGGTTATGTCCAATCCGGATGTTTTTCTGCTAACCTTCCCGTCGTGGGATAAACCTAGCATTCGGCGAATTTGGGAGAAATAATGATGTCCCTATGTTTATTTTCGCTAGTTTTGCGTTAATTCTAGGAATAGGCAAAAAATATCGTTAAAAGGAGTTTTGTCCGTATGCCGCAAGGCAAGTGGTTTCGCATAGGGTATGGCATTATCGTCGTGTTGTTGATCGCCTTTCTGGCGTCCAAAGTCGATTTCGTTTTTGATCCGATCGGGAAGGTGCTGGCCGCGCTGTTCGTACCGCTCTTGATCTCAGGCATGTTCTATTATTTGTTCCGGCCGTTTGTAAGGCTGCTCTCTATGAAGCTTCCGAAGGTGCTCTCTATTCTGATCGTTTACATAGGCGCAATCGGCATCTGCTATTTGTTCTTCTGGATGATCTGGCCTCCAATCCGGGACCAGTCCATTAATTTGGTGAACAACTTTCCGCAGATCGTCGCTTCCGTTCAGACATGGCTGGAGTCCATGCAGCAGCATGAATGGCTGAAGGAAATCGGACAGAAGGATGCTCTTTCCACGGAAAATCTGACGAACAAGCTGACCGGATCGCTGGATGAATTGCTTAATTCCGTCATCGGCAGCGTACGCGGCATTTTTAACGTGATTATGAACTTCTTCTTCCTGCTTGGTCTCGTTCCGTTTATGATCTATTACTTGCTCAGCGAGGGAGACAAGCTGCCCGGCCATATCCTGCGGATGCTGCCGGAACGATTTCACAAGGAAGCAAGCGGGGCGCTTAAGGAGATCGATGCGTCGATCGGTTCGTTTATCCTGAGCAAGGTGCTTACGTCGCTCCTTATCGGCGTATTGACCTTTGTCGGTTACCTGCTGATCGATATGCCTTATCCGTTATTGCTTGGCTTAATCGCCGCCATTACGAATTTCATTCCTTATATCGGACCGTTGATCGCTTTTATTCCGACGGCTGTTGTAGCGCTTACCGTATCTCCGATGACGGTGCTTCTGGTTGGCGTTGTGCTTATCGTTTCCAACCAGATCGAAGCGAACCTGATCGGACCGCGGATCATCGGCAAGCAAATGAACGTTCATCCGTTCACCGTTATGCTGCTCGTAATTGGCGCAAGCTCCATTATCGGCGCTTTCGGCATGATTATCGTCGTTCCCGTCTACGCGATAATCAAGATTATCGCGATCCGGGTCTACGCTTTCCGCAAGCATAACCGCATACCGCCGAAGGATCCGCTTGCGGAGGTTGTCGAGCGGAAGTAGAAATTCGCTAGATCGGAGTGGGTATCGCTGACAAGAAGGAAAAAAGAAAAGATACTCGCGCGTGCCATTGCAAAGCTGTAGCTCATTTTTTGACATGCCGTACATTAGAAAAAGCTGTCCACCCCGGACAGCTTTTTCTATTTCCCACTCAACTACCTCATTCTGAATTATTTTCCATTCCGCCGGGCATGATAAGAAATGCAAATTTGGGCACATCGCTAAAGGGAGGGGATTCGTCATGGTGACGTTAAGACAGCTGGCTACAATGGTCATTCTGTTTTTAATCGGAAGCTCCTCTTTATTTCTGCTTGGCGGCACGGCGGAGCGGGATGCGTGGATGTCGGTTGCCGTTGGCGTGCTGGCCGGCTTCGTCGTTATCAGCCTTGTGACGCTGCAGATTCAAAGGCTTGAGCCTGACCGAAACCTGATCGAAATATTCAAGCTGTATTTCGGCAAAGTGATCGGCTTTGTTTTTGGACTCATCTATGTCGTTTACTTCTGTTACAAATGCACCCGCAACGTCCGCGAATTCGCGGATCTGTCGATTATGTTTTTGCTTTCGGATACGCCGCTGTCCGTCATCATGCTCATCATTTGCATCATCGGCGGTTATGCCGTCATGGGCGGGCCCGGAGTTTTCTTTCGGATGGCAGAGGTGCTGCTCCCGATTTTGATTTTGATTTACATCTTAATCTATCTTCTGCTGATCATGACAGGGACTATTGATCTGGCAAGACTTCTTCCGATGCTGGAAAAAGGCTTCAAGCCGGTCTGGGACGCCGCTATTCCGGAGATTATCTCCTTTCCTTTTGGCGAAATGGTGCTATTTCTCATGTTCTGGCGCTATATCGACAAAAGCAGCTTCGGCCAGGTAATGCGGGTAACCATGAAGAGCTATTTATTCGCCGGAGCGTTTATTACGGTCATGAATGTAATCATTATCGCGAGCCTAGGCTCGTTAGCCGGATGGAGTACGGTACCGCTTCTGCAAGCCACGACCTTTGTTACGATCGGGGATGTATTTGAGCGGTTTGATCCGTTTGTCGCGCTTTTGTTCTTCACCGCGGTATATGTGAAGCTGACGGCTTATTATCTTGGCGCATCGCTTGCCCTAGCCTACTTGCTTCGCATTTCGCTTCGAATTGCGGCCATTCCGGTCGGGATTGGCATATTTTTCGGCTCGTTCTGGTTTAAGAGCTACATGCACCAGGTTAACGTCGGCTTCGAGCAAAATATCAAATATCATTTTCCCATCTTTCAAATGTACATTCCGCTCCTGCTGCTGATCGTGATGCTTCTCCGATCCGGAGTCCGCTCGCGCAGCAAGCGTCAAAACCAGCCATCTAGCGAGGACAGCAACCATGCTAATTGATAAGACTTCATCTAAGTCAGGCAAGCAGACCTCTTCGTCCGGGCAAGACAAGCAGCTGGAGCAAGTGCTGCTTCCGGATATGGATATCAATATTGAGCGTCTGCACCGTTTCCTGGGCGGGGGAGAGGATGTCGTATGCCGTACGTTTCAGCATCGATCTTTCGACAATACACGGTATGCGATTCTCTATATTGACGGCATTGTGGAAGGGACAACGATTAATACGCTGCTGCTAAGTCTACTGGATGATGCCAATAATCCGCATACGGACGAGGAGGGAGGCAAGGAGTCCAGCCTTTATCATCATTTGACCGAGCGGTCCATCGCAATTGGCAAGCTTAGCGAAGTCAGCACGATTGAACAAGCAGGCTACAGTATACTTGAGGGAAGTACGATTCTTGTGGTGGACGGCAGCCTGCGGGCGATTGTCATGGATACAACCGGAGGCAAAACCCGCGCGGTAGAGGAGCCAAGCACCCAGACGGTTATTCGGGGGCCGAAGGAAGGCTTTACCGAAAACCTTCGGACCAACACTTCGCTGATTCGAAGAATTATCAAGTCCCCCGACATCCGGTTTGAATACAAAATGATCGGGCGTCAGACGAGAACCAATGTCGCGGTTGTCTATATGGAGGGACTCGCGGAGGAGGAAATCGTTAAGGAGGTTCACCGCCGGTTAGATAAGATCGATATCGACGGCGTGCTGGAAAGCGGCTATGTCGAGGAATTCATTCAGGATCGGGCGTTTACGCCTTTCCCGATGCTTCAGAATACCGAGCGTCCGGATGCCGCAAGCGCCGCTTTGCTGGAGGGCCAGGTATTAATTATGGTGTCCGGAACGCCGTTTGTCCTGATTGCGCCGGTCACCTTTGCCAAGTTCTTTCAATCGAGCGAGGATTACTACCAGCGTTACGATATTGCGACCTTTCTGCGTATCATACGGATGGGCTCCTTCTTTATCTCGATGCTGCTGCCGTCGCTCTACATTGCCATCACGACCTTCCACCAGGAAATGCTGCCGACCTCGCTGCTGATCAGTCTGGCGGCCCAGCGTGAAGGAATACCGTTCCCGGCCTTGCTCGAAGCGTTCCTGATGGAGATTACCTTCGAGATTTTAAGGGAAGCGGGCGTCCGGATGCCCCGGGTTATCGGACCCGCCATCTCGATTGTTGGAGCACTCGTGCTTGGTCAGGCAGCCGTGCAGGCGGGGATTATATCGGCTGCCATGGTTATCGTCGTATCCTTTACGGCTATTGCGAGCTTCGTTATCCCGGCTGTCAACATGGGCATTGCCGCCCGGCTGATTCGTTTTGTTCTCATGATTCTGGCGGGAACCTTCGGGTTGTTCGGCATTATGTCGGGGCTTATGATTCTGCTTGCTCATTTATGCGGATTACGCTCATTCGGCAAGCCGTATATGATGCCTTTTTCGCCTTTTGTTCCGTCTAATTTGAAGGATGTTCTGATTCGCGTGCCATGGTGGGCGATGCGCAAACGCCCTGTTAATATCGCTGATGATAGCAACACAATAAGGGAAGGCGCTGGGCAGAAGCCCGGCCCTGATCAGGAAGGAGCCTAGAATCATGAAACCGGCTATATCGACCCTGCAGACCGTTGCCTTAATTCAAAGTGCCATTACGCCTACGCTGGTATTGGCCATACCGAGCGTAATGGTCTCGATTGCTCACCATGATGCTTGGATTTCAGGCATCATAGCGGCTATAGCCGGCATGATCATGGCTCTGGGAATCGCGATGATCTGCAAAGCCAATAAAGGACAGCTGTTTGTGGAATGGATGGAGAGCAGCTTCGGAAGACCGATTGGCATGGCTGTCGGCTTGCTGATCGGTATTTATTATTTCAACACCTTTTGCGTCATTGTCCGGGCGTTTGCCGATTTTGTATCCGATATCGTGCTTGATTCCACCCCGCTGTTTATGCTGACGATCATGATGGTGATCGTTACGGCTTTTATTGTCCTGCAGGGAATCGAGGCAATTGCGCGTTCGGCTTTTATAGTACTTATTATGATTCTGATTGTCATTCCTGTCTCTGTCTTCGTTCTTTATACCGATATTGGCTTCGAAAGGTTAATTCCGGTGTTTGATACAAGCATGATAAGAATGGCAATCGCTTCTTTTCCGCCCGTTGGTCTTATGTCCGAGGTTGCCATTCTGCTCCTCATAAGCCCGTATATGAAAAATCCAGCATCCGGCATGAAGGCAAGCGTAATCGGTACTCTCCTTGGTTCCGCGCAGCTTGTGATTATCATATTGCTGGCCTTGACCATTTTCGGGCAGCAGCTTGTCCCGCTGATGTCCTACGCTTTCGTTAACGTAATGGCCATCGTCGAGGTTGGTGAATTTCTGGAGCGTATCGAGGTTTTTACCGTGTCGGTCTGGTTCCTCACTATGTATGTCAAACTAGCGATGTTCCTGTTTGCCTCCGTTCATTGCATCTTTCATTCTCTTCGTTTGCGCAGCGAGCGCCATGCGGTGATCGGGCTCAGCGTTCTTGCCATAGTAACGTCGGCAGGCGAGTGGCCGCAAAATATGGAAAGCAGCTTTATGGCAACCATGGTCAATATGCCGGTGCTGCTCATTATGAATATTGTATTGCCTATTCTCATTGCGTTCGGACTTCTCGTAACGAGTGGGAGACGAAAGCGGCAAGGAGGTATGCAGAAGCCATGAGACTACGGATTAAGTCTATCTGCTGTGCTGTGTTGCTTCTTCTGTTTGCGACTATGACAACCGGCTGCTGGAACCGGATCGAGCTGAACGAAGTGGCCATCACATCGGCAACGGGCATCGATTGGGACGGAAGCAGCTGGATTGTTTCTTACCAGGTCGTTATTCCTGCCGCAATCTCGTCGGTTATGGGGGGATCGGGAGGCAGCGGTCCAAAGTCGCCAATCATTGTCTATTCGACGAAAGGCAAAACCATCCGGGATGCGATTATGCACAGCTATTCGGAAAGCCCGCGCAAGCTGTTTTTCGCGCATAACCGCGTTGTCGTAATTGGGGAAAAAGCGCTGCAGCACGGCATAAACGAGCTGATCGACGTGTATTTCCGCAATTCGGGCACGAGGGAGACCGTAAGCGTGCTTGCAACCCCGGGCACGGCGCGCCGGATTCTGGAGCAGTTCATGCAGCTGCAGGCGATCTCGGGGGCGGGTATGAAGGAGATTATTTTATCCGAGATGAAAAACACCTCCATATTGCCGAATATTCCGGTCTATCAGCTGGCCATGGAAGTGACCGGGGATGCGAAGAGCGCCGTTGTTCCCGAGATTTTCGTATCCGGAACGAAGGATACGTCTTCCTTGGAGTCGTTCGGAAGCACCTCTATTCCTTCCAAGCTTAAGCTTGGGCGTCTAGCCGTGATGAAGGATGACAAAATGATCGGCTGGATGAGCCGGAAGGAATCGCTAGGCGCATCCTATTTGCGGGACAGCGTGAAGCAATCCTATGTGGTTGTTCCTTGCGAAGACGATAAGGGGAAGAAAGGCTATGACACCATTCAAATTTTGAAGTCTTCCACGAAGGTTATTCCGAAGCTGAAGAACAATCAGCTCACGTTTACGGCGGAGGTCGACGTTACCGGATCGCTAATGGAATCCACTTGCGCACAAGACTTATACAAACCCGGCATCATCCAGTCGCTGGAACAGGGAGGGCAAGCGCAGGTTAGCTCTCTGCTGCAAGAGGCGTGGAAGAAGGGCCAGCAGTTAAATACGGACATATTCGGAGCGGCGGAGAAAACCCACCGCAAATATCCGAAGCAGTGGAAGGCATGGAGCAAGAATTGGGACGAGGTGTTTAAGCATGCTCCGCTGGAGCCGAAGGTCAAGTTCCGCATGGCTCGGATGGGATTAAGCAACAAATCTTTTGATTACTTGACGGATAAGAAGGAGAAGTAAGTTATGTTATACGTCGCAATTGTGATCGTACTGGCGTACATCGTGTCGTTGGTTGCAGGTGGAAAGCCGCTTATCCGCAAGAAATGGTACAAGGATTTTGCCGTATACCTGGTTCTGCTGACCTGGAGCACCGTTATCGCGGTGGGCTATGTGCTCAATTGGCGGGGTGTAGCCGTCGGGACAACGGTAGCGCTTATCAACATGGGAATGGAGCCGATTCGAACCGTCATGCTGGGCATAGTTGGCTGGGGGATGAAATAAAGACTAGTGCTTGAATCCTTGCGTGTATTAGGTACATAGGGAAAAGATAGTTCTGGAAGAACCCGCTGGAGCGGGTTCTTCTTGCGTTTGTTTGCTACGTGCGAACCAATTCTTGCCGAAGGGTGCCGAATAAAAAGGAATCCCGCCGAATGACAGCGAATCAGATGAGCCGCAATTATTTCTTCAGAAGGTGTGATCATCGTTGAGCAGGTTGTTGAAGTGGGTCCTTTGTATGATTATGGTTATGATGGCATTGGTCAGCTATCCCGGTAATATGGGGGCGGAAGCGGAAAAGGCTTCAGGAATTACCGTGCCTTACACCGTTAAGCCGGGGGATACGTGGTTTGGCATCTCGAAAAAATATTATCTTACAGGCGATTACGAGCAAGTAGCGAAAGTAAACGGTTTGAATTCAAAAGCCTCGCTGAAAGCCGGTACAGTGATCAAGCTGAAAAGCCCTCTTGTCCTCGACTACTACGAGGTACAGCCGGGAGATACTTTATTCGCCATTGCCAAAAGCTATTTTAACCGCGGCTATTATATGAATACGTTAATGACGTACAACGGGATCACCGATCCCAACACCGAGCTGCAAATCGGGATGACGCTTCGCATTCCGCTGCCGTCGGGAGAAGGCAGGCATCATGTTGTAAAAGGCGATACCCTGTACAGCCTGTCTGTGAAATATTTCGAATCGCAGGACTATCAAAAGGCGGTTGCCCAGACGAACGGAGTAGACACGTCCGCAAGTCTGATTCAAGCGGGCCAAGAGCTGCGGATCCCAAATCCGTATTATATGGCGGCGGCAAAGTCCGGCAGCACGGCTGCTGCGGCCGCTTCGGCCAAGCTGTCCATAGATATCGATATTACTAAGAACAAGCTGTACGTCAAGTCAGGCGGGACGGTCAAGAAGACCTTCGATATCGCCAGCGGGAAAAAAGCGGGTTTGACGCCGACGGGAACCTTCGAGATTCTAACGAAAATCGAGAACCCTTGGTACTCCGCCAAAGGAATTCCCGGCGGCGATCCGAAGAACCCGCTGGGCAGCCGATGGCTGGGATTAAGCGTCCCGAATACGCAAGGAACGAAGTACGGCATACACGGGACCAATGCTCCTTCGTCAATCGGCACTAACGCCAGCGCGGGCTGCATCCGCATGCTGAACGACGATGTAGAGTGGTTATATAATGAGGTGCCTACGGGGACAAAGGTTACGATACATAAGTGATTTTGGAGTTGGATAAAGGAGATTAAGGCCCCTCAGGGGCCTTAACATTCAGAACGCAGCTGCGATTTGTCGGGTTAAGGTCCCTAAGGGACCTTAAAGCTGCAAAAGCATGGCGAAAGGCGGCAAACTAAGGGCTATTTCCAGTTTTTAAGGTCCTTGAGGGACCTTAAAATGGTGAGTGGTGCGCCAATTTGTGTGGTTAAGGTCCCTAAGGGACCTTAACGCGGTGGAACCCTGGAGGACTGAACATAGAGCAGTGCGATAAGACCCTGCTGGGGTCTTATCGGGCTTGAGTAGAGTGAATATGCAGCGAATAAGACCCCGACAGGGTCTTATTTTATTGTACAGTGCACGAAAAGTGGCGTCAGTGGTGTGCAAAAGCATGCTTTAAGACCCTGTAGGGGTCTTAAGCATCTAAGTTGAGTGGTAATAGACCAAATAAGACCCGCCAGGGTCTTATTTGGTCTATTACCACTCAACTTGGCGTAACCCCCCGCCTACGCCTTGCCCATCAGCTTCGAATCCTTCGGCAGCAGGAACGCGCAAAGTCCAAGCAGCGGAAGGAAGGAGCACAGCTCGATGGTAAAAGCGACGTCCTTCACGTCGGTCAGCCAGCCGAGCAGAACGGAGCCAAGTCCGCCCATGCCAAAGGCGAGCCCGAAGAACAAGCCGGATACGGTGCCGATATGCCTTGGCATCAGCTCCTGCGCATAGACGATAATGACGGAGAAGCCGGACATCAGAATCAGGCCAATTGCGCAGCACAAGACAAGAGCGACAGCCGGGCTTGCATAAGGGAGCAGCAGCGAGAACGGCGCCGTTCCGGCGATGGAGATCCAGATCATCGTCTTGCGGCCGAACTTGTCGGCAAGCGGTCCGCCTAGCAGCGTGCCTACCATACCCGCGAATTGCAGAGCGAACAAGCAGATTTGCGCGCGAGAGAACGACAACCCGTAATGATCGATGAAATAGAACGAATAATAGCCGGTCATGCCCGCTATATAAACAAACTTGGAGAACAGCAGGATAATGAGGAGCGCCATCGTGCCAGCCACGAACATGGTGGAATGCGGCGATTGCCGATCCAGCATCCGGCTAGCCGCCTTTTTGATCGATGCGGCAGCGGTTAGCTGGCCGGCATACCAGCGGCTGATAATCTGTTGAATAACGATGCCTATAGCGGCAAAAATCGTAAACCACAAGAAGCCTTTTTGGCCATGCGGCATTAACAAAAAGGCAACAAGCAGCGGCGCCAGCGCCTGGCCGGTATTGCCGCCTACCTGGAATACCGATTGCGCCATCCCTTTCCCGCCGGAGGCAGCCATCCGGGCTACCCGGGAAGATTCCGGGTGCAGGACGGACGAGCCCACCCCGATGAGGGCGGAAGAGACAAGCAGCATCCAGAAGCTGTCCGCATAAGCGAAGCCAATTACGCCGGCGAGCGAGAAGAGCATGCCAAGCGGCAGCAGGAACGGCATGGGCCTGCGGTCGGACACATAGCCGATAAACGGCTGGAGCAGGGATGCGGTAATGTTGAGCATAAAGGCTACCCAGCCGATTTTGGTGAAGCTCAGATGCATCTCGGATTGAAACAGCGGAAAGGCTGAAGGCACGGCGGTCTGCATTGCATCATTCAGCAAATGGGCGAAGCTGACGCCAAACAGCATCCAGATCGCCGGGTTGCGCTGCGCCTGTAAAGCAGCGGTCGTATTCATGGAACGGTTCCCCCTTTTCATTTTTTTCAGTATAGCGGGGAAGGCGGAAAACGGTCGTTGCGAAAAGTGCTGCAAATGGAGCAACTTTTGCTATAATGGTGGCAGGTGAAGAGACATGGAGACGAAAGTAGAGACCAACTGGATTGAGCTGTGGCAAGGAAGCCATAACTTCAAGAATGTTCCCCATAAGCATGAGGACTGGATGCAGGTCACGCTTCCGATCAAAGGCACGGTTCATTTTACGCAGGAAGAGCGGAGCTATGGCCTGAAGCAAGGCAACGGGCTGCTCCAGCCGCCGGGGACCGAGCATCATTTTTATTTGGGCGAGCAATCCTCCGTCATTATTATTAAAGTTCGCGAACGCGGAAACGGGGGGATGGAGTCCCTTCAGCCGCATTTTATGGCGGGAGCGGGACAGGACATCCGGCAGGAATTTCATACCGGAGACATGATAGGCCGGTTCCGTCAATGGATGATGGCGCTGATTGAAGGGCAGGCCTTGGCCGATCCGATTGCGGTGCAGGAGGTGGAGCAGGATGTGGTCGCCTATCTGGGCGGCATGCTGAAGCTTGGCCAGAAGGAGCTGCTGCCGCCGGGCATTAACGATCCGCATATTAGGCGGGCCTTGACCTATCTCCATGACTGCTACGACCATACGATTAATATCGAGGAGCTTGCCGGAATCGCGCTTCAAAGCCGGTATCATTTCATCCGATCCTTCCGTGAAGCAACCGGTACAACGCCTTATCAATATTTGCTAAGGCTGCGCATTACGGAGGCCATGAACAGACTGCGCCGTTCGGGCGCCACGATCGGACGGATCAGCGCGGATCTCGGCTTCTCGAGCACAAGCCAATTTCACCGCGCTTTCCTGAAAATGACCGGCGTTACCCCGCAGGTGTACCGCCAGCAATAATAGAAATTTAACCCTTCCGGTCAAGGAAGGGTTTTAGCCGTTTTACCTTGACCTTCACATTAATGTGAGGGTATATAATGGGTTCGAATCGACGATGCAGGAGGCGTTAGGGATGAAAATCGGAGAGCTTGCGACCCGTACGGGAGTTAGTCTGCGGTCGCTTCGTTATTATGAGGAGCAGGGACTGCTTACTCCCATTCGGCTGGAGAACGGATACCGGGAATATTCGCCGCTTGCCGAGGAGCAGGTGCGGACGATTCAGCTGTATCTTCAGCTTGGCTTATCGACGGAGCAAATCGCCGGTTTCCTGCACTGCGTCTTGAAGAACAAGGAGGCGTTCTGCAAGGAGGTGCTCCCGATCTACCGCGAGAAGCTGGAGGAGATCGAGACGCAGATTCAGCTCCTGAGCAGCATTAAACGCAATCTGGAAGACCGCATAGCGTCGATTCTGGAAGATCAGAAGGAAACGGAGGAATGAAGATGAGCGTTAGAAAAATAGACGGGCAGTCGTTTCATGAGGCTGTTCGCGCAAGCGGAGCGACGTTGGTGGAGTTCGGGGCAGCATGGTGCCCCCCGTGCAAGGTGCTGCTGCCGATCCTGGATGAGCTTCAGCAGGAGGAAGGGGAGCGCGTCTCCATCCTTCAAGTGGACTGTGACGAATCGCCGGAAATTGCTTCCGAGTTTGGCGTGATGTCGATGCCAACCGTCATCGTTTTCCATAACGGCGAGCCGGTCGATAAATATATCGGGCTCCGTCCGAAGGACGTCTACCAGCAGGCAATTGCCCGGTATGCCTAAGGCTTGAAAAAAGCCGGTCACTTAGTTGACCGGCTTTTTTAATTGCAAGGCAGGAAATGGAAGGTCCTAACGAGAAGATCAAACAAGCTTGCTATCTTCCGATTGGAGGTTATACGAATGGAGTTGCAATCTTACATAAAGGATTTGTTCCAAGCGGCTCAAAGCGGCGACGCAACCAAAGCGAAAGAACTCGTCGAAGCGCATCCGCAGCTGGCCAATGCCGAGAATGAGGACGGCCTTACGCCGCTTGGTTATGCCGCGCATTTTGGCAGCGCGGAGGTTGTGCGGGTATTGCTGGAGCTAGGCGCGGACGTCAATGCCGTCTCCCATTCCCGCATTTCGTTTATCCCTTCCAATACGGCCCTGCATGCGGCGATTGCCGGGGAACGGAGCCTGGAAGTCATTAAGCTGCTCCTCGCGAAAGGCGCAGACACCACGATCCTGGACAGCAACGGCCATACCTGCCTGCACTCCGCGGCTTTCCATGACGACAATCTGGAGATGATCCGCCTGTTAATGGAGCATGGTGCGGATGCGAATGCTTCAGCGGATGGCGGGGATACGCCATTGTCGCTTGCGGTTCAGCAGGGGCACGAGAACGTGGCAAGCCTTCTTCGGAAGTATGGCGCTTCAGCGTAGCTGTTAAGTGCACTTTCGCAGCTAAATGAGCGCTACCTTGCAATGCAGCACCGGGCAGCCCGCCTGACCTTAAAAAGCAGCCCCCCGGCATTCGCCGAGGGACTGCTTTTCGCTTATTTCAAGCCTTTTTGCGCAAGGAAGGCATCCCACTGCTTCTGCACTTCCGCGTCTACCTTCTCTGCGCCGGAAGCCTTCAGCTTCGAGATATATTCCGGCAGCACTTTGTTTGGATCAACGGCGCCGGTCTCCAGCGCGGTTTCGTATTCGTTTTTCACCGCGTTGATGTTGGCAACCTCCGCTTTGAAATTCTCCTCATTCACCGTGAAGCCGCTGCTCGCCAGAACGACGGCGTTGTCGTTCAGCTCGATCGTCTTCTGCCATGTATCGGCCGCCATACCCGGCTTCAGGTAAGCATTAAACTGGTTGCCGAATACCCAGTCGCCGTTAGGCGCATAACCGGAGCCTTCGATTGGCTCGATATACTGGTCGTCGACCTTTTTGTAATGCTTGCCTTCAATTCCGTTGCAAATGAGGTTATACAGGTATTTATCCGTATTCAGCAAGTTGATGAGCATAAGGGCGCGTTCCGGGTTTTTCGAGTTTTTGTTGATGACGTGCATCGCGCTTGCGATCCCCGTGAAATAGCTGTCGGAGATCGGAACATAGACGACATCGTTGCCGCCGTTGATCGCTTTCTCGCCAATCTCGCCACCCGGCTTCGAAGTGAACTCGATTGATACCGCAACGTTGCCTTTCGCCTTCAGATCGTTAATGTTCTGGAGGACGGGGGCATCCTGGTTGATATAGCCCTTCTCGTACCATTCATGCAGCTTTTGGAAGTAAGGAAGACGGTCATTGGCCGTATTCAGGAACGTCGACAGCGTGTAAGCAGGATCATCTTTTTTATAGTAAACAGGGGAACCATCCGTGCCCGCAACCGTTGGGTCGATATACATGCCTCTGGAGTTCTGCGCCAGACCAAGCGGCACGACGTCAGGCTCGTTTTCTTTCAAGGCTTGCAGGAACGGCTCGATATCGCTGTAGGTATGGATGCTGGAGACGTCAAGGTTGTATTTGTCGATAAAACGTTTCTGGATAATCAAGCTCTTCTGCTTCGCCGCCACCTGATAGATCGGGAAGCCGTAAACCTTGCCGTCGGCGGCAAGCATATCGGGCCAGAATTTATCCGGGATATTCGCGCGTGCTTCGGGAGCATATTTGGCAATCATCTCGTCCGTAATCTCATGATAAGCGCCGCGGTCGATATAAGGCTGATAGTTGCCGAGCCAGCCCTTGGAGCTCCAGGCAATGTCGAAATTCTCGTTCGCCGCGAGCATCGCGTTCAGCTTAGGCTCGTATTCGTCGAAGGTGAGCGGCTTCAGGTCGACGGTGGCGTTGATCTTTTCCTTCAGGTATTTGTTGATCTCGTCGTTTACAAGCTTTTGGTCCGGGCCGGGGTCGGCAGCAACCGGGTAAAGGAAGGTAAGCTTAACCGGGTCCAGAGCCGGCTCCGTCGACTCGGATGGCGTATCGCTGGCCGCGGTTGAAGGCTCCGCCGAAGGCGTTGGAGTTGCGTTATTATTGCCGTTATTGTTGCTGGAACAGGCCGCGAGAATGCCAAACAATAAGATGACGGACAGCAGCGTTGCGAACAATCTTTTTTTGTTGTTGTTCACCGAAAACCCTCCAATTATCGTTCCTGTTTTAGTATTACTACACTTCGTGAAGCAGACCTGCTAAGCCGCGCAAAAGAGTGCGGATCACCTCCCAAAAAGAATAAGCAGGCTATAGCTTAACAATCTCCGCGCTTAACCCTTCAAAGAACCAACCGTTAGCCCTTTGACGAAATACTTCTGGAAAAAGGGGAAGATCACCAGCATCGGTCCGCTGGCCACGATCGCCATTGCCATCCGTACGGTTAATGTCGGGAACTGCGCGAATTTCAGCTTATCCGCCACCTCGGCCATCGGCGAGTTCGCCAGGAACTCCGCTTGCGACAAGATCCGGACGAGCAGCAGCTGGAGCGGGACGTATTTGTCGTTGTCAATGAAGAGCAAGGCGTTGAACCATTCATTCCAGTATCCGAAAGCGATGAACAAGCCTAGAGTTGCGAGCGCCGGCGTGGAGAGCGGCAGGATGATGGTGAAGAAGATCCGGTATTCTTTTGCCCCGTCCACCTTGGCGGATTCGATGATTTCCCTCGAGATTTTATCGAGGAAGCCCTTCATAATCATGATGTTGAACGGGCTCATTACGGCGGGAATGATCAGGGCGGCCAGCGTGTTTTTCAGATGCAAATATTGCGTCATCAGGATGTAGAACGGAATCAAGCCGCCGTTGAACAGCATCGTGAAGAAGACGTAGAACGTAAGCGGACGCTGATAGCGGAAGTCGCTGCGCGAGATCGGATACGCCATTAAGGCGGTCATGAAGAGCGACAGCACGGTGCCGATGACGGTAATCGCAATCGTAACGCCATAGCCTCGGATCAGAGGCTCCGGCTTCTCGAACACAATCCGGTAAGCCTCAAGGCTCCATTCCTTGGGCAGGAATTGATAGCCGAACTGGTGCAGGCTGTTCTCCGAGCTGAACGAGATCGCGATAACGAGCACGAAAGGCATGGCGATAAGCAGACAAACAATCAGGAAATACAGGTTAATGACGATATCGGCGAATTTGATTTTCATGGGCAGACAGGCCTCCTCGGTCAGAAAAGCGCATTGTCTTTGTCAATGCGGCGGACGATCAGGTTAGCGGTTACGACGGTCACAAGCCCAACGACGGATTGCAGGAAGCCGACTGCAGCCGCGGAGTTGATATCCCCAAGCTTCGTCAAGGCGCGGTAGACGTAGGTATCGATAATGTCCGTGGTAGGGAAATTAGGCCCGACGTTATTCGGAACAAAGTAATGCAGTCCGAAATCTCCTCTGAAAATATTGCCGAGACCTAAAATAAACAAAATGATAACGAGCGGCTTCAGAAGCGGCAGCGTAATCCGGGTCATTATCTGCACGCGGGAAGCTCCATCCAGCCGGGCGGCTTCATAATAATCGGTGCTGATTCCCGTAATGCCGGCGAAGTAGACGAGCGTCGAGAAGCCGACTCCCTTCCAAAGGGCGACAAGCGGAAGGATAAAGATCCAAGGCGTTGTCTCGAGGTACCAGTTATGGCCCTTCATGCCGAAGAATTCAAGGATCGTGTTCAGATACCCGTTCTGGAAGTCGAGAAAGGCGTTGCCGATATAGCCGACCAGCACCATGGAAATGAAATAAGGAAGGAACAAGGTCGTCTGGTACACCTTGATCAGCTTGCTGGTCAGCTCGTTCAGAAGAAGGGCCATCAAGAGCGAGACCGCCATCGTGAGAAGGATGTACGTAAAGTTGTACAGCAGCGTATTGCGGATAATGCGGAAGGCATCCTGCGCTTTGAACAAAAACTCGAAATTGTCGAAGCCGACCCATTTGCTGCCGAATATGCCTTGGTCATACCGGAAGTATTTGAAGGCCAGGATCAACCCGACCATAGGCAAATAGGCAATGACCAACTTGAATAAGACGCCTGGGAGGGCAAGCAGGATCAGCTCGCGGTTACGCCGGATATGCCAGAGCTCTTTGGCAAGCCAGCTTTTGCGTTTAACGGGCGCGGGGGCTGCCGGCTGCTCCTCCGTGCTTGGCAGACCGGCAGGCGGGATGTTAGGCAAGTGCATCTCCTCCAATCTTTGATGAGTCCAGCATGCCATGACCCGAACAGGGGAGGATAGAGTTCATTGTTTGAATAACTGTAAAAGCGGGCTGTACTTATTGCGAATTACTGTTTTATACCGCTTGCGGCATGAGAAAGCCGCCTGCTTCCTTGGAGGGAAGCAGGCGGCTTAGCTTTCAAGAGATCGATTTTTTAATGCGGAATTCCTTCGGCGTCGTGCCGAACTTGCTTTTGAATAAGCGGAAAAAATAGCTCTGGTTGCCGTAACCGACCTTCTCCATAATCTCGGTAATGGTGCTGTCTTCCTTGAGCAGAAGCTCCTGCGCCCGGCGCAGGCGGACATCGTTGAGATACTCCGTAATCGTAATTCCGCAGCTGTCCTTGAACAGCTTGCCGACATAAGCGGAGCTTAATTTGACCGTTGAGGCGATGGACTGCTGGCTCAAGTTGTAGTCGCTGTATTTTTGCCAGATCAATTCCTTCACGGTTTCGATAATCATCTCATTGCGTTCCATGCTGGAAGGCTTCGCTTCCTCGCATATCGCGGTGCAGAGGGACAGGAAGGCGAGGTGAAGCTCATCCAGCGTGTAGTAGTCCTGCGGCAGGAGCGGGATACGCTCGATGTCGACGGACAGCTGGGTAATGCGGTTGCTCGTAATCTCGGCTGCCGCGTTTTTGATCATCCAGGCCATATCGGCGATCGCCCTTCTCATATCCTCCAGCTGCAGCGCGGCCAGCAAGGCGAAAGCCCGTTCCAGCTCGCTGCCGGCTTCGGTCAGCTTCCCCTTCTTGATGGCCTCGGACAGCTTTTTCTCCACGTCGTCAGGCAGGGATTTCTGCTTGTTCTCGAGATTCGTACGTATATCCTGCCATTCTATAATCGCTTTGTAGCCCATCAGAATACTGTACTGGCTAAGCTGATGGGATTGGTAATAGCATGCGGACAGCTGGGTGAGCTGGGTAACGGCTTCGCCGATTCCGCAGGTGAGGGAAAGGTTGTAATAGCGCTCCAGAATCTGCTGGACATCGGCGATCGCGGATTTGACGGATGCCGGATCCAGCGGTTCTTCCCTGCCGGACAGCAGGATGGCGAAATGATCCTCCTGCATATCGATCATCTCGCAGCGGAAAGTCCGCGACAGCGCTTCCTTCGCGATGTTCACAACCGCAAAGCTGTGCAGCTTCTTCATGGCCGACGATGTCCTCCGGTCGTACTCGTCGTACCGGTCGAACCGGAGCGTGCAGGCCATATACGGACCGCTTGGCGCAACCTGCAGCTCATGCTTCCTGATCAGCTGCCTCATATCCAGCTCCGAGAGGCTTCGGTTATCGGTCAAAAACTTGCGGATATAATATTTGCGCACGATCTGCTCCGAGCTGATCTCCTGCAGCTGTCCGGAGAGCTGTTCATACAGATCGCCCATGGCATCCAATTCGTTGCGTTTGCTTGAATCCGGGGCCATATGTCTCATATGCGGAAGAATCCGCTTCAGCATCGCTTCGATCGGACCGTACAGCTTGTAGCTCAGCCAGACGGAGATTGCGATGGAAAGCAGAATAAAAGCGCCGGTCAGCGCGAAATTCCGGGTCCGCATATCCGAGACGGCCTTCATGATCTCCTTGTAAGGCTGAATGTACAGGATCGTCCAGTCGCCGATGCCGTGCAGGTACGTGATCATCACCTTTTGCCCGCCGGAATTGCAGATAACGAAGCCGGAGTCCTTCGCCGTCCCGGTCCCCGCTTCGGGAGCCTCTATCAGCTTGCCGATACTTGTCTGGTCAAGAGGCAAAGTCTGCCCGGAGCGCCCGCTGTCGAACATTTGACCGTCGGAGGTCCGGATCAGAATCTCGCCGCTGCCCCCGCTGCTTACGCCGTTCAGCTTGCTTAGGCTGTCGAATACCCAATCCGGTTTAATGAACAATATAATGGCCGACTGACTTGGGATAAACGGCCCATACGTATCCGTGACGATAAACGCAAAGGCATCAATCTTGTTGGAATGCTGGAAGCTGAACGGGATTAGCCGGGATGCTGGCAAAGCGCCTTCCGAGGAATGAAGCAGCCAGTCGAGGATGCTGCTTTTTGTCGTGCCGCCATCCACCAGAAAATCGCTGGAGGAGCCGTACAGCTCCCGGGTTGAAGCGTTATAGACAGCCATCGAATGCAGGAACGAGGAGCTTTCCAGCATGTTGTACATTTGCTGATAGCCGCGGATATAGTCCATTTTGGGCAGGTTGTTGCTGAACATGAGCGGAATCAAGGCGTTATCGCGGAACGCGAAGGTAGACAGGTGAACGATTATTTCGTTCATATAAGAGAGGTTGTATTGGGTCTGGGTCAGTACCTTGAGGTTCGCGTCCTCCTGGACCTGCTTGACGGACCGCTCCAGCAGGTACGTATTGGCCGCGGACAGGCCGGTAAGAATTAGGGCCATAGTCAGCATGATGGAAAACAACACGCGCTTGAAGTATTTCTTCGAGGTAAAGTAGCCGTACGCTTTCATGAGTATCCCGCCCTTTATCCGGCATGTAGTCTCTATATGTATAGTTGTAAACGCTGCCATACCGTAGCGCAAGGGTTATTTTGGCCGGAATCACCTTAGAAAGCAGAGAACCGCATATGGTACGCTTTTTAGCATTTTGTGCAGTTTACAGTATAGCGGCAGCTATGGCAGTGTGAAGTCAAAGAACAGGCAAAAGGCGGTGGGAGGATGCTTCGAATATATGTCAGCGCACTGGGCAAGGAGCATGGGGACGGGACCAAGGAGAAGCCGTTCCGGTGTATTCGGGAGGCACAGACGGCCGTTCGTTCTAGGCTGAAAAAAGGGGCAGCCGGCGGAATAACCGTTATTGTGGGTGAAGGAACCTACATGCTTGATGAGCCTCTCGTTTTCGGAATCGGTGATGCGGGCGGGGAACGCTGCCCCGTTACATACCGGAATGCGGAGGGGCAAACAGCGGAGCTTATCGGCGGAAGGGTCCTGTCCGAATGGAAGGATGCAGGGAACGGAGTATGGACCACGGAGGTGCCGAAGGGGATGCGGTTTCATACGCTGTATGCCGATGGGGCCCGCATACCGAAAGCAAGAATGCCGGCATCCGGTTATTACCGCTCGCTTCCGCTGGAGGAAGACGGACGAGCCGGCATTGGCTATAAGGAAGCGGACTTTCCGGAATTCCCGTATCATAGCAGCGGTGCGGAGGGCTTGCAGATTTATGTATGGCCGGGCGGCGGCGAAGCGAACTGGTTCGCGGAGACCATTCCGGTGGCCGGTATGAAAGAGGGCAAGATTTTGTTTAAGCGGCCTAGCTGCTGGGAGATCGGGGAAGGCTCCCGCTATTACTTGCAGGGCTCGCTCGCCTTTCTGCGAGAGCCGGGCCAGTTCCATCTGGATGAGGCGGCAGGCGTGCTGTATTACCGGCCGCGAAACGGATCGCCGCTGCATGAGCGGGTGGTTGCCCCGGCTATCGGCCGGATTCTGCATATTCAAGGAGATCGCGATGCGGAGCGGGTGGCCGGGCTCACGTTCTCGGGACTGACGTTTGCCTGCACGGACTTTGCGGAGGATTTCCGAATGATGCGGGAAGAGCCGGGCATGGACAATGCGGAGCCGGATGAGAATCGGAACGGCATTATCTACATGCGTAATGCCCACGGAATCGAGATTTCGGACTGCGTTATCCGGAACTCGGGTACATGCGGCGTCTATCTCGACCGCAGCGTTGAAGGCGTACGGCTGCTTCGCAACCGAATCGAGCGGGTAGGACATACCGGCATTTATGCTTCCGGCTATGCGCCGGGAGAAGGGGCTTTTCGGAATTGCTTGGCCGCTTACCGGAACAGAGAACATCTTATAGCTGACAATATCATCGCGGATGGCGGCGAGCTTGTCGGGCACGGCAGCGGAATTGTGCTTTATCAGAGCGGGGATAACGAGATTGCCCATAACCGGATAACTAACATGCCTCGGTACGGGATATCGATGAAGGGGCTTCGCTTCCAGCGGATGCCGCAGGAGCTATGGGGAATGCACGTAACTTGGGAAAATCATGCTTCGTTTCTGTTCACCCGCAATAATGTCATTCGTTATAATGACCTGTCCAATGTCATGACCGACAGTCAGGACGGCGGCCTTATCGAATCTTGGGGAATCGGCCGGGGGAACAAGATCCATGGCAACCGGCTTCATCATAGCGGCATCCATTTCTCCTTCGGATTCGGAATCTATCTGGACGATGCTTCAAACGATGTGGAAGTGACCCATAATCTCATTGATCATTTGTACCGGACGGGAGAAGGCAAGCTGTGGATGGCGATTTTCTCGAAAGGGGTCGGCAACCGGATTACGAACAACTTAATCGCAAATAACGAATCGGAATGCGCATTTGGCACGCAGGAAATGGCAGGCGAGAAAAATAGGGATATTGTTATCCGGTCAAATATTGTATCGAATTCCGGTTACATGTATGCGCACGTGAATTGGAGCGATGAGCGGCTGTACTCGGCCGACTGCAATTTATACTGGAGAGGCGGCGAGCCTCCGTTTGTGACAAGCGAGGAGCTGCCGTATCCCGCGGTTGGCGTAAGCAAGGTCTGGGGCAAGCTGTATGCCTGGGAAGCCTGGCGCTCGCTTGCGGACGGGAAGTTTGACGCGCAGACGATTAACGCACCTGCGGAATTTGTAGACGAAGCAGCGGGCGATTACCGCTTGCTTCCGACATCCCCGGCCTACAGGCTGGGCTGGCGGGATATCGATTTCTCGAAGATTGGTCCAAGATTGGAATGAAAGGAAGGGCAGTGATTCAAACGAAGGAATTCGTATTAAACGTTTCACGAAACGGCATGGAGCCTATGCCCTCCGATACTGAACGACCAGCGGTTCGCTGCTAACTTAGATTTGCCCAAATGCCCATGCAGTATGTCCGATGGCGCTGAGCAGGTTAAAAAAATGCCCTGGCGGAAAATCAAGTCGATTCAATAAAAGCGCGGCCCCTTGAAGGGCCGCGCTTGTCATAAGACCAGTTCTAATGCTTGTTATGAGCGCTTACCTTAAACGGTCGTCCCCGGCGTTTTCTTGCCGGCCGCAAAAGTGCCCGCCGCATGAGCTACGCGCGCTCCGAGAGCTTCGCCTAGCGCCAGCCCTTTCGAGAAGAGCGATTGGCTCAGCGGGTCATGGGTATCCTCAACGGGAGATGTGACGCCTACCCCGTAATAACTGCCGTACAGCGCATTTGCGGGAATATTGGCCGGCAAGCCGACAATAATCATCCCTTGATGCAGCATCGGCGTAATCAAGTTCAGCAGGGTGGCTTCTATCCCTCCGTGTATGGTTGCGGTCGTACAGAAAACGGCGCCGATTTTATCGACCAGCGTCCCGTTGGCCCATAAATAGCCGAGTTTGTCGATCCATTCTTTCATGCCGGAACTGATCGTGCCGAAGTGCCCGGGACAGCCCCAGATGATGGCATCCATCTGATCGAGGTCTTTGACGCTCGCCTTTTTGACGTGATTGATGAACACCTCTGCCCCTTCCACGCTTTCGGCACCCTTGGCAATGGAGCGGGCAAGTTGTTCCGTGTGGCCTGCTTCGCTATCATAAACAATGTAAATTTTCATCGATTAATCTCCTCTCTTGGCTCTGAAATCAAGCGCGATTCCTCACTCGTTTTCTTTTTGCGGTCTGTTGAGCTTCTTGAGCGATTCCCGGTATGCCTTATCGTTCATTTCTTCCTGACGGTCATCCTGATCCTGTGCGGGATTGCCTTTTAACCGAAGAATCGCCTTCCGGTACTCCTGATCGCTAAATTGTTCGTTGTCTTTCGCCGGTTCAGGCGTAAGGAACCCGCGGATGGCGTTGCGGAAATCGCTGTCTGCGCTTTGCCGATTCGAGCGATGCTCATTATTGGCCAATTCCGCAGCAGGCGCCGCCTCCACCGCCGCCTTGTCCGGCATCTGCACCGTCTCCATCGCCGCTACTGCCGCCTTCTCCGGCATCTGCACCGCGTCCTCGGCAGGCTTCACCTTGCGGATGAAGAAGGCGAGCACGAGCGCGGCGATCGTCAACCATGTCGCGACGACGAACGATTGATTAATGCCGTAAATCGTCGATTGTATGGTGACTTCGCCCATTTTGGCTTTGTCGGACGGCTCGATGTGGCCGGCGATGATCAGCTCCTTCGCATGCGACGCGGCTTTGTTCGTCATGATGGTGACGAGGATCGCGGTGCCAAGCGCGCCGGAGACGTTCCGGAGCGTCTGGGACATGGCCGAGCCGTGCGCATTCAGGCGGCGAGGCAGCTGGTTGAGGCCTGCTGTCTGGATAGGCATCATCAGCATCGACATGCCAAACATCCGCAGCGTATAGAAAAGCATCATGTGATTGTATGACGAATCGATTGCCAAATGACTGAATTCATACGTCGTAACGGCTGTAATGGCAAGACCAAGGACGGCCAGCCAGCGTGCGCCGATTTTGTCGAACACCATGCCGGTGATCGGCGACATGATCCCCATCAGGATGGCGCCAGGGAGCAGCAGCAATCCTGATTCGAGAGGCGTAAAGCCGCGGATATTCTGCAGGAAGATCGGCAATAGAATCATGCCGGAGAACATGGCCATTGTAATAATGGCGTTGATCAACGTGGTAAGCGAGAACATCGGATACTTGAAGACGCGCATCTCAAGCAGCGGAGCCTTCATGAGAATCGAGCGGACGATGAACAGAATAAGCGCAATGGCGCCGACGGCCAGGCAAACGATGACTTCGGTGGAATCCCAGCCTTCCGTACCCGCTTCGCTGAAGCCGTACAACAGGCCCCCGAAGCCGAGCGTCGAGAGCACGACGCTCAGAATGTCGAGATTCGGCCGGGACGTCTTGATGACATCCTTCATCGAGAAGGCGCCGAATACAACGGCGAGAATCGCGAGCGGTAAAACGATATAGAACAGCACATGCCAGTCGTAGTGCTCGACGACCCAGCCGGAAAGCGTCGGTCCGACGGCCGGTGCGAAAATCATCGCAACGCCCATTAGTCCCATCGCTTTGCCGCGCTCTTCGACAGGGAAGATCGTCAAGGTGACGATAGTCATCAGCGGCATTAGAATGCCGGCGCCGCATGCCTGTACGAGACGGCCGGTTAACAAAGAGCTGAAGTCGCCCGACAGGGCGCATACGATCGTACCGATCGCGAATAAGGACGAGGCGACCAGAAACAACTTCCGGGTCGTAAATCGATTGATAAGATAAGCGCTGATTGGCACGAGCACGCCGTTCACCAGCATGTAGCCGTTGGACAGCCATTGGATCGTGCTTTCGCCTACGTCAAGATCTGCCATCATTTTCGGCAGCGCGACGTTAAGCACGGTCTGGCTCAGCAGAGCCACGAACGCAGCGATGAGCAAGGAGGCCATTATCGGCCCTTTGCGCAATTGATTGGACACAATTGTTGTCATGGCTTAAGCTTCCTCCTTGGATTGTTTTAATAAACGCAATACTTCGTTCTGGAGCCGGCCCAGCTCGCGGTGATCCTGTTCGGTCATCGACAGCAGAGGACGCAGCATATTCATGCGCGTCGCATCCGTCTCGCGCCAGAGCTCCTTGCCTTTCTCCGTCAGCTTCATCGTCATCGCCCTGCGATCCGCTTCCGTTCGTTCGCGCTCCAGGATGCCTGCCTTCACCATCCGGTCCACGATGCCGCTCATCGTGCTGTTGCCCACATTCAGCTTCTCGGCAAGCTCGGACATGCGGATTTCGGGGGTTTCGTGCAGTATGCGCAGCACCAAAAGCTGAAGGGCGGTCAAGTTATGCTTGCTCGCAGCTTTGGACAAGATTTGGAAAAAGACTTGATTAATTTCGCGATAAGTTTGAAAAATGCCCACGATTCGCTGTTCTTCCACTGCAGCTTCCTCCATAAATAGTTTGCATGCGAATTATTATGAACTAAAATAATATTTTATGTCAATCAGACTTCAGGCCGTTAGTTTCCGCAAAGGTCCCGCTGCTTATCCCGTAACCGACGGTTTTGGTACTTCTTTCCCAATCTTGGAAACGGTGATAAGATAGCGTTTCGGACGGAATGCATGGTTTCTTCGCATGACGGATAACCGGTGATTGCATCTTCCAAACGGCCCTGCTATAATCAACGATAATTATTCGAGTTTGAATGAAGGAGTTACGCGCATGCGGACATTCGCGATTAATCAACTTCATTATCATCACAAACAGCGTTAGCACCCCTGATACAAAAATTCAGGGAGGGCTAGCGCCATTCGCGTTGGCCTCCCTGCGGCATACGTAACGCGCAGGACCAAGAGGTCCTGCGCGTTTTTTATTTTTAACCAAAATAAAAGGAGAGTGCCGGTTATGCAAAACGTGAAAGGAACCTACGATTTTTTCGGAAAAGAACAAGCCGTCCGCCAAAAGGTAAGAGCCGTAGTGCAGGAGGTTTTCGAGTTGTACGCCTTTGAGGGCATGGACTCTACCGTGCTTCACGAGCTGGATTTATTGACCTCCAAGTATGCGGGCGGCGACGAGATTTTGAAGGAGATGTACCGGTTCACGGATCAACGAGGAAGAAAGCTGGGACTGCGTTACGATTTGACGATCCCTTTTGCGAAGGTAATGGCTCTGAATCCCGGAATCAAGCTTCCGTACAGACGGTACGAGATCGGAAAGGTCTTCCGCGATGGTCCGGTGAAGCGGGGCCGTCTGCGGGAATTTCTGCAATGCGACGCGGATATGGTAGGCGTTGCGGGGCCGGAAGCGGAAGGGGAGCTGATGCTGATTGCGGTTGAAGTGTTTAAAAGGCTTGATATCCCGGTTACGCTTCGCTGGAATAACCGGCGGTTTCTAGGTGAAATATTGAAGGCGGTTGGCGTACCCGAAGAAGAAAGCCTGTCGGTGATGCTTACGCTCGACAAGCTCGAGAAGGCAGGCAGCGACGGTGTTTTGGAGGAATTGAGAAATAAAGGAATCACCCGGTCAACGGTTGACGAGATAGCAGAGCTTATGGCCATGAGTGAACCTTCTATCACGCTTGTGGCAGAACGTTATGACCTCAAAGAATCGAAAGGAGCCGCAGAGGTATATGCTCTTCAGGCGCTGATCGACAAGCTGAAGCTGTCGGACATATGCCGCTTTGATCCTTTTTTATCGCGGGGATTGTCTTTCTATACGGGAACCGTTTACGAGATTTTCGATGCCAGCGGAGCTTATGCATCCAGTATCGGAAGCGGAGGAAGGTATGACGCGATAATAGGCAGGCTGATCGGGAGCGAGGAGATGCCTTATCCTGCGGTAGGCTTGTCGTTTGGCATGGAGTCCATCATGGAAATGATCCGGGATCGGGTAGGCAGGGCGCCGGCTCCCAGAGTCGTTGTCCTATCCATCGGCGATTCCATGATAGGCGAGGCCTTGATGGCGGCAGCTTTCCTGCGTTCCAATGGGATTCAGACCGGGATGGAGCCGGCGGGCAGAAAGCTGAGAAAGGCGCTTGCCTCGCTTGAAAGCAGGTCAGTCCGTTACGCGCTGCTGATTGGCGAGGAAGAGGCTCAAACCGGCAAAGTGCGGCTGAAAGACATGAAGGCCAGGGAAGAGTACGCGGTTCCGCTTGATGAAGCGTTATATCTATTAGAAAAGAACGATGCCTAATAGGATTCGTCACATCTTCCGCGCCATCACCGTACTCATCGCATGCTGATGAGGAATGCCGCTGGAGCTGCAGTCGAACACGATCTCTGCGCTGTCCGTGATGAGCCAGTCCCGATAATGGGAGAGCAGCTCGCCCGAATGCCATTTGTAGGCATGAGGTTCTTTTTCCGGCGGCGGCGCGATAAACGGCTTATGGACGAACACGTTCAGGACATGGATTCCGCCAGGGTTAGTGAATTGTTTATAGTTCGCAAAGATCTCCTGGCGGAACTCCGGCTTGATGTAATGAAGCACGCCGCTGGAATAGATAATGTCGTACGGCGTATCGAGGCGAAAGTCCAATATGTCCGCTTTAACTGCGTTGACTTGGACGCCCGCGCGCTCGGCCAGCCGCTTTGTTTTCTCTATGCCGGCATCCGAAACGTCAATGCCCGTTACCTCATACCCGTTCCGGGCGAAAAACACGGCGTCTCTGCCTTCTCCGCAGCCAATATCCAGAAGCTTCAGCCGTCCGCTCGGCGGCATAGCCTTCAGCACCTCGTATACGCCGCTGTTTGGCTCCGTTCCCCAATAATAATTTTCCGTCTTATACTCTTCTTCATAAATCGTAATCGGCTTATCCTGCGAGACATAACCAAGCAGCTTGTCGATGCTGACTTCAAGCGTGCGGCACAACTCCGGCAATAGCGAGAGGTCCGGCATAGTCACAGCGTTCTCCCATTTGGATACCGCCTGGAACGAAATGCCCAGCCTGGTCGCCAGCTCCTCCTGCGTGAATCCTCTTTCTTTCCGGTAGATGGCGATGTTCCGCGCCAGTTTCTCCTTCACGTTCGCTCACGCTCCTTTTGATACTCCTCATTCTAGTGAAGTTGCCTCTTCCGAACAATAACGCGGAGATTGAACTTTCGCCGGACTCAACCTGCGGTTGAGATTTGTAGAAGTTTGGCCAAAGAGAGTATACTGGAGGTATCTTGAGCTATTAGCAGGAGGACCGTCATCCATGTTTACGCAATCAGAACCAATCGGGATCATTCAGAATCATATAAAAGTATTCCAGGCCAAGGAAGAGGATACGCCCGCCGTGCTGGGGCTGCTGGTGCGGACCGCGGAATGGCTGAAGAGCAGAGGCTCTGCGCAGTGGAGCGGATTGCTGCAGGGCGAAGACTCCCACCGTACGCCGGAAGCGATTAAGCGCGGCGAAGTGTATATTTTCGTACAGGAAGACACGCTTATGGGTATGGTTATGCTGATGCAGCAGGCCAGCCCATGGGATCGCGAGCTGTGGGGCGAGGAAGGCCACGAGAGCTCGGTCTATTTGCACAGGCTCAACATTAACCGCGCGGCCGCGGGGACCAATCTCGGCGAGGCCATCGTTCAGTGGTCAAGCTCGGGTATTCATTTCCAGGGTAAAGACCGGATCAGGCTGGACTGCATTGCCAATAATCCCAAGCTGAACGACTTCTATCGGAGCACTTGCGGTTATGAATTCAAAGGCAGCGCATCCAATCCGATCGGCGATTTTAACCTGTATGAGAAAAGGGTATCGGAAGAGTAATCTTATTCTTGCTATTCCGATAAACTTACTATACAATCTTCTCAATTCATTATTCATTTTACGATCAAAGGAGAATCCAAGATGATGCAACCGATCCATCCGGCCGAGGTTCAACGACGCCTGGAAAGCTTGAAAGATCAAGATGTGTATATTCATCTTGAGATGACGACAGGAGCATACGCGGCTCACAACGACGCTTCCAAGCATCCCGCCGCTACTTTTATATCGAATGCCGTTATTCAGTATTCGCATGGTTTAATTTCCGGGAACGGTCCTTTCCGTGTCGGGCTGAAAATGCGGCAGGGCTGGGTCTATTCCGAAGGCTTAACCCACTATGAAGAAAACGAAGCCGAACGGCTTATCCTCGCCGGCCATGACCAGCAGGGCAAGCTGGTTGTCGCTTTGCAGCTCAGCCGGGAGCCTTTTTAAGTAAGAGCTTTCTTTTAGAAAGGAGAGAAACAAATGGAACGTATATTAGTTGTTCTGCCACATCCGGATGATGAAGCATTTACGATGTCGGGCACGCTTGCGCAGCTGATCGATCAGGGCGCACAGGTTACCTACGCCTGCTTGACCCTTGGGGAGATGGCCCGGAACATGGGCTTTCCGCCGTTCGCAAGCCGGATAACGCTGCCGCAGATCCGCCGGGGCGAGCTTGAGGAATCCTGCGCGGCGATTGGAATCCAGGATCTCAGAATGCTTGGCTTCCATGACAAAACGATCGAGTTCGAGGACAAAGTGTTCCTCGATGAACATATTCATGCTCTTATCGAAGAAGTGAAGCCTGACGTGATCTTCACGTTTTATCCGGGCTACAGCGTTCATCCGGACCATGACGCAACCGGGGAAGCCGTTGTGCGGACAGTGGGAAGACTACCCGAGGAGGAGCGTCCTCCTGTCTATTGCGTGGCGTTTTCCCGAAATCACGAGCAGTATATCGGCAAGCCGGATATCTCGTTTGACGTGCGGGATTACACGAAGAACAAGATGGCTTCCATCCGGGCACACCGCTCGCAATTCAACAGTTCCGAGATCTTCGGGAATAAGCAGCATAACGACAAAGAAGTTCAAGAACGATTGGGTACGGAAAGGTTCTGGACCTATAAGTTTGAAAGCTGGAAATAAGTGCACAAAGCTAAGAGCCCCTCACGCTGCGGTTGAGGGGTTCTTTTTTATCGCAGGAATTACAGCTCAGCCGGGAGTCCGTGCAGATACATCATTTTGCAATCGTAATGCTGCCGCAGAACCCGAATGGTGCTCGGATGAGGCTCGGCATAAATGAACGGATAATCGGTCTCGTCGTATTCCTTCCGGATTGGAAAGGCCAGCCGTTCCTGGTCCAACGAGAATTGGGCGTCTATTCCCGGTTTGTTGCCTCTCGCATCCACTCTGATCCATCGCCCCGCAGCAGGCATGAACACGGCATTGAGGGCATGGATTACGTAACCCGTATCCGGCGTATCCCCAAGCGTCAGCCGCTGATAGCAATAACCCGCCGGTATTCCTTGACTTCGCAGGATGGCGCATAACAGGTTCGACTTGGCATAACAAATGCCTTCTTTATGGGCGAGGACGTCGGAAGCGACGCAAGTAATGCGGGAGCTTTGAATATCCCAGGAATGGGAGATATGATCCCGGACGTACTCGAAGGCGTGACGGATAAACGTTGTTTCGTCGGGCGCTTGCAGGCGCAGTTCCGCCTCAAGAGCCTGAATGGCGGGATGGTGATAATCCACAATCTCGGAATCGGCGAGATAATCGGTCAGTGACGGGGAGATGCAAGGGAAAGGCAAGGCGGAAGCCTCCTTTTAGCTATTTTCAATAATTATGCAATAATATGAATATATATTCAATACTTTCATTTGAACAAACATTATAATGTTTGTTGACCGCTCTTTCTATTCGATGTAATCTAACCTTATAACGTTATACTACATGTCTGTTGCAGAAAAAGGTGGCGGAATGGAATTCATATGGCGGAACGTAAAGCTGTTGGACCGTTCGGAGACGGTCGATATCGTGATGGATGCGAATGGCCGGATTGCCGAGCTGGCGGATGCCTGCACGGTAACCGGCGGCAGGATGATTGACTGTACCGGAATGTACGCCTCAAGCGGATGGATAGACCTGCATGTGCATGCGGTTCCGGGGCTTGCGCCGTACGGCGACGAGATCGATGAGATTGGCGTGAGGCATGGCGTAACCACGATCGTTGATGCGGGGAGCTGCGGAGCGGACCGGATCGACGAGCTGGCTGCCAGCCGGGCGGAGGCAAAGACGAGGGTATTGGCGTTGTTGAACGTATCCCGGCTTGGCTTGCAACGGGTTGATGAGCTCTCCGAGCTTCAATGGATTGACCGGGAAGAGGCGCTGCAAGCCATAGCACGTCACCCGGCCTTTATCGTTGGGTTAAAGGCCAGGATGAGCGGAAGCGTAATTGGTAACAGCGGGCTTGAGCCCTTGCGGCTGGCGAGGGTTCTGTCCGAGGAAAGCGGACTGCCGCTGATGGTCCATATCGGGTCAAGACCGCCGGGGGTAGAGGAGATCCTGCCTTTGCTTCGGGAGCGGGATGTGGTGACGCATTATTTGAACGGCAAGCGGGATAACCGGCTGTTTGATCATAACGGCGAGCCTTTGCCGGTTCTTATGGAAGCGTTGGACAGAGGCGTCCGGTTGGATGTCGGGCACGGGACGGCAAGCTTTTCGTTCGAGGTAGCGGAGATGGCGAAGCGTTGGGGAATTCGGTTTGACACGATCAGCACGGACATCTACCGGGGCAACCGGCTGAACGGCCCGGTACATAGCTTGTCCCGGGTGCTGACGAAGTTTCTGCTGCTCGGCTATCCGCTGGAGGAGATTATCGCGGCGGTGACTTCGCGCCCTGCCGGTTGGCTGGGCAGACCGGAGCTTGGACGCATTCGGGTTGGAGAACCCGCGAACCTCACTTTATTCGAGGTGTCGGACCGTCCGTCGGAGCTGCTGGATTCCGAAGGAGAGAAAAGAACGGCAGGGCAAACGATCAAGGCGAGGGGAGCTTATATAAATGGACAGTACTTTGCATGCTAGATACGGTTTGAAAAGAGTCATAAACGCCAGCGGCCGGATGAGCATTCTGGGCGTCTCCGCGCCAACCGACTCGGTAATGGAGGCCATGAAGCGGGGCGGACAAAGCTATGTGGAGATTGCGGATCTGGTCGACAAGGCAGGCGATTATATGGCGGGGATCATCGGCTCCGAAGCAGCCGTCATCGTAAACTCCGCTTCAAGCGGCATTGCGCTGTCGGTTGCGGGAATCGTGACGAAGGGCAGCCGGCGGCTGACGGAAAAGCTTCATCAAGAGCCGATCCAGCAGAATGAAATCATTATTCTCAAAGGCCACAACGTACAATACGGGGCGCCGGTTGAAACGATGGTCTACTTGGGCGGCGGCAGGCTGGTCGAGGTTGGTTACGCGAACGAAGGAAAAGCCGAGCATATCGAAGAAGCTATTAATGAACGCACGGCTGCTATCCTGTACGTAAAGTCTCATCATGCCGTGCAGAAGAATATGATCAGCGTCGAGGAGGCCTGGGAAGTCGCGCAGCGCCGGGGTGTGCCGATGATCGTGGATGCGGCGGCGGAAGAGGATCTATGGAAATACGTCCGATATTCCGATCTAGCCATCTACAGCGGCTCGAAGGCGATTGAAGGGCCAACCTCCGGTATCGTAGGCGGCAAGCGGCAATATATCGAGTGGGTGAAAATGCAGCTTCAAGGCATCGGACGCAGCATGAAGGTGGGCAAGGAAACATCCTTTGGCCTGCTTCAGGCGCTGGACGAATACCGTGACAAGCCGGATAACAGCGAGCGGGAGAAGGCAGCGCTGAACAAGCTGCTTCCGCTCTCCGGGCTGCCCGGCGTGAAGGCAACGATCGTGCGGGATGAAGCGGGAAGAGCGATTTTCCGTGCCCGAATTCAAATCGATCCGGCTTTGTCGGGTACAACGGCGAAGGCCGTTAATGACGGGCTGCGCGAAGGAGAAATCGCGATTTATACCCGGGATTACGGCGTGAAGCAAGGCTATTTCGATATCGATCCCCGTCCGTTAATGGGCGACGATATCGATGTCATTGAAGCACGTATACGAGAATTGGCAGGAGGCCGCACCCATGTCTAAAATGGCGAAACGATTATACAAAGGACGCGCCGCGCTTAATGTGCTCGCGGGCAGCATCGGTAACGCAAAGGATGTATTCGAGGCGGCGGAAGGCTATATGCTTGTTGGCGTTTTGTCCAAAAACTATCCATCAGCAGAGGCCGCCGTTGAGGCGATGAGGGAGTACGGTCTTGCGATCGACGATGCCGTATCCATTGGCCTTGGCGCGGGAGATAACCGGCAGGCGGCCATAGTTGCGGAGATTGCGAGGCAATACGGAGGTACGCATATTAATCAGGTATTCCCGGCTGTTGGGGCGACGCGGGCTAACCTGGGAGACAAGGAGAGCTGGATTAACAGCTTGGTATCTCCCACCGGTCAGGTAGGTTACGTCAATCTGTCTACGGGACCGGCCAGCGCGGCAGCCCGGGAGCAGGCGATTGTGCCGGTGAAGGCGGCCATTGCGCTTGTCCGCGATATGGGCGGCAACGCGCTGAAATATTTTCCGATGAACGGGCTGGCCTGCGAAGAGGAGCTTCGGGCGGTTGCGAAGGCATGCGCCGAGGAAGGCTTTGCGCTTGAGCCGACAGGGGGCATTGACAAAGAAAACTTTGAGGCGATTCTGCGCATAACGCTGGAAGCGGGCGTACCGCAGGTTATTCCGCATGTGTATTCCTCGATTATGGACAAGGCAACGGGTGCAACCAGAGTGGAGGACGTGCAGGAGCTGCTGATCACGATGAAAAAGCTGGTTGACCTTTATGGCGGATAAGCGGCGGGTTGCGGCTTTTGGCGAAGTGATGATGCGGCTGCAGACGCCCGGCTTCCAGCTGCTGACGCAGGCCGACAGCTTGTCTTATTCGTTCTCGGGGACGGGAGTTAACGTGATGTCGGCGCTCTCGCGGTTTGGTTACTCGGCATTCTTGATCACGCGGCTGCCGGATAATCCTCTGGGCGAAGCGGCAATAGGAAGCCTGCGCAGGCTTGGAGTGGCAACGGAGCTTCTGGAGCGCGGCGGACGGTATATCGGCATGTATTTTCTCGAAAATGGCTTCGGATCGCGACCAAGCCGCGTCACCTACACGAACCGGCAGGAAAGCAGCTTTAACACGGCTCCTGCGGATGCTTACGATTACAACCGGATTGCCGCCGAACTGGACGTTCTGCATTTATGCGGCATTGCGCTGGCCATGAACGACGGCGTCCGGCTCCATATGCGGAAGCTGGCCGAGGCGGTAAGGCAGCAGGGCGGAATGGTCGTATTTGATTGCAACTACCGCCCGGCATTGTGGGGCGATGGCGGCTACGAAGCGGCAAAGCCTCATTATGAGCGGATGCTGCAGCTGGCGGATGTGGTCATGATGAACGAACGGGATGCGATTTATATTTTGGGGATGCAGGCTGAGGCGGCGGAGCGCGAAGGGCAGCTAGTCGAGCTGATTCCCGCCGTGGCGGACCGTTACGGTATTTCCGTTATAGCAGGCACGCACCGTACCGTGAATGCCGACAATACGCATTCGCTGCGAGGCTTTCTTTACAAAGAGCGAGTCTTTTCTTTTTCGCCGGAGCGGTCGTTTTTGGTGTATGATCGGATTGGAGCCGGCGATGCTTATACGAGCGGGATCATTCACGGGGAGCTGCAGGGATTTGCGCCCGGGAAGACGGTGGGCTTCGCGGCGGCCGCAGCCGTATTGGCGCATACAACGGCCGGAGATACGCCAATGTCGTCGGAACGGGATATTCTTCGGGCCATGGCGGAGAAGGCGGCCGATGTGGAAAGGTAGGTAGAACGCGATGAAGCTGGTGCGAAATAACAGCCCTTTATATATACAAGTGATGAACATTATTAAAGATCGGATTTTGCACGGGATGTACCCGGTGGATGCGAATATTCCGTCCGAGCCGCTGCTCGAGCAGGAGTTCCAGGTCAGCAAAATAACGGTGCGCAATGCCATCAAGGCGCTGGTCCAGGAAGGATACCTGGAGACGAGCAGCGGCAAAGGCACGAGAGTGATCCGCAATACCTCCTCCTCCAAGCTGTCCAGGCTGAAGCGTTTTACGGAGGTTCTGGTAGAAGAGGGACATCGGATTGGCAAGCAGCCGCTGCGGACGGAGCTTTCGGATAACGAGGAAGGAACGGAGCCGTACCGTTTGTTCGGACCGCAGGCTTTGAAGATCGACCGGTTATACCTGTTGAACGGAAAGCCTTATATTCATTACACCCATTATTTGCCGGCGAAGCTGCACGGCACCGCCGATGTCCTAAAGATTCAATCCCTATACGACTGGCTGGAGGAGCAGGGCTTTGTGCCGGAGCGTTACCGGGATGAATTTGCCGTATCGCCGGCCCCCGGCGCGGTTCGGGAAGCGTTGGGAATAACAGCGGGACAGGCTGTCTGCCTGAAGCGTTCCCGGTTTGCTTACGGGCCGGGCGACGATTTGATTGAGTACAGCGTGGGTTATTATAATACGGACATGCATCCTTACGTCGTTAATTATGATGTGTAAGGACCAGGAGGGCGAATGGAAACAAGCAAAACGGAGTACAAAACGATCGACGAATACATAGCCAACTTTCCTGTCGAGCTGCAGGCCATACTTGCGAAGATCCGGGCAGTGATCCGGGAAGCCGCGCCCGATGCGAAGGAAAAGATCAGCTACCAGATGCCGGCCTTTGAGCTGAACGGAAATCTAGTCTATTATGCCGCGTTCAAAAAGCATATCGGATTTTACCCCACAGCGGCAGGCATCAGTGCTTTTCAAGAGGAGTTGTCCGGCTATAAAGGAGCCAAAGGCTCCGTACAATTCCCTTTGAACAAGCCGATTCCGTATGATATCATCAAGCGGATCACCGAATACCGGGCGGCGGAGAACCGGCAGAAGGGGAAGAAGTAAGATGGCGGATGTTTATTTGGTTCTGCCGGCTCTGGAGTGGAAGGAGCCTTACCTGGATTTCTATCGGGAATGGATCGGCAGCGGCGAGGACATCGTCCCTTGGGTGGTGGAACAGGATCCGTCGGACTTCCAGGCGATGATTGGGTGGCTGGAGGACATGTCTAACGGGATTGGCCTTCAAGAGGGCTGGGTGGCAAGCTCCACCTATTGGCTGGCAACGGAAGACCGCAGAATCGTTGGCGCGGTGAACATCCGGCATGCCTTGTCGCCTTGGCTGATGGAAAGGGGAGGGCATATCGGATACGGAATCCGCCCTTCCGCCAGAAGGCAGGGTTATGCGACCAAGCTGCTCGCCCTATCGTTAGGGAAGACGAGGGAGCTTGGCATTCAGCGGGTTCTGGTCTGCTGCGACGAGAATAATGCTGCATCGGCAAGGACTATTCTGAACAACGGCGGAATCGAAGATAAGAGCTTCACGGAAGAGAACGGGAACGTGATCCGCCGGTTCTGGATAGAGGGTTAGACTTTCTTGATTATGGAGGAAAAGAGGAATCTTGGATGAGTAAAGGATTGCTTCACCAACTCGGCTTTGTCCGGCAGGTCACTTTAAACGCGGTCCGGGGATTGCCGGAAGCTGTGCTGGACGTTGTGCCGGAAGGCTTTAACAACAATATGAGATGGAACCTGGGACATATTTACGTGGTGCAGGAAAGGTTTGCTTTTCATTTTGCCGGGGAGCCCGTGCTCCTTCCTGACAGCTTTGAGCGGTGGTTTGCGAAAGGCACCAAGCCGGGCGATTGGCAGGAGGAGCAATTGCCGAAGCTGGATACCCTGCTGGAGCTTCTTGCCGCGCAGCCGATTCGCATTGCGGAAAAATTGCACGATAGACTAGAAGAGCAAACGGCCATGCCCTTCACGACAGGGACGGGAGTTCCTCTCCATACGGTGGGCGAATTTCTCAGCTATACCTTGTATCATGAAGGAATTCACTTCAATTCCATCAGTCTGCTCAAGCGATTCGCCGCTAATGGACGATAATCGCCCTTTGTAAGCGTTTTGTTCTAAAATTGTCAAATTTCACACAAACCAGTCGAAAAGTTTTGGGCGCATTTTATCAACATGTCACCTTTCATCGCATATGGTGTAGCAAGGTGGTGATGATGGAGTGACATTTACGCTTATCGACTGGATCAAGTATACGTTCTGGGGCGTATTCGGATTTATGATTATCGACTTCGTGATTGCCTTTTCCAAGTCGTTCTGGCAGGGAAGCTTCAAGACATCATTTCTGCCTTATCTGAAGGACATCCTATTCTACGTATATCCTCTATATTTCCTTTTATCGATAGTTAACCTGGACCCGACGGAATGGACGCTGTTTACCCTTTTCTTCATAGGCGGCTTATCCTTGATAATCAAGTACGTGCTGGACATTATCGGACGGTTCAAGCCAAAAGCCGAAGACGAAAGCGGGACGTAGCTCCCGGACGAACGCGACGCAAAAAGACCCCAAGTGGGTCTTTTTTGCGTTAGGTCGACGCCTTAGTTGCTCGAACGGCTGCATTAGGCAAAAAGCCTGCTATAGCCGTTCCAGCAACATGGCGTGCCGAGGAGGGTGGCGAGTTCCAAGCCACGAGAACGAGCAGGTAGCTAATACAAAACCCGAGCAGAAAAAAAGACCCTTGCGAGGGTCATCTTTCTGCTTCATCCCCAAACGATGAAGCGAGGTTTTTGTGGTGTAACGACTCACGGAGCAGGCGGGCACGGAGCAAGTGAATGTTCTGGAGAAGCGGAGCGTTTGCCTTTGTTTCCGGATTCGGACCACCTGTCCGATTGTTCAACGAATCCGGAAACAACAGCAATCGGAAGAACATTCACTTGCGCAGTGCCAGCCCTTGCGCAGTGCCAGCCACAGCGCAGTACCACGCGCCAGCCCAACAGTTACCCGCAACTACCTCCCCTCATCGTCCCGGTCCCTATACTCCTGAGGAGTCACATCAAAAAACTTTTTAAACACCCGGATGAAATACGCGGTGTTGTTATAGCCGACGATCTCGGCGATCTCGAATACCTTGGACGGCGTAGTGCGAAGCAGGAACGCGGCCTTTTCCATCCGAAGCCGGTACACGTATTCCGTCAGCGGCTCGCCGGTTTCCGCTTTATAGATTTTCGAGAGATACACGGGATGCAGATGGACATGGTCCGCAATAGCCGGCAGCGATACGTCCTTCGCCAGATTGGCGTCGATAAACGACCGGACCGTGCGGACAATCGTGCTGTGATTATCCTTTAGCTCCTGGTCGGCATCCTCGCGGATACCCTGCAGGATCCGGATCGACCGTTCCATCAGCTGGGCCGCCGTGGTGTAAGCCGGAGCATGGAAGAACTTGAGCGTCTCAGCCGAAAGAACGGAGGACAACAGCTTGCCGTTCTTGTGAATGATATACGAGAAAGCACCGGCCAGCACATGATAAGCTTCAATCAGCTGTTCCGACATATCCTGTTCGCCGCCCGTCTCCAACATATCGCGGAAAATATGCCGGATCTTCGCCTCGACGTCGTCGAACCGGCCGGCATCCAGAAGGCTGATCAGGGTAGGCGGCTCGTATAAGGACCAGACCGTATTCATCGGGCTGGAATCCAAGGCTTCCTGCGTGGTCACAAACAACCCTTTGCCATGGCCCATCTTCCGGCGCATGGAGGTAACGGCATGCTCATAGATTTCCTTCACTTTTCCCGGAAACGTTCCTTGGCCTCCTACGAGTACCGAAATAGCCCCCTTGAGATAGTTCTGCACATTGGTCTGAATTTGCGCGGCATAACGCTCGAGCAAGGACCTGGCTTCAGCGCCGGCAACCGCCGGATTCTTTGGTTTCACAAGAATCACAATGTAATCATGAGCATCCCGGGCATGCCAGATATGATAATCATTTTGCATGATTTCACTCGTTATATTGCAGATGGCATACTCCATTAGCGCGGAATCCTGCCCCGGCATTTCGGCAAAACGCTCCTCCATCCGGATCAGCATCATGCACACCTGGTCGCCCTCCGCAAAAGGAAGCTCCAGAAGCGCCAGCTTGTCCGCCAACGCAGAATGGCTGCTGCCTCTCAGCAGCTCGTGAAGCGTATTTGCCCGGAGCAAAGGAAGATTCTCGTTCAAGGTGTACAGGGTTTTCCGATAGGAGGCAACCTCTTCCCATTTCTCCTTGATCTGCTTTACAACCCGCTCAACCGAATCGATCAGATCCTCGTCGCTGACAGGCTTCAGCAGATAGTCAAAGGTATTCTGAACGATCGCTTGCTTGGCATAATCGAAATCGGCATATCCGGTGAGCAAAATCGTCCGGACATGCGGCCATTTGCTATTAATCGCCGTAATGAGCTCTATGCCGGACATCCCCGGCATTTTAATATCGGTAATCACGATATCGATCGCATGGTCTTCCATGATTTGCAGGGCTATCGGCCCGGATAAAGCTTCGTGAACAACGCTAATGCCGCATTCTTCCCAAGGAATCGTCTCGGCAAGGGTCTCGACAACGGACCGTTCATCGTCTACAAGCAAGAGCTGTAACATGCTGCTTCACCTACTCTATTGTTTTGTCACTCCAGGTAATAGTCGTCTTGATTCCCCCCAAGCCTGAGCGGGAATAAGACAAGCCGGCTCCTTCTCCAAACAGATAGATCAATCTTTGATGCACATTCCAAGTCCCGCAGCCCATATTGTCGTCAAGCGGCTTGGTTAAGCTGAGCTGCAGCTTCTGAATTTCCTCGTCTGTCATGCCAATCCCGCTATCCTCCACGACTAACCGATACACACCTTCCTCCGCATATCCGCGGATCCGGATCTCGCCGTTCTCCGCCTGCGGCTCCAATCCGTGGACAATGGCATTTTCGACAATCGGCTGCAAGGTTAACCGCGAGATCGTTTTGTTCATCAGCTCCTCCGGCACCTCAATCGTAAACCGCATCCGTTCAAGCCGGAGAGACTGGATTTCCAGGTAATTCGTGACCATGCTAAGCTCCTCGCGGATCGTCGCCTCGTCGTTTTCCGACCTTGTAATATAGCGGAAATACTCTCCAAGATTCAAAGCCATCGCCACAACGGCTTTTTCGTTTTTCATCCGCGCCATGTTTTTGATATAGAACAGGCAGTTGTACAGAAAATGCGGATTGATCTGGGACTGCAAATGCTTCAGCGTTGCTTCGCGCCTCCGCAGCTTCTCCTCGTATACGTTCTCGATCAGCTCCCGGATCCGCTGGGCCATAATGTTGAACCGTCCGAGCAAAAGGCTGAATTCGTTATGGCCCGAATGGCTCAGCCGCACCGAGAAATCGCCGGAAGACAGCCGCTTGGTGCCCCGGACAAGCTGGAGCAGAGGGACCTGCACACTTCGGTAAATAACGAAGATAACGGCGATACTCATGACGAGCAGGACGGCAATCGACGTATAGAACAAGTTCCGGCTGTTCGTAATCGGACTCAAAATCTGCTGCATCGGAACATAATCGACATAATACCACTTCAGGCTATCCGACTTGATGTAAGAGACGTAATACTCGGTATTGTCCAGCTTCGTGCGGAAGCCTCCCCGGTCCCCGAGCTTGGATGATTTCAGCTTCTCCGTGAGAAGATCGATCTTCGCGGCGTTGGCGGAATGATTGCGGATCGATCCCTGCTCCGGATTAAACAGGAACGGATCGCCGCTGTTGTTCGCTTTGTTTTCGTCCAGCATGGCCGTCACATGATTGATCGGGAAGCTGATCTTCGTAATGAGCCTCGCGCTGCGCGGATTGGACATCGCCGTCGTTGGTTCGGTGGCATACCAGACAAAGCTGTCGCCCGTATACTCCCAGGATTTGAGGAACGGCCTCGTAAATGCATCCTCCCGATACGTGATCGTATTGTAATAGTCCGTGGACAAGGCGTCTCCCGTGCGCGGGAAAAACAACGTAATGGTGGAATGCCACTTGCTGGCGGCATTGTACAGATTCATTTTCTCCAGTATGGCGACGCTCAGCTTTACCCGTTCATAAGGCTGCTCCCGGAAGTCCGGACGCTGGTACTCCTGAATGCTGGAGTCCTGCCCAATTGATACGCCGTAGAGGGATAACTGATAAATATTCGACTCGACCTGGGCAGCGAAGGAAGACAAGCGATTCGTTGTGCCGCTTTGGATTTCATTCTCGATGACGCGCACGCTTTCCCGGTTGGAATAGGTGTACAGGGATAGGACCGGGATAAGCAGGAGCAGGACGAGAAGGGAGATTTTCGTAAAAACATTGAACCGCAGCAGCAAGATGAGGCCCCCTTCAGATAGTTAAAATATCAATATCGTTGTTGCAATATTAGGATATAGATCGCAAATCCCCGTTGCTATAATCGTTATATTACAAGGTCAGGACGACCTAGAAAAGCACAAATTTGTCTGAACATGGAGGATACCGCGGTGAAAGAAACTGCTTTACAGCTACCTGCACAACAAGAGAAACGCCGTGTTTCAAGGAAAAGCTGGAACATGAAACGGAACTGGCCCCTGCACGTGATGCTCCTGCCGGCGCTTGTTCTCGTCCTTATTTTCCAGTACGTTCCGATGGCCGGAATCGTAATCGCGTTCCAGGATTTCAAGCCTTGGAAAGGGTTAACCGGGTCCGAATGGGTCGGCCTCGACAACTTCCGGTTTCTGTTCAAGTATCCGGATATCGGTCAGGTGATATGGAATACGCTTGTCATCGCTTTTTTCAAAATGGCAGCCGGACTTATCGTTCCTTTCCTGTTCGCCATTCTGCTCAACGAGGTCAGGCTGATGGCCTTCAAACGGGTTACCCAGACGCTTGTCTATCTGCCGCATTTTCTTTCCTGGGTTATTCTCGGGGGAATTTTGCTCGATATTCTCGCTCCGGACGGGGGACTCGTTAACAAAGCCGTAACGGCGCTGGGGTTTGAACCGGTCTTCTTCCTAGGGGATAACAACTGGTTCCGGTTCACGCTTATTGTCAGCGACGTCTGGAAGGAGTTCGGCTTCGGAACGATTGTCTTCCTGGCGGCGCTGGCGGGAATCAATCCGGCGCTTTACGAAGCGGCGGAGGTAGACGGGGCGTCAAGGCTGAAGCAGACCATCCATATTACGATGCCTGCGCTAATGCCCATAACCATCGTGCTTGGAACGCTTTCGATCGGCAATATTTTGAATGCCGGTTTCGACCAGGTGTTTAACCTGTACAACCCTCTCGTGATGGAGAAGGGAGATATTATCGACACCTTCGTTTATAGGCTGGGGATATTAAACGGGAAAATGAGCTTCGCCACAACGGTCGGACTGTTCAAATCCGTCGTAGCGACGATTCTCATCGCTACATCTTACCGGCTTGCCTATAAATTTGCGAATTATCGCGTCTTCTAAGGAGGTTCTACTTTTGTACCACAAAACGTTAGGCTACAAAATTTTCAACATCGGCAACTATGTGTTTCTTGGCCTTCTGTCGCTTCTATGCATCTTGCCGATCATTCATATTCTGGCCGTATCGTTCAGCAGCATGGCGCCGGCTTCTTCGAATCTCGTAGGCTTCTGGCCGATCGGCTTTACGACGGATGCCTACGAGAAAACGTTCGGCAATTCCAATTTCTTGAACTCGCTTGGCGTTTCGGTTATGAGAACCGTATTATCCACGGTAATCGGCATGGCTCTTTGCCTAATGACCGCTTATCCGCTGTCGAAGGAGGATCTTCATTTCCGGGGCCGCACGATGTATATCTGGATTTTTGTCTTTACGATTCTGTTCAGCGGAGGGTTGATTCCAAGCTACATTCTGGTTCAGAAGCTAGGCCTGATGGATTCCATCTGGGCGTTAGTGCTGCCCGGCGCGGTGTCGGTATGGAACGTCATTTTGATGCTGAACTTTTTCCGGGGCCTGCCGAAGGAGCTGGAGGAAGCGGCTTATCTGGACGGGGCGGGACAGCTGAAGACGCTGGTGCTGGTGTTTATACCGCTGTCGATGCCGTCGATTGCGACTTTGTCGCTGTTCACGATGGTCTATCAATGGAACTCCTGGTTCGACGGGATGATCTATATGCGGGATATCAAGGATTATCCGCTGGCATCGCTTCTCCAGACGATTATCGTCCAGCAGGATTTCAGCAAGATCAACGTCGATCCGAAGCAGCTGGAGAACATTTCGCAGCGTACGGTACGGGCCGCGCAGATCTTCATCGGCGCGCTTCCGATTCTGCTCGTTTATCCGTTCCTGCAGCGGTTCTTTGTTAAAGGGATGGTAATTGGCGCGGTAAAAGAGTAGCGACAGGCAAAGGAGGGGCCGCTTGATGCGGCCTCGACAATGTAAACCATTGGGGAGGTAACTATGTTAAAGAAGAGATTATCGCAATTAACGGCCTGCAGTCTGCTGGCAGCCACTCTTAGCCCGCTTGTTGGCGGGACAGCCATCCAAGCCTCGGAAACGGCGGCTGTATCCTCGTTTCAGGATTTGAAAGGACATTGGGCGGAATCCGCCGTCAATCGCATGGCTTCGTTTGGAGTTGTAAGCGGTTACGGAGATGGGGCGTTTAAGCCTGGCTCGCCTATCAGCCGTGCCGAATTTATTGTCATGCTGGACCGTATCTTTGGATTCGCCGGACAGGATGAATCCGGATTTCAGGATGTAGCGCCGGATGCCTGGTATTCCGACGCGGTGACGAGAGCGAGCGGTTCCGGCATTGTTCGGGGCGTGGACGCGAAGCATTTCGCTCCAAACGCCGGCATTACGCGAGAAGATGCGGCGGTTATGATCGACCGGGCGTTCGAGCTCTCGACGGGCTTGGAATCCGATGCGGAAGTAAAGCAGTTTAAGGATTTGGGTGATGTTTCCGGCTATGCAAGGAAAGCGCTTACTTATATGACGGGCGAAAAATACATGAAGGGCTACAACGGCAAGCTTGAGCCGAAGTCGCCGATTACGCGCGCCGAATCGGCCGTGCTTTTGTCCGGCATGATCGGGGATTTGGTTGCGAAGCCGGGCAAGTACGACGCTGCGCAAGTGGAAGGCAACCTCATCATTCGCTCCACGGATGTTACCGTCGACCGTACGGCGGTGCACGGAAGCCTGCTGCTTGCCGAAGGGATTAAAGATGGCGATGTAACGCTCAAGGGCGTAACCGTTACTGGCAAGACCGTTATTAAAGGCGGCGGAAGCCATTCGGTTGTTTTTAACGGCGCCAAGCTGAAGGATGTGCTTATTAACAAGCCAGGCGGTCCGGTCCGCGTTGTTTTCTCAAACGGAACGACGGCGGACCAGGTCCTTATCCAGCATCCAACGGATTTCGAATGGTCGGCGGACAGCCGCGTAGGAAGCCTTCAGGTCCAGTCCGGCGGCGTGACGGTGAATGACAAAGCCGTGCCGGCAGGCACGACAACCAACCTTGGTTCGGGTTCCGCGGGAATGACCAATCCTCCGGCAACCAACCCGCCGGCAGCCTCTGGGGAGAAGCCCGTGCCGCCTACGACGATAGCGGATAACGAGTGGAAGCTCGTATGGAATGACGAATTCAATCAATCAACGATTGACGCAAGCAAGTGGACGGTTCAAGATACCGGCATCGTTTACAATAACGAGCTTGAGTACTACAAGCCGGATAATGCGGTCATTGAACAGGATGGCGGCCGCAGCGTCCTGAGCCTTAAAGCCAAGAAGGAAGAGCATAAAGGCAGCCATTACACCTCGGCGAAGCTTATCACCAAAGAAAAAGGCGACTGGACCTACGGCAAGGTTGTTGTCCGCGCCAAGCTTCCCGTTCAGCAGGGCATGTGGCCGGCGATTTGGATGATGCCAACCGACGAAGCCCATTACGGGGGCTGGCCGGCTTCCGGCGAGATCGATCTGATGGAGCTGATTGGCGGGGCGAACAAGAACCGCGTCTTTGGCACCCTTCATTACGACAGCATTCAGCCGGACGGCTCGCATGGCTCCGAACAAGGCAGCTATGTTCTGCCGGAGGGCAAGAGCTTTGCCGACGATTACCACGATTTTCAGCTGGAATGGCTCCCTGGCGTCATTCGTTTCTATGTGGACGGCCAGCTCTACCAAGAAGTGAGCGACTGGAAAACAAAAGGGCCGGGGCAGCCGGAATATTATACTTATCCCGCGCCGTTTGACCGCCCTTTCTATCTGATTCTGAACCTGGCGGTGGGCGGTGATTGGCCGGGTTCGCCAAACGGCGATTTTACGGCCGATCAGATGAATGTCGACTTCGTAAGGGTGTATGAATACAAGAACCTGGACAGCTGGGGGGATGTAACGGGCAATCCGCCGGAGCCGTTCCCTAAGCGCGAACCGCAGGCCGACGGCAATCTGTTGTATAACGAAAAGTTTACGCAGTCAACGGATGCAAATGGCGTGCCGCAGGATTGGCAGTTCCTTCTTAATGCCGGCGGCTCAGGCCAAGTTGCCGTTGTTGACGATACTTCCAAAGGAAAAGCGGCAAAAATCACGATCGATAACGCCGGTACGGAGATTTACTCCGTTCAGTTGACGCAAATGCCGGTGTTTTTGCAGAAGGGCAAGAAGTATAAGGTCACGTATGAAGCGAAGGCCGATGAGGCCCGCACGATGATGTCGAAGGTGAATCAGTTCGAGAAGAACTGGAAGAATTACTCCGGCGAGCAATACGGCAATCTGACGACCGAATGGCAGGCCTATGAATATACGTTCGACATGCTGGAGAGCACGGACAACAATGCGAGATTCGAGTTTAATCTTGGGAAAAACGCGGCTGCCGTCTATATCGCAAACGTGAAGCTGGTTGAGATCGGCGATGCGTCCCCCCAGCCGGAGATCCCGGGCGAACGAGCCGCGCTGGCGGACGGGAATCTGATTTACAACGGGACTTTTGACCAAGGAAAAGACCGGCTGGCCTTTTGGACCAAGTTCGTTGCTCCGGATGCGGAAGCTGCGGTCGGCGTAAATAATTTTCTTGCGTTCCCGATTTATGAGCGGCAGTTAGTCGTTAATGTCGTAGACGGAGGAGCGGACGCGGAAGCCGTAACGGTCTCCCAGCCGAAGCTGGCGCTTGCAGGGAATAGCGAATACGGCATTACTTTTGAGGCTAAAGCCGATGCGCCGCGGAGTATGAAGGTTGAACTGGCAGGCGATCATTCCGCCTCCTACCCAGGCGGCAATACCATATCGCTTGGCACCACGCTGCAAACCTACTCGCTGGAAGCGGTATTGGGGGACGGCTCGGATACGGCGGAAGCCGAGTTGAAGCTGCTGTTCGGCGGTGAGAGCGGTACGGTCTATGTCGACAACGTCCGGATGGTGAAGCGCGGAGAGCCGATTACGGTAGCGGGCTATACTCATATTCCGGCGGCAAACGCATGGGAGATGCAGGGGCTGCAGCTCGAAAATGCAAGCGAGGGCGGCAAAAACGTCGCGTACATGGATGAAGGAGATACGCTCAAGTATAAACTCGGCGTAACTCGTTCCGGTGAATATCAATTCTCGGCCAGAGTGGCAAGCGGTAAGGAGCAGTCGCAAGTCCGTCTGCGAATCAAGGACGAGAACGGTGCCGTTGTCTCGCAGTCAGACTATGAACTCGGCAATACCGGCGGCTGGCAGACGTATCAAACCATCTATATGAATCCTGCCGCGCTGACAGCCGGACATGACTATTATGTGGAATTCCAAGGCTACGACTATAACACGCTTTGGGTAGACCTGTCGCCTAACTTGGTACAGAACGGCGGATTCGATACGGATCTTAACGGCTGGAATCTGATTGCGGGAGGTTCGGCGACGATGAGCCGCTCGGATGGGGGAAGCCTGGTTGCGACGCTCCCGGGCACAAGCGCGAACTGGTGGGACGATACGCTTCAGCAAGGCCAATTAACGATCGAGAAGGGCAAGACTTACCGGCTGGAATTTGATGCTTCCGCTACTAACGAGAAATCCGTGCAGGTTGTTGTCTCGCAGAGCAGCGGCGATTTCGCCAAATATTTGGAATACACCGCCCAGCTTTCCGCAGACCGCAAGCATTACGCGTACTCTTTTGCAATGGCCGGCGATTCCGATCCTTCGTCCGTGTTGGTGTTCGGTTTGGGGAATCCGGCGGGCACCGCAGGCGGGCATTCGGTAACGATCGATAACGTGCTGCTGTACGAGGTTAATGCTTCCGCGGAGAGCGGCGGCCAGCCGACGAACGTCAATCTGCTGCAAAACGGCAATTTCGCGAACGGCCTCGCGGGGTGGTTCTCTTATACGGCGGCACCGGGCGAGCTTACGGTCGGGGCTAACAACGGAAAGCTGGAGGCTTCGATTGGCACGGTAGGCGATAACCCTTGGGACCGCCAGGTTATTCAGGAGGGCTTCGCCGTTCAGCAGGGAAGCAAGTATGCGTTTAGCTTCAAAGCGAAAGCAAGCACCGCAAGGAAGATGGGGCTTGGCATCGGATGGGTAGATGTGCCGGCAGGCTATGCCTGGCATGGCTATTACGGCCAGCAGGTGGATTTGACGGAAGAGGAGCAGACCTTTACGTTCACTTTTGACGTGACCGATCAGGGTTATAATACGTCCCGCATCTCCTTCGATATGGGCAATATCGCGGGCGGCAACGCCGGCAATGCGACGATTACGATCTCGGACGTTAGCTTGGTCAATCTGGGGCCGATTTAACGCCATTTTATAGATCGAAAGCTTGGTGCCTAAGGAGGGGATACGAGAAGGCGGCAGGCAATTCCAAGGCACGATAAAATCCGGAGGTGTTCGATGAAAAAGAAAGCATCCCTTCTCATGGCCGGTTCGGCGATTGTATCGATGTTGTTTGTCTCAAGCTCTTACGGGGCTACGGAATTTTGGGAGCCTCTGACGTATTATAATCCCGCGACCTGGCAGAAGGCGGACGGCTACTCGAATGGCGGCATGTTCAACTGTACCTGGCGGGCGAACAACGTAAGCTTTACGAGCGACGGGCATTTGAAGCTGGGCTTGACCAGCTCTGCCTACAACGTGTTTGACTGTGCCGAGTACCGTTCCGTCAACAAATACGGTTACGGTCTGTACGAGGTCAGCATGAAGCCGGCGAAAAATACGGGCATCGTATCTTCCTTCTTCACTTATACCGGTCCGTCTGACGGTACGCCTTGGGATGAGATCGACATTGAATTCCTCGGCAAAGACACGACGAAGGTGCAGTTCAACTATTTCACGAACGGCGTAGGCGGGCATGAAAAAATCGTTGATCTTGGCTTTGATGCGTCGCAAGGCTTCCATACTTACGCGTTTAACTGGCAAGCCGGATCAATCAAATGGTATGTGGATGGCGTACTGAAGCATACGGCAACCTCCAACATCCCGAGCAACCCGGGCAAAATCATGATGAACATCTGGAACGGCAAAGGCGTTGACAGCTGGTTAGGTGCCTATAACGGCGCCAATCCGCTTTATGCCGAATACGATTGGATGAAATATACGAGCAACTAAACTAGCGATAACGGTACAGGGGGAACCTGTACCGTTATTTCATGAAACAACTTTCATCTGGTGGAGAGCAGCCCGTTACAGTAAAATTTTAAGGATACATATTCAATTTCCAACATCCTAAAGAAGTGCAATCGATGTTGCAATCTTAGTATAGAACGGGGTAGTCCGACTCCTTAATATAAGTCCTGTAAGCCAATACATTGCACTGGGGGAAACGCAGTTGAAAGAACAGAAGAGAAAGTTGCTGCCTACCATGGTACTCGCGGGAGTGATCTCCCTTACGGCGATTACAAGCGCATGCGGCAACAATAACAATGCACCGGACAATGCCGATGCGAGTGCGAGCAAAGAGCCAAGCAACACGGCTTCTGCGGAGAATACGAATACAGGCACAGAAGCGAAAGACGTTAAATTCGATCCTCCGATTACGATTACGTATTTGCGCCCATGGGGCCCGGATGTCAAATTCAAATCGGGCGAAGACCAGGACAACAACGTTCATACGAAATGGGCGCTGGATAAATTCGGCATTCAGCTCAAGAACCAATGGATTGCTCCTTCCACGAACAATGCCTTTGAAACGAAGCTTCGCCTGTCTCTGGCAACAAACGAAAAAATGCCGGACATTATTTCGTACCGGGGCGACTTCACGCTTGTGAGAGAGCTGATTGATTCCGGCCGTTTCGTTGATGCGGGCGAGCTGTTCGACAAATACGCCAGCCAGGTATGGAAAGATGCGATGAACGAGGATCCGACCGTATGGTATCCGTACATGGAGGACGGCAAGCGGATTGGCATTCCGATTCTCGATTACGCTTACAACGGCGACCCTGTTATGTGGATCCGCGAGGACTGGATGCAGAAGCTGGGACTTTCGGCTCCAAAAACACTGGATGATCTCGAAAAGGTAATGGATGCCTTCACCAACCAGGATCCCGACGGCAACGGCAAGAAGGATACATACGGTCTGGCGATTGGCTTCAAAAACTGGATTAATACATGGATGTCGGATGCGGGCTGGATCTTTGGCGCTTACGGCACGATGCCTAACCAATGGAACAAAACCGCGGACGGCAAGCTGGAATACGGCTCCGTAACCGAGGGCTCCAGGAAGGCGCTTGCCACGCTTCAAAGCTGGATGAGCAAAGGCTACCTGCCAACCGAAGCGGGCTTGTACGACGAGACCAAAGCGGCGGAAGACTTCACGGCAGGCAAAGCGGGTATTGTCGTTGGTCCTCACTGGATGCCGGCATGGCCGCTGGAAGACGTGAAGAAGAACAATAAAGACGCACAGTACAAAGCTTATCCGCTGCCAGCGGGACCAGACGGCCAAGTGGGACGTCACGGCACATCGAACTCCAACGGCGTTGTCCTGATTAATGCCGAGATGGAGCATCCGGAAGCGTTCTTCGCTTACCAGAACTACCTATTCGAGCAATACGCGAATCCGCCGGTTGGCGGAGAGTTCGAGAACGGCCTTGCCGAAGGCTATGACTGGGTTACGGTAGACGGTCAGGTGAAAACCGATGCGGCAAGCACAGGCGGTTACGCACCGGAGAAATATACGATTACGTTTGACGGTGCGCGTATTCCAAGCCTGAACATGCAAGTGCTCTCAAAGCTGGCGAACGGCGAAGAAGCGACTACTCCATTCGAGAAGAAGCTTAAGATGAGCACGCCGCAGCCAGTGCTGGAAGCGGCTAAAATCGTACAGGGGCAGAAGGATTCGGTTCTGCCTCAAATGTTTACGGGCGCTCCCACCAAGACGATGCAGACAAGCAACGATATTCTGGGCAAAATGGAGAAGGATACCTTCTCTCAAATCATCTACGGCAAAGCTCCGGTTGATTCATTCGACAAGTTCGTAGAGAAGTGGAAATCCTCAGGCGGCGATAAAATCACTGAGGAAGTAAACGAGTGGTACCAATCCGTCAGCGGCGGAACAAAATAATAATAAGTTTTCGAACCGCCTCTCTATATTAGAGGCGGTTTTTTTTCGCCCCCCCGCTCGTAAAAAGAGCAGGGTTCTTTGCGGCGTAACGCCCGTAAGGGCGCAGGAAACCGGACGGAGCGGGCAGGCACGGAGCAAGTGAATGCTTTTGAGAAGCGGGGTTTATGCTTCCGGAGTAGCTTTCTTGCAGAAAGCTTGTAGTCCGCCTTTGTTTCCGGATTCGGACCACTGGTCCAATTGTTCAATCCGGAAACAACAGCGGTCGAAAGGGCATTCACTTGCGTAGTGCCGGCCATTAGCGTAGTCCCATACCCCCAGCGCCAAAACCAGTTACCCGCAACAACCAACTCTTTTTATGTTATAGTATTGGTTATTTAAAACGACTTACGCAAAATGACGGGGGAGCTTCACATGGTATGGAACTGGTTCATTCGGAAAAGCAGCGTGCAAAATAAGTTTCTGATCGCTTCGCTGGTGCTGATTATTATACCGCTGGGACTGTTCGGGACGATCTCGCTGCAGATCTCCAAGGACTCCATCACCTCGCAGGTCAGCCAGTCGAACCTGAAGATGCTGGGACAGATTGCCGATAAGACCGACCGGATGCTGGATGACATTATCGCGGTGTCGAACCAGTTCTTCCTCAGTACCGAGGTGAACCACGCGTTTACGCAAGCCTTTGATCCAAGCAGCTACGAATATGCCATGCAGCGGGCTTCCTTCGATCAAATGCTGTCCAATTCCATCTATTCGTTTAATCGGATCAGCTTTCAAGTGCTGCTGAGAGGATTAAACGGGTTTGAATTTCCGGGGAACGGCATGGAGGAGACGTTGTCTCAGCCGGTCAGCTCGTATTCGGACAAAGAGTGGTACCGAGCGGCTGTCTACGGTCAGGGCCAGATTATTTGGGTAACCGAGCCCATGCCGGAGCTGACGGGAGTGGACCGGGGGGCCGCGTTCTACGGCGTACGGATCAGCAAACGGTTTGAGAGCGGTTCACCTACCGGCATTGTAGCGGTCAGCGTTGACGAAAGCTCGCTTAGCGACCTATACGGCAGCGCGCTCGATAAAGCGCAGGAGATCGAGATCGTGGACGCAAACGGCAGGATCATCTCTTCCGGGCATAAGGACCAGATTCGGCAGTCGCTGGCCGACCGGCCGTATTATTATAAAATCCGGGATTACGATTCCGGTTATTTCCGGGCGGAGGAAGGCGGGAAGGAGCAGTTGATCTCTTTCCAGACGATCGGCAAGACGAATTGGAAGCTGATTTCCTACACGCCAACCGCGACGGTATTGTCCAGCATTAACCAGCTTCAAAAGATCGTCATTCTGGTGTTCGCGGGCGTTGTTCTGCTCGCTTACGCGGCGTCCTATTTCATGGCAAGGCGTCTTGCCGTCCCGATCAAAAGATTGTATAACCATTTTGGACGGGTGGAGCTTGGCGACTTATCCGTTCGTCTTCCCGTTAACTCGGAGGATGAGATCGGGCATTTGACGAGAAAGTTCAACCGGATGATCGAACGGATTCAAGAGCTGCTGGAAAATATCCGGCTGGAGCAGGAGCGCAAAAGACATGCGGAGCTGCAGGCGCTGCAATCGCAGATCAACCCGCATTTCCTGTACAATACGCTGGCCTCGATCCGCTTTATGCTCGTGAAGCACAAGCCGGAGACGATCGATTCGGTGATCGTAGCGCTGGTGAAGCTGCTGAAGCAATCGATTTCGAAGCAGGACGAGCTTATTCCGATCGGGGAGGAGCTCGAGATGGTCCGAAATTATTTGTACATTCAGCAAGTCAGGCAAGGAGACCGGATGGAGGTCCGGTATGAGCTTGAAGAAGAACTCTACGAATACAAGACCATCAAGCTTATTTTGCAGCCGCTCATCGAGAATGCGATATTCCATGGCCTGGAACGCAAGGGAGAAGGACAACGGCAGCTGGTCGTGAGAGGGTATATGGAACGAACCGATATTTGTTTTGAGATCGAGGACAATGGAATCGGGATGGATCTAGGGGCCATGGAATCCGAAGCGGCGGGAGAGCAAGACGGAAAGCTGGTTCACCGGGGCGGCTACCGGAATGTTCACGAACGGCTTCAGCTGAATTTTGGCGGAAACTACGGAATCAGCGTGCAGTCGCAGGCAGGGGAAGGAACCACGGTTCTGATCCGGATTCCGGCTATACACAAATGGGAGGAGGTGAGGACAAGATGAATATTCTCATTGTGGATGATGAACCGATGATCCGGGAATGGTTCCAGATGACGGTGGAGCGGACGGGCGGCGATTACCGGATCGCTGGCGAAGCTTCAAACGGCGAGGATGCTTTAACCTTTTGCCGGGCTAACCCCGTTGATCTTGTCGTAACGGACATTAAGATGCCGGGGATGAACGGTATCGATCTCATCAAAGCGCTGAAGGAGGAAATGCCGCATATCCGGTCGGTCGTCTTCAGCTCTTACAGCGAGTTTCAGTTCGCGGCCGAAGCGCTGAAATTTGGGGCAAGCGAATATATTTTGAAGGCGGAAATCACGCTGTCCGGACTGGAAGAGATTTTGCAGAAAATCAAAAAGGATATTGACCTGGATCAAAGGGCGGCCAGCGAGATGAATGCGCTGAGATACAGCCTGAATGAAAGCCAGATTACGCTGCGCAATGCCTATTTCCGCGAACTCTTGGAGGGCGGCCGTGAAGCGGCGAATGGTTTCGCGGAGAAAATGGAGCGCCTGCATATTGGGTTGTCCGAGAAGCATCTTGCCCTGCTTTTGGTTGGGATCGCGCAAGGCGAGGAGCCGCTTCGGATTCAGGACGAAGGGCTGCTGCAAAATGCGGTCATCAACATTTTGGACGAGACGCTGCAGCATGAGCTGGGTAACGGCTGCTCTTTCCTCTATAAGCCGGGTCTCTATATCATGCTGTGCAATTCGGTTCATACGGGACTGAAGTCGCAGCGGGAGTCGCTGCTTGTGCTGGCAAGCCGGGCAAGCGAGCATCTCCAGCGGTTTGTCGGGGCTAATGCCGTGATCGGAATCAGCCATATGTACAGCAGGCTGTCGTATTTGCCGGAGCAGCTGTCCGAAGCGCTTGCGGCAGCCGACCGTCATTTATTTTACGGCGATCCCGGCATTGCCTGGTATGAAGGAAACGGCAGCGCAGGCGGCGCGGCCTACAACGGTACCGGCTCCGGCTGGACGTCAACGTTTCAGGGCTATCTGGATAACGGACTGACGGCTAGGGCCGGATCGTTCCTCGAGATAATCATGGACGAGATGGAGACGGGCAGATTCCTGTCCGCCAAGCAGGCGAGGTCGCTGATGCTGGAGCTGATCTATATTGCGGTCAACCGCGGCCGGACGGTAGGCGTTCCGATGGAGCAGTTGGAAACCCTCTATATCGATGCCCATGTGGAGGTTCAGCGGTATGCAACGTTCCGCGAATTGTCCGGTTGGGCGAGAACCATCTTTCACCGGATTATGGACCTGATCAACGCGCGGCGTCCGCAATATGGCGAAGCGGTGGAGCGGGCATGCGAATATATTGCGCTGCATTACGCGGAAGACCTGATGCTGCAGGACATCGCGGATCATGTTCATCTGAGCAGGACGTACATCAGTGAATTATTCAAGAAAGAAACGGGCATGAATTATAACGAGTACCTGATGCAGGTGCGAATGGAAAAGGCCAAGGAGCTTTTGAAGCGGCAGACCTTGAAGGTTGCCGATGCCGCGGCGCTTGTCGGTTATTCGAATACGAGCTATTTCATCAAGCTGTTCAAGAGCTATACGGGCTTCTCTCCGTCGGAATATATGGAGCAGCAGCGGAAAATTTAAATAACAGATCCATCCCCTAAACATCGCGATAGCGGTGTTTTTTTGCGACATCCAAGAATAACCGAATATCGGAGCATGGAATCCGAATATTTTGTTAGTCACTCTCGATGAAGGGCATGACTGTGCTTTATTCCTGTACTTTTGAGCTGAAAGACCGGAATATGGCGTCACTGGCGGGCTCTGTATTTCTATATACTTCACAGTAGATTCAACAAAGGGAGGTCATAGGAGATATGAAAAGAAGAAAAAGCATCATGACGGCGCTATGCGTGACCGTGCTGGCCAGCGTTGCGCTAACCGCATGCGGCGGCAATTCCACCGAGCAGCTGAACCCTAAGGACAACGGTTCTTCCGGCGGCAGCAAGACGCTGACATTCTGGCGGGCGGGCACGGACGCGCCGGAGAAAGCGTATTGGACGCGCGTCATTCAGGAATTCGAAGCCAGCCATCCGGGCGTGAAGGTGAACTACAGCGAGGTTCCGTTCGGCAACGACATGGAGACCAAGCTGAATGCCGCTTACGCAAGCGGTACCGCGCCGGATGTGCTGTCCTATACACTGGCATCGGTTGCCCAGCGGGCAAATCTTGGCCAATATGAACCGCTTGACGCTTATACGGACAAGTGGGAAGGCAAAGGAGACATGATGGAAAGCGTGCTGAACACCGGCATGTACAAAGACAAGCTCTATGGCCTCGGGTTTATTCCCGACCCGCGCGTTCTGTTATGGCGCAAGGACCTGTTCGAAGCGGCGGGACTTGATCCCGAGAAGCCGCCGGCAAGCTGGGAAGAGCTGGCGAAGGACGCGGAGCTGTTGACGAAGAAAGACGGCAATACAACGGTGATGGCGGGTCTCGCGATTCCAACGGCTAACGCTTGGACCTTCTGGCAGTCGTTTGTCCTGCAGAACGGCGGCAAAATCATTGATGCCGACAAGAACGAGCCGCTCTTCGATTCTCCGGAATCGATTGAGGCAACGCAGTATATCGTGGATCTGGTGAAAAAAGGCGTAACGATTCCGAACGACTCGGCGAAATCCAACGAGAACCTGTTCCCGAACGGCAAAGCCGCAATCGCTTACGACAGTCCGGCGGCTTACGTCAACACGCAAAAGGATCATCCGGAGCTGGCCGGCAAGATAGGCGTATCCGGTCCAATCGAACGCAAGACAAAAGCAACCTTCGCCGGTATGCGCCTGCTCTTCATGAGCTCGCAAAGCAAGCAGAAGGATCTGGCGTTTGAATTCATGCAGACGGTCATGTCCAAGGAAGAGACCTGGAACCGTTACAAGGAGCTTGGCACGCCGGTTGTCCTGAACTCGCTGAAGGATGATTACATCAAAGACAAACCGGAAATGAACCAGGCGGTATTCGACGCGGTATCCTACGGGGAAGGTGCTGCAAAGGTCACTTACTCCAGCAAAATGTACGAGATCATCAGCCAGCATCTTGAAGCAGCCTTCTACAACACGAAAACAGCGGAGCAAGCCATGAAGGATGCGGCCGCGGAGCTGAAAAAAGAGCTTCCGAACCTGATTACCAACTAACCGGCATTCATCTAGCAAGTGGTAGGCGCCTGTTGCTGCAAGAAAGACAGGCGCCTTTTTCAAAGGATTTTTCTTATTGAAGGAAGAGAGGTGAGGCGTTATGAATTCCGCGAATTCGGCAACGGCAGCAAGCAAGGTGTCAACCCGCAAAAGCCGGCGGCGCGCCCCAATCGATAAAGCCGGATACTTGTTTATTGCCCCGGGTTATCTCGTTTATTTCGCGTTTATTTTTATCCCGCTGCTGGTGGGGCTGTATTACAGCTTTACGAACTACAACTTCTATTCGACGCCGGCGTTTATCGGTTTCGACAACTACGTAAGGCTGTTCCATGACAAGCTGTTTGGCACGGCGGTGTACAATACGTTTATTTATTCCTTGTTTTCGATTTTCCCGCAGATGGCATTAGGCCTCTTGCTCGCGGTACTGCTGAACGGTAAGCTGAGAGGCCGCTTGTTCGCACGCGTCAGCGTTTATATTCCGAACGTCACCTCCATGGTTGCGGTCTCGATGATCTGGCTGTGGATTTACGATCCTTCCCTTGGGATATTGAATCGCGTGCTGAAGACGGTTGGCCTCGCCCCGGTGCAATGGCTGTACGATCCAAGCACGGCGATGGCCGCTATCATTATGATGGGAATCTGGAAATCCATCGGCTACACGATGATCGTGTATTTGTCAGGTCTGCAGTCCATCCCTACAAGCCTGTACGAAGCCGCTCATATGGATGGCGCAACAAAGGTCCGGCAGTTTTTCGCCATCACGATCCCGATGCTTAAGCCAACAACGTTTTTTATTCTGGTTATGTCCTGCATCAACTCGTTTATGGTGTTTGAGCAGGTTAACATTCTGACCAACGGCGGACCGCTGAACAAAACGACAACCATCGTGCATCAGATTTACCTGCGCGGCTTCCAGGATTTCCAGATGGGCTACGCATCGGCGATGGCGATGGTCCTGTTCGTGATTACGCTGCTTATTACTTTGCTGAATTTCCGTCTCGGAAATAAAGGGAATGACACGGATGTGGATTAGGAGGCGGACCTGAAATGACTAGAAAATGGCCTACTGTACTTTTTTCAATCGTTATGTTTATCATTGCATTGCTTATGCTGTTCCCGTTCTTGTTAATGGTTGTTACTTCGCTGAAAACGATGGGCGAGATCCAGTCCCCGACGTTTACGTTTATTCCGAAACATTGGTTATTCGACAATTACTCGGTCGCCATGGGACGAGGCGATTGGCTCCGATATTTCTATAACTCGTTTATCGTAACCGGCGTTACCGTTGTAATCAGCCTGGTGTTTAACTCCATGGCGGGCTTTGCTTTTGCAAGGCTGCGGTTCCCGGGCCGGGACGTGCTCTTCTTCTCCGTGCTGATCGGCATTATGGTGCCGCCGCAGGCGACGATGATTCCAACCTTCCTGATGATGAAGATGTTCCCGTTCTTTGGGGGGAACGACTGGATGGGGCAAGGCGGTTTTGGCTTCATCAACAGCTATACGGGTCTGGTGCTGCCGTTTATCGCAGGGTCCTTCGGGATTTTCCTGTGCCGGCAATATTTCTTGAATTTTCCGCGGGCGCTTGACGAGGCGGCGCAGATTGACGGAGCGAATGTCTTCCGCGTCTTCTTCCGGATCTATCTGCCGCTCAGCAAGCCGATTCTGGCAACGCTGGCAATCTTCAAGACCACGGCAACATGGAACGATTACATGTGGCCGCTTATTATGACCAATACGGAGCATATGCGGACCGTGCAGCTTGGCCTCACCATTTTCCGCAGCGAGACGAACGTGGAATGGAATTTGCTGATGGCGGCAACTACCTTAGTCGTATTGCCTCTTGTATTATTATTCTTGGCAGCGCAGAAATACTTCGTGCAGGGGATTGTAACAACAGGTCTGAAATAAGGGGGATCTCATGAGAACGATTATGATTATGCTCGATACGTTGAACCGAAGAGCTTTATCCGCTTACGGCGGGGACGGCGTTCGGACGCCTAATATCGACCGGCTGGCAGAGCAGTCCGTCGTCTTCGACCAGCATTGGTCCGGGTCGCTGCCTTGCATGCCGGCTCGGCGCGATATGCTGACGGGACGGGCCGCCTTTCTGGAAAAAGGCTGGGGCGGCATTGAACCGTTTGACCGCACTTTGCCATCGTCGCTGAGGGAGGCCGGCGTGTTCAGTCATATCGTTACCGACCATTATCATTATTTTGCTACGGGCGGAGAGAATTATTGCCAGTCCTTCTCCACTTGGGATTTCCACCGGGGGCAGGAGGATGATCCTTGGGTTTCTTCTATTAAGAATCTCCCGGAGCCGGAGCGTTATTACGGCCAGGTGCGCGCGCAATGCGAGAAGAACCGTACGCAATTTCTTCGCGAAGAGGATTATCCGGGGCCAAGGACCATTCGGGCGGCATGCGATTGGCTGGAGAAAAACGGGCGCGAGGACCGGTATTTCCTGACCGTGGAAGCTTTTGACCCGCATGAGCCGTTTGATACGCCCGATCATTATTTGCGGATGTACCAGGACAGCTATGAAGGTCCAACCTACAGCTGGCCGAAATACGGCACAGTTGACGTACCGCCGGAGGCGCTTGCCCATATTCAGAAGCGTTACGCGGCTACTCTTACGATGATCGACCATTGGCTTGGCAAGCTGCTCGATACCATGGAACGGCTGGATATTCTGGACGATACGCTTGTTATTTTTACGACCGACCACGGTTTATTGCTAGGCGAGCACGAACAGACCGGCAAAAACGTCATGCATGTCTATAACGAGCTGGCCCATATCCCGCTGATGATTCGTCTTCCCGAAGGGCGAGGGGCGGGTACCCGTATCCAGGCGCTTACGCAAATTATCGATCTTATGCCAACGATCCTGGATTATATGGGAGCTGAGATTCCGGAAACGGTGCAAGGCGCCTCGCTTCGCGGATTGCTCGAGGGAACCGAGGAGAAGGTTAGGGAAGCGGCTTTGTACGGCTACCACGGGATGTGCGTCAATGTGACGGATGGCCGTTATACGTATATGCGCGCACCGATCTCCAAAGATAACTACCCGTGTTATGCATACACAGCTATGCCGACCACCTTCCGTTCTTATCTCGGACGCGTAGCGCCGGAGCGTATTGAAGCGGGCCGGTTCCTGCCTTATACGGCCTATCCGGTGTTCAAAATTCCGGAAAGCACGCAAGGGGTAACGTATGCCCGGAATCAATTCGTCATGGAGACGAAGTTATATGATCTGGCGGAGGACGAGCATCAGGAGCATCCGCTTCAGGATGAGGCGGCCGAGGCACGGATGATGGAGCTTCTCGTTGCGGGCATGAAGCAGGCGGGGGCGCCGGAAGAGCAGTATGCAAGGCTTGGCCTCTTGCAACAATAATAGAGCAGATGGCAGTATTAACTCTTCCGTGAAATAACAAGCGGAAAGCGTTGTACTGCCATTTCTTATTATGGTAGTGTTGAAATAAGAGATTCTTAGAGTGGTTAGATTGATCATAGACACTTCTTATACGGAGAGGAAGTTGAAGATGGCACAGGAATCGGATCATAACACGGTAAAATCCTGCTGTTCAACCGATCGTTCATCGGTTGTCCTTGCACCAAAGAACCTGAAGCTGAAAGCTGCGGTTAAACCGGCGGACTCTAAGCCGGCAGCCGATTCGAATTCCGATACAACGGGAATGTTGTTCATTCCGGGAGGGACCTTCCTGATGGGAACCAATGATAAGGAAGGCTTTGCGGCAGACGGGGAAGGCCCGGTTCATAGCGTAACCGTAAACAGCTTTTATATGGACGAAACGGCGGTTACGAATGAGCAGTTCGGACGTTTTATCGCGGCAACGGGATACATCACCGAAGCCCAGAGGTTTGGCTGGTCCTATGTATTCCATCTGTTCGTCTCGGAGGCGGAAGCGGCGAAGGTGAGGACGGTGCCGCAGGCGGCCCCTTGGTGGTACCCGGTAGAAGGCGCGGACTGGAACCATCCGGAAGGACCGGATTCTACAATTGAAGGCCGCGAGGATCATCCGGTTATTCATGTCAGCTGGAATGATGCGATGGCGTATTGCGAGTGGGCGGGCAGGCGTCTGCCGACGGAAGCGGAATGGGAATACGCGGGCCGAGGCGGACTTGCGCAGAAGCGCTACCCGTGGGGCGATGAGCTGAAGCAAGGCGGCGAGCATAACTGCAACATTTGGCAGGGCAAGTTCCCGGTCAAAAATCACGCCAGCGACGGTTACTTAGGCACTGCCCCGGCCAAGAGCTTCCGGCCAAACGGCTACGGTCTCTACAATATGGCCGGCAATGTATGGGAGTGGTGCTCGGACTGGTTTAGTCCGACCTACTACCAAAGCGGCGAAAGCGATAACCCGCTTGGCCCTCGCACCGGTGAAGGGCGCGTCATGCGGGGCGGCTCGTATCTCTGCCACAGCTCCTACTGCAACCGTTACCGGGTAGCGGCGCGCAGCAAGAATACCCCCGACAGCTCCACCGGCAATTGCGGGTTCCGCACGGTGCTGTCCGCACCGCAGCAATAATGGAAAAGCCGTCTACCAAGCTGCAATTAGCTTGGTAGACGGCTTTTTTAGTGCCCTCAATCGCGGTGGCTCGTCACCCCCGGCTCCAAAGGGCCGTTTTCTCCAAGCTTAACGATGCCGCGCATCGTTAAGCTCCCCGAAACAGCTCGCTGGGCTGCCTTAACGATGTCGCACATCGTTAAGGCGCGCCAAATCGGCCGCAAGCACGGTTTCCCCCGGAACTTTTCATTAAGCCGCTTCCTTCTGTCCCGTCCAACTTACAAGTCACAATCTTATCCTTTCAGGTCACCGGAGTGGTAGTGAGACTCCCGCCCAAAATCCTACAATGAACTCATGAACCACGGCATACCGGGGTCAACAAACCTACAAGAGTTGATAAAGGGAAGGGAGCTCTCAACGATGTTAAAGAGCAAAAAGATGCTTATCACGCTTAGCCTGCTGGCTGTATCGATGTCGCTCGCCGCATGCGGCGGCAACAATAACGGCAATAGCACAACTGGTGGCAATGCCAACGCCTCCGCAAGCGCCAATACGAACGCTAACGTGCCGGCTTCGGAATCGCCAAGCACGGATGCGGCGGCAACAACGGAAGCGAACGGTCCGACTGAAGCGAAGCCTGCCGAGCTCACGATTTGGCCGGATACGGCGGAAGACAAACTCGCGGTCATCCAAGCGGCAGCAGATAAATACACGGCCGCAACAGGCATCAAGATCAATATCAAGCCGGTAGCGATGAACGATCAGCCGGATGTGCTTGCCCTCGACGGTCCTGCAGGCAAAGGTCCGGACCTGTTCTACCAGCCGGGCATCGGCAGCTTGGTTGTGAAGGGTCTCGTGCAAGAGGTGAAAGCGTCGGATGAAGTAAAGGGCACCTACACGCCGGAAGCGCTTGCGGCTCTTAGCCAAAACGGCGTGCTGTACGGACTGCCGCTTGTAACCGAAACGTACGCTCTCTTCTATAATAAGAAGCTTGTTCCTACGGCGCCTGCAACGATTGCAGACCTGGAGCAAATTATGAAGGACCAGACAGACGCGAAGAAGCAAAACTACGGCTTCCTCTTTGAGGCGGCGAACTTCTACTTCGCTTGGGGCTTCCTCGGCGGCGAAGGCGGCTATATTTTCAAAGACAACGGCGGCAAATACGATATCAACGATATCGGTCTGAACAAGGAAGGCACGGTAAAAGGCGCTTCCCTGATCCAAAGCTGGTTCAACAACGGCTACCTGCCTAAAGGCGTAAACGGCGACATCGTTGGCGGTCTGTTCACGCAAGGCAAAGTTGGCGCGGTTATCAACGGACCGTGGGCTATCAACGATTACAAAAAAGCGCTCGGCGACGATCTGGCGGTTGCTCCAATCCCTACCCTTGAAGGCGGCGCACATCCAACCTCCTTCATCGGCGTAAAAGGCTGGATGCTCTCCAAGTTCTCGAAGAGCCCGGAATGGGCGGCAGATTTTGCGGCCTTCCTGACGAACGAAGAGAACGCGCTTGAATACTTCAAGAAAACGGGCGAGGTTCCTCCGGTTATCAACGTACTGAACAATCCGGTTCTGACGGGTGATCCGCTTGTAGCCGGCTTCTCGCAGCAAATCCAATACGGCCAGCCGTTCCCGACGGTTCCCGAGCTTGACCAGGTATGGGATCCAATGGCGAATGCCCTGAAATTCATCACGGAAGGCAAAGACGTGCAGGCTTCCCTGGACGATGCCGTCAAACTCATTAACGACAAGATGAAAATGGCCGGCGCGAAGTAAGGCAAATCTTGCACGCCACACCATGAACGAATGGAAAGGGGCTCCCGCAGCCCCTTTCCATATTAAATTGCATTCGGAAATATGGAAGGTGAACCAGACATGAATCTCAATGCCCCGGAGCCGGCTACGCAGGCCAGACAGAGCCATCATAATCCTGCCCTCGCGACGGTCCTGTCCATCGTCCCTGGATTAGGCCAGCTGTACAACCGAAGGTGGATTAAAGGAATTGTATTTCTTGTCATTGGCTTAAGCTTGATCCTTGCGTTATCCATGCCTATAGCAAACAGCATCGCAGGAATGATTACGCTCGGGGACAACCCGGAGACCGATGATTCCCGCAACCTGCTCGTTCAAGGCTTGTTATCGGCTATCATCGGCTTCATCCTGCTGAGCCTTTACGCGCTGAATATGGTGGATGCCAGCAAGGATGCGAAAAAACGGCAGGCGGGGATCCCCACGCCATCCGTGCGGCAGGCCTTCCAGGACAGCTGGGAGCATGGCTTCCCTTATTTTGTCGTCGTGCCGAACTTCATCATGATGGCGCTGATCGTTATTTTCCCGCTGCTGTTTATGATCTCTCTCGCTTTTACCAACTACAACCTGTACAATTCTCCGCCTGCCCATTTGCTGGATTGGGTCGGTTTTGCGAACTTCAAAGCCCTGTTCACGGAAGCCGTGTGGAGCAAAAGCTTGTTTACCGTTCTATCCTGGACGGTCGTATGGACGCTTGTCGCGACAACGCTGCAAATTATGCTGGCCTTTTTCCTTGCGGTGATGATCAACGACAGCCGCGTCCGATTCAAGCGCTTGATCCGTACGGTTATGATTCTCCCTTGGGCGGTACCGTCTTTTATGACCGTGCTGGTGTTTACGGCCATGTTTAACGATACGTTTGGCGCGATTAACCGGGATATTTTCTCCCACTTCGGCGTGTCGATTCCTTGGCTCTCGGATCCAACCTGGGCGCGAGTAGCGATTATCGGCATTCAGGTGTGGCTTGGTTTCCCTTATGTGTTCACGCTGATTACCGGCGTCCTGCAGGGGATCTCGAAGGATTGGTATGAAGCAGCCGATGTGGACGGAGGCTCCCGCTGGAAGAAGTTCCGCTTCATCACGATGCCGCATGTGCTCTTCGCAACGGCTCCGCTGCTCATCATGCAATACTCGTACAATTTCAATAACTTCAATATTATTTACCTGTTCAACAAAGGCGGCCCTCCGGTACCGGGCCAGAACTCGGGCGCGACCGACATCCTGATCTCATGGGTGTACAGCCTGACGTTTAAGGAGAACAACTACAAAATGGCTGCCGCCGTGTCCATCATCATGGGTATAGTCGTAGCGGCGTTTGCTCTCTATCAATTCCGCAGAACCCGTTCCTTCAGAGAGGAGGATATGTATTAAGATGAAACGCTCGCTCAAATCCGCTCTGGAAGTGTCCGGCATTTATCTGGTTGTCCTAATTATGTTCGTCATCATTCTGTACCCGCTGCTGTGGGCGTTCAGCATGTCCCTCAACCCGGGCACCAGCTTGTTCTCGCTCAAGATGATCCCGGACAACTGGTCGCTCGAGCATTACAAATGGCTGTTCAACAGCCCTAGCAGCAACTACACGCTTTGGTACAAAAATACGCTGATTATCGCGTTTGCGAACGGTCTTGCCTCGGTCTGCATCGTTTCCATCGTTGCGTACGTGTTCTCACGGTTCCGGTTTATCGGGCGCAAGAACAGCATTTATACGTTCCTGCTGCTGCAGATGTTCCCGGTCTTGATGGGGATGGTGGCGATCTACCTGCTGCTCAATACGGTTAACCTGCTGGATACGTTTTTGGGCTTGATTCTGATCTATGTGTTTGGCGGCCTGCCGATGAACCTTTTCCTTGTAAAAGGTTACCTCGATACGATTCCGCGCGACCTCGACGAATCGGCCAAAATCGACGGAGCGGGCTACCTGACGATTTTCTTCCGGATTCTGGTACCGCTTGCCAGCCCGATTATCGCGGTCGTTGCCCTGTTTACGTTTATGGCGCCGTTCTTCGACTTCCTGACGCCGCAGATCATTATCCGCAGCCCGGAGAAGTTTACGTTGGCGCTAGGGTTGTACAACTTCATTAACGATAAGTTCGCGAACAACTTTACGATGTTTGCCGCAGGCACGATTCTGATTGCGATTCCGATCTCGATCGTTTTCCTGCTGCTGCAAAGGTTCCTCATTTCCGGCCTTGCCGATGGGGCAACCAAGGGATAAATACGATGCTTTTCAGAGCAGGAGGAATGGGATCAATGCCATCATTATTAAAGAAGCTGATGATACTGTGCATGGCGCTCCTTATTATGATCCCCCCGCTGTCCGCTAGTGCGGACGGCGTTTCCAGGGTTAATAATGAAGACGCTTACATTCGGATTCATAATCCTTGGCAAGGGTATTCGCTTTATGAGGATGCCGGGGGCAAGGTGCGGTACGGGTTTCCAGCAATAAATGATCCGTATGCGCAGTGGTTAATCGAAGAAAAGGATGGACACAAGCGTTTCAAGAACCGCGCGACCGGCCATTACATGAACTCCGAGCAAGTAACGGATGCGAATATTACGAATGCGGTGGAGAGCTCGGCTTTAAGCGAGGGCTCGGCTTCGGACACTTGGGATATTGCGGAAGTAGCCAGCAAGCCCGGCGAGTTCAACCTTATCAGCACCCGCAATTCGTCGTGGATTGTGAACTTCCAGATTCAAGACGGCAAGGTGCAGGCGAACAACTGGGCGCAAAAGGATTGGGGAAGCGCGACATGGACGCTTGAGCCCGCCGATGCATCTGAGCCGGTACGGATCGTCAACCCCTGGAACGGCTCCTATTTATATGAAGAAGACGGGGAAGCGAAATACGGGGAAGTCGCGTTAAACAACGCGTCCTCGCAATGGTTCGTGGAAGACAAGGACGGCTACAAACGCCTGAAGAACCGCGCCACCGGGCATTATCTCCATTCGCAGGCCATTACTGCGGAGCAAATTACGAATCCGGTCGGCATTTCCGCGATTGCCGAGGGCTGGACATCCGATCTATGGTCCCTCGAAGCGGCTGACGATAATGGCGGCATCAACATCGTCAGCTCCCGCGATAACGGCTGGATTGTGAATATCCAAGGCACCGGCAATGGACCGGACGGCATCGTCCGTGCGAACAACTGGGCGCAGAAGAGCTGGGGCAGCGCCGTCTGGAAGCTTGAACCCGCGGCGGATACCGCTCCGAAGCGGATCAAGAACAACTGGAAGGGCACCTATCTGTACGAAGATAGCGGTCAGATCAAATACGGAGAGCCTGCCTACACGGATAAGGCTTCGCAATGGATTCTGATCGACACGGCTACCGGAACATTGCTGCGTAATCTCGCTACCGGTCATTTTGTAACAAGCGTCGATTACGCGGGAGCAACGCCGCTCTCGGCAGAGGACTCGCCAAGCGCGGATTCGGCCTGGGTAGTTGCGGCGGCCAAGAATGACAGCGGTGGTGAAGTCGAAGGCTACATTACGCTTGGAAGCGCCGCAAACGCAAACAGCTTCATCAACGTGCAGAATCAGGACGGCTTCGCGCAGGGCAATAACTGGGCGCAGGCAACCTGGGGCAGCGCGCAATGGGCGCTGGAGGATCCGGCTCCGCCGAAGGAACCCGTTGTTCCGTATATCCGGATCAAGAACAACTGGCTGCAGCTGTATTTGTTCGAGGATGCAAACGGCGTTGTTCAATACGGCAACATACAGCCTTCGGACCGGAATGCGCAGTGGCTGGTTGAGGAGCATGACGGCGTGAAGCGGATCAAGAACCGCGGTACCGGTCACTATTTGAACAATGACGGAGTAACCGAGGACCGGGACGCGCTAAAATCTACCGCCTTGGCCGACGATTCACAGGCTGGCGATTGGACGATCGAGACGTATCAAGGCTATAAGCTGATCGGCAAGCCCGGCGATACCGGCGGCAAATACGTCAACGTCGAGAACAAGCTGAAGCATGCGCAGCTTAGCGTGGTGCCGAAGGATTGGGGCAGCCCGAAATGGGAGTTTATTACGGTAGGCGAGACAACTCCATCCTACGTGCGTCTGAAGAATAGCTATTTTGGCCAATATCTCTTTGAGGACAAGAATGGCAAGGTTGCTTACGGCCAGCCGGCGGCGGACGATCCGGCTTCCCAATGGTCGCTTGAGACTGCTCCGCAAGGCGTATACATCGTGAACAAGGCGACCGGTCATATGATTTCGAATGAGAACATCAACCGTGATCCTACCAATGAATCGGATCCGCATCTGAAAGCGCTGGAAAGCTTGACTCTGGATAAATCATGGGGCAGCGTGCAATGGGCAGTATCGGATGTGGAAGGCGCTGCGAATACAAAGGTATTAAGCAATGGATGGAATGCGAACTGGAATAACGAACCTGCCCGCATCCATATCCAGGACCGGACCGGCTATGGTCAGGCGAGCCCGATTCCTGCCGACTGGGGCAGTGCGCAGTGGGTGCTCGAGCCTGCACCCCAAGCGCAGGCCGAGCTGCCGGAGGGTTTTATACGCATCAGGAATGAAGCTAACGGTCAATACCTGTACGAGAACGGCAACAACGTTGTGCTGTACGGTACGCCTGAAGCAAACAACGCGGCCTCGCATTGGAAGATTGCAAGTCATGACGGCAAGCAGCAAATCGTAAACCGGGCGACCGGCGACGCGATTTCGATTGAACATCTGGAAAGCTACCTCGAGACAACGGCATCGCCTTCCGCTGAAGACACGAAGGTACAATGGGTGGTCGAAAACGGTCCTACAGCCGGCATCTATCTTATGCGCAGTGCCGCAGAGGGCTATGAAGACAACTATATCCATACCGAAGACCTGCAAGGTTACGCGCAGTATGAGCTGAGGTCCGTTGAAAGCCGCGGCGTGCAGTGGAGATTCGAGACGGCACCGGCGGAAGCGGTGACGGTACCGCCGATTGACGGACCGGCCAACGCGGTAACGCCTGTACTGAAGGAGCTTAACGCGGTACGGATTGCGGACGCAGCCAGCGGCAAAGCGCTGATTGAACGCAATGGAGTTATTGTGGCGGATACGCCTGCCGCTGCCGACGGCAAAGCTGCCGAATGGCTGCCGCAGGATTATAACGGCCATAAGCAATACGTGAACCAAGCAACCGGTCATAAGCTGGCTGTGAAGGCAAGCGGTCAGGCAACCGTGTCGGCCGATGGGGCAAGCTTGTCCACGCAATGGGATGTCTCGTCTCACGCGGGTTATCAGTTGCTCGGCAATGCTTCGGCAGCAGGGCAGTATTTGACGCTTGAAGAGAAAGGAGCCGCATCCGTTCAAACGGTAGAGCCATCCGAGGACTCGGCGCATTGGCTGCTTCTGCCCGTGAAGAGCGATGTCCGCTATGAAGCGGAGGACGCTTTCATGACAGGCGGTGTTTTCGCAAACGGTACTTATGCGGCTGGCTTCACGCATGAGGATGCAGTCCTGCTGTTTGCCGTCCATACGGACAAAGCAGATAACTACGCTGCTAAGATTCGTTTCCGGAATAGCGACAGCAGCGTAAAAACGTTAGCTCTTTACGTCAATGGCCTGAGACAAGCAGAAGCTGCGCAGTTCCCAAGCACAGGCGGGAACTGGTCGGACCTTGCCCTCGAGCTGCCGCTTCGCGCCGGCTTTAACACCGTATCGTTTCAATACGATAGCGGCAGTACGGGCGGTATCGAAGCAGATTACCTCCTTGTGCGCAATACGGTAAGCAAGAACTACCGCGGAGCAACTGTTCCGTTTACGACCTATGAAGCTGAACACGGTACAACAAACGGCACCCTCATTAAAGAGGACCGTACGTTTAAAACCTTCGCTTCCGAGGCCTCCGGAAGAGAGGCGGTTCGTCTGGATGCAACGGGACAATACGTCGAGTTCAAGACAACGGAGCAGGCAAATGCGCTCACCATGCGTTATATCCTTCCCGACTCTTCGGCAGGGGATGGCGAAGAGCATACGTTAACGCTTTACGTTAACGGCAGGAAGCAAGGCAAGATCAACCTTTCCAGCAAATACAGCTGGGTGTACGGCAAATATCCGTGGACGAATAATCCGGCTGACGGTGATGCCCATCGTTTCTATGACGAGTCCCGCTTATTAATTGGGGACGTACCGGCAGGCTCCGCGATTCGCCTCGTGAAGGAAGCAGACGATACCGCGCGTTATTACCTAGTGGATCTGGTTGATCTCGAACAGGCGCCCGATGCTTATGCGAAGCCGGAGGGTTACGTATCCGTTGCTGACTTTGGCGCAACAGCCAATGACAGCTCCGACGACTCGGCAGCTTTCGAAGCGGCAATCGCGGCTGCCAAGGAGCAAGGCACCGGCGTATGGATTCCGGCAGGAAGCTTTAATCTTGCGCAAGGACCTCTCCATATCGATAATGTAACGATTCGCGGTGCTGGAATTTGGCATACGGAGCTGCATGGCGCAGGCTTCCTGGCGGAAGGTAGCAAAGTTCGCGTCTACGATTTGTATATGGATCTTGGCGTAACGGGACGCCATGACGAGCTGCGCGAAGCGGGCTTTGACGGAACGTTTGGCCAAGGCTCCGTCATTCAGAACGTATGGATCGAGCATGCCAAAGCGGGCATCTGGTCGATGCGAAGCGATGCGGGAGTTGTGACGGATGGCTTGTACGTAGGCGGCGTGCGTATTCGCGATACCTACGCGGACGGCATCAATTTTACAACGGGTACCAGAAACTCGATGATTGAGCAGACGTTTATCCGGAATTCCGGCGACGACAGCATCGCGCTTTGGTCGCAGAAACCGGAAGGCGTATCCGACGCTGACAGCCGGGTAAGCAACAATACGGTGCGCTTCAATACGGTTCAGCTGCCATGGCTAGCCGATAACGTTGCGATCTTTGGCGGGCGCGATAACAAGGTGCAAGATAACATCCTGTCGGATACGGTAGGCTTTGGTGCGGGGATTGCCGTATCGACGCGGTTTAATCCGGTTGCTTTCGACGGCACCACGCTTATCGAGCGCAATACGCTGATCCGTACCGGCGGCCGCGAGCCAAGCTGGGGGCAAAACATCGGAGCGATTTGGCTGTTCACGGGCGACAAGCCGATTGATGCGGACATTAAAATCCGCGATAACACCGCTCTGGACAGCACGTATCAAGGCTTGTACGTAAACGGGCCAAACGCGATTGCTGACGGTACCCGCAGCATTACGATCGAGAATTACGTCATTGACGGTACCGGCACATGGGGCATTCATGTCAACAATGACGTAAGCGGCTCTATCAATCTGGATAATGTCATTGTACGCAACACCAAGATTGGTCCGGTCTTTAATGCGAAAGCTAAGGGCTTTGAGCTTCGGACGATTACGCACGAAGACAATCCGGGCACAGGCCATACAGGCGGAGGCGGTTCAACTCCGGCTGAGCCATCGGTTAACCATGACGCAGAGCTGAAAGACGGGCTAACCGCAGGCAAAAAAGAGATCGTCATCGACCTGCCGGCAAATGGCGCAGCAGGCACGGCCGAGTTCTCGGGCGCCGTACTGAAGACGGCTGCCTCCGCCCCGCAGGAGGCAGCCATTATCATCCGATATGGCGGTATAACCTACACGCTTCCATCGACGATATGGACGATTCTGGAGGAAGCTGGTTATGCGGATGCGTTGGCCGCTGCCGATGCCAAGCTGACGTTAACACTCTCGCCGGCTTCCGGCACGCTAGTCGACGAAATGAAGAGCAAAGCTGCTTCCGCCGGCTTTACCCTTGCCGGCAATCCGGTTTCCTTCGAGCTGTCGCTGCAATCCGGCGGCCAGTCCATGACCGTCCATCAATTCGGCAAACAATTTATTGCAAGAAGCTTTACGTTTAATGGCCAGGTAGATCAGGCTCACAGCTCTGTTGTTGTTTACGATCCGGCAGCGGGCCTGTTCAGAACGGTACCTGCGTTGTTCGCAAGCCAAGGCGGAGATACGGTCGTGACGGTACTCAGCGCAACAAACAGCTTGTACGCCGTTGCGGTGACGGATGCTTCCTTTAAGGATATCGCTGTCCACTGGGCCAAGGCCGATATTCTGCTATTGGCAAACAAACGGATTGTGAATGGCGTATCAGCTGATCTGTTCGCGCCTAACCGGAATATGACGAGAGCCGAGTTCGCGGCGCTTGTCGTAAAAGCGCTTGGCCTTACACCAGGCAGTGCCGCATCAACACCATCCTTTGCGGATGTCCCTTCAACCGCCTGGTATGCTTCTTATGTGCGGACCGTCGTTCAATACGGCATTGTAAAAGGCATGAGTGACGGGACGTTCCGTCCGAATCAGGAAATTACCCGTCAGGAAATGGCGGTTATGCTGACGCGGGCATTGGACCAGATTACGAAGCACGAACAAATCCACTTTGAAGCGCCCAAAGCGGCCTTCCCGCAAGACGGCAGCCAGATCGCCGATTGGGCGCAATCCTCAATCGACGAGCTTGTTGCCAAAGGCATCATGCAGGGCAAATCGGCCGGCAAGTTTGCGCCGCTCGATCACGCGACACGCGCCGAAGCGGCGGTCACGCTGAAGCGATTGCTTCAGGTGGCTGGCCTCATGAACAAATAATAGGCAGCTAGAAAACGGCAATGGCGCCACTGGATCTTCCAGTGGCGCCATTGCCTATTTTTGTCGTATGACAGCTTGCTGGTTTTGATAGAATAATGATAAAAGCACAACTTGTTAATCATTGCTGATTCAAGACGTAAGATTTTTCATAGGAAATTGAGAAGTTGCTAAGGATTTGTTAAGGAATCATTCGTATACTTGATAACATATCAAAGCGCTCCAGGAGGCATTATGACCGTGAATACAATATTAATGGTAGATGATGAAGCAGAGATCATTAAGCTGATGAGCATTTATCTCCATAACGAAGGATACAGGTATCTGCAGGCGTCAAACGGACTTGAGGCTCTCGAGATTTTGGAAAAGCAGCATGTCGATCTGATCATCCTAGATCTGATGATGCCTAAAATGGATGGAATCGAGGCCTGCATGAAAATACGGGAAAATAATCATATTCCCATTATTATGCTTTCTGCAAAGAGTCAGGATATCGATAAAATATCGGGTCTCAGCGTAGGCGCGGACGATTATGTAACCAAGCCGTTTAGTCCGCTTGAGCTTATCGCGCGAATCAAATCGCAGCTTCGCCGAATGAAGCAATTCAAGACCGGTCCATCAAACGCAAGCGAAATTCAAATTGACAACGTGATTATTAATATCGCCTCCCATACGGTTATGGTCGACCAGAAGGAGATTAAGCTGACTCCAAGGGAGTTTGCGCTTCTGCGGTTTTTGGCGGTTAATCGCGGCAATGTGCTCAGCATGGAGCAGATTTATGAAGAGGTATGGAACGAGCCTTTTATGGAATCCAAGAACAGCGTGATGGTTCATATCCGCAAGCTCCGCGAAAAAATCGAATGCGACCCGCGCAACCCCCGCATTATAAAAACGGTTTGGGGGATCGGCTATAAAATTGAGGCCGTCTGATGCAGAGAGGGGAGTTTGTCATGAAAGCGAAATGGATCTTTACGATCCGGTGGCGTTTAATGCTGATCATGCTTATGAGTCTCGGCATGACGGCGCTTGCGCTTTTTGTCGGTTATTATTTGACGGGTCCGCTTCTGAAGGTGAAGCTGTTCCAGCCGCCGATTGATTGGTTAGTTAATACTTACGGCTCCCAGGTCGTTATGCTCGTTACCGCCGTCCTCTGTTTTCCTTATTTCTTCTTTGTGGCCAGCAGCGGACTCGTGAGAGATTTGCGCAATGTGGATGCGGGGCTGCAGGACATCCTGGAAGGACGCTTGGGCGAACAGGTAAAGGTAGGGGGAAGAGACGAATTAGCCCGGGTTGCGGATAGCGTGAATCAAGTAAGCAGCCAGCTGGACCATAACCTGGAGGAAATGATACGCGGACTGGAGGCCATCGCGGAGGGTCAATTTGACTATCGCATTCCGGAGATGGACGGCAGCAAGATAGGGAAAATGGTGTCCAGCATCAACCGGATGAGCGAGCGGCTCCATCGTTCGATTCAGGAGGAGCGTAATGCGGAGAAAACGAAAAACGATCTCATCACAGGTGTTTCTCACGACCTGAGGACTCCGCTTACCTCGATATTAGGTTTTCTCGAAGTTATAGAAAAGGATCGATACAAAGACGAAACGGAGCTCAGGTATTACGTGAATATCGCCTATGAAAAATCGTTAAGCCTGCGGCGTCTTATTGATGATTTGTTTGAATACACCCGGATCAATAACGGGATGCCGCTTGATCTCCGTCAGCTTGATATCATCGGGTTGATCGGGCAGCTTAACGAGGAGTTTGTTCCTGCGCTTGAAGCAGCGGGGATGGAGAGCAGAGTTGATTTCCAAGACGAAAGCCGCAAGATTATGGCAGACGGAGGCTTGTTGGTAAGGGCTTATGAGAACCTGATATCCAATGCCATACAATACGGCCGGGAAGGACGTTACGTAGATATTGAACTGGTGTGCGAAGAGGAAGATGTTATTGTGCGGATTACCAATTATGGAGAACCGATTCCCGAGAGGGATCTGCCCTATATCTTTGACCGCTTTTACCGGGTAGAACGTTCTCGGTCCAAGGAGACGGGCGGAACGGGGCTTGGACTGGCTATCACGAAGAGCATCATCGAGCTTCACGGAGGAAAAATTACCGTTCAAAGCAGTAAGAGGTTTACCTCCTTCGAGACCCGCTTACCGTGCTCTGGCCCCCTTAAGCGAGAGGGAACGGGACCTGACAAGCTGTCGTAAGCATTCAGCCTCTGACAGCTTGTTTTTTTATGTTTTTCTGCAAAAATCCTCGTCAATCTTTAGTAGAACTTAAGAAGTTCATAAGGAGTTCATGGCTTGTTTATTAAGATCTGCCTATTATACTGCTCTCAACAAGCAGGGAGGCATGATTAATCATGAAAAGCCGTAGATTGATGTTATTATCTTTTGTGAGTGTGTTTGTCATTGTGCTTATTGCTACAACCGTATACGCGTCGGGACTTTCCAACAAGAGTAACGGAGCTGTATCGAATAACGCAGCCGTATCCGAAACGGTAAGTAAAAACGGTCAACGCGTTGCTGTCCTTATGTATCATCATATTATGGACAAACCTACAGCGGACAGTATTATTTCGACCAAGCAATTTGAAGAGCAGATGCGCCTGCTCAAAGAAAAGAACTACCGTGTCATTGGAATGGATCAATATCGGGACTTTATTCTCAACGGAAAACCTGTTCCCGACAAAGCCGTTCTAATCACCTTCGACGACGGTTATGAATCCTTTTATAAACTCGCCTATCCGATCTTAAAGAAGTATGGCTATCCGGCAGTCAGCTTCGTCATTGTATCAAGAATAGACCACCCCGTCGGCGGAGAAATCCCGAAGTTGACTTGGGACCAAATGCGCGAGATGAAGCAGAACGGCATTGCCTTTATGAATCATACCTACGATCTGCATAAGATGGGAGTTGTTAATGCAGACGGGGGAGAAAAGCCCGAAACGGTTGGACGACTCTATTTGAAGGATCAAAAACGCCAGGAGACGGAAGCCGAATATGAAAAACGCGTTGCGGAGGATCTAAAGCTCGCCGAAACCCGGTTGAAAGAGGAATTGGGCAATACGTACGGCGTTCTTGCGCTTCCTTACGGCTGGTACAATGATGAGCTGCTTAAGGTCGTCAAAGAACAAGGCATTGATTTGACCTTTACGGTAAAACCGGGTCTGAATGGTCCATCGGAAACAAACGGATTTCGGATTAACATGGGCTACTCCAATAAGAAGCCGGCGGACTTTATTAAAGAGCTGGATAAATACGAGCAGAAAAAGTAAGAACAGAACAGCGGCGCAGGATGAACCATACCTTCGCCGCTGTTTTTAATGCGGTGGGAGCACAGTCACAATCTTGTTATTAAAAGTTACAATTAGAGTAGTCGGAAAGAATCAGGCCGTTGTATGATGAGGTATCTAACCTTGTGCCAAGGAGACGAGTGACATGTTCAATAGAGCTAACAAGAAAGCGCTTCCAATCGTGATCGGATCGCTGCTCGTCGTTGCTATTCTAATCGCCTTTTCGACGATGTACGGGCCAACGCCGGGGCCGGTCGATACGAATACAGCCCGGACCCAAGAAGGTCCGGAAGCCAAACCGGCAGAAGACAGCGATACGGACCGGCTGGTTATGGTTTTCCCCGCAGGCAATGTACCGAGGGATCTTAACCTTGTTGAGGATAAAATCAATGATTACCTCATGAAGAAAATAAACGCAACGCTGGATATCCGCACGATCGACATGGGCTCCTGGTGGGATAAGACGGGGTTGATGTTCGCATCGGGCGAGCAGATGGACATTATTTTCACCGCGGGCTGGATGCGCTTCGGAGACGAGATTGCGAAGGGTCGTTATCTGCCGCTTGACGAATTGCTGGACAAATACGGATCGGGCATCCGAAAGCTTCTTGATCCTTCCATTCTGGAAGCCAGCAAAGTGAACGGCAGGCTTTATGGGATTGTGACCAACAAAGAGTTTGCCTCCAGCAAAGGACTGGTGCTGCGTCAGGATCTGGTCGGCAAGTACGATATCGATCTGTCCCGGGTCAAGACATTGGCCGATTTTGGGCCGATTTTCGAGAAGCTCAAGCAGAATGAGCCGGAGCTGGCTCCGCTGCAGGCAAGGGCAGACCGCAGTCCGCTTACGTTTATGATGCAGTACGGCATTTTTGACATGCTGGGAGAGGGTCCAGGCGTCCTGCGCCGCGAAGGGCAGTCGACGAAGGTGCTGAATATGGCGGAGACTCCCGAGTTTATGGCGTACGCGAAGCTGCTTTTCGAATGGAACCGCAAAGGTTATCTAAACGCCGACGCGACCACTTCGAAGGACAACGAGTATGATGCGGTAAAAGCCGGCAACGCCTTTGCTTACGCGGAGTCGCTGAAGCCCGGCTTCGAGATTCAAGCCTCCCGGGATACCGGATATCCGATGGTGAGCGTGGAGCTCACCAAGCCTTATACCACCACGGCGGATACAACCAGCGCGATGTTTGCGATTACCCGCAATGCGAAGCATCCGGAGAAATCGATGATGCTGCTCAATTTGCTCTACACCGATCCTTATTTGCTGAACCTGCTGGATTGGGGCGTAGAAGGGATTCATTATGTCAAAAAATCCGATAACGTCATTGAGTACCCGCCTGGCATTGACGCCAAGACGGTCGGCTATAATCTGAATCAGCCCTGGATGTTTGGCAACCAGCTGAACTCGTATCTATGGGATAACGAGAACCCGGGGCTATGGGAAGAATACCGCAGCTTTAACGAGCAGGCCGATAAGTCGAAGGCGCTGGGCTTTGTTTTTAATCCGGAGCGGGTGAAGGCGGAGATTGCCGCTTCGCTTCTGGTCGAGAAGGAATTTATGCCGGCCTTTAACACCGGGGCGCAGGACCCGGAGAAAATCATTCCGATGTACGTAAGCAAGCTGAAGGCGGCGGGAGCGGATAAGGTTGTTGAGGAGAAGCAGCGCCAGCTTGATCGATGGCTTGCGAACCGCTAGCCATTCCCCAATGAGGAGGAGGAAAGTCATGAGACAAGCAACGATGCGTTCCAGACTGATACTTGGCTTTGGTCTCGTTATTATCCCTCTCGTCATTTTGCTGTTATGGAACAATCTTTACGCGACGAAGGTGGTCCATTCCCAGGTGGCGCAGTCGAACCGGAATATGCTCACGATGTACATGAACGATATGGATCAGGTTCTTGGCGAGATCGAGAACTATCTTTATAAAGCGGCGGAGCAGGATCAAAGCCTGATTTCGCTCAGCCAATACGACAAGGACAGCTGGGAGTATTATTTGTCCACGACGCAGACGGCAAACGATCTGGATTTGAACATCAACTATTACGACGCGGCGGATGTGTTGTTTGCTTACGGCGGGAACTACAAGGAGCTTCTTGTCGCCCAGCAGCAATCCGTCACCTATGCCCGCAAGCAGGAAATCCAGTCCAAGCTGAAGGAGCTGCTCGCGGGTAACGATCCGGCTCTTCGGGCGGGCTGGAAGGTTGCCGAGCTGAAGGGGCAATACGCGCTTGTCCGCGTTGTGGATACGAATTACGATTCTTTTATCGGAGCATGGATTGATCTTAATCGGTTGATGGAGCCGATCCGCCAGCTGGGCCAAGGGGGCAAGGCCGAAGCGCTTCTGGTCTCGGGGGAAGGGAAACCTCTATCGACGGTAAGCGAATCCATCCGGCAGGAGATTAACGCCTTTGACTTGGCGGCTTATATGGATAACGGGAATGCGGCTTACAATATCGTCAAGCTGGGCAATCCGTATTTGCTTGTCGCCAAGAGCTCCCGGATGGCCGATATGAACTTGATCTTCCTGCTGCCGGAGCGCAAGCTGCTCGAAGGGCTTCCGATTTTCCGCAAAATGACGTATCTCATTCCGATGCTGGCGGCGATCATGCTGGGACTCTATCTCTTATTCCTGCAAAATTCGATCGTGAAGCCGATCCATCATTTCATTAAAGGGATGCGAAAAATCCGTTCCGGCGACCTGAGCGTCCGGATGGAGGATTACAAGCTGCAGGAGTTTATAACGCTCAAAGAGACGTTTAACGGCATGGCCCAGCAGATTGAGCATTTGAAGATTGATATTTACGAGGAGCAGCTGCGGACGCAGAAGGCGGAGCTCAAGCATCTGCAAGCCCAGATCCACCCTCATTTCTTCATGAATTCTCTCAATATCGTCTATCAGCTTGCCCAGATCAAGGACTATGAAGTCATCCAGAACATGTCCCTTCATCTCGTGAGGTATTTCCGGTTTACGACCCGTACCCAGGTCTCGACGGTAAGCGTGAAAGAAGAAATCGAGCATATTTACCATTATTTATCGATTCAGAAATATCGGTTCCCGGAGACGCTCGCCTTTGATTTCGAGGTTGATCCGGCGCTCGAGAAGGTGAGTATCCCGCCGCTGACGATTCAGCCGATGGTGGAGAACGCGATGGTGCACGGCTTCTCGATCCGTACGGGCTCGCCGTTTCATATCAGCGTAAAGGTGTCGGCAGAGGGCGAAGGAGAGGACGCCGAGCTGGTCATCAAGGTGCAGGATAACGGGAAGGGTCTGACGGAGGAGCAAATGGAGCATTTAAGAATAAAAGTTCATTCGCTGGAGCCCGGCGACGGCAGCTTAGGATTGTGGAACGTTGTCCGGCGGTGCAGGCTTTACTATAAGGGAACAGTCAGAATGGCATTTGGCAGCGCGGATCCGCAAGGCGCGGTCGTAACGCTCCGGGTGCCGAGATACAAAACGGGCGAAAGGGAGCCGGGACTATGATACGCGTGCTTATTGTGGATGATGAGATCTATGCGGTAAAAGGACTCCGTTCCGGCGTACGCTGGGAGTTGATCGGGGTGGACGAGGTCTATGAAGCGTACCATGCCCCGATGGCCCAGCAGCTGCTGCTTGAACAGCCGATCGATATTGTCATTTGCGATATCGAAATGCCGGAGATCAGCGGTCTTGAACTGATGGAATGGGTAAAAGCGCGCGGCATGCAGCCGGAGACGATCGTCTTGACCTGCCATTCCGAATTCGAGTATGCCAAGCGGGCGATTCATCTGGGCAGCTTTGAATATTTGCTGAAGCCCGTTGTTTATACCGAGCTGGAGGAGACGCTGCTTACCGCCATCTCCCGGGTGAAGGAGAAGCGGAGAATCAGCGAGACCGACGACCAGTACAACAGGATCGTGGAGCTGTGGAACAGCCGCAAGCCGATGCTTGTCGAGCGGTTCTGGCAGGATCTGCTCGAGCGCAGGGTTTCAAGCCATCCCGATGCCATTCGCCATTCGCTCTCCGCTTACGATATGCGGATGAGCAAGGTTGAACGGGTGCGCCTCATCCTCATCAGCGTGGAGAGCTGGGAACGGCCGCTTAACGAGCGGGATGAGCTTATTATGGAATTCGCGCTGCGCAAATCGGCCGAAGAGCTGCTGCTCGACAAGCTTCCCGGCAATGTGATTCAGGATCACCGGGGTAACATTCTTGCGGTGCTGCATCTGGGCGAAGTGGAGGCGGCAAGAGAAGAGATCGAAGACTTGTGCCGGAGTTATGTCGATGCCTGCAGGCAGTATTTCTATTGCCGGCTCTCCTGTTATATTGGCCAATTAACGGTCGTAACGGAAGTGCTGCAAAGCTATTTGGCGCTGCTGAACAAGGAATACCGCAACGTGAGCATGGCGGGCGGCGTCATCTGGAGCGAGGACCCGCCGGGCAGCATGACGAAACCGGCCGTTAGCTTTACCGAGACTATGCTGGATTGGGCGGATTTGCTGGAGCAGGGCAACATTGAGCAGCTTTCCGCTAGACTCGAGGAATGGACCGATTCTATTAACCCTGATCAAGCAACGGCTGAGACGCTGACCTCTTCCTACCATGCGCTCTTGCAGGTCATCTATTATGCGATGCACCGCAAAGGCCTTCAAGCCCAGCAGCTTTACGAGAATCATGCCTGCTCCGGCGTAGAGACCGCAACCCGTTCCGTCGGACAGTTCAAGCAATGGGTAAGCTGCATAGCCGAAGCGGCGGGCAGTCTGTTTGCGAGAACGATGGCGGTTAGTCCCATTGTACAAAAGGTAAAAACGTACATTGGCGAGCATCTGCACGAAGAGCTGTCCCGCGAGCAGCTGGCTTCCATTGCTTTCGTAAATCCGGCGTATCTGTCCCGCCTGTTCCGGAAGGAAACCGGCATGGTGCTGACCGATTATTTATTGAAGGAAAGAATGGAAAGGGCTGCGGAGCTGCTGGCTACGACGGACCGCAGCATCAGCGAAATTGCCGACGGGCTCAGCTACGGGAACTTCTCGTATTTCGCCAGGCTGTTTCGGAAGGTTCACGGCGTGACGCCGCAGGAATACCGCAAGCCATACCGCAAGGTGCAGTAAAAAAACCGGCCGGAGTCTCCCTTTTTGATAACCACCTTTTCGGGTGGTTTTTTGTTTTTCTTTCATAAAATTTCCTTTCGCGGGCATCATGAAGTTAAACGAAACGGCGGAGGATCAATATGGAGCATAACGGACAACCATTAGAGCAGCCATCGAAACCTTTCGCCGCCGTCAGCGATAATTTAACTTTTATCAGGCAATCTCTTGGATCACCCAATGATTTATTGATCCGAACCTTTCGGATGGCCGAAGGCGAGAAAGCGGCGGTTGTATGCATTGAAGGGCTGGCTGACAAGCAGGTTATTCAGAATCAGGTCATCAGCCAGCTGATACAAGTCAGCGGGAGTCATTTTAGCCGCACGGACCGTACCGTGAATACCGGGCAAATGGACGATGAATACAGCAGAGGGCTGGAGGCGCAGACGACCGAGCAGCTGTCGCTGCAGGATATGAGGCGTTCTTCGGATTGGGATGACATCATGCTGACTATCCTGTCGGGGGATGCCGCCCTATTCATCGAAGACATGTAAGAGACGGTTCTGATCGGAAGCAAGGGCTGGAAAAGCCGGGCGATAGAAGAACCTCAGACGGAGTCGCTTATCCGCGGACCAAGGGATGGCTTCACGGAAGACCTCCGGACAAATACGTCCTTAATCAGAAGACGGATCCGTGATCCGCATCTCCGGTTTGATTCGTTTTGCATCGGGCGCAGATCTCGCAAGGATGTCACGATCGCCTACATTGACGGCATCGTCAATCCGATGCTCGTAGATGAAGTGAAGCGCAGAATCGGCACGATCGACATCGATGACCCGGAAGGCTCCGGCTTTATCGAGCAGTGGATTCAGGACCATTACTGGTCGCCTTTTCCCCAAATTTTGAATACGGAACGTCCGGACAAGGTGGCGGGGGCTTTGTTGCAGGGAAGAGTATCGATATTGGTCGACGGCACGCCTTTTCAACTCATTCTGCCGATTACGATAGCTTCCTTTATTCAATCGCCGGAGGATTATTACCAGAACTGGATCCTGTCCAGCCTTCTTCGAATTTTACGCGTCTTTGCGGTGTTTATGGCGCTATTTCTCCCGGGCATGTATATCGCGATATTGGAATTTCATCACGGAATGCTGCCATCCAAGCTCGCTTTTTCCGTGGCGGGAACGAGGGAAGGGGTTCCTTTTCCGGCTGTCGTCGAGACGTTTCTGATGGAAGCTACTTTAGAGCTGCTGCGTGAAGCCGGGGTAAGACTGCCCAAATCCATCGGTCAAACCATTGGCGTAGTTGGCGGTCTAGTCATAGGCGAAGCGGCCGTCACGGCCGGCATCGTAAGTCCGGTGATGGTTGTTGTCGTGGCGGTTACGGCTATTGCTTCCTTTGCCATTCCTTCCTACGGCTTTGCCATTACCATCCGCCTCATGAGATTTCTTATTATGATTGCGGCGAGTATATTCGGGCTTTACGGCGTTGTGCTTGCCCTGATTGTCACTTGCATTCATCTCGTGAATTTGAGAAGCTTCGGCATTCCGTATACAGCCCCTCTGGCACCGCTTCGATTGTCGGACTGGCGCGATCTTATTTACCGGCTGCCCGTTATCCGCTTATCTCATAGACCCGAGATATTAGAAACGATGGATTCGAAAAGATTGAGCAAGAGCAGCAAAAGAAAGGGGACACCATGAGAATAAACAGCTATGGCGAAAAACCTCTGTCTACATTGGAGATGGGCATGACCATCGTATCCATGCTGGTTGGCGTAGGAGTTCTGACGCTTCCCCGCTCGGTGGCAACCTACACAAGCTCGTTTGACGGCTGGATAAGCATTCTGCTCGCGGGCAGTGTCGCGCTTTTTGCCGGTTGGCTGGTTTCGAAGGTTGCGGTTCGGGCAGGGAATAGGCCGTTTCTCGATTATTCGGTTTCCCTGGTCGGCCGGCCGGTCACTTATCTTATCGCTGCTCTTCAATTCAGTTATTTTTTGGGCTTCTGCTCCTTTGAGACAAGGGCGATCGCGAATATCTCGAAGCAATATTTATTCGACAGAACACCGGTTGAGTATATATCCCTGGTGTTTATTCTTGTTGTCGTCTATGGCGTATCCGGCAGCAGATCGGGCCTGCTTCGGCTAAACGTCCTGTTCCTTCCCTCCGTTCTTATCATGATTGTGATTGTCGTCTGCTTCGGATACAGATGGTTTGAATTCGAGAATTTGAAGCCCTTCTTGGTTACTTCGCCATTAGGCATTGCGCAAGGGATGAAGGAGGTTATCTACTCCTTGCTCGGGTTTGAAATTATTCTTTACTATATCGTGTTTATGGAGCGTCCCGAGAAAGCCCCTAAAGCGGTTATGTCGGGCATCGCGCTAACGGTATTTGTGTATCTGGTTATTTATCAACTCGTGATAGGGATTTTCTCCAATATCGGAGCCATGAATATCGTCTACCCAACCATTGAGCTAGCCAAGGAAATCCAGTTTCCAGGCAACTTTTTCGAACGGTTTGAATCGTTGTTTTTTGTCATATGGATCATGACGATCTACAACACTGCGGCCATGGGCTTCGATTTGGCGAATGAATGCTTGTCTTTTCTGTTCAAAAACCTGTCCAAACGCTACCGGCTTCTTATTATTGCGCCTATTGCTTATTTGATTTGCATGGCTGCCGGGGACATGTCGGAATTCGCGACCCTTGGGAATATCATCAGCTATTTGGCGATCCTCTCGGGTATTTTATTGCCGATCTCTCTACTTATGTTCGGGGGAAGGAAGAAGGAGGGAAAGGCAAATGACGGGAACCGGGCTTAAGCGAACGCGGCTTTTGCTATTGGCTTTTCCTTTGCTTCTCTCAGGCTGTTGGGACCGGGTTGAGATTGACCAGCGAGGTTTTGTCGTTGGCGTGGGGATCGACGAGCCGGACAAGAAAGAGGATGAGAAGCAAGGAAATAACATTCAGGATGACGATAAGCAGGCGCAGGATAACCAGAGCGGCCCCTCCAAGCGGCAGACATTCAAGGTAGTCTACCAGATTGTTATGCCTGCCGGCCTAAGCACGAATAAATCAGACGGAGGCGCGGGGGGCGGCAAAGCCTACTTCAATATGGCAGTAGAAGAAAACGCGATGGCTACCTCCATGTCCAAGCTTTCGCAGCGGTTAAGCCGCGCTCCTTTTTTTGAGCATTTGAAAGTCATTGTCGTTTCGGAAAGCATCGCGCGCAAACCCCAGAAATTCGCGGAGACCATTGACTTCTTTTTGCGCGAGAGTCAGATGAGGCGGTCTACCAGGGTGATGGTCACCCGGGATAAGGCACTAAATATTTTGAACACGCATCCGCCGGACCAGAAGCTGCCGGCGCAGTATCTTGAAGAGCTGTCGGACAATACGAAGGAAAGCTCCAGAATTTTGCCGGAATCGCGTATCGGCGATGTTCATGAATTTTTGCTCAAGCACAAAAGCTTTGCCATCCAGGGGGTTATGAACAGCAGCCGAAACTACTCTACAGTAACCGAAGCCGCTGTCTTTAACGGAAAATCCAATCAATTGGTTGGTTTCCTGAATGCTAAGGAAACAGCCGGGCTTAACTTTATGGAGGGGCACGTCAAAGGCGGCCAACTAAAATTCACCTTTGAAGACCGGCTCGGTGTATTCAGCGTGGAACGCGTGAGCAGGCAGCTGGCGTGTACATTTGGCCCGGACAATCTGCCTTCGTTCACTTTTCATATTCGCGTTGAAGGGTCTGTGGACGAAGTGTTTCACGCGCCGGATACCTTGAAGGAGCCTGCCATATCCGCAATGGAAACCGCCATTCAGGGAGAGATCGTCAAATTGATGGAGTCTACAGCAAATAAATTACAGCATGAATTTAACTGCGATGTAATGGGGCTCCGCGAGTACTTGTTCCATAATCATTACAGATGGTTCAAGAAGCATGAAAGCCAGTGGGAAGAGGATGGCAAGCTTTTTTCTACCCGTCTGGTGCAAATGGATGTGAAGGTAAGCGTAAGGAGAAGCGGGAACATTAATTTAACGGAGGACTAGAATGGATTGGATAAAAAGAATAATCGGGCTGTTGCCTTCAGCTAGTATATTGTTCAGCGCGGCTCTATGCGTGATTATCCCGATGTGCTTCTATGAGGTCTCAAGGCGGATGCGCAGGCATGACCCGCCATGGAAACAGGAAATGCCCGAAGGCGAGCTTGAGAAAACAATGCTGCCTGCCAGCTCCTCAAACGATCAGTATGAAGAGTAGGGAAGGGATGTTTTCTTAGCGAAAACTCTCTTTCTCCTCTAAACTATTAGTAGCTTTGAATATATCGGAGAGAGGAATAGGGTTAAAGTTTTTTTGAAAAAAAGCTTGCAATCGTATTTCGGTCTATGGTATATTCTAATTCCGGCCGAGAGAGATAAGATGCTCGGACGAAAAGCTGAAAATCATCGAGCAAATGGATGAAAAGTAAAGCTTGACACAAGAAACGATAACGTGATATGATATACCGCGTTGTTGAAAAAATTGTTCTTTGAAAACTGAACAACGAGCGAAACTGCCCCGTTAGAAATAACGGAAAAGCGATTTTTTAAATGAATGAGCAAGTCAAACACTTT
>NZ_SLVP01000007.1:0-282254 GCF_004345425.1 Paenibacillus sp. BK033
AATTTTACGTTGCTCAAAGGGAGAGGAACAGGTAATTTGTCTTCATCTTCCATAATCCAATGTTCAACATCAGTTTGTTTAACTATAGTTATAGCTTTAGCTACAGGGTCAAGTTGGAAAACCTGTGGTGCCCAATACCCCGAACAGTTTAGGCATGTAACAAGAGGTAAGCTTTCCAATTTAACTTTGTAGTGTCCATTTAATCGAGGATCTGTAAGGTCAAAACAAAAGATTAGGTGCATTGGAGCGAGACAATTCACACATACTGGTGTTTTCCAATCTACTCCTCCAAAGGTGTGGTTAAACTGTTCTTTTCCCTTAATTACACGATATCCAGAAATCTTCAAATTTTATTCTCCTCCTTAATTGGAGCAATAAATCGTTATGATTATACTCTCATAATACCATGATTAATTCCCTTGATAGCAACAAAAATAGCAGCCATGAGGCTGCTATCGTGTTGTTAAACTATTGTCTCCCGTTAGCGTAATTATTCGAATAATGAATTGTGGGATGACACAATATAATTCATTTCAAACCATTCATTTTTGCATTAACGAAAATAACAATTCTAACTATAAGAGGAAGTAAAAAAATCGAAATAATTTCAAGCTGAAAACCATCTCGAATCAAAGTAGGGATTAGGATTACACCAATCAGTAATATCCAGGCGATACTCGCCATCACAATATATGCTTTTAGTTTTTTGTCTTTATATTTATTAAAACCAAAAATATTTAAATAGTAATATATATATTTCATACAACACATCCTTAAATTGTAATTCGTTCAAGTATCGTCTCCCGTTAGCTTAAAGCTCAGTGTTATCATAAGCATCTCCGAGCGGTTGAAAATCCTCCCTCAGCCAATACCAATGTTCACCATTATTTTGAACCAATTGATTAAGCAATTCAGTGAATGATTTGGCTATTACAGGGCAGTTTCCTGCAACCGCATGTGTATCCCAAAAACTATCGTAACATTTACCTAATCTTTTCTGATGCAAATCAATTGAAATGTAATCGCCATTTCCATCATGACCCACAATAAACCAATAGGAAGAAATGTCCTCCTCAACCTGTTCTCCCACAATCACCGGATTAGATAAGACAAACTCGTGAGGAGGGACGATATGGCATTCATAATCCTTATTCCCAAAAAGCGTTATTCCGCCGCAAAGTTCATAAAAGTGTTTTAGATCAGCTGGGAGGTTGTGACCTGCCGTTTTTGGCATACCTTTTGCGGGTTCAACTCTACAGTGGGGTAAGCTAGCTATTTCTCTTAGTAACGCATCTATGTCTTTCAGACCTCATCTTCCCTTTCCTGTTTCTACTTATCGTTCTTACGTTAGCTTAAAATCTGTAGATGGATGAGAGAAGCCAAAGCAGCTGCTGTTTCTTTTAAGCGGCCTTTGGCATTTCTTGAATCTGCAGGCTCTAGCCAACCAAAACCGTCAGATTCGTATCGTGGGAAGACGTGCATATGATAATGGGTTAAATCGTTGAACTTTCCGTTGTTTTGAAGAATGGTTATGCCTTGAGGCTGAAATTGTGATTTTAGCAGTCTGGTGAGGAACCTAGATATACGCATAATCTTACTCGCGGTAGCCTCATCTAAGTCATCAACATCGTGAAAATGTTTCTTAGGTAGGATTAGTAAGTGTCCTTCATTTAAAGGAGCGATATCTAGAATGCAAATTACCAGATCATTTTCATATATAATATTGGTTTCAATCTCTTTATTGGCTAATTGACAACCTATACATGTACTCGCAGGCACCATTCTTCCTCCTTTAGTATGTTGGTTTTTGTTAGGCGAAACAAACTCGCCAGCTGCCGTCGTGATATTTTAGCTATCGTTCGCCGTTAGCGTAACGCTGTAGGTCACGAACGTCCTTCCATGAAACGAGTTTAACGTTTTCCTTCTTGAATAGCTGGATAATATCTAGGTCGCAGAGCAAGCGAAATTCAATTTCACGCTCCAAATAACAATTGGTTATTCCTTTTAATTCCTCAGTAATTATTGAAGGGTGCACTGTTAATTGAGTGATACCAGGCTTTAGGTTTTCGATCATAGTTATAAACTGAGCCTTCACTGTATCATACTTTGCATTCGTTCTCAGACAATAAGGGAGAGCAATCATATCATCAATGAGTAAAATACCGCGTCTTTCCGCCGAAGAAATTACATTCGCAAACCTCTCCCTTTGTACTTCAGTAATAAACGGTTGCTCCAGTATCCTTTTAGGTAAATTTAAGGGTAGTTGATATTTATAACACAAATCTAATGCTACTTCTAAGAAATCGCGTCCGGTATACAGGCCCATGATGCTCCCTGCATGACTGTCAAGATGAGTTGGATCAAGCCCTTTGGAGATCGCATAGTTAATTTGAGCTTCTAATTCAAGTCTAACCTCAGCAAGATCAGCATTGGACTCTATGTATGCAATATCTGTAAAGAACTCATAATCTGAATTAACAAGGCTGTGTAGTGTATCTTCATGATACACGGGTTTCAACCCTTGTTTCACTTCACTCGATAATGTGAGATGAATCCCAGCATGCTCGATGGTAGTTACATTTTCGCTATCTAACAACTCTCTAGCTGATGGACAAGGAATCATTATTGAAGTTGAAGTGATAGCAGCCTGTTTGAATAATTCTAGAATTGCCTCGTTTGTTCCCTCAGTAATTCCAAAATCATCTGCATTTATAATTAAAATTCGATCTGACTCTTCAAAACCAAATACTGAGTTCATATATTTCCCCCTTATTAATATTGAGTTGAATCATGACGAAGGGCGCAAGCACATTGTGCCTACGCCCCTGCTTATATCACTGATTTTAGTTTATTATACATCAGCTTTTCGAAAAGTAAATCGTTACCACAAATTCCACGTTAACCTGCCCTTTAGCTTAATAAAAAGGAGCAGCTACCGTTGTGGCAAAACTGCTCCTGAATGGCTGAACTAACGTCTCCCGTTAGCTTAATCATCCAATATTATATTGTGATAATGCTTCAAACACATATTGCCTTTACCCGCTAGTCAATAAAAACCCATTCTGAACCCATTCGAGTAGCGATGATTCTGAATCAAAATACACAGCTTGAGATATCTGAGTACACAACACCTGATAGTTTTCGTACCCGGTCACTGGAATTTCATCTTCCGAATCCACGAAACGTTCCTCAAATTCATCAGTTGTATTAAATCCAATTAATAAATCGTTAAGTCCTCCCTGAACAAAAGGAGAGGTAAATCCAAATAACAGATACTTACATCCAAACCTTGCTTCTTCAAGTTGCATTAATATTCCTCCTTAAATATATTTTGATACCTACCCTCGCACCACATTGCTTCAACAGCCTTCTATAATTTAATAATACTATCCTCCCTGCAGTTCAACAAAAATAGCAGCCTCTTTAATATCGGCTGCTACACTGTCTTTATTGAGCTATCGTCTCCCAGTTAGCTCAACACACAACTACCTATCTTAGTAAGAGTTTTTCTACTATAGAAGTCAAAGCATACGGCAATGTACCGCCTTTACCTTTAATCTCTTCCTCATTTTCATCAGTTACAATTACTCTATAACCATTACCGTTATAATTTATGACAAACCTATAATCATGGTGTACAAGCCAATTCATCAAATCTGAGATCGTTGGTAAAAGTAGCCCACGTTCATATACTTCTGATGGAGCTAGGATAGTACCTTCGCCTGTCAATTGACCTCCTAGAGACCACTCATTTCCTTCAAATTCATAGTAATCATAAGGAGTAGGTTCATCAGTGCGGTATAACCTTTTATATCCTGCTCTTTTCAATCTTTCAGCGCAATTTTTATCAAGATACAGCAGAAAAAACACACCTCCAAAATTATCTTCCTATACGTTGTCGTGTATTATTGAGCTAATGTTCTCAGATAGCTTAATAAGATATTTCAACGGGAATTTGATTTTATAAATTTATATCGCTCATCGGTCCAAGGAAAATCGCTTAATGCGATGTACTTGATGTTGTTTTCCCGCAGTAACTCTACGGCTTCAATTGTGAAACAACTACCAAACGCAATCTTCTTTGATTCATCACTTGGGTCAAGAGAATGGATCGCGCCAAGAACAGTGGTTGATAGAATAACATCATTACGATCACATTTGAATTTAATAACAGTGCATATTTCAGGCCACGATGATGGGATAGATGTAAAGAATTTTGGCGGTACTAAGTTCCTTATCTTTTCCTTCCTGATTTGTTCAATAATTTTATATTTCACGCAAGTCCTCCATAATATTGTCATGTACCCCTGATTTATCTGCCGACTCTGCAAATGTAGAAACACTTCAATATTAACACATATTGGAACTAAACTGCCCGTTAGCTTAATAATTCGTGCAATTCTACAGCGATTGTATAGCAAAAAACGATATCCAAGATCATACATAAAAATAAAAAGTCGCAGTTTATGCGACTCCCGGTGGTATGTAGATGTTCCAGTTCTCGGACAGCTCAATCTAACCCTTGAGCGTAGGAAACTTCCTCCTACAAGCAGTATTAAAGAACTTTAATTTCACAGACAATTAAATATTCCCTATCAATTAAAAAACTTTATTTTCTCACACCAATTAAATTAATTATAAACAACAGAATCTATTAAAATGACTTGTAATCTCCCTGTAATATTCCGCTCAGGTTCCTTTCATTTTCGGCTACTATAATAAGGGACAAGACCCCCCTTTATATATTCTCTATTGTTGCCTGCGGCTGATTGCCGCAGGCTTTTTGTTTATACAAAGCCCCCGCAGGCATTCCCGCGGGGGCTTTCCACATTAAAGCTCCAATATCATAACGCCGTATGCCGGCATCTCTGCATCGTTTTCCAGTGCCGTTCCCGTCAGAAGGTCTGTTGCGCGCTGCTTCACTTGAACCGTTACCGGCTTATCCGAATAGTTCAGCAGGAAGGCGTAAGAGGCAGCATCCGAAGCGCGAATGCCGATCTCGACTTCGGCCGGCGCGGTGATCCGGTCCGCGAGAGGCGAGCTTAAACCAAGCTCATCCAGAATACCGTCGACTACCGGTTCGCTGTAGGCAGCTCCTAAGTACCAGACTTGACCTTCCCCAACGCTCCGGCGGGTTAAGGCCGGCTCCCCTCGATAATATTCCGAGGAATATCGGGCGATAACTTCCGCTTCCGGGTTCTGAACGCTAAGCACCTCGTTGAAGCCCATCGCCTTCGTGCCTTCGGACAATCGGCCTTCCCATCGCAGCTCCGCCGCATATACTTTTCCCTTGATTAGCGTAAAGTCCTCAACCGTAATGCCGCATAGTCCGGCAACCGGACCCGGGAATGGACGCATGTAGCATTGCCCGTTTATATCCTTGTACCCCGTGCGGGCACCCAGGAACAGCTTGCCGCCTTGCTCCACATAGCGGGTCAGCAGCTCGGCCGTCTCATCGGTCATAATCGCCGAATGCGGATAGACGATAACTTTGTACTTGGCTAAATCCTCGAGAGTCGTATTGGAACGCAAGAAAACGGAGTCTGCCGGAATATGACGGTATTGCAGCTGCTTAAACCAGGATCGCATGCTCTGCCACTGCAGAGGGCCATGCCATACATCCATTTCCGCATCCCAGTTGTTGTTGTAATCCTGCATAAAAGCAACTTCCGCTTGATACGCCGTCCCTGCGATCAGGGAGCCGATCTTCGCGAACTCGCCGCCTACCTGCGCCACCTCCCGGACTCTCCGGTTCGGCTGGTTGTGGTAGTCATTGATGCCATGCCAATAAATTTCGGTGCCAAAGGTTGCCGTCCGCCAGCGGAAATAGACAAGCAGATCGGTCCCGTGAAGCACGGATTGATACGACCATAAACGGATTTGTCCCGGTCTTGGCGTTCCCATCTCAATCCGGTCGACCCAGCCGCCAGGTCCGGATTGCTGCTCCATGACGCAGAAGTTGGGGGATATGGACCTGACATTCGTCAAGTTAATGCTCGATTGACGGTCCTGCAGCGGCTTGATTTCATCTTTATCGTAGAAAATGGTGCTGAATTGCGGGTAAGAATCATACGAGAAGAAATCGAGCAGATCATCCGTCATCTTATGATTGTCGAGATGGCCGAACAATCCGTTAGTCGTTACCCAATGCTGCGGCGCCAGCTCGCGGATAATATCAACCTGCAGCTTGGCATAAGAGATAACGTTATCCGAAATAAACCGCTTCTCGTCGAGACCCAGATGGGGGTTTGGAGACTCGGTCTGCGACAGGTGAAGCTGCTCCCAATCCGTATAGGTCTGGCTCCAGAATACCGTGCCCCAAGCTTTATTGAGATTGTCCAACGTCTCATACTTCTCTTTGAGCCACACTCGGAATGCGGCATGGTCGGCTTCGGCGTAAAACACGTTTTTCTCGCAGTTAAATTCGTTATCGATCTGCCACCCTATAACCGCAGGATGGTCCTTGTAAGCGTTCACCATATTGCGCACGATCCGCACCGAAAGCTCTCGGTATTTCTTGCTGGAATAATTGTAATGGCGGCGCATGCCGTGTTTGATCGGCAAGCCTTCCTTAGTTGCATTCAGCACCTCGGGATATTTATGCGTCAGCCAAGCCGGAGGCGTTGCGGTAGGCGTACCCAGAATAACTTTCAGACCGAATCGGTGCGCCAGGTCCATTACCCGCGTGAAGAAGCCGAAATCAAATACGCCTTCCTGAGGCTCGAGCATAGCCCAAGAAAATTCCGCCATCCGGATCACCGAGATATTCATCTCCCGCATGCGGCGGAAATCGTCCTCCCACAGCCCCTCCGGCCAATGCTCCGGATAATAACATACCCCTAATGTTAACTCGTCCATTTGGATCGATTTTGCCATAGCGGCCATCCTCCTTAGCTTATCTTGCATCTACCTTACATTCTAGTGGAGGCCCAAGCAGAAGGATATGACAAAAAGATGCGATATGTATTAATATATTGTTATCTAAACCTAATCTCTATGCCGTATTTAACTGCGTTTTAACATAACGTATAAAAATATTGCGTTGCAACGAGGTGTTTTATGAAAGAACATATCTTCCTTCCGAAGCCGATTTTCCCCCGTCATATTTGCTTCCCCGACTTCATCGGCGGCTACGGCGATTTCCCGGAGCATGCCGTCAACCGGGAATTCGCCACAACCGAAAACAACCTGGACCGTTATTACAATTTGCATATCGTACTGGATGGCAAAGGTTATCTGCACACGGACAGCATGACCTACGAGCTGACGCAGGGACAAGGTTTTCTGTACGGACCCGGACTAAGACAAACGTACCATTCGGATAACCTAAATCCTTGGAATATCCGTTGGGTGCATTTTTATGGCGCAAGGCTGGAGGAGCTTCTGGATGGAAGAGGTCTTGATGAACCTTGGCTCTTTCATTTGCCTGATCTGGCTCCTGTGGAAGCCTTGATGGAGCGCCTCCTCAAGCTTGGCAGAAGCTATGAAGTAGATGACGAATACGCGGCTGCATCTACGCTGTACGAGCTGCTTGCCAGAATTCAGACGACCGCCAGTCAGGTTAACGTGTCCGTCCATCAGGCTGCGGACAAAATCCGGGCGGCTGCCAATTATATACGCGCCCACTGCAATCAGCCCTTTACCCTGGAGCAGGCCGCAGCGATTGCCGGTTACAGCTCCCATTATTTCAGCCGGAAGTTTAATAAAACCTTTGGCAAGTCGTTCTCCGACTTCCTGACCGAAGCACGCATACTCCGGGCGAAGCAGCTCCTTGCTTCAACCCGTTTATCGGTCAAGCTTATCGCGCTCGAAACCGGTTTTTCCCAAACCAGCTATTTCAGCAAATGCTTTCGGGACCAGGAAGGCATGACGCCGCTTCAATTCAGGGAAATGCATAAGACGTAAAAATTATTTTTAAATACCACTTGACTTGTCGGAATTATGGGGTTAATATCAATCCATAATCCTTCAACGTTCATTCTTTTAGCGTTGAACTAATTTCATAAAGCCGATTGGATAACCAAAGGCCACAACTGACGTACCTGAACACAGGGCGTATGTTGCGGCCTTTTTTGTCTATATCAGGCACTTTGGCGGACATTTTTTAGGAGGTAACGAGAGCAAAACATGGCAGATTTCATATCCCCAATGGAAGAAAATGATTGGCTGTTCAGGAGGATGGTACGCAGATTCGTTAAGGAACGCGACAAAATCTCCGTGGAGGACATTGCCCTGCCCGGCTTCCTTATTCTCCGGAGCATTCAGCTCAGCGGCGCGCAAAAGCTTGGAGACCTGGCGGAGCAGCTTGATCTGACCTCCGGCGCCATCACGGCGCTCTGCGACAAGCTGGAAGCGAAGGGCTTCGCGGAGCGGCAGCGTCTGCAAGGCGACCGCAGGAACGTATGGCTGGACATTACGGAGGAAGGCCGGCAGCTGCTGAGCAGGTACCCCGAGCTTGGCAAACGCGGAGTAAATCTCCTCTTCGGCAGCTTTAACGAGGAAGAGCTCGCCTGCCAGAAGGAAATTTTCGAGCGTATTTACGCCAATCTGGAAGGCTTCTCCGAGCGTTACATGGCAATGGTCAAGGAATACGATGTGCAAAAAGCGGAGCAGAAAACGGCTGAAAAACCACAAAAGCCGCCTGCCGCGAAACCGAATCAAAATTATTTCCTGAATTATTAAACTATTTCGTTTAAGGAGTGTTGAGCATGGGACATCCCACTATTTATCCAACCGGAGCAACGGTATATTTGCCTGAGAAAGCATGGAGCGGCTACACGATTTTCCAAGCGGCCAACGTAGGCGCCCTGCTGATTGATATGAGCGGCAAAGAGGTTCATTTGTGGAAAGGTCTGCGCGGCTTCCCGAACAAAATTTTGCCGGGCGGTTACGTGGTAGGCAGCACGAAGGAACGCGATCCGAAATACGGCTTCCAGGACGAAGCCGATCTGGTGCAGGTGGACTGGAACGGCAATATCGTATGGAAATTCAACCGCCTCGAATACATAGAGGATCCGGGCTATGAGCCGGAGTGGATGGCGCGCGCGCATCATGATTACCAGCGCGAAGGCAATCCGGTAGGCTATTATGCTCCGGGACAGGAGCCGCGAGCGAACGGCGGACGCACCCTCATCCTCGCTCACCGCAACGTGACCAAGCCGGAAATCTCCGATAAGCTGCTGCTCGACGACGTAATTCTCGAGGTGGACTGGGAAGGCAATATCCTGTGGCAATGGGCGGTAAGCGATCATTTCGAAGAGCTTGGCTTTGACGAGGCGGCGAAAAACGTGCTGTTCCGCGATCCGAACGGCCGTCACTTCGGCGGCAATACAGGCGGCGACTGGATGCATATCAACTCCGCGTCTTGGGTTGGGCCGAACAAATTTTACGATGCCGGCGACGAGCGCTTCCACCCGGACAACATTATCTGGGACGCCCGGGAATCCAATATTATCGCCATTACGGACCGCCAAACCGGCAAAATCGTCTGGCAGCTTGGACCGGACTATTCGAAGCCGGAAGTCAAGCATCTGGGCTGGATTATCGGCCAGCATCACGCCCATATCATTCCGCAAGGCCTGCCTGGCGAAGGCAATCTGTTAGTATTCGATAACGGCGGCTGGGGCGGCTACGGTCTTCCGAATCCTGCGTCTCCATACGGCATCAAAAATGCCGTCCGCGACCATTCCCGCATTCTGGAAATCAATCCGGTCACTCTCGAGATTGAATGGCAGTATACGCCAACGGAAGCCGGTTTTATGGCACCGCTCGATTCTTATCGTTTCTACAGCCCATACATCAGCTCGGCGCAGCGCCTGCCAAACGGCAATACGCTGATTACCGAAGGCGCCGACGGCCGAATTTTCGAAGTCACCCGCGAGCATGAGCTGGTATGGGAGTACATCTCTCCTTACAAGAACAAAATCAATGCCAATATGGTTTACCGCGCTTACCGCGTCCCTTACGAGTGGGTTCCTCAGCTCGAGAAGCCGGCGGAAGAAGCGATTATTCCGCTCGACGTAGCGGATTATCGCGTGCCGGGCGCCGCCGCCAGAGGAACGAGCTCGGTAGTGGAGGTCGTAGGTACCGGAGAGTACGGCGATGGCGCGTTCTGCGTCGCGACGATCGAAGAAAACCCAAGCACGGCCGATTCCGAAGAAGAAAGCTGAGGCGAAGTTAGATGAAAAAGTTCGGTATTCTCGCAACGGTTCTGGCCGTTACCTTCACCCTTGCCGCATGCGGCGGCAAGGATAATAAGCCGGCAGCAGCTGCGACTAACGCCGCAAGCAACAAGCAAACTGAAGCGGCGGCTGACCCGATTAAGATCAAAATCGCAGATACCTCGACCAACCCGGTATTCCGCGTGGCGAAGAGCAAAGGCTTCTTCGAGAAATACGGCATTGATGCCGACATCATCACCTTCGCTACGCCTGCCGAAGGCATTAACTCCTTGTTCATCAAGCAGGCGGATATCGGCTGGGGCGCGGACTTCCCTTCACTGAATGCGGTAAGCAAAGGCGATTTTTCGATTATTGCCGCGACTGGCACGGACACCGAGGCATCGGCTGCCCAGTGGAAGCTGTTTGTCCGTGATGAAATCCAGTCTCCTGCCGACCTGAAGGGCAAAAAGCTGAGCACCCTTCGCGGTACGTTCCTCCCTTATTTGTGGGATGTATATCTGAAGGATAACGGCGTAGCCGCTGCCGACACGAAGGAGATCGGGCAAGGCGGCTTCGACGAAGCTTACGTCGCCCTCAAGAAAGGCGAAATTGACGCCAGCTGGGTCATAGGCGCTACGCTGATCGATAAATTCAAAGCCATTGAAGGCGTTCATGAGCTGACCGATATGTCTAAAACATCGGTGCGGATCGGCGGCACGATTATCGCTCCTAATTCCTTGATCAAGGATCATCCGCAGGCGATTGCCAACTTCCTGAAGGCCTTGGATGAGACCTCCAAGTACATTGCGGCGAATCCGGACGAAACGGCCGACATCCTGTTTAAGGAGACCAAGCAGCCGAAGGAAGCAACCATCCGGGATTTGCCGACAAACAACTGGAACGTTGGCTTCACCCAGCAATCCTTCGACAGCCTGACGAACCAGAAGAACTATATGGTAGGAGCCGGCATTATTCAAAACGACTTCAACCTGGCCGATAAGCTGAGCCTCGACAGCGTGCAGCAGGCGTTACCCGATCAGTTCACCTATAAGAAATAAGGAGAGATGACAAATGTTGAATACGAGTCCATCTCCAAATACGATTACGATCGAGCGGCTCAACAAGAGTTACTCGGAGGTTAAGCCAGGCTCGGGCGGCTCCGTTCATTACATTATCAAAGATATCGATCTGGTCGTGAAGGGTGGAGAGTTCTTCGTTCTGCTCGGCCCAAGCGGCTGCGGCAAATCCACGCTGCTGAATATGATAGCGGGCTTTGTCTCCAAGACCGGAGGCAGCCTGCGCGTCGGGAACGATGAAGTCGACAAGCCCGGCAAGGAAAGAGCGGTAGTCTTCCAGCAGGCGGACTCCTCCCTCTTCCCTTGGCTGACGGTCCGGCAGAACGTTGAGTTCGGCCTGAAAATGAAAAAGATGCCGAAGGACCAGCGCAAGGAAATATCGGACCGTTATATCCGGCTTGTCGGATTGTACGGCCATGAAAATAAATTCCCGCGCGAATTGTCCGGCGGCATGAAGCAGCGCGTTCAGCTTGCCCGCGTATTAGCCAACGATCCGGCGATTCTGCTGATGGATGAACCGTTTGGCGCGCTGGACGCGATGACAAGACGGATTATGCAGAAGGAATTAAGCCAGATCTGGCGGGAAACCGGCAAGACGGTTATTTTCGTCACCCACGATATTCAGGAAGCGCTGCTGCTGGGACAACGGATCGCCGTTATGTCTACCGGACCTAATGCCAAGATCTCCAGCATCTATCAGGTTCCGCTCGGCTATCCGCGCGACCCCGCTTCCCCCGAGCTAAACGAGCTTCAGCGCCATATCCAGTCCCATTTTGACGCCGAGCTGGAAGGAGGCATGTATCCGTGAAGCTTCTAAGCAGGAAATGGGTAACGATTCCTCTTCTGTGGGTCATCACCTTCATCGTGTGGCAGATTGGAGCATGGATTTACGGTCCGGAGATTATTCCCGGCCCTGCCGCTACCTGGCAAGGAGCGCAGGAGCTGCTAAGCGACGGCTCATTAATGAAATATATCGGCATCAGCTTCTACCGGGTATTCGCCGGTTGGGCGCTTGGCAGCCTTCTTGCCATTCCGATAGGACTGACCATCGGCAAAGTAACCGCGATCCGCGTTTTTGCGGAGCCGTTCCTGAACTTTGTAAGGTTTATCCCTCCTATTGCGTTTATTACGCTGTTCCTCGTATGGTTCGGCATTGGCGAGCAGTCCAAGATTGCCCTCATTATGTACGCGACTCTATTTATCGTCATTATCAATACGTTAACGGGCGTGCTCGCTATTGAAGAGGACCGGATCCGCTCGGCCCGCAGCATGGGAGCCTCCGAATGGCAAATTTTGCTTCATGTCGTCATTCCCGCGACCACGCCTTATATCTTCACCGGCATTCGGCTTGCCATGGGTACCTCTTACATGGCGATCATAGGCGCGGAGATGATCGCAGCCAACGAAGGCGTAGGCTTTCTCATCTGGAACTCCAGGCTTTACTTCCGCACGGACTGGATCTTTGTCGGGTTGATCAGCCTTGGACTGATGGGCTTCCTGACCGACCGCATTGTTGGCTGGCTGGGCAGCAAGCTGCTGTTCCGGTACGGCGTCATTAACGCGACGGCCCTTCGCCGCCGCTGACAAAAGAGCTGTCTCAGGGTTCCGGTTACGACCGGCCTTGAGACAGCTCTTGTTTCATGAACCTGCCGCGCCGCAGCTCTGCCGCACGATCAGCTCCGGCGCAACCATAACCGAGCTCGACTGCAGCTGGCCGTTCATCAGATCGTATAGCATAAGTGCTGCCAGAAGGCCAATTTTCTCCTTATCCTGCCTGACGGTGGTTAGCGGAGGAGTGACGTACTGGCATGCTTCGATATCGTCGCAGCCGATAACCGCAACATCTCCCGGGACGCTCAGCCCCTTTTCTCTGATGGCCCGAATCGCTCCGATCGCCAGCAGATCGGAAGCCGCGAATACCGCGCGCGGTACCTGCCCCGCTTCAATCATTGCTGTCATCGCTTCGTAACCGGAATGCTCGAAGAAATCGCTCCCGTTACGAAAGAACGGCTCCATGACCGGCAACCCGTAACGCTGCAAGGCCTCCCTGTACGACTGCTCCCGGAACCGTGAGATCAGGCTTGTCCCCGAGCAGCCGATAAAGCCGAATTCCTTATACCCCTGGAGGTAAAAATGCTCCACCGCCCGGTTCGATATCTGGCTGTTGTCCGACATAACGTAGCCGGACCGGTTGCCGGTCAGCTCCAGGTCGATTCCGATGCACGGAATATCGCTCTGGTCCAGCTCCCCAATGCCGGAGTCAATCTCGTCGCCGGAAATAAGGATGCATCCGTCCACCTGATAATTGCGGCAGCGGGACAAGTAGTCCCCTTCCGAATCTTCGAGTCTCTCATTCGAGAAGAAGAGCAGGTCGTAGCCGAGCAGGCCGATTCTTTTCTTGAAGGCATTGATCACATCCACAAAGAAAAGATGATTAAACTCGGCATTGATTTTACCCGCGTAGACAACTCCGACCAGCTGGGACTTACGTTTCGGAACCTTGGCCGCATTGGAGGCCGTATAGCCGTGCTCCTCCATAATCCGCAGCACGCGCTCTCTCGTTTCGGTGCCGACATCATCGTAATTGTTTACGATCTTGGAGACGGTCGAGACGGAGACTCCCGCCAGCTCGGCGATGGTCTTAATCGTTATTTTCACTGCAATCTCTCGCTTCCGTGGGCAGGTCTGCCCTTCTTCTCTTCTTTCATTCATCCTACCACACCTGTTATTTTTCGGAAATACCGCCGTTTTTGTGTTTTTGATTTTACGAAAACTTTCGTTGATAAAACAGGATTTAAGCCCTATTTTTGTAAAGACGCCCACTTCCCTCTTTACAAACGAATTCATCGGGACCATAATCAAGATGAAATTACGAAAACATTTCGCAAAAGCTATCACCTCACTCCTCTTTTTTTCGCTTCAAACGCAGCAATCATTTCCTTAACCCCTCACCTAAGACATCCAAACAGAATCTATCGCAGCTGTAAAACGACAGAAGACGGTTCCGCAATCACTGGATTATGGAGAATAGGTCTTCTTTTTTTGTCGTCCTTATCCTACGAAGGGAGGCGGTGTTGCCTGACCGGGAGGTCCGGGCACAAAATCCAGGCAGCGTGGAAGAGCGCATAAACATCTTTTTTTTGAGGAGGAGCTTAATGAAGAAGGATATGAAATGGACCAAGCTGATGGTATTAACCGCATTATTTGCATTCACTATACTAGGCTCGTTTACTTCGCCGGCAGCAGCCGCTACGATTGCGGTAGGCGCGGGAAGCTATACGAACAGCCTGCCTGCAGGACAGACCGGACCTCCGGCAACCATCTACAAAACCTCTAACGTGACCGGCGCCATGCCAACCAATGACTGGTGGAGCTCGCTTGCCTGGAAGGCTTACTCGGACGTGATGTTCCCTCACCCGCTTGCCGTTCAGGCCAAGGCAGACGGATTAGGCATCGGCTATCCGGTGCAATCGGGCAGCGCGGACGCCATGTTTGGCGCGTACGTCAACGATTTTACCCTTGGCCATTCCGCCCAATCGAACTTCCCGGACGCTAAGGTAGATGCCTTCTCCGACTGGACGGTATCGATGCTGTTCAGCAGCGGCGGAACGATGCGGATCACAACCGGACACGGCCTGCCGTTTATTTACGGTACATACTCCGGCGGCCTGCCTAAGCTCACCTTCCCTTCCGCTCCAACCGTCTGGTCCGGCACCGCTTCAAGCAGCGTTCTGGGCGTCACGGTTAACGGTCATCACTACGGGTTATTTGGACCTACCGGCTCCACCTGGACCGGCATCGGAACCTCTACGCTTACCAACTCGTTGAACGGCAAAAGCTACTTCTCCATCGCCGTTCTTCCGGATAACACGACGGCTACTCTAAATGCCTACAAGCAATACGCTTACTCCTTTGTAACCAATACAACGTCGAACTACTCCTACAACTCTTCGACCAGCAAGGTGTCAACTACCTACTCTGTGACAACGCAAGCTATGGAAGGCACGCAGACGGGAACGATTATGGCGCTTTATCCCAGCCAGTGGAAAAATACATCAACTTCGCTGCTCCCGTACGCCTACGACAGCGTGAGAGGAACGATGAAGACGGTAGCCGGATCCTCCTTTGCAACATCGCTTACGTATCAGGGCATTCTCCCTTACCTGCCTGCCGTTGGCAGCTATAGCAACGCAGCCTTGAACAACTATATCGAGTCCGTGCGAACCGAAGCGAACCACACTGTCGGGGCTACCGATACGTATTGGCTTGGCAAATATTTGGGCCGGATCGCCAACCTGCTCCCCATCGCCCAGCAGGCCGGCAATACGGCAGCCGCCACGAATTTCGAGAACTATCTGGAAACAACGCTGAGCAGCAATTTGACGGCCGGAACGAAAACCAATAACCTGTTCTACTATAACAGCAACTGGGGTACCCTAATTGGCTATCCGGCCAGCTACGGTTCGAATGATTCCTTGAATGACCATCATTTCCACTATGGCTATTGGGTTCGCGCAGCGGCAGAGGTCGCCCGCAACAATCCAAGCTGGGCTTCAAGCGGTAACTACGGGGGCATGGTGAATATGCTGATCAAAGACTTCGCCAACTGGGACCGCTCCGACACGAGCTTCCCTTACTTGCGCAACTTCGATCCGTATGCCGGCCATTCCTGGGCGTCGGGCAACTCGGAATTCGCGGACGGCAATAATCAGGAATCGTCCTCCGAAGCGATTAACGCCTGGTCCGCAATGATCCTGTGGGGGCAGGCTACGGGCAATACGGCAATCCGGGATGCGGGGATCTACCTGTACACGACCGAGGTTAACGCGGTGAACGAATATTGGTTTAATATCGATGGAACCAACTTCAAGAGCGGATATAACCATAACTATTCCTCGATGATCTGGGGCGGCAAGTCCGTCTATGCAACCTGGTTCTCGGCGGATGTGCAGGCAATCCGCGGCATTAATATTTTGCCGGTAACCGCCGCTTCCGCGTATCTAGGCTACAAGCCATCCTATTCCGCTGCCTTCCTGGCTCAGACAGCCTCCGAACGCGGAGGCAATGCCTGGAACATGTGGCCGGATATATTCTGGGAATACCAAGCGCTCTATGATGCGAACGGCGCAATCAGCCTGTTTAACTCGAATCCGAACTACACGCCGGAGGACGGCGAGACCAAAGCGCATACGTACAGTTTCCTGTACAACATGCAGGCGCTTGGCCAGGTGGATACTTCCGTAACGGCCAATGTGCCAACCTACGGCGTATTCAAAAAAGGCACAATCCGCAACTACGTCGCATACAATCCGGGAACTTCAGCCATTACGGTTACATTCTCGGACGGAGCTACTTTGAGCGTGCCTGCCGGCTCGGTTGCCTCCTCCCTTGGAACGGTGGTTACGCCAAGCGGACCTTCGATCACCAGCGTGAGCCCTTCTTCCGGCTCAGCGGGAAGCACCGTCACCGTAACCGGCAGCGGATTTGGAGCTTCGCAGGGCACATCAACGCTTAAATTCGGTTCGGTTAACGCAACCGTTGCAAGCTGGTCAAACACATCGATTACGGCCACCGTTCCTTCGGGTCTTGCAGCAGGAAGCTATAACGTAACGGTTACGACCTCCTCCGGAACCAGCAATGCGGCGAGCTATACCGTTGCGGGAGCATCGCTTTCGAGCAATGTGCTTTATGTGAAATCGGGCTCCAGCCTAAGCTTTACGGCAGGAACGGCGGCAGCAAGCGATGCGATTGCGAGTGCGGGCGGAGCGAACTACGACGGTAACCCGCATAGCGCCAGCACGTATACCGTAACGGGCATTAACGGCACCTACGACTCGACGAAAGCAACCGCCTTCCACCTGTTCTTGGATTCCGGAACGAACGTCGGCAATGGCGTTCAAGTACAGGTCACCTATGACTTTAACGGCAACGGAAGCGCGACAAGAGTGGAAACCTACGGCTACTTCGCGACCAATGACGTAACAGGATGGGAGGACTATACGCAGGGCGGCGGTCCAACCTCGGCAACCGGCTCCTTCGCGAACATGAACAATGGCACCGTCACGATCAAGGTGTGGAGCGCGATTGGCAACGGGGCATCTTCGCTCCGCGTCAATGCGAGCAGCTCCAACGGTCAGCAGTCTACCGTGACCATACCGTTTAAATAATAGAAAGACCGCTTCGCTCCGGGCATCCTGTGCCCGGCCGCGAAGCGGTCTTTCTCAATTTGGTGCTGATAAGTCGATCTCGGTTCAACTAAATCAGATACTTCCGAACAAAATAAGTTGGCGTGCAGCTCCATGCATGGCAGTAGCTGTTGATCAGGTTGCTGCCGTACGGCGACAGCTTCTTGTCTTGCGGATTGTACAGCTCCCAGAACGTATCCGCGCCATCCTTGATCATTTCTCCCCAATATGCCTGCATCTGCTGAATAGCCTTCTCCCTGCTGCCAACCGAGAACAAGGCCTCGATCAAATGATGATACATGTACGGCGTTGTCATCCCGATCGCGGGCTGCTCCGCAAACAGGCGTTCCAACAACGCGGCGTTCTCCTCCGCCGGCAATACGTCCGCAAGCACGAGCCAGATCTGCGATGCCCAAGAAATCTGGCGATCGGTGCCGCTGACGAAGAAACCGGCGTCCTCATCCCATAGTTGGGTAACAGCTGCCTCAGCCGTTCGCGCAATCTGTTCTTCGATATACTGCTGCTTGTCAGCCAAACCTAGAATGCGGGCCAGCTCCAGCCCCCGCTTCAAGCAATAAATGAGCACGCCTTGGGACGGCGCCTGCTTGTTCAGCTCCGGATGCCAGTCGATAAAGCTCCACCAGGTCTCGTCATCCCGCACGATCCCCCGCTCATCCAGCCTCTCCACGCCGATCTCCAGCTGTTCCATCGCAATCGGCCACAGCTCCTCAAGCGTCTCCTTATCCCCGGTAGCCTCATAATAGTCGTACAAGCAAGCCGCAAAAAACAGCGCGTAATCGTACAATCGCGTATCGTCCGCATGGGCATGCGGCTTCTCAAAGACACAGGCTCCAACCGCACCGTCCGGGAGCCTCATCCCGGCAAACAGATACAAACAGCGTTTCACCAGGTCATGGTTGTTAAACGTCAAATAATTCGCCTGCGCCTGCAGCCTTAAATCGCCAATCCACAGCCTGCGGTCCCGCTTGGGCCCGTCCTCAAAAACGGTCTGCATGCAATCCTGCAGCGTCTTAAGCGCGATCCGGTCCATCTCCGCCCATTCACCGGATACGCTATCCGTCAGCGGCGCAACGCGGGCGGCATCGCCGGACGTAACCGCCGTGCATTCCACCCGCTCGAATGACACGTTATACTTTTTCGAAGTATCCAGAACATCCACCTTGATATAACGGAACGTATACCGTCTTGGAAGCTTGATCTCCGCAGGAAGCACATCGATAAAAACGGTCTCCTCCTGCAGCCAGGAGCTGCTCAGCCAGCCGTCGTACGACTCAAAAGGCTCCGCAATCTCGCAAGGCATCTCCCCAATCGTCAGCTTCAGCTTTAACGGTGCGTCCGGCGGACTGCCGACGGGCTTTACCTTCAAGCTTACGTAACCAACAAGGTGATCGCCAAAGTCGAGAATAAAGCTGTCTCCTTTCCCGAGCATCCGCTCCTTCCACGCCTGATCCTCTGCCTGCATAACCCGCCACCCTTGAAAAGCCTCCTCGTCTGCCACAATCTCAACAACCGACCTAGGCTCAACCACGCTTGTCATTAATTCAGGTATTAACGATTCCGCTTTATCGACCATCGTTTGATTGATTAACATCTCTAAACCCCTCCCGTATCCTGCTGCCTTATCTTCTTATACTTACAATCGTATGCGCTTACATTGCTTCCTACAAGGACGGCCTTTTTGGATAGGCATCCGTTTTTTTTAGATGCTCCGTTTATAGACGTCAGCGTTTTTTGGGTCCCGCGTACGATTAATTTGGATCGCCCCCTGAAACCCCGCGCCACTCTTGCACTGTCAAAAAAAATCCGACAAGAGCCAAAAAAAGCAGCGCTTATCAAGCACTCGTGAAAGCCTTTACACTTAGGTCCACAGGGCTCCGGAAACCCGAACCGCTAGCGAGAAACGAAACGGATTCATTACGCTCGAACATAACAAGGAGGGTATATCTGAATGGCACAATCTAAAAAGAAAACAATGCTGGCCCTGACAGGAGCCGTGCTTCTTACATCCGCTTTGACGGCATGCGGCAGCAACAATAATAACGGCAACGCTGCGAACGCCAATGCAAGCAAATCCCCGGAAGCAAGCCAGACCGCGGCAGCCGAATCGCCGGCGGCAACAAGCGATGCCTCATCCGAACGCTACGAGAAGCCGGTCACGCTGAAGCTGATGATCGACAACCAGACTTCTACGGAGGGTATTAAAGCGGTAGCCGACGAAATCGAGAAACGCTACAACATCAAGACCGAATTCGACCTCCGCCCGGGCGGCGACGAAGGCGACAACCTCGTGAAAACAAGACTCGCAACCGGCGAAATGGATGACCTGAGCTTCTACAACTCCGGCTCTTTGTTCAAAGCGCTGCAGCCCGAGAAATATTTCATTGATCTGACAAGCGAACCGTTTATGCAAAATGTAATGGATTCCTTCCTGCCAACCGTCAGCGTGGACGGCAAAACCTATGCGGCCCCAAGCGGCGCATCGCAGGCAGGAGCTTGGCTTTACAACAAGAAGGTCTATGCGGAGCTAGGCTTATCCGTTCCGAAAACTTGGGATGAGCTGAAAGCCAACAACGAGAAAATTAAAGCGGCAGGCAAAACGGCGGTTATCGGCTCCTACAAGGACAGCTGGACCTCTCAGCTGATCGTGCTGGCCGACTACGCCAACGTACAGGGCGATGCTCCAACGTTTGCCGACGATTTCACCAATAACAAAGCGAAGTTCGCCGATACGCCTGCCGCTCTGCGCAGCTTCCAGAAGCTGGCCGAGATGAAGGATTACATGAACAAGGATTACCTCGCCACCACGTATGACCAGGCGCTCAAAATGCTCGTTGACGGCACAGGCGTTCAGTACCCGATGCTGACCTTCGCTCTCTCAAACATCTTTGCAACGTATCCGGATAAAATCGACGATATCGGCGTATTCGCCCAGCCTGCCGACAGCGCGGACAAAACGGCTCTGACCGTATGGATGCCAGCCGGAATCGCGATCTACAAGGATGGCAAAAACGTGGAAGCCGCGAAAAAATGGATCAACTTCTTCGCTTCGCCTGAGGGCATGGCTCTCCTGGCAACAAAAGCAAAACCGGAAGGTCCTTACGTGATCAAGGGCGCAACGCTGCCGGATGATGCTTACGCAGGCGTAAAAGAAATGATGCCGTACTTCGATAATGGCAACAACGCACCGGCCCTCGAGTTCCTGTCCCCGCTCAAAGGACCAAGCCTGCCGCAGCTGACGGTTGAAGTTGGCGCAGGCATGAAATCGCCGGAGGACAATGCCAAGGCGTACGACAAAGACGTCGAGAAGCAAGCGAAGCAGCTTGGCATCGCAGGCTGGTGATAAAACCTTATATCGAAGTCATCCGAAGATGAGCGACCGCGTTTCAATGGTAGTTTTATCGCCAATCAGAAAATGAGTATTTCGAGCTCGAAATACTTACATTTTCTGATGTGGTAGGCAGTCATAGCAGCCCTGCCCTGCTTCTTCAGGCAGGACAGGGCTTTTTGCAAAGAAAGTAAGATGGGAGAGATTCACCATGCAGAAGGCTTCCCTAACAAAGGCTTCCAAAAGGTTTTATACGTACAAGTTTTTATTGCCCGCGGGTATTATTTATTTCGTGCTGTTCCTCTTGCCTACCATCATGTCCTTCTTCTTCAGTATGACGAGATGGGATCTGGTGGACTGGGATTTCATCGGCCTGGACAACTATAAGACGTTTTTCTCGGAATCGTCGCTTAATATCGGCTTCCGCAACACCTTGATCTACGCGGTTGTAACCTGCGGCCTCAAGGTCGTATTCGGGCTTTTGCTGGGGGTCGCGCTGACATCCGGTCTCCGAATCAAAGGCTATCTCCGTTCCGTTGTTTTCTTCCCGACGCTGCTCTCTACCATTGCGGTAGGCATCGCGTTCAGCAGCATGATGCATCCGACACAAGGCCTCATTAATAAAAGCCTGGCGCTTGCTGGCATTGTTGGCCCCGATTGGCTTGGCGACACGAGTATCGCTCTTTTGTCCGTCGCATTCGTTGACGTGTGGAAGGGCGTTGGCATGGCTACGGTTATTTTTATCGCGGGCATTATGTCCATTCCCGAAGACTATTACGAAGCGCTCCAGATCGACGGCGGCAACGCCTGGGACCGGTTCAAGCATATTACGAATCCGCTTGTGGCTCCCGCGATGAACTCGGTTATTATTCTCGCCTTCATCGGGGGCCTGCGCTCCTTCGACCTCGTATGGGCGATGACCAAAGGCGGGCCGGGCTTCAGCACGGACTTGATCGCTTCTATCATTTATAAACAATATCAAGGCGGCTTCTATGGCCTCTCGACGGCGGGCAACGTGATTCTCTTTATCGGCGTATCCCTGCTGGCCTTCCCTCTGCTTAAGCTTCTGTCCAAAAGGGAGGTTGATCTGTAATGAAGCTGAAAGGCACGAAACGAATTGTTTTCGAGGTTATCGCGATTGTCTTGTCCGTCGTTATTTTCTGGGTCCCGTTCTGTTTTGTCATCGTCAACTCGCTGAAAAACAAAACGGACGCCGCCCAGCTTGATCTAAGCTGGCCAACGTCCCTTCAATGGTCGAACTACAAGGAAGTTCTTATCGCGCAGGACCATATGGTGATCCGCTCCTTCGTGAACAGTACGCTTATCACCCTGCTGTCGATCGCTATTCTTGTTGTAGTCAGCGCGATGACCGGCTATGTGCTGCAGCGCCGCAATGACCGCTGGTCCGGCATTATTCAATTTCTCGTGCTGGCCGGCCTTATGATTCCGCCCGCCGTTGTGCCAACGATCTGGGTGCTGGATTCCATCCGTTTGTTCAAGACGATGTCCGGGATCGTCCTGGTTGAGGTTGCGCTTGGCATTTCGTTCGCCGTTATGCTGTACCGCAGCTTTATGGCGACGATCCCGAGGGAAATTGACGAAGCGGCTATCGTGGACGGCTGCGGCAGCATGCGGATGTTTTTCCAGATGATTCTGCCGCTTCTTATGCCGGTAACCTCGACGGTTATCGTGCTGTCGTCGGTCGGCATTTACAACGACTTTGTGAACCCGCTCTACTTCTTCCCGGGAGCCAAAAACGCCACCATCCAGCTGACCCTGTACAACTTCACCAGCATGTACAATACGTCCTGGAATCTGCTGTTCGCGGACATTATTCTGATCTCTCTTCCGCCGCTAATCCTGTTTATCTTCTTCAACAAAAGAATCGTTGCAGGCATGACGGCCGGCGCGGTCAAAGGCTGACAAACGCAAACAAATCCCGCAAACCAAGATCAGGTGTGCGGGATTTTCCGTTCCCGTCTATTGCTGCTTGTCTAATGCCGCCTGCAAATCCTGCATATACATCCTGCCGGTGTAATCCTTGCTTGCGATCAGCAGCTGGGCGTTATTCCAGGCTACCGTCTGCGTATCGGCATCAAATAAAGCCTCGAACCATAAAGCGCCGTTCTTGACGCTGTCGATCGTCTCCTGCGCCATTTGCGTCAGCTTAGGCACATCTTCGGGCATGTTCTGCACGTTAAAGCCGGAGATAACGCCGTATTCCTGCATAGCCTTGTCCCCATAGCCGGTAAATACGGCCTTCAGCCAATCCTTCATCGTATCGTCATACGCTGCCGCCGATAAAGAAGTGGTCAACCCCGCGTTCATCAGCCAGTCATCCTTCGTTCCCACTCCGCCCTTCACCAAAGGAATGTTAAACAAACCGATGGCTTCCGTTCCGATCTTGTTTCGGATCGTGCTGTTAAAGTCCCTGAGGCTCCAGCTTCCCGTGTAATACATCGCGGTTTTTCCTTCAAGAAACATCGTTGTGGCTTCGTCCGTCTCGGTTGTGTTCACATGCCTGCCGAAATAACCAAGCTGGGCCATCTGCTGAATCGTATCGGCCGCTTTTACAAACCCCGGATCCGTTACCTTAAGCTCCTTGCGGGCGACCCGCTGCATCGCATCGTAGCCGTATACCCGGATCACATAGCTGTTAATGAGCCGGGTGATTGGCCATTTATTGCCGCCTGCCAGCGAGAAGGGCTGAACGCCATGCGACTGCAGTACCTCCGCCGCGTGAAGGAGATCATCCCAGGTCTCCGGAACCGCCAGACCATACTTGGCGAACAGCGCTTTGTTGTACCAGAAGCCCTCAATGTTGATCTCTAGCGGCAAAGCGTACAGTCCTTTGTCACGGACCATCGACTTGAGCAGCTTCACGGCTGCCGGGTTTAATTCGTTTTGCAGGCCAAGCTCGCGGAACACCTTCTCGATATCCAGAATAAATCCGTTATCCGCCAGCTGCTCAAGCGGTCTGCCCGACTCGTAGGAGAAGACCTCCGGCAGATCGTTGCTTGCCGCCAGAAGCTGGATTTTCTGAACGAGGTCCGAGGTGTTGACGTTCTCGAATTCGTATTTAATGGTGGGATGCTTCTTCTCGTATTCGCGGGCCTGCTCGCTGATAATCCGGGGCTGCTGCTCCTCGAGATCCGACGATACGTAATGAATAACCCGGGTAGGATCCGCGATTTGCTCATCCCCATTGGATCCGTAAGAGCCGCCGCTCGTGCAGGAAACGAGAAATACGCATAAGGCGGTTATTAGGCCCATTGCCGCAGCCGGCCTATTCATGCTCCTCCACCTCCTGCGCTTGCTCATGCGTTTTGCCGCCGACATGTCCTTCACGGAATTGCCCCGGCGTTACGCCCGCATATTTCTTGAACAGCTCCGTGAAATGCCTGTAATTATAATAGCCTACCTTCTTGCTCACATCGTTGACAAGCATGCCTTTGTGCAGCAGCATCTTCGCCTGCTCCATCCGCAGCTTCGTAACATATTTGATATACGAGGTTCCAACCTTTTCCTTGAACAGCAGACTGAGATAAGTGGCATTCATGCCGACATGCTCGGCCACCTCCTGCAGGGTGAACGACTCCAGGTAATGCTTTTCGATAAAAGCCAGCGCCTTCTCCACCGCATTATGCTTCGCCCGTTGCTTGTCTTCCCTCATAAAGTTATGAAGCAGCTCCATCTGCTCCCGCAGCCATTCGAACATCCGGTCTCTTGACGACATCTCGCCGAGCTCCCGGTGCGGGACAAGCGTCCGCGCTTCTCCGCCCGCTTCCATGGCCACCTGGTACCCGATATAAGCAAGCTTCAGCACCTCTTGTTCAACCAGCTCCGGACTTAACCGCTCCGCTTCCGTCCAATGCTTGTATTCCTCCAACTGGCGAAGCAGCCCTTCCTTATTGCCCGTTCTCATGAAGAAGACGATCTCTTCCTCCCGCTCATTAAGGCCCTTCGGCAGGCTTTCTTCGGCAGGCTCAAACCGGGTCCAGCCCTTCTCCTCCAGAAATACCGCGTAACGAAGGGCCCGGACGGCTTCCTTCAGGCTTGCCCCCGCTTCCGACAGATCGGCATACGTTTGTCCGGAGCCAACCGTCTCCTGCATTTGCGGGGAGAGGACCGTCAGCTGCTCCCATAATTCATCCGCGGGCAGCTTGCTATGAAAGACCGCCATTACCCATTCCTTCCCGTACGGAAAAGAAACCATGCGATAGGACGGGTGATCTTCGAGAAGCGGATCCGGCTTGCCGGTAGCGGCAAGAATCGTAATCCCGATGACCTGCCTAGCCTCCGCTTCGCCATAAGCGGATCTCCAGGCGGGAATCGCTTGCGCGCCAAGCAGCAGCAAATCAAGCGTTGCCTTCTCCAGCAAAGCTTCTTTATTGGCGGCCACTTGGGTTTTCAGCTGCGTATGCTCCTGCTGATGGCCGATGCGGGCAATGGTCCGTCCGATCGCCTCGTCGATTTTTTCAAGCGTGATGGGCTTATCCAAATAATCAATAACGCCAAGCTTTAACGCCTTGCGGATATATTCGAACTCGTTAAAGCCGCTGAACACGATGCACGCGGTATCCGGCATTTCCTTCGCGATCTCTTCGATCAGCTGCAAGCCGGTTAAGCCGGGCATGCGGATATCCGTCATCACGATATCGGGCTGAAGCTCGCGGACCATCTGAAGAGCGGAGAGACCGTCGGCGGCTGTGCCAGCCAGCTCAATGCCGTAACGGGACCAGTCAACCATCATTTGAAGCCCCTTAGTAACGATATATTCATCGTCGAAAATAACGGCTTTTAACATGACTCTCAACCCTCTCTGATTTCATTTGGCCGGAACCGGATCTCGACGATTGTTCCTTTCCCCGGTTCGCTCCGAACCGTTAACGAGCTTCTGTGACCGTAATAAAGCATGATGCGTTCCCTGACGTTGACAAGCCCGTACCCGGTCTCCGTAGCCTGGATATCCTCCATCCCGACGCCGTCGTCCTCCACGGTGAAGACGGCCGTTCCGTCCTCCATTCTGCCCGTCAGCCGGATCGTTCCTTCTCCAACCTTCGGCTCCAGGCCGTGGTAGATGGCGTTCTCGACAAGCGGCTGCAGGATTAGCTTCAGAATCTCGATGCTCATCAGTCCTTGCTCGACATCCACGATATATTGGAACCGCGACTTATAGCGGAGATTTTGTATCGTCATATAATGCTCGATATGCTGAAGCTCCTTGAACACCGGAATCGTTTCCTTCCCTTTGTTCAGGCTGATCTTGAAGCTCTCCGATAAGGCAACCGTCATCTTGGCGATATCCGTGTTGTTCTGCAGAATAGCCATCCAATAGATCGAATCCAGCGTGTTATAGAGAAAATGCGGCTTAATCTGCGCCTGCAGCGTCCGAAGCTCCGCTTCCCTCTCCTTTAGCTGCGAATGAATAAGCCTTTCATTCAGCTGTTTGTTTTCGGATGAGATTTTGCGGAACGTCTCGCCAATCGCCCCGACCTCATCCTCTTCGAAGGAAATAACCTGAACCGAGGCGCCCGAGCCCTTGGACCAGTCCACCATCATTTTTTTCAGCTGCAGCAGCGGCCGGGTAATGCTTCCCGATACGAACATGGACAGAATAATCGCGATTAGCGCGATAAAGCCCGCAATAAGCATCGTTACCGTGCCGATCCGGTTCGAATCCTGCAGCAGCACGTTTGTTTTGACGATATGGAGAAAGGTCCAATTGGTTGTCGCATTCCGGTAACCAACCGTCAAATAGCCATGCTGATGCAGCTCGCGCAGGACGCCCTCCTCGCCAACCTCGCGGTCGATCATCTCCTCAATCGAAGCATTCTGGGCATAGACGCTGCGGGACAGCTTGCTTGTCGTATCCAGCACGATAAAATCCCCGTCATCCCCCATCGCCTGCTCGAATATCGTTTTCTTCAAATTAATAATAAGCAGCCCGATGACGCGGAAGCTCGCCGGATCACGAAGCAGCTTTACGCTGGAGAACGAGGCCCCGGCATTCCCCGAATGAATGGACTGAAGGACGTTATAGCTGAAAAATACTTCTCTTCCGTTAGCCGCTTCCGCACGCTTGTACCAATCCGTCTGTCCGATCACCGACCGGCTTGTCTCATCGTCATAGATGCCCGCGTTGGCTTCAACGCTGCCGTAGCAGACGGAATGAAAGCCTTTGTCAAACAAGCAGATCGAGTCGATATGACGGGTATCGATCAGATTGCGCACAACGAGATTTTGCAGGCGGTTGGCGGTCCGGATATCCAGCACATGGCTTTCGTCCGCCGCGCTTGCCTTCAGCTCCTCGCGAAGCTGATCATTCGCCAGTATAAGCCGGTGCATGTTAATGACGTTGCGAAATAAGAGATCCGCCACTTCGCTTGCCGCCTGCAGATTATGCTTGTTATTGTCCAAATGGTTATGCACGATCGTATTTTTCGAAATATTAAAGGAAATATATCCAAGAATGATTAGCGGCGGCACCGACAATAACACTACGGCCAGCAGAATTCGGGTGCGAAGTCTGCGGGGACGGTACTGCCTTAGAAGCGAGGATAAGGAAAAGGATCGCATCCGCTTTGGCTCCTTGGCCGCCGATCCGGCCCGATAAGATGTTTCCTTCATTGTAAACGAAATTTGGGACGTTTATCACGGCGCATTTTTTTAGGTGGGGTGTCAGGATTTTTTGGATTGTATTTATTGTGTGGGTTAATATGCAAACTGCGTGTTTGTATGTTCTTCCGATCGCCGTTGCTCTGGGATTCCTCTCAATTAGAGTTGTATAGTAGGAATCCCAGAGCAAAAGCGAACATTAGCATTTCTCCAGAACATACAAACACTTCGTTTGCCTTTAACCTGTCAAATAAAGAACAAAACAAGAAAATCCTTGCGGGAGGTAACCGTATAGCAAAAGAGGCTGTGCAGGTGAGATCTGCACGGCCTCTTCTTTTGGTTTTACCTATTCGGGGGAGTGCTTAACGATGTACGGCATCGTTAAGCACGATATAAGACGGACTCTAGTTAGCTACGGGTTCGGAACATGTCGGACACAACGTCGATATAGAGGAAAGTTTCGTGCCGCGATCGGCTTAAGGCGTAGTACGATCGGAACTAATCCGGCTTCGCTAGCCTTCCAGGCTCTGGGTCAAATCGGAGATCAGATCCTCGCGATCTTCGATGCCGACCGAGATGCGGATCAACCCGTCGGTAATGCCAAGCAGCTCTCTCCGTTCCTTCGGAATGGACGCATGCGTCATCCGGGCCGGAACCGAGATCAGGCTTTCTACGGCGCCAAGGCTTTCGGCTAGCGTAAAGTATCGAACCTTTCGCAGCACCTCCGCTACCTTCCCGGTGCTTCCCACGTCAAACGAGATCATCCCGCCGAAGCCAAGCGCCTGACGCTTCGCCAGCTCATGCTGCGGATGGTCAGGCAAGCCCGGGTAGTAGACCTTTCGAACAGCCGGATGCTCGGCAAGAAAGCTTGCAATCTCGCGGGCATTGTTTTCATGGGCTTCCATTCGCAGCCCCAGCGTCTTCATGCCGCGGATCAGCAGCCAGGAATCATGCGGGCCAAGCACGCCGCCAACGGCATTCTGAATATAATGCAGCTCCTCGCCCAGCTTCTCGTCTGCCGTAACGACCAGCCCCGCAACAACGTCGCTATGCCCGCCCAAATATTTGGTCGCCGAATGAACAACGACATCCGCGCCTAACGCAAGCGGCGTCTGCCAATAAGGCGTGCCAAACGTATTGTCTACAATAAACATTAACCCGTGCGACTTCGCCCAGCCAGAGACCGCCGAGATATCCGTCAGCTTCAGGAGCGGATTGGTTGGCGTCTCGACGAGCAAGGCCTTTGTATTTGGCCGTACCGCCTGCTCCAGCGCATCCAAATCTGCCGTGTCCACAAAGGTGGCCTCAATGCCAAGACGCGCAAGCACCCGGGTAACAATACGGAACGTCCCGCCATACACATCGTCGGTCACAAGCAGATGATCCCCGCTGCCCAGACGCGACAGCACCGTATGAATCGCCGCCATGCCGGAGCTGAACGCAAGTCCCCGCGCGCCGCCCTCAAGCTCCTTGATCAGCTCCTCCAGCGCATGCCTTGTCGGATTGCCCGTGCGGGAATATTCATAACCGCGGTGAACGCCGACGTCCTCCTGCTTATACGTACTCGTCTGATAGATCGGAACGTTAACCGCGCCGGTATGCGGATCAACCGGCGTTCCGGCGTGAATCAGCTTCGTTAATCGCTTCAACGTCAAGCCGCCTCCTCTATTCCCCGTAAATCTGCTTGCTCAGATAACGCTCGCTTCCGTCCGGGAATATCGTCACGATGTTGCTTCCCGATGGCGCAAGCTGCGCTTCTCTGAGAGCAGCTTCAAGCGCCGCCCCGGAGGAGCTGCCGACAAGCAGGCCTTCCAGCCTTGCCAGCTCCTTCACCCGCGCAAACGCAATGTCGTCGGTAACGGTGTGGATCGCATCGAAATAGGAAGGGTCCATAAACGGAGCCAGCTTCTCCACGCCGATGCCTTCGGTCCGGTGCGGCCCGGACTTACCGCCAGCCAATATCGAGCCTTCCGGTTCGACGATAGCCGTCTTTACGGTCTGACTCCGCTCCTTCAAATACCGCGCCGTTCCCATAAACGTTCCGCCCGTTCCCGCTCCCGCCACAAAAACATCCACTCTCCCGTCCAGCTCCTGCCACAGCTCCGGACCAAGCGTGTCGTAATACGCGGAAGGGTTCGCCGGATTCGAGAATTGCGCCGGTGAATACGCTCCCGGAATAGACAATACGAGCTCCTCCGCTTTGCGGATCGCCCCGAGCATCCCGTCCTCTGTAGGCGTATTAACGACCTTCGCTCCAAGCGCGCGCATCAGCGTCTGCTTCTCGATGCTGAATTTTTCGGGTACGACAAATATCACTTTATAGTCCGTGCCAACGGCGGCTAACGCCAGCCCAATCCCCGTATTGCCTGCCGTTGGTTCGATAATGGTTCCTCCGGGCTTCAGCTCGCCCCGCTCAGCCGCATCGCGCAGCAGCGCCAGACCTAACCGGTCCTTCACGCTCCCTCCGGGATTCATCAGCTCCAGCTTGGCAAATAACCGGACCCCTGCGGGTAACGGGAAACGCGTCAGTTCAACAATGGGTGTATTTCCGATCAGCTCACGGACATTGCGGTAAATAGCCATGCAAGCATCTCTCCTCTGCTGTTCCCGTCTAGAGGTGCAATTCGTTCAGGCCAGCTTGACCGCTTCCAGCAGCCAGACATAACGGTTGAGCCGGGTGAAGCCGACCGTAAAACCGTGATTCGTAAACAGCTTATTCAAGACATCGAGAGAGGTATAATACTCCGTGCGCAAATCGTTATATAAATTTGGGAAGCCCGCTTCAAGGGCAGATTGTTCAATCTCGTGACGCTCCTCCGCATTGGCAAAGGATGTATCCGCAAACACCACGCGCCCGCCGGGTGCAAGCAATTGGCTGTAGAGGGCAATCGCTTGGTCCTTTTCCGCATCCGTCAAATGGTGAAAAGCATAGGTGCTGACAATCGCGTCGATTCGCTCCGGCAATTCAGGAAACTCCAGAAAATCGCCGTCCAGAAGCCGGATGGGCAGTCCGCGCTTCGACACCTCCCGGCGCATGCCTTCCGAGGGCTCGATGCCGTACACCTTATCGCTCCGCTTGAGCAATTTCTCCGTCAAATTGCCCGTGCCTACCCCAAACTCTACAATCGTTCCGCTAACCCTCTCCGCTACCGCTTCAAGGATGCGGTCATAGCCCGCAAATACCTCCCGATATTCCACATCTTCCCCGGCAACCGTCCGATCGTAAGATTCCGACCATTCGTCAAACAGCGCTGTAAACTCTCTGCCCATCTGTACGCATGCCCCTCTCGTGCTGCCACAATGTGTTGCTTGCTATCAGCATATGTAGCCGGGCTCAACTTGTTCTCCTTTTTCCAACCTTATTAATCGGATTTATTCATAAAAAGAAACAGCCCTGCTCAACGAAAGAGCAAAGCTGTTTAATCCTCCCCCGTTACCGGTTATATCGGGGAGCAATCCGGTCAATCCGGTTCGTCCAGATGACGCCCGAATATTCCTCGGGCAGGCGTTTTAAATCTTCCACCGTATCAAAGCCGCTGGAAAATTCGCTGCCGTCGCCGCCAACGATCACGACGCGATTATCCGCTTTTGCCATGCGATCCAAAAACCTGTCCGGCCATCCCCACAAGAAGGGGGCAATCTTCTCGGGAATATGCACTTCCGTATGGCTGCATGCCGAAGGCACATACCCGGTCCATCCAACGGCGAGATAAGGAATCAGGCATTTCTTCATGGTGGCCTTCGACATAACCCTCATACCCGGAAGCTCTTTCTTCAAAGCTGCAATCGGCTCATCCCCGCCATAGACAGCCAGATTGCTTCTGCGGTCCTCCGGGAGCTTTCCCAAATATTGCGCCAGCAGCCGGCCTTCATCGGGATCATTGCTTTTTACGTCAATAAGAAAGGATTGAGACGGAAAATGCTCCAGCACCTCCGTTAACGAAGGCATTTGGCCAACTCCTTTTCCCCGGAAAGGATGCGTTTTTCCGCCGTCGGCCGTATAACCGTAACCGATATCAAGCTGCTTTAATTGTTCCATCGTATAGTCCCGGGTAACGCCTGTGGCGTTCGTACGGCAATCCAGAGTCCAGTCGTGAAACACGGCAAACTGGTCATCCTTTGTGATATGTACGTCGAACTCGACGATATCCGCACCGGCTTCGAAAGCGGCTTCCATCGACGCAATCGTATTTTCCAGGTACGGGTATTCCGGCTTGTAGATCCGCTCCGCCGTACAAGTATCATTCTGAATGTCTTCCATGGTAAAGGTCTGCGCCATTCCGCGGTGAGCAAGCAGCAAAGGCTCGCCGCCAGACGATTTTGCGAAATACGTTGTATTGTTTAGAAAAACGAGCACGATTACAAGCGCAATGACAATAAACGCTTTACTCTTTACTATCCTGACCATTCTCTTCATGAAAGACGCCTTCTTCCCGCAAGTCACTATCGTCATTGTGCCAAAGCGCCCCATTGTTTTCAATGATGGCTTGGTTATATTTGAATGACTAATCCGCCATTCGTAAGATCAACGTTACCGCTTCCGCACGGTTGGCGGAATCCGCGGGAACGAATTTGTTGCCGCCCCTGCCGTTAACGAGGCCTGCTTTCACGGCCGCGGCTACGGCATCCTTCGCCCATGAAGGGATGCTCGCCGCATCCGCGAACGACAGCTGCCCGGCCTGCGCCTGCGCCGTGTCCAGCTTAAGCGCGCGAGCGACGATAACCGTCATTTCGGCCCGCGTAATCGGAAGATCCGGACGGAAGGTACCGTCCTCGAAGCCCTTGATCCAACCCGCGGCAACTCCGCTTGCAATGGAAGGCTTCGCCCAATTGCCTATTCTTTCGTTATCTTTAAAATCGGTGCCCTGCCGCTCCGCTTCCGGCAGTTCCAAAGCTCGCGCCAGCATCGTAACAAACTCCGCCCGGGTAACCTGCTTGAGCGGTTTAAACGTTCCGTCCGGATAGCCGTTGGCAAAGCCCATTTGGGCAGCCCGCGTAATGGCATCCTTCGCCCAGAAGCCTGCCGCGACGTCCTTAAATTCCCTGTTCGCATTCAAAACGTAAATCTGAACCGTTTTATCGGGCGTTTGCTTCTCCGAGGTCAGATCCGTGCGGACAAGCTTAACCGATTCAATCTTGACGGTTGCTTTTCCCGCCGCAAGGCTGCCAAAGGTAAACGCGGCCAGCGCTTGCGACCCTTCCGAGCCCGCAGCGGAGCCCACTTTCGTATAAGCGAACGTCACTTTGTTGCCGGATTTAATCGGAGAGATGGCAAAGCCGTTTTGTTCCGCTGCATTGTTTTTGGGCAGCAGGTTATTGGCGGATTGTAAGGAAAGCTTCGTTGTATCGTAAGAAAGAACAATCTCGTAACCGTACACGTCTTTCAGCTCGCTCGCTTTTACCGTTACGGTTAACGCCTTATTCACGCCAACGCTTGTCTGGTCGGGGCTAATTTCGTAAGAAGCCGCAGCGGCAGACACTAAAGCAGCCGGCAAACCGGCAAGCAACATTCCTACTACCAACGTCGAGAGGAACCATTTCCGCAGCATCTTTCTTCTCCCCCATAAAAGCAGGAGAAGGGACTTTCCCTCCTCCTGCTTGCCTATGATTTTTAATTAAGCTTGCAGAATTTTTTGCGCAATGATAGCAAGATCGGAAATATCGATAACGCCGTCATTATTGAGGTCCATCCGCTTAATGGAGCTCCAGTCCGCGGATTGCGAGGTTTTACCGTAATTGACGGATACTTGAGCAAGGTCAAGCACGCTGATTCTGTTGTCGCCGTTGACGTCGCCGACAACCTGCGTAACGACAAGCTGCTTGAATGCTTGAAGCGCCGTATGAAGCGCCGCTGCCGCGTCTTGCACCTGCTGCTCGGTTGGCGCTCCGGCGGCAACGGCTGCCGCTGCGTCAATGGCAGCTTGCAGGGTGGCTTTGGATCCTGCGGGATACTGGCCAACAGCCGTACCTTCAACCGCCGCATCGTGGAACGCTTGCGCTTCGGTGATGATATCGAGCAAGGCTTGCGTATTCACGTACAGGATTTGAACGCTTAAGGCATCGCCGGCTTCAGCCGCAATCTCGGTTGCGGCATCGGAGAATTCCGCGCTGGCGATCGCAAACACCGCCGCCCTATTGCCCGATACCTGCTTGGCTTTCATATTCAGCTTGATCACGTTGCCGCCTGTCGTCACCGCGTGATCCGGTCCTTCGCTGACGGCCAGGACGCGCACGATGCCTGGTTCATCCGTATTTGTGCCAACAATGCTGACTCCCTCTACCAGCGATTCCGCGTTTAGGAATTCTACGGCGCTGGAATCGTAGCTGATCCGGATATCCTGTGCCAGCAGCGGAACGGATACATGATTTAATCCAACCGTCAAGCTGAACGGAGCATTGGAATAGACCTGACTCGCACCCGCAATGGACGCCGTAAGGACACCCGCATGATGAACGGCCAGGGTGTTGGTCACCGCAATTGCCGTATTATTTGCATCGGTTACCGTAATCGTAACGGTATACGGGCTGGCATTATCGCTTCCTTCCGCCGGCGTACCCGTAATTTTGCCCGTAGCAGGATCGAAGGAAAGTCCTTCAGGCAGCCCGGTTACGCTCCATGCGTAAGGCTTGGTTCCGCCAATTGCGCTTAGATTCAACTGCTGTTCATAAGGAGCTCCTACCTCCGCACTTGGAAGCACCGCATTCGCTGCCGGGGAGCTGATGGTCAACTCGTTCTCTGTGACCTGCAGCGTATCAATCCGGATATCCGGCGAATCAAACACTACATAAACCGTATGGAGACCGGCCGGGGCGTTATCTATCGCCGCTTCCACCTCCGCAAAGCCAAGCTCGCGTACCGTTTGATCCGCCGCAGTTGGCATGGTATACGCGGATACGGAGGTGACCGGAACTTCAATGGTTGCAAAAGGCTCATTCGCCGGCGAATCCGCGCGAAGCGTAATATGACCGCCGCTGCCGTTGCTCGCAACGCTGGCAACCAGCTTTTGGGCGCCCGTAAAATCGGTCTTAGGCAGAGCTACCCATGCTCCCTGCTTCTTCGAATTAACGGTGTAGTATTCGCCGGCGATCTTATCTTCGCTGAGGCTAGCCACCGTCCGTGCTTTGGAAGCTTCGGAATACGCCACATGGCTGGACGCGAACGCATGGTCAAAGACGTTAAACTTGCTTACGGCCGAAAGCGATGCAAGCTGGTCGCCCCCGATCGTGATATTGCCCGTAAAGAGGATATCGTCCGAAGAATGGCCTACCATGAGGGAGTACGAGCCGTCCTCTACGATATAATCGCCTTTGTTTACATCCCAGATCGCAAGATCCTTGGGATCGACAGTCAAGGCAACGACCTTGTGCTCGCCTGCGGTAAGAGATACTTTCTCATAGCCGATAAGCTTCTTCTGAGGAGCTTCGGCTCCGTAAGCAGAGCCGTTTTTCCGGGCGTACAGCTGCACGACCTCGGAAGTTGCGATGCTGCCTTCGTTCGTGATCTCTACGGATACGTTAAACGGAGAAGCGCTGCTTGCGCTGGATGGAGCCGAGAAATCCTTGTACGTAAAGTCCGCATAACCTAATCCGTAACCGAACGGATAGGTAACGGGCGCCGAAGTATACATATACGTCAGCTTCGTTTCTACCGGATCGGCATTCGACATATCCACGGTGTAACGCGGATCGATCTGGCTAAGCGTTGTGGCGCTGCCTTCCGGAATCGAGTATTTATCGATTGCAGGCAATGCCGACATATCCGCATACCAGGTAGACGTCAATCTGCCGGTTGGCGCGTAGTCGCCATACAGCACATCGGTAAGACCTTGCGCGTCGAATTCGCCGGAATATGGCTGTTCCACAATCGCCGATACGTTAGGGTCGTTCTGAATTTCTTCCATGATGACCGGCGAGCTGGCGAGCAGAACAACGATTGTTTTCTTGTTCTTGGCCGCGAAAGCCGCGGCAACATTTTTGACCAGCTTGTAATCATTGGCGCCCAGGTAAAGATCCGCGCGGTCATTGCCTTCCGCCGCGCTGTTGCTTGGATGCGCGCCAATAAAGACGAGAGCATAATCCTGCGTGTCCGCCATAGCTGCCGCATCCGCGCCGGCTTCCTTGACCGTTGTTTTCTCGAACTTGGCGTCCGTGCCGCGGGAATTGTAATTCGCGGGATTGCCGATTGCCGCAGCCCCCGTAGCCATCTTGCCGTCCGCCGCAGTAGTCACATACCGGCCGCTGTATACGCCGGTCTGAAACGCCAATCCGCCGGAGATAATCGAGACGGAATTGTCCGAATTGCCTTCGATGCGCAGCTTAGCCGGAATCGTGCTGTTATTGCTGACCGACGTCGGGTTGGACCAATCCGAGCCCGTCAGCAGCAGGTTTGCCGTTGCCGTATTGCCAACCGCCGCATTGTTCGTTGTTGGCGCGGTAACCCAGCGGCTGTTTTCCTTGGAGAGAAGGCTTGCCGCCTGCTGGCCCCAATCATAGACCTCGAACAGCTGAGCGTTGGTGAACGTATTATCAGATGTCGAATAGTCCGCCGTTAATTGAGCCCCTGCCGCCGGTCCGGCAGTCACGTATTTGCCGTTAGCCTTCGACTTCAGCGCGATAACCTCGCCGCCGGTATTGAACTGCACCTTGGAAGCGCCGATCGTGCTCAGGATCGCGAACAACGGCGTTTTGCCGGCAGTCGGAAGGCTTGGCGTGCTCGCCGAATACTGGGCTTTCATGCGCATATCCGCGTATGCCCCAACAACCGCCGCTTTTTTCGTTTTATCGAGCGGCAGCGCGCCGTCCGTATTTTTGAGCAGAACAACCGTCTCGCGCGCGGCCTGCAAAGCTACTTCCTGATGCGCCTGGGTGTTGAAGCTCGTAAGATTGGACGATACATCCTTCGCCTGGCCCGCAAACGGATAATATTTCGGGATGCCGTTTGCGTCCGTTTCGTTAAATATCCCCGCGCGGACCAGCTGATTCACAAGCGGTCTGCCCGCGTCCCGCACATCCTGCAGCGTGATGCCGTACAGCCCCTCTTTGACCGCGTTGGCAAGCGTCACGACATCCGTCTTGTCGGTACCGGAGGCGCGGACGGATTCCGAATGACCCAGCACCATAAGCGCCAGCGCATGCTTGCGGTCAAGCGTATACTGCGTATCGTAGCCATTGCCGAAGCTTGCGTTGTACAGATGCTGCTCCCCGTTAAAGTCCGGCGACGAATACATGCCGTACCGCGCAACCTTGTCGCCCAGAATCATATAAGGAGAAATAATATTCGGAATGCCGTTTGTGCGCCCGAAGGAAGTCATAATACCCGATACGGAGCCGGACTCCAGCCCTTTGAACGCGGACGGGGTCTGGTATTCGTAGATGGCCCTTGCTCCCGCCGCGGTGCTGGAGGACTGCCGGAACCATTCCGCATTGTACATGGAGAAGTGCTTCGTCCCTACGATAGCCCGGATCCAGAAGCCGTTGTCGCTTTCGTTCTGGTCCGTGCCGGACAGCCCCGCCGCCATATTGTCGATCATCGTTGCCGACAGATACGGGTCTTCCCCGTACCCTTCCGGGAAACGCCCGTTCAACGGGTTAATCCGCAAATCCGACAAGGCGGTAAATGCGATCGGCTTGGAGGCATTCGAACCGTTATGAATATTGGCCGTGCCCTGCTTGACGTTGTTCTGGCTGATTTTCTCGCTGCCCATCACCTGCCCGACTTGCGTCAGCAGCCCCTTGTTCCACGATTGGCCAAGGCCAACGAGAGCAGGAAAATCGGTCGATACGCCGTATACGTTATCCGCGGCCGCAATGCCGCCCGGCACCGTCTTGCCCTTGATCGGATTATCGTCCATCACAAACGTGTAGTTATCGCGGATGCCCGTTGCATATAACGCGGCGCCTTCTAGGCCCACATAGTTAAAATAAGTATCCACGAAAGCGTCCAGGTGAGAAGGCACCCCGTCAAACAAAGGCATTCCGTCGAAGATGCCTCCCGACTGCGTGTTAAAAGCAATCGAATCCGCCGAGGCTTTGCTCGGCATCACCTGCAGAACGCCGCTGAACATCAAAGTTCCGGCTAACAATAAGGAAGCCGTCTTTCTTCTTTTTATCCCCTTCGAACTGTCCATGCTGACACCATCCTATTCATCCCAATGAATTGATTGTGACTGACGGCGGATGCTTGCGAAGCTTGAAACGGTAAGCTTTCCCCCTCTCGGCTGAACTTGTCGACACCTAAAGTGTAAACGCTTACTTAATTGGGGGTAAGCGCCTCTTTTTTTGGGATAAGTTCCTATTTTTTTTGATAACGGGGTTAAATTAAAAAAGCTGACACCGGTTTTAAAAAAACCGACATCAGCCAATCGACCCTCTTTCCTGTTAAGTTCTCGCGCCTTGCAGGCTGCGTTTTCTATCGCTCAGCGTCAACGCGAAGCATAGAAGCAGAACGACGCAAGCTAGCGTATAAGGGTAATTAATATTGGCATCGAACAGGAATCCGGCGATGATTGGTCCGGCAATATTGCCAAGGCTCGTAAACGCCGAGTTCAGACCGGCCACGTAACCTTGCTGATCCTTCGCAACCATCGACATTTGCGTGCTGATCGCCGGGCGCAGGATATCAATCGCCAGGAAGATAATAAACGTTACCGCAAACACCATCCAGAACTGGTGAACAAAAAGCGTCAGGACGATAAACAATCCGGCAAACAGAAGACAAACCGAGATGACCCGCCGCTCGCCGAACGTCCTCAGAATCCAGCTGAAGATCGTAACCTGAACGACTGCGCCCGCAATGGACCCAAACGTAATAATAAAGGCGATATCCTTAGGCCCATAGCCGAATTTATGATCGACGAACAATCCGAATACCGTTTCGAAGTTCGCCAGTCCAAACGACATGACAAAGACGATAATCAATGCCAGGAAATAAGGCTCGCGATACGAATAACGAAGCTGTGTAACGAATCCGCGCTTTTCCTTCCCGGGCACCGAAGTTTCCGCTAGCTCCTCCTGTACGGGCTTAGACTCCGGAAGGATAATCAAATTGATCACGGCTGCCAGTACGCCTGCTGCCCCGGCTGCGTAAAACGGCGCCCGGATGCCAAATTCGGCAATATAGCCGCCGATGCCGGGACCAATGATAAAGCCGGTCGTAATGGCCGCATTAATAAAGCCCATGCCCGAGGCCCGCTCTTCCTTGGTCGTAATGTCCGCCGCGTAAGCCATAACGGCCGGCATAATCATAGCGGCGCTAATCCCCCCAAGCAGCCTGGATACGAACAATAAGACCGAGGATTCCGCGACCCCAAACAAAGCTTCGGAGAAGGCGAACACAAGCATGCCGAACACGATCATCCTTTTCCTGCCGAATTTGTCGGACAACCGCCCGGCAAGCGGCGAGAATAGGAGCTGCGTCAGCGAGAACGCCGCCACGAGCAGGCCAACAATACCTCCCGTTATGCCAAGCGTCTCCATAAACTTCGGCATAATCGGGATAACAAGCCCGATCCCCGTGAAAACTAGCAATAAATTAAACATCAGGATAAGCAAAGCACCCCGATTTTTAAGCAATAAAGTCATCTTATGATTCCCCCGATTTCTAAGCTGTTCGAATACTGAATATTCATTCTAGATCATTGCGAAAAAAAAGGCCTAGCGGGCCGGCGTGGCAATGCCGTGCAAAAACACGTCCATAGCCAGCCGGTAAGCCGCCAAAGCTTCCTCCCGTTCCATTGTTCGCGTGTGCTGATTCAGGCCGTACATCAGACTGTCCAAAATAATCGCAAGGCCGGTCACATTCGAGGATTGGAATTCGCCGCTGTCGATTCCCCGCTGCAGCAAATCCCGGTTAAAGTCAATATAACCTTTAACCATCTCGTTAATGCGCTCTTCGACCTCCGGATTTTTCTCCGCGTTGTTGAAGAACTCGTCAACGGCTTTGGTCAGCGGATGATTCAGCTGATCATGCGCCAGATGCTCGGCCATGCCGTACAGCTTATCGATAGTGGTCTTGTACTGCGGCTCCTTTGCCAGCCAGGTCTCTTCCCACTCCGTGTTCCAATCCTCGATTAGATGCAGGAACAGCCCTTCCTTGTTTTTGAAATGGTAATAAATATTGCCCGCGCTGCAGCCCGTCGCTTTGACGATGTCTTCGATAGAGGTCGCTTTATAACCCTTCTGCACGAACAAATTCCGCGCCGCATCCGCTATTTTCTTCTTTGTCTGCTCGGTTTGCTGCTGCTTCTTGTTCACGCTGCTTCACCCCGCTTGAGCTCCCGATTTCGATACTGAACGTTTATTCAGTATTGTAATGGATAAGCGCAACGTTTGCAATCCCGGCAAAGTCTGCTCGGTTTACATATTCCGGTACCCGCATGGAAATAATTAGCGGAAAGATTCCGGGAGGACTCCGCATGCAGGGAAACCAACAAACCGTAAGCTCCAGACAGCTAATGGCCCTTATGATTTTATTCGAATTCGGAACCGCAATCGTTGTCCATATCGGACTTGCTTCCAACCATGCGACATGGTTATCCGTTCTTCTGGCGATTCCGGGCGCTCTTCTGCTCTACTCGGTCTACCGGTATCTCCATCAGCAATATCCCGAACTTATCGTCAGCGCTTATATCCGAAAGATCGTTGGTCCCGTTCTTGCCTGGCCGATCAGCCTTTTTATTCTTGCCTATTTTATATATAATGCCTCCCGCAATCTTCGGGAAGCCGGCGACCTGTTAATTGCGTCCGCGTACGACGAGACTCCTTTGTTTATCATTAATGCAACTATGGCCCTTGTCATGATTTATGTGCTTGGCAAAGGAATCGAAGTCATTTGCCGCCTGGCCCAGGTCTACGTGTATGTGATCATTATCCTTGGAATTTTCGGTCTCCTGGCCGTCTTTTTCTCAGGGGAAGTTGAGTTTTCCAACATCTTTCCGATTAACGGGGGGAGCTGGAAAAATGCCTTTAAAACGGCGTATCCCTCCATTTTATTATTCCCGTTTGGCGAGTTATTCGCCTTTTCAACCGTCCTGCCCCACCTTAAGGATAAGAAAAAGGCCGGCAAAACAGGAATGGTCGCGATATTGTTCAGCGGGTTCGTATTGTCTCTGACGCAGGCCGTACAGCTCCTCGTTCTTGGAGACAGCATTTATATCCGCTCTACTTTTTCTCTCTTAACCATGATTTCGGTAGTCAATATCGCGAATTTTTTGCAGAGGCTGGATGCGATTGTCATGCTGACGCTCATTATATGCGTATTTTTCAAAATGAGCTTGTACAGCTATGCCGTCATGGCCATCTGGGGCGATCTGTTCCGGATTCATACGCTCGCCAAGCTGGCTGCTCCCGTCGGGATTGTGGTGTTGTTTATGTCTATCTTCTCGGCCTGGAGCTTTCCAGAGCACGTGAGCGAAGGGCAAACCTCGTCCATGCTGATGCTTTTTATCGTCACGGTTGCCCTGCCTTTGCTTCTTCTTCTCGTGCATCTCGCCAAAAAAACATTCCGACAGCTCAGGGGGGCAGGCCATAATGACTAATCCCGTAAATACGGATCTGGAATCGAATTTAAAAAGGATTAAATCGGCTTTAGGTCCAAGCTCCGATCTGGTATTCAAAAGATTTCGGCTGGAGAATCCGGAAATAAAGGCAGCAGCCGTCTACATGGAAGGGCTGATCGATAAACAGCTTGTTCATGATTTGTTTTTCGATTCCGTAGCCTCCCTCACCTTGGATTTGAACCGGCGCAGCGGATCTCTTCTCCAGCAGATGAAGCATCTGGACCTGTCCGTTAATAACGTTCAGTCTGTCTTATCGATGGACGATCTGATCTTGGCTGTTTTATCCGGCGATACCGTTTTGATCGTGGACCGATTCAGCGAAGCTCTTAGCTATGAAACGCGCGGGGGAGAAGTACGGGCGGTTACGGAGCCCTCTTCCCAAATCGTCATTCGCGGGCCAAAGGAAGGGTTTAACGAATGCATCGGCACCAACGTCGCGCTCGTACGCAGACGGATCCGGAATCCGAATCTTTGGCTGGAATCCATGAAGATTGGTTCCGTTACGAAGACGGATGTCGCGGTGATGTATTTGAACGGCACCGCGAAGCAGGAGGTTATTGACGAGGTTAGGAAGCGCCTGCGGAAGATCAACTACGATTCCATTCTGGAGTCCGGCTATATCGAAAATTTGATCGAGGAAGAGAGCATTACGCCTTTTCCCACCATGTTTAATACGGAAAGGCCGGATACGATAGCGGCTCATATTCTCGAAGGGCGGGTTGCCATATTCGTAGACGGAACCCCTTTTGTGCTTGTGGCTCCAACGACCTTCTTTATGTTTTTCCAATCGGCGGAGGACTACTATCACCGTGCGGACGTATCCTCCGCAATCCGTTTCCTGCGGTATGTTTCTTTATTTATTTCCATGTTTGGCCCCTCCATCTATATTGCGGCGATTACCTTCCACCAGGAGATGATCCCGACACCGTTGCTGCTGTCGCTCGCGTCGCAGCGCGAAAGCGTTCCGTTCCCCGCCTTGGTCGAAGCTCTCATTATGGAGGTCTCGTTCGAGATTCTAAGGGAAGCCGGCATCAGGATGCCACGGGCGATCGGACAAGCTGTTTCGATCGTAGGCGCGTTAGTATTAGGTCAAGCAGCTGTGCAGGCCGGAATCGTATCCTCCGCGATGGTTATCGTTGTTGCGCTTACGGGTATATCAAGCTTTACGACGCCTGCCTTTAATGCCGCCTTGTCTATCCGGCTATTACGGTTTGCGGTGATGTTTTTTTCCGCTTTCCTCGGGTTTTTCGGCATCGTAATGTTCACTATCCTGCTAACCGCCCATATGTGCGGACTACGGTCTTTCGGCGAGCCGTACTTGTCGCCGCTTGCCCCGATGAGGAAAGAAGAGTTGAAGGATACTTTCTTCCGCAGGTCGTTTAAAAGGATGAGACCCTCCTTCCAGCCCACGTCGAACCGCAGGCCAAACTAAACCGAATTTTTGCAAAACTGTCGAGGAGGACCGGGCTTGTGAAACGAATCATTATGTTGTTGCTGATCATCTCGGCATGCCTGCCGATCGCGGGATGCTGGAACAGCAGAGAGCTAACGGAGATGTCCATCGTGCTTGGAATGGGCGTGGATGCGGTGCCGAACTCGGATCAATACTCCGTATCCTTTCAAATCGTGAATGCCGGGGCTTTATCTACGCAAGGAGTATCTCAGGCCGGCATGGGGGCTCTTCCCATCGTGACCTACAGCAGTCAGGATAAATCCCTGTTCGGGGCGCTTCGCAAAGCATCGCGGAAGGTCCCGAGACGGCTCTTTTTCGGCCATATCCAGCTTGTCGTAATCGGAGAAGCGGCTGCAAGGAAAGGAATCGAGGATATGTTCGACTTCTTCGAAAGATCCCATGAGGTCCGCCTCAGCTCGATTGTTCTTATCGCCAGGGGCATAACGGCTCAAAAAGTTATGAGTATTATTACGCCGCTCGAAAAGACCCCCTCGATTGGGATTTCGCGAAGATCCCGCATTACTTCCGAGGTGTGGGCGGAGAACGCCGCCACGAATGCCAAGGAGATCATCAACGATCTTGTCGGGCCGGGTGAACCGATTATCGGGGGCATCCAAATGATTGGAGACAGAACGGAGGCCACTACGGATAAAAACTCGAAAGACGCTAACCCTCCCGCTTATATTCTGGTCAACGGCATAGCGTTGATGAAAAAAGGGAAGTTAACAGGCTGGCTCGATAATCAGCCTGCCAGAGGCGTGATGTGGACTCGCAATAAAATGAAGGGCACCGCCATGAATCTCCCTTGCGGGGATACCAAGGACAATGACGTCGTGATTGTCGTTCGCTCGAAAACGAAGGTAAAGCCCAGCATAAATAACGGCAAGCCGAAATTTCTGATTCACGTCAAAGAAGAAGGCATTCTTGGGGAAACCAGCTGCTCCTCCGATTTGGACAGCCGGAAAGCGATGCTGCAAATTCAAGACAAGTGGAAGGCTCAAACGAAAGAAGAAATATCGGCTGCCATTAAAGCTGCACAGAAAGCGGAATCGGATGTGGTTGGTTTCGGCTCGGCTATCGAGAGAACCCATCCTGAGGAGTGGAAGAAACTCAGCAAGGATTGGCCGAAAATTTTCGCGCAAAGCGAATACGAGGTTCAAATAGAGGCTTATATTCGAAGGGCCGGCATGAGAGGAACATCGTTCAAGAAGCAGATGAAGGAAGAAGAAGGTTAAGACGATTATTCCCTTCTTCTCCTCCATCCGATCGTAATAAACGGCAATATAGCCGCTGCCGGAATGAGTATGTATTCGATTGGCGTCAGAATGCTAAAGGTATGCCGAATGATGTTCAAAGCTTCGGATAGCGGCATTCCGGATAATAAGTCTGCCAATATGATGATAGAAAATCCGATAACGATCAACAGAACATACGACAAAGCATGTTTCATATACATTGGGCTGCCTCCTTGCCTTTAACTATAACTGTTTCCCGGTTGACCCAAATAATATGTATGATGGTGAAACGAATCTATGCGGAAACTGAAAAAAGCTTGGCATGGAAGGCTCCATGCCAAGCTTTTTTCGCCTTATAGTCCGGGCGTGCCCCAGACTTTCACTAATGCCTCGTATTCGGCTCCGGTCAGATTCAGGAACGATCCGTGTCTCTTCTTCGTTGCCCCGAGATCATACTCTTCCGGATTCAGAATACGGAACTGCCCGCTGGACAAGTCTTCCGTAATGAGCGGCAGGTATCCCTTGCCCGCGGCATATTGATCGACCATCAGGCACCATTCGTTCCGGTCGTTGAACTTGAATACTTCCGGCCCCTCCACTCCGAACAGCCCGTCCAGCACAGGCGAAGGCAGCTCCCGGAACGAGGAAGCGGATAAGGAATCGCTGCTCTCGACCGTTATGCACTTGGTTGTCTCGTCCTTCGAATAACGGTAATACGTGCTTCCTTCCCGGATAATCGTCGTATCGATCACGTGATTGCCGCGTTCGATATATTTTTCCGGCTTCGTGAAAGCCATAAAATCTTTCGTCCGGGAGCTGTAAATAATCTGCTTGGCCTCCCGGTCTCCTTCTGTGGTCATCGAAGCCCAGAAAATCAGATGCTCTCCCGCTTCCTCGTCAAAGATCGTCTCCGGCGCCCAGACGCAGCCCGCTTCCGGAAGTCCGATCTCAACGCTTCTCTCCTTCGACCAATTCACCATGTCCGGAGATTCCCACACGATAATCGACCGGCTGCCGCGATGCTGCGCCGTATCCCAGCCTTTGCCGCTCGCAATGCGGAGATCCGTCGCAATGATATAGAATTTGTTATCGAGCGGAGAACGGATCATAAACGGATCCCGCACCCCCTTCTCGCCGATACCGGATTGCAATACCGGCTGTCCGCCGTTCAGATCATTCCAATGAAGCCCGTCCCGGCTTACCGAAAAATAAACCTGCTCCCCATTCTCATGCTCACCGGTAAAATGCACAAACAGATAAGCCTCGTAGGGCTGATTCTTTTCCCGTTCTGCTGACATGCTTTAATCCTCCTAAGCTTCACATATTCCAGCTCCAATTATCCGGCACTAGAGGCGGCTTGATAAGCACTTATCATGCTATGAACTGACCTATTGTGCTTTATTTTGAACCTCGCCAGGATCTGTCTCCAGAGTGGTTTCAAAGAAAAAGGCGCTGTCCCAAGGACAGCGCCTTCATTCTTTATAGGCCGGCCTTTTGCGGCTGCCAGTTGCGGACTCCGTTATCTTCGATAATGCCTATCGTAACGTCGGCGATTGCCGGATCAAGCAATAGCGTATCTCTCACCTTGAACTTGATATCGTCGGCTTCCGCAAGCGTCATTCCCGGCTTCAGCTCGACCAGACCTTCTACGTGGTAATAGCGGCCTTCCTGCAAAATCCGCATCGAATAAATATCGGTTACCTCTCCGTGGGAGAAGATCAGCTTCGCAACCTTATCCTCGACTTCGCGCGGCGCGGCGACGCCAATCAACCCAACCATGTTGTCGTAGCCCACGCGGAACGCCACCGCTGCCATCAGTAGACCAATCAATATGGTCGACACGCCATCCAGCAGGGCAAAGCTGGTAAACGAGGTGACAACGACGGCAATCAGCGCAAGAAACGCGCCTGTTGTAGCAACCAAATCTTCGTAAAATACGAGACGCGTCGGAGGAGCGGCCCGTCCGACGTTTTTGAACGCTGCCGCAACAATCGCAAGCCCCTTCGCCTCGGAACGCGATTCGTGAAGAATCTCTTTCATCGCTTTATGTAAAACAAAGCCGTCAACGCCAATGGAAATAAGCAGGATCATAAAGTTTATCCAGAAGCCATGGGATTCCGACGGATGAGCCAGCAAATGAAAGCCTTCCAAGATGGTTTCGTAGGCCATAACGGTAACCACGATAACGGCAATCATGCAAAACAGGTTAATAACCCGGCCAAATCCGGTCGGGAATCTTTGCGTCGGCTTTTTCTCCGCAAGCACGCTTCCCGCAAATACGAAGCCCTGGTTCACCGCATCCGCAATGGAGTGCATGGTGGACGCGAACATCGCGCCGCTTCCCGTCATCACCGCGGCAACGCCTTTTACGATGGCCACCGCCGTATTTCCGACCGCCGCCGTTGCCGAAGACGTATTTCCTTTTTTCAACAAGCTCCAGATACGATCTTTCTTCCTGTCCGATTCCACTTTACAAAGTTCCCTCCATCATTTGCGCATCTTCCTAGTATAGGTAAAATCACTTTACTACAATACGATCCTGTAAAAAAGTGGTTTCACCATGTTCCCTCTTAAAAAAAATTGCCTGACATGCTCCAATCTCATGCCAGGCACTTCTGTTTTTATTCGAAAGGCAAAGCTCTCTTCTCCGCGCTGCTTTGGATGGCCAGCTCAATGATCCTAATCGTGTTTCTGGCATCTTCAGCCGCAACGGGTACAGGCTTATTCGCCGTAATCGCCTTAACCATTCCCTCGTAGAAGGATTCATAGCTTCCCTGCAGCGTCTTCACTTTGCCGGTCTCGGCCTTGCCGTCAACCGCTGCCGTGAGCTCGCCGTACGATTCTTCCCGGTCCATGCCCCAGCCCGGCTGGCCCGGCAAGCCGCCTTTTCGCAGCATATCCTCCTGCGAATCCAGGCCGTATTTGATAAAGCTGCCCTTGCTGCCGTGCACCTGATACTTTGGACCATGCCGCATCACAAGGGAACCGCTGTGCAGAATAACCCTCTTTGTTCCGTAGCTCAGAATCAGATGGAAGTAATCGGTCACCTCGGAGCCTGCTCTTTGCGCCAAAAGATCGGCATATACGCTATCAGGCTTCCCGAACAAATGCAGCGCCTGGTCGATCAAATGCGAGCCCAGGTCATACAGCATGCCGGAGCCGGGACCTGCCGTTTCTCTCCATCTATTGGTTACTTCCGGACGGTAACGGTCGTAATGCGCCTCGTAGGATGCGATTTCTCCCAGCTCTCCAGCCTCGATAAGGCCCTTGACGGTTAGAAAATCGTTATCCCATCTCCGGTTCTGATAGACGCTGAGCAGCTTGTTTCGCTGCCGAGCCGTCTCGATCAGATCGTCCGCTTCCTCCGAGGAAATAACAAACGGCTTCTCGACCACAACATGCTTGCCCGCAAGCAAAGCTTGCTTCGCAAAAGGATAATGCGTCTGATTAGGCGATGTAATCACGACCAGATCGATGCTTTCATCGGCCAGCAGCTCCTCGAGCGAGGCGATAACTTCCGAGTCCGGCAAGTATTGTCCTACCTTTTCGGGATTGCTGGACACGACTTTCGCGATTTCCATTCCTCCAACCGCCCGAATAAGCGGTGCGTGGAAAACCTGCCCCGATAATCCGAAGCCAACCAATCCGACTTTAACATTGCTCATGACTTGCACTCCCCTCCGTTCTCTGTCCCAACTCCACCAGTATAAAAGATGAAATGCGGTATTTCAATGTCATTTTAATTATTTAACTTATGTTTGTAATTATAATAAATATATAACCAGATAGAATCCAAGCGAAACACGCAAATCCTCCTTATTTTAGCTTGTCATTAAAAAGTGCCGGTGCTTATAATGAAAGAAGAATAAATAAGGTGGGCAAAAGATGACGCAAGACGAACGGATTAAATCAATCGTTGATTATATGAAGCTGAACCGGAATATCAGCATGGAGGATATTTGCACCCTGTACGAAGTATCCTACGACACGGCAAGGCGCGATCTGGTCAAGATGGAAGCGGACGGTCTGATTGTCCGCGTGCGCGGCGGAGCGATTCTCTCGTCCATGACCAAATCGGTGAGCAGCTACAAAGACAGATTAACCGACGCGGGAAGCAAGCGTTCCATCGCGATGGCAGCCGCCTCCCTTATCCGGGACGGAGAATATTTAATGCTCGATACCGGAACCACAACGCAATACGTCGCCGAATTTATGTCCACCGCGGACAATGTGGTTGTCACGAATTCGATCGATATTGCCGGCGTGCTCTGCGACAAGCCGCAGATCGCTACCCATTTGCTTGGCGGCATGCTGAATACCTGGCACCGGTACGCCTTTGGGCCGCGTACGCTCGAGATGCTGGGCGACATCCGGGTAGACAAGCTTTTTCTCGGCACATGCGGCATTACGGCCGAGGGTTTATTCACCACTACGGAAGAAGAGGCTTATCTCAAGCGAGAAATGATCAAACGGGCACATCAGGTCATCATGCTGGCCGACTCGGCCAAATTTGAAAAAAGCCTGTTTCACCGCGTATGCGCATTCGATGCCATCGACCTGCTTATTACGGACGCTGATCCGCCTGCTCCTTTCGACAAGCTGCTGCAAGACCACCAAATAGAAGTGATTGTCGCTTCCCCGTTGCCTAAATAAAACCAAAGCGGCCGTGCCATTCGCACAGCCGCTTTTTCTAATTCTATTCCTATTTCTATTTCTATTCCCTAAGAGCTGCCGGCTGCTCCCTCTTCCTGTACAACGAAGGGGTCTCGCCAAAAGCCTCTTTGAACTTGCGGGTAAAATAAATCGTGCAGTCAAATCCCACGTCCGAGGCGATTTCCGTTATCTGCCGGTTCGTGCCCGTCAGCAGCTGGGCAGCCTTCTCCATCCGGATTTTACTTACGATATTGAGGACCGTATCCCCCACCTGCTCCTTAAACAGATGAGACAGCCGCGAGGTGGATAAGCAGCTTTTTCTCGCAAGCTCCGGCAAGCTGACTTTTTGGGCGGGATACAGCTGAAGCTCCCTCAGAATCTGAGCGATTCTAGGATCCATCGAAACGGCATTCTCTGCCGGGCAAGTCTGTTGGATATAGATCAGCGTCTCCTCCAGCGCAATTTCCGCCAGACGGCGGTGCAGCTCCGAGCTTCCCGCAGAGGCCTCATGCCGGACCATCCGCATTAACGCTTCTTGAATACCGTGATGCGACTCGTCCCCCGCGATATGCCGGAAGAAAAACCGCTCGTCCGAGCCGGGCAGCCGGAGCCACGTACTCCACTCCGGATACGGAATAAAGTGAACCCAAATAAATTCCCACGACGTCCCTTTTGTTCCATAATGATGAGGGATGCCCGGCATAAGTATAACGACATCACCAGCCTTGCACGCGACGGTGCTCTGGTTGTTCTTTTGAACCCTGCCTTCGCCCGAGACGGTATACATCAACAGCCAGTCTCTGCTGCCCGATGGACGTTGGACGGCATATTCGGAAGACTCGCTATAATAGCCCGCAATCAGAATTCCGTACGGACGCCAGTTATAAATAGCATAATCGGTTTGTTCTTTAGCCATATCAGCACTACCTCACAATCTGGCGATTGCCCTACAATAGTAGACAAATACATGAATAATACGTTTTTTAGAACAGTAGAATTCATCGCAATCAACATAACATAAGGAGGCAATGCGAGCAATGGCCGAAGCAACAAGACTTAATCTGACCGAAAGCGCCCAGGTAGAGGTACGTCCGGGTAAATTGGGAGCAAACGGCGGCAGCAATCCAAAAGGAGAATCCTTTGGCTTCACTAATTACTATATGACGAGGAACGGCGAGCCCTTTATCCCCGTCGTTGGCGAATATCATTTCTCCCGTTTCTCCTATCTCCAGTGGGAGGAAGAGCTGCTCAAAATGAAAGCCGGCGGCGTGCATATTGTGGCTACTTACGTCTTCTGGAATTTTCACGAGGAGGAAGAAAGCGTATTCGATTGGAGCGGCAGCCGTAATTTGCGTCACTTTATCGATCTATGCGCCAAGCTGGAGTATCCGCTTATTCTCCGGATTGGCCCGTTCTGCCACGGCGAGGTCCGCAACGGCGGCATTCCGGACTGGGTGCTTGCCAAACCGATCGAGATCCGTTCAAACGACCCGGAATACTTAAAGCTTGCCAAAAGGCTATACCGGGAAATTGCGGTACAAATGAAAGGCAGCCTCTATCAGGAAGGCGGCCCGGTTATCGCCGTTCAGCTGGAGAATGAATTTATGCATTGCGGCGCTCCGAACGAAGCATGGGGGTATAAAGCAGGCAAATTCCTGTCAGCGGGAACCGGCGGCAACGAGCATCTGGCAGAGCTCCGCCGAATCGCGGAGGCAGCGGGGATTAAGCCAATGTTCTTTACCGCGACGGCTTGGGGCGGTGCAGCCGTTCCGGAGGAAGGCTTCCTCCCGATGCTGGCCGGCTACGCTTATACCTCCTGGATTCCCGATCAACCGCCAAGCCGGGAGTTTATGTTCCGGGACTTGCGGGTTGTACCTGCCGAACCCGTTAACTTCGACACCAACGAATATCCGGTCGCTTATTGCGAGATGGCCGGCGGCATGCAGGTCAGCTATAATGCCCGGCCATCCGTGCCGGCTGCCAGCATTGAAGCGATGACGCTTGTGAAGCTTGCAAGCGGCAGCAACCTGGTCGGTTATTATATGTACCACGGCGGCTCTAACCCGGTTGGCAAAAAAGGCTGCATGAATGAACAATTTCTGCCCAAAATCACGTACGATTATCAATCGCCCTTGGGAGAATTCGGCCGCGTGGGAGAATCGTATGACCGCATTCGCTCCTTGTCCCTGTTCCTGGAATCGTTTGGGTCTGTTCTGGCCCCTATGACAACGGTACTGCCGGAAGGCCAATCCGACCTGGAGGCAACCGATGCGGCAACGCTAAGGTGGTGCGTAAGACAGAAGGACGGCTCCGGCTTTGTGTTCCTCAACAACTTCCAGGACCAGGTCGAGCTGCCGCAGCGCTCGTTCCGCATCGAGCTGGAAACTGCCCGCGGTCCGGTGTCTTTCCCTAGGGAAGGAGAAGCTCTGCTGCCGGGCAACACCGGAGTCGTGCTTCCGTTCAACCTTGAGCTTTCCGGCATTTCCTTGATCAGCGCAACGGCTCAATTGCTGACGGAGGTACAAGCGTCCGATGGGGAACGAATTGTATTCTTCTACGCCCATGACGGCCTGGCACCCGAGTATGTAGTCGCCAAAGCCTCCTTGTCCGGTATTGAGGTTCATGACGGTCAAGTTAGCGAAGCCGGCGGCAGCTGCGTGATCCGCCCGGTTGTTGGCAGGAACAACGGAATTTTGTTCCGGACGACAGACGGCAAGTCCGTCCGCTTTATGACGCTCTCCCGCCAGGACGCGCTGCAGACGTACCGTTTCGATCTGTGGGGGCAATCCACGGTCGCAATCAGCAGCTGCCCGGTTGTTGCCCATCGCAATCAACTCGTCTTTACTTCGCCGGGCAGCACGGCATGCAGGGTATCCCTGTTCCCGGCGCCACAGACTGAGCTGATCGCAAATAAAGGAATGGCGTCGCAGCAAGAGACGGAGGGCTTGTTCCGCACCTATTCGATCGAGGTTCCTGCTTATGCGCCGGAAATTGCAATCTCAAACCCTTCCGACCATACGGCACTTCTGCGATTCGCCGGCACTGATTGGCCTTCCCATGTGGAAGACGTATGGCTCGAAATCGATTATGACGGCGATGTCGCCCAAGCGTTCCTGAACGGCAAGCTATTGACCGACCATATTCATTTCGGCAAAACCTGGAGTATCGGCCTCAAGGATTTTTACAATCAGCTGGAGCAATCCGCGCTGCATCTGACCATTACCCCGCTTCGCCGGGGAACGGTGCATACCTTTATTAACCAGGCGCAGATTGAGAGATTCGAAGGCGTTGAGATTGCGGTCTTTCACCGGATCGAAGTCGTCCCGCATTACCGGATAGCCTTGCTTCCGGCAGCCAAATAGAACAAACAAGGGATCCTCGCATGTTAGCAAGGATCCCTTGTTGTTCTATTTTCCCATTTCCGACCAAAGCCTTCTGGCCGTTCTCATGAAAAACTTCGATTGCTCCCACCGGTCGCTGATTTCATTGGTTCGTCCGGCGTATTCGTCCGTTGTTATTGCGTAAGAAGGCGGGCCAAGCTCCACGACAAAAGGCAGCGCCTCTCCCGTTCCCGCATTCGAGCGCCAATTCTTCATGCCGGAGCTCCACCAGCGCTCGAAATGCCGCAGCATCGGATGCTCCCCGTTGTTGCCTACGTCAATCTGCACCTGCTCTCCGTTGGATACCCTCGCATGGAAAGCCGCGCTGCGGGTCAGAACGGTCTGGATCAGCTGCTCCGCTTCATCGGATACCGTATGGAGCTCTCCCGCCACTACGTAATGCGACAGGTCAATGGTCAAACGAAGAGACTGCAGCGCCTTGATATAATCCACCGTTCGCAGCAAATCCTGGGTGATCGTACCGCGGTGCGTCTCGATAAACACCGGAATTCCGGCATGACGGGATAAGGCATCGATCGCGCTGAGCAGCTGAACGGCTGGCTCTTCAATGAGAAAAGGCGTCAGGACCTGCGCATTAATATGCTGAATGCCCCCGTATTCCTTCGCCCGGGCAAGAAATTGGTCCATATCCTGAGCCGTCTTCGGGTACGCGTTTACGCTAAAGGACAAGCCGTATCGCTCAAGGAGACGTCTCCATTTCTCCTCGTCCTGCGGAGCCGGAATAAATCCGTTGATACCGTCAAAGCCCGCTTCCGCAATCATCTCCACCTGTTCCTCTATGCTTCGCCCTTCCGCTGCCGCAAGGCCCGACATTCCCCACCACGACATCTGAACATCAAGCCTCGGATTCAACGATTCCCTCACAAGCTCTCCTCCTAAATAAACATATAGTCTAGTATAGAGAATTGCCTGAAGGAGAGGCAGTAACGATCCTGCTATCAACTCGTTTAATCCTGCTATTTCAGTCCGGAGCGAACCTGCTCCCGCAAACCTTTATAATCGTATCCTGCCGCCGTATCGAGCTCAACGACCGTTCCGCCGATAGACAACGGCGCAAGCGTTTCGTTCAACAGTCGCTCTTTGTTGCCCTGCTGCTCAATCCATTCCCCGTCGTTATGTCCCTTATGCCGTTCCGCTGATCCCATGCGCGTATAATAGCGCTCGAGGAGCACCTGTCCATCGGCTCTGCACATGATTTGGAAGGGCTCGAAGTCATGCTCCCGCTTCAGCTTAAGAAACTCGGCGCTTCTAAGCTCCGGACGGCCGAAGAAGCCTTCGGCAACAAGCGATTGTCCGGCAGCCAGCAGCGTACCCGCGAAGGAGTAAAGAAAAGTAAAAGCGGCCGGCGCCAAGAGCGGCGGAGAGCCATGCGTATCGCAATCCAGAGCGTCAAACAATGTCTCGTAGATCCCGTCGCGGGATAATAGGGGAAGCTTCAAATCCTCGGACAGCCGTTTGGCGAGCGTAGTCTTTCCGGCTCCCGGGAATCCGTTTACGATAATAAGCAGAGGTTTGGTCAAGCTCATTTGCTTCCTTCATCCGCCGAAGGACCGTAGAGGCCGGGCACCGGAATATCCAGGAGCCGCAAATATACCCCAAGCTGAGCACGGTGATGAACCATGTGGCTTAACCCAAAGGAACGAAGCGCTATTGCCCGCGGCTGCCGCAGAATAATATAATCACCGTTTCGCAGCGTCCATTCTTCCCCGAGCTTTTCCTCGTCGCATTCGTCCAACAGCTTGATAATCTTAGCCGAGTTTGCATCGTATTCCGCCAGTATGTCCTCGCGCTTTTGCAAAGCCTCCCTCCGCCCAGATACAGTTGACATATCGAGTTCAGGGGAAAGTAAAATACCGGCCTGCCAGTTCAACAGGTTGATCAAATGCGTGGCAAGCCCGCCCAGCGTCATCGATTTTTCATGCGGCTTCCAAGCCATATGCTCGTCGGGCAAGCGCTCCAGAATACGTCGTGTAATCGTCAGTTCATGTTCAGCATCCCCTACAATCAGTTGTTTCATCATCACTCGATCTCCTTCCGCTTTGAGATAGCGCCCTTTCTATACTAGCATATTTTGTAAAACCGCATCTATCCGCTAACCGCTTCTATTAGTTAACTTTAATATTAATAAATTAACCTTAATATTGACATAAGAACTGTCCTTCCACATAATATGAACTAGAATCATCTTAACTTCATTATTAAATTAACCTAACGGTTAACTAAAAGGAGAGAAAAGAAGATTATGGCTAGCACGCACAAGTATGTGAAGGATTATCCGCGTCCGCAGTGGGTACGCGACGAATGGCAATTGTTAAACGGCGAGTGGGGCTTCCGCTTCGACGATTCGTTTGAAGGCGAACGCAGCAAATGGTACAGCAAGCTGAATGCGGACCGTACGATACAAGTCCCGTTTACATACGAGACGAAGGCAAGCGGCATCGGCGAGGAGACGTTCCATCCATGCGTATGGTATGAGCGGAATGTGGCCATCCCGGCAGAAACGGGAGACAAACGCGTCATCCTCCATTTCCAAGCCGTTGACTATTTGGCTAAGCTTTGGGTGAACGGCGTTTATATCGGCACGCATGAAGGCGGATATGCGGCATTCTCCTTCGATATTACGGATGCCGTGCAGGTTGGCGGAGATAACCGGATTACGCTCCGCGTCGAAGACGGCAACAGCACGATGCAGCCGCGAGGCAAGCAGCGCTGGATCGAGAAGAATTACGGCTGCTGGTACGTGCAGACAACCGGCATCTGGCAGTCCGTCTGGCTGGAATACGTCGACGGCAACCATGTGGGCAGAGCTAAAATTACGCCAAAGCTGGAGGAAGCAGCGGTTACGTTCGAATACGAGCTTGGCAGCACCGTTCGTTCCTTCGACGGCTTGACGCTCCAGACCGTTATTCGTTACGACGGTAACCTGATCCGTTCCTCCGAAACCAACGTTGACCGCAAGTTCCTGAAAGTGGAGCTAAGCGTCATGAACGACGTCAACGAATGGAAAATCCATTCCTGGCATCCGAATCATCCGAATTTGTACGATGTGGAGGTCATTCTGAAGAAAGACGGTCATCCGGTAGACACGGTATACTCCTACTTCGGCATGCGCCGCATTCAGATTAAAGGCGACCGCATCCTGCTCAACAAGCAGCCGCTCTACCAGCGCCTCCTGCTCGACCAAGGCTACTGGGAAGATACGCATCTGACTCCGCCTTCCGAAGAAGCCATTATCGAGGATATCGATAAAACCTTGGCGCTTGGCTTCAACGGCGTGCGCAAGCATCAGAAGCTCGAGGATCCGAGATACCTGTACTGGGCGGACCGCAAAGGCCTTCTCGTCTGGTCGGAGATTGCCGCCACCTACGAATTCGGAGACGACGCCGTAGACCGGTTCACGAAGGAATGGATGGAAGTGGTCCGCCAGCATTACAACCACCCTTCCATCGTGACATGGGTGCCGTTTAACGAATCGTGGGGAATCGGACAAATCTTCACCGACCGGAAGCAGCAGCAATTTACCGAATCGATCTATCATTTGACCAAATCCTATGATCAGATGAGACCCGTGGTCGTCAACGACGGCTGGGAGCATACGATCTCGGATATCATTACGCTTCACGACTACGAGGAGCTGGGCTCCGTCCTCGAAGCCAGATACAAGGATAAGGATGCGCTGCTCAGCAACGACTTCGCGCACGACAAGCACCGCTATCCGTTCGCTAACGGCTACGGCTACAAAGGCCAGCCGGTGATCATCAGCGAATACGGCGGCATCGCCTTTACGAGCGAATCCGGCTGGGGCTACGGCAACCAAGTAAAAAATGAAGAAGAATTTTTGGCCCGTTATGAAGGAATTACCCAAGCGATCAAGAATCTCGATTATGTAAGCGGATTCTGCTATACGCAGATTACGGACGTGCAGCAGGAGGTTAACGGCTTGCTTACGATTAAGCGGGAGCCGAAGATTGCCATGGAGAAAATCAGAAAAATCAATCTGCAGTAGAATCGCGTTTCCAATGTCCACAGTTCATGAGAAGGCAGGGATTTCATTCATGTCAAAAATGCAGCGTATTGGAATTATCGGCAGCGGCGGTATCGCTTCTGCTCACGTAAGAGCCTACAAACAGCTTCACGACGTTGAAATTGTCGCCGTAGCCGACGTCATTCCCGGCAAAGCGGATCAATTCGTTACGCGCGAGCAATTGCCTGGAGCCATCGGCTTCGATGATCATCGCAAGCTCCTAGAGCTTGATCTGGACGGGGTCAGCATCTGCACGCCAAATGCCTCCCATCACGTAACAACCGTTGACGCTCTGCGCGCAGGCAAAAACGTCCTGCTTGAGAAGCCGATGTCCGTTACCTTGGACGAAGCGATTGATATGGTTCAGGTCGCGAACGAAACGGGAAATATGCTGACGATCGGTTTCCAGCCCCGTTATGATCCTAACATGAAGGTCGTTAACGAAATCGTCCAATCCGGCAAGCTTGGCAAGGTGTATTACGTGGAGACCGGCGGCGGCCGCAGACGCGGCATGCCTGGCGGCACGTTTATCAGCAAGCAGCTCGCCGGGGCCGGCGCTATGGCGGATATCGGCTGCTACTCGCTCGATATGGCGCTTAACGCGCTTGGTTATCCGAAGCCGCTTACCGTCTCGGCGTATACCTCCAATTATTTCGGCACTAATCCGCTTTATCATCCGGAAGCCCATAAGTTCGAAGTCGAGGATTTCGGGGTAGCGCTTGTACGCTTTGAGAACGACCTTGTGCTGCAATTCAAGATCTCCTGGGCGATGCACATGGATACGCTTGGCTCCACCATGTTCCTTGGAACGGACGGCGGACTTAAAGTGAATCCTTACGGTACGGGCAACTGGTCCGGCGTTTGGGATGGCCGCGTCGGCGAAATGAAGCTTTTCCATGATTTTATGGGCAAGCAGACCGAGACGCCGATTCCGGTTACGAATACCGACCTTAACCTCTTCAACGAGAAGGTGCGGGATTTCTCCGAAGCCGTGCGCGAAGGACGTCCTGCCCCTATTCCGGGCTCTCAGATCGTCATTCAGCAAGCCATTATCGACGGGGTGCTCCGCTCCTCCGCCGCCAAACGCGAGGTTTCTATCGAGCTCCCGTTCTAATGCTTAGCCTAATAGCCTTGGCCTTTATCCGGCCAAGGCTATTTTTATAGACAAAACCGATCCCCGTGCACTACGATCTTAACAGCGCAATACTAGGAGGCGGTGATTGTTTTTGAAGCTGGAAAGATTGATCTCGATCATCTATATGCTGCTTAATCACGAAGTGGTGTCCGCATCGGAATTGTCTTGCAAATACGGCGTTTCGCAGAGAACCATCTACAGGGACATCGAGGCGATCTGCGCGGCAGGCATTCCCGTTGTTTCTTATCAAGGCGTTAACGGCGGATACGGCATTATGAAGGAATACAAGATGGACAAAAGCCTGCTCAGCTCCGATGATATCGCCTCTCTAATTACTCTTCTCAAAAGCACGACTACCGTATTCGAGGATGAGCGGGCGCAGGAAACGATTCAGCGGCTGAAGACCGTTCAGGCCGATAACGGCAGAGCCCCAAGCCTGACGATGGATCTTGGCAACTGGAGATCGTATACGACTCATCTTCGCACGCTCCACTCCGCCATTAACGGCCGCCAGCTCGTCGTGTTCCATTACATGAACGCAAAGAACGAACGACAGAACCGCGTCGTCGAGCCAGTTAGTCTTCTGCTCAAATACGACTCCTGGTATTTGTATGGCTACTGCCGCTCCAGGGACGACTATCGGGTGTTCAAGCTGACCAGAATGTCGGATCTATTGGCCTTGCCGGAATGCTTCGAGCGGGAGCATAACATCCATACCGAGGATATTCTCTCCGGCGGCGGCCATCAGGAGCAGGAGCAGACCAAGCATGCCGTCATTCATTTTGCGGCCGGGTCGCTTGCAAGGGTGCTGGATGAATTTTATTTGGACGAGAAGCGGTTTAACGAAGACGGCTCTCTTACGCTAACGATTGTTCAGGCGATTGACACGGACTGGCTGATCGAGAAGCTGCTTGGCTTTGGAGAAGACGCCCTCGTACTCGAGCCGCCTGCGCTCAGGCAACGGATTAAGGACAAAATTGGAAAAATGTTAAACCGTTACGAAGAAGTGTGACAGGATGCTGTCATACTTCTTTTTTTATAATGGAAACATTCGTTCGATCAACTTAATCGTAAAGGGACGTGAATGAGTTGTTAGACCATCCTTTTTTCTTTGAAGAGCAGATGAGGCACAGAAGCTGGGAGCTTAAACAAATCGACAAGCATGGTTGGAAGTATGCGCATATGAACCGGAAAAAGCCGCGTCGGCCTCTGCTCCTTGTGCTGCGAGTCTTCGGAATAATTAAACATTGACAATGCTCCGGATCTGTTCTTATACTTGTAACCGAAACGTCAATACTAAAACTCATTGGGGAAGCTGTGGACTTTTCTGGAGAGCAATCTCTATTTTCGCCACACAAAGACCGTACTGCCGGTACGCGTCGTTTGTGTGGTTTTTTGCGTTCAAAAAAGGAGGATTTTCATGAAATTATGGCACTACGCATTAATCGTAAGTTTGGGAGGCTGCTGTTACGGGGTCTTGTCCACCTTCGTCAAACTGGCGTATGCGGCGGGATTTTCCGTCTCCGCGGTAACCGGCGGGCAGTATCTTTTCGGGGCTGTGCTAAGCTGGCTCATTGTTCTGCTCGTTAACAAGAAAGCGCCAACCCGCACGCAATCCTTGAAGCTCCTATTATCCGGAATACCGTTTGGCTTAACGGGCGTTTTTTACTATCAAGCGCTGCAGACGCTTAATGCCTCGCTCGCTATCGTCCTATTATTTCAATTCGTTTGGATTGGCACGTTACTGGAGTGGCTGCTGCTTAAGAAAAAGCCGTCCAGAAACAAACTGATGTCCATTGCGCTCACGCTGACCGGTTCCGTCCTGGCTGCCAATATTCTGTTTCAGGGGAGCGTGCCGCTATCGTGGACGGGATGCCTGTGGGGATTGCTTGCCGCTCTGACCTTCTCTACCTTTGTGTTTCTGAGCAGCACGGTCGAGAGATCAACGCCTCCCCTGTTAAAAAGCGCGCTTCTTTCCACGGGTGGCCTGATCACGATATTTATCGTATTCCCGCCGACCTTTTTATTCGATTGGGATGTGGTAACGGGTCTGCTCCCTTACGGATTGGCGCTAGGCGTATTCGGAGTCGTTCTTCCGCCCCTACTGTTTTCGATCGGCATGCCGCATGTCGGTTCGGGGTTAGGAACGATTCTGACCGCATCCGAGCTGCCGATTGTCGTTATCCTATCTTCTTTCGTGCTCGCGGAACCCATAAGCTTGCCGCAGTGGATTGGCGTTATCGTTATATTAGGCGGGATTGCCAGCAGCAACCTCCGGTTTAGGAAATCAAGCCAGTCGTCCTTTGCCGCATAGAAGATGAAAGAACTATGTTTCCGAATGAAAGAATTCTATTTTTTCCAGCCCCTGTCTGAGTAAATGCTCATAGAGTCACCGCATTGTAATGTTCTTGTAACACTGTACTCAGATTCCTTTCATTTACACAATCTATACTAATAGACATGACCCCCCTTTATTATATTTCTCTCTTGCAGCCTGCGGCCCCGTGCCGCAGGCACTTTGTTTTTCCAGGGAGAGCATGGTAGTCTAATGAGGTGAGCTTACATAAGAACGGGGGCAGTAAAAGAATGAGCGGCACTAATCATAAAGTAGTCAGTCTTGCCGGCGTCACCTGTCTGCAGGTTGATCCAATCGGGCAATCAGGCGGAACCGTCATTTTATATCACGGATGGGGCTCCACGCAGGAAAGCTACTTATTTTTCGCATCCATCGTTTCGGGCTGGGGCTATACGGTTATCGTTCCTGAGCTCCTCCATCACGGATATCGAGGCCATTTGAATTACGCGGACCCCGCCGTGCTCGAACAGACCTTCCTCGAAATTGTTCTGCAAGGCTCCAAGGAGGCCGTCGAGATGGCCGAACAGCTTGGCGGTATAAGGAGCGGCAAAATCGGCATTATCGGTCATTCGGCGGGAGGCTTCGTAGCAGCGGGAGCCTTCGCGAAAAATACGGAGGTTGCCGCAGCCGTCGTGATTAACGGCTCCTGCGCGTGGACGGAATTTTATGAAGCGTATTTGAAATACGCCGGAAGGCCGGCCTTAAGCGAAGAAGAACATGCCGCTCTCTCGGAGCATGATCCAATCACTTTATTAAATTTCGAGGATGAAAGAGGATTATTGCTGCTGCACGGAAAAGAGGATACGACGGTACCGATTCACAGCCAGCGTTATTTCATGGATAAAAAGGCCTGCGCCGCTCCCGAGCGTTTACGTATGGTTGAATACAGCGGAGTCAACCATCAGATCACGCTCAAGATGCTGGAGCAGGCCAAGCTATGGCTGGACAGCCATCTTCGGGCAAACTAATACTCTGCGGAGATTACAGCTTGCTTACGGCTTCAACAAACTGGCGCGCGCGGCCCGTTATCAGATCGAATCGGCCCTCGCGCACCCAGTCCAGATTAAGCAGCTTGCCACCCATTCCGACGGCGTTGGCACCCGCGGCAAAATAATCGGCGATATTATGAAGGTCTACGCCGCCGGTCGCCATAATCGGGATGGAATCAAGCGGTCCGCGTATTTCCGATAAGTACTTGGTGCCAAGCGTCCCCATCGGGAACAGCTTCACCGCTTCGGCTCCGGCCTTCCAGGCTTTTACGATTTCCGTCGGGGTCATGACGCCCGGCCATACCGAAACTCCTCTTTCCCGTCCGTAGGCGACGACATCTTCATCGAGATTCGGCGAGATCAGGAACTCCGCGCCTGCGGCCACGGCAGTCTTCGCCATCTCTACGTCAAGCACGGTACCCGCCCCTACCGAAGCTTGTCCGTCAAAGCGGCTGCGCCAGCGCTCGATCATTACGGCCGCGCCAGGTGTGTTCATCGTAATTTCCATCAGACGAATGCCGCCGTCAATCATCGCTTGTCCGGCAGCGTCCGCTTGATGGTCCTCAATGCCTCTCAAAATCGCGACAATCTTGTGCTCAAGCAGCAAATCCAGCATCTTGCTCATCTCAACCGTCCCCTTTACGTCCAATATTCCCGCAATATGCGAATGAATAAATTCGGAAAAGCCAATGTGTCCATATCTTCAGGACCAATCCATCGGTATTCTCTCTGCATGCCGCCAGCTTCGTAAGCGGCCGCAGACTCCGCAGCCAGGCTTGCGCCAATTGCTTCGGCAGTTCCCGCATGCGTCCCAAGGTCGGCCAGATAAATTCTCATTTTCCAATGAATATGGCTGAATACATGATCCGCATCCATAAACCAGCGCTCCGGACGGATCAGGAGACCTGTCTCTTCTTCCATCGACCGGGTCAGCCACTCGCCCGCAGCCGCCGTACTGCCGTCGGTCTCCCCAGCGGCATCAATGATCTTCTCGTGCTCCTTGGGTACGAGCAAATGAGGAAGCTCCCACATCTTGGCAAGCAATCCGGTCTCCGGACGCTGGCGCACCAGAATCTTGCCTTCATTCGCGCCCGTACCGGCGATAATCGCGGCAACGCGCTTCTCCGGACGAGGCGGCTTCGCCTTCGTCTTCATCGGCAGCTCCGTCTCGCGGCCGGCAAGACGGGCTTCGCAATGCTCCATTACCGGACATGGCAGGCAGCTTGGCGACTTTGGCGTACAGACAAGCGCTCCAAGCTCCATCAATGCCTGGTTGAAATCCCCGGCAGCCCCTTCCGGAATGAGGGATACCGCAAGCTTTTCAATGCCGACGCGCGTCGCAGGCTTCGCAATATCGTCCTCGAGGCAGAAGTACCTCGACAGAACCCGCATGACGTTGCCGTCTACGGCAGGCTCCGGACGGTTAAAGGCGATGCTCATAATCGCCCCGGTGGTATAAGGGCCAACGCCTTTAAGGCCCGCCACCGCCGCTTTGTCATCCGGCACTGCACCGCCGTACCGTTCGACGACTTCGCGTGCTCCAGCCTGCAAATTACGGGCGCGCGAATAATAACCGAGTCCTTCCCAGCACTTCAGCACTTCCGGCTCCGGCGCTTCGGCAAGCGCGCGTACCGTAGGGAATTTATTCATAAACCGCTCGTAGTACGGAATAACCGTGTCCACCCGGGTCTGCTGCAGCATGATTTCCGATACCCATACGCGGTATGGATCCTGATTCATCCGCCATGGCAGGTCCCGCTTGATTCTCCGGTACCAGGCAAGCAGCTCGCGGCTGAAGTAAGCCTTTGCCTCTTCCTTATTAATCGCTTCCATTTGTCTAGTCTTTCACCTCTTTGTGTTCGGCCGTCCCCAGAGCCTTCGGAAGCTCCAGCCGCATAAACCGGCGATACTGCTTTGGCGTTATTCCGGTATGCCGCTTAAGCAGCCTCGGCAAATAATGATTCAGCATCCCTACCTTGCCGGCAATTTCGGAAATCGGCAGATCCGTCTCCTTCAGCAGCTTTTTGGCCAGCTCAAGGCGCCGCTCGGTTACATATTGAATCGGCGAGCAGCCCATTATCGATTTGAAGGAGGTAATCAAATAATTGGGGTGAAGATAAGCGACCTTGGCCAAATCCTCGATTTGAATGTTATGATGCAAGTTTTGCTCGATATAGGCAAGAACATCATCCCATTTTTCTTTTCCAACCTCATTGCTTATAAAATAAGCATCATTCAAATCTTTCCAAGAGCTGTGATCCAGCAGATAGGCCAGCAGCTCAAGAATGCCGGAATGCAGCCTAAGGTTGGACGAAACTGTCTGGAACTCCTGGGCCTTTATCATTTTTTGCATAATGTCAACTACATACTGCGCGTCCTGAATATCAACCGATGATGAGAACGGAAGCTTTGGCAGCTTCATAAACTTCAGATCCTCCACATTGCGCACGCGGAAGTGGCACCAATAGGCCTTTATCTTTTGCTTAATAGCAATAGTATAGCTGACTTTCTGCTTTGGGCGAAGCATATATATTCTGCCCGGCACGAGATCGTAGATTATTCCCTTTGTCTCGAGTACGGCATGTCCTTCCACCAAATAGAACATTCGGTAATAATCGATTTCATCGTTGTTGTTTAACCAGCCGGCTTCCCTCTCCGAATAAGCAGCCATAATGACGTCGATCCTCAAGTGATCGAATTGTCTCTGTAATATCTGTAATCTCGTGTCCATGACTACCTCTGTTGTCTGGTATTCGTAAATTATTTACTTTATTATATAAGCAATAACGTTAAAATCATATTGGAAGTTCTATCATTATGTTGGATTTATTATAGTCCAGTTACAAGAAAGAAGGGAAAACATGCTAGCAAAGGGATTGATTGTATCCTCCGTTCTCGCCGTGCTTCTCGCTGCCTGCGGCAGCGGCGGTTCCGGTTCCGGCTCGGCGATCTCAACCAGCCATATGGATGCTCCCGGGAAGGCCGGAGCTGTATATAAAGCGAACTGCGTCAGCTGTCACGGCTCCGATCTGCAGGGGCGGATGGGAGCGCAAACAAACCTTCAACAGGTAGGGGCGCGAATGACGGAAACCGAGATTGCCGAGCAGATCAAGCATGGCGGATCCTCGATGCCGCCTTTCGAGGAACGTCTGACGAACGAGCAGATTGCCGAGCTTGCGGCCTGGCTGGCAGGCAAGAAATAAGGAACAAATCATCAGACGAAAAGGCTGATCCGATATTCAGCTTAAGCAGCCGCCTACCGATCAGCCTTTTCTATTAGTACTCTATTCCGTCTGTTCCACAATCGCCACCGCGGACGCAATCGAGCGGTCATGGGTAATCGTAATATGAATGCGATGCCTCTCCGGCATCCGTCCAAGTCTCTCCCAGGCACCGCTGGATAGCGTGCATTCCGGCTTCCCTTCGGGTCCGCGCAAAATATCGATGTCGGAGAATCCGACCTTGGCTCCGATTCCGCAGCCCAAAGCCTTCACTACGGCTTCCTTCGCCGCAAATCTCCCCGCCGTAAATTGCGCAAGACGCTTGCCCTCATAGCAGAATGCCAGATCCCGCTCCCGACTCGTCAATATCCGGTCCAGGAACCGGGCTCCCGCCCTGCCCGCAAGCAGCGCCTCCACCCGGTCCATATCCGTCACATCATGTCCGATCCCCGCTATCATCGCTTGTATCAGATCCCGGGAATCGGGGAGCGTTTATGCTCGGTACGCAAGTATTGCTTCTCAAGCTTCGCTTTCGCTTCGGTTCCGATTTCTTTGCCTTCGAGATAAGCGCTGTTCTCGTCGTACAGAATGCCAAGCTCCGATTCGTCGGTCTGCCCTTCCCAAAGTCCGGCGGTTGGCGCTTTGTCCAGAATGCTCTGAGGCACGCCAAGCACGCTGGCAAGCTGGCGAACCTGACGCTTGTTAAGCGAGCTGAGCGGAGTGATATCAACCGCGCCATCCCCCCACTTCGTGAAAAAGCCGGTGATTGCTTCGGATGCATGGTCCGTTCCAACGACAAGCAGATTGAGATCGAAAGCAAGCGCGTATTGGACAACCATGCGCGTTCTTGCTTTTACATTCCCTTTGCCGCCGCGGCTCAGATGACGGTGAATCCCGATCGATTTAAGAGCGTGCTCGGTCTCCAGCGCGATTTCATCCACCGCTTCGCCGATATTCGTCTCCACCTTATACTTCAGCTGGAACGCTTCCGCCGTCGCATAGCTGTCCTCAATATCGGATTGCTCCCCGTAAGGCTGAAATACGCCAAGCGTCATATACTCCCGGCCGGTCTCGGCAGACAATTCGTCCGTTGCCATCTTGCAGAGGCCAGTCGTAACCGCGCTGTCGATCCCGCCGCTGATCGCAATCAAGAGGCCCGTTGTCCCCGACTTCTTCACATACTCCTTCAAGAAGTCGACGCGTTTACGGATCTCGGCAGCAGGATCTATCTCCGGCTGTACGCCGAAGCGCTCGATTATTTCCTGTTGTAAACTCATAGCCCAGGCTCCCCCTACTCCACCTGCCGATTAACGGCAGTAACGGTCAAATGCTTCAGTCAGATCAGCCGCGATTTCGGCAGCCGAACGGTTCTCGATTTGATGGCGTTCGATGAAATGCACCAGCTCGCCGTCTTTCATCAAAGCGATGGAAGGAGAAGACGGCGGATACGGAGCAAAGTACTCGCGGGCCTTCGCCGTCGCTTCTTTATCTTGACCGGCAAACACGGTGTACAGGTGATCCGGCGTAATATCATGCTGCAGCGCTTCCGCTACGCCCGGGCGGCATTGACCGGCCGCACAGCCGCATACCGAGTTAACAACGACAAGCGTTGTTCCTTTTGCATCCGGAATCGCGTCGGCAACTTCCTCAGGAGTGCGAAGCTCTTTGATCCCGATCCGGGTCAAGTCGTCACGCATAGGTTGAACCATATCCAGCATATATCTCTCAAATGACATCGACATTTGAAACACTCTCCTTTGTAATAACCTAAATTTAGTTCCTATTATACCGCCCGCTATGAAAATAAAGCAACCGGAGCAATGTCACTCCGGTTGCTTTTGCGGCGCTTCCGCCGAGTCTGGAACAGGTACTCCTGCCCGGTAAGCGCTGTTTTTGTCCTGATGCATGAATATCCCCGCCCGAGGAGCGATCCCCCGTTCGAAATAGTCCCGATTCTCGGCGGTTTGGAAGCCGATATCCTTATAGGGATGGACCCACTCGTCGCCGGCCATAACGGCCGGGTCCGTCTCGGTGCTCCATTCATTAAGCGGCGAATTCGGCGAATCGTAATCATGATCCCCGATCACTACGCCATGCTTGTTAACAAACGGCTCGCGCGGCCCTCTTCCCTCTCGGAATTCGGGAAGGAAGGAGATTTCGAACGGATCAAGCGACGGATCGTCCTCTTTGCCGTTATCCATCGCTAGCTCCTTAGATGGAAGGGCGGTTCGGCCCGTCCAGCTTCTTGTCGTAACCGGCTTCGCCAGGAGCGGCTGCCCCGGCCTTATTTTTTCTCTCTTGCTCGGTTTGCTCAAGCGAGTTGCCGTTTTTATTTTTCGCCATCGTAGTCGTCCTCCCGTATAAAACTGAATGTGCTGACTACGATAGTATGCGCGGCGGGCGCAAGCTTTATGTTCCATCTTCCTCAGGCTGACTGCCTGAAAAACGAGACGATAAACGTTGTCCCGACGCCCTGCTCCGATTCGACGTCTATTCGGCCGTTATGGCGCTCGGCAATGCTCACGCAAAGGGGGAGCCCTAGGCCCGTTCCTTGCGTCTTGGTCGTAAAGAACGGATCAAAGATGCGCTGCTTCTGCTCTTCGGAGATGCCGACACCCTGGTCCTGAATGCGAAGGACGATCTCTTCCTTGTCTTCTATGTAAGCCGTATGGATGGACAAGCGGCCTTTCTCGCTCATCGCCTCCATTCCGTTGCGCGCCAGATTGAGGAGCAGCTGCTTGATCTCCTTCTCGTTGAGTAGAATGGAGGGAATGAACTCGCATAACTCCACTTCGATGGTCTGGCCCCGCAGATTAGCGTCCGCATTTAATAACGGAATCATTTCCCGGATAATATCATGCAACGAACCTGCCTCCATCGTTAACGCCCGGTTCTGGGCCAAGGACAGGAAATCGCTTATGATGGTATTCGCCCGGTCGAGCTCGTCCATCACAATGCCGTAATAGGCTTGTTGGCTTTCCGGGCTCCGCTCCCGCATGAGCTGCACGAAGCCCCGGATAACCGCCATCGGATTGCGGATCTCATGGGTAATGCTCGCCGCCATCTGCCCAATCAGGCTGAGGCGCTCCATTCTGCCAACCTCGCTTCGCAGCAGGGCCAGCTCGGTTATATCATGCGCCGTCAGAACCGCCCCCGTAACGGAATCCGTTTGAAGGTTGCGAATGCAGAAGGCGGTCTTGAGTAGCGTACGGCCGTTCTCCACCTGCGGATACTCCTGGACAAGACCTTGCCCGTTAAGAGCTTCGCGCAGCAGCTTCGCATTGGAGTCCTCCAGCCCGTTATCAAAAAATTCGTAAAAATATTGGCCGACGATATTTTGTCCGCCCGCGAGCATCTGAACCCCCATCTCGTTCAGATGAGTGATTTTTCCGTATTGGTTGACCAGAACAACCGCAATCTTCGTCTGATCGATAAACTGCTCAAGCTTCTCCACTTCCTGCCGGTAGCTCTGCGACACCCGCTTCACGTCATAATGCAGCTGGGTGTTTTCTTTGAACGTCTCTACCGTATAGACCGATATCCACGAAGATACGACCGTCATCGCGATAGTAAGAAGCGCGAGCAGCACAAATTGGAGATTAACCGGCATACCGGTCGTTACGACAGCCACGGTAAAGGACAGAACGACGAATGCGCACATCCCGGCGATGAGCCGCATGACGATTCTGATCTTGCGCTGCCGGTCCGAACGCTGGAACGCCCTTATAATGGACGGCATAAAGACAAGATAAACAAGCATAAAGGTTACGAATACAACCGTCTCCCCCATGCTGTCGAGAGATTGGAACCGAAGCGCCGCATATACGCCGCTCAGCAGCAATAGAAAGTATGGTCCGCCGTATAAAGAACCGATTAACAAAGGCATAAGCCGGAAATTAAGTTCGCAGCCGTAGTAGTCCTTCGTAAACAACATGCACAATGCCATCGAAATACAGCTGGACAGCCCTATGATAACGGGAATTCTCCGCCAATGACGGCTCGAATTATGCCATAACTGAAAGGCAAAGGCAGGTACTAGCGTAATAAAGAATTGTAACAGCAATTCTTTCAACACGAACGATCAGTCTCCCCAACGAAAACACGTCATGTTATGAAATATACCCCTGACTTCACCTATTCACCTGATAGTCCGATTAAATCACAACTCTCATTATTTTACAATCGCCTCCCCAGCCAATTGGTAATAATATTTAACAAATGAACCGCAAACAGATCGTTATGCAGTTCATGGTATCCGCCCTCGTATTTAACGAATTTGCAGCTGTCGCCGAGGCGCTCCGCAACCTCCTTGCTCGCCTCAAACGAGGTCACTTTATCTCCTGTCCCGTGCGCCAGCAGCACCGGAACACGAAGCGCGTTACTGTGCGCGATAGCCCATTCGCCCGCATCCGTCATAATGTGAAACGTCCTGATGGTGATGGAGCTATGGCATAAAGGGTCCCCGAGGAACGTAACCGCTTGATCATAGCCGGGGCGGTACAGATCATCGGGGCTAATCCCCGTGGAGAGCGAAAGCTTGGGGACAAAACGCACAAGCAGCCTGGCCACAGCCTTCATTACGGCATTTGGTCCTTTCGCCAGGCGAAGCCACGGACTGCTCAGAACGAGTCCTTCTATTGCAGGCTGAAGGCGAAGCGCGGCATTGAGGGCTACATTGCCGCCCATGCTATGGCCGTAAAGAAAGCATGGAAGCTGCGGGTGCCGGGCTTTAGCCTGATCTAGCAGCAGACCCGTGTTATGAACCGCGGTTTCCATGGAAGCAAGATGCCCGCGTTTCCCCGGGGAACGGCCATGCCCCTCCTGGTCATGGGCAAGCACGGCGTAGCCTTCGGTTGTCAGCCGCTCCGCAACCGCGGAATACCGTTCCCCATGCTCTCCCATGCCGTGTACAATGCAAACCGCCGCCTTTGGCTCCCGGTTATCGGGAAGCCACTCTCTCGCGTAAATTTCGTTTCCGTTTGCCCCGCTGTACCGCCAATCCGTCCGCTGCATCCGTTGTTCGCTCCTTTACCGGTTTAAAGTTGTCATCATTATATTTCATTAAACAAGAAAAAGAATGTTACAATACGTAATAGAAGAAAACGTATGAGTCAGGAGCCATGTAAACGATGTTTGATGTCATTATTATCGGCGGCGGGCCGTCCGGATTGATGGCCGCCGTGGCCGCCAGCGGCGCCGGCGCGTCTACCCTTCTTATTGATAAAGGGGACAAGCTTGGACGCAAGCTTGGCATTTCCGGCGGAGGCCGCTGCAACGTAACCAACGCGAATGAAATGGATGAACTGATCCGCAATATCCCGGGTAACGGGCGGTTTTTGTTCAGCGCTCTTAATCAATTCGGCAACCGGGAGATCATTGCCTTCTTTGAAGGGATGGGCATAGCCTTGAAGGAAGAGGACCGCGGACGGATGTTCCCGGTATCGGACAAGGCGAAGACGGTAGTAGAAGCTCTGATCCGGAAGGTGAAGGAGCAGGGCGTCGAGATCCGCACGAACATGCCGGTGAAGGAAGTGCTGTACGAGAACGGTGCTGTTGCGGGGATTAGACTCGCATCCAACGAAATGATCCATGCCAAGTCCGTCATTGTCGCTACCGGCGGAAAATCCGTTCCTCATACGGGTTCAACGGGCGACGGTTATCCTTGGGCCAAAAAAGCCGGTCATACGATTACCGAGCTATACCCGACGGAGGTGCCGCTCACCTCGGCAGAGCCGTGGATACGCACTAAGGAGCTGCAAGGCCTGTCCCTCCGCGACGTTACGCTGACCGTATGGAATGCCAAGAACAAAAAGCTTGTCTCCCACGAGGGCGATATGATTTTCACGCATTTCGGCTTATCCGGCCCTGCGGCGCTGCGCTGCAGCCAATTTGTCGTTAAGGAGCTGAGGAAAGCTTCCGAAAGCGAAGGCGGCAGACAGACGGTTCTCGTTACCATCGATCTGCTTCCGAACCGCTCGGAGGCCGAAATCTTTGACGAGACGCTGAAGCTTGCCAAGCTTGATCCGAAAAAGGCGGTTAAAAACGTGCTGCGCGGCTATGTGCAGGAAAGATTGCTGGAGCTGCTGCTCCGCCAATGCGAAATTAACGGAGATATCACGTACGACAATATCCCGAAGGAACCATGGCGCGAGCTGGCCAAACGGATAAAGCAATTCCCTGTTTCGGTTAACGGAACGTTGTCGATCGAAGAGGCTTTTGTGACCGGCGGAGGGGTGCATCTGAAAGAGATCGATCCGAAGACGATGCAGTCGAAGCTCGCCAAAGGGCTTTACTTCTGCGGGGAAGTTCTCGATATTCACGGTTATACCGGGGGCTATAATATTACGGCCGCATTCACTACGGGCCACAGCGCGGGAACAAGCGCGGCATCGGCTGCTTTAAGCAGCTGACGCCGCGCTTTTCCTTTTTCGCCCGTATTACGTGTGCACATCCCCCGAGAAATGGCTGTACTCGCCGGGATCCGGCAAAAACTCGTTCCGCGTATCCGCGTCGTCGTCCCGGTTGTGCAGGTCCGTTGCTTCCTCCGCCCCAATCCAATCCTCGTTCACGATATGCGCCGGAATAGTTATCGCATTCAGGGAATACGCCGTGTCGGTAACTGCCTCGTTCTGAATCGCCGATTGGTCCACCAGCCGGCCTCCATGAGACATGGCGATTTCCAGCGCCGAGGTCAGGTCGCTCCCGTCCACATGGATGTGCAGGCGGTTCCCCTCATGCATTAACGGCTCGTATCCCAGCTCCTGCAGAGTATCCCGCGCAAGCGCGGCGCTAAAGGAGTCAGCGAAATCAAATAAAATAGCCGAGCTCATTCATCTCATCTCCTTCGATAGGCTTCCAATATATTAAGATTCCCTAACATTCCCCACTTTTATGAATGAAAGGTGTTGTCATTTCAACAAAACTTTATATAATTTAAGTTATACTCTTATGCGTCAGGTTTATTAACACAATGAGTCATATTATAACAAGATTCACATAATAACTTCCAGGAAGGTGACAAACCAATGGAGAATGTATTTTATTTATTAGCTGATCCGATGTTTATCGTCGAACTTGAGCATAATCGATGGTATATACGTGATATTAATTATGCCTTTACCAAGCTGACCGGATATAAAAAGACAGAGTTGATGGACGCCGACCCCGACGGGCTGTTAAGAAGAGGCTTTAGCTTTGGCGGGCTAATGACCCAGCTCAGCGATGATCACGAGCAGTCGCTCGAGCAGGAGCTGATCTCCAAATCCACCGCTTCCATTCCCGTTCGGTTCTCCAGCCGCCGGCTGCCATCCAGCGAACAGACCTGCTTCATTATGATCTGCAAGGACTTGTCGGAGGAGAGATATATCGAAGAATACGCGATGGACAATCAAGTACTGATGAGCATCGGGGTATCCGAGCAGCTCCGCATTACAAACGCAACCCGGTATTACTCGCCCTTCAAGCCAATTAACCTTGTGAACCACTCCATATTCGACCATGTCGCGGAAGAAAGCCGCAAACCGCTTCGCCGCATCCTGGAATACGCGCGTACTCACGGAACAACCGAGCAGACTGATGTGAGGCTGTATTTCGGCGATCAGCTCCGGATGACAACCGTAGTCGTCAAGCCCTTCTTCCACGGAAACAAAGAGTTCAAGGGTTATGTCGTCCTGCTGACCGGCATGCTTCAGCCGGCTCGCGAGGAGGATGCCGCCTACAAGCTCCGCATGCTGATGCTGAGCAAAAATATCACCGCTACTTCCCTGGCACAATCAACCTTGATTTCGCTTACGACCATCTCCAAAATCCGCAACGGAAAAATAAAAAAGCCCCAGCGCCTTACGGCCGAATTGATAGCCGGAGAGCTGGGGGTAAAGCCGGAATCGATATGGAGCGGCTTTAAGCGTTATTAGACGTTTGTTAGAAACGGAACTTCATAACCAGATCGTTCAGATCCTGAGCGATCTCCGTCAGACCGCCTGCGGCAGAAGCAATCTCTTCGGCCGAGGCGGTTTGTTTGTCCGCGCTTTGCGCGACAGTCCTGGCAATAGCATAGGTACGGCGAGCGATTTCGGTCAGCTGATCGATGGAGGCCGAAACCTCCTCCGAACTGGCGGCAAGCTGCTCGGCAGCAGCTGCAACCTCTTCGATCTTGCCGGATACATCGCCTGCCGCGGCCGTAATTTGACGGAAGGAGCGGCCCGCTGCTTGTACTTTTTCGAGCCCCTTTAACGTCTCGTCCCGGCTCGCATTCATTTTTTTAACGGTTAAGACCGTATCCTCTTTAATCAAGCTTATAGCACCGGCAATATCGGAGACGGAGGCCGCCGTCTGTACCGACAGCTTGCGAACCTCTTCCGCCACAACCGCAAACCCCTTCCCCGCGTCGCCGGCCCTCGAGGCTTCAATAGCGGCATTAAGCGCGAGCAGATTGGTCTGCTTGGATATGGAGCCGATAAAATCGGTAATCCTGCCAATGCTGCTCATACGATTCTCGAGCAGCGCGACATGCTCGGACGCCGAACGGACCGTGTCATCGATGTCCGCCATCGTCCGGACGGCTTCCCCAATCGTCTCAACCCCTTCCTTCGCCTGCCGCTCCGCATTTGCCGAGAGCTCGGCCGCGATAGAGCTGCTTTCCGCAATCCGCTGCGTTCCATGCGCCATCTCTTCGGTTGAACGGGAAATTTCCTCGAAGCCGTGGAGCTGCTCCTGGGAGCCCGATGCCGCCTCCCGGAACATGGCTGAAGCCTGCTCGACCGTGCCGGCATTATGCTCGGATACCGCAAGCATCTCCTCCGATGACGCGGAGATGCTGGTTGCGGCCGTCCGTACGCTTTGCATCGTCGTCCGCAGAGAGTCGACCATCCCTTGCAGCGCCTGTACCATAACCCCTATTTCATCGCGGTTTCTTACCTTCGGAATAACAACCGAAAGCGAACCCGCAGCCACTTCGGCAATTACATCCGAGGAACGCTTGATCGGAAGGGAGATCGTCCTGCGCACGTAATAGAGCAGAACGAGAACCAGAATAAGAGCTGCGCCTAGACTGCCGGTAATCGCCATAACCGCTTGGCGGTTGATTTTCTCACTCGATTTCTCGGCCGCCTTCGCTCCTTCCTCGTTAATCCGTATGAGCGTATTTATGTAAGACTGCATCGTGCTGAAGGACTGCTCCGAGGCCAGGAGGGAATCGCGTATCTGCTTATCATCCTCCAGATTGGAGTAACGGATGACATTCCGGTATAACGCCAGATAGGCCTTCCACTCCCCTTCCAGGTTGCGGGACAGATTCATGTCATCGCCCGATTTCGGAAGCTCCATAAATTCCTGCAGCTTCTTCTGCAGGATAACGATCGTATACTCTCCGTCCTCCTCCAGCAGCTTGCGCTTCAACGGATTGCTTTCCCACGCCATCTTGTATTGGATGGTAAGCATATGCTCGTTCAAATAATTGATTTCGTTAATGGCCTTGATATTTGCCAGCCATACCTGCGAGATCTCCCGGGCGTTGCTTGTCAGCTTGTCCATCCGATTAAAGCTGAGCGCTCCGTTCGCCGCCAAAATAATGACGATCGCCAGGAAGGATAGCGTCAGCCTTTGACTCACCGAAATTCTCCATTTCCATCCGTTTGCGAATGATTGCGGCATATAAAACCCTCCTCTGGACTCTGCCCACTATGATGTTAGTATATCTTACATGCAAATAACAACCAAATGGATAGGTATGCGGGAAATCCGTCATTTTGACGTATTTGCTCGCTTTCTGTCTGCGGCAGATCACTTAGCGGATAAAATGCAAAAGCTTTTAATCTTTTCTGAAACAAGGTGAAACGGGGCCGGAAGAACACAAAAACAGCCCTAGCCTTAATAGGCCAGGGCTTGTTAATTGTATGCTTTACGCTCCGGAAACCTCCGCAAGGGCTACTTTCCTTTTGCCGTATACGATCCGCGACAGCAGAACGCTGATTTCGTAAAGGACCACAAGCGGAACAAAAACGAGCAGGTGGGAAATCAGTTCAGGCGGGGAGATTAGGCTGGCCACGATAACAAGCACCAGGTAAGCGTATCTCCTCATTTTATGGAGAGCCTTTGGCGTCAGAATCCCGATCTTCGTCAGAAACATGACGATAACCGGCAGCTCAAACGCAATAGCAAGCGGCAGTACGATATTGAACATAAATCCGAAATATTGCGCAACCCCGTACGTTTCTACAAGCTCCATGCTCTTTGTTATTTTGGAAGTAAAAGAGAAGCTCATCGGGAAGACCACAAAGTAACCAAAGGCCAGCCCGGTAAAGAAGCAGATCACGCTGTAAGGCACGTACCGCAGCGCGGCGGTCCGCTCCCCGGGATGAAGCCCCTGCTTCACGAAGCCCCACAGCTGGTACAAAATAAAAGGCAGCGATACGGCCAAAGCAATCGCCAGCGCAACCGACATATACATGCGGATGCCGTCCCAAGGCGAAAATACGTTCCATGTCATTTCCGAGCCCGGCGGCACGCTTTTCAGATAACGCAGCACCTTCGGCGATAGGTACAACCCGCCTCCCAGCGACAGAAGCACCACGATAAGACTCTTCCAGATCCGCCTGCGCAGCTCCGTAAGATGTCCGAGCAGCGTCATCGTCTCCTCGATTCTAATCATTCGCTGCACAACCTTCCGGGTTTTCTCAGCTCAAAGGTATGGAACCCGTCCCTCAGCTTGTCGTTAATCTCCTTCAAGCGGTCGACATCCTGAAAGGAATATTTGCGCGCGCCCCCTTTGGTCCTCACCGGGAAGACCAGCTGCTTCTCTTCGTAATACCGAATTTGTCTTTCCGTCAAACCAGTTAAGTCGCTAACGATTCCAATACTCATCACTTTGTCCTTCATCGTCAAACGCCTCCCTAACGGATATGTTACCTTTTCTAACACTATCTCTTTGATTCGAAATGTTATCAGCGGTCTGTTTCTTCGTCAATGGGACCGATAGCCCTGGTCAGCTTATCCGAATCCGATGATTATAAACGAACAAAACGAACACCATTTATGTTCAAACGCTTATAAAGCTTGCGTTTTTATGAGATACGGAGTTTCACCCCATACCTCTAAATGGTTATAATTACCTATTGAATGATGGTTGATTAATTATTTTTATCTTCTTAATAAAATTTATTTATGTTAGACTTCCTCACAAAATATTGGCGAAGGCTTGAAGGACCATGCTACATTTCTTTCCGAGACGAGCAAATCGATCAAGCGAAGGAGTTGACGGGCATGGAAACGAAAGAGACACCAAACGAGCTGTCGCGCAGACAATTTCTGACAACGGTCGGCAAGATCGGCGGAGCCGCCGCGGTGTTTAGCGTAATGGGGACGATGGGGTTATTTACGCCGGAAACGCTGAAAGCAGCGGAGTATGAGCCTCCATCCAGCTGGGATTTGAAGGGTACAAACCGTTCGGGCAAAAAAATCGTTATCCTCGGCGCTGGCGTCGCCGGCCTGACGGCAGCTTATGAGCTGGGAAAAGCCGGCTATAACTGTACGATTCTCGAAGCCCGCGCCCGTTCCGGCGGCCGGAACTGGTCGGTGCGCCGCGGCACGACGGTAACCGAGCTTGGGGGACAAAAGCAGGTTGCGCGGTTTGATGACGGCATGTATCTGAATGCGGGTCCGATGCGTATTCCGCAGTTCCACGTCACGATGGATTACTGCCGCGAGTTCGGCATCGCGATGGAGCCGTTCAATAACGTCAACGAAAGTGCTTACTATTACAATGAGAACGTTGGCGCTTTGTCCGGCACCCGCGTCCGAAAGCGGGCGGCCAAAGCCGATGTCAGAGGTTACGTGAACGAGCTGCTCGCCAAATCCATTAATCAGCCCGGGCTGGACCTTCCGGTTACGGCGGAGGAAAAGGACAAAATCGTCGCTTACCTCCGCTCCGAGGGCAACCTTGACGCCGATCTTTTCTACAAGGGCTCTTCCCGCGGCGGCTATAAGGATGAACCGGGCTCGAGGCTTGATGCCGGCGTCATCCGCGATCCTTTTGATATGAAGGCAATCATTAACTCCGGCTTCGGCAACTTCTTCGCAAGCGAATACAGCTATGATCAGCAAATGATGATGTTCCATCCCGTCGGCGGTATCGATGCGATTCCGCTAGCTTTCGAGAAACGGCTGGGCAACCGGATCAAATTCCATTCGGAAGTGACCGAATTCAAGCATGTCGGAGATAAGGTGCAGGTTACCTACACCGACCTCTTGAACGGCGAAATGAAACAGATCGAAGGCGATTTCCTCATTTGCACGATTCCTTTGTCCGTGCTCAAGAACATTAAGCATGACTTGTCGCCTGACATGACGAAGGCAATCAACAATACGAAGTATGCCAACGCGGGTAAAATCGGCCTGCAATTCAAACGGCGCTTCTGGGAGGAAGACGACCAAATCTACGGCGGCAATACGCTAACGAATATGGATATTTCGTCGATCTATTATCCGCCAACGAATTATTTTGCCAAAAAGGGTCTCCTGCTCGGCTATTACGCCCAAGGGTCCAACGCGGATAAGATTGGCGCGTTGTCCTTCAAAGAACGCGAAGCGCATGCGCTTGAACAAGGAGCCAAAATTCACCCGCAATACTATAACGAGTTCGAATCTTCGTTCTCCGTGAACTGGAAAACGATCAAATACAACGAAGGCAGCTGGGTCTCCTACTCGGAGGACGACCGCAAGACCAACTATCCGGTGCTCTGCAAGCCTGACCGCCGCGTCTATCTGGCCGGCGAGCATATCAGCTACATTACGGCCTGGATGGCAGGCGGCATTGAATCCGCGCGTTCGGTTGTCACCGACATCCATGAGCGCGTCATGAAGGAATAGCCAAAGGAGGGGTCAATGATGAAGATGACAGGAAAAATGAAGGTAATCGCCGGAGCGGTTATAATCTCCTGCCTCGCCGCAACGGCTAGCGTATACGCGGCGGTTACGCCTAATAAATACCCGCTCGCCCCGATTCACGAGCCGGAATTCTATGGCAACCCGTCTTCGGCAATCTCCAGCGCGGTGGCGATGCCGGCGATCACGGCCACCTTCGAAACGAGCGGCACGGTACCTTCCGTCGTGAACAAAGAAGGCAAGACGGTGTACGAACGGTACGGCGATACCGAAAAACAAGGCCTCAGCGTTCTCAAAAATATCGAAGCCCTGCTGAAAGAGCAAGGCCTCTCGATGAAGGACGTCACGTATCTGCGCGTATACATTGCGCCAGATGCCGCAAAAGGAGGCAAGTTCGATTTCGACGGATGGAACAAAGCCTACGCCAAATACTTCAACACCAAAGAAAACCCCGTAAAAACAGCCCGTTCCACCGTTGGCGTCGCAAGCCTTGTCAATTCGGATTGGCTGATCGAGATCGAAGCGGTTGCCGCTTACCCAAGCAATCATAGACAGGACTAATTCCGATTAGAGTGAACCTTTAACAACAAACAGAATGGAGATGATCGTATGCTTCAAAACGTTGGTTTCCCGGGTCTCATGATGATTCTTGTTGTCGTATTAATCATATTCGGCCCTTCCAAGCTGCCTGAGCTAGGCCGTGCCGTAGGCCGTACGCTGCATGAGTTCAAAACGTCGGCAAAGGAGCTTGTCTCCGATACGAAGGAAGAAGTCGTATCCGAAAGCAAGTCGTAGCAGTAAATAGGCCGTACCCCTCTGTGGGTACGGCCTATTTACTGTTCTAGCCCGCAACACTGCGTCGGCCAAGCGCCTCTAACCCGGCTGCAGAAAAAAAGAACCGTTCCTCCCGGCTAACCGGAAGAAACGGTATCAACTCGCGTTATTGGGTGCGGTGATTAACCGCGGTAAGCGACAAGCGCTTCGTTCATGCCGCGCGTTTGCGCGTAAACTTGCTGGTAGATACGGAACAGTCCTTTATACGTCTCAACCGCTTCAGGCTGAGGCTCGTACGAAGCCGCATGCTTCACGAATTGCTCCGCGCATGCTTCTAGGCTGTCGAACCAGCCGCAGCCGTAAGCTGCGAGCATTGCCGCGCCAAGGCCTGGGCCTTGTTCATTCTCAAGCGCCACTACCGTCGCGTTGAAAATATCCGCCTGCATTTGCAGCCATACCGGATTTTGCGCGCCGCCGCCGATGGAAACAACCTTATCAACCGTTTTGCCAACGCTGCGGAACATATCGACGGACTCGTTAAGCGAGAACGTGATTCCTTCCATCACCGCCCGGGCGAAATGAATGCGCTCATGCGAGCCGTCTACGCCGATAAAGCTGGCACGGATAGCCGGATCGGCATGCGGCGTGCGTTCGCCAACGAGGTAAGGCGTAAAGAGCAATCCGCCTGCACCCGGTTGCACTTCCCCTACACCCTGCAGCATTTCGTCAAACGATTCGTTCGGAGCAAAGGTTTTCTTGAACCAGCTTAGGCTGTAGCCTGCAGCAAGGGTTACGCCCATCGCATAGAAGGAGTTCTCTTTGCCGTGGTTGAAGAAATGGACTTTGCCTTGGAAGTCTTTGTTCTTGTCATTCTCGTACGCGAGAATAACGCCCGATGTACCGATACTCGACAGCGTGAGGCCTTCGGACAGAATGCCGGCTCCAATGGCGCCGCAAGCATTGTCGGCTCCGCCGGCAAATACTTTCGTCGATGGCTGAAGGCCGGTACGTTCCGCAATTTCGGGAAGCAGCGTGCCTACGAGACCGTGCGATTCTACCAGAGGCGGGCAGAAGCTTGCTGGCAATTCAAATGCAGACAGCACGTCGCTGCTCCATTCTTTTGCCGCAACATCCAGAAGCAAAGTACCCGCAGCATCGGAATAATCCATGTGCAGCTCGCCTGTCAGAGCATAACGAACATAATCTTTCGGCAGCACAAACAGCTTCGCTTGCTCGAAGGCTTGCGGCTCATATTGGCGAACCCACAGAATCTTCGGCAGCGTGAAGCCTTCAAGCGCCGGGTTGCGAGTAATGCCAAGCAGCTTGTCGCCAAGCGTACGCTCGATCTCGCGGCATTGCTCCGTGGTACGCGTATCGTTCCACAGGATGGCGTTGCGTACAGGCTTGTTGTCAGCATCAAGCAGCACGAGGCCATGCATCTGACCAGAGAAGCTGATGCCTTCGATTTGATCGGGAGCAATGCCATTAGATGAAGCAAGTTCATTTAAGGCTTCGATTGTTGCTTGAACCCAATCCTCCGGCTTTTGCTCGCTCCAGCCGGAATGCTCGTGGAACAGCGGATAGCTGCGGGATGCTTCCGCAGCTACCGTTCCGTTCTTGTCAACGAGCAATGCCTTCACGGCACTAGTGCCTAAATCTATACCAACTACATAACTCATTGACATAATCCTCCCATTGCCTAAGTTATCTTCGGCGATTAAACGCTGAAAATAACTTCGCTGAGCATCAGTCTCATGCGCTCTTGCTTGCCCGATTTGTTAACGATCGGGTTGTTTTGCAAAGCGTAAGCTTCAAGGGATGCCAGGGATGCTTTACCAGCAACAACTTCAGCGCCGATGCCGGATTTGAAGCTGCTGTAACGGTCTTCAACGATTTGATCGAAGATTTTTTCTTCGATCAGCTTCGCAGCTGCTTTCAGACCCCAAGCGAAGGAATCCATACCGGCAATGTGAGCCAGGAAGAGATCCTGATCCTCGAACGAGCCACGGCGCACTTTCGCGTCGAAGTTAACGCCGCCGCGAGTCAGACCGCCGGCTTTCAGAACTTCGAACATCGTCAGCGTAGTCGAGTACAGGTCAGTTGGGAATTCGTCGGTATCCCAGCCGAGCAGCAGGTCGCCTTGGTTAGCGTCAAGAGAGCCCAGCATGCCGTTAATAGCAGCTGTACGGATTTCATGCTCGAAAGTATGGCCCGCAAGCGTTGCATGGTTAGCTTCGAGGTTCAGCTTGAAGTAGTCTTTCAGGCCGTATTTTTGCAGGAATGCGATTGTTGTTGCAGCATCGAAATCGTATTGGTGTTTAGTAGGCTCTTTTGGCTTAGGCTCGATCAGGAATTGAGCGTCGAAGCCGATTTCTTTCGCATAAGCGATAGCCATGTGGTACAGACGGGCAAGGTTGTCAAGCTCGAATCCCATGTCCGTGTTCAGAAGGTTCTCGTAACCTTCGCGGCCGCCCCAGAATACATAGTTTTCCGCGCCCAGCTCTTTACCGACTTCAAGGCCTTTTTTCAGCTGCGCGCCAGCGTATGCGTATACGTCAGCGTTGCAAGTTGTGCCAGCGCCGTGTACGTAACGCGGGTTCGAGAACATATTTACCGTATTCCAAAGCAATTTCTTGCCGGATTGTTGTTGATGGTCTTTCAGCATAGCGACGATAACGTCGAGGTTTTTGTTCGTTTCTTGCAGCGTAGCACCTTCAGGAGCGATATCCACGTCATGGAATGCGTAGAACGGCGCGCCGATTTTGTCCAGGAATTCGAAGTTAGCTTCCACGCGGGCTTTCGAACGGTCAAGACCGTCAAATTTGTCCCAGCCGCGGATCATCGTTGCGTTACCGAACGGATCCGTACCGTTAGCGTTGAAAGTGTGCCAGTAAGCAACCGCAAAGCGAAGATGCTCTTCCATGGTTTTGCCCAGAACCACTTGTTTAGGATCGTAGTGTTTGAATGCCAGCGGATTGTCGGAGCCTTTGCCTTCGAATTGGATCTTGCCGATGTTAGCGAAATACGTCATGAGATGAATATCCTCCTTTAAAATGTACGAGTATAAGTTCAATCTTCTCGTTAGCTAAGTGTGTTTTGAAAACGCTCACCAATAATATAGCACGGGTAACTTAGTTTGTCTATTAAACAAACTAAGATTCATCAAAATATTTTTTTTCATTTTTTTCAGGAGTAATATTCCCGTTTGTTCGCTTCATTACACTGAAGTAACGGGGAAATAAAAAACTGCCAATGCTAATCCGGCAGCTTACCGATATAAATCAGATCGATTGTAGGCACACGATAAAGCGTACATAATTTCATGGCAATGCTGCATGGAATCATGCGGCTGTCTTTTTCGTATTTCAATAACAAATCATCCGATACACCGATTCGTGCAGCAACGTCACTGACCTCCAATTGTTTCGCCAAGCGAATTTCTTTAAATGTAAAAATCACTCGAATCACACTACCCTCCTGATAATAGCTGATCCTCATATTTGAAGATGCCAATTCCGAAACAACCGTTACGATTCACCCTATATAGATAGTCTATATAATAAGAACATGTGTTCCTATTATATACCAAACATACGTTCCTATTGCAAGTTGAAAATAATTTGGAAATAGGGTTCGGAGTATTAAAAATCACCTAAAAACAAGCAAAAAAGAGCTCAAACACTTTTTCTCTGTGTTTGAGCTCCTTTTAATGCCTACTGTTCTTTTTGCCCTGACGCTTTACGCAGTTCGTTGGCTAGCCGATGCAGTTCTTCACGTGCTTCCGGATCCTGCGTTGCCTTATAAGCAGCGGATAAAAACGGAATGATTTTGTTCGCATCAGCAGGTTTGAGGATGTATTCTTTTTCCCTCATACACTCAGGAAGTTGAACATGCTTATCGAAAAAATCATGCTCCATGGCATTAATATCTACATTTCCAGTTATCCCTTTTACACTCCCGCTAGAAGTATACTGGAATACGGACCATTTTTCCCATGTGCCGTTCGCTATTGGTGTTTCTACGCCATAATGAGCAATCCATAGAGGAAATGATGCGACCTGCTTGTTCAAGAAAATTTTCGCGAAACTTGCCCCTGTGTAGATCATCGTTGGGTGTCCGGTAATACGTTCCACCTCTTGGAGCCAGGTTAAACACCAATCGGATAATTGAACTCCGCCAACTGTAGACGCCTTGCCTTCAACGTCCAAGACATGCGGGAACTGGGCTGCAAAACCTTTTATCGCATTCGCAAACTGAGCAGCCTCTACCAATGGATCGTTATTCTCCGGATGAGCATAATGATAAAAGCCAATTGCAAGTCCTACTGTCGCAGCTTCCTTTGCGTTCACTTCGAGCTTATCATCGAGGATCGTTCTGCCTTCCGTTGCTTTTATGAATGCCCCCTTTACACCATCCGATTTTACTGCTGTCCAGTTTATTGAACCTTGATGGTGAGAGACGTCAATGATCTTAACATTACTGGCTGATTTAGCTTGCATCCTTGCCACTATCCTTCGTTTTGACGTAACTGTATGCACCCGATGCGGTTAGCCCGATTACGGCAATGTTAATAATAGTATCTCGTACCGTTGAAGGAACGAGGACGAAAATAGCTGCTACACCAATAGCAATGGCCGAGCTATGTTTAGCCGGGACACCGTAACCCTTAACGACACCAACAAAAGCCGCCACAAGGGCGGCTAGGGTGAGAATATCCTGTTGTTCCATTAGTGCTCTGCCTCCAATCGATCGAGCCGTTTGTGAGCCTGTTTGGACGACTCCTCAACTCTCGTAACCCGTTCTGCCAAAATATCGAACCGCTGCCCTTGTATCCGCTGTTCAACGCGCATATCATCGACTCCACGTTTGATATACTCAACGTCCGTACGCAAGGTCGCATCCCTGCCGGCTTCGGCTGCCGTATCACTTCGTATGGATCGCGACCGTCCCAACCAGCCTAAAATAATTCCGCTGAGACCAGTACAAACCCCAATTACAACCGTAATTGAGCTCCAATTCATCTAATCACCTGCTTTCTTTTCAAAAATAAAAGGCCCCACTTATACAGCGGAGCTGATCTAACTCATTAAATTTGCTTAAGCGTTATACCGCAATCCGTTTTGTCTTGGTAATCTGAATCCCCCATAAGAGTAGTCAGATCGCGAATTTGGAGACGGGTAACGCCGCCAAATTCAATTGGGGGCATTTTCCAAACTGTCTTCTTATCGCCATTGATTTCTACATATTTTGAATCTTCGTTCATTTGTCAGTCTCCTTTATGAAGTTATGCAACCTCACCCAACCTACGCTAGCCTTATATGAAGTTAGTGTTCCTCAGACCGGAGCGCCGGCTTCCTTCAGATTCCGCCTCGCGGCGGACACCCTTGCCTTTGAGCTATGGCTACTACTGCCTTCACCATTCAGGACTTGAACCCTAAAGATAGCGCCCATGCTGGGCATATAATGAGGTCAGGATCGATATGCCCCTGACCATCTCGATAGATTAGGACAAATAAGTACTGATAGGCAAATAAAGATATTGGCCACTTGTTCCGATTGTACCGTCAGTAGCATATACGGCGCCGGACGTGCCTGTGCCGGTGTTTGGTGATTTGAGGCCAGCCGCGCCGCCTGTTACCAAAGAAGTGTTATACAAGTCTTTATCCGTAAACGATAGAATAAGACCACCACCACCACCGCCACCGCCGCCACCGCGTGGGTTGTTGGCGCTTCCTCCTGCGTATTGTGCCGGTGCGTTGCCGCCTGCTCCGCCTGTTACATCAAGGTTTAACGTGCTGGAAACGCTTGGGCACACAAGCAGGATGGCGCCGCCTGCTCCACCGCCGCCTGCTCCGGCCGTACCTTCGTATAATCCCGCCCCGCTGTTTTGGTGATAGCTGTCACCTTGTCCGCCGCCGCCACCAATTCCGAACATGGTACCACCGGCTCCGCCTGGTCCGCCTGCTCCTGTGTATGTTCCGGCATAGGCGCCCGAACTCCCACCCGAACCGCCGCCTGCTTGCAGGGAAAGCGACGCATAGCCGCCTTGCTTTAGTTGGTAAATAACATTATTTTGCAAGTAGTCCCAAAGGTCATTAAGCTTTGTGGCGATTCCATATTGGAAGGCTACGCCGCCGCTATAAGGACCAATTACGTTGCCGCCCGGCGGCGATACCGGCAATTTAGAAATGCCCATGCTAAATGGCGTCAAATGCGGAATACCTGTTCCCGGCATTTTATATGAGTTTGCCGCCACGTCACTGCCATAACTTATGTTAGACGCAATCCCGGCGCCACCACCGGCGCCTCTCGCTCTGATTGTTCCACTTCCTGTTATGGTGTTGGCAATTACGGTAATGGTTCCGCCAGCGTCCCCGCCATTCCCGCCTTGCCCCCAACTTGGAGTTGACGATACCAGGCCGCCGCCGCCGCCGGTCCCTGCGTTGGATACCTCGATAATGCCATTTAAGGCAAGTGTGCCTTTAACAAAAATGATAGTGTTATTAGGTACTGTTAACGATATGCCTGCGTTTACTGTAATGTTTTGATACTCATAAACACCAGCGGCCAACGTTGTATTTGTTGAAATCGTGGCCGTTGTGCGGCCGGACCCGTAATTGATAGCCATTGTTTAACCACTCCTTAATTTAGTTTAGTTACCGTCATAGCAAGGCCATTGCCGGTACTTGCCGAACTGGATGACGCTTTTATGTGATAATAGTCCCCCGGTGAAGCGTAGTCCACTACTGCCGTTGTTGCGCCTGATGTCGCATTAGTTGTCCCAAGCGCGAACCAAGCGCCGTTTTTGTATATGCTATACGTCACGTAAGAACCCAAGTCAGGTCGCACGGCAATGAGTTGGACACCTTCGGACGGATAAAACAGGCCGTTAGCATCGTCAATAAATCCATTAGAGAACGAATCACTATACGGGTATGTTGTTACCCAGCCACCAACATCAATGGACGTGCTGTTTAATGCAAGGTTGGACACCTTGGCCGACAAGATTTTGTCCATTCTGTTGGACGAAGCCTTGGCCATTGCCTCAACGTTACTAACCGCCCGGTCCACATATTCCGTTGTTGCCAATTGCTTCGAATTAGTCCCGATCACCGCTGTAGGTGCTGTCGGCGTACCGGTTAAGGCCGGTGATGCAAGCGGTGCCCGAGTAGTATCCGTCGGGTGAACATGGTCGGCGCGGGCGTACTTTACTGACGAGCCAGCGGCCGCTGTGCCATTCATAGCAGGAGCAGTTGATCCTGCTTGACCAAGTACAAATGCAGTTGTCGCAAGTTGAGATGAACTTGTATCTACTACCGCAGTAGGCGCCGTAGGCGTCCCCGTCAAAGCCGGGCTAGCCAAAGGCGCAGCATCCGTGATCCCATATCCGCTAAGCGTTGTCGGATTCGTTCCCGCGGTCACCCGGCCTTTTCCATCAACAGTCACGCTTTTGTATGTTCCCGCAACTACCCCGCTATCCGCAAGTTTTGCTGATGTAACGGCCCCGTCGGCAAGCTGAGCTGCCGTCACGGTACTGTTCGCCATCTTGGCTCCGGTTACGGCATTCGCGGCAAGCTTAGCAGTTGTAACCGCCGAATCCGCCAACTTGGCGGTTGTAATTTCTCCATCCGAGATCGTGGTGTCCAGGTTTGACATTGCCGTATGGATTTCCTTAATTGCCCCGGCAATATTTTTTGCCGTTGTTGGCACGGTGGACATAGCGCCAATTGTTGTATCAAGCGTATCTGCGTTTGTATTAAAATTCTCAATATCTACAACATCTGTCCCTTCAGGCTTCATCAGCCCGAGATTGCTTGTCGTTTTCATTGCGCTCCTCCTTCATATACTTTTAGTTCCGACCAAGTTTTTGCATGGGCATTTCCCCACGATAAGGCCGCCAGGTTATCCCAAACGGTATAAATGTACTTGAATCTATAAGCCAGATGAGCTGGCTTAATATCTTCAAGCATTTGAATAAAGCCCGGCATGTTTGGCGGAATCCCCTTGGATCCGACGAATACAATTTCAAACAGGTATTGCTCCGGATACACATTTACCACGACTTCACCGCCCGAAAAAGCCGCCGCCGTGTCGATAATCATCTGCTTCGTTGTTGTCCCGGAACCGTATAACTTGGCCTTCAACTGCTCCCTTCGCCGCTCATACGACTGAACGCGATTCGCTGCGATACCTAGTTCGCTTTCCCAGCGCGTTAATCCCCAGGTAGCCGTATTAATAAAACTCTGGTCCAGCAGATCGATACTTTTCTCAGCAAGATCCGAGATTTCATAACCTGCAGCTTCTTGAAGCTCTTTCATTTCCGTTATTTCCCTGTAATAGGAAGGTAGATAGGCTAATAAATCAATACTTTTAGAATTGCTATTGCCGCCCTCCCCCTCCTCCGCTCCGTATGCCAGCACCCCGTAGACCTCAATACCGTATGCCAAAAGCTCACACCCCCTTAAGTTGATTCCAGGTTACTCTTGGGCTTAATTTCCCACTGGCCAAATCGTAAGCCGATTTCACCGCGCTTGCGGTAGCTGCTTGCACCGTGCTGGTACTCGTAACCGTACTATTAAGCTGCACGATACCTGCCGCGGAAACAGAAGCTGACGCCTTATTGCTAATGCCGGACCATGGCACGTTGTCTGCAGCAACAGCAGCGTCTACTTTGCCGTCATTATCCGTATCGTAGATGGACTTCAGCATGTCGCCGGCTGTTTGGGCAGCAACAAGCACGACATTCCCCCCGCTGGTTCCGATGTAGAGCTTTTGGCTATCCGTACAATAACCAAGTTCTCCTTCGGCCAGCAGACCGATGTTGATCTCGAGTCCCCGGCGGATCTGTATTAATGCTTTCCTGGCCATCAGAATGTCCCGCCGTCTACGGTCCCTACTGTGAGCCTGTTGCCATTGGCAGCATCGTAGATAATAGCAGCGGCGTCAATATTAACGGCCACACCGCTTGAGCCAACCGTGATACCATTACCTGCTACGACGGAAATAGCGTCTGCCGCAACAGCAATGCCGTTACCCGCTCCCACGTTTAAAGTCACGCTGTCCGCTTGTCCTCCGCCCGTCAAGCCATTGCCAGCCCCAACCGTTTGTAGCGCACCGCCAGTGCGTACCCACGCCGATCCGTTCCAGGAGTAAATCTTCTGCTCATCGTCGACATAGCAGGTCCAACCAACAGCTGGCGGATAATACGTCCAAGTTGACGATTGCCATTCCGCAATTTGATTCGTCTTGCCGGACCAGACGCCTGTTGCGCTGCCGGGGATAATATAACGGTCGCCATCTGCCGGGGTTGCCGGAGGAGCCGTCGTTGTCCGATTTTTAACGGAGGCTTGCGGCTCGATATTTCGTTTTGCCAATTCAATTTCATTTCTGATCTTTTGCGCTGACCACAAATCCGTTACCGTTGAACCGGAATCGTTAATTTGCCTGTGTAGACTCGCGTCATTGAGATGTCCTCTTAATTCAGCAGCCGTTAAAGTATTCGTTCCATCCGACACCTTATTAATGCGACCGCTGGAGATATCCGCTTTTAACACTTTGCCATAGCTTGATCCGTCAACAATATCGTCCAAGGAACCGGATAATTCTGTTATTTTCCGCGCGTTGACCGCTTGCCAGGCTGTGCCGCTGTCAAAGTACATATATCCGGCGTTGGTTCCGATCGTCACATAATAGAGACGGCCCAAAACGGAAGCCGTTGGCCTGGCAGACTCAGTCCCTGACATTGCCCGTCCGATAAGCGTATTCGCGCTGCCGTCTCCGATAAAAATTTCTTTCGTATCCGTGCAAAAGCCCATTTCGCCTGATACAAGCGGCCCGTGAGCATCCAGTTGGGCTTTCGTCCCTCTTTTTAACTGAATCGTTTGCGCCATTCCATCACTCTCCTATAAAAGATCCCCCGTCAACAATTCCGCTGGTTTTGTAATCTTCGATTTCTTTTTGCGTAGCGGTAAGACTTGCTTGCAAGCCGTTAATATCGTCCGCCTCAACGACATCGCCCGGCGTCTCGTAGGTTACGTAAACCTCATCCGTATTCGAAAAGATTTTCACTTGACGCCTCCAGGGCGTATCCTGGGGAATCGAGATAATGACGTCTTTAACCAATGAGCCCGTGTATTTCGTTCCTGTATAGACGCTTATCGTATTTTCCAGGATGTTATCGTGCGCCAGAAAGCCGATATACGAGCCGTTTGTCATCTTTACTGCTTCTTCAATTACATAATGGCTACCATCCGATTTGGCATTTAGCTTGGGCGCAAAATGATAGGGCATACTTACACCTCCAAGTCCACCGTTCCAAGTATGGCTACTTGATCAGGGGATATCGGGATGTTGGATGTGCCCCCGTTAATCTGCAGGAAGGAGTAATCGTTAACCCCCTCAATGTCCAAAAGCAATGCACCGATTCGAACGTATTTAGGCGAAGGATCATCAGCAAATGCGAGTCCTTTGAGATAAGCAGCGACTGCAGCTTCAATATTTCTCTGAACATCCGCCAAGGACGCCGAACCGTTCAGAAGCAGCTTAGCCGTAAGATTTACGGCCACTCCTTCGGCAGGGGATACGGTTACGATTGCTCCAATCGGAGCTACCTCTTGTCCCATCCCCGGCAACGGACTAATGAAATTTTGCACCTCCTCGGTCAAGGCAGTGGATGCCGGACGCATCTCACTGTCTAAGATGGTCACTTTTACCGTGCCCGGCCCATCCCATAAAGGCTTCACATACGCTGCTCCGACACCGGACACGGATAATGCCCAATTTTTATAATCGGATACATTTCCGCTGGTTCCCGGTTTTTGTACCTTCGCTAAAAATCGTTTTCTTAACGAATCATCCGTCTCATCATCCTCACCCGGAATCAGAACCTCTGACAAAATCGCTCTCCCCAGTCCGTTAATATAATCCATGGGGAGCATCTGTCCGTAGTTGGCATTGCCCGTGCTTCCAGCTGTCTCGGATTGCAGCTTATAATTGCCGGTCGAGATCTTCTCGATCGCTTTGTAATACAAGCCATCCAAAGAATAACGGCTGCCAATCGGAACATCCATCAGTACATTTTCACTGTTGTAAAATAAACCAAGCCGCTCGGCTTTAGATGCCTGCTGGCGCTCGATTCCGAAATCCGCCGTTCGCCTCGCCAGATACTCCCCGGTCGAGGTATTTCCGAATACCAAATTTAAATTTATATCCAGATCGGCATAGATTTGTGCCAATTCGGCTGCTGCCGGAGCGAGGGCGTCGTAAATAATACTCCCTTCGCGCTTGTCTATGGAGCCGGGTACCCGATCTAGCATACGCTGCAAGATCGCTTCGAAGGTTTGCGTTTCGTACAATTAGAATCCTCCTTTCTCAATGGATACGGAGCCGTAAATCGTTAGAGCCGTAAAACGAACAGCAGCTTCGTCTCCGCTTCCCGTTATTTCGAAATCCTGAACGGCGCTTATGCGCTCATCCTGCAACAGAGCCTCACGAATGCAGCGCTCATAATCGTTGCGGAATATTCCGCTTTTCTCGCTTCCGTAACTTCCGGAATAAATAAAATGGGCGAACCGTTCGGTATTCAGTATTTTATAAATCGCCTGCTTTACGGCATCCTGCCCATCAACAATCCCGGTGATCCTGCCCCGCTCTTGATTCAGATGATAGGTTCGACTGGTTTGTAACACTTCTTCCGACGCGGTATCCAGAACCGCTCCTTTAGGCAAGATCAATCCATCAACCTCCCTATAGCGACAAACTTTTCACCGCCGGCCTCTCGCAGCAGAATCAGCTTCGCGCCAGGTTCCAGACTGGTGCCGATGTGTTCCGGTATAATTAAAAAATCCGCCGTAAAGGTGAGCCGTTGATCAACGTTCACTTCCAGCGGATTTGTATTCGTAACCGACCCATACATGACGGCAACCGGCTGTATAGAGCTTAAATACTCTTTCACGATTTTTTTTACTTGGTCGTTAATACTCATGTCCCGTACACCTTTAGATCCAGGCTCATCGTATGCTCGTCCCCTTTCATTTGATGGGTGCATTCTTCAACGAGAAAATATTGATTAATCCCCTGTTCCTTAATCGTGATTTGCAGCTTCACGCCGGCACGCATACCGATGTAACCAAGGGCATCCAGTTTGAAGGATTTCTGCTCGCGGCCTTTAAGCTCCATCACGCATTCCAGCATCGCATTGATCTGGGCTTTATTAAGCCCGTCATCGACCTTCTGATAGTACTGCAGCCGCCCCCACTTGCCGATCTTGGAACTATCCTCAAGAATATAGGCCTCGCGCTTCCCCGTTTCTTGATTATCCTTCACCATTTTCACCCGGTTAAAGGTATCGGAATCAATGTCGCGCTTCAACGAATAGCCGTATACGAGACTATCATCACCGAGAATGAGATCGAGAGTCATATCCTCGATATCTTTGAGCATTAAATGACCGTCATCATCGTACAAAACATAAATGCGCCCCTTAGCGATCAGCGTCTCGTCAAGGGCTTTATAAATCATATCCAGCCTTTTTTGCCCATCCTGCGAAAATGTCTTTATGGGATGAATCGTATCCGCGATATCTCCGATTGAAAGACCGACATCCAGCGCGTTGTCCTTTAAGACTTGGGTAGCCGTAACGTTCGTCTTCACGTACGTATCCGTCTCGAGCAAATACCGGAGCTGGTCATAAGCCGTTACTTTTAATTCCCGGTCCTCGGAGTCCTCCAGGACAAACACATATCCATAAAAAAGGACCGTATCGTTCATTCGCAGCCTAACGACATCGCCGCAATTAATCTCATAATGCGATTCCTGGTAGGACGGGTTACGAATGATCGTAAATTGCAGCGTGCCTGCTTTGCCGGTTCGTTTTGTACTCCAGCTCCAATCGGGTACCAGCTTGGAAAGATCCCAAAGCGTTCCATTGCGGTTGTCGACGATAAGCTCAAACATGGGCATCAGCTCCTATTCGGCAATTTGAGCACTTTACCGACCGGCAGCCGTTTCAGTTCCGCATCCGTAATTCCGTTAAGCTTTTGAATGTCCCTCCACCGCGCACTGTTCCCCAGTTGCATTCCGGCTACTTTTATAAGCGTATCGCCCGGTTTTAAGGTGTACGTCTTGAGAGGCACCCGATCATCCGGTCTTGACGACGAATCCTTGAGAAGCTTCGTTTTACCGTCGGCTGTCGTTACGGCTTTGACTTTTTGCGGGTAATGAAAGACGTATTCCTTGAGCTTAAGCGAATAGAAAATATCTCCCGGGGAACCGGCCTCTTCCCAACGCTCGAAGGATTCGATTGACATCGGCAGACTGATTTTGGCCGAATCATCCTGGGAGTTGCTGCCCACATAAATAAACCGGACAGGGTAACCGCTGTGCATCCATCTGTTAATATCGTTCACATAGGCGTTAGGATCCGGAACTTTCGTTTTCCAATCGACGCCGCGCAGCACTTCAAGAATCATATTCCTTGATTTTGTTCGGTCCTGAACGTGATCATACCTTTTCCAATGATAAATACTTTGATTAAAGGGATAGTTGTGTCCGGGGAAAAAGCTCTTGAAGCTTATTTCCGCAAGCCCCGGCTTCTCAATCGTGCTGATAGGACCGGTACCGACAATATTGTAATCCTTGCCTGATCCATCGCGCTTAATGTTGATTTCGTCCGGCAGAACCGGAAACTCCCATCCCTCCTCACCGTTGTTCCAGCCGATCATCATCGTGAACGAACTTGTCTCGGCCATCCTCACACCACCTTTTTATTAAGGCGCTCTTTATTAAGAGCGCCTCGCCTGTTCATAACATATTAACCGTAAGCACCCTGCGCGGAAGACTGAATCTCCTGCTCCATCGTGCTGCCGATCCTTCGGATGACCTCGTCCACGTCAACGTCCTTCGATATCGGCCCAGTCGTCACTTGCACCGTCGGCGTCAGCGTCACAAAGTTCTGAATCGCATTCATTTCCGCAAGGTTCCGCATCATTTCAATATCCTCGCTCGAGATGTCGACCGTATTATTGATTTTGCCGACTTCCCCAACTTCTCCTACCTTGGGAATAGTTCCGGCGCCGGTACCGGCGCCGATTCCTGGCACGGATCCAGTTACGGTTCCTGGTGGGTTGGAGTAAGTACCGCTTACCAAATTGCCGTAATCCCCTGTTCCCAGTGGGTTGGTATTTTTTTCTTTTTCCTTCTTCGAACGTACCTCTTCACGTTCAGCCATCGCGTCTTTCACTTGCTGTTCACGCTTAGCAGCTTGATCTGCAGCTTTTGCGAAAGCATCCTTTTTCTGATCTGCCGCAAATGACTGAATGTCTTTGGTGAGATTCTCCATACTGAAGTGACCTTGAATTTCAAAGGACGAGCCCGTGACTTTATTTACAATTTGCAAAACATGATTAATACCATCAATGATTCCATTTATTACGCTGTCATAAATAAAGCCGATTTTTTCAGCAAGCCAGACGTAGGGAGCTAGCATAGCTTCAACCATACCCCAGAAGAATCCAGGGATTTGGTCGAAGAAATTAAGAATGACGTTCCAGGCACGCATTAATGCCGCGGCGAACTGATCATTCGTTTGCCAAAGTTTAATAAGCCATACGATTAGACCAATTACGAGCGAAATGATTAAAACATAGATGTTTGCTTTCATCGTAGCATTTAAGATTAACTGCACTATGTTTACCATTTGGGTTATTAACCACAGACTCCCCATGGCGGCTACCAATCCCCATAATATTGGTTCTATAATCGGCATATTCTCGCTAATGAAACCAACTACATTAGATACGGCCGTTAACAGCTGTCCTGCCAGCTGAGCTGCAAATGCAATAGCCGATCCAAAACCTTGGACAAACTGCTCCCCTGCAGGGCTGTTAATTAACTCGCTTACTTGCTGAATTACTGGACCAAAAGACTGTAAAGCCGTATTCCGCATTTGTGTAACGTAGTCTCCAAAGGACATTGGCATTTCAGCGAAACTCGAATTAATATCGCCCGAAGCCGCAAACATAGCGTTTTTAATTATGTCTGCAGTAAGGGCTCCTTTATCAGCCATGGTCTGCAGTTCACTCTCTGATTTACCAGTGAATTGAGAGATAGCGCTTGCGATCATTGGGGCATTTTCTAGGATGGATTGGAATCCGTCACCTTCCAGCTTTCCTTCCGACATGGCACCGGCAAGCTCATCCATTCCTGTCTTCTGATCTTCCATGCCGGTTCCGCCAAGCCGGAACGATTTCTGCATAAGATCCGCAAATGCAATCCCCTCATCGTTGCTTTTAAAAGCGTCCGCAGCACTAAGCTTGCCAACTATGGCTAGCATGTCGGAATAACTTCCTCTAGACCGCTCTGCAGCTGCAAAGATTTTATCCTGCAGTTGTTCACTCGTCTGTAAATTGTCATTAATAGCATTGATCCGGGTAATCGAATTCATATAATCGTCACTCAGCTTCATACCATTCTGTAAGCTTTCGAGCGACACATATTTATCAATTACACTCTTAATCCCTTTATCCAACAACCCCACAATGCCTTGTCCCTGCTCTACTGCACCATTTACTTTCTCTTGTTGGGCGGCAGCTTTCTGAAAGGATTGCTCTAATGTACTGAATTGATTAATAATGCTAGCAAGCGGTCCCGATATTTCATCCGCCAAGCGCAGTGCAACCCTTAGCTTAGACAAAACTTTCACCTCCTTTCCAAAATAACGTAACGATTACCTTTTCCTCGCAGCTTCCTTCTCTTTCTTAATCCGAATATCGATGGATGCCATTATGAAGGCCTTTTCCTCCCGGGGTAATTGAACAAATTGTCCCGGGAGAATATACAGCTGATGGAGGGCGTAGTGGGCGTAATTGGCTTCGCCGTCCCCCTCCATGATTAGTTTTTTGCTTCGTCAATCAATTCGTTCATCCCGACGTCAAAGCCGCTGAGCTCCTGAATCTTGCTCACGATGGTGGACATTTCGCCGGCCAGCAGCACTTTTTGCACGTATTCATCCGGCGTGCGGCAGCCAAGCTTTTGAATGCTTGCCGCGTCTTTGAAATCCGGCACAATCGTGTGGTTAATAACCGCGCGCAGATTGAATTTCTGCGCGTCGAACTCTACTTTGCGGCCTTTGCGGATCTCGGTCGCGCTTTTGCGGATTTCCTCGAACTCTTGGCTCGTCATCGCCTTAATCGTAAATTTAAGCGGCAGTCCATCGGCATCCTTGAAACGCGGGGAAACGATGATTTCCTCCGTCAGATTGTCAACAGGATGGTTATTAAGAAATTCTTGCAGATTCATTGAGATCTACCTCCGTATTTGAAATAAGGCGCCTGTTAGGCGCCCGTAATCGTATTGAATTGATCGAGCAAATCATAACCGTTAAAGGTAAACGGCATTTCCTCGTCGAGCATATCGTCGCTGGTTGCGTCAAATTTCGTTGCAATGATGCTGTCCAGATTACAGCCCTTAAGCACAACCGATTGTTTACCCGAAGCGGATCCCGGCTGCTCGTTTGTAATATGAAGATCGAACCAAAAATCCTGACCGGTCTGAATATAGGACCACATCAGCTGTCTGAATACGGAAGTGACATAATAAACCGTCAGAGTACCGCTGCCTTTCCAGCCTGCGGAACGTTGCGGCGTATTGGTTCGGCCTAGAACCGGTACATCCACTTTATTTTTTTCAATCGTTGCTTCAATCGATTTTGCGTAAAACAACTCTTCCACACGGCCGTTAATTGTCGCAGTCGCCGTTGCTTGTTTGCCGCTAATGGCATCAGATTCCATCATAAAAGGCATTTACGTCATCTCCTTAGTTTACGGTTACCGTAATGTAAATTTTTTCAACACTGTCTACCGGTTGGACATTCAAGTCAATGCCGACAGCATCCGTCTCCAACCCGGCGTACACAGAGATATCATTTTGGGCGTCAAAATTTTGCACCGCCCCAATTCCCTGAAGCATGCTGATGTTGTTTATGCATTCCGACTTAAGCAAGTTGCGTCCAGCGGCATTATTCGAAACTTTACCAAGATAGTAATCGGAGAAAATCCGGACAAAGTCATTATTAATGCCATCCAAAACACGGATTACGCGATTTTTGCTGAAAGCTTTCGTTTTCTCCGCCGTAAAGCTTGTGAAGCTGTTAATGTCCTGCTCGACTACCGCTTTGCCATTGCTCGCCGTAAATACAAACTCACCGTTTTGCAGCGCCGCATTGATCTGACTGTTGGTATAACGCGGCGAGACATCTACCGCATCGTCATACACGCTATAAGTAAGAGACTGGTTTACATCGGCTGCCGCCGTTGCGCCGGCTACCCATGCTGTCGCCTGCGCCGCAGTGAGAACCGTGCCATCACCGAGTACTACACCGTTCTTCACGCTGATTACACCTTCGTAATCAGCAGCCGGATAGTTTTCGACAACCGCCTGTACCTTCTTGCCCTCGTCATCGCGAAGTCTCTTCACAAAGGAGGTATAGACATTTTTGAGCGTATTGTCCGTTCCAACATAGGCAGCCGTGTTGAAATCAAGCAGCTCCAGCGCAGCTAAAAAGCCCAAATGATCCGCGTTGGTAACCGCTCCGTCCGTACCGCCCGCAAGTGGCGCGCCAGCGCTTGACGTCAGTCCGCCGGCCCCCGTCCAGTCAATCCAATCATTTGCCTTTAATTCGGAAATCGTCGTTACCGTTTGCTGGTCGGCTTGGGCCTTATCGACAAACGTTTTTACATCGTACTTCGCCGAATCATCGATGTTATTCTCGATAACAATCGTCAGGTCATTACCCCGGATACCGCCGTATTTCGCCGTAGCTGTCAATTGCCCGATTGTAACGGATGCTTTTTCCCCCGTATTCAACCGATAAAGTAGCAGCGTCTTCGCGCGTTTCAAAACCTCCCGAACAGGCAGCATGGAGCCGGCGTTCAACTCATAGCCGAGCTTAACCAGCGAATCCTCTCCCGCCTCGAAAGTCATCATCTTCTGCGGTGCTCCCCACGAGAGTGGGAGCGCCATCGCTGCAATCCCTCTGCTTCCCAGAGTACCTACCGCTTGTCCTTTACCGCCTACGTTCACATAAACACCTGGCCGAACCTTGTTTTGCATCGTAAATGTTCCACCTGCCATCTTTTACTTCGCCTCCTGTTTTAGGTACTGCTCAATTTGCTTTACTGCCTCGTCAACCGTGTAATACTTCCCTTCCTCTAATAGCGCTTTAAGAAAATCCCTTTGCAACGGCGTAAAACAACCTGCTTTCAAGATTTGCGCCTTAAAGTAAATCGGTTGCTGCTTCACTGTTTTGGTCATGGCTTTATACCTCCTGTTTGGTGCAATTGCATCATCCTTGGATGAATTGGTGTCTCCTTTGTAACCGTACAACCGTAATCGACACTAAAATGAAGTGCCCCATCTACAATTTGGTGCCTCATATTCGCGCCGTTTAATTGGTAGCCCTCTACCGTAACTACCTGCAAACCTGACGTTAGCTGCTCCGCTGCATCGTACAGATCCTCATTTCCGTCCGTACCGGAATACAGAATGAGAAACGGATAATCCCGATGATAACGATTGCCAGGCTCAAGCCGATGGGTTGACTCCAGCAATTTCACGTAAAAACACGGCGGTTCGAGAATCTGTTTAATGTCATCGCCAGAGACCGGTGTTTGCGGAAATGCGTTGATTAGGGTTTGAATCACGGCATGTCTTACATCGTTAATCGATATCTGCACGGCATCACCTCAAATCTTTTAAGAATTCATTCGTTGACGTTACCTTTTGTTTTTGAACTTGAATTGGACAACAAAAAAAGCCTTGCGCCCTCGCAAAGCTTCACCCGATCGTCCCTTTTCATTTTTCTCCAAAACAACTGGTTAGCGCATACTGCATCATCCTCTCTATTCATCGCCCGATAATGTTAACTGTGCGCAGCCTGTCATTCAAAGTAAAAGCCGCCCCTCGGGGGCGGCTGGCTACTGCTTAACATTTCGTTTGATACTATCATATTAGCATGGGTTGACTTGCCCAAACAGTACATTCAAGGGGACAACCTTAGGGACAACTTTAAGCGGAAAGGATAATATACTGCTCAATCGCCTGTTTTCTCCATCGTTTATACGTCCGTTCAACAATGCCCAGAAGGCTGATCGTTTCTTCTACCGACTCACCTTCCACATACCTTAAGCGAAGAAGCCTGGATAAATTCGGTTTGTAACATTCCAGAGCCTGAAGGACTGTGTCAATCTGTTTAAGCTCTTCCTGCAGAACCTGCAGCTCGGTTATGCGATCAAGCACCGCGTCAAAATCATTTTTCGTATCGTCGTATCCTCTTGCCGCAATGACCTTCTTGATTTTTTCGCGCAGCTCCGCGAGCAGCTGCTCATCCTCTTCGTTGGCCGCTTCCCTTGGAATTTCGGCAAGCTGCCTCTTGAGTCCAGTTGCTTGTTTGGATAGATAAGCGTTTGCTGTTGCTTCCAGCTTTTGCTCGCGCTTTGATAAGTACGCGTAACTTGGCATTCCCCGCAAACGCTGATGCAAAGCCTGCAGCTTATCGTCCTGATTAAGCCTTCTTACCGTCAAACCAGCTCCAATCGAATAATGATCAAGCACCTGGATTCTGGCCTGAATTTGCTTGTATCGATTTAATTGATGAATAACTTCTTTTTCTTCGGCCGTTTTATCTTTCATCTATTATTTCTCCTTTGCTGAGCCTCATATATTATTTGATAAGATCCTTTCATATCTCGCAATTTTTGCTATACTATCAATAATCAGTTTTGCCTGAGGACTGTCTTGGCTCCTACCCCAAGGCAGCTCCCGTTTCTGTTTTGTCTACTTAAAGTAGACTGCTATCCAAAAAAAATTCGTTAATATTCCGATTAGCCATTTTCGGAAACTGTAATGCTTTCCGGACTGGCATTCATCCCTCCTCATTTGCCTAATATTGCTTCCATAATATTCTTCTTAAAGTAGATTGTCAACGTCGAAAACACGCGTTTTTCTACCTTTAAGTTGATTTGGATCAGCCTTTTTTGTACAATTACCTTATAACAAGTATGGAGTGATTATGTTGAGTATCAGCGCAAATTTAAAAAAGCTACGTGAAAAATACGACCTAACGCAGCAGGATCTCGCTGATATTGCAGGTGTTACAAATAAAGCCGTTTCCGCCTGGGAAACTGGCCTTAAAGAGCCTCGCATGGGTGCCATTGAGAAAATTGCCAACCGATTCGGACTCAAGAAAAGCAATCTCATCGAAGAGAATGGGATGGAGCTTGCGTTTCGTTCCAATCAGGAAGAGACAAATGGCGAAGACTGGACCGAGGAAGAATTGAAAGAAATCAATGCATTCAAACGCTTTATATTGTCGAAGCGCCAAAATAAATAAGAGGTAGATTTGATTTCAGATTTACCTCATAAAAGCCGATGCCCTCTTCTCCCCTCTATCTCATCCCCTCACTGTTCGTTCATTTCCTTTTTGTATGGACGAAATCGCGAATCCAGCCCTAACTTCATTCCGCATTCTTAGTTTGTATATTAAACAAACTAAGTTTTTATGCTAAACTATTTTATACCAGCCAAATCACGGGGAAATTCTGTTACAATAGGCTGAATGGACGACATGGACGGAGGCAATTGCAGTTGAAAGTAACTACGACAGGCGATTTGACCCTTATAAAAAAAATAAATACATCCATCGTGCTGGAAGCCGTGCTGAAGCATGCCCCCCTCTCGCGGGCGCAAATTTCCGAGCTAACGGGGCTTAACAAAGCAACTGTCTCCAATCTTGTTCAAGATTTGATTGACAGTGATCTCGTATTGGAGATTGGTCCAGGGGAATCAAGCGGCGGACGTAAACCGGTTATGCTCTTGTTTAACGGCAAGGCCGGTTATGCCGTAGGGATCGATCTTGGCGTTAACTACATTCGCGGAGTGCTGTCCGACCTTGAGGGGAATGTGGTTGCCGAGCTTCAGAGAAGCCTCAAGAAGCATCAGCTCGAGTTCACTCTGAGGGAACTGGTTCAATGCATAGAGGAGTTAATTGGCAGAGCGCCAGCTAGTCCGTATGGAATCGTGGGAATCGGCATTGGCGTGCCGGGTATCGTGGATGATCAGGGCTCCATCCTGTTCGCCCCGAACCTGGAATGGCAGCATGTCGAGCTTCAGCAAATGCTGGAGGAACGATTCCAGCTTCCGGTTACCATTGACAACGAAGCTAACGCAGGCGCGCAAGGCGAACAGAAATACGGAATCGGCCGCGGAATCGCCCATCAGATCTATGTCAGTGTCGGGATTGGTATCGGCACGGGCATTATCCTTAATAAAGAACTATATAAAGGAGCAACCGGATTCTCCGGCGAGCTTGGGCATCTGTCCATTGAATATAGCGGCAAGCCTTGCCGGTGCGGCAATGAAGGCTGCTGGGAGCTGTATGCTTCCGAAAATGCACTTCTTGAGCAGGCTGCTCCGCTTGGCTTCGACAGCTTAGAGGATCTTCTTGACGCAGCCGAAGCCGGCAATGAAGAGGTTCGTGCGTTGTTCTATAAGATTGGCGAGTACATGGGCGCGGGTATTTCGAACATTGTTAATGTGTTCAACCCCGACGTTGTGATCATCGGCAACCGCATGAGCCGGGCGCAAAGATGGCTTGAGGAAGCGGTACAGACATCGGTTACCCGACGCACCTTGCCCTATCACCGCGAGCGGCTCCGAATTCTTTTCGCCGAGCTGCAGGATCAATCGGCTGTACGAGGCGCGGCGTACTATGCAATCAGCAAATTTTTCACAAAAATTAAGAGCGGATAACGACAAAGGCTGCCCTCAGATGGGGCAGCCTTTTTGTTTTATTTCACCCTATGCACGCCAACGATATCGTAGACATTGCCTTCAATCTGCACCGTCACGGTATCCCGCTTCACAATGCCATTATTGTAATAAGCCGTGAACTCGAAGTTTAGCGGCCCTTTCTTCAAATCGTTGAATGCCTTCTCCCATAGTTCCCCTTGCCAGCCGGCTCGGGAGCTGTTCATGGACGTTAGCGAAGCGGAATAGCTCTTCATCGAAACCTCCACCCGGTCCGCTTTGGTTGCCGTTCCGGTATTTGTTGTCGAAGCTGACAGCAGGAACTTCTCGCCGGCCCAGAATACGTTATACCCCCGCGGCGAGTCCTCTTTGCCGCTCTGCTTCTTGTTGAATTCCTTGCGCTTCTCATCCCACTGCTCCGTATGCTTCACGTAACCCGTTAACCCAAGCGCAAACACCTTTACTTTTTTCTCGGTTTGCACCGTTTCCATGCCGTCGCTGACCGTGAGAAGCATCGTCCAGTCTCCCGTCTCCGTCATTCGCAAGCTTGGTCCCGTGGAAGGGTAAGGTGTTTTGAAGCTATAGCTAAAGGTTCTGATTACGCCGGCTGGACTGGTTAACTTATACGTTACAGCCAGCTCATTGCTATCCGGGTCGGATGCAGCTGTAGTGAATATTACCGTATCCCCTTCATACACCGGCTTCGGCGACCAGTCGAAATCCGCGGTTGGCGGACGGTTTGTTGTGAAATAAATATATTGATATTGACCCATATTGCCCGCTACATCCCAGTCCACCACCATCAGACGGTACTTCGCTCCGGTCAGCAGACCGCCTACCGTATAACTGGTTGCCCCATTCGGGAGCGGAATGCTGTATTCCGCGGTTCCGTTGTTGTTCAGATCGATGTTGGTCGTTGAACCGTCATCATTCACCTTTTGCATGTAAAAGGCTCTCGACGCATGGCCCGATGACGGTGCCGCATCTCTAAACGGATTAAACATGACTTTGACCGAGGTAGGCTTGATCTCGAGCTGCTCGTTCGTATCGTCCGGCGGAACGGTATCTACAAAGAAATAGCCGTTCTCCGAATATCCGCCCCAGGCAAAGCTGTCGCTTGCTCTTGCCCTCCAGTTATGAAGTCCTTCCCGCAAGGCGGGAGGCGCGTAAGACGTTGCGCTGATTGCGCTATTAGTGTCTGCCGCAAGCTCAGAACTCGCATTTTCTAAGACTTCGTAATCCACCCTGGACACCGGCTGACCGTCAACGTCGGTAACGGATACTTTGAGCAGCGGCCGATTATTGTTCGTATAGACAGGTTCAGACGCTTTAGCTCCGTTAAAAGACAGCAGATGCGTCACTGGCGGCGTATTCAGAATAAAATAGACGATATTGCTGTCATCCGACCAGTACCCTTTGGAATAGACGCGGCCCTGTACCTTTACTTTGCGCCCCTGTTTGATTCCCTCATCAAGTATGAAAGAGGTATCGTTGCCTGGGTATGTCCCTTCCATAATGGTTGCTCCGTTATCAACGTAAGAGACCTTTAGATAAAATTGCTCTTGCGGATCGCCATCGGCATCGCTGTACGTCCAACGCAGCATTGGCTCGCCTCCAAGCAGCGTTGGGCTAGCCAAGGTTCCGCCAGGATAGGTCATCATCATCTGCGGCCTATGCTGATTCGCAGCCGGGAGCGCTTCCTTGTAGACGCGTGTCTCCACCCAATAGGACCATACGCCAAAGCCGTCCTGCACTTGCTCTTGAATAATAAGCTCCACGCCAGGGCGGGTATACAGCTCCCTCTTTCCTGCAGTCCACGCCGTTTCGTCGGCCCATCTGTTCCGAAACTTCCGGTCCGCAAGATAGTCCGGGATATCCGGATCATATGAGGTATCATACGTCGAATAATCGAGCGTCTCCCCTTCCGGATATACAATACCCGTGAACCGGACATCCGGCCGCGCAATGGGACGGCGGTGCACATACAGCTCCTTGGTTACCGGTTCCGACCAACCCTCATATTCATCCATGCCGGGGCTATCCTTCGCCTTCAACGTGATGTTGTAGAGACCGGGCTTGTCCAGTACAGGAAGTTTGACCTCGAAGGTTTTGCCGTCAAATGCACTGAGCCCAAGCGGGTTGGCAAAATAATTCGGATCATGCCGGTAGCTCCACTCTTCAGCCGATTCCGGGTCTTTTTCGATATCATCAAAAATCGTGTCGTACTTGATCTCTTCTCCGACCAGAACGGACTGGCGGGTTTCTTCTACGTAGTAATCCCCGTAGTTCTTGACCTTCACCTCGCTAAACTTTGCTTGCTGCTGGCCAAGCGACATAATCCCCACAGAGCCTTGCTTATAAGTATCGTCTGAAATTTCAATCAATTTGGCATGGTTGATGAAGACGCGCAAAGTGCCGTTACTCGCTTCAAGCTCAAAGGGATACGTTACGAACGGTGATCGTGAATAATCTACCGATTGCAAAGCTGTTTTCGTACCCGCTGCGACTTTAAATAAAGTAAGCTTGTCTTTTGTCCACTCGGCTGCGTACATATTCTTACCGTCCTGTACCTGAACGGCTGCTCCGATTGGCTTATCGTTAGCCGCATCGTTGACAGCGATGTTAAAGGAAAGCCGGTCGTTCTTCAGCTTAGTCGCTGGATCGTACCACAACCCCGCCCATGTTGCATCCACGACTTCGACGGTATTCTCATCCATTGCCCTCGGATAATCGCCGCTGCCGTTCGCGGGAACAAAGGGGAATACGTATTGAATGGTAGAACCTCCTAAAGTAGCCGAAAATCCATAAAATGATCCGTCTGGAAGTATGGATGTGTTTAGTGTCGGATCTTTCAAAGCACCGCTTGGGAATGAATAGCCCTTATCTAAAATCTCGCTGGAATATGTTTTGTTACCATAGTAATTATTATAGAAGTCCACCGGCGCCCTGCCCGCAGCTACTATTCCGGCGTATGGCTTATAAGTGGCCTCGGAGTAGTTTGCGTATGCTCCGTTTATCGGATAGGCCAACAGTCCGCTTGGCATTAAAAAGGCTTTTCCATTAGCAATCTTATTCCCTCTGTTATTTTGATACGTATATTTCTTACCATCGTAAAAAACAATTGGATAAAGATTGCTGTCGAACTTATAGTCGCCGTAATTATAAACGGTAGTCGAATAAATCGTTCCGTCCGGATAAATAACGGGAGTTGTCCCACCCCAAGATTTTTCGGCGGTAAACTTATCGCAATACGGATAATCGTCGCAATACCAGCTTTCCATCCCAAATCGATTAGGGCCGGAAACACCGGGATAACCCAGCATGCTTAATTGACCCGTTGTTCTATTCCAGTAGAACCCGTAAATATCCGTACTCATGCCCGTATCGCTATTAAACATGTTTGAGTAGTATCCGGAGACGGTGAAATACAAATTCTTTGTGTTGTTTGATTTATTGAGCTGACTCGCAACCATGTAGGATGGGTCTGCTTGACCGGTTGTCATGGCCCCGTAACCCATAACCCCTGTATCGCCATTTACCGCCATGGCGTAGGTTTCAAAGCCATCATAGCTTGTATAGGTCCCCCAAGTCAGGTATAAGTCCCCGTCAGAATCCACAACGCCTTTATAGTTCTGCAGGATCGTTGGGTTATATCGGAGATCACCGGTTTTTACATCCCATTTCACGGACTTATCCTGAACGGAATATTTGACGGCATGTACATTCCAGTAATTTTGCTCGGCGCCCACTCTATTCCGATAAGCCATATAGAGGTATTGCCCGTCATCCGAAACCTCGAAATACATCACGTAAGAAATGCCTGTTGATATTGGGACTGTATAACTGGCTGAGAGTTGACCGCGATTGTTAATTTTCCTGATCTCATAGGCAGTTGCTTTCGATGATTCACCCACCCATGCCCCATAATAAAAGTTCTCGTTCTTATCCGCTCCCAAATAGGTCATACCGCTTGCTTCGGACAACGAAAATCTGCTGATTTCCGTGCCATTTTTCGCATTGCGTTCTACCATTTCCCCACCTTCACGCGAGTAGAGGCGATGACCCGCATAAATGTACGGTACGGCAGCAGCGCCTGCTGGCAGTCCCCAAACAGGCAGGCTGGTCAGATCGGCAGCTAATTCGTACTTTGAGCGACTATTTGCGCCTAATCCCATATTGGGATACTTAATGAAGAAGTCGGCCATCTTGGCATTCTTGGTTTGCAATGCACCGCTGTTTGTTTTCCAACCGATCGGCTTGTTAGCGTTTGTTGTGTAGGGCTGGATTAACCTCCATGAACGCATGATCGATTCGCCTGTATAAGCCAAATCTTCAGGTGCGCTGTCATCTCCCTGATCAGGCTGCTGCGTCAGGCCGAATACGTCAAAATCCACAAAGGGAGCATAGTTCAGAACATTGGTTGCGGCAATCTCGGATATAGCCGACAACCCGTAATCCTCCGTGACGCTTGCACGGTATTGCCTCTTCCCTACGCTCGTATAAGTGACGGGGTACGTATCTTTGAAAGGTCCTGTATAAACGCTTGTCCAAAGCTCTTCTTCATAGTTGCCGTCATTATCATGATCGTAACGCTCTTCGATTTTCATGCTTTCGAGCGCATCACCATCTACGCTTTCAGCATCGATATAGATCATCGATTCATTAAAACGATAGGTCTGTTCCGGAGTCATGATGCTTACAACTGGCGGCTGATCGGGAACTACTTCAAAAATATGAGTGCCCCAGTCACTCTCGCGTCCTTGCGAGTCAAAAACCTTGCCTTCTACGGCATAATCGCCAAGCGTTGTTGGTCCCTTGGATGGCCAGCCATTCGTATATACGGGATCTCCGGACTTTTTGTAACTCGTCTGATTCTTCGTAAAATCAAGGGTTACCCCACGCTCCGCAAGCGGAGTATACGAATTATACAGATGGAAGATGTTTGAGAAATCTCTCCCTTGAATCACCTTCGTTGGTCCTGTTACGACTGCTACCGGCTTTGGATCAAGCACCTGCAAAGAGGCGGTGTCCCATTTCGTCTCGATGCCGTTAGTAACCATTATTTTCGCCTGATAGAATCCTGGCTTATCAAATTTGACATTGGGGTAGCGATACTGGCTGGTATCCGGTATAACCTCTTGCAGGTTGGTTGAAAACGTCCAGCTCATGGACGTATAACCATCGGAGTTGTTATCCAACGTTGATTGATCCCCTGTAATAATGGTATTAGGCCTAAACTCAATATCCGCAGTGACCGGCGGAGCCGGCGGCGGGGTTGGCGTCCCTCCCGGATCCGGCGTGGCGGCACCCGGCTTCGCAACGGTTGTTGTACACGCTATCGGCTGCTCGGCTGTTGTCCCGTCGTTGAAGTTTACACGGGCTCGCATGACCCATGTTTCTGTATAACTATCAACCCCATCTAGCTTGTCCTTGGGTAAGGTAAAGCTGAATTTCTGCTCAATCTTGTCCAAGCCATACCCAACCGTTGAGGTTGTGTACTGGCTGCCATCATCGGCTCGGCCGTATACCGTCCAGTTCTTGACGGTCTTGGTGCCTTTACCCGAGAGAGAGGCAGTCAACGTAGCTGTGACTGGGATATCTTTGTCAGCGAAGGTGATCGTGTCCGGTTCTGCTGAGCAATCGCAGGAGACTGTTGGTGAGGTTGGTTCAGCGATTGGTTCGTAGGTGACTCGGACTTCCCCTTCGTAGTAGTAAGTACTTGCGGCCCAGTTTAAAATTGTATTCATATCGTACTTCTGTCCCACCGCATATCCGCCACAACCTGTACAGGGGATATCTACCAAAACATCTGCATTCGTCTTTATAGGTAAGATAGCTGTTGTTAATCCAGCACCATTAATACCATTGCCCTTTGTTACTATCCTGTGCTTGGATCCTGGGGCTAGTCTAGCTTCCGTTACCCGAGCAGATGAAGGCTTTAATAAATTAGGTGAAACTTTCTCGTTATTTTTTGTAAAGAATGTTGCTGGAAGATCAAATCCTTTACTAATAGATTTAATCGCTCCATCATCAGCTTTAATCTCTCCACTAATTAGTTTTCCTTGATTGTCTTTTTCTTTTAATTTCCCTGGGCAAACCGTTATGTTACCTTCCCAACAAGGATCACCCACATCTGGAGTTACATAATAGGGTCCAACACCATTCCCCTCTATTATCCACTCTTTTCCATTTGCTCTTCGGTTAACAGCCACATACATTGTAGATAAAGAATTTAGTGAAGTAACTGTAAGTTCGGTACCACTAACCGTTTCGATTATTAATTTAGAACCTGATAAGCTAAATTTACTAGTACGTTTTGTTAGCGTTAAATTCCCTTTACTATCGGCTACTTGCATCCAAAGCTGAAATGAGTTTTCTTTCACCTTATAACCCTTGGGAATATTAATATTTACTGATATATTTGAGATTACTCCACTTGAATAATAGTTTTGACTAAAATTAATGGCTTGTGACCTATTTAATACTTCCGTAGAAGCACTAGAAACAAACTGGATATTAAACAAGTTTAGTACTATAACGACAATTAAAATAAGGGGAATACTTTTTTTTAATACCATTGATCTTTAACTTCCGTTAAGTAAATTTGTGATGGTTTACCGAATGATACATTGTACTTTTCAAGATGAATGGGATACCCTCCAAATTGCTTTATTTGTTTATTTACATAGTTTTTAGGAACCAATGCAAGAATGTAATTATGTGCTGATTTACTAGGTTCATTAAAGACAAACTCTGTCTTATTTATAAAAAGCCCAGTACGTTCAAGCAGCTTTCCATCTCTATAAATATAACGATCGGCCAGCACAATGTTTCCACCAGTATAGTCATCAGCGAACATCGCAAAACTATTTCCTACATTTTGACTAGAGCCATCAGCAACTAAGTTCTTACCAATAACTTTATACGCGAAGACATAATTATCCGAAGGCTTATCATTAGCAACAGCAGAGTTGTATGTTGCCCCTTTCAAATACTCCGCATAATACCCCTTCGTATCCGCAGGGTCCAGAATAATCAACTTATCAATCGTCACGTTATACTTCTTGCTAATATCCACCGAATAAGGCAGCTTCACCAAATCATTCTGATTAAACATCGTAATCATATTGTGCCGATGCCAAGCGATTTCCGCTGCGCTGGACGCCCCTTGGTCTACCGTCAGCTTACCGCCGTTAGCCAGCTTCAACAGCCTTGTTACGAGCACCGCAGCCTCCGCGCGGGTTGTTGTGCCTTCGGTGTTAATCGTCTCCGCCTTTGTCCCGGAACGGGATAAAATGCCTTTGTTCACCGCGCGGAACATCAATTCCGCCGCGCTTAACTTTTTCCCGCGGTATTCCGTGTACTCGCCCCTTACCGCTAGCTTTGCCATTTCGTTGCGAGTGGCAGGATTGTTCAGGTTGCCCGGATAATCACCATCCAAATAAATGCCCGCCTTGGACAACGCGGTCTGATAAGGCGCATACCAATTGGAGCCGACAGCAGCCACTTCGATTTTAAAGGTCATGGCCATAACCTTGAGCAGCTCCGCCCGGGTAATGGTATTATTCGGCTTAAAGGATCCATCCGGATAACCATTAAGTACCCCGGCTTGCATCGCGGTTTCTATGGACGATTCCGCCCAATGCCCGTCGATATCGGTAAACGAGGGCTTGGAAGCCGCTTCCGCGCTTCTCCCGTTGCTCATCACGCCTAATCCAACCAGACTCCCTGCCGCAACAACTCCGGCTAGTACAATAGAAACCCATGTTTTTCTCACAATCTATCATCTCCCCTATGATTTTTAAGCGACTAATACGCCCTCTGTTTCTTGCCTGCTTCCCCCGTATTCGAAATTTTGGATAGAAAAAAAGCACACAAAAAACCCGTAAGGCTTTTGGCGTGCTTCGCTCAAAAATTATTTCTATAATAGCGTAATCTATCATTTTTTGTCAAATGTTTCCGTTAATTATCGTTCCAGCCTGACCCACTCGACCGCAAGCGGTCCGCCCTCGGCTTTGATCGTTACGCGGCAGCGGCCGGATGCCAGCGTGACGCGTTCGACTGCGGCCGTCTCCTGCCATTCCGTGCCTGTGAACGCGCAGATGCCCGCGAGATGGTTATTCACTCGAATGACAGCAACCGCTTCGCCTTCAATAGCCTTTGCTCGTACCGTTACGACATGCTCCAACGCCGTTCCTTCAGGCAGATACAGCTCGTACACCAGCCAATCGCCTGGAGCCAACCGAACATGAAGCCAATCCTGCGGTTCCCACGACTGTCCGCCGCCATGCTGAAAATGCGCCGTCTCCCGCTCACTGTCCGTAAAGCGGATATCTGTTCCATCCTCGTCACGGAAGCCTAGCTGCCGTATAGTCCGCTCGCCTACTCCATAGCTTGTGCCTTCCCCATAATAGCCGTAAAAAATAGCCGGAATCCGGATTGGCGTCCGGAACAATAACGAACGTACAACCTCCGGGTGGTAGACGCAGCGGTCAAGCGCGAGATTTTCCAGATACGCCCACAAGATCTGCTCCGCCGCTTCCGCGCTGGGCTTATCCCCGCCGTCCAAATAAGCAACAAGCTTGTCCCAGCCTTCCGGCATTATAATCGAGCATGGCGAATTGGTGGTGCTGAGCTTTTTCCAAGTCCAGAAGTTCCAGGAGATATGATGATCCTCATACAGACGGAACGCGCCCGTATACCATTCGATATTGTTTTCTCCGCCTTCACCCATATAGATCGGCAGGTTCAGTTCCTCGCGCTTATCCAGGAATTTCTGAATGCTTGCCGTATCCGGGCTGTTCCAATACTTATGGAACTGGAGCATCATGTTCTCGTCGATTACCTCATTAAAAACCGACCAGTCCGTCGCCCAATGCGCGCCTTCTATAATAATCATGTGACGGTCATCGACCTCCCGGATCGCCGCCACCATCTCCTTATATAAAGGCATCAGTCTGTCGTTGTATTGCGCATTCCAGTCCGGCAGAGGCTCGTTTAGAAGATCGTATCCCGCTACGATCCACTCATCCTTGTAACGCTCCGCCAGCATGCGCCATATATCGATGGTTAATTTCCTGTAATCGTCGTTTAAGAACAGCTCGGGTTGATCGTTCTCGGAATCGTCAATGTTGGCACCGGTCTGGCCGCCTGGAGCACCATGCAAATCAAGAACAACGTACAGCTTATACTCCCGGCACCAGCCAATCGCCCGATCCAGCAGAGCCATATGCTTCTCATTATAGTGGTCCGTGCCCTCCGCCATCAGGAATCGCCAGTTGATCGGAAAACGCACCGAGTTGAAGCCCTCCTCCGCAATACGCCGGATATCCGCCTCGGCAATGTACGTATTATAGTAGATCTCCCAAAAGGATGCCGCCTTCTCCTCGCCGATCAGCTCGCGTACCATTTTCTCAATCCGTCTTGGCCGGTCGCCGGCTTCCGGGAACCTCCACATATATCCTTCAGGAAGCAGCCAGCTCCCGAATCCGACACCGCGCAGCAATATCTCCTCGCCAGCACCGTTTACGATTTTCTGACCTGCGCGTTTTACAAATCCGTTTACGTCTCCCAACCGCCCAGCCATCTCAGATTCCCCCAATAAGATAAGTTATGCCTCCCGAAGACAAGCGTAAGAACAGAAAAAGCGCCTGCACACGCCGGTTAAGAGCGGTTGCAAGCGCCGTTAAGGCAACTTTATCAACGGGTAAGCATCTTAAGCAATACCCGGATTTTTGAGTGGAAGCCATTATATTGTCATCTTTTATTCTCTGCGGTCCTTCGGGAGCAAAATCGATAACAATCCGATCAAAGGCAAGAAGCTGCTGGCCACCATCGTATCCAAAATGCCATAATGGTCGGCTGCCGTACCAAGCACAATCGAGCCAAGCCCGCCCATGCCAAAGGCAAGACCCGTAATGAGGCCCGACGCCATGCCTACTTTGCCGGGCAGCAGCTCCTGCGCATAAACGACGCTGACCGAGAAGCCGGACTGCAGGATAAACCCGAGCACGAAAATAACCGGGTACACCCAGCCAAGCGATACATGCGGCAGCAGCAGGGCAAACGGCGCGGAACCGGCAATCGAGAACAGCATCATGCGCTTCCTTCCAAACCGGTCCGAGAGTATACCACCGAAGAACGTCCCAAGCACGCCTGCCGCCATAAAGATAAAGAGCGGCACTTGGGCTGCTTTTATAGACAATCCGTATTTGTCCTGCATGTAGAAGTTATAAAAGCTTCCGATTCCCGCCGCATACCACGAGCGCGCAAAAACAAGAATAAGCAGTAACGTTAAAGCAAACGCGATAACTTTTTTATTGTATGGGGATACTGCCGCAGCGGCACCGGCTGCTTTTTTCTTAACCGGCGTTCCCTTCTCAGCGAGCTGCGCTCCGTACCACGGGACAACCCGTAGAAGCACCAGAATGGCGGCAATCGCAAGGAAAGTCCCAAGCACCGCACCGCGTTGGCCAAGCGGGACAAAAATATAAATCGTCATCAGCGGAGCAAGCGCCTGGCCGAAGTTGCCTCCCACCTGATAGATCGATTGCGCAAGACCGCGGCGTTCGCCAGCCGCAAAGAATACGACGCGCGAGCCTTCCGGATGGAAGACGGCCGAACCAAAGCCCACAAATACGACGGCAAGCAGCAGCATCCAGAAGCTTGGCGCGTAAGCGAGTCCGACCATCCCGACCAGACTGCACGCCATCCCCACCGGAAGCATCCAAGGCGCGGGCTTTTTGTCCGACAATAAACCTACGGCAGGCTGAAGGACCGACGACGTCATATTAAGCGTAAAAGCGATCCAGCCGATCTGGCCGAATTTCAAACCAAGCGAATCCTCGAAAATCGGGAATAAAGCCGAAACGACCGATTGCATTGCATCATTAAGCAAATGGACAGAGCTGATAGCAAAAAGAATAGAGTATACCGTCCCCAGCTTGACCGCCGGGGATATTTTCGCCGAATTGCTAACGGACATGCCGATTCCTTCTTTCTATATTCCAGGCTTACCGGGCAGCACCCAAACGAATGCATACCGGACTTGGCACTTCAAGTATCGTACCTTCTGATTGAATATGACCAGTCTCTTCATCAACGGAGAACAACACGATATTGCCTGTTTTCTGATTGGCGACAAGAAGCTGGCTGCCATCCGGCAGCACGAGGAAGTTGCGCGGGGCATCCCCTTCGCAGGAAGCATTCTGCAGAAGCGTCAGCCTTCCGTCTGCCTGATCAACGGCAAATACGGCAATGCTGTTATGACCGCGGTTCGAGCTGTACAAATAACGGCCGCAGGGCGACAGATGAATATCCGCTGCGTCGTTATAGCCGGAGAAGCCTTCCGGCAAAGCGGATACGGTCTGAACGGGCGTCAGTTCACCGCTCGCCGATACATTGAGCAAGGTGACCGTGGAATCCAATTCGTTCATGACATAAGCCGTGGACAAGCTTTGATGGAAAACAATATGGCGCGGGCCGGCGCCCGAATGAAGCTTGCAGGAGCTCTGCTTCGCAAGCTTGTTCCCTTCTTCAATCCGGAAGATATGGATCAGGTCCGTGCCAAGATCATTCAGATAAACGTAATTGCCGTTTACTACAATGGCATGCGCATGAGTAGCTTCCTGACGCGCGGTATTCGAGCCAAGCGGTGCTTCCTCCCGGACAATGGAGGATGCCGGCGCAAGCGTGCCGTCTTCATGAATAGGAAGCAGCGCTGCGTTGCCTCCGGTATAGTTCGCAACCAGAACCGCGTTATTCGCGGAATCAACCGTTATGTAGCAAGGATCCGCGCCATGCGTCAGCTGTCGGTTCAGCTCCGTGAGTTCTCCGCTTTCTTCATCAATCGCAAAGGATACAACCGAGCCTCCCGCTTCCTCGCCGGTCTGCCCCGTTTCGCTTACCGCGTACAGCCGGCGGCCAGCCGAATCAACGGCCAGATAAGATGCATTTTGAACCTCCGTCACTTCTTGCTTGACCGAAATCCTGCCCGCGGCGCCGTCATAAGCGCATACGCGAATCGTCGGTTCCGCTGCGGCTCCATAGGAGCCAACGTATAAAATGCCCGCAAAAGCCTGGTTCTTGCTCATTTGCCCAACAACCTTTCTTAGTAGAGTACAGTAAAGTGAACATAGCACATGCCAACCGTCTTCACAATGCTTCTAACGAAACATTCTGACGCTTATAAAAAATGTCTTTTCAACCATCCATAGGCGTGATATAATGTAAGCGCTATCAAATCAGTAGTTCACATTTCTAAGGGGGAATCGGAATGATGAATACTACGCTGAGCGGCCGAAATGTCTACGAGGATTTCGAACTGGAATCGGATGTGCTTTACTTCAAGCTTGGTACTCTTGGTCTAGTCAGCTTCCACGGCAGAAACTACAACATAAAGAAGAGAATGACTGCCGAACAGATCCAGCAGCTCACCGCAAATAGCAGCTTCTATCCGGTGAATACGAATTGCTACATTAATATCGGCAAGATCAAGTCCATTGCCGGCGGCGTCGTATACTTTGGCTCGGAATACCACGAGACGAAGCAAGTACCGGTACCTAGGCGCAAACAATACGTGCTGCAGCAGCTTTTCACTCAACGCACGATCAACAACGAGCTGCGCATAACACCATAAGCTTTGCCTGTACGGACAACCGCCGCATTCCAGGACTGGAATGCGGCGGTTGTCTGTTCAAGTTCATCCTGTTATTCTAATGGAAGGTTGATTATAAGGAGGCATTATCAATGAGCACGCAAGGAAAAGCATTTGAAGAACAATATAAAGGCGAGCCTGCGGTATGGCTGCAATGGGGTTCTTATGAAGCTGCCGTGCTTCCTGGCGTTGGCGCGAACCTGATCGCGTTCCGCGACACAAGCAAAGGCTATCATATTCTACGCGAGCCAGCCGAGCAAGAAATGGAAGCGTTTAAAGCAAACCCCGGCGTTCACGGCATTCCGGTATTGTTCCCGCCGAACCGTTATGAAGACGGCCGCTTCCAATTTAACGGCAACACGTATACCTTCCCGATCAACGAGCCTAAGACAGGCAATCATCTGCACGGCTTTGCCCATACGGCGGTGTGGACGGTTGAAGACTACGGCGTAAACCAAACGGAAAGCTACGTATCCCTGAAGCTGTCCGTAGACGAGAAGCATCCGATCTTCGAATTCCTGCCGCATGTGTTTACCCTTCGTCTGCGTTATGCCTTGAACGAAACCGGACTTCTTCAGCATATTTCCGTACATAATGAAGGACAAGACGCCATGCCTTGCATGGTTGCCTTCCATACCGCGGTTAATGCGCCGTTCGCGCCAAACAGCGCGCCGGAGGACTGCTCCTTCACGATGACGATCGGCAAGCGCTGGGAAATGAGCGAGCGTATGCTGCCTACAGGCCAGTTTCTCCCGCTTTCCGAAGGCGAGCAGGCTATTCAAACAACCGGCGTTCCTACTTATTGGGAAGCTATGGACAACCACTATACGGCAGAGCCGCGCAACGGCCGCAACCAAATGGTGCTGACGGATTCGCGCGAGCAGGTTGCTCTCGTCTATGACGCGGGTACGGCCTTCAAGCAATGGATGGTATGGAACAATAACGCTACCAAAGGCTTCTTCTGCCCTGAGCCGCAGCTTAACCTGGTTAATGCGCCAAACGTTGACCTGCCAGCCGATGAGATTGGTCTCGTCAGCCTGGAGCCGGGCGGCATTTGGGAAAACTCCAGCCGTTTCTACTTGCGATCGGCCCAATAAATTAGATATCCAGCTGGAAAAATAAGGGCTGTTCCAACCAACCGGAACAGCCCTCGTTCTTCTACTCCAATCTCAAGCCTACGCCTAGCCGCTCCGCAGCCGCGGCGTAATGCGCGGCTACGGCGACATCAAAGATCGCAAGTCCCATTGGCGTAAATAACGTTGGTCCCGAAGGCCGAATGATTTGCTCCGGTGGAAGCGTCAGCGCATCGGCCAGCGTCAGCGTATCATCTGCCTGCAGACCCGCATGCACATGCAGGCGCTCCGTATCCGTATCCGCCCGGCAAATCTCCTCCCAGCTGTCGACGATGATCGTGCCCACGTTAGCCAATGCCTCCAATTGATAGTCCCGAAGCGAGACGTGCATCAGAATCGCATCCGGCTTGGCAGGTTCATCAATATAGCGCTCCGGCGCAGCCGTGCAAGTAAACACGACGTCCGCTCCGCGGTAAGCCTCCTGCCAGGAAGCTGCTTTCACGACCGGAATAACAGCCGGCACTCCCTTTAGCCATTCCTTTACTTCAACGTCCCGACGGTCAAAAACGGAAATGCCGCTGATCCGGCCGCCAAGAAGACCGTTTAACATATGCACATGCATGCGCCCGATGGGCCCCATGCCAATCAGCCCTACTCGCAGCGGCTGCTTGCGATCAGCAACCAGCTTGCGCAGCAAAGCACCGCTTACCGCTGCCGTCCGGATAGCGCTAATAAGGCTGCCCTGCACCATAGCAACGGGAATGCCCGTATCCGGGTCATTCAGAATCGTAACGCTGTTTGCCCTAGGCAGCCCGTTCTCGATATTGCCGGGAAAGCTGGCAATCCACTTCAGCCCGGCAGCCCTCACCGGCCGGCTGACGAAAGCGGGCATCGCAATGATCCGGTTGCTCTCATCGCCGTATTTCAGATAAGGCTTGATCGGCTGCGCGCACTCGCCGGCTGCGTAAGCAGCAACCGCCTCTCCAATAAGCCCGGCTAATGCCGGCCAGTCAATGCCGATCCCTTCAATATCCCGTTCGTTCAAATAAATCATTCCTTGTTTCCTCCTTGCTTGTAAAGACCGGACGCAAAATCGGCGCCGAACATCCGCGATACCCACGTATCGTCATAAACGGTATTCAAATAGCGTTCTCCCCGGTCCGGCAGCAGCACCGCGCAGGTTGAGCCGGGCTCGATGAACGGACTATATTTTTCAACGGCCGCTATCACGCCTCCAGAGGAGCCTCCTGCCAGTATGGACTCCATGCGAATCAGCTTCCGGCAGCCGGCGATGCAGTCGCGGTCGTTCACGCGAACAACCTCATGAATGCCTTCGTCCGGACAAAGCCCCGGCTTAATGCCAGCCCCAAGTCCGGGCAGCAGACGCGTAACCTTTCCCTTCTCCCCGCCAAAAATAATACTGCCTTCCGCATCTACCGCAATGACCTTCGTCTGCAGCCCGTTTTCCCGGATGTAGTCCACGCAGCCCCGGATCGTTCCGCAGGTACTAACGCCGCAGAACAAATAATCCAGCTTAGGAAGATCGGCGGCCATCTCCGCCATCGTCGTCTGTTGATGGGACAAGGCATTATTTTTATTGCCATACTGATTCGGCCAAAAAGCATCCGGCAGCCGTTTCAACCAGCGGCGAACCCGCGCAAGCCTTGCCGGAACGAACTCTCCGGTCTCCGGATCAGGCTTTTCGACCAGATCGATTCGTGCGCCGTAGGCCCGGAGCACGCGAAGATTCGCCTCCGTTGTTTTGGGATCCACCACGCAAATAAACTTGAAGCCCATCGTGTTGCATAGCTGCGCAAGCCCTACCGCCAGATTGCCCGAGCTGGACTCCACGATAACGGAGCCGGGCTTAATCCGGCCATCCTTTAACGCCGCCTCCAGCATCGCCTTTGCCGGACGGTCCTTTACGCTTCCGCCTGGATTATGCATCTCCAGCTTCGCGTATACCTGAAAATCGGCATGCCCAAATAGCCTGCCAAGCTTCACCATGGGGGTATTGCCAATCATGGACGCCACATTGTCGTAAACGCTCATCCACGATCCCTTCCTTCGCTGCTCTGCTGCACAAACAGCTTTTTCTGCTTAATCGGCTTCTTTCCCGTTCCCTCGGGCGAAGCGGTGTCCGTACTATCACTATGAAACCATACATCCATCTGTTCCAGCAGGCCGCCGCGAATCATCGCGCCAATCGCGGGAATGGTGCTATGCAGCTCGTCGCGAACCGCAGTTCGCGCTTCTTCATCCAAATCATCAGCAGTCGTAATGTTGACCTGCAGCCTATTGCCGTTCACAAGCACCTTCACAACGGCTTGCCGGACATGCTTGAAGATCGCATTTTCGATGTCGTAAATGCTGATTTTTTCCCCATGCTTCAATTCCGGCCCAACCCGCTTCACAATGGCTTCAAAAGTGGTAATCAGCTTGCCGTTCCGCTCCTCTACCTTTAAATCCCGAACAACGTCGTAAGTGACGAAACGAAGCGCCGGGAAACGCCGCCGCACAAGCGAGGTCAACACGAGCAGCTGCTCTCCGGCAGGAAGCTCGATATCGGAAAGGCCTGCCTCCGCAGGCTCCACACCCTCGGCTATAATGCCATCCATAACGACATACCGTCCGATCGACCGGTCGTAATAAGCAATCGTCCCGATCTCGATGCTGCCCAGCGTGTCCATGACATCCTGCTCGGTAATGCCTAGACGTTCCGCAACACGCTGACGCCACGCGGGAGGTGCCGGCTCTCCGACCAGAATGACGCATTGCACGCCCCAGTCAAAGTCCGGAGGGGCAACCCGAAGCATTCCGTCTAGCAAGGAAGGCATCGTATACAGCACATCCGGCCGATATTCCGCAATACGGACCAGGTGTGCCGCTGCAGGCAGGCCAAAAGGAACCGACTCGCATGCAAGACCGAGCTCCTCGAATATTTGCACCGCCGTTGCCTCCGCGTGCCCCGTCCCCATATCGCTTAATGCCCGCGAAACCTGATAGCCTTTGAGCAGCTCCGCAAACATCTCTTTTTTATACTGAATGTATCCATTCTCGTCGTTCGCGTCATAATAGATCGCTTTTCTTTTACCGCCGCTTGTTCCCGAAGTCCGGTAGACATTCCAATCTTGCGGAACGGCACTCTCATCACTCTCGTAATAGGGCAGCAATCTCTCCTGCGTGAGAAGCGGAACCTCCTCCCAATTAAAGCTTGCATACTCCCCGGTCATCTCTTTGTACCAAGGATACAGCTGTCTCACTTCCTCCCATTTGACGAAGAGAGAGGGCAAATTTTCCATAGAAATAGGCATGAAGCATCCTCCATTTCGGTCGATCATTCTACCATCCTATGCGCCCCAAAAGAGAATCGCCCCGCATTAAGCCCACTCGCGGCAGAAAGGGCTAGCATATCTTAACTCTGTAAGACTATCATGTCAGAAAGACGGAGGAAGATTGCGACCCTATGAGTAAAAGAAGAGGCGTATATAACAAATGGGCCAAAACCATTGTTCTTAACCAAAAAGCTTCAACCCGAAGTCATGTTCCCCATACACTCCTATTTAACGCAAGCTCTTTGAAAAGGATGCTGCAGCTCTATCAAATGGTCTATGTCAAGCCAAATGCCGGTTCTCATGGTGACGGAGTTATGCGGGTAGAGCATAAGAACGGCACCTATTCCTATCAGCTCGGAGCAAAAAAGAGAAGCAACCTGACCTGGGCGCAGCTTGTCGCTTCCTTGACGAACAAAATCCGGGGCACCAAGTACATCATTCAACGCGGTATTCATTTGTCGAGGTTCAAGGGCCGGATCTACGACCTTCGGGTCGAAGTGCAGCTGAATGAGTACGGGCGCTGGCAGATTACCGGCATGCTTGCCCGGGTTGCCCAACAAGGCATGGCCGTAACCAACGGGGCGCAAGGCGCGGATGTATACACCTTTAGATCGGTTATTGCTGCCCATGGCGGAGCGGAGCTTGTTCGCAAGGTAACTTCGCAGCTGAACAGCTTGTGCATCGAAAGCGCGCATATGCTCAAGGCCAGGTATCCCTTCTTGAACGAGCTGGGCTTCGACATTGCGCTGGACCAGCAGCTGCACCCCTGGATTCTCGAAGTCAATACAACCCCGGAGGCTATCCCTTTCAAGAAGCTCCCGACGCGCACCATGTACAACCGCATTCACCATTTGCGCAAGCTGAATGCCCGCAGAACTTAGGCGTTACAAGGAAAAACTTATTCACTCTGATATTTTGAACAAGCTTTTTGAATAACTTCTATAGTAGGTCGACGCTTACGAAACAAGAATGGCTTGCCATTTCTTAAGCCAATGCTTACGAGGAGGGTTCAACGGGATGTCCATCGTTCAAATGGAGCAGATTACGAAGCATTACCGCATGGGCGGGCAGCGTTACACGGCCCTGCAGCATATTTCGCTGGAAGTACAGGAAGGCGAGTTTGTTGCTATTCAAGGGCCGTCCGGCTCCGGTAAATCTACGCTCATGAATATCATGGGCTGCCTGGACACTGCCGACAGCGGCACTTATATGCTGGAGGGCAGACGGGTATCGGCAATGAACGATAATCAACTGGCGGATGTGCGGAACAGGCGAATCGGGTTTATTTTTCAAAATTATAATCTGATCCCAACCTTGTCGGCCTACGACAATGTAGAACTGCCGTTAATTTACCGGGGAGTTCCCGGGCATCAGAGGAAAAAAGCGGTGCTCGATACGCTCGAATCGGTTGGGCTGAGCGGACATCTGCATCACCGGCCGGCGGAATTGTCGGGGGGCCAGCAGCAAAGAGTTTCGATTGCGAGAGCGCTTGCAACAAATCCTTCGATACTGCTGGCGGATGAACCTACGGGTGCACTCGATTCTCATACGGGAAAAGAGATCATGGCACTGTTAGCCAAGCTGCATGCCGAAGGCCGCACCATTATTCTCATCACCCATGACCAGTCGGTGGCATCGTACGCGGACCGAGTCTTATATATTAGAGACGGAGCTATCGCTTAAGTCTTAAGCCTCATCGCTTTCCGGCAGTATTAGGAGGGTTATGAGGCTTATTAGCGCTTGGGGCTGGCGAAATTGACTTCTTGCGCCGGACAAGTTACTTTTAGGAATAAAGAAGGCCAGTCTACGCAAGAAAAGAAAGGGTTATGCAAAATGTCGCTTACGCATGCAGCTTTTGCCGGAGGATGCTTCTGGTGTATGGTTACGCCGTTTGAGGAGCTTCCCGGCATTCACGGAATCGTATCCGGTTATATGGGAGGCCATTTGGCCAATCCGACTTATGAAGAGGTTAAAAAAGGGACAACCGGACATCTCGAGGTGGTCCAGATTACATTCGATCCGGCGGTATTCCCTTATGAACGCCTGCTTGAGCTGTTCTGGCCGCAGATCGATCCAACCGATGACGAAGGACAATTCCAGGACCGCGGGAGCCAATACCGTACCGCCATCTTTTATTATAACGAGGAGCAGAAGGAGCTCGCGCTGGCTTCCAAGCAGGCGCTGGCGTTATCCGGACGCTTCGACAAGCCGATTGTGACGGAGATCCGGGAGGCGGAGACGTTCTATCCGGCAGAGGATTATCATCAGGATTACCATAAGAAGAATCCGAAGCATTACAAGGAAGACCGCGCCCAGTCCGGCCGCGACGAGTTTATCGAGCGGAACTGGAAATAATCGTTGTCTTTCGCAAAAAAAACCGCTTGGCCTGCCGTTATGGTTAATACGGCTAGCCAGGCGGGTTTTGTTATCATCCAAGCTTTACGATTGTCCGGCCGCGCACTTGACCTTGCAGAATAAGGGCAAGCTCCTCCGGCAGCTGCTCCAGCTGGATTTCGTTTACGATCGTGTTGCTTAGCATCGTTGGCTTCAGATCCGTGGCGAGGCGCTCCCATACCCGGCTGCGCAGCTCCATCGGACATTCCACCGAATCGATGCCAAGCCAGTTCACCCCTCTAAGGATAAACGGATAAACGGAGGTCTCGACCTCCACGCCCCCAGTTAATCCGCTTGTGGCAACGGATCCGCCGTATTGGAGCGTGCTCAGCAGGTAGGAGAGTGTTTTCCCTCCAACCGGATCAACCGCAGCCGCCCAGAGCGGACGCCGGATCGGTTTGCGTTCCGTTTCCGTCAGCTCATCCCGGTGAATGACACGCGCGGCGCCAAGCGCCTTCAAATAGTTTTCTTCGCTTAACCTGCCGGTGCTCGCCGTTACCTCGTAACCGCGTTTGGCAAGGATGTTGACGGCAACGCTGCCTACCCCGCCGCTTGCGCCGGCAACGACGACCGGGCCTTTATCCGGCGTTAGACCGTTATCCTCGAGCCGTTGTACGGATAACCCCGCCGTAAAGCCCGCCGTTCCCAGGATCATCGCTTCCCTGAGAGTTAGTCCGGGCGGCAGCGGCACAACCCAGCTAGCGGGAACCCGTGCCAGCTCGCTGTATCCGCCGTGATGCGTAACGCCAAGACCATAGCTCGTTACGATGACCTCATCCCCCGGTTTATAGCGCGGATCCGTCGATTCGGTTACGAAGCCCGAGAGGTCAATGCCCGGAATATGCGGATAGCTTTGGATCATTCGGCCCCATATCCCAACCATCCCGTCTTTATAGTTCACGCTGGAGTAAGCGACCCGAACGGTTACTTCGCCTTCAGGCAGGTCGGCGGTTGTCAGATTTTTAATCGCTAGCTTTGGGGCTTCCTCCCCCATGTGATCCGCTACTAAAGCTCGGAAGTGATCCACTCTGCATCCGCTCCTTCGATTTCGTTTCTTCTATTGTAGCCGAAAGAGAGAGGCACATCCAAGTTGGGCCAGGTTAATTAGCTCTTAACGATTCCCATCGCAAAGCCGTCATAGCCCTTGACTCCAACCGTCTGGACAGCCGTTGCTGTTATACGCGGTTCTTCGGCCAGCAGATCGATGAATTTACGCACGCCTTGCACCCGCGGATCCGTGCTGTGTCTGTTCGTTACCTCACCCTTCCGAACGATATTGTCGGCAAGGATAACCGTGCCGGGACGGGAGAAGCGCAGCGCCCATTGAAGATAATGGGGATTATTGGGCTTGTCGGCATCGATAAAGATGAGATCAAAAGCCGCCGTCCCTTCCTCCTCCAGCTTTTCCAATTGCTCCAGCGCTTCTCCGACTCTTATCTCTACTTTTTGGCTAAGTCCGGCTAATGCGATATTATGACCGGCGACCGACGCATGATGGGGATCCAGCTCCAATGTGATTAGCTTCCCGTGCTCCGGCAGCGCTCTTGCCATCCAGATCGTACTGTAGCCGCCAAGCGTTCCAATCTCCAATATCCGCTCCGCGCCAATCATCCTCGCATAAAGGTTGAGCAGCTTCCCTTGATTCGGCGCCACATCGATGGCAGGCAGATCGGCTTGTTTGTTGTTCGCCAGCACCCGATCCAGGATAGAATCCTGCTGGATGAGGCGCTCCGTCAGGTAGGCATCAACTTTTTCCCAAGTGTGCAATGTACTCATTGTCAATCACTTCTCCTCGCTTTAAGATGACTTTCTGCTTCCATAGTAAGCGAGTTATAATGATAAGAATAATATATGTTTTTCTTCGACTTATAAATTTTATATATAATTAATTGGGAGGGGCCACGTTTTGAATTTGCATGCCTTGCGTTTGTTTCATGCGATTGCCGCAGCGGGGAGCGTAACCCGCGCATCGGAGCTGCTGAACATCAGCCAGCCAGCGATTACGGCCCAGATCAAGAAGTTCGAGAAAGAGCTGATGCTTACGCTCTTCAAGCCTCAAGGCAGAGGAATCGCGTTAACCGATGCCGGCGAGGAGCTTGCCGTGCTCGCAAAAAGACTATTTGCCGTGGAGCATCAGATCGAGCAATTTGCCATGAGCTACCGCAGCGGCACTATCGGCAGCATCCGGCTTGCGGCTACCTATTTGCCTGCCCATTTCCTTATCCCCGCCTGGATCGCCAAGTTCAAGCAGCAATTCGAGCAGGTCGAGATGAATATCACGACAACCAACTCCAGCGGGGCCTTACGGCAGCTCCTGAACGTCGAAGCGGATATCGCCATATTTGGCGGAATGGCCGAGCATTATCCGGACACGATTCAGACGGAAGAGCTATTCCAGGATGAATTATGGTTTGTTGTCGCGCCCGGCCACCCGTATGCCAATCAGCAGGTCACGCTGCCTGAGATGATGAAGGAGCCGTTTGTCATGCGCGAGGAAGGCAGCTCCACAAGGGAACGTCTGCTGTCCCTATGCCGCACCTACAATTCGGCCGTTCCGACCATCTCCCTGCAATTTAACGGACTGCACGAAGCGATTACTGCCGTAATCGCAGGCTACGGTGCCAACTTTGTCTCCTCCCTCGTCGTCCGCGACTACGTCGAACGCGGCGAGCTCGCCCGCGTCTATGTCGAGGGAATCCACCTCAAGAACACCATCGCCATCTGTACCCGCAGAAACGAGCCGCTCCCCGCCTCGGCGACGAACTTGGTACAGATGATCCGGAAAAATCCGTATGTGAGATAGCACCTTGCATACGGATCTGCCGCAACTCGGTTTTTTCCTCTTATTCGCCTGCAAGACGCAAAAAAGCTGCCCCGCAAGAGGACAGCTTTTTCGCCTGTTCGCTTTTCCGTCTTCTACAAGCCTAGCAGCTTGTAGATCACCTTCGCGCTTTCGGCGCGGGTAGTGTAGCCTTGCGGGTCGAATTGGCCTTGGCCCTTGCCATTGATGAAGCCAAGCTTAACGGCTGCCTCAACGGACGTCTTCGCCCAGTCATGGATAGCGGCGGAATCGGTGAAGGCATTGCCTTCCGCGCCGCCTTCCAGTTTCTTGCCGCTCTTTACTTCGTACGCGCGCAAGAGCATAACGGCCATCTCTTCGCGCGTAACGACGGCGTTTGGCGCAAAGGTTGTAGCGGTACGCCCTTTGATAATGCCCGCTTCTGCCGCCGCTGCAACGCTGTCGGCATACCAGCTGCCGGCTGCTGCATCCGCGAATCCGGCTGGCTTGGCAGCCTTCAGGCTCATTGCCCGAACAAGCAGCGCGGCAAATTCGGCACGGGTCACGCTGCGTTCCGGGTCAAACCGGTCAGCCGTTACGCCTGTTACAACATGCTTGGATGCCAGCACCCTGATCATCCCCCAAGCCCAATGCGTCAAAGGTACATCCCCGAATGATTTCGAGTATTCCAATGCCGCGTATGTGGAGAAGTGCTGAATCTCTGCCGTCATTGTACCGTCTTCATTTAACGTTCCGCCGACATATTCCAGCTTGCCGTTATCCGCTACGTAATAAATACCGGTCAGCTTCTTATTAGCTTCGCTATCCAGCTTAAACGCCAGCTTAAGCGGCTCGTCAAACTTGCTTAACACGGCCGATTCCTTGCCATTGCCGTCCACTAGCGCTAGGCGGAACTCAACTACGGCGGAAGCCGGGTTTAACTCCGTACCATCTGCCGCAGCAGCCTTGTTCAGCAAATCCTGCTCCGCCGCAGCATCAAGCGGCTTAAGCAGCAGGACAATATGCGAAGCAGCGCTCAACGCAGAGCCACCCGCTTTCTTCGCCAGCTCTTGCAGCATCGCGCTTGGAATAAGCAGCGTCAAATCTCCCTGCTTCAGCTCCAGCGGCTTGCCGCCCAACAGCTCAGCAGCCCCCGCCGGCAGGAGCACTTCCGTTTTCCCGTCAACCGCAACGGTCACTTTGCTGTCGCCGGCTTGCTTCACCGCATCCTTCAGCTGCTGCTCGGTTACCGTCACCGAAGAGCTGCCCGGCGTCACTCCGCCGCCGCTGCTTCCGCTGCCGTTTCCATTGCCGTTGCCGTTACCGCTATCGCCGCCGTCTCTTGTAATGACAAGCTCGATCGTTTTGGTCGCTTGCGAAGCGCGGCCCTTATCCGTGTACCATTCCTGTGCCAGCGTATCCGCGCTTGGCTCAATGTGAAGCACAAAGCGGTTCTCACCCGGTTGAAGCGGAAGATTTGGTGCATACACGCTGCCGTAAGCATCCATCGCTCCGTCCGCCAACGGCTGATCGTTAATCGTAAAGTCCACGCCATACGGCACATTGGCACGCAGCGTAAACGACTCTTCATCCGTATCATACGAAATATTCTCGCCGTAAGAGATACGCGGCATTGTCAAGATCATAGGCATATCAACCCAACGCAGGACGTAATCGTCGACGACCATCGTATTGCCGCCCTGGTTCTTGATCGTCAGCCTCATATTCGTATCCGTCGAGGAGTAAGCATAGTTGCCGGCATCCACGGTATCGCTTGCCAGGCGGGCATGCGAGGTGAAGGCCTCCGTCGCCCAGGTGCCGCGGGTATATTTGTACTGAATCGACTTGCCCGCCATCATTTTGAAGCTGTATTCGACTACATCGCGAGTTGTGGCGCCGCTTGGCACGGTCAGCTTGTTGCCCGCCGAATTCCAGCCGTTCAGATCGCCCGCCAAGTAAATATCGTCCTGAACCGGCGTATAGCTAGGCAAATGAACGCGGAGCTTTACATCGACCATAACAAGCTTTGGCGTTACCGATTGCTCGCCCGAGAACGCCCGGTTATACGCGCTGTCTACCGCAGCCACTTTGTACGTATAAGCCTTGTCGTTGCTGACCGTAAAGTCCGCGTAGGACACGGCTGTTTTGGCAGCCGAAGCAATCTTCACAAATCCGGAATCCGCGGTCTTGCGGAAAATCTCGTAATGATCAACCGTTGTTTCTTCGGCATCCTCCGTCCAGTTCAGCAGAACGCGGTTGGACTCCACCGCAATCTCCGCAAGCACGGGAGCCTTCGGAGCTTCCGTATCCGAGCCGTCCGCCTGAACCGGCACCGCTTCCTCAGCCGATTCGGCATACGACTCGCCGTTATCCGTGGATACCCTTGCAAAATAAAGGTACGTGCCGGCTTCCGTCGGTTCGAATGCGGCCCAGTATACTTTCCTGCCGTCTTCCGTATCGGACTTATAGCGAAGCTTCGTATCTTCGGCCGTCGCTTTGCCCGCGTCGTCTTTATAGAATGCAAGACGTCCAATGACGTTTGGCGCTTCTTTGCCGGCAAGAGCCGCGTTGTCCGTCAGACCAGGGATAGCAATCGTTACTTCAATGTCGGAAGTCTTATGGCCAACGCCAAGCGTTACTTCCTGCGATTGCTTTGTCACTTCAACGCTGCTGACCGGGAACGACGGCGTTGCCGAGCCATACTCGCTGAGCGGGCTTTCCCCGGCTTCCGTCACGGCTGTCACCGTGTAGTAATATTTCTTGCCGTTCACGACATGGGTATCGGTCCAGCTTGCATCCGACGGCTCTCCGGCCAGCTGCAGCTGCCCGCCTTCAATCGCCGCGCGGTATACGTTATAACCGGAAGCACCGGCTACCGCATCCCATGTTAAATCCACTTGCCCATTGCCGCCAGCCGCATGCACATTCGTTACTTGCGGAACTTGAACGAGCTCGGAGGTCGACGTCATCATAAGACCAGTCATCGCTTTTACGGTCAAAGATACTTTACCGCCCGTAACCGTTGCTACCGCTTCGCTGCCAAGCTGATCCTCAAGCGTCAGGCCTTCCGGCAGGAAGCCTGCCACATCCGCCTGAATACTCACATCCGAGGAGCCCCGGTTCACGACAACAAGGCCGCCTTGGCTGCCCGTTTTCCGTGCATAGGCAATGACATCGCCCGTATTGTAAGCCGTCTTCAGCTCTCCGGTGCGGAACACTTCATTGTTGTCGCGCACGGTGCCTGCCTTCTTATACGTATTGAACAAAGACGCATATTTCCCAACCCCGGTATACTCTCCACCGGATTCCGATACGCGCTCCCAAGGGAAGGCGCGGCGGGAGTCGGGATCCTTTGTACCGGCAAGACCTACCTCATCCCCGTAATAAATCGTTGGCGCGCCCGGATAACCCATTTGGAAAATCGCCGTCAGCGCCTGCATTTGAAGCGCTTTGTCCGAAGCCTCCGGCGCAATCGCCAAATGCTCCTCTTCCCACTCCGGCTTATCGTATTTCGTAATCGACCGGATCGTATCGTGCGAGTCGACAAGGTTGAGCATCACTTCCCAAGCCTCGGCCGGGTAATCCTCCCGGATTGACTCCAGCGCATCGTTGAACTGCTGGGCGTTGCCGCTCAGAATAAAGCTTTGCAGCGCGCCGCGGAAGCGGTAGTTCATCACCGAATCGAACTGGTCCCCAAGCAGGAACCGCGTTGCTACGCCCCACTCCTCGCCAAGAATGACCGGTTCCGGAATCGTCTCGCCGTTACTGTCCTTGCGGCCTTCCGTCGACTTCACCGCTTCGCGGAACTTTTGCCAAGTGCCAGCGGATACGTCCGGCGCTACGTCGAGCCGCCACCCGTTAGCCCCCAGCCAGCCCCAGCGCTGCGAGTTCGCCTTCTGCATCATGGCGGAAGCTTCTTCATCCGTTTTGCCCGACAGATTATGGCCGATTACGAGATCGCGGTAGCCCTTTACGTTCCATTCATGATTGCCCGGAAGGCCTTCCGTATCGCCGGCGGCAGGCGTCGGCGCATCAATGACAGGCAAGGAATCGTAGCCCCACCAGCCTTCGTATTTGTAATGGCCGTCTACTTTTTCATTGGATACCGTAAACCAGGTTGTAAAATCAAAATCCTCCGGATACGCGTAATGCTTGCCCGTAGCCGGGTTGATCTGAGCGGTAAAGGAGTCAATGACCTGCTGTTTCGCTGCATCAAGCGCCAAGCCCTCGTCATTCACCATGTCGTATACCTTCGCCCAGAACTCGTAAGCACCGATTTCCGGATACTTCTCATAGCGGTCAAAATAAATCGAGTCGTCGCCGACATGGTTAAACACGCCGTCAACAATCAGCTTGATTCCCATCTCATGGGCCTTTTTCGCAAACTCGGTAAAAATGCGGTCGGAAGCTGCCCTTGTCGCTTCGTAATTGAGCCCGGAGGTTGGATCGCCAGGCGTATTGTATACCGGCTCGCCAAACATCGGATCTAAATGCTCGTAGTCCGTCGCATCGTACTTATGATTCGAGCCGGCCCAGGCCACCGGGTTGAAGTAGATGACGTTTACGCCGATCGACTTCAGGTAGTCAAGCTTCTGCGAAGCCCCTTGGATATCGCCGCCGTAAAACTCGTTAGTCCATACGCCATCGGATTTCGCATCCGGGAAATAAGGCTTCTGCTCCGGCGATATCCGGTCCGGATTTTCCGGCGGGGTCGACCATGTTCCTTCCACCTGATCCGGCGTTGGATCATTGGCCACTCCGCCGTCAAAATATTGCAGCTGATAACCGCCCTTCGAAGTCACGCCGGCCGTTGCGTTATCCCCTTCTGCGGGACCGCGGTAGCCGTCTTCCGTCTTCGCCCGGTTGTTCTCCTTGTTGCCGTCATAGAAGCGGTCAGGGAAGATCTGATACACAACGGCATTTTTCATCCAATCCGGCGTCGTGAAATCCTTATCGTAAACGGTCAGATCGTAAGGCAGCACGCCTTCGTCCGCCGTAGTGCCGGTACCGCCGCGCGAACCGTCGTCACCGTATTCCACCTTCGCCGTTCCGTCGATCAGGATAAATTTGTAGCCCCATACCCCGATGCCCTTGAAAGTCGAGCCCGGGATCGTAACCTCCCAGTAATCCTTGTCGTCAAATGTAGTCGCCTTATGCATATCAAATGCCGAAGCAAGCCCTTCGGGATTGCTCAGCTCCACGCGGACCACCTGCGCATCGCCCGCTTCCGTCGCCATGCGGAGCGTCACGTCCTCGACGCCTTCTTTTATCGCGCCAAACGGCTTCTTGTAAGTAACCGACCGGGAATCGAAGAGCAGCTTGTCGCGCTTGATCATCCCGTCAAACTGGCTGTCCGCCGGCTTGTAATTCGTCACGATCGTCCGCTCCGCAAGCACGGTGCTGAACGTAACATCGGCTGGATCCAGTGTCGTCAAAATAAAATTGTCATTGCCCGTACCGTAATTATTGGCCGACCAATTGTCGCCCTGCACAACCTTCATCTCGTAACGGCCTGCCGGCAGCGCGCGCTGCAGCTTATAGACCGATCCGTCGAAGTTGTAATCGACAAACAGCTGCTTCGCCTGATCAGGCGCCCAAGCGTCTTCCCCGAATTGCGTCTGAATATCGCCGACAAGCCGCGGCCATTCTGCCGCGCCAAGAACCGGCGTATATTGCGGAATGCCGCTTGCTCCCGGCACGCTGATCCGGACCTGACCAAGCTCGTCATTGACGTAAAAATTCACCTTCGACTGAGCCGCCAGGTCAAAAGCGAAGTTATTGCCGTTATCCGAATAGCCGTCCCAAGTTCCCTGACGGACCAGCTTGAACTCGTAATGGCCCGGGTCCAGCACGGTTGAGTAGGCATAAAATTCGCCAACGAGATGGCTCATGAGCGTATCGGCCGAAGCGTTATTCCACCCTTGGAAGGAGCCGACGACCACCCATTTGCTGCTGCCGCCCGGTTGGTTGACGAATACGTCCGCAGTCGGAGCATCCGGCGTTGGTTCGCCAACGAGGATTTTGCTGTTTCCGTTCGACGTTTCCGGATTCGTAGGATCCTGGAACCAAATGCTTGGAAGGCCCTCGGCCTCCGAAATAAATTTATACGTATAAGTCCCGTCCGCCAGCGATTCAGCCGCAAACGTATAATTGCCTTCACTCAGCACCATCTCATGCTGATCGGCAAAAGCATTCGTATCAAAGCTTCCCGCCACCTTGAAATGCGGCGTATAGCTTAGATGAATCTTGCTGTTCTCGTCCGAAGAAACGTTCAGATTCGGATTATCCAGCCAGTTGCCGTTCACTAAGAACTTGTAGCCATAAGCCTTGCTAGGCGCATCCCCCGTTACTTCAGCCGTGTAAGTACCGTCCCCGTCCTCATCGGTCAGCGTTACGGCCGGATCGCCCCAGCTGTTGAAATCGCCTTTGGCCGTTATGCTGACCGACGATTTCGGCAAAACGAAATGAATCGCGCCAGCCTCCGAATACGTTTCGCTGGCAGCGCTTGCTTGAACCTGCTTGGGCACCAGCCCCACCACCTGAATAACCATCATGACCGCCAGCAGCAGCGACCATATTCTTATCTGTTTTCCGCTCCTTACATGCTTTATCATATGCACGAAATCCTCCCCGGTTTAATGATTGAGCAAACGATTGCACAACAAGACGCAAAAAGCTCCTTTCCTTCCAAGTCTACACGGCTGCACGATCCTTGGAGATCGCAGCGGACGTTTCGCGAACGAAATATAAGCATACAGGATAGAAAAAACCCTATACTTGCTTATATTCAGATAAAAAAAGCTATCCCTTGGGTTAGAAGAGATAGCGGGGTTGTTCCGGTTTTGTTCTTAAACCGGAAAGCATTGCCCTTAAATTAGGCATTTATAAGCTTGTAAGAATTATCTTCATCCTATTATGAAAACGCTTTACAGTCAATGGGGGTTAGAAGAAATTTACTTTTCGACAGGAGCATTAAAAATTTGAGCAACCGTTTGCGCATTTTGGACTATTGAAAGGAAATGCATATGGGCCTTATTGGCGATATGGATGGTATGTGGTATGGGCGGCATGACGCCTTAAGCATCTGCCGCGTCGGCGTCGTATACGATCAGCCAGCAATCCCGGTATTCTCCCTCATGCCACTCATGCTTCTCCAGCAGCTTCGTTTTCTTGAAACCGCTCTTCTCATACACTCTTAACGCTCTTGCATTCCAGGCCTGCGGATCCATGGCGATCCTCCGCGCTCCCCGCTCCTTGATCAAATAACGCACCGTTTCTCTGATCAGCTCCGTGCCAATCCCCTTGTTCCAATAACGGTACTCGCCGATAAATTGGTCCATGCCGTAAACTGCGCCCTCGTCCTCCGGGAATCCGTAAATGTCCCTTTCCTCTTCCTGAATCTCGTAGAATTGAAGATAGCCGATGTCGTTGCCGTTATATTGAATAATGCAAGGAATAATCTCTTCCCGTTCCTCGTAAAAATGCTTCCGGACCTGCTCGGCGTCAAGCGGCCTGTCCCTGCCCTCGTAATATTCCAGCACCACCGGATCGCTGAGCCAGCGGACCAGCAGCCCCGCGTCTTCAAGCTCCAATGTACGGAGACCAATCTCTTTGCTTTGAAAAAGAATCATCCCTTCACCTCATCCTTATTTGATCAGATGCTGTCTATACGTGAGCGGCGCGACGCCCATGATCTGGCGGAAAATTTTGCTGAAATACGAAGGATTCGCGATCCCTACCCGATAACCGACTTCCGATAAAGGCAGCGTTGTCTTGCGAAGCAGCGAGCAGGCATGCCGGATTCGGGTGGCTTGGGTATAAGCGACAATGGTTGTGCCGGTCGATTCCTTGAACAGATGGGCAACATGATATGGCGACAAATGAAGCTCGCCCGCCAGCTCCTCCAGCCGGAACGGCTCCGTGTAATGCTCCTCAATCCATCCGATGATTTCTTCTACATGATGGTTATGCTTCTTGAGAAAAGCGGATTCGCCTTCCGGGCTTTGCTTCAGCTGATGCACAAGGCTGAGCAGAAAGACGCCCATGTTTTCCTCGAAATCCGCCTCTCTCTTGCCGCCCATCGTTACGCTGAACTGCCTGAGCAAAGCCGCAAACGGCTCGTTCTCCGGCATTGCATTCACCGGATGGACATTCGCCTGCTGCAGCATCAGCCGTTGGAAGAAGCTTTTTAAACTTGGAAAATCGTTCAGATAACCGTGCAGCACCGCCGGCTCGAACAGCAGCACGCTGCGGATAAATGGCTCCTTCTCCGTCACCTGAATCTGAATGCGGTGCATCTGGAACGGCGGAAACACAAGCAGCACATTAGGCTCAATCGAATAGGATACCCCGTCAATAATGAGCAGCCCGCGGCCCTCATGGACATACGTAAGCTCCATCTGGGAGTGAGCATGGAACACCTCGCGGAAGTAGTCTCTCGACGTTCTGCGGTACTCGTATTCGAACCATCTTTTTGCCTGAACCATCCGTTCTCCCGCCCTTTCAAGATAACCGCAAGATATAAACATTTTACCGCAAAATCAAACGACAAAGCATCTCATTTTCCATATATTCTAGAAGCAATTCCACTTAAGGAGATGTGACTGGCTTGAGTAAATCAGACGGCATGAACTATGCGCCGCAGGGAAAACCAAATCCTGTTGTTGCGCCCGGGGAATTTCAATTTGCGGCAATCGCGCTGGATCACGGGCATGTCTACGGCATGTGCAACGGATTGATCGAAGCAGGCGGCGAGCTTGCATACGTGTACGATCCGGACCCGGAGAAGGTTGCCAGATTCGTGGAGCGGTATCCGCATGTAAAAGCAGCCGCTTCGGAAGAGGAGATTTTCGCGGATTCCCGCATACAGCTCGTTGCTTCGGCGGCCATAACTTCCGAACGCTGCGCGCTTGGCCTTCGGGTCATGCAGGCGGGCAAGGATTATTTTACGGACAAGGCGCCCTTGACCACCTTGGAGCAGCTGGAAGACGCCAAACGGGTATCTGCCGAGACCGGGCGCAAATATATGGTCTATTACGGAGAAAGGCTTCATAACGAAGGAGCCTTATTCGCTGGACAATTAATCGAGCAAGGAGCGATCGGACGGGTTGTGCAGGTCATGGGCTGGGGACCTCATCGCACGAATGCGAAGGCCAGACCGAAATGGTTCTTCGAGCGGGAGAAGTACGGCGGCATTATTTGCGATATCGGCAGCCATCAAATCGAGCAGTTTCTGTCTTATACGGGAGCAAAGGATGCGCAGGTCGTGCAGTCCCGCATCGCTAACTACCATCACAAGGACTACCCGGAGCTGGAAGACTATGGCGACGTGATGCTGACGGGCGACAACGGCGCTGCGGCATACTTCCGGGTGGACTGGCTGACCCCTAACGGGCTGAGCACGTGGGGAGACGGCCGGACGCTTATTCTTGGCACCGACGGTTACATTGAAGTGCGCAAATACGTCGATCTTGCCAAGAATCCCGAAGGCGATCAGGTTTATATGGCCAACCATGAGGGAGAGTTTCATTTTTCGGTAAGAGGGCAAGTTGGCTATCCCTTCTTCGGCCAGCTTATTCTTGACTGCATCCACCGTACGGAAAACGCCATGACCCAGGAACATGCCTTCAAGGTTGCCGAGCTTAGCGTATTAGCCCAAAATCTTGCGGTTCGCATGGAATAGGAGAGATGATAAAATGCTGAAAATCGCCATTATTGGATCCGGGGCTATCAGTAGAGCCCATATCGACGCCTATCAGAAGTTTTCGGACAGATGCAAGATTGTTGCGGTCACGGATATTTACGCAGACAAAGCCGAGAGCCGCATTGCCCAATGCGGACTTACGGAGGCGAAGGCGTACAGCGATTACAAGGAGCTCCTCGGCCAGGACATCGATCTGGTCTCCGTCTGCACGCCGCCTTACACGCATGCCGAGATTGCGGTCGACTTCCTCCGCGCGGGCAAGCATGTGCTGGTCGAAAAGCCGATGGCCTCCTCGCTCGAAGAGTGCGACGCGATGAACCGGGCCGCGGAGGAAAGCGGTAAGCTCTTATCGATCGTAGCCCAGAACCGCTTCCGCACGCCAATGATGAAGCTTAAGGGAGTGCTCGACAGCGGGTTGATCGGCCCGGTTGTCCACTCGCAGGTCGATTCCTTCTGGTGGCGCGGCCATTGCTACTATGACCTCTGGTGGCGCGGCACATGGGAGAAGGAAGGCGGCGGCTGCACGCTGAACCATGCGGTTCACCATATCGACGCGCTGCTCTGGATGATGGGCCGGCCAACCGAGCTGCAGGCGTTCATGAGCAATACCTCGCATGATAATGCGGAGGTGGAGGATCTGTCGATTGCGATGCTGAAGTTCGCCGGCGGCGGCCTTGGCCAAATTACGAGCTCCGTCGTCCACCACGGCGAGGAGCAGCAGCTTATTTTCCAAGGCAAAGCCGCGCGTATCTCCGCGCCATGGAAGCTTGTTGCATCCAGCTCGATGGATAACGGCTTCCCGACTCCAAATACGGCCCTTTCTGCCGAGATCCAGGCCTATTACGACAGCCTTCCGGAGGTTGCCTATGAGGGGCATGCCGGGCAGATCGATAATGTGTTGTCCGCGATCGAGCGCGGGGAATCGTTGTTAATTGACGGCCATAGCGGCCGTGCGACGCTGGAGCTGATTGTAGGCATTTACAAATCCGCCACCACCGGGGAAAAGGTTACTTTCCCGCTGGCTGCCGACGATCCGTTCTATACTCGGCAGGGCATTCGGGACAACGTCCCGCATTTCTACGAAAAAAGCGCCTCGGTCGAGAACTTCCGGGACCGTGCGATTACGACGGGCAGCAATTTGAGAGGATAGCCGAAGAGGTTGAGGAATAAGACCCTATGGGGGTCTTATTTCATTTTCGGGCACCTGTAACAGGCCAGTTTCGACACTCGCACTGGTAAATAAGAGCCCGCCTGGGTCTTATGCTCCTTCAATCACCCGACGTTACTTGTTCCGGACGTTAAGGTCCCTAATGGACCTTAACCTGTTCAACGTCGGCTAATTCTACTGCCTTAAGCTTCCGCAAACGCCTGGTTTGATCGATGTTCGCTGCTTGTTCCCTATCTATGCTGGGTTAAATGCACCATAATGAGCTCCCCTCTGCCAAGTAACCCTAAATGGAGTAAACACGGGATGAATCCAGTGTAGAAACCATGGTACATGTAATGGAAACACTGGAGGGAATCCAACATAGGAAGCGTTAAGCCTCGCCCCTCTGTGATCCAACAAAAACAAAGCCGATAAGCCCCGCAAAAGGGACTTACCGGCTCTGATCTTTTATTGCTCCAGACGCAGCGTAACTACCGATGCGGCAGGCAGATTAAGGCTCAATTTGCCGTCCTCGATCTTCGCTTCATAGAATGGCTTTACGCTCACCTTCGACGGTTCCTCGAAGGTGTTATGCGCTTGAATCGCATCCGCTGCAAGCAGCTTGCCCGTGCAGTTGAAGCTGCCTTCGGCGCCGCGGAGCTCAAGGCTGATCTCCGATTGCTCGGACGGGTGCAGGTTGTACAGGCTGACATGGATGACGCCATCCTTCTTGGACGCGGTAACGCCAACTTGGTCCAGCTCTTTGCCGTCGGCATTCACTTTGCCGAATTGGCCATGAATCGCCAGCGCTTCGGCATCCTGATGGACATTGTACATTTCAAGCACATGGTAAGTAGGCGTAAGCAGGATTTTGTCGCCCTCAGTCAGAACAACCGCTTGCAGAACGTTAACCATTTGGGCAATGTTGGTCATCTGTACGCGCTCGCAATGCTTATGGAAAATATGCAGGTTGATCGCCGCAACCAGCGCGTCGCGCATCGTGTTTTGCTGGTACAGGAAGCCCGGATTGGTGCCCGGCTCCACGTTGAACCAAGTGCCCCACTCGTCAACGATCAAGCCAACGCGTTTGTTCGGGTCGTAGCGGTCCATGACCGTGCTGTGACGGGTAAGCAGCTCGTCCATGTATTCGGCTTTCTTCATGGTCACGAACCAGTCGTTCTCGTCGAATTCCGTGGCGGAGCCTTTGTCGGCCCATACGCCCGGAACCGTGTAGTGATGCAGGCTCAGACCGCTCATGAAGCGCTCCGCTTTGTTCATCAGCACGTCGGTCCAGCGGTAATCGTCGGAGCTTGCGCCGCCGGCGATTTTGTACAGCTTGTTATCGCCGTATTGACGGACGTAAGTCTGGAAGTTGCGGTACAGATCCGCGTAATGCTCCGGAAGCATCTCGCCGCCGCAGCCCCAGTTCTCGTTGCCCACGCCAAAATACTTCAGCTTCCAAGGCTCTTCCCTGCCGTTCTGGCGGCGCAGATTCGCCATCGGGGAATCGCCGTCGAACGTCATGTACTCCATCCATTCGGACATTTCCTGAATCGAGCCGCTGCCCACGTTGCCGCAGATATAAGGCTCGGCGCCAATCAGCTCGCATAAGCGGAAGAATTCGTGCGTGCCGAAATGGTTATTTTCCACTACGCCGCCCCAGTGGGTATTGACCATTCTCTTGCGCGTCTCGCGGGGACCAATGCCGTCTTTCCAGTGATACTCATCGGCAAAACAGCCGCCCGGCCAGCGCAGAACCGGCACCTTCAGCTTGCGCAGCGCTTCGATAACGTCGTTGCGGATGCCGTCCGTATTCGGAATTTCGGAATCTTCCCCTACCCACAAGCCTTCATAAATGCATCTGCCAAGATGCTCGGCGAAATGGCCATAGATGTTCTTGTTAATCGTGCCGATTGACCAGTCTGCATGGACTACCGCTTTGTTCATTCAATAACGCCTCCCAAAAAGAATAATTGCACAAACAGCCGTTAGTGGTTTGCTTCCCATAACGCCCGGACCGCCTGCTGCGGATGCGGGCATCCTTTATCCTTTAGCTTTGCTCGCACCCGTACGAGACAGCCGCAATGCATGCAGGTCGTATCGTACGCCATGCTTGCGCAGCCTTCGCATGCGGCGAGCCGCTTCGCGTACAGCTCGTCCGTTACGCAGGCATCGGATTTGATCTTGGAGATCAGGCGCTGAATCTGCTCGTCCGTCACTCTGACATCGGCCGAACAGCCCTTGCAGCCGTCCCGTTCCCTTTTACTGACGGATTCTGTGATTGTCATGCTTTCTTCAGCTCCCACCCGCGCATAGGACGATAATAAATAACTCTATAAGAAAGATTGTATGGGATTGAGAAAGCGCCTACAATTCACTATAATGAGAAAAAACTGACCTATCGTGCTTTTTTGAAGAAAGGAGCTGCTGACGATCATCCGATTAGACAGCTGCGGCTACCGGTTTGTCCATCCTCACGGGATTTCGATTATCCGGCCGAATGGTTCGGGGGATTACGCGTTTGTTTTGTTCAAGAAGAAGTCCGAGGTGATCATACGTGGCTTGCGTATTCTGGTGGACAGCGATTCGTTTATCCTGTTCCAGCCGGATACGCCGCATTCCTATGCGCAGTTTGAGCTGCCGTTCGTAAACGACTGGTTTCATTGCCGGGGGGAAGAGCTGAAGGGTTTGCTTGCCGAACTAAACTTTCCGCTGGATACTCCTGTCCCCGCCGTTGATCCCATGCTCATCTCGAGAAGCATTATGGAGCTCCATCGGGTTCAGAAGCAAGGCGGGCATTTGAGGGATCACATTCTGGATACGGATATTCGGGCGCTTCTGATGAAGCTGAGCAATCTGCATGAGCTATCCCAGCATCCCGAGCGGCCGGGGCGATATATCCGGCAGTTCTCGGAGCTGCGGGACGAGCTGTATAACTCGCCGCAAAGCCATGTCACGGTAGAGATGCTGGCTGACCGCGTGCATCTGAGCAAGTCCTACTTCCAGCATCTCTATAAGGATATTTTCGGCTGCTCCGTCGTTACCGATATGATTAACGGCAGGCTGGAGCTCGCCAAATACCTGCTCAAGAACAGCACGCTCTCCGTAACCGCTATCGCGACAAGCTGCGGGTACGAGCATGAGACGCACTTCATGCGGCAGTTCAAGAAATTCGTCGGCCTGACGCCAAGCCAATTCAAGGCTCGGGTATAGATTCCGCCTTGCGCTTGTACTCCGCCGGACCGCAGCCATACCGCCTGCGGAACAAGGCGGCAAAATGGTTATAGCTCTGGAAGCCGACGTCAAAGGCTGCTTCCCCGGCCGTCCGGCCAGCCTGCAGCATAAGCAGAACCGCCTGTTCGAGACGCATATTGTTTAGCGTGTCCACAATGGAGCGGCCGGTCTCGGATTTGAAAAGATGGGACAGCCGCGAAGCGGACAATCCTACCCGTGCGGCCAGCTCGTTAACGGATAACGGCTCCTGCATCTGCGCGGATAAAATCCGCATCACCTGGCTGACGCGGTAATCCAGCTTGTCCGCAAGCTGTCCGGCCATCAGCAGAATTAAAGCACTCAGCTGATTATCGCATAGCTCCTCCCAGAATCCGCGCTGCGCCCTCGAGTCATGCAGCAGCGACCGGAAGATGCGGAGCACCCTTCGCTGCAGCTCGCTGGAGGGCAGCGGACAGAGCAGCACCTCTTCATCCGGCAGCAGGGACAGCTCCGGGAGCCGGTTGAAATGCACCCACAGAAAGTTCCACGTATCTCCTTTTAAGGTTCCATACGTATGAGGAATCCTTTTGCGGAGCAGTACCAATTCCCCTGCCTTGCATAATTTTTCTCCCGCCGGCGTCCGGAAAAATCCCTGACCCTCCAGCGTATAGACGAGCAGCCAGTCCTCTCTTCCGGCAGGCCGTACCATGCAATAGGACTCGTTCTCCAGAAAATGTCCCGTCACGACGCCGTTCTTCGATTCCTTCTCCATCATTTCCACCCCGCTCCGATTCCTTATCCTAAGGGTACCGCGCCACATTCCATTCGTCCAGCATAATAGCAGAATCCATGCAGTATTGAGCATAATCGCGACTTCTCCCTTTTCCCTTAACGCCCTACAATTAGAGACAAGAAGCAGCAAACAACAAGGAGAGGGGCAATACAAATGAACCAGTCGCTTAAAGTGCTTACCGAGGAGCAGATGAAGCAGTTCGAGACGGAAGGATACGTAATCGTAAAAGGGGTATGGAGCAAGGAAGAGATCGAGGAAATCCGGGCCGAGTTCGATAAAATCAGCCTTACCCCCATTCCCGGCTACTTCGAGCCGGTCCTGGACGGAGAGCAGGAGGATCCGCTTCGCCGCTATCCGCGGGTGATGCACCCTCACCGTTACAACGATCTGAGCAAGCATTACATGCTGCATCCGGTTGTTCTTGACATTATGCACGATCTGTACGGAGAAGAGGCTTTGGCTGCGCAAAGCATGTTCTATTACAAGCCTCCGGGCTCGCGCGGTCAAGCGCTGCATCAGGATAATTTCTATCTGAAGGTGGAGCCGGGCAACTGTATTGCGGCATGGGCGGCTATCGACCGCTGCGACGAAGAAAACGGCTGCATGCTGCTTGTTCCGAAGACAAATACGTATGAAATCGTATGCCCGGAAGAATCGGATTCAAACGAATCGTTCACGAATCATTACGTAAAGCCGCCAAAAGAGGAGAAGCCCGTTGCCGCCATCATGGAGCCAGGCGATATCCTGTTCTTCAACGGCAACCTGATTCACGGCTCCTACCGGAACAAAACAAAGGACCGTTTCCGCCGCGCGTTTATTTCCCATTACGCGAACAGCAGCGCGATGTCCATCTCGCATTGGTATAACCCGCTCTACAAGGCGGACGGCACCGAGCTCTCGCTGGAAGCGAATCCGGACGGCGGACCATGCGGCATCGAGACGCCGGCATATCACTAATCTATTTGCAACAAGGGAGGCACGCGGTTACCCGAACCGACGCTGCCTCCCTTGTTTTATGCCGGGTATGAATGTACTTCGTCCAGGGTCGGCAGGGCTGCAATGGCCCCCATCTTCGTACAGGTGATCGCCCCGACTTTATTGGCGAATTCCACGAAAGACAAAAGCTGCCGGAACGACATTTCCTTGGGCTCCTCCAGCATGCTGATCTGCCACAGCAAAGCCCCCACAAAAGCATCACCCGCCCCGGTTGAATCAACGGACTTCACCGCTATGCTCGGCACCTGCGACAAAGCTTTGCCGTCGGATACCAATGTCCCGTTCCTGCCCAGCGTCACGCAAACCCGCTTGGCCCCCAGCCCATGCAGCAGCCGGACGGCTTCCGTGCGGTCCGGCTCGCCGGTCATCAGCTGCAGCTCCTCCTCGCTTACTTTGACGAGATCGGCATGCGACGCGCCGTCCCGCGCAAGCTTGGTGAATTCGTGCAGCCGGTCCGCCCACAAATCCTTGCGGTAATTCGGATCAAACGAGATAAACGGCTTTCCGTTCTCCGAAGTGTCCTGCAGCAGCGTTGTATAGGTCGAGCGGAACGGATTTTCCAGCAGAGCCGTAGCCGAGCCAAAATGAAGCACTGCCGCCGCCAGGAGGCGATCCACGTCAATCTCTTCCGGCTCAACGAGACGGTCAGCTCCCCGGTTAAACACGAAATCCCGCTCTCCGCTTGCATCGAGCGATACGAAGGCTAGCGTTGTTGGCAATTGCGCATCCAGCATCAGCATCGAGGTATCGACCTTTTCTTCCTCCAATGTACGCTTTAAGAAATAGCCGAACGGATCCTTTCCGACCTTGCCCGCAAAAGCCGAGCTGCCGCCCAGCCGGGCGATTGCCGCGCTGACATTCGCAGGCGCACCTCCGGCTTTTTTCACAAACCGTTCGCCTTGCGCCAGGTCCACATCGATATCGGTGCAGATAAAATCAATCAACAGCTCCCCAATACAAACGACATTCCCCGCCATAATAAATCTCTCCTCTTAGTATGATAACCGGTTGACACAGCCCCCAAAAAAGAAACCACGTTCTAGGTGGTTTCCCTCTCCATCAGCTGAACCGGCAAATAAATCTCTTCCGCCTCATGATCGGCTTCGCCGTCAATCTGCTCCGACAGGATCCGGACGCATTCTTGAGCAATGCCTTTGATCGGCTGTTGAATGGTCGACAGCTCCGGCAGGAAAGCTTGTACCGTCTCCGACCCGTCATAGCCGATAATCTTGATATCCTCCGGAATACGGAGTCCCTTTTTCTTCACGTATTGGATAAACGTTGACGCGATCAGATCGTCGCTGGCGAATACGCCATCCACTTCGGGATGCTCCGCGAAGATCCGATCGAACAGATTCGAATACCCCTTCTGTTCAAACGACTGGCGGTTCTCGTACACGATTGGCTCGCGGCCGTTCTCCCTGATCACGTCTTCATAAGCTTTCCGCCGCAAATTCGCCGGAGTCGCCAGCTCGCTTGGCCCGTTAATATGGACAATATTTTGGCAGCCCTTCGCGATCAGCAGCTCTGTTGCCAGCTTGCCGCCGTTATAGTTATCCGAACCAACCACCGGTATGGAAGGAGCCAAGTAATGGTCGATTGCGACAACCGCCATTTTGCCGTGATTGTAATGGTGAAACCCCCGGTTGTACGAACAGACGATAATGCCGTCCACCTGATTGCGCAGCAGCATGTCGAGGTACCGCTCCTCGTTCTCCCTGCTATGGGTGCTGTTGCAGAGCAAGACTTTATATCCTTTCTCCGCGCAAATGCTCTCGATGTAGAAGGCCAGCTCGCTGAAGAACGGGTTGTTCACCGTCGGGAGAATAAGCCCGATTAGATTCGTTTTTTTATTAAATAACGACCGCGCGACATCGTTGGGAACATAGTTCAGCTCCTTCATCGCGCCGTAAACGGCGTCCTTCGTCTCCTGGCTGATATAGCCACGATTGTTGAGCACCCGCGACACGGTCGTTTTGGATACGCCGGCTTTCTCCGCCACATCGCTTATTTTCGGGTTCACATGCCTCACCTCATTCCTGTCTTACCGCTTTATGGAACCTATTATAAGCTTAATGCCTATTTGATTAAACCACAAAATAAACAAATATGAAACCGGTTGACATATGTCATCCGGTTGACATATACTTACCCTGAAATCGGGAAAACGGATTCAAGCCGCTTTTTCCGAGCTCCATATGAAAGCGCACTCTTAGGGGGGATTAACATTGGCAAGCACATCCATTAGCAGAAAACAAAAGCCAAGCTGGATTTATTACGTGTTCAGAAACTACACGCTTTATCTCTTCCTGCTGCCGGCCGTCGTGCTGACCGTCATATTCAAGTATGTTCCGATGTACGGCTCCATCATCGCCTTCAAAAACTTCAGCCCGCTGAAAGGAATTATGGCGAGCGAATGGGTCGGCTTCGAGAACTTCGACCGGTTCCTGTCATCGCCGAACTTCTACGATATCTTTATGAATACGCTGAAGCTCAGCGTTTACGGCTTGCTGCTTGGCTTCCCGGTACCGATCGTACTGGCGCTGATGCTCAACCAGATCAGAGGGCCCAGGATTAAAAAAAATATACAGCTGATCCTGTACGCGCCCAACTTTATCTCCGTCGTGGTTCTTACCGGGATGCTGTTTGTTTTCCTGTCGCCGACGGGGCTGGTCAACTCGCTTGTCACCATGTTTACGGATAAGCCCATTTCGTTTATGTCCGATCCCGCTTACTTCCGCTCGGTTTATATTTTATCGGGCATCTGGCAGGGAGCCGGCTGGGCTTCGATCATTTATGTCGCCGCCCTCTCCAATGTGGATCCGCAGCTTCATGACGCGGCAACCGTTGACGGCGCGTCGCTTCTGCGGCGCATCTGGCATATCGACCTGCCAACGCTGAAGCCGGTTATGGCGGTCCTGTTCATTCTGGCTGCCGGCGGCATTATGTCGATCGGCTACGAGAAGGCTTTTCTGATGCAGACCGCTATGAATACGCCAACTTCCGAGATTATCGCGACTTACGTGTACAAGGTTGGCCTTCAGTCCGGCGATTATGCTTACTCGACCGCCATCGGCTTGTTTAATTCCATTATCAACATCATTCTTCTCATCCTCGTAAACGCCGTCGTGAAGCGGCTGAACGAAGGAGAAGGACTCTATTAAAGTTCGTGCTTTCGACGCAAGTATCATCACGAACAGCCATCCGGCTGTTGGCGTGACGATTCTTTAAGCTAGTGCTTTCGACGCAAGAATCATCACGAACAGCCATCCGGCTGTTGGCGTGACGATTCTTTTAAGCTAGTGCTTTCGACGCAAGAATCATCACGAACAGCCATCCGGCTGTTGGCGTGACGATTCTTTTAAGGAGGATTCAATGGACATTCATATTTCCCGAAGAGACCGCGTTCTGCTCGTTATCACCTATGTGCTGCTTGCCCTGCTCGCGCTTCTCGTTCTCTTTCCGCTTCTTTACGTGCTTCTTGCCTCCTTCCTGAACCCAAACGTGCTTCTGACGAAGGGGCTGTCGCTTAGCGCCTCGGACTGGAGCGTTACCGGGTACGAGAAAATATTAGGCAATTCGGCCATGTTAAGAGGCTTCTTTAACGCAATTTTGTATTCCGCGGGTTTTGCACTGGCAACCGTTGTCGTATCGGTCTTCGCCGCGTATCCGCTTAGCCTCGAAGGCTTTGTTGGCAAAAGACTGTTTATGGTGTTTTTCCTGATCACGATGTTTATCAGCGGCGGTCTGATTCCGACCTATCTGGTTGTCAAAGACCTCAATATGCTCAATACGATCTGGGCGATTATTCTGCCCGGCGCGGTAAGCGTGTACAACATCATTTTGGCGAGAACTTATTTTGCCGGCATTCCAAAGGAACTGAATCAGGCCGCTCAGATAGACGGCGCCACGGATCAACGGCTCTTTTTCCAAATCATCCTGCCGCTGTCCAAGCCCATTATCTTTGTCCTAGCGTTGTATGCGTTTGTCGGGCAATGGAATTCGTATTTCGACGCCATGATTTATCTCGACAACAGCCGTCTGTTCCCGCTGCAGCTTGTTCTGCGGTCGATTCTGATCCAGAACCAGGTTGATCCCGGCATGATTTCGGATATTTTGGCCCAAGCCGAACTGAAGAAGCTGTCGGAGATGATTAAATATTCATCGATTGTAGTGTCCAGTTTGCCGCTTATCGTCATGTATCCGTTCTTCCAGAAGTACTTCGAGAAAGGCGTTATGGTAGGCTCCATCAAATAAACTTATACGGGGGAATCATCTCATGAGAAAAACGATTTATTCCGCAACCGCTTTAGCTTTATCCGTATCCATGATCGCAGGCTGCAGCGGAGGGGGCGACAAAGGCTCGGCCGCTTCCAAAAGTTATGACCTGACTAACGTGTCGTTCCCGCTTCAGGAAAAGGTTACGCTCAACTTCATGACCCAAAGCTCGCCGCTTGCCCCGACCGACCCGAACCAGAAGCTAATCTACAAGCGGCTTGAGGAGAAAACCGGCGTTCACGTCAATTGGAAGAACTTCACCTCGGACTCCTTCGTGGAGAAAAGAAATCTCGCCGTAGCAAGCGGCGATCTGCCGGACGCCATTCTCGATGCGGCTTATTCCGACTATGATCTGCTCAAGCTTGGAACGGACAAAACGATCATTCCGCTTGAAGACATCATAACGAAATACATGCCGAATCTGCAGAAGGTGCTTGAGGAAGCGCCGGAGTACAAAGCAATGATGACTGCGCCGGACGGCCATATTTACAGCTTCCCGTGGATCGAGGAGCTTGGGGCGGGCAAAGAAAGCATTCACTCCGTCAACGATATTCCGTGGATTAACATGGAGTGGCTGAACAAGCTTGGCCTCAAGATGCCTACTACAACCGAGGAATTGAAAAACGTCCTGCTTGCCTTCAAGAAGGATGACCCGAACGGCAACGGCCAAGCCGACGAGATCCCCCTCAGCGTTGTCATGAACAACGGCAACGAGGACCTGAACTTCCTGTTTGGCGCCTTTGGTCTTGGCGATAACGGCGATCATACGGTGGTCACCAATGACGGCAAAGTGGTCTTTACAGCCGATCAAGACGGGTATAAGGATGCCATCAACTACTTGCATGAGCTTTATGCGCTGGATTTGATCGACGAGGAATCGTTCGAACAGGATTACAATACTTTCCTGGCGAAGGGTCAGGATGAGCGTTACGGCTTGTACTTCACTTGGGACAAGGCGAACATTACGGGCAACAACGACAAGTATGATCTGATGCAGCCGCTGGCCGGCCCTTCCGGCGAAGTAAATGTTACCCGCACGAACAACTACGGCTTTGACCGCGGCCGCATGGTCATTACAAGCGCAAACAAAAACGTGGAATTAACGGCCAAATGGATTGACCAGCTGTACGAGCCGCTTCAATCGGTACAGGAAAACTGGGGTACTTACGGCGACGAAACGCAGCAGAACATTTTCAAATTCGATGAGGCAAAAGGCATGCTCGAGCATCTACCGCTAGAAGGTGCGGCGCCGGCAGAACTTCGCCAGAAGACCAATATCGGCGGTCCGCTTGCCATCCTTGACGAGTATTACGGCAAATACACGACAAAGCCGGACGACGCGGCTTGGCGCCTGAACATTATGAAGGAAAAGCTGGTTCCTTACATGAAGGCGGAGAACAATTATCCGAAGATTTTCTTCTCTTTGGAAGATCAGAAACAGCTGTCCACGATCGAAACCGATCTGTTCGCTTACGTTAACCGGAAACGCGCCGAGTGGATGAAGACGGGCAAGGTTAACGAGGAATGGGCGGATTACCTGAAAGAGTTGAACCGTCTGGGACTGGATAAATGGCTGCAAATCAAGCAAGCCGGCTACGACAACTACATCAAATCATAAAAGGTGGACGTTTATTTGGAAACGATCAAGAAGACCGCATATCGGCCTCTATGGCATTTTGCACCGCAGCAGAACTGGATTAACGATCCTAACGGACTTGTTTATTTTAATGAAGAATATCATCTCTTCTATCAATATCATCCTCATGGCTCGACCTGGGGACCCATGCACTGGGGTCATGCCGTCAGCAAGGATCTCGTCCATTGGGAGGAGCTGGACATCGCTCTTTATCCCGATGAGAACGGGACGATTTTCTCGGGCAGCGCGGTCGTGGATTGGCATAATACATCCGGATTTTTTCCGGATGAGCCCGGGCTGGTAGCTGTATTTACGAGTCATCTCGAGGTAAAAGGCGAGCCTGCCGTGCAGACGCAGAGTCTTGCCTACAGCCGGGATAACGGCAGAACGTGGACAAAATACGAGGGCAATCCGGTGCTGCGAGTTGCGGATAAATCCGACTTCCGCGACCCGAAAGTATTCTGGCACAAGGACAGCGGCAAGTGGATGATGGTTCTGGCGGCCGGCCAGACGATCTCCTTCTACTCCTCGCCGGACCTGAAGGTCTGGGAGCATGAAAGCGAGTTTGGGGACGGCATTGGCTTTCATGGCGGCGTTTGGGAATGTCCGGACCTCTTCCCTCTGACGGTTGAAGGAACGGATGAGAGCAAATGGGTGCTCCTCGTTAGCGTTGGCGACAATCCGGAATATAACGAGGGCTCGCGCACGCAGTATTTTGTCGGCGAGTTTGACGGTTCTGCGTTTGCGCCGGATGATCGCGAGGTTCGCTGGCTGGACTTCGGCCGCGATAACTATGCGGGCGTCAGCTTCTCGGATATTCCGGAGGCAGACGGCCGGAGGATCTATATCGCTTGGATGAGCAACTGGCGTTACGCCAATCATGTTCCGTCAAACGGCTGGAGAGGTTCGATGACGGCGGCTCGGACACTTGGTTTAAAGCGCCTCGAAGAGAACGGCGAGCTTGTTATCGTCCAGCATCCGGTTGAAGAAATCGGAACGTATTTCTCCCGGGTGGCTGCTCAAGTAGAGGATTTGCTGCTCGCTGATGGCCGTCAGGAGATCATCGATTGCAAGCTGGATGCCTTCGAGCTTCGTCTAGAAGCGGAGCAGATTGAGGCTCGGGAGTTAGGTATCATCCTTCATCATAATGAAGAGCAGTACACAACCGTTACTTATTCGGCTGAGGAGCAGGAGCTTGCATTGCTAAGGGAGCATGCCGGACCGCATGATTTCTCCGACATGTTTGCGAAGCCTCAGCACATGAAACTGCACGAGTCCGCCCCGGACCGTCTCCGTCTGCGGATTTTGGCCGATGCAGCGTCGGTAGAGCTGTTCCTCGCGGACGGCTCCGCCGCTATGACCAGTCTCGTCTTCCCGGACCAGACTTGCCAGAAGGTCACGCTGTACGCGGTTGGCGGTACGGCGCAGCTCGTAAGCTGCACGGTGCTGGCAACGGAATAACTGAAAAAAGCAATCCCCAAAGCCGATGGCTTGGGGATTGCTTTTTTTTCGTAGATAGAGGCAGCGGTTAGGCCCATAGTTGAACGCTAATTACCACATCGGCTGTCATTCGCCCGCCATCCTATGCCCGATAAGACCCTGCCAGGGTCTTATTCCACCTAATCATCCAACCGGAATTCCCTTTCCCTGCTCCTGCCACACCCAGCTTGGCACTTCCCGGCGCAGCACGGGGGCGATGTCCGAAGCGAACCGCTCCATCTGCTCCCGCTGCTCGGCTTCGGATAGGCCGTCTACGCTAAGAGACAGTACTTGGTGCCCGAAGGCTGCTTGATAGTTTAATATTTTCTCGATTATGGCATCCGGACTTCCGATCAGGCTTGGTCCTCCGGCGATATTGTCCTCGAGCGAGGTGAACGGGGATTGGTTATGCTGGGCGGCGGCCGTTGCCTGGAACGCTTCATAATAAGGGCGATACCGCTTGATGGCCTCCTCCGTGGTATTCGCGATATACAAGCTGCCCGCCCCGGCGCCTACAACCGCTTTCCGCGGATCATGCCCGTAATACGCCAGTCTCTCGCGGTAATGATCGATAAGATCCTTATATTTCGCCTGCGGGTGGAAGCTGTTCGAGGAGAAGATCGGTTCGCCGTAGCGGGCCGCAAGCTCGGTGGAACGGGTGCTGGACGCGCTCCCGTGCCAGATTGGGATCGACTTCTGCAGCGGTCTTGGCTGCGTCGTTACCTCATGAAGAGGCGGACGGTATTGGCCTTGCCAAGTCACATCCTCCTCCCGCCAAAGACGCCGCAGCAGCTCGTAACGCTCCTCCATCGAATCCCATTGCTCCTCTTCCGTTATCCCGAAGAGCGGATAATGCCGCGGATCATTGCCTTTGCCGATAATCATCTCCAGTCTTCCGCCGGACAGATGATCAAGCGTCGCGTAATCCTCGGCGACCCGCACCGGATCCAGCACGCTAAGCACCGTTACAGCCGTCAGCAGGCGAATGCGCGAAGTTCTTGCCGCAATGGCCGTCAGCAGCAGCGGAGGAGAAGAAGAGAGAAACGGGGCTCCATGCCGTTCTCCAATGCCGTATCCGTCAAAACCAAACTTCTCGGCAAGCACCGCCTGCTTGATTATATTTTCGATTTTTTCGCTGGTCGTAAAATGCTCCCCCGTCACCGGGTTCTTCAAATTCATAACCAGGCTGAACCATATGAATTTCATAGGCTTTCACTCTCCTTAGGCGTCGTAAGCGGTGGTGCCGACATCCGTCTGCCTAGCAGCAAAGCAATCGGAATCGCGCAGGCGACAATAATGCTGGACACGAAAAACACGTCGTGGATGCTGTGCATGTAAGCAAGGCTGTATGCTCTCGTCCCTTCTCCCCCTCCGCCGGATTCCGCCAGATGCACCGACAGCCGGGAATAAAACAAAGACGTGCATAAACCTAACGCCATCGCGCTAAACACTTGCCGCAGCCAATTGAGCATAGCCGACGCATGCCCGATCCACTCCTCGGGAACGGAAGACATGCTTGCATTGGTTGTTGGCGTTGAGGCAAGACCTGTTCCGATATTGCGAACCGCCAGCCAGACGATAATCGCAACAAGACTTGTCTCCGGGGGCATCCGGCTGAAATAATAGGTGCTCACAACCAGAATCGCGCAGCCGATCATAATCAGCTTGGCCGGTCCCGCTCTGTGATACCATTTGCCGGCGGCAAACGTGGCTGCCGTTAAGCATGCCGCAGCCGGGAGGAACAAAAGGCCCACCCTGAACGGCGACAAGCCTTTCATTTCGACCAACAGTAAAGGCATGAAGTAGACAACCGAATAGAGTCCAAATGACAGAATAAGGGAAGCCATCAGACTCAGCGAAAATCTGCGATTCAGCAGCAGCTTAAGCTGCAATAGGGGATGCTCGCTGCGGCGGGCCTGCCATATAAATAGCGCAAAGCTGCCAACTCCAACAAGCAGCAGCGTCCAGGTAAGCAAGCTGTTCCAGCCCCACACAGTCATGTTGCCGAATAGCAGCAGCAGCGCGAGGCTTCCGCCCGTTGCAAGCAGCAGCCCCGGCCAATCCAGTCTCGCGAGACCGTTTGCCGAATCCTTCGGAATAACAACCGCCCCAACAATCCAAGCGACGAATCCGACCGGTACGGTCACGAGGAAAATAAGATGCCAATCGAAGCTTTGCAGCCAGCCGCTGAGCGACGGGCCAATGGCGGTGCCTAACACCGTGGAAAAAGACCATACGCTAAGGGAAAAGGATTGCTTTTCCGGCCTAATCGTCCGGTAAATCAAAGCAAGCGACACCGGCTGAATAAGTCCGCAAAACAGCCCTTGTACAATACGAAACGCAATAAGCGCCCCGACATTCCAGGACAGGGCACATAGAAACGAGCTGACCGTAATTCCCCCGATTGCAAACAGAAACAGCCGCTTGCAGCCAAACCGCTCCATCGCATAGCCGGTAATAGGAACAACAATGCCGCTCGCGAGGGTAAAGCCGGTCATCATCCACTGAACGGTCTGCAGCTCCGTCCCGAATATCCGGATAAATCCTGGCAACGACACGTTAAGCGAAACGACATGATACATCCCGACAAAGGATCCGATAAAAATAGCCGTCAGCACCGGCCAGAATGCCGGGTAAGATGCTGTCGGCCCCTTCTGCTCAGCCTGCTTCATAATAAGGTATAGTGACAAGCCGCATAACGATCCTCGCCTAACGGGCGAAGCTCCGGCTGCTCCTTCCTGCATTTTTCCGTCGCGAACGGACAACGGGGATGGAACCGGCAGCCGCTTGGCGGATTGGCCGGCGATGGGATTTCGCCTTGCATCGATGCCACGCTGCCGTGCCGACCAGGAACCGGCTGCGGAATCGATTCGATAAGCAGCTTCGTATACGGGTGGGCAGGCTGGCGGAACAGCTCATCGCTTGGCGCAATCTCCACAAGCTTGCCCAGATACATAACGCCAATCCTGTCCGAAATATGCCTTACGATCTGCAAGCCGTGCGCAATAAACAAATAAGTCAGACCCAGCTTCCGCTGAAGCTCCTGCAGCAAATTAACGATCTGCGCCTGAACCGAAACATCCAGAGCGGAAACGGCCTCATCGGCAAGAATAAAGCTAGGGTTCAAGGCAATTGCCCGGGCAATGCCAATGCGCTGCCGCTGGCCGCCGGAAAACTCATGCGGATATTTGCTCGCGCTCGCCGGGTCTAGACCAACCAGCCCGAGCAGTTCCCTCACGCGATACCGACGCTCGTCAGCCGTCCATGCGCCATGTACCTTAAGCGGTTCGGCAATGCTGTCGCCAATCGTCCATCTAGGATTCAAGGAACCGTAAGGGTCCTGGAAAATAACCTGCATATCCCGCCGTAACGGACGAAGCTGCGCGCCGTTTAGTCCCGTCAGCTCCTTGCCCTGAAACAGCACCTTGCCTGAAGTCGCCTGCTCCATTTGCAAAAGAACCCGGCCAAGCGTAGATTTGCCGCTTCCCGATTCGCCAACCAGGCCAAACGTCTCATTCCGCCGGATGGAGAACGAGACATCATCAACCGCACGGATGAAGGTTCGGGGAGCGGCAAAGCTCTTGCGCTTCACCGGATAATACTTGCGCAAATGCTCGGCAGAGAACAGGATTTCGCTGTCTGTGCCGGAAAGGGCAGACTTCAACTGCTCTTCACGCGCAGCAGGTTCTTCTACCCGCAACTCGGCGGATTTGCTTCTTACCGCAGGCTTTGCGGCAGCCTGCTCCTCATGCCAGCAAGCCGCCCCGCTTCCGCTCTGTTCAACAAGCGGCGGAGCTTCCGCCCGGCAGCGCTCCGTTGCAAATTCGCAGCGGGGATGGAACAAACAGCCTTCAGGCAGCGCGTTAAGCGATGGAATAGATCCCTGAATGGCATAGAGCCGATCGCCGCGTACGCTGTCCAGTGGGGGAATCGATTGAAGAAGTCCTCTCGTATACGGATGACGGGGTCTTGCGAACAGCTCCTCCGCCTTCCCCTGCTCCACGATCCTTCCGGCATACATGACGACAATACGGTCCGCCATCTCCGCTGCTATGCCTAAATCATGGGTAATGAGCAGAATCGACATCCCGAGCTCCTTCTGCAATTCCTGGAGCAACCGCAGGATTTGGGCCTGAATCGTAACGTCCAGAGCCGTGGTTGGTTCATCGGCAATTAGCAGATCCGGGCTGCAGGATAACGCCATCGCAATCATCGCCCGCTGGAGCATGCCGCCGGACAGCTCGCCGGGATACTGCTTCATCCGGATTGCCGCCTCCGGTATGCCAACGCGTTCCAGCAGCTGAATGCCCCGCTCCCAGGCTGCGCGCCGGCCCACCCGCTCATGCTGGATAATCGTTTCGACTACCTGCTGCCCAATGGTGAACACCGGATCAAACGCGGCCATCGGCTCCTGGAAGACCATCGCTACCCGCTTCCCGCGCAATTGCCGGAGCTCCGCTTCGGGCAGCGCCGCAATATCCCGGCCCTGCAGCAGGATGCTTCCCCGCGTAATGGATCCTTTCTCGTAATCGATAAGCCGCATAATCGCTTTGGAAGTGACCGTCTTGCCGCTGCCGGATTCTCCGACAAGGCACACGGTTTCCCCGGGCTGTATCGAGAAGGATATATTCGTAATCGCTTCAAGCAAGCCGTTTTTGGTCCGAAAACCAACGGACAGCTCCTGAATATTAAGCAACGCCTCCAATAGAGCTCCCCCTTCCTACCTTGCGCTTTTCTTCGGATCAAGCTGATCTCTCAGCCGGTCGCCGATCATATTGACAGCCAGCACGAACATCGTGATCGCAAGCCCCGGAAAGGTACAAATCCACCAGGCAACCGTCAAATAGCCGCGGCCCTGCGACAGAAGCGTTCCCCAGTCCGGCACTTCCTTCAGCACGCCAAAGCCAAGAAAGCTAAGCCCCGATCCGGTCAGAATCGATGTCCCGATGCCAATCGTCGCCATGACGAGCAGCGGGGACAGCGAATTGGGCAGCACATGCTTCCAAAAAATACGGAAAGGCGAAGCGCCCGAAGCCTGCGAAGCCTGAATAAACGTCCGTCCTTTAATACTCATAACCTGCGACCGCATAATGCGCGCATAACCCGGTATGGAGGCTATGGCTACGGCCAGCACGATATTAAACAGGCTTTTGCCAAGCGCGCCCGCAATCGCAAGCGCAAGCAGGATGCCCGGGATGGTCATGAGAATATCGTTGCAGCGCATCAGCACCGCATCGATCCAGCCCCCCGCATAACCCGACAGAGCGCCGATCGCCCCGCCTGCCAGTCCCCCGACAAGAACGGAAGCGAAACCGATAAACAGCGAATCCCGGCTGCCGTATACAACGACGCTGAATATATCCCGGCCGAAATAATCCGTCCCGAACAGATGGGCCGCGCTTGGCGGCTGCATAATGCTGTCCGTTAACATTTCGGTAGGCGAATATGGGGCAATCCAGGAAGGCACAACCGCGCATGCCGCAATAAACAAGATGACGAGGGCTGCCGCAAACAGGAACAGATTGCTTGCCGCCAAACGTTTGAAACGGATAGCTTTTAGGCTTGCTCCGCTTCTTTTGTACGGGAGTGTACGGGCCGTAGCCGCTTCACGCATACGTACTTGGCTCCTTTCTCCATAACCTTACGCCGAGCGCCTTACTCTCGGATCAATCAGCGAATAGGACAAGTCGACAAGCAGGTTCACCAGGACGTAAATCAGCGCGGTAAAAAAGATAACGCCCTGCACGACCGGCAGATCCTTCGCCATCAAAGCGTCCCCGATAATCCGTCCGATGCCTTGCCGGGAAAACACCGTTTCAATCACAACGGTTCCCGCCAGCATTTCCCCGATCAGCATGCCAATCATCGTGACCGCTGGAATAAGCGCATTTCGCAGCGCATGCTTATACATAACGGCACGCTCGGACAATCCTTTGGCTCGAAGCGTCAGCATAAAATGCTCGTCGATAATGTCCAGCATGCTGCTTCGGACCATTCTTACGATAAAGCCGGCTCCAACAATGCCTAGCGTAAGAGCCGGAAGCACAAGCGTGCGCCATCCGTCCGAGCCCATGGCCGGAAACCAGCCAAGCTGCAGGCTAAACAGCACGATAAGCAGAATGCCCGACCAGAAGGTCGGCATCGAGATGCCGAACAATCCGACGAGACGGGCAAGGTAATCAATGGGACCGTTGCGGTGAACGGCGGACAATACGCCAAGCAAAAGGCCAATCGTGACCGAGACCAGGGCGCTTGCCGCCGTCAGCGCCAGGGTTGCGGGGAAGTGCTCCAGAATTTTATCCAGCACCGGCTCGGAATTCAATAAGGAATTCCCGAAGTCTCCCCGCGCCATGTCGCTTATGTAGCGGATGAACTGGATATAGAAGGGCTGATCTACGCCCAGCTGGTGCTTCAGGTTCGCAATCTGCTCCGCCGTGGCAACCGACGGATCAATCATCGAATCCGTCGGGTCGCCGGGCAGGACATACAGGATCGCGAACACCAGCACCAAGGTGCCCGCGATGACCAGCAGGGAAGAGAGAATGCGATTAGCAACGTACATGGCGATTCGCCTCCCTATCGATTAAGAACTGAGCGATACCCCATTGAACAGCGGATACCCGAGCGAATCAAATACAAGTCCTTGCACGGATTTGTCCGCGGCTACGGTATACGGGAATACGTAAATAGGCAGGATAACCGCCTGGTCGATAATGTAATGCTGGATTTGCTTATAGATATCCGCTCGCTTCGTATCATCCGTTTCTACGCGTCCCTGCTCAAGCAGCTTGTCGATCTCCGGATTGGATAAACGCGTGAGCGACTTCGGAGCGTTGGGAGCGGTCGAGTGATAGAACGAATACAATGCGTTTGGATCCGAGTTCACCTGACTGTTGCCATAGAGATCATAATCGCCGCTCGTATAAACGACCGTCCGCACGTCCTTCGTAATCTCCACCTCAACCGCAATGCCAAGCGCCTTCAGCTGCTGTTGAATGATTACCGCGATATCGTTGCGTTTCTCGCGGTTTGGCGTGCCGTCCACATAATGGAGGGTCAGCTTCTTGCCTGCCTTCTCGCGGATGCCGTCCGAGCCTTTAACCCAACCCAGCTCATCCAGCAGTGCGCCCGCCTTCTCGAGATCCGGCTTCACTCCGTTCTCAAGCGAAGGATCGTAACCGAAGGTACCCGGCGTAAGCGGCGACCAAGCGCGGTCATAGGTACCCAGATACAACGTCTTCACAATGCTGTCGACATCAACGGCGAGCTGGACCGCCTGTCTTGCTTTGGCATCGTTCCAAGGCTCATGCTCTTGATTGAAAAACAGCGTATAAGGCAGGCCAACCGTATTGGCTCCCAGCAGTTGAACCTTCGAATCGCCCTTCAAGGCTACGATGTTTTGCGGAGGAACCGTCTCTGCCGCGAGCACCTGACCGCTCTGCACGCTGCCGATCCGGGTCGCTTCCTCCGGCACGATCTTGAAGGTAATGCCGTCGAGATACGGCGCGCCCGCATTCGTTACAAGCTCGGGCGCCCACTTATAGTCGGGATTCTTCGCCACTTGAATTTCGGCATTCTGCTCCCACTTCACGAACTTGAATGGACCCGTGCCAACCGGATTCAGCCCAAATTGGTCGCCGTATTTCTTGGCCGCCGTAGGCGATACGATCCCAAGCAGCGCCTGGCTCAGGTTGCCGAGGAACGCGCGCGAAGGGGTAGCAAGGTTCAGCTTCACCGTGTACTCGTCAATGACTTCCGAGGATTGATACGGGGCAAGCAGGGCCGCCGCATTGGCAGCCTTCGTTGCCGGATCGAGAATACGGTCGAAGTTATATTTGACCGCTTCGGCATTAAAGGGCGTGCCGTCCTGGAACTTCACATCCTGGCGAAGCTTAAACGTATAGCTCAGACCGTCATCCGAGATCTCCCACGAAGTGGCAAGCCACGGCTTGATGGAATTGTCCGGAAGCTGTACAACTAGCGAGTCGTAAATCGTGCGGATGACGCGTACGGCAACAGCCAGGCCGCTGCGGTGCGGATCAAGCGTATCCGGCGAAGTAGCGAGAGCGTAAGTCAGCTCTCCCCCTTGCTTCACCTCGGCAGAGGCTGCGGGTGTATCCGTCGACCGTTCCCGCGCCTGCTGTCCGTTATTGCCGCTCCCTTTATTTGACGCGCACGCCGAGAGCATCAGCGCCAGAACTAACAATAACGCCGCCGAGCTGTGGAGTGATTTGCGTTTCGATTTGAATGTCTTCATCGGCTCTCTCTCTCCTATTCGATTAGTTAACGGTCACTCCAGCCTGTTTGCGCGCTGCCGTATAACGGTTCTCCGGAACCGGAATCCCCAGGTTGCCGCGAAGCGTATCGGCATCGTAATCGGTACGGTACAATCCGCGCTCCTGCAGTATCGGAACAACCAGCTCGACAAAGTCATCCAGACCGCCCGGCGTAGCCGACGCAATGATAAAGCCGTCCGCCGCTTCCTCTTCGAACCATTCCTGTACTTTGTCCGCTACAAATTCCGGGGTGCCGATAAAAGAGTTCCGTGGCGTTGCCGCCTGAAGGGCAACCTCGCGAAGCGTAAGCCCTTGCTCCTTCGCGCGGCGCTTGATCCGGTCGGTTGTGCTGCGGAAGCTGTTGGAGCCAAAATCGCCGAGGTCCGGGAACGGTGCGTCCAGCTCGTATTGCGAGAAGTCGTGATGCTCGAAAAATCTTCCCAGATGATCAAGCGCCTTCTCGATCGTAACGAGGTCCGCAATCTGCCGATACTTCTCTTCCGCTTCTTCCGGCGTGCGTCCGATAATTGGCCCAATGCCCGGGAAAATTAGCGTATGCTCCGGGTTGCGGCCATTCTCGGCCACGCGGCGCTTCACATCGCGGTAGAACTCCTTCGCCTCTTCAAGCGACTCCGGACCGGTAAATACGGCATCGGCCGTCTTTGCCGCAAGATTGCGTCCGCTCTCGGAGGAGCCTGCTTGGAATACAACGGGCTGGCCTTGTTTCGAGCGGGCGATATTCAGCGGACCTTGCACGGAGAAGAATTCACCGCTATGATTCAGGCGGTGCAGCTTCTCCGGATCGAAGAATACGCCGGTTTCCTTGTCGCGGACAAAAGCGTCGTCCTCCCAGGAATCCCACAAGCCCTTCGCAACCTCCAGGTACTCCTCGGCGATCCGGTAACGCTCGCTATGCTCGGGATGCGGCTTGCCGCCGAAGTTAAGCGCGCTGCCTTCAAGCGGGGAAGTGACAACGTTCCAGCCTGCGCGGCCGCCGCTGATATGATCGATCGACGAGAACTGGCGGGCAACCGTAAACGGCTCGCTGTAGGAGGTCGACAACGTCCCTACAAGCCCGATGTTGGAGGTAACCGCTCCGAGCGCGGACAGGATCGTAATGGGCTCGAACCGGTTCAAGAAGTGGGGAATCGATTTTTCGGTAATGTACAGACCGTCGGCGATAAAGAGAAAATCGAATTTGCCCTCTTCCGCCTTAAGCGCCTGCTGCTTATAGAAACCGATATTGACGCTTGCATCCGCCGGAATATCGGGATGTCTCCAGCCTGAGCTGCTCCCGCCCACGCCATGAATAATAGCTCCCAATTTCAATGCTCTTTTCTTCGACATATACACTCCACCCTTATCTAAATTTGGCCTGACTCAATAAATTTCCGGTATAGTAACATATCCCATCTGTTTAATAGGAATTTATCTTGGCAATACTCTAACACCCGGCTTTAAGCGGCACAATAGCCTATAAATCTCTTCTATCGACGGTTAGGCATCCTCTATGGGTCACGGCCTTTGGTTCACAGAAAAAAGCACCAACTGCCTCAGCAATCGGTGCTTTTTCTAACTTATGATCCCGCGGCAAGCCGCACGAGCAGCCTGGTGCCGTGAACCAGCACGGACTCATCCAGATTAAACATAGGCCGGTGCAGCCCGTCCCGAATGTCAAGCGATTCATTCCGGCAGCCCAGCAGAATAAAAGCGCCCGGCACCCGGTCCAAATACCAGCCGAAATCTTCTCCTGCCAGGCTTGGCTCAAGCTGCTGCCGCACGTTCTCCCCGCCAAGCACAGACGTTCCTGCGCGAATTACCTCTTCCACCGCTTCGCTGTCGTTGACAACGGCAATCCCTTCGCGAAGGGCAATATGGTAGAAGCCGCCATAGGCAAGCGATGCCGCTTGCGCTTGGCGTTCCAGTCCGGCCGTAATGGCCGCAACGGTGTGCTTGCTGAACGCGCGGAAAGTCCCCGTTATGACGCTTTGCTCGGCAATCGCATTAATGACCGTGCCGGCGCGCACGGTTCCGAAAGCAAGCACCGCCTGCTCCCGCGGATCAATGCCGTTTGCCATCATGCCGTTTACTCCGGCAATGTAAGCACCCGTCATTTGGATCGCATCCGCCGCCAGATGAGGCGCGCTGTGATGACCGTTCGTCCCTTGAAACGTCACGTGAAAATGGGAGGAGGCCGCCATCGCATATTGCGAATGGGTGCCAATCGTGCCCGCATCAAGCTCCGGCCATACATGCAGGGCATAACAGCGGTCAACGCCTTCGAGGATGCCCGCCTCGATCATATCCCTCCCGCCGGAGAGCAGCCGTCCGTCCAGCGGACTTGGCAGCGCCCCTTCCTCGGCAGGCTGGAAGACAAAGCGGATCTCCCCGGCAAAGCCCTCCCGGTAAGCCGCAAGCGTCTTCGCCGCGCCAAGCAGCATAGCCGTATGCGCGTCATGACCGCAGGCATGCATCACTCCATCGTTCTCCGATTTATAATCGACATCGTTTAATTCCGTAATCGGGAGAGCATCCATATCGGCACGCAGCAGAAGGGTCCGGCCGCCCTCAAGCCCGCCGCGCAGCACGCCTACTACGCCTTTGCCAAAATGGGGGCCGACGCCCGTCTGGACGTCGATCCCCCATTCCCCGAGCAGCCCCGCAACCAATGCTGCCGTACGATCCGTATCGTACAGCAGCTCCGGATGACGATGCAGGTCGCGGCGAATCGCGATAAGCTCGTTATGCAACGAGCCCGCATACGCCAGCATCTCCTCCATGGCTGCTTTATTTATGCTCAGACTCAAACGTGTTCAGCCGCTTTCGTATAACGGTTAGCCGGAATCGGCAGGCCTAGATTGCCGCGAAGCGTATCGCCTTCATACTCGGTGCGGAACAAGCCGCGCGCCTGCAGAATCGGAACCACCTGCTCAATGAAATCCTCAAGGCCATGCGGCACGGAAGAACCAACCATAAAGCCGTCGGCAGCGCCGGCTTCGAACCATTCCTGCACCCGGTCGGCTACCTGCTCAGGCGTGCCGATAAAGACCGGACGAGGAGTCGCAACCTGCAGAGCCGCTTGGCGGAGCGTCAGGCCTTTCTCCTTCGCATTGGCTTTTATTTTGTCCGTACTGCTCTGGAAGCTGTTGCGGCCAAGGTCGCCAAGGTCGGGGAACGGCGCATCCAGATCATATTGAGAGAAATCGTGATGCTCAAAGAACCGGCCGAGATACAGAAGCGCATTCTCCGCCGATACCAGATCCGCAACCTCCTGGTATTTGCGCTCCGCCTCTTCCTCCGTGCTGCCGATAACAGGGCCAATGCCCGGGAAAACAAGAACGTTATCCGGGTTGCGCCCAAACGCGGCCACGCGGCGCTTCACGTCCTGATAGAACGAAACCGCGTCTTCAACGGTCTCATGGCCGGTGAAGATCGCATCCGCATGCTTAGCGGCATAATCCTTGCCAACTTCTGAAGCTCCCGCCTGAAAAATAACCGGCTGGCCCTGCTTCGAGCGGGCAATGTTAAGAGGACCTTTTACGGAGAAGAACTCGCCTTCGTGATTAAGCGTATGCAGCTTGGCAGGGTCAAAGAAGACGCCGGACTCTTTGTCGCGGACAAACGCATCGTCCTCCCACGAATCCCACAGGCCTCGCGTTACTTCCAGGTATTCCGTTGCGATCCGGTAACGCTTATCATGGTCCGGATGCTCCTTCTTGCCGTAGTTCAGCGCGGAGCCTTCAAGCGGGGAAGTGACGATATTCCAGCCTGCGCGGCCGCCGCTGATCACGTCAAGCGAACCGAACTGGCGCGCAACCGTAAACGGCTCGCTATACGAAGTCGAGAGAGTGCCTACAAGACCGATATGCTTGCTGACGGCGGCGAGTGCGCTCAAGATGGTAATGGGCTCGAAGCGGTTCAGGAAATGCGGGATCGATTTTTCGTTTATATAAAGACCGTCGGCGATAAACGCCAGATCGAACTTGCCCGCTTCGGCTTTCTCGACCCATGATTTGTACAGCTCGAAATTGACGCTGGCATCCGACGGTACCTCCGGATGTCTCCACAGCGAAGTGCTGCTGCCGACGCCATGCAGCATTGCGCCCAGCTTTAATTGTTTACGCTTAGCCATTACTCATTCCCTCCTTGTGCTCTTGTAACAACAACCGCAGGTCCTTGTGCCAGATAAGCCGCTTTAATCCGGTCAATCTGACCGAGATGGTTCTCCACATGCTTCGTAAAGCCTTGAATAATGTCGCGGACGCGGACCGTTTCCCCTTTAAAGTTGACTCCTGTTTTATCCAGATCCTGCTCGCTCAACCGGCCAAACAGCAGACCGTTGTACTGCAGCAGCGCCCAGAAAACGTTCAAAATATCGGAAGCGTTGCCGTCATTGGAATGCTGGCCCGACACCCACAGGTCCTGATTAAAAGCGGGAAGCTGCGCCTTCGTATCCGCAAGAATGTCGCGGATGCGGAAGGATACCACGATATTATGATCGGCCAAATGGGACAAAACCTCGGTAATGCTCCATTTCGCTTCGTTTTCTTTCCATTTCAGCTGCGCTTCGTCTACCCCTGCGATTGCCCGGGTCAATTGAAGATGCGTGTCCAAATAAGCTTGAATAGCAATGGCACTCATTGGAAGTCCTCCTTTGGATCTTGCGGTTCGGCCGCAAAGTTTGATATTGCGCGAATGGCCGTACCGGCCAAGAAATCAGCCGCTACAGGCAGTGCGCGTTCGTCTAGATCAAACGCCGGATGATGCCATTCTTTTGGCCCGTCCGTTCCTACAAAGACGAATAGTCCCGGAACCTGCTGCTGGTAGGCCGCAAAATCTTCTCCGGCAAGTGAAGGCACCGGACTAACCGGAAGCAGCTTCAATCGCTCGGCTTCCCGCCATGCCAGCTCCGCTAATCCTTCATCGTTGTAAACCGGAGGCGGACCTTCAATCCAGCGGACTACGGCGGTAGTATCGAAGGCAGCGGCAACGCCGGCTGCCACCTGGTCGAATCGCTGGCGGACACGGCGGCGGACTGCCGGATCAAAGGTGCGGACCGTGCCGTCCAGCACGGCCTTCTCCGGAATGACATTCCACGCCGTACCGCTATTCACTTTCGTAACGCTGATCACCGCGCTGTCGAGCGCCCCTACATTACGGCTGACAATCGACTGCAGCGCGGTAACGATATGCGCAGCCGTTAGAACCGGGTCATTGCCGGCTTCCGGTACGGCGGCATGCGAGCCGCGTCCCGCGACTTCAACAACAAAGCCGTCGGCCGCCGCCATAAGCGGACCGCCTTTAATGCCGATGGTTCCAACCGGCAGATCCGGCTTGTTATGCAGTCCGAAGATCGCCCGCACGCCTTCCAGCGCACCGCTTTCTATGACCTGCCGCGCGCCTTTCGCCTTCTCCTCGGCCGGCTGGAAGATCAGCCGGACCGTGCCCTTCAGCTCCTGCTCCTGTTCCTTCAATAAATAAGCGGCTCCGACAAGGGCAGCCGTATGAAAGTCATGGCCGCAGGCATGCATTTTGCCCGGAACAATCGAAGCGAACGGCAGTCCCGTCTCTTCCTGGATGGGAAGGGCATCGATATCGGCGCGAAGCGCAATAACCGGTGAGCCCGTTCCGATCTCGGCGATAACCCCGGTCTTTAGAGGATAATCAGCCATTCGGATACCGGCGGCTTCAAGCCAGCTTTTGATTCGCCTTGTCGTTTCAAACTCCTCGTGGGAAAGCTCCGGATTGCGGTGCAGCTCCCTGCGGATGTCCGTCAGTCGTCCCGCCAACGCGGCAGCGCTGCGGGTTGTCGTATCGTTGCTCATTCGTCCACCCACCTCCCATGTTTAAGCCGTTACTTCGGCAAATGCCTCGTTAAGCAGCTCATACGAGCGGATCCGTTTCTCGAACGGCGAAATATTCGTTGTGATAATAAACTCGTCTACGCCGGTCGCTTCCTGCAAGGCAAGCAGCTTTCCGCGAACGGTTTCCTTTGAGCCTGCCGCGATAAGCGGCTCTTTCTCCTCAATGGTGTATGCCTCTCCGGATTGCTGACCGTAAGCCTCTGCCTGCTCAATCGTGCCAAGCGTAACCTTGCGGCCGCTGGCCAAATGCACCTTCACCAGCTTTTGCGGCGGGATCAGGCTCACCGCTTCTTCATCCGTATCCGCTACGATTGCAGCCAATGCCAGAATCGCTTGCGGGGCAGCACCCAGCTCATAATTAAAGGCCTGCTTATATTGAAGAACCGAATCAACGGCAGCTTGCTCGTCACCTCCGATGAAGAGGGAGAATACGTAAGGCAGGCCAAGACTTGCAGCCAGCTCCGCGCTGTCCGCGGAAGCACCCAGCACGTGCAGCTCCGGCGCTACAGCCGGAATCGGCGTCGCCTTAAGTCCCGCCAGCGGACCTTCTTCCTCCGTCCGTCCCTCTACGTATCCGCGGAGCTCGACGATTTTGTCCGTGAGCGACAACGGGTTCACGATGTTGCGCTGCAGCGCCTGCGTGCTGCGCGGAAGTCCGCCGGGAGCGCGGCCTACGCCAAGATCAACGCGGCCGGGTTCGAGGGAAGCAAGAACATGGAAGTTCTCCGCTACCTTATAAGGGCTGTAGTGCTGCAGCATAATACCGCCGGAGCCAACCCGAATCTTATTGGTGCGGGCGAGCAAATACGAGATAAGAACCTCCGGCGAAGAGCCCGCTACATGCTCGGAATCGTGATGCTCCGATACCCAGAAGCGGCGGAAGCCAAGCTCCTCCGCTTTTTGCGCCAGCGCAACCGTATGAGCGAATGCTTCGGCTGAAGTTTCGCCCGGGTAGACCGGGCTTTGATCCAAAATGCTTATTGTAATGGACATGCCGTTTAATCCTCCTTAAAAGAATTGTCACATAAATAGCCCTGGCAGGCTGTTCATGATGATTCTTGCATCGAAAGCATGCGCTCAGACTGCTAGATCGAATAGCTGTACTCCGACGTAAAACGCTTCAGGAACTGCTTGGTCCGCTCTTCCTGCGGATTGCCGAACAGCTCGGCCGGAGGGCCTTCCTCGACGATAACCCCGCCGTCCATAAATACCACATGATTCGCAACATCCTGGGCAAAGCCCATCTCATGCGTCACGATAATCATCGTGATGCCTTCCTTGGCAATCCGGCGGATTACGGCCAGCACCTCGCCCACAAGCTCGGGGTCCAGCGCCGATGTCGGCTCGTCAAACAAGATCACTTCAGGCTCAAGCGCAAGCGCTCTTGCGATGCCGACGCGCTGCTGCTGGCCGCCTGACAGCTGGCTTGGATAAGCATCCAGCTTGGCGCCGAGGCCTACCTTCTCGAGCAGCTCGATGCCGCGTTTACGCGCTTCTTCCTTGCCGAGCTTCTTTACCACAATCAGTCCCTCGATCACATTCTCGAGCGCCGTCTTATGGCTGAACAGATTGTACTGCTGGAACACCATCGCCGAGCGCTGGCGCAGCGAATAAATGTCCTTTTTCCCCGCATGCTTCACGTTAAGGGCGAAATCGCCGATCCGGATCTCTCCTTCGCTTGGCTTCTCCAAATAATTGATGCAGCGCAGCAGCGTGGTTTTGCCTGAGCCGCTTGGCCCCAGAATGGCAACAACCTCGCCCTTATTCACGGTGAGATCAATCCCTTTCAGGACCTCGTGGCGTCCAAACGACTTATGGATACCGCTAAGCTTAATCATGCTACCCCTCCCTTGCTGTACACGCGGATTCTTCTTTCGATAAGGCCGGTAAAACGTTCAATCAGGATCGTTAATCCCCAGAATATCAAAGCCGCGGCGACGTACGATTCGAAGAACTTCCAGTTCGTCGAAGCCACGATCTGCGCTTTGGCGTTCAAGTCGACAACCGATACGGTAAAAGCAAGCGTCGAACCGTGCAGCATCCCGATAACCGAGTTGGACAGGTTCGGCAGGCTTGCTGCCAGCGCTTGCGGAAATACGATGCGGCGAAGCGCCTGCGGCGTTGTCATGCCAATCGACCAGGCCGCTTCCATCTGCCCGCGGTCCACCGCCAATAGCCCGGAACGGACAACCTCCGACAAATAAGCGCCAGCCGTAATCGAGAATGAAATGTAAGCAAAGCCGATCATAGGGATTTTGGCGGAATTCCATCCGAGATCGAACTGCGCCGACAATCCGTCCACAAGCATCGGCAATCCGAAATAAATGAGGAGCAGATGCGTCAGCATCGGCGTCCCGCGGATAAAGGTCACGTAACCGCTCGACAGCTGGGACAATACCGGAATCCGGTAAATTCGGGCTAGCGCCGTTATTACGCCGATCACGAATCCGACGGACACGGATACGAGAGTAATGAGCAGCGTAGTAGGAACAGCCGACCATAGCTGCAGGAATGCGGTCCATATAAAGGACGGATCAAGCTTCATAACGAGGCACCTCCTTTAACTCGCGGGTTAGGCCGCCCAAGGACAGGCGTTTGCGTTTTCTGCTGAAAAACCGGTTCTTCTCATTGCTATCCCTGCGCAGATGACGGGACAACCGGCGCTCCGCGAGCAGCATAAGACGTTCCAATACGATACTCATAACAAGATAAATAAGGGCAAGCGCAATGTAAGTTTCGATAAAATGCTGGGACAGCGAGCCAAGCGTCTGAGCTTTGCCCGTCATCTCCATAACGCCCAGCGTAAAAGCAAGCGAGGTATCCTTCAGCATCGCAATGACAAGATTGGTGAATACCGGAACGGCAATCCCTACCGCCTGCGGCAGCACGATCCGGGTAAAAGCCTGATACCCGGTCATGCCTACGGCATAAGCCGCTTCCACCTGCCCCCGGTTAACCGCGAGCACGGCCGCCCGGATCGTCTCCGATACATAGGCGCCTACGTTTAGGCCAAAGGTGAGAATAACGAAATAAAGAACGGGAAGCTTTGAAATGTCGATCGACGCCAGCTTCAAAATTTCCGGAAGGCCGTAATAGAACAGGAACAGCTGAATGAGAACCGGCGTGCCCCGGAAGAAGGATACATACACCATCGATACATTCCGAAGCACCGGTACGTTGTAAAGGCGGGGCAAAGCGACGAGAAAACCGACAAGCAGCCCCAGTCCGATAGCGCCTGCCACAATGAGCAGGGTAATATTCAGCGTACTCAGCAGTTTGGGAATAAAATCGAACACATAATTAATATCGAAGCCATACTCCATCTTGCGGTCTCACCTCTCATTACTCATTCACTTTCGCTTGCTATTTCCCGCTGTCCGCCGTAAAGTCGCCGCCCAGCCATTCGGTGCTCAATTTGCCGAGCGTTCCGTCTGCTTTAAGCTCCTTCAGAGCCACGTCAATCGCATCGGACAGCTCTTGTTCTGCCGGATCGTTCTTGCGGAGCACGAACAGAATGTCGGCTTCGGACAGGTTATCGCCCGTTGTCTTCAGCTTCGCTTGCGGATCGATCAAGGACAAGGTAAAGTCGGCTGCCAACGTAGCGTCTACGCGGCCGGTCGTAATTTGGCTGACCGTATCGTTAGCTGCGCCGTTTTGGTAGACGATGTTGATCTTCTTGTCATGATCCTTGTTGTAGTTCTCCAGAATTTGCGCTTGCGCGCTAGTTGCGCCAACCAGTACCTTTTTGCCCGCCAGATCATCAAGGGAATGGATCGTGTTGTTGTCCTGAGGAACAACGATTTTATTTCTCCAGTGAGCGTATGGCTCTTTGTTGAACAGGTATTTCGCTTCGCGCTCCGGATTTTTCTCCATTTCATGGGCAACAAGATCAATCTTGTTCGTCTCCAGGCTGAGCAGCAGGTTCGAGAATTCCATCGTTTGAATATCGAATTCGTATTGCGGCAGACGCTTGTCGATCTCTTTGATAAGCTCAACGTCAAAGCCCGTCAGCTTCCCGTTCTCGTCGATAAAGCATACTTGCGGGAATCCGGTGCCCGTGCCGATGACAACCTTCTTCGCTTCACCGCCGGCATTGCCGGATGCCGATACGTTTGCAGCCGTTTTATTGCCGTTTTGCGCTTGCGTGTTATCCGATTTATTGTTCGAGCCGCAGCCCGCCGCCACCAGGATGAGCGATAATGCGGCTGTAACGACTAGTGCTTTTTTCTTCATATAAGTAACCCCCGATTATAATTATTGAATTAATTCGCCGCGGTTTGTTCCCGGCTGACCTTCTCGAACAGCTCCGGATTCACAATTTTGCGGAGCAAATGCATCGTTCCGTCGCCGTTGCCGGAATCGAAGGAGCGGATGCTTTCGTAGCCTCTGCGCTGGTACATCGGCAGAAGCCACGGATGCTTCTCGGCCGTTCCGAGCGTTACCGCGGGCGCCCCTTCCTTATCTCGAATGATTGTATTCTCGACCCAGGTCAGCAGCTTGTCGCCGTATCCTTTGCCCTGCTCGCCGGGATGGACCGCAAACCATTTGATAAACGGCAGATCCGTAATGGCCTTCACCTCATCGTTTCTCGACAAGGTAATCGTTGCGACGATAACGCCGTCTGCTTCCAGCACGTAACATTCATTCTGTGTAATGTTGTCCCGTATCTGATCCAGACCGGCATTCGCCGCTGGCCAATTCAGCTTCAGCTCCCGAATGAGCGAATAGGCTTCATACGTCACCTCACGGAGACGCTCCGCATCATCGATTCCCGCTTGCCTAAACAATTCACTCATAGTTCCACCCCTCAAATGTCTAATTAAATAATTCCTATAAACTTACTAAGAATTAAGATGGTATTAATGTATCATCGATCCGCCTACCCGCGCTAATAGACTTTCTCTATCGATCGATTGATTCTATTGGTCCGTTCTAAATGCTGTAAAAGCTCAAATTATCCTTGGGCAGCAGTGCCTGTATATACTCCTCGTTCTCTCCCGTCAGCGCAATCAGGTTCGTCTGCAGGGAAATCCCTTTGGTCTCTTCAATCTCAATCGGAATAAGCCTTCCTCTGCTTACTTCCTCCCTGGCGCATAAGCCCGGCAGGAAGCAAATGCCTGCCTTCTGCAGCACAAGCTTCTTGGCGGTCTCCGAATTATCCGCATGGAAAACGATGCGCGGAGGCTGCTCCAGATGCTCGAATACGCGGTGAAGGCGCAGCCAGTCCAGCGAGCCGCATTCGAAGAAAACAAGCGGTTGATCCTGGATCTCGTCGATCGATACCCGGCCTTCTTCCGCAAACGGATGCCCCTCATAGACATAGAGCCGGATAGGATCCTCATAGTAGGAAAATGACTGAAGGGAAGGATGAACAAGCTTTCTAACAAAAGCGATATCGATCTCCCGGTCGAGCAGCTTTTTGACTAGGTCATCCGAAGGAGCCGTTGTTAACTTGAAGGTTAAACGCGGGAATAAACGGGTAAGCCTCGGCAGCAAGTCGGGAATCAGATAATTCGAGACGGACACGGTGCTTCCGATCCGAAGCTCCTGCGGACGTGCTCCCTTCTCCTGCAGATGGAGACGGCCTTTCTGAATCGTTTGGAGGATTTGCTGGGCGTAAGGAAGGAACTGCTTGCCCTTCTCCGTCAGCATGATTTGCTTGCCGAGCCGGTCAAACAGCCGGCAGTCGAGCTCTCTCTCCAGGGTCTGAATGCGGGCGGTGACGGATGGCTGGGAGAGGAAGAGCACCTCCGCCGCTTTATTAAAACTGCCGTAATGATTGACGTACACAAAAGCTTCGATGTTCTCAATATTCATGGATAATCCCTCCGCGACCTTATCGATAGACTTTTTCTATATAGGCGATAAAATTAAATTAATTTTATCTTATAGGATTAATCGGATTTATGGAATAGCGGAATTGTGAGAATACCTCTATCCAGGTCTTTCGAAGATGAGCGACCGCGTATAGGGGGTGGTTTTATCGCCATATAGAATTTCAGCTTCCGCTGCCTTAGGAACTTATAAATTCTATAATGGTAAAAAACTTCAAAATGACGTCAAAAGGCGAATCGAATAGTCTTCGATCCGCCTTAATTTCCTACTCCTCTTCCTGCACGAAATTCAGCACCTGCTCGTCTACGGCGGCCGTGTCGCCTAGGTCAGGCATATCCGTCAACGTCACTTCGGGAAGCCCGTGTACGCCGTGCAGTTCAAACAGAATGACTTCATTGCCTCCCTTGCGGAGCAGCGGAGCCGGCACGTATAACGCACGCTGCGGACCGGCTTCCCAATAACGGCCAAGCTGGAAGCCGTTAATCCAGGCGATCCCCTTCTGCCAGCCGTCGAAGCGCAGGAACGTATCCGCAGGCTCGTCCACTTCAACAAATCCGCGATAGAAGGCAGGACGCCCGTCAGGCTGCCGTACCTCTGTTACTTCCACCGACTCATAGTGAACACGAGCGAGCTGCTCGGACTCAAACGGCAGCAGGCTAACCGTCCAGTTCGACTGGAACTGGTTATCGATCAGGATGCCCTCCGTTATTCCTTTATGATCTCGCAGATAAGGCCCGTAATTGACGCGCCCCATATTTTCGACCAGGACATCCAGTCTTGCCCCTTCTCTTGGAACCGAGATCTCGATCGGCTGCGGATTCCAACGCTCGGCAACGCCAATCAGCTTGCCGTCCAGAAACACCTGAGCCCGGTCGCGCACCTCGCGAAGATGCAGCTTTTGTCTGGTTCTTGGCCCTTTAACCTGCGTCGAGTACAAAATAAAACCGTACGCCTGATCGAAATGCTCCATCGGCCGGATGCCAACGGACTGCACTTGCTCGGCGGATACCTGCCCGAGCTGATCCAGCAATTCCCCCCGCTGCGTCAAAGCGACCTTGCCGTACGTTTTCTTCGGAATCGGAGCGGGGAACGGAGCTCCTTCCGGTATGCCATGCTTTTCGAGCACCCCGCGAATGGCTTTGTATTTGTCGGTTACGTCCCCCCATTCCGTCAGAGGCGCATCGTAATCGTAGCTGGTCACCGTTGGCTCATAACGCTCGCCGTAGTTGGCTCCGTTGTAATAGCCGAAGTTCGTCCCTCCATGGAACATGTACAAATTGACGGAGGCCCCTTGCTGCAGCATTTCGTCCAATACGCTCGCAACATCCCCTGCATCCCGGACATGATGCGGCTTTCTCCAATGGTCGAACCATCCAAGCCAATATTCCATGACCATGAGCGGCTCTTCCTGCCGGTACTCCCGGTATTTCCCGAAGGATTCGGCTGCGCGCGAGCCAAAGTTAACCGTGGCGTGAAGCCCGTCAACCGTTCCGCCCAGCAGCATCTCGTCCGTGGGACCGTCCGAAGTAAACAGCAGGCAGTCAACTCCGCGCCGGATCAGGCCATTCTTTATGTAAGCTAAATAAGCGGTATCGTTGCCGTAGCTTCCGTATTCATTCTCGACCTGCATCGCAATGACGGGACCGCCCTGCGAATCCAGCAGCGGCAGCAGGCGCGGAACGAGCTCGTTATAGTAGAGGTCGACTTTTTCCAGATATTCGTTATCCATGCAGCGCAAGCCCATGGACGATTTCAGCAGCCAGGCCGGCAGGCCGCCAAACTCCCACTCCGCGCATATGTAAGGGCTGGGACGGACAATGACGTATAGCCCGAGCCGGCCCGCCGTTTCTATAAAACGGGCGACATCCGCAATCCCGTCGAAACGGAAGCTTCCCTCCCGGGGCTCATGCAGGTTCCACGGAATGTATGTCTCCACCGTATTGAAACCGCACGCCTTCAGCTTCAGCAGCCTGTCCTCCCAATACTCCGGCACAACCCGGAAATAATGAATCGCCCCGGACAAAATCCGGAACTCCTCCCCATCCAGCCAATATCTCTGATCCTTCCACGTTAAACGGCTCACCTTGTACCTCCCATTTGCCCATGCCCCGCTAACGGAAGAAAGCCCCGGAGCAACCGGCAGGTTGTCTCCGAAGCTCTCTTCCGTTAGCTTATGAGCGATTATTTGTTTTCTTTCTCATTAATTATTTTCGTTGCTTGGTCAACCATCCACTTCTGCACATCGTCAATCGATTCGTTGCTCAGCATAAACTTGCTGAAGCCGTCGTCGATGACCTTGGTCAGTTCGGATGTCGATACCGTAATCACGCTGGAAGCATCCAGGTATTTGATGTTGTCGCCAAACAGCGTGCTTTGCAGCGAATCTACGTCATACAGATCTTTGTTCCCGCCAATGATGCGGTCCAGCAGCGCCTTGTTGTCCGCTTTTTTCCAGCCGGAGAATTCGGTGCGCTTCTCGGAATCCGCGGTTGTCATAAAGCGCATCAGCTTAAACGAAGCGTCTTTATGCTTGGAGCTTTCGCCCATCACAACCGAGCTGCCGCTTGTGAAATATTTGCCGCCTTCGTAATTCTTAGGCTCGGCGCCTTTCGGAGGCAGCGGTACCGGTGCAAATGCCGTCTTGAACGTATGCGGGTATTGCTCCTGATTGCCTACGTCCGGAATCGTAAAGCTTCCCGTCAAAATCATGGCAGCCTGCTCGTTAAAGAATTCCGTCCGGTAATTCAGCTTGGCCGCAAGCACATCGGCGTAAGGCTTGGCCGATTTGTCGACGTTCTCCATATCCTTGCGGAGCTGGAAGAAGTATTTATAGGAAGGATCGGACAAAATCGTCGATCCGTCGTCATAACGGAACGGATCCTTCATCACCGTCTGCGCCGGCGCGTTCATGTACAGCTCCCAGGTATGGAAGTACGTGCCGTAGCGCTTGTACACGCCTTCGCCTTTGGTCAGCTTCTTGGCATAGTCGCGGTAGTCATCCCAGGTCCAGCCGTAGGTTGGAACCGGCAGGCCCGCTTCATCGAGCGCATCCTTGTTCAGCAGCACGTAGTTGAAGCTTGAAGTCAGCTGCATGCCGTAGTAGTTGTCGTCAATCTTCGGATTCACATAATACTCGTCTTCCGGCACCAGATTTTCCTGTTTATAAAATTCATTTAACGGTGCCAATGCACCTCTTGTTGCACGCTCGTAGACAGCTCCAAGGTTCGGCATCGCCACAACGTCAACCGCCTCGCCCGAGGAGATCAGGAAGTCCAGCTTTTTCAGCATTTCAACGGAATCACCCGGGACGAGAACGACATGCTCAACCTTGATATCCGGATTCTTGGTCATGAATTCGTCCAGCATCGCGTCGGTTGCCACCGCTTGGGCTTCGTTATCCCAGTTGTAATACTTGATCGTTACGGGTTCCGACTTGCCTGATCCGGATGAGCCTTCGCTGCCCGAATTCGCCGAGTTATTGCCTCCGCATGCGCTGAGCGCAACCGTGCCGGCCAGCAGCAAGCCCGCTACCGCCGTAAACTTGCGTTTTGCTTGTTTCATTTCTGCTTCCCCCTAGAACTTTATAATGACTACACACCCAGTATAACGATCGTCCCATTTTGCCAAGTGTATAATTTTGAGGTGTAACGAGTACTTTTTTGACTACCTTACCCTTTCACGCCGCCTAGCGCAATCCCGTTAATGACCTGCTTCTGCATGATAATGAAGATAGCCAGAAGAGGGATAATCGCCGACAAGGCCGCCATCATCATAATCGCATAGTTATTCGTGTAATCATCCCGGAACAGCGTAATGCCAAGCGGAATCGTGTACAGCTTTTTGCTCAGGAGGAAAATAAGCGGGTTCTGGTAATCGTTCCAGGTCCAGATAAACTTGATGATCGCCACTGTCGCCAAGACGGGCCTGCAGAGCGGAATCATAATCGAGAAGAACGTCCGCAGATGTCCCGCGCCGTCGATGCGCGCCGCCTCCAAATATTCATCGCTGATATCGGACATGAACTGCCGCAGCAGGAACGTGAAGTAGATCGAGAACATGCTCATCAGAATAATCGCGGCATGCGTATCGTACAGCCCCAGCCAGCGGATGATGAGAAACCGAGGAATCAGCGTCGCTTGATCGGGAATGATCATAAAGGACAGCATCGCCAGAAAGATCATGTGACGTCCACGGAAGCGCAGCTTCGTCAGCGCGTAAGCCGACATCGAGGAGATCAGCAGCGTAATAACCGTTGTGATGATGGCAACCTTCAGGGAGTTCCAGTAGAAATCGTAAAACGGAACTCTTCCCATCCAGACGGATTTGAAGTTGTAGACGAGGTTTATTTTCTCCGGAATCCACTGGATCGGGAAGCGCATGACATCCTTCTCGAACTTAAAGGCCGACGAGACCATCCAGACCAGCGGGGTCAGGAACATCAGAGAGAATGCTCCGAGCAAGACGGTAAAAATGCTTTTTGACAGTTTTGTTGTCACAGGTAGTCCCTCCCTTTCTTAATCCTTCCCAAGCTTCCACGTCGCCGCCGTAATGATGCCGATAATGGCGAAGAGCAGCCAGGAGATCGCAGAGGCATAGCCCATATCATAATTGCGGAAGCCTTCTTCGTAGATCCGGTAGACCAATACGGTAGACGAATTGTTAGGGCCGCCTTCCGTCAGGTACGAGATGATGTCAAATACCTTAAACGATCCGATCAGCATCGTAATCGCAAGGAAAAAGGTCGTTGGACGCAGCAGAGGCACCGTGATCCGGAAAAATTTCTTCAGCGGGGACGCCCCGTCAATCTCGGATGCTTCGTAAATTTCATTCGAGATGTTGGTCAGACCCGCGGTATAAATAATAATCGTGTAGCCGAGGCTCGCCCATGTGCCGATGATCGCGATGGAGAGCAGCGAGGTCTTCGGATCAACCAGCCACTTCGGCGGAGCGTCAATGCCAAGCTGCATCAGCAGCTGGTTAATCGGACCGAGGGACGGATGCAGCAAAGCGCTCCATACCGCGGCAATCGCGATGATCGACGAGATGTACGGGATAAAGAAAACAACCTTGAAGTAGCTTTTCAGAAAAACGCTGTTATTGATAACAACGGCCAGCACCAGCGCAATCGCGATCGGAATCGGCACCGTCATGACGGTGTACAGCAGATTGTTTTTCAGCGCCTCCAGGATGGCCGGATCACGGAACAGCTCCTTGTAGTTGCCAAGCCCGATCCATTCGATACCGGGAAGGCCGGATAGCATGTCCCATTTGGAGAAGCTCAAATATAAGGAGAACCCTAAGGCAAAGACGTTTAACAGCAGCATCCCGACAATCTCGGGAATGAGGAATAACCAGCCGACCAGCGCCTCTCTGCGCGACGGCGTCCAAAATCTTTTCTTGGCTGCAGCCGCATGGCCGGTGCCCGCCGTTTGTTTGACGACTTCCATACCATCACCTCAACTCTTATGTTGAGATCATAATAAACGATCGAGCCGGTTTGTAAGCGAAGTATTCTGACCCGATACAGGGAAGATTTTGACCTTTTTTGAGGCGGAGCGGCGAGGTACCGGCAACGCAAAAAAGCCGCGCTCGAGGCATGGCCTTTTCCGGGTATAGCAAGGGCTTGGGAATTGGCTGGACTGCTCTTATCAGCCCCTCCCAACCTACATTGCATAAATTACATCCTAATACGCTCAAATCGCGCACTTCGGCTGCGTACGATGATCGAAATACAGCATATTGGACTGAATTGGAGTTCTTAGGCCCGTTTTGAGAGAAATATACTGCAAAATATACAACATCATTCTTTTTACTAGGTCAATAGGCGGCATTATGCTGTAATACGTGCAACGTAAAAACCAGGCATGACCCGGGCATGCAAAATGCCGCTGTAAGGAGCGGCATCTTGGAGAGAAATCTATGACTTAACATTCCGTTGATATCATGTTTGCGGCATTATGATTTGCGGACCAGCTGATGCTTTTGCTTGAACTGGCTTGGGGTGAAGCCGATGTACTTCTTGAACACCTTCGAGAAATAAGCGCGGTCGGAATAACCAAGCCCGACGGCAAGCGTCTCGAGCGTCTGGCCGGAGCTCTTCAGCATGTTGGCGGCGATCTTCATTTTGTACTGGTGCACATAGTCCGTAAAGCTAAGCCCCGTCAGCCGTTTGAAATAACGGGAGAAGTAGCTTGGGTTCAAATATAAGTACTGCGCGATATCAATGGACGTAATATTGTCCGACAGATGATTGTCGATAAAGGCTTGGATGACCTGAAGCCGCGGCTCCCGCGATTTGGCAGAGCCTCCGGCATGCCCAAGCTGATCTTGGGCAAGTCGCTCCAGCCGGCCAACGGCCAGCTCCAGCGCATCCTCCATCGTTCTTGCCGCATCGATATAAGCGTAGACGTCCTCTTCCGCTTTTCTCCGCGGGAACAGGATTTCGGCTTCGCGAAGCAGCTGAACAAGCGCCTCGGTCCATTCCTCCGGCTCAATCCGGCGGCTTGCCGCCTCCTGCCCGAAACGGAGCAGCACGCCTCGCATCTCCCCGGTATTCTTCTCGAGGACGGCGCGCTCAAGCTCGCCGCGGAATGCCGAATTAAAGTCCGGCGGCACCGGGTAGAAGAGCTGGCCGAGCAGCTGCGAAGACGATGCCGCGGCCACGCGGCCCGCCCGGTAAAACTCCGGCTTGCCGCTTCTGATCTGCTGATAGACGGAGCCTGCCGCTTGTAGCACAAGCTTGTCGGTGACCAGAACGATCTGCAGCGTAATCCGAAGGTACGCGGCCACCTGGCGAAGCAGCTCGTCCAGATACGATTGCAGGTAAGCCTGATCATTCCCGGCCAGATTCGGACGGTAATTGTACAGCACCATAAAATGATCCTGATCGATAAACGGCGTAATCTCTTTATAGGACTGGGCAATTTCCAGGGCAATATTGTAAATGGCGTACCGGATCAGCGGAATGTTGCTCCGGTTGTAGAGCAGTTCGAAATCCGAATACCGAAGATGAATCATCCCCATCATAAAGCACGCATACGGCCACTCGATTTGGGCGCGCGAAGCATAGGCCCGCGTCTTCTCCAGATCCGCTCCGTCCATAATCATCTGGAATAACGCTCGTTTTTGCAGCTCGATGCTATAGGCATCGGAATCCGGGACTTCTTCCGTCTTCCGTCCCTTCATACGGGTAACCGATTTGCGAAGACTCTCCTCCAGCTGGTCGGCCGTCAATTGATCCTTGATCAAATAATCGTCGGCATCCAGCTTGACCGCCTGCTGGGCATAATGAAATTCCTCGTGGCAGGTCAGAAATATAATTCTCACGCCCGGTTTTATTTCCGCGAATTCGGCGGCCAGCTCGATTCCGTTCTTCTTCGGCAGCCCGATATCCGTAATGACGATATCCGGCATCGTCTCCTTGAACAGATGCAGCGCCTTTACGCTCGAGAACGTGCTTGCGGCCACGTGCAAATCAAGCTGCTCCCATTCAATCATCTGCTGCAGCACTTTAAGCATCGGGACATCATCATCAATCAGCATGACTTTATACATGGGATACCTCCTGTCCGGACGGACTTGGAATCGGAATGGCCAGAATAACGGTAATGCCGCCTGCGGCATTGGAGCTCAGCTTCATCTCCGCGGAGCCGTACGTCAGCTTGAGACGCTGAATGACGTTCCTCAGTCCTACCCGCTCGTAAGGGACATACTCCTCCGCGTCCGTGTCTATGTCCGGGGAAGCGTTTAATTGCCTGTTCAGCCAGGCAAGCTGCTCCTCGTCCATGCCGCAGCCATCGTCTTCGATTGCCACGTAAATACGGCCTTGCTCCCGGTAAGCATGAACAACGATATGAAGCAAGTCTTTCTCGTCCAGACCGTGTACAATCGCATTCTCGACTATAGGCTGAAGAACCAGCTTGGGCACAATCAAGCTCTTCAGCTCCGGTTCGATGCGGGCTTCAATAGATAGCGGCATTTCGCTTCGGATCTTCATTATATCGACGTAATAACCAAGCAGCCGGCACACTTCCTCCAGCGAGGATGGCGTATTAACCTTCAGATAGGCCCGCAGCAGATTCATTAACGAGTCGACAATGCCGCTATGCACTTGGTCCTTGCTAAGAATAAGACTGCATTTGATCGAATTAAGCGTATTGATCAGAAAATGCGGCCGGATTTGCATAAACAGGGCTTCCAGCTCCATGACCCTCTTTTTCTCCTGCTCCTGTTCGATATTCGTAATCAGTACTTCTATCTCGTCCAGCATTCCGTTAAAGGAATGCCCAAGCTCCGCAATATCGTCCCTGCCCTTTACTTCAAGCCGCATATCGCGGTTCCCGAGCGCGAACTGGCGGGCAACCCGCTGCAGCTTCTGAATCGGACTATGCAGCCTTCTGGCGAACAATAGCGAAATAACCGAGAACAGCAGCGTAAACACCAGCACTAGTCCGATTCCGATATAAAAAGCGCGGGAGATTTGGCCAAAGAGCGAATCCTCGGACGTCTCGTAAGCCAGCTTCCAGTCGGTTTTGTCCAGCGTTAGCTGCGTCCGAAATACGGAATCCGGGGTGCCTCTTGGCTGAAGCCGAACATCCGGGCTGCCCGCAATCGGTTTGCCTGCCCCGTCAAACAATGCAATCTGCCCGAATTCGACCCGCTCGAGCAGCTTTTCGAAATAAGCAGCCTCAATACCGACAAGCAGCACGGCGCTGTAAGGCTTGCCTCCTCCATCCCCTATCACTCTCGCCAGATAATACGTGCCGGCATCATCCGCACTGTCATGAAGGAGTCCAAGATATTGCAGAACCACCGGCTTCGAGGCATTTACGTTCTTGAGGAGCGGAACAAGCTTGCTGTTGATTGCCGCTAAATTCTCCGAATCCGGCGACAGGATAAAGTTCGCCCGGTTGACCAGATACATATGAATGCTATTGTTCAGCGGCTTGGATGTAATCATGGAGAAGCTGTCTTTTATCCGGATAAAACGGGTATAGTCGGTATACGTATTCAGCCTGCTTGTATCCGCGAACAGATTAAGGGATGCCCGCAGCTCCGAATCGTTTACGATATAATGCGAGGCAAAGGTCACGTCATCGATCGTCCGGTCGATCTCCCCGACAATAACGTTCAGCATGCTGTTGTTGCTGATCTGAAACTTCTCTATCATGTTCTGCTTCAATAGCGTGTATGAAATAACCGAAACGGCGAGGATCGGAAAAATAATAAACAAGAGAAAGGACAACTGGATTCTTCGGTAGTAGGTTAATCTCGTCATGGCCGCACGCGCCTCTTTCCCCATACGATATATCCTCATTGTAGCAGTATCGGTTTACCGGGAACATCCCCAAGGAATGGTTAGTCCCGATCCCGTTTCCTCTCATGCCAATAGCCGCCGATTCCTCTCTCAAGCCGAAGCAAGGCCTCCAGATAGAAATAGTCTCCCCAGATCATAAAATCATCCGGCGCCAGCCCGCCCCGCACATGATAAGAGCCATGTTTCAAAAGACCTTCCGCTTCCCTGTCGCCAACCGTCGAATAGTTGGAAACCAGCGATTCCATCGAACGCTGCAGCCCGTCGCGCAATTCGTCAAACGCGGCATCGTGCGGATTCAAATGCGACAATAATTCCAGCAGGCCGGCTGCCGCAATCGCGGAGGCCGAGCTGTCCCGATACTTCGGCTGCTCCTCCGGCAGGTGGAAGTCCCAATACGCCACGCCGTCCTCCGGCAGATGCTTAAGGAAATAGACCGCCATCCGCTTCGAGGTTTCGAGGAACAACGGATCGCGCGTATAACGATAGGACAACGCAAAACCATAGATGCCCCAAGCCTGTCCGCGCGTCCAGGTCGAACCGTTGCCGAAGCCTTGATGCGTGGCTCCGCCAACCGGTTCACCCGTCTCTTGGTCGAAGAAAAACGTATGATAAGAGCTGTCGTCGCCTCTTACCAGATACCGTCTGCTTTTTTCCGCCTGGGCTTTGGCCGCTTCTTTATAGACCGGATTGCCCGTCTGCTCGGACGCCCAATATAGAAGCGGCAAGTTAAGCAGACAATCGATTATAATTCTTCCGCCTTCCACCGGATCGCCTTCCGGTCCCCAAGCCTGAAAATAAGCTCCCGCCTTGCGCCAGCGCTTCATCATGACGTCCGCGGCCGCAAGCGCCAGCTCTTTCGCCGCCTCGCTTCCGTCAACGATCCATTCCGCCTTCGCGGATAAGGAGTACAGGAAGCCGATATCATGATGGTCCAGCACCACGTTGTCCTTCAGTCTCTGGCGGAAGCTTGCCGTTGTTCTCCTCGCCGCTTCTCTTAATCTCTCGTCTCCCGAATATTCATAGCCGAGCCATAACAGCCCGCTCCAAAAGCCGTTGGTCCAATCGTTGTTCCCTATTAACGCATAACGGCTGCCTTCTCCAACATGAGGATAGGCCTCTTTGAATCTATCAACATTGCTCGTAATCGTGGCGATTGCCCCGTCAATTGCCGTCTTCCACATGTCCTTTCGCCCCTTGCCTTGCGATTTTCCACTATCGTAATCGAATGCGGGAGCCCACGGAGCGACAACTTTTGCTTCGAGCGTGTAAAATTTTGACCTTTTTCCGCAAACGTTCGACCCGAAAATCACTCCGCATGAACCAGTCATATTCCGTGAAAGCGCTTGTAAACATATTAGAGTCGGCGGGATGCGGTCATCCGTCTTGACCGGCTGAAGGGAGGGATGAAACGGGTTTCATGTTTCTCGCGCAACCGAAAGGAAGAAAACCAATATGGAGCGGAGGCTGTTGGAGGATGAGTCAAATTCGCGTGTTATCCAAGCTTATGGCGTGCGTTGCGCTGCTGTTAGCCTTAGCGGTTACGGCGCTGCCAAAGGTAACGAATGCGGCCAGCGTTGCGATTACGAACGGTCCGGTATGGTACGATACAACGGGCGGAACGATACAAGCCCACGGGGGAAGCATTATTAAAGTCGGCTCCACCTATTACTGGATTGGCGAGGATAAGCTGAACAATTCGGCCAACTTCTCTCATGTCGTCTGCTATTCCTCTACCGACCTGAAGAATTGGGCTTGGGTCAGCTATCCGCTCAAGACCACTTCCGCCTCCGAGCTTGCCTCGAGCAAAATCGAACGACCAAAGGTCATCTACAACTCTTCGACCGGGAAATACGTCATGTGGATGCATTACGAGAACGGTTCGGATTACAGTCTTGGAAGAGTAGCCGTTGCTTCGAGCTCTTCGGTCTGCGGAGACTATACATACCACGGCAGCTTCCGACCGATGAACTACGAATCGCGCGACCTGACCGTCTTCAAGGACGATGACGGAACGGCCTACCTCGTCTCCGCCTCCAACAAGAACGGCGGCGCGAACGATTCGATGGCAATCTTCCAGCTCAGCTCCGACTACCTCAGCGTGGCTTCCTTCAAAACCTGGTACGCGGACAACGGCTACCGGGAAGCTCCCGCCGTTGTGAAGCAGGGCGGCAAGTATTTCCTGATTACCTCGCAGGCTTCCGGCTGGTATCCGAACCAAGGCGGTTATTCGACGGCCACTTCCATGGCAGGACCTTGGACGGCCGTTCAGCCGCTTGGCAATCCGTCGACCTTTGCTTCCCAATCAACCTTTATTCTGCCGATCCAAGGAACATCTACAACCTCCTATCTCTACATGGCTGACCGCTGGAATTCGAGCGCATTGGGGGACTCCCGGTATATCTGGCTTCCTTTAACGCTAAACGGCTCAAGCGGCACGGCCTCCCTGGAATGGTACAGCAGCTGGAATCTGGATGCGGCTGCCGGCTCCGTCACCTATCCGTCAACGCTAACGAATCTGTCGCAAGGCAAGACGGCAACGGCCAGCTCATCGGCTTCCGGTTATGCGCCAGGCAGCGCCAATGACGGGAACTACCAGACCAGCTGGAAAGCATCCGCCGTCACTTGGCCGTCCTGGTGGCAGGTTGATCTGGGCTCCTCCAAGAACGTCAGGGAAATCGATATTTCCTGGTACATGGTGAAGGGCTCCGAGGGCTATCATCAATACAAGATCGAATACAGCACCAACGGCACCAGCTATACGACGATCGACCGAACAAGCAATAAAACGTACGGCTTCACCACCGACAGCTTGAATATTACCGCAAGGTATATCCGAATCCAGCTCGTTAACGCCGTGCTCTGGAACAACCCGAGCAACTGGTATACGCCAACCTTATGGGAGGTAAAGGTGCTGGGCAGCTAACCGGGAATAACAAAGAGAGCGGCCACGCGGGTGGAAACCCGCGGCCGCTCTCGTATTCCGGCTACTGCGGAGCCGGCGTGCATGGAAGAAACAATAGACTTTATTCCGCCGGGCTATCCGATTTCCGCGCGAAAGCCCGTTCCCCCGAAGGAAGAACGGGCTTTGCCGACGGACGCCGTTTAATTCCGTTGTACCTGCTCCTGCCTGCGGAAATCAAGCGGGCTTTTCCCCGTTGTTTTCTTAAACGTGCTGCTGAAATAAGCAATGTCGCTGTACCCCAGCCTTTCCGCGATTTCCGATATGCGAAGCGAAGTGCGGGCGATCAACATTTTCGCTTCTTCAAGACGCAGCCCGGCTACGTAATCCGTAAAATTCCGTCCGGTATGCTGCTTGAAATATTGGCTTAAATAGCTGGCATTCATATGAACCTGGGCGGCAAGCCCGGCCAGGCTGACATGTCCGGGACGCTCGTGAATGAGCCGGAGCACCTGCTCCATAATCTCGCTATGCCCTTCTTCCGCCCCTGCCGAAGAGGAGGCCTGGGAGATTTCGCGCTTTTTCTCCCGATCCTTCATCCATTTGCCCAGCGCAAGGGACAGCTCTTCGGCCGCTACCGGCTTCATCAGATAATCGATTACGCCGCAGCGTAGCGCCTTGCGGGCCGCCTGAAAATCATCGTACCCGCTTATAAATACAACCGAAGGGCTTTCCTTTAATCCCGCCAGCCGCTCGATAAAAGAGACGCCGTCCATTACTGGCATCTTCACATCGGCCAGCACGATATCGGCCGTATGGCTCTGCAGCCAATCCAAAGCCTCCAGGCCATGCGTGCATTCCTGCACGATCCGGAAGGGCAGCCCGGTCTCCCGGAGCACCTCCCGAAGAACGACTCTTACCCAGCGCTCATCCTCCACCACCAATACGCTATACGGAGATTGATTCATGGCTGCTTTCCTCCTTCAGCGGCAAAGTAATCGTAACGGTTGTTCCTTCCCCAGCTATGCTGCCGAGCCGTAAGCCATACCGTTCTCCAAACAAATGCATGATGCGTCGATGGACATTAATAATGCCGATATGCGCCCCGTCCGTCGACAGCTCCTTTTCTCTCAAATCCAGCTCGATTTGCTTCAACCGCACCGGTTCGATCCCGGAACCCGAATCGGCTATCGTAATGGCGTAATCCGAACCGTTAAAAGCTGCGGAGATGGTTATCGTCACCTTGGAGGTACCCGTCTCCGTGCCGTGGATGACGCAATTCTCGACTAATGGCTGCAGAGAGAACTTGGGAATATGCTGCTCGAGAGCATCTTCCGGAACGTCGATGCGGTAATGCAGCTTTTCCTCGAAGCGGAACTTCTGAACGTCCAGGTACATGCAGCAAATATTGAGCTCTTCGCGGAGCGTGACAACCGGAGATGCATGGCCTAGATTATAGCGGAGCATCTTCGCCAGCGAAGTTACCAGCTTGGAAATATCCGTAATGCCATGCTCAAGTGCCATGCCCCGTACCGTTTCCAAGGCATTATACAAAAAATGCGGATTGACCTGGGATTGGAGCACCTTCAGCTCCGACTCCTTTTGCCTGAGCGACAAGTCGGCTTCTCTCAGCTTGGCGCTATACACTTCTTTCATCAGCTGCTCCACCTTCTCGACCATCTGATTAAAGTCGTTTGTCAGGATGCCGATCTCATCTCCCGATTCAACCTTTGCCCGCTCCGAGAAGTTGCCGTCCTTCACTCTTTTCATAAAAAACTGCAGCTTTCGGATCGGCGCGACAATACTGGCCGCAAAGCCAACCGCCAGCAGATAAGCCATAACCAGCGTAATCAGCACGGTAAGCCAAATCGTCCGTCCGATATAAGCAACGCCCCGGTTCAATTCTTCATTGGGCATGATCGTTACAAGATGCCAGTTCAAATAGGAAGAACGATTAAACGTATAAAACGGTCCCTTCCCGCTCTGGAAGTAACCGTCATCGTTCCGCAGCATCCAATCGGCGTATCGGAAATCCGCCTTGCTTCCGATCATGGACGGATCCGGATGGTAAATATACGCGCCTTTCTCGTCCAGAATCGCCATGTAACCCGAACGGCCAACGGTTACGTTATAGGCGATTTCCTGAATTCGTTTGAAGTTGATATCCATAATGAGCATGCCGATGGGCTCCAGCGTCCGAGGATCGATAATCCGCTTTACGATCGAGATAACCGGTTCCGTACCGCTCCCGCTTCGGCTGGAGAGTCGGCTGATCAGTCTGATATCGCCATTGAGCGGTATGGTATCGTACCAGGGTTCCGACTCGAGCTCCTCGGCATGGCGCATATCGGTATCATTTCCCGTATCGAATATCGCCTTGTTCTCGAGCAGCATCGTAATCCGGGAAATGTCCGGCCGGGAATACGCCACATCCTCGAAGAGTTCCATGATGGAAGGACGAGTCTTCTCCAGGTCAACCGTGTGGTCCATCTGGAGCATGCTCTTCATCTCCGGCTGATTAAGCAGCTTGATCGAATCAATCTCGAAATCCCGGATGTAATATTCGATATGGGATTTCACCTGCTCGATGATTTGCCAGCTGCTGCGGCTGGCGGCCTCCTTGAGGCTGGCCGATGAATTGCTGTAAGAGATAAAGCCAACAACCGTTAACGGCACAACCACCAGCAAGGCCAGAAATACGAGCAGCTTCACCGACAGCGGCCGATTTTTCAGAAAAAGAATCTTGTACAGCGCTTGCCAGATACGGTATGACTGTTTGAGGCGCAACCCGATTCCCCCTTAAATGGACGTATCGCAGAATCCATCGTTGAAGGAAGCCGGGAGATACGCCTCGCTTCTTCGTTATTTGGCTTTCTCGATCGCGTCCAGAATTTCGCTGTAATCGGCACGGTACTTCTCGATAACCGGCTTAACCGCTTCCTGCCAAGGCGTAAAATCGGTTACTTCGGTAATGGTGACGCCGGCCGCCTTGATCTTCTCTTCCGATTGCTTCTCGAATTTGTCCCATTCCGCGCGCTGCGTGGCGACCGACTCCTGCGCGGCTTCGCTGATGATCTTCTTGTCCGCGTCGGAAAGCTTATCCCAGGTAATCTTGCTGATGAGCAGCACTTCCGGCACGCGCTGATGCTGGTCCAGAATCAGATTTTTGGCCTGCTGGTAATGGTTCGACGTATCGTAGCTCGGATAATTGTTCTCCGCCGCATCGATAACGCCGGTCTGCAAGGCTCCAAACACTTCGCCGTAAGCCATTGGCGTTGCATTCGCGCCAAGCGCTTCCATCAAATCGATGTTTACTTTATTTTGAATGACGCGCACTTTAAGTCCCTTCATATCCGCAATGCTGGTAAGAGGCTTCGTCGAGTAGAAATTACGCGCGCCGGAGCTGTAATACGCCAGCCCCTTCATGCGGGAGGATTCCAGACTGTCCAGCAGCTTCTTGCCTTTATCGCTTTCGAGGAATTTCCATAGATGCTCGTCGCTGTTGAAAATATAAGGCAGGCTGAATACTTCGTATTCCTTATTAAATCCGCCCATCGCTCCCGTGCTTACGCGGGTAAGCTCGATTGCTCCCAACTGAACCTGCTCGATGACGGCTTTCTCTTCACCCAGCTGCGATGCAGGGAATACTTCGATTTTGATGCGGCCTCCGGACTTCTCGTTTACCAGCTCCGCGAATTTCCGGTCGCCGACAACCGTCGGATAACCTTCCGGATGCGTATCCGCCAGACGAAACGTATACTTCGGTCCTTCAGCGGCGCTGCTCCCCGTATTCGCGCTGTCAATCGTTTCTTTCGTATTCGAGCTGCAGCCGGCAAGCATGACCGCAGCAAGCGCGGATGCGACCAGAATGGATCCCCATTTCTTTTTGCTCATGACATAATCGCTCCTCTATTTTTGAATTATACGATACGGCCTTTCTTTATGGAAAGCGCATACATAGGTGGAATCGCGTAAATCGTTCCAAATGCACACAGCTACTGCACCAGATGCGGCAGCCACATGACGATTCCCGGTATATAAGTGAGAATCAGCAGGACGACGCATAACACGTAGAAAAACGGCATCATTGCTTTGGTCGCCTGCGAGATCGTGATATTGCCGATCGCCGCGCCAACAAACAATACGGTGCCAACCGGCGGCGTAAGCAAGCCAATGCCCAAATTCAGCATCAGGATAATGCCGAAGTGTACCGGATCCATCCCGATCGAGGTCACGACCGGCAGCAGAATCGGCGTCATAATGAGGATAAGCGGCGCCATATCCATCGGCGCGCCAAGCAGCAGAAGCAAAATATTAATGATGAGCAGAATCAGAATCGGATTATCCGAGATGCCCAGCATCCAGTCCGTAATCATGCCCGGCACCTGCAGATAGGCAAGCACCCAGCTGAATGCCGCGGAGGCCGCGATCAGGAACAGCACCATCGAGACGGTCCGGAATGTTCTTTTCAAGATGACGGTCATTCGCTTCAAAGGAATATCCCGATAAATAAAGAACGTGAGGATGAAGGCATATAGACAAGCAATCGCGCCGCTCTCGGTAGCCGTAAACCAGCCGGTAAAAATACCGCCCAAGATGATCACCGCCGTCATCAGCGACATAAAGCCGTCAAGCAGGATGCGCGGAATATCTTTGCGAGCGACGGGGTCGCCTTTTTCATAGCCGCGTTTGACGGCAAAGACGTAGCTCGTTGCCATAAGCGAAATACACATCAGAATGCCCGGCACGATGCCCGCAAGGAACAGGCTTGTAATCGAGATGCCTCCGCCCGCTGCCAGGGAATACAGAACCAGATTATGGCTGGGCGGCACAACGACGCCTTGAATGGCGGAGGAAACGGTAACGCCTACGGAATAATCGTTGTCGTAGCCTTTTTTCCTCATCGAAGGGATCATCACCGAGCCAATCGAGGAGACGTCCGCGATCGCCGAGCCGGATATGTTGCCGAAAAACATGCAAGCGACGCAGTTCACCATGGCGAGTCCGCCGCGAATGCCGCCTACGATAAGCTGAGCTAAGTTGATGAGACGCAGCGCCATTTTCCCCTCGCTCATGATCTGCCCCGCCAGGATAAAGAACGGAATCGTTAGGAGCGAATAAGAGTTCATGCCTTGAATCATCGTCTGGCCAATCGTGGCGAGCGGTACCTTTAAATAGAGCAGCGTTAGAATCGATGAGCCCGCCAGCCCCAGTGCGATCGGGAATCTCAGCAGGACGAACAGAATAAAGCTCCCCGCCAGAATACAGGTGGCCATTGCCGTGCTGTCCATTATTCATGCCCCCCTAATCCCTTATGCCTTCTCGTATCAATGCCGATTAATTGAAGAATAGCGTAGACGCATACGAGGACGCCCGTAATCGGCATCACGAGGTACAGCAGGCTGTTCGGCCAGCCGGTTGCCGGGAGCTCGGATTCGCTCATCAGCTTCGTAAAGTCCCAGCCGTAATGGAGGAGATAGACGCCAAAGGCGAAGATGGTTATTCCAATGACTTTGTCGAGCACATAGTTAACGGCCTTAGGCAGCTTGGAGGTAAAAGAATCGATTCCCATATGGAGATGCTCCCGGAAGCCAAAGGCGATGCCGAGGAACGAAAACCAGACCATCAGCAGCATCGTGATCTCTTCCGAGCTGTGGAACACAAAGCTGAATACCTTCCGGGTGAACACTTGCACGGTTACGATAATAATCATCGTTACCAGGCCGATCAACGTAACGGTCTCGAGCAGCGTGTCTATCGCAAGCGCAATTTTTTTAAGCGTTTTCATTTATCCTCCCCCTACGTTTTGTAAGGCACATAGCCTGCGTTTTTATTGTAGCGGCGAGGAGCTCGAATCCGTATTTGAGTAATCTTATAATTTTTTGTAGTTTTTTTAGATTCTTCGGCATGGCACTGCCATCTGGATGAGAACTGCGCTACACTGCACGTATAGGCATTCATAAATCCAGCTTGGAGCGTGATTGGATATGAGCAACTTAGGAGTGTGGGAACAAGCCGAGCCCGGCGTCACCCGCTGCATTAAGCAGGCCGGGCAAAGCCTGATGATGATGGAGGTGCATTTCGAGCCCGGGGCCGAAGGCTATGAGCACAGCCATCCGCATGAGCAGATGAGCTACTGCATGAAGGGAAGAATCGCGTTCCGCATCAACGGCGCCGAGACCGTTCTCGAGGCTGGCGATGCGATCACCATCCCCGGCGGAGCAAGGCATGGCGTAACCGCGCTGGAAGCTGCGGTGCTGCTGGATGTCTTTACGCCGGTGCGCGAGGATTTGCTGAAGCGGTAAGAAAAATTCGGCACTGAAAAGCCCGGATCTTATTGATCCGGGCTTTTCAGCTCTGACTCCCGGAATTGCCCGGGAGACAAGCCGATTTTGAATACACGGATGAACGACGTCGGGTTGGAAACCTGTTCATGGACGGAAACGGGTTTATTTTCCCCGAGGGCAAAATCTGCGCGGGTCTATCAAATTGCACAAAATCGAGCGAGAAGCCCGGGTCCAGATAAGCTAAACTTGTGGGAGAGCTAGCACTGGATTAGTTCCGATAAAGGAGGAAATGGATCATGAGACTGGAAACGATGAAGCTTGAAAACAGCAGGCAGGCAACCTTAACCGTCTATTTGCACGACATAACCGAACTAAGAGCGAAACCGCGGCCTATTATTCTAATTGCCCCCGGCGGCGGGTACGGAATGGTGTCCGAGCGCGAAGCCGAGCCGGTGGCCATCGCCTTCTATAATGCCGGCTATCACGCGGCTATTCTTCGATATTCCGTCGGGGAAGATGCGCGGGACATGCAGCCTATGGTTGAGGCGCTGGATTCGATCCGGATATTGAGAGAGCATAGCGGAAAATGGCGGATTGCCGGTGACAAAATCGCGGTCTGCGGCTTTTCGGCAGGCGGACATTTAGCCGCATCAACCGGTACCATGTGGAATGAGCCGGCGCTTATGGAGCGTCTGAACGGTGTCGGGGATCTGGTGAAGCCTAACGCGCTGATCCTTGGCTATCCGGTCATTACCTCCGGGGAGTTTGCGCATCGGGGCTCGTTCCATAACTTGACCGGCTCTCACGAGGATGACGACGCGGCCCGCTTCTTCTCCATCGAGAAAAGAGTGACCAGCGGCACGCCTCCAACCTTCCTGTGGCATACGGAGGACGATTCGGCGGTGACCGTGGAGAACGCCCTGCTCATGATCAGCGCCTTGCGTAAAAATCAGGTACCGTTCGAGTGCCATATTTTCAACAAGGGTCAGCATGGCCTGTCCATGTGCAACGAAGAAGTACATACGCCAAACCCGCACTGCGCACATTGGTTCGGCTTGTGCATCGAATGGCTGGATTCGATCGGGCTGGGGTTGGAATAACGTCGATTTGTAAGTACGGCCAGGGATTTTTGTCCCTGGTCGTTCTTTTTCTTTCTAGGAGGGAACGGAAACTAGATTAAGAGGAAATTTTCGCGTTACAGCTCATGTTGGCGGGGACGCTCGCCCGTTTCCGCCACAAAACCGTCAAACTCTGCCCGTTGTGCATTATTGCCCATTGGGCAATAATATACTTATACAATTGTTGCCCAATGGGCAACGACCAAAGAGAGGTGAAGGCACGCGGCCGGTCTACGATGAACAAGCAAAGCTTGCGTGATGTCAAAAGAGAGGCAACGGCTAATGCGCTTTCGGAGGCGGCATTTGATCTCGCGATGGAACGCGGAATGGACGGTTTTGTAGTAGAAGATGTCGTGCAGCGCGCGGGATATTCGAGAAGAACGTTTGCGAACCATTTTTCATGCAAGGAAGAAGCGGTTGTTATGGGGGCTTCCTCCGCCTTCAACAATGTAGAAGAGGTGCAGCAGCTGATCGAGAATCTGACGGAGACCTCCACTCCGATTGAGGTTATGGAGCATCTGGTCCGAATGGAGCTTACCGCAGGGCTGTTCAAAAAAACGCGCGAGCTCGTGAAGCTGTCCAAGCAGCATCCTACGCTGGAGCCTTATATCCTTAGCGCTCTTCATAGCCATCAAGGGATGGCTCAGCAATTGCTGCTCGATTTGTTCGAAGACAAATATGCGAAGGGCTATATTCAGCTGCTTGTTGGCGCTTCTTATGGAGCGGCGCTTCCGATGCTGTACGGCGGCAGCAACATCCTGTTCCCTGGTCAATCAAGCGAAGAAGCCTCTGACTCTATCCCGCTCGACCAATATTTAGACGACATGTTTGGTTATTTAAAAAACGGTTTTTAGCTATTAATCTCTATATAAAAGGAGAACCACACTGTTATGTCGACTTTCCTGTACAAAATAGGCAAAACCGCTTATAACAAGCCTTGGCATTTTATCATCGCGTGGATTGCCATTCTTGGCGTAGTTGGCGCCCTGATCGGCATTAACGGCATTCATACCGGCTCCGAGATGAAGATCAAAGGCACGGAAGCGCAAAAGGTATTGGATCAGCTGGCCCAAGAGCTGCCGGAAGCCTCCGGCGGGCAAGCAAGCGTCGTATTCACCGCCCCGCAGGGTGAACGTCTCGATACGCCCGAGCGTATAGCGGCTATTACGAAAGCCATTAACGCCGTGTACGGCGTTGAATATGTCATCAATCCGGCGGAAGCAGCTGCCGCGGCGGGCGCAACGGCAACGGATGCGGCGCAGTCCGGCAATGCCGCCGCCGGCAGCGAGCAACAAAATGCGCAGCAAGCCGCTTCGCAGTCTGAACAATCTCAGGCGGCTGCAGCAGCTCCTTACGGTCCGTTGATCGTTGAAGGCAATCCGGTACCCGGCGTTATGATCTCGGCCGACGGCAACGTCGCTTTGTTCCAATTCCAGTTCACCGTCCAGCAAATGTCGCTGCCTCAAGAGGTTATCGACAACGTTGTGGATTCGGTTACCGCCGTTGAGCAAGCGAACTTGGGAATCAAAGCCCTACCAAGCGATACGCTGGTAGGCAAACCGGCAATCGGCGCTACCGAAGGAGTTGGTATCGTTGTTGCCGCGGTTGTACTGTTTATTACGCTTGGCTCTGTTGTTGCAGCCGGTCTGCCGCTCGTAACCGCACTGCTGGGTGTCGGCATTAGCGTTGGGGGCGCTTATTCCCTCTCCAAATTTATTCCGATGACGGATATCACGCCGGCGCTTGCCATGATGGTTGGCCTCGCAGTCGGAATCGATTACTCCTTGTTTATCGTAAACCGCCAGCGCCGTATGATCCTGGATCAAGGCCTTAGCGCCCGCGAAGCTGCGAGCCGTGCGGTTGGTACGGCGGGCAGCGCGGTATTTTTCGCCGGGTTAACCGTCATTATCGCGTTATGCGGCATGGTTGTTATGAATATCGACTTCCTTACCGCTATGGCGCTTGTTGCAGCGGCAAGCGTCTTCATTAACGTCCTGGTAGCCCTGACTTTGCTTCCGGCCTTGCTAGGACTGGTTGGGGAACGTATCGTCTCCGAGAAAGCACGGAAGAAAAACAACGAGCAAGCAGGCGTTGCCCGTCAAGGCACGGCACATCGCTGGGCGAACGGAGTTGTGCGACGCCGCTGGCTCGTGATCGTTGGCGTGATCGTTATCCTCGGAGCCGCCTCCATTCCGGCAGCCAATATGAAATTAGGCATGCCATCCGGCGATACCGCGAATCTGGATACGGCGGCTAGACAAAGCTTTGACGCGATCTCGGCCGGCTTTGGCAAGGGCTTCAACTCGCCGCTTCTGCTCGTCGCCGAGCCTGCAAGCTCCTCCGATAAGGTTACGCCTGAACGGCTCGGCAAGCTTGTGCAGGAGATCCAGAAGCATGACGATGTTGCGGTTGTTACGCCTATGGGCATTAACAAGACCGGCGACATCGGGATTATCAGCGTTATTCCGAAATCGGGTCCTACGGACGACGAGACCAAAAAGCTCGTAAAAGAGCTTCGCGACAAAGACTCCAGCATCTCTCGATCCAACAAAGTGACGCTTGGCGTTACCGGCTTCACGGCCATTAACATCGATATGTCCGCTAAGCTGGCCGAGGTGTTCCCGATTTATATCGGCATCATCCTGATTCTGTCGCTTATTATTCTACTGCTTGTATTCCGGTCGATTATCGTGCCGGTAAAAGCAACCATCGGCTTTCTGCTAAGTATTCTGGCTACCTTCGGAATTACGACGGCCGTATTCCAATGGGGATGGCTGCACGACCTATTTGGCTTCGATACCGGCGGCCCGCTACTAAGCTTTATGCCGATTATGGTATCCGGCATCCTATACGGTCTTGCGATGGACTACCAAGTCTTCCTTGTCAGCTCCATGCGGGAAGCTTACGTTCACGGGCACAAAGGAACGACTAGCGTAGTGGAAGGTTATAAGCAAGCAAGCCGTGTCGTTGTGGCCGCAGCCGTTATCATGGTATCCGTCTTCGCCGGGTTCATTCTGACCGAAGACATTATGCTGAAGCAAATCGGCTTTGCTCTTACCATCGGTATTCTTATTGACGCTTTCTTCGTCCGCATGGCGCTTGTTCCGGCCATTATGGCCGTGTTTGGCGACAAAGCATGGGGCATGCCGAAATGGCTCGACCGCATTCTTCCAAACCTTGATGTGGAAGGCGACAAGCTGATCGCCGAGCTTAACAAATCATCCAATCCAAACGGTCATAAAGAATTAAAGAAGGCTAAACCAAGCCGGGCGCATTAAAACATAGACGCAAGAAAGGACCACTGTCAGTGGTCCTTTCTTTTATTTCACCGTAATCATCGATTGTAATCGTATTCAACCGCTTGCAGAAAGGCCCGGGCAAGCACGGCATGACCCGACATATTGGGATGAACCCGGTCCCAGGCGAGCGTTGCCGGATAAATATGATCAAGCACCTTGTTAAACGCCGCCTGCGTATCCACGAATCGGGCATCGTACTTGGACGCCAGCTTTTGGACGACCCGGCCGTATTGATCCATTGTTCTGCGCATCGGGTCCGCATCATTGGGCTCCAGATAGAACGGAGTCATTAACACAAGTCCCTCTAGCGTTGGTCTCGTACGTTTCACCAAAGCCTCCAGCTTCTCTTCGTATTCGTCGATGTAGACATGCTGCTCGGTCTGAGCAGGCAAATCGTATTGTCTCCATACGTCGTTCGTACCGATCATAATAGACAGCCAGTCGGGCCGAAGATCGATGACATCCGTATCCCAGCGTTCCGTCAAATCCCGGACGTTATTGCCGCTTGTCCCCATGTTTACCACGCGAATCCCTAGCTCCGGATAAGCTGCGGTCAGCAACGAATCTACCAGCGAAACATACCCTTTCCCGATTGCGCCAAACAGCCCTTCTCCCCTAGGCCTAGCCCGATCGCAATCCGTAATCGAATCTCCGATCATAACCAGCTTCGTATTTTCCCCCAACAACATGGATATGGCCCCCTCTGCCGAACTTTCAGATTATTGAAGATATCGAATGTCTATTTTCATTATACATTCTATTGTGGTAACAAAAATAGGGAAAAGGGCTACTGAAATTCATGCTTCATTCAGCGGGAAAGCTTCGCTCTTCGAGACATGAATCATCTCGGCCGGAAAGAACGACCGAAAGTAGGTCTCGACCCTGGCATGAATATCGCTCCGGTACCAATCCGCCAGGTTATGATCATCAAACAGCTGAGGCATACCGAGGCGCTTGGACCTTTTCCCCATGGAGCCATCCCCGATCGTAAGCGTATCGATCCAGATCCGGTCCGCAATTCCTTCCAATACCTTCGGGAAATCCGGGGTAAAAGGCAGCACCGGAGAGATCGCAGCCTGCGTCGCAATCCCGGCGGCATGCAGCTCCCTAAGAGCCTTCAGCCGCAGCTTGATGCCCGGTGCGTAAGGGGCGAACAGCCGCTTCATATCCTCGCGGTCCGTCTCTACCGTCATCGACACAAGCACCTGGCATTTGTCCTTCAGCTGCACGATAAGATCCATGTCCTTCATGATTAGAGGGCTGCGCGTCTGAATCTGAATCAGATCGGGAGGGGCCTCCAGCATTTCCCGCAATATTCGCCTTGTTATCCCCGCTTCCCGCTCAACCGGCTGATATGGATCCGTTGCCGACGACATAAAGATATGAACCGGTTTGTTTTTCCGGCGCAGCTTGTTTACTTCATTCCGGTATATGTCCGCGGCATTTGTCTTAATGTCCACCCATTCTCCCCACGGAATCTGCTTGAACTTCTGAATCGGCATTTCTCTCACGTAACAATATTTGCAGGCAAACGAGCAGCCGCTATATGGGTTAAGGGAATGGGTGAAGCCTGTATCCAAGTACCCTTTGGCTTCGCTTAGGATACTTTTGGATACGATATCTTTGATTTCGACAGCCATGGCAATCCCCTTTCCGCAATGATGAATAGGAACAAACGTTCTATCGATTATCATAACCAAACTTTAATCTTTAATCAATCTCTTCCGGAATAATGGTCCCAAGGAACGGGTAAACCAACCAAATAAGGAAAATAACAAACATGGAAAGGCGGATGATGCATGGCGGGAAACGATAAATTGTCGGTTATCCCTCTTGGCGGGGTTAATGAGATCGGAAAAAACATGTATGTCATCGAATGCGGCGACGATCTGATCGTTGTGGACTGCGGATCGAAGTTTCCGGATGAAAGCCTGCTTGGCATAGACGTGATTATTCCGGATATTACGTATCTTATCGAAAATGAGGGCAAGGTCAGGGGCCTTGTCGTTACGCATGGCCATGAAGATCATATTGGCGGTATCCCCTATATTATCAAACAATTAAATATGCCTATTTACGCAACTAGACTGACGCTGGGATTAATCAAAGGAAAGCTGAAGGAGCATGGCCTGCTGGGCTCGACAACCCTCCATCAGATTGAACCGCAGTCCGAGATTACTCTAGGCAAGGTTCCCGTCAGCTTTTTCAGCACCAACCACAGCATTCCGGATTGCCTCGGCATCGTATTTCATACTCCCCAAGGAACGGTTGTCCATACCGGGGATTTCAAATTCGACCTTACTCCGGTCAATAACCAATACGCCGATATTCACAAGATGGCGGAGATCGGGAAAAACGGCGTATTGGCGCTGTTGTCCGAAAGCACCAATGCGGAACGTCCGGGCTTTACCCCTTCCGAGCGTCTGGTTGGGGCCAACATACAGGAAGCCTTCTACAATGCGGACGGGATGATTTTTATAACGACGTTTGCATCCAATGTGCACCGGCTTCAGCAAATTATTGAGGCCTCGGTCAAAACGGACCGCAAAATTGCCCTCGCCGGCAGAAGCATGGTTAATGTCGTGGAGATCGCCTCCACTTTGGGGTATCTCAACATGCCTTCCAATATGCTGGTGGACATCGCCGAAGTCAATAAATACAAACGGAATGAAATCACGGTCATGTGCACGGGCAGTCAAGGCGAGCCCATGGCGGCGTTGGGGCGGATTGCCAGCGGCAATCACCGGCAGCTTGCCGTGCATCCCGGCGATACCGTTATTTTTGCCTCCTCCCCTATTCCGGGAAACGAGCGGAATGTCGCCCGTATCGTGGACAACCTGTTCGAGAGAAAAGCCAAAGTCATTTACGGCTCCGGTGCAAGCACCGGCATGCATGTATCCGGACATGCCAGCCAGGAAGAGCTGAAGCTGATGCTTACCCTCATGAAGCCGCAATATTTCATTCCCATACACGGCGAATACCGGATGCTGCATCTGCATCGCGAATTAGCCGAATCCGTAGGGGTTAAAGCAAGCAATATCTTTATCTTGAATAACGGCGATGTCGTGGATTTTGCCGGCTCGGAGGCTTTTCACGAAAGAAGCGTCACGAACGGAGACACCTATGTCGACGGTCTTGGGATCGGCGATGTAGGCAACGTGGTGCTGCGCGACCGCAAGGTGCTGTCCGCCGACGGCATTCTCATTATTGTCGTAACGATCGGAAAGAGCGACAACAAGATTGTGTCCGGACCGGATATCATTTCCCGCGGCTTTGTGTTCGTGAAGGAATCGGAAGGATTAATGGAAGAAGTGCACCGGATCACGCTAAATGAAATGGAGCAGCTTCTGGAGAAGGAGAACAAGCTCCATAAGCCTTGGAATCTGTACAAGCAAAGCCTTAAAGAGTCGGTCGGGAAATTCCTGTACGCCAAAACAAAACGCAGACCGATGATTCTTCCGATCATTATTCTGGTTTAGCTGGATATACTATTCAGGCCGATAAAATACCGGTTGCAGACAAACAAGAAAGGTGGAGAAACCTATGACATCAAGCCGCGGCCATCAAGGCGCCCACGGAATCGGACAAGTAGAGAAGCAATTAAACCGTCAAGCGCAAGCTGCCGAACAAATCCAAGGCACCAGCCAAACCGACCAAGAGGTGCTGGCAGCCAGCCGGGAGCCGTCCTCCGTGCTGGAGGAAATCGTTGAAACACATAACGAATAATACACAAAAAATCCGCGGATTCCGCGGATTTTTTTAAGCACAGGTCAAGGAGGAACTGCAGGATGGTAAACAGCCGCAATACATGGTCAGGCTTTCTGTTCGGAATAGGCATGGTTGCCTTTGTCGACGAGACTCTCTTTCACCAGCTTTTGCATTGGCATCATTTCTATGATAAATCCACAACAAGCTTGGGGTTAATCTCGGATGGCTTATTTCATGCGTTCAGCTGGTTCGCGACCATTGGCGGCTTGTTTATTCTAGCCGATCTTCGAAGGAGACAAGCCTTCTTCCCTGTCGGCTGGTGGGGAGGCGTATGGCTCGGCGCAGGAATATTCCAGCTGTATGACGGGACGATCCAGCATAAGCTTATGCGGCTGCATCAGATCCGTTATGTGGAACAGGTCTATATCTATGATGCGATATGGAATGTACTCGCCTGCCTTATGATTCTTTTCGGCTTCCGACTATGCAGAAAGGCTTCGCCAAATGTCCGCGATTAGTCCCGTTTCCCATGACCTGCTAGTAGCCATTCCGCTGCTGCTCGCGTTGACCCTTTACATTCTTGCCGCATGGGCTTCGAATAACCGGCTCAAGCCTTGGCCCATCGTTCGCACCGTTTATTGGACCCTTGGCATTCTAACTGCCTCCGCAGCCGTTACGGGCCCTTTATTTCATAATGCCCATGATGATTTCGAGGCCCACATGGTTGTCCATTTGTTATTGGGCATGCTGGCTCCCTTCCTTATGGTAATGGCCGCGCCGTTGACCCTTGTCCTAAGAACTCTTCCCGTCCGTCCGGCAAGGCAAATCACAAAGCTCTTAAAGAGCCCGTTTTTCGGTATGTTAACGAATCCCGTTGCAGCCTCCGCGCTCCATGTGGGCGGACTCTGGCTTGTATACGCAACCCGTCTGTACCCGCTTATGCATCATGATGCTCTCGCAAGCTTGCTCGTACATGCGCATATTTTTTTAGCCGGTTATCTGTTTACGGCTTCGATGATTTCCGTAGAGCCGGTCCGTTATCAGGCATCTTATATGTACCGTGCGGCCGTATTTATAATGGCCTCCGCATGTCATGGCATTCTATCCAAGCATATTTATGCTCATCCGCCTGACGGGGTTTCTTTGGCGCAATCGGAAACTGCCGGTTACATGATGTATTACGGCGGGGATGCCATCGAGATCATGCTTATCCTCGTTCTTTGCACGCAGTGGTTTCGGGCAGCCCGTCCCAAAACGGGAAACCTGCGCTTCATGCCGTCTCCACGGGAAAAGTAACGGATACGACAGTTCCCGTTGAAGAACTCGTCTCTATCGCCAGCTTCCCGCCCATTTCTATAATAATCTGCTTGGAAATAAACAGCCCTAAGCCATTGCCCGATTGTTTGGTCGTGAAAAACGGCGTAAACAGCTTGTCCATTACATCGGGCGGAATTCCCGGTCCTGAATCCTGAACAAACAGCGTTACGGTATTCGCTGCTTCCCGCAGACCAAGGATCAGCCTGCCTCCCGATTGCATCGCTTCGATGCTGTTCTTGCATAAATTCAGAATAACCTGCTTTAAGAGAGCGATATTGGCTCTAATCGACTTGCCTGCCACAACCCCGTAAGTGTCCATTTGGATATTGTTCATATTCGTATCCACCTGGATGAGGGGAAGAATATCGTTTACCAGCTTCAGCATATCGATGATTTCCATGCTGCTCTCTTTAGGCTTGCGGAGCCACAGCATTTCGCTGACCAGATCGTTAATGCGGGAGAGCTCCGTCTGAATTAATTCGACGTAACGCTGCTCTTTTTCAATCCCATGCCTCTTCAATGTTTCGCCTAAAAGCTGAACGAATCCCCTTATGCCCGTCAGCGGATTTCTAATCTCGTGCGCCACGCCAACAGCCAATTCGCCAAGCGCCGCATTCATCTCCGACAAGCGCAGCATCTTCTCGATGTTTTTCCGCTCGGAAATATCTACGGCCGTTGCTATGATTCCTATAACGCGCCCCTGCTTATAGTACGGACTTAAGGTCTTGTATAAGCTTCTGCCATGCAGCTCGGTTTCAAAGCTGATCGTTTCCCCCTGGAGAATCCGATCGTAATATTGCCCTTCCGTCTTGTAGAGAAAAGGGAATATTTCCCTGACCGTTTTGCCGTAGCTGTTAGCCGTCGTATAACCAAGCTCCTCCGCGATTTTCCCTTCGGCCAGGACGTAATAAAGCTCGCCGTCTTCCCTCTTCTTCATTTGAATCACGAAACCGTTCACCGATCGAACCGTCTGCAGCAGCTCTTCTTTCATTTCGTCGTATTTATTTTTTTCGATGGCTTTTACGATCGAAATATCTCTGCCCGCGATCAAAATACACGGTTTGGCCAAGATGTTAATAAGCTCCAGATCCAAGACGCAGGTCACGATATTATTCTGCCGGTCACTGACCTCTATCTCCAGGTCCTGGATCAGTCCGCTGTCCGTCAGAGCGGACATGACGCTGTCTCGCTTCTCCGCATCCGGCCATATCCCCAAATCAAAAACATTCCGCTTTAGAAGCTCGTCGTCGCTATAGCCCAGCCTTTGAACAACGGAATCGTTGGCGTAAATAAATTCACCATCATGGAAGGTCGTGATGCAGACGAATTCCGATTTCATGTTCAAAATCCGGTTTAACAAAAATTGTGTCAGCTCACTATTTTGATTCACGAACAGCTCGTGTTTAAAATGATCTCTTAATGAGAGCATGCTATCCCCCTACGTTCCTGTCTTTTTTCTAGTAGTGATTATACACCCCCTAAGTAAAATCAGAACAGCGGGAAACAAATTTACTTCAGATTTCACAAATTCTCTAGTCGAGAATAACAAAAAAGGACAGCAGCAATGCCGCCCCCCTTGTTGAAAACTATGTTTAGTCCTTACAGCGATTGCCAGATCTTCTTCAATTGATGGAGGCCCTGCTGCACGCCGAAGCGGCAAGGCTCCAAGCCTTCGAACTCAACGGAAATATAGCCGTCGTAGCCGGATTGCTTCACAATGCCCAGCACCCGGCGCATATCGATATCGCCTTGGCCTACGATAGCCCCACGCAAGTAATTGCCGCGGGTGGAACGGAACCAGCCGTCTCCAAGATCGCTTTCGGGATGACGCACATAGAAATCTTTAACATGCACCATAGCCGCATACTCGATATTATTGGAGACGCCAACAACCGGATTCTCGTCTACGCAGACGAAGTTTCCGACGTCCAGCGTTGTTTTGAAATTGTCCCGGTCCGTTGCGTGAAGGAGCGCCTGGACACGATCGCTGGCTTGAAGGAAATAGCCGTGGTTTTCAACGGTTGTTGTTATTCCCTTCGTGGCCGCATAATCGGCGATTCGGCGGCAGGCCTCCGCCAGCCTAGGAAGCTCGTTATTGAAGTTGCGAATCGACGTATCCGGCGACGATGCCACGTCATGGCGCATCAGCCTCACGCCTAGCTTGGCTGCAATATCCACTTCCCGCATAACACGCTCAATCTCTTGCTCGTATTCCGCTTCGCTTTTACCGGCAAAGTTGGCGCCTATCAAATAATTCGAGATATCAATGCCTACCTCATCGGCTTTACGTCGGATCCCTTCGATTAACGCCGGATTCTCCGTCAAATGGAAGCCAAGCGGTACAATTTCAACATGCTCGCCGCCAATTTCCGCAATGGCGGCAATCACGTCAAGAACGTCCATTTCCCCCGATTGAAGCGCTTGATAGTAGCTGTAGGTGCTTATCCCAAATTTCATCGCCCGATCTCCCTCCCAGTATGGCTGACTCCTTAATGGAAATATCTATTAAATAATAGCATGATTGGCGCTAGGAAACGATCCTATCCTTTAGTCGGCATTCTCCGGTATGTAGATCCCGCAGCCGCTTCCAAGTTTCCCGCCGTTCCCGTGACCTGACGGAAGAACGAATGCCGGTCCGTCCGAAAATGCTGTTTCAGCTTATTCGCTGCTCCTCCACTTATAAACCGTTCTTAAACTCTTGCGGCGTCATCCCGTATTGGGTTTTGAACAGCTTAATGAAATATTGCGGCTTCTGATAGCCGACCTCATGGGCGATTTGACTTATTCTCAAGTCCTTGTGCTTCAACAATTGCACCGCCTTTTCCATTCGCAGCCGGAGCACGTAGTTGGAGAAATTCTCCCCGGTTTCCTGTTTAAACAGGTTGGATACATAGACCGGATGCAGGTTGACGTGGTCGGCCACCGTTTGAAGGGTGATCTCTTTGACATGCTCTTGTATGAACCGGCGGATTCGTTCCATCAGGTCGGTCCGGATGTTATCCGAACGGCTGTCGCTGTAAGCCTTGATTTGAACATAGCTGCCGAACGCCCATTCCTTTAACGGCTCTACGCTCCAACCGGCATCCATCTTTAGCATCTTATCCAGCTCTCTTCCGAATACCTCGAAGATCCGTTTGCCTTTCTTGTGCAAATAATAGGAGTAGGCTTGCAGCAAGGTAACGTAGATTTGCAGCCCGTATTCGCGGGCTCCGCTGCCCGCCCCGCCTTCAAGCTCATCGAATATCCGGTTCAGCTTGCTCTCGAATCCGTTCCATTGCTCCAGGTCCATTAATTCCATAAACGTCTGGGAACGATAAAGCTCCGCGAACGGCTGGGCTTCGAGAGCCTCTTTTTTTTGCGTCGCGTCGAAAAAGCTTTCGGTCTGGTAGCCGATATAATCGGCATAGATGGATAAAGCCGAGCGGTACATGGGCAGGATGTCTTTCGGAAATCCGCCCCAGCTGCTAAGCACAACGGATACCTTCGACTTTAAATAAAGCTTGATTTGATGCTGGGACAGCCTGGCTAAGTCTTCTATCATCGCAGAATGGTCTCTTCTTGAATGTTCAATCTCTTTGGGCTGAACGAGAAAAATCAAATAATCATGCGAATCCTTGCAGAAGGTCACATGAAACTTATCCGCGAAAACCTCCTCCACGATATTAAACATGGCGTACTCGATCAGCGAGAGGCTGTAGAGATCCGTGCTTGAATAGTCCTCCTCTACTCTCATGCACAAGAGAATGGCATCCTTTTCGGAGGAAAAGGGAAGTCCGTACAATTGAAGCTTGTCCTGCAAAGCCGATAACGGGTAGCTTTTTCCGGATATCAATTCGAGCAGGAACATTTCTCTTAACTTGGGCAGGCTTTCTCGAAACCGGTAGGCGAATTTCTGCTGATTGAGCAGCTCGTTTCCTTCCTGCGTAATCCTATCGATAATCGCGCGGAGCGTTTGCTCCAATTCCTCGTTCGATACCGGCTTGAGCAGATAATCGCATACCTGCTGCTGAAGCGCCTCTCTCGCATATTGAAATTCGTCGTAGCCGGTTATAATAACCGCCTTCGTGTTTTTCCATTTCTCGTTAATGCGTGCGATTAATTCAAGTCCGGTCATTCCGTTCATATGAATATCCGTCACGACAATATCAACCGAACGGTAATTCAGCAGCTCAAGGGCTTCCTCGCCGGAATAGGCTTTATAGACATTGGAAATTCCCATTTCCCTCCACGGAAGTCCAATCGCCAGACTGTCAACCAGGTGCGTATGATCGTCTACGATTAATATTTCGTACATGCTTATCCCCCCTCCTTGCCGCTCCAGCTTAATTGCACGCAAAGTCCTCCTAACTCAGATCTGCGAAGATGCACGCCCGATTCGCCGCCGTACATTAAGCGCAGACGCTGATGAACGTTTTTCAACCCGGATTCTATTTCCTCGCTGCTCGAATGAATTTTCTTGCGCATGGATTCGATCAAGTCATGATCCCCGCCGGTGCCGTTGTCCTCCACCGCAACATGGTTCATTCCTTCCTCGCTCCAGCACCTTATGCGGATCATTCCGTATTCCGAGTGATTATTGAATGAATGCAAAATAACGTTCTCCACAAGCGGCTGTACGATTAACCGCGGAACCTCGAGCTCCTCCATCTGCGGCTCTATGTCGATCTGAAACTCGAAGTCATCCCTTAGCATGCAATGGATTTCCAGATAGAAATGGATCAGGTCCAGCTCCTCTTGGAGCCGCACCATCTTGCTTCCCGTCTTGGTCGTATACCGGTAATACCTGCTTAGATTCATGGTCATCGAGATAGCCGCTTTATTTTCCTTGAGCTCTATCATGCTTTTGATATAAGCAAGCGTGTTGTACAGAAAATGCGGGTTGATCTGCGACTGCAGCTGCTTCAGCGTCGCATCCTTCGACCGGAGCTGTTCCTTGTACACGTCCACGATCAGCTCCTCGATCTTGGAGGCCATGGAGTTGAATCTGTCGTACAGGAACCGGTATTCCCCCTTGGGCTTGTCGGTCATCCTGACGGAATAAATTCCTTTCTCGATCAGATTCATGTTGCGGATCATCTTCCGGAACGGGATCTGAATATTGCGGTACATCACGAAAGCAAGATAAGCCCCCATAAACAGAAGCATGCCGCTTATAATGTAAAACATGGTCTGGTTCCGGCTGATCGGCGCCATGATATGGCTGATCGGTACATAGTCGACGAGGTACCAGCCTAGCGATTCCAGCTTCTGATAATGAACCTGATACTTCGTCTTGTCGGATTGAAGCAGCATATAGCCGCTTTCCGCAGCAGGATCAATCTCCTTAAGCCGGGGGAGAAACTCGTCGATTTGTTTGACGTTAACCGAATAATTGTAAATAGGGTCCGCTCCGGGGTGGTACAGGAACGGATCGCCCGAGCCGTTCGCTTTAAATTCCGACAGGGCGCTTCGAAGCGCGGATACGCCGAATTTAAGCACAACCCGCATACGCGCCTCGCCGGTCTCCGCCGAGTTCTCGGGATAAGACAAGATCCCCATGAAATAATCCTCGTTGGAATCGGGATAATACTGCCAAAAGGTGTCTTGCAGGGGCAGTTCCTTTGGGAGCGCATTCAAGCTGGAATTGCTTTTGATCACGATACCGGTTTTGGGATAAAGCACCGCGATCACCGCTTTCCAATCGCCGTAACCGGCAAGCCGATTGATCTCTTCCGAGACGGTTCGATTGACCCGGTATTTATCGAGCACATCGTCCAGCAAATCGGGATAAGCTAAATTTCGTACGTCCGTGCTTTCGTACAGCATTTTCTTATACGTATCCAGCCGGAAAAACAACTGGTCCAGCTGGTTGGCGAACGTTTCGATCTGGTATCGCTTCACCTTGATGATTTCGTCGGTCAACACATCCGTGCTTGTTCGATTCGACACGGCGAACAGGAGCAGGATCGGGATAAGTAATATCAACAATGTCGCGATCAATTTGGTAAATATGTTGAATCGGCTCATGACTGATCGTCCTCTCAGCTTCTGGCTCTCCCTCGTTTAATGCTGGCGTTGGAATTCGGAGAACTGCTTTTTCAACTCGGCGAAAACAATGTCAAAGCCCGCTTTCTTGAGGGCTGCAAGGGCATCTTCGTAATATTGATCGTAACTGGCTATCCCGAAGTTGATAGGCTCGAATTTTTCTTTATAGACCGCCATCACTTGCGCGATTTCGTTCTTAACGGGAGCTTCGTTGAAATGAAATCCGGATAGCTTGGAAATGCGGGAATTCTCGTCGTTCGCAAGCATATCCTCGATCACATCATCCTCTACGCTGGCTGGCGCGATGAAATAGTCCTTGTTCCGCCACATCCATTCGTACATCAGCTGATCATTGGTCAATTGCTTGATTTTACCGTTTTCCAGCACATAATCCTTTCCTTCAACCCCGTAAATAATAAAATTGTAATTTGCCTTGCTCTGCAAAATCCAATTCATAAACATCATGGCGCGTTCCGGATTTTTCGAAGCGGAGGTGATCATAAAGGCTTCATTGCTTGGCGTCGTAATATACTTTGGCTTCTCTTTCGCAAGATAGTACTCGCGGAGCCTTGCTTTTGGATCGGCATTCCGCGCCGTTTGCAGATTTTCCATTGCCCGGGAAACGGCGCCTACGCGGAAAAGAAGCTTACCCGCATTCTCCTGATCGATTTTCGCTGCCGGATTTCCCACAAGGTTCAGGTCAATAATCCCCTTGTTCACCCAGGACTCGCGTAATTGAGCTACTTTCTTATATAGATCGGATTCCACGTAACTGAGCAGCTCTCCCGTATCCTCATCCACCATAAATAGCATTCTTTCGTCCAAGGAAGAGTAGTTCCGGTCCGTCAATTCGCGCCACAACAATTCATGCCCGCGGTCGGTTTCCAAATAGCCGTAGTAGCTTGGGTCTATCGCGTGCATGCTTTGATAGAATCGTTCCAGGTCCGCTATCGACTTAATGTCCGTCATGCCGACCTTCTCCAGCAAGTCCTGGCGGACCATGACGGAGGAGAATTTCCCGGCGGATGTAAAAGCCTGAGACGGTATCGCCCAAAGCTTCCCGTCGATCCGGTTCTGCTTGAAGTTGTCTTCGGGTATATGTTTAATGAGATCCTGTCCATATTGGCCAAGCAGCTCGTCTAACGGCTGAATATAGCCTTTGCTGTAATAAACGGAAACGAATGGCGCGCCATACCAGAACAAGTCGTAATCTTCTCCGGTTGATAGGGCCAGCTCCAGCTTCTGCTGGTAATTGGACCATGGAATATAAGTCAATTCCAGATTCATGTTCAGATCCTTCTTGAGACGGTCGTTCAGTTCATTCTCGACAAAATCGCCCATGCGGGACGACTGGTCCCCGGGCATAATCACTTTGAGCGTGACAAACGTCTCCGGTACGCCTTTTTCCGTATTATCCGCCGCATCGGAATGATGGGCTCCTGGCGATTTCGATGATCCCGGGTTAATATACTGGCTGAATAAAGCGAATACGAGAGAGAAGAAAAGTATCGCAACGGTACCGATCACGGCAGGCTTCATCTTGTAACGCTTCCCCTTCACCATAAAGTCTCAATGCTAGTCTACACGAATTCCGGTAACGTGAATATGCTGCCGTCATAGAACGGGAGCACATGAGCGCTACCGTCATGTGCTCCCTTATTCATCTGCTTTTTAATTCATAAACCGGACGAATTGCAAGAACCGTTTGATCATCACGACAGCTTCCGCCCGGGTTGCATTCGCTGCCGGATTTATTGTCGCCATGGACTTCCCTCTTATGATTTGAGCGGTTAGCAATTCGGCGATCGAAGCTTTAGCCCATGAGCTAACGGAAGCTTGATCCTTATAGCTGCCAAGAGCATTATCATTCACTTGAACCGGTTTGTTCACGTAATCCAGAGCGCTGGCTATCATAACCGCCATTTGTTCGCGGGTGATTCGTTCGTTTGGTTTAAACGAACCATCCGTATAGCCGTTAATGATGCCCGCATCAACCGCCGTTGCGATCGCATCCGCGAACCAGTCTCCTTTGGCTACGTCGCTAAAGGAAGCGGCCGTATCCGCGGAGCTAAGACCAAGGGAGCGAACAAGCAAGGCCGTGAACTCCGCGCGGGTAATCGCTTTATCCGGCGAGAAGCGGTCAGGCGCAGTACCGTTAATGATTCGTTTCGAGGCTAGCAATTCGATTTCCGATCTAGCCCAGTGGCCTTGAAGGTCGGCGAACGTTCTGCTGCCCGAATCCGAAACGACCGCATAAATGCTGTTCCCGTTTCGTTTGATCACAACTTCTTTATTGCCTTCGTTATCTTGAAGGACCGACGGAACGAAACGGAATGTCGAGGTTTCCGGGTTGAACAGAAGTGCCGTCGTGTGCGCTGGATCAATGGTCCCCGGCACAATAACCGTTCTCTCCACATAGGTGCTGCCGAAGCTGGTTATTTCGATCGACTGTCCGTTTGCTTGAGCATAGATTTTGTAATCCCATGCAGGAGCCAGCAAGGTTAACCCTTCTTTTCTTGCTTGTTCGGCCAACGCATCCGCCGTGCTTCCTGCAACTTTGTCAATGACAACGCTCAGGGTCATATTCTCAGCGCTCGCGCCAAGCTTTTGCGCAACAGCAGCCAAGCCTAATGCTTTGACGGGGAGCTTATAGCTTCCAAAATCCGTCTGGATAAGGATAACCGCATCCGACAGGTCATTCCCTGCATTCACTAATGCAGATGAAGGAATATTCACCTTTACGCTTCCGCCGTTGTTATTCAATTCGATAATGACGGAATTCGATTTCACGGCAGCCGCATGTTCGCGAAGAGCTTGGAAGGCATCATGAAGCTTCTTCGCATTAACGGTAGCCGTCGTTTCGCTTACGCCGCTCTCATTCGTTGAACGGATAACGGTTACGGCATCTTGCCCCAGCTTGATTCCTTTATCCGTTACTTCCGGCCCTGGCTGCGTAGATGAGCCGCCAGAGGACGGGTTCGAGCTTGAATCACCGGACGCAACCGTCACCTGGAATCGCTTCTCCAGATTGCCGTCAGTAGATTTAGCGGTAATGACGGTGCTGCCGATTCCAACAGCTTTGACCAAGCCATCAGCGGATACGTAGGCGACTTTATTATTGGCTGAAGACCATACGACTCTTTTATTGCCCGCTTCCGCCGGCACGACCGTAACGCTAATCTGAGCGCTGGAGGCAGGAGTCAATTGAAGCCGGCTTGGCGTATTCGCCGTTAAGCCCGTCACTCTGACCGGAGCCTCGACCGTGCTATTCGATACGTCTACGCTGCCTAGCTCCAGCCATCCGTCGCTATTTTGCTCCGCGTTAGCGAAGCGGAACTTCTTGGCGTCTGCGTTGATCGCTTCCAACGGATTCACGTAACGCATCAGAATTTGATAGCTTCCGTTGCTTAGAGCCGGATTGCTGGTCGATTCGAACAGCTTATTGTTATCGAATCCATTCGTATTAGGAAGCAGGTCTTTCAAATCCCAACCCGGTTCCCATATTTTTACGATGCCATTGTCCGATTTGGCCGCAAGCTCTACCTTCCAGTCATAGTAGAACGGCGCTACTCCTCTGTTTTCAAGCTCTACTCCCACTTTCAGATTTCCGTCGGATGCGTCTAGATAAGTGGCGGGCACGTAATAGTCATAGCCCAATCTGCGCGAGCCTTCGGCGGCTCTTGCAAGCGGTTCGGATTCCAGCGGAGTTTGGAAAACGCCCTGCGTAATTAACCAGGAGGCATGGGTTAGGTTTAGACTGGTGTAGTAATCCTCGCCCTGCGCTCCCTCGATTGGCGCCGACGGTTCATTGTAAACCGGCGGATCGTTGTTCCACATCTTCAGCTGGATTTCCGGTCTCATCTCTCCGCCCATGCTGTTCGATTTCCAGAAGTCCGTCACTCCGGCGTCGTTGACTCTCCCCCAGAAATGCCAGCCCTGTCCTCCCAGACTTGGCGGCAGCGTCTGGAAAGCAAAGGAATCGTCGTGATAGCCGACATCGAAGTTTTTGGTCTTCAGCGTGCTGTTGTCCATCGGATACCGCAATACGAGCTGCGTCTCGTTAAACGCATTGTCCATATCGGTAAGAACCCGCTTCAGGTTGGCGTCCGTCGGCATTAGATTCGGTGATTTGATATTCCCGTCGTAAGGATACGTATGCCACTCCCCCCAGAAGCCGATCAAGCCAATGGTCAGGAAACCGATACGGGGATCGCCGTCATAACGGGCTCCCAGCGCTTCAATGAAATTGTCCAGGGCTCCCATTAAATGCTCATCATTGTAATTAGGCGCTAGACTGGCAGCGTCTTTACCGTTGTTGTATTCCGAGTAAGCATAAGTCTCCAGCCCTTCATCCAGAAGGAATTGCGGGATGCCGGACGGCTTGTTCGGATAGTCCAAATAGACTCGGAATACGGCCTGATTGCCTCTGGATGCGACGGCTTCAAGCCGTTTGTCCAGCTCCGTCCAATTAAAATCATTCAGGTTATTCATCAGCTTATTAAGCGGCAAGTAGAAGAACTCCATGCTGTAAGGCAGCTGTGTCCCCCGGTCTCTCCAATCATCGCCTTCGGTAAAATAAGACTCCTCCGATGCGTCGTAGAAAGGAAGGAGGCCCTTAAGCGGATTATCTACGGGCGCATTTTGATACGTCAGCTCTTCCGTTCCGGCTTTTGTTGCCCAAGCAGGCGGCGCCGGGTGGTCAACGGGATCCGTCGTTGGTCCTCCTCCCGATCCGCCGGTTCTGCCAGCTAACGCATAGAGGGCAATCCGGTCGATGCTGAGAACATTGTCGGCTTGATTTTTCGGGCCAAAGCCGAATTGAATTTGCAGAACCTTGCTTGCGTCGAACTCAGCGTCGCAGGCATCGCAGCCTTGCCATGCGGATTGCGCGAATGAGCTCCAAGGAATTCTGACCATTCCTTTGTAACCGGCGGCAATGGATAGGGCTCCCCCGCCAAGAGTGACTGCCTCCCAGCCATCAGCCGATTGATAGAATTGTACGGTTCCCCCTTCTTTCAAGGAAAACTCGCCTTTTGGCGCATCCGTAACAAGCGAGAGATTCAAATCCATATTTTTATTCGTTGGCGACTGGTTATGGACCCAGAAGGTGAGTCCGTCAAAGGCGGACCAATCCGAATCCGTTCCGCTAAAGGCCACGCGTTTGATATTTACCCAATCGGATGCCGATTTGCCCGGAGGCGGAGACACGGAAAATTTCATCGCTTGATTGCCATTCGACACATTCGCCCGGTCAATCGCGCGAATCGTTGAAGGTTCTCCGGATTCCCAGTCGATCCGCCAAGTGTTCTGCAAAGCGGCATCGTCCGCGTACGATTCGAAATCGTCCAATATCTTATCCGCCCGATAGAGTGTAATGTCATCAATCGTAATAACGTTATGAGGATATCCCGAAGGCGGGTATCCGAACTGAAGACCGGTTACCTCGCTTGGATCAAGCACCGCCGAGCATTCCGGCTGAACGCCGCCGCACTGCCATGCGGATTGAACGAATTGATCCCAAGCGAGCTTTACAATACCGTTGAAGCCTGCGGGAATACGAAGCGAACCGCCATTAAATGCCGCAGGCTGCATGCTCCCGTCTGCCGCAATCGTTAAGGCATGGCCGCCTTCCTTCAATCCGAACTCGCCTTTGGCCGCAGGCGTCTGAAGCGCGACATTCAAGCTGAAATCCTTATTATCGCTAGTTGTATTGTCCACCCAGAAGCTTACCCCGTCATACTTCGACCAATCCCTCTTGTCCGAAGGAATGGAATAAAGAATATTCGTCCATTCGGAATCCGCGATAGCGGTCGACAGCCGGAGGCCCTTGCTTCCGCTCGACTGACCTAACGATCTTATAACGGAGCCCGGTTTGTCGGACCACGCTTCCGTCCATGCTTGCCCAAGCGCAGAGTCAGTGGCATAAGACTCGAAATCCTCGATAAGTCCCGGTTTGTCGGTACCGGATCCAGGATCCGTACCCGGGTCCGTATCTGAATCTACCTTATCCGTAAAATAGATTTCATCGAGATAGATAGTTCCCGTAGTGCCCCAAGCAGCTTGCGAGACCGCAATGCTCCAAATCGTTTGCGACAGATCTACTCCTTGATCAGGCAAATCGATAACGAAGTCTTTATAGCTTGTCGTAACCGTATCGCCGCTCAATTGACCCAGTGTCTTCGTTACGCCGCCAATGCTGATATTGACCTGATTCTCTTCGCCTCCGGCGGCTCCTTTCGCCCGAATGACCAGCTTCCTCGTATCTGCGAGATTTCGGCCGATATTGGTTTCCATCCGCGACATATTCTGATATTGCAGCACTAATGCGCCGTCTTCCACAATACCGGCGCCGTTCCCATTGGCAAAACCGCTTGATCCGGTCCATTGGTTCAGATCATTTTGCGTGTTTCCGGACCAGGCCGGCGTTCCGTCGTAATCATCGACGAGCAGGCGTTTTGGAGGTGCCGGCGGCGATGTTGGAGGCTCCGAACAAGGCGAGGCGCAATCCCCTATCCGGACTGGCCCCAAATTCAACCAGCCCTCCTTGTCTTGATCGGTATTTGCGAATCCTACTTTTTTCGCCTTACTGCTAATCGCCTCTAACGGATTTACAACCCTCATAACTAAATAGTAGTAACCGTCATTTAGCCCCGGAGCGGCAATTGTCGTATCGAAATAATAAGGCTCGCCGAACGGAACATATTTCGGATCGCCGGCTACATTCCATTCCGGATACGTTCTGATCTCCGAAGGCATAACCTTCGTCAAATCCCAGGCTGTATCCCACTCTTTCACGAGTTTTCCCGATGCATTCTTGACTCCCAGCTCTACCTTCCAAGGATAAGCGAAAGGAGCAACGCCATTGTTCTGAATGGTGACGCCAACCTTAAGCGGGTCGCCTTGAGCAGCATCATTATAGTAAGCGCTCTTTACATTCAGATCGTAGCCCATCTTTCTCACGCCGGCGGCAACGGCAGCATCATTAGCGTTATAGCTGCTGATACCGCCTTGGTTAATCATCCACGTCGCATGAGTCAGCTCGATATCGTCCATGGCATGATCAACGTTAGTCCCGCCGCTGAACAGCTGGCTCTGAATTTCCGGGCGTACTTCCCCGCCAACCGATTCCGTTATCCATTTATTTTCCGCACCGGCTTCCAGCATCTTGGTCAGGAACGAATAATAGGCTCCGCCCATACTCTCGGGCTGCGTTACGCTTTGCAGCGGATCGCCCTCCTTATAACCGAAGGAGTCGTCATGGTAGCCTATATGGTGCTCCGATGCGCCAGGCAAACCGGGATACCGGACCTCAAGCTTCGTGTAATCGAAGGCTGCATCGTAGGCGGTAAAAAGCTCTTCGATGGTAGCGGCGTTAGGCATATAGTTCGGCAGTCCGTCCGCCGTATCCTCATCGTAAGGGTAAGTATGCCACTCCCCCCATAAACCAACGAGGCCCATATGAATAAAGCCGATACGCGGATCCCCATCATACTTTGCGCCGAAAGCTTTAATGAAGTTCGTCAAATACGTGACCATTAAAGGGTCGTCGTAATCCGGCTCGTCTTGGTCAAAGGTATCGTTATGGCGCATGGCAACGCCGCTGTCATGAATAAACGCCGGTATGGCATCTTCTTTGCCCGGATATTCAAGATAGACTCTAAGCGCCGCCTGATTCCCTCTTGCCGCAATGGCATTCAGAGCCGGCTCAATGCCCGTATCGAACGTAAAGGAATCCGGGCCGTTCATCACCGCCTTCAGCGGTACGTAATACCATTCCAAGCTGTGGGGAAAGGAGGTCTCCGTTTCCCACGGATAGAACGGCGCAAACCCTTTTAGCGGATTGTCCAGCGGGCTTGGGGCGTAGGTCAAGTCATGCCTCGTCAGTGCGCTATCCACCGCAGGGCTTGGATACGGATTCGTTGGTACGCGCGTCGGTCCCGGATCGGCGCTTGCTCTGCTGGCGGCGTTGCCAAAAAGCGTGCTCAATAACAAGCTGACAATGAGCATCGCTTTAAGGGATGTCTTTCCGATATCGTGCATGGATAACCGTTTCATCGAAATCCTCCTCTATCTTATTTGAAAGCGCTGTCAATAATGAGCTTTAAAATCCTTCCTACTATGTCCATCACCAGGCTGAAACAGGTTATATCCGGACTCCTGGAAGTCCGGATATCCCTTATCCTTTTGTGGCACTGAAGGCGATCCCTTCAATAAACTGTTTCTGGAAGATAAAGAAGAGGATAATCATGGGAACAACCGCCATAAAGGCGCCTGCCATTAACACCGGGTAATCCGTCCCGAACATGGACACTAACGTCGCTATGCCCGAAGATAGGGTCATCTTCTCAGGAGAGCTGTTGATAATAAGCGGCCACTGCAGTTCATTCCAAGCCCACTGCAGTTGAATAATAACGATGGCTACCAAAGCCGACCTGACTAAAGGAAGCATGATATGCCAATAAATTTGGAACGGATTGCAGCCATCCAGAACGGATGCCTCCTCCAGTTCCTTGGATATGCTCATGAAAAATTGCCTGAGAAGAAAAGTAGCAAACGGACTGATCAAGGATGCAATCCATAGAGCGGTAACGGTGTTGACGAGCCCGAGTTCGCTCATCATCATATACTGCGGCGTATAGAACACCGGATTCGGCACCATCATGACCGAGAGAATCAAGATAAACAGAATCGAGCTTCCCGGGAACCGGATCCGGGCAAAGGCATAAGCCGCCATCGAGCTGAAGATAACGGGAAACACGGTTTTCATTACGGCCGATATAACCGTGTTCAGATAATAATGCGGAAACTCCGACTGCTTGATTGCCTCGATATATCCTCTTAAGCTGGGGGCATCCGGAAAATACCGGATCGGAATCTGCGTGGCTTCCGTCGTTGTCTTCAGCGAAGTGAGCACCATCCATACAAACGGAACAAGCATAGCGATGGCGCTGATAATAAGAATGATGTGAACAACGAGGTGAGCTTTCCTCGCCGATGAGCTGATCATAGTTGCGTCTCCCCCTTTCTCAGTCGTAGACGACCCATTTTTTCTGGAATGCGAATTGAATGCCTGTCAGCGCAAGGTTAATCACCAGCAAGATATTGATAATTGCGGCGCCGTAATTGCGGTCATTATAAATGAAGCTGTTCTGGTAATAGGCATACACAAGAGAACGAACCGACGGAAGCGCGACATTCGTTTTTCCGATAATCAGATAGATCGAGTCGAAGATCTGCGTAGCTCCAATGAGTAGAATGATACTGGTGAAAAATAAAGTTGGCGTCAGCATCGGGATGGTAATATACCGAAATTTGTTGAATCGCTTGGCGCCGTCAATATCCGCCGCTTCGTACAACGATTTCGGTATCCCCTGCAAACCTGCGAGAACAAGCAGCATGTTCATGCCGATTGCCCCCCATACGCCTACGATAACCAGCACCAGCATGGCATAATGGCCATTGGACAGCCATGCGATACGCGTCCCCAATAAATGGTTGATGAGGCCGAAGTCTTTAGCGAACAGGACGACCCACACCATCGCTGCCGCGGCAGGCATGGTCACTTGAGGCAAGAAAAAGATGACGCGATAAAGGGAGACCCCTTTGATCTTCGTATTCAGCAGTACGGCAAACAAGGTTGAGAGCACAAGCGTAAGGGGTACAAACATAGCTACGTAAACTAAGGTGTTGCGCAGATTTTGCCAAAACTCTTTATCACGGAATAACTTCGCATAGTTATCGAATCCCACCCAATGATTAACGGTCCCGAAATTTTCCGAATGCTGGAAGCCTAACAGGATTGATTGGATAACCGGCCAACCCCAGAAAACCAATGTGCCTATGAGAGTCGGCGCGATCATGAAATAAGCCCACACATACCTGCTTCTGGAATTCAATTTCACCACTCCCTATTCATCGGAGACGTTCCTGCCAGCAGGAACGTCCCCCGAATTCCGTTCAATTTGCCGATAGTTCCTTCATTACTTCGTGTCCGCGATTGCTTGATTCATCATCTCCGCAACCTTCTTGGCGCCTTCTTCCACGGAGATGGCTCCGCCCCATGCCTGCGACATAATCTCAGGCTCTTTCGCGAACCATACCGGATACGACATCGAACCGCTTGGATACGGAGTTGCATCGGCTACTTGCTCCGTGAATACTTTCAGATTCAGATACGGCCTTGAAGTCAGCCATGCATCCTGCGTGCCGTTGTACGCCGGAATAGCCGCGCCCATCTCCGCCGTAATTTCCGCTGCTTTTTGCGATCCCAGGAACTTGAGGAACAGCCAAGCCTCTTCTTTATTTTTGCCGCTTGCGGACATCACGTTGCCGAGGCCGTTAATGATGTTCGCTCTTTTCGCCTTGCCCATAGGCAATTTCGCCCAATCCCATTTCCCTTTAATAATGTCGCTGCTGTCAATATCGCTGATTCGCCAGGATCCGTCGAAGATCATCGCTAATTTGCCGGATTTGAACATCTCGGTTGCTTCCATATCCGTCATTTGCTGATGCGTTGGAGAAGCGCCGTCAACCGTCATTTGATAGCGGGCTTGCAAGGCTTCGATGGAAGCCGGATCATCGTACCCCGATTTGCTCATATCATCGGAAATGATTTTGCCGCCGTTAGCCAGCATATCGTTCCAATAGCCGGTTTGCGTATCCATTTTAGCTCCGAATCCATAAATGCCCTTGTCAGGCTGACTTAGCTGCTTGGCAACCTCGGCAAGCTTGGCGTAAGTCCAAGTATCGTCCGGATAAGGGATGCCCGCTTGGTCGAACAGCTCTTTGTTGTAAGCCAGGCCGATCGTATCGAAATCTTTAGGAATGCCATAGTTCTCGCCGTTCAGCGTATAAATAGAAGCAAGATTAGCCGCGTAGTTATTGAGATCGATCTCTCCGGCTTCTACTTTGCTGGTGATTGGCTCGAGGAATTTACCGGATGCGTAAGTTGCGAATTGACCGCCGTGCATCCAGAACACGTCCGGCAATGTTCCGGCAGGAGCGGCAGCGGACATTTTTGTCCAATAATCGCCCCATGGAATAACTTCTACCTTAACCTTGATGTTTGGGTTTTGCGCCGTAAACTCTTTCGCAATCGCTTCCATTGCCGGCTGCTGAATTTTATCCCAGATGGCATAGGTAAGCGTTACGTTCTTTTTAGGAGCGTCTGTTTCTTCTCCGGCATTGCCATTCTTGCTGTCGTCCGGCTTGTTAGCTGGCGCGTTGTTCGAGCTGTTGCTGCATGCAGCGGTAATTAAGGAAAGAACCATCAAGACTAGCACCAACATGAATGAAAATTTGTTTCTTTTCACCATTTGATATCCCCCTAATGAATGATTTAGGCAAAAATTTTGCTTAAACTTTTATCAATTGCATCACTCTTGCCTCTTACACGTTTAGTTTAAACGATCTCTATAAACGCTTTAAATGCCTCATTTTTAAGATTACATGCCTTATTGTTAAGATGAAAAAAGGTTTGCATTCATATATAGATTCCTCCATAATATCAGTAAATAATTGCGCAAATTATTTCATCAACAGATTAGGAGTGTCTACTATGACAATCACCGCATTGCAACGAGAGCCCGGCGAATTCTGGTGGGGAGGCGTTATCAATGAAGGTCATCTTATGCCATTTGGCGAGCGGCCGCATTCGCGCGACTTGCGATTGACCGACGATAATCAAGCCTCCCCCTTATTGCTGTCTAATCACGGCAGATACATTTGGTGCGAGGAGCCGTTTGCCTTCTCCTTTAATGAGAGTACCGTGACGATCGATCACCGGCAGAAGATCACGGTTGAAGAAGGTCACCTCAACCTTCAAGGCGCTTACCGGCATGCCTGCGTTAACCATTTCCCGCCTTCCGGCGTTACGCCGGACGAAATCGCCTTTACGGCGCCGCAATACTGCACTTGGGTGGAGATGTTCTATGAGCCGACGCAAGAGAAGCTTATTCATTACGCGAAATCCATTATTGAGAACGGCTTTCCTCCAGGCGTACTGATCATCGACGATAATTGGATGCAGGATTACGGGACCTGGGATTTCGATAAGCATCGTTTCCCCGATCCCGCCAGAATGATCCAGGCTCTTCATGAATTAGGGTTTAAAGTCATGCTGTGGGTATGCCCGTATGTGAGCCCTGACAGCATCACCTTCCGGCAATTACGAGGTCAGGATCTCCTGATGAAGCATGCCGACGGGACGCCTGTTTTAAGAAGATGGTGGAATGGGTACAGCGGGGTTGTTGATTATACCCGCGCGGAAGGCTCAGCATGGTTCAAGCGGCAGCTGGACAGGCTGATCGAGGATTACGGGGTTGACGGCTTCAAGCTTGACGCCGGAGAACCAATTCTGCCCGGCCTGCTGAATGACGTTTCCCGGGACGTCGAATGGTCGCGCCCTATTCTCCCCATGGAAGATTGCGAAGCTTACGCGCGCCTGGGGATCGGATACGGGCTTAGCGAATTGCGGATGTGTTGGAAGCTTGGAGGCCAAGCGCTTATTCAGAGGCAGCGCGACAAGACGCATACGTGGGATGCGACGGGTCTTGGAGGGCTCATCCCCAATGCCATCGCTCAAGGCCTCATGGGCTATGCCTATAATTGTCCCGATATGATAGGCGGAGGAATGGATGGCGACATCAACTCCCCTGATTTCCGATTCGATTCCGAGCTGTTTATCCGTTTTGTGCAATGCTCGGCTCTATTCCCCGCCATGCAGTTCTCCATGGCTCCTTGGCGGGTTCTCAGCGGCGAGGAATTATCCTGGTGCATGGATGCGGTACGGCTCCGGACAAAGCTGGGTCCCCTGCTCTTCGAGCTTGCGAAACAGGCTGCCGCGGATGGACTGCCTATTCTGCGAAGCTTGGAATTTGTTTTTCCTAATCAAGGTTATCATTCAATCCAGGATCAATTCATGGTTGGCGACTCCATTCTGGCAGCACCGGTCTTAGTGAAGGGACAACGAAACCGCATCATCCAATTTCCGGAAGGCCGATGGCTCGGCGATGACGAAAGTATTGTAGAAGGCCCTATCCAGTTAGAGGTTCATGCGCCGCTATCCCGGCTGCCATGGTATCGAAAAATTTAAATCGTTGCTTCGAGGAGGGTGATCTTTAGATGAAAAAAATCAAACTAGCCGTTATAGGAGCAGGAGCACGCGGTTTCCGGTCCTATATGCCCTATGTTCAAAAATTTCCGAGCGAGGTTGAGGTCGTCGCGGTTGCGGAACCGAACCAAGAGAGGAGAACGAGATTTGCTGAAGCGTTAAACTTAACCTCGGACCAGCTCTATTCCACTTGGGAAGAGCTGCTGGGCCAGCCCAAGCTTTGCGATGCCCTTCTTATCTGCACGCAGGACCAGATGCATTACGAGCCTACGGTTGCCGCTCTTCGCAAGGGGTATCACGTGCTTCTGGAGAAGCCGATGTCGAACAGTCCCAGCGAGTGCGTAGCCATGGAAGCCGTCGCCCGCGAAGAGGGACGCCTGCTCTCTATCTGCCATGTTTCGAGATACACCCCTTTCTGGCAAAAGATGAAGCAGCTTATTCAAGACGGATTTATTGGGAACGTCATGTCCATTCAGCATAACGAAAACGTCGGTTACCTCCATTACGCTCATAGCTTTGTGCGGGGCAACTGGCGCAACGATACGCTATCAAGTCCGATGATCTTGGCCAAATCCTGCCACGACATGGATCTGATCCGTTGGCTTGTGGATGCGGATTGCGAGCGGATCAGCTCGTTTGGCTCGTTAGGCCACTTCCGGATCGAGAATGCGCCCGAAGGGTCGACCGACCGCTGCACGGATGGCTGCGCAGTAGAATCGACCTGCCCTTATTCCGCACTGCGATTCTACATGCAGGATACGAAATCGAATCATTTTGCGGCGCTTATCGCGGATCCTCCTACGGAAACGAATCGAATGAAGGCGATCTTGGAAGGCCCTTACGGCAAATGCGTTTACAGAACGGATAACAACGTAGTGGATCATCAGACGGTAAACATGGAGTTCGAGAACGGCGTTACCGTAATGTTCAGCATGAGCGGGTTTACGCGGGATATTAACCGCATCGTCCAAATTATGGGGACCAAAGGGGAAATTCGCGGCGATCTATTAAACGGCCGTATCGAGCTGTTCGATTTCTCTACCGGCACGTTGTCGGTCATTCAGATCCCCGTCAGCGACAGCGGCCATCAAGGAGGCGACGACGGAATCATGCGGCAATTCGTGTCCGATCTCCGGCATGAAAGATACATCGATACCTTGACCTCCGCGCAAGCCTCTCTGGAGAGTCACCTGATGGCCTTTGCTGCCGAGAATTCAAGGCTGAATGGCGGCGCCCTTGTCGACATGAAGCTCTTCCGTCAATCTTTTGCATCAACCGCGACAACGCCACGCGATACAGCGGTATAAAAAAACGAAAAGGCTGGCCCGCGCAACCGCGGGCCAGCCTTATTTTTATTCGAAACGAATCTCGTCTATCCAGACGGTACTATTGCCTCCATGCCAAAAGGTCATCACCAGCTGTCCGGGGCTGCTGCGGTCTACTCCGTTCGACGCCAAATTAATAGCGAGGTCCTTATAGCTTGTTGTAACGGTGTCACCGCTGAAATCCGCAAGCGACTTCGTCACTCCGCCAATCGTGAGCTGCATATGGTTTTGTTCGCCGCCGCTTGCGCCTTTGATGCGAATGACAAGCTTGGTGTAGCCTCCCACGTCTTGGTTAATATCCGTGCCTAACCACCCGTTGTTGTTATACTCCAGCTTCAAAGCCCCCGAATCAATAACACCCGCATTGTTGGCGAAGCTGTTTGCGCCTGCCCACTTGCCCAGATCATTGCTTCCCGGCCAGCTTGGCGAGTTGTCGAAGTTATCGATCAGCAAGGCCGTTGTTCCGCCGCTTGCGGCATTGGTCGTTGCATTAACCGCCGCGCTGGCTGCCGAAAGATTGCCCGCCGCGTCCTTCGCTTTCACCGTATACGCGTATGCCGTGCCGGCATTTAAACCGCTGTCCGTAAAGCTTGCCGCGGTTGACGTTCCTGTCTGAGTCCCGTTTCTGTAGATGACATACTGCGACACGCCGACATTGTCCGTCGAAGCGTTCCAGGTTAAGCTGACGCTGCTTGCGGTTTTGCCCGAGACGCTCACATTGGTTGGCGCCGTTGGTGCCTGCGTATCTCCGCTGCCGCTGCCGCCGCTAATCTGAATTCGGTCAAGGTCTGGCGCCCAGCCCGTCGGGTTGGAGAATAGAATCGTATTGCTGCCTGCATTGAGCTGTACTTGCGTCTGAACGGCGCCAACGGTCGTCCAGCTTCCCGTGCTAGGCATGTTAAGCGTAACAGGCGATCCGCCGTTCACGCGAATCTGAGCCGAACGTGCCTCCCCGCTGAGGTAGGAAACGGTCATGGTGTACGTTCCCGCCGCTGACGCGCTTACTCCGTTAAATTGCAGCGTACCGTCATTATTGCCGACATATCCTACTTTCGAGCCTCCCGAACAGGTGCTGCACGAGGAAATAACGGCCGCTCCGGTCCTTGTATTAGGCGCAGCCTCTGCTTCATAAGCCGTTGATGTTCCGCCTCCGCCTGAAGCGCTGGTGGTCGCGGTTACGGAGCTGCTTGAACCGGATACGTTCCCCGCTCCATCCTTGGCCTTGACGGTGTAGACGTAATTCGTGCTTGCACTTAATCCGGTATCGGTAAAGGTTGTGCCTGCCGCGGAGCCTGCCAATACCCCTCCGCGATAAACGTCATAGCCGATTACGCCGACATTGTCGGTTGAAGCCGACCACGACAAGCTGACGCTGCTCGAGGTCGTACCGCTTACCGTCACATTCCCCGGAACGCTTGGCGCCTGAGTATCCGTGCTTCCGCCTCCGCTGTAGCCGCCATCGTAAGGGATTTGGGTCAGGCTGTACGAGAGCGTGTTATCCGGCTTCAGCTGATCGAAGGGCCCGATGTTCTGATCGGCGGGATCCATGCCGATTCCCACTTTGCCAAGCGGCGTTCTGCCGCCCGTATAATAGTTCGAATTCGCGAATCTGGCGCTAGGCTTATAACCGGCAGGATCCAGAATCGACAGCGCCAAGGTGTAAGTTCCAGCCGGCATATTGGACGGAATGGTAAAGGCACCGGAAACCTGCTGCACGGCTGGCGCTTGATTGTATTGACGCGTGGCGGCGTTCCAATCGTCGCCCGGCATCCAATTCCGTATGTCAGTGCCATTGAAAATCCCCTTCCACGCAACCGTACGGTCGCTTCTCAGCAAGCTTGCTTCCACCGGCCAGTTATAATAGAACGGCGCCGATCCTTTGTTCACGACCGAGAAGGACACGTTCATGGACCCGCCGGGCTGCACGCTGCCTGAGTATGTAGCCTGGTTAATGACGAATCGATAGCCGAATTCCTTCTGCATTAGCGCAGCCCCTTGCGAGACGGCGGAATTGTTCGCATCGTACAGATCAATCCAGCCTAGACTGGTTGTATGCGTTTTTTTGATCCAATCGATTACGTAGTTCCGATGGTTCGGATCGCTTAACGTATCATTCGGGGAATCTCCCGGCTGAATATTTTTTTGCCCCCAATCGTAAGCAACCTCCCCGCCGTTAACCTGCGTTCTCCAGACATTTCTCGCAACAATGCCTTCGCCTCCCGACAGGTCATCGATTAAGGCAAAGGAGTCCCACAGGAATCCGAAGTTAAAATTCTGAAAGGTATCGGGATACCGCACCTGCACTTTCTTGTTCTGAAAAGCCTGCGCAGCCGCGTTTCCTAACGCCGTCTGGAAGGCGAGCGGAATCCGGTCGGTCCCGTCCGCCAGCTTATCCGGGTAAATATGATGCTCTCCCCAATTTCCCCATAGTCCCAGCTCGATGTAGGCCACTCTCGGATCGTTATCCCAAGCTTGGCCAAGCTTCTGGACGAAGGCGGTTAGACGGTTTTTCAAGGTATCCGTCGTCCATTGCGTAGCCACGTCTCCATGAGGAACGCCTTCCGGCCAATACTCTCCGGAGTTCGGGTAAACGATGATTACGCGGGGAATCACCTTTTTGTTCTGGCTTTCGATGCCGGCCCAGGCCGTATTGCTCCAATCCTTAATCTTCTGAACGGAATCGGACGCCGCGTTCTCCAAATCGGTGTATTTGATGTAGTGCTTAAACACAGTGCCGTACTCATGATTCGAAAAACTTGCGTCATTCAAAAAGCGGGTCGGCCGAAATCCCATTAAAGGGTTTTTGAAAGCCTCTTGCGTTTCCATCAAATTTACCGTGATCGCGCCAACGGCCGCTGACGCCTTTTCCGGAAAGGGCCATGCAAACGAACCTCCTGTCAATAACACAAACGACAACAAAATGGTAAACGCTTTCAAAACTGACCTTGAACTACCGCCATTCATCAATCATCCCTCCCATAGTGATAAAATTTTACGCAAATTAGTTGCGCAACTATTTGCGCTCTTAGTATATTCTACCTGTGTTTACTTCGTCAATCCAAAAACAAAAATAGCCGTCCTCAGATATGGTTTATCTGAAGAAGGCTATTCCTGTTCCGTTTGTTAAGCCTTGCTTACCGCTTTGGAGCAGGATTCCCGCTCGATGATCTCGGTCTTAAGACTAATGTACACTTCGGAAATATTCTTGTTCGTTATTAATTCGGTCAGTACTTTAACGATGATGGAGCTGATGTCATACCTGAACCTTCTTACGGTCGTTAATGGCGGAACCATAAACTCCGACAGCTTCAGGTCATCAAACCCAACCAAGGAAACATCCTTGGGAATACGAAGGTTCATTTCCGCCAAAGCCTTCATGGCCCCGTAAGCAATAATGTCGTTAAACGCGAAAATCGCCGTGATGGCCGGCCGTTCCGACAGCAATTGCTTGACGGCTTCATAGCCGTGCGCGGGATCAAACGCGCCCATTGCTACATTGGCATCGGTCCATCGCAGCTCCAAATCGCGAAACGCGTCCTTGCAGCCGTCCAGCCGGTTCAAATTGACAAGATGATTTTGAGGCCCCGCGATCATCCCGATATGCCGATGGCCTAATCCGTGCAGATAACGGATTACTTCATAGGCGCCTTTTCGGTTATCGTAGTCGATATAGTTCTGACCGGTCCGGTAGGTTCTCCCGTTCGTAAACACATACGGGATGCCGAGTCTATCCAATTCCTCAAACATCTTATCGCCGACAAACGGGTCAAACAGGATGGCAGCGTCGATTTTTTCCTCGCCCAGAAGCTTATAAGCCGGAGACGACAACAAATCGGTGTAATGCTTCGCGATATGAACCTGATGACCGTATGCTTCAAACTCATCCTTTAAGTGATTCAAGTCGGCGGAGGTAGACGGATCATTATCGAAAAAGTCGCTATTGCCCGGTATGATAACAACGATCGTGTAGGATATTCCAACCTGGTTGGAGGGAGCGATCCCCGGTTTTAAATGCTCGTTCGCGATATCCAATACTTTTTTGCGAGTCTCCTCGCTGAAATTGCCTTGGTTGTTTATGATTCTGGATACTGTGCTAATCGAGACGTTTGCTTTTTTTGCAATCTCTTTTAGTTTGATGCGAGCTCCCTCCATTTCCTAAGAAACTTTTTTGCATAACAAGAAAATTATAGCGTTTGTTGTTGCATCCAGTCAATCAACGGGACCCATCCATTTCTCGTTTCGCAGAATACTCGGGTACCGCTTATTTATCGAATATCGTTTTAATTTGCATAAGGTTCTCGGTTATCGCTCTAGCCTCTTCCGCAGTTGTAGCAGGCGAGCTGATCACAAGCTTGGATTTACCATCATAACTTTTTGACGTAAGCAGCTTATATAAACCAGGATCAGTGATTTCAATAGAAATTCTAACCTGTTCATGATCGAAAAATACTGGACCTACGGATGTCCGTTCGCTGCCTTCATATGATATCAATAAGGCACCGTGCAATAGGATAACATGATCCAGCCTGATATTATCCCCAATTGTTAACGAACCTTGAAAGTTATGATCGTCCCGGTTATAGTTCCCCTCTAGAGTAAGCCTGGTTGTTTGATTAAAGTGATCACCGTATAAATAGGCAGGACTGTCCAGCTTGATCTCCTCATAAGGATCCTTCCACCAAAATGTAAAGTATACTATGAAAAATAAAATGATTAATAGGGCAAGAACAAGCACGTTTCTTCGTTTTTTCATAAGTGAGTACCCCTTATTAATTTAGCAACTTCGTATGCTCCTTTACAAATTCCTCTCAAACAATAATCCGAGTTGTTCAGCCAAGACATGATGAGGAATCGGCTTGTCATTGATAAACCACCACTCCACTACCCCTACGTATGCGGATGCTACAAACCTTATTATGACCTCCTCATTTAATCCCTGGTTCTTCCCCTCGGTGACGTCTACTTCTTGCTTAAATTGTTCGATAAGGAAATCAAGGAACCGTGTGCGAAAATAAGGGGCTCCTTTACTCGCCAGCATTAACGAAAAGAAAGTATAATTTTGTTCGAAATATTCGGTCCATAGCGGTGAGCCGCTTACATAGTCTAGATCTGCTCCTGTTATGCAAATTTCCCGGAGCTCATTGATATGCGACTCAACAAGCTTATCGAGTAAATCATATTTATCTAAGTAATGGAGGTAAATGGTCCCTCTGCTCACATTAGCCCTGTCGGATATGTCTCGAATCGTAATGTCGTCGAAATTCTTCTCAGACATCAATTCTATAACCGCGTCCTTGATTGCCTCTTGCGTTTTGCCTATTCTTCGATCCGTTTTAGACAATGGGATTCACCAGCCTTCAAGAAATAATGAACAATATCGTAACCTGTGTTCACTAATTAACAAATTACGCTAATCTAACAATTGCGGGTCTTCTGCACCTGAATATAATTATATACATGTTCACAAATGAATCAATGTCTATTAATGAACTTATGTTAAGTTGAATTGGAGGAGTTACACATGCTAAATTATATGAAAATGAACGTTAACTTCGAGAGTGCGGGAGTAAAGATCGCCGGCCATCTATACCTACCAAAAGGAGAGGTTGACGGTCCGCGCCCTGCAATAGTAATCGGACACCCCGGCGCCGCTGTAAAGGAGCAGAGCGCTGGACTCTATGCGAAACGCCTTGCCGAGCAAGGTTTTATCACACTTACCTTTGATGCGGCCTATCAGGGAGAAAGTGAAGGTGAGCCAAGGGGGCTCGAAGACCCCTACCATCGAGTAGAGGACTTTAAAGCCGCTGTCTCGTTCCTCAGCATACGCAACGAAGTCGACTCGGAGCGCATTGGTGCTCTTGGCATCTGCGCCTCCGGAGGTTACGTTATTCCGGCCACGGTAACCGACCATCGTATTAAGGCGGTTGCTACTGTCAGCGCGGCCGACATCCATCTTCAATTCCGTAAAGGAAGCGACGGCAAGCAGGACCCTGCCATCTTCAAGAGCATGCTTGATGCTGCGGCGCAGGCTCGAACTTCGGAAGCCCGCGGAGAAGGAATCGGCGTGTTTCCGATCTTTCCTGAAACCGAAGATCAAGCCCGCGCAATTGGTGATCTGCATGCCTTCGAGGGATGGGAATACTATTGCACTGACCGCGCACAGCATCAACGTTCGGCTAAGCTCTTTACATGGAACAGTATAGACCGAATCGCCTATTTTGAGGCGTTCCGGTTCATTGAGCAGATTTCTCCTCGTCCGCTCCTGATGATCGCAGGAACCCAAGCGGTCACGTCGTGGATGACGACCGAAGCCTTTGCGAAAGCAAATGAGCCAAAGGAACTGTACTGGTTAGATGGCGCCACCCATGTCGATACTTACGACAAAGACGAGTACGTAACGCCTGCGGTTTCGAAGCTCTCTGCGTTTTTCCGTGGAAACTTGTCCCAGTCCGGCTTGATTTAAGAATTCACCCGACGGTTGCCCTCTGTCAATTCAACAATTCGATAACCAACAAAAGCAAGGACAATAAAAAGGCAGTTGATCTTTCCGATCAACTGCCTTAACTACTTTTTTAAACCTTTTATTATCCGAACTATCCCCCATACAAGGAACGTTAAAAAAGTGCCTACTACTAAAACTTGTAGTGCATAGTAAATTGCCTCCGTTTGATCACCTACCGCACTATCGTTCTTTCGTTAGCGTAATGCGGTAATTTATTCTAGAACAATTTTGACGGAGAAAACCAATTTAATGTTGCCACTTAGAATCAACATGAAAGCTACCCGGATGCACATACTCGTTAAAAAGGCCGCCATCATCGGCAGCCTTTATTCCTATCTTATTTCTTCTCTTCTATATCAAACTTTGTCTGTGTATGATCAACAAAATCCTCAACCTCTTTCAGCACAGCTTGCTTTTTCTGATTTGCTTGATCTTGTGTAATATCGCCATTTGCTTGTATAGCAGCAATTTTGGCAGCAAAGTCGGACATTAATGTATCAATGAGCTTCTGTCGGGATACGCCATGGTCCTTAGCGATATCCGCAAATGATTTACCTGCTTGAACTTGTTCGGCGAAGGTTTCTTTTTCAATGCCTAACAGCTCGAAAGCCGCTTGCATATTATATTGACCAATTCCTTGCTCCTTCACTTCTTGCTCCTTGTTTAGAGGAGTCTTGAATATCCGCTCAGCTTCTAATGCTGCTTTTTTATGCACGTTCTCCTTCTCTTCATCCGTAAGACTCTTAGTGCTCTTAACCTGAATCTCATCACTGATTTCCCCTGCCAGCTCATCAATCAGCGGCTGAACCTCTTTACCTTGTTCTTGCGCAATATCAGCTAAAGACTTATCAGCCTCAAGTGCTTTCTGGAAAGCTTCTTTATCTAAACCAAGTTTGGATGCAGCGATTTGTTGAAAATCAATTCTAATCCCTTCAGCTCGAGTCTGCTTATCCTCATTCCCCTGTGCAGCTGCAGAACTCTCCTTCTTAGCGAACAGCACCTGTGTATGGTCGACGAAATCTTCTACTTCTTTAAGCATTGCTTGCTTCTTCTTATCTGCCTGCTCCTGTGTAAGATCTCCATTCGCCTTAAGATCATCCACTTTAGCGATCGCATCAGACACTAGAGCATCAATCAGCTGCTGGCGGGATATATTGTGGGCTTTGGCAATATCAACGAATGATTGGCCTGAATGAACCTGCTCGGCAAAAGCAGCTTTGTCGATTCCGATTAATTCAAGCGCCGCCGCCAGATTCCAATCATTACCCTCTTGTTTAACATTTTCTTTATTAAGCGGTTCAGTGAAGATCCGTTCTGCCTCCATGGATGCCTTCTTCTGTACGTTCTCCTTCTCCTGATCAGTGAGTTTTGCTGCATCAAGATTGGCCAGAATCGCAGCACTGATTTCCTTAGTCAGTTCATCAATCAGCGGTTGAAGCGCTTTGCCTTTTTCTTTTGCGATGTCTGCCAGTGACTTACCGGCTTTCTGAGCTTGCTCGAATGCTGCTTGATCCAGACCAAGCTTGGATTTAGCGATTTCCAGCACATCCAGGTTCAACTTATTGCCTTTGACTGTATCTCCTTGCTTTCCAGCCGGCTTGGTTTGAGCATCTGCATAGCTTGCTTTCTCTTGTGATTTACTGTTCAGGCTGTTGTCTGCTGCATAAGCGGATACCGGTACTGCAACCGCGACCAATAGCGCTGCGCCTGCGAGCTTCCAATTTCTCTTCATTGATTTATCCCTACCTTCTTTATAATTGCCTTCCTTCCTCGGAAGGCTACGTGATATAAGATAAGAAAACAATCTGAAAAGATTATGAAATATTCGGAAGGGTTACCCGAAATGTTGTTCCTGTCTGCGGCTGAGTCCACACTTCAATCTTTGCGTGATGAGCATCCACAATTTGTTTAGCAATCGCAAGTCCAAGTCCCGTTCCTTCGGAACGGCGCGTGCGGGCTTTATCCATGCGGTAAAACCGTTCAAATATATGTGGCAAGTGCTCATTCTCAATTCCGATCCCCGTATCCCTTACCGTGAAGGACGTCTTCTGTGCGCTCACATTCATTGCAACCATTACCCTGCCGCCTTCACGATTGTACTGTATCGCATTTTCAACGAGGATGAGGATTAGTTGCCTTATTCTCACTTCATCCGCCTGAATCATTACATTATCCTCTGCAGCTCTTCCTTGGCTGGCATCCCATCCCAGAGATACATTCTTCGACGATGCAATTGGCTGAAGCTGCTCAATGACTTGGTTAATGGTATACCATAAAGAGAAACGTGAGACCGCTAGCTCAATCCGGCCACTGTCGCTGCGTGCAAGTACAAGCAGATTTTCAACAAGCCGGCTCATATGATGGATTTCACGCCCCGACTTCATAAGTACATGACGATGAAACTCCGGAAGCTTATCCCTTTGCTCATCAAGCACTTCATAGGCGGATCTCAATATACTTAGCGGCGTTCGGAGCTCATGAGACGCGTCACTGGTGAATTGCTCCTGCCTTTGGAAAGCATTCGCGATCGGTTTCATGGCCCGGCCAGCCAACAAATAACCTGCGATTCCGCCAGCTAACAGTAGAGCAAGAGCAAGCCCCGCGAACGCCCATCTTAATTGCGTAATCAGTGCAGTGTCATTCGTTATTTCCTGCGCGACGATAATCCTATATTCATTGAGCTTCCCGCTTGATATGACCAACCCTCCCATTCGGAAGGTCCGACCATTCGCTCGGACATTATGATAGTCATGAGCAGGTTTTTCGAGAACACTTGGCAATAGCGCGTTCATGGGAAAAACCTCTTCTGCCGCTTCATCATTCAAACCCAGTTTATTTGCCGACGGGGATTCAAAAATGATTTGCCCATTCGGATCAACTAACCATGCCATTTGATCCAATTGCAAGCCTGAGGGAGCATATCCCTTCTCTGAATTCTCATAAGAATCGAACAAGACATCACCCTTTGGTGAGTCCAACAGCTTTTGCAATTCTGATTTGTACTGACCGCTTAACGTCGTAAGCTGATTATCCTCTGTCGTCGTCATCATATTCTGTACCATCCATAGCGAAAAAACCGCAGTTATCATCAAGATAATACCTACGGTTAGCGAGAATTCACGCGTTAGACGTGTTCTTGTTTGTTTAAACATGTGCGCCCCCGTCCACTGTCAGCCGATAGCCAGCACCATATACACTTTGAATGCTTTTCGACTCAAAGGGCCCATCCAATTTCTTCCGAAGCAGTTTGATGGTGGCATCAACGACGTTTAGGGTAACATCCGAGCCGATCCCCCATACATGATCAAGCAGTTGCTCGCGTGACAAGACTTGTCCGGCATGACGCATCAAACAGACAAGCAATTGAAACTCGCGCCTCGTAAGTGAAATTGCCATACCTCCACGGTTTACTTCCAATCTGTTCAAATGTGCCGTTATGTCCCCAAGGGATATTATATCCGATTGATAACCACGTTCCTGACGACGGAATAAAGCGATAAGCCGTGCCTCCAGTTCTTCAAATGCAAAAGGCTTTATCATGTAGTCATCTGCACCGGCATGCAGTCCTTCCACCCTGTCTTGTACAGCATCTCTTGCTGTCAAAAGCAGAATTGGAGTGTGATCATCCTTACTTCGAATCTCCCTGACCAGTTCTAATCCAGTCATCTCGGGAAGCATCCAATCCAGCACATAGACATCATAATGACCTTTTGTAATAACTTCTTTAGCTTGAGAGCCATCCTTTACCCAATCTACAACATGGTATCTTCGCTTCAATTGATGCTCAGTTAACTCACCAAGCGTTTCATCGTCCTCCGCAAGCAAGACGCGCATTTTATCTTACCTCCTGCAACTTCATAGATCTTAAATATATCAATAAACTATGAAATTAGTATGAAATGAGAAGCTGCCTTGCTGCCGCTTTATTCATGAAACTATCGTTTCCTCGTTATCATATTATATTCTGAAGGGCTTGCAAGACAGCAGTAGCTCCAAAAAAGAATCCAATAATTAAAAACCCTGCAGGCTTTATTTTGTTCACAATTCGTACCGACATCATGATAATGCTTTTCTACAAATTTACCATGAATGTAGTGCCACCCCAATACAATAATTTGTTCCAGTAAATTGTCCATTAACATAACAAAGCTGCCGATCATTGGCCGGCAGCTTTGTCACGTTTTACTATTCAACTATCGTTCTTTCGCGATAGCCCTAAAACTGAAATTATAATAAATACCAATCCTATAAATAAAAACAATCCCCATGATTCGTAAGCCATCATTCGAATAAGTTCCCAACTGTTCGAAGGGCCGGAGTTCGGTCCTCTACTATATGGATAAGCATAGAAAAGCGGAATAGAAGCAATATATAGTACTAGTGCTCCAATCAGTAGTAAGATTACACACGTAATATTTCTACTCAATGGAATCACCTCTTTTTTCCATTTTACCAAAACCATTCATTCGTTTACTTTTACCAACAACCGTTTTTTGGTCTAAAGCAATAAAGACTATAAGGTTTCCCGAAGAATTAGTCTCAGTGTGATTAAATGTAACGGAGTAAACTTCTTTTTTATTATAGTTAGTAGCAATTACAGATTTTATTTCGTCATCCACGGATACTTTCTTTACAATAGAATCTTTAGGGCTTACTGGTATTAATTTCGACTCTTCGTCAGAGAGGGCAGCGAATGCTACCATCTCAATAGGAGTTTCGCGTTGAGATTCATATGAGCCACAGCCTGCCATCGCCATTGTTAATATTAAGAGAAGTAGTAATGTAATATTTCTCAATCTATCCCTCCCGTCAATTTCTATTTTAATTTTTGACGCAATAGCCGCAGAAAAGTTACAATGCAATATTGAAGGAATCGATTGAGCGGTAGAAAGTTTATTGTTATAAACTCAAAATCTTTTGGCACTAACTGCAACCGGGATTAAGATAAGACGATCCAACCCATAAGCGCTTAGGGCTCCAACGCTATACCGGACCAAATCCGCGTAGAGGAATCCTCTCCCCAGAATTAGCCCGCCAAGCAGCGTGTTCCGGATACCGTTTATCCAGGTTGCCTGATACAACTGACTGCACTCGATCACAACACAGATTCCAAGGCTAATTAGGATGGTTTGCAGAGAAGACATCCTAACTAGCAGAACACGCAAGCCGAAATAGATCATGGCCGCCCATAAGGCATCGCCGAAATGCTTCGCTATAAAATGGGGAAGTACAGAGGCATATTCTCTCGACCCGATCCCTAGCAAGATGGCGACCAAGACCGCCAGGACGTATAACCCTCTAGATTTCATTAAATCCCCTTCTCTCATGCACCAATAAATGACTTCATTGTATCAGTCAGGAAACGTAATTTCTAATGTTTTATCTTCTTGCTCTTCTCCTTTTAGAGTAATTGAAACTTTATCTTCTGTTACCCAATTAAAATCAAAATTTTCTGCATGAAGATTCTTTCCGTCGTTGATAATTCTCTCCTCGATATAAGGGCGAATATGTCCAACTTTTCCATAGTGAATTCGTATCGGAGCATTCGAAAAAAACGCGTTCTGACCTCGAACTCTAATTTCAATTTGATTTATTTTGTTAGGGGAGTTTTGAGTTAGTATTATTTTTTCCGCATAAAAAACTTGATAATATCCATAGCACAAAATAGCAATCAATATGGTTAAAATACAAAGAACAATAATCAAAGCACGATAGGGTTTCTTTTGACCTTCTAATCTGTCTGCCATTTAATACACCATCCTACGCTGATAAAGTACCCGCAGAAACTCTTACCTAAGGCGACTGTATTTTCCCAGCCAATGTTATTAAATATTCCAGATCCAGTGTACCTGGAGAGCCAATGGTGTAGAAATGAGCAGCTGTAATTAAATGCACTTGTTTTCGGCTAGGCGAATCTTCGATTACGGCCGTGCATCCGTTGATCTCCATGACTTTGACATCCTCCGATTTATACCAAGATTTTGTATCCTCAACTGCCGCTTGTACATCCTCAAACTTGTTACGAGATTGTGTAAATATAACTTCATGCTTATCATCGTTAAGCTGATAGATAACCAATATGGTTTCCCCATTAAGAGAAATTTGCCCATGCGCATCCACCAATTTAGTAATTTGGAGGGCAGACGAAGAAGTATGGGTATGGTGCAGAGATGGATCTGCTAAATTCAAAGGGAGATGAATCGTATCCTTTACCATCGTTAGGTCTATTCGACCAGGAGTAGTTGAAACTTCCGATAGATCAACTGCACCAGGCAATTGTTCGCCATCCGTATCCGTTAGTTCTGACCGTTTTTCTATTTCCTCAGAAGTTGCTTGTCCGCCTGAGTGTTCATCTTCTGTTATATTCGTATTCTGCTGAGAAATTGAAGAATGCATTGCCGTTTCACTTACTGTAAACAAAATCGCCACAACTACGATTAATGATGCCAGACTTGCGAAAGTCGCCTGACGCAACCTATTCTTCGCGGGAACGACTCCCAATTGAGTTGTGCGCAGCCTGATTTTTTGAATGAGTTCATTATCAAATTTTTGTTCCTTGAGAATATCCCCTTGTAAAGACTTATACCAATCAGGATCTGATTTCATAAGTAATCCTCCCCCAATTGCACATTCATTTTCTTGCGGGCTTCGAACAATCGCGATCTTACCGTTCCTTGCGGAATGCCTAATACTTGAGCAATTTCCAGAATGGATAGTTGATATTTAGCGTGCAAAATAAGTATTTCTCTCGATTTTACAGGCAGCTTAAAGACATACCTCCAAATATCATTTGTCGCTTCCTTATCGAAATAAGATTGCTCTGCTGAGACACTGTATTCGGTCCTATCTATTCTCTCAACTAGAAACACCTTACGAAAGAAGGCTGCCTTTCGATAGTTATAGCTGATGTTGCGTGTAATTTTGAGCAGCCACGTCTTGATTGAAGATTCATTGCGGAATGATGTGACATGCCTGAACACCTGCAGAAAAACATCCTGCGTAATATCATCGGCCATGCTCTGATTCTTGACGATTGAATAAGCAAAGTTCCAAACCTCTTGCCCATAATCTCTCATCAGTATATCGAAGGATACTTCATCCAAATTGACCAAATGCCTTAGGGACACTTCCAACAATTCTCATCACCTCAATATATAGACAATCCATATCTTTAATTTGTTCGATTTTCTTTTTACGAAAGGCTATGTTAAACCTTAATGTTGATATTTGATTATTGCGAACAAGTGTTCTATAATAAAGGTAATATCACTTGTTCGGAGATGATTTATCTATGGATTTAAAGGAACTGAAGAAGCTTGCTGCAACATTGGACGATAGCGGCAAACGCGAGCTTATCTACTTCTTGCAGTCCCGAACCAAAGGCTTTTCGAATCCTGTTAGAGCAATTGATGAAATCCAAGAGCAGAAGCACAAAGATGGTTTTGTTTGTCCGCATTGCACAGCCCACGATGTCGTGCGGTTTGGGGAATATACTGTGCAAACGCGTGCTGGTGTGGTCAAACGGCAGCGTTACCGTTGTAAATCCTGTTTACAGACGTTTAACGACTTAACAAATACGCCTCTTCAGCGTACGCGTAGACCTCATCTTTGGGTTCGTTTCATTGAATTCATGATTGAGGGTTATTCGCTGCGGAAATGTGCCGATGAGTTGCTTGGCGAAGTTACGCATGTTACCTTGTTCTATTGGCGGCATAAGATTCTCGCCGCTCTGAAACAGATTCCAACCGAAGCATTCCAAGGTATCGTGGAAATGGACGAAACCTATTTCCTGTTCTCTGAAAAAGGCAAGCGTAGCATCGCCGAACGCAAGCCGAGAAAACGCGGCGGAAAATCCAAATATCGAGGTATAAGCAACGACCAGGTTTGCGTCCTCGTAGCCCGTGACCGTCAGAAGATGACCTACTCTGGCGTTCTTGGACGTGGGCGTATTAAGACAACCAAGTTGGATGAAGCGATTGGCGGACATCTATCCGACTCAAACGTGCTTTGCACGGATTCGTGGAGGGCATTCTGCTCTTATGCGAATTCAAAAGGTTTGGCTCATTACCGATTCAAATCCGATGGAAAACAGCGCGTCAAGGGCGTTTATCATATCCAAAACGTGAACAGCTATCATAGCCGCTTAAAGAAATGGATGGACCGCTTCAATGGTGTTGCAACCAAATATTTGCAACATTATTTGGCTTGGTTCCGTTATATAGACAGCAAGGAATATGAGAATACGGCACCGAATAAAAAACATATGTTGGTGAAATCGTGTCTATTTACTGTGAATGATACGAATAAAAAGCTTAGACTGTCTGCTTATTCTTTATTGATATCGGACAGTATAGTACAACATTTGATGGTATTCCGCACCATAATTTATAGGGAATTAACGAAAGGTGGGATATATGCTTGCGGATAATAATGGTTGTTGTTTTGCTAATGTGCTTCATTACGACAGGATGCAAAAAAGATGAATTAATAATTACGTCAGAGCAAATAAAAACTTCATTCGAGTCGAAAGATATTCAGTTATTTGAACCACAAGAGTTAAGTCCAGAAAATGTATTTATTAAGACTTTGAATAATGTCAGACCTGAATTTTACGCAATAAATGAAAATCAGTTAATTAGCTTTTATATCTATTCCTCCCACCAAGAAGCTGAAAAAGGACTAAAAGATTTCGAAGAGAGTACAGCAGCAACTGATTTGGTAAAGCATAGCGAATACCAAATAGCAAATGTACTATTATTTTATCAATACGCTACGAAGGATGAACGGGTCGAAGAAATAATGAAGAGATTAGAGGTTAAGAAGTAACCAAATGACACTCCCATGTCCTTAATAAACCGCCTTATTCACTAAGGCGGTTTTCTTATGCTTATAAATCAACAATAGAGTTTAACATAGCCTTACGAAAAAAAAGTGAAGTAAGCTGCCCGCTCTTCAACAAAAACAGCAACCGATTAGATGCCGGTTGCTGTCATGAAGTTTTTAAACTGTAGTCGTCCGAATTCAATTCAGAGGTCCCAGTTTTGAAGCTTTAAAATATTTTCCATTTACTTTTATTGCCATTTCTTGATTGTGATCCTTTCCACTTATTTCAAACAACTGACTTCCCGTTGGTAGACGTCGGTCATTTGAATCCCCATTTTTTTTCGGCATAGGAGTTACTTGTCTTTTAATTTCTCCAATCTGCTTGCCGATTTCTTCTACGGAAACTTCTTCTATCGAATATCCATACAGGATATTATTCCAAGCAACGGCGCTTGGATAACTATCCGATGAGTTCGATCCATTATTACTACAGCCTGCCGCCAAGAAAGACACCAACAAAACTAAGAATATCATCCTCACCGGTTCCACTCCTTTACCAAACTAATGAAACTATATCCTATATATAGACAAAAATTTGTCCTCTTTAGCTTAATGGATGTTTCTTGAACCTCCCTTTCATTTTCCAAACCATTATTAAGATCACTACTACGAAAACAAAAGCGAATATCAGTAAGTACTTATATTTCCATTCAGGTTCAGATAATCGGTCTAGGGTTTGAATCTCTTTGCTTGCCTCGGTTATCAATTTATTTCCGCTACAAAGACTGGTTGTTTCTTTTCCTTTAGAATTGAATGTGTAAATTAAATACTTGTTTCCTACTTCAAATTCAGTTCCACACATACCATTGAAACCACTATATACGTAACCATCTGTAAGCGTACCTTTCCAAACCTTATCCGCACTAAAAATGTTTCCGCCTTCAGTATCTTTACTAACCAATGTACCTGTGAATATGACGCTAGCTTCTTCGTATTTTTGTTCAATACTTGGAGAACTGCAACTACATGCAAACACCCTATTAGGGCGTATTACATTTAAGCTGATAACAATACAAATCAATGTAAGAACAGATAAGATTTTTTTCATTCAAACGATCACCCCATCCCCGTTTGTGTAGTCAATAGCTCGACCATCCTCCATTGAACATGGTTCGGCTAAGTAGAATTTCAAATAAGTCTCCGTTTTCTGCTTCAAAGTGATTTTGAATCGGCGGGCCCGTTTCCCACTCAAGGATACGTATATTATACTTCTCTGACCATTCACCAGATGTGAACAAACTTGTGCTGTTCATCCGGCCTTCTTTTTTTGAAATTAGGGGACTGCTTGGATAATTCTGTTTGTAATTGCGATCCTTGTCGGGATCTCCCATCAGATATTCGGCGTGGCCTAGGCTAAAAAAGATCTCGATTTCCACGTCTCCTTCTTTCGTTTTGACAAGGGTCAATCGATCTGCTCCGCTGCTTTTAAGCGTTAGCTTCCACTTGCGGAATTTTCCGTTCCCTTCGTTCCAACCTGTCCCGTCATACTCACCAATTATTGTGTCCCTCAATTCGTGGCGCTGGCCGTTCATTATGTATACCGCATGCAGGGGAAACTCAGCATACTTTACAGCCGGTTTTGGCGGTTCCGGATAAACTGAATTTACAAAACGAGAGAATAGAACGATCAGCAGGGCGGGTACAGCAAGAATCAGGAGGGGAATTAGCCAATATCGCTTTTTCATTTAAAGCCTCCAAAAGTTGTAGTTAGTATCTGATTGACTGAAATTATATATATTGAGACGTTTCACGATAGTCAAATTCGTTTATTTATTTTGCCTTACCTTAATACGTCCTCTGCCCTTACCTCTTGTTGCCTATAGTAAAGGTAAAGTGGTCTGTTGTACTTCATTGCATTTATCTCGATATGTATATCTCGCTTGCCAATAATACCGCCGTATATTTTTAATATTGCGTAGTTTGAATTACCTGCATTTACGTATTTAATTGAGTAGCTTTTATAACGTGTCCATTTATCCTTAAAAGTGCCATCAATAATCAATCGGTCTCCTGAGTGTTTTACTTCTTTAAGCTTTATATCGGTAGAAGTAATAGGTCCCCGATAAAACCACAAAAAAAATAGGAGAACTAAAATTACTCCAAGACCTAAAAAAACTTTTGCTTTTTTAGTCTTTATTTCTATGGTCATGGTTAGTTCCTTTTTCAAATATTTTCTCTCCTCGATAACCAGAGTATTTAAGTCCTTAGCCCAACATAATATTACCACATATTGTAACCACTCTCCCCTCTAACCGCCAGTTAAAAGGAATGGCCAATCTACTTATGTTACATCCGTAAACAAAAAAAAGCCGCGATTTACGCGGCCGCTAATGAGATATTCAAGAGCTCTTAATAAGCTCCTTACGTATTATATATATTTTCGCATTCCTTCACGGTAGGTTGATAGAAGCAGTGCTTCTTCCAGCGTCCTACAAGCGGCTGATCATACCACGTTGGCGGGCATGGGCCTGGATTTTCGAACGATCCCGGACGGAAATACCATAGAGAAAATTCGCCTGGCCAATTCCGCTCCCCATTGACAGACCGTTGGGCCAGACGGCGTTCCCTGTCTCTTGCGCCTTGATAGTACAAACTATGCTGCAACGCTTCGAATGCATGAGGCTGCTCAATCATTTGGGGAATTGTCCGGATATTCTTAAAATCGGAGCAATTTCCTCTTATTCGGTTAATGCCAACATTTCCAACAAGCAACATGCCCATTTCGCCTTCGGTCTCAGCTTCAGCACGGAGCAACCTTGCCAACATATCGATATCCCGACTCCTGGCTTTTACAACTGCCATTGACTCACCTCTTTAGCTTTCTAGACACATCATATTATAGGCAAAGCGGAAGTGTTACTCGGACCGAAAATAGCGCAAAAAAATCAGACTGCATAAATGAACAGTCTGACAAATGTGTATTTTTAAGCATGCTATACCTTATAAGCTCGCATCGCTTTCCGCAGCTCTTTCCAGCTTGGACGCTTACCGTAAAGCAAGACGCCGGTACGGTAGATCTTCGCTGACAGCCAGCCTGCTCCATAAATGCTTACGAGCAGGATCGCGATGGAGACAATAACCTGCCAGATTGGCGGGTTGGCGAGACCAACGCGAAGCAGCATGACGAACGGCGAGAAGAATGGGATAAACGAAGTGACTTTTACAAGCGTCGTATCCGGGCTGGAAATGCTGAACGTGGTAATGTAGAAGCCAGCAAGCGACAGCATGGTAATGGGCATAACCGCTTGGCCCAGATCCTCGGTACGGCTGACAATGGACCCAACGGCTGCGAACAAAGTCGCGTACAACAGGAAGCCCATCACATAGAACAGCAAGCCATATACCAGAAGCAACGGATCTACCTTCGTCAAATCGATATCGTATTGCATAAACGCCGAGTTGTTATGCGGCAGGTTGATGTTGATAATGACAACAACCAAGTAAGCTACAATTTGCGTTAGGCCAACTACAAACATCCCGAAGATTTTGCCAAACATTTGTTTTAGAGGCGATACGCTGGTGACGATGATCTCCATTACGCGCGAGCTTTTCTCCGCCGTAATTTCCGAGGCAATCATCTGGCCGGAGACCATAATACCGAAGAAAAGCAGCAGCAGCAGGAAAGTAACAAAGCCCATATCTACGCCTTGCTGAGATTCGGTCTTGCCATTGCCTGCTCCGCCTGCGCCATCGCTTGCCGCAATCTGCATCGTATTAATAACGACTGGATTTAGCAGCATGGATCTTTGCTGTTCCGTTAATCCGCTGTCCTTGAGGACAATGTCGGTTTTTACGATTTGAATGCCTTGCTCCAGCGCCTGCGACGTTTTCTCGTCCATCAGCTTCTCGGATTTATAGGTTACCGTCGGCAAGCCCGTTTCGTTGACCGGACCGAATAATAGATAGCCTTTAATTTTCTTGTTCGCTACGGCATCTTTCAACGTCTTTTCGTTTTGCTCCGTCGAGCCTGTATCCGGGTACTCAATCAGCTTGATTGCCGGCTTCTCCTGGCTTGCGTACATTTGGCGCAGCTGCTCCGCGATTTTGGTCCCTTCCACAGCACGCGCATCGATGGCATAACCGATGTTGGCTGCTTTATCGCTGTTTTTATCGAACAAAGAAATGATATAAGGCAGGTTCGAACCGACACATAAAATGACGACAAAGATCAGCGTAGTAATTAGAAAGGATTTGCCCTTAAACTTGTTCTTCATCGTAAAGCCTGCTACCGTCCAGAAACTATTCATGCAGATCACCGCCTACCGCTTTAATAAAGATTTCGTTTAATGTCGGCTCCATAATCTCGAATTTATGAATGGTCGTCTGCTCAAGAGCATGGCGCAAAATATTTGCCGCCGCGCTTTCCTCCGCAATCCCAACTACGTAGCCGTATTCATGCTTCTGTACACCGGTTACCCCGCTCAGCCCTTCAAGGCCTGTAACATTGCCTTCCGTGCGCAGGACTACCTTTTCCCGCGGATAACGTTTCTTGATGTCTCTTAAGCTGCCTTCCAGCACCGGATTCGACCGATGAAGAATCGTAATGTTGCGGCATAGCTCTTCGACATGCTCCATCCGGTGCGTCGAGAACAGCATGGAGGTACCCGAGTCCCTCAATTCCTTAACCGTAGACTTCAATAATTCCACGTTAACCGGGTCAAGACCGCTGAATGCTTCGTCCAAAATAACGATACGCGGTCGATGTATAACCGAAGCGATAAATTGGATTTTCTGCTGATTGCCTTTGGACAGCTCCTCGACTCTTTTGCCGTAGTATTCGGGGACCTCGAACCGGTCCAGCCAACGCTTAAGGTTGGCATCCGCGTCCTTCTTGTTCATTCCGCGCAGCTGCGCCAAGTAGATCAGCTGATCGCTTACCTTTACGCGCGGATATAGTCCGCGTTCTTCCGGCAAGTAACCCAGCATTTTTAGCTGTTCCTGCGTGTACGGCTGGCCGTTATACAAAATCCTGCCCTCGTCCGGGTAGATCAGCCCCAGCACCATCCGCATCGTGGTTGTTTTGCCGGCGCCGTTGGCTCCCAGCAAGCCGTAAATTTCCCCTTCTTCCACCTCGAAGCTGATTCCGTTAACCGCTGTCTTCTCCCCATACTGCTTATGCACCCGATCTACTATCAATGGCTTCATTTTCTGTTCCTCCTAAAAAGAATGATCACACAAACAACCAGGTCTAGTTGTTCGTGATGATTCTTACTTCGAAAGCATAGGCTTAAAGAATGATCACACTTCGGATTCTCTAATTAACTATGACCGGAGCCGCGTCCGTTCCTGCTCGACCAATATAGCCAAAATATCGTCCAGCTGCAGCGCCTGCCGGTGCGTAATCGTAATGCCCTCTTGTCCGCACCATTCCTCAGCATCAGGAGCCATGCGTGTAATAACGCGGAGCATGCCTCCGCCTGCTTCCTCAATCCCGCAATTTCCCGGCATGACTTGCACCCGCTTGCGGCTAACCTGCTCCCCATGCACGTAAAAAGCATGCCAGCTGCCGAACAGCTCATCCTTCTCGTATACGCCAAGCACGCGCCCATGTATCATAAATACGATATAATCGGCTAGACGCTTCACTTCTTCAACGATATGGGAAGCCATCAGAATCGTACGGTCGCCAGGCTCCATATAACGGTGAAGAACCTCAATCATGGTCCTCCAGGCTAACGGATCAAGTCCCGACGAAGGCTCATCAAGCAGAAGAAGCTCCGGGTGATGGGACAGGATTAAAGCGAATTCATACTTGCGCCTCATCCCCTTCGACATTTTGCCTAGCTTGATGCTGTCATCCACCTCAAATAACCGAAGCAGCTCCTGATAGCGGTTCACATCCCATTCGGGATACCACTTCTTCACGAATTCCGTCTTGGAAGAAGCCTTCAGCCTATCATCATGCGGGGAAAATAACTCCGGCAAAAAACCGACTCTCGCCTTCGTCTGCCAGTCATCAGCCTCGGCAATGTTTTTCCCCAGAAGCTTGATCTCCCCTTTTTGGGGCTTTATCAAATCCAGAATAAGCTTGAAGGTCGAGCTTTTTCCGGAGCCGTTCGGCCCTACAATGGCCGTCACATAACCTTTGGGTACTTCCAGCTGAATAGGTCCCAGTTGAAAATGCGTCCGCCGCAGCTCTACTTCCGTCAAACTTACTGCATGGTCGGTCATCTTTCACCCTCCAATTTTCGATCCAGCACTTCCTGGAATAGCTTTGTTAGTTCTTCCCTGGTGCATTGCACTAGCTTTCCGGCTTCCACCGCCGCCTCGAGCGCTTCCGTAACCGCGTCCAGACGGAAGCGGTCCATCGCATTCTGCTCGATCCGGGCTACATAGGTTCCGGTTCCTTGCTTTGTCCGGAGAAGCCCTTCATTCTCCAAATCCTGATAGACCCGGCGCACCGTAATGACACTGCATTTGAGCAGCTGCGCCAGCTCCCTGATGGAGGGCAATAAAGCTCCTTCCTCCAGCTGCCCGCTTACGATTAGCGCTCTTAGCTGTACTTCAATCTGATAATAGAGCGGTTCCGCGCTTTGTTCGTTAATATGAATTGGCAGCCACACAGTCTCACCTTCTTCCAAATCAGGAGCTTACCGAAATCTTTTTCGTATAGTGACGATTCTTAAGCCGCTTTTTGATAATCATATAGCCCAAGTACATGGTAATTGCACACACGAAGAATGCGGCCGCCGTATACCACCAATGTCCCTTCTCCAGTCCGTCCAGTAGGCCAAGAACGATACCTGCTTTGAAAAAACCAAGCACCGCGCAAATCGCCACATAGACGACAACGCTGATATAACAGAACATCGCATAAGCTTTTCCCGTATGCCCGATTTCAAAGTACACGTACAAAACGGCCATCGATAAAGCATAGAAATACCAGAACAATGCGAACAACAGATAAGCTCCGACAGATAATTGGTCTTGCAGGCGGCCAACCAGTATATACTGCGTAGTGAAAAATAACGTCAGCACCAATGCCAGCACGATAACCAGCTGCAGCATTCTTCCGATGACAAGATGGGAGAGAGGAATCGGCAGCGTTCGCCATTCTGCCAGCTTGCCGGTGAAGGTATCCTCCCGCCAGAAGCGCATGGTTGTCTTATTCATCACAAAGGCCAGGCTTGGAAAAGTAACAATAAAGATCATATCCAGCACCCAGGACATAACGCTCTCCGTATCGTTATAGACCGCCATCGTAATTAAAGCCAGATATAGACTGAATAAAAAGGTAAACAGAATTCCCATCCAATCCCGCGTAAGCTCATGCTTGGCAATATGCCAGGCTCCTTGCCGTAAATTCAAATGCCCCTCTCCTTCCGAAGCACAGTCATTATACTGTGTATATCCATATACACAGTATATACACAGTAAGGCTATAGAGTCAACAGATTTTACCATTTTTAAATAAAAAAAGAGAGTATGCCTCATGCTCTCTGAGACATACTCACTCATCTACTACCAACCAAAAATCGCATCAATAACCGGCTTGGTATGACCGCCCGGATACATCATATAGAGAAGGATATACACGGCAACGCCTGTAATCGCCGTAAAGAACCAAATAACCGAAGTAACTTTTCCCCACTTCCTGTGCTTTGCGTATTTCTCCCTGAAGCCCAGCACCAGCGTTGTTATGCCAAATACGGCTGCAACCGTTGCAAGAACGATGTGGAACAACAAGAAGGTTAAGTAATAAGGCTTCAAGCTATCCGGTCCACCCCACTCCGTATTGCCGACAAGAACGGTACGGGACGAATAGATAATGAAGAAGATAAGCGCCGCAATAGCCGCGGCAATCATGACTTTCTTATGTTGATCGAGCTTCCGCTTAATAGCCAGATTCCAGCCGATCGCGACCAGAATCGCGCTTATTACGATAAAGCTCGTGCTGATCGTAGGAAAAATTGTGTACTTGTCCAATGCTATCCCACCTAAAAAAGATTCTTGCTTCTTACAATTTAAAAATGAGCACGCCACATACTATCCGCTCTATTATACCGTGCCTTTGTTCATATTGGACAGATCAATCGGCGTTTCATTTGTCGCATTTGTTACATCATCGTCCTTATGCTCGCGTTTGAACCAATGGAAGAAAATATAAGCCAGAATAACGCCGTACATGAACTCTTGCAGCAGCTTCATAACGATACCGCCAAGCTGCTGATCCTCTTCCGGGCTCGACAAAATATTAAAGAACTGCGGGCCATCGAACAAGACAAGCAATTGAGATGGATTATTGACGCAATACCCCATTGCTTTTACCCAGACAGTGGGATCGCTATAAACGGCATACATCGGATCCTTAGCGAAAATAATAAAAGCACAAGCCGGCGTCAACAACACGCCGTTTGCAAATACATAAGCCATCTTTTTCAGATCTGTCAATCGATTCCATTCCGGAACCGGATTCGCGATCTGTGCCCACATCAACATGGCAGCAACAAGCAGGATGAAATAAACAAGGCGGTGCAGCCAGAAATGGGTCATGACATAATCGTTTAGAAGCGGTACATGATACAGTGAGAATAGCATATTAAACGTTAGAATTGCTGCAATCGGATGCGTCATAAAGCGCAGCTTCTTCCAGCCTTGGGCAGCGAGCATTCTCTGCCAGATAAAAGCGGGTACCGAGAGCAGCAGCATAGGCGGCACAATCAAATAAGAGACGGACATGTCTATCATATGGAACGTAAACATCATGTGGCCCAGCAAGCTGAATGGGCCTCCCTGCACAAGGTAGAACATGACCGCTGCGCTCACGAACATGATTTTCTGCCAGACTGTTGCCTTATCCGCGTGCGGTGCATGCTTCTCCCGCCATGGTCCAATCAAATAGAAGTAGAGTATCACAACGGCGATCATGAAGAACAGAAACCATGGGGTCCACAACTCTTCAAAGCTGAAATATTGTAAGCCAAGCATCGATGGCAGCTCCTTTCAAATATCTGCAAAAAAGGAGGGCCCGTAACTGTGTTGGGGACCCTCCTCTTTTCAATTATGCAATAATGTTACCACCAAGCCCAATATTCTGCCATGATGACACATGTGAATACAACGAATACGCCAAACAGGATACCGATTATCGCGAACGTATGGCCGCGATCCTTCATATGCATCCAGAACGCCATCTGTACAAATACTTGCAAGATTGCGCAGCCGATAAGAATGATGTAGATGAAGTCGGTGTTAATCTCACCGCCGGCGACTGCCGCAAAAGCGATCAGTGTCAACAAGATCGAGAAAATAAAGGCAACGATGTGTTTCTTAGGTCCTTCAACCTTATGACGAACCGGACGTTGTTCCTCCGTGGTATGATTGCTTGCCATGGATTAGCCCACCTTTCCCATCAGGTAAACGACGGTGAAGATAAATACCCAGACAACGTCGATAAAGTGCCAATAGATTCCGGCCACGTATGCTTTTGGAGCAGTTGTAACCGTCAGGCCTTTCTTCAGCAATTGTCCGATCAGAAGCGAGATCCACACGATACCAAACGCTACGTGAGCGCCGTGGAAGCCAACCAATGTATAGAAGGAGGAGCTGAATGCGCTCGTTGTAAATCCATGTCCTTCATGAACGTAATTCGTGAACTCGTAAATCTCCAGGCCAAGGAAGCCAAGACCGAGAATTACCGTAATGACCAGCCACCAGACCATTGCCTTTACCTTATGCAGGTGAAGAGCTTGCGTTGCGAATACGCTCGTCAGCGAGGAAGTCAGGAGCAAAGCCGTTGCAAGCGCAACGAGCGGAAGCTCGAACAGCTCTTGCGATTTCGGACCGTCGAGCACCTGGTCGCGGAGAGCAAGGAACGCCGAGAAGAGCGTTCCGAACAATACCGTTTCCGCGCCAAGGAATAACCAGAAACCAAGAATCTTATTGCGACCCTCGAGGGTTGCTTTTTCAGGCTCATGAGGCAATTGGCCTTCAGTATGGGAATGTGCACTCATGCTTTAACCCCCTTATCTTGCAATTCTTCTGGTTCGATATGGAAGCCGTGATCATCGATCAGGGAACGGATAATCATACAAGTAAATGTAATGATTAGACCGATACCGCCTACCACAAATCCTGCTTCAATACCTGCGATTTTACCCCATTCGCCATGCGAGTACATGAGACCGAGACCCGTAATAAACAAGCCGATCGCCATAAATAATGGCAGAATGGACGGGGATGGCATATGGATCGAGCCGATTGGTTCGGCCGGCGTCATTTCTTTATGACCATCCATTTTTTCTTTCCAGTATGCATCGTAACCGCGAACAAGCGGCGTTTGCTTGAAGTTGTATTCCGGAGCCGGCGAAGGAATCGTCCACTCCAGCGTACGGCCGTCTTCCCAAGGATCGTTTGCTGCATTTTTAGGCTTGAACGCCGTAATGACAACATTCAGAAGGAAGAAAATCGTACCCAGACCCATCAGCATGGCGCCGATCGTACTGATCAAGTTCAATTCGTTAAAGCCAAGGCCGTCCAGGTAAGTCCAGATCCGGCGCGGCATACCCATCAGACCAAGGAAATGCTGCACGAAGAACGTCAGATGGAAGCCGATAAAGAAGGTCCAGAACGTCAGCTTAGCCAAGCCTTCATTCAGCATGCGGCCGAACATCTTAGGCCACCAGTAATGAAGACCCGCAAAGAGGCCCAATACTAGACCGCCAACGATAACGTAGTGGAAATGCGCTACGACGAAGTAGGAGTCGTGGTACTGGAAGTCGGCAGGAGCCGCTGCCAGCATGACACCGGTCACACCGCCCATTACGAACGTTGGGATAAATCCTACGGCAAACAGGTTTGCTGCCGTGAATTTAATGGAACCGCCCCACAGCGTGAACAGCCAGTTAAAGATTTTGATACCTGTCGGTACCGCGATCAGCATCGTTGCGATGGAGAACAAGCCGTTCGCAACCGGTCCAAGACCTGTCGTGAACATATGATGCGCCCATACCATGAAGCCCAAGAAACCAATCAGAATCGTAGCGAAGACCATCGAGCTGTAGCCAAACAACCGTTTACGCGAGAACGTGCTGACAACCTCGGATATAACGCCGAATGCCGGCAGGATCAGGATATAAACCTCAGGATGCCCGAAGATCCAGAAAATATGCTCCCAGAGAACGGCATTGCCGCCGCCGGAAGGATCAAAGAAGTTAGCGTCAAATACGCGGTCGAACATGAGGGCCGCAAGGCCAACTGTCAGTGCAGGGAAAGCGAACAGGATCAGCGCCGAAGTAATGAATACAGACCATGTAAACATCGGCATGCGCATGAACGTCATTCCCGGAGCGCGCATATTAATAATCGTTACCAAGAAGTTGATACCGCCGACCAGTGTACCGATACCCGCAATCTGCAAGCCGAGTACGTAGTAGTCAAAACCATGGTCGCCGTTAAAGGTACTGCCCGAAAGCGGTGCATAAGCTGTCCAGCCGCCGTCCGGAGCTGCGCCGGTAAACCAGCTGACATTCAGCAGGACTGCGCCAAAGAAGAACGTCCAGAAACCAATTGCGTTTACGAACGGGTACGCAACGTCGCGTGCGCCAATCTGCAGCGGCACAATCGCGTTCATCAATGCGAAGATGACGGGCATCGCTGCAAGGAAGATCATTGTAGTACCGTGCATCGTAAGCAGCTCGTTATATGTATCCGCACTAACGAAATCGTTAAGCGGTTTCCACAGCTGAACCCGAATGAGAAGTGCTTCCAACCCGCCGACCAGGAAGAAAAAACCGCCGGCGATTAAATACAAAATACCGATTTTTTTGTGGTCAACCGTTGTCAGCCAGTCCATCAGGCCGGAATAACGTTTAACCGCATGTCCATGAGCCAAGGTAGGTACCTCCTTTAATCACCGATGATTATTGTTGATAGTCGAGAGTCAATTCCGATAAATATTTAGAAATTCCGTCAAGCTCTTGTTGAGTAAGGTCAACCTTAGGCATCAGCGTGCCAGGTTTTACAGCCGACGGATCTTCAATCCAGCGATGCAGGTTGTCGTAAGTCGAACCTTCGTTGGAATATTTCGGATCATCAGTGTTAACGAGAATACCACCGACAGTTTCACGGCTGCCGATACCAGTCAGGTTAGGGAATGCCGGACCGCCTTGATCGCCTACAGCGTGGCAAGTCAGACATTTGCTGACAAATGCTTCTTTAATAGCCGGGTCGCTTGGAAGCGCAACCGGAGCTTGCAATGCAGCAGTCCAACGGTCAAACGAAGCCTCGTCCACCGATTTTACTTTAAAGTCCATCAAGCCGTGCGAAGGTCCGCAAAGCTCGGCGCATTTACCTAAGTAAACGCCTTCTTTCGGAGCTGAGAAGTACATAATATTAACGTTAGCTCCAGGGTTAGCATCGATTTTACCGGCAAGAGACGGAATCCAGAACGAGTGAAGAACGTCTGCTGATTTCGCTTCGATAGAGATCGTCTTGCCTTTAGGAATGACTAATTCCTGTGCAGTCTTGATTCCGAGTTCGGGATACTCGAATTCCCACCAATATTGGTGAGCGGTTACAACAACCTTAACCGCCTCCGGATCTTTTGTGTGATCCTTTGAGAGGTTAAATACCGATTGGATAGTTGGTACGCCCAGGATGATCAGCAGGATGATCGGAATGACCGTCCAGATAATCTCCAGCTTATGGTTACCTTCCACTTGTTTCGGAATGGTGTTGTCACCGGGACGTCTGCGGAAACGAATAATTACATAGAAAGAAATCGCAAACACGACCACAATCACGATGAGCATGATTGAAATCGCCAGCTTCATCAGTCCGAACTGCTCTTCCGCTACAGGACCTTGGGGCCTCAGCGTGGACAAGTCACTTCGTCCGCATGCCGACAGCACGAGCACCATCAAGGCCAGAAGCGGTGCAAGCTTTCTAAAAAACTGCCACCGATTCATCAATAATCAACCCCACTTTTGACGTTTTCGCAGATGCTAACATCTCAGTAATAATGCGGCAAACTGCGTGTTTCACAGATGTTATGACAACTACTGGAACTAAATCACTTAATTAAATATAAAGTTGCTGTACTTATTTGTCAATGTTCCACAGAGAGTTCACAAATTGTTCTCAAAGCTGTCAAAAACTCAGGTTTTTCACGGTTTCGCGGCTTTGACAAAGTGAATGTAAACATGCTTTGCACACACGGTTTCCCTACCCTACATTGTGCACCAAACCCATGGTCAATTATGTATGGCGGCCAAAGTGTATATTTCATCGTTCCCTACAAACCCTAATCCTATAACTGCCCGAATGGAGGCTGATTCCCTTGAACAGACGAGTATCCGGATTATTGATGATTTCTTGTTTATTGATAAGCATGACTGCAGCCTGCGGTTACGAAAAGAACATCCAAAGCAGCGATCACGATTACGGAAGCCGGAAAACCGGTGACGCCAAAATGCTTGGGGGCAAAATGTACGGCACTTCTTCCGCCAACAATCCCCGCCAGCATGACAATGCCTTTTTCGAATACAGCAACAAGCTCTCTAATGAAGTATCCAAGCTTGGCGGAGTTGGCTCGGCCATCGTTATGCTCACCGACAAAAATGCTTATGTAGGCCTTGCTCTCGATTGGTCGGCAGTTGGCACCAAGAGTGCCGGGCATACCGACGAGCAGGACCGCAGCGGTTCCAGCGAAGGCGTGTACAATCACGACACTGGCAGTCAACGCTGGGATAACCGTCATCTGGTAACGCCGTATAATTCCCTTTTCACGGTTAATGATCACAGCATGCTGTCCGAGGAGCTGAAGCAGACCGTAGCCGTAAAGATCAGGGAGCTTGCTCCGGCTGTCCAGGAGGTGCACATCTCGGCCAACATGGATTTTGTGAATGAGCTTAATGAATACGCGAAAGAAGCATGGATGAATCATTCCCTTACTCCATGGCTGCAGGACTTCAACACCCTGGTGAAATACCAGTTTGCGGGCGGTGAGATTATGCCGCAGAAGATTAAGGATTACGATAATATGCGCGCCAAACAAAAAAACGGAGAATCCATCATTCCGACCCATTAATGAATTTCCAAAAAAATCTCTTCTATTATATATGCAAAAAGGATCAGGTTGCCCTGATCCTTTTCATTTGATTGACATTCCGCTGGATAAGCAGGCCGCAGCAAGCCCCGATGAACGACAAAGCCGACATGCAAGCGTATAGAGCGGGTCCTCCTATCCAGTCAAAAAGCCATCCTCCCACCGTCGAGGATATGATGCTTGATATCCCGAACAGCAGCATCGCGAGTATGGTTTGCCCGGTTGCTTTCCATTGTTCCGGAATCAAGGTGTACAAATATTGAATGGATGCCGCATAAAACAAGACGAACGAAACGCCTTGCAGCAGCTGCAGCCACACAATGGCAACCGGATTATCCAGCCAGGCCGACAATGCAAAGCGCAGCACATAGAACAACGCCGCTATGGAGATGACCTGCAATTCCTTGCCCGGTTTGATGAACCGGTTAATGAGAGCGAAGAATACCACCTCCGCCAGCGTCATAATGAACCAGGCCAATCCAACCATGCCTACCCCTCCGCCAAGACTTTGCACATACAAACCGACGTAGCTGTCATTCATCCGGTGCGGAATGGCGATCAGAAGCACAAGCAGCAGAAATTGCACCGTGCGCTTGTCCTTTAAGAATGGCCTCATGTCCCGCCAAGCTACCGGCTTACCGGCTGCAGGCGTTTCGGGCAGCATGGCGCAGAGCAAAAAGGCAAGAGCGCCATAGGCGGCAAACAAGTACATAAAGCTGCTCATCCCGTACCGGTCACCGATAAACCCTATTATATAGGAAGCGACAGCATACCCAAGCGCGCCATACATCCTGACGGTACCAAAACCAATCCCCGCCTGTTCCGCCAAGCGGTAATTCATGCTCTCCGTTAACGGGTCAGCCGGCATCAGGAAGAAATACATCGCAGCCGTGAGCGCAAACGCTGCCGGCATAAGCGATATGGAGAACAAGGCCATCCCAAGTCCAATTGAAGCAATGAGCAGGATCAAGAGCACAACCTTCACCGTTTTGTATTTATCGCTGATCATTCCCCATAACGGCTGGGAGACGACTCCGATGATGCTGCCCGTCCCGAGAATAACCCCGATCTCGGATGCCGAAATCCCCTTCTCCGCAAAGTATAACGGCAGGAACGACAGAAACATGGCAAACATCGAAAAATAGAAGAAATTGTAACCCCTAAGCAATACAATCCTCATAACTGATCTTTCGTCCCTTCATTAAAACCTGAACCCATCATACCTTATTTTAATGAAGGAATACATTCGAAATCCGATTAACGAAGCGGAGCAAACCCTTTTATCTCGGCGAGAATTTCGTCAGCGCGGGCAAGAACTTCTTCCGACAGAACAAGTTCCGTAGCCCCCAGGTTCTCTTCGATTTGCGACGGCCGGCTTGAGCCGATGATTGCGGAACTAACTCCCGGCTGGCGCAGCACCCAGGCCAAGGCAAACTGCGATAATGTACCGCCGATCTCGCCCGCCAGCTGCTCCAGCTTTTGAACGCAGGCCAATACATCCTCCCGCATGTAGCTGTTGATGACGAAGTTCGTTCGGTCGTTTGCCGCCCGGCTGCCTGAAGGGGCAGCTTGTCCCGGCTTGTATTTCCCCGTCAATACGCCCTGCGCCAAAGGGGAGAACACGACCTGCCCGAGGCCCTCCCTCTCGCTTACCGGCAGCACTTCCTTCTCGATATAACGCTCAATCATATTATAGATCGGCTGATTCGACACCAGCGGGCGAAGACCAAGACGCTTCCCGATTCCAACCGCATCGGTAATTTGCGCGCCCGTCCACTCGCTGATGCCCGCATAAAGCACCTTGCCGGAAGCAACCAGATCGTCCAATGCACGAAGCGTCTCTTCCACCGGTGTCTCCGGGTCGTAGCGGTGGCATTGGTACAGATCAATATAATCCGTGCCTAGACGCTTTAAGCTCGCATCGCATTGCTCCAGGATATGCTTGCGCGAAAGACCGCGGTCGTTTGGACCCGCATCCATCGGGAAATACACTTTGGTTGCCAGCACGTAGCTGCTGCGCCGGAATTCCTTCAGCGCTTCCCCCATTACCTTTTCGGCTTCTCCCCGGTTATAGGCGTTTGCCGTATCAAAGAAGTTAATCCCGTTCTCATACGCATACCGGATACATTCTCTTGCCGTATCCTTCTCCGTTGCGTCGCCATATGTAAGCCAGCTACCAAGTCCAATCTCGCTAACCTTTAATCCGCTGCTGCCGAGTCTTCTGTATTTCATCCTTTGACTCCTCCTCGCCCAATCTCTATCAAGGCTAAGTGTAAGCCAGGCCGTATTCTTTTTAAAGTAGTGAATGTTTTTTTAATTTATTATTTCTATTATATATACTATACTAGAAGTAACTTTGGCTCGTTAAGAAAGAAAGGAGCTTTAATGATCATGAACGCGAATAATTATATTCCGAAGGAACCGGAAACGATTGAATGCAATATCGAGAAAACGCTGGACGTCATAGGCGGCAAATGGGCATTTCTCGTGATCAGAGAGCTATTCTGCGGCACGAAAAGATTCGGAGAGCTTCAGCGTCTGATACCGGCGGTAAGCCCTCGGGCACTGACCAGTACGCTTCGCCACCTGGAGGAAAAAGGCGTGCTCGAACGGCATGTATTCCCGACCGTCCCCGTTACGGTTGAATATACGCTTACGCCAAAAGGCGAAGACCTGCATGCGATTTTGAAGCAAATGAAGCTGTGGGCAGCCAAGTGGACCTAACAGTTTCTTACTTTCCCTTGCTTTTTCTGGCGATTGATTGTATACTATAAAAGTTGTGTTATATTTAACCCCTGTATATCCCTCCAAAAAACAGAAAAATTCATGATTTCCTCGAATTTCGATTTTTCTTTTTCTGTTAATTCCAATCCTTACGTACAGTAAGAACTTTGATTCACACTGGCGCGGTCTAGGAGCCGCAAGGACGGAAGAGAGGCAGGGCTTTCGTTGTTTTAAAGTATGCTTACAAGCTGCTTTGTCCGTTACACAAAGCAACCCAGAGTATGCGCAAGATGATCATCTCACATAAATCTTGTTGCAATTAACAAGGGATATGAACCACGCGGTCAGCCTAATGCTGCATGAAATACAAACCGCCGAGGTTAAATATAAGGTACACAAGCCAACGGCACCCGCTTAAGGGTGCCGTTATCCATTTCTAGCTGTTTTTTCCCCTTGCTTCAATTCCTTTGCCGTACTCCTTGAAGCTCATAAAGACGCATAATACAAGGAAGCAGATAAACAAGGTGGAACCTATATCGCCATAAATTCCCCGCATATTGCCAACCATCGTACCCCCAACCACGGAGGCGATCGCCCCGACCAGCGTCAGCCATACCCCTATTCCGTAGCCGGATATTCTCAGATCGGGCGGCATGCTTTTTTTCTTCCGAATGGCAAGTCCAATAAATAAGCTTCCGAGGAACAGGATCTGCACGCCAAACGATAAAGGCAGCATGCCGAAAGCGTAAAACAACGACACCTCATCCGTATTATCAAAAGAAATGGCCGCCAGGATAGTAATCACGATCCCCATCGGCAAATTGATGAAATCGAATTTCTTTTTCTTCGTGTAGGACGCAATCCCTGTCAGAATGGCTATGTACAGCGCAGCGTATTTGATCAACAGAACAGGCACGTATAGCGAAATAAGGAACAGGTCGATTCTGTCCAGGAAGTCCGTAATGTGAATCTGCTGCACCAGGATCCAGCCGATGTAGAGCACCCTTGAGGATAGAATCGGACTGACCACGCTAACGACGCAAAACAGCCAGATCGTTAGCATCATAGCGGAGTAAATGACGCCCATTTTCATCGCGATATAAATATCGCGAGGCTTCCTTACATGATGCAGGAAGGACCCGAATATAATCAAATCCGTGAAGGAGCCTAAGGCAAGCAGCCCCCCTTTTAACGGCTGGGCTACGCCGCCGCTTAGAAAGGGCTTCAGCTTCTGCATATCAATCTCGTTTAGGAGCAGCAGCGGCGTAAGGGCAAACAGGGAAAGAAATAACGTAATAAACACCACGTTCGTCCGGAATAAATGCTCCATGGAGCCTCCAGCATAGTAGGACAACAGAAGCATCGTCATGAGCAAAATGTAGATTTGCGGCGTCCGCAGCAAAATGGAAGAGCTGAAAAAGTCGCTGTATATGCGCAGCTGACTAATCAAATCCAGCATTAGATACGCGATTAGTATACCGTTCAGCAGCCCGCCAAGCCATTTGCCGCAGGAATACTGCATCATTTCGTACATGTTTTTTTCCGGATTGAAGCGCATCAGCCTCCACAGTAAATAGCCCATAAAGATACCGTACGGAATCGGAAATAAATAAGCATACCAGGCATCCTGCTCGGAAGCCATCGTAAGGGCCGTAGGCATCGTATTCATATTGGAAGCAATCAGCAATGATCCTACAAGCATTGACATCTGCATGGTCGTAACTTTCATCCGGTCCTGCATTCTAGACCCCCTGCCCCCTCATTAGAACATAAATGCCCATAACCATGGCCCGCATAAAGGTGATGTTCATGATGGAGTATATTTTTTGATTGACGCAAAAAACGATTAATACGGCGATGATCCCCACTACCGCAAAAAACATTGCCTTGCTTGATCCGTCTTTCATGTTTTTCCACTTCACAATCCCCGTACCAATCACAAGAACGATCGCAAAGACAATAAACCCTAAATCCATCTATTGATCCTTCCTTCCCAGATTTTCGCTGGTCATCCCAAATCTGTACAGGTTTGCCGCTGCGGTCACTTCGAATTTAACGGTAGGGAAAACCGCATCCCAATCATTCCGGTATTGCTTCGTCCATAGTTGAGGATAAGCACGGTATACGTGAAGTCCAAACCCTACGGCATCGCAATTGGCACGTTGCATGCTATCCAGTGCGAGATTTATATTTTCTATCACACGTTTGATCACTAGTTGCTCGATCTGCTTACGCTGCTCGTAATCGTCGTAATTCCGATTCAAATTTCGATCCTCGTTAACGCTGACCTTCACTTTCGAATGAATACGGAAGGTGAGATTGTTGTTCTGGATCACCGGTTTGATTCTGACCTGGGCCTCGTTAATGGAGACGGTAAGGTAATTGCCCTGGTCGCTAAAGGTCTCATCGTATTTGCGGAACTGTTTATTGAGCAGCCGCAAGCCGATAGCCGTCCTATCTTTTGCTACTCCGGTCATTTTCCCGTTATTTGTTAGCGCAAAGCCTTCAATAAGAACATCCTCTGCCTCAGAGCCTTTAACCTTTGTCTTCAGTTTCTCTACATAAGGAAAAAAAGCATCCTCCCCGACTGCGATGATTTTGCTGATAATGTCCTTAACGGAAATCCTCACGCTAGCCTCGGATTGAAGCAGCTCCCTCATCGATTCCGCAGAGAAGCGTTCAAGACGCGTGTCGGCATTCAGCACATCAAGCGCTTTGCCTTTCGTTATTGCTATAAAGGCGGTTAACCGATTTTCCGGCGTACGGGTCAAGGCATCGATAACCGTTTTTACACCCTCCGTCTTTGCGAGGTCTTCGCCAATGATAATAACGCGCCGATGACCGAAGAACAGATGTCTTGGAAGACGGAATTGGAGCTTCGAGACCGCTTCGCGAACCGTTTTGCCCGTCTCGGTCTTGATGGCGAACGGCTTCTGCCCGCCGGAGCCGCCTCCGCCGCCCATGCTTCCCATATTTCCGGGAAGCGGAATAAGTACGCTCACACGGAAACTATCGTCTTCTTTATCGATGGCGCTCGCCAGCACAAAAGCGACGTCATTGATTTCGCGGCGATCCCAGCAGCCCGTAAGCATAAGGAGCATGCCTATACATAGGCTTATGGAAACCACACGCCATACTCGGATTATTTTCATACGGTTATAGGATACTCCTCTCCTGCTTATTCAGGCTGCGGACGCTGACGTTGAAGATTATCGGGAGTCAAGTATTTCGGACGCCTTCTCATCTTCCACCATGGCGCGCGAACCATGACATCTTTCATATCGCTCAGTTCAACCGGCGTTACGGGGGCCAGATACGGAATGCCAAATGTCGTAAGCTTCGCCAAGTGACCAACCACAACCATTGCCGCGATCATAATGCCAAGCAGGCCAAAGACCGAGGCGAGCAGCATGATCGGAAACCGAAGCATCCGGATAGCGATTGCCGCATTGTAACGAGGCAAGGTAAAGGATGCGATGCCTGTCATCGAGACGACGATAACCATTGCCGCCGACACGATGCCGGCCTGAACCGCCGCCTGACCTACTACAAGCGCTCCCAGGATACTGACGGCCTGGCCGACTATACGCGGCAGCCGAACGCCCGCTTCCCGAAGCGCCTCGAAGGCGATCTCCATAATAAGCGCCTCTACGACGGCGGGGAAAGGAATCGCTTCGCGCGAGGCAGCGATGCTAAGCAGCAGGTTAGTCGGAATCATCTCCGGATGATAGGTAGAAACCGCGATATACAATGCCGGGGAAAACAAAGCGACAAACAGGCTGAACAATCTTAGCCAGCGCAATAGGGTACCGACCATAAACCGTTCATAATAATCCTCGCTTGCCTGCAGCCACTGCCAAAAGCCAAACGGAGCGATTAAGGCGAAAGGCGTGCCGTCCACAAGGATGGCAACCCGTCCTTCCAGAAGCGATGCGGCCACCGTATCCGGTCGTTCCGTTGTCTGTACCTGGGGAAACGGAGAGAAGCCCTGATCCTGGATGAACTCCTCGATATATCCGCTCTCCAGAACGCCGTCGATATGAATTCGGTTTAAGCGGTCTTCCACTTCCTGCAGCAGCTTGGGATTTGCGATTCCCGCCATGTAGGTCAGGATCACATTCGTATTCGTCTCGGTTCCGATGACGAAGGACTTCATCTTCAGCCGCGGCGACTTGATCTTGCTTCGTACAAGCGACGTATTGGTACGAAGATGCTCGTTAAAGCCTTCGCGGGGGCCGCGAACCACGGTTTCCGTCTCGGGCTCGGCTACACTGCGGCGGATGCCGCCTCTCAGGCCAAGACAGACGGCTGTATCCTGCCCTTCAACGAACAGAACGCTGTCGCCCGACAACAGGTTTGTGAGCAGCTCCTTGTAGAACTTGATCTTGGAAGCTTGGGCTACCGGAAGGGTCTGCTCGGTAATCTGATCAACGGTAAATTCGTCGCCCTCAAGGATCATAAGCGCCTTCATCGCAGCATCGACGGCGCTGGTCGTTACCATCCCGTCAACATAGCACAGGAGCGCCTTGGGACCATTCTCGATCTCGAAGTCGCGCATGACGATATCGGAGCTGTCCTTGAAGAGCTCCTCCATGATTTTGCCGTTCGCTTCTATCGTTGGCCGTATTGGCACATCCTCAAATTTGTTAATTGCATGATGATCCAATTTTCCTTCGGGCAAGCTTCTGGTCTTTGTTTTCGTTGGCACTGTTGTGTCACCACCGTTCATTAATACAGGTTATCATTACCTAAATCGCCTAAATTATGATGAGCGTTCTCTTCTGCATGATTCGGTGCCCAAAACGCCAACCTATTGCTTAGGAAGGGAGGGACTAACCATGACATCGCCAAAAAACCGCCGCGAGAACGCGTGGAAGCAGCGTAAGCACACGCAGCATCCAACGCATGGCAAAGTGAAATCATTCGATGAGTTGAGCAAGGAAGTTGGACGGACTAATCCTAATGACGTAGAGATTTATTAAGGTGAGCTTGCTGCGCTTGGCTGCAGCTTAGCTTAGCTTAACTTAGCTTAGAGTAATTTAAGATGGGCAGCCGCTGCGCGGAAATAACGTCCTTCCGATCGCTGTTGCCCCCGAATTGCTTCGATTATAATCTGCTTATTGCGGATGAAATTCTGGGGCAAAAGGCGAATGTTTCACTTCTCCAGTACGTTATTTCCGCTTCGCTCCCTCACCTTTTCTTTTTGGGACCGTTTCGGCAGTCAGCTTACCCTGACTGCCGAATTTACATACCGCTCAGCAGGTTGGTAACTGAGCTTAGCATTTCGAATGCGCAATCGGCTCTTTAACCACGACAAAAAAGACCATCCTTATAGGGCATTGCCCCTTAGGATGGTCTTTTTGTCGTGCGACTATTCTTTTACGCCGCCGAGCTGCATGCCGACAACGAAGTATTTTTGCAGGAACGGATAGACAACGAGAATCGGCAAGGATGCGACGATTGTAATGGCAGCACGGATCGACAGTGGAGTAACCATAGCTTTTGCCGCGCTGGCATCGCCGCCGTTTTGCAGAGCCGGATTGCTGTTGGAGTTCATAGCCGATGAGAGCAGCTTCATCAGCTCGTATTGAAGCGTGCTAAGCTCCTGCTTCGAAGAGGTGAACAGGAACGTATCGAACCAGGAGTTCCATTGTCCTACCGCTACGAACAATGCGACTGTAGCAAGCACCGGTTGGCATAACGGGAGAATGACCTGCAAGAAAATGCGGAAATCTCCCGCCCCGTCTACTTTTGCCGATTCGATCAGGCTCTCCGACAACGTTCCGATATAGGTACGGATGACGATCATGTTAAAGGCACTTACCAGGCCAGGAACGATGTAAACCAGGAAGTTATTGAGCAGGTGAAGGTCCTTGACCAAGAAGTAATACGGAATCAGACCCGCGTTAAAGTACATCGTCATCACGATAATAATCGTTATAGGCTTGCGGAAAGCATATTCCTTCCGGCTTACCGTATAAGCAAGCATCGTCGTAAGGAACAAGCTGAGCACGGTTGCCAGTACGGTACGCGCGATCGAGATAAAGAAGGCATTAAACACGGTTCCCGTTACAAATACCGCTTTGTAATTCTGAAGCGTCCATTCCCGCGGCCAGACGTAAATACCGCCCCGAATCGTATCAAGCCCCGCATTAAAGGATACGGCTAGCGTATTCAAGAAGGGGTAGAGCGTAACTACGGCCAGCAATATCATGATGATGGCATTGACTGTACCAAAAATCGCCGGCTCAAGCTGAAGTGTTCTTTTTCTCATTGTAATCCCCTCCTTATCAAATAAGCCTTTCTTCGCCGAATCGCTTCGCTATCGTATTGGCGGCGTAGATAAGCGTGATGCTGACAACCGTCTTGAATATACCCGCTGCGGTTGCAAGCGAATAGTTGCCCTGCTTGAGTCCGTATTTCAGTACGAATATATCTATGGTCTCCGACCAATCGACTACAACGCCATTGCCAAGCAAATATTGCACTTCAAAGCCAGCTTCCAGAATCCAGCCCAGGTTCATGATGAGCAAAATAATAACGATGGACTTGATGCCTGGCAGCGTTATATACCACATCTTATGGTAACGGTTAGCCCCGTCAATCTCCGCCGCCTCATACAGGGATGGATCAATCGAGGTAATCGCCGCCAGATAGATGATTGCATTCCAACCGACTTCTTTCCATACATGCGATGCGCCAACAATGCCCCAGAAATATTTAGGCTCGCTAAGCCACATGATAGGCTCGTGAATAATTCCAAGCTTCATCAATACTTCATTGACGATACCGCCATCCACGGACAGCGAAGTTGCAACAATTCCAGTTACGATAATCCACGATAGAAAATGCGGCAAATACGAAATCGTCTGAATCGAACGCTTAAACAGCTTGTTCTTCACTTCGTTTAACAGAATCGCGAAAACAATGGCCGTTACGAAGCCTAATACCATGTTAATGGCACTCATGCCAATCGTATTACGCAAAACGCGCAAGAAACTGTCATCGGTAAACAAGAATTTAAACTGCTTTAAGCCAACCCACTCTTGCTCGCCAAAAGATTTTGCCGGCTTGTAATTCTGGAAAGCCATTGTCCAGCCCCAAATCGGGTAATACGAGAAGAGCATGACATAAATGAGTACGGGCAGCGACATCCACATAAGCTGACCCTGGTTTTTGAACCGCTTGGATTTGCGGGTCTTCTTAGGCTGGATAGCAGCCTCTACAGCTATAGTATCTACGGGTTTCGCCATCTCTCTTCCTTCCTCCGCTCCAAAGATAAAGCGGAAGGGCTGAGGCAGTCTGCTTCATCCCTTCCGCTTTCTGCTGCCTTACATTAATTGGTGCTCCAATTTTGAATACGCCATTGAATTTGTTCGTTAATGCGGTCCTCGTAAGCTTTTACGTTGATTTTCTTATACTCGTCTACGTAATCCTGCCATACTTTATCGAATTGATCAGGTTTCGACATAATCGCTCTAGGCAAGAATTTCAGCGAAGCATCCGTCATTTTCTTGTTGGCAATCGAAGCATCGGAGCCGTCAATCAGGTCGATCTGCCAAGCCGGGTAGTAAACCGGATTATCCGGCGGCATCGAGAAGAATTCCGTCCATGTTTTGTGGCCGTAAGCATTCAGAACTTCTTTGTCGACATCTTTCAAGCTGTCATAGAATTCTACAGGGTCTCCGCCCGGCGATGTTGCATTGCCGTCGCTCAAAGTACCTTCAATCTTAGGCAGGTATCCGTAAATGCCGTCTCCGAGGTTGGCAAGCTTCCAAGCCGGATCCTCGTAGTTTTTGCGTTGCTCAGGCGTTCTGGTATATTTGCCGTCCGCGCCAACTTGATAGTCAACGCCTTCTTCGCCCCAAGTGAACATCTTCTGGTATTTCTCATCCATCAGCTGTTCAAGCGCTTGAATAATGCGTTTCGGATCCTTCGCGTCTACCGAAATACCAAAGCCGTTGTTCAAGTTGATAACGGCGCGGTCGCGGTAGTAGTCCTTAATGCTTGTGTCATAAACAAGCGGGAAGCCTACATAAGTGCGGTCGGACTTGCCTTGCGTATTCAGAGAGTCTTCCGCGGTTTGGAAGTTCCAGTGCTGGTCGAACATGCCAAGGACATTGCCTTGAGTCAGCTTCGCCAAATACTGGTCATAGTTTTGGGTAAATGCTTCTTTATCCATCAGCCCTTCGTTGTACAGGCCGTTCAGTTCTTTGTAGTAACGTTTCGAAATGTCTTGCGTCGCGAAAACGCTTGCCACGCCATTGTCTACAACAACGCCGCCGTCGTTTGGATGTCCTGTCAGATGCTCAGGCGCATTCAGCAGGCCGAATGTCCGCCAGTCGGACGCGAGTGTCGTAAAGCCGATTGTTTTCTGACCGTCGATTTCAGGATATTTCGCCTGATATTCGCGGATCAGCTTCATATAATCATCAAGGGTTTGGAGTTTAGGATAACCGAATTCCTTCAGTACGGCTTTTTGAATCCAGAAGGCAGGACCGCTGTAGAACGTTTCGTTCACATTGCCTTGATACGCGCCGTAGTTAGGCAGCCAGTAAATGTGGCCGTCGGAAGGATCCTTCATCCGGTTCCAGTATTTCGCGTAATGCTCTTTCAGCTTCGGAGCATACTGCTCAATAAGATCTTCAAGTGGAATAACAGCACCCGCCGATACAAGCTTAGGGTCCGCGGTAATCAGGTCAGGATAGTCGCCGCCGGCAATCATAACGCCAAGCTTTTGCTCAAGGTCGCCTACCAGGAATTCCGTCTTAAACGTAATGCCAAGCTCGTCTTTAATTTTTTTGAACAGCTTGTTGTCCGGTGTCGGCGATTGGCCAGGCGCCCCGATAAATGCCGAGATCTCAACCGGCTTCAAAGCCTCGTCCGTTGCATTTGTGCCCGAATTGCCTGCGTTCGCAGATGTAGATGGCGCAGCGGACGCATCGCTGTTACTATTTTTGCCACCGTTATTGCCATTACTGCACGCTGCAACCGTTAAACTTAAGGCAACCGCGACTGCCATAGTTGTCAACAATGGCTTTTTTGCTTTAACCCCCATTTGCTTCTCCTCCTACGGATTGTGTGCTTACCTCTACATTATGAGGTATTTGAATGCGTTTACATCATAATCAGAGTTAAGCATTATCCCCCTACGATTTAAGGTGGGGTATTGTTTTTTTATACTCGGCAAGCTTCATGCCGAAACGTTTTTCGAATTGCTTCAAGAAATGCTGATAGCTGCAATAACCAAGCCCCTCCGCCAGCGCCGCCCCCGAAATATCCTGGTTATGGAGCAGTTTCTTCGCATCGTTCATCCGCAGATGATGAATGTATTCATGAATGCTGACCCCGTACTTTCTGGAAAAGGCCTGCCCCAGATAGACGGGATTCATATAGAAGATTTCCGCTATCTCCTTCACCGTAACGGATTCGCAGTAATGCTGGCGCAAATATTCTTCTACCTTGGCAATGGTCCCCCCCTGCTGCCGGCTTCGACACAATGACAGTTCTTCCCGGCACATTAGGCAAAAGCTCAGCAAAAACGCGTGCAGCTTCAGCAAGGAATGCTCATTCGCCCCAACAAGCGGATACCCGGTTTTCTCAAGCAGTTGGTCCGCGTCCCCGCCAAGCTCTTTGTAGATGCCGGAGCATTGCACCATAATGTGGGTAGAAAAGGCGGAGATCAAGGATGGCATCGTCCTTTTATCGGCAAAATGATCAAAGATTTGCTGCAAGCGCTCGACTATCCGTTCTTCGTCATTGGTTTCAACTGCCTCTATGATTTTTTCGGCCGCCTCCCATAGATGGGAATCATAGGCAAAGCCCTGCTCCTTGATCTCGTCGTAGTAGAGAGGCCTCTCTCTTCGGTCATAAAAGAGATAAGCACCCGCTTCCTCCGCGTGCCGGTATGAGCTGCCAAGCTCCTCCGCCTCCTTCACCAGACTGCCGACTACCAGGCTGAGGCCTCCATGAACCGAACCCCGGATCTCTTTGTACAGAAGCTCCGCCATATCCTGCATAGCCGGCTTGCTGTCTTCTTTAAGTATGCAGACCAGCCCAAAAGAGGTCAGCTCCTGATCCAGTATGCAGCCTCCGAATCCCCCTTCGCCTTGCCCCTTCTCAAGCAGCTCCTCGACCGCTTCCGCTGCGGAGGCCAATTCCGATTCGTCCAGTTCAACGCGTATATATACCCATCCGGCAGCATCTACGGAAAGGCGTTTAATAGAAGTCTTGTCGGCATCGGATAATTCTTCGCCGCGTATCAATGCGGTTAATGCCCGGCGCTGTGCGCAGCGTTCCGTATAGCGGGCAGCCTTCTGTCTGCGGCTCTCTTCCCCCAATACTTTGTTCAAACATTCCAGCACTTCATTGGCTTCATCGCTCATAATCGGCTTGGTCAAATAATGCGAGACGCCGAGCTGCAGAGCCCGCCTTGCATACTCGAAGTCGCTATAGCCGCTCATGACGACAAATTTAGTCTGTTTATGCCCTTCCATCCTCATCTGGGAAATAAGCTCCAATCCATCCATGATCGGCATGCGAATATCCGTAACGACTAAATCGGGCTTGGATTCCCGGATCAGACGGGCTGCCTCTTCGCCGTCTCCGCAGACCGATTCCACCTCGAATCCGTTCTTCTCCCAGTCTATCAATAATTGAAGGCCTTCTATTGCAAATGGCTCATCATCAACAAGCAGGACACGGTACATGCTGCTCCCCCTTTCCATTTACGAAGCCGCACCCGGCTTTGTCTGGTTATGCTCAAGCTGCTGGAGCGGTATTTGATAGCTCACGGTCAATCCGCCCTCCGGGCCGTTCATCATCCGGAATTGTACGCTTTCATGGTAAAATAGCTCCAGCCTGCGGTACACGTTGCGCAGACCGACATGTCCTTCCATTGCCTGCTCCGAACGGACCGCCTGCTGAATCCGGTCCAGCGCCTCCTGCTCCATGCCGATTCCGTTATCGGCTACGGAGACCGTTAACCCCCGTTCGGACAGGCGGGCTTCGATTCTGACGGACCCTCCGCCTTTAATCGCCTGCAGCCCGTGCTTGCAGGCATTCTCCGCCAGCGGTTGAATGCTCATGATCGGTACCCGGACGTCATTCGCAAGCGGATCGATATCAACAACGTAATCAAACCGATCGCCGAAACGGAATTTCTCAATCTGCAGGTACATCAGGGTGAACTGCAGTTCCTCCTTCAGCGGTACCAGATCATCCGCCCGCCGGAGCAGCCTCCGGAGAAGAAGCGACAGGCTTTTTATAATTTCGGTCACATCCTTGTAACCGTTTTTCGTCGCCACAACAAGAAGCGCATTTAAAGTATTGAACAGGAAATGCGGATTCATCTGGCTCTGAAGCATATTCATCTCCATCCGCACCCGCTCGACCTCCAGACTTTTCTGATGAATCTCCAGTTTGTAGACGTCGTTAATCAGCGTATTGATCTTCCTCGTCATCATATTGTAGGTATTAATAAGTCCGCCAATCTCGTCTTTCCCTTCCGGGAGAGTCACCTGATCAAACCGTTCGTTGCGCACGCGGTCCATATGCCGGGCTAACTTCTTGATCCGGTAATGGTAAGAACGGAGCATAACGAATATTAAGAGCGAAGGAATAAGCGTGCTTATGACCGCAAGCCACAGGATGGAACGCCGAGCTTCATCCAGAAGAGTCGCAATCCGGTCGTTGTTAGCCCTTCCGATCAATTTCCATCCTTGCACGTAACTGACCGTGCCCAGATTCGATACAAAAACGTCTCCCTTTGCCCAATCCGACATATCGGCATCATAAACCGATTTGCTTCGGCCGCCCGTTTCCGCCACAACCTGGTTCTGCTCGTTTACCAGCTCCAGCTGAAGGCTGTCGCTTTCCCTGCTCAAAATATCGTAGATTTTATCTACGTTCAAATCGATCCTTAGAAATTTGCGATATTGCGGTTTAACAATGCTGAATCCTTGATCCATGTCGCTAATGACGCTTATTTTCTTTGCCGGGCCTGTTGTCCCCGATTCCTCCGAATAGGCAACTACACGGAAAGCATGGCCTGGCTGCCTTAACAAAGGCCCAAGCCAAGGACTTGCTTCTTCCGGGGCATTAATGACATAGTAATTGTTTCCGGTCTGAATGGAATGGTTATACGTATAAATCCGGATTTCCAAAATGTTCGGGTATACGGGCATGTAACGCTTCAGCTTATTGCGAAGAACGCTGTCATAGCTCTCGTAAGAGGAGACAGGGCTGTCGTAGGTTTTGTCGAGCACCTCGTTCAGGGAATCGTCGCCTTCAATGGAATGGCTGACCGCTACGCTTTCGTCAATCATGCTGTGCAGCTCCGCTGCGGCCCGGTCCATCGATTTGCGAAGGTTCTCCTGTTCGCGAATCCGGATATTATCCGAGTTCTGTTGGTAGAAAAAAACGTTGATGCCGATAATGGGGATGAGGATGCATAACACGTAAATCATTAAAAATTTTAGATTTAAGGGAATATCGTTGATTTTATTCGGAAACAGCCTGTTCATCACTCAAGACAATCCCCTTTTGATTTGATTTGTAAGCCGAGGGCGATACTTTCGTTAGGGACTTGAAGACGGAGCCGAAGTATTCGGTGCTGTGATACCCAAGCTCGTTTGCAATGGTAGACACCTTCAGATCCGTTCGAAGCAACAGCTTCTTCGCTTCCTTGATTCTCAGAAGATGCATATAGTCGTTAAAACAATAACCGGTTACCCGTTTGAACTGCTGGCCCATATAGACCGGGTTCAGACTGAAGAGCTCCGCAAGCTCCTTCAACTGCAGCTTCTCCCGGTAATGATCGGTTACGTACGCAACGGCCTCCTGAAGCCTGCCTTCCGGCTTCTTGCCGTTCAGCTCGTCGATCTCCCCGGCTGCCTGCAGGCACGCTGCCGACAACTGTTCCCGCACATTCCCCACCAGGCCGTATTGGGGCAGAATCCATTCCGGCGGATTGGCCGGATCCCCGCCGGCTTTATGATAAGCCCGAAGCAGTCCGCCTTGCAGATAAGAGAGAGAGGCCGCCAAGCTGCTTGCCGGTTTATTGGTTCCTTCAACAAACTCGACGAGTGCGCTGGCAGCCTTCTCTATCGCAGAAACATTGTTACGTTCTACCGCCGCCAGTAAAGCCTCTGCCCGGCTCGCCGCATCCTCCCACCGCCAATGCGTATGCTCATCCCTGTGCTCATACCAAAAGACACCCGCCCGTCCCTTGTACAAGCCCCTGCTTCGGAGTTCCTGAAGCTGCGTATACAGCTGCTTTAGATGCCGCCAGCCCTGCGTTTCTCCGCTGACATATATCGAGCAATAAGGCCACCGGCCGGAAAGCCTCTCCGCAATCCGCCTAACGTCCGAGTCTAATCCCTCTTCCAGGCCATCCTGCTGCCGAGACCACACAAGCAGCCCGGTTGAACCCGATGGCTCCTCCATACATCGGCTGCCGGCCGGTAGTCCCGTCAATTCAGCTTCCACTTCTTCCATCGTTGGCCCGGGCTTTCCGCCCGTTACGTCAAGGACAATCAGTCTCCCCGCCGCCTCCGGCAAGCAGCCCAGATGGGAAAGCAAGGCTGTCCGCGCCTCCTCGTCCTCCTCCTGCAGCGCTCTCGCAAATACGATGGATAACGATTCGCTCGCCGATGCCTCCATGCTGTTCCGCTGATCCATGTCTACCCGAAGCGAGTCCAGCAATTCATGTATCTCTTCTTCGATAAGCGGCTTTAACAGGTACTGCTCTATCTGATGACGGATCGCAAACTGCGCGGCATCAAACCGCGAATAACCGCTCACGATCACCGTTTTTATCTCTTTCAGCCTTTGGCTTTGCTTCATTTGCCGGATTAACTCAAGTCCGTCCATAACCGGCATCTGCAGATCGGTAAATACAAGATCGGGCACTTCCCGCTCCATAACCTCAAGCGCTTCCCTGCCGTCCGATACGGCCCAGCAAAGCCGGAACCCATGCGATTCCCAATCCACCATGGTTCTCCAGCCCTCCAGCATAAACGGTTCATCATCTACAACAAGTACGTTGTACATGCGGGCACCACCTTTCAGACGTTTATCTTCGTCGTCAATACCTACCCTCAGTGTCACATAGGGTTAAACCATCAGCAATGTAAAAAGTTAAGATTTGTTGGATTATTTTAAGATAAAATGTAAGCGTTTACGATTGGTTTTGCAAGAAAACCCGCTACCCCGGTTACCCGGGGTTACTGCGGCGTTTGCCCAAATCCATTAAAATGACTGCTCGGACAGTCGGTATTTCGCGGGGCTGACCCCCACCGTCATTTTGAATAAACGGCTGAAGTAGGCATGATCGGCATAGCCGACCAGCTCGCCCACCTGATATATTTTCAGATTCGTCTCTCGCATAAGCCGGATGGCCTGATGGATCCGAATGCTCGTCAGATGATGAGTAAACGTAGCGCCGGTCTGCGAGCTGAACTGATTGCTTAAATAATTGGGCGTCACGCCAAGCCGCTTCGCCAGCGCGACGAGAGACAGCCCTTTGTCCCCGTACTCGGCCTCCATAATCTGCATCGCGGAACGGATAATGCGGCTCACAAACTCGTAACGGAGCAGCTTCTCGCCTGCTTCCCCCGCATGCCCCAGCTGACGCAGACTGTTCAGGTACAAGGAGCGGAGCTCCGACAGCGCCGCGGTAATCCCGCCAAAGCCCAGCTTGATCGGAATGCCCAGCCGCTCTTCAAGCTCTCTTTTTTTCTTCAGCACGATCTCTTCCATATTCGGAACGGCGTGCTTCGAGGTCAGAACGGCAGCATTCATAAAAGGAGGGTCGTCTATTACAACGACCGTCCCAAGCTCCTTCATATTCTCGGTTAGCTGTTCCTTCATCCAGAAACGGTCCGTCGACTGCCAGAACGGCTTGTCCTCCATCTGAAACGTAAACACTCCCGCCCATCTGAAGGAAGGCAAGGTTGCCTCATCCCTCTGGACATCCCGCATATACGGCTCGGAAAACAAGGTTTGAACCTTCTTCTCCAGCGAGCTCTGCTCGCGGTGACGCAATAAGGGAACGGAATATTCGCCTTGCGGTCTCCCGCCTCTCCCCGGATGCGGCTGCGTCAGACTTCTAGCCTCCATCGTCAGAATCAGCAAAATCTGCATTACCTTGACCCGGATATCCAGCCGCCTGACGATATCATTTTCCGGCTCGGCGGAGCAGATTTCCATCAGTTCCTCGATATGGGGCATCAACTGCTGCACGGTAGGCGATTCCGCCCGGAACAAATGCTGCTCGATCCGGCCCAGCAAGTAGAACAAATCGGGGTCGTCCACATCGAGATGCAGCGCAAAATAAGTCATCGGCTCATCCGACGCGTTACGGCTGTGATGCACTTCATCAGGCCGGATCAGAAGCAGGTCCCCTGCCCGCTGAACATATTCTTTACCGGAGATCACGGTTCGCTGGCTCCCCTGAAGCACGACATTGAGCTCCAGCAGCGGATGCTGATGCTCCTTGTAAGACCAGCCTTTTCCTACGGTGCGCCAATGCGTGCCTAACAGCTGAAAGGCAAGCCGAAAGCTTTCAAGTATGATTTCATGAATGACTTCCGGCACTTCCCCGTCCCGATTCGTCTGCCAAGTCACGCGACCTCACCGCTTCCTGCGCTTTTTCTTGAATTATATCACAGGAATTACAGGGATGGGACGCACACATTATATGGAATACCGCTACTGCTCCGGACAACCGCCTACGAGATGACCGGACCGGTTGATCTTCGTCTGCAAATATTTCTCGTTATATTCCGACACATCTCCCCAGAGCGGAATCCGGTCGGAAACGTCAAGCCCGGCATTGCGCAGCGCGTCCAGCTTTCGCGGGTTATTCGTAATGAGGGTAACCGGCTTGTCCTTCGGCCGCAAGGAGCGCAGCACCCGGATGGCATCGCCGTAGTTGCGCGCATCATCCACAAATCCGAGGTTAAGGTTCGCCTCGACCGTATCATAACCCTGCTCCTGAAGCAGATAGGCCATCGCTTTGCTGAACAGCCCGATTCCGCGCCCTTCATGATTCGCCAGGTAAAAAAGCGCTCCCGCCCCATGCGCCGCAATCATCTTCATCGACTGATGCAGCTGGTAGCCGCAGTCGCAGCGCTTGCTGCCGAATATATCTCCCGTATGGCAGATGCTGTGCATCCGGATAAACGCCTCGTCCGCATGCTCGAAATCACCATAAACGAGCACGCTTGATTGCTGCATCTCCGCGAGATTGGCGCCGGACAGCTTATGTATAATATCCTCTAGCTTATCTGCTTCCTCCTCGCATAACAGCCAGCAATACCAATGAAAAATAGCCGTCTGATCATCCAGGTTAACCGGCAGCTTGATCGGTCCAACCAAATAAATCTCCCCGTCCTCGCTGTCGATATGCCGGATTTTGCCTTCGAGAATCGAAATAATTTTCTCATTCATGGTTCTCTATACCATCCCTTCGCTTCCATTATTGACCTAGGTTGCGCAAGGATAGCGGCAGCTATGCTTGTTCCCCCACTTTAATCGTAAAGGAAGAGGTCAATAGGTCGCCGTGGCGCTGGAACTGGCCCCATACTTTATAAATGCCCGGGGAAGGGAACGTCGTCTCGAATAAAGCTTCCGGTCCCGCCGTCTGCCCTTCCTTCGGATGAACATGCAAATAATGCCGAAGATCCGAGCTGACGATAACCACATGTCCCGCCGCCCCAAGGTAAGGCTCCATATCCGGCACCGGTCTGCCTGTCCCGGCATCCTTGAACGAGAAGGCGAGAGCCGTCTCTTTCCCTGCTTGCAGCTCGCCGGTGTGCAGCGATACGACGGTACTTTGAACCGTCTGAACAAGCCTCTTGTCCGGTACCAGCGGAACGGCCGCCGTTGTTTTGCCGCCAACCGTCACTTCCGTCCGAGCAACCTGATGACTCCCTCCGGCCGGGACAAAATCCGCAAACAGCTTATAGGCTCCGCCTTTCGGAAAGACGGTGTCTACCGTAAAATGCCCCTGTCCTTCATCGACCGGATGAAGATGCTGAAATTCGCTTAAATCGCTGCTGACCGCAATGAGATGAATCTCCCTCTCATGATTCAGATCAAAGCTTTGAACCGGACGGCCGTGCGCATCCTTGAAGTTAAGCTGAATAGCTGCGCGATTGCCGGCCTCCGGCTGCTTCGGCAGGAAGCTCCACTGCACGGTGACGCTCTGGTTATGCCCTTCTTCATGGGCATGGTGATGCTCATGACCTGCGGCGGTGTCGCCGGATAGCCGCGTGCCGGCTTGACCGAAGGTTACCCCGGATGCGGGCGCGGGAGCTGCTGCGGCAGAGCCGGATGCGGCCCAGCCCGTTTGGCTGGATGTATAGGCAGCCGACAAAAGAACGGCCATAAGTCCGATATGCAACGTGCGATTGCGATTTTTTCGATTACGTCTATGCATCATGCGCTGTATTCGCTCCTTCCATTTATCCCTAACAATATACCCAGAGCCGGTATACGCTAATCACCTATGGAAGAAGCAAAAGCAACGTGTTCGATGCATTGCACGGAATGCAGGATAATGCTCATTATTGGAGAAGCTACAGGCTTTATGCTGCACAAAATGCAGGATAATGCCCCGATTGAGGCGAATTCGAATCGCTTTTCTCCAATTTGCAGCATTCCGTGCAACGTAATACCCTGCATCGATCGAAAAGGCTTTATTATCCTGCATAATGTGCATCATACGAGTGGGCTCGTATTAAGCAGAAAAAAAGACGCTGTCGGACTCCGTCGGAGCTGGCAGCGCCTCTTTATAGCCGGTTAAACGACATCGTAGCCTTGATCTTCAATCGCTTCCTTGATGGCGTCAAGCGATACCTTTTTCTCGTCGTACTGAACGGTTACTTTGCCTGCAGCCAGATCCACGGTACCGCTTGCTCCTGCTCCGGTAACCGCCTTCTCCACCGCGCTAACGCAATGGCCGCAAGACATCCCTTCAACCTTCAACGTTACGTTTGCCATAATATAAATCCCTCCCGATTTTATTTCATTAATTTATTTACGGTAATGAGCAGCTCGTCAATAACTTCACTTTCTCCCGCCTGAATGCGCTCGATCACGCAGCTTTTCAGATGACCTTCCAGCAGAAGCTTCCCGACACTGTTCAGCGCAGACTGCACCGCGGCAATCTGGTTCAGCACATCATCGCAATACGTATCCTTCTCGATCATCGCCTTAACGCCGCGGATTTGGCCTTCTATCCGGTTCAGGCGCGATACGAGGTTGGATTTCATCTTATCGGAATGATGGCTCTTCCGCTCGGCACCTTGTTGTTCCGGTTCGCTCGAATGGCAATGCTCGGTCTTCTCTTGTTCAATCATCTTTAAATACCTCCAGGGGGTATGGAATAGTCTTATTGTATCATACCCCCTAGGGGTATGCAATCCGCAATCCGCGCATAAACCTGATAAAGATAATATGCCGCAAACAAATCAGAAGTAAAGTAAAATCAATTCAATTTTATGATGGAGATGGGAGTGGAAGAACGGTTATGACTACGCTTGTGAATTATGCGCACCGGGGAGCCTCGGGCAATTATCCGGAGAACACGATGATCGCCTTCGAGAAGGCGATCGAGCTTGGCGCTGCAGGGATCGAGACCGATGTGCAAATGACCAAGGACGGCGAGCTGGTGCTCATTCACGATGAAATGCTGAGACGGACAACCGGGTTGAATAGCCTTGTCGCCGATATTCAGTCCCATGATCTGCTTCAATTGGATGCCGGCAGCTGGTTTTCCCCGAATTTCAAGGACGCCAGGATTCCGACGCTCGCGCAGCTGCTGGACTTAGCCGGGCAGACCGGGACGATTCTCAACATCGAACTAAAAAACGGCATCGCGCCTTACCCCGGAATGGAGCAAAAGGTAATCGAAACCGTCCGTGCTTACGGCATGGAGAATCAGGTCATCCTCTCCAGCTTTAATCATTATTCGCTTATCGAGTGCAAGAGGCTGGCTCCGGAAATACGGACTGGCATCTTGTACATGGAAGGCTTATACCGTCCGTGGAAATACGCCTTGTCGATTGGAGCTTCCGCCCTGCATGCCTCGCATTTTGCCGTGCTGCCGGACTGGGTTGCGGAAGCCGCCCAGCATGGCGTTATCTATAACGTGTTTACAGTCAATGAACCGGCCGAGATGCTTCGGCTGATCCAAGCGGGAGTCGCGGGAATCATTACCGATTACCCGGAACGGCTCACTGCTCTGCTAAACAAGCTTTAATCCGTTTAGTGGATGCTTTTCTTCGTAAAGCCGCCGCCTTGCACGTCGGCAACATTTTCGATCGCGATAAACGCTTTTGTATCAATGTCATGCACGATCGCTTTCAGCTTCGCCACTTCGAGACGGCTGACCACGCAATAAACCATTTGCGTCTCTTCCCTGGAGTAACCGCCGCGTGCCTGGATATAAGTCGTGCTGCGTCCCAGACGGGTCATAATCGTTTCGGCGATTTCTTCGTACGCGCTGGATATAATCGTGACGGATTTGGATTCCTCAATACCTTCAACAACGATGTCCATGACTTTGGTTGCGAGATAATAGGTGACCATCGAATACATCGCGGAATTCCATTCAAACACAAAACCTGCGAGGATAAAGATAAAGACGTTGACGATCATGATGATTTGACCAACCGGCATGCCGAATTTTTTCGATGCCAGAATCGCTAGAATCTCCGTGCCGTCGAGGGAACCGCCAAAGCGGATGACAAGACCAACGCCGGCTCCAAGAATGATCCCGCCGAACAGGACGGCCAGCAGTTTCTCTTCGGTAAAAGCATGTACGTGGTGAAGCAGCTGCGTGGTAATCGACATAACGGCGATACCGTATAGAGTAGATATGGCAAACGTTTTGCCGATCTGCTTAAAGCCGATGAACAGGAACGGAATGTTCAGGATGAAGATGAATAGACCAAGGGGCAAGTGGGTTAATTCGGATACCATAATGGAGATACCGGTGATACCACCGTCGATTACATCGTTTGGCACGAGGAATAATTCCAGTGAAACACCCATCAATACAGAACCAATCGTGATAAAAATAGCCCTTTTAAAAATCTCTAATCCAGATATTTTTTTGTGCTCTTTTGCCATCGTGACCTCCAACCTTTTCTTTTTAGGGTAACACAATCCTCAGGTCTTTTCAAAAAAGGAGGATGAAAAAAAGCAGCCGGCGTCAATGAATATGACACCCGGCCGCTAGTTTTATCCTCTTCTTTTCAGCTGATTATTCGTATAATACCGCTTTAATTTCGTCGCTGTCGATATTGGATTTATCGTAGTAATAGAAGCCCGTATCGATCGATGGCTCCACTTTTTCGCCCCGGATCGCTTCAACGGCCGCTTTAACCGTTTCATAGCCGATACCTACCGGATTCTGCGTAATGGCGCCGGCCATAACGCCGCTCTTGATCGCATCCAGCTGCGCCTTTCCGGAATCGAAGCCTATTATCGTAATTTGGCCTTCCTTCTTCAGCTCGGTTACGGCGTTAATGACGCCAACCGCAGAGCCTTCGTTCGCCCCGAAGAAGCCTTTAATATTCGGATGCGCCTGGATCATCGCCTTGGCAAGGTCCGTCGATTTCAGATGATCGCCGCCGCCGTATTGAATGTCGACAATCTTAATATTCGGATATTTCTCTTTGATCCGGTTTACGAAGCCGTCGCGGCGGTCAACGCCGGTAACGGAGGTCTGGTCATGCACAATGACGCCAACCTCGCCTTCTCCGCCGATTAACTCCGCCATTTTGTCTGCGGCAAGGGCGGCAGCGGCCTTGTTATCCGTCGAAGCGGTGGTAACCGGAATATCGCTGTCTACGCCCGAATCAAAGGCAATAACCGGAATGCCCGCGTCCTTCGCCTTCTGCAGGAGAGGCACCGATGCCTGGCTGTCGAGGGCGGCAAAACCAATCGCGCTAGGCTTCTTGTCGAGAGCGGCCTGCAGCATTTCGATCTGTTTATCCACTTGCGATTCGGTTTCCGGACCTTCGAAGGTAATCTCCACGTTGAATTCGGCTGCGGCCTTCTCGGCGCCTTGTTTAACCGCCTGCCAGAATTGATGCTGGAAGCCTTTCGAAATGATCGGAATATAAATCTTGTCCCCGCCCGCTTTGGTTCCGCCGTTGTTCGTACCGGATTTGCTGCCTGTATTGCTCGAGCTCTTTGAGTTGTCTGCGCTGTTCGAATTGTTCGCACCGCAGGCGCTCATCATAACAACTGTCATTAACGCTACTAGCAGCAATGCCGTAAACTTCTTCACCGAAATCTCCCCTTTGATTTTTGGATGGAATCCTTCTGTATAGAATCTCTTGTTCCGGCACATCGGCCGGTCAGAGCTTCTAGCGATAACAGGCCTTACGCTTTGCGGCGGCGCAGGATATCAGCGTATACCGCAAGCAAGATGACAAAGCCGACAACCACGGTCTGCCATTCCTGCGGAACGGACAGAATCCGAAGCCCGTTCGTCAGCACGCTCATAATCAGAGCCCCGATAACCGTGCCCACGATTGTCCCCTTCCCTCCGCTAAGCGAGGTACCGCCAATGACAACCGCCGCAATAGCCTCAAGCTCGTAACCGGCGCCAAGCGCGGGCTGGGCGGAATTGAGCCGGGAAGCAATCAGGATACCCGCCAGACCGGTGAAGACACCGGTTAGGGTGTAGATTACGATTTTCCAATAGTTCACGTTAACGCCGGACAGTCTGGTCGCTTCCTCGTTGCTGCCGAGGGCAAAGTTGTAACGGCCGACGATCGTTTTGGACAGCAGGATGCTTCCGATAATCGCGGCGATGAAGAAGATGACAACCGCATTCGGGATGGCAAAGCCCGGGATAATCTCGTCGAAGAACGAGCCCTGCGACACCTCGCTGAACACCGGATGATCGTTGAAGTAGATCGGCTTCGTACCGGAGATGACAAGGGCTAGACCTTTGGCGATCATCATCATGGCAAGGGTAGCGATAAAAGGCGGGATCTTGAGCCTGGCGACCATCACCCCTGACAGCAGCCCGCAAACGGCGCCGGTCAGGATGCCCCCGATAATGCCGATCGGAACCGGCAGTCCCCAATACGTGATAAACACCCCGGTCATCACCGCGCTTAAAGTCATTACCGTTCCGACCGACAAATCAATGCCGCCCGTTATAATGACAAACGTAGAGCCCAGTGCCAGGACGCCGGTCACCGCGGTCGAGAGCAGAATCCCCACGATATTGGAGAATTGAAAAAAGTTGCTGGACGAAATGGTGAATACGAGAATAAGGACGATCAGACTGGCAAAAGCAAGCACCTGCTGCAGAACGCCCGGCTTCAGAATAATCGCGGTCTGCTTGCCGCCTAGCTGCGCCATTTCGGCTTTTGGCTGCATTTTCATAGAGATTCCCCCTAAACTCCGTTGTTAAGCTCTTAATGTCGCGTATCGCATAATCCGCTCCTGCGTGGCTTCCTCGCGGTCCAGCTCGCCCGTGATGCGCCCTTCGCACATCACAATGATGCGGTGGCTCATCCGCAAAATCTCGGGAAGCTCCGAGGAGATCATAATGATCGATTTGCCCTTGGCGGCGAGATCGTTCAGCAGCTTGTAGATTTCGCTTTTTGCCCCGACATCGATGCCCCGGGTCGGCTCGTCAAAAATCAAAATGTCGCAGCCCTGGGTCAGCCATTTGCCGATTACAACCTTCTGCTGATTGCCTCCGGAAAGGAATTTAACATCCTGATCGATATGAGGCGTCTTTACCTTCAGCATCTCGACAATCTGATCGGCCGCCTTCGCAATCTTGCTCCGGTTCACCCAGCCTACCCCATTCACGTATTGCCGGAGCGAGGCGACGGCCACGTTGGTCTTCACGTCCATCTCCACAATGCAGCCGTACCGCTTGCGGTCCTCGGACAGGTAGCCGATTCCCGCCCGTACCGCGTCATAAGGCTGCTTTATTACGACCTTGCGCCCATGCACCGTTATTTCTCCCGCATCGAGCGGATCGGCGCCAAAAATCGCTCTTGCCACTTCGGTCCGCCCCGCTCCAATCAGCCCGGCGAAGCCGATGATCTCTCCTTTGCGCAGCTTGAAGCTGATATTGTCCAGCGCTCCCTTGCGGCTTAACCCCTTCACCTCAAGCACCGTCTCGCTGTTCTCCGCTATCCGGCTTTGCTTCGTGCTGTCATAAATTTCGCGCCCAACCATCATCGCGATAATCTTCTCGTTCGTAACGGAATCCGTCGGCACCGTGTCGATATACCGACCGTCCCGCATGACGGTAATCCGGTCCGTAATCCTCTTCAGCTCATCCATCCGGTGCGAGATGTAGACGATGCCGACTCCGCTTGCTCTAAGCTGGTTTATAATAACGAACAGATCATCGATCTCCGTATCGCTCAGCGCGGCTGTTGGTTCGTCCATAATGAGCACCTTGGCGTCGTAAGACAAGGCTTTGGCGATTTCCACCATCTGCTGCTTCGCTACGGTAAGATTGCCGACCGGTTCATCCGGATCCAGCTCCATGTTCAGCCGTTCGAACAACCGCTCTACCCTGCGCTTCAGCTCCCGTTCGTTCAGAAACAGCCTAAGTCCCCGCCGAGGCTCGCGTCCGATATAGATGTTCTGCGCCACCGTCAGATCGGGGGCCAGGTTCAGCTCCTGATGGATAATCGAAATCCCCAGACTTTGCGCGGCTTTCGCGCTTGGAATCTCGACTTCCGTTCCTTCGTATACGATGCTTCCGCCATCCTTCTGATAGACGCCCGTCAGCACCTTCATCATCGTCGACTTGCCCGCCCCGTTCTCACCGACCAGCGCGTGCACCTCGCCCCGCCTTAATTCGAAGCGGCAGTCCTGCAAGGCTTGAACGCCCGGAAAATACTTGTTGATCCCTTCCATCTGAACGAATATGTCTTTCATGCCTCCATCACTCCATCCCGCTGTAACTAAGCTCATTCTAAAGCGCTTTCTCGATTGCCAGAATGGAATAATGTATTTGAATAGTTGAAAAAAATCTGTTCCTTTTTAGAATCCGTTTTTCTTCAAAAAATGAAAAAAGCTACTCTCCCACAAAGGGGAAGAGCAGCTTCTGATTTTGTTCCGTGTACATATTGTCTTTGTTGATAACGACCGATTCCGTATCGATCAGCCTAGGCACTTTCTTGCCCCGCACCGCTTCAATGGCCGTCTTCACGCTGAGGTAGCCCATATTGTAAGGCTTCTGGACAACGGTTGCCTGCAGCACGCCGCCTTCAATCAGCTGTACTTCATCCACCGAGCTGTCGAAGCCAACAAGCTTTATTTTGCCGCTGAGCCCAAGATCCCGGATCGCTCGGCCGGCCCCCACGGTGGAAGGCTCATTTAGACCAACAATCCCTTTAATGCCAGGATCCTCGGAGAGAAGCTGCTTGGTCAGCTCATATGCCTTCTCGAGCCGTCCTTCGCTAAAGAGCGTACTTGCTACCTCAACGTTTGAATGACCTTCCAGCCACTGCCGCACGCCCTTTTCCCGTTCAAGCTGCGAAGAGGTTCCGTAAACGTAACTCATAATGGCGATTTTCGAGGAATCGGCCCCCGGCAGCAGCTTGGCCATCTCTTCTCCGGCCTTCTCCCCGGCTGCCATATTATCCGTTGCGATAAAGCTTAGCGCATCATCGCTGTTAATGCGGGAATCTACCGTAATGAGCTTAATGCCCGCCTTAACAATCCGCTGGGCGATAGGAACCAGCCGGTTATAATCGGTCGCGGCCATCACGATCGCATCCGGCTTCTGCCGGATGGCCTGCTCCAGCTGCTCCATTTGAATATCGATCTCCGTCTCCGACGGAGGCCCGATTACCGTAACGTTGGCGCCAAATTCGTTGGCCGCGTCCTCAACCCCCGTGATAAGCACCTTCCAGAAATCAATCGCCGAGCTTGTTGCTTTTACCGTAACAATGATGTCGACGGGCTTCTCCCCGCGCTGGCTTGCCGCCCATTTATAGAGGCCGACGACAGCAGCCACGATAAGAATCGCGGCAATGGCCACGGATGCGGATCTGCGTCTGTACTCGCTCATGCGCCAGCACCTCCCGCCCATTCATCGCCTTCAATGGCGGCAATCCGTACCGTTACGGTTGTCCCTTCATCCGGTACGCTTCTGTACGTCAGGCCGTAATCCTTGCCGAAATAAAGCTGGATCCGCTCGTGGACATTCACCACGCCAACGCCTTTGCTTTCCCGGTCGCTTCTCCTCGGCTCCAGAATCGTTCGGAGCGCCTCCGCTTCCATCCCAACGCCGTTATCGCTCACTTCCAGCCAAATATAACCGTCCCGCTTGCCGCCGGTAACCTGAATCGTTCCGGTCCCGATTCTGTTCTTGATGCCGTGGTAGATCGCGTTCTCGAGCAGCGGCTGAAGCAGCACCTTCAGCGTGCGGTACGCGTAGATATCCGGATCAATGTCAATCTGGAAATCCAGCTTGTCCTTATACCGGATTTTCTGGATCGTCAGGTAGTTGGCAACATGCTCAATCTCCGTCCGGATCGAGACCAGCTCTTGCCCCCTGCTGATGGAGGAACGGAACAGCCGCGCCAGCGCGGAGGTCATCAGAACGACCTCGTCCGTCTTTTTCCCCTCAGCCATCCAAATGATCGAATCGAGCGTATTGTACAAAAAATGCGGATTAATCTGCGCCTGCAGCGCCGTCAGCTCGCTCTTCCGCTTAATTTCCTGTTCCCGGACGACCTGGCTCATCAGCTCCTCGATCTTGACAACCATCAGGTTAAACGTGCGGGCGAGAGACGCGATTTCCCTCGGATTGCCGATCGGTACCCGGATATTAAAAATCCCCTTCTCCACCTTCTTCATATGCTCCTGCAGCTGCTTGATCGGACGGGACAGGTTACGCGAGACAAAGACGGCAAGCAGTAGCCCGACAATCAGGCAAAAGATCCCCGCCGCCGCCATCGACAGCTGCATTTCGCGCTTGTTGCCGATCAATTCGTTGACGTAGGACACGCCAACGATTTTCCAGCCGAAGCCGGTATCCTGAATCGTATAGATCCGGCTTGTCTTCCCTTCGTCGGTCATAAAGCTGCCGCTGCCCTTTGCTAGCACCTCGTCGATTTTCTCCGATTTCAAGTTGCTGTAGATCAGCTGCTGCTGCGGATGATAGACGATATTGCCGGCCTCATCCACGATAAAAATGTACCCCCGCTTGCTTAAGTCGATATTGTTCAAAGTGTCGTTAATAACGCTGAAGTTCAGGTCGACGAGCAGCACGCCGCGCGGCTCCGTCTGATCCTTGCTCCACAGCTCCCGGCTGAGCGAGACCACCCAGCCGTATTCGTCCTTGAACATATGCTGGACATGGGAGGAAGACACGACAATCCGGCCCGATGCCTCTTGCGCGCTGGTATACCAAGGCTGCTCCGCCAGCCTGACGCTTGGATTGAGCTCAACATGCTCGCGGTCCGAGACGAACCGGCCGTTGTAGCCAATGACGTTAATCGAAGCAATGTCTTTGCGCGAAGCCATAATGGAGTGAAAATACGCGGAGATCCGCTGCTCGCGCGCCAGCCCCTCCGAGCTTTGCCCGTCACTTCCCGCTTCGCCTACAAGCTCGCGGACATCCTCGTTGCTGAGCGCGAGCATCGATATATTCTCCATGCTGGTAATATAGGTCTGAATGTTGGCATTCACTTGACGGATCAGCTCTGCCGTATAGTCCTGGGCCGTCTCGCGGACGGACGAGGCCGACAGCTGGTACGAGATGACGCCTAACAGGATGGCCGTAAGCAGAATGAGGCAGGCGGAGGCGGCGGCAATATTCGTTTGAATGCTTTTGAATTTAAATAATTCCATAAGCGCGCCTCATGCCTGCTCCGCCGCCGTCCGATGACGGTAATCCGTTGGAGATTCCCCCGTGTGCTTCTTGAACAGAACGCTGAAATACTGCGCATCGCTGTAGCCGGTTCTGGCGGCAATCTCGTAGGTTCGAAGCCCGGTAAACTTCAGCAGCTCCTTCGCTTTGTCCATCCGGACCGCAGTGACATACTCGACAAAGGTTCTGCCGGTGTGGGCTTTGAAAGCCGCGCTGAAATAACTGACGCTCATATGAACCTGCTTGCAGACGCCTTTGACCGATAGATTCTCGTCCTCGTAATTAGATTCCAGATAGGCGATCGCTTCTTCAATCTGCGACCGGCATTGGTCGCGGCGTGTGGCCGTTACGCTATAAACGGCTTGCCGGCAGGCCGTCTTCAGCCATTCCCCGATCTCTTCCATCGTCCTGAACCGGTAGATCTCGGTCATCGGGTTAATGCCTTCTCCGAACGCCTCGGACTCCTTGCAGCCAATATCGCCAAGCGCCTGCATGACGGCAAGAATCGTTCTTTGAATACGCAAATAGCAGTGATCGATGCTGGTCAGTTCCGCTTTGTTATACCGGATCAGCGCTTCGATAGCGCGCTCTACTTCATCCGCCGTGCCGGTCTTGATCCCGGCTATTAATTCGCGGTCGAATTCGGCCGGATGACCGGCCGGCGAGCTTCGGCGCTTTTCCATGTCCAGAATGCTGATGACGCTGTTGTCGCCAAGGACAAGCCGATAGTCCAATGCCGCGGCCGCAGCCTTGCAGGTCTCTCTGATTCTCGTATAGCTATGAACGGTCGTCCCTATTCCGATCGAAACGGTCAGCTTCAGGAATTGAACCGCCGATTGCCGAATGCGCTCGGCCAGCTCCTGCGCCTTCTCTTGCAGCAGCTCCTCGCGCTCCCCGCCAAGGATGGCCATAACCCATTCCTCCCTGCTCCGGAATACAACGGCCTCCGGCTCCCCGCTAATAATCTCCTGCGCGATATTGTACACGGCAAACCTGAGCAGCTCCCGGTCCGTATCCGCCCCGCCCTGCTCTTCGAGCCGGTCCGTGTCGATCGCCAGCCCCAGATAGCAAGGTCCCGTCAGTCGAATCCGGAAATAGCGCAGACGCGCCGCAATCTCCTTCTCGCTTAAAGCCATCGTCGACATCCGCTCGAGGAAGCGTTCCTTGAGGAGCGGCATGCTCTCATGCAGCTGGCTTTGCAGCCGGGCCAGGTCCTCCCGCTCCCTCTTCTCCTCGTCCAGCTCCAGCCGGAGCTTATGCAGCATCGCCGAGAACTCGGCTGCCGTTACCGGCTTGAGGATAAAATCCTTTACCTTCAGCTTCAGCGCCTGCTGCGCGTATTCGAAATCGTCGTAGCCGGTCAGGATCACGACCTTTGTCTCCGGATACCGTTCCATGACTTCGCGGGAAAAGGCGAGCCCGTCCATAAACGGCATATTAATATCGGTCAGCACGATATGCGGCCGCAGCCGTTCGATCTCCTCCAGCGCCTGTACGCCGTTCTCGCAATCCGCCACGCACCGAAAACCAAGCTCCTCCCACGGGATGCGCTCCCTGATGCCTTCCCTTACGACCGCTTCATCGTCAACCAGCACTATCGTATACAAGGACGTTCCCCCTACTGCCTATCAGGATTGGAATTGTATGCGCTTTTATTATAGTAGGGAGAGTCGGAGGGCGGCAATGAGGAAAATGCTCTACCGTCCGAGAAAATGCGCCACAAAAGGGCGGTATGGGGATTGCTCCGGTATCGCAAGCGCGATCCGCCGCAGGCAGGCCTGGAATTGTCCAAGCAGCAGCTTGCCCGTCCAAGCCTCGGGCAGCAGAGGGTCCGGAAGCATCGGATCGCGCAAACCAAGCTCGGCAATGACTTCGCCCAGCTCGAGGAAAAGAACAAACAGCGGCAGCCCGCCGCCCGTGCCTGTTCCCGCTGCTTCGAGTTCCGTAAGCGCTGGCTCCAAGCCTTCGCGGAACCAGCGCTCCTTTTCCCGATATAGCTCTTGAAGCTCTTCAAGCGGCCATAAGGAAGCTGCCTTTTCCGGCGTGATGCCGTTATGTACAATCCTTGTATTCGTAACCGTTATATATTCCGTAACCTCGCACTGAAGGGCAAGCCGGATAACCTCTTCCCGGTAATCCCATGGCGAGACGTAGACGCTCTTGTACAGCGAGCCGAAGCCCAGCTGCAGCAGCTCCGATCGGAAGCTATCCCTGCGGCGCCGTTCCGATTCCGGAATTTCGAACATAACCATGCACCATTGCCCGTCCCATTCCTTTCCGTATAAACCGGGCTTAGCGTTAATGATCCGGATGAATTCCTCGCCAAGCGGCGTTGCCTTGTAGCGGGAGCGTTCCGCCGATTCGGCATATCCGTCCTTCTTCAGCTTGGAGAGCGCGTTGCGCACGATTTGATGGGAGATGCCCCGCGCTTCATACACCTCGACAAGACGGCTTACGGAAGCTCCGGAACCGGCTCCGTCCCCGCTTGCAAGAAGATACAGCAACTGTTTTTCTATCGACAACAACGGACCCACAACTCCCCTCGCAAAAAAACAAGCCGAAATGATTGACATTTATTCACTGTTAGTAATATAACATAAATATATACGATCGTTAATTTTTTTATTATAAAATTTAATTTTGAAAGCGAGGTCCCGCTAATGCGCATTGATTATCACGGGCATTCCTGCATCCAAGTAACCCACGATGCTTATTCCGTCATCATTGATCCTTTCTTGACCGGCAATCCCGTCACCACTCCGCGTATAGACCAAATTAAAGTCCAATACATTCTATTGACTCACGGTCACTCCGATCATATCACCGGCGCCATTCCGTTGGCAAAGCAAAACGATGCGCCCATAGTCGCCGTCGAAGAATTGGCGGTGCATCTGGGACAGCATGGCGTTGGGGTCGAACCGATGCATGCCGGCGGAGCCTGGGATTTTCCGTTTGGGCGCGTCTATCTCACTCCCGCCCTTCACGCCTCATCCTCCCTTAACGAAGAAGGCAAAATCGTCTACACGGGCTCACCGGTCGGCATTATCCTTCAAATGGGCGGGGTTACCTTGTACCACGCCGGCGATACCGGTTTGTTTGGCGATATGCGCCTGCTTGGAGAACGGTTCGATATCGACATCGCCTTTCTGCCGATCGGAGGACGCTTCACGATGGATCCTGGCGATGCCTCGGTAGCCGCGGAGTGGATCGGCGCGCGTTATATCGTTCCCATTCACTACAATACGTTTCCGGTCATTGAGCAGGATGCAGCCGCATTCATTCGCATGCTCCGGCAAAAAGGGATCGCCGGCACCGCGCTTGAACCCGGGCAGCATTTGAACGTCCGGCCAAAGCCAAGGGAAGAGGAATTGAGATGATGAATATCCTGCATACCTTCCTCTATATCATCGTCCCGATCCTTATTCCGCTCGCAATCGGCGCGCTGCTCCACCGCAAGTTCAAATTCGAGCTTGGCGGTTTCTCCAAGATGCTCATGTATTACTACATTCCCGCGCTTGCTTTCGTGAAAGTGTACCAAGCCGAGCTTACCGCTTCTTTGCTGGCCACGATATTCGTATTCCTTGCCGCGCAATTTATCGCCATCGTGCTGATCGGCCAAGGCGTCAGCCGGATGCTTCGCCATCCAAAGCCGCTTGCCGCCAGCTTCTCCAACAGCATCGCGTTAACGAACAACGGCAATATCGGCATTCCCGTCAATGCCATGGCATTCAAGCATGATCCGTTCGCCATGTCCGTCCAGATGATGGTCGTAACCTTCGAATTGTTCGCGACCTTTACCTTTGGCCTGCTGAATGCCAGCAGGGCGGCAAGCGGGCTTAAACACTCGCTGCTGCAATTTGTTAAAATGCCCGTCCTGTATGCCATTATCGCCGGCACCCTGCTGCGGCTCGTCCCGATCGACCTGCCGGCACCGCTTCTGACTCCCTTATCGGCTGTTGCGGACGGGATGCTCAGCTTTGCCTTGTTTACGATAGGCGCTCAAATGGCCTCTACGATGCTTAAGCTTCATACGATTACCGTCCTATGGAGCAGTCTCATCCGCTTGATTGCCGCTCCGGCCATCGCTTGGCTGCTGCTGGAGCTCATGCATGCGCATGGCGTTACCGCGCAGGCGCTCTTTATCGCCAGCGCGATACCTACCTCCAGAAACAGCGCTGCGCTTGCTCTCGAGTACAACTGCGAGCCCGGATTTGCCGCACAGGCGGTGCTTTTCTCCACATTGCTCAGCAGTATTACGCTTACCGTCATTATTCAACTGTCGGGTGTTCTTTTCCCGGCATAACCGTTAATCCTCCCTACTCCGAGGGAGTCACCGCCAGCTGGAGCTCGCGCTCCAGCTCCTCCGCGTAAGCGTTGCTTATACCGGCTGACCAGCCGAACAGCTCCGCCATATAACGGTGCACGCCGTCCTTCCAGCGGATAACCCGGCTTCGGTCGAACAGGAGGCTGCCGCTGCGGCGAATCCAGAAATCAACCGGCTTGCAGGCCATTTCGTAGCGAATCGCATAGAGCAGCTCAAGCAGAAGCGTAACGGGAAGCTTCCGGCGGATCGCTTCCTCCTGCGCTTCGGGCATAAGGCCGAGCACGGTATCGATATTGGAGCCGAACCGGCGGACAAGCCGTTCCGCATCCGGGCCGGCAAGCCCCGCCTTGGCGGCAGCCGCCTTCTTCTCCGCTACAAATCGCTCATACCCCTCCGAACCGCCAACATCGCCGCCCGAGATCGCGAGCGTCTTCGTCCGGCTCTCGCCTATACCGCTCCGCCCGGCTTTAACGAGCTGCTCTGCCGCCTGATCCATAACGGTCTCGGCCATTTTCCGGTAGCCGGTGAGCTTGCCGCCCGCCATGGAGAGAAGGCCCGAAGACGACACCAGCACCTCGTCGCGCCGCGAAATCTCGGAAGGATTTTTCCCTTCCTGATGAATCAGCGGCCTTACGCCCGCCCAGCTGGACTCCACATCCTCGGCTTCAAGCCCAAGCGTAGGGAACATATCGTTAGCCGCCTTCAAAATATATTGCCGGTCTGCAGCCGTCATCCGCGGATGGGCAAGATTCTCCTTGTAGTCGGTATCGGTGGTGCCGATGTACGTTTTTCCGTCGCGGGGAATCGCAAACAGCATCCGGCCGTCCTCCGAGTCGAAGTAAATCGCCTGACCAAGCGGGAACCGCTTCTGGTCGAACACGAGATGAACGCCTTTTGTATGATGGAGCGTCTTGCCTCTCTTGGATCCGTCCTTCTCCCGTATCGTGTCTACCCAAGGGCCGGCGGCATTGATCGTAACCTTCGCCTTCACTTGTCCCGTTTTGCCCGTCAGTTGATCCCTCAGCTCCGCTCCGGCGACCCGCTCGTTCTCGTACAGCAGCGATTCGGCCTTCACATAAGAAATCGCGTTTACCCCTAGCTCGACTGCCTTCTTCATCACTTCTATCGTTAATCTGGCATCGTCGGTCCGGTACTCGACATAATAGCCTCCGCCCTTCAGGCCCTGCCGCTTCAGAAGCGGCTCCCGCGTGACCGTCTCGTCCGTTCCAAGCATTTTCCGACGCTCGGCGCGTTTGACCCCGGCCAGAAAATCATACAATCGAAGTCCCAGCGAAGTACTGAACATTCCGAAGGTACCGCCTTTATAAATCGGGAGCAGCATCCATTCCGGCGTGGTCACATGCGGCCCGTTCTCGTACACAATCGCGCGTTCCTTGCCAACCTCGGCTACAACTCCGATCTCAAGCTGCTTCAAGTAACGCAGACCGCCATGCACCAGCTTGGTCGAACGGCTTGACGTTCCCGCGGCAAAATCCTGCATCTCCACCAGCGCCGTCTTTAAGCCCCGCGTAACCGCGTCCAGCGCAATCCCCGCACCTGTAATCCCTCCGCCGATAATCAGCAGATCATAGACCTCCGCCTGCAGTTTCCCGAACTGCTCCTCTCTCTTTAGAGCGTTAAATAAAGCCGGTTCTCCCCCATGCCCGTTCCCGCTTGCCATTACGAACAGCTCCTATCGCAAATTCTTTATTGATGCGTAAAAAAGAAAACCGCGAACATTCCTCCATTATGCTATTACGCATCCTGAAGAACTGCCACGGTCTTCTCCCTATCGAAAAGCCATTGCCGCCTTTACCGCCTTCTGCCATCCGGCATAAAGCCGATCCGCCTGCTCCTTCGCCATCGCCGGCTCAAAAACAAGGTCCAGCCGCCGCTGCTCCAAAATCTCCCCGCGGCCCTGCCAATAGCCAACCGCAAGCCCCGCCAAATAAGCGGCGCCAAGTGCCGTTGTCTCGCTGATCACCGGCCGTTCAACCGGCACGCCAAGCAGATCGCTCTGGAACTGAATGAGCAGATTATTGCGGATCGCGCCGCCGTCCACGCAAAGCGTTTGCAGCGGAATGCCCGCCGACTGCTCCATCGCGTCCAGCACATCCTTCGTCTGATACGCAATGGACTCGAGCGTTGCCCGGACAAAATGCTCGCGCCGCGTTCCGCGCGTCATGCCGAATACGGCGCCGCGGACCTCGCTGTCCCAGTATGGCGTCCCTAGTCCGACAAAGGCCGGAACGACGTAAACGCCTTCCGTCGAATCGACGGAAGAGGCCAGCTTTTCGCTCTCCTCCGAGGTGTCGATCAATTCCATGCCGTCTCGAAGCCACTGTACCGCCGAACCGGCTACAAAAACGCTGCCTTCAAGCGCGTATTCCACCTGCCCGTCAACCCCCCAGGCAATGGTCGTGAGCAGGCCATGCTCCGAACGGATCGGCTCCATGCCGGTGTTCATCAGCATAAAGCAGCCGGTGCCGTACGTGTTTTTCGCTTCCCCTCTCTCAAAGCAGCCATGCCCGAACAGAGCCGCCTGCTGGTCTCCCGCAGCGCCTGCGATTGCAATAGGCCCGCCGAACAAAGCCGCCTCCGTTGTGCCGTACACCTCGGAAGACGAGCGCACCTCCGGCAGCATGGAAGCCGGAATGTCCAGCCATTCGAGCAGGTCGGCATCCCACTTCAGCTCATGGATGTTGTACAGCAGCGTCCGCGACGCATTCGAATAGTCCGTCACGTGAACCGCTCCGCCGGTCAGCTTCCAGATCAGCCAGCTGTCCACGGTGCCGAATAACAGCTCGCCGGCCGCGGCTTTGTCACGCGCTCCCTCTACCTCGTCGAGTACCCATTTCGCCTTTGTTCCGGAGAAATACGGGTCGATCAAGAGCCCGGTTTTCTCCCGGATCGGCCTCTCATGGCCAGCTTCCTTCAGCGTTTCGCAAATGCCAGACGTCTGGCGCGATTGCCAGACGACGGCGTTATAGACGGGCTTTCCCGTCGTTTTGTCCCAGATGATCGTCGTCTCCCGCTGGTTCGAGATGCCGATCGCGGCGATGCGCTCCGCCTTCAGGCCTTCCTTCTCAAGCAGCTCGCGTATCACCTTCAGCGAGGTTTCCCACAGCTGCCCGGCGTCCTGCTCTACCCAGCCCGGATGCGGGAACGCGCAGTCCACCGCCGTCTGGGCAACCGCGCGCGGGTTTCCCGCTTTATCGAATAAAATCGCACGTGTGCTCGTTGTTCCTTGGTCCAGCGCGATGATATAGGTTTCCTGCTGCGTCATGATCATCGATCCCCTTTTTCCATAAATCCTGCATCTCCCAAGTACCCGCTTCCACTATTGTATTCTATTCGAGGCGCTGAGCCAAACTCCCTTTGCCGGACGCTTGCATTCCCCTAAAATCTCTCCGATACGATCTTCGCCTGCGTAAACAGGAGCAGATAATCGCGGCCTCCCGCCTTCGAATCCGTACCCGACATATGAAATCCGCCAAACGGATGAGCGCCAACGAGCGCCCCCGTGCATTTGCGGTTCAAATACAAATTGCCTGCCATAAACTCGCGCCTAGCTTGCTCCAGATGCGCCCGGTTTCTCGAAATAACGGCTCCCGTCAAGCCAAATTCCGTATTGTTCGCCATTTGAAGGGCCTCGTCGAAGGATTTCGCTCTCGTAAAAGCAAGCACGGGGCCAAAAATCTCCTCCAGCGATATGCGGGCATTCGCTTCTACATCCGCAAAGATCGTAGGCTCGATAAAATACCCCACTGAATCGTCGGATGCTCCGCCGGCGACCAGCCTGCCTTCTCCCTTGCCGATCTCGATATATTCCTGGATTTTGCGGAATGCCTTGTCGTCGATAACGGCTCCAACATTCGTGGCGGCATCCGCGGGATCGCCTACCGTAAGCCGATTGGTCCGGTCCAGTACCTTCGCTAGCACCTCGTCGTACACCGCTTCGTGGACGATCGCTCTCGAGCAGGCGGAGCATTTTTGCCCGGAAAAGCCAAAGGCCGATGCGACAATCGAATCGGCAGCCAGATCGAGATCCGCTTCCGCGTCCACGATGATCGCGTCTTTCCCTCCCATTTCGGCAATGACGCGCTTGATCCATTTTTGCCCCGGCTGCGTCTTCGCCGCCCGTTCGTTAATTCGAAGTCCAACCTCGCGGGAGCCGGTAAAGCTGACGAATCTCGTCAGCGGATGATCCACCAGATAATCGCCAACCTCGCTTCCCGGTCCCGGCAAGTAGTTGACTACACCAGCGGGAACGCCTGCCTCTTCAAGCAGCTCGAAGAACTGCGCCGCAATAACCGACGTTGGGCTGGCCGGCTTCAGGACAACCGTGTTGCCGCATACGAGAGCGGCCGTAGTCATGCCCGCCATGATGGCGAGAGGGAAATTCCAAGGCGGAATGACAATACCGACGCCAAGCGGAATATAATAAAGTTGATTCTCCTCATCGTCAAGAGGAGTCAGAGGCTGCGGCTTGCTTATACGTTGCAGCTCGCGCGCGTAAAATTCCATAAAATCTATCGCTTCCGCCGTATCCGCATCGGCCTCGGCGCGTGTTTTGCCCGCTTCAAGGGTCATCCATGCGGAGAACTCATGCTTGCGCCGCCGCAGCAATGCCGCCGCTTTATATAAATACCTGGCCCGCTCGCCTGGCTCGGTATACCTCCAGCTGTCGAAGGTGCGAGCCGCTGTCTGAATGGCCTCTTCCGCAAGACTGGCGTCCGCTTGGGACACTACGCCAATCACCTGATTTTTGGAGGCCGGATTCGTGGACGGCGATGTCCGCGTTGTCGTAATCCGGCGGCCTCCGATCACAAGCGGATACTCCCGGCCCAGCTTGGATCTGACCAGCTCAAGCGCCGCATCGTACGCCTTATTATTTGCTTCCAGCCGAAAATTCGTAAAAGGTTCATTCTTGAATGCTGCCCTCATACCCGCATCCCCCTTCGATACATGCTCACTATTCCATTTATAGTTCATCCGGCAGAACGTTATGTGTCTTAACTGGAAGTCTGGCATGCAAGGATCCATGACGGACTTCCCGGTAACCTACGAAAGGAGCGATAGACAATGGGTGCTGGCCTTTACCGCCGAACGCTGCTAGGCATCACCGGCAACAAGCTTGTGGAGCATCTGTCCATCCGCTACGGCCGCAAGCTCGCTTCCAAATTCATCGCCGGCGACACTCTGGAAGAAGCGATGGATCGAACGGAGGAGCTCAACAGTCAGGGTATCATGGTGACGCTGGACCATCTCGGAGAAGGGATCAAGGACTTGAAGGAGGCCGAGGGCTACAGGGATGAGTATTTAAAAATCGTCCGCGAGATCGCAAGGCGCAAAGTAAACGCCAACGTCTCGCTCAAACCGACCCAATTCGGACTCGCGCTGGATAAGGAGCAATGTCACGCCAATATCCGGGCGGTGGTGTCGGAGGCGAAGTACAACCGGATTTTTGTCCGGCTCGATATGGAGGATACGCCCTACACGCAGGCCACCATCGATCTCGTGCGGAAGCTGCATGCCGGCTGGATGACCAATGTCGGCACCGTCATTCAGGCGTATTTGCACCGGTCCGAGGAGGATGTGAAGGCGCTTAGCAAGGAAAAGGTTAACCTGCGGCTGGTGAAGGGTGCTTATAAAGAGCCCCCGGAAGTGGCGTACCAGAATGCGGGGCAAGTGCTCGACAACTTCAAGAAGCTCATCGAGCACCGCCTGAAGAACGGAGTATACACGGCCGTTGCCTCGCATGACGATAAGATCATCAACTTCACCAAGGCTTTCGCCGAGGCGAATCATATTCCAAAGGAAGCCTTCGAGTTCCAGATGCTCTACGGCCTTCGCATGGGCAAACAAGCCGAGCTTGCCCAGGAAGGCTACCGCGTCCGCTGCTACGTGCCTTACGGCACGATGTGGTACCCTTACTACACCCGCCGTTTGGCCGAGAAGCCGGCAAACCTGGTGTTGGTTTTGAGGAATATGTTTAAGTAACCGCAAAGCCCGGTGAAGGTTTGTACACTGGGCTTTGTCGGGTAACCGCAAAGCCCGGTGAAGGTTTGCACACTGGGCTTTGTCGGGTAACCGCAAAGCCCGGTGAAGGTTTGCACACTGGGCTTTGTCGGGTAACCGCAAAGCCCGGTGAAGGTTTGCACACTG
>NZ_SLVP01000007.1:282350-346701 GCF_004345425.1 Paenibacillus sp. BK033
ACTGGGCTTTGTCGGGGACCGCAAATTTCAAGGATAGACTCTCGCAGCCTCCCTCATCCCGCTAACGAAACGTAGTATCGTTATTTCCGGAAAAACGGCCGTTTTCTAAATCTAACGAAACCAGGTATCGCTATTCGGTCGTTTTCAAGCCAAATGCAGCTCGTTCGCCTCAAATAACGATACTGAGTTTCGTTAGAAATGAGAGCTGCTGCAAATGCTCCGGATAAGGTGTTATTGTTTCGTTAGCGCGCGCGAGGTCCCATCAAACGTTATGCTCAGTAAAATATCACAAAAAGAAATCCCTGCTGGTATGCAGGGATTTCTTTTTGCCGGCTACGTGGGCCGAGGAAGTGTTACTGAGTTTCGTTAGAAATCATAGCGGCCCAAAAACCGCCAAATAAGGTGTTGTAGTTTCGTTAGCCCCACGCGAAGGCTATCACCACCACCGCCACATCACTCAACTAGTTGCCCAGCAAAATCAGCTCTTTCGGGTAGCTGGTCAACACGCGCACGGAGCCGTCCGCTTGAATGTACACGTCGTCCTCAATCCGGACGCCGCCGATCGCCGGATCATAGATGCCCGGTTCAATCGTAAACAGCAGGCCCGGCTCGATAATCGATAGATTCTGCCCCGAAACGGAGGGCTGCTCATGCACATCCATGCCAAAGCCATGGCCGAGGCGATGCGTGAACAGCGGCCCAAAGCCCTTCTGCTCAATTACGCCGCGGGCCGCTTGATCCACGGAGGCCAGCGTTACGCCGGCTTTTGCCGCCGCGATTCCCGCCATGTTCGCCGCGAGCACCGTATCATAGATGGCGCGCTGCTCTTTTGAAGCCTCGCCCATCACAAAGGTTCTCGTAATGTCGGAGCAATAGCCGCCGGCCTGTACGCCGATATCGATCAGCACAAAATCGCCATGCTTGATCTTGTCGTAACCCGGCGTGCCATGCGGCAGCGCGGAACGCGCGCCGGTCAGCACGATCGACTCAAACGCCGGGCGGTCCGCGCCAAGCTTGCGCATTTGATACTCGATTTCCGCCGTCAGCTCCAGCTCCGTCATGCCGATTTTGGCATGGGAAGCGGCGTGGGCTACGACCTTCTCCACCATAAGGACGGCATTTTGCACCTTGCTGATTTCTTCTTGGCTTTTTTTCGTGCGCAGGGACAGAATAAAGCCCTCGAGATCAACGAACCGCGTTCCGCCCAAAGCCTCCTGAATACGCTCGGCCTTGGCGATCGACACCGCTTCCTTCTCAATGCCCGCTGCCGCCACTCCCGATGCCGTGTGCTGCTTCAGCACCTCGTAAGCATTCTGCGTATCCGAGATCGGAACAAGCTTGCCGTTCCCCCCAAAAGGCTCTGCCGCCGACAGGTCGAGAAGCGGCATATACAGCGTCTCCTCCCCCGTCCGCGCATCCAGCGCTAACGCCAGGAACCGCTCATGCGGATTGCAGGAAAATCCCGTAAAATAATATACATTCGTCGGTGACGTAATAAAGGCGATATCAATGCCGTTCTCTTTCAAGTACGCAGCCAGCTGCCCTTTTCTCTGTTGCCATATCGATTCCATGCTTCTTCACTCCGTTTCTCATTAAAAACCTACCCTGCTATTATAACGCCGTCCCGCGCCGTAACCAACAATCCGGCCTCTCCTCTACCATTTTGAAATTCCGAACAAATAAGTTCATACTATAGCTATAGGATCCAGTGGAAACTATACATATCGTTAACGAGAGAGGAATGAAGCCCCGTGCTGACTTTTGAGCAAAAATTAAACAACTATGCGGACATCATCGTAAAAATCGGAGCGAACATACAGCAAGGACAATCGGTCATGGTTAATGCGACAATCGACGCGCCAGAGCTCGTTCGACTCGTCGTGAAAAAAGCGTATGAAGCCGGTGCCTACCAAGTGAAGGTATTCTGGCATGACGACGCGGTATCCCGCATTCATTATGATCTTGCTCCGCTTGAATCCTTCCTGGAGGAGCCAAAATGGTCCGCCGGCGAAAAGCTCGAGATGGCGGAAAAAGGCGCAGCTTCCATTACGATCGGATCCGCCGATCCCGATCTGCTCCGCGGCGTGCCGCAGGAAAAAATCCGCAACGCGGACCGTACGGCGCGCAAAGCCAACGAAAAATACCGTCAAATGTCCCAGGCCTTCAAATTCACCTGGTCGCTGGCAACAGCCCCTTCCGCTGCATGGGCAGCCAAGGTCTTCCCGGAGCTTCCGCAGGAGGAGCAGGTCGCAAAGCTGTGGGATACCATCTTCCAAATGGTACGCGCCGACCAGCCGGATCCTATCGCCGCTTGGGAAGCGCACATCAAGCAGCTCAAATCCAAAGCGCAATATTTGAACGATAAAGCCTATAAATATCTGCATTACGAAGCCCCTGGCACCGATCTGACGCTCGAAATGCCGAAGGATCAAATCTGGCTTGGCGGCAGCAAGCAAAATGAGCAAGGCACCTGGTTTGTTCCAAACCTGCCAACCGAAGAAGTCTACTCGGCACCGCTTCGTACCGGCGTGAACGGAACAATCTCCAGCACGAAGCCGCTTAGCTATAACGGCAATATCGTCGATAACTTCTCGTTTACCTTCGAGAACGGCCGCGTTGTCGATTTCAAGGCGGAGCAAGGCGAGGAAGCCATTAAAGGCCTGCTCGATACCGATGACGCAGCAAAATTCCTCGGCGAAGTTGCCTTGGTTCCGCATACCTCGCCAATTTCGGATTCGAATATTTTGTTCTACAAAACGATCTTCGACGAAAATGCTTCCTGCCATCTCGCATTGGGCAGCGCATACGCGTCCTGCATCAAAGGCGGCGCCGGCCTGTCGCGCGAGGAGCTGCTCGCAAGAGGGCTGAACCAAAGCATGGCGCATACCGACTTCATGGTTGGCTCCGCCGAGCTCAACCTCTACGGCATTACCGAAGACGGCACCCGCGAGCCGATCCTGGTTAACGGCAACTGGGCGTTTTAATCGATTATGATCCTGCCGAAAAAACATCTCCCTCCAGTTGCTGTTGAAATCGTGATATTCGAATAAATAGTTTATGGTTTTATCACGATTTCAAAGGCAAGCGTTACACTCTTCCAGGAGATGTTTTCTCTTCGGATCCTATCGATTATTTTTGAAACAAAAGTAGTGGAACTGGGCTTTAAGCCGGTTCCACTCTTTTTTGTCCCCCCACACCGATTGATAGGTGGAGAAGGAAAGTATCTCGTGGAGGAGCGTTAGCGCTTGCCTTTGTTACTCTTGATATAACCGATAAAACTTCAATCAGAAATATCAAGATAACAACAGCAACCGGAAGGAGATACTTTCCTGCGTAACATCATCAATCTCCCCTCTCGATACTTTCCTGCGTAACATATCGATCTATTAATCCCTTCATCTCTAGCATGCGCCGCGACCGACTCTACTATTAAACATAGACTATAGAAGATCTCATCTATCAGGAGGAGGCTCCCCCCTTGATTCATCAGAATGTGAAGTCCTACCGCTACCGCGTCGGCCGCAACAACTATATCGTTATTAACATTTATCAGACGGCCAAGGCATCGGCCGAAGCCGGCAACGTGCTCGCGAGCAACGCCGTTAACGTTCAGATTATGAAGCAGCTAGCGAAGCAAAACAAGAAGCGCAAACGTTAATGAACCTCTTCATCCGTCCAAACAATGGCGAGGAGGTGATTCGAATGGGTCGCAAAAGAACGAAATCCGCTGACAAGAACATTGTCAAATGGAGCAAAGGCACAACCAACGTCCACGTCGGCCAATCGGCGAACGCAACGATTAACCAAGGCGGCAACGCGTTTGCCATTAACGCAACGGAGATTGGCGTCGTCCGCATCCGCCCCGGCGCACAGGGCTAAGCAAATCCAAAAGAAAAGCAGGGCTGTTCGCGCGGAGGTCAAGCTCCGCGCGGCAGCCCTGCTTTTTTTGCGATGAACCGCACGACATACAGCACGCTGACTACCGTCATCAAATCGAAGCAGACGTTAAACAGGAATAAATGCTTGCCGAGATCCGCCTCCCCGTCACCGACGAGAGGTACCGTAAAGCCACACATCCCGGTAAGCGCAAGTACAAACAAAACCTCCAGATACAGCCGCTGCCGGATCGATTTCCGCCGCCTCCCATACTCCACGGCAAGAATGACGAGATACGCCGCCGCAAACGCCGCAACAAAACCAAAGTTGTTCGGCATAACCTTCAGCTTAAACGTACTCCAGGAGCTATAGGCGTAACTAACTGCCCCGTAAGGCTTGCCCGCCTCCTTCTCATAGCTGCCCAGGTACAAAGGCCGGATACTCATTCCATTCTTTGCGGCACGTTCCAGCTTCTGAAGGAATCTATCCGGATGTTTCGCGTAATACAGCAGCACATCTTTATGGCTGATCCCCTTCAGCGCCGCAAGAATGCGGGGGTCATCCTGCTTGATCGCCGTGTCCTTCTGAAAATAATTCGTACCCGCATTCACCTTGAATTCCTCCGGCAAACCTAGCTCCCTAAGATCCGATGCCGGGTCCGGCGAATCCTTCAACACCCCAAAAAACACCGTTTGATACAGATTGATGTGCTTCAGTTCGTTTGGCGCTGCGGCATACATCGTGACGGTGGCAAGCAGCAGCACGGCTGACCAAATCCCGACCGTCCATCTCCATCCACGGTCGGAACGCAGCCTCCAGTAACGCAAGCCCAGCAGCAGGAGCAAAAGCCCGATCGGAGCGTTTTGCAGCTTGGTGCCGACAAGACAAACAGCGGACAAATAAAAGGCCGTCAGCAGCCAGACCGAAGGCTTGTCCGAGCGAGGCAAGGCAAGCGCCAATCCGAAGGTAAGCAGCATAAAGATGACGGTGACCGCTTCCCCGAAAAACGAGTTGAAATAAGCGACGTACCCGATATCCAGAAATACCAGCGCCAAGCTTGCGATAAGTACGGCATTAAAGAGCACCGAACGCTGTTTATTGTATTTAACGATCACGTACAAAGCCGCAGCGTACAGGACGGAATAGAGCAGCGATAAAATCCGGATGTCAAACACCTGCGAGTTTGAGGCCCGGCCGATCATCCCCGCAATAAAGACTAGGATAATCTGGGAAGAGAGATAGCTCTCAGCCGAGAATGGCCCGTAATGATACAACGCGTGAAAATACCCGAAGTACTTATCCCGGTACGATTCGCCGGGATCGGCGAAATCGATGCCGCCCGCCAGCATGATGCGGTAAAAGTCGCCATTATTCGCAACTCCCACGGGACTGAAGAACAATAGCGGCAATAAGACTGCGGCTGCAACGATAACGGTCAACCATTCCAAACGAATCCTTATTTTCAACGAAAACCTCCGACAAATCTCTACATTTTTGCATGTATGACCTGACTTCCGGGCTAGGACTTTATGTGGACAGCCTCTGTTGTGGATATGTTATTAACTTTATGTAAAGTCTCGTTATTATTGGGGATTACTTATGTTGATAATGTGGATAAGCCTGTGGATTAATTAAATTGTCCGTACAGGAAAAAGATATAATCCGTAGCAACGCCCGGATGGCCCTGCTGTCTTAGTATAGCCGTCACGTTCCCCCGATGATACGTACCGTGGTTAACGACATGCTGAATAATGCCCGATAACGGCGCCGTCATGGATCCAAATCTCGGATGCGTAATCGTCGTCAGTTTGTCCAGGTCTTCCACACCAGCGATATAGGCACGGAACCGGTCTGCTATCCGGCTGTAGCATTCTTCCAGCGATGCCGCAGTCATCCCCTTTACTTCCTCCGTCTTGCGGTTAACCAAACCAATCAGATCCGTCTCTTCCCCCAGCAGGACGGCAAGCCACAGCTCGTCGCGGACATACAGATGCTCCAGCACCGCGGCTACGGACGGGAACACGCTTTGCACCTCTGCCGCGTACGCTTCTTCGGGAAGCTGCTTCAAATGCTCGAACAACCGATTGTTGGCCCATGCATGATATTCGAATTGGCGGATGATTTCATGACTCATTCCTGCTCATCTCCCTAGGTACAATGAATAGATTCCTCATCTATTTTACCAAAGTTTTCTATTTCCCTTCAACAAACCGGGGCACCACTTTTTCCCGAGCTATCGAAATGAAACCTTATCGAGCGTATAATCGTATGTAGGTGTTATAAGCTCCAATATTGAAAATCGAAAATTCCGGGAGGATGTTTAAAATGTCTATTTTCAAACGACTTCGTGACCTTACTTTATCGAATGTGTACGCTCTGATTGAGAAAGCGGAAGATCCGATCAAGCTGACTGACCAATATATCCGGGACATGCAAGAAGATCTTGAGGATGCCGAAAAAGCCGTAGCGGCCCAAATCGCCCTCGAGAAAAAATTCAAGCAGCTGTATGAAGAACAAGCTCAGCTGGTTGAAAAACGCGGCGAGCAAGCTCATATTGCCGCTCAAGCTCAGAATGTCGACCTTGCCCGCCGGGCACTGGAAGAGAAAAAAGCGGCCGAAGCGAAAGCAGCCGAATACAAAACAAGCTTCGATAACAACAAAGCAATGGCGGATAACCTTCGTGCGAAGCTCGATGAAATGCGCAAGCAGTTGACGGAAATGAAGAACAAGCGCGAGACGCTCGTTGCCCGCTACCAAGCGGCCAAAGCGCAAGAGCACATCAACAAATCGATGGCTGGCTTCAGCTCCGATTCCGCTACCGCGGGCCTGAAGCGCATGGAAGAAAAGATGCTTCAAGCCGAAGCGCGCGCCGAAGCATCGAACGAACTTGCGCAATCCAAAGGCAAATCGCTTGACGACGAGTTCGCGGCTCTTGGCAAGGACAAAGCGGTTGAAGACGAGCTTGCCGCTCTGATGAAGCAGTACGAAAAGAAGGAATAGCACCTGCACGCATGGAATAAAATGGACTGACGCAAACAGGTCCGCCGGCGCCATAGCTTAACGGCAGCGCCGGCGGATTTTGCAGTTCTATTACTTTATTGGGGGAAAGATGGTCATGACTTGGACGGATTTGCTGCAAATTCCGGTGTGGACGGGCGCTGGGGCGCTTCTGCTTTTTATCCTCATGTATTTAGATTCATTGTCCACGAAATACCATGATTTTAAGGAAATGAAAGATGGTAATATTGCTGTAGCGGTCCGCTTTGTCATGAAGCTGGGCGCACAGGCGTACATCCTTGCCTCGTCGATCGGACAGGCAACTTACATGTGGGAAGCTCTTGTGATCTCGCTTGTATCGTTTATTACGCTATTGATTGTTGAAGCGATCTTCCGGATTATCTTCGGGGCCGTTGCCGGCATTCAGCTGGACAAAGGCATCCACGAGGGCAAGGTCGGCTACGCGCTGATCGCCGGCTCCCTTCACATTGCTGGTGCGCTGATTATTGCTTCGGTCTAACAGAACGATCGTACGAAGGAGTAAACCTTGATGAGCATTTTTAAACGGATTAAAAATATAATGGCAAAGCCTGAGCCGGTGAAAGCGGAGAAAAGCATCCTGTCTCTCGCACCCGGCGATGTATGCGAAGTCTCCCTGGTCACGTATCAAGTAACCGGCAGCAGCCGGAACCGCAGCCGCAACGCTGTCGTGCTGACGCTGCAGGACGGAAGCGATATCCGCTATCTGTCGATTGAGGAACGCGAAAGAACGGTTTTCGCGCTGTATGAGCAAATTGACGGACGACTGGATACCTTTGACGAAGTGCCGACTACCCTGGAGCTGGATGACCGGGCTTATCACATGGAAGAAAACTACTCGGGAATGATTGCGGCAAGCGGCAAAACGCCGTTTATGCAGGGCGGCGAGCAATACGTGTGGCAATATCAGTCCGATGATATGAAGCTGCTCCGCGTGGAATGGCTTGACGGACGCTTCATGCTGTACGTAGGCGAATCGGTGCTGCCCGCAGATGTCCGCGTGATCCGGGGCGCATAAGGCGAAGCTAAGCTATTCTTTTTAGGAGGAGCACGGATGAAGAAGTGGTGGCTTCATAGCATCAAAATTATTCTATTACTCAGCCTCATCGTTCCCATGCTTGCTGCCTGCGCCATCTCCGACACCGTAAAGGAGCAGTATCCGCTGGAATCGGTGAACGGTTCGGGCAGCCAGACGTCTTATGTCTACCGGGCTGCGGACCAGACCGTTCCGGAGGTCGCCAAGCAGCTTATCGACAAGAAGAAGCCGGAGCAGCAGTCCGCGGAAAGTACCGAGAGGATGTTCCTCGTCTACAGCGACGAGGTGATCCAGATCCAGCAGGCTCCCGACGATCCGTCGGACTCCCTGATCGAGATCGACTCCAAGGAGTATGTGCGGAACAATTACAGCAGCAGCTTCCTGGAGGGTTACCTGCTTGCCAGCGTGCTTAGCGATCTGTTCGATAACGGCAAGTACGGACACGGCAATTACCGCGGTTACACCCAGAAGGATGTCTATAAACCGCAGACCACTTACCACAAGCCAACCGATCAGGATCTGAAAAAAGCACCGCCAATGACGGTAAACCGAACCGGATCCATCTTAAAACGCTCGAAGAACGCCGACTCCACGGCGGTCGGCTCCGGCAGCAGCAGTTCCACCGGCAAGACCGGCAAGGTCATTACCGGCGGCTCGTCATCCAGCTCGTCGAAGAAGAGCTCGGTCTTCACCAAGCCGAAGAAATCGGCGCCGAAGATCCGGATGGGCTCCGGACGTATATCGCGGCGACGGTGACGATGCGCATGCTTGGCTTAATTGAAGACTAAAAAAAATCAACCGCCCGATTGCTCGGGCGGTTGATTTTTTTTAGTCCTCTTTTATCTTAGAAACCAATGTCATCCCGTTCTGCGGCTTTTTGGCCTACAAACTCTGTCATTTCCAGGACGCCGGCATCCTTGAACTTGTCTTGCGCGTTATGAAGGATTTTCAAAGCTTCCTCATCCGATTTCGCGAAGTAGGCCTTCTGCAATTCCGCGTTAAAATCAAAGCCGCCTACCTTGTCGCGATATTGCTGATATTTCGGCCATTCTCTTTCAAGATAGGTCGCGCTTACTTTATCAATGATTTTAATCGGCATTTTCGCCGAGAAGCTTTCCTCCAGCTTATCCCATTGCGTTTTTTGATCATCCGTTTTCGGCCATGTCACCGTATCGGAGAATGCGCCAATGAATCTTCCCGGAAGGAAGTTAAGCCCTTCGTCGCGCTTCAAGTCCGGGTTCTCGTCAAATTGCTTCTTCACGTCCGGAATCCATTGCGGCTTGCCGTCCACCATCGTATAATCCTTGCCCTCAATACCCCAGTAAGCGAGCAGGCGGCCTTCGTCGCTGTTTACGAAATCAAGATAACGCAGCGCCGCATCCGGATCTTTGATTTTCGCGCTCAAGAAGATGGCAGGGAATCCGGAACGTCCCGGCTTCTCAACCTGCGTCGCGATTTCGCCGTTCTTATTCTTCATAGGACCAAGCAGCTCGTATTGCATTTCCGGATTGGTCTTATACAGCGTTTTTTGCAGGTCGAGGAGCAGAGGTTGGGCTCCAAATACAGCCAGCTTGCCGGTAGTCAGCTTTTCTTTGGCTGTCGTGTCGGTATTGCTGAACGCTTCAAGATCAAATAATCCGTCCTTGATCAATTTGCGCATATACAGCATTTTGTCTTCTTCGTCTTTGGATAAAGCCCAGAAGGTCAGCTTACCGTCTTCCTCGCGGAAGTCCGAAATATTGTAACCCGTCCACCCTTTCGTGAATTGGCTGGAATCCCAGCCGTTATGCATCGTGCCGGCAGGGATAACCGGCTTGCCGCTAATATCTTTAAAATTGCCGTTTTTGATCTTCTCCAGCAAGTCGTACAGCTCTTCCTGCGTATCAATATCCGCCGGATTTACATTCAGCGCCTTCAGAATATCGCCGCGGGCATAAAGACCGTAATTCCAGTTATGAATGCTTTCGATCGAACCGTCAGGCGTTTCCGTTGGAATAATATACTGCTTGCCTTCCAGATCGGGGCTGTTCATGTCAAACTCAGCGAAGTCCTTGGCAATGCCGGTTGTGACCAGTCTCTTCACATTCGGATATTTATCGAGATAAGGCGTTAAGTCAAGAAGCTGACCTTCCAGCGCGGCTTTTTTGATAACCTGCCCTTCGCCGCCGGTCGTCGACCAGTACGGAGCGTTTACGATATCCGGAACCGTGCCGGAAGCGAACATCGTATTCAGCTTCTCGACTTCGCTTGTCGTGATCGATTCCATCTTGAGCGTGACGCCTGTCTTCTCTCTTATCGCTTTGGCTACCGGATTGTTTACCTGATCCTGCGGAAAGCTTGCTCCGCCGCCATTCCAGGCGCTTAGGAAGGTTAACGTGACCTGCTTGGGTGCATCCGCTTCTTTTTGTCCCGTATTCGTTGCGTTACCAGCAGTTGCATTTGGTTCGTTGTTCCCTCCATTGTCGCTGCACGCCGTCATCGATAATGCCAGAAGCGGGATCGCAGCCGCCAGGCCAAGAGAACCTTTTAATCTGGTTTTACGCATTTGACAAGCCCCTCTCATTTTTTAATTGTATATATAAAAGGCAAAGCCTCTTATACCCCTCGCGACTACTCCTTGAGCGAACCTACCAGTACACCCTTTACGAAAAATCTTTGAAGGAACGGATACACGCAGAGGATCGGAGTGGTAATGATGATGACAAACGTCATCCGGAGCGCTTCCGGCGTTACGCCCCGCAGCTCCATTTGAGTCTGACTCATGTTCTGGATATTCGAACCGCTGCTTGAACCCGTCATGGATTGGAAGGACGCTTCGCTGATCATTTTGTTCAGGAACGTTGCCGCAGGCTGAAGATTTTCTTTCGAGATGAAGAACTGCCCGGTAAACCAGTCGTTCCACACGCCAACCCCCACAAACAAAGCTATGGTTGCGAGTACAGGCATGGATAGCGGGAGAATGATTCTTGCAAACACCTGCAGTTCGCTTGCCCCGTCGATGCGGGCCGACTCCGACAAGCTGGGAGGGATCCCGTCAAAAAACGTCTTCATCACAATCGCGTTAAAAAAGTCATACAGCACGGGCAGCACCAGCACCCAATACGTATCGATAATGTGAATTTGCCGGTACAAAATGAAAGTCGGAATCAATCCGCCGCTGAACAAGGTCGTAAAGAAGAAGAAAAAGACGATATATTTCCTTCCGGGCAGACCTTTCCGCGAAAGCCCGTAAGCGAGCAATGAAGTCAGCATGACGGAACATAGGGTAACGATAAAAGTCCGCGAAACCGAAATCGTAAAGGCATTCAAGACCTGCGGATTATTAAACGCCTTGGCGTAGTTTTCGAGCGTAAAAACGCGAGGGTAGAAATAAATGCCGCCTTTCATGGCGTCATAGCCGTCATTGAACGATAGCGCCAAAAAATAAATAAAGGGGTAAAGTGCCGTCAGGCAAAATACGGTCAATACGGTATAATTCAAGCTCGAATAGATTTTATCGGCTGCGGACATCCTTCTCGTGCCCATTCGCGCACCTCCTCAAATGAATGATCACCCAATGGCCATACAGGCCATCGTGATGATTCATACTTCGAAAGCATAATCCTAATGAATGATCACCCTATGGCTTACCATAAAGACACGTCGCTTACCTTCTTGGCTATCTTGTTAACCGTTATGATGAGGACAAGCGAGATCGCCGATTTGAACAGGCCGATCGCCGTGGAATAAGCGAATTGTCCTTGCTGGATACCCGTCTTGAGCACGTAGGTGTCCAATATCTCAGAGACGCTTAACGTAGCAGGCGTCTGCATTAGCCATATTTGATCAAACCCGGCATTCAGAATGCCGCTTAAGGAGAAAATGAGCAGAATGCCGATCGTCGGCACCAAGGTTGGCAGCGTGATCTTGAACAGCTTGCTCCATCGGCCCGCCCCGTCCATTTCCGCGGCTTCGTACAGGTGCGGATCAATGTTGGTCAGCGCGGCCAAATAAATGATCGATCCCCAGCCAATGCCCTTCCAGATATCGGAAGTGATGACCAGAGGATAGAATAAGGACGGCATTCCCATAAAAAAGATCGAATCGAGTCCCATTTTTTCACGGATGTCGTTCACAAGACCAACGTTGGGAGAAAGTATCTTTTGCATCAGGGTTACGACAACGACCCAGGATACAAAGTGCGGCAGGTACGAAATGGTTTGGAAGATCCGCTTTATTTTGCTTCGCATTACGGCATTCAGCATTAAGGCGAGAACAAGCGGCGCCGGAAAACCGAACAGCAGCTTAAGGCCGCTGATCGAGAGCGTATTTTTAAGAACCGAATAAAAGCTGGAATCATTCAAGAACTGCTTGAAGTACCGCAGTCCTTCCCATGGGCTTCCCATTATCCCGAGGTTGTACTTGAAATCTTTAAATGCGATCAGAACGCCGTACATCGGATAATAACTGAACACCAAATACCAAATAACGGCTGGAAGCATAAACAAGTACGCATGCCTGAAATACCAAACTCTAGACCAAGTCTGGCTCTTTTTTTTCGGGATCGGCATAACTTCGACTTTTGCCTCGTTTGCAATCATTGTCTCTTCCACCTCCTATAATGAATAACACATCCACGGTCGGGCACTGCCAGTGATACCATTCATACTTCGCAAGCATTTGCTTAGGCTTAAAAGCAACCTGCTGATTCAATTCGGAATCGACCACTTCTTGCCCATGTGGTGAAAGCGGTTACACCTAAAGATAATATAATATATTTAATATATACAATCAATGCGACCTGCGAACGATATTAGGGGTTAATTGAGCAAAAACAATTGTTTTTCGAACAAAATAGGGATTTCTCTTTCGTTTTCTACTCTTCATATTTTATTTTAATCTATATAATATATTAAATATGTTTGTCGTATTATGTAGTAAAATGGAGTTTTTGGTCGCATAAACGCTAATCTTCGCTTTTCCCGGCAAGACTTTTGACATGGTTGCGTCCGGAAGCCGCCCTGCTCACGGCCTATGTTCGTCCGCTTATCCGCTATGGAAGAAAGACGAACATGACCGTAACTTCGCCGTCACATGATTGGTATGCAAGCCCATATACTAGAAGTAACAACACTTGGGATAAGGGGCTGGATGGGCATGAGAAGCAAAGCGCGCAAGGTAGCAATCGTCGGGGTTGGCAACGTGGGTTCAAGCTGCGCGTATTCCCTTATCAATCAGTCGATATGCGATGAAATCATGCTGATCGGACGGACGCCTGACCGCGCAGCGGCACAAGCGCTCGACATGTCGCATGGCATGGATTTTATCCATTCCCGCACGAAAATCTATACCGGTACGTACGAGGATTGCTCGGATATGGACGTCGTCATTCTGTCCGCCGGCGGTTATCCGCCAAAGGGCCAGGACCGGATGGGCATGCTAAGCGCGGTCTCCGACATCTATGGCCATATCGTTCCGCGGATCATGGGCAGCGGGTTTAACGGTATTTTTCTCGCGGCGGCTAATCCGGTTGACGTGGTAACTTACGTCGTATGGAAACTATCGGGACTGCCCCGCGGCCAGGTTATCGGCTCCGGCACGTCCATTGACTCGGCCCGGCTCAAAACGCTGCTCTGCGAGCATTTCTCGGTCGATCCGCGCAGCGTGAACGGCTACGTGCTGGGTGAGCACGGAGAGTCCCAATTCCCGGCATGGTCGCATGTGACGATTGGCGGCAAACCGATTGGGGATATTCTGACCCAGCATCCGGTCCGGTTCGGCCACCTCAAACTGAACGAAATTGCCGAGCAGACCAAGAATGCAGGCTGGGAAATTTACACCCGCATGGGCTCCACCCACTACGGCATCGGCAACGCGCTGGCCTACATTACCCGCTCCGTCCTGAATGATGAACACCGCATCATCGCCGTCTCCTCCATCCTCGAGCAGGAATACAACCAGACGGGCATTGCGGCTGGCGTTCCGGCCATCATCACCCGCAGCGGCGTCAAAGAAATCGTTGAGCTTAATTTGACGCCGGAGGAAAACCGGCAGATGAATTTTTCATGCCGCATTATTCGCGGAGCAATTGAGCAGTTGAAGCTGGGATGATACAATGGAGGGCATCGTTCTTATTCTTAAAAACCGGGAGATAACCGCCATATGTCTTTGAACCAGCTCACTGATCAACAGCTGCAGGAAGCCATCGCAAGCGGAGCTACTGTGCTTGTTCTGTACCGCAGCACCTTCTGCACGCCTTGCCATACGATTGCCGGACAGCTCGAGGCCGCTATTCCTTCTCTTCGCGGCGAGATGACCGTTGCCTCGGTTAACATCGATCTGTTCCCGCAGACAGCCGCTCCTCTGGAGCTGCGCGCCGTTCCTGCCATGGCCTTGTATAAGGATGGCGAGCCGATTACGATTATGCGGACTTTTGTAGCCTGCCAGTCGTTTATTCAAATTCTTAGCCAAAGAACGAAACAATAGATTGATTATTCAGATAACATCAAGTATGATGGTCGTTATATAACATCGAGGAACGGGACAGTAGCAAAGAGGATGACCATGAGCAGCGAGCCGGGTTGGTGAAAGCCGGCGATGGCGCATTTTGCGAAGAGGACCCGGGAGATGGCTGGCCGAACCGCTTTCAGTAGGCCTGCCCGGTTCAGAACCGTTACAACGTCGAGATGCTTACGGCAGCGCGTATATGAATCTTTTCGCCCTGCCATAAAGCAACAAGAGTGGCACCGCGGGATTAACCCCCGTCTCTTACGAGACGGGGGTTTTATGTTTTTATTTAGGCCAATTATTCAGGAGGTTCACCCTAATGCTAAAAGAAATGATCGCCGCCAGTCTGGCGGAGCACTGTTCCTTATCCAGCCGGCAAGTTGCCGAGCTTCTGGAGTTCCCGCCTAACGAGCAGCATGGAGACGTCGCTTTCCCCTGCTTTGCCTTGTCTAAGCTAATGAAACAAAGCCCGGCGCATATCGCCGGACAATTGGCGGCTTCCTTGCCCGAGAGCAGCCGGTGGACAATATCCGCTGCAGGCCCCTACCTTAACTTCAAATTCAACCGCGCGGCTGTGACCGGGCAATTCGTGCAGGATGGCGGAGCGCAAATACCTGAGATTGGCGGAGGCAAGCGCGTCATTATCGACATGTCCTCCCCCAATATCGCCAAGCCGTTCGGCATCGGGCATTTGCGCTCGACGATGATCGGCAACGCGCTTTACAACATGCTCCGCAAGGTTGGCTACGATACGGTTAACGTTAATCATCTGGGCGACTGGGGCACTCAATTCGGCAAAATGATTACGGCTTATCTGAAATGGGGAGACCAGACCGATAGAGCGTCGGATCCGATTAAAGCCTACCTTGAGCTCTATGTCCGTTTCCACGAGGAAGCGAAGCTCCAGCCGGAGCTGGAGCCGGAAGCGCGGGAATGGTTCGTTAAGCTGGAGGCTGGCGATTCCGAAGCCCACCGCTATTGGAATATGTTTATCAAGGACAGTCTGGCCGCCTTCAACAAGCTGTACGACCGCCTTGGCGTTTCCTTTGACCATTACCTTGGCGAAAGCTTCTATAACGATAAAATGGATGCGGTAGTCGATCAACTGACCCGTCAAGGCTTGCTCGAAGAGAGCGACGGCGCGTTAGTCGTACGGCTGGATGAAGAAGGACTGCCGCCTTGCATCATCAAAAAATCCGACGGCTCCTCGATTTACGCCACGCGCGATCTCGCCACCGCGATCTACCGGCACGATCAGATGCAAGGCAATGAGCTGCTGTACGTGGTTGGCGCGGAGCAATCCTTGCATTTCCGTCAACTGTTCCTGGTGCTTGAGCGCATGGGCTTCGACTGGGCGACGGAATGCAAGCATATCCCGTTTGGCCTCATGCTGATGGACGGACAAAAAATGTCTACCCGCAGAGGCAAGGTCGTCTTCCTCGAGGATGTTCTGGATGAAGCGGCCGCTCATGCTCTGCGCATTATCGAGGAAAAGAACCCTTCGCTTGCGGGCAAAGCCGAGGTTGCGGAAGCCGTTGGCGTTGGCGCCGTCATCTTTGGCGATCTGCTCCACTCGCGGCTTCATGAAGTAAACTTCTCCCTAGAGGACGTCGTGAACTTCGAAGGCGAGACGGGGCCTTACGTGCAATACACTTACGCAAGAACGCAAAGCCTCCTGCGCAAAGCGGGCAGCGGAGCTCCAGCAGAATCTGGCGACAACGCCGGTGCTGCCGATTACCGCTATACCGAAAGCGACCAATCCTGGCAGCTGGTCAAGGCTTTGATGCGCTATCCCGAAGCGCTCGCGCAAGCCGCGCAGCGGTATGAGCCTTCCGTTGCCGCCCGTTATCTGATCGAGCTGGCCCAGACGTTTAACCGGTTCTATCACCATGAGAAGATCATTACCGGCAACACTGCCGAGCAGGCGGCAAAGCTGGCGCTTGTCCGCCAGACGGCCGAAACTCTCGAGGACGGTCTGAAGCTGCTGGGAGTCAAAGCGCTGAAGGAAATGTAAGAGCGAAAAAGGGGCAGCCGCCTATTGCGGACCTGCCCCTTCCGTTTGGATTATAACTTGCTGTGCCATCGCAACTTTCCTTGTTTTTCCAAAGTATATAGTTATAGGTTTATGCATTGGGTCATGGGACGGACTGAAAGCGGGGTGTACGCCAATTGAATTGGAGGATAGCTTGGAAAATAGCAGCAGGTGTTCTTGTCGTAATTATTCTTTTTACCGCGGTGCTGCTAATTCAGCTTTACCATAACCGCAGCTCTGCGGTTTATCAGCGAATTATTAATCAGGAAGGATACAGCCTATCCCTTGTGAAGGAAGGCGTAGCGGTGGAGTTTTTCCTGAAGCCGGAATGGATTCCGAAGGAGGTTGGCGAAACCAAGCTTAATCTTGTCGTTGAGAGAAAATTTGATTCGGACATTATTTTGGAGAAGGTTGGAAAAAGCCAAAAGCATTTTTACATCCAGCTTAATGTCGTTCCCCATCCGAACCGGAGTTCCGGGCAGCTGTTGAATATCTCGCATATTACAAATGACAGCTTTATCAATTCAAACGGACCAGAGTGGCAAATCACCGATACAACCGGGAAAGATCTGCTCGGAGGAACTTACGGAGGCGGCGAAGGTCCGGGAAATGCTATATCCGTTGATATTCCTGACACGGAGCTCTCAAAATTCGCTCAAGGAGCTCATGTCCGCTTCTCGGGTTTTTATTTATACGGGTATGCAAAGTTTAACCAATCGAATGTTACTATTTGGCTGTCTGCCCTTTTCCCTCTCCTCGTTATTGCCTGTCTGATTATGCTTTACCGCAAACGCTCGGAACCGGAGAAAAACCTGGGCTGGAAGCTTATCGGCCATATGCTGCTCGGTGGGTTCACGTTTTCCTTAAACGGGTTGCGCCTGCCGCTGGGCTTTGTCATATACCTGTTATTTTTCCGGAAGCCAAGGCCCAATCTCTCGATCAAAGATAAGGCGGCCCTGCTTGGTCTAGCCATGTATGTTTTGCAACTGGTTGTTCCTCCTGTTCTGAGCCATTTGGATTCCATTCCCAAACAAAGCGCATGGGGTAATGTATCGATCGAACAGCTTGGATTCGATGGCGTATGGAAGATGGTGATGGCCCGGGCACCGGTGAGCAATCAGGCCAGAGTTGAGGGCTTTGAAACCGTGCTTGCCCAGAATGGAGAGGTGATCGAACTCGAATTTCAACTCTTTGATCCCGATGCCAATGGCCGCTACAACCGCATTAACGCTGTCTACCACGCCTCGGAGCAATCCGTCACGCTCAAACGCAGCTTAACGAATGAAAAGCTGCAATATTCGGGAGCCTTCCTGGCAGATGACTTCGTCAATAGAGTTCAGCAGCTTGAATTGTTGAAGCTAAAGCCTGCAGGCGGCGAACACCGTTACGTAATGCTTGAGCTGGATCCGTTACACGGGAGTTACGCGATGAAGAATGAGTCCAACTTCGGCGTGGATGAAAAAGGCGTCTACCCCATTGGAGATGAGCAGCTACCGATCACGGCAACCCGCCTGATCGTATGCGCGCCGCAGTCCTTGGATAAAATGTCCGCGTGCGAGGACGATGTAAACTATTACTTCAACATCGTGGAAGGCGGAATGCGGGAATAGTAGAGATTGAAAACGACAAACGGCTTCTGCCGGCATGAATCGTTGTCCTTGCGGACATTGGTTCACGCCTGGCAGAAGCCGTTTCATCATGTTTAAAAAGCTTAAGCTCTCATGGAAGCAGGAATAAAATCATGCTCATTCACTTGACGGTCGAACAGCTCTGCATTTTTCTCAAAGCAGCCGCAGTAGTAGTCTTTCATGCACAGCGGGCATGGAACGTTGAGCAGACGCGTTACGCCTGTCAGATGCCACTCTGGTTTGTTGCTGTAGAAAAGTCTTGCTCTGGAGCCGTCGGCAAGCGTCATAATGTACTGGAATAAACCGGATTTCAAGTCTTTGTCCGCTAAGGTTACGCTCTTAATTTGAAGTTTCGAATTCAAGATCTTCACCCTTACCTATTCGTATTCAAGCTTGTGTAATAATACCCTTTATAGCGCCTGAAGTCAATATTTGCGCCATGGGATGCGGCTCCACGCCTACTGTACAATTTTTTGTAACAGTTCGCGAATTAGGGTATAATCAAGGTTGCACATACTTACATGCACAGGAGGTGCACCGCACTCATGATCAAGCTGGGTATTCTCGACCAGTCGCATATTAACGAGGGGCAAAATGCCTCCGCCACGCTGGCGGACACGACCCGTCTGGCCCAGGAAGCGGAAAGACAAGGATACGGCCGCTATTGGATCTCCGAGCATCATGCCGGTAAAATGCTATCCTTCTCCAGCCCGGAAATTCTGATCGCCCATCTGGCCGCGGCTACCTCGCGCATCCGCGTAGGCTCCGGCGGCATCATGCTGCCGCATTACAGCTCCTACAAGGTTGCGGAGAACTTCAAGCTGCTCGAAGCTCTTCATCCTGGCCGAATCGATGTTGGTCTCGGCCGTGCCCCTGGCGGCATGCCTACGGCGACCCGCGCGCTGCAGGAAAACAAATTTGTGGATATTAACAAGTATCCACAGCAAATTATCGATTTAATCGGTTACCTCCGCGGAAAAATGCCGGAAGGCCATCCTTTTGCCGGACTGCATGCCGCTCCCGCAATCGAGCAGGTACCCGAGGTCTGGCTGCTTGGCTCCAGCTACGAGAGCGCGCGGATTGCCGCGCAGCTTGGAACGAACTACGCTTTTGCGCAGTTTTTCGGTACGCCGGGCGGCGAGACCGCGATGCAGCATTACCATGAAAACTTCGAACCGTCCGTTCTGTACGACAAGCCGCATTCCATGATCGCCGTGCTTGCCATTTGCGCGGATACGGAGGAAGAAGCTAACGAGCTTGCTCTCAGCACGGATCTTTTTTTCCTGCTGCTGGAGAACGGCGTAGACCAGCTTAGCTTCCCTTCCGTAAAGACGGCTTATGATTATCCATACACGGAGTCCGACCTGTACCGGATTAACCGGGCTCGCGAGCGCCGGATTATAGGCACGCCGGAACAGGTACGAGCCGGCATCCTGAAGATGGCCGAGCAATACCAAGCCGACGAAGTGCTTGTCATGAGCTCGGTCCACAACTTAGAAGCCCGCGTGAAGTCGTACCGTTTGATTGCCGAGGTTTTTGGGCTGCAGGGATAAATCGCGTAAGGCGAATTGAGGCTTCGTTGGATTCCATCCAGCGTAATGCGCTCAATTCGCCTCTTTGCTTCAAAATCAGCTGATCTACTCCTCGTAGATCATTTTCCGCGTCATGCCGCCGTCGACGACGAGGTTGATTCCGGTTACGAAATCATTCTCGGGATTGGTCAAATAGAAGCAAGCACGGACGATATCATCGGGCCTGCCCACTCGTCCTGCCGGATGCTGCGAATGATCCTTCCGTCGCAGCGCCTCGTAATCGCCGTTCTCGATCCAACCGGGGCTGATCGCGTTTACCCGCACATGATCGGGTCCCAGCGAAACGGCCAGCGCATGCGTCAACGCGACGATGCCGCCTTTGGAAGCCGCATACGCCTCCGAATTCGGCTCGGACATCAGTGCCCGCGTGGAAGACAGATTTACAATCGAGCCTCCGCCGCTCTCTCGCATCCGTCTGCCCGCTTCCTTTGCGCAGAGAAAAGTTCCCCGCAGGTTCGTGTTCAGCACGTAATCCCACTCGTCCAGGCTCAGGTCGTAAAGCGATTTCCACTTCCCTAAGCCCGCATTGTTGATCATCACGTCGATTCGTCCATACTGCTCGTCAATCGCAGCGAATGCGGCTTCGATCTCCTCCGGACGGCTAATATCCACCGTTAATCCAATCGCATGGCCGCCTGCTTCGACAATACGGTCCACCGTATGCTTCACGAGCTCTCCGTCACGGTCAACGGCCGCAATCCGGGCTCCTTCCACTGCGTAAGCAACGGCCAGCGCTGCGCCGATCCCTTTGCCCGCTCCCGTTATAACAACGACTTTTCCTTCAAACTTCATCCCAATTCGACTCCTTTCTTAATACAGTATCCGCCATAAATAAAAGGTCGCGTAGGATTCCCAGCCCTTCCAGCCCTCCGCCATCCGCCTGATCTCGCCGATCGTAGGCTTCGCGTCGCTGCCGGTCAACGCTTTTATCGAATTATGCAATCCCACATCCGCAATCGGAAAAGCATCCGGCAAGCGCAGACAGCGCATGAGCACATAATTAGCCGTCCACGGTCCGATGCCGCGGATCCCCGTCAGCTGCTTCTCGATTGCCGCAAAATCTCCGAGAGCAAGCAAGCTTTGCTTGCTCAAAGAGCCCTCTGCCATAAGCTTCGCTACGCCGATGAGATACTCGGATTTTTTGCTCGTCATCCGCATGGACGTCAAATCCTCCGGCTTTAACGCCGCGATAGTCCCGGGAACCGGGAACTGCCAGAACGTTCTGCCCTCCCGCTCCGCGCTTTGCCCGTAAGCCTCCACGAAGCGCCGCTTGAGCGTATAAGCAAAAGCCAGATTGATCTGCTGCCCGATAATCCCCCAGCATAACGCCTCGAACAAATCCGAGATCCCCACGCTTCGTAAGCCGCGAAAACGTCCAATCGCATGAACCAGCAGCGGATCCTTCTCCGCCATTTCGTAAAAAGGCAGCAGATCCGTATCGAAATCAAACCACTCCCGGATAAAAGCTTCGATCCCCCGCTGCCGTTCCCCGTTAACCCGTTCCTCGCCAATGACCCGCACAAGCAGCCCGCCGTTGCCGGACTCCCGGATTTCGACGGCCGCGGGCTCTTCCCCGCTCCCAAACGGAATAAGCCGGTAAACGGCATCGCCCTCCACCTGATAAAGCGGCTCGTTAGCCGATCTCCGCAAATAATTGACCGTCTCCTTATAGCTGAAAGGCTCCGGCACTTCGATATGCAGCCTCGCTGACTCCGTCATGAGCATCCTTCCCTTTTCCTCTATACTCTTACATTCTACTCCATTCATTGAACCACACCAAATCGCTCCGCCGCTTTCGTAATCTTGCGCTTTCATTCACCGCCGCTTACGATTTGATGTCCAATCAAGGTATACTAAACCTGGAGGTGAGCGAAAATGGGAAATACGGAAGCGACCGGCATCCCGGAGGACAAATGGCTAGCGGTTGTGTCGAATGACGGCTCTTGCGATGGGCAATGGTATTATGGAGTGACAACGACGGGAATTTTTTGCCGGCCGTCCTGCAAGTCGAAGCCACCGAACCGCTCGCACGTCAGAATATTCCAGACGCCGAGGGACGCCTTATCCGAACGATTCCGCCCCTGCAAACGATGCAAGCCGATCCAGCCTCAGCTGCCGGACGAGGAATGGGAAGCGCAGGCCCGCGCTTATATCGAGGCGCATTACCGGGAGCCGCTTACCTTGTCGCATCTCGCGGACGCGCTGCATCTAAGCCCTTATCATTTGCAGCGGACATTCAAAAGACTTACGGGCTTAACGCCCGCAGCTTATATTCAGCAAATCCGTATCCGGGAAGCGATGAAGCTGCTAGCCGCAACCCCGCTGCCCGTAACCGACATTGCGGGTCAGGTCGGGTATGCGAATGCCGCCCATTTCACAACGAGATTTCAGAACGTTACCGGACTTACCCCAACCCAATACCGAGGAGCGAATCACAAGCCATGAGCAAAAACATATATTGGACCCTGCTTCAGCATGACGACTGGAACCTGCATTTGGCCGCGACCGATAACGGCCTTTGTTATGTCGGCTCGCAAGGCGCTCCCTTCGAGGAGCTGGCCGAATGGGCCGAAGCTCGCCTGCCCGGCTACGAGCTGGTCCGGCATGACGCGGAGATGGAGCGTTATACGCATGAGTTTACGAAATATTTTCAAGGGAGTCTCGACGTTTTTACGCTGCCGCTTGATCTGGTAGGCACTGATTTCCAGCAAAGAGTGTGGCAGGCCATGAGCGCGGTGCAATATGGCAGCACGGCTGCTTATTCCGATCTCGCCGAGACCATCGGACGTCCGCAGGCCGCCCGGGCGGTAGGAGCCGCCGTTGGCGCCAATCCGCTCCTGATCGTCCTGCCCTGCCACCGGATAGTTGGCAAGACGGGCTCCATGACCGGCTACCGAGGAGGTCTTCCGATGAAGACCGCGCTATTGGAATTGGAGCAGCAACGGGTCTAATCGAGAGCGCAAAACATAAATACTCCGACGGAAAAACTTCTACTTTCTTATATGGCAAAAAAGGCTGCTCCGAGCAAACCGAATGTTTAATTCGGATTGTTCGAAGCAGCCTCTTTTTTTCGCGTCGATTACGCGTTGTAGAATTTCACGATTTCTTCAACGACCGCTTCCTGCGTGCCGTCCACCAGCGTTTGACGCTGCGGCTTGTTAAAGAGCGCCTGAATTGGCGCAGGGAACTCCTGCTCAATGCCAACAAGCTCAATCGCTTCGTTGAATTTCGCGGGATGCGCAGTCGCCAGCGAGATCGTTACCGCGCCAGCTGCCGCATGCTGATCCGATGCCGCTACGCCGCATGCGGAATGAGGATCCAGCAGATAGCCGGTTTCTTTGTTGTACGCTGCGATCGTATCCAGGCATTCCTTGCCCTGCACGCCATGCGCGGCGAACTCATCCTGCACCTTGCGGAGCGCGTCGCCGGATACGACGATTTGCCCTTCGGACTTAAAGCCGTCCATAATGGAACGGATTTGCTCCGGATTTTCGTCCAGAACATAGTAAAGGTAACGCTCGAAGTTGCTTGCCACTTGAATGTCCATCGAAGGGCTGTAAGTCGTGCGGAAGTCACCCGGCTTGTATACGCCTTCTTTGATGAAGCGCTCCAGAATGTTGTTTTCGTTCGTCGCCAGAATAAGCTTGTCAACCGGCAGACCCATACGCTTCGCCAGGTAACCCGCAAAAATATCGCCGAAGTTGCCTGTCGGCACGCTGAAGTTTACTTTTGCATCGGATTTGCCTGTTTGCTTCGCCACTTGGAAGTACGAATAGAAGTAATAGACCGTTTGCGCCATAATGCGCACGAAGTTGATCGAGTTAATCGCGCACAGATGGTTAGCCGCTTTGAACTCGAGATCCGCGAACAGGTCCTTAATAATGCGCTGGCAGTCGTCGAAGTTGCCTTCCACGGACAAGTTCAGGACATTGTCCTCTTGAACCGTCGTCATCTGCAGCTCCTGCACTTTGCTTACTTTGCCGTTCGGATGCAGGATGCAGATCTTGATGCCTTCCTTGCCCTTGACGCCTTCGATCGCCGAAGCGCCGGTGTCGCCGGAGGTAGCGCCGAGAATGTGAATCTTCTTGTTCTGCTTACGGGATACATACGTATATAATTGGCCCATGAACTGGAGCGCAATGTCCTTGAATGCAAAAGTAGGACCATGGAACAATTCCAGCAAATAAAGGTCATCCTTCAGCTTATGAACCGGCGTCACTTCCGGATGGCGGAACGTCGCATAGCCGTCGTATACCATTTTCTTCAGATCTTCATAAGGAATTTCATCATTCGTATAAAGCGAGAAGATTTCAAGCACCAGCTCCTGATAGCTGAGCTCCTGCCATTCTTTCAGTTTAGCCGCGGAAACAACCGGAATTTCATAAGGCACAAGAAGGCCGCCGTCGTCCGCAAGACCCATGAGGAAAGCGTCGACAAAACCGATTTTGCCTACATTTCCGCGAGTACTGATATATTCCATCTGTAATTCCCTCCTACTATTGCCTAACCTTCCCCCTATTATAGAAAAAGACCGCCGTTACCACAAGACAATCTTGCTGGTTAATAGCGGTCATTCGAGGGATAAGAGCGTTTATTTCGCCGTCTTCTTGATCAGGCCGATCAGCTGGGACAAAGCGTCCTTGCGATCGTTTTTCTCCATGTTGTCGATGTATTTATCCCGGTTTGCATAGAGGTCGGTAACGTGGCTCAGGAGCGTCTCCGGCGTCATGTCCTCCTCGTAAAGCACCTCGCAGAAGCCTGCCGACTGGAACGAACGCGCGTTAAGAATCTGGTCGCCGCGGCTCGCTTCCTTCGTCAGGGGAATAAGCAGCATCGGCTTGCGCAGGTACAGGAACTCGAAAATCGAGTTCGAGCCGGCGCGCGAAATGATGGCATCCGACATCGCCAGAAGATCCGGCAGCTCCTCGTTTACGTACTCGAACTGTTTGTACTGAGGAGACTGCAGGGAGGCCTCTACCTGACCTTTGCCGCACAGGTGAATGATCTGGAACTTTTCCGTCAGCTTGCCAAGCGATGCGCGTACAGCCTGGTTAATCTTGCGGGCGCCAAGGCTGCCGCCCATGATAAGCAGCACCGGCTTGCTCGAGATAAAGCCCGCGAACTTGCGGCCGCGCGCGGCATCGCCGGCTTTGAGCTGGTCGCGGATGACCGCCCCGACGTAATGCGATTTGCCGGCCGGCAAATGCTGCTGCGTCTCCGGGAAGGTCGTGCAGACCCCGGCCGCGAAAGGAATCGCGATCTTGTTCGCCAGCCCCGGCGTCAAGTCCGATTCGTGAATGAGCACCGGCACCTTGTTCAGCCGCGCGCCAATCACGACCGGCACGGATACGAAGCCGCCTTTCGAGAACAGCACGTCAGGCTTCTGCTTCTTGATAATGCGGTAAGCCTGGAAGGCGCCTTTGATGACCTTGAACGGGTCCTTGACGTTCTGCCAGTCCAGATAACGACGCAGCTTGCCCGTTGCGATGCCGTGATAGCGGACATGCTGAAGAGGCTCGATCAGCTGTCTCTCAATACCCGCCTCCGAGCCTATGTAGTCCACCGACCAGCCTTCTTGTATAAAATGGGGGATCAACGCCAGGTTTACCGTCACGTGCCCTGCCGATCCACCGCCTGTAAACATGATTTTACGCAAAACGCTCACTCCTAAAAAGAATTATCACCCAATCGACCTCCTTTGGTCGATTGTGATGATTCTTGCTTCGAAAGCATAATCCTAAGAATTATCACCCGACCGGCCTAACCACCTTAAGCCGCTCACTTATCCCGTCTATTGTAAGCCAGCAGGCTTGTTGATTTCCAGTATCAAGCGAAAACTTTCCACAGGACGGCAGACTTAGGGAGCGCGCAGGATCCCGGCTGTCAGCCTTCCTACAGCATTTGGAGTTTACAGAGACAGTAACGGTTTGGCTCCGAGCGCCGAAGGATGATAAGGCGGATAAATAATAAGAGGGTAGCTTAGCGGTGAGGCCGGCCAACGAAGCCGCAACGAACAAAAGCCGCGCCCAGTCCGAGCATAAGCTCGGACTGGGCGCGGCTTCAACCATCTAATTCTCGGGTTTGCCTTCAATCGCCTTAAGCGGACCTGACGGCTGTCCGGCCGGCATATCTTCTTCGACGAAGCGCTTGAGCGCTTGCAGCTTGTTCTCCCAAAACCGCTCGTAGTAGCTGAGCCAGCGCTTCAGCTCGAGCAGAGGCTCCGGCTCCAGCCGGTAACGCGTCTCGCGCCCGACTTTGCGCTCCTTCACAAGCCCTGCTTCCGCCAGCACGCGCAGGTGCTTCGATACGGCTGTCCGGCTCATGGAATAGTGAGCGCTGATGACGTTGACCGGCATTTCCTGATCGACTAACAACTGCAGCAGACTGCGGCGGGTCGGATCGGCGATCGCCTGGAAGACGTCATGTTTGGGCTCGGAAGCAAGATTATTGTCCTTCGACATAGCTTGCAAACTTCTTCACGATGCCAACCCAACCGCCGGCCATATGCTCGCGTACTTGCGTATGAGGTTGGTTGAACTCGGTAACCTTGTCCGCATCCCAGCCGCCGTGGATCAGCGTAAATTCCGTCTTCCCGGCTTCCAGCTCCTTCAGTTCAAAGGTCAGCGTCCAGTCCTTGCCCCAGTTGAAGGTCAAACGGTTCGGAGGGTCGACCTCCGTTACTTTGCAAGGGGATTGGCCGAACTGGCCGGCTTCCAAATGGAACTCGCAGCCAACCTCCGGCTTAAAGCTTTCGCTTGGAGCCATAAACCAGGCGGAGACTCCTTCTCTTGTGGATACCGCATTCCAAACCTTTTCAATAGGCGCATTGACTTGAACCGACTGACGTACGTCGGGCAATGTGTTCACTCCGTTACTCATGATCCATACCTCCGTTAGTTTCTAAAAAGCATATTTTTATCACCAATTAGGAAACCATTTGGTTTCGCTTTTTATTATAGGAAACCAAATGGTTTCCTGTCAACATCCTTATTTCGCCAATAGCAGCAACCGGTCATCCTTATCAGATGGTGTCCCTCTTCCATCCGTATTATTCGTTATGACGTAGATATCGCCGTTATGAACGCGCACGTCCCGCAGCCTGCCTTCGTTCTCAAGCACGGTGGACATCTTTTTCGTCAGCGTGTTGTATCTTAGAAGCTTCTCCCCCCGAAGGGTGGCCACCAGCAGATTATTGCCTGCTTCCATCGCTATGCCAGAAGGAGCAATCGTATCCTCGCCCGTATGGTAGATGGGATCAATCATGCCCTCCCGGTGCTGCCCCCCAATGACAACCGGCCAGCCGTAATTGCCGCCGGGGACGATACTGTTAATCTCGTCATGCCCGCCGGGATTGCCCGAAGGCCCGTGCTCCGCGACAAACAGCATGCCCGAGCTGCTCCAGGCAAGCCCTTGCGGATTCCGGTGCCCGTAAGAATACACATAGGAATCGGGAAAAGGATTCCCCGGCGGGATCGTGCCGTCCAGCTTCATCCGGAGGATTTTGCCGGCCAGACTGTTCTTATCCTGCGCCAGCTCCTCCCGACCGGCGTCTCCGGTCGTCACGTACAGCAATCCGTCCGGCCCAATCGCCATCCGGCCGCCGTCATGATTAAACGATCCCGGAATGCCTTCGAGCAAAGCCTTGGACTCTACCCAGGAATTCTCCTCCAGCTTCAGCACAATGACACGATTTAGAATCTGTCCGTTCTCCTCATACGTATGATAGGCAAAAGCCTCCTTCGACGTCCGAAAATCCGGAGCAAGCACAAAGCCGAGAAATCCGCCTTCTCCTTGAGCATGCACGTTTTTATTGAATTGAACCGGCATTCTAGTCGACTTGCCCTCGGCAACCCGCACGACATTGCCATCCCTCTCGCTAATATAGATCACATTGCCGTCAAATGCGATCACCCAAGGTGCTTGCAGCTTCTCGGCCATAACCTTATAGGGAGCCTGCTCCCCCGACACCTGCGTGCCGCCTGTTTTTACCGATGATTTGCCGCCTTCGCAGGAGGCCGCCAAAAGCGCTGCCACCGTAATAACAACGGCTGTTAAAATCCTTTTCTTCATCCCCATCTCTCCTCATCCCATAAGCTACAGAGGCTGACTGAGCACGATGCATCTAATCTTATTGTGGTCAAAATAAAGATGGAATTTCAAATAGTCGCCAATTTTGTAGCTCCACTTGGAATCCAGCTGCAAATTCGGCTTGCCAAGCTTCTGCACAACCTCTTCCTTCGACATGCCAACGGCCAGACCGTCCGGTGTGGCATAATTGCCGTCCGTAAACACGATGCTCCGATTCAGCTGCATAACACCGTCGCTATATTCGGTTACATTGCCAACGGCCTGAACGGCATCATCGTAATAATGTCCGAGAAGAATTGGCTGAACGCTGCTTCTAAGCAACAGCAGCTGCTCCCATTCGTTATAGGATTTGCCGGCTACCGTCAGCCTTTTCCCGTCATAAGAGAAGCTTTCGTCGATCCCGCCTTCGCGGGTCTCCATCTCGAGCCGGGCCTGCTCGAACATCCGGTCAAGCTGCGCCAGCTTCGAATCCGGCTGAAGAATGCCATGCATCAGCAGCATCACTTGATCGTCCGCATAATAACCGCGGCCTCCTAAATGATACTCGTTTGTGTCCACGTCATACGGGATTCTGTACACGGAATCCGCCGTTTCGAAACGGATCAAGCTCTCCGTGCTTAACGGCTTATCATCCGTACCTGCCTTCGTCATCTCAAGCATGTTCAGATTTTGCAGGATAACATACATACGGTCTTGCGGAACCTGCGTTTCCTTCACCCAAATTTTTTTAACCTCTTCGGTCGAGAACGGGAGAGCATCCTTCAAATAACCGTCCTGCCTGGACGGGATAACGAAAAATTGCCCCTTTGGAATTGGAGTAGCATTTGGCGAAGCCTCAGGCGATGCCACCGCCCCCTTCCCCCCGCCGCCTCCGGGCGCTCCAACGTTCTCCCGGAACGCAACTGCAACAATCACGGCTACAACGATAAAAGACAAGGCCGCCCAAGAGAATCGAATCATCCAGCGGCTTCTCCTCTTCTCCCCATGACCAAGCGTTTCCGTCTGGCGCACGATCGCTTCCTTCTTCTCTCTCGTAAAATTCGGCTGGACATGCGGTCCCCTCTGCAATTCACGATACCATTCCGGCTGCTTCTCATTCATACGCCGCACTCCCCTTCCAGCTGCCGTTCATTCGCTTGCGCGCCCGCGACAGCCTGGTTTTGACCGTCCCCTCCGGCAGCCCAAGCGCATCGGCGATTTCTTTTGTCGTAAGCTCGTATTTCGCATGGAGGACAAGCACCTCCCGCAGCTTAACGGGCAGCTTCAGGACGGCATTCCACAGCTCGGACGTGAGCGCCAGCTTCATAGCCTCCTGCTCCGCGGACGGACTTTCCCCGTCATGGGCAGCGCTTCTCCCGACAAGCAGCACCCGGCGCATAAACGCCGTTCTTTTATAATTAATAGCCGTATTCCTTGTCATCGCGAGCAGCCAAGTCCGGATGGAGGAGGCTCCGCGGAACGAGCCGATTGTCTGATAGACCTTCAGAAACACGTCCTGGGCGACGTCGTCCGCCAGATCATGCCTTCGCGTGATGACAAAAGCCAGATTCCATACATCCTGGCCGTACGCGTCCATCAGCTCTCTTAGTCCGGAGGCATCCATGCGCTCTACATAACGCCAATAGCTATTTTCCACATTTTTCACCTCTCACCCATTAGACAATGCAAGCGGAGGATTAGTTTCATTCCGCGCCAAAAAAACAAACAGACCCGGTCCAGCCAGCTTCAAGGCCTTTCCGGGTCTATTTTTGTCTGCCTGATCACAAGCTCCGCGAGCAAAAGCAGCAGCACAATCGTGCTGTAAATGGCGATCGTATAACTTAACGTATAATCCATTCCGGCCCCGTTGTGCAAAGCCGCCGTAATCAGGTGGGTGAACAAATTGGTGAATACGAAAACATAGCTTCGAATCATCCATTTGCGGTGCTCCGCGACTTTTCCTTTTCGGATTTGCACAACGGCAATCACCGTGATAACAAGCCAGATCATATTGATGAAATTAAACGCAATGCTGTTCACTCTTCCGCCCGTAGAGGATGGAGCCATGTAACCGGAGGTCAGATCAACGATTGCCACCGCCAGCACGTAAATATAGCCGAGCACTCGATGCAGCTTGGCGCTGCGCTCTCTGATCCGTCCGGAAAAGTTAATAAGTCCGGCAATCATGGCCGCGCAAGCCGCCACAATATGCACATCCATAATGGTCAGCCACAGCGACACATGCTTCAAGCCGGTCTTATGACGCAGGAAGCGGCTCGCTTCGGGGTCGTAAATGAAATTCGCGTAGGTCGTATATCCGATAAACCCCATAGACACAGCAATCGTAAGGATATACAGCATTTTTCGATTTTTCAAGGGACTTCCTCTTTCATGCTTTCTCTTCCTAGCCAGAGTGGTTAAAAAAGATCCAGCTGCTCGTATTGCGGCGGTTCCTCGCGCGGCTCCAGCGGGTCCCGGCCGTCCGGCCTTAATTGTCCGAGCACCGCCATCATCTGCTTCGCGTTATCCGCCGCATCTCCGCCGGAGTTATTGTTAAAAATCACGCAAATATGCTCGCTTTGCTCTTGCAGCTGCCGAAGGTATTCCGCCCATTGCCGCAGCTCGTCCGAATTGTAACGGTACAAATAGCGGACATCCCGCCAGTTCGGCGCCCCGCCCTGGTTCCAGCCGCTGGCGTTACGGCCGTGGAACCGGACAACCGTCATCGCGGCATCCGTTGCTTCAAGCACGGTCGGTATCGATCCTAGACCCGCCTGCGGCTCGTCGCATACGCTATGCATCCAGCCCTCCCGGCGCATGAAATCCAGCGTACGCTCCCGGTATTCCTCGGTGAACCAGCTTTGATGACGGAACTCGAGGGCGACGGGGATTCCTTCCATCCGGCGCTTCGTTTCCCGCAGGATACCCACGTTGTCCCGGGTACAATCGAACCACGGGGGGTATTGAAACAGAGCCGCTCTGAGGCGCCCCGCTTCCATCACCGGCCTAATCGATTCGCGAAAGGCCGCGAACGTGCTGTCGGGATCATTCGCGGCAGCCGCTGCCGCCGGACCACGCTGATGTCCGGTCATCCCCTGATAAGCTTTCACGATAAAATGAAGAGACTCCGGCGTCTCCTCCGTCCACTTGGCGAACCTCTCCGGAGGCTGAATCGCGTAAAAGCTGCTGTCCACCTCGACCAGCGGGAAATGCTTCGCGTATTCCTTCAGCCGGTCCTTTGCTTTGACGCTTGTGCCGTACAACGCGTCCTGGTCTCCCCAGCCGGCTAGCCCGATATGGATAGGCATACAATCACCAACTCTCCAACTAAACTATGTTTCTCCAACCTATCATACCTGCTCCGTATTCTGCAAATAACGGCTGCTGTAGACGCAAAAAGAGGCTATTCCGGCGAACTAGTCCGAGAGGACTGATTAACCGGAATAACCTGTTTACTAGTGTGTATAGATGGTGCCTGCTCATCGGCGGTCAAGCCTCTATTGTACGATTTGCCGTATATTGCTGCATGTTGGCCCGACGGCCTGGCATATCCTGCACGATGTGCAGGATATGCCGCCCGCAAAGGCGTAAATGAACCCACAAGAGATTAATATACTGCATTCTGGGCATCATACGGTGCACCGGAGCGCTATATCGGGCGCATATGCTGCATTAATTGTTGGAATACCTGTATGCTAGGGTGCCGGGAGTCTTCCTGTACACCGGCCGCCAATTCCCCATTGCACGTTTTGCAGTATATTGTCCCGTTTTCGCCCAACGACCCGGGATATCCTGCACGAAATGCAGGATATCCCGGGTCGCAACGGCTAAATGAAGTCACTAGAGACGAATATACTGCATTCCATGCAACATAATTCGTACTGTAGCGCCATATCAGGCGCATATGCTGCATTCGGGGCAGTATACGGCACTCAGAGCTTACACTGGTCTGCATTCCATGCCATGCAGCACATAGTCCTCCAGAGCACCGTATCAGACAAATGCGCTGTATCCTTATCACCCTAGCAGCCACGAAAAGCGGCAGGCTGGCATATTGCCAGCCTGCCGCTCGAGAGACAATCTAAAGCTCACACTCTACATTGCTGTCCGCATCCAGCGGCCGATACGCTCCAGAGCCTCCGATAGATTCGAAGTCGAAGACGCATACGAGCAGCGGATAAAGCCCTCGCCGCCCCGGCCGAATACGGAGCCGGGCACAGCCGCCACCTTAGCTTCCTGCAGCAGCCGCGTAGCGAACTGCTCCGAGCTGAGACCGGTCGCAGCGATGGATGGGAAAGCGTAAAACGCTCCTTGCGGATCCCGGCAAGCGAGGCCTAGCTCGCTTAAGCCTTTGACGAACATCCGCCGCCGCTGATTAAACGCCTCGACCATCTCGTCTTTATCCTCCATGCAGCTGCGCAGGCATTCGATCGCAGCCACTTGGCCAACAATCGGCGCGCAGAGGGCGGTATACTGATGGATCTTGGTCATCGCCGCGATCAGCTCCTGACCGCCGCATGCGTAGCCAACCCGCATGCCCGTCATCGCAAAAGCCTTGGAAAAGCCGCTGATGACCACCGTCCGCTCCTTCATTCCCGGCAGGGAGGCGAAGCTGATATGCTTGCCTTCGTAAGTCAGCTCCGCATAGATCTCGTCGGACAATACGATAAGGTTATGCTCTTCCACAAGCTTGGTAATCGGCAGCCAGTCCTCGTAGGTCATGACCGCCCCGGTCGGATTGCTTGGAAAGTTGACGAAGAGCACCTTGGAACGGGGGGTTATCGCCTGCCTGAGCGCATCTGCCGTCAGCTTGAACGACTGGGCCGCCGTCATTTCCAGCTCAACCGGCACCCCTCCGTTCAGCTTGCAGATCGGCGCGTAAGCAATGTAACCGGGAACCGGAATAATCATTTCATCGCCGGGCTCAAGTAGCGCCCGCATCGCGAGGTCAATCGCTTCGCTGCCGCCTACCGTAACCAGCACTTCCGTGGCAGGCTCGTAGCCGACTCCAAAGCTTTTGTCCAGATACGCCGCAATTTCCTCGCGAAGCTCCATAAGACCTTCGTTAGGCGTATACATCGTCCTGCCCCGCTCGAGCGCCCGGATGCAGGCCTCTCTGGCCGCCTTAGGCGTTGCGAAGTCGGGTTCCCCGACCCCTAGCGATATGATTTCCTTGTTTCCCTCAGCCGCGTTAAAAAACTTGCGAATGCCCGATGGCGGCAAATCGCGGACTAGCGGCGTCACCCATGTGCTCTTCGTCAACATGGTTAATCCTCTCCCCGGCCGATTACTTCTCTTTGCGTTGCTCTAGAGAATAATCGATGATGTAGTCAAGCAGCTCGCTGAACTTGATGCCAGCCGCTTTAGCCGCCTTCGGCAGCAGGCTGTTCTTCGTCAGACCCGGCAGCGTGTTGGCTTCCAGGACGTACGGAACACCGTCTTTAATGATCATATCGATACGCGAATACACGCTGCATTTCAGAGCCTTATAACAACCAAGCGCGGACGCTTCGACGCGGGCCTGCACGTCGGCCGGCAATTCGATCACTTCTTCCGTCGCTCCGCCATCCTGGTACTTGGAGTCGAAATCGAAGAACTCCGAATTGGCCTTAATCGAAACGATTGGAAGCAGCTTGCCGTTCAGCACGGCGCATGTGATTTCTTCCCCGCCAACGAATTGCTCGATCATTACGGAGTCATCCCATTTCAACGCTTCCGCTACCGCTTCCGCAATGTCCTCCCGCGTTTTGACCAGACGCGTAGCAATGCTCGAGCCGCCCGAATTCGGCTTTACGACAACCGGCAGGCCAAGGCGCTCCACGTTTGCCGCGGCAAGCTCTTCCATGCTGGAGACGTTAATCCAATCGGCCGTAAGGATGCCGTCAAAGCGGATCAGCTTTTTCGCCAGCTCTTTATCCATGCTTACGCTGCTCGATAACACGCCGCAGCCGGAATAAGGAATGCCAAGCGATTCGAGCGTGCCTTGCACCGTGCCGTCTTCGCCGTATTTGCCGTGAAGAGCGAGCAGCGCAAAGTCGATACCCGCCGTTTTATCGATCAAATCGCGTTTCGTGTTAATCTCGATCGGCACCACTTCGTATTTGCCGCGATCCAGATTCGCGATCATTTCTTGCCCCGTTAATAAAGAAATTTCTCTTTCGGACGAAATGCCGCCCATAATAACGCCGATTTTCATCATGTTGTGTAGAAGCCTCCTAAAAATTTTGCGAGTATGGAATGATAAAACAGTTTAAATTCATAAGCAAATTGCTGTCGTAAGCATAGGCTTTGCTTTGCTCGCTGCGAATTACTTCCCGAGCATAGCTTTCGCAGCGTCCCCGATCCTTTGGATCCCTATGACGATATTCTCGTCGGAGACGCGGGAGAAGCCAAGCCGCATCGTATGGCGGCCGCCGCCGTCGGTGTAGAAAATATCGCCGGGAGTGAACAGTACGCCTTGCTCGGTGCAGGCCTGCAGCAGCTCCCTTGTGGAGAAGCTCTCCTCGAACTCGACGAACAGGTGGAGCCCGCCGTCGCCCGACAGCCTTTTCAGCGGCAGATACGTCCTGCAGCTCTCCACGGCCAGCTCGTATTTGCGCTTATACTCCGCCTTCGCGCGCTTCAGATATTTCTCGAAGTTGCCGTTATGAAGATATTGATAGAGCAGCGATTGATCAAGAGTTGAAGTATGAATGGTCCGCGCGCGTTTGACGCTTTCCAGATAGTCGATCAGCTCCTTATCCGCCAGAATCCATCCGACGCGTAGGCCGGGGAACAGAATTTTGGAGAAGCTGCCTAAATAAATCGTTCCGTTATTGCGGTTGCCGCCGTAAGCGAGCAGAGGGGCCACGTGAGCGCCTGAATAACGAAGCTCTTCATTAAAGCCGTCCTCGATAATCGGAATCCGGCGGTCGTTCAGCATCCGCACCGTCTGAGCCCGTTTCTCGTGGGACATTACGATTCCCGTCGGGTTATGGTACGAAGGAACAAGGTAAGCGAGGTCATAGTCCTGCCCGCCAAGCTTCTCTTCCAGCTGTTCTAGGCTAATGCCGTCAGGCTCCATATCTACGCCGGTAACGGCAAATTGGTGCATCTTTAAATTTTTTATGGCGGTATGATGAGTCGGGTTCTCGCATAACGCGTGTCCGCTGCGCTTTCCAAGCGCCGACAGGACAAGATCGAACCCTTCCGTAAAACCGTTTGTAATGAGCATATCCTTGCCGGTCAGATCGACGCCTTTGTTTTCCATGTAACGCATCAGGAATTCGATCAGGGGCTTATAGCCCTTGGCGTAGCCGTAATTGAGAATAATGTTGCCTTCCAGCGACATCCGGTCGAGGAAAGCCCGCTTCACATTTTGCAGATCAAACAGCTTCTCGTCCGGAGCAATGCTCGTAAAAGAAATCGCCCCCCGCTTCGCGCGGATGCCATGCTTCATCAGATCATGCTCTTCCGCGGCGCGGGCCAGATCGTTCATCCGTTCGCTCCAGTCAAGCTTCTTGCCGGCGCCCTCTTCCGCCGCAACGCCGCCCGCCGATTGCGCGACGAAGTTGCCTTTTCCTTTTACGGCATATATAAATCCTTCATCCACCAGGTCCGCGTAAGCGGTCACGATGGTATTGCGCCCTACATTCATCAAGAGACTTAACTCTCGCGTGGACGGGAGCTTCTGATTCGCTTGCAGCGCGCCCGTTATCATCAGCCGTTTCATGTAATCCTTGACCTGCATCGAAACCGGCCGGTCGCTTGCGAATTGAATATCAGAATACACCCCATCACCTCCAAAGAATTGCTGCCGCTTGGCGGCTATTCTTGCTTCGTAAGCATAAGCTTATCATGGCACAAAATTGCTCCAAGCAAAAGAACCACGCTAGGCGTCTTTCGCCTTTCGCGTGGTTCTAAGACTAGCCTCGCTCGATTTTGTCACTTCGCCGTCACGCCTTTGCAACCAGGCAACTCGATGCCCGTCAGATACGATGCGTCATCCGGCGTGAGGAACAGTTTGATAAAACCCGCTGCATTTTGCGGCCATTGTGCAGTCCGGCATCGATGACCTCTCGATTCGCCCCGATCTGCAGATCATAGAAACGCTGACGACGATTACGCCATTTTTCCCGTCAGCTATCGCTGCAGAATAACATTCTGCTGTTCGAATCGGATCTCGAGTCCAGACCGCAGCTGCTTATTCTCAAAAGGATGTTCATCGATTACGTAAAGAACAAATAATGCATCGGCTCCAACGCAAAAAAGAACGCTTGCCCGCACGGTACGGGAAGCGTTCTTTTATCTTAATCGGATAAATAAATAAGAGCATGAATCCATAAACTAATTAAAATTTAACCCGTAGAACCGTTCAGCATTGCTAAGACTGTTGTAAATATCGGTGCTGGCTCCGCCGATGTACCAATAGGCAAGACCCGCCAGATTATAATCCATTGCTTTTTTATATTTGGCGGCAAGCGATCTTCCATCCTCGATCCAGAGCTGATGCTTAAGGCCGTTAAGCTGGTACGATACGGTATATTGCGCAACCGATGCGTCCCATGCGGGGAGAAGCGAACGGTTGCGGACGATGTTGTTTTGCTCGATGAGCGTCAGTTCCGAAGCCGTTACCTTTCCGGATTTATCGGTGGCCCAGTCCTGATTGTAATAAGGCAGCGCCAAGATAACCTTGCTTGCCGGCACTTCCTCGAGGATGTTGGCGATCGCATAGTCCACATAGGGCAGCGAGGCGACTGAGCCTGCGATTGGACTGGTGCTCCAATGCTCGTCGTAAGCCATCAACACCATGTAATCGGCCGAAGCGCCAAGCGCTTTGTAATCGAAGCCTTCGGTCCAGTCACTGCCAAGGTCAGGCGATACGCATACCGAGACGATGGCGCCAATCTTGTGCAGCTTCGCGCTAAGCTCGCTAATAAAAGCGGTCATATAGGCACGGTCTTCGGGAGCGACATTTTCGAAATCGATGTTCAGTCCCTTGAGTCCGTACTTCTGCACATAGCCCGTAAGTTGATCGACCACTTTACCGCGGTACGTCGCATTGGACAAGTTCTGATGCGTCACTTCCTGGCTGGAGCGGTTGCCGACCATTCCCCAAATTTGTCTTTTGTTTTTGCTTGCCCAGCTTACGAGCGACTGATCCGTGTAGTCTGCCACAACTCCTGCCGGGTCGAAGAAGTACCAACGCGGGGATAAAGTCGTTACGTTCGCTTGGAGAACCGACTGCTCATATTGGGCCGTCGTCTGGCCGTATTGCCAGCCAAGCTGGATGCGGGCTGCAGACTGCGATTTCGCAAGCGCGGTAGCCCACTTTGCATTTTGCAGAGCGCGATCAATGACAGCGGCCGTTTCCTGTCTGGTCATCCCGTCTGCCGGATTAAAATGACCGTTCGCATCACCGGCCATCAGGTTAAGCTCGAGCGCCGCACCAACCGCCTTATCGGCCCAATCCGCGATCTCGTCAGCGTCCGCAAAAAACGAGGTATCGCCGGATACACCGGACTGCTTGAATGCCCGTATGAGCATAATCGCCGCTTCCTGCCTTGTTACGGGCTTTGACGGTTCAAAGCTATGCGCGCTTGTCCCATCCGCAAGGCCGACCTGGACGGCAGCCGTAACCGCGTCGTAATACCAGTCTGTGGGCTTCATATCCTTAAATGGATTGATAGCGCCGTGAACGGTTTTGATCCCGAGTACGCGGTCCAGAATCGTGATGAATTCCGCCCGGGTAACGGGCTGTTTGGGCGAAAAGGTTCTAGCGGAAGTCCCCGATAATATCTGTTTCTCATATAAACGAATGATAGAGTCCTTGGCAAAGCTGCCCGCAATATCGTCGAAAGGCAGCTTGTTCGTGCTGGCTGCATCAACGGTAGGAACGATCCCCATTAGACAGGACAATGCTGCTGCTCCCGCGACCCATCTCTTAAACTTGCTGCTAATCAAGAGAATGTTCCCCCTAAATAGAATGATCATACAAACAGCCAGACTAGGTGTCCGTGATGATTCTTGCGTCTTAGCAAAAGCTTCAATAATACATCAGATCATGCTTCTCTAATGGTAACAAAGTTCAGGCAACGGTTCATCGGCAAGAAAATGGGAATCGGCATCGGTCAGCCGTACTTCAGGTACAAGCGTCAATGAGCGCCATTTATAATTGGTCAAATGCCTCAGGAACAAACACCCAAGCACCTTGGAGAAAACGGTCATAAGTTATAGAGTACTCAAGACGTAAGGAGGTGCATGTAGAATGTCCGGTTACGTTGGTGGTGTTAACTCTACAGGTTTCATCCTGGTGCTTTTTATACTGTTGGTGATCATTATTTGCGGTTGTGGCTTCGGTAAATTTTATTAATCCCTAGCTTATCTGCACTAATCTTCGCGGCAGCATACGAAGCTTAGTCCGCAAGCAAAAGGCCCATTTCGATGGGCCTTTTGTGCGTTTTACGGAGATCGCGGCTTCCGAATGGAACATGCCGTCTTCCCTTGCGATGCCTTAGCCTGCTGCGAATTTGGCGGGACATGCCCCTGCTCCATTCCCCTACCCCGGACGGGGGCAAGCGAATGTCGAATTGTGCTACAATGGGACAATCCGAGTGTTTAGGAGCTTACATAATTGCGCATGCTAATAGAGAGATTCATAGATTGAGAGAGAGAAACGGACAACCGGAGAGGAGACGTTAAGAATGCCCGAACCTTTGGCACGGCAAAATACGACCGTTGGCCGATTAGGCCAGCCGTATGTCAGGCCGGAACAGAAGCAGAAGAGAAGCCGGGTTATGACCTCGCTTGTTTTAATTGCGATTATTGTCATGGGCTGGCGATGGGTCGAATCGGTACAGGATCATCCCGCGCCTGCCCGGGAGCAGGCTCCTGCGAAAAGCACGGCAATCGTCGGCCTTCACCCGATTGTTGCAGAGAAGGCGGATGAGCTTGTGGCCCAGACCGGCAAGCTGGGTATAAAAATCATGATCACCGACGATTTCCGCTCAAGCGAGGAGCAGAACGCCCTTTACAAGAAGGGCCGGTCCGAGCCGGGCCAAGTGGTCACCAATGTTAGAGGCGGCGCTTCTTACCATAACTACGGGCTTGCGGTCGATTTCGCGCTGGTCAAGCCGGATGGCGACGTTATCTGGGATATGGAATATGACGGCAATCGCAACGGCAAGTCCGACTGGATGGAGGTCGTCTCGGCCGCCAAAAAGCTAGGCTTTGCCTGGGGCGGAGACTGGACAAGCTTCAAGGACTATCCCCACCTTCAAATGGACTTTGGCTACTCGATAAAAGATTTGCAGAACGGCAAACGCCCGCCTGCAACCGAATAACAAGACATGGCCCTGCGCGGAACAGTCAGCGCAAGGCCATGTCTTGTTATTGTGCTTAACGTTACTGTGTATCGTTAAGTTACGCGATACGGGCGCTTTACTCGCCTGCTCGCAGGTTTTTTATGTGCTTAACGATGCCGTGCATCGTTAAGCCTCCTTGGTTTTGCGCTTTTAGCCGCCTTAACGATGTCCTGCATCGTTAAGCTTCTTGTGCCCTCCTACTCCGCCAGGCGAAGCAGCTCGCTCACGGTTACCAGCCGGTACCCGCTCGCCGTCAGCTCCTTCGTCAGCACGCGCACCGCTTCTACCGACTGCGAACGGTCGCCAAATCCGTCGTGGAAGATCAAGATGCTGCCATTCCGCACTTCCTTGCGCGTCGTTTCGAGGATATGGTCAACGCCCGGCATGTCCCAATCCTTGGCTTCCATGTTCACGGCGCCGATTGACGGATAGCCATCGCGTTCAAGCATGGCATCCACTCTCTCGTCCCGCGCCAGATAAGGCAGACGCATCGTTGCGGCCCGCGTTCCCGTTACCTGCTTGATAAGCTCCTCCGTACGCGAAAGCTCGCTTTCGAATTCTTCGTCCGACAGCTCGGTCATATTGGGATGCGTATACGAATGGTTGCCGATTTCATGTCCTTGCTCATGGACAAGCCTCGCTACCTCCGGATGAGCAGCGATTTGTTCGCCGATCATATAGAAGGTTGCTTTTCCCCCTGCTTCTGCGAAGATCTTCAGCAGCTCCGGCGTGTACACCGGATGGGGTCCATCGTCAAACGTAAAAGCAACAGCCTTACTGGACGTATTAACGGATTGAATGACCATAACGATTTAGACTCATCTCCTGTCGGTTAATTTCTTCCCTAGTTTAAACCTCTTCTCAAAAGCTTGTAACTAGATAAATGACGGAACAACCCTAAACAATTAAAGGTTCATAGCATAAACATGACCATATAGTTTATCAACAGCCCTGCTGCGCCAAGCGCGGAATACGGCCAATGATTTTCAATTATAAAGGACGCTACAAGCACGATCAGCGAAAAGAATGCGCCAAGCGTCCCTCCAATCATCGCAACAGCCGTATCCGTCCACAGAAACGGAAGATAGCCGCCGATGATGTACAACACGAGGCAGAACAAGCTCCGCCCGTACTTCACGAACCGTGCCAAAAAATCCGCCAGACACGCGAAAAGCAAGCCATAGCCGTAAAAGAAACTAAAGGGTATACTCAATCCCCTACCTGACATTTGATGAAGTTTAAACCCGTTGAATAGAAGAATAAAAACCAATAGCCCTACTCCCACCCCAAACAGCCTGGAGGCGAGATATCGGACAAAAACGCGCCAAGGTACCGCGTACGACATAAAGACCATTCCTTTTCGCTCAAGTATGGAACGACTTTATCGTATCAAGCGGCTTGCCGTCCGTGCAGTTCTATCTTTTGTAGAACCCTACAAAAATTTATAATCCAGGAAGGTCGCCGCCTGCCCTCTGTAAATCCCCTGCTCATCCACCAGATTCCATACCGTAGCGTTAACGATGTAGAATCTCCGTCCCGTCCTGGAGATCCGGATGCCGGTATAGTTATCGACATAACCGTTTGCCGTCACCTGCGTAAAAAACCGGTCCCGTTCCGCCCGCTCCATCGGCTCTGCCGTAAGCCGCGAAGGCGTGCTGGTCAGCTGCTCCCATGTCATCTCCCACAACTCCAGAGCCATGCGGTTACCGTAATTCAACACCGGATCGCTCTCCGTCCCATGCGACAAAATCACTCTCGGAGCCGTAAACAGCAGCTCCTCCAGCCCCTTCTCCCTATCATGCTCGGCGGACACCAATTCCTGCCCCGTCCATCTCCGGTAGCTGTCCGCGAGCAGCCTGTTATGCTCATAAGTTGCGCCTACGCCTGTTAGCGGCTTGTCCACTATGTTCACCATCCCTTCTGTTATTCCGCTTCGTTCCCCTTACTCCGAAGCAGCCATCGTTCAGCTGCTTTTAAATCGTCGCAAACATAATCCGGTTCGGGCCCTTGCGGCTGCCGTTTATGGAGCCGGTTCAGCCAGATCGTCTGAATCCCAAGCTTGCTTGCTCCCACAACGTCGCTGCTATAGGAGTCGCCAATATGCACAATCTCCGAGGGCTTGAGACCGCAGCGCTTCATGCCCTCAAGAAACAATTCCGGACGCGGTTTGTAAGCCCGCACGTCCTCGCTGGTCACGATGCCCGTCACTTTGATCCCGTGAAAAGCAGCCGCTGCCTCAATATCCGCCGTATCGATATTGGATAAAATATAAATCGGGAGATCCCTGAAAGTCGAGAGAAAAGGCAAGGTGTCCTCATACAATTCCGGCTTCATCCAATGCTCAAACTGCCTTCGGATAAGCTGCTCCGCCGAACAGTCCGACTCGAAATGCGCAAGCGTCTCGACGAGAGACAGAAGCCCCAGCTCCCGTTGCGGCTTAAACTTCTCCCCAAAGCTCGCTTCAAAGAAGCCGGACAACGTCCTCCACCAATATTGACCGATATCACCCGGCGCGCAAGGGGTCGCCGCGCTTGCCCGGATTTGCTCATATATCGATGGTAAAATATCGTCATCCTCATGCACCAGCGTCCCGTAAAAATCAAGAAAAACAGCTTTTGCCCTCATCCCGGCACTCCCCTTTCCCCTCAAGCAAACATAAAAACACCTCCATGCCTAATCTCGACGATTAAAACGGAGGTGTCTATTCAAATCGATTGTCCTATCCCTTCATCAAAAACTTGCGGATGCCGTCTACCGCCGCTTGATGGTCCTCTTCGCCAGTCAGGCCGGAGACGGTAATCGTGCCGACTTTGCCTTGGCCGCGGACGATAATCGGGAACGATCCGCCTTCGCCTTGATAGTCAGAAAGCGGCAGGCCCGAGCTTTCCGGGAACGTTGTCCCTTGGTCTCGGAACATCTCGCCAACATATAAAGAGCTGTGGCCAAAATGGTTCACAACATTTTTCTTCGTGTTCACCCAATAAATATTGTCCTTCGAAGTCCCCGCCATGTAGTGGGTATAGAGCGGATGCTCGTCGTTCTCGATATGTACCGCAATTCCTTTGCCAATCGCATCCTTCGCGTGCTGTACCACGATGTTGCCCAGTTGCAGCGCGTCCTCGTTGGTGAAAGAATCGAACTGAAGCTCCTCTTCCTGCGCAAGCAATGTCTTCATCAAATCGTTCATCGTCCTATCTCTCCCTGCATCCGAATCTACCAACCCCATCTTACTATAAAAATAACCCCTTGGAAACCGCAATGCCTGGGCTCCAAGAGGTTCGCATGCTCATCCCGCGATTCGGCTTGGACATCTACTCCCCCGGAGCTATCGATTGTGCTACTATGAGAGCAAACAGACGGAGTGCGCCAAGGGAAGGATGGAGACAGCGTGATTGAACCTATTGCATTAAATAAAGGAACGCCCGGCGAGCCTTGTCCGATTGAAGCTGCGCTGGACGTCATAGGAACCAAATGGACCTTCCTCATTATCCGCGATCTGTTGATCGAGGGGACGCTTCGTTTCAGCGATCTGCTGAAAGGGATGGACGGCATCAGCCCCAAGACGCTGTCGCTTAGGCTGAAGGAGCTCGAAGCCAAGGGGATTATCGGGCGAAAAGTATATCCGGAGGTACCGCCTAGAGTGGAATACACCTTAACGGAGAGGGGCAGGCAGCTGGAGGGGATTTTTATCGAGCTGAAACGGTTTGGCCTTGCTTTGGGTGAAAAATAAAATAAACCCGCCATCCTCGACACGGCACAATCCTTACTTTTCGGTAACTATATGAATAAAATAACACTACTTCCCAAACGGAATTATTGGCGGTATGCTGTGCTCATTGCAAGAGCAAATCGCTCATACGTTCAAATTGGGAGGAATCAGGCATGCTGAAAAATCAAAGAATTGCCGTTATCGGAGGAAGCTCGGGAATTGGACTGGAGACGGCACGGCAGGCTATCGAGCAGGGTGCGGAAGTGGTTATCGCAAGCCGTTCGGAGGCTAAGCTGCAGGCGGCTGTTCATGAATTGGGTCCCGCCGCATCCGCTTATGTGCTGGATACAACGGACGAGGAGCAGGTGAAGCTCTTTTTCGAGAGGGTGGGAGATCTGGATCACCTGGTCGTCAGCGCGGCCGAAACCTCGGGCGGTGCTTTTCTCCAGACCGAATCGGCCCGTTCCCGCGAGCTGTTCGAGAATAAATTCTGGGGACAATACTATGCGGCCAAATACGGCGCGCCTAAGCTTGCGGATAACGGATCCATTACGTTGTTTTCGGGTGTTGCGGCCTATAAAGCGATGGCCGGTTCAGCCGCTCTAGGAGCGGTTAACGCAGCCGTCTCGAACCTGGGTCAGACGCTTGCTCTTGAGCTGGCCCCGCTTCGGGTTAACGTGGTGTCTCCCGGCATTATCGATACCCCATCCCGAAGCAAAATGCCGGAGGAGGCGCGGAATCAGCTGTATCGTACGGTGGCCGGAAAGCTCCCTGCTAAGCGGATCGGTTCCGCTTTAGATGTAGCGTCATGCGTGCTTTATCTGATCCAAAACTCGTTTGTTACCGGTACCGTCCAGCATGTGGACGGGGGGCATAGGCTCACCTAAGCGATTGGAATCGTTTGGTTAATATTTGTAACATACTCGAAATGTAATGTTCATCTTTCTTTAATGAACATTGCCTATAATAGAACTCAACCCCCCTTTTAATAATATAAATACTTAGCCCCACAGCATCGTGCTGTGGGGCACTTTCTTTGTATGGAGTTACATGATCTTGCCGACGATCTTCAGCACGGCGTCCCGCGTCAGTTTATTGCCGCCGGCGGCAATCAGGTTAACGGTCGCATGGGCAAGCGACAGCGGAATCTGGCAGAAGCTGCGGGCAGGGCCTTTTTTCAAATCCGCGAGATACTCATCCGCTAGCTTCAGGTTGCGCCGGGTGTAACGCAGCATGTCCTTCAGATCCCAGCCGTCCGGGAAGAAATCTACGCCGCGCTCCATGTCCTCCGCACGGTTGCGCATAATGTTAACCGCTTGTAACCCCCGACCGAAAGCAACCGCCTTGTCACGGTCGGTCTCCGTCCCGTCATGCCAGCGCCAAATATCGGAGAGCATTTCGCCTACCATGCCGGCAACGCTGTAGGTGTACTTATCCAGATCCTCTTCCGTCCGGATATTCCACGAGTGTCCCACCCAATCCGCCATCTGTTCAGCCATCATCGCAATGTAGTTGTATACGGTTGGGGCAATGCCGGCCGGGCAAAGCCGCGCCCATTCGGCCATCCGCACCGTAACTTCCGGGAGCTTATCCATGTGAGGCTGCCACACTTGCTCTAGCGATTCCTCGAAATTTTGCGATTTCATCGCTTGCGCCGCTCCAAGGAGCAGTTCTTTTTTGATCGGAGCAGGCAGCTTCTCATCGTCTTCTACCTCGTCAATTGCTCTCATGCACAGGTAGGCGGACGCCACGGCTTCTCTTAACTCCGGTATCAGCTTGCTGATGGGAATATAAAAGGTCCGGCTTGTCAGCTTCAGCATCGTCATTGCGTCGTTCAACATCATGTTCGTAATGGGAATTCCCTCCATGCCACGGTAAAATCTCACGAAAAATTTCTTATGTATCCATCATACTTTAACATTTCCCCAAAAGTAAAATTTTCGACCCAATTCGACCGATATGCGGCATAAAACAGGCTGAGCATGGTCTGCCGGAGGCTTTTCAGGGGTGATTCCCCTTCACGGGAAGCCTTAACGATGTCGCACATCGTTAAGCCTGCCACAACCCTCGCTCAAGCCTTCCGCTTCCCGAGGCGATAGTAACGAACGCGTTCTCCTTGGGAAACCGACATCAAATACCGCTTATCTACCAGGTCCAGCATCAGCTTCCGCGCAAACTGCGCGCTAATCCCCATTGCCTTGCTAACCTCCACTGGCGAAACAGGGTCTAATTGATAAGATACAATCCGAATAATCTCCCTTTGATGCAGCGTAATCTCCCGGTCTGCTCCTTGGCCGTATAACTTCCCTAGCAGCTGCTGCAGCTGCTGCTGGCATTGCCGCGGACGCTCCTTCACGTCGTCAAACGAGAAACGAAGCACGGTCCAGCCGTCCAGAACCAAATGATTCTGCCGTTGCAAGCGATCAGCAAAGCCCCGGCGATCGATATCCCGGGAATGCGGTCCGTAACCGTTAATCTCGATGGCTATCTTGTGCGGATGACGAAGGTAGGCAAAGTCCAGAAATCTAACTCCGTCCTTAAAATCGCTCACCTCATACTCGCCATGCAAATACTCCGTCCCTCCGATTGCCGGCAGCCACACATGCTCCAAGAATGACTTCTCCGCGTGTCCATGTTCTTTGAGCTTCCTTTGTCTCTCACTGCTTCCCGCCTTCAACTGCTCTGCCAGCCACTCCTTGTAATAGGCCTCGAACTCGAATATACAAATCCTCCTCTTGAAAATAAAATGACCGCCCCCTTCCGTAAGCAACGGAAAAGAGCGGTGTGCTTCACACGCTATTTATTACCCCATTAATATACCAAATTTTGCATTCTTAATAGTCTCATTGAACATTTTTACAAGCGACAAACAGGGGGTAATTCTGAGACAACGTAAACACGGGAACCGACAGAAAGGCCGTTTATAGTTACTCCTATTAAACGCACTGCTCCCTCACCACCCGCCCCTACCCATCTCCTCTAATGGCCTTCACCGAAGAAGCAATCTGGGCGTACAGCTTAGGATTGGAATGATAGCGGAACAGCTGGAACTGTGGTTTCGTATTGGCCTCAAGCAGCCAGACGCGGTGCTCGGTATCGATTGCGATGTCCAGGCCAAGCTCCGTTATAAGCGGAAAATGCTTTTTCATCCCGGACGCAACCTTAAACGCCATCTCCCGAAGCTTCACTTCCCATGTCTCGCATTCCTGCTTCGTTAAGCCAAGCGCCTGATGCAGCCGGATCGCTTTTCCCCCGCTGCTATGGTTCGTCACGAACCGGTTAGGCGCCGCCATCTTGCCCATAACGCCGAAAAACTTCCAGGTTTCGTCCCGCCGCAAATGCAGAAGGATACGAAAATCTATGGGGTTCCCGTTAAGCTGAATCAGATTGATTCCCTGCTGCATCAGATACCGCTTGGTACCGATCAGCTGCTTCAACTTGATGGCCGCGAACTTCGCGGATTGGAACGAATAGCGGCTGTTCTCCGTCCGAATGACGATTCGGCCATCCTTATAATAAACCTTCATGACACCCTGTCCCTTCATGCCAAGATCCGGCTTCACGAACAGGACGGGGTAACGGTCAATCATGCTGATAAAACCCTTTGGCGTAAATTGCTCCGTATCCGGCAAGTAATCGCGGAGCTCTTCTTCACCAGACAGCGCTACATGCTTTAACCATTTTCGCCCCGGATATTTAATCATATAGCCTTTCATGGTGGAATCTCCTCCATTGATGTACAGCAGTTACGTGTCCTTCTGCATGAGGCTAATCGCTTGCTCCATACTATTCCTTCCACCCGCAAAAAGTACCTTCAACGGACGCCTCCCCCTTGAGGAATGGGCGTTTATCCCATGCCGGACAAATATCATGCTTCATATGATACTACACAGTTCCGACTACAGCTTAAGGCCATAGGACAGGAGAAACAAAGATGAGCGACATCTTAGGAATCATGACCCATCGGATCGGCCATGCGGGAAGCTTTGCAAGACATGCCAAATCCGCCCTCGCCGAGAAGTTCAGCGGCATTCTCGTTTACACCCCTAAAGATGTGAACCTGACAACCCGAAGAATAACAGGCTACGTATATAAAGGCGGAACCTGGAGCAGGCAGACCCTGCCTTTTCCCAAGATGAACATGGATATCGGATTTTACAAAGGATCGCAAGTCAGCAGAGCCACTCTGGTCAAAAAAGCGCCCTCTTTCCCGTTTACCGGCTACGGCATCGGCAACAAAATGAGGATCCAGAAGCATCTGCTCACGTCCCCCGTGCTGAAGCCGTATCTTCTTCCTACCGAACCGGTGAAGGACCCCGGCAGCTTTCTGGCCTTTGTGAAAAAGTATAATAGCGTCATGCTCAAGCCGATTAACGGCTGGGGCGGCAGAGATATCGTACGCGTCACGCTGGAGCACGGACAATACAAAGTGCAGACCAACGGCGAGCAGACGCAAAGGATGAGCGCCGCGGGCATCCGTTCGTTAATTAGACGGTCCTTGAGCAAGGAACGTCAGATCATGCAGCAGTGGATCGATATCCGGAACAAGCAAGGAATCATCTATGATATTCGCGCGTTAATGCTGAAGAAAAGCGAAGGGAACTGGCAGACGACGGGAATTGCCGTGCGGGAAGCAAAACGCGGCCGGATTACGTCCAACCTGAAAAGCGGCGGCCATGCCTTTGAAGCCAGCTCCTATTTGAAGAAAGAATTTGGCGACGAAAAAGGCGAAGAACTCACCAAATCCGTCCGCGAACTCGCGGAATATATTCCGACGTTTACTGAAAACTCCTACCATGCCCGCCTTTGCGAGCTTGGCATCGACCTGGCGGTGGACGTCCACGGAAAGCTGTGGCTGCTTGAGATCAACATCAAGCCCGGCAAAAAAATTATGCGGCAGCTGTATGGACTCAAAGCCTGGGAGCAGGCCCTGCATACGCATTTCCAATATGCCCGCAGCCTGCTGCCAAAAACCAAATAAACGGAGATGAATCATGAGTACGGAAATAACGATAGCCGCAGTCGGGGATTTCCTGATGAAGACGCGTATCATTAACTCCTGCAAGGGGGAAAAAGGGTATTCCTTCGACCATCTGTTCGAGCCGATCGCCCCTTATCTGCGCAATGCCGACCTGACGATCGGCAACCTGGAAACCGTATTTGCGGGTAAAACCTCCGAGGACGCTTATAGTGTCGTGAAACGGCATCCGCGTACGAACTGGCCGATGTTCAACTGCCCGGACGCTTTCGCCGATACCTTGAAAAATCTCGGCTTCGACTTTGTCTCGACAGCCAATAATCATTGCATGGACAATGGCATTAACGGTCTGAAGCGTACGCTCAGAATTTTGGATGCCAAAGGGATTGCCCACACCGGCACTTACCGGACGCAGAGTGAAGCGCAGCAACTGGTCGTCAAGGAAGTCAAAGGCATCAAGATCGGCTTCCTTGCTTATACGAAAACCACCAATAAAATTCCGGTTCCTTCGGACCATAAATGGGCGGTTGACCTGATCAATCCGGCCAAGATGGTTTCCGACCTGAAGCGGCTTAAGGCCAAAAACGTCGATCTGACCATCGTATGCCTGCATATGGGCAGAGAATACTCGAATTATCCGGTTCAGAAGCAAAAGGATATGGTGCAATTATTATTCAAAAATGGAGCCGACATTATTCTCGGCGCCCATTCGCATACCATACAGCCAGCCGTCTTCTACAAAAGCGGGTCGAGTATCCGCAGATTCGCCATCTATTCCCTCGGCAATATTATTTCGACCCGCCTCTATTACAATGACCATACCTTAACCGGACTTATCACTCAGCTGCAGGTGCGCAAGCTTGATGACGGCACCATTCGCATCAAGAAGGTCGACTTTATCCCAACCTGGACGCGGATCAGCAAAACGGGAGGACGAAGCGCCTTCAAGGTCTTCCCTCTTACCGCCCATTTAAAAAAGCTCGATCCGTCCAGCGCCGAAGCCGTCCGGATGAAAAAGATGATCCAGCATGTCCGACAGCATATCGTAAAGGATCCCGACTCCGTCAACGCGGAAATCATCTAACCAACGCAAAAAGGCCGTACGGATCACTCCGTACGGCCTTTCCCTGCTCTTTTAAGCAATTAAATATTGTCTTTTTATCTTGATTTTAACCTCAACGGAGTCATTCGAATGTTCCTTGCATCAAAACTGAGATAATAAGAACTATTTAATCACGCGACGTCCCACGATGAAGCGCTCTTTATAATAGCTATCGTTAACGTTCGATACGATAACGTCCTTCGAAGGGCTTGCGTTATGAATCATTTTGCCGTTGCCGATATAGATGCCGACATGGCCTACGTCTTTATGGTTTTTCGAGCCGCTGTTCCAGAAGAACAGAAGATCTCCTTTTTTGAAGTTGCCGTAGCCTACTTTAGTTCCCACTTTAGCTTGATCATCATCGTCACGGTTTACGAGAGTAACGCCTACATTAGCAAGTTTATATACAAGCGCTGTGAATCCGGAGCAGTCCGTAGCGTAAGGGGCTTTTTTCTCTTGACGGTTCTGCCAGCTTACATAGTTCACTTTGCCTTTCAGGTTCAATGCGGTTTGAACAACCTTATTCCTCTTCGCATCGGCAGACATGGATGCATCCGCGGTTGTGTGCAACAGGGCCGTTACCGGCAAGGCGATAGCTACCAGCAGCATAGCAATTTTAGTCATGAATTTCATATAAATACTCACTCCCTAACTTGTTGATAAGGCTATTATAAATAGGCTGGGAACCCTAAGAACACCCGCAAAAATTGGCAACGAGCGGTAAATGAAAGCGTTACGAATGCTGTAATCTAGGCGTTTCATGGGTCTTAACCACTTTCTGAGAATCGCATGAGCTTTGATGAGTATTTTCTTACTTGTTGCGTGCTAGCAAGTATGCTATAATCCTGATTTTTCATATTTTCATGTAAGTTTAACGCAAAAAGCCCGTTCTTCCATCAAGGAAGAACGGGCTTGGAAAAACTATCTCTTCTATTATAGGGCTTTCAACGCATTTGCAATTTCGATACATAAATCCTCCGCCTGCGGCACAAAGCCCAAACGGTCAATAAAAGCATGCGTGTTGCCCTTGTAACGGATGGTCTTCACCGGAACGCCGGCAGCCGCAAGCTGCCTGCTGTAAACTTCGGACTGAATGCGCAGCCCGTCGAATTCCGCTCCGACGCATAAGGTGCGCGGCAGACCTTTACTGTCAGACAGAAGCGGACTGACATAAGGATTGCGTACGTCCTCCTCGCGCGGCAGATAAAGCTCCCACGCTTTTCTAACTTCCGGATCGGCTTCGGTGGGCCGTCCAATCCCCAGCATCGGATCAATCATAGTTCTTTGCTCGTCCGCCATCTCGAACTGGGACAGCTCCCACTCATAACCGTTCACCCCGTTAAGGAAGGTAACGCAAGGATAAATCAGCACCTGCTGGGCTACCATACGCGTACCCAGATCCCGGTCTTTGGTTGCTACGGCAGCCGACAGGTTGCCGCCGGCACTGTCGCCGCCTACGGCAATCCGGTTCCGGTCGATGCCGTATTCCTCGGCATGCTCGTAAATGTATTGAACGGCATTAAAGCAGTCGTTAAACCCGTTAGGGAATTTAAGCTCCGGAGCCAATGAATAGTCGATGTTAAAAACAACGGCATCCGCCAGCTCGGCGATTAGCCGGCAAGGGTTCTCCACCGCAAACACGGTGCCGCCAATCCACCCGCCGCCGTGTATATAGATAAGGCAAGGCTTATCGGGCTTCCGCATCGATTTGCGCGGATAATACCGCCATAGGCCAACTTCGTTATCGCCAAGCTTCACGCGTTCATAACCGGTGTAAATCTCCACCGTATTCAAATTACGGTTCGGAAATCCCATGGAATCGCGAATGAGCTGAAGCTGCTCCTCCGGGGTCGGAGGAGCGGCTGGGGCAGCCTTTTGTTGCCCGGCCCATTTCCTCATAAGCCGAAGCTCGTAAGGATCGAGATAACCGGCCCTTGTCTCCTCCGGATTAACCTTCACGATTACCTGCGTGCCGTTTAAGTTTACTTCCTCCTGCTGCGCTTGCAGGGCGTCCACGATTTCCTGACTGTAAACTCTCATTAACAGAAGCCTCCCGGGATGTGAAATGGTATCCCTTCTTACTTCTTCTTTCGCTTGCGAACATCCTTTATTTATTCTTGGCGGGTTGACCGGACGGCAGATAGACCATATGGTCATCATGCTCCGTCAAATCCTCCAGCCACGATGCTTCAGGAGGACAGTCCAGCATAATAAAGCGGCCTTTTCCTTCTTCTTGATAGTGATGATATTTCACGTAAGCTTTGCCGCCTTCTACGTCGAGCAGCTCAACCTTGCCGTAATCGTGGGCCATCAGAAGCCTGATCCGCTTCCCAAGCTCCGCGGTTAGCTCTTTGGCCTGCTGAACGATAGAGAACTGCGTTTGCAGAGGCAAGTTAGAGTCGGGATAAGAAGAATTAGGACGGTTAATGATAAAGGAATATGGCGAAACTCCAGCCTGGGACAGCTGATCGATCAGCTTGCCTAACAGAAGAGGGTCATTATTAACGCCCTTGACAATAGGGGTTTGATTTAGAACGACAACGCCCGCCTGGTGAAGGGCATTAAAGGCCTTCTTCGCCTCGGCCGTTACTTCTCTCGGATGGTTAATCGTGGTCATCAGATAGATCCGCTTTTCCGGACTTGAGAACCGGCTTAACATCTCTAACAGTTCACGGTCCTCGTAAATCCGCATCGGATTATGAACAGGCATCCTGGAATCCAGCCTAATCGTGCCGATATGCTCGATATTCCGCAGCTGCTCGATAATTCTGGTCAGCTTGGCAATGCCTAACATCAAGCTGTCTCCCGTCAGCACAACCTTATGAATTTCATTATGTTCGGCGATGTAAGCAATTCCTTCCGCTGCCTGGGATACCGGGAGAAGAACCATCGACTGATAAATGTGCTTACAGCCTGCGGCTTCCCACGTGTATTCCTGAATCGCATGAGGGGCTTCCCCTGCCGCCGCAATCAGATGCTTGCGGATCGGATCCTTCGGATCATCCCAGTCGATCAGGTTTAAGTAATAATCATTGACGCGAAAATGCTTCTTAAGACGTTCTCTTTCCGCCTCCGACAGACCTGCCGATCTATCGTTATCGGCCATTGGTTGCACCATTTCGCATCCCTCCAAAAGGTTTTTAAAAGCGTCACCTATGCCGGGAAGTCCATCCCACCTCCACGAAAAATGAAAAAAAGACCCCTGCAGCACAGAGAATGGTCATGGTCTGTGCGCGTTTCGGGCCTTAAAAACAGAAAAAGACCCTTCTAAGGGTCTATCGTTTGCAATTCGTTCGCAAAAGACCCATCTCAAGCTGACGAGGTTAGCTGACGGGCTCGGGATAGATGGTTCCCTACAGCCGGAAATCCGGCTGATTCGCCCCAAAAGATTGGTTTCCCCGCTTCTCGGCATCGCCGAGAACTAAGCTTATTTTAATTATCTCACAATTCTTAATATTGTCAACAATCAATCAAGAAAAATCCCCGCCCAAATTCTCGAGGAAGAATGGGCGGGGTTATATCATGGATTTCTCATTTTTTATCCACCTGAAGAAGAAATAAGTGCTTAACCGAAAACGTATCCTTGATGGTATCTTCCGAAATAACGTTCAGCTTGATGAGACCGGCGATTTTGGAGGTATCGGGCTTCGAGAGCAGCCGCCATACATCAGGATCGGGAAGAGCAGCAAACAGCTTGCTCTCATCAAATTCCTTGCGCTCCTGGGAAACAATCTTCACCTTGTAGCTGCCTACCTCCAGTTCGGAGAGGTCTAGCTCGGCGCAATGCTGTATAATTTCACCGCGCAGCTCGGACAATTCCTGCTCGATTTCCTTCTGCTTCTGCTTGAGCTGATAATACCGCTTGACCGTCTTATCTTCCAACTTATTCACGCTCCTCTTGATCATATGTATGATCGGGAGCGCGGAATTAGGACTGGATCTTGTCCACTATCTGGCTACTAATCCTCTTTTGCGGTATGCCCAATGATTCGTTGGGCCATGCCCGCTGCCGATGCTAATGCCGTCCTCAATGGCCGCCTGAATATAAGCTTTTGCCTGGCCAACGGCATCCTCGATATCAAGCCCTTGTGCCAGACCGGCCGTGAGCGCAGCCGAATAGGTGCAGCCGGTACCATGGGTGCGCTCGGTAGCGATCCGTTTGCCGGAAAGCTCGCTGTAGCCGCTGCCGTCGAAGAGCAGATCCACCGCTTCGGCACCAGACTCATGCCCGCCTTTGATTAAGACGTAACGGGCGCCGTAGCTCAGCAGCCTTTTCGCTGCCTCCAGCTTGTCGGCCTTGCCCCGGATGGCCATTCCGGTCAGATGCTCGGCTTCGGGGATATTGGGCGTAACGATCATCGTCAGCGGCAGCAGCTTGCGGGTTAAAGCCCGGATGGCCTCTACCTGCAGGAGCGACGCTCCGCCTTTTGCAATCATAACCGGATCAACAACAACCTTCGTCCATTTAAAGAAAGCAATCGCCCCGGCTACTTCCTCGATAATCTCGGCACTAAACAGCATGCCGGTCTTTAAAGCGTCAACGCCGATATCGCTGCCGACGGAGTGAATCTGCGCCTTTACCGCTTCCTTCGCGAGCGGAAATACGCCTTGCACGCCAAGCGTATTTTGCGCGGTAATCGCCGTCAGAGCGGACATCCCGTAGGCGCCCAGCTCCTGGAACGTTTTCAAATCCGCCTGAATGCCTGCTCCGCCGCCGCTGTCCGAGCCGGCAACCGTCAAAGCCCTCGCCACATGGCCATTGTTATATTCCGCCATTTCTATTTCACCCCGTTTATCGTTTAGTAGGAAAACCGTTCCGGCGCAAACGCCGGCAGCCTGCTGCCGTTATCGATAAAATCCGCGACAACCTGCGCCGTTACCGGACTGAGAAGAATGCCGTTGCGGTAATGACCCGCGGCCATAATGACGCGGCCACCGGATTCCCGCAGCGGACCAAGCAGCGGGAATCCGTCCTGCGTGGAAGGCCTGAGCCCCGCCCAGCGATGGAACGGCTCCCGCTCGGCGAGAAACGGGAACGCCTGCTTGTTCCACTTGCGCAGCCGCTCGATTCCCCGCTCCGTAACGGTTGTATCAAAGCCCGCCACATCCTCGGAGGCTCCGCATACAAGCGTACCGTTTGCTTTCGCAACCAGATAACCCTGATTGCAGAACACCATATGCTGCACCGGCTTTACTTCCGCTTCGTAAGCGCAGATCTGCCCGCGGATCGGATAGACCGGAATCCGGATATCGAATACATCCTCCAGCTCCTGTGCCCAAGCGCCGGAGCAGACGACCAGCCGGTCGCCGGTAAAGCTCCGGCCCTCCTGCGCTGTGATAACCAGATTATCACGCCATTCTTCGACGGTTACTTTGCCAAGCTGCTCGAAGATCGGAACGCCGGTCTGGCGGCATGCCTGCTCCAGCGCCAGCACGTAGTCCGGCGCATAGACATGGCTTTCCTCCGGCGTGTACAGCGCGGCCTTCACCTCGCGGGACAGCATCGGCTCCTGCCGGAACAGCTCATCCCCTTCCAGCACAACGCCGCCGGATCCATGCTCGCTTTGCCAGAGGCGCCGTCCCTCCAGCGCCAGCCGGTCCGCCTCGTGATAGGCAATATAGAGGCTGCCCGAATCGGTATATTCGAACGTCCGCCCGGACACCTGGCGGACTTCATCCCGCCATGACGGATACAGACGCAGACTTTCCCGGCACAAGCGGAAGAAATCATCCGGCCCCTCTACATTTTCGGAGTAAGGAGCAAGCATCCCGGCCGCCGCTCCGGAGGCCTGACCGCCGCAGCGGCCAATCTCCAGAACGATGGCCTGATGTCCGCGCTTCTGCAGTTCGAAGGCGCAGGAAAGACCAACTACGCCCCCGCCCATAATCACAATTGTTTCTCCCATGGTTAGACCAGCTTTCTATCAAGTTATCGGCCCGTTATTTAACGATAAACTGCTCGTGGCCGCTGCTTGCCGATGCGTAACGCTTCTTCGAGATCCGTCCGGACAAATACGACAGACGTCCCGCTTCAATCGCCAGCCTCATTGCCCGGGCCATGCCAACCGGATCCTTCGCTTTGGCAACCGGCGTATTCATCAAGACGCCCGATACGCCAAGCTCCATCGCCTGCGCCACGTCAGTGACTGAGCCCAGGCCCGCGTCCACGATAATCGGCACCTTCGCTTCCTCCACGATCAAGCCGATATTATACGGATTCAATAGGCCAAGCCCTGTGCCGATAGGCGCCGCTCCCGGCATAACGGCAGCCGCTCCCGCTTCCTCCAGCCTTTTGCACAGGATCGGATCATCCGAGGTGTAAGGAAGAACCGTAAAGCCTTCCTTGACGAGAATTTCCGTTGCCTTCAGCGTCTCCAGCGGATCGGGCAGCAGCGTGCGCTCATTGGCGCTGATCTCTACCTTGATCCAATCGCTGAGCCCCGAAGCCCGTGCCAGCCGCGCAATGCGGACCGCCTCCTCGGCCGTGCTAGCGCCGGACGTATTCGGCAGGAAGCGGAAGCCTTCTCCCTCCACATGCTGCAGAATCGAATCATCCTCGGTTGAAGCGAGGTTAATCCGGCGAATGGCAAAGGTCAGCACCTCCGCCCCGGATTCCCGGATTGCTTCCTTCTGCACATAAGGGCTCGGGAATAATCCCGTCCCGATAAAAAACCGCGAGGTGAGCTCATGTCCCCCGATATGCCATACATCCTTTTTCATCCTACGCTCAGCCTCCCCCGACAAAATGAACCAGCTCTATCTTCATCCGCGGCCTTACTTCCGTATCCGGCCACTGTTCCTTGGCAATAATCTCGCCATCCGCTTCCACGACGACCGGACGCTCTTTCAGTCCAAAAAGGACAATGACATCCTCGATCGTGCGGGCTTCCAGCTCTTTGGTCTCGCCATTAACGATCAGCAGCATGCGACTCTCCCGCTCCTTCCAGCTTGCGGAGGAAGGCTTGGCAGGTACCAGCGACATCGGAGCTTCCGACAATCTCGCTTACCGCGCAAATTCTTGTTGCTCCCGCCGCAAGCACTTCATCCACATTGCTCAGCTTAATCCCGCCAATCGCGACAAAAGGAATGAGGACCTGCTCCGCTACCTGTCGAACGTATGCCACCGTTACCGGATCAACGACGTCTACCTTTGTCTTTGTCGGGAAAACCGGGCCAACGCCGATATAGTCGGCGCCTTGCGCTTCGGCAAGCAGCGCTTCCTCAATCGCATGCGTGGATATGCCAATGATTTTGTCTCCGACACGCTCTCTAGCCTTCGTGAGCGAGACGTCGTTTTGCCCCAGATGAACGCCGTCGGCGTCTACTTCCAGCGCGATATCGATATAGTCGTTGACGATAAAGGTCACGCCGTATTTCCGCGTCAGCTCCCGCAGCGCTTTCGCCTTGCGCAGCACCTCTTCCGGGCTGCCGTCCTTATCCCGCAGCTGAATAATATCCACGCCGCCTTTGATCGCTTCCTCCATCACTTCCAGCATGTCGCGGCCGGGATGGAACTGCTCTCCCGTGATCGCATACAGACGAAAATCCTTCATCCTGCTCTCATCTCCCCTATGATCAATATCCGATATATCTCGCGTACAATGTCTTCGCACGGACAATGTCCTCCGTACCCTGAACCAGCACCCTGCCATCCGGAAACAATACCAGCCGCTCTCCTTCCGGCAGCTCGGCTTTGAGCAGATAAGCGTTAAGCTCTACCTTCACCGCAGCCGGCTCCAGCCGTTTGCGCCATTGCAAGAGATCCAGCGGTCCATGTCCGCTGATCTGCACCGTGCTGCGGCCGCATAAAGACACCGTCGAATCCTTTTCCGTCACCTGCAGTGCCGGATATTCCTTCAGCTGACAGCAAGGGCAGTCTTTCTTTGCCTCTCCAAGCTTCATTTCGTAGTAATAGTTGCTCCACAAATCGAAGGTGACCAGACTATTGCGTCTGGCCTGCTCCGCTTCAACCAAATATTTAAGCGCTTCTACCGCCTGGTAGGAAGCGACAATATCCACAACGGGCGCGATAACGCCGATCGTATCGCAGGTTTGGCCGCCGCTGTCCGCCGAAGGGAGGAAGCAGCGCAGGCAAGGCGTTCTGCCGGGCACCAGAATCGCGCTCATGCCGCGCGAGCTGACCGCACCGCCGTAGGTAAACGGAATGCCTTTGCGGAAGCACGCATCGTTGAGCAGGAACCGGGTCTGGAAGTTATCCGTTCCGTCCAGCACCAGGTCCATGCCGTCCAACAGCTCATCGATGTTATGGACGGTCACATCCGCCACAATCGCCTCGATCCGCACATCCGAATTGATCCGGCGGAGCTTGCGCTCCGCGGCAATCGCCTTCGGGTAACCTTCTCGCACATCATCCTCGTCATACAGCATCTGGCGCTGCAGATTGCTTTTTTCCACATAGTCCCGGTCCACAATGCGGACCCGTCCAACACCGGCGCGAACCATATGATTCGCCAGCACGGTGCCAAGCGCGCCCATCCCGATCACGCATACCGAGCTTTCGCCCAGCTTCCGCTGACCTAGCTCGCCGATCGGCGCAAACAGCATTTGCCTTGAATATCTCTCCAGTCTCTCATCCATCTGCCAAACCTCCTTAAAAGAATGGTCACACTAATGGCCCCTTTGAGGCCGTTGTGACGATTCTTACTTCGTAAGCATCATTCAATATAACCTATAAGTTGCGGAAAGCATCCGCCGCCTTCACCGGCTTCTTGATCTGACCATGCTCCGTCAGCCAATTAATAATGCTGTTCCAGGAATCCTCGGATTGGCTGGCAAAAGGCTCTTCCCCCGCATCCATGAGCGGCAGCAAAATCTGCAGGCTTTGCTTCTCGATATCCGCATCCAGCGGGAAGTCGGTGCTCTGCTTATCCAGCAGCAGCTTCAGCGCTTCATCCGGATGGCTTGCGGTATATTCCTGGCCTTTCGCCGCGGCCGCGAGGAACCGTTTGATCGCGTCGCCCTTGCTGCCGAGCTCTTTCTCGCTTGCCGTCAGCACCAGCTCGTAGTAATCCGGAACGCCGTAATCCGCCGGGTTAAACGAGATCAGCTTCTCGCCTTCCTTTTCGAGCAGCAGCTTCTCGTGATTGATATAACCGCCGATAATGCCATCGACGCGGTTTGTTGTCATCGCCGGAATCAGATCCCAGCCGATATCGACATAATTTAGTTTCGACGGGTCGCCCCCATCCGCCTTCACCATGGTATTAACCATCGCTTCATCCAGAGGAAGGGACGGATAACCGATTTTTTTGCCTTCGAGATCCTTAGGCGTTTTAATTCCCGTCTCCTCCGTCACAAACAGCTGATTCAGCGGATGGCGGACAATCGCCCCGACGGACACGACCGGGATATCCTCCGAGCGGGCAACGGCTACTTGCGTCTGGTAGCTGAGCGCCAGATCGGCTTTGCCCGTAGCGACCAGCTTCAGCGCGTCGTTCGTGTCGGCAGGCGTCTGGAGCTTGACCTTAAGCCCTTCTTCTTCAAAATACCCTTGTTCCTCCGCCGCATATAAAAACGTATGTACCGCATTCGGATACCAGTCCAGCAGCACCGTTAACTCTTCCGTCTTTTTCTCGGAATTGCTGCCGGCGCTGCCGTTCTTCTCCGAAGAGCACGCTGTCAGCAATAAGGCGAATACAAGGGCTAATGCTAATCCTGATTTGATAAATCGATTATGATTTCTGAACATAAGTATAATCTCTCCCTAAAAATAATTGCTTTTTTTATCTATCTGACTCCAGCCGTATTGGCGGTGGCCGTTCTTTCTTCGTAAGATGATCTAAACACGCCGGTGCCCAAGCACCAGTCTCTCCATGATTTGCGCGGCAACAAACAATGCAATGCCCATCAGCGACAACAGCAGCACGCCGGCGAACACGTCGTCGCCGCGAAGCATATTCGCTGCACGCTTCGTGTAGACGCCAAGCCCGGATTCTCCGCCCAGCCACTCGCCAAGCGTAGCCCCTCCGACGCTGATGGCGGCAGCCATCTTTAGTCCGGTGAAGAAGGACGGCAGCGCGGAAGGAATCTTCCATTTCAGAAACAGCTGCGCTTTCCCCGCTCCCATTGAACGGAGAAGCTCCCCGATCTCGCGGTCAGCCGTGCGGAAGCCGTCCGCCGTATTGACGGCCACCGGGAAGAAGGTAAACAGAATAACAACCGAGATTTTGCTTCCGATCTCATAACCAAACCACATGACCATAATGGGCGACAAAGCGATAATCGGAATGGTCTGCGAAGCTACGATTAACGGATAAATCGTTTTGCGCGCAAGGCTGGAGCCGTCGATCCAGATCGCGGACAACACGCCAAACACGACCGAAAATACCAGGCCAAGCAGCGCCTCCCACAACGTCAGCGCAAAATGCTTGCTCAGCAGCGCTGCATGCCTTCCAAGCGCGGCAATAACATCCGACAGCCGCGGAATGATATACGCCGGAACATCAAATACGCGGGGCCCAAGCTCCCAGCATCCGGCCAGCAGCAGGATAAATAGGAGGATCGGAAGCTTATCCTTAAGCAGCTTCATCAGCCTGCGCCCCCTTCCGCGCCGGAGGCAATTCTGCCAAGCTGCTTTAGAAGCCGGCGCTTCAGGTCAACGAACCGTTCATCTAACGTAGTCTCGTAGGTTCGCGGCCTTGGTAAATCCACTACAAGCCGCTCAAGCTTCTTAATCGGTCTCGATGCGGCAACAAGCACCTGGTCCGAGAGCAGCAGCGCCTCGTCGATATCATGCGTGATGAACAGGATCGTCTTCCGATGCTTCTCCCACACCTGCAGCAGCCATTGCTGCATGCCGATCCGGGTCATGGCGTCAAGCGCGCTGAACGGTTCGTCGAGAAGCATCAGCTCCCCGCCGGCAAGCAAGGAGCGGAGGAACGATACCCGCTGCCGCATGCCGCCCGACAGCTCATGCGGGTATTTCGCTTCCGTGCCTGCCAGCCCCAGTTCAGGCAGCATCTCAAGCACTCTTCGCCTCGCATCGCGCTTCGGCACGCCGTTAAGCTCCAGGCCGATAGCGGCGTTATCCTGCACCGTCCGCCAAGGCATCAGGCAGTCGCGCTGCGGCATATAGCCGATGGTGCCGCGCTGGCCGGGATCGATGCCAGCTGCCGCGATCGTGCCCGATTCAGGCTGGAGCAGACCGGCAAGCAGACGGAACAGGGTTGTTTTGCCCATGCCGCTTGCGGCTACGATGCTGACGAATTGTCCCTTGGGCACTTCCAGATCAAGTCCGTCGAAGAGCGGTTCCTCGCCTTCGAACCGGTAGGTCAGCCCTTTAACGGTCAACCCTGCCAATCCCGGTGAGTCTTTTTCCAGAGGCCTCTCTACGGTAACCTGCTGCCTGTTCACACTGGCCACTCTTCCTCTCGGTAGGCCATATCCCAGAACATGTATTCAAGCTTGGAAGCCATGATGAAATGCCGCTCGAGCTTCGCCAGCTCCGGCTCCGGCAAAGCTTCGGCCAACCTATCCATGATGCCGATGCACCAATCGGTAAGCTCGCCAAACTCCTCGGAGCTGTACATCAGAATCCAATCCCGGTATAGCGGATGATCAAGCGCGCCGGGCGCTTCGGCGAACAGGACGCCGATCTCCCGGTAGCTCCACATGCAAGGCAATACGGCAGCCGCAACCTCCGCGAGGGAGCCGTGCGCGGCAACGTCAAGCAAAAATTTGGTATAAGCGATAGTGGTAGGCGACGGTTCCGTACTCTCCAGCTCTTCCTTGGTCACGCCGAATCGCTCGGCGTATTGCCGGTGCAGCGCCATCTCCACGTTCAGAATGGAATGGCACAGCTCGGAGAACTTCCCCATCGTATGGAGGTCGTTAGCCTTAATGCTGCCGTAAGCGAACATTTTGGCATAATCGATTAAGTAGACGTAGTCTTGCTTGAGGTAAAAGATAAACTTGGCGGGATCAAGCGTCCCAGCCTTCAGCTCCTCGAGGAAAGGATGACGGTGGCTCCGTTCCCAGACCCCCTTCGAGCTCTCGTACAATCTCCCGGTGAATTTGCCGGTCCTTATCGTTTCCGTTTGCATTGCTTTCTGCCACTCCTTTTCTTTAGTAACCTTCGGTAACTAACGAGGGGGCGCTAGAACAACAGAAAAAGCCATCCGCGAATACACGAATGGCTGTAATTCGATCGGTTCTCTACGCCAGCATTACCTGGTTCAGATTAACGGTCAGGCAAACAAGTAGCCTATCTCAGCCGGACTTTATCCAGCACCCGCACGCATTATGCAATTACACTCACTATAACGGATCTGTGAATGTTAGGCAATAACCTATTATTCTTCGCTATCCGGTTTATTTGCTCCGCCGGCTTCTTCCTTCTTGCTTGCTCCGGCCTTCGGCCCTTTGCTGAATACCCGCTTCGCGCTCTTCTTCTTGGCTGCCTTATCCCAGCGGCTCCAGCCCTTCTTGCCGGTTCCTTGTCCGATGCCGCTCTTTTTTGCTTTCGTCAATCGATACCGCTCCCTTGTCCTCTAATACGGTGTATTGTACCAATAGCAGGGCGGTAATAGCAATGTTTAAGCTTCAGTCCCCGGTTCCATCCCGCAAACGCCATAAAAGAACAAGTGGAGAAATTCCTCGAAGAATTGCTCGCCGTTCCCGCTTTGCTGCGCCTCCTCCAGCAGCCTTTGGGATTGCGCCACAAACATGTTCACATAGGTCAGAATCATCTCCGTGGATACTTTATCCGAGATTTGCCCCTTTCGCTTGCACTCCTCGATAAAAGCATGCATAAGCGGCATTGCCCTCCGCTGCGTGACCTCATCGATATAAGCGGTAAACGCCGGATCGCCGCTCATCATCTGCTGGATGAATGCCGGCGTGAAGCGGCGGAAGGCTTCGGTATCGGCCTTAACCACATACTCCACGAACTGCTGAAACGTTGGACCGCTGCTCATAAACCTTTCGAAATCGTCGACATGCTCCGCGACGTAATGCTTGAAAGCTTCCCTTATCAGATCCTCCTTGCTGCCAAAATAGTTATAGATCGTCACCTGCGACACCCCTGCCTCGGCCGCAATGTCGGCAATGCGGATATGTTTAGGCTCGCAGGTCTGAAGCATGGCGAGGACGGCCGCCCTGATCTTCGCTTTAAGCTGCTCGGCTCTTTTTTCGAATCCGTTCATGTTACCCTCCGGCTCTAAAATAAATATGAAAGTAATGAAATTATAACATATAAATATTTCATAACCCATTGACTTCTCTTTTGACCGAGCCTATCATAATGATGAAATATAGGTCTATTAATATTTCATAATTTCTCGAAAGAAGGTGCGGTCAGCATGCTGGTCGTAGACGGTTTGACGAAGCTTTTTCCTGGCGGCAAAGGGATTTCCGATGTGTCCTTTACCGTGGAGCAAGGTGAGGTGTTCGGCTTTCTTGGCCCTAACGGCGCCGGAAAATCCACAACGATCCGCCATATCATGGGCTTTATGAAGCCGGACAACGGAAGCGCGTCGATTAAAGGACTGGACACTTGGAAGCAGCAAGGGATCGTGCAGAAGCTGGTCGGCTATTTGCCGGGGGAGATTGCTTTTATCGAAGGAATGACGGGCAGGGACTTTCTGGATTTTCTGGCCCGCATGCAGCGCGTGGACAGCGCGGCGCGACGCAAGGAACTGATCGAACGGCTTCAGTTCGACGTCTCCACCCCGATCCGCAAAATGTCCAAAGGGATGAAGCAGAAGGTCGGCATTGTCGCCGCTTTTATGCATAGACCGGAGCTGATTATTCTGGATGAGCCGACGTCCGGCCTTGATCCGTTGATGCAGCAGCTGTTTATTGAGCTTGTGCTGGAGGAGAAAGCCCGCGGTACCACCTTCCTTATGTCCTCCCACAGCTTCCCGGAGATTGAGCGGACCTGCGACCGCGCCGCGATTATAAAGGACGGCCGTTTGGTCGCCACCAATAACATTCACGAGCTGCAGTCGATGCAGCGAAAGCTGGTTGTCATCGTATTCGAGCATCCGGAGGATGCCGAGGCTTTCGTTAAGAGCGGCCGCGTACCGGTGGAGTCCCGCGACGGAAAACGGGTTACCGTGGCCGTTCAAGGCAATTATAACGAGCTGATTCATGAAGCCGCGAAATACAAAGTGCGCAGCCTGGACATTACCGCGCAAAATCTCGAGGACGTCTTTATGCAGTACTATGACCGAAAGAACGATAAGGACGGAAAGGAGGCTGCCGCTTTATGAACCTTCCCCTGTTCAAGCAAATGATGAAGATTCATCTGAAGGGCATGAGCAATTACGCGTTTGGCTCTGCCTTTTATATCCTGCTGATGTTCTGGCTGTATCCCGGCATCGCGGACAATACCGGCGCGTTGAATGAACTGTTGAAATCGATGCCGGAAGGCATTGTAAATGCTTTTAATATCCAAGGCGGCTTTGGCAGCATGGAAGCTTTTATTTCCGGCGAATATTACGGTCTTATCCTTCCTCTTCTGCTGTCCATCTTCTGCATTATGCTGTCGACCGGTCTCATGGCCCGCTTGGTGGATCAAGGCTCGATGTCGTATCTGCTATCCACGCCAACTACCCGGAGGCAGGTTGCGGCAACCCAGGCAGGCGTGTTGAGCACGGGGCTGCTGATGATCATGCTGGTAACGACCGGTGCCGGCATGCTCGGTTATGTATGGTTTATCGGAGACAAGTTTGCGTTTAACGGTGGGCGGTACATTGAGATGAACGTCGTTGCCTGGATGCTGTTTATTGCCGCAAGCGGCATTACCTTTCTGATCTCCTCGGTGATGAACGATGAGAAAAAGGCGCTTGGCACCTCCGGATTTATCGTTATCGGCATGTTCGCGCTTGATATGCTTGGCAAAATCAGCGACAGCGTGGAGTGGCTGAGGTACATTTCGATTTTCTCCCTGTACCGGCCAAGCGACATCGCTGCCGGCAGCGGCGATCCGCTGCTCTCCTCGCTGGTGCTGCTGGCGATTGGCCTCGCCTGCTACGCCGCAGGCGTTATCAGCTTCAGCCGGCGGGATTTGCCGCTGTAACGGCCGCAGCGTTCACCGTAAACGGCTTGGGCAAGTCCGGCCACCGGACACGGGGATGGCATAAGTGCTGGAATACCATCCAGCCTGCAGCACACAACCTGGAGCAGAGCACTCGCTTGCGTGCCCGTACCCAATTGCGCCGTTAAGGTCCCTAAAGGGCCTTAACGGCTTTCTTTTTGTCTTAGCAAGGAAGCTTAAGATCCCTTAGGGCCCTTAAATGTGCAAGCATTGGCATTTTTCTTGCCAATTCGGGCTTTCGTTAGTCCTTAAGGTCTCTGAGGGACCTTAAGGACTTCATATTTCACCTTGCGGAGCCAGATAAGATCCCTCAGGGACCTCTGTCAAGAAAGTGGACACTGCTTAAGAGCAATTAGCCGATCTGTTGGTAGTACTGTGCTTCGAAACGTTCCGGAGACAGGTAGTTCAA
>NZ_SLVP01000008.1 GCF_004345425.1 Paenibacillus sp. BK033
TTTAACGGTGTTTTCTTTAAACTCTTCACTGTAATGCTGCCTGCTCTCTTTCATGTGGACGACACCTCGGTTTTTTTGTGTTTATTATCTACCTGTTCTTAGAGGGTGTCCACTTTTTATTCTAGTTGCAGGCACATCGTTAAGACCACACTATAGCCGCTTTTCTCTCGCCTTAACGATATCGCATATCGTTAAGCTTTCTGAGTACCTGCTTGCCTGGAGCGCTTCATAAGCCGGGTTGCTCGTAATACTTGCTCTTTCTCCGTATAATATAGTCAATACCATTAAAGGAGCTGATCAAGTGAACTTACTGGATATCGCGATCGAGTTTGCAGCAACCGCCCATAAGGCCCAATACCGCAAGGGAACCGGGATCCCTTACATCTCCCATCCTTTTGGAGTGGCAATGCTTCTGTCCTCATACAACTATAGTGAAGAAGTGATTATAGCGGGCCTACTCCATGACGTGCTTGAGGATACGGATACGACCGAGCAGCAATTAACCGATCTATTTGGTCCCAAGATCACGTTTATTGTGCAGGGCTGCTCCGAGCCGGATAAATCCTTGAGCTGGGAAGAACGGAAAACCCATACGATCGAGAATCTCCCCTCTTCTTCGCTGGAAATCCGCTTGGTAGCCTGTGCCGACAAGCTTCATAACCTGCGCAGCATGAAACGGGAGTTCGAAACATCCGGCCCTTCCTTCTGGTCCCGGTTCAAAAGAGGAGAAAAAGAGCAGGCCTGGTACTACAAAAGCTTGGCCGAAGCGTTCGCTAAGCCCGAAGACAGCTCCTCGCATCCCCTGTTTGCGTTGTTTATTCAAGAAGTGAACGATTTTTACGGTTAACCCGCCAAAGCGGCGGAAGCTGCGGCACAATCATGCCGACCAGCATAAACACACAGCCGATCCCCGCGCGGACGCCAAGCACTTCGTCCAGCAGCAGGTAGCCGCCGATGGCGGCAAACACCGTCTCCAGGCTCAGAATAATGGCAGCCTGGGTAGGATGCGCGTTCTTTTGGCCAATAATCTGCAGCGTGTACGCGATACCCACCGAACATATTCCGCCGTATAACAACGGAATCATGGCATCGAACAGACCGGACAGCTCCACCTTTTCCGTAGAGAAGGCTGCGATAAAGCTCATGACCGAGCATGTTAGAATCTGTACGAGCGACAGCTTTAACCCGTCCGTCTTGCGGGAGAAACGGTCGATCATCAGAATGTGGACGGACCAGAATAAGGCCCCGACAAGCTCGTAGAGGTCCCCTTTTCCCAACGTCAAATCATTGGTCATGCATAATAAATACAGGCCGATAACCGCCAGAACGGCGCCTATGCCGCTGTTCACGCCAAGCCGCTGCTTCAGAAACAGGCCGAAGAACGGGACGATAACAATATAGAGTCCCGTAACGAAAGCCGCTTTTCCCGCGGTCGTATACATCAGCCCGATTTGCTGCAAGGAAGCTCCAATGAACAAAATAAGTCCCGTGCATACTCCGTATATAGAAGCAGTCTTAAAGGAACCTAGAGGCTGCGCCTGGGTCTGGCCGGATTTCCGGTCCATGATCCAAATAAGCGGCAATAAAGACAAGGCGCCTAGTACAAATCGAACGGCATTAAAAGTAAAAGGTCCCGTATGCTCCATCCCTTGCCGCTGGGCGACAAAAGCGAATCCCCATATAAAGGCGGCGAGTATTAACAGTAAACTGGATTTGAGTGATTGACTCATGATAGTTGTCTCCTAGATGTATGATTGCTACATCATCTAATCATAAGACTTCCGAAAAGTAAATCATTGCTTCAAACATAGAATCCAAACTCTTTTTTTATTGCCCTTTCCTCTTCCTTCGGGATATCGATGAATACTTTGACGACGTGGGTAACCCCGTTCATAGGCTCAGTGTTTGGTCTTACCGAAAAACACCACTCATACACACCGCTATTAACCGGTTTAAACGTATACTTCATCAGCATGCGACTATGGCTGTTTCTTTCCAATAATGTAGTCATCTCCTTTGGAGTGGAGGCTTCCCGAAGCAGCGTAGCTCCCGCCGGAATAACTAGCTCGTCGAACCTAAGCATTTTGCCAAGGAATGGCTTGTCCGGTAGATCCGGGTAATGCAATTCAATGTCTTCCATTTGGCCGGAAATCCTTGCGCCATCATGCAAAATCAAGCATGCCTCCATACTTTCAAAGCAATTGCCGCTAATAGCGCTGCCCCACATCATTATGCTTATCCCCACAGCAGACCGTCCGGTATTCGAATAGGAAAAGTAAGTCGTTTCTTCCGATTCTGTGGAGCAATCCAAATAGGACTGATAAGAGACAAGCTCCAATCGCGTTGGTCCTTGTTCCTCGAATAGTTTCCCTGCAGGATTGTTATCCCGGAAATGCAGCACGTTATCCCCTTCACCCCAGCCTACGTCCTTCTTGTATCTGAACCCTGTGCAAGAACGGTCCGTATTCCAGCTATAAAGCTTGGATAATTCCCAGAGCGTGTCCTCTGCAAAGACGGTTTCTTCTCCCCATATCCTTGTTATCTCTTCTTTCGAAATTTCTTCCGCAAGCGAAGCCCACTTTGAAGGAACCCCTTGTCTCCTTCGCTTGCTTTCCGTCATCTCGTTATATATATCGACGTCATTCACAAAGGTATCAAGGCATTTCCCCTGATTAAACAGCTTCATATAAAGCAAATCGCTGTCATATACCGAATTGCTTACGGCAAGAGTACCCAGCTTCAGTGATAAAGCTTCTGCCAAGGCATCTAATATATCTTGATCGCCGTCGTCGCTAAACTCGTCATAAATCGTTAACCACGGACTAGAGCCATCCCAGGAAAAAACGATACTGCGGTCTTCAGGTTCTTCCACTTTCTCGAAAAGGTTATTTTCCATCAACTCCGTAATGACCTGCACCACTTGCTCGACAGAAAGGGCATTTGCTGCTTTTAATTGAATATTCGCAAAAGAAGAACCCATTAAATCTACCCCTTGCGCAACTTAGTAAAATATTCCTTTTTATCGTAATTCACATTCCCTTCGCTTACAATCTACTCATGTATAATTGACAAAAAAACAAAGCACAGCGGTAACCCGCCATGCTTTGTTTTACAAAAACCAATTATTCAGTTTCCGTCTAAGGATGCCCGGCAAGCCACTTCATCAACTTCCATCGCCATCGCGGACGAGGCCTCTGCCAAGCTGCGCAGCGGTACCTCCATCTCCTGTTCGGGTTCGGAAAGCGGATAGATCCGGGCAGTTTCGTTCGCATCATCCACATGTTGAATATAGATCGGAACCCCGTTATATCTAACGTCCTCCATAACCGGAGAGGCGGCAATTTCCTTCGCTCGATTAATATCCATCGTACAAACCTCCTCTGCTGCAAGCTCCTTACAGTATGAGCGAAGGAGGAATGGAATATGCACCCAAGACGTTAGGGAACGGCGTCTCCCCGGACAAACCGTTCATAGTTAAAGCGCAGCAGTTCGATAGCATGGGCAAGATCGTCTTCCGTATTCAAATAAACGGAGACCCAGCCCGACTCCGGCAGAATATGGTGAGACCTGGCTTTTCCGGCCATTACCGCCTCATCCCGCTTGGCCCTCGGCAATAACAGATCCACCAGCCGCTCGCCATGAAGATGTCCGATCTCCTTGCCGTTCACCGCAAATTCGATACCGCCGAATCGGTGAGGACCCGACGTTACGCCCGGCCAAGATAACAGCAGCTCCTCCAAAACAGCTTTGCTCCCCATAAGCCCACCTCCGTCATCCACGTTGAAAAGAGCCTTACTTCAATCGTATTCCGGCATCCCCGGAGAATTGCCCCTTCACTTATCTTTCACTTATCTCGTAATGACCTGATCGCGTCTTGGTCCAACGGAAATCGTCGCAATCGGAACGCCTATCTCTGACTCCACAAACTCTACGTATTGTTTGGCCGCAAGAGGCAACTCATCGAATTGTCTTATCTCGGAGATCCCGCTTTTCCAGCCGGGCATGGATTTATACACAGGCTTTGCGTGTTCAAGCTTGGAGGTCATAGGAAAGTCGTCGATAACCCCCTCCGATGTTTCATAGCCGATGCATACCGGAATCTCGTCTAAATAACCCAAGACATCCAGGTTCGTTAATACGACGGACGTTGCTCCCTGCAGACGGCAGCCGTATCGCGTAGCGACGGCGTCAAACCATCCGACGCGTCTGGGCCTGCCGGTCGTTACGCCGTACTCTCCTGCATCTCCGCCCCGCTTCCTAAGCTCCTCCGCTTGTGCGCCATGCAGCTCGGATACAAACGGTCCGGCGCCCACACAGCTGGAATAGGCCTTTGTCACGGCATCGCGTATACCCCTGAATTCGAGCTCGGCAGCGTGGACCTGCTCGTCCAATTCGCCAAAAGCGGCTTTGGCTTGGCCTTTGTTATTCGCAACTACGTCATGGAAGAGTTGCAGCGGGGCGAGCTGTTCGAAATCCCTCTAGCCGAGCCTTTGCCCGTCCGACGGATTGGCATCGCAACGCCGCGCGGGATTCCTATGTCCTCGGCGACGAAATCCTTCCTGGCTCTACTGCCTTAAGCGAATCTTATCGGGGACACGATTGGTTCTCATGCGGCTTCAGCGGTCTGGCTTCTACAAAACCAAAGGCCGGAGCCCTCCCGTAAGAAGCCCCGGCCTATCCTATCCGAAGATGCTCAGTCTTGTTTTACGGCTTGCCGACTGCTGCATCCACCATGGATTATAATTTTCCTTTCAAGTCCATGAGATACTTCAGGAGCACTGCGAGCGCGCCCAAGTAATAACCAACCAGAACGACCCAGCCCGTTACGTCCATTAAGGAAAGTCCCGCAAGAAGAAGCAGCGGCATCACGTAGTACAACAGGTCTTTCAGGTAGCCCAATACGAAGTCCATCGAGAATTTGCCGCCTGTTACCATTTTGAACAAGTCAACCAACAGGTTTGCACCCATCGAGCCCAGCACGACCCACAAAGCTACTTCCATCCAAAGTGTAAGCGATCCTAGCACTTTTCATCACCTCCGAATTCGAGGAATGTGATACGCTTACATTTTATGCGGGAGGTGCGAAAGTTGTCTCCTTCAATAGCCTGTATCATCGACATATTCTTTGAAAAATAAAGAAGACCCTTTACAGGGCCTTATCGCACCTTATATTCGCTTGTCTCGATAATAATCGGCTTCGCATTCGGATAGGGTACCCGCCCGCTCTTCGGAGCCTCGCCTTTATCCTTTTTGACCGTCCATAACCTGTAGACCGTAAGCGCGACAACCATAATGCCTGTCGCCCCGTACATCGCCTGCGCCCAAGGATAGCTTGAATCCGAGCCGATCAGAAGGCCGTGCAGGAGAGCCAAAAAGTATCCGGGAAATGCCAGCATGTGCGTCATCTTCCATGCTTTCTTTCCTAGCTTCTTCATCATGTCTGAAGACAGGATAACAATGAAGGCCATATAAAACGAGAGCGTCCCCATGCCCGTCAGGACGGGATGCGACTCTGCCGTGAACGGGATTAGCAGACCGCTTACGGAATAACCCACATATTGGTCAAACAGCAGCACGGCGCCGTGCATCATGCCGAACAGAAAGCCGAACCAGCCCGCGGATTGATGCATGGTCAGTACAATCGCTTTGGCTTTATTTGCGATCAGACGCGATCCCATCGCAATGCCGGCAATCGTGGACAGAAAAAGGAACAAATACGACGTTATGCCCGAGGCTCGCGTTGTCGTCCATACACTTAAGGCATCTATGATTTCATTCATACGCATAATCCCCTTTCCTCCACATACTGACCGATAGCGCCAACCGTCCGGATCGATCCGTCATGAAGCACGCCTACCGCCGCACAAGCCGGATGGTTGCCGGCAAGCCAATCGAAGCCCTGCTCCTCTCCGAGCAGAAGGACGCATTTCGCGTATACCTCGGCATCCGCCAGATTCGGCGCAAACAGCGTCACCTGGGCCAGATCCGATTCGGCCGGCGCTCCCGTGCGCGGATGAATAATATGATGGCGGCTTTGACCGGAGCTGTCCTTCCATTGCCGTCTAACCGTATTGCTTGTGGCGATGCCCGCCGGGTATCTTACCCGAAGCGTCATCAGATCCCGGCTAGCTTCCCAAGGGTCCCCGATGCCCACCGACCAGCCTTCGTCCGGTACACCCCACAGCGTAATATCGCCTCCCGCTCCGATCGCGCCGGAACGCACGCCCGCATGCTGAATCATGAGGGATAGCTGATGGGCGCTCCATCCTTTTGCGAATCCGCCCAGGTCAACCGCAAGCTTCGCATTCAGCGTTAACGCTCTTGTATCGGGATCCAGAATCAAAGGCAACTCGCAATCAAAGGGGTTAGTCGTAAACACCGGGTTCACATGCGCGGGTCTCTCCGCCAAGGACTCAAACGTCCCGGAGTAGCCAAGCCGGTGAATGTCATGTCCCATATAAGGGTTAAACAGACCGTCGGTTGCTTCATGGTAACGGTTGGCTTCAGCCATTACTTCATAGAGCAGCGTGGAGGCGGGAAAAGGTTGTCCTGCTGAACGGTTCAGCTTGGACAACTCGCTGCGCGGGTTGAACCGGCTCAGCTTCTCCTCTACGACGGTGATCCAGCTTTCCGCCATCGCCTGCGCTCCTTCATGCAGTCCTTTTGTGAAAAACGGCGAATTCATCGCCCGAAATCTATGCAATGCCATCTATGATCCCTCCCTGCTAGGAAGCATGCGTCCGCATGCCTTCGTCGCCGGAACTTGTTCCGGAGTCCGTTCCCGAGCCAAAATCCTGTCCCATGCCGCGTCCGCGGCCAAACGGCCTTTGCTCGAAGGAGCCTGTGCCGTCATTACCCTGGATTCCTCCATCGGATGGACTGTTATTTAAAACGTCGCTGCTGACCGGAGCCGTTGTTGGATTTGCCGATGATGAGTGATTAATAACGCCGACCATTCCCGTAAATAACGCTACGCTGGAAAACCCGACAACCCATTTCACCCATTTGGAATTTGCCATCATATTGCCTCCTCTACACCCATCAGATGTCCTATAATGGACAGTGTATCTCCTATTCCTTAAACGTAGCTGAAATAAGATCTAAGAGTAATTTTACGAATAGCGTCTTTCAACCGTTTCCTGCATCCTTCTATAATCGGCAGTAACGGATATTTTTCTCGTCAGGCTGGTGACCACCATTAACATACTGCTGGATTCGACAACAATCCTTGTCTTTCTTGGAATTGCCTATTTATTCACATTCATACTAATAAGCGCTTATTGGCGGGATGTGATCAAGGCCCTGCCGGTCAGAATCTTTTTCCTGGCCAAATGCCTTCAATCCTGCTCCTGGTTTCTTGTTGTATTGCGCGGAGATATCCCGGACTTTCTGACCATCTCCGTTGCCAATTCCCTCATGTTTGTCGGAGCCTCTCTTGAGACCATCTCCATGTTACGATTACGAAATGAATGGCGGACACGCTATAAAATCATGTTCAGGCTGGCTATCCCTCTCAGCATTGCGGGATTTCATCTCGTCATGCTTATCCATAACGAGGAGGACGCCCGGATCGCCTATTGCTCTGCCGCTCTCGCCATCATACTTGCCCCCATGTACCGGCTGATCAAAGGACCCTCCCCGTTGATGAAGGTTATAGGCTATATTTATCTGTTTGTGGTTGCGGCCAATCTGGTCCGGGGAACAACCGCACTCTTCACGGATATTCCCGCAAGCTTCTTCACGCCGGGGATCTACCAACTGCTCTATCTGGTGACGATCTATATCCTTACGATTTTGGGGATTATGGGCTTTATGCTGCTGTGGAAGGAAAGAACCAATCAGGAGCTGCTTTATTACGCAAGCTACGACGATCTGACCGGCGCTTTAAACCGGAGAACGTTCATGGCCAGCGCCAAAAGCTACCTGAATCGCTATGCCAAAAAAGGCGAAGCGGTCTCGTACCTGCTGTTTGATATCGACAGCTTTAAGGACATTAACGATAAATACGGCCATCCTATCGGCGATCTCGTGCTGCAGGACGTAACGAAACGAATCCGGCATTACTTGGACAAGGACGACTTGTTCGTGCGTTACGGCGGGGACGAGTTCGGCATCCTGCTCCCCGGCAAGGGCGAGCGGGAATCAAGCGCGCTGGCCGAACGAATTAAGATCATGCTGCAATCCGCGCCGACCAGCCTGCCGGTCTCTTACACCATAAGCATGGGAGTGCTCACCGTCGTCCCGGATCAGAACACCCATATGGAGTCGATGTATACGAGATGCGACCAGGCCCTCTACACGGCCAAAAGAAACGGAAGAAACAGCATATACCGAAGCCGGTTCGGCTAGAGCCGGCTTTTCGCAAAAGAGCTTGCCGGATAACCGGCGGGCTCTTTTTTCGCTGTGCCAAGCAGCGGTTACCCTCCCTAATATTTTTGAGGTAAAATAAAATAGATTCACATTAGAGAGCAAGCAGGTGAGCGCATTTTGTTAGTCATTGACCGTAACGTTGTATCCGAACTATTAACGATGGAAGCCTGCATTCCGCTTATGGAAAACGTCCTGTCCGATTTGTCCGCCGGACAAGCCGAGCAGCAGCTCCGGTCCGTCGTTCCCGTCCGCCAAGGCGGCTTGATGGGATTAATGCCGGCGTACCTCGCCTCGCAGGAGGTCGTTGGCGCAAAGCTGATCAGCGTCTTCCCCCACAACCATAACCGCGGCCTTCCCTCCCATCAGGGCGTTATTGCCTTGTTCGACGCGGAGAATGGCGCAATGAACGCCATTGTCGACGGCCGTAACGTAACGGCTATACGCACCGCCGCCGTCAGCGCGGCCGCGACCAAGCTTCTCGCAAGAGAAAATTCGCGGGTTCTTGCGTTAATCGGAACAGGCGAGCAAGCCCGGACTCATCTCGAGGCGCTGCTGCTCGTCCGCCCGATTAAGCTTGTCCATGTATGGAGCCCTAATCTGGAACATGCGACCAAATTTCAACAGGAAATGGCCGCAAAATATACGGAGCTGAAGTTTGACATCTCGGCTACCGCGCAGCAGGCGGTTGCGGATGCCGATATCATCTGCACCCTCACCTCTTCAACAACTCCCGTTCTGCAGGGAGAATGGGTACCCGAAGGCGCGCATATCAACGCCGTTGGCGCCTGCCGGGCTCCCGACCGGGAGCTGGCAACAAGCGTTGTCCGGCGGGCGAAACTGTACGTCGACCGGCTTGAATCGGCCGTAAACGAAGCCGGAGACTATCTGATCCCTCTTCGGGAAGGGGCGATTGGCAGCGATCATATCATCGGCGAGCTCGGCGAGGTCCTTCTTGGCCGCGCCCGGGGCAGATCGTCGGACAATGACGTCACTTTATTCAAATCGCTTGGCCTAGCCGTTGAGGATTTGGCCGCGGCGGCTTATCTGTATAAGCAGGCCAAGCTTCAAGGCAAAGGCATAACTATCGCAATCTAGGAGCGTGTCATCATGAAGGAGCAGCAAAGATTGTACGACTTTCAACTTACCCCGGAGCAAGAAGAGCGGGCACTCAGCATCCATGAACGCAGCATCGTGATCGACCTGCTGTTCCAGGGGCCTCTTTCCCCCCGCGTTGTTCCTCCAGAGGTATCGGCGCAAATCAAAGAAGAATGCGAAGCGCTCAAGGACGACCCGATGGCGTACAGCGCCTTGCCTGCCAAACGTCTGCGGCAAATGTCCGTTCGCGGCGAGCTGCCCGCCTTCAAGGAGGAGTGGTACCGCTCCGGGATTACGGCCGGCAATCGGGAAGTGGACTTGTCCAGCCCGGAAGCCATGATAACCAGCATGGGCGAAATGCAGGAGCAGTTCGACCGCTTCGACTGGCTTGTGAAGGCCTTGACGGCGGACGATATCCGCGAAGCCAAGCGCAAAGGGCTTAAAGCCGGCATCGTCACGTCGCAGGATCCGGGCGGTCTCGGCAAGAACCTCGACCTGCTCGAGGCTCTTCACGGCTTTGGCCTTCGGGTGCTTCAATTAACCTATAATAATCAGAACGCCATCGCATCCGGCTGCATGGAGCTGGCCAACGGCGGCGTCTCCAATTTCGGCATGACGTTTATCGGCCGCATGAACGAGCTGGGCATCGTTGTCGATACCAGCCATTGCGGCGAGCAAACAACGCTGGATGCCTGCCGTCTCTCCGCCAAGCCCGTTATTGCTTCCCATACGGGCGCCCATGCGATCTATCCTCACCGCCGCTGCAAAAGCGATGCCGAGCTTCGCGCGATTGCCGCCACGGGCGGCGTAATCGGCGTATTTGCGATGCCATGGTTCGTTCATGGCGATCCGCATGCCACAACTATCGACCATGTGCTCGATCACATCGACTATATCGTTCGCCTGGTTGGCGTGGACCATGTCGGCATCGGTACCGATTGGCCCATGAGCGACGTCGACTGGTCCCTTGTCTATTTCAAGGAGCATATCGCCCCCAAGCTTGGCTTTGCCAGAGGAGACGGACCGTCCACCGAGCTTGTTGACGGACTCGAGCAATACGGCCTGTTCATTAACTTTACACGCGGACTTGTCGCGAGAGGTTATTCCGATGAAGAGGTCAGCAAGATCATTGGCGGCAACTGGCTGCGTATTTTCGAACAGGTATGGGGATAGGAGGAGCGGCAAAATGACGACTTACAGCTTTTATTGCGCAGGCGTTTACGAGGGCAGGATTCGATTCACGGAGGATAAAGTGATGCATGCAAGAGTAGACCGAAGACGGCGCACGCGGATGCAGGAGCATATCCTGGACCCGCAGGCGAAATATATTCTCCCGCTTCAGCAAATCCGCGAGAACCTCCCGTTCTACAACCAAGCGGAATGGTCCGGAGAGCGCGTTATGACCGCTAACGGCGAAATCTATCACCGTCACCTTACCTACACCGATGAGCAGGGACGCGCTTCGCAGGTATGGGCCAAACGGAAAGACACCGCCGTAGATATCGTAACGCTGGACGGCGCCGTTATCGCCTTCCTCTGCCCGAATCGCTACGGCATGGAGATTATCGTGCAGGAAGGGCTGGAGAAGCTCACCCCGCTTGCCGTGTACGACGATCCCCTGCTGTCCAAGCCCGAATACGGCGTAAACGATCTCGGCACGTTCCTTGTTCCGATGCGTGACGGGCTGAAGCTGGCAACCGACGTCTATCTGCCGGAAGGCATTCGGCCTGGCGCAAAGCTGCCGACGATTCTCGTCCGCACCTGCTATGACCGGGCCGGCAAGAAAGAGCATTTCCTGCGCTGGGCGAATAAGGGGTATGCCGTTGTGAACCAGGATGTCCGGGGCCGCGCCGACTCCGAAGGCGAGCTTGTCCCGTTCTATTACGAACGCGAAGACGGCAGCGATACGATCGACTGGATTATTTCCCAGGAATGGTCGAACGGCGATGTCGGCATGTGGGGAGCCTCCTACCTCGGTTACGTCGTAATGGCGGCTTCCACCAGCGGACATCCGAACCTGAAGGCGGTTGTGAACGAGGTTAACGTCGGATCTCCGTTTGTCGACACGGTCCGCCGCGGCGGCACCGTCTGCTCCTGGCCACTGCTCTCCTGGACGCTTGCCCAGTCGGTTGGCACCCGGACGGACTTCGAAATCTTCGGCGGCATTACCGTCGACCCTTTCAAAGCCGTTGAAGCGCGGCCGATCCGAGAGATTCCGCAGCAGATGATCGGCAGAAATTCCGGGCCGTGGGATTTTTGGAGCCAGCATCCGGAATACGACGAATACTGGAAGAACTGCACCCATTCGGAGCGCGCGGATCAGATTAAAGCTCCGATGTTTGTCATCTCCGGCTGGTATGACGGCGACAGTCCCGGCGTATCGGAAACGTGGCGCCTGCTATCCGAATACGACGTTCCGAACCGGAAAATCTGGCTTGGCCCTTGGGAGCACGGTCCAAACCGCGCCCGCGACCTGGAGGGCACCGCCTTTGGCGAGGATGCCGTTGTCTACGACTACGACGTTAACGTCCTCCGCTGGTTCGACCATTTCCTGAAGGGGATGCCAAACGGCATTAACGAGGAGCCCCGTGCCCGCTACTACGTGGTAGGCGAGAACAAATGGCGGACTTCGGCGGACTGGACGCCGGCAGAATCAACGGTAACGCCATTCTATCTCGGAGGCGGCGGACGGGCGAACTCAGCCTTTGGCGACGGCAAGCTTACGCTGCAGCGCCCACAGCAAAGCAGCACGCCGGACGTTTATGTCTACAACCCGGCGGATCCAGTCGTGGATTCCGGGGAACGGATCCCGGAAAACCGCCGCACGATCGAACTGCGCCAGGACGTGCTCTGCTATACCGGCGACAAGCTGGAGCAGCCGTTTAAGATTGCCGGCGAGTTGTCCGCCGTGCTCTACGCGGCGAGCTCGGCGGTCGATACCGACTGGGTTGTCGCGCTCAGCGACGTGGATGAAGCGGGCAACTCCATTCTGCTCTCCAGCTACATCGTCCGTGCCAAATACCGTCACGGCTATGACAAGCCGGAGCTGCTGACGCCCGGCGAGGTAGCGAAATTCGATATTTTCCTTCCGAATATCGCGCATCAGTTCCCTGCCGGACACCGCGTCCGCTTCTCGATCACGTCGTCCAGCAAGCTTGTTGCATTCCCGAATTCCAATACGGGTCTGAACCCGTATGACGATCCGGAGCCGGTCCCGGCTACGCAGACGATCTATCACTCCGAACAATACCCAAGCCACGTACTGCTTCCCGTACTTGGCGAATAATACGAAACAAGGCCGGGTTTCTCTTCCAGAGAGAGAGATTCCCGGCCTTTCTTCTCCTACTTATAAATGCGAACCGCCGCTTACATCCAGGCATTGCCCCGTAATCCAGCGGCTGTCGGAAGAAGCGAGAAACGCAGCGACATCCGCAACATCCGACGGCTCCCCCCATCTGCCGAAGCTCGAATACCCGGCGCCGAATTGATAGCCCGATTCATCCTGCAGCATAGCTTTGTTCATGTCCGTGGCGACAAATCCGGGCTGCAGGGCATTAACGGTTATCCCGCGGGAAGCAAGCTGGGTAGATAACGATAACGTCAGCGTATTGACAGCCCCTTTGCTCATGCTGTACGCCGCGACTCCCGGCAAGGAAATCCGCGTTACGGCAGAGGACAAATTTATAATTCTTCCGCCGTCTCTTAACCTGTGCAACGCTTGCTGAATAAGGAAAAACGGCCCCTTTACATTGGTATTCATCACATGGTCAAAGGCGGCTTCCGTTGTTTCCTCGATAGCGGTCACAAGTGCCACGCCTGCATTATTGACGAGAATATCAAAATACTTCTCTCCCGTACGCCGCTCCAAAGCCAGGTCCAAATCCTCCAGAAGCTTAGCAGCGCCGGCAGCCGTACCAAGCTCCTGACCGATGGCAAAGGCATCTCCTCCCATTTGCCCGATCTGCCGCACGACTTCGGCCGCCGCATCGTGATTGGAACCGTAATGAACGGCTACCGTCGCCCCCTCCTCTGCAAGCCGCAGCGCAATAGCGCGGCCAATCCCTCTGCTCGCACCGGTTACCAGCGCGATTTTTCCGTTTAATCTGCTCATTCCCTTGTTCAGCTCCTCCCTTTTTTTACATCCTTATTTGTACCATAGGAGCCGTTTTGTAATGTTGCGGTCTCATTCCGGGGCCGAGGAAAGCTTATGGAAATCGAAAGGGATTTCTGTCTCGATAAGCGAATCTATACAAAATAAGCCAATACGATAGATTGGAGCGCATCATGACTTTCCCTGTCTGGATTGATCTTGGATTTGTAAAGCTGCATCCCCATGCGGTATTTGAAACACTCGCTTATTTTATCGGCTTCCGCGTCTACCTCTACACAAGAAGCAAAGACAAAATCCCGATCGTGCAGGGCATGTGGGTCATCGTTGGCGCCATCATGGGCGCGGCGGTTGGCTCCAAGCTGCTGTATTGGTTCGAGGACCCTCGCCTGACGCTTGAGAACTGGAACAGCTACACCTATCTCATGGAGGGCAAAACGATCGTTGGCGGACTGCTTGGCGGCCTTATCGGCGTCGAATGGACGAAGAAGCGCATTGGCTATTCCCGCTCCACGGGCGACGACATGGCTTTGCCTCTGATCGTCGGCATGATCATCGGGCGAATCGGCTGCTTCCTGACCGGCCTTGACGATCATACGTACGGCGTGGCTACCAACTGGATCACCGGAATCGATTTCGGCGACGGGGTGCTCCGGCATCCGACGCAGCTGTACGAGATTGCTTTTCTCCTGCTGCTTGGCGCCTTCCTCTTCCACCGAAAAGGCAGCTTGCCGGACGGAGCCATCTTCCAATTGTTTATGACCGGTTATCTGCTGTTCCGCTTCGTTATCGATTTCATTAAGCCAACCCCGCACTTCTATCTAGGGCTAAACAATATTCAGCTTGCCTGTATCGCCGGACTCATCTATTACGCCGTTCTCTTATCCAAGTGGCTTGTACGGCCGCAACGCTCACATAGAAAGGAATTGTAACGATGACAACTAAAAACAGACCTTATATTTTCTACGAGCTGACAAACAGCGTATGCTCCAAATGCCTTCGCAAGGTTGAAGCGAAAGTGATTATTGAGGATAATCAGGTATTCCTTCTGAAATATTGCGGACAGCACGGCCGCGAAAAGGTACTAATCGCAAGCGATGCCGAGTATTACAAAAAGTGCCGGGAGTTTCTGAAGCCCGCGGAAATGCCGGAGGTATGGAACACTCCGATCCGCTACGGCTGTCCCTACGACTGCGGGCTATGCCCCGACCATGAACAGCATAGCTGCCTGACGCTGCTCGAGATTACCGAGCGCTGCAACCTGCAGTGCCCGATCTGCTACGCGGAATCCTCCCCGCATGCGGGCTCCTATCGTTCGCTTGAGCAGATCGAGTTCATGCTGGACGCGATCGTCCGTAACGAAGGCGAGCCGGATATCGTGCAGATCAGCGGCGGCGAGCCTACGATCCACCCGCAGTTTTTCGAAATATTGGATCTGGTGAAGAGCAAGCCCATCAAGCATGTCATGGTGAACACCAACGGTCTGCGGATCGCCCAGGACAGGAAGTTCGCCGAACGGCTTGCCCAATATATGCCGGGCTTTGAAATCTATCTGCAGTTCGACAGCTTCGAGGAAGAGACGCTCCGGGAGCTGCGCGGCGTGGACCTTCGCGATGTGCGGCGCAGAGCGCTGGAGCATTTGAACGAGTTCAACATTTCGACCACGCTGGTGGTTACGCTGAAGAAAGGCCTGAACGATCACGAGATTGGCGACATTATCCAGTTCGGCTTGAAGCAGCGCGCCGTGCGCGGCGTAACGTTTCAGCCGATCCAGGCTGCGGGAAGACTGGAGGAGTTCGATCCTGCCAAGGACCGCCTTACGCTAAGCGAGGTGCGGCAGGGCATCATTGATCAATCGGGCATTTTCCGCGCGGAGGATGTCATTCCTGTTCCTTGCCATCCGGATTGCCTTGCGATGGGGTATGCATTAAAGCTTGGAGGAGAGGCTATTCCGTTAACGGGGCTAATCGATCCTCAAATTTTGCTGGACGGCGGCCGCAACACCATCGTGTTCGAGCAGGACGAAACGCTGAAGTCGCGCATCTTCGAGCTGTTCTCGACGGCTCATTCGCCTACTTCTTCCGCTTTATCGCTGAAGAGCCTGCTCTGCTGCCTGCCGCTCGTTTCCGTGCCCGAGCCTATCGGCTACGACAATGTATTCCGGGTCATCATCATGCAGTTTCTGGATCCGTACAACTTCGATGTCCGTTCGGTCAAAAAATCCTGCGTGCATATCGCGCATCCGGACGGCAGAATCATTCCGTTTGATACCTACAATATGTTCTACCGAACGGCAGAGCAGGAGCAGAAGCTCGCTGAGTTGAGAGAGGAATTCGATATGCGTCCGGGAGGGAAGCTCTATGACTGGAGTCAATAACGGGGATAACGGGGATAACCGGCAACCGGGAAGCCCAAACAAATCGCCTTACGAAAAATCGCCTCACCATGTGAAGCACGTATTTCTGGGGATCGGAATATTGGCCGTGCTGCATTGCCTGCTGTTCCTTTTCCCGATCGGCTTCTTCTTTATCAGCATTGCCCAGCTTGTCTACCTGCTTCCGGCTATACTCGTGTTTCGCAAAAAAACCGGCATCGTTCAAGGCCTGCTCATCGGCGCCGGCATTACGTTTCTGGTGAATGCGGCTTGCTTCGGCCTTCTGGTCAGCGGCAATCTCTCACTTTAAGAGAACTTCTCTGTGACGGTTGAAAAAAGGCCGGGAGGCCTCCTTAGCGGAGACTCCCGGCCTTTGCCTATACCAAAGCGGCTAATTTATCTATACGCTTATTTATCCCGCCTCGCAGCAGGCCTCCGTGATAACAAACGACCGCTTCAATGTCATAAGCCTGCAATTTTTTCACGGACTGCAAAGCCTGCTCCATATCCACCGTCGAATACGGTGAAGACGGCAGCAGCTCGCCGTTATGAATGACAAGCGCATCGCCTGCAATTAACGTTTTGCTTGCCTGATGATAAAGACTGACATGTCCCGGCGTATGGCCGGGCGTATGAATGACGGTTAAGCCGCCTCCAAACGGAAGGATCTCCCTCTCCGCCATCAAGCGGGTTACGATAGGCCGGGACGGCTGCCCGAGCACTCTTTTATACTGCTCGCTTAAGCTGCCGGGCCATGCCTCGAGCTCCGCCTCCAAACGGTCGGCAGGAAACTTCAGCAGCGGCGCTTCCCCGTCAATGACGGCTCTGTCCGCTTCATGGGCGTATACATCGAATGGCCGTTTTTTACCCTCTTCCTCCAGGAAGGATGACAGACCGCCTATGTGGTCAATATCCTGGTGAGTAAGAATGACCGCTTTGAGCGGCAGTTTCGAAATCTCCTCTTGCACAGACACGAAGGCACGGATATCCTCCGCATTTCCGATCATGCCCGTGTCAATCAGCACCCAACTTTCTTCGTCAAGCAGGACGACGGGATGAATCGGCATCATGCGCCCGGCCAGCTTCATCTTTATCTCCAGCATGTCCATTCCTTGTGCTATACGCAGCCCAATCCCTCCCACGGTTATTCTAAAGAACTGACGTACGTATTCAGTTCTCTCGTGATTTCCTTAGCGGCATTGATAACTTTGCGCGTTAAGCTTCTCATTTCGCTTTTCGGCATGACGTCTAGGCGGTCCGCAACCGCGATGGAAGCAACTGCTTTGTCCTTGCAGAATACAGGCGAAGCCACGCATAACAAGCCGGGATAATACTCCTCGTAATCCGCGGCGAAGCCTTGCTGCTTGATCACCGCTAAATGGCGAAGAAACAAATCCGGGTCCGTGAAGGTATGCTTCGTTGCTTGCCCAGGTTCGCACGCCGTGAATAGCCTAAGCTGCTCGGAGCGGCTCAGCTGGGCCAATATCGCCTTGCCCGCAGCCGTTTGGCAGGCCGGTACCGGGCCTGTTATTTCGCGATCCGCCAATTGTCCGGTTTCCGCTTCATACGCCAGGCGAACCATTACGGCGGCTCCTTCAAGCGTGCCTGCGAATACGTCCTTTTTCGCTTGCTCACCCAGGCGGCAAAGGGCTTGCAGCTTGGACCATTTGATCGTCTCCCTGACGGACTGTCTCTCCTGAAACAACCGGGGGTGAAGCTCATACTCCTTGCCAAGCTTGATGACGTATTTCATTTCTTCCAAGGTGTGCAGCAGACGGAATACCGTTGTTTTATTCACTGCGATTGCTTTGGAAATATCCGTCAGATTGAGACGGCGCCGCTCCCTCAGCAAATCGACCATTTGCAGCCCCTTCTTCAAGCTCGAGACCTCGTAGCCCGGCATGTTGTTCCCCCTTAATCAGCATAAAACAGCCCGTCCATCCCTTCAACGAAAGGTCCCTTTGTTTCAGTATGCGAAAAAACAAAACAAAAGGAGCAAGGCTCCCGCAAGCCCTGCCCTTCGAGTTATCCTCTCGCCCGCTGCACGGGCAATCCCTTAACGTCCAGCTTGGCGCGGAAAATGGCTCCCGCAAGAGGCTGTTTATTCAGCTGCTCCTCGTCATTGCCGATCCTGGCTGTCGTAATGTACAGCTCGTCCAAATCTTCGCCGCCAAATGCGCAGGAAGTAACATTCCGCACGGGGATCGGGATCGTGGCCAGCTTGTCGCCGGTTAAGGGGTTCCATCTCCCGACCTGCCAGCCTCCCCAATGTCCAATCCACAGCATCCCTTCCGAATCGATGCTCATGCCATCCGGACTGCCATCCCCTTCCGGGAATCGGATCGCAATCCGCCGATTAGCGATATCTCCGCTGGCAGCATCGTAATCGAACGCGTATACGTTGTTCTCGAAGGTATCGATGTAGTACATCACCGTTCCGTCCGCTGTCCACGCCAGCCCGTTGGAGCATCCAATCCCGTCTAAACGCTTCGATAACTTGCCGTCCTCCAGCACGTAGAGATGCCCGTTCCGGTTCGTCGTGGAGCTCATGGTCCCTGCCCAGAACCGCCCTGCCGGGTCGCACTTGCCGTCATTCAGCCGGTTCGTCGCCGTCTCTTCCTCCGTGCGGGTCATCAAGGTAACGCTGCCCGTCTCAAGATTCAACCGGTAAAAGCCGTCCTCCAGAGCGATTAACCATGTGCCATCCTCTGCCGGAACCGCCGCGCCGATTTTTTTCTCCGCCTTGACCCGCAGCTTTCTTCCATCGCTTGGACGGTACCGTTGTAATTGACGTCCTTCTATGTCGACCCATAGCAGTTCTTGAAGCCGTTCATCCCATACCGGGCCTTCCCCCAGCTCATTCCGCTCTTCCAATAGGCATTCCGCCTCATATTTTTTCATTGTTATCCTCCGCCCGTATCTAAGAATGACTTCACAATTCCGATATAAACAGTATGAACCCGGATGATGGGGTTTTGCAATTGATTGTCTGAACGGCAAGGATTGCATTCTTAGGGAAAGGAATGATAGTGATGAAAAAGAAAATCGCAGGCATTGCTTTAGTTATACTTCTCTGCTCCTACGCTTCATTAAGCTTTGCCAACAGCAAGACTTCCGCCGATTTCACGGACTTGAAGGACCTGGACGCGGCAACCAAAGCCAAGTTTGATGCCATGATCAGCGCGGGAATCTTCGACGGCGTCTCCGACACCACTTTTGGATTGAAGGAGGAAATGAACCGGGCCCAGTTCGCGAAGGTGGCCTCGCTTATTATGGGGCTCAAAACGGATGATTCGCTGAAGACGTCCAGCTTCAAGGATGTGAAGGCCGATGATGCCGCTAACGGATACGCCCTTCCATACATTGAAGCGCTGAAAGCAGCGGGCGTTACGGAGGGCTATGGAGCCGGCATTTACGACCCTGCAGGCAAAGTGACCAAGGAGCAGCTGGCAACCTTCCTGGTCAGAGTCCTTGGCAAAAACGATGACGCCAAAACAAAAACAGGGGCGGATACGACCGTATCCGATTGGGCGCAAGGCTACGTCGCGCTGGCTCTCGAATTAAAAATACTGAATAACGGCGCGGACGGAAAGTTTGGCGGACAAACCAACGCTACGCGCGACCTGCTTCTGACAGGGGCGTATGAGGCGAAGCAGCAATACGTGCCGCCGGCTACGCCAACGCCAACTCCGACACCAACGCCAACTCCGGTGCAGACGTCGACGCCTACGCCTACGCCTACACCATCTCCTAGCAACGAAACCGGTGGCGACACTGGCGGCGATACCGGCGGCGATACCGGTGGCGACACTGGCGGTGATACCGGCGGCGACACTGGCGACACCGGCGGTGATACCGGCGGTGATACCGGCGGTGATACCGGCGGTGATACCGGCGGTGATACCGGTGGCGATACTGGCGGTGATACCGGCGGCGACATCCCATCTGGCGGTGGCGGAGGCTTCCCTAACTGTGACCCCTATGATTCTATGTGCATACCAATGCCATAACGATCAAGGTGCGGGAGCTTCTCCCGCACCTTTTCTCTATTCCCGATAAAACGATAGAACCCAGCACACACCGTTCCGGTCCGTTACGATAGCAAGTAAACCGTTAAACGGAGCTTCATACATTTCCGTCTGCACGATTCCGTTCACTGCCAATTCTCCATAGATCCGTCGGAAAGCCGCCTCGGTATCGATTTTCAAAAACACTCTAACATAGTCGCCTTTCGTCATAGGCTTCGCCGCAGCTGTATCCGCAAATTTCAGAGTAGTCCCCTCCACATGCAGATCCGCATTAAGAACGGTATCGCCCTGTTTACGCAATACCACAACCTCACCGCCAAATACGCTCTGATAAAATTTGATTTCCTCCTTGCAGTTCTCCACTACGATAAACGGCTGTGCAAGCATGGCTATTCATCCTCCCCAATTCTAATTGACATGATCGGTCAAATTGTAAAGCACGTTCTTCAACAGCGTTAACAATATGTCGTACTCCTCTTCGCTGATTCCTCTCCTGGTTTTGCTCTTTACCCGATTTAAAGCCTCCTGGACTTGAGGGACTACTTCTTGACCCTCTTTCGTCAAGTAAAGCAAATGGTAACGGTTATCCGAAGGATCCGGCTCTCTTCGCACATAACCTTCAGCCTCTAGCTTGGCGATCGCTTTTGCTGTTGTGGTCTTATCAATAAAAAGCTTTTCACTTAATCCCTTCTGCGTAGCCGGCTGCGTGTTTGCTATTGCCATCAGAAAAATATACTGTCCGCTCCCGATCCGGTATGGCGCTAGTTCAGCCGAGATCAGCACTTGCATATGACGGTAAATCGCCGAAATATACTGGCCGTGAGATTCGGATTGTCCGCTCAATGGAGTATCCTCCCTTCATAAATAGAATGTTATTGCAACTAATTGAATCATACATTAATTAGAATGTTATTGCAACTATTTTAAATAATATATCCGGAAAAGAGGCCACTAAAGCCTCGTTCGTCTGCTGCGAAACACCGTATATAGGTCAAGCACAAATAACAATGCTGCCCATGAATAAGATTAAATTTCTCCTGTCGTTACGCCTACGACCGGGAGATTTTGCGCAAGAAAATTCATAATAAGAACAATGGCTAGACCGAATAAACTTCATGCCAAATCACATGCTTCGCCAAGAATATATACAAACATATTATTGGACATCCTGGTGCCTTCGCCTTATTTCAAGAACGGTCAGTAAAAAATAATTCTTTACCGATCGTTCTCAATATGGTAAGCTGTGTTCAGAAAGGAGGCAGTGAACACTTGGCCAGAAGCAAAGAATTTGATGTAGATGCCGTCCTGCTGAAGGCAATGAAGCTGTTCTGGTCGCAAGGCTACGAGAAAACCTCCATGCAGGATCTTGTCGAGCATATGGGCATTCACAGAAGAAGCATTTATGATACGTTTGGCGATAAACATGCCTTATATTTAATGGCCTTAAAGCGCTACGGCGACACCGTCTGGAGTTCCATCGAGCAAAAGGCGCAGTCCTCCCTGTCTGCGAAAGCTGCGATTCGTTCCGTAATGGAAGCCGTTATCGAGCAGAATGAGGAACGGCCAAAAGGCTGCCTCATGGTCAACACCGCTGTGGAGCTTGCGCTGCATGATCCCGAGCTTAAAGGATATGTTAACGAGAGCTGGTCCGGCACGGAAGAGCTTTTTCGCAAGCTGATTTTGAAAGGCCAGCAAACCGGGGAGCTGTCAGCCTCGCTTGACGCGGACACTATAGCCCCTTACCTAAACAACGCGCTCATCGGGTTGCGGGTAATGGTGAAGACGCAAAACCATACAGAGAAACTAAAACAGGTTATTGGGACAACCATGTCGATTCTAGACTAATTTTTTTGAATATTTTAGAACGATCATTCTCAAAATAAGAAATAAAATAATAAGGAGTTGTGATTACAATGACAAGACTAAACGGTAAAGTAGCTTTAATTACAGGCGGCAACAGCGGTATCGGGCTCGCTACGGCGAAACGGTTTGTTCAGGAAGGCGCAAAGGTCGTTATCACGGGACGCAATCAGGAATCGTTAACGGCGGCGATCAATGAGCTTGGCGAGGAAAACGCAGTCGCCGTACAGGCAGAAGCAGCGGATCCGGCCGGCTCGGAAAAAGCGGTTGCGGCAGCTATCGAACGCTTCGGCAAGCTGGACATCGTCTTCGCGAATGCGGGCATTTCCGGCGGCACGCCGCTTGGCGATACGAAGCTGGAAGACTTCGAACAGATTCTGAGGGTAAACGTGACCGGCGTCTTCTTTACGGTGCAGGCGGCCGTACCGCATTTGCAAGCAGGCGCCTCCATCATTCTCGTCGGCTCGGTGCTTGCCACAACGGGCGCAGCAACGCGGGCGGCTTACGCGGCTAGCAAAGGCGCCGTCGCCAGCATGGCCAGAGTATTCGCTTCCGAGTTGTCTCCGCGCGGCATTCGCGTCAACACGGTTGTGCCGGGAGCTACGAAAACTCCGATCTGGAAAGCCTCCGAGCCGGAGCAGATGGCGAAGCTGGAAGCCGGTCTCTCCCGCACCATTCCGCTTAACCGTCTCGGCGAGCCGGACGAGATTGCCAATGCCGTGCTCTTCCTCGCCTCGGATGAGTCCTCCTTCGTCCAAGCTGCCCAGCTTCAAGTGGATGGCGGTGCCGACGGAGCTCCATTAGGCGCTCCTATCTACCTTCAATAACAGTCTTGCCCAAAAAGCCGTTTCCGATGAAGGCCTTCCCGGAAACGGCTTTTTTATTTAAGTCAAGCCCGTACGGACCCAATCGATAAAAGCTGCCGCAGCCGGACGAAGCTGCTTGCCCTTCAAATAAATAAACCCCTGATGAACGGGCTTTGGCACGGGAAAATCCAATACGGTCAGCTTCCCAGTCCGCAGCTCCTCCTCTACATTCGCCTTCGGCAATAACGATATCCCGAAACCCGACTGAACCATACGCTTAATCAATTCCACGCTCGGGAAGCTTCTGCGGTCATGCAGCGTGTACCCCGCTTCACGGAGGGACGACTCGCCAAGCTCGTGATACAAGCAGGCATTCCCATAGCTGATATACACCTGCTTAGCGCCTGCCTTGCCTTCCGTAGGCCCTACCCACACTAACTCTTCAACGGCCAGCGGGACAAATTCGAGACCGTCATGCCCCGGGTCTCGGGGGACGATTCCCAGATCATCCTTCTGATCGAGAACCCTGCCGCACATATCCTCCATAAAGCCCGTCGAGAGCTGCAGATCGACCTCCCGGTAATGTTCGGCGTAAGAAGCAAGCAGCTCGGGCAGTCTTGTCACGCAATACGCCTCCAAAGCACGGACCCTCAGCACCCCTCGCGGCTGCTCCGTGCGAAGCAAATCCTCCTCCAACGCCTCGCTTAAAGCAGCAAATTGTCTTGCAAACCGGGCCAGCGCGGCCCCGGCTTCCGTTGGCTCCACGCCTCTCGGCAGACGGTCGAACAGCTTCTTGCCGCTTGCCTTTTCCAGCTGCGCGATATGAGTCGTCACGGTAGACTGCACATAGCCCAGTTTATCCGCGGCCCGGCTGAAATTCTTTTCGTCCATCACCGTCAAGAAAGTACGCAGCGATCTTCCGTCCCATTGATCCAGCACGCGATATCCCGCCTTCCAAGATATTTTATTTCGAAATGATTATTATCGTATATATTCATTTTTCAAATGGTTAAGCACATGATACCATCGAAGCATTCAATCGTAAAGGAGAACCGATGCTTCATGATTAACCGTATAATCCGCTTCTTATGGCCGGCTATTGGCGCTTTCGCCGCCGTCCTCATCTTATTCCTGTTTGAAAATACGACCGGGCTTGCGCTGTTAATGGCCCCGTTTGGCGCCTCCTGCGTTATCGTATTCGCCCTTCCGGACAGTCCGCTGGCAAAACCCCGCAATGTGATCGGAGGCCATGTTATCAGCACGTTTACCGGGCTGGCATTCCTGCATGCATTCGGCCAGCATGCCTGGACCTTGGCTGCTGCGGTTGCGCTGTCGATTGTGCTCATGCAAGTAACGAAAACCATTCATCCTCCGGCCGGCGCGGACCCCCTGGTCGTCATTCTGGCCGGAGCAGGCTGGTCCTTCCTCCTTACGCCCGTACTCGCCGGAGCTTTGCTTCTCGTCGGATTAAGCGCCGCATACCGTTTTGTTCTTCAATCCTCTCAAATTCAGCAGACCAAAGCGAGCGCAGATTCCAAATAATGGGTGAAACCTCTTTTGCGGCAATCGCGTAAAACAGGTAAAGCCTGATTCACGCATAAGCTTCGTAATGGCAGAGCAGAATCTATTCGCAAAGGAGGGCGTCAACCATGAAAACATACCGTTCCACCGGTCGCATGACGCTTCTTCTCTTCCTGCTTGGCGCCTTCGTTCTGTTCAGCATGCCAACGATGATGCTTGGCAACGGCCATTTCGACGTATCGAAATCCAGCCGCACGCATATCGAGCACAGCCTGCCGAACAGCATGAAGGCCATTAAGCGCGTAACGATCTCTCCTGCCACCAAGCTTTTCGCCATGCTTGCTTTGCTGGCCGTGATCTACAGCTGGGTCAGCTACCCCCGCCGGTTTTTCCTGGCGAAGCGCGTTTTCTTACTCCCCTTCTTCTTCCTGGAGCGGCTCAAACGCCTGCTCATGCCCCTCAAGCTGACGACTTCTTATTCCATCGTTTAAGGATCATCCCATCTCTTCCGTCTGATTTGTGCTGTCCATGAAACAAAGGAATAGATTTCGATCATACTCGAGGAGGTACTTCCCTTATGAATATCCGTGAAATCGATCTGCCCGGCATCGGAAAAAAATTTCAGATGAATACCCGCAGCGGCGACCAGCTGGTTATTATCGTGCACAACGACGGCCGCAGGGAATGCTATCATTTCCACCACGAAAATCCGGAGAGCAGCATCTCCATGATTACGCTTGATGACGATGAAGCCCGGATGGCTGCCGCCATGATCGGCGGGATGACGTATAAGCCTAAGATGCTGGAGACCATCGAGGTCGCGCTCGACGAGCTAATTATCGAGTGGTACAAACTCGAGTCCCACTATGCCTGCATCGGCAAAACAATCGGGGAGCTTAACATCCGCAAAAATACCGGAACAACCGTTATCGCCCTGCTCGCCGCCAATCACGCTAAGCAGATTAATCCCGGTCCCGAGATTGTTCTGGCTGCCGATCATACGATTGTTGTTGCCGGAGAACGAGCTCAGCATAAAGAATTGAAAAAAATCCTCATGAATGGATGTGATTAATGGATGGATCACATCATACTTGAGGTTGGCCTCGCCATCGCGCTAATCGCCGTGGCTGGTTTGCTGTCGGCAAAAATCCGTTTTTCCGTCATTCCGTTCTATATTCTGATCGGGATGGCCGTTGGTCCCCATTCGGTGGAGTTCTGGCATTTCGACTTCCGTTTTATCGAAAGCGCTCCGCTCATCGAGTTTATGGGCAGGCTTGGCGTCCTGTTCCTGCTCTTCTACCTTGGACTGGAGTTCTCCGTTGGACGCCTGATTAAATCCGGCCGCTCAATCGCGGTCGGCGGCACGATCTATATCGCCATCAACTTCACCTTAGGCCTCCTGTTCGGATGGCTAAGCGGCTTTCCGTTTCAGGAGACGCTTGTTGTGGCCGGGATTACCACGATTTCCTCGAGCGCTATTGTCGCCAAGGTGCTGGTTGATTTGAAGCGCACGGCCAATCCGGAGACGGAGATGATTCTTGGGATTATCATGTTCGAGGATGTATTCCTGGCTGTCTATATTTCCGTTTTGTCCGGCCTTATCTTAAGCGGTTCGACCTCGATTGGCGGCATTATTCTATCCACGGTTATCGCGCTGGTCTTTATGCTTGCTCTTCTTACCCTCGGCCGCAAAGCGGCGCCCATGCTGAATAAGCTGCTCAATATCAGGTCCAACGAGCTGTTTGCGCTTGTCATCTTCGCCGGCCTGTTCCTCGTGGCTGGTCTCTCCGAAACGATCCACGTTGCCGAAGCGATTGGCGCTTTATTGTTCGGCCTTGTGCTGGCCGAGACCGAGCATATGAAGCGGATCGAGAAGCTGATCCTCCCCTTCCGGGATTTCTTCGGAGCCGTCTTCTTCTTCAGCTTTGGCTTAACCATAGATCCCACCGCCCTAGGCGGTGCGGTATGGCTGTCGCTGGCAGCCGTCGCCGTCACGCTGATCGGCAATCTGACGGCAGGCATGCTTGCCGGGCGAAGCGCGGGGTTGTCTCCCAAAGCCTCGGTTAATATCGGATTGACCATCGTATCGCGCGGAGAATTCTCCATCATTATGGCGAATATGGCTAAAGCGGGTGCCCTTATGGCTGTCATTCAGCCGTTTGCCGCCTTATACGTTCTGATTCTGGCCATTCTGGGACCTCTTCTCACCAAAGAAAACAAGGTGATATTTCATCTGCTGAACCGTCTCTTCCGGTGGGACCGCAAGCAGGCGAGCACGTCGCAGTCGAAATAAAAATAGACGCAGCAAAAAGCCGTGTTTCAATCTGGAGCACGGCTTTCGCTCATGATTTTGGGGCAAGGCAGTAGGCTTTCAAACAAGCGATGGAACATTAACCTACGTAACATAAGTACGAAGCAGACTGTCATTCAGCAATAAGGAGTGAAACAGGTATGACGACAAGACAATTCTTACAAGCTCCTCCACCCTATGTTCCTCCCAAACCTGCTGTTTCCTACGTCATCGACTGCATAAATAATTATACTTATGTGTGGCTTCGGGACGGCCAGCAGTTCTGGTATTTTCCAACAAGCGTTGAATCCTTCGGCGTGTCCGGCTTTAGATGGAATGGCTTTACGTGGCTTTATTACGGTATAGACAGCAGACTGATTGAGGCTGTTTCCTGCCCTCCTATACCTACCTTGTTTTAAGAACCCGCCAATTAAAAAGACCGTGTTCCTCCTTATGCTGGAACACGGTCTTGCTTATGGTTACGAACGCCACCATTCGTCGGAAGGATAGGTTCCCGTTCCGATCGGGACGGGCTCTCCTATCCGAGGAGTAGCCAGCTTGGCGCCCAGCTCCCTGGCCTTCTTGAGCGCACGCTCCGCCGGATCCCGCCAATCATGCATAGCGAGCCGGAACGCTCCCCAATGAATGGGGATCATGACATCGCCCTTTACGTCCAGATGGGCCTGCACGGACTCCTCGGGCATCATATGGATGGCCGCCCACCGCTTATCGTATTGCCCGCATTCCATTAACGTAAGGTCAAACGGGCCGTATTGATCCCCAATCTGCCGGAAATGCGGACCGTAACCGCTGTCCCCGCTGAAAAAAATCCGCGCTTCCCGGCCATGCAGAACCCAAGAGCACCATAAGGTACCGTTCCGGCCCGTCAAACCACGCCCCGAGAAGTGACGGGCGGGCGTGCAGGCCATATGAATCCCTTCCCAAACGGTTTCCTCCCACCAATGAAATTCCTCAATCCGGTCCGGAGCAACGCCCCATCGCTCGAGATGGGCGGCAACGCCAAGCGGAACAAAAAAGCGGCCTACCTTGTCCTTCAGACGTTTAATGGAGCCGTAGTCCAAATGATCGTAATGATCATGGGACAGCAATACGGCATCGATGGCTGGCAGCTCCTCGATTTCAATCGGCAGGCTTGCGCTGAACCGTTTGCCGCCAATCCACGGAATGGGCGACGGAGCGCGGCCCAGCATCGGATCGAGCAGCAGCCTTTTGCCATCCAGCTCCAGCAGCAGCGCCGAGTGGCCAAACCAGGTCACCTTGGCTTGTCCGGCAGCCTTGTCCTTAAACGACTGCGGATGCAAAGGTATTACGGCTAATTCCTTCTCCGGCGAAGCCAGCTTGTTGCCCCGGGCAAATTCCAATAGAAGCCCAAGATTCTCGCGCAGCGACATGGACATCTCGGAGGGCAATACATTTTCAAACTTACCGTTTGAATAATGAGGGGATCGCTTCATGCGCGCCAGCGTCTGCTCCCCCGGCTTGCCGCCAAATACCGGATACAGGCCAAAGAACAAGACAACAAGAAGAATGACGACTACAGCAATGAAGATAAACACGGCCATGATGACTATCACCTCTTACGTTTTAATAGGAATCGGACTTTATGAATTCGCGCGGAAGATCGTCGCTTCAAGCACCTCAAGCGCCTCGGAAATCCGGGCTAAATCCGCCTCCGGCACATGCTCGATTTGCTGCAGGAACAGCTGTCTCATATGACCGAAGGCCATTCCCATTTTTTCTTTGCCAAGCGCGGACAGCCGGATGTACTGCTTCCTCCGGTCCTCGGGGTCCTCGACCTTCTCGCAAAGCCCCTTCTCCGTCAGCTTGCGAATCTCCCGGCTCGTATTCGGCATCGAGATGCCTTTGCATTCGCTGATTTCGCTTAATGTAATCGGCTGTTTCACCGTCAGAAACTCCAATATCTCATACTGCAGGGGTGTGATATCGTCCATCGGCATTCCCTTCGTCATGTCGTAATGCAATTGGTGGGAAGCTGCGATATGGGACACCATCTGCCGGAATATTTTATCCTTGGAATCCATGCTGGACCATCTCCTTAAATCCGGGCTGAAGACAATAATTTGTTATCAAATAACAATTATCTATTGACAACTATTTTCAAAGCGTGTTAACTTCTTATCAAATGATAACAAAGAAGGTGTCAGATGAAAACCCTTATTATTTACACGCATCCGAATCCTAACAGCCTCAGCCATTCCTTCCTGCAGAAAACGATCCAAGGCCTGCAGGAAAACGCGCATATCGAAGAGATACAGGTGCTTGACCTGTATGCCGAATCCTTCGACCCGCTGCTCGTCTTTAACGAGACTAAACGAAGACGGGATATGCATGCCGATCCGGAGCTCGACAAACACCGCAAACAGCTGCTCTGGGCCGAGAAAATCGTGTTTGTCTATCCGATCTGGTGGGGACGGCCGCCGGCGATGCTGCTTGGCTACATTGACCGGATGTTCGCTTCCAACTTCGCTTACCGCGACAATGGAAAGCTCCTTCCCGAAGGCCTCTTAAAGGGTAAATCGGTCGTATGCATATCCACCATGAAAGGTCCGGCCCTTTATCCGCTGTTCTGGCTGAACAATGCCCATAAGGTGCTTATGCGCAAAGCCCTCTTCAGCTTTGTCGGCATCAAGAAAGTGAAATTCTTCGAATTTGGCGGCATGGAGAAGAAGCAGGGCAAGCAAGAGCAGAAGCTCGAGCGAATCTATCGTTATTTCAAAACCGTTGCGCAGTAGCGCTACAAAATCGTCGTTGCGTAGCTGCCCAGCACATGAACGTCATGACCAAAGGTTTCGATAATTTTAATCGCTTTATCCATCCGCTGCTCATTGCCTCCGGCTTCCGTCTCGATGAGGAACCTGTATTCGCCGAGCTTTCGCCCGGTTGGCCGCGACTCGATCCAAGACAAGTTGATCGCAAGAGCGGAAAACACGTTTAGAATCGAAGACAATACGCCCGGATACTCCTCGTTCGGAGTAATCAGCATCATCGTTTTCTTTTGCCCCGTATCCTCGGAAGGCTTCTTGCTCACCACGATAAAACGGGTATGATTCGCCGAATGGTCCTGCACGCCGATCTCCAGAATCTGCAGGCCGTACTTCTCGGCCACCGACGCCGAGCCGATCGCGGCCGTTCCGGCATCGCCGGATTCCTTGACCGACAAGGCCGCATGGGCCGTGCTGTCCGCATACTCAAGCTTCAAAGCATGCTCCTTAATGAACTGGCGGCATTGATTAATGGCAGGCATGATGGATCTTACCGTATGGATACCGCTCATCGTGCTGCCGGGATTTCCGATCAAATGGAGCGATACCTTAAAGACGACATCCGCCTCAATTCTGAGGTTATAGAGCAGCAGACCGTCGATGGTCATATGAATATTGCCCGCAATCGAGTTTTCAATCGGCACCATGCATTTGTCTACTTCATCCCGGCTGACCGCCTCCAGCACGTCCGGAATCGAGCTCAGCATCACCCACTGCGTATCCGTTCCTTCGAAAAACTTCAAGGCCGCCTCTTCGGAAAAGGTGCCGTTAGGTCCTAAATAAGCCACTTTGTTCATGTTTCAAGCTCCTTTAATCGTTCTCATATCTATCTTCATATTAATAGAAAAACAGGCAGCATGCGAATTCGCGCATCTGCCTGTTCCGGTTCTTGCCGTTATACGTCGTACTCCAATTCCTTGCGGGCCCGTGTAATCCACTCCAGTGGAGTTGGCGTTTCTTCCCGGTTGTATTCGTAAGCGCCCATCTTCAGGTTGAGCTCGAAGCGGTTGCTGGTCGACCTCTCCGATTCGTTAATCTCCGCCAGCCTGCTGCGAAGCCGATTCATGACGATATCCGCCCCGTCCCGGTCCGTGAAGAGCAGAAGGCCCCAGGTCGGATTCTCCTGGCTCAGCATGTAGAGCGAATCATTCGCCCGAATGCTGGTCTGGCTGATCGCCGTAATGTTATAGACGGCAGCGTTCAGCTGCTCCTCGCCAATCATCCGCCTCAGCTCGTTCCAGTACTTTACGTTCAGGACAAGCAGCGTCAGCGGAATTTTATACCGGTCGGACAACGCCATAAATACCGTCGTGTCCTTCTGGAAGGAGAGCATGTTTTTCAGGTTGGTGCTCTCATCCATCGTGGCGAGCGAAGCATTCTTCTTCTGCAGCGCTTCATTCTCCTCCTGCAGCTGCTTGCTTGCCAGCGTGAACATCCAGGTAATCGCGGTGAGTACCGGCGTCATGATCAGCCAGAAATAGCTTTGGCTGGTCACCACGCCCCCTTGCACGACGGTCTGGTAGATGGTGAACGTACCGTATCCGAACACAAACGCGATATTCAAGATGAGCCCGGTTGTAATCGTCGTAAAATAAGTGACAATCGCGATTAGAAACGCGACGTTCAGGAAAATGATGTTATGCAGATAAAGATTAGGATCACGCGCTGTAAACACGATGCAGACAAAGCACGCGATGAACAGCAGCAGAAAGCCGCCGTCCGACATCAAGCTTGTGTTACGCCTCATGATTCCTACCCCCTTCTCTTCTTCCGGTGCTTGCGGACAAGAAGCACAAGCGATACGAGCACCAGAGCAAGCACAAGCATAAACGCGATCATAAAGCTTACCACGTCGCCGCGTTCCAGCACTTGCGTTACGACGGCAGGCGCCTCGGATACCGCTTCCTTCTTGAAGCGGAAGGCATGCACCTCGCCGTCCTTGTCTACCATGGCCCCGTCTCCGAATATTTTGTACAGGCTGCCGGCATTCCCGACCAGCTTCGAAGCCAGATAGACGTATTCGGAGCTGCTGCCCGTAATAGCCAGGAAACCATGCCCCTTGCCGTATGGCGAGTCGATCAGCTGCAGCGTTCCGATTCGCTTGCCGTAGCCTTCTTCAATGCTTATCTTCTCATTGGACAAGAAGCCTTCGCCTTGCTTGTCGTATTGGAAATAGAGCTTATCGTTATTCTCCCGGATGTACCGGTTATCCGCATAGGAACCAATCGCGATAATCTGCCGGTCCTTCAGCTCGCTGTCCTTGACATCGTCCTTGTAAAAACGGATTTCGCCCGTGTTGGAGGTAGCGAACTGCCCCATCAGATTAAACAGATTGGAGAGCGCCGCATACGTGTAGTTGTCTTGGGTTTGCGGCAGGACAACGGCTACCCGGTTGAAGCTGCCGTCCCGGAGGAACGGATAAGGATAGTTGTTGAACAGCATGTCCGTACGGTCCTTCGTGTTCAGCTGAAGCACGGAATCCTTGGAGACAAAGGCCCACGGCATCTGGTCCTGGTTGCCGGTGCATACCGCGTTCTTGATCTCCAGGTCAAACGCCGTGGTGATCGTGAAGTTGCCCGAGATACCAAGGTTCTTCGGAATCGTCAGCTCGAGGTTGTCGCCGCCCGCAAGCTCCGCGGACAGCTTCTTGCTTCCGATCGGAACGTTGTTCACCAGAACCGTCACCATCGAACGGTCAAAGTCCAGGTTCGTCGCATAGCGGAAATCCAGACTCAGCTTGCTCGCTTCCGCAATGGAGCGGTTGCTCGGCAGCGTAATGAAGTAGCTTTTCTCCCGGTGCGACGGGCCCGTCAGCTTATCGCCGGAATCCGTCAGGGGATAATACCGGCTGATGCTTTGAGCCGGCGTATTCACCTCGGTCGACTCGTCCACCAGCTTCGACGATCCTTGCAATTGCTCCATCAAGGCCGGGTTGCCGATAAACCGTCCGGCTTTTTTCAGCATATCCGCATTATCGGAGGTCACGACCAGCAAGGAAGATTGATCGTTCTGGATCAGCTGAATCAATGCCTTATCCCGCAGCGCGGTTTCGCTCAGCTTCGAGCGAATGTCTGCGGGAAGATGCTGGGACAAGGCTACCAGAATACGAAGCGTTTTCCCCTGCAGGCTGCTCGTCTGGTACGGCAGGAGAGGAATCGGATGCGAGGTATCCTGGCTAACGCCCGTTAATCCGGATAATGCGTAGACGGCAGCTTCCGTCTCGTTCAGGTCGCCCTCCTCCGGCACAAAGACGCCGGCTTGTCCATCCTGAATGGTGTCGAGGCCCAGGAAATGGCGGTTGAAATCGCTAATGCTCGCGCCTACCGGCTTCGCCGAGTATTTCACGTCAACGCCCGAGCTGTCGAAAATTTGCAGCCAGCTGCCCTGATCCTGCGTAGGAACGCACATCTGATCCGAGTTGTTTCTCGTCTGAATAACGCCCTCAATGGTCAGCTCGTTAACGCCGCTCTTCAAATACTCAAGCGGGAGCCCGATTGAACGGGTGACCTTCTGATTCGTCTCGGTGCCGGGCTTTAACGTGTAGAACGGCTTGCCGTTCAGCTTAAGCGTAACAACCGATAAATCATTAAGGGTAAGCTGGGAAACTTTATAGTCCAGCCTGAACGTGGCGCTTTCCACGTTCCAGTAATCCGGCACCTGGAAAAACTGCTGCGCATACGCATTGGTGCCAAGAAGCGAGGTTTCCGACATCGGCGTCTCGTAAGTCTTCTGCACTCCCGGAGCAGCGGACAGCGTCCCCGCGCCAAGGACCAGCAGCGCTACAATCAGTGCGATAACCGTAAATCCGGCTTTTCTCATAAATTCACTTCCTTCCGGTCAGAACCGTTCTGTTTTATACCATTTGGCCTCGCGTTTAAAAATCACGTCCTTCAAATATTGGAACATGCCATTGGCGGCAACAAGCATCCACATCTGGCAGTAAGTAACGTACATAAGCAAAATAATGCCGAGATTCGAAGGGTGCATTTCGCCTTTTTCCGTGATCAGCGTGATAAACGTCCCTACCACGAACAAGGTAATGGCCAGTATCCATAAGTAGAAGCTTAGTCCCTCAATCGTGGTATGCACGTAACCGAGCGCATGCAGAATGAGCAGCGCGTCAGACGTTAAGAGCGAGGTGACAAGCAAGAAATAAATAGCCAGAAAATAAAGGATGTCGAAGCGGATTCGCCGCGCTTCCGGCCGGAAGAGCAGCGGGACGTTTTTGACGATGACGTAAATATTCCCCTTCGCCCAGCGCGTCCGCTGCTTGAACCACACCCTGAGCGTCTGGGGCTCCTGCTCCCAGGTAACCGACTTCGGCTGGAACTTGATCCGGTAACCCATCATGTAGATCCGGAAGCTGATCTCGGTATCCTCCGCGATGGCTTTCGTATCCCAGCCACCAATCGCCTCAATGATATGGCGGCGCATGATGAAGTTCGTGCCCGGAATCGTGCACAGCTTGAACAGCTTCCACCTGCCCGCTTGCGCCATCCATTGGAACGACAGCGTCTCGATGTTAATAAACCGGGTAAGCAGGTTCTGGTCCCTGTTCCGCGTCCGGAATTTGCCGATCACCGCCCCAAGCTTGTCGTCATTGACGATTTCGGCTACCAGATAACGAAGCGCCGTCCGCTCCGGCGTATTATCCGCATCGTAGATGGCGATAAGCTCGCCTTTGCTTCGGGTGAAGCCGATGTTAAGCGCGTTGGACTTGCCTTTGCCTCCGGTAATGTTATCGGTATTGATGATAATCAGATTGCGCCCCTTATACTTCTCCTGCAGCTGACCCAGCAGCACGCTGCTGTTGTCCGAGGAATTATCGTTAATGACGATAATCTCGTAACGGTCATGCGGATAATCGAGGGCAAGCAGCGACTCTACCGTTTTGACAATAACCTTGCCTTCGTTGTGGGCCGGCACCATTATCGACACGAAAGGCTCTTCCCCCGGAGGAAGCTCGGGCGGCTTCTCGTTCTCCAGCTTTATATAGTAGAAGTAGCCGGCGATAATCAGCGCAATATTAACGAGCAGCAGAGACCAGATACAGAGCACGCAAATGACCATTAATATATCCGGTATCGTCATAGGCCACCTCCCGACTTGTAATATTTTTTCTTATAAAGCCGGTATCCGATCAAGAGGAACACGGCGAACAGCATCAAGGTTGTAACGATAAGGACAATGAGGATCCGGCTCTGCACCGAAAACAACCCATGAAACGTGACCTTTTGCTCCGGCCTCGTAACGACGGCAGCCTGCTCTTCCGGCTCCGCCTGCTCCTGCAGATCGGCCGGCTTGCCATCCAGCAGAAGGGCTCCGCTGCGCGACTCGGCCTTATGCGCGCTGCTGCTGAGGCTATGCGTCTCCGACTTGAAGTCCGCAAACGGCAGCCAGCTGCCGGCAGCCTCCCGCACGGCCTCCTCTTGACTGGCGTCGCTCCCGAACCAGTCAAAGGTCACGGCCAGATTTACGGGAAACGCCGGCCAGATCTTGTTCTCGCGGCTGATCCGGAGCAGCACCTTCGCAGGAATGGTATACGGGGATGCCGCAAAAGGCCGAACGGCCTCCGTTTGCCCGGCCGTTCCCCCTGATTCATTGGCGAACAGGATGGTCGTATCCGAGAACGCAAACCCCGCTTCCCGTCCTTCCTTCTCCTGTGCCCGCTTCACATCTCCCGTCATCCCGAGAGGGGCAATACCCGCATCGGCCAGATGATTCAGAAAGCCGTTCATCTGCGACTTCAGAATGGAAGGATCCTGCCCCGCCGAAGTTGGCGTCGGCACTTGCACAAGCACGCTGCCGTTGTAGGACTGGACGGTTTGCAGAGCAGCCAAATATCGCTGCATCGCCGGATAATCCGTATTTTGAAACAACGGGCTTACGCTTACGAGAAACGGAATTCCGGCATTATACAGCTGCTCCGATAGCGCCTCCAGCTTGTCCGGATCAATGAAAGGCGTGATGCCGCGAACAAGCAGATAGGATTGCGTCGGAGCCTCTACCCCAAGCCAAGCGCGAAGAACGGAAGCAACCGCCAATTCGCTCAGGTTGCCCGATTGGAAATACGGTACGTAAGCATAACCGCCCGCCGATACGGCAAATGGAGACTGAAGCGCTCCCTCCGAGAAGGTCATCTGTCCGTAAGTCTCGCCATTTCCTTCCGTTATGTAGGCAAGACGATTAACGTAGATATGCTCCTCGAACAGGCCGCCGTCCGACAGCTTTAAGGACTGCCTGCTCGCCATATCCGTCTTTAGAGCAAGCTTCCCGCGAACCATTTCGGGAGGGTTAGGCCCAATATGAAGCCACCCGCCCGCAAAAGACGTTATATCGCGCGTCATGGATCCGCATAAATCCTCCGTGTTGCATACGGTAATCAGCTTCGCATAATCTTCGGCCATTTCGGGCTTATAAGCATCCGAAGAGACTGTCTTCACCGTCGCGCCCAAGGAAAGCAGCAGCCGCTGCAAAGTCTCTATATTACCCGCCGCGGGAGTATCCACCCCCAGACTGTCATAGACGAGCAGCACCTTGGCCGCTTTGACCGAATCCTGCGCGGCCGCTGCCGGTACCGGCGCCCGGAGCAGCACAGCCGCCGGCAGGGAAAGACAAAGCGCGATCAACAAATACAGTTTGATTCCTGCCAGCCATCTCATTGCCGTCCCTCCTGTAGCTGCGCGGAAGGCTCGGAGTCCTCCTCGCCTGCATTCCTCTTCGCGTTTGGTCCCCATAAGCGGCGGCAGACGCAGTCCGCAATAACCCAGAAGGTCACCAGATCAAACGCCGCCGCAAATAAAAATTCATGCTTGGCGAGGTCCGCGTCCCCGGCGCCGATAACGGAAACCGCCATTGCGCACAGTCCCGACAGCATCATCATGAGAATGACCGACAGCCGAAGAGTCCGCCGCAGCGTTCGCTCCTTCACGGCCCTGTAGAAGGATGTGCTGTACAGCCCTACAATGACAATCATCCATAAGACTACAAACCCGGAAGTCTTCGGTGCGGCCCATTCTTTCAAATAGCTATAACCGGAGAAGGCTATCGTGCGCGCGCCAAACGGCTTGTCCGCCGATTTCTCGTAATTTCCGAGCTTGGTCCGGTTAGAGAAGGCATTGTGCGCTGCCGTCTCGAAAATCCTTCCCGCCGCCTCGGGATGAGTCAAGTAATACCTGGCGATGGAAGGGAAGCCGTATTTGTCCAGAAACTGCGTCTGCATCTCTTCCGATTCGACTGGAATTGGAGAGAATTGGTCATAATAAATGGCGCCGGTAAGCACCGCGAACTGCCTGTCGATTCCGAAGAAATCGAGCGCCTTTTCCGGATTATCCGCGGTCATCAATACGCCTCTTGTCATCGCGTGGTACTTGTTGATGTTGACGAATTGCTCCGGAATAAGGACATACGTTCCCACCGCGGTCAGAATCAGGACAACCGCCTGCAGACCGACGAGCGTACGGAAGATCCTGTCCCGCCTCAGGAAGACAAACAGGACCGCCACCAGCGCGACAATGAGGCCGATGGGCGCATTCTGCTGCTTGCTTGTGGTGAGGATCATCGCGCTTGCCCCGAAGAGGAACAGCAGGAAATAATCGTTGTACTGCCGCTGGTACAGCAGCATCCCCGCGCTGAACAGGTACATCAGCATGATCAGCACGACGCTTTCGCTATAGAAAGAGTTAAAATACGCAAGGTATCCGATATCCCCGAATACGAAAATAGCCCCAAGCGCCAATCCGTAACCCGCACGGCGCGAAGCCTTCCAGGCGGCAGCCTTCACGAGCAGGTACACCGCACCGACATACAGCACGCCGTATAACGCCGCTTGAATCCGGATATCGAACTGCCGGTCATAACCAAACCACTCGCTGATCATAAGCGACAGACGGACGAATAGAGTCTGAGAGGAATACAGCAGGGCGCTGTTCTCGTTGTAGTATTGGAAAATTCCGAAATTTTTGACAAAATATCCGAGCGTCTGACCGGTATATTCGGGTGCGCTGAAGTACAACCCGTTGCTGTATAAGATCCGGTAATAGTCCCCGTTATCCGCCATTCCGATATAAGGCGGAATGAAAAGCTCGATCAGCAAAATAAGCGCAACGCCAAACGCAGCCAACGAGGCCGGAGATATGTTCTTTTGCCATGCGATTATCGTTTGCGCGAGCTTCATGCGCTGCAGCTTATTCATGCCATGCCCCTTTCCTTACGCACTCTATGAAGTCTTAATAGGCATACGCCAATAAAGCCGTCAAATTATCGAACGAATAGACGTCTTCCGTTGCCGGATTCCCAAAGCCTCCGGCAATCGGGCTTGCTGGATCCTCCACGCGGTATTGCTCCATGCGCTCCATGCTCTCCCGATAAAGCTTTTGATCTCCCAATGTCGAGCCAATCATCGCGGCAATCGCGTAAGCGGCCGTAGATTGGATATCCGTCGCCGGCTTGCCGTCCCGGCTGTAACGTCCGTAAAGCGTTCCCGCTTCCACTGCCTGCTTGAGATACGTAATGCTAGCGGTACGCTCCCGATCCACTTCGGCGAGCGACAATACCGTCAGCAGCGACTCAATGGTATTGATTTCTCCTTCATGATCGCTATACTTGCCCAATTTGTAATCGTAACGGGTTTCGTAAAAAGGAAACCTATCAGATAAATACCCGCCCGAAACGATAGTAAGCAGCCCTTCTTCCAATGCCCGTTTATCCTTGGACGGAGCTCCAAGCAGCCGGATGGACCGGAAATCGGCGTAGCATAAGGTTAGGAAATCATTAGTTGTTCCGTAGGCCTCGTCATAGAAATCGTACAGCTTGCCCCCCTGGACATTGTGCTCATAGACGAGTCCTCCGTAACGGGCAGCCTCCCGCCCATAGTTACCGCCGCTGCCGAAAGCGGTCTCGGCCTCGTACAACGCGCGGATAATCCGCAGATCGTCAACGACGGCGTTAACGGTATATTTTTTATCGTGAAGAGGACTATAGCGATAGCTGAAGCCATAATCCGCTGCGAGGGTTTCTTTAGCACGCGACCATACGGCATCGAAAGCTTCCTTCTGCCCGGTAAGGGCGTAATAACGCATGAGCAGGCCGGCCGACTCGCTTAGCGTCTCATGCCCGGTAGCGGTTTCCGCCGCTTCATCCGTCTCCTTGTAATTCGTATAGACGCCGGCTGCTCCCATGAGCTTCTGCCCGATGAATTGCTGCAATTCCTCCCGATGCGTTATAAGCTGAGGCGTATCGCCAAATTTCGAGGGCAGAGCCACGCTGTCTTTGCTATTTTCCTCCCCGCCGTCCCTGCTGCTGTACGCCCAATACGCGGCCAGCAGGATCACTAGCATAACGGCCGCAAAGCCCCATCGTTTATTCACCGTCTTCAACCCCGTATATATTAAATCTGTTACTCTATTCCCATTTTAAATATCATACCTTTTGCGTTATTCCCAAGACGAGTAGCAATTAAAGGAAGTTTAACAATTGCCGCGAAAAACGGACTTGATTCAAGCATAACCGATAAATGTTGCTAAAATATGAGAATTTTTGACTAAATTTTGAGCTTTGGCCGGGTTAAACGCTCTCATTTATTTCAGACCCGCGATCTATTTCAAATGATAGAACAACAAAGGAAAAAAGCGGAAACCGGCCCCGGCAAGGGGCTGATTTCCGCTTCTATACGGCTGCCGCATTTGAGAGAATCAGCCTCTGAAGATTCGGTCCAGATGACGGGAAACCATACGCTCCATCTCCACCGCGTCAATCCGCTCCGGAACCATTACCCGGTGCACAACCAGACCGTCCACAAGGGCATGCAGTAATTTCGTCTCCTCTCCGGGATCAATTCCGTCCTTGGCCAGATTAAGGCTAATCAACGTATCGAGCATTTGCCGAAAGCCGGCATACAACTCGTCATGCACTTCAAGACTTAGCTCGCGAATAGCAGGGTCGGAAATCGTCTTCCCGACGTAGGAAAGCCACAGCTCCGCTTCCGCCGTACGCTCTTCGTCCAATGGCAGCAGCTCTGCGATAACCATCTCCATATTGCGACGCATATCATCGGTATAGTCCAGCTTCCGGATGCGTTCATTCACCCGCTTCGACAGAAGCCGCATGGAGAAGGTCAGCAGCTCGGCTTGCGTATCGAAATAATGCCTCAGCGAACCAAGCGATATGCCCGCTTCCTCGGCTACGCGGCGTACGGAAAGCTTGTCCAAGCCCTCCCGGCGGATTACCTGCCAGGCTGCCTCCGCCAATTGCTCCTTGCGTACTTGATGATCGACAATTTTAGGCATGGCTCTATTATAATCCCCCGTCCTTTTTTAGCACAACTGTGTTATAATCTTAATAATACAATTGTGCTAAAAAAGGAGCGGATTCATACCTCTATGGTCGTCTCTGTCATTATCGGCTGTGAAATGGCGTTCTGGGTGTTCGTGCTTGCGGGTCTGGCATGCCGATACCTTCTGCGCCGCAAGAAGCTGGGCGCCATTCTGCTGGCCTGCACGCCGGTTGTGGATCTGGTCCTGCTCGCCGCCACCGCATACGACTTGCGTCAAGGCGGAGAAGCCAGCTTTGTTCATGGCCTCGCAGCCATTTATATCGGCGTTTCGATTGCATTCGGAAGCCGGATGATCCGCTGGGCGGATATCCGCTTTGCTCATCGGTTCGCCGGAGGTCCTCCCCCGGAACCTAAGGTTAAGCATGGCGCGGAACATGCGCGGAATGAGCGGACAGGATGGCTGCGTCATCTGCTTGCCTGGCTGATCGGCTGCGCTTTGCTGTACGGCATCATACTATGGATCGGCGACGAGACCCGGACGGCAAGTCTTCTGTCGGTCATTCAGAAGTGGTCCATTATCCTTGCCATCGATTTTCTGATGAGCTTCAGTTACACGTTATGGCCGCGCAAAGCAAAGAAAGAGCATAGCGATTAAGCTATGCTCTTTCTTTGCTTTACTCTATCTTATCTCTGGCTTTGCAGAGCCCAGGCCTCCACATCCCATGTTTTCGTCGCCCAATCCTCATAGAAATCAGGCTCGTGGGAAACAAGAACGATAGTGCCCTTGTAGGCTTTCAGCGCACGCTTCAGTTCAGCCTTGGCAACGATGTCCAAATGGTTCGTTGGTTCATCGAACAGAATCCAGTTGCTCTCCCGCATCATCAGCTTGCACAAACGAACCTTCGCCTGCTCTCCCCCGCTGAGCTGATTAAGGGGGCGGGTAATATGCTCGTTCTTGAGCCCGCAGCGGGCAAGCGCTGCCCGAACCTCATGCTGGTTCATGGAAGAAAACTCATCCCATACATCCTCCAGCGGAGTCATTGTCGGCGCCTTCGCCTCCTGCTCGAAATAGGCAGGCGATAAATAATCGCCAAGGTAGGTCTTGCCCTCCAGCGGCGGAATAACGCCAAGAATCGATTTCAGAAGCGTGGATTTACCCACGCCGTTGCAGCCTACGATCGCAATCTTATCGCCGCGCTCAATGACCATATCCAGCTTGGGCAGGAGCGGTTTATTGTAGCCGATAACCATTCCCTGCGCTTCGAATACGGTCTTGCCGCTTGTTCTGGACTCCTTAAAGCTGAAGCTGGGCTTCGCCGCTTCCTCCGGCTTGTCGATCCGGTCGATGCGGCCCAGCTGCTTCTCGCGGCTCTTCGCACGCCCGGACGTGGATGCGCGGGCTTTATTTTTCTGAATAAACTCTTCCTGCTTCTTAATATACTCCTGCTGCTTCGCGTAGGCGTCGATATGCTGCGCTTTGTTCAGCTCGGCCATCTCCAGAAACTTCTCGTAGTTGGCGGTGTATCGCGTCAGCCGCGTAAATTCAAGATGATAAATCACGTTAACGACCTGGTTCATAAAGCCGGTCTCGTGGGAAATAAGAACAAAGGCATAAGGGTAATTTTTCAAATAGTTCGTCAGCCAGTTAATATGCTCTTCGTCCAAATAGTTGGTAGGCTCATCAAGCAATAAGACGCCAGGCTTCTCGAGCAGCAGCTTGGCAAGCAGCACCTTCGTCCGCTGGCCGCCGCTAAGCGCCGTAACGTCACGGTCAAGGCCGATTGCGTTCAGACCCAGACCGTTAGCCATCTCATCGACCTTCACGTCGATCAAATAGAAATCCCCGATTTCGAGCTCCTCTTGAATTTCCCCCATGCGCGCCAGCAGCTGCTCCAGCGTGTCCGGATCGGCTTCGCCCATCTGCGCGGCAATCTCGTTAAGCTCCTCCTCTAACACAAGCAGCGGCAGGAACGCGTCCTTAAGCACATCGCGGATTGTCTTTCCCGCCTCAAGCTTCGTATGCTGGTCCAGATAACCGTAACGAACGCGGGGCGTCCATTCCACCTTGCCTTCGTCCTTCAGCAGCTTGCCCGTCAAAATATTCATAAGCGTCGATTTCCCAGTGCCATTCGCGCCTACCAGGCCGATATGCTCTCCCTCAAGCAGCCGAAAATTCACGTCCTTAAATAATACGCGGTCGCCAAACGTATGCGATAACTGCTCCACCGTCAACAAACTCATTCTTCTTTATCTCCATTCATGTATGAACATATTTAATGATGACGCATTCTCTCGAATGAGTCGATTCATTGTACCACACATCCGCTCATCTAACTCCCGGCAGCAGCGGATACAGCGAGGTTTCTTAGCCTCCAGAATCATGGCGGCATGCATAGGGACATAAAAAAACGATGCTATAAAATAAAACGAGCCGGCATCCTAAGCGGATATCCGACTCGTTATACGGCTACAGATTTAACGATATCTTTGTCTTCTCATCCATTGGGTTGCTACCCACTTCTCCCCGGCTGCTACGGGATGTCCCGCATGCAGCGTTAACTCGTTCAGGCGGGTATCGTTATAAAAATATTCAAAGTATACCGCGCTGCCTTTCTTAGGCGTTACCGAAAAATGAAGAGAAGGGAAATACGTCTCGCCGCCTTCCTCCACGTCATTCAAATACATAATCAGCGTGCTGATCCGATTGTTCCTATTGCTGCCGGGCGTGAAATAATCGAAATGAGGATGATACTGTTCTCCGGGCTGATACCGCAACACCTGCAGCGGTTCCGCATGGGAGACCGGGATATTCATCAGTTCGGCCGCCCGGGCTTCGACTTGTCCGACGCATTCATTTTCGCTTTCCTCAAAAAACATGCTGCTGCTTGTTCTGACTTCGCTGACATCGTGAGAGCTCCCAATTTTGGCACGCTGCATTCTAGCTGCTGCCAAGTCAATCAACAAGTCGCATTCCGCGGGACTCAATACATTTTCCAGAATCAAAATAAGCGGTTCATCCAACTTCCCAACGATACGAATCTCTTTGTCCTTGGTTAGTATCTTGCTCCCCGAAGACGTTACGATCGTCTGCTCTTTAATGGTCATCGCCTTAGTTCCTCCAATATAGAATACTGAGGACGTATTCGATTAGGCATTAAATCAGTCGATTAAGTAATTCTCCGTCTTAACCGGCAATCCCTTTATATTCATGCAATGTCAGGCTTGTTCATAATCATGACAAAGCAAGCGATTTGAAAATATTACCTCCTTTATTCCAATCATTGAAATAGTATTCTTCTAAATTATTATGGTATATTATGCCCTAACAATAGAGAGGGGATTTCTGAAGTGAAAAGATTTATTGTGTATTTCATGTCTTTTTTCCTAATAATTACATTGTTAATGTTTAAAGGACAAAGTATCAATGCCGCAAACGGAGCTCATATTGTATCCATCGTAAACTCAGGCATGTTACTGGATGACGGTTCAATCTGGGCCAACAATAGGAATGGCAGCGTACAGAAAAATCTTGGCGTAATCGCGATTGCGGGAGACAACGACTATAACGGTTATGGTGTAACCAAAAACGGAGAGCTTGTCACTTGGGATTATATATCTGCTCCTCATGTGGATACCAAGCAAACCGAAATTAAACAAATTGCCAATGGATATTATCTGAAACAAGATGGGACGGTATGGTCGGCCGGTGGACAACGTCAACAGGGCTACGATGGAATCGCATTGATTGCCGCTAATGACAGTATGTTCTCAACCGTATCGAACACCGGTGAAATTAGAAGCAGCTCTCTTAAGATGCCTCTGGCAGCGGGTACGGGCATTAATTCCATCATTGCTATCGATGTGGCTGCCCACGGCGATACCGTTGTGCTGAATAACAGCGGGACAGTAACCAAATATGACCTCACTCATTATGATACGAGCGGTTCCACAATCAGCATCCTGCCCGAAGTCATAACGCAAAACGCAGCTTATATTGAATATACTACAGATAATTTACTGCTTGTTACATTAAAGGATGGAACGGTATGGGTAACAGGTGAATATAACGACCGCTATAAACTGACGGATCAAATTCATGAAATCGGCAGCGGAGTTACGAGAACAGCGAATGCGAAGGGCAAGAATTCTTTTGCATACCAGCTATCGGACGGGAGCTGGAAACAATATGAGAATGGAGTAATAACGAATATTGAAAGTCCCAGCTTGTCAGGAATCAATTTCACGGTTTCCTCAACGAAGTCTTATGTTGGAGACAGCATAAAAGCTACGATTACCGAGAGCTATTCTAACGGTTCAAAGAAAACAATTCCTTTAAGTCAAGCGAATGCAACGATTGAAAAACCTTACTTATTAAAGAAAAATTCAGACGGTACGCTTAAAGCTCTGGCAGTCGGAGTAACCAAAGTTACGGTTACATCGGGAAGCTTGACCAAAACCTTAACGATAGCCATCAGCCTTCCATCCAATCTTTCTAATGCAATACAGAGGAACAGTATTACTTACCTACCGGTTCAATCCGTATTCAAAGCGCTTGGGGGGACAGTTGTTTATACTTCTTCCAGCAAAACCTTTGATATTCAAGTAGGAACTACTACCATCAGACTGAAGCAGGGCGATTCCAATGCGAAGGTCAACGGCAACAATCTGACCATGAACGCAGCCGTTCGAAGCGAGAACAATACAACCGTATTCCCTGCAGCTCTGTTAAGCAAAGTGTTCGGCGCTGCCTTGAAGTGGGATTCGAAATATAAAATCATACATATCTCATTTGGTAATGCAACTTTATCTGTAGAGACGCCGGATACTGCGAAAATATATAAAAAAGAATTGCAAGGGAACTTGGCTTCTTACATCGGCAAATCTTATTGGGTCAATCACTTCCAAGGCTGGGAGAGATTCAATAAAGTAACGATTACTGATATCATTCCGGATAGTCAAGGCTATTACTTTACAATTGTGTTCAAAAAACAAAATGGCACGCAACTGAAAAGTTATGAAATGGCTAGAGACAATGTGGTTAATCTATTTACGGGCAGTTATTATTTCCTTAATTATGACCCCTACAAAAAATACAAATGGTCCACTTCGACATGGACATTGATAAAAGAGGAGAAGGTCGCAACGGGGATGACAAAGGACCAAGTCCTTCTCTCCATAGGTCAACCAGCATCAACCAGCCGATTGAGCGGCAATGGTATAACCGTTGAGACATGGGGATATGGCTACTTCAATTACGTGACCTTCGTTAACGGAATAGTAACTTCAATTTATACTAGCTAAATAGGCAACTCCAAAACCTCAGTTTGTTCAAAACTGAGGTTTTGGCTTGTAATTCATGAAAGGTGTTATGGCAGTACGCCGGCAATTTGCAGCACGGTCAGAATAACCTCTATGACAATGAGGATTACAATAATCCATTCAACAAACAATCCGCGTATCGAATGGCTGATTGTCGAGAAGCCTTCCATAATGTGATGCAGAAATTCCGTTTTGCTTTTTAATATTTTATAGCGGTCATTCAGCTCGAAAAACTCCAGCATACTGTCGTAAAATTCGCCGGCTTGGCTGCTGCTCCACGTAATATCGGGCTTATCCAAAATCATGATATAGCCAAGGGTGTTGTACTCGTAACGCAAGATGATTGCCGTTGTTCTGGCTAGCTCTTTGTTGCCGATTCTCAGCTTTCCTTTTTCCAGCCGCTCAATCATGGTTTCCAGCTTGTCATGAATTTTCCCGAGCTGCTCCTCTACTTTCTCGAGCGCAACCGACTTCGCAAGCACCGTAGAAATTAGCTCGGGATGGAAAATCTCGTATTCGGGCACTTCCACGTACTCATCGGTCAGCTCGAACGTCTCGATCTCTCCGTAATGAAGCCGGTAGTCATCGGTATACCGATCCGCATTCAATAGATCAATATCCGGTTCGAAGGACTGGAGGTAGCTCATACAGCTCTTTATATCTTCGGAACGTGAATGATTAACGAATACAATACTGCCGAAGGAAAACACCAGTACCTGCTGCGAATCGGCTACCGGATGCTTTAGGATGGAAGCGAGTATGTCCCCTTTCAACATCAAAGGCTGCTCCCAGGTGTATTTCTTGGGAATGCCGCAATGGATCGCGATTTGATTCAAATCAATTTCATTCGTTATGGCGTAAGCTTTAAAGGTCATTTCCTTCATTTCCATCACTCTTTTCAGTCGAACTGAAATTTTGGCGTATTACCACATTATTCCCTGTCCTCTTTTCTTATAACCCATTCCGCTCGGCTAAAAAAAGCCGGAATCCGGGATCCCAGCCTCTTCCGCCTATGCGCTAGCTTGCATTGAAATATTGAAAGATACCAGCTTTATCCTGATTTCACTGGGGCAAATCCAGCGTACCTAAGCGGCCGCGTTCGTATACGGGACGGCAGATTGTGTTACAATTCACTGAGCACAATAAAAGGAGATCGAAGTACATGAAAGAAACGGTGAACTGGAAAAACGGTGCCCATGGGCGTAAATTCATAGCTTCTTTTAGCGGAGGAAAAGACAGCACCCTTGCGTTGTACAAATCGATGCAGGTTGGGGAGCCGATTGGACTTATCGTCATGATGGAGGAAGAAGGAAAACGCTCCCGATCCCACGGCATGCCTCCGAAGCTAATCCGCGCCCAAGCGGAATCCATCGGCTTGCCCGTATATACGGCCGCCGCAAGCTGGGAGGATTACGAAAAGGAATTTATAGCCCTTCTGGAAAAGGCCAAGCATCAGGGCGCTGAAGCGTTAGTCACGGGAGACTTGGATATGCCTGTCCAGGACTGCTGGCATGACAAGGTTACGCAAATCGCCGGTCTAAAGCTGGGAATGCCGTTATGGGAAATGGATCATCAAGAGGCCGTCGAAGAGTTTATCCATCTCGGATTTACCTCCGTAGTCGTCACTGTCAATTTAACGTTGGGAATGAAGGAAGAGGATTTAGGACGCGTGTTGACTCACGACTACATCCAGGAGCTTATGTCTCGAGGCGTTGATCCTTGCGGCGAAGGCGGCGAATTCCATACGACCGTCATCGACGGCCCTCTCTTCAAGCATCCCATCCCGGTCCGCAAAGGCAGTATTGTCAAGCACGGCGATTACGCCTTTTTGCCTTTGGAGCTGATAGAGGCATAAGGAATGCTAGAAACACAGCAGTTCGCCTACGTTGCACAGAGTGCAGTAAAATTTTGCGATCCAGCTCGATAAAGGGAAATATCCTGCACGAAGTGCAGGATATTGTAGAAAATGGATCCTATTGCTTACAAATTCGCGAAATATACTGCATTCTGTGCAATCTCTTTCGTCAAGACTGTTCGAATTAAACAAATATCCTGCAAATCGTGCAACGTCCCCCAGCTAGCAGTTAGCCTGCAGCCTGCAGGACCTTCCTTATAGTTAAGGAATTTCGGCACTGTTGTTCCGCGTCCTCACACCGTCAAATACTTCTTAATCACTTCGTCGCCCAAATCCTCCAAGCCGCCTTCCCAGGCAATTGCCCCCTTATCCAGCACATAGAAGTAGTCGCCGACGCTTTTCACAAAATCGAGGCTCTGCTCAACAAGCAGAATCGATGTCTTGCCGTCTGCCTTTATTGAGCGGATGACATCTCGGATGTCATCCACGATAGAGGGCTGAATACCCTCGCATGGCTCATCGAGCAGCAGCAGTTCCGGCTTTGACGCGAGCGCCCGCGCGAACGCCAGCTGCTGCTGCTGTCCGCCGCTCAGGTCGCCGCCGCGCCGGCTATACATCGTGGGCAGCACCGGGAACTTGGCGATTGCCTCCTCCGGAATAGAGCGTACCGCCTTCTTCTCGCGCGCGGCTTCAAGGCCGACCAATATATTCTCGTAGACGGTCAGCTGCCCGAAGATTTCGCGCCCCTGCGGCACATAGCCAATTCCGCTCTTTGCTCGGCGGCCGGGAGCGGCCCTTGTCAGCTCATTCCCGTTGTAGGCAACAGTACCTTTCCGCGCTTTAAGCAGCCCCATAATGCTCTTCATCAGCGTGGTCTTCCCGACGCCGTTGCGCCCAAGCAAGCAGACGACCTGCCCCGGCTCGACCCTCAGCGTCACATCTCGCAAAATCACGCTTTCCCCGTATCCCGCTTCAAGCTGTTGAACGGCTAGCATCCGCATCCCGCCTTTTCCCCAGGTATACCTCCGCTACGCGGTCATCCCGCTGCACCTCTTCCATCGAGCCTTCCTTCAGCAGCTTTCCTTCATGCATAACCGTTACCTTGCTCGCAAAGTTGCGGACAAACTCCATGTCATGCTCCACAACCACGATGGAACGCTGCCGGGCGATCTCGAGCAGCAGCTCGCCCGTCTTCTCCGTCTCCTTGTCCGTCATGCCGGCAACCGGTTCATCCAGCAGCAGCACCTCCGGCTCCTGCAGCAGCATCATGCCAATCTCCAGCCATTGCTTCTCGCCATGCGATAAGCCGCCCGCCCGCCAATCCGCCTTATCCTGCAGCCCAATCATCTCAAGCTGCCGTTCGATCCGTTGCCGCTCCTCCGCTTTCATCCGGGCGAACAGCACCGTAAATACGCCGCGCTTCTGGCGCATGGCGATCTCCAGATTCTCGAACACCGTCATCGACGGAAAAATCGACGGCGCCTGGAACTTGCGTCCGATGCCAAGCTCGGCGATCTGATGTTCTTTTTTCTTCGCGATATCGATGGACTGCTTGAAGGTAACCGTCCCCGCCGTTGGCTTCACTTTGCCGCAGATCACGTCCAGCATCGTTGTTTTGCCGGCACCGTTGGGCCCAATGAGGAAACGGAGCTCCCCTTTCCGCAAATGCAAGCTCATTCCCTGAATAGCCTTGAAGCCGTCAAAAGCTACAGTCACCTCATTACATTGCAGGATACTCGACTCGCTCATGCTCCGGCTCACCCCTCTCCTCTTTCTTCTTGCGGAACTTCAGCTTGGCGGCAAGGCCCGCCACCCCGTTAGGCAGGAACACGACGACCAGAATAAATACGCCGCCGAGGAAATACGTCCATCCTTGCGGATACGTGGTGCTGAACTCGCTTTTTGCCCAATTCATCAGCACCGCCCCAAGCGCTGCGCCGATCAAGGTTCCGCGGCCGCCGATCGCAACCCACAGCACCATCTCAATCGAAGGCACAATCCCCATCATGGAAGGCGAGATAATGCCGACATGCAGTACAAACAGCATGCCCGCAATGCCGGCGATAGCCGCCGACATCGTAAACACAACCATCTGGTAGACCGCCGGATTATACCCGATGAACCGGACCCGGTTCTCCCCGTCCCGGATCGCGCGAAGCACCTTCCCGAACCGGCTTTTCACCACGTAACGGCATAGGATAAACACCGCCACCAGCACGGCCGCCGTCACCCCGTACAGCATCCGCTTCGTATCCGGCGAAGCAATCGGCTCGCCTAATAATTTGCTGAAGCCCGTAACGCCGTTAGTCCCGCCCGTATAAGCCTGCTGTCCGACAAGCAGCGTTGTCGTGATAATGACGAGAGCTTGCGTCAAGATCGTGAAGTACACGCCGCGAATCCGGTTGCGGAAGGTGAAAAAACCCAGAAACAGCGCTAACGCGGCTGGTATGAGGATTCCCATCAGCACCGCAAAGCCAAAGCTTTCGAACGGCTTCCAGAAGATAGGCAGCTCGTTTAATCCGCTCCAGCCCATGAAGTCCGGCAGCTTCCCGCCGCTTGCCTCAAGCTTCAGATACATCGCCATCGCATAGGCGCCTAATCCAAAGAAGATTCCATGCCCCAAACTAAGAATGCCGGTATACCCCCAGATCAGATCCAGACCAAGCGCTACTATGGCAAACGCCAGAAACTTCGCGAGCAGGTTTAACCGGAAATCGCTTAAATAAAGCGGAGCCGAGAACAGCGCAGCGGCAGCAGCGACATAACAGGCGAGCAGCCATAAACGCTGGGGAGAACGTTTTCGCATCGTCAACATTTGCTTCTCCACCTCTCTCTATGAATCAAGCGAGCGCGAACGCATGGCGACGAATCCCATCGGCCTCCATTGCAGGAAAGCCACGATGCAGATGAACACGAGCACTTTGCCAAGCGATGCATTCGTCCAATATTCGAACATCGTGTTAAAGACGCCGATTCCGAGCGCGCCAAGCACGGTACCCACCAGCTTGCCGACCCCGCCGAGCACAACCACCATAAACGCATCCACGATATAATAAGTGCCAAGCGATGGCCCAATCGGACCAATCAGCGTCAGCGCGCAGCCGGCGATGCCGGCAATGCCCGAACCAATCGCGAAGGTCATCGCGTCGACGCGGCGAGTGGATACGCCAAGGCATGCCGCCATGTCGCGGTTTTGCATAACCGCCCGCATCCGGCGCCCCTCGAGGCTGCGGTAAATATAGAAGTACATCGCAAGCAGCGTAACGATAACAAGCCCGATAATAAACAGCCTTTTATAGGGAAGAACCGCGCCAAGGAAGCTGACCCCGCCATCCAGCCAGGTAGGACTCGTTACCGCAACGTTAGGAGCGCCAAAGACCGATCTCGCAAGCTGCTGCAGCACCAGACCGACACCCCAAGTGGCAAGCAGGCTGTCGAGCGGCCGGCCGTACAAAAACCGGATCAGGCTCATCTCTAAGATTAGGCCAAATAGGAAGGCGATGAGGAAGCTGACCGGTATCGCGAGCACGAAATACCAGTCAAACATCGACTTCGGCAAATTGTCTTTAAACATGTTTTGCGTCAAGTACGTGGAGTAAGCGCCAATCATAATGAGCTCGCCATGCGCCATATTGATGACCTTCATGAGCCCAAACGTAATGGCCAGGCCTAGCGCAATCAGCAGCAGGATCGAGCTGACGCTCAGCCCGTTAAACAGCTGCAAGGTAATGACCTCCATATGCCTTCAACTCCTTCGGGGTTATACAAAAGGAGAGTATCCGAAGCATACCTCTGCCCAATACTCTCCCTTCATCCTTGCCGTATTGCCTGCCTCCGCTCGTTAATCCGTAGGCTTGATGCTTGCCGCCCAGTCGTAGCCTTTCAGGAACGGATCCGGCATAACGGCATCCCCGGAGTTCCACAGCTCCTTGAATTGTCCGTCTCCCTGCACCTCGCCGATCCGGACCGTTTTGTAAATATGCTGGTTCTCGCCGTCGATCTTCACTTTGCCTTCCGGAGCATCCCACTCGAGATCCTTCGCCGCCGCTTTGACTTTATCCACGTCGGTCGAGCCCGCCTTCTCCACCGCAGCCTTCCACAGGTATACCGCGGTGTAGCCCGCTTCAATCGGGTCCGCCGTCACGCGGTCTTCGCCGTATTTCTTCTTATAATTCTCGACGAACGTCTTGTTCGCCGGCGTATCCGTTGTTTGGTAGTAGTTCCAAGCCGCCAGATGACCCTGCAGCACGTCTACGCCGATGCCGCGAATTTCTTCTTCCGCTACCGATACGGACAGCGTCGTAATATCCTTGGCCGTGATGCCCGCATCCTTCAGCTGCTTGAAGAAGGCTACGTTGCTGTCGCCGTTAAGCGTATTAAATACAACGTCCGGCTTTGCTTCTTTGATTTTGCTGATAATCGTGCTGTAGTCGGTATGGCCAAGCGGCGTGTATTCCTCTCCGACCATTTCGCCGCCTTTTGCCTTCAATTGTTCTTTGATGATCAGGTTTGCCGTACGGGGGAAGACGTAGTCCGAGCCAAGCAGGTAAAATTTCTTGCCGCGGTTCTCAAGCAGCCAATCCACGGCAGGAACGATCTGCTGGTTCGTTGTAGCGCCCGTATAGAAGATGTTAGGGGAAGCCTCGAGCCCTTCGTATTGCACCGGGTACCAGAGCAGCCCGTTTAATTCTTCGAATACCGGCTTCATCGCTTTGCGGCTGGAGGACGTCCATCCCCCGAACACCGTTGCGACTTTATCCTCGGAGAGCAGCTTGCGCGCCTTCTCGGCAAAGGTCGGCCAATCCGATGCGCCATCCTCCTGGATGGCTTCGATCTTCTTGCCAAGCACGCCGCCCGCCGCGTTAATTTCCTCAATCGCCATCATTTCCGCATCGCGAACGGATACCTCGCTGATCGCCATCGTACCGCTCAAGGAATGCAGGACCCCTACCTTAATCGTATCTCCTGAAGCTTCCGCCGAACTGCTCTCGGTTGTCGTGGATGCCGGTTTTTCATTGTTGCCGCAGGCTGCAAGCAGCATGCTAAGCGCAACCGCAACAAGCCCCGTCTGATAAAACCATTTCTTTTTCATCTCTTCACTCCCCAGTTCTTCTTTCTAATTACGAACATTTAATTGGAATGTGTTACCATTGTTCGCAACCTCATTATAGGGGCGGCCAAATCCTAACGTCAATATACATGACATTAAAATTAGAAAATGAGGAAATTCGCCTCATTAATCGGTTTTAAAAGGGTATTTTTCGATGAATTTCGGCATTTTTCATGATTTAATCAGCTCAAAATCTTGTAGTTTATACCATTAAATTAACAAAATGTGTTATGTTAATTTCCATACTTATACCAATAGAATAGAAGGTATGACTACCCTTCTAAGGAAGCGAAAGCCTATCCAGACCCATTTGTGTAAAGTTAACTTGACATAATGAATACTTTAATTTACATTATGCGTAAATTGGTAAGGCAGCAAAGGGGGAATTGTTATGAAAGCGATTGTATGCGAGAAATACGGAACGCCGGAGATCCTTCAGTTCAAGGATGTAGAGATGCCCGTTCCCAAGGAGAATGAAATACGGATAAAGATACATGCGGCTGCCGTAACCCCCTCGGATTGCTCCTTCCGAAGAGCGGATCCTTTTTTCATCCGGTTTCTCTATGGGCTTAGAAATCCCAAGTTTCCCATTCTGGGCGTCGAGTTTGCCGGTGAAATCGATACGGTCGGCAAGAACGTAACGTTGTTCAAGAAAGGCGATGAGGTATTCGGCATTAGTCCCCGTCGCTTCGGAACTTACGCGGAATACGTATGTTTACCCGAATAAACCTCGGATCGCCCATCCCCAAGCCGTAAAGCTCGGACAGATAGGCGATCCCGGTTTGCAACAAGGTTCTACAAAGCAGCGGATACAGGCTGCCGGTACCAGTAAAGAGCATAGTCGTTCATCGTGGAAGCATAACCGAGCTGGCGCAGCATCGTGGATATATTGCCCCGGTGATAGGACCCGTGATTAGCCGTATGCAGCATAATTTCCGCTAAAGTTGTCTCGCGGATTCCGGCATAGGGATTATTGAGCGTGATAGCCTGCTCCGCGTCCGGCCCGCTTCCGAGCCACTCGTTGTATTGCCCGGCCAGCTCGGCAAAGAGACTAACATATTCATCCACCGTCTCCAGAATTCGGCCGCTTAACGGCATGCATTCCTGCAGCGCCGCTCCCATATCCGCTCCCGTGAGCACCATATACCATGTTTTATCTACCGCGTAAATATGATTCAAAGCGTGAGCAATGGTCGGAAAAGAGGTATTTACTTCTTGATGCAGCACCGCGGCTGGCAGCTCTTTCATTCTCCCCAGGATCGTTTGGCTTGCCCAAAAGTGGTAGTTCAACATTTCCGCCGGATAATTTTTCATGATCATCGACTCCTTTTAACTGGTTATGAAGCCAGTATAAAAAAAGTAGTATGACAACAGTGTGTCATACTACTCGTAAAGCTTCAGCGTTTGTTGAAGCTGCTCTTTCATAATGCTCCGAAGCCCGGAGGGCTCAAGCACCTCCGCGCCGCTGCCAAAGCCAAGTAGAATCGACCACAGCCAGCTTGCCTCGGCCGGTTTATAGACGGGAATCCGCATCGTCATGCCGCCATCGGAATGAAAGGTTTTCGGGACGTAGCCGAAATGGTCCATCGCATCCGCCAACGCTTGCGGCCCTACCTTAACCACGACATCCTCAACCAGGCTCTCATTCCCCGCAAAAGGACCCGCCTCCTCCGGCACCTCCTGATGAGGCTCAAAGCCGCGTTCGGTCCTGAACGCCTCCACCATGCGGGACAACCGGAACTCCCGATACTCGCACCGCGTCAAGCAATAGCCGTAAACATACCAGCTGCCGTATTTGAAATGAAGCCTGACCGGCTCCAGCTCGCGGGTGGTCCGTTCATTCTTCGCGTTAATGTAGTCGAACCGGACCACTTTTCGCTGCGTAATCGCCGAACGCAATAATGGCAGCGTCTCGGGATCCGTTTTGCGCGTATCGAAATCCACAGCTAGACTTGGCATCCGCTGCTCGGTTCCTACGGTTTGCAGCCTCTCGATTGTTCCCTGCGCCCGTTCGTCTTCAAAGACGGTCGACAGCCCCTTAAGCACCGTAACAAGGGCATTTACATCGTAGGAGCCAAGCAGGCTTTTATCCATCTTGAAGCCTTCCATCATGCCAAAGCCGCCCTTGTTCCCCTGATACGAGACAACCGGAAAGCCTGCCGCGCAAATGACGTCAATATCCCGGTATATCGTTCGCTGGGATACCTGAAACTCTTCGGCCAGCACATGGGCCGGCAGCACATCGTTATTCAGCAGCTTATAGATAATGGAGATCAAACGCTCCAGCTTCATCAAGGATCTACCGCCCGTCCGTTCGTTTATATATTCTTAAAAAATAGCCAACAGGTGTTTCCATCCGAAGAGGGAATCAATATATTACAGGATATAAGCTTTGTCAACGATCATGACCGTATTTCGACAGACAGGAGTGGATGGTATGAACGAATTTGAAGAGACGGAGTCTCCCTGCCATTACAGACGCGCCTTGGAAATTGTCTCAAGCCAATGGACGGTGCTTGTTTTTTACGAGCTGGAATCGGGCAAACGGCGGTACAGCGATCTGAAAAAACGGGTCGAGGGCGTCACGCAAAAGATGCTTACCCAGACGCTGCGCCAGCTGGAGAGGGACGGCCTTGTCGTGCGGTATGTCCATCCAACCGTCCCGCCTACCGTAGAGTATGAGCTGACGCCTCTTGGCCAGACCCTGATCGGCCCGATGCGGATACTGCATCAATGGACCGACGCCCATTACGATTCCGTGCTAAGAGCAAGAAAAGCCTTCGACGCCATCAATCGTCCCCCTATTCAGTCTGCCGAGCACCTGATTAATTAACGCATAACGTCATTCCCATCCTCGAATACATCCGTCAGGGCGTAAAACAAGTGGATCATGCTGGCATAACGCTTATGCGTCACCTCGACCCCGCTTGCGATAAGCAGCCGGCTGTATCGCTCCCCTTCATCGCGCAAAGGATCATATTCCGCCGTCACAACGATTGCCGGCGCCACGCCCGCGGCAACTCCATAGAGCGGCGAAGCGAGCGGGTTCATTCGTTCTTCATCGGAGTTCAAATAGTGTCCCGCGCAATAGTCCAGCAGGGCCGAATCGAGGAAATAGCTCTCACCGTATGCACGCTTCGAGGCATAATCTCCCGCCCAGTCCATCAACCGGCATAGCAGGATTTGAGCCGCAATGGAGAAGCTCCCCCTGCTTACTGCCTGCTGCGCCACAACGGCGGCCAGGCTGCCCCGACGTTTCCCCCGGCTACGGCAATTCTGTTCGAATCCAGTCCCAGCGACGCGGCCTGTTCATACACCCACTGCGCCGCATAGACGGCTTCTTCTACGGGCACGGGAAATTTATGCTCCGGCGCCAAGCGATAATCGACGGAGATTATCGCATGACCGGTAGCCGCGGCCAGCTCAACGCGATCGGAGATGGCGTTAAAGCCGTAAGACGGCACTTTTAAGTGGCTTACTTACAAAAAAAGACCAGAACCGCAAAAGCTAGCGGCACTGATCTTACGGTTTATTAGGTTAACGGCTCCAGCCATTCGCCAAAGCCTGTCTTGCGAACAGCTCCCCGTCAAATTCGAGGCCAAAGCCCGCTTTATCCGGTACATAAAACTTGCCGTCCTCTACCCGATAAGCGGACGCGTCCATTCCCTCTATGGTTATATCGTCGTATTCGACAAACTCAAAGTTGTTAATCGCAGCGGCGATATGCCCAAGCGCATAAATGCCGTATGCGTTGCCGTAGCAGTGCGGCGCCGACCTCAGTCCAGCCCGGTCAAGCTCCGCGCCGAGCTCCAGCCAATGCGTAAAGCCCGGATAAATAATATCGTATTGCAGCACGTCAACAAAGCCTTTTTTCGCCCAGCTCACGAGATGCGGCGACGCCAGCCCTTCGCCGTCGGCAATAAGCACATTCCGCCCGCGCTCCTGCAGCCACGCCTTCAGGTCCGCATACAAAGCATCGTCTTCGTGGAAGGCTTCTTCCATCCAATGCAGATTCACGTCATCAACGGCAGCGAGCACTTCCTTGGTCAAATTGAGATTATACGCGTTGTTGGCATCTATCATGATTTTTCCTTCAGGTCCGGCAACCTCGGCGACGCCATGAATAATGGCGATATCCCGCTTCGTCCCTTCCTGCACGGGCATATGTCTTCCGCCGCGGCCCACTTTAATCTTGAAATTGCGGTGGCCTTTGGAGAAGCCCTGCATCGCCTCTTCCTTCAGCAGCGCGACCGCATCCTGCTCGCTCGGCAGGTGCAGGTCATCGAAGTACAGCGATGTATCATAGCAAGGCACGATCAGCGGAGATCCCGGTGCGCGGTTAACGGCGGAAATCAATTCATACACGGGCGTATTCAGTCTGCGTCCCAGCCAGTCCAGAATCGGGTATTCGAGCGGAATGCGGTAAGGCTTAAGGACTCTGCCATTGGCATCGAACAAATCTATGAGCCTCATCCCTATAACGGCATCCGCCAGCTCCTCCGTTAACGAGCCCGTGTGACCAAACCCCGTCTCCCCGTCAATCGTAAGGCGGGCGATACGGACCGAGCAATGCTTGCCGTGATTGCCAAGCCTGCCGTTTGAACCCGCGTTTCGCGCGCGCTCGCCCGTAAGAGTCGCAACCTCGATCTTTTCTACTTTCCATTCGGGCTGAATAAGAGATAGATCCATTGTCGTTTCACTCCTAATGAATGAAGGAATAGTTCCAGCTCCTTCCACTATATATCGCCCGAAACAAATATGTCAAAATAAAATATATTCATTATATTAAAACGGATTCATTTTCCGAAGAAGCCGCTCTCTAACTAGAGGCCACTCCTCCTCCAAAATGCTGTAAAACACGTTATCATGAACCGTGCCGCCATCCGTCGCATCCACCCGATGCCTGCGCAGCACCCCTTCCCTTACTGCTCCGATTTTCTCCAGCGCCCTTTGCGACCGCAGATTGCGGCCGCTGGCAGAGAACTGGACCCGAATTACGCCAAGCTCTTCGAAACAATATTGAAGAAGCAGCAGCTTGCAGGCCTGGTTTATTCCTTGTCCCCAGAACGACGGAGCCATCCATGTCCAGCCGATTTCCACGTTTCGGTTATTGACGTCGAGATCGCCAAGCCGGGTTGTTCCCGCCACTCGTCCGCTGGTTTTGTCCATGATGGCGAACGGAAGCTGCGTCCCCGCTTCTCTATTTACCAGAGCGGACTCAAGCGCCAGCTCGATCGCTTGCTCCATATTGTTCCTCCGCCAGGTCATCTCCCAGACTCTCGGATCGCTAAGCAGCCGGGCAAGCTCCTTAACGTGCGCCGCCTGCAAAGGCAGAAGAATAACCTTACGGTTTTCCAACGTCAGATTCGTACGAAATCTCATAGCGAGCCCTCCTTTTCCACTATCCTACCAATAGGACTGGGCGGCATGAATGCAGGAAGGAACCGAATATTTGTATTATTTTGCAAGCATTTCTACAGGTTGACGGGAAGCCCGGCTTTCAGTACCATCTTAAAATAGAAAAGCCCCCAGGGGCTCTATGGATTGAAGGAGGAGTAATGAATTATATTAAAGATTTGCTTGTCGATTTAGGAGTCAACACCAATCTAGCTGTCTACCTAGCCAGCATTGCCATTGTTATTATCGCAGGGATTGTAAGCATAGCCGCCAACTTTATAACCAAAAAGGTTGTGCTGCGCATCGTCAGCCATTACATCCGGAACAACCGGTACCGTTGGGACAATTATTTGCTGGAGCGCAAAGTATTTCATAAGCTGTCCCATATCGTTCCCGCCATCATACTCTATTATTTCTCGTTTAGCTTTGCGGCCTATCATTCTCTTATTCTGAAGGGAATTACGATTTATCTTATTATTGTCATCCTGTTGGTGCTGGATGCTTTCCTTAACGCGGTAAACGATATTTACAGAACCTACGATATTTCGAGGAGCCGCCCTATCAAAGGATACGTGCAGGTGGTCAAAATCTTCCTGTTCATTATCGGCGGGATTCTGGCCATCTCGAACCTGATCGGCGAAAGCCCCGTTATTCTCATTAGCGGGATTGGCGCCTTGTCCGCGGTTATGCTGCTGATCTTTAAAGATTCGCTGCTCGGCCTGGTTGCAGGCATTCAATTGTCAACTAACGATATGGTCCAGGTAGGCGATTGGATCGAGATGCCCAAATACGGAGCGGACGGAGACATCATTGATATTTCGCTGCATACCGTCAAGGTGCAGAACTTCGACAAGACGATCACGACCATCCCTTCCTATGCCCTGATTTCGGATTCGTTCAAGAACTGGAGAGGCATGCAGGATGCCGGCGGCCGGCGCATTAAACGGGCCGTGTACATCGATATGAACAGCATCGGATTTTGCACGCCCGAAATGATCGGGAAATTCAAGAAAATCCATCTCCTTAGCGAATATATCCTGGATAAGGAGAAGGAAATTCTCCACTACAACCTGGAGAACGAGATTGATCCTACCGTCTCGGTGAATGGCAGGGCCATGACGAATATCGGCGTATTCCGGGCCTATATCGAACGGTATGTGGAGCAGCATCCAAAGATTCATAAAGGCATGACGCGGATCGTCAGACAGCTCGCCCCAGCCGAGAACGGACTGCCTCTCGAAATTTACGCCTTCACCAATGATATTAACTGGGCGGTGTACGAGGGAGTTCAATCGGATATCTTCGATCATATTCTGGCCGTTGCGCCGGAGTTTGGACTTCATGTCTTCCAAAACCCGTCCGGTCAAGATTTCAAGAGCTTGCCAAAGGTTGAGGCTTATTAACAGCCTTGGCGAATAAGAGGCCACGCCATCGTCAGTCCAGCTGATGACGGCGCGGCCTCTCTTATTTTTACAGCTTGCGTTGTCCCTCCAACTCGCGAGAATGCCTGCGGATCAGCTCCGGCACGGCTTCCCCCCGTCCCGTCTGCTCAAGCCGCTCCAGGTAACGCGGCAGCGCTCCCTTCGCATGATAAGGACCGCCCTCCTTCATGACCGTCCACAACGGATCCGTGTCGTAGGGCATCGAAGCCATCATCGTATCGTGCCAATCATTAAGCAGATATACCGCTTCCCTGCACAGATCCGGCCGCTCCGACGCAAGATTGATCTGTTCATGCGGGTCATCGGCCAGGTTGTACAGCATTTCCTTGTCGAACAGATGATAGCCGTCATGATACGTGCGAATGTAAAGATAATCGCCAAACCGCACGCTTCGCTGGCACACATGCGCGCATTGGGACACAACCAAATATTCTCGTCCCGCCTCTTCGCCGGACTGCAGCACCTTCGCGTAGCTGGCGCCGTCCCAGCTTGGCATAGGCTGCCGACCGAGGAGCTCGGCTATCGTTGGCGGCAGATCCAAATGGTAATGGAGGCCCTTATCGACAATTCCCTCCTTCATGCCCGGCCACCGAATGATCATCGGAATCCGGCAGGTTCCCTGATCCGCCGTGCCATGCTCCCCGTAAATCCCTAGCTCGCCCATGTTCTCGCCGTGATCGGCCGTAATAATGATGACGAGTTCGTCCATGACGCCCTTTTGCTCAAGCAAGGCAAATAATTGGCCGATGTTCTCGTCCATGAAGCGGACCCCGCAATCATAGCCATCCACCATGCGCCGCAGATCCTCCCGGCTGCGGATATCCCCCGGATGCCTCGGATAATCCGGCGACGTGGCGTTGTCGTACATATTGATTTCGCTGGCGCTATGCGGTCCCACCTTGCGCATGTGCGCGTCAAGCACCTCGTCCGTAATCCACTCCGGCAGCGGATCTTCCTTAAACGGATTGCCGAACGATTCCGGGGCCCGGTACGGGGTATGCGGATCCCAATAATTGACGTACAGCATCCAGTTGTCCGACTCCGCGTTCCGGTCAATCCAATCCAGGACGACGGGCGTTACCTCCTCAGCGGATTCCATTCCGCCTTTGCCCGTATTGTAGATCTCGTTAAAGCCGGCATAAAAGGTCCAAGCGGAATGCCTCTCCCCGAACGGACTGACAAGCGCGGTACGTATTCCCGCCTGCCGGAACAATGCCGGAAAGCTTTCGGAGGCAAGCCGGTCGCGAAAATCCCTTGACGCGCCTTCATGACGAACGTCTGCCGAAGACCCGCCATGTCCCACCACTCCGTTATGAATGCCGAAGCGGCCGGTCATTAGAGCCGTCCGCGACGGGAAGCAAGGCGCGTCGGAGGTATAGTAATTATCGAAGCGGACGCCTTGAGCGGCAATCCGGTCAATATTCGGAGATGTCCGGCGGGGGTAACCGTAGCACCCCAGATGATCCGGCCTCGTCGAATCCAAATCCAGCAGCAAAATTTTCATAAGGTTGCTCCTCTCCTTCAATCGTTTGCCATGACGGCTGTACCCGTATTATAGGTTTGGAGCCTTGGTCCGGTCGACGTACATTCCATCCCGTCCATGTACATTTCAACGATACTATGAGCGATAAGTCGGGAACGGCCATTTACCCGAACCGGTTATTTTTGCTAGTATTTCATTAGAGTCATTGTAAAAGGACGGGGATCCCATGCTGCAGCTGTTAAGCGTAAATTTCGACGACCGCATTCCGAACTGGCGCACCCAAAGCGAGGTGCTCAGCTATCATGTCCTCGTACTGGTTACGGACGGCAAGGTTAGATACACCATTAATGGGCAAGAGATTATCGCGGAACGGGGAGATTTCCTGTACATTCCGCAATCTACGCTTCGCAGCGGAGATACGGTCCCCGGCAGCCCTCATCAGAAATATACGGTTTTAATTACGACGGAACCAGGCAGCAAGCTGGATATTCCGTTTCTTGACCAGGGAGAATTTATTCGGTTCCGGCTCTCCAGCCTTCATTCCACGCAGCGCAAATTCATGAAGCTGTTCGAAGAGATGAGGAGCGGCCGCAGCTTTCACTCCTATATTGGCCTCGGACTAACGCAGGAGCTGATCGGCCTGCTTGCAAGAGAACTGGAGAAGCCGGAGGTGACTCCCGCCAAGATGTTTTACGCGCAGCTGATGAAGCAATATTTGCTGGACCATTACCGCGAGCATGTGGAAATCGGGCAGCTTGGGGAGCTTATTGATCGTTCGCCGAATTATGCCACCGCTCTGTTCAAAGAGGTTTTCGGCCAGTCTCCCATCCGCTATATGCATCAGCTGCGCCTGCTTGAAGCCTGCCGTCTTCTGCTCCACTCCGACATGACCGTCGCGGACATCGCCCAGTACCTGGGTTACTACGACCCCTCGTATTTTTTCCGGATGTTCAAGAAGCATGTCGGCCTGTCACCGTCCGAATTCATAGCCCGCGGCAGGACGGAGGACTTGCCCCAGCCGTTCCCTTAAGCAAGCCCTACACTCACCAGCTTCCCTTACGCACCTCTTCCGTAATTATTCGGACTCCTTCCTCAATCTGCTCGGGCCCGGTCTGGGAAATGCTGATCCGAAGGAACTTCTCCTTATCCAGATAGTTGGACAGGTAGAACCCCTTGCCGGACACAACGCTGACGTTCCTTTCCGCAAGGCGCTTCAAGAGCTGCTCTACGTTCACCGTCTGTTTCAACTTGAAATGCGTGTATATCCCCGATCGGATATCCGGCACCTCCATTAAGCCCGGCTCGTTATGCCGATTCACCGATTCGTTCAAGGCCGACATCCGCGCGGCGTACAGGCCGGCTATCTTGTGCTTATGCCGTTCGTACATGCCATTTTTGATATACACCTCAAGCGCCGCTTGGGAGAGCAGCGACGTGTCGGGATATATTTTATAAGCGTAAAAGGTCTTAAGCAGCCGCTCCGGCAATACGATTGCGCCTAACCTTAGGCCGGGAAAGATAATCTTGGAGAAGCTTTTTACGTATATAACATGCTCGCCCCCATCCGAAGCGTAAATCGGATCGGTTTGCCGGTCTGCCCCGAGGTCGGCCATATAATCGTCTTCTAGGATATAGACGCCGTATTTGCCGGCAAGCCTCGCGATTGCTCTTCGTTCCTCGGCATTATAAGAAGTGCCAAGCGGATTATGATACCTCGACATCGTGTAAAAAAGTTTGATGTTGCCGCTCTTGAACCAACGCTCCAGCTCCTGAAGATCGATGCCGGCAGCCGTTCGGGCGATGCCATGCACCGGAATGTTCTCCGTCTCCAGAAACCGCAAGTACCGGTCATAGCTGGGCTGCTCAACCAATATCGCTTCCCTGCCGTTTGGGAACGGCATCTTCGCCAGTATTTCCAGCGCCTGCTGCGCGCCGGAGGTAATGAAGATTCTCTCGACCTTGGTGAATACCTGATCGCTTGCCAAATGCGAAACAAGGGTGTGACGGAAGGACTCCAGCCCCAGCGGGTCGCCATAAGTGAACAGGTCATACTTGTAAATATCGATAGCTTTGTTGAGACAATGCTGGAAATCCAAATAAGGAAAAGCGTCCAGGTCCGGCAGGACCGTCGCGAAATAGATCATGCTGCTATCCCGCCGGTCGCGCCAATCGCCGGGCTTCACAACAACGTAGTACCCGCTTTGCGGCACCGAATAAATGACGTGTCGTTTTTCCAGTTCGGCATAAGCCCTGGTAATGGTGCTGATGCTGCAGCCGTAAGCTTCCGCGGCATTGCGGACGGACGGGAGCTTTTGACCGGGGCGGTATTTCCCCTGCCGGATTTTCTCCTCCATGTCGGATAGGATCCTATAATATTTTTTCATTCTGGCCTCCTTGCGCTCCCGTTCAACTGTATCGATACAATTGGAGTAAAACGGCGTTGTTTGGTTAACCGATATCCCGTATCTTCAAATTAACGGTTACAGACGTTCGCGAACACGCTGCCGTAGGCTCTGAGAGGATGATGAAACATGGTTCACAAGGAAATGAGGCTCCCTTATCTCCTCGCCGTGCTTAACGCGGTCATTATCGGATTATCTTTTTTGTTTGCCAAGACGGCGCTGGATTACGCCAGTCCGCTTGATACGCTTGCTTTTCGCTTTACCTTATCGTTTCTGGTTATGTCTATTCCGGTCGCAGCCGGCTGGATGAAGCTTTCCTACCGCGGCAAGCCGCTTGGCAAAGTGCTGCTGCTGGCATCCATGTACCCGCTTGGGTTCTTCACGCTTCAGGCCTATGGGCTGCAGCATGCCAGCTCGGCGGAGGGTGGCATCCTGTATGCATTCACGCCGGTCGTTACGATGATTATCGCTTCCCTGTTCCTTAAAGAAACCACGACCGCTCCGCAGAAGCTGTCAATCTTCCTGTCGGTGTTTGGGGTGGTGTTTATCTTTGTCATGAAAGGCAGCGGCATTGATCTGTCCAATCTGCTTGGCATTTCGCTGCTATTGCTTACCTGCTTCGCTTTTGCCGGGTATACCGTGCTGGCCCGTTCGTTATCCGGACTGTTCAGCCCGGCGGAAATCACTTATTTGATGATGGGCATCGGCTTTGTCTTTTTTGCGGTTACCGCATTTACCAGCCATGCCTCGGCAGGGACCCTTTCCCATATATTCGCGCCTCTGGCGAGCGGCACCTTCATGGCATCGCTTATTTTCCTGGGCATCGTATCCTCGCTGTTAACGGCACTGACCTCCAATTACATTTTGTCCAGGATGGAGGCGTCGAGAATGAGCGTGTTTGCCAATCTCTCTACCATTGTATCCATGACGGCCGGAGCAGTCTTTCTTGGGGAAAAAGTAACGATCTATCATCTGATCGGCTCGGTGCTGATCATTGCCGGTGTGATCGGCACGAATAGGCTTGGCCGAAAAAAGGCTGCCGGGGGCGGAAAGAGCGAAAAACTAAACGCCGTAAACCATTCAAGGAGTTGAAGATCAATGTCATCAACCGTTTTTGCCGATTTTTATGCGATTATCCGGGAGCGCCATTCCGTTAAGCATTATGATGCCGCGCACCGGCTAAACGAGAAAGAGATCATCGGTCTGCTGGAGATTGCAAGCCAAGCGCCGTCCGCCTGGAACCTTCAACACTGGAGGTATCTTTCCATCCATAGTCAGGCTGCTAAAGAGAAGCTCCTGCCCATCGCTTACGGGCAAAAGCAAGTCGTCGAAGCTTCCGTCGTCATAGCGGTACTTGGCGACCTTGAAGCCCATCGCAACGCTGAAGATGTCTTTGGACCCGATGTGGAAGCCGGACTGATGACGGAGGATATCAAGGCTAGTCTAATCGATCAAATAGATGCGGCATACGGGGATTCCCCCGCCTATGCGCGCGAGGAAGCCATTCGCAACGCGTCGCTTGCGGCCATGCAGCTTATGCTGGCTGCAAAGGCGAAAGGACTCGACTCCTGCCCGATGGGCGGATTTAGCGCGGATGCTTTTATCGAAGCGTTTCATATACCATCCCGATATATTCCGGTTATGCTTATCGCGATTGGCAAGGCGGCGGCCCCGGCCCGCGCCTCCTTGCGTTTTCCGGTTGAACAGACCATTGTTTGGAACGGTTTCCAACAGGAATAACAACGACTTAGATTGTTTTGAAAAAATAAGGTCCAGGAATGCGTGCCAATAGGTGCGCACTCCTGGACCTTTTTTAGCAGGAAACCCACTCGCCTTTGAGGCTAGTTCATCATTCAAGTGCTTCTTGCTAGTTGACTTCGTCGGCACTGCAAAACTCCGCAATGGTTGGAGGATGACGTTTTGCAGGTATAAGGGAATGGCCAGGAGCGCCAAAAGGACATTTTCTTAAATCTAGTAATTCCGCACAGCGCGCTTTACTAGATTCAACATAGATTACAGCAGTACTGATTAAAGGAGGATTTATATGGCGCAAAAAGTAAAAGTAAGTCCGCAATTCGCAAGGCTGTGCACGCAATTCTCGAAAATTCTGGGAGGTGAATCGGAGATTGAAGCAGGTCCGGTTTGTTTCGTCACTCGGATGACGAACTTAAAAGAGACCATTTTGGGCAGAAGAACTCGTTCTCCTTTGGTTCAAATGCAAATGTTCTCGTTCGAGTCTCTAAGCGCTTCGGGCCGCGCGCTTTGTTTAGGCGAGACCGCCGTGCATCAAAATCAGGTTAATCGATTGATGTCGAATCTTCGTAAACGCGGAATCAAAGTCACTTCTCTTCATAATCACTGGCTTAACGAGAACCCGCGCTTAATGTATATGCACTGGGAAGCTGATATGAATCCTGTAGAGTTTGCCAAAAAAACCAAGGCATCTATCGCATTCCTCGGCTAATGTTTGAGTATTTTTTTATTTTTAAACATGAAAGGATGATCTGTAAATGGCGCAACCTGTAAAGGCAAGTCCGCAATTTAAAAAAATATGCAACCGCTTCTCCTCCATTTTGGGCGGGACAGAGCATGAAATTACGAAAGGGCCGGTTTGTTTCGTTTCAAGAAACAGAATTATAAAAGCCTCTATTTTAGGAAAACGCACCGCGTCCCCTCTCGTTCGTTATCAATTGTTCTCGTTTGAGTCATTGGACAGTTCCGGACGAGCACTCTGTCTGGGAGAAACGGCGCTTTTCCAAAACCAGGTCAATCGCTTGCTCACAAACCTTCGGAGGAACGGGATAAAAGTTACGGCCGTTCATAATCACTGGTTGTTCGAGAATCCGCGTCTCATGTACGTCCACTGGGAGTCCATTGATAATCCTATTGAGTTTGCTAAAAAAGTAAAACGTTCGATCGCTTTCTTGGGCTAATGATTAGCATCATTTAAAAATAAAGGGGAATCGCAGCTACGGCGAGACCCCCTTTGTTACATAGTTATAACCGATGACTCGGAATCTCCCACTCATACCGGACCCTCTCGAGCCACTGGCCCGCGGCAAAGTCCCGTCCCCGGACGATAATCCGATTCTCGTATACCTCGACGAACAGCCCTTGACTTCCGTCCTTATGCTCGTCTTCATCCGTCCAGAGATAGGCAACGGATGCCGCATTAAACATGCGGGGCATTTGTTCATCGTCATACAGGGTATTAGGCGCTTCCAGCTCCCAATGCGTATGCCCGGTAAACAGAACGGCATGCCGATGTCTGGACAGTACTTCCTTGAGCTGTTCATCTTGGGTTACGCCATACCACTTCTGCGACTCGCAGGAGCCCGCAACCGTATCCTTAAGCGGCTGATGCAGGAACACGAAGGCAGGACGATTCAGACTCTTGCTTTCCTCTAATTTGCGGTCCAGCCAGGCCAGCTGCGTTTCCGACAGAAACGAGAACAGATCCAGCCCCCGCTCGGTTCCGAGGAAGATGAAAGAATATCCTTTCACCAAATGAGCGTGATACGGCCCGCCCATCTCCGTGGCGTCCAGATAAGCGCCCAGGCGCAAAGGCCACTCTCCCCCGCCGACATCATGATTGCCGGAAGCAAAATAAGCGGTTGGCAATCCTTCTACGTGCTCCCGCCATATTTTGCGAAACTCCGCATACTCTTCCGCATGCCCGTGATCGGTGATATCGCCTGCATGCATAATCCCGTCGCTGTCGGGCGCCACCCGTTTTATATCCTCGAGCGCCCGCGCCAGGTTGCGATTATGCGTATGTCCGGGATCCGTCCTCACATGCGTATCGGTAATGACCTGAAATTGAAGTCGTGCCTTCCCTTTGCCCTCTTCATTTGTCATATTCGCAACCTCCTATATACCCAATATCCCCACAAGCAGAATACCCGTAAAAATCAGGCTGGCGGACGCTAACCGCAGGCCGCCTTTTCCTTCCTTCAGCAGCCATACGCCCATAAAGGTCCCAAAGACGGTCCCGATCTCCCGAAGCGGCGCCACATACGTCAGCTGCGACATGCTCATGGCGAACAGGAACAGCAGGTAAGAGCCCGGAGACAGAATGGAGCCTGCCGCAAGCAGCCTCCCGTTTGCCTTTATCTCCCGTACCCAGCCTATTTCCCGGAACCGGATGAACGGAGCAAGCCCCGCCATAAATCCGATATTCGATATCTCTAACAGCACAACCGGCGAGAAATGCCGCAGATTCACTTTGTCCACCATCACATAAGCCATTGTGCAGAGGCCTACGGCAAGAATAGACGACAGTACTTTTCCCGAAGCTTGAAACCGCTGCTTTCTCCCATAGAACCCGCTTAACAGGAAGAACCCCAGAGCAATTAACCCAAGGCCCAGCCAACCCCAGGCTGACAGCCGCTCGCCCAAGAAAATAACCCCGCAAAGAGGCAGCAGGAAGGTCGCGATCCCTCTCATCATCGGGTACACCTGGGACAAGTCACCGAAGGTTAACGTTCGGGACAAGAAGTACGCATAACCTGCCTGAATCAGCAGCGACAGGATCAATAGGACATAACCTGATAATGGCACTTGAACGGAGACCATCTCCGAAATAAATGCCGGCAGAAGCGTTAGCGTAGCAGGAATATAGATCATGAACAAAAACAATTGCTTATTCCCGCTCTTCTTCGTGAGCAAATTCCATACGGCATGCGCCACGCCGGAACCCAATACAAGCCATACGGCATGCGAAATAATGACCCCTCCCACCACTACAACAACCGACTAATCAATACACACATAAACACACATAAATGCAACTTTACGCAAATGGTAGCATGAGCCTTTTACCCTGTCAATGAGAAAAGCAATTAAAAAAGAGCCCTCGGGGAAGGCTCTCTTCTTGCTTCTCGGCTTCTATTTGCATTCAACGGAAATGCCGGCTTCCTTGTATCGCTCAAGGATATCGGAGCTAAGCCCGGAATCCGTGACAATACGCTCGATCTTATCCAGTCCGCATACCGGCGTAAGCGACACGATATCAAACTTGCTGCTGTCCGCAAGCGCGATGACCCGCCGCGACCGCTCCAGCATTCTCTTCTTCAGTTGAATCTCGCTTATCCCGTAATCCGTCAGCCCTTCGGCCAGGGAAATGCCGCTCACGCTCATGAAGAACAGATCGGCGTGGAACTGGGAGACAAACGACTCGGCAAAATCCCCAACCGCGCACTGCTCCGAATTACGAACGACTCCGCCTACGAAAATAATCGTGAACTGGGGTTTAGCCATAAGGATGGAGGCGATCGGAAAGGAGTTGGTTAATATCGTTAACCGTTCGAAACGAGCGGCCAATGCTTTGGCGAATTCCGTATTTGTGGTGCTTACATCCAGGAACAAGGATTGCCCCTCCTCCACATAACGAAGAGCCGTCTGGGCCAATTCTCGTTTCTCGGGATGTCTCTTCGTCTCCCGCACGGTGAAGGGGAGCTCCTTCCGGTAGTCCACCGGAGGCAGGGTAGCCCCTCCATGAACTCTCTTCAGGAAGCCTTCCTGCTCCAGATACTCCATATCTCTTCGGATCGTCTCGAACGATACGCCGAACCGCGCGATTAAGTCCGCCGTCTTTACCGATTGCGATTCATGAAGCAGCTGTATGATTTGTTGATGCCGGTCATGTATAAGCATGGATACTCCCCCAATAATGCGGACTGCATGGTCACTATTCGCTATTTCTTCTAGAATAACACACAAATACACATTACAACAAAAAAGCCGGAGCCCACGGACAGGGCTCCAGCCTTAACCTTTATATCTCGACCAGCATAAGAATAATAGAGGACAAGCCGAGGCATGTACCCATTAAACACAATACCATGAGAGCTTGCTTGTGATTGAGACCAGCTCGCAGCAGACGGTAATGTGCTTGGCTCGCATCCGCCTGATAGATCGCCTTCCCTTGCAGGAAACGCTTGAGCATCACGTACAAATTATCGAAGATCGGAACCCCTAACGCAAGGATCGGGATAAAAATAGAAAGCGCCGTCGCTTGCTTGAAGGCTCCGTCGAGCGAAATGACGGCCAGCATAAATCCGAGGAAGGTCGCCCCCGCATCGCCCATGAATATTTTGGCCGGAGGTTTGTTGAATCTTAAATACGCTAAGGTTATGCCTACTAGAATAATCGCCATATTCGCGGAGCTCGACTGTCCCATTGCCAACGCTACGATAAACAGAGTCATCGCTGAGATGGCAGACAATCCTCCCGCCAGCCCGTCCAGCCCGTCCGAGAAGTTGATAACCGTCGTGACTCCAAAGATCCACAGCGTCGTCAAGACAAATTGCAACAGGACGGGAAGCTCGACATAATGGCCGGAGAACGGATTAACGAAGCCCTCAAACACAACGCCTGAGGCGTAAACCAATACGGCGGCGGAGAGTTGAACAATCAGCTTGGGCAGAGCGGGAAAATCCTTTCCTTTTGTCTTATACCAATCGTCAACCGTACCGATCGCCAGCAGCAATAGACCGCCTAGGAATATCGCCCCCGTCTGCATGGAGAAATCCCGGACTACAGCCAAATAAGCGATAAAAAAGCCAATAAAAATCGCATAGCCGGCCGTCAGAGGGATCGGCTTCCGGTGCAGCTTGCGCTCGACGTCCTTTCTTGGCTTGTCTACAAAATCAATTTTAAACGCAAGCTTGCTGAACGGAGGAATCAACGCAAGCACCGTCACAAAGGACAATAAAAAAGCAGCAACGTATAAAATCGCAATCACCACCAATACGTGAATATACCTTATCTCTCATTATATATTCATCACGAATGGTGTCGACTGATGATTCACTGACTGTCGACTGACGCCGGGCTTTTAAGAGAATGCTATATTTACCGTATATTTTAAGCAGCGGGTTATATAATAAGGGCTTTTCATGTATAATCTTGTCGAACAAATTGTACGCAATTTATTTAAAAAAAGGAGTGCTGGACAGCTATGCTACTTGTCTCCGTCATCCTAACGGCGATTGTTGCGATCGAACATGTGTATATCCTGATTCTCGAGATGTTTCTGTGGACGGGTCCAAGAGCGAGGAAAGCCTTCGGAACCGACAAGGCGTTTGCGGAAGCAACCAAGTCGCTTGCCGCCAACCAGGGATTGTACAACGGTTTCTTGGCCGTGGGTCTGTTCTGGGGACTTGTCCATCCCGATGCTTCGGCCGGACACCAAATTCAGCTGTTTTTCCTGGCTTGCGTACTTGTAGCGGCGGTCTACGGAGGGCTGACGGCAAAACGTTCTATTCTTCTCGTTCAAGGCCTGCCGGCACTTATCGCGCTTATTGCCGTGCTTTTAACTTAGTATTTTGCCAGGAAGAATAAAAATGGCTGCGGAGTCTATCTCCGCAGCCATTTTTTATATTGATTTTTACCCTTTACAATAAAGTAAGCGTAAATAACATGTTAGAATACATAACATAACTTATTAGAAAAGAATAGATTTATTTAAAAATTTTACTTTTATATGAATTCACGTTAGTTTTATTGACGCTATATTGACATGGTGATAGAATCTCTATCGAGTTCATATGGAAGGAGTTGCATGAAATTGTTCAAAAGCAAAAGTCATCAATCGCAAGACAAACGACAATCTACCTCCGATCGCGAGACTCCCCGGGGATCGAGACGCGCTTGGAGCAAAAAGTACGCTATCGCGGCAACCCTCGCGCTTTCCATGGTTTTCGCGGGAGTTATTCCATCCAATAACGCCTACGCGTTAACGAAACTGACATCCGCAGGCGGAATAGATTGGGAGATTCACGATGCCTAACTTGGACACAGGCAGCATCCGCAGAGCGAGCAACACGCCTATACAGGGGTTTGGCAATATTTTCGTCCAGGTATCCACCTCGCCGTCGCCCCGGATGAACGGTCAATTAATGAGAGGCTTCGGGCTTGAATTCGACGGCAGCGACACCTTCGACACTACGCAGTCCGTCAATCTTGGCGACGTCCTCATTACACGCGATGTTTACCTGAACAGCGCAAGCAACAGCGTTCGTTTCTTCGATACCTTCACCAACACAACCAACGCTCCCGTAACCGTCAATGTGTCCTTCGGCGGATCGCTCGGCTACGGCACCGGCCAAAATTACGGGGCCGTAAAAACGACCTCTAACGGCGACACAGCCATCGCAGCCGACGATTCATGGGCTTTGATAGGCACAAGCAGAGCTGCGGACCGCCCAATCGGCGTCATTCTTGGCTCCCCCGCTCCGTTTGAAGGAGCGCTGCAAGGCACCGGCGATCAGCAGCAGAACCCTTTCACCACCCCGCTGCCAACCTCCGGCAATGATGCGAACTTCTACGGCTTCATTCATAAGCTCACAATCGAACCCGGTCATACCAAATCGCTGGCCAGATACGTTCTTGCCGGAGAAACAGGCGAGGCTGGACTAACCCAAGCCGCGGATTCGCTCGATCAACTGACCGAAAATCCCGACCTCACCCACTTGTCCCCCGCGGAAATATGTACGCTTAGCAACTGGGATCTGTCCAGTCTCCCTGGATTTGATACTGCCGCTTGCACGGATGTCACGCGTCTCGACATTCCGGCAGCCCCTGCAGCAGCACCTGCCGTAACGACCTCTAATTACGATGTCATCAACAAAAGCATTGAGCAAATGCAGTCCGATATGGAGAAAGGCATCACGACCTCCGAAGCGATCACAAGGGCTTATCTGGATCGCATTAACGCTTATGATCTCGGACAGCTCGGTTTCCACTCCTTCCTTCACGTCTCCGAAACGGCCATCCAACAGGCCAAGGCAGCGGATCAAGCTCGCAAAGAGGGCAAGACAGGCCAATTGCTTGGCATTCCGATTGCCGTCAAGGATATCTATGACACCAAGGATATGCCAACCACCGGCGGCTCCAAAGCGTTGGAAGGCTGGCAGCCTAAAGCGGACGCTTACCAGATTCAGAAGCTGAGAGAAGCAGGAGCCATCATCATCGGCAAAGCCAACACATCCGAGTTTGCCAACAGCGGCAGCTTTAGCGAAAGCGGCTGGATGCAAACCTGGAATGCGCTCTATCCGTCCAAAACTTCGTTTGGTTCCAGCGGAGGCCCCGCAGTATCCGTCGCTGCAAGCTTTGCGGCAGCCGCCATGGGCACGCAGACCGGCGTATCGCTGTACGCGCCGTCTACGGGCGGCAGCCTGGCAGCCTTCCGCGGAACGGACGGCATGGCAAGCACGCGCGGCGTAATGCCGCTGACATGGGGGCAGGACTATGCCGGACCAATTGCCCGCACCGTCACCGACCTCTCTTATATCCTTAACGCAACAACCGGCACCGACCCGCAGGATATGCTGACGCAAGAGGCAGATGCCAAAAAACCTAGCGACTGGACCAAGGCTCTAGACCGCAACGCCCTGCAAGGCAAGCGAATCGGCTATATCCCTTCTTCGTTCGTGTCCACATACGCCGACGACGGCACGGGACAAGCCGTCATGCAGCACTTCGAAGACCTGGTGGAAGCAGGGGCTACCATGGTCGAGATGAGCGCGCCTCCGGGGGGCGGCACAAGACCCGCGGGCAATGCAGGCTCCGAGGGCTGGGCACGCTACATCGAGTTGAACCCGGATTTCCCTTACGCCACGGGCGACGATCTGCTCGCCTCGCCAAAGCTGCTGTTATACAATCAAGCAAGCTTGCAGGTACGTCCGCGAATGACCGAAAGCCAAGTACAGGCGTACCTCGCTTACAGAACGAACTACAAGAAGATTATCGCGGACTGGATGGATCAATACGATGTGGACAGCGTTGTGTATGCAGGCTTTATCAGCGATATGTATAACAACGACAGCGCCGCAGCTCAGCTAAGCTCAGACAGAGGCACCGGCGTACTTACCTCCAACGTTGGACTGCCAACGGTCGTAGTACCCGTAGGCAAGAACCCGAATGGCTATTCGATTTCCATGCAGTTGGTCGGCAAAGCGTGGGATGACGCGAACGTTCTGGCCATGGGCTACGCCCTGGAGCAGCATACTTTAGCTCGCAGCGTAACCGCCTTTGCGCCAGCGCTGAGCTATACGCCGCCAACAACACCTCCAACAACAACGCCGCCAACAACAACGCCTCCGGGCAATAATAACGGAACGCCTCCGGGAGGCAATGAAACACCGGGCGAAGATCCTGTGTCGTTCGCCGACACAGAAGGACATTGGGCGAAGACAAGCATCGACTTCCTGGTCAAGAAGGGGTTATTGGCCGGTTACCCGGACGGCACCTTCCGCCCGGACCTTGGGATTACGCGCGCAGAGGCCTTAAAGGTGCTGGCGATACAGCTTGGACTTCAATCGCAGGCAAGCAGCTTCTCGGACGTGCCTAGCGCGCATTGGGCTGCCGGCTACATCGGAGCCGCTCAGAAGTCCGGACTCATGAACGGTTATGCCGACGGGAAATTCCGCCCGGACGATCAGCTTAACCGGGCAGAAATGGCCGCCCTTGTAGCCAGAGCCTTCCAGCTCAGCGGCGGCAGCACCACTGCCTTCCCTGATGTGCAGGCAGGCAATTGGGCGCATACCTATATAGAAGCCCTTATAGCCAACAAGATCGTTACCGGGTATGCCGACGGCACCTTCCGCCCCGACTCCGCAATAACCAGAGCGGAATTCGCAACCATGATTACACGGGTTCTTCAAAGCTAGCACACAGAAACGGACGGACGCCGGCAAGCATCCGTCCGTTTCTTTATTCTTTCTTTTCCTCGATACGATACCATAATTCGCAGTACTCATCGCCGCTTGGATGCGTACAATACATTTCAAAATTACCGCCGTCAATAATTTGGTACTTGGACGTTTGCAGCCATTCCGAGAATATCCGGTTTTTATGCGAACGCAAATCGTAGTTCCCGCTCCCGTTTCCATCATTTAATGTGGAGAATACCGCCCAAGTAGATGCCGGAACATCAATAACCGCATACCCCTCTATCTTGCTTCCAGCCGATTTATAACACCCGATTAAATAAGGAAATGTGGTATTGCTTGTGAATCTGTAGGAATCAAATGCGAAAACCTCTCCAAGCTCTTTGCTGAAATGGCCTTCAGCCCGCCAATTTCCGGCTAATGAATGAAACAGCCGGTCAAATTCGCCATTCTTAGAAATTTTTTGCCAGACTTCCGGGATCGTTACTCCGTCTTGATTCGCGATATTGTCCATGCCGTATATATCTTCTAGTCCAAACACTTGAAAAGCTTCCCGTTCCTCAATTCGATAATTCATCTCGGCAGCTCCCTTGAGAATAATTTGAAAGGAGAGACGAGGGTACGCTTTCAATGGGCTACCCGCCTGCCGGGCCGCAGTAGGCGTCAGTCCGTGCAGATTCTGAAATGCCCGCGAGAATGATTCGGGCGTTTCATAACCGTATTTCAAGGCGATGTCCGTTACTTTGTTCTTCCTGTCCTGTAAGTCAAAAGCGGCAAGCGTCAGCCGTCTGCGCCTTATATATTCGGATAAAGGCATCTCAAGCACAAACGAAAACATACGCTGAAATTGATAGACGGAGCATAAGGCAATCCTAGCTATCTGCTCGTAATTGATATCGTGCTCCAGGTTATCTTCAATGTATTCGATAGCCAGATTCATGCGCTGAAGCCAATCCATCTCGATCCCTCCTTTCGTAAGGAGCATAACACCGCGATGTTCAAGCAGCCTGACAATTCATGCAATAAAATGATAGCTTGTCCGTTTTAATCCGTGTCCCGCTGCTTCTCCGAGTTTACTGCAAACTTCCGCTTTCGGATTGTTCATCCTCTTTAATATAAGTTTCGAACCGGCGCTCGCCTTCAATTAGGGTGATGATTCTGGCGCCGCGCTTCAAATCCCCATACGTGTTGTAGCCGGTAGCACGGCCATAGCCAAGCGAGATGCCATGAAGCACGCCAATGTAGTCATTATTATGATCATGCCCGGCAAACACTCCCATAACATCTCCCCTGTCCAACAGGGCGGCGAACAACCCGCTGTTGACCTTAGGGCAGCACACTTGCTCTCCTTTCGTGCCTTCTGCCTCACCGGATTGCCATACCTCGTTATATTCGGGAAGAGGGATATGAAGGAAGGCAAGCCCAGGCAGCACGGCGTTATTTTTCTCGGCAAGCTGGCGAGACTGTTCTCTGTACCATTGAACCTGACTAGGCTGAATCCATGCGTATCCGCCGATGCTTGCATCCGCATATTCGCCCGAATCCATGAAATAAAGAACGGCTGCGTCTTCTTCGGACGAAAAGCTTTTGACCGTTGCCGTATAATTGCCTATGCCGCCAATGTCCCCCGGACCGGCTTCGCTGATGCAATTGTCGAATTCGGATAAAATCTCTTGCAGCTCCGGCTTCTTCACATTTCTCTCCGCATCGTGATTGCCGTAAATAACGGCGAACGGAATACCCGATTGATCGGCGATTTGCACCGTTTTCCGGAATCCCCCCCTTAGGTCGCCCGTCTCATTATCGGCAAAAATTACGTCTCCCGTGAAAACAATCAGATCCGGCTTCTCGGATTCGATCAGGTTCTTGATTAACGCCAGCGATCGGATATCCTTTTCCCCTAACCCGTCATAGACATGGACATCCGTGAACTGAATGATTTTAAAAGTCCCGTCCTTGCGAAATGCCAATTGTTGTTCCATCGTTTAAGCCTCCCGCGAAGTTATTATTCTTCACTGTTATTACTTATCCACTACCCCATCATATTCCTTGCCAGGAGGGTGGATCGCTGCTCCGAATTCTTCCCTGCTTTTCCTATGCCCGAAAAACTAAATATTCCCAAAAATAAAACCATTTCGTATGATAGTTTTATATCTTTCATTTAAAAGGAGCTCCTATGACCATAGAAGAACGATCGCCCGCAGGAAGTATTATTTACCGTCATAAAGAGGCAGACAGGCCTTTCACCCCGGCAAGAGGCGATGAAGAAACGATTGAACTCATCACTCAGCATGTCGAACGGCATATCGGTCCGGTTGAGGCCGTATTTCATGAAATTATATCCGATCTTATCCATCTTGATATTTTGTACGTCGCTCCAACCAAAGAAAAAAATTACATTACCCTGGTAACCTGCGGAATGAGCAGCCTGCCTATGACCGTCCCCGATGGAGCCGAAGCATTCCGATACGCAGAACTCATGATCTGTCTCCCTGCTGATTGGCAAATGTCTGAAAAAAGCTTCGAGGATGAGAACAACTATTGGCCTATTAGATGCCTCAAAATGCTTGCCCGCCTTCCTCATGAGTACAACACGTGGTTTTATACCGATCATACGATTCCAAACGGCGATCCTGCCGAGCCTTATGCCGAATCCACGAAGCTGTCCGGTATGATGATTACCATCCCTTCAACCGTAGAATCTCTTGAAGAGTTCTTTACGCTCAAGGCATCAGAGAGCAAAGAGGTCCACTTCTTTAGTTTGACCCCTCTTTACAACGATGAAATGAACTACAAGCTCAAGCATGGAGCGGATGCCTTGCTGGCAAAGCTGGAAAAATCCGAAATAAAGCAAATTATCGATCCTAGGCGCAAAAACACCTGCAAGAAGCTGTTTGGCTTGTTCTAGCGAGAAACAGGGATAGACGAAGGACCGGTTAAGCCCTCTGGAAGGGGTTCCGGTCCTCGTTTATTTTTGCACATGAACAATGTGATAGAAGAAGCTGTCTTGCAAATAATAGGAAGTTTCCAAGTATCCCCTCACCGTAACTTGCTCCGATACCCTCAGATCGTAATTATTCGTATCCAGGAACAGCATGGCATGCGACGAATCACCGACGACATAGGCGGTTTGTCCGTCGATTCGGTTAACTTCAAGCACAGTCCCCGAAATTATTCTGGCGATATGGTTAACTTTCCACTGTCCAGCGACCTGCTCTAAGAGATAGGTGACCTTATTTTCGCTTCTGTTGCTGAATTTGCGGTTAACTGTAAGACTTACCGTCTGTTTCGGGCGGAGCTCTTCAACCTCGAGAATTTCGTATTTACGAAGGGAGGCTCTCTCCTTCTCGATACTTTCAAGCCGTTCTTTCATGGACTCTACCGGAATGTTCTGGAGAGGATGCTGCATAGTGGCATAGTAGACTTCCCGGATAAAAGCCGATGTGACATAACGGCTATGCGCGCTTACGGAGTTAAAATGATTCAAATAATCGGTTGCCGCCGTTTCCAAACCAGGGTGAATCGCGCGAAGCTTCTCCGAAGCCTCCTTATTAAAGATTTGTTTGACGGAAAGCAGTTTTTGGATGAGTCCCAGCATGTAATGGCCCCTAAGCTTAACAGTTATTTTATTCCAAAAGTATTATCGGCAATCGTCCTGCCTATTTGAAGGGAAGTATATGGCGTTCACGCAATCATAATAAAAATACATCGTTATAACGCAGAATCGCCATACGAACCGCTAAGCTTTGACGAATAGATCTCCATTGCGCGCTGGTGCAAGAACTGTTTCACGGAAAGGTCTTCGCAAAGACCAATTGCACGGCTATAAGCGCCTTGGGCCTCTTCGACATTTTCCGTTACCCTATAAAGATGAGCCAATAGCGCCCAATAAGGCTGGTAGCTGTCTCTTTTCACTGGAGGTATCGCTCCAAGAAGCGCCAGTCCTTCCCTTGGACCGTAGGCCTCCGCAACAGCAGCCGCGCGTCCCACAAGAATCCCAAGAGTTGGGCTCAATTGGCTCAGCCCCTCATACAACAAAGCGATTTCCTTCCATTCCGTATGTCCGGTCCGCGCCCGCTGAGCGTGAACCGACTGAATAGCGGCCATCAGCTGAAATCGTCCGATTCGGCCGGATCGCGCGGCTTTATGCAGACAATACTCTGCCTCTGTTATTAGGGGGACGGACCAGCGCGAGGTATCCTGCTCGCTTAGCGGAACATAGTTCCCTGTATCGTCGCGGCGGGCTTTTTGCCGCGCTTCGCAATGCAGCATAAGCGCAAGAAGCCCCTGTGCTTCGGGTTCATCAGGCATATACGCGGCAAGGAGCCTTCCCAGATAAACAGCCTCATCCACTAAACCTCTACGCCGCGAATCCACGCCTGCCAGATCATCCCAGCCATTGCCATAGGCCGCATAAATCGAATCCAGCACAGCGTCCAAGCGTTGTGGCAATTCTTCAACGTCAGGCATGGTAAAGGTTAGGCGGTCTCTGCGGATTTTTGCTTTGGCGCGTGTAAGCCGCTGCCCCATCGTAGAGGGCTTTACCACAAAGGCGGACGCAATGCGGGAGGCATCGATGCCAAGCACGAGCTGCAGCATTAACGGCGTGCGGACGGACGGATCGATCTCGGGATGCGAGCACAAGAACAACATCTTCAGCCGTTCATCGGGAAAGGCCGGGGAATCCATCTGCTCAGCTTCCTCCGACATGGCGATCAGAGCCGAATAAGCTTTTTCGGAAACACGTTCACGGCGGAGGCGATCCGTAAGACGCCGCCTGCCCACCATAAGCAGCCAGGCCTCCGGTTTATCCGGAACCCCCTTCTTCGGCCAAGATTCCAAAGCGGAGACGAGGGCATCCGCAAGCGCGTCTTCAACCGCCTCCAGATCGCGCCAATCCGCGGCCAGATAGGAGAGGATTCGGCCATACGAGTCGCGAACGGTATTTTCGATCGTCCGGTAAGTATCCATCTTGCTCCTTCTACATGGCCGGGAGATTTTGTCTTACTTCAACGGCGTTTACGGGAGCGCGGGCCGCCCACTCCAGTGCCGCATCCAAATCCGGCACGTCGATAACGAATAATCCGCCAAGCTGTTCTTTCGTTTCGGTAAAGGGGCCATCCTGCACGAAAATCGTTCCGTCATTTCGCTTTAAGGTCGCGGCCGTCTCCGGCGCATGTAGTCCAAACCCGGTAACAACAACTCCGGAATCACGCAGGGCATGAACATAATGCGACCAGCCTGCCAAATATTCCTGCTGTTTCTCAGGATCCTTGCGGGCGGCGAAATCCTCCGTGCTTTCAAAAAACATCAGCGTAAAATGCATGCTTCAAGCTCCTCTCATCGATCACTTATTTGCCTCACGTACTTATGTCGATCTCGGAATGCGGATTTCTACAATTAACGATAAAAATCCACCAAAAGATACGGGTAAGCCATATGCGTCCGTTTTATTTTTAGCACATAAAAGGGCCGCAACAGTCTGCCATCTGCAGCCCGTTACAGCCCATTCCTATGTTCGAAACGGCTTTTTCACGTCTTGGGCAGCCGGCCTCTAGCCCAGCTTCACCAGATTGTCCGCCGTGCGGAAAGCCAAAGCCATAATCGTGAGCACCGGATTTACTCCGCCGTTCGTCACGTGAACGGAACCATCGCTCACCCACAGATTGTCGTATCCGTGCACGCGGCCAGACGGATCGGTGACGGATGTCTCGGGATCATTCCCCATGCGCAGCGTGCCCGCTTGATGCTGACCCGCGCTTAAGCCCCCGCCCGGCTTGGTCTGCCAGACTTCGCGCGCTCCGGCAGCCCACAGCCACTTCTCCGCCTGCTCTCCAAGCACAGCCGCAGCCCGAAGGGACTCGGGATGAACGCTGCCGGACAAGGAAGCAACCGGTATGCCAAAACGGTCCTTTACCGACTTCGACAGCTGCACTCTGGAGTCGGGGTTAGGGATTTCCTGAATGGGTCCTTGAATTTGGCTCGTGCGCAAGAAGGTATCGCGCATTGTTTCCTTGCCCTTCATCCCCCATCTCGCCGCATTCGGCGAAAGCGCCCGATACCAATGAATAAGAGGCAGCCGGGTAAACTCGTTCGCGAGCAGCCCTCCCCCGATAATCCCCAAATGGCTATGTTCCGTATTAAAAGTGGCTATGCTGACTCCTGGACCAAGGCCGTCTTGAACCACCTCGTCAAAAATCCCGTAAGCGCCGGAATAAACATGACCCTGCAGGTTTCTTCCCACTTGGCCGTTCCGGTTGCCGATTCCGTCCGGCTCTGAAGCGCTGGCGGAGTTAAGCAGGAGCCGCGCGCTTTCAATCGCTCCCGCGGCAACGATCACATGCCCCGCCCGTATTTGCCGGCGCTGGACCGAACCTTCCAATTCCTGCACCAGACGAACTCCGGTTGCATGTTTTCCTCCCTCGGTATCTATGTACTCGACAACAGTATCGCAGATCAGATCGCAATTACCCGTAGCGACCGCTCTTACCAGCATCGTATTATGCCCGCCGTTTTTGCTGTTCGTTGGACAGGCGAATCCCACGCATTGACCGCATCTGCCGCAAGCCTGCCGGCCATCCCTTTCAACCGAGTTGATAAGAAGCGGTACGGCCCCGGAATGCCAGCCCAGCTTTTGGGCAGCACGGGCTAACCGTTCGGCTTCCAGCGTCATAGGCATCGCGGGCATAGGATACGGACCGTGGCGCCTGCCCCTTCCAGGATGGGCGCTTCCATTTCCCGATACGCCAACCTCCCATTCCGCCCGCTGGTAATAGGGCTCAAGATCCTCGTAAGAGATCGGCCAGTCGGCAAGCGAGCTGCCTTTCGGTACCCCGTAATGGCTTGCCATACGGAAATCTATCGTATGAAACCGCCACGCCTGCGCCCCATATACCCTCGTTCCTCCGCCAACCGTCATTGCATTATTGTGGTAATCGCCATCAATAGGCAGCGTAATTCGCTCGCTGCCGTCCGCCATAACAAACGTGCGAGGGTTTCCTTCCAGGCCCGGCCCCGTGTTATGCCCGTATTTGCTAATCCGGTGATTCCGCAGGTGATCCCTGCCAACCTGATCGTATTTCAGCCAGCTTCCGCGCTCGACAACAAGCACCTGCATGCCCGACTCGGCCAAGACAGCCGCAGCTACGGAACCCCCGGCTCCAGCCCCGATCACAACCGCATCGTATCGGTCCCGCAGCTGCTCAAGCGTTTTATGCGGAAAGTCGGCCTCAAGAGCCGGCGCGCTAGCTTCCGCCACAGGGCCAGGACGAAAGCCTATCATTTTCCACGACTTTCCTTCTCTATTCCCTCCGGCTTCGGGAGTTCCATAATAACCTTCAGCTGATAGATTCAATAACGTATCAAAAAATAGCTTGGACGAAACAGGCCAGTCCGGGTAGGCACCGGATTCCGCCTTTTGCAGCAATTGATCTTGCTCATCGGTCAATAAATCCGGAAACAGCTTCCCATGAAGCCTTGTGGCTTCCTCTTGCAAGGAGCGGAGTCCGGGTTCAATCACCTTCGCCCAGACAGCAGCGTCTTGCTCGGCATAACGCTCCAAATAGGTTAAGACTCCCGCATCGCTTGCTGAAGGCCAATCATCGCCTGGAATCATCCGGTCCGTAATCGCTTTCAAAAGAGCATCCAAATGCAAATGATCTTGACTCATTTCCCTAATCCCTCCCTGTTTCTAGCTGCTTTCATCATAAACCTCTATACGTATGGCATTCAAGCATCTTTCTCTTGCTCTGCGGTCTTGTCCCAGAAAGAATAAAGCGAGAAAAGGAGGTCTGGCGATGAGGCCCTCCTTTTCTCGCTTTAATTAGAAGCTTTGAAGCCGGAGAGTGCGTTGGCGTACAGCAATGGCTTAGCAACTTGCTTCAGGTATAGGTCCCTCTGCTTGGCATACAACGCCAGATGATGATCGGGTAAAATGTTCACTTCGAGCACATAAATATGACCGTTTTTATCCACCATCACATCAACGCCAATATCGGCGTAATTCCCGCCTTTGGAATCGAATATTTTGCACGCCTTGGTGCAGATCTCGATCATTCGTTGCTGCGTCCGCAGCGACTGACTTCGGCTATAGCCATAGGTACCTTGCAAAGCATTTAAACCTTTGCTTGCAAAGCCGGCGGAGGTGAAGTTCGTAACGATGCCGTTTTTCTTGCCGAACCTTGCGATGACACCCGTACAGGACCACTGAAGCTGTTCGTTTTTTTGCATAATCACTCTGAAGTCGATGCCTCTGCCGCCCTGTCGTTTCATTTCTATCCCTTGCTGCACGATATATTGATGCTCCCGCAGGAGATTCGCTAGAAAACCGGCTGCTTCCTTGGACCCTACGGATACGATTCGATAAGGACTGGCCTTTTTATTATTTTCGGGGTAAATGAACTGATAGCCATCCCCTTTGCGAACCGCCTTTATTATCCCCCTGGCCATAGATTCCATCGTAGGCTTCAAATAAACGGCGTTATAGCGGGATAACATCTCATCCAAATCCTTGCGGCTCTGCAGCTTTCTCGTATGAGGCAAATGCTTGCGGATCGCCGGATGCGGGGAAAGCCATTTCCACAACTTCCATTTGTTGAAATGGTCGCCAAGGAAATAACCGTTGAACAGACGCGGGCCAAGCACCCGTTTGAGAGCTCTATAAGTGGGCGGGTTCAGCGCTGCTCTTCGATATAAAGCGGAAGGATACGGGAAAGTGCCAAGGGTCCAATTCGGCTTCGCGCCTCCCGGAGTATAATAGTACCCTCGAATCTTTTTCGCTTGCAAGGAAATATCGTCTGCCCGGCAAATATAGATTAAGCCCTGTATCTGAGAATAGGGGCGTAAGTAATCATTGTAATTCTTTACTTTCTCCATGGTAATGGCAGCCCCAGGTTTAAACGCGACGATGCCCAGCACTGGACCGATGTGGACATGATTCCCCTTGACCAATACCTTATATTTCAAAGAAGGAAGGCTATACCCCTCCAGCGATTGCGACGAAATACCGATTGTATCGCTTGGCAAGTTTGGTGATACCTTCACCTTTAGTTGTCTGTTCCAGGCTCCGAAATGTACCTTTACGGTTGATGGTTTACTTGCTAATTTCCGCAAAAAAGCTTGGTTGACGTGTAAGCTGTCTTTCTCCGCATGATGCAGCTTTTTAACATACATCGCCATGATCACGGCCTTCCTTTCAACGGATGGCTTGTGCCGAAGCCGGCTAGTTTTTTGGCGTACAGCATATTCGCTTTAATCGTCCGGTGGAACATTTGTGTCTCTCCTGCGTCCAAAGCGATCGTATGATTGGGATCATTATGATTAACCTCGATAATCCATAATTTATTCCGTGTATCCAGAGCAAAGTCAAAGCCCAGATTAGCGGCATGATAACCCGATGACGCCAGCTGCTTCGCAATAGTTCGAGCAATCTTTTCCATCCTGAGGCAAGTTGCTCCAGCTTCGGCTTCCCCCTTATGCAGAATCCTTCGAAGCGCCCGTTTACCCTCCATGGCTGTTCCGCCTTTGGATATATTGCTTACAATGGACCTTCGAGGTCCGAGCCTTGCGATAATCCCCATCCGCTTCCATTTCCCCCGCCCGTCTTTCACGAGGATTAACCGAAAATCGATGAGACGCTCCTGGGAGGAGACCAGCTTTATACTTTCTTGAATCAGATAGCCGGATTGATGATTTTGTTTCCGAAGGAATTGGCCCAGCTCCCGCACATTGCCAAAAACCTTCTTCAACGAGCCTTTATGCGTAACCGTAATTTTAGTATCTTGTTTGGACACTTTGAGAATATGACTCCCGAATGATCCTTGTACCGGCTTCATATAGACCTCATCGCTTTGCTCAAGCATTCGGGTAATGTCCTGCGGACTCTGATACAGAATGGTTCTGGGCAGATGGGTTCTAACGCTTCCGTTCCGGGAGAGAAGCTTGTGCATGCTCCATTTATCCAGTCGAAAGTTATTAAAGACGGTTCTTCCAAGGCTCTGTTGAAAATGGGCCATTAATGGCGTACTGGTTAACGATTTATTCAGGATGGACGAGGGATACCGGTATTGGCCGTATATCCATGTCTTTTTTACAGGTGAATACATAAACCCTCGAATCGTCTTCGTCCGAGGTTGAACATCATTCGGGGAAAACGCTAGCAATGCGCCGTTTACGTGACGGTGCGTCTTCGCGTAATGGAGTAAATTTTTAAAGGGAAGACTGCCCTTTATCTTATCCACAAGAAGACCGATATAAGGGCCTACGATCAGCGTATTACCATCCTTACGGACTTGAAATTGTCCTTCTGCCGGTATCTTTAATTGTTTCATGCATGCATCAGAGACGAGCATTTGGCCTTGCGGAACCTTCTCTGAGGTCATCAATTTCATTGGAATGGTCGTAACACCGAATTGGAGAAAGAGACTTTGGTTTCGGGATAAATTCCACTTCTTCAGGAATGTTGAAGCGACCAGGACCGTATCAGGCGGTAGAGAGGCACGACTGCGAATCTTGATCATGGTTGGGATACTTTCCTTCCATTAAGAATCAGCTATGCATTAGTCTATTATTCGTGTTCTACAGTGTTACTTTGTTGATCATAATTGGGCCTTGTGTCCTTTTCATCCTTGATTCATACACTGAAATAAAATCAAGGAGGGGAGGCTTTATTTGTGGCAACACTCGGAATCATGTGGGATCGGATGAATAAGGGCGTTTTCAAATGGCAGGCCAAGGCCATTCGAGCAGCCGGGTTTGACAAGTTGTTATTGTTTAAGCCCGACCGTGTCGATCGACGATATCGAACTATTTCCGGATGGGTCTATGAGAATAATCAATGGCGCTATGAGCCAAAATCCCCGTATCCTTCTATCATCTACGATCGCGGCATCTATAGCGGCCGAATGCTCAAGGAAGCTAGACAAGTGAAAGAAACCATCGGCATTCCTTTTGCGGGGGATTGGCTGGGAAACGATAAATGGACGATTCATAAACACCTCTCGGTAAATACAAAGCTTCGTCCCTATCTCATCCCTACTCTGCTCTTAAGCCATGATCAAGCCGTGCATACGATGCTTCATAAATATAAAAAGGCCATTATTAAACCGCTTGGCACCCACAAAGGAACGGGCATATTGAAGCTTTCCTATTTGAACGGGAAATATGTGATAGAGGAAAATAGAAGGAAAAGCATCCACTTATCTAAAGAGGGATTGCATGGGAAGCTTGCTCAGCTGCGCAGAAAGAGGAATTATCTCGTTCAAAGATGGGTAGATATAACCGATGCTGCGAATAGAGTCTACGATATTCGCGTACTCATTCAGAAAAATGTACTTGGACAATGGCATCTGACCGGGATGGGCGTACGTTTGGGGAAAGCAGGAAACATTACATCAAATCTAGCTACTGAAGGCAGCGCGAAGGAGATTATCTCTTTCTTATCCAAACAATTCGGCCATACGCGGGCATTACGGCTTGAGCAAAAGCTTCGGGAGCTGGCCTTTGAAATAGCTGCACAGCTGGAACGATCCTTCCAAAAACGGCTGGTCGAGCTTGGCCTTGATTTCGGGATTGACCGTCAGTTCCATATCTGGATCATCGAGGCTAACGCCATACCCGGCAAAGAGGTGTTTAAGCGGGCCGCATCTCCAAAAGTGTTCAATCAAAGCCTGCAGCTTCCGATTTATTATGCGGGCTTCTTGCATAGGAGGCTTTCGGGGGGAAAAACTCGGCGCAAGCAATGAATGGCATTGCCGGAATAATAGCTATGATGAAGAAGTTCATGCTGATGGGCGATACTATCCTGCTTGTAACGATTATTCGAGGTTGCAGTCACTAGCCCCAGACAACAATCCAAGCGCCCCTTTAATACGTTCACCGAAAAGCGTATATATATTAATAATCATTGACGACCACAACCGGGGTGAACACATGAAGATTTGGGTGGCCAAGGAAAGAGATACCCTTAGAAGCATAGCTCAACATTGGGAGGTTGACGTGCATGATCTCCTCTTCATCAATCCGCATATAACGAACCCGGAAATGATTATTCAAGGCATGATTGTCAACATCCCCGAGCTTAATGCGCGCCCTCAGGCAAGGGTCACCCCCTTGCCTGTCCCCGTGTGCCCTATAGCCCAACCTGTCAGGCTTCTCGACCAATGGGTGCCCCTGACACCCTTGTCCGAAATGGAACAAGCTGAATATGATGTCCTTATTATCGGTACCGGTATCGGCGGCACTGCCGCGTTATGGAGACTCTGCGAACAGTTAGGCAAAAGCTCCATTAGGATCGGGATTATCGATCGGGGCGGATTGCTGCTGCCTACAAACGCGTTAAACACTCCGACACTATCCAATTGGAATAATATGATGAAATATTACTTAAGTCCGGCCATTACGGAGCCAATAGGCGACCTTCTGCCTGAATATTCAGGGTTGAGAATGGTGTATGCTCTCGGAGGAAGGACACTATTCTGGGCTGGTACTACACCCCGAATTCCTCCTTTTGAATTTGCGAACTGGCCGATCACCTACAAAGAGATCGAGCCCTATTACAATCTCGCAGAGCAGGCCATGCAAGTAAACCGATATAGCTCGCCCTACAATCAACTTCTGCTAAGACGGCTTTGGCAAGGGGGGTACCCCGAGTCGGGATTAGTACCGGAAGCGGTAGACCGCAACGGCTTCAGCGTACTTTTCAGCTCTCTTAACTTCCTTGGGGAAGCCTTACGTCTTGGAAACTTTGATTTAGCCGTTAATGCCAGAGCCGTCCGGATCCTGACCAATGGGCGGAGCGTCACCGGCGTAAAAGTGATGTCTCCGGATAAAACATCGCATTTGCTAAGAGCAAGGACCGTAATTGTAGCAGGAAGCTCATTCGAAACTCCACGGCTGCTGCTCTCCTCAGGGATTCCGGGAAGAGCGATCGGGCATTATCTGATCAACCATTCTTATATGAAATCTCAGGGAACCTTGAAACCGGAGGACACGGCCGAAGGCATGGTATCTCTATTCATTCCTCAGACGGAGAATCGTCCTTATCAGTTTAAAATCGGTGGAACGAAGACGTACTTGGAGTTCGATGTCTCGGGCAGAATCGTTCCACGCTTTGACAATTACGTCTGCTTGGATCCGAGCAGAACGGATGACTACGGCATTCCAAGCTTCCGGGTGAATTTCTCCTACAATGATGAGGATAAAGCCGTTATGGCGCAGATGGTTAAAGCCATCCGTCAAGTCGCTTCCGTCATGAAAATGAATCTGACCCCTGCATCCGACCGGCCAGAGATATGCATCTGGCCTCCGGGAGCGGAGAACCATGATGCCGGAACATGCCGTATGGGAGATGACCCGGCGACATCGGCAACGGATCGCAATGGCCAAATTCATGGGATATCCGGTCTTTACGTGGCGGATAATAGTCTAATTCCTTCATTCGGTCCGGTGAATCCGACCTTAACTACCGGAGCATTGGCTATACGTACGGCAGACCATATCATTAAGCAATTTAAAGCAGTAAAATGAACAGCGAACCCCCCGGACATCCGCGTCTATGCGGATCCGGGGTTCTTTTCCAATTAACTTACCTTGCCGCCCATACCATGCCCCGCCGAATCATCTCCGTTATCTGGGGAACTAACACGATATCCGGGGAATGGCCCGGCGTGAGCACATAAACTTTGCCCTTCCCATACATCTTCCACCACGCGATGGGCATCGTGACCGGTCTCCATACGAGAGGAGGATTCACCCTGTCGAAGCAAGTGACGGCCAGCACTCGTATGGAAGGATCCATCAGCACGTAGAACTGCTCCGTCATCTTCAGGACAAAATTGCCAATACCGATGACAAGCGGGTTGTATGGGTCCGTCATGCAAACGCTGTAAGTCGCCCCTTGCTCGCCGGGGTGCGCGATGAACTGTCCCCCGATCATTCCCTGATACCTGACTTCGCCGCGGAATGCGTCGACGATTCCGCCGTGAATCCCTGCGATTCCCGTCCCGCTGGCAACCGCATTCAGCAAATTGTCCAGCTGTTGTCCGGTAATCGTCCCGAGCGTCCATACGGGTACGATCAAATCCGTTCGTTTCAGCTTCTCCATGTCCAGAAACACATCAAGCGTATCGGATACCTCCACTATAAAATGCTCCTGCCGCAATATCTGAGCCAGTATCCCGGCCACCTCGCGCGGATCATGCCCAGGGTAACCGCCCTGCACGATTAAAGCGCTCTTGCGTTCCAAGCTCTGCCAAGGACGCGCCGAACCTGCCCCGAAGGCCTGCGAATGGTTCATGACAGCCCTTCCCTCCAGTATTTTCTCCCGACCAATTTATGCGGTGATGTATCGGCCTATGATCTACATCTCGAATGCATATTTATTTCCATCGATTGCATAATAACACCAGGTGGTGGTCTATATGCCAGATATTCTGGGAAGCGACATTGGCAATACGACAACGAATCAAAACGGAGACGTTGTAAATCGTGAAATACAGATGCAAAAACCAAATCAAACCGCCAAGCCGGCGAAGCCGATATCCAAGCAGCTTGAAGTTAACCGCCAACTGCTGGAAGAGGTCTTCAAGAGCTGCAGCGATTTGACTTACTTGGCTTGGAAGTTCGGTCCGAATATGTCGCGGCACGCGCTATCCGTCTACTTCGGCACCATCATCCAGAAAAAGCAGCTCAATTATATGAAATCCGTGCTCCAGGATCTAGTGACGCACGAGGTTGGTCCTGGGACGGAAGTGACAACGGAAAGCATCATTCAATATTTCGAAGATGACGTCGTTTCTGCCGAGTCGGCAAGTCTGGAAAATGATTTCGAAACGCTCGTGGATCATATTCTGGACGGAAATCTGGTCATTTTCTTCGAAGGCTGGGACAAAGCAATTGTGTTCCAGGCTTCGGGCCTAGAGACAAGGCAGATCACCGAGCCGACCAGCGAATCCGTCGTTCAAGGACCACGGGAAAGCACGGTCGAGAATATGAATATAAACATCGGCTTGCTTCGGATCCGCTTGAAGAGTCCGTTGTTTAAGCTGGAAATGTTAAACTCGGGCGGCGAGACCCGGACGAAGATTGCATATTGCTATCTGGAGGGAAGCGTCGACCCGGAAATGCTGGCCGAATTCAAAGAACGCATGGAAGAAACGAAATCGATGGAAGTGCTGGAGACCTCCTATGTCGAGGAATTAATCCAAGACTCGACGTATTCGCCATTTCCCCAGTTTCGCGTTACAGAGCGGCCGGACGTGGCGGTCGCCGCATTACTTGACGGCAAAATCGTCGTGCTGGTACAGGGAACCGGGACCATGCTCCTTTGTCCGGGGCTGTTTATAGAGCTGCTGCAGTCGAGCGAAGATTATTATCAGCGCACCGTCTATTCGAGTTTAATCCGCTGGCTTCGCGTCCTCGCGTTTTTCATGGCTTTGACGCTGCCTAGCATTTACATCGCCGTGACGACATTTCATTCCGAAATGATTCCTACGGTGCTGCTGCTGACGATATTGGATTCCCGCGAAGGCATTCCGTTCCCGGCATTCATTGAAGCGCTGATCATGGAATTTTTCTTCGAGCTGCTTCGCGAAGCCGGAATCCGGCTTCCCCGCCCTGTCGGTTCCGCCGTTAGCATCGTTGGCGCCCTCGTCGTCGGCGAGGCAGCCATCAACGCCGGCCTCGCTTCGCCGATGATGGTCATTATCGTCGCGTTGACGGGGATTGCCTCATTCGCGATTCCCCAGTATAACATGGCGATTGCCTTGCGAATCCTTAGATTTCCATTAATGGCGCTTTCAGCCTCGTTTGGAGGATTTGGGCTGCTGTGCGGGCTTTTGGCGATATTATGGCATATGGTGACGCTGCGTTCATTGGGACAGCCCTTTCTGGGCACGCTGCAGCCGTTCAGTCCGCGCCAGCTGCTCGATACGTTCGTCCGCGCACCCATTAAGTACATGGACCGCTCGCCTCGCAGCAAACAGGCTTCCAAACCGGCGCCGCAACATTCCGAATAGCAAAGGAATGATGGCTTGATGAAATGGCTGCAGCAGATTCTTGTTCTTTGGCTTGCCACTATGATTCTTACCGGATGCTGGAACAGATCCGAATTGCCGCAGAAAGGGTTTATTCTGGGAGCCGCGATTGATCAGATCAAGCCGGATAAAATCAAGCTTGCTGTCCAGATCTATAAACCGGGGCAAAAGGCCGGTGTTCAAGGAGGCAAACAGGCCGAGCCTTATGTCAATATCGAAACCAAAAGCGAGTCCGTATTTGACGCCGTTCGCGACATTACGCTTCATCTAGGACGGAAAGCCCAGTGGAGCCATATTCGGGTCATTATTATCGATGATGAAACGGCTGGTAAAACACCTCTTCTTTCGCTTCTCGATGAGTTTTACCGCGACCATGAAACGCGTATGAGCACGAAAGTGGTGATCTCACAAGGAAATGCAAGCAAGTACCTTGAGATTAAACCTCTTATCGAGCAAACCGTCACCCATCAGATGAACCGGATGCAAGAAATAGGACTCCGCGAATCGGGGAAAGTTCCTGCTGTCAATCTGCTTCAGCTGGCACAGGCTCTCAAAAGCCAGGTTCCCGACACTGTCCTTCCGTACGCAATAGAACGGAAAGGAGGCGTAATCCTGCCGGGCGCTGCCATGATTAAGGACGGCAAGATGATCGGGACGCTTACCGGCAGCCAGACCGAGAATATTCTTATGCTCACGAATCAATTCAAGCACGGGGCTCTGCGACTTCCTTGCGAACCGTCCGGCAATAATACGAAGCCGAAGGTTGAAGCGGTTGAAACGCACACCATACGGACGAAAATTACTCCCGTTCTGAATCCGGACAAACTTAAAGTGAACGTGAAGGTTCTGATCATCGGCAACATCAGCGAGTTGAAGTGCAGCAGATTGGACAAGCCCGAAGACGAGATCCATTTCCAGCAAAGATTGAAGGAGGAGATGGAAAAAAAGCTGATGGAAACGATCCGGGTCACGCAGGAACAGCAAATCGACTTGATCGGGTTAGGCAATTCACTCTACCGCAACCATACGAAGGTGTGGAAGGAGTGGAAAAAAACATGGCGTGAACGTTACGCGGAAGCCGACTTTGAAATCGAGGTTACGGCCGATATTACCCATACGTTAACGACAGTGGGGAAACCGGTCAGCGCCAAGTAATCCAGGAGGATACAGATGCTGGAAAAAATCATTGTTCTGATGATAAGCTACGTCCTTGCGCTTGTCACGGATATCCATAATCTGCGCGATGCTCAGATTCGCCCCAAGATCATCTATTTCGGGATTATCGCGATTTCGCTGTATCTTAGCACCGATTATCTCATTAAACCCGAATTGCCGGATATCCATACGCTTGTCGATCTCACCTTGACCCGTCCGGCCAAAATGATCGTTGAGTTTCTTACCGTGAAGCCGATATGAAGAAGCTTGAGACCATCAGCATTTCACAAATGGCGATATTATATTTCGCTTATGTCACCGGATCGGCCAAGATCGTCATCCCGGGTCCGCTCATTTCAATGGCATTTAATGCGGCATGGCTGTCGATCCTCATTTCGGCTTCCTTCGGCGCCCTGCTGCTCCTCATCATTTTTTATTTGCATGACAAGAATCCCGGATTGACGTTAATTGCCATAAGCAACAAGACGATCGGCCGCTGGCCTACCGTAATCTTGGCCTGCGCCATGCTGACAATGGCGCTGCATATGGCATCCGGCATCATTATTGACGTTTCGACTTTTATGACCAGCATGATGCTGCCTGAGACGCCGAACTACATATTCATGGGGATGCTCTACTTTCTTGCCGCGCTGCTCTTGCGGTCAGGTATCGAACCAATGGCCCGGATGTTCAGTATTTTAATCGTGTTCGTTATGGCGTTTTGGGCCATTGTGCTGCTCCTCCTGATTCCGCAATATCACCCGGAGTTTCTGCGTCCGGTTTTTCCTGTAGGCCTTAAGCCTGCGCTGCTCGGAGCCTATTCAACAGCCGGATTCCCGTATGGAGAGGTGGTTCTGTTCGCCATGCTGCTGCCTTTTTCAAGGGCGAAACAGACGAAGCCGCTCAAGAAGGCCCTTTTCTGGGCCCTGCTGGCGAACGCGGCCACATTGATCATCTCGACCCTTTGTACGATTATGGAGCTCGGACCGATGGCTACGGAGAAGAGGTTCTCCGTATTTGTCATCGCGCAAATGATCGAAGTCGGCGATATCATTGAGCGGGTCGAAGCCGTTATAGGGTTAGCCTTGATAGCCGGTTCTTTGATGAAGGCGACGATTACGCTTTATGCGATTCAACTCATCATAACCGAGCTGTTCAAGCTGAAAAACGACCGTCTGCTGACCAACCCGATCTGTCTTGCGGTCTTCTTGCTGGCCTTAACGATGCCGAGTAACACCAAACGATGGGAGGAGCTGGTATTTATCGTGCATCCGCTTTGGGTTGCCGTTGTCTATGTGCTTCCGCTTCTAATCATCGCAGGGGTTGCTGCCGTCAAGGAGCTTTTCAGTGAGCCGCAGCATTCTTCTTAGCCACTTTGTCATTGTATATCCGGATCGGTGGCTAAAGAGACTTACAAGAACGCTGACAAGACATTTTGTCAGTGTTGATCTTCTGTTGATTAATCTCATCTTGTATTAATCGTGTTGTCTTTATTTTAGGGGCTGGGTAAGCAACACCACAATGACGAGGTAGATCCGGCCCTTTTTGTGTCTGCATTGAGAGAATACGAGCGGACTTCGGTTGACCCACCATATAAGTACTTTGTGAGAGCAAGCGTTGACTCCTTGTCGACTTCGACGATCTTCGAGCACAACGCAAAGAAGTACATCGCCAAATGAACGATGTACTCTGAGTCGCATACTTCTATACCATTTAAGCCTTTTCCTCAATCGCTCCAGCTGCAGAATCTGCTCCGGATTACAACATACGCTTCTTTTAGAATAGTGTCTTCAGCGCTTCAGGCGTGAACGGCACCAATTCAGTCAATTTACCTTCACGGATTTTGCTGGCCCATGCTGGGTCAACCAGCAGTGCCCTGCCGATCGCCACCAGATCAAATTCATCATTTTCGAGTTTTTGCACAAGCCCGTCAATTCCTGTATTGGCAGAGCTTTTTCCTTCCGTGAAGAAGGTCATGAAATCACTGTCGAGTCCAACCGAGCCGACGGTAATCGTTGGTTTGCCAGTGGTCCGTTTCACCCAGCCCGCAAGATTCAAATCTGATCCGGCAAATTCAGGCTCCCAGTACCGGCGGGTCGAGCAATGGAATATATCCACGCCGGCATCCACCAGCGGTTTCAGAAATTGCTCCAGCTCTTCAGGATTATAAGCCAGCTTCACGGTGTATTCCCTTTCTTTCCACTGCGAAAGCCGCAGCACAATCGGGAAATCGGGCCCCACAGCTTCGCGGCAAGCCCGGACGACCTCTTCGGCGAAACGGGTGCGGGCCACCAGACTGCCTCCGTAGCGGTCCGTACGCTGATTGCTTTTCTCCCAGAAGAACTGGTCGATTAAATAGCCGTGCGCTCCGTGAAGCTCTATGCCATCGAAGCCGATCCTCTTAGCTTCAAAAGCCGCGTCGGCGAATGCTTGGACGATAGCGGTAATCTCCGCTTCGGAATAGTCATTCACCTGCTTCTTCGTGCCCATATGCCAAATTTGCGGCATAATTTTGCCTCCTGCAGCATGAACCTCGGCTGCGACGTTAGCCCATCCTTTTAAAGCTTCTTCACCATAAAAATGGGGCACATCCTTGGAGTTTGAGGAATCGGGATGATTCACCACCGTTCCTTCGGTTATGATAAGGCCTACATTATTCTCGGCTCTCCGGCGGTAATAAGCGGCAACATCCGCTCCAGGCACCCCATTCGGAGACATAGCGCGGGTCATAGGCGCCATCACAATGCGATTTGCTAGTGTAAGCTGCCCAAGAGTAAACGGTCGGAACAAGGATTGTACGGCTGTAGAAGTTGACAATGTTTTAACCTCCGATCATGAGTTGAATGTCATTAAAATTAGCAAACCGTAATCGGATTCTCGTTATAGAAAATCCATTCGATACAGTTTTAGAATAACATAGGATAACGTAAGTGGATAATCGATGCATCGAGTTTGGACTATCCATTTTTGAATTCCGTAGGCGTCAGACCGGTCTCCTCTTTAAAATTGCGGGAGAAATAATGGACGCTGGCGTAGCCAAGCCGCTCTGCGATCACATCCATCTTCTCGCCACTCAGCAGGTAATATTTCGCTTTACGGATACGTTCGTTGATGAGATATTGCTTCGGGCTATCTCCGGTACATTTGCGAAACAGCGATGAGAAATAAATGACGTGATAGCCGCATAGAGCAGCCAGCTCATTTACGGTCCAGTTCTTCTCCGGCTGCTCGTTGATCGCCTGGAGGGCAGGATCAATCTTGTCCTGTTCCGGTGACCTCGGACGCGTCGTCAGCTGACTGCGGACAAGCGTAGTAATTAGCTCTGTCATTAACGATCGCAGCAAGATGCGGTAGCCCGGCTGCTCGTTCATGTATTCTTTTACAATCCGCATCAGGATCGGTTTGAGGTCAGGCTTGGTGAAGAAAGGCGGCAGCTCCAGCAGCTCTTTGTTTGGGAGCTCGAGCTTGTAGCTGGGACGGATACTGGCCTTAAGCTTCTCCTCGCTGCAGGCTTCAATCGAGAATGCGGGATGGACAGGCTCTGGCGACGGCTGCCGGTAAGCAAAATGGATGCCGATGAAGACGGCACCCATTCGAGCGATAATCCGATGCGGACAATGGGGTCCGTACAACGCGCTGTCTCCTGCTGCCAGCGTATATTGCTCTTGGCCGATACTTATCTCGGCTTCGCCCGAGAGCAGGCAGAATAGCTGATAGTCCGGGATGATGCGAGGCCCCCATTGCTCTGCGGCAGGCACTTCGGCATGGCTTGCAAAATTAACCGTTGGCTGCAGGTCATCGATAGAGCCCAGGACGATATCCGGAATGGAATGCAGCGAGTCTTGAAACATACGGCGAAATCACCTCATGACAGGAATGATCCAGGATATTTGAAAAGTGCAAAGACCTGTTTCGTATCTGTAAATACACCGCTTATAAACTCCGCTATGCTTAGCACATCAAGCCATAACGCAAGTTCGATTGATTATTAAGCTTATGCTTTCGAAGTATGAATCATCTCGATAGCCCGTACACGGTCTATTGTGGTGATAATTCATTTTAGGAGGAGTTGTTGTTATGTTAAGTCAAGCACAAATCGCGGAGTTTGAAAACAACGGTTTTCTAAAAGGTGGGGTCGTGTTGAACGACGACCAGGTAGAGGAACTTCGCGAGGAGCTAGATAAGGTGATGAACGGCGAGACCGTCAATAAACCAGTCTTGAATCGCAACATGCTGGATTCGGATTCGCCCTATGACAATATGAAAATGATCACAAGCGAGAGTGTCGTCCAGATCGTTAATATCTGGCTCGCCAGCGATCGTTTCCTCCAGCATGCCGCGCATTCGGTCATCTGCGAGGAAGTGGCGCAGCTGTGCCATTCCAATTCGCTTCGCATCTGGCATGACCAAGTGCAATATAAGCCGCCGATTACCGGCGGACCTACGAACTGGCATCAGGATCACCCGCTCTGGCCGATCATCCAGCCTTCCGACCTCGTCAGTGCCTGGGTCGCGCTTGACGATGCCGTTATCGAGAACGGCTGCATGTGGATGGTGCCGGGCAGCCACAAGTGGGGCAATCACCAGCGCTATCTGGCGAATACACCGGACTTCATGCCGTACCATAAACAGCCGGAGATGCTGCCGAACAACGCGGTAGTAAAAGCCGTGCCGTTCGAAATCAAGAAAGGCCAGGTAGGATACCACCATTGCCTGACTTGGCACGGCAGCCCGAACAACCGCTCCGAGATGAAGCGCCGCGCCATCGCCGTGCACTACATGCCGGGCCACACCCGCTACGAGCCTGTGGGTGAGCATGTCATGCTCTCCTACGTCAACGTAAAGCCGGGCGAGCTGCTCGTGGGCGATCATTTTCCGGAGGTGTACCGGAAGCAGGGGGTACAGGTTTAATGGTTTTTAGGAGGAGCCGCGCGGATAGCGCGGCTTTTTGTTTAATGACTTTAGAGAGAGTGGAAAAATCAGGTTTCTCAACAAAAGTGCCTAGTTTGGTGGAAAAAGGTTACGCGTTACGAGACGCAGTCTACTAAATCCTCAATCCGATGCATCATGTTAACAACATATCTACAATTAATAATTAGAACCTGTACAGAGAACCCCCTTTACCAGTTATTTTATATATTATACAATTACCATTACATGGATATTTATTTTGATTATTTATCCAGACAAGTATTTAAACAAAATATTTTATTATCCGGACATGTAATATATACAAAGATAGTTAAGGAGACCCTATTATGCGTTTCTTCAAAGAAAATAAACAGGAATACAATTCACTAGCTGCTGATATAAGATTGTATAAAATACCTCTAGAAAGAGCAGAAGAAATCATTAAAACGTTTAAAGATAAATGGATATACGTAAATTTCATAACTAATATTTATAAATATAACGATGATTCATCCCAATCTGGTATTTATTCAAAATTTAGAGTCAGAGATATTTATTTTGATGATAATTCTATTCGCATTTACGGGCTTGAAGATTCAGATAGATTATTTCTAAGTAAAATCAATTTAGTACAAACAGAATGTTCAATTGAATTAGATGAGGTCAAACTGATATATAAAGAAAAAAATATGTTCAATGAGATTTATATCAAAATGTATTTACCTAATATGGAAAGAAGATTACATGAAATTGAAGAATCTAAAAATCACTTAATAATAACAGAGGGCAAAACAGACTGGAAACACTTAAAAAACGCTCTATTAAAACTAAAAGCGGAAGGAAAATTTAATCAACTAGACATTGACTTCTTCGAGTATGAAGATGAGGTTCAAATGGGAAACGATGTTTTAAAACGCATATGTTCTTACCAGTCGTTATTTGAAAATGAAAAATTAAAAATATTTATTTTTGATTCGGATGACAAAAAAATTAATAATGAACATCGCGGCCACGATTATATTTACCATGGAAATAATGTATACTCACTTGTCCTCCCCATACCAAAACATAGGGAAGCAACACCATTAATAAGCATAGAAAATTACTATCAGGATAGTGAGATAAAAACAAAAGATGCAGACCATAGAAGATTGTATCTAGCAAATGAATTTGATTTAGCAACGGGTAAGCATTCTATTTTTGAAGATGTTTACACACTACTTGTTAACGACAAGACGGAAATTAATCACATTATAGATAATAAAGTTTACAAAATAAATGATAAAATTAACAATAAAAAGGATATATTTAATAATAACACAAAAACAAATATAGCATTATCAAAAAACCGATTTGCAAATTATATACTGGATGGAGTTAGACCTTTTGATACGATCTCTGTCCAATCTTTTGAGTTAGTTTTTGAAATTATTGTTAATATTTTCGAAAAATATTATCATCAAGACAAGAAATATGCTGTAGGCGAAGAAATAAGCCCAGGAATATATTTAGAAAAACATGACGATTATTTTGAAGTTTTATCAATACATGGGAGTTGCTCAAAGGAAATTGCTTTACAAATTAGAGAAGCTACTCATGTAATTTATGGAATGAAGTTATCAAATGATAAGACGAATGTTATTCTCTCTCTACAATTCCAAAATGCAAAAATAGAATGTTCGATACAAATAAGTGAAAAATTTTTGGATTTTCTTTATAAGAAAACACAAAACAAATTCAATAGAATCGAGTTACACATATGTGATGAAGAGAAAAATTTTATATCTCATAAAGAAATTATGAATGATGACCTTTGTGTCGTTCTAATCCAGGGAATATTTAATGAATTAAGAAATTTATAAAACCCAGTTATTTAAATATCTTTCTGAAATCAAAATCAATCAACACAATATTCCCGTCTTCTATGTAAAGTAGGGGCATTTTACTGGCAGCGACTTGCGGTCTTCGTCGCGCAGTAGCTATAGCTTTGCGTTGGGAGGTTGCTGACCTTCAAACCGGTACGTTAAGGTCAAGCAATTATTTACATTAGGCGATTGGGACATATTCTTTCAGAGCCAAGAACAAAGGCCGGTATACGCACGATTGCTTTGCCAAAGATAACAATAGATGCATTGAAACAACAAAGAGGCCAGCTTGCCTAGAACAAGCTGGCGGCAGGACCAAAAATACAACGACCATGGGCTAATAACTCAAACGAAGTTCGGTTGTCCTGTAAGTCCATATACTTGGAATGCCGTTGGCTCGACCTGCTCGGCAAATCTAACTTGCCGAAGATACGGTTTCATGACCTTAGACATACCCATGCCAGTGTTCTTCTTACGTAGAACTTACATCCAAAGGTCGTCAGTGAACGGCTTGGACTACAAAGCAGCTGACCTTCTATTAAATTCCGTAAATTAGATTATAAAGGCGAGTGTCTATGTGACACTCGCCTTTAAGTACTTCCAATTTTAAAGTGTTAGTTCCACCCAAGATAATAGTAAGCAATATGCAACGGTATTACTACTATTATAGACCACTTCAATAGAAGAATTGCTCTTGAAACACGGAACATCTTCTTGGCTTTAATATATGATAGTTTATGAAATTCTATTACCAAACTCTTGAGTAGATCATCATCTTGCCCATTAGGTGATGTTATCAAAGAAGAATAAAAAGAGGAAACATTGTGATTTAGTTTTGACTTTGAACGCTCAAAAAAAAGATCGACAAAAGTTGGCTTTGGCTTTATGTCCCATAAATAATATTGAATATTTGATTGCAAAATAGGGTTTTCATTTTTAATATGCTCATGTGGTGCTGACATTGGATTTATAGCTTTGAAAGCAATTAAAATTGTTCCAATCAATAAACTGTAAAAAGTGATACCTAGCAAGTACGCTAGAATGGTCCACATTGTTTGCGCTTCACTTGCATGTAACAGCATGTGTTTTCCTATTTTAGCCAAGTATGCCGCTAGAAAAATACCTCCCACCTGTACCGCAGTAGCTTTGGTATCCAAAAATCGTATTGTTTGTTGCGTATCATCAATGGCTTTATACATATATTCTAGTTTAGCTTCCACTAAATAACCTCCTTCTTATTATTCACTACGAGACAATACATAGCCGTCTTCAAAGGAACGGAACCGTATTCGCCCATTGTCGCTGCTTGGCCAGTCATCCTTAACTTTTTTACTAACGAGTACACAATCGTTTGCCTTTTGACAAAGTTTAGCTGCACCGTTCACACAGTCTCCGAATGCCTTTACATCAAATGTCATGTCCGTTCCGATTTTCGTGACAATTACATTTCCGTGGTCGATTCCTACACCACATTTTAACGGCCATCTTTGGCCGTTTTCTTGAAGAATAGGATTCACTACTTCACTTATGACTCTTAGCAAATCACGGCCGCAAGAACCAGCTTTTTTCATAGCATGGACTCGAGCCATTCCAGAATTATTTCCACCGAAAAAAGCCATTAGACCGTCACCGGTAAAGTCCATAGTATAGCCTCCATAATGTTCTACTACATATGAGACAGCTGGAAAATATGCATGCATAGTTAAAAATGTAGCTTCTGGCCCAACATTTACTGCTCTATTAGTGGAACCACGCATGTCTATAAACAAAACAGTAAAATTATCCCTGATGTAGTCCCCAAACTCCATAGACTTTGCTTTGTAACCAGGAACCACATCAGAAATTGCAGCTGTAGCTTCGTGGAATACCATGCTTTTATTTAGACTATCAAGTGCTCTTTTATAATTCTCGCTAGCGATTCTTTTGACTTCAAGTATGTCTAACGCCATCTATTTGCACCCCTATTTGCAATTTACCTGATACCAATCTTCCATTAACGTATTTATAACATTCCCATGATAACAAGATCTGTTGTAATTGTATGATAAGAGCTTTTTGTTGACATCATTCAAATTTGAATAAAATACATCAGACATCATTATGGGGTAGTCTTGAGTTGATTTACTACCGAACCCACATAATTTGGCCGCATCATTAAGAACGTCACCCATCCAAACAACATCATTAATACCACTTCCGCTATATCCAGCTTTAATCATCAGTGCACGTCCGTAGTGAAGGCCGATACCTACTTTTATATGGTCGTAATTTTTCTTTTTCAGCTTGTAGTTGAGGACTTTGACTAAACTATTGATTTTTGCAGCAGTACTAAATAAATTGTCAATGTCTCGTTTGCTAGGGGTGCTAAACACTCCAAAAACACAATCACCTTCTATATTTATTTCTTTACAATTCACGTTTCCATTAATGATTGCTACCATCTCTGATATATAACTACGATATAATTTTGCAAGCTTTGGTCTATTGTACTTCTTTGGTAATTCACTTGAGTCGCGTATATCTACATATAAAGCAGAACAATATGTATAATACCCATTTGTAAATGTGAGTTTTTCACGCGAAGGTATATCGTTTACTTCGCTATATGAATTGTCACTTGCATCTAAAATCTCTTGTAATCTGTCGTAACTTTTTATATGCTCGTATTCTTTATAATTACTATGCATTACATCTCCCCCTAGAGAATAAATGAGAATTTCTTAATAATAGGAGTAGTTAGAAGGAGTTTAGAGTTAAATGTGTAATTATTCTATATCAGCTACGAGAAACAATTACACTAACATCAACTATACAATGACAGGTAGTTGCATACCTTGTCTTGTACATCTAACTACTTTTAACCAACGAAACCAAGCTAATGTGGTTGCACACAATAGCTTGGTTTTTAGCGCTTTAATGAGCTATTAACTTGCTTGGTTATATAAACAATTTCGCTAGGTTTTAGAATACAACTCGGCCTCCTTTTTCGTTATTAGCACTCATAAGCCTTGAGTGCTAATCTATTATATTACAGATTTGGTAGGCAGGTAAAGCTCGATTTATTAGATTATTCAGTCAACAAAATTCGACATGAAATTTACTCTTTATACAAGAGTTGACTTGATGTTGACTGATCTTGAGTTCAAAAATCTGTTGATTCCAAAAACATTCTATGTCAAATTAATCGGACAGGTCATGCATTGCAACACCGCAAAGGTGGGGCAGAACCGGCTTTTTTTGTGTCTGTACAGGGCATTGAGGACATGCGAGCGGACGCTCGGTTAGAACTGTCGTGAAAGTACTTTCAGGAGTTGCTTGTTGACTCGTTGTTGACTTAGGACATAAAAAAATACATCGCCCGGCACTTGAGCCGCATGGCGATGTATTCATTGTGTACATACTTCTATACCTTTATTAGCCCTTACTCTTCCCCAACCTCAATCGGATTCCCCTCATACGAAATCCAATCACTCCAGCTACCCGCATACAGCCTTACCTTCGTAAAGCCCGCTTCCTGCAAAACAAGCACGTTCGGGCATGCCGTTACGCCGGAGCCGCAGTAGACGATCGTCTCCTGGTCCTTCGGCAGATCCTCGAACCGGGCTGCCTGCTCGTCCGCGTTTTTCCACTTGCCGTCTTCTCCCTTGCCTTCCGACCAGAGACGATTGATAGCTCCCGGAATATGGCCGGCAATTCGATCCAATGGCTCGACCTCGCCGCGGTAGCGTGCGCCGTCGCGGGAGTCGATCAGCGTGATGTGCTCAGCGCCAAGCTTCTCTTTCACTTCGTCCATCTCGATCAGCATGTTGTGCTGCACCGTTGCAAGGTAACGCGCAGGAACAAGCGTCTTCTGCTCCGCGTTCACCGGGAAGCCGGCATTTTGCCAAGAGGTAAAGCCTTCGTCCAGCACGAACACCTGCTCATGGCCCAAATATTTCATCAGCCACCACAGACGGGAAGCATATGCTCCGCCTTGGTCGTCGTAAGCGACAACGCGGGTTTCATTGCTGATGCCAACCTTACTGAGCGCGATTGTCAGATCGGTGATGTCCGGCAGCGGATGGCGTCCGCCATGCTCGTCGATTGGAGCGGACAGGTCCTTTTCCAGGTCCAAATACACGGCGCCTGCAATGTGGGAGGCTTCATAAGCTTCGCGGCCGAAGTCCGGCTTGCCAAGCTGGAACCGGCAGTCGACGATAACGAGGTCTGTCTCATATAAGCGGGCAAGAAGCCATTTTAACGATACGATATTGTTCATGAAGGAATAACCGCCTTTCGTATGTATGCTATATGAGCATTATACATGATTCCGGTCCCTATCTTCTAACCCTGTAAATCACCGTTTACAAATATTGCATACAAGCATAATCATGCGCTAATAATTCATAGATAATATCTTCTTTGGAATAGTTATTCCAATATTTTATCAAAGGAGATGAATTTATGTTCAAACGTTTCATCGGTACGGCAGCCGTCATTATCGCTCTGGGTGCTGCGCTCGTTACCGAAGCCGGCATCGCCCCTTCCGAGGCGCATGCGGCAAGCAACATGGTTCCGGATTACGAGGTTAAGCTTCTGATGAACCCAAGTACAACGCTTGGTCCGGATTTCAAGCTGACAAGCTCGGTATTAAGCGCCTTCTCGATGCCTACAACGGTAACGAAGATGAACGTGGCCTTCCTTGATACCAATGCCAAAGACATTTACAACAACGGCTGGAGCACCCGCATCCGCAAGACGGAAGGCGAAGACGACTTCGAATTGTCCTACAAGAAGCGCTACGCCATTACCAATAACGATATTAACGCGGCGCTGACGCAAGCGAACAACGATGGCTTTAACTCCGGCGATACGAACTATGAAGCCCAAGTCGAGTGGGGTTACCTGAAGAAAACGCTCAGCATCACCCGCACCAAAAGCGGCAGCAAGTCCGGCTACAGCGGCATGGATCTCCCGTCGATCAGCGACGCCCGCAGCCTGATGATCAACAACGCACCGGATAAATTCAACGATTGGCTGTTTAACGACTGGGGTACGACCAAGCTGCAAACCTCCCGATATTTTGGCCCGGTGCTCGCCAAACGTTCCATCGGGACATGGAGCGGCATGCAGATATACATCGAAGTATGGCCGATTAAGAACGCCGCAGGCACCGGCACGGAATATGTGGTCGAGGCTTCCTTCAAAACGAACAGCGCAACAACCGCTTCCACTAAGCATGATGAGCTGGTCACGTACTTGCAAAACAAAGGCTGGTTCCTCGCTCAGGACTCGCTGAAAACCCAATTGATTATGGACCGTTACTAATCCGAATCTTATAAATCCTAATCCAAAGGCTCTCCCGCGCCAAGCTTTATGCGTGGGAGGGCTTTTTTCATCTGAAAAAATAGGCCTGTCATTCGTGTAAAGTTAACTTGACATTAAGTATAGTTTAGATTACATTTTGTATATAGAACTTAACTTATTTTACCATTCAAGGAGGTACCTTGCTTGACCTACCAGGAGAAGAAAAGCATCACCACGTTAATTAGCGCCGTGCTTATTTTTGCCGTCTATTGCTTGTATAAGTACGCGCAGTACCCGGAGGAAGGAATGGCACTTGAAGAAAGCATCCGTTACTGGGGCTCCTTCGTGTTGGTCCTGACGCTGGTATCGATTATCGCGCATATTGCGATCAGCATTATTTTCAACATCATCTTCCGGATCACTACCGGGGAGAAGGAACCCGCTTTTGCCGACGAATTGGATAAACTTATTGAGTTGAAAGCTCACCGGAACTCTTTTTTCCTATTCATACTCGGTTTTCTGCTTGCCATGGTGTCTCTTGCTGCCGATCAGCCACTGAACCTGATGTTCCTTATCCTGATCGCATCCGGTTTCCTGTCCGACGTCTCCGGTTCGATCACGAAGCTGTACCACTACCGGAAAGGAGTGTAATATGGCTAAAAATCTTGTCGGCAACCACATCCGCAAATTACGGTTTAATCACAACGAAATGACACAGCAGCAATTGGCTGACAAGGTCGGCGTCACGAGACAAACGATAGTCGCATTGGAAAAAGGCAACTACTCCCCGTCCCTCGAGCTAGCCTTCCGGATTTCCCAAGCTTTTGGACTGCCAATTGAAGAGATCTTCTTCTACGGGGATGATACGAGCCAATAATTATGAGGAGGAATACCATGGTTTCCATCACCAAAACTCCGAAAGTAACCGGCACCCTGTTTATACTCGCAGCCGTATCCTCGGTATTGGGTCTTCTGTTCTACGGCCCTATCCTTAACCACGCGAATTACCTGACGAATGGCTCCGTGCACGCAGGCCAGATCATCCTCGGAGCGCTAATGGAGCTGATCCTGGTTGCTTCTGCCGTTGGCACTGCTGTCACGATGTATCCTTTTCTCAAAAAATATAACGAAAGTATCGCCCTCGGCCATGTGTGCTTCCGCCTGCTCGAGGCCGTCGTTATCACGGTTGGCCTAGTCGGCATGTTGTCCCTCGTCACCTTAAGCCGGCAATATGTCGCCGCTGGCGCTCCCGATCCCGCTTCTTACGAAGCCGCCGGAACGTTGTTCCTGGCCGTGCATGACTGGACCTTTATGCTTGGCCCTAACTTCTTGCTCGGCATTAATACGATGCTGTACAGTTACATTTTCTACAAATCCGGGCTTGTCCCCCGCTTCATTCCGATCCTTGGCATGACCGGCGCCGTACTCGTGTTCAGCGCTTCGCTGTTCGAGATGTTTGGCGTATTCTCTCAGCTGTCGGTCTGGGGCGGTCTCCTCTCCCTGCCGGTAGCGGCAAACGAGATGATCCTGGCCGTTTGGCTGATTGCGAAAGGTTTTAACAAAGCGGCGCTCTGAAGAGCTGCGCGTATGCCAAAAAGGCCGGGATTTCACCAAGGAAATCCGGCCTTTACGATTTAAAAAGTCTCACTCGTAACCGTGTTAATAATCGTAGCCGTTAAGCCCCGGGTATTGATCGAACCCCCGGCAAGCTGTTGTTGCGAGGCGGCAGAGGCCGTCACGGTAAAAGAGTACGTATACGTTCCCGGCCCCGGACTGTCTACCCAGGTGAGAGCGCTAGTCACGGAAACTTGGGAGAAATCCGCCTGATTTCCCTGCTGCGTTATCGCCTCATTATCGGCAGCGATAACGTCTTCCGGGTTTCTGGAGAGAACGCCGTTAACCAAATAGCCCTGAACCACTGTAAAATCCACATTCGCAAAAGCATCCAGCTTCACCACTTGGTTAGCCAAGAGCACGATCGGCGTTAAGGTTAGCTCTACCGTGGCCTGGTTATTCACCAGGTCAATCTGTTCGCTGCTGCCGGAGAAGCGGATATCCGCAATACCCGAAGGTCCGGTTAGACCTTGAACTCCCTGCGGCCCCGCAGCTCCCGCCACTCCTTGTGCCCCGACCGGCCCCTGAACGCCTTGCACGCCTTGAGCTCCTTGAGCTCCTTGAGCTCCTTGTGCGCCCTGTGCACCTTGCGCCCCTTGCACATCTCGCTGTATCGCTTCTCTTTGTAAACCGGCAACATCGGAAGTCGCCGTAGCTTCTGCCCCTGTGAGATTCGCAGCCTGTATCGCCTGCACGAAAGCCGGAGAAGACACAATTCCGGGCAGTACGGAACGGACCGCGTTATCGAATACGGGATGCTCGATGACTTGCGGCAGAACCGTGCGGACAACCCTGTCAAAAGCAGGGGTCGCTAATACCTCAGGCAAGGCAGAGACAATGGAACGGTTAAAATTCGGACTGGCAATCAAAGCGGGAATGACATCCGAAGATAGTTTGCCTGGCGTTACTGCATTTCTCGCCAGCTTGGTGGCCGTTATTGCTCTGGGAGCAATCCTGCTTGCCGTAATCGGCCGCTCCAGCCTGCTGACCCGCTCCTCAACGGTAAGTCTTTTTGCTCTTGGCAAAGCCTCTATCCCTCCACTCATATAACTGATCTATGATCTGTATATGGTTAACAGTGTATTGGGTAGGGACCTGTCCCGGCACGTTGTTTGTTCCTGAGGAAAGCGACTATTTTATTTTCATTTTCAAATAACGACAACCTGTCGTATTTATCCATTTCAACCTATAATAGAAAGTATTCCAGAGAGGGATGTGAAGGATGTTGAAAAAGATTTCCATGGTCTTTATCGTCTTGCTCTTAATTGTTTTAAGTATACCTTTTACCGGATTTAGTGCAGCCAATGTATATCTGCCTGACTCCTCCGGCACTGCGCTTAACTGGGATTTCGACGAAACCCCTCCGAAACGCCCGAATCTGAAGCTCCTTAACTCGGCGAACTATGAATACAAATGGAAAAGAGATAACTCGCTCTTATTTAACCTTGTTCAGGACAAGAATGGGGTCCTCTATATGAGCGATGCGGACAATAAGGTTCATGCCGTCTATCCAAATGGAAAGGAAAAATGGAGCGTTCAATTGGATATGGGCTTTGAGTTATCCGTTATTTATTTAATTTTAGGCCAGGATGGAACGATCTATGCTTACAGCTCTGATTTCCTTACGCAGCCCGGCATGACCTCCATATATGCCCTATCGCCAGAAGGAAAGGTCAAATGGTATTTACCGCCCGATACCATGGTTTATAGCAGGTTCGACTCGCATTTTGCCGGTGATTCTCACGGCAATTTTGTCTATTTCTCTGCAGACGGATTAATCTCTCGTAATGCAAAGGGGGAGGTTAATTGGACAAACAAAGAAATTCGTACTTCCGATCCGAACAAACCATCGCCAAGCACGCGTTCCTCCTATTTATTTATTGACCCAAAAGGAAATATATACGTGGATTCCGAGAGCAAAGAGATTATCTCCATCAATCCTGATGGAACGGAAAGATGGCGTTCAACGCCTCAAAGCTACTTGAACCAATTTGACGTATTCTATCCTTATTTCTCGGATGCAGGCATCCTCTACATGCTTACTTCCAGCGGTTTGCATGCCTTGACAGGTACGGACGGCAGCCAGGTTAAGCTTTCCGGTCAATCCGATCTATCGGATATCCGCTCCTCCGGTATTCCAACCGACGGCAACGGCGGTTACTACTTCGAAAACAGAGGAGATATCCAAAAGCTTGACTATAAAGGAGCTATTAAATGGTCGTACATACCAAGGCCATCTGAAAAATACGGACCAGGCTCTACTAAGCCTCTCGTAACGGATGATAAGGGGAATCTCTATTTCGGTACGGGGGTTGGCAATATCATTGGTCTCAACAGCGATGGACAAGAAATATTCGCTTTTCTTAGAAATGCTTATTGGTATAAACATACAGAAGTCGTCATTGGAAACAGCGGTAACCTCTATTCCATTAATGACGACATTGGACTTGTAGCCTTTGGCAAAAAACAAATCCAGGTTTATCAGGATAATCGCTATTTGCCTATGTCGGTAGCTCCTATAATGGATAATGGTTCCGTGTTAGTCCCCTTCCGCTCCTTGTTTGAGAGTATGGGCTTGAAGGTTGGCTGGAATTCCTCCTCGCAAACGATAACCGGTACAAAGGAAGGACTAACGATTCAAATGAAAATGGGTTCGCGAACGGCCTATGTGAACGGACAAGCGAAGTCATTGAGTATTGCTCCAAAGATGTTCAAAAATTCTACTTTTGTACCCCTTCGTTTTGTAGCGGAAGCTCTTGGGAAGAACGTAAGCTGGGACAGTAAAAGCTCTTCCGTTAATATTAATTCAAAGGTATGAGCAATCAACAAAAAGGCCAGATTTCCTCGCAGAGGATTTCTGGCCTTTCCCTACACCCAAGCATCAATATCATAGCCCCGCTCTTCCCAATAGCCGATATGATCCTTGTCGATCAGCTCGATCCGGTTAAGCCATTTCACCGACTTGTACGCGTACATTTTTGGCACGATCAGCCGGACCGGGCCGCCGAGCTCGCTTGGGATCAGATTGCCGTCATGCAGCATCGCGACCATAATGTCGTCCATCTGCGCCTGCTCGAGGGTGAGCGCATCGGTGTATACGCCATCGCCTGAGTAGAACTTCACCGTTTTCGCGTTTGTTTTAACCCCGGCCTCCTGCAGAAACTGCTTGAGCGGAATGCCTTCCCACGTATTCTTGTACACGGACCAGCCCGTCACGCAGTGAAAATCGCTCACCTGAACCTTGCGCGTCAGCTTCACGAATTGCTCCCAGTTCCATGTCATGGGCTTATCGACCAGCCCGTCTATGGTGAAGGACCAGGTCTCATTGGAGAAGGACGGAATCGGCGTCACGGAATAGATCCGGAAGTCGCCTTTGGCTCCCCCGCCTATAGGAGGCGCGGAGGCTGGCATGGGCTGCGGCAGAGGTGCGAGCTGATTGCCATCCCTTGTCACAATCTCCTCGTAAGAGGGACTCCCGAGGCTGACGCCAAGCGTATTGACGGTCCACTTCAGAAAAGACGGTCCAACCGCAATCGCAATACCGCCTCCAACCGCCCATTTTACAAATGAACGCCGGGACAAGTACGACTGCGGGCTTGCCGCGGGATGAATCGGTACGTCCACCGTTTTCTGTTCACGCTCCGTGCGCACCGTTCGCCGGTTCGGCTCCTTGAGCCATTTCGTCCTGGTAATGGAATGGTAAATAATATAAGGCAGGCCAATCCAGGTTAAGAGATCATGTACAGTCAGCGCATGGTTCGACCACCACGGCCCTACGGCGCGGAACTGCCAGAGCAGCACGCCCGAGATGAGCCATCCGACAAGCAGGCCAAGCACGACAAAAACATTAAACTTCTGCCAGCCTTTACCTCTCAGCTGCTTCCAGTGCTTGGCCGCGAGCAAGAGATAGAATACGACCGGAACAAGGGACAACAAGCCGACGATAATGTGCAGCTCCTTCAGCCACACCCTTCCTTCCCCAAGCACGCCGCGCCAGTAATTCATCACCAGCATGATCCCGGACAAAGCCAGCACGACCACAATCCAGCCGTTCCAAGCATGCAGGAGGGTAAGCTTCCGGCCAAACCCCTTGCGTACCCATTTCAGAAAATCTCCCATCCTCGTCCTCCTTTCATAAATGAGACGTCTTCTTCCCTTCGTGAACCGTGAACCAGAATCGACTGCCTTGACCGTCCGGCTGCTCGACTCCAATAGAGCCCCCGTATTGCTCCACCAGCCGTTTGGCAATCGACAGCCCAAGACCCGAACCGCCGCCTTCGCGGCTGCGGGAGCGATCCGTCCGGTAGAAGCGGTCAAAGATCCGCTCCCGCTCGCCTTCCGCAATCCCGACTCCTTCGTCGGTCACCGATAACCGGAGCATGCTGCCTTCCAGCTCGTCGGCCTCAATGAGGATAATGCCGCCGCGAGGAGAGTAACGAACGGCGTTCTCGATCAGATTTTGCAGGACGCGCTGCAGATGCCGGGCTTTCATGTTGACCCGCAGCGGACGCTCCGGTAGACGGACGCGAAGCTGTTGTCCCATCTCCTCCAGCTGAAGCGAGAATCGCGGATGCAGCTCGAGAAGCACGTCCTCCACAACGGCCGTGTGACTAATTTCTTTGTCCTGCGCCTCCGCATCCAGAGTAGACAGCTCGAACAAATCCTGTATAAGCTCGCTCAGACGCATCGTCTCCGAACGGATCGTGCCCAGATAACGGCGGTATTCCGCTTCGTCTTCAAGGACCCTGTCCTCCAGGGCTTCCGCATAGGATTGCATGGAAGCCAGCGGCGTACGCAGGTCATGAGCCATATTGGCCACCAGCTCCCGCTGGGCGGACTCGGCCGCGCGAACCTGCAGGAAGCTCTGCTCCAAGCTTGAGCCCATCCGGTTGAATTGATCCGCCAGCTGCTTGAATTCCTTCAGACCAGCAGGCTCCACCCTTGTCTGCAGCTCCCCGGCGGCAATTCGGGCAGCACCTTCCCCGACCCGGCGCACCGAGGCTTCAAGCGGACGAACCAGAAGGAAGAAGAGCAGCGCGGATGCCATTCCTGCTCCTACCGTAGCGATACAAAGCCATATCAGCTGCTCCCGCGTAACCAGCATGTATTGAAAGAAAACAAGAAGAAGCACGATAATAAACGCAATGCTAATCGTGTTGGCGAGCAAGAGATAGGTTCGAAGCTTCATCCCGGGCTCCCTTTGGGGTCCAGCTTGTAGCCTATACCCCATACCGTTTTAATCCAGCGCGGGTCGGACGGATTAGGCTCGATTTTCTCGCGCAGGCGCCGGACTTGCACGGTTACGGTTGTCGTATCCCCGTCGTAGGCGATATCCCATACCTGATTAAGCAGCTGGCTGCGCGAGAACACCTTGCCGGGATACATGGCGAGCAAATGCAGCAGATCGAATTCCTTCACGGTCAGCTCGACATCCGACTCCAGAACGGAAACCCTTCTCTCTTGCGGGTAGATCGATAAGCCTTCGAGATAAATCGCTTGACCCGATGCTTCCTCCGGAAGCTTTTCCGCATCCCGTTCCCCGGGCGATGCATCGCTTCTCCGGCCCACTCTCCGCAAAATATTATGGATTCGAAGCACAAGCTCTCTAGGGCTGAACGGCTTCGTCATATAATCGTCAGCGCCCATCGTGAGACCAAGCAGCCGGTCCGGCTCTTCGCCGCGGGCTGTAAGCATGATAATCGGGGTATCGTCGACCTGCCGAATCCTATCGCAAACTTCAATTCCGTCCACCTTCGGCATCATTAAATCCAGCACCAACAGGTCCGGGCGATGCTCCTTCCATAGGCGGATCGCCTCTTCCCCGTTCTCCGCTATCCACACCACATGGCCTTCCCGCTCCAAATACCGCCGGCATACATCCGTAATATTCCTCTCATCGTCCGCTACTATTATGCTTGCGCCCATCCGCTGCCCTCCCGTCCAACAACCTCTTGATGCTTCTATTATACGGCTTGTTTAAATCGGTTACGACTGTACCCGGCAAAAGAAAGAGCATCCCCCTGCCGCCGGGCAGAGGGATAACGCGCAACGGGCTTTATTTGCTGTCGTTCATCGACTTGTCGTCGTTCATCGACTTGTCGTCATTCATCATCTTGTCGTCGTTCATCGACTTGTTGTCGTTCATCGGCTTGTCGTCGTTCATCGGCTTGTCTTCGTTCATAGCCTTGTTGTCATTCATCTCCGATGCCGGCTTATTGCTCATCTTGTCCTTATTATTGTCTGCATTACATGCGCTTAACAGCAGTACGCCTCCCAGCACAACGATAGCCCATACTTGTTTCTTCATGTTTATCTCCCCTTTCAAGCCTATGAGTGCCACCCAAGCTACTCACGACTCCTAGCTTACCGGAAAAAGCTAACCATTGAAGAACGGGGCTCTTGCAAAAGCATTATCAAATCCTTACAAAAGGATTGCATCCAGTCCAATCTCTTATCCGCAGCACAAAAAAGGCTTTGCACCTGTATCATACAGATGCAAAGCCATTTCGTATGCGCTCAACTGACCGAGGAGTTGATCTTACCCATCTCGTCTTCCACTAAAATTGTTAATTCATCCTCGTATCCGCCCGTTATCCTATACTTCCGGATATAGTCTTTAACAAACTTGCGCGGATCCTTCGGCTGAAAAATTCTCGTGAGTTCCTTCAGGCTTTCCTTGACCTCATTCTGGCTATGTTTCGCCATGAAATCTCCTCCCCTATACGTTGGATGGTCGTCCTAAACAACAAATCCGAGAACGGATGCGGCATTTACGCCGCAAATTACCCCCCATTTCAGTGCAGGCAACTCCATGGTCAATGAGTCACAATGTTTGCATTTTTCTTACTATTATAACATTTCGGGCAAGATTGTAAAATAAACAAATGTTAATCTAACCCGTGCCTTCGTTCTCCCGAGGCGGCTTAGCCGGAGGCTCATCGGCCTTTGGCGGAGCGGCTTTCGGGGGAATTGACGGAGGCGGAACGTCCATGGATGAATGGTGCGTTTCGTTCCTGTTAAACATTCGTAAATAGGCAAAAACGCCAATTATCGCAACTGCAATCCCAAATAGCAAAACGACCGCGGTAATCCATCCATCGACCATGCTCCCGCCTCCTCTCTTCTTATATTTATCGGCTGAAAGCTGTTTTGGTTTCAGTTTATTCGTCTATAAATTTTTCTTCCATATATAGGATATATTATATCGAACCAACCGTCCGTCAGCAACTCGGCCAAATTGACTAAATATTCGTTATCGCGACACAATCCGATAGGTTCCGCTTCCCCACGCGATCAATCTTCCTTCCTCATCCTTCACCGTTGCCTGCAGGGTAATCGTCCGTCCAATCCGGTGCATGATCTCGGCTTCGCACACCAGATTGCCGCTCTTCGCGCTCTCCAGAAAATGCGTGTTCAGGCCTGCGGTAACCGTCTTTTCGCGGCATGCGATCATGACGACCAGACCCATTGCATTATCCAGCATAGACATCAATACCCCGCCATGCACGATGCCAATCAGATTCAAATGTCGCTGCTCCGCGCGCAGCCGGATCGCCGCTTTTTCCGCATGGGCAAAGACAACCTCGCAACCAAGCTCGCTCCAAAAAGTCCCGCTGGCCAGCTCCTCCAGCTTCGCCAAATGCCTCTCGATATCCGCCTGCTCCGCGGCAAAATCCTCCGCCACGCGCATCACCGCCTCTTAAGTTATTGCTCCTTCTCCAGCTCCTCCATCAGCTTGCGTCTCAAGACCTTGCCGATCATCGTCTTCGGAAGCGAGTCCCGGAACTCGTACAGATGCGGCACCTTAAACGCGGCAAGCCGCTGCCTGCACCAGACGTCGAGCTGGGCCGCCGATACGTAAGAGCCCTTTTTAAGTACAACGAAAGCCTTCACCGTCTCGCCGCGGTACGGATCCTTCACCCCAAGGACGGAGGCTTCCATGACGGCCGGATGCTCATACAGCACCTCTTCGACCTCGCGCGGATAAATATTGAAGCCCCCCGCAATAATGACGTCCTTGATCCGGTCCACAATCGTAAAAAAGCCGTCTTCGTCCATATAGCCAAGGTCGCCGGTGTGCAGCCAGCCATCCCTCAGCACGATTTCGGTCTCCTTCGGATTGTTCCAGTAGCCCTTCATGACCTGAGGACCGCGAATGACAAGCTCGCCAACCTCGCGAGCGGGAAGCGGCTTGCCCTCCGGGCTGAAGATCGCGGCCTCCGTGTCCGGAAAAGGCATGCCGATCGTGCCGATTTTGCGTTTGCCCCAGATCAGATTGGCATGCGTCACCGGCGAAGCTTCCGTCAAGCCATAGCCTTCGATCAGCTTGCCGCCGGTCATTTTCTCGAACTGCTCCTGCACCTCCAGCGGCAGCGCCGCCGATCCGCTGATGCAAGCCTCGATCGAGGAAAGATCGGTGCTGGCTGAATTCTTATGATTAATCAATGCCACATACATCGTTGGCGCACCCGGGAACAGCGTGGGCTGCTGCCGGCTTATCGTATCGAGCACCGTCTCGGTCTCAAATCGCGGCAGAAGCACCAGCGAGCCGGCGCGCATAACGGAGAAATTCATTAACACGGTTAAGCCAAATACATGAAATAGCGGCAGCGCCGCCAGAAATCTTTCGTAGCCATCCTTCACCCTGTAGCACCAGGCGGAGGTCTGCATCGTATTGGCCACAAGGTTCCGGTGCGTCAGCATCACCCCTTTCGGCGTTCCGGTCGTGCCACCGGTATATTGAAGCTGGGCGAGATCGCCGCCGTGGATATCGGTCAGGACGGGAAGATTAGAGCTGGAGGACAGAAGCTTCTTATAAGAGACAACGCCGTGACGGCCGTACGGAATATCGGCTTTGAAGCCTTCTTTGCGCTGCTTGAGCGGATAGAGGAGATTTTTCGGAAAAGGAAGTCCGTCCTTCAGCGACGTAATGATCGCGTTCCTGAGCTTCGGAACGGCTCCCGCCTCCGGAAGCTCGCCGCGCACGTTGGCAAGGCGCTCATAGAACAGGTCGACGGTAATGATCGTTGTCGCCCCGCTGTCCTTCAGCTGATGCTCCAGCTCCCGCTCCACATAAAGCGGATTGGTCTGAACCACAACGGCGCCAATCATTAGGGCGGCGTAGTAAGAGATCACCGCCTGCGGACAGTTCGGCAGCATAATGGCCACGCGGTCGCCGCGGTTGACGCCAAGCGAGATCAGACCGTTAGCCAAGCGGCAGGTATGGTCGTAAAGCTCGCGGTAGGTGAGCGATTTGCCGAGAAAATGAACGGCTTCATTCGCCGGGAATTTCTCCACGGCATTCATGAGGAACTGCGGAATGCCATGATTCGGGTAATCCAGGGAAGCCGGGATCTCCAGCGGGTAATGCCGCAGCCACGGCTTTGGAATGACGGGAGGAGCATCGGGCTCCTCCGATGCCGCGGAGGCAACGGCTTCCTCGGGAGCCGGCTCATCGCCTGGCATGTCTGCGGCGGACGGTGCAGGCGCAGCTTCCGGAGCGGCGTCTGCTGCGTCAGGCACTTCGCTCTGCTCGGCCTCTGCCGATGGAGCAGAGGCCGCTGCTGGCGCAGCCTCCGGCACAATCGCTTCCGCGGATGGCTCTGCCTCCGGGGCGGCATTGGCTGCGGCAGGCTCCTCGCTCGACTCGGCCTCCGCCGGCGACGGAGCAGCTTTAGTCGCTGGGGCTTCATCGGTTGCGGCAGCTTCCTCGCTTGGCTCGGCCCCCGCGGACGGAGCCGCCTGAGGCTCGGCTTCTATGAGCTGCGGGGCTGCGGCTTCCTCCTGCCGTGGCGATAGCGGCGTTTTGTCAGGTGCGGAATTGGCCGGCTTTTGCCGATCCTCGGGTACAAGCGGGTTTTCCGGATCTGCCTTACCCATATGGCGTTCCCCCTCCTACACAATATATTGCTCCCCGCTAATGACGCGCGCGGCAATGTCCCGCTTGGCCGCAATCGTATCGACCAGCGGACCGCGCATCAGCTTTTTCAAGACCGACAGCTGCATCTGCAAGGCATCTCCCTTCGCCAGCGCCGCCAGAGCAACCTTCGCAATCGCTTCGATCTTCTCCAGCGCTTCCTGTACGAAGACTTCCGTCATTTGAATCGCGTTCCCCGCATCCGCGCCGCTATGCACGAGCTTTTGCGTGCGGAGCAGCGCGCTTTCCGCCGCGAAGAGCTGAATCATGATATCCGAAAGCGAGCAGAGCACTTCCTGCTCCTGGTCGAGCTTCATGCCAAGCTTTTGCACGGCAAGCCCGCCGACGGCAAGAAATGCTTTTTTCCCCTGCGATACGCGGTATGCCTCCCGGCTGAGCGGCTCATCAAACGGCGGAACCGGCATCGGCTGCAGCAGCTCGGCCTGCAGGGACTGCGCTTTTTCGAGCAGCGGGAGCTCGCCCTTCATCGCTTTTTTCAGCAAGGTTCCCGGAATGAGCATCCGGTTAATCTCGTTGGTCCCTTCGAAAATCCGGTTAATCCGCGAATCCCGGTAAATACGCTCCACCTTGTATTCCTTGATATAGCCGTAGCCGCCGTGGATCTGGATCCCCTCGTCCGCGACAAAATCCAGCGTCTCCGACGCAAACACCTTATTAATCGAGCATTCCAGCGCGTACTCGCTGATTGCTTTCGCCGCCCGCATTCCGGCATCCGGCGCATCCGCTCCGGCACCCTCGGCGATCAGCATGGCATCGATCCAGCCCGCGGTCCGGTATACCATGGATTCCAGCACGTAGGTTCTGATATTCATATCCGCCAGCTTGGCGCCAATCAGCGGATAAGAGGAGATGGCGCGGCCGAACTGCTTGCGCGTGTTGGCGTATTTGGAGGCCAGCTCGATCGTTTCCTTTGCCGCGCCAAGACAGCCCGCTCCCAGCTTGAACCGCCCGATGTTCAGGATGTTGAACGCGATTTTATGCCCTTGGCCGATCTCGCCAAGCACGTTTTCCACCGGCACCGCGACATCCTCGAAAAATAACGGGCGCGTCGACGAGCCTTTTATGCCCATCTTGTGCTCCTCCGGACCAAGGCTGAAGCCCGGCATTCCTTTTTCCACGATAAACGCGCTGAACGCTTCCCCGTCCACCTTCGCGTATACGATAAACACATCCGCAAAGCCCGCGTTGGTGATGTACAGCTTGGAGCCGTTCAGAATATAGTGGCTGCCGTCAGGCGACAGCTTTGCCGTCGTTTTGGCGCCTAAAGCATCCGATCCGGAGGCCGGCTCCGTTAAGCAATAGGCGGCGATCAGCTCACCCGTGGCGAGCTTCGGCAAGTATTTGCGCTTCTGCGCGGCCGTTCCGAAAAAGACGATCGGCAGCGTGCCGATCCCCGTATGCGCGCCAACGGACAGCGCGAAAGAGGAGGCGCGGGCAAGCGTCTCCGACAGCAGGGTAGTGCTTACTTTATCAAGTCCAAGACCGCCATAGGCTTCGGGTACATCCGCTCCAAGAAGGCCAAGCTCGCCGGCCTGGCGCATCAGCTTTACCGTCAACTCATAGTTGAGGCCCTCAATCTGCTCATCAAGCGGAAAAATCTCTCCCTCCACAAACTGCTTCGCCGCATCCGCCATCATCTTCTGCTCTTCGTTGAAATCCTCCGGCGTCACCGTCGCGGACGGCAGAGCATCCTCGATTACGAAACGACCGCCAAACCGAATGTTTTCCCCCATGCTATACGTCCCCTTTCCCTTTCGCCTTCCTGCATCCTCCACTTGCGCGCTATGCTACGCGTATACCTCAAACACGCCAGCGGCTCCCATTCCTCCGCCAACACACATCGTGACAACCCCGATTCCGCCACCGCGTCTCCTAAGCTCGTGAATAAGCGATACCGACAGCTTTGTCCCCGTACAGCCAAGCGGATGACCAAGCGCAATCGCCCCGCCGTTTACGTTCACGCGTTCGGGATCGATGCCAAGCTCCTCGATAATCGGCACGCATTGGGCGGCAAAAGCTTCATTCAGCTCGAAAATATCAACGTCGTTAACCGTTAAATTGGCTGCCTTGAGCGCTTTTGGAACAGCCTCTATCGGGCCGATGCCCATTACTTCGGGAGCTACCCCGGCTACCCGGTAGGTGCGGAAAGCGGCAAGGGGCGTCAGCCCAAGCTCCTTCGCCTTGGCACGGCTCATCACAACAACCGCGGCTGCGCCATCGCTCATCTGCGAGGAATTGCCGGCCGTAACCGTACCTTCCCGGGCAAAAGACGGCTTGAGCGGCGCCAGCGTCTCCGGCGTTGTATCCGGACGGACGCCTTCATCGGTGTCGAAGGTGAAGGTGCGTTCAATTGGCCGGCCATACTCGTTCACATCGGACCGGGTTGCCGTCACCGGTACGATCTCGTCTTTGAAGCGGCCTTCCTGAATGGCGGCCGCCGCTTTGCGATGGCTGGAAGCGGCAAACGCATCCTGCGCCGCGCGGGTAACATTGTAGCGGCGCGCCACCTCCTCCGCCGTGTGGCCCATGCCCATGTAGACCTCCGGCATGGCATCCACAATGCCCGGATGCGGCGACAGCTTAAAGCCGGTCATGGGCACATGGCTCATGCTTTCCACGCCGCCGGCGACGAGAATGTCGGCGTCGCCGAGCCTTATCCGTTCAGCCGCGTAAGCGATCGCCTGCAGACCCGAAGCGCAGAACCGGTTAATCGTCACGGCCGGCGTCGTAACCGGGAAGCCGGAATAGAGCGATATAATTCGCGCCATGTTCAGCCCCTGCTCGCCTTCCGGCATGGCGCAGCCGATGATGACATCCTCGACGTCGGCGGCATCAAGACCCGGAACCCGGCCTACCGCCGCAGTCAGCACGGCCCGTCCAAGGTCCTCAGCCCTTGTCTCCGCCAGACTTCCCTTCTTCGCCTTGCCCACCGCGGTTCGTACCGCGGATACGATAACGGCATCGCGGTCATGATCCGCAAATTTGCCCGCTGCTCCCATAGAGCGCCTCCTTCTTTTTGGCGCCGCCTCTTCCTCATCGCGCAGGCGGCGCTTTTGTTGTGGTTCTTTTTGCGATAAGACCCTGCGAGGGTCTTATTAGCTGCGCTAGCCGTGTTTTCGAGCAGCTTCTGGACTTGTTTCGACGTTAAGGCCCTTCAGGGACCTTATGAGGCCTCGTTCGGCGTTTGTTAGGGTGGTTAAGGCCCGTTAGGGACCTTAACCTTGTGAAATCAGCATGATACGCAACATTTTCCACCTGAAATCTGAGTATTAAAGCCCTTTAGGGACCTTAATGCGCTTCATATTGCAAGTTAGTTTAACGTTAAGGCCCCTAAAGGACCCTTACGGCTTAAGCAGAAGGCCGGCGATCAGCACCTTATGACGATTGCGTCGGGCGATCTGACCCTACTTCGACCTAATTCCGCAGCGGCTTGCCGGTGGAGAGCATGTGGCTCATGCGATCCTGCGTTTTGCGCTCGCCGCAGAGGCTGAGGAAGGCTTCGCATTCCAGATCGAGCAGGTACTGCTCGCTGACCTCCGCTCCGGGCGCGGCATCTCCGCCGGCCATCACATGCGCGAGCTTATTCCCAATCAGCGCGTCATGCTTGCTGATCTGGCCGCCGAGCAGCAGGCTGTGCACGCCCATGCGAAGCACGGCTTTGCCCTCGCGGCCGGCCACGCGGACGCGGGCCTCGGGCTGCGGCGTGTAGCCGGCCCGGTCCAGTTCAAGCACGGCCCGCTTCGCTTCGGCAATCCGCGCGTCCTGCCGCATTATGACGCGGTCCTGCGGGCGCTTCAGCCCGATGCGGCCTACATCGAAGCCGCTGGTGGACGTGCGCGCCATCGCAACCGTCTCGAACAACGCGTTCAAATGCGGCTGAATGTCGCCGCCTCCTGCCCTAGCCGCAGCCATAACGGCAGCCTCTTTCGAGCCGCCGCCCGCCGGGATCAGCCCAACCCCGGTCTCGACGAGACCGAAGTAAGTCTCCGGCGAAAAAATAATCTGATCGGCCGGCAGGCACGCCTCGACGCCTCCGCCAAGCGTCATCCGGTGAGGCGCGGCGACGACGGGACGATCTAATTTTTTGATCGAAAGCATGCTGCTCTGGAACATCCGGATGATGTCCTCGACTTCGTCCCACTCGCCGTTTTGCGCCTCCATCAAGAGAAGCAGCAGGTTCGCGCCTACGCAGAAGTTACGTCCGTCGTTCGCAATAACAAGCCCGCGCCAATTCTTGCTGACCTCCTCGGCCGTCCGCCGGATCGCCGTCAGAATCTCGCCGCCGATGGCATTGTTCTGCGAATGGAATTCGAGACATACCACATCGTCGCCAAGATCGATAAGGCTCGCGTCCGAGGTGCGCAGTACCGTCCTGCCGGCTTCCTTAAGGGCAGCAAGCGAGATCTCATCCGGTGACAGCTCTTCGGCCGCATACCCTCCGCCCCCGCCGGCGTATACGAGCCGTCTGCCCTCCTGCACCTTATAAAAGCTGCCGTTTCCTTCCGCAATCCACGTCAGCACCCATTCCGGCACCGCGTCGCCTTCGGCCTTCATCCGGGCTACGGACTTCTCTAACCCAAGCGCATCCCACAGCTCGAACGGCCCAAGCTCCCAGCTGAAGCCCCATTTCATCGCTTTATCGATATCCGTGATGGAATCGGCAATAACGCCAGCCAGGGATGCCGAATAGAGGAGCGTGCGCTTAATCGTCTGCCAGGCGAACCGGGCGTATTTATGCTTCGGATCCGTGCCGATGAGCGCCCGAACCTTGCCGCCCGTGCCTTTCGCCGCCTTGGCCGCGTCGATGATTGGACCCTTTACCGAGCTCCGCGGCCGATAAGCAAGCGATTCCAAATCAAGCGATTCGATCTCGCTGCCGCCCTTCGGACCTCTTATTTTCCGGTAAAACCCGCCGCCGCTCTTTTCGCCCAACCGGCCCGATAACACCAGCTGCTCCAATAACGGAGGCCTTGCGAACGTCTCGCGTTCAGCCGCATCCGTGCTTTTCTCCCGGACGTTGTCGACGACGTGAAGCAGCGTATCGAGGCCAACCAGATCCAGCATCCGGAACGTTGCCGTCTTTGGCCGCCCCATCGCAGGCCCCGTCAGCGCATCCGCTTCCTCCACCGTAAGCCCGAATTTCAAAACCTCCTCCAGCGTCACCAGCATGCCGTACGTGCCAATCCGATTGGCTATGAAGTTAGGCGTATCCTTCGCCACAACCACGCCTTTGCCAAGCCGTTCCTCGCATAACGCGGTCAGCAATGCCGTAACTTCCGGATCCGTGTCGCTCGTCGGCACAACCTCAACCAGCTTCATGTAACGCGGAGGGTTGAAAAAATGCGTCACCGCAAAATGCTGCCGGAACGCGTCGCTCCTTCCCTCCACCATCTCGGCTACCGATAAGCCCGATGTGTTGGAGGAGACAATCGTGCCCGGCTTCCACACGCTCTCCACGCGCTCGAACAGGCTTCGCTTCACATCCAGCCGCTCCACAACCGCTTCCACAATCCAATCCACCTCGGATAATCCCGCCAGGTGGTCCTCGAGATTACCAGCCGTAATACGCCCGGCGAAAGAAGGCTCATACAGCGGTGCCGGCTGCGCCTTCGCCATGCGTGCAACGGCAGCTTGGGCCAAGCGGCTGCGCACCTGCGGGGAAGCGAGCGTCAGTCCGCGTTTTTCCTCCTCCGGAAGCATGGTCTGCGGCACGACATCGAGCAGCAGCACACGCATGCCGGCATTCGCCAGATGCGCGGCAATTCCCGCGCCCATTACGCCGGAGCCGATGACGGCCGCGCGCCTTACTGTCCCTGTTCGATTCATCTGCATTGAATAGTCCCTCCTGAAAAGAATGATCCTGCAAACAGCGAGACAGCGGATTCCTGATGGTTTTTGCTTCAGAAGCATGAGCTGTCTTTTTACCGGGCCTTTAAACTGTTTCTTTGCCAAACACGCTTGCCGCTAGCAGCTCTGCCACATCGCGTGCCGCCGTGTGCTCGTCGGCCTCCAGAAGCTTCAGCCCGTCTTCCATCATCGTCAGGCAATACGGGCAAGCCGAGCCGATGACCGTAGGCCGCACCTCCAGCGCCTGCGATACTCTTGCGCGGTTAACGCGAACGCCGCTTTGCTCCTCCATCCACATGAGTCCGCCGCCCGCTCCGCAGCACATGCCGTTCTCGCGGCTTCTCGCCATCTCTTCGATCTCGATGCCCGGAATCGCCTTCAGCACCTCGCGCGGTGCATCATAGATGCCGTTATAACGCCCAAGATAGCAGGAATCATGGTAGGTCACGCGTTCTTGAACGAGGTGCTCGGGCGTTAACCGCCCATCCTTAAGCAGGCGGGCAAGCAGCTCCGTATGATGCTCGATCCTGACGTCCGACGGAAGGCCGAAGTCCGGATACTCCTTGCGGAAGGTATTAAGCGTATGCGGGCAGGCCGTTACGATACGGGTTATCCCGTAACGGGCGATGGTCTCGATGTTTTCTCGGCACAGCTCTTGGAAAAGCAGCTCGTTGCCGATCCTGCGCGGCGTATCGCCCGAGTTCCGCTCCTCTGCCCCAAGCGTGGCAAACGACACGCCCGCCTGGTCGAGCAGCCGCACGAGATCATACAGCACCTTCCGGCTGCGCGTATCGTAGGAGCCCATGGACCCTGCCCACAGCAGAAACTGCGGCTTAGGCGCTCCCGCACGTTTAATTTCCTGCATCGTCTTCACGCGGACGCCGGTACGGCTTTCGCACTCGTCGATCCAGGCCGCGCGTTCGGCTCTCGGAAGTCCCCACGGGTTGCTTTGGCGCTCGATGTTTTGCAGCGCGCGCTGGCCGTCAAACGGCAGGCGGCCTTCCATCAGCACGAGATAACGGCGCATATCGATGATTTTGTCCACATGCTCGTTGCCAACCGGGCACATCTCCTCGCAGTTGCGGCAGGTCGTGCATGCCCACAGCTCCTCCTCGCTCATGACGTCTCCGATCAGCTCCAGCTCACCCGGCTTCGCTGCCTCCCGGGCATTCCAAGCCAGCTTCTGGGCCGTCATGGTCGGAATAATGGAGGTCACGCTTCCTTCGGGACTGTCCTCCCAGGACGGAATCAGCGCCCCCATCACATGCGCCCCTGCCGCCTGCCCGCCCATAAACGATGGAACCCAAGGCGACTTGGACGTAATGGCGGCGCCTTTTTCCGTCAGGTGATCCCGAAGCTTGGTCATGAGATGCATCGGCGACAGCAGCTTGCCGGTATTCGAAGCCGGGCAAACATTCGTGCAGCGTCCGCATTCCACGCAGGCATACAGGTCGAGCAGCTGCTTTTGCGTAAAATGCTCGATTTTGCCCGCGCCAAAATACTCCGCATCCTCATCCTCCAGATTAAGCGGCGCCAGCCGGCCCACCGGCGCATTGCGCCCGAGCCACAAATTCACGGGAGCCGTCAGCAGGTGAAAATGCTTCGACTGCGGCACGTACACAAGGAAAGACAGCAGGACGAGCAGATGCAGCCACCAGAACAGCTCGTAACCCGCTTCCGACGCTATGCTTCCGGCAGGCACGCCAAGCTTCCCGATCCAGTCCGCAAGCACGGAGGAAACGGGGGCGAAACGGCCAGCTACGGCATGGGGATCTCCCGACAGCCGCTCGAAGGAAAGCGTCAGCAGGACCGTCAGCATCAGGCCGCCGATAAACCACAGCACAAGCGAAGGCTTCCAGCCGCGCTTCAGTCTTGGCAGCCGCTCGATATACCGGCGGAAAGCCCCGTACAGGACCGCGAGCAGGACAAGCGAGACCGTCAGCTCCTGCGACCAGGCGAACTGGCCGTAGAAGGGAAACGGAATCGGGTGACCGCTGAGCTTCTTCCAGATAATATCCGCCGCTCCAAACTGCAGAATGATAAATCCGTAAAAATAAATGAAATGCATGACGCCGCTCCGGATATCGCGCAGCAGCTTGCTGTGCCCGAGCACCTGTCCCGTTACCGAGGGACGTCCGGCTGCTTCCCTCCGCTCATCCGATGGCATCGCCTCATGGGCAGCCGCCCGGCCAAGCTTGATATAGCCCACCCTGCGCAAGACGACCGTAACAAAAAGGGCTGCGGCAAGCCCCAATACCGCCGCGAACAAAATCCACCTGAGTGCAGCTGTCGCAACATCTGCCGACCACCATTCCAGCAATGGCCACGCCCCCTTTTGCAGCCCTCGATTCGGACAAGCTTTTAAGCGTTGTGACTAGGAAAAACGGCTGCTCCATCCTAAGGCGGGAGAGCGCGTTTCAATCCGGTGAATTCCAAGTTGTGTTTGCAAGAAAAAACTTATTAACGCTTAGAATTCAAGGAGAAACGGCTGTGCCGTCCTTAAGTGAATGGGCAGCATTTTCAAAAAAACCGCGGTGCTCCAGTATATGAGCCCGTTAGCATGAACATGCCGCCCCTTTCGCCGGTGCGGACGGTCTATTTGGCCGAGTTGACTCATATCGTAGCACTGATGGAAAGCGGTTTAGCCGAGCCTTGCAGCCGGCCGCGGCCATGCTGCGGGAGCGGCGTTTCAGCCCGGCGAGAATTGAGCATGGAACTATAGTCTGAGGAGGTTGCTGCAGTGCTGAACATTGTCGTTCTACTCAAGCAGACATTTGATACGGAAGAAAAAATTATCGTAAAGGACGGCGCCGTTGCGGAAGCGGACGCCAAGCTCGTCATTAATCCTTATGACGAATATGCCCTCGAGGAGGCGCTGCGCCAGCGCGAGGCGCAGGGCGGCGCGGTACGGGTTGTCTCTTGCGGCGGCGACCGCTCGGAGGAGGCGCTGCGGACCGCCCTTGCGATGGGCGCGGATGAAGCGATCCGGCTCGACGCGGCTACCGTCGACAGCGGCGACAGCTTCGCGCTGGCCGCTGCGCTGGCGAAGGTTATCGAGCCGCTGAAGCCGGATCTGCTGCTGGCGGGCTTGTTCGCCGTCGACAGCGGCTCCGGGAGCGTAGCGCTCCAGGTCGCGGAGCGGCTTGGTCTGCCGCATGCGTCGGCAGCGGTGAAGGTTGTCATTGTAGGGCCGGATGAGGCGAAGGCATCCGGAGAGCTGCCGCCGGGCGCAGCGTCGGCGGCGAGGTTCGCTGTCGTGGAGCGCGATGTCGAGGGCGACACGGAGACGGTTGCGATCCCGCTGCCAGCGCTGATTACCGCGCAGCAAGGGCTCAACGAGCCGCGGTATCCGTCGCTGCCGGGCATTATGAAGGCGAAGAAGAAGCCGCTCGCCCGGGTTTCGGCAGCCGCAGGCGGCGAGGAGGAAGGCGCGCGGACATCGCGCCTGGAGTTGTTTCCGCCGGCGCCGCGCGCAGCCGGCCGGCGTCTCGCGGGGACGCCCGGCGAGCAGGCGGCGGAGCTTGTCCGCCTGCTGCAGGCGGAGGGCCAGCTGCCGCAGTGAGGCGGCTGCACGGCGTTAAACGTTAAGGCGGTTAATTAGAACGGAGTCCGTCCGATTGCTTGTTGTTAAGGTCCCTAAGGGACCTTAACGTGCCAAGTAGCCTGCTTTTTCAGCTGGTTAAGTGCCCTCAGGGCTCTTAACCTTGTGCGGACCCGACCACGTGGCAGCTTTTGCGCTCACTGACTGAATGTTAAGGCCCTTTAGGGACCTTAACGCGCCAAGCAGCTTGCTTTTTCAGTGGGTTAAGTGCCCTCAGGACTCTTAACCTTGTGCGGACCCGCCTACGTGGCAGCTTTTGCGCTCGTTTGCTGAATGTTAAGGCCCCTAAGGGACCTTAACACGCCAAGTAGCTTGCGTTTTCAGCTGGTTAAGTGCCCTCAGGGCTCTTAACCAGCTAAGCCCTTAACTTCCCTTGCATCTAATAAGACCCTGCCGGGGTCTTATCTGAACCGCCGCAGCTAAAAAAAGCGTCACAAAGACTCGATGGAGCAGAAATGAGACCCTATGAGGGTCTTATCCTATACAGTCACCACTCCATCTGTTGCAATAAAGCCCTCCCAGGGTCTTATTGCCCCAATCCCCAAACAAATAGTTACTTTCAGCAACGTTTGCGATAAAAACTCATATGCAGTTCGCCTGCAACAAAGGAGGAAATAAGATGGGAACAACGATACTCGTGTTCGCCGAGTGCCGGGACGGCAAGCTGCGCCGCGTAGCGCTTGAGGCGCTTGGCGCCGCGCGGCGGCTGGCCGGTGCGGACGGCTCGGTCCATGCCGTCCTCGCGGCTCCCGGCGGCGCGGCCGACGAAGCAGCCGCGCTCGCTGCGCGAGGGGCGGACGTCGTCCATGTCGCGGACGACCCGGCCCTTCGCGCCTTTGCGCCCGAGGCGTACATCGCCGCCTTGCGCGCAGCTATTGAAGCGGTAAGGCCGGACGCGCTGCTGCTCGGCCATACCGCAGCGGGGCGCGAGCTCGCGCCCCGCGTGGCCGCGGCCATCGGCGCCGGCCACGTCGCAGACGTGACCGCCATCGACGAGACCGATGGCGTGTTCACGCGGCCGCTCTACGCCGGCAAGGCGTTCGAGCGGCGCAGCTTCACCCCGGGCCGGCCGTGGGTCGTCACGGTCCGCCCGAACAACTTCGAGCCGGCCGAGACGCTGCCGGCCGGCGAGCCGCAAGGCACCGTGCAGGCGCTGCCGTTCACGGTGCCGCCAATCCTGACCGCGGTGCGCTCGCTTGTGCGCCGCGCCGGCGGTCAAATCGATCTCGCCGAGGCCGACGTGGTCGTCTCCGGCGGCAGAGGCGTACGCAGCTCGGCCGGCTTCGAGCCGCTGCAAGAGCTTGCGGGCGTGCTCGGCGGCGCGGTTGGCGCCTCGCGCGGCGCCTGCGATGCCGGCTACTGCGGCTATGCCCTGCAGATCGGGCAGACCGGCAAGGTTGTTACGCCGCAGCTCTACATTGCCTGCGGGATAAGCGGCGCTATCCAGCATCTTGCCGGCATGAGCCAATCGCGCGTCATTATCGCGATTAACAAAGACCCCGACGCGCCCATCTTCAGCGTTGCCGATTACGGCATCGTCGGGGACCTGTTCGAGGTTGTTCCGCTGTTAACGGAGGAGTTCCGCAGAACGCAATCCGGTTAACTTGATGATTTTAAGCCTTGGCCTGCCCACCACCGGCTCCCGCCGCAACAAAAAAGGGACTATCCCTGCAAACCGTGAGGCTTGCGGGAATAGTCCCTTTACAATTATTTCAAAGCAAAATCCGGGCGGATTTCCCGGACGCAGTCCGGAGATTCGTAAGCTTCGTCGTTCACCGCGTTAGTGACCGGATAAGCTCTCATGCGGTAGCTATCCATTGGCTCCAGATGCTTGCGCAGCGAGCGGAAGTCCGAGATGCGGGGATTCAGCCAATCCTCCATCCCCTCTTCGTCCATAATGACCGGCACGTTAGGCTGCCATTGCGACATCGTCCCGGTTGCCGGGGCGGTAATCATCGTAAAAGCGCGTACTTCTTGCCCGCTGTAATTCCGCCATACGTCGAAGAAGCCGGCGATCCCGAACACTCTGCGGTTCGGCACCACGATATGCATCGCCCGCGAGTCCTTCTCCTTCTGCCCCTTCTGCCAGCCGAAAAATCCGCTGCACGGCACCACGCAGCGCTGTTTGCGCAGCATCCGCTCGAGGAAAGGCTTGCTGGACAGCATCGAGCTGTCGGCGTTTACGGAATCCTTCGCCCAGAACGGGAACAGTCCCCATCTTGCGTCATGCATCGTCCGGAGTCCCCAGCGATCGTTCATTACGATGGACACCGTCTGCGTCGGCGCTACATTAAACCGGTTCGTATAACAATTAATCAACTGCTCCACCTTAAAAGCCTCAATCATATCTCCAACATCCGCGGTAATGGAATAACGTTCAATCATGTGCAATAACCCCCAGCGCTTTTTAACCAAGTATTCTCTAAAGCGCGGGATGATTATGCGTTCATTTCCATTAATTCGTAAATCGTTTGCGGAATTTAAGCGGCGGCATGCCGGTCTGCGCGGCAAAAAGCCTGGAGAAATGCGGCGTCTGCCGGAATCCCGTCTCCTCCGCCACTCTTGCGATCGGCCAGTCCGTCTTGATCAGCAGCAGCTTCGCCTGGTCGAGACGGTAATACAGCAAATATTGCTGCGGCGTGCACCCGAACACCTCGGTCATGCAGCGGGTAATGTAATTGGTATGCAGCTGAAGCGCTTCGCTCAGCATCGTATTCGTAATCACGCTGCGGTAATTCATCTTCAGATAAGCGGCAGCGCGTTCCGCAACCGATACCCCGGCCTTCGCGGCATCCGAGCGCCAGCCCTCGTCAAGCATCTGCAGCAAATGAAGAAATCGCTGCTGCCGTTCCCAAAAGGCGCCATGCGAGGAGCTTTGCGCCGCTTCATGCAGCTGGGAGAACAGCAGCTTCGCTTCGTCCGGAAACGATAAATGCATTTTTTTCGGCAGGCGGATGGCATACGTGTAATAATCCCCGCGAAGCGATCCCTGGCTTGCTTCCGTTTCCTCCCAGGCTCCAACCGTCTGGAAATGCACCCAGTCGAATACGGTCTCCTCTTGGCAAGGCTTAAACGAGTGATGCCAACGATCCGGGCGCAGTATAAGCACATCCCCGGCTTGAAGCGTCCAGCGGTTGCCCTCCTCCGCGATATAGAGCGAACCCTGCTGAACGAACAGCAGATCAAATACGCCCAGATTCGTCCGGTTCGGATGCTCTTCCCCCGCCTGATACGTTCTCCGATTCGATTCTATGAAAAATGGCAGCGGCGGCGACCGAAAGGTCAGCAGCAATTCCTCCGACACAATAAACCTCTCCTTGTTGTCTCAATGGTGTGTATGTATGCAAAAACTTCATAAAAGCTATTGCCATGTTACCGAAATCATAGCCATTTGTCTACAAACTTAGGGCAGAACGAATCTATGGAAGGTGAAGCGGTAATCCGGAGAATTCTAAGCCATGGATAAGAAAAAACTTAGAAACTCTTAGAACTAAAAAGAAAGCCCTATTCCTCCTCTTGTAGAAGAATAGGGCTTTCCGGTTGCATGAGCTGATTCCTCAACGTGGCTCAGGCACACAATGACTATTGAACGCTTAGATATCTAAATATTGAATGCCTTGAAACAAAGTCGCCATGTACAATCTGCCATCGCGCAGCTCTACGTCCGTTACCGGAAAACCAAGCCTTACGGATAGAAGCGCGAACTGATTCTGAATCATGCTGAGCCGGAACAGCCCATGATCTGTGCACACGTAAGTATCAATGCCAATGGAGACAACGGAGAAAATAAACCTGCCGCTGAAGCGCACCCGTTCGAACCGGCCTCTTTTATCCCCGACCAGCAGCTCTCCCTTATCGCTTGCTCCAATCAAATTCCCGCGAAACACCGACAGGCTGGTGACCGCCCGGCTCAGCTCGAACTCGGCCCATTCGTCCATGAACCGGTCATACAGCGATATTCCGCTCTCATGGCCAACAACGAGATATTGCGGCAGGTTCATGAAGTCGAACACCTTTTTGCCCGGACAGGCAAACTTTTGCCATTCGCCGCGCACCTCCGACCACAGCCCGTATTCGGTCGCCGCATAGCCGGTTCCGCCCAGAATGCGGTATTGGAAGCATGGGACGGCAAGTCCCGTATCTACCCACTCCTCATCCTCGAACAGGAATAGCCCTTCGCTCGTGCAGGCATGCAAAATACCGCTGTGCAGTTGAAGCCTGTTCACGCTTGCATGAGGCGGCAGCCCCGACGCCAGCTTCGTCCACTCTCCGAATTCGTTAATCTCGTATACGCCGTAACCAACCGAAGCGGCTATGATGGAATCCTGACTAACCCGTACCGACGAAAAAGGAAACAGCATCCAGTTCCACGGCTTGCCCTCGTGATTGATCCGTTCCGCCGAATTCCCCGGCTGACCGTTCTCATTAAACCGACTTTCCTTCACGTTTTCAGCTCCAATGCTATGTAAGGCCCGCGTCCGCAGGCTTACTTATTTTGTTCTTTCTGCTCATCTGCTGCATCGTGAATGATGATGGACTCGACCTGCCACGGGCTCGCTTCCCGTTCTTCGCGCTCCGTCTGACGGACTGGATGTATTTGTTTCTTCTTCTTCAAGACCATTTCATACAATAAACCCAACGTTAGAACCTCCCTTTGTGCGAAGCCCGGACTTACCCGGTGGTGCGTTTAACTCGGTGTATGCTTCCGCAAGAAACATTAAACCATCTAGTCCATCTTTTAATGATAATGATTATCAGTTTCGTTAATAACATGATAACCATTCTCAATAGGACTGTCAACCGTACCCAAGTCCTTAATCTTAGCGCATCTTTTTCACGCTTTTGGGCTGCAGGTTCAGATGCGTTATATTCGACACCGGCAGCAGCCATGCCTCACCGCATGACTGCCCTCGTTCGCAAATGCTACGCATAATGTTACAATGTATGCCCGCTCCCGCCAAAATATCTGTCTTGCTGACAAATTTTCCGTCCAACTTGTCAGACCTGCTTGTCATTGCATTGCTCCTTATGCAGCCTAGTTCCATCATTTTAGCCACATCTGCTTTCTATACTGCACGAAATGCAGGGTAGGTCCCTTTTGGGCCTCGAAATGGGCTTGTCTAAGTGAATTATCCTGCAGATCGTACAGCATAAAGGGACAAAACAGGCGTTTAGGGCCGATTATGCTGTAAAACGTACAACGTATCCGACGCGTGAAGTACCCGGCTGGCGGCGCTAGGTACGAGGTATCGCATAAGGTCGCCGTGCGCGAGGCTCAGGGTAAACATGCAATGCGGCGTGAGTTCCTTGATCGAGGTGCGGTACCAGAGTTACGGTGTGAAGCCGGGCACAAACGAAGTGCAGCTTGGCGTGTGGGTATGCTGTGTAGCCTATGTGGAGTGTCGTGTACGGAGTGCTAGGCTTGGAAGTCGCCGATTGTTTATCCTCGGGTTATATTGGTGCGGGGACGTATGCCGTGCATCTCGGTCGAGTCGTGGCTTGGCAAGCCCTGTCCGCGGTCGCGCTTGACACCATCGGCAAACGCCATGGCGTACGCGCCTTCTCCGTGCACCCGGGGGTATCGCAACCGAATCTGCAGCTCTTCTTATCGCAAGGGGAGCTCGACTCCTTGGACATGTTCAACAAGTCGTGCAAGCCGTTAAGCATAGAAAAAAGGCTGTCCCCATCAATGCCTTTGGGAACAGCCTTTTCTCTATTACTGCCAGCGGTACGTGCCAACGGTTCCGGCAGGAAGCGTCGCTAGGAACTGCTTGCCGTCGCAAAGCACGCGGAACGATTGCTCTTCCGCCGTTTGATTGACAACAATCATAACAAGGCGGCCGTCCGGATTGCGGAACGCTACGTTGGTTACCGTCTCCGGCGAGCCGTAGGTGCTGCCGATCCGGTATGCGCCGCGCTCGACAAAGCGGGAGTATTGCGCAAGCAGGTTAAATTCCGGCGTGCGCCAGAAGCGGCTTGGCTCATCCGCATCCTGCACGAGCATCGTTGGACCGGGCTGCCCCAGCCATTGATGCGTGCCGATCTTGCTGTCGAGCATCGTCACCCAAGCGTTATAGCTGCTCGCATAGTTGCGGAAATATTGCGCCATCCGGTCCGCGCCGGCCGTTCCCCACAAGGAACGCTCCGTCAGGTAAATCGGCTTCTCCGGATAAGCCGCATGAATCTCGCTCATCACTTCCGGCGAGCCGTCATAGTCGTGCAGCGCGATGCCGTCTACCGCCGCATAGCCTTCCGAGTCATTCAGAATCGGCGTGACATAGCCCATCGCATCCGCAAAGTTGTGATCAAAGATCCAAAGCTCCGTCTTCAGACCATACTCCTCGAACTCGCGCTTCAGCGCAATCGCCAGCTCGCGCTGACGTTCGGGCGACATGTAGCAGCTTGGGTAGTCGGTCTCGAGCAGCGGCTCGTTTTGCAGCGTCATCGCGCTGACCGGAATGCCATGCTTTTCGTACGCCTGAATGGCCATGCGATAATATTTCGCCAGCGCTTCGGTATACTCGGCGCCTTCCTTCAGGCGTCCCCGCTTCAGATCGCCGTTCGTCTTCATCCAGGCGGGCGGGCTCCAAGGCGAAGCGAAAATTTTCGCATCCGGCACCGCCTTCAAGAGACGCTGCACCGTCTCGAAAATCGACAGCTCGATGTCCTTTTGCACGCTGAAACGCTTCAGCTCGAAGTCGGTCTCTCCCTCGGGAAGATCGTTATACGTATAGAAAGGCTGCGCGGTGAAATCCGAGGTCCCGATCGTAATCCGGAACAGATTAAAGCCGAGCCCTTTCTCCTTGTCCGCCAGCTGCTGAATAAAGCTCGCCTGCGAAGCGGCGTCCATCTTCAGCAGATTGTTGATCGTTGTTTCTTCCAACGATGTTCCGATCCCCAGCATTTGCTGGTAGGCATGGGCAGGCGTTACTAGAATCGTAGTCAGATCCGAGACAGAGGGAGCGGTTAATGCCAGCTTCGGCTGCCCGCTTAACGCATAGGCCGGGTCCGTTGGCCCTTCAAACCAGCGGGTGCTCCCAGGGGTCATTTCCGAGCTGAGCCAAACTTCAACTTCTTTTGTCGTTACTGCCGTTTTAAGTATCGCAGACACTTGCGTCTCCTCCTCTATCCCTCTTAAGTTTTGTTATTTGCCGTTGTCCGTTCCCGGCCATACAAACGTAGCCACGGCGCCTGCCGGCATGGTGTACGCAAACGATTTGCCGCCGAGCTTAACCTTCAAATCTTTGTCCTCGCTTGCCGCGTTTAGCGCAACCAGTACAATAGAGCCGTCCGGATTCTTGAAGGCGACCTGCTCGATCTCCCCGCTCACCGACTCGCCGGATTCAATCCGGTATGCGCCGGATTTCACGAATTTGCTCGCATGGCCAAACGAATAGTATTCCGAGTTTAACGTTACGTCGCCGGTGCCCTGATTAATCGTCACGACGCCCATGCAATCCTTGCAGCCGCCAATCGTGGGCCCATAGTTCTCGTCGAGCGCAAGATTCCATTTCAGGACAACCTTCGACCAGTTGCGGGTTGCGCCGATAATCAGATTTTCCATATCCCATTTCAGGTTGCCGCCGAAGTCCGTTGACCAAGCGCCGCCGCTGCTTTCGGTGAAATAGAGATTTTTGTCCGGGTAAGCTTCATGCACCTGCGCCTGATTGCCAACCTCGCCCGCATAGCCGTGGAAGGCTGTTCCGTCTACATATTTCGAAGCATCCGGATCGTTCAGAATGGTCAGCGGATAATACGGTTCATCCCAGTTATGATCCCAGATCACGATCTTGGTCTTGATGTCGTTCTTCTCGAAGGCCGGGCCAACAAAGCTCTTGATCAGCTCGGCCTGCTCGACCGGCTCCATCCGCATGCCCGGATAGTCCTCCGGCGTGTAATGCGGCTCATTCTGAAGCGTAATCGCGTCAAACGGCACGCCTTCCGCTTGGTAGCCCTGAATCATTTTGACAAAATAATTCGCAAACGGCTCATACGCATCCGGCTTCAGGCTGCCCCCGATAACGGAGTCGGTTGTCTTCATCCAGCCCGGAGCGCTCCACGGACTACCCATCAGCTTCAGATCCGGGTTGATCTTAAGCGCCTGCCGAAGCGTCGGAATAATGTACTCCTTATCGTGATCGATGGAGAAGTTCTTCAGCTCAGGATCGTTTTGACCGGCCGGCATATCGTCGAAGGTATAGTTCTTCACGGCAAAATCCGAAGCCCCAAGCGGCACGCGCATATAGCTGATGCCAATTCCCTTCTCATGGTCAAACAGCTTGTTCATCAGCTCTTCCCGCTGCGTATCGTTCAGCTTGTTCGCAATCAGCCAAGCCGAGGAATCCGTTAACGAAGCGCCAAAGCCATCCATTTGCTGATAGACCCTCTGGTCATCGACTGTAATGACATTCTCTTCGGAATCCTTGGCCTTGGTCAGCTTCAGGCTGTCCTCCTGCTGCAGCAGCTTGCTCTTGTCCGGGGTGGTCAGCCACACCTGGACCTGCCCGCCAGCCGAGCTCGAACTGCCCGAGTTCCCGTTGCTGCAGGCCGTGGCCAGCAAGGCAACCAGGAGAACGGGAAGCATCAATGCGCTAAACCTTCTCATTCGCCGCTCCCTCCAGCTTTTGACCCAAGCCGCCTTTATGACGGGTAATGGCGCCGTAATCGCGGCGGATGAGCGGTGCAACCGGCTTCTCCGTGCTGCGGTCCATATGGATAATGCCAAACGTATCGATCCAGTTGTTGTGATTCACGTACCAGTCGTACATAATCCAGAAGTCGATGCCGGCTACATACCCGTCCGGATTGTCCTCTCCCTCCGCAGTCAGGGTCCCCTTCTCCATCAAGGCACGCAGCGTCTCTTCATAAGTAAGGACCTGCTCGCCTTCGTTGCCGTCGGAGGACCAGTGGCCGAATTCGGTATTGAGGATCGGCTTATCCGGGTAGATGCGGTTTGCTTCCTCCAGGAACTGCCGTGTCCCTTCGTAATACGTCCCGCCATGGAAAATGCCAAAATACATCGTCCAAGCCGCTACATCCAGCGGCGCCATCGACGGATCATGGGGACCCGGCTGGTCGGCTGCCGAGCTTTGGGTCAGCAGGCGTCCGTCATTGTAATTCTCCCTTAAGTCGCGGACCAGGCGTTCGTTATAAGCGAGGCGAAGCCATACTTCCTTGGATTCGTTCTGCGTGCTCCACATGAGCACGGACGGACGGTTATACTGGGAGAACACCATCTCGCGCCACATCTGATCGGCAAGACGCTTCTCGCCTTGCGCTTCGTAATGCTCGGTCTCGAACTGCCATAGCGGAATTTCGCTCATCGCCATAAAGCCCATCCGGTCCAGCAGCAAATACGTGTACACATGATTCGGATAATGTCCGGTTCTAACCATATTCACGTTCAGCGCGCGAATCTGCTCCAGGTCCGTCCGAATGCGGTCCCATGCCGCCGTCCGTCCGGTATCCGGCCATTCCTCATGACGGGCGATGCCGGCCATAAAGACGGATTGTTCATTGAGCAGAATTCGGGTCTTATCCGTCCGTACCGTCCGAATGCCGAATTGCGTGCTGAACGAGTCCTGCGCTTGTGCCACAGATCCTGCCGCCGTCAGCCTGAAGGTCGCGACATACAGATTTGGCTGCCAGACCGACCACAGCTTAGGCTCCCGGACGGTTACCTCGAACTGGACGACCTTTACTTCATCCGGCTGCAAGGTCAGTTCACTGTGCATCGGCTTATCCGTAACGGCCGGCACGCCCATAAGCGTGGAGGCCAGCGGAGAATCAAGGAAATTAGGCGCTTCCGGGTCCGCCTCCAGCAGACTTCCTTCCAGCCCTACTTGAACCGCAGCTTTGCCCCGGTTATGCAGTACAACCTTCACGTTCAGCCCGCCGCTGACATCCAGCGGAACGATATCCGCCCGGACGATCGCGGCTTGAGGAGTGATTTCGATATAGAGATCATGGATAATACCCGTATAATTGAAGAAATCCGTTCCCGCAACGGCCGGAATCGTATCCGCGCGGCTTCCCCATGGCGGGTTGTCGACGCGGATGCGGATCTCGTTGTCTCCCGTGCGCAAGTACGCCGTAAGATCAAAAGCAAACGGAGTAAAACCGCCCTCATGGCAGCCCACCCATTCCCCGTTGATCCAAATATCGGCTACGTAGCTGATGCCAAGCGACTTAAGCGTATAAGCATAGCCTTCGTTTTTGCTTGCAATCGCGAATGCTCTCCGGTACCAGACACCGTCCTCATACGTTTCCGCCGCATTCGCTTCCGGCAAGCCGGTCAGCTTGTTTTCCGGCGATGGGACCGCATGCGGCTGCCACTGCTCCGTTAGATCGCCGCTTACATATTCCCCTTCCCGTTCCTCCAGCTCCGCCAGCCAGCTATCGCTTCGGGCCGCCATCGAGAAATCGTGGTCCATCGACAGACGGCGCTTGCGCCACTCGCCGTTCAGCGTGATCTTCTCTCTTGTCTGCGGCTCGAAGGAAGGTACCGGAATGCCGTTCTGAAACGGAACGTTTACGCCATTTACTTTTTCCAGCGTTAAAGTTGTCTTCAGCATGATGTCTCTCCTGTCTCTTTTTCATTGAGTGAAAATAAAAAAGGAGGATGAGGACGAATGCGTACGCCGATCCCTTACGCACAGGTCACACATCCCCCTTGGTCATGCAAAACCTATTATTTTATTCCTTGCGCATCAAACGATTTGTTCGCTTGCTCCTGCACGTATTTCAGTACATCGTTCACGCCGGCTGCTTCCAGCTGTTTACGGTAAGTCGCGAGCGCCTTATCCACGTCGGGAACAAGACCCATCATCAGAGGCATGCCGTACTGCTGAATAACCGAGTTAACGGCTGCTTGCTGCGATTTCACTGGAGCGTAGTCCATGATAACCTGCGCGAAAATGTTTGGTTTGCTTTGCGATTTGAACTCTTCAAGCAGAGCGTCGAAGCCTTCCCAGCCGCCGGCCTGCTTCACGCGCTCCATCGATTCCACGCGGTAGCCCCAGCTTGCGATGCCATAGCCTTTGAAGTCTTTGGCATCTACGCCGGCAGGAGGCGTAACGATATGCTTGCCGTCTGCATCCATCGAGTAGTCCGTGCCTTCAAGACCGTAGCTCATCAGATCATAGTACTTCGGATCGTTGCGCAGCTTGTCGAGAACCATCAGGGAACGCTCCGCGTTAGGCGCACTCTTCGGAATAGCCATTGCATTGTTAACCGACAGCGTAGGCATCGTCAGGTTGTGGAAGCGGCTGAACGGGAAGTAGCCGAGCTTGATATCCGGATTGGATTTTTCCATACCTACGATAAAGCCGCCTGCACCCGGAGCATTACGCCAGTACACGGCACCTTGACCTGTTTTGATGGCGTCGCCGGCTTCTTTTTGGTCAGACAAGGTATCGGATTTCCAGAAGCCCTTCCCTGCCCAAGTCTTCATCTTCTTCACCCACTGTTCAAACTCCGGAGTGAACGGATAAGCTACGATATCGCGCGGAGTGTCGTACGATTTCGCTACGATGACGCCGCTGTCGCCGCCGATTTGCTGGTAGCCTTCGAACGCTTTGAACATCGTAAATACTTCGTTGTAAGCTTTGCCGTTAATCGGCGTGATGCCTTTGGATTTCTTCACGCCGTCCAGGTAAGCCTCGATGGAGTCAACGTCTTTGATCTCGGGAAGACCAAGCTCTTGTCTCCAGTCGTCGCGGTATACCAGGCCGTCCGGCGTGTATTCCGGATAAGTAGCGGGAACCGCATAGATCTTGTCGTTAACCGTAGCTTCCTTCCAATCCTGCTCCGGCACGCTGCTCCATGTGGTAGGAGCGTACGTTGGCAAAAGGTCATTCAGTGGCATGAAAGCGCCTTGGTTTGCGAATTTATAAAAGTCCGCCCATGAGGAAGCGAAGATCATGTCGATTTTCTCGCCGGAAGCAAGCAGCAGGTTGTATTTGGTCTGCCAATCCGTCCACGTGGTGAAGTTCAGCTTAACGGTCGTATTCAAGTCCTGCTCAAGCATTTTGTTCCATTCCGCAACAACCTTCTCCTGGTCCGGAGCCGGATCGCCGAGCAGGTACCAGGTCAATTGAACCTTCTTCGAAGTGTCCGGCGCTTTTGCATCCGTGCCTGTGTTTGTGTTCGAGCTGGCTTCCGTACCCGGATTCGAGCTTGCATTCGAGGATTTGTTCGAATTGTTATTGTTGTCGGAACCGCAGGCTGCAAGCATACTTGCCATAATAGCCGTCGAAACGAGCACAGTGCCCATTGTTTTTATCTTTCTTTTCATGCTTGATGACTCCTCCTTTTATTTAGTGAACCTATATGTTAGCCGGCCTTGGGACCGGTTCTAACCTTTCACGGCGCCGATCGTCAGCCCTTTTACGAAGAAGCGCTGAACGAACGGGTACAAGAATACGATAGGACCGGTCGCGATGACGGCTGCCGCCATCTTGAGCGTTTCCGCCGGAGGCTGGAACGTAGGAGACAGGTTCCCCGCCACGTTGGTCTTCAGGACGGCCGCGCTTGCGAGAATCTTGTAGAGCAGGAACTGCAGCGGATAATGGGATTCGCTTGTAATGAACAGATTCGCCATGAACCAGTCGTTCCAGTAGCCAAGCGCCATGAACAAGCCAATGGTGGCAAGGCCGGGACCGGAAAGCGGCAGGATAAGCTTCAGGTAGATCGTAAACTCGCCCGCGCCGTCAATCTTGGCCGATTCCACGATGGAATCCGGGATCGACTTCATGAAGTTTTTCATGAGGATAATGTTCCATGCGCTCAGGAGCGACGGCACGATAAGCGCCATATAGGTATCTTTCAGATCTAGGTGCTTTGTAATGAGGATGTACCAGGGAATCAGACCGCCGCTGAACAGCGTCGTGAAGTAGATAAAAAAGGACAGCTGATCGCGGTATTTGAAGTCTTTGCGGGAGAGCACGAAGCCCGCCATGGAAGTCAGGAACAAGCCGACTGCCGTACCCGCAACCGTAATGAAGATCGTTACCTTGTAGCCGTCCAGAATTTGCTTCGGATTACTGAACGCGGCTTTGTAGGCATCCAGGGAGAAGGTCTCCGGAATAAGGCTGAAGCCCTTCGATATAATCTGGATCTCCGGCGTAAACGAGCCGGAGACGATAAGCAGGAATGGCAGCAGGCACAGCACGGTCAGGATGGCGATCAACACGTAACCCATGATGTTAAAGACGATTGTTGCTCTTTCCATTTTAATTTTCATGTCGATTCACTCCTTAGAACAGTGCGTAGTCCTTCTGCACTTTCCGAATGATATAGTTAACCAAGATAATTAACACGAAGCCGAAGAGCGATTGATAAAGACCGGCTGCCGTACCCATGCCGATATCGAAGTTGACCGCAAGCGAGCGGTATACGTACGTATCGATAATATCCGTGGAGTTGTAAAGCATACCGTTGTTGCCGATGATTTGGTAGAACAGGTCGAACTGGCCTTTCAGAATGCCGCCGAGGCTGAGCAGGATCAGCAGGATAAACGTCGGAACAAGCAGCGGAAGCGTAATATGCCTAACCCGCTTGAAGATGTTGGCTCCATCGATCTTGGCCGCCTCATGGTACTCATCGCTGATGCTCATAATGGCTGCCAAGTAGATCACCGTACCGTAGCCAAGCCCTTTCCATACATGGAAGAAGACGATGATGTATTTCCATGGCGCCGTATGCAGATAGAAGTCGTAAGGCTGGAAGCCCAGCGATGTCAGCATCGTGTTCACAACGCCAGCGTTCGAGAAAAGGTTAAATACGAAAGCGCCTACAAGGACGAACGAAACGAAGAACGGCAGGAACATAATGGACTGCGTCGACTTCTTGAACCATTTGCCCGGCAGCTCGCTTAGGAAAATCGCGCATGCCAGCTGCAGGACGTTGCTGATAATAATGAAGGCGATATTGTAGAGCACCGTATTTTTCGTCAGGTTCCACAATACCCCCGAGTTGAACAGGAATTCGAAGTTCTTGAATCCGATGAACTCTCCCCCGAACAACCCTCCGTCAAAGCTGAACCGGGTGAACGCGTAGTAGACCCCCACCATCGGAACGTAAGCAAAGACTATAAAGAATAACAACGCAGGCGCAATCATGAGGAACAAAATTCGATTCCGTACGAGCTCCTGGAAAAAACCTTTCATACCGGCATTCCTCCGTGACTTCAAAATAAGCTAAATGAATTAAAAATGTAATCGATTTCTTTATTCTGCAAAAAAAAGAGGCTTTACTTCGAAGCTTCGCTGCTTTTCACGGGATTTCTATCGAACATGGAAGATTCCCGGATCAACAGCTTGGACTCGACCTTGAAGGTCCGTTTGTCCTTGAATTCATTGTTGTTCATCTGGTCAATCAGCTTCTCGGCGAGCAGCGCGCCCATCGTGTATTTGGGCTGATCAACCGTGCTGAGGCGAGGCACAATGTACTTCGTAAGCCTGATATTGTCGACGCCTACGATCGCCAGCTGCTGCGGCACCTGTATCGATAACTGCTTGCAGGCTTTGTACACGCCTAAGGCCATCTCGTCGTTAGCCGTAAAAATCGCCGTAAAGTCATCGTTCTTCTCGCGAAGCCTCATAAAGCTGAGGTAGCCGCCGTCTTCATTGAAATCCCCGTTGTCGATGAGATCCGGAATGAAGGGCATCCCTGCGTCTCGAAGCGCTTTCATATAACCTTCAAGACGCTCATAGCTGTCGATGGCATCCGCGTATCCGCTCAGGAACGCGATCTTCTCATGCCCCTGCCCGATCAGATGATTCACAACGTCCCTGGCTATCTTCACGTTATCGGTGAAGGCGCAAGGAATTTGCTCATGGTCGATATTTCTCCCGATTACGCCAATGCTATAGCCGTCCTCCACCAATCCGATGAGTTCCTTGTTCGTCATCTCGGGGGTAACGAAGATCATGGCGTCAACGGTTCTGTTCTGCAGCAAGGAGACATATTCGAGCTCCTTCTGCTTCTTGTTCTGCGCATCGCAGATAATGACGTTATAGTCGAGAGAGTTTGCCATATTCTCGATGCCTTTAATAATCTCCGCGAAATAAGAAACTTCAATATCCGCGACAACAACGCCAATCTTCATCGTCTTCCTGGACCGCAGGTTCTTGGCCATGGCATTGGGCGTATAATTCATCTCCTGAATGGCCTCGAGCACCCGTTTCCTCGTCTTCTCGCTTACTAGCTCGCTTCGATTCAGCACTCTTGAAACCGTTGCTACGGACACTTTAGCGCGATTCGCTACGTCAATAATCTTGCTCTCGTTCATTGCATCACTTTCTTTTTGCCTGACTTTTATACACCGATATTAGCACGTGCTGAAATCGATTTCAATAACATTTTTCAAAGTTTGTCCGATTTTTTTCCGAAAACCCTCGGAAACCGCGTGTTTATGGGCTTTCTTTCGTTTTCCTGATTGATGATGTGAATCTTATCTTTGTGAAATCGATAACAAAGTTAAAGGGGAAATCGCTCATTTTCTGAAAATGAACCTGGATTTGCCGAGTTTTTGCGTTTCGATTACATTTCGCAACGCATTCTTGATGTCTGCTGCTGTCACGCGGCATTGGGCCGTATATGAGCTAAGTAATTAACTAGTTGAAGCGCCGCCACGTGCCTACGTTGCACGAAATGCACCATATAGGTGCGATTAGATCCGGTAACCCGAAATATCCTGCACGGAATGCAGGATAACAGAGAAAAGCAGCCCCAGCGAGCCCATTTAGGCGCAATATCCTGCATTCCGTGCAGCATAATTCGCCCATTCTGCCAAAATGGGCATATATCCTGCAGTTTGAGCAGCATATATAGCGGTTCAGCAGCATGCTAGCGCATTCACGTACGAGCCAAGTAACTATAGTTAGTTAAAGTGCCACCACGTGCCTACGTTGCACGAAATGCACCATATCGGTGCGATTAGATCCGGTAACCCGAAATATCCTGCACGGAATGCAGGATAACAGAGAAAAGCAGCCCCAGCGAGCCCATTTAGGCGCTATATCCTGCATTCCGTGCAGCATAATTCGCCCATTCTGCCCAAAATGGGCATATACGCTGCATTTTGAGCAGCATATATAGCGGTCCAGCAGCATGCTAGCGCATTCGCGTACGAGCCAAGTAACTATAGTTAGTTAAAGTGCCGCCACGTGCCTACGTTGCACGAAATGCACCATATCGGTGCGATTAGATCCGGTAACCCGAAATATCCTGCACGGAATGCAGGATATCAGAGAAAAGCAGCCCCAGCGAGCCCCTTTAGGCGCAATATCCTGCATTCTGTGCAGCATAATTCGCCCATTCTGCTCAAAATGGGCATATATCCTGCAGTTTGTGCAGCATGAACCGACTCAGCGCATTATCGTGCGTTCAACCAAGTTAGTTATTGTAGCGCGTTCCCGCAAGGTTACAGTTGGCCAGACAGCAAAAAAGCTGCCAAGATGGCAGCTTCAATGTGAAGAGCCTTAGCGGGCGACCCAACCAAGCTCTTTCTCTATTCCACTGTTAGCGCTTAAAGCTGGAGGATTCCCTTTTGATCAGCTTGGACTCAATAACGTATTTCTTCTGCGCGCTTTGTTCGTTTCCGTTCATCTGGGCGATCAGCTTCTCGGTGAGATGGGAGCCCATCTCGTATTTCGGCTGTTCTACCGTGCTAAGGGCAGGCAGCAAATATTCCGTAATCCTGTTATTATCGACGCCAACGACCGCCATGTCTTCGGGAATGCGGATTCCCCTCTCCCGGCAGGCCCGGTACACCCCAAGCGCCATCTCGTCATTGGCGCAGTAGACCGCCGTAAACGATTGATTGCGCTCAAGCAGACGGTTGAACGCCTGATAGCCGCCGGTCTCCTCGAAGTCGCCATTATCAATCAAGGTAGGCAGGAACGGGATTTTCCCTTCCTTAAGTGCCTTCATGTAGCCTTCCATCCGCTCATAGTTCTCGAGGGAATCGGAATAGCCGCCGATATAGGCAATTTGCTGGTGTCCCTGCTCAACCAGATGCCGCACCGCCTCATTCGAGAACTTTACGTTATCCGTCTTGCAGCTCAGTATATCCTCGTGCACGACTGCCCGTCCAACCACGCCAATGACATAACCCTTCTGCACATACTCATTAATGGTGTCGTCACTAACACGCGGCGTAACGAGAATCATGCCGTCAACCGTCTTGTCCGGCAACAGTCCCAGGTACTCCATTTCCTTCTCGATTTGGTTATCCGAGTCGCAAATAAGCACCTTATATTTATGCGCGTACGCCTTATTCTCGATGCCTTTAATAATCTCGGAGAAATAAGAGACGTTAATATCCGGAACGATAATGCCAAGCGTCATCGTCCGCTGGGAACGCAGATGCTTGGCTGCCGCATTGGGATGGTAGTCCATTTCTTCGATTGCTTTGAGCACCTTTATTTTCGTTTTCTCCGATACAAGACTGCTCTCGTTAAGCACCCGCGATACCGTAGCGGCGGATACGCCTGCCCGTTTCGCAACATCCACTATTTTTTTGTCCACGATATGATCCCTTAACGTAACGTTTTTTCTAATTATATGAGTAAATTCTACCAAGTTCAATACAGCCTCTTGCTATTGATAGCCCTTGGGAGCAAAATGAAAGACCTCTGTCGCGCGGACAGAGGCCAAGCTTATAACTGAAGCCGCAGCCTGATCACAATCCGATCCTGCTGGAACTCCATATTGCCGATCGAAATCAGGCTGGGAAGCTCAATGGGGACAACGATCCGGTCAAGCCGGTCCTTCCCCAGATCATAGTTTTTCACGGTCAGGGACAAGGGCTCGAAGGTCAGATTCGGCGCCTGCCAGGTCATCTTGTAAGTGGCCAGCATGCCTACAGGCAAAAATTCATGATAAGTCATATTCAGATGGGCAATCAGCTTGTCGCCGTTCACCTCGAAGCGCGCACCGTCCAGGGTCATATCCGGGGGCAGCGACGCGGGGCTGCTCTGCAGCTGGCTTTTGATCAAATTGTTCACATCCGCTTCCGACAGCACGATCTCCGGCTTCAGATTGGCAACCATCTCCACCGCTTTATCCTTTATGGAGACAGGATCATAAGCTAAATCAAGCTTCTCCTCGGGAGCAACATAGGATTTGAGCCATAATCCCCCGCCTGCGGCAATGGCAGCAAGCAGCACCACGGTAAGGATCAACCATTTCAGCCAGCGGAACATTTTGTCTACCTCCTTTTCGCCTACATAACAACAAAGATAATGCTATAATGAATCATCAGTGTTTGTCGAATCGCGACTATTAACGAGGTGACTTTTATATTATGGAATTCCAATCATCCTATTCCTCCAAGATCGGACTTGAAGATATCGTTCATGCGCAAATGCATCTGAAGGATGTCATTACGCGCACCCCGCTGCAATACAACCGCGTTCTTTCCGAGCGTTACGGCTGTAACGTATACCTGAAGCGCGAGGATCTGCAGATCGTCCGTTCGTTCAAAATCCGCGGTGCCTACCATCTCATGCGCTCTCTGCCGCCGGAGCGTCTTGCCGCGGGCGTTGTCTGCGCAAGCGCGGGCAATCACGCCCAGGGTGTGGCTTACTCTTGTCAGGCGCTTGGCGTGCAGGGAAAAATCTATATGCCAAGCACGACGCCCCGTCAAAAGGTAAACCAGGTCTCCTTCTTCGGCGGCGAATTTGTCGAAGTCATCTTGACCGGCGACACGTTTGACGATGCGTATGCCGAAGCCGTAGCCGAATGCAAACGCGGCGGCATGGCTTTCATCCATCCGTTCGATGATCCGAAGATCATCGCGGGCAACGGAACCGTTGGCCAGGAGCTCATGGAAGCCGCGGAGACGGTGCCGGACTATGTGCTGGCATCCGTGGGCGGCGGCGGCCTCGTTGCGGGCATCGCTTCTTATGTGAAGACAGTCTCCCCGCAGACGAAGGTGATCGGCGTAGAGCCGGAAGGCGCGCCGTCGCTTCGCGTCTCCCTGGATGCCGGGGAAGTGACGCCGCTTGAGCATATCGACAAATTCGTGGACGGCGCTGCGGTCAAACGGATCGGCGATATGACCTTCTCCATCTGCCGCGAGCTGCTTGACGATGTGCGGACCGTACCGGAAGGCAAGATCTGCACCACTCTTCTTGATCTGTACAACGAGAACGCGATTGTCGCCGAGCCGGCCGGCGCGCTTCCGATTGCGGCGCTTGACGCGCTGCGCGATGAAATCGCCGGCAAAACGGTCGTCTGCGTCATCAGCGGCGGCAACAACGATGTCGACCGGATGCAGGAAATCAAAGAGCGCTCGCTCATCTATGAAGGACTGAAGCATTATTTCATGCTTAGCTTTCCACAGCGAGCAGGAGCGCTCCGAGAATTTCTCGATGATGTCCTTGGCCCAAACGACGACATTACCCGATTCGAATATACGAAGAAGCATAATAAAGACAACGGCCCGGCCCTTGTCGGCATTGAGCTCAAGCAGCGCGAGGACTACTCGGCGCTTATCGGGCGGATGCAGAAGAAAGGCTTCCAGTTCGTCGAACTGAACAAAGACCCCGTCCTTTTTAATCTCTTGATCTAATAAATAGGCTCTATACGGCGCGCCGACGGCTTACCGCTTGCTGAACTTTTACCAAGCGTAGGCTTTCGGCGCGTCTCCGCCTGGACCCGGGAAGATCTCGTCGATCCGCTTCAGCGCCGACTCGTCCAGGGTCAGCTCAACCGCGCGCAAAGACCGCTCGAACTGTTCCAGCGTGCGCACCCCGATAATCGGTGCCGTAACGGCCGGGTTCGCAAGCAGCCAAGCCAGCGATACCAGATCCTCCGGCGCTCCCAGCTCGTCGCATAATGCCCCGTACGCATCCAGCTGCGGCTTCACCTGCGCAAAGCGCTCGTTTCTCTCGCCGCTTCTGCGGCCGGCTCCGCCATGACGGTGACTGCCGGAGAGCAATCCTCCATCCAGCGGGCTCCAAGGAATAACGCCAAGACCAAGCGCCTTCGAAGCCGGAAGCACTTCCAGCTCGGGCAGACGGCATAGCAAATTGTATTTATGCTGTTCGGAGACCAGACCAAGAGCGCCTCTCGCCTTGGCTTCCCCTTGCGCCACCGCAATGTCCCAGCCTGCAAAGTTACTCGACCCTACATAGCCGATTTTGCCTTGATGAACAGCCGTTTCGAATGCTCCCCACAGCTCGTTCCAGTTGACGTTGCGGTCAACGTGATGCATCTGGTACAGCTCGATATGATCCGTCTGGAGACGGCGCAGCGAGCCTTCCAAATGGCGGCGAATTTTATAGGCAGAAAGACCTGCTTCGCGGTTTGGACCGTCATAAGGATCATGCATGTCGCCGTATACTTTGGTAGCGAGCACTGTTTTCTCGCGGCGTCCGCCGCCTTGCGCGAACCAGCGTCCCATAATTTCTTCCGTGCGGCCGGAATTCTCGCCCCAGCCGTAAATATTTGCGGTATCAAAAAAATTAATGCCTGCGTCAAGCGCCGCATCCATAATGCGGAACGCTTCCTTCTCATCCGTATCAACGCCAAAATTCATCGTTCCGAGGCAAAGCCGGCTCACACGTAGGCCAGACTGGCCCAAATAAGTGTACTTCATCTTCCGATTCACTCCCACTTTGTGAGTTTTCCCTGCGGCGCATGCGGGCAGCCCAAGGAAAAGCTCAGATTAAATTTTGGATACATGTCCCATTATACAAAATTAACAAGAGGGAACCAACATGATCACAATGCGTTGACATTGTTCCGCTATACTTGCGGCAGGAGGTGTGCATCTATTGGTTCGTGCGAATAACGGCTATCAGCCTAAGGTGCTGATTTTGTATGCTTCGTATGGGGAAGGCCATTTACAGGCCGCCAAAGCGATCCGCGACGCGCTGGAAGAGGCGGGCAACAACCGGACCGTCATGGTTGATCTGATGGCCGAGTCTCATCCTTGGCTGAACGAGATGACAAGACGGGTGTATTTGAAAAGCTATACGCATATCCCTCATTTGTACGGCTGGGTCTACGATGTTACGAGGCCCATGAAGCATAACTCCCTGTTCGGCGGCTTCCTTCACTCCTTTGGCCGCGACAAGATGAAGAAGCTGCTGCAAAAAGAACAGCCCGACGCGGTGATACATACCTTTCCTTTCTTCGCGCTGCCTGCCCTTCACCGCGGCCGGCTCAGCAAGACGATCCATCCCGGAGCTTCCATCCCAACCTACACGGTTATTACCGACTTCGATCTGCACCGCCGCTGGGTACATCCCGGTATCGGCCGTTATTTCGTGGCTACCGACGATCTGAAACAGGAGTTAGGCTCGCTTGGCATCCATCCCGGACGCGTATCCGTCACCGGCATACCGCTTGGACGCGGCTTTCAGAGCAGCCCGACTCCTTCGTTTGAGCTCTTCGAAAAATATGGGCTTCACCCAAGGCAGCCCGTCATTCTTCTTATGCCTGGCGCGCAAGGCGTCATGCCGGACTGCGACGAGCTGTGCCGTCTTCTCCTGGAACAACATCCTCATGCGCAAATTGCGCTTGTCTGCGGGCGTAACCGCCTGCTGAAATCTTCGATAGCAGACCAATTCAGGAATCACCCTTCGGCGGACCGCCTTCATCTGTTCGGCTTCGTGGATCAGGTTCATGAGCTGATGTCTCTGGCAACCTGTCTCGTATCCAAACCGGGCGGCGTCACGCTTGCGGAAGCGATATGGGCGGGCCTGCCGCTATTCCTCTACAGGCCGGTTCCGGGCCAGGAGAAAAAGAACGCCCGTTATCTGCAATCCAAAGGAGCGGCCGTCATCAGCCATAATCCCGAGAAACTAGCCGCAAGTATCATCAAGCTGATCAGCGATCCAGAAAAGCTGCAGCACAGCAGAACGGCCGTGCAGCGCCTCCAGACGGAGGATGCGGCAGCGGACAGCATTGCCCATCATATTTTGCGGGAATGCGGTTGGAATCAAAAATTTGGTCAACGCTATAGTTAAGGGTAAAATCGTAAAGGAGCCTGGCCGCTCGTGAAAAATATGGGCATGAGGTTCGGAGCGGAGATGCGGCTCATCTCCGCGATCTTGTTTTTGGTGGAATTCGTACGGGGCGCGGTGCTGATCAGCCTGCTCCCCATTTACGGAACGAAGGTCCTCGGGTTATCTCTGGATATCATCGGCATCGCGATTACGGCGCATTATTTGACGGATACGCTGCTCAAGATGGTCATCGGTTATCTGCTCGACCGGTTCTCGATCCGGTTTGTCGTGCGGACAGGCCTGTTGATCTCGCTCGCTGGCGTGTTTCTGATTCAGTTCGCCCATATTGCCTGGCTGTTCATAGCGGCCGCTGCTCTTTACGGCATCGGCATGTCGCCGATCTGGATCGTTTGTCTGACGAAGGTATCGGACGATAAACGGGCGAGCCAAATGGGTTTTCTCTACACCGTCTGGCTTACGGGACTTGGCGCCGGTCCGATTGTTTGCAATATTCTGCTCGATTATTACGTGAGCGGAACTTACTTCCTTCTGTTGATCCTCTCGATCTTAGCCGCGTTCCTGGCTTTCTTCATGAATAGCGCAAAGGCCGGCGGACAGCAGATTCAGGCGATTCCGTTAAAACGGCAACTTGTTGCCTTAACGGAACGTATAAAAGCTATGCGCATGCTTCTGCCGGGCATGATTCTGCAGACGGCAGGCGCCAGCATGCTTGTCCCCGTCCTTCCGGGCTTCGCGGAAAGCGAGCTTGGCCTTGCAGGCGCTCAATATTCCCTGCTGCTTACAGCAGGCGGCGTATGCGCGGCAGCCGGTCTTATTCCGATGGGGCGGCTGTCGGACAAGCTTGGCGGCAAGAAGTGGTTTCTGATTATCGGCTTTGCCGTTTTCGCTGCCGGGCTCTATTTGTTGGCATGGCGGCTTCCGTTTTGGTATTGTTTAGTTATTGTAATGATTCTTGGTCTATCTTATGCGGCTATTCTGCCGGCTTGGAATGCTTTGCTCGCGGCTTACGTGCCGCCCAAGCAGGAAGGCTTGGGCTGGGGACTGCTGTCGACCGTTGAAGGTCTCGGCGGCATGATCGGACCGCTGGCCGGAGGAATACTCGCTGCAAGCTTTGGCTCTCCCACGGTGATCTGGGTAAGCGCCATGCTGTTTGGACTCATTGCCCTGCTCTATGTGCTGATTCCGGCAACGAAAATGAACGGCAAATGAAATAGAACGAAATATTTTCCCGATTGGGGTTAAGTGGGGTAGGTAACAGCCATGCATGTGATGGAGAGCATGAATAATTTGTACGTCCAAATGAAAAATCTGGACCTTGAGCATTTGCAGCGAACGTTGGAGAGTTACTCGCAGTTTGGTATTTTGCCCGGCATTCTGCTGCCGCTTCTCGAATCGTTCCTGCCTTTCCTTCCTTTAATCGTTATTGTTGCGGCTAACGCGAATATTTTCGGGCTGTGGCTTGGCTTTCTGCTCTCCTGGCTTGGGGTCTCCGTCGGAGCGATCTGCGTGTTCCTGATCAGCCGCAAGCTTGGGAAGAACGTCAAGTCGAAAATCGAACGCAGGTTTCCCAAAACCGAACGGTTCTTCAGATGGGTGGATCAAAAGGGCTTTACGCCGCTTTTTCTGTTGGCCTGCTTTCCGTTCTCCCCGTCGTCCATCATTAATATCGTTTCGGGCTTCAGCAAAATCTCGCTGCGCACCTTTGTTCTTGCGACCGTGCTGGGAAAAGGGGTCATGATTCTAAGCATCTCGCTGATCAGCTTCAATATCGGCAGCTTCCGCGAGGAGCCTTGGCGCATCTTCGTCACCTGTGCCGTCATTATCGTCATGTGGTTCGGCGGCAAAAAAATCGAATCCCGCTATCACGTGAATTAAGCAGTAATTTGTTCCTCTTGGCCTTGACGACTCATACATAGCCTCCTTTCGTGGCACACTTCTAAAGGATTAACAGCCGAAAGGAGGATGGCAGCATGTCAGGTGAATGGCCGTCCCATAAACAAGTCGAAGCCAGCAAAGCGCAATCATTAGCCGATCGTACCGGCAAAGGCAAACAGCAAGCTAGTCAGAAGCAATCCGAAGCCGATGCGGCAGCGGTACCGAAGCACGGATTATAAGCTAAGGGAAGGACGAGTGAGTGGGCCATGAGCGAACAGCATAATGAAATGGATCCGATGTCTGGCGAGCATGTCGAGGTGTCGGGTGTTTATAAAAACGAAATCGGCCGCGTGGAAAAGCTGGAGCGCGGCGATGTATTCCCAGCCGATCCGCAGAACGGCAATACCGAGTGGGAGCTTGTCGAGCTTGACTTCGACAATCACCACGAGGGCCGTACCGATCCGCGTCTGATTGCAAAAGACGATGACGACGATCCGGAAGCGCATATGCAGCATCCGCGGCGCCACAAGGGGAGCAATAAGACGGATTCTTAGCCTGCGATTGCTGGCTGCTGGCTGATTTGGCCGCTTGGGATCGGCGGTGACGGGAATGTAGCTCCTTCGGCTGCGGTTGTACACACTTTGCTTGAACATCAAGGCAAGAAATGCTCCGCTCCTCGGGAGACACATTCCCTGTCCCCCAAAAACGCACAAACGCCCCCTCATTTTTGGATGAGGGGGCGTTTGTGGTCGGCTGCTCAGCTGGCCGACCTCAGGTCTGGAGGGAGGTGGCAGCTAGGCTGCCTTTTCAAGCGCTTAGCGATGTGGCACATCGTTAAGCTAGCTCGAAACGCTACTTTTGGCCATCCACGGGCTATTTTTGCATCCCTTAACGATGTCGCGCATCGTTAAGGTGGCAGCTAGGCTCCCTTTTCGAGCGCTTAGCGATGTGGCACATCATTAAGTTAGCTCGAAACGCTACCTTTGGAATTCACGGGCTATTTTTGCATTCCTTAACGATGTCGCGCATCGTTAAGGTGGTAGCTAGGCTGCCTTCTCGAACGCTTAGAGATGTCGCACATCGTTAAGCTCTGAAATGTGCATCACACTATCCACCCACCGCCTCGCACCAGTCAGACCATCCGTTCACCGGCTGCAGCACGGTTTTTCCGTCTTATTAAGCTGCTTTAACCCCGTACTCGAACGGCCGCACCTCTGTAACTCGGTTTTTTCCTCTTATTTCGCGACTCGCACCGGCTAGAACATCCGTCTTATGACGCTCAACGAGCTGCTACTACTCCCGAACCGCGGCGGCGTCGGCTTTCTCCGCGCTGCGGCGCTCTTCGGCTTCACCGTGGGGGCGCTGGATGTGATCGACGAGCTTCTCCAGGCGGCGTAAATGGTAGGCGTATTCGAACAACGCCGAGGCGACGAAGATCAGCCGCTTATGCTCGTCCGGGTCCTCGCGGACGTAGTCGGTGAGCTCGGCAACAAGGCGCGCCTCCCGCTCCTCGCCCGGCTCCATCGACATGTTAGGCTTCATCTTGTTCTCGATCTTCAGCACGATCGATTCGTGATACTTCGTCAAATCTTCGATTTGACGATCGAAGCGCATAGCCCAGTCGCCTGCCTTCGGCGTGGAGAAATAATGCTCCTCGACGACTTCGAGCAAATCCGATCCCTTCTGCAGCGCCTTGATCATCTGCTTGGAAACCAAGAGCTGGCGGGCGTGGCTGATTTTCGTACGGGCCAGTATTTTCCGCTCTTCCTCGAACAGGTTGTAGCGGTCCTCAAGCTTGCGCAGCGTCTTGTGCAGCTTCTCTTTCTCCTTGCGGTACACCTGCTCCTTCATCTCGTTTGAGATTGCCGTCCGCAGCAGCAGCGACATCTGCGAGAAAGCGTGGTGCACCTGCTCGGTGAACTGCTTTCTTGGCCTCGGCGGGAATACCAGCACATTCACGGTAAACGCTGCCCCCATCCCCGCTAATACCATCAGAAACCGCTCAAGCGCCATCGTAGTTACCTGACCGTGCGCTTCCATAATCGCGACAACCGTCACCAACGTAACGCCGATGGTTGTCTCCATTTTCAACCGGATGCTGACCAGAATAACCAAGATACATACAAGTCCTACCGCAATCGGCGTTTGCCCGAACAGCTTCATTGCGGCCAGTGCCATCGCAGCCCCAAGCAGATTCGTCTGGAACTGATCCAGCACCTGCTGCCAAGAGCGGTAAATGGACGGCTGGATCGTCAGAATCGCTGCGACCGTTGTAATCAACGGAGACGCAAAACCAAACAATCCGCTCAGGTATATGGCAAGTGCGACTGCCATGCCTGTCTTGAGCACCCGCGCTCCAATCGTCATACCAACTTCTCCTTCGTGAGCGACAACTCGCCCTTCCTTGTCTTCCCTTTATTATGCCACAAACGCTAAAATAGCCAAGGTTTTCCCCTTATTAACCAATCAACGGGAAGCTGAATCAAACCAATCGGCGGATATCTCCGGCCGCGATTCGCCTCCCCATCCCCGACTCGCGCAAAAAAAAAGCCCGAGATGCCCAAAAGGAAGCATCTCGGACTCGTCCCGGGCGCCCGACCTAGCCAAGCAGCTAGATCGTTCTGGCGATCAATTCGGACAGCTGGCGGGCAATAACGGTAGGTCCCGCCTGCAGCTGTTCCTCGGTAAATCTGCAGCGTACAAACGTTTCATCCAGGTCAAACGCTTCCGCAAACATTCCGCCCAGCCCCCGTGCCCGGCGATCCACCTGAAGCAGCAGCTCCAGCTCGCGGTCGGACGAATAGAACATAATCTCGAGCTCATCGAGCTGACCCCGGAACTGGCCGGTTGGCACAAATTCAAATTCCTGCACAAACGGCATTCCGCCGCCGTGCCGCGGGGCATATTCGCATTCCGCCTGACGCAGCCGGAAGCCAAGCAGATCCAGCGCATGGAACACCGTGTTAATGGCGCTGGTAGGCAGAACATCGATACGGTCGTTATCTCCCGGGTCCACCCCGCCGCGTACCTCCAGCTCGGTTTTCACCCATACCGGCGCTCTGCCGATGGTAAGCGGCGTTTGATACGGCAAGCGGAAGCTGAAAGGCACTTCCTTTGTCTCGCCGGCCTCCAGCGTAAACGGAGCACTCACATGAAAGCGTCCGATTTCTCCGTGCTGCCGGAATTTATTGTCGTTGCTCTCGCGGATGTATTCGGTCATTACCGACATTTGGATGGTATCTATGTTTTGCGGAGCATTTCCCCCTCGAATATTGACTACACCCCGTACCTCTTCGCCAGGCACGTATTGTGACTTTTCAAGAAGCGTATCGATTTTGGCGGAACCAATTCCAATACTGGCCAATAAACGGTTAAACATGTCATCCATCCCTTCATTTTTATCATTGGATTAAAATATTGCTTAAGCCTATTACGGCGCACCGGTTAGAGAAGTTGCATTTTTCCGGAAGGATTTGGCCCTCTTGGACCTTGGCACTTTCTATCGGAAGCAAGATCGACTAATATAGTAGAGTAGATTACATAGAGTTTGGTTATAGTAGGAAGTAGAATGCTTCTCTGCGCAAGAACCGGCTCGATTGTCAATGTAGGAGGAATTTTATTTATGAGAAAAATCATTCAAGAGTTCAAGGAATTCGCCATTAAGGGGAATGTAATCGATCTTGCAGTCGGTGTAATTATCGGCGGCGCCTTCGGCAAAATCGTTACCTCTCTCGTTAACGATATTATTATGCCTCCCATCGGGCGTATGCTCGGCGGCGCGGATTTCAAGGACTTATTCATTAACTTGGGCTCGGACAAGCCTTTGCCGGAAGGCGTTGCGATGCACGACATCCATACCCTTACGGATGCGACCAAATACGGCGTAGCCGTTATCGCGTACGGCCAGTTTATCAACGTATTGCTGGACTTCTTCATCGTTGCCTTATGTATCTTTATGCTCGTTAAAGGGATTAATATTCTACGCCGCATTAAACCGGAGGAAGCTCCCGCACCAGCTGAGCCGACGGAAAAAGAATGCCCGTACTGCTTGTCCCAAATTCCGGTCAAAGCTACGCGCTGCAAGCATTGCACTTCCGTGCTGGAAGAAGGAACGGCAGCCGGCAGCTAGAACTCGGTAAAAAAAGTGGAGGTTCCGATGGCAGAAGAACGCTTCGATATTTACGACGAACAGCTTAACCCCCTTGGCACCGCAAGCCGTACCGAGACTCATGCGCTGGGCTATTGGCACCGATCCTTTCATTGCTGGCTGACGCGCCGAGAGGAGAACCGCCGCTTCGTGCGGTTCCAGCTTCGGCAAGCCGGGAAGGATACCTATCCCGGCTTTTACGATATTACCGCAGCCGGTCACCTCTCTGCTGGCGAGACCATGCAGGATGCGGTCCGCGAAATCGAAGAGGAGCTTGGCGTAGCCGTCCGTTTCGAGGATCTCATTCCGCTCGGCGAAGCACGCAAGGAAATGTTTGGCGACGTAAAAGGCGTGCCTTTTATCGACCGCGAAGTCAGCGACGTTTTTGCGCTTGTATGCCCCGTTCCGCTTGATGCCTTAAAGCTGCAAGCTGAAGAAGTGGCGGCTGTATACGAGGCTGACGTCGAACAAATGATTGCGCTGTTCGAGAGCGAGCTGCCGGAGCTTGTATGCCAGGGCGTTGAGATAACGGCCGATGGTGTCCTATCCAAGGCGACGAGAGCCGTCCGAGCTGCTGAATTCGTGCCTCGGGAACCGAGCTACTACGCATCGATAATGCGGGCTTTGCGCGATTGTACGTAACCGATACGCCGCTTGGGAATCCTGGCTTGCGGACACTGCTGTCATAGCTGTCAGAGCGAACTCCCCAGGCCGCTTCCCAGTTCCGGTACCATTGATCAACCATGCCATGGATGTTGTAGAACAAGGTCTGCCTTGTGCAGAGGTCAAAGTTATCGATCTCCGGGTTGTTATACAATTGCGCAGCGGTGGCATGGATACAGCCGTGAACACCGCTGTACTCTATAAACCGGCCAAACTCGTCAAGCGAAGGAAATGATCGCGGATTGTAAAGAATGCGGTATAACGCCTGCTGATTCATGCATGGCGCCTGCAATATTCCAGGCGGCATTTCCGGCCAGCCGGCAACGACCCTTTTGTCGTAGCCCATACGGTCGAACCAGTTATACACCTTATTGATAAAATATCGGTGAAAACGCAAGAATTGCTCGCCAAACCCGACCGGAGGTATCGTGCCCGGCGTCACATGATGCTGATGATGCCATACTGTATGCTCCTCCATCCATTCCCGCGGGAAGTTTGGGATAATCGGCATTGTCATTCGCCTCCTGTAACATATCTGACATATCGTATGCGTAGGCCGATGAATGAGTGTAGAAATGCCCTGTCAGACAAAAAGGAATGGCCTGCTATGCCGCCGTTACGGTTCCAGGCTTCATGCAACGCGCTTTATTTGTATGACATAGGCTAAAGCCCCCTCATTACGCTCCATGGATTCATAGAATAAAGTACGATGCTAAAGCGTGGAGCGAAGGAAGTGGCGGTATGTCGTGGGAGGATATTACGAATCTCATTGACCCCCGGTTAATGATTGTTGTGGCAGCCTGCTGGGTAATCGGTTATATGCTGAAGCAGACACCGATTGTGCCGGATTGGACCATTGTGTATGCGGTAACGGCGGTAGCCATCCTCTGTTCCTGTCTCATCTTAGGCTTTCATGTGGAAAGCGTACTGCAGGGTATTTTATGCGGAGCCTTCTCCGTGTACGGAAGCCAGCTGGTGAAGCAGACGTTTATAAAAAGAGGTAAGGGATAAAACCGCGGATGAATTGAATAAGGCACAGCTGTCCGAAGAGGACGGCTGTGCCTTTTGTATGTTAGTGCTGGATTACGCCGCAGGCAACGCGGCTGCCAGAATTGCCTGATGGGTCTGTCTTATAGTCATCCGCTTTTTCATGAATAACAAGCGCGGTGCCGGCCGCTGGAAGCAGCGAGTTTGGCGCCTCTGTGTCGAGCGTTACATTTTTCGAAATAATCTCGGCCTTCACAGTGCCGTCTTTGCCTACCGTAATATTCGGCAGATCGCCGTCGTGGAACCCTTGCGGATTATCAAAGCCATGCTGTTTGTTCTTCGGATTCAGGTGCGAGCCGGCCGATTCGAAGGACGGCGCCTCGCATTTTCCGACATTATGGAAGTGAATGCCGTGAACGCCTGGAGTAAGACCTTTAGCCTCCAGCTTCAGATGCACGCCGTCTTTTTCCTCCGTCAATACGACAGTCCCAATTTGATTACCTTTCGTATCGATAAAAGCGGCTTTCGCTTCCATCACATGACTGCGCGTGTGGTGGCCATGTCCTTGGCTTGCCATTGCTGCACTGGAAAATCCGCAGCTTGCGACGAGGAAGCCAAGCGAACACAGCATCATTGATTTGTTCATGTTATCCTCCTTGGGGCTTAATTTCCAAGTTAGCTTTTCCAGGCGGAGGATAAATATTCATTCGTTGCCTAAATATTTTGCTCTATAAATCTATATGTCAATTAATTTACGCGTTTCGACTAAGTCAGTCGTCCATACCTCTCTTTCAAATCCGAATAGTATAAAAGCAGACTCTCATATTTTGTTTGAGAGTCATTGAAGGGAGGAAAATATATGAGTTGTGGCTGTGGTGTTGGTTCTAATGGTGGGTTTGGTGGTGCTCCAAGCATTCTATTCCGTCTCTCTCCAGGAGTACGTGTAGACGTTGTATTTGACCACACGGGTCCACGTGGGATCGAGGCTACATTCCTTGGATTTGTAGGGAATTCTGCAACGTTTTTAGTCAATTGCGAAGTCTTGTACATTAATCCTCGTAGTATTCAAGCAATCTCGTTGCATTCATCTCGAAATTAAAGGAGAAGAATGTGATTCATTAGTAGATTAGCCTTGTTTTTTGTTAATAAAATCTAATATTTTGCATGAGAATCATTGAAGGAGGATAAATATATGAGTTGTGGTTGTGGTGGTGTCGGTTTTAATGAAGGGTTTGGTGGTGCTCCAAGCATTTTATTCCGTCTCTCTCCAGGAGTAAAGGTAGACGTTGTATTTGACCACACGGGTCCACGTGGGATTCAAGCCACATTCCTTGGATTTGAAAGGAATTCCGCACTGTTCTTGGTCGATGATGAAGTCTTGTTCATTAATCCTCGTAGTATTCAAGCAATCTCGTTGCATGCGCCTCGAAATCACAGAGAAGGATGTTAAGTCACTACCTTCTTGCGATTGCCTAATTAAGGCTACTATGATCCGTACTCTATTAATCTCACAAAATCCATTCATTCATTAGTAGATTAGCCTTGTCGTTTGCTAACCAACTCTCATATTCTGTATGAGAATCATTGAAGGGAGGAAAAAAATATGAGTTGCGGTTCTGGTTTTAATGGAGGGTTTGGTGGAGCTCCAAGCATTCTATTCCGTCTCTCTCCGGGGGTACGCGTAGACGTTGTATTTGACCACACGGGTCCACGTGGGATCAATGCGACATTCCTTGGATTTGAAGGGAATTCTGCACTGTTCTTGGTCGATAATGAAGTCTTGTTCATTAATCCTCGCAGTATTCAAGCAATCTCGCTGCATTCATCTCGACGTTAAAGAGAAGAATGCGAAGTCGAATCCATTCTGTCGGTGTCTATTTAGAGGGTACGGAATATAATCCGTACCCTTTTTATTGAGAATCCACGGGCATCAATACAGACCGCCATGAGACGGGCAGCCCTACCAAGGCATTACATTTTGGAATGGAGAGTAACACTAAATGAGTAAAGAAGATGAATTCGTAGACTTCCGTGACCAAATGAAGAAATTGAAGAATGAGAAAAAGCACAAAAGCTACAGTGATCAAGAAGATGTAAACGACGTGATAAAGCGTGTGAAGTCTGAAATGATGCCAGTTATTAAAGCGTTTGTCGATACTGATCGTACTTTGGAAATGCAATCGAATAGATCTCGAGCTATTTATATCTCGTATGCAAACTCAAGGCTCTATGGCCTATGGGTGTCGGCAACCAGTTTAGATAGCATCAACATCGAGGCTGTGTTTGACTCGGTTAAGACCCGAATATACTCAGGAAGTTTCATGGAAAAAGAGATTAGAACCGCAGTTAAAAATGCATTGTTAGATTGGTATCGTATAATTATCTGAATGTAAGGAATATATTGATTTGACAACTAAAAGGCCTTTCGCGAATTTCGCGAGAGGCCCCGTATTATGGAGCTACGCACGTCCGAATCTTTGCGCGGAATGCGTAGCCCTCCGTATGTCAATCCGTAACATTCAACATTGTCAAAACGTTGATTTAACGGACTTTTTAGTAAAATGGTGCTGATGAAGGGAATTGAACCCCCGGCCTACGCATTACGAGTGCGTTGCTCTACCCCTGAGCTACATCAGCGAGACATTATTTAGGATACGAATTTTTGCGGTAAAAGTCAACCGTATTATCATTCGACATTTTGCAGCCTTATTCGTTATTTCCCGAGGAATAATGCTTCATCATTTGTTCCAGCAACTGTCTTGCTTCGGTTACCGACGTCCACCTGCCGTCAAGCAATCCCCTCACGAAGCTCCTGATTTCCGGCTCAAGCGCAAGTTCCTCTTCCCAGCTCCGTTCCTCCTCGCCCTTCCGCGGCGTATATCCAGCATACAGCAGGAACAGAAAAAAATGTCCGAGCCCATATAAATCGCTGGCCTGCTCCGGCTGGCGCATACGGAACTTCACGGCTCCCCAGCTATCCGCGAAGCCGCTAGGCGGTCCGGCAGCGTCTCGTCCGTCAGGGTTCTCTTCACCAATCCTGCAGGCTAAGCCTAGGTCAATCAGATAAATCCCCTTTGCGTTTATCATAACATTCGGGATTCGCACATCCCGATGCACATAACCGGCTTCATGCAGATACTGCAGGGGAGATAACAAAGCCTCTATGATGCGCAGGGCTTCCAGCTGCGTGAACGTTCTTCCTTCAAGCAGAATAGCCTGTTCTGCCGTCATGCCTTCAACATAGGTCATAACAAGCGCCTCTTCCCGGCGGTGAACAGTCCAGTCCAACTGCTTCGGCATCTGCGGATGAACAAGCTTTTGAAGTATATCGCCTTCCCGCTCCAGCAATCTCCGGCCGGTATCGCGCTTGCTTGGTTTTGCCCGCTTCAGAAGAACGGTCTCGCCGCTCCGCAAATCCGTCGAGCGGTAGGCTTGACCGTAGCTGCCCATCCCCAGAAATTCCTCGATCCGGTATTTCCCGCCCCAGATCATCCCCTGCCTCAGAGGGTAGTCCACCCAATTATTTATCCATTGCTTCCACCAGATAGGAATCCCTCCTTGCCCTTTGCATACGGGATGAGAGTAGGTTTGGTTTCCGCGCGGAGCAGCGGAATAGGCGGCTTTTCATGAAACCAGAGTTTATCGGCCGCGTAGTATTTCATAAGTCCGGAATGTTTCAATTCCTTAACAAAGACTTAATTATAGGTAAGCTGCTGCTTGCGAAGCAAGAATCATCACGAACAATCCTTATTGGCCTGTTTGGGTGATAATTCTTTAAGGTTATGCTTTCGAAGCAAGAATCATCACGAACAGTCCTTATTGGCCTGTTTGGGTGATAATTCTTTAGGCTTATGCTTTCGAAGCAAGAATCATCACGAACAGTCCCTATTGGTCTGTTTGGGTGATAATTCTTTTTAGGAGGTCAATCATGCTTAAACACTTGTTGCAAAGATTCCTCGGCTCCGTCACAGGTAAACACTATAACAAACATGGGCACTACGGCCACAACGGCCATTACGGTCACCGCAGCCATAGCAGCAGCGATTACAAAAAAGGAAACTATTATCCGCCGCAGCAGCCCCCATACGGTCATAGCCATTACAAGAAGAAATATGGCAGCTACAGCAGCTAATTGTTAGAATATTGTTAGCAAACTAAACAATATCCTTATGACCTTTTTATAAGCGGCTAAAACGTTTCTAGTAAACTGGAAAAAAACGAGTGGAGGTGCGAATGGTATGATGAAAATCATTACCTTCAAAGACCGTTCGGTTCCCGTTTATTACGTTAACGAACAGGCGGCTTCCGTTGAACAACTTCATCATAAATTGCTTGAGATGGAATACAACTTCGATTTCCGCAAGAAGTGGAAACGCATATCGAAGGTCGAGGTTGTCCGCGATGTCGCCATTTTCCAATACAATGACGGGACGAAGCTGTATCTTGAAGTAAGCTAACAACGGCGATTAACCAATCCAATGACCCGGCAAATACGAAAGCCCTGAAAGATCCGCCAAACGCGAATCCTTCAGGGCTTTTAGATTTTACCTGGTTGATTATTTATGCCGTTTGCGGCGACTTCCGGATGATCGACATATCGAGCAAGTCCGGCTGCATCGGGGATCCCAGGAGGAAGCCCTGCACAAAGTCGCAGCTCCATTCCTTCAGCAGCTTGTATTGCTCCTCGTATTCGACGCCGCCCGCAATAACCTCAATCTCCAGCTTGTGCAGCAGCCCGATCATGGCTTCCACGATATGGCGCTCGACGCTCTGCACATCAATCTGGCGGATGAACGATTTGCTGATCTTTACGCTGTTGACCGGCAGCTGCTTGAGGTTCGCAAGCGAAGCATAGCCTTCTCCGAAGTTATCCAGCGTAATTCTGACGCCTAATGCGCGCAGCTGGCTGAGTACGGCTAATGTTTTGTCCGTGAAATGAAGAATAACATCCTCCTTCACCTCAAGCTCCAGGCAAGAAGGCTCGAGTCCCGCCTCCTCCAGCACATGGGCAACCATGCTGCAGAAGCTGTTGTCCATCAGCTGGACATGCGAAACATTAACCGCAATAACAAGCTCCTTCAGGCCATACTCCTGCATGCCCGCCAGCATCCTGCAGGCCTCGCGCAGCGCCCATTCGCCGATTGGCACGATCAGGCCGTTCTGCTCGGCGATCGGGATAAATTCCGCCGGCCAAATCGCCCCAAGCTCCGGCTGATTCCATCGCAGAAGCGCTTCAAAGCCGCGTAGACGCCCGCCGTCCGTGCGGAAGATCGGCTGATAGCTCAGATGGAACTGACGCATGTAAAGGGCCGGACGCAGCAATGCTCCAACCTCCAGCCAGCGGTTCATCTGGGCCGTCTCTTCTTCACTGTAAAACGTAATCCGGTTGCCGCCCTGCTCCCGCGATTTGAAGAGCGCTGTCTCGGCATGCCCGAGCAGTCTCTCGCTTGTCCGTCCGTTCTGCGGGAACAGGCAGGTACCGATGCTTGCCGTCAAATTCAATTCCGCTCCCCCATAGGAAACCGGGTATTGCGCTGCATATTTCATCTCTTCCACCGCATTGGCACATTCCGCCTGCGAGTATCCGATTTCTCTAGCCATTAAAAAAGTATCGCCGCTGATCAAGGTAACAAAGGCCGTCTCAGCCCCTTGACTTAACCGTCCTCCGATACTTTCTAGTACCTGGTTGCCTGCCTCTAAGCCCTTGGCCTCATTCACACCATAGAAACGATCGATCTGAATCAATGCCACAACGAGCCGCTGTCCTGACGCCCGCGCGCGGCTCAAAGCCACCTCCAGCTGAGCATAAGCCTCCTGCCGTTCAGGTAAACTGGCTAACCCATGCACGATTGCTACACCATCCTTTTGTCATTACTGTTAATCCTATAGTCCCATATAAGTATTAGAAAAATTGCGGATTGTTCTTTAGAAGTATGTTAGGTATTTGCCAGCATTCGGACAAGTGGGTATAAAAAAGATCACCTTGCAGCGGAGGTGATCTTCAGGTCGCTTACCTTAATCATGTTCCTGACTGTGGTCGGTCGTATATTTGTAACCAAAGCCCCATACCGTACGGATTAAACGGGGCTCTTTCGGGTTTTGCTCGATTTTTTTGCGAAGATTCACGATATGCACATCAATGGCTCTATCCGTTACAAAAGAATCAAACCCTCTAATCGTATTAATCAGTTCTTCCCTGCTGAATACCTTGCCCGGATGGGATAAGAAGAGTTTCATCATCTCGAATTCTGAAAAGGTTGTCTCGATCAGCTTGCCTCTGACAAGAAGCATTCTGCGCTCGGCGTCCAGCTGAATCGGCGCGAGATCCATCGCTTCCGCTTCCGCCGCGCCAGCCGTCTCCGCTTCCGCCGCACTAAACTGGGAACGACGGATCAGGGCTTCCACTCTAGCCGTCATCTCATGCATGCTAAATGGCTTGCACATATAATCATCAGCTCCGGCCTTCAAGGCCTGAACGCGCTCGGAGACTTCGCTTTTCATCGACAAAATCATAATAGGCACATGCGATCGTTCACGAATAGAGGCGCAAACCCCCATACCATCCATATCAGGCAGGATCAGGTCAAGCAAAACAACATCAGGCGCAAACTCCTGAACGATCCGCAAGCCATCTTCACCCGTTCCCGCCTGCCTAACCGAATACCCTTCTTCCGACAAGTACATCGACAGCATATCCCTCATCATGACGTCATCTTCAATTACTAAAACTTTATACACCGGCGCCACCCCTTGGGGAAAGAAAGATTTCTGTCAAAAAATATAAATCTATCTCTAATATACAATACGATTGTAAGGGTTAACAATAAAATGTTAGAAGATTGTTAGGAGAAACTGTCGAAAGTTGAAATCGACGCCCGCTGCAGACCGGCTATCACGCGATCCAGCTCTTTTTTCAGCCATTCGGCCGGCGCCTTCCACTCCTCCTCCCCCTCCTCCTTCTTCAAAATCTCGTTCAGCCTTGCCGCCGCCTGCACCACGTCATTGGCCGACAAGTAGCTGGCTGCCCCCATCAGCGTATGAATCATTCGTCTCGCGGCTGCGATCTGGCCATTGGTCAACTCCCCGGTCAGCTTGTCCGGGAAGCCTTCGTAATCCTTCAGGAAATGCACCAGCATATGTCGCAAAATAGAGACTTTGCCGCTGACTCTGGCCAGTGCGGTCTCAACCTGAATCCCGTCCAGCTCAGGCACCGATAAGCCGGAAACGCCCCATGCCTGCTGCTGCAGCACCGGAAACTTCTTATTGTTCAGCAGATTCATAATGACGATGTAGAGCTGATCCGGATCCAGAGGCTTCGTTACTACCCCGTTCATGCCAAGCTGCAAGTAATGCTCATGATCCGCGCGAAGGGAGTTTGCGGTTACCGCGATAATCGGCAGGTGCTCGTACCGGGGATCTTTGCGGATTAACGTCGTTGCTTCCATTCCGTCCATCTCCGGCATATGAATATCCATCAGGACAAGATCCCAGCTCCCCTGCTCCAGCTTCTCCAGAGCTTCCCGCCCGTTCTCCGCAAGGCCGACCTCGAAGCCCCGCTCCTTCAGCAATTCGATGGCTACCAGCTGGTTAATATGATTGTCCTCGGCAAGCAGAACCCGTATTTTTTCCCGAAGCTCCGCGGACACGGCCGCCTCCTGGGCAGCCATTGTCCATTCCTTGACCGGTACCGCCCTTTGATCCAGCGTTCCCGTTAAAGCATGGAATAAGGCCAGACGGGTAACCGGCTTGGTCAGAATCGCGTAAGGACGGCCGGAATCCGGCATTTGCATAAGCTCGTCACGGCCGAAAGAGGTCGTAAGCGCAATCGTCTTCACTCCTGCGGCGGTAGCCTGCTTGTGGAATTCCAGCCAGGTCTCCGCTCCGTACATATCGGGCATTTCCATATCCAGCATAATCAGCTTCGGCATCGCTCCCGCGCCCATCCGGCGCAGCTTTTCCCTCGCGCTTCCCCAAGAGGAGAACGCTACCGGGGTCAAGCGGAACGATTCCGCAAGCCCGCACCAATGCAGCCGCATCTCGTCGCTGTCTTCCACGACCCAGATGCATTGGTCCTCCAGCTCCTTGCCGACATTCAGCTTCTCTTCCATGACGGAAGACAAGACGGGGAATGACAAGGCAAAGCTGAACCGGCTGCCTATGCCGGGCTCGCTGTCCACCTGGATTTTTCCGCCCATCATTTTGACGAGACCGTTCGCAATGACAAGTCCTAAGCCGGTACCTCCGTATTTGCGGGTGGTGGAACCGTCTGCTTGCGTGAACGGGGTAAACAATCTGTCGATTTGTTTTTTCGTCATGCCGATACCGGTGTCTTCCACGGTGAATTGCAGCTTTAACCCGTCAGGGCACTGCTCCAACACCTCAAGAGAAAGCTTCACATGACCGCGTTCCGTAAACTTAACGGCGTTCATGCATAGATTAAGCAAAATTTGCTCCACTCGCATCTGATCGCCCAGAAGTGTGGTCGGCAGCTGCTCCGGAACCTCCAAAATAAATTCGAACTGCTCCTTGCCGCCCATAAAGACGCTGAGCTGACCGGTCAACCGGCTGAGCATCTCCTGAGGCTGGAACGCTACCCGCTCCACCTCGACCTTGCCCGCTTCGATCTTCGAGAAATCGAGCAGATCGTTAATGATGCGAAGCAGCGATTCCGAGGAGTTGCCAAGCTTGTCCATATAATCCTTCTGCGAGGGGGACAAGCCGGTGCGGCGCATTAGCTGCGTCAGGCCGATAATGCCGTTAAGAGGCGTGCGGATCTCATGGCTGACCATCGCAAGGAACCGGCTTTTGGCCGCATTCGCCTGTTCGGCTTCCTGCGTCGCCTGAATCAGCTCCTCTTGCGTATGCTTTTGCTCGGTAATATCGCGGGCGATGCAGGAGAAATACAGCTCCCCTGTATTTCTGTATGGATGGGCTACGATAACAAGCGAGACGTTGACCTTGTCTCCGGCCTGAGTGAGAAGCTCGGCTTCCCCTTCCCAATAGCCAAATTTCTCGGCGATCCGGGAGCCTTTTATCAAATACAGGTACATGGACGGCTCCACGTAGCTCTTATAGTCCTTCGGCTTGTAATCCAGCGGCAGGCCAAGCATCCTCTTGCCGGCCTTGTTAATGTAGGCAACCTTCCCGTTATGGTCGATGGATGCGATCAGGTCTTTGGCCGAGCCGATAATGTCGAGCAGAAGGTTGCGGGATTTCTCCACTCTTACGTGCTCGGAGATATCATAAGCCATGCCAAGAACGCCGGTCAGGCGGCCCTGCTGGTCGCGCAGTCCGTTCGAGAAGTGGCGTACCGGAATTTTGGTCCCGTCCTTATGGACATACGTCCACTGCCGTTCATAGGAGAAGTCCACCTGGCGCAGCGTCCGGAAAACTTCGAGGCCCGGCTCGATGTGGACGCCAAGCTTCTGCGACAGAATCTCCGCTTCGCGCTCGATTTCATCCGGGTCCATGAACAAAAGAGGTGTCGCATGCCCCTTCAGTTCTTCCGTCGTATAGCCGATCAGCTTCTCCGCCGCCTGGTTCATATAACTGACGCGGTAATTTTCGTCCAGCAAAATAAAAGAGTATTCGTTCTGCTTGATAATCGCCTCGAGGCGTCCGAACATGTCCTTCAAATGCTCCATCATCCCGTTAACCGATTCCGCCAGCTTGCCTACCTCATCCCCGGGCTCCTGGGACAGATGCTCCACCTCGAATTGGCCGTCGGCCGCCTGCTTCGTGACGGATAAGATTCCTTTCAGCCGGTTAATAATCGTATTGAAATAGAGCGAGAAGAGAATGACGATCACCACTTCGGACAAAGCGATTGTGGCAAAGATCCGCCACAATACATTGGACACGCCTGTAGTGAGGCTCGCTTTCGGAATCTCGATCGCAGCATGCCAAGGTGCGGTGCTGTCTACGTCCATGTATAAAAGGATATGATCCATATTTCCGCGCTGGATATGGATTTGCCCGGACGGGTGAAGCAGCTTGTCGAGAGTTAGACCCGGCTGCCCGTTAAGCAGCCCCTGAATCGGCTTCACGCCTGCAGAGGTAGAGTAGGAATGGAACAAGACTACTCCCCGCTCGTTGTAGAGCCAATACTCCGAGCTTGGATCCTTATCCACAAGAAAATAGGGCGAAATCGATGACATCGGCATCGATGCGTATAAAACACCGTTAATCTTGTTTGTCTGATCATAGACCGGAATGACAATAAGGGATTGCTTCAGGCTCAGGCTATCGAAAGAGGGAAGGAACAGATCCGTAATTTGCGATTTCCCCTTCATCGCATCCCGAAAAAAAGCTTGCCCGCCCATATTGACCGGGTCTCCGTTCGTACGGATCGCCCGGCCGCTCGCATCAATATACCCAATCGCGTAATAGGTATAATCCGAGCGGTACAGCTCCTTCCTGAAATAATTCAGCCTCTCCGTATCGCTTCCGTAACGGACAATATCCGTGCGGCTCATCACGACTACCTCGGCCCGCCTGATCTGCAGCCAAGAGGCCAGATAATTGGCGCTGACGCTCAGCCGGCTGGCCACCCTTTCAGACGCGGTACTAATCATTTCCTGCTTAACGGACAGGTAATTAAATATTCCAGCCATGCCAAGCGGAATGAAGGTGATTAGGACGATGATGAGCAGGCCTTTTGTCCGCAATGATAGGTTGTTCAAGACGCGCGGTCCCCTTCCCGAGTAAATCTACATGTATTATATCGTCACGAGGGGGTGGAATCGATAGACGATTTGTCGGAAGGAGAGTGCAGCCAGAACCGTGGGCTCACTCCGGGAGATGTATCTCCCTCCACTCGTCTTCGATTCGTTGGGGAGGGCGCAAACCAACCGCCTCCGTTCCTTGGCGGGTTGCCTGCCTGCGGCAGGCCCGACAGACGGTGCGCACATATCAGCCTTGCGGCCTCCCTGTCGCAGCATGGAGGGGAGTCTAGTTCCTTTCTAATTCGCTCCCTTTTGCGCAGAACCATCCCCTTGATACGTTGTACGTTTTGCAGGATATATGAAGGGTTTGGGGGCGTAGAGGGAGATAGGATGCATGGAATGCAGGATATTCTATTGTATATGGGCAAAATGAGGGGAGATGAGGCAAATATGGTGTATTTCGTGCAGCGTATTCTAGGAGAAGAGGCATTTTGGGCAAATATAGTGTAAAGCGTGCAACGTAACCATGCAGGGCGGCGAGCAAATCAAGGGTATTCGTTTAATTGGGAGTGCCAGTTGAGGGCGATTTGTTCCATTTCGCTTACGAATGCTTTTTTGGCGGGGCTGTACTCGTTGGTGCGTTCGTATCGCTGGGCCAGCTGTTCTTTAAAGCGGCTGTATCTGGCAGCTTCCTCAGGGTGGGAGAGCAGATAATCGCGGAAGATGAGATGCCGTCCGATCTGGGGGCTATCGGATTGGTAGAAGTGGATATGGTGGGTGCGCTGCTCTCCGCCTTTGCGAAACAACCGCCTGCCGGAAATGCCCCAGTCTCCCGCTACGTCGTATCCGAGAGAATCCATCGTAGCATTGAATAGATCAATCCTGTTAATATCGTCAACGATTCCCATCATGTCGATAACGGGCTTGGCCTTCATCCCCGGAACAGCCGTGCTCCCGAAATGCTCGAATCGGATCTCCACTCCGCCAAAGATAGACTTTAGGCACTCCGCTTCCACCCGAAACATCATAGCCCAGTCTTCCTTGTATTCGCTCAATCTCACTTCCATGCTATCCCTCCTTCTTTTAAAAACAGGCTAACGAAACCACATATCGTTATTTACTATCTAACCGCCTCTTTTAACCCAAAATCGGTCATATAGCGTTACCAGGTTTCGTTAGATTTTAAAACTTTCGTTAGCGACACGCCGTATGTAAGAGGAGCAACCTATGTTGCAAAAAAAGGCTGCCGAGATTAATCGGCAGCCTTCTCTGTTTAAAAGTATATCGATGAGAGCCAGAGGAAATGTATCTCCTGTAGGAGCGAAGCGTTTGCCTTTGTCCGAACATGGCTTCTTTAAACCATTCAATCAAAGCCATGTGAGGACAACAGCAACCGGAAGGAGATACATTCCTCAGGCGACACGTCGATATCCCCAATTCCTACGCCAGGATGTTCTCGATCGCCTGCAGCTCGTCGCCCGAGAAATCGAGGCGGCTGAGCACGGCAACGTTGTCGTCGATTTGCTCGACGCGGCTTGCGCCGATCAGCGCGGAAGTTACGCGGCCGCCGCGAAGCACCCAAGCAAGCGCCATTTGCGCCAGCGATTGGCCGCGGCTTTGTGCGATTTCGTTCAAGGCGCGGACCTTAGCCAGCTTCTCTTCGGTGATGCTGTTCGAGTTCAGGAAGACGCTTGGTCCGCCAGCTCGGGAATCCGAAGGAATACCGTCCAGGTAACGGTTCGTCAGCAAGCCGCCGGCAAGCGGCGAGAATACGATCGACCCGATGCCTTCTTGATCAAGCACGTCCTGCAAGCCGTCTTCGATCCAACGGTTGAACATCGAATACGACGGCTGGTGAATCAGGCATGGCGTGCCAAGCTGCTTCAGGATTGCCGAAGCTTGAGCCGTCTGCTCCGCGCTGTAGTTGGACAAGCCGACATACAACGCTTTACCCGAACGCACGATATGGTCGAGCGCGGCCATGGTCTCTTCAAGCGGCGTTTCCGGATCCGGGCGGTGGTGGTAGAAAATATCCACATACTCGAGATCCATCCGTTTCAAGCTTTGATCGAGGCTCGACACCAGATATTTGCGGGAGCCCCAGTCGCCGTACGGACCTTCCCACATGTAATAGCCTGCTTTGGTGGAGATGATCATTTGATCGCGGTAAGCCGCCATATCCTGCTTCAGGACTTTGCCGAACGTCTCTTCAGCCGAGCCCGGTGGCGGTCCATAGTTGTTTGCCAGGTCGAAATGGGTAATCCCCAGATCAAAAGCGCGGTGGATCATCGCGCGTCCGTTCTCCAGACGGTCATTACCGCCGAAATTATGCCATAAGCCAAGCGAAACGGCAGGCAGCTTGAGGCCGCTTTTGCCTACGCGGAAATATTTCATGTCTTCATAACGGGACTTGTCTGCTACGTATGTCATATCTCTTATTCCTTCCCTTCCTTGAGTAAACCTCTTTATCGATGCCATTCGAAGATGCGAGGGCTCTTTTTGCGGTGAACAACTTTGTCTATGTAACTCCTCTATCATACACCCGCGGCTTATGGAAATAAACCCGGGCTATACGCCTATGAACAATCTTTACAATCGGGCCAAATTCCATTCAGCTGGCCGACGCCTTAAAGGCCCAGCCCTTATCGCCGGCGATCCGCACCAGCGCATCTACGCATAACGGGTCAAAATGCTTCCCCCGCTCCTTCAAAATAATCGCCATCGCTTCCTCATGCGACAAAGCCGCGCGGTAAGAACGGGAGGACGTCAAGGCATCGTATACATCGGCTACAGCCGTTACGCGGGCCAGCAGCGGAATATTGTCTCCGCTCAGCGCATCCGGATAGCCGTTTCCGTCCCAGCGCTCATGATGGGAGCGGATGACGGCCAGCTCCTCCTGCATGAAGCCCAACCGCCGGCACAGGTTGAACCCGGTCATCGGATGCTTCTCGATAACCTCCCGCTCTTCGGGCGTCAGCTTTCCCGGCTTGTTCAGAATATGGTCTGGAACAGCCAGCTTCCCGATGTCGTGCACGATTCCGCCTTGCGCAATAGCGCGAAGCTGGTCGGGATTCAGCCCCAGCTCCTCTCCGAGCTGTATGGCGTACAACGCAACGCGGTAATTATGGCCAGCCGTATACGCGTCGCGTGTTTCCGTCGTCCGGATAAGCTCGCGAACCGCCGGCGACATATAGGCGTGAATCCATTCCTTGGGATCATTCTGGAACAGCTGCTTCAGCGACATCGTATAGGAGCCGGAGCTGCGGTACTGATAATAAATGCCGACAACCATGGCGCAGATGGAGGCCAGCAGCAACAGGTGGTAAATCCACCAGCTTAACATCCACATTTCGCCCGTTACGTTAATCAATTGGGCCGCAATCATCCAGCCGGAGCTGTACACGATCGCCAGCTGCAGCGGAAATCTGGTAGACAGATACGTCTCCAGATACCGGTACATCGTCCAGCCGTTTAAACCGAAAATAAGCAAGGTTGCCGACCATTTGATTGGCCCTTGCTTCATTTGAAGCCAGGACATCTGGTCGGAGAATAGCCATAGCAACGCGCAAATCACGGCAATCGACGCCGTCCAGATCGGGAGCAGCCAGCGCTGATGCGCCGACAGCCAGCTTATAATTCGGCGATCCGAGGACATCGACGACAGCCACAGCCACATGACGGCGAGCAATATGCTCATTTGAGCCGCATTGCTGGGCAGCGCCGTAGTGTGATACGCCTCTCTCGGTGTCGATAATCCATGAACAAGGAATAACGCTGCTAATGATACGAAGGACAAAGATAAGAAGCTGATTTTCAAATTGCGAAGCCGAATGGCTGCTACGCCAACTGCTATCGCAAGCGCAAATGCCGCGCCCGACACGATGCTGACCACGTAGAAATGAACGTTAGGAGAGTGCAGATGATAATCCCAAGCGGGATTCATATGAAGGACCATGAATACGATAAGTGGGACTGCGAGCGATAAAAGAAGATACAGATAGATTTTCGCCTGACTGTTCAAATTGACGCCCTCCTTGGCTTACGTTATACGAACAAGCTCTGCGACGTTTGACTTCTATCAACAACCATCGACTGCTGTAACCAAAGATCAAGATCAGCGCGCGACATCGGCTTGCTGAAGTAATAACCCTGCATCATGCTGCAGCCGGCAGATTGCAGAAACGCCATTTGCTGCTCCGTTTCGACCCCTTCGGCGATAACCGCCAGATTAAGCTGCTTGGCCAGTATAATAATCGTCTGGATGATGGCGCGCTTCGAAGGCGAGTCGCTCTGCTGCATGTACAGCTTATCTATCTTTAACGTCTGGAAGGGAATCAGATCGATCGAGCCAAGCGAAGAATAACCTGCCCCGAAATCATCCATCGAAATATTAACGCCCATCTCCCGGATGGTCTTCAACTGCTCAATGACATCCTCGACGTTATGCATCACGATGGTCTCCGTAATCTCCAGCTCCAGGAGATTGGCGTCCAGGCCGGAGTGCAGAAGCGCCGAGATGACCATATCCTCGAGATTTTTACTGTCGAACACGCTGACAGACATATTAACCGAGACGCTAAGGGGGACCGCCCTGCCTTCATTCCATTCGAAGCAATCCCGGCAGGCTTGTCCCAGCACCCAGCGGGTAATCGGAACGATAAGCCCCGTCTCCTCCGCAATCGGGATAAATTCCTCCGGCGGAATCTGGCCGAGGAAAGGATGATTCCAGCGCAAAAGCGCTTCAACGCCGATTGGCCGGTTTACGGCTGCATCCCACTTGGGCTGATAGTGAACAACGAGCTGCTCTCTCGGCAAGGCTAGCCGGAGATCCTTCTCCAGCTCCATCCGGCGCAGCAGCTCCCGTTCCATCTGCTCGTCGTAGAGACAGTATTGGTTCTTGCCCCTGCGTTTCGCCTGGTACATCGCGGTATCCGCCGCGATGAGAAGCGACGATCTTTCGTTACCGTGCTGCGGTGACAAGCTGATTCCGATACTACCGGTGATGTAGAGTTCATTGCCCTCCAGCAAATACGGCTTGCGGATGTCCTCCAGGATCCGGTTGGCGAGCTGCTCCACCTCATACGGTTCCATCCCTCTCGTCATCAACAGGAATTCATCCCCGCCAAGGCGGAAGGCCTGCGCCCCTTCGCTCACATGGGAGCGAAGCCGCTTCGCGACAGCTTGTACCAGCAAATCGCCGATGTCGTGGCCAAGCGTGTCGTTAATGATTTTGAACTGGTCGAGATCGAGGAAGAGCAAGCCGTACGTACGGGCTTTGTCCAGCTTTTGATCGAAATACCGGTTCATCGCGTGACGGTTCGCAAGTCCGGTCAACGGGTCGCTGTAGGCCATGCGCTCAAGAACGGTACGGTCCAGATAAATCGCGGTCCAGGTAACGAGCATAATCAAAAGAGTTACCAGGGTGACGCTTATTAGAAGAAACAGATTGATCGGGATATCTTCCGTTAACGAGGAGGCAGCCGCTTCGCCGCACCAGAAGGATGCGGCTCCCATTCCGGTGTAATGCATCCCGCAGACCGCCAGCCCCATTAGCGAAGCAGCCGCCCATTTGGACCACGCAGCCTTACTGCCGTCCCGAAAATTTATAAAGAAATATAACGCCGCGCATGATGCCGCGACAGCGATCAAAGCGGATAATATCACTATAAATGGGTTATATTGTATAGACATTGTCGGGGAATGCATCGACGCCATTCCGGTGTAATGCATGGCGACAATTCCCGCACCCATGATAAAGCCGCCCCCAAGGAGTTTAAGGCGGTTAATTTCTTTGGCCAGCGTTAAATAAAAGGCGACGTAGGAAGCGCATATGCTTGCGGTAATCGACAATAAAGTAATGGGTACGTCATAAGCAATCGGAATGCCGATGTGAAAGGCCATCATCCCGATAAAATGCATGGTCCACACCCCGCTGCCCATAACAAAGGCGCCTGCGAGCATCCAGCCCAGCCGCACCTTTCCTTGGGATTGCGAGATTTTGTACACCAGATTCAAGGCAGAGTACGAAACGAATAACGCGATGATGAATGAGAGAAGAATAACCCAGCCGTTATACTCTCCGTGTAATGTGACCAAACGTCCCCCACCTTTCGCAACTAGTACTCCGGACACATCTGATGTGACTAAAGTCTAATATTTTTGTATACATATACCATTATACGAAAAGCGACTGAATGCAACATATTTTTATTTAGAATTAAGGTTTTTGGGCGATTGTTTTGTTATAGTAGGTGAAGATTGTAAAAATAGTGCCTTTTTGTTGAAGGGAGTTTATTGACAATGGAAAACAAAGACTCGCAGCACAAAAGAGAAAACGAGGAGCTCGACACGGCTGCGGAGCAAGAGAATCAACAATACGTCTATGAGGATGACAACAAAGACGATCAAGCCGTAGACGCCCTTCAAGACGGGAAAGACGAAGAAGTTGCAGAAGAGGAGCGCGAGCAGGCGCCTACTTCCGAAACCCCGGCGCAAGCGGCAGGCGGCCGAAGCGGCAGCGGCGGTAAAGCTTGGATTGCCGTATCCGCGATTTTGGCCATCGTGCTTATCATCGTTCTGATTAAACCGCCGTTTGGCGCAGGCGACAAAGCTGTCGCAACGGTTAACGGTGTTAAAATTACAAAGGACAAGCTGTATGATTCCCTCGTGGATCAAGGCGGCAAGTCGACGCTGGACAATATGATTACGCAAGAGCTGATCGACCAAGCGGCGGAAGACGCGAAAGTAACGGTTACCGAAGCGGACGTAGACAAAGAAATCGAGAACCTGAAGAAATCGTTCGGTTCCGAAGACGAGTTCAACCAAACGCTTGCACAATACGGCATGACCGTTGACAGCCTGCGCCAAGACGCGGAAGTGCAAGTGAAAATCCGCAAAATTCTTGAACCTAAAGTTACGGTAACGGACGACGACATCAAAAAGTACTACGACGAGAACAAAGCATCCATGTCGACGCCTGAGCAAATCCGTGCTTCGCACATTCTCGTAGCTACGAAGGAAGAAGCGGAAGATATCCTGAAGCAGCTGAAAGCCGGCGCGGACTTCGCTACCCTGGCCAAAGAGAAATCGACGGATACAGGCACCAAAGACAACGGCGGCGACCTGAACTTCTTCGCCAAAGGCAGCATGGAGCCAGCTTTCGAAGACGCGGCCTTCGCCCTGAAAAAAGGCGAGCTGAGCGGCGTTGTTCAGACAAGCTACGGCTACCACATCATCAAGAAAACAGATGAGAAAGCGGCTGTAACTCCTACGCTGGAAGAAAAGAGGGAAGACATCAAGTACCAGCTGGTTACGCAAAAAGTAAGCGAGCTCTCCTCGAGCTGGATGGCCGACCTGAAAGCAAAAGCGAAAATCACGAATACGCTTGATCCCGCTGCGGCTGAAGAGTCCCCGGCGGCAAGCGCGGAAGCAAGCCCTGAAGCAAGTGCGGCGGCTGGCAACGCTTCGACGAACGCAGCGAAATAATTCGGAAGGCTGTCCCCTCTGGGACAGCCTTTTTGCTTATTTATGGTATGATGGATTTAGTAAATTAGATACATAGGAGGGCCATATGAGCCAGTTTCAAGTGAACAGCTATACCGATACGTTTAAGATCTACGAACTAATTGAGGAAAGCACATCCTCCCGCATTCTTGTATGTCCGGAGCGCGGAGGCATCGTTATTGGCTGCCAGCTGCATGGACTCGAAGTGTTTTACCTGGACAAAGCAACGTTTGAGCATCCTACTGCGAATATCCGCGGCGGCAATCCGATCCTGTTTCCGATCTGCGGCCAGCTCGAGAACAAGAGCTATACCTGGAACGGCAAATCGTACGAGATGGCTAACCATGGCGTTGCCCGCACTTCCGCCTGGGAGGTTGCCGGCACCGATACCGATGGCGAGGCTTCGATTACCATTGTGCTGAAGAGTAATGAGGAGACCAAACAAAGCTACCCGTTTGATTTCGAGGTGAGCTTCACTTACGCGCTGGTGAATGGCGAGCTTCATATCCGCCAGCAATACCGCAACCTGACGGAAGGCGAAGCGATGCCGTTCTACGCCGGCTTCCACCCTTACTTCAATGCCGATTCGAAAAAGCTTCCGTACGAGACCGATGCGACTGCCTACCTCGACTACAACGATATGGTCGAGAAGCCTTATACCGGCGAGCTGGATCTGGACGGCATGGTGGAGTCCGTTACCCTGCTTGGCGCCAAGAAACGCGAGATCGCGTTCCCGGTTAGCGGCGGCGCTCGCGTGCGCATGACGTATGACGATATTTTCAAATACGTCCAAGTCTGGTCCGTGCAGGACAAGCCCTTCGTCTGCGTTGAGCCATGGATGGCCATGACCGGCGAGCTGAACCGCCAGGAGGAGCTTGTTATGCTCGAACCCGGCGAGGCACTGAACGCCAACCTGACGATCAGCTGCGAGCGATAAACGATAGAGGCCTTCCTGCCGGATGCGGGAAGGCCTCTTTTATAGCTGGCCGGCCCCAATACCCTCCCCTGCCTCTTGGATGATTGGATGTATCCGTGATATTCGTTAAGCCCATACTGGAAACAAGTAGATCTTACGGACAGGGTGTAAGCAATGGAAGACTTTATGCAAGTCGAATTCGGGGAAATGCTGCTGAGGTCCTCGCTTACTTTTTTTATTTTATTGGTATTGGCGCGGATCCTGGGAAAAAAGCAGCTTGGCCATCTCACCTTTTTTAATTATATTACGGGAATCACGATCGGCTCTTTTGCAGCGGATATTGCCGGTGAAGGCGAAACCCCTTATTTCAACGGGCTCGTCAGCTTAATCTGGTGGTCCGTGCTAACGATTGGTATTGAGTATATAAGCATGAAATCCGGCAAGGCAAGAGTGGTTCTGGACGGAGAGCCGACTATCTTGGTGAAGGAAGGCCAGATTCTGAGATCCGCCCTTCGGAATACTCGCTTGAATATCGATGATCTGAGTATGCTGCTGAGGGAGAAGAACGTATTTAGTTTTCAAGAGGTTCATTATGCCATTCTTGAGCCAAACGGACAAATCAGCGTGCTTAAGAAGGAATACGAGCAAACGGTCACGAGAGCAGACCTGGATATTCCTACTCCGGAGTTTACCTTCCTCCCAACCGAAATCATTTCGGACGGCAAGATTGTCAAAAGAAACTTGCAGGAGCTGAACCTAACCGAGCAATGGGTGCATGACGAACTCAAAAAGCACGGTATCGAAAACGTACACGAGGTTTTTTACGCAGAGATTATAAAAGACGGTTCCCTGTTTATCAACAAATAAGGGGCCCATCTTTCATGACAAGGGGCTTATTCGATGCCGATTAACGAAACAAACATTGCCCTCATCACGAAATCAACAGGCAGAAAGTCCGCTTACCACTTCACGAGAGCAAGCAATCTTCAGGCTATCGCCTATTTCGACGCTATCTGGTCAAGCCATCATTTACTGCCGGCATCGACCGGCGAGCGACGGACCGCAAGAGAGGAAATATCGTACGAGGGAGCGTCGATTACGGTAAATTCGCATCTTCGCATCCCTCAGGCGATGATGGAGACAGACTGCTCGGTTGAAGAATTCCGGGCCTTTATAGACAAGCATGTCTTCTTCTGGCCGACCAGAAGGGATTGCCTCAAGATGCTGACGACATACATGCGGAGAGAGCCTGAAGAGTCCTTCGCCGTGTTAGAGCTGGATGCCTGCTCGCTGCTGCTCGCGCACGAAGAGTCTGTCCGGTTTTCCAAATACGACTCGGGCAGCTCGCCCCGTTTTCCGAAGAGCTGCAGCTACCGGAAAAGTCCGGCTATGTTTGTATCCCTCGCGGACTTCGGCCGAAGAACGGATCATGCGGTCCCCGTCAAGCCTTCGGAGATCAAGGAGATTCTTATTGAAAAGCAGGCACATTCCATTACCCGGCTGCTAAAGTCCGTATACGCGCCGAGCCCGGAGCATGTGCCCCCGAAATGGCTGCCAGACTACCAACCGCTCGATACTCTGCTACCGGGCAACTAAACGGACAACAGAGTGGAATCCTTCGTCCCAAGCTGTGCTCGTTTGAGCGTTTGAGCGTTCATTCAGCCGCCATTGAGGACGATAGTGCTCTGCCTGTTGATATGGAGCTTGGCTAGGGCTCGACAAAGGTACAACGAGAAAGGCGTAACGAGGGATCTACGAGGAAGGCTCAACAAAGGTACAACGAACGGACAACAAAAGCCGAACACAAAGAGCCGCCCCCAAAAGGGCGGCCCTCCAAACCATCTAAACCCCAACTACCGTCACTTGCTTTCCGTTCTTCTGCAAGCGGTCGACCGTCTTGCGGACGGCGAGGTTCGCCGTGTGATCCCATACCTTGGTGCCGGAGAGGTCGATATGAACCTCTTCCGCTTCGCAGTCATGCGCGATCCGCTCCTCCAGCTCGGAGGCGGAAGCGAAGAACAGCTGTCCGTGCACGCGGTACGTCCGCGTTGATCCGTTCCATTCGTCGTGAATATGCACCTTGGAGGCTTTTACCGCGAAGCCGATAAAGCTTACGAATACGCCCGCGACAACGCCAATCGCCAGGTCATGCGTGAGCAGCACGGCGCCAACCGTCACCAGCATCACGACAGTCTCGCCGAGCGGCAGACGGTTCAAGCGGAACACGGAGCTCCAGTCGAAGATCGCGATACACACCATCAGCATAATGCCCACCAGCGCAGCCATCGGCACAAGCGACAGCAGGTCGCCGAGCAGCACGACGAGCAGCAGGAGGAACAACGCGGCGACTAGCGTCGACAAGCGGTTTTTTCCGCCCATCTTCACGTTAAGCACCGATTCCGCGACCAATGCGCAGCCCGCCATCCCGCCGAAAAATCCGGCTACGATATTGGCCAGGCCCTGCCCCTTCATCTCCCGGTTCTTATCCGTCTTCTCCCCGGTCATCTCATCCAGCAGGTTATGCGTAAGCATCGTCTCGGTATAACCAACCACCGCAAGCGACAAGGAATACGGAAGAATAATCCAGAGCGTATCCAGGCTAAACGGCACATCCGGGAAAAGGAACGACGGAAGCGAAGCGTCAATCGCGGCGATATCGCCGATCCGCGTAACATCCCCCATGCCAAACGCCCATACCGCGAGCGTCAGCACCACAACGGCAATCAGCGGCGATGGAATCGCCTTGAAGAAGCGAGGCACCAAATAGATAATGCCAAGCGTTACCGCAACAAGCACGTACATGACCCAGGACTCGCCCTTGAAATAACGGAGCTGCGACAGGAATATCATAATCGCCAGCGCGTTAATGAACCCCGTCAGCACGCCCGAAGGGACAAACCGCATCAGCTTGCCAAGCTTAAACACGCCCATCAGGAACTGAATGACGCCCGTCAACACGGTTGCCGCAAACAAATACTCGATGCCATGCTCTTTCACCAGCGTCAGCATAAGAACGGCCATCGAGCCGGCTGCAGCCGAGATCATGCCCGGTCTGCCGCCCAGAAACGTAATGACAAGCAGGATACAAATCGATGCGTAAATGCCTACGACCGGCGGAACGCCAGCCATAAACGAGAAAGCAAGGGAATCCGGCACAAGCGCCAGCGTTGCCGTAATGCCGGCCAGTACGTTCATCCTCGCGTTACTCGTCCACTGCTCCCGCCATGAAGTCTTCAAACTCATGGTTCACCTCAATCAATCTATGATAACGTCCGACCAGGCCATCCCGGTCCGGCACCTCATCTTCTATCCGCAAACAAAAAAACCAGCTCCACCGAGCCGGCCGTTCGACTACCTTCATGATACCCTGCTCTTCCGCAAAGGGTCAATCCCAAATGAAGGGACGACCGCAATCGGCCGCCCCTTCCCCCGCTTTTTAGTATCCTTCGCCTTGTCCGCCAGTCACAATCGCTACGCTCGAGCTTGCGCCGATCCGGGTTGCGCCTGCTTCAATCATCTTGAGAGCAGTCTCCAAATCGCGGACGCCGCCGGAAGCTTTTACGCCCATATCCGGACCAACGATGCGGCGCATCAGCGCGATATCTTCCGCCGTTGCTCCGCCTTTGCCAAAGCCCGTCGACGTCTTCACGAAGTCCGCTCCCGCTTCCTTGCAGATCTCGCAGGCACGTACCTTCTCTTCATCGGTAAGCAGACCCGTCTCCAGGATAACCTTCAACACGGCTTTCCCTTTGCACGCCTGAACCACGCCTTCCACGTCGCGCTTCACGCCTTCGAAATCGCCGGATTTGATCAGGCCAACGTTGATCACCATGTCGACCTCGGTCGCGCCGCTTGCAATCGCATCCTTCGCTTCTTCCGCCTTCGCAAAGGTCGTAGTCGCCCCGAGAGGGAAGCCAACAACCGTCGTGATGCCAACGCCAGAGCCGGAAAGCTCCTTCGCCGCAAGCGCGACGTAACCCGGATTTACGCATACCGTTGCAAAACGATACTGCTTGGCTTCTTCGCAAAGCTTGATAATTTCTTGTTTTGTCGTTTCCGCTTTCAGTGCAGTATGATCAATGTAAGCAGCTACTTCCCCTGCCGACAGATTTTTTTGATTACTCATACCCATCCTCCATATTTATCTACTCTATTATCCCTTGAACTCCAGCAAATGCTGCGCCGTAATCTGGTCGGTAATCAGCGTATTCGTATACTGGCCGTTTAACGCGCCGTATATCGCTTCCACCTTGCTTGGACCTCCGGCAACCAGAACGGACCATTCTTTCTTCTTGAGCTCGTTCAAGTCTATTCCGATTGTCCGCAGATCCAGCTCCTCGCTGCAAAGCTGCCCGTTAATATCGATAATCCGGGAACAAATATCGCCAACGCCGCGCGACAAAATAATGCCCAGATCCTCGTCCGAAAAATAATTCGCGCGGATCAGAACCGAATCTTCCGTCGGCGCCCCTACCGTAACCACCGCGATATTGGCCTGCTTGCCCATATCGAGGATTTTGCGGATATGCCTGTCCGCTTCGATCGCATGCTTCACGACCGCATGGTCCACAATCGCCGGCAGCGGAATCAGGTACGGCGACGTCTGGTAGGCCTTCGCGAACAGCTGCGCGATCTCGTACGCGTACGTATTGGTCTCGGAATGGCTTACGCCGCCGTTCAACTGCACAACCTTTACCCGCTTCGTATGCTTGTTCGGCAGACGAGTGGCTACTTCATATAATGTTGTTCCCCAAGTGACGGCAATCGTATCGCCATCCTGAACCGTATCGTTCAAAAAATTAGCCGCAGCCTCGCCGATGACCTTTTTGACCATGGCGTCCTCGTATTTCGGCACGGAAGCCACAATCGCTTCCTTTAGGCCGAAACGTTCCTTGAGCATGCGGGCGCGTTCCTGGTTATCGGAAGCCGGATCCATAATGCGGATCTGCACGATACCGTCTTCCTTCGCCTGCTGCAGAAAACGCGAAACCGTCGGCCGCGATACCCCTAGCTTTTTCGCTATCTCCTGCTGATTGTAGTCAAGCTCGTAATACATCCGGGCCGCTTCAAGCATTTTTACCCGTTTATCACTTAGCTCCTCCATCCGTCTTCCCCTCTCGCAGAGTTGCCCTTAAGTTATGAGAATAAGTTCGAATTAATATATCAATATTTCAGGACTATTATACGTGCCCCCATCTGCCAGAGCAACAGCATGCGGCAATCACCGCCAGGTTTGCACATTTGTTCACTTAGCAAACCTTACAATTTTGCACAAAAGGAAAAAAGCGGTTGTCGAATGCTAGGAGATGGGCTCGAGCGGCAAGGACTTCAGGACCAATTTGTTAAATTTTCAGATAATTTACAAGAAATTGAAAGGAGATCCATGCCAAATACCGAATACGTACTGTCGATAAAAGAAAAATAAACAGTGGAGGGATACAATGCTAATCAAGCTAAGAAAAATGAAGTGGGCAGCGGGGTCGCTGCTTGCCGCTTCGCTTTTTGCTGCGTCTGTCGGCACCGTTGCAGCTGCAGCAGATGAAACAGTAGTTCCCGCTTCCGCCAAGCACATCACGCTTCTGCACACGAATGACACTCATGCGCGCGCCGTGGAGGGAACCTCGGGAGAAATGGGCTACGCGAAGCTTGCCGGCATTATCGACAGCTACCGAAAGGCCAATCCGAACAGCCTGCTGCTTGATGCGGGCGATGCCACGCATGGAACCACCTTCGCCACGCTGGTGAACGGCGAGAGTGTCGTTCAGGTCATGAACAAGATGGGTTACGACGCGTTTGTTCCGGGCAACCATGACTTCAACTATGGCTACAAGCGACTGCTTGAGCTCGAGCAGATGATGAAGTTCCCGGTACTCAGCGCTAACGTTAGAGTCGCGAAAGACAATACGTCTTTATTCAAGCCTTATATCATTAAGGAAGTGGACGGCGTGAAGGTCGGTATTTTCGGCCTGACGACGCCGGAGACCGCCTATAAGACGCATCCGAAAAACGTTGAGGGCTTAACCTTCGCCGATCCAACCAAAGAGGCTCAGGCTATTGTGGATGAGCTTGAAGACAAGACCGACGTCATCGTCGCAGTCGGCCACATCGGCCAGGACGCGTCCAGCGTCGATACAAGCCTGAAGATCGTCAAAGCCGTAGACGGCATCGACGTCTTTATCGACGGGCACAGCCATACCGTGCTGGAGCATGGCCTTACGGCCGGGCATAACACGCTGATCGCAAGCGCCGGCGAATACACGAAGTACCTGGGCGTCGTGGATCTGTGGGTGGACGGCGGCAAAGTCGTGAAGAAGGAAGCAAAGCTCGAGAATAAAGATACCGCGGCGAGCATCGCCCCTAACGCCGAGATCGCGGATATGGTCGCCACTATTCAGAAAAGCCAGGAAAGCATTCTGGCCGAAGAAGTGGGTACGGCCAGCGTGAAGCTGGACGGCGAACGCGAGCAGGTCCGCACCAGCGAAACGAACCTTGGCAATCTGGTCGCCGACGCCATTCGCGATGCGGCCGGAGCTGACGTTGCCATCACCAACGGCGGCGGCATCCGTGCCTCTATTGATGAAGGAACCATCACAAAAGGCGAAATCATCACCGTCCTTCCGTTCGGCAATCAGATCGTATCTCTGAAGGTCAAAGGCGCCGATATCAAGGCAGCTCTCGAGAACGGCGTATCCGATTATCCGAATTCGAAAGGCGGTTTCCCTCAAGTATCGGGCATCGCCTTCAAGATTGACGTGGCCAAGCCAAAAGGACAGCGCGTCCATTCCGTTACCGTTGGCGGCAAGCCGCTAAACGAGAAAGCCGACTATATGCTGGCGACCAACGACTTCATGGCTGCCGGCGGCGACGAATACACGATGTTCAGCCCCTATCCGCAAGCCGGCATGTACGGTTCGCTGGATGAAGCGCTGATCGCTTACATCACGAAGCTTGGCACCGCGGATTCCAAGGTGGAAGGACGCATTACGGCGGCAGCGACTCCGGTTGTTGCGCAGCCGAAGCCGGAACCAAAGCCAGAACCGAAACCGGAACCTAAGCCCGAGCCTAAGCCCGAGCCAAAACCGGAGCCAGCAAAGCCGGCCGTCTATGTGGTGAAGCAAGGCGACACGCTTTGGGCGATCGCCAAGAAGCATGGCACCACCTGGCAGAAGCTTCGCGACCTGAACCATATCAAGAACCCGAATCTCATCTACCCGGGTCAAAAAATCAAGCTGCCCGCTGCTTAAACGGCAAAGCAACAAGGGCTGTACCCGGCGGGTACAGCCCTTGTCTTGTGTCCAGCTCGGACTTGCTCGACCTCTACAGATAGCAGCCCCTCCTACGGTGGATTTCATCCAGCAGAAGGATGCGAAATAGCTAAGTAATTGAAGCTACGTTGGACTTCATCCAGTAAACTCCGCTCGTTAAGGTTGAAACCAGCTTCCATCGGCGCAAGCTGCTGGAGCAACTTCAACGCAGCAGGCAACAACGAAAGATTTTGAGTTCCTTTCGTTGGATAGAATCCAACTTAAAGGGCGACTAGCTTTAAGTACCGCCATCCGCCTACGTTGCACGAAATGCAGCATATTGGAGCATATGAGCCCAGCGGCTAGTCATATCCTGCACGGAATGCAGGATATTCGGACAAAACCAGCCAATACGGGCTGATTTCGCGCAATATACTGCACTCTGTGCAGCATATCTCTCCCCTCCCACCTTTCTCGCCCGTTATGCTGCACTTCGTGCAACATAGCCTCCTCCCTCACCATTATTTCGACAGATCAACTAACTAGTTAGCTTCAGTACCGCCATCCGCCTACGTTGCACGAAATACAGCATATGGGGCATATGAGCCAAGTAACTAGTCCTATCCTGCACCGACTGAGGATATTCGGACAAAAGCAGACAATACGGGCTCATTTCGCGCAATATACTGCAATCCGTGCAGCATATCTCTCTAGCAGCCGCCATCTCGCCCGTTATGCTGCACTTCGTGCAATATAACCTCCTCCCTCACCATTCCCGCTCTATACGCTGCATTTCGACAGATCAACTAACTAGTTAGCTTTAAGTACCGCCATCCGCCTACGTTGCACGAAATACAGCATATTGAAGCATTTGAGCCCAGTAACTAATCCTATCCTGCACGGAATGCAGGATATTCGGACAAAACGAGCCAATACGGGCTCATTTCTCCGCAATATACTGCACTCTGTTCAGCATATCTCTCGAGCAGACGCCATTCTCGCCCGTTATGCTGCACTTCGTGCAACATAACCTCCTCCCTCACCATTCCTGCTCTATATGCTGCATTTCGACAGATCAACTAACTAGTTAGCTTTAAGTACCGCCATCCGCCTACGTTGCACGAAATACAGCATATTGGGGCATATGAGCCCAGTTGCTAATCCTATCCTGCACGGAATGCAGGATATTCGGACAAAACGAGCCAATACGGGCTCATTTCGCGCAATATGCTGCAATCCATGCAGCATATCTCTCGAGCAGACGCCATTCTCGCCCGTTATGCTGCACTTCGTGCAATATAATCTCCTCCCTCACCATTCCCGCTCTATATGCTGCATTTCGACAGATCAACTAACTAGTTAGCTTTAAGTACCGCCATCCGCCTACGTTGCACGAAATACAGCATATTGAAGCATTTGAGCCCAGTAACTAGTCCTATCCTGCACGGAATGCAGGATATTCGGACAAAACGAGCCAATACGGGCTCATTTCGCGCAATATGCTGCAATCTGTGCAGCATATCTCTCGAGCAGCCGCCTTTCTCGCCCGTTATGCTGCACTTCGTGCAATGTAGTAAGTCACCAACGCCTTACAACAAAAAGAGCGGTGCCCCGACCAGGGCACCGCTCTTTCCAAGTTACGCTTGAGCCCGCGCGCGCTGGCGGCTCAGGTAAATGAAATACACAGCAAGATAAATAATGTACAGAATACCCGACAGCAGGAACATCGTCGTGTAGCTTGTCGCGGTTACAACCACGCCGAGCAATATCGAGCCGAGCCCGATGCCGATATCGAAGAAGTTGTAATACGTCGCGGTTGCAACGCCGCGGCGTTCCGGCTGCACCAGGTTGATAACCCAGGCCTGCAAGGCCGGGAACATCGCGCCAAAGCCGGCGCCGTAGAATACGCCGGCGAGCAGCAGCATCGCCATGGAATCGGTGTAATAGAGCAATACGCAGCCGATTATACAAAGGATCGCCGTGGGGAACAATACCCAGAACGGTCCTTTGCGATCGAACAACGGACCGCTGATAAACCGGATCAGCACCTCGCTGATCGCTACAACCAAGAAGAAGTAGCCGGTCTGCGTAATCCCGATGTCCTTGGTGAATAAGGTTACAAAGCTAAGCATGCCGCCGAACGCAAAGCCAACCAGCGAGCCAAGCATCGAAGGCACAAGCACCTTAGGCTCGATAATTTCAGCCCATGGCGAAGGCTTCACCCCCGCCGCATGAAGCTCCGCCGCAGCGGCCGCTTCAGCCGCGGCAATCTCGACGGATTGAGCGCTTTTTTGCCGAACCAGCAAGGTCAGCACCAAGGTAATCGCGAGGAAGATTACTCCGGCTCCGAATAAGCCTGCGTAATCGTATTGATCCAGCAGCCATAACCCGAGCATCGGCCCGATCGAGAAGGATACGGCATTGCCCATCGCAAAGTAGCCCATCCCCTCTCCCCGCCGCTCGGCAGGAATCGCGTCGGATACCAGCGTGCCGTACAAGGCCGTGGCAATACCGAAGCCAAAGCCGTGAACGACGCGGAGCGCAAGCAATGCCGAGATCGAGTTGGCCGCATAATAACACGCCATGCCGATAAGACAGATCGTTACGCCGATCAAGAGCAATTTGCGCTTGCCGAAATGCTTCAGCCCGATGCCAATGAGCAGACGCGACACAACGGCCGAGAAGGTGAAGATGCCCAGCATCATGCCGATCTGCGATCCGCTGCCCCCTTTCTCGTCCGCGAAGAGCGGAAGGGTGGGAAGCAGCATTTCGAGACCGAAGAATAAGAATAAGTTAGAGAACGCCAGCAGAATGAAATTTTTCGTCCAGAGCTTTTCTGCCGGTCGCATTAAAATTTACGTTCGATCAGCTTGAAGTCATCGTAATGAAAGCCCGGCGCTACGATGCAGGACACCAGAACCGGCTCATCGCCAAGCGGACGCGCCATCTGCCATTCGGTTGCGGGAACAAGCGCCTGCGGATGCTGGCCATTCGCAACGTCGCCTCCAACAATAATCTCTTTGCGAACTTCAGGGCTCTCGCCCGTGCCGCCAAGCGTCAGCATAAGCGGACTTCCGGAATGCCACAGCCACAGCTCATCCGAATGAACCGTATGCCAGTCGGAGAATTCCTCCGGATGAAGCAGGAAATAAATCGAGGATGCCGCAAAGCGCGGTCCGGAATACGGCTCGCCGAGTACCGCCTGCGGAATTTCAAAATTCGCCTTCCAGATCTCCTTGTACCAGCCGCCCTCCACATGAGGCTTCAGTTCAAGCGCCGCTACCAGCGGGGATAATTCTTTTACAGCCGTTGCCGACAATATAGTCCTCTCCTCTCTATCTCTCGCACTATCTAGTTGTTAGTTTCAGTCCAATGTACTATGCAATGCCCCGATCGTCAATGCGCGACATGTGGATGCAAGGCCTCTTTCTCCCAACCGGCTGCTGCCCGCATAGCAAAAAAGAGCCTGGCCCTGCGGCAGAAAGAACGGCGAACCGTTCCTGCTGCTGCGGACAGACTCTTTTCCGCCCCATCCATCAAGCCGGATAGTTGCGAATCCCGAAATCAATCAAATCATAAATACCGATAAGGTTAATGACCGCCATCACGCCAAGCAGCAGTCCGAACACGCCGTACTTGAGCGGCTGCACCCGGGCAAGCAGACGATTCGCCAGCTTGAAGATCAGCGCGAAGAGCGCCCATGAATAATAGAAGGAATACAGAATCAGACCGTTTTCCTTCGTCCCCCAGCCTACCGCGAATAGAATGACGAAGGAGAAGGCGAGCCAGAACATGCAGATCTGCGCGAAGCGGTCTTTGTAGTAAAGCACGAAGCCGATGACAGCCAGCACCAGAATAATTACACCGAGAATATTAAGCGAATCTACCGTTCTAAGCTGATAGGAGGCATGCTCGAAGGTCGTCCGGTCCTCGCCGGCGCTTGGCCATACGAAGCAGGAGGCGAAGAAGTTGACGTATTGATACCATTTGTCGAGCGTCGTTACTTCCGCACCGGAGAATGCCATCAATCCCTTGTACTCCGTATGGGTCTCCAGAATAACCGGAAGCTGCCCGAAGAGCGTAGCCGCAGCCAGGAACTTGAAGGCGTTCACCGCCATATCCTTGATCCATTCCTTCAGCTTCCTCGCCTCGGACAAGAGCGGGAACAGAATGCCCGTTGTCACCAAGGAGCCTACCGCGCCTATGAAGAAGAAATCTCTCCGCCCCCATTGGAACAGATACGAGTAGATGAAGATAATCAGCCAGAATACGGCGAATATGTACTGCTCGATATTGAACATAAACAGGAGAAACGGATAGGAGAAGGACGTGAACAGCAGGAAGAAAATTTTGTCCGTCGACTGCAGCTTCATCATTCGGGCGAGCAGAATCATGGCGAACTGCATGACGATCACATGGATGATCTGCATCATAATCGGATAGCTGTTCGGGATAAAAAAGAGCACCTTCGACAGGATCATCGCAATCAGCGCGAACGGAGCGGCATACAGGCCGAACAACGGCTGACGAATATCATTCTCGTACGTGCCGATATTCAGGAACGTATTGCTTTCTACCTGGTCAATCGAGTCCGCCGTATACACGACGTCATACGGGATGATTTTGCCGGCTGCGTCATGCGCTCCGTAAAAGACGTTCGTCAGGTTATAGATAACCAGAATAGCAACCGCCATGGCTACGCTTGCGATAATCCAATACCGCCGCTCCAGCCGGTCCAGGCCTCCAATCAGCTCCTTCGCCGTTGCATAGAACTTCGGCAGGAACCAGCAGAGCACCAGGAATGCCGCAATAAGCGAGCAGATCCCCAGCCCAATGGAAATCACCTTATCGTTGTGACCGCCTATGTCGACGCCGATACGATCAAGGATCTCGCCGGAGAGCTTGCTGTACTTGATGTACGAGTATTGCGTCAGGTAATACACGCCGACAAGCGTAAACAAGGCGGCGAAGAAAATCCGTCCGGCACTCAGCTCCCGGGTTACCTTTTCCACGACCTGGCGCTTATACGTTAACCAATACAATAACAAGAGCGAGCATAACAGGCCGATAAGCACATTCACGGCCGTTCCCCTCAACGTAAGCAGGGCCGTCATGCAGACTCCCGAAGCAATAAACAGCAGACGAAGAACCGAACTTCTGACTGGCATCTTGACTCCTCCTAATATGGCAACTCAACTCTTATACCGGATAATACTCCGCTCCAAACCGAATCAGATCGTACAGGCCTTGGGCGTTCAGCCCGATCATGACGATAAGCAGCAGGGCATGAACGGAATATTTCACCCAGTGGTTCCGGGCCAATAGCTTATCGATCAGCATGTAGAGCAGAGCCATGAAAGCCCATGAGAAGTACAAGCTGTACAGAATAAGTCCGTTCTCAGCCGTTCCCCAGCCCACCACGCACAGCATAAGGAAGGAGAAGCTAACCCATAGGACGCAAATTTTCATAAAACGGTGCTTGTAATGCAGCAGGAAGCCGGCTGCGGCCAGAATCATCAGTACCAAGCCGAGAATATTCAACGAATGAACCGCATGAAGCTGATAAGAGACATGCTCGAAGGTTGACCGGTCAACGCCGGCGCCGGGCTTCACGAAGCAGGAGGCTACAAAGTTCACATACTGCAGCCATTTGTCCCCGGAACTGATGGCTGCCCCCGTAAACTCCATGTTCTCCTTGAACGACGAGACGACCTCAAGCAACAAGGGCAATCGTCCGAACAGGATCAGGATCACAAGCGCCTGCAGCGCCACCTTGCCCGCATCCTTCACCATTCCCTTTAGCTCCTTCGACCTCGATAACAACGGGAACAATACCGCGCTTGTCAGAAGCGAGCCCGCCGCACCGATGAAATAATACACCTTCGGCCCCCAGCCGAACTGGCAGGAATAGAGGAAGAGAATTAGCCAGAATAGCGAGAAGATATACTGCTCCATATTCAGAGAGAACATCAATACCGGATAAGACGCATTCAGGAACAACAGGAGAATCAACTGATCGATGGACCTCAGCTTCAGCATCCGGCTGATCAGAACCATCGCCATCTGCAGCAGGAATACCTGAATGATCTGCATCATAATCGGATAGCTGTACGGAACGAAGAAGAGCAGCTTCGAGGCGACCATGCCAACAATCGCGAATGGCAAAGCGAACAGGCCGAACAGCGGCTGCTTGAGATCGTTTTGCACGGAGCTGATGTTCAGGTACACGTTGCTGTCCACCAGATCCGCCGTATCGGTCGTGTACACGACGTCGAATCGGACAATCTCCCCGCTCTGATCACGGGTCTCGTAGAACACGCTGCTCACGTTAAACGCGATAATCACGACAACGGCAAGCAAGGCCGTGGATATGATCAGGTACCTTTTCTCCAGCTTGGTCAAATTTCTTGCGAACTCCAGAGCCACCGCGGCCAGCTTAGGCCACAGCAGATAGACGCATAAGAACAGGAAATAGAAAGCCGCGATTCCCACGATAATCGAGATCGCCGCGGCAATCTCGTCGCCGTACGGCATATAGCCCGTATCCCGGAGCATTTCCCTCACGTTCTTCAGCGTTCTCTGCTTGTAGAAATAGTCAATCATGCTGACGTCGATCGCGGCAGCAAAGAGAAGAGGCAGAAGGCTGTCCTTCTTCCGAATGGCCGGGATCACCTTGTCGAGATACCCGGACTTATAGGCTGCCCAGCACAAAATAAGAAAGGAGCACACAACGCCGATTGCGACATGGAAAGCCGTGCCTTTCAAAGAGACAAGCCCCGTCATCGCCGTTCCGGATAGAATAAAGGCTCCTTTCATCAGATGCGCCCTGGCAGTTACCGTAGTCATATGTAAGCTAGCACTCCTAACCTTGGAGACATCAACATGATCTGCGACCGAATGCGGATAAGCCATGCGTTAACCCGCGATTCCGTATAGAAGATAACCGAGCAGAATGCCCAGCAAGAGACCCCCGACGATCTCGAGCCGCGTATGTCCCATGCTCTCCCGTAATTTTGTAGGCTGGACAGCCGAAGAATCCGATGTCATCAGGTTGATGGCTACCGCATGGCGCCCGACCGCCCTCCGGAGCCCTGTAGCATCGATAATGACGATAAACGTAACGGCGGCGGCAAGAGCGAACATCGGGCTGTTGAAGCCCTCCGACAAGCCGATCAGCATGGACGGCGTCGTCACCACCGTCGTATGCGTGCTTGGGAATCCGCCGTTACCGACGCGCTGCTTCGCTTCCTTGCCGAATCGAATGTAATTGATTGCGAATTTCAAGACTCCGGATACGAACCACCCGATGAGAGGTGCCAGAAAATAAGGCAGAACAACCACTCCCCGCTATGCTCTAGATATGAAGGCAATACCGCCCACGATGAGGACAAGCCCCGCGATTTTGTACGTATTGATGGATTCGCCGAAGAAATAATAAGAAGCCACCAGCACGATAATATAAGCCAGGCTGACAAACGGATACGCGTAGCTGAGATCCACCTTGCGCAGCACGAACATCCAGATCAGCGCGCTTGCCCCGTACAGGAAGATGCCTCCGGCATTATAGAAGTTGAGCATGCGCAGCGGCCCGGACATCGACTCGTTCGGATGCATCGCTCCGAACTTCAGCAGCACCTGCCCCGCCGCGCCCATAATAACGGACACCAGAATCCATATCATATTCCACATGAGTATCACCACTTATTCCAGGAAGAGTAGAATCAAGATAACCGAAATACCGTAGAGCACAACCGTAACCAGAATAGGCTTATCCTCGAGCAGCACCTTATCCGGCTTGCCGCCCTTCCCTTCCATATGGACCAGATACAGGTAACGGAACACCCCGTAGATAACGAACGGAATCGTCCACATCAGTTGAACCGTCCGGCCGGAGGTGAAGGTGAACAGCGAATAAGCCATAATCGTAGCGGTCGTAACGATGTTGCTCATCTGGTCGAGCAGCTGAATGGAATACTTCTCGAGCACCTTCCGGTGCCCCTCCTTCTCGTTCTGAAGAAGAAAGATTTCATGCCTCCGCTTGCTGATCGCAAGGAACAGGGATAAGAGCATCGTGCAGACGAGGAACCAAGGCGTAAGGGGAACATCAATCATTAATCCGCCGCCGATCGCGCGAAGCACGAAGCCGAAGGCGATAATCATCACATCCATAATTACAACATGCTTAAGTCTCATGGAGTAAGCGACATTCATGAGGAAGTACACAAGAAGCAGTCCGCTGAAGAGAGGGTTGAAGATAAAGGCCGTTGTAAGTGAGGTCGTAAGGAGCAGGAAGCCGAATACCAATGCGACATAAGGGTTGACCGCGCCCGAAGCGATAGGTCTATGCCTCTTCTCCGGATGGTTGCGGTCGGCTTCCCTGTCGAAGAAGTCGTTAAGGATATACACGCACCCGGATACGAAGCAGAATAGGAAAAATCCGATGATAGCCTGCCAAAACAACGACCAGTGCAATAAGCTGAGCGAGAATACGGGAGCCGCGAATACCAGCGCATTCTTCGTCCATTGTTTTGGCCTAAGAAGCTTAATTAATGATATGGGGACGCCTGGATGGGTCTGGGCCAGGCTTTTGCCCATTTGAATTTCCGGTTCCAAGTCCTCTACCTCCTCCAACGATCTCTCTAAGAGATTAACTTGGGGCTATCGTAACATTATTAATGCCATTAAATGTAGCATTTTTGCGAAAAAAAGTTACAGAATGGAGCAAAATTTTCGTAAAAAGGGGCCTGCCGCGTTGGCAAGCCCTATTCGTACCCCTATAATGCTCCAAATTGCGCCTGGTGCAGACGGCTGTAAATGCCTCCCGTTGCCACAAGCTCCTCGTGACGGCCTTCCTCGGTGATGCCGTTCTCGGTCACCACCACGATGCGGTCCGCGTTCTTGATCGTCGCCAGACGATGCGCTATGACAAGCGTTGTCCGGCCTTCGGACAGCTCGGCCAGCGACTGCTGGATCGCCTGCTCGGTCTCGGTATCCAGCGCCGAGGTCGCTTCGTCCAGGATCAGGATCGGCGGGTTCTTCAGGAACATGCGCGCAATCGCCATCCGCTGCTTCTGGCCGCCGGACAGCTTCACGCCCCGCTCCCCGACTACCGTGTCCAGTCCATCAGGCTGGGAAAGAATAAATTCTTGCAATCTCGCGCGGCGCGCCGCTTCCATAATATCCGCGTCGGATGCGCCAAGCTTGCCATAGGTGATGTTGTCGCGGATCGTACCGGCGAACAGGAACACATCCTGCTGGACGATGCCAATCTGCTTGCGGAGCGATTCCAGCTGCAGATCGCGGATGTCGTGGCCGTCCACCGAGATGCTGCCTCCGTCCACTTCATAGAAGCGCGGCAGCAGACTGCAGAGCGTTGTTTTGCCGGCGCCGGACGGACCAACGAATGCGACGGTCTCGCCCGCCTTGATCGACAGGCTGATATCCTTCAGCACCTTCGCTTCGCCTTCGTAACCAAATGTCACGCTCTTGTATTCGATATCGCCGTGGAGACGGTCAACCGCCTTCGCGTTTGGAGCGTCCGCCACATCCGGCTCGGTCTCGAGCAGCTCCACGTAACGGCGGAAGCCCGCGATCCCGCGCGGATAGCTTTCGATAACGGCATTAATCTTCTCGATCGGCTTGAAGAAAATATTCGTCATCAGCACAAACGCAACGAATTCCCCGTAATGCAGATTGTCGTTAATAACGAACCAAGTACCGGCCAGCAAGACAAACAGCGTAACCAGCCTCATCAGGAAATAGGTAATGGACGAGTTGAGACCGATGATTTTGTAAGAGATCAGCTTCGCCTGACGGAACCGGCTGTTGTTGCCCGCGAACAGCTTGCTCTCATGCTTCTCGTTCGAGAAAGCCTGAACGACGCGGATACCTCCAACGGTGTCCTCGACGCGGGCATTAAAGTCGGCCATATCCCCGAAGAGACGGTGGGAAGCCTTCGTCATCTTTCCATTGAAGTACAGAACAAGCACCAGAATAATCGGCACGACGATAAACGTCATGATCGTCAGCGGCAGGTTAATGTACGCCATAATGCCGAACGCGCCAATCAGAGTCATCACGGCGATAAACATATCCTCCGGACCATGATGCGCCACTTCCCCGATCTCGAACAGATCGTTGGTCATGCGCGAGATCAGATGGCCGGTCTTCGTATTGTCGAAGAATCGGAAGCTGAGCTTCTGCACATGATCGAACAGCCTCTTGCGCATATCCGTCTCGATATTGATGCCAAGCATATGTCCCCAATAAGTCACGACAAAGGACAGGAACGTGTTCAGCACGTAAACCGCAAGCAGAATCGCGCAGGCGCCGATGATTAACTTCAGATTCCCTTCCGGTAGAAGCGTATCAATGACATGGCTGACCGCCAGCGGGAAGCATAATTCCAGAACGGCCAGAACGACCGCACAGCAGAAGTCGAGCAGGAACAGCTTACGATAAGGCCGGTAATAAGCAAAAAACTTCTTAAGCATCTGGATCTCCTTTTCTCGAAAAATAGAGCCAGCGAATCGTTCATCCGCCAGACTCTTAGAATAATCGCGAACACGAAAACATAGGCTGCTTCTCCTATTGACGAAGCAGCCTCTTTTCGCTAGTTGATAATCATTATCATATATGGGATAAGCATGACTGTCAATTAATTCGGGTTCACTTGAACCGCCGCCTGCTTGCCGCTAAGCTGAATGCCGGTCTGCTTCGTGCCGTATGGCTTCAGATCCGTCAGCAGCTTCTCCAGCAGCTCCTTCGCTCTGGCTCCCTCTTTGCCCTGAATGCGGATGACCAGCTGGACCGCGTTGCCCGCTTCCAGCAGCTTCGCCGCCTGACGCTCTTTCGTGTCGTAATCATGCTGCTCGATATCGACGCTAAGCCGCAGCTCCTTCACCTTCGCGGGCTGGCTTTGAAGCTTCTCCGCCTTCTTCTGCTGGCTCGCCTGCTGCTTGGCGCCGCCGCGCACGATCAGCTTGCACGGCGGCGGACTGCTCATCAGCGATTCGCAGACGAGATCCACCTTCAGCTGCTTCGCCATCTGAAGCGCTTCTTCCCGCGATACGATGCCCAGCGATTCACCGTCGAGACCGGTGAGGCGCACCTCGGCCGCTTTTATTTTCTCATTCATAATCAACATAAATCGTATATCCCCCGTTTACTGTCTGTTAGGCCTCTAACGTAGCGCCCGTGCCTCCCGCGCCGTTATGCAGGGCGGCAGCCGGCTTCTCCTGGCCCGTCTTCATGAACTTCTTCTGTCTCCATCGCCTAAGCACCCATATGCCGCGGATGTATTCGTCCATAATCATGCACGCATAGATGCCAACAAGTCCCCATCCCAGCGTTATCCCAAATATATAAGAAAGAACGGTAGCGATCAAGGTCATCGAAGTAATCGAGGTCCACATCACGTAACGGGTGTCGCCAACCGCGTTTAATGCGTTGCCGATGCCCATGTTGAGCATTTTGCCCGGCTGCAGCAGCAGGTTCATTCCGAGCAGGGAGACGCCCATCGCGATAATCGCCGGATCCTTCGTGAAGATCTTCAGAATGGTGCCGCCGATCAAATACAGCACCAGCGCGTTCACCGTCACGATCGCAAGCCCGATCCACAGCGCGCGGTAGGAGTTCTTGTAAGCCTCCTGCACCTTGCCCGCCCCGTACAGATGCGCGATCTGAATCTGGAGCGCGAGCGCAAGCGAATAACCAAGCATGAAGCAGAACGATTCCAATGTATTCATATACGTACGCGCCGACAGCTCCACCGCCCCAAGCTGCGCGATATACGTATAGATCAGAAGCTGGGAGAAGACCCAGCAGGACATGTTAATGCCAAGCGGCCAGCCAATCTTCAGAATTTCCTTGAACAGCTTGCCGTCGAACAGCTTGAAGTCGCGAAGCGAAATCTGGCGTTCGAAGGCGCCAAGGAACATCACCAGAAGCACGATTACCGCGAGCAGGCGGCTGATGTCCGTTGAGATCGCTACCCCCTTCAGACCCCACTGCGGAAATCCGAATTTGCCGAAAATAAAAGCGTAGTTCATCCCGACATGAATGACGTTCATGCCAATGGCCGTATACATCGGGCCTTTCGTATTGCCCGTATTGCGGATCGCATTGCTCAGCGCCGCCATCACGGCAACCAGCACCATCCCGCCGCCAACGATCGAGATATACGTCTTGGCCAGCGGCAACAATTCATCCGGAAGCTGAAGCGCGGAAGCAATCGGCCCCGGGAACACATACAGCAGCACGCTGATGAAGAGGCCAATAATCGCGCTGACTTTCACGGACATGATCGCGATCGTACGCGCGTCTTCATTCTTCCGCATGCCAATCCGCTGCGCGATCAGAATACCCGCCCCGCTCGCCACCGTCATGAACAGCGTCATCAAGGCGCTGAACAGCTGCGTCGAGAACCCGACGACGGCAACCGCATTATCCGAGATCTTGCTCACCTGCAGCGTATCGGCCGCCCCTAACAGAAATTGCAGGAATAACTCAATAAATATCGGCCATGCAAGCATCCATAGCGAAAACTTGTGATGTTCACGCTTTTGCATTTTATAATCCTCCCGAGCGTACACCTGCTGCAGCCGATGTTTAAGTAAACGGCAACTCCAATACGCCACTATAATAGTCATGCAATTTCATATTATAGATGCTATACTTCGGATAATGTATCAGTTTTACAACCGAAACTTTCAAAATTCAAACCTCCGCAAGAGGTATAAAAAGGTGCCGCCATGACGCTGTTTCATTTTACCGTTCCGCCGCTTCCGCACTACATCGCATCGGGCTATACGAAGAGCTCGGCCGGGTTCAAGCATCCCAGCAGATACCGGATCGGCGTATTCGATCTGCTTGTCGTTACGGAGGGCTGTCTCTTTATGGGGGAGGGCGATTCCACGTTTGAGGTACGGGCTGGGGAGGCCTTAATCCTGGGGCCGGACAATCATCATTACGCGACAAAAGAATGCGAAGAGCCCTCCGCCTATTACTGGCTTCACTTCCAGACAACGGGCCGGTGGGCAGCTTCGGAGGAATATGCTCCGCGGATTATTCAAAGCAGGGAGCCGCATGGCTTAAATCCCCAAATTTTCACTACGCAAACCTTCATCAAGCAGGTGCCGCAGTATACCAGGCTGCTTCAGCCCGCCAAGATCGTCGAGCAGATCCAGCAGCTGATGGAGCTGGGCCACGGCAACCATCTGGGCAGCGTCAGCTGGAAGCAGCAGGTGCTGTTCCAGGAGATTTTCGAGCAGCTGTCCGCCTCCATCGAGACGCAGGGCACGACGCCAACCTCGCAATGCGCGGAGCTGGCCGCCTCGTACTTAAGGAAGCATTACCGCGAGGATATCAAGGCGCAGCAGCTTGGCGAGAGCATCAACTTCCATCCCGTATATATCGCCAGATGCATGCAGAAGGAATTCGGCTGCTCGCCGTTCGACTTCCTGCTGCGCTTCCGCATTCAGCAGTCGAAGCTGCTGCTCCTGCAGACGAACTATACGATCGCAAGGGTGGCCGAAGAGGTCGGCTTCAACTCCGCCGCCTACTTCACCTCCTGCTTCGCCAAGTATGAAGGCATCTCGCCGCGCAAATACCGCCAGCGCTTCTCGCATGGCTGATGCCATGCGAGAAGCGCTGGCGGCTTGGGCAGCTCTACTCTTGATGCGCCTTGATCAGCTCCGTCTTCAGCTGCCAAGCCTGCTCGCTTAGGTGAACCGGATACAGATCCGGATTCAGCTTGCGGAGAATTTCCGGCCGGAAGAGGCTGAGCTGATGCTCGTGGAAGCTGCGGATCTCTTCGAGAGGCGGAAGCTTGTACACGATCTCGCCCTCCACCACGATGGGCTTCAGCAGCGGAACCGCTTCATAATCGCTGATGTACCGGTGGATATACGGATGAACCGGATCAAACAGCTTGATCCGCTCGCCGCTTAAGATCGCCGTCTCCTCATGCAGCGTGATATAATCCGCTTCGGCAAGTCCCGTGGACTTGTTCATGATCCGGTACACGTCCTTCTTGCCCGGAGCGGATACCTTCTCGGGATTGCCCGAGATCTTGATCACCGGTATGTATTGCCCGTCACGCTTGCGGGCGGTCAGCTTGTACACGCCGCCAAGCGACGGCTGGTCGGCCGCCGTAATGAGCTGCGTGCCAACGCCCCAAGTATCAATCTTGGCGCCTTGCGCCTTCAGGTTGAAGATCAGCGTCTCGTCGAGATCGTTCGACGCCACGATCTTCGCATCCTGCAGCCCTGCCGCATCCAGCAGCTTCCGCGCTTCCTTGGACAGATACGCCAAGTCGCCGCTGTCGAGCCGGATGCCGCCAAGCCGCTTGCCGATGCTCTCCAGATAACGCGCGGTCTTAATCGCGTTGGGCACCCCGCTTCTCAGCGTGTCGTACGTATCCACGAGCAGCGTAACGCCATCCGGCAAGGCTTTCGCGTAGGCCAGGAAAGCCTCCTCCTCGGTTTCATGCCCCTGCACCCAGGAATGGGCATGCGTTCCCTTCGTCGGAATGCCAAACATCATGCCGGCATGCATATTCGAGGTTGCATGGAAGCCGGCAATATAAGCCGCGCGCGCGCCCCATACCGCCGCATCCGCCTCCTGCGCCCGGCGCGTTCCGAACTCCAGCAGAATATCTCCCGACGCGACCTGCTTGATCCGCGAGGCCTTCGTCGCGATAAGCGTCTGGTAATTCATGAAGTTCAGCAGCGCGGTCTCCACCAGCTGCGTCTCGAAGATCGTGCCTTCCACCCGCACGATCGGTTCATTCGGGAATACCAGCGAGCCTTCCTCCACCGCATGCACCGTTCCCTTGAAGCGGAACTGCCGGAGCACCTCCAGGAAGCCCGGATCGTAATTCTCCTCCTGCCTCGCCAGATAAGCGAGCTCCTCTTCCCCGAACTTCAGATGCCGGATGAATTCCACGATTCTCTCGAGGCCGGCGAAGACCGCATAACCGTTGCCGAACGGCAGCTTGCGGAAGAAAGCCTCGAACACGGCGCCTTCCCCGTCCGTGCCATTTATCCAATGGGCGTACATCATATTAATCTGATATTTATCCGTATGAAGCGTTAAGTTATTAGCACCGTCCACTGCTTCTCGACACACCCCTCTAGTTGATCTTACTCACAGCATATCCATAATAAGCAAAAACAACAGCCTTCCGCCACATCAGCGAAAGGCTGCCGCAATTCATGCCGGCTTTAGAACTTCCGGACGAACCGGTATTCCGGCCGCCGGCGTCTTCGTTCCAGCCAATAATTAATCGTAATGCAGATGATGAGGCCAATGCAGCCGCCCGTCAAATCCACGATCACATCCGTCGGATTCCCCGTCCGCCCGACCTTGCTCAGCTGATTCGTCTCATCGAGGGCCGCGATCCCGCCCGTCAGGATCAGTGCCATAATAACCGGCAGCACCATCTGCCTGCGGAGCATCAGATTCCGGATGAACATGTACAGCGACACGCATAACACGGCGTACATGAACAAGTGCGCCCCTTTGCGGAAGAAGAACTCCACGAAGCCATACGGGTCTTTTTTGGCCACTACCGTGCTGCCATGATAGGTAATGGAGGTATCCGGAAGCTTCTGAGCCAGCTCTTCTTGGGTCACCCATTTATTTAATGCAGGTTTTATTGACTGCTGATTATAAGATTCAGAAGATAAAGTAAATATGAAAAAAATCCAACAAAATACAACAAAAAACCATATTATAGAATTTTTTCTATCCTTTTTTAACATTAATCCTCAACACTCCTTCGACACAATCCGACCGCCCATTATCTATCTCTGGTCTGTTATTGTAGCAGATTCATGAAGGAAATGGAAATCTATCGCCTTCCCCACGAAAAACAAGACTAAGGTAATGTAAATTTGAGTAAAAAGTCCTATAAACTATTGTTTTCAGTATCCATTCTTTGGTATTATAAATCTAGCGAACGTTAGATTTCTGTTAAGCCCATGCTTACGAAGCATGAACCATCACGAATGTCCTTGAATAAGGCCATTTGTGTAATCATTCATTTTAGGAGGTTAGAGAATGGCTGGCTATTTGATGTTCTCCGAGATTTGGACACCCTTTAAGATGGTAGGCATACGAGTATTTAAAGACGAGAACGGCGACTACTGGTACAAATACCGAAACAACAAACGCTCTCGGCTGTTCCGATAATCTCTTACTGCCATTCATAAGATCATAGACAATAGAAAAACTCCCCCGATGGCTTCAGTGAAGCCATCGGGGGAGTTTTTGGATTAACCTAACATACCGCCAGCAAGTTTCTTAATGGTGTCCATATCCTCATTAAAACGCTTCGTAATTGCCGCAATCAGTTCATCCGAGCTATAGCCATACTTTGTTAATTCGGCTTTCGTGTTCGTAACGAGAGTATTGAAGTCAGCCTTGCACTGATCAATTGTTTGTCTACCGGTAGCCTCCAGGCTAGCCTTCACCGAGTCATCTGTCGCTGCTTGGTGCTGGAAGTATAAACTGCTCAATGCAGCAGTGCATTTCGATTCGAGCGCTGTAAATTTAGCTTCGGCACTTGCTGCCAACTCGTCATAAGTAGGTTTCACTTCTCCAACCGGATCTGTGCCGCCACCAGTACCTGTTCCAGGATTAGTACCTTCTCCAGCACCATTATTTCCGCCAGCTTGTGCCGCTTTGTATGCCGCGGATTCGCCTGTGATGCTGTTGGTCTTCTGATCCCACTTAATATCCGTTCCTACAGCTTCGGACATGAAGCGAAGCGGAACATAAATGCTGTTATTGATCGAATAGAGAGATTGACCTGCAGGAAGAGCTTTTGCCTGTCCATCGAATACAAGCGTAGCTTGAACCGGCTTAATCGTAATGCTCTTACCGGCAGCAGGCTGTGCACCGCCAGCAGCTGCTCCAGCAAGCAGCTTCGCAAGAGCTTCCTTCTCCGCAGCAGTTGGCTCGGATACCGTTACTTTAGATGTCTTTTGATCCCACTTCACAGACTTCTGCAGTGCGTAAGAGATGAAGCGAACCGGGATATAAGTGCGGTCTTGATAAATAAAAGCATATTGTCCGTCCGGTAAAGCAAGCGCTTGTCCGTCGAACTTCAGGTTAACGGCTTGCGTCTTGATCGTAACCGAGCTGGATGCTGCACCGGCTGTCAGTGGCAGAACGGTACATAAAGCGACAATTAACAGCATGAGTGTGTAATGGCGTAAATTTTTCATCATTTGGATTCTCCTCTTAATTATTATGATTTAATAGCCTTGGCAATAGCGCTAATCGCGGATGCTCGTACGCTTTGCTTGCTTGCTTCATACTTCGCATTCCAATCCGGCATTGCACCGCTATCAATTCCTGCATCAGCATAACTAGAGGCCGCTTGACTCACAATGCCCTGGAACTGCGCATCACAAGAGCCCTCGGCCTCCATGACTTTACCTAGATATTTATTTTGCAGATCCTCTACCGTAACTCCGTCCGCACTGCCAACGATCTGCTGCAGAATGGCGTTGCTTTTAGCCTTACAGGTTCCAGACAACGACGCTAACTGCGACTCTGTCTTGGAATCGATGGATTGCTTAACCTGCTTCAAGTCAGTGGTAAGCTCTGGCGTTGGTGTTTTTTCTGGTTCTGTTGGCTTGCTGGATTCGGTAGGCTTATTATCTGATTGAGCCCCAGTGCCAGCAGTTTTAGTTGAGCCACTGGAATGTTGTTGCATCTTTTTCCAAGCCTCATTATTTTCTTTCATCTTCTGTGGATCTCTCTCGCCCACCCACTCAATTGGATAATCGGGGTTAAGAATATTAAGCCCAATTCCATATTGTTTAGTGATTGATTTCAATAAGGCAATCTCTTCATCGGAGAGTTTGGTTAATAACAAATCTCGGATTTTCTGCTTCTCTTCAACCGGTAAATCTGTAGTAGCATTACCCTGCAGATAAGAAATCTGCTTCAAGCTAAGACCCGAATTCAAGAGAATGGCTGCTACATCAAGGGCATCTGCACTGTCGATCTTGTCACCGCCAATAAGCTGGCTAGCTTTTTCGACTGGTTTCTCGATAATAGCTGGCAGCTTCTTAGGCTCTGACATCACCTCACCAGTACTATCCGCTACATCACTGCTATGACGAGATGCAATATCCTTAATATCGATGGATTTGATGTAATAGTAAGCGACTCCTATAAAGATCAGTCCGACAACAACAAAAAATGAAGCGGTACCGATTACCCACTTCATCCAAGGCTTTAGCTTCTTTTTTGTTTTTTGCTTACGTGGCGTTTCCATGGTGTCTCCTATCTACATATTAATAATTTTAAAAAGAAAGAATAGGATTCGTCTCTTTCACTCCGTTATTCATCTTTGGTCTTCCGATGGAATAATAGGCAAAAGGCGTCTCTTCCAAATCTTCTTCCCGATAAATATTTCGGCCGTCAATGAGGTTCGGCGTTTTTAACCATTTCTGAATATCCGACAATGGGATATTAATAAACTCTTTCCACTCCGTTAGAATACACAGCGCATCTGCACCTTCGGCAGCTTCTTGAGCAGAATTACAGTATTCCACCTCAGAACGGTTAAAGGCCTTTTCAAAGTTACTCGAAGCAATAGGATCATAGGCTTTAACCAATGCTCCCCGCTCCAGTAAGGTCTCCATAATCTCAAAGGCTGGAGCGTCACGCACATCATCCGTTTCCGGTTTGAAGGCCAACCCCCAGATCCCAATCGTTCTTCCCGTAACGTCTCCCAGCAGTTCATCCAGCTTCCGAATGACATTAAAGCGTTGATCCCGGTTCACTTCAACTACGGATTTCAACAGCTTGAAATCATAATCCATCTGTCCCGCGATCTGAATGAGAGCTTGCGTATCCTTCGGAAAGCAAGATCCGCCGTATCCGATACCCGCCTTCAGGAAAGAAGAACCGATACGCCGGTCCATCCCCATTCCCTTGGCCACTTCCTCCACGTCCGCCCCTACCTTCTCACAGATATTGGCGATCTCATTGATGAAGGAGATTTTTGTAGCCAAGAAAGCATTCGAAGCATACTTAATCATCTCCGAGCTGCGCACATCAGTAATGGTAATTTGATCAGTCAATGGACGATGCAACGCAGTAAGCATTTCAGCTGCGCGCTCACTTTCCGTTCCGATAATAATTCGATCCGGATTCAATGTATCCTTAACAGCTGTTCCTTCTCGCAGAAATTCAGGAACAGAAGCAAAGTCAAAAGATTCCGTCGCATAATCCCGAATGATAGCTGCAACCTTCTCATTTGTGCCCACCGGCACCGTACTTTTCACAACAACAACCTTGTATCCATTAATGGCACGGCCAATTTCCTCTGCTGCTTGCTCAATATAGGCCAAGTTGGCCTTTCCATCTGGCAAGGAAGGGGTGCCAACAGCAATAATAATGATCTCTGAAGCATTCACGGCAGCACCCAGATCCGTTGTGAAGGACAATCGCCCCGCTTCCGTGTTGCTTGCAATCAGTTCCTTAAGACCAGGCTCATGAATAGGAACTTCACCATTATTCAATAACTCGATCTTTGATGTCGCATTGTCTACACAAATAACTTCATTGCCCAGTTCAGAGAAACACACCCCAGAGACTAAGCCAACATATCCTGTACCAATTACCGCCAGCTTCATCCTCACTCACTCCCTACAATTTGTTTGAGATATTCAGCAATATGAACTGCTCCATTACGTTGCCGAGTATCTTCAAAGAAATTCTCTCTATCTATAAAGTCTTGCATGTTGTCCGCCTTTAACTGCCCCCACTCTATCATTCGATAAGGGTGACGGTCTTGAAGAGCCAGAATGGTATTCTTATCTTCTTTCATCTTGCTCCGATGAAGCAGGAGCAATGGCTTTCGAAGCGCCACCGCTTCTCCGACCGTACTCCATCCAGGCTTACTGATAACAAGATCCGATGCTGCAACATAATTTTGCGACTCCGTATAGGAAGCCGGAATAGCTATAATATTCTTATGCTCCACCTTCATGTTGCTTGACACAATAAAGAGATAAGCATCATCCTCCCACAGCTTTAATGCGGCCAAATCTTGTACATTTATACTCATTCCAATACCGAAATAGACGGCTCTCTTCTGCCTGCCAGGATTAATGGTATGCAAAATACGACTTACTTCCTGCTGATCCACTTCCCTGCTGAAGAAATCCGCTTGAAGAGTTCCTTGTCTCCCCCAATCCGGTTCAACAGCACCTTCCAAGCTCACAAAATAATCCATTGCAGCATAGACTTCAAATAATGGCTGCAGAGCAGAATGATCGATCATTTCCAAGTAAGCCGTATACCAAGTAAAATTAGATATTCCTACCGAGGGTATTTCAGCATGTCTTGCAGCTACAAAGGCAATAGGAGAAATATCCGAGATCACAAGATCAACCCCAGCCGTTCGAAGAAAATCAGACTCTCTTGCTGCTTCATGAGGCAGGTTCTCCATATACTTGTGATACTTTGCTGCAAAGGCCACTGTGTCAGGTTCAATGCTGTCTGGCTTAAGAACATAACCCACGTCTGAGATGCATTGACGATACTCGATTACTTCTCGATAATTGGAAAGTGAAGCCTTAATAAAGGCTAATACCGTGTCTGAAGAACATATGACGAGTCTATAAGGCTGGTCAGCAACTTGAAACAAAGCACGAATGACAGCAATACTTCTTGTAGCGTGGCCAAAACCATAATCGGAAACATAATAAGCGATCGTTTTCGTGTTCATTATCTCATTGAAATATTAAGGCAGTGTTCGGACATTTCCAACCAGGTGGAATACAGCTCCATTACCTTATCTTCATCCTCATATCCGCTATGAACAACAATCATCTCCATATCGGTAATTGCCTTAAGACTGTGCAAAGTCTTTATTGGAATATGCAGAACATTACCGGCTTTTACCTTCATCGGCACGCCGTTTTGCACGAACTCCCCTTCACCTTTCACAACCGTCCATACTTCCTCGCGGTTTAAGTGCATGAGATAACTAAAATTCCTGCCCGCTTTAACTGCTACCCTCTTGGTTATTACTGTACGACCATCTTCGTAACGCTCATTGTCCAGTATTCTAACCCAGCCCCATTCTCTCTCCTCAAACATTGGGCCTTGATCATAATTAATAAATTCTTTAATCCGAGGACTTGCACTCTTATCCGTAACAAGAATACCGTCAGGACTAGCAACTACAACCACGTTCGATACCCCAAGAACCGTAACCGGGATGTTCAGTTCGTTAACCAAGTGAGTGTTTATACAATCTTCACTTATAATTCCTCTACCAATTTGATTATTTCCCATCTCTTCCGTTAAGGTATTCCAGGTACCAAGGTCTTTCCAATAACCGTAATAAGGTACTACAACGATATTATTCGTCTTCTCAACCACTTCATAATCAAAGCTAATCTTGGGCAGCTCATGATATTGCTCGACTAGCTGATTATATTGAAGCGGATACCCCTTCTCTTTCAGGATATTAATGAGGTATCCCAACTTAAAAGAAAATACGCCACAGTTCCACAAAGCTTGCTGCTTAATAAGACCAGCAGCAGCTTCTTCGGAAGGTTTCTCTTGGAAGTGACTTACTTTAAGAGCATCATTATGAGCTGACTGCTCAAGCTCTGGGATTATGTAACCATACTTTGCTGACGGGTAGGTCGGCTTTACACCAATTAACGCCAAATCAGCATTTGTTTCCTGAATAGTAGCCTCTAACTGTTTAACGGCATAAAAAAAGTGGCCCTCCACGTAAGGGTCCACTGGTAAGATTGCTATGACTTCGTCCAGATCAACCTGGGCGACAGAATATAAATAAGAAGCTGTTAATGCAATGGCCGGGAACGTATCTCTACGTTCAGGCTCAATTATTAGCGGCACAGATGGTCCGATCTGATTATGCATCATTTCGATCTGGGCTTTGCCAGTAGCGATGTAACTTGAATCGGCGAAACCCGATTCACTGATTTGGCCCCATACTCGTTGTACCATGGAGACAAGTTCTTGATCAGCGTTTTCAAGAACTTTAAGAAATTGTTTAGACCGGGCATCGTTGGACAATGGCCAGAGACGCTTGCCAGAGCCTCCGGAGAGGAGGACTAACTTCATATATCGAAACCTCCAAGCTTTCAGATTTATTGCAAATAATATTGTTTATACCATTTCACAAATCGACTTAAACCTTCCTCTAAACTTGTATTCGGTTTAAATCCAAAGTCTCTTACGAGGTCATCAACATCAGCGTATGTTTGATAAACATCACCAGGCTGCATTGGCAAAAATTCTTTTTCTACTGGTTCGCTAATAATTCCCTCTGCTATCAAGCATTTTTCCAACGTCTCTACAAAGTTAAATAAGCTTTCCGGTTGATTGTTACCAATATTATAAACCTTATATTTTACACCATCGGACGTAGGTTCTGGGCTCTTTTTCATGACATTTATAATACCAGCAACTATATCATCGATATAAGTGAAGTCTCTAAACATCTCACCATTATTAAAGAGTTGTATTTTCTTCCCTTTCACAATATTGTTAGTGAAACTAAAATAAGCCATATCAGGCCTTCCCATCGGGCCATATACTGTAAAGAATCTCAATCCAGTTGATGGAATACCATACAATTTAGAATATGAATGAGCGAATAGTTCATTAGATTTCTTTGTAGCAGCATACAAAGAAACTGGATTATCTACCTTATCCTCAGTTGAATATGGTACTTTTTCATTCGAACCGTACACTGAAGACGAGGATGCATACACCAAATGTTCAACACCCTTCTGACCTTTATCATATGAATGTCGACATGCTTCAAGAATGTTGAAAAACCCCACAACATTCGATTCAATATAAGCATCTGGATTTGAGATACTATATCTTACTCCCGCTTGAGCTGCAAGGTTTACTACAATGCTTGGTTTATACTTAACAAATATTTCATCTATCTCAAGTTTATTTGCTATCGAACACTTAACAAAAGTAAATTGTCCATTTTCATTTTCTAATGAGATTTTCTGTAGTAATGATATTCTATTTTCTTTTAAAGAGCTTTCGTAATAACTATTTACATTATCTACACCAATAATAGACACCGTAGAATCATTCGACTCTAATATTTGCTTGGCAAGATAAAAACCAATGAATCCTGCAACACCTGTAATCAATATAGTTGTATTTTCGAACTTCATAAGTTCCCCCCCAGTTTACTTTTATTCTTTTTAAGGCTCTTTTATAATTGGTCAAATGCACAGTTAAGTATTGCTAGTCTCGATTTATCATTAATAAAAGGTACAAAACATAAAAAATGAAATATAATCGTTATTTCTCAATGCAATTTCAAGAACTTTGTATTCTTTTTTCTTTGTTTTAAAATCAGTAAATTCAGAATGTATCATGTTGGCTAATAGAGTAAACAAGCTTTTTTTAATCTCTTCAGGCATTAATTGCGTTCTCGCAAAACACAAATAAATTTGTTTCAAAGTGTTGTCATAAATATCCTGTGTTTTTTTAATATTAAGTTTTTTCATGTCTTCTAACATTTGCTCAATTATCCAGTAGGCATCCGCACATTTATTACTTTTATAGGAGGTAAAAGAAATCCCTGATGAGTTTCTTCTATACCAATATACAATATCACTTATAGTAGATGATTTTTTACATCTTGGAAAAACTAAATATGAAAAAATTACATCTTCATACCAGTACCCCTCAGGGAATTTTATATTCTCAAATAATGATGACTTGAATACTTTCCCCCATGGAAATCCACGTAGATTTCCTAAGGCTTTTATATCATCTTCGTTAGCATGATAAGTTTTGCTTATTATTGTATGTTTGTTTTTAAATCTATAATACCCACCTTCAACAACATCGGAATCATTTTTATATGCCGCTTTTAATAATAGCTGTATTGCGTTTTTTTCTAATCTATCGTCTGAATCAACAAACATTAGATATCTACTGTTTATTTCTTGTAATCCAGTATTCCTAGCTCCGGAGAATCCCTTGTTGCTTTGATTAATAACCTTTACTCTGTTTCCTTCATATTTTTCTAGTATTTCCTTAGTTCTATCTGTAGATCCATCGTTAATAACGACAACCAAATAAGAATAATCCGTTTCTTGGTTGAGGACGGTAGTTAGGCAATCATCGATATACTGTTCAACATTGTATGCAGGGATAATTATTTGCAAATCATACACTACCTGTTTAATTTCATTATTTGAATAACTTGATCCAGATGGTTTAGGGGAAAGATGTTCTAATACGTTCCTAGAATACTCTAAGCTATACGATGTATCACATTGATTAATGGTTGATGCTATCAACTTATATGAAACTTTATTATTAAGAATCAATTTATTTATTTTAGTTTTCTTAAGAATTTTCCTCATGAGCATACTCATTTTTCATTACATCCCCGCATCTAAATTCGTCGTGCTTGTCTATTAGTTATCGTTTGCAAAATCTCGAATCGCCTGACCGCGCCCAACCAGTTCCAGCAGCAGCGACCTAACTATTTACTCGCTGACTCTGAATAGTTTTCACAGGTTTTGAAGAAGAGCCCAATCTCTTTTTAATAAAATTCTGAACCGGTTGCTCGATAAACTTTGTAATGCAATAGGCAATCACAATGCAAACAGCGATCGGTGCAATGAAACCAATCTGGCTGTTGATCCCCCATCTCTCAAGTGAATGGATCATAATATATCCAATGTTTTGATGAATAAGATATAAACAGTACGAAATACTACCTAAAAAGACCAATGGTTTGATATCAATGAACGTCATTTTGTTAAAAATCAGTAAATAAAAGATTGCGAAAAATATAAGTACTGCAATCGCAGTAATCAATTCACTAAAAATGAACTGGTATAATAAACACAAAGCAATCATGACGTGTGGCAGTCCAGAGTTGTTCCCTTGCCTTATTCGATAGAACATTATCCCTGAAATAAATAAATTGCAGTAATCACCGATTGTAATAAAGTTCAAGCCACCAGTGATTTTAGAATCTACCCAATAATCTATTACTTTGACCATACAACAAAAAAGCAGCCAAATTAGTGCAACCACCTCAATATTCTTGACTAGCCGTGGAATCAAAAGTAATGCTCCAACGAATAGATAAAAAGTCATTTCAACTCTTAGCGTCCAATACACACCATCCACGCTTTTTATCCCTATAAACTCCTGTAACATAGATAGATTAATTAAGGCTTCAGAGAGACCTACAGTTCTACCAGGTAATTGGTACAGTGTTGTTAGAGTAAACGTCAACACTACCGCAACAATATACGCCGGATATAACCGGATCGAACGCTTTACAAAAAAATCCTTGGTACTCCTTGTACTGTTTAGCGTCATATAGATCACAAATCCACTGATAATAAAAAACAATTGGACTCCGAGATATCCCCAGGAAAAGTTAATAAACAGGTCAGAATCTTTATCGTGAAATAATTTAGGATACTGTGCAGTGTAATGGTACAGCATCACAGCCAATGCAGCTAGTCCCCTAAGTGCATCCAACTCCGATAACCTGCCATTTCGTTCCATACTAATCCCCCTAAAAGAATTGCTCACTTTGACACTTGATACAATTCTCATCATATTGCCGTGAATTTTTGTCGAAGAGGTTTGAATAAAATAAAAAAAAATTTCTACCGCTTAGTTATTTGGCAGAAGCATTTTATTGTGTTTTCTCTCGCAGAAAAAAATTTATTAATGGTTTCACAATGCAAAATGTGTTTATGTTAGCAAGCAGTATAGGAACAATAATTAGTTATTCATTAGTAACTCCCTTTTTTTCTCAAGGAGATTTATAACGATACAGTCAATGATCAATGTTCTGATTCACCAAATAAGACCGTAAGAGATTATCCCCAAAAAAATGATTGGCTTTTTGATTGATGTTTCTTAGACTCCTAATAACTAATATGTAGAACTTAAAGAAAGCATGTCACAAATAAGCGTGTGGTAAGATCATTAGAAGCAAGCTCATACACTAGGTGGAAACCGATATAATATGATAATTTAACCGATTATTGTTTCAATATCCGCACAAATAAATTAGTGTAAGACTCAATGCCCCCAATATCCTTATTCCTCTTAATCTACAACTTTACATTGGACTACACACTTCTTAGTTTTTTCATTACTAAATTATAGCCATTTAACAAGTAGTTACTGTTTAAATAACTCAACACTACAGTAATTACTAATAAAATAATGATATTAACGAGGAGCAATGAATTTATACTTGTTATTACTATACCTATAAACAAGCCAGACTTTATTAAAATCGGTTTCCACTTAATTTTAAAATCAATGTATTTGTTAATTATCACATATCTAGAAAGCAACATTAATAATGCCCCTAGTATTTGACCTAGAATGACAGCGTATATCCCCATAACTGAAATCAAAACGTATGATGTCAAGACTGATACAATGGCTCCAATCATCGTTGTAATGAATTGGTATTGGGTTTTATCTATCGCTTGAAAAACTGAACCTATATTTGAAGACATAGTTGTAAAAACAGCAACGAGGAGCAGCCATGAAGCATAATTATATGAAACATAATAATCTGTACTCTTTATGAATGCATAGAATATGTTAATAGCCGGTACAGCAAGCAGGGTCAATTCCATAAAAATTTTAAAAATAAATTCAATTGTTTTTGTAAATTCTGAGTCAAACCCCTTTGTTTTCGCAGTAATTATTGCTTCTTCTATAACAGCCATTGTAACAATTGAACCCATCATTGTAATAAGAATTGAGAATTTATTTGCAAAAGAAAAGAGCCCATTCATTTCGTTTCCAAAATAATTAACTATTAGAAACCTCCCAAACCCCGACAATATCCAGGCAAAAGATAAGTTCAAAACTAACGGAGAAGAAAATTTCAACAAGCTCTTTAACATTCTAAATTCAAAATATTTAAATTTAAACTTACTTAAAATATGCAATCGCTTCTCTATCGTTACAAATATTGAAAATTGTCCTAATATCGAAGTAATAAATAGCCCATTAAGCCCAAATCTCAATATGCAAATAAACATCAGAACTGAAACAAATTGTATAACGGCTCCCGCTAAACCTGCCGTAATGTAAAGTTTATTATCCCCAAAGGCTCTTGCATAGTATAGCCATATTTGAGAGATACCATTAGAAATAAACATTAATCCGATAAAGCAAATTGACTTAGTTTCAGTTGCAAAAAAGGATCCATATATTATCAAACCTATTACAAAAATGCCCATAATAAAGATAATGAAACCTACAGATGTTGCAAGAATTTTTGCTTTATACAAATCATCGTTTTCATACAATAAAAATCGCAGTATCGCTTCCCATATAGCTACAAATATTATAGGAATTACAATACCCATAATGGTCTGCGCATAATCGAAATAACCAAGATCATTGGCTTGAATAAAGAATGCATATATCGGTATTATTATAGCGGACATAATTCTTGACGATAAATTCCCAATTAAATACAAACCAGTCTTCTTAATTAATCTGTTTCTTTGCATAGATAATTGTTACTCCTCTCTAAGGCCGCATAATCCTTTAAGAGCATCGGCATTACAATGAATTTACCATCAAGAGTTTACTAAAATAGGTTCAGCTGCATATGTTGCTCGTTATTAAACGAATCGGTTTAGCTGGGATGCCTTCGTATTGTCCGGTATGTTTTTCGTAATTACACTACTGGTACCGATAGAGTCCGGTACGGAAATATCATTTTTCTTGTTAGTTTGCTTTAATTGTTCAACGTGTCCGATCATTAGCACAAAACAAACCATAATTATGGAATAAAAGTAAGTTACCTGCCAATACTCCATAACCACTGAAATAACAAAAACGATTATATATGAATTAATAATGGCTTTCTCAGAATATCCAGATTGTTTTCTAATGCTAATCAAAGATTTAAATAAGTATAAATATCTAGTATAGTAAATAATAAAACCTACTAACCCACAAGTAGATAACAATTCCCAAAAGTTATTATGTGCATAATAGCCATGAGTAAAGACGGAAACAAAATTATCAAGCCCCCACCCGAAAATTGGTTTTTCACTATAAGCTTGTTTTGCAATTGAAATTAGTCCTACTCTCGCTTCAATAGAAGCATCATCAACTGTGCCATTTGTAAAAAATAACACCACAGATTCCAGTCGCGAACCCCAAGCATTATATAAATAAGGCACTTTCATAAAAATGTAATAACCACCTCCTAAACATAAAAAGGCAAACAGGGAATACTTAATTATTTTAACAACTTTGGCTCTTTTATCATTAAAGAATGGAACACAAATCATTACGACTAATACAAGAAGTAGCACTTTTCTGCTACCCGTTAAAATTAAAAGAACAATATGAAGGATAGTAATAAAATTAAACTTAAGCTTATTTTCCTTTTGATAATAATTTATATAGTAGAATGAAAAACTAATTGAAATTATAGCACTAAGGCCAGTTGAACTTATTCCGCCCCAAAAAGGTCCAAGTAATGAAATTGATGAGTCACTAGCCGTCAAGCGTCCATCTTGCAATATTGATTTATAAAAATTAAATGTCAAAAATACACTCGAGAATAATATGGTTTTGGTAAACACTCTAATAATTCTATCGAAATTATCAACATATAAAATATAACAAAATGTTCCAACATTTATTAAAAATAAAGTTGCAATAATCATCAATCTCTTATAGCTTGCAACAACATCTGTCGGAATACCCGCCATTAATTGTAATGAACCATAAATAAGAAATAAAAATTCTAATAAAAAATATGCTTTTATTCGAACAATTTTATTTGCAATATATATCAATATTGCAGTTCCAAAAAATAAAAAGGCACAAATCTCTCTAATCAAACTAACATTCACCAATAAATATGAACATAAATATAATGCGAACAATATGCTTAGTATTCCCTTACTACTAAACCCCAATCTCATGTTACCTCCCACTAGAATACTAAAGCTTGGAATGGATAATCATTTCCCATTTTTTAAACACATTATTCAAGTCTAAGTTTTCACGTACATGTAACGCTTCTTCCCCCAATTTTTTTGCAAATGCAGGGTCGGCAGCGATGGATTTCATTGCATTTAATACCATAAGACTATTCCCGCAAGGCACCAAAATACCATTTTCATTATTTTTTATCATCATCTTTGCACCACCAATTCGACAATCCGTGCAAATTACAGGCATCCCCATCGCCATTGCTTCCAACATTGAATTTGACAAACCTTCGTAATCCGAAGTAGATACAAACATTCGACTCTTTGAAGCTGCTTGATGAACCCCTAATGAAAAGTCTCTAATTTCTATAACCGATTGGAGATTTTCACTTTTTATTTTTTCTATAATATTCGACTTTTCTGACCCTTCACCATAGATAATTAATTTATAGTTTGGATACTCTTTAACAAAACCAGCAAAGGCATCAATCAATAAAGGAATATTTTTTTGTTTCTCTAACCGACAAAAGTTAATAATATATTCATTAGAGTCAAATAAATTCCAAATAGGTAAATCACGTTTCACTGGATTAGCAATGACAACCGACTTTTTCTGAATTTTTTTCGAGAAATACTCTTTTGCATCATATGTCTGGCATACTAAAGTATCACAAATACGATATAATAGATCTCGCGCAATCTTTAGCTTCTTTCTATTATTAATCTCATTCGGATCATTCCGTTCAGAAACAATAACTTTAGATTTTAAACCAAAGGCCGCCAAAATTGTCTTCATATTTAGTGGATATTCAAAAGATATAACCACATCCGCATCAATTTCCTTTAAGGCCTTTCTTAAGACAGCTACTTGTTGAAACTTACTCAAAGCTGTATCCGTTGGATTTAATTTTACAATCTTGCAATTAGTTGAATACTCTTGTTGATATTCTGTATATGCAACTATCGTTACATCATAGCTGTGCTCATGAAATGCATCTGCTAAAAGCATTAATACTCTTTCAGCTCCACCGCCCCCAAGCCTACCAACAACAAAGGCTATTTTTTTATTCGTAACATTTGTATACATTATTACTCACTGTGCTCCCCACTCCACTTTTTTAGTAGTATTTGAATATATCGCCTCTAGTGCTTTAGTGCTAATTTCTATGTCATAACCTTTATCAGCTAATTGAGCATGTGCAATTTGAGATCCAACTTGTCTATCCGGAATTTTGAAATTAATTATTCTATCACACCATTCATCCAAGTCTGCTGCTAAAGGTAAGAAAGCTATGTTATCCGTTAATGCAGCTTCTTGAGAAACTGCATCACTAACAATACATGACAATCCAAGGGCTTGAGCTTCTACTAGAACACAAGGTAAGCCTTCAAATCTTGAAGGAAGAACAAACACATCCATTGCCATCATTAAGCTTTTAACATCATTAGAAATACCATAAAAAACAACTTTATCCTCAATACCTTTCTTTCTCACCTTGTCTTCCATCTCTTCACGAAGTTGACCGTCTCCAACTAAGAGCAATGTAGAATCTTTCTTGATGTTCAAGTGTTTTTGAAATAGTTCAATTAAAAACTCATGATTCTTTTGATAATTAAAAGCACCAACATGACCAATCACCATTTTTCCTTGAAGTCCAAGTTGAGATCTTATTTCGTCTCTACTTTTCTCAGAAAAAGTGAATTCTCCCAAATCAATCCCATTATGTATCGTTGTAAATTTCCTTTTTCTGAACATCCATTCCCCAGCAGCTCGACCACAAGCTATTCCTTTAGTGTAGCATAGATTAAAAAGTGGTCTTAACATCTTGTCGAGTTGTAGGTGATTGCACGTGGTATTATGACTATGTGCGATCCTCACCTTTGCTCCCCCAAGCATTGCAGCTAGAAGTTCCATTGTAATAAGAGCACTATTACCGTGAACATGAACAATATCATACTTATTTCTTCTAACAATTGATGCTAATTTATAAATGTATTTGATTGGGTTTGAATCCCTATTATTTATAACAAATAATTTATCACCATTATTATTAATCTCAGACTTAAAGGACTCAGCTATGTGTTCACTTGTTGCAAATCCCATTTCAATTAATTCTCTATTTATATTTCTAGAATAAGTCATTATCACATTGCTTACTCCGTTAACCTCTAAGGTTTTAACAACAACTAATACTTTTATCATTTAAAAATCCCCAGTCTTATTGGCATATCATTACCTTTTAACGGGGTATTTCTCATTTAAGTTCCCCAACACCCTCATATCTCGTTTCCATTTTCTCGCATTCGAATATTTTTACATCAACTAAATACCTGTACCAATAAGCTTGTAAGAAAGCGTAAATTTGTCCTTCTTTTCCATCTAAAAATCCTAGCCGTACATAATAACGATATACGTAATAGAGTCTGGCTCTAACACCCATTGGAAGCTTATAGTAGAATTTCATTTTAAACCAAGTTTTTAAATCCAAATCAGTTTTACTTTTACTTTCATTAAGATTATCAAAATAATCTACCGTTTCCCTGGACGAATACCAATTGTGTTTATTTATCCAATACTCGATATTCTTAAAGTCATAATGTAATGAATCTTTTTTCATATGAACTACCTTGCCTTGGGAAAGAACAATATGTTCATCCATGGATCTATCCTCAATAGACCCATATCTAGTCTTATATGCATTCATCTTCTTCCATGGATAAACTCCACCATGATATAAATCTCTTCCAAGAAAATTTTTCTTAAATCGCAACACGATGCCGTTAATATCTGTATTCATGTTCATATCAGCAATACTAGCAAGTTCAGCTGCAGATTCAGTCGTCAATCTCTCATCCGCATCAATGCGCAGGGTCCAAACAGTTTGAATATTCGCAACCTCAACACCGTATATATACTGTTTGGCATAATTAATAAATTTATTTTGATAGACTTCAGCTCCAAGGCTTTCAGCGATTTCAATAGTTCGGTCAGTACTGAAACTGTCAATTACTACAATTCTTTTACAAACCTTTTTAATAGATAAAATACAGTCTCTAATATTTATCTCTTCGTTCTTAGTAAGAATTATTGCGGTTATGTCAGCCATATTCCCCATTTTCTTTGCCCCAATCATTAAAATAATGACTATACAGCATTTAACAATCCAAGATCTCTTTAATATACTTTTTCACAGAAACATCCCTGGCCAGGTTGTTAACCAAATACTCTCTATTTCTGGCTCCCATTGAACTTACAATTTGTTTTTCATCTATTAATCTCTGAATTATTCTTGCAACCTCACTGTAGTTACCCGGTTCTGTTACAAACCCGCATCCTATTTCTTCAATAATCATCCTTGCTTCAGAACCTTCTTCTAGAACACCTATTATCGGTTTACCTGCCGCTAACACTCCATATAATTTGCTAGGAACGGATACTCCTTTTATTCCTTTAGCATTAATACACCAGTGAATATCTCCAGCATTCAGACTGTAGATTAAATCTGACTTTTTCTGATAAGGAATAAAGGTTACATTCTTGAGATCATGCTCTTCTTTATAGTCAACCAAGTTACTCAAGACTGAACCTTCGCCGATAAAAGCAAATACAATATCATCCTGTTCTTTAAACTCCTTAATGACATGCATAATATTCTCAAGGTCGTAGTACAGGCCAATATTGCCTGAGTACATAATGACGAATTTGTTCTCTAAGCCATACTGCTTCTTAAAAGCAACCACTTGTTCATGATCATCTGGTAATGGATAGATTTCCTTCTCATCAATCCAGTTATTAATAAAGGAATGATTCGGAACCCTCTTACCCTTAAAACGTTGTTTCACGGTTTCCACCATATCTCGGCCAACTACAATGACTTTATCCGAGCATTTGCAGCTGAATTTATCGAACCACAACATGGCATTCAGTATTAGCTTGTTCTTGCTGTATCCAACTGCCATCGTCTGCTCGGGATTGAAGTCTTGAATGTTATAGATATACTTGGCCCGCTTCATCCACTTGCCCCATACCCCAATAAGTCCGCCAAGGACAGGCGGCTGCGAGATAGAATACACGTAATCCATCTTACCTACCTTGAAAGTAGCCAGCATGGCCCCAACAAAGTACGCCAGAATGTTCTTGATTCGGCTCATCTTATTGTTCTTGCTGAATTCCGGTACGCGGATTCGCAGCACCTTCACACCGTTAATCTCTTCATAGTAGAACATCTTGGTTTTATACTCCGCAGCTACGCTACCTGTATAAGAAGGAACAACGCAAATAACCGTTATGTCAAAGGGATCAAGCATCCCTTCGGCCAGCTCCTTCAGAATCTGGCCGGTTGATGCAACGTCCGGGTGATAATAATGAGCATAGATAAGCAGCTTCTTCTTTATATTCGGTTCGGTTGTCATGCTCTACACTAGCACCCCATCGAACATCTTTCTGCTGCCTTCTTCGGAGCTTACTTTGGCCATGTCGTATTTCACCATTACGCTTACGAGCTCTTCGAAGGAAGTCTTCGTAGGGTTCCAGCCCAATAACGTTCTGGCTTTAGTTGGATCGCCCAGCAATTGATCCACTTCGGCCGGTCTGAAGAAGGTAGGATCGACTTCAACAATTACTTCACCTGTCTTCGTATTAATGCCCTTCTCTTCTACGCCGTTACCTTGCCATTCAATCTGGATGCCTACATGCTTAAAGGCCAACTCCACAAACTCTCGTACCGAGTGCATTTCGCCTGTAGCGATAACAAAATCCTCCGGTTTATCATGTTGAAGGATCAGCCACATGCATTCTACATAATCCTTGGCATAACCCCAGTCACGTAAGGAATCCAGGTTACCAAGCATCAGCTTCTGCTGTTTGCCTTTTGCAATGCGTGCTGCAGCAAGAGTAATCTTCCGGGTAACAAATGTTTCACCACGGCGTTCAGACTCATGATTGAACAGAATGCCATTAACCGCGAACATATTATAGGATTCGCGATAATTCTTCGTAATCCAGAAGCCATAAATCTTCGCAACGCCATAAGGAGAGCGAGGATAGAATGGAGTTGTTTCTTTCTGAGGGACTTCTTGAACCTTCCCGTAAAGCTCGGAAGTGGAAGCCTGGTATACGCGAGTCTTCTCTGTAAGGCCAAGGAATTTGACTGCTTCAAGAATATTCAGTGTTCCTTTGCCGTCAACATCAAGTGTATAGCCAGGCATATCGAAGGATACGCGTACATGCGATTGTGCAGCGAGATTATAAATCTCATCCGGCTGGATCTCACCGATTAAGCGTGTAATGTTAAGAGCATCGGTAACATCGCCATAATGAAGATGGAAGTTCTGGTTGTTAAGAATAGATCTTGCCTCTTCTTCTGTAAGAAGATCTTCCAGACGTTCTTGGTTATAGGAGGAGCTGCGGCGGATAACACCGTGAACCTCGTAACCTTTCTCCAATAAGAACTCTGCCAAATAGGAACCGTCTTGTCCTGTTACACCTGTTATTAATGCGCGCTTAACCATCGTTTCCACTCCCTATAATCTCTCTTTGTAATCTTATTGCCGTACCAGATATTCATTCTGAAAGGTTTCGTAAACGGCTCTAATTCCCTCTTCAAGAGGAATCGTTGCCTTCCAGCCCAGTCCGTTAATCTTCGTGACGTCTACAAGCTTACGTGGCGTACCGTCCGGAGCGGATGTATTAAATACAACCTCGCCCTCATAGCCCACTACATCCTTAATCATATAAGCTAACTCTTTGATGGAGTTATCTTCACCAACGCCGATATTCACGATCTCATTCTCTTCGTAGGTATTCATCAAGAAGAGACAAGCATCGGCCAGATCGTCGGAGTGAAGGAATTCTCTGCGAGGTGTTCCCGTTCCCCATACTTCCACCTCAGGAGAGTGATTCACCTTCGCTTCATGGAATTTGCGAATAAGCGCAGGAAGCACATGCGAGGTCTTAAGATCAAAGTTATCGTTAGGTCCATACATATTGGTTGGCATAACCGAGATGTATTTCGTTCCGTATTGACGGTTGTAGGATTGGCACATTGTAATGCCAGCGATCTTCGCGATGGCGTAAGGCTCATTGGTAGGTTCAAGTACGCCTGTCAGCAGGTATTCTTCCTTCATCGGCTGAGGCGCGAACTTCGGATAGATACAAGTTGATCCCAGGAATAGCAGCTTCTTCACCTGGTTGCGGTATGCGGCATCGATAACATTCGTCTGAATCATAATATTGTCGCGGATGAAATCTGCCGGATACTCATTGTTAGCGACTATGCCGCCAACCTTGGCTGCTGCCAGGAATACATAATCAATACCTTCCTCCTCGAAGAAAGAAAGAACCCGATCTCTGTCGAGCAGATCGAGTTCAGCACGGGTGCGATAGACCAGATTGGTATAACCCTTCTCTTCAAGAGCTCTTAGAATAGCAGATCCTACTAGTCCTCTGTGTCCTGCTACAAAAATCTTCGAATTGAGTTCCACTCTCTATCCACTCCTTCTCCTAATATGCGTCATCCGATCCAACCATCGCTTTAGCAGTCTTTGCGATAATCTGCAGATCAAATAACACAGTTCGTTTCTCTATATACTCAAGATCCAGCTCCACCATTTCCTTGAAGCTCAGCTCATTCCGGCCGCTTACCTGCCACAGTCCGGTACAGCCTGGCTTCACGCGAAGGCGGAGTTTATCATAGCTGCTGTATTCATTTACCTCTCTTGGAAGAGGCGGACGCGGGCCAACAAGCGACATCTCGCCGCGAACGACGTTCCACAGTTGAGGAAGCTCGTCAATGCTGGTCCGTCGGATAAATCTTCCAACGGTTGTAATTCTCGGGTCATGTTTCATCTTGAACATGGCACCTTCTATCTCATTCTTATGTAAGAGGTCCTTCAATAAGTCCTCGGCGTTCGGGACCATGGACCGGAATTTGTACATCCGGAATTTCTTCTCATTAATGCCTACCCGTGTCTGATAGAAGAACACCGGTGCTTTCGGATTCTCCAGCTTAATCAGCAGGGTAATTACCAGCAGCAACGGGGATAATAATAGGATCCCGCATGCCGCGCCAACCAGATCCATCATGCGCTTGATCATCAGATAAGTGCGTTTCGTGCTTCTTGTCTTGGCTTGAACACGTTGAGCAATAGATAAATGGCTGTCTATAGTCATCTCGGATTCTTTCCGAAGAGGCGATAACGCCATGCTGTTGTCTCCCCCTGTTTACTTGAATTTATGGATAAGCTCCCGCTCTAAAATTCCCTTCATAGCCTCCAGCAGCGGTCCCTTAAGGGACTCATTACGCAAGGCATAGTCAAGCGTTGTCGTAATAAAACCTAGCTTCTCGCCTACATCGTATCGTCTGCCTTCGAACTCATAGGCGTACACGCCTTGTGACTCATTGAGCTTCTGGATGGCGTCCGTCAATTGAATCTCGCCGCCGGCACCCTTCTCTTGCTTGGACAGGAACTTGAAAATATCCGGAGTGAGAACATAACGGCCCATAATCGCAAGATTCGATTCCGTTGTTCCCGGTGCCGGCTTTTCGATAAAACGATCTACCAAGCTTAACAGCCCGTTCTTCTCGCTGTATTCCACAATGCCATAACGTTCGGTCTCATTCATGGGAACCGGCTTCACGCCAATAACCGACTTGCCCGTCTGTTCGAACTGGTCCATCAGCTGCTTCGTGCATGGAACCTTGGAATCCACAATGTCATCTCCAAGAAGCACGGCAAACGGCTCGTCTCCGATAAAGTTGCGCGCACACCATACGGCATGCCCAAGACCCTTCGCTTCCTTCTGGCGGATATAATGAATATCGACTCTCGAGGACTTCTGCACTTCGTCGAGCAGCTTAAGCTTGCCCTTCTCCATCAGATTGTGCTCCAGTTCAAAGGCGCTGTCGAAGTGATCTTCGATTGCTCGTTTGCCCTTGCCGGTCACAATAATAATGTCCTCGATTCCCGATGAGACTGCCTCTTCCACGATGTACTGAATCGTGGGCTTGTCTACAATCGGCAGCATTTCCTTGGGCATCGCTTTGGTCGCGGGCAGGAACCGGGTTCCAAGGCCTGCGGCCGGGATAATGGCCTTTTTCACTTTCGTCATGTTTTGTTCCCTCTCTTTTCTTTCTTTTTCTCTCTCTATTTTTTGTCTATGTATGTGGTGGATATTGGATAACTGTTGCGTATAAATATACGAGCTATGTCTTTCTTCGGCAGAAAAACATAGCTCGAACATTTAGTTATAAATTAGGGGCATTTAACCCCTCCTCACATCACACCCCTGGCAATAATGCCTAAGGTTTGCTTGTAAAACCCACAGCGTGACCGAGTGCCTGCAGTGATAAAGGTGCAGCAGACTTTACCTTGAGCGGTGGTTGTAGCCGCTCTCCCTACTTCACATCAGCACTATAGTAGTAGTAATAAGCCTCTTCATTCGACCGGCGCTTCACGTTATTGAGTACGACGCCAAGAATGCGGGCATTGACGTTCTGCAGATTCTGAATCGCCTTCTGCGCGAACTGGCGCTTCACCCGGCCTTGATCGACAACAAGAACAACCCCGTCGCTCTTCGTTGCCGCAATCTGCGCATCCGTTACGGCCAAGAGTGGCGGCGTATCCACCAGAACGATGTCGTACATCGTACGAAGCTCATCCAACAGGGCCGTCATCCGCTTCGATGCCAGCATCTCTGCCGGATTCGGAGGAATCGGTCCCGCTGTAATAACGTCCAGATTCGGAACATCCGTCGTTTGGATAACCTCTTGCAGGGTGCTTTGCTGGGAGATGACGGACGACAAGCCGAACCGGTTCGAGATCTGGAACGTCTTATGAGCCGTTGGCTTGCGCATATCGGCATCAATCAGAACAACCTTGCGGTCGGACTGGCTAAAGGCTACGGACAGATTGGCAATGGTTGTAGACTTGCCTTCGCCTGGTCCTGCAGAAGATACCATAATGACCTGCATGGCGGAATCAATCGCAGCGAACTCGATATTCGTCCGAAGCGTACGGTATGTCTCCGATACCGGCGAACGCGGGTTGGCGACGGTAATCAGGCGGCGTTTATTCTCCGATTGTGACATTCTCCAGCCCTCCTGCCTTTTGTCTGTTCTCTGCTCGTGAAGATCCCGTCTGGAATTCGCTTGCTTCCACCCTCGCAACCATGGCCAGAGTTGGCTGACCCAGATAACGCTCGACATCGGCTTCCGTCTTAATCGTGTCGTCCATGTATTCCAGCAGGAACGCAATACCAACCGCAATCATAAGGGACACGACAAAAGCGATGATAATGTTCAGCGTGACATTCGGCGATACCGGTGCAGGCTGGTCATCCAATATCGCTTCGTTCAGGATGGATACGTTCTGAACTTGAAAAATATTAGGAATTTCCTGTTGAAAGACAATCGAGATGGCATTAACGATCTCAGCGGCCTGGCGATAGGAGACGTCCTGTACAGCCAGAGTCATAACCTGCGTGTCGTTTACAGAGCTAACCTTGATCTTCTTGGCCAGTTCCTTGGCGGATAAGCCCAGCTGCGGATACTTCTCAGCAACCTTTCCAAGAATCGCCGGCGTCTTAATGACTTCTTTATAGGTTTCGATCATCTTGATGTTGGAGTTGATTGCGTTAATGTCCAATGCTCCCACGGCTAAGGACTCATTCGTGCGGTTCACGACGATCTTGGTAGATGCCTCGTAGATGGGGTCCTTGAATATCTTGGTGTACACACCCGATGCAACGGTACATACAAGTACAAAAATAACAATAAGCAGCAATCTCTTCCTCACGATAAGGAAGTACTCTCTTAAGTCTAGTTCCTCGGACACTATTAGCCCCCTCCTGAATGCCTAGTTGCCTATGATGATTGTATTACGTTAGACCTAAACTTTGTAGACAAATTTTGTAAATAAACCAACTTTTGTTATAAATTAGCGAAAAAATACCTTCCTCCCAACTGCTGCATCTGAGAGGAAGGTCATAAGCCCTATTCATTACTTAAAGTTTACTGCACGGTAGATCATAACCGCAGCTTCAGCGCGAGTTGCGGAAGCATTCGGCGAGAATTTGCCGTTGTTGCCGATTACGATGCCGTTCTTCGAAGCGAAGGCTACGCCGGCTTTCAGGGAAGCGCTGATCGAGCCAGCATCTTTGAAGCCTTCCAGTGCTGCAGTCACGTCCGTTACGTCTTGAGCACCTTTCGTTACTTTCAATGCGCGAGCAATCATAGTCGCCATCTCTGCGCGAGTGATTTGCGCATTAGGATCGAACTTCGAAGCCGAACGGCCTTGGATAATGCCAAGCTTAGCCGCTGCGCCGATATAAGGTGCGGACCAGTCCGTATCCTTCACGTCCGCAAAGCTTTCTTTCGCGGAGCTGTTATCGATATCAAGAGCGCGAGTCAGCATTTTTGCGAACTCTGCACGGGTTACGTTATCTTTCGGAGCGAATACGCCGGCTTTCTTGCCTTCGATGGCGCCTTTCGCAGCGATTACTTCAATTGCACGGCCAGCCCACGACTCTACGGAAGCGATGTCCGTGAAGCTTACTTTGTTCTCAACAACAACGTATTGGGAGAACGTATCGCGATGCTCCACAATCAGGTTGCCTTCTACCGTACCGCCTTGGAATACAAGCTTGCCGTCAACGATCTTCGCGAGCGACAGAAGCTCTTTGTCCACGCCGTCTACGTTACCGAGAGGAATGGAAACCTTAACCGGCTGTTCGAACGAAGTTACCGTTTTGCCGCCAATCGTCAGGCCAAAGCTATAAACGTCGGAAGCTGCTTTCCGTTCGCCGGTTGTCGAGGAATCAGCTTTCGATTTGTTGATGTTGAAGTCAACCGGACCGTTGAATTGACCGCCAACCGGAAGCGTTGCGCTCAGGCCGTTAACCGTCAGGTTAATGCCGCCAAGACCCGCTTTGATTGCTTCTTGGATAACGGCATCGTTGAGACCGATCTTCACACCGTCTTGCGCAACATTGCCCAGGTTAAGGTTCAGAACAGGTGCCGGAACCGTAACGCCAGGAGCCAGTGCTTTCACGTTCTTCAGGATCTCGCCGATACCCGCGATAGCGGACAATACGGACGAGCTGCTTACTTGCACGGAAGCTTGACCGTTCGATACTTTCACGTCGCTAGACAGATCAAATGTCGACAGCTTCGTTACGAGCGCAGTTGCTTTTTGAACCGCTTCTGCAAGGATTGCCGCTTTCTCAGCGTCCGTTGCATTTGCAAGCTTTTTCTTGATGTCGTCGATGAGTGCTGTAACATCCTTCGGAATTTCAACCGTAGGTGTCTCTTCTCCGCCGCCGATAACGCCGCCACCGCCAGGGGAAGTCGTTTCGTTCATTTTCTGGATAGCCAAGTACAAAGCAGCACCTGCGCTAAGAATAGCATCTTTTCCTACTTTCTCTTGCACACGCTGAACCACAATGCTTAGGTCCAATGGAGTTATGTGGTACCCGGACAAAATCTTCTGAACCAGAAGCCCTTCGGACTTCAAAGCTGTAAAGGCCTCTTCGATTAACTCGGCTCTCTTCGTATCGTCATTCAGCACAAGCAGCAGCTCTGTCAGATTATCCGCGCCCAAGTCCTCAATTAAGCCAATGAGTTTTTCTTGGAAAGCCAAGAAGTATTCAGCAACATCATCAACTGTCAAGGCTTCCAGTTCTTCCGTTTTCAAGCCTGCGCCAGCAGCCAGCTCCAACAGAACGTCCCGGTATGCTTTCGTATTGCGAATAGTCTCAAGCTCCGTCAGGTTCGGATCGTAAGTGAAGGCGATGATATCCGAAACCAGGCCCGCTACCGCATCTTTATCCTCAGACGAGAAATCTGCGCCAAGTTTAAGATTAACTTCGCTTGTAATTGGAACAGCAATATATTTCAAATCAGTTTCATCTAACGCTGCAAATTTCGTACGCAGTGCACGCACGGCCTCAAGTCCGCCATCAACCGAATCAAGTGCGGCATACAGTTTGTTAGCATAGTTCACGATATCTGTATTTGGGAATGCAGCAGCCGCGTAAGCCGTATTATTAAATCCCAGCTTTTCTGCCAATCCCTTGCTGCTCAACGGAATACCTGCGAATGCGGTTGCCGCCATGCTTGCTGCGATTGTGGATACGATAAGCTTCTTTTTGATCGTCATTTCGTAAGTTCACCTCATAGTTTGATAGTTGTGACAGTATGTAACTCTTGTAATCCTATACCAGATACTGGTATATATAGACACTAATAACGCGACAAAATGACTAGAGTGAGCGCCCTACCCTCTAGTTGATTGCCAATTCGATACCCATTTCTGTTAATAGGATTCCAAAATTGGTCGTTTCCGCCATAGGGATCCTTGGGAAATCTGTGCCTATATGCTTGCAATTGCTAAAATGTACCTAGGAAAATACTTGATGCTCATTATAGCAGAATAGAACTGGCGAATCAGCACTTTCGCAATATTTCCTAGTTTTCGACAAAAAATGATCGGTTTGTACTAGTTTTACGGGATATTCTCCCAGTTTGGTAGCGTTTTCAGTCGATATTTAACGCTGGAAATTAAATTTCCTTCTCCCAATCGACAAAATAAAAACCGTGCCATCCGCCGATAGAGGTCCTATTCTGTCACAAATAAGAGACTCTGGTCGATCGTCAGCACGGTTATACCAATAAATGTAAAATTTTACTTGCGATGCATCTTAAATTCTAGAAATAATTCGTTATAGTGCACGAGCATTTTTTTGCCGAGATTCTTGTAAACCTCAAGCTTTTCGGTCAGCTCTTTGTCCGGGTAGAAACGTTTGTCGCCCGAGATTTCCTCCGGCAAATATTCAAGCGCCTTGGCGTTAGGCGTAGAGTAACCGACATACTCGGCATTCTGCGCGGCATGCTCCGGATCGAGCATGAAGTTAATGAACTTGTGCGCGCCTTCGATGTTCTTCGCCGTCTTCGGAATGACCATGTTATCGAACCACAGGTTCGAGCCTTCCTCCGGCACGACGTAATCAAGCTTCTCGTTCTCGCTCATAATCTCCGACGCGTCGCCGGACCATACAAGGCCCACCGCCGCCTCTTCGTTCGCGAGCAGCAGCTTGATCTCGTCGCCCACGATCGCCTTCACGTTCGGAGTCAGCGTGCCAAGCTTCGCCTTGGCCGCCTGCAGATGCTCTTCATTCGTATCGTTCAGCGAATAATGAAGGCTGTTCAGCCCCATTCCGATGACCTCGCGAGCCCCGTCGAGCAGCAGAATCTGATTCTTCAGGCTTGGATCCCAGAGGTCATCCCAGCTATGGAACTTAAGGTCGGTCAGATCGGGATTGTAGACAATTCCAACCGTTCCCCAGAAGTAAGGAATCGAGTACTTGTTATCCGGATCAAAGCTCAGGTTAAGGAAGCTTGGATCGATATACTTCAGATTCGGCAGCTTGCTCTTGTCGAGCGGAATGAGAAGATTTTCCTCTTTCATTTTGTCAATAGCATATTCCGAAGGAATACTGACGTCGAACGTCGTGCCCCCTTGCTCGATCTTGGTCATCATGGCTTCGTTGGAATCGAAAGTCTGGTAAATCACCTTGATGCCCGTCTCCTTCTGGAATTCATCCAGCAGCTCCGGATCGATGTAATCGCCCCAGTTGTAGATCGTCAGCGTATCCTTGCCCGTATAGCCCGCGCTCGAATTGAGGTAGGAGGTCAGGTACATGAGTCCGAAGGAAACGATCAGCACGGCGATAAACGTCTGAACTAAAGATTTCATCCCCGTCCCTCCGATCGCGCCGAAGTCCGGTTATTCCGCTGGTTGATGAAGTAGTAGCCGATCACCAGCAGAATGGTGAACAGGAAGATCAGAGTCGACAGCGCATTGATGGAGAGCGCAATCCCTTGGCGGGCCCGCGAGTAGATCTCGACCGATAAGGTGGAGAAGCCGTTGCCCGTCACGAAGAAGGTCACCGCGAAATCGTCCAGCGAATACGTTAACGCCATAAAGAATCCGGCGAAGATGCCAGGCTTGATAAACGGAATAATAACTCGCGTCAGCACATGCCAGCTGCTTGCCCCAAGGTCGCGGGCCGCGTCGATCAGCGTTGGGCTCATCTCCTGCAGCTTCGGCAGAATCATAATGACGACGATCGGCACGCTGAACGCGATATGCGACAGCAGCACGGACACGAAGCCAAGCTTAATGCCGATAATGGTAAACATGATTAAGAACGAAGCGCCGATAATGACGTCCGGGCTGACGATCAGCACGTTATTGAGCGACAGCAGCGCGTTTTTCGGCTGGCGTCTTCTTACGTAATGTATGGCTAAAGCGCCAGCAATGCCGAAAATAACCGAGATAGCCGACGACAAGAGCGCGATAACAAACGTGTTCAGCACGATAATGAGCAGCCGCGTATCCGCGAAGACCTCCTGGTACCACTCGAACGTAAAGCCTTCGAAGTCGCGCATCGCTCCCCCGCTGTTGAACGAATAGAAGATCAGATAGAAGATCGGCGCGTACAGAATGATAAATACGGCGATCAGGTACACATTAGACAGCTTTGCGGTTTTCATTCTGCAGCCCTCTCTTTCTGCTGCCCGTGAGCAGCATAATAACCGCCATCGCGATAATGAGAAACACCGCGATCGTAGCGCCCATGCCCCAGTCCTGGGTCACGAGAAAATGCTGCTCAATCGCCGTACCGAGCGTAATCACCCGATTGCCCGCGATAAGGCGCGTAATCATAAAGAGCGACAGCGCGGGGATAAAGACCGCCTGGCAGCCGGACTTCACGCCGCTCAGCGTCAGCGGGAAGATAACCCGGCGGAACGCCGTCCACGGCGATGCCCCAAGATCCCGTGCCGCGAACACCAGCGAAGGATTCATCTCCTCCAGCGAGTTGAAGATCGGCAGGATCATAAACGGGATAAAGATATAGACCGATACGAAGATAAAGCTGAAATCGGTGAACAGGATCTGCTGCGTACCGATGCCGATGAATTTGAGCATCCCGTTTACCGCGCCGTATGTGCCGAAGAGGCCAAGGAAAGCATAAGCCTTGAGCAGCAGATTGATCCAGCTTGGCAGGATGATCAGCAGCAGCCATAGCTGCTTATGCTTGGTTCGCGTCAGCAGGTAGGCTGCCGGATAGGCAACCAGGAGCGAGAACGCGGTAATCAGAAAAGCGTACCAGAACGAGCTGAGCGTCATCTTCATATAGACCGGCGTGAAAAACTTCTCGTAGTTACCGAACGTGAAGTTCCCCTCTACGTCGAAGAAGGAGTAGTACACGACCAGCACGATTGGCGTAATAACGAACAGCGCGATCCACAGGAGATACGGAATGAGATAAAAGTTGCGCGTATTAGTTCTCATCTTGACCCTCGCTGTACGCGTCCAGACGCTTATCGAATTCTTCCTCCGTCTCGCCGAAGCGCATGACGTGAATCGCTTCCGGATCAAAGTACAAGCCGATTTGCTCGCCTACGGCTGCTTTTTTCGTGGAGTGGACAAGCCATTCATTGCCCGCTTCATCGTAGCAGGAGATCTCGTAGTGAACGCCGCGGAACAGCTGAGAGTCGACGCGCACTTGCAGCTTGCCTTGCTCCAGTGTCGTAATTTCGAGGTCCTCCGGACGGATGACGATCTCCACCGGCTCGTTCGGGTTAAGGCCTTGGTCGACGCATTCAAACGCACGGCCCGCGAATTCAACCTCGAAGTCCTGTTTCATGCGGCCGGGCACAATGTTGGATTCCCCGATAAAATCGGCCACGAACCGGTTAATCGGCTCATCGTAAATATCGTTTGGCGTGCCTGACTGCTCGATCTTGCCCTGGTTCAGGACAAAGATCTCGTCGGACATCGCGAGGGCCTCTTCCTGGTCATGGGTGACGAAAATAAACGTAATGCCAAGACGGCGCTGCAGCTCGCGAAGCTCGTATTGCATCTCGGTGCGGAGCTTCAGGTCCAGCGCGGAGAGAGGCTCGTCCAGCAGGATTACTTCCGGCTCGTTCACGATGGCGCGGGCAATCGCGACGCGCTGGCGCTGGCCGCCGGACATTTCGCTGATATTGCGCGTCTCGTAGCCTTCCAGGTTGACGAAGCGAAGCGCTTCTTTTACCTTGGCCGTGATCGCCGCGTTCTTCAGCTTCTTGATGCGAAGGCCAAAGGCGACATTTTCGAACACGTTAAGATGAGGGAACAGCGCGTAGTCCTGGAAGACGGTGTTCACTTGGCGTTCGTTCGGCGGAATCCGGTTAATCACCTTGCCGTTGAAATAGATCTGACCCTTGGACGGTTCGATGAACCCGGCGATCAGCCGAAGAATCGTGGTTTTGCCGCAGCCCGACGGGCCAAGCAGCGTATAGAATTTGCCTCTTTCAATCTCGAAGCTGACTTCGCTCAAGACGGTCGTCTGATCGTCGTATAGCTTTGTCACTTGCTCGAATCGGATGATCGTTTGATCCGACATGATGGCTGCACTCCTTCATACCCGGAGGTAAACATAGTTAATGGTTTAGGTTCCTAACGATTGCTTTCAGCATTTGATTATACATGAAGCTTGCTTGTGCGCGCATGACTTTTTGCGTGTCCGGGGGTATAATACAGAAATAAGTATCTAATAAAAACCTATTTACAATAAAAAGGAGTGTATAATCCTATGGCACAATATCGCGAGATTGATTCTATGGAAGGCTGGAACGAAACGTTCGAGGCTTCGAGCGACCGTCCAACCGTTATTTTCAAACACAGCACAACTTGCCCGGTAAGCGCCAACGCGTACCGCGAGTTCAACGAATATTTGAACGGCAGCCCGCGCGAAGACGCTGATTATGTACTCGTTAAAGTAATCGAGTCCCGCCCTGTATCGCTGCAAATCGCGGAAGACACTTCGGTGAAGCACGAATCGCCGCAAATCATCTATTTGGACAAAAAAGCAAAAGTATGGTCCGCGTCCCACTGGGCGATTACGAAAGAGCATATTACGGCGGTATTGGACTAAGCTTGTTGTATGCGTGGCCTGCAGCAGTGTTGATTCCCTCCTTGAGGGGATCGCACTGCTGTTTTTTATTAGGTTGGCTATCATTGCCTCCTTCTAGTCCCTGCACCTCGCGCGCCTCCCGGCGCAAAGTGCCATGGCGGCGATTGGCGCTCAGGGCTCGGTGACACTTCTCGGCGGCGGTGCCGCCGTCCGTCCATACGGCGGGTCACCGCCTTGTAGCTAAGGTGAGTTGAGTGCTGCTACCGCCCTCCGCCTACGTTACACGAAATGCACGATAAAGGTGCTAGGCAGCCCAGTAACTCGGAATATCCTGCACGAAATGCAGGATATCAGGGAAATGCAGCCCCGATCCGTGCAAATTAGGGCTACATCCTGCATTCTGTGCAAGATAAGTTGCCCCGCATGCGCGAAATGGGCTTATATGCTGCATTTTGGGCAGTATATCGTTAAGAGGCCGGCTATTGGGGATGAGTTGGAGTGGTTGAAGTGCAGATATCCGCCTACGGTTGCACGTTGTGCATCATACGACGGGTCACCGCCTTGTAGCTAGTTAGTTGATGACCTCGTCGTCCGCTATGTTGCAAGAAATGCACTATAAAGGTGCTAGGCAGCCCAGTAACCCGGAATATCCTGCACGAAATGCAGGATATCAGGGAAATGCAGCCCCGATCCGTGCAAATTAGGGCTATATCCTGCATTCTGTGCAGGATAAGTTGCCCCGCATGCGCGAAATGGACCTATATGCTGCATTTTGGGCATTATATCGATAAGAGGCCAGTTATTGGGGATGAGTTGGAGTGGTTGAAGTCCCGATATCCGCCTACGGTTGCACGAAATGCACTATACGGCGATCACCGCCTAGTAGCTATTTAGTTGAGTGCTGCTACCGCCCTCCGCCTACGTTGCACGAAATGCACATAAAGGTGCTAGGCAGCCCAGTAACCCGGAATATCCTGCACGAAATGCAGGATATCAGGGAAATGCAGCCCCGATACGTGCAAATTAGGGCTATATCCTGCATTCTGTGCAGGATAAGTTGCCCCGCATGCGCGAAATGGGCTTATATGCTGCATTTTGGGCATTATATCGTTAAGAGGCCGGCTATTGGGGATGAGTTGGAGTGGTTGAAGTGCAGATATCCGCCTACGGTTGCACGTTGTGCATCATCATGATGGATCACCGTCCAGTAGCCAGTTAGTTGATGACCTCGTCGCCCGCCTACGTTGCACGAAATGCAGGATATCAGGGAAATGCAGCCCCGATACGTGCAAATTAGGGCTATATCCTGCATTCTGTGCAGGATAAGTTGCCCCGCATTCGCGAAATGGACCTATATGCTGCATTTTGGGCATTATATCCTGTAAGCCAATAGGATGAGACTGTTAAACCCAAAAAAGCTATGCTACACTAATCTTCAGACGAAGAACGTCCCAAGCCATTAGCCATTATGGCAGCATTGGGGCGTTCTTTTTTATTTTTCGGGGAGGTTAGGTGTATGACGGTTAACGATGAGTATGAAGAAGCGCATCGGCGATTTATGGAGACTCATATGGAAGGAAGGACGGGGGAACGGAAGGGGAGGTTGGCCCGAGGGCATAACTTCGCCGAGAAGCTGTTCCTCCAGAATGTGTGGTGGCCGCTATTCGGCAGCTTCGAGCATTTGCATCCCGAATATGAGGTTTACGATTGGAATCGCAAATCGCAATTCGTAGACTTCGCTTATTTACCCCCACAAGGCATGTTTGCTATCGAGTGCGACGGCTTCCAAAGCCATGTGAAAGATATGGACCGCGAGAAATTCAGCTACTCCTTGAATCGGGATACATTCCTCACGGGAATGGGGTGGAAGATGATTCACTTCTCCTTCGACGATGTGCAGAACCGTCCGGAGATATGCATCATGCTGTTGAAGCATGTTCTCGGTACGCATATGATTCGAGGCCGGCACAACGCCGGGAGCCTTTTATTCCCATCGGCCGAGAGAGACATTCTTCGGTTTGCTTTTCACACGGGAGGACGTGTCGGCCCCAAGGATTTATCCGATCATTTCCGTGTCAGCTTCCGCACCGCGCGCAAAAGACTGCAGTCGCTATCTGCAAAAGGAATGCTGAAGCCGATCGAGCGCGGCGTCCAGATTCGATATTACGAGCTGAACGACCGGGCTATTGAGCATCTGTAACCTCACCGATTCCTTGTCCACCTGAAGCAGATATGGATTGAGGCTGCTTCAAATAACTAGCTACTTGGCGGAGACGCGCCATTTCAATCTCTCCCCTTCTCTCTCACCCATAGCTGGCCTATTAATTTATGCTGCACGAAATGCAGCATATTGGTCCATCTAGGGCTGGCTGTGCGAGTTATCCTGCATAGAATGCAGGATATAGCCCCGATTCGAGCTTATCGGGGCAGATTTTCTCGTATATCCTGCATTTCGTGCAGGATATTTCGGTTACTGGGTCGCGTTGCGCCTTTATGATGCATTTCGTGCAACGTAGGCGGACGGCGGCGGTACTTCAACTAACTAGCTGCTTGGCGGACACGCACTACTCCAGTGCACAAAGTGCTATATTGGCGGATGGCGGTACTTCAACTAACTAGCTACTTACCTGGTGGACCCGCACTACTCCAGTGCACAACGTGCTACTTAGGCGGATGGCGGTCTTCGACTAACTAGCTATTGAACGAGAAAAAGGCCACGGGACTAGCCCGTGGCCTAATCTTTAATCCAAGCTGGCGGGGCTTAGCCCAGCGTCAGCTCGAACAAGCGCGCGGTGCGCGGGCTTGGCAGCGTCACGCGCAGCTCGCCTGCAGCGGCGTCCCAGCTGCAGCCGGTGTCGCCCGCGGCTGCCGGGTACGCGCAGCGCGCAGCAAGCGGCTTGCCGCTGAGCTCCGGCAGCGGCAGAGCGAGCTCGCTCGACTCGCCGCCGATGCGCCATACGGCGAGGTACAGCTTGTCGCCGCGGCGCAAGCCCAGCGACAGCCAGTCGTCGCCATGCGCCGGCAGGCCAAGCGGCCATACCGGCAGCGCTTCGCGGATATCGCCGCGAATGGTTTTATAATAATCTAGCGCTTCCTTCACCAGCTCGCGGCGGCGCGGGCTCAGCTCGGCCAGATGACCGGACTGGTGAACGCGAAGCAGCAGAGCGTTAACCATGTTAAAGATCACTTCCTCGTCGTCGCCCTCGCGAAGCGGATACGACCATACGGCCGCCTGCTCCGGCGTCAGTACGGCAGGCGCACCCGCCGCGATCGACGCGTATTTCACGTAATCCTCCTGATCGCTTGTCGACTGAATGCTGTAGCGGCTCAGCATCGCATAGTCCATTCGCATGCCGCCGCTGGAGCAGTTCTCGATCACTAGCTCAGGATAACGCGCAAACACGCCGTCCAGCCAAGCCAGATAAGCACGGTTATGCTGGAGCAGACCGTCGCCAACGCTGTCCGCATCCGTCTCGGTACCGATACCCGCGTTAATGTTGTAGTCCATCTTGATGTAGCCTACGCCATAGTCCTCGACCAAGCGGCGGATGACCTCATCCGCATGCGCGATAACGGCCGGATTGCGGTAATCCAGCTGGTAGCGGCTGCGGTCCTTCACCCGCTTCCCGTGACGCATGAAGAACCAGCTGTCATCGGTATCCGCCAGCTTCGGCGAGTTGATGCCCATGACTTCAAGCTCAAGCCACAAGCCGGGAATCATTCCTTTGCTGCGGATATAATCGAGCACGTATTTGATCCCTTCCGGAAAACGCTCCTCCGAAGGCAGCCACTGGCCTACGCCATCCCACCATTCGCCCGGTGCGTACCAGCCTGCATCGATACAGAAGTATTCGCAGCCTACGTCAGCTGCCGCATCTATGAGCGGAAGCAGCTTTTCGGTCGTTGGCGAACCCCACAAGCAGTTCATATAGTCATTAAAAATAACGCGAAGCAGCTTGTTATCGTCATTCTCGCGGCGGATGCGCCGGCGGTATACAGTCAGCTGTTCGGCCGCTTCCTCGACTCCGCCCTCTACCGCGCCAATCGCAACCGGTACGGATACGAAATTCTCGCCCGGAGCCAGCTTCAGCCACCAGTGGTTGTCATGCTCGGTTGGTCCGCTGATCAGCAGCGTCAAACGGTCGACCTGATCGGTCAGCTCCCAATGCCACGAACCGTTATGCTCAATCTGCCAGAATAGGCTTTCACCCGAAGCCGTGTTCGACATAATGGCCATCGGAATAAGCTCAGCCGCCGACCAAGAACCGGTGTTGCTGAACGCGAGACGTTTCGAGCCGCGGTCGATCAGATGCGACATGCCAAGCTCCGGCAGCGTATACGTCCGCCATTGCAGCTCGCTTTGCCATGCGTTATGCGCGAGAGTTACCGTTACCTTGTCATCGCGGTCCCCTTCGCCGTCTTTATCAAAGCCGGTCAACGCGAAGGAAGATACGTACTCTATGCCTACTTCCTTACCGCCGCCATTCACAATCTCCGTCCAGCAGCGCGCAACCTGAGCGCCGTCATAGAACTGAACGTTCCACAAGGCCGTTACGCCGGTAACCGGATCCTTGAGCCCAAGCACCAGCTTCCGTCCGAACTCATTGCGGGTATCAGATAATCCGTCATGCACCATCCGCAGCCCCGGCTGCGAAGCACGGTGCGTACGGCCGTGATATTCCGCCCGGTCCTCGCCGGTTAATTGCAGCTCCAGCAGGCGGAAGCCTTCTTTTTGTACAGCCGCAACCGACTCCTCCATCCAAGGCAACGCGCCGAAGTGAAGCAGCAGCACATCGCCATTCTCCCGCACCTCATATACCAAATGCAGGCCATTCTCTTCGATCTTGTTAATCCCCGCCGCCGTAGCCAATTTCTCCATCTCCTATTCCCGCCTTTCCGTTTCTAAAGAAACTACAGATGCTTATTTCGCTAAATTCGCTGCTTTTTCAACTCTAACGAAACTCAGACACGCTATTCACCATCAAACCATGCTCAATCTGAAAAAAATAGGCCAAATCACGTTACCCAGTTTCGTTACGTCCCACAGGTGGCGCATGCCCCAAATGGGCATCTCATGCCTCATCAATACGCTAACCACGCAGTGGCGCATGCCCCAAATGGGCATCGCATGCCTCGTCAGCACGCTAGCCACAGGTGGCGCATGCCCCAATGGGCAACGCACGCATCATCAGCCCGCTAGCCCCGCCGATGGGGCTTGCCCCAATGGGCAAAGCATGCGCCATGCAGCCGCCCAACCTGCTAGCGCCGCGGAAGGCTCAGGCCCCTAATTAGCCGGCCCACCAACCATTAAAAAAGAGGCTGTCCCATCAGCCATTGGCTTCTGGGACAGCCCCTCGTTAAAGTAGCTTATTCGGCCGACCCGAATTGCTGCCATGCAGTCTGGATTTCGTTGATGGCTTGATCTTTCTTCTTGCTGCCGCCGATGTAAGCCTGCATGATTTCGCCGAATTTCTGATGGAACGTATCGAGCGAGTAGTTAACCGACAGGTCGCCGGATTTTTGCGTTTTCAGGATCTCTTCCATTTGCTTAGGCATATCCAGGTCAGGAAGCGGAGCGTCCTTGATTGGCGGAATGACCTTCGCTACGTTGGAGAACCATTGCTTGCCGTAGTCCGAAGTGTACAGCCAGTTGAAGAAGTCGATCGCTTCACGGGCTACTTTGGAATCTTTGTTGATGCGAAGCGCTTGGTCGGCGCCTGTAACGATTTGCGCTTGCTCAGGCTTGTCGCTTACAGGGTAGCCGGCGATGCCGATTTGGATGTCCGGGCTGATTTTCTTGATCGCTTCCTCATCCCATGCGCCTTTACCCGTCATGAACGCTGCTTTGCCTTGCGCAAAGTCGCTGACTTCCGCGTTGCTGTCGCGCTCAAGCGGCTTGTCCGTACCGTGTTTAACGGTCAGGTCGATGAAGTTGAAGAAGTTGTCCTTCAGAACCGGATGATCGTTGAACGTTGTTTTGCCGTCGATGAATTGCTGTACCAGCTCTTTAGGCGCGATACCCGCATCTTCAGCAGCTGCGTTTACATAGTGTTGGAAGATGTGCTTCCATACCCACCACTCTTTATAAGCGTTGGCGAATGGCGTGATTTTCTTCGCTTCAAGCTTCGCGATATCATCGTTCAGCTCTGCGATCGTTTTAGGAGGCTCGGCGATGCCTGCATCCGACAGAAGCTTCTTGTTGTAGATCAGCGTCATCAGGTTGCCTTTAACAGGCAGACCCAGTACTTTGCCGTCCGAAGAAGTCATGTTGGCTTTAACGCCGTCCGTCATCGCAGCCGCAAGAGGCTCGTTGGTCAGATCCGCGCTGTATTCAGCGAAAGTATCGATGTCACCGCCAGCCGTTGTCTGGAACACGTCAGGCGTGCTGCCCGAAGCGATCTTGGATTTCAACACTGTATTGTAATCGGCTTGCATGATTTCAAGGTTGATCGTTACGTTTGGCTTCACTTTCTTGTACTCGGCGATGTACGCGTTGAACGCATCCGTGTACTCCGGAGAAGCTGTGAACATGTTAATCGTTACCGGTTTGTCGGAAGCCGCGCCATTACCCGCCGCACCACCGTTATTAGCTGTTTCATTGCCATTGTTGCCGCCGCAAGCAGCGAGCATGCCGCCGACCAGCGCAAGGCTGAGCGACACCGAAGCTATTCTTTTGAACATTGTAACGCCCCCGTTTCTCATAGTTGCCAGCATTTCTGACTTCCCGTCCACGATTGGCGGGCTGTTATTGTAGCTGACCTTATGCACACGTTTATCATAATGAATAAGGATCGGGATAAAAATGCACATAAGTGACTAGTTAAGGGTAAAAAAGCGGAGTGTTGCCCTAGTTCACTTTTTATCCTTCCTTGCGAGCGGTTCGATACTCCGTCGGCGAAATGGAGAAATAATTCCGGAATGCTTTGCTGAAATAATTCTTGTCCTTGTAGCCAAGCATCTCGGAAATATCCTGGATCTTCAGGCTTGGATCGTCGAGAAGCTCCTTCGCCTTGTCCATTCGAATACGCTGCACGTACTCATGGATCCCGCATCCGAACTGCTGCTTGAACAGCTTCATTATATATTCCCGGCTTAGAAAATATTTATCAGCGAACATCGAAATTTTGATGTCTTCGTAATACCGGTTATCGATGTACGCTTTAATATCTCCAATCTCGAAGGGACGATTCGCGGACTGCGTCAGGCGGATCTGCTCTAAGTAGAAGTGAAGCGCATCCTCCAGCAGCCGGCTGAACTGCTCATAGCTCGCAAAGTCGTCGGACAAGCCCATGAAGCGAACCGGATGCTCCTCCATTAAAGGCAGCTTGTCCCTGGGCACGCCAAGCTCCAGCGAGATATCGTTGAGCAAAATAATGAACCGGGCCAGCGACTGATCCGCTTCCCCTATCGTAAACAATTCGGCGCCGCCCCATTTTCTCAGCTCTTCGGACAGAATCGATTTCGCCCCAGCCGTATTGCCGGACTCCAGCGCCGCCCGGAACAACTGAATTCGACCTGTTACAGGATAGCTTTCGTTAACGGACTTCATGACGGTATTGGCCACAAAGTACCCCTTCAGCTTCAGCAGATCAATTCCGTTGATCGCCGCCTTGGCCGTCTCGTAAGAGGAGGCAATTTCCATAATGCTCTCGCAGGGGGTGCCAATTCCCGCAACGGCCACGATGCCAAGCAGATCTTGAAGCGCCGCCAGCGCTTTGTTCATCTGGTGCAGCGAGCGGTACGCGATATCCTCCTGGTAAGCGCCCTTCATCGTCAAGATGACGATAAGCTCGCGGTCCAGCTTGGGACTGGCGAAGCTAAACGCCTGGAAGTACTCGCCCGCAATCTCGTTCAGCATATTCCCCACGGCAAAATGAAGCAGGTCCACGTCCGAATGGAACCGGGCTTTCCGCACCTTCTCCATATTCAGCATCCTCAGCACGACCGCGGCGAACCGGTTGTCCGGATCATCCGCCCCGATCAGCGGAAGGAAAGCCTCGTTCGTCTGGCTGCGGAAGCTGCGGTCGATAATGGACAGATACATTTTCTCCTTCAGCTTGGGCAGGGACATATTGAGGGTAATATTGCGGTTAATGAACTCGCTCTCCCGAACGCGGCGCGCTTCCAGCAGATCGACCGCCTTGCGCAGCGCGGCATTCAGGTCCTGCCGGTTAATCGGCTTGAGCAGATAGTCGACAACCTTCGAGCGAATAGCCTGCCGGGTATATTCGAAATCGTTATATCCGCTAATCACGATGGCCGGCAGATCCGGGTAGTCCTGCTCCAGCACCTGCAGCAGCTCCGCGCCGCTCATGCCCGGCATCTTCATATCCACCATCACAAGATCCACCGAATGGCTGGCCATCATCTCAAGCCCCATCTTGCCGTCGGTAGCTTCCAGCACCTCGCCCACGCCAAGGCCTTTCCAGTCGCCCAGAATCCGTATGGCCTCGCGAAGCGGTTCCTCGTCGTCGATAATAAGAACTTTATACATATTGCCCGCCTCCCCGCGGTATTAGCATTTCCATTTCCGTGCCGGTCGGACTTGTCCGGATCACCAGCTGCGAGCTTGTTCCGTACAGCAGCTTGAGCCGCGTATTCAGGTTAACCAGACCGACGCTTCCTTCTTCCTCCGTCCGTTCATTCCAGTCGCCCTCGAACGATTCGAGCACGTCCTTCAGCCTGCCCGGCGCAAAGCCGGGTCCGTTGTCGCTGACGATAATGAAGGCATGACCGCCCGACGCCCTTGCGCTGATCCGGATGGTTACGGGACTGGAGACCATCTCGACCCCATGCTTGATGGCATTTTCCACCAAGGTCTGAAGCGACAGCTTAGGTAGCTCCAGCTCCTTGAGGTCCCGGTCCCAGTCGATGACCAGCTGCAGCCTGCCTCCGAACCGCGCCTTCTGCAGCGACATGTAGCGTTCGATATGCAGCAGCTCCTCGCTCGCGCGAACGATATCCTTGCCGCTGATGCAATACCTGAGCGTAAGCGCCAGCGCGTCCACCATGTCCGCGATATCGAAGCGCTCCGCCTTCAGCGCCTTGGTCGAGATCGCTTGCAGCGCGTTATAGAGGAAATGCGGATTAATCTCCGCCTCGAGCGCCTTCAAGATGGCGTTCTTCTCCACCAGCTTCATCTTGTAGCGCTCGTTGATAAGCTCATTCGTCTGGCTGACCATCTGATTGAATTGGCGGGACAGATAAGCCAGCTCATCCCGGCCGACAACCTCTGTGGAAGCCTCGAAATCCCCGGTACTAAAGCGCTTCATCTGCTGCGAGAGCAGCTTGAGCGGCTTGGTGACCGCATTGGAGAAATACGTGATCAGCACAACCGCCAGCAGCAGGAACAAGAGACCGATCATAAAGTTCAAGTTACGGGTTGTCTTCGCGGCCGCATAAAGCTCTTTGTAAGGAATCGGCTTCACTAACTTCCACCCGTCCTGCGCCCCTACGTTATAGACGACCAGATATTTGTTATTTTCCGGTGAATTCCAGGTTAGGCCGTTGGCTTCCGTTCCGTCCGTCTTAATCCCTTTCATCAAGCCGCTGCCCTCCATCGACTCATAGAACGTTCTGTCATCCAGCGCGAACGGCACATTGTCAGGACTTAGGAAGAACAGATGCTGGCCTCTGTCCTCGGGTATGTCCTGCATGATTTTATTCATCGTGCTCTTGTTGTAATAAAAGGACACTACCGCCTGAGGAGCGCGGGTCGAGATTGAACGAAGCACCCGGTGATACGCCATAAAGCTGCGGCTCGGGTCCATATCGTAGCCCCGTTCCTCGTTCGACAGAAGGAAGGACTGATACGCCTGATTCGTCCCGCTGTCCATCGCCTGCTTGTACCAGGACATCGTTGGTATATTGTCCGCTTGGCCCGACCGGATCTTGATATCGAAGTTCTCCTTGGCAATCGTGTAGTACGTGCCGCTCCTGACGAAATACAAATAAATCGCTTCGAGATCCTCGTTGCTGCGGGAGAAATACATGTTTCGCAGGTAATCCTCCACGTACATTTTGGATGCATAATCCGTGGACGCATGCGTAATGGCAAAAGCCAGCTCGTCGTAATTCACCTGCGGGAGCGACAGCTGCTCCATCCCGTCAAGGTAATCCTCCAGATTCTTGTTGACGAGGAGCAAATTGTTCGACGTGCTGGCAATGCTGTTATTAAGCGCTTCCCGCTGCAGCATTTTGTACGAGATGAAGGTCAAGGACCCCACAACCAGAATAATGATCGTCGTAAAAAGCAAAATAAGCTTGTTCACCAATCGGCTGGACACACGCTCGGTCAAGACGCTCCAGCTTTTTGCGATATGATTTGCGATAACCATCCACTCCCCCATGCTCAAAGGTGCCTGCCGTACAGTTCACCTTTTTACCCCTAACAGATTTCATATATCCATTTTGGCTGCCTTAAGGCGCAATTATAATACACAGTATATCGAATAAGGTACTGATGTATAGTCGGCCAACGACATCCGGACATACGAGGCGACAACTGACGACATCGAGAAGAGGTGCAAATATGTTTAAGAAAATGGGGAGAAAAGTAAGCGAGAAAATCGAGTTCGGGCTGTTCACGCTGCCGGTTCTCATCTGTATCGCGATCGCCTTCTACATTCCGTTCGCGATGACGATCCGCTATTCCCTGACCAAATGGAACGGGATCTCCAAGCATCCTAAATTTATCGGACTTGATAACTTCAAGCAAATTTTCCTGCATGACACGAACTTTACCCAATCGGCATGGTTCACGATTAAATACGCGGTTCTTTACATTGTGCTCATTAACGTGTTCGCGATTCTGCTGGCACTGGTGCTCGACATGAAGCTCAAATCAACGTCTTGGCTGCGTGCGGCATTCTTCATCCCGTACATCCTGAGCCTTGTTATCGTCGGCTTCATCTGGAAATTCATCTTCATGCAAGGCTTCGAATCGCTTGGCGCAAGCACGGGCTGGGGCATCTTCAAGCTCAGCTGGCTGGGTGAACCGGGACTAGCCTTTATCTCCGTCCTGTTCGTATCCATCTGGCAATCGATCGGCTTCTATCTCGTGATTTACATCGCCGGCCTGCAGTCGGTGCCGGATGATCTGAAGGAAGCGGCCACCGTTGACGGGGCTGGCCCAGTCCGCCGCTTCTTCAGCGTAATCCTGCCGCTTCTGGCTCCATCGATTACGATCTCGGTCTTTATGGCCCTGACGAACTCGATCAAAGTATTCGACGTCATCCTGTCGCTCACCGGCGGCGGTCCCGGCGGCACGACTTACAGTATCGCTTACGATATCTACCGCGATACCTTCCAGAACAACCTGTACGGCTACGGTACGGCCAAAGCGCTGATCCTGTTCGTTGCCGTGCTCATCATTACCGTTATTCAATTGACGATCTTCAAACGCAGGGAGGTTGAGGCATAATGAACCGTCAATCCAAAGCCGGACGCATCACGCTCGAAGTGGTGATGGTCCTCCTGTCTCTGTTGTTCCTGTATCCGCTGTTCCTGGCGATCATTAACTCGTTCAAGAGCTTTGGCGAGGTCATGAGAGACGTCATTGCTCTTCCGACCAAGCTGTCGTTCGGCAACTACGAGCATGTGTGGAACGTCATCAACTACCCGAAGCTGTTCCTGAACAACTTCGTAATCACCGGGCTTGGTCTCGTGGGGATTATCCTCGTTTCCTCGATCGCGGCTTATAAGCTGGCCCGCACGAAATCGAAATGGAGCGGCCTGATCTACATGCTCTGCATTATGCCGATGCTGATTCCGTTCCAGTCGATTATGCTTACCGTTCTTAAGCTGTCCCAAAAGCTTTACATTACCGAAAGCACTTGGGGACTTGGCCTTCTGTACTGGGGCTTCGGCGCACCGCTGGCCGTGTTCATCTACCATGGCTTCGTTAAAGGCATTCCGAAAGAAATCGACGAGAGCGCAACGATTGACGGCGCTTCCGGCTTCCGCCTCTTCTTCAGCGTGATCTTCCCGCTGCTGAAGTCCGTAACCACAACGATCGTCATTATCGACGTGATGTGGATCTGGAACGACTTCCTGCTGCCGCTCCTTATGGTTAACGGCTCGCCGGATACGAAGACGCTGACGCTTGCGGCTTACACCTTCGTTGGCCAATATACGTCGGACTGGCAGTTTGCGATGACGGCCATGGTCATGGCCGTTCTGCCTTCGATCGTCGTGTTTATCTTCCTGCAAAAATATATCGTTAAAGGCGTTGTAGCCGGCGCCGTTAAAGGTTAATGGCGTTAATGCCCGTCCGCTCCTTCCGCATCCCTTGCATGCGGCGGGCCGGATGGGCATTTTTGCCGTTCCCGGCCTATATCAGCTGATCGTCATTAACCGGGAGCGTTCCGTTTTACCGCAGCTAAAACTGCGATTCGACAGAATCACTGTTTTTTAGAATGATTATCGTAACATTCGACAAAAAATGATACACTATCGTTTAGTAAGAATTAGGAAGGAGCATCGCCTGCCATCCATGGTCTATAAGATACGGCCGCGCAAAGGCTTTAAGCTGTCCTCTATTATTTCATTTGTCGTCATCCTATCCGTTCTGATTACCATCTTCATCAGTACCATTATCGGATATAACACCGAGCGAAAGTCGCTCTTCAACAATACAATCGAAATGAACGGCATTGCGGCGCTGAACTTAAGCAAAACGACGCAGTCGCTTGTTATATCCATGCAGAAGAGTCTCGAGGTGACCGCGGATTATTTCTCGGACATCGAGCTAAGCGATCGGAATGTCTTGTCCCAGCTGGATTTCTTTATGGGGACAAGCCCTTATTTCAACTCGCTTACGATTGTGAACAAGAACGGCGTTATTGTCTCTACTTCGCCCAACAACCTGAATCTCATAGGCAGCAAGCCGACTTCGGAAGCGACAACGGAATCGCTCCGGTTGAAGAAGCCGTATATATCGAAGCCGTTCCATGCCATAACCAACCGGCTGATCGTTATGGTAAGCTCGCCGATCTTCGACCATAACGGCAATTACAAAGGCTTTGTCGGCGGATCGATCTACCTGCAGCAAGCGAATATTTTCCGCGATATTCTAGGCGTTCAGGCGAGCACCACAAACGGTTCCTACTTCTATGTGGTGGATTCCGCCGGCAACCTGATCTATCACCCGGACAAAGACCGCATCTCGGAAAATGTGAGCAGCAATCCGGTTGTCCGGAAGCTGATGAAGGGAATGTCCGGCGCGCAGCGCATCATCAACTCGCAGGGGCAAAATTTCCTTGCGGGCTTTGCGCCGGTACCGGCTGCGGGCTGGGGGATCGTCTCGCAGACGCCGCAGGACTATATTACGAATATTTCGGAAAACGTCATCCGCGAGATGACGAAGTTCTCCGCACCGTTCGTTCTGCTGCTCGTTCTTCTCTCGTTCTGGCTGTCCCGCAAGCTGGCGCATCCGCTTAACCGGCTGGCTACCTACGCCTCCCGCCTCTCCGGCGGGGATGAAGCGCTGAAGCCGCTGCAGGCGGATGTCAGCTGGAATTATGAAGCGAATCAGCTTGTCGATACGGTCGCCGTTGCCTTCAATAAGCTGCGCGCGCAGAAGGAAGAGCTGCATGCCGAAGCGAATACCGATGCGCTCACCGGCCTGACGAACCGCCGGACCATGGGGGCGATCACAACCTTATGGTTGCAGCAGGGCACGCCGTTCTCGGTTATTATTATGGACCTTGACCATTTCAAGAACGTAAATGACCGGCATGGCCATCAGATGGGCGATGAAGTGCTGAAATTTGTGGCAGGCGTCATGGTAAGCGAGAAGGGACCGGACGATTATTGCTGCCGGTACGGCGGCGAGGAGTTTACGATGCTGCTGCCTCATGCCACAGAGGCGGAAGCTGTGCAGGTCGCGGAGCGGATCCGGCGGCGGATCGAGCAGTCCGTCACCCCGATCGGCGAATCGGTGACGATGTCGCTTGGAGTCGCGACCTTCCCCGATGCGGCGGAGGAAGTTGTCGAGTTGTTCAAATTCGCCGATCAGGCACTCTACCAGGCCAAGCGCGACGGCCGCAACCGCACGGTTGCCTACAGCAGCCTGATGAATATGGCGCGTATCTAAGTTGAGGCTGTCCACCTTCAGGTGGACGGCTTTTTTTTCGCGGCTGCGGCAGCACCGGAGACCCCGATCACAGCTTTTGCCTTCTATTCGAATCTCCGAGCACATCGGCTTGACCGCTTTCTTCTAACGTAGCGGAACGGCTCATACCTTTACTACAAAGAACGATTCCGCTTTAGGAGAAGGAGACGAAAGCCTTGAACTATTATATTGATGTGGAGCCGGGCGTCAGTCTGTACGTGGAGGACACGGGCGCAGGGCAGCCAATCCTGTTCGTGCACGGCTATCCGTTGGATCACCGTATGTATGAATACCAGATTAACGAACTGCCCAAATACGGCTATCGCTGCATCCGGATGGACCTCCGGGGCTTTGGGAAATCGGACTCTCCATGGGAGAGCTACAGCCTGGATCGGATGGCCGATGATGTGCGCTGCCTTATCGATACGTTAGGCTTCAAAGAGCTTACCCTAGCCGCCTTCTCGATGGGTGGTGCGGTAGCTGTCCGTTACATGGGACGGCATGCCGGGCATGGCGTCGGCAAGCTGCTCCTGTTCGCCGCGGCCGCCCCCTATATTACGAAGCAGCCCGGCTTTCCGCAGGGCATGCCGCCCCAGGGACTGGATGCCCTCATCGGTCTCGCGTACCGAGACCGCCCGCTTATGCTGCAGGAATTCGGCAAGCTGTTCTTCCATAACGAACCGTCGCCGCCGTTCCGGCAATGGTTCGACTCCGTCCAGCTTGACCAGTCGCCACGCGCCATCATCGCCTGCGGATATACTTTGCGAGACGAGAATGTAAAGGCAGATCTGGCACGGATCAAGGTGCCGACGTACATTTTCCACGGGGTATACGACCGCGTCTGTCCCTTCGAGCTGGCTATCATCATGAAGGAAACGATTCCAAACTCCATCCTGCTCAGGTTCGATAACAGCGGGCACGCCATTTTTTACGAGGAGCTGGAGCTGTTTAACGCCTGCCTGCTGGAAGCCTTGCGGCATTAATCTCATAGCGCCCATTAAGCTTCCGCCTGCTTTGCATAACGGAGGCTTTTTCTCATGGGCCGCAAGGACAAAAGTACGGTTTTTTCCGCCGAACATGGAGATTCGGTAAAAATAGGTTTACAATAAAAGAAAAATCGTACTCTGACGTACTCTTTAGGATGTGACTGACATGACCCAGCCTTACTCGTGGAAACGCAATTTGATCGTTTTATGGATTGGTGTTTTCTTTTGCAGCACGGCCTATTCGGTTTCAATTCCGTTCATCCCGCTGTTCCTGCATAATGATCTCGGAGTGAATAGCCATCTGGAAATGTGGTCGGGATTCGCGTTTGGCATTACGTTTCTAGCCAGTGCGCTTATCGCGCCTTATTGGGGATCGCTAGCTGACAAATACGGCCGCAAGCCGATGCTCATTCGTTCGGGCTTCAGCTTAGCGGCACTTTATTTCATTACGTTCTTTATCAAAGATCCGTATGTGTTCCTTATACTCCGGGTGTTCCAGGGCCTGCTCGCCGGCTACGTGCCGGCGGCTATCGCCCTCGTCGCAACGAATACCCCGGAGGAGAAATCCGGCTACGCCCTTGGCATCATGGCAACCTCCGGCGCGACGGGCGGCATTATGGGACCGCTCATTGGCGGTACGGTCAGCCATTACATCGGGAACCGGGAATCGTTTGTTTTCTCCGGCTGTATCGTGCTGGTGGCAGCGTTAATCGCAACCTTCTTCGCTACCGAGCATAAATTCAACCGCTCCGGCGTGCGCTCCTCCGTTCTGGACGACCTGAAGCATGCCTCGCATAACAAAGCCTTCCTGACGCTCCTTGGCATGTCCGGACTTGCGATGTTCTCGGTTATGATTCTCGAGCCGCTGCTTACCGTCTACGTGCTGCAGCTAGGGACAAACGAGCATGATGCTTCCTTGCAATCCGGGATTGTGTTCTCGGCCGTCGGGATTGCGACCTTGATCGCCGCTCCGCAGTGGGGTAAATTCGGGTCGAAAATCGGCTTCTCGAAGGTGCTCTTTATCGGCTTGCTTGGCGGAGGGATCGGCAACTGCCTGCAGTTCTTCGTCGGGCATATTGCCGAATTCGGCATTCTGCGCTTCGTATACGGCCTGTTCTTCGCCGGGGTAACTCCCGCTATTAATGCGATGATCGTGAAGTCGACGGAGACAAGCTTCCGCGGCCGGGCCTTCAGCTTGAACCAGTCGGCTACCCAGTTCGCTACCATGCTTGGACCTGTTATCGGGGGCGTGCTAGGCGGCATTATCCCGATTAAATGGGTGTTTATTATTAACGGCGTTATGCTGGTGATTGCCGCCGTTCTGGTAAAGAGACAGCACATGGAGGAAAAAATGGCCGCCTCCAAAGCCGCCGCCGAGCGGTCTTAAGCCGCGTTTAGGATCATCTAGAATAATCCCCCATTCCGCATATATAATGGTAGAGTGATTCAATCTACATAGGGAGAGGAATGGTAAGATTGTTCGGAAAAGTAGCTGCCGACATACTCGGCCTCAGCGATATCGGGTCGGTTATCCGGCCGGAGAATTATGATAAGGTGGATTCCGATGACTACGTGATGCACGAAGACGGGGAAAAGATTTATTTTCTGATCAAGTCGAAAACCGACGAATACTGCTTCACCAACCTGGCCCTTATTCATCTGGACGGCACCAGCGCGGTCAGCAAGAAACGCATGCTGCACCGTTACCCTTACGCAACGAACAAGATCGGCAACGTAGCCCTGGAGACGGCCGGCACGGTCGACCTGGACGTCGAGATCAAATTCGTGATTGGCTCCGTACCGTTCTCCATCGACGTGAATAAGAAGCATATCGAGCAAGTGAAGGACTTGTACAAATCCCTTATCAAAATTTCCGAGATCCACCACGAGAACGAAATCAGCCTCAGCTTTGCCCGCCAAAGCCTGGAGCTCGCTTCCTCGACGCTTAGCCATGCCCATAAAGGCGACTACGATGTAGCCGATGCGTTCAACAAGCTGAACCAATCCGCATTCAACTGGCTCGAGGGCGCGCAGAAGCAGTACAAAGTAAAAGATTTCGGCGCAATCTTCGACCGTTATATCAATCTTTAATATGCTAAAATAAAACGCCGCCCCATGAAGGGCGGCGTTCTTGCGTTTGGCGGGGCATGTTCAGGCTTGGTCTTGATAAGAATCTACGGGCTATGCCTATGTAAATCGCTATACCTCCCCAGCCGAACGGCTTGCTGAAATTACACTGCACGATATGCAGGATACACGCACATTTGCAGGCCCATAGAGAAATTACGCTGCACAGAATGCAGGATATTACGTCAATTCGAACCGATTAGAGCTACAAATCACGAATATAGTGCATTCCGTGCAGTATCGTTCAGGTTACTGGGGCAATGCGCATCTTTATCCTGCATTTCATGCAACGTAGGCGAACGGCAGTACTTCCACTTCTGCACAGAGCAGCTTCAACGCTCAAGATACCGCTGCACAATAGCCATTGCACATTGCTTGCTGCGCTAACCGCTGCACCTTGGAGCTGCCGCTAGACCTGCAGCTCCATATGCCGGATGCGCGAGCTTTCCACTTGAATCGTGGAATGCTGAATGCCAAAGCGTTCCTCGACCAGCGCGATCGCCGCCTGCAGCACCCCTTGGCAGTCCGTTCCGTCCGCGACCTGCAGGTGGCAGCTCAAGGAGTCCAGACCGGACGTAATCGTCCAGATGTGAAGGTCATGCACGTCAACGACGCCTTCGATCTCTCCAAGCGCCGCGCGAATCTCCTTCTCGTCCACGTTCACCGGAGTCCCTTCCATCAGAATGTGGACGGTATGCTTCAACACGCTCCACGCGCTTCTTACAATCAGAACGGCAACGACAATCGAAATAATCGGATCGGCGATATTCCAATCGAAGAGGTAGATCAGCAGCCCCGCAAGCACGGCCCCTACCGAGCCAAGCGCATCGCCCAGCACGTGAAGGTAAGCGCTTCGGACGTTGAGGTTGTTATGGACATCCCCTTTGCGCAGCAGCGCCCAGGCGCTCGCCAGGTTGGCAAGCAGGCCAACTGCCGCAATCAGCATCATCGAGCCGCTTGCCACAGTCGGCGGATCAAACAATCGGCCGATGGCCTCCCAAATAATAAAGACCGAAATAACTACAAGCGTAATGCCGTTAAATAAAGCCGCCAATATCTCGAACCGGTGAAAACCGTACGTGCGAACCGCCGAAGCCGGGCGCGCCGCGAACCATACCGCCACAAGGCTGAGCACCAAGGCGCTCACGTCGCTCAGCATATGCCCCGAATCCGACAACAGCGCCAGGCTGTTGGTCACCAGTCCCCCGACAAACTCCAATACCATAATGCCCGCCGTAATAATTAACGCGATAAATAGTCCGGTCTTGTTGCCCGACATATCAAAGTGATGATGATGCCCGTGATGTCCATGGTCATGACCATGTGTCCCGTGACCGTGGCCGTGGCCATGGTGATGTCCGCCGCTGCAGCTATCCGCATGCCCCTTGCCGGAATGCGAATGCTTATGCTCCCCTTCTTGCTCGTTATGGTTATGTTCATGACTCATAAGACTGGCACCTCACTTTATATATATGAACAACTATTCATATGTTTATGATGCCGCAACCGCCTTCTTTTGTCAATCCATGGATAAGCCTTTTCCGCTAATCGCGCAATCCGCCCGGCCTTGGGATTTGACCAAGGCTCCGGGCGGAACGGATCTTCAAGTTATGGATTGTTCGTATGCTGCACGTTTTGCAGCTTTTGGGAAGCCTTGCCTTTGCCGTAACGGACCTGGTTTTTCTTCTGCTTGGCTTGCGTGGCATGAACCTTTGCCACAAATTCGCTAGTGGATTCCATCGCTTCAATCCCCTCCTTTGCCACTAGTAGGGTTTCCGCGGAGATTTCACCTTATGCGCTTCGCAAGCCGGTTGCTACAGCACCTTGGATAAAAAAGCTTTCGTCCGCTCCTGCCGCGGTTCGTCGAACAGCTGCTGCGGAGTTCCTTCCTCCACGATCATCCCTTGCTCCATGAACAGCACCCGATGCCCGACCTCCCGGGCAAAGCCCATCTCATGCGTAACGATGACCATCGTCATCCCTTCCGCCGCAAGCTCCTTCATGACGGCGAGCACCTCGCCCACCATCTCGGGATCAAGCGCCGAAGTAGGCTCGTCGAACAGCATAATGCGAGGCTCCATAGCGAGCGCCCGTGCGATCGCAACCCGCTGCGCCTGTCCGCCGGAGAGCGATGCCGGGAACTGTCCCGCTTTCTCGGCGAGACCTACCTTGCCAAGCAGCGACAAAGCAAGCTTCTCCGCATTCGCCGGTTCCAGCTTGCGTACCCGCACGGGAGCGAGCGTAATATTGCCAAGCACGTTAAGATGAGGAAACAGGTTAAACTGCTGGAATACCATCCCCATTCGCGATCGGATCCCGGTAATGCTTGACCCGGCCTCGAGCAAGGAACGGTCTTCAATCCGGATCTCGCCCCCCTCCGGCTTCTCCAGTCCATTCAGGCAGCGGAGCAGCGTTGACTTCCCCGAGCCGGAAGGGCCGATAATGACAACAACCTCCCCAGGCGCTACCTGCATGGACACATCCTTCAGAACGGTATTCGCTCCAAACGACTTATGGACTCCAGTTACAGCAATAATCGGTCCCGCCGTCATCCCGCCACCCCCTTCTTCTCCATCCAGCCCAGCAGCTTGCTAAGCGAGTAAGTCAGAATCAGATAGATAAAGGCGGCCGCAAGATAAGGCTCCCACACGCGCAGATACTGGCCCCGCATCACATTGCTCCAGTACATTAATTCCGGCGCGGCAATTAGGGCAACTAGCGAGGAATCCTTGATGAGGACGACAAATTCATTGCCGAAAGCCGGGATCATCCGTCTCACCGCCTGCGGCAGGATAATAAATCTCATCGTCTGTCCGCTGGTCATCCCAAGGGATTGCGCGGCTTCCGTCTGTCCTTTATCAATCGACTGGATGCCCGCCCGGTAAATTTCCGCCGTATAGGCGGCCGAGTTCAAAGCAAGAGCGGTAATCGCCGCAACAATGGCATCGGTATGTCCAATACAAGCGGGCACAAGCCCAAAATGCACGATCAGAATTTGAACGTATAACGGCGTACCGCGAAAAAAATGAATATACCCGCTCGTCGGCCAGCTGAGATACCATCTGGACGACATTTTGCCAAAGCTGACGGCCAGCCCCAGCATGGTGCCCAGCGCAATCGCAAGCGCAGAGATCCCAATCGTCAGCGCGGCCCCTTTGAGCAATAACGGAATATAGTCGACGATAATATCGAATCGAAAATGCATGCGCTCGTCCTCCCCGGTCAAGAAAAAAGCATGCGCAACTTGATCCCATTACGCATGCCTTATGCTGCTTACTTCGCGTTTAGCACATTGTCGACGTTCGGCTCTTCCCCGAACCATTCTTTATAAATTTCCGTATACTTGCCGTTCTCGAGCACCGTCTTGATCGCCGGATCCAGCTTCGCCTTCAGCTCGCTGCCCGCCGGAAGCAAAATGCCGTAAAACTCCGAACCAAAGCTCGCCGTGTCCATGATCGCCTTCAGCTTGCGCTCCGGATTATTCTTCATATATTCGCGGACAATCGCGATATCGGCCACAACGGCATCCACCCCGCCCGAATCAAGCTCGAGCATCGCCACCGCATTGCTGTCGAACCGCTTCAGGTCGGTATTGTCGTTGCCCATAATGCCGGACATCAACGTATCCGCCGTCGTGGAGCCCTGAACCGCTACCTTCTTGTCTTTCAGATCAGCCGCGCTGGCAACCGTACTGTCTTCCTTCACCATAATCATATTGGTGGATTCAAAGTAAGGAATGGAGTAGTCATAAGACTCTTCCCTCTCCGGCGTAATGGATACGCTCGATATTCCCGCATCATAGCTTTTGCCGGATTGCACCTCCGTCAGCATCGCGTCCCAGCCGGTATTCGTGATGGAATACTTCAGTCCCGCTTCCTCCATAACCGCCTTCAGAAAATCAACGTCAAAGCCCGAAATTTTATCCTTATCCATAAATTCCATTGGCGCATAAGCCGCGTCGGTCGCGAACTTGTACACCTTCTCGCTGGCAGTGCTGCTTGGTTGATCGCCGCCGCTTGCCGTGTTGCTGCTGCCGTTTTCCTTGTTGGCCCCGCATGCTGCCATCGTCATGACGAGAATTCCCGCTGCCAGAAGTACCGATAACCGCTTCCCCATGGTCCACTCCACCTCTCTCAACATTGGCCTAGCACAAATTGAGCTGCTCGTGCAATCTATCAATCAGCTAGCAATTCATCAAGATTTTAGCAGGTAGAAACGTTCTGCGCAATGATTTATGTTAGTTATTATAACACTTAAATAACATGGCGCTTAAAAATCCAAATGGGTCAGTGCGGTGTTAACGCTCATCGCCGCCTTACTCCCTCCGGCAGCCGCAACCACAAGCTGGGCGGGCGAAATCGTGGCCGCATCGCCTGCGGAGTAGACATGCTCCACCGTCGTTTTTCCGTAATCGTCTATCGCCAGACCGCCGCTTTCGTTTAATCTGCAGCCTAATTTCTCGGCACCCCGGATAGGGAGATACCAGTTCGACGTTACAAAACCTCCCGTACGGGCCACTTCCGTCCCGTCGGCAAAGACGATCTTTTGCAGGCGGCCGCTTTTTCCTCTCAGAGAAGCAATTCGCTGCTCGAAGATCCGTACCCCCCGGCTCAGAAGCTTCGCCCGCTGCTGCGGCTCAATCGATCCAACCCCATTGGTGCACACAATCAGATCTTTGCTCCAGTTATAGACCGTGGATACCATCGAGAAGCGGTGGGACTCATTCTCCGAGATGACGGCAAGCGGCTGGTCTCTCATTTCCCATCCGTCGCAATACGGACAGCTGAATAAGGACGAGCCGTAATAATCGGCGACGCCCGAAATATCGGGCAGCTTTTCCTTTAGTCCTAGCGCCAGAATAATCGTCCGCGCCTGATACACCTCTCCGGTGCTTGCCTGCACGAGAAACAGGGCATGCCCCCGCTTTACCATATCCACGGCCTTGGTCCGAACCACCTTGACGGAAGGATATTTGCTTATATCCAGATGGGCAAGCCGCCGGAATTCATCGGGCTTTACGCCGTCTCTTGTAATAAATCCATGCGATTCGCGCGTCACCGCATTCCGCGGCTTGTTATCGTCAAACAGCACAACGTGCCGTCTAGCCCTGCCCAGCACAAGCGCTGCGTTAAGCCCAGCCGGTCCGCCTCCGATAATGGCGCAGTCGTACAGCTTCATCTGCTATCACTCCTTAAAAACCTGTATCCTTACTCGCTATTCGTTCAGTATGGCATCTTTGCGCAAAAACAAAACGCCTACGAAGGAACAAAAAAACCGCGATGCTTAGGAAGTCTTGCTTCACTAAGTACGCGGTTTGCTCGGGTTTTATGCTTGGTTAGGGAGAATTGCGGAAAAAAGTTTATCCTCGAACCGGGTGGAGAGTACGACTAGAGTCGAAGAAAATCCATAGGTATGGCATTTTTCAAGGAAGCTCTCCAAGGTTTCGCTTGTTTCCGTCACGACCTTCAATAAATAATTGTACTCCCCGCTCGTTCGGTAGAAATCCACGATCTCAGGGGCGGCCTCGCTAAAGGCTTCGAATTCCTTGCAGTGGCTCGACTTAAACAATACAAACGCCGTTGTATACTTGCCAAGCTTGGATAAGGACAGCTCTGCCCGATAGCCCGTTATGACTCCCTGCTCCTCCAGCTTACGGAGTCTCTCGGTGACGGCCGGCTGCGACATGGCAATGATGCGGCTCATCTCCGAGATCGTAATCCTGGCGTTATCATGAAGAATCGACAGTATTTTATGATCAATTTGGTCCATGAAATAGATCACCTCTAATTTTAAAGGTTTGGGACAGCTACTAACGTAATCATTAAGTTTTCGAGCGCCAAATTCCTTAATCCTCTTATGTGAATTGTAAGCCGATTCCAATAAACTGTCACTAATAACCAATGAAGGAGATGGATGATGATGACAATGACCTTTAATGAAACAAATAGAACGAATGGCTTAAGCTTTTTCACCACCGGAGACGGCGTTCGAATAGCGTATCGAGTCGATGGGGCAGCCGATAAGCCGGTACTTATGCTGGCGAACTCCATTGCTACTTCCATGAATATGTGGGAAGGACAGATCGAAGCATTCGGGGAGCATTTCCGCGTGCTGCGCTATGATTACCGCGGTCATGGCGACTCGGATACGCCAGCCGGGCCTTATTCCTTCGACCGATTGGGAAGAGATGTCATCGAGCTGCTCGATTCGCTTCGGATCGACCGCGTCCATTTTCTCGGATTGTCGCTTGGCGGTGCCGTCGGGCAATGGCTTGGCATCCACGCTCCCGAACGGATCAGCCGGCTGATCTTAAGCAATACCTCGTCCTATCTGGGACCTGCCGAGCAGTGGGATGGATTGATTGCTTCCGTCCTGCAAGCAGAGAACTTGAACGGTTTCGCCGATACGTTTATCAAAAACTGGTTCCCTTCGAATATGATCGATTCGAAGAGCGGGATTGTCGCTGCCTTCCACCGGATGGTCCTCGCCACCCGCGCGGAAGGAATCGGAGGCAGCTGGGCCGCAATCCGCGACATGGATATGCGCCGGACCGCTGCTCTTATCAGCAGCCCGACACTAGTCATCGCAGGTCAGAATGATACGGTGACGCTGCCAAGTCACGGCGAATCACTTGCCGAGACGGTGCCGCACGCAAGGCTTCTTATGCTGCCCGCCGTCCATCTCCCTAATGTGGAGTTTCCGGATGCGTTCGAGAGCGCTGTTCTGGACTTTCTGTTGTCGGAGTAAAGAAGTAAGGCTGCCGTTTAATCCGGCAGCCTTACTTCTTTATTTCTTTCCTGATACTTAAAAGCCTCCATGCAAATACTTACTTTACAGGATTAGAATGAGATCAGGAGGAATCGCATGCTATACATGTTAGGTCTAGCCTTTTTATTCGCCGCGGTCAGCATCATTCTTCTTCGTCTTGCCGGGCGTAAATCGATTTCGCAAATGACCATGCCCCAGCTGGGGATCTTGCTGACGATAGGCGCAATTATGGGCTCGGAGGTAAGCGGAAAAGGAGCCTTAAAGACGATAGCAGCAGCCGCGGTGTTTGTTCTCGTTCTTGTAGGGGTCGAATGGCTAACGCTAAAATCCAACACTGCCGAGCGATTGCTAAAGGGATTTGCCGTACCCGTTATCGAGAATGGAGAGGTTATAACAAACAATTTGAGAAAGCTGCGCATATCCGTAGACGATCTGGAGAAGAGATTGCGCATGCACGAAATCTCGGCTTTCCAGGACGTAAAATCGGCGACAATCGAGGTCAACGGAGAGCTTGGCTATGAGCTTTATCCGCATGCAAAGCCTGCCACGATAAGAGATATCGAAAGCCTGTTACGATCCTATTTCCCGCAAGCCGTTGCACCCCCGGCAGTAAATTCCGGCAGCCGCAATCTATTCGCTGAAGTCAGCACGCCGCATAAGGATGAAGTTCCGGATCAACTTCAATAGAAGATCATTCGTGCAAGTAAGGGCTGCCGATGACGGCAGCCCTTACTTGTCGATTGCATTTTATTTAATTTGGATATCAATGTCCCCGTGAATCCGAGTCGGATAATCCTGAATATGAAGCGTAAGCGGACTCTGGTATTTCTCCTTCGGAATATAGAATTGGTACTCGGTATCTGCCCCATTGCCCGAGGTACCCGTCATATGCGATTCGAAAGAGTGGCCTGCAGCGTCCTTAAACGCGCCTTCAAATAGACTATACATGCGATCCTGATCAAGCGGATCGTTGTTCTTCAGTTCGAAAACAAGAATGTCCTGCCCATCCTCGCTACTAGTGCCTATGTCTTTCAGAGTAAGCTGGCTGTCCGGTCTGGCAAGCAGCTGCTTGCGTTCGAGGTCAACCTTCACCTCCAGTTTATCTTTGTCCAGCGCCCGAATACTGCTCGCCCGCAAATAGAGATGCTTGGGCTTCTTGAAGTAATTGCTCTGGAAGTACAGTACTTGGCTGTTCTCGTTTATAGTAGACCCGGATATGCCATTCATTATCGAACTGAACGCTTCACCTCTTTCATCTACAAGCCGAAGATCATCGAGGTAGAACAGCTTCTTCGTATTGGCCGGATCATAATTTACTTCAACCCCGATTCTTGTTGGGTAGACTGTCATCTTCCCGAAAGTGATTTTCTGGCCTTCAACCGCGACAGTCTGGTTCAAATCGTAAGTTTCCTTCATTCCTTCAAACTTCGCTTTATCTACAGGAACAGAAAAATGCCATTCTATATCCGTTGTTGCAGCTTCGCTGACTTTATTGAGCTTCAGTTCCAGCTCCAACGTATCCGGCAAGCGAGTTCCGTCTTGGGGCTGGAATTCTATTGTATCTTGCCTTATCTTCCAGTCCTCTTCAAACGCACCGGAACCGTACGAGCTAGATATATGCTCAACATTAGATATTCTAGCTCCATTGAAATTAACAACACTCTTCCGTTCATCTACATTCTCTAACGTATAGAACACAATGATTCTCGATTCGTCGGCGATCATACCGTCAATCGTTACCTTAATCCCGTCCTGTTCTTCCGAGAGACCTACTGGCTGCATAAAGTCATTGTCTATGGCCAGTTCAAGGCCCTTATCGTAATGAATGAGCTCGACAAACGGCTTAAGGCCTGGTATCTCCCCCACGTACGCGGCTACCTCGGGAGAGAACCGAACGGACGCAACCGATACGAGAAGCAATAGACATGCGGTATAAGCAGCCACTCTGGAAAATACTCTTCGTCTTCTGCGCTGCCGGCCGGCCCTTATGCCGCTCCATATCCTCGCGTCAATCTCGGAAGGTATGGGAATGTCCTCCATGTATTCCTTCATCGCCTCCAGCTCCGGAAGCTCCCGCGCTTGTTCATCCCGATACTCATCCATTCGGCTCCCCCTCCTTCCCCAGCCGCTGCCGCAGCCCGCCTAGCGCTTTATGCAGCCAAGTCTTGATCGTCCCTTCCGGCTTCTGCAGCGTTCTCGCAATCTCCGTAATGGTCAGATCGTGATAATACTTCAGCTGAATCACTTTCTGATAGTTCGCATCCAGCTGCTCCACCGCCGACTCGAGCATCACCCGCTCCAGCAAGGCCGATTCGCCATTTGCCGCATGCGGATCAAGAGCAGCAGCCACTGCTTGCTGTCCGTCCGCTCTTCGCGTTTTCCGCTTGGCTTCGTCCGCACAGTAATTCATCAGAATCCGGATCAGCCAGCTGCCGAAATACTCCGGCTCCTTCAGCTTGCGAATCTGCATATACGCGCGGCAGGTCGCTTCCTGCACGGCCTCAAGGGCATCGGTTTCGTTTTTCAAATACGAATAAGCAATCCGGTACATCTTCTCCTTGTGCTGCGTAATGAGACTATAAAAGGCAGCATCGTCGCCCCGTCTCGCTGCGGCCACCAGTAATTCGTTTCCCACACGCTTCCTCCCCTGCCATTTCCGCATCTACTTATTAGACTTCCGGGAGGAGCAAACGGTTTTGGCCTAAATAAAATAAGCAGACGAATTCGCCTGCTTAATCAACCAGCTTCATGAAAGACTGAACATGCTTCTCTAATTGCTCGAGCTCTTCACCGGACAATTGATCTCCCCGGAAGCTCTCGGCGTCTTCGTCGGGGATCAGAATCGTTGACGGCTCGTGAAGCTCTTCCGTTCGATGAAATCCATCCTTGGTATCCAGTACGTTCGACTTATAACCCTGTTCGTGCGTAATGACGGTTTTGACGTACTTGCCTCCCGTATCGTAGAAGTCTTCAACCGACTTCAGCTCCACCCTCGTATAATTCTTGTCTGCCTTTGTCGTCATGATGGAATTCACTTTCTTAAACCCCGCTGGTTCATACAGTCCTTCCGCATTCTGCTCCATGACTTCAATGCCAAAAGCTTCGATATGCCGAACCTCTTCCGCCTGGCCGCATGCGCTTAGCAGGAAGATCATGCCCAAGAACAGACTATATACTAACCTCCGCAAATCCCCACCTCCTATAAATAGGACGTTCACCGCATCTAAAAGTTTCCAAATAAAAACAAAAAAGCAGACGGTTTCCGCCTGCTCACTTATAAAGCCTTCTCATAGCAATCAACCTCAATGCCGATGTTGGCCAATTTGGTCGCATAATATTGAAATCCCAAGGAGCCCCAAAACCGTTTGGCGGGTTCATTTTCGGGAATAACGCCGATGCGTACGGACTGTTTCCCTTCCTGCTTAAGCCGCTGCTCATAGGAAGCGTAAGCAGCCTTGCCGTAGCCTTTCCCTTTCAGCCGGTCGTGAATCATGAGAAGGCCAAGCCATGGGTAACCATCCTTCGGATTCTCGTCCAAGTATTGCAACAACCCAATAGCACGGCCATCCAGCCGAATCAGCAGACTGTGCTGGTCTGGAGAAAGCTGCTCAAGAAGCTCCTCGCGAGAGCGCTCGGGGCGACCGTTCTCCATGAGATTATAGGCGGTATTCGAATTCACAATATCCTGAACGGTGTCGAGATCGGCTGGTTCAACGGGGACGAACCGAATGTTGAGACGCATCGTTTAAACACCCTCCAGACCTTTAATATACCAGGCATCGCAGGCAAAATGCTCCGATCCGGCTAGCGGCGCAGACAGCGACTCGAAGCCGTGCTTGGCGTAAAAGCGGTTAGCGGCATGCATATTTTGCAGCGTTTCCAGATAGCACTGTTTATAATGAAGCCGGGCAAAGGTTAACGCCGTATCGAGCAGCTTTGCCGCCATGCCCGTACCGCGTACCGCCGGGAAAAGATACATTTTCTGCAGCTCGCAAACTTCCTCCGAGTCGGCAAAAGGCGCAATTCCGCAGCCGCCCACAACCTCTCCGTCCTGCTCAATGACCCAATAGGCCCTGCCATCGCGATTATAATAGTCGGACAAGCGGCTCAGGCTCTCGTCGGCCCAGGCCAACCCCTCCCGATTGCCTCCGAACTCGATCAGGCATTCTCTGATGACGCGTTCAATGGCTGCGTTGTCCTTCTCCTGAAGCTCTCTGATGATCATGCTGACAACCTCCGTTTCCGTACCTATTATAATCCGAAATGAGGATAGAAAAAACCGCGCAATAGAGGATCTCCTCGATTGCGCGGTTCTTCTTGCTAGGCGAATAAAATTATTTGCCTACGATAGCGTTAAGCTGTGCACGGCCTGCGATGATCTCTTGTTGATAACGATCTTGCATCGGTTCAAGGATCGAAGGCTCGCCGCCAAGAGCAACGATTTTTGCAGCTGCGTCGTCCATGATCACTTTGTACTGGCTAGTGCAGCTATTGAACGCAGCGGTACCCGTCTTGTACAATTCCGTCTTCTCATGCGTCGACGTTAACGTCGTGAACTCAACCGCGATGTCCGTCAGGCCAGCCTGGCACTGGTTGCGCAGCTGGAACAGCTTCGCGGAAGTGTCATTGTACACCTGTTGGATTTTTTTCTCGTTATTGCCATTGTTGCCGTTGTTACCGTTGTTGCCGTTGTTGCCGTTGTTGCCGTTGTTGCCGTTGTTGCCGTTGTTGCCGCTGTTGCCGCTGTTGCCGTTGTTGCCGCTGTTGCCGCTGTTGCCGTTGTTGCCGTTGTTGCCGCTGTTGCCGCTGTTGCCGTTGTTGCCGTTGTTGCCGTTGTTGCCGTTGTTGCCGTTGTTGCCGTTGTTGCCGCTGTTGCCGTGGTTACCGTTGTTGCCGTTGTTGCCGTTGTTGCCGCTGTTGCCGCTGTTGCCTTTACCGTTGTTGCCCTTGCCGTTCTGAATGCTCTCCACTGCCTTTTGCACTTCTTGCGCAAAGTTCTGAATAACCTTCTGAATGAACGTATTGGCAAGCGGCTGGAACGACGATTGCGAGAAAAAGCTCGCGTTAACGGCAGCTGTTGGCGCTTTGGATGCCGCTGCCGCGCTCGAAGCGTTCACGATCAGCGCCGGCACAAGCAAAGCCGTAGCAGCCAGCGTTATCAGCGCCCGGAATTTCTTTTTCATACCTTCCTCCTCCTGCATTTTCTGCATTTCCTGTATTTTCGTTTATAAGGTAAACCTGCACTCCATCCGCCCGGCCGAAGCGGACTTTCATTCAAGCGCTCACCCCCTTTCGAGATCAGGATTAGCAGTTCGTTAGAGGTTCACCGAAGGCTTTCCCTACAAATTCACGGATTTGCGCTCCGCCTCATGGCGATTAACCGGACGGCGACCCACCGAATAGTAAACAAAACCGTGCTGCTCCATAACCTTCGGATCAAAGCTGTTGCGTCCGTCAATGATGATCGGCTGCTTCATCCGGTCGCGGACTTTCGCCAAATCCATGGTCAGTACTTCATTCCACTCCGTCAAAATCACGCAAGCATCGCAGCCCGCTGCCGCAAGCTCCGCCGACTCCAGATAAGCGACCTCCGCTGGCAGCTGTTTCTTTGCCGCTTCGGCTGCAATCGGATCAAACGCGCGAACAACCGCTCCTTGCTTCAGCAGCTCCGGAATAATGCTTAAGGAAGGCGCTTCGCGCATGTCGTCCGTGTTAGGCTTGAATGCCAGGCCAAGCACGGCAATCTGCTTGCCCGCAAGTCCGCCAAGCGTCTCGCGAAGCTTGTCCATGACAACGAAACGCTGGCGATGATTTGTTTTGATAACGGACTTCAGCAGTTCGAAATCATACCCCGACTTGTCCGCGATATGCGCTAAAGCATAAGTGTCTTTCGGGAAGCAGGACCCGCCGTAACCGATGCCGGCCTGAAGGAATTTTTCGCCGATCCGGCTGTCCATGCCCATGCCCTTTGCTACGTCTTCAACGTCGGCGCCGACTTTCTCGCAAATGTTCGCGATGGCGTTGATAAACGAAATTTTGGTCGCGAGGAACGTGTTCGCCGCGTATTTGATCATCTCAGCGCTTTCCAGATCCGTCTTGAAGATTCGCGTGTTGAAAGGCGCATGCAGCTGCGCGATCTTCTCCGCCGCCTCCGCATTGTCCGAGCCGATAATGGCGCGGTCCATGTTCATGCAATCCGACAAGGCCGTGCCTTCGCGAAGGAACTCCGGATTGGACACGACGTCAAAGCTGGTCCATGGGTACTTCTTGTTCGCCTGAACAACCTCGCGCACAAGCTCGCCTGTGCCGACCGGCACGGTGCTTTTGTTCACGATGATTTTGTGGCCGTTCAGATGCTCGCCGATTTTCTTCGCCGCCGACATGACGTAACGCATATCCGCTTCGCCCGTCTCCGACATTGGCGTGCCAACCGCGATATACACGATATCCGAAGCTTCGATCGCTTCGCCTACTTCGGTCGTAAAGAGCAGGCGGCCCTGCTCCTTGTTGCGAAGCGCCATCTCTTCGAGACCCGGCTCATAGATCGGAATGACACCGCTATTGAGCAGGTCGATTTTGCGCTGATCCACGTCGCAGCAGATGACCCGGTTACCTACCTCGGCAAAGCAAGTGCCCGAGACAAGACCGACGTATCCGGTACCGATTACTGTAATTTTCCGCATGTTAGTTCGCCGCCTTCGTAATAAAATGCTTCTCGTACACTTGCTGCAGGTAGCCCAGCACATCCTTCTGCAGATCATCGCGCTGAAGGGCGAAGTCGAGTTGCGCTTTGATAAAACCGAACTTGTCGCCCACGTCGTAACGAACGCCCTCAAAGTTGTAAGCAAGCACGTTGCGCTGGTCGTTCAGCTTCTTGATCGCATCGGTCAGCTGAATTTCGTCGCCCGCGCCCGGGGTTTGATGCTCGAGAATATCGAAGATTTCCGGCGACAGGACGTAACGGCCCATAATCGCGTAGTTGGAAGGAGCGGCTTTTTTCGAAGGCTTCTCCACCAGACCGTCCAGGAAAAAGACCGACGGCTCGATCGACGATCCGCGAGGAGCGATAATCCCGTATTTGGATACATCCTCGTCGGCAACGCGCTGTACGCCAACAACCGAAGACTGGTAGCGGTCATAGACGCGGATCAGCTGGCTGAGGCAAGGGTCCTCGGACTGTACGATATCGTCGCCGAGCAGGACGGCAAACGGCTCGCTGCCCACAAAGCTGCGCGCGCACCAGATCGCGTGGCCGAGGCCTTTTGGCTCTTTTTGACGGATGTAGTGAATGTTCGCCATCTCGGAGATGCCGCGGATTTGCTCGAGCTCCTTCGTCTTGCCTTTCTTGGCCAGCATGTCCTCCAGCTCGAACGTTTTGTCGAAATGGTCCTCGATCGCCCGCTTGCCGCGGCCGCTGATGATCAGAATGTCTTCGATGCCGGAAGCGATCGCTTCCTCGATAATATATTGGATAGTCGGCTTGTCCACGATCGGCAGCATTTCCTTCGGTTGAGCCTTCGTTGCAGGCAGGAATCGGGTGCCGAGACCGGCAGCTGGAATTATCGCTTTACGCACTTTCATGGGACATCCTCCTCGATTTCATTTGAATGGTTTGTTTGATGCAGGTGATGACGCGGTCTTGCTCATCCCACGTGAGACTGGAGCCCGACGGCAGGCAGATGCCTTGCTCGAACAGCGTGTCGGACACGCTGCTGCCCGGCTCATGCGGGAAGTACGGGTAATATTGCAAAAGCGGCTGGCGGTGCATCGGCTTCCATACCGGGCGCGCTTCGATATTGGCTTCGGTAAGCTTCTCCAACAGATCGGCCGGCGTGCAGCCCGTGATAATCGGATCGATCGTCATCGTCGTCAGCCAGCGGGTAGAGCGGCCGTATTCCGCTTCGGGCATCATGGCAATGCCTTCGATATCCGCAAAAGCATGCTTATAGCGGTTAAACACCGCTCTGCGTGCATCTACCCGTTCGTCGAGCAGCTCCAGCTGTCCGCGGCCAATACCCGCCAGCACGTTGCTCAAACGGTAGTTGTAGCCCAGCTCCGCATGCTCGTAATGAGGCTGCGGCTCGCGGGCCTGCGTCGCCCAGAAGCGCGCCTTCGACAATGCCGCGGTATCGTCGGAGACCAGCATGCCGCCTCCGGAGGTGGTAATGATTTTATTGCCGTTAAAGGAGTAGATCCCGAATTTGCCATGGGTACCGCTGGATTGGCCTTTGTACGTGGTGCCCAGGGATTCGGCTGCGTCTTCAATGACCGGCACGCGGTATTTGGCGCAAATCCGGTTGATGGCGTCCATGTCGGCGTTTTGCCCGTACAGGTGAACGACGATAACCGCTCTAGGCAGCTGCTTGTTGCGATGCGCTTCCTCGAAGGCGCGCTCGAGCGCCTTCGGCGACATCGTCCAGGTCTCGGCGTCGCAGTCGATGAAGACCGGCACGCCGCCTTCGTACAGCACCGGATTCACGCTTGCGATAAACGTAAGCGAGGAGACGAAAACGCGGTCGCCGCGTCCAACTCCCAGCAGCTTAAGCGCCATATGGATGGCCGCGGTGCCGGAGGACAGCGCAACTGCCCCCTTCGCTCCCACTTTCTCCGCCAGCTCGCGCTCGAACTGGTCGACATTGGGACCAAGCGGCGCGATCCAGTTCGTGCGGAAGGCTAACTCTACGTATTCGCGCTCCCGCGTTCCCAAATGCGGCGGGGATAAATAGATTCGACTGTTGTTCACGTCGCGATCAGCTCCTCTTTGTGCTGCCCGCCTCTGTCAGGGCGGGCTATGTGGTGCACGCGGCTCGCGTTGGCAGCGCCGCGCGCTTGATTTTGGTTTGCTGCGCCGCCAGCGGCGAAGCTGCGGCGCGGGATGTGCCGTAAGGGGATTTCCGCCTTACGGCGGTGCTTTTGCCATGGCGGCGGCTAGTGCATGCAAGGCTGTTTTCGGCCTTATACCGCCTCATTCGCGCAGTCCTACAGCGCCTTTTCCACGCTGAGGCGTGGCGGCACGACCCGTGCCGGAACGCCTACTGCTGTCTTGCCGCCGGGGATGTCCCGGACGGCGACGCCGCCCGCGCCAAGCACGGACCAGCTGCCGACGCGGATGCGCGGGATGAGCACCGCGCCGCTGCCGATATGCGCGCCTTCCTCGGCGGAGGCGGCGCCGGCCATGGTCGCGTTCGGCGATATATGCGCGAACGGGCCGACCAGCGCGTCATGCTCGACGACCGCGCCGGAGTTGATGATGGCGTGCGCGCCAACTACGGCGCCCGGGCCGATGACAGCGCCGGGCATCACCACGGCGCCAAGTCCGATGTGCGCATCCTCCGCGACAACCGCCGCGGGATGAACCAGCACGGCGTAAGAGGACTCGGGCAGAGCGAGCATCTCAACGATGGCCCGTCTCGTCCGGTTGTCGCCGATGCCGATCACCACGTGCATGCCCGGCTCATCCGCGAGAAAATGCTTCAGCGTCGCGATTGGACCATACGGCAGGCCGCCTCGCAGCTCGACGCCTGAGAAGCGGTCGTCGAGGACTGCCGCCAACCGGTAAGTCTGAGATACCCGGGCGATATCCATCAGCACCCGGCCATGTCCACCCATACCCACAACGATGAGAGGGCGTCTTGCCGGCTCCTCCATTACCCGGTATTGCTCCGTATGACCGCTAATCATGATGCATTCCCCATTTCTCTGCTTCCCGTAAATTTTTGAACGGTGGCCTGTCCCGCGCTCGAGATTCCGTCGCGCTTCAGCACCTTCCCCACAGTCCGTACCAATATGCGAAAATCAAACCAGATGCTTCGCCGCTCCACGTACGCGAGATCAAGCTTGAACTTGTCCTCCCAGGAGACGGCATTGCGGCCGTTCACCTGCGCCCAGCCCGTAATGCCCGGACGGACATCGTGGCGATGCGCTTGCTCTTCGGTATAGAGCGGGAGATATTCCATCAGCAGCGGCCGAGGCCCCACCAGACTCATATCCCCGCGAATCACGTTGAATAATTGCGGCAGCTCGTCCAGACTCAGCTTGCGCAGCAGCTTGCCGAAGGACGTCAGCCGCGCTTCGTCCGGCAGCGGCTGGCCGAACCGGTCGTACGCATCCCGCATCGTGCGGAACTTCAGCACATAGAACGGACTGCCGTACCTGCCCGGACGCTGCTGCTTGAACAATACCGGCGAGCCCAGCTTCAGCTTCACCAGGAGCGCTACGACCAGCATCACGGGCGACAGCAGCAACGCAGCCGGTACGCTGGCAATCAGATCGAACAAGCGCTTGCCGAAGGCATTCAGCCTAGCCCCTAGTCCGCGGCTCCGATCCACTTGGACCTTCGTACTGCGATACAGCCGCATCAGACGCTCGACTACCCGGGCTTCCGTAAACGCCGCTTCTATCCGCCGTCGTCCCGCATCGCCCATCCGCTTCCTTGCTTCCGGCGTGTTCATCATCGCCGCCAGCGCTTCGCCCAGCTGCATGGAATCCCGGTAAGGGACGAGCAATCCGGTCTCGGCATGCGCCACCAGCTCTCGCGTGCCCAGCACCTTGGTGGCAACTACCGGCTTGCTTAACGCCATCGCCTCCATCAAGGAGCGTGGGATGCCTTCTTTTTCCGAGGTGAGCGTTACGGCATCGGCCATGACCAGCCAAGGAATAATCGAGGATTGCTGACCGACGAACAGCACATCGTCCTCGAGGCCGCCCATTTCCGCCTGAAGCTTAATCTCCGCCTCCAGCGGGCCTTGTCCGGCCAGTACCGTTACCCAGTTCAGCGCACCAACCCGCTTGAGCTCCGATAAAGCATCAAGCAGCAGGCTATGGTCCTTCACCGGTTCGAAACGCGCCGCCATAAACAGCACCTTTTCCTCCCGGTCGATTCCATGCTTCCTGCGAAGCGCCGCCGTCTGTTCCGGCGTAACGCTACCTGCCAGTTCGTCCAAATGCTTAAGGTCTACTCCGTTGCCTTCCACGAACACCGGCCGCCAAGGCGCCAGCTTGCGAAGCACGCCGGCATCCTCCTCGTTCTGCGACGCAAGCGCATCGCAGCATGCCGCGCCAAACTTCTCCAGCATTTTGTATAACCAATAGGTCTTCCTCGGCTGCCCTTCATAAAACGGCAATCCGTGGCTCGTATGAATAACAACCGGGACCCTTGCCAGCTTCGCCGCAATCCGTCCGATGAGGCCGGCCTTGGCCGTGTGGGTATGCACAATGTCATACCGCTCCCGGCGGAACAGCTTATACATCGCAAGGATCGACCTCAGGTCGGCAACCGGTTGAATGGACCGCGCCATCGGGAGCAGCTTCCATTCGAACGGGTAGGCTTTTTCCTTCATCAGCTCCGCGTCTACACCCTCCGGAGAGGAGATGAAGGTTACCTGTACGCCTTCCTGCTGCTGAAGCAGCCGAAGCTTGTCGCCCATAATTTTGTGGCTGATGCCGGAGGTGCAGATATGGGCTATTTTTTGATTCATTGTCCCGCCGCCTTTACCGCCGTTTCCAGGTCGGAATGGGCGCCGTAATAGGACTTGTACCACTCGGCAAAACGTCCGATGCCTTCCTCAATCGATGTTTCCGGACGGAAATCCACATCCGCCATCAGTCCGTCGATGTCCGCATAGGTAGCTGTTACGTCGCCCGGCTGCATCGGCTTGAACTCCATAACGGCTTTGCGCCCCAATTTATCCTCGATCGTGTTGATGAACGCCATAAGCTCAACCGGCTTGTTGTTGCCGATGTTGTACACCTTGTAAGGCGCATAGCTCGTGCCCGGATCCGGATCGACGCGATCCCACTCCGCGTTTGGCTGCGGCGCGCGGTCGAGCAGACGGTAAATGCCTTCGACAATGTCGTCGATATACGTGAAATCGCGCTGCATTTTGCCTTCGTTAAACACCTGAATCGGCTCTCCGGCCATAATTTTCTGCGTAAAGCTGAAGTACGCCATATCCGGGCGGCCCCATGGACCGTATACGGTGAAGAACCGAAGCCCCGTTGTCGGCAGGTTATATAAATGGCTGTAGGCATGCGCCATCAGCTCGTTGGATTTCTTCGTTGCCGCGTACAAGCTGACCGGATGGTCGACGTTATCGCTGACCGAGAACGGCATGCTGACGTTGGCGCCATACACGGAGCTGGAGGAAGCGTAGACCAGATGCTTGATGCCCGCCTGCCGCGACGCTTCCAGCACATGGCCGAAGCCCTGCAGGTTCGTCTCCAGATAAGCAAAAGGATTCGTGAGGCTGTAACGCACGCCCGCCTGAGCCGCCAAATGAACGATCGTCGTAACGCCTTCCTCCCGGATCAGCGCCAGCAGACCTTCGTAATCCGCCAAATCCTGCTCGGCTCCCTTGAAGGACGGCGAAGCGACCAGCTGCGACCAGCGGTCCCGCTTCAGCTGCACATCGTAGTAATCGTTGAAATTGTCCAGCCCTACGACGCGTTTGCCTTCCTTCAGCAATCTCGCGCTCAAATGGAAGCCGATAAATCCGGCTGCTCCCGTCACCAAAATCGTCATATAGCCCCCACCCTTTCTCTGCTCTCGCTTGTGCTTGTTGTTTCGCTGCCTGTATAGGTCTCGTTTTGCTCCGTTGTGTCCGGAAGAACTTGTTCCGCCGCGGCCGCGGCTTCCGCTACCGAATCTTGCAAAGCCCCTTGTCTCACCATATCGCCAAAGGACTGCCAGAACGCCTGCCGCTTCGCATCAAGCCGCTGCTTCGTGAATTGCTTCGACTTGCCGAAGTTCTCCTCTGCCTGCTCCTTCAGCCATTTGCGGTCAAACGTCGCGCGTTTGATCTGCTCGGACAGCTGGCCGACTTGGCCCGGACGATGCAGGCAGCTCTCGTGGATCAGCTCCGGAATGCCGCCTGCCGTAGATCCAAGCACCGGGCATCCCCGGCTCATCGCTTCAATCGTGGCCCGCGGCAGTCCTTCCTGGTAGCTTGGCTGCAGATACAGGTCGATGCCATCCAGCCATTCGAATACGGCCCCGCCGCTTGGCAGTACGCCTTCGAAAGAAACCATGCTTCCAATGCCCAGCTTTTCGGCCATGGCCTGCCAGCGTGCCGGGTCCCCGTCGCCAAGCACGCGGAACTTGGCTGATGGCAGTTGCTGCTTCGCTTTGGCAATGGCGCGAAGGGCAATGTCGATCCCTTTCGTGCGGCCGTTCAGCGAGCCGATCAGCCCAATCGTCATGGGCGAATCCGGACTCATCGCCTGCAGACGCTCCAACCGGCGTGTCAGCACTTCGTCGCCCGGCTCCGGAATTTCCACATTGGAGCAGGATTCCGTTTTGCCTCCAATATTCGGATAACGCTGCTGCAGGAACCGCTCCGTCACATACAGGGCATAAGGCGCGTCCTTCACGATCGCCCGCGTCTGGCTGAGCGAGAACGGCGCGTACAGCTTGCCTTGCAGATTGCCGTAATTCCATAATCCGTCCCAGGCGCAAGCTACGACTTCAACCGCATAAGGCTTGCCCATTTGGCGCGCAACCCGAATCGCTTCGGCTCCGATTTCGCTTGGCACGCGAGCGATAACGGCGTCAGCTTTGCCGATCGCTTCTTGCAGCAGCTGCTCGATGTAGCCCCGCTTCGTCATTTTATTGACCGGATTGCTCAGGGACGGAAGTACAAGAAAATCCACATTAGGTCCGCTCGACAGCGTTTTGCCCGCCATATCTTCATCCGAGGATGCTTTCTTGCCCCGGGCCGCAACCGTAATCCGGTCGAAAACGCCTAGATACCTTTCCCATACCGCATAAGGCAGCTTGCCGCCGGAGAAAAATTTCCCCGATTCGTTAAAATAAAACGTATGGTCATGTGCCCACAGCACGTTCATGTCTTTCCCTCCTTCTATTTCTAATGCCCGGCGGCGGTTTATGCCGCCTCGGGCGGATCCAACATTACCGTAAGGTCCCTTAGGGACCTTAACGACCCAAACCAGCTGCTACTTCCGCAGCTTAAGGTCCCTTAAGGACCTTAAATACTTGCCGGCTTTGGCGCCTTCTCCAGCGCCTAATGCCTATGGCGCCCTAAGCGCCTTCCGGCGCGGGAGGCGTCACCGCTCCGATGCTCTTCACGGAGCGTGCCGGTACGCCGGCCGCCAGCGTGCCTGCCGCGACCGGTTTGTTCACGACAGCGCCGGCGGCGATAACCGAACGGGCGCCAATCTCGACGCCGGCCAGGATGCGCACGCCGCAGCCGACCCACACATCGCGGCCGATCCGAATAGCCGAGCCCATCACCGGGTTGTCGCGGATCGGAAGCGACGGATCGTTCCAGGTATGCTGGAACGACACAACCGAAGACTGATGCGCAATCGATACTTCATCCTCGATGATCAGTCCGCCGTAAGCATCGATGTAGCATTGCTTATGGATGCTTACATTCGAGCCGATGACCAGCCGCTCCGGATAACGGAGCTCGACCGAGCGCCCGATTAACACATTGTCGCCGCAGCGCTTCGCCATTCTTCTCAGCAGGACGTACCGCATCGCGACGCCCGGCAAATCCGGCAGCCAGTCGCTTAAGACCCACATCCACTGCAGCAGCGGCCTTGGCACCGGCTTCAGCATGGCCTCCGCTATACGCAGAAGGCCGCGGAACCGGCCGAACTGGTCTCGTCCTCTTTTTTTCGTCTTATGGACCGCACTCCGTTCCAATCGATCTCCCGTCCATTCACCTGCCCTACGTCGTTGTTCTTGTTCCGCCATGCGCTTGCGCCCCCTTTCCGCCGGCAAGCCTATCATGCCAAGCAGGTGCTGCCGCACCTCCAGCCGGCACTCGAGCAGCCTCTTGCTGCTTCAGCTCGCGGTCTTGTTTAGTCTTTAAAGATTGAATTTTCCGATGTTTCAGAATAAAGATTTTGCGGCACCACATAATGGCGTAGGCAGCAATCGTATAAAGAATCGGAAGTACCGGCAGCTTCTTGCGCACCATGTTATCCCCGATCGTCCCGACGCCATAGTCCAGCTCGCGGCCCGTAATCGTGACATAACCGACCAGCACCAGCGTGCAGGCATAGGTGAAGATCAATGCCGCCGCCATCAGATAAAACTTTCTCGTCTCCTTGTAGACGATCGCCTGATAGACCGAAATTATCAGGATAATGCCCATAAACACCGCTTCCAGCGTGCGAAGCAGCAGCTCCGGCTCCCAGTTGCTGAAGTTGATCGGATTCGGACTGAGAAACAGGAAAATCGACAGCATCGTAGCGTTAATGATGCCAAGCGGCCCAATTTGCAGGAACAAGAGACCAGCCGCTCCAGCCATGACGCACATGGAAGTGCGGACCTTCTGGGTATACAAGAAGTAAAAGCTGAGCGTATAGATAATCGCGTAATCCCTCAGCCCCGTCGCGTACAGGATGACAAGAATGAACAGCAGCCATCTCTTGCGGACGAGCAGCAGGGCCCCAAGCAGCCCCAGCCATACGCAGGTAATGTCTTTGGCGAACAAGGAGGACATGTACATCAGCGACGGACTCAGCATTAACCCGACTACCGAAACGATGACAAAAGGCTGCTTCGCGTTCTCCGGATCCGGAAGCTCGTACCCGAAGCGGCTTGCGTTCAGCTTGTACGTGCTGTTGACGATCAGAATGAGCAGCACCGTGTTGAACAAAATAATCGCCAGCGGATCGTCCAGCTCCAGCCATTTGAAGAAAGGCATGTACAGCAGGCCGAATACCGGGTACGCGGAAATGTTCATCCAGCTGGTCTGAATTTGCTCCATGGCATACGGCATAAATTGCGACAGCTTCTCGAAGGTGGTCACTTGCTCGTAATAGTGGATCTCGTCCGGACCGGCCAGCGGATTAACGGTTGCCGCGTAGATCGCTTTGCCCGCCAGCGTAGCCGTAAAGCTCGCCATCAGCAGCACCGGCGCATTCGGCCAGCGCATGAGCACGAAGAACGGCAGCAGCAGCCCGCTGTAAAGAATAAGCGAAAGCCTCTCATCCGCGGCAAAAGCCCACTTCGCCGTCAGTATCAGCAGGACGGAATAACCGACAAGCATGATTTTCCGCGTATCGACTAAACGGTCAGCCTGCATACAGACGCTCCAGCTTTTCCGCGCTTACGCGGATATCGTAGCCGCGCTCGCCCAGCGCAGCCGCTCTTTCCTCCCAATCCCCGCCGCTTAGGGCTCTCCGCTCGCCGATGCTGGCCATTGCTTCCGCCCAGCGCTCCGGCGGGTCGTTCAGCGCAAGACGCTCGATCAAGCCGATTCGCAAATCCGCTTCCCTCGGCACCGTCTCGGAGATCAGGCAAGGCACGCCGGCAGCTTGCGCTTCAATGAGCACGATGCCAAGTCCCTCGTATAGCGACGGCAGGACAAAGGCGTCCAGCGCGCCAAGCAGCTCCGGCACATCCTTGCGGAGGCCCAGGAAGTTGACTTTGCTCTCTATGCCAAGTCCGCGCGCCTTCTCTTCCATCTCCGCCCTCAGCGGTCCGTCGCCGCAGAGCAGAAGACGGGACTTCGGGCGCAGCTTCACCAGGCTTGCGAAGCTGTCCAGCAGCAGCGCGTGATTCTTCTGCTTGCTGAACCGGCCGATATGGCCAATCAGCAGCTCATCCTCCGCCGCGCCGAAGCGGCGGCGAAGCTCCTCGCGGTTCTGCCGGACAAGCGACTCGTAAGGAGCCAGCGTAATGGCGTTCGGGAACACGTCCACGCGCCCGTCCTTCCAGCAGCCGTCCCCGAAAAGCGACTCGCAGGCCGCCCGCGAGCAGCCCAGCATATTCGTGGAATGCCGACTGATGAGGCTGCGCATATACGAACGGTACAGATTGCGAACCAGCGAAGTCGACTTGCTGTCGCTTGTGTTGTGACTATGGCTGATCCGTACCGGCACGCCCAGCTTGTCCGCCAGCTTAAGCACGTACCCGCTGAAGCCGAATACATGACTGTGCACCGCGGCGTAAGGACCGTATTTGTTCATGTTGGCCGTCAGCTGCTTGCGGAAGGAACGGATTCCGTCCTTTGGCGGCGGCTGTACAAAGATGGTTCCTCCAAGCGCCCGGATCTCGTCATCGTAGAAGGAAGGCTCCGGCGACTGTACGGCAAAGTGAAACTCGTATTTGTCCCGGTCAATGTTCCGGTATACATTCATCAGCAGCGTTTCGATGCCGCCGGGATGCATGCGTCCAACGACATGCAGCACTTTGATTTTGGTATGGCTCATGGCAGTATTCTCCCGATATGTTCATAGAGCTGCAGTTTCTTGGCGTCAATGGCCGGTCCAGAGTCCGCCATCCGGCCGTCCACCGCCGCGGCAAGCTGCTGCCTGCTCTCGCGGAAGTCGATCAGCTGGCTCTTCATGCCAAGATCGGCGAAAATATTCTCAAGCTTCCGGTCCCAGATCAGACCGTACGTCGGCTTGCCCATTGCAAGCGACGGAATGCAGGCGTGGAGCCGCTGCGCAATAACGGTGTCGCAGGCGGCAATCGTGCCGACCAGCTGTTCTACCGTTGTCGGATACGGGGTGAACTCGACACCCTTCACTCCAGCCAGGCGCGGCTTCACGAACTCCTCGACAAAGGCGTTATCCGATGCCGCGCCGTTGGTGAAGAAGCTTACGCTATGCCCCGCTCCAATCGCGACCTTCGCCGCCTGCAGCCACCAATCGGCGCAAGCCTCGCGCTCCCATCGGAGCTCGCAGTGACGGTTCATTTCATGCGGATCCATGACGCCAAGGCCAACCTTTCGTCTCCCCGGCTTTTCCTGTCCCGCCGCCGCCTCCGTCAGGCCGAAGGCCTCCGGCGTGAACAGCGCCGGGTCGGCTAAAGTAACCGTCTTGACCGCAAGCTTCGGATCAAGGTCAAGCAGGAAACGCCGCGAGTCTTCGTCCCGCACCGCGATCGATGTTGCATACCGGCAAGCCCCAAGCAGCCAGCGTTTGGCTTGCGTGCTCCAAGGCCCGCGCGCGCCAACAAGCAGAATATGAAGCGGCTTGCCTTGACGCTTGGCTTCCTCCGCTACGCGGCGGACGGCCAGCGGAAACGTCCAATACGTATCGATGAGCAGATGCCCGCCCCCGATAAATACCGCTTCCGACTCCTCTACTGCCTGCTGCAGCTCCCGGTTCAGCTTCTCGTTCTTGCTGCGGTGAATCCAATAAGCCTTCAGGCGCCGGAGCGCATCCGGCGTCATCTTCTTGCTCGAGCCGGCGCTGTTCAGCTTCACGGCCGGTGCCGAAGCATAATGCACGGCCGCCGAAGCCGGAGGGCCGGCTAACGCGTAATGCAGGCCGCCCCGCGCCGAGTAGATCGGCATCGATTGATCGCAGCGGCCGTCAAGCAGGTCGAAATGAATAACCTGATGTTTGCCGCGCATGGAGATAATCCGGTTTAACGTATAAGCGATGAGGCCATCGCCTAAATTCGGCGACTTCGGAACCCCCGCCAGCAATACTTTCTTCACGAGTAATTCCCCCTCTTTCTTGCGAATGACAGGCTTGGCGCCCATGCAAGCGTCTGAACGCCCGGTTTGCGCCTGACGAGCAGAACGGCCGCCGAGTTCCAGACGATAATCGACAGGGTAGAGGCGAGAGCTCCGCCAAGCATCCCCATTGCCGGGATGAGCAGCGCATTAAGCGCCGCATTCACGACCGCGGCAGCGATCAGCACTTTGGTGAGCGCGTTCTGGCGTCCGGTCATCGTAGCGACGGTGCCGTTCTGCCCGCAATAAGCGCTGAACAGTTGGCCGAAGGCCAGAATCAGCAGGGACGGATAGGCCTTCGTGAACTCCGGACCAAAAAGTCCCAGCGTCCAATGGCCAAGCACGACGAAGTAAGCAAACACAACCGCCGCGAAAGCAAATCCGATCCGTCCCGTGCGGAGGCATACCCGCTGGAGACCGGCCATATCGCCTTTTGCATACTTTTCGGATACAAGCGGCGATGCCGTCATATTCACGGCGGTCAGCATAAACGACACCAGGACGGCCAGCCGGACCGCTGCCGAGAAGAGCCCCGACTCGGTCTCGCCTCTCATAAAGCCCATCATTAACACGTTTAATTGTCCAAGAATCAAATACATGCCGGCATTAATCATTAACGACGATGATAATCGCAGCCAGCCGCGCGTCTCATAGTTCGGCTTGACCGCAGCCGTCTGCGGGCCAATCCGCTTCTTCAGCACAATCGCGCCAATCACGTACGTGACGGCCGTTGCTATCGCGAAGCAGAGCAGCGCCATCGCGGCTCCAAGCTTCACGCCGGCAGCGCCAAGCGCCGCGACAAACCCAATCGTCAGTACCGGGCGGATAATCTTTTCCGGCATTTGCGCGAATAACGCGTCCTTCATCGCCTGCAGCGCGCTTTGGCGCAAGGTAGCGAGAGTAAGAAGCGGAATCGCGGCAAAGCCGGCGATATAAGCAATCGTCTTGGCGTGAGCTTCGCTTCCGCCTGTTCCGCCCCTGCCCCAGTCCATCAGAGCAACAACGGCTATGCCGATAAGCGCGGCCAGAACGGATAGCGTAAAGCCAATTTGATTGCTTCGGCGAAGCAGCCCTTTGATTAACGGCCAGTCGCCTTTCACCCGATAGGCGGAGACCAGCTTTACCGTTGCGGTATCAAAGCCAAGCTTCGCCGGGAAAACCATAAACGTAACCACTGTCGTTACAAACGCGTATATGCCGTAATCCTGTACGCCAAGCAGCCGGGCCAGCGCAATCTGCAGCAGCATTGCCAATCCCATCCCAACGGAGTTGATCAGGAAGCTGGCGCCTCCTCCCCGGCCGAGCCGCGAAGCGATTAGCGTTCGAATAGAGCCTGCGCCCGTGCTTGCGCTCGAGGCGCTGCCCTCCTTGATGCCGAGTTTCATGCTGCACACTCCTCAAAAGACAAACATTAGTTAACCGCGTTAACCTGCAGCCGTTGCGCCGCCATTGCGGTAGGTAGGCACCAGATGCTGCAGAACCGCGCGGATATCGTCCGGATGCTGGCCAAGCACCTTTTCCATCTTGCGAATCTCGAAATCAAGCTCTTTACGGTTGAGCTGTACCGGTCTGCCGATAAAGATCCGGTTATGCTTCGTGGAAGAAAGACCTTCTTCATTCGTCAGCAGCTCTTCATACAGCTTCTCGCCTTCGCGCATGCCGGAGAACGTAATGTCGATATCGACATGCGGCTCGTAGCCCGACAAACGGATCAGGTCGACGGCCAGATCGTAAATTTTGACCGGCTTGCCCATATCGAGGATGAATACCTCGCCGCCCTTGGCGAACGAGCCTGCTTGAATAACGAGCTGGACGGCTTCCGGGATCGTCATGAAATAACGCACCATCTCCGGATGGGTAACCGTTACCGGACCGCCTTTGACAATCTGCTCCTTGAAGCGCGGAATAACGCTGCCGCGGCTGCCAAGCACGTTGCCGAACCGTACCGCTACGAACTTCGTGTTGCTGTGCATGTCGAGAGATTGAATAAACATCTCGGCGATCCGCTTCGTTGTCCCCATCACGCTTGTCGGGTTAACGGCTTTATCCGTCGAGATCAGCACGAAGCGTTCCGCTCCGTAGGCGTCCGCGCATTCGGCAACGTTTTTCGTTCCGAATACGTTGTTCTTGATGGCTTCCGCCGGGTTACGCTCCATCAGCGGCACATGCTTGTGAGCTGCGGCATGGAAAACGACCTGCGGCTTGAATTTGGCAAACACGCTGTCGATCCGCGTTCGGTCCTGTACATCGGCGATAACCGTCTCGATAGGCAGATTCGGGAATGAGCTGCGCATTTCCATCTCAATCGTGTAAATACTGTTCTCGCCGTGGCCAAGAAGCAGCAGCTTGCTTGGTTTGAAAGGCGCGATCTGGCGGCAAAGTTCGGAGCCGATCGAACCGCCTGCTCCCGTTACGAGAACGACTTTTTCTTGCACGTATCCGGCGATGTGCTCGAGATCGGTACGGATCGGGTCGCGGCCAAGCAGGTCCTCTACGCTGACATCGCGCATGCGGCCTGCCGCGCCGCGGTTATCAATCATGTCCTGAAGATCCGGAACGATCTTCAGCTTCGCTTTTGTTGTTTTGCAAAGATTAACCAGCTCGGAAATTTGAGTCTTCGATACCGAAGGCATCGCGATAATAATCTCGTCGATTTGATGCGATTCCACCACGCAAGCAATCTCCTTGCGGTTGCCGAGAACCTGCAGCCCCAGGATATCCATCCGGTGCTTGTACGGGTCGTCATCGATAAAACCAACCGGCGTAACGCTGACGCCGTCGTTCTGCATCATTTCCTTCGCGATCAAGGTCCCGCAGCTCCCCGCTCCGATAATAAGCGCGCGACGGCCGCCTGCCGGCTTGCTCACGCTGTATTTATCGCAGAAGATGCGCCAGGCAAGGCGCGGAGCGGTAAGCAGCAGAAAAGTGCCTGCCGCGTGATGCAGCATAAGCAGCGGATGAGCTTCACCCTGCATCACCCACCAGGCAGCAAACGGAACAACAGCGGAGACCAGGGCAACCTGCAGCAGGCAAAGCATGTCCGAAATGCCGGTATACTGCCAGATCCGGCGGTGAAGACGTAGACGGTGGAGCCGCCAGAAGCCTACGACTGCCGCTAACGCTGCATAAGACAGCCAGGCAACCGCCCCGCCTTGTGGCGCCGATGGTTCAAGCGCATACGCGATGGCGAAGCTGGCAAGCACGGCTGCCAGATCCCCCGCCACAATAACTTTTGTCCGATAATGAGCCCGCATTATTAATTCCTCCTAAAATGAATTACTTTACCAACGGTAAAACAGCTACGTTTGCGGTAATTCATACTTCGTAAGCATCAGCTCTTCCCTTTGCGTTTATCTATTTATGGTTCTGCTTTAGAGTCTGATTCGTCTCACGTCCGATCGGCGTATTCGTAGTAAGGTCCCGCTTCGCGATGGGTCGTCTGGTTCAGCGCGATGCCAACGATTCTGGCCTGCACGAATTGCAAGGCGTTTTTCGCTTTGATGGCATGCTGCTTCTTGCCGGTACGCGCATTGACGACCAGCAGTACGCCATCGCATTTGTTTGCCACAACCTGCGCATCCGCTACGGCCAGGACCGGCGGCGTGTCGATCAGCACCATATCGTACTGCTCGCGAAGCTTCCCAAGCAGCTCTTCCATTCGGGAAGATCCCAGAAGCTCCGACGGATTCGGCGGTACCGGCCCGGAAGGCAGTACGTCTAGTCCCTTAATGCGGGTTTCCTTGACGACTTCCCTAAGATCGGCCTGCCCGGATAACACATGCGACAGTCCCGTGCGGTTGCTGAGCCCAAAGTTGTAATGGGCCGTTGGCTTCCGAAGATCCGCATCCACCAGAATGGTGCGCCTCTCCATCTGCGCATAAGTGACTGCCAGATTCATAATGGTCGTCGACTTGCCCTCTTCCGGCCCCGCCGAGGTGACCATCAGAAGCTGCAGCGGGCGGTCCGTCTCGGCGTATTGCAGATTCGTACGCAAGGTACGGTATGCCTCCGAGATCGGGGAAGTGGGGTTAGCCTCGGCGACAACCGGGCGAAGTTTGAGATCACTGCGCGACATTGCTATTCTCCCCCTCCTTTCCTATCGTGATTTTGCCTGCGGCCAGTGCCTTCGGCTTCAGATCGCCTTGCTTAATATTCGGTATGGCTGCCAGCGTAGGAAGGCCAAGATACCGTTCCACGTCGCTTTCCGTCCGTAACGTATCGTCAAAGTAATTAAGAGCCAGTACCAGCGTGATCGACAGCAGGAAGGCAGCGACAAATCCGATCGCGATGTTCAGCTTGGTCTCCGGCTTCACCTTCATCGGCTGGTCGTTCGAGTCCGCGGTATGAAGGATATACACGTTGTCGACCTTCATGATGAGCGGGATCTGCTGCTGGAACACATAAGAGACGGTGTTAACGACTTGCGCCGCTCTTTTGTAATCCGTGTCCAGATAAGAGATGGTGACCACCTGCGTACCGTTCACCGAGCTGAATCGGATATTATGCATCAGCTGCTGGGTCGTCAGCCCAAGCTCGGGATGCTTCTGCACCACCAGATCCATAATGGCCGGAGTCTTGATAATTTCCTTGTACGTGTTGATTAAGCTTAAATTCGTGTTGATCATATTCAGATCGAGCTTGAATGATCCCGCCTGACCCGCTGTCGAATTGACGATCAGCTTCGTATAGGCTTCATAGACGGGCTTCATCACCCAGGCGCTGTAGGCTCCCGCCGCAGACGCACCGAGTACGGTCACGAGAATGACCAGCCAAAGCTTTTTCCGAATGAGCCACACTATTTCCTTTAAATCCAGTTGGCTGCTCAAAACGACAATAACCTCCATCCCTTTCCATCAACATTCGACTTTGATTATGTCATAAGGGTTATGGGGACATAGAGGGAAGAAGGTAATATTTTCAATTAGGCGGCTGTTATCATTTTTTGACTATGTATGGCATGCTGAATTTCCTAGCATTTCATATTTCTAATCAAGAATTAATCGTTTTGAGAGAATAATTTCCAGTAATTTCGAGGTTTATTACGTGCAAATTTCATTTATGGCCAAGTATTTCATACACAACCTGAGGCACAGATTCAGGACGTCCGGGAAAATGGCGTTGCGCCGCATAGTAACAGGCTTTCGCGGGGACCGAAGGTTGAGGGAGCTGCTACAGATAGTCGCACCCAAAATCGCATGCAAGGGACTTTCGCCGTACGGTTGTCCAATAATCGGGATAATGCCCGGGAGGGTGAAAAGGATAAGAGGATTCTCATATTCCTTAGCCCTCCCGATTTCCTGCCCGTTGGCCTAGGTTTGACGCTAATTCAGAGTCCATTGGCCCCTGAAAAGGCAGGATCGGACTTTTTTTGAGTTGTCGGAAGAAGGCATTTCCCCTTATGAAACATCTAACTCTTTGTTAATTCCGACCGTTTTCATAGAAAATAACGTTTTTCCGCTTCAATCCCGTCTTTGTCTATAAACCAATTGTAAAATAAGCTAGTCCAGATGTAGGACGATGGGCAATGGACTCCACACCCGAAGGGTTCCGAACCGCGGTCCCGTAGTCCGACAGGACCGATGCCCGCGACAAATTGTAACCGTTTGCAGGAAGCGTTTTTCGCATAAAAAAAGCCCAGCCTGGTCTTTTGTAAGACCGGACTGGACTTGTTTCTTCTATATAATAGATGAAGGAATTGTTAATTGCTTGTTTCGACGCGCGGCGTTGGAACTGCTGTATCGCTTGCGGCAGTTGCAGCAGGCTTGCCCCGGCGAACCAGAAACGCGACCGACAGGAAACCGATCGCCAGCATGGCCGCAAGAACAAACAACGCCGGAACGAGATGATCGCCGAAGGCCTCGGGCGAAGTGATGGCTCCGCCGCTTTCGAAGATCAAGCCGCTGATCGCTACGCCAAACACGCCGCCCAGCTCGCGGGAAGCATTGCTCAAACCGCTGGCTTCACCGGCCGCATGCTCGGGAACGGACGTCAGAATACCGTGGGACAACGGGGTAAAGCTGAAGCCCATGCCCGCGCCAGCCGCAACCATCGCCGGAACGATGTAGCCAAACGGGAAGATCGCGCCTTGGCCGATAATCATAAGGGCAAAATAGATCATAGCCGCCGTCTGGAGGAACAGACCGAAGAGCAGAATTCTTTTCGAGCCGTATTTGCCGACGAGCAGGCCCGCAAGCGGTGCGCAGATCATCGTGCAGACGGTCCAGACCATTTCCCTTACGCCTGCTCCAAGCGCCGAATACCCTTGGGCTTGCTGCAGGAACAACGTAAGCAGGAAGATCGCGCCAAAAATTCCGGCATTCATCCAAAAGCCCGCCGATAAGTAGGCGCTGTAGGTCCGGCTTTTGAAATAGGCGAATTGAACAAACGGCTGCTTCCGGCTGCGTTCCCAGAAATAAAAGGCCAGCAGCAGAGCCGCGCCGCCCGCAATGGCGCCCCAGACGCTAAAGGCGTCCCAGCCCTCGGAGTTGCCGCGCATTAACCCAAACACGATACCGAACAACGATACGCCCAGAAGCACAATCCCCGGCAGGTCCAAAGGCTTGCGTTCACCCTTCGATTCCGTCAGCCACAACGCGCCAAGGATAACGGCAATGATGCCAACCGGCACGTTAATCCAGAAAACCATTTCCCAAGGCGCGCCATTAATAATAATCCCGCCGACCAAGGGCCCAATGGACAGCCCTAGTCCGGAAATACCGGACCATAGGCCGATAGCCGCGGCGCGTTTCTCGGGAGGAAAGGCCGCATTCACGAGCGTTAAGCTGAGCGGAATGATAGCCGCGCTGCCGATCCCCTGCAGCGCCCTCGACAGCGACAGCTCGATGGAGCTGGTACTGAGGGCCGAAGCAAGCGAGCCAAGCGTGAACAACACGATGCCGAGCAGGAATATTTTTTTGCGGCCAAATCGGTCGCCAATCGCGCTAAACGGAATAAGCAGCACCGCAAAAGCTAACGTATACGCATTGAGGAACCATTGCAGGTCTGACATGCTGGCGTGAAATTCCTCCTGAATGGAAGGCAGCGCCACCCCGATAACCAGATTGTCGAGCATGGCCATAAACAAAGCGATACAGGTCACAACAAGCAGCCGAACGCGGGAAGCGGTAGAAACCATGTTAAAATCTCTCCTTTTTTTGGTTTTTTATTTATCGATTAATAAATGCAAGCATAAAAAAATATAGATCTAGATGGGATGGCGAATCAGATGCATGCGTGGTCCTCCTTACGCAAATTATTTAATTAATTATTTATTAATAAATAAATGAATAGCCTTTAAAAAATCCGCTTTGGAGCAAACGGATTTTATCACGTAGCCGGAACGGCTTTGGATGCTACTCAGTGTGGCCTAGATCTCCCAGATCTCCAAGCACGGGAAGTTCAAGGATTTCGGACATGGTAATTACCATGCCGCAGCCGATAAAGGTCGAAGCTTGCTGGCTTGGATTCGGGATCCCCGCCCGCTTGAACCGTTCTGTAATGAGTTGATGCACTTCGGCGAATCTCTGCTTCACGATCTCGCGGACGTTCGGCTCCGGCGTCGTGTAAGACTGCATGCAGAGCAGCGTCTCATCCCGGTGAGCGGCCATTAGCTCATTGAACGCTTCCCCCATATGATGGTGGAGCATTTCCGCCGGGGCTTCTACCTGGGAGAAAGCGTGTAGCAATCGTTTCTGCGCTCTCTCGAGGACAGCGAGGTACAATACTTCCTTCGATTTGAAGAAGTGAAACACGTAAGGCTGAGTGACCCCAACCTCTGCAGCAACCATAGCGGTTGTTGTCTTGTAATACCCGTTATTCGCAAATAGCGAGGCAGCTGCATCTAATATCTGTTCTTTCCGATTCGTTACAGCGTGGAAGTCTTTTTCTCTTGGCGTCATAGGCAACCTCGTTTATTTATTTATCAATAAATTACTGTATACGATTGGAAATGTCAATAGGCTCCATCCAGAAAAATTTCTGCGATATGGAAAAAGCCGACGAATGTCGGCTTGATCGGCGCTCATATCTTGAGGCAACCTCCATGGTCATCGCTCACCCAGCCCCCGCGTTCGAACGTCGGACCCTCCGTAACACACCTAGTCCGGATGGCTCACCCCGCTGTAAGACGGTTTTCACGTCTTATTTGGCAGCTCTACCCCACACTCGAGCGTCTGCCCCATTGCAGCACGGTTTTTTCCTCTTATTGCGCCTGAGCCATCAGTTAGAAGAAGTGGGCAGCTCGTCGAGCAGCTCCTCGAACCAAGCTGCTCGCTCCAGCGCGGCGGGGATATCGCCGACGCCGTCTTCGTCGCACCATGCGGTAGACAGTACCGCATGAGCGAAACCCCACGCCAGTAGCCTGGCGTGGTCCAAACCAAGGGCGCCGCACAACAGCTCCGCGCGGCGCCGGATCACTTCCCGCTGCCCCTTCGGCGGCAGCTGGTTCAAGAGCAGCGGAATCGTTCCGTATTCCGCTTCCCCAACCACGCCCTTCGGGTCAATGGCCAGCCATCCCGGCCCGCCATGACCCGAAGACAAAATATTCCCATGGTGCAAGTCACCATGGAGCAAGAACAACCCGCCGCCCTCTCCGAGCAGGCGGCGAAAAACCGCCTCCGCGCGGCCGACCACGCGCTCCGGCAGCGGCCCCGTGCCGCCGCCATGCCGCTGGTGCAGCCGGGCGAGGCCCGCGGCCCAGTCCGCTACGGACGGGAATTCTCCCCCGTCCGGCGCGGGAACCGCCAGCCGCCGCATCACCTCGGCGGCCGCGAGCGTCCGCTCGTCGTCGCCAAGCTCCGACTCCGCCAGCGTAAGCCCAGGCTGGACGCGCTCAATCAATAGCGCGCCCCGCTCCTCGTCCGCGGCAAGCACGCGCACCGCGCCGCGGCCGTCATATAGCCGCAGAGCCGCCAGCTCCGTGCGGAATTCCCGGCTTGGCACGCCAAGCTTGAGTACGGCGGGCGTTCCGTCCCGCAGCACGGCCGGGGCAACAAAATTATAAGACAAAACAAAAGGAGACGGCAGTTCCACCGTCATCCCCCATTTTTCCTCGCAGTCCTGCAGCAGCTTATCGAAGCCCGCCAGCCACTGCTCTCCTTTTTCGCCGTGAACCGATCTGATCGTCTGACACAAATGCTCTGGAATCTGCATCATACACTCTCCCCCGGCATTCTTACGCTCGCCATTCTCTTATTTACCAACTTGGGCTCTCCTTCACCAATACGGCTACAGCTTAACCGGAATAACGCATACCGGCTGGGAAATCTCGATCGAATAACCCGTATACACCGGCATACCCGACTCGCTGATGCGGAATACCGCTGCGTTATCGGTATCCTTGTTCGCCGTAATCGCGAATTGACCGCCCGGTACCAAGGCAAAATGCCGCGGATGCTTTCCTTCCGTCGACGCATGCCCAACCAGCGTCAGCTGGCCGCTCTCCGCGTCCACCGCAAATACGGCAAGACTGTCATGACCGCGGTTCGAGCCATAAAGGAAACGGCCGTCCTCGGAAATCGCGATTTCCGCGGTGCCATTCGCTTCAGCGAACCCTTCCGGCAAAGTCGATACCGTCTGCACGGCCTCAAGCGTACCTTTGGACGCATCATAACGGAAGGAAATGATCGTCGAATCCAGCTCGTTAATCACAAAAGCAAACTGCCCGTTCGGATGGAATCTCATATGGCGCGGACCCGCACCGGGCTGCACCACGGTCTCGCCGTGACGGACCAGCTTGCGGTTTTCTTTGTCCAGCGTGTAAGCGACGATCCGGTCAATCCCGAGATCCGGCACAAAAATATAGTTGCCGTCCGGGCTGAAGTTCGTGCTGTGCGGATGCGGCGTCTTCTGGTTCGGGTGAGGGCCGCTTCCTTCATGCTGCTGAATATCGAGAATCTCGCCGATCTCCCCGTTATCCGAGAGCGACACAAGGCTGATCCGGCCGCCATGGTAGCTGCACAGCAGTACAAATTCGCTGTTCGCATCACGCTGAATATGGCAGGACGGCGCCGTAATGGCAAGCTTACGGTTTAATGGAGCAAGACCGCCGACTTCGATCGAAAAAGCAACCGCATCGCCAACCTTCGCCCCTTCCGCATCCGCGCCTTCCGCGATGGCATACAGTCTGTTTTTCGCCGCATCAACGTTAAGGAAGGTTGGATTTTTTAATCCGGATACCTGCTCCTTGAGCGTAAGCGTCCCTTCCGCCGCATCAAATTCGTAACGGTACACGCCGCTGTTCTCCGCTTCCGCGTAAGAGCCGATAAATACCGTCAATTTGTCATTATGTAAGGTCATGAATATTATCCTCCCGCTTTTATAGAATGTTCCTTATATTGTACCCTCTCATTCCGCATAAACCAAGCCTTTCGCTCCGCATGGACAACAGCCCGAAATAAGCCTACACTGTTTTTATCGAATCCGTTATTTACGAAAGGGGCGAAAACAAAAATTGGCTATCAACCGTAGACTGACGACTGATCCGGACTTTGAAGAGGCCGTAAAGCGTAAATATCCGGTACGCGTATTCAAAGACGACTTTATCGTGAACAACGGCGGCACGGTCATTCGTTTTGACGACAGCATCGTTGTCATTCAATCCAGCGTGAGCGACCTCGTCTACTATACAAGGGCGGAATGCGAGTTTTTCGAGGTCCGGAAAAAATGACAGCCGCCTTTATTTAGCGCTATAATTAATTTAGTACTAAGCTATCAAAGGAGTTTGCAGCATGAGCGAAAATGGAAAAATACTCGTCATGACCGCCGTCGCGGTTGAACGGGATGCCGTCCTGCGCGGCCTTAACGGCGACGACCGCTTCGAGGTGATGGAAGCCGGCGTTGGTCCGGTGGAAGCCGCCGTCAGCACGGCAACGGTCCTGGCTGCGGCAGGCCCAGACGCCTATCGCCTCGTCATTTCCGTAGGTATCGCGGGAGGATTTAAGGAACGTGCCGAGGTGGGCACGCTGGTTGTCTCCAGCGCAATCATTGCCGCCGATCTTGGCGCCGAGACGCCGGAGGGCTTCCACAGCGTGGACAAGCTTGGGTTCGGCTCCGCTCATATCGATGTGGATGCGGAGCTTGCCGAGCGTCTGACTTCGGCGCTTCAGGCTGCCGGACTGCAGACCGCGCTTGGCCCCGTCCTTACCTTATCTACGGTTACGGGCTCTGCCGAGACGGCTGCCGGGCTGGCCGAACGGATTCCCGGCGCTGCCGCGGAAGCGATGGAGGGCTTTGGCGTTGCCGCCGCTGCCCGCCGCGCGGGTCTGCCCGTGCTGGAGCTGCGCGCGATTTCGAATCCGGTTGGCCCGCGTGACCGCAGCGCTTGGCGAATTAAGGATGCCCTTCAAGCTCTCGAAGCTGCAGGCTCCGTATTACGGGAGGTTATTGGATGAAAATCGCTTTTTCCCCGTGTCCGAACGACACGTTTGTATTCCATGCCCTGACGCATGGACTTGTTCCCGGTGCGCCGGAATTTGAAGTGATGTATGCCGATATCGACATAACGAACAATCTGGCTGCAAACGGCGACAGCGATCTCGACGTGCTCAAGATTTCTTACGCTGCCCTGCCGTGGGTATTAAAAGACTACGCGCTTCTGCCATGCGGCGGCGCTCTGGGCCGGGGCTGCGGCCCGCTTGTTCTTACGAAAGACAAGCTGGAGGACGCATCCTCCCTTAGCGGCAAACGGGTTGCCGTTCCAAGCGAACGCTCGACTGCTTACCTGCTGTTCCGTCTCTGGGCAGCGCAAAATGTTCCGGGAGGCGTTGGCGAAATTATCGTGATGCCATTCCACGAGATCATGCCTGCCGTGCGCGACGGCAAAATCGACGCCGGCCTTGTTATTCACGAAGCCCGCTTCACGTACCAGAATTATGACCTGTCCATGCTGGTTGACCTTGGCAGCTGGTGGGAATCCGATACCGGCCTGCCGATTCCGCTTGGCGCCATTATCGCCCGCCGTTCTCTCGACCTGGGAGCCATCTCCGGCTGGATCGAACAATCCGTCCAATATGCGTGGAAGCATCCTGAAGCGTCGAAGGATTATGTCATGCAGCATGCGCAGGAAATGGATCCGTCCGTCGCCCAGCAGCACATCGATTTGTACGTGAACGACTTCACGGGCAACCTGGGCAGCAGCGGTTATGCCGCGATCACTACGCTGCTCACGCGCGCAGCCGATGAAGGTCTCGTACCTGCGATCGACCCGGCGCTTCTCGAGTTTCCGGGTTAACCTTTTGGGAGTCCCCATCAACCGTTATGGTGAAGGGGACTCCCTTTTATTTTTCTCTTGAAGAATAAGCTAATGGTGAGGATAATGCCAAATGCCATTCATTTTGCGATATCCCGCATCGTTAAGCACTCGCCCATCACTCTTTCTCGCCACCTTAACGATGTCACACATCGTTAAGGGAGAATCCCGTGAGCGAGCCAGAACGAAAAAGAGCTGCCCAACGATACCCTCGCTGGCAGCTCTCATCTATTTCCTTACGATCCGACTATACGTCGGAATCGTCCCATTTTTTCGAATATGCTTTCTTTGTGACCCATAGGGTCATCCAGGTGAGTATAACTACAATAATGGCTGCAAAAATCCATACTCCAACAGGAACGTTCATCTGCAACTACCCCCTTCTCGCCTATTACTACTATCTTAACGGACAATACGGGAGCGTATGCAGTCTAAATATTAACATTTTGCAACGGTTTTCACCGTAATCTGTCATTCGGAGGCATGCAGCCCCTGCTTAAGGGCAAACTAACGATAGATGCCTTAGCGGTAAGCGCGGAGGAACTCCACCGCCTTGCGGATATCCTCCTCCGGACGGTGTCCGACTTCGCGTTCAATCGTCAGATAGCCGTTGTACCCAATATCCTGCAGCGCCTTCAGGTAACGGTCAAACGGAACGCTGCCTTCCCCAAGCGGAACCTCGCGGAATAAAGCGCCGTCGCTTGCCATATCGGCGATAATGTCATGGCTCATCCCCGCAAAGCCCAGGTAGCCGTATACGACGCGCGGATCAATCTCGGCCGCCAGCTTTATGCCGTCCTTCGCATGCGTATGAACGATGTAATCCTTCAGAAGATAAACGCCTTGAACCGGATCATCGCCGGTTACCATCACCATATTCGCCGGGTCGAAGTTTACCGAAACGCCGTTTGTCGTAAGCGAATCCAGGAAAGACTTTAATCGCTCAGCAGGCTCAGGACCCGTCTCAATCGCAAAATACGCCCCCATGCTGCTTGCGTAGCTGCTTAATTCTTCGCAGGAAGACTGCATCGCAGCGTAGATGGGCGAACTCGCATCATCCGGAACGATACCGATATGCGTCGTTACGATGTTGGTGCCCAAATCAAGCGCAAGCTCGAGGATCCGCTTGGACTTGTCGATTTTGGCCGGATTAGCCTGCGCATCCTGGAAGCCGTGTCCCCCAAGATCGCCGCACAAAGCCGAAATCGTAAGGCCAAGCGACGAAATGCGGTCCTTCAGCTCGCGGCGAGCCGAAGCGGACAAGTTCGCAGGATCCGTCTCGCCGCTGACCGCGTAGATCTGTACGCCTTCCGCTCCAACCTCGACTGCTTTCTTCAACCCTTCCTGCAGTCCAATACCAAAGCTCTCGACAATAACGCCAACCGGATTGCTAATCTTCGGTTTCACCAGATCTGTCATCGCTTATACGCCCTCCCGCGCCGCAGCGGTCCCGTAAGCCGCCGTATCCTTATTTAAGACCACTTCGGTGCCGCGCTCCGCCGATTCATAGACGGCTTGAAGCATCCGCATCAGCTCTACGCCGTCCTCCACCGGGCTGATCGGCTCGGCTTTGCCGAAGCAGCAATCCACAAAATGAGCGACCTCCAGATCGAAGCTGTCCTGGAACTGGAACGAGAGATGATCCAGCTGCGGCTCAATATTTACGATTTTATTGAACTGCTCCGTTACGATGACGAGCTTCGGATCAATCTCCGCTCCGCCTTTGGTGCCGTAAATTTTGCTGCTCATTTCGTTCTGCGCGGCATGCAGCGTGTAGCTGATATCGACATACAGCGAAGCGCCGTTCTCGAAGCGGATAAGCGCATTCGCCATATCTTCCACATCGTTAAGCGAAGCGTCGTAATCCGCCGCTTTATAGAAGCTTAAGCCTTCGATATGCGACCGGTTGCCCAGCTTGCTGTACGTATTCCCGCTGACCGATACAGGCTTTGGCTTGCCCATCAGATACCAGCACAAATCGATCATATGTACGCCGACATCAATCAGCGGTCCGCCGCCCGAGCGTTCGGAATCCGCAAACCATCCGCCCGGGTTGCCCAAGCGCCGGATGGCCGATGCTTTCGCGTAATAAATGTCTCCGAGCTGGCCGCTTTCCGCATACTGCTTCACAAGCTGCGCTTGGTCGGCATATCTGCGGACGAAGCCTACAAGCAGCTGCTTGCCGGAACGCTTGACCGCTTCCTGTACGGCAAGCGCCTGCTCAACCGTCTTCGCCAGAGGCTTCTCGCATAGCACATGCTTGCCGGCATCCAGAGCAGCCACCGCAATCTCGGCATGACTGTTATTCCAGGTACAGATGCTTACCGCATCAATCTCCGGATTCGCCAGCAAATCTTTATAGTTATCGTAAACATGAGGGATGCCGTAAGCTTCGGCCTTCTCCCGCGCGCGTGCCCCGTTCAAATCCGCGATTGCCGCAAGCTCCACCTCGGGGTGAACCGAATAGCCATGCAAATGCGAGCCCGATATCGACCCCGCCCCAATAACTCCAACCTTTAATTTCGTCATTGCCAGCATCTCCTCCATGTTTCCTATAATCAGTTGCAACCTGCACTATGTTCAATTTATCATGAGTATAAAAAGAGAGGAATGAACAGCATGGCTCAAATCATGGATTATATGATCAGTTCGCAGCCCCTTCGCATGATCGATTTAACGGTGGATCCCGCCAAGCTGTCCGTTCGTTCTCTTGTTATTCGAAACGTGGGCCATTTGCCTGGCCGGACTCTATTCCGTCAAGGGGCGGTTTTTCAATATTGGGCGATCGTTTATATTGCGGGAGGTTCGGGCATTTACCGCGTTGACGATGGGGAGGCGCAGCGGGTGACGGCCGGCAGTCTGTTCTTGTTCCAGCCCGGCTTTCTTTATGATTACGGTCCTGCCCCGGATGGCTATTGGGATGAATATTACTTTACCATCGAGGGGACACGGTACCGGGAGTGGCTCGAGCATTGGCCCATCCTCCCGAACACGGTCATGCATCCGGGCGAGGACGCTTCCTCGCAGAACCGGATCGACCGCATCTTTGCGCTAATGGACAGCGGTACCCCGGCCGATGCCGACCGCGCAGCTCTGACGCTCGAATCGCTCCTCTACGACTGGGTGCAAAGCTGCCAGTCCACTCCCGCCGCTCAAGGCAAGACGGCCCGCCTTGCCCAGCTGCTCGAGGCCTTGTCCGGCACTTTGCTTGAACCTTTTGACGCGGCGGCTTTTGCCGAGCGTCATCACTGGGCGTTGTCGACGCTGCGCCGAACGGTCAGCGAGTATACCGGCTTCGCCCTGCATGAATACGTCCATCGGCTAAAAATGGCCGAAGCCAAAAACCGCCTGCTCAATACCGAGCAGACGGTCAAGGAAATCGCCGCGGCGCTAGGCTACGGCGACGTGTTTTATTTTTCGCGGCTGTTTAAGAAGATTACCGGGGAAGCGCCCCAGCTGTTCCGCCGCAACATGCGTTCGAAATGAAATAAGACCCGCGAGGGTCTTATTTCACCTGCGCGCATCTGAGATGGGCTAGCTTGACTCTTCCTACAACCTTACCGCAAAGCGGGTGCCTCGAGCGGCGATCTGCTGCAGATGCTTAAAGTTCGGATGGACGACCAGATCGTCGAGATAGGCCGACTCCATGCTGAACGGCTCGCGCATTCTGTTCAACGCCGCCACAATTTGCTGCCCCGACTCGATGCCGATGCCGTGGCCGAAGAAGAGGTTCTCCGACAGCTTCACGACGTTTTCCCCTTGCCATTCCGGCGTTTCCCGGTCGAAATCCGGATTTCGGAAGTACATCACGTCTCCCGGATACGATTCGTTCTTGTTATGTGTCGTAATGAACCACAAGTCGCTGTCATGGTTCCAATCCCGCAGATAAAGCGGATTAAACAGCCTGTTAAACATCTGCTCCCCGATTGTATCCAGCACCGCTTTGTACAGCAGGATGACAATCGCCGTAGCGCATTCGAACCCGTATAACTCGCCATTCTCAAAAATATCATTTATGGCATCCGACGGTCTCACGCCGGGATTCATCTGAAAGCCGCCATTCTCCGTACGAGTCCAGTAACGCGGATTGCATCTGGATTCCCGGAATACCGCGAAGTCCGCCCGGCTGTCCTGCAGCATTCTCGCCGCATTTACCGTACGGTCCCGCAGGCGCAGCTCGAACCGGAGCGCATCCATTGAATCATATTGGTAGACAACGGGACTGTTCTGCTTGCCTTGCAGCACGTCCCGCTCGACCGGCGTTAACGCAAACGGGTTAATCTCCCCGGCGTCATTGCCCGAAATTTGAAGCATTCTCCTACCCCTCCCATGATCATGCCATGGGTTATTGTACGTGTAAGAGACAGGATTTGTGCTCTTCCGCCTGGCTTAAGCCTTTAGTGGCTGAAGAAACCGATCTGTATAAAGAACAGGACGGCGAATACGTAGAAGATCGGATGAACCTCTTTGCCCTTGCCGCGAATCAGCTTCAGAATCGGATACACGATAAAGCCGATGCCGATCCCCGTTGCAATGCTGTACGTCAGCGGCATAAGAACAACGATCAGGAACGCCGGGAACGCTTCTTCAATGTCGCTCCATTCGATTTTGCGCAGGACGTTCATCATCAGGAAGCCCACGATAATAAGCGCCGGAGCCGTAATCGCCGGGATACCCGCGAGAACCGATACCGTCGGGGAGAAAAAGAGCGTCAGCGCCAGCAGAACGCTTACCGTAATCGCCGTCAGACCCGTCCGGCCGCCTACGGCTACACCCGAGCTCGACTCGATATAGGCGGAGGTTGGGCTTGTGCCCAGCAATGCGCCGGTTGTTGTGCCGATGGCATCTGCAAGCAGAGCGCCGCGCGAGCGCGGGAATTTATTGTCCTTCAGCAGGCCAGCCTGCTCCGCAACGCCAAGCATCGTGCCGGTGGTGTCGAACAGCGTAATTAGCAGGAAAGTGAAGATTACGGCATAAAGCCCGTTTTGGAACACGCCGCCAATATCCAGCTGGAAAGCCGTCGCGCTAAGGCCCGTAGGCAACGCAGCCCATTTTTCCGGCAGATGCATCTGACCTGAAATAACCGCGATAATAGCCGTAATGATCATGCCGATGAACAGGAAGCCCTTCACCCGGTAAGCCATCAGAATAAGCGAGATAACAAGACCCGCAATCGTAAGCAGCGTCATCGGCTGCGACAGATCCCCCATCGTGATAAGGGTCGCTGGCGAAGCAACGACGATTTTTGCGTTTTGCAGACCGATAAACGTAATAAATAAGCCTATCCCCGCCGTTATGGCATGCTTCAAACTTGATGGGATGGCATCAAGCAGCATGTAGCGGAATGAAGTCAGAGACAGCAGGATGAAGATGACCCCGGCGACAAAAACCGCGCCAAGCGCCGTCTGCCACGATACGCCTTCTCCCCCTACGACAGAAAACGCGAAATAAGCGTTAAGCCCCATGCCGGGCGCCAGCGCAATCGGGTAATTCGAGAAAAGCCCCATAATAAGCGTTGCCACAATACTTGCGAGGACGGTTGCGATAAAGACGCCGTGGAAGTCCATTCCCGCTTCGCTTAGCACGCCGGGATTGACGATTACGATATAGACCATCGTAAGAAAAGTCGTGATTCCCGCGAGCAGCTCCGTCGTAACCGTTGTGCCCCGCTCCTTCAGTTTAAACAGGCGATCCATTGCTTGTTCCCTCCAGGTTGTCCGTAATGTCCGGATGCGTGTTACCTATTGTCCCCTTGAATGCGCCGGATTAGCAAATCTGGAAAACAAAAAAATCCCGCGCCGCGAATGAAGGGAAGATGGTACACGTATCCCTTATTCGTAGTTAGGATTTTTGGCTCCTTGTAGAGACCCTCACGCCGTATTGATGAGGATATACGAATGATAGTGATGCTAGTTGTTTAATTAACCTTCATAAGGTTACCGGACAAGCCTAGGGACTGTCAATCCTTTTTTTGCGAAAATAGGTTCCATTTACGAACTATTTTTTGTCAGGCTATATTAATGTTCGCTTTTAAAGGATGAAGCTGTTGATTTGAGGACTTTGCTGAATACTGTCGAACGGTCCAGTTTTTGCGAATCGAATCGGATGAACACTTCTTTTAGCGATATACCACTACCTTTGTCAGGCGGGCAGGGAGATCGTTTTCGAGGACGAATTAGTCTCGTAAGTGACAAATGAATGAGGTGATGAAATGACGTTGCTCAAAACGAAAGAGGCGGCCCATCAGCTGGCCGTCAGTGAAACAACTGTCAGGCGTTGGGTATCGACCTTCCCGGCTTCCTTCCGGAAGGATATGTTTGGACATTATATTTTTGACACCCCGGCGATGGACAAGCTCCGGAAAATCAAAGGCCAGCTGGATGCCGGAACAGCCCTGTACGATATCCGTCTTCTGTCGCTGGCCGAAGAGGAAACCTTGGCGGCGGTCGCCGCGGAGGTAATGGGAACGACCGAAGCCGCTCATCCTGTGGCGGAACCCCGGGCAGACAAGTCCGAGGAGTCCGGCAGATTGGCGGTTGATGCGGCGGGGAATGTTCATGTGTCTGACGCGGCGGTTGGTGTGGCTGCAGGCATCGGCCGGGCCGGCGGCGTAGTGGATCAAGCCGGCAACCTTCATACGGTTGGCAGCGGCTCTTCTACTGGTCATGGCAGAAACAATGTGGGGGCACTTGTGGTGGATAGCGCCGGCAACGTATACGCGGCAGGCGGTGAAGCCGGAGCCCAGGCATCGGCCGAGATCACAACCGGACTTCAGCATGCTGCGGCAGCCGTTGATACGACGGTTGGGGATCGTATAAGCCAGGCAGCCCCGTCGCCGGCGGTATCTGCTCCCCCATCGCCTGAAGCTTCGCAAGTCATCGTCCCTTCTGCCTCTATCCATTCTTCATCCTCCGCAATCGACGAAACAGATCCGATGCTCGAACGTCTAAACGCCATAGAAGCTGCCCTGTCCCAGAAGGCCGATGAAGTCGTAACCGTCCAGCTGCTCCATCATCGCAAAGAGCTTGAAGAGCTCCGCAAATCGCTGACCGAGCTTGCCGCTACCATTGAGGCTCTCCGCAGTCCGCAGCAAGAGCTGCTCGCTTTCGGCGAAAGCGCCAAAGCCGCCGCCGAGAATGAAGGCAAACGCAAAAAACGCGGCCTGCGCTCGTTCTTTTTCTTCTAAACGCCATCTCGCCCGCAGGGCCTAGCTCCCTCCACTCCCGCGTCCCCCGTACCCGAGTGAGGCCGGTTAGGTCCTATTGGCGTTGATGCGTATCACCCACCCGTCCCGCCAATGGACAACCTGTCTTTGTAGTCCATCGCGGCTTGCGCGATCTGCGGGAGGTCATGTCCCTGCGCTAAAAGCCGCTGGTCATCAAACAAATAGTATACGGGATACCCTCCGTTGCCTGTTCCGAGTTCTTCCCCGGCTTTCTTTCCTTCCTCCGAATTTACATCGTAGATGACAGGCGTGAAGCGGCCTGCCATTGCGGCCGCCATATCGTTGACGGCCCGCGTTTCTTCCTCCACCTTTTCTTTCACCAGCACAACAACCCGCAGCTCCCCGGTCTGTTCCGTAAGGAACGGCGCATAGTCCGGCGGCACTGCGGCCGGATCCGGCTCTTTCACCTGATTGCAGCCGGCCGCTATGATTAGCGCCATTACAACAAAACCTGCTGCTGCCCACCTTCCAAACACATCATCCGCCCCCCTTCCCATCCTTCGCAATAGAAAAGAGCCAGCCCCCTAAATGAGACCGGCCCTTTCCGTGTATTCCTATTCCTAAGAAAGCTTCACGTCCTGCGGATGCGGCTCGCTCGCAAGCTGCGCGGCACGCGCATTCGATGCGACCTGCTCCGGATCCTTGCACCCGGGAATAACGGCTGTTACGGCCGGGTGCTTCAGGCACCATGCCAGCGCCCAGCTGGCCATGTCCACGCCTTGCGGTACTTCCTCGCGCTGAATGCGCTCGACTTCCTTCAGCTTCTCCAGTGTGCTCTCCGCATCATGGCGATGGCGCACATCCGTGCTGCTGAACACGGCTCCCGGCTTGTACTTGCCGCTAAGGTATCCGCTCGCCAGCGGTACGCGCGCAAGCACGCCGAGATCCTGCCGCTGGCAGGACGGGAATACCTGCTCCTCCGGCACGCGGTCCAGACGGTTGTACACGACTTGGATCGCGCGGGAGCCCACTTTTGTCGAAGCTTCCGTTTGATGAATGTTGGCGTTGCTGCCGATCGAAGTGCCAAGGAAACGGATTTTGCCCGCCTGTACCTGCTTGTCCAGCGCCGTCCACAAATCATCGTTATCAAATACTTGGTCAGGTCCGGAATGGAACTGGTACAGGTCGATGTAGTCTACTTTTAACGCCTTTAAAGATACATCCAGCTGCTGGATCACGCCCGCCGGATCAAACGAATCCGTGCGCGTGAACCGCTCATGGAAGTGATGGCCGAATTTCGTTGCGATAATCCAGTCCTCGCGATTGCGGCGGCTGATATAGTCTCCGATAAGCGATTCCGACAGATGATCGCCGTAGCATTCCGCGGTATCAATCAGATTGATGCCAAGCTCATGTCCTTTGTCGAGAATCGCATCGGCCTCGCCTTGCGTATACTCGCGGCCCCATTCTCCTCCGAACTGCCACGTTCCGATCCCAATGACCGATACGTTAAGATCCGTGCTTCCGAGTCTCCGGTATTTCACAATCGCCACTCCTTCCGATTTTCGCGAACTAAACTGCACCTTATTTTACCACATTGCGTTTGCAAGTTTCGAGTTACGGAAGGCTCAGTGGTTCTTTTCCCGCCTAGTCCTACACGCCGGAGTAAGCCATAAAGCCGCCGTCGACCGGAACGGTAATGCCCGTCACAAAGCCGGATACGCTGTCATCCGCCAGCCAGACGAGAGTCCCCAGGAGATCCTCCGGTTTGCCGAAGCGGCGCATCGGCGTGTGGGTAATGATTTTGTTCGAGCGCTCGGTCAGCGAACCGTCTTCATTCGTAAGAAGCTTGCGATTCTGCTCCGTCAGGAAAAAGCCCGGCGCAATCGCATTTACGCGAATGCCGACATCCGCCATATGAACGGCCAGCCATTGCGTGAAGTTGTTGATCGCAGCCTTGGCCGCGCTATAGGCAGGCACCTTCGTCATCGGGCTCGGAGCGCTCATTGAAGACATATTGATTACCGTTGCCCCCGGTTTATTGATCATTTGCTGCGCGAATACTTGCGTTGGGATCAGAGTGCCGAGAAGGTTCAGATCGAACACAAAGCCAAAGCCTTCTTTTTTCAGGTCAAAAAAGCTTGTTACTTCCGGGTTCGCCAGATCGTCCGGGTGAAAAGTCTCTTTCGTCGTAATGCCGTCCGGATGGTTGCCGCCGGCGCCGTTGATCAGAATATCGCAGCTGCCAAGCTGCTCCAGCACAGCCGCGCCAGCTTCCTTCACGCTCTCCGCGTCCACCACATTGCACGCGACAGCGATCGCCACGCCGCCCGCTTCGCGGATTTCGCGCGCTACGGCCTCGCCTTTTTCCGCCGTGCGGTTCAGAATCGCTACCTTTACGCCTTGACGGCCCAGCTCTCTTGCCATCTCGGCGCATAATACGCCGCTTCCCCCCGTAATAACGGCTACTTTGCCTGCTAAATTCTCGTGATTCGGTACCATCTTTAAACCTTCCCCTTTCGAATTCGCTCAAGTCCATCCCAAACGCCCCACAGATACATGATGCCAAGCGCGCGGTCATACAGACCGTAGCCCGGACGGCATTGCTCATCCCAAATATGGCGGCCGTGGTCAGGACGCGCATATCCCGTGAACCCGCTCTCGTGGTACGCGCGGACAACCTCCGCAATATCTACCGTGCCGTCGCTCGATTTATGGGACGTCTCGATGAAATCGCCATTCTCGTACACGCGTACGTTGCGGATATGGGCAAAAGGAATCCGGTCCGCAAATTCCCGCACCATCGCCGGAATATCGTTGTCCGGGTTCGCGCCAAGCGAGCCGCTGCACAGCGTCAGTCCGTTGTACGGGCTGTCTACCAGCTTCAGCAGTCTTGCCAGGTTATCGCGGCTCGTCACGATCCGCGGCAGACCAAATACCGAGTAAGGAGGGTCGTCCGGGTGGATCGCCATTTTGATGTCATGCTTCTCGCAGACCGGGATAATCTGCTCAAGGAAATACTGCAGATTATTGAACAAATCCTCTTCCGTCACGTCCTTGTACGCTTCGAACAGCGGAGCAAGACGCTTCAGACGCTCCGGCTCCCAGCCCGGCATCGAATAGGAGGAGTTGCCCGCGATGTTGGCGACCAGCTCTTCCGCGCTCATGCTTTGGATTTTGGCCTTGTCGAAGAACAGCGCGGTTGAACCGTCCTCCATCTCTTTGAACAGATCCGTCCTCATCCAGTCGAAGATCGGCATGAAGTTGTAGCAGATGACTTTTACGCCTACCGTCGCCAGCTTCTCGATCGTCCGCTTGTAGTTCTCGATGTATCGGTCGCGCGAGGGCAGGCCCAGCTTGATGTCATCGTGCACGTTTACGCTCTCGACCACTTCCAGATGGAAGCCGTGCTCGTCGGCCAGACGCTTATAATCCATGATTTTGTCCATCGGCCATTCTTCGCCTGCCGGAACGTCATGCAGTGCCCATACGAGTCCTTCAACTCCCGGAATTTGCTTGATCTGCTTCAGACTTACCGAATCATTGCCTTCCCCGTACCAACGAAAAGTCATTCTCATGATAGTTGTCCTCTCCCAAGGAAATTTGAATTCAATCTATGAAATAATCCGGATGCGCTTCCCTCAGCTGCGGAAGCTCCTGATCCAGCTTGCGGATATGCTGCTCCAGCCGCTCCGCGACGAGCTCCTCGTTACCGCCTTGAACCGCCTCGAATAGTTGACGATGTTCCTCGATGACACGATCCATATGGCCGAACTGGTCAATTGCGAGGTAACGGGCGCGGTTAAGATGCGCTCGCATGTAATAGATCATCTGCATCAGCGTTTCGTTGCCGGCAATCTCCAGGACCGCGCGGTGAAAAGCCTCGTCGAGCTGTAGGAACAGCGCGATGTCTTTCACTTCGGCTGCTTCGCGCTGCTGCCTCAGAAGCGCTTCGAATGCTGCGGTTTCAGCGGAGCGGTCACGCCCGCTCCACTTGGCAGCGGCCAGACGGAACGCGCCAAGCTCAAGCTGCTCACGGATAAAGCGGGCCTCGCTCACCTTGCGCGCCGAGATAAGCGCGATTCGCGTACCCCGCTGCGGAAGCACCTCCAGCAGCTGCTCGCTGACAAGCAGCCGGATGGCTTCCCTCACCGGCGTACGGCTTACTTTCATCGTCTCGGCCAGCTCATTCTCGTAAATCATCGTACCCGGCGGCAGCTTGAACGAAACGATGCTCTCGCGGATCGACTCGTAGATCTGATCGCCTAACGTCTTGCGCTGCTGCGGCTGCAGCGAAGAAATGATGGTCATCTGCATGCCTCCTTCCACGTTTGTCTCTTATCCTTACTTTACTTGTATTCTTGTATACAAGTAAAGTCCTATTTTTTCTTTTGCTATTAAGGGGATGGATGGCGTTAACGGGGCATTTGATCCCTTTTTTTCCGCCAGCTCTAACAGCGTAGAGCTTAAGGTCCCTTAGGGACCTTAAGCTGGTGAAAGTAGCAAGTAGTTAGGCGGTTAAGGGCCCTTAGGGACCTTAACGCCTCCAAAGTGGCAGGATAAGTGAGCAAACTGGGCGGCAACGAGGAGTTAAGGTCCCTTAGGGACCCTAAGCCAGTGAAAGTAGCAATTAGTTAGGCGGTTAAGGGCCCCTAGGGGCCTTAACGTATCAAAGTGGCAGGTTGATACGGCCCCGTGCGCTCACCCTGACGCTCGCTCTAATCGTAGCGCATCCGCTTCCCGCGTATTTAAAAAAGCCTTAACGACGACAATTGCAGAGCACCGTTAAGGCTTGTCCACTTTATCTAGCTGAACTCCGTCAAAATCAGGATCAGCGTCAGCGCCGAAATGCAAATAATGCCGCCGATAGCCGAGAACAACATGCTGGCCGTCCTTCCCCGCTTCGCGTCTTCGAAGCTTTGAATAAACAGGACAACCCCCAGCAAAACAACCACCAGGCTCGTCGATAATCGGCTTGGGATCATTCCCGTCACGCCTAGAACAATTAGTACCAGATAGGCCACAGTGGCCGCGTATTTCATGCTTCGCCATCGTTTCAGTCTCATCCCGCACTCCTTTTCGTCCGAATTCCATCGCCAGCTTGTACTAACGATTATACAGGATATGGAAGGGTTCGGCGACAAAAAAAGGGCCAGCTGCTGGCCCGACTCGAGACATTTATAAGGAGTGCCTGCCGCCGCAAACCCTCGGCTTAGGATCTCTAGGCAGGCCGCTCCTTCCGTCGTCGCCGAAGTTCCGCTGACCCTCTGACCTTGCCATGCATTAGCCGTAATAAGTAACGTTCACGGTTGAACCAATCGGCATCAATTCCTCGGCGTAGTAGCGAATTTTGCTTTTAGCCGTTTCTGTGAAGGGGGAATGGCTGTACGCGGCCAAATGGACCGTTCCGGTACGGACATCATACCGGTTGAAGGAGACAACAACGCCGGCAAATAAATTGTTCAGCACCGCAAACACGGCCGACTGGTCCAATCTGCCCCGCAGCGCCGTCTTTGCAAGTTCTTCGTCAGGCGTCACGCATGATACCTGATCCGCAGCCGCTTCATTGTACGGCTTCACCGATACGCAAATATCCGGTGACATCCATTCCATCGCATAACGGTGCAGCTTTGCCGCATCCGCTTCGGACAACTCAAGCTGGTCGTCCCATGCGTAGATCGTCGCCTTGTGATGTCCACAGCTGCGAATGGTGACATATCGAATATTCGGAAAACGTTGTCTGACTGCCTGCTCCCACCAAAGACGAGTTCCCATCGCAATACCACCTTTTCGTGTAAATTGGCCTCCCAACACGTCTGATAGCGCTTACAATATTGTATGGCTCCCCGTTCAAACTATTCCACCGCATGCGGAATGGTTCAAGCAGAGCAGAACAGAATGAAAAAACCCGCCTCTATCCGCGGCCTCACAAAGCAGATCGACCGCATCTATAGGTAAAGGGAAAGGTTCGACATCCGCCTCCCCTTTCCCTTCTGCCTGACGCTTCCTCAATATGGATTTAATACGCTGTCGCGGTTGTTGATCAGATCGGAGACCGTTACCATCTCGTAGCCTCTCCGTTGGAGCTCCGGCAGGATGATCTTTAGCGCTTCTACCGTCTGCACCGAACGCGGCACATAATCGTGAAGCAGAATAATGTCCCCGTTACGCGCATTGTTCAGCACCTTGTTCACAATCCTTTGTACGCCCGGGCTGCGCCAGTCGTTCGTATCCTGATGCCAGGACCATAAGACGGTGGTGTAGCCGTTTTTCTTGGCTATTGCAAGCATCTGATCGTTATAAAAGCCGCCCGGCGGGCGGAACAATGAGGGCTTTTTGCCGGTCACCTTCTCTAAAGCCTGCTCTGTCTTCATGATTTCGTTCTGCACCGTTTGGTAGGTCTTTTTCTGCAGGAAATAGTGGTTAAACGTATGGTTCGCTACCTCGTGGCCTTCCGCAATTTCCCGTTTGATCGTTTCCGGGAAGCTCTCTACGCGGTTGCCCACAACGAAAAAAGTCGCCTTCGCATGATATTCCTTCAACAGGTCCAGGATCGGTTCCGTTGTGTCCGGATAAGGCCCGTCATCAAACGTTAACGCGATTCTCTTGTTCTCGCCCGGCACTTCCCAGATGATCTCGCCGCGCTTTTCATAGTAGGCTCTGTCCTTGGTTGCCACCGGCGCCGAAAAACCGCATAAAAGCGCTGTGACCGTTACGCCAAATACGAATCGTTTCATACCTATGAAGTTGCTCCTCCCTGGATGGCATCATAGGTATTATTCCGCAATTGACCCGCCATATCCCTAACCGGCGAATTCCTTCCCTTGCTCCTTCGCAAACCTTGCGACTTCCTCTTCCGTAGGCATGCCGGTCTGCGCTCCGAACTTGGTAACCGCCAGCGCGGAGGCCATCGAGGCATAATCCACCGCGTCGCGAAGGTCCCGTCCGGATGCAAGCGCCACGGCCAATGCGGCATTGTAGCAATCTCCCGCTCCGGTCGTATCGACTACCGGCATTTTATAACCGTTGATCCGAACAAGCTTGCCCTCTCCATCCAAATAAGCCGAGCCGCTCGCACCCAGCGTCGTCACCACATGAGCGGCTCCAAGCTCCATCATCCTGCGTATGGCCGGTTCCAGCGATTCGCCGTCCGCGCTCCTATTCGCATAACCGCTGAGCTCCGTCCGATTCGGCGTAAAATAATCCACAAGCCCGAACAGCTCCTCCGGAAGCTGCTGCGCAGGCGCAGGGTTCAGCACAACCAGCTTGCCCAGCGCCTTTGCTTTGCGGGCGGCATACAGCACGGTCTGAACCGGAATCTCAAGCTGCAGCAGCACGAGATCCGCTTCCTTCAGCTTGTCCTCGTTGCGGTCGATATCCGCAGGTTCAACGAGACCGTTAGCCCCCGGGACTACAACGATACTGTTGTCGCCTTCCGCAACATAGATGGATGCGATTCCCGAAGCCGTTCCCTTTACACGCTTCACGCCTGCAATATCGACGCCGTCCTTCCGAAGACTCCCCAACAGCTCTTCGCCAAATGCATCGTCGCCTACCGCGCCGATCATCACCGTATCCGCGCCAAGACGCGCTCCGGCTACCGCTTGATTGGCTCCTTTGCCGCCTGGAATAAAGCGGACGCGCTGGCCGGTTATCGTCTCTCCTACCTGCGGGTACGCATTCGTCTCCACCACGATATCCATGTTCAAGCTGCCGATCACGACAAGCTTAGGCCGGTGTTTAATCGTCATTGATTGATCCCTTCCTTCATCCGTTTTCTACAACAGCAGGCGCGCTAGTTCCTCGTAGCTGGCTGCCGTATGATTCGGCGTATGCTCGCCGGATTCCGGGCTTGCCCCCCGGTGGTTGAACCAGATGACGGACCAGCCCGCCTCCAAAGCGCCTATGACGTCGTTGCGCCAGGAGTCGCCGATATAAACGCTCTTCTCCGGCCTTGTCCCGGTTGCTTCGTTCACATGCTGAAATACCCGTATATCCGGCTTGTCCCAGCCAATCTTGCCGGAGACGAACTGCCTCTCCGGCGGAATGAGATGGTCAAGCTCCATCGCCCGGATTTTCTTAAGCTGATGATTCTCGGCGCCATTCGTCAGGAGACCAACGACATAACCGGCCTTAACTAGCTGTTCTATCAGTTCCCTGGCTCCTTCGAACATCGCAATGTTGAATTGGCAGCCTATATAAGCAGCCTGCATAGCCGAGGCCTGCTCCTCGCTGAGCGCGATTCCAAACTCCGCAAGGGCCAGCTCGAACCGCCGCCGGCGCATCAGCTCCGTGCTTGAGCCGCTCTCCATCGCGCCTGCCCCGCCCATTTCCAGCGACAGCATGTCGCTATGGTAACGCATCCGGTGATAGGCCTCTTCATACGGAAAGCCTTCCCGGTCGCCAACAACGGCAATCACCGCCTGGCGGAAAGGGGATAAATGATCGTACAGGGTATCGTCCACATCAAAAAAGACGCCTTTTTTCTCCACGCTTATCTGTTGTCCCATGCTAAAGAATACCGCTCCTCTCTTGCCTTGGTTATTATTGTACCACCGGAACGGCAAAAGACCCAGCCATAACGGCCGGGCCTTCTCTCTTTTAGGATTCCGGCTCCCGGCGATCGGGATCGGGTTCCTCCTCTTCTTGCTCGTCTTGCCCCGCCGCTTCCTCGATTGGTTCCGCCGCAGGAGGAGCCGGCGCCTTGGCCGGAGCAGCCGGCGTAACGGTCAGTCTAACCTCGGACGGCTCCGGGCGCGGCCTGCCGTACAAGTCCCAATAGATCCGCTCGATTTCCTCGCCGGTCAGATCTCCGTGCAGGAGCAGCTCCTCCGCAATCCTATGCACGAAGTCGGCATGATCGCGGACAAGCTTTTTGACCTGCTGCATCTGGTCCTTCAGAAGCTCGTTAATCTGCGGACGCAGAGACTTCAGGGCATCCATTCTGGAGCCGGCCGCCAGGAAGCTGTACAGCTCGTCGCCCATCCCGACCATGCCCAGATAAGCGCCCGCGCTCTCCGTGGCCTGGCGCAGGTCGGAGGTTACGCCGTTCAGCTTCTTGCCGAGGAACTCTTCCTCGACCGCGCGGGCAGCCAGGCAGACCTGGATATGAGCCAGTATCTCGCTGTCGCTCCGGTTATACCGCTCATGCGTCGGCTTCGTAGCCGCAAGCCCCAGCGAGCCGCCCCGCCGGATAATCGTCACCTTCCATACCCGTTCATGCGGCTTGAGCAGGAATTGCGCAACCGCGTGTCCCGCTTCGTGATACGCCACGTTGCGCTTCTCGTCATCCTTCATGGAACGAAGCGGCTGCTTGAGGCCCCACTCATACGTCTCCATCGCGGCGCGGAAGTCCTCGTAACCCGCTTCCTGCGCACCCCGCTGATGCGCGATAACGACGGCTTCGTTGACGATATGCTTGATTTGAGCCGGGCTGTAACCGATCGTATCCATCGCAGCCTTCTCCGGCGTAAGCGTCGAGTCAGTTTTTATCTTGCGCAGGTAATACCCGAACACGTCAACGCGTCCGTCATAATCCGGCGAGTCCACCCATAGCTGGCGGTCGAAACGGCCCGGGCGAAGCAAAGCCTGGTCCAGCACATCCGGCAGGTTGGTTGCGGCGATGGTCAGCACGGGCGGGCGTTCCGCTTTCTTCCGAAGCAGTCCCAGCTGACGAAGGAATTTCTTAAACCTCGAGCTGTCGAGGTTCGGAGGATCCATCTGCAGGAGCAGCTCGTTCAGAAGCCCGGTGCCGCCGCCCATGCCGAACAGGCCGCCTCCGCCGCCTCCGCTCTGTCTGGACATGCCAATGGCATCCACCTCGTCGATGAAAATAATGCAGGCTCCGTACATGCGCGCCAGCTTGCGGGCTTTTTTGTAGATCCGCATCACCCTCAGATTGCCGACGCCAAAAAACATGTTCTGGAAGCTTGGCGCCGAGGCATACGCAAACGGCACCTGCGCTTCGTTGGCAATGACTTGGGCCAGATAGGACTTGCCCGTACCCGGCGGTCCGCATAGCAGCAGACCCCGTATAGCCTCGCCGCCCATCTTCTTGAAATCCTTCACGCCCCTCAGCAGGCTGACGATTCGCTTGGCGTTCTCCACGATCTCCGGGTTGCCCCGGTAATCATCCCAAGTGGCGCCCGTCTCTCCCGGCAATACCCAGTACGTCCGCCCCCTGGAGAGGAACCAGAACAAGGCGGCAAACTGAATAATCATGAATAAGACGGCGAACAGCAGCTGAAACAAATAGCTGGAAACAACAAGCGCAGCATTCCAAGCCGTTGGTCCTCCTGACCAGATAAGCGAAACGATGATGACGAGGACAACTAGCCTGAGGAGGAATCTACGCCACTTGATCCACTGATAACTCCTCATGGCTTCACTTCCTTTTAAGGTATGCCTTATTCTATGAAATGGCATACCGCCCCATGACTATCATCGCTGGGAAGAAGCTTAACGCCGGCTGTCAGAAGGACGAACACGAACCTTAATAGCCCAGCTCCTTCAAAATGCGGGACAACGTGCGCAGACGTTCCCCGTTGAGCTCATCGTCGTCGCTCAACGCTTGGCTGAACAGCTTGATGTCCTGATTGATCTTCTCGTTATCCGTGCACACCTCGACTGTCATGGCATCCCCCTGCAGGCCAATGCGGTCAATGACCGGCTTCTCCGGGTCGTAAAGATTATCGTACCGGTAGGACTCCTCGCGGAAATGCTGCATTGACCGGGTGATCAGAATCGCCAGATCCAGCACGCGGTGAAGCGGCAGCTCTTCGGATTGGCGCGACCATTTCTCGCCGGTGTAACGCCATACCTTCGCCGATATTTCAACCTTGCCTCTGTCGTTCCATTGGGCAAGCCCAAGCGACAGTCCTTTCGCGTCCGTGTGCTCGGCGTAGCGCCCGTCTACCTGCTCGTAATTTTCAGAGACGATCACCGGTTTATGCTTTAAAGTTGTAGGGATTTTCATTAACAGGTACCTCCGTTTGGTCAAAGAAATGCATAGAATTAATAACTACTAAATTACTAAATTAGTGATTCGATTATACTGCACTCGTCTTGCCAGCGTCAAACCGTTGACCCTCTGGAGGCGAACGCATTCCGGGCACCGCTTCATCCAATCCGGTTACCATGCTCATCTTCGATCACGAGGAACAGCAATAAGCCCATCGGGCCAGATTTGGCCGGACGGGCTTATTTTTAGTCATGTAAATTATTAAGGATGTTATCCTCCAGAACCGCTGCTTTGCTGCCGTACTCCTTGATAATGTGCTGCTCTCCCCAATTGCATAAGGAATCCAGGATCGGGCGCAGACTATCTCCGTATGGCGTAAGCTCGTATTCCACCTTTGGAGGCACCTGGTTGTAGACAATCCGGTTCACGATTCCGTCTTCCTCCAGCTCCCTTAATTGCTGGGTCAGCATCTTTTGCGTGATAGAGGGCATAAGCCGCTTGAAGTCGCTTGTTCTTTTCTTGCCATGCGTCAGATGGCACAAAATCACGCATTTCCACTTGCCCCCGATCACTTCAAGCGTTGCCTCCACGGAGATGTTGTATTTCTTCGGCGGTGCGATTGTTGTATCCATTGCTGCTCCTCCTGTTCATAGGCACTTTTTAGTGCCTATATTACTTTTTGGTATCTATATTACAAAATAGTGCGTACTAGTCACATTGACCGATTGCCTCCATAATAGCACTTACCGGCCGAACAATACAACATTACGAAACGGAGAGTGCAACGAAATGGTTACCAAACAGAGCCGCTCGGCGCTGGCGCTGCTCGCGCTTGCCATCAGCTCTTTTGCTATCGGAACGACGGAGTTCATCAGTGTTGGACTTCTGCCTTTAATCTCGGAAGACCTGAACATATCCGTTACGACAGCGGGTTTATCCGTTACTTTATATGCGGTAGGCGTCACCGTAGGGGCTCCGCTGCTTACCGCCCTGACCTCCAGGGTACCGCGCAAAACCCTGCTGATCGCCATTATGATCATTTTTATTCTCGGCAACAGCCTCGCGGCAAGCGCGGGAAGTATCGCGGTGCTGCTCATCGCCCGCGTAATCTCCTCCTTCTCGCATGGCGTGTTTATGTCGATCGGCTCTACGATTGCCGCCGATCTTGTCCCCGAAGACCGCCGGGCCAGCGCGATTGCGATGATGTTCTCGGGCCTTACGGTCGCCACCGTTACCGGGGTGCCGCTTGGCACGTTGCTTGGACAGCATATGGGATGGCGCACGGCGTTCATCGCCATTGCCGTGATTGGCGTCATTGCGCTTATAGCCAATCTGCTGCTTATTCCGAACACGCTGCGCAAGGGGAACCGGACGAAGCTGAGCGAGCCTTTCAAAGTACTGAAGAACGGACGGCTGCTGCTCGCTTTTGCCATCACCATGCTTGGATATGGCGGTACGTTTGTCGTCTTCACCTATCTGTCGCCGCTGCTTCATGACATCACCGGGTTTAAAGAGAGTACGATTGCGGGCATTCTGGTTCTGTACGGCGTCGCGATTGCGGTAGGCAATATCATCGGCGGCAAAGCGGCTAATAAAAAGCCGCTGTCGGCCCTGCTTGTGATGTTTATCCTGCAGGCGGTTATCCTGCTGGTACTGACGTTCACGGCGCCTTACGCGGCTGCCGCCTTAGTGACGATTACCCTGATGGGCCTGCTGGCCTTCATGAACGTCCCGGGTCTTCAAATGTACGTCGTTCTGCTTGCGGAACGGTATATGCCCAAATCCATTGACGTCGTATCCGCCTTGAACATCTCGGCCTTTAACGCCGGTATCGCCATTGGCGCTTACGTTGGCGGTATTATTACCGATAAGCTTGGCTTGGTTCATACCCCTTGGATTGGGGCCATTATGGTGCTTGGCGCCGTTGCTCTGACCGCATGGAGCCGCTCGATGGAAAACAAAGATGCAAAAGGCGAAGAACTGAAAGCTTCGGCTTAAATGAAGTCCATGATTACGAAGCAGGCATCATCCCTAGCTGTCTATAGGGGACCGCTAGGGTGACCATTCATTACCATTTATTTTAGGAGGAATTTCCCCATGAGAACGGCAAAACATTTAAACGATAAAGTGATTCTGCATAACGGCTTAGCCATGCCTTGGCTTGGCCTTGGCGTATTCAAAGTGGAGGACGGCAGCGTCGTTGTTCAATCCGTGAAAGACGCGATCAAGAACGGCTACCGCAGCATCGATACGGCAGCCATCTACGATAATGAAACCGGCGTTGGCCAAGCTGTCCGCGAGTCGATGGCTGAGCACGGCATTGAAAGAGAAGATTTGTTTATTACCTCGAAGGTATGGAACGCCGATCTCGGATACGAGTCGACGCTAGCGGCTTTCGAGACAAGCCTGAACAAGCTTGGCCTGGACTACCTGGATCTGTACCTGATCCATTGGCCGGTTGAAGGCAAGTACAAAGACGCATGGCGCGCCCTCGAAACGCTCTACAAGCAAGGCCGCGTGAAGGCGATTGGCGTGAGCAACTTCCACGTGCATCATCTGCAGGATTTAATGAAGGATGCCGAGGTTGTACCGATGGTCGATCAAGTGGAATACCATCCGATGCTTGCCCAGCAGGAGCTCCGCGCCTTCACTCGCGAGCACAACATTCAGCTCGAAGCATGGTCCCCGCTTATGCAAGGCCAGCTGCTTGACCATCCGGTACTGGGCGCAATCGCAGCCAAGCACGGCAAGTCCGTAGCCCAAGTCATCCTGCGCTGGGATCTGCAGAACGGCGTCGTAACGATTCCGAAGTCCATCAAGGAATCCCGCATGATCGAGAACGCCCACGTGTTCGATTTCGAGCTGTCCTCCGAGGATATGGACGCAATCGACGCTTTGAACGAAGACCGGCGGGTTGGTCCGGATCCGGACAACTTCGACTTCTAATCAATTGTGAACGGGTTTTGAACAAGACAAGCCAGATGAGCCTTTTTAGGTTCATCCGGCTTTTTTTTATCTTGCCAATTAATTTATCAAGCGATAAAATAATTTTCGAATCAGTTTATTTATCATGTGATAAAATAAAAGGAGGAAACCGTATCTCAGACAAAAGGAGTATTTAACGATGGCACGCCGAAAAAAACAACCCCTTGACGAAGCAACCCGCTCGATGATCATCCATACCGCGCATGACTTGTTCATGGAGCATGGCTACCGGTCGGTTACGACTCGCCAGATCGCGGAAGCCTGCGGCCTGACACAGCCTGCCATGTACCATTATTTCGCGGATAAAGAAGCTCTCTATACCGAGGTGCTGCGAGCCGTTACGGAAGAGACGAAAATCGCCATGAACGATCTTGTCGCAAGCGAAGGCTCGGTAAGAGAACGACTCATCAAGCTCGTCGTATACATTTTGAACAACATGCCCGATGATCTCAGCCAAATGGAACGGGACATCCGCCAGGAGCTCCGCCCGGAAAATCGGCAGCTCATCAATCAATGGTGGCAGGAATGCTATTTGATACCCATTGCCGCTTTGTTCGAGGAAGGACAGCGTAACGGCCATTTGAAAGGAGCGGAGCAGTTCGGACTTGACCCGATCCCTTCCGCTTTTACGCTGCTAAGCATGGTTCAACGCAAGCCGCGCGGAGGCGCAAGCACCCCCATACCGGCGGAAGCTCGGGCAACGCGAACCGTCGATATACTGCTGTACGGGCTTGCCTCAGATCAAGGAAGAGAAGAAAAGATATAGGATTTAGGTTTATCGATAGGGAGATGAGAAACGATGAACGGATTGAAACGCATAGCGGATGCCGTCAGCGGCAAACGGGGACGATGGATCACTCTGGTGCTGTGGATTGTTGTTGTAGGTCTTGCCAACGCCCTCCTGCCCTCCTCCAGCGATCATAAGGACGATGCCGCAGCCAATCTTGTGAGCAGCGCCCCGTCCGTGCAGGCCGATGCCTTAAACGAACATAACGGCATTCCGGCTATTATCGCTTGGCATAGAATCGCGGGTCTCACCGATGAGGACCTTAGCCGGATCCAATCTTTATCCAAGAAGCTGGCGGATGAACCGCTGCCGCGGCAGACGGAGCTGCCGCCGCTTCACGAGATGCCGCTTCCGGCATTAAAAGCGATGGTATCCGAGGATGGTACGACCTTCCTGCAGACCGTTGTATTTGACAAGAACGCTTCTTCCGACGATCTGAAGATCAGTCTGGAGCAGCTGCAGGCTGATGCGAATGGCCTTTTTCCATCCAAGCCGTTTGACGCCGCCCTAACCGAGGAAGGCCTTGTCGGCCGGATTACCGGTCCTGCCGGTATCGGCGTGGATGCCACCTCCCTGTTCAAGGACGCGGACGTGTCCCTGTTGATCGCAACAACGCTGCTTGTGCTCGTTATTTTGTTATTCATTTACCGCTCGCCTATTCTTGCACTCATCCCGCTGGTTGCGGTTGGCTTCGCTTACGGCTTGACCGGCCCGATTCTAGGCTGGATGGCGGACGAAGGCTGGATTACGTATGATTCGCAGGGTTTATCGATCATGACCGTGCTGCTCTTTGGCGCAGGAACCGATTATTGTCTATTCCTGATTGCCCGCTTCCGCAGCGTACTGACTACCGAACCGGATAAAAAGCAAGCCTTGCTCAAATCGCTGGGCGACTCCGGCGGCGCCATTACGATGAGCGGCTTGACCGTAGTGATGTCTTTGCTCGCGCTGCTGCTGGCCGAATACGGCGCGATTCACCGCTTCGCGGTGCCGTTCAGCTTGTCGATCCTCATTATGATGATTGCAAGCCTGACGCTTGTACCGGCAATGCTTGCCATTCTCGGCCGCGCTTCCTTCTATCCGTTCGTACCGCGTACGCCGGAGATGACGGCTGCCCGCGCCGCGCGCAAGAACAAGCCGCTGCCCGCGCCAAAGACCAAAACAAGCTTTGGCATCCGGCTTGGCGAAGCCATCGTGAAACGTCCGAAAACAATTGCTATCTCGACGTTAATCGTGCTTGGCATAACGGCAGCTTTTTCGACTCAAATCAAATTTACGTACGACACGCTGTCTTCTTTCCCGAAGGATATGCCTTCCCGCGAAGGCTTCGACTTAATCGGCGACCACTTCTCCAAAGGAAGTCTGGCCAAGGTACAGGTGCTCGTGAAGACCGACGGCAAAGCCTTGCCGCTTGATCGGAAGCTAGGAGAGCTGGCGAATATCAGCAGCGTTTCCGAGCCTGCAGCGAACACGAAGGATGCAAGCATCGTATCCTACAATGTTGAGCTTGCGATGAACCCGTATTCGATTGAAGCGCTCGATATGATACCGGTGATCCGCTCTGCCGCGGAACAATCGCTATCGGATGCCGGCATTACGGATGCAGCAGACAAAGTATGGATTGCTGGCGCGACTGCCGAGCAATACGATACCCGGCACGAGACAACGGGCGATGCCTATCGAATTATTCCCGTTATTATCGGGATGATCGCCTTGCTCCTGCTGCTCTACCTGCGTTCGTTTGTGGCGATGCTTTACTTGATGGGCACCGTGCTTCTCTCCTACTTCAGCGCCTTAGGCATAGGCTGGCTTGTCGTCCATTACCTGTTTGGCGCCGAAGCGATTCAAGGTCTGATTCCGCTTTACGCCTTCGTCTTCCTGGTTGCGCTGGGCGAGGACTACAACATCTTTATGGTGTCGAGCATCTGGAAAAAGAGCAAAACGATGCCGCTTAACCGCGCGATCGTAGAGGGCGTTGCACAGACCGGCGGGGTCATTACTTCCGCGGGCATCATTCTTGCAGGTACCTTCGCCGTCCTCGCGACGCTGCCGATTCAGGTACTGGTGCAGTTCGGCACGGTGACCGCCATCGGCGTTCTGCTCGATACGTTTATCGTCCGCTCCTTCCTCGTACCGGCGCTGACGGTATGGATCGGCAAAGGGGTGTTCTGGCCGTCGAAGCAAAGAGCCGCTTCCGTTAAGGAAGCGGAGTTGTAACCCGCCAAGCTCGGCTGCTGCTGTCCTTAACGATGCGTAGCATCGTTAAGCTAGCCCAATCTGCTCCTTTCCGCGCAATTTCTGGCCGTTTTTCAAGTCCTTAACGATGCGCGGCATCGTTAAGCTGCCGCCTGCGCTCACTTTTAACGCCCTTAACGATGCGCGGCATCGTTAAGCTAGCCCAAATCTGCGCTTTGCGCGCAATTTCGGCTGTTTTTCAACGCCTTAACGATGCGCGACAGCGTTAAGCTGCCGGCTGCGCTCGCTTTTAACGCCCTTAACGATGCGTGTGCAACTAGAATAAAAAGTGGACACCCTCTAAGAGCAGGTAGATAATAAACACAAAAAAACCGAGGTGTCGTCCACATGAAAGAGAGCAGGCAGCATTACAGTGAAGAGTTTAAAGAAAACACCGTTAAA
>NZ_SLVP01000009.1 GCF_004345425.1 Paenibacillus sp. BK033
AGACCCCTTGAAGACGACGAGGTTGATAGGTTCGGGGTGGAAGCACAGCAATGTGTGGAGCTGACGAATACTAATCGGTCGAGGGCTTATCCTACTGCTTAAGAATTCATTATTTCGCATCCAGTTTTCAAGGCACAAGCTTTGAACATATTCCCTGATAGCTCAGTTGGTAGAGCACTCGACTGTTAATCGAGTTGTCACAGGTTCGAGTCCTGTTCGGGGAGCCAATATGCTCTCATAGCTCAGTAGGTAGAGTGCATCCATGGTAAGGATGAGGTCACCGGTTCGATCCCGGTTGAGAGCTCCAGAAGTATTTTTAAGGCCCGTTGGTCAAGGGGTTAAGACACCTCCCTTTCACGGAGGTAACAGGGGTTCGAATCCCCTACGGGTCACCATATATACTTATACGGTGGATATATTGCCTGTGGAGGCTTAGCTCAGCTGGGAGAGCATCTGCCTTACAAGCAGAGGGTCGGGGGTTCGATCCCCTCAGCCTCCACCATTACAACATTGGGGATTAGCCAAGCGGTAAGGCAACGGACTTTGACTCCGTCACTCCAAGGTTCGAATCCTTGATCCCCAGCCATTTTAATACGAGCCATTAGCTCAGTTGGTAGAGCACCTGACTTTTAATCAGGGTGTCGAAGGTTCGAGTCCTTCATGGCTCACTTTTCTTAATAAGCTTCACCCATGCGCGTATGGCGGAATTGGCAGACGCACCAGACTTAGGATCTGGCGGGCGACCGTGGGGGTTCAAGTCCCTCTACGCGCACCATACTTAACACCCAAACCTTCAGAAGATGTCCTGAAGGTTTTTTTGTGCTACATTGTAACCATATTAATTTTTAAGGCAAAGGAGATATCGATAATGAACGAAACTATAGCTAAGTTGTTGCAACACCGCTCTATACGCAAATTTACGAAGGATCCGATTACGCAAGAGCAGCTTGATGCCATATTATCCGCGGCTCAGCAAGCATCAACTTCAAGCAATATGCAAGCCTATTCCATTATTGGTATTACGGATAAGGTACTGCGCAGCGAGCTGGCTAAGCTGGCGGGAAATCAGGCTTATATAGAGGAAAGCCCCGTATTCCTCGTCTGGTGCGCGGATTTGTACCGCTGGGAGCAAGCAGCGAAACGGCATTACGGGGAAGTGATTCCTAGTACAACGGAGAACTTTATTATCGGTACGGTGGATACGGCATTAGCCGCACAGAACGCTGCTGTAGCAGCCGAATCTCTTGGGCTTGGTATCGTTTATATCGGAGGGATCCGGAATCAGCCTGATAAGGTGTCTGAACTTCTGAAGCTGCCGCAGCATGTGTATCCGGTGTTTGGCATGTGCATTGGCGTACCGGATCAGTCTCCGCTCGAACGGCCTCGTCTGCCTCGCCAAGCAGTCTATTTTGAGAATACATACAAGCAGGACGCCATAGACTCTGCTATTGATGCTTACGATGAGACGCTAAGCGCTTATATGACGGCTAGATCGAACGGGAAGGCCAGCGCGACATGGTCGCAGTCGATGGCAGGCAAGGCGGGTCCTGTACGCATTCATATGCGTTCGTTTTTAGAGAAACAAGGATTTAAGCTGGAGTAACGTTCATTCCCTTAAATATGAAGTCCATTAATCCAAAGTCATTTGGTCAAGTATCACATTTCTGTCATTGACAACGTATCTGAGAACGATTATCATTATACATAGTTAATTGATAATTGTTATCACGACGCGCTGCAGGCGCATAAATAAAAACGATCCGCCTTGCGGCATCGGAAGGAGCGTGCAGGTCAAATGATTCGTCTTGCGACTTCGAATCTCGACATTGCTTATGATGATCGACTCATCGTTCAAAATTTAAATATTGCTATCCCTCAAGGTAAAATTACAGCCCTTGTCGGTTCCAACGGATCGGGTAAATCGACCATTCTGAAGACGATGGCGCGTTTAATGCACCCATCTGCAGGCAGCGTTCTTTTGGACGGAAGATCGATTCACAAGCAGTCTACAAAAGAAGTGGCGAAGCAGCTTGCGATTTTGCCGCAGAATCCGACAGCTCCGGACGGCCTGACCGTTGCCGAGCTCGTGTCGTACGGTCGCTTTCCTTACCAAAAGGGCTTCGGGTCTTTAACGAAGGAAGACCGCGGTATTATCCAATGGGCTATTGAGGCGACAGGCATGGGAGAATTCACCGATCGCCCGGTTGACCAATTGTCCGGCGGTCAGCGCCAACGCGCATGGATTGCAATGGCACTTGCGCAAGAGACGGACATTTTGTTCCTCGACGAACCAACGACCTTCCTGGATATGGCCCATCAGCTTGAAGTGCTCCACTTGCTGCAGAAGCTTAATGAGATGAACAACCGCACCGTTGTCATGGTTGTCCATGATTTGAACCATGCCTCCCGTTACGCGCATCATATGGTTGCCATCAAGAAGGGCACGGTCGTAGGTGAAGGCACTCCGGCTGAAGTCATGACACCGGATATTTTGCGTGAAGTATTTAATATCGAAGCCGATATCGTTCCTGATCCTCGCACAGGTGTACCGCTTTGCCTGCCACACGCATTAGCCGGCGAACCGGCTGCTGACAAAGCGCTGGCTGACTCGAGGCCTGAACGGATTTTGACTGCTGCAGGGGCATAATTATAATGAAAGGCCGTGCGGGAATGGCGCGGCTTTTTCTTTTTATAACTTTTCTTAAAAAAACTTTTATAAAACAGTTGCATTTTGTTTTTGAAGGTGATATATTATTACTTGTCGCCGCGATGATAAGTAAACGCGAACGACAGCGAAAGTAACATGCGGAAGTGGCTCAGCGGTAGAGCATCGCCTTGCCAAGGCGAGGGTCGCGGGTTCGATTCCCGTCTTCCGCTCCATAATGTGCGGCCTTAGCTCAGCTGGATAGAGCGTTTGACTACGAATCAAAAGGTCAGGAGTTCGAATCTCTTAGGCCGCGCCAATCTTTACTAATACTTACTTATATTTGTCGGGATGTAGCTCAGCTTGGTAGAGCACCTGGTTTGGGACCAGGGGGTCGCATGTTCAAATCGTGTCATCCCGACCATTTAATACGCGGGTGTAGTTCAATGGTAGAACTTTAGCCTTCCAAGCTAATAGCGTGGGTTCGATTCCCATCACCCGCTCCAGATTTTCAAACAATCTCCTTCTTCGGAAGGAGTTTTTATATTTTATCTCCTTATATTGGCAGCCCCCGCTGGGGCTGCCTTTCGCGCGTTATGAAAAGAAAGTGGGTGCTTCGGGCTTCAACCGAGCGTCATTTTGTAGTATGATGATTAGAAGTTGAAAATGCGTTAAAGTACAGGAGGATCAGTATGTCGGACCAAGTAACATCGACTTTATCGGCACAACATCGGCCGCAGGCTAACAATTTACTGCGCAGAGACGTCCGTTTCCTAGGCAACATACTTGGGGAAGTGCTCGTCCATCAAGGCGGCCGCGAACTGCTGGATATCGTCGAGCAAATTCGTGAAACAAGTAAAGCGTTACGCGCTGAATTTGTACCTGAGCTTTTTGAACAGTTTAAGACGACAATTGCATCATTAAGTCCCGAAATTCGCCATCAGGTGATCCGTGCATTCGCGATCTATTTCCAATTGGTCAACATTGCAGAGCAGAACCACCGTATTCGCCGTAAACGCGATTACGAGCGTTCAGCAGGGGAAAGTGTACAACGAGGTTCCATTGAGAGCGCGATTTCCGATCTGAAAGAGCGCAACATCGATGTTGAAGGTGTTCAAGAAATCCTGAGCAATATTTCACTCGAGCTCGTGATGACTGCGCATCCGACGGAAGCGACGCGTCGTGCCGTGCTTGATATTCATAAGCGGATTGCCGAAGACGTAATGGAGCTTGATAATCCGACGCTGACTTACCGCGAACGCGAGATCCTTCGGGACAAGCTGCTGAACGAAGTACTCATTCTATGGCAGACCGACGAGCTCCGCGACCGTAAGCCAACTGTTATCGATGAAGTGCGCAACGGGTTGTATTACTTCGACGAAACCCTGTTTGAGGTGCTTCCGAACGTATACGAAGAACTGGAACGCAATCTTACGAAATATTATCCGGGAGAGTCCTGGCATGTACCAAGCTATCTGCGCTTCGGCTCATGGATCGGCGGAGACCGTGACGGCAACCCGTCCGTAACCGCTAAGGTCACATGGGAGACGCTGACGCTTAACCGCCAGCTGGCTATTAAGAAATACGAAGAGAAGCTGCATGAGCTTGTCAGCATTCTGAGCTTCAGCACGAACCTGGTTGAAGTATCCGAAGAGCTGATTAACTCGATTAAGAAAGACCGCGAGCACGTGGAACTCAAATGCATCGATCTGTGGCGCAATGCGAAAGAACCTTACCGCATTAAGCTGGGCTTTATGCTGGAGAAGCTGGCGAATACGCGCGACGAGTCGCTCAAAGGCTCTGCAATGCGTTACAACAACGCAAACGAGCTGCTTGAGGATCTGTACATTATCGACCGCAGCTTGCGCGGGCATTTTGCCGATTATGTAGCGGATACGCACATTGGCAAGCTTGTACGCCAAGTGGAGCTGTTTGGCTTCCATATGCTTACCCTCGATATCCGTCAGCACAGCCAAGAGCATGAGAATGCAATGGCCGAAATTTTGGCGAAAATGAATATCGCTCAGAACTACGGTTCCTTGTCGGAAGATGAAAAGATTGAATTGCTCGGCAAATTGCTGGAGGATCCGCGTCCTCTTACTTCTTCCCATCTGGATTACTCGCCTTCGACTCGCGAGTGCCTTGACGTATACCACACGGTATACAGAGCGCAGCAAGAGTTCGGACCGGAATGTATTTCGACTTATCTGATCAGTATGACACAAGGCGCCAGCGACATGCTGGAGGTTATGGTATTCGCGAAAGAGGTTGGCTTGTTCTGCAAGGAAGCAGACGGCAGCGTTCGCTGCACGCTGCAATCCGTGCCGCTCTTCGAGACCATTGACGACCTTCACGCCGCACCTGGCATCATGAAGCTGCTCTTCGAGCTGCCGATCTATCGTCAAGCCGTAGCGGCAAGAGGCGATCTGCATGAAATCATGCTGGGTTACTCCGATAGTAACAAAGACGGCGGCGCGGTAACCGCGAACTGGGAACTGCGCGTAGCGCTTAACGATATTACGGCAACTGCGGGAGAATACGGCGTGAAGCTGAAATTCTTCCATGGCCGCGGCGGTGCGCTTGGCCGTGGCGGAATGCCGCTTAACCGCAGTATCCTGGCTCAACCGCCACATACGGTTGGCGGCGGTATTAAGATTACCGAGCAAGGCGAAGTATTGTCCTCGCGTTATTCGATGCAGGGCATTGCTTACCGAAGCCTGGAGCAGGCAACATGGGCGCTTATTACGGCTGCCCGTCTTGCGAAATATCCGCAGGCACAAGACGACGCCGTGCTGAAGGAATGGGAAGAGATTTCCCGTTCGATCTCGGAAACGGCTTTGAACAAATACCAAGATCTGATCTTCCGCGATCCGGACTTCCTGACTTACTTCAAAGAGTCGACTCCGCTTCCTGAGGTTGGCGAGCTGAACATCGGTTCCCGTCCTTCGAAACGGAAAAATAGCGACCGCTTCGAGGATCTTCGCGCGATTCCTTGGGTATTTGCATGGACGCAGAGCCGTTACTTGCTGCCGGCATGGTATGCGGCAGGTACTGCCCTGAAGCAGTATACCGGCGAGGATGCGCAGCGTCTTGAAACGTTGAAGACGATGTACGAGAAGTTTCCGTTCTTCCGTTCGCTCATCGACAATCTGCAAATGGCACTGGCAAAAGCAGATTTAACGATCGCGAAGGAATATGCGGATATGATCGCCGACAGCACGATTCGCGACCGTATCTTCACGCAGATCGAGAACGAATATAAGCTGACTTCGGAAATGATACTGAGCATTACCGGTCAAGACGAGATTCTGGACAACGTGCCTGTTATCCAGGAATCGATTCGTCTGCGGAATCCATACGTGGATCCGCTCAGCTACATGCAAGTTCAGCTTCTGAGCGAGCTGCGAGCGTTGCGCGCGAAGGAAGAGGATGATCCTGAGCTGCTCCGCGAAGTGCTTCTTACCATTAACGGAATTGCTGCGGGTCTGAGAAACACGGGCTAACAGCAGACTTATAACCGGGCATTCGGCTTAATACAAGCCGGATCGCCCGGTTTTTGTTTTAAAAAACGAATTCGCCTATTATTTATCCTCCTTTATAATCCGCTTAAGTTTGATTTAAGGTACAACCCTCATGATAGTAATCAAGCAAGCGACATCAATTGCAAAAGCGATTGTCATGACAAAGGAGCGATTAAGATGAACCATAACGAATTCGAAAATAACCAAGTAAACGGAAACGATACAACTAACACCGAATCCACTGCTGAACATAAGCCATATACCTATACTTACAGAACGAGCCGCTCGACGGCAAATCTTCGCGAAGCTTACGAGAATCAGCTGCAGCTGACGGGGATGGACGGATCGGACGGAGGATACGGCAGCGGCGGAAAGAAGAAGGGGAGGAAATCGCAGGCCAAGGCCATGGTTGCGGCTTTCCTTGTTGGCGCGGTAGTTATCAGCGGATTTATGTACGCATCGGATAAAACAAACTTGTTCACCGGTAATCAGCCGCCTACTGCGGCAACTACACTCGCGAGCAATACGCCGCAGCAGTCGGCGGGCGTAACTACGGCATCGGTAAGCGTAGACGCTTCTATCGCTGACGTATATAAAGCTGCATCGCCTGCGGTAGTGAAAATCGAGAATTACACGGAGCCGGTTCAAAGCACGGGCAGAGGCTTCGGAGGCAGAGGCGGCTGGCAGGGATTTAGCCAAATGCCGCAGTCCCAAAGCGGCAGCGGTCAATCTAATTCGACCGATTCCACCGATAGCTCTAATCTGCAGCTGGCGGGAACGGGCACAGGATTCTTTTTCGAATCCTCCGGTTATATCCTGACCAATGATCATGTAGTCGAGGGAGCCGCGCAAGTGAAGGTGCAGGTAGAAGGTTATGATGAGCCGTTTGTGGCTGAGGTCGTAGGCGAGAACGCGGATCAGGACTTAGCCGTATTGAAAATCACGGGCTCCAAGGCATTCCCGACTCTCGCGATTGGCGATTCCGATCAAACCGCTATCGGGGATTGGGTTATTGCAATCGGCAACCCGTACGGCTTTGACCACACGATGACCGTTGGGGTGCTAAGCGCGAAGGAACGTCCAATTACGATCAGCGAGGAAGACGGCACCGAGCATCAATACGAGCATCTGCTGCAAACGGACGCTTCGATCAACCCGGGCAACTCCGGCGGACCGCTGCTGAACGCAAAAGGTGAAGTTATAGGTATAAATACAGCCGTCAATGCCGAAGCGCAAGGCATCGGATTTGCGATTCCAACCAGCACGATTCAAGAAACATTGAAGCAATTGCTTGGCCGCAGCGCATAATGCCATTATTCACTTATAAGGTTTGGGAAACGGAGGGGCGCTTATGCGCCTCTTCGTTTTGTTTTTTGCTTTTGCTTTTGCTTTTGAAGGGGGAGAACCGATATAATAGATCAGATGCGAATGGAGGACTTTTGTTCGATGAAAATTTCATCTGGCTATTGGACGGGCGTTGTTATGGTCGTTACCGCGGCAGCATGCTACGGAATCATGTCGCCGGTGCTTAAGCTTGCTTACGAACATGCCTATACCTTTCAGCAAATTACGGTACATCAGGCCGGAATAGGCGCGGCGCTGCTGTGGATCCTTGTCCTTTTGCGGCCAAACTCATGGAATAAGCTGGAGTTCGGTTTGAGACATTGGGCGGCATTAGCGTTTACCGGTATTTTCGGCCTAAGTATGACAACCGTATTATATAATCAAACCCTGGAGAGACTGGATGCTTCTTTTTCAATTGTCTTGCTTTTTCAGTTCATGTGGATTACGATTTTGCTAGAAAGTTTACGGAACCGGAAATGGCCGACGAAATGGCAATGGGCAGCCATTGTTATGGCTATGGCAGGAACGGTGCTGGCGGCCGGTTTGCTCCAGAATAATCTTAGGGACATGGACTGGGCTGGTGTTGGATATGGACTGGCCTCGGCGTTTTCGTACAGTCTTTTTCTATTTCTGGCGGGCAGAGTGGCCCCGGGTTACGATCCTGTATTTAAGTCGGCTCTTATGATGTCATTCGGATTTATTGTTATTCTGATTATGTACGGCTCTGCGACATTCCAGGGCAGTGCCGGCCTGCAATGGAAGCTTATGGGCTGGGGTTTCGCGCTTGGGCTGCTCGGGCAGGTCATGCCAACGGTCTTCTTTAACGCGGGTATTCCCCGGGTGGGAAGCGGGCTTGCTTCCATGCTGGGAGCAACGGAGCTGCCTTTTGCCGTAATAAGTGCATGGCTGATACTAGGGGAGCCGATAACGTTGACCGGTACCGGTGGCATATTGCTTATTCTAGGCGGTATTGTTGTGGCCGAATACGGTGCGCGCCTAAGGCGGCAAGCCGCTTGACCGGACCATGCTTGCGAAGTAAGAATTAACACGAGCCGCGTGTTTGGACCATGCTTACGAAGTAAGAATTAACACGAGCCGCGTGTTTGGACCATGCTTACGAAGTAAGAATTAACACGAAACAGCTTGTGTTAATTCTTTGTAGGAGGATGAATAGTGAATGTATTGGAAGCCCGTCTCGCCAGGTTAGCGTTGAAAGGCGACCAGCGGGCATTTGCTGAGCTTGTGGGCCTGTATCAGGACAAGCTTTTCCATATGGCCTACCGAATGTTATATAACCGCCAGGAGGCGGAAGACGTCGTTCAGGAAACCTTTCTGCGCGTCTATAAAAATCTGGAGCGGTACGACGAGTCGCTCAAATTCTCCACGTGGATCTACCGGATTGCCACGAATCTTTGCATCGACCGGCTGAGGAAGCGAAAGCCTTCTTATTCGCTGGATGCGGAATCTACGGATCACGAAGGTTTGGATGGCTACTCCATGATCCCAAGCGATGACCGTACGCCCGAATCCGAGCTTCTGCTGTCGGAAACCCAGCGCATTATACACGAGTCGATCGAATCGCTTCCTCCGAAGTACAAGACGATTATGATGCTCCGCTATATCCAGGAGATGTCTCTGCAGGAGATTGGCGACGTTCTGGATATGCCGGTTACGACAATCAAGACGCGCGTCCACCGGGGCAGGGAGTTTTTGCGGAAAAAACTGGAGCACAAGCTATAGGCCAAGGAGAAACGGCTGTCGCCGTCCTTGGCGGAATCCGGAGAATGCTTCCGGACAGGAAATACTTATACCATTTTATAGCTTAAAAAAAGTGAAACATCTAATGCGAGCTATACGTACTCTATAAATGTGAAGAGCTTATGCGCAAGCAAACGAAAGAAAGGACTGGCTGCTATGAATTGCAACGTCGCGGTTGTATGGATGCATGATTATTTGGACGGCGATCTGCCGCGTGAAGACGCGCAAGAACTAAAAAATCATTTGCACGCATGTCCCGCTTGCCTGGCCCGCTTTGAACAGCTGGAGAAAACGGAAGCGATGATGCTGGGTACCCTTGAGCATACCGTTTCCATTCCCGATTACGATAAATCAGCTTTGACCGACCGTATTATGGCGCAGCTGCCAAAACCGGCAAAAACAAAAGAGCGTCGCGGCGTGCTCCGGTTCATCTACAAGTATCCGGGTCTTACGGCCGCCGCGTTGTTCGTGCTTGTCATGCTCGGCAGCTTCACTTCGATATGGGAACAGGACTCCAAGCTGATTGTATCCGGAGAAGATCTGCAGCAGGTTGTCATTAACGGAAACACGGTCACGGTTCCGGAAGGTGCCCATGTGAAAGGGAATCTGGTTGTCGAGAATGGAACGGCTGATGTGAAAGGCGAGGTAGATGGCAACGTAACGGTCATCGACGGCAGCCTCAATCTGGCATCAACGGGGTACATCGCAGGACAAAGCCGGACCATCGACCAGGCGCTGGATTGGTTCTGGTACAAAGTGACGGAAACGTTCAGCGGATTGGCTTCTTAGGACGAACTGCCTCTCTTGCAGAGAGGCGGTTATTTTTTTTATGAAAAAAAGGGTTTCGAAGTGCGATTCTAGAAAAGAATAAAGTTGAGTCCAAAAAAACGTATGATGGAGCAGATTACGTTTCGCGGGTAAAATATAGGCGGAAAGATAGAGAAATCTTATACTTACTTAAATGATGAGTTGTCGTCGGCAGTTTGGGGGTTGATCTATGAATTACTTCAATGATTTGACTTGGAATGGCTGGATAAAGGACATCATTGATATCGGCATTGTCAGTTATATTATCTATAAATTGATTTTGCTGGTGAGAGGCACAAGAGCAGTCCAGCTTTTGAAAGGGATTCTGGTCCTGGTTGGCACCTGGGCGATAAGTACCTGGTTTAATCTTTATACGCTGAAATGGCTGATGAACCAGATGTTTACGTTTGGCGTTCTGGCTGTATTTATCATTTTCCAGCCGGAGCTTCGGCGCGCGCTTGAGCAATTGGGACGCGGGAAGCTGTTTGCCCGTACGTCTACGCTGGAGCGGGATATTATAGCCGAACAGGTCGAGAGCATTATGAAGGCTGTTCAGCATATGTCTCAGCGGAGTATCGGGGCATTGATTGTTTTTGAACGAAATACGGGAGTCAGCGAGTTGATTGAATCCGGGATCCAGATGGAATCGCGGATTACGTCGGAGCTGCTCATAAATATTTTTACGCCGAATACACCGCTGCACGACGGGGCGGTTATTATCCGGGGCAATCAGATTATGGCCGCAGGCTGTTATTTGCCGCTTTCGGAAAATCCGTTTATCAGCAAAGAGCTGGGGACGCGACATCGCGCGGCTATCGGGGTAAGCGAGGTGAGTGACGCCGTCGCGGTTATCGTCTCGGAAGAGACGGGGCAAGTCTCCCTTGCGATTAACGGAATGATTGTCCGCGATATTAAGGAAGAATCGCTTATTTCCAAGCTGTTCGAAGAGCTGACGCCGAAACAGACGAGCGGCAAGGAGCGGGCAACCGTTTCCTCGTTCTCATTCTCCTCGTTCTGGAAGCGGAAAGGAGGCAGCGATGGATAAGTGGTTAAGTCATCCGACGATACTCAAGATTCTTTCGGTTGCGATTGCGCTTCTTTTATGGGCTATGGTTCATTTTGATCCGGAATCGACCCCGGCCACGGTGACGTCCACTATGGATACCAAAGTCATCGAGGCCGCCTCGGTTATTCCGACCGGACTGGATGAAACGAAATATGCACTTGTAAATGTAGAACCTACCGTAGTCCGGCTGGTCGTAGAAGGACGCAAAGCGAATTTGTTGACGATGAAAGACGAGGATTATGCGGTGCATCTGGATTTGAGTCACGTGACGCCAGGCGAGCATGTGGTGCCGCTGACCTATGATTTGCCCAAGGGCATTAGTCTGATTGAAATGTCGCCGCGTTCCGCTACAGTGGATATTGTAGAGATCGAGACGAAAACGTTCGAGCTTGGGGTCGCAACGGAAGGAACGCCCGCGAACGGTTATATTGCCGGCACGCCAACGGTGAAATCGGGAACGATCGTGAACGTTACGCTGCCGAGGGACGAGATGGCTCTCGTCGGGGCGGTGCGTACAACCGTTGATATCGAAGGCTCGGAGAAAAACGTTGTGAATAAAAAAGCGCAGGTTGTTGTCTACGATACGGAAGGCGAAGCGATGGAGCATGCCATCATACGTCCTTCGACGGTAGAGGTCGAAGTGCCGGTAACTCCTCCGCTTAAGACAATGCCGCTGCAGATCAGCTACACGGGGAGTTTGCCGGATGGTCTTAGCGTGAGCTCGGTAAAGGCGGATATTGATAAAGTCGCCGTATACGGGGATCAGAAGCTGCTTGATTCCATGGATACATATACCGGCGGCGTGACGGTGGATTTATCGAAGATCAAGGAATCCGGTACGGTCAAAGCGAAGGTAACGGCCGTTGGCGACGTGAAGATGGTCGAGCCGTCCGAGATTAATGTGGAGGTTACGGTTGTGCCTTCCCAGACGCTGACGCTGGACCGCAGCGTCATCTTGAACGACTTGCCCGGCGGGCTGAAGACAGCTTTTAAGGATCCTCCCGACGGTCATGTCTCGATCACGGTTCGAGGCGCGCCTAATATGCTTGCGGCTATTCAAGCCAATGATGTGCGGGTTATAGCGGATCTGAGCGGGGCCAAAGTGGGTCAGGCCATGTTTCCGCTGCTTGTGAAGCTGCCGCGGTTTATCGAACTGGCCAATGAGTCCCAAAAATTTACGGTTACGCTTGATATTGCGGATAAAAACGCCCCTAGCGGGAACAACTCGGACGGCGGAAGCAATAATGGCAACGGGGATGTCCCGGCTGGCGGACAACCGGAGGATACGCCATCGCCGCCGCCGGATACGGATACGGGAGCAGGAAACGGTACCGGGAATGGCTCCGGAAACGGCTCGGATACGGATGCAGGCTCCAGTCCTGATCCTTCTTCGAGCACGGACACCGGGGCTGACCCCGATGCCAGCCATTAAGGAATGCAGGCATGCTAGCGAAAAAAGCGGTAATTAATAGTAGTTCAAAAGCGGCCTCAGATGGAGTAGGATATGGAATAGGCCATTTGCAGCAGCAGATTTAACGACAAAAGGGGCATGAGAAACGATGGGGAAATATTTTGGTACGGACGGAGTGCGCGGAGTAGCCAATCAGGAGCTGACTCCGGAGCTTGCTTATAAAATCGGCCGCTGCGGCGGTTACGTATTAACCGGACAGGCGGATAAGCCTAAGGTGGTTATCGGTCTGGATACGCGGATCTCTGGACCGATGCTGGAGGCTGCCCTTATTGCAGGGCTTCTGTCGATTGGCGCAAGCGTTATTCGGCTTGGCGTTGTATCGACACCGGCAGTTGCTTACATTACGCGCGAGCTTAAAGCGGATGCGGGCGTTATGATCTCGGCCTCGCATAACCCGGTTCAGGATAACGGCATTAAGTTTTTTGGCGGCGACGGCTTCAAGCTGTCCGACGAGACGGAGCTTGAAATCGAGCGTCTGATTGATGCCGAGGCGGATGAGCTGCCTCGTCCAATCGGCGGCGATATCGGTGCGGTATTGAACGACGATCAAGCGAAGTTCCGTTACCTCGATTATTTAAAAACAACGATTAAGGGCGATTTCGGCGGCCTTAAAATCGTCCTCGACTGTGCGCACGGTTCCGCTTACGAGCTGGCGCCAAAAGTATTCCGCGAGCTTGGCGCGGAGATTATTACCGTAGGCGCGGAGCCGGACGGCCGCAATATCAATGCGGGCGTTGGTTCGACGCATCCGGAATATTTGCGCGAGCAGGTTCTGGCTCACGGCGCGGACCTCGGTCTGTCGTTTGACGGCGATGCCGACCGCCTGATCGCGATTGACGACAAAGGCGAGGAAGTAGACGGCGATTATATCCTCTGCATCTGCGGCGATGCGATGAAACGGGCCGGCAAGCTGAAAAACGATACGATCGTTACAACGGTAATGGCGAACATCGGCTTCTTCAAAGCGACGCAGCGCCTTGATCTGAATACGGCGCAAACGGCCGTCGGCGACCGTTACGTGATGGAAGAAATGCGCCGCGGCGGCTTTAACCTGGGCGGCGAACAGTCCGGTCACGTGATTTTCCTGGATTACAACACAACCGGCGACGGCATTCTGACGGCTTTGCAGCTGGTCGATACTCTCGTGGCATCCGGCCGGAAGCTAAGCGAGCTAAAAACGCTGATGAGCAAATATCCGCAGGTGCTGGTGAACGTTCGAGTTGCGGACAAAAGCCTGTATGCGGGGAATGAGGCAATCGTTAGCGCCACGGAGCAGGTTGAGAAGGAGCTTGGCGATAACGGCCGCGTGCTCGTCCGTCCATCCGGTACGGAGTCTCTGATCCGCGTTATGGCCGAAGGCCCGGATAAGGACCAGATCGAGGAGTATGTGGCACGAATCGTAAATGTCGTGAAAGAGCAATTAGGCTAAACGTTAGCGGGCTTAAAGCCTTTGCATACACATGCGAAAGTCTCCACGATTCCGTGGAGACTTTTACATGCGCGGCCTGGCCAATGAATATATAGGTGATGTAAGGAGATTCGTTTTCCTCGAGAGTTGGGGCAAATGTATGACTAGGCTTGGGCAATTCGGACGAGAAGGCGTATATTGTTAGGGGAAAATAAGGGCGTTGTTCGTCCTGCGTCTAAAGTTCAGGTTGCGAAACAAGTCGAAAGTGAATATGATAGGAAGTATGATTCAAGCAGGAAAGCGAGGATAGAGGTTCAAATGACGTTTTATAAGCGCCAGAGCTTCAAGGGGGATGATGCCTTTCAATCCGTTTATTTGGATGGGAAGGGTCACACGAGGAAGCTGACGAGGTGAAGGTGTTCGAATTATTCGGCGGGGACCTTCCGGTTATCGCAAAGCCAACCGAAAGCCGATACGCAAAAAGATTGGGTGACCGGTCTCACAAACGTTCGGCAGGCTTGCATGTATTGATCTTTTATTTACCACAATAGAATTTATAGTTTTTCATTGTCAGTCGAAAACTGAAATTCGATGTGGCGATAAAACCTACCGCTAGACGCGGTCGCTCATCTTTGAGAGGCCGCGATAGAGGTTTTCTCATTTCGAGGTTTTTTAAAACATGCTCCCGTATGTCTATGGTGCCGCCTTAGAGGTTGGCACGGGCAGTAGGGAAAATAACGCCTGTGCCGCATATAGGCTGGCAGCCATGGTCATAGTGGGGAGACTACTATCGATTATCGGAGGTCTTTATATATGTGTGGTATTGTAGGATATATTGGTAAACGTGATTCCCAGGATATTTTGATTGAAGGACTCAAGAAGCTGGAATACCGGGGTTACGACTCCGCCGGTATTGCGGTATTCACGACGAACGGACTGGAGATCAAGAAATCCAAAGGCCGTCTGGCTGTGCTGGAGGATAAACTGCGTGATGAGCCGCTTGCCGGGTCGGTTGGTATCGGTCATACGCGTTGGGCTACTCATGGCAAGCCATCGGACGTTAATTCGCATCCTCACACGGATAACTCGGCGAAGTTCTCGGTCGTGCATAACGGCATTGTCGAAAACTACCTGGATCTGAAAGATGAGCTGATGGCGAAAGGACATCGTTTTGTGTCGGAGACGGACACGGAGGTTATCTCGCACTTAGTTGCCGACGAATACGACGGCAATATTGTCGAAGCGGTACAACGCGCCGTAAAACGCATGCGCGGCGCATTTGCGCTTGGCGTACTGACGGAATACGAGCCAGAACGTCTGGTTGCGGTTCGTTTCGCTAGCCCGCTTGTTATCGGCATCGGCGAAGGCGAGAACTTTATCGGGTCGGATATTCCGGCAATTTTGGAGCATACTCGAAATGTATACATCTTGAACGACGGCGAAATGGCTGTATTGACACGCGATAGTGTCGAACTCATGACGACAGAGGGCGAATTTATTTCCAAGGAAATATACCATGTCGATTGGGATCTTGTGACAGCGGAGAAAGCCGGATTTGATCATTTTATGCTGAAAGAAATTTACGAGCAGCCGAAGGCTTACCGTGACACCATGCTGGGCCGCATTGCGGAAGATGGCAAGTCCGTAAACCTGAAAGAGCTGACGATGACGGCCGATTACGTGAAGTCGATCCGCAAAGTGCATATCGTTGCTTGCGGTACGGCTTATCATGCAGGCATGGTTGGCAAAACGGTTATCGAATCGCTCGCACGCATCCCGGTTGAGACCGATGTAGCTTCCGAATACCGTTATCGGTCGCCGATTATTACGCCTGACACGCTCGTTATCGTCGTTAGCCAATCGGGCGAAACAGCGGATACGCTGGCTGCGCTTCGCGAAGCGCAACGCAACGGTGCCCGCGTTCTCGCCATCACTAACGTTGTAGGCAGCTCGGTAGCCCGCGAAGCGGACGATGTGCTCGTTACTTGGGCAGGTCCGGAAATCGCGGTTGCCTCGACAAAGGCTTACACTTCGCAGCTGATTGCCTTCTACCTGTTTGGTCTGCACTTGGCGACTATCCTTGGTACAAAAGACGAAGCAACCGTTGCCGGCATCATCGCGGCTATGAACGAGCTTCCAGAGCAAGTGGAGAGCATTCTCGAAAACGCTCCGGTTCTGAAGCAAGTAGCAGAGTCGATCTCGCATCATAAGAGCCTGTTTTTCATCGGCCGCGGCGTCGACTATGCAGTCGCGCAAGAAGGCTCGCTGAAGCTGAAGGAAATCTCGTACATTCACTCCGAAGCGTATGCGGCGGGCGAGCTGAAGCACGGTACGCTGGCTCTGATCGAGGACGGTATTCCGGTCATCGCGCTTGTCACGCAAGAAGAGCTGTATGAGAAGACGCTGAGCAACATCAAGGAAGTAAAAGCACGCGGCGCTCATGTCTTTGGCCTTGCAAACGCGGGCAGCGAAGCGGAGGTAGGCAAATCGGTAGACGAATTGTTCGCGATTCCTAAAACCTTGCCGCTTCTGGCACCAGCCCTGTCGGTTGTGCCGCTGCAGCTGATCTCTTACTACGCATCGCTGGCTCTTGGCCACGATGTTGATAAACCCCGTAACCTAGCGAAGTCGGTTACGGTGGAATAAGGTTTTTAAAAGTTGTTAGGAAATAAGCCAGCAGCCCAAGGGCTGCTGGCTTTTGTTTTGCGATTTTCACGGGCAGGCTGGCATAACGAATCGGATTACCACGCGATAACGCCATGCTCATTCAGAAATTCGCCGTTGTGCCGCTTACCGTCCGTTGCGTATCCTACGATGATGGCTGCGCCTTCCGCCTTCGATTTACCGCCTTCCGCATTGCCGTTCAGATCGGTCGTCGTGAAACCCGGCGTTACGGCGAATACTTGAGCACCGCTGTTTCTTGATTCATAGGCCATTGATAGGGTCATGGCATTGTTGGCCGTTTTGGACGAATTGTAATCGAAGGCGTTTAACGTGAATTCGGCGTTTTGCATATGGTTAAGGGACGCCATGTCGGTTGATACATTGACGATCGTGCCTTCGTTATCCTTGATTAACGGGAACAAACGCTGGTTTAAACGATAGGTACCGAAGAAATTTACTTCGAAAGCGTTGCGCAGATCTTCTTCTTTGGTATCCGTAAAGGAACTGGAGAATGCACCCGGCATGCCGGCGTTGTTAATCAGCAGCTTTAACGCCGGATATTTCGTCTTGATTAGTTGCGAAGCTGTTTCAATACTCGTCAAATCAGTCATGTCGATTTGAATCCACTCCACGTCCAACCCTTGAGCGGACAGCTCGGATACGGCGGCTTGGCCCCTATGCGCATCGCGGGCTCCGAGAACTACCTGCCAGCCTTTTTCGCCCAGCTGTTTGGCGATTTCAAATCCGATTCCTTTATTCGCTCCTGTTACCAATGCGGTCTTTTTCATTAGAATCCCTCTTTCATTCCTTGTTTTTCGTTTCATGATTTATAGCTTAATATGCTACACTTAGTGTAGGTCAACAACCAAAATTCTATATACGCGAGGACAACTATGTTTACGATTGGACATGTGGCGAAGGAGACCGGATTGAATATAGGCGCGATTCGCTTTTATGAAAGAAAAGGCTTGCTGGAACCGGCTGCGCGGAACGAACAAAATAATCGGCTCTATACCGAGCACGAGCTGAATTGGCTGGTTTTCATCAAATGTCTCCGCGAAACCGGAATGAGCGTGGAAGACATTAAGCACTACTATGACATGGTACAAAGCAGAACCGCTACTCTTCCTCAAAGAATTAAGCTCATTCAAGAACAGAAGCAAAAGCTTTTGGACGATATAGAGGAGAAGAAGTCACAGCTCGCTCACTTAGAGCATAAGCTTGACCGTTATTATCGCGGTGAGAACTACTAGATACCCGGGAAGTTCATGGTCCGCCGATGTTTGAATTTTGATCCGGTCCGATGGGAGGGAATTCATGCAAGAAGCGATAATCAGGAAGCGGTGGCCTGTCATAGCGGCTGGCTGCCGTCATACCGTTGGCCTCAAATCGGATGGCACGGTTGTTGCCGCAGGCGATAATTTACACGGTCAATGCGAGGTGAACGGTTGGCGCGATATCGTGGCGGTAGCGGCTGGCAATGTTCATATGGCGGCAAACACGGGTAATGCTCATACCGTTGGTCTGGCCTCTGACGGAAAAGTAGTGGCGGCCGGTTGGAATAAGCATGGCCAATGCGAAGTAAACGATTGGCGCGATATCGTAGCAATAGCGGCAGGCTGGCGTCGTACCGTTGGTCTTCAAGCAGATGGCACAGTAGTGGCTGCGGGGCGAAATCAGGAAGGGCAGTGCATGGTAAGCGACTGGCGCGATATCGTAGCGATAGCGGCAGGAGACTGGCATACGGTTGGTCTTCAATCAGACGGCACGGTGACAGCCGCGGGTAATAACCGGTATGGGCAATGCAAGGTCGGCAGCTGGAACGATATCGTAGCGATAGCGGCAGGTTACTTACATACGGTTGGGCTTAAAGCAGACGGCACGGCGGTGGCTGCGGGCTTGAATAAGCATGGTCAATGCGAAGTAAGCAGCTGGCGCGGTGTGATGTCGATAACGGCGGGCAGTTACCATACGGTCGGACTTCAATCGGACGGCACGGTGCTGGCCGCAGGCGGGAATGAATTCGGCCAATGCGAGGTGAGCGGCTGGCGCGATATCGTGGCGGTGGCCGCGGGCTGCACGCATACGGTTGGACTTCAATCGGACGGCACGGTGCTGGCTGCGGGTAATAACGAATACGGCCAATGCGAGGTGAACGATTGGAGCGTTAACGCCAATAATGAATTTGATTCCATCGCTGAAATAAATCTGATGACGGACAGGGGACCGATACAATGATCAAAGGTTTCGGAGGAGTATTCTGGAGAACCAAAAATCTTGATACGATTAAAAACTGGTACAACGAAGCGCTGCAGCTTGAAATCGGGGATTGGAACGGGACGATGGTAAAAAACGAATCGGGAAGCGAGACGATCTTCTCTCTCTTTGCCGAGACTGACCCTTATTTCCCAACCGAACAACAAGTGATGCTGAACTTCCAAGTCCATAATCTGGACGAAACGATTAAGCATCTTGAACAGGTTGACGTACCTCTCGCAAGGCCAAAAGAGAGCAGCGAATTTGGACAGTTTGTTTGGATTGAAGATCCGGATGGCCGGCTGATCGAGCTGTGGGAGAAGTCATAACTAGGGCCAGGGATTCCTTTAAGCTAGCGTGTTTGGGCAGGAATCCCTTTAGCCTTTAAAGGGCATTTCAGTCCATGGAACCGAGCTCAGCCGACAGCTCATGAAGGATATATAGTTTCAGATGCTTCTTCACCGTTAAAACATGGGATTCTTCGGCGAATATTTGCCTTAAAAGGATACCGCCCTCAATAGAAGACATGATAAACGTTGCTGCTTCATGCGGATCAACTTCGGCACGGAATTCTTTGTTTTCGATACCGTTTTTAACAATGTCTTCAATTAGAAGAAGCAAAATGCGCATTTGCTGCTGTACTTGTTCTAACAGCCTCGGAGAACGGCCGTCATCGGCTTCAACCCCCGCGTTCATAATCGTACATCCTCCCGCCAGGGGAGAATGATCGCCAAACGAGTAATACGCTTCAATGAAGGCGAACAGCTGATCCTTAGCGGTAGTCTTGGATTGAAGCTCGCTTTCGATGCGCTCGCGCATGATGCTGCAGCATTGATCGAAAGCGAGCAGGATGATTTCTTCTTTATCTTTGAAGTGGTTATAGATTCCTCCCTTTTGCAATCCCGTTATTTCCACGATTTCGGCGAGCGAAGTCGACGTAAAGCCTCGTTGATTCATCAGCCTCGCGGCCTTTTCAATGATATGATTTCTGGTAATTTCGCCTTTTCTCAACTGAGTCACCTCTTCGTATCCGTGCGCTTATCGATTTACATTATACCTAAAACATGCGGCATGCCACAAAGAAGCACTTTCAAAGGAAAAGTGCTTCTTTGCGATTGCGATTTGCGCCTATACGGCCAAAGGCAGGATCATCCTTACCGCAGATGGATCCGACTCATGTCGATGGAAACCAGCAGCGGTTCCGCTGCCTTTTGTCCATCCGGTCCAATTGGATATACCCGGCGTTTGGTCGGCACTAAAATACCATTGACCTCTTGATAGCCGGAGGCGTAATTGGCACCCGTTGCACCGGCGCTTACTTCAACCGTATAGTCGTGCCGGCGCAGCAAGCCGTCTTCTCCGAAATAAGTGATCTGTTCGCGGCTATGAGTGGCGATACTCTCCGGGAACGTGACTTTGAGACGGCGCCAAGTCTCACCGTTCTCCTGTACAGGGGGAAGCTCTTCCGTCGCGAAGCCAGGACGCGTGTACAGGAAGGGCTGATTAAGATAAAGCCACATCGCATAGCTTGCGAAATACACCAAATGCAGCTGATCCCATTGCGTTTCCAGAACATGACCATGAAAGGCCTGGCGAGGGTTATCGCGGCTTTGCAGAGTTTCGCCAGTGCTTGCGTTCTCGATTGAAACCCGGTCCGGGGTGTAGACACTGCGTTGATCTGCCCCTGCGAATCGGTTGAAACTCACGAATTGATCGCGCGTGTTCACTTCAAGATCGTAATCGTCCAAGAGGCCGGGAACCCCTTTGAGCGGCCACAATACTCCTCCTGCGTTTACGCGGGCAGTCAACTTCGAGAATTTCTCCCATCGCTCCAACCCGCCGTGTGCGTCTAATGCAAGCTTCAATAAATCATTCATATATCTTCGTCTCCTTATGGATTGTTTTTATCGAAATAAAAAACCGACCGTTCGGTCTCATTATAATCGAGCCAAAGTTATTGTCAATTCATTTTTTTATAGATAATATCAATACGTCAGGTTTACGAAAAGAAGATCTCATAATATGCTTATTGATATACATTTTATTTATTGTCATTTTGTTAGCTGAAAGCGAGGAGATAAGGGAATGAAAGAATACGATTACGAATATGCGGACTTTATCTACTACACGCCGGGCGAGCTGGACAAGGAGGGCCGGCTGTGGCCGGTAAGGGCGGGAAGATGTCTGGCCAAGCCCCATTACAAGGTTGGACCCAAACGAATCGAGTGCTACAGCCTTCATTTCGTGCGGGAAGGGAGGCTTCGCCTCGAATATGAGGGCCGTCAGGTGGAGCTTGCGAGGGGAGACCTGTTCGTCCTGTTCCCGGACCGAACGTATTATTACGACATGCTCCCGGCGGAGCGGCCGCTTGAAATGCGCTGGCTGGCAGTCGACGGGGACCGGGTGGAGCCGCTGCTTCTGCTGGCGGGACTGACGGAGCAAGAGCCTTTCCGCAGGGGTGCCGTCTCTTCGCGGATCGAAGCTGCCGCGGACCGGGCTATCGACGCGCTGGAGCGGGTTCAGCGCTGGCGGCCGGCGGTGGCCTTGGAGCTTCAAGGGCATTTGTACGGGCTGCTCGCGGCCCTGATGCTGGAAGAAGCCGGGCAAGGGCCGGAGCTTGCGGGCTGGATCCACGAATGCGCGGAGTATATGGAGCTCCATGCGACGGAAGGAATCACGGTCCAGCAGGTTGCCGAATATGCGGGCGTACACCGTTCCTATTTTACGCAGGTATTTACCGAAGAGATGGGAATCCCCCCGATGAAATACATGCAGAAGGTTCGAATGGAGAAGGCTAGACGCCTCTTAATCGATACCCATGCGTCGGTGACGGAAATTGGGCTGTCGCTTGGTTATCCGAATCTGTATACCTTCACGCGGGCCTTCAAGACGTACTTCAAGGAATCTCCGTTGGCTATAAGAAAGGCGGAGGCTTAACCGGTCCAGCCACGCCATTCGTGTAAGCGATTGCATTTATCTCCTCGAAGGAGTTGTCCGAAATGAAGCTCTCCACCCTCAGGCGCTGGGTATCGCCGAGCCTCAGTATCCAAGGCAAAATCTTTCTGGCGTTCAGCCTTGTCGCTCTTCTCTCTATCGTCTCCATTTCCGTCATTGTCTATCTCAACATGCGGGAGACCATCAAGTCCAATGCCGTAACCTCGGTGTCGGACAGTATCCGTCAAGCCGACGAGTCGCTCAACATTATGCTGGAGGAGATCGACCGGCTTAATACGGTTGTCGTTACGAACAAAAACACCGTAATCGATACGCTGCTCAGCCCCTCGGAGGAAATCAGCTACGAATGGTTTCAGGAGCAGAAGCGAATCGAGGAATTTCTGTCCTCGTTAGTCGCGAACAAGCCTTATATCGCCCGGATCGCCGTCGTTGGTTTAAGCGGCAAGGTGTTCTTCACCGGAGGTCCGTGGCTGGACCGAAGCGTCCTCGGAACGCCCATGATGGACTATATGCTGCGCAACGGCTCCCGTCATGCGTATTTGAAGCAGACGGGCGTCACGGAGACGATAACGGTGGGCCGCGAAATCCGCTACAACCGCGAGACGATTGGCGTTGTTATGGTCGATTTGAATTACGATTTTATCCGCAAAACGTACGGAGTGAGGCCCACCGCCGACAGTATGCTGTATGTGCTGGATCAGCAGGACGAATTCGTGTACCGGTCGGACCATACGCCAAGCTTTGCCCCTTCCGATGAGCGTATCGCCGACATGAAGCGGAAATATGCCAAGCTTGGCAAGCCTGAAGGCAATGTGGAGGAAAAGGTTATTAGCGGCAGGTCCTATATCGTGGTCAGCCGGCAATCGGACCATACGGGGTGGACGACGCTGGCGCTTATTCCGACGAATTCCCTGTTCAGCGAATCGGCCCGCTTGCTCAAGCTGATTATCGAAGCCTCGGCGATTGTTCTGCTGGTCGTCCTTATTGGCTCGCTGCAGGTATCGTCGCGCATTACGATTAATATCCGGCGCTTGAAGTCGATGATGATGCTGGTCAAGGACGGCAATTTGACGCTGCCGAAGAAGGAGATCCGGGCAAAGGACGAGGTAGGACAGCTGTACCACGTATTTATCGGCATGATGGAGGAGCTGAAGCGTTTATTCGAAGGGATACGCGTCAGCGAGCAGGAGAAGCGGGAGGCCGAGCTGACCGCGCTCCAGGCGCAAATACGACCCCATTTTCTATACAACTCGCTGAATACGATCAAATATTTGGCCAAGCTCAACGGGACGCCAAACATTGAGGAAGTATCCGGTTCATTAATCGATCTGATGAGGGGCGTGCTGGGCAATTCCAACGAATATTTGACGGTGAGGGAAGAGCTGGATTATGTGCGAAGCTATATCTCTATCGTTAAATACAAATACATGGAGCCTATTCTTGTTCACGAAGAGATCGAAGATCCTTCGTTATTGGATAGCCGCGTATTAAAGCTGACGCTGCAGCCTATCGTGGAGAATGCGATTCTGCACGGCATTGGCTCGCGTGACCAAGGAGGCTTCGTCACGATACGGGTATACGAGGACAACCGCGACCTGATGATCGAGGTGACGGACAACGGAAAGGGAATGACGCCCGAGCAGGTGGAGCAGCTGCTGGGCGGACCGGGCACGAAGCCGACCTCCTCCCGGTTCAGCGGGATGGGCGTGCGCAACGTGCACGAGAGAATCGTCCGTTCGTTTGAAGCCCCATACGGCATCAGGCTGTACAGCGAGCCCGGCTTGTATACGAAAGTCGAGATTCGCTTTCCCAATCTGCGGAGCCAGGCAGGCGCCGGACAAGAGGTGAGCTAATGATGTATCGAGTGCTATTGGTAGACGATGAGCCGCTCGTCCGCAACGATCTGCGGTCTTTATTGGATTTTCGCGCACACGGATTCGAGATCTGCGGAGAAGCGCAAAGCGCGGAGTCGGCATTGGTCATGATTGGAGAGCAGCGCCCCGACGTGGCGATCCTCGACGTTAATATGCCGGGAATGAACGGCGTCGATTTGAACCGGACGATCAAACAGCGGTATCCCGCCGTCCAGACCATTATGCTCAGCAGCTATGACGATTACGACTACGTCCGGGACTGCCTGAAGAACGGCTCGGTCGATTATTTGCTGAAGCACCGGCTGGATAAAGAGACATTGCTTGCCATGCTTGAAAAAGCGGTTCAGGCAGGCCAATCAGCCGGTGCTGCGGGTGAAGCCGACGAACCGTCCGGCTTCAATGCCGAGTTGGTCAGGAATCGGATTGCCGACCTGGCCAGGGGCAAAGAGGAAGCCGCAAGAGAGCTGGAAGGATGCGTTAGGCGTTACGGCATGTACCCCCAGGCGGACTTGTATGCGGCAGCGGTCCTGCAGATCGTTCCTTTCCTGCTGCTGACGGAATCGAATACCGACGTGCAGACGAACCGGCTGGTTCAACAGGTCGTTGAGCTCATGCAGCAGAGCCTGGGAGACGCGCGCGAGCGTACGGCCGCTTACGTGGAGGACGGGCGAGTCGCGGTCGTGTTCGCCATTCGGGAGCGAAGCGAGCATGCGGCCGCAAGCGAAGCGGCCAGAAGCATGAGCAAGCTTGGCCACGCGCTTTCGATGTATTTGAATTTGAAATCGATCTATGCGGTTGGACATGTGTGCAACAGCCTCTCGCGGCTTGGGGCAAGCTACGCCTCCGCGGAGCGGGCACTCGATCCAAACGCTCAGGCCGCTCATCCGAATCCGGAGCAGCGCGGAAAAGGCACGCGGGAGAGCCGCGTCGCGCTTACGATCGAGGAGCAGAAGCAGCTGCTGCTTGCCATCGAGAGGCTGGACGGGCAAGGCGCGCAGCGTCTGATCGGTTCGGTATTCGAGCCGCTTCGCGGGCTTCCTTTACATTCGCACGCGGTACAGATGACTGTCAGCGAGCTGCTGCATATCGGCGATAAGGCATTGAAAAAGGGGAACAGGTCCCCGGTTGGGGCAGCAAAGGATGCGGATCGTCTGCCGTCGCGAGGCGAGCTTAACCGTCTTGGAAGCGTCGGAGAGCTGGAGAAATGGCTTCAGCAGTTTTATGGCGTCTTGCTCGTTCTGCTTAGGGAGCATCACGCGACGGGCAGCTATTCCCGTCATGTATCGCAGGCGATCGGCTTTATTCTGGAACGGTATTCCGGCGTCGTGACGCTGGAGCTTGCCGCAGGCTTCATCGGCTTAAACGCTTCCTATTTGAGCCGGATCTTCAAGGAGGAGACGCAGTCGACGTTCTCCGAATACGTGAATCGGGTACGGGTCGACGCAGCTCGCAGGCTGCTGGAAAGCGGCCGTTATACCATCAAGCAGGTCAGCGACGAGGTGGGCTTTTCCACGCACAACTATTTCTTCAAGGTGTTCAAGGAAGCGACGGGCATGACGCCGCAGGCGTATGGTTACAGTCTCGGAGGCGGCAAGGCAGCGGCTAAGGATTCCGTAAAATATGTGGAGTAAATAGTCATATAAGTGTAACTCGGCGCTAGGGGCCGTACTTTATAATCGTAACAACACCGATGGTAAACGCTTACAAGGGTCGGTGAATTGAAGGTCTGGAGGTATACAAACATGCGGAAAACATGGGGGAGATATGCTTTCGCCACGATGCTTGTTACCGGATTGATCGTATCCGGCTGCAGCAACGATAGCAACGGCGGCAATGAAAAGGGCGGCAGCACCGGGGACTCCAAGTCATCGGGTTCGACCGAAAATACGGTAAAAACGGAAGGATTCCCAATCGTCGATACGCCGATCAAGCTGAAAATGTTTACCCGCGTCGCGCCCGTAAACGGCCCGTTCAAGGACATGCCCGTATTCCAGGATTACGAGAAGATGAGCAACGTCCAGGTTGATTTTATCGAGGCGCCGACCGACGGCTTTGCGGAGAAGAAAAACTTGTTGTTCGCATCCAACGAGCTTCCCGATGCTTTGTACCGCTCGGGTCTGACGCAGCTGGAGACGGTCCGCTACGGAGCTGCCGGACAGCTGATCCCGCTGGAAAATCTCATTGATCAATATGCGCCTAACCTGAAAAACCTCATGGAGCAATATCCGGAGATCCGCGCGGGCATCACGACGCCGGAGGGACATATTTACGCGATCCCTGGCATTGTGACGCTAGGCTCCGCCCGGACCGACAAGAGATGGATCAACAAGGCATGGCTGGATAAGCTGGGCCTGAAGGTGCCTGAGACGACCGACGAATTGTACGAGGTGCTGAAGGCCTTCCGCGACGGCGATCCGAACGGCAACGGGAAAGCGGACGAAATTCCGATGACCGCGCGTATCGGAATGCCAATCGTCTATCAAATGGCGGGAGCATTCGGTCTTGATTCGCAGCTGGGCTACAACATTAATGTCGATAGTGACAAGGTGCATATCTGGAGCGGTGACGAGCAGTACAAAGAGCTGCTCATGTATTTGAACAAGCTCTATAAGGAGAAGCTGATCGACCCGGAGATTTTCTCCCATACGGAAGCGCAATATCTCGCCAAGCAAGGAACGGGCAATACGGGCTACTTTTTCGATCAGACGAACAATAACTTCCTGACCATTCAGGATCAGTATATAGGCATTGCGCCGCAAGCGGGTCCGAATGGCGACCGCCTGCATAGCCAGATCGCTCCGGTGCCGCGCGATTACGGAGCATTCGCCATCACGTCCGTCAACAAATATCCGGAAGCGACCATGCGCTGGATCGACTACTTCTACAGCGACGAAGGCTCAACGCTGCTGCGCTTCGGCCGGGAAGGCGAGCACTACGATCTGAAGGACGGTATCCCGTATTACAAGGAAGAGCTTCTTAACGTAGCGGGCGCCCAGGCGAAAATTACGCCATACGCCGGCGGCGGCGCGCCTCATCTCATCAGCGATAAAGTAGCTTCGTTCATCAACCCGCCTCAAGTGCAGGAGGCTTACGAGCAGCTCGAGCCGTATTTGCCGAAAATCCGCTATGCTTCGCCGCTGTTTGACGAAGCGACCGCCCAGAAGGTTAACGTGCTGCGCAATGACATCGACAAATATTTCGAAGAGCAAAGCACCAAGTTCATCGTTGGGGCGCTCAGCTTCGACAAGTGGGACGAATTCCAGTCCACGCTGAAGAAAATGAACATTGCAGAGCTTGAGAAGCTTTACCAGGATGCCTATGACAAGATGGCCAAATAAACGGGATGACGCTAAGAGAGGGAGGGGTTGCTCATGGACAGCATGATCGAGAACGCGGGGGCGGCCCCCGTTCCCGGCGGCAAGAGGAAGAATGACGGGCTGCTGAGAAAGATGGCGAAGCGGTATGATTTGTATCTCATGCTGCTGCCGCCGCTCGCCTTTTATTTGATTTTCCATTACGGGCCGCTGTACGGCCTGCAGATCGCCTTCAAAAACTTCAATCCGGCCAAAGGCATTATCGGCAGCCCGTGGGAAGGGTTCGGCCATTTCGAACGGTTTTTCAACTCGTATTACTTCTGGCGACTGCTATGGAATACGGTATCCATCAACCTGTTCTCGCTCCTCATCGCCTTCCCGGTACCGATCCTGCTGGCGCTGCTCGTAAACGAAATCAAGAGCCGGGCCTACAGCAAATGGCTGCAAAATATTACGTACATTCCGCATTTTATCTCGGTTGTTGTTATCGTCGGCATTCTGAACGTGTTCCTGTCGCCGAAGACGGGACCCGTCAATCAATTGATCGAGGCGTTTGGCGGCACGCCGATTAACTTCCTTCAGGAAGCAGCCTGGTTTAAGCCGATCTTTATCGGATCGAATATCTGGCAAAGCATGGGATGGCAATCCATTATTTATATCGCGGCGCTCAGCGGGGTGAATCCCCAGCTGTACGAAGCGGCCAAGATGGACGGAGCCTCGCGGCTCCGCCGCATCTGGCACGTATCGCTGCCGGGCATTATGCCGGTTATCGTTATCCTGCTCATTCTCGATATCGGCCACTTCATGAACATCGGCTTCGAGAAAATTTTGCTCATGCAGAACAACCTGAATCTGGAATCCAGCGACGTCATCTCCACGTTCGTCTATACGACGGGAATCTTGAAGGGCGAGTACAGCTACACGGCGGCCATCGGCCTGTTCAACTCGGTGATCAACCTTATGCTGCTGCTGCTCGTAAACCGTTTTGCCCGCAAGACGTCGGAGACGAGCTTATGGTAAGGAGGTAACCGCTTATGGAAAAGAGCATAAGTCCGTCGAATGAACGTTTATTCGACGCAGTCGTATATATCATAGCCGCTATAATTATGGTCATTGTATTGTATCCGCTGCTGTTCATTGTCAGCGCGTCATTCAGCGACCCGGCCAAAGTCTTAAACGGCGACGTGTGGCTGCTGCCGCAAGGCCTCAATGTCGAGGCTTACGCCAACATTTTGCAGAACGACAAGATCTGGACCGGCTACGGCAACTCGATTATGTACACCGTCATCGGAACCGTCATTAACCTTATCATGACGATTCTCGCGGCGTATCCGCTGTCGAGACCGGATCTTCCCTTGCGCAACGGGATTATGGTCCTGATTACGATGACGATGTTTTTCAGCGGAGGTCTTATTCCGACTTATCTGCTGGTCAAAGACCTGGGCATGGTCGACACCATGTGGGCGCTGATCGTGCCTGGCGCTATCGCGACTTACAATCTTATCGTCATGCGCACGTATTTCCAGAACAGCATTCCTTGGGAGCTGCAGGAGGCAGCCCACATGGACGGCTGCTCCAACTGGAGACTGCTCGTCAGCATCATCCTGCCGCTTTCAAAACCGATTCTGGCTGTCATGGTGCTGTTCTACGCGGTTGGCCACTGGAACTCGTTCTTTAACGCGCTTATCTATATCCGCGACGAAGGCAAATATCCGCTGCAGCTGGTGCTGCGCGAAATCCTGCTGATCAGCCAATCCGCCCAAACGGACGGCGGAAGCGTTGGCCTGGAGAAACAAATTTTGCTGTCGGAGAGCATTAAATTCGCGGTGATCATCGTGTCCAGCTTGCCCGTGCTGATCATGTATCCCTTTGTGCAGCGGCATTTCGTCAAAGGCGTCATGATTGGCTCCATTAAGGGATAAGGCGGCTCCCGCTATACTAACGATTTCTATGGAGGTTCATTTTGACTAACAAAGCTAACATAACCGTCGATTGCGCCGGAGCGAGCCGGCATGCCGTCAACCCGTACCTGTTCGGACACTTTGTTGAGGATATCCGGGACCATATGGAAGCCATGCTGGCCTTCCCGCTTAAGGATATGGATTTCGAGAGTGAGTCCGAGACGAAGCGGGAAATTTCCGGAAGCTGGCAAGCCTTTACGAACGGCCGCAATACGAAATATGCATTGGAGGCGCCCGCGCCCAAGCATTCGGGACGGGCGCAGCGCATCCGCTTGTTAAGCGACGATGAAGCCTATGCCGGAATCGCGCAGAAGACCGCCCTCAAAGGGCCTGCCGATTATAAGGTAAAAGTCGTTGCGCGCGCGTCGATTGAGCTGAAGCGGCTGGTGGTGGAAGCGGTGGACCGGCATACGGAGGAACCCCTTGGTTCTGTAGTTATCGAGCTCACCAGCCATAACTGGCGGGAATACGAAGCGGACTTAGCCGTCTCCCGGGCTTGCGCCGACGCCGAGCTTCGCGTCTACATTCCGGATGACCATCCGCGCTGGGCGGATCACGTGTCGACCGGCATGCTGTGGCTCGATCACGTATCCCTGCTTGCAGCCGACAGCATCGCCCTGGTGAAACGCGAGGTCGTCGATATGACGAGGGAACTGAACGCCGGCATGATGAGGCTGGCGGGCAACTACATCAGCGCCTACCATTGGGAGCATGGCGTTGGTCCCGTGCTGGAGAGACCTGTTATGTACAACGAGGCATGGGGCGGCTGGACGAGCAAATATTTCGGCACGGACGAATTTATCGCCTTCTGCCGGGAGCTGCAGGTGGAGCCCCTTATTTGCGTGAACGACGGATCCGGAACGCCCGAAGAGGCAGCGGCATGGATCGAGTATTGCAATGGCGCGGCAGATACGCCGATGGGCGCCTTGCGCGCCGCGAACGGATATCCCGAACCGTACGGCGTGAAGTACTGGGAGATTGGCAACGAGGTATGGGGAGGGTGGCAGGTAGGCACCTGCTCCGCCGAAGAGTTCGCGGCGCGCACGGTATCGTTCGCCAAAACGATGAAAGCGGCGGACCCCTCCATCGTGCTGCTGGCCTGCGGCCATTACGACCAGGCATGGAACAAGCCGGTGCTCGAGCAGGCCGGCGAGCTGATCGACTATTTGACCCTGCATATCTACCATGGCTACGGACCGTTCGGCATGAACCGGAGTACGCCTCCGGAGGACCGGTATAAAGCCATTGCGGCTTATCCCGAGTTCACGCGGCATTACTTGCGGGAGACGACGGACAGCATCAAGGCAAATCCGAAGCACGCCCATGTCAAAATCGCCATTACGGAATACAACACGATGTATTATCCGAATACGATTCGCAAAGGGCTGCCGAATGAGCATACGCTTGGCGCGGCGGTTGCCAATGCCGCCAATCTGAACGAAATGCTTCGTTCAAGCGACATGGTGCATATCGGCAGCTTCTCCGATCTGGTTAACGGCTGGCTCGGCGGCTGCATCCGGGTGGGCGATTATTATGCCGATCAATATTGCGGCAAGCTGCCTGGCTGGAGCAATCGGCCGCTCGACGTGTATGGGACGCCGACCTACGAGGTCATGAAGCTGTACGCGAACCGCGACCTTCGGCATATGCTTCCCGTGCAGGCGGAATGCGCGACGTTTGCCGTGCCGGCGCTCAAGGAGACGCCGGTAGAGCTGAACGGGCTGCCGGAGCTGGACATTGCGGCGGGCATTAACGGAGACGGCGATACCGTTACGGTATTTATCGTTAACCGCGGCCTGAATGAAGTGAATGCCGCGCTGGATTTGGCTGCCTTCAACGCGGCCGATGAGGTGGTACTGCACGAAATCAGCGGCGAGGGTTACGACGAGATTAACAGCGTTTTCGAGCCGGAGAACATCATGAGCAAAAGCCGGATTGTTCCGACGGCCGATTGGAAGCGAGGCGTTGCGCTGCGTCCGTCTTCCATTTATGCAGCGGTATTTCAAGGGAAGGTATAGGAGCAGGAGGTACGGCATGACGACGAAATCATATAGCAAGGACTATCCGAGACCTCAGCTCGTGCGCGGCGATTGGCATAATCTGAACGGCGAATGGGACTTCCGGTTCGACGACGCAAACGCCGGCGAGCGCGAGAAGTGGCAGGTGGCATTCGAGGCAACGCACCGGATTAACGTACCGTTTACGTATGAAACAAAAGCGAGCGGCATTGGCGAGGAAAGCTTTCATCCCTATGTGTGGTACAGCAGAGAGATCTCCGTTCCGTTGGAAGCGGTGGGCAAGCAAGCGATCCTGCATTTTCAAGCCGTGGACTACGACGCCAAAGTATGGATTAACGGCGAGCTGGCCGGAAGGCATCAAGGCGGCTATGCGGCATTCTCTGTCGACATGACGTCGTATCTGAAGTTCGGAGCCGATAACCGGATAACGGTGAAGGTAACGGACAGCAACAGCTGCTATCAGCCGAGAGGCAAGCAGCGCTGGGTGCCGGACAACTTTGAATGCTTCTACGTGCAAACGACGGGCATCTGGCAGACGGTATGGATGGAATACGTAGAGGAAGAGCGGCTGGAGTCGGTCAAAATCACGCCGGATCTCGACCGCCATGTCATCCGGTTCGATTACGAGGTGAACGGCGTCCGGCCTGGAGGCGATCTGCTGCTGGAGGCCATCGTCACCTTAAAGGGGCGGCCCGTGAAGCGGGTTGCGCTGGGGATCGACCGCCCATGCCTCTCGGTTGAGGTAGATCTTCACCATGAAGCGAACGGACCGTGGAAGCGGGCGTATTGGACACCGGCCCGTCCGAATTTGTACGATGTCGAGTTCGTCCTGACCTCGGGCGGACGTGTCGTCGACCGTGCGCTTTCTTATTTCGGCATGCGGAAAATATCCATCGAGAACGGCAAGGTGCTGCTGAACAACGCGCCGATTTACCAACGGCTTATTTTGGACCAGGGCTATTGGACGGACAGCCATCTGACGCCGCCAAGCGAAGAAGCGCTGACCCGGGATATCGACCTCATCCTGGCGATGGGCTATAACGGCGTGCGAAAGCATATGAAGATCGAGGATGCCCTCTTCCTCTATTGGTGCGACGTTAAGGGGCTGCTCGTCTGGTCGGAGATGGCGGCGACCTTCGAGTTCCATGACCGCGCGGTCGAGGCTTTCACGAGAGAATGGCTTGAAATTATCAAGCAGCAGCATAATCATCCCAGCATTATTACGTGGGTGCCGTTCAACGAGTCGTGGGGGATTGGCAACATCCTTCGCGACAAACGGCAGCAGGGGTTTACGGAGGGCATCTACCATCTGACGAAGTCGTATGACCCGAATCGTCCGGTTATCGTCAATGACGGCTGGGAGCATACGGTATCCGATATCGTGACGCTGCATGACTACGTCCAGACCGGAGACGGCTTCCTGAAGCGTTACCGGGATAATAAGGAGGGGATCATGTCGCGCGAGACAACCTGCAACCACTGGAAATATGCCTTTGCAGAAGGCTACAGCTACCGGGGACAGCCGATTATTATCAGCGAATTCGGCGGCATTGCGTTTCAGTCGGATAAAGGCTGGGGCTATGGGGAGCAGGTGGATTCGGTTGAAGCCTTCACGGAACGCTTCAAGGGGCTTACGCAAGCCATCAAGTCCGTCGACTATATTTGCGGCTATTGCTATACGCAGGTGGCCGACGTGCAGCAGGAGATTAACGGACTGCTGACGGAGGACCGAAAGCCGAAGATTCCGCTGGAGGAGATTCGGGCCATTAACTTGGGTTGATCGTCTTCAGTAACGGGTAACGGGAAAGAGCCGGGTCTGCAGCATGCAGGCCCGGCTTTTTCCCAAGTCAGGGGATAGCCTCTCTTATTTACACAGCCTATGCGCCCGAGATGCGCGGCATCGGCATCGGTTCCTTGCCAAGCTCCGCCCAGATGTATTTGAGCAGCAGCTCGGATTTCAAAGCCGCGTATGCCGGATCGTCCCATAAGTTGTTAAGCTCGCTTGGGTCATCTTGCAGATCAAAGATTTCGCCGTAGGTCTGGTTGTAGTAAACCGTGATTTTATAACGCTGGTCGACGTACGTTTTTTGATGAATGGTTGTTGGCTCATGACGGAATTCGCAGATGGCATGGTCTCTGGCAGAGGATGCCGTCCCTTTCCATACCTCGCTTTGATCGACGCCGGTCATCGCATGCGGAATCGGAATGCCGCTGAGCGACAGGAACGTTGGCGCAAGGTCAACAAGCGATTGGATCGCGTCCGACGTTACTCCTGCCGGAACCTGTCCCGGATAACGCACGATAAACGGCAGGCGGATCAGATCCTCGTAATGGAAGCCGCCTTTGGCCTGCAGACCGTGCTGGCCGAAGAAGTGGCCATGGTCCGTCGTAAAGACGACAACCGTGTTGTCTGCAATGCCAAGCTCTTCGAGCTTGTCGAGGATGGTGCCGATATATTTGTCCATCATGCTGATCATGCCGTAATAGACGGCAACCAGCTTCTTCTTGTCGTAGTATGTAAGCTTCTTTCTTTCGCCGTATTCATAATAATGATGCGAACGGTACCCGTGAATGCCTTTACCCGTTTCCGCCCAAGGGGAGAAGTCCGGATTGTCCATTTGCGTCAGGCCGAAATGAGGCGGGTTTTTGTCGTGCTCGCCTGGCACGATATCGGGAATGGTCAAGGAATCCGGATCGTACATTGTATCCCACGGCTCCGGCACCAAATATTCCGGATGCGGGTCGAAGAAGCTTGACCAGAGGAAGAACGGTATGTCTTCTTCGGCGTATTGCTCCATAAGCGCGTTCGTGCGCTCCGCAATCCACGTATTGTAGTGGTACTCTTCTGGAATCGGCCACTTGTACGTAATGGCAGGGTCCATGGTTCCCGTAGGAGGAAGGAAATAATCCCGCCAATTCGTGCAGCCCTTCTCCTCCATCCATATGGCATAATGTTGGCCTACATGAGCTTCGTTCGTATGATTGCGCGTCAGCTCGACATGCTCGAACCCGTAGAAGGGCCCATGGAAGTGCTTCCATTTCTCCAGATCCTGCAGGACCGGGTAAGCCTCCATAGATGGGTATTCTTCCGTAGAAGACAGCGGCTGAAAATGGGCTTTGCCGACAAGCGCGGTCTTGTAGCCGGCTGAGTTGAAATCTTCCCCGACGAAATGCCGGTCTTCCAAGAGCTTTGTTCCGAGCGTCCAAGCGCCATGCTGGCTTGGGTATTGGCCCGTAATGATGGATGCACGGCTTGGCGTACACGTCGGATTCGGGCAATAGGCTCTCGTAAAGGTTGTGCCGGACTGAATAAGCCGGTCTAAATTAGGCGTGCTTAATTCGTTATTGAAATAACCTAGCGTATTCCAGTGCTGCTGATCGCTAGTAATCAACAAAATGTTTGGTTTTTTCAAGGGAAAATCGCCTCCATGCCATTCATTGTAATGGAAAGAAGGCAGTCGTAAAATAGCATCATGTATGGTTGATTTACCAATTTGTCAGGTTAAGAGGCGGATTGCGGTGAATGGCAATGGTGCGGGGGCTTCGAAAACGCCGAGTTTTTGTGTATCGTCTATTGGCGGCTTTACGCCGGACGGTTTCGGTTCCCCATGCGTATGCCCGGAATGCCTCGGATTGGGTCAAGCAATGCATTCCTATATCCGGCAGCATGCCACGGAAGGCATGACGGTTCAGCAGGCGGCTAGGGCAGCGGGGATGAACCGGACGTATTACTCCGTTGCTCTCTCCGAAAAGGCGGAGATGCCGCCAAGCGAATTCATCACGCAGGCCCGGATGGAGTCTGCCAAGCGGCTTCTAGCGGAGACGGATGCCTCCATTACGGAGGTCGCTTATACGACCGGTTATTCCTCTTTGTATGCTTTTACGGGAGCGTTTGAAAACTGATGCCAACAGGTTGTCCACAGTTATTCACAAACTTATGCACATATTAAGAGCGCTTTCTGTCGTACAACTGTTCATTTTCGCAATGTTATCCACTTGTCCACAGGGGCTGTTATCCACATCCGCATAGGATCTTTGAATTTCCGGATGATTGCCGACAGCCATGCGCTAAACGCGGACATCGCGATCGACAGCAGACAAACGGCGGCGAAATGAAGCAGGCTGTTTACTACAAACAGCCGTTCCAGATGCGCTGCTTTGGCTGCTCCGCGTACCAGAACAATGGCCAAGGGATGCAGGATATACACCCATGTACGCCACTCCCGGAACCTTTTGCTGGCCGGAACCTTCCACTGCATGGACCATTGGAACAGGAAATACGTAGCGGGAAGCGCAAACACATACATGCTGTCATGCCGCGGCATTCCAGACGACCGAAGGAGCATCCCTTCGACGAACATGAGTCCTAGCGATCCCGCAAACAAAGCCGCGTTCACGATCGGTTTGCTGGCGTGAGGAGGCTGTTTGGCTGCCCAGGCTCCCATCGCCAAATAAATGGGGGCGTAGAAAAGCCCGTTGCGGGTGTAATCAAACACCGTAAACATTCCTTCGTAAAGATGGGCCAGGCCTGCATGATTCTGCAGAATGCCGTAGTAACTGTCGCCAAGCAGTCCGACGATGTACAAGAGCCCGGCCGAAGCCAGCACCGCGTTCATCGGCAGGAACCGAACCATCGTGCAGGTTATCAACAGACCGATCATTAACGCCGGCAAATACCATAGATGATAAAAGGTTCCGTCAAACACGATGTCCTTAATGACGGAATACGCCGTGAAGGAATCGGAAAAATAACCGGTATACAGGTTGAGCGGAATGTACAGGACAATGGCAATTGCGTAGAGCTTTAAAATTTTCAACAGGTAGCCTTGAACAGCCTTTCGATCCGTTAAAGGATTTCCGGTCAGCTTGCGGAACAATAAAAATCCGGCCGTCATAAAAAAGACGGGAACGGCAATACGCGTAAGCAGATTGCTTACAAGAAAATCGGCGGAAGCGCTGTATGACAGAAGCGGGCTGGTATGATTGGCGACAACGAGGAGCGCGGCCGCGAATTTGAGCCAATCGAGTCCGCCGTAGCCGGTTCTAGACATGGGCACCCCTGCTTCTATCTCTGAACGCGGTCACGATAAAGCCGTCTATATTATTGCCGGACAAGTGGAACCGGTCGCAGGGGATAAGGGGAATGGACGTCGATTCTCCCGCATCCGCCGCGAAGTAGTAGATTTCGACCCATGTACGATCGTCCTCGAATAAAAGATGCTCGTTCCCGTAGGAAAAGCCTTTAAGCGCGTCAATATATTCCTCCAGGCACCAATCGTGCCGCTCCATAATCTCGGCATGGGGATAACCGATATAACGGAAATGCCAAGGCTCGCACGAGATTTGAGTAAGGGCTTTCTTGCCTTCCTTGTAACGTTGAATGAAACCAAAGCCTGCGGCAAGCTGCTTAAAGGACTTATAGACATCCGTGTCCGGGAACGCCGGCGCGATAAAATCGATCTCCTTGCCAAGCCTGCCGACGTCGATTGCCAGTCCCGTTTGATGCTCGCTCCGGTCGGGCAATGCGACATAACGCGTTGTGTAATCCGGACCGTTCTCAGCTAAGGACGAGCTGTAAATCTGCTCCTGATCATGCTTAGTCCGATAGCCGCTGACCGCGATAATATCATCGAGCCCTTCGCTGGCCGCAAGAAGCTCAGCCAGCTGCCGCAAGCAGGTTCGCTCCAAGCGCATGCCATCCCTCAGCGTATGAATCGCCGGAACGGAGCAGATTGGTGCCAAACGGTCCGAAGAGGGGATTTGCCGAATGGGATTTTCCCGATTAATCAAGACCAGATGTCCTTTATGAACACCGGAATTGGCGGTTTGAATAATTGTGTGGCTTGTTAGATGACGGCCTGACTCATGTCGCTTGGCCAAGTTGGTTTGTCCCATCTTGTTTGTACCTCCTCGATATCTTTATAGACTCTTGTTATCCGGACGCCAAGCGAAGTGGAGACTTCCTGCGCGACGCTTCCGATATGCGCCGCAAGCTCTGCGAAAGTAATGCGCTGCCCCCCTTGCGTTCCGATCAAGGTAACCGGAGTTCCTTCCGCGCACGGTCCCGGAAGCTTGACCATCAGCTGATCCATGCAGATTTTGCCCACGATGGGGGCGCGATGGCCTCCAATCAGCACCTCGGTGCCTTGCATCCGCTGCGCCCAGCCGTCGGCATAACCGATCGGTACCGTTCCGATCCATTCCTCCTCTTCGGCCCGGTAAGAATTGTCGTAGCCGAGATAATCTCCTGCAGCCAGCTTTTTCACCTGAATCAGACCGCTGTGAAGACTTAAGGCAGGCTCCAGCTTAACCGGACAAGCAAGGCTTGCAGGGTAGAAGCCGTACATCGCCGCTCCGATTCGGACCATATCCATCGCCAGATGAGGAAATCGCAGCGCCGCAACGCTGCCTGCGCAATGATAATGACGAATCGCAAGTCCGGAGACGCGCGCCCATTCCTTCATATCGAGGAAGCGGGCAGCCTGCTGTTCCAGAAAACGGGTATCCTCCTGCCCGGCGGTCGCAAAATGCGTATAGAATCCGTCCACGTCCACATCCTCAGCGTGCAGCGACGGAACAAGCCTGTCCCATTCCTGCTTCGTCCGGATACCGATTCTCCCAAGCCCCGTATCCATCTTTACATGAATCCGCAGCCTGCCCGGGGAGCCGCAAGGCTTAAAGACCCGCATCTCGGAAAACCATTTGGCGCTTGTTACGGTTATGGAGAGGTCATGCCTCAGAGCCAATTGCGCATGCTCCGGCGGGATAGGCGTTAAGACGAGAATCGGCAGCGTTAATCCGGCATCGCGAAGCCGAATCGCTTCTTCCAGGTAGGCAACCGCCAAATAATCCGCGCCGGCCTTCATCGCAGCCCTGGCCGACTCGATGTCGCCATGCCCGTAGCCGTTCGCCTTCACGACAGCCATCAGCTTCACCGAACCGGGAAGAGACCGGCGAATGTTCAGCATATTCTCCCGAATACGGCTCAAACTAATTTCAGCCCAAGTTTCTCTTAACATAGGGCTCACCTCGCTCGCTTATTTGGTATATTGCAGCGTTTGTTTATTTTGGTGGCGGGCGACGGCATGCCCGATTAATTGTTCGATCAGCTCGGAATAAGCCGTTCCGTTCGTGCGCTCCCACATGACCGGGTACATACTGAAATTCGTAAAGCCGGGCAGCGCGTTTATCTCATTGAGGTACAATCGGCCTTCTCCGTCAAGGAAGAAGTCGACGCGGGCAAGGCCTTCGCAGCCATGGGCCTGATAGGCTTGGACCGCCAGCTCGCGGATTCGAGAAGTCAGGCCGTCCTCGAGCTTGGCCGGAATCTGCATGGTCAGCCGCTTGTCCAAGTATTTGGATTCGTAATCGAAGAAAAGATGGTCATGGATAAATTCGCCGGGCAGCGAGGCAAGCGGTCTCTCATTGCCGATAACGGCGACTTGTATTTCTCTGCCGGCTACTTCGCGTTCGATGACAATCTTTTTGTCGTAAGAGAATGCTTCGCGGATCCCGGTCAGGAGCGCTTCGCGGTTTGTGCACCGGCTGATGCCGATACTGGAGCCAAGGGAGGCTGGCTTCACATAGCACGGGTATCCAATGGCGTCCTCCGCCTTGCGTAACACGGCGTCCTCATCCGTGGCCCACTCCTCATGGCGGTATACCCGATATTCCGTCTGCCGAATGCCGGCTTGGGCCAATACCTGCTTCGACATCGCCTTGTCCAAGGTTAACGCGGCAGCCAGAACGCCATTCCCTACATAAGGAACGTTCACGAGCTCCAGCAATCCTTGTACCGTACCGTCCTCACCATTGGGACCATGCAGAAGCGGCAAGACGACCTTTGGGCCGGGCAGCGCCATGATGCCAGACAGAATTTCCCCAATGGAACGGGCAGGATCCGAAAAGGCCGGCAGCTGGGTCAGCCTTTCAATCGTCAACCCCTCCTTGGCCAGACATCCGGGCGGCGAGCACCATAAGCCTTCGCGTGTAATATAGACGGGATAAACCTCGTAGCGGCTTTGATCAATGGATTGAAGGACCGTAACGGCCGTTTTTAACGACACTTCATGTTCGGCGGATTTACCTCCGTACAGCACGTATAACTTTGTTTTCATCTATTCATACCTCCAGGTAGAGTTTTTGTCCGTTGCTCTATATCCAAGATAACGCGCTGGGCCCAAGAGATTCGTAAGACATCCTAAAGGAAACCTTAAGAATTTCTTATTTGTGATGGGGGGTGTCCGCTCCGCAGACTATTTCTGATACACTATAGCCACATTCATTAACCATATAGACGGGGAGATCTCATGAATACCATTCAAATACTGATCGCCGACGATGACCTCGAAATCGCGGAGCTGATCAAAATCTATCTAACCAACGAAGGGTACCAGGTGCTGATTGCGGGCAACGGCCGGGAAGCCATGGAGCTGATCGCCAAGGAATCCGTCCAGTTAATGATTCTCGACGTTATGATGCCGGAGATGAACGGTCTCGAGGTGGTCCGGGCGGTACGCGCGGAGTACGGCATTCCGATCCTGATGCTAAGCGCCAAGGCGGAGGACATGGACAAAATCATGGGGCTGACGACGGGCGCGGACGATTACATGGTGAAGCCGTTTAACGCGCTGGAGCTGATTGCCCGGGTGAAGTCGCTGCTGCGCAGGTCCATTTATTTGAATCCCCAGCTTCAAACGGCGCAGGATCAGGACAAGGACATCATTCAGCTGCATTCGCTGAAAATAAGCAAGAAATCGCATACGGTAACGGTGGAGGACCGCGGCATCAATTTAACTTCAACGGAGTTTGATATCCTGTACTTGCTGGCAAGCCATCCCGGGCAGGTCTTTAGCGCGGAGGCGATCTTCGAAGCGGTGTGGAAGGACAAGTTCCTGGAGTCCAATAACACCGTCATGGTTCACATAAGCAAGCTTCGGGATAAATTGGAGAGCGAGCTGGGCGGCGTCAAGCTGATTCAGACCGTGTGGGGAGTTGGGTATAAAATTGATCCGTAAACCGTGGAAAAGCCTTCGTTTCAAAATGCTGTATCTATTCGGACTTAGCGCGTTTGGGGCATTCATGTCGTCAGGCCTTTTGTATCTGGTCGCGGTCGCCGCGTACAGCGCCGATATGATTTATCTCTCTCCTTTGCTGAGGGAGGTGCTGGATAAATTTGGACTATTAACAACGTTTATCTCGGTTACCGTTATCTTTTTTTTCATCTATTTCTTCGCTTTAAGCCGTTCGACTATTCGCTATCTGGTGCGGATTTCGCAAGGAATCGAGCGGATTGCCGGCGGGGATTTCGAATCCCGATTGCCGGTGCGAGGCGGAGACGAGCTGGGGGCGTTGGCGGAAAATATCAATAAAATGACGGCTCAGCTTAAGCTCTCCATCGAGGAGGAACGACGCACGGAACGGACGAAAGCCGAGCTTGTGACGAACGTGTCCCATGATTTGCGCACGCCTTTAACGTCTATTGTCGGGTACTTGGGTCTGATCGAAGAAGACCGTTACCGGGATGAGGTGGAGCTGAGGCATTACGTTCAAATCGCTTACGAGAAATCGATTCGTCTGAAAACGATGATCGATGATCTATTCGAATATACGAGGACCAGCGGCGGAATAGGGCTAAGGCTGTCGCCGATCAATCTCGTAGAGATGATTGGCCAATTGTCGGCACAATTCCGCTTGCAATTCGAGCAGGCAGAGATGAAATGCAGATTGACCCTTCCGGATCATCCGATCCTTATCGATGCCGACGGAGACAAGCTTGTCCGTGTGTTCGAGAATCTGATCGTTAACGCCATTCAATACGGAAAAGAGGGCAGGCAGATCGATATCGCGGTCCGGAGCGAGAGGTGGCTTGCCGTCGTCGAGATCGCGAATTACGGCGAGCCTTTGCCGGCTTCGGTTATTCCGCTATTGTTCGAACGGTTCTATCGCGGCGAGCAGTCCCGCTCCCGGAATACGGGCGGTTCAGGTCTAGGCCTTGCGATTGCGAAGAATATTGTCGAGCTGCATCATGGCCTGATTTCCGCGGCGAGCGCCGAAGGGAAAACTTCGTTTAAGGTCGAATTGCCGCTTGGCGGCAAAGATCTCCTTGACATCCACCGGGGGGCAGGTAAACATTAGGGGGAAGGCATAAAACTACGACGTAAGGTGGGAATGTAGAGTGACTCTTCGGATTGGTATTGCGGGAACAGGCTGGTTTGGACGGATGCATGCGGAAAAGCTTGCTGCGATGGATGGGGTAAGCGTCAGCGCGTTTTGCGGGACAAGCCTCGACAAGGCGGAAACGGCAGCAAGGCCTTATAGCGATGCTCGCGGTTACGACACGATTGAAGCGATGCTTGAGGACCGCAAGCTGGACGCGGTTTATATTTGCACGCCGCCATTTGCTCATGGCGAGATTGAATTAGCGCTTGTGGAGCGGGGGATTCCTTTCCTCGTCGAAAAGCCGATTGGCGTAGACGAGGAGACACCTTCCCGGATCCGTCAGGCGATTGCGGATAAAGGACTTATTACGTCGGTTGGTTATCATTTCCGTTATATGGACAGCACAAACCATGCGAAAGAGCTCCTTGCGGACCGCACGCCGCTGATGGCCCTGGGCCAATGGATGGGCTCGATGCCGGGCGTATACTGGTGGCGCAAGATGGAGACCTCCGGCGGACAGTTTGTGGAGCAGACGACGCATATCGTGGATTTGACCCGTTATTTGCTTGGCGATGTGAATGAAGTCTATGCGGCGTATGGCAGCAGACATATGGCTCAGGTGGAAGAGGGCGTTACGGTGCCGGATGTCGGTACGGTAACGATCAAGCTGGCGAGCGGGGCCGTTGCCACGATCAGCAATACTTGCGCGATTCCGGCCGGGGGCCATGCCGGACTTCAAATCTACACGAACACGGGCGTGCTGCAGGTTACGGGCGAAGCCCTGGTGGATATCGAAGCCGATAAGAAAACCGAGTACAAATCCTCGAACAATCCGTACGTACGGGAGAACGAAGCTTTCCTTCACGCAGTAAGAACAGGCGACAGCAGCCAGATTCTGTCCACTTACGAGGATGCTTGGGAGACGCACCGCGTAACCATGGCAGCCAATGAATCGGCAAGAACGGGCCTGCCCGTTAAGCTGAGATAGCTGTTTGACGGCGCGTAATAAAGTTAACATAAAGGTGCTTATCGTTATTTGACGATAGGTACCTTTTTTTGCGTTACAGGTTTGCGGGGTTAAAGGTTAATGCCGGAAACCTGCCTGCTGAGGCTCTTAAGGATGCCGAGCTTTTGCTCGAAAGAAGTCCAAATATGATCACACCGGAAACGCGGGCGAAAAATTTAGCTTTTAAATAACAGCTTCACGCAAGGGCCTCCCGATAATTATCGGCGGGCTCTTTATCGTTATTCACCTTGCTGGTAAGCTAGTAACTAGCACTTATACGATAAAGGAGACCAACAATGAGAGGACTTGCCATCTTGCTGGGATACACCCTATTGGGCAACGCGATACACTCCCTGCTGTCCGTGCCGATCTCGGGGAACGTTATCGGAATGGTATTGCTCGTCATCAGCCTGTTTGCAGGCTGGGTGAAGCTGGCGTGGATCGAGGAGACCGCGCAATTTTTTCTGAAGCATATGATGATCTTTTTTGCGCCCGTTATCGTGGGCACGATGATGTTTTTTGGCTTAATAGGAGATCAGTGGCTAGTCATAGCGGTTGCGCTCTCCGCCGGCACAATAATCGTCATTCTAGTTACAGCCTGCGTAACGGCATGGCAAACCGGAAAGGCCAAGGAACGTACCTATGAATGAAGCCTGGTTTCAACAGCCGTTGTTCGGCTTTACAATCACCGTATTATTTTATGTCGGAGCCCAGCTCCTTAATAGCCGTTATAAATGGTTAAACCCTCTGTTCGTAACATCGGGAGGCATTATCCTGCTGCTGCTGCTTTGCGATATTCCTTATGAGGCTTACCAAGCGGGTGGAGACATCATTACCTTTTTCCTTGGACCGGCTACGGTAGCTTTAGCGGTTCCCTTTTACAAAAACTTTCAAAAGCTGAGAGATCAGCTTATGCCCATTGTTATTGGCGTCAGCGCCGGATTGGTATGCGGGCTGCTTGCGGTATGGGGAATCGTTCATTTTCTCCATGGTTCGAAAGAGGTCATGCTCACCATGCTGCCTAAATCGGTAACAACGCCTATTGCGATAGAAGTTGCCGATTTGCTGGGCGGAACGCCCGAGCTGGCTGGCGTGTTTGCCGTACTGACGGGTCTCCTCGGCAGCATGGTTGGACCTGGCATCCTCAAAATGTTAAGATTCCGCAGCGATTTGGCCATTGGAGCAGCCATGGGGACGGCGGCACACGGCATCGGCACAGCGCGCATTATGCGAGACTCCGAGATCCAAGGCGGCATCAGCGCCTTTGCCATGGGGCTATCGAGCATCTTGACGCCGCTGTTTTGCATACCGCTGATTTGGTGGCTGTAATGGGAAATTATTTTATATCTGGGGGGGCTAATCTATGTTCAAAGCAATAATAAATAAGGAAACCTATCTTTCTCTTTTAGAGACAAGGCATGCAAATGAACTTTATCAATTAATTGATGGCAGTCGAGAAAGTATTCGGGAATGGCTGGAGTTCCCGGACCTAACCCATCAGGTTGAGGATACGGATGCCTTTATTCGTCGATCATTAAAAAGATTCTCAGAAAACGACGGTTATTGGGCCGGGATCTGGTATCGTAATAAGCTTGCAGGCTCAATAGGTTTTTTATATATAGATTGGAAAAATAAAAAAACGGAAATTGGCTATTGGCTAGGAAAAGAGTATGAAGGGCTAGGATTAGCAACAAACTCATGTAAATTAATGATCAATTATGCTTTTGAAGAACTGGGACTCCATAAAGTACAAATCGGAGTTGCAGCAGACAACTTAAAAAGCAGAGCCATCCCAGAACGATTGAAGTTCTCTAATGAGGGGGTAATTCGTCATTACGAATTGCTGCATGGCATGCATTTGGACAGGGTGGTATATGGGCTGCTAAGAGAAGAATGGGAAACTATAATTTGAGTTATTGACTTTAACATAAAATAGACAAGGTACCTATCGTCCGTCGACGAGAGGTGCCTTTTTTCGTTACCGCGTGCCTACGACTTTGGGAATAAAAACCAATAAAAGTGGAATTTTTCCCAATAATGGATTCCTTACGCCTGTCAGAAATTGGTCCTATAATTATGAATGCGGTTACAAAATAACGCACAAAAAAACAAGGATCATTAAAAGGGAGGCAAAGCATGAAACGAATGAAACGCGCTTTAATGGGGATCTCCACATTGCTTGTGATGACAACAGCTCTCGCAGCGTGCGGCGGAAACTCAAACTCGAATTCGAATTCGAACGCAAACTCATCTAGCCCAAGCCCGACAGCATCTGAGACAGCATCAGCGGAACCGGCAAAAAGTGACGGCAAGAAAGTCACGATCAACCTCTGGAGCTTCACGGATGAGATTCCGAACATGACGAAAAAGTATCTCGAAACTCACCCAGACGCAAACGTAGAGTTCAAAACAACCGTAATCGCAACAACCGACGGCGCTTATCAGCCTGCGCTCGACCAAGCACTGGCAGGCGGCGGCAGCGATGCTCCGGACATCTACGCAGCCGAAGCCGCGTTTGTTCTCAAGTATACACAAGGTGACGCATCCACTTATGCCGCTAACTATGCGGACCTGGGGTTGACCGACCAAATGGTTAAAGACGCGGGTATCGCCCAATACTCCGTTGATATCGGCTCGAAGGACGGCCAGCTGAAAGGTCTTGCTTACCAAGCAACCGGCGGCGGCTTTATCTATCGCCGTTCGATTGCCAAGGACGTATTCGGAACGGATGACCCTGCAGCCATCAAAACGCAAGTTGGCCCAGGCTGGGATAAATACTTCGCGGCAGCCGAGAAGCTGAAAGCGAAAGGTTACGCGATTGTATCCGGCGACGGCGACATCTGGCATCCAATCGAGAACAGCTCCGACCAAGGCTGGGTTGTGGACGGCAAGCTGCATATCGACCCTAAACGCGAGCAATTCCTTGATTTCTCCAAAAAGCTGACAGACAACGGCTACAGCAACGGAACGCAGGACTGGCAGGAAGCCTGGTACGCGGATATGTCCGGCGCAGGCGCAAAACCGGTATTTGGTTTCTTTGGTCCGGCATGGCTTATTAACTACGTTATGAAAGATCAAGTCAAAGATACAAACGGCGACTGGGCAGTTACAGAACCGCCAACTGGCTTCTTCTGGGGCGGCACATGGCTGCTTGCCAACAAAGACGTAACGAAGGACGATGCGAAGAAGAAAGCGGTAGCGGACTTCATCAATTGGGTTACGCTCGATACTTCCGAGACAGGTCTCCAATACTACTGGGCGAACGGCACGATGAAGGAAGGCGAGCAAGGCACGAAGGACAGCGTAGCTTCTTCCGTCGTGATGTCGAAGTCGAACGGCGAAGTGGCGTTGCTCGGCGGACAAAACATGTTTGACGCATTTGTTCCGGCTAACGCCAACGCAACGGGCAAAAACCTCACGCAATACGACGAATCGATCAACCTGATCTGGCGCGACCAAGTCCGTGCTTACGCTTCCGGCAGCAAGAGCCGCGAGGCTGCACTGAAAGACTTCAAGCAAACGGTTAAAGACCAACTCGGTCTCGAAAGCGAATAATAGGCGCCAAGGGGCGGGAGCATGATCCCGCCCCTTTATATCAATTGATGGGGTGAGAGCATGCGCCGCAAGGGAGTCAACTACTCGAAATACGGCTATATTTTCAGTATTCCTTTTATACTAGCGTTTCTTATTTTTTCTTTGTATCCAACACTGTACACGGCCTTTATCGGCTTCACGGATATGAAGGGGGTTATTCCGAAGCAGGTTCATATTCTGGATAATCCGTTTGGAAATTTCAAAGACCTGATTCTTAACAACGTTTCGTTTAAACAATCTCTTGTGAACACCTTTGTACTCTGGATTGCCAATTTCATTCCGCAGATTGGGCTTGCGCTTTTGCTTACGGCTTGGTTTACCAACAAACGCCTTAATATTAAAGGGCAAGGCGCGTTTAAAGTTCTTCTCTACATGCCGAATATTATCACGGCGAGTACGATCGCCGTGCTTTTCAGCACCTTGTTCGCTTATCCGATGGGGCCGGTGAACAGCTTGTTCCACGCGCTGGGGTGGAGCGATGCTCCCATTCAATTTCTTCAGGATAAGAACACGGCAAGGGGCATTGTTTCGTTCATCCAGTTCTGGATGTGGTACGGCAATACGATGATTATCCTGATCGCAGGCGTAATGGGGATTAACCCGGCACTCTTTGAGGCGGCGGCCATTGACGGAGCAACGGGCACTCAAACCTTTTTCCGCGTGACTCTGCCAAGTCTTCGAACAATCCTGCTGTACTCGCTTGTTACCTCCATGATCGGCGGGCTGCAGATGTTTGATATTCCGCAGCTGTTCATCACACCTGCTGGCGGTCCGGATAATGCCACGCTGACGACATCGGTATTCATCTACGGGCAAGCGTTCAAGGGAGCTTATATGTATAACAAGGCCGCGGCGGCCAGCATGATTATGTTCCTCATAGCGGCCGTATTGTCCGCGCTCCTGTTCTATCTGATGCGCGACCGCGGCGAGGCGAAGCTTAGAAAGCAGCTAAAGCTGCAAGAGAAAGCTGCAAAAGCAGCGGCAAAGGGGGTGTGAGGGATGGCGAAAATAGAGAGAACAGCAACGGTCTCCCGGGGCATCAACAAGACCATTATCTACATTGTCTGCATTGGCCTTGCGCTGCTTAGCATCCTTCCATTCTGGGTGATGTTCGTGAATGCAACGCGTTCTACGGCGGAGATTCAAAGCGGACTGTCATTGATTCCTTCCACGCATCTCAAGACTAACTGGGATGTGCTGACCAGCAAAAGCTTTGATCCGTTAAAAGGGTTCTTGAACTCGTTCATTATTTCGGCTACATCAACCGTCTGCGCCGTTTATTTCTCTTCTCTAACGGCCTACGGGCTTGTTGTGTACAATTGGAAATGGCGTCAAACTTTCTTCACGTTTATCCTGTGCGTGATGATGATTCCGGCGCAGGCCAGCGCGATTGGCTTCTATCAATTTATGTACCAGCTGCATTGGACGAACAGCTTCCTGCCGCTCATTTTGCCTGCGATCGCGGCTCCGGCCATCGTATTCTTCATGCGCCAATACCTGCTGGCAACCCTCTCTTTGGAGATTGTTGAAGCATCGCGCATTGACGGTTCGGGCGAGTTCGCAACCTTTAACAAGATTATCATTCCGATTATGATGCCGGCGGTTGCGACGCAAGCCATCTTCGCTTTTGTGGCAAGCTGGAACAACCTGTTTATGCCTCTCATCCTGCTCACGGACAAATCGAAGTATACGCTGCCGGTTATGGTCAGCCTGCTCCGGGGCGATATCTATAAAACGGAGTTTGGCTCAATCTATATGGGCCTGGCGTTAACGGCCTTGCCGCTATTCGTTATTTACTTCCTGTTATCCCGGTATATTATCGCGGGCGTAGCGCTTGGCGGGGTTAAGGAGTAGCGTGGTTATAAAATCGAAAGAGGCTGCCTCAATGGGCAGTCTTTTTGTTGTCTTTATTGGGTTGACTGCAACGCCAGACGAAGTAGATCCGCAAATACGGGAAGACTACTACTATGGATCGACTGGCCTCTGACATTATTCATTCTATACAAACTGTGTTAAAATTGATTTGTCATTTTTCAACCGGTAGACGGATACTGAGCTCGAGTAAAAGAAATCATAAAGGGTGTGTCGAGATGTCGAAACTCCAAGAGATTATTACTGTTTCCAGAAAAATCATTTATTATAAGGGCTACCAAGCTACATCGATAAGCGATATTTTGGACAAGGCTCACATCGGCAAAGGTCAGTTCTATCACTACTTTTCGTCCAAGCGCGACCTTGGTCTTGCCGTCGTCGATGATCTGGTTAAGGAATGGGATAGGGATGTATTCGAAGATATTTTCGCATCCAACCTTGATCCTATTGAGAAATTAAATAAAATGCTTGATAGGACGTTAACCATCCATACAGACGAAGAAGGGAAATCGGGTTGTCCCGCAGGGAACCTTGCCATCGAGATGAGCGAACACGACGAGACGTTTCGGGAAAAAGTCCAATATATATTTGACCGATGGATTTCCTCGATCGAAGGTGCGCTCAACGATCTGAAAGCACAGGGGCATCTAACGTCGGACATTGATGCCAAACAGCATGCACGAGCCATCGTATCCATGATCGAGGGCGCCATTTTATTAAAGAAAAGTCAGAAAGAAGCCGACTTTCTCACAAACGCCATCGCGATCATTCGCTCGCAATATCGGCTTTCTTGATTCGAGATGACTTCCGATTTTTTCTATTGCGCAACTAAAACAGTTTTGTTATGATCGGTTTGTACCGAACGGTAGGTACAGATACATCGATCAGGAGCTGGATTATATCTATGTCTCTCTGCATAATTTCTTTTCTAAGCCCCTCCGAGGCATGGAAAGTAATAAATCCCGGATGGAAATCCTGAAAGAGCTAGTAGGAAACCGAACTGTACTCATTGGCGTTGGCGAAATTACGACTCCGGAGCAAGCTGCAGCCGCCCTATCTTCCGACGTGGAGCTTGTCGCACTTGGAAGAGCGCTTCTACTCGACCCGGACTGGCTTGGCAAGGTTCGAGAAGGTCGAGAAGGTCGAGAAGATCAACTTAAGAACAAGTTATTCCAAAGAGACTTACCGGAGCTCTTATTTCCTAAGAAAATGTGGGAGCACCCTGATATTCTCCCATTAATCCAGGCTGCTGACGATTAAGAGAACTTACTTGATATTTTTCCGGAGGAGAGGTTAAGCCCTTCCTCCTCTTTTATAGGAGGAATATGTTTATGAAAACGGTTAAATTCGATTTAAATGAAAAGGTAGCTCTCGTTACCGGTGCGGGCCGGGGGATTGGACGAACGATTGCCGAAGGGTTGGCACAAGCGGGGGCTGATGTCGTTTTGACTGCGCGGACCGAAACGGAGGTACTAAAGGCTGCAGAAGAAATACATCTTGCAACCGGCCGGCGCACGCTCGGAGTTTTATGTGACGTTACGGATAAAATCTCCATTCATTCAGCCGTTCAACGGATATTGAAAAGCTTTGGGAAAATTGACATTTTAGTTAATAATGCCGGGACGAATGTACGCCATTCCGCTTTTGATCTTAGTGAGGAAGAATGGGATTTCGTCGTCGACACCAATTTGAAATCCGTTTTTCTTATGTCTCAGGCGGTAGGAACTCATATGGTAGAACGCCGAAGCGGACGTATCGTCAATATCGCGTCCGCAGCATCCGAATTAACGTTATCTTTCTCATCGGCATATGGGCCAAGCAAAGCGGGCGTCGTACATTTAACAAGACAGCTTGCCAACGAATGGGCTAAATTCGGAGTTACCGTAAATGCAATCAGCCCTTGGTTTTTCCGAACTTCTCTTAACGAAAAGGCTCTTGATGATCCGGATAACAAAAAGTTAATCGAAGAGCGTACGCCAATGGGAAGGTATGGCAGTGTTGAGGAATTAGTCACCCCTGTCGTATTTTTTTGCCTTGAAGGTTCGGGTTATATTACAGGTCAAAACTTGTTTGTTGACGGAGGAGCTGCACATTACGGCGTCTGATAAACTTCGTCCTCTAGCGGCTGCTACACTTTAAAACTCTATGGGTAGTCCGCGAATCCCGAGTGGTTCGTCCGGACGAGCGAAAGACGGCGACCATTTGAAATGTAATCGCCAATAATACGACCTCGGGAACAAGAAGCTGCGTAGTGTATGCTTATTACTCTACCGAGGAGAAACCAACTCCGCTAGAAATAAAAATCCTATACTAAGTTAACGGAGAACTTTATTTCAAAAAAACACAAAATAGCAGCCGATAGTTCATCGGCTGCTATTTGTGTTGAAGTAACGTGCAGCATCGTTGGAACATAGTATTCTTTATAAGACTGAAACAACTCATCTTAAAAGAGGGTGGGGAATTACGAGCAAGAAGGGGATAAAAGCGAGTGAAACGGCATTCGTCGAGATGGGGATATTTTACTGTTATTATTGTCATAAGTATCTTACTTAGTTATCTACCGGAAAAACTGACTGTTTTGCAGAGTTGGACATTGCCGGCCCTTGCTGTTTGCATGCTTGCAACTCTCATAATTTCCATTTTGAGGCGACACCACGAGTGGATACGAACATTCGCGATCATTACAAACAGCATGGTGATGCTCGGGCTTATCAGTAGTGTCGTTATCCTCTTGCATCAGCTTTTTACGCATGTTGCAAGTGCAAGTGAGTTATTCGGAAGTGCATTGGTACTTTGGGTGACTAATATATTCGTGTTTTCTGTCTGGTACTGGGAAATCGATCGTGGCGGACCAAATGCAAGAAATGAACAAGCAGAACGTATTCCGGATTTTCTTTTTCCTCAAATGACTCGTGAGGATTTGAAAGCCTGGAGCCCGGCTTTTTTTGATTATTTGTTTCTGGCCTTTAACACAAACACCGCGTTTAGCCCAACAGATACACTCGTATTGTCGAAAAAGGCCAAAGTTCTAACGATGATGCAGTCCTCCATCTCACTCGTAATTGTAGCGGTACTCGCGGCACGGGCGATTAACATTGCATAAAATAATCATTCAAATAACTCGACTGCAGCATACGCTAGTCATCCAGCATTGGCAGTACAGATCATTGACGGCTGTTTTTTTATGATGCTTTAGAAACCAGAAACCCGGGCGTCTTGTTAAAAGCCCCGGGTTTCTCCACGCATAGGTGATGGCCTTGCGGCAAGGTCAGCTTTTGATTGCGCCGGCCGCAATATCGGAAATAAACTGCTTGCTGACGAACAGGAACAATATAATGAGCGGGATAACCGCCAACAGCGTGCCCGCGACGACCATGGCATAATCGGTCACATAAATGCCGTTCAGGGAGGAGAGCGCCACCTGCAGCGTAAATTTGCTTTCGTCGTTCAGAATAATCAGCGGCCAGAGATAATCGTTCCAGGAACCGATGAAGGTAAATGCCCCCAGGAAAGACAACGCCGGGCGAAGAATAGGGATGGTGACGTTCCAGTAGAGCCGGAAGTAACCGCAGCCGTCGATACGTCCGGCATCTAACAGCTCGGATGGAACGGCTTCCTGCGCGTATTGGCGAATCCAGAAAATGCCGAATGCATTGGCCATGCCGGGAATGATCAATGCTTTGAATGAGCCCACCCACCCGAACTTCGCCATGATGACGAAGGAAGGAACGAGCGAGAGCTGCGACGGCGCCATCATTGTGGCGAGCAAAAGGACAAACAGCCATTTTTTGCCCGGAAAATTGAATTTAGCGAACGTAAAGCCGGCCAGGGAATCAAAAAACAAGACGAGCAAGGTGCTGCAGGAAGCTACGAACAGCGAATTGAGAAACGCGCCGACAAAATCGACATTATCGAACACCCGCGTCACATTGCTTATTAAATGCGTCCCGAACCAAAACTTGGGCGGGAAGCTGTAAATTTCCGCCGTCGTACGGGTGGCCATGACGGACAACCAGTAAAAAGGAAAGATCGAAATGACGAGTCCGATAATCAGCCCGAAATATAGCAGGATGGCAGACTTTCTTTTAACCATGCGTATCACCTCGTTTATTCATCTTTGGCACCGCCCTGAACTACCCGCCAGTTGAAGATCGAGAAGAGGGCAATTAATATGAACATGCCCCAGCCGACGGCGGAGCCGTAGCCGAAGTAATTGTTCACGAATGCCTCCCGGTACAGGTAGAGAACGATGGTCAGCCCCCCGCCGCTAACGCCGCCGTCGTTGCCGACGAGCACCTGCGATTCGGTGAAGATCTGCATGCCTCCGATGGTAGAAGTAATGACGGTGAAAAGAATAATCGGCCGCAAATTCGGGATCGTAATGCGGAAGAACGACTGGATGCCGGTTGCTCCGTCAATTTTGGCGGCCTCATAGAGGACAGTGGGGATGCTTTGGAGTCCCGCCAAATAAATGATGGCATTGTATCCGACCCAGCGCCAGATGACCATGATGGACACCGCCAGCTGGATGCCCCAGGTCTTGTTCAGCCATTCCACGGGGGAAAGGCCAAAGAGGGACAGGAAATAGTTCAGCAGCCCGTAATTGTTGGAGAATACGGTGCTGAACACAATGGCAACCGCAACGAGCGAAGTGACGTTCGGCAAGAAGTAACCGATCCGGAAGAAGGTGCGAAACCTCGTGAACGACGCATTCAGCAAAAACGCGATGATAAGCGCGAAGAACAGCATCGGAATGGACGAATAAATCCAGATCAGGAGCGTATTGCCTACCGCTTTCCAAAATTCGGGATCGGTGACCATGAATTGATAATTGTTGAGACCGTTAAAGGTCATCGTGCCAATGCCGTCCCATTTCTGGAAAGAAAGATACATCGAGAACAGAATCGGAAATAAGCCGAAGACGGCAAACAAGATATAAAAGGGGGAAATGGCCAGGTATTCTTTTCGGTGCTTCCAAATTTCAGACGCCAATCCTCGCTTCCGTACAGAGAGCTGCATGGAGCTTCCGGGATCGATTTGAGTTCGGTTCTGTAATGGTTGAGCCATAAGAATCTACCTCCATTGTGCGATGGTATGAGGCCTTAACGCAGCAGCTCCTTTTTCACTCTGGATAGCGCGTCTTTCCAAGCCTTATCCGGGTTTTTGCCTTGAAGGGCAACCGATGACAGCTCACGGTTTACGATACCGTTTAGGTTGGAGTATTTCGTCCCGAAATAGGCGGGCTTCACGTTGCGCGCGGACTCCGTAAAAATTTCACCGGTAGCTTGGCCGCCGAAAAACTCCTCTTGCGTCTTCATGACATCCGAATCAAGCGCCTTGGAGGCGGAAGGAAACAGATTCAGTTCCTTGAAGCTGGTCACCTGGTTCTCGGAATTCAGCAGCCACTTCATCACTTCGAAGGACTCCTTCGGGTATTTGCTCGTTTTCATAATGGCGAGGAAAGAGCCGCCGTTATTGCCGTCTCCGCCCGGAGCTCTCGCGACGCGCCACTTGCCCGCCGTATCCGGAGCCGCGTCCATTAGAATTTGTTTAGCCCATACGGCGCCAACGAAGGATGCGATCTTTCCGTTGTTCATTGCCGCGTTCCACTCGGTGGAGAACGTGCCTGCATTGGCGAGCAGGTCCATTTGCGAGGCTTTTACCGCAAGATCCCACGCTTTCTTCATGGAAGAGGAGGGATCCTCGCCAATGAAATTTTCGTTTTTATCAAAATAAACTTTATCCGACTGCGAATTGACCTGGTTATACACCTGTCCAATGTTGTCAAGCAGCTTCACCTTGCCGCCTAACGCCTTCTGAAGCTTCTCGCCCGCGGCGAAGTAGTCTTCCCAAGTGCCCATCATCCGATGAACCTCTTCCGGGTCGGTTGGAAGCCCCGCTTGATCGAACAAGTCCGCGCGGTAAAATAAGGCGGTCGGGCCCGTGTCGATCGGCATGGCGATCATTTCGCCCTTCGGCGTGACCCCAAGCTGCCATTTCCAGCCGAGGTAGTCCCCCTCGATGTCCTTTGCTCCGAGGTCGTACAAGTTGTAGAACCGGTCGGCGCTTGGAAACAGCTCGGTAACCCAGTCGTTAAAAGCCACGATATCCGGGCCGCCGCTGCCTGCGGCGAGCGTCGTTTTCAGCTTGGATTTGAAGTCGCCCCCGATTTTTTGGGCGTTGATGCGAATGCCCGGAAACTGCTTCTGGACCTCGTTGATCAGGTTATCGTCCAGACTCCGGTTCCAGTACCAAAGGGTAAGCGTTTTCATTTCGCTGTTAGATGAAGTTCCGTTTGAACATCCGCTAATTATGAAAACTAGAAGCAATAAACACGTTAATAATCCTCGGTATTTTGCCATCCTTTTCGGCCTCCCATCGCGGCATTTTGGTACTGCGGCAACCTCACCACCTCTTAAAAACCCTGAAATGTGTGTTCGACTTATAGAACATTATAGACGCATCCCATTCGATTTTGAACTCGCTTTCCCGAAATGAGGCGATGGTAGGACATCGCCCGAAATGCCATTATATTGCGCATGGGTTTATAGTCATAAGGAAGAACGCCACGATATCCCATAATAATATTTGCGAACTTCGTGAATATATTGTTAGATAAAACTGATGAAGTGAGACATCCTATTACCGAAAGGAATGATAACGTGATCATTATGATAAACGGGGCTTTTGGTTCAGGTAAGACTTCCACAGCCCAAATGCTGCAGCCATTAGTTGCGAATAGCATGATATTTGATCCTGAAGAAATTGGACTTATGATTAGAAAGCTCGTACCCGAGGAAGTAAGGCGCATTCATGAACAAACGGAAGATTTCCAGGACATTGAACTTTGGAAAATCTTGACCGTAAAGGTGGCGGGAGAGGTGAAAAAGAAGTATCAAAAACACTTGATTGTGCCCATGACGATCTATAAAGAGGAAAATTTCGATTACATTTACAATGGATTTAAAGAATGGGATGAAGAACTCTATCATTTTTGTTTAATAGCCTCGGAGGACACCATATATAACCGATTAGTCAAGCGCGGTGACACCGTAGGGGGATGGTCATTCCAACGGACAGCTGCATGTGTCGAAGCATTTAGGAAGGATATATTTCAAGAGCATTTAATTACGGATCACTTAAAGACAACGGAAATTGTAGACGTTATTTTAAAGAGAATAAACAACTCGACGGCGAGATTGACTTCACCTAACAATGAATAGGGCTTTTAACATCCGCAACGATCGAGGTTGTGCAACCAGGCTCGGCAAGGGAAAAAACTTTTCATTTGCCTGTTGACAACAATAAGAAAATCATATATCTTTAATTCAAGATATTTAAATTAAAGATAAAACGCATTCATACAAATGCTAATCAAAAATGAAATTGAGCATTGTGTGGAGGGACAGGAAATTTTTTACACCTTATATCTTAATTTTAAGATAATTAACCAAGGAGTGATTCTTATGTAGATGTGCCGTAGTTAAGGCAAGAAAACGTCGATTTTTTTACCGGCGCGCTTGGAAGAGAGAGGCATGATGTGACCATTAGATAAATTCGCTAAGTAAATGTAAGATCAACGCCATAACAATATTGGGGAGATGAAGGAAATGATGGATTTGGGACTTCTTGTTATTCGGGTAGTGGTAGGATTGTTGTTTGTAGGTCATGGAGCACAGAAACTGTTCGGCTTGTTCGGGGGATACGGCCCTAAAGGGACAGGAGGCTGGATGGAATCGGTTGGCATTCGTCCGGGTGTTGCTATGGCTGTCTTTGCCGGAGTATTGGAACTGTTGGGCGGGGCTTTGTTCACTGCGGGCCTGTTCACGGCAGCTGCAGGAGTGATGATTGTAATCACCATGGCAGGCGCAATAGTTAAAGTGCATGGGCCTAACGGCCTGTGGGCAACGGCAAACGGATATGAATATCCGCTGGTACTCGTGGCTTTAGCTATCGGCGTTGCACTGACCGGAGCAGGAGCTTATTCGCTGGATGCGCTGTTCTTCTAATCTGAAACGCGGGGATGAGATTTTCATCAATGATATAGCGGTCTATACAAAACGGCAGTCCATGGGCTGCCGTTTTGTATGAAACCCTATCAGGCAGCCGATAGCGGGTTCTTCAGTAAACCCCAGCCAAATGTTATAATTAGAGCGGTTTTAAATACCTCAACATTTTAGGAGAGTTACATTATGATCATCCAATTCATTCGTTTAAGGTAGTGTAAGGTACAGATCACTTAACCCGTCTATTTTTTTAACAAATAGGTTGGGTTTATTTGACTGTGCCTTTTTCATTCACCGATTACGAATGAATGGGGTGCTTTTTTATGTCGAAACCTAGTAAAAAGATGATGAGTGCAGCTGTTATTGCACGATTCCAAGAGATATTTAGATGCCCGGTATGTAACGGTCAGATGCAAATGATCAATTTACAAAGTTTAATTTGCAACCGGCATTGTTTTGATATAGCGAAGCAGGGATATGTGAACCTATTGTCGCTAGCCAAAAAAACCAAATATGATAAAAGAATGTTCGAACATCGAAGAATGATCAACAGAAACGGATTTTTTGATCCCTTGAATGCTGCGGTAAGCAATAAAATAATTAATCAACTCGGGAACAATGAACCGACAAGCATACTAGATGCAGGGTGTGGGGAAGGCTCTCATTTAACTGAAATTCAAGAAAAATTATTTCGAAAAACAACCAATTCTCTCTTGGCGGTCGGAATCGATCTTTCCAAGGAGGGGATCAGCAGCGCTGCGGCTGAATATTCCAATGCTATTTGGTGTGTTGCAGACATTGCGAACTGTCCATTTGCCAATCATCGATTCGATTTCATTCTTAACATTCTATCCCCGGCTAATTATTCAGAATTTAAAAGACTGATTGCGGATGAGAGTATGGTTATAAAGGTTATTCCTGAACGGGATTATCTTAAAGAATTAAGAGACATTTTTTACGAAGGATCTGAAAAACAGGTTTATTCAAACGAAATGACGCTGGATCACTTTAGTGAACATTTTGAGCTAACAGACGTTGAAAATGTTCGATATCAGGTGAACTTGGGCGAGTCGTCCATTAAACCATTACTTGGAATGACGCCTTTGTCCTGGGGGACAACAACGGAACGTTTGCGAAAAATCCAAGAGATGAAATTACAACAGGTCACAATGGACTTCAAGATTTTGATTGGTAAGAAATAATCTTAGTGTAATAGGTCAACGGCGGCAGCTGACACATGATGATCGGCTGCCGTTTTTATTAAGGTAAAGGGCAGGATAACGCAACAATCGAATTGTTTAGGGAGTTTTATATAGTAAAGGGGGCGATGAATTTCTTGAGGAGTATTACCAATTGGGGGATTATTTTGGGGTTATTATTTTTAATCCTTGCTGGATGCGGTAAAGAGATTTCAGGCGATGAAAAAAATGCTGAGCAATACGTCGAGCAACAAGGGTATAAAGTTATTACACGAAAAGGCGAAGTTCAAAAATACGTTTTAGACAAAAGCAAATTTTTCGAAGGAAGTGTGGAATCAACGTACAATCAACAGATATGGGGCGTTCAAAAAGAAGAACCCGACAAGTATTTCGGGAAAGAAATAACCGAATACGGATTCACAGTGAAAAATCATCCCCTAGAGAAAAAATACAATACCGAAACCAACGTCTCTGTCATGGTTTGCGATGGCAAAGTAATAGGCGGCACTTCATTCCCTGTTCAAGGAAAAGTGCTTTTAATGGGAGCGCCTTTCTCACTTGACGGTAAAACGTTAGAGGAAGTAACTGGACTGACTTATAAAGAGTGGTCCGAAAAATGGGGAAAGAAATACGGAAGATGACAGACTAACCGGAAATACTAGTTCAATTAATTAGCCAACTGCCTTTGGAAGCACGTTGGCCTAATTCTGAAATTAATGGCAGTTATGCAGAATATCTCATGTAAAGAAGAGGGGGAGCGATATGGAATACGGATGGTTTTGTCCAGCGGTACAAAAGGTTATAGCTCATGGCTTATGCTGGGAATATTTCTTCGCTGGGCGTGGTGGTCCCACAGATACATTTCATTCGGATTGAGGCTGTCCGCTTCATTGCATATAATGAAGGTACCACCCTTCGGGGAAATCGTTAAGGGAGGCTGCCATGAACGAGACCGCATTTGACGAACCATTATTTGCAAGCTTGAAGCCGGGCTTAACCTCGTTCTGTTACCGAATGCTAGGCTCCATGGACGATGCGGATGATGCCGTACAGGAGACGAGTATTCGGGTCTGGCAGAGCTGGAGCACGTTCCGGCAGGATTCCTCATTCAAAACGTGGGTCTATCGGATTGCCTCCAACCTGTGCTTGGACAAGCTGAGACAATCCAAACGCCGCGCACTTCCCGTTGACCTATTCGATCCGGCCGTCGACATCGTCGAGCCCCGCGACACGCTGCCGGACTCTGCATGGATCTGGCCGTCTCCCGACTTTGGGGGTAATCCGGAGGATCGACTCGTCCGCAGAGATACCCTTCAACTGTGCTTCATCGCTCTCCTGCAGACCTTGCCTCCGCGGCAGCGCACGGTACTTCTTTTGAAGGATGTATTTGAATGGTCTTCCAAGCAGATCGCGGAAACGTTGGCGATGTCGCCGGCAGCGGTGAACAGCGCCTTGCAAAGAGCCCGAGAGACGATGGACCGGGCGCAGCTTCGCTCGGATGAGCTCAGCAGCATGGAGGTTCAACCGGAGCAGCAGCTGCTGTCCCGGTATGTGGAGGCCTTCGAGCAATTCGATATTGATGCGCTCGTCGCGTTGTTCCACGAGGAAGGCTGCATGTCGATGCCGCCCTTCCAAATGTGGGTCCGCGGCAAGGAAGATTTGGCCGCGTTCTATTCGCTTACTCGCTGGCATTGCGAAGGATCGCGATTTGTGCCCATTACGGTGAATGGCGGTTATCCGGCGTTGGCCCAGTATATGCCGGGCAAAGAGGGCTCTGGCCTGGTACCCTGGGGCATCCACGTCATCGAAACCAAAGAAAATCAAATCCTGCACGTTCAAAACTTCATTCATACGCCATTATTTTCGCGATTCGGGCTGCCTGAGCGAATTGACCAATGAATTTCGTCATTGGCTTACGTCTATATCATTGAGAGTAACCAAATGACGAATGTCATGAGAGAGGTGTCTATTAAATTGGAAACGAGTCAACCGACGAAAGTAACCGTGCAAGCCATCATTCAAGCCCCTGTCGAGAAGGTATGGCGTTATTGGACCGAGCCGGATCACATCACGAAGTGGAATCAAGCGTCCGAGGACTGGCATGCGCCGAGAGCCGAAAACGATCTGCGGGTCGGCGGCAAGTTTCTGACACGGATGGAAGCGAAGGATGGCAGCATGGGCTTTGATTTTGGCGGCGTCTACGATGTCGTGAATCGGCATGAGGCGATCGGCTACGCCATGGAAGACGGAAGAAGAGTGGATATTGCTTTCATCGATCAAGGGAATGAAACGAAGGTCATTGAAACCTTCGACGCGGAAAGCTCCAATCCCGTCGAGTTCCAGCAAGCAGGCTGGCAAGCGATCATGGACAATTTCAAAGCCTATACCGAAAAAAACTAATCATCGCGAAGAAGACGCCGGGGAGATGCCCGGCGTCTTTCTTTTTGAATCCTATCTCCGTTAGCCTTATCCTTGTGCCGCATCCATGTTCATGCAGTTAATGGCCCACAGATGGCCGTCCAAATCCACGAAGCCCCAATGATACATGGACCCATGATATTCGGGTTCAGCGTGCAATTCCCCGCCTAAGGAGACCGCGGTATTTACGATTTCATCGACCTTTTCCCGTCTCTCGAAGGCCAATGCGATCGTCATCTGCGCATACTTGCTCGTATCGACGGATTCCTTCTCCGTGAGCGTATTAAAGAATGCTTGATTGATCAGCATGACCTGCAGGTTGTCGCCGATCACGATAGCTACCGAATTCTCGTTATCGGGGAATTGCGGGTTGAGCTCGAATCCGAGTCCGGTGAAGAACGCTTTCGATTGTCCTACGTTTTTTACAGGCAGGTTGAAGCTCGTGAATGCGGACGTTAATGCCATTTTCAAAACACCTCTTCGCAAATTAGTTTGTGTTCATTTATGCCTTCGATTATATAGACGACAGCCGATCCGTGAATTCATCGGTCTCATGGAATTTCGCTCGATGAGGATGAAAGAGTTTAAACCAATCCACTTTCACGGCAGTCGCAAGACATGGCGCACAGTCCGTTTTTAGAATTCATTTGCATTTAATAATATCGAGCGAATGAGCATGTTCGTTAACTCGGAACACGCACTGGGCCACAACATAGGCGAAGTTAAGCTATCGGGGAACATTAGGATACGGATATGACACGGAAAGGCGTGATATCGGGATCATTCATTAAGCCTCCTCCTAATAACATAAGATAAATGGATTGTAAAATCGGCAGCTTATCAGGAGGAATGAACGATGAATCAAGCATGCGAGCCTATCAGCCCTTGGGAGGAACACCGTTTTTGGCTGGAAATTCTGGACGATCACTCGGTTTTTGTCCGTGACTTTCTGTCTCCTACGGAATCTCATTGGGTTGCATTGGCCCAACAGTACAGCGAACGATTCCGTTATTTGCTCGGGCTGCTGGCGAAATTGCCAAGTCGCAACCTCCCGATCGATGACCCCGCGATGATCGAGTTCGCCCGTGTTGTCTATCCCGTAGCGGAAGGATACTATCGGCTGGAAGGTACGCTGCAAAACTTGCGGTTAACAAATCGAGTTAATTTAAATGCCACGCCTACTTATTTCAACGGAACACTGAATGAGAATCAGGAGTATCTGCGATTCTTGTCTTATGCACAGAAAGGACAGCCGTTTGAGGAGTTGTCGCTAGTCGCACTGCTTCATCTATGGATCGAGGATCAATTGGGTCACGCTATTCTGCTAAACAATGTTTTGGATCCCGTGGAAATCCCGCTTGCAACGAAAGCGCTGGGATTAGCGCAAGCCTTCCGCAATCATATGGCTAAAAACCAATCGATCGCGGGCTACTTGCGTTTCTCTCCTCCCGGCTTGCCCTTTCAACAACGGTTTGCCCGGGAAGTATCGCAAACCGTTGCCGAGTTCTACTCGTTTGTCGTGCAGATTATCGGGCAATTCGCCAATACGGAGCTCTTAAGCCGGACAACGCTGCGTTTTCTGGAACACCATTTGCCTGAGACCTGTTATTTTCTGCGCAAATTGAGCTGTTTTAATCCCGAAATCGTCATGATCCCATACTGTTCGTTAACGAAGCCGACCTTATATAAGACTTAAGCGATTCCCGGAACTCATTTTACCGCGCCTGTGCTTATCAGCTTGACATGGGTTGTAATCCTGACGTCCGCTTGGGCAAACGCATCTCCCCAGTTGTCTTCGACCTTCTTCCATTCGGACAATTGGTAAGCCTTTGCATAATAGCCGAATCCAATCGGATCAACGCGGTAACGCTGAATTTTGTTGATAAGCTTGTCACACTCCAGTTGCAGCTGCCTTGAGACTTCCTGTTCCATAACGGGAACAGGAATATTTTCTTTCCAGTTCGTCGCTTGTTCCGCTAATTCTGCCTCCGCGTGGATAGAAACGCTAAATTGGAACCGGTCTTCGCCATAGGCGGAATGAGTGTTGAGCTTGGCGTCTTTGATATTAACGGTAACAGTGCCCTTAGAAGGTAAAATGAACGTGAATTGGATCTGCCGTCCGATATCTTGCTGCAGCAATAGCAGCAAGGAGCTTTCCTTGTTATTAAGAGAACCGGCGTATTTTCCGTCATCGGTTAACAGTGCTGTTCCGACTACTTTTATTTCCCGCGGCATTGCCTTGATTTCCGTCACGTAAGGCGTAACTCGGGGATTGAGAAGCTGATCTTCCAATTGATAAGCATGAGTGAGAACGCATATCCGGTCTTCGTAGGAAGTCTCGATCTCTTCCAACAGCACGACTTCCAATCTCCCCTTATCGTCCATTTCCGATTCCATAATTTCAGCCACCGTACCATTGACCATAGCAATGTCAGCGTTGATCTCACTGCTTGGGTCCCGGAAAAGGACATCCATGTATGGATAGATCGACTTCTCGGTAAGCAGCTTTTTGCCGACCAGAACGGTTGCGAGCTTCCGTCCCGTTAACGCACCAATGCTCATGGAATCGAGCTGCTGACGGGATTGTCTGGTTGATAAGGCTGTTGCTTTCGTTATATTGTACTTTTTGGTTGCCTCCCGGCTAAATATAGGTGAGGAGGAAAAGGACTGCAACCGCCCCTCCTCATTGAGGTCTATTCCGTAAACCCCCATAATTTGCAGTTTCTCCAGAGCGGCAGGCTTACTGCATGCGGCCGTTGCCATCAGCATGATCAACGCGCACGGCAGTAGGTACCGTTTAAGTATTCTTTTCATGAATGCCGCTCCTTTCTTATGAACCGATAGCCAATCCCCCATAGCCACAGCAAGACTGGGAACAAGAAAGCGAGCAGGTACCCGGCTTTGCCGTATTGTCTTCCCATCCATTCAAGCTGCCAAACGGAAGGCTGGAACAACATCGAGAGCACAACGCAGCCAGCCAGAAACGCAATGGTGTAGTAGCGATGGTTGCTCGTGCGCAGCAACTTGTTCGCGCCCATGGCAGACATATACAGATAAGGGATAATCGTCGCGAACAGGATAATCAGATACAAGGCTACGAAAATGATCTCGAATCGCTCGACGAAAGGCAAGCGAATCAGCTTTAACAAGACGAGTGAAGGCCATACATATTCCTTGAGCGTTTCTTCGCTAAATTGAAGAAAGCTGACAACCGTAGCAATTGAATAGGTAATCAGCGCAAGCGTGTTCGCGAAAACCACACCCCGAATGGCGTGTTTCTTTTCCGTAAGGTACGGATACAGAACGAAGGCAAGCTCAAATCCCAGGAACGACAGCAGTGTGGATTTAACTGCCTGGATAATGTGCACCCATCCATTGTGTCCTATCGGAAGAAAGTTCAGCCAGTGGGCATCTTTAAGTCCCCAGAATAACGCTAGAGGCATCCAGAACGAACTCATGTAGACAAACTCGCCGAACCTTCCGACCAGCTTAAGTCCTTGAAAGGTATAAAGACAGATCGGGAGCACGAAAAGAAACATGAGAGTTTGATTGGAAATGCCCGGCAACACCCATACTTGGGTCAGGTGTACCGACCATAAGAGCATAACGAGCGCGCCTCCTGCTGTGTAACCGATCCAGAGGAGAGAGAGTCCACTGCCGATCCAAGATCCGAACAAGCGCGGGAGTAGCTCATATAGCGTATCGTTTGGGTATTTCGACATAGCGGCAATGATCAGGATGCTAGCCGTCACAGCTATCGCATAGCCAATCAGCAAGGATATCCATCCGTCGGTACCGGTTGTTTCCACGAGATCTCTAGGCAGCGTAAGAATTCCGATACCGATTTGAGTCTTATAGATGGTGAAAACAAACTGAGTAAAGCTGATCTCATGATCCTTCTGGCTAAGCGGCCTCCTCAAGCTCCATTCCCTCCCCGTCCGCCGCTCCGGTTTCTTCCTTGCCGGCGAAGCTGTGACGCGTTGGTGGAGCGCGGACGCAGCTTAAGCATAAAGAGGGGGAGGCGAACAAATATATCCTTCCAATCACGTATATCAATCGGAGCAACGGGAATGCCGTAGGGAATGCTGAGCGTTCGCATAGACATGATGACCCCGACCAAAAGGAGCATGCCGATCACAATGCCAATCAACCCGAATAAGGAGGCCGCAATCATAAACGGAAAGCGGATAAGCCTCAAAGAAGACGCCATGTCATAGTCGGGAATGATAAAGGAGGAGATCGCCGTCAGGGCAACGATGATAACCATGATGTTGCTGACGATGCCCGCTTGCACGGCCGCTTGACCGATTACGATCCCGCCAACGACGCCAATCGTCTGGCCGACCGGGCCAGGCAGCCGCAGACCGGCCTCTCGCAGCATCTCGATCGATATCTCCATCAAAAAGGCTTCGATGATGGGGGGGAACGGAACGCGCGCGCGCGACTCCCCGATCGAAAGCAGCAATTTGAAGGGCAGAACCTCGAAATGAAACGCAATGAGCGAGATATAGAATGCCGGAAGGAATATCGTTATCAGCAAAGCGACAAAACGGAGCGCCCGGAGAAACGAAGCCACCAACCAACGGTGGCTGTAATCGTCTACCGCTTGGAAAAATGACACGAAAGTGACCGGTCCGACAAGAACCGACGGCGAATGATCGATAACGAGCGCGATGCGTCCTTGCAGGAGATGCGCTACCGCAGCATCCGGCCGCTCCGTCGTTTGGAATTGAGGCAATAAATTAAAAGGATGATCGTCAAGGTATTCGGTCAGTTCGCCAGTGCTCAGAACCGCATCGACGTCGATGCTTTGGAGTCGCCTCTCCATCTCGCTAACCAAATCCGGCTGAACGATATCAGACAAGTAGAGAAGCGTAATGGTCGAGCGGACTCGCTTGCCGATAATAAATGGGTTGAGCTTGAGCTCATGGCTTGGCAAATAACGCCGAATAAGAGCAATATTTTGCTCTCCCGTTTCTACGAATCCCTGATGAGCCCCTTTGATCGTCGACTCGGTCTGCGGTTCGCTAATCGCGCGCTGCGGCCAGCCTTGCGTGTACATGATCAGGGCTTCCGCAATACCGTCAACGATTAGCGCGCTTTTCCCGGTATACAGCGACATTTCGATTTGTGGCCAATCCGAGACCGTATGCACTCTGCCTACCGTAATTGGAGCATTCGAAAGTTCATTTATGGTTTCGGTTTCAGTAATAAGGGGCCGCAATACATCATGGGTTATAGATAGCTTGTCGACAAGTCCTTCGAAATAGAGCAGTAATGCCCGTTGTCCCGATTTTAATTGAAAGGGCCGGATAACCAGATCCGGACTTTGACGGAATAAGTGCTGCGCGGTTTCCAAATTGTCGGCAAGCGATGTTGAAAGATCGTTCATTTTTCATTTCCTCCGCAAGGTCCAACAAGCTGGATTTATTTACTAGACGTAGGTTGCGCATTTGGTAAAATTTTATTCACATTACTGGCATAACTAACGAGTTACTAAGGAGCTATCCCAATGACATTCGATAACATACGGAAGCAGTCACTGGAGTTGGATCGATCCGCTGTGAATATGTCCCATGGAAGTTGAAACAATAAAGGGAACTCGGCAATGCAAGGGGGGGGGTGGCTTGAGCTCTAATTCGTATTGGTACTTGGGACTGAGCTTCATTAGTATTGTGTTGCAGGTCATTGTGTTTCATAGAAAACGAAGCGTCCACACCTATATGCAATTCTTAATTGGAGTTGAACTCTTATATATTTTCGAAGCAGTCATTTATATCTTCAACGGAAGCTACGAATATCACCCGAAGCTGCTTAGTAATCGTTATTACGACAGCCATCTCGGGGCCATAACCTCGAACTTAATCTCGATACCGTCTCTCGCTCTGATCCTTTCGGTATATCAACTAGGCTGGTTTTGGATAGTTGGGTTTATCGCTCTGCTAGCAGGGATCGAGTGGCTTTTTGTTGAGTTGCGTATCTATACGCTGTATTGGTGGAGGATCGGATATACTTCGTTGGGTCTCCTGCTTTACTTCCCGTTGATAAAAATAATATATCCCTGGATGCTTAAGGCGAAGAAAGGGGGCTCGCGCGCGTTATTGCTCTGTTTATGCTTAGGTCCTATTTCCGGAACCATCCAGTTTTTACCCTTTATATTATTCTCCAGCAGGGTTTACCGGCCAGGATGGTTTAGCGACCCGGCATATGACACAAGCGCTTTCGGTATCGTTTACTATCTATCCATTGTACTCATTACTACCTTGCTGCTTATGGTAAATTGGAAATACCGATGGATAAAATATGCTTGTTTGGAGATTATCCTTCTCTTTGTAACCGTACTTCTGAAACAAAGCGGAATCCTGATCAGTCAGATATGGTGGGACGTTTACCTGTATCTGTTGTTCCCCTTGTTGATCCTGATAATCGGAGAGGTATTTGGCAAGCATTTGGCAAGGGGAGAATCCCGCGGATTCTGGCCCCGCAGTTCTGAACGTACCTAATAAAAAGCAGTAGGCCCCAAAAATCAGCAAACGGTTAAGTAAAGGGAAGCATTCCTTGACCATTCCTAACCGTCCTGCTTATATTCATTCGGCGTTACGCCAACCTCCTGCTTAAAGACCTTCGCGAAGTAGGAGTAGTTGGCATAGCCGACCTTCTTCGCCACGGCGAATACCGACAGATTGGTCGTTCGGAGCAGCTGCTTGGCGGCATTAATTCTCGCTCCGATTACATAGTTTCCAAGGGAAACGCCAGTCTCCTTCTTGAACAGTCTGGCCAAATAATCCGGATGAAGGTAGACGATTTCCGCCAGGCTGATGCGAGTCAGATCCTCCCCGTAATGGGCATGGATATATTGCTTGATTTCCTCGGCAACGGATTTAGGCTGCTCGGCGAAATCGCGGTATTCCATGGCCGTGTGGACCAGATAATTCAAGTAAGCTTCCAAATCCTCGATGGAATGGAGGGAGTGGGCGAGCAGCCGTTCATTCGTTTTTCCCGTGTATAATTGATGCGCCTGAATCCCCTTCGACTTCAGAAACGCATATACAAGCTGCATTATATCCAGCCGGAACAGGCTAAGGACGGATGTGGAAAAATGATCCCGATGCACCGACTCGTTTAAATACCGGGTTGTCTCCTTTAGGAATTCCTCCGGCAAATTCCGCTCCAGCAGCTCTTCCAGCTTAGTTAGATCCGGTGGCTGATAAGCTTCGTCGGCTTGCCGAAGACCATGCTCCACGAAAAAAATATGATTGCGCCGCTTGGCGATATCCTGATTGCGCTCCAGCAGCTGGCGGATGACCGGGCTAATGCCCTCAAGCCGACCGGACATGGCGACGATGCAGCAGGCATCGCATTTAAGCGAGCGGTTCGCCTGCTGGATAAACGCGGCGCAAAGCCCGTCAAGCGTCTGGGCATCGGGGGCTTCCTTCCATTTCAATACGGCAATCCAGTTATGCACGCTGTACTCCAGAACCGTCTCGACCGTAAATTGCGGATGCTGGAATAGCTCGTATAGGACGTTAAGCAACGCGAAGTCGAACAGATTTTTTTCCTCAACGCCCATGCTGCCGTCATAGGGAAAGAGATTAAGCAGTACGGGTTGAATGAGATCATTGCGGTCGTAAGAGAGATGCTGCTCCTCAACGGCAACCAAGATATCCGCAGCCTTAAGCGCGCAGGATACGCTGCCGCTGATCAGCTTGCGCCAGAAGTGCTCCAGCATCTTCGCTTGATTGCGCTGCCAGTAATAGCCCTCCTGAATGGCTTTTTCCTGCTGCTGCTGTTCCGTCGCCCGCTCAACGGCTTTCCGGATAATAAGCATCAGCTTATCGAATTGGATCGGCTTCAGGAAATATTCGAAGCTGCGCAGCTCGATCGCTTTTTGCGCGTAATTGAAGTCCGCGTAGTTGGTCAAGAAAATAGCCTGCACGTTGTAGTTCTCCTCGCGAATCCACGCCAAGAGCTCCAGGCCGCTTCCCTGCGGCATTTCGATATCCGAGATAAGAATTTGAACCTTGTGCTTCATCAGAATATCCCGCGCTTGGGCGACATTATGAGCCGTATAGATGCCCTCGATGCCAAGCGAAGCCCAGTCGATCTTCTTCTCCAGCGCGGTTACGACAAAGTAATCGTCATCAACTAGCAATACATTCATGAGCTACACTCCCGTCTTATTCGAATTGGCCGGAAGCTCCGGTAGATAGAGGGTTACCGAGGCGCCTCCGTCAAGCGGATTTCCGAAGCGGATCTGCGCAAGCTCTCCATACAGGTATTTCAATCGCTGAACGGTATTCATAATACCGATTTGCGTGCCAAGCGTCTGATCAAGCGGCTCTCCTTGCTGGAGCTTTTCCAAGACTTCCGGTGGAAAACCCGGCCCCGTATCCGCAATCCGGATGACGGTCATTCCTTGCTCCTCCACCATCTGCCGATCAACGGTCAGCGTAATGAGCACCTCACGATCCCGCGACACCGCGTATTTGATCGCATTCTCGACAAAGGTCTGCAGCACGAGAGGAGGGATCGGGACATCCCGCGTCGACTCGCCTTGCTCAATCCGGTACAGGAACGAGCTGCGGTAGCGGTTCCTCTGAATTTCGAGATAAACCCGGACATGCTCGATTTCGTCCTCCAGGCGGACAAAGTCCTGACCGTTCTGGAAAATATACCGGAAGTACACCGAGGTGGATAAGGCCATCTGCTGGATTTCTTCGGTCATGTCCATCTGCGCCATGCTGTGAATGGTCGTCAGGCAGTTCAGGAAAAAATGCGGCTTGATCTGCAGCTTCATATAATCCAGCTGAATGCGCTGCTTCTCCAGCTCACGTTCGTAAATATCGATCTTGTAGGTTTTAATCTGGTTAACGAGCTGGGCGAATTGCCTGTTGGCTTTCTCCAGCTCAACGATCTTGCTGCCCGTACTGTCGAGCGGCTCCCCGTCCTCCGTCCAGAAGGCGAGATTGTAGGAGAAGCTCTTGATCGGCTGGAGCACCTTGTTCTTAAAGTACAGCATGATGAAGCTCAGGCTGCAGGCAACAATTACCGCGAGCAGCACGATCAGCAGCTGAACGATCATGATTTTCTCGAACGCGCCGAATTGAATGACAAGCTTCACGAAGAAGGCTGCGTTATCGAACTCGCCGTTGACCGTTGTTCTGGTCTGGAGAGTGTTCATGATGGAGGAGCGGTCCTGCTCCTGTTCAATGTTCAGCAGCTTGCCTTTATTCGAGATGGGGCTGGTAACAAGACTGCCGTCCTCGGCCCGCAGGGAGGCGTAGCCGTTCTCGCCCAGGTTAATCTGGCGGAGCGGCAGGATCAGATCGTCTGCGTTGATCAGGCAGATCATGTAGCTGTCGTGATAAGGCACGATATTAACGATATAAAATTTACCGGCCAGCTGAATGGTTGACCAGCGGGAATAAAACTTTTCATAGATGACCTTGTCTTTGATGAAGACATTAATCTGCTGCTGCAGTTGCTGATATTCCTTGTAGGTCACCCTCATAGGCGCAATATTGAGCATCACGTTCTTCTTCTTGAAGAAGATAAAGAAGTTGTAGCTCTTGTCATAGCTGGTCTGAAGCTCGACGAATCGCTTGTACAACGCGTCGTTGGCCTTGATGAATTCCGTCTCGTTCGTGTCGTGGGTTTCCATCATTTTGACGTTCTCGTCGTTGGCAAGCGTCCAGCCCATGAAGTGATTCATGTAGGAAAAGTCGCTGTTAATCCGGTTGATGTACAAATAAGCGGTATCCCTCAAATCCCGCGCGGACTGCTGTTTAACGATCGTGATCGACGCAAAGCTGATGATAAAGTCCAGAATCAGCGCGGTAAACGAAATGACGAGAATGATTTTGACGTAATGCTGAATCGGATACAGCTTGTTCTCCGACGGTTTGGCCATATGCCCCGCAACTCCCCGCTAACCACCTCTATTGAAAGGAAATCCGTGTGTCAGATAATTATAGCCTTGGCTTTCGAAAATGCAACCGGTTGCAACCCCTTAATCGGGCGAAGGTCCGAATAATGACAGCAAAAAGTCTGGATTGTAGGGCAGCCTGAGCCGTGAATCTCCGTTAAGGCCGAAATCGGGTTTGCTTGCATCCGAATGTCCGGAATTTGCATCCATGAGGTCCAAATCTCGCCGCCGCAAGCACGTATACTGAAGGCAATCACACAGCAAAGGGAGGTACGCATTCATGATAAACAGTTCATCGAGCGGTAATCTGCATCGTTACGTAACGAGAATCAGCAGAAACTGGGGCTTATACCTGCTCTTGCTGCCGGCTGTCGTGCTGCTGCTCTGTTTCACGTATAAACCGATGTACGGGGTCATTATTGCCTTTAAAGATTTCAAACCGGCGCTTGGCATTATGGACAGTCCCTGGGTAGGGTTCAAATATTTCGAGAAATTTTTTCATTCCTACCAATTCTCGGTCACCATTAAGAACACGGTATTCATCAGCTTGTACAGCTTTGCAACCTTTCCGCTTCCGATTATATTCGCCATTCTCGTGAATCAGCTGAGGCAGAACCGGTTCAAGCGGGTATTTCAGACGATTACGTACATGCCGCATTTTATTTCCACCATCGTTATCGTTGGTCTCATGATGATCCTGCTGTCGCCGGGGAGCGGACTGATCGGCAACATCTACCGGCTATTCGGCGCCGAAGCTCCGAACCTGATGGGCTCGGCCAGCATGTTCAGCAGCCTGTATGTATGGTCGGACGTCTGGCAGCATACGGGATGGGACAGCATTATTTATCTCGCGGCTTTGTCCTCCGTAAGCCCAAGCTTATATGAAGCGGCAACGGTGGACGGGGCCAGCCGATGGCAGAAAATCCGCTACATCGACATTCCGATGCTTATCCCGACCGCGGTAACCTTATTGATCCTGCGAATTGGCGGACTCTTGGGCGTTGGCTTCGAGAAGGCCTATCTGCTGCAAAACAACCTGAATATTGCGGGCAGCGAAGTGATCTCGACCTACGTGTACAAGATCGGGCTGCTCAGCTCGCAGTACAGCTTCTCGGCCGCCATCAATCTATTTAATACGGTTATTAATTTCACGCTGTTAATTCTGGTCAACTGGATATCGAAAAAATACTCCGAGAACAGTCTCTGGTAAGTCAATGTTTACGAAGTATGAATGGCTTCGCCATTCCTTTTAGAGAGGAGGATGAAACAGCTATGGAGGCTGCAACGAATTTAGCCATGCAACCGAAAAGAACCGGCAACAGCGATAAACGGCTGGAGGTCCTGCTCTATATTTGGGCCGCATTAGTCCTTATCATAGTGTTATATCCGCTTTATTTTATAATCATCGCCTCCTTCAGCGATCCTTCGGCTGTGGGGAACGGAAAGGTATGGTTATTTCCGAAAGGGTTTACAGTCGATGGTTATAAGGAATTACTGAATCATTCGAATATATGGATCGGCTACCGGAACACGATTGTCTATACGGTTGTGGGTACCTTGATTGGCCTTATCGTCAACGTTTCGGCGGGCTACGCCTTATCGAGAAAGGATCTGGTCGGACGCAAGTTCCTGTCTCTCTTCTTTATCTTTACGATGTTCTTCAACGGCGGGCTAGTGCCAACGTTTCTGACGATCCGCGATTTTCATCTGTACGACACGTTCCTGGTCATGGTGCTGCCGTTCTCGGTTGCCGTCTTTGATATTATCGTCGCGCGTACGTTTTTCCGGACGGGCATTCCGACGGAGCTATGGGAAGCCGCGCAAATCGACGGCTGCGGAAACCTGCGCTTTTATGCCCGGATGGTGCTGCCGCTCTCCAAACCCATTATTGCCGTGCTGGCTTTATGGTTTGCCGTTGGTCAATGGAATTCGTATTTCAACGCGCTAATCTATTTGCAGGATAAGAATCTATATCCGCTGCAGTTGATCTTAAGAGATATTCTGGTCACCAATCAGATGCAGACCGCGCTAGGCACGGGGGAAGCTGCCCAAATCGCGCTGCGTCTTGCCAACCTGCTGCGCTATTCCGTCATTATCGTCGCTACGGTTCCGATCATGTGCATCTACCCGTTTGTGCAAAAGCATTTCAACAAGGGGGTGATGATCGGCGCCGTGAAGGAGTAAGCAAGCAGTGGGGGAATTGCCATTATCCTTTTAGAGGGGGATTTATACATGACAACCGTTTCAAAGAGCTATACGAGAAAAATACTATCCGGCCTTGCTTTGATTTCCGTGTTGGGCACAACGGTGCTTGCGGGCTGCAGCAGCGACAAGAATACCGATAATGCCGCTGCGTCCAATAACGCCGGCAACGGCAAGGCAGACAGCAACTTCCATGCCGAAGGGCTTCCGATTGTCGATAAGCCGGTCACGCTGGACGTTCTTACGATCCGTTGGGGCAATATGGGGGACACCTTCAAGAAGAACACCTGGCTTCAGGATCTGGAGAAGAATTCGAACGTCAAAATCAACTGGCAGGTTATTTCCTCCAGCGACTGGGATGCCCAAAAATCGGTTATGCTGGCAAGCGGCAAAATGCCGGATGTGATTATCGGCGACCTGGCGTTCGGGGATTCCGATATCGTGAATAATCTGAGCATTTTCCGTCCGCTTGACGACTACATCGACAAATACATGCCGAATCTGAAAGCGGCCATGGCCGAAATGCCGGAGCTCAAGAAGCTGAGCACGTTCCCGGACGGCAAAATTTACTCGCTGCCCGCAAGGCTGCCATCGCGGCCGTATTCTTCCGTGCAGCCGGTGATCAACAAAGAGTGGCTGGACAAATTAGGATTGAAGGCGCCTGAAACGCTTGATGAACTTTATACGGTACTGAAGGCGTTCAAAGAGAAGGATCCAAACGGCAACGGCAAGGCTGACGAGATTCCGTACAGCGATCAGAAGGATCTGGACATGAACCTGTTCGCGCCATTCGGCATTACGGATATCCGAGGCAACCATATGGTGCTGAAGGACGGCAAGCCGGAATATTTCCCGACGTCGGAGGCTTATAAGGCCGCCATTACCTGGGCGAATAAGTTGTACTCCGAAGGCTTGATCGATAAAGAAACGTTTACGCAGGACGACACGATGCTGACGGCCAAACGGCAAAACCCGGACAACGCATTGATCGGGTTCTCGTACCAATGGACGCCCGACGCGGTCTTTGGCCAATGGAGCAAGCAGTATGAGACGATCGCTCCGATTACCGGACCGGACGGGAAGAAATATCAGATTGGCGATCCGAACGGAATGAGCATCCGCCGCAACGAGGTGCTCATTACAACCTCGAACGAGCATCCGGAGGTTGCGGCGCGTTGGGCTGATCAATTCTACACCGGCGAAGCAAGCATCCAGAACTTCTGGGGCGCGATTGGCACCTCCATCGAGAAAAATGCCGACGGTACCTATACGCTGATGGATCCGCCGGACGGCACAAGCGCGGATGCTTGGTACTGGGACAGCTCCCTGCGGGATTTTGGACCGAAATACGTAAGCCCTGAGTTTGAGAAAAACATCAAGCTCGATCCTGCAAGCGGCGACGGCCTGAAGCTGCAGCTCGACAGCTTGGGCAAGGAATACGTCACGCAGCCATTCCCGGACGTGATGTACACCGAAGAAGAATACGCGGAGCTGCCGACGCTTATTACGGATATCGAGAGCTACATCAAGAGCACCCGCGCCAAATGGGTAACCAAAGGCGGCATCGAGCAGGAGTGGGATGCTTACGTCAAGAAGCTGAACGACATGGGCCTCGAGAAGCTGATCAAGATTTACAATGACGCGTACAACCGCTATATGGACATTAAATAAGGTTTTGCTGCTGCCCTGCGTACGGACTGCAGGGCAGCTTTTTTTACAGATCATGCTGGGAGGAACAAGAGATGACTGACAAACTGCGAGTAACCGTATGGAACGAGAACCGTCATGAACGGACGAACCCCAAGGCAAAGGAAATTTATCCGGACGGCATTCATCAGGCCATCGCGCGCTTTTTGACCGAAGCGGGGATGGAAGCGGGAACGGCGACCTTGGACGAACCGGAACATGGACTTACCGATGAAGTGCTGGCCAATACCGACGTAATGATCTGGTGGGGTCATCTCGCGCACGACGAAGTGCAGGATGAAATCGTCGGCAAGTTGCATCAGCGCGTGCTGGACGGCATGGGGCTTATCGTGCTTCACTCCGGCCATTATTCTAAAATTTTCAAAGCTCTGATGGGAACAAGCTGCAGCCTGAAATGGCGCGAAGCCGACGAGAAGGAGCGTCTCTGGGTCGTTGCGCCGGGACATCCGATCGCCGAAGGGATTGGCGAATACATCGAGCTGCCGCAAGAGGAAATGTACGGCGAGCATTTCGATATTCCGGCACCGGATGAGCTTATCTTCGCAAGCTGGTTCGAGGGCGGCGAAATCTTCCGCAGCGGCTGCGCCTATACGCGCGGAAGCGGCAAGGTGTTTTATTTCAGACCCGGTCATGAAACGTATCCGACTTATCATAACCCCGCGATTCAACGCGTCATCGTGAATGCGGTGAAATGGGCGCAGCCGGTTCGGCGGGAGCTGCCAGTACGCGGTAATGTGCAGCCGCTTGAGCCCATTGGCGCGAAGGCATAACAAGAAGAGGGGGAAACGGTGATGAAGAGGTATCGAATCGGATTGATTGGTCTTGGCGGCATGTCGCATTCGCATATCCGCTGGATGGCCGAGGAAGGCCGCTTTGCCATTATCGCGGTGAGCGATGTGAATGAAGCTGCTTTGACGGAGAAAGGCGATTTGCTCGGGATAGCGCCCGACAAACGATACGGGGATTTCGTGCAGCTGATTGACGACCCGGATGTGGATGCGGTCGTATCGGTGACGCCAAATAACGTGCATGCGGATATCGTCCGCGCCTGCCTGCAGGCGGGCAAGCCTTACCTCGCGGAGAAGCCGTTCACCCGCGTATTCGAAGAGGCAGCGGGGCTGCTCGAGCTGTACGAGCAACAGCCGGTTAACGGGATGGTGGGATTCAGCTACCGTTATACGCCCGCTTTCCGCTATGCGCGGGAGCTTGTGCGGGAAGGGAAGCTGGGCAAGGTGCGGAGCTTTGCGATCCAATACCTGCAGGACTGGGGAGCGGTACCGAATCAGACGCCCTATATATGGCGCTTCAACAAAGACATTACCGGCACGGGAACGCTTGGCGATCTAGGCTCGCATATGATCGATATGGCGCGTTTTCTCTTCGGGGAATTCAAGGAGCTGTCCGCGCAGATGCGCACGTTAGTTCCGGAGCGTCCTGATCTGGCTACCGGCCGGATGGTAAAGATCGAGGTGGACGACTTCGTAAGCTTCCAAGGCCGGATGGCCGGCGATGAAGTCGGAATTTTCCAGTCGTCGCGTAACGCGATCGGCTCGGGCAACCAGCATGAAATATCGATCTACGGCGATGCCGGCACGCTTCACGCGTCGACGCTGAACCCGGACCAGATCGTCTGGATCCGCGAGGAGGCGCCGGGTCAGCTGGCAAGAGCGGTAATTAACGTGCCGGAGAGATGCCGGGTAACCCAGTACGGAGACTTTCTGTCGCTCTTGGACGGCACGGCTTCGGAGAGCCTTCCCGGCTTTATGGACGGCTACCGCAATCAGGAAATCATCGACGCGGTAATCCGCGCGAGCGAAGAGAAGCGTACGATTGCGATTTAAGCGCAAAGGTATCTGCGTTCAATGGACGCAGGTACCTTTTTTATTTTTCTGACAACCGAGTTCGACCCCAAAATATGGTATTATGTAAGCGGAAGTTTATCGATTATTTTTAGAGAGGACTGATCTCGTTAAGCCATGAAAATGCGGAAAGTATGGGCTTCTGCGGTTATTCTGTTTCTTCTTGCAGTCTCGTTCTATTTTCTAAATACCAGAGTGTGGGTGGACAAATACGAAATTAATGGCGACGCCATCTTATTCGAAAACAATAAATATGTTTACGCTGAATCCGACGCCGATCACCTTGGAAAGACAATTGGCATTGCCTATTCGGAAGGAAAGAAAAGGGGAATCACCGATTACATTTGGCCGGAATGGGTGTACGGATACAAAGGCGATAAAGCCCATAGGCGTATTTTCGTAAGAGGGCTCATGGATATGGGGGGTACTTATATTAGGCAGTAACAAGCCCAAGGAGGAGAGGAATGAACAATCTTCATGCAATAGTGCAGCAATTAGTACCTGAAAAAGAACTTATGCCTACTACTTCTGCCAGTGAACTAATCGAACATGTTTGCTCCAATAGATACAAAAAAGAAAACTGTTCTAAAGAAGATAAGCAGGGTTTTAAACAGCTTCCACGAGTCCTTCAGGATATCATACTGCTTATTGATTTGGATACGGAACTAAATATTAACGGTGTATTAGGTTTTATTGAAAATTCATCGGGCCGATACTTAGATGAGACAATAGACGTATTGGGACGAATAAGAGCCGTTAATGATGCAAATGCTTTAAAAGAAATAAAAGATATTCTTAGAGAGTACGATGCAGGTGCACATAAACTAAATGATGATATACAGCATCTACAGCAATATGAAGTCCGAAGCTATGCGCAAACGCATCCTATTCTTGATGACGAATTTTACGACCGTATACAAAGAGCGGAAGAGAAGCTTTATATTAACGCTAATCAAGAGAACGTATTTGATCATTTAATGAGGTATATTGAAGCAAATAAAAAGGAATTAATGGATGAGATAGTTGTTTATTTGTAATATATGAGTGCAAGAAAGCGAAAGCCCGTCTCGGCCCTGCGGCCGGACGGGCTTTTGCGCATGCTTTGTTTTTTATGGCTGCAGCAGCCAATGGTACACATTGGGGAAGAGCTTGCTCCACGTGCCTTCATGATGCTCCCCGCCGGGAATGAAATCGAATCGTACGCGATTCTCCGGAACTCCGGCTGCTATGAGCGTTTGATGGGCAAGAGTAGCATGCTCATAAGCGATTTTATTAAAGTCGGGATTGTCTGTTTCCAGTTCTCCAATGCTTAAATAAACGCGCAGCGCGGGGGAGAGATCCAACTGCCGGATCAACCACTCGCTTCCCCAGGATGTCGCTTGATTGAATGCATTCTAGCCGTCGTGCATATAGAGAACCGGGTAGCTGCGATCTCCTTCGTTATAGCTTTTCGGCAAATAAATCCAGACTCTGCGACCGGTCTGAAGCTGCGGGATCGGGAATGCTTCGATAATCCGGACATCGCCGGAAATGGTGTGATTGGCTTCGTCTATAAGTACTTCTCTCCAAGGCAAAGGCAAAGGGACGCAAATCGTCCTAAGTGACTCTCCTAGTGAATGAATGATTTACGAAAATCTTAACGCGCGGACCTTCCGGAATGCAATGGACTTCCTGATTCTTTCGGTGTTATGATTTGTGCTGAAAATCGGACCTGTCGCCGGCGCCGGTCCGAATAGGCGCGGCTCCGTCCTTAATGTTATAATGGCGGGAAATCCTAACTATCGACGAGAGAGGGCACGGGCGTTTGAAATTCCGGAACATCTACCGAAACTATATACAGAACAACCTGTTCGTCAAAGTCATTCTCGTCTTCGCGCTTATTGTGCATGTGACGATTATCACGCTCTCGTACCTGCTCTTCGGTCTCATATCCGATTCCATCGTAAACAGCGAGCTGAACAACCAGAAGCAAGCGATGGAGCGGGTGAACCGTTATATGGAGCAGAAGTACGACTGGGTGCAGAACACGGTGCAGGATATCTACCGCAACAGCCTGCTGGCGAGCAACGCGTCTTACTTTCTGCGGCATTCCTACAGCGAATACGCGCAGTACATGCTCGACCAGAATTACGCGGGCGGCAACGAGAGCGCGGTTGATATCCTGAGCTATCTCGCGGACCGGATGGATGCCGATCCCGACATCCAGAATATCCTGCTGTACAGCACGGACATGCAGCAGCTGTACGCCTTCAACCGGAACGGCCCGCGACGGCTGTACAAGACCAATCCGACCCGCTCGTACATTCCCGAGATTATGGCGGCGGAAGGGCCCGTGGCGGCAACGCCGAACATCTGGATCCGCGGGCTGATCGGCCAATGGAACTCGCAGCTGTATTCCATGCGCGTCCAGGTAAACGATAAGAATACGCTTAAGAATATCGGACAGCTGCTCGTATACTTCGATTCCGGCATGGTGAACCGGTCGCTTGACCAGCAGCGGACCCCGCTCAAGGGCGAGATTCTGGTGCTGTCGCAGGACGGGCAGGTGTTGTCGGATTCCGCAAACCGATACTATGGACAAATCTTCCCGTACATGAAGCAAATCGGCTCCCTGAAGGAAACCGGCATGCTCGACGAGCCGTCGTACATCTCCACGCTGACGCAGAACAAAGCCGGTTATTTCGTTGTCGGCATCACGCCAAAGAGCGCGATGGCCGAGGCTTACGCGGGCCTCAAGCGGACGATCATACTGATCAGTACGATCTGCATTGTCGTCGCCGTCATTATTCCGTCCATCGTAATCGTCAATATCTCGCGGCGTACCAACCGGATCGTTCACTTCATGCGGAAGGTGGAGGGCGGAAACCTCACCGCCCGCCTGCAGGACGCCCGCGAGGACGAGCTTGGTCAGATCTCCCAGAGCTTCAACGAGATGCTCGATGAGCTGGGCCGGCATATCGACAGGGAATACAAGGCGGAGCTGAGGCATAAGCAGACGGAGCTTGCCGCTCTGCAAGCGAGGGTAAACCCGCATTTTCTCTACAACACGCTGGAGGTCATCCGGATGCGGGCGATGTCGCAGGGCGCGGTCGACGTAGCCGAGATGATCTACAGCCTCGCGGCGCTGTTCCGCAACTCGGTCAGCGCGAAAGCGGAGAACACGCTGGGCGAAGAACTCGAGATGTGCAGACTGTACCTGGAGCTGTTTCGGATCCGCTACAAAAACAAATTCGCTTACGAGGTCGAATGCGAACCGGAGCTGCTGCGGGTTCCGATCGCCAAGCTGCTGCTGCAGCCGATCGTGGAGAATTATATCGTGCACGGGATGGATTCCCGGCGCAAGAACAATCGCTTGACTATCGAAGCCGTGCAAGAGCAAGGCCTGATCCGGGTACGGATACGCGACAACGGCAAAGGCATCGAGCCGGAGCAGCTCGCAAGCATCATGCGGCGGCTGAAGATGCCGGAAACCGAGGAACAGCAGTCCTTCGGGCTGCGCAGCGTGCACGAGCGGATCGAACTGGTGCATGGACCCGGCTACGGGTTAAGCATAGAAAGCACGCCCGGGAAAGGGACATCGGTGACGGTGACTTGGCCCGCGGCTGAACAACAGGAGGAAGCTGGCGATGTATAAAGTATTGCTCGTGGATGACGAACCGTTTATCACGGAGGGGTTGAGCGACGCCGTTGATTGGTCCGCCTTCGGCCTGGAGGTCGTCGGCAGCGCCGAAGACGGCGAGGAAGCGTTGGAACGACTGCGCGAGCTCCGGGTCGACCTGCTTATTACCGACATCTCCATGCCGATCATGACCGGACTCGAGCTGATCCGCAAGGCGAGGGAGCTGCAGCCGCAATTAAAGGCGATCATCCTGAGCGGGTACAACGAATTCGATTTTCTGAAGGAAGGCATGCGCCTCGGCATCGAGAATTACCTGCTTAAGCCCATTAACTTCGGGGAGCTTGAGGCGACCTTGGCGGATACGGTACGGAAGCTGGAGGCGGACAAGCCGGCGGAGCCGTTTGGGGAAGACGAGATCGGCATTCTGCGGGACAACGTCATGACCCGATGGGTAAACGGGCGGATCGCTTTGCCCGAGCTGACGGAGCGGACCGCGCTTCTCGGCATCGATCTCTCGAAGCCTTACGCGGCGCTGGCGATCATCCGTTTTCGCCCGGAACAGGGGGCTGAAGGCTACAATCCCGACGATTGCATCGCGGATCTCCTGGCCGAGGAGACGGACGGCCTGTCGCTTGTTCCCTTTCGCAACGAGGAAGGCGAGCTTGTCGCCGTCTGCTGCATAAACGTGGACCCGCGGAATCAAGCTAAGGTAACGGAAGCCTTGGAAAGAGCGGCGGACAAATGGGAGCACAGGCAGCTCGGCCCGCAGATCGCGCTCGGCGGGATTGTGGCGACGGCCGATGCCGCCGCAAGCTACGCAGAGGCGCGCAAAGCGCAGCAGTTTTTCCTGGTGCGGCATGACCGGCATTTGCTCGATTATGCGGCCATTTCCGCGGAAACGGCGGCTCTTCCTTCGGGACTGTTCGAATGGGAGGCGTATGCCAAGGCCATTCTGGCCAAGGACAAGAATGAGCTGGCGGAGGTTATCGAACGCGATTTCGCGGCTATACGGTTGGCGGAGAGCTTGCATCCCGTCCGGGCGAAAGGCGCCGCTATCGAACTCATGATTCTGATGAAGATCGAAGTCGACAAGCTTGGACGAGCGGATGCCGCCGAGGTGTTCCAAGGCGCGCTCGACCAGGCGGTAACCGCGGCAACGCTCGAGGGCGTGGAGAAAGCCGTGCGGACGGCGGCATTCTTCGCGGCCGATTCGTTCTCCGGGGAAGACATGAGTCCCGTCATCAAGCAGGCGCTGCGCTACATCCACGAGCACTACGCGGAGGCGCTGACGCTCAAATCGCTTGGTCTCCAATTTCACATTCACCCCAATTACCTCGGGCAGCTATTTCACAAGCAGACGGGGGATACGTTCACGGATTATTTGAATAAATATCGTATCGACAAAGCGAAGGAACTGCTGGCGGACAGCCGGCTCAAGGTAAACGAGATCGCGAGACAGGTCGGGTACTGGGAGACAGGCTACTTCTACAAGCAGTTTAAGAAGCATGTCGGGATGGTGCCGGGCGATTTTAAGGAGCTGCTGTGACGCCGAGGCGTCATTCGCGGTTCCTTTCTTTATTTTGTACACATATTCTTTGTTTTCTATTATTTTTGAAAATGTTTTCATCTTCTAAGATGAAGTAGCAAGAAGTCGCGACTACTGAATTTGCTACACAGACAAAAGGGAGGCAACACCAATGGGAATCCGTAAAAAGGCTTCGATCGGCCTGACGTCCGCGATGGCCGTCATGCTCTTGCTGAGCGCCTGCGGAAGCAACGGCGGCAACAATGGCAACAGTGCAGCAAGCAACAACACATCTTCGTCCAGCAACGCTGGCAGCAACGCCAAACCGGTCGAATTGAACTGGTACACAATCGGCACGCCGCAGAAAGACGTCGACAAAGTCATGGAAGCGGTTAGCGAATACACGAAAGAGAAAATCGGCGCTACCGTCAAAATGACGATGATCGACTGGGGCGATTACAACCAGAAGATGCAAGTACTGACGGCTTCGGGCGCGGACATGGACATCATGTTCACGGCGGCATGGGCGTTCGATTACGTGCAAAACGCGCGCAAAGGGGCTTTCGCTCCAATCGACGATCTGCTGGCGCAATACGGCAAAGGCATTACCGACACGCTGAACCCTGCCTTCCTGAGCGGCTCCAAAGTCGACGGCAAAAACTACGGCGTACCGGCAAACAAAGAGCTTCCGACATCCGAGGTATGGCGCTTCAACAAGAACATTCTTGACGAGAACAAGCTGAGCATCACGGACGTGCGCTCCCTGGAAAGCCTGGAGCCGCTGCTGAAAACAGTCAAGCAAAACAACCCGGACGTGACACCGCTGCAAGTGGACAAGACCTTCACGCCTTACATTCCATACGATTACCTGATCGAGAAATTCCCGCTGGCCGTGAAGCTTGACGACTCCAGCTACAAAATCGTAAACGTATTCGAAACGCCGGAAATGAAGCAGGCGCTCGAAACGATGCATAAATACTACCTGGCCGGCTACATTCCGACGGAAGCCGCAACGCTGGAATCGTCCTCGGACGTGCAGGCGACGGGCAAATGGTTCGCCGACAAGGCGACGACGCAGCCGTTCGCGGACAACGTATGGTCGACCAGCTACGGCTACCCGATCGTGTCGACGCCAATGAGCGACGCGCTGATCTACAACGCATCGGTTATGGGTTCCATGCAAGCCATCTCCGCGAACTCGAAGCATAAAGAGAAAGCGATGGAATTCCTGAACCTGCTGAACACCGATCCGGTTCTCCGCAACATGGTTGACTCCGGCATCGAAGGCACGCATTACAAGGTAACCGACGGCGACTACATGGAGAACCTGCCGGAATCCAAGAACTACGACATGCCGACATTCTCGCTCGGCAACATTATGATTACGCACCTGAACCCGGGCGATCCTGCCGACAAATGGGAACAGTTCAAGAAATACAACGATGCGGGCAAGCCTGCGGCACTACTCGGCTTCAACTTCGATCCGACGAAGGTGTCGAGCGAAATCGCGGCCGTGCAAAACGCGAAGGAATCCTTCTGGGCTCCGCTCATGACGGGTACCGTCGATCCGGAAAAATACTTGCCGCAAGCGATCAAGAAGCTCAACGACGCGGGTCTTGGCAAAATCATGGCCGAAGCGCAAACGCAGCTCGACGCTTGGAAAGCTGCGCAAGGCAAGTAAACCGTTATTTATAGCACCGAAGGGCGAATGCTCGGCATTCGCCCTTTTTTCAAAAAACAAAGGAAACGAACGGGATAGGACATCCTGTACGTTCTTTTCCGTTCTAAGGGATGAAACTTGCGCCGCCGAAAGAGGACGGCATCAGCCGTTTCATCTTGAATTCTAAGAGTCTATATGTGTTTTTTTATAGACATGGCTTAGAATTCTCCGGATTGAAACGCGCCACCCCGCTTTAAGGATGGGGAAGCCGTTTCACCTTGGAACGAATTGCCGCAGGCCCTTGGCGCTGCAAACCGACTTCGCTTAGAAAGGGTGAACCCCATGAAGGCCTTTGGGCGTTTCTTCAAAGACATCAATCGCAACAAAGCCCTGCTCCTGATGGTGCTTCCGGCTACCGTCTGGTTTCTTTTCTTCTCGTACCTGCCAATGCTCGGCACCGTGATTTCCTTCAAGGAATACCGCGTGCACGGGGGATTTCTCTCCAGCATCATCCACAGCCGCTGGGTCGGCTTCGATAATTTCAAGTTTCTGTTCAGCACAAACGACGCATACGTTATCACTCGCAATACCTTGCTCTACAACATTGTGTTCATCATCATTGGTCTAGTTCTGGCAGTGGCCTTGGCCATCGTTCTTTCCGAAATCGCAAACAAGCGGCTGGCGAAATGGTACCAGACGGGAATGTTCCTGCCTTACTTCCTGTCTTGGGTCATCGTCGGTTATTTCGCATATAGCTTCCTCAGCTTCGACCGCGGCGTGATGAACAAGATCGTCCAGGCGTTCGGCATGGATCCGCAGCAATGGTATTCGGAGCCGAAGTACTGGCCGTTTATCATCGTCATCGTGTTCCTATGGAAATCGCTCGGCTATAACAGCGTTGTCTATCTGGCCGCAATCATGGGCATTGACAAATCGCTGTACGAGGCGGCGATGATCGACGGCGCGAACAAATGGCAGCAGATCCGCAACGTTACGCTGCCGATGCTGGCACCTCTCATGACTATTTTGACCTTGTTGGCCATAGGCCGCATTTTCTACGCGGATTTCGGTTTGTTCTACCAAGTTACCCGCGATTCCGGCACGCTTTACAACGTCACGAACGTTATCGATACTTACGTGTACCGCGGCCTGAAGACGACCGGGGAGATCGGCATGAGCACCGCGGCCGGCCTGTACCAATCGTTCGTCGGCTTCGTGCTCGTCATCACGTCCAACTGGATCGTCCGTCGCTTCAATAAGGACAACGCGTTGTTTTAAAACTATCTGCCGCCTAAGGGCGGCGAAGCCGTTTCGCTTCGAGAGCAACTAGAAAGAAAGGAGCATCATCATGGCATCCCTTAGGAAAACCAAGGACTTCCACCGGCTGACGCCGGCCTGGAACGTCATCTTCAACCTCATTGCCGGACTGTTCGCGCTGGCTTGCGTGTTTCCGTTTCTGCTCGTCATGGTCATCTCGTTTACGGACGAGAAGACGCTTGCGCTGGACGGGTACTCGTTATTTCCGAAAAAATGGAGCACCGACGCCTACAGCTACCTGTTCAAGGCGGGCGACCAACTATTGCGCTCCTACGGCGTGACGATTCTCGTCACGGTCGTCGGCACGGTGATCAGCTTGGTCTTTATCTCGCTCTTCGCATACGCGATCTCTCGCAAAGGTTTCAAATACCGTAAATTTTTCTCGTTCCTTGCCTTCTTCACGATGCTGTTCAACGGCGGACTCGTACCGACCTACATCGTGACGACGAAGCTGCTTGGTCTCGGGAATTCCTTGTGGGCGCTCATTCTGCCGCTCGCGGTAAATGCCTTCTACATCATGATCATGCGCACGTTCTTCTCGACCATGATCCCGGACGCCATTATCGAATCCGGCAAGATTGACGGCGCCGGCGAGTTCGGCATCTTCTTCAGGCTCATTGTCCCGCTCGCGCTGCCGGGCCTCGCGACAATCGCGCTGTTCAACGTGCTGGGCTACTGGAACGACTGGTTTAACGCCCTGCTGTACATCGAGAACCCCGACCTGGTGCCGCTGCAATCGATGCTGATGCGGATCGAGAACAGCATGCAGTTCATTCTAGCCAACAGCAACAACGCCTCCTTGGGGACGGCCGTGCTGCAGTCGATGCCGCAGGATACGTCGCGGATGGCGATGGTTGTCCTCGCGACCGGCCCGATCGTGCTTGCTTATCCGTTCTTCCAGCGCTATTTCGTGCAAGGACTGACGGTTGGCGCCGTAAAAGAGTAATGCCCTTAAGCATTTAAGGTTAACGGAGCGAAGCATTAACCTCATTACGAACATTTCACACCGCATGCGGCCCGCGGCGCGGACAACCGCCTATGGGCCGTTTTTGCGGTTCGCATAAGCAATGACGCGATACAGTAACGACAAAAGGGGAAAATGATCATGGAACAATTTAGACTGCCCAAAATCAATATGCCGCACCTGCCGCTGCCGCAATCCGTGCAAGCGGTGCTGGCGGAGGCGGAGACGCGCCTTGCGCACCGGCCGAAGCTGCTGCAGCTGTTCAAGAACTGTTTCCCGAATACGCTGGAAACGACAACCAAGCTGCTGGACGACGGTACGACGTTTGTCATTACGGGAGATATCCCCGCGATGTGGCTGCGCGATTCCGTCGAGCAGGTTATGCACTACGTACCGTTCGCCAAGGACGACGCCGATCTCCAGAGGATTATCGGCGGCCTGATCAAGCTGCATATGCGCAATATCGTTATCGACCCGTACGCGAACGCGTTCAACGAGATGGCCAACGACTGGCACTGGAACACTGACGACAAGACGGACATGTCCCCTTGGGTATGGGAGCGCAAATTCGAGCTTGATTCCATCTGCTTCTCGATGCGCCTCGCGTTCGCGTACTGGAAGGAAACCGGCCGCGCCGACATCTTTGACGCGGACTTCAAGGTTGCGATGCGCGCCGCGGTCGACCTGTGGAAGCGGGAGCAGCATCATTTCGAACGTTCGCCGTACCGCTTCGAGCGGGACAACGGCATCATGACCGATTCGCTCATGAACGATGGCATCGGCATGCCGGTCAACTATACGGGCATGATCTGGTCCGGCTTCCGGCCAAGCGACGACGCCTGCGATTTCCATTACAACATTCCGGACAACATGTTCGCGGTTGTCACGCTGCGCCAGATGCGCGAAATTGCCGAATTCGTCTTCCGCGACCTGTCGTTCGAGAAGGAAATGGCGAAGCTGGAGCGCGAGATCAATCACGGCATCCAGCTGTACGGTATTTACCGTCATCCGGAGTTCGGGCCGATCTACGCGTACGAGACCGACGGCTTCGGCAACTACTGCCTGATGGACGACGCGGGCACGCCGGGCTTGATCTCGATTCCGTACCTCGGCTATGTGGACGGAGACGATCCGATTTATCAGAACACGCGCCGTTTCGCGCTGAGCAAGGAAAACCCTTTCTATTACGAAGGCACGGCCGCGAAAGGCATCGGCAGCCCGCATACGCCGCCGGGGTATATCTGGCATATGGCCTTGTCCATGCAAGGGCTGACGGCCAAGACGGACGAGGAGATTCTCGATATGATCGCAGTCTTGGAAGCGACGGACGCCGACACCGGCTTCATGCATGAAGGCTTCCATTCGGACGATCCTGCCGTGTTTACGCGCAAATGGTTCGCCTGGTCCAACAGCTTGTTCTCCCAGCTGGTCTATAAAGCGATGAAAGCGGGACTCCTCGATGCTTAATTCGACGATTATTTTCTATGATGGCGCCTTTCCGGGCGCCTCTGCCATTGACGGAGCGGAACTGGAGCAGCTGCGGGGCGTCGGCGAGGTATACGGAGCCGATGCGCTGGCGGCAAGGCTGGAAGGTGCCGAAGGCGGCGTATTCGTGTCGCTGCACGCGCCTTATTTCCCGGTTGATGCATGGGAAGCGGTGCTCGGGTTCTTGAAACGCGGCGGCGGATTGATCAGCTTGGGCGGCGCGCCTTTCCGCGTGCCGGTACGCAAGGAAGCGGGCCAGTGGCTTGCACAGCTGGAGCAAACCGCGTATCACCGTCAGCTGCGCATCCACGAGATGCTGCCGGTAAAAGCGGAGCCCGTTCTGAAGCTGGCCGCTGTCGAGGAAATCCCTTTATTCAAAGGCAGAGAGGCTCTGCTTGACACCGCGGATACGTGGAACCTCGTGCCGCACGTAACCAAATCGAGCGACCTGCCGCTGCAGATGGGCTCGGCGGGTCCGATGGATGCGCATATTTACCCCGTGCTGAAGGGCATCTCCGCCGAAGGGCGGGAGGTTGCTGCACCGGCCGTGCTATGGGAGAACACGAAAGGCGATTTCGCCGGCGGACGCTGGCTCTTCGTCAACCAGCCGCTTGGCGCGAATTTCTTCGCGCGCGGCGGAGTCGAGGCGCTGCAGGCGTGGACGGCATTCTGCGCGGCCGGCGTGACCGAGCTGTGGCTGAAGCCGGGCTATGCTTCCTACGAGCTGCATGAGCGGCCGTTGCTGACGCTCCAGGCGCAGAAGCTGGGCCGCGGATCGGCGGGCAAGACGAACTGGACGTTCGACATTAAAGTCAGCCGCGCGGAAGGATCGGACGTGTTCGCCTGCCGCCACGAGGCGGAAATCGGCCCCGAGCTCGAGCTGAAGCGCATTCCGCTGCCCGTCGACATTCAAGCCGGTTATTATCAGGTGGATTGCGTCGCTAAGTCCTCGGACGGCGAGACGCGTCTGCTTCGCCAAGGCTTCTGGGGCATGGACGCCGGCTTGCTGAACACCGGCGGGCTGCTGTCGCGCGGCCGGGATTATTTCGAGAAGGACGGCCGGCCGATGCCGGTTGTCGGCATGACGTACATGACCTCGGACGTCGCGCGCAAGTTCCTGTTCCTGCCGAACGTTTCGGTGTGGGACCGCGATATGGCGCAGATGCGCAAGGCGGGCATTAACTGGATCCGCACCGGCATCTGGACGGCATACCGCAATATTATGCAGGTGGACGGGCATGCGTCCGAAGAAGTGCTGCGCTCGATCGACGCGTTCTTCATGACCGCGAAGCGGCACGGCCTGCAGGTGACGTTTACATTCTTCTCCTTTACGCCGGAGACGTGGGAAGGCGCGAACCCGTATCTCGATCCGCGCAGCGTGGAGGCGCAGAAGCGGTTTATCCGTTCCATCGTCAGCCGTCACCGCGAGACGACAAACGTCGATTGGGACCTGATCAACGAGCCGTCGATGTTCGATCCGCCGCGGATCTTCTCCGACGGTCCTCGCTCAAGCCGCGACCGGTTCGAGAAAGCGGCGTTCGCGGAATGGCTGGCGAGGCGCCACGGCGCCATCGAGAAGCTGCGGGAGCGCTGGGGCATGACCCCGGGCGAGCTGCCGGATTTCGCGTCCGCCGCCATACCGGAGCCGGAGGACATCAACTTTGACGTGCAGGACATGCACCAAGGCAAAAGAGGGACGCGTTGGCTGGATTACGCGCTCTTCTCCATGGACATGCACAACCGCTGGGCGAAGCAGCTCGTCGACGCGATCAAGGAAAGCAATCCGTCGCAGCTCGTGACGGTCGGTCAGGACGAGGCGCTTGGCGCGCAGCGGCCTTCGCCGTTCTTCTATGGGGAAGCGGTCGACTACACGACCGTGCATTCCTGGTGGCTGAACGACCATCTGCTGTGGGACGGCATCTTCGCGAAGACGGCTGACAAGCCGAACGTGGTGCAGGAGACGGGCATCATGTACGTGGAAACGCCGGCCGGCTTCGCGAAGCGGTCCGAGGAAGAGCTGCGGGCGATGCTGGAGCGCAAGTACGCGTATGCCTTCGCGGCAGGCGGAGCCGGAGCCGTGCAGTGGATCTGGAACACCAACTTCTACATGGACAACGCGAACGAATCCCATATCGGCGCGCTGCGGGCCGACGGGACCGAGAAGCCGGAGGCGGACGTCTCCTACCGGTTCGGCAGCTTCATGGAACGGATCCGCGATCTGTTCCGGGACCGCGAGCTGGAAGACGTCGCCGCCGTGTTCCCGTATTCCAACGACTTCTCCAACCGCAAGCTGGCGTTCGACGCGACGACGCGCCTGACGCGCGTGCTCGGCTACGAGCTGAAGACGCCGTTCCGCGGCGTGTCGGAGTACCATCTGGACGCGCTTGAGGCGGCGCCGGCCAAACTGATTATCGTGCCGTCCGCGCATAACTTCGAGGACGAGGCGTTCGCGCGGCTGCTTGACATCGTGGACCGGACGGCCGCAACGCTCTTGTTCACGGGCCCGCTTGGGCTCGACGCCTACTGGCGGGAAGCGGACCGGCTGACGGATACGTTCGGCCAGCGGAAGCCGGCCAATGTCGTTCGGGAAGAACGGCTTGCGATCGGGGACAAGGCGTATCCGGTATCCTACGGTCACAGGAGGATCGCCGAGGTGTTCAAGGAGGCCGGTTACAGCGCCCCTGCGGGAGCGGACCGGGTCATGGAGGCGGCTTACGGACAAGGACGCCTGATCTGGTGTCCGCTGCCGGTGGAGCTGAACGAACGCGCCGAGCCGGTCGCGGCGCTTTACGCGCACGCGCTGGAGATTTCGGGCGCGCGCCGCGAATTGGAATGGCTGAGGGGCGGCGACCTGGCCGGCGTGTACGGCCGGAGTCTTCGCTTCAAGGACGGAGAACTCTTCGTGTTCGTGTCCGAATACGCGCATGACGCAGAGATCGAAGTGAAGTCCGCCGCGACGGGAACGACGTATTCGTTCGTGCTGGAACGGGAGCGCGCGGTATTGTTTGCCGCCGACCGGACCGGCCGCGTGACGGCGGTCTATCGCCCGGACGAAGTGGAAGTGCTGGCGCTGCCGGCCGGAGAAGGCTTGAAATCGAAAGGAGACGATCGCCATGGCGAACGCTGATCATAGAAAAACCGCGCATATCATCTCGCACACGCATTGGGACCGCGAATGGTATCTGCCTTACGAGAAACATCACGTGCGGCTTATCGCGCTAATGGATACGCTGTTGGACACTTTGGAGAACGACACGGAATACCGCAGCTTCTATCTGGACGGACAGACGATCATCATCGAGGACTACCTGCAAGTACGCCCGGAAATGCGGGAGCGTCTAGAAAAATGGATCCGCGAGGGCCGCATTCATATCGGCCCATGGTACGTGCTGCAGGATGCGTTCCTGACGAGCAGCGAAGCGAATGTCCGCAATCTGCAGATCGGGCACCAGGATGCCGCGCAGTACGGCACGATCGCGAAGGTCGGGTATTTCCCCGACACCTTCGGCAACATCGGCCAAGCGCCGCAGCTCATGAAGCAGGCGGGCATCGACAACGCGGTGTTCGGCCGCGGCGTCAAGCCGACGGGCTTCAACAACATGGTCTCGGACTCCGCATACGAGTCGTCCTTCTCGGAGCTCGTATGGGAAGGGCCGGACGGCTCGCAGGTGCTCGGCATACTGTTCGCCAACTGGTACAGCAACGGCAACGAGGTACCCGTGGACGTAGCGGAAGCCAAGGAATACTGGGACCGCAAGTTGGCCGATGCCGGCAAATACGCATCGACGGGGCAGCTCCTGTTCATGAACGGCTGCGATCATCAGCCGATCCAGACGGATCTGGCCGAAGCGATCCGCGTCGCGCGCAAGCTGTACCCGGATACGGATTTCGTCCATTCGAATTTCCCGGATTACCTGGCGTCGCTGAAGTCGTCGCTCGCCGATAAGCAGCTGTCGGTCGTGCGCGGCGAGCTGCGCAGCCAGCGGACGGACGGCTGGTCGACGCTCGTGAATACGGCGTCCGCACGAGTCTACCTGAAGCAGATGAACCAGGTCGGGCAGACGATCCTCGAGAAGGTCGCCGAGCCGCTCGCCGCGTTCGCGCATGTGGCTGGCAAGGCAACCTACCCGCATCATCTGATGAAGTACGCTTGGAAAACGCTCATGCAGAATCATCCGCATGACAGCATTTGCGGCTGCAGCGTCGACGAAGTGCACCGCGAGATGGTTACCCGGTTCGATAAGAGCCGCCATGTGGCGGAGACGATCGTCGACGACAGCAAGCATGCGGTCGCCGGCGCCGTCGACACGAGCGTGTTCGCGGGCTACGGCCAGAATGCGCTGCCGCTTGTCGCGTTTAATACGACCGGATGGACGCGCAGCGGCGTCGTTGAGGTCGAGCTGGACGTTGCGCGCGTGTATTTCCGAGAAGGCATCGCCCCGAATGACATGATTCGCATGATGAAGGAGGTTTCTCTCGAGGGACGCACGCTTGTGGACGCGGACGGCAACGCGGTCGCGCATACGTTCGAGGATCTGGGCTTGAAGTTCGGCTACGACCTGCCGGATGACAAATTCCGCCAGCCGTATTGGACCCGCCGGGTGAAGCTGACGTTCGAAGCGACCGCCGTGCCGGCGCTTGGCTTGAAAACTTACGCTTGGGTGCTCGGTGCTGCAGGCGATGCTTCGTCGTCGTCCTTGGTAACCGGTCCGCGTACGCTGGCGAACGACAACCTGAGCATCGAGATCGCCGAGGACGGAACCTTGGCGGTAACGGATATCGCCAGCGGACGCACGTACCGCGATCTGCTCATCTATGAAGATGCCGGAGATATCGGCAACGAGTACATGTTCAAGCAGCCGGACGGCGAGCCGGCGCTCACGACCAAAGGTCTTGCGGCCGAAATCCGCGTTATCGAAGACAGCGCGTACCGCGCAGCGTTCGAGATCGTGCATCATTGGTCGATACCGGCATCCGCGGACGAGCTGTTCGAGCAGGAGAAGCAGGAAGCCGTTTATTATCCCGAGCGTAAAGCCGGCCGTTCCACGGACTACGTGCCGTTTAAGATCCGCACCGTCGTCAGCCTGGAGCGTTCCGGGCGCGGCGTAGGCATCCGTACGACGTTTAATAACCAAGCGAAGGACCATCGCGTACGCGCCTTGTTCCCGACCGACCTGGCCGCGTCCGTCCATCGGGCCGACGCGATCTTCGAAGTGGCGGTACGTGACAATGAGCCGGCCGCCGAATGGGAGAACCCGAGCAACGCGCAGCATCAGCAAGCCTTTGCCGATGTGAGCGACGGCACGCTGGGTCTCACGATCGCGAACCTGGGCTTAAACGAATACGAAGTGCTGCGCGACGGCCGCAATACGATTGCCGTCACGCTGCTTCGCTCCGTCTCCGAGCTGGGCGACTGGGGCGTCTTCCCGACGCCGGAAGCGCAATGCCTCGGCGAGCAAACGGTAGAGCTCTTAATCCTTCCGCATGGCGGCGACGGTGCGGCGACGGGCGCTTATGCGGCTGCGTATCAGTTCCAAGCGCCTTGGACCATCGCGCAAACCGGCATTCACGGCGGAACGCTTTCGCCGGAGCATGCGTTCCTGGCATGGGAAGGCGAAGGCATTGCGTTCTCCTCCGCCAAGATCGCGGAAGCGACGGGCGACCTCATGCTGCGCTGGTTCAACATGCGGCCGGAAGCCGCGAAGCTGCAGGCGCAGCCGAACGTCGGCACGGCCGCTGCAGCGTACGCGAGTGACGTGCTCGAGCAAGCGGGCGAACGCCTTCAGCCACCGGGCGAAGGCGGCAACGGCTCGTTCGCGGCGGAGCTCGGGCCGTGCGAGATCTATACGGTAGGCATCGCGGCTGCGAAATAAACGCCGCTTTTGCGAATTGGTTTTAACCAACGGAGCGGAAAGAGGGTGGATCGGCAAGTCCGGTCCGGAACAGTAGTTAAGGGCAGCTGGCCATATGGCCAGCTGCCCGATTTATTTTTCATAAGCCCTGCCGCATGAAATAATTAACTCCGTTTTTGCGCACCTTTAAACCATACGGCTTTAATGGATAAGGTATCCGAGATATGGGTTGTCGGATCGCCATCCACCAGTACGAGGTCCGCACGCGCGCCTTCCGCAATACGACCCCGATCCGTAAGGCCGAACCGACGGGCAGGTTTCGAGGTAGCCGACTGAAGGGCTTCTATCGGAGTGAATCCGGCCTTAACCAGCAATTGCAGCTCATGATGCACGCTGGCTCCGTGGGCAAGGCCGCCAAGATTCGGAACGGGAACGGGGGCGACATCCGTCCCGACCAGAATATCCACGCCGGCCTTGTGAAGATCCATCACGTTTTTAAAGCTATTTTCCAGGTTGCCTTGCGGGAAAGTATTGAAGCTTGAGTTCAATATATCCATCCATTCCGGACTTAGCTTGGAATGAACGCGGGGATCATTCGCCAATTCCGATGCCGGGTTCCCAAGAATGGATGAGTTCAATACCAGGCACGGTGTAACAAACGCGCCGGAATCGGCGATGGTCTGCACTAACTCCGGCGTATACCCGGGCCTGTCGATAAACAGGTGGCCCAATCCGTCCACTCCAAGATCGATGGCAGTTTGCGATGAATGGGCAGTCAAGACATGGGCGATGACGATTTTACCGGACTTATGGGCTTCTTCTACGGCTGCTTTAAGAATCTCATCGCTTAATACGGGCAGGCCGGGGGCACCCATGACCGTACCTTCTTCAATCATGATCTTTATATAGTCGGCGCCATTATCCACTTGAGTATGCACATGTTTAATCGCTTCTTCCACCGTCGTTACTTGCGGCACCTCTTCGTGATCGTGGGCATAAGCGGCTAGCATAGCTTCCCGGTCTTCATCCGATAACTTCGCCAATTCCTTTAATACGAATTCCGGAATTTCGTCCCCATCAGGCAGTAATTCATCCGGATGGCCTCCCGGAGCGGTGATTGCCGTGCCTGCAGAGCGGACATCGGCGACGTCATCCGCATTTTTTAATTGAATCGCCCGTCCTCTCCCCGTGAAATCGCCATTCATTTCGAGTTCCGTCGTCACTCCGAAATTTAATGCATCCCTTAATCCGCCGACGGAAGTGTGGACATGCGCATCAATCAAGCCGGGCAGTAAGGTTGCGCCCTCGGCATCGATTATTGCTGCATCTGCCGGAACGTCGCCGCCCACCGCAATTATGGTTTCCCCTTCGATGACGATGCTCCTTGCTTCGATTACTTTTTCGCCATCGAAAATACGCGCATTCGTAATCGCCGTTACTTTTTCTACAGAAGAGCTTGGGATTGAATTATTCATTTTATTATTCCTCCTTGGAGTTGCGTTCGAATCAATTCGGAGTATAACTGTTAGGAAACTAACTGTCAATAAACTAATATTTGTTTGACAGGAAAGCTGCTTCTCTGTATAGTTTATTTGCTTACAGTTAGCGTTCTAACAATAAGGGAGGAACGGTTATGAAGCCTCGCAAGGATACGCCTTATCTGGATTTGTTTCAGATTATTGGCCTTAAGTTAAAGAAAAAAGCGGACGAGAGCATAAAAGAGTTAGGTTTAAACGCTCAACAAGGAAAAATAATCGGCTATATCTACGAGAATCAAGAAAAGGAATTAATTCAGAGGGATCTTGCCGATCGGTTTCATCTGCGCGGGGCCAGCATAACAAGCATGCTTCAAGGCCTTGAGCAAAGAGGATTTATCGAACGGAAAATCCCGGCCAATAACGAAAGGCAAAAAAATATATATGTTTTGCCAAAGGCCGTTGAATTGATTGAAGATTTTAATGAGTCCTTCCAAAAGGTGGAGGACGAGATCGTTCAGGTTCTTACCGAAGAGGAAAAGCAAGCCTTGAAGGAATTGCTCACCAAAATTAATGAACGCTTATAGGGCGCGTTTGGAGTCGCTACCTCGAAGGTAGGCTATCATTGGCCGAGATCATAAACGCTATAAAGAACAGAATTAAAGCAGCATTTCCTTTTATGGAAATGCTGCTTTTTTAGTATCGGAAATAAAGTTCGTTCAGGATACAGGAGTTGAAAAAGTATCCTGATATTTCCTGTAAGTTAGATCAAAAGAACTAGAAAACGAAGTTTTTTCACGAAATTATTACAAAATGTATAAATTATTAACACAGTTTTTTTTATTTTGCTATTCAACTTATAGTTATTTAGTACGATACTATATAAATAGTCTATGTCGAAATTTGGCAGCATTACGAGATTGGATTTATGTTTTTCAGAAATTATTCCATATCGTTACTTAAGGGAAGGGGGTTAATCGCGTTTCGATTTGATAATGCAGCCAAATAGACAATTAAATGATAATAGGAGCGTTTTACAGATGTTGTTGATCAGACGGATGTCCTTTTTCACCAAGATGTTGCTGCTAGCCTTTATTAACATTATTTTAATCGGCACAATTCTAATCTCCTCCAGTTATATGACCCAAAAAGACATTCTGATTGAGCAGCTGCGCGGTCAGATTATTGCCATAACGCAGGAGTGGGCGAAAGAAATCGACCCGGCGGTCGTTGCCCAGGCGATTGAGCAGAAGAGTTATCAGGGTTCGGCGCAAGCCGAGCTTCAGGTTAAATTCGACGAAATTCACAAATACAATCCGAATATCGCGCAAGCGTACATATTTGGCACGGAGCTCGAGGACGGCAATAAAACCTCGCTGGTCGCCATGCCTACAAGTCTCGTAGAAGCGTTCTCTGCCGAGAACATTAATATCGGGGACATGTACGAGCAGCCGTCCGCCATGGCGAGTGCCGTTGCCAAGATGCTGAAGACCGGCAAGCCGACCTTTACAAGCTTCTATTCCGACAGCTTCGGGACATGGACGTCGGTTCTTTACCCAATCGTTGACAGCCAAGGCAACAGTCTTGGATTCTTCGCTGCCGACGTGGATGCAAGCGCTGTTCCCGAGGGACTGCACAAGCTTCTTGTGAATGGCATTACCATTATGGTTATTTTCATGCTGATTATTTTCCTGATCCAATTCTTTGTGTCCCGCCGTACGATGAAGCCTATTAAGGAGCTGGTTCGCGGTATTGATACGGTCAGCACCGGCAACCTGAACGTAGAGCTGAAGACCGGCAGCGACGACCTTGGAATGGTTAACCAGAAATTCAACCAGATGGTCAGCCGGATTAACGATATGATGCTTCAAGTTCAGCACACCTCGCATGCCGTTACGAATTCTGCCAAGAATCTGCATGAAATCTCGGAGCTGAACAGTAAAAATACAAACCTGATCACGGCAAGCGTACAGGAAATCTCGGGAGGCATCGGGGAGCAGAAGCAGGCGACCATGGATACCGCCAGAGCGATGGCCGAGCTTGCAACCGTTATTCAGACGATCGCGGAGAATTCCTCGAAGGTCGCTCACGAAGCTTACGACATGGAGCAAAAATCCATTGAGGGCAACTCGGCCGTAAAGCAGGTCATGACGCAGATGGAGCAAATCCAGACCGTCGTCAGCAAGTCTACAAGTGCCATTAAGCTGCTGGACAGCCGTTCGCAGGAGATCGAGAATATCGTTTCGATTATCATGAACATCTCCGGCCAGACGAATCTGCTTGCGCTGAACGCGGCGATCGAAGCCGCACGGGTAGGCGAGCATGGTAAAGGCTTTGCCGTCGTTGCCGGCGAGGTGCGGAAGCTGGCGGAGCAGTCCGACCAGTCCGCGAATCAAATCTCCGAGCTCGTGAAGGAAATTCAGGACGTTATCCGGATTGCCGTAGAGGCGCTGGAGCAAGGTACCTACGAGGTTATTGACGGCCTCAAAGTGACGAGCACCACGGAGCAGCTGTTGAACGAGATTCTGCAGGCTACGCAAAACGTAACGATGCAAATTCAAGAGGTGTCGAGTTCGACAGAGGAGCTGTCGGCAGGCACGGAGGAGCTTACGGCAACATCCGAAAGCCTGTCGTCGGCGGTAAGCGTTACGGCCGTAAACAGCGCCAAAATATCCGATTCCGTCGAAGAGCAGAAGGAAAGCATGTCCGCGATCGTGGACTCTTCAACGGAGCTTACCGCTCTGTCGGAAAAACTTCAGAAGCTCCTTAACCAGTTCCAGGTTAAAGGTTAAGGCTAACCTGTTTCATCCTCGCATCGGATCCGATGCGGGGACATTTTTACTGCTCGGAAGGAGTATAGAGATATGACGGAGATTAATCATCACACTAAGGTAACAGAGAATTTGCTGCTATTTATCCCGCTCGATTCGTCACGTCACAGCCGCACTTATTCCTACTTAACAGTAGAAGCAGCCTTTGAAGACCGCTTAAACGAGAAGCTGCAGGCTTTGAAGGATGACGGAGAGCAACTCGCGGCAGCAGCCTTTATGGCCATGCTTTACCGTTTGTCCGGGGAAACCGACATTATGGCGGAGTGGATTACGGGCGGCGGGACGCCGGTACCCCTTCTTCTAAGCTTCGAACAGAAGCAGACTTTCGCTAGTTTGAAAGAGACGATTAACAATCAGGCAGCAGCCGCGGCTGTCGCTTCGCCGGAGCTTCAATTCGATACCCGGTTCTCGTGCGGCCGGCCGATCCGCACGGTACAGGAGCTGCTCAACTGGCAGCTGCTTCATGAGGGCGGCCGCTGGATGCTGCGCGTGGATTACGACAGCTCGGTGCTCACGGAGTCTACGATCCGCAGGTATATGCAATACTTTGATATTTTGCTGGAGGCGGCTCTTACGGATGCGGGCAGCCTGATTGCCGCGGTCGATATTCTGCTCGATACGGACCGGGCAGTTTATGATCGCATGAACGATACGTCTTACCCTTACGATCGAACAAAGACGATTCACGGCATGTTCGAGCAAGCGGCTGCAGCTTATCCGGATCGAATCGCAGTCTCTTCCATTTACGGACAGCTGACTTACCGGGAGTTGAACGAGAGAGCGAACAGCACGGCAAGAATGCTGTTGAATCGCGGTCTCGGCAAAGGAGATTTCGTCACCATCTTTATGGAGCGGAGCCTGGAGCTGATCGTCAGCCTGCTTGGCATTCTTAAGGCGGGCGGCGTGTACGTTCCGGTTGACCCGGAGCATCCGGAGGAACGCAACCGCTATATTTTGTCGGATACCGCATCGGCCTTTTTCCTGACCAAATCCGCCTACGAAGCACAGGCGGCCTTGCTCTGCGAAGGCGTGGATACCGTCAAGGAGATCATTGCGCTAGACTCCGGCATGACCGAGGTCTATGAAGGGATCTACAATATCGAGAACGGGGCTGCCCCGGAGGATCTTGCCTATATTATCTATACATCCGGCTCGACGGGAAGGCCGAAGGGCGCGCTGATCGCGCATGAAGGCGTCGTCAACCTGGGCGAGACGGTCCGCACGGACTGCGGCATTGGCCCCGAGGACGTGCTTACGCAGTTCGCGACGTACAGCTTTGACGCATCGGTATGGGATACGATAGGAGCGCTGTTCTACGGGGCGCATCTGTATTTACTGTCTGCGGAGGAGCGGGTATCCGTCGAGGAATTCGCTAGCGCGATCGAGAGAACGGGGACAACCATCATTACGATCCTGCCGACGGTGTTCTTCAACCAGCTGTCCGCTTACTTATCGGAGGAAGGCTACCGCAAGCTTTCGGGCGTCAAGCTCATAACGGTTGCGGGCGAGGCGTTATACGGCGAGCAGGTCCGGGCCTTCCAGCGCAAGTTCCATGACGCGATCGATATCGTTAACGTATACGGTCCAACCGAATGCACGGTCTGCACAACAACGTTTACGGTAAGAGGGCTTATTCCGGATGAGGTAACGAGCATTCCGATCGGCAAGCCGATTCATAATTACAAGGTTTATATTGTGAACGAAGAAAATCAGCTGTGTCCGGTAAACGTGCACGGCGAGGTATATATATCAACCGTGGGACTCGCGAAAGGGTACTTGAACCAGCCGGAGAAAACGGCCGAAGCCTTTATCGACAATCCGTTTGGCGAAGGGAAAATCTACAAGTCCGGCGATATCGCGAAGCTGCTGCCTGACGGAACGGTCGAGTATGCAGGGCGCCGCGACTCCCAGATCAAGATCCGCGGTCACCGCATCGAAATCGGGGAAATCGAGGACAGCTTCGCCAAAATTCCAAACGTACAGGACATTGCGGTCATCTGCAAGAAGGATACGGACGGCCAAAATACGCTGGTCGGTTATTTCACGACCCAAGACGGCGCCGAGCTGCAGTCTGCGGTTATCAAGCGGATGCTGGGAGCTAAGCTGCCTTCTTATTTTGTTCCGAAATGGATCGTTCAGCTGGATGCGATGCCGATATCGCCAACGGGCAAAATCGACCGCAAAGGTCTGCAGCGCTTCAATCATATGGAGACCTTGGCCGCCGATGAAGGCTTTGCGCCGCCGGCGACGGTCATTGAGAGGGACATTGCCGCATCCTGGCAGGAGGCGCTGCGTCTGGAGCGGGTTGGACGGTACGATGACTTCTTCTCGATTGGCGGCGATTCGCTGGCGATTATCCATGTGCTCGTCCTGCTGAAGCCGCAATATCCGGAGCTGAAAATCAATGATTTCTTCACCTGCCGGACCGTGGAAGCCTTGGCCTCGCGGATCGAGCAGCTGCAGGCGGTGCAGGCTCTAGACGGGAAAGGCTCTGCCAAGCCGGCGGCCGGACCTATTGTGCCGCTTAACGAGGAGCCTCCGATCCCGGATCCGGAAGCAGCAATGCCGCAAAATAGCGGCGCTGAGCCTAAAGCTTTCTTGCTGACGGGAGCTACGGGTTATCTTGGCGCTTATCTGCTGCATGAGCTGCTTGAGCAAAGCGATGCGAAGATCTATTGCCTCGTCCGTCCGGGAATCGATTCCGGTCTGGTCCGCGTTCAGGCGCATATGGAATACTTCTTCGGACAAGCGGTCAAGGAACGTATCGAGGAGCGGGTGATCGCGGTAGAAGGCGACTTGGAGCAGGAGGATCTGGGGATTTCCGCCGAGACGCGGCAGGAGCTTCTGGGTTCGCTGGATGCCATTATTCACAGCGCAGCCGATGTAAGGCATTTTGGCGAAGAAGAGCAATTCGCGAAGACGAATATCGCGGGCACGCTCGCCTTAATCGGTCTTGCCAAGGCATGCGGGAAGCCGGTTCGCTTCCACCATATTTCCACGCTGGGGATTCCCGAGGATTTGGCGTTAAGCGGGCAATGGGAAAAGGTATTAAGCGAGCAGACGCTGTGGCCTGAATTGAAGGTAGAGAATTTGTATACGAACAGCAAAATGGAGGCGGAAAAAGCGCTGATGTCCGCTGCCAAGGAAGGACTGAGCGTAAACATTTACCGGGCCGGCAATCTGTCCTCCCATTCGGAAAGCGGCTTGTTCCAGCGGAATATCGACAGCAACTCGTTCTACCGCATGCTGAAAGCGATGCTGCTGCTCGGCAAAGCGCCAAAGGTGCAATGGGAGGTGGACTTTACCCCGATTGATTACGCGGGCAAATCCATCGTAACGCTTGCGCTGCAGCCTTCTCGCTCGGGACGAATGTTCCACATTTGCAATCCGGAGACAATCCCGTATACCCAATGGGTCGAGCTTATCCGCAATTACGGTTATGCAGTGGAGCTGCTGGAGCAGGACGCTTATGCCAAATGGCTGTTTGACCCGTCCGTTCCGAAAAACGCGGAAGGCGTCAAGCTGGCGATTGCCCAGCTCGAAGGCGACGGAGCGAAGGATTCGGGCTACCGCTACGGATGCGAATACACGTACGAAGTCCTGCAGGAGCTTAACGTTACATGCGCTGCGCCGGACAGCCGCTTTATGGAGGCTATGCTGGATCATGCCGTGAGAATCGGATACTTCCCGAAAGTACTGGTAACGGCTTGATAGTTGGTTACAAAGCTGAGAAGTTTTCGTCCAAATAAGCGGGTTTGTTAACCTGATAAAATGCTTAAAGGGCAATCCCGTGACGGGATTGCCCTATTTTGTTTGTTCGGGATGGTTGCCTCCATGCCCGATATGCGGTTGCGGCGGTCGTTCAAGCCAGGTGTTAAGACAAGGTATAGCTTAGCAGCGTTCCGTTTGCGCCCGGAAGCCGGTTCGCGGTCGAATCGTTGGAGACGAAGCCGAGTCGGATGGCACTGCCTGGGGTTAAACCAAGAGAAGAGAGAGGGACCGCGACTTCAATAACCGTATCGTTGCGGACATACTGGGCGGCGCTGAGCGTTGAAGCCAGACTCCAGGTCCAGCCGTTGTTCGTTCCGCTGTAAGCAAACAGGTTCTGATTCTCCAGCAGGGTATCCACGCCGCTTGTTGCCCAGTTCGCGGGATTATAGCCGGATGACGCGTTGTTGTCCGTGTTCAGGTAGAACTGGCTTTTGGTATTCAGGCCGCTGCCTTGAATAAGCAGATACAGGTTGGTGCCGTCGTTTTTGGCTTTCATTGCGGTAATAGTGCCGCCTGCGCTGCCGTTTAGTGCCGGGACCGCTCCCCAGTCGCTTGCGCTGCCGTCGATGGTAATTGTTGTCGCTGCCTGCGGAGTCGCGCTGACGGCGGTTGATTTGGCGGATTCATTGCCGCTTGTATCCACGGCGCTGATCTGGAATGAATACGAGGTACCGTTAGTTAGTCCGGCAGCCGTATAAGTCGTTCCTGTTACAGGAGCAGTGTTTAGCTTCGTTGTTCCCCTGTAAATGTTGTAGCCCTGCAGGTCGGATTCGGTGTTGGCCGACCAGCTTAAAGTGACCTGGCCGCTGCCTGCGGAAGCGGTTAAGCCCGCGGGAACGGCAGGCGGTGCCGTATCCGGCGTTGTTCCGCCTCCGCCGGTTCCTCCGCTGCCAAGCGTATAACCGGGCAGAACGCCGCTGCTGCCAGGCAGTCGGTTCAAAGCCGAGTCGTTGCTGATATAGCCGGCCCGGATCGTGTTTCCGTTTGCGAGGTTAAGCGTGCTGAGCGGGATCGACAATTCAACCACGTTATTGTTGCGCTGGAACTCCGCGGTGCTGAGTGTGCGCGCTGACGTCCAAGACCAGCCTGCCCCCGTGTTCCGGTACACGATATTGTTCTCGATCATGTACTCGGCGCCGCTTTCCGCGCCGGAGGTATTCCAGCCTGCCGCGTTATAACCGGTCAGCCGGTTATTGTCGGTGTCGAGGAACAACTGGCCTTTGACATTCAAATTATTGCCCTGCACGAGCAGGTACAGCTGGCTTGCGGTATTGGCCGCCTTTAACGCCTGCACATCGGAGGTGCCTGTCGCTAGGGCGGCAACACCGTTCCAATCGGATGCCGATCCGTCAATCGTTATTGTCGTTGGGGTTGCGCCGCTGGGAGTGACGGATACGGCTGCGCTAAGCGGCGACTCCTGACCGGCATTGTTCACCGCGGATACCTGGAAGCTGTAAGCCGTGCCGTTATTCAGGCCGGTACTGGTGTAAGCCGTTCCTGTAACAAGCGAGCCGTTTATTTTCATGCCGTTCCGGTAGACGTTGTACCCTGAAAGATTGGCTTCTCCATTGGCGATCCAGTTTAAAACGGCCTGCCCGTTGCCCGCGGCTGCGGTCAGTCCGGCAGGGGCTGCCGGCGCAACAGGGGCTGCCGGGATAACGGATACCGCACTGCTTAATGCCGACTGAATGCCGTTCGCGTTTACGGCCGCAACCTGGAAGCTGTAGCTGGTGCCGTTTGTCAGTCCGGTTGCGGTATAGGAAGGACTGGTCACAAGGGTGCCGTTCACCTTCGTTCCGCCCCGATAAACGTTATAGCCCGCCAGATTCGACTCGGAATTCGGGCTCCAGCTTAAGGTTGCTTGACCGTTGCCGGGCGATGCGGATAACCCCGTCGGAGTGCTTGGCACGGCTGGTGAGCCCGGAACGGTGAATTTAACCGAAGAGCCGCCGAAGTTGGCTGTACGAAGCCACATCCAGATCTCCTGCCCGGCAAGCGAATCCGGGAAAATATAGTCCGCGTCGAACATCAGCTCAACCGAATTGCCGGACTGCTTCGCAATGACCGGCCATCCGTTGTTGCCGACGGTTGTAGTCGGAAACTTGAACACGTCTGCCTGCCCGCTAACATGCGGGGCGAGGTACACCTTGTTCATGTTCTCGAAATAGATGCGGGAATCCGGCGTAATGGGCCAGGCAACGCCCTGCCAGCCGGCTGCGCCTTTTTTGTCATAATCGAAGTAGAGCATTTCCCCTTGCATGTTTAACGCGGATAAGGCGTCAATCTTCATCAGGAACTTGTCGCCGGCGAATTTAGCGTACACCTTCGTAATGCCTTTGGCATTGCTTCCCGCCGGATCGCTGTAGATTGGCGTTTCGTTTGCCCAGTCCGAGAACTGCCCGTCGATATTGAAGCCGCCCTGCAGATCGGTAGGATGCGTGCCGGCAAGCGAGGAAGAAGGGTGGCCGCTCGCATCCAGCCAGTTTTTCGCGTCTTGGTACATGTTGGTGAAGTTGGTGGCGCCGCTTACGTCGTAACCCATATAGTGGCTGTTATTCACGATTTCGTTCATCCATTTGTTCGTGCTTGCGGAAGGGATCGTAAAGTCGCAGATGATGATGTTGAAGCCGTCCGACTGGTTCGCTTGGGCGTTCATGTAGTCTTTCCAGAAGCCTCCGAAGTTGTCGCGGCTGCGGTAGGTAGGAGAGGCGGGGTTGGTGTTCCAGTTGTCTGCGAATGCGGAATTCTCGTCGTAGAACTTGGAGCCTGAAGTGATGTAGGGGTTGTAATACCAGGATTCGGTCAGAAAAATATTAATGGCATGCCGATAGCGCTCGGCGAATTGGGAGGTGCCTTCGTCCGGGTTGAAATACCAGTAGCCCCGGTTCGCCGCAACGATTTTGGTCGGGTCGACGGCTTTGACCGCTTCAACCAGCTCTACCATACCCTTGGCCGTAAAACCGAAGTTGCCGCGTGGACCCCAAGAGGTCGTTGGACCCGCGCCGCCGACCGGATCGGGCGTATCGACGGTATCCAGGAAGACGCCGTCGTATCCGGCATCATGCTCCAGCTTGTCGGTCATGAAGGTAATAAGCTTTTTCCACGTTGGATCACCGCCGTTAATGTACCCGCCGCCGTAAGTTTTGTTCTTGTCGGCAACGCCGTCCCCGGATTTCCAATACCCTCCGTACATGTAGCGGGTGTCGCTTATCCATGTCCCTTGCTGATCCAGATACCAAGGCATCAGACCGTTATTGGTCCAGCTGAGCAAGTTGCCGGTAGAGGAGTAGTCGTTTGCGATCGAAATGCCCGTATAACCGTTGTAACCGGAATTAGAAGTGCCGTCCGGCGTTGCGCCGCCTTCAACGTTTATGTAATTGCCTGAGCTGTTGTAATTCCATGGGTTTGGACCATGCAGCGGTCCGCTTGGTCCGCTGTAATCCGCCGGAAGCAGACCGACGTCCTTGCCGTTTTGAATCGTCATGTCGCCGGTGAAGCCGGTAAATACGCTGGAAGTAGCCAGCTCGCCAACCGACATGTAGGCCAGCACGATGACATCGTCGGCCGTACCGAGAATGCCGTCAACGCCCCGTTTTACTTCGTTAACCTGATTGGGAGTAAACGTCTCGAAGTAGAATTGGTTCTTCGCGACGTTAATGATGCGGATGGTAGGCTCGAGGATCACAAGATCGTATGTCTTTAATGTATCAAGCTGAGTCTGGGTTGCGGTATTCGTGCCGTACCAGATCATAACCCGGCTGTATTCGCTGAGACCGGGTACTTTGCCGTACAACGGATCTTTGCCGATGGCGGCGTGTGCGGACGGCGCGAGGCCGGGGGCGCGGAATGTCGGGAACAGCAGCAGCAGGACCAGGGATGCGGTGAGCATTCGGCGAGCCAAACGATGGAAGGCTGTAAGCAAAATAGTCACTCCTCTTTTTTTGAATTGTATGACGTCGGAAAATTCGGACAAATCACCTCCTAGATGGGCGAAGGAATTTGGCGCAAAAAATTCAGGAAATTAACAGGGTGAATGAGATTGCTTATGCGCCAACGAGGCCATTATAATCGAGCGTTTACGGGATTACAACAATTATATTCACGGTTTTTTGAGGCGCATGACTTCGATTGCAACGTTTAGTGCCCTTAAAGGATTTAGGGACTAGTTATAAATCAGCTAAATTATTTGCCGCAAACTAAATAAATATTTTCCTAAAAATGATTGAAATTTGTGTAAATATTTACTAGAATGAGGGGCAACAAGCGTCTGGCGCTTATACAAACAAAGGAGGCTGCAAAATTAGAAGGGGCAACGTCTAGGGGAGTTCGTCGAGAATCGCTTCACAGGTAAGGACAAACCGAAGGGATGGGGAAACGATGGGCAAGACGGGGAAAAAGGCAGCGTTAACGGCACTGGCGGTTATAATGGGAGCTCTTCCGGCTGCCGGTCTGCCTGCGGCATCTGCGGAAGCGGGTTCCGGGGCTGTGCCGCTGTACGGCAATTTCGAGGATTGGAATGGCGGGCACACGGATCAGGCGACGGCAAGCAGCCGGATGGCATCGATTAAGGCGGTTAATCAGGACGGCAAGCTCTATGTCATGGCGAAGGGAAGCGGGATGAACCGCGCCAAGACGCTGTACGTAAATACCGACAATAATGCGGCTACGGGGGCGAATATAGCCGGGTGGAAGGATTCGACCGGGATTGATTACAAGATTGAAGGCGACGCAGCGTATGCCTACGAGAATGGGGATTGGGTGCGGCAGGGACAGGTTGTGCTGAGGGATAACGACACCGTTGCCGAATACGAGATTGATCTGACGGCGCTTCAGGCTGCCGATCCCGCGGGCAAAATCAAGGTGGGTTTATTGTCGGAAGGATCGATGCTGCCGGAGCTTGGCGAGTTAATGGTCTCGGTGCAGCCTTCCTCATCCGGCGGTACAGCGCAAGCACCTCCGCCTCCGGCTGATCTGGCCATTGACGGCAACGGCTCCGAATGGGCCGATGTGCCCGAGCTGCTTCGCAGCGCGGACGGGAAAACAACGGTGAAATACGCGGTGTCGGCGGATGCTCTGCACATGCTGATTGAGGGGCGTATCGACAATGGCGAATTCCCGGATTTGTGGGAGCATCTGCTGATCGACGTTGACCGCAAGCCTGCAACGGGAAATGCGATGTGGGCATGGGCGAGCACGCTGGGCTCGGAATACCTCGTTCAATCCGGTTTTCTCTATGAGGCGAACGGAAGCGGCGGCTGGCAGGAGGCGGCGACCGGATTAAGCTATGCCCGTTCCGGAACGGGCGACGCGAAGACGATTGAATGGACGCTGCCGCTTGCCGACCTGCATGCCGGCGATGCGAAGTCGGTTCATGCGGCTTTTCTAAGCAATAACTACGCCATGCCGGACCCTGCCGGCGATCCCGCGGAGATTAGCCTCGCGGCGAAGCCGCAGTTAACGGTGGATGGCGATCCCGCGGATTGGGCGGGTATTCAGCCGCTGACGGTGACGGCGGACGGGCTGACAACCGTGAAGACTTATGTGACGGACGGCAAGCTGTTTGCACTCCTTGATGGCCGAATCGATAATGCCGAGTTCCCTAATCTGTGGGAGCATCTGTTCCTTGATACGGACAAAAACCCTTCCACCGGCACGTCCAGCTGGGCATGGGCAGGCAAGCTGGGCGCTGAATTCCTGGTCCAGACGGCTATACTGTACGCCTCGAACGGAAGCGGCGGCTGGGATCAGACGCCCGCGGTATTCCCTTATGTCAGCACGGGTACCGGCGACCATAAAGTGATTGAATGGTCCGTGCCGCTTAACGAGCTGGGGATTACCGATGAGCAGTCCATTCATGCCGGATTCCTAAGCAACAGCTATGCCGCGCCTGACGCAAGCGGCGATCCTGCTGTTATCCAGCTCCGCAGCAGCGGGTCCTCGATAACCGTAGACGGGGACGACGGCGATTGGAGCGGGGTGGAGCTTGGCGCCGCCGCAGGCGGTTCCCCTTATGCGCTGGATGCGGTGCAGGACGAACGCAAGCTGTACGTTCGGGTAAAGGGCAAGAATCTCGATCTGCGTAACGTCTATTATTTGAATACGGACGGCGATTCGGCTACAGGGGCATCAAGCGGCCTATGGACGGAGGAAGGCTTCGATTACAAGATCGACCGAAGCACGCTGTACGAATACAAGCAGCAGAACGGCTCCTGGGAGGAGAAGGGACCGGTTTATCTGGCGGTAACGGACGATTCGATCGAAATGAACGTCTACCTGGATCAGCTGGGTCTTGATGAACCGGCTCCAATCAAGCTTGGTTATGCCAACCGGGGCATGCTGCAGCTGCCGATGGGCGGCAGCGCGCCGCTGACCGTGGACAATACGGTGCGGACGCAGGAGACGGCGGACGTATTTTACCCTCGCCAAAGCTTTGAGCTGCTGAATAATCCGTTTATGGGCTGGGTCGCTTGGGCGAAGGATTCATCGAAGCCTGACGGCACTCCATACCCTCAGCAGCACAGCATGGTGTACGCGGGAATTTCTTGGCGCGAGCTCGAGCCTGTCAAAGGGCAGTTCGACTGGGCGGGCATTGAACAGAAATATCAATTCGCTTATTGGGCCTCGCAGGGCAAACGGATTAACCTGCGGATTGTGATGGATACGCCTACGGCCGACCCGTCCCATAAGGATATTCCGGATTGGCTGTACGATGAGCTTGCCGCGGAAGGAAATGCCGGCACCTGGTACGATACGCAGGAGGTTGGCTCCGGCTTTAGTCCGAATTACGACAGCGAGACGCTGCTGGCCGAGCATGAGCGGATGATCGCCAAGGTAGCCGAGCGATACGACAACGATCCGCGGATTGCTTTCGTGCAATTGGGGAGTCTGGGGCACTGGGGAGAGTGGCATACGTGGCCAAGCGGCTCCGGCGCGTTTCCGAAGCTGAGTATCTCCGACCGATACGTTCAGCACTACCTGGACGCGTTCAAGCACAAGCAGATCGGCATGAGAAAACCTTTCCCTATCGCAAGCGAGCAGCGGACCGGATTGTTTAACGACGTGTTCGGCATTAAATCCAGCACGGACGAGTGGGTGGGCTGGACGCAAAACGGCTGGTCGGGCATCGGGGAGTTCGTGGATAATCCCTCGGATGCGGCATCGGCTCAAGCGGCTTCCGCGATGCCGGACTTTTGGAAGTATGCGTATTCCGGCGGAGAGTTTGCCAACGGCAACCCGGAAAGCTGGCTGACCGATGATGCACTTATGGAATCCTTGCGCCAGATGCGGGTCAGCCATACCTCGTGGCTTGGGCCGTCTTCCCCGGCGCGTACGGCATACGGGACCGACATTCAGTCCAACATCGAGACGATGCAGAAAATGATGGGCTACCGCTACGTGATCGAGGCGGTGAAGCATTCGAACTCCGCGGCGCGCGGAACCTCCGCTTCCGTTGAGACGGTTCTTAACAACAAAGGAGTTGCTCCGTTCTATCAGGATTGGAAGCTGGAATACAGCCTTGCCGATGCCAGTGGAGCAATCGTGTACAAAGAGCGGCAGGATACCGATCTGCGTACGCTTCTGCCGGGCCGGCATGTGCTGGAGCATCGGCTGAATTTGCCAAGCACGCTGGCGGCAGGCAGCTACAAGCTGCTTATTGCCGTCATTGATCCGGCGACGGACGCGCCGGGCATGGAGCTGGCGATTGACGGGAAACGTCCGGACGGCAGATACGAGGTTGGCACTCTGACGGTGACCGGCTCATCCGGCAGCACGGGCGGCGGGAACGGCTCGGTCCCGGCGGCGGATGACGGCAAGGTTCAGCGTCTCGGTAATCCGGTTCTTACGGATGGCAAGCTTGCTATCGCATGGCTTCCAGGCAAAGAGAAAATCGAGGTGCCTCTTCAGGCCCAGGCTCTCTCGGGCAATCCGTCCATTGTCATTTCGGATGGGAAAGTAAGCTGGGAGCTGCCAGGCTCCCTGCTGGCCAAGGCGAAGGAGCAGGCTGGAAGCGGCGCGGCTTGGCTGTCCGTTACCGTTAAGCCCGGATCGGATCTCGCTTCCTATGCAGCGAAGGAGAATGCCTCGGCGCATGGCGTCGGGCAGGCTGTTTCCTTTGGGCTTGCCGTAACGACGGCAGCAGGGGAGAAGACGCTTGATTTTGCGGCATCGCCCGTCATAGTATCCCTGAAGCCCGATACGGCGGATGTAAATGCCGTTAATCTTTACGGTGTTCGGAATGAACGGTTAAAAGCAGCTGCCGCAAGCTTCCGCAACGGGTTGTTAACGGCGCAAATCACGGCCTCCGGAACCTATCAATGGCTGAATTACGAGAAGGCCTTCCGCGATGTTGCGGCCGGTCACTGGGCGGCGCAAGCAATCGAAGCGCTGGCAGCAAAGCAAGTCATGCAAGGGGTGGGCGATGACAGATTTGCTCCCTACCGGTCCATTACCCGCGTAGAGCTTGCCGCCATGCTGGCAAGAATACTGGGGCTTGGAACGGTGCCGGACGGCGGAACGCAAACGCCGTTCCGGGATGTTCCGGTGCAGGCTTGGTATACAGAGGAGTTGAAGGAAGTATTGGCAGCGGGATTGATGAATGGTTACGGCGATACGTTCCGGCCGAATGAGCAAATCACCCGGGAGGAGCTGGCGGTTCTGGCTATTCGCGCAGCCGCGAAGATGCTCGGGGAAGCAGCTTCGGGAACGTCTCCGAATCATGAAGAAGCGAGCTATCGGGATGCGGAACGGATTAGCGATTGGGCATCCGATAGCGTAAGAAAGGCGAGGCAGCTTGGTCTCATGATTGGGGATGCGGACGGCTCTTTCCGTCCTCGGGAAGGCGTGTCGCGTGCGGAAGCGGCGGTGATTACGCTTCGTTTGATGGAGATGCTGCTCAAATAAAAGCGAGCTCAAGTGACTGTCCGGCATGCCGGACAGTCTTTTTTTTTTTTTTTTGCGCCAAGAAGATTTGAGAGAAAAGTGTTGGCGAAATTTGCATATAAGATAGTTAATTTGGCGCAAATTACGAAATCAAATCTGACTTATTGGTGTCATATTCCCAAATTTTATGGAGGATACAGTTTAAACATTTAGCGAAAAACCCGCATGATTACTGATAAAATGAAATAATATAATTTTGGCGCAAATATGTCAGGTATTTTACCCAAAAATTGTTGACTTGTCGTGAAGGCTGCGTTATGATCAGAACATGAAAGCGAGTACTCGCCATGAGTTGTAATGATCCGGATCATATTTGGCGCAAAATTATCGATGGAGAGTGTAGACATGGAAAAACTGAGAATGGCATTTATCGGCGTGGGAGATATGGGCTCGCATCATTGCATCGGTTTTGATCTGCTGCCGGAGTGCAAGGTGAATTATATTTGCGATATGAACCAGGCAAACGTGGACCGCACGCTGGCCGAGCTGAAGAACAGCAAGCCGGTTATCGTAGCCGATTATAAGGAACTTTTACATAAAGAAGACATCGATGCGGTGGTCATCAGCGTTCCGAACTATTTGCACCGCGAGGTTGCGGTTGCTTTTCTCGAAGCCGGCAAGCATGTTTTCCTAGAGAAACCCGTTGCCCATACCCTTGAGGATTGCAACGCGATTATTGAAGCAGCCGAGGTAAACGATCGCATTCTGCAGATCGGGCTTGTGTACCGTTACTCCAATGTGTACCGGAGAATGGCCGAGGAGCTTGGGCGGGGACGCCTGGGCGACGTAAAGCTGATGTGGTGCAAGGAATTCCGCGATCCGTTCCCTCCGACGGAGTGGTTCTATGACAAGAACAAATCGGGCGGCGCGCTGGTCGAGAAGGACTGCCACCACTTTGATATTTTCAATTGGATGATCGGCTCGAAGCCGGTACGGGTGTTTGCAACCGGCGGTCAACACGTAATGAAGCAGGGGCAGCCAAACCTGATTACGAACTCCTACAGCCACTATCCTGCTAAACCGATCGAGGATGTCTCGATCGTCGATCATGCCTGGGTAACGATTGAATACGAGAACGGAAGCAAGGCGAATCTTGGTCTTTGCATGTACCTGAAGCCTCGCAATTTAATGGGTGACGGCCTTGAGATCGGGCTGATCGGCGAGAACGGCGGCCAGATGGTGGCGAAGAACGACAAGACGATCGACATCGTTGGCGGACAAAACTTCACCCGCGATCATCTCGATATCGACGTCACCTCGGACTCGATTATGGGCGGGCATACCGGCGGACAAACGCAGCGCATCGAATTCGTGAAGAGCGTGAAGGAAGGCAAGCAGCCTTTTGCCTCCGCGTATGTCGGCAGAGACGCGCTTCTGATTGCGCTGGCGGCGGAGAAATCCATCGTGGAAGAACGCTATGTATACGTGAACGAACTAATGAAGTAAGGGGGTGCCCGGATGAAAAGCAAGCTGAGAAGATTTGACACACTTATTTTCTTCTTATTTATTTCCCCTTGGATCATCGGATTCTCGCTCTTTTTCCTTGTTCCTTTCGGTACTTCCGTGTTTTACGCGTTTACCGATGCCCGGCTGCCGGGCGCGGCAAACTATAACTTCGTCGGGTTATCGAACTTCGTGGACATGTTTAACAACCCGATCTTCAGCAAAAGCCTGGGGAACACCGCCTACTTCGTCATCATTGGCGTTCCGATCGTAACGGCGGGGATGCTGCTGCTGGCCCTGCTGCTCAATATGAACGTCAAAGGCATCGCCCTTTACCGAACTTTTTATTACCTGCCGACGCTGGTGCCAATCGTGGCGACCGTCATTATCTGGCGCCTGGTTTTCAACTCGGAATTCGGCATTTTGAATGCGGGGTTGTCCGTATTCGGGATTGGCAAGATCGACTGGATGGGCAGCGAAGGCTTGATCAAGCCGGTCATAATCCTGCTGCAGGTATGGATTTCCGGGAGCGGGGTGCTTATCTTCCTGGCGGCGCTCAAGAACGTGCCGAAGCATCTATATGAAGCGGTTCTCATCGACGGGGCTAACAAGGTTCAATCGTTCTTCCGCGTGACGCTGCCGATGATCAGTCCTTCCATTCTGTTTGTTGTCATTATCCAGACGATGTACAACTTCCAGATGTTTACGGAAGCGCTGCTGCTGACGAAGGGCGGGCCCAATTACGCGGCGTATACCTTTGTCTACAACATCTACAAGTCGGCGTTTACGGATTTGAAATTCAGCATGGCGATGACGCAGTCCATCTTCCTATTCGCGCTGATCTCGCTTGTTACGTTTGTTCTAATGAAGCTGTCGAAGCGGTTTGTCTATTATGAAGGCGAGAAATAGAAGGGGGAAACAAGATGACTACGTCTAACAGACGCGTGATGAAGCAAACCGGCAAATACGTGCTTCTGACAGCCGCGCTGGTGCTGTTCGCGGGACCGCTCGTATGGATGCTGTCGACGATGCTCAAGACAAAGGCCGAAACGTACAAGGTTCCTCCGACATTGCTGCCGGAATCGCTCAATTTCGAAGCGTTCAACAGGCTGTTTGATGTACAGCCGCTGATGTGGAGGTGGATCCAGAATTCGTTTGCAATCTCCGCGCTTGTTGTGCTAGGGGCGGTATTGTCCAGCTCGATCGTAGCTTACGGCTTCTCGCGTTTTTCAACCAAATACAAGGACAGGCTGTTCCCGATCGTCCTTATGACGCTGATGATTCCGCCGTCCATTCTAATGATTCCGTCTTACGTGCTCTTTACGAAGCTGCACTGGGTGGATACGTGGCTGCCGCTGATCGTTCCGGCGTGGCTTGGCGGCGCGTACTACATCTTCTTGTTCCGGCAATTTTTCATGACGATCCCTCAGGAGCTAGATGAAGCGACCTACCTCGACGGCGGGAACCGGTGGACCGTGTTTACGAAGGTTATCATGCCGCTGTCCAAACCGATTGTCGTCACGACCGTAATCTTTGCTTTCGTGAACTCATGGCTCGATTTCCTCGGACCGTTCCTTTATATCAAGAGCAACAACATGTTTACCCTCAGCGTTGGTCTGCAGCTGCTCATCGGCCAGACGAGTCAGGATTTCCCGGCGCTTGCCGCCGGCGCTTTTATCAGTATCGTGCCAATCGGTCTGCTGTTCCTGTTCGCGCAGCGCTATATCGTTGAGGGGGTGGTGCTCACGGGTTCGAAGGGGTAAGGCCGATAGGGAGAACAACACGGGCAGGCATAAGATTTTCAATACTGCTGTTTTCAAAATAATCTAAAGGGGAACTGGATATGAAAACAAACAGAAAGTGGTTATTGGGTCTTTTTACGCTGGTATTATCCATGACGATTATCATTTCCGGCTGCGGCAGCAACAATAATAACGGCGGCTCGAATACGGCGGCAAACGGCGGGCAAAGCGATAACGGCAGCGCCGAGCAGACAGAAAAGCCAGCGGAACCGGTTACGATTACGTATTCGCAATGGGGAACGGCGGAAGAGCTGCAGCGTACGCAAGAGCTTCTCGATAAGTTCATGGAAGCCAATCCGAGCATTACGGTTAAGCTGGAAGGCAAGGACTGGGGCAGCTATTGGGACGGTCTGACGGCTAACGCCGCGGGCGGCACGCTTCCCGACGTATTCAAAACCAGCTATGCCTTTATTGAGAAATATGCCGAGCTCGGCATCTTCAAAGAGCTGGACGGTCCGCTTGCGGACAACGGCTTCGACTTGAACAATATTGACCAAAGCCTGCTCGGTTTACATAAATACAACGGCAAGCAAGTGTCGCTTCCGATCGACGCGAACGTTATCGTCTGGTACTACGACAAAGCGATCTTTGCGGATCCGAAGAAAAATCCGAAGAACGCGCCGGTTCCTTCCCTTGAACCAACCTGGGCCGAGATTATCGACATCGCAACGAAGCTGACGCTCGACAAGAACGGCAAGAACCCCGGCGAGGCCGGCTTTGACGGCAACAACATCGTGCAATGGGGCATGTCCGTATCGCCTGGTTCGACCATGGATTGGTTCCTAGAGCCGGAGCTGTGGTCCAACGGCGCGAAGCTTGTGAACGATGACGGATCGCTTGCCCTGAATACCCCTGAAGCACGTGAAGTACTGGACTTCTTTATTGACGCAACGAAGAAAAAAATCAATACCACGCCAGCGCAAATCGAAGGTCTAGGCGGCCAAGTGAACCTCGGCATTACGACCGGCAAGGTTGCGATGAACCCGGGCGGCAACTGGAATACAACCAACTTCAAGGAAGCTAAAGTGGATTACGGCATTACGTACCTGCCGAAATTCAAAGAGAACAAAACGGTTGTACAACCGGCGGGTATCGCGATTTCGAGCAACACGAAGCATGAAGATGCAGCGTATAAACTGCTGGCATGGCTGGCAGGTCCGGAAGGTCAAACGGAGCTTGCGAAGCAAGGCTACTCGATTCCGGCGAATAAAGCGGCATCCGACGCTTATATCGCAACCGCGGGCGAAGCGAATAAAATCTTCCTCGACGCGCAGCAGTTCGGCATCATTTCGCCGTTCACGGTGAAAAAGACGGATCTGGTATGGACATACGGCGAGCAGTCGCTTAAGAATCCGCTTGCCGGCGACGGCGACGTGGATGCGGCCATTAAGGATCTGGAGTCCAAGCTGAAATAAGAGGGTTAAGGAAAGAGCGGGGGAAAGAGGCGTTTGGTCGCTTCTTTTCCCTTTTTTGCTTAGGCCTGAATGCCTGAAATGACGCTGTTTCTTGACTATTGATGAATAGGGCTATACAATAGATTTTGCCGCAACTTTTGCGTAGTTGCCGCAATTATAGAGAGCATATATTCGATATAGGAACAGAGAGGAACGTATGATGGCCAAGTTAAAGGATATTGCAGAGCAGGTCGGGGTATCGATCTCGACGGTATCGCGGGTCATGAAGAATGACTCCACGCGTTCCGTCAGCGAAGAGACCCGTAAGAAAATTTGGGAAGTTGCGGAGAAGCTCGGCTACAAGGCGAACCGTGCGGAGAAGCTGGGCAAATCCGATAACAAGCTGATGGTTCATATCGGCTGTGTCGTTGCCATTCCTCAGAACAAATATAATAATCCATACTTCTCCGTTATTCTGGAGGGCATCGAGAAAGCGTTGACGGAGTCCGGTCTACGGCTGGAGTTTGTATACAGCATCGAGAATCAGCAGGATATCCAGCAGCTGCAGTCGCTCGTGAAGGAGCACCGGATCGACGGCATGATTATCGTCGAGCGAATTGATGCGGATGCGTACCAATGGATCAAGCAGAATGTGAAGGCGGTCGTTGGCGTGGATTTGGCGGACAGAACGATTCCGGTCGTCTGTTATGACCGCGAAGCCGCAGCGAAGGAAGCCGTGCAGCATCTCATCCAGCAGGGGCATAAGCAGATCGGCTATATCGGCGGTCCGGAGCTAAGCGATCCTTTCCGTCAGGAGAAGCGGTTCCTCGGCTATCAAAGCGCGATGCGCGAAGCCGGTCTAGAGATGAACGACAATTGGATTATCGACGTGAAGTGGGATGTATCGCTCAGCTATGAGCTGACCAAGCAGGCATTCGAGAAAAAAGGCTATTCGCCAACCGCCGTATTCGCGGCCAGCGATATGATGGCGATTGCGGCGATGCGCGCCGCTTCCGAGCGCGGTCTCCGCATTCCGGAGGATATAGCGGTCGTAGGCGTCGATAATATCGAAATCTCCGAGTTCACCTCGCCGCCGCTTACAACGATTCATGTACCCAAAATCGAGATGGGAATGTACGCGGTGAAGCTGCTGCTCGATTACTTGAATCATCAATATTCGCTGCCGGTGCGCATGACGATTCCGTACCGGATGGTATACCGCCGCTCTTCCGAGTCCCAGCAGCCGGCCGTCAGCAGCGTGCAATCATAGAGAAGAGGCAGTCCCGAGGTCATCTTTAATGGCTTTGGGGGCGCCTTTTTTTTGTTTATGGCTTAGCACGCTGCCAATAGACACGCGTTCCGTCTTGCTGGATGCCGAGTTGCCCAGATGGATGCCAATGGTATAACATTCACGGAACTGCGTTGCACGCAAACGGTATGGCATTCATGGAGCTGAGATGCACGCCAACGGCATAGCCTTCACGGAGCTGCGTTGCACGAATTGCAGGATAATGGTTCGAAATAGTGGGTGCTGGTGAGATATGTTGCACGGAATACAGCATATTGTTCGTAATGAGCCTAGGATTAACCGTTTTTCCCCCGATATCCTGCATTCCGCTCAGTATATTGTTAGAAGACGGCCTCAAATGTACGATTACACTGCATATTGTGCAACAAAGGCTTTCGAAGCTGTGCGGTTACCGGTAAGGAGCTTATCGGTAAGGAGCTTATAAACCGCGCATAGGGCTATCTCATCCCTGAGCCCGGGCCTTGGCGGTACGGGCGTAATCGGACGGCGGCATGCCGGTTGATTTCTTGAAATCGCGCGAGAAATAATGAATGCTGCTGTAGCCAAGCATAGCGGCAATCTCGGTCATGTTGTACTGCTGCTCGCGGATCATCGTTTTGGCTTCCTCGATCTTGAGCTGCTTGAAATAGTCCATCGGGCCAACGCCGGCCTGCGCGTGAAACACTTCCTTGAGCCGGCTTTTCCCCAAGTGAAGCTCCTTGCACAGCCTGTCCAAAGTCAACTGCTCGCCCAGGTGCCCGCGCATGAAGGCGATAATCCGGTCGGCCGTCTTCTGTTCCGCTTTCTCCGTCTGGAAAGAGGCGGGCTTGCGCACGGATTGCCGGTCGGCATCTTCCTGCTGCCGAATCAATTGAATAAGCAGCGTCTCCAAGTAATTGCGCATCGCCTGCTCGCTGGCGAAGGGGGCGTCTTCCCGGGTAACCAGCTCATGGAGATCGGACTTGTCGTATGGCGGCTCAAAGGAATAAAAGCCTTCCTGCATGAGCAGTGACAGCAGGTTCCTTTCTTTTGTCCCCAGCTGAATAATCCGGTTCTCGAAGCACTCCATGCATGGGGAAGCGCACTCGAAAGAGAGCACGAACAGGTTAGGCGGCTTATGCTGGCTGCCAACCTTCACGGTATGAAACTCTCCGGGCTTATGGAAGATGATCATGCCTTGTTCAAGCTGATGCGTTTGCTCATCGGCCCTTACTTCCACGTTCCCCTTGTCCACGTAAAGCAGCTCCCAGAAGTCATGCTGCTCTCCCTCGAATACGTAACCTTTCGCGAACTCAAAGTAATGGAACGAGATCAGCTTGCGTACGGCAAGCATTTCTTTCAGCGTATGGCGAATGAATTCCACCTATTGCCCTCTCCCTTGTTTGTACCTGTTTGCACTAATTATAAATCCTTTTCGCTCTGTGCAAAAGGTCCGGCTGATTTGCTAAAGAAGGGCTTCGCGGGGGCCTATATAATGGCAGTATAAAGAGCTAAAGGAGGCTGCCTAACTTGAAAAAAGGGATTAATATTTGGTCTTTTCCGGCAGGCATGAGTATAGAGGTAAGCATTGCGCTGGCAAAGGATGCGGGCTTTGACGGCATCGAGCTGTCGCTGAACGAGACAGGCCCGCTGAGCCTGGAAAGCACGACGGAAGAGGTACGCGCAATCCGCCAATTTGCGGATAACGCCGGCATCGAGCTGTCGAGCCTGGCAAGCGGCTTGTATTGGGACTACCCGCCAACCAGCGAGAATGAGCAAGTGTCCAGCAAGGCTTACGATATCGCGAGAAAACAGCTCGAGCATGCCGCAGCGCTTGGCGTTGACTCCGTCCTGATCGTGCCTGGCGCGGTAGGCGTTGATTTTATCCCGAATGCTCCCGTGGTTCCTTATGACCGGGCGTACGATAATGCGCTGGCCTTCTTCACGAAGCTGGCGAAGGAAGCGGAAGCGGTGAAGGTATCCGTTGGCATCGAAAACGTATGGAACAAGTTCCTGCTGTCGCCGCTTGAGATGCGCGGATTTATTGACGCGGTTGGCTCCGAGTATGTCGGTTCTTACTTCGATGTGGGCAACGTTGTCTATTCCGGTTATCCGGAGCATTGGATCTCGATCCTGAACAAGCGGATCAAGAAGGTGCATTTCAAGGATTACCGCAGACAAGCGGGCGGACTTCACGGCTTCGTCGACCTTCTTGCGGGCGACGTGGATTATCCGGTAGTGATTCAAGCGCTTAAAGATATCGGCTATAACGATTACGTAACGGCGGAGATGATCCCGCCATACACCCATCATACGAAACAAATCGTGTACAACACTTCGGCGGCAATGGACGCCATCTTGGGGAGGACGGAACGCTAATGCTTAAAATAGGACTGATTGGACTTGGCTTTATGGGCAAGACCCATCTCGAGAACTACCTGCGACTCGAGAGAGAAGGGGCGCCGATCCGCGTCGTGGCGCTTTGCGATGTGGACGAAGCGAAGCTGAACGGCGGCGGCAGCGGCGGCAACATTGATACTTCCTCGGAGAATGCGATCGATTACGGCCGTTTCAATAAATACACGTCTGTGCAAGAGATGCTGGATAGCGAGCAGCTGGATGCGGTCGATATTACGCTGCCTACCTTCCTGCACCGCGATGTCACGACTCAATGCCTGAGCAGCGGCGTTCACGTGCTTTGCGAGAAGCCGATGGCGATGAATGCGGAAGAATGCGACGCTATGATTGCGGCTGCGGAAGCAAGCGGCAAACAGCTGATGATCGGACAATGCCTGCGTTTCTGGCCGGCTTACGTTTATCTTCAGGAGCTCGTTCGCAGCGGCAAGTTCGGCAGCGCTACGAATGCGTACTTCTACCGCGGCGGCGGAACGCCTTCCTGGGGACCGTGGGTGCTCGTGAACGAAAAGGGCGGCGGTGCTTTGCTCGACATGCACGTGCACGACACGGATGTCGTGAACTGGCTGTTCGGAAAGCCGGAAGCGGTATCTTGCTACGGCAGAAACGTGATCGCGGGAAGCGGCTACGATATCGTCTCCACGCATTACCGTTATGCGGATAACAAAATTGTATCCGCTCATGTGGATTGGACGCTAAATGGCGACTTTGGCTTTGAGATGGGCTACAAGGTTAACTTTGAGCACGGCAACGTGCAATTTGACGGCGCCAGCGTCAAAGTAAATCCGAATGACGGACCGGGCTTCACCGCCGAGCTGCCGGCGGATCAAGGCTATTACTATCAACAAAAATATTTCACGGAAGCGCTTGTTCAAGGCTTGCCGCTGGATACGGCTACTCCGGAGAGCACAAAGGCCAGCATCGAGATCGTAACGGCGGAGCGGGAATCGGCGGATCAACGCGGCGCATGGATTTCCGTACGGTAAAGGATCGCCATGCCATGAGCATACAGCATGAGTTTTCATTCGCAGCCGCTGCTGCCGGCTTTACGGACAAGGAATGGCGGGGGCTGCCGCCCGCGAAGGTTGCTTATCAGCAGTGGCTGCATATAGAGCAGCCGCCCGAGACCGAGGTTCGCGGCGTCTACGATGAAGAGGCGCTGCATCTGCAGTTCCGAGTCTACGAGGAATCGCCCGTCATGAAGCATAGGCGGCATGGCGACCCGGTCTATCAGGACAGCTGCGTGGAGTTTTTCGTTCAGCCGCTTCCTGCCCGGGATTCCCGTTATCTCAACTTTGAGCTGAATGCCGCCGGGGTACTGCTCTTGGAGATTGGCGAAAGCGGCGGCCCGAAACGCAAGCGGATTCTGCCCGAAGCCGCAAGCCAGTTCGGCATAAGGACGGCCCTTGGCTTATGGAATCCCGAATGCCACAGTATGTACTGGGAGCTTAACCTGCGCATACCGTTTGCTTTCCTTAACTACTGGTTTCCGGATTTTCGGGCGGAACCGGGTGCCGTTATGAAGGGTAACTTCTATAAGTGCGGCGATCTGACGCCGGCCCCTCATTATTTGAGCTGGTCGCCGGTCCAGTCGGATACCCCTAATTTTCACCGCAGCGACAGCTTTGGAACGCTTGTATTTAAATAAGTACGGCTCAAAAACAGTGGTGCCTTGCACCGCTGTTTTTTTGCGTAAAATACGAAGTATTAAAGTTTTTGTAAAGTTATTCACATAGTTACCCACATATCAACGGGCTATTCAAGCAGGAAAATTAGACTTTCAACAGCCCTCATCCACATATCCACAGCCCGTTTTATCCACATGTGGTTAATATTTAAGGCTCCTAAATTTCTGGTTAACCACGTTAAGAATAAGGAGATTAAGCGAAAAAGCTTCATTGCGAGGCAGCCGTTTTCTATATTTTCCAAGGTATGGTAAGGTAGTCATAGGGAACGGGCTCATTACGGATAGGAGGGAAATGATGAGAAAAAAAGGCATGTGGATTGGTGGGGCTATAGCCTTGCTGCTGCTGGCCGGATGCACGAATTCGGAATCAAACGAACCAACGCCAACACCAACACCAGTGGTTAGTGAACTTGCCGAATCGCCGGTGCCAAGCATAGAAACGCCTGAAGAAGAGCCTGCGGAAACGGATGCGGGGGCGGCTAACGGTCAATTGGAGCTGGGTCGCCTGGAAAACGTGTTTGCGTTCGCGGACGAAACCGGGCAGCAGTTAATCACGATTCCCGCCGAAAATGGGGATGAAATAGACGATCCGGAGCAGTTTGCCGCGGCTATCGGAAATGGCGGGGACCGGATCGAGATCGAGTATGTCCGCCGTCAAGAGGCCAATGATCAGGATACCAATAGACAGTCGATCGATAACTTCAATAATATGGCGGGGTATATCTACAAAATTAAGGATGAAGGGATACTCCTGCCGAATAAGTCGTATCTGCTGGCTAGGGAAGGCGTCGTTAGCCAGGACTCCTTGGTCGATCTAGCCAGCGCCGAAGACGGGCAGTACGAACAGGCGGATGCCGATACGATAATCCGCGTGGAAGAAATTAAAGGCAGAAAGGTAACGTCGAGCAGCATTCTTTCCGAATCGGAACAAGAGAAGATAGCTTTGTTTGTGTTCGAGCGTGAAGGGGACGACATGCTGGCAAGCATCGCTTACATCCATGAAGACAAAGTGCTGTTCAAGGATTTCCCCGCAACGTATAACGAATCCGGTACTTGGCGGGTAGACGGCGGAGATGACCCGGGAAGGTTCGAGGTGCTATTCCTGGCCCGTTCGGATGAAGGGGTGCTGCTTGGAATCGCTTGGGCGGGTGCGGAGGGCGAGAACTTATTTGTCTTGCAGGAAGCCGATGGCGCTCTGCAGGATACGGATCTTAAGGGCGGAAGATACTGGTCGCCTTAATGGATAGAGGGCAGAGGTCGCATTGACCGTCTGCCCTTGTTTTTTACCAGCCGAAGTCAAGCGTTTTGCCCGTTTCCGTGTAGGTCTTAATATTGCTGAGCATCATCCACCAATGCTCTTTCGAATTTGCGAAGGACGGGTGATCCGGCGTCCATTGATCATTGACAAGCGTCAGCCTGGTGCAGCTGCCTACCGTCTCCATGGTGAACGTTACTCTGGATTCCAGCTCGGCATGGTTGTCCCTGTAAGAAGGGCCGGGATGCTCCCGATAGCTGAGCACCTTGCCTGGAACGGCCTCCAGAATAGTGCCGTACACATGGACCGTATTGTCGCCGTCCGCTCCCGGTCCGACGTATTCGAAGGAAGCTCCAGGCTCAAGGGTAGAGTTCAGGACGGTTCCGAAAAAGGTGCTCCGCGTTCCTTCCGGGGTGACAAGCGTCTGCCACACCTGCTCGGGCGAGGCATCAATATAGAATACATAGTTTAGCTCCATCTTTGTTAATATCCTCCTTGGATTCTATTTATCTTTCTTCTAGGCTGCAGGTTCTTCTTGGATGCGTGTGGTAAACTCATTATAGAAGAAGACTTTTTCTAAGTATTGTAAAAACGCGACACGAACAGGAGTGAAGGGATGAGCCATCCACAAACCCGGCCCAGCATGGGCGTTCTCGGATTAAACGCAGCAGGGGACCAGTTCCGGCTGGAGCGGTATTCGGCTTCGGAGGCCTTGTCGCCTTTTATCAAGCATTACTGGATTGTTCAATGGAACCTGGAACAGAATGACTCCTATTGGCAGCATGTTGTACCCAATCCGTGCGCTAATCTGGTGGTTGAGCAGGGCAAAACCTTTTTCTACGGGCCTGGCAAAGAGAAATTTTCTTATCTGCTGAAGGGAAGCGGAATCGTCTTTGGCGTTAAGTTCCGTCCGGGCGGTCTGTATCCGTTTGTGAACAAAGAGCTGTCCGAGTTGACAGAAGGACCTATAGAGGTGGAGACCGTGCTTGGGATACCAGGCTCGGAGCTTGAAGAGCTTGTGCTTGCCCATCGAGATAGTGACCGCGGTATGATTCATGTCGTAGAGCAGCTGCTGGCAGAGAGGCTCCCGCCTTATGATGACCAGATCACGTTAGTCAATCAAATTATCGATTATGCGGCTGGCAACCAGGGTATAACCAAGGTAGAGCAGGTATGCGAGTCCTTTGACATAAACATCCGGCGGCTGCAGCGTTTATTCGCCAAATACGTCGGAGTGAATCCGAAGTCGGTTATCCGGCTGTTCCGGCTGCAAAATGCCGCCGAAGCGATGGATCTGGGTCAAGCCCAGGATTTGGCCGGGTTATCGGTTGAGCTGGGTTACCACGATCAGGCGCATTTCAGCAAAGATTTCAAGGCCGTGGTCGGCCGTTCACCCGAGCAGTATCTGTCGGGCGTTATTAGCTAAGGAAGGAATAAAAGGAGTGTTGGCTATGAAGAGACAAAAGCTGTTGATCGGCGGACAAGAGGTCGAGACCGCCCAATACACGACGCTTTATGCGCCATATTCAAAGGAAGCGATTGCCGAGATTGCGGACGCCGGATTAACGGAAGCGAATCTGGCTATTCAAGCAGCGGTGGTGGCAACGGCGGGTATGCGTAAGATGCCGGCCCACAAGCGCGCCGCTATTCTCGAAAAGCTTGTTCAGCTGCTTGCCGAGCGCCGCGAAGAGGCTGCACGGCTTGTCGCGCTGGAAGCGGCCAAGCCGCTGAAGGCGGCTTATGCCGAAGTCGACCGCACGATTCAGACCTATCAAATAGCCGCTGAAGAAGCGAAACGCATACACGGGGAGACGATTCCCCTGGATGCGGTGCCGGGCGGCGAGGGCCGCTTTGGTTATACCGTTCGCGAGCCTATTGGCGTCGTTGGCGCCATTACGCCGTTTAACTTTCCTCTAAATCTGGTCGCCCACAAGCTTGGGCCGGCGATTGCGTCAGGGAATACCGTCGTGCTGAAGCCTGCGCCGCAGACTCCGCTGTCCGCGTATTTTATCGCGGAGCTGCTTCAAGAAGCAGGCCTGCCGGATGGTGCGCTAAACGTGATTACCGGCGATGGCCGGCTACTGGGCGAGGCTATCGTAAAGGATCCGAGGGTGAGCATGGTTACCTTCACGGGCAGCGCGGCGGTTGGCGCAAGCATTCGCGCAATGGCTGGCATCAAGCGGGTAACGCTGGAGCTTGGTTCGAATTCGGCGGTTATTATCGATAAGGGCGTAAATATCGAAGCTATTGCTGCCCGCGCGGCGGTTGGAGCCTTCTCCTACCAGGGGCAGGTATGCATCTCGCTGCAGCGAGTCTATGTGCTGGCAGAAGTATTCGAGGAATTCGTGGAGCGTTTCACGGCGGAGGTTGAAAAGCTGCAAGTCGGCGACCCGCTTGATCCTTTAACCGATGTATCGGCACTGATCTCGGAGCGGGATGTCACGCGGGTACTGGAATGGATGGAGGAGGCGCGCTCGCTTGGCGCGGAAGTCGCATGCGGCGGCAAGGCGGAAGGCGGCATCCTGCTGCCAACCGTATTGTTGAACGTTCCTGCCCATGCGCAAGTATCATGCAAGGAAGTGTTCGCTCCGGTTGTCATTGTGAACAAAGTGGATACCCTGGAGGAAGCGGTCGAGAAGGTGAATGATTCCGAGTTCGGCCTGCAGGCCGGTCTTTATACGAATGATCTTAAGACCGCGCTTGATCTGTCCGAGCAGCTGCAGGTTGGCGGAGTGATGATTAACGATATCCCGACTTTCCGCGTGGACCACATGCCTTATGGCGGCATTAAGCAAAGCGGCCTCGGGCGCGAAGGCATAAAATACGCCATTGAAGATATGACCGAGCTGAAGCTGGTCGTCTTTAATCGCAATTAGCGGTTCGTTGGCGCTGGCAGGCGTTGTCCTCTTGACTCCGGACGGCGCCTTTTTTGCCAGCTCTGCTCCTGTTGTGTACTGCGAAGATTGCGGATACTCCGAATTTTATAATAAAGAGTCCTCGGCGGGCTCAAACATCTTGGATTTGTTCTTTGGGTAAAGGTTAGCGAGTGAATAGTCGGCAGGCTGTCTTTCATTAGACAGCCTGTTTTTTGCGTTGCAGGAAAATAATGGCTAGCACCGAATTAATGGGAGTAACTAACGGACAGGAGCGTGTATGTGCGTGGGAAAAAGCTTATCTCTCTTATTAGTGGGTGCGAGTCTGATCTGCTGTACTTCTTTTTTGACGGCGGCGGCTATGCCTTTTAAGAACGAGCCTTTATTTTTGATCAAGCAGAATGGAAAATACGGGTATATGGACAGTTCCGGAAAGGTTCGAATTAAACCGCGGTTCGATAGCGCAAATGATTTTTCGGAAGGGCGCGCTAGTGTAATGAAGCAAAACGGGGACGAATCCCAGTACGGATATATTGACGAGCAAGGTAAAATAATCGTTCCTTTGAATTACGATTTTGCCGTGGATTATCAGGAGGGATTGGCCGCGGTTACTACTTATTTGAAGAATGGGATTAGGAGCGTGTTTATCGATAAAAAGGGTAAAACCGTATTCTCCATAGGAAGCAATGTCTCGTTCGGTTTTTCAGAGGGAAGAGCAGCTGTCATAACTAATTTTGCAGGAACAGGAATGGGAGAAACAAAAGTTGGATTTATCGATAATAAAGGGAAGACCATTGTCCAACCGCAGTACGAGTACACCTTTGCTGAGGGATACTCAGACTTCCATGAAGGCATGGCTTCCGTGCTGAAGAATGGCCAGTATGGCTTTATTGATAAGAATGGCGTTATGAAAATAAACTTCAAATATGAAACGGCTTTGCCGTTCCAAGAAAGCCTTGCAGCAGTCGAAGACTCGAATGGCAGCTGGGGCTTTATTGATAAGAATGGGCAGTATATTATTAAGCCGCAGTTTGCAGATGCAAATTCATTTCAGAATGGCTTGGCTCCGGTAATGAAAGAAGTGAATGGGAATTCATTATGGGGCTATATCGACCAAACAGGTAAGCTCGTCATTCCCGCTGAATACACGGATGCGGAACCGTTTGCCGAAGGTCTGGCAGCTGTTGAGGTAGAAGCAGGCGATAGTCGCAAGTGGGGCTTTATCGACAGTCAGGGCACACTTGTCGTTAAGCCGCAATTTGATTATGCGGAGGCTTTTCATAATGGATTAGCTAGCGTCCTTATTAACGATGGCTCTGATGATGCCGCGAATGCCAGTTACCGTTACGGCTATATCAACAAACAAGGTAAATATGTCTGGAAGCCAAGCAATTGATATGCGGATGTAGAGCAGGCGGCCATCAATCCGATGGCTGTTTTTTTGTGTGGGGAAAATCATCATGATTTTCTACAAAACGAGTAAAATATATTGTAAAACGATAAATGATGTGGTACATTCAAAACGATAATAATGAAGTGAGGTGCATGTTTGTGGAACGGGGAACAACGCTCTTTTTGAAGGTAACCGTGTTTCTGATGGGGCTTCCGGTTCTGGCATTGTGTATTTTTGGGCTGCCTGCAATAATGAAAGAGGCTAGGGAAGCTTGGCCGGATAGTTGGGTATATCCGATTATCATCGCGATGTATCTTTCGGCGATACCTTTTTATATGGCTTTGTATCAGGCATTCAAGCTGCTCGGCTATATCGACAAGAACCAGGCATTCTCCGAATTATCCGTGAAGGCGTTGAAAAATATTAAGTACTGCGCGATTGCGATTAGCCTTTTATATGCGGCAGCGGAACCTTTCGTGTATCTCATTGCGGATATGGATGACGCTCCCGGTCTGATCGTTATCGGTTTGGTTGTTATCTTCGCATCCTTGGTCATTGCAGTCTTTGCGGCTGTTCTTCAGAAGCTTCTCAAAAATGCCATCGATATAAAATCAGAAAATGATTTAACGATCTGAGGTGAAATAACATGGCGATCATAATTAATGTTGACGTAATGCTGGCCAAAAGGAAGATGAGCGTGACGGAGCTCTCGGAGCGGGTTGGAATAACGATGGCGAACCTGTCGATTCTAAAGAACGGCAAGGCGAAAGCCATTCGGATTTCAACCTTAAACGCTATCTGCAAGGCGCTGGATTGCCAGCCGGGAGATGTCCTGGAATACAGAATGAGTGAGGATGACGCGGAAGATAAAGAAGAATAGCATACAAGAAATGGAGCTGCCGGCATGGATTGGCGGCTTTTTGTTTTTCTCCAGGGAAGCAGCCAACCAACAGGAGGATTAAACGCCATAAGAATGGAAGAAATAGATAATTACATTTCTATTCTTTTAAGGAGGTAAATCTATTGATTCATGACAACGTCATTCTATCGTATACGGTGGATCTGCAGCTTGATCGGATAGTGATACATACAAGAGACGAGTCGACTTTGAAGGAAGTCGATATTGTATTAAAAGATGTGTGCTGCCATTATTTTGAGCACCAGGTCAAGGGCAGCATCATTCTTGCAATGACCGTATCGAACATCTCCAGTTTTATAGCGGGGAACATTGAAATCCTGAGGAATGGCAAGGATCACGGTTGGCCAACTGTATATGAATCAATAGATGAGCTGGAGAAAAAACTGACGGAGGGCGGATACAAATATTTTAATCTTTATTCCTCTTACGGGATGAGCGGTTGGATTGTAGCCAAGGATTTGGAAGTCGTTAAGAAGGGCGAGGAGGAATAGAAAGCATGAAATTTCGCGCAACGATAGAGCTCAGCAAATAAGCGAAGGACGGATTCAATAAAAAAGAAAAGCCCCGCTATCACCACCAGGGAGGATAACGGGGTACTTGTTCATTAAGCGTTGGAATCGGAAGTTGTCTCACTGTCTGTGCTTGCTTGATCCGTCGGCTTTGCTCCGCCGCCATGGCGGCCGGCATCGCCTTTAAGCGGAAACTCGCCATTTACGATGCTTTGAGCTTGCGCGGCTGTACCTTCTTTCTTCGTAGCGGCTTCATCGGCTGTCAGCTTGCCATCCGTAACGGCTTGATCGATTTGAACGTTAATCGCAGTCTCGAGCGCGCTGACTACCGAGTCCGCGCTAACCCCTTTCGCTGCAGCGATATCCGCAATGGTTTTGCCTGCCTGCAGTTCTGTTTTCAGATCATCCTCCGTCATATTTAAAGCGGTCGCAACGGTGTCCAAGCTTTGCCCGAAACCGCGTCCTCCTCTGCGTCCTTCACGTCCATGAGCAAGTTGGTCGGAGTTGATCAGGTTGTCCAGGTTTGCGGTGAACTGGCTCTTCTCGGCGGTCTGACGCTCTTCAAACGCGGCTGTTAGCGCTGCTTTCAAATCGTCGCTCGACACCCCTTGCGCTGCAGCGATTTCAGCAAGCGTGCTGCCCGCAGCAAGCTTCTCATTAAGCGTATCGCGGTCCAGCTTAAGCAATGTAAGTACGGAATCCGAGACGAAGTTCCCGCCGAAACCGCCGCGGCCATGCTTGCCGCTCATTTGTTTAGTCGTGTTATCCGTTTGAACTTGAGCCGTATTTGAAGAGCTTGCAGTCGACGTTGTGTCTGTTGCCGCAAATGCGCTTAGCGGAACCATGACCGCCAAAGTAGCCGTAATTCCGATTGTCTTTAAGTATTTGTTCATTTCCATTGCCTCCTTAGGGCTTGTAAATTGTCTTACAGGACCCATTATGGACACGGTACCTTAAATGGAACTGAAATGAATTTAAAAGTACTTTTCAGCCTCATTCCGGTAATATAAGGAACAAATATTGCCTTTTCATTGAAAAAGGCTGTCCCCAAGTCATCGAATGACGATGGGACAGCCTTCTTTTTGCGCTAAGGGCAATTAGCGTGATGTAGTTTCGTCAGAGATTTAATGCTTCTCGGTTTTATGCTGTCCGGGCAGCGGCGCCTGGCAAAGCCGGTCGGTAAAGACGGAGCCCCATACGGCGACGCCAACAAGCGTAAGCGTTGCAAGGACGGATAAGAACAACGGTGGTATGAAGCTGTAGAGCAGGAACAAAGCAACGAGTACGATGATTCCAACCGTATACGGTGCCGATACAACACCGGCTGCGATTCGCATAAACAGCATATTGCCAAGCAAATAGAGAGCAGGACCGGCCATAATAACAAGCGCTGTCTTAAGCTCGATATGTCCCGTCGGGTGCGCGAGCACCAATTCGTCCGCTACGGCCGACAGGATGATGCCGGCAACCAGAAGCAGATGCGTATACGTATAAGCCGAACGGGCAATTCTGCCCGGATCCTCGGAATGCGCGATGAAATGATGGCCGGTTTTGGCCGTCATATTGAAATAAATCCACCACATCGCAACCGTGCTGACAAAAGCGGCTGCAAACGACCCCAAGGTAAGCATGTCCCATTCGAGCTCGGCGAAGGTCGCTCCCGTAACCAGAATGGATTCGCCAAGCGCGATAATCATAAACAATCCGCACCGCTCGGCCATATGGGAGCCTTCCACGTCCCAGACGGTGGTAGGGGTTTTGCCAAGCTTAGGCGTCCAGAAGCCCAGAGACGGAGAGAGGTATTCAATGAGCAGCGCGATGCACCACAAAGCGAGACGGTTCTCCTCGTGCGCAATTCCTCCGGCAATCCAGAAAACTCCCGCAAAAGCCAGCCAGCTGAGTATCCGGATAAAATTAATCCGAAGCTCGGTTGAGCCATGCTGCAGAACCCAGATGGTATAAGCGGTTCTTCCCACTTGGAACAGGGTATAGGCGCAGGCAAAATAAATTCCCGTTTTCTCAAAAGCCTCCGGCAGCGACGACGACATAATAAGTCCCACCAGCATGAGAGCAATAAGCATAAACCGGACGCGTCTCGTTTCCGGATTGAGCCAGTTCATGACCCACGCGGAAAAAATCCACACCCACCAGACCGCCATCGTCAGGATACCGAGATGAATGGCTCCTTCCAGAGTGAAATTTTTCAGAAAGGAATGGGATAACTGGGTAACGGCAAAGACAAAGATCAAGTCAAAAAACAATTCGATAAAAGATACTTTCCCGGAATCGATACTGCCCCTGCTTCGGAACAGCATCGAATCTGCTGCCAACCTCTTCATTCGTTCTCTCCTTCGCCTTGTATTTCCATAGTTTTCGTCGATTGTATCACGGGAGGCTTGAAATGTCTTGATACAATGACGAAGAACATGGGTAATTTTATCCGGAGTGGGCAACACTACCGCATGGACAGGAGGGAATGCCAATGATAGCGAAAGAGCTGTACAAAACAAGCGTAAAAGCGGTTGGAGGCCGTAACGGCCGTCTTGAATCGGAGGATGGTATGCTGGCCATCAACGTGATTCATCCGAAAGAGCTGGGCGGTCCGGGAGGCGCAACCAATCCGGAGCAGCTGTTTGCGGGCGGTTATGCCGCATGCTTCGAGAGCGCGCTGAATCTGGTGTGCCGGGAAAGAAAAATCAAACCGGACAGCACATCCGTGACGGCGCGGGTAACGCTTGGCAAGGATGCAGAGGATCATTTCGAGCTTGCGGTCGTACTCGACATTACTTTGGCTGGCGTGGAAAGCCGTCAAGCTCGGGAGCTTGCCGAAGCGGCGCATAATGTGTGCCCGTATTCCAGAGCAACCCGCGGCAACATCAACGTTCAATTAAACGTAGTTTAACCTTGCCTTGTTGACGAAAAGCCCATCCGAATCAAATGATCGGATGGGCTTTTTCCAGATTCCTCATAGGTCAGAAGTAAGTATGTGAAAACGATTGTTTTCAGAGCCGATAAGCACGGCCGTATGATAGAAGAGATCAAGTCGAAGAGGGGGAGTTATTTAATCATTTTCCGAATCTGGATAAGTTCATTGATATAAAAATCAACCTGCTGCTGGATGTTTTCGGTTTGTCTGAATTGATCCACTTCGGCCCGCGATTCGGCAAGGTTCTGCTCTTCCAGCTGCCGAAGGGCGATGCCTGCCGCGATCGCGGCTACGCCGTCTCCGATGGTTGCGATAATGGCACCGATATAGCCAAGCCGGGCGGCGATGAGATCCAAGGAGTCACCAAGCTGATTGCCATTACCGCTGCCTTTGCTGCTTCCGTTGTTTCCGCTTTGACCGTTGTTGTTATTGTTTTTGTTGTTGCTGTTGTTATTGTTATTGTTATTGTTCCCCATGAATTGTACTCACCTCGCCCAAGCGTTTCATCCCTTCCCCGATATTAGCCTATGCAGGAGGGGAGGGCGGGGTATGGGCGGCTTTCGGACGAAAAGAAAAGCGCTGACCAACGGTTCAACGTCTTTTGCTTACATAATAGAAAAGCGCTGAACCAACGGTTCAACGCTTTTTCCGCTATGCAGCTTATTTTGCCGCTTGCAATGCTTCTTCCAGACGGTCCCAAGTTTCCGAAATGCCTTGCAGCATCCCCATGTCCATAACCGTCTTCAGGGCGTCGCCCGATGCATACACCGCGCGGTTGATCAGTTTGGTTGTGCCGTCTCCCAGATCAACAAACTCTAGTACGATATCGGTAGCAGGCAATTCTTCATTGATATGGCCTTCCGCATCGGAGAAGTAATCCGTGTAGCTGAAGCTGTTAGGCTCGTCGATTTCTTTGTATACGCCTTTGCCCCAGGATTCCATACCGTAAAAGTCGCCTTGGCTTTGATCCATGCACTTCATGCAATAATGCCATACGCCGCCCGGACGGAAATCGATTGTGCATACAGGCACTTCCCAGCCGCGTGGCCCCCACCAGCGCTTCAGATGCTCCGGCTCCTTGAACATCTTGAACACCAGCTCGCGCGGCGCAGTGAATACGCGCTCCAGCACCAGTACATTGTCATTCTCTACTCTTGATACGATTGCGTTTGTCATTTTAAATCCTCCTCAATATGGTTTTTGGGACTTGGTAACTGTTCTTTGCTTTGCAGTTCACGCAGGTAGTTCTCCAGGTTGTCGTAACGCTCTTCCCAGATCCGGCGGAAGGAGTTCACCCATGAATCGAGCGAGTGGAAGGGCTCTGGCCGAAGCTTGTAAAACCTGCGGTTTGCTTCCGCCTTCACTTCTACAATGCCGTGTTCGCTAAGCACTTTCAGATGCTTCGAAGCTTGAGGCTGCCTGATCCCCAGCTTGTCGGCGATTTCTCCTACTGTCAGGGGACCGTCACGCAGCAGCTCGACAATAAGCTTTCGATTTGGTTCAGCTAATGCGCTTAACGTCGTCATATCCAAGCCCGGATAATGTCCTGACATGCCTTTCACCTCTTTATGCGTCAGTCTCTCCGGCTGTTGATCTAAATATACATCATAAGGAATATTCCTGTAAAGGAATATTTAAAAGTTTTTTCGAAATAGGTCTTGCAACATAATTCGGGATGGCCTCGTCAACATGATCGAGAGGGAGGGTATGCTTTGAAAAAGCTGCTGTTTGCTGTCTTGTTGTTCGTAACGATGAACTTAGCTGCTTGCCAGGACAAAGAAGTAACGGAGGTGCCGGCAGAGCCCGACCTGATTCTTCATCTCAGCAAATCGGAAGGAAAGGACTATACGCTTTATAAGAAAATCGAAGATAAAGAAACGGTTACGATGGTGATGGATCTTTTATCCCAAACTGATTGGGAAAACGCGGAGGTTTCCATGTCCCGGCAGCCGGATTACAAAATTCGTACCATTAATAAGGACCCAACGGTAAGTTATGAACAAGCTACCTACGCGATCTGGCTTTCTCCGAAGAAAGATCGCTTGGAAGCAGTAATTGAAGGGCAATCCAAATACGGTAAAATGACAAGGGAGAATACAGTAAAACTGCTGCCTATTTTGGAATCTCCCTGACACCTAATGGACCGCCGTATTCCTAAATACCCTATACCGAATGGAATAAACAAACCACCGTACCCATGCACAGCAGCTGATTCCCCCGAATCGGCTGCTTTTTTATGTTCAACCTCTGATATTTGATGAAAAATATCGGATTTTTAAATAGGAATCCGGATCTTGTTAGCAGTATGATCTTTGTGCACTCAAATTTTGGTAAGGACTGCCATGCGTACCGGAGCCCGAAGGGAGGGGGGGGAGTAACGTCAGATGATGAGCAAGGGCCGGCAATCCGATTGCTGGCATCGGCTTAACGGTAGTTTTGAAAGCGATTGCAATACTTGCTTCGTATTGTAAGGCATCTCAAGAACCTACTGACGAATGAAAATAGGGAAGCGGGGATATCCATTATATGCGAATAAAAAGAAGACCGTTGTACATGTCATTGCTAGCTTTTGTCCTGCTCTGCGCAACGTTGCTGCCGGGCGTACAGTTTGGCGCAAAGCCCGCCCATGCAAGCGTGTCAGAGCCCGTGGTGCGGAAATTCGATTTCGGTACAGCCTCAAGCCCGGTAATGGCCGGGTATAGGAGAGTTCACGAGTCGCTGCTGTATACGGCGGAGACCGGGTACGGCCTGAACGTGGCGGTGGCATCCCGCAATCGTTCGGGCGGCGATGAGCTGACGAATGATTTTGTGCTTGGCTTGTCGTATTCGTTCCTTGTTGATCTGCCTAACGGCGATTATAACGTCACCGCATATTCGGGCGATATTACCGGGAGCGGAACGACCAAGACGAACTTTGTTCTTGAAGGCGTGACGGCGGGATCGATCAGCGGCAAAGCGGTCGTGAACTCGGCTACATACAAGACGACGGTAAGCGACGGACAATTGACGGTAGACGTTACGGGCTCCGGCGCGGGCGGTTATTTGAACGGCCTTGTTATAGAGGAAGCGGTAGAAGCCGCTCCCGCTGCTCCGGCTTCCGTTGCGGTGACCGGACTGACCTCCTCAAGCGTAACGCTCGCCTGGAGCGGCGTTGACGGAGCGGCGAGCTATTCCGTATACCGCGCAAGCAGCGGTGACGCAGCGCCAACGTTAATCGGGCACACGCAGGCTGCCGAAACGACGTACTCGGATACCTCGGTTGCGGTTGGCGGCAGCTACACGTATTACGTATCCGCCATAAGCGCCGGCGGCCTGGAATCCCGGCGGAGCGCGCCGGTGACCGTTAGCGAAATTCCGGCTCCGCAGCCTCCTGCCGCGCCGGCGGGTGTTTCGGTAGACGAAGTCAATGCCAATGCGGTGAAGCTGAGCTGGAACGTAACGGAAGGGGCGGCCAGCTACAGGATCATGCGTTCCGAAGCGGCGGAGGGGTCTTTTGCGGAGATTGGCCAATCGACGAATCCGTCATATACAGACAACACGGCGGATACGTCGAAGCGTTATTATTATCAGGTTATTGCGGTGAATGAGGCGGGCGAATCTTCCGCATCCGGCACCGTATCGAGCCCGGCATACGTACCGCCGGCCGAGCTGCCGGAGGGCGGGGTTCAACGGTTTGATTTTGGCCCTGGTCCCATTGCCGAAGGTTATACCGGAGTTATGGCAACGACCAAATACTCGTCATCGCTGAAATACGGCTTTGCCGATCCGGCAAAGGTAACGTCCGTCGACCGGGGCACAAGCGATGCGGTGAAATCCGATTTTGCCGTGCCGCAGGATACCTCCTTTATCGTGGATCTTCCGAACGGGGATTACACGGTGTCGCTTGTGGCGGGGGATGAGCAAGGAGCAACGGACATTGCGATCAAGGCGGAAAATATGCAGAAGGTGCAGCAGACGGCGAAGACCGCCGGCCAATACCTGGAGATGGAATTCCCGATTGCGCTCGTTGACGGGCAATTGAATTTCGAATTTACGGGTACGGCGCCAAAGATCAATGCCATCGTTATTGCCAAGCAGGCTGACCGCCAGCCGGGGGAGATTCCGACCGTCTATATCGCGGGCGACTCGACCGTTCAGACCTATGATCCTTATTGGGAGCCGCAAGCCGGCTGGGGACAAATGCTGCCTCGCTTCTTCAATAACGACGTCGCGATCGTGAACAAAGCCATTGGAGGACGCAGCACCAAAAACTTTATAACGGAAGGCCGTCTCGACGAGATTTTGCGCGCGATAAAGCCAGGCGATTCCTTCCTCGTTCAGTTCGGTCATAACGATGCGACGATCAGCATTCCCGAACGGTACGCCTCTCCGGCCGATTATAAAAACTTCCTGGAGAACTATTATATCGAAGGCGCGATTCAGCGGGGGGCAACGCCGATTCTCGTAACGCCGATGGGCCGCCGCGACTTTAATGCCGAAACCGGCAAGTTTAACGTCAGCTTCCCGGAATACGTGCAGGCGATGAAGGAAGCCGCAGCGGACAAACACGTTGCTATGGTCGATCTCAGCGCATTAAGCATTGCTTATTACAATTCGATTGGATTCGAAGCCACAACGTCGGTGTTCCTGTACGCCGATCCGGGCATCTATCAGGCCTTCCCGAACGGCTCGGCGGATAATACGCACTTCCAGGAGTACGGCGCGATTCAGCTTGCCCGCCTTCTGGCAGGAGGCATTAAGGAGCTGGATCTTCCGCTTGCAAATTCGGTGAAAGAAATTGAGCTTCCGGCAGATGTACCGGCCAAGATAAGCGGGTTGATCGCGGGCAGCGTGAGCAATGCGGGGGCCGTACTCAAATGGAATGCGAACGAAACGGCGGATATATACAAGATATACCGCAAGCTGGCTTCCGAACCGGAATCGGCTTACAAAATGGTAGGAACGGCTACCGTTCCAAGCTTTACGATGGGTGGCATGGCGGAAGGGCTGAGTTACACGGTCCGCGTAACGGCCGTCAACGGCCGCGGCGAATCCACGCCTTCCGATGAAGTGACCCTTACAACGAAGTCGGCAAAATACCGGTACGATTTTGGCCCGGTTGGGGCTCCGGTTGCGGAGGGTTATACCGAAGTGACGCGCAGCGTCTTGTATACGCCGGAGCGGGGATACGGCCTGACCGACAGCACCGGAATGATCGACCGCGACCGCGGCTCGGCAACGGATGCTTTGCGCCGCGACTTTGTCGCTTACTTCGGCAATTCGTACGAGTTCAAGGTGGATCTTCCAAGCGGTTATTACTCCGTGAAGACCTATACCGGCGATTGGATCGGCTCCACGAAAACGAACGTCGCCATTGAGGGCAAAGATTATGGGACCGTCTCGTCCGGCAAGGAAAATATCGCGGAGAAGGTCTACAACAACATCGCGGTAAAAGACGGTCAGATGAATCTCGTATTCAGCGGCCAGACGGCGCATTTGAACGGCCTTGAAATAACGCCGATTCTGCTTGCGCCAACGGGACTTAAGCTGGATGAGCTGCAGCTTTCAACCGATCCCGTGGAGGCCCAGCTGTCCTGGACGCCAGCGGAAAGCGCGGCAGCCTACCGCGTATACCGCAAATCGGCGGACGCGGCTAATGCGGAGCTTCTCGGCGAGTTAACGTCTGCATCCTTCCGCGATACGACAGGCGACGTGGGTCAGCAATACGCGTACACGGTTACGGCGGTAGACAGCGCAGGCTTGGAGTCCGTTGCATCGAACGAGCTGACGATCTCCACCATTGATCCAAGCGTTCCGCTTGCTCCCGTACCGCACGATCTGGCTGTCGCGACTATCAGCAAGAACAGCGTAAGCATGACTTGGACCGGTTCAACGGAGGCGCGTGCCTACAACGTTTACCGGGCGACAAAAGAAAGCGGTACGTTCCAGCTGCTCGGCAAAACAAAAGAGCCTTCTTACACCGATTCTACCGTATTAACAACGGTTCCATATTACTACAAGGTAGCGGCGGTGAATGCGGGCGGTATTTCCGCCATGTCGGATGTACTGGCAACGGAAGCGGTAACGACGCTTTACCGCAATATGGAATATTTGGACCGCGCGCCGGTAGCGGTTAAGCAAGCAGGAGGTATCTATATCGGCTGGCGTATGCTGGGCCTTGACCCGGATACGATCGCTTTTAACGTTTACCGCGACGGAGTAAGGCTGAATAAGACTCCTATAACAGGCAGCACGAATTACTTCGATCCAGCAGGCACGGAACAATCGCAATACCGCATCACGTTAATCATTAACGGCGTTGAAAGACCCGCAACAAAAAGCTTTAACGTATGGAAGCAGCAGTACCTGTCTATTCCGCTGCAAAAACCGGCCGATGCTTATACGAAGGACGGCCAGCCGTATACGTATAGCGCGGGCGACGCCAGCGTTGGCGACCTGGACGGCGACGGGCAGTATGAAATCGTGATGCTGTGGTCGCCTTCGAATGCGAAGGACAACTCGCAGGCAGGTTATACCGGTATCGTGTACATGGATGCTTACGAAATGGACGGAACCCGTCTGTGGCGCATGAATCTTGGACCAAATATTCGGGCCGGGGCGCATTACTCGCCATTTACGGTCTATGATCTGGACGGGGACGGCAAAGCGGAGGTTGTGCTCAAAACCGCCGACGGCACCATTGACGGTCAAGGCAAAGCGATCGGCGACGCGTCCAAGGACAATCGCAACAGCTCGGGTTACGTGCTGCTGGGCGATGAATTCCTGACCGTATTTAACGGTCAGACCGGCGGAGCCGTATCCACCGTCAGCTATGATCCGCCGCGCGGTGACGTTGGCGCATGGGGCGATACGTACGGGAACCGCGTTGACCGCTTCTTGGCTTCCGTCGCTTATCTGGACGGCGAGCATCCAAGCGTGATTTTCAGCCGCGGCTACTACACCCGCACCGTCATTGTTGCGTATGACTTCAAGGACGGCAAGCTGGAGAAGCGCTGGAGTTTCGACACGAACGACGAAGGCAACGGCGGTTACGTGGGCCAAGGCAACCATAACATGTCGGTTGGCGACGTGGATCAGGACGGCAAGGACGAGATCCTGTTCGGCGCGCTCGCTATCGACGATAACGGCGAAGCGCTGTACAGTACGGGCCTTGGTCATGGCGACGCGATGCATTTCGGCGATCTCGATCCAACCCGCCCGGGGCTTGAAGTATTTGGCGTACACGAGCATACGGATGCGGAATACGGCCTCGAAATGCATGATGCGGCAACCGGCGAGATCGTCTGGGGCGTGCATACCGGCATCGATACGGGCCGCGGCTTGACCGCGGATCTGGATCCGAACTATCCGGGCGAGGAAATGTGGTCCTCGACGATTACGAACGAACAGCAGATTCAAATTACGGGATTGTTCAGCGCAAAAGGCGAGCGGATCAGCGCAAGCATTCCTTCGTCAACAAACAACGCCATTTGGTGGGATGCCGATCCGCTCAGAGAACTGCTTGATCATAAGTGGGATACAACGCTTAAAGCGGGGATCGGCAAAATCGACAAGTGGAATTTCGAGACGCAAGCCACCGAAAATCTGCTGACGGCGGAAGGCGCCTTGTCCAACAACTCGACAAAAGGCAACCCTTCGCTTCAGGCCGATTTGTTTGGCGATTGGCGGGAAGAGGTAATGTGGCGTTCCGCGGACAGCTCGGAGCTGCGCATCTATACAACTACGGATGTAACGGATTACCGTATCCGGACGCTGATGCAGGATCCGGTCTACCGCCTGGGCGTTGCGTGGCAGAACAGCGGCTACAACCAGCCGCCTCATACAAGCTTCTTCCTTGGAGCGGGCATGGAAATGCCTTCGGCTCCGCGCATCCAATACGCAGCTCCGCAGCCGGAAGAGAAAGCGATGGGCGTGCCCGGCAAGCCGGTGCTCGCAAGCGATAACGGCTACGATACCGGATTGCTGGACGGCAGCTACAAGATTACGATGAATATGTGGTACGGCTATAACGGTACGATTTACAAGCTGTACGAGAACGGCGTGCTAGTCGATGCGAAGCAGCTGACGGACAACTCGCCAACGGCTCAAATGGCTGCAACCGCGATCAACGGCAAACCGAACGGCACGTACACGTATACATGCGAGCTGATCAATTCTTTCGGCACAGCGTCCTGCTCGCCGCTTACCGTAACGGTCAAGGACGCATCGCCCGGCAAGCCGGTGCTGTCGAATGACAACTGGGATAACAATGGCGACTATAAAGTGACGATGAATATGTGGTGGGGTACCAACGCAACCACCTACAAGCTGTATGAGAATGGCGCACTAATCGATACCCAAACGCTGACGGCTCAAACACCAAACGCGCAGACTGCGGCTACGACGATCACGGGCCGCGCCAAGGGGACTTATGAATACCGCGTGGAATTGATTAACGATACAGGTTCAACGGAAAGCTCCGTGATGAAGGTAACGGTAAAATAACAAACGGTTATGCAGGCAGCCGGCTTACGGCTGTCTGTTTTTTTATTCGCCGCGCCGGATTACTTGCTACCCGGCTCTTGAACCAGACGTATAAGGGTATACTATGGAAAAAGGGGGAAGGAGCAGAGCGAATGGATTCCATCAAGGCGCAAAACAAGGTATTATTGCGTTCATTCGTATTCACGATTCTGATTCTGTTCGTGTTTGGCTGGATTGCGCAGCTTGTAAGCGGGCAGCGGATTGCGGTTTTTGACAATAACGTAACGGATGCCATTCGGGGCGTGCGTTCCGATGCCATGACGGTTGTCATGAGAGTATTCACCGAGCTTGGGTCGGAGTTTATGGTTATCCTTATCGTTATTGCCTTTTCATCGCTATTTGCGTTTATCGGCTACCGGAGAGAGCTTATCTTCTATCTTGGCGTCATCGTTAGCTCGGCGCTGCTGAATCTGGTGCTCAAGACGATCTTCCAACGGGCAAGACCGGATATTAACCGGATTATCGAAGCGTCCGGCTTCAGCTTTCCAAGCGGGCATTCGATGTCGGCCTTTACGCTATACGGCATTACGATCTATTTTCTGTGGAAGCATTTGAAGTATAGATGGATGCGGGCGGCCGTCATCCTGGTTGGAGTCGTCATTATAGCGATGATCGGGATCAGCAGAATTTATCTTGGCGTGCATTATCCCAGCGATGTGATTGGCGGTTATCTGGTCAGCGCGGCATGGCTCATGATGAGTATCGGGTTATACGAACGATTTCTGGAGCAGCGGTGGTTGTCCAGGAAGCTAAGACGTCAAAATTATTATTGACCGATCGATCCGGAAATGCTAATATGAATCCAACGAACATTTTGGACTGTTCAGTCTATAAAGAAAGGAGGCAGTTCCCATGGCAAGAAGCAAAGAATTTGATAAAACGGTTGTCTTGCGTAAGGCAATGGAGGTATTTGGCCACTACGGTTATGAAGGAGCCTCTCTGCAGCTATTACTCGATGAACTTGGCATTGCCCGGCAAAGCCTGTATGACACTTACGGGACGAAACGCGATCTGTTCGTACAGGCAGTTAAGCATTATGTGAACGAGAAGTCGGATGCGGTGGTCGCTTATTTGACCAAGACGGATTCCGTTAAGCAGGCGATAACGGAAATCTTCCATTCTATTGTGGAGACGTTAACCGATGAAGAGCGTCGCAAGGAATGCTTAATCTTAAACAGCGCTATCGATCAGGTTCCGCATGATCCGGAGATCGGAAAGCTGTTCATGGAGGACAAAAACCGGCTGGAGGCAGCTTTATACCAAGCATTGGCCCATGGACGGGAGAAGGGCGAGATTAATCCTGATCGGGATTTGCGCGCAATGGCCCAATATCTCTACCACGCTAGATACGGGTTGACCCAGGCGGCAAAGCTCACTGACGACCCGAAGGATTTGCAGCAAATTATGTCCATTACCCTGTCGGTTATGGAAAAGTAAGTGAAGCGTTTTTGCGCGCTTCGTTTCTTTTTTCTCATTTCGGACCAAATGGTCTACAATATCTCTGTCAAAATTAGACTGATTGGTCTATTAAAGAGGAGCGAATAAAATGAAAACAAACAAATTATTAGCCATTCTCGTTTTGGCCGTATCGCAGTTGATCATGGCGCTGGATTACACCATTATCTTTGTAGCGATGCCTTCGCTTGGTCACGATCTCGGATTCTCGGCGAGTCACCTGCAGTGGGTGGTGAGTGCCTATTCTCTGGCCTTCGGCGGATTTCTGCTGCTTGGCGGCAGGCTTTCGGATCTAATGGGCAGAAGGATGATGTTTATGCTGGCAATGGGGCTGTTCGGACTAGGCTCGCTGCTTGGCGGTCTGGCTGATTCCCAATTGACGCTTATTCTTGCCAGAGGGCTTCAAGGTCTTGGCGGCGCCTTGTTATCTCCGGCTACTCTGTCTCTTATCATGTCGAACTTCGAGGAAGGCCGGGAGCGCAATCGTGCAATGGGCATATGGGCCTCCATGGGTGGCGTAGGCATGTCCCTGGGGCTTTTGCTCGGCGGGGTATTGACCAGCTATATAGGATGGGAAGCGACCTTTTTCGTTAATGTGCCTATTGCGCTGATTGTCATTTTGTTATCCCCTGTGGTGCTCGTCGAGAGCAAATCCGCGTCAGGCTCCCGGCATTACGATGCGGCGGGAACGTTATCCGTAACAGCAGGCATGCTGCTCGTTGTGTATTACCTCATCCAGTCTCCGGTGACGGGGTGGCTTAGCGCGGCAACGCTGCCGTATCTGTTCATTGGCGTTGTGCTTCTGTTGGCGTTTATTCGAATCGAAAAGAAATCCAAAGAACCGCTGCTTCCCCTCGGCTTATTCCGCAACCGGAATTTGACTGGGGCATCGCTTACCGCATTCCTGTTTTCCGCATCGTTTGGGACGCTGTATTATTTCCTTACTTTATATACGCAAGGCGTGCTGCACTACTCAGCTATTCAATCGGGGCTTAGTTTCCTGCCTCTGACCCTTAGCGCATTCCTGGGAGCCCGGATGATTAACTATGCGTTGAGCAAGGTTGGGGTTGCCGGCACCATTGCCGCCGGTATGGGACTTGGCTTGATCGGATTTCTACTGTTGACCAGGCTGTCCGAATACGGCTCGGCTTGGGGCATTATCCCGGGGACGGTAATCGTTGGCCTTGGTCAGGCCCTGGTGTTTACTACCATGTTTATTGCCGGCAGCAGCGGTGTCGATCCCAAGACGCAAGGCGTTGCCTCTGCGGTGATTTCGACCGGCCAGCAGATTGGAGGGGCCGTTGGCCTCGCGGTTATCATGGCCGTTTTATCGGCAAGTCTGGGATCAACCGCTACGTTTGAAACGATGCTTCCGGCCGATCTGAACGAGGCGATTCATACGGCTTTCGTCATTAGCGCGGTTATTGCCCTGCTAGGCATTCTTGTTGCCTATTCGACCTTGAAGCAGAATAAGCCGGAGAAGCTTCAGGATACGAAAGTGACGCCTCTGCATTAATACCAAGAAGAAAGGACCCTCCTTGATGCAGGATGGTCCTTATTCATGAACTGGCGATCATCTTTTCCTCCAGGTGAGCGGCTTCATCACATGCAGCAGCGGAGTGAGGAATCCGTTGCGGCGGCCCTTTTTCGCATCGCTGTCGTGCTTGACGTAACGTCCCAAGCGGATAGCCCGGTCGAGCTCGGCCTGGCGGAGCTTCTGCAGTTGATCCACGGTGTGGTAATCATTGTAATTGTACGGCATTACAACATCCCCTTTAATCGGTTGAATATTTGTTTTCTTGTTTTCATTATGCGGGTGAAATAAAGAGGTAAAAAGTGTAGAATAGTTGCAATAGATTTCCCCTTTTAGCGAGGTGAGGAGAATTGCTGGTACTGGAACGATATTTGACTCTGTACAACCGTTTTGCAGGCGAACCCGGAGCGGGCGCGACGGCAGAGGCGTCCCTGGAGCAGGTGGCGGAAGCTCTATTCTGCACGGAGCGCAATGCCAAGCTGGTGCTTCGCAAGCTGACGGAAGAGGGACTAATCGATTGGCAGGCGGGACGGGGCCGAGGCAACCGCTCGCAAATTACATTCCGGGAAGACCGGGAGAAGCTGCTGCTCGATCTGTCGAAGCGGTATGCGGAGGATGGCGAATACAACAAGGCATTCCATCTTCTGCGGACCTTCGGGGAAGGGACGGCCGCGAACGAGAAGTTTATGGAATGGATGAGCGGAAACTTCGGCTTTCGCAGGCAGCCGGGAAAGGAAGCGGACGTACTGCGTCTCCCGATCTTCAAGACCATTATGACGCTTGATCCGGCCGATTTCGTCTATTCCTTGTGCTCGCATATGATTCAGCAAATTTTCGACCGGCTTGTCCTGCTTGATGAAGCGACCGGACAGATCAAGCCCGGAATCGCGCATTATTGGGAGCATAACGAAGACGCTACCGTATGGACCTTCCATTTGCGGAAGGGTATTCACTTCCACGGCGGGCGCGAGCTGACGGCGGAAGATGTTGTATTTACGGCAGAGCGCCTGAAGAACGGAGGCAAACGCAACAGCTGGATTATGCGTTCTCTTGAGCGCGTGGAAGCCGTATCGGAGCGGATTGTAAAGTTTCATCTGGCTCGTCCCAACTGGCTGTTTCTGAAATACGCGTCCTCGAATGTAATGGCGATTCTGCCGGCCAATCTGCTGGGACTATCCGAAGAGCAGTTCTGGAAGCTGCCTTCCGGTACCGGGCCGTTTCAGATAGAGGAGTGGAAGGACGGCAAGCTGCTGCTTGGAGCCAACCCGCATTATTACCAGTCTCGTCCCCACCTGGACCAGGTGGAGATCGTTCACGTGCCGCAGGAAGAAGCGAGAAAAGCCGGAATGACCAGCTGGCAGCAATTGATCTGCGATCCGACGCTGCGGGATGTAACGGTGGAGAACGGCTGGATTCAGATTGAATCCAAGAGCTTATGCACCAGTCTGCTCAGCTGGAATATGGAGAAGGCCGGTCCGCAGCGGTCGGAGGCGTTCCGCCGTATCGTGAACCGGCTGATTGACCGCCATGCGATGATCCGGGAATTATCCGGGTACAGGGATTTTCCTGCAAGAGGATTTTTCCCCGAGCTTGCGACCGCTCATGAACCGGATACGGATCGTCTGGAGCCGGAGGAAGCGGGCAGGCTGCTGCTTGAAGCCGGGTATAACGGGGAGCCGTTGACCTTATGCGCCCATCCGGGTCATGCCGAGGATGTGAACTGGATTGCGGATCGCTGCCGCCGTGCCGGTATTTCCGTCCTGGTGCGCATTGAAGCGCCTTATACGATTCATCATGTCCTGAATGAGATTGATCTGCTGTTCCATGCGCTTGTATTTCCGGAGGAGGACGTAAGCCTCATTGAGGGCTGCGAGCAGGAAGGGAGCTTTCTGAAGGAGCTGATGAGCCCCGAGCTGTCGCGCTGGACGATGGAAAGCTTCGATCGGGCGCTGGCAAGCGAAGACCCGAATAGCCGCAAAGCGATTTACGCGGGGATTGAGGAGAGGCTTAAAGACGAGGCACAGGTGCATTTCGTCCTTCATATGAAATTTCATACCGATTATCATCCTTCGTTAAAAGGAGTCCGGATCAACTCGCTTGGCTGGATCGATTTTAAGGATATTTTCCGTACCTGATTCTTGCATTCGTAACGGTCTGCCTCCGGCGGGCTGTTTTTTTTTGCGCCCGGGAACTATTCGGGCGAGGCCTGGGCAAGGCCAACCGTTAAGGCCCGGTTCGTCCACATCACTTGTTGAACCTCATCGGCTTGCCAGGCCTGGCATTGCACAATGACGGTAACCTCGGATTTAAACTTATTGTGCCTTTTGTGCTTATTCACGAAAATCGCATTGATTCCGAAGCCGAGACAAAAGCCGGTAAAAGCAAAGATCAGCCCCCATATAACAGGTCCCCATGTCCAAATAAATCCCAGACTGGTGCCGATGACGGACATAGCCGTAGCGCAAGCCAAGCCAATCTCGACTCCCGTGGAAAGGGAGCTCGCTTTGTTCGGCTTATCGGATTGAAAGATCTTGGATTCCTTGTCCATGCAAACGACTAGCAGCCGTTCCTTGGATACCCCTATGCTTTCTAGTTTCGTCAGAGCATGCTCAAGCTCGATGGAATGCATGAAGGTGCCGATAATAATCATCCGTTATCACCTGACTTGCCAAAGATTCGTACAGCGGAGGAGCGGTAACGCTCAGCCAGGTACTGGCGCTGCCCCAAGCTGAAAAGCAGATTATGCTCTTTAGCTATCAAAAAGGCATGATACATGGAACCGCCTATAACAGAAGGCATAAACAACAGCCAATGGGCGCTCAAAACGGCGATAGATTCCGTTAGTCTTCCACTCAGGAGATGGATTAACGATTCATGCGCATGAGACAAAACGACATACAGCCACCACCAGAATATCGCATAGAAAGCGAGGCCGATCCGGTGATTGTACAGCTGGCCCATGCCGGGAAACAACAGCGAAATGACGGCTGCGGCTAACGGGCTTTTAGGCTGGATATACTGCACCTCGGATGTAAACAGCGTCATATTGGGGAGAGGTTCATTCTCCAGCCGCGCGATCCGGTAGAGCTTGTTCTGATAGACCGCGGAGCAGTAGCAGTCCCACATCGCGACGAAATAAATAATGATATAACCGATTACAAATCGGGGCTCGAGGATCGCTTTCGCCTCGGCATAATTCCCGCAAAGCGTATAGACGATCGCCTGGTTGACATGGCCAAGCGTGTTGAATATCACTTCCGATAACGAGAGGAAGGTTCCCCTTAAATACTGGTTCAGCAAAAAATGCCCGAAGCCGGGGAATGCAGCCGACCACCACCAGACCATGTAGGGATTGCGGGAATGGATAGACGTTATGCCAAACGGGCTTAGTTTGGCGACGGGCCTCCGTGAGGGGTTCATCGAATCAGCTCTCCCTTCGCGATAGCACAGCAGATTTTTCGGCTATAATTCGGTGTATTCCGGCAAGCAGCTGAAGAATGACGATTTGCAGCAAGAGCAGGAGAAGCACCAGCCAAATGCCGGACGTATATAAAATATCCCTATGGTTGAGCCACCAGTAAACGCAGCCCATGGTAACGAACAAAATCGCCTTCCAGATCCAGCCGCCCCGCAAGGAAACTAGACAGGCGAACAAGAGGGAATCGGCATGCACGATTAGAGTAGCGAATGCCAGATTGTCCCGGGCAGGGTCTTCAAACCATCCGGGTCTAAATCCAAGCTGGTAAAAGATCAGCAAATAGCCGGACATGATTGTTCCTTGCAGAGATACGTTAATGATATAAAGCATCACCAGCCGGAGCAGGTAGGGATGGTCCGGCTGGCATAGCTTTTGCCAGAGCCATTTCCCCATTGAGGGGAGCAAGATCAAGCCGATTCCCGTATAGATGAGTTTCCACCAATGATGCTCGAAAACCCCTAAATAGATAAAGGACTGTTCAATTGCCATAAAGCCCGCTGCAATAAGGAGGATCCACCGGAAGCGAATCCGGTAGACCGCAATTAGCGTGCAGGTAGACGGGACGATAAAGCCGTTGGATACAATAGCGCCTATCGCACTGTCATAAAACGAATTGCGGAGTATCCCGGGCTTATAGCTGTAGCTGTTAAGAAGTACAAAGATGACCAGCTCCAGAATGTAGACAGCGCCGGCAATACAGATATAGAAGGGGAGGATCTTTAAGTTTTTTGTTCTCAACCAGGAGAGCGCAATAAATATTAAACTCGCGATAACAAGGAGCAAGTACGGGATAAACGATGGAATAAAATCATCTCCAGGTCGGCAGGATGTTGGGACTGGAATTATTTTTCCAATTTTGCTCTAATTTATGCCAGCCATTGGTGTTTTCTTTGCGGCCAAAGACGGAATGAAAGCAATCACATCAAACCTTCAACTGTACGGAACACTCCCTTAATTAATCATCAATAAAATAGGGCTTGTACCACATTTTACCTATATGGGAGAGTGAATTCATGTACACGTCACCAATGAAACGCATGGTGAAAACAGCTTTAGCCGGAACGATGGCGGCTGCCATGCTCGCAGCCCCGTTCCTGTATTCGCAGTCGGCTTTTGCCGCGGTCGGCACGCCTAACTATGAGGTGAAGCTGACCCTCGATCCGGCTCTTGTTCTGGATTCGAGCCACAACCTGGTCAGCGCGGTACGGAGCGAGTTCGACACAGGCAGCTCGTACAAATCTTACAGGGTACAGTACATGGATACGGCAACGCAAAGCATGCAAGGACAGGGCTGGAGCGAGCGGATTCGCAAACGGGATGACCAGAGCAATCATGAGATTCAATACAAGAAACGATACGACGTGGTAAACGGCGATATTAACGCCGCTTTGACGCAAGCGGCAAGCGAGGGGCTTGATTCGTCTTCCGGCTTTGACTTCCAAGTGGATTGGGGCTACTCCAAGCAAACGCTCAGCATCGATTACGAGAAGGACGTGACGATCTCCGGTTATAGCGGCAGCGGACTGAAAATGCCAAACGAAGCAACATCGCGTACCGTATCGGTATCCAGCGAACCAAGCAAGTTTACCAATTGGACAAGCACGGGCTGGGGAACAACGCAGCTCAATAACGCTGTTGTATACGGACCGGTTGATTTCAAGCGTTATGAGGGTACGTTTGACGATCTCGATCTGGACATCGAGGTGTGGACGGTAATGAATGAAGCGAAGACGGGCAACGAGTATTGGGTGGAAGCATCTTTCAAGACGGACAGCTACAGCGAAGCAAGCTCGACCCGCACGGCTTTGATTAATGAGCTGAACAGCAAAGGCTGGCTGATCCCGCAGGACCTGCTCCGCACAAGCCAAATTATCGAGCGTTACGCGCCGGCTCCGGCGGTACCGGACACAACGGCTCCTACAGCTCCAACGAACGCAACGGCAACGGCTGCTTCCAGCAACCAGATTAATCTGAGCTGGACGGCTTCCACGGACAATGTTGGCGTGACGGGCTATAATGTTTACCGGGGCGGCGTGCTGGCCGGTTCTTCGGCCGGTACCTCCTACAGCGACACGGGCTTGACGGCATCCACAAGCTATTCTTATACGGTCAAGGCGAAGGATGCGGCAGGCAACGAGTCGGCAGCAAGCAGCACAGTAAGCGCGACAACGCTGGCGGCTGGCAGCGGCGGCACGACAGGCGGCACTTACAATGTGAACGGCAGCACGGGAACTTATATCGAAGCGGAAAACTATACGGCGAAGAACGGTACGTTTCTTAACGCAGCCTGCCCGGTATGCTCGAACGGCTACGATATGGAGACGCCTAACGGCTCCGGCGACGGCAACACGAACTACATTGCTTATACGATTAATGTAACGAATGGCGGCTCCTTCTACATTCATTTGCTCAGCAGCGGTGTCGACACCAGCTCGGACAGCTTTACGGTTGCGATTGACAGTGCTTCCGGCTCGCAAGTAACAACGACTTCGAATAGCACCTGGGCTTGGAAAAAATCCAGTTCCATGTCGATCGCAAACGGCACGCACACGCTGTACATTAAAGGAAGAGAAGACGGCGCGAAGGTAGACAAGATCTACCTGTCGAAATCCAGCACATCCCCAACCGGACTTGGCGGAACGGCCGCCGTTCCGGTGAGCTAGCAGGAAGCGAAGCGGGCACCGCTTAAGGTGCCCGCTCTATTTTTTTGTGCCGGATCGATCGATCGTGAAAGGCCTTAGTTCATTACCCGCTGCTTCCGGGAGCCAAAATGCTGAAATAGTGAAAGAATTGTGTTCATTCCTCTCCTATCATCCTTATGGGGGCGTTCTATAATAGGAGTTGCCTGAAAATTGAAAGCGCATTCTCCCGAGCTAAGGGAGCCGCTTGAAGGAGGAAGGAATTTGAGTACGGCTATGTTGAAGCAGCACGGCATCAGAAATATCTCTTTTACAATGGTACTGGTTATTATCCTTAGCATGTTCAGTGCGATAGTACCACCGTCAGTTTTTGCCTCTGCCGGCGCGGCAGGGACAACGTATTACGTCGATTCCGCGGGTGGAGACGACGGCAATGACGGATTAAGCGAGGAAGCGGCGTGGAAGACGCTCACGAAGGTAAGCGAAACAACGTTCCAGCCGGGTGACCGCATTTTGTTAAAAGCGGGCAGCGAATGGACGGGAGAACAGCTGCATCCGCTGGGCTCCGGCGCGGAAGGAAGCCCGATCACCATTGATAGCTACGGTGGGGCAAGTCCAAAACCAAAGCTGAACGGCGCGGGTGTGATCGATTCCGTCGTCGAATTTTATAATCAGCAATATTGGGATATTCATAATCTTGAAATTACGAATACCGCGGCGGGTGCTCCCCAGGATCCGTCCAAGCTTGCGGATTTGCGAGGAATGCACGTAACCGGCTAGGATGCCGGGGTGCTGAAGCATTTCTATATCAGCGGCGTGAACATCCATGATGTAACAGGCTGGAATAGCATATTTACCTGGAAAATACCCACCGCAATCCGCTCCCGGACGACGAGCTCGCCCGGCGGCTGGAGGAGAGGTTCAGCCGGGAAGGCTAAGCGCAGAACCGCCTATTGTTAGTTTAAGGCCCCTAAGGGACCTTAACGGCAGAAAAATGCGAGGCACCAAGGAGCTTAAGGCCCTTTAGGGACCTTAAGTTTGGAAAAAGCCTCGATGAGGCTAACGAATCCGGCCCTCGTCATGAGTTTAAGGCCCCTAAGGGACCTTAACGGCAGAAAAATGCGAGGCAATAAGGAGCTTAAGGTCCTTTAGGGACCTTAAGCTTCTTTTGTTAGAGTGTAGTTAGTTGGTTAGTGATAAGACCCTGGCAGGGTCTTATCGGGCATAGAAATGTTCGCGGACGTTGCGGAATTGGCGGGTTATACTCGTATTGGTCTCCACCTCCATTTCTTGGTATAGTCAAACTATGACTATAGGAAGGAATTGAGGTTTTTTATCATGTCAAACAAAACAAATGCCTGCCGCAAGCTGGACTCCTTACATATCAAATACACGCTTCACGAATACGAGTGGGACGAGGAGCATTTGGACGTCGATACCGTTGCGAAGAAGGTTGGGCTGCCTTCTAATCAGCTTTATAAGACTCTTGTGCTGAGGGGAGATAAGACAGGTATCATTGCGGCCTGCATCCCGGGAGATAAGGAGCTGAATCTGAAAAGCCTGGCGCAAGCCAGCGGCAACAAGAAAGTAGAAATGGTTGCGGTAAAAGAGATTCAAGCCTTAACGGGGTACATCCGCGGCGGCGTATCACCGCTTGGGATGAAGAAGAACTACCCGTTTTATTTGCACGAAGCCGTGATGGCCATGGAACTGGTCAGCATCAGCGCCGGCAAGCGCGGCTTGCAGATCTTTCTTAATGGTGCCGATCTTGCAGCAGCCTCGGAAGGTAAGCTTGTTAATATAGCGAATTAAGCGGGTTGAACGGTCTTTAATACGGCAAGTCTAGAACTATATACTTGTCGGATGAAGGATCGGTGACCCCGGGTGAAGATCATTGGAAGAGTAGGCGCGTTTATTGTGCTATTCATTTTGCTGGCATGGATTGTGTTATTAGTCGGCTACTATGGGAAGGTAGAGCTGCTAAAATTTAAGGCCGAGCGGAATACCGAGCATTTTCTCAAAGCCATCGAGCGGCAGGATTATGATGAGACAATCCAATGGTTCGGGGAGCCGCTTGACCGGGAGAGTCTGCAGAAGCTTCAACCCATGCGGTTAGTAAAATACAGCGGGATTAAAGCCGAGTTTGACGACGGTTGCGTATGCAGCGGTCACGCAAAGCTGACTTTTCAGTCGGATGGTCCGGCTGTTACAGTGGATGCTGTTTTTGTCCTTAGAGAAGGCTATAGATCCGGACAGATCTGCGCGGGGGCAACAAATGAACAGCGTGAGGTGCTTCCGCAATTAGCCGAGTGGAATAAGAGCATGTGCGGGAACGGCTCTTTCTAAGAGCTACCGCTCCAGCCTCATATAGATGCTTCTTTCCCTGAAACCAAGTGACCCCCAGAACGCATAAGCAGCCTCGTTCCAGTACATCACCTCAATATCCAGCTGGTCCGTTTGCAACAGGGCGGCCAGCTTCCCAAATGCTATTTTCCCATAACCATTCCGCCTTTGGTCCCGGCAGATAAAGAACTGTCTTATATACAAAGGCTGCCGTGTGTGGTCAACCAAAGCGTAGCCGATAATTTCGCTGCCCCGCTCAAACAGATAGGCTTTATAGGCCGTCTCAATAAAATGCCGCATTCTCTCCATCAGCTCGCCCACGGTCATGGCATTATCATGAGGTTCATCCTCGATGAGCTGTTGATTCAAATCCGCAAGCAGCTCTAAGTCCGCTTCGCAGCCCATCCGTATAGTTAATTCGCTCATCACAATTCACCTCATGAGAACCATTCGTTACCTGTATCAAGTCCCCTTCCAAAAAACTTTTTCGAAATTTTTTATACCCGATGTCGATTATCCCGTCTGGCGTTCGTCGTTATAGTAAGAAGCACAAAAAACAACGGTTAGGAGAGAAGTACATGAACACAGCGATTTCGAAGGACGGCACCAAAATTGCTTACGATAAAACAGGGCGCGGCCCGGCGCTTGTATTGGTAGCGGGAGCGTTTAGCTACCGGAAGTTCCCGGGGCAGGTGGAGCTTGCGAATGCGTTATCGAGCCGGTACACCGTCTACAACTATGACCGGCGCGGCCGCGGCGACAGCGGAGATGCATCCTCTTATGCGATCGAACGGGAGATCGAGGACCTGAACGCCATTATTGAAGCGGCAGGCGGTTCCGCTTATGTCTGGGGATTATCCTCCGGCGCGGTGCTTGCTCTCGAAGCGGCAGCAAGCGGGTCCAACATTACAAGGCTGGCGCTGCATGAACCTCCGTTTATCGTGAAAGCCGAAGACCGGAAGCCGCCAAGCGATTTCACCGAGCATGTTGGCAAGCTGATTGCAACTGACCAACGCGCGGAAGCGATCAAATATTTTATGACCAAAGGCATGGGAGCCCCTTCCTTCGTTATCCCGATGATGAGAATGATGCCCGGCGTATGGTCGAGGCTGATGGCGGTAGCCCACACGCTTCCTTATGATGCGGCTTTGCTCAAAGGCTACATGAACGGCCAATCGCTGCCGAGTGACAAATGGAGAGGCGTTGCTGTTCCAACCGTCGTGCTGGAAGGTACGGAAAGTCCGGTATCCTTGCGTCACGCCGCGAAGCAGACGGCAGAGGTATTGCCTAACGCGAAGCTGATCAGTAAGAAAGGGCTTGGACATACGAAAAAACTGCAAACGGACAAAATCGCTCACGAGCTCACTTCTTTCTTTGCAGTTTAGTTTTCAAGCAGGGAATGGCAATAAAGCAAGAGAAAAATTAAAAACAATACCAAATACCGGGAGGGAATCACAATGAGATTTATGATGATCGTAAAAGCAACGACGGATTCGGAAGCGGGCGTTCTGCCAAGCCAGGAGCTGATTGACGCCATGCAAAAGTACAACGAGGAGCTTGTGAAAGCAGGCGTCTTGCTCGCTGCGGACGGTCTGCACTCCAGCGCGAACGCCGTCCGGATTTCGTATCCGGAGCCAGGGGGCAAGCCGAAGGTAGTCGACGGTCCTTTTACGGAGGCAAAAGAAATGATCGCCGGTTATACGCTGATCGAAGTGAAATCAAGAGAAGAAGCGTTGGAGTGGGCGCTGCGCATGCCGGATCCGCATGGATATGGCCAAGGCGAGATTGAGCTCCGGCAGGTGTTCGAATTCGATGAGCTGATGGAGGATCCGGAATCGCGCGCCAGAGAGGAAGCGCTTCGCAAGCAGATCGAGGAGACTAGAAACGCGTGAGCGTCTCCCAAACGCATCGCACCATCGAAACGATTTGGCGAATGGAGTCGCCTAAGATAATCGCAGGCGTAACGCGAATGGTTCGCGACGTCGGGCTGGCCGAGGATATTGCCCAGGATGCGCTTGTCATCGCGCTGGATCGCTGGCCCGAAACGGGCATTCCGGAGAAGCCGGGTGCCTGGCTCATGACGACGGCAAAGCGCAGGGCGCTTGACCTTCTGCGGCGCAACAAGCTGCAGGATCAGAAATACGTCGAAATAGCCCGGGAAATAGAGCTCTATACCGAAGATGATGTCGACCGTGCTCTCGACGGCGAGATTGAAGACGATCTGCTGCGGCTCATCTTTATGACCTGTCATCCGGTATTGTCGCAGGATGCAAGGGTAGCGCTGACACTTCGTTTGTTGTGCGGTCTTACAACCGATGAGATTGCCCGTTCCTTTCTTATCCAAGAGTCCACGGTTGCCCAGCGGATTGTACGGGCGAAGCGTACGCTGAACGCGGAGAAGGTTCCCTTTGAGGTGCCGGCCGGCAAAGAGCTTGAAGAGCGGCTATCCGCTGTTCTTGAAGTCATCTACCTCATGTTTAACGAGGGGTATTCGGCTACCTCCGGACAGAACTGGACGCGTCCGCTTTTATGTCAGGAGGCGCTTAGGCTGGGACGTATCCTGGCCGCTATTGCACCGGGGGAACCGGAGGTTCATGGACTGGCCGCCTTGATGGAGCTTCAATCCTCAAGGCTCAAGACCCGCGTGAATGCGCAAGGCGAGCCCATTCTGCTGATGGATCAGAACCGGGCGTTATGGGATCAGCTGCTCATCCGCCGCGGGCTTGCTGCCCTGGAACGCGGGCAGAAGCTGGGCCGGACGTTAGGTCCGTATGCGCTGCAGGCTTCTATCTCCGCATGCCATGCGGCAGCGCGTACCCCGGAGGAGACGAATTGGATTCGGATTGCCGCGCTTTACGAAGCGCTCTCGAGACAGATGCCGTCTCCCATTGTGGAGCTAAACCGCGCTGTTGCCATTGGGATGGCTTTTGGCCCGGCTTACGGGCTGCAGCTTGTAGACGCGCTTTATGCCGAACCCGCGCTCTCGGGCTACCATTTGCTGCCCAGCGTTCGGGGCGATCTGCTCGAGAAGCTTGGCCGCTGCGAAGAAGCCGCGGAAGAGTTTGAACGCGCGGTCGGCATGACCCGCAATGAAAAGGAGCAGGCGTTACTGCTGAAGCGGGCGGCAGCGTGCAGGCAGGAAGGAGGGCAGGCGTCATGCGATACTTAATGATGGTGAAGGCGTCCGGCTTTACCGAAGCGGGAATTGGTGCAAGCAGGGATTACGCGGCAAAAATGCGGTTATACCGCCATGACCTGAAACAAGCCGGCGTGCTTATAGCCCATGAAGAGCTGCAGCCAAGCTCAGCCGGGTTAAGAGTCGATTTTCCGGCGGGAGGCGGCGAGGCGGAGGTTTGGCCGGGACCTTTTTCGATTGACAGGGGACTTATAGCAGAGTTTACCTTAATTGAGGTCGACACGGAAGAAGAGGCACTCCAGTGGGCGCTGCGCATGCCGGTTCCAACGGGACAAGGGGCATACGGAATTGAGCTTCGCAGACTTGAGGACCGCTTGGAGCAGACGCGTGACCCAAGACAGGCCGCTATGGAGCTGGATTTGAAAAGTTACTTGCAGCTGTAGGACCTGGCGGCATGTTGGCGGACTCTCGTTTGTGGTAATATAAGGCTTGGCAATTACTCTACTCTAAGGAGTGTAGAATCAATGATTAATCAGCTTGGACAAGTGATGCTGTACGTGAACGATCAGGAGAAAGCACGGGTGTTTTGGACGGAAAAAGCAGGTTTTAAAGTAGTGGCTGAGGAAGAAGCCATGGGCCAAAAATGGATCGAGCTTGCTCCGGAAGGCGCTCAGACCTCCATTATTTTGCACGATAAAGAAGTAGTTGCCAAAATGTCGCTCGGAGTAAATCTGGGCACGCCATCGTTAATGTTCTTCTCCGACAGGCTGGATGAGCTGTACAGCGACTTCAAGAACAAGAACGTAACGGTAGGCGAGCTTGTTGAGCTGCCTTTCGGCCGGGTGTTTAACTTCGCGGACGAAGAAGACAATTATTTTGCCGTTATGGAAAGAAAATAACATGACATGCCTGCCCCAATGGTCCTCGACCATTGGGGCTTTCATTTTGCCGGAATAAGCAACATCTTGCTCCCTGATCGCGTTGTAGGCATAAGTGGATAAGGGAGGAAATTTCCAGTGAAATTAGGTATTGCTCTGATGCTGGCCTTTGTTCTCTTGCTGGGAGGTTGCGGAACCGGGATTGGGAAATCGCCTGAAGCCCCGCAGGAGAAGGCTCCCGGCAGCAATCTCCCTAATCAGACGACAGACAGCTCGGCCAGCTGGGTGACGGACCGAATGATTAATTTCCGGAACAATGTTTATGTCGGCTCGGAAGAGAGGGTAGAGTCGGTAGACGGGAAACTCGGAGAGATCAAACATTATTTGACTCAAGAAATGTTAGATCAGCCCGACGCATCCTCCAACTATTACAAGGAAGGAATCGCGCTCTATCAGATTACAGGGGTTCCCGTAGAGTCCGGCATTGCCGTTGAGACTAAGCCCGGTCAATACGTCAAAGCCGTACCCGTGGAAGAGATATTGGGAGATTGACGAATACGAGGCTGTACAAAAATATTTGGAGCAAGAAAAGCGGATTGCTTTTCCTGCTCTTTTTTTCTGCCCGCATCCAAGTTTAACCACCCTTGGCGGATGGTCATAATGGAAGGATAGACATTCATCCTGGAGGTAGCTCGCTTATGCAACGGCAACTAACGAATCGTTCGAGCTCCAATGACAACCAAATGCTGCCCGAGTACGCCAATATTCCGATCGATCCTTCGGTTGAAAATAATTTAGCGCGGCTTAAGCGCGATATGGGCGGCAGCGATGATCTCATTATGCGGCAGATTCACAATGAGGGGATTAACACGGCAGCCGCCGCGGTCGTCTATATCGACGGACTGTCCAACACGATGGCCATTAATCAATACATATTTGACGTGCTCGACTATTCTTTGCCCCGCTATGACGGGGAGGATATGATGACGCTTGATGCCGGAGCGCTTGCGAAAAAGCTCTTGAACGGCATGGGACCGGTCCGTACCGTATCCGATCTAGGCTCTCTTTACAAAAACCTGCTGTCCGGGGTAGCGATTATTCTGCTGCGGGGGCACCAGTATGCTTATTGTGCGGACATTCGGGAATGGAAAGGCAGGGACGTTACGGAATCCACAAACCAGACGTCCATTCGGGGGCCGCGGGAAAGCTTTACCGAGACGCTCCGAACCAATACTTCTCTTATCCGCCGGAAAATCAAGGATCCGCGTCTATGGATGGAGACGGTTACCATCGGCCATCTCACCAAAACCGATGTGACCCTTATGTACATTAACGGGCTTGCGAAGCCTGCCGTTCTCCAGATGGTCCGCGATCGGCTGGGTCAAATCAAAATCGACGGGATTTTGGACAGCGGATATATTGAGGAGCTCATCGAGGATAGCAAATGGTCGCTCTTTCCAACCGTATTTAACACCGAGCTGCCGGATAACGTAGCAGGCCAGCTGTTGGAAGGGAAAGTGGCCATTCTTGTAGAGGGGACGCCTAACGTGCTGATCGCGCCAACCCAGATGGTTACTTTTTTTCAATCCACGGAGGACTACTACCAGCGTTCTTTCTACGCAAGCTTATTGCGTATTTTGAGGTTCGGGAGCGTTTTTATATCGCTCCTTTTTCCGTCGCTCTACATAGCGATTACGACGTTCCACCGCGATATGCTCCCGGCGTCGCTCCTGATCTCCCTTGCGGCGCAAAGGGAAGGCGTACCGTTTCCGGCTTTTTTCGAGGCGCTTATCATGGAGATTACGTTCGAAATATTACGCGAAGCGGGGATACGGATGCCTCGCGCGATCGGGCAAGCGGTATCCGTAGTTGGCACCCTCGTAATCGGGCAGGCGGCGGTAGAAGCGGGAATTGTGTCAGCGGCGATGGTTATCGTGGTATCCATTACGGCGATCTCCACGTTTACGCTGCCGGCCTACAGCATGTCGATACCGGTTCGTATTCTCCGCTTCGCCTTTATGGGCGTGGCGGCAAGCTTTGGCCTGTTTGGCATCATTATGGGGTTCTTTGTCCTGATGCTTCATCTATGCGCGCTTCGTTCCTTCGGAGAGCCGTTTATGGCTCCGTTGTCGCCATACATGAAAACGGATATGCAGGATGCCTTATTCCGCTTGCCCAGATGGTTTATGTTCAAAAGGCCGGATACTTCAATGGATACCAGTTCCAGCAGAATTCGCAAGAATTAGGGAGGCCGCATCATGTTCTACAAATTCGCCATTTCGATGTTGTGCCTTCTGATGCTGACAGGCTGCTGGAGCAGACGGGAGCTGAATGAGCTTCTCATCGTGCTTGGCGTAGGAGTGGATTGGGAGGACGGGCATTATCTCGTATCGTTTCAGGTCGTTAACCCAAGCGAAATCTCCAATCAGCAAAAAAGGGGCGACCGTCCTCCCAGCACCTTATTCCAGGGAAGAGGAAGAACACTGTTCGAAGCAGCCCGGTCCGTTACGGCCGAGGCGCCGCGTAAGGTTTATGCGGGACATTTGCAGATTTATGTGATTGGCGAAGAAGCGGCAAGAAGAGGCATTAACGAAATCATTGACAATGTCGCACGCGATAATGAAGTAAGGATGGATTTTAATATCATCGTGGCAAAAGGAACAAGGGCAGAGGATGTTCTGAAGCTGTATACGCCGGTTGAGAAGCTGCCCAGCTACAGCATGCAGCAGTCGCTGCAGACCTCGGAAAAAAACTGGGCGCCTACCATTGCCGTAACGCTGGACGAAGCGTTAAACAAGCTTTCTTCGCAAGGGAGCGAGCTTGCTTTAACCGGCATACGGGTTATTGGAAGCACGGAGGTAGGGGAAACGAAGCAAAACGTAGAAAAGTTTTTGCCGCCAAGCCGGTTCCGTTATTCCGGCATTGCAGCTTTTAAGGGGGACAGGCTGATTGGCTGGCTGAACGAGAAGGAGAGCAGGGGCTATACCGATATTACGAATAATCTGGATAGTACTTCGATCGCTATACCATGCGGGGAACAGCGATATGTAGGCGTTGAAGTGACTTCCTCGAACTCCAAAATCAAAACCAAGGTTATAAACGGGAACCCGGAAGTCGAGGTGTCGATTCGAACGGAAGGAAATATCGTCGAAAGAACGTGTACGGACGTTGATTTATCCAATCCCGATACCATCAAGAAGCTGGAGGCACAGACCAAACAAGTTATTCTAGGCAATATGGAAACCGCCGTGCAGCGGGCCAAGGAATTGAAATCGGACATATTCGGCTTTGGCACCGAGATGGAGAAGGAGCATCCCGCTTACTGGAATCAGGTAAAGGATCGGTGGCGCGAGGAGTATTTCCCGCAGCTCAAGGTGACGTACAAGATTAAGATGTTTATCCGGGATACCGGCACTATAGAGAATAGCACGATCAAATAAGAAAGAGGGGAGCGGTCAAAAATGGCATCCGTATTAGCCGTTCTTGCTTTGGGTGCAGGCGCTATTTGGATGGAAGCACCTGGTCTTGTCCGACGCCGGCAATTCCGTGAGCTTGTTCTATTCCTTGTCCTTCTGCTTGCGGGAACGGTTTTGTACAGTCTTCTGATGCTGCAAATTACGCTCCCTAATCCGTTTATGCTGGTCAAATGGATGTTCGGCTGGATCGGGCCGGCAAAGTCATTCTAGTAGGAAGGGAGGAGGAAGTGCGATATGTCAACATACTCGAATGCGAAAATATCGGTTAGACAATTCACGATTCTGATTATGATCGGAACCGTCGGCGATTCGATTCTGATCATGCCGACGATTACGGCCGCCTCCTCCAAACAGGATGCCTGGCTGTCCATGCTTCTCGCCTTGCTTGCCGGCATTGTCACGGGAATAATCTTCGCCGCTATTGCCAACCGGCTGCAGAGGATAAGCCTGTATGAAGCCATCCGGCAAAGATTGGGCTTATGGTTCGGAGGCTTCTTCTTTCTTCTTTTTATTTTCTCGTCGTTTATGTGCATCCTGACGCTGCTTAGCGAAATGAGCCAATTCATGACGTTGCAGCTAATGCCGGAAACGCCGGTTAACGCGATTATTTTATTTTTCGAGGCTGTTATTATTATCGCTTACCGCTATGGCATTGAGGCTTACGCGAGAATGGGCGAAATACTGTTTCCGGTTATGATGGGACTGTTTGCGCTTCTTGTTGTTTTGCTGATGCCTCAAATTGAATGGCCGAATGTGCGCCCGATCATGGCTCAGGGATTCCTTCCGATCATGCAAGGGGCGCTCCCGGCTTACTGCACCGCGTTTGTCGAGATGGCCGGGCTGCTTATGCTCGTTCCTTATGTCCAGGGCAACGGCAAGCTGACGAGGCCAATTCTATCCGGCTTTGCAGTGGGCGGTACGGTCTTATTCCTGATTGTACTCCTTAGCGTGCTTGTGCTGGGACCAAGTCTGATGCAGACCAAATATTACCCGACCTTTGTGCTTGCCCAGAAAATCATGATTGGCCATTTTTTCGAACGGATCGAAGCGGTAATCGCCTTTTTATGGGTGATTACGGTTTTTTACAAAACACTGATCCATTTCTTCACCCTGACGACGGGGATTGCGCAAGTGTTTCGACTTAAAGAAAGCAAGATGCTGACCATTCCTCTAGGCATGATTCTGCTTGTCGGTACGGTAGTCGGTACGCCTAATATTACAACGTACAATCAGATTCTGATTAATTATTATCCCTGGTTTGATCTAACCTTTTTCCTTGTGCTGCCAATCATTATGCTCATCCTAATACTTGCGATCAAGAAAAAGCAGCAGAAGACGCAGCAGCCCCAAGGCCAACAGCAACCGCAGCAGCAACCGCAGCAGCAACCGGAAAATTAGGCGAATTATTTTCCGAAAAACGCTTGTTCCTTCCGCGGGATCATGTTAATATGACACTATAAATAATAAAACATGAAATATGAAATATTATTGAGGTGACTGGAATGGCCCGTTACAACTCCGAAGAAGAAGTTCTCGCCCATTACGATCCGAAGAAGTACCGGACACCTGATGGCTATACCAGCGATATTGCGGTATTTACGATCGTTAGCGAGCCAATCGCGCCGAATAAGCCGCCGAAGCGGACGATGAAGCTAATGCTGATCCGCCGGGCACGGCAAGACCGTGAAGGAAGCCCGAATATCGAAGGCGGGAAGTGGGCGCTGCCGGGAGGTTTTATCGATCCCGAGGAGGTTGCTTACGAAGCGGCTAAACGCGAATTATCCGAAGAGACCGGCGTAGAGGGCATTCATATCCGGCATTACGGGGTCTATGACAAGCTGGGCCGGGATAAACGGGGATGGATCATCTCCAATGCCCATTACGCGATTGTGCCGGAGGATTATCTCGAGAAGCGCAAGGCGGCCGACGATGCGGAGGAGGTGGCACTCTTTACGATCGAGGAGATTAAGGAGCTTGAGCTTGCCTTCGACCATCGCGAAGTGATTGCCGACGCTTACGAAATGATCCGCAAGGATATGCTGCTCTCGACCGTCGCGCGCAGCTTCCTGCCGCTGGAATTTACGCTAAGCGAACTGCAAAGCGTGCTTTTAACCGTTACGGACAGCCCGAAGGTAGCGAAGTATTCGACATTCCGGAACCGTGCCGAACGCCTTCCGTTTATTGAGGTCGTTCGAATCGACGGCGAACCCAAAACCACGTCAAGGAACTCCAAGCGCCCATCGATTTTGTACCGTTTCAAAGAGGGAGAGCCTCTGGAGTCGATCTACTTCTAAAGATATTGTCAGGATACCTGTTCTTTTTAAGTTTATTATTTCATAAAACATGAAATAAGGAATAAGAGGAGATGGCTAGCGATGACTACGAATAATCAGCTTGTTACCCCGTTTGATCGATTGTTCCAGGCGGCCGAAATTGGCGGGAAAAGCAGCGCCACAATGAATGTTGTGCTGGAGGAAGCGGCAAAGGAGCAGCTGCCGCCAGCGGAAGCGGATCAGGAGAAAATTCTGCTGCTGGTCATCGACCAGCAGAACAGCTTCATCGAAGGCGGTGACTTGGGGGTTCCCGGTTCCGTGCAGGATACCATTCGGCTTGGGAAATTTATGTATCGAAATTTGCATAAAATCACACAAATCGCATTGACCAAAGACGTCCATACGCCGCTGCAGATTTTTCACCCATGCTGGTGGATAGACCGCAGCGGCAAGCACCCCGCACCCGTCGAAACGGTGATTACGGTAGAGTCGGTCATGAATGGAGATTGGACGCCGGTCTTCTCGCCGGCAAGAAGCCTTGCCTATCTTCACGAGCTTAAGGCGGGAGGGAAGAGAGAACTCCGGATCTGGCCTTACCACTGCCTGGAAGGAACAAACGGCGTGGAGCTCGAGAGCCAATTCATGAACCTTGTCTACTTCCATACGGTGGCCAGAAGAAGCACGCCGATTATTTTGGAGAAAGGGCAGGATCCGTTAAGCGAAATGTACGGTGCGTTCTACCGGGAAGATGGCGTGGCGAGCGATGCCAACCGGGCTTTTCTGGACAGCCTTTTGGATTATAACCACATTTACATCGCCGGCCAGGCACTTTCGCATTGCGTGCTCGATACGATGAAGCATATTTTGGAGCATCACGCGGAGAACCGGGCATTGACCGAAAGCATACATCTGCTGACGGATTGCTCGAGCCCGATACCGGGTACGGAAGCTATGACGGACTTGGCGATCATGGAGCTAGTTAAGCGATACGGCATTCAGCTCGCGACGGCGGAGGGCCTGACGATATAAGCAAAAGCCTACGGAGGTAATGGGATATGAACAACGCACAGCAAATCAAGAAATACGCGGACGACAGCCTTGCGCTGCACACGGACTTATACCAGGTGAATATGGTGGAGACTTATTGGGCGGAAGGGATGAGCGAGCGGAAGGCGGTATTCGAGCTCTATTTCCGCAAGCTGCCTTTCGGGAACGGCTACGCGATCTTTGCGGGTCTGGAACGGATTATCGAGTATGTGCAAAGCTTTGGATTTACCGATTCGGACCTGGCGTATTTGCATGACGAGCTTGGTTATGAAGAGGATTTCCTCGCTTACCTGAAGCAGCTTCGCTTCACCGGCAAAATGACCGCCATGCGCGAAGGAGAGCTGGTCTTCGGCAACGAAGCGATCCTCCGGGTGGAGGGTACGCTGGCCGAAGCCCAGTTTATCGAGACGGCGCTGCTTAATATCGTCAATTACCAGACGCTGATCGCGACAAAGGCTTCGAGAATCCGCAATGCCGTTGGAGATGCGCCGCTTCTCGAATTCGGCACGCGCCGCGGACATGAGATGGACGCCGCTCTATGGGGTTCGCGGGCTGCCATCATCGGCGGCTGCGATGCGACCTCGAACGTGCGCTGCGGCAAACGGTTTGGCGCAAAGGTATCGGGCACGCATGCCCATGCGATGGTGCAGGCGATGCTGGACGAATACGAAGCGTTCCTCCGCTATGCGAAGCGGCAGAAGCAGATGAACCGCAAATGCGTCTTCCTTATCGATACGTACGATACGCTCAAATCGGGCATTCATAACGCGATTCGAGTCGTGAAGGAGCTTGGCATCAAGGATCTGTTCGAAGGAGTCCGGCTTGATTCGGGCGATCTCGCTTATTTGTCGAAGGAAGTCCGCAAGCTGCTGAACAAAGCCGGTTTTGAAGAAACCCGTATTTATGCCTCGAATGATCTCGATGAATATACGGTTCTGAATTTGAAGTCGCAAGGCGCGGTTATCGATGCATGGGGAATCGGAACAAAGCTCATTACGGCGTATGATCAACCGGCTTTAGGCGCAGTCTATAAAATTGTGGCGATCGAAGATGATCATGGAAAAATGGTCGACACGATCAAAATTTCGGGCAATCCCGAGAAAGTGACCACTCCGGGGAGGAAGAAGCTGTACCGGATCATTAATCTGGTGAATCACCGCTCGGAGGGCGATTATATCGCGCTGGAAGAGGAGAAGCCGCAGGAGGAAGGGCGCCTCAAGATGTTCCATCCGGTCTACACTTACATCAGCAAATTCGTAACGGATTACGAAGCGAGAGAGCTTCATGCGGATATTTTCGCGGACGGTAAGCTGGTATACGAGACGCCCGGGCTTTATGAGATTCAGGCTTTTGCGAAGGATAATTTGGAGCTGCTCTGGGACGAATACAAGCGGAATCAGAATCCGGAGGATTATCCGGTGGATCTAAGCCAGCGCTGCTGGGACAACAAGATGAATCTCATCCATGCGATGAAGGAGAAAGCGGAAGGAGTGACCAAAGAGACATGACGGCAAGCCCTCGGAAAATCGGCATTTACGGCTCTTCTTTTGACCCGATTACGAATGTGCATTTATGGACGGCTTCGACGGTGGCGCACCGCAAAAGCTTGGATTTAGTGATTTTTCTGCCCTCCTCCAGCATGCGCCATGACAAGAAAACGAACACCAGCGACGAGCACCGGGTTAATATGATTAAGCTTGCGATTCAGGATAATCCGAAGTTTGTTTATGATCCCTACGAGCTTACGGTTCTGGCGGGCATGCAATATACGTTCCACACGATGAGGCATTTCCGCGAGCAATATCCGGAGGATGAATTGTATTTTATTATGGGCGCCGATCTTCTGGTCGATATCGCGGACGGCAAATGGTCGCATGAGAAGGAATTGATTGAGGAAAATAAGTTTATCATAATGGCACGTAATGGCATTGATATGACGGAAGCGATCTCCCGTTCGCCGCTGCTTCGCAATCATGACGACGGACGGTTCCAGCTGATGAGCAAAGGGCTTGCCATGGAGATCAGCTCGACCTATATCCGGGATGAATTCGGCCGGGGCGGGGAGCCGAGATATTTGCTGCCGGATTCGTGTTATGACTATATCAAGAAAAACGGCTTGTACCGTATTTAACGATTAAAGGAGGCGCATGGCGATGACCTTGCAGCAGCAGATTATTGAGAAATTGGGCGTAAAACCGCAAATTGATCCGCAGGAGGAAATCCGGAGAACAATCGATTTTATTAAGGATTACGTAACGTTCGCGAGAAAAACGGCTCTTGTTCTCGGCATTTCGGGCGGACAGGATTCGACGCTTGCCGGCAAGCTTTGCCAAATGGCGATGAATGAATTAAACGACGAAGAGGGAGTAAAGACCTACCGCTTTATCCCTGTCCGGCTGCCATACGGCAACCAGAAGGATGAACAGGATGCGCAGGATGCGATCGCTTTTATCGGGGCCGAAGGCTTTATCACGATTAATATTAAGGCGGCCGTTGACGCCGGAGCGGCGGAATACGAAGCCCGGACAGGGAAGAAGCTGAGCGATTTCACGAAGGGCAACCGGAAGGCGAGAGAGCGGATGATTGCCCAGTTCGAGATTGCGGCGGAGGAGAACGGGCTCGTTGTCGGAACGGATCATGCGGCCGAGGCGATTACGGGCTTTTACACGAAATTCGGCGACGGCGCGGCGGATCTGACTCCGTTATACCGGCTGAACAAACGGCAGGGCAGACAGATCTTGAAGGAGCTTAACTGCCCGGAGCATCTGTACCTGAAGACCCCGACCGCGGACCTTGAAGAGAATAAGCCGCAGCTTGCCGACGAAGTGGCTCTAGGCGTAACTTACGACGATATCGACAACTACCTGGAAGGCAAGGAAATTGGCGAGAATGAGCGGCAAAAGATCGAGAACTGGTATATCCGGACGATTCATAAACGGGAGCAGCCGGTGACCGTATTCGACCGTTGGTGGAAAAAAGTTGACGGAAAATAAGAGCTTTAAGGCACGAAGCCTATCCGGCATTCGCAAGAGCGACGGGTAGGTTTTTTTGCAAGAGATTGTTTTTATTTTCGAAAAAATCTGCTATTCTACTGGTGATCAGCTAATGGATTGGGGAGTGAGAACTTTTGAAACCGGTTACAGTGTATGATATTGCGAAGGAAGCGAATGTATCGGTTGCAACGGTATCGCGGGTTTTGAACAACACGGCCCCCGTAAAAAAGTCAACGAGAGATCGCATCGTAGAATTGATGAACAAGTACCAGTTTCAGCCTAATGCATTAGCCCGAAGCCTGTCCAAGAAGGAGACGGGCATGATCGGCATTATTTTGCCGGACATCACCAATCCGTTCTTTCCGACCGTTCTGGCCGGGTTTGAGCAAGAGGCGAGAATCAAAGGCTACACGTTCTTTCTATGCGATACCGTTTCGACAAACGGGGATTCGAAGGAGCAATACGAGCGAGAATCGCAGTATCTCAGCCTGCTGATGGAGAAGCAGGTAGACGGCATCGTAATGATTGGCGGCCGGATCAACCTGGCTAAGCCGAGCGAAGCTATGGTCACCGAGGTGGTTGATATCAGCAAGCGCGTCCCGACTTTGCTGATTAACGGCCATTTGCCCGGGCAAAACATTCATTCCGTCTGCGTGGACGAGCGGGAGGGAGCCGAGCTTGCCACGCAGCATCTGATCGATCTCGGTCATCGGGATATCGCGTTCGCCGGCGGCTATCAGAGCATGGCGAATACGCTTCAGCGCGTTCAGGGCTTTGTGAAGACGATGCAGAAAAACGGGCTTACGGTCCGGAAAGAATGGCTGCTGGACGGCGGCTTTACGGTAGAGAAGGGCAAGCTGTTCATGAATTATTTGCTTAGCCTGCCGGAGAGGCCCACGGCAGTGTTTTGCGCGAATGATCTGGTGGCCATTGGTGCTCTTAAAGCTGCATATAATGCCGGTCTGCGGGTGCCGGAGGATTTGTCGCTGGTCGGCTTTGACGATGTTCCGTACGCGTCCAACAGTATTCCGGAGTTGACGACGGTGTCCCTGAAATGCTATGACATCGGGAAGTACGCGGCCGAGCAGCTCCATAAGATGATTACCAAAAGCAAGGTAAGCAGGAAAGCGAAGCTGAGACCGGAGCTCGTCATTCGCGAATCAACGGCTCCGCCAAAAGGCTCAAGGGTAAATGGGCCAAATGGAATATTTAGATAAATATTTCAAAAAACTTTCTTGACAACGCTTTCATGTCTGATTTAGAATCAAGGTGTCAAAGCAATACACGGTTCGAACAAAAATGAAACCCGTTTCAATGTAATCGGCTATCATCATATTATCCACCTGAAATGCACGTAAGAATACCGTAAATATGACAGTTCATGTTGTTTCGGATCGAATGTGTGTTTTATTTTTACCAAAAAATGAAACGGGTTTCATGAAACGGGATACATGTTATCGATCGGGGGTCGTCCAGAATGGGTTTGGATACACAGGCGATATCGGCAGTTCAGTTCGAGGCTGATGCAGTACGTATACACGGAGAACCCAAGCTGCTCTTAAGCGCCTCGCTCTTTTACTTCCGTATTCCGAGGCTGCTGTGGAAGGAACGGATGGAGCAGCTGAAAGCTTACGGCTATAACAGCATCGATGTTTACTTCCCGTGGAACTACCACGAACGGAAGGAAGGCGAATGGGACTTCAGCGGCGAGCGTGATGTCGAAGCCTTCCTCGAAGCGGCAAGAGATGCGGGATTATGGGTGATCGCAAGACCGGGACCTTACATTTGCTCCGAATGGGACGGCGGCGCGCTTCCGGCGTACCTGCTGGCGCAAGGCGTCGAGATTCGGCAGAATGATCCGGTATTCCTGTCCCGGGTGGCTGCCTGGTTCGACCGGATTATCCCTCTTCTGAAAGCTTTCCAGGCTGACGAAGGCGGGACGGTTATCGCGGTGCAGCTGGATAACGAGCTGGACTTCTATGATTGCAAGGATCCGAAAGGGTATATCGGCGCATTAAGAGATTTGGTACTGGCGCACGGCATTTCGGTTCCGCTGTTCGCTTGCGCCGGTCAAGGCGGATTGCTGCAAGCCGCGGGTATTGCAGAGGGAGTAGCCCCAACCTGCAACTTCTATCCGGATAACCGGGATCCCGAGTTCGAGCAGAAGGTGCTTCATTACGGCGGGCTTATGGAGGAGCTTGGTTATCCGCTCCTCGTTACCGAGACCAACCGCGCGCATTACCTGCTTCGCCGATTGCTCGGCTGCGGGGCCAAGCTTCTGGGACCTTACCTTCAGGTATCGGGTACGGACTTTGGTTTTACGAACGCCACAAACAATTGGGGTAAGCCGCTTGCGTTTATGACATCGGATTACGATTTTGGCGGAATGATCTCGCCGGAAGGGCATATCCGGGAGGAAGCTTACGAAGGCAGGCTGCTTGGCAGAATTATCGAAGCTTACGGAAGCAGGCTGGCTGAGGCGAAAGCAGCCGGGGCCGCAGACGAGGAATTCATCAAGAACGGTCAATGGACTAATATTGCCGGCCCGTATGTGCTCGAGCTGAAGGATGGCGGCCAGCTGTTGTTCCTGACGAATCTGGACGACGAGGATAAAGAGCTAACGATTGCCGGTTCCGATTCGTTTATCTTGCGGGGAGGCCGATCGCTTGCTCTTCCGTATCAGGTCCCGTTAGCGGGCTGGGGATTGGAAGGGGTATTGGAGCAATCAACAGCGGAGCTTTATTACGCGAACCAGACGGCAAACCGCAGGGTGCTTGCATTCCATACGGAAAGCGCCGGTCAAATTCAGCTAAGCAGTCGGGAGATAGCGGCCGTTGAATCCGAGAACTGCACGACAGACATGCAGGACGATCGGTTAAGCATCAGGTTCGATGGAGTGACGGAAGCCGTATGCCGGATAAATACCCGCAGCGGAGACATTTTGACAATTGCGATCCACGATAAAGTAAAAGCGCTTTATATGGATGAAATGGATGAAGAAGGATTATTGCACACCTGTTCATCAGACATTCAGCCTGCGGATAAAGAGCAAACGGAGGTCGCCAATTGGCAGCTTAGCTCCTTGAATGGAGCGGAGCCGATGGTTTCGCCGGAGTCTAAGCAATCGAAAGCTGAAGCCGTGTATCTGGAGCAAAACGAAATATACCGAGGCTATGGCTGGTATGAAGCAGCTGTTCCGGCTGAGCGGGCGGAGGTCGCAGAGGGCGTGCTGATTCGAAACGGCAGCGACGTGATCTCGCTTTATGCGGACGGTCATTACGTGGGAACTGCGGTTCCGGGCGGCAGCAGCAGCTATCTTCCGTTAAAGGAAGGGCTGACGCAAGGCAAGCTGGTTGCCCGTACCGAAATCTGGGGACATTCCAACTTCGATGATGCCAGACTGCCGGGCTTAAAGCTTAACGCTTTAAAAGGTCTTACGGGCATGACGCTTGTAACCAGGCAGCATGAACTAAGCCGTAATTGGAGCGTGTACCGCGCCGCGGACCGAACGATTCGACCGGAGCTTACGGCGGAAGCCGACCGGAAGCTATGGCCGGTTGTGAACCTGGGCGGCTGGCTGTCGCCGGATCATCCCGCCTTTGAATATTACCGGAAAAGCTTTATTCCCGGGGAACGGGCAGACAGCTGGATCCTTCACTTTGAAGGCATGCAATCGACGGCGAAGGTGTTTGTTGATGGGAAGTGGGCTGGAGACGTTGGACCGTTCGATCCTTATGTCGACCTATCCGGTCTGCTCACAGCCGGGCAGCCAGCAGAGCTTGCCATCTTCCTGGAGAGAGTCATTGGTCTTCCTGCGGGAAGAAGAGCGGTTATGTATGAGGGAATAAAGGCGACGGATTGGTTGATCAGCGGTGCGGAAGAGCCTGAGCTTGCTGCCCATGCGAATGCAGCACGTTCGCAGTCCCAGGATGTTGAGCTTCCCGTGCAGCTGGAGCCGGGTCAGACGGCATGGCTGTACAGCACCATACCGAATTCAGATAACGGAAAGGGCTGGCGTGCAGCGGTTTCCGGATCAGGGCTTAAGCTGACCGTGTTCGTCGAGGGACGAATAGTTGGACGGATTTGGACACCTGGGGATGAAAGCCGGCCGGTTATTACCGGTGGCAGCCAGCAGTCGGTTTACTTGCCGGGCGTTTGGTTTAACAAGAAGGAAGGCGAGCTTGCCATCCTCTTGGAAGCCGTTGATCAAGCAGCTCCTTGCAGGCTGGATGCCATTAGGCTTCAACAGGTCTAGCCGGAAGACGAAGGGCTAAATCAATTAGTAATGGGTAAGGAGGTCTTCACATGGAAAAGGTTATACAACCAGCCATCCAGAGCAAGCCGCGTACGGAAAGCTCAGGCAGGCTGAGACGATTCTGGAACAATAAAACTTTACTTCTGATGTGTTTGCCGGCAATTGCATTTTTCATTATATTTGCTTATCTGCCGATGCCAGGCGTGTACTTGGCGTTCATTCAGTACAATTACGCGGACGGCATTTTTAAAAGCCCGTTTGTCGCCTTCGACAACTTCCGCTTCCTCGTTATGAATGGCGACCTGTGGCGGCTGACCTTTAACACCGTAGCTTATAACCTCGCTTTTATCTTGCTGGGGAATTTGCTGCAAATATTCGTAGCGATCCTGCTTAACGAGCTGCGCCGCAAATGGTTTAAGAAAGTAGCTCAAACCTTACTGTTCCTTCCGCATTTTATCTCGGCGGTTCTGATCGGTCTGATCGCTTACAACATTCTCAGTTACGATTACGGCTTGCTGAACCATGTACTTGCATCTCTTGGCATGGATCCGGTTAAAGTCTACTCCAATTCTCATGTATGGCCGTTCATTATCGTCTTAACCTACTTATGGCAGTCTACTGGTTACGGCTCTATCGTCTACTTCGCGGCTATCATGGGTCTTGATAATGAGATTATTGAGGCTTCTGAAATCGATGGTGCAAACGCTTTCCAACGGATTATCTACATCGTTATTCCTTGGCTTAAGCCGACATTCATTATCTTGCTGCTGTTCTCGCTTGGCGGCATCATGAAAGGCAATTTCGGATTGTTCTACAACTTGGTTGGGGCAAACAATACGGCATTGTACTCGTCGACGGATATTATCGAAACTTACGTATTCCGTTCGCTTATGACGAACTTCAACTTCTCTATCGGTAGTGCGGTTAGCTTATATCAATCGGTATTCGGCTTCGTGATCGTTATAACGGCCAACTGGCTTGTTAAAAAGACGTCGCCAGAAAACTCGTTATTCTAGGGGGTGCTGACATGGAAGAGAATATCGTAGAATCCAGAAGCATTCGGACAGATGCGAGCGAAGTCATTGTCAGAACGTTTGGTTACGTCGTGATTTCCATCTTTGCGCTTTGCTGCTTGCTGCCATTCCTCCTTATCTTGGGTACATCGTTTACCACGGAGTCGGCTATCAAGAAATTTGGCTTTAACTTCTGGCCGAAGGAATTCAGTACCTTTGCTTACAAGATCGTATTCGAAAATCCCGATATCATCGTAGGTTCCTATATTGTAACGATTCTGCTTACCTTAGTGGGTACGGCAATCGGCTTGTTCCTTGTAGCGATGACCGGTTATGCGCTGCAGCGTCCGGACTTTGGTTACCGGAACGGGATCTCGTTCTTTATCTACTTTACAACCTTGTTCTCCGGCGGTCTTGTTCCTTTCTACCTGCTTGTGACTCAATATTTGAGCTTGAAGGACAATTATTTGGCCGTCTTGCTGCCAGGGCTTCTGAGTCCGTTCCTGATCATCATGATGAAAAGCTTTGTTCGCTCCATCCCGCATGCCATTACGGAATCGGCCAAAATCGACGGAGCAGGGGACTTTACGATTTTCCTGCGGCTGATCTTGCCGATGACGACACCGGCTCTTGCGACAATCGGTTTGTTCATCGCGCTTGGTTACTGGAATGAATGGTACAACTCGATGTTGTTCCTGTCGCCGAATATGGAGTATCGTCCGCTTCAGCTCTTCCTGTATAACGTTGTTACCAGCGCCGACTTTGTCCGGAACTCCGCAGCAGCTTCCAACGTCTCGCTTCGGGATGTGCCGCTCGAGTCCATGAAAATGGCAACGGCCGTTGTTGCAACCGGACCTGTAATCATGTTCTATCCTTTCGTGCAACGCTACTTCATTAAAGGGATTACGGTAGGCGCAGTTAAAGGTTGATGTGCCGAAGGCCACAGGGCCTCTTCACATAACGGGCAAAGCCCGATAAATGAAAAACAAAGGGGAGACGTGCATGTTTAAGAAAAGTTCCGCAATCCTGCTGTCTATCTTGATGGCTTCCAGCTTGGCAGCCTGCTCCGGTAATAACAACAAAGACAACAAACCAGCAGACTCCAACAAACCAAGCAACAGCGCAAGCACAAACACCAACGCATCGACGAATACGGGCGGCGATACCGCGGTGGATACTTCCAAATTCGTGAAAATCACTTATCTCGTGCTGGGTAACAAACCTACGAACGGTCAGTTCGAGAAGGTGCTTGGTGAAGTGAACAAAATCATGAAGGAAAAAATCAACGCCGAGCTGGAATGGAAATGGATTGAATGGACGGACTGGCAAACGAAATACAACCTTGCCCTTGCATCCGGCGAACCAATCGATCTGATTACGATCGGTACCGACTGGCTCGATACATGGGGCAACGCTCAACGCGGCGCCTTCATGAACCTGGATGATCTGCTTCCTAAATATGCGCCTCAAACCTTTAATTCGATTCCGCAAGAAGATTGGGCAGAATCCAAATACAACGGCAAAATCGTCCTCATTCCTGAAGATCAATATACGCAATGGGTTAACCATGGCTTCTTCTACCGCGGCGACTGGGCAAAAGAAGCAGGCATTACGGAGCCAATCAAAGACTGGGAAGGCATCGGCAAATACCTGCAATACATCAAGGACAACAAGCCTGACGTCATTCCTTGGGACGCGGTTTCCGGAACGAGCACATTCGGCGGCTTCGATACTTCCTACACGGATAACCTCGAACTGCCGATCTCGACAGGTTACCTGCCGGTATTCACAGCGAAATCCTATGATGAGAAGTACACAATCAATAGCCCTGTCTTCGAAGATACGATGGTGAAATACGCAACGATGATGAAAGAATGGGCAGACAAAGGGTTCTGGCGCGAAGACGTGCTGAACAACAAAAACGATACGCGTGCTTCGCTGCGTGCGGGCCTGACAGGCATGGACCAGCATCATACGCAAACGTTCGGCGGTCTCCGCGTTCAAATGGATAAAGACCAACCGGGCTCCGACCTGCAAATGTTCCCGTTTGCCCGCCAAGGCGGCAACAACCTGCTTGAGCTGTCCATCACGCACGGCGGTACTTCCGTCGGCGCACACAGCAAAAACCCTGAGCGCGCTCTGATGGCATACGACCTGATCCGCAACGACGAGCAAATTTACCACCTGCTTAACTACGGTATCGAAGGCGTGCAATACGAAGTCAAAGACGGCAAACGTCAACAACCAGCCGGCTACGACGAAACAAAAGACGGCTTCTACTCCGACTTCTGGGGCGGCCGTGTCGACAAATTCGAGATTCCAAGCGTAACGACATGGGATCAGCTCGAAGAAACGTATTACGCTGAGTATGACAAAATCAAAAAGCCTTATCCGTACGGCCAATTCGTATTCGACAAAACGCCGGTTGAAGCCGAGCTGACAGCGATTACGCAAGTAACCGGCGAGATGGGCCCGGCTATTGCTTACGGTAAAGCAGGCGACCCTGTGAAAGCGGTCGATCAATTCCGCAGCAAGCTGAAAACAGCCGGCTACGATAAAGTTCTTGCCGAGCTGCAAAAACAAATGGATGCATACAAAGCAAAAATGGAATCCGGTCAATAAGCAAGGAAGAAAGCCGGGATTGGACGCGAAGCGTCTGATCCCGGTTTTTTAATTATATGCAGCGATAGAGGCGTGATAAATGTTTACTCACGGCTTGGCCGGAATAAGGATGTCGATTCTGGCATCCTGCCGGTCCAGGGAGTAGATGTCATTCCAATACTCGATATCGATGGGCCTAACGCCAAACGTGCTATTGATGTAATCATACGTATCGCCAACCTCCGACTCGGCCCCTTCATGAATGATCCTGATATATGATCCTGAAGGCAGAGTGTAGGAGGTCATGCCGTCAGGTATATCCTCAAATGCGCTAACCTCGAAAGCGACTACATGCTGGTAGGGGGTGTCATGCGTCCATTGTCCATCCTGGTTATAGATCTGAATCAAATAAATGCCTTCTTTATTCCGGTTCCGCAGCTCATTCCCGCGTGCGGCCAATTGTTCACGCAATACGCCAACAATGCGGGACTGCAGAACGCTGTTCAGGCTTTCTTTAATCGAATATCCAATCAGCTTGAGCTCTTCTTGCTCAATTCTGTCGATCTGATACGTGCTCAATGTTTATATCCCTCCAGACATGGTAAATATAACCATAATTAGAATAACGAATATACGTTCGCTTGTAAAGGATAATTTTGAACATAACGTTTACGTTGACGTTAATATTGTTGAGGAGTATGCTTATTATGAAACCATGTTTGAACAAGCTTGGAAGTGGGTATTAAGAAGTTAGGGATCACATTTTGAAGGAGGCATCTCTTATGTACAATCATATCCTTGTTCCCGTCGATGGTTCGAAACAGGCAAGCAAAGCTCTTGATCACGCGATAAATCTGGTGAAGGCGATAAACGCACCGATTCGGCTGTCTGTTATCCATGTTACGGGGCGTGTCGCGATGAGTCAGGCTTTTGTTTATGTGGATGTGGGGGAGATGCTGGAGAAGGAAGAGAACGAAGTGCTCTCCGCAGCCGCTGCGCAGCTGAGAGACTCCGGAATAGATTACACGCTGCTTCGGGCCGACGGTGATCCATCCACTCTGATTTGCACGACCGCGAAGGAGCGGAGCTGCGACCTGATCGTTATGGGCAGCCGCGGCGTTGGACTTGTCTCGGAAATTTTGCTCGGCAGCGTCAGCCATGGGGTATCCCAGCATGCTCACTGTCCGGTCCTGCTTGTAAAATAATAAACGTAAAGTAAAAGGCTGCCCGCGGGCAGCCTTTTTACTTTTTCCGATCCGTTAACGATCTGGCGCATCGTTAAGAGATCGGAAAATCAGCTTTCGTCGTGCCTAACGATGCGGCAAATCGCTAAGCCGCCGGAAACTAACCGAATTCGCTCCATATCGCACAAAAGCAGCTCTCTTAACGATGCGGTGCATCGTTAAGCTAGATCCTCCGCTATACGATCCGGAAGATCGGCTTGATCGGCAAAAACTCCACCCGAATTTCCGGATACCGCAGCTTCAACTCCTCGCTTAACGCGCGCATGCCCGGCTCTTCGCTTTCCGCGTGGCCTAGGGTCAGCAAGGCTTTTGCCCGGCCTTGATGCGCGGCATCCCGGATATATTCCGGCGTTTCCCATTCCGGACCTTCCCCAACGATGAGCAGATCGAGGTTATGCTCGCGCATAAACGGAATAGCGGTTGAAGCGCCTCCCCGGTAACCGACCAGTATGCCTGCCCGGCTCACAAGAGCCGAGGAATCACCGGTAATACGCAGGAACGGCATACCAAGCTTTTGCTTCACATGCGCGGCAACCTCCGTAACGGTCATAGACGGAAGCTCGAGAATGGCGGCGATAGGAAGCATTTCCGCCAAGCTTGATTCCCATTCCAACGCGGACAATAAGCCCGTCATAATAATGTCCGGCTGCTTCTTATGGCAGTAATCATGGTACCGGAAAATCGCGATCCCGCTGTCTTCGATCAGCTTCAGCTTTTGCGCAAAAACCGGATCGTTTCCGGTCAGCTTCTCATCATGCCGATGGGTGTAAGAAAGGGGCTCATGCGCGATAAGAAGATTAGCTCCCGCCGCGACGGCCTTTTCAATTACCTCCTGGGTTGGCATGAAGGATACGGCAATTCCGGTTACCTCGGTATCGGGCTGGCCGGCCATCAGAACATCCACCGTGTCAGGAATCGGGGGAACCGATGATCGCAAGGCATCCATAATAGTCTGAACCGTAGTTGACATAATTAAGATCCGTCCTTTTTGCTTGGATAAATTTTCTCGCCCTTCTCCAGCATCTCTATAAATTGCCGAATCTTCTTCACCCGCGTTTCTTGCTTTTTGGCATTGTGAATGCGGAACAGAATCGCATACCTGTTCTGCTTGTCCAGCGTCTCGAAAAACTGCTGAGCCTTCTCGCTGCGCGCCAGCTCAAGGGCGAAATCCTCCGGAATGGCAGCGTTAGACTGCGATTCGTAAGCTTTGTCCCATAAGCCGTTCTGCTTGGCTATTTCGATGGCCTTAAGACCGCTTGGCTGCATTTTGCCGGCAGCGAGAAGGGCTTCGGCTTTATCCTTATTAATCTGCGACCAGATGCTTTTTGGACCTCTTGGCGAAAATCGCTGAATCCAGCTTTCTTCGTCATGCTTTCTTTTATGGCTGTCGATCCAGCCGTAGCATAAGGCAACGTCCAGCGCTTCATGGTAAGTAACCGAGGGGCTGGCAGCATTTTTTTTCGAAATCTGCAGCCAAATGCCGGACGACTGATCGTATTGCTCGGCGAGCCATCGCTCGAAAGCCGGCTGATCGGGGAAGTGGAGAATAGGCAGCTCATTTGTGCTCATTGTACAAAACTCCTTTATGCCGTTTCCTTCCAACATTATAGCATTGTCGCACCAACCTTATAAGTCTTGAGTTTACAAACTTTTCCTATAAAATGAGGGTACCATCGCCCATGAAGCGTGGATGACGAAAGCGGGGAGCGGACCAATGAGCCAAGTTAGAGCTATTCGGGAGCATGAACTGCAGGAGCTTCTGGATTTATACCGTCATTTGATTCCGAACGATCCGGTGCTTCGGGCGGCGGATGTTCAAGAATTGTGGAATCAGATCCGTGCGGATCGCAATATGCACTATCTCGTCGTCGAAGCGGAAGGCCGGATTGCTGCAGCCTGCGTGCTGATTATTATTCCGAATTTAACAAGAGGGGCAAGGCCATACGGACTGATCGAAAACGTGGTAACCCATTCCGATTTCCGCAGAAAAGGTTACGGAACCGACGTATTGCGCGAGGCGCTTGCTATCGCCTGGAAGCAAAATTGCTACAAGGTGATGCTGCTGACGAGCTCCAAGCAGGAGGGCACCCTTACTTTTTACGAAAAGGCCGGTTTTGTAAAAGGGATTAAAACGGGGTTTATCGCGAAGCCGTAACCAGAAGGTTAGGAGGGTTAAATTGAAAACCGCTAAACGATTAACGAGCATAATCGTGTATGGCTGTCTGATCATCGTAATCGGGATTGCCGCCGCAGCTGGTATATGGTATCAGCAAACGGAGCCGCTTAATATCGACGGGCTGTCCACCTTTACGCCCCCTGTCGGAAAACCTCCGGAGTATGTTGTTGGTCTGGTGAACAAGGGGCTCCGGAAAATCGATATCGTTAGCGTAACGATTAACGGAACTTCCCCATCCGGCCCCGTGCAGCTAGGCATTACTTATGATTCCGGGCAGTTTGTGCAGGTCATGCCTGAACCTGTTCCGGAAATCGAATTTATGGGAATACGCGATTCATCCATTTACCCGGCTCTTGCCGGTGACGAGTTAACGAAGGCCATTAACAAAAAAGCCCATACGCCTATTCTCTACGGAATTCGTTTTTCCGCTGAGGAGGGAACGGTTCAAAGCGTTACGGTTAAATATAAGTATCTGGGGTTTACGAAAAAGCTTACGGTTACGAGATGGTTTGATAACAACCATTAAGCCTGCAAGAGCTACGTTGGATTTCGTGCAGCGTAATGCAGCGTTTTGACTTGGCAGCACGGTCTACGCTGGATTTTCTGCAGGATAATCAGCTTTGGGTTTAATGCCCATAAAGGAGGCTTCATAAAAGTTGAGGGGAATTATTGTTTTATTGGCCGTATCATTCATGCTGTTAAGCGGATGCTCCAGCGGGGAAGCGGGAGATTCTTCGTTATTGGATGACATCAAGCGCAGCATGGACAAGGCAAAGGTGAAGGCGGACGAGATTGTTCACGTGGAAGTGGTGAAGGACGGATTCCAGGTGTTTTATCGCGATGGCGAGGGACTTAACACGGGATTTGCGAAAAATGACGCTGCTGCAAAGTGGACAATGCTTTCACAGGAAACAAACAATCTAAAGCCGGAAGCCGGCCTCTCCTGGAGCGCTATTAATAAAGAGGGCCTGCATATGCACTTTTTCTATGGCGTTCTTGCCAATCCGGATATCGCCAGGGTGATTACGAAGAAACCGGACGGCTCGCTCGAGAAATCAGCCAAAATCATTACAACCGACACAGGCATAAGACTTTGGTTCACCTACTACGATAAGCAGGTCGACGCGCCGATGGACATCGTCGGACTAGATAATGGCGGACATCAGATTTATCCCTGAATGATGAATTTCACATATCGTTCTGATTTGGTGTGATTGGAATCACATCGGCGGGCTGCCATCTTTCGTATACTCGGATCATAACAAGTTGAAGAAAGCGGGGAGAGCTTCATGCTGAATGAAAACACGATAGCCATTATTAAATCGACTGTACCGGTGCTTGAGGTTCACGGGACGGCCATTACGAAAAGGTTCTATCAATTATTGTTTACGAGTCATCCCGAGCTTATGAATGTATTTAACCATGCCAACCAAAGACAGGGCAAACAGCAGACCGCGCTTGCGAATGCCGTTTACGCCGCTGCCCTTTACATCGATAAACTTGAAACCATCCTGCCTGCCGTAAAGCAAATCGCGCACAAACATCGGAGCCTTGGCATTACGGCAGACCAATATCCGATTGTCGGCCAAAACCTGCTGCAGGCCATTAAAGAAGTGCTCGGCGATGCCGCAACCGACGAAATTCTGAATGCATGGGCCGAAGCATACGGCGTTATCGCGAATGTGTTTATTAGCGTCGAAGCGGAGATGTACAAGGAAGCTGAAGAGCAGCAAGGAGGCTGGGCGGGTTACCGGGCATTCCGCATCCAGCGTAAAGTTCAGGAGAGTAATGTCATTACCTCCTTCTACCTGGTGCCGGAGGACGGCGGAGCGATTGCATCGTTTGAGCCGGGGCAATACGTGAGCGTGAAGATGGACATTCCCAATCAGAAGAACATTCATATCCGTCAATACAGTCTGTCGGATGCGCCTGGCAAGCCGTATTACCGGATCTCGGTCAAAAGAGAGGATTCGCAGCCAGGCAAGGATGCCGGCGTCGTCTCGGTTTACCTGCATGAGCAGGTGAAGGAAGGCGAGCTGCTCTGGCTATCGGCACCGGCCGGAGATTTCACGCTTGATCTGAAGGATACGCGTCCAGTGGTATTGATCAGCGGCGGTGTAGGCTTGACGCCGATGGTCAGCATGCTGAATACGCTTGTGGATACGAAATCTAATCGTCCAATTACTTTCATTCATGCGGCGCAAAACGGGCAGTTCCATGCTCTTAAGCAGCAGGTAGAGGAGAAGGCGGCCCAGGCAGCGCAAGCCAAAGCTTATTGGTGCTATGCGCAGCCAACCGAGCAGGATGCAGGAGCATACCACAAAGAAGGCTACGTGGACCTACCTTGGCTGCAGGAAATTATTCCGTCCAAGGATGCCGTGTTCTACTTCTGCGGACCAACGCCGTTTATGGCTCATATCAACCGCCAGCTTCTCGAGTGGGGAGTTCCTGCGTCCGATATTCATTACGAATTCTTTGGGCCAAAGGGCAGTCTGGACGAGACGGAAAAAGAAGCGGTTGCCAAATAATCAGCTGGATTAGCTTTCCTTCTGGGCACGCAGCAGCCGGTTAATCGTCTCCCGGCGGAGACCGATGAACTGTCCGATCTCGTCCTGGGTCAGGACATCGGTCAGCTTCTCCGGAGAGATGTAATGGTCGAACCACGCCTCAAGCTTCCGCAGCTTATCCGCCGGGGCAATCGCGGTTAACTGATCAATCCTCTGCTGCATCATGCGGAGCTTTTCCTGAAGCTGCAGCGCGATCGACCGATACCGCTCCGGGTGCTGTTCAAGCTCTTCATACCAGGCTGCGGCGGGAAGAATATCCACTTCGCTTGTCACGACTGCGACAGCGGTGCCGAAGTAAGGGTTCGGAGTAATAAGGGAATGATGCGGAATGATTTCGTCCGGCACGATAATGTTGACCAGAATTTGCGAGCCGTCAGGGTGAACGCGTACAATTTTGAGCAGGCCGCTGCGCAGATGGAAGAGAGGACCTGCCTGTCCCTGCAGAAATAAAGTTTCGCCTTTATGCAAAATCATAAGCGGTGAAGCCTCCGTATTTAACAAGCGAAGCCCGAACCCGGGCTTCGCTTTTTTGTTTTCATTATACGACAGTTTGGATTTATATGTTGCATGGCTATCCCGTTATTGTATCCTAATGGGAGAACTTGCTTTCGATAGGAGGGATTGGCTTGCGACAGCTGGAGAATGAACGGGACATCATAGAGCTTGTGCTCGAAGACGAGTGGATGATGAAGGTGCTGCATGCGGCGGGGGCCTTGAACCTGCCGGACTGGTGGGTGTGCGCCGGATTTGTACGGTCGAAGGTATGGGATTGTCTGCATGGTTACACGGAGCGGTTCGTATTGCCGGATGTGGATCTGATTTATTACGATCCTTCCCAAACGGATGAAGCAGCAGAGAAAGTGCTTGAGCAGAAGCTGAAAGACCTCATGCCGGATGTGCCTTGGTCGGTGAAAAACGAAGCGAGAATGCATCTGGTGAACGATATCGAGCCGTACGCATCCGCCGTTGATGCCATGTCCAAGTTTCCGGAGACGGTTACCGCTTTGGGACTGTCCTTGGACGAGCAGAACGGTGTAGTGTTGTCGGCACCTCACGGAATCAGGGATTTGCTGGACCTCGTTGTCCGGCCTACGCCGCATTTTAAGCAGTCGCCGACACTTATGCCGATCTATGAGAAGCGCCTTCTTCAGAAAAACTGGAAGAGCAGATGGAATCAGGTTGAAGCTGCTACTACCCATATTTATATGGTTCGGCATGCGCACTCCGTCTATAAGGCAGACGACGAATTGTACCGGCCGTTATCTCCTGATGGAGAGGAAGCGGCGAGAAAAGTTGCCGATCTTCTGGCGGATGTACCGATTTCGGCCATTATCTCCAGCCCGTACAAACGGGCGCTTCAAACGGTGGAGCCGTTAGCCGCTCGGAAAGGTCTTGCCATTCAAGCGGAGGAAGACTTTCGGGAGCGGTTATTGGCGGACCGGCCGCAGGATGAATTTGATTATGCCATCCGGAAGGTATGGGAAGAGGAGGACTTCTCCTGGCCGGGAGGCGAATCCAATCTGGTCGCTCAGCATAGAGGGGTACAGGCTCTGCAAGGCGTACTCCGTCGTTACCAGGGAGAGACGATCGCCATCGGGACGCACGGCAACCTCATGGCATTAACGATGAAGGCCTTTAACCCGGAATACGGCTTTGCCTTCTGGCAGCAGCTGAGCATGCCGGATATTTATAAGCTTAGCTTTACCGGCCTTGCGCTCACGCATGTCGAGCGAATTTGGGATATATCCTAAATCGCGTTAATAACATTGAAAATTCCTCTTATAGTGCTTCACCATGTAAATCAAAGTCATACTCTATGAAAAATCTTAATAATATGTAACTAAGAGAGGGATATCCCTCTCTTTTTCAATCTTTTTCGTTAAAGTAGTTGTATGCTTTCGTTAATAAGTCGGAGAGCATTAACGTCTGCTCCTCGCCCAGGTGCTCGACCAGGCCGCTAAGATGCTGATTCAATTGCTCGTCCGCTTCCTTCGCAATCTGCTTTCCTTTAGGAGTAAGCTCAATTCCCACCGAACGTCTGTCATCCGGGTCTACGGTACGTTCAACAAGCCCGTCGGCTATCAGTTTCTTAAGAAGCTGGGTGACGGTTGGGGTAGTGACAAGCAGCTTGCTGCTGATTTCGGATACTCTGATTTTAGGATTATCGACATCGGTATTCATCATGATGCAGAACAAAATGCGAAGCTCGCTCTTGTTAAGGCCGTTAACCGATCTTTGTCTCCACTCGGCTTTCGCAAAACGGGTAAATGATTCCCTTAAACGTTGGATGGTCTCCTGATGGTTGTCTTTGTTCATACCTACTCCCAATCCCTAAGTTGTTAATTGTTTATACTTGAAATATATCACACTTCTCATTATTATGATTATAGTTAAGTTGGTAAACTAATTATTTAAATGCCACAATAATGGGGTGTTACGATGGTTAACGTAGGAGTAATGGGTACGGGTTACGTCGGGCTTGTCCATGGTGCTGTTTTATCCAATTACGGTTTCCGGGTTACCTGCATGGACGTAGACGAACAGAAAATCGAGCGTCTGAACCAAGGCCTTTCTCCAATCTACGAGCCAGGGCTTGACGAGCTGCTCCAAAGCGGCCTTCGCGCCGGGAATCTCGTCTTTACGGCAAGCGCCCAGCAAGTCGTTCAGACAAGCGACGTTCTGTTTATCGCAGTGGGAACGCCCGCCAAAGAGGACGGCAGCGCGGATCTTTCGCATGTCTGGGATGCGGTGCAGCAAATCGGCAAGCATATCAACGGTCATAAAGTGATTGTCAGCAAATCAACGATGCCGGTTGGAACAAGCAGAAGCATTGCCATGTATCTTGACGGCAAGCTCAGAGGCACCCCGTACCGGGTTGACGTAGCCTCTAATCCGGAGTTCCTGAGACAAGGCAAGGCTGTCAGCGATTCGTTGTCTCCATCCCGGGTTGTGATTGGAGCGGAGAGCGACGAAGCGGTGCAAATGCTGAAGAAGGTTTACGCTACTCATCTTGAGCAGGATGTCCCGTTTCTATTCACGAACTGGGAAACTTCCGAGATGATCAAATACGCGTCAAACTCCTTCCTGGCGGTCAAAATTTCTTTTATTAACGAGTTGGCCTTATTATCCGAAAAGGTTGGCGCGAAAATCCAGGATATTGCGAAGGGTATGGGCTTGGACGACAGAATTTCGCCGCATTTCCTGCAGGCAGGCCCCGGTTACGGAGGCAGCTGCTTCCCGAAAGATACGCAGGCAATCGTGGATGTCGGCAGGAAGAACGGCGAAGAGCTGTACGTCGTGCGTGCGGCCATAGCAGCCAATGAGAAGCAGAAGGCGAAGATGGCGAGCAAGATCGAAGAGGCGTTATCCTTTGACGGTAAGTTGAAAGGAAGAACCGTTGCGGTATGGGGGCTTACCTTCAAGCCGGATACGGATGACATCCGCTATACTCCAAGCTATGAGATCATTCAGGGCCTGCTCGGCAAAGGAGCTTCCGTTAAGGTCTATTGCCCGCAAGGGATGAAGCAGGCGAAGCTTTATTGGACCGATTTGAACAGCCGAATCCAATATTGCGACAGCGAGGCGGAATGCTCGCAGCAGGCGGACGCGATTGTGCTGATGACCGAGTGGGAGCAGTTCCGTGCTGCCAATTGGGAGAAAATCGCCCGCGGCATGCGCGGAAATGCGTTCTTTGATATGCGGAATATGTTCGCGGGGGACGATTCAGTCCTTCAATGGTTCAAATACTACCCGGTGGGCGCAAGCGAGCACGGGTATCCCTTGCGGGAGGCACAATGAAGACGTATTGCGTAACCGGGGGAGCGGGTTTTATCGGCTCCCATCTTTGCGAGCAGCTGCTGGCTCAAGGCCACCGCGTCGTCAATATCGATAATTTCAACGACGTTTACGACTATAAAACCAAAATCAGGAATATCCTGAATAGTACAAGGTCGGAGTTTCCTTTCCTCTATTTGGGAGAAAAGGAAGGCGATGTGGCCAAGCTTCAGGCGGTTGTGGAATCGGATCATTACCGGCTGGCTGCGGCGGATATCCGCCGCATGGACGAGCTTGATGCCTTGTTCGCCAGCGAGAGGATCGACGCCGTTATCCACCTGGCGGCTATGGCCGGGGTCCGGCCGTCGATTGAGGATCCGCTTCTGTACGAGGATGTGAACGTGAAGGGAACTCTTCATATTCTGGAGGCGATGCGTAAGCATGGCGTGCGCAAATGGCTTTGCGCCTCGTCATCGTCCGTGTACGGGAATAACAGGAAGGTGCCTTTTTCCGAGGAGGACGTCGTCGACTTCAGCATATCGCCGTATGCGGCGACCAAAAAAGCCTGCGAAGTGCTGGGGCACACGTACTTTCATCTGCATCATATCGATACGATTATGCTGCGCTTTTTCACGGTTTACGGAGAGCGGCAGCGGCCGGATCTTGCCATTCACAAATTCGCGAGGATGCTGGACAAGGGAGAAGAGCTGACGATGTACGGCGATGGCTCCTCGAGGCGCGATTACACGTATATCGGCGATATAATCGCGGGTATACTTGGCGCCTTGTCGTATGTGGAACGGATGGAAAACCTCTACGAGGTTGTGAATCTGGGCACGAACCGAACCATCACGCTCCGGGAATTAATCGCTAGCTTGGAACAGGAGTTTGGCAAGAGAGCCCTCGTTCGTACACTGCCTAACCAGCCGGGAGATGTGGAGCAGACCTATGCCGACGTATCCAAGGCCAATCGGCTGTTCGGTTATCTCCCGCAGACCGATTTTGCCGAGGGAATACACAAGTTTGTTACATGGTACAGGGGGAATGGAAATGGTTAAGTTATCGGTCGTTGCGCCTATTTATAACGAAGAAGAAAACATTAAGCTGCTGCACGAGGCGATCACGAATGCGGTTAAAGATAAAGTAGAGAGCTACGAAATCGTCCTCGTCAACGACGGCAGCAAGGATCGCAGCGCGATGCTGCTCGATGAGCTGGCCGAGCAGGATTCCAAGGTGAGAGTGATTCATTTCGAGAAAAACTGCGGTCAGACTGCGGCCATCTACGCCGGCCTGAAGGGCTCGACCGGCGAGCTGGTCGCGTTGATTGACGCGGACCTGCAAACGGACCCGCGGGATATTTTCAAGCTGATGCCTTATATCCCGAACATGGATTTCGTGAACGGCAAGCGCGTGCGCCGCAGAGATACGGTCGTGAAGAAGGTATCCTCCCGCGTCGGCAACGGCGTCCGCAACTGGCTGACGGGCGATCAAATCTACGATACCGGCTGCCCGATGAAGCTGATGAAGCGCGAGGTGGCGGACAGCTATTATTTGTATGAGGGACAGCATCGTTTTCTCCCGACTCTGGCGAAGATTAACGGCTTTAAGGTTATCGAGGTGGCCGTATCCCATCAGGAAAGACAGCATGGCGTATCCAAATACGGCGTATTTAACAGAGCCTTCGTGGGGCTTATGGATGCCATCGTCATTGGCTGGCTCCGCAAACGGGTCATTCGCTATCAAATCAAAGGCCATTAATTATGTGGTGGCATGCGATTATAGGCAATGTGTCGGCCGGCAACATGGGATGGATTATTTTTGGCTTTATCGGGCAGATCATGTTCACGATGCGGTTTATCACCCAATGGCTGGCGAGCGAAAAAGCGAAAAAAACCGTCGTTCCGCAGTCATTCTGGATTTACAGCATTTTGGGCAGCGCGGTGTTGTCTATTTACGCGATATACCGCAAGGATCCCGTCTTTTTGCTGGGCCAGCTGCCCAGCGTCTTTATTTACTTCCGGAATATCATGCTCAACCGCAAGTCGGAGGTACAAGCCGCGAACAGCAATTCCGCGGATATGTAGTGAAACTTTTAATTGGGAAGCATTTAAGGCCCCTTGGGGACCTTAAATGCTTTTTTTTGGCGGCATGGAGCAGGTTAAAGTCCCCGAGGAGACCTAGGATAAGACCCTGACAGGTTCCTATTTCATGTCTGACGGCAAATTTCCGCCTCTAATGCAGGTTCATGGAATATGCCAGGTTAACGGTTATGTTGGAATTTGGAGCAAGGTAATCCGCGACTATGACTGGACAAGCCCAAGATATCTTGGCATGAATCGCTAAATATTGGCATGTTCTTCCTGCCGCTTGCGGCAGTATACTAATCGATGCATGGCGATGAAAGCGTTGCCAGTAATCGTTGGTTGAGGAAGGAGGTCTGAAGGGGGAAATCACGCGATTGGCTTGAGCTCACGTACAGCCATGAACAACTATTGCGAATTAGGGAGGAAATAGACGAATGAACACGATGTATCGGGAAAGGGCGACGAGAAAGCTGCTAGTCTTGACGCTATGCGCGGTCATGCTGGTCTCGCTGGTATCGTCCTTATTTATCCGTGAGGTACATGCGGCAGGCTCTTATTTATTATCCCAGAATAAAACGGCGTACGCTTCTTCCGTCGAAGGAGGAAACGCGGCGAATCTTGCGGTGGACGGTTCGGCCGGCACGCGCTGGGGAAGCCAATGGGGCGTGGATCCCCAATGGCTTTATGTCGATCTTGGCGCTAACGCTTCGATAGACCGCGTGAAAATCCAGTGGGAAGGCGCTTATGCGAAAGCCTACAAAATCCAGGTATCGAGCGATGAATCGACTTGGAACGATGTTTACTCGACAACAACGGGAGACGGCGGTACCGATGACCTGACGTTAGCGGGAACCGGCCGTTATGTCAGAGTATTAGGCACGCAGCGCGCCCTCGCGGCTTATGGCTACTCCATCCTGGAATTTGAGGTATACGGGACAGGCGGCTCTACGGCTCCACCGGTTGATTACGGTCCGAACGTAGCGCTGAACAAACCGGTGACGGTATCATCGACTGAAAATTCCGCCTATTTGCCTCCGGGCTCGACGGCTGCTTCCAATGCGGTTGACGGCAACCCGGCAACGCGCTGGTCGTCCAACGCCACCGACAATGAATGGATCTATGTCGATCTGGGCTCCGCCCATCAGATCGGCCGGGTGGTCCTGAACTGGGAAGCTGCAGCCGGGCGGGCGTACGACGTTCAAGTATCGAATAACGGCACGCAATGGACAACCGTCTATCGCGAGCTTCACTTTGCGGGAGGCAAACAGGAGATTCCGCTATATACAAACGGGCGTTACGTTCGGATGAACGGGATCGGCCGCGCGACTAGCTTCGGCTACTCGCTTCTCGAGTTTGAGGTGTACGATTATATAGCCGGCCAGCCGCAGCCGACGTATTCGATTCCGGCACTGCCAACGCCAACAGCCGTGCAATCGGGCTCCGGCAGCTACCTGACTAACGATATCCATATGCCGCAGCCGAAATATCCGTCTAATAAGACGTCGAATATCTCGACTCCAATCCCGTCGAATGACTGGTGGCAGTCGATTCTGATCAAGCCGTACGGCGATTATCTCGTCACGCTGCCGCTGAAGTCGAAGTACTTCCAGCAAGGGCTTGGCATTCTGAATCCCGGAGCGGGCTGGCTGTCCTCGGACGGTAGAGCGGTCAATGCCGACGGCAATCCCGACCTGTACGTCATGTCAAACAGCATTAACACGTCCAAGCTACAAACCCGCGTGACGGGTTACGGCGACTGGTCCGTGGACGCGGTTGTAAGCGACGATGCCACGGACAAGATGAAATCGACCTTCGTCAAAGGCTCGCCTTACGTGTACAACACCTTTGCCGATCCGAATTCGGTCGAGATCTATTCTTCGCTGATTACGCAGCTGTTTGACGACAACGGCAACGCGGTCCTGACGACCGAAGGCGCAACGCTGACCGCCGACCATATCGGCGTGAAGCTGGTGAACACGGACGGCAGCGGCGCATCGTATACGCGTTACTATGGCCTTTTTGCACCGGCGGGAACGGTATTCAAGAAGGTTGGGGCGAAGGTCAAAATCCAGCTTGGCAGCGGAGGAAACTACCTGTCGGTTGGCGCTATGCCGGCCGCTTCTAACTTGAATTACTATTACCAGCATGCTTATGCCTTCGTAACGGATACGAAAGTGAATTACAGCTACAATGAGTCCACTTCGCAGGTGACAACGGATTACACGCTGACAACGGCCCTGAAGCGCACCGGGTTCTCGAATCAGGCGCTGACAACGCTTCTGCCGCATCAATGGAAGGTGTCTTCGACACCGCTTACCGCACTGACCTATCCGTCGGTCCGCGGTACGTTGAAGGTGCGCGAAGGCAATACCTTTACGACGGTGGACCGCTTCTACGGCATCGTGCCTCAGTTTACGGAGCCTACGGATTCGGCATACGACAAATCGTTGATGGTATCTTACTTGAAGGCTCTGGACGAAGAAACGACAAGCAATCTGATGGCTGCCGACGCTTATTGGCAAGGCAAGAAGCTCCATCCGCTGGCGATGGGCGTTCTTGCGGCAAACGAGCTTGGCGAGACCGCTTACCGGGATAAATTCCTGTCGCGGATCAAGACGATCCTGACGGACTGGTATACGTATACAAACGGCGAACCGGATTACTTCCTGTACTACAACTCCGATTGGGGGACAACGTACTACAAGTCCAGCGAGTTTGGCGCGAATAACGGCATTACGGACCATCATTTTACGTATGGCTATTATGTATTTGCATCCGCCGTGCTTGCGACCTTCGACAATGATTTCAAAACGCAGTACGGCCCGATGATCGACCATCTCGTCCGCGACTACGCGAACCCTTCGCGTACGGATTCCATGTTCCCGTTCTTCCGCAGCTTTGATCCTTATGAAGGCCATTCATGGGCAGGCGGTTACGCGGATAACGATAACGGCAACAACCAGGAAGCAGCAGGCGAATCGCTCTTCGGATGGGTTGGCCAATACATGTGGGCACTTGCCGACGGCGATACCGCATTCCGCAACGCTGCCATTTATGGGTTTACGACGGAGCTGAACGCGGTGATGCAATACTGGTTCAACTATGACGGGGACAACTGGATTCCGCAATATACGCACAAAACGGTCGGACAAGTATACGGAGCATCGAATTTCTTCGGTACTTTCTTTAACGGAGATCCGGTATACGTATACGGGATCCATTGGCTGCCGACTGCTGAATATTTGACAAGCTACAGCCTTGTGCCGGGCAAAGCGGCAGGTCTGTACAGCGGCTTTGTTGCCGATAACGGCGGTCCGGAGACGGACTGGTATCATATCGTATGGCCAATCCAAGCGTTAAGCGATCCGCAGGCGGTCATAAACAAATGGAGCGCAACAAACATGCAGAAGAACGAAATCTTTAACACGTATTGGTTCGTTCATAACATGCAGACGCTTGGCACGCGTACGAAGGAGGTCTGGGCAACGGGCTGGACAAGCGCTACGGTGTACAAGAAAGGCAATGCGTACACCGCTCAAATCTGGAACCCGACGGCAAGCCCGGTGACGGTAACGTTTAAAAATGCTGCCGGCACAACAGGCACAGCGGTTGTAGCCGCAAAATCCCTTGTCTCGGTGAATCCGATGGTGAACACGAATTCCGGCGATAACTGGCCTCCGGTCGGAAGCGGCGGAGATAACGGCAATGGCGGCAATAATGGTACGGATACCAACGTAGCGTTGAACAAAACGGTAACGGTATCGTCGACCGAAACGCCTTATGCCGGATCGAATGCCGTGGATGGCAGCGCGCAGACCCGATGGGCATCCATTGCGGGTGCGGATCCTCAAGCCTTGACGATTGACCTTGGCTCCTCGCAGCAGCTCAGCCGCGTGAAGCTGAACTGGGAGACGGCATACGGCAAATCGTATAAGGTTCAAGTATCGGCTGACGGAAACAGCTGGTCCGATATTTATGCAACAACAACCGGCGACGGCGGCATTGATGACTTCAACGTAACCGGAACCGGACGTTACGTCCGGATTAATATGACGGAGCGCGGTACGATCTACGGCTATTCGCTGTATGAGGTTGAGGTATACGGCCATGCAGCAGCTTCCTCGAATTCCACGCTGCTGTCCGTAGGCAAGACGGCAACCGCTTCCTCCTATCAGGATCCGTTTGTCCCGGCTTCGGCAGTGGACAATGATCCGGGTACGCGCTGGGGCTCGGTGACTGGCGCCGATCCGCAGTGGATTACGGTTGATCTTGGCGCAAGCCGCACGGTAACCGGCATCAAGCTGAAATGGGAGACCGCTTATGCCAAGTCGTTCAAGCTGCAAATTTCGGCGGACGGCAACAGCTGGACGGATCTGTACAGCACAACGACGGGGACTGGAGCCGATCTTGACCAGAATGTGAACGGCAATGGACGTTATGTGCGCATGCTGGGAACGGAACGCGGCACGCAGTGGGGCTATTCGCTTTGGAGCTTTGACGTATACGGCTATTAAGGTTTGACCAGGAGACTGTCCCGTCGGGACAGTCTTTTTGCCTTGTTATGCGACTTAAGCTGAAGCAAAAAATTTGATAAAGCCACCCCTGCTGTTCTATGATTTGAGAATACATGTTATGCGGTTACGCGGTGGAAAAGGAGGAGCACAAGAGATGGTTCAAGACGTGGAGCTTTTTGGGCAGACGCCACGCTTCTGGAAATGGTTTTTTGGCGTGAAGCTGGTATTCGATCTGGCCATATCGGGCATTTTTTACTTTGAGCATTCCATCGCGCTTTTCTGGAGGCTAAGCTTTATCGTATTTTCGCTGGCGGTATTTCTGCTGGTTTATCTGTATTACGCCAATACGAACAAAAATCCCAATTGGCTGATCTACCTGCTTATTCTGGATTTTCTCGTGTCGGCTTCTTACGGCTACATCTTTATTGCGGGAAATTTCCCGAACCATCTATTTATCGGAATAACCGCGTTAGCGATCCTGATGTTTATCCGAAGCACACGCGTTCTAATTGCCGCGGGCTTTGTGCTGCTGTTGCTCTACGTGGCCACAATGGGCAGCATTGACTGGTATTTGTATAAACGGCTGGATGCGGATAGCTATTTTATCACTTGTTCCTTTATCGTGTTTGCGTGCATTGTGAATGCGCTCATCCACTTCTACCAGCGTGCCCGCAGGGAAGCGTTAGAGCTGTACGCGCAGCTGCGGCAATCTCACGAGCAATTGCAGGAGTACGCAAGCAAGGCCGAAGAATGGGCGGCATCGCGGGAGAGAGTAAGAATTGCGCGGGAAATTCATGATACGGTTGGCCATAAATTGACGGCAGCGCTTGTCCAAATGCAGGCGGCACGCAAGTTAGGCGCGGTTGATCCCGCACGCAGCGAGCAAGCCTACTTAGACTGCGAAGGATTAATCCGGTCTTCCTTGCAGGAGGTCCGTCTTTCCGTCAGAGCCATTCGGGATGAACCTATTCCATCAACCTCCTTGAACACGAGTCTGGAAAGACTTGCCGAAGAATTTACGAAATTTGCAAACGTGCAGACCAGCTTCCTAACAAACGGGATGCCTGTGGCCTTGCCAAGCGATCTTCAACTGACGGCCTACCGGGTCGTGCAGGAATCGCTAACGAACGCGCAGAGGCATGGGCATGCCGGCAAGGCTGAGATCCTGCTGTCCTATTCCGGCGAGGGTTTCTCCCTTGCCATCCGCAACGACGGAGAAGTGCCCGGCGAATTAAAGCCGGGATTCGGATTGATCAATTTGAAGGAACGCGTGAAGGAGTGGAACGGTCAGGTGCGGTTTCAAACGGATCCGTCGTCAGGCTTCGCCGTCGAAGCCCGCTTCCCTTATCCTTCGGCAGAAACGGAGCGTGAGTACAAATGAAAGTCCTTGTTGTAGACGATCAACGGATTATGAGGGAAGGGCTGGCGACGATTATCGGCCTCGAACCGGGCATGGAGGTGGTCGGAACGGCGGTAGACGGCCAAGATGCTTATGCCAAGGTGACGGAATTGCTGCCGGATGTGGTGCTGATGGATATTCGAATGCCGGGTATGGACGGCGTCGAAGGCTCCGCGCTTATCCGCAAGCATTTTCCCGAGACAAAGGTGCTGATCCTGACGACCTTCGACGACTCGGAATTAATCATCAAGGTGCTGGAGAACGGCGTTCATGGCTATCTGCTGAAGGACATGCCTTCCGAGGCGATCGTCGGAGCCATTCGAACCGTCTATAACGGAGGTACCGTGCTTCAACACGATATTACGTCCATGCTTATAAAAGAGTTCGTCAAAATCACCGACCTGAACCCGGATAAGTCGCATCCGCTTGGTTCTCAAGAGCCCGCGGAATTGAAGCAGCTGACGGAGCGCGAGAAAGAGGTGCTGGCCTTATTGGGGCAGGGCCTAAACAATAAAGAAATAGCGGGTTCGCTTTTTCTGACGGAGGGTACGGTAAAAAATCACGTATCGAACGTGATCGCCAAGCTTGGGCTGCGCGATCGGACACAGGCCGCTATTTTTGCGGTTCGCCATCTTTCCTAAACACCCTGAGGCATGACTTTTGGCACGGGGCATGAAATTATTCATGCTTCGGCGGTCCAAAGTGATGCCTTTTCTTTTGCAAGGTCATGACTTTCCACAGATTTATGGGCAACGGCCTCTTGCTAAAATTGGTTTACAAGTTAAAGAGGAGGTGCGTTAGCAATGAAGCTGATACGGTATGCCATTCCGATTGCCGTGCTTGTTGTCGCCGTGTATTTCTTAAAGGGGTCTTTCAGCAAAGCGGAGGCTCAGGAAATTCAAAAAACGATTGTTGAGAACACAAACACCCCTTACGAGACTGCGATATTTTCCGGCGGCTGCTTCTGGGACATGGAGGAGGTGTTCCAAAAGCTTGAGGGCGTGACGGGCGTGGATTCCGGCTATACGGGAGGACATACGGCCAATCCGACTTATGAAGAGGTCGGCTTGGGAACAACGGGACATCTTGAATCGGTTGAGGTGTATTACAACCCCGCTATTATCTCGTACGACGAGCTGCTTCGCGTATTCTGGCGCAACGTTGATCCAACGGATGCCACCGGTCAATTCGAAAATCGGGGAAACGAATATCAGTCCGCTATCTTTTACGTGAATGAGCAGCAGAAGCTGGCGGCTGAGGCATCGGAAAAGGAAGTGAAGGCTTCCAACCGGTTCGATAAACCAATCGTAACGAGAATCGAAGCGGCAGCGACCTTTTACAAAGCCGAGCCCGAGCATCAGGACTATTACGCGAACCATCCGTACATCTTCAAGATGAACACCCTTTTTTCGACGCGCGATTCATCCCTGGACCGGATTTGGGGCAAGGACCGCGAGGTGAACATTAGCCCTAAGACAACCTATGCGAAGGATTTCAACAAGGAAGAAAAGCTGAAGACGCTGACGGAGCTTCAATACGCAGTGACGCAAAACGGCCAGGATGAGCCTCCGTTCGATAATCCGTACTGGAATAACACGGACGAGGGCATCTACGTCGATATCGTATCGGGCGAGCCGTTGTTCAGCTCCAAGGATCAGTTCGATGCGGGAACGGGCTGGCCGAGCTTTACCAAGCCGCTGGAGCCCAATAATATCGTGCTGCATGAAATCGGCGGATTATATTCCGTGGTTGAAGTGAAAAGCCGCGCTGCGGATTCCTTCCTGGGCCATGTGTTCAAAGACGGGCCCGCGCCAACCGGACTCCGATTCTGCACGAATTCCGCGTCGCTGCAGTTCATTCCGAAATCCGAGCTGGAGCAAAAAGGCTACGGGGAATATGCCTCCCTGTTTAAATAAAACAACCTTAATGGAGGAGAGATTACAATGAGAAAAGAATATGTGTTTCATGTATTTGATAAGCATCTCGAGCAATTGATCGAGGTATTCGGACAATGTCCCCCGGAGAAACGGGATGTCATTCCGAATGGCTTCAAAAACCATATCCATTGGCATCTGGGACACGTGCTTGCGGTGACGCAGTTCCACGTATTTGGTCTAGCGCAGGAAACTCCGATCTTCCCGGGAAGTTATGATGCTCTGTTCGCTTACGGCACGAAGCCTGCGGATTGGGACGAACAGCCGCCTCAATGGGAGGTAATGTACGCACAGCTGAAGGAACTCCGCAGAGCCATGCATGAGACCTTCGAAAACCGGCTTGACGAGCCCGTTGGAGAGAACTTCCTGAAAGCCGAAAATATCGGCGAGCTCATTATCGCGACCTCTTTGCATCTGTTTTACCACCAAGGCGTCGTTTACGGCATGCTTAACGCGCTGAAATAAAGAAAGAAAACAACGAAAACCGCCCTAATCCAGGGCGGTTTTCGTGTTTATCCAGCCGTGATTTAAAACATCGGTATGAGGTATCTCGCTATGAAATACAGCACCCCGAAAGTAATGATTACATAAGCAAGGTATTTGATAAAGGTGGAGGCCACACGGCTCGGGTCGTGCCTTTTCTCGATATGGCGTTCTTCGTAATCGTGCTGTTGAACGGACATTCGGATCACCGCCCTCAATTTTTTTGTAACTTCTATTATGTCTTTACCCTGGGCTTCCGGTGATTAAACAACGGGCTGAAAGTTAACAAGTACGATAAACCCCGTCCGTACGTTTGACACATCCATCCTTTATGATTAGCTGAACTATCATACAGAGATGAGGAAGAATCGTGAAAAAGATGATTTGGATGGTTGTATGCGTCCCGCTGTTGCTTTCCGCTTGCAGCAGCAATGCAGGTACGAAAGTTGCGATAAACACTCCCGCAAGTCCATCATCGGTGCAGCAGCCGACAAGCGGCAAGGCGGATACGGACCCCGTCAAGCTAACGTTCTCGACTTATTTCCTTAGCGATCAGGTGAAGACAGCCGTCAAGAAATACGAATCGCTTCATCCGAACGTCGAAGTTGAACTCCAGACGACCCTTCCCTATGGCAAGGATTTAGACGAAGTAATGGCTCTGCAGGAGAAATACATCACCACGATGAACACCGAAATTCTGGCCGGCAAGGGTCCGGATCTCCTTGAGCTCGACATCTTGCCGCAGGAGTCGTATACCGGCAAGAAGCTTCTCCTCAATCTGGACGAGCTCGTCAAATCGTCGCCCTCGTTCCGGAAGGAGAATTGCTTCATGAATATTTTGGACAACGCCAAGCTTGACGGCGGGCTGTACGGCATACCGCTATACTTCTCGCTTGACGCCCTGCAGGGAGATGCGGCTGCTATTGGCAACACAGGCGCGGCAATCGACGATAGCAACTGGTCCTGGGAGGATTTTATCGAAACGGCCAAGCAATTGAAGCAGAAGGGGAACGCGAATGCCGTGTTTTACAGCTCGCAATCCTACATGCTAAGCGAGCTGACAACCGAGAATTTCGCGCAAATGGTCAAGCAACAGAAGGGCAAGAAAGTCTTCAATGACACTTTATTCCTCAGCTTCATGAACCGGATCAAACAGATGCGTGATGAAGGCGTCCTTTTCGATATCGAGAAGGATGGGGGAGGCAGGGAATCGTTTTCCAAAGGCGATCTGCACGCTTACTTCTACGATGCCCGCATTGATTCATTCGAAAATTATGTATATAACGCGTCGATAGAGGGGGTGCCAGCTCTCTACACGAAGCCCCATCCGCACGAAAATGGCCCTGGCGGCTATTTCACGACTCTCGGAACGGTAAGCATCAATGCGAATTCCGCGCATCAACAAGCTGCTTGGGACTTGCTTCAATTCCTCATGGACGACGAAGACGCGTCGGCTTCCTCTTCGACGGTTATACGAGGCTTCCCGATTAATCAGAAGGCCTATGATTTGCAGGCGCAACAGCTGGCGGAGGCCGGCAAGCTCGTAACGGAAGGGCAAGAAGAGATTAGCGTGAACAAAGCTATGCTGGATCCGCTGAAGAGTACGCTTTCCAGCGCCGTTCATTGGAACCATGCCCCGTTAAGCTTGGACTTGGAGCAGATGATTTACAAAGAATCGCAATTTTTCTTCAGCGGACAGAAATCGGCTGAGGCAGTCGCGAAGCTCGTGCAGAATAAGGTGAACGTAATGCTTAACGAGTAACTATCCGTCAGCCTCTACCGCTAAACCGTTTGATCGCTTCCTCGGTAACCGGCGTGAAGAGATTAATAAGGTTGCCGTCGGGATCGCGGAACAGTGCGGCACGATTGCCCCACGGCATTGTGGTTGGTTCCTTTACCCATATGCCCACAAACGGCTTCAAGCGCTCGTATTCGGCATCCACGTCGTCGACGCGAAGCTCGATAATGACCGAGCGATTGTCGGCGGCTACTGCGGAACCGGCGCCGAACAGCTGCACCGTCTGGGAGTGCCCGATCGCCAAAGCGAAAGGCGGCACAACGATTTCGGCAAAGACGGGCGCGGGACGTTCAGCCGAAACACCCGTCACTTTTTCATAAAAATCGACTAGACGATCCACGTCATCGGTAATGATGCGTACGGAGGCAAAATTCATAATAATCATCATCCTTTCTGAATTCGAGTATAAAAAAACGCTACTGACATCGGTATGTCAGTAGCGTTTTAATTTTCGAAAGCTACAGGAGCGTATTCAAGCAGACCGCTCCGATTTCGCGAACGCGGATCTTGAACAGCTCCGTGCCCGTCGTACGCCCGATAAGTTCCCGGTATTCCTCTACCGCCGCATGCGGCAGAACGGCCAGAATGACGCCGGCGAAGCCGCCGCCGTGTACCCGGCAGGCCCCGTCGCCCAATTGCTCAATGAAGCGCTCGGTAATGGCGAGCGTAATTGCGATTCCTTGTTCGCGGGACACCGATTCTTGATAAATGTTCTGCAGCCATTTCCAAGACGAATTGCCCGAGGCGGTAACATGCTTCAGCACGTTCTGCCATTCGCCTGACTTAATGGCCTCTACCTGCCGCCCGACACGTTCGTTCTCATCCAGGAAATGCAGCGCCCGCAGTACCGCCCGATCACCGGCTGTCTCGCGGAGCTCCGCGAGACGACCGTAGATCATCTCTGCCGTCAAATCGCGGCATACCTCTGCGCCGAAGGCTTGCGCCACCGCCCGCATCTCGTTCGGAATCGAAGCATAGTCCTTCGTCAGGTCAGCGTGGTTACCGCCGGTGGCGACGATGACCAGGCTGTAGCCTGCTGCTTCGAAGGTGCCCGGAATACGTTCGATCCGAGGCTGTGCCGGTTCCTTAAAGTCGATGGTAATCATACCGCCGTACGAGCAGGCCATTTGGTCAAGCATTCCAGACGGCTTGTTCCAATACAGATTTTCGGCATGCTTGCCGATGCGCGACATCATAACCGCGTCCAGCTCTCCGTTATTATAAAGAGTACTTAGAATCTGGCAGATCAGAACCTCGAAAGAGGCAGAGGAGCTGAGTCCTGACGCCGGAAGAACGTTACTGCTGACGCTGGCGTTAAAGCCTCCGACTTGGTACCCGTGCTGCCGGAAACCGTGTGCGATGCCGCGGATTAAAGCAGCCGTCCCGCCTTCGCCTTCCTGCGGTTCCAGATCATCCAGACGGATGACGGAGATGCCCGGATAACCCTCGGAAACGACGGAAATGACGCCGGTGTCCACGGCTGCCGCAGCCGCAATCGTATCTAGCTGAATACTGGCCGCCAGCACCTTTCCGTGGTTATGGTCCGTATGATTGCCGCCTATTTCTGTGCGTCCCGGCGCACTGAAGTATTTCAACGACTCGGTTTTTCCAAATTGCGTGCCGTATTCCTCCATGCATCTCCGGTATCTGCCGATCTGCTGCTCTCTTTCCTCGCTGCCGTACATCTGCTCCAGCAGCTGCTTTGCCTGTGCCGAATTAAAAAACTGTTCGAATTGATCGTTCATCTTGAAGGTTCCTCCCGATTCTAACGGTTTGAGTAGAAGTGATCATCATGTCCATTGTATCGGATTACAGCGTTTACAGAAAGGATATAAAAAGATGCATGCACCAATTATTCGTGACAGAGTATTATGTTTAAAGAAGTACCTTGACAGTCATAGTAATATACCTTATTATGCAGATATGGAGGTGATTGCATGAGCGAGAACAAAATCACATCCGACCTGCTGAGAGGACATACGGATACGATGATATTACGGCTCTTGTCCGAGGCCGACCGTTACGGATACGAGATTGTGAAGCTGATTGCCGACCGTTCGGACGGCGAGTATGAACTAAAGGAAGCCACCATGTACTCGAGCTTCCGGAGGCTGGAAGCTGACGGCGATATCGAGTGGTACTGGGGCGATGAATCGCAGGGCGGACGTCGCAAATATTTCAGAATTACCGAGAAGGGCAAGGAGACCTACTCCCGCAACAAAAGCAATTGGGAGTATGCGAAACGCGTGTTAGAAAACCTATTATGAGGAGAGATTCGAAATGACAAATCCAAAATTGAACGATTATCTAAACAGCGTGTTTACCCCATACGACGGGGTGAAAAGCGTTTCCGAACTGAAGGCCGATCTGCTTTCCGATTTGCAAGAGCGCTACAACGAGCTCAAAGCGGAAGGCAAGGACGATGAAACCGCGTTTAAGCAAACCATCGAGGGCATTGGCGACATCGAGCAAACGATTCTGGAGGTCGCCAACCTCTCCCGCTCGCTGGAGCGTCAAGTCGTGACCAACTTTAACGGAAGCAACCTGGCGGACAGCGACTTTGCGGGCGTGAAGGCACACAAAGGACAATTCAAAGGCAGCGCGCTGCATGGCTCCGACTTCTCGGGTGCCGACTTGACCGGCAGCTCGTTCAAGAGCAGCGACGTACGACAAGCGAATTTTGACGGCGCGAACCTGACGGACTGCAGCTTCTCCGCGCTTGACCTGACGAATGCAAGTTTCAACAAGTCGACCCTTGTGCGTACCAACTTCAGCAAATCGGGGCTGGACGGAGTCACCTTTACGGGCGCGAAGCTGACCGACGTCACGTTAACGCTGACGGATCTTCGAAAAACGAAATTCGAAGGCTGTTTATTTGACGGAGTAGACTTCAAGTTCTCCGATCTGACAAGGCAATGCTTTGACGGACAGACGTTTATCGGCGTGAAATTTGAAAAAGCGGCTTTAACCGAGGCTTCGTTCAAAGGAGCTACCCTTAAAAACGTCTCGTTCCAGCCTGGTTTTACGTTGACGAAGAAGTACTATCGCATGATCAAAACCGTCAACTTCGACGGCGCAACCATGGATAAATTAACTTTCGCGCATCTCAAAGGCATGGATGCCGATTTGTCGAAAGTGACCGTTGTGTAAACAGGCGATTGATCAAGCAAGAATGGCATCACATCCATTTTTAGGAGGTTACCCCATGCAAACCAAGTCTATTCAAGTAAAAGGTCTGCGGAAAGCCTACAAGCAGCTCGAAGTGTTGAAGGGCGTAGATTTCGAGGTAGAACAGGGCAGCATCTTCGCTCTCCTCGGATCTAACGGGGCAGGAAAAACGACGGTCGTGAAAATTCTCACCACGCTGCTTGCGCCGGACGGAGGAACCGCAGCCATTAACGGATTTGATGTCTCGTCGCAGCAGAATGAGGTGCGTCAGGCGATCAGCCTGACCGGACAATTTGCCGCCGTCGATGAAATATTGACCGGCCGCGAGAATCTGATCATGATCGCCAAGCTGAGATATCTCAAAAATCCGCGACAGGTTGCGGAAGACATGCTGAAGCGCTTCGGATTAACGGAAGCTGCGGACCGCAGAGCGTCCACTTACTCCGGCGGGATGCGCCGCAGGCTCGACATCGCGCTTAGTCTTGTGGGCAAACCGAAGATTATTTTTCTGGATGAGCCAACCACGGGACTGGATCCGGAAGCCCGCATCGAGGTATGGAAGGTCGTCAAGGAGCTCGCCGATGGCGGAACGACAGTTCTGCTGACTACTCAATATTTAGAAGAAGCGGAGCAGTTGGCCGACCGGATTGCCATTCTTCACGAAGGCCGGATTATCGCAAACGGTACGCTGCAGGAGCTCAAAAAGATGTTCCCTACAACTAAGGTAGAGTATATCGAGAAACAACCGTCGTTAGAGGAAATCTTCCTCTCGATTATCGGTAAAAAGGAGGCTATGTAAATGGAAACGGCAAAGAAGCATTTTTTCATCGACATTAGCGTTATGCTTGGGCGTTCCATGCGTCACATTACCCGCAGCATGGATACCATCATTACGGTGACCATTACGCCAATCGCCATGATGCTGCTGTTCGTCTACGTATTTGGCGGAGCCATTCAGACCGGTACCGATAACTACGTCAATTACCTGCTTCCAGGCATTCTTCTTATGGCCATTGCCAGCGGCATAGCTTACACGGCATTCCGGCTCTTCACCGATGTCCAGAAGGGAATTTTCCAGCGGTTTCATACCATGCCGATATCGCGTTCCGCCTTGCTGTGGGGCCATGTATTGACATCGCTTGTATCTAACGCGATTTCGGTGGCCGTCATCATTCTCGTCGCGTTAATCATGGGCTTTCGTTCATCCGCGGGAGTGCTGCCATGGCTTGCCGTAGCCGGTATCCTCGCTTTGTTTACGCTTGCTTTGACATGGGTCGCCGCGATTGCCGGATTGTCCGCCAAAACGGTCGACGGGGCCAGCGCATTCTCCTATCCTCTCATCTTCCTGCCCTTTATCAGTTCTGCATTTGTGCCAACCGAATCGATGCCAACCGTCGTTCGCGTGTTTGCCGAAAACCAGCCAGTGACCTCCATCGTAGAATCCATCCGTGCTTTGCTTGCAGGAGAGCCTTTACACCATGACATCTGGATCGCCCTTGCCTGGTGCGTCGGAATCATGCTCGTGGCTTATGTGTTTGCAATGAGAGTGTATAAGAAGAAGATTTAACTTGATCGTACAAAAACGCAAAGAAGGCAGGATGGGGAGTACCCTAATCCTGCCTTTACGCTTTTTAAAATCGTTTATTGGACTAAGCTCTCCAAGTCCGGCTGCAATTTATTCCGCAGAACATACAGCATGATCGCTCCGACGAGGAACGCAACGGTATCCGCAATGACGAGCGACCAGACCACGCCGTGGAAGCCGTTCATTTGATTAGCGATATAAAGCACCGGAATCAGAGTAATGCCTTGAATAACCGACATAATAAACGCGGCGGTTCCTTGCGCTGTTGCTTGGAAGATCCCCGTAAACAACGTGGTCATTCCGGTTATGAACAAGGACAAGAAGGTTACATGGAGGATGTAGCTGCCCATTTCGATTAATTGCGGATCATTTGTAAATAGACCAATCAAGTGGTCGGAAATCAGAAAGACGATAATGCCGAACACGACCGCTAACGATACGATCATTTTGATCGTAAATCCGATGGTTTCCTTCATGCGCGATTTATTCGCCGTAAAGGTAAAGGCAATGAGCGGCACGACGCCTTCGCATAAGCCCATCAGTATAAACTCGGGAAATTGCAATAAGCGGGATGAAATGCCGTAAGCCGCTACGGATTGATCCCCGTATTCGACCAGATAATGGTTAAAGATGAGCGACATGGCGCCCAAAAAGATACTCATAATAAAGACGGGAACCCCGATTTTGAAGACGTTGCCCATAATCTCCTTGGTAGCCTTGAACCATTTCAAGGAGATCGTTAAGAACGGGCTCTTTTTCCCCATATGGAAAGCAAAGAACACGCTGGCAGCCAAGTTGGAAACGACTGTAGCGGAAGCAACGCCGATCACGTCCCAATGGAATACGAAGACGGCCAAAGCATCGAGAATAATATTGACGACAACGCTGAGAATCATGCCGGTCATCGACGTAATGGCCGAGCCCTCCGAGCGCACGATATTCTCCAGCGTGAAGAATAAAACGACGATTGGCGAACCGATCAGCATAATCGTGACATAGTCCTTCGTAAATCCGAAGGATTCGGGCGTGGCTCCGAGGCCGTGGACGATGGGATCGATTAACGGGAGCAAAATGGCAATCACGATAAGGCCAAGCACTAAACTGCTGTACACCGCGAAGGAGGACACATGCTTGACATCGTCGTATTTTTTCTCGCCCAGCAAACGGGAGATGAAGGTGCCGCTGCCCATGCCGATCAAGTTGCCGAGCGCCATAATAACCGCGAACAACGGCAAGGTTAAGGCGAGCGCGGTTATCATGGCCGTATTGTTCAGCGTTCCGAGGAAATAGGCATTCAAGATGGAGTAAATCACGCTCATTGACGTGCCCAGCATCATCGGTACGGCGAAGTGGGCTACGGCTTTTGCGACCGGTGCTTTTTCAAAGTAATGGAGGTTTTGCGCATCCATTTGGATCACTTCTTTCTATGCGATGTTTATCTAACGGTGTTAGATTGAACCTTACAGTGTTAGATGATATCATGAACTTATACGCCTGTAAAGAATAAACTTACACTGTTAGATAAAAGGACGGATACGATGAATAAGAAACAGAAGCAGCCTCAGATTTCGGAGGACAAGATACTGGAAGCCTCGTGGGAGCTTCTCGGGGAGGAGGGCCTCGAGAAATTCAGCATGAGACGATTAGCCGAGAGGCTGGGCATTCAAGCTCCTTCCCTGTACTGGTACTTCAAGAGCAAGCAGGAGCTCTATCAGCGTCTGGCCAACCAAGTATCGAAAATGATTCTGGAGGAGTTCCATTCCGACGGGGACTGGAAGGAGCAGCTTGCCGGGCTCGCGGTAACGGTAAGGAATGTGCTCCGTCGGTACCCTTGTTCGACGCAGCTTATGATGATGACGCTGCCTCACGAAGCGGACATCATCCGGTTCACCAACCGCATGCTGCTCTGCGTGGAATCGACGCCGCTTGACCAAGAGCAGAAATTACAGGCTATTCTTACGGTTATGAACTATGTTTTCTACTTCGTTCTGGACGATTACGAGCATCAGCGAAATGTCTCCGCGATCCTTAAGGAGCAGGGAGAGATGCCAAGCGGAGAGATGATCCGGCTTCTCGACTCGATGAGCGAAGCGGATGTTGGACTGTTCCGGAGGATGTTCAAGACCGGACTATTCGAGCTGATGGGGACGGATGGAGCTTTTGAGTTCGGGTTGAAGCTGATTCTGTCGGGGATTGAGCAGGTAATTAAAGAACAGGAGACGGCATTTAATTAGGGGACAGTAAGCAGCTTGCCGCAGCGGCAGGCTGTTTTTCGATTGACCGCATGCAGATTTTTTTGAAAAAAGGACGTATGCCTGCTTGCTTTTATTCGATATTTAGAATATTATCTAAATATCGAATAGTTGCTTCGGGAGGAGTGAGTAAAACTTGAATGATGCCTTCAAGGCGTTGTCCGATCCGACAAGACGGCAGATTCTTCAGATGCTGAAGGAACAGGACCTGTCCGCCGGACAAATCGCCGACCACTTTAATATTTCCAAGCCAAGCATTTCCCATCATTTGAATTTGCTGAAGCAAGCTAAGCTAGTAGCCGAAGAACGACAGGGACAAAACCGGGTGTACTCGCTGAACATGACCGTTGTGCAGGAAGCAATGGGCTGGTTTCTCGGCATACTCGGAACGAAAGGGGACTAAACGTAAGATGAACGAAACAACGAATCAGACCACGCGCTGGGGCAAGCAAGACTGGATTTTGCTTATCGTTAATGCCGTTATTTTCGGAATCGTGTTTCTTGTATTTAACCATCAGCTTCCGGATGTCGTAGGGAGCCATTACAACATAAGAGGCGAGCAGGACGGCACAATGGCCAAGTCGGGCATGTGGCTCCTGTACGCGGGTATTGGCATCGCGCTGCCCGTCTTTCTATCGGTAGTCCGAAATGTCGATCCGCGCCGTCAGAACTATGCCCGGTTCAGCGGATATTACACGCTGATGAGGTGGACGATCAGCCTGTTTATCCACGGGGTGTTTGTGCTGATGATTCTGCAAAATCTCGATTACGATCTGCCTTTTATCAATATCGTATTTGGCGGCCTTGGAATCATGTGGATGATCATTGGCAACCGAATGGGTCAGCTCCGCAGCAATTTCTTTATGGGGATCCGGACGCCGTGGACCATCACGGATGAAAACAACTGGCGCAACACGCACCGGCTTGGCGGACGGCTATGGTTTGTCGCGGGGTTATTGATGCTATTGGGAGCATGCCTTCTTTCGGCTGCGGGATTGGTTGTTGTTCTTATCGTGAGTATGGTGCTAAGCGTCGTTGTCCCTTACCTTTACTCGTATCTTTTGTATACGGGTGCGAAAAAGAAGTCGTAAACAAGGGCAAAAGAATAAAAGCAGCTGTCGGGGTGATGAACCCGTCAGCTGCTTTTATTCTTTTGCTTCGCGTTATTTTGGGCTGGAAGAGGCTGCCCTTTGCTTAAGAAACACCAAACGTAATTTTGCGAACGAGGGAGTCCACCTTCTCGGACATCGCTTCATCGTTAATCTGGGCAAGCGCGTCAGGCTTGAACAGCTGCTGCTTCTTGATCTGGTAGTAATCCCAGATGGCGCCCCGCAGCGTAAGGTTGTGTCTCATCAAATAATGCGGGTCGAGCAGCTTCTGGAACATAAGCTCGTCTTGCAATATGATGAGCATCGCATTCAAATCGTTCATATACCCTTCGGCCATTCCCCGCTCATAGAACGCACGAAGCCTGCCATTGCGGTCACTGATCGCAACTTCGATCGAAGCCAGCAATTCCGGATAGATTTCGCGCAAATCCCGGAAAAAGGGCTCCGTGCCGTAGTTCGCAATAATCAGCGTCTGCGAGAAGGTCGACCGAAAGCCTTTGATATAAGCCTCGCGGCTGCCTTCCATTAGCTGGGCCTCATCGCAAACCACATATTTGATATAAAGGGCTGTCAGCCGCTCAATGATCTCGTCCCGGGAAGGAAAGTATTTATATAATGTCGCTTTGGACAGATCCATCGCTTTGGCGATGTCGTCCATGCGAAGTCCCTGAAAGCCGTTTGACTTTATGGGATGCAACAGCTTGGCGACATATTTGTTTTTCGTCGTTTCGTCGGTATATCGGCAGCTTTGCGGTTCACCCGTTGTATCCATAAAGTATTCAACCTCTCTTCCTATGTAAGAGTATACACGATTTTGCCGGATAAAGAAATGAACGAATTAATCGAACTAAACTAATTTTGTGTAAATGAGTTTACTTTGACTACATTTTGCAGTATGATCATTTCTACAGTAGGCCATTCGGCCAAAAGAGATAGGAGAAGAGAAAACCTATGAGTACATCATCCAGCCAGAATATTCGGTTCTGGCCGATTATGATTGCCATATTTTTTGGCGCCTTCCTGAGCATTCTCGGGATCAGCACCATTAATGTCGCGCTTACGATCTTTATGCAGGATTTCCACTCGGACCTGAGCACGGTGCAGTGGACTTTAACGGGCTTTATGCTCTCCTTGGGGACGATAGCGCCGTTGTCGGGTTATTTGGGAGATAAATTCGGCTACAAGAACGTTTATTTGTATGCCATGATCGGCTTTGTTATTTTCTCCTTGTTATGCGGCTTTTCCTGGAATGCCGGTTCGCTGATTGCTTTCCGGATTATCCAGGGCATCTTTACGGGCCTTGTTATGCCCGCGACCATGACCATTATTTTTCAGATCATACCGAAGGAAAGACAGCCGTTTGCCGTGAGTATCTGGGGCTTGTCCGGCATGCTCGCTCCGGCGTTTGGCCCTACGCTTAGCGGCTGGCTGATTCAGCAGTTCGACTGGCGCTGGATTTTCTTTATGAACGTGCCTATCGGCATTATCGCGATCTGGTTTATTATCTCGATGATTCCGGACGTGAGAGTCGGAACGGCTAAGGTTCTGGATAAGCTTGGCCTGACTACCGTTGTGCTTAGCAGCGTAGCGCTGCTGCTTGCCCTGAGCGAAGGGCGGCAATGGGGCTGGGATTCCGCGAAAGTGCTAGGCCTGTTTGGTTTTGGAGTGGTCATGCTGGTCCTCTTTATCTGGCATGAGCTTAGAACGCGGAACCCATTGCTTAATCTGAGAGTGTTCGGCAACTATCGCTTCTCGATTACGCTGGTAGCCAACACGATCATTACGATCAGCCTGTATTCGGGCACCTTGCTTGTTCCGTTATTCCTGCAAAACGTGCAGCAAATCACGCCGATGGACACGGGGCTTATTCTGCTTCCATCGTCTCTTGTCATGGCGCTGGCTATGCCGATCGCCGGCAAGCTGTATCCGCGCGTTGGCGCCAAATGGATGACGATCGGCGGGCTTGCGCTTATTATTTTCGGCAGCTACGAGATGACTCATCTCCATACGGACAGCTCGCATTTCTACGTCATTTTCTGGATGGCGGTCCGTAACCTTGGGGTATCGTTTGCCGCTGCGGCAACAAGCACGGCCGGCATGGAGGAAATTCCGCCGCAAATGGTGGGGCATGCCTCCTCGGTCACCAACTGGGTACGCAACGTGGGCGGCTCCTTTGCAATCGCCTTGTTCACCTCGCTGCTGGCTTCCCATACGATTACGCATGTGGCGGATCTGACGCAAGCCGGCACGGAGAACGCCAAGATTATTCCGCTGTTCGCCTTTACGCTTAGCGTCAATGACGTCTTTACGATTGCGACTTATATCGCGGTTATCGCGATTCCGTTCACCCTTATCATCCGCAAACAAGCGAAACGCTCCAAAAACGCTGCAGCTGCAGCTTAATGAAAAAGCATCATGGCCTTTAAGGCTGTGATGCTTTTTTAGCATTTGAGTAATTTTTCGCAATGTATTGACACTGTAAAATCCCCATGCTACTCTTATACCACAGTTAATCAATAGGAATTAAAGAATTTAATAAAACGTCTACCGTTCTAACGGAGGCATTCTCTTATGCGATATGAGGATGCCTCTTTTTTATTTTCGAGGAAAGTGGTGATCAAGATGAGCAGTCACGCCGCGGCAGCAGGGAAGACGCCGGGCAAGCTGACGCTAACCGGGCTTGCGCTTGTATTCCCGGTAACGCTGCTGGTTTTATGGCAGGTGCTTGGGCATTACGGTTATATTTCGGAGCTGCTGTTCCCAACCCCTTATACGATTGCGGAAGCCGGCATTTCCTTGGCATCGTCAGGCGATCTATGGTCGAATATCCAGATTAGCGTGACAAGGGCTTTGCTGGGATTTGCGCTGGGCGGCTCGCTGGGCTTGCTGTTTGGCATTGCGGTTGGCTTGTTCCGACGGACGGAAAAGCTGCTTGATCCCACGATCCAGATGATCCGGATGATCCCAAGCCTTGCCGTTGTGCCGTTGTTTATTTTATGGTTCGGCATCGGCGAGGAGTCGAAAGTGCTGCTCATTGCCAAAAGCGCCTTTTTCCCGCTGTACATCAACACGTTCCTCGGCATCCGCAATGTGGACAATAAGCTGTTTGAAGTAGCAAGAGTGCTTGGCTTCAGCCGTTTGAAGCAGATCACAAGGCTGATCCTGCCGGCCGCTCTGCCTAATATTATTTTGGGCGCACGCTTGTCGATCGGATTATCCTGGCTTGGCCTGGTTGTGGCGGAGCTGATTGCTTCAACCTCCGGGATCGGTTATATGATGTCGGATGCCCGTCAGTTTGCGGATACGCCGGTGGTCTTCGTAGGCATCTTTATCTTCGCCGTTCTTGGGCTGCTTACCGACACGCTGCTCGCCTTGATCGAGCGCCGGCTGCTTAGATGGAAGGACCGTTACAACGGTTAAAAGGGAGGCAAGGATATCATGAGCAATTCACTCGAAGCGGTGGTTTCTCCTCAGGCCGCACCGGAAGCGGGGTTAGCCGGAGGGGAGAGAGCCGCGGGCAAAGGGGCAGCAAAGCGCAAGCGGCGGTGGTCATCCAAGCTTGCGGCAGCCATCCTGAAAGACATCGCAATAGGGGCGGCGATACCGGCCGTGCTTCTTGTTTTGTGGCAGATCGCCGCTTCGGCCGGGTATATCTCGCCTATGTTTATGCCATCGCCGGCCTCGATTCTTCGGGCGTTCGGGACGCTGGCCACCTCGGAAAATCTTCTTCACCATCTGCTCGTCAGCATGGGGCGGGCCGGTCTAGGCTTCTTGATCGGAGGGGCGGCGGGACTTCTGTTCGGATTGCTGACAGGGCTGTTCCGGAAAGTCCAATACCTGCTTGATCCAAGCATTCAAGTATTGCGGCTTATTCCGCATCTCGCCATTGCTCCGCTTATTATCCTGTGGTTCGGTTTCGGGGAGACGTCCAAAATAGCGATTATCGTATCCGGCTCGTTTTTCCCGTTGTACATCAACACGTTTCTCGGCATCCGCAATGTGGACAATAGACTGTTCGAAGTGTCGCGCATCCTGGGCTTCAGTCCGCTCAAGCGGCTGACCCGGCTGGTCCTTCCGGCTGCGCTGCCCGATATTCTGATCGGGGTGCGGATCTCGCTTGCCGTATCGTGGATTGGGCTTGTCGTAGCCGAGCTGATCGGCTCCAGGTCCGGCATTGGCTTTCTTATCAATGAGGCCAAACAGAACTCGGACACTTCCGTTATATTCGTCGGCATTATTATATTCGCGGTAATCGGCAAGCTCATTGATTCCGTCATGAAGAGCGTTGAGATTCGCTGGCTGAACTGGCGCGACGGCTATAAGGGCTAATGCCGGAATGGCATTCCCGGTTGCTCTCGCCGGAGCAGCTATTTCACTGGGGGAATAGTCGAAATATTCAATTAATTATTCGAGGGGGAAAAAGAAATGTCGATATTATTGCCAAACGGTGCTATTCAGTTGCAAGCGGATGTACTTGTCATCGGAGGCGGACCCGCGGGAACATGGGCGGCCATTACGGCGGCTTCGCAAGGCGCGAAGGTTATTCTGGCCGACAAAGGCTATTGCGGCTCAAGCGGGGCGACGGCTCCTTCGGGCACCGGCGTCTGGTACGTGAAGCCGGAGGATCGGCTGCGCGAGGAGGCGAAAGCCAGCCGTTACGAAATGGGCGGCCGGCTTGCCGAGCACCGCTGGATGGACCGGGTGCTTGACCGGACTTACGAGAACATGAACCGGCTTGGCCATGCCGGATATCCTTTTCCGAAGGATGATGACGGCGAGCTTCACAAGCGGGGACTTCAAGGCCCCGAATATATGCGCCTGATGCGCAAGCTGGTGAAGAAGGCGGGCGTCAAAATTCTGGATCATAGTCCCGCCCTGGAGCTGCTTGTGGATGAACACGGCGTTGGCGGCGCGTCCGGCGTACAGACGCAGACGGGCGATGCCTGGACCGTGCATGCCGGAGCCGTTGTGATCGCAACCGGCGGGTGCGCGTTCTTAAGCAAGGCGCTTGGCTGCAACGTGCTGACCGGTGACGGTTATTTGCTTGCGGCGGAGACGGGCGCTCAGCTGTCGGGCATGGAGTTCTCGAACGCTTACGCGATTAGTCCGACCTTCTCGTCGGTGACGAAAACGGCCTATTACTCCTATGCTTCCTTCTACTATGAGGACGGAACGCCGGTAGAGGGAGCAGGCTCGAAACGCGGCCGCTCCATTATTGCCCGCAAACTGCTGGAAGGACGCCAGGTGTACGCGAAGCTGGATCTTGCTCCGGAGGAGATTAAGCCGCTGCTGCGGGTGAACCAGACGAACTTCTTCCTGCCGTTTGATCGCCGCGGAATTGATCCTTTTACCGATTTATTCCCGGTAACGCTGAGGCTGGAAGGGACCGTCCGCGGAACAGGCGGTATCCGCATTACCGACGAGACCTGCGCCACTTCGGTGCCAGGCCTCTACGCAGCGGGCGACGCGGCAACGCGCGAGCTGATCTGCGGCGGTTTTACCGGCGGCGGCAGCCATAACGCGGCATGGGCGATGTCATCCGGTTCTTTTGCCGGAGAAGGCGCGGCCGCGTATGCGAAAAAACTCGGCGGGCATGCGGCGGACCGCAAACTGCAGAGTGCTTCTGCTTCCGTTATGACGAGCACAGCCGCAGCGTCTTCTTCCAAGACGGAGGAGATCGTTCGCGCCGTGCAAGAGGAGGTAGCACCGTACGACCGCAATTTGTTCCGGACGGAGCAAGGGCTGAAGGGCTCGCTGCAGCGGCTTGACGGACTGTGGAAGGAGCAGCGGAATCAGGCGGTGGAGCGTTCGGCAGGCGGGGTGAAAGCGCGCGAAGCGCAGGCGATGACCGCAACCGCAAGATGGATGTACAATTCCGCGCTTGCCCGGACGGAGACCCGAGGCATGCATAAGCGCGAAGACTTCCCTGCGCAGGATGCGGGCCAGCATTACCGGCTCATCAGCGGCGGATTGGATCAAGTGTGGGTGAAGCCGGAAGCCGTTAACGAAGCGAAGTCCGAGAAGGAGGTTATTGCGCCATGATTGAGGTTGTTAGCGAGAGCCGGTGCGTGTCATGCAATCAATGCGTTTCGGTATGCCCGACGAACGTATTCGACCGGGGCGATGACGGGATTCCCGTCATCGCCAGGCAGGACGAATGCCAGACCTGCTTCATGTGCGAGCTGTACTGTCCGGTTGACGCGTTATACGTTGCGCCGGATTCGGAGCAGATTATCGGTATTACCGAGCGGGAAGCGGAGCAGCAGGGGCTGCTTGGCGGATACCGGGAGAAGGTCGGCTGGGGCAAAGGCAGAACGCCGGTCGCTTCGCATGACTACATGTACCAGTTGTCCAAGTTCGCTAAATTTTAGGGAATAAACCATCATACTTAACTACTGAGAGGGGTCTGTTTTATATGAGCAGAGAAAAACAAAGAGGATTACGCGGCCCGGTTAGACTAGCTCTGATCGCGGTGCTGATTATGGCAACGGCATGGCTGCAGGCTTGCGGAGCGAACAATAGCTCGAACGGGAATGCAAAGGATAGCGCAAACGCCGGCGCCAGCGCATCGACGGGAACGGCGACGGCAGACGCCGCCGACGAGAACAGCAAAGCGCCGGCCGTTCTCAACTATGGCTACATCGGAAGCAACGATAAGAATTTGCCCGGCGGAGCGGAAGGCTGGGGCTTCTATAAAGGCATCATTCAAGCGGAGCTGAAAAAATACGGCATCGAGGAAGTGAAGCTGACGGGCTTCCCGAACGGTCCGGACCAGACCGAATCGCTGATCAGCGGACGGCTGGATTTTGGCGGCTTGGGCGATACCCCTGCCATTATTGCGGCTGCTTCCGGGGCCAAGACGAGACTAATCAATCAAACGACGATCACCAACATCGGTTACCTGATCTCGGGGCCAAACGGTCCAAAGACGGTAGAAGAACTGAAGGGCAAGACGATTGCGATTCAAAAAGGCTCCTACATGCACCGTTACGTTGTGGGTCTGCTGAAGCAAGCCGGCGTGACGGACTACAAGCTTGTCCATATGCTTATCCCCGACGCGCAAGCCGCTCTGGCTAAAGGCGATATCGACGCGATGACCAACACGGGTTATACCGCGCAGAAGCTGCTTGGCCAAGGGTATACGCTGATTGACGATTCCACCAGGCATCCGGAGCTGCATGGCACGGGCGTGACGGTTGTATCGGAAAGCTATTTGAAGAAATTTCCGGACTTCCCTAAGGTGTGGAATGAAGCCCGACTAAAAGCGTTGGACGATTTAAAACAGCATGAAGACGAGTATTACCAGTTTATCGCCGATCTCAATAAAACGACCGTAGATCTGGCGAAGAAGGTAAGCCCAATCAGCGATATTACGGTCGAGCCGTTCCCGGCTGACGGCATTACCCGGATTACGGGCACGAAGGACTTCCTTGTGGAGGAAGGGCTGGCGAAGAAGGATTACAAGATCGAGGATTGGGAAGCGAAGTAACCGATAGATCGGATAGGAGAGGAATCGTTATGGGAAAAGATACGCTGACCGTCCAGTCCTTCACGTTGTATTCCAGTAAGGGCATCCGTTTGCAGGGCGAAGTGAAAACCTTGGATGACGGCAAGCCGCATCCGGTTATTATCGTAAGTCATGGCTTTAGAGGTTATAAGGACTGGGCATTCTGGCCCGATGTGACGAGCCGTTTGGCTGAAGAGGGCTTTTATGCAATCAGCTACAACTTCTCGCGTATAGCGGCTAGAGAAGACGGCTTGGAGGAAGCGTCGATTGCGGCGGCATCCACCTTCTCTCAGGAGCTTGACGATTTGCAGACGGTGCTTCAAGCTGCGGCGGACGGCGCTTTGCCGCAGCCTCATGCGGCAGACCGGACAAAGATCGGGCTGCTTGGCCACAGCAGAGCCGGCGGCAGCAGCATCCTGACGGCAAGCGAGAAGCCGGAGCAAATAGCCGCACTGGCGGTATGGAATGGAGGGCCTCCTCCATCACGCCACCTGCCGGCCGGCGAAACGGTCAGCCTGCTGGATCTGACGGTCCAGGAGGATTGGCAGAGGAATGAAGCGCGCTTCAATATTCGCGAAGCTTTTGCCCGGCTGCAGCTTCCTGCCTTGATTGTGCAGGGAGACCTGGATCGCGAGCCGCTGCTGGAACAACTGCGCTATTTCCGGGAAGAAGCTCCGCATCAGCAATATGTGCTGGTGCAAGGAGCGGACCATACCTTTAATACGGTGCATCCGTACAGAGGGGCTAACGCACAGCTGCAGACGGCGCTGCAGGCGACGATCAGCTTTTTTGCGGAGAAGCTGAAATGAGTCGAGCAGCAGAGCGGCGGCTGACCGCGGACGTGCTTGTTATTGGCGGCGGCCCTGCCGGAGCTTGGGCGGCATGGAGCGCGGCCACTAACGGCGCCAAAGTCGTCTTGGCGGATAAGGGCTACCTGGGCAGCAGCGGGGCGACGGCGCCGGGCGGAACGAATCTGCTGTATTTGCCGCCCGATGAAGAAATGAGAAAACATGCCGTGGAAGAGCGAATGAAGCAGGGTGGGTATTTGGCCGAGCCGGCATGGATTCACCGGGTGCTTGACCAGGTGTATGCCAATATGGAGCTGATCGAGCAGTGGGGCTATCCGTTCGTCCGCGACGAGAACGGGACTCCGATGCGCGATCATCTGCACGGTCCCGAATATATGTCGATTATGCGAAAGGTCGTAAAGCGTGCCGGTGTCAAAGTGCTTGATCAGTCGCCGGCTCTTGAGCTGCTGGTTGACGAGTTTGGCGTAGGCGGCGCCCGCGGCGTATCCCGGCAGGATAACCAGACCTGGGAGGTGCGCGCGAATGCCGTTGTTATCGCAACGGGCGGCTGCGCTTTCCTAAGCAACGGACTCGGCTGCAATGTATTGACCGGAGACGGTTATTTAATGGCCGGCGAGCTTGGCGTAGAGCTGTCGGGCATGGAATTTACCCGCAAGTATGCTCCGTCTCCGGCTTTTGGATCCAACACCCGCTCCAGACTGCTGGGCTGGGCCACTTATTACGATCATGCCGGCCAAGAGATTGTTGCGGGGCGGCAGGGAGATTTTCTGGCGGAGGCTCTGCTTCAGGGACCCGTGTATGCCATTATGAACAAGGCGGACACCCCGGAGAAGCAGGCCTTCTTACGAAAATCCCATGCGATTTTCTTCCTGCCGTATGACCGGGCGGGGATTGACGTGTTTACCGAGCCTTTCCCGCTGACGCTGCGTTATGAAGGGACGGTAAGGGGCACCGGAGGCATCCGGATTGCCCGCGATGATTGCAGCACAACGGTAGGAGGATTGTTCGCCGCTGGGGATGCGGCAACACGCGAACGTATTACCGGTTCGGCGTCCGGCGGAGGCGCCTTTAACGCATCGTGGGCGATCTGCTCGGGAACCTGGGCGGGCAAAGGCGCCGCCGCTTATGCCCTGTCTCACCGGAGCAGCGCGGCGGAACGCGATCTGAAGCCGGCCGGGCGTTACGGGCTTGGCACAGCCCCCGCTTCTTCCGTTGTATCCTCGCAGGAGCTGATCAAGGATATTCAGCGTCAGGTTCTTCCGCTGAACATTAATTATTTCCGCACGGAACGGGGGCTGAAGCTCGCTTTGCGTCAGTTGGATGAGGTATGGAAGCGGGTGAATGATCAAGCACCGCAAACGATGCTGGAACAGGTGAGAGCCCGCGAGACCGCTGCAATGGCGGCAACCGCGCGCTGGATGTATACGGCGGCGTTGTCGCGGAAGGAATCCCGGAGCGGCGGTCTGCATGTGCTGGCGGAATATCCGGGTCAGGACGAAGAGCAGCGGCACCGGCTGCTTGTTTCAGGATTAGAAGAGATTCTGGTTCGTACGGAGAAGGTGCCGAAATCCGGCGGCGTTGAAGCATCCGGGGCAGTTGCTGCTTCCGAGGAGGTGCAGGCACGATGATCGAGCTAGTCAGCGAGGAGCGTTGCATTTCCTGCAGCATCTGCGTGAAGGTATGCCCAACCAATGTATTCGATAAAGGGGAGGACGGCATCCCCGTCATTGCGCGGCAAAGCGACTGCCAGACCTGCTTCATCTGCGAGGTGTATTGTCCGGCGGACGCGCTGTATGTCTCGCCATACGCCGAGCAGACGGTGGAGGTGAACGAGCGGGAGCTGGCCGAGCAAGGCGTGCTCGGCAGCTGGCGGGCTATTATCGGCTGGGGGCCGGGACGCACGAAGATTGCGGCTATTGATACAACGCCGTTTATCGACCGGATCCTGCCTCCCCGCACTCTCCGTCCGCAAGGCGTATCGGAGGTCGCTTCGGGGCGGGAGCCAAACGAACGGAAATAGAAAGAATAGAGCAAGTCCCAGGGTAGATTTGATGCCTTGGGACTTGTTTTTTTGCTCGGGGCGGTTAAAGCCTGGTCCTGTTTGTGTTTGCCCGGTAATGTGCTATGCTATCAACGAAAAATACTGGGAATGCAACAGGAGGTTGTTAGGATGTATCATTTGCTCCTGGCTGACGACGATCCGAATATTAGAGCGCTTGTCCGTTTCGTCATGACCCGCGAAGGCTATCAGGTGCATGAAGCGCAGGATGGGGCCGAGGCGGTAGAGGTCATGCAGAGGGAGCCGGTAAACCTGGCTATTATTGATGTAATGATGCCGCGAATAGACGGCTTCGAGCTATGCGAGTATATCCGGGAGCGTTATGATATCCCGATTATTATGCTGACGGCCAAGGACCAGCTGTCCGACAAAGAGCAGGGCTATCTGAGAGGAACCGACGATTACGTGACCAAGCCTTTTGAACCGGAGGAGCTGCTGTTTCGGGTCAAAGCGCTGTTTCGCCGTTACAATCAGGTATCCCATGATCTGATCCGGATGAACCGCATCACGATTGACCGCAAAAATGTGGAGGTCACCGACGGGCATTCGGTTCTGCTGCTGCCGATGAAGGAATTCGAGCTCCTCGCACAGCTCGCTCAATATCCGGGACGGCTGTTTTCCCGCGAGGAGCTGATACGTCTCGTATGGGCGGCAGATTTCGAAGGGGATGACCGGACCGTAGACGTGCATATCAAGCGGCTTCGCCAGCGCTTTGCCGATTACGCCGAGGATTTTACCATCCAGACGGTACGGGGGATCGGGTACAAGGTTGAGGTGAAGGGGAAATGAAATCTTTGTACTTCCGGGTATTTCTAATCACCGCGGCCGTCATCCTGATCAGCAGCATAATCGGGTTTCTGGTTTCCAACCTGTATTACCATATGAAGCTGAAGTCTTTCAACGATGAGAAGCTGGTGGGGATTGCCAGGCAGATGAAGACCTTTATCGAAGCGGAGCCTGCCGGCATGGATAGATATTTGCAAAACGCAGCTTCGCTTGGCTACGAGATTTACGTGACGGACGGTCAAGGAGAAGCGCATTTCTACGGCAGGAGCTTTCGCGAGCGGGATTTGGATGAGCGGGCCGTTGACCTCGTGCTCGGCGGAGAAGTGTACCACGGAGTAGCGCAGTTCCCGACCAAGCCGTTTATTACCGGGTTTTTCGATAACCGGTTAAGCAATACGGTAGGCGTGCGTGTGCAATCTGCCGGGAAAAGCTACGCCCTGTTTATGCGGCCGGACGTTCTGTTGCAGTTTGGCGAGCTACGCACCTTTTTTGCCCTGGTCGGGTTATATACGGTCATCATCAGTATTCTCTTCTTCCTAGTCAGCACTCGCTATTTGGTTAAGCCGATCACAAGACTAACGGAGGCGACCAAGCGTATCGCGCAAGGGAATTACAATCTTCGCCTGCCCACGAGAAGACGCGATGAAATCGGTCAGCTTGCCGAGCATTTCATGATCATGAGCAAGGAGCTCGAACGCGTGGATCAGACCCGCCAGCAGTTCGTCTCGAATGTGTCGCATGAAATTCAATCGCCGCTCACCTCGATTCAAGGGTTTGCCGCCGTGCTAAGGGAGCAAGAGCTGCCAAGCGAGGAACGCAAGCATTACGCGGACATTATCGAAGCGGAAAGCCGCCATCTCTCCATCCTCAGCAAGCAGCTGCTGCTTCTTTCCTCGCTCGAGCAGGGCGAAGAGGCTTTAACCAAAACGCGTTTTCCCCTGTATAAACATATTCGCCAAGCCGTGCAGGTTCTGCAGTGGCAGCTGGAGGAGAAGGATTTGCTGCTTAAGCTGTCCGTTCCCGATTCCATTACGCTGTATGGCGATGAGGTGCTGCTGCAGCAGGTTTGGATGAATCTGCTTGGCAATGCCATCAACTATATTCCGCCCGGGAGAAGCATTGAGGTGCTCGCGGAAAAGACGTTGTCCCATATCAATATTGCGGTCTCGGATACAGGGGAGGGAATTCCGCCTGAGCATCTTCCTTTTCTGTTTGACCGGTTTTACCGGGTTGACCGTGCCCGCGAGCGGACTTCGGGGCGGACAGGCCTTGGACTCGCTATCGTGAAAAAGATCGTGCAGCTGCACGGCGGGAACATCGAAGTTGAGAGCTCGCCCGGAGCGGGCACTCGTATTACAGTTAGACTTCCCGATTTGTAATCATTCGTTCACGCGCCGTTCATTTTCGCTTCCTACACTTGAGCCATCAAAGGGAGGGAAGCAACATGTATTTGGCTATACGGGAGATGAGGTTTGCTAAAGTCCGCTATACGCTTATCGCAACGATTATGCTGCTGGTCTCTTTTCTGGTCCTGTTCGTTACGGGACTTGCGGGGGGACTCGCTTATGACAACGCGGCATCGATAGAAAATATGGACGCTACGCATTTTGTAATGGAGAAGGACTCCAATCACCGGTTTACCCGCTCTCAGGTTGGGGCGGGGGTTCTGGAACAAGCCAAGTCGACCGCGGGCGAGAAGAACGCGCAGCCGCTTGGCGTGCGGATGGCTACCGTAACCTTGGAGGGAGCTAAGCTTGATGTAACGCTGCTAGGCGTGGAGCCTGAAGGCTGGCTTACGCCGTCAGCCGTTGAGGGCAGTGCACTTACAGAGGCTGGCGCCGGTTCCGTGCTCGTCGACAGCAAGTTAAAGGATTCGGGCGTTCGCATCGGTTCAACGCTCGTAGACCAGGCCTCCGGCATGAAATGGACAGTTGGCGGCTTCGTAAGCCGGGAATCGTTCAGTCATTCACCGGCCGTCTTCCTAAGCAGGCAAGATTGGCGGCAGCTTCAGCTGATATCGGCGGGGGCTAGGGGCGGGATGCCAACCGACACCACCTATAGCGCCATTGCGGTCAAGGCCAGCAAGCAGCAGGCAGAGCGTCTCGCGGCGGCATTACCGGGTAACGAGATCGTCACAAAATCGGAGGCTGTCTCGGCAATCCCCGGCTATAAAGAAGAGCAGGGCTCGTTAATGATGATGATTGTGTTCCTGTTTGTCATTTCGGCGTTTGTCCTGGCGGTATTCTTTTATGTCATCACGATCCAAAAGAGCAGCCAATTCGGTATCCTAAAGGCTATCGGTACGCGTGCCGCTTACCTTGCCGGAAGCGTGGCCTTGCAAGTGCTGCTCTTGTGCGTGGGAAGTCTGACCGTTAGCCATCCATGCCCCTCTCGGGGCACCACAGAATAATGAAAATTTTGCTGCCGCGTTCTATACTATTCTTACGGCTGGTGAGGAAGGTCG
>NZ_SLVP01000010.1 GCF_004345425.1 Paenibacillus sp. BK033
ACCTTCCTCACCAGCCGTAAGAATAGTATAAAACGCCGCATCAAAATTTTCATTATTCTGTGGTGCCCCGTGAGGGGCATGGATGGCTAACGGGGAACGTTAGTTCAGAACCTATTCAGAGCAGCTCGCCACCACGGCAGCCTGCTCTTTTTGTCATTAAGCTGTTGCAGGATGGCTCAATGATGTGACGAATTAATTGAATAACAAGACTAGGGGGGCTAGAAATGGATAAGGAGACAGTCTGGCAAAGTATCTGGCAGAAAGTCGAAAATGATGGACAATCCAGTTTAAACAAATATGAAAGAATATGGTTAAACGTTGATGGATTAATCGGTGATGTGAGCGGAGGCGGCTTGATTAGTTTTTTTTATAATCATGGTGCTGACAATTATAAGGAAACTATCGAGGACCTAGAGACAATCGGGGCAGAATTAGTAAACAATATTGGTTCTATGTTCCCTGATGGGTCACCTCCTATAAATATTGAAGAACGGAATGAGATAATCGATTCATGGGATCATGATGAACTGAATGAGTTCCTCGAAAACCTGGATGAACAGTTTTATGCAATTATCGATGACTTAGAAAATAAGCTAGAGCCAGTCATTGAAGAAGCGATAAAGCTAGCTAACAAGTAACTTATTATATGTTGGCTTTCAACTAACGGGGAACGTTAGTTCAGCCATCCAGGAGCAGTTTGCCACAACGGTAGCTGCTCCTTTTTATTAAAGGGCAGTTTACGCTAATGAAGGAATAGAATATGTTTTTCACGAATAATGAGATAATGTCGTTAAATAAGGAGTGCGCTAGTGAAGTTATATAAACGAGTCATATATCGGTTAGCTAAAAGGGATACGCCTCTAGGGGTAACCGAAAGGATCAGACAAGCGTTCATTACTTCGGATATTGTCCCCCATGACATTAAATTTTTCGTCAGTGACTCGCAACGAGGTGTTTCTGGCATCGATCGGCTACTAAAACAAAATCCTAAACTTTCCTCATATCGATATTCGGTCGGGACATCAGAGGGCTTCGAGCAAAGACTTACCAACCTACCCGCCCGATGGGACGGAGCAAATTCAGATGGTGTCACCAATTCGCTGGGAATGGAAGATGCAATTGAAATTGTAGGCGGAATTCCACGCCGCTACCCTTTGAATAGATTGACGTTTATATTCGATAACCTTCCGATACTTCGTCGGAACCCTAAAGCTTCCATTGAAGATCCAATACCTTTCGTTGCAAAAGGAGATGTTCGTTATCAAAGGCTCTTTTCACCTAGTGTAACGGGCTGGAGCGACTACCCTTCTCCGTGTATTCGTTTACAAAGCGATTGGTGGATTTCAGGAAGAAATAACTTTCTAGATGCCATCGTCGAGCTTGGTGATCTCGCGGACGGTCTACCGCCGTTGGAACTGAACGAACTGGAACGCCAATTTCTGAGCTCTATCGGTGACATTTATCACGAGCGCGTATTTGCCGTTCCTTCAAATAAGGAAGAAGCAGCAGCTGTTTACGAAAATATTATTGCTGGTGAGCGGATCGTGCAGTCATGCTATGATGATGATGCAAATTTAATCGGCGTTGACTATCCGTATCCACTAGAGCCGCTTAAGATAGGTGATCATGCTTCCGAACCGTTGTCGGTCAAAAAGGCAATCACCACGCATTTTAAAAAGCGCGGCTTCATCTACAATACCAAGTATAGCAACGGTGGGGTCTATACGATTACAAAGATAACGAAGAATCACCATCTTGTGAGACTTACCTTTGAACTTGGCAAATTTAGTGCAGATGTATCGTGCGTGGGCGGTATTGAAGGCCCGCTGTGGAAGCATGATTTTAAACTGCCAGCCGCACATACTAATATGGAACCGTACCGGGTAACTCGGCAAATTGACATGGATCATCAGATTGGGAACATTGCCGCGGCTTACAATATCATTGAAAAGCCGATTATTGAAACAATTGACGACTTGTATGGTATAGGACCGTCTTGGCTAACTTTTTTATAGTTAAAGCGTAGGCATGTTACGCTAACGAGGAACAATAGCGTAACAATGAGACAGCAGCCGGAGTACAACGATCGGTTGCTTTGAAGATGATATCCTTGAACTTAGAGAGATTGATTTCCAGACATTTAATCAGGAGTATAATCAAATTTACGGTTGTTTTACCATCATCGTAAATGGGATTGAATATCTGCCTTATCCTTCATCTGAAATGAAACTAGAAACGAAACGTATATATTCTGAGCTAATACTGACTCACTTTGATTTTCTTATCGATGTGTATTATCAACTTCCAAAGAACAACTACGTCGCTTTAAAATATATTGAAAACCACTGGACTTGGCTTGAGTTCATTTAAGAAGGAACTGAACTTATTGTTAGTGAGTTGAATTATGAAACTCATGAGGGATCGTGGCTACAAACTGACAGAAGACTATTTATAAATGCAATAAAAGAAGACATTATTAATGAGAGAATACAATGGGAAGACTTTGAAAAAGAACTTATTTCAAAAACCAAAGAATTTTTAAATACAATACAAGAGCTAAATGAAAGTATTCTTGCCTCAAATTGTTTTAAACAGATTAGATCATTTGCTTTAGATCATTAACGAGAAACGATAGCTTGATACAACACGATGGCAGCTGGCTTGATGTTCAGCTGCCGTTTTCATTGAGTAACAGTTTATTTCCAATATGTGTTAAAATTAGTGGTGTGGATTCAACCGTTCTGAAACGTTAACATTTATGAAAAACTTACTGTGATTACGTATACAGGCGTTGAGAAAAGATTGAGCTCTTAAGAAATAATCTTAAGTTAATTATAGAAAGAGGTCGAATAAAATTGAAAGTTTGGAGCCTTGTACCTAACATTAACAGCATGGTTATTGGTTTAAAAAATTTTGATGACGATACTGATAAAGTAGAGTTTAATGGAGAACCAATCTTGAATTGGGAAGTAATCGAAATGAAAACGTATAAAAAAAACAAACTTGTTGATTTTCCACATTTTTTAAGCAATATACTAGTAATGTCTGAAAAGGCTCGAAACTTACTTAACGATTATTTCAGTGATTACGCACAATTCCTGCCAATCAAACATGGCAAACAAACGTTATTTTTTATCAATGTCACTAATGTTATTGATTGTTTAGATTACACTCGTACAGAGTACGTGACTATGCCATCAGGGAAAATTAGTCATTTTAAAAGACTATATTTTAATAAAGATCAGGTTGAAAATAGTTTGATATTCAAGACGCCTGAATTTGCAAACAAAAAAGTTTTTGTAACAGATAAAATGAAAGAAATAATAGAGAAAAGTAATTTGGAGGGTATTGAATTTAATCAAGAATGGGACTCGGACATAACTAAGGAGATTGAGAGAAAAAATAGTGAAGCGTATGAAAAGAAAATATTTGAAATTGACCAAAGAGAAGGTCAGAAATATGCTTGGTCGGAGGCTGTAGAATTATTAGAATATAATAAAGCATTAACCAGTGGTAAGTGGAAAATTCAAAAGAATAAACAGGGAACAATGGTATTAGGACAATTGACATTTGATTTTAGTTATATGTGGATGAACCCTATATATCTTCCACCAAGCTTATTAGATCTTCAATGGAAATTAGATGAAAAGGCTGACATTTAGGTTACAAACCGTCAGTATGCGTATCCATTTCGATAATGACAACTAGAACTATGCGTTAATTTATTAGGCTAACGGCGAACTTTAGTTGAATAATGACGACACAGCGGCAGCCTGCAGCTGATCTTGTTCAAAAAGATGGGGGAAAGTAATTGGTGGGGTCATTATGGGAAGGCTGGGATGCCTTTTACATTATACTGTTATATTTTGTAGCTCCTATTCTTGTTCCGATAATTATAATTATTATTATTGTACTCTGCCTTAAATATTTTAGAAAATGAGGCAAATCCAATATCAGTATATCCGTTGGTAATTAAACAAACGAAGAACTTTAATTCAAATCACAAGAGCTGCAGCGGATCGGAGGATCCACTGCAGCTCTTGTTGAAGTAAAGGGTAGGATAGTTCCAATATGTGGTATCCTTATATCTATAATGCTCAAACTTTTTGAAGGAGGATTCTAATAAATGATGAAGCAAACTAAATTCTCCGTGCTATCTATAGCAATAGCCGCAGCTTTAACCATTCCAGCAGTAATTAACGCTGATTCTGCAGAGGTAACGCCAACAGAATCCAATCCTTCAATCGTAACTCCAGTCACATCGCCAGATGGAAACAAATGGTCTGGAAACGTCAACAGTACGTCTACTAGCGCTAGCTCTGCTTTCGTAGTGCCAAGTGGTTTCGGCAATGTAAAACTTCACTTTCACAACGTAGGTAAAGGCGCGGTAACTGTTACAGTAAATTCTACAGGCTTAGAGTATGTATCAGTAACTATAGATCCAGGAGCAGAGTATACGTGGAAAAGCACTACCAATTATCCGCAAGGTATGCGCGCTGGTAGTTATAGCGTCTCATATCACTCTTCCACTGCTGCTGTAAGCGTAGATTATTCCGGGTGCGCTTCGGACAGTGTAACGAAGGAACTGCACTGAATGGACTATGTGATTGATAAAGGAAAATCAGATGAATGCTATCTTCACTTTTTATCCTTAAGCTATCGGGGAACATAAGTTGAACTATCCAGGGAGCAGACTGCCGGCGCAGCTGCTTCCTTTTTTATTAAGCGAAAGGGCAGATTTGCACAACAATTGATTGTATTTTTCGTCCTAATTTTTGGGAGATTTACGAAGGGGGGATATGCGTGAGAATTGTAATGTTTGTTGTTTTGTTAATTTGCTTCATTATGACAGGATGCAAGAAAGAAGATTTAAAAATTACGTCAGAGCAGATTAAAGCTTCTTTCGAGTCGAAAGATATTCAGTTATCAGAACCACAAGAAATAAGTCCTGAGAATGTATTTATTAGGACTTTGAATAATGTTAAACCTGAATTTTTTGCGATAAATGCAAATCAGCTAATTAGCTTTTATGTCTATTCCTCCCGCCAAGAAGCTGAAAAAGCGCTAAAGGATTTCGAAGAGAGTACAGCAGCAACTGATTTGGTAAGGCACAGCGAATACCAAGTAGCGAATGTTATATTATTTTACGAATACGCAGGTTCTGCAAAGGATGAACGGGTTGAAGGAATAATGATGGGATTGCAGGTTACGAAGTAATCTACATTCACTCCTTGTCATTATCTATCGGGGAACGTTTGTTTAGAACACAGCGAAGGGAGGCTGCTGGAATATCGACAGCCTTTCGCTCATTTTTTGAGCGATATGAGGGATCATGATCGGTTTCGATCATGATGGGTTTCCTGAATTTTATTTATGAAATAACCGAATAAGCGTCGAGATTTCTTCAATGGATTCTTTTCGACCATTTTTAATCCACATCACCCAAATTTCAAAAACGCCTGCACTCATAAAGTCGATCCAGTAGTTTCGTTTCGCTCCCGTCCAGTCCGGAAAGGGAATAATCTCATCGTAAAGCTGAGCAACGTGAGATTTGAAAATTTGATAAAACAGCCCGATATAATCGTCTTCGATCGCCATGTGAAAATCCTTGGATAGGTCAAGAAAAAAGCTCGTTAGATCGGCTATTTTCTGTTCATGGTTTTTTTTATTGGCGATTTTATTAAATATATCCGCGAATTTAGGTTCGTAGTATTCCTTCAATACTTGTTCAAGGTTTTCATAATTTCTATAGAACCCCATTCGACTGACACCGGCTTTTTTGACGACTTCTGAAACGGTTATTTTTGAAAGTCGATCGGTCTTTAAAAGCTCCAGCAACGCAAGAGCAATCCATTCTTTAGTGTCTTTTTTTATGTTTTGGGCGTGTTCCGTCGCTGCCATTACACTTCCTCCATTTTGTCACAGATGTTTGTCTTCCACTTGTATTACAGAATATTCAGCTTTAAAATAGTGTACAACTGTTACAAGTGTAACGTCAATGAGAGGAGCATTCACGATGGCGGAGAGTAACAAGCCCTTAGTTCTTGTGACCGGCGGTTCAGGATTTATCGCGGTTCATATTATGTTGAAATTACTCGAGCAAGGTTTCAGTGTTCGGGCATCGCTTCGTACCATGAGTAGACAAGATGAAGTAAGAGATATGCTAAGATCAGGCGGAGTTACTTGCTTTGAAGGCCTGTCGTTTATTCAAGCGGATTTATCTAATGATCATAATTGGGACGATGCTGTTAAAGGAGCGGAATATGTCATTCATGTAGCTTCCCCGACGCCTAATAAAGTGTATAAAGACGAGAATGAAATGATTCAACCCGCACGCGATGGCGTTTTGCGTGTGCTAAGAGCCGCGCGTGACGCGGGAGTCAAACGAGTTGTTTTAACCTCCGCTTTCGGAGCGATCGGCGTGGGCCACAAGAATCATAAAGGACCTTTCACCGAAAAAGATTGGTCGAATACGGACGCGAACATTCATCCCTATCAAAAATCCAAAACCATTGCCGAAAAGGCGGCCTGGGAATTTATTCGCCAAGAAGGAAACGGTTTAGAACTGGCAACGGTAAATCCCGTTGGAGTGATGGGGCCGATCTTAGGCAATGATTATTCTCATTCAAACAATAGCATTCGACAGATGCTGGAAAGCAATCAAAAGTATGTCCCTAAAATTTATTCCGATTATGTAGATGTCCGTGATGTTGCGAGTTTACATATATTGGCCATGTTGCGTCCCGAGGCAAATGGAGAGCGTTTTATCGCCTCTAGCGCAGAGACGTTGTCGATGTTGGATATTGCGAATATTTTAAGAAAACATTTGGGCGAAGACGCTAAAAACGCACCAAAAGGTGAACTTCCAAGTATTTTAGTTCGTGCGATCGCGATCTTTAAACCACAATTAAGAATGATAGCAACGCTCCTGGGACAAGATATGTCAACTAGCAATCAAAAGGCCAAACGTTTACTTGGATGGACACCTCGTTCGGCGGAAGAAGCCATATCTGCAACGGGTAAGAGCATGATAAAAATCATTAAAGAGCAGAAGAAGTCGTAAAAATATAATGAATAGAGCTTCTCGAAACTTATGAAGTAGTGATCATTTAAGAGGCGTTTATGAGTTACCAAAAGGCTCCCGATCGGGCGCCTTTTTACTATTCGCCGATATGACGGTTAAGCCGAACCTTATCACAAGTGACGTGAAAAATGAGATGAAAGAGTTGCTAAGGAAGATGTTGGGCAGTGTGGTATTCAGGAATGAAAGGGGAAGGTGATATCGCTTCTTCCCCTAGTTTTCCTTTCGGATGGCTTCCTCTATGGCCAGCCGTTTCAAATCTTATAGATTTTGTCTAATGCCTGTAGCAGCCGCGAGCTTGATGGTCTCCAGCAGCCTATGCAAGCGGGCCGCGTCGTGGAAGTTGGGCAAAAGAAAAGTACCGCCAAGAATATCCGCGGCAAAACGCTCTTGTGCCTTAGAAACAAGAAACTTCATTGATTCTTCCTCTGCAGGAAGTGCCGTGAAGTACTTGTCGTCATGCGCTGCCGGGATGCCAGAAGCATACAATGTTTGGTACACCTGCAGGTTGCCAAACTGTACATGGCCGACAGAATGCTGCTGCTTCAATTGAAGCATACCTTTTTCTCCGTAAATATCCAATTGAAATCCGGGATAAGTTCCGCCCTGAATATGGACTGACGCGGAGGCACCGCTTCTTAGCATCCCCACAACCATGATCTGGTCGGCTGCGTCTTTGACAACCTTTTCACCTGTTTCCAACACCGCAGCCTCATTATAGTTGCAGATCATGGTAGCCGACAGTTCCTTGAAGTCTCCAAGCAGGCGGCAAAGCACATCCAGCGAGTGTCCGCCGTTGATGGCTAAAAGCGTTGCGCCGTTTTCCTCCTTTAACAGATAGGCACTGTCACGGCTCGTAACATTCCCCCTGGTGGTCGATAAGCGCATATTGCAGGACAAAACCCGGCCAAGCTCACCGGATTCGATCCGCTGCTTGATGTCTTGGATGACAGCGGATTGTCTGGCCTGAAGACCGATGGCATGATGAATGCCGGCTTGATCGGCAAGCACCGCCAATTCTTCGGCTTGAGCCGCAGTTACTGTCAGCGGCCATTCGCAGTAAATGTGTTTGCCTGCTCTAATAGCTGCTTTGACAGCCTCATAATGAAAAGGCACCTTGATGCTGACGACAACCAGGTCCACCTCCGGGCTTTCGCATAATTCGTATAGGTTTGTAAAAGCTTGAACCCCACCCAAAGCAGCGGCACTTTCCAGAGCACTTTCCATTTTGGATGTGGCAACCGCCGTTATGCGGTGCTTGTTGCTCATCTGAAGTGCAGGAACGTGCGTCTGGCTTGCCCAGTGATTATTAAGCGACGCTCCGATAATTCCAGTCTTAATAATGGAACCGTTCATCTTGTATGCCTCCTGTTCGGATCTACTTAAAAGCGGCGAAGCAAACCGTCCGCATATCCATAATATAGTGTAGAAACTCCATCATGAATAATGTATATTTGAGATAGACATATCATTTTTTTTGATAGAGGGATGAGTATGGATATTGAAAATATGATAGCATTCGTTACCGTTGCCGAGCTGAAAAGTGTTTCTGCAGCAGCTTCGAACATGAATCATTTGCAGTCCAACATGACGGCAAAAATAAAAAAGATCGAAAACCATTACCGGCAGCAACTGTTTTTCCGAAGCACTCGCGGAATGGAATTGACACCTGAGGGAGAAAAGCTGTATCGGCAGTATAAAAAACTGCTGCTGCTGTGGGAAGAAACCGAGCAGGAAATGAATCGCCGGGAGTTAAAGCTGCGTTTAGGTATCATGCAATCCGTGATCAGCGAAAATATCACAAAAGCATTCTCCGATTTATACGAAAAGTACCCCAACATGTCGGTTACGCTCATAACCGGTTCCACTGAAAAGATGGAGGAGGAGCTGATCGAAGGCAATATTGACCTGGCCTATACCTTTGGCAAATCGGACTTGCAGCAGCTCCATTACAGTCCAATCGGCAGTGAAGAACTGGTTCTGGTCGGCAAAAGAGTCAAGACTGCAGCAAGTCTAGCCCAATGTTTGCAAAGCGAAACCATGCTTATCCTGTCCAAAAATTGCTTGTACGCCTCTATTCTGCAGCGTATTTACTCGGCTCACGGCATTCATCTGGCTTCTAAAACAGAGGTCGGTGTATTGGAAACGCTGCTTCGTCTTGCAAGCCTAGGCATGGGCGTCGCTCTTATTTCCAAGACCACTGTCAGAGAGTTTGGAGTTACCGATTTCATGGAGCTTCCGCAGGAATATCGGTATATTGATAAATTTTTAGTTACTCGAACAAATTACGAGTCGTCGCCTTTAGAACGGCAGTTTTTCAAAATTAGCCAGAGCTTATAGTTCATATCCGCAGATAGCTGAGGAACTAAAGAGACGTAACTCAGCACGCGCTTCACCGATCACTTGAAATGATTGTCTGGCACACTGAATGGGTTAATACTTATGAGTCACCAAAGTCAATTTTTGAAGGACTAGTGATATTCCCTGTTTTATTTTGTCTCGATTTATTTTTTTGAAAAAGTAAGAAAAGGCTGCACCGTTAAGCTATCGAGGAACATTAGCGTAAACCTTATACTTACAAAAGAACAATAATTTAGGGATCGAAAGCTTAATGTCTATTAAGATAGAAACTTATATAAACTTAGCTTTAGATGCACAGGAGAATTTCTTATCTTATAAAAAACGGAGGGCCAAGACGAAACTTTTTATGGGAAGGACGAAAACGGTCTTATTTGGGTTTCTCATCAAGATTCTTTAATTAATGTGGTGGCTTATTATGAACACCTAGAATCTCGATTGATTATTAGATCATATAGTTTTTGGTCGATCTGCTAAATCCAATGATTCAAGGTTGGCGTAACTATTATGCTCATCTGGATGTGGACCGGAAGATGGCAAATCGATTTCTGGCAAAAGTGGATTGGTACATCCTCAGGAGGCTAAGACTTTACTGGAATAAGAAACACAAAAGACGCAGATTGGCTTGGAATGAAATGAGACAACTGCTTCTTCGTACAGGATTGAAATCGGTATGTACCTGGAAAATCCGTACTGCCCTAGATGAAGGACGTCGGAAAGCCGTATGCGGGAAAACCGCACGTACGGTTTGATGAGGAGGGGCTGGATTTCCCAGCCTTTTACTCTACTTACCTGTAATGGCAGCCTGCTCAACTATCGCGAGGATAGATCAAAAGCGACAGGTCCTATCCCAGCAGTTCTTTGGCTCCGTTCATCACTAGAGGCATAGTCTGTTTAACGAATGATTCCGCACTTAGTAGACGCCCCTCATTGTTCCAAACGTAAGCCGCCCCATACATCCCCCAACTTAACATGATAGAAGCTGTATTTATTAAGAATTGCGCGTCTGGACTCGATAGTATCTTGTCTTTGTCTATAAAGGAAAGAAGTATCGATTGAATTTTTTCCTTTATTTGAATTTCAAATACAGGTCCAAGCGATGTATACCTTCTTTTGCACATAGTGCTTAGACCCTTGTGAAAATCGCATACACCCAGAAAAATACTCTGAATTGCTTCTTCATTTAATACTTCGTGACCGCTTATTCTACGATTTATGATTGTCATAAATGAATCCATTAGTTTGGCCTCAAGAATTTCGAATTTATCTACAAAGTGCGCATAAAAAGTCGCTCTGTTAACAGTAGCCCGCTCTGCAATATCCCTAACGGTTATCGATTCAAAGTCTTTTTCTTGAATTAATGAAGCAAAAGCGTCTTGAAGGAGTCGCCGTGTACGTATCACACGAGGATCAGCTTCATTCTTTTTAATTGTCATGGTTAAGATCTCCCCAATAAAACGACATTATAGAAATGGTGTTGTCTATACAACTATTTATGGTTATTGATGATTGCGTACCATTCGGTTGTATATATATCATATAAATACAACAAGTGTTGGTCAAACAACTAATGTTGTATTGGATCAAAATAAATACTGAATGCCGCTTTTTAAAAAGGAGGAGAGAACCATGTCGGTTTCACAACGGTCTCAAAGGTTAGAGCAACAACATTTTTTCGATGTGATTAAAGGACGTCGATCTGTCCGCAGCTATGATCCCGAAGTCAAGATCTCGCGTGAGGAATTAAGCGAAATATTGCAGAAAGCTACTCTGGCTCCTTCAGGAGCCAACCTTCAGCCATGGCGGTTTCTCGTCATTGACTCGCAGGAACTGAAGCAAAAGCTGCTTCCGATAGCGTTCAACCAACAGCAAGTGGTTGAGGCTTCAGCTGTCATTGCCGTTCTCGGGGACTTGGAGGGCTATAAGCTGGCTGAGAAAATTTACGGTCAAACGGTTGAGGCAGGCTACATGCCTGCGGAAACGGCTAAATCGTTCGTTGAACGATATACGGGTATGTTCGCGAGCATGCCGACTGATGCCGTCCGCCAAATCGTTGCAACCGATGGCGGATTGTTGTCGATGCAGCTAATGCTCGTCGCCCGCGCCAAAGGTTATGATACAGTCCCGATGGGTGGCTACGACAAAGAAAAGTTCATGGAAGCATTCGGTATTTCAGACCGGTATGTTTCGATTATGCTAATCGCCCTGGGTAAGGCGGTGAAGCCCGGACATCCGACGACAAGGCTGCCAATTGAAGACGTGACGTTCTTTAACGAAATGCCCAAGGCATAAGAAAATGAAAAAAAAACCCGATTGCCCGACCGAATCTAGTTGTCAGGAGGCTCCTCGAAGGTCTTTTTTCGTTACTTTTATCAGTAAAGCTCTAAAGACAATTTCGTTTTGAGCTTTTTGGTTGAGGGACGGGGAACGTTAGTTGAACATAACAAAATGGCAGCTGATCTAGATGATCAGTTGCCATTTTTGTTGAAGTAAAGGGCAGGATAGTTACAATAATTACATTACTCTTCAATACAACTTTTCTTTGTAAATTGCGTCTTAATCGAAGCAACTATTGGCTAGCTTATACAGTGATTAGAGAGGAATGGTCAGCATGAAGAAATACCTTGCTGGATTTTTAATTATTTTTGTCCTATGTTTGGGCTTACCAGGACAGGCTTACATGGAGTCATCTAACCAACAGCCTTTGGCTTTTGAGGATCTCAATCTAGAACAAGCGATTAAGTCATTATTGAATAAAAACGACGATGAATCACTAAGAAAAGAGGATTTAGAGTCACTGACCGACGTTAATTTATCGGGTAAAGGAATTAAGAGTTTGCAGGGTTTGGAATATGCAGTCAATGTGACGAAGCTCTCTTTAAGTGGAAATCAAATTTCTGATATTTCACCTCTATCCGATGCTGTGCATTTGACGACTTTGGATTTGAGTGGCAATCAAATTGAGGATATTAAGCCCCTCAGGAAGTTAACGAAGATCACAGATTTATCCCTAGCTAGCAACCAAATCAATGATCTTTCACCGCTAGCGGGACTAGTCAATCTGAGTACGTTGTCCATAAGTTCCAACAAGATCACAGATCTAAAGCCTCTAGGAGGATTGGTTAAGCTTAGGAGACTCGAAGCTGCGAATAATAACATCAAAGATCTTGCTCCTTTGTCTAAATCAACTGACTTGGTTACTCTGAATTTATCATCTAACCAAATCTATGATTTGGAGCCGTTGAGAAATCTTCAAAGTTTGGGTTACCTCTATTTGAACAACAATAGAGTGTGGGATTTAGAGCCGATCCAACAACGTAATTTTTTTCCGTATTATGATACGGGTGCATTCATTGAACCACTTGCGCTGCAAAATAACTATTTAGATTTGAACAAGGGATCGAAAACATATAAATTATTCGTGACACTGGCAGGAAATAATTTGCCTAGCGGTCAGCGTAAGACACAGCGCTTGGTGATCGGCAGCACGACAGCTTATGTGGGAGAAAGTGCTTATCGTATTACTGCAGCGCCATTTATTCAGACGGGACGTACCTATGTGCCGATCCGTTTCATCTCCGAGAAGCTTGGGGCAACCGTGAATTGGAACCAGAGCACCAAAGAGGTAACGATTCACAAGGATGGTAAAACGATTCGTTGGACTGTAGGAAACAGGCAGGTAAAAGTAAACCAGAAAACGGTAATGCAAGATGCTCCGTTACTTTTGAAGAACGGCAGTGCGTTCGTTCCAGTTCGTTTTGTGGCGGAGCAGTTAAATACTTCCGTTGAATATATGGGAAGCAAGCATATGGTCGTGATTTTCAAAAATTAAGCAGCATAACAGAATTACAGAATAATATTTGAAGAGAAGGACTTAGTGACCAATTCAAAATAAGAGTAAAATATGTAGACCGTCATTAAACTCCTCGGTACGATTTAGTTTTCTCACGGATACTCGCTTATTCGCAGGATTTCACCTTTGACAGAAATACGGAAAGATAGATTCAGGACTACTGTCGAAGACCAGGGCAACATGAAGGCGTGAGGAAATAGAAGGGGAGGTCTAACGGTACGGGTCAGTGCCCTTTGGTTTAATGTAGAAGAGTGTAACATTCGGTTGATAATGACCGACTGCTACACTCTCTTTTTGTTCTAGTTATTAAAATACAGTAATCAGGTAAAGACATTACATGGAGTAGCAGATTTATAGAGGTTCTTGTTTGTCGTCTTTCTCAGTTCGGATCCCCGGGTTGCACGATTTATTAAGCAAATTGGCAGAATGCTCGAAAAAATTCTGTTAAATCTGGAGGAAAGACTCTTCTGATTACGAATAGTGTTCTTAAGAAGATTTTGAACCCTAAATGCAAACGGAGATATTAATGTCTTGGAATATCTGTGACTCTTCTTTCAAATTGCACTAGATTATTATTTTTACTAAAAAGGAGTTAACTATGATTAAAGGTAAGGTTATCCTATTGAACGGTGCTTCAAGTTCAGGCAAATCTACAATAGCAAATCTATTGTCGGAAAAATTACCAAATTATTTAGTGTTGGGATTCGACGATCTAGTTTGTTTACTTTCAAAAATGCGTAACCATAAAAAAGAACCTTCGACATGGGATATTATAAATAAACAAAACTATGACCTGCACTTTTTAACATTTATACTGCACAGACTGACTAAAGTTATCTCGGAATATTCTTTTAACATCATTATTGATACTGTTTTAGACGCGGAAAGCGATGCCGCGGATTTTTTAGAGCAGTTCAAGGACGAAGATGTATTATATGTCGGCGTGCATTGTCCGCTCGAAGAATTGGAAAGACGTGAACGCCTTCGTGGTGATAGAACCATCGGTATAGCAAAGGAACAATTAAAAATTGTGCATCAAAATATGAAATACGACGTTGAGATCAATACATACGAGAATTCACCGGAAGAATGCGTATCAAAGATATTGAATACCTTGACAGTTAACTAAAATCATATAGTATGGACATACCGCTAGAAGAGATATAGTTGGTTGTTCAACTAACGCAAGGATGTTACACGATAAATATGAGGGGGATAAAAAGCTATGTACGAACATCTCGTCGTTTTCAAGTTCAATACGAATATCACACCTGACAAGCAACAGGAGCTGCTTGGTCAACTGCTCGGGTTTCAGGATCGTATCCCTGGAATTCTCGATATAAGCGCAGGCCTCAATGTAACTGAAGAAAAGGAAAATGTACACGGCTACACGCTCGGATTAAGGGTTACATTCGATAGTCTTGCATCACTTCGTTCCTATGGACCTCATCCTGCCCATCAGGAGTTCGTAAAATCACTAGACGGTCTGCTGGAAAATGTTATAGTAGTTGATTACCCAAAGGTCTAATTCACGTTCACAAACGTAATACGGAGTCAAAAGAAGAAGAGGTTCGCTAATAGTGGCAATTTCTTGTTAAGCTCCATGAAAGTTCCCAGGTCCATTACATTAGTTTGCGTGGGTCTGAGTGCTCAATAGGGGAATGCATTGCTTGCCTCATAGCCAAAAAAGAAAGGAGAGGAAAAAAATCCTCTCCTTCTTATATGTTTTACCCTTATTCTATTTTGTCACGGTAATCATACCCCAAATTTGAGAACACCTACTCTTCCACTCGGCAAAGCCATCCTTGCAACACATGGATTTGGTTTGAATGGCAGACTCATTCTTTAAAGTAGGGCGTAATCCCTCTTGAATATAGGTTCTCCACTAACTTGAGAAATTCTTCTGACGATAAATCCTTTTGACGTTGAAGCCAAAGACGAAATAAAGACAGGGCAGTTGCCAGGTAAAACTCAATGAAGTATGGCGTTAAGGAATGGTTCTGCGGAACGTTTAATTCTAATTGGTCTAAAGTGATTTCTTTTTTTAAGCGTTTTACAAAACGGGCGCTTCCATAATCACCCAAAAGGGCATTGAGAACCAGGAGATGTTCTCTTTTGTCCAGACAACAGAGCGTATCTTGAACCGTATGCATCGATAGCTCATTATTAGCCAATTCCTTTTTTATGTCATTCAATAAGTCATTTTCAACAGAGTCTAACAATTCGTAAATGTCAGTAAAGTATTGATAAAAGGTGCTGCGGTTACATCCTGACTTAATCGCAATTTCCTGAACCGAAATTTTCTCAATCGGCTTTTGGCTCCACAAACTTTTGTCTTGTATTCTCAATTAAATTTCCAAACTTAATTTTGGATCTTTTCTTTATGACATGGCTGCGAACTAGAATGGTTAGCACTAAAGGCAGCATTCGGAACGCTCCGATAACAATTCTTGAGTTTTTGAAGCATGTGCTATGAATTCGTATCGTTAGCGATTATTTCTCGTTAGATGCAAATCGGCTTGCGCCTTCTGACAGAACGGCTAAGACACGGCGTGTCATTTCGTCCACACTTATATCCTCATAAGCTTTGCTCCATTGTACCGCGGCGCCGAATATCGACCAGCTTGTCATGAGAGCCATCGTGTCGACACGGATGGTCCAATCAGTCTGGTCCGCCCGAAGCCGTTGTAGCCAGTGTTGCAGCAGTTCGGCAAGCTCGTCACGGACCGAGCTCTCGAATAGCGGGTTGACCGTATCGATTGGGCTGCATCGACCGTATAGCGAGCGAACGTGTTCCAGTACTATTCGGACCAGCAAGCGCAAATGCTCGGGATTCCAACCTGCATCCGGTGGAAGTTCACTGCCTAGTAAATGACGAAATTTATCACGGATGGACTGCTCCAGTAACGCGAATTTGTCCGGAAAATGAGCGTAGAACGTTCCCCTGTGCACATCTGCCCGGTCGGTGATATCCTGGATTGTCATTGCGGTAAATCCCTTTTCCCGCATCAGTTCCGCGAACGATTGCTTCAGCAGTAATTGCGAGCGCCTCCGCCGTCGATCGGCTTCATTCCTCTCATTTCCCATCGCTTGTAACGCTCCTCCCCTGAGGTCAACGGAGCTCAAGAGCCGACAACCCCGACAATATCGTCGATTTGTCAGGTAAACGACGTGCGGGCTGCATTGTCCGTTGTTACCAGTCTCCAATTATTATTACTATTGTAATGAACGCGGCCCGTTTATTCAATGAAGCGAAAGAGGGAGAAATGATGATGGCGACGGAAATACCTCAGAAAATGAAAGCGATCCGTTATTTTACTCACGGAGGACCGGACGTATTGCGTTGCGAGGAAGTGCCCGTTCCGACGGCAGGTGAAGACGAGGTTCTCATCCGCGTTCATGCAGTCGGCGTCAATCCAGGCGATTGGCAGATCCGTTCGGGCTTGGCTGGTGATCGGTTCAGACTTCCTTATATCCCCGGGTGGGATGTATCGGGAGTCATCGCCAATGTAGGGGCTGGAGTTACGAGCTTTCATCCGGGCGACGCCGTTTACGGGATGACCGTCAACAGTGGGGGTTGCGCGGAATATGTCGTTGTACCGGCGGGGCATTTGGCACTCAAACCTGAATCTGCTGATTTCGTCGAGGCGGCGGCTTTGCCTCAGTCTGGCTTTACCGCTTGGCATGCGCTGTTCGTTCAAGGGAAACTAGAGAAGGGAGAAACCGTTCTGATCAACGGTGCTGCCGGAGGCGTCGGGCACCTTGCGGTCCAGCTCGCCCGATGGAAGGGGGCGCGCGTCATCGGAGCCGCTTCTGCCCGTAACGAGCCATACTTGCTTGATCTTGGCGTCGATGCGTTTGTCGACTATACAAGCAGTCTGCCGTCAGAGATCAAACATAGCGTGGACATCGTCCTCGATACAGCGGGAGGAGAGAAGGCAGACTGGCTTCTGAATACCCTCAAGCCGGGAGGTCGTCTCGTACCGATAACGTGGGGAAGCCATTCGTCGGATAACGCGGCAAAGGCGTCTGTAACCGTCCAAGAGGTGCAGTACCCGCCGATTGCTACTGCTTATCTAGACGAATTAACCCGGCTAGTTAACGGAGGACAACTGAACATAACGATCGACTCGGTGTTCCCCTTAGAGGAAACTGCCAAGGCACATGAAAAAAGTGAGAGCCGCCGAGCGCGTGGTAAAATTGTCATCCTGCTGTAGTGGTGAAGCCAAGAGTTTCTACATTTCAAAATAGGTTTTAAGCTAACGTAAGTACTTCAGCCGTCGCTTCTATTTCCAAGTTTAGTCATGGGTCCATTACACCAGGCAATTAAAGACCTTCAATGCGTTACTTTCAAATACTTAGATAACAACGGTGCGGAGATCGAGCGCAAACTGGAACCGATGGGTCTTTTTCTCAAAGGATACATTTGGTATGTATATGGCTATTGCCTGACACGAATGGACATTCGAGTATTCCGCTTGTCCCGTATAGGAGAGCTTAAGATCCTGCCGGAACATTTTGTGAGACGAGACTATACGCTTCAAGATGTCGAGAAACAATTCTTGAACAGAGCCGATTTTAAAAAAGTGCAAGCGGTATTACTCTTTCAACCGGAAATGAAAACCCGGGTGCTTGATGAATTCGGCTTCGACCAAGTCCTCGTGAATTCGGATGAAACCATGTCACTAACCACATATTTTTCATTAATGGAAAGAGAGGTCCAGAAATCTTGAGCTACGGCAGCATGGTTAAAGTGATGGGACCCCCGGACTTAATCAGGAATATCCAGCGTCAAGTCCAGAAGATGGTTGAGCTTTACGAGTTATGAATGAAAAAGTCGGAGGGGCGAGTCATGTAACCTCTTAAATCTCGGGAGTAGTTGATTTATTTCATCTATCATTTCTATAGAAAAATTGAGATTGATCAATAACGCTAAATTTCATAGAATGAAGTTGGCTGATCGGAGAAAAGAGCCCAACCCAACTATACGTCTGAAAGATGGCAGCACAATTACCTATTGATAAAGGGTTTTTAGCTGAACGACGCTGGTAATAAGAGGAGGATGTATAATGGAGATTATGTCCTTAAAAGTAGAAAATTTTAGAGCACAAATAGATCATGGGATTACGCTTGTTGGCTTTTTTGAGCCTGAGTGCCATTCCTGTCAAGAACAGCTTCCTATTATCGAGGAGTTAGCTCAAGAACTGAGACACGAAGCTAGCTTTTTTAAAGTGAATATCCAACAAGAAAAAGAAATCACAAATGAATATGGCATAACAAGCGCACCGACATTCATGCTTTTTAAAGATGGATATCAAGTGGAAACCTTAGCTGGTGTTCAAAGTAAAGAAAAGTTGCGCCAGACCATTCTTCGATATGCAGCTATGGGTGATACATGCTGACTTTCATCCATGGAGGTTTAGTATGAATTTCAGACGTGCTAGTACCAAGAAATATTAATGAGAATAAGCATGTATGATTTTACTTTTATGTTCAGGAGTTGCCCGTAGCAACTCCTTTTTCATTTCTATTTTTTGATCCCGGTTTCCATGATTATAACGTCTACGTCTACCTCAATGTTCATCTTCGGATATTGACGCATCCATTCTTCTTCATTCCAAGTTTGCTTTCTGCTTCTTACGAAGTCCCCTAAACCCAAAGGATCGATTTCATTTTTTTGAAATATTTTTATGAGCTCCGATTCTGCTTGTAAGATCTTCTGCTCGATTTGTTTTTTTAGGATAGGGAGTACCTCATCGGAAATAGGATTCCCTTCGGCTTCTCTTATTTTGCAGTTCATGGATAAGTTAATCAGGATAGAATCGTTCTTCATATGATACTTCACAGAAGACCCCACATTATCAACTGTCAGGAATGTTCCGTTGTCAAGCTTTACTTCGATAATTCCTTGATTCATGTCTTTCAGGAGCATCTTCATAAACTTCGATTGGTTATAGTTTAGTGAGGCAACATACGCGTCATCTCTAAATAATGCTGTGCCAACCACGGAGACACGACCATGCTGGATTTGAAGAAGAGGCAAATAGGGGTCTAGCCCTTTTCCTACACGCGCATATTCAAATTCATGCAAATTTTGACTAGGAAGAGTGCCTTTCCTTGTGTTTGCATCAAGTAAATGATATAGATACATACCTTTCTCGTCCTTCCTGCTAAACTTCTCTTCTAAAAGATGTTTGGCCTTTCCGTCCACCACGGCTAAGTACATCCTTCGTGAATGAATTGCGTTGCGCAAAAGGACATCCAACTCTTTTTTTACCCCGCTAGTTGCTTTGTCTCTGCCAAATAATACGACGGAGAGCTTCCCGGGATGTAAAGGTTTATCAATTTGCGTACCCATGACTTCACGAATTTCAGAACCTGTGCGACCTGTTTTCGAGTACATTTGATCTGTGACGGCCTCTGGCTTTCCCAATTCAAAATCAGGAACCGCTATAGTGAGTTCGATTTGATCTTTTGATATTTCGTCGAATGAGGCGACAATAAAGAGGTGGACCCTGTCCAGAATTTGTTGTTTCACGCATGACGTTAATAACAGGCTGATCATCAATGCCATACAAACGGTCCTTATCACTTCATTTTCACCTTTGCCCTGAGAATATCGAATAGGTAGAGGAAAGGGATGTATCCAAAAATAATAGTGATCCCCGACAGTCTGATCCAGGATTGAACGACGTCAACACCTATACGATTCGTAATCAAACAGATTGCAATAAACACGAATCCTAACAAAAACGGAAGAGCGGTTACTTGTCTAATTGAGAATGTAAACTTCATGATTCGGCTGGTTACCCATATACATAAACAAATCACGGGGAACAGTCGTAGGACCGTAGCAGATGCTCCGATAAACTCAAAACGTTCAACAAAAGGAAATTGGATAAATTTATATTTCGTTAATGCCGGCCAGACTTCATGTGCCAGCTGTTCAGGTTTGAAGGTAATTATCGCAAAAACGACCTCAATAATATAAAGCGAAGTCATGGATATTAATCCCCAATGTGCCCACTTTTGCGACTTTTTCGCTGTTTTAATAAACGGATAACAAAATAGGAGTATTTCTATTCCCATATAAGAAGTAGTCAATTCCTTTGATGCTTTGAAAATATCATGTGGTGAATGACTCATAGCGGGTAGTAAGTTATTGAAATGAAAGTATGGAATCATAAAAAATATCGTTGCAAAAAGCACGGTATTGAGAAGACTAAACGTGCAGATGCCAACGATTACCCTAAAACCGGATGAAATAATATAGTAGGCGATGACGAGTAACACCAATGCCATGGACCAGGTTTTCATTTCCGGAAATACCCATACTTGGATCACTTCAATAAACAGCCGTACTTGATAGACGGTGACGAGCAGAAAATAAAATGCAAACAGAAGGTTAAGCATTAGGCCAATCCATTTCCCAAACAAAAGGATATGCAGGCTTATAAGATCCATTTGATGCCGGTTTAGAAGGCTGTACATCATAAATACGACAAGATGGATAGCAGCGGAGCAAAGCAGGACGGCAACCCAAGTATCTTGTCCTGCGAACTGAATCGGCTTCACTGTCATTAGAACAAAGTTTATTCCGAATAACATGGCGTGAATAATAATGAAAGTGAAAGAAGGAGAGATGGTATAGCGTTCTTTTATGTTTACAGTCAAACTTAATCTCCTCCGAATTTGTTATTCGTCAATGTCTTTTTTTAATTTCGCCTTTTGTTTATCAAACCGAATAGTATTTTTAGTCCTATAGTACTCTGGTCGATGATGAAATTTGGAATACGGTGGTCGGATGAACTTATCCGTTAGACCTTTTAACCGTATTGGGTAAAACGGAACCAGATATGGCATCCCGAGAGAAGTTAAGCGCAGCAGATGAGTAACCACAATGACGGAACATAGGAAAATCCCTAACAATCCCCACATTTGAGCAAAGAGTATGAATGGGAGCCGAAGAATCCGTATTGTATTGCTCATGCGAAATACAGGTGTTGTAAACGAAGCCATTGCCGACAAGGCGATAATGATCAACAGTAAGTTGCTTGTTAACGCTGCTTGCACCGCTGCTGTTCCAAGCACGATTCCTCCCACAATCCCAATGGTTTGCCCAATTTTGGAAGGCAATCTCGCGCCAGCTTCCCTTAGCAGTTCAATAGCCATTTCCATGATTAGGACCTCAACAACGGGAGGGAAGGGTACATTGATGCGGGATGCTATAATCGTCGGTAAAAAATTATTTGATATACCGTGACCATGATAGGTCAGCACGGCAACGTACACTGCTGAGGCTAATATTGAGAAGATCACGGATGTAATTCGAATCATGCGGATAATGGATCCTAAGATCCAAGGCAAGAAATAATCTTCGTATGAGGTGAAGAAATGCTCGAATGTAACAGGTCCTAAAATCGCATTCGGTGAGCCGTCAACTAAAATACAAACTTGCCCCAAGGTTAAACTCCACACAATCCGATCTGTTCGTTCCGTCCCAAGCATCTGCGGGAAGATCGAATTTGAATTGTCTTCAATGAGCTGCTGAATGAAAGAGATATCCGTCACGGTATCGAACTGTATGTCCTTTACACGCTGTAAACAGGTATTCACGTATTGTTCGTTTGTAATCCCATCGATATAACAAATGGCCACTCTTGATTTGGAAATATCTCCTACATGAAGTTCTTTTACGCGAAACGAAGCAGTAGGCAACCGCTTGCGAATTAGATTCAGATTGGTATCCAGGGATTCGACGAGAGCTTCTTTAGATCCCTCGACACTGAATTCGATTTCCGGTTTGGATACGACGCGTCCTTTGGATAAAGATGCGTTAAGCAGGATGGTTTTATTGCTGGTAGCCTGTTGAATCGTAACGTATCCGAGAAGTAGTTTGTCGCGAATCTCATTCCAGTCGCTGGAGAGTTCTTTATCTGCGATTGGCATCGATTCAAATAACGCATCGAATTGATCCCCTGTGTAATTTCCTAAAAAATCAAGAATTTGCTCATTGACTACATTTAAATCTGTTATGGATTTGAGAAAGCAGATCAAATAAGGCCCTACATGATTGGTTTGTTGGAGATAAACAAAATCTGAGGATTCCGTAAACTCCTCCCACTGTTTTGGGATCTTAAACATGTAGAATCTTGCCTCTTTCTGTCGCTTTTTGTACCATTATTTCCTGACTGCCACTTATTATACTTTTGTTTGGATGGAAGCCGCATACGACGAGGAGCTTCCGTTGCTCTGACATGAGGATAACGTAACAGCAAAATAGCACGGGTTTATTACGAACGTGGGTTCTGATATAATGTAACAAAATTGAAGTCGAAAGGAAGCAGCTATGAACGCTATAGAAGCAGTAGTTCAGAATTTAAGCGAGGTTAGACGCAGAAGTATGATGATTTGGGAAAGTGTTCCCGATGAGTTTCTGGATTGGAGACCGGATTCAGAAGCGATGAGCATAAAAGAGATGATCCGCCATGTCCTCGATAGTGAACATTATTACCATCTTGCCTTGCTGAATAAAGGAAGTCTGTCCGCGTATGAATCCCCTTATGAGGCTCGTGCTTTTACAACGCTCAAAGATGAGCTCCGCTTTTCAGAAACCTATCGGAACGAATTTATGAATACAGTGAATTCCTATACAGAAGAGGATTTGACAAGGATCCAAATTGATAGAAAAGACGTTGGCTACGTTCGATCATTGGGAGACATGCTTATGAGAATTGCATACCATGAAGCAGTCCATTCGGGTCAACTTTTAGATTATTTAAGAACAGCCGGATTAAAGCGGCCAAAGGTTTGGGATTAATCCGAAAGTGCCTGACTTTGCTTTATAGCAAGGTTAGGCACTTATTTGAATCGTATGCTGGTCATTTAAGCTTCCTCCATTTTGGTTCGTTTTCTCTCCCCCTTTAAACGAGCTGCAAACCAAGTGATAATAAACAGCAACGGAATATAAGCAAAATAGAAGTAAATGGCGCATTCATTAACGAATGTACCGAATGCGTCCATTTGCGCTCGTTCTTTTAAGGTTAGCGCAGCAAGCATAAGTGCCGCCAACACAAAAGGCAAAGATAGACCGGGCTTAATTGAACATACTCTTTTCATAATTCTTGTGCAGCACCAGATGGGAATGCAAACCGTCGGGATAATGGTCAACTGCCACATAAATATAAAGACGTATTCGAACCTCGCAATAAAAGAGAACTCAATGATTTGCGTCATGGCCATCGTTGGCCATAAAGTATGTTTGAGCAGACCTTGACTGAAAAACATCAAGGTGACGATCATAATCGCAGCATATTTGAAAGTGGAAAACAGGAGAGCGAAATGAGCCCATTTCGCATGCTTTTGGCCGGATTTTAAGAAAGGCAAATAGATCAGCAACGGTTCAAGCCCGAAGAAAATGATGCAAGATGACTTTGAGCTTTTTATTACATCCGTTAAAGAATGATTCAGAATAGGCAGCAATAATCCGGGATCTCCTTGTCGGGTTGGGAAATAGAACCAGAAGAGCATGGGGATCAGCGCTAAATAAAAAAAGCTGAACCCGGCAACAACCCTAAACCCGCCAGAAACGACATAGTAGATGATGCAAATAAACAATCCCGCAATAACCCATGTGCGAAGCGAAGGAAACACCCACACTTGAATGACTTCCATGTACGAACGGAGAAAGAATAGAGCCATTAAGAAATAGTATCCGACCACGATTAAAGAAAGAGCATTCCCCATAAATTTACCAAAAACCGTTCGATGGACGTCAATAACATCCTTGGCTGGATTGCCGAGCATTTTGTAAATCATCCAGATGATGAGATGAAGGCTTACGCCCATCAGAATAATCGATATCCAAGCATCTTGGCCGGCATGAACAAGCGCAAGGCTCTGAAAATTAAATAAGGTCGCGGCAGCTTGGGTAACAGCAATCAAGAAAAATACAAAGTATCCCGAAATCGCGTAATTTTCCTTTATCCGTTGCTGCATTATTGCCCAACCCCTGCGTGTAAGATAATAACGTTCGTTTTAACCTCAAAAAGTAGCTGAGGGTAGATTTTTTCGTAATACGCTTCTTCTTTGAAGGCTTGATGCTGTCTCCTGTATTTCTCGCCAAAGCCGATTGGATCGACCCTGTTTTGCTGTAGACGAATCAACATCGCCGTAATCTCCGAGGATAACCTCTCTTCAATTTGCTTCTTGATTTTTTGTAAATCTCCTTGGTTCCGTACGTTCATTTGTTCCGGGATTTCTCTTAGTTGGATGGCTAGCTTTAGGGATATCGTTGTTTTGCCATCTTCTTTAACGTCAATCTTGGACTTGCCATGCAAAATAATAAAGGAGTACATGGAATTTGCGCCGGCAAGGAAATCGTATTCGCCTGTCCGTTGTTTATCTTTGAGCAGTTTCAGATACAAACCTTCATTGGCATTTAACCTAACTTTTAAGTCGTCGCCTTTAAAGACGGCTACGCCATCCATTTGAAACACGCCTTTATTTAGGTTGATAACCGGCAAATAAATGTCTTGGCCCTCTCCATAATACTGATTTACGAAAGTATGATAATTCGTATTCGGCGTATTTCCGTGATCCATGTTTTGTTCGATCAGCTCGGACAAGAAGAAAGGAGGTTTTCGGGAAGCCTCGGCAATCATCGCGTTTGTGCTTTGGTCCGTTAACACAATAGAAGCTTTGGTGCTTTTCGTGAATTGTCGATTGATAATATCGGCAAGCTCAGTTATGTATTTTTTTGCGAAGTTTTCGCTCAAGACCAGCGTACGCATTTGTCCCATTTCCACGGGTTGAGAGGATTTGCCGGTCAGGGCCGTGAAAACCCCATATACCACTTTAGACTCCGTCGTTACCAGGGATTGCCCTCCCGAAGCTTTGATATACTTCGGATACGAAACGCTTAGTTTAATCTTATCTTCTTCCAGGTCCGCGCCCATGTACTGGATAATATTGATTTGGTCGACGACCCGTTCTTGAGCGCAGCCGGATAACAAGATGCAACAGCAGATTAGTACCCCCGCATGCTTTCTCATGATTTCAATTCTCCCATCTTCTCTGCTCATTCGCTATTGTAGTCGTCACCGATATCCTTATTTTTTTTCACGTTAAATCTTTTCGTTGAAAGCGGACGAGTCGTGAAAAACCGATTACTCAATTGGGTAAAAGAGGAGCGGATAAAGCTATCGCTGAAGCTGTTGTTGCGGAAAGGGAATATCGGCACCATATACGGTGCGCCAAGTGATTTCAAGCGCAATAAATGACCTAAAATAAACATTAACCCGATCATGATGCCAAATCCGCCCCATAAGGAAGCTAAAACAATCAGCGGAAAGCGCAAAAATCGAATGGTGTTCGAGATTTTGAAGATTGGCGTGGTAAAGGAAGCCAATGCCGAAAGCGAAACAATGATGAGCAAAATATTACTGGTTAATCCAGCCGCCACCGCAGCCTGCCCGAGAATAATACCTCCTACTATACCCAAGGTTTGGCTGACCTTTGAGGGAAGTCTGGACCCGGCTTCGCGGAGCAGCTCGATCGTTATTTCCAGAAAAAGCACCTCCAACACCGGCGGGAAAGGCACGTTGGATCTCGATTCGATAATCGGTCCTAAAAGCTCCCGGGGAATGACGATGTAGTGAAAGGTGAGAATAGCAACGTAAAAGGAAGAAGCGAGAATCGAAAAGGCAACTCCGAAATAACGAATAAGACGAAAACACGATCCCAGAATCCAAGGTAAGTAGTAGTCTTCCGGTGAAACGAAAAAGCTAAACAAACTTGTGGGCCCTGTGAGTACAAACGGGGAACCGTCGCACAAAATAGCCACTTCCCCGTTCAATATCGAGTACATGATTCTATCCAGACGCTCGCTGGACAAGAATAACGGAAACGGAGAATTTGAGTTGTCCGTGATGAGTTGTTCCAGTAGAGAGCTTTCGAACACGATGTCGAAGTCCAGATCCGAGAGCCTTTGCCTGGCTGTGTTGATGTACTCGGGATTCGTTATGCCGTCTAAATAAGCAATGACGATCTTCGTTTTTGACATCTTGCCGATTGATAGCTCTTCAAAGGTGAGTTTCTCGGTACCAAGCCCTCTGCGAAGCAAGGCCAAGTTGATGTCCAAGCTTTCCACAAAACCGACCTTTGGACCAATGACGCTAAACTCGTTTTCCGTATCATTGTGATCGCGAAGCCCCGATTGTTGATCTGAAATATCAATGATTAAGCCTTCGTGCAAATGGGGATCCAATTGAAGGAAGATTGAACCGCGTACCAGACTTTTCAAAACCTCGTCCAATTCTTGAGAAATCTTCATTCCCTCAAGAGGAATCATGGCTTGAAGATCTTGCAAACGCAATTGGCCCAAATCGCCTTTGGAAAATGGAATAAACGAAAGGACATCATGGTGAAATTTTTCTTGATTGATAAGCGTGCTGAAATAAGTAAAATGAATGCGATTATGGTTAATGGTTATACTTGATTGCAGTAAATCAGCAGATTTCGTGCTTTCTTTTAAATCGTGAAGCAAATTGGGAAGCATAAATGTCACCGCCTGTCTGAAACAAGAAATATTCTCCTAGTATGATTGATGCCGGCTTTGTTTATACCCTTCATTTCCCATGCATAACAAAGGCTAAATGAAGGAAAATTCGATGCATGAATAAATGGGATGTCACAGATGGCGACCGTTAATTGTCTTTATTATCGTAAGGTCATTACAGACACAAGCTGGAAAACAACAGGAGGATGAATATGAAGATTGTAGTGATTGGCGGCAGTGGCTTGATTGGGAAGAAACTTGTGAATAACCTTCGTCATCGCGGACATGAGGTTGTTGCGGCATCACCTTCCTTAGGTGTCAATACAATTACGGGTGAAGGACTCGCGGAAGCGCTTAGCGGCGCGCAAGTTGTGGTTGATGTATCGAATGCGCCGTCGTGGGAGGACCAGGCGGTGATGGAGTTTTTTGAGAAATCTACTCGGAATCTTCTCGCTGCTGAAGCGAATGCTGGCGTCGGCCATCATGTTGCTTTGTCGGTCGTTGGAACCGAACGCCTTCTCCAGAGTGGATATTTCCGTGCTAAAAAGGCTCAAGAAGAGCTAATCGAGAACTCCAAGATTCCTTATACGATCGTCCGCGCTACCCAGTTCTTCGAATTTGTTGGCGGCATTGCCGACGTGGCTACCAAAGAGGATACCGTACGGTTGCCTTCCGCCCTTATGCAGCCTATTTTCTCGGATGACGTTGCAAACGCGGTAGCTGATTTTACGCTGGAGGCACCGGCTAACGGCATTGTTGATGTGGCCGGTCCGGATCAGATTCCGATGGACGAATTCATTCGAAAATACTTTAGCGTAACGCAAGATAACCGTCAGGTGATCACGGATGCTACTGCACCGTATTATGGTTCGGTTGAGGTGAATGATCAGTCTCTCGTTCCGAACGGAGACAGACCCGTGACCATTACAAAGACGCATTTCCAGGATTATCTCGGCAGCTTGAAAAATTAACTTTAAATCCTCAAGAGTCATCCAAAGCGCTTAACCTTGCTGTTGTTAGCTGTCAGGGTTAGGCGCCTTTTTTATTCCAAAAATTGACGAATCGTAATGGCTGTAACCTTTAAATTCATCCTTGCGTCTAGTAAGTACATCTGAGCAGAAAGGAAGAGTATCAATCATGCGTATAAAAAATCTCATGCTGTCCAGCCTACTTGTTGCGACCGCGATTTCGGCAGGCAGCGCTTCAATAGCAAGCGGAGCAGAAAGCCAATCTGCAGCTGCCGCTCGTGCGGTAACCTTCAAACTTAACGATGTTCATTATAGCAATAACACAGGCAAGCATAGCTTGCTGTCAGCCCCTTATGTCAGTAACGGAAACACGATGGTTCCCGTTAGAGCCGCTGCCGAATCCCTCGGCGCATCGATAAGCTGGAGCGATAAAAAAGGAACGATCACGTTATCCGGAAAAAGCTTCGGAACGATTGCATTCACCTTGAATTCCTCTTATGCGGTGAATGCCAAGGGAGAAAAAATCAAGCTGCCCGTGCAGGTTCGCCAAGCAAAGGGCACGGTATTTGTTCCGGCCAGGTCGTTGGCAGCTCTTATGGGGGCACGGCTGCAATGGGAGCCTGTGGCTCATACGGTTACTCTAACCAATCAGACGAGTACTCCGGTAAATCTAGACTTCAGTTACTCGTTCACGAAGGATACGGAAGGCTGGAAGGGCGGCTTCGCCGACCTGCCTGCGAATTATAATAAGGACATTTACGAGCTGGACTTTGCCCGTCAATTCATTCCGGTTCAGAACAATACCTCCAATTACGGTTTGAAGCTCGCGGGACACAACCGAAGCGATGACTTGTTTATGTACCTTTCCAAGGGGATTGCAGGGTTCAAACCCAACACTTCCTACAATGTGAATTTGAAGTTTGCGATGTACACCGAAGCGGGAGGGGGATCGATAGGTATTGGCGGCTCGCCAGCCGAATCGATATTCCTGAAGGCCGGTATTTTGTCGAGCGAGCCGTTGTCCGTTCGAGCCTCCTCTTCGGGAGAAGAGTATTACAGAATGAACGTGGACATCGGCAGCCAAGGAGCCGGCGGCAAGGATGTTAAAGTGATCGGCAATGCAGCTAAACCGGATGCGGACAAGGAAGGGTATCAGCGAGTTGACTTTGAATACAGCGCTAAGGTGACGGCCAACGCCAAGGGCGAGATCTTTGTTCTTATTGGCGCGGACTCAGGCTTCGAAGGGCTGACTACGCTTTACTTTGACGATATCAAGGTAAGCGCTAAGGCTGTTGATTCGGTGAAATAAGAGTGATTAAAAAGGCCGCAGCCATGCGGCTTTTTTGCTGCGCATTTGTTCGCGGCTGCAGGACCGAGGCAAACAAAAAGCCTGCGGCAATCAGCCGCAGGCAACAATAGAGAATATATAAAGGGGGGTCATGTCCTTTATTATAGAAGCCGATGATGAAAGGAACCTGAGCCCAATATTACAGGAAGGTTACAAATGATGCTTTATCGTGCTTTAAAAACAGCAAAAGAAATTCCGAATACGTTCATGTCGTGAAAGAGCAAAAGAGTAGTCGTCAAATGCATAGACCATACTAAAAGTAATCAAGTAAGATGAAGAGTGACGGCAGGATCGGATAAAGGCCGCTTAGATGAGAAGCTTCGATCGGAGGGCCCGAATGTTCAAACGTATAAAAGCTATCCCATGGAATTCGATTCCGGTCAAGCTGGTGCTTGGCCTTTTAGGTATTACTTTACCCTTGATAGCGCTTCTGCTCTATAACAATTCCTATAGCATGAACGTCATACACAGTCAGGTAGCGGCGTCTAACAAGAACTTGATTGATATTTACATGAACCAAACGGATGGGCAGTTGACGGAAGTAGAAAGACATATGGCAGGCTTAACCTCTACGGACCTGAATGTTCAAGAGATGGGCGATGCAAGGACAGAAGACGAATTTGTTCTGGCCAAAACCGCGGTATACCGCAAGCTAACCTCGGATCTGTCCATTTACCCCGCTATTGACGGCTTTTATGTTTACTCCTTAAACCATCATGACGGCGTTGAAGCTTACAGGGGATCTTTGTCGTATCCGCAGCTAATGGCGATTCGGCAGACGTTAGCAGATAAGGTATCCGAGCTGACGCAGAAATCGCAATACCGCAACGTTGAATGGAAGATGGTACAGATTAGCGGAGAAGCCTATTTGGTCCGCCTAATGCGCGACGGTGATTTGTTTGTGGGCGCCTGGGTAAAAGCGTCTACCGTGGTAAAGCCTCTGCTCGGCATGAGGACAGGGAAGACGGGAGCTGTGCTCCTTGTTGATGACAAGGGCTATGTTTTGTATACAACAAGAAATCTTACAAGCGAAAAACTTGATTTAACAAGAGGATTTCGAAGCTATTATTTGTCCGGCGGAGAGGACAAGTTCCTGGTCGTTGGAGAATCCTCGGCAAAAGGAAGCTTTAGTCTTGCGGCCGCTATCCCGGATGAATCCATCCTGGAGAATCTGCCTTATTTGACCAAAGCGTCCGCTTTTGTTATTTTATTGGCCTTGCTCATGCTGCCGCTCAGCTTCCTCATTCTTCGCAAGGTTATTTTGCAGCCGCTCAGCAAGATGGTCAGCGCGATGAGACTGATCGGGAAAGGCAACTTCAATATCCGGATTAATCCGGGGAAGGAACCTGATGAGATAAGGCTGGTCAACCGAACCTTTAATGCGATGATTTCCAAGATTGAAGAGCTCAAGATAAACGTATATGAAGAGCAGCTCAGCAAACAACGGGCAGAGCTCAAGCATCTGCAGCTGCAGATTAACCCGCATTTCTTCATGAACTCGTTAAATATCCTGTACAATCTCGCGCAGGTGAAGCAATTCGAGCCCATTCAGGAGATGACGATGCATCTTGTCCAATATTTCCGGTATATGTTTCAAAGCCATCAATCTCTCGTGCCGCTGAAGAATGAGCTTCGCCATATCCGACATTATTTGCGTATTCAGCAGATGCGATTCCCAGATACGTTCACTTGCGAGGTAGCTATGCCTGCATATTTGGAGACGACCGCTATTCCGCCGCTTATCCTTCAGACGGTGGTGGAGAACTCGATCAAGCATGCAGTTAAGCCCGGCGAGCCGACCAAGCTCATTATTGAAGCGGAGCTGGATGATTTGGCGGAGGAGCCGATGGTAGCTATCACGATCAGGGACACCGGCGAAGGTTACTCCGATGCGGCGCTCTTCCGGTTACGCGAAGGGCAGATCTATACGGATGAGGCCGGCGAGCATATTGGATTATGGAATATAAGAGAACGATTAAAGCTTCAATACGGCGATAAGGCATGGATGGACTGCTATAATGACGACCCGCACGGAGCGGTCACCGAAATTGTGATCCCGTTAAATGCAAGCCATGAGCTAAAGGAGTGAACGGGCATGCGTCAGCTGCTTATTGTGGACGATGAACCAATAGCGGTCGAAGGCTTGAAATCCGGCGTTGACTGGCCTTCCATCGGGATCTCGCGGGTGATGACGGCTTACAATGCCGATCAGGCCATGGAGATCTTCAACCGGGAACGGGTAGATATATTGTTATGCGATATTGAAATGCCGAAGGCTTCGGGACTGCAGCTCCTGGAGTGGGTTAGAGGAAATTGTCCGGGAACCGAGACGATATTTCTAACCTGCCATGCCGATTTCCAGTATGCCAAACAAGCGATACAGCTGGGCAGTCTTGATTATCTGCTGAAGCCGATCCCTTATGACGAGCTTAAGGTTGTCGTGGAAAAAGCGATCCGCAAAATGGAGAAGGAACAACGTATGAGCGAATTCAGCCAGTTCGGCAAGTTCTGGCTGCAACACCAGCCTATGCTGATCGAACGGTTCTGGCTGGACGTGCTCAGCCAGGCGATTCCCGCCTTGCCGCAGGCAATCAGTACGGCCGCGCAGGAACGGAATATTCCTTATTCCGACAAGCTGGTTTTTCTGCCGATACTCTTGCGCGTCCGTCGCTGGTATAAGGAATATTCGCTTCGGGACAAGAAAACGATGGAATATGCGCTGCGCAAAGCTGCCGAGGAGGTTCTCATGCAGCGGCAGGACAGCGGCCTGTTGATTGCGACTGGCGACGATACGATGCTGATTGTGCTTAATGGAGGCAAAGAAGGCTCGGACCCTGCCGGGCTGAAAGCTTTATGCGAGTCTTATATTGCAGCTTGCCGCGTTTATTTCAAGTGCGATGTATCCTGTTATATCGGAGAGAGCGTCCGGGGGCATGAGATGGCCGCCGCTTATCAGCGTCTACAGCGGATGGATGCCGATAACGTGGCTTCGGACAACTGCGTTTCTTTTCTTGGCGAGCGTCAAGGCTCAGCTTCTTCGCATACGCTTCCCGATATGGGCATGTGGGGGATCATGATGAAGGAAGGCGCCAAGGATAAAGTAATCGCGGAAGCGGAGCGTTTTATCGGACAGCAGGTAGAAGCCGGCCGGCTTACGCCACAGCTTCTGGCCCTGTTTGTGCAGGATTTTCAGCAGATGGTTCATTACGTACTGCAGATAAAAGGAATTCAGGCTCATCAGCTGCTAAGCGACGGCATGTCGGCGGAACGCTTCGCCCGCGCGGGACGCTCGGCGAAGGATGCGCTTATCTGGGTTCGCCATCTTGTAGGCAAATCGATCGATTATATGCATTCGCTGGAGCAAACGCCAAGCGTCGTTGAACAGGCGAAGGCTTATATCCAGCAGCATTTGGCAGATGAGATATCCAGGGAAGACATAGCAAGCCATGTGTATTTGAACCCGGATTATTTGACCCGAATTTTCAAACGAGAGACCGGAATGTCGATTTCGGATTATTTGCTGCAGCAGCGTCTTCATATTGCCGCCGAGCTGCTTACGAATACGGATTTGGCGGTGAGCGCGGTGGCAAGTCGGATTGGTTATGCTAACTTTTCCCATTTTTCCCGCATTTTCAAGAAGTATATGGGCATCAACCCGCAGGAATACCGGCAGTCGCGCTCACAGCCCCAAGCACAGGAAAGTCGTCAAAGTGACAGCGTGAAGTCGTAAGAACAGCAGAGGAGAAAGCGTGGTCATTCTACAATAAAGACAGCTTCACAGAATGAATCATGAGGGGGAAATGAAAATGAAAAAAGCATTAGCCGTATCTTCGGCACTGCTTCTTGGCATCTCGCTGACCTTGACGGCTTGCGGAAGCGGCGGGAATAACAGCAGCAACGGCGAAACAGGATCGAAAAACACGGGAAGCAACGCGTCTTCCGCGCCTAGCGGCAAGATTGACGAACTGACGATTGCTTTTCCAAGCGCGTCTCCAAAAGATTTGCAGCTGGTGGAGGATGCAATCAACAAAATCACGGAGCAAAAAATTCAAGCCAGAGTCCACTTTATGCCCATAAGCGGAGGCGAATGGGTGCAGCAGACGAATCTGATGCTGACCAGCAATGAAAAGCTGGATTTAATGTTTGTATCCGGCGCCCTGTATAACAGCATGGTAACGAAGGAACAGCTTGTTCCGCTTGACGAGCTGCTGGATAAAGATGGCGAAGGCATCAAATCGGCGGTTGGCGATTATTTGAACGCGGCCAAGGTGAACAACAAGATTTACGCAATTCCGACCGTAAGGGATATGGCCTCCGATTACGGCATCACAATGCGCAAGGATCTGGTGGACAAGTACAATATTGATACAGGCGCCGTCAAAACGCTCGACGACCTCGGCAATGTGCTGAAGACGATCAAAGACGGAGAAGGCTTTGCGCCGCTTATTCCATCTTCTCCTGGCCAGACTTATCTGGACAATTACTTGTTCTATGACCGTCTGGGCGACGGGATTGGCGTGCTGCCGGGCTATGATAACGGCCTCAAGGTTGTAAACCTTTATGAAACGCAGGAATACAAGGAACTCTTGACCAGACTTCGCGACTGGTACCAACAGGGCTATATTATGAAGGATTCGGCGACGACCAAGACAACGCCTTGGGAGCTGATCAAATCCAATAAAGGCTTTGCTTATTTCGCGGGCATGAAGCCTGGCTTCGCCGAGCAGGAGTCGCAGGCTGCCGGAACGCCTTTAGTTGGCGTTGAACTGCTGCCGGCCGTAGCGATGACCAGTACGGTTACCGGTGCCATGTGGGGAGTGCCGGTGAATACGAAGCTGGAAGACAAAGCGGTACAATTCCTCAATCTGATGTATTCGGATAAAGATATCGTCAATTTGCTTGATTGGGGGATTGAAGGCACTCATTATGTCAAATCCCAAGGCGAGGAGAACGTGATTGAATATCCTTCAGGCGTAGATGCAACAACAACGGGCTACAACATGCCGCTTGGCTGGATGTTCGGCAACCAGTTCTTATCGTATGTGATGAAGGGCAATGACCCGACGGTCTGGGCCAAGACGGAGGAGTTTAATAAAGCCGCCAAACGTTCCAAGGCGCTTGGCTTTGGCTTTGACCCGACACCGGTGAAGACGGAGTATGCCGCCGTTTCCAACGTCATTACGCAATACGAGATGCCGCTCGAAACAGGCAGCGTAGATCCGGAGAAGGTGCTGCCGGAATTTATCTCGAAGCTGAAGGCCGCGGGGATCGACAAGATTATTGCCGAGAAGCAGAAGCAGCTGGATGCATGGGCGCAGACCAACTCTGCCCAATAAAGATAACAAGCTATAAGCTTAGAACCGACTAGTCTCGCATTGGTCGGTTTTTTGCTATTTCGAGACGGTTCAATGAAGGTCGGTAAAGCGCAAGACGGAAGTCGTTCGCGCGGTAGAGGGGGGAGGCCGAAATTCATTACCATAAGGATACCACCCGGCAATATGCCGAGCGAGAAAGGGGAGAGAAGCGGTGACTACCATCACGCATCGCAGAAAAAGAAGAAGCCTTCGCCGGTTCATACCGCTGTACATCATGCTTCTGCCGGGACTTGCTTACCTGGCTATCAACAATTACATGCCGTTGTTCGGCTTGTCGATTGCTTTCAAGGACATTAACTTCCGCAAGGGGCTGTGGCACAGCGACTGGATTGGATTCCAGAACTTCGAATACCTGTTCAAAACGAGCGACGCCTGGCTTATTACGCGCAATACGCTGCTCTACAATGCCGTATTTATCGTGCTTGGACTAGCCGTTGCGGTCGCGATCGCCATCCTGCTGAACGAGATCCGCAGCCGAATCGCATCGCGCTTGTACCAGAGCGTCATTATCCTGCCATACCTAATTTCGATTATCCTGGTCAGCTATCTGGTCTATGCCGTGTTAAGCATCGATACGGGCTTTATTAATAAGACCATTCTTCCAGCGTTAGGCATGGAACCGATCAACTGGTATAACGAACCGAAATATTGGCCTTATATCCTGACGTTCGTCCATCTGTGGAAGGGAGCGGGTTACTCCTGCATCGTCTTTCTGGCGGCCATCATCGGCATTGATCCGGAATACTACGAAGCGGCGAAGCTGGACGGTGCCTCCAAGTGGCTGCAAATCCGCAAGATTACGATTCCGATGATTACGCCGGTTATCATCATGCTGACGCTGCTGGGCATCGGCCGGATTTTCTACTCGGACTTCGGCTTGTTCTATCAGGTGCCGATGAACTCGGGAGCGTTGTTCTCCACGACAAACGTTATCGATACGTATGTATTCCGGGGGCTAATGCAGCTTGGCGATATCGGCATGTCCGCCGCAGCGGGATTTTATCAGTCGCTGGTCGGCTTCGCGCTTGTCCTCGTCTCCAATCTGGTCGTCCGCAAAATCAACAAAGAGAACGCGTTGTTCTAGAAAGGAGCCCTTGTTATGGATAAAGAAAACCGAATCTGGCAGTGGTCGGCGCATGTCATTATGATCGTTCTTTCAGTCGCATGTATTTTGCCGTTTATTCTGCTGTTTATGGCTTCCATTACCGACGAGTCGGCGATTGTAAAAGACGGCTATACGCTTTTCCCGTCGGCCTTCAGCTTTGAGGCTTACGAATACATCTGGAAGCAATCGAGCCAGATTTTCCACGCTTACGGCATTACCATCCTGGTGACGGCGATCGGAACGCTGGCGAGTCTGATCATGACCTCTTTGCTGGCATACCCGCTGTCGCGCAAGGATTTGCCGGGAGGTCAGACGATTGCGTTTATCGTCTTCTTCACGCTGTTGTTTAACGGGGGACTTGTCCCGACTTATCTGATCTATACGCAAGTCTTTCATTTAAAAAATACGTTGTTTGCCTTGCTAATCCCATGGCTGCTTATGAACGGCTTTAACGTGCTGCTCATGCGCACCTTCTTCTCCACAACGATCCCAACGGCCGTATTGGAGTCGGCGGCGATCGACGGAGCGGGCGAATTCAAGACGTATTTCCGAATTATTTTGCCGCTGTCGATGCCAATCCTCGCTACGGTCGGCATGTTCCAGGCGCTTGGTTATTGGAATGACTGGAACAACGGGCTTGTGTTCGTGACGGATCCGGATTTGTTCAGTCTGCAAAACGTGCTTAACCGCATTATGAGCGATATTCAGTTCCTGACCCAGAACAGTAAAATGGGAACAACCCAGGCGTTGGCCCAGCTGCCAAGCGAAACGTTCCGGATGGCGATTGCGGTCATCGGCGTTATTCCGATTCTGCTCGTTTATCCGTTTTTCCAGAAATATTTCGTAAAAGGGATGACGATTGGCGCCGTGAAGGGCTGATCGGATCCGGCCCCATAGCACATGAAGGGAGAAGAGAGAACGATGATCGGATTATGGCATGCTTTTGTAGAAACGCCGCGGCTTAAGCTGAAGCTGCAATTTAAAATACAGAAAAAAGCGGACTATACGCTGGATATCGCGATGGAGCCTATTCCGCTGCCTATCCGAATGGAAACGGTGGAGGCGGAGAGCGGGAGTCTTCGCGGCACCGGATATGCATTCTGGAAGCCGGACGAACAGGTCAAGGTTGACCTAGCGTTCGAAGAGTCGACTTTTACAGGGACCTTGTATATCCCGTTGTTTGGTTCGTTTGCGCTGCAAGGCGGGAAGGGCCGTGGTCCTTTCTTGTCGGAGGCGTTAACCGAGACGGTGAGGCCTTACCGCAGCGGCAAGGTAGTCGATCGCACGGACGAAGAAATAGCTGCCGCAGTAGAGCGATTGCTCGGCAAGCTCTCGCTGGAGGACAAGATTGGCCAGATGTGTCAGTGCATGGCTTCCAACTTCTCGTTTGGCGGTACGGTCAAGACGGATCCCCCGGAGAAGCTGATTGCCGAAGGCCGTGCAGGCTCGGTATTGGGCGCGTTTGACGTGAGCCGGGTGTTCGAACTGCAAAAAATTGCGGTGGAGCAGTCGCCGCATAAGATTCCGCTATTCTTCAACGGCGATATTATTCATGGAGCGCAAACGATCTTTCCGGTTCCGCTTGCATGGTCCTGCAGCTGGGATATGGAAGCGATCCGGGAAGCCTGCGCGATTGCGGCCAAGGAAGCAAGCGCATCGGGCATTATGTACAATCATGGTCCAATGATCGATATTTCCCGGGATCCCCGGTGGGGGCGCGTCGTGGAAGGCGCAGGCGAAGACCCGTACCTGGGATCGTTGATCGCCAAAGCGCAGGTGGATGGCTATCAGGGTGGTTCTCTTCTGGAAGAGGAGACGATTATCGCCTGCCTGAAGCATTTTATCGGCTATGGCGCCGCTGAAGGCGGACGGGATTACAATACCGTTGATATCTCGGAAGGGACGCTGCGGAATCTTTATTTGCCGCCGTTCCAGGCGGGGATTAAAGCCGGCGCAGGCTCGGTGATGAACGCTTTTAACATTTATCAAGGTATCCCGGTGGCCGCAAGCTCCTACTTGCTGAAGGAGCTGCTCCGGGATGAGCTCGGCTTTGAAGGCATCTTGATCTCGGATTACGGCGCGGTTGACGAAATTGTGGAACACGGCTATGCGAAGGACGCCAAGGAAGCGGCCAAGCACGCGGTGAACGCGACGATGGACATCGAGATGGTAACCCGTTCCTACGATTATATTCCGGAGCTTATCCGCGAAGGCAAGCTGTCGGAATCGCAGCTGGACGAAGCGGTACGCCGGATTTTGACCCTCAAGTACAAGACCGGGCTGATGGATGATCCGTTCCGTTATATCCGTCCGGAGCAAGAGATCGAATCTCATTTCAGCGATGCTCATCTCCAGGCAAGCCGAGAGCTGGCGAGGAAATCGATTGTGCTGCTGAAGAACGACGGAGTGCTTCCGCTTGCGGCGGACGCCGGCAAAATCGCGCTGATCGGTCCGTTCGCCGACAGCAAGGATCTGCTTGGACCATGGCAATTTTCCCGGTACGGCCATGAGACGGTGACCTTGTACGAAGGGCTGCGGGAAAAGGGCATTCCGGAAGAAAGCTTGCTGTTTGCTGCTGGTTCCAGAGTGAGTGCTCCTCTTGAAGGGGGAATTGAGGCCGCGGTAGAACAAGCCGGGCAAGCGGATTTGGTCATTCTGGCGCTTGGAGAGAGCAGTGATATGTCCGGCGAAGCGGCATCAAGAATGAGTCTGGAGCTGCCGGAGGCGCAGCTTCGGCTGGCTGACGCCGTCATTCGTGTCGGCAAGCCGGTCGTGCTCGTGCTGACAAACGGACGTCCGCTTGTACTGACAGGGTTGGAGAATAGAGTAAATGCGATTCTTGAGACGTGGTTCCTAGGCTCGCAGGCGGGACATGCCATTGCGGATGTGCTTGCGGGGGATTACAACCCTGCCGGCAGACTGACGATGAGCTTCCCGGTACACACCGGACAGGTTCCGGTTTATTACAATCATTTCCGTACCGGACGTCCGCTTACGGAAGCGAACGCAGCCGAGAAATATATCAGCAAATATTTGGATGGTCCCAATGAGCCGCTTTATCCGTTTGGCTACGGACTAAGCTATACCCTGTTCGAATACGGGGAAGTCACCTTGGACCGGCATCAAATGAAGCAAGGCGAAACTCTCCGTGCAAGCGTAACGGTCACGAATGCCGGGATCCGCGCAGGAGAGGAGACGGTGCAGCTGTATATCCAGGATGTTCATGGCAGCGTAGTGCGCCCTGTGAAGGAATTGAAGCGTTTTGCGAAAGTGGCGCTTAAAGCGGGGGAAAGCCGGGAGATCGTGTTTGAAATTACTCGTACGGACCTCGAGTTTTGGTCGCCGAACAACGGCTATAGGGCCGAGCCCGGAGACTTCCGCATCATGATTGGGCCTAATAGCCGCGATGTGCGGACAGCCCGAATGGAATTAATCGAATAGCGAAGGAGATGCTTCAATTGACTGCTCAGGTACGAGATATAAAAGCGCTGATCGCGCAAATGACATTGGAAGAGAAGGCGAGTATGTGCTCCGGTTCGGATACGTGGCATACGCGCGGCATTGAACGCCTTGGCATTCCGTCCGTGATGGTAACGGACGGCCCGCACGGTCTGCGCAAGCAGCGCGCGTCGGCGGATCATTTAGGCTTGTTCGACAGCGTTCCGGCTACTTGCTTCCCGTCCGCGGCGGGTGTTGCAAGCTCGTGGAACCGCGAGCTGATCGGGCGGATGGGCGAAGCGCTCGGCAGGGAATGCCAAGCCGAGGAAGTAGCGGTGCTGCTCGGTCCGGGAGCGAATATTAAGCGCTCGCCGCTTTGCGGACGCAACTTCGAATATTTCTCGGAGGACCCGTATTTGTCCAGCGAGATGGCTGCCCATCATATCCTTGGCGTACAGAGCCAGGGGGTAGGGACTTCGCTGAAGCATTTCGCCGCCAACAATCAGGAGCACCGCCGCATGACCTCCGATTCGATTGTAGACGAGCGGACGCTGCGCGAAATTTATTTGGCAAGCTTTGAAGGGGCTGTGAAGAAAGCTCAGCCTTGGACGGTGATGTGCGCGTACAACAAAGTGAACGGTGAATTCGCGTCGGAGAATAAAGAGCTGCTCACGGATATTTTGAAGGAAGAATGGGGTCACGAAGGTTTTGCGGTGTCGGATTGGGGAGCGGTGAATGAACGGGCTAAAGGTCTTGCAGCGGGACTTGAACTCGAAATGCCGGCAAGCCATGGGGAGGGCCAGCAGCAAATTATAGAGGCAGTACGAAACGGTGAGCTTGCGGAAGCCAAGCTGGACGAGGCCGTTGAGCGCTTGCTGAACATCGTGTTTCGCGCGGTGGACGAGCGGCGTCCGGATACGGTGGTTGATTCGGAAGAGCATCATCGGCTGGCCCGCGAAATCGCGCGCGAAAGCATGGTGCTGCTCAAAAATGAAGACGGTATTCTGCCGCTTGCCAAAGGCGGAAAAATCGCCGTCATTGGAGCCATGGCCAAAGAGCCCCGTTATCAGGGAAGCGGAAGCTCCCAGATCCGGCCGACCCGGCTTGAAGATATAAGCGAGGAGCTTGCGAAGTCAGCCGGAGACACGGCAACGCTTCGTTATGCGAAGGGCTATGAGCTGAATGCGGAGGAGCCGGAGGAAGAGCTTATGGCGGAAGCCATTCAGCTGGCCAAGGCTTCGGACGTTGCGGTTCTGTTTGCGGGGCTGCCGAGCCGTTACGAATCCGAAGGGTTTGACCGCAAGCACTTGCGGATGCCGGCCAATCAAGCTGCGCTGATCGAAGCCATCGGCAAGGAGCAGCCGAATTTGGTCGTCGTTCTTAGCAATGGGGCCCCCATCGAGATGCCATGGCTGGATAGCGCCAAAGGCGTGCTTGAAGCGTACTTGGGCGGGCAGGCCCTAGGCGGGGCAATCGCCGATCTGCTGTTTGGCGACGCTAATCCTTCCGGCCGGCTGGCGGAGACGTTCCCCGTACAGCTGAGCGACAACCCGTCCTATCTGTTCTTCCCGGGCGAAGGAGATAAAGTGGAGTACCGGGAAGGGATTTTTGTCGGCTACCGCTATTACGACAAGAAAAACATCAAGCCGCTTTTCCCGTTTGGTCATGGTCTAAGCTATACGGATTTTGCATATTCGGAGCTTACCGTGGATAAAGAAACGATGATGGATAACGAGACTCTGCATGTTTCCGTCAAAGTGACCAACATTGGCCTTCGGGCAGGAATGGAAGTCGTCCAGCTCTATGTGCGGGACAAGGAAAGTACGGTCATCCGTCCGGACAAGGAGCTGAAGGGATTCGATAAAATCCGGCTGGAGCCGGGCGAATCCAAAATCGTATCGTTTGAGCTGGATAAACGAAGCTTTGCGTATTATGACAGCGAACTTCATGATTGGATCGTAGAAACCGGCGAATTTGAGCTGCTGATTGGGCGCTCCTCCCAGGATATCATATTGTCTGAGACCGTAACCGTGCAGTCGACGACAGTCCGCAGAATGGTGTACCATCGCAATTCGACCTTGTCGGAGATCAGCCAAAGCTCATCCGGACAAAAATTCGTTAACCAGCTTATCGCTAACCTTCCGTTCTCTGCCGGACTCGCGGACGAACATGCCGCGATGCTGCGGGCCTTTATGGAGCATATGCCCCTTCGCGGTTTGCTCTCGTTTAGCGGAGGCAAGTTTACGGAAGCGGGACTTCAGGCTATATTGACGCAGCTGAATGCGCAAGATCAGGAGGGACAAGAACGATGACAACGCCGAACTATCTCTATCCTCAGCCTCGGAGCTATAAGTCGTCAGGAAAAAAATCGCCTGCCGCCGTCCGGTTCGAGATTTATCCGGTTGGCGAAGAAGCGGTACGGATGGCGGAAAAGCTTGAAGTCGCGGATCGCCTTGCCGCTTACGCTTCGGCTGCGGACTCAACGGAGCATGCGGCAACGCTGGCCGTTATCGAGCATCAGCCCGGACTTCATCCGCAAGGTTATATTCTGGAGTGGAACTCCGCGGGACTCCGGCTCGCGGCAAGCACGGCACAAGGCCTTCATTACGCGCTGCTCACCGCCGGACAGATGATGGAGTCGCAGCAAGGGGAGTGGGCGCATTGCCTGATCGAGGATGAACCGGATTTTCCGGTCCGCGGCGTTATGCTCGACATCGGCCGGAACAAAATTCCGAAGATGGAAACCTTGTTCGCGTTCGTCGATCAAATAGCCGCGTTGAAGTTCAATCATCTCCAGCTTTATATGGAGGGGTATAGCTTCGATTATGAGAAATATCGCGCTTTATTCCCGGAAGCAACGCCTTTAACGGCTGCGGAATACCGGCAGCTGGACGCTTACGCTTCAGAACGGTTTATCGATCTCGTGCCAAGCCAGAATTGTCTGGGCCATATGTATCCGTGGCTTACGAAGCCGGAGCTCCGGGATATAGCGGAGCATCCGGAAGGAATGCCAACGCCGATGTCCTTCAAGCTGCCGCCTACGACCATGAATCCGGCTGACGTGCGTTCTGCTGCGCTTGCCAAGGATCTGTTCGACGAGCTGCTCCCGAACTTCTCTTCCGAATATGTCAATCTGAATATGGACGAGCCGTTTGGGCTTGGCACCGGCGCGAGCAAAGAGCGGGCGGACGAGATTGGCGTCGGCAAGCTTTACATGGAATATGCGAAGCAGATGTTTGCTATAGTCCGTTCCCATGGCAAAAAGCCGATGATGTGGGGAGACGTGCTTACGCATCATCCGGAGCTTGTCAGCGATCTGCCGGACGATGTTACGGTGCTGCATTGGAATTACGATGCTCCGATTCCGTACGAACCGCATTGCAGAAGGCTGCAGGAGCATCATATCCGCTATTACGTCTGCCCGGGAACAAGCGGCTGGTCCTCCATCGCAGGCCGCACGGACAACATGCTTGGAAATATTGCCGATGCGGCGAGGAATGGCCTGGCGTATGGCGCGGCAGGACTGCTCGTCACCGATTGGGGCGATGGCGGACATTGGCAGGTACCGTCCGTCAGTTATCCGGGTCTTGCGTTTGCAGCCGGTGCCAGCTGGCAGTTGAACGCCAATCTCGATCATTTGGATGCGCTCAAGCATCATGTCTCGCTCAGGATGCTGCAGGATCGAAGCGGAATCGGCGGAGAGCTGCTCATGACTTTAGGCCGTTACTGCAACATGGAGAGATGTACGATTGAAAACGCTACTTATACGAGTTATTTGCTGAACCACGGGCTGTCCTCCCAAGAGACGCTTGAGCGGGACACCCAATTGCTGCCACGCATTGCGAAGCTTCTGGGAGGCGTCGGCACGCCATTCGAGCTCGACTATCGTTATTCCGAAATAAGCGAATGGCTGGATGCGCGGCGCGGGGAGGTTGAAGCACTGGAGCTCTTTGGTCCCGACGCGGAGCTTGTGAAGGACGAGCTGTTAAATACGCTGCGGTTAATCAAGCAAGGAGCCGGCCTGCACCGGTATATTTATCGCCAGGAGCTCGCGGATGATGCGGCCCTGTTGGATTGGCTGAAGCATCTGCATACCGAGCTCTTGACGGTAATGGATGAATTCAAGCGTCTCTGGCTGGCCCGCAACCGCGAAGGCGGTCTGGCTGACAGTATGGCGGCTTTTCGTAAGCTGATCGGGCAGTATGAGGAACAGCTGCAGCAGTGATGGGGGGCTTGCGCGGATGGTATTTTTAGATGCCTGCAGTATAAAGGCGTGGTCTACCATGCAATGAGTTTGGAAAAGTGTCCTATGAAAAACGATCAGAATGTAAAGGGGAGGATACCGGCACGATGAACACTATTTTATGCTTTGGAGATTCCAACACGTACGGCTTAAACCCGCGAGGAGGACGATTCCACCGGAACGTTCGCTGGCCGGGTATTGTTCGGGAGCTGCTTGGACAAGAATACGAGATCATAGAGGAAGGGCTGCCGGGGCGGACAACCGTATGGGAGGACCCGGTAGAAAATGTGATGAGCGGCAAAGCTTATTTGCCTCCTTGTCTGCGATCGCACGCACCGCTGGAGCTGGTTGTGCTTATGCTTGGAACCAATGATCTAAAGGCGCGATATGCCGTTTCCGCTGCGGATATTGCGCTAAGCGTACTGTCGCTGGTTCAACTCGTTCGCTCGACGCTCCCCGGAGACGGCGAACGAACGAGTCCCCAAGTATTAGTGCTCGTCCCTCCGCCGATTCGGGAGGCAGGGTTGTCCGCCAGTATATTTGCCGGCGGAGAAGCCAAGTCGAGAAGGCTAGGCGAGGCTTTCAACAAGCTGAAGCCTTATACAGATGCAAGCATCCTCGATTTAGCTGCTGTTATTACGACAAGCGAAATTGATGGTTTGCATTTTGACGCTGAGGAGCATAGGAAGTTGGGAGAAACGGTTGCCAGAGAAATAAAAGCCATGCTGGAATAATCATTAGTAAAAGAAGAGATCGTTCTCAGGGCAGAGGATGCTGGTGTGTCCCCTATTAAACAACATTAATTTAATAACATCGATTTTGACTCGCCGAAAACCCTTGATTTTATTGGATCTCCGATAAAGAACTTTATGTTCTCTCATCTCGGCGGATAATCGAAATAATTTCCTGAAGCTCAGGCAAATGCTTGTGCTTGCTCTTATAGCCAATTAACAGATCATTGGTGACGGTCAGATTGTCGAAGCAGGTATGAATGTCAGCTTTCGAATTATCGAGCAGATAGGTAGGGATGACGCTGATTCCGGCTCCCATCTCGACGGCTCTAATAACCGCATGCAGATTAGGAATCACATGCTTGGGCTTGATTAGAGGACGTCTCTTGAAATGCTCTCTCCACAGACGCCTGATAATCGGGAGCTCCAGCCCGTAAGAAATCCATCGCTGCCCGGACAGCCATTCCTCGATTTCTTTGGGATGACGAAGTTCGGGGATCTCAAGCGATGCCGGTGTTATAATCGTAAACGTCTCTTCCATAAGCAGCTCATACTCAATGCCGGGCACGATAAATTTCTTCGGAGTAATAATAAGCTCCACCTGATCCTCCTTCAACAGCTCCAGCAATTGATCCGCCGTTCCGAAGTAAGAGACGCTGCACATGCCGGAATTCGCAACCTTGGGAAGAAGCAGCTCCTGGAAATATTCCAGAGACAAGCCGATGCGGAACACTTTATTGTTCGGCAGGGACGTGGATTTCAGCGCGGCCGTGGTTTCCTCCAGCGATTCAACTAACGGCGCAACCCGGGAATACAGCTCTTTGCCCCGCTCGGTTACGACAAGTCTCCTGGATACGCGCGTAAATAAGGCTTCGCCTACTTCAGCCTCCAAGGCGGCGAGGTGCTGGCTCATGGCGGGCTGCGTCATCATTCTGGTCTTGGCGGCTTCGGAGACCGAATGATGCTTGTATATGGCGATAAAGCTTCGATACCATTCAAAATCGACCATTTTGATGTTCCACCCTCTACAGTTCAATAAAACGGATTATAAATTTTTTTATGGTTTAATGCAATTTATATAATTAGTTTTATTGTAGAGGCGAGGGTATAATGGGCTCTGTAACCTTTTTTACAAAAGCCTGTTCATGAGTTGTCCAAACCTGGGTACATTATGATGTAGCCGGATCGGAGCCGTGGAACTATAGAAATAGAGGAGAGATTGTATTTTGAAGCACTTATTTACTCCGTACGAGATTAAGAGCTTGTCCTTGAAAAATCGCGTCGTTATGCCGCCGATGTGCCAATACTCGGTAACGGCCAAAGACGGCATCGCAAACGATTGGCATTACACGCATTACGTCAGCCGCGCGGTTGGCGGCGCGGGATTGATTATTATCGAAATGACCGACGTCGAGCCGGACGGCCGGATTACGGACTATGATCTGGGATTGTGGTCGGATGATCATATTCCGGCCTTAGCTCGCATTGTCGATGCCGTCCATCAGCATGGGGCGAAAATAGGCATTCAGATTGCCCATGCCGGCCGTAAGGCCGAGGATGCGGAGCTGCCGGTAGCCCCGTCGGCTATCCCGTTTGACGAAAATTCCAAAACGCCTCGAGCTTTGACTACCGAAGAAGTAGAGCAAATGGTGGAGAAATTTAGACTTGCCGTGCGCCGTGCCGTACAGGCTGGCGTAGATACGATTGAGATCCATGGTGCCCATGGCTACCTGATCCATCAGTTCGTGTCCCCGCTGACGAATAAAAGAAGCGATAAATACGGCCAAGACCGGGCGCTGTTCGGAACAGAAGTCATTAAAGCCGCGAAAAGCGAAATGCCGGCCCATATGCCCTTAATTATGCGGATTTCCGCTAGGGAATACGTAGAAGGCGGCTATGGCATTAACGAAAGCATCGCCTTTGCGAAAGAATTTCAAGAGGCCGGCGTTGATCTTTTCCATATCAGCGCGGGTGGAGAAGGTCAAATTGCGGCTGCGGGCAGACCGGGCACGCATGCGGGTTACCAGGTGCCTCTCGCTAGAGCCATTAAAGAAGCATTGAAAGTCCCGGTTATTGCGGTCGGCAGACTAGACGATCCAGCGCTTGCCAACTCCGTGATCGGCAACGAAGACGCGGACCTCGTAGCCGTTGGCCGTGGGATGCTTCGCAATCCATACTGGGCTCTCGAAGCAGCAACCGTTCTCCACAAAGAAATCGATGCTCCAAGACAATACGAGCGCGGCTTCCCGCGCGATTAATATAACGAAGGCGGGACAGCCTGATAGGCGTGCCCCAAATATCGCAAAGAGGCTGACTCAATCCTAGGTTGAGTCAGCCTCTTTTTGTTGCATAGCCTGCTTTTCATTGCCAGTTGCGGATTTTCCCCGGCGCAATCCCGTAGGCGTCTTTAAAGAGATGGTAGAAATGGCTGAGATTATCGAACCCGGCTTCGTAAGCGATATCGACGATGGGAAGCTGCGTGGTGAGCAGCAGGTTTTTGGCATGGCCTAGCTTCAGGTGGTTTAAATAAGCCGTTGGCGTCATGCGGAGATATTGCTTGAATACGCGGTTAAGATGGCCGTCGCTGCGGTCCGTCAATTCTCTCAGGCGGGGCAGTCCGGCGCTGAAATTTTCTTTCCGCTGCAGCTGCGCGAGCAGATGGTCGAACCATTGCGGCAGCGCTTGCGTGCTGTCGTTCCGGAACTCGAGGAAGAAATGGGTTAAGGCATCGCTTAAGAAGCTGCGGGCCATCGTTCTTGCCTTCTGTTTGTCGGTCGAGTTAAACAGCTGGATTTGCTCGCTTTTTCTCATGAGAGCCTCCATGTCCGTTCCGGGCAGCATAATGACGGGCGGAAGCTGCGGACTTCGGAGCGCCTGGGCAAACGCCGCGTGGCCGATATAATCGAAAGCGCCCTCTACGACTTCCTTGTAGAAGTTGACGTTCAGGAACTGGCAGTCCTCTCCTTCCAGCAAATCATAGCCATGCGTGTCGTCGGGGCGGATGAATACCATGGCTCCCTCTCTCAACAATTGCGTATTCCCATTGACCAGGTGCGTGCACCGGCCGGAAATGACGATAAAGATTTCGTAGAAGTCGTGTCCGTGCAGAGGGTACGCATGCCTGACCGAATCCACGATGTGAAAATTGGATTGCACAAGCGGATCAATCAAAGCTGCCGCGTACAGCATGGGAGCGGTCATGGCGGCTGCCTCCTTAAGTCGTTGTTAGTTATTTGATGTTAATATAGCACAAAAAAAGCATCTGCGTTACAAGACGAATTCTCTCGCCGAGTGCTACGATAAGCCCGAATCATGCTTCCCTTTCGTCATAGCGGTTAGTCGGACGCATCATTCCAGTACAATCCATATATTTGAAAGCAGGTTGATAAGCATGCGCTCAGTAACGCTAAACGGCAATTGGACGATGAAAAGAACGGATGAGGCGGAGTGGAACAATGCCATTGTTCCGGGCTCGGTATTTCATGATCTGCTGTCTGCGGGCAAGATGGAGGATCCCTACTTCCGCGATAACGAATACGATATTTTGGAGCTGACGAAGTTCGATTACGAATACCGCCGCAGCTTCCTCGTCGACGAGGATCTGCTGCTCATGGACCGCGTGCTGCTCCGCTGCGAAGGACTGGATACGCTTTGCGAGGTTTACGTCAACGGACAAGCCGTTTTAAATACGGACAATATGCACCGGACCTACGAAGCGGATGTGAAGGGGCTGCTCACCGCAGGCAGCAATGAGATTCACGTCATTATCCGCTCAGCCACGAACTTCGTGCTTGCGAAGGATAAGGAGCTTTTTCTAACGAGCTGCGCCGACGCCGTACCGGGCATCTCGCATCTGCGCAAAGCGCATAGCATGTTTGGCTGGGATTGGGGTCCGCAGCTGCCGGATATGGGGATTTGGCGGGACATGTCGCTTTGCGGCTTCCATATCGGCCGGATCGAAGATATCTACCTTACGCAGCAGCATGGCGACCATAACGTCAACGTGAATATCGCCGCGGAATTGCAGCGCTGGTCCTCCGATGAGCCGCTTGCCCTATACGCTACTATCGAGACACCGGACGGAAGGACGCTTGGGGCGTCGGCCGCTCAAATCGGAGACAGCGCAAGTCTTGCGATTGAGGTTCGGGATCCCGAGTTATGGTGGCCGAACAATCTCGGAAGCCAGCCTTTATATGCGGTTCGGGTTGAATTGCGGAGCGGAGACCGGATTCTGGATGAACGCTCGCTGAGCATTGGACTCCGGACGCTGCGGGTCGTCCGCCAGCCGGATAAGTGGGGTGAGTCGTTTGCGTTTGAAATAAACGGTCATCAGATCTTCGCGATGGGCGCCAATTTTATTCCGGAGGACAATATCTTCGGGCGGCGCAGCAACGAGCGGACGGAACAGCTGATCCAAAGCTGCGTGGAAGCTAACTACAATTGCATCCGCGTCTGGGGCGGCGGTTATTACGCCGACGATTATTTCTACGACCTGTGCGACCGGCATGGCCTGATCGTATGGCAGGATCACTTATACGCTTGCGGCGCTTACGATTTCAATGACGAGTTCAAGGAAAATATCCGCCTCGAGACGATCGACAATATGAAGCGGATCCGCCACCACGCCTCGCTGGGCCTATGGAGCGGAAATAACGAGCTGGAATACGCCTGGGCGTATTGGGGCTGGACGGAGCGTTACGGCGAGAAGCAACGCGACGATTACCTGAAGCAGTTCGAAGAGTTCCTGCCGGCGCTGTCGCAGTCGCTTGATCCAAATACGTCCTATTTGCTATCATCGCCCTCATCCAAGGGGGGGATCGACGATCCGAATAATGAAAATATCGGCGACATGCATTATTGGGACGTCTGGCACGGACGCAAGCCGATAACGGAATACCGGACGCTGCATCCCCGTTTTATGTCCGAGTTCGGATTGCAATCGTTCCCGTCCATCAAGACGGTCGAGACGTTTACGCTCCCCGAAGACCGCAATATTTTCTCGCGGGTGATGGAGGCTCATCAGAAGAACGGCACCGGCAACGAAAAGATCATGTATTACATCAGCGAGTATTTCAAATACCCGAGAAACTTCGAGAAGCTGCTGTACGTCTCCCAGCTCATCCAGGCCGAAGGCATGCGGGTTGGCGTGGAGCATTGGAGACGCAACCGGGGCAGATGCATGGGGGCGGTCTACTGGCAGCTTAACGACATCTGGCCGGGCGCATCCTGGTCGAGCCTGGATTACTTCGGCAGATGGAAGGCGACGCATCATGCCGCCAAGCGGTTTTTTGCGCCGGTGCTTGCATCCGCTCTGGAAGAAGGGACAACGGTATCGCTTCATGTGACCAACGAATCGCTGCAGGCCGTAAGCGGGCAGCTCCGCTGGCGGCTGCTGGACCGCAAGTCGGAGGCGATCCAATTCGGAGAAGCCGACGTAACGCTGGATGCGCTCGCTTCGGAAGAGATCGTCTCGCTGGACTTCTCGGAGACGCTGTCGACCAAGCAGCTGCTCAGCCAAAGCTATCTCGCCTTCGAATTTGTCATTGGCGGTGAGACGATCAGCGAGGGTACGGCCCTGTTCGTGAAGCCGAAGCATTTCGAGCTGCTGAATCCGGAAATCCGCGCCGAGGTGACGGAGGAAGACGACCGTTTTGTCGTCAAGCTGGAGAGCCAGGCGTTTGCGCCGTTTGTCCTGCTGGAGCTGAGTCATGCCGACGCCCGCTGGAGCAACAACGTATTTGCTCTTTCTGCGGGCCGTCCGGCCGTTGTGACGGTACCGAAGGACGGCTTGTCCGAGCCGCTTAGCCTGGCTGCGTTCCGCGAACAGTTAGCGGTTACTAGCTTATACGATACGTTTGAATAACGTTCTTTAAAGGGAGGACACATGCCAGGCAATAGCCGTTTGCGTGTGTCCTTTCTCTTCGGGGGTGCCAATCAAATTGACAAACATAGCGATAGAAAACCAATCGTTGTTGCGTAGTTCGAAAGGCAGGCGCTGCGTACAATTAAGCTAGAAAGAGGTGATACGATGTCTGCCATACTTAAATACAAATGGCAATATCTCATGATCATGCCGGCCGTCGTGCTGCTTCTGCTGTTCAGCTACGTGCCGATGGCCGGCATACAGGTCGCGTTCAAGGACTTCCATATCGGCTATACGATTTGGAACAGCCCATGGACCGGCTTCGAAAATTTCGCATTCCTTCAGGACAGCCAATTCTGGCTGGTGGTGAAGAACACCGTGTACATCGCGCTGCTTAAATTCGTATTCGGTTTTCCCGCCCCCATTATCTTAGCTTTGATGATCAACGAGGTAAGCCGCGGGGGCTTCAAGCGATTCGTGCAATCGGTCAGCTATTTGCCCCATTTTTTCTCCTGGATTGTAGTCGCTTACATTCTGCAGTCGCTGCTCACGCTGGACAACGGTCTCGTTAATCAGCTGATCGTGTCTCTCGGCGGCGATCCGGTATTTTTCCTGGGCTCGACCGAGTGGTTCCGCCCGATGATCGTGGCGAGCGGATTGTGGAAGGAAGTAGGCTGGAACACGATTCTGTATCTGGCCGCGATTACGTCCATCGACCCGCAGCTTTACGAAGCTGCCAAGGTTGAGGGAGCGGGCCGTCTGGCGCAAATCCGGCACATTACGTTCCCGGGTATTCTGCCGACGATTTCCATCGTCCTGATCCTCAGCATGCCAAGTCTCATAGCGGTCGGCATGGATCAGATTTATCCGCTGATGAACCCTGCCAACCAGCCGGTTGCGGATGTTCTGGATACGTATATTCTCCGAAGCGGTTTGCAGCAAGGCTATTTCGGCAGCGCGACGGCAGTAGGCTTGTTGTCTTCGGTAATCAGTCTGCTGCTGGTTCTCAGCACGAACCAGATATCCAGAAGAATCAACGGAGAGGGGCTCTGGTAACCGATGAAGCGTTCAACCGGCGAAAAGTTCGGACAGGCGGTTATTACCCTGCTCCTTCTGCTGCTCTGCCTGACGGTCCTGTATCCGTTCGTTTACATGCTGGCGATTTCCCTGAACACGGGCAGCGACGCCGCCAAGGGAGGCGTATATTTGTGGCCGAGGCAATTCACGTTGTCCAACTTCCATATCGTGCTTGGCAACAAGGTCATTCAGCACTCTTACCTGATTACGATTCTTCGAACGATTATCGGCACGGTGAGCGGGCTTCTGGTGACGCTGCTGGCCGCGTTCGCCTTGTCCTACAGGCAGATGCCGGCGAGAAAGACGCTGCTCGCGATCGTTCTGATCACGATGCTGTTTAGCGGCGGTCTCATACCGTTCTATATTCAGCTGTATGATTTGTCTCTGATCAACACGTTCTGGGTATACGTTCTGCCAAGCGCCTTTTCAGCCTGGAATATGTTCGTCATGCTGAAGTTTATCCAAGGCATTCCGGAAGCGTTGATCGAATCGGCGGAGATGGACGGCGCGAAGCCGCCAAGAGTCCTGTTCTCGATTATCATTCCGTTATCCAAGCCGATGCTCGCCGCGCTTGGTCTCTTCACGGGCGTTATGCACTGGAACGACTGGTTCGCCGGCGCCTTCTTCGTCTCGGACCAGAATCTCATTCCGGTCCAAACGTTCTTGCAGCAGCTGCTCTCCGCACAGGATATCTCGGTGGTGATGGGCTCCAATAATAGCGTGGAGGCACTCGCGCGGGGCAGCCAAAACCTGGCTCAGGTGACGCTGATGTCCGTGAAGATGGCAACCGTCATGGTAAGCGCCATTCCCATTCTGTGCGTGTATCCGTTCCTTCAGCGGTTTTTCGTCAAAGGCGTACTTATCGGTTCGGTCAAAGGATAAGACATTTCGTTCTTGTTGCATGTTATCGCAGGGTATTAGGATTGACCACATATACCAAAATAGCCAGACAGAGAGGGGAAAAAACATGAAAAGTCGCGCATTTTACGCGAAATCGACCACAGCCGGCGCGCTCGCCGCGCTTATGCTGGCCTTAACCGCCTGCTCGGGCGGAGGCGGCAGCTCGACGAACTCGCCATCCCAGGATCCGGAACAGACCGGGCAGACGGCCGAGGGAGGCAAGCAGCAAGGAGGAAAGTTTAATCTGTGGCTCGGATGGACGACCACCGTCAATAACGACAGCATGGTGCAAAAATATTGGAGAGAGAATGAACCGTTCATCGATGTGCAGATCGAATCCACGCAAGGCGACGCTTCCACCGCGCTTAACCTGAAGCTGAATACGGGCGGCTTCGATGATGCGGCCATCTTCGGGCGGAGCGACGTTATCAATACGTCGATGGTTCGCTCCGGTACGATCCAGCCGCTTGAGAAATACTTCGACATGCCGGACAAATATCCGGGACTCGCTTCGATTCCGAAGCAATATCTGGATGCGATGAAGGACAAGGACGGACATATCTGGTCCATTCCGACGTGGTATGACCAGAACCCGGAAGATCCATGGCCGGGCTGGGCATCTCTTGGTTGGTTCGTACGCGAGGACGTCCTGGAGAAAGCGGGCATGAAGAAAGAAGATTTGGCTACGATTGAAGGCGTGGAGCAATATTTGAAGGCGGCAAGCCAGCAGACCGACGCCTCCGGCAACAAGCTCATCCCGCTGGGCTTCCTGTCGGATGCCAACGACGAGAACGTCATTCTGAACACGTTCGGCGTATCGACCAGCGGCGGCGGCGTCGTACCGGTGGAGAAGAAGGGCGACGACTACGAGTTCATCTATGATAATCCGCAATACAAAGAAGCTTACAAGTGGATGAACAAAATGTACAACGAAGGACTAATCGACAAAGAAGCGATCACGGACAAAAAAGAGCGCTACAAGGAAAAAAATCAGTCCGGACGCATTGCGATGAACGTTGGCGGATTCTTCAACATGGATGCACATCTGTGGGAAGTGCTGAACGGACCTACCGCACCGGCCTGGTATTATCAGACTGTTCCGTATCCTAAGGTGGCCGGCGTAGACAAAGTCGGCATTAACACCATCATTAATCCGAATCCGGGCGATGACGTGTATATCAGCAAAAATACGAAAAATCTCGACGCCATACTCAAATTCTTCGATTATACGCTTACGCCTAAGCCGGAAATGCAGCAAGTCGTCAATGAAGGACCTGCGGGAACCTTCTGGGATTGGGTGGATAAGCCGCTGGGCAAATGGCATTATATCGACGAGAACTACACGGCGCTTCACGATTCCGGCGATGCAGCGAAGAAAGCAAGCACAACGCCTGAGCTTTACGCAACGTCCTCGTACAGCAACGAGTGGTATCCATGGTGGAATTACGAGGCTACCGACACCGTAGCGGGACGACAGAAGACAATCGATTTCACCAACGCAATCAGCAAAATGGGAGCTATTCGGGTTGCGGAGCCGTATGACTTGGTCAAATCGGAACCGGGCAGCCTGTGGGAGAAATATTCGCCCGAGCTGGAAAACGTAAGGAAGGAATACAAGGCCAAGCTGATGATGGCCAAGGACGACAAGGCCTTCGAAGCGGCATGGACCGAGTTCCAGTCGGCGCTTGAGAAGCGCGCGCATTGGAGCGAGCTGAAGGATGAATGGCATCAGCTGCTATCCAAGCAATTCCCAGGAGCATAAACACATAGATACGGCGCAGCTCAGCCGTAAGAGAAGGGAAGCCGGGATGCCGGCTTCCCTTCCGTCGGCTGCGGCCGGGCATTTTTCAGGAAAGGAGCGGGGCCTTTTGCGCTTCCCTCTCTCTCGATGGATCATCCGATTTACCCGCGGCATGAGTCTCCGCGGCAAGATTTTGTCCTTATACGTGCTTATTCTGCTGCTGCCTACGCTGCTATTGGGAAGCGGTTCCGCGTATTTGGTTGCCCGCGGCTTCCACAACAGCTATTTGTCCGCCGTGGATGAGACGGTCCTGCAGACGGCGCAGATTACCGATTTCAGCAAACGAAACTACGATCTGTTGGCCGTCCGAACGGCGACCGACGGCGAGCTGATAGCCCGTCTCTCCAGGCAGTACGTCGATATGACGGAAGTGGTGGATACCGTCAATTACGTGGACCGCACCTTCCTGCTTACGGGCAAGTATTTGCCCGGCATTTTGGATTTCCGCATTTATCATACGAACGATACGCTCGTGCAGGACGGTCAGCTGTTATGGCGCCCGGAATCGAGAATCATTGCGGGCCAGAAGGAAAGCGCGTGGTATCGGGATACCATGGCTGCCGCGGAGCCTCTCAAATGGAGCAGCGTGCCGGGAAGCCAGGATCGTTTCGTCATCACGCACAAGATTGTAGACAGGACGGGGACTCCGCTGGGTCTCGTTTATATATTGCTGGACTATGACGCTGTATTCGGGGAGCGGGTCGACCGTCCGTTTAACGATAAGGGAAGCTTGTTCATCGTGGATAACAACCGGAGCATCCTGGCGGCAACCGACCGGGAGCAGATCGGGAAAAGGCTTGCGCTAAGCGAGTGGCAAGAGGAACTCCAGGAGGACGACATCAACGATAAAGCTCATTGGCTGGATCTCACGCACAGCAAAGAGCTGCTCATCGTTAAGCCGCTATCTTCCGGTTGGAGCGTTGTTTCGTCCACCGCGATGAGGCAACTCAGCACCCAGGACCGCATGATCCTGCTTCTTATTGCCGGGATTACGATCTTCTTTTTGCTGCTGTCCGTATCTTTGATGATGACCGTCGTGCAGAACATCGTTCGGCGGATCCGCAAGCTTGGCAACCGAATGGGCGATCTGTCCCGGGGTGAATTCGAAGCGGCCATCCGCTACAGCGAGCGGGACGAATTAGGCGACCTGGAAAATAGGTTTAACCTGATGTCCGAACGTCTAGGAAAACTCGTCGAAGACATCACGCAAGCCGGCTTGCAGGAGAAGGAGCAGGCATTCAGGGCATTGCAGGCCCAAATCAATCCGCATTTTATCTATAATTCGCTGGGGCTGCTCCGCTGCGCGCCATGGATGCGAGGGATCAGGAGCAAATTCAGATTATCGACGCGCTGACGACCTTCTACCGGCTGACACTGAACAATCAGATTAGCGTTATCCGAATCAGGGAAGAGGTAGAGCATGTGAAGGCATACCTGGAAATCTGCGAATTCCGCTATCCGGGCAAAGTCCGGCTTGAGTGGGAAATCGACGAATCGGCGCTTGACTTGTATACGATCAAGACGGTGCTGCAGCCGATTGTGGAGAACTGCTACCAGCATGGCGCTATTGTCCGCAAGCAGGACGCTTTCATCCGTATTTCCATTCATAGTAGGGATGGCCGGGTCATTATGTCGGTGTTCGACAACGGGCAGGGCATTTCCGGGGATACGATCAGGCAGCTGGCTGAGGGAGTGTACGAAGGGAAAGGGAACGGTTTTGGCTCCACGAATATTAAGGAGCGGCTGGCGCTGTATTTTGGCGACGATGCCCGTTATACGATAGAAAGCGCTTTGGGAGCATGGACGCTGGTTACGATTGATTTTCCGGCCTGCCGGGTCCAGCCAGTCATTAAGAAGGGGCGATAGGGATGCTGAACGTACTTATTGTGGATGACGAAATATCGCATGTGCAGGGACTCGTCCGGTTTATCGAATGGGAGAAGCTTGGCTATGCGGCACCGTCGACGGCAGAATCTGGAGAGGAAGCCGTAGAGATTCTTCAAGGCACGGAATTTGATGTGCTGATCACCGATGTTTCCATGCCCGGCATGACGGGGATCGAGCTTGCGGCGGAGGCGAAGCGGCTTCATCCCCATATTCAGATTCTGATGATCAGCGGCTACAACGAATTCGAATTCGTCCAGGATGCCATCCATGTCGGCGCTCAGGCCTATGTACTGAAGCCGCTCAAGATTGAAGAGGTGGCTTCGCGTCTGCAGAGCTTTCGGAGCGCCATTGAGATGCGGAAGGAAGTCGTGGAGCAGACCCGGGAGCTTGAGAAAAAAGTGTCGGGCAGCGTAAAGCTCGTCAAAGAAAGGTTCGTAGACGACCTGATCGCCGAGGACCTTCCCGTAGATGAGTTAATGGCTTCTTGGGACGGCCTGCTGACGCTTCCCGTTCTGGATCCCGGATACCAGATTATCGTGCTTGGCCTGGACCGCAATCCCTCCTCCGGGCAGGAGGCGAAGCAGCGGATGCTTCTTGGCAGCAGCTTTAAGAAAACGGTGGAAATCGCCTTCTCCCATGACGATTCCGTCTGGCTTGCGCAGACTTCGTTCGACGAATTCGTTGCGCTCCACGTTAATCCGTCGCCGGCAGCGCGCGCCAAGGCGGAGAAGCAATATCAGTTTATTCAAGCCATCATGAGCGAGCAGTACGGGGCAAGCGTGACGATCGGCTGCAGCCGCGAAGGCTCCGCTTGGGAAGAAGCGCCGCTGCTGTACAGGGAAATACGGTTCAGCATGACCAAGGCGAGGCTGATCGCCGACGGTCAGATCGTGCGTGGAAGCGAAGCGGAGCCGGGCGACTTTGCGGCCTATCGGATGCATGACGAATTTATTCCGGGCTTGCTTAAGCGGCTTGACTCCGGCGATGCCGGGCAGGTTGCCGAATACATGGACCGTATCAAGGACGCGCTGCTTGCGACGGGGAATGCTTCTTTCTCCTATGCGCAGGCCTTCGCCATGAGCTTCCTGGGCGAGCTGATCCGTCATTTGAAGTGGAAGAACGAGCCGGACAGCGAAGCGAACATTCTGCTGTGGCGGCAAATGCTCGATTGCGGAAGCGCCTTGCAGCTGGCTGAACTGCTGACCGGCTACGTGCAGCGTTATATGGATACCGAGCAGAAAGCGCAATTGAACCAGCAGCATAACCTGATCCGGAGAGTATCCCTGTTTATTGAGGAGCGGCTTCACGAGCATTGGACGGTGAAGCAATTGGCGGAGCAATTTAATTTGAATGCCAGCTATCTCAGCGTGCTGTTTAAGAAGGAGATGGGAAGGACGATTTCCGAGTTCGTTCAGGATACCCGCATTACGCGCGCCAGAAAGCTGCTTCAGGATCCCAACGTTAAGGTCTACGAGGTCGCCGACCAGGTGGGCATTCAGACAACCGCGTATTTTACTTATTTGTTCAAAAAGCTGGTGGGCGTCACCCCGCAGGAGTACCGGGATTACGGTTATTCACCAGAAGACGCCCGAGACCTTTAAACAGCCTTCTTCAGCTCAAGCCAAGACGTTCGTATTGCTCGGGCGGCGCATCGCTTGCCTTCATAAGCGAGATAAGCAGCCCCTGCATCCGGTTCTCGGCCTCTTTGTCCTCCAGCGGCCTCAATTGATCCGGATCGTTAACCGTGTCGTAGAGCAGGGTCCCCATCCGGTGGGCGGGGACAAAGCTGTCCGCTTTGATCCGGAGCGTGCGCACGCCTTTCGTAAACGGGAAGGGCTCGGCCAGCTCCATGCCGCGCAGCTCTTCAATGGAGAACAACGAGGCCATATGCGTAGGCATCAAGGTGTAATTGTATAAAGGCGAGTTGTCCGGATGCACGGGGGCGCGCATATAAACGTATTGCCCGTCGGTGCAGTTGACGTGGGCGCCATGTATGCCGAACAGCACGGCTTCGCGGCTGCGCCGTCCTTCGGCTTCCGCCTTAAGCGCCTCCGACAGCGGGATGCCGGTCATATCCGGCGGGGCCGGAACGCCAAACAGCTCGAGCAGGGTTGGGGCAAGATCGATCATTTGCGTTAATTGGCCGCATCTTCTGCGGTGGTCGCCAGAGCGCGGATCCCATAGAAAAAGCGGCGTGCGGGCGATTTCGTTATAGAAAGGCATCATGCTTTTGCCCCACCAGTCATGCTCGCCGAGGAGCAGGCCATGATCCGTCGTGACGATCAGCATCGTATCCTTCCACAGATCATACTCGTCCATTGCGTCCAATACCTTGCCTAGCGAAGCGTCGCACATGCTGAGCAGCGCCGTATATTCGAAGCGGCAATGCTCGATTTCCTGCCTGGTTTCCTGTACCTTGGCGTAATTGGGCCAGTCGAAGGGCTTGCCTTTATAGTCATGGGGATAGAGCTCCCGGTAGGCTTGCGGCGCAAAAAAAGGCTCATGCGGGTCAAAGGCTTCGATCTGCAGAAGCCATTTGTCTTCGCTCCGGTTGGTCCGAATAAACTCCAGCCCCTTCTCGAAGGTCTGCGACTGGGAATGGTCGGCCTCCGTGCTCATATATTGCCGGTTAATCCAATCCTGCCGGAACAGCCATCCGCGATACCCTTCGTATCGATGGACATGCTCCGGAATATCGGGATTCGCGACAACGCCTTTCCAAGGATCGCCTTCCTGCCCGCGCACGTTGTCCCAGGTCGTATATTGGTTATGGTAGGTTGCGCCGCCTGCCTCCCAGTAATGATAGTGGTCGCTGACCAAATGCGAATAGACCCCTTGCTGCCGAAGCAATGCGGGCAGGGAATCGTCAAAAGGCTCCAGCGGTCCCCAGCTTCGATGCAGGAAGTTATGACGGCCGGTGAGCAGATCCCGTCTTGCGGGCATGCAGGGCATGCTGCCTACCCAGTTGTTGTCAAAGGTTACGCTTCTTTCCGCAAGCCTGCTGAAGTTGGGCGCATGGACATCCTTTCCTCCGTAGGGAGGCAGCATATGGCGGTTCAGCGAATCGAACATGACGATTATGGCTTTCATTCGGATTCTCCTTTTGCGGGAATTTATTTGAAATTAAAGAAATCGGATCATCGTGCATCTTCCGCGACTTCATTATACCCCCTTGCGGGGGAGAGGCCATTGGCACAGCGGTTGGATTTTTATCGATTTGATTGCCTGCTTGTCTGAATCATCATATCGTCCATCATTATCCGTATATCGTTAATGGATTCGCGCTTCTTTTTTCCGTACGATTAGCCCATCAAATACATGAGGTGATTCTCTTGAGCATACAATTCGATTCCGATTTGCGGTTATTTTCGATCATGACGGCAAACAGCTCCTACGTGTTTGGATTAAACGATAGGGGGATCCTGCAGCACTTGTATTGGGGGGCTCCCGTTGACGCTGCCGACTGCGCGCTCCTGATGGGTTCCCGTTCGCATAGCTCGTTTGACGCCGCGCTTGACCGGGAAGCGGAAGAATACGCCTACTGGGGCGGACTGTCGTATATGGAGCCAACGCTGAAGGTTCGCTTGCACGATGGCGTGCGCGATTTGCGTCTTGTCTACGACGGCTATCAAACGGAAGCAGAAGGCGGCAAAGAGACGCTCACCATTACGCTGAAGGATGAGACGTATCCAATTGAAGCCCGTCTGATCTATACGGTGGTGCCGGGGCTTGATTTGATTGAGCGGTCCGCGGCTATCGTGAATACGGGCAGCGAGGATATCGTGCTGGAGAATGCCCAATCGGCAGCGTGGACGATGCCAACGCTTGAGCATTACCGGCTGACGCACGTAACGGGCAAATGGGCCGGCGAGTTTCAACGGAGGGAGACGGTGCTGTCGGAAGGGAAGAAGGTGCTGGAGTCCCGCCGCGGCTTTACCGATGCCCACGCGAATCCTTGGTTTGCGATCGACAACGGCAGAGCAACGGAGGAAGCCGGCGAGGTATGGTTCGGGGCGCTGGCCTGGAGCGGCAACTGGAAGATCGTCGCGGAGAAAACGGCGTTTGACCTTGTGCGGGTAACGGGCGGCATCAACGACTTCGACAGCGAATGGACGCTGGCTTCCGGAGAAAGCTTCGAGACGCCCGTATTTATCGGGGGATACGCTTGCGGCGGCTTTGGTTCGATGAGCCGCATGCTGCATCGGTATCAGTATGAAGTCGTGGCTCCCGGACGGGACTTGCGCAAGGTGCTGTACAATTCGTGGGAAGCGACGTACTTTGACGTTAACGTGCAGGACCAGACGGCCCTTGCCGAACGTGCGGCGAAGCTTGGCGTAGAGCTGTTCGTCATTGACGACGGCTGGTTCGGGCAGCGCAACCACGACCGGGCGGGTCTTGGGGATTGGACCGTTAATCCGGAGAAATTCCCGAACGGGCTCGGCGAGCTGATTGACAAGGTTCGCGGACTTGGCATGGAGTTCGGCATCTGGGTCGAGCCGGAAGCCGTAAACCCGGACAGCGAGCTGTACCGGAAGCATCCGGACTGGGTCTACCATTTCCCGACCCGCTCGCGGACGGAGCTGCGCAATCAGCTTGTCCTCAATATTTCCATGCCGGAAGTTAAAAGCTACATCATCGGCTTTATGTCCGATCTGCTGGAGCGTCATCGCATTTCCTTCGTGAAATGGGACATGAACCGGACCATTACCGAGCCGGGCATGATGAATCATCCGCTGAACCGGCAGAAGGAACTGTGGATCCGCCATGTGCGCAGCCTGTACGAGATCTGGTCGGAGCTGCGCGAGAAATTCCCGCATGTCGCGTTCGAGACCTGCGCGGGCGGCGGCTCCCGCATCGACTTCGGCATGCTGCGTTACGCGGACCAAGCTTGGCCAAGCGACAACACGGACGCTTTCGACCGGCTGAGCATTCAAGAAGGCTTCTCGTATGCGTACGCGCCTAAGCTGATGACCTGCTGGGTGACGGAAGAGGTAAGCGGAATGAACAAACGCGCGACTTCCATCCCGTATCGCTTCCACAGCGCCATGACGGGCACGCTTGGCATCGGCGCCAATCTGAATCATTGGAGCGAGGAGCAGCTTGCGGAAGCGGGCGCTTTGGTCGCGCAGTACAAAACGGTGCGTCCGCTCGTTCAGGAAGGCCGGCAGTATCGCTTGAGCATGCTGAGGCATAAAGGCGTCGAAGCGGTGCAATACGTCGGCATCGGCGAAAGCGGGGAAGAGGAAAGCGTGCTGTTTGCCTTCCTGCATTCGCAGAAGCTGGGAGACCGATTCCCGCGCTTGCTCCTGCAGGGCCTTAACCCGGACAAGCAATACCGCGTTGAAGGCATCGATGGCGTGTTTAGCGGACGCGCGCTTATGCGGATCGGAGTGGAGCTTCCGCTGAGAGGCGACTTCGACAGCCTGATGTACCATATCCGGGAACAACGATAATCCTATCCGAATGGGGAAGTTATCCTTTGTGCGTGCTCCGGTACGCGGAAGGCGACTTCCCCATTATTTTTTTGAACAGCCGGGAGAAGTAGTAGGGATCCTGGAAGCCGACGCGTACGCCAACGGCCTTGACGCTTTGATCCGTCAGGTCGAGGTATTGGCTGGCCAGCTGAATCTTCAGCCGCAGGTAATAATCGATCGGCGAATAGCCGGTCTTTTTTTTGAACAATTGGGTAAAGTGGGGCACGGAAAGCGCCGCTTCCGCCGCAAGCTCCGCCAGCGACACATTATCCTCCAGATGCTCCGTCATATATTGGATCGCTTTCTCGATGTCGAGCTGCCTGCGCGGACTTGGGGCAGCCTGGCGAAACGCATGAACTAACCGGATTATGCCTGCCAGATGGCAGGCGAGCTGCGAGACGTAGACGACATGATCCAGCGTATAGCCTTTCAGCAGCATCTCGTAGCATTCGTCGAACAGCCCGATAATCGTCGAGGACCGTTCCACAGGGATGGGTACGGGGGCTGCTTTCCCATGCTCGCCGAAGAAGGAGGACGCAAGCTCGCCTTTCAGATGGATCCAATAGATGGTCCAGGGTTCCTCTTCCGACGATCCGTATTCATGGGGCGTGCCGGCGGGAATGACGGCAAGCTCGCCCTTGCGCACCTCATGGCGCCGCTCGTCGTCCAGCTTGACCCATCCGCAGCCGTCCGTACAGTACATGACAATATAGGCCTCGCTTCCTTCCGGACGGCGGCGGTAGTGGTGCCGCGCGTAAGGGAAGCAGCCGATATCCGTAATATGAAGGGGCCGGATAAGAGGATGGGCGGCATATTCGGCCAATATGTGGTCGGGAAGCACGATCAGCTTCTGCGAGGGGAAGCCTTCTTCCTTTAATAGTCTATCCATGCCTTTGGATATCCTCCAATCATGCCTGTTGACCGGGGTTTACAGGCTCTAATAATCATCATATTGTCCATTATTATCATTTGATTGTCAATGGCGGTCCTTGCCGCGATTGCGTACGATTAACCCATAACTATCGTACCTTGGGGAGGATGAATCGTGAATGGCAACTGAAGTGAAAGTATGGGAGCAGACGGTAGAGCTGCCCACCTATGAAGTCGGAAAACCGGACCTCAACCCGATGTTCCTGGAGAAACGCGTGTATCAAGGCAGCTCGGGCCGGGTCTATCCGCATCCCGTTATCGACAAGATTTACGACGAGAAGGTGATGAAGCCTTACCGGATCGTCTTTTTGGAAAACGAATTCGTGCAAATTCAATTGATGCCGGAGCTTGGAGGACGAATCTACCGGGCGGTAGACAAAACCAACGACTATGATTTCGTCTACCATAACCAGGTTATCAAGCCGGCTCTGGTTGGACTTGCAGGTCCATGGATCTCCGGCGGCATCGAATTCAACTGGCCGCAGCATCACCGTCCGAACACCTACGGGCCGGTGGAATGCGATATTCGGGAGAATGCGGACGGCAGCAAGACCGTATGGGTCGGAGAGATCGACCGGATGTACGGGTCCAAGGTAACGACGGGCTTCACCCTGTTTCCCGGGAAGGCTTATCTGGAAATAAGCGCGCAGCTGTTCAACCGCACCTCCGAGCCGCAAACGTTCCTGTGGTGGGCCAATCCGGCGGTTGCGGTCAACGACCATACGCAGTCCGTATTTCCGCCCGACGTTCACGCCGTGTTCGACCATGGCAAGCGGGACGTATCCAAGTTCCCGATTGCGACAGGCACGTATTACAAAATGGATTACTCCGAAGGAGTCGACATCTCCCGTTACCGCAATATACCGGTGCCAACCTCGTATATGGCGTACCGGTCGGATTACGACTTTGTTGGCGGCTATGACCACAACGTGAAGGCGGGTATTCTTCATATCGCGAACAAGCATGTGTCCCCCGGCAAAAAACAATGGACCTGGGGACATGGCGAATTCGGCCAGGCCTGGGACCGGAACCTGACGGACGAAGACGGGCCTTACATCGAGCTGATGACGGGCGTCTATACGGACAACCAGCCGGACTTCACCTGGCTGCAGCCGTACGAGGAGAAAAGCTTCAAGCAATACTTTATGCCTTACAAGGAAGTCGGCATGGTGAAAAACGCCACCATTGACGCCGCGGTCAATTTGGAAATCGAAGGCCCGCAGGCTAGAGTAAATGCTTACGCGACTTCGGTCTTCGAGAAAGCCCGTATCGTATTAAAGGGGGCAGCCCGCACTTATATCGATCAGACGGCAGCATTATCGCCATCCCAGGTTTTTGCCGCAACGGTTGTTCTTGAGGAAGGGGAGCTGGAGGAAAACCTGAAGCTTGCGGTATTCGCGGAAAACGGCAAAGAGCTTGTCAGCTATCGTCCGCAGCGGAAGCAGCTGGAGAAGACGCCGGAACCGGCGAAAGCGATCGGCGAGCCGGAGGAGCTTCGCAGTACGGAGGCGCTATTCCTGGCAGCGCAGCATCTGGAGCAGTACCGGCATGCTACCTACGAGCCGGATCCTTACTACTTGGAAGGACTTAAGCGCGACCCGGGGGATATCCGCCTGAACAATGCATACGGCTTGCTGCTGCTGCGCCGGGGCCGGTTCGCGGAGAGCGAGACGCACTTCCGCCGCGCGATCGAGACGCTGACGCGGCATAACGCGCGGCCGTACGACGCGGAGCCGTTCTTCCATTTGGGCAAGGTGCTGAAATGGCAGGGGCGTCACGAGGAGGCGTTCGCCGCATTCTACAAGTCGGTCTGGTCCGGAGCTTGGCAGGCTGCGGGATACTTTCACCTTGCGCAGCTGGCCGCAGGCAGCGGCAAATACGAGGAAGCGCTGGAGTTAATCGATCGTTCCATCGATGCGCAGTATCGCAACCGCAAGGCCCGGCTGTTGAAAATAGCTCTGCTGCGCAGACTGGGACGCCTGGAAGAAGCGGGGCTGCTGGCGACGGAAACATCCGATTATGATCCCATTGACTTTGGCTCGCGCAACGAATGGATTCGCATTCATCAGCTTGAAGGAAGAGAAGAGCAAGCCTCGGCAGCTTTGGAAGCTCTTGCCGGCCTTATGCGGGACGATGCCCACAATTACATCTCGCTGGCGCAGGATTACGCGGATGCCGGATTGTACGCCGAAGCGCTTGACGTACTGGCTCGAATCGAGGAGCGGACGGCGGGCAGCGTTTATCCGATGGTGCATTATTACCAGGGATACTACCATCATATGGCCGGAGACCAAACAGCCGGCAACTATTACTACTCGCTTGGTCAAGAGGCGAATCCGGCCTACTGCTTCCCGAATACGATTGCGGATTACGTTACCCTGACCCATGCGTCCCGGATGCGCGCGGATGACGCTAGAGCGTTCTATTATCTCGGCAACCTGCTGTATGACAAGAAGCGCCATGCCGAAGCCGCGGCAAGCTGGGAGGCTTCGGCCGCCATCGACGGCAATTACGCGACCGTGCACCGTAACCTCGCGCTTGCTTATTACAATAAACAGAACAAGCCGGAAGCCGCCTTGGCTTCGCTTGAGAAAGCGCATGCCTTGGCGCCGGATGACGCCCGCATCTTCTACGAGCTGGATCAGCTGTACAAGAAGCTGGCTTATACGGCGGAGCAGCGCCTGACCGTCTTGGAGCGGAATAAGGAGCTGGTGGAGCTTCGCGATGATTTGTATCTCGAATACGTAACGCTTCACAACTCGCTTGGCCGTCATGAAGAAGCGCTGGAGCTTATCTTCGCCCGCCATTTCCATCCTTGGGAGGGCGGTGAAGGAAAGGTGCCGGCTCAATACGTATTGGCCCGCGTAGAGCTGGCCAAGCAGCTTCTGGAGCAAGGGCAAGCCGGCGAAGCCATCAAGCAGCTGGAAGCGGCCAAGCAATATCCGTTGTCCATGAACGAGGGCAAGCTTGAAGGCGCGCAGGAGAACGATATCAACTATTATCTCGGCATTGCATACCGGCTCCTCGGCCAGGTCGAGCAGGCGCAAGCCTTCTGGCTGCTGGCTTCCGAAGGGCTGGACGAACCAACCAGCGCCATGTTCTACAACGATCAGCCGCCGCACATGATTTATTACCAAGGCGTGGCTTTGCGCGAGCTCGGACGCGAACGGGAAGCCCGCAGCCGGTTCAACAAGCTGGTCGACTACGGCGAGCAGCATTTGTTCCAGCCGCAGAAGATCGATTACTTTGCGGTATCGCTTCCGGATTTCCTGGTCTTCGACGAGGATCTGGACAAGAAGAACCGCATTCATTGCCATTATATGATTGCGCTTGGACAGCTGGGCTTAGGAAGGGCTGCAGAGGCCGAAGCGCATTTCCGCGACGTGCTGGAGCTTGAGCCGACCCATCAAGGTGCCGCTATTCATCGTTGCTTGCCGGCATCGGCCTGCATTTCATAATTTTGCGGGAGCGTCATACCGTCCGGTCCGGACTGCACAACGCTCCCTTATTTGCCGAAGCTGCTTCATTAAGTACGGGAGGTGCTTGAAGACAATGACAAGCTTGTATTGGGAGAAAGCGATGTTCGAGGGTCACGAGGCATGGAGAGGCTGTTCTTCCATGCTGGAGCTGACGCTTATTCCGTCGCTGGGCAGCAAGGTTGTATCGCTCAGGGACGCTGCCACCGGCCGGGAATGGTTGTCCCGCACAACGCTTCCGCTTGGCAATGCGGGATACGCCAGTTCATTCGCGGAAGGCGACGGCAGCGGCTGGGACGAGATGTTCCCTACGGTGGATGCCTGCCGTCTGCGGCAATCCCCGTGGGCGGGCATCGATCTTCCCGATCATGGCGAGGTATGGTCGCTTGCTTGGCAGTGCGGCCTGCGGGACGATCGCTTGTTATGCGAGGTGGAAGGCCGCAGCTTGCCCTATCGGCTGGAGAAGACCTACTCTTTTACGGAAGAAGGCCGTTTGAGAATCGATTATATCGCTCATAATCTAGGCGCCGAACCTCTCCCGTTTCTATGGGCGGCCCATCCCTTGTTTCAAGTCGAAGCGGGAATGGAAATAATCGTACCCGCAAAGCTTGAACGAATTGCGGTGTCCTACTCCCATAATCGCAGACTTGGCGATAAGGGAACGCTTCTGCCGTGGCCGCGTCCGCTGCCGAACGTTAGCTTGAATATCGCGGAGGCGGCAACAGCGAAGACTGCGGAGAAGTTTTATTTTGACGGTACGCTGCCGGAAGGCCGGGCTTCCTTGTATGATCCAGCCAGCGAAGAGATGCTGACGATGACATTCCCGAAGGAGCAGGTTCCTTATCTGGCGGTATGGGCGAATTACGGCGGTTATTCGAATCAGTACCATGTCGCGCTGGAGCCCGCAACCGGCTTTCTCGACGATGCTTCCGCAGCTTGGGAAGAGGGAGAAACCTCGGTTATTCCCGGATACGGCCGGTACGAATGGCATCTCGAGCTCGAGCTTGAAAATAAATTCAACCGATAAGCATCCTGCTTCTCCCGTTTTTTTGTTGCCTTCGCTGTTTTATTATCGAGCTCCGATTAATACAATTGGCATAAAGAAGGCAGTCAAAGAGGGAGGAGGATCCGCAGCTGTGGAGACGTTTGGCAGAGGTTGCCTCTGGCTTATTCTCGGCGCTTTAGGCCTGCTGGTGCTCGCCGTGATTACCCAAAGCACGATTCATATTCCTTGGTTTATCTTTATTCCCGTCGTTATTCTCGTTTTCTGGATGGCATCAAAGAAAAATAAGAAATGAATCTTTAACATCCGGGCAGCCAATCTATCGATTGGCTGTTTTTTTATGGCTTGAAAAGACGGTATTGAAAAGTCCGCCCTTTCCTATGAGGTCCTTGCATGCTTGATCGCATTTTCGATGTAGGCTCTTACGCTTTTGATGAATGTGCGCATAGCATATCCGATATACTTGTCTCTGCGGTAAATGAGACATATGTCCTGGGAAGGCGAAGGATTCTTTAAATGCACGACTTTAATGTCAGGATGATGCAGATTTTCAAGCAGCAATCTCGGCAGAACACAAGCCCCAACCCCGTTTTGCACCATCTGGAGGAGGGATGATAATGTAGTCGTCACCAGATGAGGCTGCAAAGCAAACCCGTTGTCCATGGCATAACGGTCGATCAGCATGCGGCATTGATGGTCGGACGGGAACATGACCAGCTTCAATGTTTGCAGCTTGTTGAAGGGGATAATGCTCTCGGTTGCAAGTGGATCATTCCTGCTTACCGCCAATGAGAATTCTTCGTGAAACAAGGGGATTGAAGTGAGGCGTTCGTCTATAACAGGCCCGATAGTTACTCCGATATCAATGCTCCTGTCCAGTACTTGTTCGGTTACCTTCATAGTTTCCAAAAGAGATAACGAGACGGTTGGATAGGCTTGGTGGAAGTTTAGCAGCAAAGCGTTAAACAGGAGATCCGCATCACCGGGCAAAACGCCAATCGATAACGATCCTCCTCGCATCTGTTTCAGGTCAGCGATAGCGTCGCTCGCTTGTTGAAGGTGTCCGAGCACGGCAGCGCCATGTTCATGGAGAATCGCTCCCGCTTCCGTCAGGACGATCGTTTTTCCGATTCGATCGAATAACAGGACGCCTAATTCCTCTTCCAATCTCCTTATCTGCTGACTGACGTTGGGGGCGCTGACTCCCATCTTTTCAGCCGCTCTCGTAAAGTGAAGCTCTTCGCATATTGCCATAAAATACTGCAGCTGTTTGAATTCCATAACTCATACCTGCCTTTCATCGCTATGCGGGTATTTGATTAATGAATAGTGTCACGCCATCTTCCGCTTCTGTCAATCTATAATCGTTAACTTATGCTTAACGTTACGATAACGCCTGCTGCATTGATGGAAAGTTCCGTTCGGAGGTAATCTTGGGATAAGAAAGCGAACCACATGAAATCAACTTTATTAGGAGGCGGTTAACGATGACACAGTCCATTATCAATACCGGTAAAATGCTGCATCAGATCGTGATTGGAAAGCTTCAAGGCGTGACGGAAGGCTATTATGACAAGCAGCCTGAAGGCTTCAACAATACCATTCGTTGGAATGTCGGTCATATCATCTTTTGGATGGATAAGTATTGTTCTCTAAGCTTTGGTACCCCCTCGTCCATTCCTAGCTCGTATGGAGAGTTGTTTAACTCGGGAACAAGTCCTTTGGATTGGACGATGGCTCCTCCATCTACGGAAGAGCTTGCAGAGCTATTAACGGCACAGTTTTCCCGCCTGTCTGAGCTGACGCCGGAAATGCTGGAAAAGAAGCTTTCAGCTCCTTATGTATTTGGACCGTTTCAATTCGACACGGCCGGAGAATTATTCAACTTCGCCCTTATTCACGAAGCCATCCACCTAGGAACGATATCCGGGCAGTTGCAGGTTTTGTCGCGCTAAATTGCTGTGAAGCAAGAATGACATGAAGGAGGGTTCTTCCATGCATAAGTCCGCCGGTACGGGTATATCCCGGACGCATGATGCATTTGATGCTTTCAAGCATGCTTTCGAAACAGGGAAGACCGAGGATTTTCTTCAGAAGGTAACGGAGGATTTTCGTTTCCGCGTTCCGCTTCCTCTGGAGGGATGGGATAACGAGCAGTATGGCAAAGAGAGGTTCGAGGATCTGATTAGGTTCGAGCGCTCCGTATTGCAGGTATATTTAACCTCAACTATCGTACTGGAAAACGAAGACAACGGAATGGTTGTTTTCCGCGCTGAAGGCATGTTAACTGGAAAGCCTTATCACAATGAACTTATTGTCGTCTTTGAGTATGAAGAAGACAGGATCCGTTCTTTTCGAGAATATGTAGGGACACCGTTAAAAAATTACGAGGCCCCATAATGATGAGTTGAACAAAGCAGCAGCCTGGGAATTACATTTCATCCCAGGCTGCTGCTTTTATATTATTTCAGCACGACCGACAATCCCGTGAAAATAACGCCAAGCGCGTAAGCGCCTGCATCGGGATAACCGATGCTGCGTTCGCCGACGGTGCCGGCGCGGCCCATGCGGGCAACGATCGTTTCGGTTTGTTTGGCGCCTTCGACCGCTGCTTCCGCAGCCGCAATGCCGGCAGCCTTCAGCTCGGTTCCCGCTTCCGCTGCGGCTTTCCAGCTTTCCGCGTAAGGAATCAACGCATCGATCAGCGTTTTGTCGCCTACGACGGCGCCGCGGCCAAAGGAACGTTCGCCGGTTGCCTGAATCCCTTTCACGACCGCATCAAGCAGTTCCGCTACCTCGGCAACGGAAAGCTCGGTTTTGCCCTCGGCATATTTGCCGCCCGCGCGGAAGGCCGAGCCCCAGATCGGGCCGGACGCGCCGCCGCAATGCTCCATAATGATCAGGGAGCAGGCATGCAGGAAGCTGCCGATATCCTCGGACTCGCTCACGATATCCTTCCATTCCGCTTTCAGCTGCTTGAAGCCTTTTGCCACGCTCATGCCAAAGTCTCCGTCGCCGGCATGGGAATCCAGCTCGCAGAACGGCACTTCGTTCTCGATAATAATCTCGCTCATCTTATCAATGAGGTAAATCATATTGCGGAGGGACAGCCTTCCGTCCTCGACGTTGGCATACTCTTCGCTTGATTCAACGCGGTAAGATACGTCCTTCGCGTTTGTCGCCTGCTCCTCCAAGGCCACATAGGACACGGGCCCCGAGGTGCCGCCGCGCACGAGGAACGCAGGCGTATCGCATTCTTCGTTCAGCAGCTGCTTCAGCTGCTCGTCCAGCTTCATGATGGATAGGGATGCTCCCGCCATATCGATGCTGGTCATGTAGTTGCCGACAAACACCTTGTTAACGGCAATGCCTTTTTCGTGCAGCTCGCGCATGACGGCGTTGTTCAAGAGGTACAGCTCCTGAAGCGGAGTGCCGCCAAAGCCGTTGACCAGAACCGCAATTTGCTCGGTGGAACCGGCACTCATGCCTAAGCTGGCAAGCAGCTCCGATACCATGCGCTGCGCCAGCTCGTCGGCGGAAATCCGCTTCTCTCTGCGGATGCCCGGCTCGCCGTGGATGCCAACGCCGTATTCCATTTCGTCTTCGCCAATCGCGAACGTTGGCGTGCCTTTAGCCGGAACCGTGCAGGAGGTAAAAGCAAACCCGATGCTGCGGACATGGGCAATCGCGTTCTCGGCCGCGGCTTTAACTTCGGCGAGACTCCGTCCTGCTTCCGCCGCCGCGCCGGCAATCTTGTGAACAAGCACCGTGCCGGCAACGCCGCGGCGTCCCACCGTATACAGGCTGTCTTCAACGGCAATATCGTCGTCCACTTTGACGTAATCGACCTGAATGCCGTCTTCCGCCGCAAGATGGGCGGCATTCTTGAAGTTCATCATGTCGCCGCTGTAGTTCTTGATAATAAGCAGCGTGCCTTGCTCGCTTGCCGTAGACTTAATCGCCTGATAGACCTGGATTTGGGAAGGAGAGGCGAAGACGTCGCCGCAGACCGCCGCATCCAGCATGCCTTTGCCGATAAAGCCGGCATGAGCCGGCTCGTGGCCGCTGCCGCCGCCGCTGATCAGCGTTACTTTCGCGGCGTTGATGTCTCTTTTCTTCATGACTTTGTATTTGGAGTTGAATTCAAGACCCGGATGCGCCATCGCAAGTCCATTGCACATCTCGCGGACAAGCGTCTCCGGCTGATTGATGATCTTTTTCATCTCACGACTTCCTTCCTTGTTTGAAAGCCTGGCCGAGCTGATCGGCAACGATGATCGCAGCGGCTACCGCTTCCTCCGTAATCGGGAATGGCATAGCATGAATCGATTCTTCCGGGATGCAGGCAAGCGCCGCAACCTGTGCAAGCTCCTCGTCCGTCATGCTGTCCACGCCGATGTCGGAAAGACATACCGGCAGTCCAACTGCGGCGCAGAATGCAAGCACTTCGTTTACTTCTTCCTTCGGCGCATTCTCCAGAACGAGCTGGGCAATCGTGCTGAAGGCAACCTTTTCCCCGTGGAAATAGTGATGCGTGCCTTCAAGCACGGTCAGTCCGTTATGGATCGCGTGGGCTGCCGCAAGGCCTCCGCTTTCGAAGCCAAGACCGGAGAGCAGGATGTTGGTCTCGATGATATTCTCGAGCGCCGTCGTTACCTTGTTGCTGTCGCTTGCCAATTTCGCTTGCACGCCGTCCTCGAGGAGTGTCTCATAGCAGAGCTTCGCAAGCGCAAGCGCCGCTTTGGTTCCGCGGGCGATTGGCGCGGCGCCGGCATGCACGCCGTTAGGCAGGCCGGCGTTTACTTTGGAGAAGGAGCGGGAGGTTGCTCTGGCTTCAAAGTAAGTCGACAGCGCGTCGCCCATGCCGGATACGAGGAAGCGGGTAGGAGCATTCGCGATAACCGTCGTGTCGATCATAACGACGCTAGGGCTGGATTTGAAGTAAGCATAGTCCTCGAAAGCACCGTCATTCGTGTAAATAACGGCGGAATGGCTGGTTGGGGCATCGGTCGCCGCAATCGTCGGAACGATAATAAGCGCTTCGCCTTCGGCCACGCATTTGGCGGTATCGATCGCTTTGCCGCCGCCGAGGCCAATCGTGCAGGAGCAGTTTTTCTCGCGGGCAAGCTCCTTCAGCCGGGCGATTTCCTCGCGGGAGCATTCGCCGCGGAATCCGCTTTCAACCAGCGTAATATGGAATTTATTAGAAGTAAAGTCCAGCTTGTCCTTTACGCGCTTTACATCTTCGGGATGAGCGATAAGAAGGGCGGAATCGCCGTACGATTGAACAAAAAAGCCGAGGTTAAGCAGTTCGTTTTCACCTTGAACGTATTTGCTTGGGCTGATAAATGCTTTTCTCATTTGGAATAACCTCCTAAAGTGAATGGTCGTATTCATTTACAGACTACTGCCATTATAAATTTAGAAGTGGGTGGAAGCATTGTATCTTAAGCGCAAAATAAAGCAGATTACGATGGTGTTTTTATGCTCAATCCTTCCTGAAATTGTACTATTTTGTCCTGACAACGGGTTCTAGTATAATAAAGACATCCCTTCGGGTTTGGAGCGATCCCAATGAACGCAAGATACGATCTGAAACAAATTATGGATATCGACAAATGGCATAAGCTTCAGGATTCCATGTCCCTTGTCACGAAGATGGCGATTATTACGGTCGATTACAAGGGGGTTCCCGTCTCCAAGCATAGCGAATGCCAGGCATTCTGCCGCGAGGTGCGGAAGGACCCGGCTTTGTCTTCGTATTGCCAGAAATGCGACGCGCGCGGGGGACTCGAGGCGGTCCGGTCGAACAAGCCTTATATTTATCAATGCCATTTTCAAATTCTCGATATCGCGATTCCGATTGTGGTGGACAACCAATATATTGGCGCGGTTATGGCGGGACAGGTGAAGCTGAGCGATCCCGATGTGCCGATTGAGCAGATCGTGACAAGGCCGCCCAATGCGGAAACGGATAAAAAGTTTAACGCTCTGCAGGAGCAGTACCGGTCGCTGCCGGTGTTGTCTTACGGGGAAGTCGAGAAAATCGCCGATATGCTGTTCCATCTGTGCAACTATATCGTGGAGGAAGCAATCCGCAAGAGCGATATGCTTCAGATGTACCGGGACTCCTTGTCTCGGGAAAATCCGGCCGCGGCTCCCGTGCATGCGATTGATTCCTCTTACGAGCATATTCAAGCGCTGCAAAGCGAGCTGTCCCATACGCTGATTGAGAAAAAGCTGAAGAAATCCTCCGGCGTCTACCAGGCAGGCAACTCGATTCTGCAGCCGGCCTTTGATTATATTTACCGTCATAAGCATGAAAATGCGGATCTTAAGGAGATGGCTGCCTTATGCCATGTCAGCCCGAGTTATTTCAGCCGGATCTTCACGAAGGAGACGGGCGAGAATTTCTCGGTGTTTGTCCCGCATCTGAAGATCGGCTGGGCGAAGGAGCTGCTAGAGACAACCGGGCTGTCCGTCAATCAGATCAGCGACGAGCTTGGTTTCGCGGACGCGGGTTATTTTATCAAGACGTTCAAAAAGTTCGAGAGCCTGACGCCAGCCGCATACCGTAAAATCTACCGCGACAAGGCCTGATCGCCCCTGCCATGGGACGGAGAAGCCGTCTCACCTTGTCCCTTTGTAGTAAGCGGGGGAAAGCCCGACGTATTTCTTGAACACCTTGCTGAAATAATAAATATCGCCGAAGCCAACCAGCTCGGCGACTTCGCCGATGGTCATATGCGTTCTCTCCAGCAGCTCCCGGGCCCGGTTCACCCTCACTTTATTGACGTAATGCGTAATGGAGCAGCCGGTTATCTTGTTAAAGATCCGGTTCAAATAATCGAAATTGCAAGCAAAGCGGGCTTCGATATCGGAGCCCGTTATTTTGTCCGGGTAATGCTGATGAATGTAATCCAGCAGCTCGTAGGCTTTCGCCTCCCCTTTGGTGGTCCGCTTCCTCGCGCTTTGCAGATGCTCCGCGAGATAAGCGCGGGACAGCTGGACGAACAGCTCCGACAGCTTGAGAGCCGTCATGCTGCGGTTATAATTTTTCCGCTGGTATAACTGCCCCATCTCATTCAGGTGATTATATACTTGACTCCGCGCGTTTAGGCTCGCCAGGTTGAAATGCTTCGGGAAGCCCTGACGGCTGGCTGCCTCCGGTTCCTGATCCTCCAGAAAGAAGCTCCTTGCGTAGCTCTCCATATCCCCGATATCAACCGTTTGAATATCCGGATGCTTGAAGTGAATGTAGTAATAGTCGCATACATGCTTCTCGAACCCTTCATGATCCAGATTCGGCTCCAGCATAAATACGTCCCCTTTGCGCAATACGTAACGCTCGCCGTTCTCCTCGATATGAAGTTCTCCGCTTTTGATAATGTACAGAATATATTCGTCAACGTTCCGCTTGAAGTGAATCCACGGACTCGTATATGCCACGAATCCGAGAAAGGTCACGGTAGGGACAAGCTCCATATTTACGGCCAGCATAACAATTCTCCTTTACCAAAAGTCGCTATTGTACAAAAAGTGTCTCGATCCGCCATTTTCAATCATTCTATCACAGGCTAATCTGATGGTGTGGTTTTTAATCCGGGAATCGTTGGGATGGTGGTTATGATTAAATTAAAAATCGGTATTATCGGACTTGGCGGCATTGCCGACTTTCATAGCGAAGGCATACTCGCAAGCGGGGATGCCGAGATTTGGGCAATCTGCGACGAGGATGCCGAACGTCTTGCCGCTAGGCGCGTGCAGTGGAATATTCCCGAGGATCGTGCCTACCTCAGCTACTCCGAGCTGCTTCGCAATCCGGAGGTGGATGCCGTCACCATCGGTACGCCAACCGTCAGCCATTTCTCCATTGCCATGGCAGCCATCGGGCACGGCAAGCCGTTTGCGCTCGAGAAGCCGGTCGGGATGAACGCGGAGGAAGCGGCTGCCTTGGGGGCTGCCTTGCAGAACAAGCCGCTGCCTCATATGATTTGCTTCTCCTACCGCTATAAAGCAGCCGCCCGATATGCCAAGCAGTTGATTGAAGAGGGGAGGCTGGGCGCAATCCGGCATGTCTATAGCCAATACTTGCAGGATTGGGGCATTCATGAGGATATTCCGCTAGTATGGCGGTTCGTCAAATCGGTTACCGGATCGGGAGCCTTTGGCGACCTCGGCTGCCACATGCTTGATCTGACCCGCTTCCTGGTTGGCCGTACGGAGCGCGTGATTGCCGACGCGGACACGATTATCAAGCAGCGGAATCTGCCGGACGGTTCCGGACAAGGCGAGGTAGATGTGGATGATTACTGCCATGTGCTCTCCCGGATGGAGGGAGGCATATCCGCTTCCATGATGATTTCCCGCTTCGCTTACGGACGGGGCAATTATCAGCAGATTGAAATTTACGGCACCAAAGGCGCTCTTGTCTATAACCTCGATGCGGAAGACTCGCTTGAGGTGAAGTTCAAGGAGGAAGGCGACAACGAATTCCGCCCTGTCGACATTCCGGACCACTGCCGTACGGGTCAAATGCAGGCGTTTTTTAACCTTTTGAACGGGCGCGGCGACGGCCTGGACGCAACGATGGAAGACGGTTACGTCAATCAGCTTGCCGTAGACGCGATTATTCAATCTTTTACCGAAGAACGTTGGATCGACATTCAAAAATAGGAGGCCCTATCGAACATGAAGCAAATTAAAGTAACCGTATGGAACGAGTATCGCCACGAGAAGCATAACGAGCATGTAAAAGGCATCTATCCGGAAGGCATTCATAATGCCATTGGCGGGTACTTGAAAACCATTGAAGGCCTTGAGGTCGGAACCGCTACGCTTGACGAGCCGGAGCATGGCCTCACGGACGACGTACTCAACAACACCGACGTGCTGATCTGGTGGGGGCATCTGGCCCATCATGAAGTACGGGACGATATTGCCGAGAAGGTAAGGGACCGGGTGCTGCAGGGCATGGGGCTGATCGTTCTTCATTCGGGCCATGCGTCCAAAGTGTTCGAGAAGCTGCTTGGCACGAAGACCGGCGCGCTCAAATGGCGGGATGACGGCGAGAAGGAACGGATCTGGGTTATCGAGCACGGTCACCCGATTGCCGACGGCCTTGGCGAATACATTGAAATTCCGAAGGAAGAGATGTACGGTGAGCGCTTCGAGATTCCGGCACCGGATGAGCTGGTGTTTATCTCCTGGTTCGAAGGCGGAGAAGTATTCCGCAGCGGCTGCTGCTACCGAAGAGGCAAAGGCAAGCTGTTCTATTTCCGTCCGGGACATGAGACCTTCCCGATTTACCACCAGCCGGAGATTCTTCACGTTATCAAAAATGCCGTGCATTGGGCGGCTCCGACGCAAGGAGCGGCAGCCTCTTACGGACGCGTGGAGCCGATAGAGAATAGAAGTAAATAATTTACTGATTCAAGGCGATTGACAGAGCGTTTTTCAGGACCATATACTTTGAGGTAACCGGTTACGTAAAAGGAACGGGGCAATACTTCATGGAATGAGATGGATGGTCTATGATACCGACAATCAGAGATGTTGCTAGAGAAGCTAATGTATCAATCGCCACGGTTTCCAGAGTTCTAAACGGATTAACAGGCTACTCGGATAAAACCAAACAAAAGGTGATCAAGACAATAGAGGATATGGGCTATCATCCAAACGCCATAGCGCGTTACTTGAATAACAGGCGCACCCAGACGATTGGGGTGATGTTCCCTGCCGTTACGAACGAGTTCGCATCGGCCGTGCTGCAGGGGATCGAAGAATTTGCGCTGGAGCGGGGCTACAGCGTGCTGGTCTGCAATACGGAGGTAGACGGAAACCGGACGATGAAATACCTGCAGGTGCTTCGGGAGCGGCAGATCGACGGCATTATTTTCGCCAGCGAGGTGCTTAAGAACGAATACAAGCAAATGCTGGATACGATGCAGGTGCCGCTTGTCCTCGTCTCCTCCGAGAATGAGGATGCGAAGGTTCCGTTCGTGAAGGTTGATGACCGGCAGGCTTCCTACGACGCGGTCCGTTATCTGATCGGCAAGGGACACAAGGATATCGCGATGATCGCCGGCACGGCGGAGGATCCGATAGCGGGCGTGCCAAGATTGCAGGGCTATAAGGATGCCTTGTACGACAAAGGAATTCCGTTCCGCAGCTCGCGGGTGGCTTACGGGGATTTCCATTATGACAGCGGCCATGCGGCGATGGAAACGCTCCTAGCGCAGGACCGCGGGATAACGGCCGTCTTTGCCGCAAGCGACGAGATGGCCGTCGGAGCCATGAATGCGGCTTTGCGGCAAGGCATTCGGGTGCCGGAGGATTTGTCCGTGATGGGCTACGATAATATCCGGCTGTCCAGGATGATCTACCCGGCACTGACGACAGTCGGGCAGCCCCTGCTGCAGCTGGGCCGCGATGCGGCCGGCAAGGTGATTGCGATGATTGAGACGGGAAAGACCGTCCCGAGTCTAATTGTTCCGCATGAGATTGTGGAACGGCAGACGGTCAAGGATTTGCGTACATAAAACAGGAAATGCGTGGCGGGCCAATGCAAGAGGTCTGTCACGCATTTTCTGCTCTTAGATTGGGTGCGGGAGGTTCCACCATGTTTGGCAAATCCATGAAAAAAACAAAGAAGCTAAGCTCGCGGTTCATCCTGTTGTTCTCGGCCGTCACCTTGCCGCTTCTGCTTATTTTGTTCGCGGCAGGTCATTACGCGCAGGATGTCGTGCTCACGCAGGTGGCGAGTTCCTATCAGAATATGGTCAATTCCAATCTGAACATGATCGACCGGAGTCTGGACGACATTACGACGAATATGGTCTACAACGTGGACCATGACGAGAACTTTCAGAAGTTCGGACAGACGGGGCTGTCCGATTCGGAATACTATTTTGCCCAGATGGAGCTGATTCAGAGAAACTCGGCCTACCGTTCCTATTACCATACGGTAGACACGTTTTACGTATATTCGAAGCCCAATAACGTGCTCGCGACAACGAATGTGATCAGCGATACCGATCATGATCAGGTCAGCAGCTGGATTACGCAGACGCTTAACAACGCGGAAAGGCTGCAGCCGCTTCTGTATCAATGGAAGGTCGTCAAGATCGGAGAGGACTATTATCTGCACAGGGTCGTCAGCGATGATACGACCAATAACGCGTATATCGGCGCCTTGATCAGCATGAATACGTTAAAGCTGCCTCTTCAAGAGGTGCGGACGGGCGGCGACGTGCTATTTGCGGGGGAAGACGGCAGGATTCTGTCCAAGCTGTCGGATAGCTTAAGCAAGGATTTCCGGCTTCCGGCCGACAAGCTGGCAAGGAATACGTCCTTCTCTTATTCGGACGGGGGCAGGAAGCTGTTTATCATTACGAGCAAGTCGCCGCTCAGCGGGATTAGCATGGCCGTCGTTCTGCCTTATTCGGACCTGTTGAAGGGGCTGAAGCAATTCCAGACGGTTATTAATTTGCTCCCGCTGTTTGTCCTGATTATCCTGCTGATCTATCTCTTTGTATTCCGGCGCATCATTCTGGCCCCCATTCTTCAGCTGCTCGGCACCATCCGGCGCGTGAAGGACGGCGATATGGAGATGAAGCTGCCGGATTCGCCGATTACCGAGTTTTCCATAATCAACCATACCTTTAACAACATGATGGACGAGATCAAGGACCTTAAGATCGACGTGTACGAGGAACGGCTGAGCGCGCAGAAGGCGGAGCTGAAGCATCTGCAGACGCAGATCAATCCGCATTTCTTCCTCAATACGATGAACATTATTTTTCAGCTGGCGGATTTGAAGAGATACGAGCTGGTGAAGAAGACGGTGCGCCATATGGTCGGCTACTTCCGGTTTATGCTCGGAACAAGCCGGGATACGATCACCCTGTCGCAGGAGCTCGAACATATCCGCAACTATTTGGAGATTCAGAAGATGCGGTACCAGGATACCTTCGACTTCGAGATCGGGTGCGCGGAGGAGCTGTTGGAGGCCCGCATCCCTTCGCTGCTCGTGCAGCCGTTTGCCGAAAATGCGATGATTCACGGCATGAGCGTAAAAGGGGAGCCCTTCCTGCTGCAAATCACGGCTTCGCAAGAGCCCGGGGACGCCGGCCTGATGCGGATCGAAGTGAAGGATAACGGCAAAGGCTTAAGCGAGGAGCGGATGGAGGAGCTGGCGGCGGATGATTACAAGCCTTCCTCGGACGATAATCATATCGGAATCTGGAATGTGAAGAAGCGGGCGGCTATGCGTTACGGCAGCCGGGCCCGGATCAGCTTCCGGCCAAACGAACCCAAAGGATTAGCCATACGGCTGACATTACCTATCGATCACATAAAGGAGCGGGATGAACATGGCGCGGATGCTGGTCGTGGATGACGAGAAATTTGCGGTGGACGGCATTTGCGAATGCAATGATTGGTCAACGCTGGGCATTGAAGCCGTGTTTACCGCCAACCATGCCGATGCCGCAAGAACAATCTTAAAGGAGCACCGCATCGATATTCTCGTCTGCGACATCGAGATGCCCGATGAGGACGGTCTGTCGCTGGTGCGCTGGGTGAAGGAGCATTCGCCGCATACCGAGTCGCTGTTCCTTACCTGCCATTCCGAGTTTGCTTACGCGAAGCAGGCGGTTAACCTCGGCAGCTTTGATTATTTGCTGAAGCCGGTCGACGGCGAGGAGCTTGTGCAGGCGGTCTCCTTAATGCTGCAGGCGGTAAGAGAAAAGGAAGAGAGCATCCAGCATCATGCCGGGTACCGCAAATACGCGGAGCTGTGGCGCAAGCAGCAGCCGCTGCTCGCGGAACGCTTCTGGCAGGATCTGTTGTCGCGGCGTCAGCTGTCGTTCGGCGATTTTCTCGAGCGGGGGCTGCGGGATGCCCAAATCGAGCTGGAAGCAGAGGGCAGAGTCATGCCTATTCTGATCAGTATCGAGGAATGGCATAAGCCTCTTGATGCGCGGGATCAGGAGATTATGGAATACGCGGTGAAAAAAGCAGCCGGAGAGCTGTTCCTCTCGGGCTGCGCCGGGGATGTCATTACGGACCGGGGCGGCGTGATGTTCGCGATGGTCTATACGGCAGGCGCCGCCAGGTCCGCGGGCAGCTGGGTGGAGACCGGAAGACGATTTATCGAGGTATGCCGGACTTATTTCTACTGCCAGATCACCTGTTATATCGGGAAGTTTGTCAGCCTGCAGGAGGTGTCCGGGCTATGCGAAGGGCTGAAGGACAGGGAGCGTCACAATGTCAAAGAGTCGCAGTCGGTTATCGTGTACGTTCCGCAAGGCGGGGCGGCAGCGCCGCTGCTTGTGCCGGACAGCATCAACGTAACGGAATGGACGTCCTACATGCTGAACAGGGAGCGGGACAAGGTTATCTCCTTGATTAACCGGAGCGTGGATAAGCTGGAAGCCCGCCAGATTCATCAGAACCAGCTGGAGACTTACCATCTGGATACGCTGCAGGTGGTTTACGGCTTTATGCACGTAAAGGGAATCGGCCCAAGCCAAGTGCCGAACTTCCCGCTGTGGGCATCGGCTCAAATCCGCAGCTTGACCCAGTACAGGCATTGGGCGGCAAATATCGTCTCTGCCGTCATGGATGCGGCCTTTACTGCATTAGAGAGCGACAGCGTCGTTCAGAAGTCGATTCAATATATGAAAGAGAATGTGGAGGAGGACATCTCCCGCGAGGATGTGGCCGCGCATGTCGGTCTGAACCCGGCTTATTTGTCCCGCCTGTTCAAGAAGGAGACCGGGCAGAACCTGATCGACTACCTTATTGAGACAAAGATGGTAAGAGCCAAATATTTGCTCGATGCGACGGGAATGACGGTCAGCGCGATTGCGCAGCAAGTCGGTTACTCGAACTTTTCCCATTTTACAAAGATGTTCAAGAAGCAATACGGCGTGAATCCGCAAGAATACCGCAATGTCACAAAACGACTAGACTGAGGTTACAAAAACGGTAGGGGGGTCAACCGGGCGGCCGTATACTTAGGACATACAAACAACAAGAAGGTGAAACACATGCCCGTGCTGCGACGGCTGCTGAAGCATCGCGCTTTGATTATTCTCGCGTTACCCGGGATTGTCATGCTTTTTATCAACAACTATCTTCCGATGTTCGGCATATTCCTGGCGTTTAAGGATCTGAATTACACGAAAGGCGTATGGGGCAGCGATTGGGTAGGCTTGCGAAACTTCAAGTTTCTGTTCGCCTCGAGCGACGCGTGGATGATTATCAAGCATACGATTTTGTACAATGCGGCGTTTCTGGTCATCAACACGGCATTCGCCGTGCTGCTCGCGATTCTGCTCAACGAAGTGAGGAGAAAGGTCCTTTCGAAGTTTTTCCAAAGCGCGGCCATTCTTCCGAACTTCGTCTCGATGGTTATCGTTGGTTACCTCGTCTACGGCTTCCTCAATCCGGAGCTTGGATTCATTAACAAATCGATACTCGAGCCGATGGGCAAAGAGACGATTGCCTGGTACGCGGAGCCGAAATATTGGCCGTATATCCTTACGATCGTCAATACGTGGAAAACGGTCGGTTACTCCGCCATCGTCTATTTGGCGGCGATCGTTGGCATCGACCAGGAGTATTACGAAGCGGCCCGAATAGACGGAGCGAGCAAATGGAAGCAGATGACCGCCATTACCGTTCCGCTTATCACGCCGGTCATTATTATTCTGACGCTGCTTGCGGTAGGCCGGATCTTTAATGCGGACTTTGGCTTGTTCTATCAAGCAACGATGGCTTCGGGGATGCTGAAGGAAACAACCGAGGTTATCGATACCTACGTCTACAACGCTTTGCTGGTAACCGGCGATACGGGGCTCGCATCGTCCGCAGGTCTTCTTCAATCGGTCGTTGGCTTTGTGCTGGTCCTTACGGTCAACTATACCGTGAAGAAATTCAGCAAAGAAAACGCGTTGTTCTAGGGGGCTAAGCATGAAGACGAAGAATCGCACCAACCCGTTTATCCTTTTGTTCCTGACCTTGTTCAGCTTGTCTTGCCTAATCCCGTTCTGGCTTGTTTTTATGGTATCGGTGACCAATGAAAACGATCTGACGCGAAACGGCTACACGTTTTGGCCCAAGCATTTCGACTGGGCGGCCTATCGTTACCTGATCCATGATTCCGCGAATATCGCGAGGGCTTACGGGGTAACGATCACGGTTACGCTTATCGGCGTTGCGATAAGTCTGCTGATAACTTCGGCCATGGCTTACGCCTTGTCCCGAACGGAGTTTCCGTATCGGAATGCTCTAGGTTTCTATGTATTCTTCACGATGCTGTTCTCCGGCGGACTGCTGCCTTGGTATCTGGTTTATACCCGGTTCCTGCATGTGCAGGACACGCTGCTTGCGCTTATCATTCCGGGGTTAATAGGCGGCTTCAACGTCTTTATTATCCGCACGTTCTTTACGAACAGCATTCCGCCGTCCCTCGTCGAGTCGGCCAAGATTGACGGCGCCAGCGAGTACCGGACGTACTTCAGCATTATTTTGCCGCTGTCCCTGCCGGTTATGGCCACGATCGGGCTGTTCACGATCGTATCCTACTGGAACGACTGGTTTACCAGCCTGGTGTTTATCAATAACGAGAAGCTGTATTCCTTGCAGTATCTGCTTAACAAAACGCTGATGAACGCTTCGTTCCTGCAAAGCATCGCGAATAAGGCTTACAGCAGCACGGCCAACGTCACGCAGCCGCTGGAATCGATCCGGATGGCGATGGCGATGGTGGCGATCGGCCCGCTTGTGTTCGTATTCCCGTTCCTGCAGAAGTATTTCGTCAAAGGGCTGACGGTAGGCGCAGTCAAAGGCTAAGTCCGAACTTGCTTCGGTTTAGTATAAAGAACTTAAGCTTGATCATTTTGGGGAGGTCACACGAATGAAAAGGTTTAGACAAAGCTCGCTTGTTCTTCTGACGCTTATTCTCGCGATTGTGCTTGCCGCAACGGGATGCTCGTCGACGAACAAAACCTCGAACGGCAATCAAGAAGAGAGCGCCGCTTCCGGCTCGGCGAATACTTCGGCAGAGCCGGCAAAGAGTGGCGCGAAGGCGCTTGATCCTTACGAAGTCGTCATGGTGTACCCGGATGCGCCGCAAGCCGATCTGGCCAGCGTGCAGACCGCAATGAACGATTATTTGAAGCAAACGTACCCTGATTTGAATATGACGGTGAAGCTGAACCCGATTGACTGGGGCGCTTGGAGCGACAAGACCAATCTGATGATGGCGTCCAACGAGAAGTTCGATCTGCTGTTCACGGCCGACTGGCTGGGCTATAACCAGCAGGTATTGAAGGGCGGACTGCTTCCGCTGGATGATTTGCTTGCCCAATACGGCCCGGATATCGAGGCGGTAGAGAAGGATTACCACGAGCCCGCCAAACGCGGCGGCAAGCTGTACGGCATTCATACCCATCAGGAGCTTGGCGGCTCGCAGGGCGTTTATCTCGACAAGGCGCTGGTCGACAAATACAATATGGACTTATCCGCGCTGAAATCCGGCAAAGTGGAAGATTTGGAGCCGCTGCTTCAAATCGTTAAAGACAAGGAGCCGGGCGTAACGCCGCTGGCGGCGCCAAGCTTCCCGCTTGAAGCTTACTATTCTTCCGGTACGCTGGACACGATCTCCAGCGTAGCGGTGGTAAACGTATTAAATACGGATCCGAATAATTATGAGGTCATTAATTCGTTTGAGACTCCTCGTTACAAGGAGCTTGCCGACTTGACCCACAAATGGTTCAAAGCGGGCTTTATCAATAAGGACGCATTAACTCCGGGGCTTGATGCGTGGAAGAAAATTCAGGCCGGCAAAGCGTTTGCCCTTGTAGGCGACATGGAGATTCTGGCCAACATGGAGATCGGCGCGGTATCGAAAGCGCCTAACGCCTCCATTAAAGCCGGCCGTGAAATGATCCAAATCCCGTTAAACGTCGACAGACTGCAAACCGGCAAGATGACGGCAACGATGCAGGCCATCTCCAAAACGTCGAAGGACCCTGCCCGCGCGATGATGCTGCTGAACCTGTTCTTTAAGGACCAAAAGCTCCTCACGCTGTTCAACTTCGGCGTAGAAGGCAAGCATTACATTATGAAGAATGGACAAATCGCGCTGCCTGAAGGCAAAACGACGAACGACACCGGCTTCTATCACGATATTATGTGGCAGATCGGCAACCAGATGCTGAACTATACCCGCGAAGGCGAAGACCCGAACAAATATCGGAACTACGAGAAGTTCAACGAGATGGTATCGAGCCGTCCGGCCCGCACGTTTGGCTTTATCTTTGATCCGGAGCCGGTGAAGAACGAGATTATCGCCATCGACAATGCCAACAAGGCTTTTGTTGACGGACTGAAATCCGGCCAGCTGGATCCGGAGGAGAACATTCCGAAGCTGCTCGGGAAGCAAAAAGCGGCAGGCGCGGACAAAGTCATCGCCGAAGCGCAAAAACAGCTTGACGCTTGGCGCGCGGCAAACGGCAAATAAGCGGCAACACGAAGGCAAGGGTATAATCCACAGCGGTTATACCCTTCTTTTTTTAGGATTATCAAAGGATCTGCTAAGGTATGTTTATATCCCTTTATGCTATAGTTTAGAGGAATGGAAGATGAAGGAGGAGATTGCGGGATGAATATTCTGATCACGGGAGCCAATAGGGGTCTGGGTTACGAGATGGCGGCCGAAGCGCTGGAGCGCGGCCATCATGTTCTTGCGGGCGTGCGCGATACCGCCGGGCAAGGCAGGCTTGCCGAGCTTGCCAAGCAATACGGCGAGCGGCTGGAGCTTGTACGGCTGGATGTTACGGATGAAGCGGAAGTGGCCGCGTTAGCGGGGACATTGCGGGAGCAAGGAAAAGCAATCGGAGCAATCGTTAATAATGCCGCCATTCTCGTCGAACGCAATACCGCGATAGAAGAGCTGAATATCGAGGAAGTCGCTAAAACCTTCGATATCAATCTGTTCGGGCCCATGCGGGTCGTGAAGCATTTCCTTCCTCTGGTAACGGAAAAGCAAGGTGCCATCATCAATATTTCCTCCGAAGCTGGCAGCATCTCGAATGCCTATGCGGGAGATTACCCGTACGGCATCTCGAAGACGGCGCTGAATATGTTCACGCAGCAGCTGCTGTCTGCCGTGAAGGAGCGGGGCATTCAGGTGTTTAGCGTGCATCCGGGCTGGATGAAGACGGACATGGGCGGGGAAAATGCGCCTACCGATCCGCGCCAAAGCGCGAAGGGGATCCTTGCGATGATCGAGGGGCGGCTCGTGCCGAAAGGCAGGTTTAATTTCGTGGATTATACAGGCAGGGAAATGCCAATCTAGCAACGTATACTAGCAACGTCTATACTTAATCGAGCAAGCCTGTCTCCTGATTGGGAGGACAGGCTTTTTTGTGTTGTCGTTATTTTGCAGTTGACATGTCAATTCATCTTGGCAAATAACATATATCATGATATATTGTTATATAATAAACACTTGTCAGAGGGAAGACGGGGGAACGAACAGGATGAACGAATCATCGAAACCGATGTATGAACGGATTTTCGAAGCGCTCCGCGAAGACATCATAGAGAAGAAATACGTACCGGGCGACCGGGTTCCTTCGGAGAAGGAGCTTGGCGACGAATACCATGTCAGCCGGATTACGAGCAAGAAGGCGCTGGAGCTGCTGGCCAATGAAGGCTTCATTATCCGGCAGCCGGGGCGCGGCTCCTTCGTCTCCGATCAGCCGGCGCCGCAGCCGAAGCAGCCGGCAGCAACGGTGGCGCAGACCCAGAAGACGCGCAAGGAAGACGGCAAGCTGCTGATTGGCCTCGTGATTACCGACTTTGCGGACAGCTACGGCAACGGACTGATTTACGGCATGGAGGAAGCGTCCCGCGAGCATAACTGCTACCTGGTTCTCCGGCGCACGTTCGGCATGCCTGCCCTCGAGGAGGAAGCGATCAAGGGACTGCTGGAGCTTGGCGTGGACGGACTCATTATTTTTCCGGCGCAGGGCGAATACTTTAATGCCGAAATCTTGAAGCTGGTTATTAACCAGTTCCCGTTTGTGCTCGTCGACCGCCATTTGAAGGGCATATCGGCCAGCTCCATTGCAACGGACAACGTAGGCGCGGCCAAAGACGGAACGAACCACTTGTTTGAGCTTGGACATAAATCGATTGCCTTTCTGACGCCTCCGCCGGTGGATACTACCGCTATCGAGGAGCGGATCGAAGGGTTTATTCAAGCCCATGCGGAGAAGGGGATTGTTGTTGACCGGGAGATCTGGATGGAGAATATTACGTCCACGCTTCCGAAGCATAATACGGAGGAGAACAAGCAGGAGGATATTCAGAAGCTGATCACCCATCTGAACAAGCACCCGCAGATTACGGCGCTGTTTGCGACGGAATTCAATATCGGACAGATTGCCTTTCAAGCGGTGCAGCAGATGGGCAAGTCCGTGCCTGAGGACTATTCGATCGTCTGCTTCGACTGCCCGGAGACCAATGGACGTTACCCGTTCACCCATCTGAGCCAGAATCAGCATGAGATGGGGCGCGTTGCTTTCGAGAACGTGCTTAAGCTTTGGGCCGGGCAATCCGTACCGAATAAAATTTTGCTGGATGCTTCGCTTGTTGTCAGCGACTCGACAGGTCCGGCCCACTCCTAGTTTCGGCGTATGCGAAAGCCTCCTTTGCGGAGGCTTTTTTATTTGCGCTTTTTTCATGGCGGACAAGGAAAAAGGCGAATAACAAAATAAGGTTGGCGCACAATATTTTTGCAGGGAGTTGAGGAACGTGGAGAAAGAGAAGGTCAAGGACCTGATCGATGAAAATAATTATCAAGTCGAAAGGCTGCTTGACCAAAAAGTCCAAATCTGGTCAGAGTACGTGGTTTTCTCGGGAATATGGTGGTTTGGGGTTGCCTTAAGCACCCTGCCCTGGGTACTGTGGTTCGTGCTGCGGAACAGGCAAAGCTCGGACCGTATTCAATATGCCGGATTCATGTCCTCGATCGTGTCCCTGACGCTGGATGTGCTTGGGGATCAATATGGATTATGGCATTACCGGTTTAACGTGATTCCGCTGATTCCGACCTACTTCCCTTGGGACGTGACTTTGATGCCTGTGGGCATCATGTTCTTGCTGCAGTTCAAGCCCACCGGAAGCCCGTTCTTGAAAGCCATCCTATTCGCATTCCTAACCTCTTACGTTGCGGAGCCTATTTTTCATTGGATTGGTATATATGAGCCGCTCAAGTGGAGATATACTTACTCCTTTCCGATCCAGATGGGCATTTATTTATTGGCTCACTACTTCAGCCGCCGTAAAAACTTTCAAGAGCTGACATAAGCTCGACTACAAAGAGGGGCAATCGATGTGCATTTGATTCTGGGGGTTATAACCGTACTCGCAGCGTGGAGATACGGGGATTGGCGGCATTGGCAAAGGTACCATCCTACGATGATGTTTATTGTCATCGGCAATCTGCTCTATAATTTTCTGACAGCCGGCCACTTCCTATGGCAGCTGAAGCCGGACTTTTTTCCTAACCATAGCTTGACCGAAATGGTATACACCTTTGTCGTATTCCCCGCAACGGCGTTGATGTTCATCTCGAATTATCCTGATCGGTCTAACAAAATCGTTGGTCATTATGCAAGGTACATCGGGGTTTACATAGGGGTGGAGTGGTTATTTATGCTGACGGACCGAATCGTCTACCAGTACGGCTGGAGTCTTTATTGGTCTATCTTTTTTGACTTCACCATGTTTCCTTTGCTGTGGATCTTTCACAGGAGGCCGCTCGTTGCCTACGGAATCACGTTTCTGTTATGCCTGTTCTATATCTGGTATTTCAAGATCCCGGTTAATGTTCCCGTCGAACAAAGAAATTAAATCGAACGGAAATCGCATGAAGAGTCTCCAGCCTGGGGGCTTTTTTTCTTTTGCGTCCGATAGTCCCTGTTGAATAGTATAAAGGTTGGTATAACCTTTCGAAAAAATATATATTGACATAACATATGCATGCCAATATAATAGCAATATCAAATGAAAGCGTTTTATAAACAGCGTTCAAAGGAATCAAGGAGGCACGAAAACTGATGACGCAATCGACAGAAATTCCCGCATCCTTAACGCGACTGGTGGAGCGTATTAAGGAAAAGACGGCGGAGCATCCGAATTGGGCGGCCATATTCGAGAAGGCCATCCACAATACGCTGCAAACGACCATCCAGCGCATGCCGGACGGCACGACGTTTGTTATAACAGGTGATATACCAGCTATGTGGCTTCGCGATTCCGCTGCGCAGCTACGTCCGTTTCTGGTGCTTGCGTCCGAGGACGCCGAGCTGGCCGATCTCATTGAAGGTCTTGTCCGGAGGCAAATGGATTCAATCCTGCTTGATCCTTACGCGAATGCCTTCAACAACGGGCCAACCGGCAAAGGACATCAGGATGATCTGACGGACATGGGACCGTCCATCTGGGAGCGCAAATACGAGATCGATTCGTTGTGCTACCCGCTGCAGCTCAGCTATCTGTTCTGGAAGAATACCGGCAGAACCTCGCAATTCGGCGATACCTTCCGTCTGGCTGCGGACGCGATTCTGAAGCTTTGGACAACGGAGCAGCACCATGAGAACGCGTCGCCTTACACGTTCCAGCGCTTCAACTGCGCGCCGACGGATACGCTCCTGCGGGAGGGGAAAGGCACGGAAACGGCCTATACCGGCATGACATGGAGCGGCTTCCGCCCAAGCGACGACGCTTGCGCATACGGCTACCTTGTACCGGCTAACATGTTTGCGGTTGTCGTACTTGGGTATCTGAGGGAAATTGCGGAGGAAGTGCTTGGCGACCGGGAGCTTGCGGCAAGAGCGGCTAAGCTTGGCGAGGAGCTTCATCAAGGCATCCAAACGCACGGCATCGCCGATCATCCGCGATTTGGAAAAATTTATGCGTATGAAACCGACGGCCTAGGCAATTACAATTTTATGGATGATGCCAACGTGCCGAGTCTTCTGTCGATTCCTTATCTCGGCTATACCTCGAAGGACGATCCTGTCTACCGCAATACGCGAGACTTTGTGCTCAGCAGCGGCAACCCGTATTACTTCGAAGGCGAAGCGGCAGCCGGGATCGGCAGTCCGCATACCCCGGACCGTTACATCTGGCATATCGCCCTGGCCATGCAAGGCCTGACAACGGATGACCGCTCCGAGAAGGAAAGGCTGCTCAGCCTGATGGAAGCCACAACGGCCGGAACCGGCTTTATGCATGAAGGTTTCCATGCGGATGACCCGTATCAGTTCAGCCGTCCATGGTTCTCATGGGCCAACATGATGTTCAGCGAGCTTCTGCTTGATTATTGCGGGATTCGAGTGCAAACGAAATGACAGCGATTTCATAGAGGGCAACGCCTATCGGCGGCTTTCTTCGAAATAGATAGTTTGTTACTAAAAAAGGGAGGCATGAAAAGTGAAAAAATGGATCACGATGATCGCCTTGGTCACGGTAGTAGCAACAGCAGCCGGCTGCGCAAAAACAACGACAAGCAGCAACGGCAACGGGAATGCGAATGCAAGCAGCAATACGAACGCAAACAGCGAGCAACCGGATAACGCTTCGGGCAATTCCGGCGGCGGCAAAGCCGTAGAGCTGACGTTCTGGGGCGACTGGGCGGGTGACGGCCAGAAGCAATTCCAGACGATGGTTGATGCATTCAACAAATCGCAGGATAAAATTCACGTGAAATACGTGCTGCAGCAGGACCTGATTACGAAGTTTCTGACGGCGGCCACATCCGGCGGCGCACCTGACGTGCTCCTCTGGGACAGATGGCGTACGCCGCTCTACGCGCCGAAAAACGTGCTTCACCCAATCGATGATTTCATGACGAAAGACGGCTTGAACAAGGATGATTTCTTCGGCGAAGCGTTGAAGGAATTGTCCAATAGCGACAAGCTGTACGGCCTTCCTTTGACCGTTGACGCCCGCGCGCTTTTCTATAACAAAAAGCTTCTGACTGACGCAGGCGTAACGGCGCCTCCTACGACATGGGATGAGCTCGAACAGGCCGGCATCAAGACGACCAAATGGAACGGAAGCAAGCTTGAAGTAGCAGGCTTCTCGCTTGCCGATAACGGACTCTTTAATATGTATCTTCAACAAGCGGGCGGCTCGATGCTGACCGACGACGGCAAGAAAACGAACTTCAACAACGAAAAAGGCCTGGCCGTGCTTGAATTCTGGGACCGCATGCTGAACCAGGACAAAGTGTATAAGGTTGGCTTTGAGCAAGGTCTCGGCGAAGGAACCGATGCCTTCGCGACCGGCAAGGTTGCGATGACTTACAACGGTCCGTGGATGCTGAGCACGTACAAGAAATACGGCAAGGATCTGGACTTCGGGGTTGTGCCTCCTCCGGCTGGACCTAACGGAGACAAAGGCGGCGTGATGGGCGGCTTCGGCCTTGTTATTCCGGAAGCTTCGAAGAACCAGGAAGCAGCGTGGGAGTTCATCAAATGGTGGACGGCTAACAAGGACAACGCGCTTCTGTGGGCAAAAACAAGCTTGAACATCCCTGGCTACAAGCCGGCGCTTGAAGATCCGTTCTTCAAGGAAGATCCGCTCTGGCAGCCGTTCCTCGATACGCTCGAATTCGCGAAGACTCGTCCGGCTCACCCTGGCTACTCCGTCATGGAGACCGAAGCGCTTATTCCGAACCTGGAGCTGTACCAGCAGAAGAAGCAAAACGCGGAGGATACGCTTAAGAAAGCGCAGCAGCGGGGCGACCAGCAGCTTGCGGATAACGAAGACGTGAAATAATTGAAGGTCTCCCGGTGGAGCTGACCGGACGGTAAAGGGAGGGAGACCTCCCTTTATCTGTTCCGGCAGGCTGGGATTCACTACGAAGGAGGGAGGAGTGCTGATGTCTTCAATGGGCAAGCTTAATCAGCATCAGGCCCGCATGGCCTACCTGTTTATTACGCCAACGATGCTGCTGTTTTTCGCTTTTACCATTATTCCTGTCGTCATGGCGCTCTACTTAAGCTTTACGAACTACGATGTGGTCAGCCGGATGGAATTCGTTAAGCTCGACAATTACAAGAAGCTGCTTGAGGACGATCTGTTCTGGACGACGTTCAAGAACGTATTCTTCTATTCCGTTATTTTCGTGCCGCTCAATATCATTATTTCCTTATTGCTAGCCATGCTGCTGAACTTCAAGCGGTTTGGCGTCAAGCTGTTCCGAACGATGAATTATCTTCCGACCTTAACCTCCGCGGTTGCGGCGTCTACCGTCTGGATCTGGCTGCTCCATCCGGAGTTCGGCCTGGTGAACAACCTGCTCAGCTATGCGGGCATTACCGGTCCGGCTTGGCTCGCCCAGACCGAGACGGCGATGTTCTCCATTATTATGGTGACGTTATGGCAGTCGGTCGGCTCCAATATGATCATTTATATCGCAGGCCTGCAAGGCGTGCCGGATTACTTGTACGAATCCGCCAAGCTGGACGGAGCAACGGCTTTTGCGCGGTTCCGCTATATTACGTGGCCGCAGCTTCGCCCAACAACCTTCCTTGTCAGCACGATGGCGATTATCGGGGCGCTGCAGCTGTTCGACCAGGCGTTTGTCCTGACGCAGGGCGGTCCGGGCAACGTAACGAAGACGCCGGTATATCTCATTTATAACCAGGGCTTCAACCAGCTCAAGATGGGTTATGCTTCCGCCCAGGCGTTTGTGCTGGCCGTGGCGATTCTGATCTTTTCTTTCATTAACATGCGCATTAATAAATCCGAGGAACCGATTGTGTAAGGAGGGGTATGGTCATGGCACAGCCTATTGTCAAATCAATCGCAGTACGCGCACCCAAGCCGCCTTCTTATGCTCTCAAAAGGGTCTTGTTAGGCGTTCTGTTCTACGCGGTTGCGATAGCTATAGCGGCAGCAATGTTCTTGCCGTTTTTCTGGAGTTTGATTACTTCGTTTAAACCAAGCAACGAGATCTTCTCGGTGCCGATCAAGTGGATTCCGTCCAAGCTTACGTTAGAGCATTACCGGTCGGCGTTTACGACCGTACCGTTCGCGGGATATTTCGCCAACTCCTTTATCCTGGCCGCAGCTGGCGTATTATGCAACCTGTTCTTTGGGTCCATCAGCGGCTACGCCTTTGCCAAGCTGAACTTTAAACTGAATAAACCGCTGTTCCGCATCCTGCTGGCGGCGATGATGATTCCCGGCATCGTAACGATGATTCCAAGCTTCTACGTATTGAAGCATTTCCCGCTGATTGGCGGCAATGACATCCTTGGAGCCGGAGGCAACGGCTTCCTGAACTCCTTCTGGGGAATTATTTTGCCGGGTGCGTCCGGATCGTTTGCGGTCTTCTTCATGCGGCAGTTCTTCCTGACGCTGCCCTCCGACATGATGGAGATGGCGCGGATTGAGGGTGCGGGGGAGTTCCGGATTTTCTGGAACATTTATTTGCCGCTGACGAAGCCGGCGCTTGCAACCCTTTCGATCTTTACTTTCCAGGCGGGCTGGAACAGCTTCCTGTGGCCGATGATCGTTCTGAATGACCCGGCAAAAGCAACGATACAGATGGGGCTGCAGGCGTTCTCATTCAACCATCAGACCGATTTCGGGCCAATGATGGCCGGCGCGCTAATCGCGATCCTGCCGATTCTCGTCTTGTTCCTCCTGCTTCAGAAGTATTTCGTACAGGGCATTGCCTTTACGGGGACGAAAGGCTGATCGGATTGAAACGAAACAAGCGGTATTTGTGGCTGGCCGGCGCTGCGGCAGTTATCCTCATCGCGTTGGTCTGGTCATTGGGAGGGAAGGATAATCCGGCCTCCTCCGTCATTTGGCAGGAGCGGGCGGAAGAGGCGCAGCTTGAGCTGACAAAGTCCTTTTGGGACGACAAGCGAGGGCTTTACAACAATGCCGCCCCATGCATAGCGCAGCTGTGCACCGATCCCTTCAACTATTGGTGGCTGGCGCATGCGGTGGATGCGCTGGTCGACGGCTACGAACGCATCGGCGATGAACGGTATGCGGAGCAAATCGCCAAGCTCTATCAAGGTCTGCTTGACCGCAACGCCGGCGTCATGATCAACGATTATTACGATGATATGGAATGGATGGCGCTGGCTTGGCTGAGAGCCTATGACGCCACCAAGGACGAGAGGTATAAGCTGGCCTCGCTTGAACTGTGGGAAGAGATTAAAGGCGGCTGGAACGGGGAAATGGGCGGCGGCATCGCTTGGCGCAAGGAGCAGACCGATTACAAGAATACGCCGGCGAACGCTCCTGCCGCTATCTTGGCGGCTCGGCTGTACGGACATTTTCGTAACGGGGAAGATCTGGCCTGGGCGAAAAAGATTTACGATTGGCAAAAAGAGACGCTTGTGGATCCGGATACCGGTCTCGTATGGGACGGAATCAACCGGACGGGCGACGGCAATATCGACAAGGAATGGCGATTCACCTATGGCCAAGGCGTCTTTATCGGGGCCGGCGTTGAATTGTTCCGGGTAACGGAGGATCAGGCTTATCTGGAGGATGCCCGCCGGACGGCGGCTCATCTGAAGGAGGCGTTCCTGTCTCCGGCAACCGGCATGCTTCCATCGGAAGGCGACGGTGACGGGGGCTTGTTCAAGGGCGTATTGATCCGTTATTTGGGAGAGCTGATCGCCGCTGATCCGGATGAGCCGGAACGCAATGATCTGATTGGAATGCTGAAGACCAATGCCGAAAGCTTATGGCAATTCGGCAAAGCGGAAGACAAAGCGGTATTCAGCCATTCATGGGCCGAAGCGCCGGATACGATCGTGCAGTTAAGCGCGGAACTAAGCGGATTGATGCTGCTCGAGCAGATGGCCGTATTGGAGAAAAACGGACAATTACAGTAGACAGAGGAGTGCGGGGAGAGTGAGAGCAATGGTGTGGGCGGCAAGAGCGGAAGAAGCGCAGCAGGCATTGGAGCAGTTGTATTGGAATCCTTCCATTAACATGTACGATATCGAAATTCCGTGCCCGGACGGCGCTTGCAATACGATTTTTCATTACTGGTGGATGGCGCATGCCGTGGATGCTTTGGCGGACGGGCTGAACCGGGCGGGAAGCGACTTCTACCGGGAGCGGCTGGCCGCGTTCCATGAAGGAATCTTGAACCGCAACGGCGGCGCGTGGCCCAATGAACTGTACGACGACATGGAGTGGATGGCGATCGCCTGGCTGCGGGCTTACCAGGCAACCGGCGTAGAGAAATATAAAGGTGCGGCCCTTCTCTTGTGGGAGGACATCCAGACCGGCTGGAACGAGCATGCGGGCGGCGGAATCGCTTGGCAGAAGCCGCAGCTGGACTACAAGAATACCCCGGCCAACGCGCCTGCCGTTATTCTGGCGGCAAGACTGTATCAGGCGTTTGGACGGGAAGAGGATCTGGCATGGGCTCATAAAATCTACAATTGGCTGAAAGCAAGCCTTGTGGATCCGGAGACCGGCTTTGTGTGGGACGGCATGAACCGAACCGGCGACGGCTCCATCGACAAGGACTGGAAATTTACTTATTGCCAAGGCGTCTATATTGGCGCGGCGGTAGAGCTGTATCGGATTACGGGCGATTCGGCTTACCTGCGGGATGCGGAGCGTACGGCTAAAGTTGCGGCCGACGAACTGCTGCAGAGCGGGCTTTGGCCGGATGAGGGCGATGGAGACGGCGGCTTGTTCAAAGGCATTCTGATCCGTTATCTGGGCGAGCTGGCTTCCGTATCGGAGGAGCGCGCCGAGCTGTCGGCGCTGCTGGAGCAGCAGGGGCAGGCGCTGTGGACGCGCGGCGCCGATCCGGCGCGCAGGGTGTTCAGCACCTTCTGGAGCGTTCAGCCGGAAGAGCGCGTAACGCTTAGCACGCAGCTTAGCGGCATCATGCTGCTGGAGCAGCTGGCGGTGCTGGAGAAGCGCGGCATGACAAGCACGGCGTTAACCGAGGGGGTACAGTCCTAATGATAGCGGCACAAACGAATTGGGCAGAACGCGCGGCAACCGCGCAGGAGGATTTTCGCCGTCTGTTCTGGAATGAAGAGCGCGGCGTGATGGACCAGGTGGTGCCTTGCAATGGCACTTGCAAAGATCATTGGATTTATTGGTGGCATGCGCATGTGGTAGACGTATTGGTAGATTCCCTGGCGCGTACCAAGTCGGAAGAGGATGAGGCGCTGCTGGAGCGGGCATTCCGCGGGGCAAAGAAGTGGAACGGCGATACGCTTCTTCATAACTACTATGACGATATGGAATGGATGGCGCTTGCGCTGCTCAGAGCTTATAGAGCGACAGGGAAGTCGTTCTACAAGGAAGGCGCTCTTGAACTGTGGGAGGATATCAAGACGGCGTGGAACGATCATATGGGCGGCGGCATGGCCTGGAAGAAGGATCAGCTGGACTACAAAAACACGCCCGCGAATGCTCCGGCCTCCATTCTTGCTGCGCGGATCTATCAAGCGGACCGCCGGGAAGAAGACCTGGAATGGGCGAAGCGGATCTACCGATTCAACAAGGAACGGCTTGTGGATCCGGAGACCGGCTTTGTGTGGGACGGCATGAACCGGCTTGGCAACGGACGGATCGATTACGATTGGAAGTATACGTATTGCCAAGGCGTCTTTATCGGAGCCGGCATTGAGCTGTACAACTGCACGGGGGATGAGAGCTATCTGGTTGATGCGCAGAGAACCGCAGGAGCAGCCGTTCAGGAACTGGTCGATCCGGTGACGGGCATGCTGCCTCGCGAAGGGAACGACGATTGCGGCCTATTCAAAGGCATTCTGATCCGCTATCTGGTTAACCTCATTCGCATTCAGCCCGATTTGTCGCTGCCATGGGTCAATCTGATCCGGCATAACGCCGGCTCCTTGTGGGAGAAAGGGCGCTCGGAGTCCGGCTTGTTCAGCTTATCCTGGGCCGGAGAGCCGGAGCCGGAAGTTCAACTGAGCGGCCAGCTCAGCGGCGTGATGCTGCTGGAGGCAATGGCTGAGCTGGAGAGAGACGGCTTCCTGGCGCCTAGGTAGGCGGCTTGCTCTGACGGTACAGCATCCGGAACTGCTTTGGCGTCTTGCCGGTACGCTTGTGGAAGCAGCGGACGAAATACGGGAAGGAGCCAAAGCCGGTATCCTCCGCAATGGCGCCGACGGGATTGTTGGTATGAATAAGCAGCCGTTTGGCCTGTTCGATCCGGTATTGGGTGACATAGTCAAGCGGCGTGCAGCCAAACGTTCTTTTCATGCACAAAGCGATGTAGTTGGGGTGAAAATGCAGCTCCTCCGCCATCCGCTTGTAGCTTAGCGGGTCGCGGTAATGCTTGCGCAAATAGAGGGCGGCATCCTCGGCCAGCTGCAGATGGGAGCTTTGCGTTGTCTCTTCCTTGCTATCCTCCTGCAGCTTGAGAAGAATCGCGTGGAACAGCTGCTGCTCCTGCCAGCGGGAATTGCCGGCCGGGTTTTTATACAGGTGAAGAAGCTCCCGGAACTTCTCTTCCCCTGTCCCTAGGCTTTGAACCGGGCCGGAGCGCGGCAAATAGAAGGAGAAGTATTCGATAGGCGGATAAAGAGGCTCTTGCTCAGGCGGCAAGGGCTCTTTGTCGTAAGCCTCGGGATGCCACTGCCCGGTCGTCTGGAAATGCAGCCAGTAGAAATGGGTCTCTTCCCGGCAAGGAGTGACGGTATGATGCTCCAGGTCCGGACGCAAAATGCCGAAATGACCGGCTGGCAGGGTGAGCTCGCTTTCCCCCTCAGCCAGATACAGACATCCTCTGGTTACAAACAGAAGATCGAATACGCCAATGCTGCTGCGGTCGGGATGTTTTCTGCCCGGCTGGTACGTATCTTCTCCGATTTGAACAAAGTGGGGCATAGGCGGACATTCAAAATGAAACATTATAAGGCTCCTCCAATTAAACAGGAATGAATCCAGTATAGATAAATGCGGGAGATTCGTAAATGACTCGTTGATCTATTAGGTTGTGATCGGACAATTAATTGTTGCGATTGTCTATCCGGCAAGGGGCCGGTTTAATGGTATATTCGAATCAGACGAATGGAAGGGAGCTTAACCATGAAGAGTAACTTTGAGGCTCTGCCGCTAGGCAGCATTCAAGCGGAGGGGTGGCTGTACAACCAGCTTCGGATTCAGGCAGACGGGTTAACGGGACATTTGGAGGAGCATTGGCCTGACGTTGGCCCGGATAACGGATGGATTGGCGGCAGCGGTGAAAGCTGGGAGCGCGGTCCTTATTATTTGGACGGATTGCTGCCGCTGGCCTATATTTTAAACGACGAGAAATTGATTGCGAAGGCAAACCGCTGGGTGGAATGGGCGCTGAACAGCCAGCAGGAGAACGGCATGTTTGGCCCGGCGCGGATCGAAACGGTGAATAATGACGTAAACAAGGAGCAGGACTGGTGGCATTACATGATCATGCTCAAGGTGTTTACGCAATACGAGGAAGCAACCGGCGATGCGCGCGTAGTCCCTTTCCTGACGAAATTCGCCGATTACGTAGCCGGGCAGATTGAGGACCAGCCGCTGCAGGGATGGGCCAAAGCGCGCGGCGCGGAGCTGCTGCTTTGCTTGATCTGGCTGTATAAGCGCACCGGAAAGGAAGAGCTGCTGAAGCTGGCCTCTATCGTGAAGGAGCAGACGACGGACTGGACCGATATTTTTTACGAATTTCCGTTCTGGCGGAAGGTCGAGCAGTGGGATTGGAGAACGCATGTCGTCAATGTGGCGATGGGACTGAAGACGCCGGGCGTGCTCTACGAGCTGACCGAGGACAACCATGAGCTGGAAGCGGTGTACCGCGGAATCGAAAGCCTGATGACCTATCACGGGCAGGCGCATGGCATGTTCTCCGGCGACGAATGGCTGTCGGGCACGCATCCTAGCCAAGGCGTGGAGCTATGCGCGGTTGTGGAGTATATGTTCACGCTGGAGCAGCTGACGCGGATTTTCGGAGACGGCAAGTTTGCCGACGTATTGGAAAAGGTAGCCTTTAACGCTTTGCCTGCCGCTATTTCCGCGGATTGGACTTCCCATCAATACGACCAGCAAGTGAACCAGATTATTTGCAACGTAGCCCCGCGCGCCTGGAGCAACGGCCCTTATGCCAACGTCTTTGGCCTGGAGCCGAATTTCGGCTGCTGCACGGCTAATATGCACCAAGGCTGGCCAAAGCTGGTTTCCCATTTATGGATGAAGGACAACGAAGGCGGGTTGGCCGCCGTGTCTTATGCGCCTTGTGTCGTTCGCACGGAAGTTGCGGGCGGCGTGAAGGCCGAGCTTCGGGTATCGGGAGAGTATCCGTTCCGGGAGCGGGTCAAAGTAGAGCTTCAATTGGAGCGTCCAGCCAGCTTTGCGGTACGGCTGCGTATTCCGGGCTGGTGCGATTCGCCGGTCATTACGGTTAACGGTACCGCTGCAGGGCTTGAAATCAACCAGGGTTACGCGGCCATTTACCGCGAATGGCAGACGGGGGACCGCATTGAGCTGTCGCTGCCGATGGAGCCGAAGACCGTCTCCCGCAATCTGTACGCCGTAAGCGTGGAGCGCGGACCGCTTGTATATGTCCTTCCCGTGGAGGAAAGCTGGCAGCTGCTGCGGAAGCGCGAACGGTTCCATGACTATGAGCTGTATCCGGCTTCCCCTTGGAAATACGGCTTGCTTGCCGATACCCCATTTAAGGCGGTTGCAGGCAGCGAAGAAATTCCGTACCAGCCGTTCCTGGCCGCAGAGTCCCCTGTTAAGCTCGCCGTATTGGGCCAGCTGGTGCCGGATTGGCGAATGGAAGGCAATAATGCAGGAACTCCGCCAATCGCACCGAATACAGATGATCAGCCGGTCACCGAGCTTATGCTTGTTCCGTATGGCGGAGCAAAGCTTCGGATCGGGGAATTCCCGTTAATCGGCGAACGAAAGACATCAAGAACACGACAATACGGAAACTAACAGACGAGGTGTAAGAAGAATGACGGTAAATCAAGCAAACGAAGGATTATTTCACGGCGAACGCGCGATTTGGCTGCGTTTTGGACCGTACGAGGCTGCACTTCTTCCCGAGATTGGCGGCAATCTAATTGCTTTTCGGGATACGGAGGCGGAAATGGCGTTCCTGCATGAACCAACGCCCGAGGAGATGGATAGCTTCAAGGCAAGACCGATGATCCATGGCATTCCCGTGCTGTTCCCTCCGAACCGCTATGAGGATGGCAAATTCCCTTGGGAGGGGAAAGTTCATCAATTTGATGTCAATGAACCGGCAACGGGCAACCATCTGCATGGTTTTCTCTATCAGACGCCGTGGCAGGTCGAAGACTTCGGGGCAACAAAGACGGAAAGCTATGTGGTTGTATCGGTTCAGGTGGATGAGAACCATCCTTCTTATGCCAGCTTCCCGTTTAACTATACGATCCGTCTCCGTTACTCGTTAAGCGAGAACGGCCTGCTGCAGCAAGTGACGGTCCGCAATGACGGCGAAGAGGTAATGCCTTGCCTTCTTGCTTTCCATACTTCGGTGAACGCGCCGTTTGTGCCTGGCGGAGAGGCTAAAGATTACCGCATCCATATGACGCTTGGCGAGCGTTGGGAGCTGAATGAGCGGATGCTGCCAACGAAACAGTATCAGCCACTTAAGGAAGAGGAGCAGCTTATGCGCGACAGCGGGGTATTTCCGTTCTTCGAAGCGATGGATAACCATTATACGGCTCGCCCGCAGAACGGACGCAACCGGATGGAGCTGACCGATACGAAAGCGGGCATTAAGCTTGTCTATGATGTAGGCACCTCCTACAAGCAGTGGATGATCTGGAATAACAACGCGACTGAGGGCTTCTTCTGCCCTGAGCCGCAGATCAACCTGGTGAACGCGCCAAATGTGGATCTGCCAGCCGATGAAATCGGCCTTCTGAGCCTGGCTGCGGGAGAGATTTTCGAGGAATCCAGCCGGCTTTATGTTATAAAAGGCTGATAGCTTGAGCGCGAGGGCTGCCTCTCGTCATCCTTGGGATGAGGAGAGGCAGCTTTTTCGCGTGCGTGTGTCTGGCTGCTGCTCAAGGGATCGCTTGATGGCTGGATCGTGCGACACCGGGCTGCATGCTCACCAGATCCGTGCCCACCAGACTGCTGCTCACCTGCTCTTCCACTCTGCAACGAAACTACATATCGTTATTATCTGTTTCAAGCTATCATTTGATCGCCTAAATGCCATGCCATATAGCGATATATAGTTTCGTTAAAACTGGTAAGAGGTTGTTTTTCGCGTTCTAAGGCTCTGTAGTTTCGTTAGCGGGGCAAAGCGCAACTTCAGCGATTCTCATGCGTTAAACTTTAATTGAAACAGGCTGATAATTACAACAATTCGCGATCGGCAGCGATCGGCAGTGGAGGCGAAGATATGGGGATCTTTTTGTTTATTGGGTTTGTTATTATTCTGCTGGCCGTGCTCAACATTGACGGGAAGATGAAGAAGCAATTGGAGAATGAGAAGCTTATTATCGAGAAGCTTGATGCTCTGATCCATACCCAAACGAATAGAGATAAGATGGATGACGGAAACGGGATTTGAGCTTCGCGTTTTGTTTGAGTGTCCATTAGAGGAGTTTGCCGTTGCAGCGGAGCATGTTTCCCTGGAGATCATCTCATAGCGCATAGCTTCTTGCGATTTTCATTATGAGCATTGCTCCGAGGCTGCCCAGCGGTAGGATAGCTCAAACCTTTATTCCATAGCCTTATTCCATAGACTTTGTCATAAGGACATGAGGGATGCCATCCTCCATGAATTCAGCCGACGATACCCCGTAACCAAGCTTCTCATAAAATCCCTTTGCATGCGTTTGCCCGTGCAGTTTAACCTTGGGCAGTCCCTTTTCGAGCGCGATGTTTTCCAACGCGGCAATGATGTGTCTGCCAATCCCGAATTTGCGATACGGCTCTACTATGCAAATACGCTCTAGCTTGCCGATCCCTTCGACGGTACGAATTCTTCCCGTACCAACCGGTTGTCCCTCGTAATAGGCCAAAATATGCTCGCATTTTCCGTCCAACCGGTCAAACTCGTCAAATTCGTCAAATTCGTCAAATTCATCCGCAAGCGGTACTCCTTGTTCTTCGACAAATACGTTTTTTCTAATGGAAAAGGCCTTCTCCAGCTCCTCTGGCGTTGCAATAATAATGGAATTCATAAACTCCCGTCCTTTACGGATTTATTTTTTTGGCGGAAATCGTCATAATGAATAACAGCGATAAATGCAGTATATATAATTATATTATTGTTGTAAATGCAACAAAATTTAACGGTGGCAGGTGCGCGCATGAGGGAAATACTTCGTGAGGTTGGCATGATTGCGAGAGCATTGGATTCCATAAGCAATATCGAGTTCAAGGAGCTTGAGCTTACCAAGGGACAATACCTGTATTTGGTTCGCATCTACGAGCACCCGGGTATCATTCAGGAGAAGCTGGCGGAAATGATCAAGGTGGACCGGACAACGGCTGCGCGCGCGATCCAAAAGCTGGAGATCCAAGGCTTTATCGAGAAAAAAGAAGATGAATCCAACAAGAAGATCAAAAGGCTGTTTACAACGGAGAAGGGCAACCTAGCTTATCCCTTCTTGAAGAGGGAAGGGGATTATTCGAACTCGGTTGCGCTGGCGGGATTGACGGAGGGAGAAGCGGAAATCCTTTTCCGGCTGCTGCAAAGGGTCAGGAAAAATATCGAGGTCGAATGGGATTACGTAAAGAAGGGGAATAAAAGGGACTACTGAAAGAGAAGGCAGCCGTCAGGAAAGATCGGCTGCCGCATAGGAATAGGCCCGTTCAACTTTACAGATCTTCACGTTGTAGCTCTGATACCAGACTTGCTTGCCTTTCTCCTGGGCAGCCCGGTGCAGCTCATTCTGCTTCCAATTATGAATCGCCTCCAGGCTTTCCCAATAGGAAATCGTAATGCCTGCTCCCGATGCATTCCTCACGCTCTCCGCGGATAGGAATCCGGGCTGCTTTGCGGCAAGCTCATCCATTTTGTCATCCATGGCGCCGTATCCATGATCCCCATCCGTTCGTTGACTCGAAAAAATAACCGCGTAATAAGACCCTGCTGCTTCATTTGACATCTTCCATCGGCTCCTTTGGGATAAAGCTGCTGTATGGATTAGACTATACTACGGATTAGCGAATAATAGAAATGAAGAATGATCATGCCGCGCATTAAAGAATTTCATAACTTCATAATCTTTCAAAAAAACTGTAATAAAAACAATTTTATATTTTGTTACAAATAAACTAGACAAAATGCCCGAATGACGCTAATCTGATTGTAAGAAACATAATCGATACAGAGGAAGAAGGGACTTTGCGTTGTTAGAATTAACGATAGACGAGCCCGATCGTCTCGTAAAGGTTGCGCATGCTCTTAGTACACATACCAGAATCGGCATCATAAAGCTGCTGCTTGCCAAGCCAAACCTGAACATTATCGAAATTGCGGAAGCGCTTGATATACCGGTCTCCACGGCGGCTACCAACGTGAAGGTGCTCGAGGAGGCCGAGCTTATTCTGACCGAGCTTCAGCCGGCGTCGCGTGGGGCCATGAAGGTATGCAGCCGGAATTTCGACGATGTCCGCATGATCCTTAATCCGATAGCTTACTACCAGAATACGAGCAAGGCTGTTGAGGTCGAAATGCCGATCGGCCATTTCATTAACTTCGACATCCAGCCAACCTGCGGGATGGCGAATACGACCGGCATGCTGTTTATTGAGGACGAGCCCGAAAACTTCTATCACCCGGACAGCCGGACGGCCGAGATTATCTGGTTCCGCAAGGGCTGGATCGAATACCGGTTCCCGAAAAAGCTGCCGGCCGGCGCAAAGGTGAAATCGCTCGAATTCTCTCTAGAGCTATGCTCGGAAGCGCCGAATTACAATAACGACTGGCCTTCCGAAATTACGGTATGGGTAAATGACATGGAGATAGGCTCCTGGATTTCGCCCGGCGATTTCGGAGACCACCGGGGCAAGCTGAATCCGCCTTGGTGGAATGATTCCAGCACCCAGCACGGACTGCTCAAAACCTGGGCGATCGAAGAAAGCCGCAGCACCATCGATAACGAGAAGAGCTCCTCGACGACGCTGCGGGATCTGCAGATGGACCAGAAGCCCTTTATTACATTCCGGATCGGATTGAAGCCGGATGCCAAGCATCAGGGCGGGATGAACTTGTTCGGCAAATCGTTTGGCGATTACGCGCAGGGAATTATTATGCGGATGCAATACGAATAACGTCCGATTGTTCCAGATGTTTTGTTAGCACAAAGGCATCTGGAACTTTTTTATTGAATGATACAGTTTTATTGAAAGAAAGCGTTGACATTGAGATTTTACGCATGTATATTTTGTTTATAAACAAATAAGTTGAAATAAACTAAAAAATATGTCGGTATATACGAGCCTATTGAAGGAACGCTAGCGGAGGCCGTTTGAACTGTACATAAGGGTCATGGCTTATTTGTTTAGGCGCAGGAAATCATATCGTTCATTCATTATGAAGGGGGAAGCAACAAATGGCGAAATGGAGAAGCGGTAAAGTTTGGATGGCTGCAATGCTTTGTCTCATGATCGTACTGGCAGGCTGCAGCTCCAATAACGGCGGCAGCAAGGAAAGCTCGAATAACGGCAAGAACAACAGCAATGCGGCAGCGCAGGAATCCTCGAATACGGGAGCTGCGGCGGAAGGCACGGATACCGGAGCCGACGCGAAATCGAGCATCGAATTCATGGGCTGGGGCGGAGACACGGAGAAAGCCGTCTTCCAAAAGCTGATCGATGCTTATATGAAGAAGTATCCGAACAAAAAGGTAAAATACACGGTTGTACCTCCGGGCGAGTACTACCAGAAGCTTGATACCTTGATCGCGGCGAAGAAAACACCGGATGTGTTCTACGCAGGCGGCGCGAACTTCAACAAGCTCGTAAGCAGCGGCGTGCTGATGAACCTGCAGAAGATGCTGGACACAAGCAGTCTGGTTGACCAGAGCAACGTATGGCCAGCCGCTCTGGACCGCTACCGTTATGACGGTACGGCTTCCGGCAAAGGCGATATCTACGGTCTGCCGAAAGACGTTGGTCCTTGGGCGCTTGCGTACAACAAAGATCTGTTCGACAAAGCCGGTCTTCCTTATCCTAGCGCGAAAGCCGGCGAATACACTTGGGACGATATGCTTGCCGACGCGAAAAAGCTGACTGTGGCTAACGAACGCGGCAAAATCGATACCTTTGGCGTAGCGGCTTACTCCACCGAGTCTGCCGTATGGGCAAACGGAGGAGATTGGACGGACGGCAACGGCAAGATCACCATCGATACTCCGGAGTTCGCGCAAGCGATGCAATTCGTGGCGGATCTTAGCCTTGTTAACAAAGTAAGTCCTTCCCCGGACGATGAAAAAGCGCAAAACGGTTACGCGCGTTTCGTGGCGGGCAAAGTGGCGATGTTCCCGATGGGCCCTTGGGATCAACCGGGCTTCTGGGATCTGCCGTTCAACTGGGATATCGCGGCATGGCCGGCTAGCCCGAACACCGGTAAAACAGCAACATGGCTTGGATCGCTTGGCTTTGTCGTATCGGCAAAAACCGAGTTCCCTGATGACGCCTTCCGCCTTGCCGCTTACCTCAGCCTGGACCAAGATTCGCAAAGACAAAACTATGAGCTTGGCCAAGCGGTTCCAAACCTGATGGATATGGCTAAAGGCGAATTTATGCAAATGGACAAAAAACCGGAGAGCCGCCAAGTATTCCTGGATATCATTTCCGACTACGGTCGTCCTCCAATCGAGAACAGCTCGAAAAACACCAAATGGCTGGATACGTTCTGGCAGGACGCCAGCGCGGTATGGACCGGCAAGCAAAGCGCAGCCGACTTCGTGAAGGCGGAGCAGCCGAAGCTTCAAAAACTGTACGACGAAGGCAACAAGTAAGAAGGTTGAACTTGCTGGAGTACGCGGGGGGAAGACAGTCGTCTGAGGCGATGTCTTTGCCCCTCTTACCTTCGGCCAGGGAGGATTATTCATGAAGAAAAAGATACCCGGATACCGGCGCAAGGAAATGATCTGGTCGCTTATATTTGTCATGCCGCCCGTGCTTGGCTTTCTGATCTTTGGGCTGGCGCCGCTTTTAACCTCGTTTGGTCTCAGCTTTATGACCTGGGATATGCTGACCCCTTCGGAAATTGTCGGCTTCGATAATTTTCATTACATGTTTAACGACGAGAAATTTTATAAATCTCTCTACAACACCTTTTTCCTGCTTCTGGGCATTCCGCTTGGCATGATTATCTCGATGATTCTTGCCATCATGATGAACCGCAAGCTGGCGGGCATCTCGATTTTCCGGACGATTTATTACATCCCCGTCATCTCGCCGATTATTGCGGTTTCTCTCTTGTGGCAGTGGATGCTGAACTATGATTACGGCTTGGTTAACGAGTTTATTTGGAAAATCTTCGGAACGCAGGGACCGAACTGGCTGGGCGATCCGAATTGGGTGAAACCATCCTTCATTATTATGGGATTATGGGGCGGCGTTGGCGGCACGATGGTGCTGTATCTGGCCGGACTCCAGGGCATTTCTTCTACCTATTACGAGGCAGCAGAAGTTGACGGGGCTACCCGTTGGCACCAATTCAGGCATATTACGCTTCCGCTTTTGTCGCCGATTCACTTCTATGTTGTCGTTATGGGCATTATCGGAACGTTCCAGTCCTTCAGCCAAATGTACATCCTGGCAGCGGACGGCGGGCCGGAATACAGCGGCGCGACAATCGTGTACTACATTTTCCAAGAAGCGTTCAAATATTTCAACATGGGTTACGCCAGCTCGGTAGCCTGGGTGCTTGGCATACTTATATTCATCATTACATTGGTACAATTCCGCTTGTCCAAGCGGTGGGTGTATCAGGATTAGGAGGGACTTGGCAAATGGCTAATCAACGCCGACTTATCAATACCGTCATTTTTGTGCTGCTGCTTGCGGGCTCCGTCATAATGCTTGGCCCGCTGGCATGGACCGTATCCACTTCCCTTAAGACGCAGCAGCATGTGTTCGATGTGCCGCCGCAATGGATTCCCGAACCGCTCACCTGGCTCAACTATAAGGATGTCTGGTCGAAAGCGCCGTTGTTATACGGCTTTATGAACAGCGCCATCGTGGTCGTATGCGTGCTGACGGTTGGCTTGTTCGTTGCCGCAATGGCGGCTTACGCGTTCTCGAAATTCGATTTCCCGTTTAAGGAATGGATCTTTATGGCGCTGCTTGGCACGATGATGATTCCTTATTCGGTTGTAATGATTCCGCAGTATATCGGTTTCTCCGAGCTGGGCTGGGTAGATACGCTAGCGCCGCTCATCGTGCCCGGGTTATTCGGCAATATCGTCACGATCTTCTTCTTCCGGCAGTTTATGCAGGGCTCGATTCCGAACGATCTGATCGATGCGGCCAAAATCGACGGCTGCGGCTACTTCCGCACCTTTACGACCGTTGCGCTTCCGATTGCGAAGCCCGCCATTGCCGCTCAGGCCGCGCTTGGCTTTATGGGCATCTGGAATGATTTTATGGGTCCGCTGATTTACTTGCATACGCCTGAACGCCAGACGATTCAAGTGCTTATCGCAAGCATGCAGTCCAACTACATCTCCACCTCGAACTATCCGTCCCTGATGGCGGCTTCGATGATCGCGCTTGTTCCGGTAGTGATCGTGTTCTTTATGGCGCAGCGTTACTTCATCGAATCGATGGCGATCAGCGGCATTAAGGGGTAACGGCATGAGCGGATGGCAAATGAAACGATCCTTGATCGGCATTGGCATCGCGGTCGTACTCGCAGCAGGAGGAGGGATATGGTTGCTTACGCAAAAGCAGGATGAGCAAGGACAAGCAAGAGAAGCCATTACGATGGACCGGACCTATCAGAATCCGATGACGCTCGAACAGGAATGGGAGGATTACGGCATCGGCGATCCTTACGTGCTGCGCTACAACGGCAAATATTATTTATACTGCAGCACGAAGGACTGGCGGGTCGGCATAAAAGCATGGAGCTCGGACGATCTGGTGAATTGGAGCTACGAGGGTCTGGTAACGGAGGACCCGGTAAGCGAAGGAGCCTATGCGCCGGAAGTGGTGTATTGGAACGGCTCCTTCTATATGTATACGTCTCCCGCGGGCAAGGGGCATTACGTGCTGCAAAGCGACAGTCCCACAGGACCGTTCAAGGTGAAAACGGATAACTTGGGCCTGACGATTGACGGCTCCGTCTTTATCGACGACGATGCCAAATGGTATTTCACCCATGCGGAATCCGGCGGCATTATGGCCAGCGGCATGAGCGATCCTTATACGATCGAAGCGGGCGATAAGCTGAACACGTCGTTGGGGCATTGGACGGAAGGCTCGATGATTATAAAGCGGGGCGGCAGATATTTCATCACGTATACCGGCAATCACGTATTCTCCAAGGGCTATCGCGTAAATTACGCGGTAGGGCATGAGTCGCCCACGGGCCTGTATACGATACCCGACAATAATCCGATTCTCATCTCGACGGATAAGGATTTTAACGGACTTGGGCATAGCGCAACGGTGCTTGGCCCGGATATGGACTCTTATTATATCGTTTATCACAATCTGGTCGGCAGTTCAGCCGAAGGACCTCCGGTAAGGAAGCTAAACATGGACCGCCTGACGTTTAACGGGGACAAAATGGCGGTGCTTGGACCAACGCATGATCAGCCTGTTTCGGCTCCCGCGCTTCCGGCGTTCCGCGATCCGCTTGGCGGCAGCAGCCCTGGCGCGGATAAATGGCAATCGGCCGAAATCTCCGGTGCCGATGAGGCCTGGGTAACCTCGGTGCCGACGGGGGAACGTTTTACGGCGGAATACAACGTTGCCCTAGGCAGCGAGAGCGGTGAATTGGAGACCGTCTTCTCCTATGCAAGCGCGGAGGATTATCGCAGCATCCGGATTAATCCGGATGACAACGCCATTACTTTGAGGGATGCTGCGGCGGATAGAGAAGTGCAGAAGGCTTCTTTGCCAGAAGGCATGGATTTCTCCAAGCTGCATACCGTTCGGGTGGAAGCGGATCAGAGCGGGACTAGGGTTTACTGGGACGGACTTCTGCTTATCGATAATGCGGAGCTCGCGGCTAAAGCCGGACAAATCGGCTACGCCTGGACGGGAGGCTTGAAGCCGGAGCTGCGGTACACGGCATTCTCGAATGAAGCCGGCGGCAGCAGCGACAGCGAAATGATCAAGCAGGTGCCGGGCACGATGGAAGCGGTACACGCCGCAGCGTCCGGCAATAATGAAGTCACTATTCATCATGAAGGAACGCCGGACGGCAGCTACTCGGCCGAACTGACCGGCAACGCTGCGGAGCTTGCTTTCCCGGTATACGTGCGCGCGGATGGCGAATATTTGCTGGCCGCGATGGTATCGGATGCTTCGGCGGGCTCCACTCTAGAGATTGAAGCGGGCGGTATGAGGCGGTCCGTGAAGCTTAAGGCGGAAGACTTCGTTACCGAAGACGATTCCTCGGAGTGGATGAAGGTTCCTCTAGGAACTTTTCCGTTAAAGCAGGGACTGCAGTGGCTGGCGATTTCGAAAGGAAAAGGGAACCCGGACATCCGGTTCATCGAAACGAGCGAAGCGGCAGCGCCGGAAGGAGAGCGGCAGGTCACTTTTGACCCGGATTCGACCTTTGGCTATTGGCAGGAGGACAACGGTACCTATGGACTGCAGCTCGACGGCGACAATTCCATGATCTTTGGCGGCGATACCCGCTGGTCGGATATGGAGCTTGGCGTGAACGTAACGCAGACCGAGGCGACAGAAGAAGAAGCATCGATTCTGCTAAGGACAACAATGGAGTCTTCCTTCCGAGACCAGGTTGCCGATTCCTTTATCGGGTATGAGCTGACTTTCCGAAACGGCAGGATCATCTTGAAGAAAATCAGCTACGAAGTGAATCAGGAACTGACTTCCGGCTTGCTTGAGCTGGAGAAAGGCAAAGCCCGCCCGATACGGATCAAGCTGAAGGGGGCCGGCATTCAGGTATATGACGGGGACAACGACGAACCTGTTCTGGCCTGGACGGACCGGAACGCCTTCCTGCACGGACGGGTAGGACTTCGGACTGGCTCTTCGGACTGGCAGTTCAGCCAGATGACCGTATCAACGAAATAGTCTCATCACATAAATACAAACGCAGCAATATGAAGCGTAACAGGGAGCAGGGAAACCGTATGTCAACCAAAATGTATATCAAAAACTACCCCCGTCCGCAATTCGTCCGCGAGCAGTGGGTCGATTTGAACGGCGAATGGAGCTTTGCGTTTGACGACGCGAACACGGGCGAGTCGCATTTGCCGGCCGCATTCAGCAGCGATTTGAAGATTAACGTTCCTTTTACTTACGAAACGCAGGCAAGCGGCATTGGCGACGAAAGCCATCATCCTTATGTCTGGTACAACCGTACGCTGGATATTCCGGCCGAAGCGGAGGGCTCGAAAGTGCTGCTGCATTTCCAGGCTGTCGACTATATCGCGAAGGTATGGATTAACGGTACTTACGTCGGCTCCCATCAAGGCGGCTATGCGGCTTTTTCCTTCGACATTACGCCTTATATCGCCATTGGCAAGGAGAACCGGCTGACCGTTAAGGCAGAGGACAGCATGGACGCAACGCAACCGCGCGGCAAGCAGCGCTGGGTGAAGGATAATTTCGAATGCTTCTACGTGCAGACGACGGGGATCTGGCAGTCGGTATGGATGGAGTTTGTCGCTCCCGTCCGCGTAGATTCCGTCAAGATCACACCGGATATCGACAACCGCACCGTCCGTTTCGAATACCAGGTAGAAGGCGATTACTCGGCTTCGGATATCCGCCTTGAGACTATCATCAGCCTGAAGGGCCAACAAATGAAGCAGATGAGCCTGACGGTGGACCGTCCTTGGCTTCAGCTGGATGCCGATCTCGTTCACGAGGCGAACGGCCCGTGGAAGCACAGCATGTGGTCGCCGCAGCATCCGAATCTGTACGATGTGGAATTTATTTTGTACAAGGGCGATACCAAGCTGGACCATGTCTATTCGTACTTCGGCATGAGAAAGATTTCGATTGAGAAGGGACGCATCCTGCTAAACAACGCGCCGCTCTATCAAAAGCTTATACTGGACCAGGGCTACTGGCCGGATAGCCATCTGACGCCGCCGTCGGAAGAAGCGCTGATTGAGGATATCGATCTTATTATGGCGATGGGCTATAACGGCGTCCGCAAGCATATGAAGGTGGAGGATGCGCGCTTCCTGTACTGGTGCGACGTGAAAGGCCTGCTCGTCTGGTCGGAGATGGCCGCAACCTTTGAGTTTAACGACAACGCCGTCCATAAATTCACGAATGAATGGATGGAGGTCGTGCGCCAGCAGTACAATCATCCGTCCATCATTACCTGGGTTCCGTTCAACGAGTCCTGGGGTGTCATGAACATCAAGAAGGACAAGAAGCAGCAGAAGTTTACCGAGGCGATCTATCATTTGACCAAAAGCTTTGATCCTTACCGTCCGGTTATTACGAATGACGGTTGGGAGCATACGGTATCCGATATTCTGACTCTTCACGACTACGTGGAGACGAAGGAAGAATTCGAGAAGCGTTACAGCAACAAGGACGAAATCCTGAACAACGAGATTTCGTTTAACCATTGGAAGTACGCTTTTGCGGATGGGTACGAATATCAAGGGCAGCCGGTCATTGTCAGCGAATTTGGCGGCATCGCCTTCCAGACGGAAGCGGGCTGGGGCTACGGCAACCAGGTTGCGTCGGACGAGGCGTTCATGAACCGGTTCCGCAATATCCATCAGGCGATCAAGGACAGGGATTATATCGTAGGTTACTGCTATACGCAAATTACGGATGTGCAGCAGGAAGTAAACGGACTTCTTACGGCAGACCGCAAGCCAAAGATACCGATCGAGAAGATCCGCGAAGTTAATCGGATGTAATAAAAAATAGCGAGGCAGGATTAATTCCTGCTTCGCTATTTTTAGGTTTATTTTGCCGATGCAACTTGCTTCGTATCGTCCGCCGGCGTAACCTTCTTGTTCCATTCCGGCAGCGAAGCGACATATTCGTCCGACATGCTGATCAGTCGGTGTGCTCTCGTAAAGGTGTCCTCCGTATCCTGCGGCGTTGTGACCGGACCGCCCGAGATCGGATAGGTGATGCCGTCCGCGTAACCCGAGCCCGGCACAAACGCGCCTTTGTCGGTGATAAAGGAACCGGTAGGGAGATAGTAACGTTCAGGCAAAATATTGCTTGTATGATTGAGCAGATCCTGACCGAAGTGGACCTGATCCTTAAGCGAGACGCCAATCAGGTTCGAGATGGTCGGGAAAATATCCGACTGTCCGCCGACCTGAGGGAAGACCTGAGGAGTTTGATTCGGCACGGACATAATCAGCGGGATATTCATCATATCCGGCAGCGTGTAGTCACGGCCGTAGATTTCCTTCATCAGCTTCTTCTCGTTGTTGTTCAGGGAGTAAATCGGCAGTCCTTGATGGTCGCCGTACAAGACGATTACGCTGTTATCCCAGACGCCGTTTTTCTTCAGCTCGTCGATCAATTGGCCAAGCGCGTAATCCGCGTAGTTCTGGGCTTCAATGTAATCGCCGACAAGCGTATTTTTGTAACGGTCCGGCAGTTCCATCTTGTATTTGCTTTCCGGAATGCGGAACGGATGATGGCCGGACATGGAAATCAGCTGCACATAGAACGGCTGGCCGGTCTGCTGCATGCGCGCAAGCTCGTCGGCCGTCTTCGCGTACAGCACTTCATCGGAAGGACCAAACGCAACGGGATCCTCTTTGCCAAAGAACCGGTCATCATAATATTTGCCCCAGCCAAGCGCTTTATACAGCTGGTCACGGTTCCAGAACATAACATTGTTGGTATGGAAGGTTGCCGTCTGGTAGCCGTTTGCGGCAAAGGCCTTCGGCATGCTTGGCAGCTCCTTGCCCGCATACACCTCGGAAGCCGCGCCATTAGGCGGCACGTAAAGCGATGTGTTCACGACAAACTCGGCATCCGCCGTATTGCCTTGACCCACTTGCTGGAAGAAATGCGGGAAGTAGAAATGATCCGCAGCCAGCTTATTCATATTCGGCGTAATTTCTTTGCCGTCGATTTTCAAGTTGATGAGGAAATTCTGGAAAGCTTCAAGCTGAATCACGATAACGTTTTTCCCTTTGGCCGCTTCCCAATAGGCAGGCTGCGCCGGCTGGGCGCTTCCTTTTTCCTGCACGACCATTGCGGGGGTTACTTCCTCCGCGTTAATCGGCAAGTCCTTGGAAGGAGCGAATGTCGCATAGATCTCGTAATTCAGAATTCCCATGTTTTTCGCCTGCTGGAATTCGTTCATATCCTGACGGTAAGGAACAATGGCAGTCGCGCATGCGGCAACCGCAAGCACTTGTCCAGCCACGAACCAGCTCCTTCTGCCTTTGACCGATAGCGTGCGGGTCCAGGCGCGGAATCGTTTGCTGCTGGCGAACATGACAAACAGGAATACGATATCCGTAAAGATAAACAGGAAGTAAGGATCCATCAGCGAGAAGACGCTGCTGTTCACTTCGCCTACCTGGTTCACTTGGCGCAGTTCATGATAAGTAACGATAACGCCGAAATATTTGTAGTACATAATAACCGCGAAATAAATGCCGGTTAGAATGAGGTCGAGGATCAGGTAGGTCATAAACTTCTTCCTGTATGCGAAAGCCTCGATAAGACAGAAAATAAATCCGATTGATGAAATGCCGGTCAACAGCATTTTAATGATATCACCCGTACCGCCATCGAACACGATGATCCAGACGAGGAGCATTTTTAGAATCATAATGATGGAAAAAACAACAAATGGCTTATTCAGCAGCGCTTTCCACCGATATCCGTTAGTCAAAACGAATCGTCTCCCTTTCATTCAGTTAATTACCAGGGGTAAACTGTATAATATGAACGGCTGCTCCCGTTTGTACGGATTTCAGCTCGCGACTTGCGGGATTAGTAATAGGGTTGTTCAAAATCGTACGATCATGCATGCCAGCAGACGAAAAAGTGCTGCGGGGTCGCTTGACGGGAAATCATCAAAGCATCAACCTCCGAGCACGGGTGTACGAAGACTCTATTAATTACTTATTACTATAATTCATGAAGAGAAAGAAAAGCAAGACAACCTGACGTTAAGCCAGCATTTGCATGGGTTAACAACGAAATCTTATCTTGCCATAGCTGAAAATAGCGTTATGATGGAGATAGATTCATATCCTTTATATTTTAGGTACTGTAGTGTTTATCACGATTGGGAATCGCATAAAATAAGAAAGAAACTAATATTCCCTAAGCGGGAGGTACCTATGCGAACAACAGGTTGGAAAATAGCGACAGTAGCAGCGTTGGTTGCCGTTGCCATTGGTTTAAACATGAAGTCCGATCTGTTCTCCGTTTTCGCGTCCGCGTCGAGCGGCGGAGGCGGCACGATCGATCAGCTCGAGGATGAACTGGCATCGCAATTTCAAAGCAGATCCGAGCATTTTACGCTTCAATATAAAGGAGACAAGCACAAGCTTTCCGACGGCTTGCAAAATACGATTAATCTGGCGCTTGCGCAGGACGATTACACCGCGTATATCCTTGATTCCTATCTTTATACCATCCGCAGCTGGGGCAATCTGTCCACCATCAAGCTGGAGGCCAGATACCGCGAGACGACGGACCAGACCGCTGCCGTTGACGCAATGGTGAGCAAAGCGATCAAGCAGATTATTACTCCGCAGATGAACGAGCACGAAAAGGTGAAGGCAATCCATGACTGGATTGTAGGCAGATTGCAGTACGACGAAACCTTGAAGCATTATACCGCTTACGATGCTCTCACAACGGGAACGGCCGTATGTCAAGGTTATTCGCTTCTAGCCTATAAAATGCTAAAGGCTGTCGGAATTCCGGTTCTCATTGCCGAGGGCAAGGTAAAAACCGGCGATCATGCCTGGAATATGGTGCAGCTCGGCGGCAATTGGTATCATCTCGATATGACCTGGGATGACCCCGTCGTGAAGCAGGCCGGCACGCAGCAGACGGAGTCCCGCCTGAGCTATAACTATTATTTGAAGACGGATGACGAGATGCGCGTCGATCATCAATGGGTTAAAACGTATCCAGCGGCAAACCATTCGTACGGCAGCGAGCTAGCCAGGCTGAAGAGCACGGACAGCGGGAAAGCGGATGTCTATGCGAAGCTTATTACCGATCTAGGCCTGCACTGGACGGAGCCGGACAACACGGTAGCCAGCCTGGTGGAGCTGGAGCAGGAGATCCGCGAGGCCGTGATGGAGCAGCAGACGGGCATGAAGTTCCGTTATTTGAATGGCTCGCAGCTTGCGACCGATCTGTCGACGGCCTTCAAGGTAGCGCATGTGGCCGTTCGTTATTCGGCCCGTTACGAGCCGTACGGCAACGACGGTTCGATGCTGGTGCAGGTCCAGCTGGATTATCAATAATAAGCCTAAAGAACAGGAAAGAGCATTCGCTTGTAATGTAGCGAATGCTCTTTTTGTGCGCTGCGATTGCAATGCCTGCAAAGGTGGCCGGGTTATACGCTGTATATTGCCCGTATAGAGGTTAAGTTCAAGGCTTGAGTGTGCTTTCTCAAGTATACAGCCAACACAGGCTTAAAAAGTAAAGATTTGAGGTATTATCTTGTATTTCGTGCAGCGTAAATCCGCTTTTCCCGCGAAATTGCTCCAGTTATAGCATTAGATGCAACGCAGCGTGCAACTTCGCATCCGGACTTAAGCTCAAATACGGCATGCAATTACTCTCATTGCTGCTGCTCGCGGCTTCGGGCAGCGGTCATCTGCTGCCATACCGAGCCGGCCGCTTCCTCGCCGCGCTCGATTCGTTCAAGCGCCATTTGCGCTTGCAGCTGGATCTCGAACTCGGCGTCCTTCGCTGCCACGCGCAGCGCTTCAACGGCGCTCTCGTCGCCGGCTTCGTACAGGAAGCGCGCCGCGCGCCAGCGGACGAGCTTGTTCGGATCGCGCAGCGCATCAATCATCGGGCCGGTTGCGGCCGGATCGCCCCAATCGGACAACGTATCGCCGGCCGTACGGCGCACGGACACGGATTTGTCGCGCAGCGCCTCGAACAGGTAAGGCATAGCCTCCGGCGTGCGCAGATCGCCAAGATAAACGACGGCAAGACGGCGAATCGACATGTTCTCGTCATGCAGGGCTTTGGCAATCAGCGGCAGCAGCTCAGGCTCCGGAGCCATCCGCTCCAGCGCGGCGTAACGGACCTGCCATTCCGGCGATTCGAGGCGTTCGGCGATTTCTTCGCCGGACAGCGGAGCCGGTCTGGCGGGGGCAGTTGGCTCTTCGCCCGGACCTAATGCCTGAGCGGCGGAGATAAGCTCTTTCAGCCGGTCGGGCGTATAAGCAGCCTCCAGCTCCTTCACGATCTCGGCAGCAATTTCTTCAAGCTCGCCGTAACGGACGCCGAATTCCTCCAGCCTCCGCTCGCGGATCATCGATGCGCCGGCCGCTTCGGTTACGGCATCGGTGAACTTCTGCGGCAGCGCGGAGCGGGCTTCGCGCTCGCCATTCTTCACGCGTACCTGTATCGGAATGCCCCGGTACATTTGGACAAGCACATGCGCCTCGCCATAGCTCTCGGCCGCAAGCGCGGCTCCTGCCGCGGCGTCGCCGTCATTGCCGCCTTGCAGCAGCGCTCTCGCGTCGGCGAGAATACGCGCCCAGTCCGCGCTGGCAACACGGTCCAGCGCGATAAAGTCGGCCGTGCGGAAGATGCTGCGCACGCCTTCGATGGCGAGGAGGGCTTTCAGCGGCTCCGGTGCGGATTCGATTTCTTTTTTCGTATAGGATTGTCTGATGCCGCGCGGTAGCGATTCATCCACGTTCAGCTTCATGGAATTCGGACTTGGAGTCGGTTCTATTGAAATAAGTTTCATTTTCATTATGCCTCCCGTTCACTAACTTGAGCTTATAATCATAGTGTACATGAAAAAAACAGCTTACGCGAATACAGCTCCGCAGCAGTTGATTGGACATTCCCAAGTTGGTATCTTTAAATAACAGGGCTAGACAATCTGGGAGGGATGTACGGTTGAAGCAGAATAAATTTACGAAATTTACGAACAGCGAGCCGGTACAGCTGCAAAATTCCATGAAGCATCTACAACGATGGCGCCAGGAGCGTCTCCGTAAAATAAAAACGAAGGATTATTCCTATTCCGTTCCGAGCGTTGAGCCTGACCTTCCATTTTTGCATGAGAATCGGGCAAAGCCAGCTTTGACATGGGTTGGGCATTCCACTTTCTTTATTCAGCTTGCCGGAAAAAATATCATCACCGATCCGGTATGGGCCGGGCAGATGGCTTTTCAGAGAAGATTGGCACCGCCGGGGCTGCCGATTGAAGACGTACCACCGGTTGATATCATCCTTATCTCTCATTCCCATTACGATCATCTTCATATCCAATCGCTCCGGCGTCTTCAGGGCAACAAGCTGCTGCTGGTACCCGCAGGGCTCCGAACGAAGCTCAGGCTGAAGGGATTTACGAATGTAAGGGAGCTGCATTGGTGGGAGTCGGTTGTTATGGACGGCATCCGCGTTACGTTTGTTCCCTCGCAGCATTGGACCCGCCGCAATCTGTGGGATATGAACAGCTCCCATTGGGGCGGTTGGGTTATGGAGCCGATTCGGAAGGATTCCTTGGATCCAACGATCTATTTCGCGGGTGACAGCGGTTATTTTTCCGGTTTCAAGGAGATAGGCAGCCGTTTCGATATCGACGTCGCTTTAATGCCGATAGGCGCTTACGAGCCGGAATGGTTCATGGGACCTCAGCATGTGACGCCGGAAGAAGCGCTGCAAGCGTTCGGGGATACGGGTGCGAAATGGTTTGTGCCGATGCATTACGGGGCGTTCAAGCTTGCCGACGACACGCCTCGCGAGGCTCTGGACCGGCTTGCTAACGAGCGGGAACGAATTGGGCTGGATAAAGAACGCGTCCGAATTCTCCTTCATGGCGAAACTTGGCGCTGCCCAAGCCGCGAAAATAACAAACGAGAACAAGAGTAAGCCAAATAAGCACAGTGACTCTCCGGGGCAGGAGAGCTATACTTATGGATATATTGTTGCAATCGATTATGGCCCATGCCTTCGCAGCATGAATCAGCAGAAATGGCCAGAATATCGCCATTATGGTGATAATTCATTTTAGGAGGAAACTAGAGAACATGAGTCAGCCTATTCGTCTTGGCATAATTGGAGCAGGGGCTATCGGCAAGGTCCACTTGGAAACATTCGCGAAGGTTGGAGCGGAATCGGTCTACGTTGCCGCGATTACCGATGCTTATTTGCCGCTTGCCGCGCAAAGAGCGGAGGAGTTTGGCGTAAGAACGGTTCACGAGAACCCGCAGGCCCTGCTGGAGGATCCGGAAATCGATGCCGTGGTTATAGGCGTTCCGAACCAGTTTCATGCACCGCTCGCCATTGAAGCTTTAAAGCAGGGCAAGCATGTCTTGCTGGAAAAACCGATGGCGATTGATGCCGAGGCGGCCCGTACCATTTATGAAGCGCAGAAAGCTTCGGGCAAAGTGCTCATGATGGCGCAGCAAATGCGCTGGACCGGCATTAACCGTGCGATTAAAGCCCGTATAGAAAATGGCGATTTAGGCCGCATATATAATGTGAAGACGGGATGGTTCCGCAAAAAAGGAATCCCGGGCTGGGGTTCCTGGTTTACCCGCAAGGATATGGCGGGCGGCGGACCGCTTATCGATATCGGCGTTCATATGCTTGATCTGGCCCTTTATCTGATGGGCAATCCCAAGCCGGTATCCGTATACGGCTCCACTTATGCCGAGTTTGGTCCGGAACGCCGCGGTATCGGTACCTGGGGAACGCCAAACTGGGAAGGTTATTATGACGTTGAAGACCTTGCATCCGCGCTTATCAAGCTGGACAACGGCGCAACACTTTCGCTAGAAGTGAGCTGGGCGGCACATGCGGCTGGCTTGAGCCAAGATCCTTTCGTTCACCTTATGGGCAAGGAAGGCGGCGCGGCGCTTATTGGCAATGACGGGAAATTCGTAACCCATGCAGGCGACGAGGTTGTCGAGTCGAACATCGAGCCGCTTGAGGGCGAGGAAGACCGCGTCTTGCTGAGCAAGCATTTCGTGGAATGCATCAACGAAGGCAAGGAGCCGATTTCCTCCGCGCTGTCGGGCTACACCAACAGCCGCATTTTGGACGCGATTTACGAATCGTCCCGCACCGGCAACGAAGTGAAGCTGAACTGGGATTAATAGTAGCATTAAAAAGGCTGCCGAAAGTGGCAGTCTTTTTTGTTTATCTTTTGCCACAAGGTGTAATTGAACGTTCAGACTGTGGTATAATGGTTCGAGATAAATTGAGTTTGGAAGAGAAGGACGGGATTAAATACAATGATTAGTACAAGCGGCATAACGCTTCGCTTCGGGAAGAAGCCACTATTCGAAGATGTAAATATTAAATTTACGCCTGGCAACTGCTATGGCTTGATTGGCGCGAACGGCGCCGGTAAATCGACGTTTCTGAAAATTTTGTCCGGCGAGGTTGAACAGTCCAGCGGCGAAGTTCACATTACCCCTGGCGAGCGCCTTGCGGTACTCAAGCAGAACCATTTCGAATACGATGAGTTCAACGTCCTCGAAACGGTTATTATGGGTCACAAGAAGCTGTATGACGTCATGAAGGAGAAGGACGCCCTTTACGCGAAAGCGGACTTCACCGACGAAGACGGCATGCGCGCAGGCGAGCTGGAAGCCGAATTCGCCGACATGAACGGCTGGGAAGCGGAATCGCAAGCAGCTGAGATGCTGAACGGTCTTGGCATCACTCCAGATCTTCATGATAAGAAAATGTCGGAGCTGGGCGGCAACGAGAAAGTTCGCGTCTTGCTTGCGCAGGCGTTGTTCGGCGAGCCGAACATCCTGCTCCTCGATGAGCCTACCAACCATTTGGACATCGAATCGATCCGTTGGCTGGAGGATTTTCTGTCCGGCTATGAAGGCACCGTTGTGGTAGTCAGCCATGACCGTCACTTCCTGAACACCGTATGTACGCATATTGCGGACATCGACTTTGGCAAAATCCAAATGTACGTGGGCAACTACGACTTCTGGTACGAGTCTTCTCAGCTGGCTCTCGCGCTTCAACGCAGCGAGAACAAGAAGAAAGAAGACAAGATTAAAGAGCTCCAAGCGTTTGTCCAACGCTTTAGCGCGAATAAATCGAAGTCCAAGCAAGCGACTTCCCGTAAAAAATTGCTCGATAAAATTACGCTTGACGACATTCGTCCGTCGAACCGCAAGTATCCGTTCATCCAGTTCAAAGGCGAACGCGAAGCGGGCAAATCTTTGCTGCTTGTTGAAGGTCTGACGAAGACAATCGACGGCGAGAAGGTAATTGATAACTTGACGATTGCCGTGAACAAAGGCGACAAAATCGCTTTCGTTGGACCTAACGGCCTTCCGAAGACGGTGCTGTTCCAACTGCTGATGGGAGAGCTGGAGCCGGATTCCGGTTCGTATCAATGGGGCGTTACAACAACCCAAGGTTATTTCCCGAAAGACAATTCTCCTTACTTCGATGGCGTTGAGCTGAACCTCGTCGAATGGCTTCGTCAATATTCGAAGGATCCGGACGAAACGTTTATCCGCGGCTTCCTGGGCCGTATGCTCTTCTCCGGCGATGATGCGATGAAGAAAGCATCCGTTTTGTCCGGTGGCGAGAAAGTTCGCTGCATGCTTTCCAAAATCATGCTGAGCGGCGCAAACGTGTTTATCCTCGACGAGCCGACTAACCACTTGGACCTGGAGTCCATTACGGCGCTTAACAACGGTCTGACGGAAACGGATTGCACGGTCCTGTTTACTTCGCATGACCATCAGTTTGTGCAAACCATTGCGAACCGGATTATGGAGATTACGCCTAACGGCTTGATCGACAGAATGATGACTTACGACGAGTACCTTGAGAGCGAGGAGATTAAAGCTCTCCGCGAGCGTATGTACGCGGTATAATCGCATAGAGAGAGCTGTACAGTCTTTCCTGTACGGCTCTTTTTTTTCGTGTATGCATAAAAGCGCGCATAGGGTAAACACTGTTTCTTTAGACCCTATGAAATGAGGCCTGTTTACCGCAATGAATCAGTATGAAGAGATCAAGCAGGGCGAGAAGGGAGCCTTGGTGAGTATCGGGGCTTATATCGGGCTGTCGGCCATCAAGCTGGGCGCCGGTTATTGGTTTGCCTCCGGAGCGCTTGTTGCGGACGGTTTTAATAACCTGACGGATATTATCGCTTCGGTTGCCGTATTGATTGGCCTTCGCATCTCCCAAAAGCCGCCCGACAAGGATCATCCTTACGGGCATTTCCGGGCGGAGACGATCGCCGCTCTTATTGCGTCGTTTATCATGGCAACGGTAGGCTTGCAGGTCATTATCAACACGGTACGTTCTCTATTCTCCGGTCAGGAGACCGTGCCTTCGCTGACTTCGGCATGGGTTGCTTTGTTTGCGGCAGCCTGTATGGGTGCCGTATACCTCTATAACCGCAGGCTGGCAAGCCGAATCAATAATCAGGCTTTGCATGCGGCCGCAAAAGATAATTTGTCCGACACGCTTGTCAGTATCGGCGCGGCAGTCGGGATTATCGGCGCCCAGTTCGGCCTGCCTTGGCTGGATCCGGTGGCCGCGCTTGCGGTTGGCGCCATTATATGCAAAACCGCCTGGGATATTTTCTACAGCTCGACCCATGCGCTGACGGATGGCTTTGACGCCAAGGAGCTGATGACGCTGCGCTCCACGATAGAGGGGACGAAGGGCGTCAAATCCATTAAGGACATTAAGGCCCGCGTACACGGGAGCAATGTGCTCATCGACGTGATCGTGCAGGTTGATCCCGGTTTGACGCTTATTGAGAGTCATGGGATCAGCGATGAGATCGAGCGGCGGATGGAAGGCAAACATAATATCATGAGCGTCCATGTGCATGTGGAGCCGCATGAGGAGCCCTATCCCGGTTCCGGGCCTCTGCATTAGTCAAATAACCTTAGCCAAAGGGGCTAAGGTTATTTGGGTTTGAATGCATTATGACTCTAGCCGACTCTCCGGTTGAACCGGTTGTAACGGGCGATTCTGCTTCTTGGGAAGGTTACCGAAGGCGATCCAGTTAAACGGCACATAACGGGCGAAGAAGCCAACAACGATCCAGGATGCAACCAGAGCGATAAAGAAGCCGCCTAGATACCACAGATGAAGCAGCCAGGCTGTACCCGTATCAAGCGGATGCTGTCGGTAGATCAGCAGGAAAAACGGATGAATCAGGTAAACGCCAAACGATAAAACACCAAGTCTTGCGATCAGTCCGCTTAAAACCTTCGGCAGTTTACTGGATAGAATAAATGCCAATTGCAATAAAACAATGGTTGTCAGTATACCGTGAACGTTCCATACAAAATCGAACAACGTAGTATTATACGCAGCCCGGTTAAGCCTAGTCTCATAATACAGATACGCATGCGTTAAGCCGGCAGCGATCCAGCATGTCCACAGGACGGTCCAGGTAACGATCCGGACTGCAGTGGCATGATTCCTTGCGATGATAATCCATGCTTTAAGCTTTGGATAATAGATTCCTAGGGCAGCGCCAAGCAAATAATACGAAAAGTAGGAAAAGGACCAGCTGCCGCGATTCGCCACCGGCGTCTCCAAGCCGTATTTGTTGAGCAGGATGAATCCCCATTGGAGGACAAAACCTGCCGGAACCGCCCATATGACCGTTCTGGAATATTTTTTCATCAGCCATAAGAAAAAGGGGAACATCAGATAAAATTGAATATTGATAAACACGAAATACAGATGCGTATAAGCCTTTCCGGTAAGGATTTTATCGATAAAAAGATGAATTTCTGTCGATAGAGAGCGGTCCGAATAATATAGGTAATGAGATATCGTAAAGTAAAACAAGGAGAAGACCAAATACGGAATAATAATGTACAGCAGCCGCTTTTTATAAAAGCTCGCCAGCAATTGCTTGTCCAGCGGCCTAGAATAATAGTTATAAAAGAGAACGAAGCTGCTGACAAATATAAAGGTGGTTGTACCAATCTTCATGAAAATATTGAAAAAATTATACAGGAAAAAGTAATTCGAATTCACCATTTCGACAGTGGCAAACGAAGTGGAGTGGACGGACAGGACACCGATAATAGCCATCGCCCTTACAAGCGACAGTTCGGGAATAGGGTCTCTTTTCTGAAGGTCTAGTGACATGTGAACATGTATCCTTTCATAATGGCATGCTGTCGACCTAGCCAGTATAGTATAGGAAAGTTTAAGCGGACAACTTATTTTAATCTTAAAAACTTAACTAAAACTTAAGTGGATTTTAAGTATTAAAAGGGATTTCTTCTCGAATTAAGCCTTCATGAAAGATTAAAAGCCCTTGGTCCTTCCGATTGGAGGACCAAGGGCTTTAAGTTTTACAGCTCTGTTTCTTAAGAGATTATCCGTATTTCTTCAACATCGCGAGGAATTTGTTGCCCGAGAGTGCCGGCGTTCCGGCGTTCAGGCGGAACGCCTCGTCCGATCCCGGTCTGTTAATGCCGGGATGCACGGTGAAGAATAAAGTGACGCCTGCATTTTTCTCAAGCTGCTTCGCCGTCGGGCTGAAAGCGCCGTAAGGGAAGGCAAGCATCTGACGCGTATTGTTCAGCTCTTCCTTCAGCCGTTTTTCCATCAGCTGGGCATCCGCTTCAATGCGCGCCATGTATTCCTTCTTCGTCTCTACGCGGCCCTTGTCACGGAGGTAAATCGGATTGCTCAGCATAGGGCCTTTTTTCTTTCCGTTCTTATCAAGCGGAGCATAGTCATGCTGATTGTACGTATGGCTGTAGAAGCTGAAGCCTTCGCCTTTTAGCTTGCGCATCGTGTCCCAGGTCAAGTGCTTCGTGTGTACGTTTTGATTGTCGCTGCTTGAGCCAATGACGAAGTGCGTGGCCGGAAAATTGTACTTTTTCAAAATGGGAACCGCATATTGGTCAAAGCTTTCGTACCCGTCGTCAAAGGTAATAACAACGGCGTTATCCGGCACTTTCGCTTTGTGCTGCATGAAATCCTCGAACTGCTCTATGCTGATTACATGATAGCCGTTTTCCTTCAGAAGCTTCATATGAGTCCCGAAACGGCTCGGCGAAATCGTTGCTCCGCTTTCTTTCGCATCAATATGATGATACATAAGGACGATAACCTTGTTCTTGTAATGCAAAGGTTTGTTGGCGGAAGCCTCAAGCTGGTATTGGGACACCGGCCAAGTGATCGCAATGGCGATGACGAGGAGTGCAGCAATCACTTTCATTCTCACAACTTATTCCTCCTAAGGATGTATTACGCGTCCAGCTGTCTTTCCGGCATAACCGGCTTAGAAGGCCGTTTATTGGGCTTTGGCAGATTGCCGAAAGCGATCCAGTTAAATGGCACATAACGGGCGAAGAAACCAACGACGATCCAGGATGCGATCAGGGCAAGCGCGAAGCCGCCGAGATACCAAAGATGAAGCAGCCATGCCGTACCCGTATGAAGCGGGTATTCCCGGTACAGAAGCAGGAAGAATGGATGAATCAGGTATACGCCAAACGATAAAGCGCCAAGTCTTGAGATGACCTTGGTTAGGACCTTCGGCAGCTTCTTGGACATAACAAACGCTATTTGCAATAAAACAAGTGCCGTTAGCACCCCATGAATATTCCACACCAGATCGAACAATGTAGTGTTGAACGATTTCAGGTGAAGCCTGGTCTCGTAATACAAATACACGTGGGCCAAGCCTGCCGCGAACCACAGCACCCAAAGAGCAATCCATGTTGCGATGCGGGCGTTTGTGGCATGGTTCCTGGCAATAATAATCCATTCTTTGATTTTCGGATAATAGATTCCTAGAGCGGCGCCAAGCAGGTAGTACGAGAAATACGAGAACGACCAGCTGCCGCGGTTAGGAACGCCTGGAGCAGGAAGCACGTGCTTGTTGATAATAAAAAAGGCCCATTGAATGGCGATCCCCGCGGGAATGGCCCATTTGATCGTGCGCGGATATTTTTTCATCAGCCACAGGAACAACGGAAACATCAGATAGAACTGTATGTTTATATACACGAAATATAAATGCGTATAAGCCTTGCCGGTAAGTATTTTATCGATAAAATTATCGATTTCCGTTGACAGGGATCGGTCCTGATAATAAAGGAAATGCAATACCGCAAAATAAAACAAAGAGAAGACCAAATACGGAATAATAATGTACAACAGCCGTTTCTTATAGAAGCTTCCGAGCAGCTGCTTGTCCAAAGGGCGGGTATAGTAATTATAGAAGAGGACAAAGCTGCTTAGGAAAATAAAGGTTGTTGTTCCGATTTTCATGAAAATATTGAAAAAGTTATAAAGAAAAAAATAGTTCGAATCCACCATGGTCACGGTGGCGAACGAAGTGGAATGGACGGACAGGACGCCTATGATAGCCATTGCCCGTACGAGTAGCAGCTGGGGAATATTGTCCCTTTTCTGCAAGGTTGGTGAAGCCGTAGCCATTCGTTATACATCCTTCCTAAGGTTTAAGCTATTAACCTAGTAACCTAGTAACCTAGTCATTATAGTATAAACGAAAGGGCATATACAACAATTTGTCTTAATCTCCCAGTTGAGATTAAGACAAATATTGTTATATTCCTTGTTTTATTCTCTTGGTCTTCTGCGGGCTGCTCCGCTGTCCTGCGCAGCTTGAATCACTCTTTTGCGGACCTCTTCAACCACTCTTGCATTAAAGACGCTTGGAATAATATAGAACCTGCTCAGCTCATCCTCGTTGATGACCGAGGCGATCGCTTCGGCTGCGGCAAGCTTCATCTGCTCGTTGATCGTGACGGCACGGCTGTCCAGCGCCCCCCGGAAAATGCCGGGAAAGCAGAGGACGTTGTTAATCTGATTCGGATAGTCGCTTCTTCCCGTGGCCATGACAGCTACGATATCTTCGGCCAGCTCGGGCCGGATCTCGGGTTCGGGATTGGCCATGGCGAACACGATAGGCTCGGGAGCCATCGATTGAATATGCTCCCGGGTCAAAATGCCGCCGGCGGATACCCCTATAAATACATCGGCATTAGCGAGCGCTTCTGTTAGACCTCCGCTGATTCTCGCCTCGTTGGTATTCTCCGCGTACCATTGCCACATCGGATGGCTGTAGGTTTTGTCTGCCGTCAGAATCCCTTCGCGGTCAACCCCTACAATATGCTTGGCTCCGCCGGCCAGCAGCATTTTCGTGCATGCCGTTCCGGCGGCTCCGATTCCGCAAACGACAAACCGCGTATCTTCGATTTTGCGTTTCGTCAGCTTAAGGGCGTTCAAAAGCCCCGCGTACAGGACGACGGCCGTCCCGTGCTGATCGTCATGGAAAACCGGGATATCAAGCTCTTCCCGCAGCCTGCGTTCAATCTCGAAGCAGCGAGGCGCGGATATATCCTCCAGGTTAATGCCGCCGAAGGCCGGGGCAAGATGCTTGATCGACGCGATAATCTGCTCGGTATCCTGGGTGTCGAGGCAGATCGGGAAGGCGTCCACGTCCGCAAACTGCTTGAACAGCATGGCTTTGCCTTCCATAACGGGCATGGCCGCATAAGGGCCGATATTGCCAAGGCCAAGCACCGCGCTCCCGTCGGAAACGACGGCAACCGTATTGCGTTTGATGGTGAGAGTGAATGCCTTCTTGGGATCGGCTTCAATGGCTTGGCAGACCCTCGCGACATCCGGCGTATACACGCGGGATAAATCATCCCGGTTTTGGATGGGGGTTTTGGGCTGTATCGTTATTTTTCCGCCAAGATGCAAAAGAAAAGTGCGGTCGGATACATGCCGGAGGCGAATGCCCGGCACGCTCTGAAGAGCGGCTTGCAGCCGTTCGGCAGCACCGGCTTCCGCAATCTTGACCGTCAAGTCCCGTATGCTGATCTGCTTGTCGGTTTGAATGACGTCAATGGCTACAATATCCCCGCCTGCCGCTTCGATGGCGGAGACGGCTTTGCCGAAATACGCCTGCTGGGTATCGATCTCGAGACGCAGAATGATTGTTTTTCCGTCCATGCTCCGTTCCTTCATCCTAATCCGCTCCCTTTGCTATTCGACTGCGATTCACGTATCCTTCTCTATAATAACAATAACCGGAAAAGGTTTGTACTATTCGAGCGGGGGAGGATTTGTGCAAGCAAAAAGCCGTCATTGCAACAGCTGCAAGACGGCTTTAGGACAAGTAAGCGGATTATATTCTTCGTTTCTTTTATTGATCAGGGTCTGGCGGTAGCTTGCCGAAGCTTCGGGCTGCTGAATGACGGCCATCCATTTGTCAACCGTTTCGGTCGTCTCCAGCATTTCGCCGAAGCCGTGTTTGATGAAATATTCGCAGTTCTGCTCTTCCTGCCCGGGAATCGGCTCGTAGAACAGCATCGGAATGCCTTTGCTCATCCCCTCCGTGCAGGTCATCCCGCCGGGCTTGGTTACGAGAACATCCGCCACATCCATCAGTTTGCTGACTTCTTTGGTGAATCCGATAATCCGGATGTTGTCATGCCTGAACCTGGGATTCGAAAGCATTTTCTCTTTCACCTTGTCGTTATTGCCTACGCAAAAAATAAATTGAACGCGTTCGCGCCACTCCGTCATATATTCCAGCAGGCTGTCTTCATACATAAGACCCCAGCCGCCGCCCATAATAAGGACGGTAGGAAGCGCCTTAAGCCCAAACTGTTCTCTGATCTGGGCCTTGTCGTAGGTTTTCCAGAAATGAGGATGGACGGGAATGCCGGTTACGGCAATCCGGCTCTCCGGCACGCTGTGTTTAATGAGCTTGTCCTTCACCAGGGAAGAGGAGACAAGGAACTTGTTCACTTCCTGGTTCACCCATGAACCGTGCGCATCGTAATCGGTAATGACGGTGCATAGCTTTATGTCCAGCCCAAGCCGCTTCAGGCGGCTGACAACCGCATTCGGAACAGGATGAGTACAAATAACGAGATCCGGCTTAAGTTGGGCGATAACCTGCGAAGTATGGGTATAGAACATACGGTGGAGCGCAAGCTGCATGAATCGGTTTAGCGATTTTTTATAATTGCTGCGGTACATCAGGCCAACCATCTTGGGCTGTCTGCTCACCGTTTTGCGATAGGCGGAAATAATTAAAGGTCCTAGCACGGGATTAAGAAAATTGCCCAGCTCCATCACGCGGGTCTGTATATCCGGGTTGAGCTGGCGCAGGCCTGCTGCCAAGGCATGCGCGGCTTGCGTGTGCCCTGATCCGAATCCTTCGGAGAGCAGGAGCACTCTTTTCTTACGCATAATGTCACCTACTTTTCTAGTTCCATATTACGACTCTGCTCGATTTAAAACAAGTCATCCTGCTATTGAAGTTGCAGGGAGATAGTCCTACCCTAGGGCTCTCTCCGCCGCAAACGGGAAATCGCGGGTTGCTTTGCAAGAAAACATTCTTATATGATATGGTGAATTTCTGTCGGATGAAGAAAAAGCCGATCAATGTACTAAGCGGTATTATAGCACATTGGAAATAAGTAGCGAGCATTCGAATGTGCAAAATAGGCTAATCAATTTTTTGGGAGGAATCATACATATGCAAGAAAATCGAGATTTTGTCGTTCCGGGAGCGCTGGCCAAGGCGGATGTCAGATCCGGGCAATATATTGGCGAGATTGTCGAAGTAAACGGGCCGCGCGCGGTCTTCAAGGTGCTGGCAGTATCGAAGCATCCGGAGCAGGGAGACCTGCATCATCCTTATAATCCGGACGTGGCGATGTTTCATGAGCGCAGGGCATTGAGCTATACGGAAAAAACGAATGTGCTGCTTCGCGATTTGAAGCCGTTTGAAGGGGAAGTGCCGGACTACAGCGCCTCCCTGCAGGAGGCGGTTGCAGCCCAGATCGCCGCGCTGGACCGTCTGATGCGTTGGTCCGCGCGCGGGCTGGAAATTTTGAAGGAATTACGGAAGGAATATAAGTAACTAGAATAATTTCTTCTACTATAGTGGGAGAATGTCAGCTTGCCGTCTTGTTGATTTATTTGTTTATAAAGGCGGTTTGCAGGGTGCCTCGGTATGTGACCTGGAGGCCAAGCGCTTCGGACAGCGCGGCGAGCGGAAGGTAAGTTTTCGATTCCTTTCCGGATTTCAGCAAAAATGCGGGAGGCGTTGTCAGCTTGACCTTCTTGCCGTCGATCGTTGCGTATGCGGAACCGATCGTAAAGGCAACCGCGTGATTGTTATAAGAAACCGTCGCGCTCTGAGCCGCGTTATTCCAGCTCAGCTTTGCGCCTAAAGCATCCGTTATATCCCTCATGGCGACAAAGCTGCGATTGCTGCGAAGGACGGGCGGGGCTGCCGAGGCGGGAAGCTCCTTGCCGTCAACGACAACGGACATTTCAACATTGGCCTGGCGCGGGCGGACGGCCCTGTAATCGCCCCAAATCGCGGTAGCGAAAGCGCGTCCGATTGCCGCGTAACCTTGATGGTTCGGGTGAATGTCGCCTTGAGCGATGGAGGTGTATTCCAGCTCATGGCCGACAAACAAGCTGCTGACGTCCGCTACCTGAAGCTTGATGCCGTCGGCAGCAAGACGGGTGCTTACCAGATCTAGCTTGCCGCGGAGCTTCGTTACACCGTCGAGCAAAAGCTTTCGCTTTGCTTCGGGATACAGCTCAATGGTCGTCGATCCGAATTGCAAAGGCGCGGGAACCGGCAAATATTGATCCGACATGACGATTTGCGTTTTGGGGTTCAGGGCGGCAATCGTTCGGATTGAAGCTTCGAGATCTTTTTCGTATTGATCCAATATCGTTTGGATGTAAGCGGAAATTTCGTCGTCGGCTGCTCCGGAATCCAGCTTGGCCATCACCGGCAGCAGATCGTTTCCTCCGATCGTTAGGATGATCAGGCTGGCGGAACGTATGGATTTAGCCATTTGGGCGGTTTGCCCTGCAAGGGTCTCCTTGCGGGGATCCTGCAGCTCCTTCTGAATGTCGTCCGCCTTCACGGTACGGCCGTCGGAAACAGCCTGGAGCAAGCGGTTCAAACCTTCGGCCTTTAGTCCGAGAATCCCGTAATTGACGTATTCCGCGCGGAGTCCATGGAACAGCGACTGCTCGTACACTTGCTCCACATACCCGTAGGGAACGGATTTTTCGGTATACCCATGCTCGTAACCCGCAGTTAAGGAATCGCCGAGAGCAACGATCCGATAAGGCTCCGGCACCCCCGATTCAGCCCTAGCCGGCGACCCTCCCCAGGCCGATGCGGCCAAGATCGCGAAAGCCAACAGCGCCATAATAGATTGGATTTTCCTTGATTTGCTATACAAATGTTCATCCTCCTTTTGATAAAATGTTAGGCATAGTATAAGAACACGAACAATGTGCTGTAAAGTAAAGTTTTATCACATTCATAAAAATATTAAATTGATTCCCTTTTGGCCTGATGTTAAAATAATATAATAACCGCAATGGCGGAACACGGCCCGGAACATGGTCAATCTTAAACGAAAGCTTCATGCAGCTAATCATTTTCGACCAGATACGAACGATTTCCTTTAAAAGCTTCGGAAAAGTTTGTGTCCGCGGATAAGATGCCATAAAGCCATCACGTTTAAGCTCGCAAGAACGGCAAGCAACAGGCCGGTGCGCCTCGATTGCTGCCGTTCGATACCGTTATTGAGCTATGCTTGCCCAAAAATCTTCTGATAGAAAGGTTGCACACGATGAAAGAGAAAATTTTTGGATTACCGCCGAAACAAGGTCTATACGATCCGCGCTATGAAAAAGACGCATGCGGCATGGGATTTGTAGCAAACATCAAAGGAAGAAAATCGCATACTGTCATTCGTCAGGCGCTGACATTGCTCGAGAACATGGAGCATCGCGGCGGTCAAGGCAGCGAACCAAATACGGGGGACGGAGCAGGCATCCTGATTCAAATCCCGCATGATTTCTTCGCACGTGAATTGAAAAAGCTTGAGATTGACCTTCCGCAAGAAGGAGAATATGCCGTCGGCCTGCTGTTTATGCCCCACGATGAAGCGATCCGCAGCTCGTTCGAGCGCGAACTGGAGAGCATCATCCGCGAAGAGGGCCAATCGCTGATCGGCTGGCGTACGGTTCCTACGAACGATTCGAAGCTTGGCCAATCCGCTCTGTCGGTGAAGCCGTTCGTTCGCCAAGTGTTTATCGCGAAGAATCCTGGCATTCAGGACGAATTGTCCTTTGAGCGTAAGCTGTACGTTATCCGCAAGCGCGCCGAGATCGCAATCCGTTTCGGTGGCAAAGAAGGCGGGGAAATGTTCTATTTCACCAGCCTTTCGAGCAAGAAGATCGTCTACAAAGGGATGTTGACTACCGAGCAGGTACGCTCGTTCTACCAGGAGCTGAACGACGAAGCTGTCGTGTCGGCTATGGCGCTTGTTCACTCCCGTTTCAGTACGAATACCTTCCCGAGCTGGGAGCGCGCTCATCCTTTCCATTATCTGATCCACAACGGCGAGATCAATACGCTGCGCGGCAACATCAACTGGATGCATGCCCGTCAGACCTTGTTCGAAACCGAACTATTCGGCGAAGACATGGAGAAGGTAAAACCGATCATCAGCCCGGACGGTTCCGATACGGCGATGTTCGACAACGCGCTTGAATTCCTGCATTTGTCCGGCCGTTCCCTGCCGCATGTTGCGATGATGATGGTACCGGAGCCTTGGTCGAACCATGAGAGCATGGACGACAAGAAGAAAGCATTCTACGAATACCACGCGACTCTGATGGAGCCGTGGGACGGACCTGCCGCAATGGCGATTACGAACGGTACGCAAATCTGCGCTTACCTCGACCGTAACGGCCTGCGTCCAGCCCGTTATTATGTAACGAAAGACGATCATATCATCCTCGGTTCCGAAGCCGGCACTGTCGAAATCGCTCCGGAAGAGATCGCGTACAAAGACCGTCTGCGTCCAGGCCGCATGCTCGTTGTGGATACGAAAGAAGGCCGCATTATTTCCGACGAGGAAGTAAAAGCGCAAATCGCGGCTGAACAGCCTTACCGCGAATGGCTCGACGAGCATCTCGTCGATCTCGAAGCATTGCCTGACGCGCCGGAGCTTCCTGAACTGGATCACGCTACCGTGCAGCAGCGCCAGCAGGCATTCGGCTATACGTTCGAAGATGTTCGCAAGGTGCTCGAGCCAATGGCGAGCAGCGGCCAAGAGCCGATCGCTTCCATGGGTTACGATGCGCCGCTTGCCGTATTGTCCGAGCGTCCTCAGCGCTTGTTCAACTACTTCAAGCAGCTGTTCGCGCAAGTGACGAACCCGCCGATTGACGCGATCCGCGAAGAGATCGTTACATCGGTAAGCACCACAATCGGGCCTGAGCGCAACCTGCTGAAGCCTGAACCGGAAAGCGCTCGTCATATCAAGCTGGATACGCCGATCCTGTCCAATGAAGAGTTCGCGAAGCTTCGCCACGTACGCCGTCCAGGCTTCAAGTCGATTACGCTTCCGATCTTCTTCCCGGCTGCCGAAGGCGAAAAAGGCCTGCGCGCAGCGCTTAAGCTGATGTGCGAAGCAGCAGACCGCGTTATTGATAAAGGCCATAATATTCTTATTTTGTCTGACCGCGGTATTGATAAAGACAACGCTGCAATTCCGTCGCTGCTTGCCGTAGCGGCCCTGCACCATCACCTGATCCGTCAAGGTACGAGAACAAAGGTAGCGATTCTGCTTGAATCCGGCGATCCGCGCGAAGTGCATCATTTTGCACTCCTGCTCGGCTATGGCGTCAATGCGGTAAACCCTTATCTCGCGTTCGAGACGCTGGACGATATGATCCGCCAAGGCATGCTGAGCAACATCAAGCATGAGAAGGCCGTTAAGAACTTCATTAAAGCGGCAACTAAAGGCGTAGTAAAAGTACTGTCCAAAATGGGTATTTCTACGATTCAGTCCTATCGCGGCGCGCAGATTTTCGAAGCGCTTGGCCTGCAGGAAGAGCTGATTAACGAATACTTCACATGGACACCGTCGCGTATTGGCGGTATCGGTCTCGATATCATTGCTCAAGAAGCACTGAAGCCTCATAACAAAGCTTACGCCGACCAAGAGGGCGGGGAGAAAGAACTTGACTCCGGCGGCGATTACCAATGGCGTAAAGACGGCGAAGACCATTTGTTCAGCCCGCAAACGATTCACACGCTGCAAATGGCATCCCGTAAGAACGACTATAACCTGTACAAGAAGTTCTCGAACATGGTTCAGGGCGAAGACAAGAAGCATATGATGCTCCGCTCGCTGCTCAAGTTCAAGGAAGGACGTCAATCGGTACCTATCGATGAGGTTGAACCGATTGAATCGATCTTCAAACGTTTCAAAACAGGCGCAATGTCGTTTGGTTCCATCAGTAAAGAAGCGCATGAGAGCCTCGCAATCGCGATGAACCGCATTGGCGGCAAATCCAATACCGGCGAGGGCGGCGAAGATCCTGCACGCTTTATCCCTGATGCGAACGGCGATTCCCGCCGCAGCGCGATCAAGCAGGTCGCATCGGGCCGTTTCGGCGTAACGAGCAACTACTTGGTGAATGCCGACGAAATTCAAATCAAGATGGCGCAAGGCGCGAAACCGGGTGAAGGCGGCCAGCTTCCGGGACGCAAGGTTTATCCTTGGGTTGCGGAAGTTCGCGGTTCCACTCCTGGCGTAGGTCTCATCTCGCCGCCGCCGCATCATGATATTTATTCGATCGAGGACCTTGCCGAGCTGATTCATGACCTGAAGAACGCTAACCCTCGCGCACGCATCAACGTGAAGCTCGTATCCGAGGTTGGCGTAGGCACGATCGCAGCAGGCGTTGCGAAAGCCCGTGCCGACGTGATCATGGTTAGCGGTTATGACGGCGGTACAGGCGCATCTCCAATGAACTCGATCCGCCATGCGGGTCTGCCATGGGAGCTTGGTCTTGCGGAGACGCATCAAACGCTGATGCTGAATAACCTGCGCGACCGCGTCGTAATCGAAACGGACGGTAAAATGATGAACGGCCGCGACGTTGCGATTGCCATCCTTCTCGGCGCCGAAGAATACGGCTTCTCGACTGCACCTCTTGTTGTACTGGGCTGCGTCATGATGCGCGTATGTCAGCTGGATACTTGCCCGGTTGGCGTTGCAACGCAAAACCCTGAGCTTCGCGCGAAGTTTATGGGCGATCCTAGCCATGTCGTGAACTACCTAACCTTCATTGCGCAGGAGCTTCGCGAAATTATGGCCGAACTGGGCTTCCGCACGATTCAAGAGATGGTCGGCCGCGTCGACATTCTCGAATCGAAGAACCTGGTTGACCATTACAAAGCAAAAGGCATCGATCTTAGCCTTCTGCTGCATACGCCGGACGTACCGCAAGACGCAGCGCGTCATAACGTACAAGAGCAAAATCATGGCCTCGAGCTGTCGCTCGACATGCAGGAGCTCGTTCCGGGTGCGCAAGCAGCTCTGGAAAACGGCGAACGCGTTCGCGGCACATTCCCGATCTGCAACACAAACCGCGTAGTAGGTACTATTCTGGGCAGCGAAGTAACCCGCCGTTACGGCGCGAAGGGCTTGCCTGAAGATACGATTTCGTACCACTTCGTTGGTTCTGCGGGCCAAAGCTTTGGCGCGTTCGTACCGAAAGGCATTACGCTTTCGCTCGAAGGCGACTCCAACGACTATGTTGGTAAAGGTCTCTCCGGCGGTAAAATTATCGTAGCTCCGTCTCCGAAAGCTACGTTCGTAGCCGAAGAGAACGTTATTATCGGCAACACGGCGCTGTACGGTGCAACGGATGGCGAAGCCTATATCCGCGGTATCGCAGGCGAACGCTTTGCGGTACGTAACTCCGGCGTGAAGGTTGTTGTCGAGGGCGTAGGCGACCATGGCTGTGAATACATGACCGGCGGACGGGTTGTTGTCCTTGGCGGCACAGGCCGCAACTTTGCGGCAGGTATGTCCGGCGGCGTTGCGTACGTGTTCGATGAGAAAGGCGATTTCTTCAACAACTGCAATATCGAGATGGTTCTCCTTGAGCGTCTGGAGACAGAAGAAGATGTTGCCGAGCTTCGCGGCCTGATCGAGCGCCATGTCGAGTACACCGGCTCAGCAGTTGGCTCGCGCGTTCTGAACGATTGGGAAGGAAGCCTCGCGAAATTCGTAAAGGTTATTCCGAAGGATTACAAGAAAATGCTGGAGCATATCCGCAAAGCGGAGGATGCCGGCTTGAAGGACGATAAGGCGCTTCTCGCTGCTTTCGAAGAAAGCATGAAAGAGCTGGCTCGTACCGGAGGATAATGGGTAACAGGCTGGGCAATTGCTCAGCCTGTTTTTTGTTATTTGGAGAGTGTGGGATGATCGGGAATGACGGGAATGTATCTCCTTACGGCCGCTGTTGAAATCGTGGGGCTTTGAATCAATTAGGCTAAGGTAATCCCACGATTTCAAAGGCGAACGCTCCGCTCCTCCAGGAGATACATTCCCTCTATTCCCTCCAACCACATCACAAAAAACAAAAATAGCAGGCTGCGCAAAATGCCGCTCGCCTGTTGAAGGGAGGGGCAGGGAAGGGCGAAGAGCAAGAGCAAGAGCAAGGGCAAGGGCAAGGGCAAGGGCAAGGGCAAGGGCAAGGGCAAGGGCAAGGTAAATACTTTGCCCAACTCCAGGAGACAAAACGATTAAAATATATTGTAAAACAATAAATGAGGAATTATAATAACACTGAATCTAGACGATGAGGTGGTTATTATGAACCGCGTGCCCACTTTTTTTCTAAAGATGGCTGTGTTATTAATGGCAATACCTGCGATCGCGGTATGCGTATTTGCGGTAATTGCTTTAATCCGGGATAATCCAAACCAATTTCCAGGCAGGATGCATCCATCGGATATCGGCTTTTTCGCTGCTATGATCCCGTATTTTATTGCTTTAGATACGGCCATGAAGCTGCTTGGATATATCGATAACAACACTGCGTTTTCGGAGCTGTCCTTACGGGCCTTAAAGAAGATTAAGTATTGCGGTGTATGCATGGGGATTCTATTGTCGGCTATGATGCCGTTCGTATTTATCATGGCCAGGCAAGAGGACGCGCCGGGTATTATCCTAATAGGGTTGGCTGCAGCTTTTGCTTCATTCGTAATCGCCGGGTTTGGCGCATTGCTCGAGCGTTTGCTGCGAAATGCCATACAACTCAAGTCGGAGAATGAACTCACCGTTTAATCTCAGGGCATCGCCCAACATAAAATAACCGTCTCCACGGAGACGGTTATTTTATGTTTTGGACTTGCATAGGATGAAAGCAGTAGGAAACAAGCGCCCAAGAATACCTATCTATGAAAAAAAGGTTAGGAGCCCGCTATCTGTCTCTAACCTATTTCTAACCATTTATTATTGGATCTTACAAAGGCTTCCAAGAAACCGAAGCTGGAATTTTACGAAAAAATGGGCCGATATTCCTATTTTCGACAAAAAAAGAACTAATCTTACCACACTTTCCGACATATTCCAGTCGTACTGTTAGGTATAATAACGTTATTGTTTTACTTTATTAGAAGTAGGGAGTCGGATAAAATGAGAGATGCAGAAATGCAAGTAGCAAGCACCGAAGATACACGTACGGAGCTAAATATTAGGGAGATATTAATTCAACTCAATATTCCGCCGGAAAAATGGCCAGCGGATCTTATCCAACCCTAACAAATTATCCCGATTCTAATTCATCATTCGTTCCGCGCGAACGAATGCAATAAATCGTTTCGTCTCTTCAGCCGTAAGCTTACGACCGTCCACGCTTAAATTATACTTCTCCAGCAGCTCTTCGTCGGATAGCTCCAGATGATCGACAAAGCTACGAATATCTTCGCTTAACGCCGCCTGTGTATTCGTCGTTCTTCCTACCAAATAATCTATGGTAACTTGATACAGGTCAGCAAACTTCGCCAAGGTCTCCGTATCAGGCTCTCTGCGGTTTTTCTCGTAATGAGATAATGCAGCCCTTGATATGCCGAGCTTTGAGGCGGTTTGCTCCTGTGTCCATTTTCTTTCTTCCCTCAAGCCAGCAATTCGGTTTCCTATATTCATCCTTATATCCTCCTAAAATGACTGACTTCCGCTACACCTATATTAATACGTAGAAGTTAAAATTTCATTTGTTGCAACAAAACGTCGCAAAATATCCACGTTATCTTTATTTCCACTTGACATGTTACAAATCGTATCGTAAAGTGAAGGAAATGCTAGATACGTATTGTATCATCAATCCTCAGTATTCACACGTCTCGCCGCCTTTATTCCTCTCTGCCAGCGTAACCGAAAGTTTAGGTCTCGCGGGTGAAAATCTGGTAAGGAGATGCTTCCGCTATGGGTGCCGACCCGTTTATACCACGGTCTAATATTCGTATTCACCTGAATGAAGGGATAACCGCCATGGCCGGTCTGCTGGATGAGCAGGGCCTTCTGCTTACGGCTTCGACATGTCCGGTGTTGATTCTGAACATCAGCCGTCATGGACTGTGCTTTTTGTCGGGACTGCGCTTTCCTGTGCATAAAGGCTACATGCTGGATTTCCAGATGAAAATCTCCGGCGTGGCGATCAATCTTCGCGGCCATGTCGTTTGGCGCAACGCGAGGGAGAACCAATATGAATACGGCATCATCTTTCATCCTCCGGGCAGGCTACGGGCCGTGTTGGTCCGCATGCTGAATCAGGAGCTTCTGCGTCAAAGCCCGCGGCAGTACAAGATTCATGCATTATATCGGGCATTAAGTTATAAGGCAATTCAATAATAGCTGGCAGGTGGTAAACCCGTGCAACAATCCGTATTGGAAAATAGCAAGCTGATCACGACGAGCAATCCCGATTCCCCTATTGCCGAAGCGTACCGTTCTTTACGCACGAATATTCAATTTTCTTCAATAGATGTACCTGTGAAGACGTTGATGGTAACGTCCTGTCAGTCCGGCGACGGCAAAACAACAACGATTGCGAACCTTGCGGTTGCATTCTCGCAAGAAGGCAAACGTGTTCTTTTGGTTGATGCGGATTTGAGACGGCCTACCCTTCATACGGTATTTATGCTGTCCAATCAGTCCGGATTGACGAATGTTCTGGCAAATCAGATGGATTGGCAGGATGCGGTGCATTCCACCTCGGTAGATAATTTGTTTTTTATCGGCTCCGGACCTACTCCGCCTAACCCGTCGGAAATGCTGGGCTCCAAAAAAATGAATCAGCTTATCGAGGAGCTGTCCGCCCATTACGATATGATCCTGTTTGACGCTCCGCCATCTCTGGTTGTTACCGACGGTCTTGTGCTTGCTTCCAAGTGCGACGGCGTAGTTGCCGTCATCAGCGTTGGAATGACCAAGCGCCAGCAAGCGAAAAAGTTGTACGCCAGTCTTGAGCATGTAAAAGCGAAGCTGCTCGGAGTCGTGCTCAACAATAAGAAAAAGAAAAGCAAGGAACAGTTGTATTACACCTATTACGGAACTAACGGGAGGATGTAATGGGAGAGCAGCAAGTAAGACTCGTATTATTAGCCGGCGGTCAAGGCAGACGGATGTGGCCGCTTTCTCATGCGAAGCGCGCAAAGCAGCTTCTGCCCCTGCTGTCTGGACCGAATGGTGAAAGAGAGTCTTTGCTGAACAGGCTGTGGCGGCAGCTGGACCAGGTTGGTCTGCAGCAGGATGCGTTTATCGCGATCAGCCGCAATCAGACGGATATCCTGCGCGACCAGCTCTCCATCAATCTGAACGTGATTCAGGAGCCGGAAGCGAAAGGCCGTTATCCCGTGGTTGCCCTTGCTGCTTCCTATCTTTATTCGGTTGCTTCCATTCCTCTCCACGAGACGGTTGCCGTGTTGCCGGCGGACTTGTATGTGGAGGAAGAAGACTGGCTTGAAACGCTGAAGGAGCTGCCGGAACAGCTTCGCAGACATCAATTAGATCGTGCGTTGACAAGCGATGAGAGCGGCATTATCGTCTTCCGGTTGGAAAGCGTAATTTCCGCTTTGACGGAAGAAGGTCTTCCCGTCCGGTATGAGCAGCTGTTCCGTCATTACGGGGAGCTTCATAGCCGGCTGGAAAACGGAATGACCCGATTATTTGAAAGAAGCCCCACCTTCCGGATGCCGGAGCAGCCCTTCTGCCGCATTGACAGCTGGAGTGCTCTTTCTGCCGCGTTCCCGGAAAACGCTTCTATTTATAATGATTCGGCAGCTCCCGTAATTATGATGGGGCTGAGCAATATTACGGTGGCGGTTTCTTCCGCGGGCATTCTCATTGCCGATCAAACAGCCTCTATTCCTGATGAACAGGTACGGAACCTAAGCGCGGAGCAACAACCGCTGGTCCCCGGTTATGAGGCAGGCAGGTGGGGGAAGGCAATCGTGATAAGCTGCATGTCCAGCGAGGAAGGGCAGCAAGCCATCACGAGAAAGCTCGAAGTGGTGGAAGGCGGGTTTCTAAGCTATGCCTTTTATCTTCGGCGGAAAATCGTCTGGACAGTGCTGGCCGGTGCCGGAGAGCTGATCCGCAATGAGAAGAGAAGCATCATTAAGACAGGCGAAGTCGTCGAGCTTCTGCCGGGAGAGCGGCATACCGTTGTGGCCGGATCCGGACTGACGCTTCTGGAAGCGCATATCGGAACGGATCTAACCGAAGATGACCGGATTGTGCTCGGAGATTTCGGGGAGGAAGTCAGCACGGCCATCTAGGTGCAGCGGTCATGAAGAAGGGGGAAGAAAAGGGTGAGACGGGGCTGGAGAAGAGCGCTAATCGGCATTGGGGCGGGATTAGTTATCCTTGCTGTCGGGACGGCCGGCTATGCCTGGCATCTGTACGGTTCGGTGAAAGAGACGGCGGGCAAAATCTATGAGCCGATAAAGCCCACGGTATACGTAAGCAAGGATCCGGAGGTAACGGTCAAACCGCAGCAGGCGGCTCAGGCTTTAATCGAGAAGCGGCATCCTTTTACGGTATTGGTTATGGGCGTTGACGAGCGGGAGAACGATAAAGGACGCTCCGATACTTTAATTGTGCTTGCGGTTAATCCGGAGAAGAAATCCATCCTCATGTTCAACATACCTCGCGATACAAGAACCGAAATCATCGGTCACGGCACAACGGACAAAATCAATCATGCGTATGCCTTTGGCGGCGTATCGATGGCGAAAAACACGGTCGAGCATTTTCTGGATTATCCCATCGATTATTACATCCGGATCAACATGGAAGGCTTCGCCCATCTGATTGACATTCTCGGCGGCGTCGAGGTAAACAATCCGTTTGCCTTCTATTATGAGGATCACCAATTCGATAAAGGCACGCTTAAGCTGAATGGCGAGCTTGCGCTCAAATATTCCAGAATGCGTTACGACGATCCAAGAGGGGATCTTGGCCGGAATGCCAGACAGCGGGAGATTCTGACGGAGGTCATGAAGAGCTCGCTTCAGTTCTCCAATATTACTCAGATTCAAAAGATACTGAAAGAGCTGGGGAGCAGCGTCAAAACAAACATTACGTTTGACGAGATGAAGACCTTTATGACCGATTACCGGGAAGACCTCGGCAGTATCGATACCGTTGAGATTAACGGTTCGGGAAGCATGATCAATAAAGTCTGGTACATGCTTGTAAGCAAGGAAGAGAAAGAGCGGATTCACGAGCTGCTAAAAGAACAAATGGATACCAATCAGACGGCGTCTTAACAGGACGCTGTTTTTTGCAGCCGAACTGTAAACGCTTACACGTTAAAAGGCGACAAATTGCATACAAGTATTGACAACTTTCGCTAAATCCAATAAAGTAAAGATACGAATTGTAACAACTATTCGATATTGATACAAATAGTATTGTGAGCGGGGGAGTAATGATGATGCAATTGGAAGAATGCTTTTATTGCGTGGGCTGCGGAAAAATGGTAAAGGTGCATGATGCAAAAGCGCTTTTTCGGACCGGCTTTTTCCGTGTTGTCCTACCGTTAGGCTGCTGCTCGGATTGTTCACGGGTCTAAGCGCAAACGGCTGCGCCGTCCTCTAAATAAAGTCTTAATAGGCTGTTCACTTTCCCTCCCCCTTCTAATTCGCTATAATAGACGGACGATACATAGAACTAGATTTTGGAAAATCAAGCAATGATTCATCAAGCGATGATTCATTCAAAGGGAGGGTATCATGGAGCAACCGATCGTACAGCTGCAGCAAGTGACGAAGCGAATCGGGCAGAAGACGATTATAGACAATCTGACGCTGGATCTGCCTTTAGGCGAAGTGTTTGGTTTTCTTGGGCCCAACGGCTCCGGCAAAACGACCACGATCCGCATGATGGTCGGCCTCATGGCCATGACCGCGGGCGAAATCAAAATCGGCGGCTACAGCATCCGGACCCAGTATCAACAGGCTATTCGGAATGTGGGAGCGATTGTCGAGAATCCGGAAATGTACAAGTATTTGACGGGTTATCAGAATCTTATCCATTTCGCGCGGATGATCGAGGGTGTGACGCCCGAAAGGATTCAGGAGGTCATTACCCTTGTTGGGCTGGAATCCCGCATTCATGACAAGGTGAAAACTTATTCTCTCGGGATGCGCCAAAGACTGGGGGTCGCTCAAGCGATTCTGCACCGTCCTAAGCTGCTTATCCTTGACGAGCCAACCAACGGATTGGATCCGGCCGGTATCCGCGAGCTTCGCGATTACCTCCGCCAGCTGTCCAAGGAAGAAGGCATCGCCGTATTCGTCTCCAGTCACCTTCTCTCCGAGATGGAGCTGATGTGCGACCGGGTTGCGATTATTCAAAGCGGCAAGCTGATCGATGTGCGGACTATCCACCAGGGAGGTCTGGATGCCGCTAGCAATGTGAATATGCTCTTTGAAGTAGACAAGCCTGCGGAAGCATCCGAAGTTGCGGCGGGGCTTGGCAAAGCTGCGTTCAGGGAAGGCGACAGCCTTATTATTGAAGCGAATCGCGAGTTCGCGGCGGATTTTAACGCCCGATTGGTCGCCGCAGGCATCAAGGTGTACGGCATCCGCGTCCAAACCAAGTCGCTTGAGGATCAATTCCTTGAAGTAACGGGGGGTGAGCGCATTGTTTAATTTTTTCAAGCTGGTTCAGAATGAGAACATGAAAATTTACCGCCGCCCTCGGACGTATGTCATGCTGGGCATCTTGCTTGCGTTAATCGCGGCAATATCGATTATCGGTTATTTCGTGGATCAGAATCATACAACCTCCGCATGGAGCATGATTATGACGGAAGTGATGATCTCGTATACGCTGATTACCGTATTTACGATCATAATCGCTTCCTCGGGCGTAGCCGACGAGTTTACGAGCGGCACAATCAAGCTGCTGCTGATTCGTCCGTGGACAAGGTCCAAAATTCTGCTGTCCAAATACATTGCCGTTCTCCTGTATGCGCTAGGCATGGTTATCGTTATGCTGCTGTTTGCCATCGTGCTGAATTTGATTCTGTTCGATGCCGGCGATAATACGGCAACCGATATCATTTCCCCGCTTGTGTCGGGATCCATGGCGGCTTATTTGATTAAATACGCCCTGCTGAAGTACGTGTCGCTGATCGTCACAACAACGCTTGCCTTTATGCTGGCGACCGTGTCCCGCAGCGGCGCGCTCGCTATCGGCTTGTCGCTGTTCCTGATTTTGGGGGTTAATTCCTTTACGCCATTGCTGGCAGCGCTCAAGTATAAATGGGCGGATTACATTCTGTTCATCCACCTTGACCTTACGCAATATTTGAACGATACGCCATTGCGCGACGGTTCAACGATGGGCTTTTCCATCGCCGTCCTGGCCGTCTATTACGCCATCTTTGTCGCTCTGGCCTGGTATGTCTTCAAGAAGAGGGACGTAGCGGCTTAATAGCGAAAAAACTCCCATTCGGTTCTTCCTTCCGGAAGAGCAGAATGGGAGTTTTTCGTGACCGGCCGTATAGGTCCGATCAGACGGCCTGGCGGGCTTTTTCCTTCTCGCGGCTTTGTTCTTTGGCTGGCTCGGACAACGGGCGGGTACGCTCGGTTTGGCGCTCCATGTGGCAGGTACCGTTCAGCATGCCGCCGTCCTGTACAATAATGCCTTGAGCGGATAAGCTGCCGGTCAGCTGCCCGGTTGCGGTAATGGTCAGCCTTCCTTTGGCGGTTACCTCGCCGTATACCTTGCCCGCAATCGTAATGTCCCTGGCGGTTATGTTCGAGCGTGCCATACCGTTTTCTCCGATAATGACATCCCCCAGACATTCAATGTCTCCGCTATGTTCTCCTTCAATGCGGAGGTTCGCCTCGCAGACCAGCTTGCCCTCGATATGCGTTCCGAGACCAATCAACGTATCGGTCGCCGAAACACGCTTGTTATCCTTGAACATGGGATGGGTTGATCCTCCTTCCGCTCGGCCGGATTTGACGTTCTATTGACTTTTATTCTCGCAAAGCTCGAAACATGCCAGAATTATCTTTCGGCGATAGGAGAAAAGTGGCGTATACCTACGGGTCAGTACGAGTTTGTCGAATATAATGATAGTGCCAGAGTTCTGATTGAACAGGATGGTGAGGCATGAACGTAATGGAAACAAGGCTGCCGGGAGTGAAGCTGCTGGAGCCGCCTGTATACGGCGATCACAGAGGATTTTTTACCGAAAGCTATAACGAGAAGACGGCACGAGAGAATGGCATCCTGCATGCTTTCGTTCAGGATAATCATTCGTTGTCGGTCGAAGCGGGGGTTCTCCGCGGCCTGCATTATCAGCTTCAGCCGAAAGCGCAGACCAAGCTGGTCCGGGTTACGGCGGGGGCGATCTACGATGTCGTTGTGGACATACGCCGCGGCTCGCCAACCTTTGGGCAATGGCAGGGCTTTATTCTGAGCGCGGCCAATAAGAGACAGCTGTTAGTTCCGCAAGGCTTCGCCCACGGCTTCTGCACGCTGGTGCCAAACTGCGAGGTGCAGTATAAGGTGGACGCCTTGTACGCCGCGGAGCATGACAGGGGGATTGCCTGGAACGATCCTGCGCTTGGCATTGACTGGCCGGTATCGAAACCGATTCTGTCGGACAAAGACGCTAAGCATCCCGTGCTTGCCCAGGCGGAAATCAATTTTGTCTATGAGGGGTGAGCATTCCGCAATGAAACTGTTAATTACGGGCGGAGCGGGGTTTATCGGGAGCAACTTCGTTCATTATATGCTGAGCCGTTATCCCGATTACGAGATTATTAACGTCGATGCCTTAACGTATGCGGGCAACCCGGAAAATCTGCGGCAGGTGGAGAAGCATCCGAACTATACGTTCGTCAAAGCGGATATTGCCGATCAGGCGGCGCTTACCCCGCTGTTTGAATCGGGTATTGACGCGGTCATTAACTTTGCCGCGGAATCCCATGTGGACCGCAGTATTTTGCAGCCGGGACTGTTTGTGCATACGAATATCGTCGGGACGCAGACGCTGCTTGATTTGTCCAAGACTTTTCGAGTGCAGAGATACGTGCAGGTGTCGACGGACGAGGTATACGGTACGCTTGGGGCAGAGGGACTGTTTACGGAAAGCACGCCGCTTGCGCCGAACAGTCCGTATTCGGCAAGCAAAGCCGGGGCCGATCTGCTTGTCCGCGCTTATCACGAGACCTACGGCCTGCAGGCTGTCATTACGCGTTGTTCGAATAACTATGGACCGTATCAGTTCCCGGAAAAGCTAATTCCGCTGATGATCCTGAACGCGCTGCAGGATAAGCCGCTGCCGGTTTACGGCGACGGTCTTCAGATCAGAGACTGGCTGTATGTCGAGGATCATTGCAAAGCGATCGATCTGGTGCTTCATCGGGGCCGGATCGGGGAGGTGTACAACGTTGGCGGCAGCAATGAACGAACCAATCTTCAAGTCGTGCAGACCATTCTGCAAGAGCTGGGCAAGCCGGCTTCGCTGATCCGCCATGTGCAGGACCGTCCGGGCCATGACCGGCGTTACGCGATTGACGCGAATAAAATCAAAACCGAGCTGGGATGGACACCGGAGCACAGCTTCGAGAAAGGCATTGCCTCTACGATTGCCTGGTATCTTCGCAACGAAGAATGGCTGGAGAAGGTTGTATCCGGCGCTTACATGCGCTATTACGATACGCAGTATGCGAAAAGGCTGGAGTCCGAATGACCGGAACGGAGGAGAATAGAAGGCTGAAGGTAGCCGTCACGGGAGCAAACGGACAGCTGGGACGCGAGCTCGCGATGCTGGACACCGGAGGCCGGTTCGAGATTATTGGGCTTAGCCGCTTGGAGCTCGACATTACGGACCTGAAGCAATGCCGAAGCGTAATGGCAAGGCTTCGTCCGGATGCCGTTATTCACTGCGCGGCCTATACCGCGGTGGACAAAGCGGAAGCGGAGCCCGATGAAGCCTTCCGCATTAACGCTGCCGGTACGCGTAATATAGCGGTTGCAGCAAGGGAGATCGGCGCCAAGCTGTGCGCGGTGAGCACCGATTACGTGTTTGACGGAACGGGCACGGTTCCGTATAAGGAGCATGACCGGACCAATCCCCGGACGGTGTACGGGCAGTCCAAGCTGGCCGGCGAGCAGGCCGTGTCGAGCCTGCATGACCGTTATTATATCGTCAGAACCTCCTGGGTATTTGGGGCTCATGGCAATAACTTCGTAAAAACCATGCTCAAGCTTGCTTCGGAGCGGGAACAGCTTAAGGTTGTGGCGGATCAGTGGGGCTCGCCGACCTACACCAGGGACTTGGCCGTCTTCCTGCTGGAGCTGGTCAGCACCGATTATTACGGAATTTATCATGCCTCCGGCAGCGGATTCTGCTCCTGGTACGAGTTTGCGCAGGCGATTATGGAGGAGAGCGGCAGCAGCACCCGGATCGAGCCTTGCGCGACGGAGGAGTTTCCCCGGCCGGCTCCCCGCCCGCATTATTCGGTCATGGATCATGGCGCGATTCGCAGCAATGGCTTTAAGCCGCTCCCGCCTTGGCGGGAAGCGCTCCGCCGTTATTTATCCAATGTCCAATCATCGTATTGAGGGGTAACTGCCTGTCTGCCGGAATCACCGGGCAGACAGGCGGTTTTTGCGTTCTTCTAGTATACGCTTAAGGCGGGTCGACCAAACTAAATGAATGGGAATTTTAGCAGCGGGGTGAGAGGATGATCGGTTGGTATATCGGAATAATCCTATTTTTACTCCTGTATAGCGCTCAATCTGCTGTCATTGTATGGATCGAAAGGCGTCTTCCGGCCAAGGCGGCCGCTTGGATTGTCATTGCGCTGGCCGTTCCTGTTCTTGGTTTTGCGGGATATTGGATGATTGGCCGCTCGAGACGCGTTAAGAAAGGACAGGCCGTCTCGAGAGAATACGAACAGGCTGCCGAGCGGTTGTCCGTTTGCGCCGACGGTCCGGGCGAGCTGGGGCAAGCAGGCCTGCTGGAGCGGGAACAGCTGCTTCGGGTCCTGCGCGTATCTTCCGGCAGACCGGTTACGTTAGGCAACCAGGTGAAGGTGCTGACGAACGGGAGGGAGACGTTTGCCTCCATATTGGAAGAAATGAACCAGGCCAGACATCATATTCACCTGGACTATTACACGATCCGCGATGACGGGATTGGCCGTGAATTTTTGAAGATCCTGACCGCCAAAGCCCAGGCGGGCGTTGAGGTTCGCGTATTGTATGACGGGATTGGAAGCGTCAAACTAAGCAAGCGGTATGTCCGGGAGCTGAAGCGTTCTGGCGTGCAGGCAAGCTGTTTTTCCCCGCCGGGGACCGCCTTGCTCAATCGGCTCCTGAACAGCCGCAATCACAGCAAGATTGCCGTGATTGACGGGAAAGTCGGATTTGTAGGCGGCATTAATATCGGAGACGAGTATCTGGGCAAGGACAAGAAGCTGGGCTTCTGGCGGGATACGCAGCTTCGGCTGGAAGGGGACGCGGTTTATTTTCTGCAGGAGCTGTTTATGAAGGATTGGGAGCTTGCCGCCAAGGAGCGTCTGCCGGTGAATGCCGGTTACATGCCCGAGCATGATCCGGATGAAGCCAAGCAAGAGCCGGTAATGATTGTTTCCAGCGGTCCTGACCGGAACGGGGAGCCGATCCTGGAGACGGCGTTCGCCGCCGTGAAAGCGGCCCGTACAAGCGTCTATATTTCAACGCCTTATTTTATTCCGGATGAGAGCCTGCTGGCCGTACTCGGGAGTGCCGCGAAAAGCGGGGTAGATGTGAGGCTGATTATCCCGGGCGTGCCGGACACGCGGTTCGTTCTATGGGCGACCTTGTCGTTCGTGGAACGGATGCTGGAAGCAGGAGTCCGGGTGTACCGTTACCAGAAAGGCTTCATTCACGCGAAAGTGATGGTCGTGGATGATCTGCTTGCGATAGTGGGAACGGCCAATATGGACATGAGAAGCTTCCACAGCAATTTCGAGCAAAATGCGGTGTTGCTCGACGCGGAAACGGTCAAGCGTTTGAGGCGGGATTACGAGCAGGATCTGCTTGACAGCCGCGAGCTGGAGCTGGAAAGCTTCCGGCAAAGAAGGAAAAAGGAAAAGGCAGCGGAGGCCGCTGCCAGACTGTTGTCGCCGCTCTTGTGAGGGGCGGCTTATTTTTTTGCTTGAATAAAGCTGAGGACGTGGCTCAAATCCTGCGGCTTCTCCAGATCGATCAAATCGCCGTAACGCTGCAAACGCTCCCCGATGTTCAGAAGATGGAAGTCAGCCGGCTTAATGCCCCCGGCGTATACTTCTTCCCACTTGAGCGGCGTCGAGACGGGAGCGCCATAGCGCGCTCTTGGCGTATAGGGGGCTGAGATGGTTTTGCCCTTGTAATGCTGAAGGTAATCGACATAAATCAGATCGCCGCGGTTTTTGGTCAACCGCTCCACGGTGAACAGCTGCGGGTAGGCGCTGGACAAATAATCTCCGACAAACTGGCCCAAGCCTCTCAATTCATCGAAGGTGTATTTCTGCTGCAGCGGCACGACAATCTGGACGCCCGTTGCGCCCGAGGTTTTGGGAACGGAGCGGATGTTCAGCGATCCCAGCAGCTTTCCGACAAGCGCGGCGGCTTCGATGATGCGCGGTTCCTCCTCGCGGGAAGGATCAAGATCCAGAATCCATTCGGTCGGATAGTCCGGATTGCTGATCCGGTCGAACGAAGCATGGAACTCCAGGCAGGCCAGGTTGCCAAGCCATAGCAGAGTCGGAAGATTATCGAGATGCACGTACGAGATCCCTTCGCTTGCTGCGATACGGACAAAATCCGGCTTTGGTTCGGGACAGTTTTTCTGATAAAACGATTTGCCCGAGTAACCATGGGGATAGCGGATGGTCGTCAAGTAACGGTCTTTGCAATGCTTGAGCAAAAAAGGCGACAGCATGGCAAGCTTCTCCAAATACATCAGCTTGGTAATCCCGTGCTCGGGCCAAAGCGGTTTTTCCGGATTGGTGACGGTGATTTCCTGTCCTTCCACCGTAACGGTTGCGGGCCGCTTGGCGGATGAGCTTGTCTTGTTCATGAGTGTCCTCCTAATGGTTTTAGGCCAAAGGATACAAGCTTGGGATGTCTTAATAATCCGGCGGATGTCAGCTCGAGTCCGGTAACCCGGCAAGGAAGCGGGGAGGGCAGCCAAACGATGCTCTCGCCCTTAAGCTCCGCCGGCAAAGCCGGAAAAGGCATCGGCCACGAGGGAGCGTCGCTTCTCCGCAGCTGCAGCGTTTGACCTAGCGCTTCCCGCATCGCTTCGTCAAGACCAAGCGAGACGCTGCCGATAAAACGGCCCTGATCGGACATGATCAGGCTGGCTGCGCGGCCGTCTCGGCGCTTTACGCCTACGATGCCGACGTCAAGCAGGAGCGCCCTTTTCTTTTTCAGCCAATCGCGATGGGCTTTGCCTTCCTTATAAGGACTATCAAGCCTCTTGCTGACGATTCCTTCCCACTGATGCTCATCGACCCATTTCCATAAAGCATCCGCATCCGTATAGAGATCGGTTATGAGAAGCCGGTCGGACTGGACGGGCTCCAGCTTGGCAACCAGCCGTTTATGCCGCTCCGCATAGGGAAGCGGGCGCAGGTCCTCCTCGCCGTCCTGCAGCAGGTCGAAGAGAACATACAGCACCTTCCCTTTGCTTGAGGAAGAAGAGAGGTCCCCGCCGAAGCTGCGCTCACGGCTAAGCACCATTTGAAAATTCGGGCGTTCGCCATCGTAATAGACGATCTCGCCGTCCAGCATGCAGGGACCAAGCGCTTCCGCCTGCTCCTGCAATGTCCGGCGGATTTCCGGGTAAACGGCATTTTTGTTCAGCAGCTTGCGCGAGAACAGGTCTATTCTTCCATCCTCATGAACCGTCGCGACGATTCGGACGCCATCCCATTTGATCTGATAGATCCAGCCGGACTCCTTAGGGATACGGTCATCCGCGACAGGAATCATCGGCTCGGCAGGAAGCGTAAAGACCGTCATTAAGAGACGGTCTCCTCTGCTTTAGGCTTCTTGGTTCTAGGTTTGCGCGGCTTTACAACCGGTTTGTCCGCGGCGGCTTCAGGAGCTGCGGCCGCAGGTTTGCCGGCACCGGTATCGAGACCCACTCCGCCCGGAGGCAGCTTGGCCGCGTCAAGGCTCGCCTGCAGCGCGGCCATCAGATCAAGCACGTTGGTTTGCTCCTGCTGCGGAGCTACGCGTATTTCCTGGCCCGCCACTTTATTATGGATGGCCTGAAGCATGTTGGCCCGGTAATCATCGGTATATTTGGACGGTTCGAACGGAGTGGACAGCTGCTCGATCAGAAGCTTGGCCATCGTCAGTTCTTTATCGTTGATGGCAAACGATTCGGGAATTCCGGGAACATGGGAGATCGAGCGGATCTCATCCGGATAATAAATCGTCTCCATTGCCAGACAGTTATCAATGACCCGAATAGCGGCTAAGCTGCTTTTCGAACGGATCGATACTTTGGCTACGCCGATCTTGCCGGTATCGGACATCGCCTGAAGCAATAAGCCGTAAGCATTGCTTCCGGCCTGATCCGGGGACAAATAATACGTCTTCTGGAAGTAGACGGGGTCGATTTCCTCGAGCGCGACAAAATCAAGAATTTGAATCGTGTGAGACTTTTCCCCGGCCAGCTGCTCCAGCTCTTCCTTCTCGAACAGCACATAACGGCCTTTCTCGTACTCGTAGCCTTTAATGATATCGTCCCATTCCGCCTCTACGTCGCAATTCGGACAGCGCCGTACATAGGCGATCGGACTGCCGCAAGGCTTGTGGATCATGCGAAGCGAAATATCCTTATCCTCCGTAGCGGTAAACATTTTCACTGGCACATGGACAAGCCCGAAGCTGATTGCGCCTTTCCACACCGTATGCATCTGGTTACTCCTCCTAAAATGATTATTTATTTTTATGCCTTCATCTATTTCTTTATTGTTCCCGCAATGCATGAGAATCAATCAAATCGGGCATATTTTGCTTGAACCAACAATGCTTGCCGCAGGGAGGAGTGAAGCGACTATGATGGAATTCGACGACTTGGAAAACAAAGAAAAGGCGCCGGCTGACAAATGGGACGAAGGCCGCGACAATTACTTTATGGATATTGACCGTATGGTGAATGAAGGCTTGGGCGGGGGCACCGTGTCCGAGCATAACGGGCTAATCGATGAATCGACAACCGATTACATGGTTCCCGAAACGAAGGACTGACCTGCAAAGGCAAGTGCGAAGGAGGCCGCGAAGCCAATGGACGTTAACCGTGCCAAACAAATTTATCAATCAGAGGAATCGATCAAGGTCCATCTTGATGACGGGAATTCCGTATGGATTGAACATGTAGACGAAGCAAGCGGTACAGCGACCGTACAGGTCGGAGGACATTCCAAGACGGTACCCGTAGACCGTCTGCAAGAAGGTTAATGGCTTGAAATGAAGGAAGCCGTCTGGGTCTCGGGACCCGGACGGCTTTTTTATTTTGCCGGAAGCATAACCTTTTTGGCGGGGATGCCATTTTATATTTGTAAAAAAATTGAAACCTTTGCCCCTTTCCCATCGTCTATACTAAGGTGTATTTTTGGAAGTGATTTCTATTTTAGTGAAGGTGAGGAAAAGGGATGAGGAAATCGATGAAGGGCAAGCTGCTTGCCACGGTCCTGGCGCTCAGCTTGCTTCCGGTTGGAAGCCTTGCTTATGCGGCGGATTCAGGGACAATGACAGTTGTTGCCTCCACTGGCACGGGAGCAAGTACAGCCCCGGGCGGCATTCTGGACGAAAGCCTGGCGAAAATTTCAAAGGATGAGGCCGTTGAACGCTTCAGGAAGCTGTTCCCTGAGCTGAAGGATGCCGAGGTGACAAGCATAGACCTTGGTAATCCGAATCAATACCCGCCAAGCAACGAAATGGTCTGGACCATTCAGTGGAACGTAACCGTCGAGAACGGAAGTTATGGCTTTGATTCCAGAATCGATGCGATTACCGGAGACATCATTAACTATTATAATTCGCTCCCTAGGGAAGAAGCTTATTATCCGGCTAAAGTATCGAGGTCAGAAGCCGAGAAAATCGCCAAGGCGTTCATTTTGGTTGCTTCCCCTTCCATGAAGTCGACGGACAAGCTTCAGCTTAAGCCCGTAGAGAGCGATTATCCGCAAGCTTTGTTTGGCCCGGTTCAATACAGCTTCAGTTATCAGGCACAAGTGAACGGCATTCCGACAACCAGCAATCAAATTCAGGTGGTTGTTGACGGTAACGGGAATATTATTAATTATTACGGTTTTAGCACGGGTAAAGATTACCCGTCTCCGGATACAAACCTGACCGCGGAACAAGCCGCCGACAAAATGAAAAAAGAATTGAAACTGCAGCTGGCCTACGTTCCGGGCGCCGATTATTACGTGAACCAAACGAATACATCGGCTTACCGCCTTGGCTATGTTGCGGTAGGGGGGATCGGCCTGATTGATGCCAAATCGGGCAAGTTCCTTGATGATCAAGGACAGGCTATCGATTCCTTTCCGGCAACCGGCTACTCCTCTATTTCCTCTTCGGCAGCTGCTTTCAAGCCTCATACGGGAGGGGAACTGACGAAGGAGGAAGCGATTGCGGTTGTAACCTCGGTTGTCGGCAAGGACGCCTTTGAAGGAACCCAGCAGGCTTCCTCCAGCACGGACCGCGACGGCCGCAAGACTTGGTCGATCTATAACGGCAGCCCGTTTGGCGGTATTCAAACCCATGCTACAGTGGATGCAAAAACGGGCCAATTAATCGATTACTCTACTTTTTCATATCCGACCGGTGATTCCTCCGCCGCCGATGAAACGGCAGGAAAGCCATCGATTACGGAAGCGCAAGCGAAAGTTAAAGCCCAGGATCTCATGACTTCGTTATATCCGAATGCCTCCGGCAGCCTGAAGCTGGTCGAACGCTCTGGAACGGGCTCCTATAGTCCGGATACGGCCTTTATTTACAGCTTCCAGCAGTTCTACAAAGACAAGCCGATTCAGCCGGCAGCTGTTCAGATTAATCTGGACGGACAAGGAAATCTGACGAACTATTATAATATGACTTTACCGGAGGATAAGCTTGGGAAGCTGGATTCCTTGACCGCGAAAATCACGGAGGAACAGGCCCTTAAGCTATACCGTGACTCTATTCATGCCGAACTGCAGTACACCACGGTCGGAGGCAGCTACGTGGATGGCAAGCTCCAGGAGCAGCAAGTGAAGCTTGTGTACATGCCCAAATTAACGAATGACAATAACTGGGGCTTCCTTGTAAATGCGGTTACCGGCAAGCTGGAGCAGCAATATATTTTCCCTGGCACAACGGTGCAGAAGGGTGAAATTCCGGCGGATGCCAAGAAGCATTGGGCGTCCAAATCGCTGCAGGTCATGTTCGACTACGGCATTATCAAGCCGGAAGCGGACGGACTTATTCACCCGGACCAAACCGTTAACAACGGAGACTGGGTGAACATGCTGCTGGACGGCTTTACGGGGGGACAAAGCTATACGACTCCGCAGAAGCAGCGGTTTGCCGACATTCCTGTCGACAGCCCGTACGCTTCGGCGGTAGAATACCTGGTGCAGAGAGGCTTCCTTAAAGCATCTCCAACGCAAAAGCTTAACCCCGAGCAGGCTTTGACGCGCGGCGACTTGGCGGTATGGCTGACCAAACTGCTGAAATACGACAAGCTGTCCGAGTTCATGTCCGGAGATGCCGATGTGACCAAGCTGAAGGATGCTGCCCTCATCAAAAACAAAGGCGCCGTAACGGTTGCCATGAAGCTGGGACTGTTAACGGCCGAGAACGGGAAGTTTAACCCGAACGCTCCGGTTACGAAAGCGCAAATCAGTATCGTTCTGCTTAGACTTGCGACCTTGCAGGACAAAGTGGATTCGCCGATTATGAACAGCAATTATTATTGATAGCCTTTTAAATGCAACAAAAAAGCTGCCGGGAGACCGCAATGTCATTAACGCCTTAACGAAATGACATTGCGGGAAACCGTCAGCTTTTTTATTCTTATCTTTATCCCCCGAAAGCATCGCGGAATGCCCAGCGGAGCTTGGCGACATCAACCTCCCACAGCTCGGCGATGTCGCCGGCAACGTTCTCGTCCCACCAGTCGGACAGAACCTTGCGGTTTTTTTCATTCTCTGCAATAAAGATCAGATTCATGATGACCTTTTTGTAATACAAGTCCTCGGCCTGCTCCATCTTCTCTTTGGGTACCCATACCTTCAACCGTTTGACGGTTCGATACAGTTCATTGCTGCAGGCTCGGCGGATTTTTCTTGCGGACGGCAGGCCGGACGTATGCTTCTGGGTAGCGGACTTCATCGTGAACCGACTCCTCTCTAACTCATAAATATGCGCCCGAGTTTGAGACGGTCACTTCGTAAGCCGCGTATTACTGGTTGTTAATGGACCTCGATGTAGCCAACCATCGGTCCGCCATTGTTCATATCGGTATGAACCTGGCATATAATGGGGTAGGTGCCGGCTTGTTCGGGAGTAAATCGGACAACCGTGGTTTGTCCTTTTTTCACCTCGCCTTTAATGCCGAGACCTTCAATGACAAAAGGATGGCTGCTGCCGTTTACGCCGCTGATGCGAAGCTCGACGGGCTCGCCCTTGCGGAGGCTGACGGTGCCCGGATCCCAGCGGTATACCTCCAGCTTTTTGCCGTCTTCGGTCGTTGTGCTGAATTCGCCCGTTACGAGCTGGATGGTCTGTACCTTTGCCATCTGGCTGCTTGCCGTGCGCGTACGGTCCCAGCTTAAATAGACGGCTGCCAGGAGGAGGATAAGCAGGGCAAACGCAAATAGCTGTAGATGTTTTTTATTAATAATAAATACACGCGACACAGGGATTCCTCCTTGTTACTCTTTTAATGAGAACGGACTCGAAGTTATGCTAGTGTATGCGGCGGCTTGTCCCGGCATGACACCTTTCGTCGCATGGACAAGCCCGACTATAGCCGGGTGGATGCCTATCCGCTTCGTATGGTAGAATACAGTCAATTGCTATTATTTAGGATCGGGGAAGGCGGGATGGAATGGATTTGATAAAGGATATTTTGCACGAAATTCTAGTATGGATTGAAAGTCTTGGTTACTTCGGGATACTAATTGGATTGCTCATAGAGGTGATTCCAAGTGAAATAGTATTGGGTTTCGGCGGATACTTAGTGTCGGAAGGGAAAATATCATACCTGGGCGCTATTATTTTCGGCGTGCTTGGCGCCGTTGGACAGAACTGGATATTATACGCGATTGGAAGATTCGGCGGCCGTCCTCTGGTCGAGAAATACGGCAAATATATTAAAATCAAAATGAAGCATGTCGATATCGCGGAAGGCTGGTTCAAGAAATACGGAGCGGGTATCGTCTTTACCGCCCGTTTTATCCCGGTTATGCGCCAGGTTATCTCGATTCCGGCAGGGATGGCCAAGATGAACTTCACCTTGTTCACGCTCCTGACGGCGCTTGCTTCCATCCCTTGGACGATATTATTTGTTCATTTGGGCAAAACATTAGGTGAGAATTGGGAAGACGTCGATCAGAAGGCTGCCCAGTACGTACAGCCGGCTATTCTGATTGCCATAGCATTGCTGATTGTTTATGTGGTGTACAAGTTTATCCGTTCGAGAGGCAAGTCCGTATAATAAACCGATAACAGAAAGAGGGATGAACATGAGCAGAAGCGTAGCCGAAAAATTAAACAAAGGGATTAGCCCCCAGCAGTTTGTTGAAGGAATGACCAAGAACAAGGAAGCCTTCCAGGGCTGGTACGACAAATTTGAATGGGCAAACGACAGCGACCGCGAATTTTTCGAATCGCTGAAAAGCCGCAATGACCTGCGCGTCTTTATTCTGATGGCGGATTGGTGCGGCGACGTTGTCCGCAATATTCCGGTTGTATTCCGTGCGCTGGAGACGGGGGAAGTTCCGGTTGAGGTTCTTATCATGGAAGAAAATCTCGATACGATGGATCAATTCCTGACGATGGGAGGCCGCTCCGTTCCGGTTGTTATCGTAACCGACGCGGAAGGCAAGGTGATCCATGGCACATGGGGGCCAAGACCAACCTACGTCCAGGAGCCCATGGTGTCTTTCAAGAAAGAGAATCCGGACCGCGAAGCAGCGGACTACCAGGATAAGCTTGCGGAGACCCGCAAGGAAATTATGCGCCGTTACGGGGAAGGCACCGGTTACCACGCTTTGGTTGTACAGGAACTTAGAGCGTTAATAGAATCGATTTAAACCGATCGGATTGGAGTATGGCGAACATGCGCATTGAAACGTTTACGCTAGGCCCGCTGCAAACCAATGCTTATTTATTGACGGAAAAAGATGAGCAGAGCGGCGAAGAGCGCGGAATTATTATCGATCCGGGAATGGGGCCGAAGCGCCTGCTGGACCGGATCGCCGGAGTTAAAATCGAAGCGATTCTGCTTACTCACGCCCACTTCGATCACATGGGCGGCGTAGAGGAAGTAAGAACCGCTGCGGGTTGTCCGGTATACCTCCATGATCTAGAGGCGGATTGGCTGACGGATGCCCGCCAGAACGGCTCGATGCGGTGGTCGGACGTAACGCCGCCGCTGACGACAGGTCCAGCCGAATACGCGCTGGATGAAGGGCAGACGCTGGAATTTATCGGCCATACGTTTAAAGTCCTGCATACGCCGGGTCATTCTCCGGGCAGCGTCAGCTTCCTCTGCGGAAATGATATCTTCTCGGGGGATGTTCTGTTCCGGCAATCTGTCGGCCGGACTGACCTGCCGGGCGGACGGGAACGGGATTTGTTCGATTCGATTCAATTGAAGCTGTACAAGCTTCCGCCTGAAGTTAAGGTTTACCCGGGGCATGGGCCCAAAACGACGATTGGCTATGAAATGGCCAATAACCCTTACGTGAGATAGCTTTTCAAGCGAACCGCCGGCTGATTTCTGCCGGCGGTTTTGCTGCTTTTCCGGTTTCGTTTCCGGAAATATGGAAAAGCGGATTCAAATCTGAGACAATATAGTTATGGCCTTTTTGTAAATGATAAGTTTGAAGGGACGGTGCGGTTGTTTGGCGGATACTAAAGTAAAGCATGTGGAAGAGGAAGCGGCAGGCACGGGCAAGCGGACACCCGAGCAGGCTGCTGCCGAGAATGAACAAATCATAAAAAGCATGGCATCGCAGCTGTCGATTCCGATCACGAAAGTGAAATCGGCCGTTGCTTTGCTTGATGAAGGCAATACCATTCCGTTTATCGCGCGTTACCGGAAAGAGATGACCGGCGAGCTCGACGAGAATGATCTCCGGGCGATTGAAGAACGGCTGCAATATATGCGGAATCTGGAAGATCGCAAACGCGAAGTGATCCGTCTGATTGACGAGCAGGGCAAGCTGAGCGATGAGCTTCGCCGCTCGATCGAGGCTTCGGGCAAGCTGCAGGAGGTTGAGGATCTGTATCGTCCTTACCGGCAGAAGCGCAAGACGCGCGCCAGCGTCGCGAAGGAACGCGGGTTGGAGCCGCTTGCCTTGTGGCTGTGGGCTCAGCCCCGCCAGGGCGAACCGCTTGCCGAAGCGGCAAAATATACGAATGAGGACAAAGGCGTAGCGTCGGCAGAGGATGCTCTTCAAGGCGCCATGGACATCCTGGCCGAGAATATCGCGGATGACGCCGCCATCCGTTCTTGGGTGCGGAAGCATACCTTTGACCAAGCACTGCTTAAGACCGAAGCGAAAAACGCGGATGCCGAATCCGTCTACGAGATGTACTACAGTTATCAGGAGCCGGTCCGCAAGCTGCCGCCGCACCGCGTCTTGGCGATTAACCGCGGGGAGCGTGAAGATATTCTGCGCGTTTCGTTTGAGCTTTCCGCGGAACGGATCCATGAGTTTATCCAGCGCAAAGTGCTTCGTCAGCAGACTGCGCCCGCCGTTCGCGATGTGCTGGCGGCTGTCATTGAGGATGCCTACAAACGGCTTATTTCCCCTTCGATCGAGCGGGAAGTTCGCGGCGAGCTGACGGAGAAGGCGGAAGAGCATGCGATCTCGATCTTCTCCGAAAATTTGCGCAACCTGCTGCTCCAGCCGCCGGTGCGCGGCAATGTGGTATTGGGCGTTGACCCGGCTTACCGGACGGGCTGCAAGCTCGCCGTGATTGACGACACCGGCAAGCTGATGGAAGTAGCCGTCACTTATCCGACTCCTCCCAACAACAAGGTTGCGGAAGCGGAGAAAATCATCAACGGTCTGATTGACCGTTACGGCGTATCGCTTATCGTGATCGGCAACGGGACGGCTTCCCGCGAGACGGAGCAGTTTATTGCCGGCCTGATCGGCAAACGCAAGACAGCCGGACAAGCCGAGCTGAGATATATTATCGTAAGCGAAGCGGGGGCAAGCGTTTATTCCGCTTCGAAGCTTGCGGCGGAAGAATTCCCCGATCTCGACGTAGCCGAGCGCAGCGCGGTCTCGATTGCGCGCCGCCTGCAGGATCCGCTCGCCGAGCTTGTGAAGATCGAGCCTAAAGCGATCGGCGTCGGGCAATACCAGCATGACGTCAGCCAGAAGCGGCTCGACGAAAGCCTTGGCGGCGTAGTTGAATCCGCCGTTAACCACGTCGGCGTAGACGTAAACACGGCATCCGCGTCGCTGCTTTCTTACGTTGCGGGGATCAATGCGACGATTGCGAAAAATATCGTCAAGTACCGCGAGGAGAACGGCCGGTTCGCGAAACGCGGCCAGCTGCAGAAGGTGCCGCGCCTTGGCGCCAAATCCTATGAACAATGCATCGGCTTCCTGCGAATTCCGGAGGCGGCGAATCCGCTGGACAGCACGCCGATCCACCCGGAATCCTACGAGGTTGTCGGCAAGCTGTTTGCCGAGCTTGGCTTGAAGCAGAATCAGCTTGGAACGGATGAGCTGAAGGAGAAGCTGTCGGGAATCGATCCTGCAGCCCTTGCGCCTTCGCTTGGCGTAGGGGTTCCAACCTTGAAGGACATTATCGACAGCCTGCTCCGTCCTGGACGCGATCCGCGCGAGGAGCTGCCGCCGCCGATATTCCATACCGATGTCCTCAATATTGAAGATTTGACTCCGGGGATGGAGCTGCAGGGAACGGTACGGAACGTTATCGACTTTGGCGCCTTTATCGATATCGGCATCAAGAATGACGGACTTGTCCATATTTCGCAGATGAGCGACAAATTCGTGAAGCATCCGATGGATGTCGTATCCGTTGGCGACAATGTCACGGTATGGGTGCTTGGCGTTGATTTGAAAAAGGGCCGGGTTTCCCTTACCATGCGCAAGCAGGCATAATTTCGGGCTTGCTGGCTTCTCGTGAGGGATTCTATAATACAGATGTGCCTCTAAGATCCTACTAAGGAAGGAGAGGATGGACATCATTATGCAGCCCGATAACAATGCGGTGCAAACGGACAAGGAACGGAGCAGCAGCGCACCTAACCATAAATGGTTTGGTTTGTCCCTGCAAGCGCTTGTCGTGTTGTCCCATAAACCTAATGCGTGTACAAGCGCTGAACTAGCCGGCCATATAAAGTCGGAAGCAACGATGCTCCGGCGCGTATTGGCCAAGCTGGCCAAGGAGCAGCTGCTTGAGACGAGGGAAGGACGTGACGGCGGTTACCGCTTGAAGCGCGCCCCTGAGACGATTACGCTTGCCGACGTGTATTTGGCTTTGCGCGTGGGAGCGCCTTTATGCAATGGCATGATGGATACAACCGGCATTCATGATTTTGGGCAGGAGATGCGGATGGCTTTTATGGAGATAACCGACGAAGTGGAGCGGAAGACATTGGAAGTGCTGCGCCAGGTTACCATTGCTCAGCTCTCCGAGAGAATTTGCACGTTGAGACGGATGGATTTGAATAGTTGAAAAGGGCGGCGGAAAAAATAGTCACACGAACCCAGTTGACTTTCCGCTGTCACGATTTTATACTGTTATCAAAACTGTTACAGATGCGAGCGTACTTACATCATAAAAGGACCCATTTGCATATTTGTAACTGTGTTAAATTATTCGCAGTTTAATCCGCGGTTTATTTTTCGCAGTCAACCTTTTTCCTGAAGCCTTTTATTTGGTTTTAACTGAGCAATCTGGTACACAGATCATTTCATTATTGGAGGGAACCAACAATGGCTATCGAAACGCAAGCTGGCAAGGAATTTACGGAAGTACTGACATCCCGTCGCTCTGTTCGTCATTATGATCCGTCTTTCAAAATCTCGGACGAAGAAATCAAAGAAATTCTGGCGCTTGCGACGAAGGCTCCGTCTTCGGCGAATACGCAATCCTGGCGCTTCCTGGTAGTTACGGACCAAGCGCTGAAAGATCAATTGCTCCCGATTGCGAACAATCAGCAGCAGGTTGTCGACGCATCGGCCGTCGTCGTTATTCTGGGCGACCTGGAGTTCTACACTAGGCTTGGCGAGATCAACGGAGCGGCCGTTAAAGCCGGCTATATGACCGAGGAGATTGCCCAGCGCTTTACGGATCATTACACCAATCTGTTCCCTTCCATTCCGAAGGAGCGCGTGACTGAGATCGTTGCCTTTGACGCCGGTCTTGTCTCGATGCAAATTATGCTGGCAGCTAGGTCAAAAGGGTATGACACGGTACCGATGGGCGGTTACGACCGCGACAAGCTGAAAGCTTTCTTCGAAATTCCGGACCGTTACCTGCCGCTTCTTGTTCTGCCAATCGGCAAAGCAAAAGAGGAAGGCCGTCCAACCGTACGTCTTCCGCTCGACGACATTACGTTCTGGAACGGCGTGAAGTAATGCGCAAAAAAACTCCCGCAGCAGCTCGCTTGCGGGAGTTTTTTATTAAGACTTTAATGTAAAGTTATTTCGGGACGGCTTTCGTCTTCGTTTTTTGTCGTTTGCTTGCTCCGATAGAAATACCAGCATTCATTCAGCAGCTTAATCTGCCTAAGGTCCTTCTTCTGAAAAGCACGCATCATTTGATTGCAAAGCCATTGTGGCATTCGTATCTACTCCTTCCGGCCATACCTGATGTACTACTACAGTATGGAGAAGGGCGAATGTCCGTGCAGGTCCTACCACAATAGAAATTCTCAGTTCCGAATCCGCGGAAACCGAAATTCTATTCGGCGATTAATCCTACCTTTAAACGCGGTCGCTCATCTTCGAAAAGCCTCGATTGAGGATTATTCATTTCAGAGTTCTTCTTCCTCGTACCATTGTTCAAGCTGGGCTTGAAGGGCGCGAATCTCGGTGAGAAGGGCGATCAACGGGTAAGCCGATTCCTTGACGGCCGCGAAATCGCGTTCCAGTTCATTAATGTAGTCCAGACCGGAGACGATCCGGATGGAGCTGTCATGCAGCTCGACATTGTCGCATTCCGCAACCGCGTACGGCAGCTGAGGCACGTGATCGGCTGTAAGCTTGTCCATTTCTTTATGAAGGCGCAGGTTCAGCGCGCTGAGCTGGTAAGCATGGGATTCCGGCATCTCAACAAAGAAAATCCGGCTGCTGCCGTTCATAAGGACGTAACGCATTGTAGGCATGGTGAAAATAAACTCCCCTCGTAGACCATCTATAATGATTGCTACTTGACAGTGTAGCGTATGAACGCTTTAAAATTCAAGTACTGGGGGAGAATACAATGACCATGAAAATGAATGATGAACAGCTGCAGCAGTGGGTTGAGCGCGTATCGCTCGAAAGCTTTGGACGCCCCTTCATCCATCAGGCAACCTTTAACGGGCGTTTAAAGGCAACGGGCGGGCGTTATTTCACGAAGTCGCATAACATCGAGATCAGTCCTCATCAATTGGAAGCGTTTGGGGAAGAAGAAACCGAAAAAATTATCAAGCACGAGCTATGCCATTATCATCTTCATCTTATGAAGAGAGGGTACCAGCACCGGGACGAGGATTTCAAAAAGCTGCTCGCTTATGTCGGCGGATCCCGTTACTGCAAATCGCTTCCGGAGAGGGCGGCAAAGGCGCCAACCCCTTATAAATACATGCTTGTCTGCCGCAGCTGCGGTACCGAATATCCGCGTAAAAGAAGGCTTGATCCGGCCCGTTATGCATGCGGAAAATGTCGCGGAAAACTTTTTTTAAAAAACGCTTGACCTTCTGAAATGACCGTGATATATTATTACTTGTCGCCGCGGTAATCAAGCGGTTGAAAACGAAAGAAAAAGAGCAAGAAATTGAAGTATTCCCTGATAGCTCAGTTGGTAGAGCACTCGACTGTTAATCGAGTTGTCACAGGTTCGAGTCCTGTTCGGGGAGCCATGGAGAGATACCCAAGTGGCTCAAGGGGACCCTCTGCTAAGGGGTTAGACTGCGTAAGTGGTGCGAGGGTTCGAATCCCTCTCTCTCCGCCATAATTTTCTTGGTGGACAAGTCGCTCGAGAGAGATGACGATAGGAACAACAAGTAAGCGAGGCCCGTTGGTCAAGGGGTTAAGACACCTCCCTTTCACGGAGGTAACAGGGGTTCGAATCCCCTACGGGTCACCATTTCCTTAATGTAGCGGCTCTCGAGAGTTCGTTTTACAGCATGAGAGCCATTAGCTCAGTTGGTAGAGCACCTGACTTTTAATCAGGGTGTCGAAGGTTCGAGTCCTTCATGGCTCACCATTTTACTTCTCCCTCGAAGTGATGGTATGAAGGAAATGAAATTAAATGTGCGGTAGTGGTGGAATGGCAGACACGCTATCTTGAGGGGGTAGTGGGCGTACGCCCGTGGAGGTTCGAGTCCTCTCTACCGCACCATAACTTAACAGATACATCCCTTACGAGTGTAAGGGATTTTTTTATGTTTTCTTCTTGTAATCGGATTGTACTTTGGACTTTGGAACAAGCGCGACTATAATGAAAAGAATAAGCCATATAGAATGAAACCTGCCGGTGTTAAGGAAAGCCCGAACAAGGAGTGATAAATCGCATGATAAAAGTGCTTGTTGTAGACGATGAAGTGAGTATCTCCAGCGCGATCGCTTATGCATTGCAGCGTGAAGGATTTACGGTGGAGACAGCCGGCGACGGGATGGAGGCGCTTGAGAAGGTTGCTGCCTTCAAGCCGGATGTTATGGTGCTTGATGTGATGATGCCCAAGATGAACGGTTACGAGGTATGCCGCAAGCTGGAGGCGGGCGACCGACCGGCCATTATGCTGCTCACCGTAAAAAACGATATTGTAGATAAAGTGCTTGGGCTTGAGCTTGGGGCCGATGATTACATGACCAAGCCGTTTGATATCCGGGAAGTCGTCGCCCGCGTGAAGGCACTGTACAGACGCCGTCAGTTTGAATCGCCGGAACAGGGTTCGGATAAGGAAGGCAGACTGGAGCTTGGCGGAATTGCGATAGAATTGTTAAGCCGCACGGTCAGGGTTGACGATGAGATTGTGGATCTTACGCCGAAGGAATTTGATCTGCTGGCGCTGCTGGCAAAGCATCCGGACCGGGTATACTCCAGGGAAGCGCTGCTTGAGCAGGTTTGGGAGATGGATTTTGCCGGCGGTACCCGTACCGTGGACATTCACGTGCAAAGGCTTCGCAAGAAGCTTGGCGAATGGCAGGGCTTAATACAAACCGTTTATGGTATCGGCTATAAAAGCACGAGGACAAACGGATGACCCGAGCTGCCGGTTCCCGGCATCGGTTCAGGATTGGTTTAAAGGGCAAAATTACCGTTTTTCTCGCTTCGCTGCTCGCTTTCGTGGTGGTGCTGCTCAGCACGCTGGTGCTAGCGGGTATCCGAGAGGATCAGCAGAGGAGGATGGAACAAAGCTTCTCCCAGCTGGCGAATTCCGCGAATCTTCGCGTACGCGAGGAGTATTTGACGGGTGAACGGGTGTCGCCGGATGAATTTATGGAGCGCAACGGACAGAGCCTGGCGGTAGATCTCGGGGGGCAAAGCGGCATGGCGGTTACGCTGTACAGCGCTGACGGGGAATTCGCCGGGACTTCGCTGCCGGTACAACCCGTGACCGACGTGAAGGATGCGCTTGCCCATACCGCGAAAGGCCAGGAAGCCTATATTACGCTTGGCAATCAAGTGCTGTATCTGGCACCGCTATACAATGCCGATCAATTTCTTGGCAGTGTACAGTTCCATGGCTCCCTCCAGGAACAGAAAATGTTCTACGGCCATATCAGGGATTTGTTTATCGGTACGGGGGCTGCCGTATTGGCGGCCGGTCTCTTGCTTGGTTATCTGTACGTGTGGCGGCAAGCCTTTATCCTTGGCAAGCTGAACCAGGCGGCCAAGGATATCGGGGAAGGCCGTTACCTCGACAAGCCGCCCGTGCGCAGGCGGGACGAGATCGGCGAGCTTGCGGAAGGCATTTACGATATGAGCGGCAGCATCGCTTCGTATGTCGATGAACTAAACGAAGAGAAGCAGAAGCTGCTAACGGCTATCAAACGCCTGCAGGAGCTCGAGCAGCAGCAAAAGCAGTTTATCGGCAATATAAGCCATGAACTGAAAACGCCCTTAACTTCCATTCTGGCGTATTCGGATCTGCTTGGCATGTACAGCGATGACCCGGTTTTGCTGCAAAATGCCCGGACCCAGATCAGCAAGGAAGCGGAACGCTTGTATGCGCTGATCGAGAAGGCGCTTCAGCTCTCGTCGATGGATATTTACGATTTTGAGACCAACGCCGCTCACTTCCAAGTGAAGCCGCTGCTGGAGGATGCTTTAGGCCGTCTGCAGATCAAGGCGGAAAAGCAAAGGATCACGCTCTCGTCCGATTTGAAGGACGACCTCGTATGGGCGGATTCGGATAACCTCATGCATATGGTTACCAATCTGCTTAGCAACGCGATCAAGTACAACCGTCCCGGAGGATGGGTTCGGCTTTCCAACCGGTCCGAAACGGGGGCTACTGGTGAAAGACGCGTTATTATCGAGGTTGCGGACAGCGGTATCGGCATACCGGAGGAGCTTCAGAACCGGATCTTTGACCCGTTCTTTACCGTTAGCGACGACCGATCCCGGGAAACCGGCGGTACGGGGCTTGGCTTAGCTTTGGTCAGGAGCTTGGCCGAGAAGCAGCACGGCACCGTCAAACTGGCCGAATCAGGACCGAAAGGCTCCCGATTTGTCATCTCCCTGCCCGGTGAGCCCGCAGCCTTAGAGACAGGGCCGCTAGAAGAGTAAAAACAAGCCTGGACATTGCATGGTCCGGGCTGTTTTTTGATTTGGGCATTCTAATAAAAAGTTGTTACAACTTGGATACAATTCAGATATGTTTTCGACATAGAGGCCTTCTATACTGATGGAAATTGGTAAATATCCGGGGGGATAACGATGAAACAGATCATTAAATTAGGCGCCGCGTTGTCGCTCGCCGCCGCAATTGCTGCGTGTTCCTCTGTCCAGAGCGGTAATCAAGCCAGTAACGGCAATAACTCGAATAAACATGGGGAATTAACGGTTGTAAAAAGCCCAGAGAAAAAACCAAACCAGGACGTCATGGTGCAGCGGATACATCGCTTTGAGGGGGCAAGCATGGATAAATGGCTGTCCGATGATCGGGTGCAGCTCATGTACACCAAGCTTGTCAAGCAGGCTACAGCGACGGAAGAGGCCAAGTACGAGTACAATACCGCAGAAGTGGATTTAAGCAACAACGAGCAGAAATCGGCTGAGGAACCGGTGAAGAACGTTCAAACGGTCGAGAAGGAACAGCGGTCTCCGGATGGCAAGTATGCATTCGTCCAGCAGTGGAAGGATAAATATACGGCACGCAATTTTATCAAGGAAGTCAGCACCGGGACGATGACCGAAATCAAGGGCAGCAACTACTTGGAAAGCGGCGGCTGGCTGAACGATACGACGTATGTTCTAGCCGCAGGCTCGATGAGCGGGCTTGGCGATATCCGCCAAATCAAGGTAGACGGGACCGTGTCCCTGCTGAAGCTGGATGACCCTGCTCTCGGAGATCAACCGTTTGCGAATTTCGGAGTAGGCCATGGGCGTATCTATTACACGGATAATAACCAGACCGTAAAGCAGTTTGCGCCCGATGCTCCGAAGCCGACCGAGCTGGTCAAACACGCGATGACGTTCCAGGTATCGCCGGATGGCAAGCATCTCGCGGTCGAAATCCAGAAGCAAGCCGGCGAGGCAGGCAGCGAGCTTCGTATTTTCGACTCGAACGGAAGCGCGGAAGGGCTCTCCATTGCCAAGGGCGATCTGATTCCGTATATCGCTTGGGCGCCGGATTCCTCCAAGCTGGCAGCTGCGCTGTATACCGAGAATCAGAGCGGGATGAACGGGGTGTATATTTTCGACTCGGCCACCGGCAAGGTTTCGCCGATTGGTCCAAGTTATTTTCCGCAATATCCGTTAAGCTGGAATCCTTCGGGTACGCGGCTTGGCGTAACGGTCGCCGATAAGGACAGCATGCCCGTTACGCATATTATCGATTTTCAATGAAAATATCCTCATGAGCAAGGTAATCCGGATCACGCGATCCGGATTTTTTTGTGCCCATTTGGTTGGGTGAATGTTACAGCTTCGATACAAGCTCGAAATTTTTTCGATATATCTGCTTACTATACTAAGTTCATCGGCAAGAAACAACAACGAAGGAGAGAGCGGATGAAATAAAGATCATTCATATACATCAAGCAGAAATGTTTACAGGTTCGTTACAAGCCCGAAATTATTTGGAGATAACGTCACTCTATACTGAAGTCAGTAAGGAGCTTCAAATAAAGTCAAACAGGTTATAAAAAGACAAAGACAGAGAGTAAAAAGGTTAGAAGTTCGGAAATAAAAAAAATAAACTAGACTCTAAAGGAGATCATTGAAATGAACAAAAACGTGAAAAGAACAGTCGCAACAATGATGATCGCTGGCATGACCGTATCCGGAGCAGCTGGAGTGTACGCCGGTACAAACATGGAAAAAATAAGCGCGTTCCTGAACCACGGCATCGGGTTTAAAATCAACGGCAGCACGTACATTCCGAAAGACGAGAACGGCAAAACGCTTGCGCCAATCACTTACCACGACACCACTTACCTTCCGGTTCGCGCGCTTTCGAACGCACTGAACACGCCAATCCAGTACGACAGCAAAACCAATACGATCTACATTGGTACAAGCACGACGGATCAATGGGTATTGACCAACTACTCCGCAGCGCAGCTGGACGAGATCAAAAAAGCATTTGCCGGCTTTGAAGGGTTCGGAACGGCTTACGCTCCGCAAATCATGATTAAAGGCGACGCTCTGCAAAAGGTAGCGGCAACGGCTGACGGCGTAAACCTTCTCTTCAAGAACATGACGGTAAACGTATCGCCGCGCGATTACTCTTTCGAATACGACGGCACAAACGTAACGCTGTCCAATGGCGCTAAAGCAAAATGGTACAACGTAAACGGCACAGACATGCTGACCGTGAAAGTGGATGATCGCTATGTGACCGTTAGCTCGCCTAACAAAGCCTTGAGCAAAGCGCAAGCGGAAAAAGTAGCGGTTACCGTTGCCAGCGTTGGCGTCGTGCAATCCGATATGGCCGCTGCAACGTACACTGCCGCTCAGCTGGATGAAATGAAAAAGGCATTTGCCGGCTTTGACGGCTTCGAAGCAGCCTACGCGCCGCAATTGACGGTTAAAGGCGATGCCCTGCAAAAAACAGCAGCTACTGCGGACGGCGTAAACCTGCTCTTCAAAAACATGACGGTAAACGTATCGCCGCGCGATTACTCCTTCGAATACGACGGCACGAATGTAACGCTGTCAAACGGAGCAAAAGCAAAATGGTACAACGTAAACGGTACGGATATGCTCACTGTAAAGGTAGATGACCGCTATGTAACGGTTAGCTCGCCAAGCAAAACGTTGACCAAAGCGCAAGCGGAGAAAGTAGCCGTTAGCGTAGCTAAAGTAGGCGCTGCGCAATCCGACCTGGCAACCGTAACGTACACGGATGCCCAAACGAAAGCGATTAAAGACGAATTTGCGAAATTCGACGGCTTCACGGCGGCTTATGCCCCAACAAAAATGGCTAAAGACGACGCGTTCCAAAACGTAGCGAGCGGTGATTCCGTCATCTTCTGGTTCAAACACATGAACGTTCAAATCTCGCCGCGCGACTATTCGTACGGTTATGACAGCACGGCAGTAACGTTGGCAAACGGCGTAAAAGCGAAATGGTTTGCACCAAGCGGCACCGCTATGCTGAGCTTCCAAATCGACGACCGTTACGTGACAATCAGCTCGGCGGATAACAGCCTGACGAAGGCTCAAATCGAGCAAATCGCAACAGGCGTAGCGAAATTGAAATAAGCATTCTCGGCACTCCCCGCGCGGCTTTCCAGCTGTGCGGGGAGTTTTTTTGTCCTCGAAATATCCATACAGCCCGGACAAAAAGGTTTACAGCTTCGTTACAGGCTCGAAATGGTTTCGAGATAACGCGAATCTATACTTAAGTCTGTAAGGAGCTTCAAACAAAAAACAAATTCAACTCTAAAGGAGATTATAAAAATGAACAAAAACGTAAAAAGAACAGTCGCAACGATGATGATCGCAGGCATGACCGTATCGGGAGCAGCCGGGGCGTTTGCCGGAGCAAACATGGAGAAAATCAGCGCGTTCCTGAACCACGGCATCGGCTTTAAAATCAACGGCAGCACGTATATTCCAAAGGATGAGAACGGCAATAAGCTTTCGCCAATCACGTATCATGACACGACTTACCTTCCGGTGCGCGCGCTTTCGAACGCATTAAACACGCCAATCCAATACGACAGCAAAACCAACACGATCTATATCGGCACAAGCACGACGGATCAATGGGTACTGACCAACTACTCGGCTGCCCAGCTAGATCAGATCGTAAAAGCATTTGCCGGCTTTGCGGGCTTCGAGCAGGCTTACGCTCCTCAAATGATGATTAAAGGCGATGCTTTTCAAAAGGCAGCAGCGACAAGCGACGGCGTCAACCTGCTCTTCGGCAATATGACCGTAAACGTGTCGCCGCGCGATTATTCGCATGACTATGACGGCACAAACGTAACGCTGTCAAACGGCGCAACAGCAAAATGGTATAAGGTAAACGGCAAAGACATGCTGACGGTAAAAGCAGACGACCGTTACGTAACGGTCAGCTCGCCAAACGGGAAGCTAAACAAATCCCAGGTAGAAAAAGCAGCAGCCAGCGTAGCGAAGGTAGGCGTTGCTCAAACCGATCTGGTAAAAGTATTGTACACAGCCGCGCAGCTTGAGGAGCTCAAGAAAGCCTTTGCCGGCTTTGACGGCTTCGAAGAGGCGTATGCTCCGCAAATGATGGTTAAAGGCGACGTTCTGAAGAAAACCGCAGCTTCAGCGGACGGCGTAAACATCCTTTTCGAGAACATGACCGTAAACGTCTCGCCGCGCGATTACTCCCACGATTATGACGGTACATCAGTCACTTTATCGAACGGCGCGAAAGCGAAATGGTACAAAGCCGGCGACACTCTTATGCTGACGTTAAAAGTGGATGATCGTTATGTTACCTTGAGCTCGCCAAATGCCAATCTGACGCAAGCACGTTTGGAAAAGGTAGCCGTGACGGTAGCGAAAGTGGGCACCGCGCAATCCGATCTGGCAAAAGTGACGTATACGACAGCTCAAACAAACGCGATTAAAGACGAGTTCGCGAAGTTCGACGGCTTTGAAACGGCGTATGCTCCAACCTTGATGACGGAAAACGACGCCTTCCAAAAAGTAGCGGGCGGAGATTCCGTTAACTTCTTGTTCAAGCACATGAGCGTTCAAATTTCGCCGCGCGATTACTCGGTTGGTTACGACAGCACAGCCGCAACGCTGCCAAACGGCGTAAAAGCGAAATGGTTTACGCCAAGCGGTACCGCTATGCTGAGCTTCCAGATTGACGACCGTTATGTCACAATCAGCTCCGCGGACAAAAGCCTGACGAAAGCTCAAATCGAGCAAGTGGCAACTGGCATAGCAAGATTGAAATAAGCTCTTCTACAGCATTCCCCGCACGGCTTTCGTCGCTGCGCGGGGGATTTTTTATGTTATAGATCCTGCTCCTGGAATGTTTGCAGGTTCGTTACAATCCGGAAACGCTTTGGAGATAACGGCTTTATATACTGAGGCAGTAAAGAACCGAATCGCGTTTCAAGGAGGAATACGTAGTGAAATGGAAAGGGATTGCCGCACTGCTTGCTATCGCGATCGTAATCGCTTGGCCGGTGCCCGTCAACCAGCTTGACGCTGCTTCCAACAGCGCCGCACATTATAAGAATAAAGTTATTGTCCTCATGTACCACCATCTTGATGCAACGGAAAGCGGGGCAACGATATCCCCGAGCCGATTCGGCACGCAAATGAAGATCCTGAAGGATAACGGCTACCATGTCATCAGCATAGAGCAATTCGCGGACTTCATGCGCGGCAAAGGAAAGGTGCCGGATAATGCCGTTGTGATTACGTTTGACGACGGTTACGAGAGCTTTGACCAATACGCGGTTCCGATTTTGAAAAAATATAAGTTTACCGCCGCCCACTTCATCATTGGAGCAAGCAGCGACAAGCAGAACGTTCATACCAAGCATATGACCTGGGATACGATGCGGAAGCTTAAGGCGGAAGGCTTCAGCTTCTACAGCCATACGTATAACCAGCATGATTACGCCCCGCTTGATAAAAAAGGCCGTAAGACGGGGCCAAAGCTGAGCAATCCGATCTATCTGCCCGGCAAGGGCCGCGTGGAGACGAAGGCGGAATATAAAGCCCGCATTGAAGCCGATGCACGGCTGGAGGAAAAACGGCTGAAGGAAGAGCTCGGCAACACGTACCAGATTATCGCTTTCCCGTATGGCGTGTTTAACCGGACGGCCAAGCAGATTGAGAAAAACGCCGGCGTATCTTTATTTTTCACCACGCACCCCGGCATTAACAAGCCGGGATCCGATGAAGCATTCCGCCTTAATGCCGGAACGCCAACGCTTACGGGCAGCAAGTTTCTCCGGATGCTGAAGAGATACGGCTAAGAACAATTTGTCCCTTGGGCCAAGCAGGACTATAATGAAGGAGGTATTTATAGCCGATCATTGGAAACGGGGAGGGCTTATTCGTGAAATTAGTCAGTTTCAAGGAAGAGGCAGCAGCTTCCGCTTACCGTTTGGGCGTACGGACGGATAAAGGCATCATTGATGCCGGTCATGTAACCTTAAACGGTTTATTGCAAGGCGGAGAGGCTGAACTTCGCGAGCTTCAGCAATTCGTTGAAGAGGCGAAGGAGCGGCATGTCCGGTATCTGGACGAGTCGGAGGTTGTTCTTGGGCCATGCGTGCCGGAGCCGGGGAAAATCATCTGTATCGGTCTTAATTACAGGAAGCATGCGGAGGAGACGAATATGCCGCTGCCCGAATACCCTATTCTGTTCAGCAAGTTTAACAACGCGCTTGCCGCGCATGGCGAGGATGTCCCTTTGCCCCAGTCGACGCAAAAGGTTGATTATGAAGCAGAGCTGGCCGTTGTAATCGGACGCGAGGCGAAAAATGTATCGGTGGACGAGGCGCTCGATTACGTATTCGGCTACAGTGCGTCAAACGATCTGTCCGCCCGGGATCTGCAGACCCGGACAAGCCAGTGGCTGGCGGGCAAATCCTGCGATAAATTCGCCCCTCTTGGTCCATACCTCGTATCGAAGGACGAAGTAGGAGATCCCAATGCTTTGCGGATCAGCTGCACGGTGAACGGAGAGGTCCGTCAGGACTCGAATACGTCCGATATGATTTTTAACTGCAAGGAAATTGTCAGCTATATCTCGCAATGCATGACGCTGTCGCCCGGAGACATTATTCTAACCGGCACGCCGGAGGGCGTCGTGATGGGCTATCCGCCGGAGAAGCAGGTGTATCTCCAAGACGGAGATGTCGTCACGATCGAGATCGAGAAGCTTGGGGCGCTTACGAACCGGATGGTTGCGGAAGCCTAATATGCCGCGGTTAAAACAAGAAAGCCGTCTTGGCCTGAAGTTCAGGTTAAGACGGCTTTCCGCGCATCAGCTTGCTTAATTTCTCCTCCGTATCGCTGTCCGGCGCGGGGGTGTAAATGCTGCAGCGAAGATCCGATCCGCCTTGCAGCTGCAAGGACGTCAAATGGAAGAGCATTTTCCCCGCTTTGGCATGCCGAAATTCCAGTACAACCTCAGGCGCCGTCCGTACCTCGCTATGCTCCCACAGCTCCTGAAAGTCCGGATGCAGCTCCGTCATCTCCTTCAGAAACCGATCATACCAGTTATCCTCTACATATTGCCCGTAATAAGCCCGGAAGATCGACAAAAACCCGCTTGCGAACTGCTTCCAGTTAACGGCTAAGCGGCGAAGCTCTTTTCTCGTGAATATGAGGCGAATCATATTCCGCTCCTGCTCGGGGATCTGGGCGAAGTCTACAAAGACATGGGCGGCAGCTTCGTTCCAGCCGACAATCTGACAGCGGCGGTCCGAAATAATGGATGGACATTGCCGGAGCTCTTGCAGGATTTTGCGCAGAGGAGGACTAACAGCATCCGATGAGTACGCGGGCATTTCGGCCGCCAAGGACGGGCCAGCACCGGGTTCAATCGCCAGACCGTACAAATAATTGCGTTCGTCATGGGTTAAACGCAAGGCGGATGCTATAGCATCCAGTACATTCGGCGAAGCTTGAATGTCCCGGCCTTGCTCCAGCCAGGTATACCAGGTGGTGCTGACGCCGGCAAGCGCCGCAACCTCTTCACGTCTTAAGCCGGGCGTCCTTCTCCGGCTGCCGGGAGGAAAACCAACCTCCTCGGGAGTAAGCTTGGCCCGTTGCGTTTTTAGAAAGCTGGAAAGCGCAGTGAGCCGCGTTTTGTTATTCATATTAAGCCGTACCTCCTTAGGGGTGATCCTGTTACTCATTATACTAGGATAAACGACAACTTGTAATAGGATACTTCATGTGGCAACATGATTTAATATCAGGTACTAATTTTAAGGTGTACACATACATTTGAGGAGTTGATCTTAATGGAACGTGTAGTAGTTACGGGAATGGGCGTTATTTCGCCGCTTGGACAATCGGTTGACGAATTGTGGTCCCGGATGAAGCGGGGAGAGTCGGGTATTTCCCGCATAGATGCGTTTGATGCGTCAAGGCTGAAAACGAAAATCGCGGGAACCGTTCAAAATTTTGATCCGGAAGCATTGTTTGGCCGCAAGGATGCAAGGAAAATGGACCGGTTCGTGCAATTCGCCGTTGCCGCCGCGGATCAGGCGATAACAGATTCCGGGCTTAAGCTGGATGAGATGGACCGCGATCGTATCGGGGTCTATGTCGGTTCGGGGATTGGCGGATTAAGCACGCTGATGGAGCAGGACGAAATTTTGCGCACCCGCGGTCCCGAGCGCGTAAGTCCGATGCTGGTGCCCATGATGATCGCCAATATGGCGGCAGCCACGATCAGTATCAGGTACCAATTAACCGGTCCTACGCTTGCGCCGGTTACGGCCTGCTCCATCGGAAATACCGCTATTGGCGAAGCGATGAGGCTTATCCGCCTCGGTGTAGCCGATGTGGTTATCGCGGGCGGCGCAGAGGCAACGGTAAATGAACTGTCGCTTGCCAGCTTTGGCAACGCGCAGGCTTTATCCTCGCGTAACGAGGAGCCAACGAAGGCGAGCCGGCCTTTCGACCAAAGCCGTGACGGATTTGTCATGTCGGAGGGAGCGGGTATCGTTGTGCTCGAGTCTTTGACTCATGCGAAGAAGCGGGAAGCTCGGATTTACGGCGAGGTGTTGGGTTACGGGGCAAGCTCGGACGCTTATCACATTGTTGCCACCCATCCGGAAGGAACCGGTGCGTACACGGCAATGAAGACAGCCCTTGCGGACGCTGGTATTCGTCCCGATGAAGTGGACATCATAAGCGCGCATGCCACAAGCACGGGTCTTGGAGACCGTTCGGAAGGCCAGGCGATTAGCCGGGTGTTTGGCCAGAACGCCAGCAAGATTGCCGTTACGGCGAACAAGTCGATGCTGGGCCATATGCTGGGAGCGGCAGGCGGCGTTGAGGCGATTGCCCTCCTTCAGAGCCTGCGCGAAGGAATCGTGCCGCCAACCATCAATCTGGAGCAGCTTGATCCGGAATGCGCTCTGACTAATGTTCCTGCAACAGCCCAGTCCGCTCCGCTGCGCATCGGACTTTCCAATTCATTCGGCTTCGGCGGACATAACGCCGTTATCGTGCTTAGCCGTTTCGAGGGCTGACGAATAGCCGTAGCGGGCTAATGATTTCTGCGCCGCTTCGCGCATCCGGAACTTCATGTAAGGATGATCGGTTACGCGGACGCGCAGCCCAAGAAAACGGAGCTTGGACAGCACGTATTCCGTTTCGTCGCCAAGAAAAGTCAGTCTGATCGTATAGGTATCCGATAATTCATCATATTGTACCTGCTTGTCAAAGCAGGAGAAGGCATACAAAATCCGGGATAACTCCTTGTTATAATCCGGAATAATCTCAATCGTGGCGTGCTGCATTCGCTTATCCAGCTGCTGGACAAGCGTCGCAGCCGCCTGGTTGAAAAATTCCTCGCTTACCGGCATTTCTTCCACGCTATGAATACTCCGCAGCCTGGTTGTCATCAGGGAGCGCGTTCTCCGGTTATACCAGAGCAAATACCATTCGCGCTTTACCATCGAATACTCCAGTTTATACGGTACGCCGGCTTGGCTGGGAAGGAGAAAGCCGTCTTTGCGGGTATGGCTCAGCTGCATGCCCGATTTCTTCACGATCATCTGCCTTAGCGTTCTCAGCAGAGGGTGGTAGAGGGAAGGGGAGGCACTGCCTGCTTTCTCGACAATAATGGATCGCAGCGAATCATAGCGTTCATCCGAACCGTCAAGACATTGCCGGAGCTTCTCCAGCGTATCCGGCGACAGGGCAGCTGCCGCCTCCGGATGCTCCAGCATCATCAGAAGCCAGCGGCGTTCCTGAGCCGTAACCGCCAGGGCGCCATGCTCGTCAAGCTGTGCCATCATCCTGTAATTGAATATTTTTTCGAACAGGTTCATAGTATTCCGCCAGCTCCTTCCATTCTTTGATCAATTCCCGTCTTAATGAAAGCGGCTCAAGCACCTCGCAGCTTGATCCAAAGCTGCGCAGCCAAGGCTTGATCTCCTGCGTGCCGTTCACCGTAATTTCGAACAGGAATGAAGCTTCGTCCTCCTCCGTAATAACGCCCCATTGCCCCTGCAGCTGCACCCGGTCCTTGATAAAGTTTCTTTTTGCCCCTTCCGGATTAAAAAATCTAACCTTCACCGAGGCAGGTCGGCCCAAATCGACAAGCCAGCTGAAACTCGTGTTGCGCTCCAGCGCTGCCAGCTTTGCCGCATATTCGTCCTCCGTTACAAGGCTGCTTTCCTCAAGCTGCGTTATTCCTTCCATTCTAAAAATCGCGACCTGGGACCGGCCTGAGCTGTAGCCAAGCAAATACCATCTTCCGTATTGATGGTCGTAAGCGACCTTAAGCGGCAGCATCTCGGTGAGCCGGCCTTCGGAGGGCTTGAGGAACATGGGATTCGTATTATTGGAATGATAGCTCTGATTGGATTTGGGCGTGAAGTAATGGAAGCTCAGCTTCCGCCTTGTCTCAATCGCCCTCATGATCGTGTACAAATGCGCTTCGTCCAGAATGCGCGAATGGTAATGGTATTTGTATAAGAATAGATCGCCTGCCCCGTCCGGCAGCTGCCGCCGCTTCATCGCTTTCTTCAAGCTGTCGCGCAGCAGATAGCCCTGAACGGAAGGCACCTGCGTGTTAGCCATCACATCAACAAAAGCATACAGATCCGACAACTCCTCGTCGGAGAGCACATTCACGAAGTCATTGTGGGCCGTATACTTGTAGGGTCTTCCGCCCGGAAGCCGGCGGATGACGCCAGCCAGCTCCAAGTATTTGAGATCGGAGCGGACGGTCTTCTCATCCGGCAGCGCAAGCTCCTCCGGCATGCCTTCGCAGCATAGATCGAGCAGCTCCAGCGGAGTGAGCGACTGCTCCTGAAGGGCGGAGATCAGGAGAGACAAACGGTAGCTCTCGGATTCCTTCAGAGATTTGGAGCGGAACAAGAAGAGCAGCAGCGGATCGGCCGTTTCGTAATAGCTGGTTCGCAGCATGTCGGCTATCGCTTTATTTTGTTCTTCGGCTGCCGGCTGCTGGACGGTTTCGGCGATATCCTTCAGGCGCCGGATGGTCTTGTCGAAGGTATGTACGGAGATGCCAAGCCGGTCGGCGAATTGCTGCCGGTTATAAGCGCCGCTAGTGAGCACCAGCATCCTCAGAAACTGGATTTCTTTATCGAAGCTTTCTTTAGCCACGGTTCATAAGCCCCTTTCATTGCCGAAGAGGTAGTTAGCTCTATTGTAACTTGGCACGGTAAAAGAGGATAGGCAATCATTCGTTGTATAGCGAGATACTTGCTCTTAAAGTCCCGCCTCTCGCCAACGTTGCACGAAAAGCAGCATAATAGCGTGATCTAGTCCAGTAATCCAATATATCATGCACGGAATGCAGGATATCGGAGAAAAATGTCCTCAAATCGACCCTTATAGCCGCAACATCCTGCATTCTGTGCAATATAACGCGTCCATCATTTCTCAAATGGGCGAAAATCCTGTATTTCGTGCAACGATAGCTAAGTAACATCACAGGGCGGCACCTGAGGGAGCTGCGTCGATTTGAACAGAAAAAGAAATTCATTTTTTCCGTTTCGCCATACTTTTACCATGTTCCGGAAACCGAGCATCGAAGATAATGAGGATGTAAAGCAACGGCCGGGCTGAACCGGGCAGGGATTTCGGTAGGATTCCCGCAGTGCCCGTACAGTCTCTGTACGCGGTATGCTGTCGGACTGGGTACGTACTTTACGCCAAGTTAAGGAGGTTCGAATCCTCCATCGTCCTCACGGAGACGATCATGGTTGAATTTAACTCGACTGCAAATCGAGTCCAATCCAATTATTCAAGTTGCCTTGGGAAAATGCTCAGCAGGCTTATACAGCTGCACCTTGCGCCGCAGCTTTGCAGTCCGCGGATACCGGACGGGAAGAAACCTGCGCGAAAGGCCGCTGCCAAAGGCACCGCGGACAGACCGGAAGCAAGAAAAGTCTGCCGCGCTGCCGTAGGAGCTGGCCGGCCGGCAGGTAAAATGCCGTTCTTAAGCGGGTCTCCGCCGCGGGTACGGGAGCATTTTCGCCAAACAACGCCCGAAATCAAAGGAGGTTATATACCTATGACTGCATATATAAACAAAATTACGATTCAAAACGATCAACGCGGGCTGCTGTTTAAGGACGGAAGCTATGTAAGGCTGCTGGGCCCTGGCAAACACCGCTTTCCGTTGTTCTCGAAAACGACGGTAACGATCATGGATGTCACCAAGCCGTTTGCGGTGCCTGGCAAGGAGCTGGTCTTGTTCCTGCATGACGAGAAGCTGCTTGAGGAGCTACATGTCATTGACGTTGCCGATGACGAATACGTGCTTCATTACGAGGACGGCAGATGCAGCAGCGTGTTGAAAGCCGGCAAGCATGCTTACTGGAAATCCGCCATCAAGCATACGTTCAATCGAATGAATACGCAAAGCCTTGTGCTGCCTGCTTCCTTAAACGCGGCTGACCTGATGAAGCTGAACGGTCTGTACAACACGTATGAAGTAGCCGGTCATGAGAGGGGCTTCCTGTTCTACGACAATAGGCTGCAGCGCGAGCTTGGTCCGGGTAAATACCGGTTCTGGCGTACGCCGGTGTCGGTTATCGTGCAGACGATGGATACTCGCCGGCAGCAGCTCGACCTGATCGGGCAGGAAATGATGACGGAGGATAAAGTGACGCTTCGCCTTAACTTTGTCAGCCAATACGTACTGCACAATCCATTGACGGCGCTTCAGATTAAGGGCTATGAAGAGCAGCTCTACATCCAGCTTCAATTGATTTTGCGGGAATACGTAGGGACAATGAAGCTGGATGAGCTGCTGCGCACGAAGCAAGAGATTGGGGCTTTCGTGCTGGAGAGGCTGGCGGCAAGGAGCGGGGAGTATGGAGTAACGTTCCTGAACGCGGGCGTGAAGGATATCATTCTGCCGGGTGAAGTAAAAGACATTATGAATACCGTGCTTCTGGCCGAGAAAAAAGCGCAAGCTAACCTTATCACGCGCCGGGAAGAGACGGCTTCCACGAGAAGCCTTCTGAATACGGCGAAGCTGATGGATGAGAACGCCACGCTGTACCGCTTGAAGGAGCTCGAGTTTCTGGAGAAAATTTGCGATAACGTCGGAAGCGTATCGCTCACGGGCGGAGGCAATCTGGTTGAGCAATTGAACCAGCTGCTTGGCGGCAAACGTTCGGGATAGGGAGGTGAGCATAATGGATGAGCAGTACCGGTTAAAAATCGAAGCCGAGCTTGCGCGCATGGAAGCGGAAGAGAATATCCGCATCCTCTATGCCTGCGAGTCCGGCTCACGGGCTTGGGGTTTCTCGTCCAAAGACAGCGATTACGATGTCCGCTTTCTTTACGTGCGGCCGGTGGAATGGTATCTGTCCGTTCGCGAGCGCCGGGACGTGATCGAGCGACCGATCAGCGATATGCTGGACATTAACGGCTGGGATCTCCGCAAAGCGCTGGCGCTGTTCAACAAGTCCAACCCGCCTTTGCTCGAATGGCTGCGGTCGCCAATCAGGTACAAGGAGCCCTATTCCACGGCGGAACGTATCCGCAGCTTGTCCGGAGCAACCTTTTCGCCTAAGTCCTGCATGTACCATTATCTTCATATGGCTAAGGGCAATTACCGGGATTATCTGCAGGGCGAAACGGTCCGGGCGAAAAAATATTTTTACGTGCTCCGTCCGCTGCTGGCTTGCGGCTGGATTGAGAAATATAACGCGATGCCGCCGATGTTATTCGAGGAGCTCGTGGAGGATTTGATTCCCGCCAATCGTGAGCTCCATAGCATTATTGCGCATCTCCTCATCCGTAAACGAGCCGGAGACGAGCTTCGTCTGGAGCCGCGTATCGGGCGGCTTAATGATTATCTGGAGGAGCGAATCGGTTATTTTGAGCAGGCGGCCGGAGCCTTGGACACGGCGGAAGGCTTGTCGGACGAACAGCTGGACCTGCTCTTTCGGGATGCCCTGCTGGAGGCATGGGGAACAGTAAGTGTATAATGGGGGCAGAGAAGGAGGGAAGCCGGATGCCAAGGGAAGTTCGGGTCAGCGAGCTCGCCGCGCTGAAAGAAATCGCGGAGATGCTCAACACGACCAATGACATGGATCAGATGCTCAGCGATGTGCTGGCGAAGCTGCTTGAAGTAACGGATTTTACGACGGGTTGGATTTTCCTGATCGATGACGACGTGCCGGGAAATACTTGCGCTGCCCATCATAACCTGCCTCCCGCCTTGACCGCCGGAAACTATGCGCTTATGTGCGGGGAGGACTGCTGGTGCGTGGAGCGCTACCGCCAGCGCAAGCTTACCCATGCCGTTAATATTATTGAGTGCAAACGCATTACGTATGCGGTAAGCCATCAGCTTGGCAGTACGGACGGCATTACCCATCATGCCACGGTACCGCTGAAGGCCGGCAAGGACCGGTTTGGGCTCCTCAATATCGCGCAGGCGGGCAAAGAGCATTTCAGCGAGGAGGAGCTGGCGCTGCTGCAGGCTGTTGCTCTGCAGATCGGGACGGCGATTAACCGGATTCGCCTGTACCAGACGCAAGAGCGGAACGCGGTGCTGTACGCCAAGCTAGGCGATGTGATCCAGCGGATTAACGGCGTCCAGGATGTTAATCAGCTGCCGATCAAGGCCGTTCAGTATATAGGAGACGCCTTCAGCTGGCCGAATGTCTCCTTGTTTATGTATGACGGACAGCAGCTGTCGCTCCGGGCTTTGTATTCGAACGGCCAACTGACCAAGGAGTGGCAGACGCTTGCGGTTGAAGCTGCCGGTCCGATTAAAGATTCGCTCAGGGACAACAGGATTGTTATCGAGTCGTCCTGCATGGAAGGCAATGAATTGGACTCCGTCGGCATTCCGCCTTACCGGTCGGCAGCTGCTATTCCGCTTCGCGTGCGCAACCGGACGATTGGCGTCATGTTCATCAGCAGTCCGGATCAGCGGCAGTTCGACGATCTTAACGAGGACTTTATGTACTCGCTGGGGGATCATTTTACGTTATGCGTGGAAAACCTCCGTATTTACGAGCACCGCAGCGAGCTTGCCCGGATGGAGGAGCGGAACCGCATGGCGCGGGATCTTCATGATTCCGTCGTGCAAAAGGTATTCTCCTTGTCCTTCCTCGCGAAAGGGGCGGAAAACGTGCTTGCCGGGCGCGATCCCGTCGTGCAGCGGTCGCTGAGCGAGATCCAGCAGCTGTCGCAGGAGGCGCTGAAGGAAATGCGCACGTTGATCTGGCAGCTGCATCCGGCAGGCCTCGAGAATGGGCTGCTGCCGGCGCTCAAGCAATACGGGCAAGGCCTGAACCTGACCGTCTATGACCGGACGGACGGGGTGCAGGAGCTGCCGCGCGCGATTGAAGAAGCGTTCTGGCGGATTGGCCAGGAGGCTCTGAACAATGTAAGGAAGCATTCCGGCAAGGAGACGGCCTATATCCGGCTGATTAAACAGCAGGACGGGGCGGCAGTGCTGGAGGTTAGGGACGAAGGGATCGGCTTTCAGGCTGACCGGAAAAAAGGACGCCAGACGATGGGGATGCGCTCCATGCGGGAGCGGGCGGAAACGCTTGGCGGCTCGCTGACGATTACGAGCGGACGGGGAACACCGACCATTGTCCGGGCAACGATTCCGCTGGAATCGGTACAAGCGCATTGCATGGAAGAGAAGGGAAGCAGCGGTGATTACTTAATATGAAGATCAAAATTTTACTCGCGGACGATCATCAGATCGTTTTGAAAGGAATATCGTTTTTTCTTGCGTTGCAGCCGGATTTCGAATTGGTCGGCGAGGCCCACAACGGCAAGGAAGCGGTCGAGAAGGCCGGCGAGCTTCAGCCGGATATCGTCCTGATGGATTTGAATATGCCGATTATGGACGGCATTGAGGCAAGCGCCTTAATCAAGGAGCAGCATCCGCATATCAAGGTTCTGGTGCTGACCAGCTTTGCCGACCAGAGTCATATCGTCCCCGCGCTGCAGACCGGCGCGATCGGTTATATGCTGAAGGATGTGGAGCCGGACCAGCTTGCCGAAGCCATCCGAAGCGCGTACAAGGGAAATATTCAGCTGCATCCGGATATTTCGCGCGCCCTGCTGAGCCGTCCGGAACGGGAACCGGAGCAAAGACCGGAGTCGGTTCTCCGGAGTTTGAATAAGGATAAGTCGCTGGAAGCTTTGACGCCAAGAGAGCTTGAAGTGCTGGAGCTGCTGACGAAGGGGCTGAGCAACAAAGATATTGCGCAAACGCTGGTTGTAGCCGAAAAAACGGTAAAGACGCATGTCAGCAGCATTTTAAGCAAGCTGGATTTGTCAGACCGCACGCAAGCCGCCCTGTTTGCGGCACCGCTCTTTCAGAATAAGGGGCAGATGGCTTAAGCGGGTCTCAGCCTATAGTCGTAAGACCAGTCTCGCTTTATTTTTCCGCCTATTTGCCGATGCTGGCGAAAGTAAAACTCTATAAAATAAAGACAGTTACAAAAAGTTAACCACACATTATTTTATGGAGGGAATTAATAAGATGAGTACTGTACTGTTCGTAAAAGCAAATGACCGCGGGGATATCGCTGTCAGCGTAAAACTGTATGAAGCCTTCCTCGCTAGCTATAAAGCAACTCACCCGCAAGACACTGTAATTGAGCTGGATCTGTTCAAGGAGGAGCTTCCTTACCTGAACGCCAACCTGATTAACGGCGGCTTCAAAGCGGCTCAAGGCCTTGAGCTGACTCCCGAAGAGCAAACTGCCGTAAGCATTGCGGACAAATACCTGAATCAATTTATCGCCGCAGACAAAGTCGTATTCGGCTTCCCGCTCTGGAACTTCACGATTCCTGCCGTTCTGCACACGTACATCGACTACCTGAACCGTGCGGGCAAAACATTCAAATATACGGCTGAAGGTCCTGTCGGCCTGCAAGGCGACAAAAAAGTGGCACTGCTGAACGCACGCGGCGGCGTATATTCCGAGGGTCCTTTCGCGGCAGCGGAAATGTCCCTGAACTATGTGAAGAACATCATGGGCTTCTTCGGCGTAACGAACTTCGAGACGGTTATCGTTGAAGGCCACAACCAATTCAGCGACAAAGCGGAAGCAATCATTTCCGAAGGCGTTGCAAAAGCGGAGAAAGTGGCAGCAAGCTTCTAATTTAGGTTTTTGAAAAGCGTAAAGAGTGTATAAGTGTAAAGTCCCATGTATTCCTTTTTAATAAAAGGGAATATGTGGGATTTTTACGTCTAGATGCGACAAATTTTGACAGATCCCCGTAGTGGCGTTAAAATAAATTGGGACTTAAGATGCATCTAGATGCTAGTGGCGGAGAGGGTAGCGGATGAGATGAACAAAGAGTTTTTTGCGGAAATGAGAAAAATCAGCCACGAGGACGAGCTTCGATCCAAGCTGCTGCTGCATGGCGTAAAAAGGATCCTGGAGGAGAAGCAGGAGAAGCGAAAGAGCGGCTTGCTTGGTTTTTTAAGAAGAAGAGCGGACAAACAATGACGGTGTACATACATATAGGCGGTCAGGCCCTTGGCCTGGCTGATTTTTTTATTCGTCAGCACACAAACCCTTTAAGCCTCTTCTTAGTATAAATATAACTATAACCAGAAGATCAGCTGCAAAGGAGTGAGGCGTATGTTCGAGACGATCCAAGTCGATATGATTCCCGCCGGCCGTAACAATCGTCCCGGCACTCCGATTAACGGCCCTTATTTTATTACCGTGCACGATACGGCGAATCCGGGAAAAGGCGCGAATGCCCTGATGCATGCCAAATATTTGAAAGGCGAGGCCGCCGAGGCTTTGCCGGTATCCTGGCATTTTACCGTTGACGATACGCGGGTGGTCCAGCATTTGCCGATAACGGAGCATGGCTGGCACGCGGGTGACGGGAGCCGGGGAGAGGGGAACCTAAGCGCCATCGGGATTGAAATTTGCGAAAACGAGGACGGCAATCGCGCGGAGGCCGAGGCTCGTGCCGCTAGACTGATTGGGGATCTGCTGTATAAGCTGAAGCTTCCGATCGCGGCGGTTGTTCAGCATAACCACTGGAGCGGGAAAAACTGCCCGCATCTTATAAGGGCCCGGAAGAACGGCTGGGAGAGCTTTCTAGACGGGGTCCGGAATCAGCTGAATGCTCACTTGGGGGAGGAAGATGTACCGATGACGGAAGCGGAAAGAAAGCAGTTCGAAGCGTTGGCAAGCCGTGTAGCCGAGCTGGAGGCGCAGCATAACATGAAGGTTCCCGCCTGGGCAAAACCGGCGGTAGACCGGGCCGTTGAGCTGGGGCTTATCGAAGCCCCCGCGGACGGAAACTCCCGCGATTTCTTTAGAATTCTGACGATTATCTATCGCAGAGGATTATTGAAGGATGAATAGCCGTTAATTGGAGGCGCGTAAACCCCTGGCCGGAGGAGGCCAGGGGTTATTGTCGTTTTATGCCTTACGAAACTTTTCGGGCATGGAGCTTGCGGCGCTTTTGCCTCAGCTTCGCCGTGACTACGGGTTTTAATTCCAGCCGATTCATAAGCTCCTCTTGCGTGAACGGCTTTTCCCTGCCCCATTGGATGACCTTGACCATATAGGGACTTTCGGGATTTTTCATATGGTAGAACCCGGGTATGCGCATAACCCTGGATAAGTTGGTGATCATCGGATCGGACTCGAAGGTTCGGGCTAACGCTTTTTGAATAGAGACGAATTTGCTTATGTCTCCGCCTTGCATGACCCAGTAGATGTGAAAACCGTTTTTCGTTTCGACGATCATCGTATCCTTGACGCGCTCTGCGTGTTTGTTCATGAATTGTTTTTTCAATTCGGCTACTCGTTGTCTTGTCCGCTGGGCTAAGAGCTGGTATTGGCCATTTTTGTTTTGCGTGAGCGTAATGGATTGAAGCCGTTCCGAAGGGTCGGAGAGAATGGATTCTATCTTCTGCTGGATCTGTTCTTTCGTTTTGCAGCGCGCGGTAATTTTGTTGAGGTCGACATCGATGAACTGTGCTCTGATCGCTTTGAACGGGCTGTCCTTCGCCGATTCCCGGCCGTTAATTTCCACGAAAACGGCATACCCCTTCTTATTAAGCCACAATACGTTAACGAGCTTGTTCCTTCTTGAAAAAAGCTTGATTTGGGGAACCCGCTTTTCCAAGGAACGAAAAGGCTTCCGCAAGGTAATTGCGGGAAGCTCGGTAGCAAAGCTATAGCCCCGGTTTTTGCCTTTGGCGTCAGAGACTAATAAGAAATGCAATTGATCGTCCGGCTTGCAGCCAAGTTTTTCAAGAAACCGGTAGGCGTGACCGGAATAGAGCTGAACAGGTCTGGAAACTTTCGCCCGGCTTTGCGTCATTCAACCACTTCTCCTTGTAAGCTCTCGTAACCTGGGAGGTTCGTATCTAAACAATCATATTCCCATAAGAGGTTATTCGTGTGGATAGGCCGTACCCATTTTTTAATTGGGAGCCCGGCGCAAGCTCTCGCGCAGTGTTAACGCAATCGCTTGCTCCTAGCCCAAGCTCTCGCAGTGCGACCCTAAAAAAGAAAAGCCGCCATGGAAGCAGGCGGCTTACATCATTCCTTTTCAAGAACCGGGTGCGAGCGCGGAGAGAGAGCTTGAGGCTGAGGAGCGTGAGCGACCGCCTTTGTTTTTGAATCTCGACAACTACAGTCAAATTCAGGAGATTCAAAAACAACAGCGGCCGAAGCCCAAGCTTTCTCGCAGTGCGACCCTGCGGTTCAACCAGAGTTAAACTGTATCCAAGTTACAGTTCAACCTAGATCAAAAGCACAAGAGAAGCCACAGCCTCACTCCTCGCCATCACCAGGTTCGCCCCTTTAGAACAACCACAGTTAAATGAGAGTCGTTTTTGGCTCATTAGAATCAAGCGCTTTCACAATGCCGCGTGCTAGAATGGAGAAAGAGATTCCTTATTTCATCAAGCATGGAGAGGGTGTAATCATGGTACGTATCGGTATCGTCGGTTTAGGAAACATGGGGACGGGGCATGCCCATTATTTGATTAAAGGCGGCGTCAAAGGCGCTGAACTGACAGCAGTATCCGACGTTCGTCCGGAACGTCTGGCAGAGGTGAAAGCAGAGTGGGGCGAGCACATCCAAGGCTTTTTGAGCCCGCAGGAAATGTTCGAATCCGGCGCGGTAGACGGCGTAATTATCTGTACGCCGCATTACGATCACCCGGAGCAGGCTGTCGCGGCATTAAACGCGGGACTGCATGTATTGATTGAAAAACCGGCAGGCGTCTATACTCGCTCTGTACGCGAGATGAACGATGCCGCCGCAAAAAGCGATAAAGTATTCGGCATCATGTACAACCAGCGCACGAATCCGCTGTACGCAAAGCTGAGAGAGCTGATTGCTTCCGGCGAGCTGGGCGAGATTCGCCGCACGAACTGGATTATTACGGACTGGTACCGTTCGCAAAGCTACTATAATTCCGGCGGCTGGCGCGCAACCTGGGCCGGCGAAGGCGGCGGCGTTCTGATTAACCAGGATCCGCATCAGCTGGATTTGTGGCAGTGGACAACGGGGCTTATGCCCAAACGCGTGCGCGCGTTTTGCCAATTCGGCAAACACCGCGATATCGAAGTCGAAAACGACGTTACGGCTTATGTCGAATACGAGAACGGCGCTACGGGCGTGTTCGTAACTTCGACGTTTGAATCGCCGGGTACGAACCGTTTTGAAATATCGGGCGACCGCGGCAAAATCGTGATCGAAGACAACAAGCTGACCTTCCATCGCCTGCGCGTGTTGGAATCCGAATTTAACGAGACGTATACGGGCGGATTCGGCCAGCCGGAATGCTGGAAGTTCGAGATTCCGATCACGGGCAGCGGAGGCAGCCACCAAGAAATTACGCAAAACTGGGCGGATGCGATTAACAAAGGAACGCCGCTCGTAGCGCCGGGGGAGGAAGGCATCAAGGGTCTCATGATCTCGAACGCGATGCTGCTGTCCACCTGGACGGATAACTGGGTAGATCTGCCGATCGACGAAGATCTGTTCTATGAGAAGCTTCAGGTGCAAATCGCCAAGTCCGATTCGAAGAAAAACGCCAACGAATACCGCACGCTGGACGTATCCGGCACGCACTAATCAGGAGGCCTGACAATGTCGAAAGCAAACGGAATGAATTACGCGCCTCATGGAAAGCCGCGTCCTGTCGTACAGCAAGGCGAATTTATTTTTGCCGCGATGTCGCTTGATCACGGTCATATATACGGCATGTGCAACGGCCTCCGCGAAGCGGGCGGCACCTTGAAATGGGTGTACGATCCGGATCCTGCCAAGGTGGAAGTATTTTGCCGCGCGTACCCGGAAGTGAAAGTCGCTCTTTCGCAGGAACAAATCTTTCAGGATCCCGAAGTGCGGCTGGTTGCCGCAGCAGCCGTAACGAACGAGCGCGGGCCGCTTGGCGTAAAAGCGATGAAGCACGGCAAGCATTATTTTACGGACAAAGCTCCGTTTACAACGCTGGATCAGTTGGCCGATGCCAAGAGAACCGCTTCCGAGACGGGCAAAAAATATTCGGTTTATTACAGCGAGCGCCTTCACGTGGAAAGCGCGGAATTTGCGGGGCAGCTTATTAAAGACGGCGCGATTGGCCGCGTTCTGCAGGTAATCGGCTTGGGGCCGCACCGCCTGAATGCGCGTATGCGTCCCGAATGGTTCTTCCAAAAGGAGAAATACGGCGGCATCCTGTGCGATATCGGCAGCCATCAGATCGAACAGTTCCTTTATTACTCTGGCGCCAAGGATGCTAAAGTGCAAAGCAGCAAGGTGGCTAACTATAATAACAAGCAGTATCCGGAGCTTGAGGATTACGGGGACGCTACTCTTATCGGAGATAACGGGGCGACCAACTACTTCCGCGTAGACTGGTTCACGCCTGACGGCCTGTCCACATGGGGAGACGGCCGGACGATGATTCTTGGCACTGACGGTTACATCGAGCTTCGCAAATACGTGGATATCGCCAGAAGCAATACGGGCGATCACCTGTTCCTCGTGAACGGCGAAGGCGAGCATAAAATCGAAGTGAAGGATCAAGTAGGCTTCCCTTACTTTGGAGCACTTATCCTTGATATCTTAAACGGCACGGATCTCGCGATGCCGCAGGAGCATACCTTTAAGGCTGCTGAGCTGTGCCTCGAAGCGCAGAGACAAGCTGTCAAAGTCGAATAGAACAATAAAAAGCGAAAGAGGGATTCTGATCATGAAGCTGTCCATCTTTACAGTAGCAACGCCCGAGCTTTCCCCCGAGGAATTGGTGCGCGTGGCAAGCGAGGCCGGCATCGACGGCATTGAATGGCGTTACAAGGAAGCTCCCGAGAATGCGTCCGAGCAAAAGCCGTCCTTCTGGGGGAACAACCTGTGTACGCTGCTTCCTTCCGGCGGGGAAGAAATGGCGGACCGGTTCCGCGAAATCGCGGCAGCGCAAGGCCTAAGCTCGATCAGCGTAACGCCGTATTTGACGGCAGGCGATTTGGAAGCAACGGAGGATGTACTCCGTAAAGCCAAACGAGTAGGCGCGCAATTTATTCGCCTTGGCGTTCCGGGCTATGACCGTTCCCGCCCGTTCGGCGAGCTGTTCACCTTGGCGCGCCGATATTTGAAGGATGCGGAAGGCTTATGCCGCCAATACGGCATCAAAGGGCTGGTGGAGACTCACCATCAGACAATCGCTCCAAGCGCATCGGCCGCTTACCGCCTTGTCGAAGGCCTTGATCCTTCCTTTATAGGCGTCCTGTACGATCCGGGCAATATGGTGCATGAAGGCTTTGAAAATTACCGAATGGGAATGGAGATTCTTGGTCCTTACCTCGCCCATGTCCATGTGAAGAACGCTGCCTTCGCAACCGACGGCATGGCCGAAGACGGAAGCGTGAAGTGGAAATCGGAATGGAGCGGCGTCAAGGAAGGCGTCGTGCCTTGGAAACAGGTTATTGCCGATCTGAAAGCGGTAGGTTACGACGGTTATCTCGGCGTGGAGGATTTCAGCGGACAATTCCCCGAGACTCAGCAAATGCTGAAGCATTTTGTATTGTACATGCGCGAGCTGCTGCAAGCCGAGGGTTAATATGCTGGATTTGCATTACTGGTCAGACCAGCCGATCGAGCCGTTTTTTCACTCCCATATGCATTACGAGGTTTATTACTTCCATGGAGGCAAATGCAATTATCTGATCGGCGACCAGATTTACGAGCTTGCACCGGGCGATTTGATCCTTATGTACGGCATGACGCTGCATTGCGCCAAGGCGGATCCGTCGAAAGAATATATCCGTTCGATCATCCATTTCGAGCCGACCTCGCTGCAGCCCTATCTCGAATTGCCGCATGCCCGCAATATTCTTCAGCCGTTTCAGCAGCTGAACAATTACCGGCTGCGTCTTCGGGGAGAGGATAAAGCGGAGGTGGAGCGGATTCTGGCCAGAATGGACGAATACCAGAAACGCGGCGATGCGGTTGGCGACAACCGCTTCCGGCTGGCGTTTGTGGATCTGCTCTATATGATCCTTGATCATTGCGAGCAGCCGCTTCTGAACCGCAACAGGCAGGAATACAGCTCCGAGAAGGAAGCGACGGTGCAGCGCATTATTTCGGTGCTGGAGGAAAATTATACCGAGGATCTGAACATGGAGCGGCTGGAAGAAAGGCTTCACTTAAGCAAATCTTATCTTTCCAAGCTGTTTAAAGAAGTAACAGGCGTTACGATCTTTCATTATATTTATACAAGAAGGATCAATGAGGCAAAAATCCTGTTCCTCATGCAGCCGGAGCTGTCCGTTACGGAGGTATGCTTCCGACTGGGCTTCAAGCATCTGGCTCATTTCAGCAGACTGTTCAAGCAGTATGCCGGCATGCCGCCGGAGCAGTTCCGAAAGCGCGAGCAAGTGCAGGTGTGATTCTCTAAACGGCTCGCGAGCTTCTGCATAAACTAATACCTTTGAACTAAACAACATGACAGCCGATCACAAGATCGGCTGTCATTTTTATTGAAGTGTTGAATCATTATCCGATGACAATTCGATCAGCAAGACCGCGTAAATCGCAGATTTTTTATGTTATGGGCTAATGTCGCTATTCAATCACGAAATACAACTTTGTACTCAATTATTTACTAGTTAACAATCATGAAACAAAACTGATTTATGCTAGTACGGAGTCGATTAAATAGAAAGAGGAGAGAGTGAAGTTGAAAAATAGGTTGCTTATAACCACTATTATTGCGCTAACTATGATGTTTAGTCTGGCTTACGGTGCCTGGGCTGCCTCTAATCCGCAGCTTAACGACAGCTCGAAACAAGCGGAACAGGATAATCACGGACAGTCCAAGAAAATAACTCCACTTGGCTTTTCGTCTAACGCAAGAACGTCGGATACCTTTTCGTTTAAGACATCTTCAACGATAGACGTATTGAACATGACAAGCGGCAGTGTTCCTTCTTATATTTCTATAAGTGATGGAACGAATAAACTGGATTTGTCTAAAGCTAAAATGAATGTACTAAAGGGCACGGACGGAATAGCCTACGCGATAACTAATTTACCAGCCGTTAATAAAGCTAAGTCGTACAGGCTGGAAATTAATCATTCTAAAATTACATTAAAAAAAACTGACTTTAAACCGGCCAATTCCTCCAACACGGATCTCCGAATGCTGAATAACGCTATTCACCTATCAAGCATCGACAACGCCAGAAGCACGATTTACATGATACCTCAATCTGATGTGGAACAATTGCTTGCTGAAATTGACTCAACCGACCATTCGATTCAGCAGTATTCGGTGACAGATCGTTCGGGAAACGAAAAGAAGCTGTCTGATGAGATCGTAAATACGGATAGACTAACTGTAGTTGCTGAAGATGGAACATCGAGGCATTTTACAATCGAACTATCCACTTTGAAGGCCAACCTGCAGCAATATACAATAGGTCAAACTCAAGATGTAATATTAGAATACTCAATCAATAGAACCACCCCGGAAAGAAAATATTTATACGGGACGTTAACCTTTCATTTGCCGGACGGAATAAGAGCCTCCTCAACGGATACGTTCGATTTAATTGGCCGAGGCTTCGTGCAATTAAATGATGCGGCTATCGCGGCCGCAAAAGACTATAACCATTCGGGAAGAAACTGGGCTAGAGATATTGATTCAAATGAAGATTTGCGAACCAAAGTGGAAATAACGGACGGGGGAAAGACGGTTTCTATAAAAAATACGGATTTTAGCGCCTACAATGGCGTTGACGTTACGCTTGTTCTGAAGAACAAGAAAATGCCAAGTCATGGCGGAACCTTCAGCGCAACCTTTAGCGGCACGGCTTATTCAGGGACACCTCGCGAAGCTGATTATACGGAAACAGGGAAGGCAAACTTCAATGTAACTTCTAATGTAACAAATTTAGTCAGAAAAGCTGCTGATGTGTCCTATAGCACTCCTACAACTGTTGTGCTGGAAGCGGACTCTTTGACTAAACAAGCGGATGTGTATGCAAGTTTAGACAAAGGTTTAACTTGGGTGAGAACAGGAGCCGTATTCAAATCTCAACAAGCGGTACTTACGAACCTAATACCGGAAACAAATTATTACTTTAAGCTGGTAACAGCCGATGGAAGCTCCAACATAGTAAGCTATTATTCAGGCAATTATGACGTAATGGACTATGGCGCGGTTGCTGACGCAAAAGTATCGGACAGCGAGGGCGGCATTATAAAATATACCGGATCGGACAACGCTGCTGCTATTAATGCAGCCATTATTGCAGCAAGCAAAAATGGCGGCGGAACGGTTTACTTCAAAGGAGACTCCAATTTCGCCTCTAACAGCATCCATTTAAGAAGCAACGTACATTTATATTTGGACAAAAATGCTCAACTTATCGCTTTAGACCATATCGATGCAAGAGAAGCCACTTTAAATTATCCATTTGCATTGGGGCAGGATGACGGCCATGGCTATTGGGAGGACGCTCTTTTGTGGGGGGTTCGCGTAGAGAATATCAAAATCATCGGCAATTCAGCCAAAATATACGGAAATATGAATTTATACACGGGCTATAGTGAACCTTATGTTCCTGGCAACGGAACAAAAACCATTTCGCTCAAACTATCGAAAAATATCGTGATCGGTGGAACGGATGAGGATCATGTTTTGACTATCGAGCAAGGCGGCTGGTTTTCTGTACTGACAACCGGCTGCGATAACATTCGGGTTCAGAATATCTTATTGCCTGACTCTGCATCCGGTCGTCAAAGAGACACCTTTAACTTTATGGAAAATAACAACGCGTCCGCTTATAACATTACAACATTGAAATCCAGTAACGACGTAGCCAAATTAGGAAGCGACTTTTCTTTAGGATTTATTAGGCATGTTTCCAACAACGATATCGAAAAAATTGTTGCCGGTGACATTGCAGGCGGAAATGTGTTCCAATTAGGCTCCGAAACCGTTGGAGATATGGAGAATATTACCGCGAAAAATTTAACGTTAACGACAAATGCGAATAAAACCGGCGTTGCGATCTGGGTTAACGACGGTTCAAACGTAAGTAACGTCACCTTGTCGGATCTGCATTTAGAAAACACTTCCGGCGGAATTGCGTTTGGCGTTTCACCTCGCTTTGAAGGCGCCGGGTTCGACGAAGACGGAAGTCTCCAAACCGCAAGGCTGCCTCAAGGAATAAGAAGACCCGGTTCGATTTCAAACGTAACGGTTGACGGGGCTGTTTTATCCAAGAACGCAGGGGGAGACGGAGCTTTTCCTATTGTGATTCAAGGCTATAAACGTTTTCCAAGCACCGGATCCGCAGGCCAGGTTGACGTTGGTTCCGTAGGATCGATTGTGGATGGGGAAACGTATCCCGTTCGTAATGTAACGATTAAAAACCTGGAGCTTACGGCATCCTATAATCCTGCCAAACCTGCTTCCAAGCCCGTTTTATCAAACACGACGGAAGTTATAGCCGAAGCTAAAAACGGGGGGAACTATCGAACATCGTCCTATTCAAATGCGAGCTCATTCCCTGCCTATGGCATACTTATGAAATACGTCGACCATGTCACGATTCAAGACAGTTCAATCCAATATGAGGACACGTTAAGAAATGACCGATTTGCGATTGTTGTGGACAATGGAACTGACGTTCATCTAAGTAACCTAAATATTCTGCAAGGCGGGTTAATCGGCAGTGCCGTACAAGTTAGAGGGAACTCCAGCTATAATTTTAGCCATATTGCTATTAAAACGTTCAATAAAAATTATAAAACGCAAACGGCAACGGTGTATCCTGACGCGAACGGCAGTACCAAGTTCGATAGTTCCGTCCAGGCAAATCTGTCACAGTCCTACGTATTCCCGAGCATTGCCACTGACAGAGCTGTAGATATTGCCTATACAAGCACGCATCTTAATTCCATTTCAAGCCGCGCAATTGTCATTAAGGCTGGAACTACGGCTGGCAATGTGTTAGACGAGTTAATATCCTTGAATGGTGTCCAGACGATTTCCGTTGTAGATGGTAGTGGCCATGCCGTTGCTTCAACCGAAGCTATTACAACCGATCATGGTCTTAAAGTGACTTCAGCCGATGGAACCCAAATGATCGTCTTGCCGTTTGCGATCGATAGTGCCGTTAACTCTGTTGCGGATCTAGGTCTTGTATTACTACATGAAGCCGCTTAAGCGCAAGGCGCTTGCCGGACTGCAGGATGACACGGTCGTTTAATCCCGGTTTAGAACCTTGATAAATCAAGGTTCTTTTTCATTTATATGTATTTACTTGTCGTTTTTATGGACATGAGAATCCATATTGCGCCTCCAAGTTATTCGTTTTACAGGAATTCTAACGGGAAAATAGTAGTTACATGCACCTCCATATCATTAACCCATTTTTCTATAAATAGTTTCCAGTCTAGCTAATAGTAGTTATTGGTCCATGCTGAAGAATAACAACTCACGTACACTGTACAATCTATATAGGAGGTGTCATGGTTGAGTTGTTCCGATACAAAAAAACGGTGCAAAAAGAAACCCATTATTGTATGCCATCCGAAAGGAAAGAAAAAGAAACGTCATCCGCATAAAAAGCATGTTTGCATAAAGTGTCCCCCGCTGAACGGACAGCAATTATTAAGAGGACTTGCTGACGCAATTGTAGATGCTGGGCCTCAAGGACTTGCGGGAGCACTTGGACCTCAAGGATTAACAGGACTTGTGGGAGCAATCGGCGCACTTGGACCTGAAGGATTAGCAGGAGCGCTTGGACCCCAAGGAGCAGCGGGCCTAGCAGGAGCGATTGGCGCACTTGGGCCCCAAGGAATCGCAGGAGCACTTGGACCCCAAGGAGTAGCGGGCCTTGTAGGAGCGATCGGTTCACTTGGACCTGAAGGACTTGCAGGAGCACTTGGACCCCAAGGAGCAGCGGGCCTTGCAGGAGCGATCGGTTCACTTGGACCTGAAGGACTTGCAGGAGCACTTGGACCCCAAGGATTAGCGGGGCTTGCAGGAGCAATTGGCGCAGCCGGATTGACGGGTCTAACAGGAGCAACGGGACCGGCGGGTCCAGCAGGACCTGTAGGGCCGGCTGGTGGAGTATTAGGCTTTGCAGATTTCTTTGCCTTGATGCCTCCTGACAATGCAGCAACTGTTGCTCCCAATACAGATGTGAGTTTTCCGCAAGATGGCCCAGTTAGTGGGACTGCGATAACCCGTATAAATGCGAGCTCATTTAACTTGGCTGCAATTGGCACCTATCAGGTTTTGTTTCAGGTAAATGTAAATGAAGCGGGCCAATTGCTTTTAACACTAAATGGTGCTGACCTAGCTTATACGGTGGTCGGACGTGCAACAGGAACAACTCAAATAGTAGGAATGGCGCTAGTGCAAACAACAGTCATTAATTCAGTACTCACAGTTCGAAATCCTGCAGGTAATTCCACGGCACTTACTATCACTCCATTAGCTGGAGGGACCAGGTCGGATTCCGCGCATCTTGTTATTATGCAGATCGCATAAAGGGTGATAATTGTATGCACCGGACAGAAGGGTAAAGAAAGGATGCTCTTTATTTCATATAGAGAGCATCCTGTTAGATTTTTGTTGGTATTGGTACATAAATGAGATGCCATGCTTCTAACAATGGTTATCTCAGCTGTCATTCTGTTTGAATTTTTTTTGAAACAACTCATCCAATAACATAATTTCCGCTTTTTGGCTGACAGCCAATAACGATAAACGATATCGCCCAGAGAGCTACCATTAACCGAGCTACCTTCTATGCCCATTATGAAGATAAGTATGCTTTGCTGGAAGAGATCACAGAACAGGCTTTTCGGGAAATGACGCCAAAAGAAGTGATGGATGCACTTGAATTTACAGATGAAGTATGTGATCAACTGATCTTGCTCACTTACCGCTACATCATGGATTTTTATCGGAAATGCAGAATGGATTCCAAATCGATGGCAACGATTGTAGTTGATAAAATAAAGAAAATGCTGCAGCAGACAATAGTAAGTATTGTATTGAAAGAGGATAACTTCCATAGAACGGATCGTTACCGTACAGAGATCATTTCGGCCATGACAGGCTCAGCAATTTATGGCGCAACACTTCATTGGTTAACGGTTGGGGAAAATGATCGGACCGATTTGCTTCTAAACATTGTTCGTCCCTATGTTATGAATAGTCTTAAGTTGAATGGCAACAATGGCTACATGGATGAGAATAATGGCTGCCATTCGAATTGATCTAAAAGAAGAGCAGGAGGGGCACTAGAAATTGTCAGATAAACGATACTATTTATCGAAAATGAGCATTTTTGATGTGCTGACTCCTGATGATTTAAATGAACTGGACCAAATAACACCGATGAAGCATTTTAATGCTCTGCCTAAAGGTAGTATCATACAGAAGCCGGATACTGCCCGAGACGGACTGTTCTTTATAAAAGAAGGGAAGGTCCGCTTATATAAAATGACTTCGGAAGGAAAACAATTCACGATAGTGATTTTGGGAAAAGGCAATGTCTTTGGTGAAATCGATACCTTTTCTTTTGGAACGAAAGGTTTTTACATCGAAACAATGGAGGAAACGTTAATATGTTCGGTGCCTAAACAAGAATTTGAAAACTTCCTAGCCGAACGTCCGTTGCTTGCCATGAAAATGTTGACCGAATTGAGCAAGGTGCTTAAGTTCAAGGATGAGATGCTCGAAAAGTTAGCCCTTGGCGATGTCCGTGACCGCATACTCTATCTATTGCTCAATCTTTCCGAACGATTCGGTGTCGAGGATGAGGGGAATATAAGAATTGACTTGCCGTTAACGCATCAGGATGTTGCGAATATGGCAGGTGCCACGCGCGAGGCGGTCTCCGTAATCTTAAGAACGCTTGCGAAGAACAATGTTATTCAGACCGGACGGAAATCGATTTCCATTTCACCCGTTAAAGTAGCGGAAATACTGGAGTTAACATATTCGTAGCAGCGCAAGCAACCGATGTTGATGCACCATTAGAAATAGAAATGCTGATTGGCTAAAACAAACGAAGTGGATCGCATGATGAGGGCATTGACGCGCCGAAACGGCAGGATAACGATGGAGAAACTGGGGAATGTTTAAACGTATGGAACTTGGTATTTTACCGTTTAAACCTATGACGGTGGCCTTCTGTAATTTACATTACAGAACAAGTGCAGCTTATTGAGCTAAGATGGCGACATACCAAGGAGGGATACGCAATGAACAGAATCGACAATCAACAGCAATTTCAAGATGAAATTGCGCAAGATAAATATACCATTATGAAATTCGACGCAACCTGGTGTCCGGATTGCAAAAATTTAGACCGATTTATCGGAGATATCGTGAGCGAGCATAAGGATAAATCGTTCTTTGCCGTTGATTCGGAACAATTCGATACGCTCGCGGAAAAATACGACGTACGAGGAATTCCAAGCTTGCTCGTATTCAGGAACGGTCAAAAATTGGATCATTTGCATAGTAAATTCGCGAAAACGCCGACTCAAATCAGAGAATATCTGAATAAGCTCGCTGTTTCCTCTGCAGGGAAGTAAACGAAGATTATGGAACAGAACAAAAAGAAATTATCAATATTATCTCGGATCAAGCTATTCGAATCGCTTCCATCGCACATTATCCATGAGATCGAACAGCTGGCTAATGAATCCAATCTGAATGCGTATCCTAAAAAAACCATTATTCAAACGCCTGGTACCGAGAAGACTGGATTGAGCTTCGTAATCGCCGGCAAGCTTCGATCCTATAAAACCGATTCGGACGGTAAACAATATACGGTTTGCATCCTTAGCGACGGCGGAATGTTCGGTGAAGTTGAATCGTTTTCTCTCGGCATAGGCGGAACTTACGTAGAGACGATGGAGGAAACGATGATTTATTCGATCCCGGCTGAACAATTCGAGCCGCTTTTGAGCAAGTATTCCGAACTTGCATTACGATTTTTATCGGAAATGAGTAAGAGATTACGAGAGCAGGCTGAATTAGCGGAAAAACTTGTTTTTAGAAATCTTCGAGGAAAAGTGTTGTACTTTTTAAACCGGCTATCCAAAAAATTCAGCATTGAAGAAAATGGATATCTGAAAATCGATATCCCGCTTACTCATCAAGAATTGGCGAATATGATCGGTGCAACACGAGAAGCGGTGTCACTCACCTTACAAGAACTATCGAACGAAGGTATTATCGTTACCAGCCGAAGGATGGTTATGATTCATATCGAAAAAGTCATGAAAGAATTATCTTGATTTGTATGATGGGGAAATTTCCCTCTTATTGCTTCATGTTTAGGTAATCTATATTACTGAGGAATTATTCATCTAGGATTATGATTAATTCATCCTTTCGGAGAGTTGGGGAAAGGAGTCATACCTGATTATCGTTCATCCGTTAGGCCAATACGATATGCGCTCACGGAAATGCGGTACATCTAACTAGCCTAAAGGAGGAATAAAACATGTCCAGTCAGCTAGTCCAACTAAAGCAATAGCTGGCCGGAAGAATTTTTCGAACCTTAGAGACTTAGTGATTTTTTGGAGAAAATAACTTTTTGACATTAAAGGAGATACTTTTCATGACAACACCTAAAAAACTTCTTTCCACATATAATCTAGGAAATCTCACCTTGAAAAACCGAGTAGTACTTGCCCCGATGACTCGCATTTCTGCCGAAAAGAATGGTAATGCAACCGATAGAATGGCGAGATATTATGAAAGCTTTGCTGCGGGTGGATTTGGTCTTGTGATTACCGAAGGAACATACCCAGATGAAGAATACAGTCAAGCGTATATTGGGGAGCCAGGAATCGCAAATGCTGAACATGTCAGAGCATGGAAACAAGTAACTGAAGCTGTTCATGCTAAGGGTGGTAAAATAATATTGCAAATTGCCCATGCTGGTGCTCTTTCTATGGGTAATGTTTATAAAAAAGGGACAGTGGCTCCTTCGGCTGTTAAGCCATTAGGTGAGCAATCACCAGCATTCGGAGGTGAAGGCGAGTATTTAACGCCGAAAGAACTTAGACTGGAAGAAATCAAAGCTATCATAGCCGGTTTTGCGGAAGCAGCTTTAAGAGCCGAACAAGCAGGCTTCGACGGGGTAGAGGTTCACGCGGCAAGCGGTTATTTATTGGACGAATTTTTGACGGATTTCACAAATCTGCGTCAAGATGAATATGGCGGATCAACGGAGAACCGTGTACGTTTTGTAACCGAAATTATTAAAGCCGTCAAGGAGAAAGTTGGTCAACGCCTTGTTGTCGGCGTTCGAATATCGCAGGCTAAAGCCAATTACTTCGTGCACAAGTGGGCGAACGGTGAAGAAGATGCCCGAATCATTTTCGAAGCCATTGGCGCAGAAAGGCCCGATTATATCCACATCACGGAATATAATGCCCTTTTACCTGCCTTCGGGGATAGCGGTTCAACACTAGCTGAATTAGCGAAAAAATATGGAAATACGACAGTTATTGCTAATGGGCAACTGGATCAGCCAGAGGATGCCGAAAGGGCGCTGGAGGCAGGCTCAGATTTGATTTCACTAGGAAAAGCCGCACTAGCTAATCATGACTGGGTGTTCAAAGCAGAGAATGGTCTTCCGATTGAATCATCTTTAGATAATATTCTGGCTCCTACACCTAATCTAAAGGACCAAGAATTATATGGGCATGCGGAGTAAAGAATATCCTGATTGAGGAACAATAACGAGTAAAATGAGGATTTGCACAAAATAGATTTCGTGAAAATGAAATAAAGATATGAGGACAGGCCGCGGTGCGGGACATGCCTCGTAATCACTTTTGTTATATTGTGACTCGGAGAAAAAGGAAACGGACTAGCGTAATATCGAACGCTAGTCCGTTTCATTTTGTTCATTTTTCCCCTTTTTGAGCTGCTTTCGCTCAACATGGGCCACTCCCCATTGATGCAAGGTTTCCAAAATGGGAGACAGGCTCATACCGTATTCCGTGATGGAGTATTCTACTTTCGGCGGGATTTGCGGATAAATGACTCGAGTAACAATCTCTTCCTCTTCCAATTCGCGCAGATGGAGCGTAAGCATCCTTTGAGTGATATCGGGCAGCAATCTTCTTAGCTCATTGAACCGCAAAGGTTTACCTTGAAGCAAATGATAAAGGATAATCGGCTTCCATTTGCCGACGATCGAATCCAACGCTACAACGAATTGACATTGGACAGGGTTCTTTTGCATACATAGGCCTCCGTTTACAGTACCTTTTTTAATACTATACCACATTATTGTGCGTACTTAAAATATGTAAGTATATATAATATGATTATCCTTGAAAGTATAACTGATTACAGAAGGGAAGTTTTGGTTCATGGCAACCTTATTGTACATCACCGCACACCCTCTCGATCCTCAATCATCGTATAGCCTCGCGGTAGGCAAAGAGTTTATCGAGGCGTACCGCAAGGCAAACCCGGGAGATAAAGTTATTCATTTGGATCTCTACAAAGAGAATATTCCGCAATTTGATGCTGATGTTTTAAGAGGTTGGGAAAAACTTCGGTCGGGTTCATCTTTCGATCAACTGACTGATGATGAGAAGTCAAAAGTAGCTTGTCTTGAAGCGGTTGTTGATCAATTCGTTGCTGCCGATAAGTATGTATATGTTTCCCCGATGTGGAATTTCTCGATCCCACCGGTTTTGAAAGCATACACTGATGCGACTTCAATTCCGGGTAAGACTTTTAGGTATACCGAAAACGGTCCTGAAGGTTTGTTGACCGGTAAGAAAGTCTTACACATTCAAGCCAGTGGTTCTGTTTATTCGGAAGGTCCTTTAGCTCCACTTGAAATGGGATACAGCTATCTAAATAAGGTTTTACAGTTCTATGGGATTCAATCTATTGAGGCAATTTTTATTGAAGGAACGGCATTAACATCACAGAAGCAAGCTCCAGCAATTAAAGAAAAAGCAATTGCACATGCTAAGGAGGTTGCCAGAAGTTTCTAATAGGGCGGCGTTCTCAAACCGGAATCCATAAGAGCAAATCGATCAAAAGTGAAGTAATGCTGCGAAGCTGATTCCGACTACGTGTCTGTGGGCTCCATACCAACGATGACGCTGTTAAGTTTTTAGGATTTGTAAAGATCTGAATCCGATGTGCGAACAAATTAAACCCTTCACGATGGTTACCGAACTCGTTCCCAAAGCAAAGCAATTCCTCGAAAGCTGACCGCGAGAGCTACATGGACTTCTTGTACCCTATCTATGCCGATAACCAAGTGATTAACGGTAATGTTTCAATGAGTTGATATACAGAGGAGCTCGTTTTTGTTCAAACTCCAAATTATTCGTTATACAGGAATACGAAAGGGCAGCATTCCTATAATGAAGAAATACGAGGTTTGAGAAACAAAAAGACTCCTTGGTATGATGTTAATGGGTCCACGACGCTGGCCAGCTACCGGATCCAAAAACAAGCCAAGGAGACTACAAGATGAATTCTACTCAAAATGAACGCATTAATCAAATCACTTCTTCTACCTTAATTGTCGGTGTAGACATCGCTAAATTTAAACACGTCGCTCGAGCACAAGACTACCGCGGAGTGGAGTTTGGGAAGCCCATTACGTTTGAGAACAATCGAGA
>NZ_SLVP01000011.1 GCF_004345425.1 Paenibacillus sp. BK033
ATATCTTTATTTGGATCGTGAATTATCTTGTACAAATCGTCCATAAAACACCACCAAAAGTTTATTTCAATAATACCACATATTGGAACTATCCTGCCCTTTAGTTCAACAAAAAAGCAACCGTACTTAATGTGCGCGGCTGCTGTCGTTGTGTTTTGAACTAATGTCTCCCGTTAGCGCAATAAATTATTATTGCTCCAGTTGTAGTTCACGATAATTATTTTTCATGTATTTATAACCGGAATATGCAGTCAAAGCAACAGCCAAAATCATAATAGTCAGGTCGATCGGAAACTTCGTGAAATACGAGAATGGGTAATTACCTAATAATACTGCGGTGATTGCGACTACTTGGAGAACTAATTTTAGTTTTCCATGTTTATCTGCTGCAAGTGCAGTGCCCTTCGCAGCAGCCAGGACGCGGATTCCAGATACCATTACTTCACGACCTATAATTACAACTGCAATCCAAGAAGGAATCATTTTTTGCTGAACCATCATAATTAAAGCTGCTGAAACTAAAAGCTTATCGGCGAGTGGGTCCAACAACTTTCCCAAATTAGTTATTTGATTATACTTACGAGCAATGTATCCATCTAATTTGTCTGTAGCTGATGCAATAACAAAAATTCCAACTGCCCAATACAAACCATAGTGATTTATGTAATTCAAAAACTCTATGTGCTCTGCTATCCACGATGGATATTGTTGAAAGGCGAGGAGAAAAAGCGGAATCATCCCAATTCTTACGATTGTAATTTTATTAGCGAGGTTCAATTATTCATCACCCTCCAAGTTTGTTTAATGTCTTTATATTACCATATTTACACAGTTTAACATCCATAAAATAGAATGGGTTGTTGGAACTATCCTGCCCGTTCGTAACGAAATAATGGAGCAGCTGCCGCCGGCAAACTGCTCCAAGATGCGTTGAACTATCGTTCCCCGTTAGTTTAACACGTAGGTTTAGTTAATGTTATAATTCCAAGGATAGTGATTTACGGAGGATGAGTGAATATGGTCATTTCAGAACGCCTAAAGAAAAAAATGCCAGTGCTAGAGATTCCGATATGGGGTGGTTATCTGCGCTCACAATGGGAAATTCATTTTGCATCTCATCTAAGCGAAAAAGATAAGGAAGATATCTTTCTTAATGATGAAGGTGGCTATCTATGGCATCTATTCAGCTATAGTCGGAAAGAATGTCTCGAAAAGGAAGCGGCAGTGCAAGCATTCATACAAGAACCTAAAGGTCCTTGTTTTCTATTTTACCAACATTCGGATTACGCACTACGTCTTGAGAACGCAGACAACCTAACCATCGAAGATTTGCATGATCAATCAGATATATATATCGTTTCGGTGGATTTTAGCTGGACTTATGTTGTTACGCATGAGAAGGACTGGCTTGGGCCTTATTTCAGTCGCCTCGCTATTTAGCATAAAAACCTCAGTCGGTCGTTCTTGCCGGCTGAGGTTTTGTTGAGCTATCGTTCCCCGATAGCTTAAAGATAAAATGTCTATATTACCATCCTGTAGACTCCTGCCTCACCGAGAAAATCATTTCTTGTTAATCCTTTTTCCCCAAGCAATATCCGATAATTCGTTATGGTACCATCATGCGAGATAATAAATATTCTCTTATAAATTTGTGGGATCCAATCTAATAATTGCTTTGCATATCCCTCGAAAACATCTTGGTCGATCCTATTTATACCTTCTTTCCAACAGTCCAAATCAAAATCAAGAATTTGAACATCTCCATATAAGTTTGTAATTTCATTTTTAGAAAGGATCTGATCACAAGATAGAAAAAGGGACTCCGGATTTTGAGGGAACATTCTTGGGCCAACAAAAGGGGAAATAATGAAGTCTAAACTATTGTGTAATATAGATGCTGTTTCAATTGTACGTTTAGTTGGACTTACAAGCATCAAATCATCAGGGTTAATTTTTATTTTCTCTCGTAGTTGTGTCACCTGAAACTCGCCATATTCTGTCAGACTAGGGTGTAAAGTGTTCAACCGATTGGGGTAATCTTTGAGGTGTTCTCCGTGACCATGTCGAATAAATAAAAACTCCATCTATCTGCCCCCTAACTTTAAAACCGATTCTCTTAAGTATAGAGTGTTCTATATCATAGATGTAATCAGTAATTTTGAGAGGTGCCATTTATTACATTTATGGAAATAAGAATGACCGCCCTTTAACATGTAAAGCTGCCAAATATATCGGCAGCCTCACCAAGGTGTGTATTCAACTACGCATAGTAATCGCCTTTTCTAGGATACTCTTTATGCTCAAGGAAATATCTATGTATCTTATCAAACACTCTATTTGCTGCTGCTTGTGACTGTTTCTTATTCTTCAGTACGACCACTTCGGAGATGGAGGTTTCCATTGAAATATCGCAGTTTATCAAACTAGATAGGTCAATTTCAAACACCCCATCAAGTTCCTTTAGGCATTCTCCAAATCGATATTCTGCAATAGTTCCTCTTACTGTAATTAACTCGAAGTTCAAACAGATTGCCATCTTTTAAACCTCACTTTAAAGACATTACTGGCTGAAGAAAATGGACTAAGAGGTTTAATCAGATATAATTCACGAATCCCTCTTTATATCCATAAACTCTAGCCACGTTCCCATCGACCTCTCCTGGGACATGAATTTCTTTTAGTTTAGTCATCACGTATGCAATATTTTCTTCTGTCAAACTAATTTCCAACCATTCAATGGTTTTGTAACGACCTTGACGGAAATGGTAGAACCAGTCTGCATCCCAGTGGGCAATATAACCGTTCTCATTATCTTTTGTTCTCCAACGAATCGTTCTATCGGAGTCAAGCATAGCCTCTCTAATCTCGTCCCACTTCGTATCGTTCATTAACGGAATCAATTAGATCACCTTCTTTATTAACTTTCGTTTTCCGTTAGCTTAATTCAAATTGGTAAAATAAGTTCTGAGATTATTCCAGACATCTTCAATAACGAAATAGTTTTCTCTTGCCTTTAACTCTTGACCTTTATTATCAACGTAATGAATAAAGATCTCTAGATTATCTCCAACTGTATCGAGGCTCCAGTCTAAGTAAACTACTGTATCGCCAATAGCGAGTTCATCTGATCTGGTCAATTCAAGTTCGCCATCATCATCAGTAACTACATTTGAAATAAATCCTTCAATCACATAAATTCTATCCCCTTTTCGACTTTCACTTGATACACTCATATTTCACCAGCTTTCCCTACGTATATTAATGAGGCTATTGTCTCCCGATAGTTTAAAGAACTTCAACAAATTCTATTGTAGAAAACGAGTGTTGCTTTATCATTTAATGCTTTCTGATCACCTGTCTTGGTGAATCCCATCTTCTCATACAAATAACAATTACGTTCTTCTTCTAATAGCGTAGCTAGTCCCCAGGAATTGACTTCCGGAAACATTTCCATGAGAAGTGTAACTGCTTTTTGAGCCACTCCTTTTCCTTGTTCCTCGGGCAGTATAAACATAGGGCCTATCCAAAACATAACCCCATCTTCTTTTCGAACTACACAAATTGCTCCTACAAGAACGCCATCAGCTATTATTTTATAGACTTGACCTTGAGGATTAATAATTCTCTTTACAACTCGTTCAATGGTTTCATTTGCAGGATTAGTTTCAAAATCTTGATATTTTTCCAATAACGGAAGAAATGCTCTTACTTGAATATCGAGAATTAATTCAGCATCCTTTTCAACAGCAACCTCAAGTTTTATGTTCATATCGAACCTCGCATTCATTACATCTGCTGTTTTTCTTCAACTAACGTTCTTCGTTAGGTTAACGAATATTGCTCTATTAAGCCTTAGAAAACAAGTGCATTCAAATAAATGAATGAAGTTCAGCCGATTGGACCAGTTAAACGCCAAAGTGTTTATGCCACTTATCATCACCCATAATTCGATCAATAATATGGTTTTCTGCCCACACAGCGGCTATCTCGAGACCTTCACAGTTCACTTTATCTGAAGGAGATATCTCTCCTTTGTGATAAATAGAATAACTGCCACTCAAACTATCTATTACACAATAAGGTGGAGGCCAGGCTTCTTCGTCATTTTTAAATGGGCGATTATCTACGACTGGCCATTCTTCGGACTTTAGTACATAATCGTAAATCCCTACTACAAATCGATAATCTTCGCTCAAGGGGATATCCGCAATAGTTTCTCCGATATGTTTATAAATCGCTATTGAGGCATCCTTAAACCTTCTTCCAAAAGCGAATTTTCCATCTGGTAGTGGTATTGCGTATACATCACCAAGTTTGATTCTTCGTCTCCGTTTTGTTGACATAGTAACCCCCGTTAATAACTAGATACCACCATTATAACTTACATTTACCACGTTATCCTGCCCGTTAACGTAACGGATAGTCCCATTATAATTGGGATCATTCTTCATCATTCGTGAAGCTATTCACTTCGACGAATTTCATTCATAAGTCTCATAGTAAGCATTAGCTATATATTTATCATTGTTTGAAATCACAGGACCTTCTAATAATTCCCCCTGAAGTTTATCAAATGTAAAAAAGTATTGAGAATACACAAAGATTAAAAAAAGCGCAATAATTCCGGTCAAAGAAGCAATAAAAGAATATTTGGGGAATCGTCTCCTTTTATTAATGAACATGAATAATTTGAAACAAAATATTAGAAAAAACGGAACAGTTAAGAGAAGAATTATCAGACCGATTAACAATAAATAAAGTCTATCCATATGGTCCTCCGCTATCAGGATGTATTGCTGTTCTTCTAAATCACTCGCGTTAATTAATCAACCAGCACTTCTGATAATACCACATTTTGGAAATATTCTGCCCGTTAGTTGAGAAAACGGCAGCTCATCATATGATAAGCTGCCGTCGTCCATAACGAATGTTATGGACCTCTAAAATTATTTTATTAATCTTCAATAGGAACTGGACGAAGAGTCTTATCTCCAATTCTATTCCACCAACCAGAGGAAATTCCATAATAAATGTCATATGCCCAAAACTCGGCATTTTCATGAAATATGATACTCTCCTCATTAATTTCATCTAAATGAGACCAATGCCGATTAATCCTATAAATGGATTCGTCATAAGTAATACTAAAAGCTTCAATCATTTTTTTAGAAATATCTAAACATAACTTTAAAGCATTTTCATCCGTTACAAATATAAATGGTGAATTCAAACTTATCCCTCACTTAGTATACATATACTGACCAAAATTTCGGTTATGTAATATGATTTCTCAACGCTATAGTACCATATTAGGTGTATACGACTTATTGGAACTTATTGGAACTAACCTGCCCTTTAGCTTAATGAAGTCTAAGCTGTTACACTTTATTTTGGTGACTCTTTTGTCGTTAGTGCAGTATAAAGGGATATTCACGTCTAAAAAAAACGACAAGAAAATACCTACAAATGAAAAAGAACCTTGATTTATCAAGGTTCTAAATCGGGATTATTATGTCGTTGTACTCCAGAATCGGCGGTTCATAAACGATGACACAAATGTTTAGACGTTTCTGACAGCCAGAGCACTTCTAAGTTAGTTGGTAGTCCCTGCGAGCCGGCAGGTCCTCGCGGCCCGATCGTTCCAGGGTTCCGTCCGCACACCTTGGTCCCTCGGGACCCTGAACACCCGTCAGGCTTGCGGGCCTTATGTTTGGTTTGTTTTAGACTTTAATGAGGCCGCTGCATTTCCATGCAGCGGCCTCTGACAACTAAAAAAATCATTTTTATCGACTATTACTAGCGATCAGATATTCTGACCGCCCGAGACCTCGATTCTCTGTGCGTTAACCCAGCGATTATCGGAACCGAGTAAGCCGGCGACTGCGGGACCAATGTCGTCGGGTACGCCGACTCGACCCAATGCAACCATTGCGGCAAAGGCGTCTTTGTAAGCAGGCGTGTCGCGTACAGCACCGCCTAGAAAGTCCGTTTCAATTGCGCCTGGCGCAATTGTATTAGCGGTGATACCGCGGTGACCAAGCTCTTTGGCCATATAGATGGTTAAAATCTCGACTGCCCCCTTTGCAGCGGAGTAAGCGGAGAAGCCCGGATAAGAGACACGGGTGAGACCCGATGAAAAGTTCACAATGCGGCCGCCATCTGCAAGTAGTGGCAGAAGGGCTTGAGTCAAGAAAAACACGCCCTTAACATGCACATTAAACAGGCCGTCGAACTGAGCTTCTGTAGTTTCGGTAAAGTTGGTCATTTCTCCGTGGCCGGCATTATTCACCAAATGATCGAATGTAGTGCGATTCCAAGTTGACTGCAGAGTCGAACGGACAGTCTCGGCAAAGGCAGCAAAGCTGGAAGTATTTCCAACATCGAGTTGTAGAGAAACCGCTTTACGCCCAAAGCTTCGATCTCGGCAACGACTGAATTGGCTTCTTCTGCTTGGCTTCGATAGGTTAGGATGACATCGCCCCCATGACGAGCAATACTGATGGCCGTATTGCGACCAAGTCCACGGCTGCCGCCAGTGACGATTGAGATATTTGTCATTGTAACTTCATCCTTTCAGAAATCATCTTGAATTACATTGATATCATAAAAGGTAAAGTTTACTTGAAGTCAAGGATATTTTGAATATAATATTAAGTGCTTATTTGAACAGAAAAAACCGTTGTTTTTAATTCCATTTCCCTCTCTTTATCGTATAACCTGAAAAGTCTAAAATTCGTATCGTCAAAATTTGTTTAAAGTAAACTTTAACAGAAAGCGGTGAAGGTTAATTTATGTTGACTATAAGAGAAGTTACTGTATTGACGGGAATAACGGCTCCAACCCTTCGATATTACGAAAAGGAGGGGCTGCTTCCACATGTGAAAAGAAATGAAAACGGGAAGCGGCTGTATGACGAAGAAGATTTAAGCTGGATATCCTTTGTTACTGCGCTTCGAGCCACAGGAATGCCGATCGCTCAAATTCAGAAGTATGTATACTTGTATAAAGAAGGGGACTCGACGATTTCGGAACGAAAAATGATGATGCTTCATCATAAAAAAGAAATTGAGAAGAGCATAAGGGCACTATACTTCAACTTGGATAAAATAAACTATAAACTTGCTCTATATGATGTGTTAGAGTCTCAGATTGACCGAACTACCATAAAAATTTGATTTCATACCGAGCCCCTGCAAGTTTCGTCCTGCTTATGATAGGGTTCCGCGTATCGATTCTTATAAAAGTCGATTGTCTCATCATCTGACGCGGATGGAAAAAAGATCGCGGCGTTCAAGATATTGAATCGATTACTAAGCTGGCGGAAAGAACAAAAGCTGAGTCTTAAACGTCCTGAACATGCTCCTTCTGCCAATACGGCAGAGGGGGCTTTTGCCTTCCAGAAGCAAACCCCCCTTTTCGTTACGTATCGTTCTATAACCCCGCCATAGACACTGCGGGAATATTCTCAATTATGCCCATGTTGTAACCGTCTCTAATGGTAATCGATAGGAAGGATAACCTTCTTTTGCTGCTTTCCCTATCGAGATTAACATGACCGGTTGGAAACGGTTTTTATCCAAACCAAACGCTTCGGCAATTTGATCCTTCTCATAACCGGCCATCGGGTTGGTGTCATACCCGTGGGCACGGGCCACGAGCATAAGCTGCATCGAAACGAGGCTTGAGTCAATCAGATTCATACTATGAAGACCGGATTCACTCAGGCTGGCATAATATTCCTTTGATTGCTCGATTTGCATATCCGCAATGTCCTGAGGCATATAGCCTAGTTCAACGGATTTGCCGATAATTTCGTCCATATATGCAATGTTGTTTTTATCATAAAATACCGCGATAACAGCCGATGAAGTCAAAGCTTGCGTCCGGTTGAAGGAGGCTAGCGGAGCAAGTGTTTCTTTACCTTCTTTGCTGTCGATGACAAGGAAACGCCAAGGCTGCATATTAATGGCTGAGGGGGCGCGGGTAGCTTCCGACAAAATTTCGCTCATTTCCTCCCTGCTGATCTTCACTTCAGGATCGTAGGCTTTAACAGCACGGCGACCAAAAACGATTTCGTTGAAATCGTTTGTTTGATGGAATTTCCCAGTGTAATTTTTCATGTGAATTCCTCTCCTTTTTATCTTTATAAGATTTTTGAAGTTGCGGTACCTACCACTTACCTTCACTTTGACGAGTGTAAACTATGAAGTATACTTTATAGCAAGAGAGGAAATTCGAGGTGATTAATATGAAGATTAGTGAGGTAGCAAAAGCTGCTGAGCTTCCTATATCTACTATCCGTTACTATGAGAAAATCGGCATTATTACTGAGGATTATATACTTAGAGATCAGAATAATTATCGGAAGTATGCTGCAGGAGTCATCCCATATATTGAAGTTGTTAAACAATGTTTGGCTGTTGGTTTTTCGATTCATGATATAAAATCAATGATCTCATTACATGGAATAACAAAAGAGGAGCTAACCCGCATTATTAGAAATAAAGTGTCCGAAATCGAAGAGGCTCAACTAAAATTAGAGAATTCCAAACAAAGTCTTTATGATATTCTCGAATCAGATGTTACATGTGAAGACGGGTTCGGAAAATACTGATTTTAAATATTTCAAACGAACGCTCATTCGTGGAGTAAAAGGGCCCAGTAGACTGGGGGGGATTTGCAACTCTGCCACAGAACAGGGCTACTCTTGCAGCAGAATTAAGAAGGACTCGCCGCTGCGAACGCTTCGCACCGAAGGCGTATACGAATATAAGTTCTTCCATCAAACAGGAGAGCTTCTTTGCCGACTTTCGCTGTAAGCTTCTTACCGTCTTTGGTAATCGTCGCCGAGTGCTTTTGTTACAGCCGACCTGTGATTTCACCCATCTACAACTTCCCTTTAAGCCTTATGTAACTATCTGCATGAACGCTGATAGAGAATAGTAGCGAAACTGCGGTTACAAACCCAATTAAAGGTTTACTTAATTTCATTCTCATTTCACGCTTCATTATCATCTTTAGCAGATATACATCAAGATTTTGATTTTACCGTATCACTTTGTTATTGGTGTGTCATGACAAAGAGAACAGCCCGCCGGCTGTTCTCTTTCGCTATTTGCCTTAGAAGCACGTAAACGAGCGAATCTGATTCAAATCGATGCCGAAGTACGCCCAGAAGAAGCCGAACCATCTGAACCCTGCAACAGAATTACGCCCGACGAATACCGGGAAGAACCAGAATTGCCCGCCGTTGTTCAGCCAAATGTATGTGTTGCGGAACAAGCAGCCTCTGATCCCGCCAGGGTCGACGGCAAATGTGGTAAACGGCATTTGCGGTACGAATTGCGGTGGAGGAGCCATGGGCGCTTGAACTCCTCCTGGTGCACCCCCTGGAAACCCCGGAGTCCCCGGAAACCCACCTGGAAATCCACCTGGAAACCCACCTGGAAACCCCGGTCCTCCCGGTCCTCCCGGCACGCCAGGACCGCCCGGAAATCCCGGAAACCCTCCGCCGGTTCCCGGCGTTGGAAAAAAACCCATATGTGATCGCTCCTTTTAATGAATAGGCATAATCATCATATGCATTCGCGGAGAGGGCGCCTGGGCGAGTTCCAATAAAAAAATCTTGAGGCACGAAATGCGACTAAAAAGGCTGTACTAACTTTCAAATCCGGTTTAAATATCGCGTTTTGAATAAGGTTTCCGATAAAGATGACCGAAAACAAGTCTAAAACTCTTAGTCCTATTCGCTTCAAGAGATAGCCCCCATTAGGTAACGTCACGTTGCTCCAGCGGGACGTTCGCGAGTACCCGCCGGAAGAGATCTTGGAGTACTTATATAGAATGTACGGTGCAGCGAGGGAATGAACATATGGTAAAAAACTGACGTTGAAGTTATGATATTAATGAAAAAAATAATGACATCGGACGGGACAATCTATGAATATTCCGGTTTTAGCAAGCAAGCTTTATATCCCCGTGCCCAGAACGAAAGTTGTCTTCCGCCCGCGTCTGATCGAGCGGCTGAACGAGGGGCTGGAACGCAAGCTGACCCTCGTTTCCGCCTCCGCCGGTTTCGGCAAAACAACGCTGGTCGGCCAATGGGCCGTCGATTGCGATCGGGCAGTCGCTTGGCTGTCGCTGGACGAAAGGGACAATGACTCCACGCGCTTCTTCCTTCATCTCATCGCTGCCGTGCAGTCTATTGCGGAGAGCGTCGGAAACAGCGTGTTCACCGCTTTCGAATCGTCTCAGTCCCCGCAAATCGAATCGATTCTCACGGTTCTGCTTAATGAAATCTCGACTTTCCAGTTCAAAATCGTTCTTGTCCTGGACGATTACCATCTCATCGATTCGGAACAGATCGACGATGCCCTCCTCTTCCTGCTCGAGCACCTCCCTCCGCAAATGCACCTGGTTATCGCCACTCGCGAAAACCCGCAGCTGCCCCTGGGCAAATTGCGCGCAAGAGGACATTTGACCGAGCTGCGCGACAGCGATCTTCGATTTACTTCCAAAGAAGCTGCGGCTTTCCTTCATCAAGCGACAGGGCTGGATCTAACGGCCGACGAAATGGCTGCCCTGGAATCCCGGACCGAAGGCTGGATTGCGGGACTCCAGCTGGCGGCTCTCTCGATGCAAGGCCGCGAGGACATTCCCGGGTTCGTTCGGGCATTTTCCGGAGACAATCGGTACATTGTGGACTACTTGGCCGAAGAGGTTCTGCAGCGCCAGCCGGAGCCCATCCGAAGATTTTTGCTGCAGACATCCATTCTCGACCGTTTGCATGGCCCACTGTGCGAAGCCGTCACCGGCCAGGCGGAAGGCAACGTACGGTTGTCCGATTTGGAGAAGGGCAATTTCTTTATCGTTCCGCTGGACGACAGACGCCAGTGGTATCGCTACCATCACCTCTTCGCGGATGTTCTCTACGCTCATTTGAAGGCGGATCAGCCCGATCAAATCGCTTCATTGCATCGTCGTGCAAGCATTTGGTACGAGCGGAACGGCTCCGCGGACGATGCGATCCGCCATGCTCTCGCAGCAAAGGATTTCACGCGAGCGGCGGACCTGATCGAGCTGGCCTGCCCGACGATGGCCAAGCTTCGACAAGAAGCTACGATGCTACGTTGGCTAAAGGCGCTGCCTGACGAGTTGGTTCGCCGTCGGCCCGTGCTCAGCGTTGTGTATGCTGGGGCGCTGCTGACCCTCGGCAAGCCGGAGGGTGTAGAAGAACGGATTCGGGACGCCGAAAGCGGGCTGGAGCCGACGGCAGACTTGAACGAACGACCGGATGTCCACTCGTCTTCGGCTGAGAAGGTTTTCGTAGACGAAGCCGAATATCGCCGTCTCCCTGGAACGATCGCAATGTATCGGTCAGCGCTTGCCCTCATGACGGGCAATTTAATCGATGCAATGAAGTACGCCCGACTGGTGCTGAGCCTCATGCCGAAAGATGCCTATCTCAAGCGCGGAGCGGCATCCGCTCTCCTTGGACTCACCTCCTGGACAAGCGGGAGCCTCGATGAAGCTTATCGTCTGTTCGCTGATGGCATGGCCGACGTGCAGCAAGGCGGGTACATCTCCGACGCGATCGGGGGCACGAACGCCCTTGCCGATATCCGAATCGTTCAAGGCCGTCTCCGTCAGGCGATGAGCCTATACGAGCGGGGATTGCAGCTTTCGATCGAGCATGGTGATCCTGTCATGCGGGGAACGGCGGACATGTACGTGGGGATGGGCGAAATCCATCGCGAGCGCAACGATCTGGAGACCGCCATGCAGCTTCTGCTGAAAAGCGAGGAACAAGGCGAGCATACCGGATTTCCGCAATACCGGTATCGCTGGCACGTCGCGATGGCTCGAGTATGCGAGGCGCAAGGAGACTTGCAAAGCGCGCTCGACCTCCTCGACGATGCGGAGCGCTTTTATGTCGGTGATCTTTTCCCGAATGTGCGTCCTGTGGAGGCGATGAAAACAAAGGTGCTGATCGCGCAGGGGAAACTGCGCGAAGCGCTCGAATGGGCACGCGCACATGGCCTGACCGCCCGGGACGAACTGAGTTACCTGCGCGAATTCGAGCATATCACTTTAGCCAGATTGCTTCTTGCCCGTTTTCGAAGCAATCGGGAATACAGCTTTTTACATGAGGCCATGGGACTTCTTGAGCGCCTCCGTCAAGCGGCGGAAGAAGGCGAAAGGACGGGAAGCGCGATCGAAATCATGATCGTGACGGCTCTTGCGCATCAAATGAAAGGAGACACGCCTGCTGCGCTTGGGCCGCTGGAACGCGCCTTGACTTTGGCTGAACCGGAGGGCTACTTCCGTATTTTCGTAGACGAAGGCCAACCTATGGAGGTTCTGCTGGGAGCCGCCTCGAAACAAGGACTCAACCCCAAGGAATTTGTTCGCAGGCTCCTGGCAGCCTTTAGCCGGACCAAACCGGCTGCAAACCATTCGCTGCGTGAACCGCTAAGCGAACGTGAACGCGACGTACTTCGGTTGCTAAGAACCGAACTAAGCGGACCGGATATTGCCCGCGAGCTGATAGTTTCCCTGAACACCCTGCGAACCCACACCAAAAACATTTACGACAAGCTCGGGGTGAACAACCGCCGCGCAGCCGTCCGACGGTCCGAGGAACTCGATTTGTTATAACGTAAGCGCATCCCCCCGCCCTGGCAAAATAACCGGGGCTTCTTTGCGTTTCCCAATAAAATTTCGCCACATCAATCACCACATGTGGTGATGCGGTCTCCCTACATGAACAATTATCATTGGATCTAGCAAGAACACGCGTAGACAGGAATCGAAAACGCAGGAGGGAGATGCAGGTGGTGAATAATGAGTGAGACGCAAGGGTCAATGGAAAGCCGACACGACGGATTTTACGAGATTTGCATTAAGGGGCACTTGGATGCCAGATGGGCTTATTGGTTCGAAGGGATGAGCCTTACGCACGGGAGCGACGGAACGACCGTCCTTTACGGCCCGGTGGCCGACCAGGCCGCCTTGCATGGCATGCTGAGAAAAATACGGGATCTCGGCCTTGCATTAGTATCGGTCATTCAAAAAAAGAAGGAGACGAACCCATGAACAAAGAGAGTAAAATTACAGTAATTTCGCGTCTTTTCCGCTTCGCCGGCGTAGCCGCTATGTTGTCAGGGATCCTGTTTGTCGTCATTCAAACGATCCATCCGCTGGACATTCTTTCATCCGTCAACACCGATCGGTGGGTCCTCGTTCACTTATTGGGCATAGCCATGTGCTTCCTCGGCCTGCTCGGCCTGACGGGGATCTACGCCAGGCAAGCGGCAGAGACCGGCTGGCTTGGTCTGATCGGCTATTTCACGTTAAGCCTCTTCTATGCGCTTACGATGGCTTTTCAATTCGTCGAAGCCCTTATTTCTCCGACGCTCGTAACCGAGTCTCCAAAGCTTGAGGAGAGCATCTTGGCGATCGCCGGGGGATCTTCCGGCGAGTACCTCGGAGCCCTTGAAACGACTTACATGTTGACGGGCATCCTGTACTTGCTCGGCGGCCTGTTATTTGGCATCGCATCATTCCGCGCCCGCATCCTGTCGCGCTGGGCGGCCGGTTTGCTTGCCTTAGGAACGATTCTGCCTCTTCCTTTGTCTTCGCTGGTCCATCATCCGTACGATCGGTTTTTGGCGGTGCCTGTTGGGCTGGCCCAGGCTTGGCTGGGTTATTCCCTCTGGCGATCCTTGTCCAAGGAGAGGAAGGAAGGTGTCCCAGATCTTCAAAGCGCCGGCAAAAGAGTCCCCGGCTAAGCTCCTCATATCCGGCCTGATTTTTCTGAGCTTCATTCGGCGATCGGAAGAACATTTGATGCGAAGGCTGGCTGTTTGGTCCATATAAAAAAGGGGGGTCCCACCGTCATTTTAACGACTTATGGGATACCCCCTTTCGATGTTACATTAAGCTATTGTTCTCCTAAAGGCGAACCCGCCATTACGCCCTCTGCGTGAAAATCTGGAAGGTGACGCCGAATTTGTCGGTTACCATCCCGTACGCGGGACTGAAGTAGACCTCCTGCAGGGGGTGATCGACCTGTCCGCCCTCTTTCAGCGCCTCATAATACTTCTGGGCTTGCTCCTTATCGGCGATGGTGATGCAGATGTTTACTTGCTTGCCCTGCGCGAACCGGACCCCGGTGGCCGTATCGGCGACAAACAGAACCGCTCCTCCGATCTTCAGGACGGCATGAGCCACTCGGTCCCTCGCCTGCTCCGACACCGCTTGTCCAGCTTCGCCGAAGGTCTGCTTGAATACCACCTTGGCTTCCAACGCTTGCTCGTAAAAGGCGATTGCCTCACGAGCGTCTCCGTCCAGCATAATATACGGGGTCAGTTGCACTTCCATAGTTAACAGCTCCTTCAACCTTTAGGATTGATCTTTCTCTGATAGTGTAACCACTAATAGTGACAACTTCTGTCATAATTAGTAGTTATTTTATCAAGCCGGGATTAAAGTCGACCGGCTTCATGCCTTCCGCCTTCCACACCGTGCCTCTTCGCTCGTACTCGAATAAATTTTCGATTTCCTTCGCGATTTGCGGACCTAACTCGCGCTCGACCAAATACAAGGCTATATCGAGTCCGGAAGTTACGCCGCCTCCGCTCACAAGACGGGGATTATCCTCCACGATTCTCGCATCAACCGGATTGGCGCCGAGTGCCTTTAACGCATTCATGCCCAACTCATTGGTAACCGCATACCTGTCCTTGAGCAGCCCTTTCATGGCAAGCAGCAATGAGCCTCCGCATACGGTAGCCACAGTCACCTCCTTATTGCGAAACGCCTGATGCATCAATTCGGTTAATCGTGAATTCGCAGCCTTTCCAAGTATCTTCGGAATGGCATCCTCCGAATTTCCCGCCGGTTTGCCAGCCGCTCCAGGGACCAAAATGATGCCAGAACGATTCGGATCAAGCTTCGCCTCCGCCGTGAGGGAAGGTCCGTTCAAGCCGCTCGGGACAGAGCGTTTGCCTTCTGCGGATACCAATTCTACGGTAATCGCTCCATTCGAGTACATGCCTGCGGCAGTGAATACTTCATAAGGACCCAATGCGTCAAGCAGATCGAAGCCGTTAAACAGTACGATTTGAACATGAACGTTTTGGTCCTTGTCCGCATCCTGATCCTTTTTAGTTTTTGCGCTTGCTCCAGGAGCAACCAGAGCGAGAACGAGTGTCAGCGACAAGAGCAATCCAAGCATCTTTTTCATTGTTAACACCAAATCCTTTCATTTCGATTAGACATGCAAACGGTATGAAGTCAAAAGCACTCATCGGATTGTTTAAACAAAGCGGGGTCTGCCGACCGTTCTAATGAAAATTTTCGGAATGATCAGCAGTAGCTATACCATGTTACCGGTCACTTCATGGGATTCTTATGCCTGTTAATTTGGATGCCGGCAGCATTCCGGCCTTCGCGACCCCGGTCATGCGATCACCGTCGACAGCCACTTCGAATTTCAGATTTAAGCGCATCGGCTTTGTGATTTTCAGCAGCCAGGCTAGCTTGTCGCCCTGTAGAACCGGATCCACAAAATCAACCGTTTCGTTCCCTTGTATGGCCTTGCCGTGGACGACGCCGTGGTATGTAACAATGGATAGCCTAACCTGCAGCTTCCCGACCGGCGTAGCAATCGTCGTATCCCAATCTCCATCAAATGCGAATTCTTGCTGAGTCTTGCCAGTCGTGGCGCCATCTTCGATCGCCGCTTGCTTCTCCGCTTTCCGCGGCTTGCCGCCCGTTAGTGGTATTGGCGCCATCCCCGTCGCCCGCCAGACGGTTCCCCTCCGCTCATATTCGAACAACTGCTCGATTTCGTACGCGATGCGCGGTCCAAACTCGCGCTCAACCAGATAGAGTGCCGCATCGAGTCCCGACGTGACGCCGCCGCCGGTAACCAGATTGCCGTCATCCACGACGCGCGCCGGGATAGGAACCGCCCCGGTTGCACCCAGTAATTCCATGCCCAGATGATTCGTTACCGCCGGTCTGCCCTCAAGCAGCCCCGCCATTGCCAGCACCAGGGACCCGCCGCATACTGTTGCGACGACGACGTCTTTTTGTTCCAGCGCCTTTCCGAGCATGCCGGGCAACGTCGTATGGACGGTCCGTCCCAAAATGGACGGAACCGAATCGGGGCCGTCTCCTTCGACGGGACCGGATGCTCCGGGCACGAGAATAATGCCCGGGCGCCCCGGATCCAATCGGCCGCCGGCCTCGATTTTTAACCCGTTCGTGCCGCTAGGCACGGATCTTGGCTCCTCGGCGGTAACGAGCTCTACGCTTAACGCGTTTTCCGTTATCATCTCAGCAACACAAAATACCTCGTAGGGTGCAAGGGCATCGAGCAGATCGAAGCCGTCAAAAAGCACGATTTGAACCGATAACATTGATTCATCCTCCTTGAATCGTTTCAGCGAAGCATGTGATCTTTATCACTTTGAAAGCATAACAAAGGAGTATCTCAAAAGAAGCGGCGAAAAAGTCACAAAACTATAAACAATTAATCACAAAACGGCAGGCTGCTCTAATACTTGCGGAATACGTGAAAAGATAGGGGAAAAGGTTATTTATCCTCCGTTAAAGAAGTCTTGTCTGTCTGCACTTTATTTACCAACTTAACTGGCTCAAAAATTGCTCAACATGAAATTACGTACAAACTAAAAAAAGAACCTTGAAATAACAAGGTTCTTAATCGGGATTTTCCTATCGTTGTACGCTGAGTGACGACTATTCCATAATCATGCCAATGACTTGTTTCGCAAACGCAGCGTAAGGCTCGATCAGATCAGGACTTCGATCAATAGCCCACCTAAGGTTATCGAAAGCCCTTAACCACGCTTACTTCTGGATTCCAACTTTACTCCCTTGCGGAGCGCAGCTGCCGTTCTGCAAAATATTTCTTTACAACGGAATAAGCGAGCTTCGGTCTGCGGTACCGGTCGACGATTCCCTTGCTGTTCTGCGTTCCAGCGCGGGTTAGCAGCCATCCTGTTCCTTCCGTTACCCTGCAATCGCAAAATTGCCAGATCAGCATGCCGGATAAGAACTGGACGGACGTATAAGCCGCCAAATTGCGCTCGATGATATCGGCCTGGCGCTCCTCCGTTCCTTTCACCCGACTCGGATCCCGGTAGCCGTAATAGCCGTCGGCCCCGAATTCGCTCATGATCATCGGCTTCCCAAGTCCTCCGGCTTGGTCCGCCCAAAGTCTCGCCTGCTTGACAAGCTCCAGAGGATCCTCGTCCTCGTACCAGAGCGGATACAAGTTGAACGAGACGATATCCGCAAGATCGAAGCAAAGCTCGCGATCGCGGTGATGCGAAGCAAAGCTTAGCGGCCTTGACGAATCCATCGCCCGGATTTGCTCGAGCTGCGTCCGATACATCTCCCGTCCTTCCGGCGTATCGCTTGCGCATTCGTTCAGTATCGCCCAGATGATGATGCCAGGATGGTTGTAATGAGTCTCCACCATCTCCCGGTTGCAATCCTCGCACTGCTTGGCGAACAAAGGATGCTTCATTTGCTCCAGGCTAAGGCCGCGCGCATGATTTTCTTCCCATACGAACAAGCCCCGCTCATCGCACAAATCAAGAAACCGTTCGTCGTTCGGATAGTGGCTGGTCCGTACGGTATTGGCACCCATATCCAGCATCAGTTCGATGTCGTTCACCATGAGAGGATAAGGAATGGCGGCTCCTGCCAGCGCATGATCCTCATGCCGGTTGAAGCCCTTCAGAACAACGTCCCCGCCGTTTATTTGGATGCGGCCATTCTCCGTTGTCACCGTTCGAAAGCCGACCCGCTCGATCAAATCATCCACGGGAGCTTCCCGTCCTTCTATATACAGACGCGCCTTCAGCAAATAGAGCTTGGGGTCACCCGCCGACCACGGAGTAACGCCAGGGAACGATTCCGTAATCGAAATCTCGACGGTTTCGCCCGGCTTCACGCCAGCCTCGCCTGCGGCAATGTCCCTGCCTGCCAGACTGAGCCGCAGCCGTGCGCGACGGGCTCGTTGTCCGATATTCCGTACATAGAGGCGAATCGCACCCTGCCAACCTTCAGCCGAACGAATCGGCGTAAAGACGATTCGTTCGATGAACAAGTCTTGCAGCAGCTCAATTGCCGCAGGTCGGATTAAACCTCCATAGGTATAATAATCGTTCGGAACATGGAGCGCGGACGATTCGCCGAATGAATTGTCCACGATCACTGCAACTTCATGCGTTCCCGGTTCGACATCCGGAATGACGACGGCAAACGGCGTATACGCATTATAATGGTGCCCTGCCGGAATTCCGTCAAAAAAAACGTCAGCTGTATGGCTCGCGCCTTTGAAAACAAGCCGAATTGAGCCTTTCTGCGATATTTCTATAGTTCGCCGGTATACGGCCTTCCCCCGATAGGTCGCAAACTGCGGGTGCATCTCCCAACAGCCGGGCACGGGCATTCGATATTCGTAACGGGACGGTAACCCCTCAATCCCGTTAATCGGTTGAAAATCCCAATCGCCTTCCAGCTCTTGCACGTCGCGTATTTCATTCGTTCTAAACAGTCTCAGCAATGGGGACTCCTCCAAACTCTTCATCTAACTCGACGATTTCAACCGCATAGAGGTCCAAGCTTGCATCGGGACCGACGCTCATCTCTTTCAGAAGGCTCTTAAACTTTCCTCGGCAATAATACCCATATAGTATACATTGCCCTTCCCATACGAATGAAACGTTACAGCCGGTTTGTTCCGATCCAATAACGGAGTGCCCAAGCAATGACCGAAATGCGGGGCATCGATTGGCACCTGGCATCACGCTTGCGAAGGCTGAATGTCAATCTATTGCATCACGGTGATGCGGGCTGCAGAGCGGGTACTCCACCTTTGAGCGTCAACCTTCATAGCGTAGTATCACCGGTTTAATCAATCGCTTGCTATCGCAGCCTTTTCGTTTCGCCTGCCGCAATACGGACGACTTCTCCGTCTGCGCTAACCCAAACCTCAAGGGCGTTCGGATTATGCACCAAGCTTCTATCAACCGAGAAACGGAGCGCTTTGAGCGCATTCTGATAGGATACAATGTCCGTCATCGTCGCTTTCCAGACCGACTCCTCGCCGCCGAGCAGCTCACCCGTCTTGTCTACCAGCTCCCAGTTGTCATCGTTGTCAAACTCGTAGCTGTGACCCCAAATGAACAATAGCTCCATCCGACTAAAATATGGATTGGACGATAGTAGCTGTTCCGCCTTCCCGACCATGTCCTTGTGGTGGCAGGTCGGATGCCATCTCAGCGGATCATCCGGCATGTGGAAGCCGCCGTGGCTCTGGACGGTGCGGGCATATTCGATGCCGAGCACCGGCAGCGCGTGCACGACGCGGTCATTGTAGGTGCCGAACGGATAGCTCATGCCGCGTACAGGGTATCCCGCAATCGCTTCCAAATTTCGGCGGTCCGCGATCAGTTCCTCCGCGATCTGTTCATCCGGAGACTGCTCCAGGAACGGGTGAGTGACGGAATGGGCCGAAATCTCGTGGCCGCGATATAAGTCCGCTACTTCTTCGGCATTGATGTATCCTTCCTGGCCGAATTTGCCGGAATTCAGATGGAACGTTCCTTTGAGCCCGTATCGGTTAAAAGCCTGTACCAGTCTCCTGTCTTGCTCGCGGCCATCGTCAAAACTAAACACGACCGCCTTGCGTAGCCCTCCCGGAAACCGGTCGAATCGAATGCTTACGTTTCCCATTATGACTCCTCCTAAAATCGATTCTTAATCTTTTACAGCTTTCTTTATAACAAATTGTGGGCCGCTGCCTCGAAAAATACCAGAATCGTGCTTCAATGAGCTTAAAATAAGAGTTTCAATCGGCGTCCATATTAAACCCGCATTTTCCCCGTGCTGACTGACTTTCTCCTCCAATAGGGATTATAGTCGATGTTATAACACTAAAACCTGTATTTAAAGGACAAAAAGTAGCATGATATAGACCTCCATCTATTCCGGAATCGGGTTTAGAGGAGGTTCCCTCAAATCTTATCGATCATCCGCTCCAAGATTCAACTCGAACTCCTTGTCGCGGTCGCAGATCAATACTCCGTCCACAACCTCCAGCTTGGCAACCTGAATGGACGAGCGGCGCAATTCATAGCTGTTCGAATCTTCATGATGCCCATTCACACGGCCAGGATGAGTAAAATAAAAGACATATCCTTCTTCTCCTTGCACGACCACATCCGCATGAAGGCCAATCGTCCCGTCATCCGAACGTTTGCCAGGCTGGTCGAGAATGATACCGTTCCGTTCCCATGTCGTAAGATCATCGGAACGGAAAACACTTGCCCTCTCCATTCGTCAATGATAAGCCAATAATACCCTTTTAAGCGAAACACATTTGGTCCTTCGTGGCCTCTTTCGGTTATCACCGGACCAGCGTATCCCGATGCTATTTGAACTCAATCTTGGTCAAAAAGAAAAAGAGCAAACATATTCTTTGCTCTTTTCTCCATTCAAGCCTATATTTAAATTTCAATTGCAAGGCAGTTGACGTATTCCGTCGGCAGCGACTCCGGCAGCGAAACGACGAGCGCGCCGAACGATTGCTGGAACGGCACTTCTCCGGCACCGAGCAATCGCACGTTCTTCACCTTCTCCTCCGAACCGAACGTTCGGATTACGGCAAGACGGTCTTTCGGCACACCCATCTGGAACGCATAGACCGTGCTGCCTTTCTGCGTGAACCGGAAATCTGATGCGGTCCACTCCGCCTTGTCTTCCTTAAAGTGATCAATAACGACGCGAGTGCCGCCTTCGCCCGACACGCGGAACGGCCGGGTTCCATACACACCTTCCCCGCAGGCTTCAATCCACCGCGCCATTTCCTTCAGGATGTACCTGCATTCATCGTCGATCGTGCCATCGGGCTTCTGCGGAATGTTCAACAGCAGATTGCCGTTCTTGGCAATGATATCTACAAACATCTCGATGACGTGCCCTGGCTTCTTGTAGACGGACCTTACATTGTAGAACCAGTCGCCCAGGCAGGTGTCCGTCTGCCACGGTTCCGGTTTGATATCCGGCTCTTGGCTGCGCTCGATATCCATCACGCCGATGCTGTAAATCTCTTTCTTGCGGTCCTTCTGGTTATACACCGCCCTGTTTACGCCGCCGTTAAGCGACGCGCTCGTGTTGTACAGGTGCGCGACTGCGTGCAGCCCCGCCTGATAATCGGGATGATCGGGATTAAAATCCGGTTTGTCCCATGTGTTGACAAACGGCAGCACGCCGTCCGAGTACAGGAGGTCCGGTTGATACAGGTCGATGACTTCCTTAACGATGTCGAACCATCGCTGATGCCACCATTGATTCGGCGTATACCACGGGTCCAGATCGTACATTTTCTTATCCGGGTCATGATGCTCGCGGTTTGGCAAGTACAGATCCTCGTACTCGGGATCATTGCCGTCATAGGGAACGCCTTTATACGGTCCTTCCTTGTCCTGTCCTTTGTTCCAATGAAACCAACTGAACGTAGCGCCCAGGTGTTCGGTAAGGCCAAACGGAAGGCCCCGTTTCACTGCAGCCTGCTTCCACAGCGCGACGATATCCTTTTTAGGCCCCATGTTCACGGAATTCCACCGATGGATCTTGGAGTCGTAATTGAAAAAGTTGTCGTGGTGCATCGCTTGCGCTACGAAGTATTTAGCTCCTGCCGCTGCGTACAAGTCCATCAGCTCTTCGGGATCGAACTTCTCGGCTTTCCACAGCTGCACGATGTCTTTGTAGCCAAATTGAGACGGATGCCCGTAGTGCCGGACGTGATAGCGGTACTGTTCCGAGCCTTCGACGTAAAGGTTGCGCGCGTACCAGTCTCCGTACATCGGGACCGATTGAGCGCCCCAGTGCGACCAGATGCCAAGCTTGGCGTCCCGGAACCAGTCCGGGCATTCGAACGTCCGCAATGAATCAAAGGTTGGTTCGTAGGGACCCTTAGCCATTTCTGTCTTCAGCAAATGAAAAACCTCCTAATTGGTTGTCTCGGCATGATCTCCGTTACTTTGCCATTTTGTCGTACGCATTCTGGTAAATTTCCAGATAGCGTTTCAGTTTTAAGCCATCGAAGCCCTTCCATTCTGGTTCGGCCAAGATTCGCAAAACTTGATGGCGCTGTTCGAACAGCTTTCATTCGAAACGGCTTCAAAATCCATCGGATATCACCGGTATGTAGGTTATTTTTTCCCTTGATCATGGGGAACCGTAACAGTGGCAGATGCTTCCGTTACATTCCCTGCTTGATCTGTTGCTCTATAAGTAATCGTATAGACAAGAGGCTCATTACCCATTGCTTTTTTGGCCAGCAGCTTAAATTCCGTATCAAGTGTGCCGAAATCGGCTTCCTGTACCATGGATTCGTAGCGGTCGACGGCTACGCTCGGCGTAATGGACAGCAGTTCCACCTGAGACAGCTCATCCCCCGTTTCAACAATCGCCGTTACTTTAACCAGCTTGTTGTTGGCCGGCCACAAGGTTTCCTTATCCAGGACAACATTCAACCTAGGAGAGACCTTATCAATGATCAAGCTTCTATACGCCCAATCCGACCAAGCGCCACGATTATCCATCGCACGAACCCTAATCGACCAATCTCCGTCCGCCAATCCATTCAAAGTGTATAAACCGGATGCGCCCGCCAGTTCGCCGCTGTCCGCATCAACCGTCTCCCAACCGTTGCTGGAGGCTTGAACCTGATAAGCAGCCTGAACATCCGCATCGTCGGCATCAAGGAACGTCCAGTTAAGCTGCGGACTGTTCAGATTGATCGCCTGTCCATCCTGATACGAGGTGATCGAGACGGATGGGGCCGAATTAGGCGTTTGCCCCGTCGCACTCTTGACAGCCATTAGCTGCTCAAGGAGTACTTTATCATTCATTTCAGCTTTATCCCGGTTGTAAAATACATTTGTGATATCCCATAAAACCGGGGTAATTCCCCGAGAATATGCGGCCTTGGCCACCGACGTAAGATAGAGCCGTATCATTTCTTGCGTCTTATTTTTTGTAGCTACGCCAAACTCCCCCATGATAACGGGGATGCCTTTGTCGATGAAACGTGTTTTCACCAAATCCATAAGCCTGTTTAGCTCAGCGAAGTCTTCATCCGTTCCCCATTCCGTGCGCGCTTTTCCCCAGCTCGCGTCTTCATCGAGAATGGCGAATACGGAAGGAGTGTAATAATGGACCGATACAGCACAGCGATTTTGAGGATCGTTTGGCATCTTAAAGAGTTCATCAACGGTTTTCTCAAAATCGGTTCCATACCCGCCAATCAACAGATGTCGTCGTTCATTGTTGCCTCCGGAACCGCGCACAATATCTACAAAGGTCTGATTGATCTCATTCAGCAACGCATAGGCTTTTTTTCTGCCGTCGACAACAGTGTCTTGACCGCTGTAAAAGTTCCATAAATCAAACCATATGCCTTCTTCATTGAAAGACTCGAACATCAGATGATCGTCATAGTTTTTAAAAGCTTCCGTCAGCTGCGTCCATATGCGCGTATATTTGTGCATAGACTCTTCTTTTTCTGTCGGAAACTTCTCAAACCAGCCTCCGTCCCAGTGAAGATTCAGAATCACATACATACCGCTATCCCGCGCCCAATCCACAACTTCTTTTACCCGGGCCAGATAGTCAGCATTGATCGCATAATCCTCGCCCATCATATTGGACCACGATACGGGAATTCGAAGGACGCCGAAGCCTTCGTTTGCATAACCTTTAATCATTTCCTTCGTAATAATGGGACTGCCCCAGGCCGTTTCATAATTCGAAACACTGGTGTCGTTAATCCAGTCGCCTGTGGACTCAAACGTGTTGCCCAAATTAATGCCGATTCCCATTTCCTTGACAAGCTCCATTGTTGTGATTTCCCGCATCGTGGTTGCCGGCTTGACGGTGACGACTGCCGTCGCGGCATATTGACCGTCCGTGCTTACCGCGGCAATCGCTGCCGTCCCCGGCTTCAGTCCGGTTACCTGGTCTCCCGAGACGCTCGCAACGGATGCGTCGCTCGATGACCAGACGACCGGACGGCTGGATGCGCCGCCGTCGAATACCGGAGCGAGTGCAGCCGATTTGCCGGCCTCAACCGTCAAATCGTTCACATGGAGCCCTTGCACCGCCGCACCCTGTTTAATATCGCCGCGCACGATGCCCATACCGTTTGTTCCGATATAAACCCGGCCGTACACTTGTCCATCGCCCGTAATCGTCGCCTCTACATTCGCGAATTGATGCTGATCGTCATTCATGCGGATCCAGCTCGCGCCTTCGTCCTCCGAACGGTAGAACCCGAGCTTGCCGCCGTTCACTTTCAAAGCGGCATAGATTGTTTTATACGTTTTGCCCGGCGCTTCTTTGCCGAAACCGACGGATAGAGCCTCGTCGACGCCGTTTACTTTCGTAAAACTCGCTCCTGAATCCGTTGAGCGGAATAGTCCTTCCGAGCTGGCAAGCCAGATATCGCCTTCGGCCGTAGGAGCAGCCTTGAACTTGCCACTCAGATATTGCGGCAGTCCGGAAGCCGCGGACGAGAAGTTGGCGCCGCCGTCCGTACTGACATAGAACGTCCCGTCAAGGAAACCGTAAAACTTGTCCGGATTGACGCGGTCCGAAGAGACGCTCGCGCCTTGAGGGATGCCTATTGAGGCCGTCCACGTCTTGCCAAGGTCGGTAGAGAGGCTTACCGGCCGAACGGCGCTGCCATCCGGCTTCGGAGCCCATACGATTGTATGGCCGTTCGCGCCGACCGCAACCGATCCTCCATCCGTTCTGTCGCCGTTCTCCGCCTGCCAGGCATTTGCCGCCGGCGTCCAGGTGATGCCGTTGTCCGTCGATACGCCCGCCCGCGCGTCCTCTGGGTTCATTGAAAGGGTATGGCCGACTCGCACGATCAAGTTCGGATTCGTCTCCGCGTAGTCCAGGTCGGTGCCGACAGTGAGATCAGGATTCCTGAGCGTATGCGGCGACGTATTCAGGTCTTCATGACGGAACCCTCCGAGATCGCCCATCGCGCTGATCAACGGCGCCCCGGATGGAGGACTGATCAAGCCCAAAATTCCGTTCTCTTCAATCCCGTTCGCCATGACGGAGATCCGGATTTTCTCGCCCTTGTCGAAATTGGTCATGTCCTCGGAGCCGTACAGCGTCGCCCCGGTGCCGTACATGATCCGGTCGGAATTGAACGGATCGATCTCCAGATCGCCTATTCCCCAGCCAAGCGTTGGCGAGGTGACCGGATCGGTCTCCGGATCGCGCTGAACGCCCCAATCGAGCCATGGCGAGATCGAATAATCGATCGTGTACCGGTTGTCGCGCTTCGGATACGCGGTGAACTGCCAAAATGGTTTCCATGTTTGACCGCCGTCCGTACTGCGGTAAATCTGGTTATCCGGCCACCAATTGTTCAACGTCGCGACCATCAGTGTATCAGGATGCTGAGCGTCGACGGCAAGGCCGCCGTACTGATTGCTCGTAACGCCGGCTCCGCCCGGGCTGATATCCGTCCACTCGCCTGTCTTCGTATCGAGCTTCCATACCGAACCGCTTTTGCCGCCTTCGAACGGTCCAAGCTCCGAGTTGTACGTTATATACAGCATACCATTGGAACCCAGCGTTCCGTGGTGGGGCAGGAATCCCTGCTTCGGCTGGCCCGCCACCGGTTCCCAGGTAGCACCGCCGTCGACCGACTTGTAAATGCTCGTCTGCCTGTCCGCCAAGCCGACATAAATCGTCTGCGTCGCATGGCCTGCGGAGCCCGTCGAAGGATCAAAGGTGACCCATACGGGGCCGACTTTGCCGCCGTAGCCATCCTCCACGTCGCCGACTGGAGTGAAGCTGCTCACCTTATGCCATGTCGCTCCATAGTCCTCGCTCTTCCACAATCCGTTTCCGTTGCGGGCTCCCAAGTAGAGGATCCGGTTATCGTTCGGGTCGATAACCAGACGTTCGCCCATGGTCCGGCCGGGCATGTTGCCGCCGAACTTGAACGGCATTTCCGTCTTTTCCCAGGTTTGCCCGCGGTCCTGCGAACGAAGGATGTAACCGTTCGTTTGCACCCAATCGTTCGAGTAGGTGCCGGCCGCTATGTACACGCGGTTCGGATCGACAGGGTCGGTAGCTATACTCTCCACGCCAGACAGGTTCCAGTCTTCCTTGCTCACCCATTCCAGCAGCTGAATCCACGTCTTGGTCGTCGGGTCCCAGCGATACGCGCCCCCCATGTCCGTGCGGGCATAGATGAGATCCTTCTCCTTCTCGTTGAAAATAATGCCCGGGATGAGTCCGCCTCCGACGATCTTCACCCTGCCCCAATCATAGGCTTGCGATTTCACCGGCACGATGTCCGACTGTACAGCTGTTGCTGCGCTTCCGATCGAATCCGCTGCGAATGCCTTGCCGGGGACCGTAGTCAACGAAGAACTCATGCTTACCGTCAACGCGGCGGCCGTTACCAGAAGTGAAGCGGACTTGCATAAGGATATGATTTGTTTGGTGAATCCACGCGACTTTTTCCTTGTTTTCATCAAGCTTGTCTCCTTCTTCAATCGTTTTCTTCTTGCGTTCATGCCACTTGCCCTTGTTGAAAGCCGATGCATGAAAACGTTTTCAATTTTCGATAACCACTCCTCCTCGTCTCGCATGTTTCCTTGCATAACTACTTTATCAACAGGTTGAATATTGAACCTTGATTATTTGGACATTGGTGTAGCATGATTTAGTCAGGTTAAAAGCATTCCAATCGTAATTTGTAATAGTAGAGTGCATCATGCCAGTAAAATAGAATTGCCCAAAACCAGTAAACCAGTCAAAGGCAATCCTTCCTTATAAACGAATAGCTAACGCCTTACGCCTATTTCGACCAAAGTTCAACGCGGTCCTTCACCATCTTTGTAACTTCTTCATTCAGCTTCGCAACGCCTGCGTCTTCCAGGTCCTTCAGGAACTGATCATAGATCTTATCGAAATCTTCCGGCTTCGCCAGAATCGCTTCAGGTATGCGTTTCTTCATAATATCCTGCGTTTTCTGGAAAATAACGTTCGCCTTGGAGCCCGTCTCGAACGAAAGCGTCCATGCCGCGCCGTATTTGCGTTCAGGGAACGCGTCATTAGAAGGCCACAGATCCTTGTAAGTCGTTGCGCCGTAAGCTGACAACGTCTTTTTGTCTTCTTCCGAGTAAGTTGCTTGGATCTGCTCAGGGAATGTCGTCGTATAGTAGTTTCCGGACGGATCTTTCACGCCGTCGCCGTAACGGGCGGATAGGTTGTAGTTGCCGATACCCGTTGTTTTCGTAAATTTGTTGTTATCGTTTGTTTTCTGCTCTAGCACATCGGCCGGAATGACGCGTTTGCCGTCTACCACATTGTAATGCTTGCCTTCAATCCCCCAGTTTAAAAGCACTTGGCCTTCATCGGAAGCAAGGTAGTCCAGGAATTTGATCAAACGAACCGGATCTTGAGCATCTTTCGTAATACCGATTCCGAGGGCTGGAAGGTAACCCGTACTTGCGAAGGAATGATCCTGGTAAGTTTCGTTCAATGTTACAGGGAAACGAGCGTATGTCGAAGCAAATTTGCCTTCAGCTTTCAAAGCGTTCTCAGCTTGGCCGTAATCCCAATTTTGGTCGATAAGACCCAGAACGCGGCCGGAAGCGATTTTTGCTTTGTATTGATCGTATTTTTGAACGAAGCTTTCTTTATCAAGCAGGCCGATATCGTTCATGTGATTCAGCCAACGGAAGTATTCTCTTTCTTCAGGACGCTGGTAGTGCATGATTGCTTCATAAGTATCTTGGTTAATGAAGAATTCGCCATCGTCCGGAGCGCCGGTTGCCAAGAACGCAGGGTTTGTTGCGGAAATCAGAATTTGCCACTCCCCGCCGTTAAGAGACAAACCGATATTCGGTTGGCCGTCTGCCGTTTTTGGATTTTTCTCTATATATGCTTTGATTGCAGCTTCGTAATCCTTAACGGTTTTGATTTTCGGGTAGCCGGCTGCTTCAAGCACTTGGTGCTGCAATTGGAAACCGCTGCCTGAATCAAAGTACGTATGACCAACGCCGGTCAGCGAAAGCGTATAAATCGCGTCATCATCTTTGCTCCAACGAAGACGGTTATAATATTCGCCGTAAACCTTTTTAATGTTAGGACCATACTCTTCGATCAATGGGCGAAGGTCGATCAAAGCGCCTGCATCAACCAATTTGCCAGTGCTGCCGCCCGGCATTACCAGATCCGGATACTCATCGCTTGCTACCATAAGCGCGAACATGTCAGTGTCGGTACCGCCGACAGGGAATTCTTGTTTAATGGTAATGCCTGTTTTTTCTTTAATAAATTTGCCGACATCGGATTGCATGTCATCCCAGTTCGGGTTGTTACCGGCTGCCAAGCGAACCGTAATCGGCTCAGCTGCCGGCTCATTTTTTGCATTAGTTGTTTCTTTCGTGTTATTACCGCCTTCATTATTCGAATTGCTGCATGCTGTGACGAATACGAATACGAGTGCCAACATCAAGCTAAGTACCATTTGAATCTTTCTTTTCATTTCGTTAAGCCTCCCTTTTTTCCCGTGCGTGATGTGCATGTATATAACAGGAAACCTGCTATTACTAGAATTAGCTTTTTACCGCGCCAAGCGTCATTCCTTTGACAAAATACTTTTGAAGGAATGGATATACGAGCAAGATCGGTACGGTAACGACGATCGTAATCGCCATCTTAATGGATTCGGGCGATACCGCCGCCATCGCTTGCTGTGCGTTCGGGTCGCGGTAGTTGCTGCCCGTCTGCGTAGATAACAGCACTTTCATAAGTTCATACTGAAGCGTCGTATTTTCCGGATTCCTGTTATTGAACAAGTACGTATCAAACCAGGAATTCCAATGTCCGACAGCAATGAACAATGCGATTGTCGCCAATACGGGTTGACAAAGCGGAAGAATAATTCTCCAAAATATAGTCCAATCATTTGCGCCGTCAATTTTCGCCGATTCTTGAAGCGCATACGGAAGTCCGTCGATATACGAGCGGATAACGAATACGTTCCAAACGCTGAGCAGTGCAGGAATGATATAAACGTAAAAGGTTCCGATCAAGCCTAGGTATTTCATCAATAGGAAGCCCGGAATGAGTCCGCCTGAAAAATACATCGTGAGAGCGAACAGAACCGACATCCATCTTCTGGACTGAAAATCGGGACGGCTTAACGTGTATGCCATCATGGACGCTGCCACAACCCCGATTGCCGTACCGATTACCGTACGAATGACGGTGTTTTTAAAGCCGGTAACCAAGCCCTCAAAGCCGAAGATCGTTTCATAGTTTCTTAAGGTGAATTCTCGCGGGTAGATCGTCAGACCGCCTCGTACGGTATCCACCGAGTCGTTAAATGAAATCGCGAGTACATTTAAAAACGGATATAAGGTTACAAGAGCTACCATCGTCATGAATACATAGACGAATATGTCAAAGATTTTATCGCCAATATTTTTTTGAACAACTCCTTGCATATGCCGCGCCTCCTATATGACTGTTTCCTTGGTGACTCTCTTGTATATTCCGTTCGCGATAAACACCAATAGAATGCTGACTACGGAATTAACTATACCGATTGCCGTACCGTACGAATATCGGCTCATTTGAATGCCGTACTTGAGCGCATACAGATCGAATACTTCTGAATAATCAGCTACCAGCGGATTGCCAAGCAAGAACTGCTTCTCGAATCCGATACTGATTAAGTGTCCAATCGACAAGATGAAAAGGACCATGAAGGTTGTACGAATACCAGGCAGGGTGATATGCCACATTTTGCGGAATCTGCCTGCCCCGTCAACCGTTGACGCTTCGTAAAGCTCGGGATCGATGCCTGCCATCGCTGCCAGGAAAATAATCGAGTTCCAGCCTGTTTCCTTCCATAAATCTGAAGCGGTTACAATTCCCCAGAACAAATGGCCTTTAGCCATAAACTGAATAGGCTGGTCGATAATATGAAGCCACATGAGCAATTGGTTAACCGCTCCGCCGTCTGTCGAAAGCATCTTATATACGAGTCCGGCTACAACAACCCATGAAACAAAGTGAGGCAAATACGATATCGTTTGAACCGACCGTTTGAAAAACTGACCTTTTATTTCATTTAGCAATAATGCGAATATAACAGGAACCGCGAAGCCTGCAATTAGTCCCATCGTACTCATGGCCAGCGTATTTCGCAGAACAATATAAAATCTTTCATCTTGGAATAATTCAACGAAATTCTCAAAGCCGGCCCATTTCTGATCGAGAATCGAATTTTTCGGTTTGTAGTTTTGAAAAGCGGTAAGCCAGCCCCATACAGGCACATAACTAAAAATAATTATCCATGCTACGAATGGAAGTGACATCATGTACAAGTAACGCTGCTGGAATGCTTTGAACCAGAATCGGTTCCTTTTGAGCGTCGGTCCTGCTTCCGGGGCAACTTCTGTTAACGGTTTCATTTGTGCTCCTCCTAGCTTCGTAAGCTTCCTTTTTACATGCGATTGCTTATCCTCTCTTATTTGTAATTATCATAAACGATAGAGACCCTTCCATTGCACCCGATAAAATGAACCTAAAATCATATCAAAATAAATACTTTCAAACGCTTTCATAACTAAAAAAAAAAGCATCCACATCCCCAAAAAAAGGGATTGGATGCCTTTTTTACTCCGTAAACTTAGTTAGCCGCTTATTCATTCCAAAGCTTCACGCGTTCCTTCACCAGCTTGGTAAACTCTTCGTTCAGCTTCTCAACGCCCGCTTTTTCCAGCTCCTTCATGAAGTCGTCCCAAATGGCGTCGAATTGTTCCGGCTCTGCCAAAATCGCTTCGGTAATGCGCCTCTTCATAATATCCTGGCACTTTCGGAAGATGACATTCGCTTCAGAGCCGGTCTTCATGTTGATGTTCCATGCCGCTCCCCACGGTCTAACCGGGAACTCTTTCTCGGACGGCCACAGATCATTGTAGCTTTTAATATGGTATGCGGCCAATGTTTCCTTTTCCGCCTGGGTGTACCCCTTCTCGATTTGTTCAGGGAAGACAGTGGTGTAATAATTGCCCGTCGGGTCCTTCACGCCGTCGCCGTAGCTTGGTCCAAATCGATACATATCTATGCCGGTCGTTTTTCTAAAGTTCCCGTTGTCATTAACTTTCTTATTCAGAATATCTTCCGGAATGACGCGTTTGCCGTTTTCCACCTTGTAATGCTTGCCTTCGATTCCCCAGTTGAGCAGTACTTGCCCTTCATCGGACGCCAGAAAATCGAGAAACTTGATCACGCGAACCGGGTCTTTGGCGCTCTTCGTGATCGAGATGCCGATCCCCGCCAAATATCCGTAACGCTGGAAGTCATGTCTCTTGTAGGTTTCATTCAAGGTAACCGGGAAGTTAGCGTAGGTTTGGTCGAACTTGCCCTCCTTCCTCAATACCGCTACTTCACCGGCGAAATCCCAATCCATGTCGATGAGTCCCAGAACGCGCCCGCTGGCAATCTTCGCCCTGTACTGATCATACTTCTGGACGAAGCTCTCAGGGTCCAGCAAGCCGATGTCGTGCATATGATTCAACCATCGGAAGTATTCTTTCTCTTCCGGGCGCAGGTAATGGAGCTTCGCCTCATAAGTATCCGGGTCGATATAAAATTCGCCTTCATCCGGCGCACCGGTCGTTGCGACGGCCGGGTTGGTTACGCTGATCAAAAACTGCCATTCCCCTCCGTTCAGGGACAAGGGAATGATCGGTTGACCGTCGGCCGTGGTCTTGTGTTTGCCGTAATAAGCTTTGAGAGCATTCTCGAAATCCCGCACCGTCTTGATCTGTGGATAGTTCTGTTCCTTCAGCACGGCGTGCTGCAGCGAGAAGCCGCTTCCCGCCTTGAAGTAGGTTTGGTTTACCGGTGCTGTCGGCAGGACATATATGCCATGATCGTCATTGCTCCAGCGCAAACGTTTCATGTATTCGCCATATACCTTTTTGATGTTCGGCGCATGCTCTTCAATGAGCGGCGTCAAATCGATCAAAGCGCCGGCGTCCTTCAGCTCGCCTACGCTGCCTTTGGCCCAAACCATGTCCGGATATTCGCTGCTTGCCACCATTAGCTCGAACATATCCCTATCATTGCCGTTCATCGGGAATTGCGCTTTGAGCGAGATGCCGGTTTTTTCCGTTATGAGCTTGCCGACCTCGCTTTGCATGTCGTCCCATAAAGGGTTGAAGTCCCCAAATGCTATAGTGATTGTTTGTGGTGTGAGATCTTTGTTCGGCGATGCGTCGGGACCGCCGGAGCTACCGGAGTCCGATCGGTTGCTGCAGCCGTTGGATACAAGAAGTGCTCCGATCATGACAAGGCCTGCCACTTTTGTTTTGCTGACTTTCATGAATGCCGCTCCATTCTAAAAAAATCTAGGATGTTTCCAGCGAAATGGTCTTGGCCTTTGGAGGAGCCCCTTTGATCGAAGAAGGGGAAGCTCCTACATATTTCTTGAATTTGCAATGGAAATAATCCACATTCGGATAACCTACGAGCTCCGAGACCTCGTAAACCTTATGCCCTTCCTTTAGAAGCTGGATTGCTTGCTGAATCCGGACCTTATCCAAGTAGGTATGGAAGGAGTCTCCCGTGTGCTGCTTGAACATTCTGCCCAAATACCCCTTGTTGTAATTGTAAATCTCCGCCATCGTCTCCAGCTTTAGATTTTCATGGTAATGCCGCTGGATAAAATCTATCACTTGCTTGACTACAGGAAGGTTGCCGTTTCCCCCCAGTCTTATCGCCAGTTCGGCGAGCTGGGAATAAGCGGCGTTCATCACTCTATCGTAATGCGTGTGCTGATAAAGCTCGGCAAACAGCGGCGCATAGTCCTGGATTTCGACGCTTTGATGGAGAGCCGCCAGCTTGCTTAGGGCGACGGACAACACTTTGGCCAGGCCGTTCTTGATCGCGGTTTCGGAAGAATCGCAAGCCACGAGTGCTCTTCCCGCTTCCTCAAGCGTCTCAGCCACCCCTTCGCATCTGCCGAGATCCAGCATATAACACAGCTTGGTAGCGAGAGCCTCCAAATCCTGAGGAGCATGTCCGTTCGACTCCGTCGAAATAGGGCTAAAGACCGGTTCCGTTACCATGTGGATCTGTCCTTCGGCAAGCAGAAAACGGTTCTTTAACAATCCCAAGGCATCCTCATACGATTGACGGATATCCGCAAGTTCATAGACAATCCGTCCAGCGGCCGCAGTGAAGCCCAGCTTAAGCCCGCAGGCGTCTTGCAGAAGCCGAGTCCATTCGTTTTTGGCGCCGGGCCGGTTCAGATCTTCCTTCAAAAGAAATCCGATATACGGGCCGGCCTGAAACCCGTATCCGAGACCCTCCGTCTCCACGGCTTCAAGCCATCCCGTCTTGACCGACTCCAGATACGCAAGTCCTGCTTGAGAAATGTCCTCCGCCTCAATCAACAAAATCTGTTTGGATTTCCCTGCGAAGCCGGTTAAGGGCATTAGTTGGCTTTCCAATTCCTGAGCGTCAGCCGGATCGGCGGCGATCAACTTGAGGATAAGTTCCTCCCGCAGCGCATCGGCATGGATTTCGGACAATTTGGCGCGGCCTGACAGCCGGTCTAGTTGGGCTCTGATGCGCAGCAGTTCCTCTTTAAACTCCTCAACATCAATCGGCTTGAGCACATAGCCGCTCACATTCATCTCGATGGCTTGCTTGGCGTAGGCAAAATCGGCGTACCCGCTCAAAATAAGAAATTGGCAATCCCCATCCGTCTTGCGAATTTCGCGGATCGCTTGAAGGCCATCCATCCGAGGCATCCGGATATCAATGACGATCAGCTCGGGAGACAGCTCCTGATGGAGGGCAACCGTTTTTATTCCGTTCGAGACGTCTCCTACTACGGAGAAGCCAAGCGCTTCCCAATCGACAATTTTCAGAAGCCCCTTCCGGATCGCCGGTTCATCGTCGGCCACAATCACTTTATACATGTAAATTCCCTCCCAACGGTATGGAAAATGTGATGCGGGTACCGGATCCCGGCGGGCATTCCAGCTTTAGCCCGAACCCTTCTCCGTAGGTCAGAATAAGGCGCTGATGTACGTTGCGGAGTCCGATCCGATGCTCCTCCGCATCTTCCATATCCAGAAAGGAATGCTCGATTTCCCGCATTTTATCCTCCGGTATGCCGCACCCGTTATCCTCCACCGCAATCACTACCCGATCCGACTCCACACGCGCATCGATGATTACGATTCCGCTCTCTTCAACCTCCTCCAGCCCGTGCACCACGGCATTCTCTACAAGAGGCTGAACAATGAGCGGCGGAATCTCCACTTTCATTGCCGAAGGATCCAGATGAAGCCTGTAAGTCAAACGTTCGTCTTCGAAACGGAATTTCTGAAGCTCCAAATAGGAGCGTACATTATCAAGCTCTTCCTGGAGCCGGATCTTGCGATCTCCGATTTCAATGCTGCGCCTCATCAGTTTCCCCAGGAGATGCACCACATTGGAAATTTCCGCATCTCCCTTCACAAACGCTTTCATTCGAATGGACTCCAGCGCATTAAACAGAAAATGCGGGTTGATTTGGCTCGCCATCATCTTCAGCTTGATGTCGCGCTGCCGCAGCTCCAGCAAGTTTTTGTGCACATGGGACTCTCTCACCTCTTCCATCAGGCTCCGGATGCTGGCAAGCATATGGTTGAACTGTCTGGATAAGGCGCCAATCTCATCGTTTCCGTCCACATCCAACTGTACGTTCAGATTCCCCATGGATACTTTGTTCAACACCTTATTAAGCAGAAGCAATCTGCGGGACAAGAAGGAGGAGGTGATGTAGATGAGAACGATCGCGAGGAACAAACTGGCCGCAATAATGGTAAACCCCAGCCTGCTGACCTTGTTTGCGTCGCTGACGATACTGTCGATCGGAAAGACCGAAACGACTTTGAGCCCGTTCCGGCTGTATGGCGGAATCACCTCCTCCACCACAATTTTCGAGTGTTTTCCCTCGTATTTAAACTCGTAGGCTCCAGCCGGTTTATCGCTCAAATCCTTGGCGAAATCCATGCTGTCGATATTCCGGCCGACCCACTGCGGGTATTTGGCGGCGACTATTAGGCCCTGGGAATCGAAAATCATCGTATCGAACGGTTCCTGGCTTAGAAGCCCATTCAATTCATTCTGATCCAGATCGATGACCAGCACTCCGCGGGAACGGTAAAGCGGAAAATCAATTCTGCGAACGAGGCTGAGATACGGGCGATTTTCCTTCGTCTCGTCCGCGACGTAATGCCAAGCGATGGACGAACCGGGGTTGTTGAGCGCCTCCCGATACCATTCCGAGTTCTTGACAGACTCATCCGCGTTCAGAAAGTACCAGTTGCTGATCGGCATCGGGGGGTCCGTGTAGAAGCGAATGTTATAAATTTCCTTGTATAGCTGCACATAGTCCCGAAAATAGCGAAAATCCCAATAGGCCGTAACCAGTTCGAAAGTGGTCTCATAGTGGGAATTGACCAAATTGGATAACCTGTCGTCGACTTGCAGGTTGTGCGATATTTCAATCGGCATCCGAAGAATGTCCGTTAGTTGCTTCTTGATCTTATCCACGTTGTTCATGGTTTGGTTCGTAGCCTGATCTAGTACATTCTGACGATAAGATACCGTCAAGATACTGCCCACGAGCAGTACCGGGATGAACACCACGACCACGATGGAAATGATCAGCTTGTTCTTGAGCCGGATATTGTTCGTTTTCCTAACCGCGGCGAGGATCTTGCTTCCCATTTCAGGTCTCCTTTCGGATGCTTGAGGACTTCTTTGACAGCGCTTACAACAGAAATCTTACGAATGAGTCGAAACGATTATCCTATCAAAATTATACCTCATCACCACTCTAATAAAAATTAAAATATCCCTGCCGACGGATTTGCCGTCCGCAATCACAACGTCCCTGTGAGAAAAATTCTATCGAAGTACTTCGAAGATGAAGGGCCGCGTTTCAGTGGTAGTTTTTATCGCCAATCAGAAAGCTAGTTTTCGAGTTTGAAAACTTATACTTTCCGATGCGGTAAAAAGCAAATTCCGCGGGCGCAATAAGCTCACGGAATTTGTTTGCCACAATAGACTTTATAAGTTTCCAAGGCTTGGTTGCTTGCCGGTCGGCTCTATTCTTGAGTTTCCAGCCTAACCACCGTATCGAGCGGTTCCCATTTCTCCTTCGGAACTCGAATTTCTAGCCCCCGCTCGTTCTGCAAGTAAGGAATCTCGGTGCCATCGAGCAACCGGCAGCGCGAGATTCGCTGTTCAAGCGGCAGCAGTCCGATGTGTTCGAATGCCTGCATGTCTTGCACATGTAAATAAAGATCATTTCCTCTTCGGGTCATCCCGTAGATATGATCAACCGGCTCGATCGGCCCCGCTGTCGTCCCATAGATGGCTTCGCCGTTCTTCCGCATAAACGCGCCGATTTGCTGGAGTCGTTCGACTTGGCTTGGGGGGATCTCTCCGTCCGGATTCGGAGCAACGTTCAGCAGCACATTGCCACCGCGGACGAAACAGTCAATCATAATCTTGATGATGTCTTCCAGCGGCATTACCCGTTCTTGCGGATCATAGGACCAATGCGTGCCGATGGAGAAACATTTCTCCCAATCGATTGGAAGAATGTTCCCGGTGATGGCATGCGTGCCTTCGTCGCATTGAAAATCCCCGGTCCATCCGGATCGCGGATTGATCGCGCATGTCGGCTGATGGCGCCGAACCATCCCGTTCAACTTAACCGGCTCCCAGAACCAGGCCGCATCGGCATCCGTTCCCGCATGCGCCAGCCATCCCCCATCATACCATAGAATATCGATTCGCCCGTACCGGGTGGTCAGCTCCTCGATCTGAGCGTAGCATTGCTTCTTCATCAGCGCCGCATTATCGGCAAGCTTCACTGGCTCGAAATAGCCCGGAAACCGCCAATCCATTGGCGAATAATACAAGCCGACGCGCAGTCCTGCGTTCCGGAAGGCGTCCGTGTATTCTTTCACGAAATCGCGATTGGCCGCCGCGTGCATGCTGTCGAAGCGTCCGTAACTGCCAGGGCTGTCCCACAGCGCGAATCCGTCGTGATGGCGGGCGACCATGACGGAATAGCGCATGCCTGCATCCCTCGCAAGTTGCGCCATTCGCTCCGGTTTCCAATGCAGCGGGTTGAACCTGTCAGCCAGCTTCGCGTATTCGTCCGCGGGAATCTTCTCGTTGAACATAGCCCATTCGCCGCGTCCCAGAATCGAATAAAGTCCCCAGTGGAAGAACAGACCAAGCTTCGCATCGCGCCACCATTTCATATCCTCTTCACTCAGCTTTAGCTCCGGCGCTTTAACGCCGTCCAGGCTTTTGAGCTGGATGCTGCTCTTCACCATGGACGCAAGCTCCGCGCCGCTTAGTTCTTTCATTACCAAGCCGATTCTCCTCCTTTATTACGGAGTGCGTGACCGAATTTAGCCGACAATGCCTGTGCGCTCGATTCCTTCAACGAAGTACCGCTGCACAAAGAAATAGCTCACAATAAGCGGCAGAATAGCGAGCAGAATGCCTGTATCCTGCACCATGCTTAAATAGAAAGGATCGGACTGGGAGGAACCTCCGCTAACAAGACTGTTTAAATTATGAGGCAAGGCAGCCAGCTGCACGGACATGACCTTGCCTGAAGTCAGATACGTTGTCGTGAAGAAGCTATCGTTCCATTGCCACACGAACGAAAAGAGCAGCACCGTAATAATCGCCGGGATCGCGTTCGGGAGCATGATTCGGGAAAACGTCGTCCCGACCCCTGCGCCATCGATATAGGCGGCTTCCTCAACCTCTTTGGGAATTCCCCGGAAAAATTGCCTGAATATAAAAATATAAAGTCCCGCCTTCAGTGAACTGGCTGTCAAGGCTGTCAGGATGAACGGCCAGTAGGTATTCAGCAGATTGACGGATTTGCCCGTAAGCAATGGAATTAGCCCCATCAGCGTAAAATCCTTCAGGTTGAGATAAAGGGGAATGAGAATCGTCGAAGGCGGAACCAGTATGGTCAGAATGACTCCGGCAAACAGCAGATTGCTTCCTTTGAATTTAAGCCGTGCAAATCCGTAACCGGCCAAAGCGCATGTTATCGCGGTAAGGATAGTAGTAGAGATCGACAGCGCAAAGGTATTGACCAACGTGTCCCAGTAATCCATGATTGCGATCGCCTGCTTGAAATTATCCCAAGTAAAATGGAGGGGAACCCACACCACGATCGGCGAATATAGATCCTCCTTATCCTTAATCGCTGTCGAAATTTTTTGCAAGATCGGATATAAAATCAAAAACGAAAGTCCTGCAATCAATACGAGACGGATTAACGACCAAACCCACCTCTTCCAGGATTCTACAGATAGCAGTCGGGAATTGCGCACTCGTACATCCCCCCTAATCGTAATAAAAAACTTTCCTCGATATCAGATAGGTGCTTGCCACCAAGATTAGGGCAACAGCCAGAAAGTAGATCGTTGCCATTGCCGAGCTGAGACCGAAATTAAAAGCGGAAAAACCGGTGTCTAGAATCAAGTCCGTTATTTCGTTGGTGGAGACCGAATCTACTATGGTATAAATCACATTGACCAAAATAAGCGGACTAACCATCGGAAACGTAATCTTCCAGAAGGCCTCGTAGCCGGTTGCCCCTTCTATCTTGGAGGCTTCGTACAGCTGCGGCGAGATAGTCTGGATTCCCGCGAGGAAGATTAGAATCTGAACGCCGGATTGGCTGACAATCTGATAGATACGGTCAACCGAACCCGTGAGGTAATTGACGATCCATTCGTTAACCCCGGCTTGCAGCATCAGCTTCTCCAATTCAAAGCTCTGTAACGAATGTACGACCTTTGTCCCGGAACTTGCATCGTTTATCGCTTGCACCAGACTTGTGCTCTCCAGATTCATAATAACGCCCGACGCCAGAATGACGGGAAGGAAGAAGATTGCCCGGGCAGCGGATCTTCCGATGAATTTCTGGTTCAGCAGCACCGCCAGGAATAAACTGAATATGACGATCAGCGGAATATTGACCAAGATATTTACGATCGACTCGATCAAAACGCGGTTAAAGCTTGTGTTTATCGTCAAAGCTTCCACGTAGTTTTTGAATCCAATGTATTTAACCGTGATCCCTTCCGAATTGGCCGTTATCGAGCTGAAGCTGAATCGCAACGAACTCAATAAAGGCACAAAGAAAAAGAGAAAAAAGCCAAGCAGCCATGGCAAAACGTAAAGAAAACCCCATTGTGCCTTTTTTTCCGCGTAAGACCTTTTCAACAGGCGAGGTTTAAGTATGGATTTCATTTTTGTACACCACCCATTACATAGCCTTCGGCTTCGACGTTTATGCCATCCGCCTGTACCATTGACCGATTGTAGTTCACAATGACATAGATACCGTTCTCGTAAACGGTTTTGAAGACGCCATCGCTTAACTTCTCGTGCGAAATCATCTTCCGGTTCTGCACATTGCCTAAGACTTCATTCACATTTCCATAGATCGTTGCAGCCTGGTCCAGCCATTGCTCGTAATTGACGGCGTACAAGTCGTCGTAGTCCGTATCCTTTACTTTAGAATTCGGTTCATGAATCCATTTGAAGTAAACGCCCGAGCCGTATTCCAGACACTTCAATATATACTGGTTCATATTGGTGAAGCCCGACAGATTATAAGGCATGCCCGTATAGTCGATATATCCGCGAACGACCATTTGATAGAACGGAATTTCTTCGTCTTCAATTTTGAGCCCGCTATTCGTCATCGGCGCATTCGTAATATCCGTCACGTATGGAAACGCATAGGCGTTGCCGCCACTGGCCATAATTTCGAGATTCCGTTCGCGAATCTTGGTCAGCGCCTCCTTCGATATCGTTTCGGACTCCGTTCGGTCGATCTGACGGTTTGTCCGATAGTCGGTATTTAACCGGCTGCCTAAATCCTGCAGCGATATCCCTTCAAGACGATAGCCATCCAGCTCGCTTAGCATGGAATCCACAACCTTCAGCATATGGCTCGGCGATACAACATAGGACGGAGCTTTGCTGCGGTCGCGCTTATTCAAGACCGGTTCAATCGGGTAGATCGCGGCAGGATCTCCCCTTAATGTTCTGGAAGCTGCCTTGGTCTCATCGAAGCCATCGCTTGTACGCGCCTCTGCGATGTAGACGTCCGGAAAGAAGGAAAGTCCCTTGTCCCGAGCGAAGGCGATAAATTCCCGAAGCGCTTTGCTCCCTCCTACAGCTCCGTCGACCGAGACATGATCCGGTACCTCATGATCAATTCCTTTATTAAACCAACCCGAATACTGAAGCTTAATATTTCGAATATTGCGGTTCTGCACCTGATTTACGATATCCTCTGCCTGATTAAAGGTTGTAAGAGGCTCGAACGCCTTATAGGGAATGCCCACCGCATGCTTGTTTTTGGCGATGCTTCCGATCAACTGCAAATAAAACGGAGCATCCCCTCCGGAATTCGAATCGCTCGCCGACTTCTGTTCGGGAAGTCCGTGCGTTTTGATCAAATACCGTTGATAGTATTGTGCCATTCCGGAATAAGTAGCATCATCTCCGCTCAGGAAAGCGTAACGGATCGTAAAGTCCGATTTTGTCGGATTCTCTTGATACCTGGGCAAGGAACGCGCCTGGCCGTTCGCGTCCAGGGAAACCTGGTCCTTATTGATCACATAAAAGCTTGGATAAATATAGTTATAGCCATTCACTCTGCCGCTTACATCCGCATTTACGCTTGCGACCGAATCGCCTTCTTCAATAATGCCGAGAAAGGCTCCATCCCTGCGAATCATTCCGAATACCGGCAATCTGGCTTTTTCTTCGCCTACGTCTTCTTTGATACCTTCCATCGTTAGATCGGATCCATAGATCCTTTGTTCGTATGACGAATAATTGATTTTGCCATTGTTGAAATGAATAAGCGCCCCGGACCCGTCCGGTACGAATAAGGCCCCTTCCGACTCCTCTCCTACTGCGCCGAAGAAACCAAGAACCGATACCGTGTTGATGGGATACTCGTCTGAGTAATGAATGCCGGAAGCCGGCACTTTGACCACGAGGCTATCGCCATCCAGGGTATACTCGATCGAGGCAAGGAATATACGCGGTTCGGGTTTGGTTTGCTCGAGATGAAACGCCTCGAGATCCTTCCGGAAATCTTCATCCGTATAGCCGGCAGCTTCGAATGCCTGGAGAGTCCGTTTCAGTTGAATCCCCGCCAGAGATTCATTTCGCACATACACAGAAGGGTCAGTATCCTCTTGGTAGGCAATCATCAGCGCGCGCTGTCCCGTTTTATCCACTTTCCCCTTAAGTTCCTCCAAGCGCTCTTTCGTCAGCTTGCTTGGAATATCGTCAGCCGTTTTCTCGTCCGTTCCGAATTGATAAGTCACTTTGATGCCGTTAGGAATGCTGTCGAATCTGAATTGCTTATGAATGACGCTATCCGTATAGGAGTTGACCGAACTGAGCTGGCCGAACGCGTTATTGAAATCGAGCTTCAATTGAGCGGATAGCAAATCCTTGTTAACTCCTGTTGCCAGATTATCGGATTCTCGCTCCGGCGGATTGCTGTACCATACTTCTCCGCTATTCTTATCGAGAACGGCGATAACTCCCGACTGATCGTCTGCGAATAATTCCAGACGATTGTTTGCCGCAACGCCTTTCATGCCCGCGACTCGAGGATCCGTGAAGGAAACGGCCAAAGCCGTTCCCTTCACAAATGCCGCTGCAACGGATCCATTAGCTTCCGTTTGTTTTTCAGAACCGGAGCCCGCACATCCCGCAGTCATTATTCCAAGCAGGAACAACAAAGTCAGCAAGGCATATCGTTTCACATTCATGGCTGCGCATGCCTCCTTCCTTAGCTTCTCAGGTCAATTTCCTGGTAAATGGTTGTTACAAATGATGAGATTTGCTGAATCAAGCTGAAGAAAAGCAAGCACAGGAACGCCAGAAACCCCATTGCGACAACCGATAACAAAAGGGTGCCTATGGTTTTTGAAGGCGTAAATTGTTGAACCGTCATATTCCCGACGAACAACAGATACAATGACCAAATGAGTGCGACGCTGTGCGAGAAATAGTAGAAGCTCGTTTCCTGCATCGAGATAACGTTGCTTAACCAGATCCATGGAAACGGGATGATGACCATAGGAACGAAAGCAAAGCAGGTCGAAGTGAAGATTTCGACAAATTTCCCTTCCCCGTCCATCAAGGTCGTGAGCGACCAATTGGCCACGCACCAGAACAACACCGGAAGCAGTACGTACAGAACCTCCATCAGGCTGTTCATGTCAGCGGGATTGTAGATATGAACGAGGAATCCGCTGTACTCGGTGCTCATGATATTGGTGACGATCATGAGGAATAAGATCGAGAAGGAAACGATCAGATTGGTTTTTTTGTTCCATTCGTACTTCAAATCCCAATAGCCGTTAAACGGGTGCAGAATCAGATAGAATGGGTGTTTAAGCAGTTCACTGTTCCATTTCGGCACGTTTCCTTCCCCCTTTCCATTGCCGGAGCTTCCTGAACGTGATTGCGCCGAGCGCGATCAAGACAATGCCGGTCATCGTCGCAGGGAAGTATTCGCGCAGCACTTCCTTGCGATAGAGCAGGAATGCCTTCGAATAGTTCGGCTGATCCTTGCTTTGCTTAAAATAAATCATCGCCTCTGCATATTTCCCTTGCCGAAGCAGCGCTTTGCCGATTCCGGCATAGGCAAATTCCAGATTGGCGTTCATATTGATCGACTTCCGGAACCATGCGAAGGCCGCCTCTTCATCGCCCTTGTAGTAGCTTCGAACGGCTTCGTTGAGGGTCCGGCCGTATTCCGTTGTCTCGAATAAAGTAATTTCCCCGAGCCCCTTATCGAGAACGAGAAGTTGATCCCCTACACGCTCGATGGCTGTCGGCGCGTTGAATTCGCCCAGCCGGTTGCCCAGACCGCCGAATACATACATGAAATGCCCATCGCCGTTGTATGTGAAAATCCGTCCGCGCCTGGAATCAAGCACCGAATAGATTTCGCTGTCCGCGACATCGATGTCAATCAGTCTCGTTCTCTCCTCCGATGACATAACGAGGTCGCCGCCCGGGCTGAAATACCCGGTTCGCCTCAAAATATCGTTCCCCTGGGCATTTAATTTCTTGATCGTTTCGCCATACCTGTCCCCGTTCGTCGCATAAATAAATCCTTCATCGTCAATATCCAGGTTCGTGAATTCCGTAGGAGTAAACTGGGCCATCTGACTCCGCTGGGCGCGGGTAGACAGCCGTTTCCACAACAGCTCGATCGGATCGACCCTTACGCGGTTCGCGCCAATGAACGCCGAAAAATCGCCATTAGCGTTAAACTCCATAAATCCGTCAAATACGCCGGCGGCCATGACATAGATCCGCTGCGCCTTATCGACAACAACACGAGCAGGTTGGAACTGGAAATTCTCTTGAAAAAGCTCGGACTCAGGATTCTTGATAACCTTCACAAGCTTACCCTTCGAATCGAGATGGACAACTCTTTTATTTCCCGTATCAGCGACATAGATATTCTTGTCTTCGGTTACAAACAGGCCTTGCGGGCTCATAAACTTATCGGGCTCCCCGTTGTTATCGAAGGAATCGATGATTCGATCCAGCTTGAAGCTCGCATCCATCACCACGATTCGATTATTGCCGGAGTCCAGCACATAAATTTGCTTGTCTGCCGTAACGTGTATATCGTTCGGTTCCTTAAACGGTCCGACTCCCAGACTGTCGCCGTTCAGAAGGGCCGTTGCCCGATAGGCGGCAGGCGAGGCGACAGCGTCTCCCCAGTAGGAATAATTATAGGATGCGGGAGTTTCTTCGGCATGAACGACCGCGCTCCCCATTCCAATGCTTAGCAAACAGATGAGCGTCGTGAGGACAAATGTCCTTGCTTTATATAGGCTGCTCAACATCGCGTCTCATCCTTTCTACTCTTTCATCCCGGAGGTCGCCATCGTCTGCATGACGCTGCTCTGCGAGATGATAAAGAGCGTAATCGGAACGATCATTAATAGAAGGGCGACCGCCGCTCCAACGCCAGCGCGGGCGATGCCGCCTGCCGAGATTATGCCAAGCGCGTAATGAAGCGTCTTCAGGTTCTCGCTGTAAATGAAGTTGCCTCCGTCGGTCCCCCATAAGGCGGGGAACTGCAAAATCATTAGCGTCAGCCATGCGGGCTTCACGTTCGGCATGACGATGCTCCAATAAATCCGGTATTCGTTCGCTCCGTCAATCTTGGCAGCTTCCAGCAGCGCATCCGGAATCTGTTCCATGAATTGCTTCATGAGGAACAATCCGAGTGGGAAGGCGAGAGCCGGCACGATCACCGAGGCCTGCGTGTTGACCCAGCCGAGCCAGGACATGACCATAAAGTTCGGAATCGCGGTAACATGTCCCGAGAACATCAAGGACAATATGACGATAGAGAACAAAGTCCTCGATCCCCAAAATCGGTATTTCGCAAGAGGATAGGCCGCGGCAGACGCCAGCAGAATATGTCCCGCCGTCCCCGTGATCGTGATAAACAGAGTGTTTGAGATATAGCGGGACAGCGGCACCCACGAGTTCCCCATCAGGGCGAACAGGTCGAAGAAGTTGTCCAGCGTCGGATTGTTGACCAGAAACCGCGGCGGGAAAATAAACAGTTCGTCAAGCGGCTTGAATGCATTGCTCACCGCATAGATGAGCGGAAGCGCCATAAACGCGCCGAAAACGGCTAGAAGCGCGAACATGAAAAAACTGACGGCAAAGGATCGGTTTAACCGCCTGGGGGGCCGGAATACAGCTAGCATCCTCATGACCAATTTTATTCCCCTACCTTTCGCAACAGTTTTTGCGTCAACTTATTGGCGCCGATCATCATGCAGAAGAGCACTGTCGCGATAGTGGATGCGTACCCCATCTCGTAGCGGATTGTGCCGAAGTCCATCAAGTGCGTTACGATGGTATGCCCCGCATAGTTAACGCTTGGAAAACCGGCTAGCGCGATCGATATATCGGCGACCGCAAGCGAGCCTGTAATCTGCATAACAGCTCCGAACATCAGCTGCGGCCGCATGGACGGCAGCGTGATGAACCAAAGCTCCTGCCAGCGGTTCTTGATGCCATCTACGGCTCCCGCTTCGATCAGCGATCGGTCGATCGTCTGAAGACCGGCGATGAAGGCCAGGAAGCTGGTGCCCAGGCTAAGCCACAGCTGGACGATGATAATAATAGGCAGAATATATTTTTCGTTTGAAAGCCATTGAATCGGTTCGAGAATAAAACCGAATCTCATGAGGAACCCGTTCAAATATCCGTAGCTGTCTCCGGAGAATACGATCAGCCAAATAAAGAATACGTTCCCCGAAATGGACGGCGCGTAGAACACAAGGGTCATAAACGCTCTGACCTTGGGCGACAATTCATTGATAATCCAGGCAAAGAGGAAACACGCGATATAGCTGATCGGACCGGTCACGATTGCGAACATGAACGTATTCTTCAGAGCGATCATGAACACGTCGTCGCCTAGGAACAATCGGGAGTAATTCTGCCAGCCTACGAATCTCGGAAACTCCAGCATGTTGAAATAAAAGAAGCTGAGCGCCAGCGAGATGACGACCGGAACGACCGTAAACGTGAAGAAGATCAGCATGTACGGACTCATCAGCAAGTAGTAGTGCTTGTTTTTCCGAAGCTCTTGGGCAACATTGGCGAGTCGTGACGGCTTCTTTGCCTGGATGAGGCTCGACGCGGCATGACGGTTTGCTTCTGCTTGCATCGGCTTCCACCCCCTAACTATTTCTGCAGATTGAATTCCTTCCGCTTGAGTGCGATTTCGTCATTCATGTACAAAATATAATCCGAAAGGGCTTCGCGCGGATTCTCGCTCTGGTTCACGACGCGCCGGAAGGCATTATCCAGATGCCTGCCCGTGAAATAACCGCCCGGCACTTGAGGGATGCCCCTTACCCATTGCCATTGGCGTTCCAGGTTGTTGAAATCCTTGACCGGCCATGGCAGCTGCTCCAATGCTTCGATGTTGGCTGTCGGATATCGCGCAGCATCGCCGAGCAGCCCTTCCAGCTCTCGTCCGTAAGCGATCTGGGTATCCTTGTCCGTCCACCACTTCATGAATGACCACGCCGCGTCCTTGTCATCGGCATTATCCAGCATCATGACCGCGGTCGTATGGCTGGCGACCTCATGACTGACGGACCCGTCCTTGTGCTCGGTGCCGGGTACGACGGCAAAGTCCCACAGCCCTTTGATCTCCGGTGCCAGAACCGTTAGCAAATTGTACGTTGTATAATCGGCAATACCGATAGGCATCTCGCCAGTCCGGAACCGATTAGCGAAATCCGCTTGCAGCGGAAATTTGTAGTTCGTATAAAATTGCGTCCAGCGCTTGAACACCTGCATTGAAATCTCGGAGTCGAGTGCGCTCTTCCTGTCATTGTCCCGGTAGAACTGGCCGCCGTTCTGGTAAAGAAGCATGGCGAACGCCGCATTCGGAACCAGGGTCGCATTGTTCGCAGCCGATTCGATCGGCAAATAAAACTCCATGTTATGCTTCTGCAGCACCGAAATCATGTTATACACATCCTGCCACGTCTTCGGAGGCTCCAAATCCAGCTCTTTGAGAATATCCTTGCGATAGAACAGCATCGGGAAAGTCTGCTGCTCCGGCAGCGCGTATACCCCTTCGTCATATCTGTAAGGCGTTATGGCGCTATCGCGAAACCTTGCAGCGACTTTCTCGAAATCCGGGAAAGCGGTCAAATCGGCTGCGGCGTTCCTCATCGCATAATTGACAGGGGCATCCTCGCCGGCCTGCAAGGCAACATCCGGCCCTTCGCCGGCCAGGACAGCCGGAAGCAGGATGCCGCCCGGAACGAGCCTTACATTTACCGATATGTTCGTCTCGGGCGTAAACCTGTCGTCAATCAACGCTTTCAACACTTGCGCCTGGTCCCTTCCCGTCGTTACCCAAACCGTGATGGAACGCCCGCCTTCTTCCGTACTGCCGATACTATCGTAGTCTTCGGTATAAGAGGCAACGTAAGCGCCTAGCTCGTGCTTGATCTTCTCGAGCAAAGTCGCTTTCGCTCTCGGGAGCTTGCTGCCTGGGGACGCAACGATGAGATAATCCAACGTAAGCGGCTGTTCGCGCACGTTCAGAATCCACGTGCCGAGACCACCGACATTCACCTTGAAGGAGTTCAGACGGTTCGCGATCGTTTCCGGCTTCTCCGCCATTTCGTTCAACTGCCTTACCATCGTATGAAGAACAGCGACTTTATCGCTTTTCTCCCCTGTCGATTGTTCGAGATAATCCGCCACGGCCTGGATAGTGCCGGCTTGTTCCCGGAAAACATCGATCATGCCGGGAATCCGCTTCTCCAATTGATAATCGCGGTTAGGGTCCGGCGTATTTGAGGTAATCAACAAAATTTTTCGATACATCTCGTTTAGCTTCAGCACGCTCGATTTGATCGTCTCAATAAGCGGAGCGAGCTCGCCGAGCGAAACCGCCATACGAATGGTATGTTTCCCTTTCGTCAGATGGAACAGGTAAGGCTTATCCCCTCCCAGCACATCTGTCCGCCATTCCATATTGAAGCCGAATCGCGTCCGCTTCATTTCCTGGAATGGATATTCGCCATCGATCATGATGCTGCGCGTCGCATAGACGCCGCGCAGCTGATCCTGTTTGCGCTTCAGCGCAATCTGGTACAACCCATCCTCTTCCACCTCGAATTCCCATTCAATCCACTGCCCCGGCAGCTTCCAGTTAAGGCCCCCTATCGCGTTGACCCGAATCTTCGAAGCGCTGTACGGCGTAACAGAAGGGCTTGACCGATCGGAAAGCGGATAAAGCGTAGGGGAAGATTTCAGGGTCGCATCCTCAGCCTGAATCACGATGAATTGACCTTCGGCGGCTGCAGCTCCTTCGGCTTCATATTCGGCTTTCCGTTCTTCATAGGTTTTCGTCTCCGGCTCCTGGTATAACTCGATATAGTCGATAGCCATCGGTTCCCTCAAGGAAGTCAGGGAGATGGTCTGAACCCCTTCTCCGAAATAAAACAAATAGGGCTCGTCATTGTAACCTTCGCTGTCCTTGAAGGACGCGATTTGCCAAGCCGGCTTCTCTATCTGCCTCGGGCGCAAATCGTTTCCGCGATTGTCCCGCTCGATTTCGTCTTCGCGATTGCCCCAATCTCGATCGAACAATAAAATGTCGGAGCCTTTAAAAGGCACTTCCTGATTGATCGCGAACTCCCTCTCGATAGCGGAGCTTTTCCCCTCAATAGGAAAATAATGAATTCGAACATTGTATAGACCCGGTTGATCGACCCGGACCTTCCAACTAATCGTGCCCGACTCGGGCGTTAACACAGCTTGGCCCTTCAGGCCTTGAAATCCGTTCGCAACCTCAAAGCCGTCCCCTTCGAGCGCGGTATAATGCTCGCCTTCGATTCGGATTTTCGCTGGCGGCCGGTCTGCGTTCGAGTAGCGTTTCGTATAGGCGTCATATCCGTCTTTTGCATCAGAATCCATTACCGTCGAAAAATCGCTAATAGCCTGAACATCGCCGTTGCCTTTTTGACTTGATGGGTAGATCGCCCATATGGACAAACCTAAAACAAAAAAAATACATATCCATTTCACTAATTTCTGGCTTCTGACGCTCAACTTTGCTCCCCTCCCGCGGCAAGAGTGAAATTCAAACAGTCCACATTATGAACCGGGATGCGGACTGTTTGATCACTTCAATCGTTACTTCTTGTAGACTTCATCGATTGCCGCCTGGAAAGGCGTTTTATACGTCTCGATGACCGTGGATACGGATTGGCCTTTGTTAATCTCATCAGCGAACTGATAATAAGGCATACTTGGGAAGGTGCTTAGACTATCAAAACTAAACCGTTTACTCGCTAATACAACATTGTTGATATCGTCTTCGTTGTCAAACGATCTCTCGTACCAGTCCTGACCAGGATAGTCGTAAACCGAATCGTAGGTTTCGATTTTCTCCCAGATATACATGAGCTGCTCCGGATTTTTCGCTGCCTTCGGAATGACCATTGCCCCTGGATTGGTATCAGGTGTATTGTAGGAAGTTCCATTCGGTCCTTTAGGGAAAGGAATAAAGCCGATATCGAAGTCCTTCATGTCGTTATTCAGAGCTTCCGCCTCATAGTTTCCGGATAAATACAACAACGTGTTGCCTTGACGGAAAAATTGACTTGGCTCCGTCCAATCGCCGCCCTCTGAAGGTCTGACGAGTTTATCGGTACTCAGCTTGGATAGGAAATTCAAAACCTCGACGGTTTTAGGATCGTCCAGGTTCTGCTTATCCCCCTTCGTCAAGCTTGTCTCGTTGGAAGCAAGCGCTGAATCCAAAACGCCGGCGCCTGCCAATCCCCACGTATCAAGCTTTCCATCGTTATTCGTATCTCTATTAGCCTCTTTGATCACTTGCAGGAACGTATCCCAATTCCAGTTATCTTCATTAATATATTCTTGAAGAGGTTTCATGCCGAGATTGTTCATCAACGTGCGATTGTAGAAGAAACCCGTCGCTCCCTGTGTATACCCGCCAAAACCGTACCCTCTCCCGTTATACTGCATGATCTTATTCGTTACTTCCGGATTGAATACTTTGTCATTTTTGGTGTATTCGTCAATCGGCCACAATAGATCTTGACTTACCAACGATGGAATGGTGTACGATTTGCTCACGGCAATGAGATCGCCTACCGGTTCGCCGGCAAGCAATGATGCCGTAACCTTTTTCTGGTACTCGGCGCCATCGATGACCACGTATTCCACCTTGAAATTATGTTTCTTCATGAGAGCTTCCAGATTCTTTTTCCGTTGGATATTATCCGGATTATCTTCGGGGATTTCCAAGCTCCAGAAGTTTACAATCTTGATTGTTCTGCCGCCCATATCGAAATCCATCTCCGGCGTTTCATTGGAATTTCCCGCGCCGTCCTCAGCGTCATTCTCGGAAGCATTCGTCGCCGCCGGATTGTTTGATGGCTTTTCGGTAGCCGTATTGGTGCTTGCTGGATCGTTACCGCCATTGCTTCCGCTGCTGCAAGCCGCTAAAGAAAATATCAACATCACACTAACAAGCAACATAACTAGGTTTTTTTTCATTTTTCATCCCCCCGAGATGGTCATGTAATCGCTGTCACTTTGTTGTAATGACAGGGATACGGCTTAAAGTCGAACCCACTAAGCTATTTGCGCATGTGCAGCTATCCGCTCAGCACCTATCACCTCCTGCCCGCTTCAAATTCACTGCATGCAATTGTAAGCGGTGTCAAATTCTTTGCACATCTTGTATGGGACGAAATCCGCATCGTGTCCCTCCTTGCTCTTTTAAAATCATATTGTAAAAAGTGGATACAAACCTTCAATTTATAGACATCGGTATAGCATGATTTAGTCATTCTCCCGTTATCCTAAAATCCGTGATATCAAATCACCATATCTGTAAATGCAAATCGGAACCAGAAGGCTTAAATAACGATTTTTAATATGTTTTTTAGTGCATTTTTGGTTGTATGATCAGCCATTTCGCACAGCTAAAATAAAAATGACAGCGCATACAACTTCTACAGAAAAAGGGGGATTGTTGGATGTCAAACGTGCGAGGAAGCAGTATGAATTCGAACTCCATGAAAAAGCTGGCGTCAATTAAGGGCGATATCGCGGATAGCGTTTATTTGAACTGGTTTACCAAAGACAAGGAATTTCCGTTTTTTATTCAGTATGGCGGGCACAATGAGGATACGGGTCTTCATAAGCATGATGACTTCACCGAACTCGTAATTGTACTGAACGGGAACGCTACGCATATCGTCAATTCCGAAACCTATTTTATTAAAAAGGGGAACGTATTTGTCATTAACGGTCCTACCTTCCATGCTTACCAAAATCCGCATGAATTTAAAATTTGCAATATTATGTTCCGGCCCGAAATCCTTCGAAGCGCCGGTCCGGATTTAAGCAACTCCAACGGCTTTCAGGCCCTTTTTGTTTTGGAGCCGTTTTATCGCAATATTCATTCTTTTCAAAGCGGGCTTAGTTTGTCGATTCCAAGCTTGGAACACGTCTCCTCGATAATCGCCGAAATGATCAACGAATATAACGACAAGCAGCAAGGCTATCAGACCATGCTCAATTCCCGGTTTATGGAACTGGCCGTCTATTTGTCCAGACAGTATGACAATCAGGAGAATGGCACGGACAGCAATCTGATGCATTTGGCGAATGCGGTCTCCTATATTGAAGACCGTTATCTTGAGCCTCTTACTCTGGAGGAAATCGCGGCCAGATCCAATATTTCGGTTCGGCATCTGAATCGGATTTTTCAGTCTTATTACCAAACGACGCCTATTTCATACCTGCAACGACTTCGTTTGGAGCGGGCGCGTATGTTGTTAAGGCAAAGCGGACTCCCCATCACGAAAATTTCATACGAATGCGGCTTTAACGACAGCAATTATTTCACTCGTAAGTTTTCCAAAACCTATGGACTTTCACCCAAGGCTTTTCGACAAGGCCAGTGATTTTTTTACCATAAAACCTTCCACTAGACGCGGTCGCTCATCTTCGAAGTACTTCAATTGAAGTTTTCTCCTATTAGGTTTGTGTTGCAAATTACAAAAGGCGCCCCGGTACATGTCAATAAAACATATACCGGGGCGCCTTTTTAGGCCCAACTGGAATATTTAGTTTAATTCCATAAGGCAAGTTTTCAAGCCATCATCCGGAACCAAGAGAGAGACACAGGTCCATTCAGAATTAGGTACACGTCGCGCCTGCCGGAGGCGCCTGTCAACCCGCAAGTGAAGCTCCGCCAGTCCTTTTCTCCGCCAGCCGGAATCTTGCATTTGCCTGCGATTGGACCGTCCGGTCCATCCAACCGCACTTCAACCACAGCATCCTCCGTGGCGGCTGCCCGCAGCTCGACCGCGGAGATCCCTGCGCCGAGTTCCGCATCATGGAATGCTAGCCAGCCCTTATCGCCGTTTACGGCTGCGGCGCTTCCGCCTTCGATGCATTCACCGAGATGAATGCCTTGATACGCATCGTAGTTTACGGCCCGCGTCACTCTCTGAAGATCACGCGGCGGAATCGTCTCCCCCGCGACTGTAAGGCGGCCTTCAAGCCGCAAATCGGCGGAAGAAGCGCCGAGCATGATTGTATACGTTCCGCTTTCCAGGCAGAATCGGTCGCGCGTTACATCCCAAATAGCCAGCGATTCGAGCTGCAGTTGGAACGTCACCTCCGCAGACTCTCCCGGAGACAAGGCGATGCGTTTGAAGTCCGCCAGTTGAAGGCGCGGGCGCTTGGCTCGGGATTTGTCTGCACGTGAATAGAGCTGCACGACCTCTTCCCCCTCACGGTCGCTTATGTTCGTCACACGGCAGGAAACCTGGACTGCCGTGTCTGTCCCAGCCTCAGCGCTGCTGGGCGACAACTGCAAGGCTTCGTAACGGAAGTCGCTGTACGAAAGGCCGTGTCCGAACGGATACAGCGGTTCGCCTTCAAAATATTGATACGTTCGGCAGCCACGGATGATGTCGTAGTCCATGAATGGCGGAAGTTGATCGACGGACTTGTACCACGTCATGTTCACTCGCCCTGCGGGATTGACATCGCCGAACAGAACGTCCGCAACAGCACGGCCGAGTTCCTGACCCGCATGGGAGGTGTAGATGATCGCCTTCGCCTTCTCCTGCAAAGCGTTCAAGGCGAACGGGTAACTGCCGACGACCACTACAATCGTGTTGGGGTTCTCCTCAATTACCGCAAGCGCCAGCTTTTCCTGCGATTCCGCCAGCGTGATATCGGGCCGATCCATCGTCTCCTTGCCGTTAATGAGCGGGTGATTGCCGACAAACACGATCGCCGCATCGGCGCCGCGAGCCGATTCGACAGCCGCGTCCAAGCCGCTCGACACGCATTCAAACTCGAACGTGTCGGCTTGCGTTCCAACAACTAAACCGCCAACCTCCGCAACGCCTCCGACGTTAATATCGTTCGCCATCTCAGCCGCTTGACCGTCACCGACGAGCAGGACACCTGACTCATCGTCAACCGTTACGGGCGTTCCGTTCCAGGTCGAGACTGTAATTAGCGAACTGTCCTCGTCTACAGGCCGGATCTGGAGCACTTCCTTCGTAAACCACTCCCAAATCCGATGAGCCGACGCTTGCAAATTCTTGTCGTCCGTTGTGACAAAGAGGCTATTGCGCAGCGCAATTAATGTATGGCTGCCCCAGCCCCAGTCCGATATTTCGAAAATGTCGCCTTCTTCGGGCCTCTCCGCGCGAGCAGCGAGAGATGCCTTTGAATCTTCGCTGAGCCGGACATACCGTCCGCTGCGTACAGCCTTCATGCGCACGCGATCGGTGCCGGCGGTGTATGACGTTTCGGCGCCTTTCCCCTCCGCTGCCAGCCTCTCGCGGATTCCCTGCAGCGGGGTAACCGCGTATGGCAATGAACCGCTGTACCAATCGCGATAAACAACATCAGCAAGCGGGCCGATGACGGCAACCTTGCTTAGCTTGTCAGCCTGCAGCGGCAGCGTCTGCCCGTCGTTCTTGAGCAGCACGACAGCTTTCTGCACGGCCTCCCTCGCAAGCTCCGCGTGCTCTGGATGGAGGATCGCCGATTCGTCGATCGCGGCATACGGATTCCGTTCCAACGGGTCGAACTCCCCGAGCCGGAAACGAACGCGAAACGTGTTCCTAAGAGCGGCATCCAGATCATTTTCTGTCAACAGCCCGTCCTTTAACGCTTCGCGGATCGCCTCCGTTACTACTGCCGCTTCGTCCGTAATACTGTCGATTCCGCCTTCCCGGATCGACCGGGCCACCGCTTCCTTCAGCGTCTCTACGTAGTGATGATCCCGCATGGTGCCCGTTACGTCGAAAGCATCGCTAACGACAAAGCCGTTCATTCCCCATTCGCGTTTAACGACATCTATCACGAGCTCGCTGAGATTCGCCGGCACTCCGTTGACCGCATTGTATGCCGTCATCATCGACTGGGCTCCGCCTTCTTTGAACGGGATCTCGAATACCTTCAAGTAATATTCGCGCAGGTTGCGTGGATCAAGGCTGACAGATGTATCGCCTCTTCCCTCTTCATTGTTGTTGCCGATAAAATGTTTTAGCGTGGCAACGGCCTTCAAGTAAAAAGGATGGTCTCCCTGAATGCCTTGCGTGAGCGCAGCGGCTAGTTTGCCGGCCAAAACCGGATCCTCGCCATACGCTTCTTCCGTCCGACCCCACCGAGGGTCCCGCTCCAAATCAACCGTCGGCGCCCACAGCGTCAAGCCGTTAAAATTCGGATTCTGCCTATAAAAGCCGCGAGCTTCGTCTCCAATCGCGCTGCCGATTCTCTTTAGCAACCCGCTATCCCATGTACAAGCGAGACCGATCGGCTGAGGATAACTCGTCGCTTCTCCGAGCCAAGCCATGCCGTGTGCGGCCTCCGTGCCATGCTTGTACGCTTGTATCCCTAGACGCTCTATTGCGATCTGGTACTGCGGCATAAGCTCAATCTTCTCATCCAGAGTCAGTTGGGCAATCAAGTCGTTCACGCGGTCCTCGAGAGGCGCATTGAAATCCCAATAAAGGTAGTTCTTTTCGATTGTCATTTTCTCACGCTCCTCGGAAATAATATAAATATCTCTCACATCACCATCACCCTTGGCTACAGCTTTAAAGGAGCAGTTGATGGCGGTTGATTGTCATCTAGCATTCTAGTTCAAAAATGACAAGCAAACCTCGATTTTTTGGTCTTTTACTAGCATAATATAGACATTGAACAGGCCTTAACGAACCAAGTCTGGATCACCCTACTTGCTCAAGCCGGTGAAGCTGGAATCGAAGGAAGAATTAAGCTTCCATATTAATAATTCCTGTTTAAATAGAAAGCAAGTTTTTCAAGAAAAAAAATAGTAACATTAGAAGGCGGATCCCTATTTTCAAGATAGCTAGACACCCTTTTGAAGGTAATTTTCAAATAAATACAGCCCCGGGGACTGAAATGTGACCCGTAAGATAGACACTTTGAAAAAAGTGTCCGTCTTACGGGTTTTTGTGTTTTAATCAGAGTAACAGCAAGGGAGCGAATAGTATCGATGTACTCACCATTGAGCCATTGTTGAACCCGAAACGGCTGCTCAGTAAAAGTCTATCGTGTACAGCGATGATCTGGAGTCAGGCGCTAACAAGCGGACAAGCGTAAAGCAAGCGTGACAGGCCGCTATGCGGACAAAAAATAGGATGGAATCAGCCGATTCCACCCTGTTTTTCTTTAAGATAACTTATTCATAAATACGCATTTCAATCACTTCGGCACGTTCACTGCCGTTTGTTTCCTTTACGACCGTCCGTATGCGGTCTGTACGCACCGGCTTATCCAGGGTATGGATTTTTTTGCGAGTACGGTTCTCGTTATCTCTTGCGACCGTAATCCACTCGCCGTTTGCCCATGCCTGAACGTCATACGACTTTACCAGTTCAGGCATGACGAGGAACGGAGTCTCATGGTGATGGAGGTTGATGAGGTCCTCATTCACATCATCGTTAAACGTAAGATGTATTTCCTTCACGTTCGCAGGACGGTCTAAGGCAACCTCCACCCACTCCTCATGGCCATCCGTAAGCGGCTCGGATACCCAAAGATGAGGTCCGCCATATGGACGGGTATAACCGTCAATTATTTTTTCAGGCGCAAAAGCTTTTGTGCCGACTGCAAAGCAGAAAGGTCTGCGCACAAGCATCGACCATTCAATGACCGGTTGATCCGGCTGATGATCCTCCAGATCCGGGTTCACGATTGGTTTGGCTCGCCGTTGAAAGGCCAGTACGCCCGTCGCAGGAACAGCGGACGTATACAGGCTGGCTGCTTCATTCTTGCGAACAATGACAAATACATTGCACGGCTCGCTGCCAAAGAGCTCGCTGTCCGCAGGAATATCCAGCCATTGCTTCTCTCCGGCCTTAACCTGAATGCTCAAGGCTTGCTTAAGATTGGCAGGCACGTAATTCTCAGCCCTACCGGTATCCCACAGTTCAACGGTCAAGCTTGTTGCTTCGGAAGCAGACACCAGCAGCGTTAACCCTTCGATACTGCCTTCGTTCGGGAACAGTAAGCCGACATCGGAAGCAAGCCGGCATTGCGCTGCAGGTCGATCGAGCAGAATTTTTTTCCTTGTGCTTGAAGCCGTTACGGTTCCCTTTCTTGCAAGATCAGCCGGGTCTTCATTCCGAAGGCCAATAATGGACGCGTCGGTACGCAGCATGATTTGCTGAAGTTCGGTCATATGCTGCTCACGGAGCTCGCGCGGGGTAATGCCCTTGATCACCGACAAGGCAGCGCCGACGCCGGCCGCTTCCCCCATTACGGCGCACGTAGCCATTACTCGGGTTGTTCCGAAGGCTACATGCGATGCGCTGATATTGCGTCCAGCAAACAGAAGATTGCTGACATTGCGGGAGTACAAGCTGCCGAAAGGAATATGGTAAATACCGTCGGCATGCAAATGCTTGGAACCGCTTTCGGACGCATACATGCCTTGTGGAGGATGCAGGTCAATCGACCAGCCGCCGAAGGCGATCCGGTCCTCAAACGGCCGCTGAGAAATTACGTCATTCTGCGTCAGAATCGTATCGCCGAGGAACCGCCGGTATTCGCGTTTTCCCGGAATCGAGCCCACCCATTCGAGCGTCATGTTGTCCGCTTCAAACTTGCCCGAGTTTTTAATATAATCCCAAATGCCGTAAATAACCGACCATAACTCGTCGCGGATCCGCTCGTTCTCGTGAACCGTATCGAGCTCGCCGCCCCACTCGATCCACCAGTAATGGCAGCCCGAATCGCCGCTGCGGATGACGCGCTTAAGCGGAATGGACGTTGTCGTAATATCCTTGGCAAAAGAAGGGGCAACAAAGCGCACAGGCTTGCCGGTATCCTTCGTGTAAAACAGCAGCGTACTGCCAAGCGTAATATCGTCGGCCACTTCCGGTGCCCAGTCTTCCCCGAATTCATGACGGGCTTCGCGTCCGATCCGATAGGCGGCTCCAGCCAGAAAGCCAACAAGACCATCCCCGGTGCAATCAAGAAACACCTCGCTCTCAAACGTAATCTCGCGCTCCGAGCCCATCATCCAGCCGGTCACGTTACGAATGATGCGGTCATCCAGCTCGCCGTCCGCTTCCACTTCCCGCACGTCGGTGTTCAGAAACAACGCAAGATTCGGCTCGGCCCTAACGGCCTCAAGCAGCGTTACATCCCACAGATAAGGATTGCCTTCCGGATTGCGGTACTGATTCTGAATAAAGAGTTCTCCCATGATGCCGGTCTCGCGGGCATAGCGGTGCACGCCATGGCCGGTTGCTCCGCATACCCATACCCGCACCTCGGAGCTGGAGTTTCCGCCAAGCACCGGCCGGTTATGAACCAGCGCTACCTTTTGCCCGAGTCTAGCGGCTGCAATCGCCGCGCAAAGGCCTGACAACCCTCCGCCAACAACGGTCACATCGGATCTTACTGTCTCGTGTCGCATGAAATGAGCCCCCTGTACTTGACTTCGTTTACAACTAATTTCATTATATATTTACCAGCCCGCTCATAAAATTCACTTATATTCAATCGAGCATATACTTTATTTCAGTAAAAAGGAGCTATAACATGTTTTCGCCTATCCGAGTGCTTTTCCACAAATATTGGCTGCGCAGAGATCGCTTTTTATTAAACTCGGATTCCTACCCTTTATGGACGATATTCGCTGTTGAGAGAGGGATATTTATATATCGAATCGGTGAATTTAAAGGCGAAGCGACTACCGGGGATTTAGTGATATGTCCTCCAAACACCACCTTTGAGAGAAAGATCATAGACGATTTGACCTTTCATTTCATTCAAATTGCTCCGTTCGAGGGAGATCAGAGCATGCTGGATCACTCCCATCCATTTATAAACGAAGCAAAATTAAGCGTCCCTCCCCATAACCGTGAACGGATGAGGAGCACCTTTCAACTCATGGAGCGCGCAGCCAGACTAAATTTTGATCAGGCGAACCTGGCGGTCCAGCAGCATCTGATCAATGATCTATGGCTTCTTGCCTCGAACTGGGATATCGATATTGAAAACGGGCTTCGCTCTCGTAAAGCCGTTCTGGATAAAACAATGAAAACAGCCAAAGAAGCCCTGTTGCAAAAAGCATTCGACAATATTCCTATCAGCCAATTGGCGGCGGAGCTAGGCTTGACCTCCGTTCAGCTCACTCGCCGTTTTCGCGCCGCTTTTGGGATAACGCCTATCGAGTACGTCACGCAGGCTCGTATGGAGAAAGCGTGCAAACTGTTGGAGGAAACGTCGCTTACTTTGGACCAAATCGCTCCTGTCTGCGGTTATGAAAACGGATTTTATTTAAGCAGAACCTTCCACTCTAAAATAGGGGTAACTCCATCCGAATATCGATCGTCGCATCGAGTATAAGTAACCCCGCTTTACAACCGGATTCGATACGATCATCAGCTTACGCTAACTTGGTTTGGTCAAAGAAATAACCCCCATTGATCTGGGGGTTATTTCTTGCGGCGTTTTGCAGTGATTATTTAAAAAATTCGATTCAATTCAACGCCTCATCGTCTGTTACGCTTCTTTGTCCGCTTGCCACCGCAGGGGCAAGCAGAATTTCGGGCACATGCTCCCCGGCCGCCACCATTCGCTTCAGCAGCCGGTTCCTCATTGCGTTAGCTACGCCTGCATGAGATTCATAACCAATCAGGTTTGTTAACTCGTACGGATCGGACTGCAAGTCATATAAATACGCCTCCTCATACCGATCCGAATGCGAGTCGGTATACGGATTTTTATCCCTTGCAACAACACCGTATTTCCAGCGTCTTGTCCGAACCGCTCTTCCTACCTCGGACTCGCTGATCTGAATAAATACTTCTTCCGGCCAAGCGGTATGATTTCCGTTGATCAAAGGCTTAATGGAACGGCCTTGCATATGCTCCGGCACCGGAATACCCGCGGCATCCAGCAGCGTTGGCGGCAAATCGACCAGGCTGACCAGCTCCTGCACCTGATGTCCCCCCATAAAGCCTGGTCCCGTAATGAGAGTAGGCACGCGAATCGAAGCATCGTGGACTGACCGCTTGTATTCGCCGTTCCGAGTCTTGAAGTGGCAGCCATGATCCGCCGTAAACAGGACAATGGTCTTTTCCCTAAGACCAAGCGACTTTAACGCATCCATCAGCCTGCCGAACGCTTCGTCCAGACGCTTCACCATTCCGTAGTAGCCCGGCAGGTGATAAGGCGCGCTGCCGCCAAGCGCAGCCAAGTCAGGCGGCGTCCATGCGCCCGTGTACTGCTCGCGGTAGCCGTCCGGCGCCGGGTAATTATCCTCGTGGTTCTGATGATGCGGCTCCAAATAGGACAGGAATAGGAAGAACGGATTATCCTGATGATCGTCGATATAGCGGATAGCGGCATCCGTAATCGCATCTACCCTGTAACCCGGCAGCTTGACCGCATTGTTGCCGTTATCGTACATAACGGCGTTATAAGCATCGGATGAGAACTCGAGCACGTTAGCGGCAAGCCAGTAGTCGTAGCCGCCTCGATAACGCTCGCTTACCGGCTCTTCCGGCGCCAAATGCCATTTTCCTATATATCCCGTATCGTAGCCCGACGCTTTGAATGATTTTGCGATCGTCGGCGCATCCTCCGGCATATGAATTCCGTTCACGAAGCAGCCGGTTTTTGTTGCGTATTGCCCCATTTGCAGGCAGGATCTTGCCGGACCGCATACCGGTTGGCAGGTGAAGGAATGCGTAAGATGCGTGCCCAGCAGTGCCTCACGGTCAAAGTTTGGCATAAGCCTCATCGGATTGCCATGCAGGCCGGACGTATCCCAGCGCTGCTGGTCGGTGAAAAAAACGATAACGTTAGGTTGTTTGGACATGAATGAGCCCCCCCTTATTCTTTTACTCCGCCTGCCGTCAGCCCTTCGACCATATACCGCTGCAGGAACAGGAAGCCGATCAAGAGCGGTACCGTAGCCGTTACAGCTGCCGCTGTGGCTCCGGACCAGTTGTACGAGAATTCGCCTAGGAACGTTAGCGACAGACCCGGACTAAGCGTCCTTTTGTCCAAATCGGTCACTAGCGTAAGCCCGAACAGGAAATCGTCCCAGGCAATCAGGAATGTATAGATGGCGATCGCCATGATTCCCGGCTTCGACAACGGCACGATAACTCCGAACAGAATACGGAATCTGCCTGCTCCATCGATTTCAGCCGCTTCCTCCAGCTCCCGCGAAATCCCGTTAAAGAAGGTGCGCATCAGCATGACGCTGAACGGCAGCGCCGTTGACGTAGCGGCAAGCACAAGCACAAAAAGCGTATTCAGCAGATGCATCTTCTGGTATTGCGAATACAAGCCGATAACTAGCGTGACCGTCGGGAACATCTGCGCCGACAGAAGCAGCAGCGTAATGAGGCTGCTCCCCTTGAACCGGAATCGGGACAGCGCGTACCCGGAGAGAATCGATACGAGAATACACAGGATCGTAGCCCCTAATGCTACAAGCAAGGTGTTTTTATAGAAAGTAAGGAACAGATCAGAGCTCAAGATGTCGGCATAGCTGCTGAAATCAAGGTGAACGGGCAGCCATTTGGGAGGCAGCTTCATCAAATCGCTGTTATTTTGAATAGAGGTGACGAGCATCCAGTAGACGGGAAACAAAAATAAGATAAGCAAAATGCCAAGCAAAATATAGGTTAAGCCTTCTTTTCGAAAGAGAAACGATTGGATGGTTTTCATAAGGACCGCGCTCCTAATGGTCTGTATTTCGGTTCATGAAGCGTGTAAACAAGATGGAGAAGACAAACAGCAAGAGCAGCCAGATCACGCCGATTGCGGAGCCTTTCGCAAGCTCGTACTTCGAGAATGCCGTCTCATAGGTCAAAATGGCTAGCGACGTCGTCGATCCTGCAGGCCCTCCGCCTGTCAGCGTGAAAAACAGGGTGAACATCTGAAAGTTGTTTACGATCATGATCAGCGTAACGCTGGCAATGACTGGCTTGAGCAGCGGGAGCGTGACGTTATAGAACAGTCTCCAGCCGCTGGCTCCGTCGATCTTGGCAGCCTCGTACAAGCTGGCCGAAATATTTTGCAATCCCGCAAGCAGCATGACGCATACAAGCGGAGTCTGCCTAAACACCGCCACAACCGTAATCGCCGGCAAGGCCCAGTCCATGCTTTGCAGCCAGCTTACGTTCTCTTTCATCAAACCAAGCCTGGTCGCAATATAATTGAGCACTCCGTAATCCGGCTGATAGATCCACAAGAAAATCAGCGCGGTTACGATGGTGGGAATAGCCCAAGGGATCATAATGACGCTGCGCAGGAAACGGCGCATCCGGATATTCCGGTTAAGTAATACCGCTAATAATAAACCAAGCAATAAATCAATGATGACGGTGGCCGCTACGTAGGTAACGGTAATTCTAAGCGAATGATAGAAATCGGACGAGCCCAGAAGCTCTTTGTAGTTCGCGAAATTGTTCCATTCGTGAACTTGATTCATTAGGGAGTAATCGGTGAAGCTCAATGAGATGGCACTAACGAGCGGTGATATGATCGTAAGCACCATAATGATAACGACGGGCAGCAGCAGAATCGCGGCGAAGCAGATATTTTTTTGCGCTCTGCTTAATTGAAATGGCATTGGTATTCCCTCCATCCGGTCTAGACAAATTCGATAATGAAGGGGCAGCTTTCGCGGCCGCCCCCATTGCAACCATGGTGATTATTGACCGTACAGCTCTTTGATCTTCGGCATCACGACAGACATGGCTTCCTCGACGCTCTTATTGCCGTCGGTCGTCAAGACGATCATATCGGAAGATGTCTTCATGGCGTTATCGAATTTCGGATTGGAAGCCGGCAGCGGAGAAGCGGTTTTCATTTGCTCGTTGAACACTTTCGCATAATCGTCCTCGTTCATTTCCGGAAGCGAGGAAACTGATTTAAGCGAAGACATAACGCCGTTTGTCTGATGATAAATAAGCATCGCGTCCTTCGATACCAGGTACTCTACAAGCTTCGCTGCAGCTTCCTTGTGCTTGCTGCCTTCCGTAATAAGCAGCTGATGCTCGGTAAATACCGTTTCGCTCCTGCCGGTTACGCCTGCCGGAATGGTTGCTACGCCCCACTCTTTATCAAAGGCTTCGCCCTTGCCGCTCATTTGGCGGAAGTTCGTCCGGCCGAAGTCCCCGTCGATCAGCATGCCCAGCGTGCCGTTTGCGAACATGCCGCGAAGCGTCTTCATGTCCGAGCCTTTAGGTGAAATTTTGTTATTCACGATGTCCTTCATGTAACTAAGCGCATTCTTAAGCGCATCGCCCTGATCCCATACGATCTTGCCGCCGGCGTCGCTGAATTGGCCGTCGTAAACAAGCGTGCTTCTCAGAAGCATGTTGCCCGTATAAGAATCGGTTGCCCCGGATTCGCCGATGCCATAAATGGGGTTGCCGCTGTCATCCTTGCCAAGCGCCGCGATTTTCTTCGCGTCCTCAATCATTTCGTCCCATGTTGCCGGCGGCTTCTCCGGATCAAGTCCGGCTTTCTGGAATAGCGTCTTGTTCCAGAACAAAGCGTTTGGATGCGGCGCCCAAGGCATCGCCATCACTTTGCCGTCATACGTAACCCCGGATTTACTGCCATCAACGATATCGTTGATCAGATCCGCGCCTACTAGATCTTGCATGGGAGCAGCGATTTTAGCGCCGACAAACGCGGCGGTGAAATTCTGGTTCGCCATGGTCACGTCCGGCGGATTGCCGCCCGAGGAATTGACGAGCACCTGATCCTTGAATTGGGCGAACGGAATGCCTAGCGATTTGACCTTAATGTCCGGGTTTTTCGCTTCGAAATCGGCAATCAGCTTGTTGTACGCATCCTTCGTCGCCTCCTCCACCGAAATCCAGTTGGCAAACGTAATTTCCACCTGTTCCTTCTTGGGAGCGTTTGTTGCATCACCGGCTGCTCCGGCATTCGTACCGGTATTGCTTCCCGCATTGTTCCCATTTGATCCGCATGCCGCCAGCATAGCCATAAGGCTGACAGCGGAGAGGCCTAAAGCAAGTTTTTTGATTTTCATGGGGCGACCACCTCTTAGTTTTTTATAAGGGACAGGTCATCTGTCTTGTTCTCAGTATAAAATCATCCTTTCTTCGGCAATTTTCTTTTCTTCGGGTCATTTGGCGCTATTTTCGTTTCTTGTATTCCACGGGGGTCATCCCCGTCATCTTCTTGAATACTTTCGTAAAGTAGCTGGCGTTCGGATAACCGACTTGCTCAGCCAGCGTTCCCATGCGGTTTTCTCCCGCTGCCATCAATTCCTTGGCTCTCTCGATTCGGATTTGCGTCAAATAATCGTTAATGCTTAAGCTTGTCTCCTTTTTGAATAATTCGCAGAGATAGGTTTTATTCAAATGGACGTATTCGGCAATTTGCTGCAGGGATATATCGTTAGGGTAATAAAGCTCCAGAAAGCGAAGGGCGCTGCGTACCGGTTCGCTGTAAGGCGGGCGCAGCCGGGCAACCTCTCCGAGCAAGCCGGAGACCGTGCGAAGCAGCCAGTCCTTCGTCTCCTCATAGGTTTTCAGTATGCCAAGCTGCTCATGCAAAGACTCCGAACGGTAACGGTCCAGCTGGTCCGTCGTCTGCTCGATCTTCCGCACGGTATGCAGGACGGCAAATATCAGCTCCAGGCAAAACGCTTTGAAATGGCTTTCCGGGAGAGCCTTCAGCCGATTATCTTCGGCCATAAACACGGTCAAAGCCTGAATAGCGCTCTTGTAAGCGCCCATCTCGATATGGCCGGATATTTCGCCGGCCACGTTCTGCATATTTTTTCGAATATCGCTTGTCAGCACTGGCATGGTATCGGAGGCCCACACGATGTTACGCTTTCCGTAAAAGCGTCTCTGCCGCAGCGCATCCAGCGCCTCTTTCAGCTGGCGGGGAAGAGCGCTTAAATCATAATGGGGCTCGCTTATACCGACCGAAGCCGATACATGCAGGTAGTCCCGCAGGTTGTCCGACAGCCGGAAGGCATCGCGAATCGCTTTCTCCCGGACGGTTTTTCCGCCGAAACCCTCCGCGTTGCACAGGATAACAAACAGATTCTCCTGGTAGGCGAAAGCGCAGCCCGTTCCGGTCTCTTTCGCTATCGTCTCGTCCAAAATATTAAGAATCGCTTTCTCCAGCAATCCCGGGTCAGCGATTTTTGGCGCGGCAGTCTCGGAACGGTCGTCCAGACTGACGGCCATCAGCATCACGTGCTTATCGGCAAGCTTGGTCCGGTACAAGTCCATGGTGCGGCGAAAATCGCGCCGCGCCGCTTGGTCGCCGCGAAGCAGATTATTGAAATAGCTGGCCCTCATCGCATATTGATTCTCGTTCAGCCTGCTCTTCAACTGATGGACCTCGTTTGTCCGTTGCTTCTCCGCGTCCATGCGGCTCTTAGCCTTATTGACGGTTTCGCGAAGCGACTCGGAGGTGACTTCCGCTTTAAGGATATAATCGTCCGCTCCTAATTTTAGAGCTTCTGATGCGTATTTGAATTCGTCGTAAGAGCTCAGAATCAATGTCCGCACGGGGATATTCTCCTCCTTTAGGCTCCTGATCAGCTCCAATCCGTCCATGATCGGCATCCGGATATCCGTTATGACAAGCTCTACCGGGTGCACCCTGCAAAATTCGAGCGCCTCCGCCCCGTTGCCGCATGTGCCCAGCACCTGCAGCTCCAGTCCCGTTTTCGCAAGCAATGCCTCCATCCATCGGCGGATTTGCGCTTCATCGTCAACAATTAATACCTTCATGGCGTCTCCTCCGATCTGTCGGCTGCCGGCAAATGCAGCACTACTTCCATCCCGCCCGACCGACGCGAAATAATGCGCATGCCGGCATCCTTGCCGTAATGCAGCAGCAGCCGGTCCCGAATATTGCGAAGCCCCTTGCCCGAGCTTTCGCCAAGGACCGTTTCCGTCACATCCGCATCCTTTTCCCCGAATGCACGGTTTTTAAATCCGACTCCATCATCCTGAATCTGAAATATAATGGCGCCGTCCTCAGACCGGTAGCCCCGTATCAAGATGGTTCCCGGCTCTAATTTGGGTTCGATGCCGTGAAAAATGGCGTTTTCCACAATCGGCTGCAGCAGGAATTTCAGCATTTTCTCATGAACGATTTGCTCGTCGATGTTGAACAGGACGCGAAGATGATCAGCCTGGCGGGCTTGCTGGATCTTAACGTAGTTGCTTAGATTGTCCACTTCTTCCGCCACCGGAATATACTCGCCTTCTTCGGACAGGGTCCGCTTCAGCAGCTTAACGAGGGCCACGATGACCGAATCGACTTTTTCCGGCTTATCGATCATGAGCATAGAGCGGATAGAGGCAAGGGTGTTATACAGAAAATGCGTATTAATCTGCGACTGCAAAGCCCTGATCTCCGTCTTTCGCTTCATCTCTTCCTCCACGCGGACCCGGTCTCTCAGCCGTTCGATCCGGGCAACCATGCTGTTAAACTTGCGGGCGAGCTCCCCGATCTCGTCCCTGCGGTCAATGGCCGAGCGCTCGCTTAAATCGCCCATTTCAACGATCTTCATGCTTCGGGCAAGCCGCTGGATCGGCACGGACAGCCTGCGGGCGATAAAATACGATACGATGATGGATACGGCCACTATCAGAATCAGAATGACAAGCGTCAGCCTTTCCAGCTTGGTAATGTCGGCATAGAGCGATTGAATAGGCGTATAAGAGATAATTTTCCAGCCTGTTTTGCCGACGGAATTGTACGTCATCAGCATATCCTGCCCGCTGAGACGCGCTGTAAAGTTACCGCTGTCCGCCGACAGGCTTGTGTTCCCTTGTACATAATCATGAAAACTGCGGCCAATCTGGTTCTTGTCGGGAGCCGAGAGGATGATGCCGTCCTGATCGACAAGCAGCGCCTGTTCATCCCGTTGCAGCCTGTCGCGGTATTGATCGTACAAGAAGCTTTCGCCAACGCTGATGAACACCAAGCCCAGCATCTCGCCGGATTCGAAATCCTTCAGCTCGCGGATCGCCGATACATAGTAATCATCATCCACGGTGGACTTCAGCTTGCTCGATGGATTGGTTACCCAGACGATATTTCCGTTTGCCGCTAGGACATCGTTGTACCAGGGCTCGCTTTCGACCGAATGGATGCCGATTTTCTTCCCTTCATAGAGCGTGTGGAGCTCAAAGCCGTTTATCCCGAATATCGATGTATTGTAGTCCAGCCAGGTATAGGCGTATTTGTAATTAATCATCGTTTTAACGAAGAAGCTGCGTTTGGTGCTCTCCTCGTAGCCGCCGATTCCGCTTGGCGTCTTGAGCAAATCGGTCAGGCTGCTGTTGGAGAAATACAACGTGGAGATGGACGACAAGTCCGAAGCCATAATATTGAGCTTGTCCGCGATGAGACCAAGTCTCGCGAGACTTCCGGAAATCGCGCGCTCGCGTATCGTCTGTTTCGATATGGACAGGGAGGCATAACTGAACAAGCTGAGCGGAAAGAGAATAAAGCATAAAAAAGAAAGCACGATTTTCCGCTGTACGCTGCTTCTGCTGTTGAACAGGTTGGTCAGCATCATTACACCTCTTTTTATCGCTTCCTTATTTGGGGTTGCCTACGGAGGAATGCACTTGTAAAAGCTCAACAATCCAATAACTTCCGCAAAATTATATTAGCGAATTATTTTTATCTATTATGTTCATTAATTCGGCTTTTTTAGCAATTTCATAAGGACTTGCAAAGATGAAAAACCACTTTTCCCTTTGTATTGAAAATCAAAAAAATACACTTGTCGAATTTTGGCTAGGAATACCGGCGATTGCACGATAAAGATAGTTTAAATTAGAACAAGAACTAATCAATGAACACATTTTTAGAAGTGTTGATCGCTTTTGGGGCGATGACAACCAACTTTCGGCTCAATCATGGCTGGCCCGTTTAAATCCGAAATGCTTTACGGTAATTAGACGGGGAGACGGCCATTTTCTGCTTGAATATACGGCTGAAATAGTATTCGTTCTCGTAACCGCAGCGGGAAGCGATTGCCGACATCGGCAGGGAAGTTTCCTTGAGCAGTTTTTGCGCTTGCTGCAAACGAAGCTCCGTGACGTAGTCCATCGGATTTTTTCCGAATTGCTTCGTGAACTTTTGCGTGAATTGAGAGGGGCTTAACCGCAGCTCGTCCGCGACCGTTTTCAAGCTGAACTTGCCCAAAGCTTGCTGCCTGATACGCCGCAGGCTCTCATTCATAAGCGGATCGCGGCTGTTGGGCAGCATTTCGGATTCGCCGGACCAATAGGTCAGCCAGATGTCTTTAAACATATGGTTCCTTCTAGCGACCGACAGCGGATCCGGCTTCTCGGAGACCGCTCGGAGCTGCGCTAGCGTGGAATGGAGCCGCGAAGCATCATAAACCTGAAATTTTCCTCTCGGAATCCGGCTGAACGCTTCTTTCTCCTCCTCGGCCGAATTCAACCAATCGAAAATGAAGAAGTGGAAGGATAGCGGCGTCAATACTTTCCGGTAAATATTCGTTAGGCGAGGAAAAAGAACTAATTCGCCGGCTGCGGCCGTCCCCTTCGTTCCGTCAAATTCAAATTCGAAGCTGCCATCCTCGACAATAAATAACACCCATTCTTCATAACGGGAATGCTCTAGCAAGAAGCGATCGGCATGATCCTTGAAGAAATGATGATGAACCTGCGCGGCGAGCTCCCACGGCTCTATCATAACAATCACCACACTCATAAATTTTGTATAAGAAATCTTATAATATTGTGTATTTCAAGAAAAAAATAAATTCATATAATTAAATATTGTATAAGTCATCTTGCAAGTCAATCAAAAATCAACTGTAGGAGGTATGTATGATCGTGAATCAGATGGATCTTACAGCGTATGCAAAGCAATTTGAACAGGACGGTTATTTACTGTTACGGGACGTTTTGCCGCAGGAGCGAGTGGAGCGTATAAACCGGGCGGTGGATGAGCTGCTGGCTAAGGAGCCTGACGCGCTGGCCTATAACCTGTATAACAGTGTCGAACGTCATGACGAGATTGCCGCGCTGATGGATGAGCCCTCGATACTCCCTCTAATCGTTCGATTGCTCGGCCACAATATTCAGCTGCATATCTCGCACTTAACGATCCGCAAACCGAATCCCTTGGATTTGGATACGGCGACGCAGAGCTTTATTAATTGGCATCAGGACGGACCTCACCCGCAGTTCCCTTCTTTAGGCGGAGTGACCGGGCTCTATTACGTGAAGGCTTGCTATATTCTAAGCGATATGTCGGAGCCTGACCGGGGCAACACAAAAGTAGTGCCGGGATCTCACAACCGGCCTTATCAGCCGGAGTTTCCGGATACCAGACAAAAGCTTGAGGGGGAAGTTCAGATTTGCGGCAAGCCGGGAGATGTTTTTATTTTCGCCCAGAACCTGTGGCATTCGGCTGCGCCTAACCATTCCCCGTATACAAGACGCCAGCTCTTCATGGGTTACAGCCCTATCTGGATGCGTCCGATCGATTATCATACGGCTTCTCCGCGTTTGCTTGAGAAGGCGACGCCGTATCAAAAACAGCTGCTTGGCGTTATTGATTCGAACCCCTTTAAATATTACGTGCCAGACATCTCCATGCTTCCTTTAAGCGAGTTAGTCCAGCGAAAAGGATAATATCTTTTCATAAGCTTGGACATATTTAGGAGGATAATATGAAATCTATTCAACAAGAGTTTGACGTTGTCGTTTGCGGCGGAGGTCTCGCTGGTTTTTGCGCCGCTGTGGCATCGGCAAGAAGCGGCGCTAAAACCTGCCTTATTCAAGACAGGCCTGTTTTTGGAGGCAACAGCTCCTCTGAAATACGAGTAACGCCGCACGGTGCTGCCAACTTTCATGCTTACGGAAGAGAAACGGGTATTATTTCGGAGCTTCTTATTGAAGAACGTGCCGTCAATCACGAGAAAATCCGCGAAAACGGTTGGACGAACAGCGTATGGGATATGGTGATGTACGACATGGCGGTAAAAACGCCAAATCTAAGCTTCCATTTGAATACGTCCGTAAACAGCGTTCAAGTGAAGGACGGTAAACTCGCTTCCATTAAGGCAACGATTGCTAACGCGGAAACCGAGCTTGAAATCACCGGACATATCTTCATCGACTGTACGGGCGACGGGGTAGTCGCTGACATGGCAGGCTGCGAATGGCGTTGGGGCTCCGAAGGGCGGGATGAGTTCAACGAGCCTCATGCTCCTCTCGCTGCCAGTTCCGATACGATGGGTAACTCCATCCATTTCCGCGCCAAAGACATGGGACGTCCGGTACCTTTCAAAGCACCTGACTGGGCTGTCCATCACGAGGATGCCGACTTCTTTTACAAGCAGGGACGCACATTCTACGATACCGAATCCGGTTATTGGTGGATTGAAATCGGCGTTCCTTACAACACGGTGTATGATAACGAAAACATTCGCCACGAGCTGACCCGACATACCCTCGGCATATGGGATTGGATGAAAAAACGCGATCCGCTGCTAAAAGAAAAAACGGCAAACCTTGCCCTTGATTGGATTGGTCAAGTGCCGGGCAAGCGGGAAAGCCGCCGTATTATCGGCCGCTACTTCATGAACGAGCACGACATTCAGAATCGTACCGTATTCGAGGACGAAATCGCCTATGGCGGTTGGTTCGTCGATCTTCACACCCCTGGAGGCCTTCTGGCTCCGACAGCGGAGCCTGCTAGTGCCGAAGGTTATAACGAAACTAGCGAATATGCGCAAAAAAGCTACTGCGGGCCTTACGGTATTCCATTCCGCATCATGGTCAGCAAAGATATCAGCAACTTGATGATGGCTGGTCGTAATGTGAGCGTTACCCACGCGGCTCTAGGAACTGTCCGCGTTATGTCAACTACGGCTCTGATGGGGCAAGCCGCAGGCACAGGCGCCGCTTATGCGTTGAAAAACCGGTTGGACCTGTCCGACATGTCTGGCGAGCATATCGTGAATTTGCAGCAAACGCTCCTTCGCGATGGATGCTTCCTTCCTAACTACAAGAATGAAGATGCGATGGATCTTGCCAAGCAAGCCGTGATCAGCGCCAGCAGTACGGCATCCATACATGGCGTCGGACCGGACAGCCGCGATTTCACATTCGGATTCCGTTCCAAAGCTGAACAGGAAGCCAGAAAGAAAAAGGCTGAACCGCTTACCTTCAAACGCGGTCAATGGATTGCAATCGAGAAAGGCAGCATTGAGACGATCTCTGTCTGCTTGAGCAATAACTCGGATCGTCCCCAGCAGATAGCAGCTAAAATAATTCCGGTAGATCACATTTGGGACTATCGCACGGACACGGGAGCCGTTTACGCCGAAACGACTTTGACCGTTCCCGTTGGAAAATACGTTTGGGTGGAATGGCCGCTGAATTGGTTCGATCCTACTGTTGGCAGCCGTTTCATTCAGCTTCAGCTGGGCGTTAATCCGTTGGTAGAGTGGCATTCCGCTAATACAATCCTGCCAGGTCATGTTTCTGCTTACGATATGGGCAATGGAAAAATGCGCCGTTATCTAAATGACGGAGGCACGCTCAGTTACCGCATTGCGCCGGCTCAACAGTGTTATGGCGCAGCCAACGTCACAAGCGGGGTAACCCGCCCGCAACAATACACGAATATGTGGATGTCCGATCCAACTCACCCGCTGGAGCAATACGTGCAGCTGCAATGGGAACAACCGCAATCCATTCGGGAAATTCATGCGACTTTCCCCGGGCACTTGCTTCAGGAATATCACCGCTATGAGCCGTTTTACCGGGATCCACAATGTCCTAAGAACTATACGATTGAGGCGTATACGGATGGTCAATGGATGACAATCATTAGCGTTGAAGGGAACTACCAGCGTCTCGTAAAGCATACATTGGATCAGGCCATTCAGACCGATCGCATTCGCTTGACGGTTTCTGCCACGAACGGAGATCAGTCAGCGGCTGTTTATGAAATCCGTTGTTATAGTTAAAAAGTAGAATGTAGACAAACCTATTGATCCTTTTCAAAAAGGCATAGGTTTGTCTTTTCTTTTTTCAAAATAAAAATGGAGGACGGCCATTTAAGGCCCCTCCATTTTTTTTGAACAAAATTACTAGTCCTTTTTCCGAGTCAACTCAACGATCTTTAATAGAAGCGTGAGCAAGGCAATAATCTCCAGGAAGCTCATGCTATCTCCTCCGATCCTGATACGATGACTCTTCATCCGGACCTCCCTCTCCCATGAGGAGTATTCTGTTCCAATTAGCTATTCGGGCTTATCTGATCTTAGAATAGCCCTTACGTCCCGATGCACGACGAAAGCGCAGCTTATAACGACTGCCTGTTTAACGATTGCGGAATTCCGTGTACTAACTAGCAAAAGCCAAAAAGGAGAGATGTACCATGTCCCGTAATTCGACAGCTAGACGCATTGAAGGAAAAGTAGCCCTCATTACCGGTGCCGGTTCCGGTATCGGACGGGCAGCCGCGATCCGGTTCGCGGAAGAAGGAGCGAATCTCGTGCTTCTAGACCGCAATCGGCAGACGCTTGCCGTTGTCTGCCGCGAGGCCGAAGCGTTTGGAGCCAAATCCATCGCCGTCGAAGCCGATATTTCCGACGACCATTCCATGGCGGAAGCTTACGAAAAGGCGATCTCCGCTTTTGGGCAGCTGGATATCGTTTTTGCCAACGCAGGCATTAACGGCACCATATCCCCCATCGAGCACATGAGCAAGGAGGAATGGGAGGCTACGATCAACGTCAATCTGACCGGGACGTTCCTGACCGTCAAGCACGCGGTCCCGCTTCTGAAGGAAAAAGGCGGCAGCATCATTATAACGAGCTCCATCAACGGCAATCGCGTGTTCTCGAATTTCGGCTTCAGCGCCTACAGCAGCTCGAAGGCCGGCCAGACCGCTTTTACGCGTATGGCAGCTCTGGAGCTGGCGGAATACGGGATCCGCGTCAATGCCATTTGTCCGGGGGCCATCTCGACAAACATTGATCAATCCACCAAGCCCAAGCCGGAGCTCGAGGAAATTCGGATCCCGGTTGAATTCCCGGAAGGCGGCCAGCCGCTTGAGGATGGGCCCGGGCAGCCCGCGCAGGTTGCGAATCTCGTGCTGTTTCTCGCTTCCGACGAAGCAAGTCACATTACGGGGACTTCGGTCTATATCGACGGGGCAGAATCGCTGCTGCGCGGCTAAACCAGGTTGAATGGAGCTATAGAGAAAAGGAGATGACCCGTTTTGCAAAGAGAAAGCATCTATCATTCCCCCAGCCACAGATGGTCGTATGCCTACGATCCGGAAACGTTCCATCTGCGCATCAAAACCAAACGTAACGATGTCGAGCGGGTTGTCGCCATTGCGGGAGATAAATATGACTGGGACCATCATTGCCAGGAAGTCGAAATGGATCTCATCGCGGCGGATGGCCTTCATGATTATTGGGAGGCCGTTATCCGGCCTGAATTCAAACGATTCAGCTATGGCTTCCGGCTTCATAGCGGAGAGGAAACGATCTGGCTGACCGAGGACGGCTTCTCGGAGGAGGAGCCTGCGCCCGCAGGCGGTTATTTCGAAGCGCATTACATTCATCCCATCGATCTGTTTGAAGCTCCGGAATGGGCCAAGGAAGCGGTCTTTTATCAGATCCTGCCCGATCGCTTCGAGAACGGGGACACGACGAACGACCCGGAAGGTACAATCCCTTGGGGAGAACAGCCGGAAGGCGAATCCTTTTTCGGAGGGGATCTGCAGGGAATTATAAACCGCATCGGGCATTTGAACGAGCTGGGCGTTAACGCCGTTTATTTGACTCCTGTTTTCCGTTCGCCTTCCAATCATAAATACGATACCACCGATTACCGGCAGGTGGATCCTCACTTTGGGGACAAGGAGCTCCTGAAGAAGCTTGTTCAGGTTTGTCACGACCATGGCATTCGCGTGGTGCTGGACGCCGTGTTTAACCATGCGAGCGAACAGTTTCCGCCTTTCCAGGATGTGCTGGAGAAGGGAGAGCGTTCGGAATACAAAGACTGGTTTCATCTGAACGGCTTCCCCGTTGAGGTTCGGGACGGCATACCGAACTATGATACCTTCGGCTTCTACGGCAATATGCCAAAGCTGAATACGGCCAATCCGGATGTGAAAAGGTATCTGATCGAAACCGCCGTGAACTGGATGAAAGAAACGGAAATCGACGGGTGGCGGCTGGATGTGGCGAACGAAATCGACCATCACTTCTGGCGTGATTTCCGCGCAGCCATTAAGGAAGCTAATAAGGAAGCTTTTATTATCGGGGAAGTATGGAGCGATTCGCTGCGCTGGCTCCTCGGCGACCAGTTCGATTCCGTCATGAACTATCCGTTTACGGAGCTGGTGCTTAGCTTTTTCGCCGACCGTTCCATCTCGCCGGCCCGATTCGCGGAAAACATGAACCGGCTGCTCATGCGGTATCCGCAGCAGACGAACGAGACCTTGTTCAACCTGCTGTCGAGCCACGATATTCCGCGCGTTATGACGCGTTGCGGCGGTGATGCGAGCCGGGTTAAGCAAGCCGTTGTTTATATGATGACCTCCATGGGTCTGCCCTGCGTCTATTACGGCGATGAATTTGGCATGGAGGGCGGAGAGGATCCGGATTGCCGCAGATGCATGGCGTGGAACGAAGAAGATCAGAATCGGGAGCTGTTTGATTTCTACAAACTGCTCATCTCGCTTAGGAAGGAGCGTGCCGCCCTTCGCAGCGGCCGTTTCCGCGTTCTATTAGCCGATGAAGACAGCGGCTCGCTTATTTACGAGCGGCTGGACGGCAAGGAGCATTTTACGATTTGGATGAACCGGTCGGACGAGCCGGCCGAGCTGTCTCATCCGATGAACGAGGGCGGATGGCGCGATGCCTTAACCGATGAGCCGATCGACAACCCTGACGGCAAGCTTGTTATCGGGCTCGAGCCTAACGGCTACCGGATTGTTTGGCGTAAAATCGAATAAATGCAAAGGGGTGCCGGATTCATCCGGCACCCCTTTTTAGTCATGGCAAAAGCGCTTCATACAGCTCCTTATATTGCTGCGCCGAACGGCTCCAGCTGTAATCGCCCCGCAAAGCGCGGGTCAGCAGCTTTTCGCGAATCTCCTGGTCCCTCCAGAGCCCTAAGGCCCTTCGCACCGTATAGAGCATGTCCCAGCTGTTATAGGGGGCGAAAGAAAAGCCGTTACCCTCCCCGGTGTATTCATTATAGCTGTGCACCGTATCGCGCAAGCCACCAGTCTCGCGGACAATCGGCAGGCTGCCGTAACGCAAAGCAAGCAGCTGGCTGATTCCGCAAGGCTCGAATTGCGACGGCATGAGAAACAAATCCGAGCCGGCATAGATCCGGCGGGCGAGACCGTCGTCAAAGCCAATGTAGGAGACGACCCTTCCTTTGTGACGCAACTCGGCTTCGCGGAACAGATGCTCCATATGCGGATCGCCCGTTCCAAGCAGGGCAAGCTGGACGTTCTCGCTGTTCATCAGCTCGTCCAGCTGCTCCAGCACCAGCGGAAGCCCCTTCTGGTCCGTCAGCCGGCCCACCATGCCGATAAGCGGAACTTCAACATCCTCGCGCAGGCCAAGCTCCCACTGGAGAGCGGTTTTGCAGACCAGCTTGGCCTCCGGGGAATCCGCCGAATAACGGGCCTGCAGCTGCGAATCGGATGCCGGATTGTACAAAACGTCGTCAATTCCGTTTACGATGCCAACCAGGCTGTCCCCCCGGCTTCGTAGCGTGCCTTCCATGCCGCAGCCGTATTCCGGCGTCGTAATCTCCCAAGCGTATGACGGGCTTACGGTCGTAACCCGGTCGGACAGCTGAATGCCGGCCTTCATAAAACTGACCGCTCCGTAAAACTCCACATGGTCATACGTCAAATAATGCGGCGGCAGACCAAACAAATCGCCCAATGCATGAGGCGGATAATTGCCCTGGTATTGCAGGTTATGAATGGTGAATACGGTCTTAATGCCCGCGTATTCCCGGCGCCAGCTGTAGTGATGGCGCAGCAGCGCCGGGATCATCCCGGTGTGCCAGTCATGGCCGTGGATGAGATCCGGCCAGTATCCGATTGCGGGAAGAGCCTCCAGCGCGGCCCGGCAAAGGAAGGCGAAGCGCTCCCCGTCGTCGTCATGCCCGTAAGCGGAGCCTCTTTTGAAATACTGCTCATTGTCGAGAAAATAATAAATAATGCCGTCATGCTCCAGCTCTCTAATTCCGCAATACGCATACCGCCAGCCGACCGATACCCGAATCTCCGCAATGGTCTTCATCCGCGAGCGGTAACGCTCCGGAATGGAGGTATAAAGCGGCAGCATGACGCGCGCTTCCGCTCCTAACGGTTTAAGTGCGGCCGGCAGCGCGCCAAGCACATCGCCGAGCCCGCCAGTCTTCAGAAACGGGGCGCATTCCGCCCCCACGAACAATACCTTCAAGCTCCATCTCCCCTTTGGCTCTCGACTCTTATACCTTTGCAATCCGTTCCCTCTGCCGGCTTCTGCGCTTGCTGCCCGGTACCGGGAGAGCAAGCTCCTTATGCATGGTTTGCGGCTCCTGCTCCATGCGCACGGCGGCCCGCGATTCCTTCTCGCGCTTCAATACGACGACCGAAAGCGGCGGAAGCGGAAGCTCGATGCTATGCTTGCGCCCATGCCAGACAATCGGCTCCGAGCGGACGACCGTTCCTTCGGCGGCGGCAAGCTCCATGAATGCGGAGCCGCCGTAAGCGGCGCTGTCGCTGTTCAGCAATATTTTATAGCCGCCTTGGCTCGGAACGCCTATCCGGTACCGCGCATGGGCATGCGAATGAAAGTTGCAGAGGATGATCAGCGACTCCCCGTTTGCCCTGCCTTTTCGCCTGTATACGATGACGCTTTGCCCCTCATCCTGAAAATCGATCCACTCGAAGCCTTTCGGCGAGGAATCCAGCTGCCACAATGAACGCTGCTCTATATACAAACGGTTTAATGTGCGGACAAAATCCTGCAGCTTGCGGTGCTGCTCATACTCGAGGAGCAGCCAGTCCAGCTCCGCCTCGTCGCGCCATTCGATAAACTGGCCGAATTCGCCGCCCATAAACAACAGCTTCTTCCCCGGGTGGGTCATCATGTAACCAAGCAGCAGCCGCAGACCCGAGAACTTCTCCTCGTAGCTGCCCGGCATTTTATCCAGCAGGGACTTCTTCCCGTGCACCACCTCATCATGGGACAGCGGCAGCGTATATCTCTCGTCGAAGGCATACCAGATCGGGAACGTCAGCAGGCCATGATGTTTGCCTCTTTCTTCGGGCGGATGCGCAAAATACTTCAGCGTATCGTTCATCCAGCCCATATTCCATTTATGGGTAAAGCCAAGCCCGCCTTGCTCCGGAGGAACCGTTACGCCCGGATAAGCATGCGACTCCTCCGCCATCATAAGCGCATGAGGAAAATGCGCCCTCACCACCGTATTGAGCTTCCGCAAAAAGGCTGCCGCCTCCAAGTCCTCCTTGCCGCCATGCCGGTTGGGCCGCCAACGCCCGTCCGGACGATCGAAGTTACGGAGCAGCATGCTTGTAATCGCGTCTACCCGAAAACCGTCGATATGGTAAACGTCCAGCCAGAACAACGCGTTCGAGATCAGGAATCCGCATACCTCCGGCTTCTCGTAATCAAAGGCAAGGGTTCCCCACTGCTCCTTCTCGGCAATCAGCGGATCCGCATTCTCGAATAGCGGGCTGCCGTCAAAAAGACGCAGTCCATGCGCATCCTTCGCGAAATGCCCGGGTACCCAATCCAAAATAACGCCAAGCCCCAGGCTGTGGCACCGGTCTACGAAAGCCATCAGCTGCTGCGGTTCCCCGTACCGGCTTGTAGCGGCAAAATAGCCCGTGCCCTGGTATCCCCAGGAACGGTCGTACGGATGCTCGGCCAAGGGCATCAGCTCGATATGGGTGTATCCCATCTCCGCCGCATAGGCGGGCAGCTCCTCCGCCAGCTCTTCATACGTATACAGCCGGCCATCCTGATGCTGCCGCCATGTACCGGCATGCACCTCGTAAATATTTAACGGCTGGCCAAACAGCGGCTTGCGTCCGCGAAGCCAGCTCTTATCCTGCCATTCATAACCTTCCAATGAACAGATGACCGAGGCTGTGCGGGGCCTCACTTCAGCCTTGAACGCATACGGATCGGCCTTCAGCTGTCTGCCTCCCGCTTTCGTCTCTATATCGTATTTATACAAATCTCCATCGCCAAAGCCCTCGATAAACCCGCTCCATATTCCGGAATCCCCGATTCTCTCCAGCTCATAGCCGGCTTCCCTGAACCCGTCCCAGCTATTTCGGTCCGAAGCGACGGCAAGACGATTTGCGTTTGGTGCCCATACCGTGAACCGAACGCCGCTGCGCCCTTTTTCCACCGTTAAGTGCGCGCCCATCTTCCGATAGCTGTTCAGCCATGTTCCTTCGTGAAATTGATAAATATCGTCTGCGCTTAGCTTGATGCTTCGTTTCAATATTTCCAACCTCCTAAAAAGAATTGACGCATGCTTCTGGCGGCAATTCTTGCTTCGTAAGGATTTGCTCAAAGAATTGACGCATGCTTCTGGCGGCAATTCTTGCTTCGTAAGCCAAAAAACACATTCCAGAAAGTTTAATACCCGCTAATAGCTTTATAGAAACAGCTGTTTCAAAGACGGAAGTTCCGGTGTAAGCAGATGTTACAAGGACACTTTCGATTATACCATCCTAATACGAGAAAGCTTGGAGGAATATAGAATGAAACAGATGAATTGTATGGCGATGTTATTGGCAGGCGGCGAAGGCAAACGGCTTGCACCACTTACAACGGCGCTGGCCAAGCCTGTTGTCCCCTTCGGGGATCAGTACCGGATGATTGATTTCCCGCTTAGCAATTGCATGAATTCGGGTATTCGGCGGATTGGCGTGCTGACCCAATTTTGCGCGGACACCGTTCACCGTCATATCGGAGGAGGAGAGGCATGGCTGAACGGCGTTCAGCCCAAGCATCTGGGCGAGATTGCGCTCTTGCCCGCTTCCGCTGCATCTCCGAACGGATGTTATACAGGGACAGCTGATGCCATCTATCGCAATCTAAGCTATATCGAGCAGCATGATCCGGAGCATGTTCTCATTCTCTCCGGCGACCATATCTATCAAATGGATTACCGGCCGATGCTGGAGGCGCATGTCAAAAGCGGAGCTGCCGCTACCATTGCGGTAAAGCGCGTCCCTTGGCATGAAGCAAGCCGCTTTGGCATTTTGAACACGAACGAGGATTACAGCGTAGTTGAATTCGAGGAGAAGCCTTCCCCTCCAAGGAGCAACCTGGCATCCATGGGCATTTATATGTTCCGTACCGACAAGCTGAAGGAGGTGCTGCTGAAAGACGCCGGCAATCCTGCTTCCAGCCATGACTTCGGCAAAGATATTATTCCTATGCTGCTGCAGGACGGTGCGAGCCTGACGGCTTATCCTTACGAAGGCTACTGGCGGGATGTCGGCACGGTCGACAGCTTGTGGGAAGCGCATATGGAGCTGATCGACGGCACGCTGCGCCTTTCCGAGCCGCATTGGCCTCTCTATGGCAGCAGCCAAAAGCGCCCAAGCTCATTGCGTCCTCATCTCCGAAACCGGTCCGTGCAGCGGGACAGCATTGTTCATGACAATTGCCGGATGGAAGGTATTGCGCAGCGATCCGTTATCAGCGACGGTACCGATGTTGGCAAAGGCAGCCTTATATACGAGAGCATCATTATGCCGGGTGCACGGATCGGTCGCAATGTCCGTATTCATAAGGCGATTATCGGGGAAAACGCCGTTATCGAGGACGGAGCGGTTATCGGTGCCCCTCAGGCGGAGCAAGTCGCCGTCGTTGGCCCGGGCGAACGGGTTGCCTCCGGACGCAAGACCGCCGCTTCCTCAAGCCGCGAGACTTTTGCCGCTTTGTTGGCCGGGCGCGAGCTATACAAAGATAATGCCCTTAGTTATTAATCCGAAGGATGTACAGCAACAAAAAGACCTTGGGAACGAAAATCCAATCCCCAAGGTCTTTTTGCTGTACGAAGGCTTATTGCCCTGCTGCCCACTCCGCTTCGCGTTTCGCGGCAGCGGCAAGCTGCTTCTTGTATACCGTTCCGGATAGCAGCACGCTTATCTCATAAAGAATGATGAGAGGGATCGCAACCAAGCTGTCGGATACGAAATCCGGCGGTGTCACGACTACCCCTATTAAGATCATTAAGAAATAGGCAATCCGTCTCATCTTGCGGAGCCTTACCGGATTAAGAATCCGGATTGCGGTCAGAAACATAATAACCAAGGGCAGCTCGAACAAGAGTGAAATCGGTATCAAAATATTAAACATAAAGGAAAAATATTGCGTAATCCCAATCGTTTCTTCCAGATTAAGATTCGCCGAAATTTTTCGCGTGAAATGAAAGGCCAGCGGGAACACGACAAAATACGAGAACGCCAGTCCCACCAGGAACATGATAAGCGCAAACGGTATGTATTTAATCGTTGCCCGTTGTTCGTTTGGCTTAAGCGCGGGCTTCACGAAAGCCCAGAGCTGATAGGCGGTGAACGGAATAGCCAGCAATAGGGCGATAACAAAGGCAAATTTCATATAAATGCCGATGCCGTCCCACAAGGAGAACGCGTGCAGCTGCAAGCCTTTGGCCGGCTCCTGCTCCATGAGGAAGTTATAGGCCGGTTCAGCAATAACGAGTCCGATAATAAGGCCTGCAACGATGACGATCAGCGTATAAATAATCCGCTTCCGCAGCTCCCCAAGATGTTCAAACAGCGGCATCAAGCCCTCTTCGCGAATTCGGGCCCGGTCAAAGCTCTGTCCGGAAGCATTGTTTTGTGATGTACTCATCTTTTTAGCCCCCTTTCAGCAAAAAAGCGGGCCCGGTTAGTCCGGAAGCCGCTTATTATCCACTTCGATATTTTCCGTACGGTTCACTTCAACCCGTTTGTTATCCTTCTCATCGTCCATAATATCTCTTGCGCCCGCTTTAAACTCCTTCAGCGTGCGTCCAAATGCGCGTCCCAGCTCAGGCAGCTTGTTTGGTCCAAACAGCAGCAAAGCGACAATTGCAAGCAAAATAAATCCTGTTGCGCCAATTCCCGACATCCTCGATCTTCCTCCTCATCGTTATACGCTTATGTACTACACTAACCGTTGTTCAAACCGCCATATCCCATACGGACAATGTCTTCTCTCACGATAGTCTGACCAGCTAATATACGAGGCAGCAGTACATCGAAGGAAGTATACGGATCATGCATGACGCAGCCCGGCAATCCCAATATCGGCACGCCGTTCAAATAACCCATAAGCAGCATCGAGCCCGGCAGCATCGGCGTGCCGTAGCTGACAATATCCGCCCCGGACGCTTTAATCGCGCCTGGTGTCCGGTCATCAGGATCAACCGACATTCCGCCGGTCACTAGTATCATATCATAACGTTGCTCTAGCAAATAGTGTATTTCCTTGACAATTATTTGTCGGTCGTCCGGAGCGAAACGCTGCTCGGCCACTTCCGAGCCAAACGCTTCCAGCTTGGAACGGACGGCCGGACCAAACTTATCCTGAATACGGCCGGAAAACACTTCTCCGCCGGTCGTCAGAAGTCCCGCGCGCAGCTTGCGGAAAGGAATAACCCGAAGAGGGGCCTCTCCTTGATTGGCGGCTGTATATTCCGCTGCCAGTCTTTCCACCTCTCGAACCTTTGCTTTAGGCACGGTAAGAGGAATCGCTCTGGTCGCAGCGAGAGCCCGCCCTTCCTGTACGACGCTATTGGTCTTCACGGTCGCCAAGGCGATCTCTCCGAGCTCATTAATCGCTTCCACAAGAGACTGGTCTACTACCGCAAGACCTTGCGCGGAGGCCTTCAAGCTGACTTTGCCTTCATGAGGATCGGACAGTGCAATTCCTTCTCCGGCAAGCGCCTTCGCCATCCGCATGGCGGCGTCATCCTCATGAAGCTCGCTCTCGCCCAGCTCCATAATATAAATATGCTCCTTGCCGATGTCCAGCAGGCTTGGAATATCCGCTTCCGTGATGACATGGCCTTTCTTGAACAACCGTCCTTTGAACTGTCCGGGAATGATCTGCGTAAGATCATGAGCAAGCCTGAGGCCTACCGCATCCCGAACCGGAACTTCCTTCAGTATCGTTTCCGTTCCGCTCATTCGTGATCACCGTGAGTTCCGGAAATAATCTCAAGTGCATGGGGCAGCTGGTCCATAATGGCCATCAAGCTCTCGTGCACGCCTTTTGGACTGCCCGGCAGGTTGATAATAAGGGATTGTCCGCGAATACCGCATACTCCGCGGGACAGCATAGCCCGTCGGGTCTTTTGCAGCGCTCCAATCCGCATTGCTTCCGCAATACCCGGCACAAGACGGTCAACCACCTTAAGAGTTGCCTCCGGAGTGACATCCCTTGGGGCGAGCCCCGTTCCGCCAGTCGTTAACACCAGATCCGCCTGATAATATTCCGTCATCTCAATAATTGCCGCGATAATCTCGTCCTGCTCGTCAGGCACGATCCGGTAATCGACAATCTCTCCGCCCAATTCCTCTTCTACCAGCTCGCGGATCACCTGTGCGCTTGTATCTTCGCGTTCCCCGCGCGAGCCTTTGTCACTTGCCGTCAATATCGCTACTTTCCACCGCATCTATTATTCCTCCCATCCCTTATCCGTTCATGGGTTGTCAAATTCGATAGTCTCCGTTTTTGCCCCCGGTCTTCTCAAGCAGGTACGTGGGACCGATGACCATATCCTTCTGCAGCGCCTTGCACATATCATACACGGTAAGCGCGGCGGCAGAAACAGCTGTTAAAGCTTCCATCTCCACGCCTGTCTTACCGGTTGTCTTGACCGTGGCTTCAATGTACAGCTCATCTTGTCCGTTATCCCCGAAGGTAACGTTTACGCCTGTAAGAGGAAGCGGATGGCACATCGGAATCCAATCCGATGTTTTCTTCGCGGCCATAATCGCAGCTACCTGCGACACGGCCAGCACATCCCCTTTGCCGATGCTGCCTTCCTTAATGCGGGCCAGCGTACCCGGGTTCATCTTCACCTGCGTACGCGCGGTTGCCGTTCTCGCCGTTACTTCCTTATCGCTGACGTCAACCATCCGCGCCCGGCCTTGCTCGTTAAAATGCGTTAATTCCATTAACCGTCACCCCAAACTCTTGCTGAAAGCTCCGTTACAATTCCGTCCATTCGCCTGTCATGGGCCTGCATTGGAATATCGTCTACCAGCTGATCCTCGAACGCGATGCCAAGCCAAGCCACATCCGCCCGTTCACGACCCAGTCGCTCCGCATAACGGTCGTAATATCCGCCACCGTAGCCGAGACGCCCGCCTTTTCGGTCAAAAGCGATTCCCGGCGCAGCGACGAGTCCGGGAACATAGGAATCCGGCAGAGCCGGACACCTATCCGGGTCAGGCTCCAGAATGCCGTAGGCTCCCGCCTTAAGACTGCTCCAACTGTCAAGTTTATGCAAAGTCATTGACCGGTTCGCCGGATCACATTTCGGAACAATAACCTCCGCTCCTGTCTTCCAGCCCCACTCAATCAACGAACGGGTATTCAGTTCGGAACGGAATGGCACATAACACATAAAGCTTGTCACTCCATGTTCCGTCATCCAAGCCGCTAAATGCCGGCATGCCGCCTCCGAACGGATGATACGCTCTTCAAGGGGAATCCCGTCACGCAGCATTGTGATTGCCTTTCGCAGCGCCGCTTTATCTAGCGGCATCCCGTTTGACTGTTCATTCATCGCTTCCCGATTCAGCCTTCCCACACATGCTGTTTGTTTAAATGTAGTTTACCATTGTTATGCAACTTTCGCCAATGGCGACTGGTAATATATAATGGAACGGAAAAGCCTGTCATTATTTGTTGGGGGTATTATTCATGCTGCTTCAATTATCCAATATCAGTAAAAATTATGGCATAGACGTCATCTTATCCGATATATCGATGCAAGTGCTGGAGCGCGAACGGGTAGGGCTTGTAGGCGTTAACGGCGCCGGCAAATCGACATTGCTCAAGATTATTGCCGGGGAGCTTTCTTACGACTCCGGCGCCATTCATAAAGCCAAGGAAACAAGGATCGGCTATCTCGCCCAGAACAGCGGCCTTCAATCGAACCGCACGATTATAGAGGAAATGCGCGCCGTTTTCTCCCATCTGATCGAAGCCGAACAAGAGCTTCGCGAGCTGGAGCAGCAAATCGCCGATCCGGCTCTTCACGACGATTCGAAGCGTTACGAGGATGTCCTCAACCGTTATTCCCGCAAGTCCGACTGGTTCCGCGAGCAAGGCGGCTTCGAGATCAACACCCGCATTAACAGCGTCCTTCACGGAATGGGCTTCGGCAGCTTTCCGCCGGACACGCTGATCAGTACTTTAAGCGGCGGTCAGAAGACCCGTCTTGCGCTTGCCCGCATTCTGCTGCAGGCACCGGATCTTCTCATGCTCGACGAGCCCACCAACTATTTGGACATTCCTACGCTGACTTGGCTCGAGGGTTATCTCCGCAGCTATTCCGGCGCCATTCTGGTTGTCTCCCATGACCGTTACTTCCTTGATGCGCTTGTTACAACCATCGTCGAGATCGAACGGCATGCAGCCAGACGCTACACGGGCAACTACAGCCGGTACATAGAGCTGAAGGCTGCCGAATACGAGGCCGACATGAAGCAGTACGAGAAGCAGCAGGAAGAAATCGCCAAGATGGAGCAGTTCATTCAGCGCAATATCGTCCGTGCTTCCACAACCAAGCGGGCACAAAGCCGGCGTAAAGCGCTCGAGAAAATGGATGTGCTCGACAAGCCGCTTGGCGACTTGAAGAAAGCCCGCTTTACCTTCGAGATCGAGCGCCAGACGGGCAAGGACGTTCTGGACGTGGCCGACCTGTCCGTCAAGTTCCCGGAGAAGGACCGCCAGCTGTTCCAGCATGTATCCTTTAAGCTGTCCCGCAGTGAAACGGTTGCCCTGATCGGACCAAACGGGATTGGCAAGTCAACGCTGTTAAAAGTTCTGGTTGGACAAAGACAGCCTCAGACAGGCACCGTCCGTTGGGGCTCCAACGTCAAGCTTGGGTACTATGACCAGGAGCAGACCGGGCTGACTCCGTCCAATACGGTGCTCGAAGAAGTATGGGGCACTTATCCGCATATGGAGGAAGCCCGCGTTCGTACCGTGCTTGGCAATTTCCTGTTTAGCGGCGAGGATGTCCTGAAGCGTATTTCCTCCCTCAGCGGCGGCGAAAAAGCGCGCGTCTCTCTTGCCAAATTGATGCTCGAGCAGGCAAACGTCCTTATCCTGGACGAACCTACCAACCATCTGGACCTGTTCAGCAAAGAGGTGCTTGAATCCGCGCTGCTCGATTACGAAGGGACCTTGCTCTTTATCTCCCATGACCGTTATTTCCTTAACAAAATGGCGGAACGCATTGTCGAACTGACTCCGACAGGAACCGAGCATTTCCTAGGAAATTATGATGACATGATCGAGAAGAAAGCCGAGCAAGAGGAAGCCCGACTTGAAGCAGCGGCAAAGCTGGCCAGCAAATCCAATCAGCCTGCTGCCGAAGCTCCGACTTCCTACGAGATGGATAAGCAAGCCAAACGGGAAGAACGGAGCCGCCTTCGCAAGCTGGAGCAGCTGGAGCAGGATATCGCCTCGCTGGAGGAACAAATTGCCGAGTTCGAGGTCCAACTGACCGATCCGGCTATCTTTAACGACTATATGGCCATTCAAGAGATTCAAGCTAAAACGGAAGAAAAACGCACGGCGCTTAATGCTGCTTATGAGCAGTGGGAGCAATTAAGCGAATAAGCGCCAAATTACCTCCCCGCGCATCCTTCGCGATGACGCCCGGGAGGTTTTATTTCTTTTTACTCCCCAAATACGTATCCGTTACCGCGTATACGAATCCTGCCAGCCCAAACAGAATAAGGGCGCTATTCACGTTAAGCCCATACCCCTTTACGTAGTACTCATCGCCCAAATCATAAAATTGATCGAACACCCATATTCCAACTATCCCTCCGGCAATGGAATATAAGATGATTCTTGCCGGCAATAGCTTTACGAACCTCGTAAGCAGCAGCGTTAACGGCAGGAAAGTAACCACGTACAGGGCAATGCTGCTGAGCAAGCAGAACATCACGAAGATGCTGCCCATGTTACGCAGCCCGTAATATTCCGTGGTTGTTATCTTGTTTCCTTCCAGGATCTCCAGACCGATAGCAGCCGCTGTAAAAAGGAAAATATAGACCGCCCATAACCATATATATTTCATTTCTCTGCCTCCACCCCACGCTCGTCCGTATGCTGCAAACCTATAGATACCATTATACTTTGTTTTATTAGAATTGGGTTTTGCCAAAAAAAGATGCTTACGCCATATAGGCGTAAGCATTGAGAGGGAAACCAAAAGTTAGGGTGGTCTTACATAGACAAATCATTGGGGATACGATTCTGCGGCTTCCGCGGCAGCTATCCCATATAAGAAGACTTTCACGTTCACCGGCGGTGAACGCAAGAAGTCGGGGTAAGCGTCAATTAGGTTAAAAATTGCTCCATCCGAATAAGTCCGAGCCGCTTGGCTTCTACAATCGCTTCCGATCTTGAACGCACGCTCAGCTTTTCGAATATGCGGGTTAAGTTGTACTCTACCGTCCGCTGGCTCATATGAAGCTTGGCAGCGATATCCTTATTGCTGCTGCCGTTCGCAACCTCCTGCAAAATATCCTGGTCCCGTTCGTTAATCGAGACCTCTTCGATCGCTTTTTCCGCGCGGGTAATCTTCACTTCATTACGACGCAGCTGCTTCAGCAGGGTTATCGGAATAACCGCTTCCCCACGCATCGCGCAGCGGATGTTGTTATGAAGCTGCTCCCGGGACACCGTCTTGGAAATAAACCCGGAAACTCCGCATTCAATCAACAGGTTGTAATGGGTGCTGATCTCGTAGCCGGTATAGATAAGAACCCGGCGGTCGGGATCTTGCTGAATAAGCCGTTTCGTAAGCTCTAGACCGCTGATTCCCGGCATATTCAAATCGCACAATATAATATCAAAGGGGTCATGATTAACGGCATCGAGCGCTTCCATTGCGGATAGCACGACGGTTACCTTCATCTCAGGATCCTGTTCGATCATGGTTTTGGTTCCTTCGCCAACGGAAGGATGATCATCAACTAATAAGATACGAATCACGCAATAATCCCCTTTCCGAACGACCGGTCGTCATTGTCTCCGGCAAGTTGATTACAACCTCCAGCCCGCTGCCGCGCTTCGACCGGAACGTAATCTCTCCTTCAAGGCTCGCTACCCGCTCTTTAATGCCGGACAGCCCCATATGCTCAAAGGAGGCTTTCATATAGTCAACATCCATTCCGATGCCGTCATCCTTGTAGCGGAAGTAGATTCTTCCTTTCCGCTGCTCAAGCTCCAGGGTAACCCGGTTCGCCTGCGCATGCTTGGCAGCGTTCCTGAGCAATTCCTGCACGATCCGGTAAATGGCTGTAATTTGTTCTTCGTTAAGCGGATGGGCGAACGGCTTCGGCCTGAAATCAACCGCGAAATTATCGCGCATCTGCGAGTGCTCGACTATGGATTCAACGGCTTCGATAACGCCCATCTCTTTCAGGAGCGGCGGCCGCAGTTCATTGCAGGTCTCCCGGATCTGGTGAATGACATCCAGCAGTCCTTCCTTGATCTCGTTCAGCTCATCGCTAAGATTGTCCGAAATGGGGTAATCATTCATTAGCCCCTCGAGCTTGCGGTACCAGATCAACTGATCCTGCAGCGCGGAGTCGTGAAGATCGGCCGCCAGCTTTCTTCGTTCATTCTCCGACAGACAGAACAACAACCGCAGAACCCAAGGCGCGGTAGTCTGCTCCTTGCGCACTTCCGATTCCAGGTCCTCAATCAGACCTTCGATCAGGTACAGATTCTCGAAGACTATGCTGGAATAATTCGCGAGCGTCTTTAACCAGCGCAGCTCGTCCGAGTTGAACCGGGTATGGTTCGTCTTCGAGCCGATCCAGACGACATGGTATTTGGAACGCTGGCGTCCGATGACAAGACCGATGCCATGCGGTAGCTCTACCATTTCGCCAACTTGCAGCGATTCCGCAACCTGAAGCAGGAACAAGGACGTGCCTTTCTCCTCGTCGGATTCGCCCAGCTTGTGCACGGAGCCGTCGGCCTGATCGACAAGAACGAAATCGATCCGGTTAACCGGAAGCAGGTCGCTGATCTCTTGCTTCAGCACGGCCTCCAAATCCGCTCTTTTCATCACGGTTGCAACCTTGCGCGAGAATCGGTCCAAGCTGTCCTGATAGCTGTACATGGCTTTGAACAGCTTCGGACGGAACTTATGATCGATCTGCTCCTTCACATACAAGAAGAGAGTCATCACCACGTAAGAGGACAGGAAAATTTGAATGTAACCGATCCAGGATACGTCTGCCTTTCCTTTCAGCACTCCGATAATCGCAAGAGTCAGCAAGAGAGCCGGCAGGGCGGACAGAAGCGTGTAATATTTAAACCTTGTCAGGATGAAGTCGATGTCAAAGAGCTGATTGGATGTTAGCAGATAAAAATAAACGATCGGCAGCACAAACAAAAACAACGAAGTAAAGGCAGCCGGTAAAATCTGTCCTCCGCCGATAAAGAGCGGCAGCAGGTTCATCGCCGTAAACGGTGTAAACGCAACGATATGCGAAACCAGCGTAATCTTGAAAAGCGAATTGAACTTCGTCTTGCGGTACTGCAGAAACTTTCGGACAAGCTGATAGATGCAGATGAAATTCCCGATAATCAAGGTGCCGTAATACAACATCCGTACGTACACAAACGCGCCGTTCGACAGCAGATCCGTCCAGACATACAGCAGCATTCCGAGTTCGACTGCGCCAAACGTGCTCAGCATTCCGATTAATCCCGCTTTGCTGATGAAGACCACGTTATACCGCTTCATGTACTGATTCATAAACTGCAGGAAAATGATCGGCACTGACGGGAGCACTAAATAGATAATCGAGAATCCGACTGGATCGCTCCGATAGGAGGCCGCCGAAGAGTAGTAGCAGAGCCCGATCGTGGCAAAAAACAGCATAAGCATCAATGCTGCGCTGTCATTTTTCCTTTTCGAATACAGAAAAGAAGAAAACCCTGCGAACAGGATGAGCGAAATAAGCGGTATGTACAGCTGAATGAACAGTTCCCAACTGGAATGATCCCCGTACCAGCCCCGGTTAAACTCTATTAACTGCCGATCCTTATTACTGTGCTCGACCAGCACGGAATTTGATTTTTCAATGGAAAAAAATTTCTTTACGTTACTATATTGACCTGCCGGCGCGCCGTTCACGGAGAGGATTTTATCGCCAACCAAGATGCCTTTGCTAATCGCTTGTCCGGCAGGCTCGAGAGCTTTCACGAAATAATCTCCCTTTGAACCTTGCACTAGCTCGACGCCTATAAAAGGCTCCTTGATGATCGTAAGGGTCAAATAGAGCAAAATGACGAGAAATGTAATCAGGAAGAGAGGTGCTGAAATTCTTAGAGTTGGTTTAAACATCGTCTAATCTCCTCCTGCACTCGCATGAAGTCGTTTTATGACTATATTAGCCCCAAACCGCCAGCGTGTAATTGCCTTTTTTCTCGTCTTGATTCTTCAGCGCATCTTGGAGTGCTTTGTGCTCGGCTGCGGATACGCCAGCGAGTTGCAGCTGTCCACCCATCACCATCGACATTTTCTCTTTGCTTGCAGCAAGCGAACGAATAGCATCTTTCAACATTTAAAATTCCTCCTCTGCTATAGTAGAATCAGATTCTGATTCTACTATAGCAGGAAATCTTTCGACAGCAAACGCCAACATGCCCCGTATTTCCCGCAATCCTCATTGCGGTCTATGAAGAAAGGCTCTAGCCGGAGAAAATCTCTAGGAGCTTGTCCTTAGCCGAAGCAGCCTCCGGCACCTGGTCGAGCAGTTCCTGGAACCGATTAAAATGCATCCTCATGCGCACCGAGCCGTATAATGCCGCTCCCGTCCGGTCGCATGCTTCTTCCAGCATTTGCTGCCTGTCCGCGACATCTTCCGACTGCAGCCTGCCTTCGAAATAGTCCAAAATCCACCGGTCTTCCTCCGGTAATTCCTCCAAAAGGAACAAGGTAAGAAGGGTCTTTTTGCGCAAGATAAAATCGTTCTTGTCATCCCAGCGGAGCAGGTCTTTAATATCATTTTTAATTTGGGCCGCCATTCCTACCTCTTCGGCATATTCCGCTACGACCGGATGCCATTCCCGGCCCGCAAGCATGACTCCCGCCATGCAGGCGAATACGATAAGCGCCGCGGATTTATGCTGAACCATGGCGAGATAGGATTCCTCGTCTATCACCGCGTTCATCAAATCCAGCATCTGCCCGTTTGCCGCCTTCAGCAATTGGCCGTTCATCATCCGGACCACCCGGAGCAGCAAGCCCTGATCGAACTCCAGCTCCAGCAGCGCCTGCTGCGAAAGCACCATGAAGGAGGCAGCCGTCTGCATCGCGGCCGCCGGCGGTACCCGGGACCAAGCCTGATGAGGGGCGTCCCCGTCCTGCAAATCATCCAGAATATCGGATGCCAGAATAAACAATTCAACGGCCGCGGCCGCTTGAAGGATCTGCCCGGACTCTCCTCCGAACATCCGGTAATGAAGCACGGTCAAAAGGCCGAATCTCATCGATTCGGCCTGCTTTTCCCGTATAAAAGCACGGGCGTATCCGCGAAGCGGCTCCGTAGTGAAATACTTATCGGAAACCCGCAGCATTTCCCGCCCGATCATAGGCACTAGTTCTTCCATCCTCTGACCTCCGTCATGGTAGTGTCATCCTTATCTTATACGATGGAAGAATATGCCGCCAACTATTTGCATCAGCTTGTCGTTATTTCGCCCCTTCCGCTTTTGAGATTGTGGTTTGGTTATGGATTGTTGGACGATCTCCTCCCCATTTAATTTATCGAGCAGCACGGCAATCATCTCCATGCGCTTCTCTATCACCTGGCTTCGATGAACGGACGGACTTTCGTTGGTGTCGTTTCTGGGATTCATATGTACAAAAGTCCTCCTTCAAACTAGGCCGGATCGCTAAGCAAGGTTACATCTCCGCGTAAGCGAAATGAACGTATACGCCCTCCATAGAAAAACAGCCCTCTGGAATTTGGGAGATGAGCTGCTGCGGAGAATCGCATCTGACGATATCCCCTTTGCGCAGCACCGCAATGCGATCGCAATTTCTCTGCATTTCCCCCATGTCGTGGGATGCCATAACGATCGTTTTGCCCCGGCTCTTCAGCTTCATAAGCAGAGCCCAGTAACCCGCCCTCGCCTGCTTATCGAGCCCGGTTGTCGGCTCATCCAAGAATATAATTTCAGGATCGTTCACCAGCGCGAAAGCAAGCGCGATGCGTTGCTGCCAACCGCCGGACAGCCGTTTCACCGGCTTGTTCACGTACGGCTCCAGCTCCAGATCCGCAATAATCCGATCGATATCGTTTTGTTTGATGTAAAACGACTGGAACAGTTCCAGCGCTTCACGGACCGTTAGATTGTCAACGAGCGAGTTGCTGTACATATGCATGCCGATATATTCCTTCAGCTGCTTGGCTTCCATAATGGCATCCATGCCAAGTACTTCTATCGTTCCCTGATCAGGCCTGCGAAGTCCCATAAGCATCTCCAGCAGGGTTGTCTTGCCTGCCCCGCTTGTCCCGATAATGCCGAACAACTCGCCTCTGTTTACTTCAAAAGAGACTTCGTTTAACGCGTTGTACGGACCATAGCATTTGCATATCGAGCTTACTTGAATGACCGTCTCTAAGTTCACTGCAGCTCTCCTCCATTCAGGCCGGAATACCTACTCGCCGGAACGTGATCTAGTAATTTAACCTTACCTGAATCTGAAAGTGTTTTCACCGAAAACCGTGCTGCAGTTTCACGCAATTTTTTTGCGGCGTGGTTTGCGGGGCGCAACCGCAAAAAAAGCCCCGAAAGCACAAAAGTCGTGCTTTCGGGGTAAATGTCCACCTTTTCCACAGGTTTATCCACAATAATAGGTGAATTGTTAGTTAATTCTGTCGATAACAAAGCGTGATTTGTAAAGGTTAATGTCACTAATTACTTACAAAAGCTTCCTTGACCACATCTTTATCCACGTTATGCACATTATCCACAGGCAGGCTGTGCAAAAACTATCCACGACTTGCACGCATTTTTATACACAGGGAAAAGGCTGACATTATCCGTTTTTTTTCGCTTATGCACAACGTCTGCGGTTTTGTGGATAACTATTCCAGTTAACCGACATTTTCTTCAATGGCCTGTTTTCTGCTTGTCATAACCGCCTGGTTGCAAGCCGCGACGTACGCTTGTGCAGCCGCGTAAATGATATCCTTATGGATCGAAGTCCCGCGGAAGCGCTCGCCTTCGATAATAATGCTCACTACCGCTTCGCCATGGGCATCCTCGCCCGTCGACAACGAATGCAGCTCCAAATCCTCGAATTGAGCGGCTACGGGAATCGCTTGCTGGATACAGTGGATAACGGCCTCCAATGGTCCTTCACCCATTCCGGAGTAGGAACGTTCTCTTCCATCCTCGCCGTCCCGGATGGTAACCGAAGCGATGCGGGACTTCTGGCTGCCGGCCAATACCTGCAGATCAATCAGCTTGTATGGATCCGGCTGTGTCTCGGTCGCTTCGCCTGCGATGCGGATCAGCTCGTCATCGGTGACGATCTTTTTCTCGTCGGCAACTTGTTTGAATTTGATATACACGTCGTTCAATTCGTTGTCCGCCACCGCAATGCCGTATTCCGACAAACGGTGCTTGATGGCATGGCGTCCGGAATGGCGGCCCAGAATAATCATGCTGCGGGAAATCCCCATTGCTTCCGGATCCATGATTTCATAGGTGCTGCGGTCCTTCAGCAGGCCGTCCTGGTGAATGCCGGATTCATGCTGGAAGGCGTTGCGGCCAACAATCGGTTTGTTGTAGGCGATCGGATAATGCATCGCGCGGCTGACCATGTGCGAGGTTGTGTAAATCTCGCCTTGCTCGATATTGGTCTCGATCTGCAGAGCCGATTTGCGCGTCTCGATCAGCATCGCCAGCTCCTCCAGCGAGCAGTTGCCCGCCCGTTCGCCAACCCCGTTTACGGTAACCTCGACTTGCGTTGCCCCCGCTTGCACAGCCGCCAGGCTGTTCGCGACCGCCATGCCGAGATCGTTATGGTTATGCGTGCTGTAGCGAACCTTGTCTCCGCCCCGTGCCTGACGGCGTACCGACGTGAACAGATCGACCATCTCGTTAGGCAGGGCATAGCCCAAGGTGTCCGGCAGATTAATGATGGTTGCCCCGGATTCAATTGCCGCTTCTACCAGCTCGATGACAAAATCACGATCCGAACGGGTGGAGTCCATTGCGGCAAACTGAATCTCGTCAACGAATTGCTTCGCATAAGAAATCATATCCCTCGCAATCTGAATGACTTCCGACCGCGTCTTGCGGATCTGGTGGCTCAGATGAATATCCGAGGAAGAGATGAACAGATGCAGGCGCCGCTTGGCCGCATCCTGCGTCGCTTTGACGGCGGCATCGATGTCGACCTTCACCGCGCGCGCAAAGCCGCAGATTTCAACGTTTTGCAGCTCGCGGGAGATTTGCTGGATAGCCGCGAATTCGCCTGGGCTCGAGATCGCAAAGCCCGGCTCGATGATATCGACGCCCAGCTTCGCCAGCTGGCGGGCGATAATGATTTTGCGTTCAGGCTCAATCGATGCTCCGGGCGATTGCTCGCCATCGCGTAAAGTTGTATCGAAGATTTGAATTTTTTTCATGGGAAAACCCTCCGTTATGTTTTTTTTGGATGCAAAAAAGCCTGCCGTCTCTGTGTAAGAGACGACAGGCTGCCGTGGTACCACTCTCATTGGCCGGAACCTTCGTGAAGCAGCCAGCCATGCCGGCTAAGCCTTAAGCTTCATGCGGTTCCGACCCGCTTGAACACCCGATGACGGAGGTTTACCGTAACGATGTACTCGCCATAGCTTAACTGCAGTTTTAAGCAGCCGGCCGGCCTCCATCATTCCGCTCCCAGGCGAGTTCAAGCTTAAGCTTCGACTGCGTCGCACCACCCCGCAGCTCTCTGCAGCAACGATTGTTCCGTTCAGGCTCCGCCTGACTGTTCAATCGCGCCGTGTACCCGCTCAATTGCTTTACTAATCCTGTTCCCAGCGTTTTGTATATGAATTTGCGTATGTTCATTGGTCTTCCGCGAATGCGTGAATCTTGCCAAACCTAGTTCAAAAAACACCAAAAAGCCTGTCGCCTCTTGAAATCAAGAGACGACAGGCTATCCTAAACCTGCGCGGTACCACCCTTGTTGACATCAACCGCCGCAAAGTTAAACGGCTTCGAATGTCCACCTTAGGCGCATTGCCAACTCCGGATGTTGACGAATGCGCACCCTTTTACGGGGGTTATCCGTAGCAACGTACTTGCGGGCTATCCATGGCCAGCCGCGCTATCCGTTGCTCCGCTCCCAGGCGAGTTTCTGGCATCCTTCGACTGCGTTGCACCTTCCCGCAGCTCTCTAAACCCGGATTAGCCTTACTACTCCTGTTCTCAGCGTTTGCACAGTATGATGTTTGAACTATTGGTACCCATTATATTCCCCAAGAAATATTCTGTCAATTCAAATAAAAAATATTTGCTAAGAGACGGACGGCTTGGCCCAGCCCTCCAGCGAGAAATTAGGCTCCGCCTTCATCTCCAGCGAAGTGAATTCGCCCTTCTGCCATTTCAAAAAGGCCGCGGCGCCAATCATGGCCGCATTGTCCGTGCACAGCTTGTGCGGCGGGACCAGAAGCGGCACGCCTTCTTTGTCGCAGCGCGATGCAAGCGCCTCGCGCAAGCCTTTATTCGCCGCTACGCCGCCGCATAAGAGAAGCTGCTTGGCGCCAAAGGCGCGGACGGCGCGAAGCGCTTTTTCGACGAGCACCTCGATGACCGACTCCTGGAATCCGCGGGCGAGAGCACCGGCATCCAGCGTTTCGCCCTTCATATTCGTCTGATTGATAACGGCAAGGACGGCAGACTTCAACCCGCTGAAGCTGAAATCGTAAGAATCAGGCTCCAGCCATGCCCGCGGCAGCTCAATGACAGCCTCCGCCTCCGAAGCAAGCCGGTCGATATGAGGCCCTCCGGGATACGGGAACTTCAAAGCTCTTGCTACTTTGTCGTAAGCCTCCCCGACCGCATCGTCGCGGGTACGCCCAATCATGCGGAAGCTGCCTTCGCTCTCGAGCAGCACAAGCTCCGTATGCCCGCCGGAAACGACAAGCGCCATGCACGGGTATTCCAGTTCGTGAACAAGCTGATTGGCATAAATATGACCCGCGATGTGATGCGTCCCAATAAAAGGCACATCCAGCGCCATCGCGAGGCTTTTGGCAGCAACGATTCCAACCAGCAAAGCCCCTACAAGCCCCGGACCCTGCGTGACGGCTACCGCCGAAATATCCTGCAGCGTAAGACCGGACTCCTCTATTGCCTGCTCAATCATAAGCGTAATGACTTCGACGTGCTTGCGCGATGCGATCTCCGGGACGACACCGCCGAATTGTTTATGAATCTCGATCTGGCTCGAGATGACATTGGATAATATATGTTTACCGCCGCGTACGACGGCGACCGAGGTTTCGTCACAGCTTGTTTCGATCGCCAGAATTACGGCATCCTGATTCGATGTATTCACCATTCTTGCTCCTCTGCTGCAGGCTGATAGAAGTTCAGGTCCGCCCACATGATTAACGCGTCCTCGTTATTGTCGGAATAATAAGCCGGACGGATGCCGGAAGGCTTGAAGCCCAGCTTCCGGTATAAGCCTTGCGCAACCTCGTTGGAGACGCGAACCTCCAGCGTCATTTTGTTCGCGCCGAAAAAAGCCGCCGTCCGTTGCAGCTCGGTTAACAGCCGTTCGCCAAGCCCTTGGCCTCTATGATCCGCGCGTACGGCAATGTTCGTGACATGAGCCTCGTCTACAATGACCCACATCCCGCCGTAGCCAATAATTTGGCCGTCATGCTCCATCACCATGTAACGCGCAAACATGTTGCTCGTCAGCTCGTTTTTGAACGCTTCCGGCGTCCACGGCGTCGCAAACGCCTCATGCTCAATCGCAACGATAAACGGAATATCCGCTATCGTCATGGAACGAAAAACAAGATCGGAAGGCATCAGGACTTCGCCTCCCCCTGCTGCTTGGCGCGAAGATTTACTTCCGCCTCTGCCAGCTGGGTATAGTTAGGCGTCAATCCGTGCGTGTCCGCGATCTCGCCTCTAAGCAGACGCTCGCGGCCAAGCCAGGCTACCGCGCGGCCTTCCAGCTCATAGGGCAGCAGATGCACTTCCGCTACGGACTCATTGTCCCCGCATATTGCCTGAAGCCTTTCCGCTTGTTCACGGTGCTGCGCCAGATCGCCGACAACCCAAATGCGTTTTACATGTCCACGCTCCCGTGCCGCGTCTCCCGCAATCCGGTCCACCCAGTCCTGCATGAGTCTTACGCCGTCTGTCGCAAAGCAACTCCACTCGCCGCCTGCCGACATCGCATAGCCGCCCGTATAGACTTGTCCGCGCCGGGCATCCATAATCGGGAGAACCCAGTCCTCGCCTTCGCCGGCCCGGGAATAGGGATCCGCGCCAAGCTCGACGCCAGCTGCATGATGCCAGCCACCGTAGGCGATCGCCTCAAGACTGGAGACGCCGACCAGAGGCTTGCCCCACACCCAGGCAAGCGTCTTTGCTGCCGCCACCGCAATCCGCATTCCCGTATAGGACCCCGGACCGCTGCCAACCGCAATGGCGCCCACGTCCTTGGACGTTACGCCGCATTGCTCCATCAGCTGCTTGATATGGGTAATGACGTGCACGGAATGGTTTCTTTCCGCCATCGACTGCATATCCCCGAGAATACGGCCTTTATCCAAGATCGCTGCCGCAAAAGCAGCGGTAGAAGTATCAAACGCTAACACCGGTCCTACATTACGTTCAGTCATCGTTATTCCCTGCTCCCATCTCATTCAACAAAACCTCGCACCAAGCGGCATAAGGTTCGCCGATTCCGGAGATCCGGAACCGGCGCTCCTCGCCGCCTTCATGCGCAATATACATTTCCAGGCGTTCCGGCGGCAGCAGCTCTTCAATCAGGCTTGCCCATTCCACAATCGTAACCCCTTCGCCGAAGAAATAATCGTCCAGCCCCAGCTCGTCGGCTTCTTCCAGGGACAGGCGGTACACGTCCATATGATAAAAGGGCATGGAGGCCCCCTCGTATTCTTTGATAATCGTAAAGGTCGGACTGTTTACAATATCCGTCACGCCAATGGCTTTCGCGAATTTTTGCGAAAAGGTTGTCTTGCCGGCTCCAAGATCTCCGTCTAGTGCAAGCACGGTGCCCGGCTTGACTAGCCCGGCAATCCGCAGCGCAAGCAAGGCAGTTTCCCGCTCGCTGCGGACGTTAAGGACTACTTGTCCTTCAATGGTCATCTTCTTCACCTGCTTATTACTCAAAATGATTATAACCCCGTTTAGCCAAGGGCTGCCGCAGCTCGCCTCTGTCCGTCACACGGATTAATTCGACTGTCGGCGTTCCTGCCGACGTTTCCCCAATGATATAAAAGGGCAGCCCTTCCGCGTGGAAAGCCGCCTGCATGGCTGCCGCGTCGCCGTGCTCCATCGTCCCGAGCAGCACATAATCCTCGCCGCCGTACAGCATCCACTCTAGAGGATCGATGCCAGCCGCACCCGCATAAGCGGCCATGCTGCCGCTGCGAGGCAGCTGCCGGTCGAATAAAGAGACGGCGAGCCCCGACGCTTCAGCGATCTCCCAGGCCTCGCTGGCAAGACCGTCGCTAACGTCGTTAAGCGAATGGCAGGTTCCCCGCGCAAGCAGAAGGCGTCCCGCCCGTACCGAAGGCGACGGGCGGCGGTGCGCCTGCACAAGCTGCGCGGCCGCGCGTTCCCCCGCCAGCGCATCGGCGCCGCGTTCCCGCTGCGCGAGCAGTGAATGCAGCCCGGCCGCCGACTTGCCGACGGGGCCGGTCAATACAACCGCGTCGCCGGGCTTCGCCCCGGACCGGCGCAGCGCCTTGCCCGCTTCGACGGCACCTGTCACCGTCACCGCGACAACAAGATGCTGCGGCGACGAGGTGGTATCGCCGCCAATCACCGCTACGCCGTATTGCTCGGCGCAGGCGTACAGTCCATCATAGAGCCGGCGCATGGGCTCCGGCCCCAGCTGCCTCGGCACGCTTACCGAAACAAGCGCCTGCAGCGGCACGCCGCCCATGGCGGCTATGTCGCTCACGTTGGCCGCGAGCGCCTTATAGCCGATATCCTCGTAGGTCATCGTCACTTCGTTGAAATGCACCGTCTCTACCATCGTATCCATCGCCATGATGAATTCATACGGCGAAGCTACTCCGGCAATCGGAGCGGCAGGGTCAACAAGCGCCGCATCGTCGCCTATGCCAAGCCGGACCCCGCGTTCCCGCTGCCAGCTTTCGCTTTGCCGCCCCGAAGTCCAATGGCGGATGCTTGCAAATTCGTCCACTGCCTTTTTCTCCTAACTATGCTATTAGTGAATATCCCGCTTTTTGAATCTGCCGCCCTTTACATCGTGAATGTTGCCAACCGCAAGAAAAGCCGAAGGATCCAGCTCTTGCACGATGGATTTCATCTTCGCTTCCTCCAGACGGGTTATGACGCAGAAGATAATCCGTTTCTGCCCGCCGGAAAAACCGCCTTCCCCGTGCAGATACGTCACGCCGCGCCCAAGCCGGTCCATGATAGCCATGCCAATTTCTTTGGCCTCATCGCTGATGATCCAGACCGATTTCGATTCTTCGAAGCCCTCCATCGTAATATCAATCATCTTGTAGGCAATGTAGTAGGCGACGAGCGAATACATCGCACGGTCCCAGCCGAACACAAAGCCCGCGCTTCCGAGAATAAACAAATTGAAAAACATCACAATCTCGCCAACCGAGAAAGGCAGACGCTTGTTAAACAAAATGGCGATAATCTCCGTACCGTCCAAAGATCCGCCGAACCGGATAACGATACCGACACCAATGCCCAGAATCACGCCGCCAAATATGGAAGCCAGAAAATACTCTTCCGTCAATGGCGGAACGGGATGAAGCAGGAAGGTGCCAAGCGACATCACGCTTACCCCGTACAGGGTCGACATCGCGAAGGTTTTGCCGATCTGCTTGTAGCCAAGCACCAGAAACGGCAGGTTAAGAAGGAAAAGGAATATACCCAGGGGCAGTCCCGTCAGATGGGATACGATAATCGATATCCCGACGATTCCGCCGTCAATGATGTGATTGGGGACCAAAAAAATCTCCAATCCTACTGAAACCAGGGCCGCTCCCAGCGTAATAAATAATATCCTGCGAAGCAGTTCCAGCTTAGGCAGCTTTAAGTGCTGTGCATGTCCCGTCATATGTAGCTTGTTCCTCCCCCCGAACTCGCTAATTACGATTATTTTACCTTAATAAAGAAGATATTCAAAGACCAGGCTGCGCAGAATATAGCAATCCGCCGCGAAACTTGTCCCATAGGATGTCAGGTTAATGAGCAAACTACGCATTTGAACGTTCTTCCGATCGCCATTGCTCGGGGATTCCTTTGAATGAATATGTTAAAAGTAGGAATCCCCTCTCGAAAGCGACCGCTAACGCTTCTCCAGAATCATTCAAAATGCTCCGTTTGTCATTAACCTAGTAAAAATAAAAAAAGTGGCTGTGCACGTTAGAATTAGCACAGTCACTTTGAATCTAGTTTTTTAAATCAGCCAATAACGGCAAACGTCTCTACGCCGGATGGAATCGTTCTTGTCCGGAACAACGCTCCGTCGGCGCTCCGGAAGATTCGAAGCGTAAACGTTGCTGTCGTAAGTGTCGTAATATTATTGAAGCGAACTACGCCGAAACGGTCGAAATTCGCCGTGGAAACAATCGTGTTCCCTCTTGATAATCTAGCAAAAAAACCGGTTGTGTTAAACGGGATGCCTTCCTCGTTTATCCAAACGATCGTCAATCTGCTAAAAATCGGCCCTGATTGCTGCGGTGCTAATTGGGCAGCTCTTTTAATCGCCTTGCCTTTGCCTTTGGAAGGACTTTTCAAAGTCGGTCTTATTCTGGCAGCCATATTGTCACCCTCCCTCCTAATTCGTTATTAGGATATTCAGAGAGTGATAGCTTGGTATGGATAGAGTCCTATGACCGTCCGTCCAAAGTTACAATTCCTTGACGATCGTCAGATGCAGCTCGTCCTTCAATTCCAGGTCGTACGGCGAAGCCGGTTCCCGGCCGTCCGCTTCCCGGATAATCCGAACCCTTGGCCGATGCAGGGCTAGTTCGCTGTTAAGGGATACTACCCCAACCTGGCCGGAACTCAGCAAAACGGTGGTCGAAACCGGATATATCGAAATATGCTTGCAGAACAGTTTAATTAAATCGAAATCGAAGTAGGTATTGCCTGCGGCAAACAGAAACTCGATTGCCTCGGATGGCGTATACCGCTTGCGGTGCGGCCTCGGAGAGGTAAGCGCGTCGTAGACATCGGCAATCCCTACAATCTGCGCGTACATATGAATCTCGTCCCGCTTCAGCCTCCGCGGATAACCGGAGCCGTCATAGCGTTCATGATGCTGAAGCGCGCAATGCGCCGATACGACGGAAATATCGTGATATTTGCGCAAAATATCGAAACCTTCCTTCGTATGGCTCTCCATAATAACCCGCTCTTCGGCCGTCAAAGGCCCTACCTTCTCAATCAGCTTCTGCGGGATCTTGGTCATTCCGATATCGAACAGAAGGGCGCCGATGCCAAGCTCCTCCAGCTGGTTGCGGTTATAACCCTTGGCAATGCCCATCACTCCGGCAAGCATCGCCACGTTTACCGAATGATGAAACAAATAAGCGTCAGCGACATGAATATTCGTCAAGTTCACCATCATGTTTGGTCTTGACGTCAAATCCGTCATAATCTGCCCAAACACATTGCGAAAGGTCCGTCCCAGATCCGGAGCGATAGCCCGGCCCTTCATAACCACCGACTGGTCCTTAAAGGTATTCATCGTTTTGTAGATCGCTTCTACCGCCTGCCGGCGAGTCTCGTCCCGGAGCGTATCCTCGGGAATGAGATCCTCTGTCATGCCGTCTTCAATGTAAACAATATCAACGCCTAAATTTTGAAGCCGATTTATATAACGATCATTTAGCTCTACACCCTCACCAAGCAGAACCCGTCCATTATCTTGAAATATCGGTTTTGCAAGCTTGTCCCCAGGTTTGACCGATCCAATTTGCACTTTTCTCATCGCCCATACCTCTTTCGATCCATACTCAATCAACAGTACGAAGCTATTTTATCAGATATATGTTAGGCTGACTATCATGGAAGGATATCTATCATTTATTCATAAAAAAACTCGGCATACCAGGTTAGTTTCCCTTAGTTTGCCGAGTCTGTCATCAAGCCAGCTTACGCTTGACGATACGGTTGCGACCGCTGTATTTCGCTTCGTATAATGCTGCGTCAGCCTGGGCAAGCAATTCTCTCAGGAAAGCCTTCGGATCGTCCAAAGCCCGCTCGTCGAACTGCTCTACCGAAACCACGCCCATGCTGATCGTAACTCGAACCGATTGACTGCCAAGGCCGGTTCTTACGACATTGTGCTCTACCGTTTCCTTAACCATGTCGGCAATAATATCCGCTTGGTCCCGGGTCGTATGAGGCAGATAGACCGTAAATTCCTCACCGCCGTACCTGGCGAGAATATCGGCGGAACGCAGCGTGTTTTTCACGGCTTCGACCGTCGAACAGATTACTTCGTCTCCTACGAGATGGCCATATTGATCGTTAATCGCCTTGAACAAATCGATATCGAAGAGGAAGATCGAAAAAGGAATGCCGTACTGCACATTTACCGCAAGCTCATGCTCCAGCTGCTGCAGCAAATACCTCCTGTTATAGCAGCCGGTTAATCCGTCCGTGATCGCCATATGCTCCAGCTTCTTGTTGGCCTGGAACAGCTCGTCCTGCATGACCAGCAGCTCGCGGTTCCGGTCCTGAAGCAGCTCGTTCTGCGTATTTGTCTCATCCACCAGAAGGCGCAGCTCCGTTACGTCGTGGAAGGTCAGAAGCCGCCCGAGCAGCTCCTTCTTCTTCTGGCTCAGGATGGGCGCGGACTGCACGACGATATAACGGTAATGGCCGTTATTATGCAGCGAAATCTCCAGCTCCTGCCGTTCCGTCGGCCGAAGCTTCTGCTCCTCCAGGAACTGGTTGAACTGCTTGCGGATCGGCTTCGGAAGACGAACCGCAAGCGCCTCGGGAGAAAACCGCTCGCCGATCTTCAGCTTTAAGATCGGCTTCATCGCCTTGTTAAACTCAAGCACGCCCCCGCTCTCATCCAAGACGATAATGCCTGTCGAGATCGTGTTCATCACGTCGCGCTGTACGATTTGAATGATGTCGAAAACCCGGTGTCTCGTAATCGCGTGCACGAGATACACCGCGGACAAGGTAATCCCTACCGAGAAGATCGAGAAGTAGGAGGAAAAATAGTTAATAAGGAGAATATTGACCAGGAAATCGCCTAATCCAAACAGGACAAGCACGAATACCCCGTTCATGGCCGTACGGACAAGCATTTGCTGCCGGACGGACACGCCTCGGCGGATCGTATAGCCCATGACGATCAGGGAAACGAGAATATACGAGAACAGCTGAACGATCATATACCAGTATAACGGTCCGCTTTGAAGCTGCTTGTCCGCCAACTGTTCGTTAATAGAGAGAAACAGCTGGTCCGGATTTACGACGACTAACCCAACGGAGATCAGCGCGGGGATTGACAGCATGATAAGCCTTCGCGTGCGTATCAATTGGGCTTGTCCCGTCATAAAGACTACAAAGATAAACCAACCTACGCCTACCAGGGACAAGCCGGCGTAAGAAGCCAAAAGATAAAAAAGCCTGTATGGAGAACCAGGCATCGTTTGAGCAATAAATTGAGTAAGCGGCCAAACCATCAACACCAGATGCAGCGCGAAATAAATTTTGTGCAGCACGGTAATGGTACCAACAGCAAACACGTAGAAAAACAAACCGAGCAGTACGAGGAACATGCTAAAATCCAGCCACATCATCGATTCCAATACGGTTCACCCATCCATTGTCTATCCATCTATTACCATTGTAGCAAATGTTATTTCAGTCGACAATTCTTTCCATAGGTCTTCCTGCGTATTATTTTTTCGAACGGGTAGGCCAAAGGTCCGCAAGCAGATGTTCCAAAGAAGGGGAAATATGCAGGAAGCTGCGGAATTGCTCGTACTGCTCCCACTTTTCCGCCGACCCTTTCTGTCCGCTGCGGACAGCGCGAATCAACAGGTTTTTAGGCGTATGCTCCGGATCGACAAACTCCAGCATCTGTACTTTGTAGCCAAGCACCTCCAGCAAGGTGCCCCTCGCTGCGTCCGTGGCAAGAGCGGAGAAGCGCTCCTTCAGAAGCCCCTGCGACAAAATCGGCGACAACACGTCGCTCTCAACCTGCCTGAACAACTCATGCTGGCAGCAAGGCACGGACATGATAACCGAAGCCCCCCATTTGACGGCTTTGGCAAGCGCGGCATCCGTTGCCGTATCGCAGGCATGCAGGGTTACGACCATGTCGGCCTCGTTTAACTCTTCGTAATCCGCGATGTCCCCCACCAGGAACTTCAGCTTGTCGTAACGGAGCTTGTCCGCCAGCTCTTGGCAAAAAGCGATCACGTCCGCCTTCAAGTCCAGGCCGATAATCGAAATCTCCCGCTTCTGCTCAACAGCCAGCAGGTGGTACAAGGCAAAGGTCAAATAAGATTTGCCGCAGCCGAAATCAACAATCGTAAGCGGCTTGTCCGCCGGAAGGCTGGGCAGCACATCCGTCACCATCTCCAGGAAACGGTTGATCTGTCTGTACTTGTCCTGTTTCTTTGCGTGCACGGCTCCGTCCTTCGACATAATGCCCAGCTCCACCAGAAAAGGCGCGGCGGTTCCTTCCGCCAATATCCGGTTTTTCTGGCGGTTATGCTGCAGCTCTGACGAAGCCTTTGCGGTTGCGGTCGGGGGCTTGCTAAGAATCGTTGCCTTTCCCTTCTTGCTGAATAGCAGCTGTAGATCCTCCGTCGGCGTCTTGAACAGCGCCTGCTTGTAATCGCCCTCGAGCAGCTCGACAATTCTTGCGCCGGCCAGCTCGGGCTTTACGTTATCATGGGTCACTTTATTGCTGTAATGGTATTCGAATTGCAGATGAAGCCCGTTCTTCAGTTGAACCGGCCGCACCACTGTTTTGGGGGCAGCCGCTCCATCCTTGCGGCGCAGCTGGCTTAACGTTCCCTGCAGCAGTTCTCCTTCATCAACGATTCCTTGTATTAACTGCTGCCAATCCTGTGTCATATCGAAAAGTCACTCCCATAGATCTTTGCTTTTATTTATTCGATGCTAACGATTCAAGTCCGTATTGGACCTCCTCGCGCGGCAGCCCGCCGGCTTCCAGCTTCTCGTCATCGTAATACAACAAGCGGCGGTAGAAGGCTTCGACCTCTTCGCCAGTGACCGCTCCATCCTCCATAAGCTCGTAAAGGACATTTTCCGCTCCTGCGAATTGGCCTTCGCCTTCCAGCCATTCCGCTTGCAGCTGTTTGGCATGGTTAGGCAGCTCGTAAGCTTTGAACTGCTCCAGCAGCTGCCCGGCCTCCTTCGAAGAGTTCGCAAGCGTAGGCTCGGCGTCAACGAGCGACAGCCTCATAAAGAGCTGCAGCGCCTTCAAGCCGGACGCAAAGCTGGCATCTTCGTTGCCAAGCTCGGCATGCAGCTCCGACTCCTGCTTCAGGGTTACGGCGATCGCCTGTATTTTGTCCGTCTCCATAACGCCGTTTGTCGTGAGCACCGCCATCAAATCCTTATCGGACAACGAACGGATCAGCTTGCCGCTAAGCCCAAACCGTTTATCCAGCAGCTCGTCGATAACGAGAAGGGCCTCCTGATGCTTAAGCTCCCGCTTCAGCTGCAGAATTTGCCCGACGGCTTCCGTCATCTGTTCGATCATGTTCATTAAGTAGTCGCGACGAAACAACCCGATCCCTCCCCTAATAGCTAATTAAGCTTGTTTATGAACCGCAGCACGGCTTCCGCAAAAGCCTCAGGCTGTTCCACCATGCCCATATGGCCGGCATCCGCAAGCAGTTCGCGGGTAACGTTAGACCCGTCGACAACAAACGTGCGTTCCGCCGGAATAATTTGATCCTGCTCGCCCGCAAGGAGCAGGACCGGCAGCATAGTCCGCTTCAGCGCCTCCGTACGGTCGGGCCGCTCCTTCATCCCTTTGGCTGCGCCAATCGCGCCGGCCGCGCTTGTCCCTCTGCCAATGGCAATGGAACGCTCTACCTGATCTTGCATCGCCGATTTATTGTCCGGGGAATAAAGCTTCGGCACAAGTCCCTCTACAAAAGCGCCTACACCGTCCTTCTTGATCGCGGCTACGGCATTATCCCGGTTTTCCTTCGCCGCGTCGCTGTCGGGCAATGGCGTTGAATGAACCAGCCCAAACGCAGACAGCTTCGCTTCAAAGCGCTCGGCAAACGCCAGCGTAATATATCCTCCCAGCGAATGGCCAAGCACGCATGCCTTGGGAACGTTCAATTGATCCAGCATGGCGGCCAGATCATCCGCATACAATTCCATTGCATTCGTCTCCTCCGGTCCGGTTTCCCCGGAAGAGCTTCCATGTCCGCGCAGATCGGGCGCTATAATGCGGGCATGGCGGGCAAGCGGCTCTGCGACCCGCTCCCAATAGGCGGAGCTCCCGCAATAGCCGTGCAGCAGCACTACAACCGGTTTGTGATCCGTCTCGGAATCGTAATAAGCTAACGAGTTTCCGCTTGGCAGCGTAATCGCGTGATTGGCTATGGTAAGTTGAGTCATTCGTTTACTCCCTCTCAAATAGAATTGTCGCAAGCGCTAACTTTGTTATTTATCCGTCAACCCGGAGACTTGCTTCCAGGCCTGGTCCACCAGCTCCGCAACCGTCTCGGCCATTTGCATGACGGTATACAGCGAGGTCGTTTGAAGCGTCATATAAGGCTTATGACTGGCGGCATTCACAACTCCCGCGATGCTGTAATCGCCGACGGCCGGCAGCCTGGCCCCCGTTGCTTGACCGGGCGTAAGCGGTCCCTGCGCGGCAATATACGTTCCGACGGACGATGGTTTGCCGAGGCAGGCGTCAACCGCAATGAACACGGCATGCTCCAGCCCGGCCGATTGCTCCAGCGCTTCTGCGAACCGCTTTGCGTCACAGGGCTGCTTTAGGGTTCCGAAGACATGCGGCCACCCCCGTTCTTCCAGCTTGGTGCCTACCAGTGGGCCAAAGCTGTCTCCGGTGGAGCGGTCCGTGCCGATACATAGGAATACGACCCGGCTCCGGTCAGGATGCCTCCCTGCGATTTGGGCCAGAAATGTCCGAAGACCCGCCACCCCGTTATCCGCCTGATCAGCTTGATCGATTGTCTTCCCTGACATGAAATACACCTGCTTTGTGTGTTCGTACAAATGGTAGTTTCTTTCATTGTACCCGAATTACACGGCATGGTTCAATTTGCGGGCATGGGATGCGTGAAATATGGTACAATGGCGAGAATAATGACAAGTAGCATGGAGAGGGGACTAATCATGGTGAATCTGGAAGAACAAACCCAGCAAAACGTCGAGTTTATGATCGAGGCCATCAAAACAAAGCTAAGAATGGCGACGGCAGCAGCAATGCAGGCTTCCCACTTCAGCATTGATCAATACGAGGATATCCGCGATTTGTATGAAGTTGTTGCTTCAAAGGAGAAATTCAGCATCAGCGAGGTTGAAGCTCTTGTATCGGAGCTTGGCAAGCTGCGCGGAAAATAGCGTCAATCAAGAAAGCACCGGCAGCGTTGGAACCTGCCGGTGCTATTTTGTACCTCCGCCGGACTTCGGGACGAAGCCTTCCGTCCTAGCTTTATGTTAGCCGTACTCAGAAAGTAACATTTTTTATTACAATCTTTACCACTAACAGCCATTAACTAGAATTTTTTAGACAGATGTTCAATAACGGCGGACGCATGAAAAAAAGGGGAGCTCCTATCCCAATCAGAGCTCCCCTTCCGCTGTCTTATTCGTTTGTTTCTTCGGCTTCCATGGAAGCCCTTGCCTCAGCCGATTCGATGGTCAAGCTGATTTGGACCGGCTTCTGCTCCCCCTTCAGGAAGAACGCCAGACGTTCCAGCTTTTCCGCCAGCTCCGAGCCTGTAAGCGTTGTATTCAACTGATAATTGAAATGGTCTGCCGGCTGTTCATCCTGCTGGCCATAAGTGCTGCGGCCTCTCCAGGCGCGTTCCTTTGATCCGCCCTGTTGAACCAGCAGCTGGTCCTGCATCGGGTAAAACTTATCGGATTTATTCACCACACGCTCGTAAATCCGCAGCTTCTTAAGCAGCATATAATATTGCGCCGAATGTTTGAAATTCCAAGCTTCCCGAATATCCTTAAGCGTATAGTCCATCTTCCAGCGCTTCAGCTTCTCGATCTGCTCCTCGGCATTCAGCTGCAAGAAATCATCTAAAGGCATAATTGCTTCCGGCATCTTGACCCCTCCGTTAACCTGAAATAAAAGCTCCAGATAAGCGTTGACTTTCCCCTTTATCAAAAAAAGAACACGTATCTTTCATTCCCGCAACAGAAAGCATAAGCTTTTCGACCGTCGAAAACTTATTTTCTGATTGGTGATAAAAATTGCCGCTGAAACGCGGCCGCTCATCTTCGAAGAACTTCGATAAAAGTTTTTCTCAAAAATATAACAATGCGAATAGTTTATATTTTCATATAAAAAATACCATAATTTTTTTCGATTTACAAATTAATTTCTTTACAGATTTTAATTATTGCACATTCCTCATATGAAAAAACCGTCGTATATGCCTCAAAGGCAATACGACGGCTTTAGACCTATGCGATTAAGCTTGCTGCAGGCCGAATGCAGACAGGAAACGCTGGAATGCGGCACGGCCTTCTTCGGTTTGCTTGAACACGCCCGCATCCTTCAATACCTCGGAGAACTTGGCGCCTGTCTCGCCTTCCACAATAGCTTGCGCCTGTTCGTCCGTATTGGAAGCGCCATAGCGGGCTACCAGCGATTCAATCCATTCCGCGTGAAGACGAAGCGGATGATCCGGACTATGCAGCTCGTTATGGAGCGCTTCCGTCTTGCCGGTCAGGTAACCGGCAATCTGCTCAAGCTCAGCCTTCAAGCGGCCGGGAAGCACGGCTAGTCCCATAACCTCAATCAGACCGATATTTTCTTTCTTGATATGATGCAAATGCTGATGCGGGTGGAAAATCCCCATCGGATGCTCTTCGCTGGTCCGGTTGTTGCGAAGCACGAGATCAATCTCGTAAGCCCCGTCATCAAGCAGTCTTGCAATCGGGGTAATCGTGTTATGCGGCGTAAGCGAACCGTCGCCGTTTGCCGTGAAAGCATGCACGTCAACCGATTCGTCGCTGTAGCCGCGCCACGTGTCGAGCATCCGGCAGGCTGCCTGCAGGACATCGTCCTTCGATGCGCCATTAACGCGGACAACCGACATCGGCCAGTTCACGATGCTGAAACGAACGCCCGGCAAGGAAGGATCCGTAAACGAAGCCACCGGCTTAGCCTTCTCCATCGGGAAGGTGTGGCGTCCTGCCTGGAAGTGGTCATGGCTTAGGATCGAGCCGCCAACGATCGGCAGATCGGCATTGGAGCCGATGAAATAATGCGGGAACTGCTCCACGAAGTCCAGCAGGCGCTTGAAGGTGCCGTGCGAGATCACCATAGGCTCATGGGCACCTTTGAATACGATGCTATGCTCGTTATAGTACACGTACGGCGAGTATTGGAAGTACCACTGCTGGTTATCCAGCGTCAGGGGCAATACGCGCAGGTTTTGGCGCGCCGGATGATCCGCGCGGCCGGCGTAGCCTACGTTCTGCTCGCAGAGCAGGCATTTCGGGTAATGAGCCTGCGGCAGGGTTTTGAGCAGCGCAATTTCCTTAGGATCCTTCTCGGGCTTCGACAAGTTGATCGTAATTTCCAGCTCGCCGTACTCGGTTTCGTGCAGCCAATATTTATTTTTCCGGATGCGATCCATCCGGATGTAGTTGGAATCGATGCTCAGCTTGTAAAAAGCGTCCGTTGCCGCCTTGATGCCGGCTTCGGCCGTTGTCTTGCGGAACGCAGCCGCAGCTTCGGATGGACGCGGCATAAGCAGCCCCATGATGCGGGCATCCAGCAAATCGCGGTATGTCAGAATGTTGTCTTCGATCAGGCCGATGGAATAACCGTAATCGAGCAAGGGCTCCAGCAGCGATACCGGGCTGTCCAGCTCTTCCTCCGGAATCTCGCCTTCATGCGGCTCCGTGAACTTGAACAAATCCAGCAGCGCATTACGCGAATAATTAACGTCAAGCGGCTCAATCATCCCTTGGCGAAGGGCAAATTGGACAAGCCTGTCGATCAGGACAAGCGCTTCCGCTGCGGTAACGGTCGTATTTTCTTTGACTGTCATGATGTAAAAAGCTCCTTTCCGTTCCTAGGCGGCTGCTTAGTTGCTGTAGCCGTTAGGGTGATTGACGTGCCAGTTCCAGGCGCTGCGAATAATGTCCTCAAGATTTGCTCGGGATGGGTTCCAGCCCAGCTCCTTGCGGGCGCGTGCCGATGATGCAACCAGCGTAGCCGGGTCGCCTGCGCGGCGAGGCTCGATAACCGCTTTGATCTCGCGTTCCGTTACCTTGCGGGCAATCTCGATCACTTCTTTGACGGAGAAGCCTTGGCCGTTGCCGAGGTTGTAAATCGCGCTGTCCGAGCCTTTACGAAGCTTATCTACGGCAAGGACATGGGCATCAGCCAGATCGCTGACATGGATGTAGTCGCGGATGCACGTGCCGTCCGGCGTTGCGTAATCATCGCCGAATACCGAGATATGCGGGCGTTGGCCAAGCGCTGCCTGGAGCACGATCGGAATCAAATGGGTTTCAGGGCTGTGATCTTCGCCGATTTTGCCGCTTGCGTGAGCGCCTGCTGCGTTAAAGTAACGAAGCGATACGTATTTGAGGCCATGAGCGACATCGAACCACTTCATCATTTTCTCCATCGCCAGCTTCGTTTCGCCGTAAGTGTTCGTTGGAAGCGTACGGTCGAATTCGTCGATAGGCACGTTCTCGGGCTCGCCGTAAGTGGCCGCCGTCGAAGAGAAGACGATCTTCTTTACGTCATGTTCGATCATTTTTTCCAGCAGGCAGAGCGTGCCGTACACATTGTTATGATAATATTTCGCAGGGTTTGTCATGCTCTCGCCAACCAGCGAGTTTGCTGCGAAGTGAATAACTGCGTCAATCTTGTTTTCTTTAAATACCGTATCCATAAATGCTGCATCGCGAAGGTCGCCTACGTACAGCTTGCCTCCAACAACCGCCTCGCGGTGACCTTGCTGCAGATTATCGACTACTACGATTTCTTCTCCGCGTTCTGCAAGAGCAGCCACGGCGTGCGAACCGATATAGCCCGCTCCTCCGGTTACCAATACTGCCATACTCCTCATCCCACTTTCTATATGTTTTATATGATTAAAGCTGTTCTACACCATTGCCGATGCTGCAAACGTAGAAGTCGGGAGCAAGTCCCGTTGCTTCCGTATATTTGCGTCCTACTTCTTCCTTGAAGCGTTCGATGCTGTCTTCGTGAACAAGCGATACGGTACAGCCGCCAAAGCCTGCGCCCGTCATACGAGAGCCAAGCACACCAGGAACCTGGCGTGCGGCAGCAACCATCGCGTCGAGCTCAGGACCCGTTACTTCATACAAATCGCGGAGCGAGTCGTGCGAGCCGTTCATGTATTGGCCAAACGCTTCGAGATCATTTGCTTTCAGGGCATCCATCGAACGAAGAACGCGGTCGATCTCTTCGACTACGTGCTGCGCGCGGTTGCGGACAACTTCATCCTTGATCAGATGTTTGTTTGCGTTGAACTGCTCCAGGTTGATCTGGCCCAAAAGCTTCAGCTCGGGGAATGCCGCCTGCAGGTCAACAACGGCCTGCTCGCATTGTGAGCGGCGTTCGTTGTACGCGGAGTCTACCAGGCCGCGGCGTTTGTTCGTGTTGCCGATGACAAGCTTGTAAGCGCCGGATTGGAACGGAACAAGCTCGTATTCAAGCGTATCGCACATCAGCAGAATCGCATGGTCCTTCTTGCCGTTAGCCACCGCGAACTGGTCCATGATGCCGCATTGCACGCCGTTGAATTCGTTCTCCGATTTCTGGGACAGTAGCGCAATTTGAACCGTGTCCGTAGGCTGGCCTTCCATCGTAAGCAAAGCGTAAGCCGTTACGACTTCAATCGATGCGGAAGAGGACAAGCCCGCGCCGTTCGGAATTTCACCGTGGAAGAGCAGATCGTAACCGCTGCTAAATTGGATACCCTTTTGCTCCAGTTCGTAAACGATGCCTTTCGGGTAGTTCATCCAGTCATCCGCTTCGTCGTACGCGATGCTGTCGATATCAAGCGATTTGGAGGAAGGAAAATTGGTTGTCGCGAGGCCAAGCTGGCGGTCATCGCGCTTGCGGATAAGCAAAGTTGTGCCGAACGTAAGTGCTGCCGGAAATACGTAACCGCCGTTATAGTCGGTATGCTCGCCGATCAGATTGACGCGTCCGGGTGCGTGAAAAGCTTTGATTCCCTCGGCTTCTCCGCCGAATTGCTGTATAAATTGTTGTGTAAGCTGTTGGATAGATGCCATATGCTTGCAACAGTCCTTTTTTGTATAATTTTTGAAGCCTTTGTTCTTTTTCAGTATAACGCAAGCCATTGTCCGAGCAAAATGGCGCAAAGTGCTTTTCACATGGATTTATGTGACTTTTAGCAAGGTGCTTGGCGTGATAATATGGGATTATTGTAAATTCCATACCAGAAGGCAGGTGCCGTCAACTATGAGGCAAGATACTTATAAGGTAGCTTCCAATCCCGTCATTACGTACAACGAACACATGAATGTATTGTTTGCAGGCGAGAGCCAAACCAAACCGTCTCATCAGCGGGGACCTAAAGTATATGATTTTTATCTCATGCATACGGTGCTTGAAGGGAAAGGGGAATTCACCTGCGGGGGAAAAAGCTATACTCTGCAGGCAGGGGATACCTTCCTGATCGAGCCGGAGGCGCTTGTCAGCTACGTATCCGACGCGGACGAGCCTTGGTTGTACCGCTGGGTAGCGTTTAACGGCCCGCAGGCAGCCGAGCTTGCGCTGGCAGCGGGCTTCTCGGTGGCCAATCCCGTTGTCGAGACGTCGCGCATCAGGCGCGTTGGCGTTCTCTACAACCATATATTCGGCGTTTTCCGCAAGAACGACCCCGCTGCCCATCTGAAGGCGGCCGGTTATTTACAGCTGCTGCTGGCCGAATTTTGCGCGGTTCGTCAGCTTTCGGAAGATAATGCCGCTATGACCGCCATGGACGACACCGATAAACTGATTCAGCAGATGATTCATTATTTATCAACCCAATACGCCCAGCCCGTGTCTATCGAGCAAATGGCCGAATCCTTCGGCTACAATCGGGCTTACCTTTCCCGGGTATTCAAACGTTATACAGGCGAATCGCCGATTACGTTCCTCCTCAAGCTTCGGATCGACAAAGCCCGCCAAATGATCCGGGAACGCGAAGGTCTTACGATCGAACAGATTGCGGCCTCTGTCGGGCTCCAGGACTCCTTGTACTTCTCCAAGCAGTTCCGCCGCTTTTATGGCTTATCCCCTTCCGCCTACCGCGAATCCATGCGTCAATTGAAGACGTAGCGGGTATTCAAGATTAACCCATAATTGGGCATATTAACGGGCGAGGTGATCTTTATGAAGGAGCTGCACAGCGGCCGGCTGTTCTGGCCGACTACCGAGGAGCAATATAAGGAATACTCCGCTCTATCGGAAGACATACAAGTGCAGGTGGCCATTATCGGGGGCGGAATGTCGGGATCCATGTGTGCCTATGCGTTGCAACATATCGGTATCAACGTCGCAATTTTGGAGAGAGAAACGATTGCGGGCGGAAGCACCTCCGCCAATACGGGATTATTGCAGTTTTCCAATGATATTATGCTAAGCGAATTGATCGGGCAGATCGGAAGACGGGCTGCCGTAAGCTTCTATGCTGCCTGCAAGGACGCCGTTGCGCAAATTGGCAAGGTATCAGGCAAGCTGGCAGCCAATTCCCACTTTGTGCCGCGAAGCAGCCTTTATTACGCCAGCTCGGAGCAGGATCTTCCGAAGCTTCGGAAGGAATACGAAACCTTGAAGCAGAACGGCTTTGACGTCGGCTTTTGGGAAGCGGACGCCATCTCCAAGCATTTCCCTTTCCGCCGCTCGGGGGCTATTATAACGAACGGCGATGCCCAAATTAACCCGTTCCGGTTCGTTCACGGAATGGCTGAAGCCGCAACGGCAAACGGCGCGTGCATATTCGAGCACACGGATGTGGTATCTCATGAGAGTACCGCAGACGGCAAGCATCAACTTGCAACCGCCAGCGGGCATGCCGTATTAGCGGATAAGGTCATATACGCCGTCGGTTATGAACCCGAAGAGCTTCGGGGACAGTTAATCAAGCCGGTCATGAACCGTTCCTTTGCCGCTGTAACCGCCGTACAAGACAAGAACAAGCTGCTTCATTGGCATAAACAGATGCTGATCTGGGAAACGGACCGACCTTACTTATATATGAGAACGACTATGGACGGACGCGTGATCATAGGAGGGCTCGATGAACCAACCGAGCATCCCATTGACGGCGAGAAAGAACGCAGCAAACGAATAGACAGACTCTATGACAAGCTGACCGCGCATTTTCCGATGCTTGACGCCCCGTTCGAGTACGAATGGAGCGCGACCTTTGGAGAATCCGTCGACAATCTGCCTTTTATCGGGGAGGATCCGGGTATGCCCGGCGTTTATTATTGCCTGGGATACGGCGGCAACGGCACGGTGTACAGCATGATGGCGTCCAATATACTCCTTGGTCTCATCAAAGAAGGGCATCATCCGCTCGTCGATATCGTTGGGCTGAAGCGGCCAACCCTTCAAGCGTAAGATTGGCTCCCGATGCAGCCGCATACAAAAAGGGATTCAGCCTATAGCCGAATCCCTTCTTCTATTTCCGGCGAACTCAGGAGCCGTGGAAAATCCGCTTCGCTCCATGCTGCCTGAAGATGCCCTCCGCAATGCCAAGTCGCGACAGGTCCGGACCGCCATCCTTGTCCAGCAAGGATTTGCTCTCTTCGGACTCAATAATCACTAAGGTTGCGCCTTCCCGGATGGAGTCACGGCAGGATGCCGCTTCCTGCTCCTCCAGTCCAAGGGCCATCATAGCCCCTTCAATATGATCTTCATCGCCGAAAATATAATCGCCGGTTAACGTATTTCCCATGGCTGTCAGCCCCGCGGCCGCAAATCCCGGGTTCCATGAGCCGCCTCCCGTCAAACCGATGGCCGGGATAAAAGCGGCTCCCGTCCAAGCCCTTCCTCGGCTTTCGTCCCTCTCCGCTTCGTTTGCTGTCTGCGCCAGCTCCGTCAGCTCGTCGACATGGATGTCGCTTTCGGCTTCGATGCGACGGGAATGCTCGCTGTCCTTCGCGAGGATCTTCATTTCCCCTTGGACAAATCCGGCTTGCTCAAGGGAATGAATGGTATCGATTACCTGCTGCTGTGTAGCAAATGATCCAATTATTTTAGCCATTGTCTCATCATCCTCCTCTTCTTCCTTCAAGGTAGTTATACCCTGTTTCATCCGCAATCAATCTCGGTTATCTCGGTTATAGGAAGGTTGTGCAAGAAGACCGTTCAGGTTATGATGAAGAGTAAGCGACATGGAATCCGGAATTTAGACAGGCACAAACGGGAGGTAAACAATGATTCACAGGATGCTTCGCTATCCCGCGGACTGGGAATGGCATGTGCTTCAGCTGGAACGGCCTCCGATGGAGACAACGGAGGAGCTGCCCAAGCGCAAGGACAATCGAAAAAAACCTGAACCGTCTAAGGCATCGATGACATTTACCACACCTCCTGTAACAGACGATGATATCGAAGAGCAGTTGAAATGCAAGCGCCTCCTTCCCGAATGCTCAAGCTGGCTGGACGAATGCTGGGGCAGACAGGTCAATAAGGTTACCGTGAAGCATTATGCGAATCAGGGAACAATCGTGTCGGGCACCTTGATGCTGCAGGCCTCCGAGGAAATGACCGATGTGCAGCCTTTTCACTTCTGGCTTACGGTCGATAAGCTTGTTACCCTTCACACGGACCTGCGCCTCATGATTCGCCTGCAGGATGATTCCGTTACTTCCCGGCTCAAGGAATGCGCATCCGCTCCCGAAGCCTTCTTTATTATGCTGGGGCAGCTGCTTGGCCCGTTTCATACGGGACTCGACGGCTTTGAAAAAAGGCTGGGCGAGCTAGAGCAGGCTATGCGGATCTCGAACCGAACAGGGCTGCTCGACGTTATCTTCGAACGCCGCTATGACTTATTGCACTGGAGCCATCTTTTTATCCCCATCCGGGAGCTGTACGGTGCGGCTCAGGAAGCTTTTATGGACACGCTGACCGAGACGGAGGTATTCAAGAGAACGACCTACAAGCTGGACCGGATTGATTCTCTGCTGAAGCATTACGCGCTCGAGATCGATACGCTGATTTCGATGGATGATGCGCTCTCCAGCTTCCGCGGCAACGATATTATGAAGACGCTGACGATTTTCACCGTCATCTTTACGCCCGCAACGGTTATCGGCGCCCTGTGGGGAACAAACTTCAAACCGCTTCCTTGGGACAATCATCAGCTGGGCTTTGCGGGAATGTGCGTCGTTATCCTGTTTATTACCATCCTGATTTATGTCTGGTTATGGCAAAAAGGCTGGACCGGCGATCTGCTCACGGGACGGGAATCGGGCAAGAATAAGAAAAATCAAAAGCAGGCCGTGAATCTCGAAGAACAGTTAACCGATAGAGAGGACCAGGGCATGAGGACGGAGCCGGATCTGTCCAAGCTGTCACGAAAAAGGCGCTCCAAGACGATTTAACATCGTCAGGAAGCGCCTTTTTCCATTTCCTATCTCCTTCTATGGAGCTCCTCGGCAATCGTTTCCGCGAACTCTTCCAGCTGCTGCACGGCTCCTTCCGCCTCGCCGCGTTTGCGGACCGACACGCTGCCGCTTAGACGCTCGTTCTTTCCTGCCACAAGCATATAAGGAACCTTTTCGAGCTGGGCTTTCCGGATTTTATTGCCGAGCTTTTCGCTGCGCGCATCGATTTCTACCCGTATTCCCGCCTGAATAAGCCGGGCTTTGACCTGAAGCGCGTAATCCAGCTCATGCTCCGATACCGGAATGATCTTCGCTTGCACCGGGGCCAGCCAGATCGGAAAAGCTCCGCTGTAATGCTCGGTCAGAATACCAATGAACCGGTCAAGAGAACCGTAAACCGCGCGGTGGATGACAACCGGCCGCTGTTTCTTGTTGTCCTCGCCGATATAGGACAGATCAAACTTCTCCGGCATCTGAAAATCGAGCTGGATGGTTCCGCATTGCCAGCTTCTCTTCAGGGCATCAACGATATGGAAGTCGATTTTCGGCCCGTAAAAGGCGCCGTCTCCTTCATTAACGCGGTAATTCACCCCGTGTGCGTCCAGCACATTCTTAAGAGACTGCTCGGCTTCATCCCACAGCTCATCCGAACCCATATAATCGGCGGGCCGGGTCGACAGCTCTACGGTATAGGCAAAGCCGAATACCTTGTACACCTCGCCGATTAAACTCATTACCTTGCCGATTTCCTCTTCAATCTGATCCGGACGGACAAAGAGATGGGCGTCATCCTGGCAGAAGGTACGTACCCTCATCATGCCGCCTAGTGCCCCCGACAGCTCGTGACGGTGCACCTGGCCGAACTCTGCCAGACGTACCGGGAGCTCCCGGTAAGAGCGCAGGCTGTTCTTGAAGATCAGCATATGCCCCGGGCAGTTCATCGGCTTTAAGGCAAATTCGGCCTCGTCAACCTTGCTGAAATACATATTGTCCTTGTAATGCTCCCAATGTCCCGACTGCTCCCACATGCGCTTGTTCATCATAAACGGCGTGCGAACCTCTTCATAATCGTGAAGATGAAGAAGCTCCCGGGAGAAGCTTTCCAGCGCAGTCCTCATCGCCATTCCTTTGGGCAAGTAAAACGGCATCCCCGGAGCTTCCTCCGAGAACATAAACAGCTCCAGCTCTTTGCCCAGCTTGCGGTGATCCCGCTTCTTTGCCTCTTCCAACTGGTACAAATGGTCGGCTAGCTCAGTCTTGCTGAGGAACGCTGTACCATAGATGCGCTGCAGCATCTTATTGTCGGAATTGCCCCGCCAATAAGCACCTGCCACGTGAAGCAGCTTGAAGGCTTTGATCCGGCCGGTGGAAGGCAAGTGCGGTCCCCGGCACAGATCCGCGAATTCTCCTTGCTCGTAAATGCGGATCACTTCTCCTTCGGGCAAATCCCGGATCAGCTCCAGCTTGAGGGGCTCCTCTCTCTCCTCGAAAAGAGCCAGCGCTTCCTCCCGCGATACAACCCTCCGCCTGATCGGCAAGTTCTCCTTAACGATGCTCCGCATTTCCTTCTCAATGGCTTCCAGATCCTTTGTCGAAAGCGTATGAGCAAGGTCTACATCGTAATAAAAGCCATCTTCAATCACCGGTCCGATGCCCAGCTTTACCGCTTTGCCTCCGTACAACCGTTTAATTGCCTGCGCAAGCACATGTGCGGTACTATGCCGGTAAATATAAAGCCCTTCCGGACTGTCAAGAGCAAACAGGTCGATTCGGCTGCCGTCGCCAAACGGCTCATTAAGATCGGCCAACGTGCCGTTGATTGCCCCCGCTATTATTGTTTTCTTCCAATCGGCATCCATTGATTCCGCTACCTGCGCAATGGTCGTGCCTTGCAATACCCTCCTTATGCTTCCGTCTGGCCAAACAGCTTGAATCTCCATCTTTGCTCCTCCATTTCTTCGCAAGTTTTTGCGAACGCAAAAAAACGCAGCTCTCCCTGCAAGGGACGAGTGCGTTCTGCTCGTGGTTCCACCCTAATTCCATCCCGTGCTTTGCCGGCGCGGCGATGCTCATTGGAATCCGTTAACGGGGATCGGACGGTTACGTGTACTGCCGCAATTCGCGTGCGGGTTCCAGGTCACAGCTGCAAAGCGGTAATCCCGATCTTTCACCGAAGAAGCTTTCAGCCGGGGCTTCTTTCTCTGGGCGGATATAGGGAAGGAGATCATGTCTTTGGTCATAGCCTTCGTATGAAATTGTTATTATGTTACAATGCTTTATTTCAAAAAGTCAAGAGGAATCAGTTCCCCATACAAGCGCCCAGACATAGTATACATAACCAGCCCAAGATAAGAGCGGAGGGATCCGTATATGGCAAAAACAACGAGAAGGTCCAATACCAATGCGACAACGGCGTTGCCAAGGCCTATGAGACAAGGTCAGCCGCAGCAATTCGATCTCCGAATCGCCCTGTTTCTTGCCGGTATCGCTGGACAGACTTACTCCCAATTCGAGAATAAGGACGGCCTTTTCCTTGTCCCCCGAGGGTACGAATTCGTGGGAGCTTTCTCTGCCAAAGCTTATGACGATACAGAGGAGCGCTTTGGCTTTGTTTTGCAATCGGACCGTTCTTCCGTGCTAGCCTTCCGGGGCTCCGGTTCAGCCGTGGACTGGGTATCGGACTTTATTGCCCAGCAGACGACCTACCGTCCCGTTAAAAATGCCGGCCAAACCCACAAAGGCTTTACCGACATTTATACATCAACCCGCTCGCAGGTGCTTGATTTAATCGGGCAGCTGCCGGTCGAAAAACCTTTATTCATTACCGGCCATAGTCTCGGTGGAGCGCTAGCAACCCTGGCTGCGCTCGATATCGCCGTCAACACGCCGTTTACCGCGCCTATCGTTTATACCTTTGGCGCCCCGAGGGTCGGGGATACGCGCTTCGTCAAGCTGTACAACAACACGGTAGAGACGCATTGGCGCCTCCAGAACGAATACGATATCGTTCCCCATCTGCCGCCGCTCGTGTACCAATCTCCGGATACGAAGAAAACGTATTTCTATATGCATGTCAAAGGCGAGGTAAAACGTTCCTTCCGGATGGGCTCGGTATCCGGCAATCATATCCTGAGCAGCTATTTTGCCGATTTGTGCGGCGAGGAGCCGCAATTCGCCGAGGCGGTATGCTCGGAGCCGCCCGGCTGGTGCCCGCTGACTTAAGCAAAAAAAACTCCGCGCCATGGCGGAGTTTTTTGCTTTTTCAAAACCAGGATTGAAGGAGCCAGTCCCGTACCCGGTTAATGGTCTTATCCAGATTGCATACCGAGTTCTGATCCACATATGGCGTCTGATGACAGAAATAATGAGCATGTCCGCCGATTAACGGAATCCCTTCCACAATAGACGGAGAATATTTGAAGCGATTCCAGCGGGGAACGGATGCCCCTTCCGCTGACCAACCTCCCCAGGTTCCAATCCGGCTGATCGGGTCGCTTAGCTTCCCTTCCTTGTCAACGGAATGGAGAAAACATACTTTATCCCTCAGCTCCGGATGAATCGGAATACGAGGCGAGCCCACCTGAACAATCCGGAAATTTCGGTTCAGACGCTGCTGATGCAGCATTTTCCCCGCCTGGTAGGCTGCTGCCCCTCCTCCGCTGTGTCCGATAAAAAGAATCGGCTCCTCCGAGCTCTTCATCGTTTCCTTTACTTGCTGGAATGCCGCGCGCCCGCCAATCCGGCCAATGGACAAGCGGTTGGTCAGATCCGTGCCGACTTCAACAATTTGCCTGTACAGATTACGGCTGACATCTCCATACGGGTGCAAAATATGAATGATTGGCTCGCGGCCATCCGCCCGGAATATCCGGTCAAGCTGATTTCGGCATTCGTCAAAGTAGCCTTTTGTAGTAGCAACGCCAGCCAGCAGGTAAATCCGTATAGGGGAGCCGCTGATCGCTGTCATGATTCATCCCTCCGTTCATGCTGTGTTAATGGAATTGTGTACTTTCATTATGCGGGGGGATAAGCGGTTTCATTCCTCCATGTAGATGTGAATTCCATTCCAGCTGATCCGGTAGCCAAGCTCCTTGGCTGCCAGAATAAGGGGCAGGGCCTGTATGTCCCTCCATAAAGGGGTGATCCCGTTCAATTTGTATCCGCTCCATATTTTATGCGAAACGACCGGAACCCGCGCCACTCTTGGTATTCCGTCGTCCCACCGGATCAGCTGGACCGTTCCGTCGTTTATCTTCTCCACTTCCGCCTGCAGGATCCGTCTGAAGAAATCTTCGTCCACGTAAAGCTCCCCGTCAAGTTCGAATACGTGACCGCGGTAAGTGAACGGCTGATTCACGATTGAGGGAGTTTCGCTTCCTTCATGGTCCGCCAAACGGCTCAAATAATATGGGCTGGCTGTTGCCTGTCTATAAGCTTCGAGGATTCGGGGTTCACCCGTAATCGAATAATCATTAATGCGTCGCACCTCATTATATTCCGCAAGATTGTTCACATCGAAATAATATACAGCCTTTACCCTCGGATATAGCACGGGAAGGCTGGCATACAGCCGATTGATTTTCGCAATGGCAAACCCGTTATCCTTCACCCCGTCGGTCACCGTATAATGGGTAGCGCCGTATTCCGACAGCTGAATCGGCTTGGTCCTGCTGAACCGGTTGTACACGTAATCAATCATCTGAAGCGGATCCTCGAAATCCGACGGCTGCTTGATATCCCCGTTATGATATCTTACGTTATAAACGTTGATCCCTACCCAATCCACGTAAGAATCACCCGGATAATAGCTGTCGATCGGACGCTCCGGCACATTCAGGACGGTCCAGACCATGGCCGTTTTTGGGGCGATTTTCTCGAACACGTCATGAACCATTCTCCAGGTCTTTATATAGAGCTCCGGGTCTCCGCTGTAATTCGTCCAGGTTCCGTTCATTTCGGATGCGAAACGCAGAAAAATCGGCACATCGGCCTTGCGGGCCGCCTCGGCAAATCTCCTCAGGTAAGCATCATCCTTCACCTTGGCCAGCCCGTCGTTAGGCTCCCAGGCAATATGAGGGAAAGCGCCCGCTTCCTTCACTTCCGCTACCCACTCGGCCGGAAACGCCTCTCCGTAACCGACATATTTGAAAAAGCTGGCATGCTGCTTCCCTGCTAATGTATTGAACTCCGCCATGCTGTAATGGACGGTTGAGTTCTGAAGCACATAGGCACCTAAATAGGCGCCGGACTCCGGCTCGGCTTTGCCTAGCTTGTAATTCGGATGCGAGGATGAGACATGGATCGTCCACTCCGAATAATGCGCCTCTTCCCCTTGAACGGCGGCCGCAGTTGAATTAACGGGCGGATTCTGTTTTCTTGCAGCGCTTTCTGCCCCTTCCAGCATGACGATGAGAGCGCAAACGAGCATAAGGCCGGGCAGCTTGCGGCAATGCGTTAACCAGTAGCTCAGCAGGGGAACCTCCTCCTCTTCTCTATTCCAAGGATGAGGCAAAGAGGCGGCATTTATACGTATTTGGCGGGGTTCGGACGATGCTATTGAAAAGGGCTGCCTCTACCTAGTCCCGAATTGACTAGTTAAAGACAGCCCCTGCATGATTGTATTAAACACCCATTTTTTTGCGCTGGTTGTTTACTTTTTTCGTATTCTGGCTCTTCATAGCCTGCGTAGCAGTCGTTTGATGCTTCTGACCTGCTGCTCCGTTTTGCCCTTGCTTCTTCTGAGCAAGAAGCTGCTTCGCTCGTTCAGCCTGTGTAAGCGGCTTAGCTTGCGCTGGCGCCTCGGCTTGAACCTCGTTCTGTTCATTGGCGGACATATGATCACCTCACTTTAATGTACTCAGCATATCAAGTGAAACGTCAATCGGCAAGCCCCCTGGCCGGGACTTTGCGAAGTTGTACAATTCCGATTCTTGTTAATATAACCGCAAGGACGAACAGCTGCGGAATCGTTGTCTCCCATGTCGGGTATACGCCCAGGAAACCAATCGCGGCAAGCGAATCCGAGGAATGCGCCGGAAGCCACGAGGCTACCAGAAGGGAATGAATGCTTTCCCCGAGGAAACGGACTACCAGGTAATAGATTAGAGCCGATGCCGTTAGGAAAAAGGGCCGAATCGGCAGCTTCGCGCTAAATCGGATAATCGCAAAGCCGATGATCAAGAGCAGGAGGAACGTAACTCCGATTCCGAGGATCATCTGAACGGGGTCGATGGAGCCTGCCATTCCGATATAAAAGATTGTCGTCTCCGCGCCTTCCCGCAAAATCGCGAGCCCCGAGACGATAAATAGGGACCACAAGCTTCCCTTCGCAAGCGCATTGCCCATCCGGTCGTCGATGAATTTGTTCCAGGCCTGCAGATTCGATTTCTTATGCAGCCAATTGCCTACGGAAAGCATCAGAAGCACGGATACAAGCCCCGTAATCCCTTCCATGGCTTCCCGCGCGCTGCCCGCGGTTGCTTCCGCAATGACCGTTGTCAGGAGGACGGCAAGCGCGATGCTTAACAGCAGTCCCGTCCATACGCCCGACCATACCCATACATTTTTGGACTGATTGTCCGTGCGTTTCAAATAAGCAAGCAATGCCGCCAGAACGAGAATCGCTTCTAGTCCTTCCCTCAGCAGGATCATTCCGGCATCCCATGCCGTATATTTCGCCTCCGCCGTCATCGGCTCGAGCTGGCCGCGGATGTCGTCGATAACCGCTTCCGCCTTATCCGGCGACGGAGTTGCAGCCAGCAGGTATTTGGACACGTCGGTCATCTTGATCTCAATGTTCTGATAAGCCGCGGCGGACCGGATTTGCACCTGGCCCTCAACGGCTGGCCAGCTGCTGATGAACGATTGCATCTGACCGTCCGCTTCGGCGTAATGGTTTGCTGCAATATCTTTCGAAGCTTGATTCAATATCGCGATTAAATCCGCAATGGTAAGCCCTTCGGACTCCACGCTTGCCGCTGAGATCTTCCCGTTTTTATAGTCGTTGATAAGAGTGATCAGGTTTGCCGTATAAGTCTTGGCATCTTCGGCACGAGGCGGTTCGGCCTGCAGGGCAATCCGAATCATGCTCATGCTCGTCTCCAGCTTGCCGTACACGGTAAAGTTCTCGCTCCGAATCGATTGCTCAATCGGCGGCCAGCCGTCATTGATCTGCTTGTAAGCGGCATTCGCCTGCTCCCATTGTCCGCCTTCAATGCTGCTTAGCAGCTTCTCCGCCAGCGGCAGAAGGCTTGCGGCAGCGTCTTTCCCGGAAAGCGCCGGCACCTCGGCTGCTTTCTCGCTTTTCACAAACGTATTAATCGCTCTCGCCAACGCCGATAGAGACGCCTTCGCCTCATCCGGCTTATCCGCCGCCTGATCCAGTGCTTCCGCGGCGTGAGCAATGGCTGAGGATACATCGGCGGAATCTGCCTTCGCCGCAGTCTTCAGCTGCTCCCAGCTCTCACCCGCCTGCCGGATATGATCCTTGGCATCCTGCCAATCTCCTTCTCCGGCCGCGGCAAGAGCGCCGCCAACGAGCGGCAGCAGCTTGTCGAGCTGTTCGGACGGCGATGATCCCGCCGCCGCCAAAGCCGTGTTGTCGAAGTTAATCGCGGAAGCCGCGGCAACCGTCCCGATCCAAATCGCGATAAAGAGCAGCATTACCCGGGAGATTAAAGCTTTAGGTTGATGTTGTCGAGCCATATCAAGTCATTCTCCCTTCTACAATAACGTATCGCCGATATAGCCGCCTTCGCGTACGCCAGGGAAGCAGGCAAATACGGCGCTGCCGTTGTGAACGATATATTCATTCAAGGCATCCATCTGTCCAAGCTTCTGCTGCATCGGAATAAACTGCTTTCTCGTATCGCGGTTATAACAAATAAATAAGAGTCCGGCGTCAAACTGACCTGTCCGGTTATCCATCCCGCTGGAATAGGAATAGGAGCGGCGCAAAATCTTGACCGAGCCGTTCCCCCGCGCAAGCGCAACATGGGAATTTACCGGGATAAGCGGCTTTCCTTGCTCATCCTTCTTCGCGAGGTCCACCGGATCAAATTCGTTCTTGGAGCCGATCGGCGCACCGCTGCCGCGATGACGGCCAAATGTCGCTTCCTGATCGCCAAGGGTTGAACGGTCCCAGACTTCGACCCGGATCCGGATGCGGCGGACAACCATGTAGCTGCCGCCGGCCATCCACGGCGTGCCGTCTCCGCTCTGCGCCCATACAACGTCGTTCATCAACGCTTCGTCCTTCGTATCCGGATTCCCGGTACCGTCCTTGAAGCCCATCAGGTTGCGGGGAGTCGCCCCCTTCGGATCGGAGCCGCCGGTACGCTGGAAGCCTTCCTGCGTCCAGCGCAGCACCGCCTTGCCCCTTGCAATGCGGGCCAGATTGCGGACCGCATGGAAGGCGGTCTGCATGTCGTTCGCATTCACTTGAACGCCAATATCGCCCCCGCACCATTCCTCGCGCAGCTCATCGCCGCCAAAGGCCGGCAAATCCACAAGCGCAGCCGGCCGTTTGGAGGCAAGACCAAACCTCGAGTCAAAGAAGGAAGGCCCCACTCCGAACGTAATCGTTGTTTTCGATGGGTTCAGCCCCGCGGCTTCGCCCGTGTCCGCAGGGGGAAGATTCAAATTATCATTTACTTCACCGATCATTTCGCCTCTTGCCATGGATGCGGAGGCTTCCGTCCAGGCCTTAAAAAGCTTTCGCACGTCATCGACCGATTCGGTCGTCAGATCAAAGGCGGCAAACATCAAAAAGTCCTGCGCAGGTGTCGTTATGCCGGCCTGATGCTTCCCGTAAAATTCAATCCGGTCCTCGCTGCTTGGCTTGGCAGCGCCCGAGACGGCATGGCCCTTCGCTCCGAATATCGCACCAACGCCTGAAGCGCCAAGCAATAGCCCGGCGCCTCCAACCCCGGCCAGCCGCAATATATCCCGGCGGCTGATCGGCTTCTCCAATATGCTGTCTCCAGCTTGGTTATTCTTGCTGTTGTCTGTTGTCATGGCTTTATGCTCCTAAGATCGTTCCCATTTGCGACAGCGGTTCAGCCAAGGCATCAAGCAGTTGGCTCAGCTTCTTGGTATCTTCCTCTTTCAGGTCGGTATAAGAAACGTATCCGTCTCCGCTCTTATAAGCTGCGAGTGCCTGCTCCAGGTTGTCAAAGCTTGTGCCGATTTGTCCTTCCAATTCCGCATCCTGTTTGTTCAGCTCGGCCTTCAGCAGCTCGTAGATTTTTTTCGCGCCTTCCACGTTTGCCGCAAAATCATACAGATCCGTATGCGAGTAACGCTCTTCCTCGCCCGTTACCTTCGAAGAGGAGACTTCGTTCAGCAGCTCTACCGCTCCCGTTACGAGCAGGCTTGGTTCTACGTCTACCGTTTCGATCAAGGCGCGAAGCGTCTTCGTATCATCAAGCAGCCGGGAAGCGTAGTCCTCCGCTCCGGCAGTCGAGTTGTTCACCCACAGCGACTGCTCGATGCGGTGGAAGCCGCGCCAGTCCTTCTCGTCTACATCATTCTCGCGGGCATCGATGTTAGGATCCAGATCGCCAAGCGCTTCCGCAATCGGCTCGATTCTCTCGTAATACATCCGGGTTGGCGCATACAGCGACTTTGCCGTATCTACATCGCCGTTTTTCACCGCTTGAACGAATTTATCCGTTTCGGCAACCAGCTTATCGGTTTGTTCGAGAGCATACTCTCGGTATTGGCCGGTAATCTCATCCCAGTTCTCAACCTTCGGAGCCGATTGCTCCGTATTAGCCGTATTCGCGGCAGTCTCTTTAGCATTATCCGCTTCGTTATTGTTCGAGCCGCATCCCGCAAATACGACCGCGCTTGCCAGCATTACAGCAGCTAACTTGGTTTTCATGAATCCTTAACCCCTCATCCAATTAATATATAACTCCGTTATGAACTACCAATGAGTATATTCACAATGATAATCATTGTCAATTAGCATTTTTAGCACATTGCATTTAATAGACGCCTGTCTTCTATAGACAGGCTTTCGCCTATTCCTCCGCCTCCGCTCCTGCATAGTGTATAGCAGGCCTTCGAACATCCCACACTAATAGACATGAACGGATATCCAGAAAAGGAGGCTTTACCCTGTGACACAATCATCAAGCAATAAGACTGCGGTTTTTCCGCCCCAGCATCAGAATCAGCAGCCAGGTATAGAATCCGAAATGAACCCGCTTCCGGTCTATAAAAACGATCAGTACAAAGCGGCAAACAAGCTGGAGAATAAAGCGGCCCTAATTACCGGCGGAGACAGCGGTATCGGCCGTGCGGTAGCGGTAGCGTTCGCTCTGGAAGGCTGCGACGTAAGCATCGTGTATTATAATGAGCATGAGGATGCCAAGCTTGTTCAACAGGAGATCGAGCAAGCCGGAAGACGCTGCCTGTTAATTCCCGGAGATATCGGGGATGAAGCATTTTGCCGTAATGCCGTTGAGCAAACGGTGATGACCTTTGGAAAGCTGGATATTCTCGTTAATAATGCCGCCGAGCAGCATGTGCAGCAGCGGCTTGAAGATATTACGGCAAAGCAGCTTGAGAAGACGTTCCGGACTAACGTATTTGGCATGTTCTTTCTGACAAGAGCCGCCCTTCCTCATCTGAAGCAAGGCGCTTCCGTCATTAATACAGCCTCGATCACCGCCTACAAAGGCAATCCGACCTTAATTGATTATTCCGCAACCAAAGGCGCCATCGTCTCGTTTACAAGAGCGCTTGCAACTAACCTGGCCGGACGCGGCATAAGGGTCAACGGCGTTGCCCCGGGTCCAATCTGGACACCGCTTATCCCGTCCACCTTCGATGAGCAGTCCGTATCCACCTTTGGCTCCGACACGCCAATGAAACGGGCCGGACAGCCGTATGAGCTTGCCCCTGCTTACGTATATCTGGCTTCCCAGGATTCCGGCTATGTAACCGGCCAATTCATCCACATTAACGGCGGCGAAGTTGTAAACGGTTAAGAAAAGCAAAAACGCCTTGCGGCGATTACGCAAGGCGTTTTCCAACTTCCTCGTTTATGCATTTATTTAATAAGTCCTGAAGCCTGCCCTCGTACACAAGCTCCAGCTTTGGCGTATTTTCTAGATCCCCGGGAGTCACGAGAAAAGAAGATTTATTAACCAGATGGACACCGCTCTTCTCAAATACCGAAGCCACGAATTCCGAACAGAAGTAGGCGTAATCTCTTTTTATGAGCCTTGTGTTGAACAGCAGGCCGATAACTCCGATCAGGTTATATCGGTACAGCTCCCTATTCCGTTCCATCTCCGCGATAACCCCTCGCATCTTGGCGTAAGCGGCAGGGTGTATTCGGCAACGGTACAAGGCACAACGGGCTTCGGCAAATAACTGCCCGCGCATGTTCTCCCTGACGAAGCCGGCGAAGAACGGATTCTGCGGGTTTTTCCGGCCAAAGCTGTACACCTCGTTTAATCCGCTGTCAAACGCGATCGACGCATGGTTAAGCGGATCCTTCGTAAACCACTTAATCGTTTTCGTAAATAATGTTCCCGTGTCTGTTAAGACAACATAAACCTCCAACTCTCTTGTCATGCCCGACAACCTCCACATTAAAGAAGTAACGCTTCTCATCTAACTTTAATGCAGGAGCCATGGCTTCATTAACCTGCTGAGGTACAGTCCTATCCACGACCTTGGTCCTGTTCTGGAAAATTTACCTAGACTTCTTCCTATCTTAATGGAATTATTAGTATTTCTCAATCAAAACTTAACAAAATAAAAGGAATGTGTAAATTAGTTTGACGCTAGTTCTTTTGAATGATGATGTGAGGCATTGGGACTAGACTCGTTTCTATTAATCTTCTTTCATATGGTATAATAAGCCACATTACAGCTGGGATACAAAGGAGATTTCGATACGAATGGAATTCAAAAAGGTGAATACGCCCCTCCGTCTCGTAGGTATTCAAAAGTACAAAAGCAAGGACGGCAGAGCCTGGATCAAGTATCCCGGCGGCTCCAGAAAGCCATTAAAGAAAAGCACGGTTATTTGGACAAGACTGCTGACCGTCATCGTAATCGTTGGTTTCGTCGGATTTGCCGGCTACAAGATCGGACTCCACTACCTATCCAATAAAATGATGAATGAGATGGCCGATCAAATCCTGACCACCGACGAAATCGATGCGTTCAAGAAGGATCCCGCCGTTCAGCAGATCATTGCCGATAACTCCAAATATTTTGATAAAAAGGCCGTTGAGGCTCTCCAAGGCTCCATCGCAGCGAATGCCGGCACCGGCGGCAAAGCCGACGATACAAGTCCCGCAAAGCCGGATAAATCGGGCTCTGCCTCCGGCAGCACGGCTACCGGTGCTAAGGATGACGCAAAGCCGTCGGACAAGCCCTTAACAGGCGGCCAGCTTGTTGTGAAGAACAAGGATGAAGCGGCCGAGCTGCTGCTCGGCAAGTTCTCCATGAAGGAACTGACGGGACTTGCCGATAAAGCGAAGGATGGCCTGACGCCGGAGGAAAAGCAGTCTATTAAAGAAACTCTTCTCTCGCGGCTTACTCCCGAGGAATTCAACTCCGTCAAGATTGTTGCTCTGATGGAGGTTATGAAGCGCGATGAATAGAGTCCGCGATTGGGGAACAGGAAGATGAATTATTTCGATCCGTATCGTACAGAGCTGCAGCTGGTATTCTCGGAAGCCAAGCGGCGAATCGCTCATTTCCCCGAGCCGTTTAACGAGTCCGGACTAGCGTATCTTCGCAAGTTTGATGTCTTTGAGAGGGAGAGCTCAAAGAACTATATTTGTTATCTGCTGCCTTATTGGATTAACGAGACCTCTTCGATTCCCATCGATCAGTGCCGTATGCTCTCACTATCCAATGTATTCAGCATGCTGTATTACTTCCTGCAAGACGACGTAATGGACGAGACGCCAGCTGCCTGGAAGGAACAGCTTGCACTCGCCCATTTATGCCATTTCGAGATGGAGGCCATCCTTCGGGAGCTGTTTGCCGCCAGTTCTCCCTTCTGGGGCTATCGTCAGCGCTATATGAACGAATGGGCTTCAGCCGTTGTGCAGGAAGACAAACATGATTATTTCATGACAGACATTGTGCAAGTCGCGAAAAAAGCTTCGCCCCTCAAACTTGCCAGCACCGGTGTTCTGCTGCTCGCCAATCGTCCCGAGAAGATTGCCTCTGTGGAAGAACTGGTTGACTACAGCCTTGTTCTTCTTCAAATGGCGGATGATTTGACCGATTGGGAGGATGACTTGACCGAGGGGAATTATAACTGCCTAATATCCTTGATTCGCGCCAAACGCCAGTCTATTCACCCGCTGCAGGCCAATGAGGCAGAATCGTATATCTATGACCGCAGTCTCATGACGGAGTATTGCAACCGCGGAAAAGAAGTTTTCGGCATTCTAAACAACGCTGAAATAGGCATTGCGCCGCTGCTCTCTTTCAGCTATTTCATCTATGAGGGTATAGCAGGCTTCACGAATCGAGCGGAGAATACAAGGAGGACTTTATTATCAGGCGGATTTGATTATATTTTGTCGAATTTTCAGTATAAATAGTATAATATAACCAAAAGTTATGCTATAATCCTATTACTGGAGTACTATTTTATTAGCATAATTGGAGGGGTTAGTTTGTCGAATCAGATTACTAGGGATCAAATTATTCAAAAGGCTTGGGAAGACGATGCATTCAAGCAACAATTATTGAATGACCCTAAAGCGGCTATCAAAGATGCGTTTGGCGTAGAGATTCCAGATGATATCGAAGTAACAGCCGTAGAAGAAACGCCAGATCACGCCTACCTGGTGATCCCGCCGAAACCCTCCGCATTAAAGTCCGCATCTTCGGAAGAATTTCCATCTTGGTAATCGCATAAAAAACCACTCCTTAACGGGAGTGGTTTTACTGTTTTACGCCGTAGGAAAGGTAATAGTAACTTCTGTACCAATCCCTTTTTGGCTCTTAAATGTAATATCGCCCTGCATCACCTCAATGATGCTGAAGGTAACCATAAGCCCGAGACCTGTACCTTTAGACTTATTGGAGTAATAAGGTTCCCCTAGCTTTGCGAGTTCCGATTCCGTCATGCCTTCTCCATTGTCCTTTATGCAAATAACAACCCTATTCCCTTCCATATATCCGCTTATATCAATTCGGCCCTCATTTTTCAAAGCCTCGATACTATTCTTAATCATATTAATAAAGGCTTGCTTGAATTTCGAAGAGTTACCATGAATTTGTAAATGATCAGGTATATTCAATCTGATTTGCCCGCCCTGCATGTTTGCCAGAGGTATCAGAATAGTCCCAATGTGTTTAAACTCATTAGCTATATTTAATACGGAAACATGCTCAAGCTGCGGCTTGGCAAAGGTTAGGAAGTCGGTAATAATTTCGGAAGCCCGGTCCAACTCATTGATCGCAAGAAGCATATAATTTTTTTCCTTGTTGCTGCCGCTTTTCTCTTCCAGGAGCTGTAAAAACCCCCGTGTAACCTGCAACGGATTTCGCACTTCATGGGCAACTGAAGCAGCAAGTTGACTGATCATATCCATCTTCTCTGAGCGTTGAAGTTCATTGTTAAAAATCTCAAGCTGGCGAGAATAAGTGACAACCTTTTCGAAGCCGATCACAATCTGCCTGCCAAGCATAACGACTAAAGTGAACACGAAGCACACGGTTCCCCATTTCCAATATACAAACTCATAATTTTTCGACAAGGAATAATATTGAATAATATCTGCTACCGCGAACAATATAAAAAAGCTCAGGCCCGCGGACAGAATAATGGCATCTCTATTCTTCTTGAAGCAATGAACAACTAGAACACCAATTACAATGCTGCATCCGCCCAAGACTCCCAGCACAAACAGTATTGTCGCGACCGAATAATAAAGAGAGTAGAAAGCATTATTCGTCATTATATTTAAAATTAAACCAATCGAAGATAATATCATTGAACCTAAAGCATATATCTTGAAGATACGAATGATTCCAAACTTCCCTTTACCAAAGAATGTCTCCAAGAAGAAAAATAGAGCAGGCAGAAAGAGGTTAGAGGATAGATCAAAGCCTGTAGCGTAAAGCCATCCGCACTTTTCATTCACCATGTACAAAAACGGAGAGTAGAAAATTAACATGCAACCTATTGAAAAAATAATTAAACTAAGTGACTTCCAACCGGATACATGGATTCTTTTCAGAAAGATCATGCAGATAAACATGAGAGCGGCTATGAAAATAAACGCTGTTCCAAGAATAATATTATCAACATCACTCATAAGCATCGTTCTGTAGAGCTTAGAATATTCTCCGATAACAAGGCCGGCAATTCCAATGTTGCCCGTATGATTCACCAAATGTATGTAAAGGGTTTCATTAGTAGAAGTGCGTTCAATCGGTATTACAAAGCGATTCACATCGTAAGAATGGTTTCTGTTCGTCTCGTATACAATTTCTCCATTTAAATAGGCAAATACATTTTGCGCGTAAGCTTTGGAAACCAGAAGCCCTGCATGTGACTGAGTGATAAGAGGCAATTCAATCCTAACCCACAACGAGCTTGTCCCTTTCGGCAGCACCGGCTCCTTCTCGTTTTCTTTCACGGTCATCCAGCCGTCGGCCGGCGGACTCTTACTATCCTCATCATTCCCCGGATGGAGCTGCCACTCTGTAATCCTTATTTTCGACGCCGATTCATCTGTATTCGCAAAGGTGCTTGTGGGGCTTATTGAAGTGATGACTACTATGGAAAATAGAATGAAAATCGAATACTTCAGAATGGCCTTCATCTTTACACCTCAAATATTGGAAAATAGTTCTTATTACTCATTAGTTCGACATTTTTCGATCATATCCTTCACCTTTCTCTTATATATTAAAAATCTTAAAAATAAAAAAGAGCGGAATATCCGCTCCCCGTTTAATCTATGATATCGCCGCTCTTCTTGCCGGTACCGAAACCGAATGCACCTCTTCGCCGATAATCTCCAGCGCGTTTAGCTGCAGGCCGCTTGCGCAGCCGCCGTCGATCCCGATCTTGCCTTTGCCGTACCAGACATCCGCTCTGCCATGCAGATCAACGGTTTTGGTATGGCCAAACACGACGATTTTGTTAACGACCGTATCCGCGTTGTGAAACGAATCCTTGATATACAAGAAATCTCTCTTCGGCTGCTCCTTCCAGTTCGGGTATTTGGGATTCAGCCCCGCATGCACATAAATAAAATGCTTGTCCTCGTAATAGTACGGCAGCTGCTCCAGGAAGTCGGCGTGATACGGATACCGCTCGAGAACGGTCTCTCTGAGCCTATTCAGCAGATCCTCTTCGCTTCCCGTCATATCGCTTCCCTTCAGATAGCTGTACACCGTCTGACGGCCGCCATGACGGAAGAATTTCTCCCTTGCCTCTTTGGTTCTGTTACGGACAATATCAACGAATCGCTCGTCGTGATTGCCTTGAACCGCAATGGCTCCATGCTCTTGAACCAGGCTTACGGATTGCTCAACAACCATTTTGCTGTCCGGTCCCTTGCTGACGAAATCGCCAAGCAAAATCAGCTGATCTTTAACCGGCTCATAATTTACCCGCTCGAGCAGCCGGTTGAAAGCATCATAACAACCGTGAATATCGCTAATGACTAACGTCCTTTCCTTTCCCATGACATCCCATCCTTCCCCTATACGTATTTCATTCTACAGCTATCGAAAAAAAACCTTCCGAATCGCAAAAAAGCCACAGGTCGTAAGGCCTGCGGCGAATTATGCATATGAACTTGTCCCGCGTCGGTTCGTCTGCTTACACAAGACCCTGACGCTTTTTGAAACGGACAGGCTTCTTCGTATGACGGTTGGCATAAGCCGATGCCGCGTAAGAGTCTGGCTTCACCCTTGCCAGATAGGTTCCCATTCCTTTTACCCGGTCGATCATCTCTTCTACGTAAAGCGACGTCTTATTAATCGTTGGCTCTGTACCCGCGTCGATGTCGATAAACAAATCAAGCGAAGCTCCCTGATAAACAAAGGGCAGCAGCATATCCTCCATCCGCTGGATGGCGCCATCCACGAAATAATAGGCAACCTCCTGGGACAAAGCCGTCTCCATCGTCAGCTTCTCCTTCAAGGAGGTCAGCTCGCGCGGGACAACAACCTGCCTATAGCAGGCCCATGCGCCTTTCCCCATCCGCCGGATAATGATGCCTGTTACGAACTTCGTATATCCGTTAAACCCCTGACTGTCTGTCCCAATGACAAAATGATATGCCGCCCTTGGATCGCTTGCCATAAAATTCAATATGCGGTCATACACCTCATGAATCGTAAGCCTGCTCTCCGTCACGTTCTGGAACCGCAGCTCTTCCGGTAGCCTGCCCCATTGATTTTTTCTCATCATCGTCACCTGTACAATGTACATTTCAGCCCTTTCTCTCAGCAATCGCCTAAATCCCGTTCTTCTATACCATGCCTATGCGAAAGGAGTTGTATATTATTATTAATAGTTATATGATGACAAGCACGATTCTGCCTCACCAAAAAAAAGAAAAGGCCTCTAAACCGCGTTGTCTCGCGGCCTAGAGGCCCTTCTCCTGCTCTTATTTGTATTTCCGCCAATCCAGCTTGCTGTTCTCCAGCAGATAGCTCATATCGCTCTCCAAGCGCTTCTGTTCCTTCTTCCGGGCCTCCTCGGCCTCCGTCCGCGCTTTCAACTTCCGCAGCTCCTCAGCCGCCTTCATCTCGTCAGATTGGGCTTTAAGCTTCTGCAGGACATCCGCGCTAAGCATATCCTTTAACGTTGTCCCCTGCTCCTGCTGAGGGCTTGCGTTCGCCCTGTGATTCGCAGCAGGCGCCGTTTTTTTCTTCTTCGCCATTTCAACCTCACCTACCGTTCTTAAAATGCCCAGTTCCCTTTGCGGAAGATTGGCACAATGGTTCCATCGGCTTTGATGCCGTCAATATCCATCTCCGCGGAGCCAATCATGAAATCAACATGCGTGATGCTGGCATTAACGCCGTTCTCAGCCAGCTCTTCCGGAGACATTTGTTTCCCGCCGTCGATATTAAACGCATAACCGCTTCCAATTGCCAGATGGTTCGATGCATTCTCGTCAAACAAAGTATTATAGAACAAAATATTCGATTGCGAAATCGGCGATTCATGCGGCACAAGCGCAACTTCGCCTAAGTAATGCGAGCCTTCGTCCGTATCAACAAGCTTTTGAAGAGTCTCCTGGCCTTGCTCTGCTTCTACCTTCACGATCCGGCCGTCTTCAAACGTAATCTTGAAGTTATCAATAATATTGCCGCCGTAGCTGAGTGGCTTCGTGCTGGACACATAACCGTTAACCCCGGTTTTTTGCGGTACCGTAAATACTTCCTCTGTCGGCATGTTAGCCATGAAAGAAACGTGGTTCTGGTTTTCGCTTCCTGCGGCAACCCAAATGTGCTTATCCGCAAGCTCGATAGTCAGATCCGTACCAGGAGCCGTATAATGCAGCTTCACAAAATGATTCTCATTGAGCGCTTGCGCTTTGGAATGAAGCGTAGCGTCATGCTCTTCCCATGCTTTCACCGGGTCTTCCGAGTGGAGACGAACCGCCTTGAAGATCGCTTCCCAAAGCTGTTTGACGGCTTCTTCTTCGTTAACGTTCGGAAATACTTTAGAAGCCCATGCTTTACCGGCCGCGGCTACTACGGTCCAGCTCACTTTATCGGATTGAACCGCTCTGCGGAATGCTTGCAGGCCTTGGCCTGCAGCCTTTTGGAAGTTGGCAATTCGCTGCGAGTCAATGCCGGACAATAGATCCGGGCTGGAGGAAACGATGGAGATAAATACGGCGTTACGCTCAACGAAGGAATTCCGTTTGGCGGTCTCCCATTCCGGGAAACGGGTAAATACCTCATCTGCAGCCTTCTCGTATTTGAGGCGGGACAAGCTGTCATCCGTCCAATCGACGTGGACATTGCTTGCCCCAGCCAAATAGGCCTGCTCGGCAACAAGTCGCACAAGGTCTGCTTGATCGACAGCTCCTGTAATAAATACCTCCTGGTTCTCCTGTACATTAACGCCTACCCGAACGATTAGTTCAGCGTACTTGGTCAAATTGCTTACGAATGCAACGTTTGTCATCGCTCATTCACACCTTTCGGAATATGTATAATGACTATTGTTTGCTTCTTGTCCGGGGCCTATGAAAAGAATGTCCCTCAGACGAAGGAATGGAAAATGAAGGATTTTCGTTTTTCCAACCCTCTTTTTATGTTATTATATAGGAATGTACTCTTGCATAAAAGATTTTCGCACGAAGGAGCTCATATGTCTAAACTAGGTAGAAATGAACAATGTCACTGCGGCAGCGGCTTGAAATACAAAAAATGCTGCATGTCGAAGGACGAACAATCGGCTCGAGCAAGCAAAGCCTCCCCCGCAATTCGTCATTTTACAGAAGCTGAACTGGTTCACTTGGTTGACCACGAATCCACGTGGGCTAATCCGCAATATGCAGAACTGGCGCATGAACTTATTGCTTCCATGAAACAGGATTACAAGCCTAACCATATCGCAATGGCGATTATGATCTGGCATGATTTCACGAATATGACGAAACCATCGTATCGCAAATCCGGCGCATTCTGTGCCGCGTTGGAATATATGGTCTGTGAGGTTACCGAGTCCGGTAAGAGCAAAAACGATCTTGCCGAGAAATATGAAGTATCCGCTGCTACGATTACCAAGCGTTATCAGGAGCTTTCCGGCTTCCTTATGCAGCAGCTGGAGCAAAACGAGCAAACCCCTGAAGCGGTTGCTCAATAATCGAACAGGCTGTTCCGGAATTTATCCATCCGGAACAGCCTGCTTTTTTTTAGCTTACTTCCTGTCCGCAGGGTACACAAGCCCGATCTGGCGGCGCGCCTCATCCATAATCTCCATAACGGCCAGAGAATTGGCGTAGGAGTTAATCGGCGATTCAAGCTCTCCGCGCTCAATGATCTCGGCAAAAGCCTGAATTTCGTATACCATCGAATTATCCGCTTGCGGTCTGCCGATGTTTTCTTCAGGACGACCGTCACGGTATTGAATCCGAACGCTGGCCGGCTGGCTAATCCTCTCGATAATCATATTGCCTTCTTCGCCTTGAATTTCAGCAGGCATATTCGAATTGGAGATCTTCGAGTGCAGCAATATAGCTTCCATATCCCCGTAATTCAAGATCAGACTGCCTTTGCCGTCCACGCCGGACTCCAGCATAACCGCACTTGCTTTAACGCTGTCCGGCTTGCCAAACAGCACGACAAGCGGATAGATGCAGTATGTGCCGATATCCATAAGCGATCCGTTCGACAACTCCGGCAGAAAAGCATTCAAAACTTCGCCCGCTTTGTATTTGTCATATCGGGAAGAGTACTGGCAGAACGAAGCAAAGAAAGTACGGACTTTGCCAATCTTGTGCAGGTTCTCTCGAACCGCGTCAAAGTTGGGCATCATCGTCGATTTCATGGCTTCCATCAGCAGTACCTTATTCGCCCGCGCCGCTTCAAACATCGCTTGTACTTCAGCGGCATTCGATGCCAGCGGCTTCTCGCATAGCACATGCTTCCCATGCTTCATAAACGTTATCGCGTACTCCGCATGCAGCGAATTCGGACTTGCTATGTAAATCGCGTCAATCAAATCGCTTTTCGCCATTGTTTCGAGATCCGTGAAGGTATGAGGAATGCCCTGTGCTTCCGCATAAGCCTTTGCACGCTCCTCCGTACGCGAGTATAGCGCAGTCACTTCAACCTTGTGTACCTGACGTACCGCATTCATAAACGTTTCCGTAATAAAGTTAGAACCAATAATACCAATACGCAGCATAAGAATTCACCTCTTCACTCTTAGGTTGTCCCAAATTGTCCATAAACTAAAAAAAGCCCGCCCTACGTATCAAGTACGTCTGCTGACTTCCAGTGAATTGAAATGGTCGGGATGACACGATTTGAACATGCGACCCCCTGGTCCCAAACCAGGTGCTCTACCAAGCTGAGCTACATCCCGTTATTCAATTAAGAAAAAATGGCGCGGCCTAAGAGATTCGAACTCCTGACCTTTTGATTCGTAGTCAAACGCTCTATCCAGCTGAGCTAAGGCCGCAAAAAAATATGGAGCGGAAGACGGGAATCGAACCCGCGACCCTCGCCTTGGCAAGGCGATGCTCTACCGCTGAGCCACTTCCGCATATGGTGCGGTCGAGAGGACTCGAACCTCCACGGCTGTTACACCACTAGAACCTGAATCTAGCGCGTCTGCCAATTCCGCCACGACCGCATGCATATTCTGTTGAAAAAATGGTGCCGGCGATAGGAGTCGAACCCACGACCTACTGATTACAAGTCAGTTGCTCTACCAACTGAGCTACACCGGCAAAAAACGTTGTAAAAATGGCGGAGCTGACGGGATTCGAACCCGCGGTCTCCTGCGTGACAGGCAGGCATGTTAGGCCTCTACACCACAGCTCCATGCTGCTTTCGGAAATCATCCGAAAAAAAATTGGTTGCGAAGACAGGATTTGAACCTGTGACCTTCGGGTTATGAGCCCGACGAGCTACCGGACTGCTCCACCTCGCGGCATTACAAAACTTCTATGGTGGAGGCTGAGGGGATCGAACCCCCGACCCTCTGCTTGTAAGGCAGATGCTCTCCCAGCTGAGCTAAGCCTCCATACTTTTTTACCCATAGGGTAAATATTGGTGACCCGTAGGGGATTCGAACCCCTGTTACCTCCGTGAAAGGGAGGTGTCTTAACCCCTTGACCAACGGGCCTTGCATTCAAGATTTGCGCCTTGAAAACTGGATGCGAAAGTTTGAATTCCTTAAGTTTCTTGCGGGGTCCCCGAAAAGTAATCGGAATAAGCTGCAACGCTTAACTTCACTTTTTGGGGGTTGTTTTAGGATAAGCCCTCGACCGATTAGTATTCGTCAGCTCCACACATTGCTGTGCTTCCACCCCGAACCTATCAACCTCGTCGTCTTC
>NZ_SLVP01000012.1 GCF_004345425.1 Paenibacillus sp. BK033
CTTTTCCGTTATTTCTAACGGGGCAGTTTCGCTCGTTGTTCAGTTTTCAAAGAACAATTTGTTTTTCGTTCATCACCGTATTTCTCAGCGGCGACTTTTATAATATATCACATCCGCCTAGATGATTGCAAGTACTTTTTTAAAAACTTTCTTGAAGCTTTTATTTCCTTGCACTTGGCGCGAGAAGTAATATACCATGAATCAATTCGGAAGGTCAACCCTTTGTCCAAAAAACTTTAAGGGTTCAGACGATAAAGTACTGAACCCCTGCGATTAGCGCGATCCCGGGTACTCCAAGCACGACAACAGTACCTATTGTAACCGGATTTAGCGGTATATATATATTAGGGATAAGTCCGGAGAAATTTAGAACATACAGGACTGCAGCAGCCAATACAATGTGGATTGCAAAATTGCGAAGCCACGTCCACGAGACTCTTTGCCTTACAAGCACTCCCACCAGCGCGACAGACGATAGGATAAGGATCGCTAGCCATAATGTTTTCATTGTAACGCTCCTCTCCATTCCGGCCATACTTTGCAGGTCCGTTTGGCAATCCGGATTAGCATCTCGTACCGCTTTTCCGCCGTGATCAACGCATAAATGGCATAATCAATCTGATCTTCGCCAACGGCAACGTTGAAGAACCGCGTCGCATTCATCCACTCCTTGTGCGCTTCGTCAATCTCCGCCCGCAGATGTTCTCTCCATTCCGCCGTATCCGGTTCAGGTACGGGCTGAAACTGTGTCTTCATCATTTCTAATCCGCCCGTATGCTTGCTTTCATTCGGCTGTTTTATCTCCCGCCATAAATTCGCCACTATGCTTCGCCTCCTCTGCTCGTCCACCTGGGACAAGACATTTTCTATATATGTATAGAGGCTCGGACCGAATTTAGAACGGATTGCATCCTGAAAACAAAACAAGAGCCGTCTCCCATGTGGGGAAAAGGCTCTTGCTTCGTTTATTACGTTAACTTAGCTCTCTGCGTCCTTCAAGCGCTTTGGACAAGGTGACCTCATCGGCATATTCAAGGTCGCCGCCAACCGGCAGGCCGTGGGCAATCCGCGTAACGCGGATACCAAACGGCTTAACAAGCCTCGAGATATACATCGCGGTCGCTTCACCTTCAATATTCGGATTCGTCGCCAAGATCAGCTCCTGCACGCGTTCGTCGCTTAAGCGGCGGAGCAGCTCCGCGATCTTGATCTGATCCGGGCCAATTCCCTCAATAGGGGAAATCGCACCCTGAAGCACGTGGTAATGTCCTTGAAATTCCTTTGTCCGTTCCATCGCCACGAGGTCCTTTGATTCCTGGACCACACAAATAACGGAGTTATCGCGTGTTTTGTCCTGGCAAATCCGGCATGGATCGGTATCGGTAATATTGCAGCAGACGGAGCAGTACGTCAGATTCCGCTTAACGCTGACAAGCGCCTTTGCGAAATCAATGACATCATCTTCTTTCATGCGAAGCACATGAAAAGCCAATCTTGCGGCTGTCTTCGGTCCAACGCCCGGAAGCCGCGTAAAGGCATCAATTAGCTTCGCTATCGGTTCGGGATAAAACAAAACGCGCAGCCCCTTTCAAGCCTTCAGCTTAAACGGCTGACGCCGCCCTTGCGGCGGCGTCAGCAAACGTATAGCTTTTATGTGTTATATAGAGGGCAATCCGTCCTAGAACAAGCCAGGAATTTTCATGCCGCCAGTGAATTTGCCCATATCCTGGTTCGCAATTTCGTCTACTTTTGCCAGCACGTCATTAACGGCTGTCAAAACAAGGTCTTGCAGCATTTCAACATCATCCGGATCTACCGCTTCAGGCTTGATGGCGATGCTCAGGATTTTCTTGTGGCCGTTCGCTACCACGGTTACGACTCCGCCCCCAGCCGTGCCTTCAACCGTTTTGTTTACAAGCTCCTCTTGAGCTTTCATCATTTGCTCTTGCATTTTCTTCACTTGCTTCATCATTTGGTTCATGTTATTCATGACTTATCACCTCATCGTAATAGTTAATTATCTTCTTTAATTACAACTAAGTCTTCACCAAAAAGCTTAACAGCTTCCTCTACCCATTGTGGACGCTGCTCCTCCCCGGTGTCAATCGCATCCGGCTGTAATTCCAGCGTTTCTCCCTGCTGCTCGCCTGAGCGTTCGGCCGCATTCTGCCATTCCTTCAGCATGCAGGTTGCAAGCTTGGCCGGATTGCCGAATACGTCCTGCATCACCCGTTCGATAATCTCCCGGTGTGCCGGCCGCTCCGTGGTTTCCCGGTGCATCGTATTCTTGAAGGCGACAAGAATCGTAGAATCCGTCGCGGCTACCGGCTCGCCGTCAACCAGCCAGGCATGAACGGTAATTCTTGCTTCCTTCACCCGGTGCAGCACTTCGTTCCACTTCATCCGAACTTGCCCCGTCCCTGGACTGCCGGCTGCGGCAACAAACGGATCAAGCTTCACCGTAGACCGGCTGACAGCTGCCCCGCTTCCGCCAAAGCCGCCGCGGCGGGACTGGCTGGCAGGCTGCCGGACCGCACCGCCATCCCCCGCTCCGGAACCTGATCCTGCAGCTCCGCCATTTTGAATAAGCTGCTCCAGCTTCCGCTCAAGAATCTCTACCTGCTGGCGAAGACGCTGCACTTCAGCCGATGCCGCCGGCGGAGAGGATGCCGCGGTACCGCCGCCGCTACCCGATCCACCAGCGCTCTCGTTACCGATTGTGCAGATTTTCATCAATGCGACTTCAAACAGCGTCTGGGGCTGCGAAGCATGCTTCATATCCGATTGATACGTATTAAGCGTATCTATCATTTTAAATAACCGCTCAGAGCTGAAGGCATCGGCCATCCCGCGGAACCGTTCGGCGTCAACCACCCGCTCCGTTACGGCGCCCTGCGGAGCTAACTTTAATACAAGCAGATCGCGGAAATAGAAGATCAAATTCTCCATGCATTTGTCCGCGCTTTTCCCGGCTTGCGTTAAACTCTCGACCAGCGGCATGATGGCAGCTACATTACGGTCCCGAATTGCCTCTGCCAGCGCATAGAACTGATCCGCGGCCATGCCCCCCGTTACGTCAACCGCTCCGTCAAGGGTAATTTTGGATCCGCCAAAAGCAGCAACCTGCTCAAGCAAGCTTATCGCATCGCGCATCCCGCCTTCGGATAGACGGGCAATATAAGCGATCGCATCTTCTTCCGCCTCGATGCCTTCCTCCCGGCAAATCTCGAAGAGCCGTTCCGATTGTTCCTCCAGCGAGACCTGCCGGAAATCAAATCTTTGGCACCGGGAAATAATCGTAGCCGGAAGTTTATGGGGCTCCGTGGTCGCCAAAATAAAGATAACATGTCCAGGCGGCTCCTCTAACGTCTTCAGGAGCGCGTTAAACGCCTCGGACGTCAGCATATGGACTTCATCAATAATATACACTTTATATCGAACTTCAGACGGGGCGTAACGGACTTTATCGCGAATGTCCCGTATTTCGTCAATACCCCGGTTGGACGCCGCGTCAATCTCGACAACGTCCATAATATGACCGGCCGTTATGCCGCGGCATGCATCGCATTCGTTACAAGGCTCTTCCGCAGGGCCCCGTTCACAGTTAACCGCTTTCGCCAACACCTTGGCAGCCGTTGTTTTCCCCGTTCCCCGGGGACCATTAAATAAATAGGCGTGCGAAACGCGATTCTCCCGAATCGCATTTTGCAGCGTTTGTATAATATGACGTTGTCCAACCATATCCTGGAACGTCTGCGGACGCCAGGCACGATATAATGCAATATGACTCACGCTTTTACGTTCCTTTCGGCTTGCTCATTATTGTTCTCTATTATACATCATGAAGTCTATAAGCAAAACAAAAACACCCGCATTTCTGGCATCTGCTTCTTCGAAACAGATCCACGTCGCTGGTGTTCCTTCGCTTAATCTATGAAAATAATGAACCGTGCACCTGCCCTCGATAACATGCGATCCAGGCGGCACTCTTGCGTCTCAGCTCGGGTCAGGCACTCCCCCGGCACATGAACTAACTTGCTTATGGCTGCTTCCTTCCGGACCTGACCAGGTTCACAAGCGTCCATTGCGGAGGACCCAACCGTCAACACTGATTGCAAGCGCCAAGCCCTGCATCACATAACCTAAAGCAGGAATTCAACCTCGCTAAAGCGGATTGCGAGTTACAGGGCACCGCTAACTCCCCATCTAGCACGGCAAAACTAAGTATAGCCCATCCAAACGCAAAGCGCAACCGTAGGATAATGGCAGATAAGAATTAACGGGATGCTTTCACTTTGACATGGTAGCGCGGCATGTTGAGCTGAACTACCTGCTCCGTCTTTGCCCGAAGCGCCTCAACCTGGGCATCCGTCAGATTGGAAGCAGCTTTAATATGAACGGTAAGATCCCCGCCGTTAAACGCAACTCGGCTGCTTTTAATCCCGTCGATGGGCTGAATCACCTGATTAATAAGCTTCCTGTCCGTATCGTAATTAAGGAACGTCTTGTTATTAGGCAGGTTCGGGTTACTGTTCGAATATCCCATGTAACCGTCATGGCCATAGGTTTCCACCTTGCCGTCATTCGTCCGGTGGCCGTTGTTCACGCCGTCGGCAGCGCAGCCCGCCAAGCCGGCAATGACCAAAGCCGGTATCGCAAAACCCATAAATATTAAGCGCAGCTTGCGGCGCAGCATCTTTTTGGTAAGCAATCAAAAAACCTCCCTTTAACCATAGGATGGCTAAGGGAGGTTTTCTTATTCTGCCAAATTATGCGGCAGAGATTAGATGCCGTATTTCTTTTTGAAACGATCGACGCGACCGCCTGCATCCAAGAACTTTTGCTTACCCGTGAAGAACGGGTGGCATACGGAACAAACCTCTACGCGAAGATTCGATTTGATCGAACCAGTCTCGAACGTGTTACCGCAAGCGCAAGTGATGTTGGATACGTGGTATGTCGGATGAATACCTTGTTTCATCTCGTTCACCTCTTTCTGCCCTGAACCACATGCGGGCCCAGAGTTATAAATCACACAACACGGATTATAGCACGACGATTACAAGCATGCAATGCCGATGTTTTGCCAGCTACCTGCGTGCCGCTGCCGGCGGAAGATGCGTGTACGAGCCGATCACTACATCCGGCAGCTCCTCGCGGAAGATTTCAAGCATCTGCTTCATGCCGTAAATCTCGCCTTTGGCAGGAGGAATCAACTGCAGATAGCTCTCCGGATCAATATTCAAATTACGCATTTGAATAAGCTTAAGTCCGGTCCGCTTCGCAAACCCGATCATCGCTTCGATCTCTTCCTCGCGGTCGGTTACCCCCGGGAAGATCAGATAGTTGATGGACGTGTATACCCCTTTATCCGTCGCATACTTCAAGGATTTCTCCACATTGGCAAGCGTATAAGCACGAGGCTTGTAGTAGGCATTGTAATGCTCGTCAATGGCGCTGATCGTGCTGACGCGCATCAGGTCAAGACCCGCGTCGACGATGGCGCGCATGAAGTCGGTAAGTCCAGCATTCGTATTGATATTAATATAACCCAGGTTTGTCCGGCTTCTGACGATCTTCATCGCTTCCACGATGATTTTGGCCTGCGTGGAAGGCTCGCCTTCGCAGCCTTGGCCAAAGCTGATGATTGATTCCGGCGTTTTCAGATGCTCCAGCATCACTTCCACGATCTCTTCCACCGTCGGCTTGAAATTCATCCGCGTCTGAGGCGCAACAAACCCGCTGTCATCCGGCTGTTCCGAGATACATCCGAAGCATCCCGCGTTGCAGGAATAAGAAACGGGCACACCGCCCTCCCAGCGCTGCAGGAACGTATTGGAAGAAGTTAAACACTCGTAACCAAGCGCGCAATGCGACAAATGCTTGTACAGCCTGTTCTCCGGGTATTTGGCAGTCAGCAGCTCTACCCCTTTGCGGACATCACCGCGATCGCAGTTAAGCGGATCCCATTTGTACGGATCGTCGCTTTGCTCCGCCGCTACATAAAAGCCGCCGTCCTTCCAAACGACAGAGGTATATCCAAAGAGCGGAAACTTCTCGTTCTTATCGGTCTTCACATAGCTTGGCAACGCCAGCCGGGTAAAGCCCTGCGGAAGCAAAGCGCCGACGGCCTGGTAATTGCCGGAGAGCATTTTCATTTCGCCGGTATCCGGGTCCATAAAGACCGGCCGGGTATGGGGAAGCCCTACGAGCGTAGCCCCCCTAGGCAGAGGGATCAGCTCGTCCTCCATGAGTTCGACGATCATGTCGCCGCTGCGCCCAAGCGCTATATAGTCAGGATGATCAAACACATTGCCTTTCTCATCCGCGTATACGAGATTCATCTTGATGTCCTCCTTCCGGCGGCACTAGGAGCCGTGCGTCGTGCGCGGCGCCGGTCGCCTTCCGGTTGCTGCGCTGCTTTTGAGTCCCGTTCCCGTAGTGCCCGTCCCTGCGCTTGTCCGCTGCTGCGGGGCAGGCTTGTCTTCCGATGTGTCCAGCGACATCAGGAATTCCTCATTCGTCTTCGAATCAGCCAGCTTCTTGAGGAAGCCGTCCACGAAATCAGGCGTATCGGTCATATTGCGGCGCACAACCCATAATTTGTCCAATTCTTCTTTCGATAAAAGCATTTCTTCGCGGCGCGTACCCGATCTGCGGATATCGAGCGCCGGAAAGATACGGCGCTCCGCGAGCTTGCGGTCAAGATGCAGCTCCATATTGCCCGTACCTTTAAATTCTTCATAAATGATATCATCCATACGCGAGCCGGTCTCGATTAGCGCCGTCGCCAGGATGGTCAAGCTTCCGCCTTCCTCCACGTTACGGGCTGCGCCAAAGAAGCGCTTCGGACGATGGAAAGCCGCCGGATCAATACCGCCGCTGAGCGTACGTCCGGATGGCGGAACAACCAGGTTGTAAGCACGGGCAAGACGGGTAATGCTGTCGAGCAAAATAACAACGTCTTTCTTATGTTCCACCAGCCGCAACGCACGTTCAAGAACCAGTTCCGCTACTTTTATATGATTCTCAGGCACTTCGTCAAAGGTGGAAGCAATCACTTCGCCCTTCACGGAACGCTGCATGTCCGTTACTTCCTCCGGACGTTCATCAATCAGCAACACAAATAACTCGATATCCGGATGATTTGTCGAAATACTGTTCGCGATTTCTTTGAGCAGCAAGGTTTTACCCGCTTTTGGCGGCGCTACGATGAGTCCGCGTTGACCAAGGCCAACAGGCGCAAGCAAATCCATAATTCGAGTAGAAAGTTTGGAAGATGCCGTCTCCAGCACGAGCTTTTTCTGTGGATAAAGAGGAGTTAGAGCGGGAAAATGAAGTCTTTCGGCCGCTTGCGCAGGATCCGTGCCGTTAACGGCGTTTACCTGGAGGAGGCCAAAGTATTTCTCTGAGTCTTTCGGCAGCCGGCATTTGCCTGATACAAGATCACCGGTACGCAAGTCGAACTTTCGAATCTGGGAAGCAGAGATGTAAATATCCTCTTTGCTAGGCAGATAGTTGATCGGCCGCAGAAAACCAAAGCCTTCCGGCAACGTTTCAAGTACACCCTGCATAAACATGAGGCCGCTTTTTTCCGCTTGTGCGCGTAATATCGCAAATATTAATTCCTTCTTCTTCAGCTGTCCGTAGTACGGGATTTGGTACTGCTTCGCCAATTTGTACAATTCGGTCAGCTTCATTTCTTCGAGATCGGAGATCTGAAGATCCGTCATATTCTCACCACTTTGTATTCAGTTTTAGCTATCATTATATACCCGATTTAGCGAGTTCTATTCGTCCAATCTCCCATAAAGAGGCCAAACCGGGTATTTCGTACGATTAAAATGAATTATTCCGTTTCCCGCCAAACATCCGCACCAAGCTTGCGCAGGTTATCAACGAGATTGTCATAACCGCGGTCAATATATTCTACGCCAGTAATCTCCGTAATTCCTTCTTTGACGGTAAGCCCGGCAATCACAAGCGCTGCACCCGCCCGCAGATCAGCGGCTTTAACCTTCGCCGCAAACAACTCCCCGCCTTCGATAATCGCCGAACGGCCTTCGACCCGAATGTTCGCGCCCATCCGATTCAGCTCCGGCACATGCTTGAAACGGTTGCTGTAAACATAGTCGCTCAGGATGCTGACGCCCTTCGCTTGAGCAAGCAGCGTGGTCATCGGCGACTGAAGATCCGTCGCAAAGCCAGGATAGACAAGGGCTTTCACGTCAACGGCCGTATACTCCGGCGCTCCGATAATGCGGATAGACTCGTCCATCTCCTGAACGGTTACGCCCATTTCCTCAAGCTTCGCCGTCATCGCTTCCATATGCTTCGGAATGACGTTGTCGATGGTCACGTCTCCGCGCGTTGCCGCGGCTGCAATCATGTAAGTACCCGCTTGAATCCGGTCCGGAATAATCGAATGGCGGCAGCCATGCATGCTATCTACCCCTTCAATCCGGATCGTCTCCGTTCCCGCCCCCTTGATTCGAGCGCCCATCGCGTTCAGAAGCGTGGCTACATCTATAATCTCAGGCTCTTTAGCCGCATTTTCAATGATCGTGGAGCCTTTGGCCCGTGAGGCCGCAAGCATGATATTAATGGTCGCGCCAACGCTGACGACATCGAGATAAATTTTCGCTCCGCGCAGCTCTTTGGCGTGAATCCGCATCGAGCCTTGTTCATTGGTAACGGTAGCCCCCAAAGCTTCAAAGCCTTTAATATGCTGGTCGATTGGCCGCGGCTCGAAATTGCAGCCGCCCGGCAATCCGATAATGGCTTCCCCGAAGCGTCCAAGCATAGCACCCATCAAATAATAAGAAGCACGCAGCAGCTTCACTTTCCCATTAGGCATCGGTTTCGATTCAAGCCGCGAAGGATCAATCTTCATGACATCGCCCTGCCAGCTTACGACAGCCCCGAGGTCCTGCAGGATCTCGCTGTATACGACAACATCGCTCAAATGGGGCAAATTGTCCAATACCACTTCTGATTCTGCCAGTATGGCAGCCGGAACCAGAGCGACGGCACTGTTCTTTGCTCCGCTTATTTGGACGGTGCCCCGCAGCGGACGTCCACCGCGTATCATCAATTTCTCCATCAAATATAGTCCTCCCGAAATGTAAGAAGAAACATAGGAAAACCGCCATATGGCGCGAGCTTATACTGACACGCTCGCCGTGAAGGGCGGCTTATTATCCCGTACTCCTATTTAGTACACTTTGCTTGTTTTTACTTCCACGCGAAGCGGAATTTTATCATTAATAATAGATTAACATGTCTATAAGACCGTTGATTCTGAGCCATTATACCATATCGGGACAGGGAATGGTATTTCTCTTACGGAAGTAGGCAAAGGGTGAGAAACCTTTAATTTAGATCAAGCAAATTGAGCCTACTAAAAGAGAATTCTCATAAAAAAAAGGGCCCCTCAGGACCCTACCGCAAAGCGGTTATTGGAATTTCCGCCGTGAAGCTGCATATTAACCGCAATCCGCATCTCGTCAATATCAAACGGCTTCGTGAAATGCATAACGGCCCCCAGATCAGTCGCTTCCTTGATCATGTCAAGCTCGCCGTATGCCGTCATCATGATGACTTTGATCTCACGGTTGATTGCCTTCACATGCTTTAAAATTTCAAGCCCGTCCATCCCCGGAATCTTCATATCGAGCAGAACGAGGTCAGGATTCTCGGCTTTTACGATTTCCAGTGCCAACCTACCGTTTGAAGCTTGGAAAGTATTGTAGCCTTCACTGCTGAACACTTCCATCAGAAGCACACGGATGCCATTCTGATCATCAACGATCAATAGCTTCTTCTTCTCCAAGATATTACCTCCCGCGACTCGACCCACAACTGGTCAACTCTTCCATAATCGTTAATATATTCGCGCGGAGAGGTACATTATCCTGCTTTTCCACTAAAAAAATTGAGAAAATCGGATGTTAGAACAGTTGTTCTTACTGACCGGAATATTTCAACGCCGCGCGCACAAAGCCCCGGAAGAGCGGTTGCGGACGGTTCGGACGGGATGTGAATTCCGGATGGAATTGAACCGCAAGGAACCATGGATGCTCCGGAAGCTCCACCATTTCCACCAGGCGGCCGTCCGGCGATGTACCGGAAATGCGGAGTCCTGCCGATTCAATGCGCTCACGGTATTCATTGTTGAACTCGTACCGGTGACGGTGACGCTCATAAACAAGCTCATCGTTATATTCGGCAGCCGCAAGCGAGCCCGGCTTCAATTTGCAAGGGTAGAGGCCAAGTCGCATAGTGCCGCCCATATCCTCGATATCCTTCTGATCCGGCAGAAGATCGATAACCGGGTAAGGCGTCGAAGGGTTGATCTCCGCGCTGTTCGCATTGAACAAGCCGGCTACGCTGCGAGCGTATTCGATCACGGCAACCTGCATGCCGAGGCAAATGCCGAAGAACGGGATTTGCTTCTCGCGGGCATAACGGATCGCCGAAACTTTACCTTCAATACCGCGATCGCCAAAGCCGCCAGGCACAAGAATGCCGTGTACGCCCTTCAGCATTTCCGCAACGTTCTCGTCGTCGATCTCCTCCGCGTTCACCCAGCGAAGCTTCACTTCGGAATCCGCATCGATACCCGCGTGGCCCAAAGCTTCCACGATGGAAAGGTAAGCGTCATGCAGCGCAACGTATTTGCCGACAATGGCGATTTCCGTCGTTTTGTGCAGCGATTTAACGCGATTCACGAGATCTTCCCATTGCGTCATGTCCGGTTGGTTCGTTGTAAGCTTCAGATGATTCACAACGATATCGTCGAGCCCTTGCTCGCGAAGCATCAGCGGCACTTCATACAAAGTCGAAGCGTCGATGCATTCAACAACCGCATTAGCGTCGATATCGCAGAACAAGCCGATCTTGCGCTTCAGGTCTTCCGACAGCGCATGCTCGGTACGGCATACGATTACGTTAGGCTGAATGCCGATGCTGCGGAGTTCTTTTACGCTATGCTGCGTTGGCTTTGTTTTCACTTCGCCCGCTGCCTTGATATATGGAATAAGCGTTACGTGGATGTACATTACGTTGTCGCGACCGATGTCGCTTTTAATTTGACGAATCGCTTCAAGGAAAGGCAAGCTTTCGATATCGCCTACCGTACCGCCGATTTCGGTAATAACAACGTCGGAGCCGGCTTCTTTGCCAGCGCGGTATACGCGCTCCTTGATTTCGTTCGTAATGTGCGGGATAACCTGAACCGTACCGCCCAGGTATTCGCCGCGGCGTTCCTTGGAGATCACGTTCGAATAAATCTTGCCTGTCGTTACGCTGCTGTACTTCGTCAAGTTAATATCGATAAACCGTTCATAATGCCCAAGGTCAAGGTCTGTTTCCGCGCCATCGTCCGTTACAAACACTTCGCCGTGCTGGTATGGACTCATCGTTCCCGGGTCGACGTTGATATAAGGATCGAACTTTTGAATCGTTACTTTCAAACCTCTGTTCTTAAGCAAACGGCCCAGTGATGCAGCGGTAATCCCTTTGCCAAGCGATGAAACGACGCCCCCGGTTACAAAAATATATTTTGTCACTTTGCTAATACCCTCCATGCTCCTCTGGTTATGTTTAGGTTTTCCCATTTGCGCAATAAACATGGATTAGCAGACTCTCTATCCTTCTGTCCAGTTTATGGATGAACAAATCAGGTCCCTGAACTTGCTTCTACAAACAAAAAAAGTGACACCCGTCTTCACGGGGCACTTTTCATTTGGCATATTATTAAACGTGTAGCTTGCCGGAAAAACGCGGCAAATGCTAGTTTCCGCAGAGGCTTGTATCCTTCAAAAACGGGAAGGCAAGCCATTGCTGCTTATGCGGTACGTTAACCGAATCTTAAAGCCCATGCAATAGTTTACTCTGCCCGTATGCGGACTGTCAAGCTTAAACACGGCAAGCCGGAGGGAGATTATTTATCGTCTTCTTCTTCCTCATCGTCTTCAAAATCTTCGTCTTCGGAGTCTTCATCGTCAAGCTCGGCATCAGCGTCGAGTTCCTCGTCAACTTCTTCATCTTCGATCTCTTCGTCTTCGATGCCAACCTCTTCGTCGACTTCTTCTTCTGCGTCGGCTTCACCGAATTCGCGGTCTTCATCGTAAGAATCGTAATCCTCTTCTTCGGCTGCGTACGAATCATCTTCCTCGTCCGCGAACAGATCCTCATCGTCATCGTCGTCATCGTTAATAATGCGCGGACGTTTAGCGTTAGAAATCGGATCTTCGTTGCGTTCAACCGGATACCAGCGTTTCAGCCCCCACATGTTGCTGCCGACGCAGGCGAAACGTCCGTCAATGTTAATCTCCGTATATACTTGAGCGATCACTTGATTGATTTGATCCGCAGACAATCCGCGAATTTTCGCGATTTCCATCATCAGGTCACGGTAGTAGTAAGGCGTATTTGCGGACTTCAGCACTTCAAACGCCAGGTCCACCATAGGCATTTCCTTCAACCGTTCAGGATCGAGCTTCAATGCAATATTGCCGTTGCTCACATGGACACATCCTCTCTTGCTATCTTCATACTTTCGTAATCATAACCAATATCACAGTATAGTAAAACCTATTTTATTCAAAAAAGCAAGCTGTCCGCCGGCGGCTTCCCGCCTATGCAAATCTTCCCTGCAAAAAGAAAAAAGCGAAGGGCTGTCCCTTCGCTTTGACTGTATCCATCCGGAGCGCGCATTGGGTAATGCGAGACCGGAGCGTAAGAGTCGTTAGAACTCTTACATCATCCTATGTGTTTATCTTCGTTTTGACACGGCTCCACGCCTAATTATCTGAAAAAAGGCAAGTTGCTCATGCGGGTTTCCCCCCTGTTTCATACAATAGTTCAGCATCGTCCGTCGGGAGGGGACGCGTAATTGGACATCACCGCTTTTCTCCGTTGGTTGAAGGACACGATGGCTTGCACGGGCCAAACGACGAAAAATCGGATTATCCGATTTCAGCAGCAAGGTGACTATCGACGATTTCTGCAGGAATGGTCAGAAGTATCGACAGCATCCCCGGAACTGAAGCCGGTTAAGCAAATGCGCATCATTCGTGCAATTTCTTGTCAGCTCCCTGTCGAAGCAACTTTATCCGGCTTTTCCGGCGGCGTATGGATCGAAGACGACCGCCGCATTACCGTTCACACCGCAGCAAAAACCATGCCGCTGGAAAAAGGCATCCCCTGGGGCGTACAGCAAATCAAAGCTCCTCTTGCTTGGAGCACAACGACCGGACACCGCGTCAAAATAGGCGTCATCGATACCGGTGTAGACTTTAGTCACCCCGATCTTCGCCAATCGCTGTCGCGCGGCATTAACCTGCTCAACCGCAGCATGCTGCCCCATGATGACAACGGTCACGGCACGCACATCGCGGGCACAATCGCAGCCGCCAACCAGGTGCATGGCATGATCGGCATTGCGCCGCGGGCACAAATTCTCCCGGTAAAAGCATTTGACCATAACGGAAGCGCGTTTGTATCCGACATTATTCTCGGGATCGACTGGTGCGTCCGCAACCGGGTCCATATTATTAACATGAGCTTTGGCATGAAGACGCGCAGCAAAGCTCTCCTCAATGCGATAAACAACGCATATAATGCCGGCGTTATCGTAGTCGCTTCTTCGGGCAACGACGGCAAACGCCGGTCTGTCGACTATCCGGCCAGATATCCGCAGACAATCTCGGTCGGGGCAACAAACAAGCTGCGGCGCATCGCTCCGTTCAGCAACCGGGGTACGTTTATCGATATTTACGCGCCCGGCGACAAAATCTTTTCCGCTTGGCTTCGCGGCAAATATCACGAGATGAGCGGAACCTCGATGGCTACCTCCCATGTCAGCGGAGCCATCGCTTTGCTGCTGGCTCAAAAGCCGGGTTTGTCTCCCGCGGAAATAAAAGCGATCCTGAAAAAGTCGTACCTGCCGCTTAGAAGCACCAAGGCTCCCCGTTACACCGGGGAGATTGATGTCATGAAGATGCTGGGGGCGGCGGACCGATGAGGTGAGGGAGAAGGACTTTGTTTGCCGTTGGTGAGACTGGCGGCGAACAATGTATCTCCCTCCGGTTGCTGTTGTGTACAGTTTGCCTGAACAATATTCACAGGATGCAAAGTGTACACAAAGGCAAGCGCTCCGCTCCTCCTGGAGATACATCGTCCTTGCCCGCACTCAATCGGTGCTGTTGAAGGGCGAATAGAAACCGTTCCGGGATGCCTAGGAACGGTTTCTTTTCGTTGGAACGGCAGCGATTGCTGCGACTAAGCGCCCGCCTCCAAACGCAGCAAAGCCGCCAATGAAAACCGGCGGCTTTGCTTGTCGATTTGACCGGGCGGATTACATCCGCTCCGGAGCCGATACGCCAACGAGGCGGAGCGTGTTGGCGATAACGATGCGGACGGCGCCAAGCAACGCGATGCGCGCCTGGGTCTGAGCCGCGTCTTCGGTAATGACGCGTTCGGCTTTGTAATAGCTGTGGAACTGCGAAGCCAGTTCATACACATAGCGAATCAGGCGATGCGGCGCGTATTGAGCCGCAGCTTCCGACACTTCCTGCGGCAGCTCGCCGAGCTTGCGAAGCAGGTCGAATTCGGCCTCGGACGAGAGCTTGCCGAAGTCGATGCCGCTGATCGGCAGAAGAGCAACGCTTTGCTCCTCCGCCTGGCGGAAGATGCTGCAAATGCGGGCATGCGCATATTGCACGTAAAAGACCGGGTTCTCGTTCGAAGTCGAGATCGCAAGATCCATATCGAAATCCAGATGCGAGTCCATGCTCCGCATCGTGAAGAAATAACGGATGGCGTCGACGCCAACCTCGTCCATCAGATCCTGCATCGTAACGGCTTTGCCGGTACGCTTGGACATCTTCACTTTTTCCCCGTCCTGGAACAGGCTTACCATCTGCGCGATCAATACGACCAGCTTGTCCGGATCATTGCCAAGCGCGGCCATAGCAGCCTTCACGCGAGGGATGTAGCCATGGTGGTCGGCGCCCCAGATGTTGATCATTTTGTCGTAGCCGCGGCTGAATTTGTCTTGGTGGTAAGCGATGTCCGGCGTCAAATACGTATACGAGCCGTCATTTTTCACGAGAACGCGGTTCTTGTCGTCGCCGTAAGGCATTGTCGACAGCCACGTAGCGCCTTCTTCCTCGTACACTTGGCCTTTTTCCTTCAGTGCCTCGAGTGCCTTCTCCACTTGACCGCTCTCGTATAGCGAGGTTTCGCTGTACCAGATATCGAAATTGACGCGGAAGCGTCCAAGATCGCGTTTGATTTTGTCGAGTTCTTTTTCAAGACCATATTGACGGAAATATGCAAAGCGCTCTTCATCGGACAACGAAAGAAGGCTGTCGCCTTTCTCCTCCGCAAGCAGCTTGCCGAAACCAACGATGTCTTCGCCATGGTAGCCGTCTTCCGGCATTTCCGCGTCTTGACCAAGCGCTTGGCGGTAACGCGCTTCAATCGAGCGCGCCAGGTTGTTGACCTGGTTGCCCGCGTCATTAATATAGTACTCGCGGGTTACTTCATAACCCGCGAAATCGAGCACGTTGCAGAGCGCATCGCCCACGGCCGCGCCGCGCGCATGGCCAAGGTGAAGGTTGCCTGTCGGATTCGCGCTGACGAATTCGACTTCAACGCGTTGACCGGCTCCTTCTTTTGTACGTCCGTAGTTGTCTCCCGCAGCCGTAATCTCGCCGATAACGGAATATAAATAGCTTTTGTCCATGCGGAAGTTAATAAAGCCCGGACCGGCAATCTCCGCCGATTGGATACCGAACTTCTCGCCGTTCAGGTTTGCGATAATCGTCTCGGCGATTTGACGCGGGTTTTTCTTTGCCAGCTTGGTAAGCTGCATCGCCGCGTTTGTCGCCAGGTCGCCGTGCGCTTTATCCTTAGGCACCTCCAGCACAAAGGCCGGAAGCTCCTCGCGAGCCGCAAGACCGCCTGCTACCGCCGCGTCCGCAATCGCCTCCTTCACCTTCTCGTACATTTGCTCCAACACGTTCGTACTCATGGTTTCTCCTCCTGTATATGGAGCCGGTTGAGGAACCGGCCCGACAAATGTTCATTCATCCATAGTTCATACTGCCACTCAATCGCGCATGGCGGCTCCGCGGAAGCAGGCTTCCCGCCACCTTCTCCCTTGAGTTCAATAAACGCCGTTGCCGTCTCCATCTGAAACGAGGTATAGGGAGAGCGGTAGTAGCCGTTTCTTCGCGTTTCGCCGGGCACAAACAGCTGCTCCGATTCAACGACGCCCCGGCGCGTGATCAACAGCTCGTCCTGCCGGTAACGCACAAGCGTCCGAATGGGAGAAGCACTTCCCTCCACCGGCTCTTCGTACCGGATATAAACCGTCCGTTCCTTCCGGAACCATTCCCCTGAATACGTATGTACGACGGACTCCCCATCCTGGGTGCTTGTCAGCGTAATTTTAACCGCCATTCTGTCCTGCATCGCAAAAGCTCCTATATCTCCAGTCTTCTCGTATGTTACTACTATATACAGGAAGCCCCGTAATTTCAACGATTGTACGCTATTCCGGCAAGTCCAGGTACGGAACAATCGCCTTCCAAGCCCCGATTCGGTCCTCCAGATTGCGCATCTTTTGCGTGGGAATCGGACTTGTCGAAGGCAATTTCAGAAGGGTAAGATGCCGCAGCGCGGGATGATCGCGGTAATATTTGCGGTACGTATCATAAGCCTTGCTTCCATTAAAAGCAAAGCATTTCAGGCCCGGATACTTGCCTACCAAAGCCGGCAGATCGTTTGGCTCCTCATTCTTGATGTTTACGTCAAGGCTGCCCGGCCGTTCGCAGGACTTGATCACGTCAAATACGGCCATATGATGATCCTGCAAAAAAGCGAGCCGTTTCCCGTATTCCTCATCCGGTGCGCCTGCGCCAAACAAACCGTATACCATCCCCCAAAAATAATTGCGGGGGTGACCGTAGAACTGCCGGTGCTCCAGCGACTTCACGCTTGGCGCCGTACCCAGCACCAATACGCGGGCCCGCTCGTCAATGACCGGCGGGAATGAATAGATGCGCTCCGTTTGCTCTTGCTCCATATACCGTCCCACTCCTTTTTAGCTCCTGCATAGCAGCGCTTTTATCGAGAAGCCTCTATCGAGTCCTGTCATCAAAACTTACACCTTCTATTGTGGTAAAAAAAGAGACGCCTAATCCGGGCAGCTTAGTAAAAAGCCGCGGGAGAAGGTCGCCTCTTCGCACGAAACGTTACTATTAAGATTACTTCACGAGATCTTCGACAAATTTAGGCAGAACGAATGCCGCTTTGTGAAGACGCGGAGTGTAATACTTCGTTGGGATTTCAGCGATCGAAGCCTCGTCCACTTCAAGCGGGTCGTACTTCTTGCTGCCCATTGTGAAGGTCCACAGACCGCTTGGGTAGGTCGGGATGTTAGCGCCGTATACGCGGACGATCGGGAATACTTCCTTCACGTCTTTGTTTACGCTTTGGATCAGGTCGGCCTTGAACCATGGGTTGTCGGTTTGAGCCACGAAGATGCCGTCTTCCTTCAGCGCTTCGTAGATGCCTTGGTAGAAGCCGCGCGTGAACAGGTTAGCCGCAGGGCCAACCGGCTCCGTGGAGTCAACCATGATGACATCGTAAGTATTTTTATGATCATGAATATGCATGAAGCCGTCGTTTACGAGCACTTCAACGCGAGGGTTGTCCAGCTCTCCCGCGATGGTCGGCAGGTATTTTTTCGAATACTCGATAACCTTGCCGTCGATGTCAACGAGAACGGCTTTCTTCACTTTCGGATGCTTCATAATTTCACGGATAACGCCGCCGTCACCGCCGCCTACGACAAGCACATGCTCCGGATTCGGATGCGTGAAGAGTACCGGATGGGCTACCATTTCGTGATACACGAACTCATCTTTAACCGTAGTCATGACCATACCGTCGAGAACCAGCATGGTGCCGAATTCTTCCGTTTCGATCATATCGAGCTGTTGAAACTCAGTTTGTTCATTTACATACGTTTTTGTAATCTTCGCCGTAATGCCGAAGTTCTCGGTTTGTTTTTCCGTATACCACAATTCCATTTCGATAAATCCCTTCTTTCCGTCAATGGTTCACCATGTATTATAGTAGTTCGGGGCGAAAAATCAACCTTTTCTGCATGCTTCCATGAATATCGGCACCCCCGTTTTTCCATACTAAGGAAAAGGTCGTTCTTGCGAAGGGAGCACCACCATGAAGAAGCAGCAGATCAGGCCGGGCAAGCCGCGCCGCAAATATGCTTTTCCTATTATAACCGAACGTTTTCTTCCTCATGTTATGAGGTTCAAAAAAAGCCTGCGCTGGACCGCCGCTATTTCCGCCGTTGTCGTGCTTGGCGTTGTGTCCATGCTCCTCTATTTAAAGTTTCAATCGCTTCCGGTTACGTCGATTAGCCAATCCTCCCGCATGCTTGACCTGCAGGGGCAAGTGATCGATACGTTCCATACCGGAGAGAATCGCAGCTCCGTACCGCTCAAAGAAATTTCCCCTTACCTGGTGGAAGCGACGCTGGCGATCGAAGACCACCGCTTCTATGAGCATAAAGGGTTTGATATGAAGGGAATGGCCCGTGCCGTTCTGGTCAACGTGGAGACGATGTCTGCCAAGCAAGGAGCCAGCACGCTGACGCAGCAGCTCGCCCGCAACCTGTATCTCACTCATGAGAAGACCTGGCAGCGCAAGCTGAAGGAAGCCATGTATACGGTCCAGCTGGAGATGAATTATTCCAAGGACGAGATTCTGGGCCTTTATCTGAATCAGATTTATTACGGGCACGGAGCTTACGGAATTGAAGCGGCTTCCCAGCTGTATTTCAAAAAGCACGCCTCGCAATTAACGCTTGCGGAGAGCGCGATGCTGGCCGGCATTCCGAAAGGCCCCAAATATTATTCGCCGTTTATGGATATGAAAAACGCGAAGGACCGGCAGCTGACCATTCTGCATGCCATGACCGAATCCGGCGACATTACGCAGGAGCAGGCGGATGCCGCTTATAAGGAGGTCCTGAACTTCCAGCCGCTCGGCTCCGGCGAGCAGGCCGGCTTTGCTCCCTATTTCCGCGACTATATCCGTTACATTGCCGTCGATAAGCTGGGCATCAACGAGCAGCTATTTAATGAAGGCGGCGTCACGATTTATACGACGCTGGACTCTTCCGCGCAGCGTGCCGCGGAGGATGCCGTCAAGAACGGATTGGCCGGCAGCGGAGAGCAGCAGGCGGCGCTTGTTTCGATTGATCCGCGCAACGGGTATATTAAAGCCATGGTCGGCGGACGCGATTACAAGACGAATCAATTCAACCGCGCGCTTGCCGAAACCCGCCAGCCCGGCTCCTCGTTTAAGCCGGTGCTTTATCTGACGGCGCTTCACAGCGGCTTTATGACGCCGGTCACAAGGTTCAAGAGCGAGCCAACGGCTTTTACGTACGATGAGGGCCGGAAAACGTATGAGCCGCATAACTATAACGACAAGTATTTCAATGAATTCATTGATATGCGCACAGCGATTGCGAGCTCGGATAACATCTACGCAGTAAACACGATAATGACGGTGGGCGCCGACCACGTTATCGAGACGGCCCGCAAGCTGGGCATCACAAGCCCGATGAATCCGGTGCCTTCCCTGGCGCTTGGTACCTTCCCGGTCAGTCCGCTTGAGATGGCTTCCGCATTCTCCGTTATCGCAAACGGCGGCGTAAAGGTAGAGCCTGTTGCGATCTTGCGCATCACCGATAAGAACGGACGCATTATATATGAAGCGGAGCATCACGAAGAGCAAGTTATCAATCCGGCAGAAGCCTACGTGATGACCAGTCTAATGGAAAGCGTGTTCGAGGGCGGCGGTACCGCTAACCGGGTTTCTTCCATTATTAAGAGACCGGTTGCCGGCAAGACCGGAACGACCTCGACGGATGCCTGGCTCGTGGGCTATACGCCGGAGCTGGCGACCGCCGTCTGGGTAGGCTATGACAAGAACCGCAAGCTGACCGTAACCGAAGCGCACCGCGCGGCTCCGATCTTCGCCCAGTTCACCGAGCAAGCGCTATCTGCCATTCCGCCTAAAATCTTTCCGATTCCGGACGGCGTCGTTAACGTATATGTCGACCCGACGAGCGGCAAGCTAGCAGCAGCCACCTGCGCGAACAAACGCCTTGAGTCTTTTGTGGCAGGCACGGAGCCTACGGAGGTGTGCGGCGGACCTGCGGCAAAAGATGCACCCGCCGACAATGCGGCCAAGGATAACAGCCGATCCTGGTGGAATGACCTGAAGCGCTGGTGGAAGAATTAGCATCCTTTGGGACTAAAATTTGTCCGAAATATGATCAAAAAGTGAAATTTCTTTGAACAAACGCCATATACTGTGGTATAGTAGAACCAAGAAGTAAGCACTTACAAACTTTATGGGAGTGTTTCAGATGGCTACGAAAACTGCAACGGTAAGCACTGTAAAGACGGATTCGGAAGTAACAGCTGCAAGCGTGAAACGTCTCGTTACTTTAATGACTATATTCGCATGGACCTGTTTGACAGTAGGCGTGTTGTTATGCCTAATCAAAATCAGCCACTTTAGCGATAAAAATACAACTCTGATGGTTGGCGTCGGTTGCCTTGTGGGCAGCGTGTTTATTTACACGATCGGCACAGCTATCGGTCTGGTCCATGCAAGAATCCATCAGGCAAAAGAAGACGAGCAAAACGACGATCATTCCAATCCTATCTTGTGAAGTTAAATCCGCTTTGAAAAGAGCCGCCTTTTCGTCAGTAGTGACGGGAGGCGGTTTTTTGTGTTTTATTTCCAAGGAAAAAAGGTACAGTTGTCAATATAGTGAACTTTCTTTTACAGAAAAAAGACGAATTGTTGTCGTAATTGTTAAGCCAGCAGTTATTTTAAGCGACTTCTGCTAATCTTAATGACAAGAAGCAATCTTGAGGAGTTGAAACAAATCATGAGAAAGTACATTCGCTTTCTGGTTCCGTTGATGATTATGCTGATAGCCGTGATGCTGTCCGGTTGCAGCGACCAATACGTCGTCCTCGATCCTAAGGGGCCGATCGGCGAATCGCAAAAAGATCTCATCTGGATCACTGTCTGGCTGTGTGCGATCATTCTCGTTCCGGTCCTGATCCTGACTGCGATTATCGTATGGCGTTACCGCGATAAGAAAGACAACAAAGCCGGCTACCAGCCTAACTGGGAGCACAGCACAAAGCTGGAGACGATTTGGTGGGCGATTCCAATCATCATCATCGCTATTCTCGCGACGGTGACGATTAAATACACGTATGATCTCGAACCTAGCAAACCGCTTGAATCTGCTAAGCAGCCGATCACAATTGAAGCTACTTCGCTTGATTGGAAATGGCTTTTCACTTATCCGGATGAAGGCATTTCTACCGTTAACTATCTTCAAATTCCGGAGGATACGCCGATTCGCTTCCGCGTAACGGCGGACCAAGCGATGAACTCCTTCTGGATTCCGCAGCTTGGCGGCCAGATTTACGCGATGAGCGGCATGGCTATGACCTTATACCTGCAAGCCGACGAGGTTGGCGACTTCCTTGGCATGGGTGCAAACTTCACGGGCGAGCAATTCGCGAAAATGACGTTTAACGTTAAATCGACTTCGGATGCCGATTATCATGCTTGGGTAGACAGCGTGAAGCAAACGGCGCCTGCTCTTACGGAGGAGGGCTTCAAAGAGCTTAAACAGCCGGGCTCGGCCGATCAGCAGGCCTTCTCGGCATTCCCTAAAGGCCTGTTCGATCAAGTCGTTATGCAATACGTTGGCCCGAACGGTATCGATGCTCCAAACTCCGGCCAGAAATCCAAGCCTGTTCATGATGCGGAGGGTGGACACGACACAGAGTCGTCCACCACTTCTGATGAAGCTAAATCATAATGTAAGGAAAGGAGATGCACTATGCTTAAAGAATTTTGGGATTTCCTGATGAATGACTTTTTCATCACCGGCGATCCGCTTATCCTGGGTGCCCAGGTTTCCATCGGTCTTTCCATGGTAGCGATCGTCATTGCTCTGACTTACTTTAAAAAATGGCGCTGGTTGTGGACCGAATGGCTGACAACCGTCGATCATAAAAAAATCGGCATCATGTACGTTATCGCAGCGCTTCTCATGCTGTTCCGCGGAGGCGTCGACGCCCTTCTGATTCGTACGCAGCTAGCCGTACCGCAATTAGAGTTCCTGCATGCAGGGCACTATAATGCGATCTTTACCACCCACGGCGTTATCATGATCTTGTTCATGGCGATGCCTCTCATGTTCGGTCTGTTCAACATCGTCGTGCCGCTCCAGATTGGCGCGCGCGACGTAGCGTTCCCTTACCTGAACTCCCTCAGCTTCTGGCTCTTCTTCTTTGGCGCCATGCTGTTTAACGTATCGTTCGTTATCGGGGGTTCGCCTGACGCAGGCTGGCTGGCGTATCCGCCGCTGTCCGAGCTGTCCGGCAGTCCCGGTCTCGGCCAGGACTTCTATATTTGGGGTATTCAGATCTCCGGTATCGGTTCCCTTGCTTCCGGTATCAACTTCGTTGTTACGATTCTGAAGATGCGTGCGCCGGGCATGAAGCTGATGCAAATGCCGATGTTCACCTGGTCCGTATTGTCGTCTTCCATTACGATCATGTTCGCATTCCCGATTCTGACCGTGACGTTGTTCCTTCTGTTCATCGACCGTTACTTGGGCGCTCACTTCTTCACGCTTGACGGCGGGGGCAACCCGATGATGTACGTCAACTTGATATGGATGTGGGGTCACCCGGAAGTATATATCGTTATATTGCCGGCCTTCGGGGTATTCTCGGATGTCGTATCTACCTTCTCGAAGAAAAAACTGTTCGGCTACAAATCCATGGTATTCGCTCTTATGTCGATCAGCTTCTTCTCGTTCTTTACCTGGCTTCACCACTTCTTCACCATGGGCTCCGGCGCCGACGTCAATGCGTTCTTCGCGGTTACGACGATGCTGATTGCGATTCCTACCGGTGTAAAAGTGTTCAACTGGCTGTTTACGATGTTCCGAGGAAGGATCACCTTCAGCCAGCCGATGCTTTGGACCATTGCCTTTATTCCGTGTTTCGTCGTCGGCGGCATGACGGGGGTTATGCTCTCGGTTGCGCCTGCTGACTTCCAGTTCCATAACAGCTACTTCCTGATTGCGCACTTCCACCAAGTGCTCATCGGCGGCGTTGTATTTGGTTACTTCGCTGGCCTGTATTACTGGTGGCCAAAAATGTTCGGCTTCAAGCTGCATGACGGCCTTGGCAAATGGGCATTCTGGCTGTGGAATATCGGTTTCTATGTCTGCTTCATGCCGCAATACGCGCTTGGTCTGATGGGTATGACACGCCGTTTCAACGAATACAACTTCGACCTTGGCTGGCAGCCGCTTAACATCGTTTCGACGGTGGGCGCCTTCATCATGGGTCTGGGCTTTATTTTCCAAGTGTGGCAGATCGCGCACAGCATCAAGTTCCTGAAGAAAGAAAAATCCGGAGACGCATGGGGCGAAGGCCGTACGCTCGAATGGTCGATTCCATCGCCGGCTCCTATGTACAACTTCGCGCATCTTCCTGAGGTTTCGAGCTCGGATGAATGGTGGGAAGAGAAACAGCGCCGTGCGAAAGGCATTCAGCCTAAAGCGCCTGGTCCGCTGGAACCGATTCATATGCCGAAAAACTCGGGTATTCCGTTCATTATGTCTGTGTTCTTCTTCATCGCCGGCTTTGGCTTTGTATGGCACTGGACTTGGATGATCGTTCCTGGCCTGATCGGCGTTGCTTGCTGCCTGTTCGCCCGTTCCTTCGATTACGACCCGGATTACTACATTCCGGTTGACGAGATTGAGCGTACGGAAGCAGCATTAAAGGGGGTACGGTAAATGGCACACACAGTGACGCCTCATGGCGGCCATGGTCATAACGATCACGGCCACCATGATGATCATCACGATCATGAATCGATTAAGGTTCTTGGCTTCTGGATGTTTCTTATAACCGACGTTATCTTGTTCGGTACGCTGTTCGCGACGTTCTCCGTCCTGCACAACAGCACAAACGGCGGTCCTACGCCGCATGAGATGTTCGAAATGCCAGGCGTAATCGCCGAAACGTTTATCTTGTTAACATCCAGCTTTACGAGCGGTATCGCTGTTCTTCAAATGCACAAAGGCAACAAAAAAGGCCTGATCGGCTGGCTGATCGTTACGGCCCTGCTCGGCGCATCGTTTATTTTCCTTGAAGTATCCGAGTTTATCAAAATGGTTGACGAAGGCGTTACGATCGGAACAAGCGGTTACTGGTCGGCATTCTTCACCTTGGTAGGAACCCACGGACTTCACGTTTCGGTCGGTCTTTGCTGGATGGTTGGCCTGATGATTCAGATCGGCAAACGCGGTATCAATTCGGTTACCAAACGCAAAGTTACCATCGTAAGCTTGTATTGGCACTTTCTTGACGTGGTGTGGATCTTCGTCCTCACGGTCGTTTACTTGATGGGGGTGATGTAAGATGGCGGGCCCTAACACGCATGGACACGGGCATGACGAGCATGAATCCCATGGCTCGATGAAATCCTATGTCATTGGTTTCGTTATTTCCATTGTCCTTACGATTCTGCCGCTTGTTGTCGTATTGAACGATATGATGGACAAAACGCCAACCTTGATCTTTATTCTGATCATGGCGGTGCTGCAGTTCGTCGTTCAGCTCTTCTTCTTCATGCATCTTCGCGAGGAGAAGAAGCCGCGCTACAACGTCATGGCGCTTATCTTCGGCCTTGTCATCCTGGTCACGATCATTGCCGGATCGATCTGGATTATGGCTTACAATACGGTAGGATAAAAAATAAGAAGCCCTGGTCTTCTCCTTCGAGAAGCGCCCGGGCTTCTTTTCAAACTATAAGAAGCACAAGGTTTTATACGCTGCTGCATCTTCGAAAGATGGCGCAGCCGTTTTCACATGTTCTCACCGCTATGGTATGATTACGTGTAGAACGATAGGACAATACCCTCAGAGGAGGCATTTTAACGATGTTTAAACGCAATATGCGATTGCCGGTGCTTGCATTGCTTACGGCAGCGCTGCTGCTCGTCATTGCCGGCTGCGGCGGCGGCAGCAAGACCAGCTCGAACGATAACGGCACAAGCGGCTCCGGAACGGCTAACGCAACGGCAACTCCGGAAGCGACCGATCCGCCTCAGCCGGACAAGCTGCTCGGTTCCGACAAGCATCCGGTCGTAACGGTCGAGATGGATAACGGAAAGACCTTCAAGGTTGAGCTGTACCCGGAGATTGCTCCAAATACCGTCAACAACTTCGTATCGCTTGTGAAAAAAGGCTTCTATGACGGCACGATCTTCCATCGCGTCATTCCCGGCTTTATGATTCAAGGCGGCGATCCTGAGGGCTCGGGCATGGGCGGTCCAGGCTACTCCATCAAGGGAGAGTTCATGAGCAACGGCTTCCAGAACGATCTGCTGCATACGCGCGGCGTGATCTCCATGGCGCGCTCCGGCGATCCCGATTCCGCAGGCTCCCAGTTCTTCGTCATGGTTGCGGATGCACCGTCGCTCGACGGCGATTACGCGGCATTCGGCAAAGTGGTTGAAGGCATGGATACCGTTGACGAAATCGTTAATCAGGAAACCGAGAAGACGGGTGAAGGCTCCCGTCCGGTTAAGCCGATGGCGATTAAAAAAGCAACGGTCGATACAAAAGGCATGACCTTTGCCGAGCCTGAAAAGGTCAATAAATGAGAAAACCCTATCGAGGCCTCTCGAAGATGAAGGGCCGCGTTTATAGGTAGGTTTTATCGCCGAATAGAATTTCAGTTTTCAACTGTTATCAAAACTTATAAAGTCTATTGTAGTGAAAAAGGCAGTTCCTCGCGATATGCGAGGAACTGCCTTTTTTTCAACCGTATTAAAAGCCCCGCTTCTCTATCTCTATCTCCTGCGGAAGCACAAGCGTCAGCTCCTGATTGATGTTCTCGGAACCTATGGAGCCGTCTTTATGCTCGAAGCTATTAATAAGAACGTACATGGTGCTGCCTACGGTGCTTGTTGCTACCATCTTCTCCGGCTGCTTAAGCGGCTTTGGCGCCCAATATTGCACTTGTCCGAGCAGCTGGACGGCGCGCACTTCTCCTTGATCCAGCTGGATAGGACGAAGCGACTGCACCACGATTTTCTTAATGCCGTCCGGTACCTTCACCGGCTCGGATTGCACGATGGCCGTACGTTCCGTCATTTGCAGCTGGTCGCGTACTTCCCCGAGCAATCCCGTAGAAGTGAACGACGCCATCAGCAGGCTGCCCGCTCCGATAACCGCCACGTAGAACATGCTCATCCAGTCGTAACGCATAACCGGCCGTTCCTTCCCCGACAGCTTGAGGTGAAGGAGAAGCTCCGCCCCAAGCAGGATAAAAACGATAGGCGCTACCCACAGCAGCGTATTCAGCGCATCCGTACCGCTCCAGATCGACAAGGCTATGGAGACGCCGATCAGGAGCAGCGTAATGCCCATAGACAGCGAGCCTACCCGCCATTCTCTCATCGGTCTCCCTCCTCTTCTCTCATCATCTCCGCGGGATGAGGCGGAAGAGGCGCCGGCACCGAATACGATTTCCTGCTGCCGCTGCCGAACACTAGCCGGAAGCCGAGCGCAATCATCAGGAAAGCAACGATGGCGGTCGGCAGATTATATTTCAGTTTTACGTACTCCGCATAGATTCCCGGCCATGTCTGCGAAATATAGCCGCCCATTACCCGGTCGCCCAGATAATAAATGCCCAGAAGCAAGAGGCCAATTCCGATCCACTTCTGATAGGGGGCAAGCTGAGCGACCACCGCTTCGTCATGGAGCTCGCCTCTTTCGTATCGCGACATCTGCTGCATGGAATCGAAGAAGGCATAGAACCAGAGCAGCGGCATCAGGAACAAGAAAATCGTCAACCGCAGCGAATCCATTAAATAGATAGCGATGAGGAACCCGCCCATCAGCTGAAGGCCCCGCTTCTGCATGCCAAGATACAGATGTCCCGCTCCTGGGAAGAGCGACAGGATCGCGGCCAGCACTTTATTTTTCCGGCCGGTTCCCATATGGTTCTCGATCTCCTCGAACAGCGGACGGTCGCTAAGCTCCTCCCCGCGCTGCTTCCTGTGAAGCTGCTGAATCGCGTCAAAGATGCTGTAGATCCAGATCACCGGCAGCCCCAGCAGAAACACCAGAAATGCCGCGGTATTCGTCACGACACCGATAAAAACCACAACCGCGAACAATCCAAGGAAAGCAACCAGGAACGTAATGCCGCGCTGCATCAGGCCAAGCGACATATGCCCGAGACCCGGTATAAGAGACAGCATAACGGTACTGGTCTTCTCCCGCTGCTGCTCGTACGCCATGTAGCCCGGATCAAACGGGATATCTCCCCGCTCGCCGTAAGGCACCGCCGGCGGCTTAGGCGACAGCAGCGTCACAACCATATCGATCATATTAATAAGCCAGCTGAGAGCGGCCGTGAATAAGAAGAAGAAGCCAATATCTCCCCCGTCCCCGGATTGTATAGCAATAAACAAAAGCATTAAGGAACCAAAGAACCCTCCTCCATACAGCAGGCAGCGAAACGGACGGCCTAGGTAGGCATGCCCGACGCCCGGAATAAAGGACAGCAATAAAGCGACTACCGGATTTTTTGACATTTCGTCTTTCCTCTCCTCCATCAATAATACTTACTTATTTGAATCGGTCTTTCTCCAGCTTATCGAACCAGGAAGAAGTGCGCGTGACCATCCGGTCGGACCAAGTTGGCCCTTGCGGCGGTTGTTCGTCGTCCTTCTCAACCGTTTGCCCGGTGGTGGCGGAATGGGAATCCATCTCCCCCAGCTTGGCCGAGAGTCCGCTAAACGTTCCTGTGCCAAGCAGCAGCAGGGTAATGGCCGCTGCGGCGGCAAAGTGAACAACGGGACGCTGCAGGAAAGACTGGCGGCGGGCAGGCTCCGCCCGCATAACCGGGTTCTTTCTTGCCGACTCGGCGAGCAGAATATCGACAACCCGCTTTCCCAGCTTTTTCATATCCGGAATAACAACAGCCTTCGCCCCTGCCGCTCCATCAGATGCGGGATCCGATTCCGCAACCTCCGATGCCTCTATCGCGTTCATAAAAAGCGCCATGCACGGCTCGCAAGCCGCGATATGCAGCTCAATCCTCTCCCGGTTATGCTCGGGCAGTTCATCACCGATATAAGCTGCGAGGTCGGCTGTTGTCACATGATCCTTCCACTCTTGCTCATTCATTCGAAGTCCTCCTTCCGCCAATGCCGCTTGATCCAGTTGCGTGCCCGGTAAAGCCTCGACTCTACGCTTTTTTTCTCGAGTCCGGTCTGAACCGCGATCTCCTCGTACGATTTGTTCTCCATATAATAAGCGGTCACGACTTCACGGTAATTGTCCGGCAGCTGTTCCACCTGCTCGCGCACCTGCCGCTGCTCTTCGCGGTCTATAACGGCCGTCTCAACGGCCAGCCCGCGGTCTGCGATAATCCCTTCCGCTTCAAGCCCCGTCAAGCTGTCCATCAGCTCCTCGGGCTTGCGCATCCGGCTTCTCTTCCAATCAATCGCCTTATTGACGGCTATGCGGGTAATCCACGCCTTGAAGCCGTCCATTCGGAACTCCGGGAGGGAGCGATAGATTTGCAGCAGCGCTTCCTGCGTCACGTCCTCCGCATCATGCGGCGAACGGATGACAGCAAACACGGTTCTATAGATATAAGGCCCATATTCGTCAACAAAAATCTGAAACGCCGCAGGACCGCCGTTCTTGATGGCCGTGATCCATTGTTCGTCTTGTATCTCGCTCTCCTCCCTTCCCGCTATAATAGACGACAGCTTACCCCTCAACCCCTGCACTACTTTTGAAAATAATTTTTTAAAGAAAAAACCGGGGATCGCGCGGCCATCCGCCTTACGATCCCCGGTTATTAAATTCATTGTCTACGCCAATGCTTCCTTAAGCTCTTCAGGCGAATTATTCCACCATTCTTCATTATGTTCGGCCAGAAGCTTGCGGTAGGCCGCCTTCTCTTCCGCATCCAGCTCCTCAAGCTTATACTTGCGTTTAATCGCAGCATCCAGCTTGTTCACATGATCGGCGAGAATCTTCCAGCCGCGGCGCGCTTCCGTATCAATCCACATCTCGCAGGCCGTAGCTCCCGCGTAATACGAACCTGTCTCGCCCCGTTCAACGGCAGTCCATACGATCCAGCATTTGCGGCCGTTCGGGCAGTCTTCTTTATTCGGACTGAACTTGATGCCGCGCTCCACCTTGCTCTTCGCATGCATCGCTCCGTCATCGATATAGGCTACGCCATTATCAATAATGACGCAGGATACTGCGCTTAAATCTATCGTTCCGGCTCCAAAGCCTTTATGTTGTTTGTTGCTCACGACGTTAAGAGAGAGGGATTTCTTCTCTTTTTTTTCCGGCTCTTCCGGCTGTCCTTGCTGCTGCGTCATCGCTCTTCCACCTTCCCCGTACAATAATTCCATTTTAGCTAATAATCCGCGAAAAGCAAACATATACATGCTGTAGATGCTTGTCACGGGAGGGAATTGTATCATGTCTCCACGCTACGTCAAACGATTGTTGCTGTTTACGCTTACCGCCGTCCTGCTCGGCCTCTCCATCCAGCAGGGCTTCGGCCGCGCTTGGCAATCCCAATATACCTATGCTCTCGCCCCTGCCGCCAAAGCAGCGACCGATTCTGCGCCAAAATCGGCCAAGCCGCCCGCCTCGTCCCAACCGGACAACGTGGCTCCGAAGCCGCAAGCGCTTAGCAAACGGATTACCGAATATCATACCAACGTCTCCCTTCGCGACGATATCCGGTATCTCGACGGCAAGCAGACCGTCACCTGGACGAATCCGGGCAAGAAGACGGTATCCGAGCTGTACTTCCATCTCTATCCCAATGCCTTCATGTCAGGCAACACCACGTTTATGAAGGAATCCGGCGGCAAGCTGCGCTCGGACAAAGCCACCGAAGCGAGCCAGGGCTACATGAAGCTGCTGACGCTCGAGACGACGGAGGGGGAAAGCCTGCTTCCGCGGCTGCATTACGTTCAGCCCGACGACAACAATCCGAATGATTTTACGCTGGCCAAGCTTAAGCTGCCCGAACCGGTTGCCCCCGGCAAATCGGTCACCCTGGAGATGAGCTTTGAAGTGAAGCTGCCCGAAGTGTTCGCGCGGATGGGCTACTCCGGCAATTACGTGATGGCGGGCCAATGGTTCCCTAAACTTGCCGTGTACGAGACGGCGGGAACGAGAGGCCGCACGACGGAAGGCTGGAATACGCATCAATATCACGGCAACTCCGAGTTTTACAGCGACTTCGGCATTTACTCCGTCCGCATCCAGGTACCGGAAACGTATACCGTTGCGGCAACCGGCTTTCAGACGAAGGCTGTCGAGAAAAAGGACAACCGGGCGATCTACCAATTCTACGCCGATGACGTGCATGACTTCGCCTGGGCCGCTTCCCCGGACTTTATCTATTACGAAGACACGTTATCCGGCCCCGGCATTCCGGGTGTGCGTATCAAGCTGTACCTGGACCCCGCCCACGCGGAATTGAAGGACCGGTATATGCATGCCGCCAAATCCGCGCTCTCCAAGTACGGCCAATGGTATGGCGAGTACCCGTATTCCACCTTATCGGTTGTAGTTCCGCCTAAGGGCGCTAACGGCTCCGGAGGGATGGAGTATCCTACTCTCGTCACCGCCTTCGCCGCCGAGACGGACAATCCGGGCTACAGTCTAGAGAGGACCGTCGTGCATGAGGTCGGGCATCAATACTGGTACGGCATGGTTGCCTCGAATGAATTCGAAGAGGCCTGGCTTGACGAAGGCTTTACCTCCTACGCGGAAGACAAGGTGATGGCGAGCGAATACGGCATTGAAGCCAATCTGCCTCTCGAAGCAAGCTATATGACCGATCCCGCTCCGCTCAAGCAGCCGTCCTGGGCTTACTCGAGCAACAATGTCTATGCTGAAAATGTGTACATGCGGGCGAAGCTCGTGCTCATCGGTATCGAGAAGCAGGTCGGCGAGAAAATGATGCAGAAAATTATGCGCACCTACTTCCAGAAATATAAGTTCAAGCATCCGACCAGCACCGACTTCCAGCACGTTGTGGAGCTGGTAACCAAGCAGAAATGGACCAATTACTTCGACCAATATGTCTATGGCAATCAGATGGCCGACGTATCCGTTGAGTCCATTAGCGTCAATCCGGTCGACCAAGATGGAACCCCGATGTACGAATCGGTTGTCCTTCTTCAGCGCAACGGGGGCTATAACGGTCCGGTTCCGGTTGTCCTGAAGTTCAAGGACGGCACCATTGTTCCGAAGTCCTGGGATCCGTCAGAGGCTCAGGTGGAGTACAAAGTTGTCCATAGCTCTCCGCTCGAATGGGTAGCTGTCGATCCGCAGCATACGAACGTGCTCGACAACAAGCATATCAACGATTATATGAAGGCGGACTTATCCGAAGTTACGCGTACCCGTTGGAGTCTGGGGGTCTCTAACGTCATTCAAGGTCTGCTCGGATTATTAGGCTGGTGAGAAAACCTCTATCTACGCCTTTCGAAGTAAGAATTGCTTCGCAATTCTTTTAGGAGGAATAGCCATGAAAAATCATATGATGCAGGGCTGGCGGCTCGCGATGAAGCACTTTTATATCGTTATCCTGCTATTCCTGTACCAGCTGCTGTGGGGATTTTTCCTGTACCGGTTTATTGACTCGGTCGTAGCGCCGCTGCTGCGGCGTTTTCCGGATCAATCCCCGTCCAAAGCAGCCGTCCAGCTGTTTTTGAGCGAAGCGCAGTTCCAAATCATGAAGACGGATTTGCTTACGCCGTACCTGTGGCTGCTTGGCGGCTTATTCGCGGCAAGAATGCTCCTCTCTCCGTTATTTAACGCGGGGCTTCTCTACTCCCTGCAGCATTCGAACGATGCAGGAGGAACGCAGTTCCTGCAGGGCATTCGCCGGGCATGGAAGCCGGTCACCCTCCTCTACTGGATCGAGACGATTCTTACTCTTGCTCCTGCTTGGTGGCTGGCTCCCAAAGGACTTGACGCCCTGCTTCACAGCCGCTCGATTGGGGCCCTGCTGCAGCAGACCCTTCCTGCTGCGGGAGGCTGGCTGTTATGGGGTATCCTGCTTCATCTGCTGTTCCTCGCCATGCAGCTTGGGGCGACGAGCGGCAAGGCCGGCGGTATGTTCCAGTCCCTGGGCACAGCCGTCAAGCATCTTCTTCCTTTTGCCGGACTATCGCTTCTCATGTGGGCAATCGGCTCGGGCATCGGATTGTTTGTCAGCGGCTTCTCCTTGGTATGGGCCGGCTTTATCGCCCTTCTTGTCCACCAGGGCTATCATCTTGTCCGCACCTTAATGAAGGTATGGACTCTAGCCTCCCAATACGACGTTTTAAGATCGAAGGAAGTTTAAAATTTTCTCATAATTATAGAAGACGCCCGCCCTGCGACCTAGTCGCGGCGCGGGTTTTTCGCGTTTTTTCGAGGCTTCTTGTCCGCCATTCTCCAAACAAATCAACATATCGGCTAGCAAAACCACATAGTAAAGAGTTAGTAAATCTTTATAGTGCTTCTCTGCTAGTCTGCTCGCCCTACTTTAAGACTATGAACCGCAGGATACAAGCTTTTCCGCTTCGATTAGTCAAAAGGTTGCATGAGAATTATTAGAATTTGCCACATAGAGGAGGAGATAAGCGAAAATTACCGAATAGTTACCAAGTACATAAAACAAACTGCCTAATTCCTTGTACTGGAAACGGGGGAACCACCTTTGGGTGAATTGACTTCGACGTCCGAATGATTCTATCGGCGCCCGAGAAGTCATAGGGATCCTTCAACCGAACCCCACAGCTAACCTCGTCGGCATTGGAAGGAGCTTTACCGCTTTGAAAAAGGTTACAGCACTACTTCTTGGACTTGCGTTAATGCTGGCTTTTCAGGCTGGAAGCGTTTTCGCAGACTCCAAAATGGACGGCATTGTCAGTGATTTGATGGGCACGCCGTACGTTGCAGGTGGAACATCCACGAAAGGATTCGACTGCTCCGGATTTACTTCTTACGTATTCGACAAAATGGGCATCGATCTTCCTCGTACATCCACTTCGCAATCTCAAACAGGTAAGAAGATCGCAAAAAGCGATCTAGTGGCCGGAGATCTCGTGTTCTTCAACACGAACGGTCGTGGTGTATCTCATGTCGGCATTTACGTAGGAGATGGCAAGTTTGCTCATGCATCGTCCAGCAAGGGCGTTACGATAAGCAACCTTAGTGACTCTTATTATGTCAACCGGTATGTGACTGCTCGACGTGTCATGGACCCTAGCACTTTTGAAAAATATGCCGACGAACAATAGAATCCGGCAGCCGCTTCAATCGGGGCGGATTGGCCAGGATTCCTGCAATAAAGCCGCATGCAGCTTGTCCCACCGGACAAACCGCATGCGGCTTTATTGTTTCCCGCTATTCTATTCAGGCAGCTGCCGTCTGCTGCTTCCGACCGAATGCCAGCATCGCAAGCAATACGAAAAACATCGCGATGAGAAAGGCTCCAAGAATCCAGACCGTGCGGTCCGCACCATAATTGTCCATCATCCACCCCGTTAATTTCGGGAAGATCGCTCCGCCTACTCCTCCGCAAGCGACAAGCAGACTGGTTGTCCGCTCCGTCATGCCCGGAATAAGCCCATTCGCGAACACAAGCGCAATCCCGAATACGCCGGAGAAGAACAATCCGCTTAGGCCAATGAGTACCATCATTCCGCTTAACTGGCCAACGGCCCCCATCGCAAGAATAACAACGCAGGCTCCGGCAATCGCAACAAACAGATAGCGGATGTATCCGACGCGATCGGCCAGCCGGCCGGCGAACAGACGACCAAGGATCATCGTGCCCCAGAACAGGCTAAGAGCGGAAGGGGCATTCGCCTCCGTCATACCGGAGCGTTCGATCATAATGGAAGGCAGATAATTGGAGAAGCTCATTTCCACGCCGACATAAATGACGAAAAATAACGCCGACAGCAGCAAAAACGGAATCGAAGCTCTCTTATAGCCGAACCATCCCTTCGGACGCGGTTCGCCAGCTTCCCGCTCCGCCGCGGCTTTCTTCCCTCTGGCATGAAAACCGATTTTGTCATCGATTGGCCCAAACGATAACGTCATCCATAAGATAAAGGTAATGCCGGCCAGCGCCGATAGGATCGGGAAGGATAATTGCCACACCTCATACCTGATCAATATGCTCGCCATCGTTGGCATCAGGAAGGCCCCGATTCCAAAGAAGGTTTCCAGCTTGGTCATCGCATTGGCCTTGCCATTCTCTTCCGCCAGATCAATCACCATGGCTCCGATAACGGATTCCGTCATCCCGAAGCCAAAGCCGGCAAACAAGGCGATAAACAGCATCAGCCCCCAGGATTGGGGAGTGAGGCTGTAAGCCGCTTCCCCAAGCGTCAGGAGACCAAGCGAGAGAAGAACTCCCCCTCTTTTGCCCAGCTTGGACGTAATAAACGGGGATAGCAATACGCCCACCAGAAAACCAAAGAACTGATTCATCATCCATTGCCCGCCGTCGTCATAAGACAAACCGTATTTATCGAGCATCTGCTCCATTACCGATCCGCCCACAACATGAGCTAATCCAATTACGAGATAAGACAAACAGCCAAGCGCTATTAATTTCCGCATCGTAAAAGTTCTCCTTCGTTGTCCTTCGCCAAATCCTCATGAAGTCGATTACCGAAATGTTATAATGGAAAGAAACCTATAGATTCTTAATTAATGAGGGTACATCCATGACTAATTTTACCGATGAAGTACATTATAAACCATCTCTCGAGGACATGACTATCCAGCCGCTGGAAATTGAACATGCCCGGGAGATCTGCGGATGGCAATACGAACCGCCCTACGATCTTTACCGCTGGCCTTCTTGGGATACCATGCAAAAAGACGAGATCGAATTTGGCGACCCCGTCCTGCGGCGCATGCAATATGCGGCTGTCGTGAATCGCGATCAGGAACTGATCGGCTTTGCCCAATTCTTCCCCATTGTTGGCGTTACCCGCCTCGGCCTCGGCCTTCATCCCGCTTTATGCGGCAGAGGCATCGGCCCCGGCTTTATGCGGCTGCTGGTCCGTGAAGCCCAGCGACGGGCACCTCGGAACAGCATTGACCTCGAGGTGCTGACCTGGAACGCGCGGGCTATTCGCGCCTACGAAAGGGCCGGCTTTGCCATAGAGGATACCTATGTACGTCCAACGCCGCAAGGGCCAGCCGAGTTCCATTGTATGGTGTACCAGTCTACTCTTTAATATCCCTATAACCGGTAATAATCAGGCTCGGGATCCTTCATATCAACGAACAAAATAATGCCGGGCTTCACCAGTACCGATACCGTCCGGATCCAAGCCCTTGAATCCAGGTCGGTATAGGCGCGGGAAACCATGGTGCGGCGATTCTCGCTTAATTGAACGACATTCGGAACGAAATACGGACGCCAGCTCCAGTTGGCCCCGCAGTATTCGTCCTCCCGCTGCCAGCTTCCGTCTTCGCGCCTGGAATAGTTGGAGGAAATCTGAATGCCGTCTTCCCGGCAAAGGTAGACGCGGATGCTGTTGTTCTCCAACTCCTGCAGCAGACGGACAGCCCACTCGTTATCCTCTTCCTCCAGCTCCTCGAGATGACCAATCCGGTCGATCTTGCCGGACAGCCTGTCCGACAAATAACGCCAGTAGCTCTCCGAATAGAGCTGCAGCTGCCGGTGCGCTTCCAGTTCTTCCTCCAAAAGGGCCGAAAAACGGGACGGCTCGTCGAAATCCGGCTCGGCCTTTGCAAGCAGAAAGCCCTGTACGTACCGGGCGCCGGCCTGGATCGCTCTCGCCAAATCCTGTTTGGTCTCCACGCCTTCGGCCAACAGCGAAGCCCCAAGCTGATCGGCCAGCGCGGAGAGGGAACGGAGCGTACCCAGATAGCCGTCATGGCTCGCGCTCCGCTTCAGCATATGAATGTCGATTTTCAGAATGTTCGGCTGAATCAGCGCAATCCGGTCCATGCCGCTAAAGCCGCTGCCAACATCGTCAATGGCAATCAGGCAGCCCTTGGAGCGGTACAAATCGATAATTTCGCGCAGCTCCTCGATCTCGCCATTAAAGCTTTCTTCCGTTATCTCTATGACTACTCTGCGGGGATCAACCTTGTATTTATCCAGCAGAGACAAGGTATACAGCTCCCCCGATTGCACGCCGCGGTGCATCCAGTTCGGCTTCAAATTAATAAACAGCATCGGAGGCTGCGGGGTTGCGCCTATTTTCCGAAAAGCCTGTTCACGCAAAATCCGGTCAACCGCGATATGATCCTGGGTCGGTACGGCGGCATCGCAGAAGAACGGTCCCAGACTGCGGACCGCATCGTCCTTGCAGGCTCTCCCCAGCACCTCGTAGCCCACTATTTTTCTTGTATCAAGCGCGATGATCGGCTGATAAAAGGCAGACAGCTGCTCGCCATCCAGCTGCAGCGTCTGCGGTAACGTCGTATTCGATAAGCAATCGTTCGTCACGCTCACGCTCTCCCTTTGCTGCCTTTATGTCAACCGAATCATGCGGGTCACGTTGTCTCCCTGCGACACTTCGATGACATGATGCTTCGGATGATACGTAATCGCCCCTCTGCCAACCTCGATTACCGGCTGCTCGCCAAGCCCGAAGAACACATCGTCGGCAAGCGCCTCCATGACTTCATGCCGGTCGTCCGCCCCAAGCGCCGCCCATTCTTCCTCTTCCATCTCGAAGAACGCGTAGCTGCCTTCTACCTCGCTTACCGCTTCCGTCAGTTCCTTCAATATATCTGCATACTCTCTTGCATGTCTAACTCCCATTATAGGTCAACCACCTTTACCATAATTATCTTCTATACTCATTTTACCGCATTTTCACGAAAATTAACGCCCTCTCTCTTAAATCATTTCCGAAAGTCTAATTTCCGTACGATAACTTGTCGATATAAGAACTAGAGATTTGTCGAAAACGTACTGGACGGGGTGCATGATGAAAAATTCTACAATTATCGGTATTATATTAGGACTCGTAGCGGTACTGGTTGGCATGACGCTGAAGGGTGCCGCTCTTAGCAATCTGTTAAATCCCGCCGCTTATATGATTATCGTCCTCGGGACCATTGCTTCGGTTATGATCGCCTTCCCGATGTCGGAGCTTTCCAAGGTCGGCAAGCTGTTCAAGATCGCCTTCAAGGAGCAGCCGCTGATGCCCCGCGAGCAGCTGATCGAGAGCTTTATGGAATGGGCTTCGATTACCCGCCGCGAAGGTCTTCTTGCCCTGGAAGCCAAGGTCGAGGACATTGAAGATACCTTCCTCCGCAACGGCATGCGCATGATTATCGACGGAAATGACCAGGATTTCGTCCGTGACGTCCTGCTCGAAGATATTTCCGCAACGGAGGACCGCCATAAAGCAGGTGCCCTGATCTTCACGCAGGCCGGTACCTACGCTCCAACGCTGGGCGTGCTTGGTGCCGTAGTGGGTCTGATCGGCGCGCTTGGCCACATGGACGATATGGAGACCCTTGCCCATTCCATTGCGGGCGCCTTTATCGCAACGCTGCTCGGTATCTTTACCGGTTACGTGCTGTGGCATCCGCTTGCGAATAAGCTGAAGCGATTGTCCAAGAAGGAAGTACAGCTTCGCCTGATGATGGTAGAAGGCCTGCTATCGATTCAATCCGGTGTATCCACGATCGCGATTAACCAGAAGCTGTCTGTATTCCTCACCCCGACGGAACGGGCGGCTATGAGGGAGAAGGAGGCTGGCGCCGGTGAAAAAGCGTAAGCATGACGATCACGATGATCATATTGACGAATCATGGCTTATTCCCTATGCCGATCTGCTGACCCTGCTTCTCGCGTTGTTTATCGTATTGTATGCGGCAAGCTCCACGGATGCCAGAAAGTTCGAACGGATGAGCGAGGCTTTCAGCGCTGCCTTTAATTCGGGAGCCGGTATTCTGGACAATCCTTCGGTTATCAAGTCGGGCGAGCAGCCACAGCAGCAAATCGAGGACGAGAAGAAGACCAGCAAGGACCAGCGCGAGGATCCGGAATCCAATCTTCAAGAATTGATCAAAAAGGAACAGGAAGACTTGGAGAAGCTGAAGAAGCAGCTGGACCAATATATCAAGAAAAATGGCTTGTCCTCGGAACTTGAGACAAAGCTGAATCAATCGCAGCTGATGATTACGATCAGCGACAATGCCTTGTTTGCATCCGGCAGTGATGCTCTCAAGACGGAATCGAAGGAGCTGGCAGCCAATATCTCCAAGATGCTGGAGCCTTATACCGGCTATGAGATTGTCGTATCCGGCCATACGGATAACCAGCCGATCCGGACGCAGAACTTCAAGTCCAACTGGGATCTGAGCTCCTCAAGGGCGATCCGGTTTATGGACGTGCTTCTGGAGAATGCCAAGCTGAAGCCTGAACGGTTCAGCGCCATCGGCTACGGCGAGTATCGTCCGGTAGCCTCCAACGATACGACGGCCGGACGCGCGAAGAACCGCCGGGTTGAAGTATCGATCATTCGCAAATATGTCGATTCGAGCAATACCGGGCAAATTCCCGCAACGCCGAAGCAGTAAGAATACGTCGATCGAAGCCATTCGCTGATAGACGACCGCGTTTCTATTGCAGGCCTTTAAAGAAAACTCCCCTGATATAGGAATCAGGGGAGTTTTCTTTAAAGGCCTGCCTTACGACGGGCGATAATTCAGGGAACCGAACAGCTCCGTTTTTTCCGCTTCCGTCAAATCCCGCCATTTGCCCGTTGGCAATTGCCCGAGATGAATATTCATAATGCGGATGCGCTGAAGCTTCCGAACATGGTAACCAAATGCCTCGCACATCCGGCGGATCTGCCGGTTCTTCCCTTCGGTCAGAACAATCCGGAAGACCCGGTCCCCCACCCGGGTTACCTGGCATGGCAGCGTCATGCTGCCCAGGATCCGAACCCCGCTCGACATTCCTTTGACAAACTCTGCCGTAACCGGACGGTCAACCGTTACGATATACTCCTTCTCATGCTTGCCTTCCGAGCGGAGAATCGGATTAACCACGTCGCCGTCATTGGTAAGCAGAATCAGTCCTTCGGAATCCTTGTCCAACCGGCCGATCGGAAAGATCCGCTCTTTATGGCCGACAAAATCGACAATATTGCCGCGGATATGCAGCTCGGTCGTGCTCGTTATGCCCACCGGCTTGTTCAGCGCGATATAAACATGATGCTTCTGCTCGCCGATCCGTTTTCCGTCTATTCGTACATCATCGCCAAGCTCCGCTTGGCTGCCGAGCTCAGCCTTCGCTCCGTTAATCGTGACGCGTCCGCTGTCGACCAGCTTATCCGCCTCACGCCGCGAGCAATATCCGGTCTCGCTTATAAACTTATTAATACGCACAAAAGTTCACCCCGTAGTCTGTGCTGCCATTTCCGCTATGCGATCGGAGGAATACGTATGGACGGCAGGCTGTCCTTCCGCCCGCTTCTCCATGGCTTGCTCCGTCATGGCTTGCTTCGCTGCTATCCGCATCGCTTTGGCGACAGCTTCGCCCGCGATCGGACGGTATGGCCGAAGCGAGCCTACCATTCCCCATTGTACTGCCTTCGACACGGCCGCGCCAATCGTTTCTCCAAGACGGAACGACTGACGCGGACCAAGCAGCAGGGACGGCCTGAAGATCCGGACCGATTCCAGCGGAATCAACGCCAGCTGCTCCTCCAGCTCGCCTTTTACCCGGTTATAGAAAAAAGCAGAGGAGGATGAGGCCCCCATCGCCGTAATGACCAGAAAATGACGCGCACCCGTATGCTGTCCCCACTCCGCCAAGGCAAGCGGATAGTCGTAATCCACCCTGCGGAACGCTTCCTGGGATCCCGCCGTCTTTATCGTAGTCCCCAGCGTGCAGTACACGAGATCCACCGTCACATCGTCAAGCGCTTCCCACATCCGGTCGAAATCCGCGATAATGACGTGCAGCTTGGACCTCGCTTCCTGCTCCATCTCTATATGGCCGATCGGCCGCCTGGCTAATACCGTAATGGAATGACAGGCCGGATCGTTCAGCAGCTGCTCCAGCAGAGCCGATCCGACAAGTCCCGTAGCTCCCGCAATCAAGCAGCTGTAAGTACTGGTACCTGCAATGTTATCCATTGACGGATTACTCCTCCTCAGCCGACATTTGATCTTTGTTTATCCAAACCTTCTCCTAGTATACCGTTCGTGCTCCCTTCTTTCAAAGCAGGCAGCGTGATGATAATCGTTGTTCCGACATTCACCTGGCTCTTGATTTCCATCAGCCCCTGATGGCTGTGGATAATCCGCTGGCTGATCATCATGCCGAGCCCCGTGCCGCTTTCCTTGCCAGTGAAAAACGGGTTGCCGATCTTCGGAATCATATCCTCCGGTATTCCGATTCCTTCATCCGTAATGGAGATCGTAATCTGGCCGTTCTTCGAAGCGATATGGGTATGTATTCTTCCTCCGGACGGCATCGCTTCGATCCCGTTCTTGAGCAGATTGATGAAAACCTGCTTCAGCTGATTCTCTTCACAGGATACAAGGCATGGCGCTTCGGTAAAAGAGGTCGTAAAGGTCACGTTATGCAAATGCCCCTCGCTATCGATCAGCGACAACACGCTGCGGAAGACGTCCCGGACGTCCTTTGTCGCGAATCTAGTCGCCTGCGGCTTTGCCAAAATCAGAAATTCTCCGACGATTAGATTGATCCGGTCCAGCTCCGAGAGCATCAGTCCGGTATGCTCCAGGTTCATCTTGCCCGTATGCTGTTGAAGCTGCAGGAAACCACGCAGCGTAGTTAGCGGATTGCGGATCTCATGCGCAACCCCCGCCGCGAGCTGCCCGACCGTCGTAAGCTTCTCAGAACGGCGCAGCAGCTCTTCCATCCGGTTGCGGCTCCTCATATCGCGGGTAATGCTCGCGTAAGCCTGAATGACCCCCTCCGTGTCCCGTATAGGGGATATGGTTACGCTGACGGGAATAATCTCGCCGTTTTTGGTCACCCGGATCGTCTCCTGGGCAGGCAGCACCTTTCCCTCCTGCAAGGAATTGATAATCAGGCGCATTTCTCCCCTATGCGTGTCGGGTACCAGCTCGATTTCCGCGCCAAAGACCTCCTCCGAGGTATACCCGAACAGCTGCTCAAAGGCTTTGTTCACCTGAATGAACTTCCCCTGCAAATCCACCACGTGAATCGCATCGCTTGTATGGTCGATAAAGGACTGCAAATATTCCTTCATCTGCCTGTTATCCTCAAACGCCTGGCGGAGCTTCTCCATATAAATGCTCAGGTTCTGGGACATGGCGTTAATCTTCAGCGCCAGCAGACCGAACTCGTCTTTGCCTCTAACTTTAATAGCCGTCTGGAAGCGCCCCAACGATACTTCGTTCACCTTCCACAATATCGCGTTTAGCGGCCTCAGCATAAACCCGGCAAGCAGATAACTGCTAATAAGCACGAACAGCAGGATAATGCCGGCATACATAATGGCATCCATCCGCTTCATTCTCATAATCTGGTTATATTCCTCGCAGTCGTACACCATGCCTATCACGTAGGGCGCAAGGGTGGCGTCGCTGTAATAGCTCTTGATATACTCTTTGCCGTTTAAATTCACTTCGCGCACCTGGAAGCCCTTCTCGGCTGCCTCCACGGCATAAACCATGTCCTTTGCCTCGTCCCGGAAGGCATACGTGCCAAACAATACCTTATCGTCGGACATGCTTCCGCCAGCATCAGGACGGAATACGGTTACTTCCTCCAGCTCCGGGTAAAGCTTCTTTAATAGCGACTGCATCTCATTGGGTTCAAACTCCGGATCGTCTCTTAGAGCGGCTGTCTTGGAGATCCAGCCCGGATGCTGGCCAAAAGACTCCGAGAGCTTGGCGGAAGCCTGCTCCATCACTTCCTCCATATCCTGATTCATATTGCGAAGCGAGGCATATTGGTCCAAAATAACGATAAGGATAAACATCGCCAGAACGATCATAAATATGTAGATGGAGAACTTGGCTTTAAAAGACACTGGCTATGCACATCCTTTAATCGGGCATCTTAGTTATCCACAAGTTATTGACATTATCAACAACTAATCCACATGCCCATAGAATAGTTTGTGTGTAGTTTTGTGGACATTCGTATAGTTATCCACAATTTTATCCACTACATGTTAACAACGGAATATCTGTTCGATGAATAAATGCGAATTTATTCGATTTTATCGTAAGTTGGAGGGTAATATGATTCGAGAACAAGAAGATCAGGCCTGGATGCAGCTCGCCATAGAGGAAGCCAAAAAAGCCGAACAAATAGGCGAGGTACCGATCGGTGCCATCCTTGTGAAAAATGGGGAAGTTGTCGGAAGGGGTTATAACTTGCGGGAGACTAACCATGATCCGACTGCGCATGCCGAAATGGTCGCTATTCGAGAAGCTTGTGAGCGGCTAGGTGCTTGGCGGCTCTTGGACTGTACGCTGTACGTCACACTTGAGCCTTGTCCGATGTGCGCAGGCGCCATAGTCCAATCCAGGGTGAAACGGGTCGTATACGGAACGGGCGATCCTAAAGCAGGCTGTGCGGGCACGTTAATGAACCTGCTCCAGGAACCCCGCTTCAATCATGAAACAGAATTAACAAGCGGCATTCTTCAAGCGGAATGCGCCGAACTGTTGACGAATTTCTTCAGAAACCTAAGAAGCAGGCGGAAATAGCTACTCGCTTCTGCGCGCGGAAGAACAAGCAACTTCGTTACGCTGAATATATTGCAAAGCAACAATCAATTGATCAGCTTCTTCGCTGATCGCAAGGACATCGGGGTCGGTCAAGCTACCGCGTGCCTCCGCTACTTCATGAAGCTTCAGCCGCAGCGATTGCAATTGTATAAGCAGATCTGTTTTGTCCATAATCGCTTTGGGGCACGCTCCTTAGATTCATTGATGTAAGTATAAAATTATTATACGCTTTCTTCATTTTACTGTTTGTAAAAACCTGTCGACAAGAAAACACAATTTTCAGGCACGATTCGACACGAATTGGACCAACAGTACTAAATTACCATCTTTTGTGGGAGTCGTCTAGATGTTTCATACTCGTTCATATATTTGTTGATAGGAAATTCTTCAATAAAGACGAGACGGGGGCGTTGCAAGTTCCAAGCCACCCATGCTAAAATAAACCTTACTGCGCGCCCGTAGCTCAGCAGGATAGAGCGACAGTTTCCTAAACTGTGCGTCGCGGGTTCGAATCCCGCCGTGGCGCGCCATACCTTAAAACCCGCGCTATATCAACGTTTTAACCTACGTTGAATGGTACGGTCAGGCACCGCAAGGTACACAGTCTACATACGTCCTCCTACGATAACTATGCGTGGGAGGTTTTTCGTTTTGGACCCGAGAAAAGGACGTTCCGTCGTTAAAGGTAACCGCAGTACCGCACGTACTAGCCTGGCGCTCAGCCTCGGTGACGCGTTCGATTTGTTCTATAACGCTAAGAAAGCGGCCGGCATGCGCGGCAATACGTTAACGAACGATTATACCGATAACTGGCGTTATTTCCGCGAATGGCTGGACGCGACTTATCCACATGTTAATAACGTAGATGAGGTAACATCCGAACACATCCGCGAGTACGTCAATTACATGAGCACGAAGCCGAAGTATAGCGGTATTGAAAACCGCGAGACTGGCGCGACACTATCACCGTACACAGTTACGTTCCGGCTGCGTACCATACGTACGTTTTTTAACTTTTTGTCCGCAGAAGGTTTAGTGAACGCGAATCCGATCCGTAATATAAAGAACCCGCGATTCGATAAGGAGGATAAGGAAACGTTCACTGACGATGAGTTGCGCCGGCTACTATCCGCTCCGGACGTTTCGACTTACGCTGGCCTACGCGATCGTACGCTTATGCTATTACTCGCGGATACTGGCCTACGTATTAATGAAGCGCTCGGCCTCAGCAAAGAACACGTTAACTTTAAAGGCCGCTGTATCGAGTTGCCGGCGTCGATGAATAAGAACCGGAAGCCGCGCGTTGTACCAATGTCTGCTGAAGCTTCACGCGAATTAATGACGCTTATCAACGAGAACCAACGCTATTTCGATACGGACTTCATCTTCCTCGCTAACTACGGAGATCCGTTAAAAGCGGACCACTTCCGTAAGCGTCTGAAGGAACACGCGGTTAAAGCCGGCATCGATCCTGCGTTGGCTCATCCGCATCAATTCCGCAGCTACTTTTGTACAACGTTCTTGCTTAACGGAGGATCGCTATTCGTACTCCAGCGGATTGTCGCGCACGCTAACATCGAGACCACGCGCGGTTACGCTAAGATGAACGATACGCACGCACACGAGCAGCACTCGCAGTTCTCACCGTTAACGCGGCTCGGCTTATCGCGTGTGAACAAGCGGCGCTAATCGTCCGTTCTCCTCCGTTTGATGTCCGCTAACACTTCCTTCGTTGGCCGTCCGTATTCCGCTATCTGCCGCTCCGTAAGGAACGCGTTATCCAACGTATTATACCGATCGGCCACGCGAGGTAACGCATCTGCTACGAATGGCGGCGCATAGTCACCGGTGCTATCGAGCCACACTCCGATATACTGGAACGCCTTCGTAGCCTCGAACGCTTGCTGCGGATCGGCGAACGTTTGGGACAGATACGGCATCAACCGTTTGTACGCGTCCTGGTTCGTATTCTTGAACAGATGCCAGTTAACGGACGACGACAGTAAGATATCGACGAAGCCCGGATACTTTTTAAACTGCGCGAAATTGTGGAACGCCATGACGAGCATGAGTTTATACTTTGGCGCCTCGCTAAATATGCGCTCGATAAAGTGGACAAGGCCGGACGATAAGAATTGATGCGGTTCATTAAGCGCGAGTATCGTACCGGCTCCGCGTCCGTCTAGCGACAGTTTAATAAGAAACGTTAGCATCACGATCCAGTATCCGAATATCTTCTTAACCGGTTCGGGCATCGCGGCACCTTGCGGCATCTTAATACGGAGGATAACGATTTTACCTTCGCTAATCCATTTGTATAAATCCGCGGCTGGGTTCGGATTCGGCTGACAGAACATCGGCTTCGAATACTCGCGGTTAGCTAACATATCTATACGCCGAATAACCGGTGCTGCGAGTTGCCCTTGGCGGCCGGACATCATGCCGCTTTTTTCCGATAACGAATCGTAATCGCGCCATAAATCCATATCGAGTATATCGTCGAGGTCCGCTATCTTCTGCCGACGGAACTTCTGCTCCTTAAACATACGCTTCATATCCTGCAGGTCGCCCACCGTTGCTTTAGCGGCTTCGCGGCAAAACTCCTGCGTCTGAAACTTATCTTCATCCCCGTCCGATAATAGAAAATCCGAAAGGTACTCGCTCACTAAGTCCGCTGCTATACGCGGATCCTCTACGTTACGGAATATCGTTTGAAGCCCGAGGTAGAACGAATACGCCGTATTGGAGAAGTCGAGGTCGATAACGTGCTCCGGTTCGATATGGTCACGTACCGCGTTCGACATCCCCTTCCAATGACCGTCGCTATCCTTATTCCGCTCGTCGATAAAGTCCGGTATGATCGCGCCTATCTTGTGCTTACGGAAGGACTCGACGATAAAGTTGATCATCGCTTGGTCCTTACCCATACGTGGAGAGCCCGTAAACGCGCGGAAAGTGTACAGTAGGTTAACGTTTTCCGTCGGTACGTGAATGTTATGCGTTACGCCACGGTCCGTCGCTGTGCCCGCTAAGATGCCGCTATCGTCCAGGAACACGCGCGGCAACTCGATCTCAACACGTCGGTTCGACGTCATGACTTCGGCGAACTCCGTCTGTAATTCCGCGGTAGGTAGCTGCGTTAACTTGCCGATCTCATCTACGGACATAATCGTTGGTGTGAAATCTCGGCGGCTACGTATATTAATCTTCACGGACTCTAACCGGTTATCGCCCGCAAGTGACGCGTAAGCACCGGCCACCGATCGCGCCAACATGCCGCGTTTCACCTCGTCCTCTGCCGTCACCGCGTATCGTATTGACGTTTTGAATACGGGCAGATTCCGTTTATTCTTCGTCATCGCGGACAGATCACCGTTCACTAATAACTCCGCGCGTTCGGGATTACGGAAGACTGGCCGCTCTGTCTTCGCGCGTGTTCCGCCTCCGTGGAAGAACGTACGCTCAATGCCGGTAAGCACATCGGATACGAGCGAATGAACTTCGTACATCGCGTATACAACTCCGTTAGCTACTCCGCGCAATACACGCAGCGGATCAATGCCGGCCTTCTGCGGTACGCCGCCCTTATCCCACGTTTCCCATGCGTAATCAACTAGGCGCTTCCACTTGCCGCGATCGACCGTTTCCTGGCGTATAAATATCGTGACTGCTTCGTTACCGCTCAGTTCGTTCGACACGTTAAGGATATCGCGGACCGGCGTATTCTGTTCGTTATAGCGGAAGTCGAGCGAGAACATATCGTGACGCTTATACTTTAGCGCGTATAAATCCGTATTCTCTTCCGTAAATAACTCGAAGTCATCCGCGATCTCAAGCGTAGATTTCCGCCACTGTTCGTGGTTGCGGAATTTCGTACGGAAGGATGTCGCAAAGTCGGCCGGCACTCGAACGTAATAAGCGATCGACTCCGCGGTAAGCTGCGTTATCCAATGGAAGTCCGGCGCCGGCTGCGTTACAATACGGAATCCTTCGCGCCGCGGTTTGTGCCTAACGCTGAACAATTCGTACATGGCGCGTTGGAAGTTACGGGATGCCGAGTTAAGCACGGTGTGATGCGGAATTATTCGATAGGTAACGTACTGCACCGGTCAACGCCTCCTTTACGTAAACGCGCTCCATATTACGCCGCACCAAAACGTTACGAATAGGCGGCCGACCCATTTGCTACCCGCGCCAACTAACGGACCGATCATCATGCCGACCGCGCAGACAACGATTGCGAGCGTGGCAATTTCCGCCGAGTTAGCGTTAAGAACATCCGCAATGTGATGCGCCCAAGCGGAGAACGTATTGGTCGCAGGCTTAACGAGTAACTCCGTTTCCTGACCGATGAACCAATCCGCGAAGTTGTTGAGCTGTTCCATGATACCGCCGCTATTACCGCCGTCACCGCTCGGTACTACTGCGCCATTTATTCGAAGTATCATCGCGACCACCGCCTCATAACGTTTTCAGCCAGTTACGGATGTCTAACGCGTGCCTGACGATGATGTATCCGATGCTGCCGCCCATAATGAACTCGATCGCCTTCGTACGGTTATTGAACATCCACGTTACGCCGGCGTATACGATGACACCCGCACATAACCAATCCGCGATATTCAGCACCGTCGTAAATATTTCCGTCCACGTATCCTGACCAGGTACCGCGGCGAATACGGTCGTCGGCAATAACGCAAGGTGTACGGCGCTGGCCGTTTTCGCAACGAGTTTAGCCGTACTTTTACGCTCCTTTTCGACGATATCACCGCGCATAAAATCCGCCCATTCTAACGCAACTACACGTGCCATAAACGATCATTCCTTCCCGGTATAATTACGCTTTCTAGCGGGAACTATAGTAGACAAAGGAGGCGATGACTCGTGCATTTTCTTATCGGTCTTATTGTTGGCGGAGCTATCGGAGCTCTTACGCACCTGTTCTAAAACTCGGCGGTTCTCGGCGTGCATATGTGCGTTAAGGACCGCCTTTACATATCCGCTAAAGTTGTTCCCGCACCGCTCCGTTACCCAATCGAATAGTTCCCGTTGGTTCGGATTGTTCGCGTTGAAGCTCACCGCTTTCCGGATGTACTGATCCATTCACGTTATCCCCTTCCGCTGGTTTTCTGCGTTTACCTTCACGTTTCTTTTCCGTTACACCACCGCGAGATTTCAACTCCGCAATTAACGTTTCGATCGCAGCTATATCGTCTAATAGATCGTTAGTTATCGTGTTATGAGTAGCGATTGATTGCGCGTAATTAACGAGCATTCCTCCGAGTGTTTTTACGGAAACTTCGCCGGCCATCCGCTTCAATAACGCTTTATCCATCGTCTCCGTTCCTCCTTTAAACGTTTGATGTTAGAGGATACGGCATAAGGCTCGGCCATTATTACGCCTTCTACGTATTTATTTTGGTAGACTCGTCCAAACTTACTAGAAAGCGTAATAAAGGACGGTGATCGACCGTGTCTGGATTAGGTAAGAAACGCAGCAAATTCGGGACTTTCGTGGATATGAACGGGATATCGCAGAAGGATTTGTGTGACGCGACCGGATTAAATAAGAAGACACTTTCGCGGATATGTAACGAAGATGACGCGAGCCTACGCGCTATTACTAGACAAGCGTTGATAGAGGCGGTACGGGAGTTAACGGGGAATCAGCGCGTTAAGGAGGCAGACTTCTGGGACGTATAAACGACGAAAAGGGAGCGACAACAGGGCGTTAATCCCCATCATCGCTCCCAAGCGCGGATCGCGTAGGCGACCGCTTTACCCTAGCGTATTCCGCACGGGTTGTACTTTATACCAATCTGCAAACTAAGCAGGGTGGTACGTTTAACGTTAGAACAGTCCTTTACGGTGCATGATCGTTACGAAACTGTAGAAGTCCTCGGACCGACCGTCCGGCGTATCGATAAGTTTCGCGCAGACAGCCGCGTCGATCGCCGCTTTCGCCCACGATGGTACTGCCATTTTACGCGTACACTCTAACGTATCAATCCGTTTAGCTTGCGCTTCGACCGTAGCCTGTAACGCGCTGAACGCCTTCTTCTCTTCCGCTGTCATTGGTACGTCAACCTCCGTTCTATCTTCCGTTTTAAACGCAGCCACCGCCGCAACAAACTCCGCTTTATCGATACCGCTGCCCGGGCACGTTTTCGCCGAAGTCATCTCGCGGTGAAATACGATGCGGCTTCCGAACAAATCCGCTAATGCGCGCGTTAAGCCGACCGCTGTACGTAGCTGCGCGCCTTCCAACTTCTCCGCTCCCTTATCGAAGTTACCGATCATCTCGAACATGAACGGATGCACTCCGTCATTATCCGAATCGTTAAATCCGGTAGCCGACGCCGGCGCCACCGTTAAAGGCCGCCCATCCCATATGTAGCCATCCGGATCAATCGTAGCGTGCTGCGCGATGTCGGACCATCCGTTAACTTGCGTGTGCGTACGGTACATCGCCTGAATGTAGAACGATGGATCCGCCTTACTCCGGTACATAGCGATCGTCGGCTTCCACGTTCCATGCACGTGTACTTCCGGAAATTTAACGCGGCCAATGTACGTACGGAGATACGCGATAAACTCTTCAAGCGTGTAGCGCCTAAACGTCTTTGGAACCGCCATTATCTACGCCACCTTTATCCTTAAGTACGGTGATAATACGTTTAATCGCGTCCGGTAACGGGAGGCCGTGGCGCCCATAATTCTCCGTTACGGAAATTAATTCGTTCGCAATATAGAAGTACGTTGCCGCGCCCATTGTAACGTTGTCTAATTCGAGCAAAACGTCTACGCGGTGTGCGAGGATAATAACGAGCAACATAAGTCCTTTCTTTGCGAGACCGGCCGCACCTACCGCGCTGCTAATGCCGCGTCCTTCTTTTAATGACGCAGAGATACCGGAAATAATATCGACTACAAACGCGCATAAGAGAAACGTTAACGCCTCGGTCCAGTGGCCGAAAGCGAACGTAATAAAAGCGCCAGCAACGCCGACGCCCGTGTTTACCGATATTTGACTGTTCAAATCGTAACCTCCTCGTTTAGTTCTGCCGCGACCTCTTCACGTATAGTGGCCGGCACCGTATCAATCTCACGTACGCCGGCGCGCACTAGCTTAACGTAGATTTGAACGATGGGATTCGTACTCATACGGCATCGCCTCCCGCGAGGATCATTTCGTAGAGATTCGCGAATGCTTCCATTAACATGAGGTTATCGGACTCCAACTGTTCAATGCGGAGTTCCTCCGGTGTCTTCGGGGGAGGAGAAGGGTCAACTATTTCACCAGGTAGTGGATCACGAGTTTCTACGTCTACAAGCACGCCTTGCTCGATAATGAGGTTATAGAAAGGATACAAGGAGACGATCTTGACTGAAAGTGTCTGACCCACCTCCGTTGTTTCATCTACAACATAATTCTCCGTTTCGTTTTCATACCAGTTTGAATTAAGAAACAAACTGTTTGATTCATACGTCCCGTCAGGTCTTACGATCATGGGAATATCCTCCTAATAGATAACGGTATAGTAGTAAACGCGCCCGCTTATGTTTAAACCACCTTGTACAGTGAAGCCGCCTGTACTAGGGTTCGGACCATTACTCGAGCTTTGGAACGGTCCGATGCCCGCACTGCCCCCGCTATTGGATAATCCGAGCACGGTAACAGCGTTTACCATGCCGAGAACAGCAATACTATTATTAATGTCAGTCTGACCCGTTACATAAATGAGCTTCGGATCAATTCCAGTACTGATCGTTCGAAATCCCGCCGCTCCGTTACCTGTATACGTTCCCGATACAATCCCCTTTAAGGCGTCTTGAGCATCAACATAAGCTTTCGTAGCCGCATGCGTATCGGCCGTCGGAGCTCCCACGCTAAACTGTCCGTTCGCGTCACGGTGAGCGAGTGTATTAGGCGTTGCTGCGCTAGTGGATCCGTGAACCGGCGCGGTTGTAATCGCTGCGTGCGTATCGACCGTACTCTTAAGCGCAACGTCATCGCTCTCAACCGGTGCCGCCGCCTTCATACGTCCGTTAGCGTCCCGCCGCGCAATTGTATCCGGAGTTGCTGCGCTAGTTGCCTCGTCGATCGTTGTGTGCGCGCCGGCGATACCGTTCTCGATCTTGTTCATATTCGCGGCCGATATCGGAGTTTCGTTATCTTTCCAATCCGTTTTTGTATACGCCAAATTGCGTCACCTCCCGTAAATAAAAAAGAGCCCCGCGATTAAGTCGAGGCTCTACGTATGGTTATTTCCGCCGATAACGTTAAGCTATCGATATTCGTCTTCGTAAAATCGGAAGGGCCCGCGATAATCAACGTGCCCGTATCCGCGTCGTCGGTCGCGTTAACGCCGAACGTGCCCCAGCCGCCGATAAGTCCGTTGGCCTCCGTTTCGTCAAAGTACGTTTCCTTGACGACCGTATAGCCGTCCGTGAAGGATAGCGTGACTTCTTTGCGGGCGAACTCCGTAGGGAGCTGCGTATCCGTTTCGGTCGGCGCGTCGGTACTTACGGCGATGTGCGTTAAATCTGCGTCAATTAGCGCGAGAATACGTAATAGGCCCGCGTCTGGTACGAACGCCATGCGTAGTCAACCCCCTTTAAACAAATTGAATACCGGTAAAGTTTATCCACCCGTTTGCCTTACTTACTTTCAACTTATAGTACTTCCCGTTCGTTAACGTCACTGTACCCGTGCTAGTGTCGTCGGGATTCGATGTTTTGTTAATCGTCACGCTCTGAACGGCGCTTGTATCCAAAGCCGTTAATTGTGGTGTAACCGTTATTGTTGACGAACTTTGTATCGTTGTGTAGGTGTATTTGATTTTGTAGCTTCCGGTTGTACCCGTGTATAGGAATATCGTTTCCAAATAATCCGCGTCGTTTGTCCACCCACCAATTGAATACACTGTACCGTCTGGTTGAACAAATGCACTGCCTTTTACGTTAAAGGCAAGAGCTGTTATGCCGCCGGTTTGGGTTACATAATTGATGTCATCAGACACGATCGTATTCGCGAAGTCGATAGCGACAACCGCCAACCCCGTCGTACTGTCGTAAACGAGATTAGACACCTGTAAAATCGTGTCCGATACGACGCTGTAATTTCCGCTTGCATATTCACTCGCTGCGTCGAACACTCGAACAGACTTAATATACCTCGTATGGATGCCGTGAATTTGAATCGTCGTTCCCGCGCCTTTGTAAACATAGCAGAGCAGAGTTTTTCCAACGGAAATCATTCGTCCCCACTGTGGTTGGCATTGGCTATTGACGCTACGCGAATTGAACATCGTGCCATACTTATTGCAGAAAGCGCCCAACTGATCGAAGAAGTTCTTTTGTAAGTCAGGAATGGAGCCATCTGCCTTCGGTGAGATATTTATTAAAGCATTTTGTCCACGAGCGAGCGCTTCGAGAATAAACCGCTTCAACATTACTTCGGTCGTCTTTGTCTTTGCAGGAGAGTCATGAGAGGTGCTGTAACCCCAACTTCCGCCGACCGTATAGCAGTCCTCTGCATACTTTCGAGTTCCTTGATAGTACTTATCCTCACCAGTAGCATAGTCGCCTGGATACGCCGCACCCAATCTGTCCGTAACGATAACATTTGGGTAAGTCGCTAGTTGATTCTGATACACGGGTAAAAATAAAGGATCATTAGAGCCTAAGATGTCGTACCAGAAAATATCGGGGCTATACGTCGCCATAATGTCATTGATAAGAAGGATAGTTTTACTGATGTACGCCTGATGCTGCGCCGTTGTATAAGGGTCTGTAACACCATCACTACTTATAAAGCCTTGGTAGAATCCACCTACCGAAGTCCAATCGTAATTCTGCGAGAAGTACAGCCCGAATTTAAGCCCATATTTCGCACACGCTTGCTTTAGTGGCATAATCAGTTCTTTACCAGCGGCGGCCGATGTTGAGATATTCCACTCCGAGTTAGGCGAAGTAAACAAACAAAACCCTTCATGGTGCTTTGCCGTTAGAACGATATACTTTAGGCCAGCGTTATACGCCATTCGAGCTACGGCATCAGCGTCCCAATTTGACGCCGTAAACCCACTTTGATAGGCCTTGTACGTAGCTTGCGGAATTCTTGCATTCTTTAGAATCCACTCGGAGCCGGAATTGTTGGCTAAGGCATTGTAGGTGATTGATGCACCTGTCGTATCTAAGCCAGTGTAGTCTCCGGCGGGTACAGCGTAAACTCCCCAGTGGATGAACAATCCAAGCCCCATATCCCGCCATGCTTCCATGTTTTTAATCGGTTCAAGCTTCGTGGTTTTAACGTCAATGCTTGACCCCGAACCTTTTTTCATAACTCGCATTCAAAAATACCTCCTCTTAGGAATAGGTGACTTGTAAAGTCGCCGTTCCGCTAACCGTTATCGCCTTAAAGTTTGACAACTGTCCTGCGGAGTCTAGGATGATCTGCTCTCCTGCAAGTACAAGATGCCCTTGTGATGTTGTCGGTGTACTTCCATCTACCCAAAACCGTATATCTGCCGATTCTGTCGTGATGTATGCTTGCGTTGCTCCGGTGGGAACTGTCCCTAATCCAACAGCTATATTGGAAAGGGAAATTGTCGCTTTCCCTTTCGCATCTGCTCCCATTGGTCGAACATTAGAAGCACCGCTCGAACCTTGTAACGGTTCGTATGCATCGGTTGCAGGGTTGTAATATTGCGGCGCTGGCGCACCATCTGGCGCGCTTTTGAATAGCGGTCTACTTGTCGCACTCATTCATATCACTCCCTCGAATTAGTTAACGATGATAATCGCGTTTTCACGATACCATTGCCAATTATCCTGCCATTGACCGTCGACAGCATTTTTCAATGTATCGAATTGCGATTCCGTCAGAGGTATCGTTTGATCGAGCTGATCTCCGAATGTTTCCCGCAACCACACTTCCGTTACAACTCCCGAAAAATCCCTCTCTCCTCGCGTTGCACCTACTGGAATGACAATGTCTCCATCTTCATTCACCGTCTTCTTCATGGCTTCAATAATCGTCACGACGATCGCTCCCCTCTAACCCCATATCGTAAGAACAAGCCATAGTACGTACGGTCTGATGTGTCCCCATTTGTGATGTAAATGTTCAGTTTGCGACTTGGCGTCTTTGTCCGAGGTGATCTTTTCCTTTGTTGTGATACCGCAGAAATTAGCAACGTCCGATCTACAGATGCGTCCAGTTCACTGCCATCTCTAGCGACGGCGGCAGAGGAAACCGAATAATTGTGAATTGCCGAAGGACTTACAGCAATCGCATATTCGTCGCACCGAGATGTATCAATGTTGTTCCAAGCTGCCAGCGTTGCTCCTGCAGTTACAGTTATTCCAGCCAAATGTTGTTCTTCAACGTGTGCGTTCTGGTCTAAGAGTGTGGCAACAGCTGTGAACTCTAACTTTACATAGTCAGTGTTGATGGCACACGAATTTGTTCCATCGGCCGGATATGTTGGATAGACCATGAGATGCACAAACCCGTTTGCGTCGATGTAATCGTTGAAGTTTGTAACGGTAGCAGATACCGCACTTGGCGAACTCGCTGTATTACTACCAAATGAATCCCACGCGTTTGTTGTGTTATTTCGTATAACAAGTGTGATGCCGTTTACGCTTGCTCCTGCATTTGCTCCAGTACCGAAACCGATCCACGTAGGTACAATATTTACAAGCTTCGATCGAAGGTCCGACACGGTCGATAATGAAGACAGCCCAGGTGTGCGTTTTGCAGCACTTAATATATCGAAAGTGTACCTTTGCAATCGGTATTGCCCAGAGGTGGATACATTTAAGTTATACACTGATCCATCCTGTTTCCATATCGCGTTGGAAGCTTCTTCTGTCCATCCTGATAAACTGGCAGTTAACGGCGAACTGTTTTGCGTACGATAAGTGCTGTGCGGAACATCCCATGTTTGCCCTACTACTTTACCTGCAAAGTCTACCTGTCTAGTGACAAGCGTCTGGAATTGAGCGTTATTTCCGATTACCGTCGATGTAACCTGACCTGTAACGACTTGGAAAAATCCCATGAACAAACCCTCCTTTAAGAACGTGTAGCAGAAGCTACTGTTCCATCTGAGTAATAAGTGATAACAGTATTAACTGTAACTCCGTAAATAGTCTCCACAACATTCGTTATTCGACCATTGGTGTAGGTAAATGTTGTTGTTCCCTCAGGTGTGGTTACACTGGCCACTGTACCGTTCGTGTTATACGTAATGGTGTGCGTTCCTAACACTTGATCCAGTTTGTCTCCTCTAACCGCTCCAGTAGCGATACTTGCCGTATTTATGCTATCAGCGGCAATACCCGAACTCTGATATTGTCCTCCTGCCGTCCACGCAGTCCCACTCCAGTAATACCACTTGCCGTCCGCTGCCACGAGATAGTTATTAGCGTTACCCGTCGGGAAAGCAGTTTGTAAAGCCACTAGGGTTGCATATGTCCCCTTAGGGCCACCATTTACAGCAGCCAACTGTGTATCAACGTACGCCTTATCCGCCTTTTTTACAATTTGTTCTCCGATCTTGCTATCGATAATGTCGAAATTATCGTTGAACTCCGTACGCTCAACCGGATCTGTACCTGCCCATTTATGCAACGCTAGGTTTGTTGTTTTATCGCTACTCAATCGGCTGCACCGTCCTTATACGTATAAGTTAAATAAGTCATTCCACACGTAGTTCACGGAATCGAAGTCCGTGCCGTGCCGTAGTTCGTCCCAAGTCATCGCGCTAAGTCCGTTCCAATCGTCCGCTTCTAGCGATTCGAACTCCGTAACGTCCTGCATTTCGTCCCACGATATCGCGCCTTGCCCTACGATTACCTGTCCGCAGAGGTGATAACGGTGTAACCGGTAATTCAGCTTCACCTCGACCTCGAAATCCGCGAACAGCTTCAGAATGGACGTTAACGCACCGGCCGCCGCGTCATCTAAACGTTCGGATTCGAGCGCACTAACGCGTCGGTCGAGGTTCTTTAATATGTCGGTTGCGCTGCTCATGACGTTACCTCCTCGAACTCGACCGTTTTCGTCACGTTAACCGTATCGGGCGCGCTAACCGTAGTCGTCACGGACTTACACAGCCAGTATGAGTCCACGTCGAGATCCGGAATCACAACGCGATATTTAAGGCCGCGCTTAACGTTATGGTCTAGCGTCTCGAACGATAACGTACGTATCTTCGAGCTCCTACGTTTAAGCTCCGCCCGTCCGCGTGCTCGTGCCGCCATCTTCTCCGTAATCTGCTTATCCTTAACGGCCTTCTCGTAGATACCGTACTTCCGTATGGACGCGGCATCTTCAAAATAGTCGATAACCTGCGTAAGGGGCCGGTATTTAAAGTGAAGCTGTACGCCGCTCGGCAACGGTCCGGCTACGCGCTTCAAGTATTTATCTTTCTTACCGTAAACGTAATCCTTATCGGAAGGCGTTCCCTTATCGACTTCGACCGTCTTCTTAACGCCATCCTCGTATACTTCCGGATAGTTAGGCGTAAACGCGGTCGAGTAGATATCGTTGCGGCCGTCGCCCGTCCAGTATTGATCGATATACTGCGGTGACGACGTTTGCGCTCCGATGACCCATACGCGATTAGCCGTCTTATCGTTAATTTCCGTCGTCAGGTTAATCGTGTCTTTACGGATGTTCCGCGCCAGACCGCCGTCCGTTGTCGTGGAGAATACGGTTGCTCCCGTACCTTCGTCCGTTTGGAAGAAGTGGAGCGCGCTGTCTTCGTCAACGTACCAGCGGTAACCGGTAATGTCCGCGAGTTGCTGTACGCAGTCAATAAGCGGCGTGTACATGAAGTCAACGCGTTCGATAAGCGGTGTATTGGCTACGTTAGTCGCGAGCGTGATACCGCACGGATACCGAAAAAAGATATCCGTAATGATGTCCGCGGCTTTCTTGTTCTCGTAGATACGGTTGACTACGCGATTCTGCAGCTTTAACGAACGGTCCGTACCCTTCCACGTAGAAAAGCGGTAGAGCTGAGCCCCACCGCGTAGTTCGTCCGTTTGGTCTTCGATAACGCCGACGAATATCGTATCGCCACCGTAAGTAACCGCGATATCGCTCATCGCGTGCGTCTCCGATAAGTTGATTACCGCGACGTCAATCGTAGCTGCTCCGTCAATCGTCTCTTTAATGCTAACGCTCTGCACACGTTCGGTAACGTTGATTGTTTCGTCGAGGTCGTAATCGTAAATCGCGACTTCCATCGCCATTAGCGTTTACCTCCTATCGCGCGTCCCTGTACGCGGCTGACTTCGGCGGCGAATCGCGTAAGTGCTTCGCGGTCAACGTACGCGGCGTTAATTACGAACGTTGGGCCGGCCGCTGATGCTGCGCGAGAATCCGCGATACTTGAACGTGCTGCACTAATCGGTGCGTCCGTAGAGGCTCCGTTAATCGCTGCGTTTGCCAGCGCGCTCGTAGCGTTTTGAATGGCGCCAACCGTGTCCGTAACACCGATCGCAAAGCCTTCGCCCGTGTAACCGCCGAGCTCCATAAATACGCGCGATGGCGAGTGAATGCCGAGAAAGTCTTTCGCACCTTTAACCGCTGCTCCCACTGCGTCCGTTACGGCTTTGACCGTCTTAGAGATCATAGATTTAACGCCTTCGATTAGCCCTTCCATGATGTTCTTACCCATCTCGATCGCGTCCGTTTTGATTTCCGCCCAGGCTCCGAGTAGTTTCGTTTTCAGTTCGCTAAAGACACCGAGGACCTTACCGATACCGTTCATCGTATTATCAACAACGTCACCGAACGCGTTGGTCCAGATCGACTTAATGCGGTCCCATAAATCGCCGACAATGCCGCGCACTTTCTCGGTGGCCGCGTTAAATACACCGCCTACCTTATCCCACTGTCCAGTTACGATGTTGTAGATGATAAGGAATGCCGCAGAGAATATCGTTTTGATGATTTCCCACCACGCAGAGATCACAGCCTTAATCGTATCGAATGCCGCGGTAAATATCGTTTTAATGTTCTCCCATGCCGTAGTAACGACCGCCTTGATGATCTCGAAATAAGCCGTGTAGATCGCGATGATCGCCTCGAACACGCCGCCGAAGTACGTCATAATCCACTCCCACGCCGCCGTAATTGTCGCGGTAATCGACGTCCAAACTCCGCTTAGGTACGTGGTAATCTGATTCCACACGTTAAGTGTCCACGCTTTGATCTCGTCCCAATTCGCAATGATGATCGCGGCTAGTACGACAATCGCAGCAACAACGAGAGCGATGACGCCCACGGTCGATAACAGTACGCCGGTCGTAACGCCGAAGATCGTAGCTAATGCGCCAATACCTCCGATAAGCGACGGTAAGAATCCGATAAGCAACAGGATTGGGCCGGCAAGTAACGCGAGGCCCGCGGTCAATGCAGCGACGATACCGACAACCATCTGCGTTTTGTCCGATAAGCCGTTGAACCAATCGACTAGGCCGCCAAGCAAATCCGTAACAACGCGGATAGCCGGAGTCAACGCGTCCGATATATTAATGGCTAACGACTCGAGCGATCCTTTGAGTTGATCGATAGATCCCGCCAGGTTATCCTTCATAATCGCTGCCGCTTCCGCAGATGACCCCGCGCTATTCTGGAGCGATGCCGTCATTTGGTCGATCTGCGCTGGACCTGCCGCCATGAGCGATAACATACCGGATACCGCTTCTTTACCGACTAACTGCGCAAGTGTGGCGGCCTTCTGCGTCTCAGTCATTCCGCTCATCGACGTCGATAAATTTTCGATAAGCTTCGAGATTCCGACGAAGTTACCTTGCGAATCCGTAATGGCGACGCCTAAACTGTCCATCAACTTCGTGTTCTCCTTCGACGGACTTAAGAGTCCGAGGAGAGCGCCGCGGAGCGTTGTACCCGCTTGTTCCCCTTCCATCCCTGCGTTCGTCATGATGCCGATTGAAGCCGATAACTCTTCGAGACTAACGCCGAGCGCTGCCGCAGGTGGTCCCGCGTATTTCAGCGCGTATTGCATATCGGTAAGGTCCGCCGCGGAAATGTTCGCTGTCTTGGCGAGGATATCCGCAACGGCCGACGCATCGGACGCACTCTTACCGAAGATGTTCAACGTAGATGCCATTACGGAGGCTACTTGCGCCATGTCCGAACCAGAAGCTTCCGCCGCGCTAATAACGCCAGGCATCGCCTTCATTACTTCGTTCGCGTTGAAGCCCATTGCGGCCATCTCTTGGAAACCCGTTGCAACTTCGGAGGCGGATTTGGACGTTGAAGCTCCGAGCTGTAACGCCTGCTCGCGCATAGCTTTAAACTCGTCCGCTGTGGCGCCGCTTATCGCTTGTACTTTCGACATTTGCGCGTCAAAGTCTGCGCCTGTTTTAATCGCTGCTCCGAGACCTGCCGCCAAGCCTACGCCTACTCCGGTTACGGCCGCGCCAATACCCTTTAGCGTGCCGGACGCCTTGTCGAGTCCGCCTAGTCCGCGGTCGAAGTCGGAGAAAGTTTTACTGAAGCCATCAACAGCTTCAATTAGGTAGGAGATATTTTCAGCCACTTACTCGTCTCCTTTCTTTGCAAATAAAAAAGGAGAACGCTAAGGTGCGCCCTCCTGGATTTTCAACGTTATTTGTTTTTCTTTGCTTTCTCAGCTTCGATTTCATAAAAAGCATTCCAATACATAATCTCAGGGGATGATATCCCGTCGCGTTCCTCTACGATCTCTAACGTAGATTGACCGCACACTGCCGCCAATGCTGGCGGTAAGTTTATCGTGTACTTTCGTTTCTCCGTCCCGAGTAACGCGCCAACTGTCATATGTTTAGCGTCAGCTAGCGCGTATAAGTTATGGAGCGTCGGGTCCGCTTTTAGGACTTTTTTGCGTCAGCTTTCGCGCCATCACTTAGCGCAGACAACTCGAGTACCGCTTTACCGATCTTCAAAATCGGAGCTGCGGATTTGCTGTCCGATTCGAACACGGCCAAATCCGTATCATCAAATACGCGTGTACCGGTTTCGTCCGCACACCCTACGATAGCGGCCAGCAGAGACATCCGGATCTCATCGCGTTCACCTTTTGCGTTCTTCGATTTCGTAAGTACGTCCTTCAAGCCTTTACCGGACAGCGACCGCACTGGAAACTCCGCGTCCCATTCCTCTACGTATACCGAACCGTGCTTAATATCGTCCGTCTGAAGCGCCTTTTCGCGCAGTGCTTTAACGTCAAATTTCGTTGTCATATGTGATAACCTCCGAATGGTATCGTTATTTTTAACCGAGTATGAACGCCAAAAAACACGCCTCGGTCGCGTGCTTGTCGCGGAATACGTCCGCTATTTTGGCGTTAAAAGTTACGGTGTAATTGTGCTGCCGTCGGCTAACTCGCCATCGCCCGTAAACGTAACCTTCGTCTCGATGAGGTCATCGTACGGAGTCGTACGTTCGAAATCGATAAGCGCAGTACCGCGGTATTTCGGTTTCGGATCATCCTCGTTATCGTAGAAGTCAATCGTAACCGGCGTAGTTGCCGTAACCAGGTCGAGCCAATACGGATCTGCGTCAACGCACGTAGCCTCGCCGCTCCACGATAGTACACCGGTCAAATTACGCGCCCAAGTATCTCCGGCCACCGTTGCGTCGATCTTCTCGGAATCCACCGATACGGACCATTCGCGCAGTTTTGCCAATTCAACGGCCGATGCCGAGCCGACTTTCGTTGTGATCTTCGCATACTGTCCTGTTTTTGTGCTTGCCATTTTGCGGCCTCCTTCATAATGAAAAACGGCCTAACCTCCGCTATTACTGCGTAAAGGTCAAGCCGTTATTATCCAAGTAATATCGTATCTCCACGTCTAAGTAAGCGCGGTGTTTGTTCGTCTCGTCGTTAACGTCCTCTGGTGAAATCGGAGTAATTCCCGTAACATCTGCGTTAAATGTCTGCGTGGTTAATACCGGCGCCGTACCGTCCGTATCGTACAGCGGAATAGGTTCACGTAGTGCCTTCGTGATAACCTCCGGTAGTTTCGACCGTTCAGCGACAGACCGCGTATAGACTCCGATCTGCAGCGCGTACGTCTGCTGGTAATCGCGCCGACCAGCCGCTACCGCGTTACCGGTGTTTATCAGTTGGTCAACGGTAATGAACGGTTTAGTGCGTCCGGTTAACGATACGCCATCGTAGAGCCATATGACGCGCTGCGCTACATCCGGAATACTCGCTTTCAAGTGCTCTACGATGGCGTACGTAATTGCGTGAATCAACGTTAATCACCCACCTTTTTCAATACGTCCTCGATTGCTTCGCGGAAGGTGATACGTTCTTTGTACATCGCTTTACGGAAGAAACCGCGCTTAGTCGGATGTTCGTACTCCTGGCGCCTCGCGTACGGTCGGTCGGAGCTAACTACTCGCTGTAACTTCTTCTTGCCGGAGACTTTGATCGAGTTACGCAGGAACCCGTCGAGTACTGGCGCGTTCGTCCGCGCATCGTTAACCACACGTAAAGCCGCGCGCTCCGTTTCGTCATCGAGTTCTTTAAGAAGTTTCTGCGGAATCTCCTTCGCAGACTTTAACGCCTTATCGAGTCCCTTTACGCTGAAGCTTAGCGTCGGCATTACGTCACCTGCCTTACTACGCACTCGTAACGGTTAGGACCGCCGAGTCCGAGTTCGTCAGCCGTGAACACCGCGTAATCAACCCCGCCTTTGGTCAGCCGCGCAATATCCGCTATACTAACGTCAGACATAAACGATACCTTAACGTCACCATTCCGTATTTCCGTTCCGTTCACCAGATCGCGCTCCGTAACCGGCTTCCATACGACGGAGACGGTCTCCGCTACCGGTTCACCTGCGATTGGCTCTCCCGTATAAGGATCGTAGCCTCCTACGGAATTAAATAAAACCGTAACCTCAACGGTCCGGTTCGTAAGTATTTCCGTTCTATTGGCGCGAATCCAATCTACGTCATTTGTCGTTAGAATTTTTATCGCCACCTTACGTTAAAACGTACGTCAAATACGAAGTACAATTCGGATGCGGATTGTAAATTTCCGAAGCAGTAGCCGGATAAATACCGGTTCCCATTCCGTAATTGTCCTCGCGTGAAAGTACCGTACATTTATGGTCCGGACGGTCAGCTTTACCGCGATGTACCTGCAGTCCGCTTACTACGTCCGATCGTTGCGCATATATAGCGTCAGCCGTGCGATATGCCGTATTCCCCTCCGTTGACACCAACCGTTTAATCTTCCACGTGTCGTTCGCGTAGACACCGCGCACCTGCGCTACAGTCGTTTTGAGGTCCTGACCGCGAATGATCGCCGAGCGTATAACTTTATTTAGTTCGTCTCGCGTTTCGCCGGCCATGCGCCAAATACGATCGGATAGCACGAGGCCGTCCGTGTCAAAGCGGTTAACCACGTAATTAAATACGTCCGCGTTCATACGGTTAAAGGAAATGCCGAGGCCCGCCGATTCGCCGAGCGTTTGGATTACCGCAGCTTCGGCCGCCGCTGTTCCGTACGCCGCCGTTTCTTTAATAACGCTATCGAGCGCAGAGGAACCGTACTTCCGGATATTATCCTCGATCTCGGCCAAATCGCGCAGTAACGTATTGACGCGGCCTCTAGGTATCGTACCGTCTTTTCCCGCGTATTCGTTTAGCAATTCGATAAGTTCGAGACGTGTACGGTCAATCTCGCCGACCGCGTATTTCTGCTGTTTAGCGTTAAGTTTACCGTAGCCGGCCGCCGCCTTCTCGAGTAACTTTGCTAATTTGTGCTCATTCTCTGTCAAGCGGCGCACCTCCTACGTTTATCTACCGTCATAACGTGCCGGCGCGTACATATACGACGTACCACCGCCTTTATAACGGGAATACCTTAAGCGCGCTACTTCCGCGAGCTTCATGTAATTAGCGAATACCGCCGTCTTATCTACGGACTCTTCACCGTCTTTGTACGTGAAGTACCGAGCTGCGTCCGTCGCAATGGATTCGCAGCCGAGCGCATACGCCAGGTAAAGAAGCGCGTTATCATTCGCTTCGCCTTCCGTAAGCCCCGACTCCGTTTCCGCTTCGGCGATCCAGTCGGTAACGTCCGTCTCAGTAACGCCGGGAACGTTGCGAAACCGTTTCGTTAACCGTTCTGCAATCGCCATGCTACGTCACTCCTTCGATTTAGCTTTCGTTTGAGTGCGTGCCGGCTTAACTTCTTCCGGTTCATCTACACGAACAACGTCACTAATGCCGGAGAGGACCGCGATTTCTTCCGCGTCTTCCGTATCGTAGATGCCGCCGTTAAATTTGCGGTAACTGTCACCAACGTAGAAGCCGAGCTCCTTATACCGCGGCGATTCGAATCTAGCCATCCGTTATACCTCCGTTAAAAAGATAAGGCGCACAACATTACGCTGCGCGCCTCCGTTATTGGACCGTTAGGGATTACGACAGGCCTTTCAGTCGGCCGTGCGCACGCTCTTGTTCAACCTTGAACGTGTACTCGCCAATGATTTGGCCAGTTTGGTAGTCGCCTTTTGTACCGAGGTACGTATGGCTGAACTCACGAGTAACCAGCGGGTGGATGGACAGACGGTTCGCGTCAGTAAGGAACAACTCATCTGCTGCGAGGTTTTGGTTAAGAACGATCTCAAACTCGCCGAAGTCTGTAACAATGAAGTCAACGACTTGACCGCGTTTGTTTTCGCCTCGAGTAAGTTGAATTTTCGTTGCATCTGCGTTAGAAAGAGCGATCTTTTGCTTCGCTGCGACCATGATTTTGTAGTCGCCGCCAGTTGCGAAACCGCCCGCGTCATAGATCGTTTGTGCCAGCGTATTAATCTTATCGACAGTCAACGCACCGCCAACGTTAGTAACGTTAGTTGTGATGAAGTTACGCAGGCCGCGCATTTGGCGAACTTGGCCGTTCTCGTAGAAAGTACCGTTGATCAGCGCCTTCTCAAGTTGCAGCGCCAGTTCGAGTTGTTTCTTTTGCTTCTCATACTCGTACAGGTTGTCGATGCCGTATTGAGCAACCGCCTGAGCTGTACCGGAGATATCGATCGAGTCCGTGAAGATTTGCGTCAGGTTCGATTTACGAACGCGCGGTTTCGAACGTGCTGCACGAGCGTCTGCACCTTCCGTACCTTCGTCGAACAGGAACTCGACTTTAGCACCGGATGCGATTGCAGCTGCGGTAGTCGATGCGTATGCACGCGTTACAGTCAGCGTTTTTGTACCACTATTAATCGCGGAAACGTACAGCAGCTCGTCAACGATCTTAATTACACTGCCTACGCGGAATGGAGATACGTCAGCAACAACAACTGCGGTGTCACCTACGAGTGCAGACGCTGTAGTTGTTGTTTCATCCGCGAACATTTCGTCCTCGAACCATACGTGTTCTACCGCGTTTACTGCTTCAGCAAAGCCGAGCGCGTTAAGCAGCGGTGTTTGGTGCGGATTAAGCAACAGGATTTCATCAACTACGGATTCTTTCTTACCTACGAGGTTTGCGTTAAAAATTTTAGCCATTTAAGGTATTCCTCCTTGGATTGTGTGTAATTAAAAAAGACGCATCCCCGTATGAGGCGCATCTTTAACTAACTTTTAGGATTCGATTTCGCGTTTGTACTCCGCATAAGCCATTTTGTCCTCGATACGGCCGGTTCTACGTGCAGTGTCTGCGAGATCTTTTAGCTTCGCTTGTTTATCCGCGCCGGCATCACGTCTTGGATTCGGCGGATTACCTGGCGATGGATCGCCGTATTGCTTGCTACCGAACAGGTACGGTTTGCTTTCGCGTAGCGCCTCGACCGCCTCCTTCGCGCCTTGTACGTTGCCTTCGTCATCGACCGTAATACCTTGTCGATTCGCGAGTACGAACGCATCGTCGAGCGCTTCCGGTTTAACTCCGAGCTCTTTCGCCATAAGCTTAAACTCCGCTTTAATCAAGCGATTGTTCGCGGATTCCAGCGCTTTCGTGCGGCCTTCTTCGGCTTCCTGCGCTTTCTTCAACGCTTCCGCCTTTTCGGCTTCCAAACGTTCACGCTCCGTCATGTCAGCGCGTTTTCGTTCTTCCTCCGCCTTCTCGTACTCAGTAAGCTTCGTCTTAACATCGTCATAGTCCGCATACTTCTTCCGTTCGCGGGCGAGTCGTTCCGCAATCTTCGCGTCAAACTCTTCCTGCGTTAGTTCGAGCTTCTTCGGTGCTGGCGGATCTTGTGGCGGATCACCTACGGGATCGTCGTCACCTTCCGCAAATAACTGCAGATCGAGTTCTATCGGAAACTTGCGTTCTAATTCGTTTGTCATCGTTATCCTCCCGTTTAAAGGCCGTCGCCTATCGTATAGCAAACCGTAGCAGTTTTACGTCATGTACGTTCGGACAAATTGCGTTACTCAACCGTTGGATCCGCGTCACTTACATCGCGGTAAGGATCCGTTTGACTGCGTAATAGCTTACGTTCGGCGATAATCTCCATCAGCTTAGCCTCCGGATTCTCAACGCCGCGGCGCGCGAGTGCGCCTTTAATCGATTCCAAATCCGAAGCCATCTCCGTAGTCAATTGCGTGATCAGCGCGACTTGATCTTCCGGTAGTGGTAAGCGGAAATGGACCGTATTCGTGTAATTACCGTCAACTTTACGTACCATGTCGCGGTCATAAGAAAAACGCGGATCATCAACCCGCGCCTTCATGTATCGTAGGATATATTCGTTTAATTGCTGCAGACGCGATCGCCATATGATCCACGAACGCTGCGTCTTCGAGATAATCGCGCTGAATAGGAGCTTAACGGCCATATCGTTAATACCGCCGACGTTCATTTCCGCAGTGTTTACCGTTGGAACTTCTGCGATCTTATGAAGGTTAGCGTAAAGGCGGTCGATATACGCCTCGGTCGCGTCCTTAAACTTGAAGTTACTCTCGAGTTTCTTCGCGTCAGGCCGTTCACCTTCGAGTAAACCGCCGGCTCCTTGCAGATTCCACATCGCACCAGGCGCTACGGATAATCCGCGGTCATCGTCTACGTTAGTAAACAATGTTATCGCGAACATTTCGAAGCGAATCGCGTCACTATAGTCCGATAACTTACGGTTAATCTCGTCGGTAATGTCCGCAAACTTCTCGATTTCCGAGTAACCGCGTTGCATGCCGGCGAGCCGTTCGTTTGGTATCTCAACGACCGGTATAAAATCGAGCCCCATCGATGTTTTCGGTACGCGATCCTCGATAATACGCACTACCGTACGTTTTTTCTCCGCGTCCTCTTCGATACCGTATACGGCTTCCTCGATAAAACACTCATACTGACCGTCGTCCTCGTTCCATTCGAGGTAATACGACTGTTTCCATAAGCGCGTCGAGTTCAAATCGAGGTATGCAACGAAATGGACTTCCTCGAGTTGGTCCGGATCCTCCGGGTTATAAATCGCAATGACTTCCGTATCCGGACGGAAGAAGATGCGCAGTTTACCGGTGCGCTTATCGTACAGCAACTTCGCCCATACAGTGCCGGCGATCTTACGGTCCTTCGCGGCTTCCAACAGCTTCTCGTGCGTGCGGTTCTCGCCGTGTATCCAGTTGATCAACTGCTCTTTCGCGGCCGCCCGCCTATTCTCCGTATCTTGCTGCTTGCTCGGCGCGTATCCTTCCGTTACCATATCGATCGGATCGTCGATAACGTCAGGCTCAACGTCGTACTTCGGAGCCATTTCGAACTCCCACGCGGCCATCGTATCGATAAGCAACCGGTCAAAGTTTACGGTAAGCGTAGTCGGATCGTATTCCAGACCGTCAGGCTTAGCGTACTGCGTATCGAAGTATTGGCGGCCTTCATACCGCTCATAATTACGAATTACGCGATTAATCCGCTCAACTTCGGTCTCACCGAGCATTACCTGGTCGAGCCGCATGATTATCGCGTTTAAGTGATCGGGATTGTACGAAACAGTAACCGCCTCCTCTCTAACGTAGTCGTTTCGATGACGTCGTGACTACGCGTGATTTTTGTTTAACGGCCGAAATCGCCATTTCTAACGCATCGATAACGTCATCATGTGAATTAGTGCCATATTGTTCGAATTGCTCGAGTAGCAACGCATGCCGGCGCGAAAACTGTATCGTCCGGTTCTCGATATCGGGTAACATCGCCTCAATACGCAGCTCCTTACGCGAGCGCTGATATATCTTCTTTAATCGCGTATGTGACGGATAGCCTTTCGCGAGTAACGCTTCGTGCAATTTATCTACGAAGAACTCTTGCGCGGCTTGCGCTTCGGCCGAAACGGTGTCCGGCATGTACTGCAGCACGCGTTCGACTATCTTCATTAGGAACTTGTCCGGAGCGATACGCTCGCCGTACGCATCGAGTACGTAAATTGCGCCCGACCGCTTATGTTTCGCTACTACAACGATTGCACTATAGTCGCCGCGCTGCTTGCCCATCGCAAAGTCAACGCCGAGCCCAATAACGTATTCGCTATGTGGGAACTCGCGCTTAGCGTTCGAGTCTGTCCAGTACGTGAACGCGTCCGGATTAAAGACCATATTCTCCTCGTCGACCGGATTGTTCATGTACTCCGTATTAAACGCTTTAGATCCGTTATCCCATTTCCACGTCATCAACTTCCATAACGGCTGTACGTCCGGCCATAATACGTGAGCACCGGCTTCCATTTCAGTACGGTTAGCTTCGTAATAGGCGGCTGCGTCTGCTGATCTATTCTTATTCTCGCGGTCAACGTAAATAAGGCGGCAGTTTTCCCATAAATCCATCCGTTCGGGCCATTCGATGACCGCGCGGAATAGCTTCGTTTTGAAGTCGGACCGTTTCTCCATTACGTAACGTAATAAACTTTCGTGATGTACCATAGTTCCCATATAGATCAGCGCGGTTCTTTTACCGGCCGGATCACCGAGCGGTACGACTACTTGCGTGAACCAATCGCGCATCTCTGTCCGCAATAAGTCCGTATTTGTGTTCTTTTTGCCCTCGAGATCGTCGCATACGATAAGGTCCGGTCTGATACCGTTCCAGTTACGTCCGCGAAGTGCCTGACCGGTCGATGCCGCTTCAACACGTGCGAGTAACCGTTGAGATCCGTCTGGCCGCGCTTCCCATGCGATGAACTCTGCGCTATTATCCTTCGGGTTCTCCTGTTGCTTAGCGGAGAGTAGCGGTCCGAAATCCGCACGTAACTTCGCGCTAGACTTCAGTTGGAGGCCGAGCCATTCCATGTTACCCGTTGATACTTGCGGCGTCTCCGATATGATGATTACGTATTTGCGCTTCCGGTACACGATTTCATGCAGCGGAAATGCCTTCGATAAGTACGATGACTTAGCGTGTGACCGCGGGGCCGCGACCGCTATCTTCGCGTTGATATCCCGCGTTGAAACATCGTTCATAATCGCGCATAGTTCACGGTGAAAGGCCGGCGCTTCATCGATCGCGACCGGTATCCAGTTGCCGGAGTTATCTGCGTTATAAAGCTCACCGAAGTATTCGTAAGCGAAGTACATAAGGTCCGATTCTGCGCGGTGAATACGTTCCAGACGCTCGAGTTCCGCGGCCGTTTCGAATAGCTCACGTTGGATATCGTCAGGGAAGGCGTCGATATCCGCGAGGTCTACCGTGTCGATAACGCTTCGTAACTGCGTGATGAGCTCGCCGCGTTCACTAGCGTTAAGCCACCGATTGCTAACCCATGCGATATGTACCGCCCTCCCTTCCGTAAAATTTCACGTCAAATAGGCGTTCCAGTACCGAGGGGCTACGATAACCCATCCGGAGTGCTAGAACGCCTAATACGTGTGTAATTCGTGTGATGAACGATAGGAGTACGTTAGGCGCGCTCCGTAAAGTTCAAAGATAAAAATTGATACGCGGATTTCTCTGGCGCCAGGACACGGACCCTCCGATTTCGACCCCGCCCGGGGGTCACGCTTCACCGCGTTAAAGCGTTGGCATATGTATAAAACTCATCTTTTGGTCGGAAGTCCGATCGCTGGGAACCCGCATTCCTACGCGGTTCTTCCGTTTGCGCCACGCTCGACCGCTCTCTTTTCGTACGAATCGTAGTCAAACGGAAACAAACGGGCACGAAACGGATCGATTAACGCATGTCCGAACGTTGAAAATTTTCCGAGGGGCACGCGTCAGAGGCCGTGTGCTGATAAATTCTCCCGCAATCCGAACGTTTCCGAAGCGCTATTAATCCAACGCTACATATAATGCGCTGTTATTCCGCTGTTTCGGATTTGCGTTGCTTCAGCGCCTCTATACGCTCTTTCAACGCATCGATGTCCGTACTCGCGCTGTCCTTCGTTTCCACTTCGACTCTATCCGTAAGCATATCGTTAACCTGCAGCGCCAGCTTTGCCATCGCGGCATTACGGTCTTGAATCGCGATGTCTACGATTGACTCGACTAGCTCCGGTAACTTATCGCTGTTATTCCGTATCATCGCACGTTTTAGTTCGCGATCGAACGTAGGGTCCTTACGCCAGTTCTCGAGCGTACGGTCAGTTACTCCGCAAATAGCCGCTACTTCTGCGTAAGTCTTTCCGCCTCTACGCGGTATTGATAACCATTCGATAGCTATCATTTGTTCAGCGTTAAGCTTCGCCATATATTAACGTCCTCCTTCCGCAGTCATATACGTTAACCTAACGTTAGTTACCTACGCTAATAAACGTAAGAGCTCAACGATGAGTGTTCACACTCTCCGAAGAGCTCTTATATACTAACGCGTCGCTTTTGCTCCTTGTCTGTACGCGTCAAAATCTACGCGTCCAGTATTATCTATTCTTTATTTATTACATGAGGTTAGGTGCTTTATCTAACCGAAATGTAGCTAGGAACGTATGTGACGACGCTATTATTTATAAGTCTTTATACGTAAGTATTTATTGCGTAAATCTATATACGTCACTAAAACGGTGATAAGCGGATCACCATTTCGGTGATTAGGTGATCACTAAAACGGTGATTTGCCTCATAGCCAGTCCGCTAAAGCCGCCATCTCACCGGTATCCTCTACCGCGTCAGCCTTGTCCGGTCGTTCTTTTCGCGCAGACAATTGCGCCAGCCTACGTTCGTAATAATCGCTCGCATCCGGAAATGCTGCGTAAAATTCCGCTTCTTCTACGATCGGAGCTCTTAGCGTATATACATCGTTGCCGTACGTAGGATGTCGCCTTGTTGCGATTAGGCCGTATTTCTTAAGAACGCGCTTATACGCCGTCACCTGGTTAATTCCGCAGTTTAACGCCAGTGCGATATCACATGACGTTGGGAACGCGTAACCATATGACGGATTGAAGCGCGCCATTAAATACGTATATAACATCGCGTGCTCCGCTTTAAAGTCAGGCAACCGCGTATATAACGTGAAAAGCGCGTTGTGTACTTTCGTAAAATCTCGGACTGGCTCGAAATCTGCTTTCATGACTCCACGCTCCCTACTCCAATAATCGCTTAACTTACGATTGTATAATCGTCAAGCGACCGCTTAAGCCCGTCATCTTTGGCGTATAACCAAAAACGGCCGCCTGTCCTTTCGTTAATTCCTACGCAAATATATCGGTGGCCTCGCGCACGCAAAAACTGAAACATTGCGGGCGAATAGCAGAAAAGGTACGCGTTATTCATACGTAAGACCTCCAATTAGTTAATCTCAGTAACTTCGCTGCGCAGACCTTCTTCGAGAGTATCTTCAAACTCGTAATTAAAGTCATCAGCATCTTCAAAAGTGGCAAAGTTCTCGTAAGCTGTGTCTTCCTCATTACGAAGCAAATACTCATTTCCTTCTGCGTCAATAGGTTTAATTCCGTACATTCACTAAACACTCTCCTTTTAATTTTAAAAAAGCGCCTTCTTTTGGCGCCGTCTAATACGTATAGCCTTGAAAACCAACAAAATATACGGTATTTGCATCGAAAATTTACTGGAAACGTAGTAAAATAAGAGGTAATTACTAGGAGGTTAATCCGATGAAAAAACTGCAAATAATCGCTCTATCTACCACACTAATCACATCATTACTCGCATCTCCAGCGTACGCAGCCGCGCCAACTAAACCGGAGAAGGGTAAGCTCTCCGTTTACTTCCTTGACGTAGGCCAAGGTGACGCGACGTACATAAAAACGCCGAATGGTGACGATATCCTCATCGACGGCGGCAATAACAGCTACGGCGACGACGTAGTTAACGATCTTAAAAAGCTCGGCGTTGACGATATCGAAGTTATGATATCTACGCATCCAGACGCGGACCATGTCGGAGGCCTCGACGCTGTTCTTACCGCGTTCAAGGTCGAGTCGGTATACGCGCCGAAAGTCTCGCATACGACGCAGACGTTTAAAGACTTCCTTAGCGCGGTCAAAACGGAGAAACTTACGATTAAGGAAGCGAAAGCCGGCGTTAAGTTACCGCTCAAAGGTATCGAGGCTACCTTCGTTGGCCCTACGAAAGAGTACGCGAAGGCCGACCTCAACGACTGGAGTGCGGTATTACGCGTAGTTAACGGTAAGAACTCGTTCCTGTTCACAGGTGACGCGGAGAAAAAGTCGGAGGCCGATATGATTGCGTCAAAGGCAACGTTAAAGGCTGACGTATTAAAAGTCGGCCACCACGGTTCGGACACGTCCTCTTCGGCTGCGTTCGTTAAAGCTGTAGCGCCTAAGTATGCGGTAATCAGCGTTGGTGCGAAGAACAGTTACGGACACCCTACGCAGACTACGTTAAACACGTTAAAGAACGCCAAAGCAACGGTATATCGTACGGATAAGAGCGGAACGATCACGTTCGTGAGCGATGGTACGAAAATTACGGTTAAAACGGAGAAATAACGATGGAGAAACGGGGCGTAATCGATCGGTTCGAAGGTAACATCGCGGTCATCGAAATAGATGGCGATACGGTTGACGTAGATAAGGCGTTATTGCCGAAGAGTGCGCGTGTGGGCGACGCAATTATTATCGGGGACGACGGGTCTTACCGCGTGGATAAAGAAGCAACGAAGAAGTTGCGCAAAGAAATCGACGAACTTATGGACGAATTATTCGAGTGAGGTACGCTATGGATAAGAAAACATACCTGGGATTCCGCAAACTTACGTCGCACCTTCATTTTCATACCGCGATGATTGAGAATACGGTAGTCCTCGCGTTCCAGGACGCAGAGCTAATTGGAAGTGGCCGGATAGAGGCGTTAAAAGAAGACGAAGAGGACATCGTAGTCATAGGCGGAGAAAATTACATTAAACGGAATTGTACATTCGTATACGCGAGATAAAGAAAGAGCCGAGCGCAAACTCGGCCTTTTTTATTTAACGAAGCTAACGAATTCCGGCGTACGTAGATACCCCTTCTTCGTCCAGTTACGGAATCGTACGCGTGCCTTAATCCGCGGCTGAACGTACACATACTCGTGGTCCTCACCGGTCACGATCGATTGCGCGACGCCATAGAACGCCTTCCTATGCGCAGCTGGCACGGCTAACTCGATAATACCCGCAGGTCTGCCGTTATAGTGCGCGAGCCACCCGAAATTATCCTTCCGATATCCCGCGATATGAACGTCGGCGTACTCGTAATTGATGACTTTGAGCCAATTATCGGAACGCCGGCCGACGTATACGCTATCCTTCCGTTTAGCGACGATCCCTTCTAATTTGCGCTCCTTAATCGTGTTAAATAACGCAATTCCGGAACCGTCAACGCTTAGGACACGGCTGAAATGCGCAGTATTCGTGAGAATCGCGTCCAGTAGCGCTTTGCGTTCCGTTAGCGGCTGGTTACGTACGTCCTCGCCGTTATAACGCAATATATCGAACGCGAAGAAATGAACCGGTAACCGCGTACGCCCGTCGTTAATACGCTGCGGCTTCGTCATCATAAACCGCTCCATAACGGTTTCAAACTCGACCGCGCCAGTCTGCGGATTGACGTACGCAACTTCTCCGTCTAACACGGCTTCATCTGCGTCGATTGGAACGTCATGGAGCTCCGGGTACTGGCGCGTGACTTCGTTGTTGTGGCGCGTATATAAGCGGACACTACCGTCCGAGTATGAAAGGATTAACCGGTGACCGTCGATTTTGGGCTCGAAAATGAACCGCTCGTCTTCAAACGGCTGCTCCCGTTTCTCCAGTAGCATTGGTGCCATAAACATGATGAATCACCTCATACTAATCATAGCAAACTACGGTATAAGCTTCCGTGGTAAATTATGCGCTTGATAATAGAACACACGTTCGCATATAATAAGCGTGAGGTGATTGCGCTATGAACGCGAATAGTAAAAAGCTTTACGGAAATGGCCGTTGGGAAGCATCGCGTATTATGCTTCCGGAACACCGCGAACAATACCTGCAGTTAATGGACCGCGATCGCATCAAAGCAGCCGGCCTTAAACCGGAGAGACCGCCAGCCTCACGCGAAGAGCTACAGCTAATGCATGACCACGTACTCTTACCGATGGCAAAGAAGATCGCGGAAAAGAACCGTCACCAACTCGAAGAAAAAGGACGTACGCTAAAGCCCCTCTTCGTTAAGGTCACGAATATTTGTTTAGCGAATATGCAACACGATATAGAACAAATCGCGATAACACTTAAACGTTCGAACATAACCGTATACCCTGGCGAAAGTGTCGATGGCGTTGCTTCCTACGCGTATAAATGCCGCGGCCATGAAGGCGGATTCGCAATAACGCGCGAGTACGCCCGAACTCATATCGGAGCGATGATCGCGCGTTACATTAACGGTGTATTTTCAATAAACGAGACTTAGCCGGTCGCGCCACGTAGCTGCTACGCTTTTGGCCGCGGTAAATGGTTCCGACTTAACGGTAACGACCGGACCAGGCGCGGTATCCCGTTTGTACTGAGCAGCGCGCTCTACATTACGTATCTGAGCACCGTTATCTACGCGCCAGTTTTCGTATCTTGTACGAAGGCGCTTCGTTGGCTTGCGGTAGTTGCGGCCGTCAGTTCCCGTCTCCTCGGCCTCTTTTAATCCCGTTTCACGATCGCGGCGTAGATCAAGTTGCCTATCGGACATGAACGGATACTCTTCTTGCGCAATTTTGTGCGGGTTCGGATCCGTTAGTTCCTCGTCGAGAATTGCGTCGGTAAGCCGGTCAAGCATCGCGGAGTCTAACGGTAAGGAAGCCGGCCGCTCACCTTTACAATCGCGTTCCTCCCACGCATCGATAGTGCGCTGATTGACCTCGCCGTGTTCTAACGCGTAATCTCGTGTAACGTAGCGGATAAGTTCGATGCGCTGCGACCGGTCAGCCAAATCGTATGGCGTTCCGTTGTAGGCAAACCGTAAGTGTGCGTCATTTTTACGTCGCTTTACGTTATCAATAATTTGCGCGGTTAATTGCGCGTATCTTTCCGTGTATGTTAACGTCATCTATTCTGCCTCCTCTAGTTCGACCGTGACCTCACCGTAATCCCAACGCTTGAATACTGCGCATATCTTTTCAGCCGCGGTATCAATCGTCTCGCTCACGTTCTTCTGCGCGATTCCCATAACGCGAGCTGCTTCCGTTTGTGTGACGTCAAGGCCGTAAACGAGCGCGATAGCTTCCGCCTGGCGATCCGTTAAGCCGGCGCTTTCGATTGCGCTGTGAAGATCGATGAGGATATCGGATGCAGCCGTGTCGCCGCGGAAACGGCGGGATGCTATACGGTGACGATCGCGGAGAAGATATTTTACGCCGGCTACGTCGTTGAGTGCGTACTTTTGCGTATATTTACGTGTGTCTTGCGTTAGATCTACGTTACATGCGCCCATTATACGGTCACCTCCTGCGGATTTAATAACGGAATCAAACGCTTGCCTATGGCGCTGATTACGTTGACTGTTACGGCATTGCCTGCCTGTTTATAGCGTTGCGAGTCTGAGATACCTGCGGTTGCTACCGTGTTGTGCGCAGCGTCCGAGAAGCCTTGTAGACGCCAACATTCGAGCGGCGTGAGTTTACGGATCCGATAAAGGGGTTGTTCTAACAATGTCTGTTCAACTGTTTGCGTCGCCGTTACGCAATTCGCAAGACCATCCTCACGAGGAACTAATATTTTACCGCGTCTTGGTGAAAAATCTCGGCCTTCCTTGCGGGCTTCTCTACGTATAGCTTTAGCTTCATCCGAGCGCCTTTCTGTTAGAGCAACACTCTCGATTATGTGAGTACGACGTCCCTTTCCAATATCACCTAGCGAAGTTCCCTTGGAGTAGTTGGCGTCAACATTATAGGCGATACCGTTACCCTCGGAGTATTGTTCAAGCTGCGGTTCTACTACGTGATTATTTTGCTCGTAACTGTGAGACGTAAGTGGAGGCGCTACCTGGTGCTCACTTCCTTTATTAAAGCCTCGACTGCGTTGAATTATTAACGGTTCTTTGCTATTTAACCGTGTAATTAAACTTACTGCCTTCTCTTCGCTAAGATAGTAACGCTCGTCCACGTTCTGCTCCAAGACGTCCCTTAACCGTGTCGTCACGTTATCATTCGTCGGCCAATCGAAGTTAAACGTACGCACACCTAACGTTTGAATCCTGCGCTTAGCTTTCGCGACAACATCCGTACCGGTTACGCTCCAATCTGCGTGTTCTGCATCGCGGCTACATACGATGAATATCCGTTCACGATTCTGAGGCACTCCGTAATGCTTCGAGTTAAGCACGCGGAAGTCGATTGCGTATCCGATATCGTTAAGGACTGACGCCATTACTTCGAGCGTGTGTCCGCCATCATGCGATAGCAAGCCCTTAACGTTCTCGAGCAGCATCAAACGCGGTTGTTTAACGGCCGCGATACGTGCAATCTCGAAGAACAACGTACCGCGCGCATCTTCGAATCCTTTACGCTGGCCGGCTACGCTGAACGCCTGGCACGGAAAGCCGCCGACTAATACATCATGGTCCGGAATGTCGTGTTCGTTAATCTTCGTGATGTCACCGTGGAGCTCGGGAGCACCGTTATACAGAGCGCGGTACGACTTCGTTGCAAACGGATCGATTTCGCTTGCAAATACACACTCGACACCTAACGGATCAAGTGCGGAACGGAAGCCGCCAATACCAGCGAACAGTTCGATATATTTGAGTACTGCGATTGTGAACGCCCCACTTTCGTTATATAATTGGAAATAAACGCGTAATTACGTTAAAAACTCGGAGGTTTTACGTCATATGTCCGGCACCGAACCAAAACGGTTTCATATCGAAACTGTACCGCTCGTTAACCTTTACGTAGCGACTGATAAACAAAAGAGAATACGTTTGTCTGCGGACATCGTAGAAATGTATAAGCTTAACGAAGGCAACCGCGTTGTGCTCGGATATGACGCGACCGAACGGGCCATTGCGTTAAGACTCGCGGAAAGTAAGGCGGACCCGACGGCGGCCAACATCGATAAGCGCGGTTATATCTCTGCATCGCGCTTCTATTCGAAGGCGCGCCTGGAAGCGGAGTCGCTGCGTTATGTGTTTGAAGCGGAGCAAGACGGCTGGCTCGTATTTATAGCGGAACGTCCGATCACGTAATTGCCTAGTTTACGTGATCTTTTTTGCGTTTAAATCCGCCAATACCTCGTCTACCTTCGTGTACAACTCCGCCAAGCTACCTCTATTCTCGATCTCGTAATCGACCACGAAGCTGCTGACGTGTGACTCCGTGCTATGCACCAGGTCCGCGTAATTGAACGTATCCTTCGCGTCGATCGCACGCTGGATCCGCACGCCGTCCGGTGCTGTAACGCGGATGATTACGAAGCCCTCAGCGCGGCACCGTTCGTACTCGTTGGGCTGGCGGAGGTCCGTGAGGATCGCGCGGAATGGCTGCGTGGGTTCACCGTAGAACTCCTCGTTAGCGCGCTGTAACCGCTCTGCGCCGGAAATCCTCCGGAAGCAATCGTTAACCCAAACGTCCGAGTCGAACGATCGCGCCATCTGACCGAAACCCTGCAGTAACGAGCGGGGCTTTTTGCCGTCGGCGTACATTTCCGGATAAAGCCGGCGCGTTACTTCGCGGATGCCGTCTCCGAATGCGAAACGTGTGTATCCGTAATTGGCGACGAGGTGCGCTGCGACCGCGTCTTTGCCGGAACGCATAAGTCCGCAGAGGGCGATGTTCAAACCGCCACCTCCTCGTCTGTTTCGCGGCTGTCGTCAAGTACAGTCACGCTCTTAATACGCGTCCAATACTCGTAAGGCTTACCGCTTAACGTAATCATGAACGTAAGCCCTGCTTCGGCATCCGATAACACCAGCCCGTGTTCATACGCTCCGGCAGTTTTGGTTTTCGGACGCACTGCGTGAACGCGTCCCGTCCTAATCCCGTCAGCTACTATATCCCCTACGCGCGGCTCACTCGGCTGCGGTGCGTTCGTATACTCCGCCGGCACTTCGAGACCAAGCGCTCTTCTCAACGCGATAGCCCGTCCAATGTGCGAGTTGAATACGTCGCCTGGCGCTGCTTTTGCGATGCCGCGTGCCCAAACCGTACCTTCAAGCGATAGAAGCGCAACGACGGTTCGTTTATCGTGGTTCACTACGAACTTCACTTCGTCCCAGCCTGCGTAGTACTTTACGCGGAAACCGGTCAATGCCGGTATATCTTCGTGGTTCTCCGTCTGTAACTTCGCAACGTCCGCCTTCGCACGTTCAATGACGTCATCACGCGTCAGTTCTTTAACGGGCTTGGCCGCCTGTTTCAACGCGTCGATTTCGTCAGCAACTCCGGATTCGATCAACACGACGTCCCCTTCCGTCACCTTTACGTGCGTCTCCAATTCGACGATTTTGCGCGTTAATTTCGCCACGGCGTCCGTAAGGCCGTCGGTAATTGCGATTAGCTCGGCGATCGATGGCTCAGTTGGCGGTTGGGCGGACGTAGATTGGACGCTACTGACCGGTTCGAGTACGCAGTATGCGCGCGGGGCGATTCCCCAGCGCCCGTCCTGTAGTACATACTCGTTTCCGCTGAAGTTAACAAAATCAACACTTATTGCAATTCCCGTGTTACCTGTACGAAAATAATATCCGTCTGAGCCGCCCGTACCATCTCGATCATTTACTACAATAACACGCTCCCCTTTCGCTGCCTTACGTTCAACCATCCGCAGACGTTCTCCGTTAACGCGTACGATATCGGTCGGCTCTAGGACTACGTAAGTGAATTCCGCACGCATACGCTCATCCCCAGCGGCATCCACGTACTCAACCATGCCGGCGGCTGCAATGCCGGTTACCTCCGTCACATACCCGACCGGAAGGTCGAAGCTCTGCGAGGTGTTCTTAATCCGCTCACCTATGTGCGCCTTCCGCTTAACCTCCGTGTACTCGCGCTCAATGCCGCCAAGTGTCTCGTCCTTCAGTACTGTTATGTTTACGTTTTCCAGTATACGCAGCCCCTTTTCGTTAAAGATATGGCGATCTCCGTTCGCGTCTTCAACGATCCATAACGTATCGCCTTCATACATCGTAAGGTGTGGCCCGGAAGTGAGGAGCGTTACAATGTCCCCTTCCTGGGGTGTCTGACGCTTATCGTGCCAATCAGATTCGGCTACTGCGTCAGGATAACCGTGTTTTCTCGCGAATTCCCAGTACGTACTGAAACGTCTTCCAGGACTAGTAATTTCCGCTTTGCGTCCGTCAATTTTACGCATTTAATCCGCTCCCTTAATTCGTATTTGTACGTCTCGCCTTCCGAACTCGACCGCTTCGGCCTCCGTTGCCATCAATACGTCGATCTCACGCCCATCAATTGCGGCGCCAGTGTCGGCCGCTACCGCTTCGATTACTTCGTTGCCTATGCGAATATCGAGCGCGGTGCCTAGCGGTATAACAACCGGATCGACTGCGATGATCCTGCGTCCTTCTTCGTCAACTTGCGTGTGTTTTACGTTAATCCCAATACGGGTAATTCCGATACAACCGTCGCAGTCCGCTACGTAAGCGGTGGCTGTGAACGTTAACCACGCGGGCTCGGGCGGTGATTCTTCGGATGACTCCGCGACTACCTTCGTAACTGCTGGCGTCGGAACTTGCGCCTGTACTTGCGGTTCCTGTACGTTATACGTCAGAAATAACAGCGAATAGAGTACGATCGTTGCTGCAATGTTAGCGGTTAGTCACGCTCCTCTCTGCGTAGTTTTTGCGCCAGCCAATCCGCAAGTTTAACGAAGCCTAACGTAATTAGTAAATCGCGCATTGCTTTACGGAATTCCTCAACGCGATCCTCGAACGTCATACCGCTACCGGCGCCTTAATGGGCGGATGCGGATCGTACCCGACTAACGCAATATCTTCGAATGTAAACGCGTCAATGTCCGTGATTTCCGGATTCAAACGCAGCGTCGGTAACGGCCGCGGTTCACGTTCTAGTTGCGTACGAGCCTGGTCGATATGGTTAACGTAAATATGCGCGTCACCTAACGTATGAACGAACTCACCAACTTCCAATCCGCAAACCTGCGCAATCAGATGCGTTAGAAGTGCGTAACTAGCGATGTTGAACGGAACGCCGAGGAATACGTCAGCCGACCGTTGGTACAATTGGCACGATAGGCGACCGTTAGCTATGTAGAATTGGAAAGCGAAGTGGCACGGCGGCAGCGCCATTTGAGCGAGGTCGCCTACGTTCCAAGCCGATACGATTAATCGGCGGCTGTCCGGATTCGTACGGATTTGCTCGGTTACGTCCGCGATTTGGTCAATTACCTTCGTTTCCATTTCGTATTCGCCAGGGAATCGGTGCGTCCATGAACGCCATTGCTCACCGTAGACCGGTCCGAGGTTTCCGTATATGTCCGCCCATTCGTCCCATATCGTAACGCCGTTCTCACGAAGGTATTTAACGTTAGTGTCACCGCGTAGGAACCAAAGTAGCTCGTACGCGACTGACCGCCAATGTACGCGTTTAGTCGTTAATAACGGGAAGCCTTCCGCTAAGTTATAACGCGATTGATAGCCGAAGACGGATAGCGTGCCGATACCGGTGCGGTCCGTTTTCTCAACGCCGTTATCGAGAATGTAGCGTAGTAAATCATGATACTGCTTCACTTCACGTCCTCCTTAACGATGATCTCTCCGAGGATAGCGCCAAGAAGGTATGCGATGAATCCTTCCGCCCGGGAGCCGTCAAAATAATTAACGGCTGCAATATTCGCAATAATACCGCATAAAATCGGAATCCAAAACGACCTACTCACGCAATCACCTCGTATCCGTCTTTCGTGCTCGTTCCGTCCTGCCGCGCGTGGTTCTCGCTGTTCTTACGCGTGTAAATTTCGTACACATCATCCGCGGTAAGACCGACTTTATCGGATAGGCTGATGAGGAAATGCCACATATCAATGATTTCCTCCTGCAGCGCCGGCGTATTAATCCGTTTCGGATTCTTCCACCACTTCCAGTTAACTTCGCGCCGAATCTCGTCGATCTCCGACTCCATAGCGAGTGTGATTCCGATTACCCATTCGTCGGTTGTCTTCTCGATCGTACGTTCCTGGGTAATCCGCTCATCGAGCGCTTTCTGCATCGTAAACAATTGCGTAAGCCTATCGTACAATTCGCAGCCCTCCTTTTTAATTGCGCTGTATTCGCGCTTATACCATAGTAACGACGGCCGTTTCCGTTTCGCACACGTTGCAGCGAAATATTTTATCGGCGGCCTTATACTATACATACCCCCCACTATTACGCGGATTGGGACATGTAATCGAAAAAAATCCGCAACCCTAAACGTAGCGGCTGCGGACTGGTATCGTTAAGCTATATTACCTCGTGCTTCTAACGTTGCGAACTCCGCCGGCATATCGTGATTACGTAGAATACGCTCTACTACGTCGACGACCGGATGGCGCATCACTTCCGTTAGGTTAACGTGGTCAAAGTACTCGAACGCGCCAGCCTCATACAAGCCCGCCAGCAACCGGTACAGTCCGTTAGTCTCAGGCGTACGCAGCCGATGGTCGTCAATCTGAGCGAAGTTACCGAGGAATACGATCTTGGTTCCGTCAGCCGGCCGTGTTGCTACGGTCGATATCGTATGCGTATCGAGGTTTTGCGCTTCATCGGTCATAACGAACATGTGCAGGAACGAACCGCCGCGCATCGTTTGGATCGCGTCAAAGAAGAGCTTACGTTTATCCTCGCCGCCGGTTGTGAGATAGTGGTACGCGCGCTTCGCCTCCGGAGCCATCGCGTCAAGGTTATCGAGGAACGGCCGCATGAACGGATACGTCTTCTCGTCAACGCTGCCGGGTAGCGCACCGAGGTCTACGCCGATTTGCGTCTGCATCCGCGTATACATCATCTTGCGGAAGTCCTGCGCTTCGGTTAAGCGGTGGAGACCGACTGCTTCCGTTATCAGCGTCTTGCCGGTACCGGCTGGTCCCGTAAGGAATAGTAGTGGCTTATCGTTAAGAAGAGCACGGACTGCTACCCGTTGCCCTTCGTTCTTCGCGGTAACTCCGTAATACGCCATGTGTACGGCCCCTCTCGTTATTTGTTGAACACGAAGTCCGCGTCCGTCATCTTCTCGATCTTGAGCGCCATTATGTAGCCGTCGCCCTTCTTACTAAAGAAATCGTGCTGCTGCGTGTCGGTCGATAGCCCGTTCGATACGATCGCGCTGAAAGGTGCCGGAGTAAACTTCGGATCGAGACCGAGGTTCATTAACGCCTTATTCGCGTTGTACTCAATAAAGCGCAGCACGTCCGCAGTTAATCCGATTGGTTCGTAAATCTCGCGTGTATACTCTGCTTCGTTTGCGTGTAAGTCCGCCAGTAACTTCTCCGTCTCCTCGGCGGCTCTCTTAAGTTCGTCTTCCGTAAGCTGCGCACGAAGCTCCTGCGCTACGACTCCGACGAACAGTCCGTGAATGGACTCGTCGATCATAATTTTGCGGATGACTTCGCCCGACGTTGTCATACGTCCTTGGCCGGCTTGGTACAACGGATAATAGAAACCGGAGTAAAACAGGAATGACTCGAGGAAGACGGACGCCACGCACGCCAGATACCGCTCATAAACGGTCGCGTTCGGTTTCAACAGCGCGCGATAGTACGAACCAATACGCTCAGCTTTGTACGCTAGATGACGCTGTGATGGCGCCCATTCTTCGAGGAGGTACGCAGTATCCTCCGTAGTAATAAGCGTTGCGAATATGGACGAGTATGACTTCGCGTGAATCGATTCCATCATCGCCATAAACGACATGACCGCTTTCTTACGGTGGTCCTCCGTATGCAACGCAATAAGCGGCATACCTTCGCCGGCTTGCTGCGTATCGAGACCGGTTAAGCCGGCAAGAACGGACTTATAAACGGTCCGTTCCTCCGACTTCATTCCGTGCCAGTCCGCTAGGTCGTCTGAGATCGGAAACTCCTCGTCCGTCCAGAACTGCATGACATTCTGATTCCATAACGCGTTTACGTAGTCTTCCGGTACGTTCCAGTTAACAGCCTTCAATTAATCGTCTCCTTTTTCGCGTTTAAACTGCGCAGCTTGTGCATTCTTCAACGGACAAGCGTTTCGTTCTCGTATAATAAAGCGACTTAAGGCCGCGGTGATGCGCGTAGGCATACAGCCGGCCGAGCGTCCGCGTACTAATGTCGGAGTTAACGTGCAGGATCGTTGAGATACCTTGGTCAATGTGCGGCTGAATTTCCGCAATTAAGTCAATCAGTTTGAATTGATCGATGTTGTAGGCAGATTTGTAATAGAAGTAGTTGTCTTGCGCGAGGTAAGGCATCGGATAGTACGTTGTGGAGTTCGCATACGTACGTGTTTCGATGTGCTCAACGATAGGCATAACGGAGCTGGTTGCGTTCTGAATGTACGAAATGGATTGCGTAGGGGCGATCGCTAGTCGGTACGCGTGATAGAGACCGTACATTGAAGTCGCAATCGCGAGTCCACGCCAGTCTGCTACCGTCGGCAATTCGATACCTGCGAATAGCGCCCGTACCTTTTCCGTTCTCGGCGCAAAGTCTTCCGCGAGATAACGTTCAAAGTAACTTCCGTCCGCGTACGTAGACTTCTCGAAACCTTTGAACGTAACGCCGCGTTCCTTCGCGGTCAGCATCGACGCTTCGATCGAATAGAAGTTCATCGCAGCGAAGAACGTACGGGCAAAGTCGCGCGCTTCTTCGGATTCGTACGCAATCTTATTCTTCGCGAGGAAACCGTTTAGGTTCATTGCGCCCAGCCCTACGCTATGTAACTCCTCGTTCGCCTTACGTACGCCCGGCGCGTTAGGAATACGCGATAAGTCCGATACGACTGTCAGCGCGGCCATTCCGTCATGTACAGACTCACGTAGTTTGCCGCTCTCCATTATGTTAGCGATATTAAGACTGGCGAGGTTACACGAAATGTCGCGCCGGTATACCGTTCCTTCTTCGCCAATGTCTGCGATATCGGACGTCTCCTGTAGCTGGAAAATTTCCGTACAGAGGTTCGACATTTTAATGCGGCCGAGATCGTTAAGCGCGTGCTGCCGGTTCGCGTTGTCTACGTTAGCGATGTACGGATAGCCTGATTGCAATTGCGTAATCGCGATCCGTTCTAGCATCTCGCGGGCCGTACCGACCTGGCGCTTCTTAACGTCTGGATTCGCGAGCAGTTCGTCGTACATTTTCGTCATGTCCATATCGTCGAGGTGACGTCCGTACGCTTTAAATACGGAGTATGGACCGAACACGTATAGCGGTTCGTCTGCAGCTGCCAACGCGTAGAATTTATCCGGCGTGATAAGTCCGATTGACAACGTTTTGATACGGACTTTTTCGTCCGCGTTGATCCGTTTGCAATCAAGGAACTCTACAATATCCCAGCCGAACACGTTATAGTAAGCAGCACCGGAGCCCTTCCGTTGTCCCATCTGATCTGCGTACGAGAACGCGTCCTCCATCAGTTTCATAACGGGTTGTACGCCTTTTGCCGCTCCCTCAACGCCTTTGATCGGTTCGCCACGTCCACGTAACTTCGATAAATTAACCGCTACGCCGCCGCCTATTTTCGAGAGCTGCATACACGTACCGAGTACGTAATTAATCGAATTAAGCGAGTCGTCCATCTCGAGTAGGAAGCACGATACCATCTCGCCACGTTTCGCCCGTCCCGCGTTCATAAACGTAGGCGTGGCCGGCTGAAGACGTTGCTCCATCATTGATCGCGCAAGTTGCTCCGCAAAAGCGTAATCACCTTGGCCGAGGTATAACGCAACGATCGCGACATGCTGCTCGTAATCTTCGAGATACTGCGCTTTGTCGTCCGTTTTGAGCGCGTAGTCCTTGTAAAATTTCGACGCGGCCATGTACGAAGCAAAGCGGAAGTTGTACGAATAACAGATGTCGAGAATACCCATTAACTGCGGAGTCGTATACTGCGCATGGACATCGTAATAATAATCGTTATCTACGAGCCAATCGTAACGGTTAATCGGATGACTAAACGTCATTGTCTTCTCCGCTACTTCCGCTAAGAATGCGTCAATTGCAGCCTGGTCGCGGTCTAATTGGAACCAACCGTCCTCGCCGCGTTGCATGATTTCGTTATTAAGTTCGATATGGCTTGCGCCTTTATTCTCCGTAATATCGCGTCACCTCTTCGTTAAAATTACGTACGTCTTCGTCTGTTCCCGCTAGTTCAAAGCGCGCGATAACTGGTACGTTATATTCCGTTGCTATAATGTCGGCCGCATTCGTATACATTGCGCCAAAGTTACGGTTGCCTGACGCAGCCACACCGCGCAGGAGCCCCGCGTTATCCCGTAAGAACCGCGTCACTCTCGACGGAACCTCTCCGAATCCGGTCGTCGGCGTCACGATGATAAACGGCTCGCTTACGTTAAAGTCGAACGGAATCTCTTGCGCCGGCCGCCCCGTCTTCTCAACGAAGCGCCGTACGTTACCGGTCAGCGAATAGTAAACGATCAGCATGGCGGATCACCTTCCGTTTCTGCGCGTTCGATTATCTCCGAATAATGACCGAGGCTCTTTACGATGTGCGCTCGGTGGTCCTCTAAATCCGCGAGCCTAACGCGCGCTGCCGTTATCGCATCGTCTAATAGTTCGAGTTCATTGCGGTAAGCCTGGCGCCATAGTTTCGCGCGCCTTAACTCGGTCATGTATCGATCAGCTCCTCGCGGATCAGATACGCCAGTACTACGGCGGCAGCGTCCGAGTCATCGTAGCCGGTCGCGAATTTATACTCCGGATCCAACCGCAATAGCTTCCGTACACCGGCCGCCACTTCCGGTTTCTCCGCCTTACCGTTGCCAGTCACGAGCTTCTTAACGCTCGTCGGACTAAGCGGAGGCTTAACGTCATTCACCGTATAGCCGTACGTATGGAGTGCGCGATCGGCCGCTGCCCACGCGTTGAATATCGTTTGAGTCGCGCGTTTATTACGGCCGGCCGTAAAGTCCTCGCGTAAAACGGTGACGTACGGACGGTTAGCGTAAATGTGACGCGCGATGAACGATTCGACCGTGATGGACCGAACCGCATCGTTGTCCTCCGTTGATGTGGCGACGGACTCTGCCGCGATGAGATACGGTTGCCTATTCCGTACCTCAATCGTAGCGACTCCGGGACTTAGCGAGAGGTCTAGCCCGAGAAAGCGCTGCGCTGGTTCCTTACGCGTTGTCTTCGTCTTCCTCAGCTCCTTCGATCCAGTAAATAAGCGCGATTAACGCGAAGAACGCACCGACTACGATTTGAACCCACAATGCTGCGTCAATAACTAAGCTGTAAACGAACATACCTCCGAGGCATACCGCGCCAATCAGACAAGCCATCGTTAGTGCGCTAATAATTGCGCTAAAAAGTTTCAACAACTAGACCGCCTCCTCTTTTTCGCCTGCTTACCGTGGTTCACGATAGTCAGTAAGAAAGTATTCGAACGATTCCATATCTGCATCGTTGTGACTTACCTTACGGTGGTATTCGTTATGGCAATCTTCACATAGCGTGACGCCGTTGGTTACGTCAGTCCGTTTTTCCGGTACGCGAGCGTAAGACTCAATGTGGTGGGCGTTAAGTCTACCCCCATGTCCGCATATTACGCAGATATAGCCATCTCTACGAAACACACTGCGCCTCCACTCGTCATAACCAGGAATGGTCCGCTCCTTAACTCGATCGGCTTCTGTTAGTTCGGGTTTCCAACTAGGGTTATTCGGTCCTGTAAGTTTTTCTGAAATCCTACGATCCTTACACGACTGACAACGTTGACCTGCTTGAAACTTCGCTAATGAGATAGCGGTCACGTTTCCGCAAGAACATCTAAAACTTAACTTCTGCTTATTGCTGGAATACTCTGAGCTCAATAACTCACAGCCACCTAAAGCGAAAGTTTCCCTTACTGAATCTATCGTGCGTCTTTGTTTACTTGAACCGCGCTCCCACCGACATCCTCCGCATAACTGTCCCCTTCTAAATTTGTCGTAGGATATCTGCGCAGACCTTCCGCAAACACATACGAATGATAGAGATTCGCGAACGTTATTGATACTGTCGGAGGTAAGGCGGCATCCGCGGCTTGCGAAAAGAGTACGAGCAGCTTCGATCGTTACCTTCCGCAACTAGACGGCCACTCCTTCGAGAAACTTGGCTACGTTACAGTGCTCTTTCTTACCTGCCATGCTCGATGTAGCCATCGCGCTCTCTGCACGTTGAAGCTTCGCGACATTACCGTCAGTAACCGTACGCTTACAGTGGTCCGTAAATTGGCAGAATCCGCATTTGTCCGTACTATCAACGGTAACCTCCGGCACTTCTCCGCCGGTACGTTGCTCGTAAACCAACGCAGCCTGACGCGCCAGGTCCGATAGTAACGCGTGCTTCATCTCCTCCGTAATCTCTACGTAGAAGGCACGCAGATCCGGGCGTGGTGCACCGTCTTCCCACGTTTTCTGCCCTTTCGTGACGGACGTGCTGGCTGCGTCATCAAACCACGCTGGCTTCTGCGTTGACTCGTAAACGATGAGTGCTTCGTCAATTCCGAACACGAGCGATTCGGCCGTTACCTGACGTACGTGCTCGTCCTGCGCGCCTTTGTAATCGAGCTTGCCGTTCATAGCGCGGAGACCGGATGCCTTCGTTTTGTATTCGAAGATGATGCGTGATCCATCAACGACATAATCGAACTTACCGTCGGGCTTTGCGGTAATCGCGAACTTAACGAGCTCTCCCGTTTCGGGATGCGGCCATTCGAATACGCGGCGTTCTTGCGCAGCCTCCTCGAAGTCCCATTCCCCGTTATCACGTACAGCCATAGTAAACGACGCCAGCGGTCCTAACCGTTTTAACATATGGATAAGATCGAGTTGTACGTAATCGACAATCGCTGTACCCTGGCGCCGTTGACGGCCGCGGAACGGAAGGTCATCGGACTTTTCCGGCTTAGTTGCACGGTCATTCTTAAACACGAGCTGCCGATCGCACAGGTTCGTACCGGACGCTCCAAACGTGATGAGACCATCGTTAGGGTACGGTTTATATCCGAGGTGGCGAAGTTTCTGTTCGTAGAATTTACGCGACAGTTTATCGTCGTAAAAGGAAGACGCTGGGCTAGCGTAATATGCGTCCATTTGCGTTAGAAATTCGTCAACCAATCGCTCGCCGCGTGTTTTCTGCGTGGCCCCTATGCGTGTGAATACGCTAATTTAAACCGCCTCCTCTATATAAGTTTCGTTTCATCAAACGGCTCGTACGTGATTTGAGCTGGGCAATACTGCATCTTCCCGTTTTTGAAGTATTTGCGCCAGATGTCGCCGGCCTCTTCACCTTCTCCCCTTAGTTCGAAAGTGTGTTCCGGATATTTGATCGATAACTCACGCATGTCATCTTCATGTCCGTACCACTTGTATGAATCCCCGTCTTCATGAATCGCGTATAGGTCATCGTCAGCTTCGATGGACTGACGGACAGCCTCCGACTCAGGCGTGATTTTCACTTTGTACTTCGTGTAGTAGCCCATTAGATCGCCTCCTCTACTTGTTCGCCGAGTGCCGCTTTGAACTGCGCGTACGAACGTTTGGACTTTGCTTGTCCGCAGTCGCACTTACGGATGAACTCACGAGCTGCGGCCGCTAGTAGATCGTAATCAATTACAGGCTGCGAGAAGTCCGTAGTCCAAACTTCTCTCACGTGCTGGACCAAACGTACTCGTTCAATGCCTGCCGGACCGTCACCGTAATACTCAGAACCGTACGCCCAATCAGTCCATTCCGAACCCGAGCGTTCGATTGATCCACGGTAGTAGCGCTCCCCGTCTGTAAAGATAATCTCACGGGATTGAAACTTATGCTCATGCGACCAATTGCCTTTCTTTATGACGCGAAGTTCTACGCCCTCTGGCGTCAATAACGAATCCTCAAACGCTAAATCTTCGAGTTGCCCTATCGTAATTGCTACGCTCATCTATTCGTCCTCCTCTTCGCTATCAAACGGCACCCATCCGCAAGTGCAGCCGTGGTCACCGTATTCGTCCGCTAACGTGCGGATTTGACGCCGACAATTCGGACATGTGTACGTGCATGTTTCGCGTTCCATTACGCGGACCTCCTATACGGAAGTACTACCGCGTCGATCTCGTTATCCTCGTCACGCAGCACGATCGGGGACGTTGCGCTGATCAAGCCGATAGTAACGCGCTTACTGCCAGCGTCCTTGAATACATTGAGCGCCGCGAGGAATAATTCAGCGTTAAACGCTAACGTCATGTCAGGACCGTAAAGTTCTGCGTTAATAACTGCGGAGAATTTAACGCGTGGCTCCTCGTTTTTAACAACGAGCATAGCGACGGACCGTTCGACTACCAACGCAGTAATGAACGACTTATCGCCTGCTACTTTCGCAGTTTCAACCGCCAGCTTAACGCGCGCAATTGTGTCCTTAACGTCATCGCGTCTGAATCCGTCACTAATTAACGTAATCTGCGTCGGTAACTCCATCGGAATGATACGCGACGTGTCTGGATATTGCCCGTCGATCGGTGCGCCAGTAACCGCATGTGACGTGAATGGCTGCGTGAAACTATGTGCGCCTCCAATACGGAGAAGTTTGTGCCGGTCCGTTACGACAACGGAACCGTCAGCGGAGTAATGTACGCCTTCTAACACCGGACTAGCTCCGTTCATTTTTGTTGCGAACTTTCTACTGTGCTTCGTAATCAACTCGAGTTTCTTCGCTTGGCTAATCGCCATTCAATCCGCTCCCATTTATCGTTTTTAGTTAGTCGGTATCCTCTTCGCTAAACCACGCGTCAACGTCGACTTTCTTGAGCCAACGCTCCGGATTAATCTCGACATCGCAGCGTACAGGACAGCGTAACTTAACCGCTTGCTCCATCGTAGAGCGGATGTGATCGATCGCAGCCGGCGTAATATCACGCGGACAATCGAATACGAGCTCGTCGTGTACCTGCAGTAGAATGTACGTATCGTACAACGGCATCACCGCGTCCAAGTCAACGAGCGCCTTCTTTAAGATGCCGCCAGCTCCGGACTGGATCGGAAAGTTACCGCCCATACGTTGAGCGCTAAATACCCGCCATTTCTCCTTCGCCTTGATCTCCGCGTGCAGCCGGCGCTTACGTCCGAGCAGGTCCGTAACGTAGCCATCGCGCATAACTTTCGCGTGTTGCTCGTCCATGTATCGCTTGATGCCGGGATAACCGCGGAAGTAGTCGTCGATAATTTTCTGCGCTTCGGCTTTCGTAATCTCGAGCGTATCGGCGAGTTTGCCCGCGCCCATTCCGTAGACAATCCCGAAGTTTACGATCTTCGCTTGCTTACGGTATTTCTGCGCAGCGTGCCCTTCCGTATCCTTATAGCGCTCGATATCCTCGTACGTGAATTGTCCGTTAGAGATGAGCGCGGCAGTCGTCGAGTGGATATCGCGGCCGGCTTCGAACGCTTCGATTAGAACGCGCTCATCCGCCATGTGCGCCAGGACACGTAATTCAATCTGCGAGTAGTCGATCGATACGAGAATGCGATCCGGACCGGTAGACGTAAAGAGGTGACGTATTTCCGGACGCTTAGCTGGAATCTGCTGTGTATTCGGCGTGTTGCACGTAAAGCGTCCCGTTGCGGCGCCCCACGTGTTATGCCACGGATGAATCTTACCGTCAGCCTTAACGTTATGCGGAAGCTTTGACGTGAAAGCTTGGCGCAGTTTACCGACCGCGCGGTAATCGAGAATCAACGGTATTACTTCGTGCTCACGTTTGATACGTTTTAGCGCGCGCACACCGGTTGATCCTTTATCTACGTCCGTAAGTTTGAGTTCTCCGTACAATTTCCGCGATAGCTGAGCCGGCGAGTTAAGGTTAATCTCTTCGCCAAGCAACGTGTAAATCTTCGCTTGTAACTCCGCTTCCTCGCGTTCAAACTTCGCGTCGAGTTCGTTAGCCATCTGCGTATCAAATCGTATGCCGCGGATATCTGAGCGAATGAACTGGCGCATGACCGGCATCTCTACGTCGAACACTAACCGCTCTATGCGCGCTAAGTCTTCGCGTCTGCTATAGTGACCGCGGATCCAATCGAATAGCTTGAGCGTCTTCTCCGTATCACCTGCCGCGTATGCCAGCGCAATGTCGAGCGGTACTTGGTTGAACGGAGTCCGACCGAATAGTACGTCGAAGTTGTCGCCAGGCAACCCGAGCCAATCCGTACATAAGTCTTTCAACCGGTGGCTGCGGTTCTCATCGAACGCCATCGCCATTAACCGTGTATCCGCGTGTAAAGCGTCGATCAGATTGATTCCGTATTTAACCGCGAACCACTTACAATCGAATGGCGCGTTGTGCATAACGGAAGGTGTCGTTTCAAGTACCGCCTTCAAACGTTGGAGTACGGTCGCTTCGTTCAATTCCGTACGCTCATCGTGGTTAAGCGGAACATAGAACGAGTGCTCACGCGTTGAGACGGAGAAGCCCGCCATATTACCTGTCCACGGATCGAGCGCACCGTCCGGATTGTCCGGAGTACCGAACGTCTCGCAGTCGACCGCAATAATATCAGCCGCTGCGATTACGTCGTACATTTGCGTTAAAGTGCGTTCGTCTCGGACAAGTACGTAATGTGCCGGCGTTGCTTCGACCATAGCGCGTAGAGTTGCCGCTCTATTGCGCTTGTTTAGTTCCGCCCACATACGTAATGCTTCCGCTTTACTGAACCGTTTGGCTGCGAGGGAGGGATCTCTGCCTATAAGTCCCTCCGCCATCGCCGTCCGTACGGTCCGTAGCTTCTCCTTATCCGGGTCCGAGTTGTTCATCGCGAGAATACGTTGCCAGGCGTCCTCGATCGGTTCCTGAATCGCGGCCTTTTTACGCTCAACCGCCGCCTTTACCGCAACCGCTGCGCTATCCTCATGTGTGTTAAGCGTTAGTTTTACGTCGATCATATGCGGATTAACCTACGCGGTCAAAACGCTGTTCGACCGGCGTTACGAGCGTTGCTTTATGTTCAACCTTATACACTGCGTCGTACGTAGCGGACATATCGTTCAATTTAGTCGATGCGACTCGTACGCCCAAAAGACTGTTACTAACGTCTTCGACCGTACCCAGCACGTCCTTTCCGTTCTTAACGTAAAGCACAATATCGCCCTTCTTAAACTCGTTCACTTTACGTCCGATCGCGGCCCATTTCGCGGTTAACGCTTCTTTTGCGAGTTCCTCAGCGGTTACCTTTACGAGTTGCTCCGGCTTGGCGTAACCAGTACGGACGCTTCCGCCTTTAATCTCGATCGTTCCCGGTTCGCCTTCGTGTTTAATAGGCTCCGTTACTTCGTAAACTTTACCGTTATCATATCCGTTAAGTGGATAGTCTCGACCGCCACTAACTAAGCGCACCTTATCGCTTTTAGCGAATTCGTTACGTGGATCAGACTTCGCGGCCAACGCAGCTTTTGCGGCCGCTACCTCTTCGTCAGTGGCGCGCACCAGCTTGCCTTCGCGGAACCAGTCGTAGTCCGACCCGTCGAACTTCTCCGCTCTATACGGAACGTGAGATCCGTCAACTTCTACGATTTTACGGATTTCTCCGATGTAAGTACAACCGCGCGGAATCCCGGATGAACCAAGATTGTCTACAACCTTCACGTAATCCCCAACACTAAGCCGGTCCGCCTTCGCCTCAACAGGCTCTAGCACCTTATACTCAGAACGGTAAATTACGTAGTAGTCGCCGACGTGAGCGTCATAATCACGGTCAACTTTAACGGACTTAAATACGTCCCCTATCTTCGTTGGATTGAACGGAAGGTGTTTGCTGCTTTCCCACGAGGTAACGATAATGGTATCGCCTGTGTTCGCGTTACGGTTAATTTTACGGTACTGTTTGCCTTCGTACGTAACGGTATCGCCGTCTTCCACTGGCTGCGCTACTTCCGTTACCTTCTCGTACGCTTCATACGTCCACCCGCAAAGATCGAGCTCGTCACCATCATTATCTGAAATATGCGGGTCCCCAAAGAAGTCCACTACCATAACGGCATAATAACCGTTACGTGTCAGATTCTCCTGATCATGTGCGTCCTCATCCGTAATCCGAACGATATCGCCCGCCTGTGCATCGCGATCAACCTTACGGTACTCTACGCCATCAACAATTACGTTCGTTGCCGGAATTACCACGTTCAATTTAGCCATTTATACATCGCTCCCTAATCGTTTAATTTACGTTACAATTTCGGTCGATTACGCCCTCGGCGTCGTATACGCGTTCTATTGCGTACTCCGCAGCGCAATTCGTGCCTGTGCCGGTCCATCCGTCATGTACGTAACCGCCGCCGTCATCAATCCGCTTAACCTCGTCACCTTCGTAGATTTCACCGCGGCAATGCGCGCAGGTGGCTACGGTGATGGATTCACGCAGATACATCCGTTACCTCCGATAAGTTGCCGCGGTTGAGTGCGATGGATAATTCCACCCAACGTTCAGACGCACGCGCTTCGGACGCCCAATACTCGCCGATCATCCGGTTTTCGAACATATAGACGCGTGGGACTTCGCCGTCGACCGCCCATACTCCAACGATATAGTCAGCGTCGGCGCGGTCGTACGTGGTGCCGTTCCCTTTCTTCGCGTAAACAACGAGGTCGCCGCCGCGGTCCATCCGCTGTCGAATGGTTTTGACCTGGATCTTAACGTGCTGGCCGCTAAGTGGATCCGTCGCGAGGATATCGTACGCTTCGTCCGTGTCCGCGGTATGCACCGTCCAACCGTTCGCGAGCAACGCCAGGCGCGCAGCCATTTCCGAATACTTGCCCGTCACTTCCGTTATGTGTGCGATGCTTATTCCTCCTTTTCGGAGCCGCCCGCGTAGATGACGTATACAGGCGGCTTCCTTCCGTTGTTATTACCGCTCGTGCGCGGTCTGGCTAACGTTGCTGACGAACTCATACCGTACCGCCTCCGTCGTCTTCGTCGCAGATAACGCCGCCTTCACCGTAGTAATTGTTAACGACGTTATCGCCCGGCCGCGGCACGTTCTCGAATCCGCCGACCTGCAGACCGATCGTCACGTCAAACGGACCATGCTCGACGTCTACTTTGCGCAGGAACTTCGCCAGTTGCTCGCCCAACTTCGGTAATTCGGCCGGCGTCTCTACGTTGATTCCGACGCTAATATTGCGGTTAATCTTCGTCATCGATTGCGGCCTCCTCTGCGTTAAAAGTGGAGCTGCGGTACCTCACCGTCCGGGATCGGTTTTACATCCGTTACTTCAGGCTCGGCTGTTATAACCGGTGCTGCTCCGATGGAGAGACCAAGACGCGCGATATCGAAGCCGGCGATTACGAGGTTTTTTACTTGCTCCGCCTCGTCCGCTACGTACAAGCACGTTTCGAACGATTCGAGATCGAACGGAGCCGCGCCCAGCTTTTCGAAGTTAACGCGTTCTGCATCCGTCAGGTCTTCGTCCATATCGAGGACGGGCGATAACGATACGGCTGCGTTCGTGGACTGGCCCGTTTTGCCGAGCTCGAACGCTACTTTACCGAGCTTCTTCGCATACTTCTCGATGACCGCTTTGATCTGCGTTTCTTGCTTCGGGCTCAGGTCGACTACGATATCCTTACCGGTCGCCAGGTCGAAGAAAGCACGCAGATAACGTTTCTTGCCGCGGAACAGGTACGCTTCGTCACGAATCGGTTTAACGTCTGCTTCACTTGCGCCGGTTTCTTCCGCTTTCTTTGCGTCGGTATAAAGCAGGTCAGCCGCGCGATCCCATACGCTCGGGTTCGATTCGATAAAGCCGCGTGCGTTACGTTCTGCCGGATTCTTCGGTACAAACGTGTTCACTTTCTTGTAGATTCCGTAACCGTAATATTCGGCTACGTCGTTCACCGACTTAACTCCGACTTTGTACGTAGTTCCGGACTTGAACGTTACGATCGGAGATTCTTGCGCGCCTCCATTATCGTTAGTTGCTTGCGCTGCTGCTTCGCCAACCTTCGTAAACATTGCCAATCGACAACAACTCCTCGTTTAATATTCGGACGCGATTCGTCTTTCTTACGTCCGCTATACGGTATTAACGAAAGTCCGGTGACACTCGGAATCTCCTAAGTTACGGCGGCGGCTGCCTGTTCCGCCCTCTGTCCGTTAACACCGTATAGCGGACGTATGAAAATACGTTGTATACGCAGTTTCACACGTTCCACACTTGCGCTTAAATGAATGCGCAGATACCTTTCGCCAGCGTCGACTTCTCACGTTTAACCTCAAATTCTTCGTTCGCAATCGCGGCCAACTCAACGTCGATACTCGCGAGATCTTCGTTCACCTTACGTATAACAGTGGTCGATTTGGTACATACTAGGCGTAGTTCCAATTCGGCGCGCTTAACGTTAAGCTCCGCTCTACGTATAGCCAACCGCTTTAACTCGCGGGCCTCCGTACGTTGTGCCACTTTAAGAGCACGCGCTAGGACTTTGCCGACGCCTTCGATAACGTGTTTAGCGGCGGTCTCTTGCGGGTATATCGTAATTACGGTGTTCTCCGTTAAATCAACGACGAACGCGGTACGTTTGTAAGCGAACAAGCGGCCCGGGTTACCGTCTTCACCGATCACACACGGATCGATTAACGAAGCTTTACGCAACATGTCCATTACGAACATTGGCGCAGCACTACGCTCAACGCCGAAGTGTTCAACAGCGCGGTCCAGAGCGTGAGGGACAACGAAGATTTTACCGGTGAAATGCGTGCCGGCCTTCGGGTCGATCGCGTTAGGTCTCATGCAAGACGCACCCCTTTCGAGAGATTACGCGGGATAAGAGAAGCTGCGTCCTCATCAAGCGGAAGGCAACCGTTATATTGCGAAGAAATTCTCAATAAGTGCGAAACGTTTGCGTCGGACTTGCGTACAATAGAGCGTGGGTTTACGTTAGTCATTCGTCTAACCTCCGTTAATTTTTTGTTAGAAATAGTGTGAACTATGTTGACAAGTACGTAATATCTAAGTTAATATTGAAACTGTAATTATAATCCATAAACACCGAACGGACAGACTTATAGCGGGACTTTTTCACTGCTTTTTTGATACAATGCCTAAGTATCAAATTCAGCAACCGTGAAGATTTACTAATTTATAAGTTTGAACCGTATATGCTATACTTAAACTGTCAGGGGCTATGCCAATGCCTTTTGACAGGTGGTTCTAAAACGGTTAATGAACTTACGGTGTGATTCAGAATTGCCTCCGTATCGTTTCGCCAAAAACGACGCGGTTTCTGAATCGTTGTACTCTCCGTTAGACCATGCGTTGAGGATCGCCAATTTGCGTGAATCGTCCTCCGCCAAGAGGGCGATTTTTTCATTTATGATTAAAGCGTCATCGATAACCGCCAAGTTATCGGGGACTTCGTAAGTTGTTTCGTTACCCTCGTCGTCTTTGCTCGCCAAAGCTTCGATCGACAAGTAATTTAATTTAATCCTGTATTTCGGTACTGCCAGGTACTTACTTCGGACTCCGCGCAGTTTGTGAAGAACAAAGTTGCGGAAGGAACGTCCAGCTGCGGGATTATACTTCCTCGCCGCGTTTAGTACCTTTCGATAACAAGCCTGTTCGAACGCCGATTCGTCACGTAAGAGATGCCACACCTCTTTTGACATTCGCTGGATGATCGGGATGAAGTAGAGGATTAAGGCTCTCTCTGATTCCAAACATCCTTGAGCGGCTTGTACCGCTGTTATATTCAGTTTTTCGGTGTTCATTTAGTTCCTCCTCTTGTTTTTTGCCTTATACTTTATATACCCCCCAGCTTCTCAGAAGTTGGGACACGTTCCTAGAAATAATTTCAAAGAACTTTTTCGGAGGGTTCGCGATGCCATTGAAGGCTCGTCGCTGCCTTATTCCGGAGCTACTTAAAGAACGCGGCTGGACACAACGATTATTAGCCGAAAAGTCCGGCGTGAACGAAAAGGTCATTTCTAAATACACGACCTTTGATCGAAAGCAGATGTCTCTTGCGATTGCCGTTCAACTAGCGGATGCGCTTGACGTCAGCCCTCGCGATCTTTACGAGTGGTCTCAGGAATGAGAGCCTCGACCGGCCAAAAATTCGTACAATCCGCCGAATTATATACCGTTCTTCTATTGTACATGCGTCCATAGTTCGCCATCAACCAAAATTAACCGTCATCGTTCGACATTTACGAGTGTTTATGTGTCGAAGCGACTGTCGAAGTCCCTCCGCGCAATGCCACTCGTTAACGTCCTTATATGTCCGCGGCACTAACGCAATCTCCACGTCCATCTTTCCGCCTAGTTCCGCTATGATCCGGTTCCGCCACGTACGGCCGGCCGCATCATTATCGCGCAGTAATACGACCTCCTCGATCGGCGACCGTAATAGCAAGTCCCGTTTCGCTGCGTTAAAAGCGGCGCCGCCCGTAGCGACTGCGTATATACCCGCGCTCATCAACGATAACGCATCGATCTCCGCCTCTACGATAAATGCACGTTTGATCCGCTGCTTATACGCCAGGTGAATGCCGTACAACATTTCGCGTATCGGCCGCGCACCTTTCGCGTACCAAAATGCCTTGCTGTCTACGCGCCTATACTTCACGTTTCCAATGCTGCCGTCCGGGTTCATCCACGGTAATGTAACCGCCTGCCTATCGCGGTCATAACCGATCTGTAATACGCGCTGTACTTCTTCCGTAATGCCGCGCTTCTCGAGATATGTATGTCTGAACCGGTAGTTATCGAGTATGGACGCGTCAATTCGTGTTACTTTCGGCTTGTCCAGCGTTAGCCGCGGTACTGTTAGCGTAATCTCATCCGGATCTTCCGGTTGCCCGCCGTATTTGATCCGCAGATACTCCGCTGCCTCTTCGTATGTCTCATCGCGTAAGAACGCCAGGAGTTGAACGAATCCGCCACGTTCGCCGGTACCACTATCGCCCCAACAACCGTAGCCTGGATCGTTTTCGTCGAGGATAACGTAGAAAGAAGGATGACGGTCGTAACGGAACGGACTAGCTGCGATCAGACGTGTCGTCGTCCACGCTGCGTTGACCCACGGGTACATCTCCAGTTCCTCGCGACACGCGACCGGATCTTTGAACATAATCTTGTTCACCGCCTGCTTTACGCATCATCATAATGCGCTTCATTGTAAGGTCATAAGCAGACTTGAGTTCGCGGTCAAGAAATACCTGTTCTTCTTCAGTTAGCATAGTGTTTTCTGGCGTTACTTTGTACTCTGACTGGTTTTCTTGAACGGTCGAGCCTCCGCTGCTTTTAAGTGCCCCAGTTATTACACTACCTATCGCGGCACCTATTGTGGCACTTACAGCTGGACCTAAGATGGGTAGTAACGCTGCGGTCGCTAGTCCTGCGCTAGCAATGACGCTGGCATTTTTCATCTTGTTGCGATTCGTTACTATTAGCTCCTCTCTTAAATCACGATCAACGTACCCAGCTAGAAACATCATTGTTTCCTTCTGTACATTAAGAGCATAAGCCAATTTATTGACAGTTTCCTCGGTAGGGGTTGCTAATCCTCGTTCGATTTTACTTAGTTGAGACGGACTGACTTCCGCCTTTTCGGCTAGCTCCCTTAAAGAGTAGCCTAATTCGGTTCGTTTTGCCTTCACCGATTCTCCAAAACTAGTAACTTCATCCATAGGATCACCTCCTGTATTTACCAATATACTAGATTTTATTTCCTCGGTCAACACACAATGTTTCTTATGACGAAACACCCTGATTAATCGTTTTCATCTAGTGGATCAATGGCTTCCACCTCCATGTATTCTTTGTAATACCACTTCCGCGCTTCAACTTTCTGCTTTTCGTCAAGTTCCAAATCCTCTAGTTCGTACATGAAATCGTATTCCGCTTTTTCCCACCCTGTCAAATTCAAAGCTGCCTCGGCATCATCAAGTGCCCCAACAATAAACTCCCTGGCAAGTACACTTTTCGGCTCCGAAAGTCTGTCGGCCATGAAAGTAAGTCTTTTGAAGTCATACTCACTTAATACGACGGTGAATCTACGTTCTTTACCCTTACTTCGCTTTGTGTTCTCCTCCATCTCCTTGATTTTCTTTTCAATAAAAGAGGTTACTTTGCTGCTATTGTTCAACTTGTCTTCACCTGCTTTCCTTATTTTGGACATGCTCAGAATAGCACAGCTAAAATATTATTGTAAAGTGTTTTTTGTAATACGCAAATATGCATTACGTAATATATAATTACGCAACTAATAATTACGCATTTATTATTCACGCATTCACCATTAGAAGTTCCCCGCAAACATTGCCGCTGCCGCCTCGTTATCCGGTTCGCGCACGATGCCCCAATTCGGTAAGTACACGATCTCGATCCGCGTATCCTCGCCACCACTGCGCCCTTTCCCGATCTCGATAACGCCGCGCCCTTCGTGAGCCAACGTATCTAATCCGATGAGTGCCGCGCCATCTTCGAGTAGCTGCTTCGTTTTCTTAACCTCTGCGCGCTTAGGCGGCTTCAACTCGCGGACACCATCGTCGCCCTTTTCGGAAGCATCTTCGTCAGCTTGCGTAATCGCAATCGTCAGCACTCCCAGCGAACCGGTCATGATCCGTAGCTTTCGCGAAGTCGCTGCCGCATCACCGCCCGCTGTCTTCGACGTGTTCGCTTCGTACTCGAGGTAATAGAACGGATCCACGATAACAACGTCAGCGCCGTGTTCCTTAATATCGGACTTCAACGCAGCCAAATTCCGTTCGGTAAAGCCCTCTTCGTCAGTTGCGCGGAGTATAATGCGGCCAGGAATCAACGTATTCAGCTCCGCGATGAACTTACGGAAGGCTTCCTCGTATTCCGGCGTAAGTTTGGCCGACTGCAGCGCGCGGTTATCGAAGCCGGCGTCGTAATCAATACCGCCGATGTTCGCGTTCGTGATCCCGTACCGTGCGCTAATTGACGAGAAAGCCCGCGCCATCCACTCGAACCAGCCCATCTCCAATGCGTAAATGAGGAGTGTAGCGCCTTGGAATGCGAACTCAATCGCTTCCTCTGCCGCGACGATCGATTTACCGCGGCCGGATCGTGCATAGATAACGTACATATTCGAAGAATAGTAACCTCCACCAAGCGCTGCGTTAAGTGACGGAAACTTCGACTTCCATATACGGTTGGACTGTCCGGATGCGCGCGCCTCGTACTCCGCTAAGAACCGTTCGCCACTATCTGCGATGTTCGCGTATTGGTTACGAACACTTGTTCCTATTGATAGTTTAATCCCCTCAAGGCGACCCGTCAACGTACTAAAAAATTCGTCAAGATTCGACGTTTTACCGACTGCATCGAACGCGTGGCTAATCTCTCCGGACGCGAAGTACTCTTGTACCTGGCGCTTGCCCCACTTTTCCTTCAGCTTACCGGTCAGATATTCGTACGTATCCGTTACCGCGGGAATGTACGTAAAGTCCGGAACGTTCGCAACAAGCGTTGCATACGACGGAGCTTGTCCGTTTTCTTCGATATATTTGCGTGTAAATTCGTATGCTTTGCGTTCCGTTTCCGTTAAAAAGTGTTCGCCTTTTACGCCAAATCGGTCGAACGCGGTAATATCGTTCGCATCGATTACCTTTGATATTAACGTTTCAGCTACGCTCAATATTGTGTCCTCCTCTGCAGTTAAATCTAATCTCTTTTGGGGAAATTTTCAAACCGCAAAAACGGCCATTTTCGACGATTTTGCTCTCTAGGGAGAAATTTTAAATTTTTCTCGCGATTACGCCGTCTTTCTCCGTTTTACTTGAATTCTTGATTACGAACTCTCTTTTCCACTCCTTTACATTAACATAAGTTCCCAGCTTTCACAACAAGAAATACTATATGTTGTGGTCTGGTGCTTGAATATTAATTTTCAACCACTATATATTGACGTCATGTCGTCTTGGGCACTATACGTTGTGTTTATCGCATTCCGCGTTTGCTCTCGCCTTTGAACGTCAGCTCTCCGCATAAATCGCGTACCCTATCTGCCAGGCGCCGATCGAATACCTGACCGAGCTCGGCTAACGGTATATTCGACGTATACACAGTCGGCAGTCCGCCAGCTACTCGCGCATTGATCACCGTATGAAGATCCGCTCGGAACGCTTCGGATGCATCACGTACTCCGATATCATCCGCGACCAGGAACGGTGCCACCATCGCCCGCCTTTGCGCATTGTAATAACGTGCAGCCGCCGGTTCTGCAATTTCGTCAGGAACGCGTGGGCGGTTAAATGCGTTATAATCCGTTTGCCACTCGTTCACATCGAGGAAGAAGGCCGGCCGCTCTAACGGTTGCAAACCGCGTTGTACACTTCCTATATAATGAACGGTCAGGTACGCGTTAAGTAACGCAGCGGCCGTCGTAGTCTTACCGGTGCCGGGTTCGCGCGAGTAAAGGTACAACGATTTAACCTGCGTTCGGCCTTCGCTATCCGGACCGAACTGGCGCGTAAAGGTTGCCGCGTACTGTTCCGCGAGTGCGTACACTTCCGGTTGGCCGGCGCGTGCGGGACTGTTCTCGAGCGTTATTAATCGGTACGCGTTCGGTACGTTTGCGGATCCACTGCGTCCGCCGGCGCCGTTCAATCCGTGGAGCGCGATATAGGACGAACATAGTCGCGTACAGGACTCCGTATCAGACTGCGTACATGGATCGCGTAGAAGACATCGTAATGAGTGTGTCAGTGCGTTCAACCTCCTCGAACGATTTCACTATAACTAATATGAGGGTTCCGCTCAACGGAACTTGTGGAATTTTTTTTTATCCGCGCTTCTCATCCGCTACCCGTAGATAATTCCGCTGCCACATTTGCGCAAGCCGTTCGTTCCCTCGCGCCATGTCCGCCAAGTCCAGCAGCATAATGTGCGGAGCTCCCACGTAATCAATAACGCGTTTCTTCATATTTCCCATCCGTCGCCCACCTCCTTCTTCAATCGTTCGCGATACGCGATTAACCGTTTCGTACGCAGCGGCCGCGCTTTGCCTATAGCGAGTTGACGCGCTGTGTGTTCGTTAAGCTTCCGGTAATAGTACGCCAAGCGGTGAGCCAGCGGTTTCCGGCGTTTCATGTTAAACGTGAGGCCCGCGTAGCTAACGCGATCAGCCTGTCCGCTTGTTGGCGCGAGTAACCGCATAGTGCGATGAACTCTCCGAAGCCGCCGATCGATTCCGCTAAGCCGGTCCGTTTGACGTGCGCTAAATGGCGGCCGATTTCGAGTGACTGCGCTAGTGTTTGTACTCCGTTCATATTCCGTCAACTCCTTCGTAATGTAATTCAGTATTCACGAATGTTCATCCCCAAATTAGCCATCCGACAATTACACCAATTATTACACCGATTCCAACAAGCCCCGAAATGAAGGCGTAGGCGGTTGCGTTATCGAAAAAATTACCCACTTATAATCACCTCATGTCCTTCTGTATTCATTGTGATTCATACTAAGCGCCTGAAACGTTCAGCTTCTACAAGCGCGTCAAGCACCATTTCCAGCCAATCAACGGTACAGGAAATCGCTTCGCCATCTTGTGATTTCGCGCAATTAATAGCGTTTTTTACTTCGTCGATAACTTCTTTCATGCCATGTACACCGCCTATTCATTTTGTCACTTCGTTACTTTCTCGTTAACTTTACGTTACCAAAACGCGAATAACCTCGCGCTAGGTTCCGGACCAGGGCGGTCCATCATCGTAAAGGTACGCAGGAGATGCGTTAGCCTTTCGATTACTTTGCGGAGGTTTTGATGCGTGGTCGGACGGTGAGGGTGTCCGTTTATATTGCGTGGTTTTGGTCGGGCGACCGTTGCGTGGTGTGCGTTGCGAAGCGTCGTGTAATCCGTTGGTAAAACGTGGCATGTGTGTTATAATGGGGCGTATATTATTCCATACTTGTATGACGCGTATTTTTATGACGTGTCTTTAATATACACGTACTGGTAATACGTGTCAATACGAATTAGGAGGTTTTTTCTATATATGGCTACGCTTGGCTCCCGTCTTAAAGAACTCCGCGAAAAAGCCGGCATCACACAACGCGAACTCTCCGAATTTATGGCGTATAAGACTACGCGATCCATCCAACGTATCGAAGCCGATGAGTCTACGATCGACCATACGCAGCTTATTAAGCTCGCGGACTATTTCAACGTATCCGCCGATTACCTACTGGGTCGTAGCGATAAGGAACGTTAAGTCTCCGCAAACTTCTGCGTTCCTATATAGTTATGGCGCAATCCTACGAAATCCCACGCTGTACGAAAATTTCTACTCCGCCACGTTTTCCTCCTTATATAGTTATGGCGTAACCGCGCGAAATCACACGTGTCTGAAACGTTAACGGTTTATTGCGCGTTCCAACCAATCCTGAGTACGGTCGCTTACCACGCTTAGGGCTTACGGTGTATCCGCGCTCCTTCAATAAAAGGATCGTCTGCTCTGCGTTTACAACCACGCTGACACCTCGCTATAATCCGTACTCTCCGCCCGCGTCTCCGCTGCCCGCCGTTCTTCCTCCGCTTTCTTCGCTACTAATCCCGGTATGATCCCGTTAATCCTATACGCGATACAGAAGCCCGCGGTTAAAATCGGGTATTCGCGCGTTGGCCGGTACGTACGGAAGCACTCATCGAACGCCTGGCGTAAGAGCTCCGCACCATGTTCCGCGATCGCACGCTTTAACGCGCCTTGCTCAAAGGCCCAATTGCGTAGCGGCAAATACGGCGAGGATCCGTAGCACTCCGCGTTCATATCGGCGAAGTAGGCGTGGAACGTTCGGACATTCCATTCGGTGACCGGTAAGTTACGCCAATCGGACCGGTTAATCTTCGGTTTTGGTTCTGCTTTCTTTCTTGGCATTATCTTACACCTCCATGCTAAAAATCTTCAACTGAGAATGGACGAGCATAAGCGAGTATTAGTGAGAAAAGGTCGCAGATCGCGGCTTCAAAACATCACTAATTTGGACAAATTTACACTTTGCGAATTTCTTCCTCCTCCTTCGCTTTCAATTCGTTATACAACGCCATAAAACGGTCCTTAAACGATTGCGGCACGTTATCCAGCGTACCAAACGACGCCAGCCACATCGTTTTAAACTGGCGGTGGTACATCGTTACCGCTCCGGATGACCAAGCGTGTTCTAACCGGCGTTCAGTCCACGCGATAATTGACGCGGCCTCACGTTCGTCGTCTTCGTATTTACGTACCACTACGCAACGCCTCCGCTTCGTCTAAAGCTTCTTTTGCTATCCGCGCCATTTGAGAACGCGGCATCATCGGGTGTTTACGATCGTCCATCTGTTCGAGCGCTTTACGAAGTAACGCCAGTTCTTCGTAATATACATCGCGCTTTTTTATTTCAGGAAGAACAGCGGCAACGTATGCGTTATACTTATGGTGAGTCTGTGCAAGTTCGGTCTTCAGGCGTTCAATCTCCGCCAGTGCTGCCGGCCAGCCTTCGCGTGCTTCCGCAATGAAATTGGCGTCCTGGATTGTTGTATCCGATGCTACTCGGTAATGACCGATAGAAGACGTTGCCCGTACGGCCGTAATTACAGCACGCCAAGGCCCTTCAGTCGCCGCGTCACAAATACGTTTATCTTCGTCAAAGTTACGCAATTAAACGTCACTTCCCTCCCGTAAATAAGCCACGCAAGCCCTCGCGCCTATATCCCCGTACGCGTCCACCTTCCCGCGGTAATAATGTACCGCCAGGAATCCGCCATCCTTCGTCTCGAACTCCGCCGCCTTCGTTTCCGCATACGTCTGCAGTTTCGTCATATTCGTACGAAGTCGCTTAACCTCCGCGGTCAGCTCCGTGATCCGCGCGGTATAATACGCTTCCGACTGCTGCATAATCTCCGTCATCCGCTGCGTATATGGATCGTTCATATCGCGCCTCCTATTCCGAAGCGACTGGCGCAGTGGTATCCGTAAGTTGCGGGAACATTGCGACCGATATAGCGTTATTAAGTCGCGCAGTCTCTTGCGTATAGCCCGCCAATAAGTCCGCAATTGTACGCGCCTCCGTTGCGTTATTTACGTCACGTACGATCGCGCTCCGTACAGCCGCGGCTAGACCGTCCGGTGTAAGCGGATAGTAACCGGCAACGCGCCATTCTTCGCGTACATTAGCGTCTTTATCAGGCGTATACCACGGCGAGCGCGTTGGGTCTACGAGGTGCTTGCGCTGTAACGTGAACTGCGTATCGTCCGCAGCGAGAGCGTAATTCGCGGTTATCATAACGTTCATAAGTACACTCCTCCTCCGTTTGTGTAAAATAGTGCAAACGATTTGGCGCGCGGTCACTGCCGGATGAAAATTACGTGTTGACATACGTGGCGCGCTCCGTTATTTTAAAGTCTTTTTCTTTAAAGATTTAAGTACTTAAGATCTTTACTCACTTAATAAATCATTACATTCTTTATTAAGTTCGTACCGCAACGGGACAAAAACCGTCCGTTACGGATGTAATAAACATATAAGGAACCGCGTGGACCTTAAAATATAAAAGAATAACACCGTACAACTCGCCGCGCCGGCCGCGCACGTTTACCGCTCACCTCCCGTATAGGATCATCCACGTATTTTCCACACGTTTTAGCCGCGCTAGGCTGCCTGAGGTATATTCGGAACCCCTGCGATGCTGGACGCGGTAATTACAGTGGAAATTGCGGGGACGTTTTTTGTCCCACTATAACGTACTGCTGGCGTGATGTATCCGTCACTAACCATTATGACCGCCAACAATCGTGTCGTGTATGTCCGACTTTCGAAAATAAATTAGTATACAAATAGTGCAAATACCTACGTTGTACTCGGGATTAACTCGCGTTCATCTTCGTTCCCTCCTTATACAGCGATAACGCTCGCCGCCCTAATCTCGCACACTTTCCGTGAAATAATTTTCCGCTTATACCGTACATACCCCCCATATCCTCGCGTATTGGGACACGAAAATAAAAAAAAAAACGGACACCCAACGGAGATTAATCCGTTAAGTGTCCGCTATTGATGCGTTATATTAGCCGACTCTGCGTTTAAACGTCGCGAAGAGTTCATCGGAGGAACCTACGCCAGCGCCCGCAGTATACATCGCTACGAGCTCCCATCCTTCCGCGCCCAACCGGTTGAGTTCTTCGTCCGGATTAAACTTCGCTTTAAATACGCCCTTCCGCGCAAAACTAATCGTTTGATACTCGAATCTGTCCGCCATTAATCGATCGCTCCCCGTAATTTAAATAAACTGCGTATCCGTATAAATTCTACGTATATTTGCCAATTTCCTTTACGTTGTATTGCACGTCCTATTTGCGGTAAAATAACGTTGACTGTAGGAGCGCGTATTAACTGTGTGCCTACGCCTGAATGTACGTATTAGGCACCGTATAGGTTTCGGAGTGCAAACCGTGACCCTTACGCTTTCCTAAACTGTGCGTCGCGGGTTCGAATCCCGCCGTGGCGCGCCATAACAAAATGCCGAAAAACCCTTGATCATCAAGGGTTTTATTTTTTGTCTTTGGAGCTTTCTATAGCTCATTTATATTCGAAAAGGGGGAATGAATCGACCATCGATATCCGTGAAGCCGTATTCCTGTGCAAGATCGCCAACTTGAAGCACCGTTCCGTTTTTAAGCTGCACATTTTCATCCCCTGCCAAGGCGGTCACAGCACGCCCAATATAATACGGGGACTCCGTATGCTCTAGAGCCTCAACCTCCTTCCAGTGATCTTCGTCTGTAGTGAAATTCTTTAATACAAGTTCTGTTCTCATCCATCCAGGGGAGACAGCCACCACCGTTATCTTGGCGTTTTTGAAATCGTGAGCTAATCCAAACACTAATCGGTTAGTCGTATTCTTGGCCAGGTCGTAATAGAAAGTTCCCAAATACTTATCCTGATCCCGGAAGGTGGTATGGACGATCAAACCGGAATCAGACTCCAACATAAGCGGTATCGCGTAATGGTTTGTCGCTATATGTGCCCGTACTCCGATTTGAAACATCGCATCCCACATATTCAGTGGATATTCCCAGAATGGTTTGGGTTGTAAATTTACTTCCAAGTCATGCAGTCCCCAAACGTTATTCACAAGGATATGGAGTCGCCCTTGCTCCTTTCGGATTCTCTCGATCAAAGCTTGCGTATCCTCGTCACTGGTATGATCGCAACGACATGCGTAAGCCTTTCCGCCGTTTTTTAGAATTTCCTCGACAGTCTGATCAATACTGCCTGGGAGTGCAGCATTATCTCGTAAACTTCTTCCGGACACATAAACTACAGAATATTCTCAAAATCCAGCTATCGCGTAGAAATAATAAAAAGCGCGCAAATGGCCCTGATGAGCTTGCGCGCTTTTTATTTGCTTTTTATTTGCTTTTTATAAACCTTCCGTCAACGCGGCGATACGGTTCCGTACATCGCCTTTAAACACTCCGCCATGATAGCAGATGACCGTTTCGATCTCGAAATCCTGGAGCTTCTTCAGCGACTGAAGCGCGGTTGCCATATCAGGCGTTACCGCTTCTCTAGGGCCATTCAATTGTCCTTTCTCCACAACCATCGCATCGCCTGCGATCAACGTCTTGCTTGGCCGATGATAGAGGCTCACATGACCCGGCGTATGGCCCGGCGTGTGGATAACCGTAATCCCGCCGGCAAACGGCAGATTTTCTCCATCCGCCATTGACCGGTTTACGTTTGCGCCTGTTGGATGTATGAAAGTCGCTTCAAACTGGCTGCGGGCAGTTTCAGGCAGCGCCCCAAGCAGACCCGCTATTCTTTCCGGCGATGCCTTAAGCATCGGCTTCCTGCCGTCGATAACGGCCCGATCATCCTCATGGGCGTAGACGACAAGCTCAGGATTGTCCGCTTTAAAGCCCGGAAGCCCCCCGATGTGATCAAGATCCTGATGAGTCAGAAGGATCGTATTCAATTTCCGTTCGCCGATGCCCGCCTGCTTGGCAAGCTCTATAATGATTGAGGCCGAACCCGGCATGCCAGTATCGACCAGCACCCATTCATCCTTGTCGTATATAACCGTCGGACAGACTGTCATCGGCCCCAAATCAAGCTCCAACATCTCAATACCATCTGCAATCCGCATAGTAATGCCTCCGTTTCAAATGAGCCTTTAACATACGAGTAGAGTATAGATCTCCCCATAGCCGCGCGTCAAATCGTCCTCATTCACCGTTGTCAAAGCTGGATTTCGCAGTAAAATATGTCTAAAAGGATTTGTCTCGGCATTCCCGATGAATACGGGTTTATGGACGAGGAACCCATGGTATACTGGTTGTAAATTTTAACCAAGTCAATGCCATGGAGGTTTAACATGATCGTCGTAATGATTATATTCGGTTTATTGGCAGCCTTTTTCGCCTACTGGATCCTGCACGAAGTTATTCAAAGCGCTATCGACAATTCAGCGATGGCCAGAAACATTCAGGAAATCCGGGATCATCTGGTCGGCAAAACGGTCGAACAGCCACAGACCGCAGGCGGTGAGGAGCATGAGAATTGCCCGGGCTGCGGACATCTCGTTCATAAGTCGGATAGAGCATGCGCCAATTGCGGATTGGCATTAAGGGATTCGGACTAACGGATTTACAATTTCTTTACACGTCGCGCATAACAATCGCCCGACCCGACCATAATACTTGTGACGGTGTAAGTGAGGTGTGGTTCCATTGGCCTATTCGGTGCAAGAACTGCTGAGGGATCTTAACTAGCCACTTATAACGATGGAAGCGAGGGGTTGTGCCGCAGAGTACATCCAACCGCGTGCTTAACACGTTCCGCCCTAACGGTTCGTGAGTAAGCCGTGCCCGAGTGATCGATACGTGAAGTGTGATATGTAAAGTCTCATTCAAACAACACACCGTCGGAGGAGGGGCCTGTAAAAGGGCTCCTCTTTTCTATTGAAAACCACCACCGCAGGCGGTATACTCCAATTAATTCTAAGGAGGTGCCATTCATGCTCGAACGTCCGCAAGCAGGCGAATACAACGAGTTTTTCACTCGTTACATCGGCCTTGTACCCGAAGGGAATTTAATTGCTTTATTAGAAGAACAGCAGGCGGAAACAAATCGCATCTACGCCGCCTTATCCGCAGAACAAGCGGATTACCGCTATGGCGAAGGCAAGTGGTCGCTAAAAGAAGTATTGGGTCACGTGACGGATACGGAGCGCATTATGAGCTATCGTCTGCTCCGCATTGCAAGAGGCGACCAAACCCCGCTTCCGGGCTTCGACCAAGACGCTTACATGGAAGGCAACCCGTTCAGCGCGCTCACCGTTGCGGATCTTCTCGAGAATTATAATGCCGTGCGCCAAGCAACGATCATTCTGCTCAGGCAGCTGCCGGCGGAAGCTTTCGCCCGCTCCGGATTTGCCAACAAATCGCAATTAACCGCTCGCGCAATCGCATATATCATGTATGGACATGAGCGGAATCATCTCTCGATTATCCACGAGCGTTACTTGAACGGCTAATTATTTGCGCTTGTCCAGCCGGGAGGCAGCGAAGCTGCCTGTCCATTGGACAAGCTGAACGAGAATAACCAGAATCACGATACACGCCGCCATAACCTCGGTATCAAACCGCTGATACCCATAGCGTATCGCCAAATCTCCGATGCCTCCGCCCCCGACGGTACCCGCCGCGGCCGAATACGAGATAAAGCTGATGATCGTTACCGTAAGGCCGGATACCAGTCCCGGGCGGGCTTCGGATAACAGAACCCCCCATATGATATGCGTCAACGGCGCTCCGGAGGCTACTGCAGCTTCAATAACCCCATTAGGCACATCCCGCAGGCTTTGCTCCACCAGCCGCGCGTAGAACGGAATAGCCGCTACCGACAACGATACGGAAGCTGCAAGCGGTCCAATCGCAGTTCCCACGATCATCCTGGAGAATGGTATCAGGGCTACGAGCAATATAAGGAACGGGAAAGACCGAACCAGATTCACCGCATAACTGACAATGCCGTATAACGGGCGGTTAGACCGCAGATGGCCGGGTGCCGTAAGGAACAGGAGTATGCCGATTGGCAGGCCGATAACGACCGCTGCAGCGACCGAAATGGAGACCATCGTGAAGGTCTGCTGGATCGCTCTGATCATCTCCGATTTTAAAGCCAGAACGCTATCCACGGTAACCCTCCCCTCTCTGCCACAGGGAAGAGGAAGCTCCTTCGGCGGTATCGAATAAGAACTGCCCCAGCGGCGTTGCCGGCTTAACCCTGGAAAGACTCATATCCAGCCGTTCCGTTATCTGCCCGTTCTCCATGACCGCAATATGGCTGCATAAGCGCTTGGCCACCTGAATCTCATGCGTCACGAGCATGATCGTCACTTGAAGCTCCCGGTTGATTTTCTCCAGGAATTCGAGGATCGACAAGGTCGTAACCGGATCAAGCGCCGAAGTAGGCTCATCGCACAGCAGCACCTTCGGATTATTCGCAAGAGCCCTGGCGATCGCCACCCGCTGCTTCTGCCCGCCGCTCAGCTGAGCCGGGTACTGCCTCGATTTATCCGCCAGTCCAACGATCTCAAGGCATTCCTCCACTCTTCTCTTCCGCTCTCTGGAAGGGAGCTTCGCTGTCTTGAGCACGAATTCCACGTTAGCGGCGCAAGTCTCGTTGCTAAGCAAATTATAATGCTGAAATATCATTCCAATCGATCGTCTAGCCTCCCGCAGCTCTCCCGCGCTTAGCCCCGTAAGCTCTTGTCCATCTATATAAACCTCTCCGGCCGTTGGCACCTCGAGCAGATTGGCCATTCGAAGCAAGGTGGATTTACCCGCTCCGCTGAACCCAATGATCCCTTGTATCTGCCCCTTCTCTATATGCAGCGAGGTAGGCTTGACCGCCTCCACCCACTGCCTTCCGGCTTTATAGCTTTTGCTGACTTCTCTATACGTAATCATGGGTTTCTCCTACTTATCTCCGTGAACTTGCCCTTATGGTAGCAAACATCGGCAGTCAAGGGCAAGCTAAGCCTCTCAGGCAAGAGGCCTAGCTGTCCGCTCTTTATTGCGCGTTCGTACTCGGCCTGCGGAGCCCTATTCCATGGAGCTGCTGCATGCTGCGATTTACACGCTTCCGATATTGAGTGGTTCTGGTTATGATTGCCCCCTTGGAATTCAGCAGATTCCTGTCTGTAATTTTCCACGTATGAGAGCTGCGGTCCGCTCTTCGCATAGCAGCAAAGTTATAGGGCGATGTCGTATAGACGCGGAACTTATGGTTCAGCGCTCCTTTAATAAACCGTACGTCCGAGCCCTGGCGGACTTTGGTGTTGAAGGACACCTTCTCCAGCACCCGCTTATGGAACATAATCGTCGCACCGGCAACCTTGCTGACCGGAGCATACCAGGATGCACTCCTTTTGCGCAGCATTAAGGTCGAGCGGTGCGGGAAAAAATAATATATCTCCAGTTTTCCGACAATATCCGCCTTGCTGGTCTGGAACATGGACAGCGCTTCAGGAATGTAATTGGCGCCGTAGTAATCATCATCGTCGAATTTGGCAATATAGTCATGTTTGGCGAGCGAAGCCCCGTAATTGAGACAGGCGCCAAGCTTCGAGCTCTCCGGCATCCGGAAGACTCTTACATTCGAATAAGCTTTCGCCTTGTTCTGATAGGGCTGGAGCCCGGCGTTATCCTTATTCACAATGATAATAAGCTCTTTATTGCTCCAATCCTGACGGGCATAATTCTGAAAGATTTGATTCATCAGCTGGGGGCGCATGGTGGATGTAATAATCGTGACGCCTCTTGCGTCTGCAGCGCTCATCGCTTTCGCAACCTCCTATTAATGTTGTGGAAAGAGGCATGGCATTCGGGCGTATTGGCCGCTGTGCTCCCCTTTCCGGCAACGATACCGATAGTATATGCGTGCCTGCCCCAATATCGACGGACAACAGCCCTGATTTATCATTCGAATAAAATAAGGCCCTTGCAGACGCGTCAGCCGCGCTTGCAAAGGCCTATTCATTACTTCACTATAAATTCCACCCGGGTTCCGTCCGGGAACGTATCGAGCTGGTTGCTAACCCAAGCACCGGCTCCGCGATTGTCGGATGGAGCGATATACGCGATATCGGCACCTTCTCCGCCTTCCTTGCACATCGCCATCGGCCATTCATCGCGGTCATAGCCCTTTTTGGCCGGAATATCCTTGAGCGATTCCTTGCGGTTCTCCTCGGCATTCTCCCGGTCAATCGTACAAATCTTGGATTCCCCCGAAGCCATGGCTTCTCGGATATGCTCTGCCGTCTCCGGATATCGGTCAGCCGGGAACTCCAAGGTATAGCTGCTTAATGAAGCAGGCTCTGTTGAAAGCTGCCCCTGCCAATCGTCTAAATGAGGTACGACATAGATCACAATGGCCACTGCTATAATGGCGAGTAGTTTCTTCAAAGCTAAGTAACCCCCTGCTGCAATTCGGCAAGCTAAATTCCGTTATTTATCGGATTTGGGAGCGCAAACCCCGTCAACGCAGGCATCATCCGCTCCGCTCTGTCCGCTGTCTCCGCCAATAACGGTAAGCGGCTTATTTTCCTCCCACGCCTTCGATACCGCCTGCAGGAATACCTCGCTTGGCTGGGCGCCGGAAACCGCGTATTTGCGGTCAATGACGAAGAATGGTACGCCGCGTACGCCAAGCTGTCCGGCTTCCTGTTCGTTAGAGCGTACTTCCTGCTTGTAAGTGCCCTCTTCCAGAGCTTTCAGCGCTTCTTCGCGGTCCAGTCCGATTTCGGCGGCCAGGTCGGCTAATACTTCTTTGCGTCCAAGATGCTTGGAATCGGTAAAATAAGCTTTGAACAGGCGCTCTGCCATCTCTTCCCGTTTGCCGTACTTGGCTGCGAAATGAGTCAGCTGATGCGCGTCAAACGTATTGGTGAGAATCATTGTATCGAACCGGTAATCCAGCCCAAGCGTCTTTGCCTGCTGCGTCAGTTGAACGTTGTTGGAAATCGCCTGCTCACGGGACATGCCGTATTTGTTCGACAAATAATCGTATACGTCATAACCAATCTCGACAGGAGCGTTTGGATCAAGCTCGAAGCTTCTGAATTCCACCTCTACCTGATCGCCATGCTCGAATTCGCTAAGCGCCTGCTCCAAGCGGCGTTTGCCAATATAACAAAACGGACAAGCAAAATCGGACCATACTTCAATTTTCATAACGAACACCATCCCTTATTAATTATAGTCCCAGCGGAAGCTGCATTTGCTTCATCAGATCTTCGAATTTCACGGCATCCGTCGGCACCTCATAGAGGAATTTCGGGTTGCCGTTCAAATCGCTGTAAGTCATGTCATAATGAACATTTACTTTAGTCGTACCGCCGGTATCCTTGTCCGTCAGCTCAACGTTTACTTTTCCAGCCTGATACGCCAGCATCTTATCCTCATTGATTGCGCCCGTAACGGACAACTCGTTAACTTTCACGTTCTGGTTCAAATAATCGATCTTGGCCGTCTTATCTGCTTCCCAGTCCGTCTTCATCTTCTCGACATCTTCCTTGGACTTCTGAAGCGCCTGCAGATAGGATTCATTCGAAGCGATCACCGTCAGCAATTCCGGAACCATTTCGTTGACAATGGTCTCAACGGATGACTTGTAATTGCTCTCATCCAGCTTGAACCGGACCACCTGCTCGGCTTTTACATCTTCCGGCACGCCGGCATCCTTGGCCTTCACGCTGCTGAAATAGGTTTTCTCGTCGAAATGCTTAAGTACGACCGCGCCAAGCTCCCGCACCAATTGCTGCTGGGCGGCGGCATCCAGCGTTGTTGCCGCCGTACCTTGCTGCTGCGCCAGCTCCTTCAAATCCAGCTCCACGAATTTATTCGCTGCCGATTCCGGAAGCTGCAACATCGGCAAAGCCGGAAGTTTCATGAACAGCTTCTCGCCTGTCATAATCATCGGGATCGTAATCGTTGCTCCGGATAATTGGAGATTCAGCTCCATATCCGTACGCTTAGATTCCTTCGCGTAGACCATCTTAATATCCAGCTTAGCGCCTTTCATCATACCGGTAATAACCGAAGTCATATCGATTCCGTTTTGTCCCGTACTTGCGGGTAATTCAAGATTATCTATACCAAGAGACATTTTAGCCGAGTAGCTATCCAACTTTTCCATATTTTTCATGGCATCTTGAAATGCCTGCTTAGGCGGTGCGTCTCCGGAGCTGCACCCGGCAATAACGAGTAGAACGGCAATAAGCGCAACGTAAGCCATCCGCTGTACCATTTTCAAATTGGTTCGTCCCCCTTTATGTACAATACCTTCATTCTATAACAACGCCTGACCATTTAGAAGATAAATGCAGCAAAAACCCGTTCCGGTTAGCCGGAACGGGTTTTGTCCAATCGAATTTATGAAGTTCATGAACCCTCGGGGTTATTATGCCGAACATGATTTCTTTGCTTTACCTTTTTGGAACCGGAAAGGGGCTGCTGCTGCTGCCCGCGGCTGCGTTGCTGTCTGCCGCCGTTCTCCTGTCCTTCCTGAACCGGGTAAGAATCGGGTTTGCTCATTGCTTAACGCCTCCTATAGAAGGTTAACTGCGCTGATGATGCAAATCTGTCGGTTGATCATGATTAAGCGCATCCTGATGGCGCCGGTCATTTACATCCTGATTGAGCTGCTGAGCTTGATGGCTGTTCACCGGCGTTTTAGCCAGATCGTCGATTACGTTCGACAGGTTTTTGTCGAGCGAGCCTTTTGCCTTGGTCATGGACGGTCCCTCCTACGCGTGTGTCAGCTGATGAAGGGCTTGCGCGCATTCATGCAGGTGACGAGTGTAGTCCTGGATTAATTGCTGCATCGGATCGGTACGTTCATCAATGGAAACGTTATTCTTAGCCACGTCGACCACTTCAACCTTTACTTCGCGGCTGTCCACATAACATACCTTGAAGTCAAAGGAGTAAGCCTGATGTCCTGCCGTAATGATCGTGACGCGGAATGCGTTAGGATCCGACTCATCGGCGAGAACCTCGCATTTGTCCGCATCCTTGATCCATTCCGGCAAAGTACGCTGCCATGCGGCTACAAGCTGATTCTGATCAATTTGAAGTTTATCATTAGCCATTTGTAAAAGCACCTCCACAACCTTTAAGATGCGGCAATGCCATTCGAATTATTCGGCGGTGGCATTCATCTTATCCACAGACTTATCCACATATTCTCCCCTTTATTCACAACGCTGTGTATAAGGTCCAGCAAGGGTTTATTCACAAGTACACAAATACGGATCTTAAAGTTATCCCCAGATGAAAAACAAAAAACGCCCAATTCAAAAGTCTTGGACGTGCGTTATGTATGCTGTTTATAAAACTGGCGGAGAGGGTGGGACTCGAACCCACGTGGGCTTGCACCCTAACGGTTTTCAAGACCGCCCCGTTATGACCGCTTCGGTACCTCTCCATATAAAGAACTGACAAAAGTTATTGTACCACAGGCCAAAAACCAGAATCAACTGCATTTTTGACCCATGGCAAATTAATTACGAACGCGGACCGATTTTTTCCAGGCCGCCCATGTAAGGGCGAAGCACCTCCGGTACCACAATCGTGCCGTCGGCTTGCTGGTAGTTCTCGAGAATAGCTGCAAACGTACGGCCTACAGCCAGACCCGAACCGTTCAGCGTATGCACGAACTCGGGCTTGCTCTTAACGTCGCGCCGGAAACGGATGCCTGCGCGGCGTGCCTGGAAGTCCTCTACGTTGGAGCAGGACGAAATCTCGCGGTATGTGCCTGCGCTAGGCAGCCATACTTCAAGATCGTAGGTCTTCGCGGCCGTAAAGCCCATATCGCCCGTACAGAGCGTTAGAACACGATACGGAAGACCAAGCAGCTGCAGCACTTTCTCTGCATTCGCCGTCATTTTCTCCAGCTCGTCGTAAGATTCTTCGGGCTTCGCGAGCTTAATCAGCTCGACTTTATTGAACTGATGCTGGCGGATCAAACCACGCGTGTCGCGGCCAGCCGCGCCTGCCTCCGAGCGGAAGCATGAGCTGTAAGCAACGAAATACTTCGGCAGCTCGTCGATCGACAGGATTTCTTCCCGGTGAAGGTTCGTTACCGGAACTTCAGCCGTCGGAATAAGAAAATAGTCCGAATCGCTGATCTTAAACAGATCCTCTTCGAACTTCGGCAGCTGACCCGTACCGATCAGGCTGTCGCGGTTAACCAGGTAAGGCGGCAGCACCTCTTCGTAACCGTGCTGATCGCTGTGCAGGTCCATCATGAAGCTGATCAGCGCACGCTCCAGACGAGCGCCAAGGCCGCGGTAGAAGGTAAAACGCGAGCCCGTTACTTTGCCTGCGCGCTCAAAGTCGAGGATGCCCAGATCTTGCGCAAGGTCCCAGTGAGCCTTCGGCTCGAAGTCAAACGTTGTTTGCTCGCCGTTGCGTCGAATTTCGACATTATCCTCTTCCGAAGAGCCAACCGGAACGCTTTCGTGAGGAAGATTCGGGATAGCCAACATAAGCTCTTCCACTTGCGCTTCAACGGTGCGGATTTCCTCATCCAGCTCCTTGATCCGGTCGCCTACTTCGCGCATTTCAATAATCAGCGCATCCGCGTCGCCGCCGGATTTCTTCAGCTTCGCCACTTCCTGCGATACCGTATTACGGCGGGTTTTCAAATTATCTGTTTCAACGAGCAGAGCGCGGCGCTTAACGTCCAGCTCCGGAAAACCGGAAATAAGGTCGAGCGAAGCGTTACGGTTCTTCAACGCCTTCTCCACCTGCTCATATTCGTTACGTAGCCATTTCACGTCCAACACGACAGTTGACCCCTCTCTAATGCTTTACGAAGTATTTTACTTCGTACTTGTTTTAGCTGCTGCTTCTTTCACCATGTCGACAAAATAAGCATGCAGACGGTAATCGTCCGTAAGCTCTGGATGGAAGGAGCAAGCGAGCAGATGCCCTTGTCTTGCGGCTACAATCTCATCGTTGTATACGGACAATACCTCAACGCTGCTGCCAACTTCTTTAATGAGAGGAGCACGGATGAACACCGCACGAATCGGTTCATCAATTCCTTGAATCGGCAAATCCGTCTCGAAGCTTTCACGCTGGCGGCCAAAGGCGTTACGCGCTACAACCATATCCATCAGCTGCAGATGCGCGTCCTCTTGACCTTCAATTTTGTTTGCCAGAATAATAAGACCGGCACAGGTTCCGAATAACGGCTTGCCTTGCTGCGAGAACTCCTTAAGAGCCTCGAGGAAGTCGTACTTGCGGATCAGCTTGCCGATTGTTGTGCTTTCGCCGCCTGGAATGACGATACCGTCGAGCTCAGCAAGCTCTTCAATTCGTTTAACGGCGACCGCTTCCGCGCCCGCCGCCTCCAAACTGCGTATATGCTCCGCTACTGCGCCTTGAAGCGCCAGTACACCAATTTTCATTAGCCTACACGCCTTTCTATAGATACCGCTTCTTACAGACCGCGGTCCTGCATACGCTCAGCTGCTTGCAGCTTCGAAATTTCAATGCCTTTCATCGGAGTGCCCAGGTTTTTGGATACTTCCGCGATCAGCTTGTAGTCTTTGTAATGCGTAGTTGCTTCAACGATTGCGCGAGCGAATTTCTCCGGGCTATCCGATTTGAAGATACCGGAGCCTACGAATACGCCGTCAGCGCCCAGCTCCATCATGAGTGCCGCGTCAGACGGAGTTGCAACGCCGCCTGCCGCAAAGTTAACGACCGGCAGCTTGCCGCTCTCATGAACTTGCAGAAGCAGATCGTATGGAACGCCCAGAACTTTGGCTTCGTTGTACAGCTCGTCCTTGGACAGGTTTTGTACTTTACGGATTTGACCGTTGATCAAGCGAAGGTGACGAACGGCTTCAACGATGTTGCCTGTTCCCGGCTCGCCTTTTGTGCGAAGCATAGCCGCGCCTTCCTGGATACGGCGAAGAGCCTCGCCCAGATCCTTCGCACCGCATACGAAAGGTACGGTGAATTCGTTCTTGCTGATATGGAATACCTCGTCCGCAGGAGTCAGTACTTCGGATTCGTCGATGTAGTCAACGCCCATCGATTCGAGAACGCGTGCTTCCACGATATGACCGATACGGGCTTTCGCCATAACCGGAATCGATACCACTTTCATAACTTCTTCCACGATTGTAGGGTCAGCCATACGGGCTACGCCGCCTGCTGCGCGAATGTCAGAAGGTACGCGTTCCAGTGCCATAACGGCAGTTGCGCCTGCTGCTTCCGCAATTTTCGCTTGCTCGGCGTTCATAACGTCCATGATGACGCCGCCTTTTTGCATTTCTGCCATACCGCGTTTTACGCGCGAAGTACCTGTTTCCATGCTTAGAAATCCTCCTTAAAATGGAGCGCAGCCCCCGCTAAGGGGGCTAAGCGCTTAATGACTTATTTAGGTTGAAGCTCGCCGCTTACTCTAACCATTTATTTTACAGGAAGGGCCATTAATCGACAACCCTTGATTTGCCTTGGCTGCCACGCTTTAGAGCATGTCGGGCGCCGGATTAGAACAAATCGACGATACCGTTGAACAGACCGGAGAAGAAGCCTCCGATTCCGCGGAACATCAAGGCGAACCAGCTTGCCTTCTTCACGTCTTTGCTGGCAATCAGATTGACCGTTTTCTCCAGCGCTTTGCCTTGTTCATCGGTATATTTGTACGTTGCCGTACCTACCACTTGACCTGCTTTAATCGGAGCAACAAGCTCCTCCGGTTTCTTAAGCTCATAGCCGGTAAGCTCGACCTTCGGCTCCGTACCTTTTTTCACAATAAGCGAAATATCGGATTCCGTAATAATCGGCACCGATTTTTTCACACCTTTTTTAATTTTAACCGATTCTGCTTTTTCTACCACGGATTTAGCCGGAATAACCGTTTTCTTCTCCAAGGAGTTGAAAGCGTAGTTGTACAGCTTCGCCGTTTCGTTGAAACGCGCTTCTTTCGACTTCGTGTTCATAACAACGCTAATATAACGCTGGTCGCCGCGTTTCACTGTGCCCGTAAACGTATAACCTGCCGCGGAGATATAGCCCGTTTTCATGCCGTCAACGCCGTCGTAAGCAAAAGCCTTCAGATAAGTGTTGCTCTTGTTGGCAGCAAGCATCCAGTTAATATTTACGATCGGTTTGTCATCGCGAGGACGGAATTTGTATTCGGTCGTCGAAGCATACTCCAGAAATTCCGGATCATTCTTAATAATGATTTGAGCCAGCTTTGCCTGGTCTCTCGCCGAAATCACGGTTGTATCAGCCAAACCGGTTGCGCTTGTATAATGAGCGGAAGTAAGTCCTAGTTTTTGAGCCGTTTCATTCATTTTTTCCACAAAGCCTTGCTCGCTGCCGCCGATAGCGGAAGCCAAAGCGATTGTCGCATCATTCGCGGAGCCTACGGCCATAGCCATATAAAGATCTTTCACCTTATATTGCTCGCCCTGTGCCAGATAAACCTGCGAACCGTCTTTAGGCGTATTGGCAGCTTCTTCGCTGACCGTAATCATTTCGTCCCAATTAAGCGCCTTGCTTTTAATTTGCTCAAGAACGATGTATTCGGTCATCATCTTGGTCATACTTGCAGGAGGACGGGGCTCGTCCGCATTTACTTCATATACAACCTGGCCCGTGTCGGCGTCGATTAAGATGGCTGAACTTAACTCAAGGCCAAGGGAGTTTTCCACCCATTCGCCGCCCGGCGTACCTGCTGCATTCACCGAGGACGTCCCTAATGATAATGCTACTAAACCTGCAACAAATGCTACTACTAGTGACCGTAATCTTACCGGCAATACTTTCAACGTTTTCTCCCCTTTTCATCCCTAAGTCGTTTGAATTTCATTGTAACACATGGGATAGGTAGAGTTAAACCGATGCGGGGGATTCTACTTTCTGGCATAAATAGAGTCATTTTCTCAGTCTTATGGAGGTTGAATCGTATTTTCGACTGGCCGTTATGTATATTACATGGTGCAGATTAAAAAAATCTTATCTAGCAAGCGTAAGCAGCCATATCAAAAAAGCAGACAAGAGACCTAGCCGTATAGTCGCTAAGTCCTTGTCTGCTTTTTCCCGTGGTCGGGTTATTACAGCGAGTAGTTTGGAGCTTCTTTTGTAATTTGAACGTCATGCGGATGGCTCTCGCGAAGACCGGAGCCTGTAATCCGGATGAATTGCGTATCGTTGCGCAGTTCATCCAGATTTTTAGTGCCGCAATAGCCCATGCCGGAACGAAGTCCGCCAAGCAGTTGATGAACGGTATCGGCAAGAGGACCTTTGAACGGAACGCGTCCTTCAATACCTTCCGGAACAAGCTTGCTCTCGTTCTCTTGGAAGTAACGGTCCTTACTGCCTTCTTTCATAGCGCCAAGCGAGCCCATGCCGCGGTATACTTTAAAGCTCCGGCCTTGGAAAATTTCCGTTTCGCCCGGGCTTTCAGCTGTACCCGCGAACAAGCTGCCGATCATGATCGCGCTTGCGCCTGCGGCAATTGCTTTTGTAATGTCGCCGGAATATTTGATGCCGCCGTCTGCAATGACTGGTACATTATATTCCCGAGCCACAGTAGCACAATCGTAGATAGCTGTAATTTGCGGTACGCCAATACCGGCGATAACACGTGTCGTACAAATCGAGCCAGGACCGATGCCCACTTTAACAACGGATGCGCCTGCTTCAATCAAGTCACGAGTTGCTTCGCCCGTTGCTACGTTACCCGCGATGATCGTAAGATCCGGATACTTAGCACGCAGCTTGCGAACCGCTTCAATAATGTTAATATGATGACCATGCGCCGAGTCAACAACCAATACGTCGATACCAGCTTGTACGAGTGCATCTGCGCGGTCAGCCGTGTCTTTACCGATACCAACTGCAGCTCCGCAAAGCAGACGACCATGCTTGTCTTTCGCCGCATTAGGGAATTGAATTGCTTTTTCAATGTCTTTAATGGTAATGAGACCTTTAAGCGTATTGTTCTCGTCAACGAGAGGAAGCTTCTCGATCTTATGCTTTTGCAGAAGGCCCTCTGCTTCTTGCAAAGTTGTTCCGACAGGTGCCGTTACAAGATCCGTACGAGTCATCACTTCGTTGATTTTAATCGAGTAATCATGAACGAAACGCAGGTCACGGTTTGTCAAAATACCAACCAGCTTCTGTTCGTTGTCTACGATCGGCACACCGGAAATACGGTATTTGCCCATCAGTTCTTCAGCATCATAAACATGATGATCAGGTGTCAACGAGAATGGATTTGTAATAACGCCGCTCTCCGAACGTTTAACACGATCAACTTCTTCTGCCTGCTGAGCAACCGACATATTTTTATGAATAATGCCGACTCCGCCCTCACGAGCTATAGCAATCGCCAAAGCAGACTCCGTAACAGTGTCCATCCCTGCGCTGATCAGCGGAATGTTCAGCTTGATGCCTTCGCTAAGTTTTGTAGATACGTCCGATTCACGAGGCAACACAACAGATTTCCGCGGTACGAGCAGTACATCATCGAATGTCAGGCCTTCTTTGGCGAATTTCGTTTCCCACACGAGTAAGTTCCTCCCTTAATTTTGATACCTCTCACGCATATTATTGCAATATTATCAGAGGGGTTAGGGGCTGTCAAGGATGTTAGGTTTATGAGTGGAACGGTTCCCTTATGCAGGAAAGTAAGCCTTTTTACACCCAGTTATAGGCAATGTCGTTGTTAGCGCTTTAGAAAAAGTCAGGCAGGAACGTTGTTCGTAGCGGAATTCTTCTCTCCAATTGCTCCGCTAGTTGGCTTTCGCCTTGAATGAGTCCGTAACGAAGCAGCTCTGTCGGACGTTTATAACCGGTCAGTATCGCAGCCAAGGATCCGATTCCTGTCCGAATGGATGCCTTGTTAGTCTCTCCCGATAACCGTTGTACATTCGCTGTGCCATCGGCGTCGATACGAACCTCGAACTGTCCATTGTTCCAAGCCGCATGCTCATCCTGAATATTGAACAAGAAGGATTCTTCGTTGCCGGCCTCAAATGGATATTCCTTAAGGAATGCTTCCGCATCCACAATCCGGGCCATAAAGTATGGCTCGATCTCTTGCTTTATCCGAGGATTATGGAGCAAGTAAGCAAGCCCGTCGTCTGTAGCGACCTTAATCTCAAGCCGGTCAATCATGGAATCGTGCTGACCAAGGAACGACCATATAGCGCGGCGCGCCTCATCGGTCAAATCGACCAATTCGTGAACGAACAGCTCTCTGTTCTTCACCTCATAAATGACATAACCTTGCGCTTTTCCGGCGCTGTCAAAGAAGACGCAGGTCTGCCCCTTTTTGCGCGACGCAATCCTGTAATTCCACCAGGCTGCCGAGCGGTCCAAGGCCCCATTCACCTGCTTGGCATAAGCGTTATAGATCGGATTCAACAGCTCGTAACTCTGCTCCACGCGTTTGATCGTTCCGTTGTACGGCGATCTTGCCGGCAGCTGGTTCACATCGATCCGGTATGTCTTAAGATCCGTGTATACCTCCCAGCCGAACTTGCGGTAAAAGCCAATCGAAAAAGGATGGAGAAAAGATAACGTTTGCCCCTTCTCTTTCATCTTTTCGAGTGAGTGATGCAGCAGCTCAGCAACTAAGCCCTGACGTCTGAACTCAGGCCAAGTAGATACCCCTGCAATGCCGCCCATGGCAAATCGCTTATCTCCAATATAGGTATATAAGTCAAGGATGGCCAGCTGAGCTGCAAGCTTGCCATCTATGTAGATCCCCCAGCGATCCGTTTCCTCCCGTTCAAAGCGCTCCTGTGATTCTGCCAGCTTAGCAGCCGGAATTTCGTATTGAAATGCGAACTGACTTAATTCAATCATATCCTCGAATTGATCCATTGTAAGCAATCTTGTTTCCTTGGTCATAACCAGACTCCTCTCAAATTGGCCTGTAAACATTCACATTATGGCATAGCAAGAGAAGCTAGGGCAATGTTAGAAAACAATAAACACAAAAAAACCTGCCGCGAAATGCGGCAGGCTCTTTCATTGCTTGGCGACGTCCTACTCTCCCAGGACCCTGCGGTCCAAGTACCATCGGCGCTGGAGGGCTTAACGGTCGTGTTCGGTATGGGAACGCGTGGTTCCCCTCCGCCATCGCCACCAAACGTAAGGCGTTTTTTGCGCCTTGAAAACTGGATGCGAAAGTTTGAATTCCTTAAGTTCATTTATGGGGCCCCCGCAAAGTACTCGGAAGTAACTCCGAAGCATTTGCTTCACTTTGTGGGGTATCCTTTAGGATAAGCCCTCGACCGATTAGTATTCGTCAGCTCCACACATTGCTGTGCTTCCACCCCGAACCTATCAACCTCGTCGTCTTCAAGGGGTC
>NZ_SLVP01000013.1 GCF_004345425.1 Paenibacillus sp. BK033
TAGGGACCTTAAAGTCCGCCGAAACAGCAAAACCTGCCGATATTCGGCCGCTACAGGGTCGTTAAGGTCCCTAAGGGACCCTAACCTAGCGAAATAGCTGGCTAGGTAGGAGGATAAGGTCCCTAAGGGACCCTAACCATACCACTTTAAACGATAAGACCCTGCCAGGGTCTTATCCAACTCAAAAAGCCAACAGATAGCTGGATAGAGATCCCGCAGGGTCTTATTTCATGCGAAATTGGTGCAAGTGGGGATGTCTTAAGCCAGCTACATTTTCCCGAAGAAGCCGATCACAAAGTCGCGGAAATGAACAGCCGCCTGCGACAGGTAATGCTTGCGGTTCCAGGCGATGCCGAAGGTGCGGCGGCAGACCGGATCCGTGATCTTGAGCTGCACGGTTCCCGGGCTGGATGCCCGATTGCCCAGCGACAGCGGAAGCGTGAAGGTAATGCCAAGGCCCATCTCGACAAGCGTCTGAATGGAGCTGGCCTCCTCCAGTTCAAAGGCGACCCGTGGCTCGAAGCCGGCCTGTCGGCAGAAGCCGTCCGTTATTTCACGGAAGTTGGAGCGGGAGGAAAGCGCGATAAACGGCTCGTCCGCCGCTTCAATCAAGGAGATGCTCTCCCGCGCGGCAAAGCGATGTCCCTTCGGCACGGTCAAGCAAAGCTCTTCCTCCGCAAGAGTCAACCACACGATGTCCGGCCCGTTAATGTGAGTCGTGGAGATGCAAAAATCGATGTCGGCATTCTCCAGCTCGCTTCTCATCTCCGAGACGGAGCCTAACTGCTGTTGGATAATTCGAATATGCGGATGCATCGTCAGAAACTCCTTCAGCATCAGGGGCAGCACATAGGGCAGTGTAACGGAAATCGAAACGGTGCCGTACTCGAGCCCGGCCATATCCGTAATTTCGCGTTCGCCTTCTTCAAGCTCAAGAAAAGCCCGTTCGACGCGATTGAGATAGGTTTTGCCGAAGGCATTCAGCTTCACATGCCTGCCCTGCCGTTCAAAGAGCGGCACGCCGAGCCGCTTCTCCAACCGGTTGATGGAGTTGCTGAGCGACGGCTGCGAGACGTTGAGTTCCTTGGCGGCTTTCGTAATATGCTCATGCCGGGCGACGGCTTGAAAATATTTTAACTGGAGAAACTCCAAGCGGGTCACTCTCCTTATATAACTTTCATGTGATGATTTCATTATAAAATAAGTATTATACTTTATAAATTTGAGATTTTATAATGATTCAGCATATACAGAAAGTTTCAAACAGGGATTGGAGAGCGTTGACCTTGCTAAGAGATAAAATCTGGACGAGAAACTTCGTCACTATTTGCGTGAGCAGTTTTTTTATGTTCCTGACCTTCTACGTCCTGACGACGGCTTTTCCGCTGTATGTCCGGGATAGTCTGCACGGCGGCCAGCAGCAGATGGGTCTTGTCATTACGATTTATGTGATTGGCGGCGTGTTGATCCGGCCATTCTCCGGCCAGTGGGTCGACCGCTTCGGCAAACGGAAAATGGCGATTATCGGAATGGTTATTTTCCTGCTCGCCTGCCTTAGTTATTTCGGAACGAAAGGCATTATTCTGTTCCTTATTGTCCGCTTCATTCACGGCATGAGCTACGCGGTTGCCTCAACGGCGATGAGCACGGTTGCGGCAACGATCGTTCCCGTATCTCGGCAGGGTGAAGGAATGGGCTATTATACGATGTTTATGAGTATCGCTATGGTCGTGGGACCGGCGCTGGGGCTGTTCCTGTGGAAGGACCAGAATATTAACGTGCTGCTGCTTGCGATATGCATCATCGCGGCATTGTCGCTTGGCTTTGCTTTTGTCTTGAAGATGCCGGGCGAAAAAGGGCTGAGGACATCGGCCATTCCTGCCGCAGCCGCTGAGCCGATTGCCCAAGAACAGCCGGAGAAAAAAGGCTGGCGCCTAAACCATTTCCTCGAGCCTGCGGCACTGCCGATCTCGCTTGTCGGCTTTATTCTTTCATTTGCCTATAGCTCTTTATCCAGCTTTATGGCCTCGTTTACGGATGAGATTCACCAGTCGCAGGTAACGGGCACCTTCTTTATGGTGTTTGCCGTGATGATCGTCGTTTTCCGGCCGGTTATCGGCAAAGTGTTCGACCGTTACAAGGAGCATTATCTGTATTATCCGGGCATTGGCCTGTTTGCGGTGGGCATGTTTCTGCTGAGCCAAGCGCATTCCGCGGCAATGGTATTGTTCGCCGGCGTCATTATGGGAATCGGCTACGGCGCCTTGCTGCCGTGTTTCCAGACGCTTGCGATCAAGCTGTCGCCGGAGCACCGGCGGGGCAGCGCCAACGGCACGTTTTTCCTCATGTTTGACCTTGGCTACGGGCTCGGCTCGTATTTCATGGGGATGATCGCTTCCTTGACGGATTACCGGATGATGTACCTCGTGGCGGGTATTATAGCTGTTATTTGCGCCGGAGGTTACTACATTCTTCATCATCGTCCCCGGGCAAGAGAAGCTGTTCGCACTCAACAAGCAAATGTTGCGTAAGGCATTGGATAGACAAAAGAAGAGGCCATAACGGGCCCGATACAAACGGAAACGGACTAGCGTGATGCGAGCGCTAGTCCGTTTTTATTTCGTTTCGGCTTCCTCCAGCTTGCGGCCTTCGCCGTACAGCTCGCTTAAATGCTGAATATGCATGGTGCCCCACTTATTGATCTCTTCCAGGAGAGGCGTCATTTTCATCCCGTATTCCGTAATGGAGTATTCGACCTTCGGAGGGATCTGCATATAGATTTTCCGGTGCACAATGTCGTGGTATTCCAATTCTCTGAGCTGAGAGGTCAGCATTTTCTTCGTAATGTCCGGCAGCGCCCGTTGGAGCTCGCTGAACCGCATCGTACCGTTAGTGAAAAGCTGATATAGAATAACAGGCTTCCATTTGCCGACTAGAATTTCTAATGCGGTTTCCACCCGGCTGCAGTTTTCGTCTGTCATAATTCCTCCAATCCCATGCGGGGCTTAAGGTTTCTTTTTGGATACTAGGTTTATTTGATGTGCCTACTTCCGCCTTGTGACCCTTGGGTTTATTATATCGCTATAAACAACACGTAATCAAGGAGGGCGTATCTTATGAATATTGCATTGTGGATCGCGCAAGCATTGTTAGCATTAATGTTTATTCCGGCAGGTTTCATGAAAACCTTTCAGCCCCATAAAGTAAAAAGCACGATGCCGTGGGCAAAGGACGCTTCTACAGGCTATGTTGCTTTTATCGGCCTGTCCGAGCTGCTTGGCGGTTTGGGGTTGATTCTCCCGTGGGCAACCGGTATCGCGCCGGTGCTGACGCCAATCGCGGCAATCGGCATCGCGGTCATTATGCTGCTTGCCGCCGTATTCCATGCCAGACGCGCGGAATACAGCAGCATCGGCATGAATATCCTGATGCTGGCCGTGGCTTTGTTCGTGGCAATCGGCCGTTTCTAAACGCCGTGCCGAATGAAAGAGAAGGAGGGTACTGCCTCATGCAGTACCCTCCTTCCCTTTTTTAAATATAAGAAAGTATAAGTTTGCGCGGCCGTTTACGCTTGTCGCTACATCATAATGGAACGCACAACGCTGTAAATCTTCGCATCAAGCAGCTTGCCGTATGGCGCAAGTGCCGGCTGGTGGAGCGCGCCGAGAAACGAGGACGGCCGGTCAAACGATATGATCGCCCCGCGCGGGCCGCCGTTATCGTATAAAGTGACGCGGAAAGGAACGTAAAGGCTGGCCCTTCTGTCGATAGCAATAATGGGCTCCGCGATGAGCGGATTGCCAACCAGATAGAGGCGGCTTTGCTTGATGCCGTTATGAAGCGACAGGAGCGCGCCCTGATTCACTTCCGACAAGATCATCAGTCCATGCGGGCCTTCCAGCTGCTTCACAGCAGCCTCTACATGTTCCCAAGAAGCTTGCTGCAGAGCGAGCTGATCCCCGAGCTCAGGCTCCCATCTTCCCATTTGCCGTTCAAATGCGGCGACAAGCGCTTCATAAGAAAGCCCTGTCGGAATGTCTTCTCTTACGATCACCGCATAACCAGCTGTTATTGGCTCTCCGTGTCTCATCCGCGATCCTCCTTTTTGCCGGGATAAGCAGTCAGCAAATTGTATGAGAGGAAGCGGAAGCATATGACAGCAAATTACGAAAGTCCAAGCATCCGCAGGGCAAGCTTGACGCTGCCATGCTGCTGCTGGTCGGTCAAGTAGGTGGCGTATGCCCGGATGGACGGAGACTTGACGGCGCAAGGCAGCTCGAACAAAGCCTGCGAATCGAGATAAGGCTGCGCGATGGACCGGGGCAGGAAGCCAAAGAAATCCCCTTGCAGCAGAATCGTCAGCATGATGGAGGAATGATCGATCTCCAGAGAGGGAACATAACCCGTACCCGCGAATTCCGCGAACCACTCCGGAAAAGGGGTGCCCCAAGCAAGGTGGCAATAACCCGCCGAGCGGAAATCCTCTTGCTGTATAACGCCGAGTTTAGGCTGCTTGGACACGAGAAGGAGCTCATCCTCGAACAGCAGCTGCCTTGTCACCTTCGGATGCTCGGGCGGATCAAATCGGATGGAGAGATGCACCATACCATCCAGGAGCAGGTCCCGGACCATATAGCTGGGGTCAATATGACTGTAGAATTTCACGGCGACCTGCGGATTATCGTTTTTGAAGGCGAGAATCCGGGACAAATATCGGTAATGCCAGACCGAGCCGGGACCACTCATTACAACCGAATGCTCGAACGTATCCGACAGCGTCAGCTTGCTTTCCTCGAATAACCGCAGCATTCTTTCGGCATAAGGGTAAAAGGCGATGCCCCCCTGAGTTAGGCTTACGTTCCGGTTATCCCGCTGAAACAGCTCTTTGCCGACAGCGGCCTCAAGCGCCTTGATTCTTGCGGTTATGGCCGATTGCGAGATATGAAGATGCTCGGCCGCCTTCGTAAAGTTAAGGAGATGAGCGATTGCGATAAACGCTTCAAGCTGCGAGAAATCCATGCGAATGAGCTACGTCCTTTCATGATCGAAAATATGAATCATAATAACCTATATTATTCGTTATACAAATGATAATCATGCCATTATGATGGGGTATAGGCAAGCTTTGAAGAAGGATGGAGGGAAAGCAGCATGAGCAATAATATCGTTATCGAACGTTTAACTTCGCTAGAGACCTCGATAGAGGAACTGGCAAGCGTGCTGGTTCAAGTCGTGGAGGACGGTGCATCCGTCGGGTTCCTGCCGCCGCTCAGCCAAGAGGAAGCGATACGATACTGGAGGAGCGTACCGGATCCGGAGGTCCTGTTGTTTGTGGCCAGGCTTGACGGGCGAATCGCTGCTGCCGTGCAGCTTCAGCTTTGCGGCAAATTGAACGGCTCGCATCGCGCGGAGATTGCGAAGCTAATGACTCATCCGCAGTGCCGCCGCAGGGGGATTGCCCGGAAGCTGATGCTTGCGGCCGAGGAGGCGGCGCTTGAGGAGAATCGGTCGCTGCTTGTACTGGATACCAGGGAAGGAGATCCGTCGAATCTGCTGTACGCGTCTTTGGGTTATCAGCTGGCGGGCCGTATTCCGGGTTTCGCGAGATCGGCTGACGGAAGCCTGGACGCGACGATGATTTATTACAAGAATATCGGCCGCTGACGGAGGAAAAATCGAAACCCCGGATCTTATAAGGCCGGGGCTTTTCGTTTGCCGCCCGGCTTCCACACGGACAGCACATACATAACGATAAGGGATACCGTCTGCAAGGCGATGCCGATCATAAGCCAAGTATGATGGACGGTCAGGCTTCCATCGTCGTCGAGCCCCCGCAAGGTCCATTCGTATAAGCCGATGAACCCGATACCGATCGCAAGCAGGGTAAGGGCCTCTTTGGCGATCACCCAATAATAACGGAACAATCCCCAGGAGGTTAGCACCGACAGCGCAATGCCGGTTACCGTGGTGCCAATCGTGGAGGCGCGTACGCTGGAATCGGCCAACAGATGCATAATGCGGTAGCAAGACCTTAGCGTGTCGGGATCATCCGTAACGGATGCGGTTAAGGCCAGGATAATAAACACAACCTGCACGCCAAGCATAATTGCCGCAAAAAGAATATGAAGCAGGAGTAAGATTCGCCGCTGCTGCAACGTAATTTTTTTCAAGCGCTCCATTCCTCCCTCTTAAATATTGAACCGGTACCCGACTCCCCAGATCGTCTCGACATATTGAGGCTTCGACGGGTCGCGCTCGATCTTCTCACGCAGCTTGCTGATGTGAACGGTGACCGTTGCATGGTCGCTTCCGATTGCGTCCATTCCCCAAATCTGTTCGAACAGATCCTCTTTTCGGAAGACACGGTTCGGATGGGTGACGAGATAGAGGAGCAGATCGTATTCCTTGGCCGTAAAAGGCACTTCGCGCTCGTTCACGAACACCCGGCGGGACGGCTTCTCGATCCGGATCCCGTTCAGCCGCAGCTCATCCCTGCGCTGCTTGTTTTGACCTTGTCCGACCAGCCGCTCATAGCGCGACAGATGGGCTTTTACCCGGGCTACCAGCTCGCCAAGGCCAAACGGCTTGAGAATGTAATCATCCGCTCCAAGTCCAAAGCCGCGGATTTTATCGATCTCTTCCTTCTTCGCCGACACGATAAGAATCGGAACATTGCTTGCTTCGCGAATCCGGCGGCATACCTCGTAACCGTCCATGGACGGTAGCATCAGGTCCAGCAGGATGAGGTCATATTCGCCCTGAAGCGAAAGTTCCAGGCCCGAATCGCCGCGCTCGGCCATATCGACCTCAAAGCCGTGGGCAACCAAATAATCCTTCTGCACCTCGGCAATAACCGGATCGTCCTCAATTATCAAAATCCGCTTCATCTTGCGCCTCCATTCCCCGGCTTCGTTCCGTCCCGTTTCCATGCAGGGAACCGAAGCTGTATCGTTGTTCCTTCACCTGTCTTGCTGGCAGCCGATGCGGTTCCGCCATGCGCTTCTATAATTTGCTTCACAATGGCGAGCCCAAGTCCGCTGTTGCCTTTGCCGGGGCTTCGCGAGGACTGCGCCCGGAAGAACCGGTCAAATACGCGGGGCAGAGCATCGGCGGGAATACCTTCGCCGTTATCCCGTATTTGCAGGAGATAGATGCCGCCGGGCTCCTGATCAAGCGAGAATTGCAGCTTTTTCGTCTCGCCCTTCATATATTGAAGGCTGTTGTCGGCCAGATTCATAAGCGCGCGGTGAAGCTTTTGCCGGTCTGCTTGTATAAGGACCTGCTCCATGCCGGCGCTTGGCGTAAAGGTAACCTCCGTCCCGCTGAAGCGGGGATCAAGCTGCAACTCGTTAACGTACTGAATCATATAGGCCGTTAAATCAACCGTCTCCCACTGAAAAGGCAGCTTGCCCGTATCCAGCGTCGAATACAGCTGCAGCTCCTCGATCATCCGGTTCATCTCGGTTGTTTTGCCGGCAATCATCTGCACGTACTTCTGCCGCTTTTCTTCCGTATCGGCAATGCCGTCGCTGAGGCAATCCGTGCAGCCTTGAATCGCGGTGATTGGCGTCTTCAGATCATGGGAGATGTTCGCCAGCAGCTCCTTGCGGCCATGCTCCAGCTCAAGCTGGGCTCCCAGGGAGGCCTGCAGGCGAACGCGCATTTCTTCGAAAGCAGCCCCAAGCTGTCCGATCTCATCCTGCCTTCGCAGCCGAATGGGATGCTCCAGATCGCCTTCCCGGATATGGCCGGCTGCTTCCTTCAAGGCGTAAAGAGGCTTGACGATGCTTCGCGAGACGAGATAAGTAAGCAGACCGTTGGTGACGATAAGCGCCCCGAGCAGGGTGAGCAGCACCAGCGGAACCAGCCGCTTGAAGAAGTCCGCTACCGGCTTCATGTCGGAGACGATGACCAGCTTGCCTCTGCTGCCGTCGGGGCTTGAGAAGGCAATCGTATTCCATTGGGTGCCGCTTGGCGGACCGGGATTCTCCGCTTTCATGCGACCATTGGCCAAGTCGGTTGGAATTTGATCGGCGGACAGCCCGGGCGAGACATACGTTGCTTCGTCATCTCGGATGACGATCATCCCGGACTCCACCTCCCGGAGCCTTGCTCCCGTGTCGGTCAGAAATGCCGGATCGGCCAGCAGCTTGGGGTCATGCTCGGCGATGAACTTCAGGCCGGAGGCCAGCTCACTCCGTTCCGCGAACAGATCGCGTATAGAGCTGAGCGGGAACGAATGCCCGGATTTACCGCCTCCCCCGGCACCGGGAAGGGCGTCTTTTATAAGCAGATTCCCCAGCAGCGCGATGGTCAGCCCGAACAAAAGGATCGGAACGGCGATCATGGCCGCATAGGAGAGTATCAGTTTTTTTCGGATGGACATAACTCCATGCACCTCATTTCTCTATCATTGTAGCCTGCCCGTTCAAATTTTCTATAAAATAAACCTGAAAAAAGTATAAATTAGTGAGGTATACATTTGTTTCGCACCTCCGTTATACTACAGTCGAATGCATCCATTTACGCAAATACCATTGGCAATGGCCTTATATTTAGGAGGATTCTCATGAGCGAGTTGAAGTGGCGGATTTCGAACTGGACGTTTAAGAATAGCGAAGAGCAGGAGTGGAAGCCGGCTTTCGTACCGGGCTGCGTGCACACGGACCTGCTGAAGAACGGCCTTATTTCCGAGCCTTTTGCCCAGACCAACGAGAGGGACTTGCAGTGGATTGATAAAAAGACATGGGAATACGAAGCCGTATTCGACGCCCCGGGCGAACTGCTTGCGCATGCCAAGCTCGAGCTGGTGTTCGAGATGCTGGATACGTACGCGGACGTGTACTTGAACGATGCTTTAATCCTGTCGGCGGACAATATGTTCCGCACTTGGACGGTTGACGCGAAGCCTCATGTCCGGGAAAAGGGCAATCGCTTGTACATTCGCTTCCGTTCCCCCGTTGAAGAGGGGTTGGCTAAGCTGGAGTCTTACGGTCCCGGATTGCCGGCACCGAATGACGACTCCGTTACCGGAGGCCTTGAAGGCAAAAAAGTAAGCGTATTCTCGCGCAAAGCGCCGTATCATTACGGCTGGGACTGGGGTCCGCGCTTTGTAACGAGCGGGCTTGGCCGGCCGGTTTATTTGCGGGGCTGGAGCGGCGCGCGAATCACGGATCTGTACGTGGGGCAGGACGAAGTGACGGCTGCCGAGGCGAAGTTAACGGTTCAGCTCGCGGTGGAATCGGAGAACGGCGGCGAGTTTGAGCTTAAGCTGCATACCGATAACGGACGGGAATGGACGCGCAAGGTCGTTCTTGAGAGCGGTGCGCAGACCGTTGCCTGGCCGCTTACGATTGAGCAGCCGAAGCTGTGGTGGTCCCGCGGTCTTGGAGAGCCTCATTTGTATACGTTTACGGCAGCGCTCTCGCAAGGGCAGAAGGAGCTGGCTCAAGCCTCCGCAGTGACCGGACTTCGCTGCGTTAAGCTTATTCGCAAGCCGGACGAGCATGGATCGTCGTTCTACTTCGAGGTGAACGGCATTCCGGTCTTCGCGAAGGGCGCTAACCATATTCCAAACGACAGCTTTTTCGCCGAGGTGACCGAGGAACGCTACCGCCACGAGATTGCAAGCGCGGTGGAATCGAACTTTAATATGCTCCGCGTATGGGGCGGGGGCTTCTACGAACAGGATATTTTCTATCGGCTATGCGACGAAAACGGTCTCCTGGTCTGGCAGGACTTTATGTTCGCCTGCAGCATGTACCCGGGCGATGAAGCGTTCCTGAGCAGCGTTCGCGCGGAAGCGGAGGACAATGTGCGCCGTCTGCGCAACCATCCAAGCATCGCATTATGGTGCGGCAACAATGAGATTGATGCGGCTTGGTCGCAATTTGAGGAGGATAAGGGCTGGGGCTGGAAGCAGCTGTTTACCGCCGAGCAGCGGGAACGAATCTGGGCGGATTACGAGGCCGTCTTCCATCGGGTGCTGCCGGAGGTTGTGGCGGCGATGGCGCCGGATGTTGCATACTGGCCATCATCGCCGATGCAGCGTCTGACGGGCAATAGCGAGCAGCATGCGACAAACAACTCATCGCACGGCGATATCCATTATTGGGCGGTATGGCATGCGCAGGAGCCGTTCGAGCAGTACAACGAGAATATCGGACGCTTCATGAGCGAGTACGGCTTCCAGTCCTTCCCCGAATATAAGACCGTACGGGCTTACGCGGAAGAGAAGGATATGGCGCTGGATTCCGAGGTGATGCTGCATCACCAGAAGAATGGACGGGGCAACTTCCTGATCAAGGATTATGCGGACCGGTATATGAAGCAGCCGAAGGATTTCCCTTCCTTCCTCTATATCAGCCAGGTGCTGCAGGCCGAAGCGATGAAGCAGGCGATTGAAGCGCATCGCCGGAGCATGGACTATTGCATGGGTTCGTTATATTGGCAGATCAATGACTGCTGGCCGGTTGCGTCCTGGTCGAGCATGGATTACTACGGCAGATGGAAAGCCGCTCAATACCTGATCAAGAACAGCTTTGCCGATGTTCTTTTGTCCTTCGATCAGAAGGAAGACGTGACGAACCTCCATGTGGTGTCCGACCTTGGGCATTCCATTGACGCGGTGCTGGAGTGGAGCCTGCATGAGCTGGACGGCACGCTGCTGAAGTCCGGTTCCGAGACGGTTGCCATTGGCGCCCGTTCGGCTAAGCCGGTTCTCTCTTTGTCCGCCGAGCAGCTGGGCGAGTTTAATCCGGGCTGCGTGGTACTGGCCGGCCGTTTGATTCAAGCGGGCCGGGAGCTGGCAAGCTCCAAGCATTATTTTGTCTACGCGAAGGAGCTGGCGCTTACGGATCCCGAGATCGCGGTGGAAGAAGCAGCCGGCAGCGAGGGGACGGCCTTCGTATTAACGGCCAAGCGACTGGCCAAGCAAGTCTGGGTGCAAGCGGAGGAGGAAGGCATCTTTACGGATAACTTCTTCGATCTGATTCCGGGTATCCCCGTAACGGTTCAGTTCAAGAAAAAAGCGGCGGACCAAGCGTTGTTCGTCCCTGCGGCGCCGGGACAGGTAACGGTGCAGTCGATGTTTAACTACGCGAAATAAAGGATGAACGATAAGATACGATGCTCCATCGCTTTCGTTGGCGATGGGGCATCTTTTTTGTAGGCACAGGAGGAGGACGCGCATAAGACCCTGTCAGGGCCTTATGCGGCACGGGATCCGATGGAGCGCAAACCATGCATGGACGGCAGAAAGGCAACCGATAAGACCCTCGCAGGGGTCTTATTGGTTGCTGAAGTGGCGGTCCCGAGACGCCGAAGCGGGCGTAGTCATGGAAGTTAAGGTCCCTAAGGGACCTTAAGCAAGCGAAAGGAGTAGCTAGATAGACGGTTAAGGTTCCCTGAGGGGCATTAACATCACTGGAGTGGCGGTCTCGAGCGCCGAAGCGGGTGTAGGCATGAAAGTTAAGTCTTCTAACTCTTCTTTAAGGTTCATCCTGTACAATGGGGCAAGTCATTATGTTAGAAGAAGGGGCAGAGAGCCTTGCGGATACTCATTGTGGAAGACGAAAAACCGCTTCGCGACGCCGTTGCGACGGTTCTGAAGGAAGAAGCTTATCAGGTCGATGAAGCAGACAACGGACTGGAAGGTCTGTATTTGGCCGATCAACGCATTCATGATCTGATCATTCTGGATATTATGCTGCCTGGCATGGACGGGGTAGCCGTTCTTCGGGAGCTGCGCGGAAAAGGCCTGACCACGCCAATTCTGCTGCTCACCGCAAGGGATGGAGTAGAGGACCGGGTACTGGGGCTGGATGCGGGCGCCGATGATTATATGATTAAGCCTTTTGCGATGCGGGAGCTCTTGGCCCGTCTTCGCGTGCTTATGCGCCGCCAGCTGCGGGGAGCGAAGGACGGGGAGCTGAACTACGGCAGTCTTTCGGTAAAATGCCACGCGATGGAGGGCTATGCGAGCGGAGAACCTCTGAAGCTGACGGCCAAGGAATTCGAGCTGATGGAGTTTCTGCTGCTGAACCGGGAGCAGATTCTGACCAAGGAGCAGCTGCTTGACCGCGTCTGGGGAATCGATTCGGATGCTAGCCCCGGCGTGGTGGATGTATACGTCCATTATTTGCGCAAAAAGCTTACGCCCTCGGGCTGCGACCGTTATATCCATACCATCCGCGGTGTTGGTTATATGCTGAAGGAGAAGACGTCATGATCAAGCGCACCCGAATGCAGCTGACGATCCGCAACGCCGCTGTTTTATCCATCATACTTATATCGCTGAACGCGCTTGTGTACTTCGTGATGAAGGATATGCTGTTCTCGCAGATCGACAAGTCCCTGACGGGAGTAAGCAATCAGTTGACGGTGGCGGGCGTGAGCTCGAAGATAACCATGCAAGCCTTGCCGTCGCTGCAGATGAAACCAACCGTTATTTATCAGGTAGGCCAGATGAACCGTCCCGTGTTTCAGCTGTACTGGACGAAGGACAATCAGCCGATCCAGCTGCCCGCGGCATCCATGTTCGGGGAAAAAGATCTGAATCACCTCCGCCCGGATAACTTCGGAGACCGTCCCGAGACGGTCAAACTTGGCGACCAGTATTACCGCGTGTTCAACGGCAGTAAGGATTCGGCATCACCGGTGCTCTACAGCAGCATTAGCGGGGAGGTGCAGGTTGGCGTGAAGCAGCAGCTGCTGACGAATATTTCGGCAGAGGTGAGCATGCTGAACCGGCTGCGTATGATTCTGCTCCTCGGCGGGTTTATCGGGCTGCTGGTCGCCGTTGCGGCGGGTTATTATTTGGCTAACCGTGCGCTTATCCCGATCCGCAACTCGATGGAGAAGCAGCAGCAGTTCGTCTCGGACGCCTCGCATGAGCTGCGCACGCCGTTATCCGTCATTCAAGCTCATGCGGAGCTGCTGCTCCGTCATCCGGAGCATACGATTGAGCAGGACAGCAAGCATATTTCCATGGTGCTGCAGGAGACGAGGCGGCTCGGCAAGCTGGTCAGCGGGCTGCTGACGCTGGCGCGCTCCGATTCGAATCAATTAGAGCTGGATAAGAAGCTTATCTCGATGGAGCGGATCGTGCAGGACGGCATCAGCAAGATGACGATGCTGGCGGAGGTTAAGGATATTATTTTGCGCGGCGAAGTAGAGTCGCCTATTCAGCTGCAAGCCGATGAGGAACGGCTGCATCAGCTCCTTATGGCGTTAATGGATAATGCCATTAAATATACGCCGGAGGGCGGAGTCATCCGGGTAGCCTGCCGCAAGCTGGCGCATACCGTGTACCTCGAGGTCGAGGATACGGGAATCGGCATCCCGCCGGAGCATCTTCCGCATATTTTCGACCGGTTCTATCGCGGGGATAAGGCGCGGACAAGGCAGGAAGGCGGAACGGGCCTTGGACTGGCCATCGCCAAATGGATTGTCGAACGCCACGGCGGCAAAATCCGCATCGAGAGCAAGACCGCTGTAGGCACGCGTGTACTGGTCACTTTACCCGTGGGATAATTTACGAACAAGAGAACGCCCTTACTGTCCAAGCTGACGGTTAAGGGCGTTTTTGTGATGGAATTAATAGTTGCGCATACGTTGCACGAAATGCAGCGTAATAGCTCGTTCAGCTCTGTAACGTCAAATACGCTGCATGGATTACAGGATATCGAAGGAAAACAGCACAAATAAGCTCCCACCGGCGTGTTATCCTGCATTTGCTGCACTATATGTTCCCCAAGCGACCCCAAGCGGCTCATTATCCTGCAATACATGCAACGTGTAAGATGAGAGCGCCTCCCAACGGGAAAACTGCGGCAGAAGCCATGCAAAATAGAGCCTGCGCTTGCAAGGGGTGCCGCCTCTGCGCTTGGAGCATGCAGCAGCGAAATGCCGCCTTGCGGTAATCCCCGCCACTTTTTTACCTCCCTTTAATCGTCCTTTAAGCTTGCTTTCAGCTTCTCTAACGGTTTTCTAAGAAACGCGAATCATACTTACCGTTGAACCTATTAAACGAAAGAAGGGTGATCGGCAGTGAGACGAAATAGAAGAGGGCTTGCCACAAGTTTGTTGGCCTTGTCCCTAACCTTAACGGCCTGCACTTCGGGGGGCGGCAAAGAAGGCAGCGCCGCGTTCGGCAGCCTGGACAGAGAGGATAAAGGAACGCTGAAGGTCGGCTATTTCAACGAGGAAGCCTTCTACATGCAGTACGGCAACGCCTTTCAGGCGATGTTCCCGAATGTGGAGCTGGAGGTCGTGTCGACGGAGGAGGCGATGTCGGCGGATGATCCGGTAGCGGCGATGGAGAGCTTTATCGAGGAGCAGCAGCCGGACGCCGTTCTGCTGACGGAGGATCAATACGCGGAGCTCGCAAAGGACGGCAAGCTGTACGATTTGGATGCCGCGGTCAAGCAGGACAGCTTCGACCTCGATTCGTTCCTGCCATCCGTTATCGATCTGCTGAAGGCGCGCGGCGGCGGCAAGCTGTACGGGCTTAGCCCAACCTTCTCGAGCCAGGCGCTTTACTACAACAAAGACCTGTTCGATAAATACGGCGTTCCGTATCCGACGGACGGCATGAGCTGGGAGGAAGTGATGCAGCTGGCGGCAAGGTTCCCGGCGAAAAAGGGCAGCGATAACGTATCCATGGACAAGGTAGGAGCGGATGACGCATTGTACGGGTTATCGCTTCCTATGCAGACGCAGGACTCGTTCGAGCTGATCCGGGAGATTGGCGAGGCCAAAGGACTTCTGTATGCGGACAGCGAGGCCAAGACGGTATCCTTTGACACGCCGGAATGGAAGGCCGTTGTCCAGTCGGTGGTGGACGGATACAAATCGGGCAGCATTTCCACGGTTGCATCGCAAGGAGGAGGCGGTCAGGGAGGATTGATGATCCGCGGAATGGGCGGCGGGAAGACGACCTTTTCGTTTGGTCCGGCTACCATGCGGTTTATGTCCGGACAAGCGGCTATGACGGTGGATGGTCCCATGCTGATGAACATGATGGGCATCAAGGGCGTAAAGATGGCCACGGCAACCAAAGCGGCGGGAAGCGGCGAAGGCGGTTCCGTTAAAGCACCGGGTCAGGACGTGAACTGGGATCTCGTCACGATCCCAACCGACCCTTCGCAGCAAGGGGTTACCGGCAGCATGAGCCTCGATACGATTTTTGCGATTAATGCTTCTTCCGAGAACCTGCCCGCTGCATGGGAATTCCTGAAGTACGCAAACGGCGAGCAGCTCGCAAAGACAAGCTCCAAGTCCTCGCCGGCTCTGTCGGCAAGAACGGCCTACAAGAACGAAGCGGACGGCAAGAACATTGACGCTTTCTACAACGAGAAGATCAATGAGCAGGCATTGCTGCAGGAGGAATCGCTGCCGGATGGCTTTGCGGCTTCCTTCGAGGAGATGGCCGCCGGTCAAATTAATCAGGCGGTTCAAGGTACGCAGTCCGTTGACGATGCGCTTAAGGCCATCCAGTCGCAAGGGCAGGATCTGCTGACGAAGGCGCTGGCGGACGAGGCGGCGGAATAATGGCCGTTCAGCTTATACAGCCTGGGGGTCCGTTGCTTGAGGTGCACGGCGTTTACAAAAGCTTCATTAGCGGCGGCAGCCCCCTTCAGGTGCTGAAGGGGATCGACCTCGCCATCGAATCCGGTAAGCTGACCATGCTTCGGGGGCGTTCCGGCTCGGGAAAAACAACGCTTCTTAATCTGCTCGGCGGATTGGACCAGCCCTCCGAGGGAGAGGTTCTCTTCAGGGGGCGGTCGTTCCGGAACCAAAGCGATAAGCAGCTGACGATGCTTCGGCGCAGGCAGATTGGCTTTGTTTTTCAATCCTTTGCCCTGCTGCCGCTCTTCTCCGCCTGGGAGAATGTCGAGCTGTCGCTCAGAATGGCCGGAGCACGCCGCTCGGAATGGAAGCCAAGGACGGCCAGATGCCTGGAGCTGGTTGGGCTGACGAAGCGGGCCAATCATCGTCCTTCCGAGCTGTCGGGCGGCGAGCAGCAGCGGATTGCGATTGCCAAGGCCATTGCCCATAAACCGGCGCTGCTGCTCGCCGATGAGCCAACGGCGGAGCTGGACTCGCAGATGGCGGCAAAAATCATTGCCATATTTCGCGACATCATCGAAGCGGAGGGAATCGCCATCTGCATGACGACACATGATTCTACGTTATGGGAGGCGGCGGATGTTGTCTATCAGATGGCGGACGGCCGGCTGCAAGAGCCGGAATAAGAAAGGACGCGCGGCAGGCCTGCTGCTTGCGGTGGTCGGCTTTACTCTGCTTGCAGGCTGCTCGCTGATGCCGCAGGAGGAAGAGACGGAGGCGCTGCCGCAAATCAAGGTGCCGAAGATTTCGCAGAAGCCGGAATATCCGGTTCAGCGGAAGACGCTTGAGCTGAAAGCGACCGGCTCGGGCAAGCTGTTGTCCGTGCGGGAGGAGAACTTGTTTTTCGAGACGGATAACCGGAGGATTACGGACGTTCATGTTCAGGCCGGGGATAAGGTGAAGAAGGGACAGGTGCTGGCAGAGCTGGATCCGGGGGACTTGAATAGCCAGATCCGGCGCAAGGAGATCGATATCGAGAAGACCGAGCTGGATTTGAAGGAAGCGATGCGGGGCGACTCCGAAGCCGCGGACAGCGTAATCCTGCGCAAGCAGCAGCTGGATTACGAGCTGATGAAGGAAGAGCTTGCCGAGCTGAGGGAGGAGCTGAACAGCCTGAAGCTGGTGGCCCCTTATTCGGGAACAATCGTCAGCTTTACGGCGGAAAAAGGGGATCTGGCGCGGGCATACGAGGCGATTGGCCGCATTGCCGATATGGATTTGCTGGTCGTTGCCGTACAGTTCAACACGAGCGATATGGACAGCATTGCTCCCGGCATGGAGACGCTCGTGGACATTAACGCCGTGGGCGAATTTAAAGGCAAGGTCAAAAGGCTTCCGGTCGATGACGGGCAGTCAGGCGATAACGGCGGCGAGGAGTCGCTTGATGCCTATGCCCTAATTGAACTCGATAAGCCGCCTGACGGCCTTGGCCGCGGAACGCCTTTGTCGGCCTCCGTCATTGTTCAGCGCAAGGAGAACGTACTTACGATTCCCATAGCCGCGCTCCGGACGCAAAACAGCCGGCATTACGTGCTTGTCGCGGGCAAAGACGGCAGCAAGGGCGAGGTGGACGTCGAGACCGGCATCCAGACCTCAACGGATGTTGAGATTATTAAAGGGCTGGAGGAAGGCCAGAAGGTTGTGGGCAAATAATGCGCATTCTCCAGTTTCTATTTCTGAAAATGTGGCAAAACCGCTGGTTTACGCTCAGCACGCTGCTGGGCTTAACCGTCGCGGCTTCCTTCGCCATGAGTATTCCGATGTATGCGGACGGCACGCTGAAGCGTGTTGTCGCAAAGTCGCTGCAGGAGGAGACGGAAGGTCTCCCCGCCGCTTCCTTGTACATGAAATACCAGTCGGACGGCAGCACTGACGCGGATTGGTCGGGTCTTAACGGACTGGACGAGTGGATCAAGGAGGCTTTGCCGGATCGTATCGGGTTCCCGGTCGAAGCCTACTCCAGCCGAATTAGCCTTCCATCCTCCACGATTCGGAGCAGCGGCTCCGCGCAAGCCGGACGTTTGGTCCGCATGGAGCTCGCCACGCAAAGCGGCGTGCCGGATGCGGTGAAGCTGACGGAAGGGAAGCTGCCAAGAGACGGCATCCAGGACGGTGCAATCGAGGTGCTGGTTCTAAGCGACGCGATGGAACGGTACGACTGGAGGATTGGCGATACGTTCACGTACGATGCCAAAAACGCAGACGGAAAAACAAAGCGGCTGACCCTTCGCATCACCGGTTCCTATACGCTGAAGAACGAGACGGACTTCGGCTGGGCGATTGAAGGCAAGGACAAGCTGGCGGATACGCTGTGGGTCAGCCCGAAGACGATGTTCGGCACCTTGCTTGGCGGCAATAAGCTTATGCCGGGCGAAGGCGGCTGGTACTATGCGTTTGATCTGCAAAATATCCGGATTCGCGACCTGGCCCCTCTTATCGGCGAGCTCGGAAGGCTGGACATTACGCTGCACGGCATGCTGGCAGGCACGAAGATAAATCTCTCATTCGCGGCCATGCTTCATGAGTTCCAGAAGCAAAGTATGCTGCTGCTTGCCATGCTGTTCGCGCTAGCCGCACCGGTGCTGGCAATGGTGCTGTATTTCATTACGCTGAACGCGCAGCAAGCGCTGGAGAGGCAGCGCAGCGATATTGCCGTGCTGCACAGCCGCGGGGCAAGTCCCCGTCAGATTACCGCTTTATATGCGTTGGAGTCGGTTTTGCTGGGATTCACGGCACTCCTGCTTGGCCTGGCGCTGGCCTGGTTTATGGCGAAGGCTATCGGATCGTCGAGCGGCTTCTTGTCCTTTGTCGGGCGAAAATCGATACCGGTCGGCCTGACCGGAATGTCCCTGCTCTTTGGGGGTGTGGCGACGCTGCTGGCGGTAGTGGCGTCTACCGCTCCAATCCGGAAATATGCCGAAGCTTCCGTGGTTGAGCATGCCCGGAAGCGGGCCAGATCGGCAGACAAGCCGTTATGGCAGCGGCTGTATATGGACGCGGCCTTGGCCCTTCTGTCTGCGGCCGGTTGGTACTTGCTGCAAAGCGGCAGCCTCGTGCCTGCGGGAAGCGGGGGAGACACCGCGCTGCAGACCGTTATTTTCGTCCTGCCCGCGTTAATGATCTTCGCCGCCGGTCTGCTCTGTTTAAGGCTGTTCCCGCTGTTGCTGCGGTATTGGAACAAGATCATGCAAAGCCGCATGCCGGTTACCCTGTACGTCACGCTGACGCAGCTGTCCCGTTCGGCGGCAAGCTTTTACCCGCTGATGATTCTGCTCATTCTGACGATTGGGCTTGGCGTGTACAACTCTGCGGCCGCCCGGACCATGGATCTGAATGCCTCGGACCGCACGAAGTATGAATATGGTGCCGACGTCGTGCTCGAGACGGCCTGGGAAGGGGTTCAGGACGAGAATGACCAGAACAAAATTTATTATACGGAGCCGTCGTTTGGGGCATTCCGGAACCTGCAGGGCGTAGAGGCCGCCGCAAGAGTATGGAAGGCAACCGGCAAGGTTGAGGTAAGCGGCAAGTCGGCGGGAAGCGGGCAGGTCGTCGGAATCGACAATGCGGCTTTTGCCGGGACTGCCTGGTTCCGCAACGATTTGTACAAGGTGCATCCTTATTATTATTTGAACGCGTTAGGCACGGCTGAACAGGCTGTGCTTGTATCCGAGGCGTTTGCGAAGAAGCATAGCCTGAAGGAAGGCGATCCGCTTACCATTCAGATCGGCTACGACAATACCCCGGTGGAGTTCGTCGTGGTGGGTGTTGTCCCGTATTGGCCAAGCTTGTACGAGGATGAAGCGCCTTTTTTTATCGGGAATCTGGATTATATTTATCAGCAGGTGGAGAAGACGCCATACGAGGTGTGGCTGAACATGAAGGACGGCGCGAAGCTGGCGAATGTGCTCGATTCGCTTGCTGACCGAGGAATCGAAGTAAGCTCGGTACGGGACGCGCGGGCTGAGCTGATCGACCGTCGCAATCATCCCGCCCAAGGCGGCTTGTTCGGGATCCTAAGTCTCGGCTTTCTGATCTCGCTGCTGGTGTCCTTGCTTGGTTATCTCATCTTCTGGTTCTTCGCGTTGTCGCGCCGGGCGGTTCAGCTTGGCATCCTGCGTGCGATGGGGCTGTCCCGTCTGCAGCTGACAAGCATGCTGCTCCTGGAGCAGCTCTTCACCATGGGACTGTCCGTTGCTGCAGGCATCGGTCTGGGTCAGCTCGCCAGCCGGTTGTTCCTGCCGTTCCTGCAGGATAAAGGCCTGGAGAATGCCAGGCAGGTTCCGCCGTTTAGGATCGTGTTCGAAGCGGGGGATATGCTGAAGCTCTATGCGGCAATCGGCTTTATGCTGGCGGCAGGCGCCTGTCTCCTGCTCTGGCAGCTAAGAAGCCTGCGCATTACGCAGGCCGTTAAGCTTGGGGAGGAACGTTAATGGAAGCAGCAGTCGGAACGACGCCAATGATTTATTGCGAAGGCCTGGTCAAAATCTATAAAACGGACGAGGTAGAAGTCGTTGCCCTCCACGGGCTGAATCTGACGGTAGAGCAGGGCGAGATGATGGCGATTATCGGCAACAGCGGCAGCGGCAAATCGACCCTGCTCAACATATTGGGCGGGCTTGACCGCCCTTCGGCGGGTCAGGCGCATGTCGGCAGGTGGAATCTGCTGAAGATGACCAAGGAGCAGCTGATAACCTATAAAAGGGAGACTGTCGGGTTCATCTGGCAAAACAACGGGCGCAATCTGGTTCCTTACCTGACCGCCCTGCAAAATGTCGAGCTGCCCATGCTTATCCATGGCAAGCTCGATCGGGCTTACGCGAAGCAGCTGCTTGCGGCAGTCGGGCTGGAGCACCGGATGGGCAGCCGTCTTACCCAGCTGAGCGGCGGCGAGCAGCAGCGCGTCGCGCTTGCCATTTCCTTGGCGAACCGGCCGCAGCTGGTGCTGGCCGACGAGCCGACGGGCTCGGTGGATCATGCAACGGGCGAACGGATCCTTGAAATTTTTCGCCGCTTAAACCGGGAGATGGGGGTGACGATCGTTATTGTTACCCATGATCTGTCGGTTGCGGATCGGGTCGACCGCGTCGTGGCAATCCGCGACGGTTTGACCAGCACGGAGTGGATCAAGCGGGAGGGGGACGGACTAGGGAATGAGTCCGAGATGTCGGCGCGACCTGAGCAGGATGCCCGGTTTGGCTCCCGCCACGAACGGTTTGTCGTCCTCGATCAAGTCGGGCGGCTGCAAATCCCGAAGGATTATTTGGAGCAGATGAAGGTGGAGGGCAAAGCCGTGCTTTCGTTCGACGGGAAGCGGGTGACGATTGGGCCGCCTGAAATTGTCGAGGAAAATAGCGATTCCTCATAGAGTTGAGGATCTACTCCTGTTAATATGAGATTAAATAATTATCGCTTATGGACAGCGCGATGCTATTGGTTAGCAACTCGTCAGAGAGAGGAATATGGGAAAAGCAGCTTGCGGATATGGGGCAGGAAGACAGTGGATCATTTTTTACAGAGCATGCTGCTGAGCTTCGTTATCATGTTATTCAAAGATTTGACGGAGAGCGGGAAGCGAATCTGTACTTAGAACAACATTTAAACTTCGCGATATTCCGAGAGATGGCTATTAAGCATCAAATCTTGAATGTTTTACTCCTTATTCGTCGACTGGATTAAAATATCAGCTGCCCGCGCCTCAAATCGAAAGCAATATAAGAAAGTATGCGGAACAATCAAGCATCTTGCAAAAGCAGGCGGAATTACTCCAGCTAAGCAGATTGTCGAGCAGCTGCTCCGGGATTACCAAGGACGAACTGGTTAATCTTAAGCTCGCCTAAAAACAAGACCCTGCGAAGGGTCTTGTTTTTTGTCGTCCCATCCCGTTGCGCGGTCCATCTCCAGCACTTTTATAAAATATTAATGGATCAAGCCCCCCATCCCGGCAGATAAACGTTCTTAGAACGACCGTCAAAGCCATATATTTGCTATATAAGCTTATTGGGGGGTGTGAGACATGGGGGTATTGATCACAGCCTTACTCGTATGCGCCTCAGGCATGGGGTTTGTGTTATTTCGAAGGAATACGGTGCCTGAGAGCGGCGATGGTCCCTTTCAGGAAAGAAAGCTGTCGGTTATTATTCCGGCCCGTAACGAAGAGAGCAATTTGCCTTTTTTGCTGGGTTCCTTGAAGGCTCAGTCCTATAAACCGTATGAGATTATCGTGGTAGATGATCATTCCGGGGACCGGACGCGGGAGATCGCGGAAAGCTACGGCATCACCGTCATCTCGAACCCGGATCTCCCATCAGGATGGACAGGCAAGAACTGGGCGGTATGGAACGGTTATCTGCAGGCCGGAGGCGATATGATCCTGTTTCTGGATGCGGATGTCCGTCTTGCGCCCGACGCGGTACGCTCCTTGCTGGCCGTTAGAGAGAAGGAGAGCGGAGTCCTCTCGGTTGTACCTTTTCACGTGGCGGAAAAATTCTATGAGCGGCTGGCGCTTATCCCGAACCTGCTGGGCTTGTTCGCTTTTACGTCTCCCATGGAGCGGACAAACCCGGATAAAGGCTTATACGGCTCCTGTATTCTCGCCGCAAGGGAGGATTACGAGCGGGCGAAAGGGCATGAGAGCGTCAAAGGCGAGGTGCTTGACGACCTGAATCTGGGAGCCAGGTTTATCCAGGCCGGGGTGAAAGTAACGAATTATATCGGCCGGGGAATGGTATCCTTCCGCATGTATCCCGGCGGGATCAAAAGCGAGATTCAAGGCTTCAGCAAAGGGGCCGTGCTCAGCACAAGCAAGCTGCAGATCCGGACTACATTGCTCGTCGCCGGCTGGCTGCTCGGGCTGATTGCGGCGGAAGCGGCTCCTTTTGTCATTGGAACGTCCGCGTTGCTGCCTTTAGCCATCGGTTATGTGCTCTACACCTTGCAAATTTATTATTTTGTCGGTTATACGGGGCGCTTCGGTATCTGGCTTCCCGCTGTTAATCTGTTAAGCACAGTTTTCTTCTTGTACATTATGCTTTATTCGCTGTATCAGGTGGTTTTTCTGCGGAAGGTGGCCTGGAAGGGCAGAAGCATTGAGGTGGGGGGGCGTGGCAATCCATGATTATCGGATGGACGGCACTAGCGTTTCTGGCGGGGTCCTTGATGTTCTCGTATTGGATCGGCAGGATAAAGAAGATTAATCTGAAAACCTACGGAGACGGCAATCCGGGTGCGATTAACTTGTGGAAGGCAGCGGGCTACGGCTACGGCTTCGCCGGCATTGCGCTGGACTTTGCGAAGGGTTACCTGCCGATGGCCTTAATGCATCACGGCGACTCGGTTACCGGCTTCGCTATAATATTTCCCGCTGCGGCAGCTATCCTTGGCCATATGTTCTCGCCGTTTACCGACTGGAAGGGCGGCAAGGCGATTGCCGTAACCTTCGGGGTGTGGAGCGGGCTTACCGGCTTCGCTGCTTCTCTTGCCTATGCGATAATATTGGCGGTGCTGCTGTTGGCATCCCGACGGCTGAGCAAGGGCAGGCCTACCTCCCAGGAGACCGACGCCTTTCACGTGGTGCTGGGGATGCTGCTCTTATCCATCTATCTGGTGCTCGACCATTTTTCCTGGCCCTATGTGCTTTTCGCTCTGATTAATTTTCTTCTGCTGGCCTATTCGCATCGGAAAGAGCTGATAGGCGTTAAGGATACGAGCTAATTCAATTCAAGAAGCGAATATAAACAAAGCCCTTCTGCGATATCGCAGAAGGGCTTGTGCCGTCTTTTATTTTTGCTGAGGCTTTTTGAAGGTAAAGGCCTTGTGCCAGGTCTTGCCTCCGTCGGAGGATGTGTTCAGTACGGCTGCATTGGTTCCGTCCGTCGTGATGAACCAGATATGGTTCGCATCCGACGCGCCGATAAATTGCGTGCCGTAGCCCGTAAATTCAGACTTGCTGATCGTCCAATGCTTCCCGCCGTCCGTTGTTTTCATAATGGTGTTTGGTTTGTCGCAGGCCGAGCATTGTCCGCCCATAATCGCGGTTTGCGGATTTACGACATACAGGGCGCCAGGGGCTGCGCTGGTCATGCCTTTCGGAACCGAAGCATCGTTCATTGTAAAGCCCGGTGCCGGACCGGAGCCCGCGCCGTTCCTCACGATCGCCGGGAGCCAGGTTTTGCCGCCGTCCGTTGTGTGGAACAGCGAGTACGAGGTTTGCGACATGCCGGAGTCTCCGATGAGCTCTATCCAGGCATCGGTTGCCGCCGTGGAACGGATAATCACGCCGTTAGGCGCTGCTTCGGTCTTGCGTGTCATCACGGTGTTCCAAGTCTTGCCGCCGTTCCCGGTATGCATGAAAAGAAGACGACCGTTCACCACTTGCACAGCCCAGCCGTTGTTCAGGTCATGGAAGTAGGCTTCACCGATCTCTTTGCCCGGCGTCTGCAGCTCCGTCCACGTTTTGCCGCCGTCCTTGGTCATCGCGTTGCCGCTGAAGGCCGTTTTGTCGTTCGTGAAATGAAGGAACCCGTGATTAGGCACGGTGCCTGCCTTCGTCCAGGATTTTCCGCCATTAGTCGATTGGATGAGAATCAGGCTTTTGGCATTGCTGTCGCCGATTGTCGCCCATACTTTATTGCTGCTAAGGGCAAAAATCTGGTTAATCGTCTTGCTGCCGGAATATTGCAGTTTCCAGTGAGCTCCGCCGTCATCGGTTCTTGCGATTTGGCCGTTGCCTGCTACCCAGCCCGTCTTCGAATCGGCAAGACGCAGAGCCGTAACATCGCCAATCTGAGCGGTTTGCTCATTGGTGCTGATTGGAGTCGGATTCCCGGAAGTACTGCCTCCGTCATTGCTTGGCTGCTGCGAAGCAGCGTTATCCGGTTCCGTGCTAGGCGCATTCGTGCTTGGAGTGGCCGAACCTGTGTCATTATTATCAGAGTTTGACGTCTGGTTGGTGGCGTTGTTTGCGGGTGGTGTATTGGCCGAGTTATCAGCCTTCGAACAGCCTGCCAGAAGCAGGGTGAGACTTAGCGTTACAAGCAGAACAAGGGTGCTGATTTTTTTCATGATGTTCACCGCCTAATTTTTTATTAATAGCTTAACCTTCTCCCCCATAGACGAACCAAATTTCTTTAGTGTTGCAGGAAATTTTAGTGATAAAGTATTTTGGTCATTCGGTAGGGGGAATTCGACGGTAAAGTATTCGTTATCAGCCGATTACCCGCGCGGAATCGGCCGTTATGATGAAGCGCGTGCTGGTTGCGGCCGGACTTATTAATTCCAAAGCAACAAGGCCATGAAAAGAAGGCTATCCCCTCGGCTGGGGATAGCCTTCTTTTCGCTTCATCAAGCCTTTTTCTTGATCGGGATATAGATGTCCATCTGAATCTCCGGCAGCTCAGGACTGCTGCGCTCGTCGTACAGCTCGAACTCCGGCGTTCCGGCATGCTCATAGCCCGAATGAGGGAACCATTCGCTAAAGACCGTCATCCACGTATTCTGAATCGAGGAGGAGAACTGCTCGCGCGGCACCTTTGGCGTGGTGAACACGGCGTATTCGGCCCCATCGAACTCGCGGCACACAAGACCTTCGCCTTCTACGCCGTCAAAGGTTTCCGCTTCCATCCCTATCAGGTAAGAGAAGCCGTCCGAGCCCATGTCGAAGTTGTAACAGATGCCAAGCTCGACCGGAGATTCCTTGTGCACGCGGTTCGGGATGTTTTTGTACAGCTCTTTCCGAATATACTCCTGCCAGAATGCCGGAATCTCTTTATGATTATCTCCGTTTGCTCTTGTGCGGATCTCGTAGCCGATGACCTTGAAGGCAGGCTTGGTTATGATCTTGTATTCCATTCGTATTCCTCCTAAATAGGGATTGTACTTGCGCTGCAGCACGTTCAGCCTGGAGTAGGCAGGAGGCTTGATCGCCCGCTTGCGGTACTCGGCCGGCGTCATTTCGAACATGCGCTTGAAGGCGCGGGTAAAGGTCTCATGATTCTGAAACCCGGCATCGAGAGCGATATCAAGCAGCTTTGCATCCGAATAAGCCACCTGGTAAGCGGATATAGCGAGACGCCGCTTACGCACGTATTCCATCACGGTCTCTCCTGCCATGGATTGAAAGACCCGGTGGAAATGAAAGTCCGAGAGCCTCGCGACCTGCGCCAGCCGCGATAAAGAAAGCTCCTCGCCTATATGGGCTTCAATGTAATCAATCGTCTGCTGAATCTGCACCAGATAGTCCTGCTTCACTCGAATGCTGCCTCCTCGTTCTCCGGGTGACCTTATTGTATACGAATGGAAACCCATGTTCTTGATGATTCTTGCTATAGAAAAAGAAACAGCCTCCGGCGTTGAACCAGAGGCTGCTTTAAGCTTATGAAAGCTTCTTATGGCAGGATGTTGCCTGCCGCGCGGTAGATTTCGTACCACTCTTCGCGGGTAAGCGTAATGTCGGCTGCTTTCACGCAGTCCTTCAGACGCTCGATGTTCATCGAACCGATAACCGGCTGCATCTTGGCAGGGTGGCGGAGCAGCCACGCAATGGCGATCGTCGTGTTGCTCACGTCGTATTTGCCGGCAACCGCGTCGATCGCTTTGTTCAGCTCAGGGAACTTGTCGTTATCGAGGAATACGCCTTCGAAGAAGCCGTATTGGAATGGCGACCAAGGCTGAATCGTAATGTCGTGCAGGCGGCAGTAGTCCAGGATGCTGCCGTCGCGGTTGATCGCGGAGCTGTTCTCCATGTTGACGTTAATGCCGTTCGAGATCATGTTCGCGTTCGTGATGCTGAGCTGAAGCTGGTTCGCCACGATCGGCTGCTTCACCGATTTTTTGAGCAGCTCGATTTGCATCGGGTTCTGGTTCGATACGCCGAAGTGGCGTACTTTGCCGGAGCTTTCCAGTCGGTCGAACGCTTCCGCCACTTCGTCCGGCTCAACCAGCGCATCCGGACGGTGCAGGAGCAGAATGTCGAGGTAGTCGGTTTTGAGACGCTTCAGGATCGCATCCGTCGAAGCAAGGATATGCTCCTTCGAGAAGTCGAACATAACGCCAGGCTTAATGCCGCATTTGGATTGCAAAATAATATTTTCACGAACGCTGTCGTTCATATGAATCGCTTCCGCGAAGATTTCCTCGCATGTGCCGGCTCCGTAAATGTCCGCATGGTCGAAGAAGTTCGCCCCTTGCTCCAGTGCCGTTTGGACAAAACGCTCTGCCCCTGCTTTATCCAAGGAATTGATACGCATGCAGCCAACCGCAACTACCGGTACTTCAAGCGCCGTGCTTCCGAGTTTGATGGTTCTCATTGATAAGTCCCTCCTAAAATGGATGTTTACACAATTAGCGCGAATCGCGCTATTCGTGATCAATCTTCGTGCTGAATCGGACTGGATTGCCGCCAACTATGTAATCGGTTGCAAACTGACGGGATACAGACAACTGTCCCGCGTATCCTTCTCGATTGTGACACAGTTGATGGCTGGTTTCAAGGCATGGACTTAGGAAAGTTTGTTAAGTTTCTTTAGCGTTTACGATACAATGTAAGGAGCGATAAGAGACAAGCAAACGACTTGGCGGGGGGCGGAAAGCATGAGTACGGCGCAAAATATCGGGCTGGTACTGGAAGGCGGAGGCATGCGGGGCGTGTATACGGCCGGGGTGCTGGAGTATTTTTCGGAGCATAACGTGTATTTTCCCTATATGATCGGCGTGTCGGCGGGCGCTTGCATGGGGGCGAGCTATCTGTCGAGGCAGCTTGGGCGCAACCGGACCGTCAATGTGGAATGGGTAAGCGATCCGCGGTATATTTCTTGGAAAAACCTGTGGAAGAAGGGGCAGCTCTTCGGCATGGACTTTATCTTCGACGAGATTCCGAATAAGCATGTGCCGTTCGATTACGCGGCTTTCGAGCGGAGCCCGGAGGAGTTCGTCATTGGCACGACCGACTGCGAGACGGGAGAGACCGTCTATTATCGGAAAAGCGAACCGGAATTTGACCTGCTGCAGCTGCTCCGGGCATCCAGCTCGCTTCCTTTTATCGCGCCGATTGTGGAATATGGCGGGCGGAAGCTGCTCGACGGCGGAATCACGGATCCTATTCCTCTGCGGAAGGCCGAAAGCGACGGCTATACACGTAATGTTCTGATCCTGACGCGCAACGAGGATTACCGGAAATCGGCTGGCAAGTTCGGCTGGATCGCGCAGCGTGCCTACCGCAGCTACCCGAAGCTCGTAGAGAGGATGCTTGGACGGTATAAGCTTTACAACGAGACGCTGGATTATATCGCCGGGCAGGAGAAGAGAGGCGCCGTTTTCGTGATTCGTCCGCAAGAGACGCTTGCAGTGGGACGGATGGAACGGGATCCGGCGAAGCTGGATGCCTTGTACAAGCAGGGCTACGAGGATGCGAAGCGGTTGATGCCGCGGCTGCGGGAATGGATGGAAGGCTAAGCCGCGAGGATTGCGGGCGGAGCCGGATTTATTTTATAATCGAGTAGTAAAGGGAGGCGGTAACAATGGCAAATCAATTTGCCGGATTACGAATCAGCTTCATGCAGAGCCTGAATTAGGGGCGATACTTTGCATGGGGCGTACTTGAAGGATGGTCGCCCGGCTATCGTTTCTAATAATGGGCTTTGCACCTTATTTGACAGTAAGTCGATCAAATAAAATAAGGGGCTGACAAAGCAATGTGTACACCATTTATTAGAAACCATCAACTGAATTTGATTAAGAAGCAAGTAGGAGAGCTGCAGAAGGCTTGCAGTACGGTATCCGATCCGAAGGTTATTGCGTCGGTACGTTCCAACACGCCTTTTAAAGTGATGGAAGCATTCCCGGGGGCAACGGAGGCTGAGCAGAAGCTGCTCGAAAGCTTCGCGTCGTTGAATACCCCGCTGGAGTTTCAAGGTTATCTGAGGTCGCTTGAGGAATACGTGAAGCCGTTTGATGCCGTCGAGGAGAAGCAGCTGAAGAAGCTGTTCCCGAAGGCGAAAAAGCTGAAGGTTCCCGATCTCGCGGCAATCGATCTGCGTTACGTGACTTATCTCGGCTGGACGGATATCGCAACGAATAAAATGTATCTCGCGTATCATCTGAACGGACGGCTTGTAGGCGTGGAAGGCAGATTTACGCCCGTGCAGAAGAAGAGCGTATGCTTCCTGTGCAACCGGCATGAGGATGTGGCATTGTTCTCGGCCGTAACGAAGTCGAGGCCGGCTAATGCTTCGCCGGATTACTACAAAGCCATCGGAAATTATATGTGCGTGAACAGCGGGAGCTGCAACAACAATATTACCGATGTGACGGTGTTGGAGCGCTTCATTTCCGACATTGTTCTTTAATCGAATAGAGAGAAAGCCCGCCGGAGACCGGCGGGCTTTTGTTTGTTGTTAGGATCTCCGATGGCGCAGGCGGAACTGCTTGTATTGGAAGTACATGAAGCAGCCGAGGCAGAAGCCGCTTAAGGCGGCTATAACGGCGGCGGCCAGCATGCCAAGGGCGATGTAAGACAGAACCGTCAGCCCCCAATAATGCCCGGCAAGGGTGACAACAAGGAACAGAATCGCGAGCAGATTATTGAAGCGCAGAAGCTCGCGGGCTTCGGTTCGCCGGCTCTTCGGGAGCATGGGGGCGAACAGGCGGACAAACAGATTATATTTGACACCGTACGTACGGCTGACGAGCTGAACGGCCAGCGGCAGAATCAGAATCCACCATTGCTGGGTGATAACCGTTGCAATCACGCTTAAGAGAATGCCAAGCTGATTGCCGCGGACGCGATGCAGCGGCACTTCCTCGACACATTCGTAACTGAAATTAATCGTAGGTTGAGACATCATTAATCCTCCATTCACGCGAAATGGTTTTACGTCCTAATTATCCTCAGTATATAATAATTCTTAGTTTTCTTGTAGGTATTTAGGAAATTAATTTTGCTGAGAATATTTTGAGATTGACGCTCTTTCCAAAACTCATTAAAATGGAACGAGCGCAATTTTGTACGGCAGCTGACTGGAGGTATAACAAGAAGCTTATGAACTTGAAAACCATAGCAATTTGCCTGTATGTAATGCTTATTTATTGGCTTTCCCTGCACTTTTCTTTCCTGGACACCTTATTTTTTCCAACGCTTGGCGCGTTTAGCTTTCTGTTCTTATCCCGTTCTTCGACGATATCCGAAGTGGGCAAAGTCACCTTTGGCGCGGTTGTATCCTCTGTCATCGGGACGGTATTGTACTACGTTTATCCAAGCCCGATTTCGCTGTTTGTTAACGTCATTATCACCATCTGGTTAATCAACAAATTCAAATGGAATGCCCCGCCGATTGTGGCTGTGGCGCTGATCCCGTTCTTCTCGCACTCCACCCATCACTGGGCGATTCCGCTCTCCGTAGGCGTGGCGCTGCTTGGTCTCATGCCGGTGCTTTACCTTGCCCAGCAGCTTGAGAGCAGAAGAGCGCAGACGTATGAATCCTCCGAATCCACGGCCGCTTAAGGCAGGTGGATTTTTTGTGCCGTTAACCGGAAATCCGTCATGGACAAATCATGGCGATAGTAGTAGCTTAGTAGGTAGTTTAAAGCTTTACCAATCCAACGAGAAGAATGAGATGATGATATGGGTATAGGACGACCCAGACTGAGAGGAAAGCATGAGGCTTTCCTGGAACGGCACTTCACGGGAGTGTCGATTGATTACCGGCAGATTATTGCCTTGTTTATTCCGATTTTGATCGACCAGGCGTTTATCGTTGGTCTCAACCTCGTGAACACGGCAATGGTCAGCTCGTCGGGCGTGGATGCGGTCAGTGCCGTCAATATGGTCGATTCGCTGAACATCTTCCTGATCAGCGTCTTTATCGCCGTATCGACCGGGGGGACGGTTGTTGTCGCGCAGTACAAAGGCAGCGGCAATCATCAGATGGTATCGAAGTCTGCGGCAAGCTCGGTCTCTTCGGTTACGCTTGTCGCGCTTTTGATCAGCCTAATTGTTGTGGTATTCCATAACCAGATGCTTAATCTGCTGTTTGGCGCGGCTTCGCCGGAGGTGTTTCAAGAGGGCCGGACGTACCTGATCGGCAGCGGCTTGTCTTACGTCGGCATCGCCATGATGGAGGCGGTATGCGGGGCGCTTCGCGGCATCGGAAGAAGCCGGGCGTCGCTGATGCTCTCGCTTGTCATGAACCTGTCGTACGTACTGCTGAACATCATCTTTATCAACCTCATGCATATGGGCGTGCTGGGCTTAGCCGTCTCCGTCAATATTTCGCGGTACGCGGCAGCCATTCTGGCTATTGTCTACCTCGTCAAGATCGATACGAACCTGCGGCTTCGCCTTCGGGATATGCTGTCGGTCAATTTTTCGATGCTGCGTAAAATCCTGTTCGTCGGGCTGCCGTTTGCGGCGGAGCAGATGTTCTTCAACGGCGGAAAGATCGTTACCCAAACGTTTGTCGTAAGCTTGGGTACGTTTGCTATCGCAACCAACGCCATTAGCGGCTCGCTCGCTAACGTCCTGCAGATTCCCTCCAATGCGCTGGCGATTACCGCCATTACGGTTATTGGCCAATGCATGGGGCAGCGGAACATAGAGGATGCTCGGAAGTTTACCCGATCCTTCCTATGGTTGTCCACGGCTTGCCTGTTCGTGATGGCTTGTCTGATGCTCCCGCTCTTCTACCCGCTGGTTGGGCTGTTCCATCCTCCGGCTGAGATTGTGGACGATATCTTCATCATTACGATTATTAATGCTCTTATGCAGGTTATTTTCTGGTCCATCAGCTTTATTATGCCGTCGGCCCTTCGGGCGGCGGGCGACTCGAAGTTCACTTCGGTCGTATCGCTGCTGTCGATGTGGCTGTTCCGGATTGTGCTTGGTTATCTGCTTGCGATCGTATTCGACTTCGGCATCCTGGGAGTCTGGTTTGCGATGAACCTCGAGTGGGGCGTAAGGGGAGCGATCTTCCTCTGGCGCTTCCGCGGCAAGAAGTGGTACCGGCACCGGTTGATTGACTAGCTATTATAGATGAAAGGGGCTGTCCCATAAGCTGGGACAGCCCCTCAAGCTGAAGAGGCTAGGTCCAGGCCCAGAAGAAACCGTCCCGATCCCAGGCGATCCGTCCCTTGTGAAGCTTGCGGAAAGCCTTCTTCACTTCTTTTTCCAAGGAAACGTTCCCGTTCTCGTTCACGAAGATGTACTGCTCGCCAAAATGCCGCTTTACATGCTCGATCGCTTCTTCCTGGCGCATCATTCCCCTAAACTTAATTTCATTAACCATCCACTCCGCGATTTGCTGCTCGGTTGTTGTTTCCAATTTCTTATGCGACCCCCAATACCTGATTGGCGTTATTATAACATGACTGGGTTAGAGCTCAAACAAATGCAAATTGTAGTTGCAAAGCAACCATGGAAATCCAACGTACCGCGAAAAATAAGGGGCTGTCCCGAAAGTCATGATCATGACGATGGGAAAGCCCCTTAATATTTAATCACGCAAATCTTAACGCTGGATCGGCTCGATCCGGTAAGTGCCCGCCGCGCCCGCAACCGGCTCGATGGACCAGCCGAAGGACAGCGCCGTTCTCAGACGCTCCAGCTGCTCGGGCGTAAGCTGTGCGGTTACGGCTTCTTGCCCGGCTTCAAGCTCGAGCTGAGGCTCGTCGCCGAAGGCGACCCAGATCCAGCTGCGGAGACCGCGCACGGTATTGTATTTGATCTGGTAGCCGCCCCGGACAGCCGCTTCGAACGTCTCCGGCTCTTTCTGGGCAAAAGCCGCCAGATCGCTATAGTTGAATTGGAAGATGCTATCATCCTTAGGGAGATCGGATCCCGCCTTCACTTTGGCAACAATCTCGTCATCCGACCAACCATGCCCCTTGCGTAGGGACTCCACAAGCAATGCATCCCATTGCGACAGCTTTACGATATCCGTCATTTGATTTCATCCTCCCTTAACGTAGCTCTATGAATGATCTTAAGGTAAAGCGACCCAATGTCCCGGGCTTGCTTCTCGCAGCACCGCAGCTTCTTCGGCGGCAGCATCCGGCTTATAGATGACCCGTTCAACCGAAGCGCGAGGATCCGGTACCGGAATAGCGGACAGCAGCGCCTTCGTATACGGATGAAGCGGATTGTCGTACAGCTCATCGCTGTCTGCAACCTCTACGAGCCGTCCGTGATACATCACGCCGATCCGGTCGGAAATATGCCGAACCATGGACAGGTCATGGGCGATAAACAAATAGGTCAGACCGAATTCAGCCTGTAAATCCTCAAGCATGTTAACAACCTGCGCTTGCACGGATACGTCGAGAGCCGAGATCGGCTCGTCGCAGACCACGAAGTCGGGGCGTACCGACAATGCGCGGGCAATGGAGATCCGCTGGCGCTGGCCGCCGCTGAATTCATGCGGGTAGCGGTACAGATGCTCGCGCTTGAGTCCTACCTTTTCGAGCAGCGAAGCGATCACTTCCTTACGCTCCTCCGCATCCTTGTACAGGCCGTGAATATTCATCGGTTCGCCGATCAAATCCAGCACGCTCATGCCGGGGTTAAGCGAAGAGTAAGGATCCTGGAAAATCGACTGAATCCGCCGGCGGAACGGCTTCAGCTGCTTCTCGTTAAGCTTCGAGATATCCTGGCCGTCAAACTTGACCGTCCCGTCCGTGTAGTCGTACAGCCGCAGAATAGAACGGCCAACGGTGGATTTGCCGCTGCCGGATTCCCCAACAAGGCCAAACGTTTCGCCCTTGTTGATCTGGAAGCTTACGCCGTCAACGGCCTTCAGCACTTCCGAGGTGCGGCCCCAGGCATCGCGGCTCTTCACGAAATGCTTTTTCAGCTGCTGGACATCCACCAGCACTTTTTTATCCTCTAACATGGGCAGCGCTCCCTTCAAGCTCCGGATTGCGCTCAAGTTCGGCCTGAACCTCCGCATCGTTCAGCCAGCAGAGGGCGCGATGGCCTTCGCCGATCTGGAAATGCGGCGGAAGCTCCGCGCATTTCGGCATCGCATGCGGGCAGCGATCCATAAACGGACAGCCCGGCGGCGGGTCGAGAAGATCCGGCGGAGAGCCTTCGATCGGAACCAGACGCTCGCGCGAGCCGCCTTGCCGCTGCGGTACCGAACGCAGCAGTCCCTGCGTGTACGGATGCTTCGAGTTATAGAAAATATCCTCTACCGTGCCTTCTTCCATCACCATGCCGCCGTACATGACGATAACGCGGCTGCATACCTGCGCCACTACGCCAAGGTCGTGGGTAATAAGCGCGATAGAAGCGCTCGTCTTATCCTTTAATTCCTTCAGCAGATCGAGGATCTGCGCCTGAATGGTTACGTCGAGAGCCGTTGTCGGCTCGTCGGCGATAAGCAGCTCCGGCTGGCAGGATAACGCCATCGCGATCATCACGCGCTGACGCATGCCGCCGCTGAATTCATGCGGATACTGCTGGACGCGGCGCTCTGGCTCGTTGATGCCGACCTGGCGGAGCATCTCAATGGCTTCCTTCAGCGCGGCTTCCTTGCTTAGACCGCGATGCCGGCGGATAACCTCCGTCATCTGATCGCCAATCTTTTTGACCGGATTAAGCGAGGTCATCGGATCCTGGAACACCATCGCGATCCGGTTGCCGCGGATTTGGCGCCATTTGCGCTCCGGCAAGCCGTTCAGCTTCTCGCCGGCAAAGGTAATGTCGCCGCTGATGATTTGTCCCGGAGGCGGAATCATCGCCATAATCGCTTTGGCGGTGACGCTCTTGCCGCTGCCGGATTCGCCAACGATGCCGATCGTCTCGCCTTGATCGATATGAAGGCTGACGCCGCGAACCGCTTTATTTTCTCCGCTGCGGGTATGGAATGATACTTGTAGGTTATTGACGGTTAGCAGCCTGTCTGCCATCTAACGTTCACTCCTTTCGGAAGGGGATCCCTTCGATTACCGCTTGCCAAGCTTCGGTTCGAAGCCAACGCGCAGGATATCGCCTAGAATATTAAAGCTGAGCACCGTCAGCAGAATGAATAAACCCGGGAATAACGCAAGGTAAGGCGCTTGCGCGATATAGCCCTGCGCATTGTTCAGCATGCTTCCCCATGTCGCGTTTGGAGCCTGCACCCCGAATCCGAGGAAGCTGAGCGAAGATTCCATCATAATTGCGGATGCCACGTTGTTCGTTGCGGCAACTATAATGACCGGAACCAGGCTCGGGAAGATATGACGGAAAATAATACCCAAATGATTCTGACCGGAGGCCTTCGCATACAGCACGTACTCGCGCTCCAGAATCGTCATCGTCTCGGCCCGTATGATGCGGGACATGTTCATCCACATCAGAAGTCCGATAATGAGGACGATACTGGTCAGGTTCGGCTTCAGGAAGACGCTGAGCAGGAGCATGACCAGGAAGGTCGGAATCGACAAAATGACTTCGAGCAGACGCATCAGCAGGTTATCGATCCAGCCGCCGAAGTAGCCGCTGACAACCCCGACGATCGTGCCGATCGTGGTTGCCAGAACCATGGCCGAGAAGCCGACCATCAGGGAGACGCGTCCGCCGTACAAGGCACGGGCGAAGTAATCGCGGCCGTAGTCGTCGGTTCCGAACCAGTGCGCGGAGCTAGGCGGCTTTAGGCGCTGCAAAGCATCCAGAGCATTGGGATCTTTGGGGGAGAGAAAAGCGAAGATCGCTCCCAGTATGAAAATAACGAGAATCGCGATTGCGACGATCCCCATTTTGCTTCGAACGAGCTCGAGGCCCGCATTTCGCCATTTGGTCCGATTCATGAGCTCACCTCGTTGATTTGATTCTCGGATCGGCGAATCCGTATAAAATATCCGCAAGCAAGTTGCCGATGATCAGGAACAAGGCGGAGAACAGCGTAATGCCCATAATAACGGGATAATCCATCCCCTTGACGGCCGTCATGCCAAGCGAGCCGATACCCGGCCAGGAAAAGACGGTTTCCGTCACGATTGCGCCGGTAACCAGATCCGCCATGGACATGCCGAGCAGCGTAATAACCGGCAGCAGAACATGCTTCATGACGTGGCGGAACAGCACTTGCCGGCGAGAAGCGCCAAACGCGTATTGAATCTGAACGTAATCTTCCTTCAGCTGGCCGATCGTACTGGAGCGGATGTACCGCACGTAGACGGACAGGAAGCCGAAGGCAAGAACGACGCATGGCAGAATGCCGTGCTTGATGACATCCCACGCCGAATGGACGCCAATCGTCCGCATGCCCATAATCGGAAGCCAATGCAGCTCAATCGCAAATAAATAGATAAGTAAAATAGCCAGGTAGAACAGGGGGACCGAGATACCGATATACGAGATCATGTTAATAATCTTGTCCTGCCAGCGATTACGGTTCGCTCCGGCAGTCAGGCCAAGCGGAATAGCAATCAGGACGGACAGGGCGATGGCGCTGCCCATCAGTCCCGCGGTTGCGGGCAGACGGTCCAGGATCTGATCCATTACCGGCTGGTGATTGACGAGCGAATAGCCCAGATTGCCTTGGAACAGCTCTTTGAGCCACAATAAATATTGAATGTAAGCAGGCTTGTCGAGCCCGAGATTATGACGGATGCGTTCAATATCCTCGGGATGCATGTTTGGCGTCACGAAGGATAGAACAGGGTCTCCAGGAGCCAGCTTGATTAAGGCAAAGCAGGCGATCGAGACGAAGAGCAAGAGCGGAATCGTCTGCAGTAAGCGTCTAGCGATGAGTTGTCTCATGCGATTGTCTCCTATGCTGTTTACGGCAAAAAATAATACCCCCAATGTCATTAAGTTAGAGCTTAATGACATTGGGGTAGCCTGAGCTATTTTTGCCTATTCCATATTTAATTCTTTTGAAAAATCATTTCATGTACAGCTTGGACGGATCTTCGAAGATAACGACCGGTTTCAGAACGGCTTCATTCAGGCCGCCGAAACGTTTGTCGATCGCAACGATTGTTTTGGTGTAACCGACAGGGTAGATAACGGCGTCATCCGCGATAATTTTTTGCAGCTGCTGATAAGCTTCGCCGCGTTTCGTTGCGTCAGCTTCGCCGGCGCCTTGGTCGAACAGCTTGTCTACTTCAGGGTTGGAGTAGCGAGCATAGTTGGAGTTCGAGCCTGTTGTGTAAAGAATACGGTAAGCGTCCGGATCATAACCCATGATGTAGCCGGCATAGGACAGCTCGTAGTCTTTCGATTTAAGGTCCGTGAACTTCTGGCCGTACGCGGAAGCGTCCATGCTTTGCAGTTCAACCGTGATGCCAACGGCCTTCAGCTTTTGCTGAATGTACAAGGAAGCCGCTTCTTGCGCTTTGTTGCCGCTCGATACGATGAAGCGGAGCTTCAGGTTGCTTTCGCCGGCGGAAGCCAGCAGTTCTTTTGCTTTATTTACATCGTTGTCGTACGAAGGAACGTCGTTGGTTTGGAACAGGCCATCCGGCGTTACGAACGATTTGGCAGGGTCTGCGTATTCGCTCGAGCCGTATACCGTCTGGATCAGCTCATCGCGGTTCAGAGCGTAAGAGATCGCTTGACGAACTTCTTTTTTCTTCAGGGCGCCAGTGTCGCTGTCTTCATTGAAGAGCAGGTAAGCCAGACGGCCTTCGGAGTAAGCTTGAATATCGAAGTTGCCGGTGCTTTCGATGGTGGATACGTCCTGCGGATCCAGGTATTTCACGTTGATTTCGCCGTTCTGCAGAGCCAGGTTGGCTGCATTGGCATCCTTCGCGATACGGTAAGTGATCGAATCCAGATGCGGCTTGCCGCCGAAGTAGTTATCGAAACGCTCAAGCGTTACGTACTCGCCTGTTTTGTACTCTTTGAACTTGAATGCGCCGGAACCGACCGGTGCGTTGTTTTTCGTGCTTTTCTCGATATTCGCTTCGCCTTCGAAAATATGCTTAGGAATAGGAGTCAATTGCACGAGAGTTGCCTCGAACGCCGGGTTTACTTGCGGAAGCTTAAATTCAACCGTTGTGTCGTCAACCTTAACCGCTTTGATCGGCTTACCATTAAGGATCAGGTTTTCGCGGAAGAAGCTGTTTTGTTTCTCGTCGAGAATCGTATCGAACGTGAAGACAACGTCGTCCGCCGTCAGCGGTTGCCCGTCATGCCATGTCAGGCCGCTTTTCAGCTTCAGGGTATAAGTCAGGTTGTCAGCCGAAGGCTCAAGGCTGTCGGCCAGGTAGAAGGTTTTCTTGCCGTTGTTCACTTGGAACAGCGGAGCGTAGAGAGCTTGGTCGATTGTCAGGCTGACGCGGTCGCCTGCGTAAATCGGGTTAAGAACGACAGGGTCGGCTTGTACGCCCAGAATCAGGTTGCCGCCGTCCTTCGCTTGATCGGCTGCCGCCGTATTCGAAGGGGATGCCGAAGAATTGTTTCCTGCAGTGTTGCCGCCGTTGTTGTTGCCGCTGCAAGCACTGATGATTACTGTTAGAATAATGAGGGTAAGTAAAGCGGGAATGCTTTTGCGCATGTTTCTATCCTCCAGTTTGTCTGTGGTGTTCTAATGTATTATATAATACATCGGATTACTCGGAATTACAATCTTTAAATTTCCACAACTCAAATTTTCAAAATCAAAAATTTAGTTTGGCAATAAATCCTTCCATTAAGCGAGGTCGCTCATCGTGAATAAGCTTCGATAAAGGATTTATTATATTTCTCTCATTATGCTCCAAAATGCTGGAACTGTCGATGCAAGAAACCTCCTGTTATTCCTGGATATGACAAGGTTTCCCTAATGCTGGGTGATGTTATTCAGAAATTTAATGTAACCTTTACAACGGCTCCAACGTTTGTAATAACGAGCAATGCTTGCGAAGCAAGCTTTGGGCAAGTGATAGGGGTTAGTCAATTAAAAAAGAGCAATTTCCTTTTAGGAGGTAAAGTATGAAAAACAAGAGCATCACAACGAAATGGACCATTCTGCTGAGCAGCACAGTGCTGGCGGCCTGTCTATTATCGGCCTGCAACAACAATAACTCGAATACGAATGCGAACTCTTCGCCAAGTCCAACGGTATCGGCATCGCCAACCCCGTCGGAATCTGCTTCGCCTGAGGTTGCAACCAAACAAGGCAAAGGTGAATTTGTCGGCTTGGCCGATTCTCATACGGTTGAGATCACGGTGAACGGCGAATCGGCGGCTTACCAGCTGGGGGAAGGAACGGACAGCGCGGTGGCTGCCCTTAAAGAAGGCGATAACGTAAGCTTCGAGTATACGGAAGCGGCTATCGAGGGCGACGCGACGGCCAAGCTGCTCACGATCACCAAGATCGAGAAGATGGAGAAGTCGGCTGAAGACATGCCGGCGCAAGAGCTTCCTGCGACAAAGGATTTCAAGCTCCAGCTCGAAGGCAATGAAGAGACGCGCACCGGTACGCTTGCCAAGGGCGACGGCTATGCGCTCTACATCTTCGAGCAGTTCAAGTTCGACGCGGCTGCTAACAAGCTGATCATGAATGTAGACAACAACTATTATGTAGAGATCAGCAAGCTGCCGGAAGGATTCAAGCTGGACGATGTGAAGACGGATGCGGAGAAAGAGCTCAAAGCCGTAGGCGATGTGCAGACGATGGATCCGAAGGAAGTCAATTCCATGATCGGCGGCGTCGACCTGATGGTCATTGGCCGCAGCGATAAGCTGACGAAGGAAGTTATCGTGAAAACGGTAGACGGCGCAAGCTTCCTGTTTAAAGTGAACATGCCGGTAGGCGAGCCGAGTGAAGGCTTCGGACCGCTGGCGTTTGCCTCGATGGGTTCAATTGCGGCGCAATAAGGGTAATAGGATAGGAACAGCCTCCGGGGAGCTTAGCGCTCTTCGGGGGCTGTTTTTAAGTTGCAATCGCATTCATTTCCGTGTAGAATACGCCCAAGTTAAGGTATAATGACCTAGGAAGTGAAGGGGGGGTGTGGATGGAATATCAAATAGACATCGATTTTAAGCCGCTGAACGAAGCGATCAGCAGTTTGCATACCTATATTTGCCGGAAATCGCATAAGAAGCTTGATCTTTCGGCAAGCTGGGCACAGGAAACGCGTGCTAGGCTTACGCCGGAACTTGCTAATTGGCTGGACGAGCTTTCTATTGACCAGGAGTGGAAATTTGCGTTTCTGCTTGTTTATTTGAGTCCGGAGGCTGATGTTCCCGGCTTTGTGAATTGGCTCTCTAAACAAAGCACAGGTGAGCTGTATGAAAGGATGTCACCCTACAGCAGCAGTTTTCCCGTAGACATGAATGCTTTTAAAGCTAAGCTCCTGAAGCTGTTCACTCTATGGCAGAACCAATACTTCGAGGGGATCAGCCCGGAAATATTGAGGAGCCTGGAGGAAGTTGCGGCGGAGAGAAGAGCGGTCCAATCCACTACTCCGGCCTGGCAGTTCGTGGACGAGACAACGAATGGACTTATATTTGAACCTATAACGGATCTTAATAAGCTTGTTCTGATTCCTCAGTATCATTTTCAGCCTATCAATATCGTATCGCACTTTAATCAGCTAACGCTTTGCTACTACTCCGCGAGAGTGGATCTTAGCGATGACGATTTCATGTCAGCCCATGATTATCGGATATTAAGAAGTCTGGGAGAGAAGAGCAGGCTGAAGATTCTGCGTTACCTGCATCAAGGACCGCGGACTTTCATCGAGATACATCGTTATCTAAAGCTATCCAAGGGGATCACGCACGATCATATCTCCAAGCTGCGCAGCGCGGGACTGATTCATGCTCATTTCGAAGGCGAGAACCTGACGCTATACAGCTTGCGTGCCGGTGCTCTTGATCGGTTGCAGCATGTGATTATGGATTATATAACCGGTAATTAGCGAAATTTATAATGCCGCTTTCCCTAACTGGGGGAAGGCGGCATTTTTGTTATTTACTTTATTTCTTTTTTGGAAGAAATATTTTTTAGTTCTCTCTTTACAGAACTGTCTCAGGTTTCTATAATAGGGACTAACGATTCCAATTCATAGTTCTTTAATCGGAATTAAGAGGAGACTCTATTGTACATTATGGGAGGGTATTTATGAAGAAGTTAACTTTAGCCACTACATCGGTCGTTCTTGCCGGGACCTTGCTCCTGGCTGCGTGCTCCAATAATGGCAACGGGGGCAGCGGCAACCAAGCGCCGGCGAATTCGCCGGCAGCCAGCAATACTTCCGCTTCGCAAGATTCGGCAGAGACGATTCAGGCCAGCGACATCGGCAAATTGCCCGATCAAGCGAAGAAGCGGACGGATACGATTATCGTCGGACTTACCGACCCTAGCGGTGCGTTTACTCCTTATTTCCAACAAAGCGGCTATGACGGGAATGTTTCTTCGCTTCTCTATACCCCGCTTGTTACCGTGGATGACAAAGGCGCCCCTCAGCCAGGACTGGCCGAGAAATGGGAAGTATCGCCTGACAGCTTGACCTATACGTTCCACCTGCGCAAGGACCTGAAATTCAGCGACGGCTCTCCGCTTACTAGCGATGACGTAGCTTTCACGTGGACGATCCTGAATGACAAGTCGTATGACGGCGATTCGCAGGTTAATACGCTCGGCATTAAAGGAAGCGCGGCTTACAAAGACGGAAGCGCGACTTCTATTGAAGGAATCAAGGTAATTGATCCGCAGACCATCTCCGTCACGTTGGAAAAGCCGAATGCCGCTGCTCTTGTGCTGCTTGGTTCCGATGTTCTGTCCAAAGCTTACTACGGCAAGGACTACAAGCAAGGCGATCTGGGTTATATGAAGCAGCTCAGCTCGAAGCCGCTTGGCACCGGCCCGTACAAGCTGGAGAAATTCCTTCCTGGTCAAGAGGTTCGTTTCACGGCCAATGACAACTATTACGGCGAGAAGCCAAAGACCAAAAACTTCATTTACAAAACATCCGAAGGCGACACGTGGCAATACCTGGAGACAGGCGAGGTTGACTATGCATCCTTCAGCGCTACTACCGAAAATATAGACAAGCTGAAGTCGCTCGGCTTCGTTAATATCGTTCCGTATACACCAAGCACCTACAGCTACCTGCAGCTTAATTTCGAGCACAAGGCGCTTGATGATAAGAAGGTACGCCAAGCTTTAACCTACGGTCTTGACCGTCAAAGCATCTACGTCGATGCCAACCAAGGGGCAGGCGTTGTGGCTAACATTCCGTCTTCGCCAATCTCGTGGGCCTATACGGAAGATAACATTAACCCTTACAAATTCGACACGGAAAAAGCGAAGTCGCTTCTCGATGAAGCCGGTTGGACCGTTGGCGCGGGCGGCATTCGCGAGAAGGACGGCGAGAAGCTGAAAATCCATTATCTCGGCACAAAAAGCAAGAACACGGATATCTTCATCGCGGTTGCCAAAGAAAACTTTGCGGCGCTGGGCGTCGAGTTTGAGCCTGAAGTATTCGCCGATTTCAACTCGCTGGTTTCCAAGGTCGAAGGCGGAGACTATGATATGGTGTCCTTCTCGACACCGCTTCTGACGGATCCTTCCGACGGTTTGTTGCAATTCGTAGACGGCGAGATTAAAGGATACGATAATCCGAAGTTCAAGGAGCTGTACGAGAAAGGCCTTGCTACAACCGACATCGAGGAGCGTAAGGAGATTTACAAAGAAATCTTCCAGCTGCTTAACGATGATCTTCCCGTTATTTTTACCAACTACAAGAAGAGTGTCTATGCTTATAACGCAAGAATTGAGAACCTGTCCATCAGCCCATTCTACGGATTGGCGTCAAGCCTGCCGAATTGGAACCTGAAGTAAAAATAATGTCCCCTGCCCGGACCTGTTGCCGGGCAGGGGATGTGAGGTTAAGGAGCCGATATGAGCACTTATTTCGTAAAGAGATTGTCCTACATGGCCATTATATTGCTCGCCGCTTCCTTTCTGATTTTCAGCTTGTACGCCATGACGCCGGGTGATTTCATCACCGGCAATATTAAATTAACCCCGGAACGAAAGGCGGAGCTGCGGGAAATTTACGGGCTTAACAAGCCATTGATCGAGCGGTATCTCACTTGGATGAAGAATGCCATACATGGAGACTTCGGCTATTCTCTTGCCCAGCAGAAGCCGGTGCTCACCTTGTTCAATCAATACATCTGGAACTCGTTCCTGCTTGCGGTTGTTTCCACTTTCTTTACTTGGCTGATTGCCGTTGTGGTTGGGGTAATCGCGGCTTATAAACAATATTCCTGGTTTGATACGCTTGTGATGGTGCTAATCTTCGCCGCGATGTCCATCCCGTCCTTCTTCATTGGATTATTCTTGATTAAGGTTCTTGCCGTTGACTTAAAGTGGCTGCCGCCGGGAGGAATGATTACGACGGGGAGCAATGCCCAAGGATTTGCCTATGTGAAGGAAGTTATTCATCATATGACGCTTCCGGTCATCGTTATGACGCTGCTGGGCGTTGGCTCGCTGACGCGTTACTTCCGCAGCAATATGATTGACGTCATTAAACAGGACTATATAAGAACTGCCCGGGCAAAAGGGCTGACCGAGCGCAAGGTGTTATTCACCCACGCGCTTCGCAATGCGTTGCTGCCTGCCATTACGCTGGTTGGCTTCGAGCTTCCGGCTTTGTTCGGCGGATCTCTTATTATAGAGAAGATCTTTAATTGGCCGGGCATCGGACAGCTGTATATGCAATCATTCGGGCTGCGCGATTATCCGCTGCTTATGGGCTTTACGATGTTTATCGCCGTGCTGACGGTAATCGGAACGCTGCTGTCCGACATTCTATATCATCTCGCGGATCCGCGGGTGAAGCTTTAGGAAGGGAGGACTTATAGATGACGGTTGCTAGCGGTGAAACGGCTCGGGGAATAAACGTCAATAAAAATCAGTCGCATGCAAGATCTTCGCTGTGGCGGCAATCCTTCCGGAGGCTTGTACGCAATAGATTGGCGATCACGGGATTTGCCGTTGTCGCCATTATGTTTTTGGCTTGTTTTATCGGCCCTTTCTTCTCGCCTTATACGGATAACAAGATCAATATGGCGTTAATGAATCACGCGCCAAGCGCCAAGCATTGGCTTGGCACCGATACGCTTGGCCGGGATGTCCTGACCCGTGTGCTGTTGGCAGGTAGAATCTCGCTGACGGTTGGACTTGCTTCGATGGTATTGTCCGTGTTTATCGGTACCCTGCTTGGCATTATTGCCGGTTACTATCGCGGCGTTGTCGACCAGCTCATTATGAGGCTGGCTGACTTGCTGCTTACGGTGCCAAGCCTTCCGCTTCTATTCATTATCGGTGCTTTGCTGTCCGAGTGGAAAGTGCCGCCGGACTACCGGATGTATATCGTTATGCTGATGCTCAGCGTGGTCAGCTGGCCGGGCTTGGCCCGGATGATCAGAGGTCAGATGTTGTCCTTGCGCGAGCGGGAGTTCATGCAGGCGACGATCGTGCTCGGCCTCAGCGATAGAAGGAAGCTGTTCCGGCATCTGCTGCCGAATCTGGTGCCGCTTATTATCGTTATAGCGACCCTAAATATAGGCGGAGCGATTCTTAGCGAATCCGTACTAAGCTTCTTCGGTTTAGGCGTTATGCCGCCAACGCCGACTTGGGGCAATATGATTGACGCCGCTAATAATATGATCGATTTCCAAGAGCGGCCATGGCTGTGGCTGCCGCCGGGCTTCTCGATATTTGCGACGGTTATTGCCATTAATATTTTTGGTGACGGCCTGCGCGACGTGCTGGATCCGAAACAGAAAAGGTAGGTGGGCTTCTATCATGAAGGAATTGCTAACCATTGATCATCTTCAGACCTTCTTCAAGACGGAAGCGGGGACCGTCCGGGCTGTGGACGATGTCAGCCTGCAAATCAAGCCGGGCGAGACGGTCTGCATCGTAGGGGAGTCCGGCAGCGGCAAAAGCATTACGGCCATGTCGATCATGGGACTCATTGAAAGTGCGGGCGGCAAGGTGGAAAGCGGAAGCATCCAGTTCCAGGACCGCGATCTGCTGAAGCTGTCGCGCAATGAGCTCCGCACGATACGCGGCCACGAAATCGCGATGATCTTCCAAGAGCCGATGTCTTCGCTTAATCCGGTCCTGAAGATCGGGGAGCAAGTGATTGAGCCGCTGATGGAGCATCAGAAGCTTGGCAGAAAAGCTGCGCGCAAGCGTGCAATCGAGCTCATTAAGCAAGTGGGCATCTCCAGAGCGGAACAGATTATCGATGCGTATCCGCATGAATTAAGCGGCGGCATGCTGCAGCGCGTTATGATCGCGATGGCGATCTCCTGCGGTCCCAAGCTGCTTATTGCCGATGAACCGACCACCGCTCTCGATGTGACCATTCAGGCGCAAATCCTGGATTTGCTTCGCAGTCTGAAGGAAGAGAGCGGGATGTCGATCCTGCTTATCACCCATGATCTTGGCGTAGTGGCGGAGATGGCGGATTACGTAGCGGTTATGTATGCCGGCAAAATCGTTGAGCAAGGGGAAGTGGAGGCGATCTTCGCTAATCCGAAGCATCCTTACACGAAGGGATTGCTGCGTTCGAAGCCGATTATGAACCAGCTTCAGGATGAGCTGTATTCCATTCCCGGGCAAGTCCCGAATCCGCTTGAGCTGACGGAGTCGTGCTACTTCCATGACCGGTGCGAGCAGTGTATGGCGATCTGCCGGACCAAGCAGCCAGCGCTGGTTCCGGTAGGCGATTCGCAGCAAGCGGCGTGCTGGCTGTACGAGGAGGAGAAGCGGTATGCCTGAAGCTTTGCTCGAAGTACGCAATCTGAAAAAATATTTCCCCATCCAATCGGGTCTTCTGAATCGGACGGTTGGTCATGTGAAGGCCGTTGACGACCTTAGCTTTACGATCCACAAAGGCGAGACCTTTGGTCTTGTCGGCGAGTCGGGCAGCGGGAAGAGCACGGTTGGGCGTTCCATTGTCCGTTTAAACGAAAAGACCTCGGGTGACGTCTTCTTTAAAGGGACCGATATCTACTCGCTTTCGAAGGAAGAGCTTCGCGCCATGCGGCCCTCCATGCAGCTGATTTTCCAGGATCCGTACAGCTCCTTGAATCCGCGCGTACGCGTAGGCGACGCCATTGGCGAAGCGCTGCTCGATCATCAGCTGGCTGACAAGTCGGAGATTCGGAGCAAGGTGCTGGAGGTACTGGAGCTATGCGGATTGTCGGATTACCATATTGACCGCCTTCCGCATGAATTCTCCGGCGGCCAGCGTCAGCGGATCGGAATCGCAAGGGCGCTAGCGCTGAATCCCGAGCTTATCATCGCCGATGAGCCGGTATCCGCTCTCGACGTATCCATCCAGGCACAGATTATTAATCTGTTCCGGAAGCTGCAGCAGACGAACGGTCTATCCTATTTGTTCATCTCCCATGATCTTAGCGTCGTCGAGCATCTATGCACGCGGATCGGCGTCATGTATCTCGGATCCCTGGTCGAGACGGGAACAAGGGAGGACCTGTTCCTCCGCCCTCAGCATCCGTATACGAAAGCCTTGCTGTCGGCGGTTCCGGTACCGATTCCGAAGCTGAAGCGGGAACGAATTGTATTAAGCGGCGATATCCCGAATCCCGCAAATCCGCCTTCCGGCTGCAAGTTCCATACCCGCTGCCCTTTCGCGACGGAGCGCTGCAAGGAAGAGGTGCCGGCCCTTCGGACCATTGGCACCGACCATATGGTAGCTTGCCATTTGGTGTAATGGCCTTTAAATAAAAGAACCCGCTCGACGGTTATTGTGCGTTAACCGTTGAACGGGTCTTTTTGGTTATTTAGTAGAGAAGGGTCTATGTTTTGCTATGTAGACGAAATGGAAACTTGTGCGAGGAACGAGAAGGTAGCGGGGAGTAGCGAAAGGCCTTGAGTGAGCGTGCATAGAAAAACAGCGTCCAAGGAATAAGAGATTCCTTGGACGCCGTTTCACGCCGTTAATGATTCTGCCGGAACTCGCTTGGCGAGATCTGAAAGTGCTTCTTGAACACGCTCGAGAAATAGGTGGAGTCCTCGAAGCCGACGGTCTGGCAGATTTCCGAGATTTTCATCTCCGTGTTGCGCAGCAGCACCTGGGCCTTCTGCAGCTTAAGCTTGGTGACGTAGCCGGTGAAGGTCTCGCCGGTTTCTTTTTTGAACAAAGTGCTCAAGTAGCTTGGATTCAAATGAATGTTCTCCGCCACTTGCTTAATCGATAGATCACTGTCCAAATAATGCTCTTCGATATAATCAATCGCCTGTTGAATGCTGTTCACATACGGGTTCGCCTGCTGCTTCCAGCGGTCCAGTCGGGTCTCAAAGTCCTGGCAGGCTTCCTTGAACCAGCTCTGTAGCTCCTTGCTTCCCGGCAGCTGGTCAATCGTCTGCAGCAGCGCCTCGGCCGGCTTGCGCTGATGGCTGAACAGCCCCAGTACCTCGGAAATCTGGCCCAGCGCAAGGGAGTGGTTGATCGCCAAAATCTTGCCGTCCGTCAGCTGGAGAGAGCAGGCATGCCTGCCAACCTTCTCAAAGTAGTCGTGCAGGGCTTGGAAATCCCCTGAGATAATAAGCGCCATGATCTTGTTCTTTACCGCTTCAATCGCTTGATGCCTGCCCGTGCGATGCACTGACTGAGGCGCCAGTGCCGGCTGCACGCGCTGTTCATTATAGGCGGCATAGGCCGACATCAGCTGATTGACGTCGGAGCTTGGGCCAAGTGGGATGTTTTCGATCTCAATGCCTAGATATTCGCGTACGGCAAGCTCCGCGTTCTCTCTCCAGCAAGCTGTCGCCAACTCCGAGGATACCGACAGGACAAACTGGTCCTCCTTCAGAATAAGCAGCTTGGCATCCGCGTCTTCGCTCAGTGCCAGCTCCTGGACGATGTTGTAGATTCCGTATTGCAGCACGTACAGATCGTCGGATCCGTAGTTTTTGCCTTCCGGAAAATAATCCGTTATCGTCACCAGCCACAGCCGGCTGCCTTCGAACATACGGAGGAAATGCGAGGTCAGCTCCTGGTTCATCTGGTATTTGAGCAGAATCGAGCGGAGCAGATGCTCCCGCGTCGTCTGTTGCTCCTTGCGCTTTGCCTGCAGCTTCTTGGAGGCGCTGCCCAGAATACCTGAAATATCGTCATCCGAGCAGGGTTTGAGCAGGAAGTCCATCGCTCCGTACCGTATGGCGGATTGCGCATATTGAAAGTCCTGATAGCCGGTAATGATGATGAACAGCGTATCCATCCCGTGCGAATGAATGCGCTCCGCAAGCTCAATCCCATTCATAACGGGCATGTGAATGTCCATCAGAATGAGGTCGGGCCTCAGCTCCAGCGCCTTCTGCCAACCTTCCTCACCGGTATCCGCTTCTCCGATGACGGTCCAGTTCCTGCTCTGCGAGATCATAAACTTCAGCCCTTCGCGGAAATTCGGCTGATCCTCTACAATTAAGACGGTTCCCTTCATACGGAGTCCTCCTTGCTGATCGGTAAAATAAAGCTGACGGTTGTTCCGGCATCAGGCCAACTCTCGAAGCGGAGCCCGTATGGCGTGCCATAGACGAGCTGAATTCTTCGTTCCACGTTATGAATGCCCAGATGATTGCCGTGAACATCGCGTTCACCTGCCGCCAGCTTGCGCAGCATCTCGGGCTCAATCCCTTTGCCGTTATCCGTTACATCCACCCTTAGATGCTCCTGCTCCCGATAAACGTGAATCCTCAGAAGCTTCTTATCCGCTTTGGTTTTATCGGCAAAGGCATGGACAAAGACGTTCTCCACCGCGGGCTGCAGAAGCAGTCTTTGCATTTCCATGCAGAGCAGATGCTCGTCCGTCCGGATATCCAGCTCCAGATCGGGGTGAAAGAGGGACATCTGAATATTAATGTAGCTCCGCAGCTGCTCCAGCTCCTCGCGCAGCGTGCTTGGCTGCTGGATCGGCTTTAAGGAATACTGCAGAATTTTCGAGAGAGATTGGATGATGCCGGCCGTATCCTTGGCATTCTGCAGATACAGCTTCCAATAGATTTCGTTCAATATATTGTACAAGAAATGCGGATTAAGCTGCGCCTGGATCGCCCTCAGCTCCGCTTCCTTCTCCCGCAGCTGCTTCAGCAAAACCTCATCCACCAGCGTCTGAATGTTATCGGCCATGTCATTAAACGACTCCCCGAGAAAAGCCAATTCGTCCTTGGAGCGGACCTCGACGCGGGTGTTCATCTGGCCCGAACGGAGCCGCCTCATCCCGGACACGAGATTGCCGAGCGGCCTCAGCAGCCTGGTGCTGGTGAGTGTCAGCAGCAGGCCGGTCAATAGGATGCTGGACAGGCCGGATATCGCGATGGTTTTCAAAATATCGGCATTACGCTTATCCAGCGCGCTTAGACCCAATCCGCTGATCAGCTTGAAGATGCCGGAATCGGAGGTGTTTTTCACGAACAGATAATTGCCGCGATTGGTAGACTGAACAATGGATGCCCTTTCTTCCCGATCATGCTGCAGAGGGATCGTCTCCGGATAATCCGATTCGGCGGAAGCGTCATCCTGGCTCCGCTGGCTAAACAACAGCCGGTCCTTGCGATCCAGCAAATAGACGATGCCATCATCTTGCCCGATATCGTCAATGACCTCGGAGAAAAAACCCTCGTCCAGCACCAGCACCAGCGTGCCGTACGTTTCCTGGAAGGTGCTCTTCATTTGGCGGGCGGCAATAATCATATAGCGGTAGCCGCTTGGGTCGGCCGAGCTGACCAGCTTGAGACGGAACCAGGTCAAGGCGCCGTTCGTGCCTTCCAGCTCCTGATTAATAATGCTGCGGGTAGGCTTGTCCAGCATGGAGACGGCGCCGTAATTCGCATTGTAGTAGCTGTCGCCACGCAGATTGAAGATGAACATGGCCCGGATATGGGGCGCGTCAAGCTTCGCCTGCGAGACCATGTCGTACATGAGCTGCAGCTGCTCGACTTTATCTTCGTTATTTAAGGAATTCGTCAAGATCTTCACGACGGTCGGATGGAAGACGATGGACTGCGAGATCCGTTCAACCTCATGGATATTCTGGTTGATCCGCTGGAGCGCCTGCTTGTTGTTTTGCAAGAACTGGCTGCGGATTTCCTCGCGGAACATGTTCTGATTGGACCGGTACACGATGATTCCGGTTATAGAGGAAGTTAGGATAACGATCAGCGACAGGCTGAGAATCAGCTTGACGACAAGACTTCGGGTATGAAACGGCATAATAAAGCAAGCCTCCTTGAAAGATCTAATTTTAGCTAAAGTTCCTCCAATTAAAGTTAAAGAAGTACCCTTTGCAAACGGATACACTGGTAACAGGTCAAAGGTTAACAGTAACTTGAAAGGAGGGAATAGCTTGAAATCAGCATCTAAGAAAGCCTTGTTCAAGAAAAATGTGCCTCTAATGTTGATGTTTGCTCCGGCACTTGCATATTACTTGATTTTTAGATACTTGCCAATAGGCGGGCTTGTCATCTCCTTCGAGAATTACAACTTCTTCGACGGCGTGTTCCATAGTCCTTGGGTAGGGTTCAAAAATTTCGAGATGCTCTTCAGCAACGACAAGACGCTCCGGATTATTTGGAATACGTTATGGCTCAGCGTGCTGAACCTGGCGGTTGGCTTCCCGGTACCGATTATTCTGGCGCTGATGATTAATAGCGTTAGACGTTCATGGTATAAAAGATTCGTTCAAACGGTCGTCTATCTGCCGCACTTTTTCTCCTGGGTTATCGTAGGCGGCATGGTCATTACGCTGTTCTCGATGGAATCCAGCTTCTTGAACCATTGGATTGCGAACAAGTATGGCGAGCCGTACCCGTTCCTGTACAAAACCTTCTCCTGGGTGACGATCTTCGTCGGATCGGGCGTATGGAAGGAGATGGGCTTCAGTACGATTATTTATCTGGCTGCGCTCACGTCGATCTCGCCGGCCCTGTACGAAGCGGCGGCACTGGACGGGGCAAGCAAATGGAAACAAACCTGGCACGTAACGCTGCCCGGCATCAGAGGCACGATCATCCTAGTGCTCATTCTCTCCATGGGACGAGTCTTAGAGGTTGGTTTCGATCAAATCTACAACCTGCGGAATGCCATGGTATCGGATATCTCCGAAGTGATCAGCACGTACATCTATACGCTTGGCATTCAAGGCGGACAATTCAGTCTGACAACGGCGCTTGGTTTGTTCGAATCGGTGGTGGCCTTTATTCTTATTCTGGGCGCAAACCTGATTGCCAAGAAATTCAATAGCAACTTGTTCTGAGGTGAAGCGAAGATGAGAGAATCTTACGGAGACAAAATAACAAGAATAGGGATTTCGATTCTCCTGCTGCTCATTTCGATCTCGTGTCTGGCACCCGTCATCAACATTCTATCCATCTCCTTCAGCGGTAAGCAGGCGGTCGAGTCGGGGCAAGTCTTGCTCTGGCCGATTGACGTCACCCTGCAAAGCTATTCCGCTTTATTCGAAGGAACGCGGGTGCTGGCTTCACTGTGGAACGGGGTGGTTATGACAGTTGGCGGCGTCCTGATCTCGATGGTGTTTACGATCTGTGCGGCTTACCCGCTCTCGAAGGGCTATTTCTACGGCAGAAGAACCTTTACGCTGATGCTGCTCTTCACGATGGTTTTCACCGGCGGCTTAATCCCGACTTATCTGGTAGTCAAAAGCTTAGGCATGATCGACTCGTACTGGGCGATATGGATGCCGGGTGCGGTCAGCACGTATAATATGCTCATTATGCGTTCCTATTTCGAGGGCATCGAGCCGGAGATCGAAGAGGCGGCCCGAATTGACGGCTGCAGGGAGATGTCTCTGCTGTTCCGGATCGTTCTTCCTCTGTCCATGCCGGTGATTGCAACCTTAATCCTGTTCTACGGCGTAGGCTATTGGAACAACTTCATGAACGTACTCATTTATATCAATTCGACCGAAAAATATACGATTACCGTTCTTATTCAGCAAATGATCGCAAGCCAGTCGCTGCTTACCGAATCGCTGGCGAACGATACGTCTGCTCTGGAATTAGTGCCTGAAGGCATCAAATCGGCTGGTATTATCGTCCTTATCCTACCGATGGTCGCGATCTATCCGTTCTTGCAGAAATATTTCGTAAAAGGCGTCATGCTTGGGTCTGTGAAAGGTTAACTTTACATTATGGCGATGGGGGAATAGAGATATGTTAAAGATGACGAAGAGAAATGTCTTGCTGGCTGGCACATCGTTAACCCTGCTTGGGGTTCTGGCGGCCTGCGGAAGCAACGACAATGCAGATAACAGCGGCGGCAAATCGGCCGACGGCGGCAGCGGCAAAAAGCCAACGATCAGCGCAACCGTCTACGACCGCGGATTAATTGCGGCGTCCGAAGGCACGATGGAGAAAAACCGCTGGACCCAGTGGATTAACGAGAACAGCCCGACAAGCGTGAAATTTACGGCTATTCCGCGGACGGAGTCCAAGCAGAAGCTGAATACGCTGTTCGCATCCGGCAGCGCGCCGGATCTGATCTTCGAGTTCGATCCTAACATCAAGAACCCTCTCTATGACCAGAAGCAGCTGATGCCGCTCGACGATATGATTAACCAGTACAGCACGACCTACAAGAAGCTGCTGGAGGACAACCCGATTCTGAAGCAGGTATCCGTCAAGTCGGATGGCAAAATCTATGAGTTCGGCAAGCTGAACGAAGCGATTCCGCAGTTCATTATCGCGATCCGCCAAGACTGGCTGGACAAGCTGAACCTCGCCATGCCGAAAACAACGGAAGAGATGTATCAGGTGGCGAAGGCGTTCACCGAGCAGGACCCGGACGGCAATGGCAAGAAGGATACGTACGGGCTTAACGTAGGCCCGGGGCTTGGGGATATTTTCGGCGGAACCAACCTCAGCAACTCCTATAAAGACGAGAACGGAACCCTGGTACGTACTTGGGATAACTTCGAGGAATACATCGACTTCACCAAACGTCTCTATGACGAAGGCATTATCGATAAGGACTACATTACCGACAATAACGGAGCGAAGGCGCGCCAGGACTTCCTGAACGGCAAGACGGGCATGTTCCTTGTTCAATCGAATTACAGCTTCTGGAACCGTCTGTGGATTACGGATTATGCAACGCTTCAAGCGAATGCGCCGGGCGCCAAGCTGGAAATCATGCCTTATCCGAAATCCCCGCGCGGCCAGTTCATTAACTGGATTAACAATCCGGTGCAGCTGACGGCCGTTGTGAACCGCAATACGAAGAATCCTGAGGCGGTCATGAAATACGTGGACTTTCTGTCCGAGCCGGACACCGGCAGAACGCTGACGAACGGTATCGAAGGCGTGCATTGGCAAGCGGGAGCAACAGGCTGTCCGAATCCGATCGACCAAGAGAAGAACAAGACGGAGCTTGGCTACCTGGGCCAGGACTACAACATGATCTTCTCGGTTGTAAGCGGCGGCAAATGCTCGTTCACGGCAAGCAGCTTTAACCCGGATAAGCCGGATGAGAAGCTTGCGAAGGATAAGTTCAAGGAAAACATGGACATCTTCTACAGCATGATCGATCAAGGTGCCGAGTTCCCTGGACTGACTCACCTGGAGCATCTGCCTACCGTTCCGCAGGACCTGCTGGTAGACTTCCAAAATGCCAACACCGAGATCGGCAACCTGATGAGCAAAGCGATTGTAAGCGGCGCAAGCTATACCACGGATAAAGCGTTAACCGAGATGCAGGCGCTCTGGAAGAAGTACAACGGCGAGAAGCTGGACGCGTTCTATCAAGAGTGGTACACGGCCAACAAAGATACGGCGCTGATGCCGGACGATATCTTCCAGATCGTGAAGGATCAGAAGGCGACGCAGGAAGAGATTTTGAAATAGTTTGATTTGAAATATAGAATGGCCCCCGGGAGCTAATGCTCTTCGGGGGCTGTTTGTTTTCTAATCGCTCGATGGCTGTCATGAGCTATATCGGTCGTCTGAGGCTGATTATGCTGTAATCAAACCAACGTAATCCAAGTTGTTGGGCAAAAACGCCTGATTTTGCTGCATGCAATCCAATGTAGCTAAAAAGCTGCCGGGTGACAGGCCCGTTTAACCTTACGCTACGAGCTTCTCAAGCTCGCCGCACCATTTGCTCCAGCCGTACTTGGCGCCATGCAGCGCTTGTTCATTGGTGATTCCGGCTTGCTCGAGATGAAGGTTAACCTTGCCGTTACCCGCGTCTTGCAGCGTCCAAGTGACGGTATGCTTCATCCCGCCGCTGTTCCACGTATAGGACAATTTATCGTAAGCGTCCACCGTAAGCACTTCGCCGTCAATAATGCCGTCCCAATATTCGGATGGCTGCGTGCGGAACTGGAATTGATGGCCGACCTCGGGCTTGAAGTTGTTTTCCATCGCTTCGCCGGTATGGATATTAGCCACCCACTTGCCAAGCTTGGCGGAATCGGTCAAAGCCGACCACAGCTTCTCGATCGTTGTTGCGTACTGAAAATCCATGGATAACGTTAAACTCATTTCTCTTCTTCCTCCTCTAATAGTTGATTAAGGCGCTGCAAGTTTGTGTTCCAGGACTTGCTGTAGAAGGCTACCCAATCCTGGATTTCTTTGATGGGGGAGGCGTTCAGACGGTATCGCGTCTCCCTGCCGATTTTCCGGTCAAGGACAAGTCCGGCGCTTTTTAGAATGGCCAGATGCTTGGATACGGCTGTACGCCCCATGGGAAACGGTTTCGTTAACTCGTGAAGAGGGATTTCGTCGTTAGCCTCGGCTAACAGGCGGATTAACCGGCGCCGGGTTGGATCGGCAATGGCTTCGAAAACATCTTTGAACGGATCGTTCTCGCCCACAACACTCCCTCCAATAGAGTAAACCTCGAATGATGTGACCCTAGAGCTTGCGGCTCTCCGGACGCAGCGCCCACGATGCGATATTTAATCCAGCGTAGAACAGCGGAAGAATCACGTTAAACCCGCCGGCGCCGTAGTCGTGATCAAGCAGGTGGGACATAGCGGCGCCTGTCATCAAGAAGAAGATTCCGGCATGCGTCCATTCCTTCAGCCGCGGAAAACGCGGTGCGAGAACGGCGATCACTCCGAGCAGCTTCCAAGTTCCCAGAATCTGCATGATGTACAGGGGGTAGCCCAGATTTGCGACGAGATCAACGTTGCCGCCTATTTTCATCAGCTGCCCGAGACCGCTCAGCGTAAGAGCCGCCGCAAGCAGCGACGTTACGGACCAATAGGCCATTTTTTTTCCTTGAAGCTTCGTTCCTGCATTTGCGGCGGTTACCGCGCCAACTGTTTTACTCATTTTCATTTCCTCCTCGAATGGGTTTTGTTTTATGCGAGCTGCGACTTGGCTGATAGACGTTTGCGTTTATTTGACACCATTTGGTGTCGGTTTATGTGTTTAGTATATGACACCTTTTGGTGTCGTGTCAACGGCATTTTGGATAAACTTTGTAAAAAGTTTTAGAAAGGGCGGGGGAATACAGTTGCGGCTTATTTATGGAAGGAATGCAAACAAACGAAAAAACCGGAAGGGAAATAGAGTCCCTTCCGGTTCTGCTGAAGATACGAATGGCTATGTTCCCGGCGAACCGGGCTTACAGCTTGTTTATGATTCCGTAAAGCATTTGGGCGGCTTCCGCGCGGGTCGAGGTGCCAAGCGGAACGAATTCGCCCTTCGCACGTCCTTGAACGATACCGAGCGATGCGGCTTTCTTCACGTTATCCAGCGCCCATGCAGAGATGGAGGCCTCGTCCTTGAATGGCTCGGAAGCCGTAACCGGCGGTTTGCCTTTCATTAATTCGTAGCCCCGCATCGCGAGCGTAACCATCTCCTGACGGGTAATGTTGGCGCCCGGAGAGAACGTTGTGCTGCTTACGCCTTGCACGATGCCCGCTTTGTACGCCGTGGCAACGTCGGCCGCATACCAGGCGCCTGCGGGAATATCCGTGAAGGCAGGCGTTCCTTCCGCCTTCAGGCCAAGCGCCCTGACAAGCAGCGCCGTGAATTCGGCGCGGGTAATGCTGCGGTTCGGCTCGAAGGTGGATGCCGTCGTGCCGGTTACGATCTGCTTCGCGAAGAGCTCCTTGATGACGCCGGACGCCCAGTAGCCGCTAGGGACATCAGAGAAGTTCTTGTTGATCTCAAGCACCGCATAAGCACTGAAATGCGAGAGCAGCGCGGCATAAACGCCATTCTCGTACGTCCCGCCCACGAACTCGGGGGTTCCGCCGTCCGGGAGATAGAAGATGGACGCCAGCTTCGGATCAGTCGAGGCATCAATCGGCAATCGAAGCGTCACGGGCTCATTGAATTGATGCAGATCGTACGTTTTGCCGTCCGCAGCGATCCACTGCAGCTTCAGCTCGTAGCTGTATCCGCTTAGCTTGGTATCCGCTCCGAGTGTTGGCTTGGCTCCTCCGTCAACTGGCTTGATGGTTAAGGAGATCGAGCCGCCCTGCAGCTGCGCGGCGGTTAAGGTCTTCTTCAATTCGCTGAATACGCCTGAAGGAATGTCCAGCGCGGCTTTGCCGGAGGTGACGATGCTCAGCGTACCTTTCCCAAGCAGCTCGTCCGTATTGGAAGGCAGCTTGATCAAGGTGGCGGATGCCGGCACCTCAATCGGTTTGCCGTTTTTCACTTGATCGGCTGTTACCGTTAGCGTGCCTGCCGGCTCGGCAGGCACGCTGCCCGAGGATCCGCCGGATCCCCCTGAACCACCTGAAGGCCCGATTTGAACGGAGGTGCCATAATGACTGTCAATCGTGCTTGCGGCCAGTTCCGAATCGACGAGCCGGATCTTTCTAACCTCAACGTCGGCTTTTCCGTTAGCTGCTGCCGTAAAGGTGAAGGAGGCAAGATCCAGATCGCCGCTGTCGCCTGGCGAGCTTCCCGACTTCGTGTGGGCGAATACGAGATGGGATTCGCCTCCTCCGTCTGCGACAACCTTAGCCGGTGTGCTGAAGCCGACCAAGGCCGTCTTTTCGCTGCCTGTCTTGAACGTCAGCAAGTCGGAATCGTAATATACATGTAATTCGTAAGCATATAAATCCTGCAGCGTGCTTCCTTTTACCGTCACGGTTACCTCATCGCCGCTGTTCAGGGCGCTTTTGTCGGTTGAGACGGAAAAGGAGGGCGGATCAGCCGCGGCCATCGCGTATTGGGGGACGAGCATGGCTATCGCCAAGCAGATCGTCGCAAGCAAGGAAAGTCGTTTACGGGCCATAACAGATTCGTCCTTTCTCGTATATTAAAACGCCGGCGAAAACGAATGCCTTGTGCTTTATTTGCCGGTCAAAGCAGGAACCGACTTCGGCGCTTCACGGTGATGCGTTGCTTGCTCGTAGGCATAGCCAAGCTTGATCAGCTCGCCTTCCTCGTAAGGGCGTCCAAGCAGCTCGATGCCAACCGGCAAGCCGCTGGATACGTAACCGGCCGGAACGCTGATTGCCGGGAAGCCGGAGAATGGGCTGAGCCGGTTCGCGTTGCCGGAGCTGGAACCGGCAGGTCCCGAGGTCGAAGGATACAGGATCGCGTCAAGATCGTTGTCGGCCATCAAGCGAAGCAGCGACTGCTGCGTCGTGCGCGGACGGAACAGCACGATATCCTTGTATTCCTGCGTATCAAGCGACTCGACGCTGTTCCGCGTGGTCAACGTGCTCTTCAGAACCGACAGGAAGTCGGTGCCCGAGTTGATAATGTCCTGCAGGGAATGATAGCGGACCACGTTAGGGTCGACAAACCTGGAATTGGACAAGTAGTCGTTCAGGTTGAATTTGAATTCATAACCGCTAAGGCTCGGATATTTCAAAATATCGGCGACATTCGGAATGTTAACGCCTACTACCGTCGCGCCTTGATCGCGCATATCCTGGGCGGCTTGATTAAGCAGAGCCAGTACTTCCTGGTTGCTGCCTACAACGCTGCTGTCCAAGACAAGGCCGATACGGGCGCCTTTAAGTCCGTTCTTGTCCAAAAACTTCGTGTAGCTGACGGGCTTTCTTCCGACGCTTCCGGCTGTGGCGATATCGTTCGGATCGTAGCCGCTGACCGCGTCAAGCAGAATGGCCGCGTCGGATACGGTTCTGGCCATTGGCCCGCCTACGTCCTGCGACAGCGCGAGCGGAATAATGCCGTCGCGGCTTGTCAGTCCAATCGTTGGACGGATGCCAACAATGCTGTTCCAGGACGAAGGGATGCGGATCGAACCGCCTGTATCGGTGCCGAGACCGGCTACGGCAAAGTTGGATGCGAGCGATGCGCCCGTACCGCCGCTGGAGCCGCCCGGATTTTTGGTCAAATCGTACGGATTCTTCGTTTGGCCGCCCAGCGAGCTGAGCGTGTCCGTGTTAATGGCGAATTCGCTCAGGTTGGCCTTGGCCAGAATGATGGCGCCGGCATCCTTCAGCTTCTTGATCATGAAGGCGTCGCTGACCGTCTGGTTGTCCTTCAGGCAGGTACAGCCTGCGCTCGTTGGCATGCCAAGCGTATCGTAATTATCCTTGACGATGATCGGAATGCCGTGCATGAGACCGCGCGGACCCTGCTCCTTGCGCTCTTCGTCGAGAGCTTTGGCAGCAGCAAGCGCGTCCGGATTAACCGTAATAAGCGAATGGATATCGTCGTCGTATTCATTGATCCGGTCCAGATACATCTGAACGAGCTGCTCGGACGTCAATTTGCCGGCGGCCATGGCGTTCTGGATGCTCATGATATCGGCTTCCATCAGCTCGAAGGGCTGACCGTTGTCGTAGAGCACTTTTTTGCCTAGCGAGGCGAGATCCTGGACATCGATTGTATTGTTTTTGTTGAAATCGCCGTTTGCAGCCTTCGTCCAGTTCGGATCTTCCGAGGCAATACCGAAGTATTTGATCAGAACGGAGAGATCGCCTACATCGATAACGCTGTTATTATTCAGATCGCCCTCGGCTGCGCCTGTAATCTGGACGGCAAGCGATTCCTCCGGTGTTTGAACCGTGCTGCCGTCGTCGATCCCAAGCTCAACCGTGCCGCTGATTCCGCTTAGATCCGCAGCTGCGTTGGCTTTGAAGGTCAAGGTGAGGAGGGAGCCGGCCGTTGTGAGGCTGCCGGTTGTATCCGTCGTTACGATGGTCACCTTGCCGGACTCGGCGTTCACGCCGGCAATGCTTACGGCCGAATTCGCTGAAGTCGCGGATAAGTACTCAAACTGAGTCGGGTCATATTCGAAAATGAATTTTCCTGCAGTTGCATCGCCGGTAGCGCCCGTTAGCGATACGGATACGTCGAAGGAATTGCCGACCGAGGTGAGGGCAGGGCCGGAGAGCTGAACCATCGCCTTCGGCTCCTGCGCTTGGGTCTGCTCCTGGGCGGCAGGAAGGCTCGAGCCGCTGGCATAAGCGCCGGTGTTCAGGATCGGAGTGAAAAGAAGCGAGGTGCTTAGCATTACAAGGCTGGCTAATTTATAAATCGGTTTCATCATGGCGTCCTCCTTGGGTTGGCAAAGGCCAGTCTATCAATGTCAAATATAATAACTTAGTAGACACAAAGGCGGCAAAAGAGACTCATTATATATGACATGCATATTACATAATAGTACCTCCCTTGAATCTCTCTATCTCTCTTTCGCTTAATATTAGTTTTGTTAGCTAGGTTAATCAAACGAGATGAAAGCTTAAGAAACCGCTTAAATGCTATGTTTTGTATGATTTTCGCATTTTTTCGGTAGGGACCTCCTTAGAGTGCAAATTATGTAATATAAGTGTTAATTTTTATGACACAAGGTTCAAGAAATGGAAAAAGAGACAGTCATAGACCGCAAGGTCTCGACTGCCTCTAGTTGTGAATCGGGTGTTACGAAAAAAGACGAGGACTACAAAGATGACTTTGCAATCCTCGTCTTTTTAAGTTTTTTATCTACGGTTCCTCTTTAAGAATCGTGCCGACTACTCATGCCACGGGGAATGAAGAACGCTATGACAGAAATTAGGCCGCTTAAATCCCGGAAGCAGCATCTCGCACACATCGGCGTTAATCGTGCCGTATGTCGTTTCCGGCTTGTGCTTGAAGCCATCCAAGAAAGCGTGAAGAATCCCATGCTTGAAATTGTCGCGGGGAAAATGCTTGACGACTTGCTCCCGCGCTTCCGTCGAGATGAGATCGAAGTTCTTCCCTACGACATCGTAACCGACGCCAAAATTCATAAGCGCGACTTCGGCTTCCTTATATTCGACTATTCCTATTGTGGAATGAAGAGCTACGGCATCCCATGCCAGCCGAATAAACTCTTCCGAAACGCCTCGGCTTTTAAGGAAGTCGCGGACAGCGTTAGCCCCGTCGACCTCAAAGCGTTTGTCATCGCTTCGGAATTTAGGGGTAAGTCCAATATCATGAAAAAGCGAGCTAATATAAAGCAATTCAGGATCGTATTTGATTTGATTTAGGTTACCCTTCATCGCCGCAAACAAAAATACCCGGTTCGAGTGGTTCCACAATAGATCGTCGCCGTGCTCGCGCAATAGCTCGGCTGCTTCAACGGCTAGCTTGCTGTCGGGAATTTTAATATCCGCAATAAAAGTCGACATGGCCTTCATCCCTCTCTTTCGACAATGTTGTCGCTTCCTTGATCGTTTCTGCTTTATCGAATTGACGTTACACGGGTCAGACGGTTACTTTGCTTGCCAGACGCGCTGCTGCTTCTTGGGCTTCTTTTTTCGCTTTATCCAGTACCTCCGCTTTGTCCAGCACGTTAGTGCCTTGCGCGCGAATAATCTGGTAATCCTCGATGCCGAGGAAGCTAAACATCGATTTGATGTACTTGTGCGAGAATTCGTTATCCGTGTACCAGTCGTTGTTCGTGTAAATGCCGCCGCTGCCTTGGATAACGAGTAAGCTCCGGCCGTCAGTCAATAAGCCTACGCCGCCGTTTTCCGTATATTTAAAGGTCTCGCGAGCGATCATGACGTTATCCATGTAATCCTTCAGCCGGGAAGGAATATTGAAGTTGTGAAGCGGCATGATAATCACATATTTCTTTGCGCTTTTGAATTGCTGCAAGATTTCGTTCATCCTGCCGGTAACGCGTTTCTCTTCGTCCGTCAACTCGCCGCCGGAGGCCATCTTACCCCAGGCGCTTAGAACGGCGCTGTTTATTTCCGGGATTTCTTCGCTATAAAGATCGATTTGCTCAATCGATTCGTTTGGATTCAACTTGCGGTAGTTCTCGATAAAATAATTGCCGACTTGCAGGCTGACGGAAGCAGGGGAGTCCACAGTAGCATGTGCATTGATAACAAGCAGCTTTTCCATTATTTCACTCCTAGAATATTTTTTCTAATTGGCGACAATGTTAATCGCCGATTAGGTTTGACTCCAATATACGACTTCATCTTGGCAAAGTCAAATCCATTTTTATGGCAGACCCAAGGTTGACAATAGGCGCGGTTATCATTAAATTTATAGTATTTACCCATGCAATACTGGGAGGAGTCATGATGCAGTATAGTGTCGGAGTAGAATATGCCTTGCATTGTCTGGTTTACCTCATTCCAAACGAATCAACGATTGGGATCAAGGAGCTTGCTTTTTTTCAAGGCATTCCGGAGACCTATTTGTCCAAAATTTTCACAAAGCTTACGAAGGCGGGTATCGTCTCGTCGGTTCCCGGCGTTAAAGGCGGATTTAAGCTTGCGCGCGATCCGGACGCTATTTCCTTTTGGGATGTGGTCGAGGCCGTGGAGGGAAAGAAGCCGATTTTCCAGTGCCAGAACATCAAGGATAAAGGTTACGTTTACCGCAACCGCGATTGTTCGGACTGTACGGTATCGACGGGTTCCTGCTCGATTAATTTAGTAATGCTCGAAGCTGAGGAGACTATGCAGAATTATTTGCGAAGTAAAAAATTGTCTTGGCTGGAGGAGGAGCTGGATCGTGTGCTGCCTGCGGAGACACGCAAGCAGACGCGGGAGTTCTTCGCGAAGGGCCGTTCCGGAGACTAAATATAAAATAAATAAAGCAAACCGGCGTTGCCCATTCGGAATGGCAACGCCGGTTTGTTTTGGTTTTTCATACGCTTCCCAGAAAGGCTTTCAACCGTTCCAGCTGCAGGAAATGATGCCGGTAGTGCATCTCGACTAGCAGAAACCACTCCGTAGCGTTTAATGCTCCGAAATTAGGATGAGGGACGGTATGTTCTAGAGGCGCTTGGATTAGGGTTGGTTCAGTGCGTCTCATCCGTTCCGCGACGTCCCGAAGTCCTTCAATCAGCTGCTCCTTATTTTCCGGCTGCTCGGGCGTATACTGCGGGGAGGCCGGGACCCGGATTCGGATGGGGGGGAAGCTACCGAGCTCAAAGGCTTTCTCTCCGTTCTCTGTTTTCACGCCTGTGCCTGCCAGCACCGCTTCTCTTCCTTCGATGCATTGATCCACATTGCGCAGATGCATGTTCTGAGCGGACCGGATCAAATGAACAACCATTTGTCCAATGGACCATTCCTCCTCGCTTGGCTTAGCAAGCAATTGCTCCGTGCTCAAGTGGTTCAGTTCCTGTATATACCGTTCAACCGATTTTTCGAATGCGTGCAGAGCTTCCGTTGTGCTTCTCATTTCAATAACACTCCTTCTATATTTGGGATAATCCCAATATAAAAGAACGCTGCTGACAACAGTATGTCAGTAGCGTTTTAACATTTTTTCGGCTTCTTCCCGAACGCGGCAGCGTAGAGATTCCGGTTCCATCACCTCAACGTCTCCGCCCCAGCTAAGGATAAGGTGAAGAATCTCTTCCGGCGCCCGAACGCGCAGGTGTACCCACAGACCGTTCTCGCGTTCCTCCGCCGATTCGATATAAAAGCTGCCGGTCTCCGCGATTTTGTCGGCGATCTCGGGGTTGGCCCGCACCCATACATGCTCCTTGCGATCATCCTGCGGACGGTAACGGTTTAAGTTAAACCCGTGCGGCATGGCGAACGGCGTGTCGAGCACGGTTAGCTCCGTCATTCGCGACAGCCGGAAATGGCGGATATCCTGGCGCAGGCCGCAATGCCCGACCAGCATCCAATTGCCCTGGGCAAAAGCCAATCCGTATGGAGCCACCTCGCGGGTGCTCTTCCGGTTGCCGTCCGCTTCCGGCGTCTTTTTCTTATAGGAGAAGCTTATTTTACGACGCTCCAGAATGGCGCGCCGCACTTGTCCGAGAATGTCTTTTTCCTTCAAGTCGGTTCTTGGCTCTCCCGCATTCAGGAGCCGCATCGTTTCCCGGACGCGCGTCGACTCCTCCCGCACGGTCTCGGGTAGGATCGCTTCAATCTTGCTCCTCGCGGCCTTCGCTACTCTTGCGTAGTCGCCATCCAGCCGCTGCTCGATAAAGTCAGCGCCCATCAGAAGGGCGACCGCTTCCTCGGCCGAAAACCCGATAGGCGGCAGAAAATAGCCCTCCATCAGCGAATAGCCATGGCCGGGAGCGCCAAAGATGGGAACGCCCATCTCGCTTAGGGCTTGAATATCCCGATAGATGGTCCTCACGCTTATCTCGTACAGAGCGGCCAAATCCTCCGCTCTTACGACCTTGCTCCGCTGCAGCTCAAGCATGATGGCGAGCTGCCGGTCGGTTTTGTTCATTTTTTACCTCCGGTGTGCATCAATAAGTTGCCATTCATTAACTCATCCCCAATGCTTCTCCATGGCTTCCTCAGATGCAACAAAGCCATTGCGGGAATAGAACGCCACGCTTTCGCTGCTTGGCCAAAGAAGAAGGAACTCCGCCTGATTGTCCTTTGACCACTGTTCCACAGCGGCATGGATCCTGGTGCCAATCCCTTTGTTTCTATGAGCAGGGCGGGTATAGACGTTGGTCACGTAGCCAAAGCGAGGATCCGGCGATTTGCCTGGCCGAGGGACTTTATGAATAAGCTGCAAATACATATGCGAGACGATTTCATTGTCGATCTCAGCGACCCATATGTACCAATCGCCGCTATATATCGCTTTTATCAGAAATGCACTGCAAATCTTGTGAAACTCTTCATACCTTGTCGCGCCATTCCTGCGCTCATCCTCCGAGAACTCCCAACGCATTTGGACGAGAGCATCGACATCATCTAAATGGGCAAGCCGAATGATTTCCAAAAGGTGTCACCTCGTCGCGTACATCACATGTTCTATTTATTATACTTGGATCTTCTTAACATGGCCCAAACAAGAAAATAAAGGATAAAGGATCCTGCGTAAACAATGCCTAAATCCAGCCACAGGTAATCCGATAATACGTAATGATTTTTTGGAAAGTATTGAGCAATGGGAGAGAAGGGATTCGACTCGAATTCTTTTGCTATCATTGAGGTCTTTATGTGGCTATAGTATGAATCAACGCCTAACATACACATCCCGGTTATCGATGATAGAAATACCCCACGAATACAAGTCATGCCTATTCCATTAGAATTACTAGCCTTCGTTATCTTTGTCATTTTGCTGATCCCTTTTCTGTTGTCTATAACGCATAATGCCTACGGGTAAATTCAAGACTCCCATCAGGAAGCAGCTTATGATAGGCACCCATTCAAAAAACGTAGGGTAATTAGGCTTGCCATCCCCAACGGGGCCAATTTTCGGCTGATGCATATCCCAATACATATACAGTAAGAAGATTACCGGCAATAGAATGCATACGATGCTTGCAATGATATGGAATACTGACCTAGTCAAGCTGAATCCCTCCTTAGTACTTTAAGTATTCGCACTTCAGAAAGATATTTCCTTTATATGTAATCCCCTCGCTTCTCGCGCCTCAAAATGAAGAAAAACTTTCATAACGTGAAAAATAATAGTTTTTTACTAAAAATCCATATAGCCGTAACATGCCTCTTACAATCGGGCTCTATCATCTAACTCGAGAGACAAACAAAGATGAGGACGTGGAGAGCCCATCTACTAGGAGGAAATTATCCTTATGTTCATTTCGAAGAAAAAAACCGCTTTAGTCCTGCTTACGGCAGCATCCGCCATGACGATCATGTCGGCTTGCGGCCAAGACAACAAGAGCTCGAATACACTCTCGAATGCCGTTCCAACGGACGCGACGGCAAGCAGCAATGCAAACGCATCGGCGCCATCCGCAGATCCATCCGCTTCTCCCGCAGTAGAGTCAGTCGATGAATTATACGCAAAAGCAAAGGAAGAAGGCAAGCTGATCGTATACTCCACCTCCGGACGCGCCAACGATGCGGCGGAAACCTTCATGAAGCAATACCCGGGCATCAAGGTTGAAGTGAGCAAGGTGAAATCCGACGAGATGATGGACAAGGTGACGAAGGAGCAGGACGCGGGGCAGTTCAATCCGGACGTGATCATTACGAAGGAAGTCAGCGGGGCGGTTGAGGAAGAGATGGTCATGACGGGACGCTACCTGAAATACCTGCCGGAGGACATCGCGCCGATGGTCGACGAGCCTTACCGCACGCAGGCGGAAGCTTATGCGAACTACGTGGAGTTCCGGACTCTTTTCTATAACAAATCTACATACGACAAGGCGCCCGTTACGAACTGGTGGGATCTGACGACTCCGGAGTTCAAAGGCAAAGTGTACACGGCAGACCCGCTCAGCTCCCCGGCGTTTATGGACCTGTTCACGACGATGGTCATCAACAGCGACGACATGGCGGCGGCTTACAAAGAGAAATTCGGCAAGGACATTGTCCTGAACGGCACGGAAAACGCAGGCTACGAGTTCATCCAAGAGCTGTTCGATAACGGCCTTATCGTGTTAAAAGGCAGCGACGACGTCCTCGACGCCATCGGCAAAGCCAAAAGCGACGCGCTTGGCCTTGCTGTATCGGGCGACGTATCGAAGAACGAAGAGAAAGGCTGGACGATCGCCCCGATCTACGATATGAAGCCGAAAACATCGGTTCCGGATTCCGGGTACTTTTTCATCGCGAACAAGGCACCTCATGAAGCAGCCGCGAAGCTGTTCATCCGTTGGATGATGGGCGAGAAGGACGGTAAAGGCGAAGGTCTTGCTCCGTTTAACGAAGTAGGCTCATGGGTACCGCGCTCCGACGTGCAGACGAAGAACGATATTCCGTTCGAGTCGCTGAACCTGTGGCTGTTCGACGGCGATGCGCTGTACAAGACCGCACCGAAGGTGCGCGACTTCTGGATTAAGCAAAAATAAACCGGCAAGGTGGAGAGAGAATTGGCGAACAAACCGGCGCTAACCGTAAGGCGCACGCGGATCTATAACGGGCTGACGAGCTGGCTGACCAGTCCCGTGCATCTGATCGGGCTTGCAGCCCTGGTCTTTCTGGCGTATACGATCGCTTGGCCGGTACTGAAAATCCTGTATACGACCTTCATCTGGAGGCAGCAGGATGTCCGTCTGACGGGGGAAGCAAGCCCGGGGCATTTTACGCTCTATCATTGGACCCGCGTGCTGGCGAGCGATATGAGCATGAATTTGTTTTACAAGCCGATTCTTAATTCCCTTGGCGTTGGCTTCGCCGTCTCGGCGCTGTCGATGCTGATTGGATGCGGGCTGGCATGGCTGGTCGTGCGGACGAATGTTCCATGGAAAAAAACGATCGCTTTCCTGGCCGTCATCCCGTACCTGCTACCTTCATGGATAATTTCGCAAGCTTGGCTTACCTTCTTCAAAAACGGCAAAATCGGCGGAACGCCCGGCATTATGGAGGCACTCATCCATGTGTCTCCGCCGGACTGGCTGTCCTACGGCTTTGTGCCAATTGTGGTCTCCCTGTCGATTCACGACAGCGTGTTTTTCTTCCTGATCGTTGGGGCGGCGCTCAGCTCGATGAACAGCCAGCTCGAGGAAGCCGCAAGCGTAACGGGGGCGGCCAGATGGACCATTCTGCGGCGAATCGTGTTCCCGCTGGTGCTGCCGTCGATTTTGTCCGGTTTTATCCTGATTTTCACGAAGGCCATCAGCTCCTACGGGGTTCCGGCTCTGCTTGGTACGCCGGTGAACTTCTATATGATCTCGACGATGCTGTATTCCAGCATGCGTTCGCGGCTGACGACCGAAGCCAATGTTCTTAGCCTGACGCTGATGATCATCTCGATGCTGACGATTTATTTGAACCAGCGGGTAGTGGGGCGGAGAAAAAGCTTCGTCACCGTGACGGGCAAGGACAGCGCCAGAACGTTGACCTCCCTTGGACGCTGGAGATATCCGGCGGCGGGGACGGCGGCTTTTGTCATGATCCTGATCTCCGTGGTGCCGCTGCTTGTGCTGCTGTTCCAGTCCTTCATGCTGAAGGAGGGCGTCTATTCGCTCAGCAACTTCACTACGCATTACTGGTGGGGCGGCTCCGATCCGGACATTAACACCGGAGAGAAGGGCGTCCTGCAGAACAATATTTTTATGCTTGCGCTGAAAAATTCCTTATACATCGCGGGAGTCGCCTCCGTCATTGCGGCGGTTGTTGGCCTGGTCTTGGGCTACGTCGTTGCGAGGGGGAGGCAGTCGTGGATCGGCCGGATGGTGGATCAGGTATCTTTTCTGCCGTATCTCATTCCGGGCATCTCGCTTGCCGCGATCTATATCTCGATGTTTGCGAAGCCAACCCTGATTATTCCGGCCTTGTACGGGACGATTACGCTGCTCATTCTCATTACCGTCGTCAAAGAACTGCCGTTCACCGTTAAAGCGGGCAGCGCTTCAATGCTGCAGATCGGCAAGGAGCTGGAGGAAGCGGCGCAGATCAGCGGGGCATCGTGGTTTACGCGGTTCCGCAGGATTTTGCTGCCGCTTAATCAGAAGAGCTTAATGTCGGCGTTTCTTCTCGTGTTTATCGGGGCGATGAAGGAGATGGAGCTTATCATTCTGCTGATCACTCCGCGCACGGAGACGCTGACGACCATTACCTTCTATTATGCCGAGAAGGGCTATGAGCAGCTGACGAACGTTATTCTGATGATCATTATCGCGATCGTCATCACGGTATATTTCCTCGCGGTGAAGTTCGGCAAGGCCGATCTGACGCAAGGGATTGGAGGGCAATAACCATGAACGCAATCGAGCTGCAGGGCATCCACGTCGCTCTGGATGGGAAGCAGGTTCTTCACGATATTAAGTTAACGATCAAGCAAGGGGACTTCATGACGTTCCTCGGACCATCCGGCTGCGGCAAAACAACGCTGCTCCGCACCATCGCCGGCCTGCAAAAGGCCGACGCCGGAACGATCACGATCAGCGGACGCGAAGTCGCGAACGGCGAGACGCAGTTCCATATGGAGCCGTCGAAGCGCAGGCTGAGCCTGGTTTTCCAAAGCTACGCTTTGTGGCCGCATATGACCGTGTACGAAAACGTCGCCTTTGGCCTTCAGGTACGGAAGCTGGCGAAGGCGGTTGTGCGCGAAAAGGTAGAGGCAGCGCTTGGCAAAATGCGCATCGCCGAGCTTGCCGGCCGCTACCCTAGCGAGCTGTCCGGCGGCCAGCAGCAGCGCGTCGCCATCGCCCGCGCCATCGTCACCGAGCCGGATATTCTCCTGCTCGACGAGCCGCTGTCGAACCTCGATGCCAAGCTGCGCGTCGAGATGCGCGCCGAGCTGAAGCGGCTCCATCAGGAGCTGAACACAACCGTCATCTACGTCACGCATGACCAGCATGAAGCGATGACGTTATCGACGCAGGTGGCGGTCTTTTTCGGCGGACGGATCGTCCAGCTGGATAAACCGCGGCAGCTATACAAGCATCCGAAAACGCTGCAAGTAGCGGAGTTTATCGGAAGCGCGGGGATGCAGATGAACCGTCTGGAAGGAGTCGTCCGTACAGATGAGGAAGGATTGAGCTGGCTAGAGACGCCGGTGGTGTTGATTCCACTTGCTGGTGGAGACAACTACTCCAAACCTCAACTCGCGAGTGATAGCTTCCCCGATCCTTCACACCTCGCGCGAGGTGTGAACATGCAGGATGGGCAGGAAGTGGTGCTTACTATCAGGCCGGAAGATATCCGGCTGTACGAGGAACGCTGTCCAGGGAGCATCGCCATGTCGGTATCGGCGGTATTCCCGTCCGGCGCGGAGACGCTTGTCCAGCTGGACGCCGCAGGCATGTCCTTGATGGCCCGCGTGATCGGTGAATCCGAATACGAGCCGGGCATCACCCTGTACGCGGTGCTGCGCCAGGACCAAATGAACGCTTACGATAAGAAATCAGGTATCCGAATGGAATTGGCATATGCGAATCACAACAACGAACCGGGGGAATCCACTCATGAAAATCGACTTTCATATTCACGTTAAGCTTTCGAAGAAAACCAACTTCGAAATTGAACATTTTAATAGCATGATCAATGAGGCAAAGGCGCAAGGCCTTAACGCGATTACGCTGACGGAGCATTTTAACACGCACCGCTTCGAAGACGTATACGGCACGCTCGATAAAATGTACCCTTGCAATAACCACTATTACAATGTAGATGGCTTCAAGCTGTTCACCGGCATGGAAGTCGACGTAGCCGAAGGCGGCCATATCCTCGTCAGCGGACCAAAAGATAAGCTGCTCGAAGTACGCGCGTTACTGGAGGATCACCTGACAGCGGACCGTTTTATAGGATTGGAGCGTCTGTTCGAGCTGTGCCACCCGCGCGGCTTAATGGTCATCGGTGGACATCCCTTCCGCGAATCCAATCATCTCTACCATATCGACAAGGAGCTGCTGAGGCGCTTCGATGCGTTCGACCTAAACGGCAAAGACCTGCATGAGATCGGCATCCAGGAAAATATCGCGAAGGTCCTGACGCTTGGCGCCGAGCTTGGCGTACCGGTTATCGCGGGAAGCGACGCGCACCAAATGTTCCAGGTGGGTTGCGTATACAATCAATTCGAGGGAGATTTCGAGACCGTAGCCGAGCTGAAGGAAGCAATCCGCGATGGAGCGTACAAGCGCGTGATCTCGCCAAGCCTTGATCTGCAGGTGCGCGCGGCGAACTACGTGAAGAAGCTGCTGAAGAAGAAAGTCGAAGTTGTAGTCTAACAGGGTGCAGACGGGGGAGAATCGTAATGGTATTCGGAGTTGAGACGGAGAAGCTCACTCGCGGTCACCAGCGGATCGCGGATTATATAAGCAAGAACATGGACGATGTACCGTTCATGATAGAAGAAGATATCGCAGCGGCATGCGGCGTGAGCGTCTCCACCGTCTCTCGCTTCTGGGCCGAAGTCGGCTCGAAGAACCTGAAGGAATTCAAGCAGCGCGTCAAAGACGAGGCGCTGCTTTCTCCTGCTCGGAAGCTGCAGTCTGCCTTCGACAAAATGGAAGGCGATAGCAGCGCAGCAGCCAATGTACTGGGTGCGACGGACTACCTCCAACAATCCGCCGATCGTATCGATCAGGCAGCGTTTGATGCAGCAGCGGGGATGCTCGCTCACGCGGGCACCGTCCATATCTACGGTCCCGGCTCCGCCGAATGCTTAACCGCACTAATGGACTTCCGCCTCTCGCGCTTCGGCGCCGACGTCCGCCGCCTGGATCGCGGCGGTCACGAGCTGTTCGAGAGCATGGTGCCGATTCGTCCGGAGGACGTGATCGTCATCTTCGGCTTCGTCTCCGAATCCCCGGAGATGGCCGTCCTGCTCGACTTCGCCCGCGAACGCAGCTGCCGCACCTTGCTCATCACCGACCTCGCCGTCAGCCCCATGCTCGCCAAAGCCGACATCTCCCTCTTCACCGCCCGAGGCCAGCTCTGGGAGTTCCACTCGATGGTGGCTCCAATCGCGGTCATCGAGGCGCTGATTGTTGCGGTGGGGAAAGAGCGAGCGCAAGCTGCGCTTGCGGGGAGTGAAGAGCTGCACCGCCTGCGGCGGAAGTATTCGAAGTTGTTGCCGAAGCGGATTTGAAACTGCTGGAGCGAAAGTCCATTAGATTTTTCTAGGTAATGAATATATCTCGTTTAAGATTTATCACGATGAGTCCTACCATTGTAGGCATGTTTTTGTTAAATTACTTGTCCTGTTATATCCAAAATGTTACAATTTAACATGCTGATGACTTAGAGTTAATGGGGGTTTTAGTAAGATGCCTACGATGATAAAACTTGATTATGCTTTTTTTCAACACGATGCGCAAGCTCGCTTTGATCCAGAAACGCATATTAATATTGGGGTAAATATCGATAAATACATTTCATCAGAGGGAACTAATATTCTTATTGAAGGGATCAGAGGATCAGGAAAAACTCATATTCTAAAGATGATAAACACAAGATATCTTGATAATTTCGTAGAACTAAGAGTTCTGCCGATTTACTTATCAATGGCGGAAGTAGCTGAATTTGTTTCTAAAGAAGCCTCACTTTTCCGAACTCATCTATATAGCGCACTTATTCTAAAAACAATTAGAACAATTAAAGAGAGTAATGGTAAAATTAACCTTCCGCAGAAGAGCGGTATTGCAGGAATGCTTCAAAAATTAGGTCAATTGTTCGGTTTAACAGAAGAAGCAAGCTTTGATACACTTATTAACAAAATTGAGGATTACGCGAATCGGTTACATCAAGAGCTACTAAATAATCCGTCTAAAATATCTGAGATGACAAAAAATGTTGATGAGATTAATGCTTCCATTGATGTAAAACCATTTAAAGTTGGTGGAAAGGCTTCGGAAGAGTCTACTTATTCAATTGAATACCTAACTTACAAACTAGCACATCTCAATGCTTCAAAGTTTTTAACAGAATTTTTTCGATACCTCACTGAGGTATTACAATTACATCATTCTTTACTTTTAATTGATGAATGCTCGGATTTACCAGTTGAAGCGCAAATAGAAGTCTTCCGATTATTTAAGCTTGTTCGCGGTGGAACCCAGGTAAGTGATGAAAGGAATTTTATGTACTTTATGGGTGGGGTCTATCCACCACAAGCAACTCATTATCCATCAAGAAGAAATGGAGAACCATTTGATTTTGAACCCGGTAATGACTGTTCTGAGGAATATTTAGAATTAGATGTTCAAGTGGATTTCTATGAGGAATTTTTCAGAAACCTCTTGATTTCAAGGATGAAGAAATTTAAACCGGCTCATACTTCTTACAATATTTTAGACTTGTTTGAAGACGACCGGTCATTTTTAACTGCTGCATATGCAGCACACGGTCTCCCTCGTCGTTTTTTTGAAATTATTCACCAAGCCTATGAGAATTTGGAAGAGTATATATCAAGCCGTCCCTCAGATGATACTAAGACTTATAAAATTAGATTGGTCGATGTGAACTCTGCAATTGATACTATTGTAACAAGTAACATTTTGAGTTCAAACAAATATTCCAAGGAAGACTTTACTGTGCTGGAAACGATAGCTGCAGCTTTACGAAGACGTAATAAAAAGGTCGAAACCGAGGCCTCAACTAAGGAAAATTATGTTCCTATAAATTTTTATTTTTCATGCCCACGAAGCAAAGAAGAAAAAATAGGAAACTTGATTGCAAAAGGTGTTTTCCACAATCAATCTAGGACAAGAAGCCTAAAACATACAGTTGCGGGTATAGGTGGAAGAGGGTTGGTTATTATGATTGACCTAGCGGTATCAATGACAGAAGGAACGATACCTACGAAAAATAAAGCTTTAGAGTATTTTAGGAATGACGCGAAATTAAGTGCCAAAAATGGTTATGAGTATTGTCAAACTATTGATTTTTAAATTATCGAGGGTCTAGGGAATTCCCGATGACCCTTTTACTTATTATTAAGATAACATGTCGTTACAGAAAGCGCGGAGAACCGTATCACAAATAGTGGTAAAGCGGAGAGTTGCATTAGCTATTAGTTTTCGACTTAAGACTTCATTAACAAATCAAACAACCTTAGCAGTAGTTCGCTATTGGGGTTATTTGAGTTTTTAATAAAAATAGTATAGAAGAACCAATCTCATGGTATAATGGTGGGAAAAAATTGTATTAAGGGGATGAAGACAAAGCATGTCAATAAGCCCAACTTCACCAGATGAAATAATAGAAAAAGCAAAAGTATTTTTTAGAAAGGAAATTGCTGCAAGCCACCTTGTAAATACAAAAAAGCTAAAGAACTTAAATGAGTTCGGCTTGAATCCATTTTTAGATAAGTACAAAGCCAACTTTCTAACTGGAAATGATGATCCTAGAAGTATTGCAAAGGCACTTGTGTATCCTAGGGTGCTTGGAACATCAATCAATACAACATTCGGAAATAAACTCCAAAAATTTTGTAGTGAAGTATTAGAAGGCTTTGCTTCCACTACGTCTGGCATTGACATTGAATATATTGATAAAACAGATGGGCGAAGAAAATACTGCCAAGTAAAAGCGGGAACCAATACAATCAATGCCGATGATGTAGAAACAATCATAGGCAAGTTCAAAGACGTTCGCAATTTAGCAAGGACAAACAATCTGAATGTTGGATTAAATGACCTTGTAGTTGGAGTTTTTTATGGTACTGATGCAGAACTTAGTGGGCATTACAAACGATTAAACCAAAGCTACCCTGTAATTGTAGGTAGTGAATTTTGGTACCGGATAACTGGCGAGTCGGATTTTTATCAACGGTTAACGGGAGCGATAGGTGATTTAGCAACTGAATTCGATGGCTCTCAAGTTATAGAGGATGTAATAGACAGTTTAGCTGAACAAATAAAAAATAATATTAATAAATAGAATTTATTGTAGTGAATACACGAAAAGCAACAACAATATGTTGATGCTTTCCGTGTATTTTGTATTATTTTGTAACGAGCTCTTTACTTGGTGCTTGGTTAGAAAGCTTCAAATTAATTTCGTTTAGTGAATTAGTAATAGCTAGTCCAATAGCTTTTGCCATATTAACTGGAACTGCATTTCCGATTTGCTTATAAGCGTTATTCAGAGAACAGTCAAATTTCCAGTCGTCTGGGAAGCTTTGAATTCGTGCATATTCTCTTAAGGTGAAAGGTCGAGTTTCATCAGGATGACATCTTTCAGTCTGTTTTTGTGCAGGAGAGCAAGTTAATGTTAATGATGGTTCATCCCAGGATAGTCGGCGAGCCATGCCTGTCCTGCCTCCACCGGAGTAATAACTCTTGCCCATGTAACTTTTTGCAATATCCTCGGGCAAGTCTCTCCAGTATCCGCCAGCAGGAACTAGATCGAGAATTTTTCTTTTTGATTCAGGGTATTTTGCCCCCTCAGAAGGCGGCACATTTTTTAGTACGTCCTTTAATGTTAAGTGATAACCGAAAGGCTTTGGAAACTTGATTTCTGTGTATTCTGCGAGATCTTTTCTGACGCCAATTATAACAATGCGTTCTCGTTTTTGAGCAACGTCATAATCCAATGCTTTTAATAACTTCCATCTAACTTCATACCCAATAGAGGCGAATACGTCCAGCATTGATTGCAGGGTTTTACCACCATCATGATTAATTAAACCGCGAACATTTTCCGCAAGGAACATCTTCGGTTTCAATTCTTCAAGAATTTTAGCGTAGTAATAGAACATTGTGCCTCGAACATCATCCAGCCCCATTTTTTTACCTGCGTAACTAAATGCTTGGCATGGATAACCTCCGGATAAAAGGTCAATTTCTTCTGTCTCCGGGATGAACTTACGAATCCCCTTTTCTGCAACTTTAATAACATCATCCTCAATGACATTCCATTTCTCCCTGTTTTTCCTTAGGGTTTGGCATGCAAACTTGTCATATTCCACGAGACCCAATGTATCAAATCCTGCTTTTTCAAGACCTAACGCTAGTCCTCCTGCTCCAGCAAAGAGCTCTACAACATTGTAAGTTTTTGATGGAATTACATTTCTCACTTCTATGTAATCATCAATATTATCTGGAAAATTGGAGTATATAGGTTCGTTTGATTTATCAATATCAATGGAATCATTCGCAAAATACATTTCAAGTTGTTCTTTAATAAGAATATCATCGATTGGGATGTCGAGAATGTCACAGAGCTTTCTGGCATTGGATTTAATAGGATCGAATTTTGGGGATAACAAGATGGACAATTGGTTCTTGCTTATATTCATTCTTTCTGCAAGCTCTGTTTGGGTAGTGATACCAGCTTTTTTCATTTGTAATCTAACTTTATCTTTGCTTATAGTATACAAAAAAGATATCCCTCCAATGTTAATATATTTATTTAACTTTTATATGGTTATTATATATTATATGGACAAGTTCGTCAAAAGAAAAAGCAGTTCATTGAGAGCTGTTTTTAGTAATGATAGATTTTTTATCCCTTCAAATGGATTAAGTAAGCTGACCGGGCATTACCAATATTAAAGCTTAACGAAAGCTATCTCCAAATCATCAAAAGAAGCTATAGTTTGCTTTCCCTTAATTGTCATTGCCCTTCCCGCTTGCTCGATTAGTTGCTCTTTCATTTTCTTCAACGTATCGGCATTGCAGAATGCTTCGTCGTCTTAAGCGATGCATAATACTGTCCTATGTTTTAATACAATTACTGATGTGTAACATCAACATAGAATACTGGATGGAATACACGCTTAATTGAATCTTCCGTTTTGCGCAGCCGATAATAATGCAGAGTTTTCCGAATTCTCAGGAGACAACCCTGCCCATGCGGAGCAACTCAAACAAGCTCTAGGCAAAAATCACTCCAAAGACCAAGCCCAAGACGCCATGTTCTTCAAGTTCAGCATCCAGCCTTATGATTACCAGAAAGAGATTCTTGAGAAGCTAGAGGCGGAGCGGACGTTATACGGCAGGCATAAGAACTTGCTTGTCGCTGCGACTGGTGTTGGGAAAACGGTTATCTCCGCTTTTGACTATCGACGATTTGCTCAGCGGAACCCGCAACGTGCACGGCTGTTGTTCGTTGCCCATCGTGAAGAGATCCTGAAGCAGAGCTTGGACACGTTCCGTTTTATTCTAAAGGATTTGAACTTTGGTGAGCTTCATGTAGGCGGCAATCAGGCGAAGTCGCTTGAGCATCTATTTGTAAGCATTCAGAGTCTTAACTCGATGAAACTAACAGAGGTTACAACTCCGGACTACTACGATTTCATCATCGTGGACGAATTCCACCATGCGGCGGCACCTTCTTATCAGAAGCTGCTCGGTCATTACCAGCCTAAGATTCTACTCGGCTTAACGGCAACCCCTGAGCGGATGGACGGCAAGGATGTGCTGCGCTACTTCGATGATACGATTGCGGCCGAGATCCGGCTGACCGATGCGATTGATCGGAAGCTGTTGTGTCCTTTTCAGTATTTTGGCGTGAGTGATCATGTGGATCTCTCGCAGGTGAAGTGGACAAGACGGGGATATGACCAGTCCGAGCTGGAAAATCTGTTTACGAACAATAAAATCCGAGCGACGCAAATCCTCAATAGCTTGAGGAAGTATGTGACCGATCTGGATGAGGTCAAAGGGCTCGGATTCTGCGTTGGCGTTGAGCATGCGCTCTATATGGCCAAGGTATTTAATGAAGCGGGCATTCCTTCGATTGCCTTGCATGGCGGCTCCAGCGATGAGGATCGGGATCAAGTGAAGGGCAGGCTGGCTCGCGGCGAGATCAAAATGGTCTTTGTTGTTGATCTGTACAATGAAGGCGTGGATATTCCAGAGGTGAATACGGTGCTGTTCCTGCGCCCAACGGAAAGCTTGACCGTGTTCCTGCAGCAATTGGGCCGGGGACTTCGCTTAGCCGAGGGAAAAGAGTGCCTGACCGTCCTTGATTTTATCGGGCAAGCTCACAAGGATTATAACTTCCACGACAAGCTGCGAGCGTTGCTCGGCAAGACCAAGCATTCCGTCCAGCACTATGTGGAGCATGGCTTTTCGAGTCTGCCTAGAGGCAGCTTTATTCAGCTGGAGAAGGTCGCTCGCGACTACATTCTGCGGAACCTGAAGCAAGCAACCAATAATCGTCGAAGTCTCATCCACAAGATGAAGTATTTTGAAGGCGATTCGGGGCAAAAGCTTACTATAGCGAATTTCCTACGTTATCACGGCATGAGCATTTATGAGTTTTACGGAGGCCGAACCGGTAACCGTACTTTCCGAGGGCTAATGGTGGAGGCGGAGCTTCTTGAGCCATTCGAGTTCGAAAATGGAGATTATTTAACGAAGCGAATTCCAGCGCTGCTAAGCCTCAACTCCCGGAGATTGCTGAGATTCCTCATCGCTTATCTCTCGGGCGAACAACAAGCGACTACCGAAGAAGAGCAGCTTATGCTGAATCTTTTCTTTTATACGTTTTACCGGTCTGAGCCTAAGAAAAATGGTTTCGATAGCATCGAGGATGGCATTCGTTTCATTGTGGCTTGTCCGCAGTTCCGTGAAGAGCTGCTGGAAATTCTGCAATATAACGAGTCGCATATTAGCTTCGTGGATGAGTCGAATGCCTTCCCATATGCTTGTCCGCTAGATGTGCATTGCAGCTATTCGACGGATCAGGTGCTGGCCGCGTTTGGTTATTGGAATGAGACGAAGTCACCGGCTTTCCGCGAAGGGGTAAAATATTTCGATGATAAAGAAACGGATATTTTCTTCATCACGTTAAATAAGTCGGATAAAGATTTTTCGCCTTCCACGTTATATGAAGACTATGCGATTAACGAGCGGTTGTTCCATTGGCAGACGCAGAGCCGCACGTCGGAAGAGTCGAAAACCGCACAAAGATATATTCATCATCGCAAGCTTGGGACTCGTATTGCTTTGTTTGTTCGGGAATACAAGGAAGAGAACAACTACACTTCTCCGTTTATTTTCCTAGGCGAAGCGGAGTACGTCAGACATGAAGGCAATAAGCCGATGAGCTTCGTATGGAGGCTCAAGACTGAAATGCCGCCAGCCCTCGTGCCAGCGGCGAATAAAGCGATTGTTTAGGACGTGAATGACATGATCGAGGTTGCGGCAGCTATTATTGAGAATGAGCAAGGTCAGATTCTGATCGCGAGAAGGAAGCAAGGGAAGTCTCAAGCGGGGATGTGGGAGTTTCCCGGCGGGAAGATTGAAGCGGGCGAGACGGCCGAGGCTTGTCTGAAAAGAGAGTTGCTCGAGGAGATGCATATCGAGATTAACCCCTATGCTTATTTTGGCGTTAATGATCATCACTATGGGACAACCCATATTAGGCTGATCGCTTATAAAGCAGCTTTCGTCAGCGGTGAGATCGTGTTGGTGGATCATGATGAGTACCGCTGGATCACCGCTGCGGAGCTCGGGGAGTTTACCTTTGCTCCGGCGGATATTCCGTTTGTTGAGATGCTGGAGGAAGGAAAGCAGCATGGAGGTTAATGAGCTTAAACAAAGAATCGCGAACCTGTCCATCTGGAAAAAGAACGGGCAACGCGCTCCGCATAAGCCATTGTTAATCCTGTTAAGCTTAGCTCAATTTCAACAGCAGCATACCGTTTTGCCTTATGAGACGGTGAGAGAGAAGCTGAAGAAGCTGCTTGTTGAATTCGGCCCGGCGAGAAAGTCGTACCATCCCGAGGAGCCTTTTGTCAGGCTTTCTACGGATGGGATCTGAGAGCTTAGTCAGTCCGTGGATAAAAAGAACTTTTCAGATAAGCTGCTGCTGACAGAGCATGTATCCGGTGGTTTTAACAACGAGGTGCTTGAGCTACTTCGCAGCAATAGCTCCCTTATTCAGGAGCTGGCGGAGATCCTGCTAACGGAGCATTTTCCAGATAGTATTCATCAGGATATTCTGGATGAGATCGGACTCGACTTCTCCATGAAGCGGAAAAGGCCGCGTGATCCAAACTTTAGAGATCGCATTCTGAAGGCTTACGAATACAGCTGCGCGGTGTGCGGTTTTAATGTACGGCTGGGTAACAACCTGGTCGCCATAGATGCTGCCCATATCCAATGGCACCAAGCCGGCGGACCAGACAAAGAGGATAACGGAATCGCCTTATGCTCTTTGCATCATAAGCTGTTCGACCGGGGCGTATTTACGGTAACCGAAGAGCGGGAGCTGCTTGTTGCGGAACAAGCCCATGGCACCAATGGTTTTAATGAGTGGCTCATGAGATACCACGGTCACAAGGTACGTGAGCCAATTAACCCGGACTATATGCCGAAGGATAACTTCGTCCATTGGCATTTCCGTGAGGTGTTTAGAGGCCCGGCAAGGTATAAGGTGTAAAAATTCTCCTTTACAAGCTCAAACAGTATTATGGAGAAGTTCGATTAGCCTGTTGACAAATGTCAGCAGGCTTTTTTATTTGTAAGCGAGTTTTTTATTGCGTGATATTAATCATTAAAGTAATTCCCTATTAAAAATTTCCATTAATTAGCCGATAGGTATTTTTGAATACAAATTATGGGGGAATTAACATGAAAGACAAATTTAAAGGTTTATTCGCAGGTTTGTTAGTGGGCACAATGGTTACGGGGGGAACTATTTATGCTGCTAATACCAAGAGCATTCAAGTTACTTTCGATAATTTAAAATTTATGGTAGATGGGGTACAAAAGAAGTCTTCCTCAGGACAACCGTTCTTCTACCAGGGAACAACTTATGTTCCATTGCGATTTGCAGCGGAAGCTACCGGGAAAGATATTCAATATGACAGCAAGAACAAAACAATCTGGATCGGAAAAAAGGTAGGAAGTTTTAAATATTTATCTGAAATGGATTATGCTCGAGCAGAAGGAATTGCAACAAAGATGGATACTTCAGGCTTTTACCAACAGTTTTTTATTAATCAATGGAATGATACTTGGAATAACAAGAAAGGACCTTTAAAGATAGCTGGCAAGGAGTATCTTCACGGTTTTGCAGCTGACCTAGGTCGTGTTTACTCAGAAGAAACTGCAATCCTCTATTATAATTTAGATGGAAAATATTCTAAACTAACGGGATTTGCCGGTATTGATGATGTCTCTAAAAATTCAGCAAGTACGGGCTATTTGACCATTTATGGTGACGATACAGAGTTGTATAAAAGTAAAGGATTAATAGGGGGAGACTACGCTGAACCTGTAGATATTGATTTAAAAGGAGTCGCAAAGCTTAAAATTGAATTTAGCATTGATATGAATGATGATAACGATTCTGCGGCAGTAGATTTCGTTGAGGCAAAAATAATTCAATAGATTAGAGTACTTGTTTATCTTATTTCTCTAAGAAGGGTAGTTTAGTAAAAATCTTCCTATCTATCCTTACAGCAGTCTAATTGTGTCACGCTAATCAGGGTATCTGATTTTGCGTGACATTTTTTTGTTGGTATGAGTTTTGTGGTTTATTGAGATTAGTTAGTATGTTATTATGGCTGTGATATCCAATATATTTGTATACTAACTAATTAATCCTGAAAGCGAAAACATAGTCACTCATCCATTAATAAAAGGGGACTACGATCATGCAAAAAATCGTTCGATTACACTGCGAATATAATCATAACCCCATCGGCATACAAACAGCTCAGCCTCGCTTCAGCTGGGAACTCGAATCCTCCAAACGCAACCGGAGGCAGGTTGCATACCATATTATCATATCCGAGAGCGCAGCGAATGCGCTCTCCGGGATTGGAGAGCTGTGGGATTCCGGCAAAGTCGAATCTGCGGAGACCTTTCACATTGAATATGCTGGCAACCCACTCACTAGCGGACATCGTTGTTACTGGACGGTCAGATGCTGGGATCAGGATGGAGAGCTATATGAAGCTGAAGAGGTTGCTTTTTTCGAGATGGGTATCCTGAGTCCGGATGAGTGGACCGCGCAATGGATAGGTGCAGACGAGACGATTGCATCACCGTTATTCCGAACGTCTTTCCACATACATAAAGTAGTTAAACAGGCTTCCATTTCGGTGTCAGGATTAGGCTACTTCGAGTTGTATATGAACGGCGAACGATTCGGCGATCATGTTCTTGTTCCGAACTGGACGGATTATGATGAGCGCCAGATCGAAGGGCTGCTGTATCCTTTTGACGATCAGACCTCTAAGAGAGTTAATTATCTTCAGTACGCTGTAACGGACAATATTCAGCAAGATGAGAATACGATTGGAGTAATGCTGGGGAATGGCTTCTACAACCAGACGGAGAGAACGATTGAAGGAAAAATGCGATATGGCGCTCCAAAGTTCATTTTGCAGATGGCCTTAACCTACGAGGATGGTACGGTGGACTACATCCGCAGCGATGACAGTTGGAAATGCAGCTCCGGGCCCATTGTGTTCAATAATGTTTTTTACGGGGAGATCTATGATGCGAGGCTGGAGCAGCCAGGTTGGAATGACCGAGGATTCGACGATTCGTCTTGGGAACAGGCCCGCTTGGTTCGTTCTCCGAAGGGCCAACTGACGGCTCAGACTTCGCTTCCGGATAAAAAGATCAGCACGCTCAAACCAATCTCCCGAGCCGAGCCCCAACCTCATACTTACCTATTCGATTTCGGCCAAAATTTCTCGGGCTGGGTACGAATTCGCATGCAAGGAGATGCTGGGCAGCAGATTACGCTGAAGTTCGCGGAAAATCTCGGCCCAGATGGTGGGCTGGATACGCTGAGCTGTGGTGGAGACGATCAGCTTCAATCCGATACCTACATCATGAAAGGCGAAGGTATAGAGCAATATGAACCTCGATTCGTCTGGCATGGTTTTCGTTATGTGGAGGTCACCGGATATCCCGGTGAACCGAACCTCACGGATCTTGAAGGCATTGTTGTTCATGCTTCGGTCGAGCCCATTGGCGAATTCGCTTGCTCTGATCCTTTACTCAATCAAGTGCAGAGCGCTTATCGTTGGTCACAGCTTACGAATATGCATGGCGGCGTGCCAAGCGATTGCCCGCATCGCGAGCGGCTTGGATACACGGGGGACGGACACCTGACGGCGGAGGCGGCGAGTTACAACTTTGATATGGCTGCATTTTACGCCAAGTGGATTGGAGACATCGGCGATTCGCAGAACAAACGGACCGGCTTTGTCCCTCATACGGCTCCGTTCAACGGCGGCGGAGGTGGAGTCGCATGGGGGTCCGCCTACATTATTACGCCGTGGACGATGTACCGTATGCATGGGGATCGGCGTCTACTCGCTGAGCATTATGAAGGGATGAGAAGCTGGATCAGTTATCTAGGTACGCGAAACCGCGGAGGGTATCTGGTTGAATTCGAAGAACCGGACAGCTGGTTCCTGGGGGATTGGTGTATCCCGGGAACAAATGAGCTTCCTCCAACGCTAGTGAGCACGTTCTACTATGCCTACACGGTGAAAATGATGTCCAAGGCTGCCGCGGTGCTTGGTCATGAAGAGGACGCCCTACAATACGCGAAGCTGTTTGAGCTCATCTGCAAAGCGTTTAACGAGGCGTTTTTTGACCGCGAAACCGCCACTTACTCTATAGGTCGGCAGGGTGCGGATCTGTTCCCGTTGGTTCTCGGCTGCGTTCCCGAGGGTTACGAGGATCAAGTGTGGGAGCGGGTGCTGAGGCATTACCGGGATGATGTAGGCGGGCATTTGGATACGGGCATATTCGGGACATTCTTCTTGTTTGACCTTCTTAGCGAGAGGGGGGAGACGGATCTGGCGTTCAAGATGGTCACGGCAAAAGACTACCCCGGCTACGGCTATATGATCGAAAACGGCGCCACCACCCTGTGGGAATCCTGGGACGGACATGACTCCCATAATCATCCGATGTTCGGAAGCGTCAGCTCCTGGTTCTACAAGCATGTTGCTGGATTAGCTCCGCATCCGGATTCCGTAGCATTCGGGCAGGTTGTCTTTAAACCGTTCCAAGCCGCGAATTTAACCCACGCCTCTGCATCGGTGCATACCATTCGCGGCCAGTATGCCGTGCGCTGGTCCAGAGAAGGCAGCAGCAGCTGGGCTTGCGAGATTCAGATCCCGCCTAACGGCTCGGCAGAGGTTTATTTTCCTATCCAAAGCCGCAATGCCCTTATAACAGCCATTTTCGAAAAAGGATACAACCGAACCATATGGCCGTCATCTGATACAGCTCAATCACCGGATATGATCCAATGGAGGGCGGAACGTAACGATATCGTTGTCACCCTAGGTTCAGGTCGATACGAGTTTAATGTGACCGTGAATCCCATGTAAAATATCGCCTGAGCCATTTTCTAATGGGTTCAGGCTTTTTTATAGGAACGTTTGGCTAAATCCAATTCACCCATCCCGCGTCTTGCATGGAGAGGGTATAATGAAATTATTGGGAGTTAAATGGAGAAAGCGGAGTGAAAGCCATGCTGAATCAAGCCATGGAGCAAAGCTTAAGTAAATTAATGACGAAGATTCTTCGGCATACGCCGGAGCCGTTTGGGGTCAGCCTTGATCCGGAGGATGGTTCCTGCGGGATAACTGTTCTAATAGAGGCGATACAAGCTCAGCCGAAATGGACCGGGATTACGATTGAAGATATTGAGCAAGTTGTCCGCAACTCGGAAAAGCAGCGTTTTGCCATCGAGAATGGACGTATACGGGCAAGATACGGGCATAGTCATGATCGAGTGCAATATACGGCGGGCGAACCGCCGGCTGTTCTTTATCACGGGACGAACAGGAAGGCCTTGCCTTCCATATTAGGAGAGGGGCTCCATCCGATGAGCCGCCAGTATGTGCATTTGTCGGAGGGAACTCATTTTGCAACGATGGCGGGGAGCCGCAGGGGAGAGCTTGTGATTCTGCAGATTGATACTACGCGAGCAAAAGAAGCGGGTATCGTCTTCTACTTTGCAGGCAACGAGGTATGGCTGGCGGACCGTGTTCCGGCGGCTTGCTGCTCGGTTTTTGAACCGGAAAAAGGGGGTAGATAACCATGACGAATTCCATTATAGATATCGGCGTAAACCTGATGCACCGATCTTTTCATGAGGATCGTGACCAGATTGTGGCCAGAGCGGCGGAGAACCAAGTGACGCCTCTTATCATCACCGGCACCAGTCTAAGGAATAGTGTGGAAGCGGCTCGATATGCCGGGAGGTATGCCGGGAAGCTGTACTCCACGGCCGGTGTGCATCCGCATGATGCGAAGAATTGTGATGAAGGGACGATTTGCAAGCTGCGCGAGTTGGCGGCGATGCGGCAGGTCGTTGCGATTGGGGAGTGCGGGCTGGATTACAATCGGGATTTCTCGCCGAGGGATGTGCAGCGAAAATGGTTCGGGGAGCAGATTCGTCTGGCGCTTGAGCTGGATATGCCGTTGTTCCTTCATGAACGGGAGGCTTCGACGGACTTTGTTGGGATGTTGAAGGAGCATGGCGTGCAAAATGCAGTCGTGCATTGCTTTACCGGTACGCTGCAGGAGCTGAAGACGTATCTGGAGATGGGCTGCCATATCGGGATTACGGGATGGATTTGCGATGAGCGGAGAGGCAAGCATCTCCGGGATCTGGTGCGGATTATTCCGCTGGACCGGCTCATGATCGAAACGGATGCGCCGTTCCTGACGCCGAGGGATTTGAAGGAGAAGCCGAAGGACGGAAGGAATGAACCGGCTATTCTGCCGCATATATTGCAGGCGGTTGCGGAGTGTATCGGGAAACCGGCGGATGAAGTGGCACGGGCAACTACGCAGACGGCGAAGGCCTTTTTCCGCATCTAAGCATAGGGAAAAAGAAGCGCCGGGCTTCCCATGGCCGACGCTTCGCGCTTATTACCGTCTTTGAAACTTGAAACCTACCCCTTACGCCTGATCCCTAAGGCAAAGGTTTTCTCATTTTCTTTTATACCACTTGGCCCACTCGTCGATAACCTCTTCTCTAGTCATTGCCAGGTCTCTTGCCCATCGGGATGTCTCCCATTCTTGAATAGCTTGTTGCTTCGTTTTATAGAAGCGGTAATCGCAAATATTCCATGGACAGTACAGCTTCCGGTACCATTTTCCGTTTGAGATATCCGCAGTGAAGCGGCGTACGGCCTTTGCGGCTTGTCTTTTAGCCCAGATGGCATTTGGTGTACGCTGTTCCGTCCACGCGGGCGATTTCTTGAAACTTCTGCTCATAAGCTCTAACCTCCTTAGGGGGAAGCTAGAGGCCGTCTAAAGTCTTCATTGGGTCACCTCAATTCAAAGCTTGTTACAGATTGCCTATAATAACGCACCGGATAGGAAAATGTTTCTTAGATAAAGGAGGAACATCTCGTTATGGATCTGTTCAATAAAATCAAAGGCGGGTTATATGGCGTTGCTGTTGGAGATGCGCTTGGGGGAACGACGGAATTTATGACCGCCCGCGAGATCAAGCATCAATACGGTTACCTAACCGAAATCATCGGCGGCGGGGTATGGCAGCTTGCACCGGGCGAAGTGACGGATGATACGATGATGACATTATGCGTGGCCGAGGGGATTCTGGATAATCCGGCAGCTCCTGTGGAGTCGATTGGACGGCATTTTCTGAACTGGCATCAATCCAAGCCCAAAGATATCGGGAACACGATTCTTCATGCTTTTCACAATTACGAGGGAAATTGGTTCGAGGCGGCTTTCCTGACGGATCTGGATCTCGGACAAAGCGGCGGCAACGGTTCGTTAATGAGATGTCTGCCTGTGGCTCTGGCTTACCGGAAGCTAACGGATATCGAGCGGGTGTCCAGACAGCAGTCGAAAATGACTCATTACGATGAAACATGCAATGAGGCTTGCATCATCTATAATCGAATAGCTTACCGGCTGCTGCAGGGCGAGGAGCTGAAGCATGCCATACAAAAAGAAATTACCGGCACCAAATACGAGGATATGCTGACGAATGCACCCAACTGCGAGCCGAGCGGTTATGTGGTTCATACCTTCCGGTGGGTTCTTCATCTTCTTCTTCATTCCTCGAGCTTTAGCGGGGTCGTGCAGGAAGCAGCCAATTTAGGAGGAGACTCGGACACCATCGGCGCTATTGCCGGCGGTCTTGCAGGTATCGCTTGCGGCTATCCAGAAATCCCCTCTAATTACTCGAGTGTTCTGCTCGTTAAGGACCGATTAGATGAGATTTCAGAACGTTTGTACCGTATTCGAAATTATTTTCCTAATGGATTCCATTGGTATTAGCTATTTCCATTTGGATGTGCTATAATGAATTTATTAAACGTGACCTGAATTCACATCTCGTAGAGGGTTATTTTTATCAAAGGAAATAATCCTGCACGATATGTGAATTTTTTATTTTTTGAACAAAATAAGAATGTCATGTAAATCATATACAAGGTGGTAATTGAACATGGAACAAGGTACAGTTAAATGGTTTAACGCAGAAAAAGGATTTGGCTTCATCGAAGTTGAAGGCGGCAACGACGTATTCGTACACTTCAGCGCTATCCAAGGCGACGGCTTCAAATCCCTTGACGAAGGTCAACGCGTTGAGTTCAACATCGTACAAGGCAACCGTGGTCCTCAAGCGGAAAACGTTGTAAAACTGTAGGATTACGTAAAAAATGCCCCGGACTTCAAGGTTTGGGGCTTTTTTCATTATTACAGATCAGAGGAAAGAGGGATATGAATGTATTCTCGGAAAAAGACGGCTGAAGAACTGCCTACTGAATTAACAGTGGTATGGTCATGCTCTAGCGAGCAATGCAAGGGATGGATGAGGGATAACTTCTCATTATCCGAAGCTCCCGTGTGCTTCCTATGCCAATCCCCGATGATCAAGGAAGAACGAATGCTGGCTGTGGTGGCGAATACGAGCTACAGCTATCAGAAATAGAAGAACGAAAGCATCTCCTTAGCCGGGAGATGCTTTTTTTCATGTCCGGGCCGCCCCGCGCCCAATTCCCGCAACCATCCGCGCAATGCCGTACACCATCAAGTACCCCGTGCTGAAGATAAAAGTCGGCGATCCCAGCACCGAGTGGATCTCGGTCATGTAGATGGTATTGTCCATAATGGTCCGGGTGGCGGATGTGGCGATAACGGTGGAGGCCAGGAAGATGGCGATGGCGGCGAGACCGCCAAGGACGGATTTGCCCGTCTGGCTCCGGTAACTGATCCATCCGACAATGGCCGCGGCTATGGCGAGCCCTGCTCCGATGATAAAGATCATAAGGTTCACCTCTACCTACAGCTTTAGGCAAAAGGGCGATTCTTATGCGGTTCTAAATTGACAGCGATTATGAGAATCGTTATCATATAAGAGGATTCTTTACATAGGATGAAAGAGGCAGTCTGGCGGGCCGGAGGCCTAGGGAAATTATGAAACGGAGGTCGGAGACGTTGTTCGATTTTAGTCTCGTAAAGATGTATTATCATATTTCGCCCGAGGGGGCGGAGCATCCGATTTACGATATACCGGCAACGGGCTTTTTTGACCCGGCCACCCTGCAAGAGGCGCTTCAGCGAAGCGGGGAGACGGTACAGGCGACCTCGAATGCGCTGCCGGCGTCGTTCATCGGAACTTCCCTGTGCAAGGTGAGCATCGTACAGCTGCTGTTCGCTTCGATGTATAATCAGCTGCTCGATATGTACCCGGACAATATCAATTACCAAGTGGAGATGCATGACGATCATGCCCATCTTGGTTATAAAATAAAAGAGCTACGCTCCATTCCGGTGCCAACGGAGCCCGAGGAACGCAAAGCCTTCCTGCTTCAACACTGGGCGGAATATTTCACGAATTTCGTTACGCCTGCGATTGAGGCGATCGCAGGCGCCGGTGACTTGAAGCCGGATGCGATCTGGCAGCAGTTCGGCGGCCAGCTCAAGATGACGCAGGATTTTATCGCGGAGCACATGCAAATGCCTCAGCTCACGGAGCAATTCCTGGCGGACGGCAAGCTGCTTGCGGAATTCCTCGATCCTGCCTTGTTCAACCGCAGACGCAATCCGTATTATCTTGCGAATCCGCGTTACGTGGAGAACCCGTATAAGCCGGAGGAGAAATGGCTCATTCCTTCTTCCTGCTGCATGTACGACCGCCGCGAGAACGGAACCAAATGCTACACATGCCCGCGTATGACGAGCGAGGAGCGGGAAGCGAGAAAATGCGAAATTCTCGCGGAAGCCGCAGTGCACTAATCTCTTCTTCGGCAAAAAAGAGTATCTTCCCGGTTATCCCGGTGGAGATACTCTTTTTTCTTTTATCCGTTATCCTCTCGCAGGTAGGAGTGCTCGCTATTGAGCAGCTTCTTCAGGTCCCCGCGGATGAGGTATCGTCAATTTGACCTTAACCAAGGAATTGCCGATGGTAATGGTACCCATAATTCCGTAGTTGAAAAAGCTGCGCTCCGGGCGATGACGAAGGATGCAGCGATGGAATTTGCCATTCACGGCGTACGGGTCAACTCGATTCATCCGGGGTACATTAATACGGCTATGCTTGAATGGGCTCCAAGATGGTTTTCGATGGAGGCGCAATGGCTAGATAAGCAATTATTTATTCTTATATAAGAGGTGGCTTTCATGATGCGTTTCGAAAACAAAGCAGCAATCGTTACCGGCGGAGCAAGCGGCATTGGGGAAGCGACCGTCCGTGCATTTGCGGCCGAAGGAGCGAAGGTTGTCATCGCGGATTTCTCGGACCGCGGCGCAGCGGTATCCGAAGAGCTGAACGGTCAGGGCTTCGATACCCTATTCGTAAAAACAAACGTAGCCGAAGAAGCAAGCGTTAAGGCGATGGTTGCCGCAACGGTGAAAAAATACGGCAGGCTGGATATCCTGTTCGCGAATGCCGGCATTGGCGCGCAAGGCGTTACCCATGAGCTGTCCATGAAGGACTGGCAGCGCATGATCGACATCAATCTGACAGGCGTTTTCCTGTGCGATAAATACGCGATTGACCAGATGCTGAAGCAGGGCACTGGCGGCGTAGTCGTGAACTGCGGCTCGATTCATAGTCATGTAGCCCGCAGCACGATTCCGGCTTATTCGGCGGCGAAAGGCGGCGTGAAGCTGCTGACGCAAAGCACGGCGATTGCTTACGCGCAGCAAAATATCCGCGTAAACGCCGTTTGCCCGGGTTATATCGATACGCCGCTTATTCAAGGCGGCAGCGAAGAGGCGCGCCAATATCTGATTAATCTGCATCCCATGGGCCGTCTCGGCAAGCCGGAGGAAATTGCGAAGTCGGTTCTTTTCCTCGCAAGCGAGGACGCGTCTTTCATTACGGGTACGACACTGACCGTAGACGGCGGTTATACGGCGCAATAACGATCAATGGCGGCGACCCCCCTATCCATTTGGTTAGGGGGCTTTCTATGCGGGTTTTTGAATCTGGCTCCCGGAATGGTACAATAGTCCAAGAATTTGAAATTCGAGGAGCTGTAATAACCATGAGCGAACTGAATGAACAAGAATTGGTGAACTATCTGGCGGAGAAGACCAAGGTATCGGCTGAAACGATCAGCCTGGTGCTGAAGCACGAGCAGGCTTTTATCGATAAGGCGCAAAGCTCGGCTAAAGGTCAAGTGATCGATATCGACAGCGATGAGCTGGTCGATTATGTGTTGAAGCAGCGCGACGTGAAGCTGGACGAAGTAACCGTCGAGAAAATTCTCGATATGGAGATGGATTATCTCGTCGAGAACGGCTTTGCGGAGCATGAAGACTAATCGGTTAACCTAACGCCGTAACGAAGAAGAAGGCCATCTGCCCGTTTGGGGCAAATGGCCTTTTTATGTTCCCATGTTATTGCGATACAGCGGCTATCCTTTAATCGTTACCGAATTATCGCTTTTATTGTTCTTCAGATCGAGGTGAAGAATTCTGCTGAAGAATTCATCCGGCACATAGAGCGAGCCTTTCATTAATTTAGGCGCGGCAAACAGCTGAATCGGAGCCATTTTGTTAATGGTGTAGCTGTTTTTGCCTACGATTACCGAAGTCCATTGCGCATCGCGGGAGATTTCCGCGCTTTGCGTTTTGTTGCTCCATTTTACCTTGTAGCCCAGCGCTTCCGCAGCTTTACGAAGCGGAATGTAATGGGCGCCGTTCGGGCCAGCCGTCAGATCCTTGGTGGACAAGGTTAAGATTGGGCCGACCGATGTGGTGGCATCTACCGGAATGTTGATGATGCCGCCGGCATAAGGCGCAATCTCGTATTGCTGGAACACCAGATTGACGATACCTTTGCCGTCAACGAAATAAGTATGATCAGCACCGATTTTGAACGTTGTCATGGCGTCCGGGAAGAAGTTATCCGGGTTTTTGCTGATGGCGTAACGCACCGCGCTGTTGGCTGCCGCAAAGCCGCCGTCGCCAAGCGCCTGCTCAAGCGTCAGCTCGGCAGCCTGCTGGCTGTTTACGATATTGTAGCCCTCTACGGCAGTACCGCCATGGGCGCCGCCCATGTACTCGTAAGTAGACACGGTGAACGAGACGATACCCTTCGCGGCCGTGCTGCCGTCGGCTTTCAGCTCGTAGGCTACGTTAAGCTCATAAGCACGGAACGGATAATCGTTCTCTGCGGCGGACTTTTTGTCATCGGCCGCCATAGCCTTTAGCTTGTCGATTTCTTTGGTCGCTTTTTCCTCGATGGTGGCGTTTAATTTATCTTGATAGGCGGTATCGAGCATACCGCTGATCACAGGAACGGAGATTTTTACGGTAAGCAGATCGGAGGTTTCCTCAATTACTTTCGTTGTTACTTTAACGGCTTGCGTATCGGGAAGCAATGCGCTGATTGGCACGGTTGTGATCGGTTCGTAAGTGACGGCAACAGGTGCGGCAGTAGATTCCGCTGCCAGGGCAAGCGCGGGAGTACAGGCAAGCAGGCAAGAGCCGGCAACGGCAATAGTAAGCATTTTGAAAGGTTTTTTCATGATGGGTGGCCTCCTCAATATAGGTTCGGAAATTGAAATCACCAAGTAGACGGATGAGTGTATCGAAAAGTTTCATTGCTTAACTAATTTATATTCCGGCCGATCGGAGACGTCTCCTCCCAAGGTGATCGGTATCCTTCGGGCGTCTTTAATGGTAAATTCGCTTTAATGCCCCGAGTAGTTAAGGCCGTTAACAATCTTGACTGTTTTAGCCAGGAACTCGTGCGAGAGCAAGAAGGGCGGAATCCGTTTAAGCAAAAGCATCAAATAGATCTCTTCGTAGGCAAACCCGAGATTGGGGTAGAACGATGAGGCCTCTTGTATATCTTTAACCAGCAAAACGATGGATGAACCCGTAAAATCCTATTTAAATCCAATCTAGCCTTGTCAGATTAAACGGTTGAAGAGCGGCAGGGCCGGAGCGTAGCGGAAGACATGCTCGCTCAGAATCGCAGCGCTCGCCTTTGTATCCGGATTTCTACCGCTCAGCGGTATATTCAAGGAAATCAGGGTACAACAGCGATCGAAGGAGCATGTCTTTTGCGCGGCGACAATGCCCGCCAATCACTACGCTATTCAAGCAAATAGCCGATTGACGTAACCAACACCGGGGCAGCCGCAGGCGAAGAGGTTGTCCAGCAATCCAGCAAGGCTAGACGCGATGCGGGCGAATTCCATGTCTTTGTAGGCCCTAACAGCCGCGATGCGGAAGCCAAATCGTTCCGTCTTACGAAATAAAAGCAAAAAAAGCGCGGGCCAGCCACAGGCAGGTTTGCGCTTTTTTTGCTTACAGCGACTTTAATAGAGCATGCCTATCAGATAATAGCCAATCTCCACTGACATATCAGGGATTATCTGCCGATTGCACGGTAAAAGAAAGCATGGCGGTTTATTTCGGACATTCCGAGAGCGAACTAAATATGTATCCGCATTCATGAGCGGAAAACAGACTAATCTGCCCTTTTTCGCTTGTATATCATGGTTTACAGGAAAGGGGAAACGGGTCTATGATCAAATCTGCAAAACTTCATATGTTCGTATTCGCTGAGTTTCCGTTAGAAACGGAAAGCAGGGGAACCAAATGCGATAGGCAGGAACGTTTATGCTTGTCGCCGGGGTGAATCGGCATGCCGGCCGCAATGTTGCGGCAGCAGGCCGTAGGGCGACTCTAGACGCCCGAATCCGTCAGCTAACCTTGTAAGCGTTGATAGAGAGGGTGAACTTCGGTTATTTACGGGCCGCGGGAGGATACTCTGCGGTCTTTTTTCTATGCGTAGAAAAATGAAAAGGTGGTTACATTAGCACTGATAAGTGTTTGAGTAGCCAAGTATCCAGGTATTAGATGTTTAACTTCAACTTTGGCGGTGACCTGTGTGTTTACTCTTATCAAAAGATTACTGATCGGGCGTCCCCTCAAGTCCACGGAATTAGGGGAACAGAAGCTCATTAAGACGAAGGCGCTTGCGATCCTGTCCTCGGATGCCTTATCATCCGTCGCTTACGGGCCAGAGCAGATTTTGCTCGTCTTGATGACCGTTAGCGCAGCGGCGTTTTGGTATTCCATTCCGATTGGTGTCGGGGTGCTGGTCTTATTAACGGCACTTATCCTGTCTTACCGGCAAATCATATTTGCCTACCCGCATGGCGGAGGAGCGTATGTCGTATCGAAGGAAAACCTCGGGGTATTCCCGGGCCTCATATCCGGCGGCGCTTTGCTGGTCGATTATATTTTGACCGTAGCGGTAAGCGTCTCGGCGGGCACGGACGCGATTACGTCGGCTTTTCCAAGCCTGCATGAGCATTCGGTACTGATCTCTATCCTGTTTGTCCTTTTTATTACGATATTAAACCTGCGGGGCGTGACGGAATCCGCGTCTATCCTTGCTTATCCCGTTTACTTGTTTGTGCTGGCGATTGTTGTCATGGTCATTGTAGGCTTGTACAAAATCGCCTCCGGCGACGTATCGCCTGCGCTTCACACCTCGTTAGGCACGCCGGTTGCGGGCATCAGCCTGTTCCTGCTGCTCCGTGCGTTTGCATCCGGCAGCTCGGCCCTGACCGGGGTTGAGGCCATCTCGAACGCCATTCCGAATTTCAAGGATCCGGCGCCGAATAATGCGGCCAAGACGTTGCTGGCGATGGGCGGCCTGCTCTCGATCCTGTTCTCGGGCATCGTGTTCCTTGCTTACTACTACGGCGTCTCCCCGAAGGAAGACGTGACGGTTGTATCGCAGATTGCCGAGGGGATATTCGGACGCCATACGATGTATTATTTTATCCAGGGTACAACGGCGCTTATCTTGATCCTGGCGGCGAACACCGGTTACTCCGCCTTCCCGCTGCTTGCGGTTAACCTGGCGAAGGATAAATTCATCCCGAGAATGTTCACGGCACGCGGTGACCGTCTCGGTTACTCGAACGGCATTATCAGCTTGGGGATTCTGTCCATCATCCTGATCGTTGCGTTCCAGGGCAAGACCGAGCACCTCATCCCGCTGTATGCGGTTGGCGTATTCATCCCGTTTACGCTGTCGCAGACGGGGATGCTGGTCAAATGGTTCCGCCAACGGCCGAAGGGCTGGGTCGGCAAGTTCACAATCAACTCGATCGGCGCCTTGATCAGCTTTATCGTAACGATCATGTTCTTCCTGACGAAGTTCGAACAGGTATGGTCGATTCTGATCTTCCTGCCGCTTATTATTTTCGTCTTCCACCGGATCAAGAAGCATTACGAAGCCGTGGGCGAGCAGCTTCGCCTCGCAACCTGCGAGCCTGTGATGCCGATAGAAGGCAACGTGATGATTTTGCCGGTTTCGGGGATTACGCATGTGGTGGAGCATTCCATTCTGTATGCCAAGTCGCTGAAGGCGGAACAGATCATTGCCGTGTACGTTCCTTTTGAGAAAGAGGATGAAGCCATCTTCGAAGAAAAGTGGGAGAAGTTCCAGCCGGATGTCCGGCTTGTAACCCTGCATTCGCCTTACCGCTCGATCTCGAATCCGCTCTTCAAGTTTATCGATACCGTGCAGCGCAAGGCGAGCGAGAACAATTACCAGGTAACCGTCATTATTCCGCAGTTTATTCCGAAGAAGGGCTGGCACAACATTTTGCATAACCAAACGAGCTTGATGCTCCGTGCCCAGCTGCTGTACCGCAAGGATGTCATCATCACTACCGTGCCTTACCATTTGAAAAAATAGCGAAAAGCCTCGGTCCCGTCGGGACCGAGGCTTTTTTAATGGTGCAGATTGGGTTAGCTTAACGATGCCAC
>NZ_SLVP01000014.1 GCF_004345425.1 Paenibacillus sp. BK033
GAATGGTGTTTGACTTGCTCATTACTTGTTTTATCGCTTTTCCGTTATTTCTAACGGGGCAGTTTCGCTCGTTGTTCAGTTTTCAAAGAACAATTCTTTTTTCGTTCATCACCGTGTTTCTCAGCGGCGACAAGAGATAATATACCATGAACGCCTATTGGATTGCAAGCATTTTTTTAAAGTTTTTTTGAGACTAGCTAACTCGCGTTTTAAGACTCCTTGAATACCCACCACTTGCTGCCCGCGAAGTTAAGCACAACGGTTACTACCGTTGCTAGCAGCTTGGCCGTTAACGGACCTAATCCTACTGTTTCCGTCAACTCATAGAGGAGCAGCATAGACACTCCCAGTACGGCTGCGTTCAGCAGAATAAAGCGTACGGCTCTTCCGCTTCCCGCTTTGACTGCTCCCTCTTTTTTTGAAGCCCCTTTAAAGGTAATGAGAGAATTGAGCGCATAGCTGTTCGCCATGCCGGCACTATAAGAGATAACCTGCGCGGGAAGGACGTACAGTCCCGCCCACACCAGTATGCTATAGACAATAAAGTCTACGAGGGTGTTGAGCAAACCGACCATATTAAATAAGACGAATTGCTTTAACGCGCCAAGCTTTTGTTTTTTAGGGCTAATTTGCTGCCGAGGCTGCTCAATGGACATATTCGCGATCCTTCTCCTGCTTCTCCTCTTGTTCCTTCTCTTCTCCGAACCCTCTTGCTTCTCTTACGATATATAGAGGACGGTTCTTGGATTCGTCATAGATTCGGCCAATGTATTCGCCGATGAGTCCAAGCAGCATCAGAATAATACCGTTAAACAATAGGTTAATGGCGACAATGGTTGTCCATCCCGCTACCGTGCTTGAGGTAAAGAGACGCTGGCACAGTACGACCAATAAGTAAACGAAGCTTGTTGCCGACAGGGTAAAGCCGATATAGCTGGCGATTTTGAGCGGCTTATAAGAGAAGGAGGTGATGCCGTCCACCGCAAAATTAATCATTTTTTTGAGCGGATACTTGGTTTCGCCCGCAAATCGCTCCTCGCGTACATACTCCACCATCGTCTGGCGGAAGCCTACCCAGCTGACAAGACCACGCACGAAACGGTTCTTCTCCTTCAACCCGCGCAGTACATCGCAAACTTTACGGTCGATCAGGCGGAAATCGCCGGTGTCCATCGGAATATCGAAATTCGTCAAGCTCCGCATCGTGCGGTAGAACATCATCGCCGTCAGCTTCTTGAAGACCGTTTCGCCTTTGCGCTTCAGCCGCTTACCGTAGACAACCTCGTAGCCTTCCTTCCACTTGGCGATCATATCGAGCATCACTTCCGGCGGATCCTGAAGATCCGCATCTATAATGATAATGGCTTCGCCTTGCGCGAAATCCATACCGGCGGTAATGGCAATCTGATGGCCAAAGTTGCGCGAAAAATTGACCAGACGGACATTGCCGTCCTCCTGACAGATGACTCCCACGATCTCGACCGTACGGTCTTTGCTGCCATCGTTAACGAATATAAGCTCGTAAGGCTCTCCGTAACCGTCCATCACTTCTTTCAGCTTGGCATACGTATGGCGAATCACTTCTTCTTCGTTATACATCGGCACTATAATGCTGTATCTCGCCTTCACGCCCGTCTACCCCTTCCGTTCATCAGCTGTAAAAGACCCATGAGTCAAAATGTCTTAAAGCAATCATCACATATTCCTTGCTTACTTCCATACCGGAAATGACCGGATAATACATTATAAAGAGAACGACCGCTATGCCGGCATAGACCCATCGAATCCATTTTTTATTGTCGCGGCCTTCTTCGATACGGGTAAATATATAAACGATAGCCAGAATCATGAATGGCACCATTGCAAAATAATGATACAAGAACGTCAGCCGCGGCACGAGCATCCATGGCAGGTATTGCGATAAGTAAGCGATCCATAGCACGTACATTCTCTTATCTTTGCGCTTCACGCTTATATACAAAGCAGCGATTACGGCGAAGATCCCCGTCCACCAAATCAACGGATTGCCAAACGCCGATATGGAGGAGACCTGTCCCGGCTCCAGGTTCTTGCCGTTGTAGTACCACACCGGTCGCTTCATGAACGGCCACTCCCACCACTGGGACGAATACGGATGAGTAGCGACAAGCTTGCTGTGGTAATCGTACATATGCTCCTGGTACTCGATAAGCCGTTCCGCGGTATACGTATCTCCCTTAACGTGGAGAACGGGAATATAAGACAAGCAATAGATAACTAGCGGGATCGCGACGAAAAAGACTAGACAGCTTGCAAGAGTCAGTACCGTGTTGCGTATAAACCCGCGGGAAGCCTTTTGATAAGCTTCGTTATCTTCATAAGGATAGCCTTCTTCCCCGTCCGCCAAAACGCGTTTAGCCGCTGCATGCTCCCGGTAACGTTCAATCAGGACAAGCGCCAGCATAACCGCCAGTCCTGCGCCGCCATAGATGACAATCCACTTGGAAGCCACCCCGATTCCGAACATCAGCCCGGCCCAGAATAATGGTACTAACGTTTTACGCAGCGGAGAGCGGTAGAAGCTCATTTCCCTGTATTTATTCATGAAGTAGAACATCAGCATAATGAAAAAGACGCCGTATACGTCAATGGTTGCAATCCGCGTCTGCGTGAAATGCATAAAGTCTGCCGCAAACAGGATGGCTGCGGTTGCCGCGATGCCCGTTTTCCGGAACAACTGCAAGGCAAACAGATATATAATGGGCAGCATTGCAATGCCAAACAGCGTCCCTACGATCCGCCAGCCAAACGGGCTAAGCCCGAATACTTTTATCCCTACCGCTATGAGCAGCTTGCCGAGCGGCGGATGCGTATTCTCGTAAGCCTTCATGCTATGAAGATTCTCGTAAGCGGTGCGGGCATGGTAAATCTCGTCAAAATAAGAGCTGTTCAAATAGTTCGGTTTATACACGGCATCCTGCTGCTCATCAAACAACCGGCTGCCCGCAAGAGCCGCGTCCTCCCTCACCTCGCTTGCATCTCCAAGATCAACAACACGCTCGATTGGGATCGGCTTGTCGCTGCCCTCCGGATAGAAAGCAACCTCCTGCATGGAGAAGCCCCACTGGGTTACCGTCAGCTTTGCATACCTGACCGTCTGGTTGACCGGGTTAACCGTCCACTTCAGGTCGTCGCCAACCTTCTGCTCGATCTCAACGGGATTGCTCCATTGATCCGGCGTGCTGCCGCTGAATTCCCATTTGTATTTGCCAACGCCAACCCCATTAAAACTGTTGATCTGGCCAATTTGAACCTGCTTGCCAAAATCCACGTAAAAGCTCTGGCCATCCCGGTCAGCCTTCCAGCCGCTGTCGAAGCTAACCGTGGAGCCCAGATTTACAAGCGCGATAACGGCATAAATCCCCGTAATGGCGGACATCCACAGCCAATCCCTCCGCTGCAGCCTGCGAGCCGGCTGTTCCTGCGCCCTTACGCTCTGAAGCAGCCGATCCTCGGACAAGGCTAGCTCGTCCTTCGTCAAAGCGGGAACCGGCTGCAGGCGACCCTTGATATATCTATCATAGCCAATATAAATCATGTACAAATACAAGCCGATATTAACAAGCGAAGTCACGATCATAATGCCGTTCGAAGAAGGCAGGAACGTGTTCTCCTGACTGAAGGCCAGGACATAGCCGACATTAATAAAATGGGTGATGCTAAAGCCAAGCAGCAGCTGCAGAATCCGGCGGCCCTTCGCCTCTATGTAAGCGAAGATCATCAGAAGGAGTGCCGGGAACATGTAGCGCTCGTGCATTTTGGCAGCAAACATAAAAACCGTAACGATTAGAATCAAAGCCATATAGAAGGAGCCCGTAAGGTCCTTTTGCTGCTTGCGGAAGGCAAAGAAGAGGACCGAAACCACCGTCGCAAGGACGATTCCGATGTTCCCCCAGGAGGAGTACTCCAGACCAAGCCAATGCGCATCCAGCTTCGCCCAGTTGCCGCCGGTTAAGGCATAGAGATTAAACGCGTTCAACGTGGCGTACGGATAAGAAGACAGGGTTGATTTATAAAGATGATAGAGCGCGGACAATCCGCCGTTCTTCCAAATAAACGGTGCGGCAAGCAGCAGGAACGCAACAGCCCCGTAGCCGACACCCGCGGCAACACGCTTCCAGTGCCTGAGGTTGTAACCGTAAGCGAGCAGCATAACCGGCGTAAAAATCAGCGCCTGCGGTTTCACAAGCACGGCCAGCGCAAACCAGACCGACCCACGCTCCAGCTTGCCGTCCGTAATGGCTCGAATACCCAACACCAGAATCAGTGCGAAAAAGGAATCCACCTGCCCCCATCCGGCGGAATTGATCCAGACGGCAGGGTTCCAGACGAAAATCATCGCCAGGCCGAAGGCAGCCCGGTGATCGAGTTTTTTTACGGCCGTGCGATAAATGAGATAACCGGTAATAAGATCCGTGAAAATAGCCGGAAGCTTGTAAAACACTATCGCCGCATCGCTGGTAGACCCGATGCCGAACCACGATTGCAGCGCCCCCATGACATAAAGCACATAAATATAGCCGGGCGGATAATCAGCAAAGAGGCCTTCCTGATAGAAGTTGCCGAGGCCGTCCTTGAAGGCATGATTCGCCCAATAAATAAACGTATTAATATCATTCGTATAGCCGGGATTCGTGGCTGCTATATAGAAACGGAAAGCGAATGCCGCTAAAAGCGCAATCCACAGTCCGTTCAGGGATGATTTGTCGCCGGCAGCTAGAGGCTTGCCGCTCGCCGCGAATTCCCGGGCACGCAGCCATCTGCTGTACAGGTATGCGAATAAGGCGCCAAACAAAGCCGATATCGATAATACCGAAAAGGCCGATATTTTCTTCGGGTCTATTTTTTCCTGATTTTGAGGTGTCGCCGAGGCGGTCTGTTCCGACTGCAGAGTAATGACAGGCGAGAAAGCTTCTGTCGCAATATTGCCTAAGGCGTTAGTTTCCGCGCCGGGACTCCCCTCAGCTGAAACATAACCGTTCATGGCAGGCAAAAGACCAACAACGAGAACAAATAATAAACAAATGATTGCACGCAAGCCACTCTTCCACATTTTCCGCGGTTCACCTCAAACGTTAAGTTTCTCGAGCTTGTTTTTCCTGTAAAATACATTCTCACTTTCCCTATCAAAAGTCAATGTGTACTCCTATCCAAGTGAAAACGGTTGCGCCCTCCATAGGAGAGGCAGCTTGCGTTTCGCGAATGAAATCGAAGCACGGTATAAAAAAAACACCGCCCGGACCTGTTAGTCCAAGCGGTGCTGTCGTTAGCCTCTTATTCGCCCGCACGCTCGCGCATATGCGGGAACAGCAGTACGTCACGGATGGAAGGCGCATCGGTAAGCAGCATAACAAGGCGGTCAACGCCAATGCCAAGTCCGCCTGTAGGCGGCATGCCGTACTCGAGGGCGCGGATGAAGTCGTCATCCATCTCATGCGCTTCGTCATTGCCTTGTTCCTTCTCGACGAGCTGAGCTTCAAAGCGCTGACGCTGGTCAATTGGATCGTTCAGCTCGGTGAACGCGTTCGCATGCTCGCGCGCTACGATAAACAGCTCGAAGCGGTCCGTAAAGCGCGGGTCTGCCGGGTTCTTTTTCGCCAGCGGCGAGATCGCAACCGGATGTCCCGTAACGAATGTCGGCTGAATCAAAGTATGCTCGCAATGCGTTTCGAAGAATGCATTCAAAATATGGCCAAACGTCATATGAGGCTCAACCGGTACTTTATGCTCCTTCGCCAGGGCATGAGCCTCCTCGTCGCTCATCTCTACGCTGAAGTCAACGCCGGTAACCTCTTTAACCAGGTCTACCATGGAAACACGGCGCCACTGCGGCGTCAGATCGATCTCTTGGCCTTGGTAAGAAATTTTCATCGTGCCTAGAACCTCTTGCGCGATATGGGCAATCAGGTTCTCCGTCAGCGCCATGATGTCCTTGTAATCGGCATAAGCCTCGTACAGCTCGATCATGGTAAACTCCGGATTATGGCGCGTCGAGATGCCTTCGTTCCGGTAAACGCGGCCGATCTCGTATACCTTCTCCAGACCGCCTACGATAAGGCGTTTCAAGTGAAGTTCAATCGCGATACGCATGTACAGCTGCATATCAAGCGCATTGTGGTGAGTGATGAACGGACGAGCCGCAGCACCGCCGGCAATGGAATGCAGCGTTGGCGTTTCCACTTCGAGATAGCCCTTCGAATCAAGGTAACGGCGCATCGATTGAATAATGCGGGAACGCGTAATGAACGTTTGCTGTACGTCAGGGTTCACGATCAGATCGACGTAACGCTGGCGGTAGCGCAGCTCTACGTCCTTCAAGCCGTGATATTTATCGGGCAGCGGAAGCAAAGACTTCGTCAACACTTCCACTTCGTAAGCTTTTACCGATACTTCGCCGGTGTTTGTCTTGAACACGGCGCCCGTGATGCCAACGATATCGCCGATATCAAGCAGTTCAAAAGCCGCGTATTTGTTCGCTTCAACCGTATCCTTACGGACGTAGATCTGGATTTTGCCGGAAAGATCCTGAATATGCGCAAAAGAAGCTTTGCCCATGCCGCGCTTTTGCATAATGCGGCCCGCAATGCTTACCTTGATTGCTTTCTCTTCCAGCTCTTCCTTGCTGAGTTCTTCATAAGCGGACACAATGTCTTTCGCATTGTGCGTACGCTCGAATTTGACGCCGAACGGGTCAACGCCAAGGGCTCTCAGCTCGTCCAATTTGTCCCTGCGGATTTGCAGAAGTTCGCTTAGTTCTTGTTCTTGTTCCACTCCCGTGTTTTGCTGATCCACTTTATTCATCTCCTAAATGAAAGGCACTGCTCAAGCGTAAACGGCTGCGCCGTCCCGGGGAGGGGCAGCAGACGCTTCGCGAGTGAAATATAAGCACAGTATAGAGAAAACCTATACTTTCTTATATTTAACGTTCAAAAAGCTTCCGATAAGGAAGCTTTCGAAAAATATGCGCAAATGGCAGTGCAGACCTTATTTTTTAATATCGACGATTTTATATTGAATGATGCCGGCAGGCACGCTAACGTCCACGACAGTACCTTTCTTCTTGCCCAGTATCGCTTTGCCTACGGGGCTCTCATTCGAGATTTTATTGTGAAGAGGGTCGGACTCGGCTGTTCCTACGATTGCATATTCCATTGTATCACCGAATTCCAAATCTTCCACCGTTACGACCGATCCAATACTTACCGTATCGGTATCAATCTCATCATTATTAATAATCCGCGCGTTGCGGAGCATTTTCTCAAGCGTAATGATACGGCCTTCGATGAAAGCCTGTTCATTCTTGGCGTCCTCATATTCCGAGTTCTCGCTGATGTCGCCGTAGCCAATGGCCACCTTAATACGTTCCGCTACTTCACGACGCTTGACCGACTTGAGGTTTTCCAGTTCCTCTTCAAGTTTCTTTAACCCGTCCTGAGTCAGAATGATTTCCTTATCGCTCATCTTCCGATTCTCCTGTCGTGTGACATATTATTCATACGGCGTATGAATTCACTGTATTTAATATATTGCATTCCCCGTTCCTCATGCCAAGTTGCGGGGCAGCCAGCGCGGAAACGACGATGTCGTTGATGTATATTGCAAGATTATATTTCAAAGACACCCCGAATGTCAATCAAAGCCAAATTTGTGGTGTAACCGCTTTATCGGAAAGAGACTTAAGAGGATTATCGGTTTGCAGACCGATAATCCTCTTCGCTCTCTTAATGTGCTTTGTTAGAGCTTCCGGCCATGCCGGCAAGAGCTTCCTCATCCAAAGAAGCGATGTACTGCTCCATAATTTCGACAAGCTTGTCGCGTCCTGTCTCTTCCATAATGACATCTTTCACGCGTGCCGCGCCCGGAAGCCCTTTGAGGTACCAGGCCATATGCTTGCGCATTTCGCGTACGGCTGTCGCTTCGCCTCTCAAGGCTATAAGACGGTCCATGTGCAAAATCGCAACTTCCAGCTTCTCGCGCGGAAGCGGATCCGGCAGCAGCTCGCCCGTTTCCAGGTATTGAATCGTCCGGTACAGCATCCAAGGGTTGCCGAGCGCTCCGCGTCCGATCATAACCCCGTCGCAGCCGGTATGGTCTAGCAGCCGGCGGGCGTCCTCCGGCGAGAAGACGTCGCCATTGCCGATGACCGGAATGGAGACGGCTTGCTTCACGTCGCGGATAATATCCCAGTTCGCTTTGCCGGTGTATTGCTGCTCGCGGGTGCGGCCATGAACGCTGACCGCTTTGCCGCCCGCGCTTTCGACAGCCTTCGCGTTGTCTACCGCGTAAATATGCTCGTCGTCCCAGCCGATCCGCATCTTTACGGTTACCGGCTTGCTGACTGCGGCGGTTACCGCCGACACCATCTCGTAAATTTTGTTGGGATCAAGCAGCCAGCGCGCACCAGCGTCGCAATTTGTAACCTTTGGCACCGGGCACCCCATATTGATATCAATAATATCGGCATTGGTCTGCTGGTCCACGACCTTGGCCGCTTCGACGAGCGACTCGCGGTCGCCGCCGAAAATTTGCAGGCTAAGCGGTTTTTCGCGCTCGTCTACAAACAGCATTTCCATCGTACGCTTATTGCCGTGCAGGATCGCTTTATCGCTGACCATCTCCGCGCATACGAGGCCGGTTCCGAATTCTTTGGCAATCAGACGGAAAGCAGGGTTGCAGACACCGGCCATCGGCGCGAGCACGACTTTATTTTTCATCTCGATGTCTCCGATTTTCAACATGCTGCTTTTGTTCCTCCTTCTTAAACCGATTGACCGCCTTATTGACGACGTAATGAAGTTCTATCGCGTCATATGAAAGGTACGTTATGATTCCGTATCCATTAGTTCTTCATAGCTGATGCCAAGCGTATTCGCTATATTCATCATAAGCCGGGCATCGGGCTTGCGGGTTCCCCGCTCCAGCGATCCAAGGACCGCAACCGATACGCCTAATACCTTTGCCAGCTCCTGCTGGGTGTAGCCCTTCAGCTTCCGGAATGCCCGGACCCGCTGAGCCAATTGGTGATTTTCCATAACGTGATGCCTTCCTTTCCATCCTGAAGCGCCGCTGCCGCAGAAGCCGAAACAAGGTCCTGCAGAGGATGCGACGGATCGATGACATCCGCAAGCGGAACAAGCACGAAAGCCCGCTCCATCATACGGGGGTGAGGAAGCGTCAGCTCCTCGCCATCCATCGCAACATCTCCATATAACAGCAGATCTAGATCTATGGTGCGCGGTCCCCAGCGTATATCTCTTACTCGTCCAAGAAGCTGTTCGACCTTGAATAACACGTGAAGAAGCTCAATAGGCGAAAGAGTAGTCAGAACGGCCATCGCCATATTCAGAAAAGCCGGCTGATCCGTATACCCGACAGGGGCTGTCTCGTAAATACCGGATATCCCTAAAACTTGAACGCCGGGCTGTTGCCGGAGGTGTTCCACCGCCTGCCGAAGCAGTCCCTCGCGATCGTTAAGATTGGAGCCTAGAGCAATGTACGCCTGCGTCGCGATGTTAGGCACGGACAACACGCCCATTCCCGTCCCGCTTGCGGCGAAGCTCAATCGTAACCCCGTCAAAATGGATCTCGAACGGCGGATTTGGCTTCGTTACGCGAACCGTCACTTCATTTATCATAGTATAAGCTTCCAAAACCCGAGTTGCAATGCCGCCGGCCAAAGCTTCGATTAATTTGTAAGGCTCTCCCTGCACGACGGATTTGACCTGCTCGTACAGCTCGGCATAGTTGACCGTTGCATCCAAATCATCGGTTTCCGCCGCTTTCTCCAGGTCCAGCTTCAGGTCAAGATCAACGATAAACTTCTGTCCCAGCCGGTTCTCCTCCGGAAAAACGCCGTGATAACCGTAAAATTGCATGCCCCTCATGATCATGCTGTCCATGCTTTTAGCTTCCCCGCTTTCTAGGTAGAGTGGCTCAAGCGTAAACGACTGCGGTCCTTAGAGGGGCAGCAGACGTTTCGCCAATCAAATATAATATAAGCACAGTAACTTATACTTTCTTAGAATTGTACATAATCGCGTCGGTCATCATCGCAGTCCGCTTATTCGCGCGCACATCATGCACCCGCACGATTTGGCAGCCTTGGGCAATGCCAAGCGCCGTAGTAGCCGCCGTGCCTTCCGCAAGATCGTCCACCGGCAGGTTGAGCGTCTGCCGGATAAACCGTTTGCGCGAGGTGCCAAGCAGCACCGGGTAGCCAAGCGCGGTCAGTTCCGACAACCGGCCCATAAATTCGAGGTTGTCGTCATGGTCCTTGGCGAAGCCAAGACCCGGGTCGAGCCAGATCCGGCTCGCTTCAACGCCAGCCTGAAGAGCAATAGCCACGCTCGCCCGCAGGTCGGCGAGCACATCCGGGACGAGGTCGCCGTAGTCCCGGGCAGGGCGGTTATGGCTGATAATAACCGGACAGCCGTATTCGGCCGCCACGGCCGCCATAAAGGGGTCATGCTTCAGACCCCAGATGTCGTTGATGATATGCGCGCCCGCTTCAAGCGCCTGGCGCGCCGTCTCGGCTTTGTACGTGTCGATGGAGATAGGCACGCGTGGCGCCGCTTCGCGTACGGCCCGGATAACGGGCAGCAGACGGCGGAGCTCTTCTTCCACGCTGACCGGCTCAAAGCCGGGACGGGTCGATTCCGCGCCGATATCGATAATGTCCACGCCTTCTTCGACCATTGCGGCTGCGCGGGCAGAAGCTGCCTCCGCATGGTTATACCGGCCGCCATCCGAGAAAGAATCCGGCGTGGCGTTCAGAATGCCCATAATCAGCGTCCGCTTCCCAAGCTCCAGCTTCATTCCGCCGTCAAGCTCATAGCTTCTATTCCAAAAGGTCGGCTTATAACCTCTAAGTTCCTGTCCCTGTTCTTGTTCGCTCATCGTTGTTGTTCCTCCGTATCTTCGCGGTAGGCGAGCAGCAGCTCCCGCAGAACGGGTCCTGCCGTTCCGGAACCAACCACCGTACTGCCGCCGTGATGATCGGTTACTCGCGTTACCGGTACAAGCTCCTGTATAGAAGTCGTCAGCCACACTTCATTCGCGGCAAGAAGCTCCTCAAACAAATAATGCCCCTCCCTCACGGCATAGCCAAGCCCGCGTGCCAGCTCGATAACCCGCTGTCTGGTAATCCCCGGTAATATACCGATATCTGTCGAAGGAGTATAAATCGTATCCTCCTGCACGAAAAACACGTTGCTGACGATGCCTTCCGCGAGGAGTCCCTCGTGGCTCAGCATAAGTCCCTCCGCCGAAGGCGAAGCATCGCTTGCCAGCAATTCCCGCTTTGCAATTATATTGTTCATATAATGGAGCGATTTTAATCGAATGGTACCTTCCGGGGTATTTCTTGCCGTATTAAGCAGCCGCAATTCCTTGCCTTCACTGTACAGGCTTTCGCTATGGGGCGGAAGCGCCTTAACGAGCATAAACTCCGTAGGCTGCTCGTAATCCCCCGGCGGAAGTCCCAGTTCCCCGGTTCCCGCCGTAACGGTCAGACGGATGTAACCTTCCGCAAGCCCGTTCTCTCTCAACAGAGCGTCTATCATCCCCCGGACCGCATCCGGATCCGGCTTGTAACGGATACCGATCGCTTCGCAGCCCTCCGCCAGGCGCTTCATATGCCGCTCCAGCAAATACGGCTTGCCGCCGTACGTGCGGAACGTCTCAAATAACCCCATACCGTACAAAAAGCCGTGATCGTATACCGAGATCACAGCTTCGCCAGATTCCATTACCGCTCCGTTCAGCCCGATCTTCATCGCGCCGCGCCCGTTCGGATTTTCAAGAAATTGCGCAGCATGTCATGACCGTGCTGCGTGATGATCGATTCGGGATGGAACTGTACGCCTTCAATCGGATATTCCTTATGGCGCAGCCCCATAATTTCGCCTTCGGCCGTTTCCGCGGTGATCTCCAGGCAATCCGGAAGCGTTTCGCGCTTCACGATAAGAGAGTGGTAGCGAGTAGCCGTATACGGCGATGGGATCCCTTCAAAAATCGTTTTGCCGTCATGCAGAATTTCGGATGTCTTGCCGTGCATGAGCTTTTCCGCGCGCACTACATCGCCGCCAAAGGCTTGTCCGATCGACTGGTGACCAAGACACACGCCAAAGATCGGAATAACGCCTTTGAAATGCTCGATGACTGACAGGCTAATCCCCGCTTCGTTCGGAGAGCAAGGCCCTGGCGAGATCAGGATATGGTCGGGCTTCAGCGCCTCAATGCCCGCAAGATCAATCTCGTCATTCCGTTTCACGACAACCTCTTCGCCCAGTTCACCCAAATATTGCACCAAGTTGTACGTAAACGAATCATAATTATCAATTACTAGAATCATCGCTCCTGCTCCCCCTTTGTATGTCGCTCCGCGCTATGTCCGGCTCGCCCGCTCCGCAAACCTTTCGCTGTACTGAATGGCCTTCCACAGCGCCTTTGCTTTATTTAACGATTCGTAATATTCCCGTTCCGGATCGGAATCAATAACGATGCCCGCTCCGGCTTGAATATTAACGATACCGTCCTTCACCGCCATCGTTCTTATTATTATATTAAATTCCATATCGCCATTATAGTCAATCCATCCGAGCGATCCCGTATAAGCTCCCCGCCGCACGGGCTCAAGCTCCTCGATGATCTCCATCGTCCGGATCTTCGGCGCGCCGGTAATCGTTCCTCCCGGGAAAGTTGCGGCAATGACGTCAAAGGCATCCTTTCCTTCGGCAAGGCGTCCTTCCACCTGCGAGACCAGATGCATCACGTGGGAATAATATTCGATAACCATAAGCTCTTCCACTTTAACGGTTCCGAATTCCGATATTCGTCCAAGATCGTTCCGCTCCAGGTCAACCAGCATAATATGCTCGGCCCGCTCCTTCTCGCTAGCTCGTAGCTCCGCTGCCATCACGCGGTCTTCCGCCTCCGAGCGTCCCCGGCGTCGAGTGCCCGCTATCGGTCGTGTTGCCAGCTTGTCGCCGTTCTGCTCGACCAGAAGCTCCGGAGAGGCAGAAACCAGCTGGAAGTCCGGACAGCGGAGAAAGCCCATATAAGGCGACGGATTGAAAATACGCAGCCATTCGTACAGCTCCTCCGGCGGGGAGCTGACCCGCCTGCTCTGCCGCTGCGACAGGTTCACCTGGAATACGTCTCCCTGGCTGATATACTGCTGAATCCGGCGTACTGCCTCCATAAATGCTTCCTTCCGGAATGGAGAAGTGATGCCTTCTACCGACTCTACGTCAATGTGAAGACTGTCGCCTGCTGTGAATTGTCTTCGTTCCTCGCGCACGGCTGACGCCTCGCCGCCCTGAGGCTGAATATGCTGCTGCCAGAATACCTCCATCTCCTCAGCTTCAACTACGGCCTCGTCGTATTTGGCCTGCAGCTGCGCTTCGTTCTCTTCCCCGGTAACCGCCTTATGGACCGCGCAGTACAGCATTTTCTCCTGCTGATCCACGATCCAGATCCGGTTCATCCGCAGGAACAGATAATCCGGAAGTCCCGTGTCGTCCGCCGCAAGCTCGGGCAACCGTTCGATAGAACGGATCACATCATAGCTCCAGAAGCCTACGCAGCCCCCTGTCCACTTTGGTCCCCCAGCAAGCTTAGGTGCGCGGTGCGGCTCCATCCAGCGCCGGACAACCTCAAGCGGCTTGCCCTCCCAGAGCTGCTCCGAGAGAACCTGTCCCTCCCGGTCCCATTCCGATGACTGGGCATGGTGTCCTTTGCCGCGGATAACCCCTTCCGGATGAAGCCCCAAATAGGTATAACGTCCATCCTTACCGCTCTCCAAAACGAATGCATGCGGGGAAGCCTCGCGCCATGCCGACTCCCATGAATCAACCGTAATGGCATGAAGCGGAATGCGCTTCAGCAGCGGCAAGGTGGTGTATTTGCGCTCTGCCTGCCATAAAGCCCACTGCCCTAGTGCGGTGAACATGTCAATTTCCTCCGATCAGGTATGATTTGCTAAGTATACAAAAAGCCTCAACAAACGTCAAAAAGCCCCCGTTCCTAAGAACGGGGGGCTTTTTGGCGACAATATTAGTTCTCGAAGTTGAACAGAGGCGTAGACAGGTAACGCTCGCCGTTGGATGGAATAATCGCAATAACGCGTTTTCCTTTGCCGAGTTCCTTCGCTACTTTGAGAGCGGCATAGATTGCTGCACCGGAAGAAATACCGACCAGAAGACCTTCTTCTTTTGCAGCACGGCGTGCAAATTCGAAAGCTTCTTCATTCTCAACGGTAATAACGCCGTCGTAGATCTCGCGATTCAGGATATCCGGCACGAAGTTAGCGCCGATGCCTTGGATTTTGTGAGGACCCGGGTTGCCGCCCGACAGGATCGGGGATGCAGCAGGCTCAACCGCGTAAATCTTGATGCCTTCGAAGTTCTTCTTCAGCACTTCGCCCGTGCCCGAGATTGTTCCGCCAGTACCGATGCCGGCAACAAAAGCATCCAGCTTGCCGTCCAGCGAGTTAATCGCTTCGACGATCTCCGGACCTGTTGTTTCGCGGTGTACTTTCACGTTGGCTTGGTTCTTGAATTGTTGCGGGATGAAGTAAGACGGGTTCTCCTTCGCCAGCTCTTCCGCTTTGCGAACGGCACCGTTCATGCCTTCGGATCCTGGAGTCAGAACAAGCTCGGCACCGTAAGCGCGAAGCAGGTTGCGGCGCTCGATACTCATTGTTTCAGGCATAACGAGGATCGCTTTGTAGCCTTTTGCCGCAGCTACCATTGCAAGACCGATACCCGTGTTGCCGCTTGTAGGCTCGACAATCGTATCGCCGGGCTTCAGAATGCCCTCTTGCTCCGCTACCTCGATCATGCTGATCGCGATACGGTCTTTAACGCTTGCGCCAGGGTTCTGGTACTCAAGCTTCACATAGATTTCCGCGCTGTCTTCCGGTACAAGACGGTTCAAACGGACAAGCGGTGTATCACCAATAAGTTCAGTTACGCTGTTAACGATTCTAGCCATGAGAATAATTGCCTCCCTTATTCCGACTAATTCAGTTGGTTTTTTCACTACTAACATCTTATCAATCTCTCGCATCCGTTGTCAATAGTTTCTTTCTTGAATTGACAGGAAAAGGGAGAAGCCGCCCGGTAGGCGACTTCTCCCTGATAATCGATAAGTGCTCTAAGGGGTAATCTCCGCGTTGTATTTCTTGAGCAAATCATCCTCGATCTCACTAAGCGGCTTGGCTTTGGACAGCGCCAGCTCCTTGCGGGCCGTATCGTACAGGACATGTCCCGTCAGCCCCTCGGTCTTCTGCCGCTCCAGTACGCGGATAACCGCATAGCCCTCCGGAACCTTGATGGGACCGGTTGACTCGCCGGTCTGCAGCCTGCCCGCTTCCTCCAGCATATCGGCATCGTAAAACGGATCGTCCAAATCGATAAGTCCAAGGTCGCCGCCCGAACCCGATGTATTCGCATCCTTCGAATACTCCAGCGCAAGCTGTTCGAACGAATCGCCGGCAGCGAGCTTATCGAGAACATCGCTTGCTTCGTTCTTCGTATCCGTGACAATCCATTGCAAATGAAGCCTTAGCCGGTCCGCAAACTGCTCCGGATGAGCCGCTATGTAATTCTCGATCTCCACTTCGGACAGATTAACGGTCAGAATGGCAATCTTCTCGAGCAGCAGACGGTACTTTACGTCTTCTTCTACATCACTCTTCGTCATGCCAAGCTGTTCTTTCATTACTTCATAAAAAACTTCCTCGCTGTCATAGCCGTCCATCATAGCGGCAAGCTCCCGCTCCTCCTCCTCGGAGGACAGGGTTAGCTGCTGCGCCTCTGCTTCCAGATCTATCGCCTTATGGACCATCAATGTCCTCAGCACATTATCGCCATACTGCCGTTTAAGCTGATCGGCCAGCTCCGCGGCCGTTATCGGGAAGCCTCCTACCGTCGCAGCAATTCCTTCGCTCCGGGAAGGATCGGAATCGCTAGGCGTATCCCCGGCTTGCGCTTTTGTCTCCGAATCGGGATCATGCTTCTCGGGATCGTCCGAGAACGGAGACAGCTTCACGATAACCGCCACGCTTAGGACGATCATGCAGATCGCTTGAAGTACAACAACAGCTTTTAATACCCCGTATTTCTTCATTCCCCCATGCCTCCGGCGTTATTGCACAAGCTTTGGCTTCGCCTGTTCAAGCAGCTCTTGCAGCTGCTCCCGGTCAAACGTGTAAGCCTCATTGCAATAATGGCAGACAACCTCTGCCTTGCCGTCTTCCTCGATAATCTGCTCCAGCTCCGATGCCCCTAGGCTAATCAGCGTCTGCTCCACCCGATCCCGCGAGCATTTGCATTGGAACTTCAGCTCCAGCGTATCATGGATTTGCAGATCGTCGCCTACCAGCCTGCGAAGGATGCCCTCCGGCGTTTCGCCCTGCTCCATCAGCTTGGTCACATGCGGAATGGAGCCGATAGTCTGCTCAAGACGTGTAATCTCCTCATCGGTAAGACCGGGCAGAAGCTGTAAAATAAAGCCGCCCGCATGAGTGACTCTTCCTTCCGGCTCAACAAGCACGCCAAGTCCAACTGCGGAAGGCGTCTGTTCGGATACGGCAAAGTAATAAGTGAAATCCTCGCCCAGCTCGCCCGATACAATCGGGACGCTGCCGAGATAAGGATCCTTGAGGCCGAGATCCTTTATAATGTGAAGATAGCCGTTACGGCCAACGCCGCCGGCAACATCGATTTTCCCCTGTTCGTTGCTTGGCAGCAGGACATCGGGATTATCGACATACCCGCGCACTTCGCCGTGCGCATTCGCGTCAACCACGATTTGTCCAATCGGACCGTCGCCTTTTACTTTAACCGTCAGCTGCTCTTCGCCTTTCAGCATTGCGCCCATAATCGCGGCGGCTGTTGCCGTGCGCCCGAAGGCTGCCGTTGCGGTGGGCATTGTGTGGTGGCGCCGCTGAAGCTCATTTACAAGCTGCGTTGTGCAGGCTGCGAATACGCGGATCTTGCCTCCCCACGCCGTCCCCCGGACGAGAACGTCTGGTAACTGCTCCATGTTTATCCCTCCTGATTCCGTTCGTAAATAATGCGCAATCCTTCCAACGTCAGAAGTGGATCGACTTCTTCTATCGTTTCCGATTCCGTGCTAATTAACTCCGCCAGCCCTCCCGTTGCCACAACGCGGGGGCTTACCTGAAACTCTTTTCTAATCCGGTTCACGATACCGTCAACTTGTCCCGCATAACCATAGATGATACCGGCTTGCATGGACGTAACGGGATTGCGGCCGATAACGCTCTTCGGCTTGACCAGCTCAATGCGCGGCAGCTTAGCCGCGCGCTGGTACAAGGCTTCCGTGGAAATGCCGATGCCCGGCACAATCGCTCCGCCCAGATAGCTTCCCGAAGCATCGATATAATCAAACGTTGTGGCCGTGCCGAAATCAACAACGATCAGCGGCGCGCCGTATTTGACGATACCGGCAACGGAGTTTACGATCCGGTCGGCGCCAACCTCGCGCGGATTCTCGTAGCGGATATTAAGCCCGGTTTTAATGCCGGGTCCAACGACAAGCGGCGTTTTGCGCAAATATTTCATGCAAAGCTGTTCCAGGGCGCGCATGAGCGGCGGCACAACGGAGGAGATAATTACTCCTTCGATCTGCTCCATCCGGATACCCGCATAGTGGAACAAATTATGAATATTCATGCCGTATTCGTCAACGGTCGCCGAGCGGTTCGTGCTGAGCCGCCAGTGATGCAGCAGGTCCTTGCCCTTATAGACGCCCAGAACGATGTTTGTGTTGCCCACATCGATTACTAAAATCACGCCCGCGCGCCTCCTTTTTTCTCATTCAAATCCAGACTGATATCAAGAGCGTTAAAGGAATAGGTCAAGCCCCCGACGGAAATGACATCCACGCCGCAGGCCGCAATGCTGCGGACCGTATCCAAACGCACGTTGCCGGACGCTTCTACTATAACATGAGGCGAGCGCGACTTAATGAGGCTTACTGCCTCCGTCATCAGCGCCGGTGCCATATTGTCGAGCATGATAATATCCGCTCCGCAGGCCAGCGCTTCTTCCACCTGCTCAATAGACTCCGCCTCTACTTCGATTTTCATTGTATGTGGAATCGCCGCGCGGGATGCCTCAACAGCCTGGCGGATGCCGCCCGCGCCCTTGATATGATTATCTTTGATCATTACGGCGTCGTATAAACCAAAGCGGTGATTCGCTCCCCCGCCGACACGGACTGCGTACTTCTCCAGCATGCGGTGGCCGGGCGTTGTTTTGCGCGTATCCACGAGACGGACAGGCAAGCCTTCCAGCGCCGTTACAAAAGCATTGGTCTTTGTTGCGATGCCGGACAAACGCTGCATCAGGTTCAGCGCCAGTCGCTCGCCCGTAAGCAGGCTGTGAGTGCTGCCTTCCACGGTTGCGATGACCGTCCCCTTCTCTACGCGCTCCCCGTCTATCACTTTTGCTTCAAACCGAAGCGACGGATCCACAATCTCGAAAACGATCCGCGCAACCGGGAGACCGGCAATAATCCCGCTCTCCTTCACATGGATCACCGCCGTAGACTGCGAGCCCATCGGAATGGTCGTTGCCGTCGTAATATCGCCGCTGCCGATATCTTCGGCCAGCCAGCCGCGGATTTGCTCGCGCAGGGCATGGTTATATGTGCCAAACGTTGTATCAAACATGAATAATTCGCTCCTCCGTCATTCCTTGCAGCCGTTGCATCACGGTATGCTTGCGCCATACCTCGTCATTCTTCTCCGGAAAGTCCTCCCGGTAATGCCCGCCCCGGCTTTCCTCCCGCTGCAACGCGGATTCCGTGGTCAGAATCGCGCAGGTCAGCAGGTTAGCGAATTCGTACTCCTCGCGTTTGGTCAGAACGGATTGGAAGAACGGCAGCTGCCGCTTCAGTTCCTCAAGCCCTCTCTCAAGACCGTGCGCGTCGCGGCGAAGCCCCGCATACCGCACCATCACCTTCTGCAGCTTCAGTCTCTTCTCGACTACCGCCTGCATAGGCGCGCTGCTGCGCGGCTGGTCGTTCACGAGGACCGGCTTCGTCTGCAGCTTAGGCAGCTTCATGATGCTGTCCACAATCCGTTTGCCAAACACAATAGCCTCTGACAGCGAGTTGCTGGCAAGACGGTTCGCGCCATGAACGCCGGTTGAGGATACTTCCCCGCAAGCAAACAGTCTTCTTATATTGGTTTCCCCGAACAGATCGGTTTTGACTCCGCCCATCATATAATGGGCGGCCGGCGCAACCGGAATCCAGTCGGTTGCCAGATCCAGCCCGTACTGCAGGCAGAACTCGTAAATCGTAGGGAAACGATGCTTCACCATTTCAGGCGATTCATGCGTAATATCCAGATAGACGAAGGTCGACTTCGTCTCTTCCATCTCGCTGACAATAGCGCGTGCCACGACATCGCGCGGCGCCAGCTCCAGCTGATGATGATAACGCTCCATAAACCGCTCGCCCCGGATATTTCGCAGATACGCGCCTTCTCCGCGAACGGCTTCCGAGATCAGAAAGCGCGGAGCGCCCGGATAACATAGCGAAGTCGGATGGAATTGCACAAACTCCATATCCTGAATGAGCGCGCCAGCCCGATACGCCATCGCAATTCCGTCGCCGGTTGCGACATCCGGGTTTGTTGTGTACCGGTATAATTGGCCCGTCCCGCCGGAGCACAGAATCGTCGCTTTGCCGCGCACGTACAAGCGGTGTCCGTCCGGCTTCTGCACGATAGCCCCGCAGCATTCGCCGTCCTGCGTGACCAGATCGATCACAAAGTGATCATCCCACACGTCAATGCCCGGGTCGGCGGTCGCCTTCTCGGAAAGAGCGCGTACAATTTCATAACCCGTCGCATCGCCATTGGCATGAAGGATGCGGCGCTGGCTATGCGCGCCCTCCTTGGTCAGCGCGAACTCGCCGTTCTCCAGGTCGAATTGCGTCCCCATTCGGATCAGGTTGTTAACCCCTTCCGGTCCTTCGTGAACCAGAACGTTAACGGCATCCTCGGAGCAGAGGCCTGCCCCCGCAATAAGCGTGTCCTCGCGGTGATAAGCCGGGGAATCGTCATCCGAGATTACGGCCGCGATTCCGCCTTGCGCGTAACGCGTATTGCTGTCGAGCAGTGATTTTTTCGTAATCATTAAGACGGACTGATTATTCTCGCTTGCCCGGAGCGCGGTGAAAAGACCGGCGATGCCAGCCCCGATCACGATAACGTCCTTCTCTATTACCGGCAAGTCCTCGAGCGACAGATCAACAAGATATCTTGGTATCATCATCTTCGTAATGCGCCTCCAAGCATAGGAGTAGCGCATGCTCCTCCTATTTAACGAGTAACATGCGCTCCAGGGACTTACGAGCTTGTTCCGCTACATGATCGGGAACGTAAATTTGAGGCTGCATGGTTTCCAGGCATTTCACCAGCTTCTTCAAGTTGTTCACTTTCATGTTCGGGCAAACCAAATATTTGGATGCAAAATGGAAGGTCTTGTTCGGGCTGTCCAGACGCAGCTGGTAGCCGGTACCGTCTTCCGTGCCGACGATAAACTCCTGACAATCCGACTCCTTGCAATATTTAATAATGGCTGTCGTGCTGCCGACGAAATCGCCAAGCTCCACAACCTCGGGGCGGCATTCCGGATGCACGACGAATTGCGCGTTCGGATACTTCGCCTTCATTTCTTCAACGTCTTTCACGGTAAGCATATCATGGGTGTTGCAGTAGCCTTCCCAGATAATCATTTTCTTGTCGGTGTTCTGCTGCACGTAATGGCCAAGGTTTTTGTCCGGTACCCAGATTACTTCATCGCCCTCAACCGAGTTCACCACTTTAACGGCGTTGGCCGAGGTACAGCAAATATCCGTTTCCGCCTTGATCTCCGCGGAAGAGTTAATATACGTAACGACGGTCGCGTTCGGATGCTGCGCCTTCAGCTTGCGCAGACCGTCCACGTTAACCATGTCGGCCATCGGGCAGCCGGCGCGTTCGTCGGGAATAATGACGGTTTTGTTAGGAGCCAGAATTTTGGCGCTCTCTCCCATAAAATGAACGCCGCAAAAAACAATAACGTCCGCGTCGGTTTGTGCAGCCTTTTGCGCAAGCAGGAACGAGTCCCCGCGGAAATCGGCCACCTCTTGAATTTCGTCTCGTTGATAATAATGGGCAAGAATGATGGCATTGCGTTCCTTCTTCAATTGCATGAGCCTTTCACGCAGTTCACGATTCTGTTCCGCCTTGCGTTCCAGCGCCAGTGCTTCCACAGTTGATCCTCTCCTCTTATGAGGGATGGGCGATAAGTCCCATTCCGATTATGGCTACCCAGACTTTGTGAATTGATGCACAAACTATTTCAAAGTCAATGGCTATTTATGATTCTTTTGTTAAGGTTTAATTTACTCCAGGCGCAGGATGCTGTCAATGTATTTAGACAATAAAAAAACCTCTTCTCCACAGCAAATTTTGCATGAAGTGGAGAAGAGGACGTAAACCGCTGCCGGAATACGATTTTCGGCTACCTTTTGGCCGGATCGTACGGCTCGCCAAGCGCGCCCGGCGCCGCCGAGCGTCCCACCGCGCCCGCAAGCACAAGAAGCGTCAGCAGATACGGCAGCATGTAGAAAAATTCATTCGGAATATGATGCGACCATTCGAACAGCTGCGCCCAGTTCCGGAGCGCCTGCGCCATCCCGAAGAAGATCGCCGCTCCGGCTACGCCAAGCGGATTCCATTTGCCGAAAATAACGGCCGCAATCGCGATAAAGCCCTGCCCGGAAATCGTATTATGGGCAAAGTTGCTTGTTGTTGTCAGGGCGATCGTTGCTCCGCCAAGACCGGCCAAAGCGCCGCTCAGCATCACGCCGATATAACGGTACTTCGTTACGCTGATGCCAACCGTATCAGCCGAGCTTGGATGCTCGCCCACCGCTCGGAGGCGAAGGCCGAATGTTGTACGGTATAGCACGATATAGCTGAGAATAACAACCCCGATCACGATATAAGTGGTTGGGTAAGCGGTGAAAATACCTTTGCCGAGCAAAGGAATATCCGACAGCCCCGGTATGGCGACCGGATTAAATACATATTCCAGCGTGGTTGTTTGTCCCGAGCCCTCATAGAGGCTCTTCGTCAGATAGATGGCAAGACCCGCCGCCAAAATATTAATAACGACGCCTACAATGGTCTGGTCGGCTTTGAACGTTATCGTGGCAACCGCGTGCAGCAAAGATACCACAAGTCCAAGCACCAGACCGGCAAGCAGTCCGATCCATGGCGCGCCATGCTTCATTCCGCCCTGAATGGCTTGATCGGCGAATACGGCAGCCCCAAAAGCGCCCGCGATCATAAGTCCCTCAAGACCGATGTTCACGACCCCGGATCGCTCCGAGAACACGCCGCCTAGTCCGGTGAAGATCAAAGCGGTTGAGAAGACAAGCGTAATGCTGATTAACTGTCCGATTGTATCTAGTGCGTTCACAGGGCACTGCCTCCTTCCGACTTGCCTTTATTCGAACGGCGAGCCATAAACGGCTTCAGGAAGAACTTCACGAGACCGTGCGAAGCGACAAAGAAGATGATGGATCCGATAACGATCCGTACGATCTCCGGTGGCACATTCGCTCCGAAGCTCATGCCGGCCGAGCCGTAGCTTAAACCGCCGAACAGCACGGCGCCAAGGAATACGCCGATTGGCGTATTGCCGCCAAGAAGGGCAACCGCGATGCCGTCGAAGCCATAACCCCATGACGCGGCCATAACCGTCTGGTAACCAAAGACGCCAAGAATCTCGAATACGCCGCCAAGTCCGGCGAATACGCCGCTGATAAACATCGAGGTAATGATCGTACGGTTTACGTTCATTCCCGCATACAGCGCGGCATTCGGGTTGAGGCCAACCGCCCGGAGCTCGTAGCCTTTCTTCGTGCGCCACAAAATGACGTAAAACACAATCAAACCGATGATTGCGATGAGCGTCCCCCAATGCATGCGGGCATTGCCCATGCTTTCGGACAGCCACTTGATCGATACAAGCGCCGATTCGTGAACCGGCTTCGATTTCTGCTGGCCTTCCATAACGAGATACGTGCCTACGATATAGTTGGACAGGAAGAGGGCAATCCAGTTCAGCATAATGGAGGAGATAACCTCGTTAACGCCTCGGGCCGCCTTCAGGTAACCGGCGAGCGCCGCCCACAGGCCGCCAAACAGTCCGCCTACGATAATCGCAAGCGGCGCGTGGATATACCATGGCAAATCAAGCGTTACCCCGATAATCGTGGCCCCCGTCATCCCCATCAGGAACTGACCGTCGGCACCAATGTTGAAAAGACCCGTACGGAAAGCAAAGGCTACCGCAATACCGGTAAAGATAAGCGGCGTAATCGCACGGATTGCTTCACCGATATCGTAAGGACTGCCGAACAGCTTCTTCACCAAAGCGGTATAAGCCATCCAAGGATCGTATCCGCCCGCGAGCATCGCAAGCGCGCCGCAGATGAGACCTAGGATGATCGCCACAAGAGGCACAAGGAAGGAAGACTTGTCGAATATTTTTCTCATCGTGTTCATTTCGTTCTACTTCCTCCCTTCTGCAGTAGCGGCGGCAGCGGATGCATCGCCCGCCATCATGAGTCCAAGCTGCTGATCATCGCGATGATCGGCATCCACTTCGCCCATCAAGCGGCCTTCGTACATAACCGCGATCCGATCGGACAAGGAATACAGCTCATCGAGCTCAAAGGAAACGAGCAGAATCGCTTTGCCTTCATTCCGCGCTTCGACCAGCCGCTTATGTACGTATTCAATCGCGCCGATATCGAGACCGCGCGTTGGTTGAACGGCAATAAGCAAATCCGGGTTCTTCCACAGCTCACGGGCGATAATCGCCTTCTGCTGGTTACCGCCGGAGAGCGAGCGCGCTTTCGCATGGATACCGGAGCCGCGAACGTCAAACTCGTTGACCAGCTTATCGGCCAGCGTATCCATTGCCTTAAAATCGATAAAACCGTTCTTGCCGAACTGCGGGTCGAAATAATTGCCCAGAATCATGTTCTCGCTTAGCGTGAAATCAAGGACGAGACCATGCTTGTGCCGATCCTCCGGAATATGGCTTACCCCGGCTAGAGATATCTCGCGCGGCGTTCGATTTGTAATATCCTTGCCGTTCAGGCTTACGCTTCCGCCGTTTACGCCGCGCATTCCCGTAATCGCGTAGATAAGCTCGCTTTGGCCGTTGCCGTCAACCCCTGCGATGCCAAGAATCTCGCCGGCGCGAACATCAAAGCTGAGGCCATCGAGAACCTGCTTGCCCTGATCGCCTTTCATGCGCAACGAATCAACGGACAGCACAACCTCGCCAGGCTCCTTTTTCGATTTCTCGATCTCGAAGGTGACGTCTCTGCCGACCATCAACTCGGCCAAATGCCGCTCGTTTGTTTCCGACGTTGGAAGGGTGCGAATAACCTTGCCTCTGCGAATAACGGTTACCGTATCCGCCAGCGCCATAACTTCCTTCAGCTTATGGGTAATCAGAATAATCGACTTGCCCTCCGCCGACAGGTTGCGCAAAATTTCGATCAACTCTTCGATTTCCTGAACCGTCAGTACGGCTGTCGGTTCATCGAAGATCAGAATATCGGCGCCGCGGTACAAGGTTTTCAGAATCTCTACCCGCTGCTGCATGCCAACCGTAATATCTTGAATCCGCATTTGCGGATCTACTTTCAATCCGTAACGTTCGGAGAGCTCCCGAACTCTGTGGTTTGCTTGTCTATATTTCAGAAACCCAAATTTCGACGGCTCGTTGCCGAGCACGATATTCTCTGCAACCGTAAATGGCTGCACAAGCTTGAAATGCTGATGGACCATGCCGATCCCAAGTTCAATTGCTTTGCCCGCTCCGTCAATGACGGTCTTGTTGCCGTTAACCCAAATCTCGCCTTCTTCAGGCTGATACAAGCCGAACAGAATGTTCATCAGCGTCGATTTGCCCGCCCCGTTCTCGCCGAGCAGTGCATGAATCTCGCCTTTTTTCAATTCAAAATTGATGTTGTCATTGGCCACTAACCCTGGAAAACGTTTCGTTATCCCTTTTAGTTCAACAGCCGTTGTGCTCCGGTCCATTCTTTCATCATCCCCCCGGGGTTTCTACCTGTATGGCAAAAAAGGACAAGACCGGCTTACTGCCGGCCTTGCCTTGACACAGCGACATTAAATCATTTTCGCAAGGAAAATTATTTAACTGGCACCGTAATCTCGCCGCTGATGATTTTTTGTTTGTACTCTTCCACTTTCGCAAGAACATCAGCCGGAACGTTTTTCGTCGAAGTCTCAGGCAAACCTACGCCATTGTCTTTCAGACCAAGCGTAACCACTTTACCGCCTTGCCATGTACCGTTAATCAGATCCGTCGAGACTTTATATACAGCCGCTTCTACGCCCTTCATCATGGAAGTCAGCGTAATTTCGTCGCCGAATTCAAGCGATTGGTCTTTGTCTACGCCGATTACCCATACGTCTTTACCAGCGTCTTTACGGGATTTCGCTTCGTTGAATACGCCGTTGCCGGATGCGCCGGAAGCGTGGAAGATGATGTCGACGCCAGCGTCATACATCGTTGCAGCGGCTTGCTTGCCAAGGTCAGGCTTCGAGAAGTCGCCTACATAATTGATTTTCATGCTTTTCGCAGCTTCAGGGTTAACCGCTTCTACGCCTGCTTTAAAGCCGGCTTCGAATTTTTTGATAACCGGAATTTCCATGCCGCCTACGAAACCGATTTTGTTTGTTTTCGTCATCAAGCCGGCAACAACGCCAACCAGGAAGGAGCCTTCATTTTCCGCGAAAGATACGGATTCAACGTTAGGCAGATCCACTTCGGCATCGATAAGCGCGAATTTGGAGTTTGGATTTTCGGTTGCAACCTTGGTCATCGCATCCGTAAACAGGAAGCCGATCCCCCAAGTCAGATCATATTTCTCCGATACGAAAGCCTTCAGGTTCGGCTCCATGTCGGCATCGCCTTTGGATTCAAGGTATTTTGTTTCGGCGCCGGTATCAGCCGTTACTTTCTTCAGAGCTTCCCAAGCGCTTTGGTTAAAGGATTTGTCGTTAACGCCACCAACGTCCGTTGCCATGCCAATTTTAAGTTTAGAGGCCGCTCCAGAAGTTCCCGGGGATGCAGCACCTTCGTTGCTGCCTTTGTTAGAGTTATTGGTGTTGTCATGACTCTTGCTGCCGCATGCGGACAAGACGAATGTCAACGCCAGGATGATCATAAGCATTAAACCAACTTGTTTCTTCATACCTGTTCTCTCCCCTGCTTTTTATTTGTGTTTAGGGCAAATGCACTATCTTTATTATTCTTGATGTCCAGCGCCACTATTCTCCTTAATTATAATTACAATCTAACAGCCGTCAATCATATTATGTCAACTAATTTGACACAGAAATTTTGTTCAAAAGGAACCACGCTGTTTATGTAACATTTGTGCTATGAATTTTCTGAATTTTCGGATAAGAATCTTACATCTCCAGGATACGTCTCTGGTTAATACCCCTAAAACCCAAACGGCAAACAAAAACAGCTGTCCTTCGTTTGCTATCAGGCAAACATCGGACAGCTGATTCTTATTAAGATCCTTTGTTCGGATCTTCGTCGTCTGGTTTTTGTTCATCCAGCTCAGGAGGTGTAATCTCGCCTGCATCGCGGGTCTGAATACGGACCTTCACGCCGCCGATCGTATCAACGATTGGTTCGGAAGAGGATTCCGCCGCACCGCTGCCTTCTCCTGCAGACTCATCTCCGCCTTCAAGGCCGCCGGATTCAATCAAATTCTTGATTTGCTCAAGCTCGAGCGTTTCTTCTTTAAGAAGCGTTTGAGCGATCAGATGTACTTCTCGGCTCTTCTCCGTTAATAACTGCTTCGCACGGTTGTAGCAATCATTAATGAAGAATTGCATTTCCTGATCAATCTCGTAAGCGATCTTATCGGAATAGTTCTGCTCATGCCCAAGATCTCTGCCCAGGAATACTTGGCCTTGCGATTGGCCGAACTGCATCGGGCCAAGCTTGTCGCTCATACCGTATTCCATGATCATGCTGCGAACGATACCGGTCGCTTGCTTGAAGTCGCTGTATGCGCCAGTACCAATCTCGCCGATAAACAATTCTTCCGCAACGCGTCCGCCAAGCAGACCCGTTACTTTATCAAGTAGCTCCTGCTTCGTTACGAGCATACGGTCTTCCTTCGGAAGCATGATGACGTAACCGCCGGCACGGCCGCGCGGAATAATCGTGACTTTGTGTACCATGTCCGCATGCTCCAGGAAGTAGCCGACGATGGTGTGGCCTGCTTCGTGGTAAGCGACGATGCGTTTCTCGCGATCGCTGATGACACGGCTCTTCTTCTCCGTACCAACGATTACGCGGTCAATCGCCTCGTCAACCTCTTGCATGGCAATGTCTTTCTTATTGCGACGGGCTGCAAGAAGCGCTGCTTCGTTCAGCAGGTTCTCGAGATCCGCGCCGGTAAAGCCTGTCGTACGTTTCGCAATCACATCTAGCTTCACGTCTTTTGCCAGCGGCTTGTTGCGCGCATGGACTTTCAGTACCGCTTCGCGGCCTTTCACGTCTGGACGGTCAACCGTAATTTGGCGGTCGAAGCGTCCCGGGCGAAGAAGCGCCGGGTCAAGAATATCCGGACGGTTCGTCGCAGCGACGATGATAATGCCTTCGTTGGCGCCAAAGCCGTCCATCTCAACGAGCAATTGGTTGAGCGTTTGCTCGCGTTCGTCATGTCCGCCGCCAAGTCCGGCGCCGCGCTGACGGCCAACCGCATCGATCTCGTCGATAAAGATGATGCACGGAGCGTTTTTCTTCGCATTCTCGAACAAGTCGCGGACGCGGGATGCGCCGACGCCGACGAACATTTCCACGAAGTCCGAACCGGAGATGCTGAAGAACGGTACGCCAGCCTCGCCGGCTACCGCGCGGGCAAGGAGCGTTTTACCGGTACCCGGAGGACCCACAAGCAATACGCCCTTCGGAATACGCGCGCCCACGACGTTGAATTTGCGAGGATCCTTCAGGAAGTCAACGACTTCGACAAGCTCCTGCTTCTCTTCGTCGGCACCCGCCACATCCTCAAATGTAATGCGCTTCTTCTCTTCGTTGTACAGCCTTGCACGGCTTTTGCCAAAGTTCATTACTTTGCCGCCGCCGCCCTGAGCTTGATTCATCAGGAAGAAGAACAAAATAAATATGATCACAAACGGAATTATGGAAGTAAGGAACGTAAGCCAGATGCTGGGTGTATCCATTGGCTTGTAGTTCAGCTTAAATCCGTATTGCTTCTCTGCATCAAGAATATCCTGCCCCGCTTCTAGACCGATACGCGAGGAGAAGTTCTTTTCTCCGTTTTTGGAGTCCGCAGGCGGTTCTTTATATTTACCTGAAACCAAATAAGTATAACCATCGTACTTCACGGTCAGCTCTTCCACGTTGTTGGAACTGATTGCTTGGCGAAGCTGATCGTATCGAATTCCGACGGTAGTATTATTTTGGCTGCTGATAAACTGAATAATCCCAACCGTTACTAAAAAGATGATCAAATAAAATCCAGTATTACGGATGATCCGATTCATCCCCTACCTCCTCTCAAGACGCTTTTAATATTTTAACATAGCATGACTTTCCATCTCAATAGAACCAAGAGTGAGGGGAGACATGCCGGTTTAACCGCAAATTCTATTTCTCGTAAACTTCCGGCTTCAGAATTCCGATGAACGGAAGGTTGCGGTATTTCTCTGCGTAATCGAGGCCGTAGCCGACAACAAACTCATCCGGCAGCGAGAAGCCGGTGTAGTCCGCTTCGAGATCAACCGAACGGCGTGCAGGCTTGTCGAACAGCGTGGCAACCGTAACCGACTTGGCATTGCGGCGCTCCAGCACATCGATCAGGTAGCTCAGCGTCAGACCGCTGTCAATAATATCTTCGACGATCAGGACGTCGCGCCCTTCCACGGAAGCATCAAGATCTTTAATAATCTTTACGACGCCCGACGATTTGGTCGAAGCCCCGTAGCTCGATACCGCCATAAAATCGATCTCAAGTTTAATCGGCATCTCTTTGACCAGGTCAGACATGAAAATAAATGCACCTTTGAGGACGCAAATAACGAGCGGATTACGCCCATCGAAGTCGCGGCTTAACGTTTCGCCAAGCTCCTTCACCTTCGCCTTGATTTGTCCTTCGTCGTAGAGCACCTCTTTAATATCGTTCAACAAAATGTAAATCCTCCCATATCTTTCACTTTATAATTATGAATACAGCAGTGCTTCTTATTCGTTCTCCATCCGAATGAACAGGAAGTCCGTTGTCTCATGGCCGGTTTGAGCATGGCTTGAACGTCGTATCCCCGGAATCCAGAGCAGGCGGTTATTCGCATCAACAAGCAGCGGATATCGCTCACGCTCGGACGGCGCGATCTTTTCGTCAACGAACATATCTTGCACTTTTTTGGACCCATTTAATCCTAAAACCTGAATTCGGTCGCCAGGCTGCCGATTACGCACCGTAAGCGGAAATACAAGCTGATCTGCGTCAAAGCACACCTCGCTCCGTCCCGCAGGTTTTACCGCTTCACCCCGCTTCAGCCGCTCGATATGAAGTACTCTTCCGCCGGCTGTCATACGCACCGACCTCGAATCCCCGGAAATGGAAAAGGCATAGCCGTCTTCGGACGTTCCCGATGCGTTAAGCACTCGCACCCATCGGATGCTGCCATACTCTCGGATGCACCGAACACCCGAGCCTGCATCGTATCGCCAGGTACTCGGGGCTGCAGGGGCTGCCGCAAGCCTCATCGTCTCAATCGCGTCAAAGGAGGCAATATCTGCATCCTTCGAAAGATAATTTAATATTAGTTTAATCAATCTTCTTTGTAAAGCGACATGAAGACCGGTCAGTTCACCGGCATTAAGCTTGCATTCATCCGGCGCCAACGTAACAAGCGATGTAAAGAGCCGCTGTCCTTCCAGCTCCATCCATTCGTCCTCCGCCCCCGCCACATCGGCGATCCGCCTTAGAGACTGATTAAGCTGAGGATTAAATCGTGAAAGATAGGGAATAACATCCAGCCGAACGACATTCCGAAAGTAATATCGCTCATTGTTGCTGCTGTCGAGGCAATACGGAACATCCTGCCCGGAGCAGTAGCGCACAATGTCTGACTTGTTCATACGAAGTAATGGTCGAATAAGTTCCACGTTTTTTTCTTTCCGTTTCGCGGCTATTCCCGCGAGTCCGGTTAAGCCCGCTCCGCGGATGACGCGCATCAGCACCGTCTCCGCCTGGTCATCCGCATGATGGGCAAGCGCGATGGCGGATGCTCCGTATTTTACCGCAATTTCATGCAGAAAGGCATAACGCCTCTCACGCGCCGCGGATTGCGCGTTCATTCCCGTTTCCTCTATGTATGCGGGCATGTCGAGCTCGATCATCTCGAAGGGTACGCCCAGCCTCTCCGCATATCGGCGGACAACCTCCGCCTCCTGCCGGGAAGCCTCCTTGCGGAAGCCATGATTAACATGAGCCGCAATAAGCGTGAGCTGATCCTGCCGGGCTGCCAGCCAAAGCAGATGCAGCAGAGCCATCGAATCGGGACCGCCGGATACGGCAGCCACGATCCGGTCGCCCTTTGACCATAGCTGTTCGGTTGCTGCGTATTTCATCATGTCGGTCAGCAGCTTATGGTCTCCCGTTTCCATATGCGTATGTATCTCCCCATTCCCCTTTTAGTATATGTTTCTTCTATATATCAGCTATATACCACTTCGAAGCAGCCAGTAAACCGAAAGGCCGAGCACAACCGCCGAAACGGCGGCGAGCCCTTTCAGCCAGCCTGGCGTCTTCGCGCTCTTCACCCGCGTATCCTTGCGGTGCAGCAGTCTTCGCCAGGCCTCCGCTCCTTCCGAAGCGTCAAAAAATTGCCCGCCGAGCGCCTGCCTCAGCCAGCCCGCTACGGGAACCAGCCCTTTGCACTCGCCAATTAAGCGTTCCAGCTCTTCGGTTGAACGGATTTGCGGCAGCCCTCCCGTCAGCGCGTGAAGCTTCTTCGGCTCATGGAGCATGATGCATAGCACGGCGAAGGAAAACAGATCGTATCTGGCATCCGCCGATCGCGACCCTGCATTCCAGAACCCGCGGTCATAGATTTCGGTAAACTGGCGGATCCCTTTGCCCATCGCCGTAACGCCGCCGTAATCAACCAGCTCTACGTATCCGTAATCGGCAACCAGCACGTTATCGATCTTCAGATCGCCAAACACCCAGCCCTTACGGTGAAGCTCGGCCAGCTTGCCAAGCAGGTTAAGACCAATGAGCGGAAACCACTCGGGCCCGTTTTTCTCCAGGAACTCGGAAATCGTTACGCCGCGCACGTATCTCATAATATAGAAAGGATACTCTTTGCCACCCTCTCCAAGCAGGTCATCTACTTCATAAAGGTAGGTCTGCTTCCGGTCCTGCTTCTCGAGCGCCTGCAGAACATTAATCTCCGACTGCAAATCAACGGCGTCCATCCCTACCTTTAGCGCGCACCAGCCGCGGTCAGCATGAACGAGATAAACCTTGCCGTTCGCTCCCTCTCCAAGCAGCCGCTCGACTCGATAACGGGAATGATTCCATTTCCCCGTTACAACCGCACCGCGTCGGAGATTCAACTTAAACGACGTAGTCACTCATCATCCCATCCGTTTCATCGTTTCTGCTCTTCTTACCATAATCCCCCTGCCGGTAAAAATCAATGACCTGCATCATTGCCGGACCCGTTGGCGTTGTCCCGCTCATGGGGAATTTCGTAAATATAGAAGAAATGCCTTTCAGATTATCGGTCCAATCCAGATCCAGCTTGCAGTCCTCGCCGTGCTTGCTGCTTGGGAAATGGAATACGGCAATCTCGCTTTGCCCCTGTCGCGCCTGCAGGCTTAGCATAAGGTCATGAATCGCTTCTTCCACCGCGCGAAGCTTCGGCTTCATGCTGGCGCTTGCGTCAATCAGCAGGGCAACCTGCAGCTTGGACGTCTCGCCAAGCTCGTCGATAACGCGGACGACCTCGCTCCGCTTCTCGGGTGGGAGCGCCTCGATCGAACCGTTGCCAAGCACCTGCTTCAATTCCTTTTGGACTGCCAGCTGAATCGTTTGAACCGCCGTTTTTCTCGTCATCATTTGAACCGTCTGCGACAGCTGCCGCATATTCACAAGCCTGCTCAGACCGCCTCCGGCACGGGCAATCTCTTCTATTTCCGATGCGCCAAGCTCTCCCACATCACCATAATCAAGAATACCTACCACGTTGACCGCGATGCCTTCCGCCTTCGCGTGCGCCGCCGCTACAACCGGACTCATTCCGACGTTGGAGCAGCCGTCCGTTACCAGCAATATTTGTTTCATTATTTCTTGCCTCCTCTTCAAACAAGCATGACCTCTCTATCAGTTTTGCCGTTTGGAGCGAGGGATAAACCGCTAGATTGCCCTATTTCCCGAGAAATTATGCAGCCTTTGCAAAGAAAAATTTATTATTCGGGCTTTAACCGCGCAAAAAGGCTCTTGAGCCAAAGCGCAAACTGCCGCGCTTCGGTCTAAGAGCCTGCATCCGCCCATTTGTCATCTGCCTCCTTCAGCTAACCGTCCGCGGCCGCTCCATCCGGTTGATTCCCGGCCAACGGAATGACGCCCACTCCGGCAAATGCTTATCGATCCTTGCGACAAGCACCGTCATATCGTCTTTAATATCGCCCTCATGGTACCTCACCACCGTCTCCAGCAAGGCATCCGCCATGTCCTGCGGTTCATCGGTCTTAAGCTCCTGGATAATCCTCTTCATCCACATCTCCTTATTAACCGCATGGCCCGGCGCATCATAAATGCCGTCGCTCATCATGACGATCGTGTCGCCCGGCTGCAGCGGCATCGAAATCAAGTCGAATTCGATATCCTGCAAAATACCGACCGGCAAATTATTCGCCGTTACCGGAATCACCTCGTTTCCGCGTTTAATAAAGCTTGGCGTCGAGCCAATCTTCATGAAGGTCGTCCTCGCCGTATATAAGTCGATCATCGCCAGGTCGATCGTCGCGAACACCTCGTCCGGCGACCTTAAGAGAAGAATCGAATTAACCGATTTGATGGCAAGCTTCTCATCCATCCCGGACTTCAGAAGCTGCTGCAAAATCGACAGGGCAGCGCTGCTCTCCTGGCGCGCGCGTTCTCCATTGCCCATGCCGTCACTAATGGCTACGGCGAATTTGCCATTGCCAAGCTCGAGCATACTGAAGCTGTCTCCCGACAGCAGATCGCCACCTTTGGCGGCACCGGCAATGCCTGTCTCTACCTCAAATTCCTTGGCCGAACCAAATACGACAAGGGTTGGTTCCCCATTCTTTTCCGCCGGACGCTCTGATTTGACGGCCACATGCTCGCCCAGTATATCCGATAAGAGCGGAGCGATAATTTTGCGGCATTCGTCATACCCCCTGGCAAAATGATGGTACAGCTCGATTTCCACGTTCCCCTCCTCCAGGTTAATAACCTCAATCTCCTGTATGGATAATCCTAGTCCCTCCAATGCTTCGCGGATCTGTTCCTCCTGCAGATGCAGGGTCTGCCCCTCCCTTTTAATTTCGTGCGCCAGGTCCTCCATCACCTGCGATACGCCTGATAATTGATCCGCGACAAGCTGGCGGGAATCGAATATTTGTTTTTTCCAGTGCATATCATTCTTATAAAGCTCGTACTCCTGCTCGATAATGCCAAGCACCTGAGCCGGCTTAGCGCAATGGGACGCCCATGTGCGCGGCATATTATGCGTTGGAATGCGGTCCTCGTCCACCGCCGAGATCATGTCCTTCATCATTTGATAGGTTTGGAAATACTTGCCCTCCCAGCAAGCTTTATTCCTATGGCAGTCCGCGCAGCTGCGCGCCGATACCGCCTGCATGAAATGATTAAGCTCCTCCTCCTGCTTCACGGCCCCTGCCGTGTTGTTGTTATTCAGCTGGCCAAAGCTCTTCGAGAGCTGGCGGAACACCTCCGAATATTGGGATACCCGCTCCGCCGTTACGTCCCGCACGCGCTTGGCATACTCATGCTGCGATTTGGCATGCTCGTTTGTACCCGGAACATAGCGGGCGATGGTTCGAATCATAATTTTGGGGGTAAGCATAAGCAGGACAGCCGCGGTGACCGACTCCCATGTCGAGGTCATCACATCCGATCCGCTTCCCACATAGATGGCAAGGATTGAAGTGCCGAGCAGCATGCCGAAGGCAACCGCCGCTTTGCCGCCTTCGCGCAGAAGGCCGGCCAATAGCCCCGCGAAAGCAAGCAGACTCATTTGCACAACCGCGTTAAAGTCGGCGAGACTAAGGATGAGTCCGGCAACTACGCCTACACAGGCCCCAAGCGGAGCACCGCCCGCAAGGGCAAACAACAAGAGCAGGAAGCGCGACATAATATGTTCAACGGACAGACCGTAAATTTGCCAGCCTACCGCTCCGGTCATAACGGAGGCAAGCAGAATCATGAGGCAGATAATCTCTTCATTCTTGAGAGAGGCGGTCTTCTTCGCCATGGTCAGAACCGGTATGGCCTGAATAAAGACAAGCGTAAGCACAAAGCTGAGCGCTGCCTCCACCACCACCATCATGAATCCATACCAGCTCATCGTATCTCCTATGAAGAGTCCAAATAGCTGCACAAGTAAGGTGGAGATAAAGACGAGTAAGGGAGCAGTCCCGAGCTCCGCCTTCTCGTAAGCCTCCAGGCCTTTAAATAATAAGAATAGAACGGCGAGCTCCATCCCGATCCATAAGGGTGCGGGCGTAACCGCGAACCAGCTCCCGGCGACCAGCGAAACGGCTGTCCAGGCGAACGCGTCTTTTCGAAGAAAGTAGACGACCGCAAAGTAAGCCGCAGCGAAGGGCATCAGGGATTCCAAGATCACCGCCCTTCCGAGCAGGAAGCCAAGCCCCACGAGCATGATTGTCCATTTTTTCGCGAGCACCAGCTGAACCAGCCTTCTCGAAGATAACCATCCGCGGCCCTTCTCCATCATGGAACGTCCCCATCCCATTTGTTGCTCACCCGCAGGAAACATAATGACATTTTCTTTTTTCATTTCGAACACCACCCATTTCGTTTTGTTGTGGTTCTCATTATAGGAGCATGTCCGTATGAAGTTTGTCAGTTTACCGTGGGTGTGCCGAAGTTTTTTCCGACAAAAGCCAAATCCTTCATCCACAAATTGTCAACGCTTTCAAATCCGCGCCGTTACTGGGTTTAAACCTGACACGTGACTATTGGCACTACTGCCGCTTCAACAAAAACCGTCGCGCCGCGCCGCGGACTGCACGCGAAATCTTTGTTTTCTGCTGTCGGGATTGCAGGGAGTATCGGGGAAACAAGCTGAAACTTTTTTTGAAATGAGGTATATTTTTTGAAAAAAGCGCATAGCGGGGGTTAAAAAACGGGGATTAGTCGTCTTTTGCTTGCTTGCGGGACCGAATTGGGCGCAGATAAACACCATTGAGCTGCTTCGTCAGAAATGCTGGAGCCTGCTTTTATGAGGAAGTTTGTCGCTCCGTACGGGATGAGCTTTAATACCCTGCTTGCGTTTTTGATAAACACAGATTTTGGGGAGTAGCGAGAAGGCGTGCTGCCGTGAGAAATCCCGGATCGATGCAACTCGAAGATGGGCGACCGCGTTTAGCTGTAGGTTTTATCGCCAAAAAGACCTTATAAATTCCGACTCTCGGAATTTATAAGGTCTTTTGTGGTAAAAAAGGCAGAACCGTTTAGGTTCTGCCCTCATATGATTGTATAAAATCCAGCTTAGACCCGTTTAGCACCGCGGCCGCCGCGTTTGCCTTCGGTATTTTTCTTGAGGGAGGAGATACGTTCTTCGCTATCTTTCAGGAAGCGAGACATTTTATCCTCGAATGACGGTTTGTTGTAAGACGGTCTGCCAGCCGACTGCTTGTTGAAAGGACGTCCACCGCGATCTTGACCGCCGCCGCCTCCACGGTTAAAACCGCCGCCACCGCCTGCGCGTGGTTCGCGCTGTGGCGCTGCTTGGCCCTCAGGCCGGTCAACTGCCTGTTTAATGGAAAGTCCGATCTTACCGTCTTTATCAACGTTGATCACTTTGACTTTAACAACATCGTCAATTTTCAGGTGATCCTTCACGTCTTTGACGTAGTTATCGGCAATTTCCGAGATGTGAACGAGCCCTGTGACACCCCCGGACAAATCAACGAATGCTCCGAAATGCGTTATGCCTGTCACTTTGCCTTCTAACTTGGCCCCTACTTCAATTGCCATAAAATAAAATGTTCCTCCCTAAGCTAAATAGCGTTACTATCGTGATTATAACCGAATCGTCAAAGTAAGGTCAACAGACGTTCACCCGTTGTAGCGTCTATTTAATGACCTGAATCTGCTGTTCTCCAGGTGTTACCATTCCTTGTTCCTTCGTTGCAAGTTGTCTGATATATTCCGGATCGTTAAGCCGATCGATCTGTTGTTGAAGCTGCTTGGACTGCAAGGTGGATTCATCTACCTGCTTCTTGATCTCCGTCAATTGCGCCTGCGTGGCACGCGCATCCTTGATCTGACCAATAAAGGTATAAGCCGCCCAGCACAAAAATAGAGTGATGCACATGGCCCATATGCGCAGACGGCGTTTGGATCCTGCGTTCCCTGTCGATTGATTGGCTGTGGCAGTCGTCATAACGGTAATCCTCCTAAAATGAATGATCACCCCATCGGCCGTTTCCGGACCCTTGCGATGATTCATGGTTGGAAAGCTTAGGCTACGTTAAAACAGGCGTTTCCATAATTTTATAACGCCTGATAGGATCTTGTCCCCTCTTTCCTTCAGCTGCAGGCTGGAAAGCTTTGGTCCAAGCCATCGCCATAACGGGCGCGTAAGCGGACCAAGCAGAAAACGCAGCAAAAGCCAGAACGGACGAACCAATTGTAGCACAATTTTTAGAAGGAATATAGTGAGTGCAGTCCCAAATCCGATTAATACGCGGATAAACCTGTATAACAGAACGACCGGCTTCACAATTAGAAGGTCGAATGTCCGCACAGTGAACCGGATGAGGGCTCGTACCGCATCAATCAGCCATTTTACCGTACGGATGACCGGTTTGCTCAGCAGCCAATAGTAGCATAGCACGCCAATAAGCAAGCCGAGGAATACATACGCCCGCACCTCGCCATAGTTGCTGGCGTACAGCACACGAAACACAAGGAGCGATGCGGCCAGCCAGTACGCCATATCGAGTACCGGCAGCGTCCACCGCGGAAAGCGCAATTCGTTCGACACCACCCGGTAGCCGTCGAAGATTACGCCCATCCCGATGCCTGACAGCAGCATCATCCCCATCGTGAGGAACTGAAGGCTTAAGGAGGTCACTTAAACAGCTTTCCGAATAAGCCTTTTGTTTTGGTAGAGGTATTGGCGTCCAAGTAGGCGAGTGAATGGACATACCCCTCGATGGCAACGAGGTTTTGCTCCAGATTGAGATGCTTGATATGCAGGTTTTGCCCTTTTATCATCAGGAAGCCAAGATCGGTATCGAGCAGAAACTCTTCGCTGTCGAAACTTTCCACATTCAGCACACCGGTGATTTCAAGCAGCTTGCGGTTCAGCATTTTGACTTCCTGCCGCTTCTGCCCTTTGCTTTGTTCAACCATTGACCCGTCCCTCCACTTCGAAAGCATAGCTTGAGACTAGCTTATGGGGGTTGGACGAACTTTAGAACATCCGCGCGGGGCAATTCTACTCTTTCATATTCGCTTTCGCTAGAGCGCGGGATTGCCTCCGTCCCTCGCGCTTTTTACGCGCTTTAGCTGCGCCACGATAATGACGCTGATGACAACGAGCAGGAACCAGGAGCTGATTTTCCCCAGATGGACGATATGCCAGGCATGCTCCTGATCCGGGTAAGCCCATGCCCCCATAAACGTCGAAATATTTTCCGCGAGCCAGATGAAGAAGCCGATTAGCAGGAAGGACAGCACAACATGCATGCGGTATTCCCTGCCCCCCACCTTGTACGTAAAGGATGTCCGGTAAAAGACGGCAACCAAAAGAACCGTCAGCACCCACCGCAAATCCCATAAATAGTGATGGGTAAAAAAGTTTAAATAAATAGCTGCGCAGACCATGACGGCATAACGCTGCCTCGGCCAACCGTAGACGGAAATCGACAGCCGCCTCCACGCCTGGCAGATGTAGCTCGCAACGCTGGCGTACATAAATCCGCTGTAGAGCGGCACTCCGTACAGCTTCGACCAGCCTTCGCCCGGATAAGACCAGGAGCCCATGTGCACTTTGTACAGTTCAAGCATCAATCCGATAAGATGGAACATGCATATTACTTTGAGTTCGTCGACGGTCTCCAATTTCAATGCAACCATACCAACTTGGGCAACCAGGCAGATCAGCAGCAGCAGATCGTAACGATGAACGTAGGGTATGGATATAACTTTCGTTAAAGCGAGCGACGCGAATATAATAACCGGAAAAATACAGGACATGGCCTGCTGATAACCAAAAATAAAAAGCTGCCGGATGCGGCGTAACCAAACGGCATTCCATAAGGGCTGCAATTCCATAAGTGTGCCCCTCCTCTGCATAGTGAAAAATCACCCTTAAAGTATCACAGTATTTATCGTTTTACAATAAATTTTTAATGATATCATTGATATGTTTGTTTATAGAAAACAAAAAGAGCGTATCTCCCTTGAGAGAAACGCTCTTACTCTTTGCCGTTTCGGTTACGCTGTTACGGCAGCTTCTTCAGCCGCCCGAGCGGACGCTCCAAATTGCTCCGTTCTGATCGTGAGATACAACACAAGAGATAGAATAACGCTAATCAGCGATACCCAATCTATGAACAAATAATAAAGCGTAACCGTAATCCCGTTGATCATCCCCGACTCTAGCAGCAATTTGCTTGCGCCAAGCCCTATGAGAAAGCTAAATAGATTGACTACAACGCCAAGTCCGATAAAACGCCAGAATTGCCCTGCGGCCATATTGCGGCTGCTCTCGAGCGGATTCGTCACGGAAGTATTCTCGATGGAGACGACGGCGGGAAGCAGCAGAAGCCTTACGTACATGAACAAACCCGGAATGACGAACAACAGAAGCCCCGCCGTAAAAATGACGCCTTGCAAAAAATTATACATGATCATCCGCAGCCACTTGCGAAGCCCCCAGCGGTAAGCATCGGCAACGCTGCCCTTGCCTCCGCGAAGTCTCTCAACCAGATAATGAACCGCAACAGGGGTCAATAAGGTTAGAAAGAGCTGAGAGATAACAATGTCCTTGAGGATACTATCAATAGACAGGTTAGAAAAACCGTAACAGACGATGAGTTCGACCGGTACAATCGTAATGGCCGTTATGAGCAGCAGCACCGCGGCATTTTTAACAAAGAGAGAAAAAGTCATCCCTAATACGCCGCCTTTTGAAGGACGGATTTCGGGCAAATTCGTCATGGTTGCAATCAAAGGTGCCTACCTCCTGAGCATCAAGGTGAACCGGCTTCGCCGTCCTTAGACGGGGAGCGTTTCAGTCCGGAGAATTCTATGCTATGTATGAGAAGAAATATTAACTCTTAGAATGGAAAAAAAGAGCTGCCACTTGAGGTGACAGCCCTTTGTTGTTTACCAGCCGAGATTATCCTCGCGCGGGCGTTGTTCTTCCTTGATCAAAGTGTAAAGCTCACCGGCTTCATCCTTGCGGGTAGTTTCGGCAATCCGTTCGACGCGAACGGTTACCGTCTTCTGTCCGTATTGGATCGTAAGCTCATCCCCTGGTTTAACCGTGCTGCTAGCTTTCGCCTCACGGCCGTTGATCCATACGCGTCCTTGCTCGGACACGTCCTTTGCCACCGTACGGCGCTTGATCAACCGGGATACTTTGAGGAATTTATCCAGACGCATGAATTACTTGATAGCGTCTTTCAGCTTGTTGCCTGCTTTGAATGCAGGAACTTTGGATTCTGGGATGGAGATTTCTTTGCCCGTTTGCGGGTTGCGGCCAACGCGGCCGGAACGTTTACGAGTTTCGAAAGTACCGAAGCCGATCAGTTGTACTTTGTCTCCGCCTGCAAGCGCGTCAGTCACTTCGCCGAGGAAGCCGTTCAATACCGCTTCTACGTCACGTTTAGTCAAACCGCTTTTTGTTGCAATGTTGTTGATCAGATCTGTTTTGTTCATTATTAATATCCTCCTAAATTCAATTCGCCTGTTTTGTTCGGTCAACGCTCCTAATGGGCGCTGCCGTTTGTTTGGTAATTTTAAGCATAAACACAAACACGTTGATACTTATTCTGCTTGTCAGTAAAAAAATCCTGCTGCACGAGTAAAAAAATTTACCGAAAGATGCAGAAATGTTGCGATTCGTGGCGAATCCGAGGCTCTATTGTCGCTTCGCTTCCTCCCACCAACGATCCATTTCTGTTAAATCAGTCTGGTCAAAAGTTTTGCCGTTTATACGAAGCTGTTCCTCAATATAAGAGAATCGGCTCTTAAATTTTGCATTCGTGCGAGAGAGCGCCTCCTCGGGATCCGCGTGGATAAAGCGGGAAGCGTTCACGACCGCAAACAGCAAATCTCCCAGTTCCCCGGCCTGCTCCTCCGAATCCTTCGAATCTATCGCCTCGCGCAGCTCGCGCAGCTCCTCTTCTATTTTGGTCAGAACCGGTTCCAGCTCGTCCCAATCAAAGCCAACCTTCGCCGCTTTCTTCTGAAGATGATAGGCCTTCATAAGCGCCGGCAGATCCTTCGGAATGCCGTCCAACTGCGACTTGCGGGCATCGTCTTCGCCTTTGCGCTTCTTCTCCTCCGCCTTCATCTGCTCCCAGTTGCCAAGGGCCTCGCTGGCATCTCCGGCGCTGCGGTCGCCAAACACATGCGGATGGCGGAAGATCAGCTTCTCGTTCAGGCTTTCGATCACGTCATAGACGGAAAAGGCTCCCGTCTCCTCTTCCATCTGGCTGTGCAGCATCACCTGCAGGATTACGTCGCCAAACTCCTCCCGCATATGGTCGGGATCATCGTTATCGATGGCCTCAAGTGCTTCATACAGCTCTTCGATGAAATTCTTGCGGATGGACTGATGCGTCTGCTCACGATCCCATGGACAGCCTTCAGGGCTGCGCAGAATAGCAACGATCTCGTGCAGACGGTCGAACGTACGGTTAAGAACGGCATCATCCTCCGTACGCGGCACCCAGATCAGCGACAAATTGCCGAAGCCCGGCGTCCGGTCGAGCTCGTACAACGGAACCTTGAGAATCTGTTCCTCGCCCGTTACTCCAAGCGCATGGCCAACGACAACCTCGTAGTCATCCGGGTAACGCTCCATCAGCGCAAGCTTTACATCCGATGCCGTGTAAGCGTCATAGACCTGCCCGATAATCGTATGTACGCGCGGCTGCACATGAGACGCCTTCAGGTCAGCCGCATCAAGCAGCGCAAAGCCCTCTATCGGATCAATGCCAAGACGGGTAAAAGCCTGGTCAAGGAAGCTTTCGCCGCCGATAATCTCGAGCGTTATACCGAGCGGCGAGCAGCGCTCGCGCAGCAGCTGCACCGTGCGCTCCGCTACCATCGGATGCCCCGGCACGGCATACAGGATTGGCGCGGATGCTTCCTGCGCCTTGCGGACAAGCGTATCCGCTATTGTATCATAAACCTCCGGAAAGGTGTCATGCTGTTCATAAACGCTGTCAAACGACGTATAAGCCAGCTGATGCTCCCGCAGCAGCGACATCACCGGATGCCGCTCCGTACGGACATAAATCGTCCCCGCCTCCTGCAGCCTCCGCCACACGCCAAGCGTTAATTGATCGGGATCGCCCGATCCCAGGCCAACTACCGTTATCGTTTGTGCCATATTCGCAATGCTCCTCCCTGCTACATGCAGATTCTACAGTGTAGTATACCATTTCTTGCATGAGGATTAATAATTCGAGGGCGTGGCGTACAATTTCATGGATGGCGAGACATCTCGGCGACCGGAACTTTAGGTATAATAAAAGCACAAAGAGTTGGAAGGAGATGGCTGTCCATGAAAATCGTTGTAGCTCCGGATTCTTTCAAAGGCAGTTTGTCCGCCGCCTCGTCGGCGGAAGCAATCGCTCAAGGCGTCCGGAGATGTGTGCCCGATGCCCAAATCATCAAGCTTCCGATCGCCGACGGCGGCGAAGGAACGCTCGACAGCCTTCTCACCGCTGCGGGCGGCGAGCGCGTGAACGTTAGCGTGGCCGGTCCGCTTGAAAGGCCCGTGGAGGCCTCCTACGGGCTGCTTGGGCAAACGGCCGTCATCGAAATGGCGGAGGCATCCGGCCTGTGCTTGCTGAAGGAGGAAGAGCGCAATCCGTCACTTACGACGACATACGGGACTGGCGAGCTTATCCGCCATGCGCTTGACCGGGGCTGCCGGCGTTTTCTGCTTACCGTTGGCGGCAGCGCCACTAATGACGGAGGAACCGGCATGCTCCAGGCGCTTGGGATGCGGCTGCTGGATCGGCTGGGCAATCCCGTCCCTGCTGGCGGAGGAAATCTGGTGGATATCGTAACGATCGACGACAGCTCATGGGATCCGCGAATAGCGGAATCTTCTTTTGTTATCGCCACCGACGTGCAAAATCCTCTTATCGGCGAACAAGGGGCATCACGCGTCTTTGGTCCGCAAAAAGGCGCGACTACCACGATCGTGAACCAGCTTGAGCATGGGATGACGGCGTGGGCTGATCGAATCCAAGAGAAAACGGGAATCCGACTCCACGACCGTCCAGGCGCTGGGGCCGCTGGGGGCTTATGCGGCGCCTATCTGGCCTTCTTCCCCGCCTCCATTCGCCGCGGCATCGATGTGGTTCTGGAGCATGTCCGTCTGGAGGAGCATCTGAAGGAGGCTGATCTGGTCATCACCGGAGAAGGCCGTATCGATCATCAGACGGCCTCCGGCAAAGCGCCGATGGGCGTCGCCCAACTGGCCAGAAAGCACGGTATCCCCGCCATTGCGCTCGCCGGATCAGTGGGAACCGGCATTGAAGCTTTATACGCGGAGGGTATCCACAGCGTGCACAGCATCATAAGCTCGCCGATGACCCTGAAGGAAGCGATGGAGTATGCTCCCGTCCTGCTTGAGCAGGCAGCTGAGCAAGTTATCCGCACCTTCCTTGCGGGGCGCGTACGCATACTGTAAAAGACCGGAGGTATTTTAAAATGAAATATGAGTGGAAAAAGAATGACAAACCGCTTTATCTGCCCAAAAATGTCCCTTCCGTCATCGAGGTGCCCGCAATGAACTACTTCATGCTAAAAGGCAAAGGCAATCCTAATCATTCGGAATTCGTAGAAGCTGTAGGAGCGTTATACTCCTTGGCTTACACGGTAAAAATGCTGCCCAAAAAAGGAGCTGCGCCAGAGAGATATTACGATTACACCGTTTTTCCGCTGGAGGGTATATGGGATCTGGAAGAAGAGGCCAGACAAGCTGCCGTTCTCGATAAGGATAAGCTTATCTACACCATCATGATCAGACAACCCGACTTCGTAACGGAGGCATTGGCACAAGAAGTCATTGAGGCCGTCAGCAAGAAAAAGCCTCATCCTCTCCTAAGCAACGTAGCGTTTGGCAAGCTGGAGGAAGGCCTCTGCGTTCAAATGATGCATCGCGGTCCTTACGATGAAGAACCTGCCAGCTTCGAAAAGATGGAGCAATATTGCGAGGAACAAGGGCTGAAACGAATCTCCAAGCTGCATAAAGAAATCTACATCTCGGATGCTAGAAGAACGCAACCGGACAAGCTCAAAACCGTTCTCCGTTTTCAGGCGGGACGCAACTGACTCACGTTTCGTTCTTTCCTGAGGACGCATGACAATCTCAGTTCAGAATTGTATCTCTTCCGGTTGCTGTTGCCCTTTTAAAGCTTGAACTAACTTGATTATACGAGGCTTTAAAATAGCAAAGGCAAACGCTCCGCTCCTCCAGAGATACATTTCCTCCCCTCAATCAATTGCTATATAAACCGCAATAGGCTGCCCACTAACCCAGGCAGCCTAGCTGTTTTAGAGGTGGCCTGAGGTCGAACAGGCCATCATGACAAAAAATAAGGCCGCCCCAATATGGAGTGGGCGGCCTTATTTCCTATAAAAACCGCGCTTTGCGCGGTTTTGATCGGGTTGCGATCGATAGATAGGGAAAGGGTATGTAGCTCGTGGAGGAGCGCAGCGTTTGCCTTTGTGGCCCCGAATACTCGTTATACGAGTTCATTCAAAATTCGGGGCCGCAACAGCAACCGGAAGGAGCTACATACCCTGCCCCCGCCCGCCATCGATCACTAAGCATCATTTGAATGCGGGCAGCCAATCCCCGTGAGCCTCGATCAAATCGTCGCACAAAGCCACAATATCATCCATTGAAAGCTCCGCCGAAGTATGAGGATCCAGCATAGCGGCATGGTAGATATGCTCTTTCTTCTGCGTCAGCGCCGCTTCAATCGTCAGCAGCTGCGTATTAATGTTCGTGCGGTTGAGCGCAGCCAGCTGCGGCGGCAGATCGCCGACGTACGTCGGGTTGATGCCCGAGCGGTCTACTAGGCACGGCACCTCTACGCAGGCTTCCTTCGGCAGGTTGGTGATCAGGCCCGTGTTCATGACGTTGCCGCCGATTTTGAACGGCTTGCCGGTTTCAATCGCTTCCATGATATGCGACGCGTACTCATGGCTGCGCTTATGCTCGATATTGCTGTTCGCGAGCAGCGATTCCCGCATGCTGTTCCAGCCTTTGATCTGCTCGATGCAGCGGCGCGGATATTCATCCAGCGGAATATTGAAGCGGTCGATCAGCTCCGGATAATTACGCTTGATGAAGTACGGATGATACTCGGCATTATGCTCGGACGACTCCGTGATGTAATAGCCGAACTTGAGCATCATTTCGAGGCGAACCATGTCATGATGCTTCTCCTTCTGCTTCTCCGCCGCGCGGCGTTTGATCTCCGGATACAGATCCACGCCGTCCTTCTTCACTTCAAGCAGCCAAGCCATATGGTTGATGCCCGCAATCTTGGATTCCACGCCCGTAGCGTCCATCCCCAGGTTTTTGAACAGATCGGACACGCATACCTGCACGCTGTGACACAAGCCAACCGTTCTAACGCCGCCCGCCGTCGACAGCACATTCGTCAGTACCGCCATCGGATTCGTATAGTTCAGGAACAGAGCGTCCGGACAAACCTCGCGCATATCCCTCGCAAAATCAAGAACAACCGGAATCGTGCGCAGGTTGCGGAAAATACCGCCGATGCCAACCGTATCGGCAATCGTCTGGCGCAGCCCGTATTTCTTCGGAATTTCAAAATCCGTAATCGTACAAGGATCGTAGCCGCCTACTTGAATAGCGTTGATTACATATTTCGCGCCGCGCAGCGCTTCCTTGCGGTCCGAATAAGCCTTCACCGCGCAGTTGCTGCCAAGCGATTGTTTCATATTCAACAGTAACTGCTCGGAATCGCGCAGACGCCCTGCATCAATATCGAATAAGGCAAGCTCGAAGCCTTGCAGCGGCTCCGTCAACATTACGTCACCCAGTACATTTTTCGCGAATACCGTGCTTCCCGCACCTAGAAAAGTAATTTTAGACATCTTAGCTTCCGCCTCCGTTTTCTAAAAAGGAATTGACTCCTCCACTATATCTCCGAAGCGGATAAGCGAACATGGCAAAGCCTCTTATTTATTTGTCATAATCCCATTTCCTTATGACGAGCCGGGCTGCCGGGTTTATAATAAAGATATAAGCTGTGTACCATCCATACTGGAGGGAACCGCCCTATGCCGTTATCCGAAATTTATCTGCCCAGTCCGGCAACAGAGCGTTATATGGACTTAAGCCTGCTCTTTTGGGGCAAGCAGGATTGCGATCCCGGGCATTATTGGGGTCCTGGTCTTCGCGATATGTACATCGTTCATTACATCCACAGCGGCACCGGTCAATTCCGGTTAGGCGAGCTCAGCTATGAGCTGCATGCCGGTCAAGGCTTTCTTATTATTCCGGGTACGCTTGTGTATTACAAAGCAGATGAGTCCGACCCCTGGACCTACTCCTGGGTCGGACTCAAAGGGCTTCATGCGAAATCTCTGCTGCAGAGGGCCGGCCTTAATCCTGCAAATCCGATATTCGACGCAACGGAGCAGAAGGACTTTTTCGAAACCGTCTATGAGCAATTTCATCAGGCCCTTGATGATCTTCCCGGCAGCGGTGATCTATTCAGTCAAAGCCTTCTGTACCAGTACATGGCCCGGCTGGTTGCCTGCAACAAGCAGCCCTCTGCTCCGGCGCATGCCGTCAATACGAAAGAAGCCTACATCAACAAGGCGGTTGCTTTTATCGAGAACAGCTACAGCCTTCCGATCTCCGTTCAGGATATCGCGAATTTCGTCGGGCTCGACCGCACGTACCTGTCCGGCTTATTCAAAGCGCAGCTGGGTGTCTCGTTGCAGGCCTTCCTGCTCCGTTTCCGGATGAACCGGGCCGTTGAGCTTCTGCATCATCAGGAGCTTACCATTGGCGATATTGCACGCTCCGTCGGCTATACCGACCCTTTCCTGTTCTCGAAAATGTTCAAAAGAGTGATCGGCAGCTCCCCCCGGGCATCCCGGGATCATATCAACCGCGCGACCACCACATGAAAAGGCCTGGTTTCCGTTACGATGCAACCTGCAATCGTTTAACGGGAACCAAGCCTTATTTTTCGCCTTATTATTGTTCCATTTGTTTCGCCAGGAAGCCTGCCGCCGTCTCCACCATTTTGGTTTCCATCTGCGACATTTTTACCGCATCGTCTTTGCTGAGCAGGACCACGGTGCCGATTGGATCTCCGCCTGCAACGATTGGTGCTGCTACGTAAGCGGAGTATGTGTCGTGCATATCCTTAACGATCTCGTATGTGCCGGAAGTGCCTTCAATCGTCTTGCGGTTATCCATGCATCCTTCCAGAATCGATCCGATCTGCTTCTCCAGCAGTTCTTTTTTCGAAGCGCCGGCTACGGCAATAACCGTATCGCGGTCGGTAATGAGGGTAACATGGTTGGTGCTCTCGAATAAGGATTCGGCATACTCTTTGGCGAAGTCACCAAGCTCGCCGATTGGAGAGTATTTCTTCAGGATTACTTCGCCATCGCGGTCAACAAATATTTCGAGCGGATCTCCTTCACGAATACGTAAAGTACGGCGGATCTCCTTCGGAATCACCACACGCCCGAGATCATCGATGCGACGTACAATTCCAGTTGCTTTCATTTCTTGTTGCCCCACTTTCCTAGAGGATTTTAAGTCACTGGATACGATTAGCCTTCATAACAAGCGATTGCCGCCGTCCCCGTTATAAGTCAAGGATTAAAGCGTTCTCGCGGAAAAAGAATGATTCAGCTAGCGGAGCGCCTATTCTAAAGCTGCCGTTATGCTGGTTGTGATTCGGCTGCTCTTATGTCTAGCGCGTTCGATAACGAATTCTTTTGTGATTCTGACCATAGTATTCATCGGCTCCCAATTTCTTATGCACGGCTATCCGCCGCTTCCCGCGGGTTTCCTGCTGAAGCCAGGCAATATCGGACAGATGTGGTAAGGCAATCCGTAAAGCACCATTTAAAGCATTCCCTTCTATGCCAAAAACCTTGCTTCATTTCCTTCTTTTTAATAATTAACCCCGCTAATTGTTCCACGTGAAAAAAATCTTCATTCAAAAAGCCGCCATTCCCCCCTAAAAGGATGGAACGACGGCTGCCACACTCACTCGCTATCAACCGGATTATTTGGCGCCCGCTTAGGCAGCCTTCCGGCTTTGCCAAGCGCTTCCCGAAGCAGAAACTCGATATGTCCGTTTACGCTGCGAAATTCATCATTTGCCCATTGCTCGATGGCACGGTGTAAATCTGGATCGAGCCGGAGCGCGAAAGCTTTCTTTTCTTTCCCCATTGGACTGTCCCCTTAGGAGTACAGCGAGCCCGTATTAATAACCGGCGTTGCTCCGCGGTCGGATACAATGGCAACCATCAGATTGTTCACCATTGCCGCGCGGCGCTCCTCATCCAGCTCGATTCCGTTCTCCGCCAGCTGCTTCAAAGCGGAATCCACCATGCCAACCGCGCCTTCCACAATTCTTTGGCGAGCCGAAACGATGGCAATCGCCTGCTGGCGTTGGAGCATCGCATTTGCGATTTCCGGCGCGTAAGCCAGATGCGTGAGGCGGGTCTCCAGCACTTCCACGCCGGCTACGGCCAGACGATTCTGAAGCTCCTTCATCATTTCCGCCGCTACTTCATCCGCATTGCCGCGCAGCGACTGCTGCGCAGAGTCGGAGAAGGTATCGTAAGGATATTGGGCCGCGATATGGCGAACGGCCGTCTCGCTCTGGATTTCCACGAAGCGCTCGTAGTTATCCACGTCGAAGGAGGCTTTCGCCGTCTCCGTTACTTTAAATACAACAACGGCGCCAATCTCCACCGGATTGCCCTCCGCGTCATTCACCTTCAGGGTCTGGCTATTGAAGTTGCGGACCTTCATCGATACCTTCTTCTTGTTCGTGAACGGTACTACAATCCACAAGCCGCTGTCGCGAACCGTACCTACATACGTGCCGAAGAACGTAATAACCTTCGCTTCGTTTGGCTGAACGATTGTGAGCGAGGATACGGCTACGATAAAGATCACCTCAAGCAATATGCCGAGCACGATCAGAAATACGTTCGGATCCAACTGATCCGAGCCAAATATAATAAGTGCGATTCCTCCGGCAAAGGAAATAATCGCGGCGAGCAATGCGAGGAATCCGTTGACGTGCCAGGCTTTATATTCCTTCATAAGTACACCCCTTATATTGTTTTGATATAATTATGATATCACTTTTTACAAAAACAAGAAAGTCCCATTACAGAAAAAAGCTGGTCCCATCATTTGCATGATGGACCAGCTCTTCATTAAAGGTGTTTATTTGGCTGCAGGAGACTCGCTGGCTGCCGGGGATTCCGATGCCGCCGGAGATTCGGACGCCGCTGGCGACTCCGAAGCGCCTGGCGATGCGGATGCGCCTGGCGAAGCCGAAGCTTCCGGAAGCGTGATTTTCACGTCTTGCTTCGGCATTTCATCCGTCATGAACGTATTCATGTGGTTGTAAGCCACCACGCTTTGTACCTCTTGCTTCTGCTCGTCCGTAATTTTGTCGTAAGCTACTTGGTCCCGTTTCTCAACCAGGATCACATGATAGCCGTATTCGGTCTCGACCGGATCGCCGATTTTGCCGACAGGCTGAGTCAGGGCCGCATTTTTGAAGCCCTCCACCCAATCGGAAGCCTTCGCGTCCTTGTATTCGCCGCCGCTATCCTTCGAGCCCGTATCGTCGGAGTACTGTTTAGCAAGGGCTGTCCAATCTCCGCCAGCGTCAAGCTTCGCTTTAACTTCTTTTGCACGGGCGAGAGCTTCCTCTTTCGTGCGAAGCGTCTTCGTGGAATCCGCTGGATCCGTTGTTGCTACGAGAATATGGCGAACGGTTACCGGGTTGTAGTTGCCGATGTTTTTCTCGTACTCGGCTTTCATCTCGTCTTCCGTTACTTTCGAATTCATATGCTCAACCACAACCAGCATCAGGTTGAGGTAGGTTCTTACGTCGGCTGTAGATACTTTTTTCTCGTCGAGCGTCTTTTTCACGTCGGCGTTCGTTTTGAGCGTATCTTCGAAGCTCTTCATCTGATCGTTCGTTTCATCGCCTGCTTTTTTAAGCGTTGCTTCTGTAGCTTGCTTGGCAAGGATCTTATACGAAACGAATTGCTGGAGCAATTGTTCTTTGAACTGCGGGATTGCAATCACTTGCTCGTAGCCCGGCTGCATGATGTTGAAGATATCCAGGTACTTGTTGAACTCCGCTTCTGTGACGGTGCCGTCTTTGTAGGTTGCAACGACAGTACCTTTGCCCGCCCCTGCGAAAGTGAGGCCCGAGGAGCCGCCCTCGTTATCTTTCTTGCCACCGCAAGCCGCCATGATCGTCATGACCAGCACTGCCGCGATTACGAGCAGTGCGCTTCTGCGCCATGTCGATTTGCGTTTTGTGTGCAACATGTTGAATCCCCTTTCAATTTGAGAAGTTTATTGTATTGTAACAGAAAACGACAAGGCTTGACCACAAGGTTGTAACAGCTGCCCCGCGCAAGGAGGAGCAGCCCGTCAATTATCGAGCGAATAACACGCTAATCTATCCTTAGCTTTTTGCGTCCTGCAGCGCTTCTTCGCCTTTTCTTGCATCCTTGAACTTCTTCAGGAAGCCCTCCAGAAGCTGAACCTTCTGATCCATCTCGAGCCCTTTGCCCCGCAGCAGAAGCGTCGGATATTCATCCTGTATCGCTCCTTGGCGGAACCGGTTCTCGTACTGCATGCATAGCTGGTCCACCAGCTTGCGGTCAATCCGCTTCTTCTCGCGTTCGTTGAAGCGGACGATAAGGTCATCGCCCTTCTGGCTGATCTGTTCAATGCCGTATTGGGAGCCGTAAACCTTAAGCCGCGCAACCGAGAGCAGATTGTCGACGGCCTGCGGCAGATTGCCGAAACGGTCGATCAGCTCCTCCGCCAAATCCTCCGCATCGTCTATGGACGTAACGGTAGCCACCTTCTTGTAAATCTCGATCTTCTGGATGCTGTCGTAAATATAGTCGGAAGGCAGATAAGCGTCGATGCTGACATCGATCAGCGTGCTGACGCGACGCTCTTCCTTCACCTCCACGCCTTCCATCTCCGCCTTACGCTTGGCGATCTCGTCAGCCAGCATCTGCGAATACAGATCAAAGCCGACGGAGGCAATAAAGCCGTGCTGCTCCGCACCGAGCAGATTGCCCGCTCCGCGGATGGAAAGGTCGCGCATTGCGATCTTGAAGCCGGAGCCCAGCTCCGTAAATTCCTTAATCGACTGCAGGCGCTTCTCCGCCACCTCGGTGAGTACCTTGTCCCGTTGGTAGGTGAAGTAGGCGTAGGCAATCCGGTTCGAACGGCCAACCCTGCCCCTCAGCTGATACAGCTGGGAGAGGCCCATTTTGTCCGCATCGTGCACGATCAGCGTATTTACGTTAGGGATATCGACGCCGGTCTCGATAATGCTCGTGCTGACAAGCACGTCGGACTCGCCGTCCAGGAAATCCAGAATCGTCTTCTCAAGCTCCTGCTCCGACATCTGGCCGTGGCCGACCGCAACCTTGGCGTCCGGCACAAGCGCATTGATCTGCTCGGCCATCTGATATATCCCTTGCACGCGGTTATACAGGTAATATACCTGCCCGCCGCGAGCCAGCTCCCGTTCAATGGCTTCGCGCACAAGCGAGGTACTGTATTCGACGACATAAGTCTGCACCGGGAAACGGTTCTCCGGCGGCGTCTCGATGACCGACAAATCGCGAACGCCCAGCATAGACATATGCAAGGTCCGCGGAATAGGCGTAGCGGTCAGCGTCAGCACGTCGACATTGGTCTTGAGCTTCTTGAGCTTCTCCTTATGCGATACGCCAAACCGCTGCTCCTCGTCGACGATCAGCAATCCCAGATCTTTGAAGATGACGTCCTGCGACAGTAAGCGGTGCGTGCCAATCACCACATCAACCGTACCCGCTTTCAGGCCCTTCATCGTATCATTCTGCTCCTTGCGGGAACGGAACCGGCTTAATACCTGAATGTTGAACGGATAGCCGGAGAAACGCTCGCGGAAGGTCTCGTAATGCTGCTGGGCGAGAATGGTCGTTGGGACAAGAATAGCTACCTGCTTCCCTTCGATTGCAGCCTTGAAAGCGGCGCGAACCGCCACCTCGGTCTTGCCGTAGCCGACGTCGCCGCACAGGAGCCGGTCCATCGGCTGGGGCTTCTGCATATCCTTCTTAATCTCTTCGATAGCCCGCAGCTGATCTCGCGTCTCATCGTAAGGGAACATCGCTTCGAACTCGTTCTGATAGGCCGTATCCTGACCGAAAGCAAATCCGGGCGCCGACTGGCGCTCCGCATACAACTTGATCAGGTCATCGGCTATATCTTGGACGGAAGCGCGGACTTTATTTTTCGCCCGAACCCATTCGCTGCCGCCCAGCTTATTGATCTTCGGCTCCTTCTCTTCGGAACCGACATACTTCTGAATCATGTCGACCTGCTCAACCGGCACGGACAGCTTATCGCCGCCGGCATACAGGATATGCAGGTAGTCCTTGTGAATGCCGCCGATCTCGAGCGTGCCGATCCCGACGTATTTGCCGATGCCGTGGTTCTGGTGAACGACGTAATCGCCGACTTTCAGCTCGGTATAGCTCTTGATCCGCTCGGCGTTATCGATCTTCTTATCCATCCGGCGCGCCTTCCGCTGCTTCTGAGAGAACATCTCGCCTTCCGTAATAATGACAAGATGCGAGGAAGGCAGCTCAAAGCCGGATTGAAGATTACCCTCAATCAGGATCGGAGGCTCAATATGATAATCCTGCAGCACGCGTCTAATCCGGTCGAGCCGTTCGGCGTTGCCGCCCAGCATCATCACCTTCGCGCCCGTCTTTTTCCACCGCTCCATCTCCGCTTTGAGCACGTTCATCTGTCCGTGGAAGTTCTGCATGGCGCGGCTCGTCATATTCAGGATATTTTGAGGCTGCGAATGCGGGATCTGCCGCAGGAAGAGCGACATAAACAGCGTTTGGAATTTCCGGTGATGCAGAATCTCATCCGATTCCCGGGCAAGCGTAAAGCTTGACAGAGATTTGCCGTTGGAGAGCAGATGGGTCGACCATTCCGCCTCATCCCGCTCCAGCTGCCGCGCGGTCTCGATCAGCCTTGTCGGCTCATCCAGGATAAGAACCGTATCCTCCGGCATATAGTCCAGAATCGTCTGTCTTTCCGGGTACAGCATGGATATATATTTATAAATTTCAGGAAAATAGACTTGCTCCCGCAGCTTCTCGATCTCGCCGCCGATTTCTTGACGGAGGCGGTCCTTTGCCATGCGGTCCGTCATTTTGTCGAGCTGCTGGGCGAGAAGTGCTGCCGCATGCTCCGCTGCAGCGCTAAAGCGCTGCTGGTCGGCAACGATCTCCTGGCAAGGCGTTACGGTAAAGGACTGCAGGTTATCAAGCGAACGCTGGTCGGAAGGATCGAACGTACGGATCGAATCGATCTCGTCCCCAAACCACTCGATCCGGTACGCGAGCTCCTCCGTAAGCGGATAGAAGTCGACAATACCGCCGCGTACGCTCATCTCGCCTTTGGATTCCACCCGGTCCGCCCGGACGTAGCCAAGTCCGGTCATCTGGCGCAGGAAATCATCCAGTTCCAGCGTGTCGCCAACCTTTACCGAAATCTTTGCGTTCGACATAACCCCTTTAATCGGCTGATAGCGCCGAATACCGGAGAACGGAACGACAATAATCCCGCGGAAGCCTTCGGACAGCTTGATCAGCACATCCATGCGCTGCGCCAGCGTCTCGGGACTCGAGATCGCCGCTTCGGCAGCTACCAGCTCATTCGCGGGATATAACAATACATCATCGGCAGAGATGCATTCCTGCAAATCTTCTGCAATTTTCTGTGCGGCATACATATTATGCGTGACAACAAGCAGCGGACGGTCCAGATCATCCTTCACCGCCGCTACGAGTACTTGCCTGGAAGAACCCGCAAGTCCCGATATCATCTGTTCGCGCATTCCTTTGCGGACGCCGGCTATAATCGACTGTACATCCGGATCCGCGGCAAAAGCCTGTACTAACGCTTTCAATCGTGAAGGCACCCCGTTTCTATACACAAGACAAAAGGCAAAGAAATAGAAGCATTATTTTACTATAGGAACCATCGAAAAGAAGCCTCAGCCGAATGCCAAGGCTACGCACGCTATTGTGCTCCCGTTACTGCAGCGGATTTACGACGAGCACAAGCTCCGGGTTTGCTTCCAGTGCCTCGCGGCAGTAATCGCAGACCACTTTAACCGTAATATCACCGTTCGAGTTATACGCTATTATATCGCTGCGCTCTTCGGGGGTCAAGAAATGGAAACCAAGCCTCGACTCGGAGATTTCCTTTTCCTCTATCGTCCCCATCGGCGTCCGGCAGTGCCGGCAAATATAGTTTACAGCCATATGTATGCCTCCTGAAGAATAGTTATACCCTTCAGTATGCCCGTTTTGCCCAAGCTTAGGCGGTTACTTGTTAAACTTGGCCATTGTATTGTCGAAGCTTGCCTTGAGGCTAAACTCCACTGCGTCGCAGGCCTGTTCAATCATGCTCTTCAAAGCTTCCTGCTCGCTCTTCGGGAAGTTATCGAGCACGTAGTCGGCAATATTGCGGCCCGGCTGCGGACGCGAGACGCCCATGCGGATCCGGTTGAACTGCTGCGTGCCCAAATGCTGAATAAGCGATTTGATGCCGTTGTGGCCTCCCGCGCTGCCCTGGTAACGAAGCCGGATTTTGCCGACCTCCGTATCCATATCATCGTAAACAATAAGTCCGTCTTCCAGATCAGCCTTGAAGTAATCCATGAACCCCCGTACCGATTCCCCGGACAGGTTCATATAAGTCATCGGCTTGATGAGGACAACCTTCGTACCCTGTACGTTTCCTTCGCCAATCAAAGCCTTGCACTTGCTCTGCGTCACCTGGATATTCCAACGCCGAGCCAATTCGTCTATGACCATAAAGCCTACATTATGCCGCGTGCTTTGATAGGTTGTGCCGGGATTCCCCAGCCCTACAATCCACTTCATGCTATCCTGCTCTCCAATCTCATTTTGCGTATGTCTTTATTCATTCTACACGATGGACAATATTCCCTGCACGAAAGGAAGAAACGGTATCTTCCCGCGGAGGGCAGATACCGTTTATCCATTGCTCTATTTTGCGAAATCAACCTCGTGCATTTGCGCTTCCGTGGAACGCGATACCGCTTCCTTCGCTTCCACTTCCTGCGCCTCCGCTTCCTCGGCCGTCAGGTCCTTCTGAGGTACCAGGACCGTCACGAGCACCGCCGAAGGATCGGTCAAGATCGTTACGCCAGCCGGAGTCTGAACGTCTCCGACCAGATAGCTGCTACCCATCAGAAGGCCCGTTACATCGACCGGAATCGAATCCGGAATGCTCCCCGGCAGACAACGCACCTCCAGCTCATGCAGCAAAGCCTGCACGATACCGCCCTCGCGCTCGCCCTGCGAGTCGCCAACCAGGTCGATTCGGACATGCGTTGTTACTTCCTCATTCATATTGATTTGCTGGAAATCAACGTGTAGCAGCTTATGCGACAGCTTCTCGCGCTGTATGCCCGCAATCATGACCGACTGTTTGCCCGCGCCCGGAATGTCCAGGTCGATAACCGCATTCGGGTGGGAACGCAGCAAAGCGAGCAGCTGCTTCTCCTCAATGGCAACGGAAGCCGGGGAAGCAAGCTGCTTGCCGTAAACGACGCCGGGCACCCGGCCGCTTGCCCTCAAGCTGCGGAGTTCGCTCTTCATGGTTGTATTTCTTTGTTCTGCCGTCATTGCTATGGACATCGGGATAGGAACCTCCTAAAAAGTCAATTTCCATATCACTTTGCCCAACTGCTGGAAAACCTATTCTTTCTTGCTTCTTTCTTTCTTCGCTTTCGCGCGGGCGCGGATCTTGTCCGCATAGCCCGGCTTGTTCACCTGGCGCTCCCGCGCAATAGCCAAATCGCCGGATGGAACATCCTGCGTAATCGTCGAGCCCGCCACGACATACGCGCCATCGCCAAGCTTCACCGGCGCGATCAGATTGACGTTGCTGCCTACAAAAGCGTTGTCGCCGATTTCCGTAATCGCTTTGTTGAAGCCGTCGTAATTGACCGTAATCGCTCCGCAGCCGATGTTAACGTCTCTGCCGACTACGGCATCCCCAACATAGCTCAAATGCGACACTTTGCTTCCATCGCCAAGCGTTGCGTTCTTCAGCTCAACGAAATCGCCGACTTTGCAGCCCTCGCCAAGCTTCGAGCCCGGACGCAGGTTCGCGTACGGACCAACCGTGCTGTCCTTGCCCACAACGGAATCGGCAACCGTCGAATATTTTACGGCGGCGCCGCTTTGAATCTCGGAATCGGTAATATCGGCCTGAGGTCCGATTTCACAGTCCTCGCCGATAACCGTATTGCCGCGCAGAACGGTGCCCGGATATATAACCGTATCTGCTCCAATTCGCACATCGGCTTCAATGTACGTATTAGCAGGGTCGATAATCGTTACTCCTTCGATCAGATGCCTGCGGTTGATGCGCTCGCGCATGAAACGCTCGGCATCCGCCAGCGCTACGCGGTCATTTACCCCAATCGCTTCCGCGAGGTCCGGCGTGCAGTAAGCTTGAACCGTATCGCCCGCGCCGCGGAAAATACCGATGACATCGGTCAAATAGTATTCGCCTTGCGCGTTCTCGTTCTTTACTTGCGCCAGGGCCGCGAACAGCTTCTTGTTGTCGAAGCAATACGTACCCGTGTTGATTTCCTTCACGGCCGCTTCTTCGGCCGAGCAATCCTTCTGCTCGACAATGCGCTGTACAGCACCGTCTGCGCCGCGAATAACGCGCCCGTAACCCGTCGGGTTATCGAAGGATGCCGTCAGAACCGTTGCCGCCGCGCCGCTGGACGCATGAAGCGCCAGCATCGATTGGATCGTCTCCGCACGTACAAGCGGAGTATCGCCGCAAATGACGATCGTTGTGCCTTCCTCCGAACCAAGCAGCGCTTCTGCCTGGCGTACAGCATGGCCAGTGCCAAGCTGCTGCTCCTGCAGTACGTATTCCACGCGGTCGCCGAGGTAGCCTTTTACCATTTCCGCCCCGTGGCCAACGATAACTACGGTCCGCTCGCTCTTTGCTTCGTTTACCGTATCGAGCACATGGCCAACCATCGGTTTGCCGCTCACTTGATGAAGAACCTTATATAGTTTCGATTTCATCCGCTTGCCTTGACCGGCAGCCAATACAATCGTCATTACCTTCAACTGTAATTCCTCCTACACGACCTGATTTGAATAATTGATATTTATAAGTTTTGATATCCTATGAATAACTTACGCATGCAACCCGCGTTACGCCGCATGGTTGGGCGTCATCGGTTCACCTTGTTAAAGACTATATCCCATTATACACAAAAAGAAAAGAGAGCCTCGCGGCCCTCTTTTCTATTATCCCTTTGCCGGAACGGCACGCGCCGTCCCGGCAAAAGGACGCAATTCCGTTACTTAAAGGATAGGCTTAAGCTCCTTCTTCAATTGCCACTTCTTCCACTGCCGCACGCTCGTATTCAGCGAGTACAGCAGCTTGGATTTTCTCCCGGGTCGTCGAAGAGATTGGGTGAGCGATATCCCGGAATTCTCCATCCGGCGTACGTTTGCTAGGCATAGCCACAAACATGCCGTTGTTACCATCGATGACGCGAATATCGTGAACGACGAATTCATTGTCAATCGTGATGGAAGCAATAGCTTTCATACGCCCTTCCGAATTTACACGGCGGAGTCTGACATCAGTAATTTGCATTTGTGTTCACCACCTTTGCCTATCTGAGACTTGGTGTATACTTCCACATTTTTGTGCAAATTCCTTCTATTTTTTTGGAAAAATATGCGATATTTAAAATATTTTTTTACAGATAATTTTTTTTCGTTTCTATTCGACAACAGTCGATGCAATGAGCTCGATTTCGACAAGAACATCCTTCGGAAGCCGCGCCACTTCTACCGCGGAGCGTGCTGGCTTGTGGTCGCCGAAGTAGGAAGAATAGATGCCGTTAACCGTTGCAAATTGATTCATATCTTTCATAAATACTGTTGCTTTTACAACATTATTTAATGTTACTCCTGCTTCTTCTAATACTGCCTGTAAATTACGGAAAACCTGATGCGTCTGTTCCTCAATTCCGCCTTCAACCAGTTGGCCCGAAGCATCCAATGGAATTTGACCGGATGTGAACAGCAGGTCACCTACTCTAATAGCCTGCGAATACGGCCCGATCGCAGCCGGTGCTTTATCTGTGGCGATTACTTGCAGCTTCTTGTCTGTCATTGCGAATTCCCAACCTTTCCGTCTTATACCTTGAAATAGTTGCCCGGAATAACCTTTGTCTGCTTGGTCTTCAGATCAACGGCCGTCAACGTCGCAAGCGATACGTAATCCTCGAGCAGGCGCTCTTCATGCTCCACCTCGCCCGATTCTACGAATACGCCGACGCCCGCAACGGTCGCTTTGAATTCGTAAAGCAAATCCATCATCCCCTGAATCGTACCGCCGGCCTTCATGAAATCGTCAATAATAAGGACCCGGGACTGCTCCTTGAGGGCGCGTCTGGCAAGGGACATCGTCTGGATCCGCTTATTGGAGCCGGAAACGTAGTTGATGCTTACCGCCGAGCCTTCCGTCACTTTATTATCTCGCCTTACAATCACAACCGGCAGGTTGAGGCAAGCCGCCGTTGCGTAGGCAAGCGGAATCCCTTTGGTCTCAACCGTCATAATCACGTCAATATTTCGGTCAGCAAAAGCTGTCGCAAACATTCGTCCAACATCGGCCAGCAGCTCCGGTTGTCCCAGCATATCGGTCATATACAAATAACCGCCCGGAAGTACCCTCTCAGGCTGTTCCAGTTGGCGGCAAATGTTGTCCATAATCGATAAAGCTGTGGAGGTATGCATCTTAGGCGTGTATTTCACGCCCCCTGCAGCACCGGCAAGCGTATTTAATTCACCGAAGCCTTCTTCTTCGAAGACCTCTTTTATAATGGCCAAATCTTCGCTGATGGAAGACTTTGCAGACTGATAGCGATCAGCAAATGCTGTGAGCGAAATTAACGTGTGGGGACGACTCAGCAAATATTGCGTCATCTCTACCAGTCTTGCACTTCGCTTCAATTTTTTCAAAGCCATTCCCCCCACTAAATCCGAATAATATAAAGTCAATATAACATTTTTATACGGATTTAATCAAGAAAAACGTCAGCATTATGTCAGCATTCTTACCACGTAGACCTCTTTACAGAACCCGCGAAGTCCATTATAGATACGTGGAAGCTTGGTTTCCTTCGAGACTAGACCAAAAACGGTTGGTCCGCTGCCCGACATGAGGACGCCATCGGCACCTAGCTTTTGCATGCTTTCTTTCAGCTGCAGCACTTCCGGATATAAATCCAAAGTCACATTCTCGAGCACATTGCCTAGCCCGGCGCAAATATCCGAGAACGAGCCGCGTTCGATGGCCGATACCATATCCCTCGTTGAAGGATGGTTCTTCAGCTCATTGGCGCGCAGCTTGCCGTATACGTCGGCCGTCGATACGTTAATCGGAGGCTTGGCCAAAACGACCCAGCACTGGGGCGGATTGCCGATCCGCTCCAGCTTCTCTCCTCGTCCGGTCGCTATCGCTGTACCGCCCGTTACGCAGAACGGGACGTCGGAACCAAGCTCCGCCCCAAGGCGGCACAGCTCGTCCTCCGAGATATTGAGCTGCCACAGACGGTTCAGCCCGCGCAGAGCGGCGGCTGCGTCGCTGCTGCCTCCGGCGAGCCCCGCGGCTACCGGTATCTTTTTATCCAAATGTATATATACGCCTTTGCGGACGTCGTAACGCTCTTTAATCAAACGCGCAGCCTGGAAAGCCAGGTTCTTCTCGTCAAGCGGTATGTATCCAGCCTGGCTCGATATAATAATCGTATCCCTCGGCAGCTCCTCCAGCTCAAGACGGTCAGCCAGATCGACCATCGTCATGATCATCTCGACTTCGTGGAATCCATCCTCCCGCTTTCGCAGGACATCGAGCAGCAGGTTGATTTTTGCCGGAGCCTTTTCGTAAATTTTCATGGCAAGCTCTCCCGTTCGTTGTTAGCTAAGCAACATTATAACAAACGGGCACAAGAAAAGCTAAGAGGTCAATGCCGGCTTTAACCGCCTTGCTCTCTTAGCTTTCTAACGTCTAAATTTCCTGTTTATTGCTGTCCATGATTTCTGGCTGCGGCTTGCTCCGCCAACTGGATGGCCCGTTTCACCATATTCCCGGCGTCCTTGGTGCTAATACCGCCCCAGCCTTCTGTTTCCACCTTGTTGATGAAACCCAGGTCCTTCGCCAGTTCGTATTTCAGTTGCTCGGACATGACACTTCTTCTGCGGCCCATGTTCCGTGCACCTCCTGTCCTTAGAAAGGTATGTGATTGCGGTATAGTATGTGCCGCGCCGGCAGTCGCTTATTCAGAAAGATCGTTTGAAAGCCCTCGATATGAAAAATGGCGAAAAAAAACGCGAATCCGGTTGATTCGCGTTTAAGCTGCTGCATGCATCTATTGTTGAATATGGGTGATTCGGACTTGACCTTCATCATTGCATACGGTCACTTCAACAGACTCTGTCAGTATATCCGCATAACTGTAGGAAACGCGCTTAAACGCGTGAGACTCCTGGTCCAGTTTGACAATGAAAACAGAAGGGTAGATTTCTTCTAACGTGCCGGTGCGTTCGATGGTCTTTCGCCGGCCACCGTTAGCTCGAAGACGGATTTTGGAGCCTACGTGGGCTTCCAAATTGCGTTTAATTTCCAATAGCGCGTTTTTTGCCATTGTCCACTACCACCTCTTTCCTTGTCCATTATAACCAGAAAGAGGAGGTTTGTCAAATGAAGCAAAATATTATATCAGCGTTGTTATTTTCTTGTCAACGGTTTTTTCGCCCATTTTATCGAATTTGATGCATATTCAATTAAAAATTGTACATATTAAGACGTTATCTTCATACTCGCCGTGGAGTGAGTCACTTTTTTGGGTTTCGGCAGCCCCATCCTGTGCCGTCCCATCGTCTCAATTCCCCCTACCCCGTCAATCCCGCTGATGGTCCCGTGAATCACGTCCGAGAGGTTGATGGATTCCCTGACGGAGGTATAGCTTGCTTTAATTGCAATATAAACAGGATCCAGCGCATGGATCAATATTCTTCCCGGGGAGCTAGCGAAGTTCGAACCCGATTGCAGCAGCGCTTCGAAATGCGATTGGCATGCGCCGGCCACCACAACAAGCCCATCCATATTCTTTTCGTATTGACGCGCAACGCGCACAGCATTTACGAAATGCTGCGAATTCTTGTAGCTGCTCAAGCTGTACAGATCTTCACCCTCGCGGTTCTTGAGGACTCCGTCATGACCGGTAATCACGACAATATCCGGCTTTACCTGCGGCAGCAAACGGTAAAGCAGCTGGGCCATTTGCGATTCGTGAGCATGCACGCCATGCGCGGGTACCTTCATCGTTTGGTACAGCTGCATGCTTTTGCGCAAGTAATTGCCGTCTCCGTCCAGATGAAGCACCTTGCCCGGCAATTCAAAATAAGACTGACTTTGCTGCTGCAAAGTAGCCCGATCGTGGCTGGATAAAACGGTAAGATGCGCCTTCTCCTGCCGCATCCGTCTAAGAGAGTCGTTTACTTTAATTTTCACTTGCTGCCGCGCGCTTGTCGATTCCGGATCGCGGACGACCGACAAGTCGGGAATTGGCGCATCCGCAAGCAAACGGTAATCCGTGCCTTTCAACAGCGCTTGATCGGATCGCATCTCTTCAACTCGGAACAGCACGTCACCGCCATAGGAATTGCGGACGACCAGGTCCCCTTGCTTCATGGGTAAATCACCTCTTCGTCTATCGTATGGGTGGAGGGGGCGGAATGTGCGGAGAAAATTGTGCGGATGGGTGTGGAAGAATGGTTGGGGAAAGGCCACGGGTGGCTCCGGCTGCCGCATTTGAGGGACGGGGTAACTCCCAACGGCCGCTGTTGCCTGTACATTGCTTTGAACTTATGCCACATGGGTGGCAATGTATCGGCAAAGGCGGACGCTCCGCTCCTTATCGGAGTTACCCCTTACCCTCTTGCGGGTAGCCTGCGCCTCCCAATTGCCTCCCCACATTCCTTGTGGGAGGCCGAGGCTGCTGCGCTACTGCGCCAGGCGCGGCGTTATGGCGGGCCAGCGGCGTTGCCTGACCGCATGACCATGACCACGCCCGCTGAGCTGGCGGGCTCGTGTGCTTATAAGCGTGACCCATGGCTGCTCCAAGCAGCGTAATGGCGTAGTTGCGCCTGCCTAAGACAGAGTTGCATGCGGAGAATGACTATATATGTATTGCCCGGGTAATGGTGGAGTGAATCATGTACAAGGTGCGTTAGAGGGTGCGTTTAGTGGACAGTAAGAGGAAAATCCCGTGTTACAAGGCATCAGGTAGACGACGGAAAGCTTTTCGGGTGGTCTGAACCGATTAGAGGGTTGCTCGGGCCTGGAAAGCCGCTGTAAGCGCCGAGGACCGCACAGCGCTTCGCAGCCGTGCCGTGGCCCTCCCCACCCGCCACTCCGGCGGCGGGCGCGCCTACAACAAAGCCGGCGGCGTTAACCGCTCGCCGCCGGCTCAAACCAGGCTCGGCCGCCGCAGCAGGCCGAGCTAACCCCGCCAGCCCGCCGCCAGAAAGGCGCGGCTGATGCGGGCGAACTCGTCGAGGGACAAGGTCTCCCCTCGACGGCCAGGGTCTATCTCGCAGCTGACAAGCAGCTGCGTCATTTCCTCGCGGCGTTCCTTGCCCACGAACGCCGTCAGATTGTTCGCCAGCGTCTTGCGGCGCTGGGCGAAGCTCGCCTGAACGATGCGGAAGAAATGCGCCTCGTCCTCAACCTCTACCGGCGGCTTCTCGCGCACCGCCAGCTTGATGACAGCCGAGTCGACATTCGGCTGCGGGATGAACACCGTATGCGGCACGATGCAGACAAGCTGCGGCTCGCAATAATACTGCACGGCTACGCTCAGGCTGCCATACTCCTTGCCGCCCGGCTTTGCCGCCATCCGCTCCGCGACTTCCTTCTGGATCATGACGACGATGTTTTCGAGCGGCAGACGCTCTTCCAGCAGCTTCATCAGGATCGGAGTCGTCACGTAATACGGCAGGTTCGCCACTACGCTTACGCCGCTCACATCCGCGAAACGCTCCTCGAACAGCTTTTTCAGATCCAGCTTAAGCACGTCGCCGTGCACGACCTTCACGTGCTCCTCGCCCGCCAGAATGTCGCCTAGAATCGGAATAAGCCGGTTATCGATCTCGATAGCCGTTACCGTGCCCGCGGCGGCAGCCAAATGCTGCGTAAGCGCCCCGATGCCCGGACCGATCTCAAGCGCGCCCTTCGTCTTGTCGAGTCCGGCCGCGCTTACGATCTTGTGCAAAATATTTTGATCAATCAGGAAGTTCTGGCCCAAGCTTTTCTTAAACTGAAAGCCATACTTCGCGATAATTTCCTTCGTGCGCTTCGGCGTTGCCACTTCAATCGCCTTTATATCGTTTCCGCTCATGCCGTTCACTCCTATCTCCTATCCCTGTTCCATCGTGCGCAGAGCCTCCGCGAATTCTTCGCGGGAAATACGGAAGCTTGTACACCTTTTGAAAAACTGCTTGCCGTTCGCATACCCGATCCCCAGCAGCTTGCCCATTTGAAGCCGGCGGTTTGCCGCGTCCGGATGAACGATAAGACCCGCTTCCATCAAGTCCTCCCAGGTAATATTCCCTTCTCCGGCCGCCATTTCCGTCCGAAGCTCGGAGAGCGCCTGGCGAATCGCCTCGGGGCTTGCGTTCTCAATTCCGATATCGCCTTTGTACATCGCCTTCTCCTGCGGCAGAAAAGCATGCTTGCAGCCCGGCACCCGCCGCGCCACAATTTTGCGTATTCTCTCGCCCGCATGATCAGGATCCGTAAATATTATAACGCCTCTGCGTTCCATCGCCAGCTCGATCCGGCGCAGCACTTCCTCGCCGACCGCAGAACCGTTGGTTTCGATCGTATCCGCTTCAACGGCTCTCTTCACGGCAACCGTATCGTCTTTGCCTTCCACCACAATAATTTCCTTAATCACAAGCAAACATTCCTTTCTAAAAAGCAGCAACTTCCGCTCTTCTTTCACCGTCAATAATATGCAGCTTGCTTAGCATCTCCGTGCACACAAAAAGAAGAGGCAGCGCCTCTTCTTATAATGGCATATTTATCAATGAAATACGATAGCGGTAAGCCATTAGCTTGCGGATGGCTTGGTCGGACCAAGCACGTATACGGTATATCCTTTTTTTCGGCCGAACTTATTGGCATAGCTTGTGCTGTCAAAGTAAACGTCGATCTTGTTGCCATTGATGGCACTGCCCGTGTCTTCGGCTCTGCGGAAGCCAATTCCTTCGATGTACACCCACCAGCCGATTGGAATAACATCGGGATCCACCGCAATGGTACGGCCTTCCTTCACCTTTGCGCCGGAAGCCGTAATGCCGTAGCCCGGATGACTCTCATCCTTGCCCGTAGAAGCTACACCTGCCGAATAGGCGGTTAAGGTTACATTCTTGAGAATCTTCTTCGGCTTAAACGTTACGCCGCTCTTTGTATACGAGGCTGTGCTCGCGGCCGAGAGCGTATGTACGTCCTTCTTCGAGCCTACTGCTACGACCTGACTGACCGTATGCTTCTGAACGACCTTGTCGACCAGCTTGGAGGAGACAAGAACTCCGTTCTCGTACTTCTTCTCCACGCGCTCGATTACGACGCCGTTTTTACCGGTTTGCACCAGCTTCTCCTTCCCTTGCTCAAGGGTTGGATCTTGTTTCTTCACGATCGAGAACGGCAAAGTCCGTTCGGTCTCTGCTACTTTCGTATCGACGCGGGTAACGGTAACCGTCATTGCCTTCGAAATCTGAGTATCGAGAGACGGGATAACTTTATCTTGATCGCGGACAGGAATATTTAATTTCCCGATCGCCGCCTGTACTGTTTTCTCTGTCGTGTACACCGTCGATGTTTTGCCATCTGCTTTTACGGTAACCGGAACCGCGTACTTGATTTCGATGCGGTCTCCGTCTTTGATGGACGCATTCAGAGGGTGTGATACCTCGTCATAAGGTCCAACCGTTATAGCTTGTTCATCCAGTAGGCGTTGCAGGACCCATTGTTTTGTCTTTACGACAGTTTCTTGTCCATTCACCACTACGGATACGCTCTTATCAGCCGATCCGTACAACAACACCAAAAACATGAAAGTCATAGCGATTGAGATAATTGCACTCAGAACAATTAAACGCAAATTTTCATGCTTCCATCGCATTGCGAAAGTCATGCTGGATGATCGCTTCCCATGGGTCTCCTTAGCCTGGATCATGCCCACTTCTATCGGTCCTCCTTCATAGCCCCGCCGCCAATCTGTTACGCATGATACTATTGACGCGACTATTGAGTATATTGGCGTGACAAGCACGCTCCAGTGTTACGGCCTCCCACCTCCAAGATTTACCCTGTAAAGACTATTTCCGAATAGCGAAATCGAAAATAAAAAGAAGCCTTCGACAGAGGATCTGATCGTGGCTTCCTGGGTAATCAAACATTCAGGAAAAGGTGAATACACGAGGTTGATCGCTCTCTATAATCGCTTACGAGGTTAGCTGACGGGTTCGGACGAGAGAGCTGCCCTATCCACGGAACGAATGCTCATGGCAATCGCCGCAAAATTCACCCCTGAAGAATTCATACGCGGCAGATGCTTCATGACGTCTTAACGATGCATCCGCTGGCGTTGGTTCCCCCGCTCTCCGGCTTTCGGAGATTAAGCGCAAACTGGAAATCCAATACAAAAGTTAAAGCTCTGAGAAAAATCATACATTCCTGACCACAGAATTGTAAAGATGCGTTAAAAGACGATTTTAACGAAATTTTAGGATTCTGAAGGCAAATAGGGGCGATTCCAACAAGTAAAAAGAGTTTTATCGCCGCAATAGTCTTTATTTCAGCGGTTTTAGACCGTTTTTAAACAATACCAAAACATTTTTTACCGTTTGCGCTTGTAATAACAGCGATTTCCTCCTTGGATTTTCCTGTTATGTCCGCTGCGGCCTCTGCGACTAAAGACACATAAGAGCTCTCGTTTCTCTTCCCTCTAAATGGATGAGGAGACAGATACGGGGAGTCCGTTTCGATGAGAAGACGATCAAGCGGAACCTTCGCAAGCACCTCTTTTGGCACCCTTGCATTCTTGAACGTGACCGGTCCGCCAAACGATATATAAAAGTTCATATCGAGGCACATTTTGGCCGTTTCCCAGCTGCCCGAATAGCAGTGCATGACTCCTCCGACTTCAGACGCCTTCTCTTCCCTCAGAATACGGACAATGTCCTCATGCGCATCCCGGTTATGAATGACAATCGGCTTACCCAGCTTCCGGGCAAGGCGGATTTGCTCCCGAAATACCCGGTGCTGCACCTCCTTCGGAGAGGTATCCCAGTGGTAATCAAGACCGATTTCTCCTATGGCTACAACCTTCGGATGGGAACAAAGCTGCTCAATCCACTCCAGGTCCCCCGGCTCCATAAAAACGCTGTCTACCGGATGCCAGCCTACCGCTGCGTAAATAAAATCGTATTTTTCCGCGAGCTCCATCGTCGTTGGAATTGTCTCCCGGTTGAAGCCGATATTGATCATTAAATCGACACCGGAAGCGCGCGCTCTTTCGATAACTTCTTCACGGTCGCTGTCGAATTGCGGGGAGTCCAGGTGGGTATGCGTGTCGAATAAAGATATCATCTTAGCTGCAAGCTCCTTCTATATAAAGAGTTAAATTTTAAACAATTGCCGAACGCCCGGGCTTAGCCGGTCAGCTGCGGCAAGAAGCGGTTCAATCGGATAATAGATATGATACTGGCCTTGATGCAGGCCGCTGATGGAACGGACAATGTCGGATTTTACCGATATTTCGCTTAAGCTGTTATCGTCGCTCAGCAGCAGAATCGGCGCTTTTTCCTCTTTCCCGCCTTTTTTCGCATCCGGGCGATAAATGTCGTAGGGCTGGTCAAAAGGAAAATCGATTTCCATATGGTAGTCCGGATTAAGGCCGATTGCGATGAACTCCCGGGCTGCTTGTTCCAATAAAGAGTCCCCCGGATCATCCAGCGTAATGTATTTGTATAACTGGCGATTAAGGAAACGGTCGCATAATCCCGCCAGCAGAGCATCCTCCTCTTCGGTCCATAACGAGAAGATGGTCTGCATGTAGGCCTCGTCCAGCTTCAAGTAATCCGTTACCGTAATGCTGCCGTCCAGCAGCTTATTGATTGGTCCCGGCATCCAGGAGAATGCGTAACCATTGTCGTACAGCTCCTTGGCGCGGCGCGTAATCTGTCTTAGGATAATCTCCGAGCTTCGGGTAACCGGATGGAAATAAATTTGCCAATACATCTGGTAACGGGACATCAAATAATGCTCAATGGCGTGCATCCCGCTCTCTTTCACGACAATCTTGCCCTGAACAGGACGAAGGACGCGCAAAATCCGCTCCAGGTCGAAGTTACCGTAGTTGACTCCCGTAAAATAAGCGTCCCGAAGCAGATAATCCATTCGGTCCGCATCCATCTGGCTGGAGATCAGGCTTACTACAATGGGGTTTGGGTACGTTTTGCTGATTACCGAGGCTACCTTCTCCGGGAAATCCTCCGAGACGCGGCGCAGCACGCGGTTCACTTCCGTATCCTCCAGCAGGATCGCACAGGTCCACTGCTCATGATGGGTGTCAAATACCTGCTCCAGCGAATGGGAAAAAGGCCCGTGGCCAACGTCGTGCAGGAGCGCTGCGCAGAGCGCCAGAAGTCTTTCCTCCATCGGCCAGCCCGGATATTCGTTACGCTCGAATTGCGAGATGATTTTCCTCGTTATTTCATAAACCCCAAGGGAGTGGGAGAATCGGCTGTGTTCTGCGCCATGAAACGTCAAATAAGAGGTTCCAAGCTGGCGAATTCGTCTAAGCCTCTGAAACTCCTTCGTATTGATCAAATCCCACACCGTCTGATCCTGCACGTAAATATATTTGTGTACCGGATCCTTAAAAACCTTCTCTTCGGTCAGCTGCTGATTCATTCGCCCTTTCAACTCCTTTGTTCATGGTTTCGACACAAAACTCTGATAGAATGTCGAATAGTGTCGTAATATAGTTTCCAAATTGTCGAAGCTGTTGTATTCTATAGTAAGATTAATATGACCTTGCTATAGAGTCAAATTCCCATAAATATAGGTCTGATAAGGTCTATCAGAGACATTCTCGGTTGACTATTATGGGAATCGTTGGTATTATAGTAGCCATAAAAAGAAAAACTATGTCGAATAGTGACGAAATGTTATTTCCTGAGAGGAGAAACAAAATCATGATGAAATCTACTGGTATTGTACGTAAAGTCGACGAATTGGGTCGTGTTGTTATTCCAATCGAATTGCGTCGTACGCTTGGTATTGGCGAGAAAGATGCTCTGGAGATCTATGTAGACGGCGAGCGTATCATGCTTAAGAAATACGAGCCTGCATGTATCTTCTGCGGCAATGCAGAAAACGTATCTTACTTCAAAGGCAAAATTGTTTGCCATATTTGTTTATCTGAAATGCCTTCTCCTGTGACAAAATAAGAAATATAGGTTATAATAGAAATACACCAACTTGTTAATTCTAACCTTTTTATACTCCTTGATGCCTTCCTGTGCTAGAACCCGGCCAGGAAGGTCTTTTTTTGCCCAAATAACGCAGTAATCTATCGATTGACTGCGTTATACACTTCCCTCTTCGGCAGGCCTCTGTCCTGAGCCGTTTTTTTAATAGCCTCCTTGCGGTCGATTCCTTCGTTCTCGTAGTGGGCCACATGCTCTTCAAGCTCAAGCAGCGTCCACCAATTCTCTCCGTTATCTGACGCGTCTCCCGCTCCTGCAGCTGCCCCCTCAATAATGAGGCAGTATTCGCCCAGGGGAGGGTTCTCTTCAAGAAAAGCTAGACATTCGGATATGCTGCCGCGTGCGGCTTCTTCATGGCGCTTCGTAAGCTCTCTAACCATTGCAATCCTCCGGTCGCCCCAGTGCTCTAGCATGGCTTCCAGCGTCTTCTTCAGGCGATGGGGAGACTCGTACGTCATAAGCGTCCCTTCTTGGCGGGCAAGACGGGCCAGCCATTCGGCAAGCGGCTTTTTATCTCGCGGAGGGAATCCCGTGAACATAAACCGATCGGTCGGAAGACCCGATATGATCAGAGCCGATAAAGCCGCATTTGCTCCCGGTATCGGCACTACCTTAATACCCGCTTCTACGGCATCCTTAACAAGGTCGGCCCCTGGATCGCTGACGGCAGGCAAGCCTGCATCGCTGACAAGCGCAATAGACTGCCCTTCTATTAATAAACGGATGAGCTCGCTTCCGCTAGCCTGCTTATTATGCTCATGGTAGCTAACCAATCTCGTAGAGATTTCGAAATGAGTCAGAAGCTTGCGGGTCTGTCTTGTATCTTCAGCCGCGATAAGCTGCACTTCCTTTAACGTCCGGATTGCCCGGTAGGTCATATCCTCCAGATTGCCAATTGGAGTGCCGACCAAATATAAGATACCGTAATCGCTATCCGCTTGATCTTTAAAGCTTTTTTGAATTTGTATCATATCCTTGCTCCCTCCCATCCGTAAATGGCTTATTCGTATACGAAGACCGGCGGCAGCAGCCTAAGCTCCGGCTTGCCGTCGCGTATCGCTTCTATTAATACCATATTGGCCTCTCCTTGCGCATTCGGATGGATGAATTGCACGCGCTTTGGCTCAAGCCGGTATTTCCGCATCGTCTCCATAATATCGATAAACCGCGAAGGACGATGAACCATAGCCACCTTTCCTCCCGAACGGACAAGCCTTGCACAGGCATGAACGACATCATCCAACGTGCAATGAATTTCATGGCGCGCGATGGCGTAATGATCATTCTCGTTCGAGTCGCCCGCTTTTACCGCCATGTATGGAGGATTGACCGTTACGGCGTCATAAATACCATTGCCCGCTTCTTTCATGTATATTTTCAGATCCGCCTCTATGATGGAAACCTGCTCAGACAGATTATTCATTGTCACGCTGCGCCTTGCCATATCGGCCAATCTTGGTTGGATCTCAACCGCGTCGATCTTCGCATCGGTCCTTGTCGTCAGCAGCATCGGGATTACCCCGTTTCCTGTGCATAGATCAAGAATCCGTCCTCTCTTTGGAATCGTTGCGAACTTCGACAGCAGCACCGCATCCAGAGAGAAGCTGAATACTTCCCGGCTTTGAATGATACGGAGGCCCGTCTCCGTCATCAAATCATCAATTCGTTCATTTGGTTCCAGCTTTACTTCCCGCACCTTTGACCTAACTCCCCTGACATAAAGATACCGCCCTACATAGACGAGGACGGTATACATACAATGTTCTATTATTTATTGAGGAAGGATAAGCAGAACAGGCAATCTCCTTCTGTCCTCAAATGCCCGTAATACACGTTGCAAATGTGGAATCCTTCGTGGTACAGCCTAGCCAAATTATCATGCGCCTCACCGACGAGACCGGCTTGCTGCGATGTATCGTGAACCGTATCTTCCTCCGCATGTACTGCAACCTCCCGGCGGGCAGGCTGGACGGCTTGTCCTACCTGGCGGCTTACAGCTGTTTTTGGCTTCGGCGACGTCTCGCGTTTCAATATTTTGCGCAGCCGTTCATTTTCCATGCTCAGCTGCTGATTTTCCTCCAGCAGTTCTTTGACCCGCTGCTTCAGAACGCCAAGATGGACGTGGAAATCGCCCATCCGGCTTTCTAATTCGTCCATTTGATTAAAGATTTCTTTGTTCTCCAAGCTTTCACCCCAGAGCTTTCAAACGTAGTCGTTCAATTTTCCTTCACAACCACATCGTCGAGCGGCAGCTCCTTCGGTTTACCCGACACATCGAACAACTGCACGTACACAGACTTCGTGGAAGCGTTGATGCCCGTTACTTTGCCTTCGCCATAAGACGTGACGACGATTTTGCCAACGGAAGGAAGCTCCTCCCGCACGCTTTCGTAATTGTCATGCTCATATTTCAAGCAGCACATAAGACGGCCGCATAATCCCGAAATCTTCGTAGGATTGAGCGATAAGTTCTGATCCTTGGCCATCTTGATCGATACCGGTTCGAAATCCCCGAGCCAAGAGGAGCAGCATAATACACGCCCGCATGGCCCGATGCCCCCCAGCATCTTCGCTTCGTCGCGTACGCCGATTTGCCTAAGCTCAATACGCGTACGAAACACACTAGCCAAGTCTTTTACCAATTCCCGGAAGTCGACCCTTCCTTCAGCCGTAAAATAGAAAATGATTTTGTTCCGGTCGAACGTGAATTCCACATCAACCAGCTTCATCTTGAGCTGATGATCTCTTATCTTGTCCAAACAGGTGGCAAATGCGTTCTTCGCGGCAGCGCGGTTCTCCTCCACGACCTTCGCATCTACCTCGCTGGCAATCCGGATCACTTTCTTCAGCGGAAGGACAACGTCTTCTTCACCGACTTCTTTCTGTCCGACCACGACTTTACCATATTCGATCCCCCTGGCCGTTTCGACAATCACATGCTGGTCCTTGTCCACGGGGTGCAGGGCTGGATCAAAGTAATAAATCTTGCCCGCCTTCTTAAAGCGGACACCGACAACGTTATACAAGGATTTAGCCCTCCTGTAGGTTTACCAATAGTTGCTCGACAGCAAGCTGCGGAGATACGTTGGAACGTATCTTCTTACCCGCTTCAAGCGTATGCTCGATACAAGAAATCCAGTTCTCGATCGGGCGGTTAAACGCATGCTTGCTAATCCAGTCCAACTGATCTATATAAACAATGCTTTCCTGCCTTCCGGCCTGAAATTGAATCATGTCTTTGAACCATAATACAAGTAACGACAGCATGAGCTGCGCTTCACCCGCAAGGTCCGTTTTGAAAAATTGCTGCTGGGCGGTGAGCATTCCCGCGGTGAATCGGGTCAGACTCTCCTTCCCTAATTGTATCACTACGTTTCTGATTTCTGCAAACTGATTCTGTTGGATAATCTCTCTAGCGCCTTCCAGTCCGGAGCTCAGTTGAACGGCTGCGCGGGCCAGAGTCGGCGGCGCTCCTTCATCGACCAGAGACTGCAGCATTTCGTTTGACGAGAACGGCAGGAATGGCACCCACTGCGCTCTTGAACGAATGGTCGGAAGCACGGCTTGTCCATTATCCGTAATTAATATGGCAACAATGGGGGAAAGCGGCTCCTCTAGAAATTTAAGCAGACTGTTAGCTGCCTGAAGGGTCATTGTCTCCGCACGCTCGACAATATATACCTTCCGCGAAGTTCCGCTTCCCCGGTAAGCAAGCTCGCGCTGGAGCTCGCGTATTTGATCGATCTTGATGGATTGCCCATCCGGCGTAATAGTGAGCAGATCCGGCTGATTCCCATTCTCGAATTTCCGGCATTCCAAGCAATGATCGCAGGCGTCATCCCCGCCAGAGGTGCAGAAGAGGGCCTTGGCGAAAGCTCTGGCCATAGCCTTTCTCCCTGTGCCGGAAGGGCCGTAGAACAAATAAGCATGCGATACTTTTCCGCTCTGCAACGCATGCTTTAAGATTCGTTTTGCTTTCCATTGGCCGGCTACTTGTTCCATGCTCATTGCTGCTTACCCTTTCTTTCTAAAACAATAAATTAATAAGAAGTCCGCGAATTTCACCGATCCGGCCAAGCAGCTCGATTCTGCCTTGTTCCGACTCCAGCAGCTCTTCCGCCATGGATACAAGCGCCGAATCAATCTCATCCAGCAGCTTGTATCGCTTGGTCCGGCCTCTTCGATCAAAGCCGCGCAGCTCCTTCAGTCCGATCCCGCGTTTGACGGTATCCTCCAGAAACCGCTTCACCATCTGCCGGTACATCTTCAGCTCACGAACCGTCATCGTTCTGGCCAGACGCTCGCCTTGATTATGAATTTCCGTAAGCTTCTGCTGCAGCTGCTCCTGCGTCCGCAAAGCATCCTGCTGTACCAAGGCATCCGAGAAGCTTCTGGCAGGAGCCGGCTTCGTCGCCGTGTCCCCGCCTGCTCGGTTTTGGCCAAGCGGACGCCAGCTTTGATCGATTTTCATCGCTATTCACGTCCAATCAGAAATGTTCGAAACGCTCAACAGGTACGACAAAGACTGCCGCTCCCCCAACTTGCACTTCTACAGGGAAAGGAATATACGAATCGGTCGAGCCGCCAATTGGAGAAACAGGCGTAACCAGTTGATCTCTCACCTTGCAGTTCGAGCTGATGACCTGCAGAACCTCATGAACGCGTTCGTCTTCTATGCCAATCATAAACGTTGTATTACCTGCTCGAAGGAATCCTCCTGTACTTGCAAGCTTGGTTGCGCGGAAGCCATCCTTCACAAGAGCATTCGACAAACGGTTGCTGTCCTTATCTTGTACAATCGCAATGACTAATTTCATCCTCATTCCTCCCATTTGGTTAGGTTAATAGAACAGGCACGAAGTCATTCCTACGTTGTTTATTGCACATCGGCTGCGAAAAACCCTTTAAATCTGCGGTCAATCGTCAAAATAACTTCTTCCAGTACAGCATTTGCGGCTTTTCCCGCATCAACCCGCACCATTCGCTCCGGAAACTGCTCCAGCAGCTTCCGGTAGCCTTCCCGCACAAGCTGGTGAAAAGCAAGCGACTCCAGGTCCAAGCGGTTGACTTCGCGTTCGCCTGCGGACCTGATCCGGGCTAATCCCACTTCCGGATCAATATCCATGTAAATCGTAAGCTGAGGCATTGCTCCATCCACCGCAAAACGGTTGATTGACCATACCTCCTCCATGCCAAGTCCTCTGGCATGGCCCTGATAAGCGAGGCTGCTGTCCACGAAACGGTCGCAGATGACGATCTGACCGTCCGCAAGCGCCGGCATTACCTTCTCGACTAAATGCTGGCGTCTTGATGCCGCATACAGCAAGGCTTCCGTACGCGCATCCATTCCCGTATGGTTACGGTCCAGGATGACCGAACGGATCTGCTCCGCAATCGGGATGCCGCCTGGCTCGCGGGTCGTAACGACTGTCTTGCCCCGCTGCTGCATCGTATGCGCGAGCTGCTCAATCAGTGTTGTTTTGCCGGCGCCTTCGCCGCCTTCTATCGTAATAAAGATTCCCTTATTCAACTTCGTATGGCTCCTAACTGTTACTACCCACCACTATAGTTGGGTATAGTATATATTTTAACAAAGTTCTAACAAAGCGAATACCCTTGTCCTACTTATTTTCGCCTAATTATCGCGAATATACGGCAATTGTCAGCATCCTGCTGTCGACGGCTCCCTGAAACTTGGCGCCAGTCTCGGCTAGTGACGAGATGTACCCAATCATTTCATTGGTCAACACTTCCCCCGGGTATAGAATAGGTATCCCCGGAGGATAAGGTATAACCATCTCCGCGACCTCATAGCCTTCCGATTCTACTAAAGGCAATCTTTGATGCTTCCTCTTTTTCCGGCTCCATTCTATCGGCTGCAATTGATTAGGTGATCCAATAACCGGATAATAGCCCGTAGAAACTTTTCCGTCCTTACAAGGACTGGCATCGATAATTTGTTCGATCTGTTTGCAAGCAGCCTGAAGCTCTAACCTCGATGCCTCCCCTGTCCGGCTTCCCCACACCAGCACGACATGCTTCATATCCGCCATCTCCGCCCAGCAGCCCTGCTCCTCCAGCAGCTTCTGCAGTTCAAAGCCTGTAACGGTCCCTGTACGATCCCATAAAACAACTCTTAGCGGATCCAAGCTATCGTAAGCCGCTGACCCTTGATCAGCCGGTAGTACCTTCAAAGCCCCGTTCTCTTGGGCTATCCAGGCCCGGAATGCCTGTACGGAAGCAACTCCCGGTTCAAACCATGCAGCCTCATACCGGTCTACCATAACTCGTGCAACATCTAGGGAAGCCATAATCGGAAAGGAAGGGCTTGAGCTTTGAATCGCGGCTAACGCTTCCTTTATCGGGTCCCTTGGAATCCGGTCTCCCTTCAGATGCAGCATTGCCCCCATCGTTAGGGCGGACAACGTCTTATGGGTAGACTGCACGACGGCATCCGCGCCGGCCTGAATTGCCGTCTCCGGGAATAAAGGATGTAATCCGTAATGCGCGCCATGCGCTTCATCTACGAGCAGCAGGCTATTATAGCGGTGTACAAGTTCCGCATAGCTTGTCAGATTCGTAGTCATGCCGTAATAATTTGGATTGGTCAGCATGACCCCTTTAGCTTCGGGATACAGCTTGAGCGCCTCTTCAATGACTTCCAACGAAGGAGTTGTTGACAGCCCTGTTTCCTCATCCATTCTAGGTGTGACAAAAACCGTTCTTGCCCCTGTCAGCTTTAATCCGTTAATAACCGACTTATGAACATTCCGCTGAACAATCAAGAGATCGCCGGGCTCGCATACACCGAGGATCATTGCCAGATTTCCGGAGGTGCTTCCTCCTATAAGAAAAAAAGTCTCATCCGCCCCAAAGCATTGCGCGGCGAGCTTTTGCGCTTCGGCTATGAATGCTTCCGGATGATGCAGATCATCCGTGGAAGACAGCTCCGTCACGTCCAGCTTCATTATCCCAGACAGCCAATTCACCGCATGGAATTGTTCCTGCTCATATATATGTCCATATCCGTGCCCGGGTACGTGAAAACCAACCGGATCCGTTTCATAATGGCGTACCAATGCCTCAAACAAAGGGGCCTGCATTCGATTCATGGTCTAAAAGCTTCCCTTCTATCTATTATTCGTCTATTGTAACGGATTTAGGCACAAAAAAAGAGCGGCATCCTATTAAAGGGATTCCGCTCAGGCGTTTTTCTCGATAAAAATCTGTTTCATTTGATGAATAAAGAAAGGGTATTTGGCATCCTTCACATCCGTACGAACCATCTCGGATTCACATGCTTCGCATATAAACTCGGACACAATGCGGATTCCTTCACCCTCTGCTTTATGCTCCCCGCATATAATGCAATGAAGCGCGCGTTCTTCCGACATACCTATCCCGCCTTTCTGTCATCCTATATAGCTATTATTATGGCATATATTCTAGCGGTTTATACTTGTTTCATAGCCCATTTCAAATATTTCTATATCGTATGCAGCATCCGCCTAATTGGTGAATCCAAAACTGCCGATATACTACCTGAGTAATAAAGAAGGGAAGTACAATATGCGTCAATCTTTAGTGGACCAGCAAGCAGCCACCATATACCAATACAAGTTAATCAAAAAGAAAGTAATCCGTCCCGAGCTTGTCCAAAGCCATATTCTCAGTGCTGTCATCCTGCTGGCTTTCCAGCTGCTGATGTACCGCATGGATGGCCTGTTCAGTTGGCTTCTTGGATTCGCTATCGTGCAAGTCATTCATCTTGTTATCCTGCTGCTTGCCTTTATACGCGTAGACGATGCCGTTGACCGCCGCTGGGTTTGGGGAATTACACCGCCATGGTTTGGCTTCAAACCTGCCAACGATATCCGTCTTGCCCTATACCGCCGCGTACACCGTCATCTCTTCTGGGTTGGTCTATGCGCGGTAGCGGTTCTGTATCCATGGATTCAGCCATCCCTATTGATCAGCATCCTCTTCTGGCATTTATGGCTTATCGTCCCTCGTATGCTCTTATCTCTTGCCTTCAGCAAGCAGCGCAAAGACGGCATTCTCCGCCTCCAAAAAAACGAGGCCTCTTACTACCATCAATAAAACACCGAAATAACACAAAAAAACCTGCCGCGAAATGCGGCAGGCTCTTTCATTGCTTGGCGACGTCCTACTCTCCCAGGACCCTGCGGTCCAAGTACCATCGGCG
>NZ_SLVP01000015.1 GCF_004345425.1 Paenibacillus sp. BK033
TAGGCAGTCATTACTTTGAACAGCGACAGCAAGAAGCCATTATGAAGCAAGCTGTTCGCAGGCTTGAGAGTCTTGGTTTTCAGGTTGCTCTTTCTGCCTCAGAGGCCTCTTAACCGTCCTAATCTCTCATAATTTCGAAGAAGCACAGTTTTAAAAAAACATAAAAGCTGGGCTTGTTTTCGTGCTGCCATTTTTGGGTCTGAGCTAAGAGTAATTTTCGGGGTAGCTTAATATCAGCTTGGAGAAACAAACCCTTTACATTAACTACTACTCAACCACTCAATCGAATACCGCGATCTCTTCGCGAGTATCGAAATCCTGATCAAGATCAAGCTCGTAATTATACGTCCATCGTCCATTAGCGTTTTCCATATAAATAAGAGCTTCGAATACCTCATCACCTTCTGTAACACCTTCTGTCATATCGCTCCAACTAAGAGTCCCTTGGACCACAGCTTCCTTTTTTCCAAGAAAGACGACTCGTTCATTAGTTAATTTGTATCTATTGTCGCTATGCGAGAACAATTCTTTAAGGTTGTCTTTCCAGGTTTTTGACCCAATGACAATACCTTCCCATTCTTTAATGAATGAGGGGGCTGTGTATTGAATCGTTTGATCAAGATTTTCTGCATTATACGCTGCGTAGTATTTTCTTAAATCAGATAGTACGTTATTTTGCTCAATAAAATGGTCCTCTAAGATGGCTGCAGCCTTTTGGTCGATATCCCCCGGAAGTTCCAGTTTGTTATAAAACCAGCCATCGTGTGCGATCTTCCATTGTCCTTGTTCATACCGAATGACGAAGACTTCCACATCTTTACGATTCAACTCTTCCGTATTCTTTATATAAGTTACTTGAAGCGTTGCTTGGTCTTTAGCTGTATATTCAATTCGATCGATGCTCAGCTTGGATTCTCGGACTGGGATTTCACTATTGACTTGATTCGCTTCATAGTCGTACTCAGGATTATGGTATCCCAATGTCAAATTATCAGATGTCAGTAATTTTGGAGTAAATGCTTCGAAATATTTCGTTATGAGCTCTTTAATAGCGGCTTCTTGACCATAACCATATGTCTGTATACTTACGGTGAGCCTCGGTTCATCATAATAAATCGAATACTTCGCGATATCTCCAAATTCGCGAAGAGGGATCTTGTCCTTTAATTTCAAGAATTGCATTGGTTAAATAGTAACTACCAGCGTCGTTATACTCAATAATATCTTCACCGGTACCGAATCGAATGACTACACCGTTTATGTTTCCCGAGATTATCCCAGTATCTGGATCATAGGCGGCCTTATAACCCATTGCGTCAGAAAATTTGCGAAAAGCTACGTACATAACACCCGATTTTACAATCGGATTTACACCAGTAATCTTTTTATTATTCACTACCAATTGAATTTGCTTACTTACAGAAGCAGCTCCCTCTACTTGTGGAGTAGATACGACCATGCAGAGGACTATCAATATACCAATAAGCTTCTTGAACATTGTGACACATCCTATTCTTAGTAGTAAGAATCGCTCTTATTTTAGTTTATCGGCTGAAATCTTAATAAAAATAGTAGCCAACAATCCTATGGCTACCGAGTTAAAATACAGCACAAACCAAACAAAGCCTCTCTCCGGCATTTTATAAAGCAGAAAGGGGATCTGCTCCCCATGGAGACAAATTCCTTTGAGCTTCCCAGTTAGTGCAATATGGTGTTTTTGTCCCGCGCCCCTGTCGTACCGGATAATCACCCCGTAATAGGTCGGTGTAGATTTCTTTACGTTTTCTTTGTTTGCAATAAGATCGTGAACCTCTTGCTCGGTTAAACGCTGTTGAAATGAGACTTCATGCAACGCAAGTTAAGACGATCATAACAAGTCTTGATCGATTCGTTAATCGTTGAATCCCAAACAGCCCCTCTCCCAAGTGCTTCCACCGTGCCACAATTCGCCTGATTTGGATCGGCAAGTTACAAATACTGTTCAGAATAAAGAAACAGCGGTAGTCTAGGACTAAAAAACAAAGTCCGAGACTACCACTGTTTTATTTAACTATGGTTCACCGATAGTTCGTTAAGCGACGAGACTGATTAGATTGTTATCGGGGTCCTTTATGATCGCATATCGCTCTCCCCACGGTGCATCTTGCGGCTCGAGAAAGCCGTCATACCCAAGCGTCGTCAACTGACGGTACACGTCATCCAGCGCTTCGTTGCTGGGGAACTGAAAGGCGAGCTCGGTCCGGTAGCCGACAGGATCTTCCCAGCCTTCAAAAACACGCTTTACCGATTCCACCATATCGAATGCAAACACAATTCCTTCTTGCTCCACGTCTACGTGATGATCTTCGTCGGCGCCGTCCGGAATATCCAGCCCCAACACACGATAAAAATCCAACGCCCTCTTCATCTCTTCTACGTAAATCGCGATTCGTTTCAACTTTACCGTCATGTAATGCAGCTCCCCTCGCCTTGCTTGATTTCACTCCCATTATAGTAATTGTCCTTCATTGCAAAATAGTAAAAAACGGACTTCCTCACTCCTGCTTGGTCAGCCTTTTGAGTGGAAGTCCATAATATCGCTTAAAAACGCCAGCGAAGTGCGACTGATCGTAGTACCCGTGTTGAAGTGCCAAATCCGTCAAGCTGAAATAGTCCCCTCTGTACAATTCCTCCAGCACGCTTTGAAAGCGGACGATGCCGAGCATCTCCTTCGGGCTGAGGCCAAGCTCCAGTTCAAAGGATCTTCGCAGATGCCTCTCGCTAAAGTTTACCTTATCCGCCAAATCCGTTACGGAAAGATTACCTTTGACCTCGTATATATACTGCATGCTCTGGTAGACCAAAGTGAGGGCAGGCACCTCGCTCGCAGCCAGTATTCGGCCCAATTGCTGCTCCACGACCTCGATCCTGTCTGGTAACGATTGGGCAGTCAGCAGCTTTTCGACCCAATCGAGGGCCTCTTGTCCCCAGAGATCCTCCAAAAACACACGATTTGCCGTTAATGTCGATATTGGAGACTTCAGGATCGTGCGGGCCGACTCCGAATACAGCCGGATACCCCATACCGAGCGTGCTTTTGCAAATTGCAAAACTTCGACTTGTGTCGTTAGCCCTACGACATAAGCGGCCTGCCTGCTTGATGAAGCGAACAGGTCCACTATAATATCGACACAGCCATCGGGGATGACTCGATGTCCCGGATTTCCCGGCACCGGCAGGAAATCCACCGTCCAATAGGCAGCGACATGCGACGCCAGGCGACGGCTTGGCGCAAACTCCCGGAAGTTGTGCGAGTGGATATGCAACTGCGGCTGCAATTGGGGAGCATGCAAGGGCCGGTAAGGATGGCTCATCTGCGCTTCTTCCTCCTATTACGTGAAAAATCTTGAAAACTTAGCGGCTTTCAAGGCTAACTTGCCTCGCCAATGACTGTAACACTGCCCAGCTGCTGTCGTGTTGTTATCAACGTTTTCCATAAGTTCAAGCAAATACATACTCCATTCTCGTTAATCTTTAAACATTTCTGTTGTTTCTCTTAATGTATATTCATCTGGTATCCTTTTTTCAATAATAAACGCTCTAAATAGTTCAACTGCCTGATTATGGTTTAAGACTTCATTAGACTTAACTTTTATTTCACCACCGCTGTATGAAACCTTTGTGCTTGTCTTTAACAGACTCTTTACACCGACTACAAAATGCCTAAATCCATACTTATCTGGTGTTCTGATTTCTATTGTCATTCTTGACTTAGAACCTGCACATTGAATATATAAAGAATCACTAAAAGATAGTGTACAAAATGAGCTTGTACTATTGTTCATTTGATAGAGGAAGCCGTAAACAAAATCGGCTTCTGGATTAATGTCTTCCATTACATAATTATCTACTTGATACCGAAATTCCATGTAATTCACCTCAAAGTTGTTTCAGCCTTAAATCTTTCTATTTAAAATTTTAACATGAAAGAAAGTGTTTCTTTCAACTATAGTTCATCCCACTATCCTGCCCTTAATATAATAAAGCTGCCATGACGGCAGCTTTCATTTTTAGTTTATTATTTTTGGAATTCAATGTCATGTTCGATGCACCATTCAATCACCAATTCCTTTATCTTGTTTTCCTTGTAGGTATACCATTGCTTATCTATGCCAAATTGTATTATTTTATCTTTAAATCTGCGAAATGCACCTTTCCCAATAATTGCGGTATTTAGCGCTTCATTCATCTCTTCATCTTCAAGAGTCGAAATGAACTCTTCTATGAGTTCATATTCGTTGTAGTCGTTTTTTAACGTGAAATCAGCATATTTTTCCTGTTCATCCTCGAGTATGCAAATTGCCCTTTGAATGTTCTCTCTTTGCCATTCAGGGAAATTTTCAAGCGGCTGTTCATCTTCAGCAGCTCGAATTTCTTCTCTAGTTAACGTAATCACTTCACCTGTTGTTACATCTATATAAGTAAACGTATCCTCAATCCCAATCTCAATCTCGCTGACTAATTGATCTAAACTGACGAGTACTTTAACCAATAAAATCGTTCCTTTCCAACTCATCCTTTTTACTGAATGATCATTCCTCGTAGCACACTGCCGAAGTATCGCTATCTTGGTTTATTTGTTTTTCTTCATCTGATTCATAACTTCTTGAATCTCTTCCCTACTTGCATTACCTGTTCCGTCAAACGAACACATTAAACAGGAACGTAGCTCAATATCTTTACCATTTTCATCAATATCGGAAACTGGTTCTGTCCAGTCCGCTCCTTGACCACAAAAATCACATCATTAGTTGATTCAACACTTCGATGGTTTCCTGCAAACGAATGTGATTCATTTGCATAATTGACAGTTATTTTTACATTCAAAAAAGTCGATAAAGACCTCTTTATCTTGATCATCCATGTAACGGAGTCCACTCGTAGTTATACCTTTAATTCTTGAATGATCGAATTCGGGCAATATCTTCGCCTCTTTTAAAACTCGCTAATTCTAACACTTATTCGTGATGTGATTAAAGTATCCTCCCTTTACTCAACAAAAGCTGCACCAGACCGGTAGATGTGCTGCTGCTTTATTGATTGAACTATAGTTACCCTAGCTTAATCATTTGCGTTAGCGAAATATATTCTTGTAAGGTTATTTTCTAGACCTGCCACCCTAATCAAACTGTTCTTTCAAAGCTCCAACCTTCATAAGCACCATATTTTTTACCGTACATACTCATGAGGTGCGTTTGGTAACCGATTAGTGCTAAAGCTTGTGTTTTAGTAGCTATAAACCTGACCCGGTCATCCAATTTTGAAATCTGCTTAATCGAGAATGACGTCAACCCGATCTCTTTTTCAAATTCTTTAGCGTATACGAACGGAATCTCAAAATGATGTGTTATGTGACAGGTGTTAACTCGCCTTAGATTGATTCCGGAATTAGTAATTTTCTTGTTGTTATGTTCCATTCGAGTCTTAAGTTCTTCATCCGTTTCGATGATACCCGCGAGTCCTTCACCAAAAAGATTGTCAATTTCGTATCGGTTAAAATCCAAGATCCATTTTCGGTGTAGATGGTATAGAGGCAACAGGGCACCTATTTGCGAACTAAAGACATCGCAGCCACGATCGTCATACATGTGAAACAAGATGCCTTTTGTTTTGTTATACAGGTAAATCCCACCGTCGGCGCTCGGTTTGCGCATGAAGTCGGCATTCTCAATGGATTCAATTAAATACGACTTTCTGATTTCTTTCGCTTTAACTTCAACGGTCCATTCTTTAGTGTAGAAATCGACATCAGACTCATCAAACTCATATGGTAAAGTGCTCGATGTCGTGTTATTCAACCGCGTTAGGAAAAAACGCTTTAATCGTATCTTACTTTTCCGTTTTTCATTTATTCCAAAGCTGGTCCTATGCATAAAAATCACATCGTCTTCGGGATCGAAGATTGAACGATATATAGCACTCGCGCGACGAAAGCTTTCGTTCCGGTACGCCTCTTCCGTCAAACTTTCGAGTCCTAATTCAAAACGGATATAAGGACCTTGAGCTTTAATTTCTTTTACAATGTTCATTGAGGATTTACCTTAGCTTTTATTCTCCATTTTACCATATCTGACTGACCAAGATCCTTCATGTTTGGATTAAACTCTGATCTGCTGCATCTTTCCCCGAAATGGTGGCGTAGGGAATTATTTTAGCCACCGCGCGGTTTCATCATCCCGCTCATGTTCAGGATTGGACATCTAGTTCGATTGATGACAATTTCAATACTGTATGGAATATCATTATCCATGGGATCGCAAAGCCGAAATAGTCATACAACTGGGCGTGCGTGTGTAACGGAGAGGGCCACACTATTCCCGACCTCTGCTACTCTTTTCAGCTTGAAACAAACGACAAGAAAATACGTACATGTGAAAAAAGCTTGTTAATATTAAGATTCTAATCGGGAATATTATGTCGTTATTCTTTGGTGGCTGGGCCGTGGGTTGCTGCAACTAATTACTTAAATTGCACGAACAAACAGCCGGTCGAGATAACCGGCTGTTTGCTCATTTTTACATATGTCCGGCAGCTGATGCTGCCGGTATTTTGCCCGTCGTCGCTTTTACTCGGGACCAGTCGAGCGTCAGATAACGCCACCCGTTGGCAACCGCCGAAAGCACGATTAGCAAACATAGCGCGGACCAAGCGCCGGTCTGCCCCCAATCGAGCACCCTGGTCAACAGAATCGTTAGCGGGATGAATAACAGCCAGTTTAAGATAAGCGCCGTCCGTGACAAGAACGTCGTGTCCCCTATGCCTCGAAGTCCGCCGCCGAAAATAATGTTTGCTCCTGTGAACAGCTGAACGCAAGCGGTTAGATGGATAAGCGAAATCGCCGTTTCGTACACCGCCGTCTCCGAGGTATACAGCTTGGCGATCGGCAATGCGAACAAGAAAAAGACGACCGAGATCAACGCCATAAAGATAAGGCCCAGATAAACCGTCACAATCCCGAATCTTCGGGCAGCAGCGCTGTTGCCCTTGCCCACTTCCTGTCCAATCCCGATCGTAGCCGCAGCGCCGAAGCCATTCGAAGGCATAAACCCGAAGGACAAGATGTTAAGCGCGATTTCATTGGCGGCGATAGCGGTTGTGCCAAGCCTTGTAATGCATGCGGTAAACACAAGCATCCCAACGCTGTTGGACAGCTCCGTTATGCCAAGCTTAACGCTCTCGAACAACAGCAGGCGCACCTGTTGCGCCTCGATGCGTATCCAGCCCCTTGTTGCGTACGGGATGCTCATGAAACCGTAATAGACGATTAAACTTAGCAAAAAGGTTACCGCTTCGGCAGCTACCATGCTCCACGCCGCTCCTTGAAGCCCAAGCTCCGGAAAACCGAACTTTCCATAGGCAAGGACATAAGTCAAGCTTACGACCAGCCCGCTATTAATGAGCGAGAGAGTCATTGGCGTACGCGTATCCCCGACCGCCCGCATATAAGCAAAGAATACGGTATTAAACATGGTAAAGATTAGCGCAATCATTCTCACGAGCAGGTAAGGTGAGCCAAGGGTAAGGATGGTCTCGTTCGAGCCCATCAGGTTGAGAATACCGTAAGGAAGCAGGAAGCTGCCTATGAGCAGGGTAATTCCCTGTACGGCCGTAATGATCAGCGCAATCTGCATCCGTTGGTTTCCCTGCCGGATATTGCCGGAGCCATAGTTTTGGGCGACGAGAAAGTTAATCGCTCCCTGCACGCCGGAGAATAAGGCCCATAGATTGTAAATGATAATGTTCGTAATGCCGACAACCGCAATGGACGCCGCACCAAGATTTCCGACGATCATTAACACCAGCAATCCGGTAAAAGTCATGGAGGAGAAGGTGGCGATAGACGGGATCGCTAATGTTAGGATTCGTTTGACCAACAGCAAGACTGCACCTCTTCGCAGGGAATTCGATTCTGCCATCTTTGATCATAGGCAAAACCTGCTTTCATTATAGGAGGGAGTCTTACCGCTGAAAAGAAGTGATATGAAGATCAGTTACTATCCTTGGGTATAGCATGGATGACGATTGCAATTCCTGCTTCCCCGTCAACCGACAACAAATGGCCACCCGGCTTCTCCGGTTCAAAGGCTAACCTTTCTTCCGACAAACACACGGGATGATCGCAGCGCACGTGGTAAGTCCCTTTACGATCGGGCGTTAGGATTGCCTGATGGATGACCCCTTTTCTCCAAACGATATCCACCGTCACGCCGCCGCGGGCCCTCAGTCCCCGGACTTCGCCGTCCGGCCATGCCTTTGGAAGGGCGGGCAGCAAATGCATGCAAGCCTCGTGGCTCTGCAGTAGCATTTCCGCAATGCCTGCCGTTCCGCCGAAATTGCCGTCGATCTGAAACGGCGGATGGTTATCCAGTAAATTCGGCAGCGTAGAGTGGGACAATAACGCGGTTACGTTGTTATACGCCTCTTCCGCGTCTCGCAGTCTTGCCCAGAAATTGACGATCCAGGCCCGGCTCCAGCCGGTATGCCCTCCCCCGTTCTCCAAGCGGCGCTCCAGCGTTCGGCGAGCGGCATTGCTAAGTTCCGGCGTATGATCCGGCGTAATTTGGGTTCCCGGGTGCAGGGCGAACAGATGCGAGATGTGGCGATGCCCAAGCTCCACCTCCTCGTAATCCTCGTACCATTCCTGCAATTGGCCGTGACGTCCGATACGGGATGGAGGAAGCTTGCCAATGGCCTGCTTCAGCTCCTCCAGAAAGTCTTTGTCATCCGATCCGAGCAGCTCTCCCGCGGCTGTACAAGCCTGGAACAGCTCGCGCGCGATTTGGCTGTCCATGGACGGCCCGTAGCACAGCACACCCGTCTCCCCATTCGGCAGACGATAGGTATTCTCGGGAGAGACGGAAGGGCAGGTGACCCATTCCCCGCCGGGAAGCTCGACCAGATAATCAAGCAGGAAGACCGCCGCCTCCTTCATCATCGGGTAAGCGCGCCCCAGGAACGCTTTGTCTTCCCCGTATCGGTAATGCTCCCAAAGATGAAGGGACAGCCAAGCGAGACCAAGGGGCCAATAGGTCGACGAAGGCCACAAATCCTGAGGAGCCGTGTCCGCCCAAATGTCCGTGTTGTGATGAGCGGCGCTTCCGCGGCAGTCATACATGGTCCGGGCAGTATGACGGCCGTTGGGAATCATGCGCTCGATCAGGTCGAAGAGCGGCAAGTGGCACTCGGCCAAATGGCAGCTCTCTGCCGGCCAATAATTCATCTGGGTATTGATATTGATTGTGAATTTGCTGTCCCAGGCGGGAAGCATATCTTTGTTCCATATCCCTTGCAAATTAGCGGGCAGCGATCCGGGCCTGCTCGAGGCGATCAGAAGGTACCGGCCATAATGAAAATATAAGGCAGTAAGACCGTGATCCTCGCGACCGGCCTTAACGTTAGCGAGACGTTCAGAGGTATCCTCCGTCCTGGCCTTCAAGCCGGATTCGGCGCCTAACGAGAGGCTTGCCCGATCGTACAGTATGCGGTAATCCGAGACATGCGAAGCCCGCAATTGCGCATAAGCGCTTGCGGAAACGCGTACGGCGTCTCCAATCGCAGCAGCTTCGGGGTCGGCTTCGCGGAAATCGGTCGACGCGGTCACGACCAGAAGAACGGCGTCGGCATTCGAGACGACCAGATGCTCGCCAATCGTGCGCATGCTCCCCCCCTCGGGCTTGCATGCAAGGACCCCGCAATACCGGACGCCTCCGCCGCTGTTCCCGCTCATGACGATCTTACCGTCCTCGGCCCGAATCTGGTCTACATAGCGGAACCGTTCGCGTCCCATTCGGGCGGTAAACGAAATCTGGCCGGGAACATCCGCCTTAAGCCTAATCACGATGGCTCTGTCCGGATAGCTCGCGAAAATTTCGCGGACGAAATGGGTTTCTCCCGCCTTATAGGAAACGCGAGCAATGGCCTCGGATAAATCAAGCCGTCTTTCGTAATTCTCAATTTCGCCGGCGTGCTCGAATTGCAGGAACAGATCGCCCAGCGGAACATAATGACGCTGGGTCTCGGGAATGGCCGTCAGGGCCATCGAGGCCAGACGCTCGGCCTCCCGCAGCTTTCCCTCGAATATAAGCTTGCGAATTTCGGCCAAATTCGGCAGGGCATCCGGGTTATGCCGATCTCTAGGGCCCCCGTACCATAAGGAATCCTCGTTTAATTGCATGCGTTCCGCACGCGGATCGCCAAATATCATGGTTCCCAGGCGTCCGTTGCCGATCGGCAAGGCTTCTTCCCATTTCCCGGCAGGAGTATGATAAAGCAGCGTATCCTCGTATTCGCGATTGTTCTCCAGCATTTGCGTTCAATCCCTTCCGTTAATTGATGGAATCGTTTCGTCTTCTTCCTGAATTCCGCGATAAGCGCCGGGAGTCGTGCCCGCGTACTTTTTGAACACCTTCGCAAAGTAATGCTTGGTGTCGAAGCCGACCTGCTGACTGATGGCGCAAACCGTCAGATGCGGCTGCGTTTTCAATAGTTTTTGCGCCTCCCGGATCCGCAGCGAATTCAAGTAATTAACAAAGGTATCCCCCGTCTCCTTCTTGAACAGGCTGCTGATATAATTCGGATGCAGACTCATTCGTTCCGCCAGGTGATCGAGAGACAAATCCTTCATGTAATTCAACTGCAAATAGGCCAGAATCCGTTCGGCGTGCCGGCTGTATTCCGAATCCGATGCGGCGGGCAGCTCTTCCTTAACGCGGCTCAGCAGAACGGCGATTTCCTTCTTGTCCAAGGGCTTCAGCAAATAATCCACAACACCAGAGCGAAGAGCCTGGCGGACGTATTCGAACTCGTCGTATCCGGTCAGGATAATGAACCGGTCGCATAATCCCGCGTGCCTGGCGTCCCGAATCAATTCGAAACCGTTCTTCTCCGGCATGTTAATATCGGTTACGGTCACATCGGGCATAAAGCGCTTCATGGTTTCAAGCGCTTCCAATGCGTTGAAGGCCGAGCAAATGTCGGACCCTGCCGGCGCCACCTCTTCTACGATTTTAACTAACCCTTTCAGAATCAAAGGTTCGTCGTCTACGATCAAGATCTTCATCGTCCACCGCCGTCCTTTTCTCAATGATAATGCGCAAGCAGGTTCCTTGACCCGGCTCGCTGAGGATTTCCAATCGGGAATCTCCGCCGAAATAACCCTTGACTCTTTCGTTGACATTTTTTAAGCCTACGCCGGCCGGTTCATCCGATTTTCGGAATTCATCGTGCCTGGTCAGCCGTTCGCGCAGCTCGAGAAGCCTCTCGGGCGGAATCCCGTTTCCGTTGTCGGAGACTTCGATCGTGACCTCCGATTCCGTTTCCGTTGCTTGCAGCCGGATATGGACGGGACGCAGAACGGCGGAAGCCCCATGCACGATGCTGTTTTCAATAAGAGGCTGCAGGAGAAAGCGCGGACAGGACAGCCTGTCGGCCTCGAGCTGAACGTCAATCTCGTAGGTCAGCCTGCTTTGAAGCCTCATTTTGTGGATGTTCATGTAAAAGGCAACCATCTCGATTTCCTTCGCGAGAACCGTTTCCTGCTGCGCGGACGACAAGCTGTACCGCATCAGCTTCCCGAACCAGAAGGATATATCGGCAACCTCCTTGTCGTTATTGGCTTCCGCGACCATTCGGATCGTTTCCAGCGTGTTGTATAGAAAATGGGGCTTGATCTGCGCTTGCAGCACCTGGTATGCCGCTTCTTTGTTGCGAAGCTCGGCCCGGTGGACATTATTAATGAGCTCGTCCATTCTCCTAACCATGGAGTTGTAGGTAACGATCAGGAAGCCGATCTCGTCCTTTTCAAACCTGCCGCTTTGGATCGACAGCTGCCTTAGGTTATTGTCGCTCAGAGTGCGCATATGCCGGGCCAAGCGGAGAATTCGTTTCGTAATCGTAGAAGCCAGCAAATAATAGGCGATGGATAAGGCGATGAGCAGCAGCACGATGATCGTCACCAATACGGCCTCTTTCTGCTTCACGGAACGGAATACGTCTCCCACCTGACCGGTGATGATTACGCGAACGCCCAGGGGCTCAAGCTTTAGCTGATTGACAATCATATTGCGGTTGATAAAAAAATTCCGCTTCTCCGCTTGCAGAAGAGTCAGCGTCTTATTGTCCAATCCTGCCGCTTCGTTCCTCAGCAAATCGCCTTGCCCGGTAAGCAGATTGGCTTTCCAATTGCCCTCCACGCCCGCAGCGGCATAAAAGTTGCGGATTAAGCTATTGCTAACCCGAATTTCAAGGAGACCGATTCGCTCCGTAATTTGCGTATTGTAGATGTACTGGTAATAAATCAGGTCCGGATCCGATACTTGAGGATCGGCGCGCAGCCATATCCCCTGACCGGCTTTCAGAGACGCGACGGTGGCCTCTGTTTGCGGCTCCAGCATGGACCAGTCCCGAAATAGATTGGTTATGGGCAGCACCCGGTCCTTCATTTTATAGATCACGATAGATTCGATCTCCGGATTGGCGAACATGGATTGGGTGTACAGCGGGAGAATATACCGTGTCAATGCGTAGACGCTGTCCGCGTCGGAATCATAGACGCCATCCAGATAATCGGTCAGGTAAGGATTGTATTGCATCACCCGGTGAACCGATTGAATCCTGGCGAAATCCGTCTTCATATTGGCGTAGGCCTGCTCGAGGATCTTTTGCCTGCTCTCTACGAATTGTTGGGTCAAGTTTCCGTAGATTTGCGTGTAATAGTGATACCCGAAAGCGATAACCGGGATAAAGATCATAATGACGTAACCAAGCACGATCTTGCGCATGATGCTCACGGATGCATTTCCCTCCAATAAGGAATCCATATATCGTTAACGTATCACGTACTCAAGAATTCCGCTAGAGTCGCATTTCCCCCGGAGCGATCGGTTGCAGACCGATCGTTAGCTTCCTCCATAGGCCGCTCTTCCGACCGCCGCAAAGGAAAAGCCGCGTTCCGGCGCCCCAAGTCCCGACCAATCGATATAAACGGAATACGATTCCTCCTCGACTCTAAATAAAGGGATGAATCTGGCTCGAGTCCCCCTATCGTCTTCGACGATAACCTCCAGCTTACCATCCTTTATCCTGCCGGCCAGCTTCTCCTCTAGATTCCGATCGGATATTCCTGTCAATGGCATGTCATCATCAACCCTGGCGAGGAGCACGCTGCCGTATAGGAGCGCTGCCGTTGCTTCCGATCCCGGAAGCGGAATCAGCCTCAAGGGAGCTTCGATTTCAATGTCCATCCGATCCCCATTACGAAATAAGCGTTCGACTACAATATACCCTTCTTCCTTTCGGAGATGGATGCCTTCGTCGTTGTATCTTATGTTCTTGACGGCCTTTTCCTTGAACATCATCCGAAGCTCCACCGGCTCATCCGCTTCAAAATGCAACGCGGAAGTCAGACTGTCCGGATAACTCGTCCGCTGATGGATAACGATTCCACGATCCTTCCATGCTGCCGTCGAGGAAACAAAAGCATTAAGAAGAATGGCGTTTCCGTTCCTGAACCAGATGTTTTTTTGCAGTTCGCTCATGGCTTCGATCCCTGACCCGGTGCAGCACCAGAAGGAATCATACGGTTCGCTGAATTTCTTCATCGCATTCGTTCCGAGCGGCTGATGGTATTGGGAAAGACCCGTTTTAGCGCTGGCGCTATTCAAGACCGCGTTATACTTGAGGGATTCCAGATGGTCCAAATACCCGGTCTCCGGGGACCATTCCAGCAAGCGCTCCACAATCTTTTCCGTATTATGCGCGCAGCAGCTTTCGCTTTCCCCGCCGGTCAGCGCATCCGCCAATTGACCGTAACCGCCCCAATGCTCCGCTTTCTCCGATACTCCGCCCCGGATAAAGGCCGTCGCCTTGGAGCTGTTGTTTCCGTTCGCGAAGGTTCTCCCCTTCAAGAAATCGTAGAAACGGAGTGCCGATTTTTTATAGGAATCCTCTTCTCCTATCTTGTAGCGGTGCATGGCTGCAATGATCATCGGAAGGTGAGCGTTGGCATGCAGGTCCTCCAATACATCCCGGCCTTCCGCAAGCGGCCCGAGCAAGTAATCCCTGTCAAAAATACGGGCCAATCCGAGGAGCTTGGCATCTCCGGTCAACTCGTATAACGTATAAAGGGAGTCTCCCAAACCGCCAAACTCGTTTACGGGATTTACTTTCGTGCAGCGAAGAATGCCATCGATTTTCCAATGGGAAAGACGTTCGAATCTTCCCCGAATGTAATGGGCAAGATTGACCGCAAGCTCCAGTGCTTGCGCATGACGCAAATATTTATAGCAATCAATCAAGCCTTGCATGATTTTGTGCAGGGTATAGTAGGGAGCCCACACGCTGCGGTTCTCTTCGAGCTCCAGTACGTCAAGCTTATCCTCCTCGAAGGCGCTCAAATAGCCGCTTGGCTGCGCGCACGCCTGCATGACGCCGACAATTTCACCCGCCATCGTCTTCATCGTTTCGTCGCCATCGCCATAAGCGAATTTGGCGCACGCGGACAGAAAATGCCCGACGAAGTGTCCTCTTAAGCCGCAATCCGGCGCCTCCCAGCCGCCCAGCGGCTCCGCTGCGGATGCCATTCCCGCATTAATCTTGAACGTGTGCATCAGACGCTCCAGATCAAACTCTCGCAGGTATGTTTTTGCACGTTCTCTCCTGGAAGCAAAAACATCGTCGGTTAATCGGACTTCGTCCAGTTGAAACGAAATGAACATAGCGTTGTGCTTCCTCCCTTCGCAAAAGCAAATCCACCAGCGGTATAGCATACAAAGTCCGGCGGCAACGCATCGCGCTGCTGCCGGACTTTGGTCTTATTTTTTAAACAAATCCTTCTTCTTCTGATACGTTTGGTTTGCCCAATCCACCAAGCGGTTCAAACCGATCTTCTCGGCATTTTTCACCATGGTCTCGTAATTGGCAACGGCCTCTTCTTCCGATTTCGCCAAGTAAATTTTGACCTTTTCGTTCTTGATCATCTCGTCAATCTTCGTTTTAATCGTCTTCTCTTCGGAATCCGGCTGCAATTGAATCAAACCAAGCTCCGGCTTGTAGACCGTGAACGCTTTTTTCTCCATCAACGCTTTCGTCTTCTGTGCCCCCGGCACGTAACTCAGCATTCCTTCGGTAACGCCGTCGTTGTACAGGTACCACCATTTAATTCCGTTCGTGTTGACGAAATCGGCATCGGACGGATCGTATTTCAAATTCGGATAACCATCTTCATTCCAAGTCCAATGCTCGCCTTCAACGCCAAACATGGTCAATTTCTTGCCTTCGTCGCTTGCCAGATACTGAAGGAATTTGATCGAAGCTTCGGGGTCCTTGTTATTCTTCGTGATAAACGTGCCTGCGAAGCCTAGTCCCGAGCTGACCGCTTTCGCATTTTTCGAAATGGCGCTAGGCAGCATCTGGAACGTATACGAGCCGCCCGCGTTTTTGACCTTAATATTGTCCATGTCCGCTACGCTGACCGTATGGCTATGCGCAAACGCCTTCCCGCTTGTCGCATACTGATCGTCGATTTGATCGTTCGTATAGGCGAAGTTCTCGGCCAGTATATCCCCTTCGCGGTAAAGACGGTTCATGAATTTGAAAAATTCCAGCATTTCCGGCTGTCTTATCGCATAGTCCACTTTTCCGTCCCGCTCGTACCAGCCGTCCAGAAGGCCTTCGACGCCGAACTGCTGCAGGAAGTATTGCTCGATCCAATCCTTATCCATAATGAGAGGAACCATGTCCGGGTATTTTTGCTTAACCATGCCCAAAACCTTTACAAAATTGTCGATGGTGTCAATCGGGGGATTCCCAAGCTCTTTCAGAATATCCTCGCGCACGGCGATACCCGGGTTGCCGTCGCTTCCGAGCGAATATTTGTTCTGCGCCATTTCCTCCTGCGTGGCAAAGGAGTTGCGCACCGTGTAGAAGTTGCCGTCATCCATGGTGTGTATCGCGATTCTTGTCGGATCGATTTTAAAATCCGGCGCGTATTTCTCGATCAGTTCATTCCAGGGATAGGAAAGCTTTGAATCGGACATCCGATCGATATTAGCATAAGTGAAGACCAGGTCGGGAAGGTCTCCGGAAGCGATCATCAGCGGAAGCTGCTTATCGTCCGTCGCGACCGTCACGTTCAGCTTAATTCCCGTCTTTTTCGTAATTTCCTCGGCAACGGCTCCCTTCCACTCCTTCACCGGATACCAGGAGGCATCGATAAACAAGGACAGCTCCTTCACCTCGTTGCTTTTTGCGGGCGAATCGGGGGTTGTCCCCGGAGAGTCGGCGGCGGCTGCGTTGTTCTTCTGACCGTCGTTGTTGTTGTTTCCGCCGCATGCGGACATTAACGTTATCGTCATCATGAGGATGAGCGATAGGAGCAGAGCCTTCTTCCCTTTGTATCTGTTCAATGTAACCCCTCCAACAAGTGATGTTTATATTAAAGCAAACGCTTTAATATCATGCCAATTAAAAATCAGCCCTTCACGGAACCCAGCATAATGCCTTGAATAAAAAATCTTTGAAGAAACGGATATACGCATACGATAGGCGCGATAGAGATCACCATGGCCGCTACCTGAAGCGAATAGCTGGTAACGCCCGCCGAGGCACTGTTCGCAACGGCAATGGCGTCCATCGGAGCGTTGCTCTTGTTGATGACCTCCATCATCCGGAAGGCAAGCGTCCGCAGACCTTCCGATTGCACGAAGTAAGCGGAATCAAGCCAAGAGTTCCACTGTCCAACTCCCAGGAATAACGACATCGTTGCAATGAGCGGCATGGAGACGGGAAGAATGATCCGGTAGAAAATAACGAGCTCGCTGGCGCCGTCCATATGAGCCGATTCCTTTAATTCGCCCGGAATCTCCTGAAAGAACGAAATGGCTATCAACAGGAAGAACGTACTCAGCATGGACGGAATCACATAGACCCCAAACGTGTTCAACAGTCCAACGGAGCGCAGAACGACGTAATACGGGATAAGGCCGCCGGAAAAGTACATCGCGAATATAATGACCGTGAAATAGCCTTTACGAAACAGCAGATCCCGGTGCGACAATCCGTAAGCGACCAAGCAGGTAAATAAGACGCCTAAGGCGGTTCCTGCAAGCGTTCTCATAATCGTGACCAAAAAAGCGCGGTACCAGTGGGGATCATCCAAAAACCTGACGTAATTCTCAACGGTAAAGGTTCTAGGCCACAGATAAACGCCTCCGAGAAGCGAATCGGTTCCTTTATTAAAGGAAAGAATCAGAACGTAATAAAACGGATAAAGCATCGTTAACGTAAGAATGGTTAATAACGCATAAATCAAGGCATCCATGATGCGGTCTTTTTGTTTCTGGCTGAGCTGCATGCCCGCTCCCCTTTCCTAGAATAGACTTGAGCCCGAAGAACGTTTGGCGATGAAATTGCTGGAGAAGATCAGAATGACGGAAATGACGGATTGAATCAAATCAATGGCAGCCGCATAGGAAAATCTTCCATCCCTTAAACCAACCTTAAACGCGTAGGTTTGCACGATCTCCGAGGTCGGATTGTTGATGCTGTTGCCGAACAGGAACGCCTGCTCGAAGTTGGAGCCGACTAACCCTCCGCCCAGAATGCTCCCGATGGTCAGAATAAGTACGACAACAATCGTTCCTTTCATTCCGGGGAACGTGATATGGCGTATTCGGGCCAAACGGCCAGCTCCGTCGATCTGCGCGGCCTCGTACAGCGACGGGTTGATCCCGGCAATTGCGGCCAGGAAGATGATTGTCCACCAGCCCATTTCCTTCCAAACGGCGCTTCCCGTCGCAAACCCCCAAAAGTAGCTGGGATTCGTTAATACGTCAATCGGTTTGTCTATCAAACCCAACCCTAGCAGCGCCTTATTAATCATCCCGACATCGGTTGACAGGAAGGCGAAAGCAATCCCCGCAACAACGACCCACGAGATGAAATGGGGCAAATAGCTGATGGTCTGGACAAACCGCTTAAATTTCAAATCTTTCACTTCGCTTAATAGAATCGCCAGCAATATGGGAGCCGGAAAAGCGAAGAAGACTTTTAGAAGACTTAGTGCCAGCGTATTGCGGACAATCGTTCCGAATTGGTAGTCGCCCACGAATTCCTTGAAATGCTTTAATCCCACCCAATCGCTCGTGAAAATGCCCTTAATCCCGGTAGAGATGGAATACTGCTTAAAGGCCATTAGAATGCCGAACATCGGCGTATAAGCGAAGACCAACAAAAAAATCATGCCGAGTCCGACGAACAGATGCAGCGTTTTTTGTTTTTTGAACCGCTTCCAAAATTGCGATCGTTGTTCTGTTTTTCCCGTATTTCCCGTTACCCGTGTATCCAACTCCATATCTGCTCCTCCTTTGTTCTCAGTTTACTCTTCCAGACAAAGCCGTCGAAAGCCAACATTCTTAAGAAAGCGTTGTCATTTTTGAAGATTGCCGCAATGCAAAAAGCCGTCCTGATTGGACGGCTTTTGTGTGTTGCGGCAGGGCTAAGAGAGGTAAGTACCTCAAGGCGCTCGCTTATTCGATAGGCATGCTCTAAGGGCGGAGCTCTTATTTCTTGGTCTTGTTGCCCTTCTTGTCGATGGATTCTTGATAAAGATCAGCGTACGTCTTTGAATCTTTAATCAAATCGTCGCAGAAAGCAGCTACGTCCTTGCCCGTCACTTCGAGCACGCCTTTCCCCCGTGCCGCTCCCTCTTCAAAAAGATCGACAATTCCGGAGAGCATCCCCGTCCCCTCGGTTAGCTCAACAGGGCCAACCTTAAAGAAATATTTTTGCATCTCTTTGTAAACGATCTGATAATCGTGGGGAAGCGCTTTTACCCGCGCCACATGCGCTCGCCACTCCTTTTTTCCTTGAATGATATCTTGTATTCTCATGTTTACCCTCCTAATAGCACGATGAGCTTAAGCTACTTGCCTAATTTTTTGGCAATCGTATGGTTGAGCTGCTGGCGCCACTTGTCTCGAAACGTTATTGCTCCTTCTTCGCCCGCCAGCGCTGAACAGAAGCCCTTAAGATCGTCCCCCAGCACCTCGTGGACTCGCTGACCGTCCGCCGCCGCTTCTTCAAGCAGTCCAAGCACGCCGTCCAGAATCGGCATCAGATTGCGGCCCGTCAAATCTGCGTGCGGCCAAAGATTGGCCTTGATTTTCTCCCATGCCGTTTGATAATCTGCCGGCAGCTTATTGGCCCGCGATTCAAAAGCCTTGAATTCTTTAGTCATGTCGCTGCCGGTGATTTTCTGCCAAAAATTCATTGCTCTCTCTCCTTTAACTCGTTAATTTTCGAGGATACGAACTCCCACTTTGCCCAGAACCTTCGCAGCTCCTCGCGCCCCGCATCGTTGATTGCGAAAAACTTTCGCGGCGGTCCCATGTCGGATGGTTTCTTGGTGATCTCCACCAGCTTATTCTTCTCGAGCCGAATCAGAATCGTATATACCGTTCCCTCTACAACATCCGTAAAGCCGAGGGCGTTTAGCTGCCTCGTAATTTCATAGCCGTAGGTTTCATTGCGGCTTATAATTTCAAGGACGCAGCCCTCGAGCACTCCTTTAAGCATTTCCGTTATGTTTTCCAGCACAATCACCTCTCGCTATTCCGTATGACTGGTATGCAGTATCACTTACTACAACTATAAAGTATCACTAAGTAGTTGGGTTGTCAATGGGCTTACAGCCGTCCATAAACAACATAAAGCCGCCCTCAGTGGACGGCTTCTCGCTTATTTGACGGCTTGCTGCTTCCACTGCTCGCGCAGTTGGAGCGTTTTTTTATTCCAAGCCTCGGTCTCGGGGATCAGATGCTTAATGTCATAGCCGTTGAAAACAATCTCGTTGATCATGTTGACCCAGTTGTACTCCGAGAAGCCGGGAATGGTAGCGCCCGGGAGGACCAGGACGTTGTCCTTGGTCATCTTGACGGCCTCGATATTGCGGCCCTGCCAGATTGGCGCCATGTCGATATAATCGGTCAGCTCCGGATCAATGACGGAAGCGTTGGCGCCTTCGTCGATCTTCCACTTCTGCGCTTCCAGCTCGAACTGGAAGCTGATCCATTCGTAGGCTTCCTCCTTATGCTGCGAACCGCTGAGCATGGCCAGCGGGCCGTAAATATGGAAGGAATACTGGTTCTGCTTCCCGCGCGGAAACGGGAGGATATCCCAGTTGAATTGCGCTTCCTTCTGCAAGCGCGGCAGCAGCCAATCCCCCCCGACCTCGAAGGCGGTTTTACCGTTCAGGAAACTACGCGCGACATCATGCTGTTCCTTGGCCTTGGACCAGGAAAGCATCGAACCGTCTTCCGTCACAAACTCGGTCAGCCAACGGATATCGTCCAGAACGGCCGGGGTATTCAACAGACTTTGCGTCATGCTCTCGTTCAAATAGGCCAGGTTCGGCGCATGCCCGTCGGCTGCCGCCTTGAGCGGAAGCAGCCGCATGACAAATTCATTGCTGGTCGTAAGTCCGTATTCGCCCAACGCGGGATCGGTCACCTGCTTGGCGATAGAGCGGAAGTCATCAAAGGTCCAGCTGTTTGGCGGCATCTCAACCCCATGCTTGGCCAATAAATCCTTATTAACGACGATCCACATCGGCACATCCACGAACGGCACGGCTAGTCTGCGCCCGCGGAAATCCATCGTATCGAAGTAGCCGTCCGGAAGCACCTTGTCTTGAAAGGAAGTGTCTTTATCCATATAGGGCTTGAGGTTTTCCAATAGTCCTTGCTGCTCGTAGGCAAGCAGGTCTCCGTCGATCCAGGCCAGATCGGCCGGGGTTCCGGCCTTCTGCAGCGCTTTGATTGTCGCGGTAATATCCTTCTCGTTTGCTTCCACCTTAACCGGTTCGATCGTAATCCAGGGATACTTCTCATGGAACATCTCGTACAGCTGCCGGTATCGGTCATCCGCCCAGGTAAGCAGCCTGAGCGTAACGGGAGCATGCTCCGGAGTCTTGGCGGAAGACTCTGGCGTACGGCCGGAGCATGCGCCAAGGACCAATACAAGCGTCAGGAGTAAACTTCCAATAACGTAACGTCTGTTATTCAATTGATACTCCTCCTTTTATAGCAGCATGCCATGGAACCGTACTCCCCTTTTATTCACTCAAAGGTCGAATCCAGCTCCTGGCCTTCTTTCAGTACAGGATGCTTTAACGTAATTTTTGTCCCGATGTCCGGTCCCGTCACAATCTTCAGCTTATAAGCCTCGCCAAAATACAGCTTCAGCCGGTCGTTCACGTTTCGCAGCCCTACGCCCCGGCGCGACGGCGAGAACTTGCTGCCTGCCGGCTCCTCCGCCTGCTCCAGCTGGTCGAGCACATGCTGCGGAATGCCTTTCCCATTATCGGCGATATCCATAACGATATCACCCTCTTCTTGCCTTGCGGCAATCATGATCTTCCCTTTGTCGAAGTTATCCCGCACGCTATGCTGGATCGCATTCTCTACAAGGGGCTGCAGCAGCAGCCGAAGGAACGGCAGCTCCAGCGTTTCCTCATCGCAGGCGTAGAGGATCCGCACGGTTTTGCCCATTCTAGCCTGCTCGATCGCCACGTACGCCTTCACCTGATCAAACTCCCGCTTCAGCGTGGTGATTTCTTTCCCTTGGTTAAGGCTGAGACGCAGCAGATTGCCAAGCGCCGACACCATTTCGCTTATGTCGCTCCGGCCGTGATTTTCCGCCTTCCACCGGATCGACTCCAGCGTATTGTACAGAAAATGCGGATTGATCTGATGGCTGAGTACCTGGAATTCCAGCGCCTTCTTGTTGCGCTCCGAACGCGCGGCCTCCTTCACAAGCCCGTCTATCCGGTGCACCATGCTGCCAACGCTCCGGAACAGCCAGCCTACCTCATCCTTGCGGGAGGACCATGGCGATAAATAATGGAGATTATCCGCTTCCAGCTTGCGCATCAGGCGGACAAGATGGGCAATCGGCTGCGTATAGGTTACGGTCAAATAAATAACGACGCTGAAGCAGCACAGCAAATACACGATCAGAAAAATAATAAGGACACGGTTAATCTCGTTCATGGCGCCGGTCAGCTCCTTCAGCGGAGTCAAGCTGACAATCGTCCACGGATGATTGGCCATCGCTACGTAGGTTGCCAGGTAGGTTTGTCCGCCGATGGTGATGGACTGCGAGCCGGCGTCGCTTTTTTTCATAGAATTGACGAAAGACTCCGAAGGAAACGGCTGACCGGTCCATTCATTGACGGCCGAATCATAATGCACAATGCCCTTGTCGTTCACGAGCAGCAGCTTCTGATCCTTGAGCTGATCCGAGGGGGAGAAATACCGCTCCAGAAAGTCGTCGGAAAGATCCGTTGCGATAAGTCCCCGCACTTTGGAATCGTACAATCCGGAGAACCGTTTCACGTAAGTGAGCAAAGGCTTTGCGTATTTCCCCTGCTTCGGCATGGTCAGATACCAGGTCGGCTCCACCGTTGCTTTGGAGCGCTGGAACCAATATTGGTCGCCAATCCGCACGGATTCATCGATAGACCGCATATACGAAGGGTACTTCGTTGGATTAATCGGATATACCTTTACCCGGAACGCATCTATAACCGGCGTGGCGTGATACAGGGCCGTCAGCATATTAACCGCGAACGATTCCTCATCCTGCTCGTTAACGGGCTCCTTGTATAGTAAGTCTTGAACGCTTTTATTGCCAATAACCTCGTTGACCTGTTCATTCAAATTATTTAAATAGATTTCGAAGTTCTTCTTCGCCTGAAGAAGATAGCTCATGGTCATCTTCGTATTCGTCTCGGATATCCCCTCAATCGACTTGATATGGGAATAGTAGGCGAAGAGCAGAAACGGGACAATGATAATAAGCAAGAAGATAAATATCATACGATTGCGGAAGGAGGACGCCAGCCGAAACGAAACTTTTCTCATACGGTTAACCTGCCTTTCTTGTAGGGACGAAAAGCTCCCTTTATTCACTATGCGCTTCTGCTATTCCTTCTTCCCAGTTCAAAACATTAACATTCCCCCTAAAAGTTTGCGTTTCCCTCATTGTGACGGCATGCCCGATTCTTTACACTAGTTCCGTAATGACTAACCTTCCATGAAAAGGAGAAAAGAGGAACCATCATGCCATCTTCCAAGCGCATTGTTCATGTCATCTCTCATACCCACTGGGACCGGGAATGGTATATGCCGTACGAAGCCCATCACGTCAAGCTGATCGAGACGATGGATACGCTGCTCCGGACCTTCGAATCCGATCCGGACTTTCGCAGCTTTTATCTCGACGGGCAGACGATTGTTCTCGACGATTATTTGCAGGTGTACCCGGAGAAACGGGAGCAAATCCAGAAGCTGTGCGATGAAGGCAAGCTCTCTCTTGGCCCCTGGTATATACTGCAGGACGAATTTCTGACGAGCAGCGAAGCGAATGTGCGCAATCTTCAGATCGGCCACCGCGACGCCGCGAAATTCGGGCCGATCTCGAAGCTTGGCTATTTCCCGGATTCCTTCGGCAATATGGGGCAGGCCGCGCAGCTTCTGAAGCAGGCCGGCATGGACACCGCTGTATTTGGCAGGGGCGTCAAAGCGACCGGATTCAATAACCGGGTAGATGACTCGGGACTGGAATCTCCGTTCTCCGAGCTGGTCTGGCAGTCGCCCGACGGCTCAGCCGTGCTGGGTATCCTGTTTGCCAACTGGTATAACAACGGCATGGAAATTCCGGTTGACCCGGATCAAGCAAAGCCTTATTGGGAGCATCGCCTCGCCCGTGCCGAGCAGTTCGCGTCCACCCGGCATTTGCTTCTGATGAACGGCTGCGACCATCAGCCGGTGCAGACCAATCTGTCCGAAGCGCTTCGCGTAGCACGGGAGCTGTTCCCGGATTACGAGTTTGTTCATTCGAACTTCGACGATTACGTGCAGGCGGTTGAGAGCGAGCGGCCGGTTACGCTTAGCGTCACGCGCGGCGAGCTCCGCGGCCAGCAGACCGACGGCTGGTACTCCCTCGTGAACACCGCTTCCGCCCGCGTCTATATCAAGCAGCTGAATCAGCAGAATCAGACGCTGCTCGAAAAGGTAGCCGAGCCTCTTGCCGCTGCGGCCCATCAGCTCGGCAAGCCTTATCCGCACGGCCTGATGCAGTATGCCTGGAAAACCTTGATGCAGAACCATCCGCATGACAGCATCTGCGGCTGCAGCGTGGATGAGGTATACGATGAGATGAAGACGCGTTTCGCCAAAAGCATGGAGGTTGGCAAACGGCTGACGGAAGAAAGCGTCCGGTTCATCGCCTCCAAGATGGATACCTCCTCGTTCGCGGCGCACAGCGCGGAAGCCGTGCCTTTTGCCGTCTTTCATACAAGCGGCTACGAAGGCTCCTCCGTCGTAACGCTGGAGCTGGAATTCTCTCACCGGTTCTTCGACCAAAGCGAGGATCCCGCAGCCATCGCCGCTGAGGTAAAAGCGCGTACGCATGGCGAAGGTTATCTCATCAACACAGAAGGCACAGCGATTTCGCATTCCGCGGAAGATCTGGGCGTACGCTTCGGCTACGAGCTGCCGAGCGATAAATTCCGTCAGCCTTATATGGCCCGCGCCATTCGTTTAACCTTTGAAGCGGTGAACTTGCCTCAGCTCGGATATAAGACGTTCGCCTGGATTCCAAGCCTTGACGGTGCCGCTGGCGGAAAGGCTGGTACGGATGAAGCGAAAACCCTCCTTCGCGGCGGCCGCGTGATCGAGAACCGCCACCTGAGGCTGACCGTGGAAGACGACGGAAGCTATTCCGTCTGTCACAAGACCAGCGGCCAGATTTTCAGCGGGCTTGGCATCTATGAAGACGTGGGCGATATCGGCAACGAATATATTTTCAAACAGCCGAATGGCGATAAAGCTATTACAACCAAAGGCCTCAAAGCGGCTATTCACATCATCGAGAATACTCCGTACCGCGCGTCCATCGAGATCATCCATTCGCTCGCCATCCCGGCAAGCGCTGACGAACGGTTAGCCAGAGAGGTCGGCGAGATGGTGGAATTCCGCAACCGGAAGGCCGGACGCTCCGCCGAGCTGGTCCCGCTCGTTATCGTCACCAAGCTTAGCCTGGACCGCAACGGCAAGGGCGTACGCGTCCATGCGACAATCAACAACGGATCCAAAGATCACCGGCTGCGGGTACTCTTGCCTTCCGATGCCATAGCCTCGACGCATTTTGCCGATTCGATCTTTGAAGTGGCCGAGCGCCAGACGGCACCGTCCGCGGTATGGGAGAACCCAAGCAACTGCCAGCATTTGCAGACGTTCATCGACGTTCACGATAAAGCGAGAGGGCTGACCGCTGCGGGCAAAGGCCTGAACGAATACGAAATCCTGCAGGATGGCCGGAATACGATTGCGCTGACGCTGCTCCGCTGCGTTGGCGAGCTGGGCGACTGGGGCGTATTCCATACTCCGGATGCGCAATGCCTTGGCTCTAATGTTGCCGAATGGATGATCATCCCTTACGGCGGCGAGAGCGAGCGCTTTGACGCCTACCGAGAAGCCTACCGTTTCCCTGTACCGCTGACGACCGTTGGCGTATGCTTGCAAGAAGGCGAGCTTCCTCACGCGGAGCAATTTCTCGCCTGGAACGGAGACGGCCTTGCCTTCTCCAGCCTGAAGATCAACGAGGAGCGCGGCGACCTGATGGCCCGCTGGTACAATCTGTCGGGTAATTCCGCAGTACTTGCCGTTCAGCCGAATTCGGCGGCGGAAACCTACTTAAGCAACATTATGGAAGACGCCGCGAGCGAGCCGGAGGGCGGCAGCATTCCGGTGGAAGGCTATAAAATCGTAACGGTCGGCATCAAGTTGTAAGCCTTGTCTAGATACGGCAAAAGGCAGTTCCAAAGGGAAAGCGTTATTCACCTTGGATACTGCCTTTATGCGTTACTCGTCTATAATGCCGCGCTGCCTGCGGTATTCCTTGGGCGTGCAGCCAACCTGCTTCTTGAACAGCTTCGAGAAATGAACCGGGTCTTTATAGCCCACCTGATAAGAGATTTGGTACACCTTGTACTGGATGTCGCCAAGCATCTCCTTCGCCTTCTCGATCCGGATATCGGTCAAATATTCAAGGAACGTCTGCCGTTTCTCTTTCTTGAACAGCTTGCTGAGCCATACGGGAGTAACATGCACGGCGCTTGCCACGCTTTGCAGCGTTAAGCTCTCCGCGTAATCCCGCTGCAATATTTTCTCCGCCTCCGATATAATCTGGCTTGGCGTAGCGGAGAGACTCCGGAAATCGGCGGCGATTTCCTTCAAGCATCGTTCGGCCTGCTCCCTGAGCGACTGCAGCGTATCGTATTGCTCCAGCCGCTCCCAGAGCGCAATCGGATTGCTGCCCCATTTTTTATTCGGAATACCGGCCGCGGCGGCTTTCCTGACAATCTCGAACAGCCATTCGAAAATATGCTGCTGAATATCCCGAAGCTGCGTGAGCTGCCATGCCTGCACCATTAATTCGAACCGTTCCATGGCCGCGGTTATATCCTCGTCGGATCCGAACTTGACCAGATCCAGCACTTCTTCCGGCTCTGCCAGCTTTAGATCGGCATGCTCGTTTTCTTCGAAACCGCCTTGCAGCGTAAACACGCGGTTCCCTCCATAGACGGCCTTCTGCTCCAGAACGCTAAGCGCTTCCGTATACATCTCGTGCAGATTCTCGAAGGTGCATGGGTTGGTCCGGAGTCCAACGCTTGCCTTCACCTTCACAAAATCATTAATCCGCTTGATGCACAGATGCGCGATTCCGCTGGTCAGCTCAGCCTGCTCCGAACGCAGGCAGCTTAACAGAACAAGCCATCTGCCCGAGCTGTCCATGCAGATCGCGTAAGGATAAGGATAATCCTCCTCCAGCGTCTGATTCACGACATTGCCGATCCCGAACAAAATCAGGTCCTTCTCCTGGCCGCGCCGATTCTCAATGGCTTTCAGATCATCGGCGACAATGACCATAACCGTCATATGATCGACAGTCATCCATTCCATGTTTAACGTGGTCAGCCGGTGACGCCGTCTTGTTTCCTTATACGGGTCATGCTCCTGCTCCACCATCTCCCGAAGCAGCTCTTCGCGCATTTTCGGAATCGCAAACTTCACCTGGTTGATCAACTGCTGCTCATTATGCTGCTCGAGCCGCTTCCGCTGAATATTCTCGACCGCTTTGCGGACAATTTGCTCCAGCTCGCTTATATTGATGGGTTTAAGAATATAATCGATCGCTCCGGTCTTCATCGCCTGCTTCACCAGATCAAAATCATCGTAACCGCTCACCACAACGGCTTCCGGATGATAATCCTTTACCGGCTCCAAGGCGTTTAAAAATTCCAGCCCGGACATGCGGTTCATTTTCACATCCGTTACAACGAGGTCCGGACGTTCATCCTTCGCCAGCATCAGCGCCGTATCGCCGTCATCGGCGACCAGCACCTCTTCAATGCCGTACGTGCTCCACGGAAAGCGGTTACGTAAACCTTCGCGAATCTCGAACTCGTCATCTACGATTAATACACGCAGCATCCGCTCAACCCTTCCCCATGATCGATGTTGCAATGCGACCATTATATCCTGCTTGGCTGTATAAGCCTACCTCCATACTAAACGACCCGATTTTGGATTGCACGGGGGTAAAAGCAAACTTTATGGGGTTGTATTAAATTGTTGAGCATCGCTGGCTGCGTGTACCGGTCTTACTATCCAATGACGAGAAACGGCTCCAGCTCTTTGAAAAGCTTCTTGTAGTTCACGTCATCCGGGATGACAAGCGTTAACGGCTCGTTCAGCTTCAGGACAAACAAGCCAAGAATCGATTTGGCGTCGGCCATCCCGCTTTTGCCGTGAATCCAGATATCGAAGTCGTAACGGGATACGATATGGTTGATTTGTTCAATGTCCTTCACGTCTCTTACTTTAATCGGCGTGATCATCGGGCAAGCTCCTTCCGGCATCCAATTTTTTCTTATTAGTTGTTTGCCGGCAGACATTGCTTTATGCGTACAGGCATAACATGTATTGGACAGGTAAGTTTGAAAGGAGGGGGCTGGCATGGCTTGGCGTGAACTCGTACCAAACGATGCAAGAAAAACATTCGAAACACTCATCGACCGTAAGAAAAAGTGGGAAACGTACAAATCAAGAGCCGCTTTTTGCGCACTGCTATGCTTGTTTTGTTTTTTAATGTTTGGCATTGTCTACTTCCGCAATAACGGCACCATTCACGGCAGCTTTGCAAGTTTGTATGAGAGCATTATGAACAGTTCCTTCCTTATCTTCCTGCTCGCCGTCTTTATCGTCAGCTTTGTTTACTTGTATTGGCTGGCCAAGGAGATCGATAAAGCGAAGAAAAAATATGAGACGCTGCGGATGGAAACCGTGGATAAATTCGATACAACCTGGCTGAAGAGCATCAACTTCGAGACAAGAAGCGAAATCTCCATCGAGATGAACAGCTACGATATTAATATCGATTATAAAGGTTAAATACAATCCCCCTGTTGCTTGCGGCAGGGGGATTGTTGCAGGGTTATTCGGATAAATCGGAGTACCAGTCCTCATAGTCATGGCCAATGTCGGCTTTTAGATAATAAAGCATGTGCAGCTTCTCATCCAGATCAAAAGAAGAATAGATGCTCCTTCCCGCAACAGTGATCATTTCTTGATACACCTTATAAAATAAACGCCACATCTCTTCCAGATCGGTTTGCCATCCTCGGTCAATAACGGAGAGAGCCTTTTGGCAACCCTAAAGTGGAATCGCTGGCTCCGGTTCCTTGTTCGTAATTCTCAAGATGTCCGCGTCAAACTTCTTATATAAATCTGCAATTTGCTGCAAGGTCAACAACATTTCAATATCGATAACTTCATCTATCGGGTTATAACTTACAGTGAACGAATGACCTTTCTCGCAAATCAAATGGACAAACTCCGCAACCTCATTAGCCGTATCCTGAAGGTATTTGGGACTGTATCTGGCTTGTTTGATTGCCACTTTATCGCCAAGCTTCACTTTTAGCTCCTTAAAGTAGTCTTTTATTTCTGCGGAATCCAACTGGTAGACCATATAGACCAGCTTTAGATTATCGTTATCGAAATAACTTACCGCTTGAGAAAAGAATCTCTCCTCAGCAGCTGCATCAGGAAAATACCTATGATAGATTTCCTCCTGGACGGGTATAACCTCTTTTTGGAAGGCTAGAACAGGGTCGTCTTTGTAAACTGCTTTCTTTGGAGATTCCGCCATAACGTTGCTGCAAGCCGTAAAAATCAGTACTCCAAGCAATATGAGTGTAAGTCTTAAACAGTTCACGATCTGCCTCCCCTTAACTCATTCAGATTAGTTGAAAATAGAGACGGTTGATAAGGGAGATTTGTTTCTTGTCCGCATTAAAAATAAAAAGACGTACGGGCGCCCCCATACGTCTTTTTTGCATTATTTCCCCGGCACCCCAAAGTCAGGCGTTCCGTCTTCCTTCCAAGTGAATGCTTGGATGCGGGCATGGCGGTTAGGATCGGAGAGCGGACTGCCGATAAGCTCTTTATAAGGCCTCGCATGATACACGATAAGATCGGTCGAGCCGTCCTCGCTTACGGTAAAGCTGTTATGCCCCGGTCCGTAATTTTCCGTTTCCTCGTTGGTCTCGAACACAGGCTCGGGATGCTTGATCCAGCTGTCCGGGTTGAGCAAATCCGCTTCCAAAGAAGCTTCCAATAAGCCCATGCAATACCGGTGATCGGTCGCGCTAGCGGAATAAGCTACGAAAATCCGCCCGTGGCGCAGCAAGACGGCCGGTCCCTCATTCACCCGGTAGCCTTGAATCTCCCAGTCGTATTCCGGCGTGGAGATTAACACTTGCGGACCTATAATCGTCCAGGGATTAGCCAGCTTGGCTATGTACAGATTGCTGTCGGATTCTTTATATTGCGCCCAGATCAGATAGCGTTCTCCGTTATGCTGGAACGTTGTCGCATCCAGGGAGAAGCTTTCGAAGTCGAGCTCGATTTTGCCTTTTTCCACCCATGTGCCCGTAATCGGATCTTCATCGCCGCACTCCAGCGCATACGGTCGAATCGCCCATTGATCCTCTGCCGTCCCCGCTGCGAAATAGATATACCATTTGCCGTCGATCGAATGCAGCTCGGGCGCCCAAATATGGCTGCCCATCTCGCCTGTTTCATGCTTCCGCCAAATGACGGTTTCCTCTGCGTGAGCAAGCTCCTCCAGCGTAGCGGCTTTGCGCAGCACAAGCCGGTCATACTCCGGTACCGAAGCGGTAAAATAGTAGAAGCCATCCGTATGCTTAAGCACATAAGGATCCGCCCGGTTTACAATCCAAGGTTTGAGATAATTGCCAGTGCCAGTATCCATCATGAATTCGTCACCTCGAGGAATGAAGTTTTTACTCCGTATGCCTGGGTACTATTATAACGGAAAACCATCTGTTGCCTCTAACCTATTCCAAACAGCCAATACCTCCACTCATCAATGGTATGAAAAAAGCCGAATCACAAAGGATCCGGCTTTTCGCGTTATTTAATAAGGCTGCCGGCTATTCCCCCCAAGCAGCAAGCTCCAGCTCGAATTCATTAGCGAAATCGGGGCTGATCGGAGTAACCCGCACGTTGACGTCGGCCTCCCAGATGTTGTCCGTCGGGATATCGGCAGAGGCTCCCTCAAAGACGTAATGTCCCTTCGCCTGCTGCCGAATTGGCTCTAGCTTCACCTTCCAGATGCCGCGATGGCCATCGGAGCCAACCGCTTCCACGCGAACATCCTCATGCCATATGTCGCCTAGCTGAATCTCGGCGCGGAAACGGTTTACCCCGTTTCCGTTGCCATTGTCTTCTTGAATATTCACGTTCCTGACCTGAACGCCCGACCACTTGCTGCGGATGAATCGCTTGTAAGCCGCTACTCTTGACGCAACCTCGAAGTTGTCCGCGGCGTACCGCTTTCCTCTCAAGCTCGTTGGCACGTACATCTTGTTCCAGTAATCGGTTACCATTCTGTGGGTGTTGTAGACCGGCGCAAGCGAGCAGATCGATTCCTTCATCAGGTTGACCCATTCCACGGGGACATTCCGATCCTCCCGCTTGTAATACAGCGGAATAATCTCTTCCTCGAGCAGCCGGTAAAGCGCTTCGGTGTCCTGCTTTGCCTGCAGCCACGGGTCGCCATCGACCGTACTCTCGATTGCCCAGCCGTTTCGCCCGTTGTAGCCCTCCACCCACCAGCCGTCCAGCACGCTGCAGTTAAGCACGCCATTCAAGGCAGCCTTTTGCCCGCTTGTGCCGCTGGCTTCCATTGGCTTCAGCGGGGTATTGAGCCATACGTCCACGCCTTGAACGAGCAGCTTTGCTTTATCCATCGCGTAGTTCTCAATCATGAACACACGGTTTTTGAACCTTTCATCCTGGGAAAGCTCTACAATTTTGCGGATCAAATCCTGCCCCGGTCCGTCCGAGGGATGCGCCTTGCCTGCGAACACAAGAACCACCGGACGATCCGGATTGCCAAGGATCCGCGCGATCCGCTCCGCGTCGTTGAAGATAAGGAGCGCCCGCTTATACGTCGCGAACCGTCTGGCAAAACCGATGATGAGCGGAACACCGTCCGAAGGGGCGATCGGCAGTCCGAAAGCTTGCAGCATCTTGGCTTTCGCCCGTTGATGCTCCTCCCACAACTCGATGCTCGGAATTTCCCGAACCGCTGCCCATGCTTCCGGCTCCGCTGCTTGCAGGGACCAGTCGGACGGGAGATATCGGTCGAACAGTTCTTTCAGGCCAGCGGCCAGCCATGTCCCCGTGTGGATGCCGTTCGTGACCGAATCGACGGGGATATCCTTTGCCGGAATATACGGCATCCACCTGTGGAACATTTCCCGGGTCACTTCACCGTGCAGCTTGCTTACCCCGTTTACTTTCGAGGACGCGCTGACGGCAAGGCGCGTCATGTTGAACACGCCGTTCATGCGGCCAAGCGCTAACACCCGATCCCTATCCGCTCCCAGCTGCCAGTAGAAATCGCCAAAAAAACGGTCCATCATCTCAACGGAGAACACGTCGTGCCCCGCCGGAACCGGCGTATGCGTCGTGAAGACGGTGCTTGCCTTAACGGCTTCAAGCGCCGTCTCGAAAGGCACGCCTTCGGCGGACAGCATGCGGATGCGTTCCAGGGCAAGAAAAGCGCAATGCCCTTCGTTCATATGCCACACTTCTGGCTGAATACCCAGCGCGGCAAGCAATCTCGTGCCGCCGATGCCGAGGAGAATCTCCTGGCTGATGCGAATATCTTGCGCCCCGGGATACAACGTGTCAGTTAAGCGGCGCTCCGCCTCGCCGTTTGATTCAACGTCGGTATTGAGCAGGTACAGAGTGACAGAGCCTACCTGCACGGAGAACGCTTTCGCATAAACCTTTCTGCCTTCCAGCGGAACCTCGATAATAACAGGATGACCATTGCCGTCCCGCACGAGTTCAACCGGATAAACACTCGCCTCCAGATCGACCTCGGGATACCAATGGTGCTGCGAGCCGCCCTCGTCAATATGCTGCTGGAAATAGCCTTTACCGTAAAATATGCCTACGCCCGTAAGCGGAATATTCAAGTCTGCTGCCGCCTTGATATGGTCGCCAGCCAATATGCCAAGGCCACCCGAATAAATCGGTAGGGATTCATCAAGTCCAAACTCCGCCGAGAAATACGCAATCTTGCTGTTTTGCATGTTTCCACCTCGTTTTTCGCCAATTTGCGCCATGAAAGCGCCACAAAAACTTGATGCCTTACTACTATATGCCGATTTATGGTACTCGTGCCTATACATTTTGTTGAGAGCAGCGCAACAAAAAAGCAGCCAATCATTCAGATTAGCCGCTCCGGGGAATAAAGGTTATGTCAACGTCTTGCTCATAATAAAATCAATCTGCTCCTCATCGCCCATATAAAACGAGTGGGCCCCCGTCTGAACGAATCCCGCCTTCCGGTAAAACGCAATGGCGCTTTCGTTCCTCTCCCAAACCCCTAGCCAGATCTTTTTTTTGTGATGACCGATAGCGATTTCCAATGCCTTGTCAAAAAGATGCTTGCCCAGCCCTTGTCTCTGGAAGCCGGAACGAATATAGATCCTTTCGATCTCAAGCGCTTCTTCCCCCATCTTTTCCGTTTGGGCATCATCTACGTTTACCTTTAAATAACCGGCAGCTTCTTCATCGCAAACAATGAAATAAAATTCCGAAGACGGATTGGACCATTCCTCTTCCAGCTTCTCCGCGTTAAAGGCCCGTTCCAAATAAGCCTTCATTTGATCAGGCGAATTCTGGTCCTTGAATGTATCATAGAAGGTTTCAATGCTTATCTGTTGAAGTAACGGCAGATCTTCACGGTCGCATTTATGAATGGTGACAGTCATTTGAGCATGGCTCCTTTAAGGATGAAGGCCTATTACAGCCCTTTTGTTATCCTAAATATTATCGAAATTTTGTTGCATTTGCAACAAAATTGGAGCCTGATCCGACTCTCATCCATGGCTGCCTACTTTCCGCCCGCCAATCCATGACTTTGACCAGAAGTACATGCCCATGCCGAATAAGGTGATCATGCCGCCTGCAAGCTGAAATAAAGAAATATTTTCTCCCAGCAGCAGATACGCGAGAATAATGGCAAGTACCGGCTCTCCGATAATACCTACCGAGACGGTAGTCGCCCCGATGGATTTTAACAGCACATTAAATAACAATTGCCCAAAAATAGTCGGGATAATCGATAGCAGCAAGAAGTAAATCCAATCGGACGGGTTATAATCCGTGAAAGAGCAGCCGTTCAGCAAATTATGGATAAGCAGCACGATGCCGCCGATGAAAAACACGATAATGCTGTAGACATTGGCATTGATTTTGCTGCTTACTTTCTGCCCCGCCAGCAAGTAGCCGGACACGGCTAGCGTGCCGATTAACGATAAACCGTCTCCAAGCAACGCTTCTTTCGATACGCCTATATCGCCCCAAGCGATGAGGATCGAACCGCAGAGAGCCGCAATCAAGCAAGATACCGTAAGTACGTTAGCCATCTCCTTAAACAATAAGTATGAACCGATCATAACAAACAGCGGCTGTAAAGCCAGGATGACCATGGAACTTGCGACCGAGGTATGCACCAGGGATTCCATCCAGAACAAAAAGTGAAGACCCAATAATAAGCCAGCCAGGATCACGATACTCCAATCTTTCTTGTTCAGCTTTATGGATCGAAGCTGCCTCCATGGCACAAAAGGCAGCATGATGACAACGGTAATAAACAAGCGGTACATCCCCGCCACGGAGGTTGGCGTATCCGAAAATTTGATTAAGATTGAGGATACCGAAACAGACAAAATACTGATAAATAACAAAATAAACGGATGGGAAGGCAAAGAAGATTTCGATAATTTACGCATGGTTCCTCCAAGCAGATAGACAATAACCCGTGCACGGGAATTGTAAGGGTAAGCCTAAGCTGGATATAATAATATCATCGCGGTTGTTTATTTAGTGTAATAATATCCTTCATTTATATCGAAATATCGTCAACTAAGGAGCATAGCTATGGGGAAACAACTGTACGAGGCGATACGATTTCCGGATGAGACCTTTCCGTACATCATGTATACGCATACGATCCACCGCTCGATTCCCGAAGGCAGGGGTTTTAACGATCTGCACTGGCATGAAGAATTGCAAATCACGTTAGCGACCAAAGGGAATTTAACGATCCAGATTAACGGAATCGACTATCATTTACGTACGGGCCAGGCAATTTTTATCAACAAAAGCGTCCTTCACGTCGTGACTCACCTGACCGCCGAAGGCGAGTACGTCAGCTTTAACTTCCCGGAGAAACTGCTTGCCTTCTATTCCGATAGCGCCATGGAAAAAAACTACGTCCTTCCTTTTACCAACTCTTATCTGTTATCCTTCGAGATTAAAGGCGATACGGAGTGGCAAAAGCAAATTCTGCACATTCTCTGGGCCATGAAAACGGAATTCGAGATCAAAAAAAGCTGGGGATGGCAGTATGGGATATCGATCAGAACCGTTCAGTTATGGTTGATTCTCATCTCGAATATATCGCTGCCGTCGGAAGCATCCTCCAAGCGTAACCGGCTGAAGCAAGAGAGGCTCCAGCTCATGCTTAGCTTTATTCATCAGAACTATTCCAACCCGATAACGTTGAAAGAGATTGCCGATGCCGCGCATTTAAGCGTGTCGGAGTGTACGCGCAGCTTTAAAACCAGCATTCATATGACTCCTTACTCGTACCTCATGAAGTACCGGATTAACAAAAGCTGCGAGCTGCTGCAGTCGACGGAATATACGATAACCGAAATCGCCAGCAAAGTTGGCTTCAATCATGTGAACCATTATATCCAGGCCTTCAAAAAGGATCGCGAGCTTACGCCTAAAGAATTCCGTAAAAACAGAACGGAGTAGCAAAGCATAATAAAACCGCCAAGCCTTGGCGGTTTTTCCTTGTCTATTTGTCCTGCAAAGTCAGGTAAGCCAATTCCGCTTCGGTAAAACGAATCTCATCGGCTTTTAAGGAATCCTCCAGCTGCTCACGGTAATGCCTTTCTCCGCCGCGAGTGTACGGATGCGATCCCATTTATTCCGGTTGATCTCTCAATAAACAATCATCACAGACCTCCATCTCCACTTCACCCCATGTAGGGAGGCCAGCTGCTCCCAATCGTTTATTAACGTATTGTTAAGTTTATAAAAAAAGGTAAGTAGTGTTGCAACCTTTCTTGGAATAGCCCGTCTATGAGGAAGGAACGTTCCAAAAACTTGATGAGGTGATTCCAGCATGACGAAAAAATTCAAATTCGTTACTTTAGCAGCTACCGCCGTACTTACCCTGTCCATTGCAGGACAGAGCTTTGCGGCAACCAATCCGTTCTCGGATATTGCCAATGTACCTGCTAAGGATAAAATTACGGCTTTGCAAAATAAAGGCCTGGTGCAAGGCGTTGGCGAGGACCGCTATTTCCCGGATGCAACGCTAACTGCAGCACAAGGTATTCAGCTTATTGTCAATGCTCTTGATTTGAACATCGATACGCTTCGTTTCTTCAAAGAGCCTCATGCTACGGACTATTTCCCGAAAGCGGACGATAATGCCTGGTATGCGGATGCGCTTATCATTGCGGCAAACAATAACATTGGCTTGCCGAACGATCTGGATCCTAACAAAACATGGACCAAAGAAGAATTCACTCACCAGCTTATCCTTGCCATTGAGCAGCATAGCAATCTGCCGATGATTAAGATTGCTCCGGTGGAATTTAGCGACCAAGACGAGGTATCCATCGCGTACGACGGTTCCATCCAAAGGGCGCTTGTTCTGAAAATCGCCGAGCTTGACCAGGATGGCAACTTCAATCCTACTGACGATATTACCCGCGCGGATGCAGCCGTACTCATTTACAATGCGCTTGCTTATATCGGTGAAGCTCCCGCTCCATCGGCTGAATAATGGTTGAAGAAGAACAGCTGGCCATCTGGCCAGCTGTTTTTGTGTTGCTCCTTTTTGTAGGATACCCTGTGCATAAGGCCGGATAAATTATCCATAATAATACATGCAATATGATTTAATTATGCATAAGGATAAGAGGAGCAGATAAACGTGAAAATCAAATGGATGCTGGCCTTACTTTTAACCTTTGGGCTCGTTATTAGCTTGAGTCCGGCAGGTATATCCGCTCAGGGCGCTAAGGAACGGAAAGCGGAATGCATAACTCCGCAAATGGTCCAATTAAAAACGGATATGCAGAGGGTTTGGATCGACCATACGATTTGGACGAGAAGCTATATCGTAAGCGCGATATCGAATCGTTACGATCAGCAGGACGTTTTAGACCGGCTTTTAAGAAACCAACAGGACATAGGCAATGTGATTAAGCCCTACTATGGGGAAGCTGCCGGGAATAAGCTTGCTGACATATTGAGAGAACATATTATGATCGCAGCAAAAATCGTAGCGGCTGCCAAAGCCAACAAACAAGACGAAGTGAAGAAGTTAGAGGCGGATTGGCATAAAAACGCGGATGATATCGCCGCATTTTTAAGCTCCGCAAATCCGAACTGGTCGTTCAAAACCCTGCAAGATATGCTGTACACTCACCTTCAGCTTATTACGGAGATCGTGCTGGACTGTATTAAGGGAGATTGGAAAGCAGATATTGCAGCCACGGATAAGAATGAAACACATATGATCCATCTGGCGGACATACTGACGGAAGGCATTATCAAGCAGTTCCCGGATAAGTTTTAGATGATTGAAATTAATATTTTGTACGAAGAGGCTCCTTCATCTTGGAGCCTCTTTTTATATTTCCAAACTTTACAGTTATCGGACAATGCCTGCCTATCATAGGCTTCATAAGCTGCAAATATGGGAGGGTGGTTACAATTGAATGGATTTGTAACGCGTTCGCTAGATGAGGTTCGATTCTGGTCCAGAATTATGAAAGAGCATTCGCTTTTCTTAAAACTCGGATTTCGCTGCGATGACACCCAGCTCATTCAAGAGGCTAACGGATATTACTCCGTGTTTGAACAGATTGAAACCAAAGCGCATCAATATAATGCTAACACTGACCCTCAAACCATTAGGGCATTTAATGCAGAGGTCTATAATGCAGCCGTTCATATATATGTTTTTAAACGCAAGGTGCTTGGTTTAATCATTAACTGCAAGCTCCCTGGCGCAAACAACTTCCCTCTCTTGGTAGATCATACCAGCAGAGAAGCCAACTACTTTAGAAACCGTCTCGCCGAACTAAATAACGGTCAGTTGGAACCGCTGCATGATGCTATTATCGATGAGAATGTATTCTTCTTGAAAATCATGGCTGACCACGCCAAATTCATAGGGCATTTACTTGATCCTTCAGAACGGAAATTAGTCGAGCAAGCACGGGAATTTAGCAATGATTTTGATACCTTGCTTTGGCAGGCTCAGGATTTAAGCTCCATGAGACCCCAGTCACAAACCCAACCCTTATTGACTCAATTTTTGGATCAGAATCGTGTTTCCGTTGTCAGCCTTCGTGATTTTAAGAAGACGGCCCGGGATCTTATCGAGGCTTGCCGCATTAAGAGTATCATTCATCCTTTGCTTGCCGATCATGTTTATAGGGAAGCCGAGCGCTTCCTGGAAATTATCGATATGTTCGAAAATCATTTGAAAGGGAATAGGCCGCCGGATTTTGATTATCATTCATTGCATTGAGCTTCCTTTAGTTATTTGAACAACAGCCGGTCACTGTGACCGGCTGTTGTTTAACTGTTCATATAATGTCTCTAAGCTTTCGGAAACCGTTTGATGAGCGGTGTCAATGACGATATGATGTCGGTCCCAAGGGTCGTACTGCCGGTTCCTGACCTGCTCCCATGCAGGTAGAACAAAGCCGGGAATATCGGCTTCGCGCGTTTCGACTCGATGCCTGTGTTCGCGTTCGTCGGAGCAGACCACTTCGATTTCCACAAACGGAGTATCAAGAGATTCCGCCACGTTGCGCCAAGCCTCGCGCGTTATTTGGATGGGATTGACCGTATCCGCTATCACGTCAAGACCCAACCGGAGATTCTGCGATGCAATCGCATAACACACCATGTAACCCTGAGGTCCATCGACGAGCATTCCCGCTTCCCGCATAGCCTGCTCCACGACATCTACCCGGAGATACGCAGCCCGCTGCTCCCTGGCCAAAGCCGACGATAAAGTTGTCTTCCCGGCGCCCGGCAGCCCGCTAAATATGTAAAGTATATAACTCCCCTCCTTCACTTATGTCGAAAAAGATAGACACAAAAATCCCTCCGGTCGACAAAGCCGTGTTCAGGTTTGCCCAACCTGACCGCGCTGTCTTCCGCGAGGGATTTTATTTTGCCGATGAGCTTTCGTTAATCTGATGAAGCAGCTTCTGGATCGCTCCGTTCAATACGCCGATTTCCGCTTCGGACATCCCGCTCGCTTCAAGAAGCGACATCGGCACGCACATCGATTGATCCTTAAGCGCAATTCCTTTGTCGGTAATCCGGATATGCAGGACCCGCTCGTCTTCCTTCGAACGTTCCCGCCGGACAAGTCCCGCAGCTTCCATTCGTTTCAGCATCGGCGTCAGCGTACCGGAATCCAAGACCAATTGCTCGCTAATATCTTTGACCGACATCGTCTCATGCTCCCATAACGCAAGCAGCACCAGGTATTGAGGGTAAGTTAAGTCCAAATCGTCCAGCAGCGGACGGTACATCCGGAAAATAGCTCTCGAGCACGCATATAACGAAAAACATAAATGGGCATCCAAAGGTATATGAGGTCCTTGATTATCTTGTTTCATCGGTCATCCCTCCTCTAACGTTTCCTCGTTCTTCGACAGTCTGTCGCCCTTCATATTACATCCCTTTTTCCAAAAAAACAATGCAGCGCTAAGCTGCAAGACGGATACTGCTTAACCATGACAGAAAAGCCCTTTGAGCGAATGCCGGTCAAAGGGCTCTGCATCTTCCTGCGGATTGGCCGCTTACCGAGCCAGCTCGCGCAGCGCAGCAAGAGCGGCATCGTAATTCGGATGATCCGACATCTCACCCAAATACTCCACATAGCGGATCGTATCGTCGGCGTCGACGATAAAGATGGCGCGTTGATCCAGCTGCAGTTCTTTGATCAGCACGCCATACGCCTCGCCGAAGCTGCGGTGTTTATAATCCGACAAAGTGATCACGCGCTCGATGCCGGCAGTTGCGCAAAACCGGCTTTGCGCGAACGGCAAGTCAACCGAGATCGTCAATACGACCACGCCATCGCCCAGCTTCGACGCCTCTTGATTGAACCGGCGCGTTTGCGCGTCGCAAACGTCGGTGTCCAGCGAAGGCACGACGGAAATAAGCTTGATGTGGCCTGTATAGTCGGAGAGGCTTGCTTCGGTCATAAGATCTTTATTAATGGTGAACGCGGGAGCCTTGTCCCCGACCTTCAACTCCGGACCTACCAGCGTAATCGGTTGTCCGCCTACGGTTGCTTTACCTGTGCGTTCTTGTGTCATGAGAAATAACCTCCATTAGATCATTTTTTTAATGTGCTGTTATAAGTTTGAATTAGTGCTGCTCAAACAAGAAGCTTTCGCAATCCAACGCCGCTTTGCAGCCGCTGCCCGCTGACGTGATCGCCTGACGGTAGATCGGATCCATAACGTCTCCGCAGGCGAATATGCCGGGAACGTTCGTGCGGGAAGTTCCCGGAACGACTTCCACGTAGCCTTGCTCGTCGGTTTGGATCTGCCCGCCTAAGAACGCGGTGTTCGGACGATGCCCGATTGCAAGGAAGATTCCGTCGGTTTCCAGCACCTCTTCCTCACCCGTCGCGTTGTTGCGAACTTTGAGAGCGGTCACCCCTTTGTCGCCGGACAATACCTCCAGCGGGGTCGCGTTAAGGCTCCATGAGATTTTGGCGTTTCCGCGCGCGCGATCCTGCATGATCTGGGAAGCCCGAAGATCCTCTCTGCGATGCACGACGCGAACCTCGGAAGCGAATCGCGTTAAGAACAACGCCTCCTCCATCGCGGTGTCGCCGCCGCCGATGACGATAATTTTTTTGTTGCGGAAAAAGAATCCGTCGCAGGTTGCGCATGTGCTAACCCCTTGGCCGATATTTTCGACTTCGCCGGGAATGCCAACCATTTTCGCGGAAGCGCCGGTCGATAGGATTACCGCGTCCGCCGTTATTTCGGTGCCGCCTTCCAGGTATAACGTGAACGGACGTTTCGAGGCATCCACGCGGGTTACGAAGCCGGATTGAAATCTCACGCCGAATCGCTCGGCTTGCTTACGCATATTATCCATGAGCTCCGGTCCCGTGATTCCGTCGGGAAAACCGGGGAAGTTCTCGACCTCCGTCGTTGTTGTTAATTGTCCGCCCGGCTGCGATCCTTCGATAATAAGCGGAGAAAGGTTCGCCCTAGCCAAGTAAATCGCTGCCGTTAGTCCCGCAGGACCTGTTCCGATAATAACCGTTTGTTGATGCATCGTGTATTCCTCCTCATTTTCATTTGCCAGCAAATTATTTGCGCACAAATCTTATGAACCAATCATACTCATTCCGAATTACTTTGTCAACAAATTAATTTTAAACAACTTAAATTCGAATGCAGCCCAACTGCTCAAATATCCATATTTTTATCCCTACATTAAAGTGCTTTATCGGCAAAACTTTTTAATTTAATTTGTTGACAAATGATTTGTATGCAAATAATATGAAGGAGCAAACAAACCAAAACTTACCACGGCAAGGAGGCGCAATTTTTCGGTTCGTACAATCCACATTTCTAAGGAGGAAATTATGATGAAAAGGCTAACAAGCAATAAGGTATTAACACTGTCGCTCGCAATTGCGCTTATCGGTACGGGAACGGGAATCGGAGCCAGCCTCATGAAACCGCATGTCGCGGAAGCGCAGCATTATTCGTCCGGTGTCGTAAATACGGGCAGCGGCCATTATGTAACGGTTGGCAGCAACGTGAAGCTGTACGTCGAAGACGTAGGCGAAGGTAAACCCGTTGTCTTCATTCACGGATGGCCGGCCAATCACGAAATGTACGAATACCAGCAAACCGAGCTGCCTGAAAAAGGCATTCGATTCATCGGAATCGACCTGCGCGGTTTCGGTAAATCCGATCATCCTTACGATGGTTACGATATGGATACCTTCGCGGACGACGTGCGCCAGGTTATCGACAAGCTGGAATTAAAGGACGTAACGCTTGCCGGCTTCTCGATGGGCGGTACGGTTGCGACAAATTACATGATTAGACATAAAGGACATGCGGTGTCCAAGCTGATGCTGTTCGGAGCCGCTTCCCCCAGCTGGAGCCAGCGCGAAGGCTATCCATACGGCATTATGCGGAAGGATATCGATAACATCGTAGCCAATCTGAAGGCGGATCGCCCGAACATGCTGAAAAGCTTCGGCGACGACTTCTTCTACAAGCAGCCAAGTCCGGCATTCCGGGCATGGTTTGATCAAATGGGTCAATCTTCGGATGCCCGCGCGACGATCGAAAGCATTCAATCGGTCGCCGAAACGGATCTGCGCGCCGGCTTGAAAACAATCAGCGTACCTACCCTTATCTTGCACGGCGTTCACGATAACGCGGTCCCGTTCGCCATCGCGGAACAGCTGCATAAGGGCATTCGGAACTCTACGCTTGTTCCGTTCCAAAACAGCGGCCACGGTCTCTTCTACGAAGAAAAAGACAAATTCAACGAGGAAATCGTCAAATTCGTTAATCCATAATGAACAATGGAACAACCCGCCGGCTAGCCGGCGGGTTGTTTGCAGTTTCCGATATCTATTTACATTAATTCAAAATATACCAGCCGCACAACGCGGCTAATACAACCCAAACGGCTATGATAAGCGTGCCTGTAAGCCAATTCCTCGGTTTGCCTAATTTTCTTTGCTCCTCTGCCTTGGCACGGTATTCCTCAAGCACTTCTTTGGGAAACAGCCGCAGTGCGATATAGATGCCTAGCGGAACAAGAACGATATCATCCAGATATCCGAGAACGGGTATAAAATCCGGAATCAAATCAACAGGGCTAAAGGCATACGCAACAACGCAAATCGCAACTATCTTCGCAAATAACGGTACTCGGGGGTCCCGATAGGCTAAATACATGACCATGAGGTTTGCTTTCAGCTTCTTCGCCATCGCCTTCCATTTATAAAGCAGGGGCTGCTTTGTTTCATTCGTTTTAGCGTCCATTGTCCAATCATCCTTTTTTGCATGTCCTCCTGATCGTGGATTTCTAACCAAAGGATCTGTTTATTCATTATAACCTTCAATTCCAGAAGCAGCTTTCCTTCTTTTGGGCAAAATAGGTTTGACAATTCCCGCCACGCAACATAATATATGAGCAAGTATTCATATAAAGAAGGAAGGAAGTTCTTATGAATGAATACCGCATTAAAGGACTGTCCTGCGCCGGCTGCGCGCAAAGAATCGAAAAGGAGATCAAGCAGCTTGATCACGGTGAAGACGCGACTCTCAGCTACAACTCAGGCAAGCTGAAGATTAGTCCGGAGATCTCAATGCCTGAGGTTAATCGCATTCTTAAATCTGATGGAGCCTATGTCTCCGAGCAGCTAAATAGGCAAGCGGATAGCCATGCGCACAGTCGCAATAGTCATAACCACAGTCATGGCGATCATAATCATGAGCATGGCGATCATAATCATGAGCATGGCGATGGCAACCAAACGTTAAAGCTCCTTATTGCCTCCGGAATTCTTTATGCAGCGGCAATCTTGTTGGATGGTGTTCTGCCGAAATGGCCTGTTATTATCCTTTATTTCATTGCCGCCGTTATAAGCGGATATCCCACTTTTTTTCGCGGATTAAAAAACCTGATCAAGCTTACCTTTAATATTGATACGCTCATGACCATCGCATTAGTTGGCGCGGTTGCGATTGGCGAGTGGAGAGAGGCTACGCTAGTTGCGATCTTATTCGGCTTGAACGAACTCCTTGAAGGCTACGGCATGGAAAAAGCCCGGCAATCGATGGAAGCTTTGCTGCAAGTGGCCCCTAGGGAAGCCATAAGGCTCGAGAATGGTCAAGAAAGCGTTGTCCCTATTGCCTCCTTGCAGGCTGGCGATCTGGTAAAGATTAAACCCGGCGCAAAAATTCCGTCCGATGGCATAGTAGTAGAAGGGAAAAGCTCGGTTAACGAAGCTGCTATTACGGGCGAGTCGCTGCCGATCGAGAAGGAGACCGGCAAACCTGTTTTTGGCGGCAGTATTAACAACGAAGGCTTGCTTATCGTAAAGATCGAAAAGGCCTATAACGATTCGTCCTTGGCGAAGATTCTTCATCTCGTTCAAGAAGCGCAGGAAACAAAAACCCCTACGGAATTGTTTATCAATAAATTTGCCAAATTCTATACGCCCCTTATTATGATCGTTGCGGCGCTGGTAACCGTGGTCCCTCCTCTTCTTTTTCATGGAAGCTGGATCGCATGGCTGTATCAGGGACTGTCGGTCTTAATCGTTGGCTGTCCCTGCGCGCTAATCTTATCCTCGCCGATCGCGATTGTTTCCGGCATTACGCGTACGGCAAAAAACGGTATTCTCGTTAAAGGCGGCGTTTTTCTGGAGCAGCTTGGCAAGATCGATACCCTTGCGTTTGACAAAACCGGTACGTTAACGAAAGGCGAGCCGCATGTCGAGCAATTAGAGATTTTTGATGAGGACCGTTTCTTGACCGTAGCAGGTGCTATCGAAAAGTCCTCTTCTCACCCGCTGGCCAAGGCAATCATGAAGGAATTGGCCGATAGAAACATTACGGCTCCCGACCCTGACGAGATTGAAACGATGACCGGCCGCGGAGTAAAAGCAAAAGTGAATGGCGAGTCTTATTGGCTCGGGAATGAAAAAAGCATGGAGCATATCGCGATACCCGAGTCTGTTCAAAAACAAATCAATCTCTTTAAAGAAAATGGTTTAACGCTTGTTGCGGTGGCAGATGAACAACGAATACTCGGGATATTCGGAATTGCGGACGAGATCCGTCAGGAAAGCAAAACGGTTATTGCCGCCCTGCACAGACTCGGAATCAGGAAGACGGTTATGCTTACCGGAGATCATCGGAAAACAGCGGAAAAGGTTGCTTCGGCGGTTGGCGTCACAAGTTTCTACGGGGGATTGCTTCCGGAAGACAAAGTCCATCGCATCAAGGAGCTGTCCTCAAAGGGAGTCGTGGCCATGATCGGGGATGGGATCAACGATGCCCCTGCTCTAGCTTCCGCCCAGCTTGGCATTGCCATGGGGAAAGGCACGGACAGCGCCATCGAGACGGCAGATATTGTACTGATGCAGGATCACTTAGGCAAGCTGCCGGCTGCCGTTACGGTCGCCAAGCGCGTTAACTATATTATTCGCTTCAACATTATCGTTGCCCTCGGCTTGAAAATCATTGCGTTATTGCTCACCATCCCGGGCTGGTTGACCTTATGGATCGCCATCCTCTCGGATATGGGCGCCACCATATTTGTTACGCTTGTAAGCTTGACCATACTCATTGAAGGCAGGAAAGCAAAGCTCTAACCACGCATGCACAGCAAAAAGCCTCCAAGATACCATCTATCTTAGAGGCTTTTTATCTTTTCTCCGGTAAATTCCACATATTCGGGGGTCCGAAGCATATGATTGGCGGTCCAGTCACGGAACCTTATCCTTACCTTAAGTACGGGTTTTACATATACAAAGTGTTTGTCCTGCCCGGTAACAAGCGATTGAGCCAGTTTGTAAAAGACTTTCCTGTCCTCCGTCGGAATCGTCTCTTCAATACAGCCGACCGTTTTTCCTTCATGCTCGACGAGCCAGCCGAATTGTTTGCGCCTGTAAGCGCTGATGGAAACCTCAAGGTATCGATAGTGAAGGACCTTGAGCCAATTCTCGGACTTTTTGCCCACGTACTTCGAGTTCTTCTTCTTTGCCACCATGCCTTCCAGACCTTTGTCCTCCATTACTTTGAACAACGCTCTGCCCCGGTTCTCAATCGACATGGTTGCATGGTAATAAATGCTTGGTTGCAGGATCTTGGCCAAAATCTCTTTTCGTTTCACAAGAGGCAGATGAGCCAAGCTTTTTCCGTTCAGATACAAAATGTCAAAGACGTAATAATGCACGGGACGAGTTCGGGACGCTTCCTTTATTTTGGTTGCTTTGCCAATCCGGAATCTTTGTATAAGTTCATCGAAATCATTCGTTCCGTCTTCCCTGAGCCGTATAACCTCTCCGTCGAAAACGACATCCATACCGCTGTCCACCGGAACATTAAACAGCTCGGGGTACTGTCTTGTCACTTCATTGTTATTCCTGGTGTACATATTCACTTGGCCGTTAATAAAAGAAACCATTAGCCGATGACCGTTCAATTTGGGCTCGAATAAATACTCCTCCGAGTCGAAGGGCTCCTCGGCTTTCATAGGCAGCATAGGCGAGATGAACATAAACATTCCCCTCTCATCTCACCATTATATCATCGCCCTTTACTGCTAGCCGATGGTAAGTGATGCGCGAGATGGAGGGGAATGACTGTGTTGCTTGCTATCTTCTTGTATTGGAGAATTGTGCTCCGCTTAAAGTTTGTTCTGCCATCTGAACAAGACGTCTCGTAATGTTGCCGCCAATTGTACCCGCTTCGCGAGTCATCAGATTGCCGTTGTAACCTTCGGAGAGCGGAATGCCGTGCTCAGTAGCAATTTCGTATTTCATGCGGTTCAAAGCTTCTTTCGCTTGCGGTACAACTAAATTGTTGGATTGGTTAGCCATAATAGTCAACTCCTTCTTGGATGTGAGGTTATTTTGTGGAATGGATGGAAATTTATGCGTTGTAAAATAAAATATTTTTTTAAATAAACTAGCTGTTTGAGTTTACCGTTTTCGCAACATCTACTCGCCCATTTTATAGGGATAAGTGCCCCTTTTTCGTTCAAAGCATATTGTAGTGTATAATTAAAAGGAGGCGCACCATGATAAGCAATCAACCTTATACGCCACAATCGGCTGTTAAGCCCGATTATTACCAACAGATGAAATCAAGTCCGAATCAGGCCAACTGGGGACCACAAGTGATGCAATCAAGCCCGAATCAGGCCAATTGGAGTCCTCAAATGCAATCAAGTCCAAGCCAGTCCAATTGGGGACCTCAAGCCATTCATGAACAGCCTGTTCTCCCTTCTCATCATTACGACGTTGATTCTAATCACATGCATCACTTTCCTTACATGTACGACGACTTCCACTACATGCATTATTACCATCCCATGATGCATGACTATTATCCGATGATGCATGACTATCATCCGATGATGCATGAAATGTGGGATGACCACATGCACTACGATCATCATCACGATGGATGGGAGCTCGAAACATTAGATTATCATCATGCTTGGTTCCATCCTATAATGCATGTGCATCATCATCTGCATCACCCAGTCGGTGAGTTCCAGAAGAAGACAGCAGTTCACCAGCCTTAAGGTTAAAAATTATAAAAGGCAGATTGAATGGCAATGACATTCAATCTGCCTTTTATTTCAGTTATTGCGATAAACTACCCTCAAGCCGTGAACGACTCCGGCATGGGCCGACTGGAATTTGGATCAAACTCGTTTGGCCGAACGGAGTTAATCCATAAAGTTCGTTCATGGAGCTAACGTCAAAGCCTAGCAGCGGACGTCCTTCCATTCCGGACGCGCAAGCAGCGAGCAGCAAGCGCTGAACCAACATTCCCGTTTCCATTTGTTGAATCCGATAACCGCGATAACCAAGCTCGGCGTGAAGATGTCCCCGATCACCCGCCACATGAAAACTCAGCGGCACCTGGAATAAGTTCAAGTTATCCAGCGACATCCCATTCTGAAGCCATGGCCGTTGATCACCAGCCCTAACCAGCTGCAACGTATGCGCTTTTTCATCATAAAGATAGGCACCGTCACGAATGCCCTCAACGCCATAAAAGCACCCGAACAGTTTTACTCGAGACATTGGACTCTGGATCGAACCATCCAAATCATTTCGATAGCGATAGGAAATCATAACCTCTTGCAATAGTGCCGCTAAATCCGACTGACTCACTGCTTCCAATACAAATTCAATTTCTGGCGAGTAACGCTGCCTGCATACCTCTGCTAAATCATACGTCAGTCTGTTTACTTGAGGCAAAACATGAACATCGGTTTGAGGGACTGTCTCTTGCTTTCTTCCAAGCCGTTTAAATGAAAAGGTGGTATCCATCAGGGACGCTTCATTCAATTGGGTCAGCATTGGGTAATCCAGTACTTTTCTTGAACGCATAAAATGATCGTGCCTAATGATTGGAAGCTGACTGCATAACTCTGCTGACGAAATCCGATTTTTATGGTCAATGTCATGGTGGAACCATTCCATGCTTGAATCTACCGCAAGCGGAATTACAGCATATACGCTTTCCTCTGCTTCAGGTAATCCAAGCAAATGGTTGATCGCACGGTCAAGAAACTGAAAGTACACTCCTGTCTCAAAGTCAAATCGCTTCGCCACCTCATGCAGCTGGCCCAATAACAAACCTGCGTCCAACCCCTGTAAACGATACGAGAAATTATTGTATTTAAAAAAGTTTTTCCAAAATACAGTCGATACGAAAGCAACCGCGAAGCAGCTTGTTACGTCGCAGCGATTGCCTAAGGCCTTGCCCACATAGGAATCAAAGTGACCTTCACGCAATAAAATCAAACGATGATGAGCCGCATCATAATGATAAATGCCGCAAGGCAATTCCTCCAGCTTCAAATACATATACATTTCGCTCGGATAAAGACCTCCGCCCGAAGGAACAAATCGTCTGCAAAGCTGCAATGAGCTTTCCCATTTCTCCCCCGTATATTGCTCAATAACCGATTGACTAAGCTGTGCCAGACCGAAGGTGTGCCAAAGAAAATACCCGATATCCCGGAGAGTTGGTTTCTCTTTCTCTTGCCCTTGCTTACCCGTCAGATCTAACGGAACATCGGAAGGGAGAGGAAATACAGGCAAATGACGGTACAACTTATACGGCAGAGGCGCGTTCTCCCAATCCACCTCCATGTCTTGCGGTTTCGTTTTGTCAGGCTCGTATTGCAAGTGGTACAAAAATTCCTTCAGACTCATTTCTCCCCCTCCTAAGTCCCGGCACAAGGAAAACGAACGCATATGAGAAGAAATTACTTACGGAAACGGATGCGGATGACGATTAAGCTCTTCTTGCTTAAGCTGCCCCTTCACGTAACCTAACTCTGCCGGTATTCGCAGCACCCTCTCTAGGCCAGTCAAGCGGACAAGGTGTTGACCGAACGTCATGGGAAGCATGCCGGGAATGAGCACTTTCACACAATGAAGTCCGTTTCTCAGCGTCTCTGGAGTTGACTGATTCACAACAATGACCTCTAGATTAAGATTGCTGAAAGTCTTGATCAACAGGTTTAATTCATCCGTTAAATCCGCATGCCGTGCCTTTGGTTTAAAAGCTTCTTTAAACGAAAGGACCGGACGATCATTATCGAGCAAGAAACTCAGGCGTTCTTCTGCTTCCTTCAAGCCGTACAACATGGAGTGGTCTTCCATTTGCCGAACGAGATAAGGATCATGCAGCATTTGTTGATAGTGCTCGCGGTTGGTCTCTAACTTTTCGTTGAATGCGAGCAGCATACCCGCTATCTCGTGAATTGCGCCTTTTGCAGCCCTCATGGGATCAAGATGCGCCCCTGCGGCGCAAATCATATTTATGCCTTGATTCGTTCTGTTTTTAGCAAGCGCCCACACGCTTGGAATGCCGTGCTCCATCGTCGAATCGAATAAATGCACATCGTAACCGACGACATCGCGTAGTCGCTCCACCATTAAATTCATTTCAAGATCACCCGAGGAATAGGGATCTAAAGGAACGAGCGGCAGCTGCGCGTACCATGTCATTAGGAAAGAATCCCGTTCTACAACCTCCAATATGCCGTAAAATATAGCTTCCTCCAAGCTTCCTCCTAGAGCGCAGCCATTTGAGGTCTCATATACAAAGCCGTGACCGCAGCCGGAGCTGTAATAAGCGAGCAGCTCTGGCACGAGAATCGGCTTCTCCCGCAAGAACGAATATCCCCAAACCCAATCGATGTTCCTGCTTGGGTCAAATGGTTGAAACGGAAAATCGGACCGCTCATACTGCGCCTTATCATGCGTTCCTACCCGAGTTGGGTCCAGCGCAAACTCTGTTAAATGATTGTAACTGTCATGAACCACAGTCTTCTTTCCTCGCGGCGATATGCCGCAATAACGTTCCAATCCTTCCAATATCGCTGTCATTTCACTGACCGCAAAAGAATGCGTACGCCCTGCGCAGCCTTCATCACCTGAGAACATCGGTAAAATGATGCTGGCGTCGGCAAATGGCGACATAAGGTCAATCATTTTTCCGTTCAGGAGGCCGCTTCGATTGTCCAGATAATCTTTGGATAGAACCGCCGTGAGCTCAACCATTGAACGGGTGCGGTAGCTGCTTTCACTGACTTTCGGGCTGGACTGCAGCTTTATTCGCGAAGCTATGGCAGTATCATCCGGTATTTCCCCGCATACGGTGCACTGAGGATCCGGCAAAAAAAAATGGGCAGAGCTGTTGAACGTTTGCAAGTGTATGAGCTTAATATGATTTTCAAGATAGGCCGTATGACGAACAAGAAAATTTTGGGCTTCCGCTGCAATCAGATGAGCCATATGCAATAGTCCGTTGCGGGATGACCAAATATCAGGGAGAGCTTCCCCATGCATAAACTGTTGCAGCTCCCACATGTCCCTCCGATCATTTCCTGCCATTAAACGCCGCAAATCAGCGCATTGCGAGCAGCCTGCCTTCCCTTGAACGACAAGCGGACCAATAACGCCTTCACCAAATGCTACGAACCCGCGCAGCCAAGGAATACCCGATTTCTTAAATACGTTCTCAGCGGTAAAATGAGAGTATGCATCGTTGCCATCACTAAGCACGAGCGCAAGCTCAGTCGTTTCCGGCAATTCGGAAGCCAGATCGTTCACCACTACAAGCTGACAACTTGCAGATAAAATATCGTGTACATAGTCCGCAAGCTGACCTACGCCAACAATCGCCACAATAGCGCTCATTCTTCTACCACCTCTCGAAGCGAGACGCCGTATACGCCCGCCAGTCCCTCTCTCAAAAAAGGTTCCGGTGTTAAGTCAAATACGAGCAGACGCTTGTGGATGCGATTCAATTGCTTCACGGCCATCTGCAATACCCCTCGATGCTCGAATGGATCGCACGCGGGTATCAAAATAGATTCCACATTAGATTCTTTTGCGTTTATTGCAACATGTTCCGCTTTCCCCGCAATTTGAGCGGCATTATTTTGAGCATCAAATAAGGCATGCATTAACACGCTCCGAAGCGCCCGAGTTACATTAAGATCAGCGGCATCATACCACCGGTCATTTGCCTGTAACCATACGACAGGAAAACCTAATACGTCCTCACCCAGTCCAAGCGTTGGGGCCCCCTGCATCGTTGTCAGGGCATTCAAATAATAACGGCATCGTTCATCGGCCACATGACTCAGCTTCACCGGCGAGATCGACGGTGTATGAGCTTCATATGATTTTATTCGTGCATTCATTAAATACTTTTGCAAAGCGCGGCAAACGCCTTCCTCCATCGTCTCGCCAGCACCTACATGAGCAATCTCATCAAAATTCGCCATTCGCGACACGTAAGCCTCGATTCCCCTAAGACCGGCTTCCCTTCGTGCCTCTTCATGCTTATAACCATTGCATATTATTTCAGGAAGAAGAAGCGCAGGGCCGACTGATAGCGGATCAACAGGCTGAACACAGCACTGCGAAAGCGGAAGCTGCCCTAGCTCCCCTTCTTCCCAAATATGGAAGATGCCTGTCTCCGTTGATGTCAGCTGGCTGAGAAAAGGCAGCAAATCGCTTGAAGCCGGTTTCTCTGCATCCGTTCCCGCTTGCAGCCGGGCATCCTCGATCCTCTCGATGAATCGGTGACCATTAACTAAAGGATGGGGAAGAAACGGATGCCAATTCCCTTCCAACGTCTCTAAATTAAGTAGAAACAGCTTATTGTTTTTCTCAAGTTTCGTTACCTCTGCTGCTGTTTTCAACCATTCGAAGACGATTACATTAGCGAGCAGCGCTTCCGCAACGGATGAAGCAGCATGAACATCCGTATCCTTATAAATCGCGGAATGATGAACTCTGCGCCATGCTGATTCCCAATCGCCTTCCGAATTAGAATACGAAAATGGAGCCGCTAACCCAGCTTGCTCAAAAATAACAGCCAGCAGTAGATCCTTGTTTTTTTGTCGGCAAACCTCATTAAGCAATCTTAGCTCCGGTTCTCCATTTCGATCCGAGACGAATAATACAGCAGCATAAGGCTCTACGATGGAAGACCAATCCACAGCCGCATTCTTCGGCAGTCCGATCTCGTCCACCTTGACCTCTGAATCAGACTTACGATAATGCTGTTCCAGCTCCCATATCCGTGTTCGATTCGCCGTTTCCAAGTTCAAGCCTACAAAGTGGAATTGCGGCAAGCCGGATTCAAACAATGATTTGACAAGAGAAACCAAAAAAGTGCCAGTTCCAACGACAAGCACGCTGGACTGACGATACAATTGAAATCGGTATGCACCTGACCCGTCAAAGCTGTCCAAAAATTCAATCTGAGAGTCATATCTCTTAACAACGCTCTCCGGCAGCTGATGCGGACGATCCCGACTTACATCTTGGACATAACCGTTCGCATACAATACTTTAGCAATCTCATAAACATGATTACGGTGTTGTTCCGGCAATCCATCCGTTAAATCATGCATCGTATGCTCGCCATTAAATACGGGTATTAATTTTTCAATCCATTGATCGATTGTACTGCCTTCCATCCGCAATGAACCGATATTGTTGCGAAAAAAGACACTTCCGTCCGAGCCGGGGAGAAAAAAAGTATCTCCTCTTACTTTTAGACGCGTAGAAGGATCCAAATTTCATTCCTCCTTACATGATGAAATCTAACTATTCGAAACATGACTTCCTTTACAATGGTATGTGATTCCACTTGTCCGTCATGCCCGCGCATGCACAAAAAGACACCTCCGCAAACCTAAATCGTTTGCAGAGGTGTCTTGAAGCTTTATTTACATTCCATAGATAATTCTTAGCGACAACGGGCACAGCCGCCGCAACGGGCACAGCCACCGCAACGTGCGCAGCCACCGCAGACGCCAAAGCCTCCGCATCTCGCACAGCCGCCACAACCCCCGCAACCTCCGCAAGAACAAAACCCGATACAAAATCCGATGCAAAAGCCTATACATAGACGAGCATTATTGGGATCCACTTGACCTTGCCCCGCATTAGGCTTCAAACTGCTCGCTTTAAACGCATCCGTATTCAGATTTTGAAGATTGTTCTTAAACTCATTCATCTTATTAGCCTCCGTATATGTTCATGTAATGATCATCAGCCCCCCGCAAAATAGGCAAAAGATACAGCCTAAGTTGGACATATGCCGATAATCGTTCATGACATATACGTATGAAGAAATCTCCGCTGGTGTTACTACTCCAATAGCCTACCTGGCTGAACAAAGTGAAATACCGACAAGACGACTGCAAGTAAGTATAGCCCTGTTATTTCTGCCAAATCAATTATTGTTTATTTGTTAAATTTCCGCTGTCTCAAAGCCTCGTACAGCAGCACGGTCGCGGCCATCGCAACGTTCAGCGATTCCGCTTCGCCTTGCATCGGAATAATAACCGACTCATCAACCGTCTGTCTCAGCGCTTCGGACAGCCCCTCCGATTCATTGCCCATCAGGAGCCAAGTGCCGACGGTCCAGTCATAGGTATAGCAGGTATGCGTAGCTTGCAGGCTTGTCCCAACAAGCTTGATTCCTTTGCTCTGCGCCTCGGGCAGCAGCTCCGCAAGATCCGCCTCGATAATCGGCAGATGAAATAAAGAGCCCATCGTGGAACGCACCGTCTTCGGGTTATACAGATCAACGCTGCCTTTGCCCAGCACGACCGCATCCGCGCCCACCGCATCGGCGCTGCGGATGATGGTGCCGACGTTGCCCGGATCGCGTACACCGTCCAGGACAACAACAAGGCTGTCATTGCGAAACAAAGCGGTATCGTCCCGCTTCAGCTTCTCCAGCACGGCGAACACCGGCGGCGGCGTATCGGTCCCCGTGCATTTCGCCATCACTTGGGTCGTTGCCTGCACCCATTCCGCTCCGCCTTCCCGGGCGAGCTGCTCAAGCTCATGCGGAATGCCGCGCTCCGTATTATACACGACGCTTTGCACGGCAGCGGAGGACTTGAATGCTTCTAGCACAAGATGGACGCCTTCAATGATAAAGAGGCCTGTCCGGTCCCGGTATTTTTTATCCAACAAGGAAGCCCATTGCTTCACCCGGTCATTTTGGATGGAGGTTAATAATAAATGATTCATAATTCCGCTCAGCCTTCCGAATAAGCTATTTCCAAATTGGATAAATCCGCGTTTCTTCCAACGATAACCAATACATCCTCCTGACGGATAAGATCGTCGGCATAAGGAGCGATGTTCATTTGACCATTAGTCTTGATCGCCATTACATTGCATTTGAATTTCGCCCGGATATCCAGCTGCTTCAAGCTCTTCCCGATCATGGCTTCCGGTGCTTTCAGATCAATAATGCTATGATCCTCCGAAATTTCGATATACTCGAGAATATTGGGGGAAATTAAATGATGAGCGACGCGCAGACCCATATCCCGCTCCGGAAAGACCACTTTATCCGCGCCAATCTTCGTTAGCACTTTGCCGTGCAAATCGTTTTGCGCTTTGACGACAATCATTTTAACGCCGAGATCCTTCAGGATCAGCGTAGTCAGAATGCTTGCCTGAATATCTTCCCCGATGGCCACCACGACAACGTCAAAGTTGCGGATGCCAAGCGAACGAAGCGCTTCTTCATCCGTCGAATCCGCCGATACGGCATGGGTAACTTTATTAATGGCGTCCTGGATTTTGTCTTCGCTCGAATCGATAGCCAGCACCTCAAAGCCCATTTCCGTTAGCGAACTGGCGATACTGGAGCCGAACCGCCCCATTCCGATAACTGCAAACTGTTTCTTGGCCATTTCGTTTCATCCTACTCCCTTCAAAAAACCTGCAAGATGCGTTTACGACACTGCCTAATCCCGATTATTATAGCATATCCACCGCGCCCGGATGAAAATCGCCCGATTCGGAAACAGTAAAGAAGTACAATTTAAAGAAGACTTGGAGGGAATCCGATTGATTAATCTGGATTTGCGTCAAGCCATAATCAACAACGTCGGAAACAACACAAAAGAAGAAATAAAGGACGTTATTGAGGACTCCATCGGCAATGAGGAAAAAACGCTCCCCGGACTTGGTGTATTGTTCGAGCTGATCTGGAATGAGATATCCGCCGAGGAGCAGTCAAGGCTTGTTGATGCCTTGCATTCTAAGCTTCAGCAACTGAAGCCGGCTGCGACCTAAAGCACATCCGCTGTATAGACCGTTTTACCGCCTACAAGGGTATGCGTAACCCAAGGATGACCCTGGTATTGATCAACGAGTATTAAATCTGCTGCTTTACCCGGCGCAATCGTTCCGTAATGATCGGCAATGCCAAGCGCCTGCGCCGGGTAGAGCGTCCCCAATCGTACAGCCGCCGGCAAATCCAACACTCCCTGCTCTGCAAGCATAAAGATAGCCTTTAATAAAGAGGACGGATGATAATCCGAGCAAATAATAGCGGCCTTACCTTCCTTAATGACATCCAATGCGCGCAGGTTATGATCATGGGATCCTCCCCTGACGAGATTAGGTGCTCCCACGCATACGAATAGGCCTGAATTTGCGGCATAGCGGGCCGTTTCCATATTAATCGGAAATTCCGTTACCGAAACGCCAAAGGCCCTCGAACGCTCTACCTGTTCAACCGAATCATCATCATGAGAGGCCAATCGAATGCTCTGCCGTTCAGCCAAACGGCTAAGCTCGCGGAGATTCTCCCAATCAATCTGGTTTCGGCGCATGAGCAGCTCTTCCACGATAACCTGTACTTCTTCTATGCCTACGCCTTGATTTTTCATCACATATCGTTCAAAAGAACCCGGTGCCCGATATTGTCCCTGACCCGGGGAATGATCCATGAAGGATAAATAATCGATTTTCCCCTCGTTGATATATTGCTCCACGATGGAATAGCCTGCCAAATAAGAAACCTCGTAACGCAAATGAATCCTATTGCGGATAACCGAGCGCTCTTTGCGGTACTGATCAATACATTCAACCATTCCGGTTAACAGATGATCCCCCCGCAGGCTTAAGCCAACGCCAAGCGACAAAGAATGATACATCGTAGTAATGCCGTGAAGCGGCATTTTGCGTTCAAATTCCAGGAACGCCATGGCGAGGGGAAATAAGGTATTAGGTCTTGGCTGCACTTCCTTCTCGATCGCATCGTTATGGATATCGATCATGCCGGGGAGAACATATCGCCCTGCTGCATCAATCTGATGCAGAGCTTCATCGCCGCAGCTATGCTCATATTGCCGAATAGCTTCGTCATCCGACAGAAGCGCGTCGATGATTCCGCCCTTCACGGCGATCGCTTTCGAAACGAGCCGGTCTTCAAGCACAACAACCCCGTTCCGGATAAGAAGACGGTTTTTCGTTTGAGCAGTCATCAGGCCATAACCCCTTTCATGCTTCTCCCCAAAAGATACCATAATTTAACTTTCTTCATAAGAGGGTCCCGGCGAAAAAAAAAAGCCGGCGGGTTTAGCCGCCGACTTGTTTCAGAGAGTATAAGAGATTAGTCCAAGCTGTTCGGTTGAAGACCAAGCGTAAACGGAGCCGGCTTCTCGCAGCTGCTCTTCATCGTGTAATGTACGCCTTGCTCTGCCGCATCGAAGAAGCCGTGCATCGCTTCTAGCACGTGATAAGCAAGCTCGCCGCTTGGACGCGCTTTGCGTCCGGTAAGCGCCGCTTTCGCAAGATCGGCAGCACCTAGACCGCGTACGTTATCCGTGTTCGGATACACGAGCGGAATTTCCGACCACTCATGAGAGCCCGCGCGTTTGAACTTGATTGGACCGCCAAACGTATTCGGATCCGGCACAAGCAAAGTACCTGCGGAGCCGTATACTTCAATGCGAGGCAAAGTGGATCCGCCTCTCACGTCAAAGGTTTGCAGAATCGTTCCAATCGGACCGGATGCAAACTCGATAATGCCAGCGACATGGGTCGGAACCTCAACCTGAATTTTTTGACCAAACTTCGGCTGGCTGGTAATCGTCCGTTCCGGGAACGAAGCGCGGGCCATGCCGGTTACGCGGCTGATAGGTCCAAGCATAGCTACCATAGCGGTCAGATAGTATGGCCCCATATCAAACATCGGGCCGCCGCCCTTCTGATAATAAAACTCCGGAGCCGGATGCCACATCTCATGTCCGCCCGACATCATAAAGGCCGTTGCGCCGATAGGCGTACCGATCCAGCCGTCTTCGATCAGCTTAATGCTGGTCTGGATACCGCCGCCTAGGAACGTATCCGGCGCGCTGCCTACAAGCAGCCCTTTGCGTGCCGCAAGCTCAAGCACGGCCTGCGCTTCTTCGCGGGTCACCGCAAATGGCTTCTCTACGTACACATGCTTGCCGGCTTCGAGTGCCTGCAGGCATACCGCCGCATGCGCCTGCGGAATCGTAAGGTTAATGACCATTCCGATCTCCGGATCGGCGAGCAGCTCTTCCACCGAGCAGCCGCGGATGCCGAATTCCTCAGCCTTTGCCTTCGCGCGTTCTACATCCAGATCCGCGCAAGCGACAATTTCCATCGAATCGAATTTATTGCCGTTGTTCAAATACGCGCTGCTGATATTGCCTGTTCCGATAACGCCGACCTTAAGCTTTTGCATGAGCGTGAGTCCCTCCGTTTACCGCTGCCGTTTTGCCTTCCGCGCACCAGTTGAAGCCCCGGCGCATCATCTCCTTGACAACGGGAATATCGATAATGTTCGCTTGATGGCCAAGCGAGTTGTAATAGACGCGTCCAACTCCCCAACGTTTCGTCCAGGCAACCGGCATATCAACCGCCTTGTTCAGGGAATGAGGTCCTTCGACAACAGGGAACCGGGTTGTGGCAAGCACTTCAACGGCCGGATCGACATGCATGTAATACTGCTCGGTGCTGACTTCAAAGTCCTCGATGCCTTCCGTCAGAGGGCTGGAGCTATGCTTGATGTTTACGACATAATCCGTGCCGTCATTGCCCGGATGCGCGACCCATTGGCCGCCGGTCATGAACTGCCAGTCCACGTTTTCCCGGAAAGCATCGCACATGCCGCCGTGGCAGCCGGCAAGCCCAACGCCGCTTTGAACGGCTTCCGATACGTTTTGCACATACTCCGGCTTAATCTTGTCCATCGTCCAGATCGGAACGATCAGATCGAGGCCCTTCAGCTTTTCCCCGTCCGCAAACGCGTCAAGCGTATCCGATACCTCAACCTCGTAGCCTTCCTTCACCAGCACGTCTTGAAAAATCCCCGCAACTTCCTTCGGCTGATGACCGTCCCAGCCGCCCCATACGATCAGTGCTTTTCTCATCGTCTTCGCTTGTCTCCTCTGTCCGCAGAATTTATTGAAACTCTTTCAGTGCAACCCAGCGCCGTTCCGCAATCGAACGCTCTACCGCAACAAGCACCTCTTGGCATCTCACGCCGTCATGGAAGTTCGGAACCGGCTGGCGGTCTTCGGCGATCGCCGTCATCAGCTCATGAATCTCATGGGTGAACGTATGCTCGTACCCGATCGTGTGACCGGCCGGCCACCAGGCATCCATGTAAGCATGGGAGGCATCGGTTGCCAGTACGCGGCGGAAGCCTTGCACATCGTAGGCATCCTCCGTGAAGTACACCTCAAGCTCGTTCATCCGCTCGAAGTCGAACTTGATGCTGCCTTTGCTGCCGTTAATCTCGAATGCGTTCGTGCAACGGTGGCCTGCCGCAAAGCGGGTGGCCTCGAAGCTGCCAAGCGCTCCGTTCTCGAACCTTGTCAGGAACAGCGTCGCGTCGTCAACCGTTACCTCTCCGCGCGGCGCATCCGCACCGCTCTTCGTCGCGCTAAGTCCCGTCATCGATTCGGAAACCGGACGTTCCTTGACGAACGTCTCTTCCATTCCGATGACTTCCTTGAACTCGCCAACGAGGAAACGGGCCATATCGATCAAGTGAGCGCCAAGATCGCCATGCGAGCCCGAGCCGGCGATTTCCTTCTTCAGGCGCCATACGAGCGGGAACTCCGGATCAAGTATCCAATCCTGCAGGAAAACGGCGCGGAAATGATGGATTTTGCCGATACGGCCTTCCGAGACCAGCTTCTTAGCCAATTGGACAGCCGGAGCAAAGCGGTAGTTAAAGCCAACCATATGCTTAACGCCGGCTTTTTCGGCAGCAGCCAGCATTTCGTTAGCATCCTCCAGCGTCAATGCCAGCGGCTTCTCGCAGAACAGATGCTTGCCCGCTTCGGCGGCCGCAATCGTAATCTCCTTATGAGCATCGCTTGGCGCGTTAATGTCGATCAGATCAATATCCTGGCGTGCGACCAGCTTGCGCCAATCCGTCTCGCTGCTCTGCCAGCCGAATTGCGTCCGCGCTTTCTCCAGACCGACCGGATCGCGGCCGCAGATCGCCGTCATTTCAGGCAATGCCGCGGTTTCCGGGAAAAACATCGGCAGCGCGCGGTACGCGTTGCTGTGCGCCTTGCCCATAAATTTATAGCCAACCATGCCGACACGAAGTTTGCTCATTCTTAAACTACCGCCTCTCGAATACGTATTTTAGGTTGTTTCTCGCTTAATCAGTTGAACGGGAAGAATCGTATTCCCCGGCTGTTCGGCTTCCTGTGCCAGCAGCTTCATGGCCGCTCGCCGTCCCATCTCGTAAAAGGGAACCGATACCGTCGACAGCTTGGGCGTTACAATTCTGGAGCTGTCCGAATCATCGTAACCGATCAGAGCGATATCCTTGCCTGCTTCAATGCCATGCTCCCGGAGGCCGTCCATCAAGCCAATCGCCATCCGGTCGTTAGCCGCAAAGACAGCGTCGATCTGCTTGCCCTTGATTCCCTCGGCTAACCGTGAGGCCGCTTCATACCCGCTCTTCCTGCTGTAATTACCGGTGAAGATCCGCTCGGCCGCGAACGGAACTTCCGCTTCCTCCAGTGCGCGCTTATAGCCGGCAAGCCTGTCCCCGCTGCTCGAGAAAGCGTCCGGCCCGTTCAGGAAGGCTATCCGCTTGAATCCGTTTGCAATCAGATGCTGAACAGCCGTATAGCTTCCCGATTCATGGTCCGCATCTACGGTCAGGTATCCTTCCTCGTCAAACCGTTGGTTTACGAGGCAGAACGGATATCCTTCCTCCTGAAGCTCGGCTAACGCGGCACGTTCCTCGGCCACATTTTGAGCACCCAGCACGATACAGGCATCCACCTTCTGCGTCCGGAACAGCTTTGCATAATCGCGCGGACTATCCGGCTCCCGGAAGATCAGCAGCAGATCATAGTTGCAGGCTTTCGCCGCCTCGCCGATCCCGCTTAATATTTCCGCGAAGTAATAGGTCGAGAACAGATGAACCTTCGGCACAAACGGAAGAATGACGCCAACATTCCCGCTTTTCCTTCTGGCAAAACGCTGGGCAAGCGCATTAGGCACGTAACCCAGCTCTTTGGCCGCCTCCAGCACGCGGATTCGTGTTTCTTCCTTAATAGGCCCTACATTGTTAAGTACCCGGGATACCGTTGCCTCCGATACACCGGCCAGCTTCGCTACTTCTTTCCTGCTGATAGTCGGCGCCTCCTGTTATTGCACTTATTGCTTAAGTCATTTGCTGCTGTTTCTCTGTAATGTACACGCGTACATTATGTCATGAAAGCGCTGTTCCGTCAACCGGGTAATCCAATAAAGATTTCCACTATTTTTACGAAAATTTGGGTTGTATGATTTTTACATAACCCCTATACTTTAGCTGGTGGACTACAATTTAGATAAAGGGGAGCAGTACATGTCATTTAACATCGCGCAAAAAAGCCAACTAGACGCCAGGGAGTTACTTCTGCTGGAGCAGGAAGTGAAGGATCGGGGCAAAAATATGGTCATCGCTTACGTGCTCTGGTATTTCCTCGGCATGTTTGGCGGTCACCGCTTCTATCTCGGGCGTACGGGCTCCGCGATTGCACAGCTTATTCTAAGCATTTCCGTTATCGGTCTGATTGTGACTTCTATCTGGTGGATCGTGGATGCCTTCCTCCTGCACCAATGGGTGAGAGACCGCAACCGCGCTGTCGAGGGTCAGCTTATTGATGAAATTATGGCTCACAAGCATTTCCACGGTGGCTCGTTCTAGGAGGTTGTCATGAACCGACAAGACCTTACGCTTAATGAGCTGATGGTATTCAACTCCGAGATGCGCAGTAGCGAGAAATCAGCGGCTATCGCTTATCTGATGCTTCTAGGCGGTCACCTCGGCGTACACCGCTTTTATCTGAAGCGCAAGAAAACAGCCATTTTCCAGCTGGTTCTCTTTCTCATCGCAACTCCAGCCTATATATTACTCAGTATTGCTTCCGCAGCTGAACAAAAGGCCTTGCTAATTATCAGCACCATCCTATTCGCTCTTCCCGCTGCTGCCTTGTTCATCTGGGTTATCGTGGATCTCTTCTTGATCTCCCGCATGGTCAAAGCGTACAACAAGGAAGTCGAACGTGATTTGATTGAGCAAATTATCCGCTACCGACAATAACTATGCAAAAAATCCCCTGATCTCAACCGATCAGGGGATTTTCTATGAGCGTGTTTCCGTTTATGGGGCAGTCTCCAGGAATTTCATCGTTGGATTCTTATCCATCGCCGTACGCATCGCGTATTCATTCTCGAAGAGAACAACGTAATTGCCTTTCTTGTCCTTCACAAGGGTAGAGTTGATCCGGAACTTCGAAGGATCGATCTTATCGTCAATGATCCAGCGCGCGAATTGGAATGGCATCCGGTGCAGCTGAATATCAACGCCGTACTCGCCCTTCATCCGGTACTCGAACACCTCGAACTGCAGGTGGCCGACTACGCCAAGAATCGTTTCGTCAGCAAAGCCGCTTGCAGAGTAGAACACCTGAATGGTACCCTCCTCGGTCAGCTGATCGATCCCCTTCTGATACTGCTTATGCTTCAAGGCGTTCTTGACGGTAACCTTGGCAAAGATCTCCGGAGAGAACGTGGGAAGCTCGTCGAATACAACCTCGGAGCCTTGCGACAAGGAATCGCCAATCCGGAAAATGCCCGGGTCGAACAAACCGATAATATCGCCTGGATAAGCCGTCTCGACAATATCGCGGTCCTGCGCCAGGAACTGCTGCGGCTGGGACAGCTTAATGTCCTTGCCCGCACGGACATGGCGGACGCTCATGCCGCGTTCGAAACGTCCGGAGCAAATCCGAAGGAAGGCGATACGGTCGCGGTGCGCCGGGTTCATGTTGGCTTGAATCTTGAAGACATAACCGGAAAATTTCTCGTTTGTCGGGTCGACCGAACCGCTTGTGCTCATCCGGGGAGCCGGCTTTGGCGCAAGCTCCAGGAAGTTCTCCAGGAAGGTTTGAACGCCGAAGTTGTTCACGGCGCTTCCGAAGAAGATCGGCGTCAATTCGCCGGCCCGAACCTTATCGAAATCGAATGGGTCGCCCGCTACATCAAGCAGCTCCAGATCCTGGATAAGCTGATCATGCAGGTAGTCGCCAGCCATTTCGCGAATAACCGGATCATTATAGTCTTCGACTTTGCGAACCTCGATCGTGCTATGGTCATTGCCCTGGAACAGCTCAACCTGATTTTTCATCCGGTCGTATACGCCGCACAGCTCCCGGCCCATGCCGATTGGCCAGTTCATAGGCACCGAACGGATGCCAAGGACCCGCTCCAGCTCTTCCATCAGCTCGAACGGGCTTTGACCTTCACGGTCAAGCTTGTTAATGAAGGTAAAGATCGGAATGCCGCGTTTGCGGCACACCTGGAACAGCTTGATCGTCTGCGCCTCGACGCCTTTCGCAACGTCGATCAGCATGACCGCGCTGTCCGCCGCCGTCAGCGTACGGTACGTGTCCTCCGAGAAATCCTGGTGACCAGGCGTATCCAGAATGTTAACCCGGTGACCTAAATAATCGAACTGCATCACGCTGGACGTAACGGAGATACCGCGCTGCTTCTCGATCTCCATCCAGTCGGATGTAGCATGGCGGCTTGCTTTGCGGGCTTTTACCGACCCTGCAAGACGAATAGCTCCCCCGAATAAGAGGAGCTTCTCCGTTAACGTGGTTTTGCCGGCGTCAGGGTGAGAGATAATCGCAAAGGTACGGCGCTTATCTACTTCCTGTGTGATTTCATTACTTAACGTTTGGCTCATGCTTGCCTTCCCTTCATGGCGTTGCCGCGAAGCAACGCTCCTTTATCCATTCCCGATCAGAAGCGCGCGTGCCGGCGCAGCTTCGATACCGGTCAATTTCAAAGGCGCAATCACCATGAAATAAGAGCCGGGAGGCACTTCCTTCAGGCGAAGCCCTTCTACAATAATGACATTGTTGCGGAACAGCGTCCGGTGCGTTGGATACTCCGCCTGGGAGCGTTCAATTCCGAGTCCGTCCGTTCCAATCCCGCGAATCCCTACCTCAACGAGATAGCGGGCGCCATCGTCCCGCAAGAATACAAAATCGGATTCAAAGGAATCCGTAAATGAGTTCTTCGTTTTTACGAGGATGAACTCGCCCTTTTGCAAGCCGTGCTTCTCCAGGTCTTCTCTTGTGATGCTGTCGTTCACATCCGTGAAGTCCAGAACCCGGGCGTTGCCGACGAGCTCCTCGAGACCAAGCGTCTCGATTGTTGCGCCATCCTCCAGCATATGCAGAGGCGCATCGACATGGGTGCCGCAATGGACATCCATATCGATGCGCGATTCGTTAACGCCGTCTGGAGAGGTAGGCTGAGAGTTGATTTCCGGCTGCTTGCCGTCATGGTTGCCCCATACCGGCATGCCCTTTTCGATTGTCATCGAAATATCGTAAACCTTAAACATAAAGGCATATCCCTCCGTCAGCGGTGCGCTAGGAATAAATTACTTGCCGCTATTCGACACCCAAATCACATTGTCTTCCGCTTGCCCGTTAACCGGCCACCATTTGAAGCCGTCTTCCGCCAGCAGCTTGTCGGCTTTCTCAGGGCCCCACGAGCCTGCGGGATAATGCTGGAGGTCCGAAGAATCTTCGCGCCATGCGGCCGCAATGCGATCAACGAATTCCCATGCTTGAGCTACTTCATCCCAACGGGTGAAATACGTCGAATCGCCGCGAACCGCGTCATGGATCAAGCGCTCGTAAGCTTCCGGCGTATTGATGCCGATCTGGCAGCTTTGGCAGAATTCCATATTAACTGGCTGTACGGAATTGTCTTCGCCCGGAGTCTTCGCATTTACTTTAATGTAGATGCCTTCCATCGGGTTAACGCGGATAACGAGCAGGTTAGGCTGCAGGTCGTGGCGCTGCGCGAACAGGACGTTTTGCGGCATCGATTTGAATTCGATAACCACTTCCGTCGTTTTCACCGGAAGACGTTTGCCTGTGCGGATGTAGAACGGTACTCCCGCCCAGCGGAAGTTGTCAACCGCCAGCTTGGCCGCAAAATACGTTTCCGTGTTGGAGTTCTCGCCAACCGAGTCCTCTTGGCGGTAGCCGGGAAGCTCCTTCCCGTTGAGGGAGCCTTCGCTGTATTGGCCGCGTACAACCAGATTGCGCACTTCGTCGCTCGATTTGTACGGACGAAGGGAACGAAGCACCTTAACCTTCTCGTCGCGGATATCTTCGCCGTGCAGACGGCTAGGCGGCTCCATTGCGATCATTGTCAGCATTTGAAGCATATGGTTCTGACCCATGTCGCGCAGGGCGCCGGATTTATCGTAGTAACCGCCTCGTTCTTCCACGCCAACCGTTTCGGAGAGCGTAATTTGCACGTTTGCGATATGGTTATTGTTCCACAGCGGCTCAAAAAACGCATTCGCGAAACGGATGACTTGAATATTTTGCACCATCTCTTTGCCGAGGTAGTGGTCAATGCGATAGATTTCTTCTTCCTTGAATACTTGCGTGATTTGGTCATTCAGCTTTTGCGCCGATTCCAGATCATAGCCGAACGGCTTCTCGATTACGACGCGGTGCCAGCCCTTGGATTCAAGCAGTCCGCCATCGCGTAGGCTGAAGGATACAGGTCCGAACAGCGACGGTGCAAGCGCCAGATAGAACAGACGGTTGCCCGGAATATCGAATTTGGCATCCAATTGATCGGACAGTGTAGCCAGGCCGCGGAATGCTTCCACATTGTTAATGTCAAGCGGCATATATTCGAAGTGCTCCGCGAAGCGGTTCCAGAGCTCTACGTCATCTGCTTTGTAACGGCAAAATTCCACGATCGACTCGTACAGGTCGGCGCGGAACTGTTCGTTTGTACGCTCTCTGCGTGCGAGGCCTACAACGGCGAAATTTTCAGACAGCTTTCCTTCTTTATATAAGCTGAACAAGGCGGGAAACAGCTTGCGCTTCGCCAAATCGCCTGTCGCCCCGAAGATATAATAAATAGCGCCTTGCGCATTTGTTTCAAGGTTCATAACAGTTCAGTTCCCTCATTCTTTCCATATATTTTTTTATTTTTATTTATGTAGTTTAGCATATTAATCCTTAAACTGCTATTCATCCAATCATAAAAAAAACTAATTGGCCATCATATTTCTTCTAATCGTTTCCTGCTTCCGAAACCGTGTAATCTCCCGTTATTAACGGGGTTCCGACGATCAGGGACAGCGCCCCGGACTCCGTTTCCCGATGCTCGGCAATTTGCAGATTCGCCTTCTTCCCCGCTCCCGCTTCTACGGAAGAGAACAGCTTTTCCGAATAGTAAGCCTCGCTGACCGTTCCGCTCTCGTCCTTGTACCGGTCAACCCGTTTGCCCCCCGAGGCCTGGGCCAGACGCTCCGCTGCGTTATTATATTCCGTCAATCCCCGAACCGTCATACCTCCGGAATAGGAAATGCCCGCCTTCTTCAGTACGTCTTCCGTGCGTTTCACAACAGCAAGCAGCTGCTCCTTGTCCGCCTTTTGATTGGTCGTAAATACAAGCATTGCCTGACGGTCCGACGTTAACGGGAATATGGACAGTGTTCCCTGCTCCCGACCCTTTTCATCCGCCTGAAGCTGTTGTTCCGCCTGCTCTAGGCCCGCTGCTTCCCCTTCGATATCCCATCTTATGGTCCAATCGGAATCCGCTGCGCCTTTGCTGTATAGCTTGTCCGTCCACTGCCATAGCATAGCGAGATCATGGGTTACGATACCCGGATTTTCATCGGACCGGAGCTGATCCCTGTTGAAGATCGCCCAGACCATGCCGGTAACCAGCACCGCTGCCGCCAAAATAACCGCCCGACGTGCTTTCTGCCGATTGGACTGCTCGGCTGTCTTTTGAACAAATCGATTCGCCACGATGATATTAACCTCCCTTGACCATCTATTACCGCTAGGTGTTTGACCATACCTATTCGCCTCTGGGTGAATACACTGGTTGCAAAGCCTATTGCAAGTAAACATAAGGAGGAGCCTGAAATGGAACAGATTTATCCTCTTGAGGAAGATAACGTATCGCGGTTTTGCGGGATGCCGGTGTATATCATTATGAAGGATGGATCGAGGCATATCGGCATGCTGAGCAGATGCGCTGGCGGAAAGCTTACGCTTAACGGAGATCCCAACGTTTCCGCTGCCGATGAGCCGGAGGCTGTTCCGGTTAAATCTTTGAAAAAGGGCAAAAAAAGCTCGAAATCCAAATTGCAGCAGCAAGCCAAGTCAAGCAAACCGGAGCAGCCCGTACAAACGCAATCCTATCCGTTTGACCCTTACTACTACGAACCTCGCCCGTATTATCCGTTCCGCGATTTGATTACGCTGGACTTTGCGCTGATTGCCTTTTTATTTCTTTTGTTCTGACAGACACCATTCGCCAGCCTTTGCCGCGAGAACATCGTAAGCTGATCTTACCAACCGCAAAGGAGGCCGCTTAAATGCCAATGACGATCTCTATATCGCCTGCCAGACGAACCGATCGGCTGCATCCCGCTGCTGCGGTTCGGCCTTACGGCAAAAGTTCGTTCCGTGAAGAAGAGCCGACAAGGCTGCCTCCCGGATCTGCTCTATTTGACAGCTTTGATTGGGGCGCCCCATACCGTCATGCTGCCGAAACGGCGGCAGGATGGCTTCGGCTCAGCAGACAAGCCCAGCTCAGGATCAGGCTCTCCGCCCGTAAAATCAAACAAAACCCTGCTTTGCCTGTCATTGATGAAGAGCTGCAGACAGTAGCTTCGACCGTAAACGGACTGCTTGCTTACTTTAAAGAGGCTGAAGCCTTCCTGAGTCCGCAGCTTAGGTTCTCTATTGAACAAGCAATGTCCCATTCCGCTGCGGCTGAATTTGGGCTTTTGCATGAGAACGGCACCTGGCAGCTCCAACTCCCTGCTTCCTGCAAGAACGAATCCTCCGTTCAGCTGCTCATAGGTCCAAAAGGCTGGCTCACCTGTCTTCATAAAGCGCTGGAAGAGCCTCTTTCTGGGAGAGTATTGGATTTGCTGCGCAAGGATATTCCGCTACTGCAGCCTTATAGCTGTTACTACAATTCCATGGCAACCTATTGGCCGTTTCCTGCAAGCGGAATGCTTCTTAACCGCCGCCTTTAACTTATTTTAGCAAAAACTGGTCTTTCCCTCCAGACGCCATACGAAAAAAAGGGGCCCTCCTAAAGTTTAGCTTCAGGCTAGCCCCTTTCTGATGAAAACATGCTTATTAATCCGCAATCCCTTGCTTATGCGCATAGATCGCCGCTTGCGTACGGTCCTCAACGTCAAGCTTGTTAAAGATGTTCGTAATATGGAATTTCACGGTCTTTACGCCGATAAACAGCTCGTCCGCTATTTCCTGGTTGGACATGCCTTGCGCTACCCGCTTCAGCACGTCCATCTCCCGTTCCGTCAAATCATCATGAAGCGCGGCCTGTACCGGCTGCTTTGGTTTGCGGAGCCGGTTCATCATCTTGGCGGCAACCTGCGACTCCAGTACCGATTGTCCGCGTGCCGCTGCCCGGATCGCATCCGCAATTTCCGTTGCCCTAGCCGTCTTGAGAAGATAGCTGAACGCCCCTGCTTCAATTACCGGATACAGCTTGCTATCGTCAATAAAGCTGGTTAATACGATAACCTTGCATTCCGGGTACAGCTCAAGCAGCTTTTGCGTTGTTTCCACGCCATCCATGCCATCCATAACAAGATCCATAAGCACGATGTCAGGCTTGTAGGCCTGAGCCAGCCTGATTCCGTCATAGCCGTTGCTTGCTTCCCCTACGACCTCGATCCCCTCTTCGGTATCGAGTACCGCAGCGAGTCCGATACGCACCATCTCATGATCATCCACTAACAAAACCTTTATCCGTTCATTCAGTTGCTCGATCGGTTCCACCTTATTCACCGCTTCCTTCAACTTGTACATGGTCCTGCATCTCTATTCGCCGTCAATCGGAACCCGGATATCGATGCTTGTTCCCTCTCCCGGTTTCGAGATCATATGTAAATAGCCGCCAAGCTCATTCACACGCTCTTCCATCGTTAATAATCCGTAAGAGGTTTGTTTCTTCGCTTCCAGGTCGAATCCTATGCCGGTATCTTTTAATAACATACGTACTTCGGGGCCTTTCCGATGCAGCTTAATTTCCATGCTTTCCGCTTTTGAGTGCCGGAGGGTATTCGACAAAGCTTCTTGCGCGATCCGGAACAGATGATCTTCCGTTTCGGACTTCATCGTAATCGAATCGTCAACATCCAGATCAATCGCCATCGGAACCTTCTGCTTAAGCTCGTCCACCAGCGCGGTTAATGCGGCTGCGAGATTTTTCCCGTCCAGATGAACGGGTCTTAAATGCAGCAGCAGCGCGCGCATTTCGGACTGCGCTACAGACGCCATCTCCTCGATGAGCTGTACCTGTCTCTTCGCCCGCTCCCAGTCCCGCTCAATCGTACGGCTGACCGCCGTAGCCGTCATCGAGATCGCGAACAGCTGCTGACTAACAGCGTCATGCAGTTCTCTTGCAAGACGCTGGCGTTCCTCTATAACGGCCGAGAATTTGACCTTCTCCGTCCAGATTGCGTCGCTTTGCTCCTGTTCGGACACCGGAACACCGCCTTCCTCCTCCGACGAATTCAGCGTTACCCGATAGCTTCGCCGGCGTTGCTGTTCGCTAAGCCGTTCAACTGCCTGCTTAAGCTTGGAATTCTGAAGAAAACCAACGATCGCCGCTGCTGCCATTGCTGCTCCGATTACGGTGAGTCCTAAGATAGCCCACTTGCCTTGAAACGTATACAGCCGCACGTAACCAATCGCCTGCAGCACAATGATGACAAGACTCACGATAATAATGAGCCATAATACGGTCTCGGTCACATTTTTGCGTCTAGCTTCTTTATTGGGCCTATCCGCACGATGGTGCTCATTCGCTTGTCCCTCAGCCATCTTAGGTCCACTCCTTCTAATACGTACGCAGGGAAGAGCAGACCGGTTCTACCGACAATTTCATTAAGTTAAAGCTTAATGAAATTGCGGTTACCCGGTCCGCTCTTCTTGTCTTACGCATACTTCTAGTTGATTATACTTCTTCCGGTTTGTTCAGCTTGCTTTTCAACGCTTCAAGCTGCTCGTCAACCTTCAGCTTTTTCTCCATGTCTGCGGCGCTGAAGGAGCCTGTAGTGCTGCCTGTGCCGCTGTATGCCGCCGCGTAAGGAGTGCGAAGCACATCCGCTTCGGCTTCAAGCTGCATGATTTTCTCTTCCATACGGTAGAAGCCTCTCGATGCGGTACCGCTGTCGATCGTATGGTTGGAAGAAATTTGAGCCATTTGCTTTTGCGCTTTAGCGATTTGAGCGCGGGATGCGAGCTCATTGCGTTTATTGCGAAGCTGGTAGAACTCATCCTTCATACCGTGCAATTGCTGCATCAACTCTTCAGCTTGCGTTTTCGCTTGCGCATGAAGATCGCTGTATTCATTCACCTTTTGGTCGAAATAAAGCTTTTCCTCGAGCAGCTTGCGAGCGAACTCTTCTTGGCCGGCGCGAAGCGCTGCTTCTGCCTTCGACTCACGGTCGGCGATGCTGCGTACGGCTTCATCCAGACGTTGCTTCAGACGGCGCTCGTTCGCCATTTGTTTCGCTACCGTTACTTCCGCTTGATGAATTTCCGATTCCATATCACGCAGATATTGATTCAGCATGACTACCGGATCTTCCATTTTATCCAATACCTCATTCACCGATGCCTTAGTCAGATCCTTCATTCTTTTAAAGATTCCCATTGTTAAATCTCTCCCTTCTCGTATTTAGCCAATTTGGCGCGTAATTCTTCGATTTCTTTGCGGAGTGCTTTTTTCTCCAAATCATCCATCATGCTATCGAATTGCGACGACGAGGCTTGCTGGCCGGGACGTGCTTGCGAGAAGCTGTCCCACTGTCCTTGCGGAGGGTTTTTGTATGGACCGCCAAAGGAGGAACCGAAACCGCCTTGGCCGCCATGCCCACCGTTATACCCGCTGCCGTAACCGCTGCCGCCGTAGCCGCCTCCAAACCCGCCAGGTCCGAAGCCGTGACCGTTATAAAACGTTGGCTCCTTAGGAACGATAAGTCCGGCGATGATATAGACAGGAATTGCGAAACCGCTCGTAAAGATGGTAACTACGATTAGCAGGATACGGATAAGAGTCGCATCGACATTGATCATTTCCGCGAGTCCGCCGCAAAGACCAAACAGCTTCTTGTCGCGGGTGGAGCGGTACAGTTTTTTCAAGACGACCATCCTTCCTTCTCAAGCTTCTTCTTCAATTGCTGCAGCTCGCGTTCGATTACGGATTGTACCTGATTGCCGGCTTCAGTGATGAACTCTTTGCCCATCCGGCGAAGATCATGCAGGCTTTTTGCCTCCATCTCCATATCGCCGATCCGGTCTTCCAGTCTGCGGAACATCGAGCCTGGCTGAATGCCGCCCGCTTGGCCGCCTTCCGTATACCGCGCATTCATGCGCTGCTGAAGTCTGAGCGACTCCATTCTTGCAGCGTAGTATTCGCGTTTGTCATAGACGAGCTGGTATTCGCTCCGCATTTCGCGAAGCTGGTCTTCCAGGTCCATCGTATTCTGACGGCTTTGCTCGTACAGCTGGCGGTATTGATTCGATCGTTCCTCGCTTGTTGTTTTCTCGTGAAGGGCGATTCGTGCAAGCTGCTCTTCGCCGGCTTTCAGAGCGGTCAGCGCTTGCTGCTCGCGTTTTTCCTTCTGCTGCTCTGCTTGCAGCCATTGCGCTTTCAGATGATTGCTATGTCCCAGATATTGCTGGTGCAGCCGTTCCGCTTGAATAATCTCTTCGCGTGTCGACCAGAGGAACTGATCGATCAGGCGAACCGGATCTTCTGCTTTCTCCAGTCTTTCATTTAAATTTGCCACTGTAATGTCGCGCACTCGCCGCATAATGCTCATGTATGGCCCTCCCAACTTTTTTTATTAGAAATGTCGATTATTGTTTTTGCTTTTTACCATTGAAATACCAAACAGGATCAGCACGACCGCAATACCCAGCATAATCAGCTTCGACAATGCCGGCAGCAGCATCAGAATACCAATTGCGCCAACGATTCCGCCGATTATCTTTCTGTTGCTTCTCCAGGCAACTACCCCGAGTCCGATTAATACGATTGCGAACAGGGTACCTACCAACGCACCAAGATGGATGCCGAAGAATTTAAGTACCATGATACCGCCTGCAACTGCAAGCAATAAGCCTAACGCTTTTTTACCATCCATTGCTTCTTCCACCGCCTCTCAAAGATTGCTTTGTTTTTCTCTTCTTGTGAATCTCTCTTGCTTATGTTCCTATTGTAGATCGAATCCGCGCTTTCTAAAACGGACCAACGGCGGTTTCTATGCTAGACCTAGGTCGAGTCGCTCTTCCGCCTTAAGGGTCGAAACCTGACCGGAAACGTAAAAAAGCGCCGTACCCTTATCCAAGAGTCAGCGCCTCATGATGAAGAATGGTTCCCCTTGAAGCTGAAACGGAGAGCATCCATGCTAAGCAGTCCCACCCCAACTCAGCTGCTTATCGGACTTTTACGCCAAAGGTTTTCTCCTTATACGCGACAATCTTTATGGTTTAGCATCTCCTGATGAAAGGTCGTTATGAGGATATAAAACAATAACAGGGCAATAAAAATGCCGACGAAACGGAGAATCCTTATTAGCGAGCTGATATTGGCCCGCTGCTAGTACTCCTTGCCGAATGCATGGAAGAAATATATAAGGCTGGAACCACTAGTACATGAGGTGTGCCATCCACCAAAATCGCCAATTTGCCTTCAAGAATTTCTGCAGCGATGACGTCCGGACGTTCGGAGTTGTATATAGTCGGAAACGGACTGTAGGCGGAATCCTGAATCAACTCCTCCATATAGTCGCTTTCCAGAATCCCGTCAATGTCTATCCTGGATAATCGGTTACGCACCTCATCGACAATCTTGTCTGTTACAACACCGTTAATGTACATAATCAATATATCCTTTTGAGTCATTTTGCCAAGTTGAATACTTCCGACCCACAAATTCGATTTTTGATTTTACTGCGTTTCAATGCCGTATTGGTACAGAGTCATACCGTGCAATATAAACTCTCGAACCGCTCCTGTATCCACCAGGCCATCCGAATAAAACAAGTTCACTTTCTGCGTCCGGCCAGAGAATTCCATATAGAATTTCCTTAAAAAAAATATCAGCACTTTTTCCGAAAGTTTCTATAATTGTTGCAATGCCTCATTGATTCATGCTGCATCACATCACCCGTACTTGACTGTAATCAGTATAGTCATCCCCATTCAATATAAACAAAAAAAAGCACTCGTCGGAGGTTAGTCCGTCAGGTGCTTATTATTCTTGATATGAACAAAAAACGCTAACCGTACAAAGTACAATCAGCGCAATCATTTCAATATATGGTGCCGGTGAGAGGACTCGAACCTCCACGGTTTCCCTCACGATTTTGAGTCGCGCGCGTCTGCCATTCCGCCACACCGGCATTTGGTAAATATGGCGTGCCCTAAGAGATTCGAACTCCTGACCTTTTGATTCGTAGTCAAACGCTCTATCCAGCTGAGCTAAGGGCACATATTTATTGAAATAATTTTGGAGGCGCCACCCAGACTCGAACTGGGGGTAAAGCTTTTGCAGAGCTCTGCCTTACCACTTGGCTATGGCGCCACCTCGTTATGGAGCGGAAGACGGGAATCGAACCCGCGACCCTCGCCTTGGCAAGGCGATGCTCTACCGCTGAGCCACTTCCGCATAAATGGCTGGGGATCAAGGATTCGAACCTTGGAGTGACGGAGTCAAAGTCCGTTGCCTTACCGCTTGGCTAATCCCCAACAAGTAAATCTGTTCTTCAAGTAAATAATGGGGCGATCGAAGGGAATCGAACCCTCGAATCTCGGAGCCACAATCCGATGCGTTAACCACTTCGCCACGACCGCCATATTCACTTAAAATAGTTTGGCAGGGGCAGCAGGAATTGAACCCACACCAAAGGTTTTGGAGACCTTTGTTCTACCTTTAAACTATGCCCCTATATGGTGGAGGGTGATGGATTCGAACCACCGAACCGTTAGGAAGAGATTTACAGTCTCCCGCGTTTGGCCACTTCGCTAACCCTCCGTAAAAATGG
>NZ_SLVP01000016.1 GCF_004345425.1 Paenibacillus sp. BK033
GACCTTCCTCACCAGCCGTAAGAATAGTATAAAACGCCGCATCAAAATTTTCATTATTCTGTGGTGCCCCGTGAGGGGCATGGATGGCTAACGGGAAACAATAGTTTAATACAACCGATAGCAGCCTCATGGCTGCTATTTTTGTTGCTATCAAGGGAATTAATCATGGTATTATGAAAGTATAATCTTAACGAATTATTGCTCCAATTAAGGAGGAGAATTAAATTTGAAGATTTCTGGATATCGCGTAATTAAGGGAAAAGAACAGTTTAACCACACATTTGGAGGAGTAAATTGGAAAACACCAGTATGTGTGAATTGCCTCGCTCCAATGCACCTAATCTTTTGTTTTGACCTTACAGATCCTCGATTAAATGGACACTACAAAGTTAAATTGGAAAGCTTACCTCTTGTCACATGCCTAAACTGTTCGGGGTATTGGGCACCACAGGTTTTCCAACTTGACCCTATAGCTAATGCTATAACTATAGTTAAACAAACTGATGTTGAACATTGGATTATGGAAGATGAAGACAAATTACCTGTTCCTCTCCCTTTGAGCAACGTAAAATTAATACCCTTAACAAAGAAGGATATCCTTTTAGATGACTTGGACAACGACGAGTCTTTTACCTTATTTGGTTCGGAATACATATGCCGATTACTCGGCCCGCCTTTGTTCGCAACAGATAAGATTCAAAAGCGGTGTTCCTCTTGCAGCAAGGAAATGCAGTACATAGCAACCGTTTGTAGCGAAGATTATGATTCTGAGGGCCTGATACATGAAGGATTCTCATTCCATATAGGTGAATCCTTCATCTTTTTCTATTTGTGTACAGATTGTTTAAGGCTTGAGACAGAAATGCAAAGTACCTCATGATTAAATAGCTTGACTCATTGAACTAACGGGAGACTATAGTTCAATGAAGCTGCCGGGTAACGATCGGTAGCTTTGTTACGTTTATGGGAGATTAGTTAAAGAAGTTAGAGTATTATAAATATAGGAGGGAGACTATGGATGAACGAAGATTGCTTTTAAGCCAAAAGTTAAAGATAAACAAGCAGAAAAATCAAAGGATTAATTTAATAAACTCACTTCCCCTGGATATGTCTAATGTTATAGAAAAAAGTGATTTAATCACGTCACCAGAATCAGATAAAATCTTGGATAAGATTCACGAAAAATGGAACCATGAATTACATAGTAAAGATTTTATTTTTAAATATAAAGATTTCAGAAATGAATTCAGCTGGGAAGAAGAAGTAGTTCAGTTTGTACAAGGGATAGTTATAGAAGTGAAACTTGCTTATTTATTTTTTGGGATAGATGATAGTCCAATGTTTCTTGTTGACGGAAATTGGGTAATCCAACACTTTGACACGTTATGGAACTCTATTAACAATGAAGACGTATGGATTATTGGTCAAAATTTTAATTATGGTGTAATTGTTTCTTGTTATGCGGGATATTTAGAACACGACCCCAATCCAGAAGAAATACACTTTGCAATTACTAGGTGGAATAATTAAATAAATTCTTCTTCAACTACCATGAAAGAACGAACTAACTTTAACGCTCTGTGGTGCAAATATCAGATGCATGGATGGCTAACGGGGAACATTAATTCAACAATCTAGAAGCAGTTTCCGCCGCGGCAGCTGCTCCATGCAATTACCCGTTAGTAAAAAATTTAGTAGATAGGAAGATTGTATTAAATGATGAAGCAAACTAAATTCATTGTGCTAACTCTAACACTAGCCGCAGCTTTAACGATTCCAGCAATAATTAACGCTGATTCTGCCGAGGTAACACAGACAGAATCCAATCTTCCAATTGTAACACCAGTCATGTCGACAGAATCACCTAACGATTTCATTGTTATTGTTCCACTGACAAACTATAGCAGTACTGATACTAGCGCTGGCTCTGCTTTTGTAGTGCCAGGTGGTTTCGGCTATGGAAAACTTCACTTTCACAACGTAGGTAAAGGCGCGGTAACTGTTACTGTACAACACGTTGCTACAGGCTTAGAATATGTAGCAGTAAATATAGCTCCAGGAGCAGAGTATATGTGGAGAAGCAGTACTCAATATCCGCAAGGTATGCGCTCTGGTGATTATAACGTCCAATTTCACTCTTCCACTGCTGCTGTAAACGTGGATTTTGATGGATACGCATCCAATAGTGTAACTTGAAGGAACTGCACTGAATGAAGCTCTGGTTTATAAGGGAAATCGGATGGATTGGATCTTCACTTTTTATTTTCAAGCTAACTAGAGACGATAGCTTCAGAACAATTCGACGGCAGCTGGCGCATAATGGTCAGCTGCCGTATTTATTAAAGTAACGTGCAGATTAGCATAGCTACTCCCTTCAGTCATTGGATTTGAACCAGATGAGAGTAAAATCCCCGACCCGAATACAGGCATTATTCACGAGTCTAACGTGTGTTTAGGACAAGTAATTGTTTGGGAATCCAGACAGATGGAATATGAGGTAGTAAATATAAGCACTGAAGAAATGATTCTATGGAAATATATCGAGAAGCTACCCGATGAACCAGATTTCAACTTGATATTAAAAGAATATTTTCATGTTTTACAAACGGGATTCAAACCATAAAGCATTACGCTCTAACGGGTAACTATAGTTGAATAACCAGCAGAGTGATAAAGGCAGTCGGCTTTAATTAAGTATCTAGATAATTAAGCTAGGAGTGTAGCGATGAAAATTTGGGAAATGAACTCTGATCACGATAGCTATGTATTGGCTGATAATCCAGAAGCAGATGACTTGATTAGGTCAATTAAGAATGACGAACATCCTTTAAAGGACTGGAACGGTATATATTTAAATCTCCTTAGAAAAGGGAAAGAAAAGGATTATATCGGCTATTTACCAGGTGCCACAATTATTTCAGAATATGCAAAACAAGCTTTAACTGCGCAAATTGGAGATGAGGCTGAGTTTCTTTTCATCTTGGATCGCCCGATCCATTTCTTGCATGTCTTAAAAAGAATTGATTGTATTGATATTGATCGAACAGAGAGAACAGAATCAGGACTAATTAAGTCTTCAGAAAGGGTACATTTTATTAGAGAAAAAATACCTGTTGATACTCTGATCTTTAAAGTTCCTGAAATAAGAACAAGCGTTTATGTCACTGAAAAATTTATTAATCTCGTTAAACAGGCCAATTTAACAGGTTTTGTTTTTAATCAGGTATGGGATTCTAAACTAACTGAAGAAAAGGATCGAGAAAAACATTTAAAGTATACTGCAGTCCTTGCTGATATTGAACAAAATAAAGGCGATGAAATAGCTTATCGCATAGCTAGAGAACAGGTCAATCAGGGACTGGCCTTTGCCAGTGGAAAGTGGAAGATGCAATTAGATTCAAAAGGGAACTTCTGGCTTGGTGACCTTACAGAAGATTGTGTGTATTCTTGGATTATGCCTACATTTATTCCGCCTGTATTATTAGGCTACCAATGGCATGTAGTAGAGAATTCGGAAATTAAAATAAAATGAAGTATGAAGCTAACGGTGAACGATAGTTCAGCAAGACGACGTAGTTTAGCTTAATGATTTTAAATGGATTGAGAAATTGTTGCTAGGAATATGTTTGAAACATAAAAACAACTTATTTCGTCTGATGAAATTGGAGGGATAAAATGAGAATCTCAAAGTTGTTTCTATGTTTGACTTTACTCCATGTATTGTTTGCCACTGCTTGTTCGAACACCAAACCAACAAAAAATATGGGGGAACTGTACAGCTTAGCATTAGATGCGTACATGCCGATTGACGAAGGTCTAAATGGAAATATGAAATATATTGCAATTGATATGAGTAATTTTAACGACGTAGATGATACAGACAAGGAAGGAATTAAAAAGTATTTAAATAAATACAATGTTGAAGTAATAGAAGCGACATATGACCAGTTAAAGGCCGAGGGGTTATATGACCCTCAGACGATGGTCCTTGACGGTGTTTTGTTGCGAGTCGAAAAGACAGAGATAAAAAACAAGAAGTTTGTTGTTGAAGGCTCTAAATATAGAGCTGGTGATGGAGCAATTGGAATAAAAGTCATAGTTGAATACAAAAAGGGTAAATGGAAAGTATCAAAAGCAGACGGCACTTGGCAAAGTTAATTCATCACGCTAACTGGGAACTTTAGCTCAATAAAGACAGCACGGCAGCCCAACTTACTGAGCTGCCGTTTTCTAAACTAATTGGTAGGATAATGATGACGAAGATATTTATTATCTATCCACTGAACTAAGGGAGAAATCTATGTCAAAAATCATTTTAGTTAGGGGTATGGCTGGAACTGGAAAATCAACATTAACGAATGAGCTTAGTAAGAGACTGAAATTGGTGGTACTGCATAAGGATGATATTTATGACGCTTCAGCAAGTGTTATTCAAGAACATAGTTCAAGGAACAAATTATGTTTTGACTTCCTCTTTAGATTATTACAGACGGTTATAGATGCAGATGCGAGCATCATTCTCGATTTCGGCTTTAATGACAATAACAGTGTATTAAGTTTAGACCAATGGGTAAGGGAAAGAGGGGGAGAATTAAAGATAATACATTGTATATGTAGTAATGAAACAATATGGTCGGAACGTCTGGCTGAACGAAGTAAAAATCCATTACCTAATCAATTGATTACAAATTTATCAGAGCTAAAGGAATATTATAGAAATTTAAGTGCTGAATATCTTGAAAAGGAATTGGTCCTTGACACGGTCAAGGAATTAGAATGGCTGATTATTCAAGCCGAAACATTTGTCCTAGAACAAAATGCGCATTACGCTAACGGGGAACGTTAGTTCAACGAAAAAAGAAGCAGCACGCATCAGCAGCTGCTTCTTTTTCATTTAGCTGTAGGATTTGAATGTTAATACGTCAAAATATATTCAGTAATACTTGCCATAGAAAGGAATCAAAAAATGAAATTAGTTTTATTTGGTGATAGTATCACGGCAAGAACAGAAGGTCACGACCGTCCTTTACTGACAATAAAACTGGAAGATAAATTAAGCGGAAATTGGCATATAATTAACGCTGGCATTCCGGGTAACAATACATTCGATGCTCTCAATAGAGTTAAGAAAGATGTGATACTTCATAATCCAGATTTAGTGACTGTTTTATTTGGAGCAAACGATGCTGCATTTCATAAAATGGTTCCACTGAATGTCTTTGAAAGGAATCTCACTAATATTGTGACGGCGATTACTCCATCAAAGACGATACTTATTAGTCCTACTCCAGTTGATGAAGAATTACAACATGCACGGACTAACACCGTACTTAAGCAATATACAGAAATCATAAGAGCAGTGAGTGAAGCAACTGGCAGTCATTATATAGACCTGTTCTCAAGCATGATTAACCTTGATAATTTGTCTGAAATTTTGAGAGGTCTTAGAAATGATGGACTTCATTTTGGTGAACTTGGATATGATTATTTAGCAGATATGATTTGCAGAGAGTTAATTATTCTTTCTAGAGAGATGTTAAGCTAACGAGGAACATTAGTTCAAAACACAACGACAGCAGCCGCGCACATTAAGTACGGTTGCTTTTTTGTTGAACTAAAGGGCAGTGCGCGCCTAGCTAAGCTAGGCACAACTTACTGATGCAAGTTCAGTCGGGGTAAGGACCAAGCCGCCCCGTAGCTAGCAGGCAGACGTCGGCGAAATCCGACGGTTGAAGCCCTGTGAAAAGTCGCGCTCTGCGCGATGAAGCAAATCTACAGGCCGTAATGAAAATGAATCCTTCCGCATCGTGAAAGTGAACCCGAAAGGGATAAGAGGGAGCCAACGCCACCAATGAAAACGCTCGACAACTCCAAAATACCCTCTATCTAGCGGCTAAGGAGAACCCCAAACGTAAGTTTCATGCCTTATACGACAAACTATTCCGTAAAGATATCCTGCATGAGGCATGGGAACGAGTGAAAACCAATCGCGGCAGCGCTGGTGTTGATGGACAGACGATCCAATATATCGTTCGAGAGATTGGCGAAGAATTCTTCATCGAAGAGATCCGGCAACAGCTAATGAGCGGAGAATACCGACCGTCCCCGGTCAAACGGAAAGAAATTCCGAAACCGGACGGAAAGACGCGTCCCTTAGGTATTCCAACCGTCCGAGATCGGACTGTGCAAATGGCAACTAAATTGGTGATCGAAGGCATCTTCGAAGCGGATTTCAAAGATTGCTCGTACGGGTTTCGCCCCAAGCGGTCGGCCCATCAAGCAATTAAGAGCATTCGGGAAAGCATCAATTGGGGTGTCATAAACTGGGTAGTCGACGTAGACATTACAGGTTACTTCGATAATATCTCCCACAGCAAACTGATGAAACTAGTTGAAGAACGTATCAGCGACAAGCGCATTCTGAAGTTAATTAGACAATGGCTTGAAGCAGGAGTAATGAAGGATGGCGAGTGGCACAAAACAGAGATCGGTAGCCCACAAGGCGGCGTAATTTCTCCACTTTTGGCTAACATCTATCTCAACTACCTCGATACGATCTGGGAAAAACGCTTTTCTCATCTCGGTAAGTTAGTAAGATACGCTGATGATCTAGTCATTCTATGCCGATACAAACCGCAGGCGATTGAGGCGATCCGTACCCTGAAGTCCATCTTTGGGAAATTGGAATTGACCATAAACAGATCAAAATCGAAGCTAGTATGTCTCTGGCAGAACAGGGAAGGATTCGACTTCCTCGGATTTGATTATCGAAAGATGCCGCACCTCCATAAAAAGGGAGCGATGTATCGACTTCGTTGCTTTCCATCAAAGAAGGCAATGAAGAAGATGCGTACACGAGTGAAAGAAGAGACAGCTTCGAGAGGGCGGTTGCAATGGCCGCTTAAGTTTATGGTCGATCTGCTAAATCCAATGATTCAAGGTTGGCGTAACTATTATGCTCATCTGGATGTGGACCGGAAGATGGCAAATCGATTTCTGGCAAAAGTGGATTGGTACATCCTCAGGAGGCTAAGACTTTACTGGAATAAGAAACACAAAAGACGCAGATTGGCTTGGAATGAAATGAGACAACTGCTTCTTCGTACAGGATTGAAATCGGTATGTACCTGGGAAATCCGTACTGCCCTAGATAAAGGACGTCGGAAAGCCGTATGCGGGAAAACCGCACGTACGGTTTGATGAGGAGGGGCTGGATTTCCCAGCCTTTTACTCTACTTAGTTCCAATATGTGGTATTATTAAGAGCGGAGTTTTCGTTGAATTAAACTACTCAATGGAGGCGATCAATTATATGTCAACACATAAAATACAGGCTGTTTTTATTGATAGAGATGGGACTATAGGTGGTTCTGATCAAGTTGTTTATCCTGGTGTATTTGAATTATTTTCTTCTGCGAAACAGTCAATTGATAAACTTAGGAATGCGGGTGTATCCATCTATTCGTTTACCAATCAACCTGGAATTTCACGAGGTGAAGCTTCAATAAATGACTTCCGGGACGAACTTCTTTCATTCGGTTTTGATAAAGTATACATATGCCCACACCAACATGAAGATCGTTGTTCTTGTCGTAAGCCCTCACCAGTTTTGCTTACTCTGGCAGCACAAGAGAATGATCTTGATTTGAAGAATTGTGCTGTTATTGGTGATAGGTGGACCGATATGATTGCTGCCAAAAGGGCAGGATGTACCAAAGTGTTAGTAAAAACAGGTTCTGGTGAGAAGGATTTGGCGAGATACCTTAATAATCAATTTTTTGATGAATGGCTTGAAGCTACTCCAGACTATATAGCTGAGGATTTATTAGATGCTGTCAACTGGCTATTAAAATAGTTATTAAACTATCGAGGAACTTTAGCTTAAACACGATGTGCAAAAGTTGAGTTGGTTTATTTATTAGATAAAGAATGAAAGCACAATTATGAGTGTAATAAAAACAATGGTTACCAACGAGGCTATTTTGGTATAACGAATAGCACTTTCGGATATTTCAGGTTCTTCTTTATACGTCCATCTTTTTCCCCACAATAGACTTTCTCTGGGCTCAAAGTAACTCCAAATTAATACTGCATATAGTGGTAATAAAAGAATAATAATTAGGAAAATCATACCTCAACGCACCTCCTAACTAATATTACGATCTTTGGAACAAGATGTTGCGCAGTGATTCAATGCATTCTAGCGAGGAGCTAACGAAAACCAACAGGATAAGTATTTTCCATTAGTTATTGTGCTATCGAGGAACGATAGCTCCAGAACAATACGACGGCAGCTGACATAATGGTCAGCTGCCGTATTATTAAAGTAACGGGCAGCATAGTTCCAATATGTGTTAATATTGAAGTGTTTCTACATTTACAGAGTCGGCAGATAAATCAGGGGTACATGACAATATTATGGAGGACTTGCGTGAAATATAAAATTATTGAACAAATCAGGAAGGAAAAGATAAGGAACTTAGTACCGCCAAAATTCTTTACATCTATCCCATCATCGTGGCCTGAAATATGCACTGTTATTAAATTCAAATGTGATCGTAATGATGTTATTCTATCAACCACTGTTCTTGGCGCGATCCATTCTCTTGACCCAAGTGATGAATCCAAGAAGATTGCGTTTGGTGGTTGTTTCACAATTGAAGCCGTAGAGTTACTGCGGGAAAACAACATCCAGTACATCGCATTAAGCGATTTTCCTTGGACCGATGAGCGATATAAATTTATAAAATCAAATTCCCGTTGAAATATCTTATTAAGCTATCGAGGAACATTAGTTCAAAACACAACGACAGCAGCCGCGCACATTAAGTACGGTTGCTTTTTTGTTGAACTAAAGGGCAGGGTAGCGTAACAATTAAAAATATTTACGGATATTTTCAAACCATTTTGTGTTAAAGTAATTGGAAATTCAAAAGTTAAAATTAGTGAAGTTTTGATGGAGGGAAAAGTCCGATGGAAACATTAATTAAACAAGCCAGTTTAGAAGAAATTCAAATCGTTCACGATGTAATGGGAAAAGCATTTGAGGAGTATCAGGGGAACTTAACCCCTCCATCTGGAGCACTTTCAGAAACTATTAGTGACATTATTAAGAAATTATCTAATAACGGGGGAGCAATTATTGCCCAAGTAGAAGGGATTCCCGTCGGGTCAGCACAGTATTTATTTCAAGATAATTATGTATACATAGGGAGGGTTTCTGTTCTCCCCTCTCACCGTGGATTGGGCATTGGGAAAATGATGGTAAGGTACATTGAAACTCACGCTAGGAATGAGGGTGTAAATGAATCTAGATTAGAAGTACGTTTATCTATACCGAGTAATGTAGCTTTTTACAAGAAATTAAATTATGAAATTATTGAGAAGCATGCGTATCCAGATGAGACAGATTATTGGTACGTAATGAAAAACTCATTTGTATGTTAGTTCATTAGTTAAGCTATCGAGGAACGATAGTTTAAAACAACGGATTTACAGGAGTGACTGGGGGCGAATTCAAATGACGCATGAGGATTTTCTAGATTTAAAGGAACGAGTTGGCTGGGGAGAGGAATTTCTCATTTATCACAATGAGATTGGTTATTGGATTAGTCGTAATAAAGACGGGGTTTATTTCACAAGGAATCACGATGGTTTTACTCAAGAATTTAGTAATTCAGATGAACTTTTTGAGAACGCAAAATTAGGTGATAAATACCTTAAGGAATTATGGGGAGAGATAGATTGGTAAGACAAACAACAGTTTATTAAACTAACGGAGAACGTTAGTTCAATCAAAGGCTGCAGCAGATCGGAGGATCAACTGCAGCTTTTTTTAGAGTAGAGGCAGTTTAGTGATAATTCGTAGTTAAAAACCATGATATAATCCTCAATATGCGTATCGACAGAAAAACAATGAGCGAGGGAAACTATTGAAACAATCAGACCTAAATAAATTACTTGATAAAGCAATAAGAGAATCCGCTAAAACGAACAAATGGAAAAGTAGTTACGGATATGTTTTTATCAAAAAAGAGATGTTTTTTTTATATTAATAATTACAGCTAACGTCAAAACAAAAGAGCTCCACTACTCCTTAAATTACAAACTATTTGAATTTGATGACATTTACTGGACCATATTAAATATGGAAGAAAACATTAACCGACCTGTAAGTCTAAGAGCAACAAGTTCTTACTTTCATTTTAATGAAAGAATATGAGACCTCATTCTCTATTTGTGAAGAACGGATAGCTAATAATGATTCTGGGGGATTATTCGGTGAAACCTTCTACGAACAAGCCAAAGCATATCTTAGTAAACAGGAGAGACCCATTTAAAGATAGTTTAAATGTGGTTATTTGGTACGGAATATAAACACCAATTAGTAAGAGGCTGATTCAACTAGAACGAGAGTTGAACATGATTAGTGCGAAGCTGCAGGCATGAAAAAGCAGCTTTGTTACGAATGCGTAAAATATGGGGGAGGAGATTATATGCATACAACAAGAAAAACAGTAACCGTCTATCTTATCTCTGGTCCACTTGGTGTAGGGAAATCAACCGTCTCCAAGACTCTGGCTAGTGCGATGAACCAATGTGTCTTGATTGAAGGTGATCTCCTTCTCCAAGTCTACCGAGGGGAGACCGAACCGCCCTGGGAGGAAAGACTCCGACTGGCATGGTTAAATATCGCTGCGGTGACGCGGAATTTTTTGGTGAACGGGTTAGACGTGGTTATCGATTTCGTCGTTGAAGATGAACTTCAATGGTTCTTTGACCAACTATCGGATCTCGATGTAACGCTTCACTATGTTGTGCTGCACGCGGAACCGGAGACCCTTAACGCTCGACTCCATCAGCGAGGAGATGCGCAATATATCGACCGCTCGCTCTTCCTTCGGAGCAAGTTGATGGCTTCACCGGTTAATGAGCTATTCCTACTGGACACCGATGGTAAGAAGCCGGATGAACTTGCTGAAGAAATCATTAAAAATTCCAGATTTCGGATACACGGTTAGAAGTATTGGTACACTTAATGGGCTAATAAAGGCCGATTCAGGATACTTTCAATCCAACAAAGGGTACTCCAAAGCAAACTGTTGATTACATGTCTTTAAGTGCTTCTCTCTTTTTGTGGGGCGACCACGTAGGTCATTAAGCTAAAGGGAGACTATAGCTCAACAATCACAGCACGGCAGCTCGCACATGAGCTGCCGTTTCTCAACTAAAGGGCAGGATAGCGTGGTAGTTTTATGGTATAAATGGTTAAGTGAAGTATGAATTGTCGTGGTATTTTGCAGCAATAATTCAGATTGAAGCGTTGATAAAAGGCTTTGAGAGGATATATCCAATGTCCAGTTCACTGGAAGGTAATTGACATTATGGTGAGAAGGACTGCCTATTGACAGTCATTCTGGGGGGTAACTCAGTAAACATATTGTTTCGGATAGAATGAGGCAAGAGGCGGATATGAGTAATATGGCTGGTAAGGCGGAGCAGGGAGATAGCAAGGGGGACAGCACCACCGCTGTCGCCCTATATCGTCCGTACAAATTCTACAACACAAGTCCAAGAGATTTTGTTTTTGTGAATTTAGATACTGCTGATTAATGTTTGAGTACATGAAAGCCCTCATTTCAAAAAAATTAAAATATACTATGCGGTCATTTGCCTACTTTCTTTAGTCAAATGCCTAGATGCCTAAATTTTTGTTAGAAGCCAATGGTTAATTGTTTGGAAAGGAGAAGCTTCAATGGATTACGACAACAACATCTATACAATGGAAGTGACATAAACTGCGGCTTCTTTTATTATTTGTATAGAAGTTTTTGTCGTGAGCTCAAGACAAGAACTTCTATACATCTTCCGTGAAGCTTCCCACCACTTATCTGACGGATTTGATGAATCAGCCTTGCAAGATTTTAAAGAAAAGGTAAAGCAGGTTGAAGGTGTTAAGGATGTAAAAGATCTTAAAGCAAGAAATTATGGCAGTAATGCTGTAATTGATGTGGTTCTATCGATTGATAAAACCCTTGATTTTCATGAAGCGCATGATGTTGCTACAGAAGTGGAGAATGAATTTAAAAAAACTTCAGAAGTATTAGAAGTACATGTACATTATGAGCCAGCGAAATAATAGTTTTTAACTACCGGGAGAAGATAGTTCGATTAAAAAGCGGCAGCCGATCAGAGGATCAGTTGCCGCTTTATTGACGGGAAAAAATCAAGTGTGTGGTGAATGTCTTTCAAAAACTTATCGACTACTGACTTCATTACTTGTTCGCCCATTATAGGCATGCGAATGTGGATGACTGCCATCGATTGTAGTATACCCTTCAAATAGGTGGTAATGCCCACCGCCGGGAAGAGCAATAGCGGGGCCAGTGGTTCCCTGAATGCGATGCGTATGGCCTTGACTCATGGAAGTAAAGGTATTATAGCTGTGGACATGAGGTACACCAGTGGGGGCAGGGGCAGTCCAACTCGCATATTGATGAGAATGTCCGTCGTTTATTGATGTTATACCGGAGATTGAATGAACATGAACCGGATTTCCATTGAAAGAAGTTATATACAGTTTGTGTGAGTGCTGAGTATCATCATCACCAGAATCCACTAAGAACCCAGTAACTGGAATTTTCATTATTGGCTCCCTTCTTAACAGTAATGACATACAGGATTATTGTATGGAGAAGGAAGATGTGGGAAGCGGCTTAAGCCCAATCAGTTAAATGTTCTGCTGCTCGAGAATAACTAATGGTCTATTAAGCTAACGTAAGAACTTTAGTTCAATTAAGACAAGATAACCGGCGGCATGGAGGTGTTGTTATTGGGACAAAGCGATTTTAAACCAATAGGGATGAAAATAATCTACCCATGGGTGGACTTGGAGAATAAACTTGTTGAAGCCAGGATAGAGCAAGAGGGCAATATAAAAATGGAGGTAATTACTGATTTGAAGACTGGAGAACAAAATCAAGAGGGCAATTGGGATGACATAATTCAATTATCTCCGTCCATGACAGAAGAGGATTATTTGAAGATGTTTCAAGAATGGGCATCAGTCTTCATCGAAAACGGAATCTCTAATCCAAAACAGTATTTTGAACAGTATCAATAATCCATTACAAGATTAAGCTACCGGGAGACGATAGCTTAATGAGTGCAGCCAGCCCGTCATTAATGACCGGCTTCAGACGTTTCTTGACGGCCTAAAATTTAATCGGGAGAAGAAGTTTAACGACATAATATTCCCGATTTAGAACCTTGATATTAACAAGGTTCTTTTTCATTTGTACGTATTTTCTTGTCGTTTGTTTTAAGACGTGAATATCCCTTTATACTGCACTAACGACAAAAGAGTCACTAAAATAAAGTGTGACAGCCTATTCTTCATTAGCAGAAGAACGTTAGTTTAACACAACAAACCGGCAGCAGATCAGAGATTCACTGCCGGTTTGTTGTTGAAGTAGTGGGAGGTTAGTTTTGTAACTGGCTTTATTAAAAATAAATTTAAGCGTTGCGCGAAACCTCCGGCCTCCGGGTATCCGACCTTCCCCACAGCTGCCAACGCAGCACAATTCCGACGAAACCGATTATCCCAACCGAGAGCCCGACGATCAAGAACGTGCGGCTCGCGCCCATTAGACCAATCAGCGCGCCGCCGCTGAGCGGAGCGATGACAAAGATGACGCTACTTAAGGATTCAAATATGCCGCTGACGCGGCCTACGGCATCGGGTGGCGTTTCTTTTTGCAGTATGTAGTTCATGCCCGAGGAGGTAAAGCCGGTTCCGATCCCTCCGATGAAGAATACCAGCAGCATAAGCCACAGTGGACTGTCTTGCCGGAAAACGCCTGCAGCCGCGAACATCAGGCCGATCAGCGCCACGCCCCCTCCGAGCAGCCGTCCATATGCCGTAAGCTCTTGGTACCGGCGAAGCCAAGTAACACTTACGAGTCCACCAGCGCCGATCGCGGTTACGAGCCAGCCCATTAAATCGGGTTGTTCCGGGGCAATCTCGCGGAAGAGGATGGCGAATTGGGCATCAATCATTTGGATGCCGGCCAGCCCGATTAAGCTGAAGAGAATACTCATGCGCAAGGTGCGGCTGCGCCAGAGAAGGCGCCATCCATCACGCCATTCGCCCCGCAGGCCCTTCTTCTCCTTGGTTGCGGATGCTGTGACCGGTACGCGCCCATCGACGGCGGGGACAAGCAGGAGCAAGAAGGCGGACACGACGTAGCAGCCCGCGTTCACCGCCATGCTGAAAGAGGGGGAGAATACAGACGCCGCGGAGGCGCCAAGCAAAGGCCCGAATATTTTGGACAGCTGAAAGATGGCGCCGTTAAGAGAGGTCGCCTGCAAGAGTTGATCCGGTGCAACAACGGTCCGCGTCATCGATTGTTGTGCGGGAAAGTGGAAGACGCGGGCGGTCGATCGGATTGCGATCAAGCCGAGCAGAACTCCCGCGTTTGGGGCGAAGATGAGAATGACGGTTAATCCGGAGCGTAGGAGATCGGTGGCGATCATCAGATTCCGTTTGTTCCAACGATCCGCCAAAATACCTGCCAACTGGCTGAATGCAATGCCGGGCACGGCAAAACACAGAGGCAGCAGCGCGATCGTCATCGCGTCCTCCTTCCAGATGAAGCCGAGAAGAATCGTGACTGCCATAAAGTCGAAATAATCGCCGAAAGCCGAGAGGCCGTAGGCGGCGAACATTTTGGCGAACGATCGGTTTTTTCTTAACATTGGATGCAACCCCCGTGAATGAAATCGTTATGATTCCAATCGTAGCAGGGGAATGTCAGAGAATGATCAGAGATGCTTTATAAGCAACTGCTCCGTTTGAGGCAGCAGCTCTTCAAAGCGGTAACGGACAGCAAGCTGGTCCCACTGCCGTTGATAGGCTAGCCGATACGTTTCATCGCATTCATGGATGGACAGAAATCGCAGCATTATACTTAAGCTAAATAGCAGATGGGGGAGGAACTCCGTATGGCGGAGCGTCTCCAACCCTTCATCCAGCGCAAGTCTCGCGGCGGGAATGTTGCTTTGCCGGTACAGGAGCAGTGCCATGGCCACAAGATAAGCTCCCCGCTCGCGCTTGATTGGATAACGCAGCAGCAGCTCGTCGCATTCGCGCAGCTTGGCGTCCGCAGTCTCAAGCTTCCCCGTCCATATCGCCAGATACGTTTCCTTCAGCAGAAAGAGCGCCTTGAAGCTAGGCGAGTCGAGCGCTTCAATCTCCTGCCGGATCGCTTTGAGAACCTTCCGCGCATTATCCGGCTTGCCGGCTTCCGTATAGAGGAGAACGAGGCTAAGCTGCAAGTCATACCGCCATGCCAATGTGTTGGCTTTGTCTTTGGCAAGAAGCTTTACGATATAAGGGAGCGTAGCTGCAGGCTCCGGTTGAATGATGGAGTGGATATACACGGCATACGTCAGCTTCTGCCAGAGGGAAACGCTGTCCGTTGTCAGGAGCCATTCGAAATCGCCGCGAATAAAACGCAGATAGGCGTCATTGTAAGGGTCGCCGGGCAAGCTTAAAACTTCACGGTTCTCCGATAACAACTGCATGGCCGCTCCCATGCCAAGGCTGTGATACCTGGAGAACAAACGCTTCATGTCCACCGCGAACTGTTCGTCGTAGCTTAGCGGATTATCGTTCGACTCGTGAGCGCGGCGCACGAGCTTGTAGCCCTTGCCCCGGACGGTTTCCACGCGGAGCAGGTGGTTCCAGCCGGCCAATTTTCTCCGAACGCGGTAAATGTGGTCGTCCACGGTCCGGTCGGTGGGGGCTTCCATCGGCCATACGGCATCAAGCAAGGCCTCCCGGGTGAACGAACGTCCAGCATGCTCGTATAGAAAGCGAAAGAGCGCGAACTCCTTGGGCAAGAGATTCACGCGTTCTCCCGCATATGCGACTTGATAGGTATCCGAATTGAAATGAATCATGCCAAACTCCCTGCCCTTTCACTGTACGCTTGCCAATAGTTCTTTTCTTGATGATGGCATGGCGGGTCGGAGAAAGCAAGCAAGCGTCTTCCATCCTTTGCAGATGATAGGTTACGGTAGCAGCTAGCCAGAAGAAACAAGCTCAGGTGTCCAAAGAAAATAGAGTTGTAGACTGATAAAATAAAGTACTAAACTGGCGCCGCTTCTTTAAGCTAAAGAGGAACTTTAGTTCAATAAAGACAGCACGGCAGCTCACAAATGAAGAGCTGCCGTTCCGTTTTCTCAACTAAAGGGCGAATTAGTTATAACAAAACTCTTCCCAATATAAGGGAATACATTTGATATAATCATCTAAGCAGTTGGTAAATCGGCTGTTGTTTTCGTAGATGAAAGATTATGCCCAGGATAATACGCGCTGCCTCATCGACAAAGAAGAAGATGGAGGAATTAATGAACATTAAACTTGAACAGCTGATTTATGCCTTAAACAAACGGTTTAAGAAGGATATCATCACGGCCGACTGCCAAACTATGCCTCTACAGGGCGGGACCGTAGGAAATGTGTACCTGGTATCGGGGACCGCCGAAACCGCAGAAGGTGAAATATTGCCGTACCGTATTGTACTGAAGATCCAAAAGAAATGGGAGCGTTATGGTGATCCGGGTTCATGGCGTCGGGAATATGATCTGTATTCGTCTGACTTGGGGGCGACTTTCTCGGAAGCCCTCCGCTGGCCGACATGCTATCATGCCGAGTTCAATTCCGAAGTTAATGAATACCAGTTGTGGCTGGAATACATCGATGGTGTAACCGGATTAGACTTAACCAGTGACATGTATGAAAAGGCCGCTAGGGAGTTAGGGCGCTTTCAAGGAAAGCTGTATGCGCAGCAACCCGCCGTGCTGCAGAGCTTGACCAACCTGAGTCATGTGGATCTTATGAAGAATACGTATTTGCATTACAGATCATGGCCGGTCGTCTACGATTATATACGATCGGAGGACTGCGAATTGTTGTTGCACGTACGGCAAATGCTCATCGAAATCGATGAGCAAGCAGACGAAATATTCGACCGTATTGAAAAATTGCCCCTCGTTCTATGTCACAGGGACTTCTGGGTAACCAACCTTATCTATGCTGATGGGAATATCGCGCTCATTGATTGGGATACCAGCGGATGGGGCTATCTGGGCGAGGATCTCGCAAGCCTGATCGTGGATGAACCGGATATCGATCACATGGTCGAACACTATCAGCGATGCATCCCTGCGTATTACAAAGGCTTTTCGGAGTATGCGGATGTATCCCGAATCGCCGACCATTGTGTGTACGAGATAATCCTTCTTGTATTCGGGTACAGGCTTGTGGAGGGGTATCTCCACAATGAGGCTGATGACGAGAAGAGGAAGCATGTCCAAACTCTCCAAAAAATCTATGAAATGAAGACCATACCCTTGATCGTCACATCTGGTTAAATAGCCTAAATTAATTGGGAATTTTAGTTTAATAGGAACAGTGCAGCAGCCGGTCAATAATGCCAGGCTGCTTGCTGACGTTGCTCTACTATGGGCAGTTGAATGCCTGGTTCAAAACTTAATCGGGATTTTCATGTCGCTAATGAGGTGATTTTCTTGTCGTTGTACTTATGAACCGCCGACTCTGGTGAATTTGTTTGCCATCATTGACAAGGGAAGAATTGCTTGATAATGTATTAAACAGTTGTTTTAAACATATGTTTAAAACGAGAGATAGATAGAGGGAGTGGAGAGATTGAAACAAGCATTGCAGGCATTTATGAAGCGCCCGACCACATGGATCGGGATTATTACGGCACTGATGTTCCAGATCATATTCTCTTTGATTTGGATGACGGGCTACGACGGGGTAACGGACCGTGCCGATCAGCTGCATATTGCGGTTGTCAATAAAGATAAGCAGCTTGGAGAGCAGGTAGCGGCAAATCTGTTGAAAGAGCTGCCTTTCCGGATGTCCCGGCTGGATGATTTGGACGCTGCCAAGCAGCAGCTGGATGACCGGAAGCTTCAGATGATTATTTATATGCCGGAGGATTTTACGCAGAAGGCGGCGTCTCCAGGCGGGCACGCGAACATTCAGTATTGGATTAATGAGTCGAATCCTGCTTTAATTAAAAGTATGATGGGCGGGGTAGCCGAGCAGGTTACGGCCGAGGTCAACAAGCAGGCAGTAGCTGCCGGCGTTAAGACAAGGCTTGGAGAGGCTGCCAAGATGCCGGAGGAGCAAGCTGCAACGGCTGCGCAAAGTTTGGCTGAGCGCGTAACGGCGGATATTCAGTCGACTAACGCCATTCATGGCATGAACAATCAGATGGTGCCGATGATGATGGTGCTTGCTTCTTATGTCGGTGCCATGATTATGGGCATGAACCTCGAGCAGTCGGCGATGGCCGTATCGGCCGTGGTAAGCCGCTGGAGAAGATTTGGCGCGAGGAGTGTCATTAATATTGCGGCAGCAGCTGTTGTATCATTAGTAGGCTCGACATTGCTGTTATCGCTTGGCGGACAAATCGAGCAGGGCTTTTTCCATCTGTGGTTGTTTGAAATGCTGTTCCTGCTCACCTTTATGTTCGTATCGCAGATGTTTCTCTACCTGTTCGGGATGGCAGGCATGCTGTTTAACATTATGCTTCTGTCGGCGCAGCTGGTATCTTCGGGTACGATTGTGCCGCGGGAGCTGTTATCGGATTTCTATACCGGGCTTGGTTCCGTTCTTCCCGCAACGTATGCGGTGGAAGGAAACATGAACTTACTGTTTGGCGGACCAGGCGTAGGCCATGAGGTAGCGGTTCTCTTCCTGATTACGGCGGTAGCGGTAGCGGTGAGCGCTGCAGCGACGGGGCTGAAACGCAGCGCCGTCCGAAAGCATGAGGCAGCGGTTGCGGCCAAATAAATCGTTCTAATAGATAGGCTTGGAGGATAAGAAAATGACAACGAATGAGAGCGATGTGAAGTCCCGCATCCTGCTTGCGGCAAAGAAGCTGTTTGCCAGCCAGGGCTTTGACGGGACGACGGTAAGGCAAATTTGCGAGGAAGCGGGCGGGGCTAACGTCGCTCTCATTTCGTATTATTTTGGCGGGAAAGAGAATATGTTCGCGGCTTTGTTCGATGCCTATTTTCCTAGTCACCAATTTGTCAAAGTGGACAAAAGCCTTCCTCCGCTTGAGGGCGTCAAGCTGGTAATCTCGGAGGTAACCAAGTTCCGTTACAGCGATCCGGAGCTGGTTCAAATCATCCAGTATGAAATCCTGCTGAACACCTCCCGTATCGACAAGATCCGCTATTACGTCATGCCGCTGTGGCAAGCGCTGCGGCAGTGGCTGGAGGCGGGCCGCGAGCAAGGCGTGTTCCGGTTCAATTCGGTTGATCTTACTCTGTACTCTATTGCGGGCGTATTATTGTTTAACCGCAACTCCGAGTATTGGCAGGTTATCCGCCGCGAGGGGCCTTACACGCTGGAATACACGATAGAAGAGATGACTCATTTTATTTTAGGCGGCTTGCAAGTCAAGCCGTAAATGAAGACGGCATGCGCATCATCGCGTATGCCGTCTTTTAGCTAGGGCTATAATGGTGAAGGTGCCTTCGCTCAGTTGTTAAATAACTGCAAAAATGATTCAAGACACTTGAAATCAGACCCGAAAATGAGTATGATAAAAATGGTTGTTAGCACTTAAAGCTTACGAGTGCTAATTTAAAACAATAAGCGACAAATTTTTTAAGGAGGCTATTTTCAATGATCAGACCTTTAGGTGAACGCGTATTGATCGAACCGATCGCAAAAGAAGAAACGACTGCAAGCGGCATCGTTCTGCCGGATACGGCTAAAGAAAAGCCGCAAGAAGGCAAAGTGGTGGCAGTTGGCAGCGGCACGCTGAAAGACGGCGTTCGCGTTGCGCTTGAAGTTCAAGTTGGCGACCGCGTCCTTTTCTCGAAATATGCGGGAACAGAAATCAAATACGAAGGCAAAGAGTATTTGATTATGAAGGAAAGCGACATTCACGCGATCTTTGGATAAGCCCGTTTTCTAACATAGAGGGCAAGACGGAAGATACTTATTATACTTTTTGGGAGGTAACTGGTAATGGCAAAAGAAATTAAATTTAGCGAAGACGCTCGCCGCGCAATGCTGCGCGGTGTTGATCAACTTGCAAACGCGGTTAAAGTAACGCTTGGTCCTAAAGGCCGCAACGTGGTGCTGGAGAAGAAATTCGGCAGCCCGCTCATCACGAACGACGGCGTTTCCATCGCGAAAGAAATCGAGCTGGAAGACGCATTCGAGAACATGGGCGCTCAACTGGTTAAAGAAGTAGCGACGAAGACAAACGACGTTGCCGGCGACGGTACGACTACGGCAACCGTTCTGGCTCAAGCGATGATCCGCGAAGGCCTGAAAAACGTTACGGCCGGCGCTAATCCTATGGTTATCCGCAAAGGCATCGAAAAAGCGGTTAAAGCTGCGGTTGAAGAGCTGAAAGCTATCGCTAAGCCAATCGAAGGCAAACAATCGATCGCGCAAGTGGCATCGATCTCCGCCGCTGACGACGAAGTTGGCCAACTGATCGCTGAAGCGATGGAAAAAGTGGGCAACGACGGCGTTATCACAGTAGAAGAATCCAAAGGCTTCGTAACCGAGCTTGAAGTGGTTGAAGGCATGCAATTCGACCGCGGTTACGTTTCCCCTTACATGATTACAGATACAGATAAAATGGAAGCTGTCCTCGACAATCCATACATTCTGATCACGGACAAGAAGATCTCCAACATTCAAGAGATCCTGCCGGTTCTCGAGAAAGTTGTTCAATCCGGCAAACAGCTCCTGATCATCGCTGAAGATATCGAAGGCGAAGCGCAAGCTACGCTCGTCCTGAACAAACTGCGCGGCACATTCACTTGCGTAGGCGTTAAAGCTCCGGGCTTCGGCGACCGCCGCAAAGCGATGCTGGCTGATATCGCTGCACTGACTGGCGCGCAAGTAGTAACGGAAGAACTCGGCCTTGAGCTGAAATCGGCTACTGTGGACCAACTCGGTTCCGCTCGCCAAATCCGCATTACGAAAGAAAACACGATCATCGTGGACGGCAGCGGCAACCCTGAAGATATTCAAGCTCGCGTTAACCAAATCCGCGTGCAACTGGAAGAAACAACTTCCGAGTTCGACCGCGAGAAGCTGCAGGAGCGTCTGGCTAAACTGGCTGGCGGCGTAGCGGTTATCAAAGTCGGTGCGGCAACCGAAACCGAACTGAAAGAGCGCAAGCTCCGCATCGAAGATGCCCTGAACTCGACTCGCGCGGCGGTTGAAGAAGGTATCGTATCCGGCGGCGGTACAGCTCTGATCAACGTATACAAAGCGGTTGCAGCTGTTCAAACGGCTGGCGACGAGCAAACTGGCGTTAACATTGTATTGCGCTCCCTCGAAGAGCCGCTTCGCACAATCGCTGCGAACGCTGGTCAAGAAGGTTCCGTTATCGTTGAGCGTCTGAAAAACGAAAAAGTTGGCGTTGGCTACAATGCCGCAACCGGCGAATGGGTAAACATGTTCGAAGCGGGTATCGTTGACCCTGCGAAAGTAACTCGTTCCGCTCTGCAAAACGCAGCTTCCGTAGCGGCTATGTTCCTGACTACCGAAGCGGTTGTTGCCGACAAGCCTGAGAAAGACAAACCGGCTATGCCTGATATGGGCGGCATGGGCGGTATGGGCGGCATGATGTAAGAATTGGACAGAACGTCCAATTCGGAAATCAGTCATCTAACAAGAGAGGCTGCAAACGAGCTGTTACAGCGCGTTTGCAGCCTCTCTTTACTATATTCCGCATTATTTCCTATTCAGAATCCCCAAGTATTCATGCCACGGTCCCACGTCCCCGACATAACGGTTTGCCATAACCCTGACGACTTGGGCGATATGCGTCATGTCGTGTACGGCCCAAGTAGCAATTAACTCCCGTACCTTTACGACGCCGAATGCAGGATGGGAACCGGTCTTCTCAAGAATGGATTCATCCTTTACGAGCTCCTCGAGTCTCGCGATATTAAGGGTCCGGATTTCAATAAATTCAAGTAAAGACTGTTCAATTGACCGGGGGGAGGTAGGCTTCAAATGGGCGAAACGGTTAAAGGAGGGAAACGGCGCTTGTTCGCCTTCGGCAAGGATAAATTCGAGGCGCGGAATCCAATTGCTTTTCTCTCCCTCAATCAGATGGTCAATGACCTCCCGCGCATTCCAAGTCCCTTCGCCTTCGCTGCATGCCAGCCAGCCATCAGACAAACCGGATAAAAAAAGCTGTAAGGTTTGGGGCGTGCGTTCCAATACTTCGATCGCTTCCGTGAGATTAAAATTCATTTGATTACTCCTCTCCTAGAAACCGTTCTGTCCTAATAGCCTATCATAAAAAAATACCACTTGTAATCCAGGCTTCTTTCCTAGTATGATTAGAAATGCATTTTTAAAAAGACTCATATAATCATGGGAATACGGCCCATAAGTTTCTACCGGATAACCATTGCAACTATCCGACTATGAGTGATCGCTTTTTTACATTTAGCTTTGCTATGCTTTTCTGTACCGGAAGTAGTGGGAAAGTGGAAGAATGTAGTTCAGCGTGCACGAATTCGTTTAACGTAGGGACAGGCCAATTATAGGCTTGTCCCTTTTTTTATCAACTAGAGGAGCGAAAAAGATGAAACTGCTGGAAGATCGCATACGCAAAGAAGGATTAATATTGTCCGATACGGTGCTGAAGGTGGATTCCTTCTTGAACCATCAGGTAGACACGGAGCTTGCTCTGGAGATTGGCAAGGAATTGGTCGCCCGGTTTGCGGATAAGACCATTACGAAGGTGCTCACGATCGAAGCGAGCGGCATTCAATTTGCGATGGCTGCGGGCATTGCGCTTAAGGTTCCGTTTGTATACGCCAAGAAGAAAAAGGCGGTTACGCAGTCGGAGCAGGTCTATTCGGCGTCCGTTCATTCCTTTACCAAGCAAGAAACGTATCAGGTGACGGTTTCTAAAAATTATTTGGGACCCGGCGACAAGGTCCTTATCGTAGACGATTTTCTCGCGACGGGCGCAGCCCTTGTTGGCTTAGTTGAGATCGTGAGAGAATCCGGTGCCGAGCTCGCCGGCGTTGGCTGCGTCATTGAAAAAGGATTTCAAGAGGGCAGGGGATTGCTGGAGCAAATGAATGTCAGCGTCGAGTCGCTTGCAACCATCTCCAGAATGGCGCCGGGGGAAATATATTTCGAGGAACCTGCGATAAGCAAAAAGCTCGTAAAGGAGACGGTATAAGAGATGCTGGGCAAACAGAGGGCATTTACATTAGGATTTCAGCATGTCTTGGCGATGTACGCGGGCGCCGTTGTAGTTCCGATAATCGTTGGGGGTCAGCTCCACTTGACTCCAGCACAGATGGCTTACCTGATTGCGGCGGACCTGTTCACTTGCGGTCTTGCAACGATTCTGCAGGTGCTGGGCACCAAATATTTCGGCAGCAGACTGCCGGTTATTCTCGGCTGCACGTTCACGGCCGTTGGCCCGATCATAGCGGTTGCGTCTGCCTCGAATTTGGCTACGGCTTACGGGGCCATCATTTTATCAGGCTTATTCGTTGTATTGGCAGCACCGCTATACGGGAAGCTGTTGAAGTTCTTCCCGGTTATCGTTACCGGTTCGGTCGTTACAATCATTGGACTTTCGCTGATACCGGTGGCCATGAATAACGTTGCCGGCGGGCAGGGCAGCGATGACTTCGGATTGCCGCGCAATCTGTTGCTGGCGCTTGGCACGCTTATCGTGATTTTGCTCGTTAACCGTTTCGCCAAAGGCTTCTTGCGCTCCATTTCCGTGCTGATTGGACTTGCCGTTGGCACGATCGCCGGGTATGCGATGGGAATCGTCAGCTTTGCGCCGGTAAACGATGCTTCCTGGTTCAACATGGTTCAGCCGTTCTACTTCGGCACGCCGCAATTCAGCCTGACTGCCGTGTTCACGATGATTATCGTCAATATTGTCAGTATGGTGGAATCCACGGGCGTTTACCTGGCTGTCGGAAGAGCGACGAATCAGAAGGTGGAGCAAAAGCAAATCATTAACGGTCTCCGCTCGGAAGGCGCGGCCATTATGCTTGGCGGATTATTTAATGCATTTCCTTATACGGCCTTTTCGCAAAATGTCGGTCTGATCACGTTGACCCGCGTAAAGACCCGCGACGTGATATTTGCGGCCGGCGGCATTATGGTTGTGCTTGGCCTGATCCCGAAGCTTGCCGCGATTACAACGGTTATCCCGAACGCGGTGCTTGGCGGAGCAATGATAGTGATGTTCGGCTCCGTTGCGGCATCCGGCATCTCGATCTTGTCGGAAGTCAATTTGCGCGAGGAGCGGAATTTGCTTATCGTTGCATGCAGCATTGCCGTTGGTCTCGGATCCTCTGCGGTCCCTCAAGTCTTCGACCAGCTGCCGGATTTTGCGAAGATGCTTCTGCAGAACGGGATCGTAACCGGCTCGCTTACGGCAATTTTGATGAATTTATTATTATCCGGCAAGAATAGCCCGGAAGAAGCTTAGGTTTCATGCGGGTTGTTTATGGGGATGTAACAGGATAGGGGTTACATCCTTTTTTGCTTCAGTAAATCGTCTCAGATTCCTTTTTCCTTAGCCAGTTGAAGCCGAAGCTCGGCGTTTTTTACGGACAATTGCTTGGCCAGACCCGTTTGCGATTCGGCCAATTGCACGGCTTGAGCGCTGAGCTTTTTGATTTGGGTCATTTTACTCTGGTCCGCCGGCGAGGAGCCTTCCGGTTTATCCGTTTGCAGCTGTTTGATTTTGGCGTTTATTTTAGCGATTTTACTTTTATCTTGAACAATCTGCCGCTCTATTTCCGCTATATCTCGTTTTAACCGGCTGATGATCGACGACGTGAAACTGATGGACATGGCAAGCACCTCATTATCGTATTGGGAAGCACGCCTCATTCTACTATAAAAAGGAGTATGCCGTATATTGGCTTCTATTACTCGTGCTCTCGAGTGAGGATGAGGTTATTTGGGAATGCTTCCATAGTAGGGCTGACGACTTAGTAAATCTGAAAATTATGGGAGAAAAAACCTGTATCTTTATACGCGATAATGAATTATAATCAACTGGTTTTCTAATGATTAGACATCAGGAGCTGAATGACATGACGTTTAAAAAAAGCTTAGTTTTTATTTTGACTTTAGTCGTTGTAATGACGCTGGCAGCATGCGGCGGTAAAAACAACGCGAATAATTCTTCCTCTAACGAAAGCCCGGCTGCATCCGCGGATAACGGTGCCGCAGCGGCTACAGGCAAGCTGGCCGACATTAAGAAAGCAGGCAAAATCGTTCTGGGCACAAGCGCCGAATACGCGCCTTACGAGTTCCACAAGAATGTTGACGGCAAGGATCAAATCGTAGGCTTCGACATTGAAATCGCAAAGGAAGTTGCCAAGGACCTCGGCGTTGATCTGGAGATTAAAGATATGGACTTCGGCAACCTGCTTGCGGAGCTGAAGCTGGGCAAGATCGACTTCGTTATCGCGGGCATGACGCCGGATGAGGAACGCTCGAAGGCGGTAGACTTCTCCAAGATTTATTACGAAGCAAAGCAAGGCGTACTTGTGCGTGCGGAGGATAAAGACAACTTCACGACGATGGCTGACCTTGAAGGTAAAGCGATCGGCGTTCAAATGGGCTCGACGCAAGAGAAAATCGCTCAAGGCATCAAAGGCGCGAAGCTGAAATCCTTGGGCAAAACAACGGATTTGGTACTTGAGCTGAAATCGAAAAAGGTTGATGCTCTGATTGTCGAGCTTCCGGTTGCGCAAGGCTATGCCAACGTAAACTCGGATCTCGCGTTGACAAGCATTTCCCCTGAATACGAGTCCGGCGGTTCCGCGGTAGCGGTTAACAAAGGCGAAAAAGACCTTCTGGCTGAGATTCAAAAAACGCTTGATCATCTGACCGCGGACAAGAAGATCGATCAATGGGTATCGGAAATGACGCAAATCTCGGAACAATAAACCGCGAAACGTATGCGGCTCCGATAGAGGGAAGCCGCATACGTTTACGCTTGCGCGAATACAAAAGGCAGGGTAGACATCATGGAATTAGCGTATCATTGGGATTTTTCTTTTCTAAACGACTACGGTTCGTACTACTGGATCGGCATTAAAAAGACGTTAGAGGTATCGCTGCTCGCCGTGCTTAGCGGTCTTGTGCTTGGCACTCTCGTGTCCCTTCTGCGCTTGTCGGGATTGTGGCTGCTTCGTTTCATCGGAACGGTATATGTTGAAATCATACGCGGAACACCGCTTCTCGTTCAGCTGTTCTTGTTCTATTACGGGCTTCCGATCTTCCTTGGCTTCGATATCGGAATCTTTACGGCCGCTTATCTGACTCTTACCGTGAACAGCGGCGCTTATATTGCCGAGATTATGCGCGCGGGGATTCAGGCGGTGGACAAAGGGCAAATGGAGGCCGCCCGTTCTCTGGGGATGTCGAAGGGCTTGGCGATGCGTCAAATCATTCTTCCTCAGGCCTTCAAAAACGTATTGCCCGCGCTTGGCAACGAGTTTGTCGTTGTAGTGAAGGAGTCATCGGTGCTGTCCGTTATCGGGTACGCCGAATTGACTTACCAGGCCAATGCGATTAGGGGCGCGACCTATATTTCCATTGAGCCGATGCTTGTTTCGGCGCTGATCTATTTCGTCTTGATCTTTACGTTGTCCAAGCTGCTTGGCATTGGCGAACGGAGGTTGAAAACAAGTGATTAAAGTAACCGGACTTAAGAAATCTTTCGGCAAAGCGAATATTCTGAACGGCATTGACGCGGAGATCGCGAAAGGCGAGGTTGTTGTCGTCATCGGACCAAGCGGCTCCGGCAAAAGCACCTTCCTCAGATGCCTGAACCTGCTCGAGACGCCTACGGACGGCGTAATCGAATACGAGGGCAAACGTCTAACGGACCGCAACACCAATATCAACGAGCTTCGTCAAAGCATGGGCATGGTGTTCCAGCAGTTTAACCTGTTCCCGCACAAGACGGTGCTGCAAAATATTACGCTTGCTCCAACCAAGGTGCAGAACGTCGCAAAGGCGGAAGCGGACAAAATCGGTCTTGAGCTCCTGCGCCGCGTTGGCCTTGAGGAAAAGCGCGACACGTACCCGAACCGCTTGTCCGGCGGCCAGAAGCAGCGCGTAGCGATTGCGCGAGCGCTTGCGATGCGCCCGCATGTGATGCTGTTCGACGAGCCTACGTCGGCACTCGATCCCGAGATGGTCGGCGAGGTGCTGGATGTCATGAAGTCGCTCGCGAAGGAAGGCATGACGATGATCATCGTCACCCACGAGATGGGCTTTGCGCGCGAGGTCGGGGACCGCTTGTTGTTTATCGACGGCGGCCAGATTGTCGAGCAGGGACCTCCGCGGGAAGTTTTCGCGAATCCGCAGCATCCAAGAACGAAAGAATTCCTCAGCAAAGTGCTATAAGGATTATAAGAAATACAGAAAGAGACCTCGGATGGCGCATCAGCCAAACGAAGTCTCTTTTTTGCCTAACGGGGATTGTTCAAGCGGGGTTTACTTCTTGATCGTAATATTCAAAGCCTGAGCCAGCTTGTTGAAAATGGAGGTATTCTCGAAAATGCCCGTGAACAGCTCCGACCCTGCGCCTGTTGCCGTAACCGGAACGTCAACGCCCGTATGGCCGGAAGTTGTCCAGTCTACGACAAAGTTCAATTTAGAGTTCGCGATTGCGAACGGACCGTCTTCGCCGGAGATGGTCTTGCCGTCCGTAGACTCGTCGGAATCGTCTACCTCTTCAACCGAGAAGCCGCCTGTTTCGTGGTCGGCGAGAACGAGCACCAGCGTATCCGGATGCTGCTTCGCAAAGTCCTTCGCTACTTTAACCGATTTGTCGAGCTCTTGACCGGCTTTGATCGTGAGCTTCGCGTTGTTGTTGTGAGCCATTTCGTCCGTTGCTTCCTCTTCGACCATAAGGAAAAAGCCTTTTTTATTTGTTGACAGAGTATCCAGCGCCTTTTTCGTCATGTCGGCAAGCGGCACGATCGGGTTGTAGACATCGCCTTGGCCTTCCGGCTTTTGCTGGAACATTTCTTCGTTGGCAAACAGACCAAGCAGCTTGCCCTTCGCTTTTGTCATGTCCGTTTTGTTCGTTACGTACGTATAACCAAGCGACTTCGCTTTTTTCACCAGGTCGCCTTGCGTTCCTTTGCTTTTCTCGGAAGGATCGGCCGCCGTCTCATCATCGAAAGCGCCCTTGTTGCCTGCAGGATACCAGAAGTCTTCGCCGCCGCCAAGCAGCACGTCAACCTTCGACTTCGTCAAATATTGCAGGGCGATATCGCTTTGCTTGGAGCGGTCCTCTACATGGGAAGCGAAAGCCGCAGGCGTTGCGTCCGTAATTTGGCTTGTTGTAACAAGGCCGGTAGACATGCCTTTATCCTTCGCGTACTCCATGATCGTTTTTACGCTTTTTTTGTTTGCGTCCACGCCGATTGCGCCGTTGTACGTTTTTACGCCGCTCGCGTATGCGGTTGCGGAAGCGGCGGAATCCGTAATGGCCGTTGTGGAGCTTGTATGAATGAGGCCGACGTAAGGCATCGAATCCATAGCCAGCTGTCCGCTTTCGCCAACTGTAGCCAGCCGGATGGCATCACGCTGCGCGGTGCCCATGCCGTCGCCAACGAAGAGTACAACGTTTTTTGCTTTTTGGTTAGCAGCGTTAACCTGATTGCTGCTCTGAATACCTGTATAACCGGTAACAACAAGTGCGGCTGCTGCTGTGCCAAGGAGTGCCGTTTTCAAAACTTTGCCTTTCATACTTGTATCTCCTCCTAATTGATCGCTCGTATTCAATTGCATCTTAACGAGCCTCTATTAGGAGAATGTATAGGAGAGGTGAAGGTTTTGTAAATTAGTAACAAAAATAGGAGTAAAGTTGGATTTTGGCGAAAAATCGGAACTATAGTCTTATAAACTCCTGCACCCAATAAGCCCGGTAGCGGCTGTCCGTTGTCCCGGGTGCATAACCGATTCCCAGATGCGTGAATTTAGGAGACAAAATATTAGCCCGATGCCCCGGACTATTCATCCAGGCTTCCATGACGGCGTCCGCCGTCCGCTGACCTGCGGCTATGTTTTCCCCGTAAGCGGTCCATTCCACGCCAAATTGCGCCAGCATTTGCCCGGGAGTGCCGCATGTGGGAGAAAGATGATCGAAATAATGGTTGTCTCTCATATCCTGCGCCTTGGCTTCCGCCGCCTCGAAAAGCACTTCCAGTCTGGTGAGCGCCTGCAGGCCGGCCGCCTCCCTTGCTTGATTGACCAGGGCAAACACTTCGTCCTCAAAGTTTTCCTGCAAAGGATAGAGCAGATCCGTTTTTGCGCTTTTGCTTTCCGTGTTCGTTTTCTTCGTTGCGCCAGATTTTTTCCTTGTTGCGGTTTTCTTCTTCGTCACCCAAATTATCCCCCTAATCGCTCGTGCTTCCGGAATATGATATTCTATTCATACGATCAAGTCTGGTTTGGATGGTTGGTCAGGTTGATAGAGTAGGAGTGATATAAAATGTTTAACGCAAGCTTGTATACGGGCACAAGAGAAGAAAACTATTCGCTGCTTATCAAGCAATTAACGGGCCTGGTGGAGGACGAGAGCAGCCGGATCGCCAATCTGGCGAATGCCTCGGCGCTTCTTCAGCAGTTCCTGGACGATATTAATTGGGTGGGTTTTTACTTGCTGGAAGGAGATGCGCTTGTCCTCGGGCCGTTCCAGGGGAAGCCGGCCTGCACGCGTATCGCGGTTGGCAAGGGAGTATGCGGTACGGCCGTGGCGCGCAAGGAAGCCGTTCTGGTGGAAGACGTCCATCAATTCCCGGGGCATATTGCCTGCGACAGTGCTTCCAACTCCGAACTCGTTATTCCGCTATACGGCGGCGGACAGATGATCGGCGTGCTGGATATCGACAGTCCGTCGTTTGGCCGCTTTGACGAAACGGATCTTAAGTATTTGACTATTTTTTGCGAGCGCTTAGGAGAGTATCTATAATATCCTGCTAAAAAAGGGGTACATGCTCAGTTTTCTTGGCAATGTGCATCATTCGTTAAAATTCAGCAAACGCACAATTTTGATGAATGCCTATACCGTTTGGGTTTTTAAACATAGGATACTGTACATTAGTTAAAGGAGATGAACAAATGAGCTACGGAGTAGGTCCTGTTGCAGGTGCCGGTTGCGGATATGGCGGCGGCAGTGCTTTCGGATTCATTCTTGTCCTCTTCATTCTGTTGGTCATCATCATCAGATCCGTATGGCTTTAATGTCGATTAAATAAAAGAAGACTGCCCGCGCCATCCCATGGCGCGGGCAGTCTTCTTTCCGCTGCGGCGGGGCATGGTTGCAGGCGGCCGCGGTAGCGCTATAATGAAGGGAATGACAGACGGAAGGGAACTACAGCGATGAACACGAACATTATACCGATTTATTTGCTGTCGGGGTTTCTTGGCAGCGGCAAGACGACGCTTCTAACCGGTTTGCTGGACCACTGGCAGGCTCAAGGGCTGAAAGCGGCCGTTATCATGAATGAGCTGGGCGATATTAATCTGGACGGCCAGATGGTCGGGGATAAGGTACCGATGTCGGAAATGCTGAGCGGCTGCATCTGCTGCACGATCCGAAGCGATCTCAGCCTGGAGATCAAAGCCCTCATCGATACGCATCAGCCGGATGTCATCGTAATCGAATCGACCGGTGCGGCGAATCCGATGGAGATTATGGACGGGGTAACGGAAGCAGCCTTGTATTGCCGGATCGAGCTGCAGAGCGTTATTACCGTCGTGGATGGTCCTGAACTGCTGCAGCGGAGCCGGAGCGGGAAAGGCAAAACGTTTAAGCTCATGCGCGACCAGATCCGGTGCGCCACAAGGCTGCTTCTGAACAAAGCGGACAAGCTGGCCCCGGACGAACTGGTGGAGGCCCAGCAGCTGGTCCGCGAGATGAATGCCGTTGCTCCGGTGTTAACAACGGTCCGCTGCCGGGTGGAGGATTGGACTTTCATCGAGCGGCAAGCGGGGGAGGCCCCGCGGCTATCCGGCGCGAATCGAGAAGAGGCGGCAAGCGAACATGGTCATCATGAAGGTCATCACCATCATCACACGCATGAGCATGTTATGGTTATGACGCATTACATGAACGGGGCGGTTGACAGCGAAGCGTTTGAGGCGTTCTTGAAGCAGCTCCCGGATCAGGTGTACCGGGCGAAAGGAATCGTGTCGTTCTCGGATACGGCCAGCCGCTTCTTGTTCCAATACGCTTACCGGGAGACGGACTTTATCCGGATCACGCCGCAGGGCGAAGTGAATGACGTAGCCGTCTTTATCGGCGAGCATTTCTCGAAGGATGCTTTGCTAGAGGAGCTTCGTAAGCTCGAGCGTGAGGGCGAGCCCAGCAATTCGACAGAATAATCGTCTATGCGACAAGGTCATGTCTATCTATTCGTATGCTTGGGAAAAATAATTCATGAGGGGCATCAAAGCTCCGGCATCACGAATTGGATAGGAAGGTGTGGCAAGGCATGAAAAGAAAAATCATCGGCGCATTCGCAGCGACTATGCTGCTGCTATCGGCTCCAGTCTATGCGGCGCAGCCGGAGGAGAAGGCTCCTGCAGCTCAGGATAACAGGATCGAGGATGGCCCTGAGCATGGTCATCATCATCATGACGGTATGTTCGGCAAGAACAAAGAAGAGCACCGGATGGAGAAGCTCCGTTATATGGCCGATTACTTCGGCATCAAGACGGAGGGTAAGACGGCCGAGCAGCTCCGAACGGAGCTGGAAGCAGCAAAGCAGAAGGATAAAGCGAAATGGGAAGCCTTCAAGACGGAGCATAAAGCGAAAATGCTGGAGCATCTGCGTCAGAAGGCCAAGGAAAACGGCATTGCAACGGAAGGCAAGACGGCCGAGCAGCTTCGCCAGGAGCTTCATAAGCTTCACCGGATGCACCACAAGAGCGATGCGCAGCAAGAGCCTCAGCGGGATGTCAAACAGGGCTGAACGAAGCCAGGACTATAGAATCAATAGGATAGAGGCTGCTCCGCTAGCGAGCAGCCTCTATTTGTTTTCAGAAATTTCGATAAGTTACAAAATTCGACATTAATATGTCGAAGAATTGATTATTCTGTCATATTAATTCCCGATCTTCCGTTGAATTTATCTTATTTTGTCAAGTATACTAGAACCATATCATATATTGGAAATTACGCATAAGTAGGTCTTTGGAAAGAGAAGGAGGATAGAATTTTGAGGAAAATAAGGCTCAGCATCGCACAGAAACTAATTACTGCATTGGGAGTTCTAATGCTGACGTCTTATTCTTTGTTGGTTTCTTTCTATCTCACCAAGCTCTATCATAACAGTCTGGAGAAGGGCGAACTGCTCGCGCAAAAGCAATCTATCCAATATATCGACCAATTCACCGCATCTATTAATACAAGCCTAGCATCTCTTACTACGGTAAGGGATGCTTTGCTTCAAATGCGCTCGGATGGCGTGCAGAGCCGTTCTTATGCCGTGCATATGCTCGAAACCGTCGTTCGCAACAATCCGGATTTGATTGGCTGCTATACGGTGTGGGAGCCGGATGCCTTTGATCGGCAGGATGCGAAGAACCGCATGGCGAGCGGCTACGATGACGAGACAGGGCGCTTTGTGCCTTATGTCGTGCGAACCAATAACGGACTTGAAGCCATACCGACCGTTGATTACAACATGCTGAACGGGGACGGGGATTTTTACCAGGTCGTCAAGCAATCGAAGAAATTCACCTTGTTTGATCCTTACCCCTACAATCTGAACGGCAAGGATATTGTCGTTACTTCCTTTATTCTGCCGATTCTCGAGAACGGACGGTTTCTCGGAATTGTCGGCGGCGATATTTCGCTCCAGACGGTACAGGACAAGATTCGCAGCATCCGGCCGCTCGGCGGCCATGCCAGCATCATTACGTCCAATAACTACTATCTGGCTAACGGCGCCTATCCGGACCTTGTCATGAAGCCGTATGAGATGTGGGAGGGCGGAGACTCCATTAACGACTATAAGAAGAGCTTCTCCACCATTCAATACACGCCTGACAGGCATGCAGACGGGCAAATGCTCCGGATACTGATTCCGATTCGGATTCAGGATTTTACGTGGCATTTCGAAATGGTGATCCCAAAGAGCAACATGCTGACGCAGTATTACTCGTCGTTATGGAGTTCGATTCTGATCGCTGCCGCAACGGTTATCCTGATGTCTCTGCTGGCATGGTTGATGCTTAAGAAAATTGTTCTGGGAAATATAAAAAAGGTGATTCAGGTTACCTCGGCCGTTGCGATCGGCAACGAAAAGCTGAAGCTCGATATCCGGTCGAACGACGAGTTCGAGACGATGGCCAATCACTTTAACCGGATGGTTGATTTCCGCAAGGAAGCCGAGCATCTGATCCAGCATCAGGCGACCCATGATCTGGTTACCGGGTTCCCCAACCGTTACGGTTATTCGCGCTATGCGGAGACGATAACGGGCAGCAACGGGCAATTTGCCTTGCTGTATATCGATTTGGACCGGTTTAAAATTATTAACGAGACGCTGGATTATACGATGGGGGATATGCTGCTGAAGCAGGTCGGCAATCGGATCTTTGAAGTAACGGGTCAGGCCGGCCGGGTATTCCGGTTTGGCGGCGACGAATTTGTCGTGCTTTTGGATGAAATCAGCTACCTCGGACAAGCAATGGCGGTTGCGGCGCGGATTTTGAGCGTTATTGCGGAGCCCATCAAGATGAAGGGAAGACTCTTCTACCTGACCGCAAGCATCGGGATGAGCGTTCAACAGGAATGGACGCCAGGTACCGGCGACCGTCTGGTGAAGGAATCGGATATCGCCCTGTACGTGGCGAAGAAGCAGCGCAATACGTACAAGCTGTATTCCCCGATGATGAACAATGTTCCGACCAAAGAGCTTATATTGGAGAACAGTATGTTCGAAGCGCTGGAGTCCAACCAGTTCATGCTTCATTATCAGCCGAAGCTGGAGATTGGAACGGGCCGTATTCACGGGGTTGAAGCGCTGCTGCGCTGGAAGCATCCGGAGTTTGGCATGGTGTCGCCGCTCGAATTTATTCCGATAGCCGAGAAGACGGGCTTTATTATTTTGCTCGGGGAATGGGTGTTAAGGACGGCCTGCCGGCAGGCGAAGCAGTGGGAGCGGATGGGGCTTGATTCGATACTCGTCAGCGTAAATATGTCCATGCTCCAATTCCAGCAGCAGGACATTGTAGCCGGCATCAAGTCGATTATTGAGGAGGCGGGTGTCCGTCCGGAGCAAATCGAGCTGGAGCTCACCGAGTCGATCTTTATGGAAAATCCGGAGCATACGCTGCGAATTCTGCATGAGCTGCAAGCGCTTGGTTTAAAGCTGTCGCTTGATGATTTCGGTACGGGCTATTCCTCCTTGAGCTACCTGCAGAACATTCCGATTCATTATTTGAAGCTGGATAAATCGTTTATCCGGGGAATCGTGAGGGATATCCGAAAGCAGATGATTTTCAAATCGATCATTGTAATTGCGCATAATCTCAATATGAAGGTGGTCACGGAAGGCGTGGAGACGGCGGAGGAGCTGCAGATTATAAAAGAGCATAATTGCGATCTGATGCAGGGCTATCTGTTCAGTCCGCCGGTTACGCCGGAACGCTTCGTTGAATTGTTCCGGTCGGACAAATGCCCGGAAGAATAAACGCTTACAGGAAAAGGCGCTCCCCCGTCACGAAGACGGAGGAGCGCCTTTGATATGGTTAGATCGTCCATTGGGAATGGACGATGGCAATTAGGTACCAGGCGCCGTTATGCTCCTCGAGGACCAGGATCAGGCTTTCCCAATCCATGCCGCTAAGCTCCGGATCGAATCCGCTGAAATAATAATCAAAGTAGGTGCTGCCCGGATAGATCTCCTCAATATTGACAAGCATATTGCCTTTGCCGAGTATTTCGTTACGCTTGACCTTATCGGCCTCCGCGAAGTTTTGATCATAGACGAATTTATTGAAATAATCGCGGAACGCTAGGCTGATCGGTTCGCCCGAGCCGTCGTAGCTTCCCCATGTATATAGCTTCGGATCGTCCCAAGCGGGCAGCTCGCCGGCCTTGAAGGTCAAGGCGGCGTCCTTTTCGATATGACCGTATGGAGAGAACAATAGTCCCTTCTCGGGATGAATATAGCCGGACAGCTTCTCGAGGTCGTGCTGCTTTATGGCGTTGATCACAGCTTTGGCCGCTTCTTCCGCCGTTGCCGCCGGCGTCGAAGTTGGAGTTGGCGCAGGCGTAGATGCAGGCGTAGGTGTAGGTTCGGCCGACTGCGAATTATCATTACCTCCTAGACCCAAGCATCCGCCAAGTACCAGCATGACGGCCAAAATACTCAATAGACGCCACATAAGCCTCACTCCATTTTCAGCGTATTTTATTTTATCTTACCTGTTTTCTTATCCTATTAAACGGAAATCCAACCGGGATGTTGCATCTGCCGTTTGTTTTCCGCTATTGTACGGCTTTTGTTTAGGACAAGGGCTTGGGGCGGTCCTTCATGTACGCGGTTGGCGTTTTGCCGGTCCCGCGTTTGAAGATGCGCTGGAAGTAAGACAGGTCGCGGTAGCCGACGGATTCCGAAATTTCCCCTACCGTAAGATTGGAATCCACGAGGAGATAGATTGCTTTTTTCACCCTCGCTTTATGGACGTATTCGCTTATGGTCTGTCCGGTAACCCGCCGGAAAAGCGTAGCCGCGTAATTCGGACTTTTGTGAATATGCTCGCCAAGCTCCTCTTTCGTAATTTTCTGCTGATAGTAGTTCATGATATAGCTTTTCATCCGTTCGACCTGCTGATGGGCGGCGGACGTAGCCGGTCCTTCGTCAAGCTCCCTGTTCCAGAGGGCCAGGCATTCGTACAAGATCGCAAGGCCAAGCACATCGGCATACAAATGCTTCTCCGTCCATTCGTTATGCATGGTCTTGATCCGCTCCAGAATCAACTCATACGCGCCGGTTCTCGCTTTCACCCAATGATTGTTCTGCAGGAGAGGGAGCGGCGGAGTATCCGCGGTAAATTCAATGACATACTTCTCATGAAACACGGTAGGCACACATTTGCCATAGTAAGATTGGCAAGCCGGGATATATAATAGATCGCCTTTTTCTAAAATAATTTTCTCGTTCCCGACCCAGTATACCACCTTGCCGTAACTCGCCAATACAAGCGTGGATACGCCCTCCGGGCGATTGCCGTTGTCGAACCAGTCGGTGCCTCTGTCTTGTCTGACTTGCTGCAGGGTAAGCATCTAGAACGATGTCCTCCAATTCCGTTGTGTACTATATTTCTATAAGAGTACTATATTTCATGGTCGATTGGGAAGAAACGAGCTACAATAAGGTTATTCTTGTTTACCACAAATACAGACTTGTACAACCAGGAGGAATCAGCGACATTATGCGCAAGACGAAAATTGTTTGCACCATGGGACCTGCATGCGAATCGACGGAAGTATTGATTGACATGATTAACGCGGGGATGAACGTTGCCCGTTTGAATATGGCACACGGAGAGCTGGAGGATCATGCGGCGCGTATTGCGCGTATTCGCGAAGCTGCTGCGGCTACGAATAGCATTGTTGCGATTTTGCTTGATATTAAAGGTCCGGAAGTGCGGATCGGCAAGCTGGAGGAGGCTTCTTACCTGCTGAAGGTTGGGGAGAAGCTGACGCTGACTACGGAAGAGATTATCGGTAACGGCGAACGTATTCACGTGAACTATGCGGAGCTGCCGCTAGTCGTGAATCCAGGCAATAAAATTTTACTCGACGACGGTCTTATCGAACTGGAAGTTGTGTCGGTGGACGGAACGGAAATCGAGTGCTTGATTCTGAACGGCGGCGTCATTAAAGCAAGAAAAGGCGTCAACCTGCCGGGCATCCGCACAACGCTTCCCGGCGTAACGGAACGCGACATCCGCCACATCCAATTCGGCATCGAGCAGCAGATTGATATCATCGCTCCTTCCTTTGTGAGAAGAGCGGAGGATATTTTGCAAATCCGCGAGCTGCTTCATGACGGCGGCGCAGGGCATATTCAAATTATCTCGAAAATCGAGAATGAAGAGGGCGTTAATAACCTGGATTCGATCATCGAAGCTTCGGACGGCATTATGGTTGCCCGCGGCGACCTTGGCGTAGAGGTGCCGGCTTGGGACGTGCCGATGATCCAGCGCGAAATGATCGCGAAATGTAACACGGCGGGCAAAGTGGTTATTGTTGCGACGCAAATGCTGGATTCGATGCAGGTTAACCCTCGTCCATCCCGCGCGGAAGTAAGCGACGTGGCGAACGCCGTCCTCCAAGGCACGGACGCGATTATGCTGTCGGGCGAGACGGCTGCCGGCAAATATCCGGTAGAATCGGTCAGCATGATGGCTTCGATCGCGGTGAAGGCCGAATCCATGATGGATTACTTCGATGAGTTCCAGCAGCGCAGAGGCGCTCAACCAACCACGATTACGGAAGTTATCAGCCAAGCGGTCGTAAGCTCGTCTCTCGAGCTGAACGCGAAAGCGATCGTGACCCCAACGGAGAGTGGCTTCACGGCACGCATGGTATCGAAATACCGTCCGAAATCGCCAATCATTGCGGTTGCTTCGGATGAGAAGGTTCTGCCTCGCCTGGCTGTTATGTGGGGAGTTATCCCTGTTAAGGGCGGCCGGCCTAATTCGACGGACGATATTTTTGAATCGGCCTTAACAAACGGCGGCAGCACGGGCCTTCTGGAGAAGGGCGACTACGTTGTTATTACGGCGGGTACGCCAACAGGCAAAGCAGGCGCTACCAATCTTGTGAAGATTGCTCAATACGGCCTATAATAGATCGATATAAAGCGTTACATGTAGATTTGCAGTAAATACCGTTTAAGACACAACAAGCCCCTTCCCGGCCGGGAAGGGGCTTGTTGTATATCCGCTTAGGCGTTGCTTACGGGAGTTGCTGCAGGGATTGGGGGTTCGCCGGCAGTCTCGCGGGTCTCGCTTGGAGCTTCATCTGTTTGCTCAGCCGATTCCGCTGCGGCTGCGGATGCAACCGCCGAATGCTCCTGAACCGTATCTTCTTCTGCGCTTGCCGCAGCCGCTTCCGCCGCTGCTTGAGCGGCTTTCTTCTTGCGGTGTCTTTTTCGGAAGAACAGAAACAAGACGATTAGCGGGACGGCGATAGCGAACAAATAATACGATGCGTTATGGACCATCTTTTCGGCCGCTTGGCCATAGAAGTAAATCAGTCCGCCGACCAAATAAAACTTTGCCGCTCTGCCCACTGCCGCGTACATAATAAGGCGCCACAAAGGAAAGTTCAGCGCGCCCGACAAAATCGTAAACACTTTGAATGGAATGGGGGTAAAAGAACCGATCAGTACTGCGGTGTCTCCATTCTTCTGGAACATGTTCGTAGCGGATTCGATCCATTCCTTTTTGAGGATTTTGTACAGAATGGAATTACCCAATAATTTGCCGATCATATAGCCGATAGGGGTGCCTATCAAACAACCGATATATCCTACGGTAGCCAGCATAAACGCGTCATGCGGATTTACGAGGCTTAATGGAACCTGGAGGAATAAGGCCGGTATTGGAAAGATGATTGCATCAATCATGGAATGAACGAACAAACCCCAGGGGCCAAATTTCATTAGGAAGTCTACAATTTCTTGGAGCATGAAAATGGCACACACCTCTCTACGCATGGAAAGCCGTAGTTAATTATACGATAGTTTAGGACTTAGGTTTCACTTTTTTTCTGGTCACGCAAGAATGATAAGTAAATTCCTTTATTTTCGACGCCTTCTCCTGCCTCGATTTTGTATCTCCGTTACGCTTGATACCTTTTATGTTCAGATTGTGTTAAATACATGTTAGTTTATTTAACAATATTATCTACTAAAATTTCTCAAGTGTTCAGGAAAAATAAAGAAAAACCTAGATATATGCTGATGATAACGCTTAAATGGTGTTAAATGAGGTTTGTTAATATATGTAACATAAAATAGACTTATAGATGTTCGACATAAATAGATAGAATAGGGAGGAAGACAAATCATGACAAACGTTGTAAGAGATGTGTTGGGTAAAAGGTTTATTGTACTGCTTTTGCTGCTTTCCATGGCGGCAGGGACGGTTGGGATCGTTGTTTCGAGAAACTTGGCGAATGCTGCCGAACCCGTGCAGCTCCCAACGTTCAACATTCCGCCGGTCTCTGCTGAATTCGAAGCTTCGGAAAAGCCGAATGTTCTTGTCATTGCTACCGGAGGCACGATTGCGGGAGCGGCAAGAAACGGCGACAAAACAAACTTCCAGAACTATGCCGCGGGTACATATACGATGGCGGACATGGTAGCTCAGCTGCCGGTGCATAAGACCGCGGACGTATCGACTTTCCAGTTCGGCAATAAAGGCTCAGGCAGTTATACGATAAAAGATTTATATGATCTCTCCCTGGCGGTTGATACCGCTCTTGCGGACTATGACAGCGTAGTCGTTACGACGGGGACCGACACGATGGAGGAAATTGCTTATTTCCTAGACCTGACGGTCCGCAGCGAAAAGCCCGTAGTCGTTACGGGTGCTATGAGACCTTGGGACGTTATCGGAACGGATGCTCCGGCAAACCTGTACCAAGCGATCAAGGTAGCAAGCAGCAATAAAACAAAATGGTTTGGCACCGTGTTGATGCTTAACGACGTAATTTACGCGGCTCGCGAAGTGACCAAGACGAACGCGCATCGTCTGGATACGTTTGATGCCCCGATGTTTGGCGCCCTTGGCTATGTGGACGATCCGGCTGTTCGGATTTATCGCGCGCCTGCCAGAGCGATTAAAGCCGGCACGGAACAATGGGCAACCCCGTTTGATCTGAAAACGATCTCCAAAGACAGCCTTCCCATTGTGGAAATTGCGTACAGCTACCAAGAAGCAGGCGGCGGCGCGATCCGCGGATTCGTGGAAGACGGCGCGAAAGGGATTGTAACAGCGGGAACCGGCGCCGGCGGCATCTCCTCCAAGATGAGTCAGGCGCGTTCGGCAGCTATTCAACAAGGCGTAGTATTTGTTACGACTACTCGGACAGGCTCCGGTACGATGTACGACAGCGGAACGGGCGCAACGATCGGCGGGGATAACCTGAATGCGGCGCATGCCCGCATGCTGCTTCTGCTGTCCTTGGCGTTCACAAGCGACCTGCCGACTATTCATTCCTGGTTCCAATCGTTTGGTACGGGAGATGTTGAAATTTCGGTTGACGAAAATACGGTATTGAAAACATCGGTTGAAGAAGAAGCGGAAGAGCCGGTGGTAGAGGTGCCTGCATCGGAAGAGCCTTCGGTTGAACCTTCGGCAGAGCCATCCGCCGAGCCCGTTGTGACGGAGCCGGTAGAAACCGCGCCTGCGGTAGAAGAGCCTGTTGGCGCGCATTAAACAGGAACCGTACACGAAGGGAGGGTAACCGGATATGACTGTCATCGGCAATAATCGAATGCTGCGGAGATTTCTCTCTCCTCTCCTGATCCTAGCGCTGCTCTCCGGATTTATGGGGTATGCGCGAGCGGCGGAAGAAGCAGCTCCACAGCTTCCCACTTTTGATATCCCCGCCTTATCGGCGGAGTCTGCGGCATCGCCGCTTCCCAATATTATGGTTGTGGCAACCGGAGGTACTATCGCGGGAGCGGCATCGCGCGGGGATAAAACAAATTTCCAGAACTATGCGGCCGGCACGTACAAAATGGCGGATATGGTCGCGCAGCTTCCAAGCCATAAAAATGCCGACGTATCGACTTTCCAGTTCGGCAATAAAGGTTCGGGCGGCTATTCGATGAAGGATCTGTACGATTTGTCTCTGGCCGTCGATCAGGCTCTTTCGGTTTACGACGGAGTAGTCGTAACAACAGGCACGGACACGATGGAGGAAATCGCGTATTTCCTAGATTTGACGGTGCGCAGCGAGAAGCCGGTTGTAGTGACAGGGGCTATGCGGCCATGGGATGTTATCGGAACGGACGGTCCGGCTAACCTTTATCAAGCGATTAAGGTAGCGGCCAGCAATAAGACCAAATGGTACGGAACGGTTATTATGCTCAACGATGTCATCCAGGCGGCGCGCGAAGTAACCAAGTCGAATGCCCATCGCCTCGATACCTTTGATACTCCGATGTTTGGAGCGCTTGGGTATGTCGATGATCCAGCCGTTCGGATGTACCGGCTGAATGCCCGGGCTCTGAAAGCGGGAACGCCGGAATGGTCGACTCCGTTTGATCTGCGGACGATATCGAAGGATGATCTGCCGCTAGTCGAGATTGCCTACAGCTATCAGGAAGCGGGCGGCGGCGCGATTCGCGCGCTGGTGGAAGACGGTGCCAAAGGGATTGTCACCGCCGGAACCGGAGCGGGCGGCATTTCCTCGAAGATGAGCCAGGCGCGCAGCGCGGCGATTCAGAAGGGCGTAATCTTTGTTACGACAACCCGGACAGGCTCTGGCACGATGAGCGGCAGCGGCAACGGAATTATTGCCGGGGATAACCTGAATCCGCAGCATGCTCGCATGATGCTTCTGCTTTCACTGTCCTTTTCAAATGATTTTAATACGATAAAAGATTGGTTCGAGACCGTAGGCGCGCAGGATATCGTAATGGATGATCCGGCTCCTCCGGTGTGGCCGGCTAATGCGGCGCTTGTCTCGGATACGCAGACGACGGACAGCATTGCTTTAAGCTGGCCTCAGGCTGCCGATTCTACCCGCGTGGCTGGTTACGCCATCTATCAAGGTTCGGAAGAGACGCCAATCGCCAAGGTAGCTTCCTCGGCTAGAACGTATATAGCAAAAGGTCTTTCTTCCAATACGTCTTATACCTTTACGGTCAAAGCCTTTGACGATAAAGGAAATGAGAGCGTTGGCCTCACCGGTTCGTTCAAGACGGGCTCATCCGGCTCAGGCTCCGGCTCAGGCGGCGGAACAGGTACTCCTCCGGGCAGCAACGAGCTTACCGTTCCGCCTGGCGGCTCCGGCGAGCTGAGCGTCTTTGACAACAGTCTTACGGTGAAGGTGCCAAGCGGAGCGTCCAAGGAGCAGCTTATCGTTTCCATTCAAAAGCTGACGCAGGCCGGCGGCCTTATCGATGCGGATGATGTGCTGCTGTCCTCCATATTCGAAGTGCTCAAAAACCAAGCGGGCAACTTCCTGGTTCCGGTAACGTTGACCTTCAAATTTGATGCTTCGTTAGTGAAGGAAGGCAAAAAGCCTTCGGTCTTCTATTATGATGAGACGAAAAAGCAATGGGTGGAAATGGGCGGAACGGTTAACGGAAGCACGATCTCCGTGCCAACCGACCATTTCACGAAGTTTGCCGTATTTGCGGTAGACGCGGATCCGGCGGCACCGGACTTCTCCGATATCGCGGGACACTGGGCAGCAGCTTCAATCCGCGCCGCGGTAGCAGCCGGTATCGTCAACGGCTACAGCGACGGCACCTTTAAGCCGGAGCTTACCGTAACCCGCGAAGAGTTTATTGCGATGCTGATGCGCGCGCTTAAGTCGGAAGAGCCAGGAGCGGACTTGACCTTCAAGGATAACGGTTCAATCGGCGCATGGGCGAAAGCAGCCGTAGCGCAAGCGGTCGCCGCAGGAATTACAAGCGGTTATCCGGACGGAACGTTTAAGCCGGGCAACAAGATCAGCCGCACCGAGATGGTCGCGATGATCGCGAAGGCTCTGAAGCTGACAACGGGGGAAAATGCCGCAACGAGCTTCTCCGACAATGCCGATATCCCGGCATGGGCGAGGGGCGCGGTGAACGCGGTGGCGGACAAAGGCATTATCCAGGGCCGTCTGAACAACCGTTTTGTTCCCGCGGGAACGGCAACGAGAGCGGAAGCCATTACGGTTATCATGAAGCTGCTCGATGCCAAATAAGATGAGATAAAAGCTGCTCCGCATGGCTCGACATGGCCCTAGCGGAGCAGCTTTTTGATTATTTTTCATACAAGCTCCGGCTTGTCAAACTAGTCCGCATAATTGGCCAAGTCCCTTCATAGACATGTTACCAGTGGGAAAAACATTGTGAAGAGGGGATGATTGTAATGCGTCGCATGACATGGGCAGCGGCAATCTTGTTAGTGTTTTCACTCGTTCTTAGCGCATGCGGGAAGAAGGACGCCGAGTCCGTGGTCAAGGAGCTCGACAAGGTTGTAAGCAACATGGAGAGCTACCAAGGGACAGGCACGATGAAGCTTCATACGGGGCAGCAGGAGCTGACTTACAACGTTGAAGTTTCTTACCAGAAGCCCCATTATTACCGTATTAAATTGACGAATGCAGAGAAGGATATTACGCAAATTGTTCTGCGCAACGATGACGGCGTGTTTGTCCTTACGCCGCGTCTGAACAAAGTGTTCCGCTTCCAAAGCGACTGGCCGCAAAATCAAGGGCAGGTATATCTCTATCAAACGCTGATTCAAAGCATTTTGACGGACAACTCGCGCCAGTTCGCGGTTGACGATAAATCCTACGTCTTTGATGTCATGGCCAACTATAATAACGGCACGCTTGCCAGACAAAAAATTTGGCTGAACAAATCGGATTACAAGCCGGTTCAGGTTCAAGTCAGCGACGCAAATGCTTCCGTGATGGTGCAAGTCGACTTTACGAGCTTCGAATTTGGTCCAAGCTTTGACAAAACGACGTTCGAGACGGAAGCAAACATGCAGTCTTCGCCTTCGAGCGGAGGCACCAGCGATCAGCCGACACTCGCCGATCCGGATCAAACGGATGTGAACGGCAGCGCAAACGAAACTTCCGGGGACAGCAACAGCAAGGATGCCGTAACGCCGGATAAATCCACCGAATCGAAAGACGACAGCAAGGCTGACGGCAAAACGGACGATAAAGCAACAAAAGACGACGACAAGAACGCGGCGGCGGAAGACGAAGAGGATGCGGACGATACGGCAGCCAACCCGCAGGCGGATGCGGCAGCCGATCTCCAGGTTATGGTTCCGACGGACCTCCCGGAAGGCGTCGTTATGAAGGATAGCATGGATATCGTATTCGGCGGCTTGCCTGGCGTTGTATCCCGCTATACGGGAACTTACGACTTCTCGCTGATTCAGACCCAGCCTAAAGATATGGCAGCAACTTATTCGGGAGGCACCTTCCTTGATCTCGGATTCACGATTGGCGAGCTGACCGGCGGAGACGATCAGAAGACGCTTACTTGGATCGTGGACGGCACTGAGCTTCGTCTGACAAGCAGCACGCTTCCTGAGACGGAAATGATCCGAATTGCCCAATCCGTTCAAGCGGATACGACCAAATAAGATACTGCTAGGTTAGAGCGGACGAATTTTTTTTCCAAGACGTGCTATCCGATTAAGGCCGCCATTTCATTGACAGCCCAAGCGACAACGTATAACATTAATCCTATTGATGTTTACAGTTGCTCGGGATTGCTCGGGGCTGCCGAATGAGGAGAAGGTGAACCGACTTGGAATCGTATTATCGCCCGACAAGGGTAGAAATTTCGCTTGATGCGCTGAACCGCAACCTGCAAGCGTTCCGCAGCGCTATGCCTGAAGGGCGATTGCTGATGGCTTCGGTCAAAGCGAACGCGTACGGGCATGGCGCAGTGGAAATCGCCCGCGAGGCAGAGCGGTTCGGCGTTGATTATTTGGGCGTAGCCTTTCTGGATGAGGCGCTGCAGCTTCGGGAAGCCGGGATCGCGACGCCGATTCTTGTGCTTGGATTTGTCCCGGCAGCTGCGCTGGCTATCGCGCGCGACAAGGATATAACCGTCGCGTTGTTCCGCGAGGATATATTGACGGTGGCGGCGGCTCTTCCTCTTCACGCCGATGGAAAGAAGCTGAAAGTCCACATTAAGATCGATTCCGGAATGGGGCGGCTTGGGATAATCGGCAAGGATGAGGCGATTGCTTTTATCCGCAAAGCGCTGGATGTTCCGCAGCTGGAGGTAGAGGGCCTGTTCACTCACTACGCCAAAGCGGACGAGACGGACAAGAGCTATACCCGCCAGCAGTATGAGCGCTTTCACGCTGTTGCGGAGTATGTGCGCAGCCATCGGCTGCCGATCCGTATCCTTCATGCCGCGAACAGCGCAGCGGGTATTGATACGCCGGAATACGGCGGCGACATGGTTCGCCTTGGCATCAGCATGTACGGTCTTTATCCTTCGGATGAAGTAAGCCGCGAGCGGATCAAGCTTGAACCGGTGCTTTCGCTCAAGACGGAAGTCGTCATGGTGAAGAAGACCCCTCCGGGCTGGGGAATCAGTTACGGCACCCGGTATGTGACCAGCCAGGAAGAATGCATTGGCACGCTGCCTATCGGATATGCCGACGGTTTCAGCCGGATGCTGAGCGGCAAGGCCCATGTGCTTGTACGGGGAGTAAAGGTGCCTGTGCGGGGGACGATCTGCATGGACCAGTGCATGATTGCTTTGGATCCCGCGGCAGCGGATGCAGCTGTTGAGCCGGGCGAGGAAGTTGTGCTGATCGGACGGCAAGGCGGGGAAGAGATATCCGCGGAGGAGCTTGCTTTGCAGCTTGGAACGATCAACTATGAGGTAACCTGCATGCTTGCGGCCCGCGTGCCCCGCGTCTACGTAAGAGACGGACAGGTGGCAGCGGTATCGAATCCGCTCGTTTTAGGTTAGGAATTATTTACTAATCGCAACTTTTCGCGAAAAATAGAGGATTTCCGTTGTTGATCGCGAATTAGTTAAGACAATTTGGATATGCACGGAGATGCAGTAAATTCATGCAGCATATTTGATATACGCATAACATAGCTATGATAAAGTATAGTGACAGCGATTTAATGCAATAATGAATATTAATGGTTTTGGAAAAGTTTTGGGGGTGCTAGTTCGGTGGCCAATATGCAGAACACCAAGAGGATCATGATCAGCTTGCCGGATCAATTGCTGGAGGAGGTCGACGGCATCGTCGCCAAGGAAAATTCCAACCGCAGCGAGTTTATTCGGCAGGCCATGAAGCTGTATCTTGTGGAACGAAAAAAACGGCAGATCCGTGAGTCCATGCAGCGTGGGTATCTGGAAATGGCGAAGATCAACTTGAACATGGCCTCCGAAGCTTTTCAAGCGGAGGAAGAAGCCGATCATACGTTAGGCCGTCTCGTAAGCGGGGTGTAGAGGTTGATCGTAAAACGCGGAGATGTGTTTTTTGCGGATTTGTCACCAGTCGTCGGATCGGAACAGGGCGGAGTAAGACCCGTATTAGTCATTCAGAACGATATCGGCAACCGCTTCAGTCCGACGGTTATCGTCGCGGCCATTACGGCGCAAATCCAGAAAGCCAAATTGCCTACGCACGTTGAAATGGAAGCGGCGGCTCACGGCTTCGACAGAGACTCCGTCGTGCTGCTTGAGCAGATTAGGACGATCGACAAGCAGCGTTTAACCGACAAGATCACCCACCTGGACGATGAAACGATGCGTAAAGTGGACGATGCTCTGCTGATCAGCGTTGGATTAATCGATTTTTAACGCAGGGATGGAACAAGGACGGCCATGTGCTGTCCTTGTTTTTTTGATGTCGTCGCATTTTATCGGAAAAATGGATATTTCAAAAAACCTATGGACAACTATTTAATAAATTTGCTATTATATGGTCAATTGGTTGTTAAATTACATATACGTGCACGGCTTAGCGAAGAACGCTAGCAGATCAGCCTTATTTAGGCTACTGCTGCGTTCTTTTTTTTTGTCAAATATAAGAAAGTATAAGTTTTTTATATACTACGCTTATATTTCATCCGCGAAACGTATGCTGCCCCTCCTAAGGACGGCGCAGCCGTTTACGCTAGGCCGGGCGGACTAGAGAGGGGAGAGTCGATGAACAAAAGGAGAAATGCAGGCATTGGATTGCTTGCTGCATTGCTGTCAGGGGTTCTGGTGTATGGTTTGTTTCAGCTGCAGAAGCTGCAGCTCACACGCGAGGAAACGGTGGAGGTTGTTGTGGCCAAGCAGTTTGTTGAAGCGGGCAGGCGGTTAACGGAAGCGGACATCGCCTATAAACGGATCCCCCGCGAAGGCTACGAGCAGGAAATGCTCGTTGACGCCAAGCAGGCGGTAGGCATGGAGACTGTAATTCCGCTAGGGACTAACGAGCCTATTCTGGGCTGGAAAGTCGATAAGTACCATCTGCTGCCGACGGGCACGGAATCCACCTTTCAAATTCCGCGCGACTACGTTCGTTCCATCTCCAACGGCATTCGCGCCGGCGATAAGGTAACCGTCTATTTGTCCGGCGAGAATGAGCCCTCCAGGCGGATATTCGATTCGCTTGTGACGGTTGCGTCGGTTAAATCCTCAAGCAATGTGGAGATTGACAATATGAAGGATCCGAACCTGCTGTCGCTGGCGGAAGGGGATAAGGAACGGATGTATGCTTCCCGGCGCGATGCGAACGGAATGATCGAATACATTAATTTGAATCTGACGGAATCGCAGTGGCTGCAGATCGACGGTTATTGCAAGAACGGTCTTCATAAGCTGGTTATCGCCTACAGTCCGGAATCGTTGCAGCTGGAGGAGGATCATACGTGAATGCGAACGCGGCACCGTTAATCACCTTTGTCGGGACTACGCCTAATATTGGAACCACCTCGGCCGCATTTGCCGCAGCGTTTCGGGTGGCGGAAGCAAGCGGGAGGGCGATCGGTTATTTATGCCTGCATTTAAAGAGCGCAAAGCTTCACCGGTATTTGGGCATCGCCGAACCCGCCGTGACGCTGGACAAGCTGAGGCCGGAGCTGAAGTCCGGATCCTTAACGCCGGATAAGCTTCAGCGCGCAATGCAGCCGGTTAGAGGAATGCCGAATCTGCATGTATTGTTCGGCAATATGCTGAGGGATCAGGCAGAATTTTATTCGCCGGAGGAGATGGAGCATTTGCTGCGGATCGCCGGGCAGACGTTCTCCATGGTTGTTATTGATGTAGGCGCTTATTGGGATAACGCGGCTACGATATGCGCTCTGCGCGAGGCGGATACGCGCGTTATCGTCACAACCGATGCCTTATCCCACTTCCAGGAAGACGGAAAATGCTGGATTTCCCAAGTATCGCCGCTGTTTGGACTATCAACGGATCAATACCACACGGTTGTCATTTACTCGCCATGGAGCACAGGAGGATATCGGATGAAGGACATTTGCAAAGAAATGGGCACATCGAAACTTGGAGAATTACGGCTTGGTCATTCATTCTATGCGCAGCTCGACAGCGGTCATTACGGGCAGTGGCTGAAGGAGGATCCTGCAGGCAAGCTTGCCATGCAGGAGAGCGCCGAACGGTTGATGGACCGTCATCATATACGCAGGGTAACGCCAACGCTTGCCGTACAGCCTTGGTACCGCAAGCTGCTGGCTCACCGCAACGGTGTAGGCTCTTGAATTCGGGGGCAAGCAGGTTTTCACCGTCGGATTATTCTGCGCGGCTAAGGCTGGATCAATCTTCGGTCGCGGATTCTTTGGATAGAGGGGAAACGGCAGGACGCGGAGCGGATTTCGGAAGGCTGGCCGAAGAGATCAGGTCTTATCTGGCAGCCCCCAGAGGGCTGACGGAGGAAGAACGACGGCAGTACAGCGAGACCTTGAACCGGGCCGTGCTTGGCTTTGCATCGGAGAGGGAGCAGGTGCTGGCGATTATAGCCGATAGGCTGATTCGTCTCCGCATACACCAGTTGGATGGCTATAAGCATCCGTACGCGACGCTTGCCGAAGCCTTGTTCGCGGAGGTAATCGGACTGAATGTGCTTGAGCTTGTACTGGCCAGGAAGGACGGTCTCGAGGAGATTCAGGTTGTCGGTTCGCAGATATACGAAGTGAGAGACGGTCAAACCATGCTGTCGTCCTATCGCTTCGACCATGAGAGGGACGTGGAGCGGATTCAGCAGAACCTGGTGCTGTACAACAACGACCGGATCAATCCGCGGAAGCGGTGGGCGGAGGTGATGCTGAGGGACGGCTCGCGCGTCACGATGACCGGCTTTGGCTTTACGTCGAAGCCAACGCTTACGATTCGGTTCTTTACGGTCAGGTGCTTTAGCCTGGAAGCTTTGTGCTCCGCTCCGTACCGTACGCTCAGCCATGAGATGAGGAACATGCTGCTGGATGTGCTTGAAGCGCGGTTTAATCTGGTCATTATCGGACCGACCAACTCGGGCAAGACGCATCTTATGAAGGCTTTGATTGCCGAGCTGCCGGATGAAGAGCGGATCGTCACGATTGAGGGAAGGTTCGAGATGATGCTCGGGCGGGATTTTCCCAACAAAAATACGGTTGAATACGAAGCGGACGAGGATGATCCGCAGCACAAGGCCGAGCAGGCGTTCAAGCTGGCGCTCCGCCAATCCCCGCAACGAATCGTGCATGCCGAGATCCGCGATATGGATGCCAATATTTATGTGAGGGCATGCACCAGGGGGCATTCCGGAAGCATGACCACGGTTCACGCCAATACGCTGGAGGATGTGCCGGAAGCGATTACCGACATGTGCATGCTGGACGGAAGAGGCATGAATCCGGAGCGTTTGACGAAGAGGATTGCGGAATACGTTACCCAAGTGGGCATTGAAATGCGTTATTTGGGAGGCAGGCGGGTTATCGCCCGAATCGGTGAATTGAGCTGGGCGAATAACGAGGTCATTGTCCGGGATTGGGCCCGATTCGATGAGACAAGCGGGCAGTGGATATACCCCGAGAAGCCTTCGCCTAAAGCCAAGGCGCGTCTTGCCGAGAGGGGGTGGCGGACTTGATCAAGCTGTCCGTCGCCGCGTCGGCACTACTGCTCTTCAGCTTATGGTTTATTTCCTTGTCCAGCTGGCTGCTGGTATGGACGGAACGTCAGGAGCGAAGGGACAGATTGACATATCAAGCGAGGAACCGTCTGGGTTACCGGCTGACCGAAAAGCTGAAAAGATTCGAGAGGGTATACCGCCACCTGTCCGAGCTGCTCGAGACGCTTCAGCTCAAGCTGAAGCCATCCGGTCTCGTCATCGGATCCATGCTGCTCCTTCTGGCCGGCGTTGCCATTGGCGGTTTGTTCTTTCAGAGCATCAAAGGAACCTTGCTGTTCGGCCTTGTTGTCGGTTGCTTGCCCTATACGGTCCTGCGGGCCATGCTTGTCCAGAGACAGATGCAGCTGCAAATGGATTTTTTGCCGGCTATCGAGCTGTTCTATCAATGTTATTTGGTCACCGGAGGTCGACAGGTTCGAACGGCTTTGCAGCGCACGGTCGAAGAGCGGAGACTGCTTGGTCCCATGCAGTCGGTGTTCGAACAGCTGTACCGGAACCTGTCGGTTCGCGGCGACGACGAGGCAAGCCTTCGCATTTTTTCGGCTGCGCTTGGCCATGTGTGGGGGGACTATTTCGTCAATATTATGCGGGTAGCTTTAGCGGAGGGATCGCCTATCGCGGAGAGCCTGAAGGAACTGCTCGGGGATATGCGCAAGGCGCGGCGGGCGAACGAGCAGGAGCGGAACAAGCTGCTGGAGATCCGGATTGCCAACTTTACGCCGGTCCTGTTCCTGGCATTTTATATCGGCGTCAATGTTCGCTACAACCGGGAGAACTCCTATTACTACTACCTGATCGATCCGCAGGGAAGAGACATGCTGCTTAACGCCATTGTTCTAATATTTGCTTCTTTTCTAATGGGGCTTTGGCTGTCGCGCAAAAAGATGTAGAAAGGAGGCTTATGCTGCCTTATGGAGTCGATTATTCGCCTGCTTATCGCCGCCGGGGAGTTTCTGTTTGGCTTTCTGGGCGTTTATATGATTTTGCAAGCCTTGCCACGCAGGAGACCCAGATGGCTCCATCTGGAAGCCTTGAACTGGAGGACGGACGAGGTGCCGGATCAGTGGCTGAAGCTGCTCCGTTTATCGCGGGAGAAGGAGGCTTTTATCGAACGGGCAACCCTTCTCGCGGGCTGCGGGGTTACCGCGGACGCGGCCTGGTACTCGGCGGCAAGAAGAATCCTGCTTTTTCTGCTTCCGGCCATTGCGGCCCTGTACCGCGGCTTGTCTCTCGAAAGGGGGGCGTGGCTATGCTACACGCTGGTGCTTTCGGGATTTGTGCTCTTGTATTGGGATCTGCCTTGGCTGCGCTCTTTCCGAAGGCTGCGCGCGCAAAGGATTACGAAGGAAATTTATTTAATGAGCAACCAGCTGCTGTACCTATCCGAGTCGGCTCTTCATATCCATACCAAGCTGACCCGCTGCGTTCCGTTTACCCGGACGCTGCGCGGGGATCTGGAACGGCTGCTTGCCGAATGGTATCACGATGCGGAGCAGGCGCTGCGCCGGTTCAAGCACCGGATCGGCACGGATGACGGAATGAGCTTTGCGGAGACGATCGATTCCTTGCGGCTTCACGAGAGCCCGGAATATTACAGGCTTCTCCGCGAGCGGATTCAGGACTACAAGGAGAAGCTGGAGCTTGCCAAGGAAAGCCGGAAGGAGTCCACCTCTTACTTTTTGTTTATCATTGCGGGAATACCGATTTTGTACACCTTCCAGATCTTTATTTACCCCTGGGTGCAGGAGGGGCGCAAGCTGTTTGAATCTTTGGGCTGAACGCGCAATCGCCCGGATGCCCAAATGCGGAAAAATGCCGCGAAGGAGGTGAATCAAAATATGCGCAATATTCTGATGACCGTTATGCTGCTAGTTGTCGTCATTATCCTGTTCAACAACATTATCGCCAACGATACAACCGGAACAAGCAAGCAGATTCAGACGCAAGGCAGCTCGGCTAACACGAAGATCGGCTCTATGTTATCTACCGGTTCGGACTAAGGGGGAGCAGCGATGCGAAGTCTGCTAATAGCGATGCTGCTTCTGGTGACCGTCATTTTGCTGTATACGGGCATTACCGGAGGCGAAGGCGGCACGAAGCGGCAGGTGGAACGTTCCGGGGCGGCGATCGGTGCCTATATCCGGCAGATGAGCCCATGAGAAATATATTGGTGTTTGTGTTGTTTGCCGCTATGGTGTGCTGGATGATGTTCTCGCCTATATATAAGCATGTTCTGATTGCAAGGCAAGCGGTCTTGCAGCAGGAGACCGATTATCTGCTGGAGGTTGGCGCCAGCGGGAGCTACGGCTACATCGATGCCGTTATGATGGAGCAGTCGCGTGAGCGGCTGGCCGCTTTCGGGATGAGGCCCGAGCTTGTCCGGTTTGAAGTGACGGCTGATAACGGCCTCGCAGCGACGGAACCAACTTCTCCGCTTCCCAGGGGCACCGGGATCATGCTGAAGATGAGCTATCCTTATGAGAACTTGTTTGAGATCGACAGATTGATTGGGCTGGAGCCGATAACGGAAGGCAGCCGCATGCGGACGTTAGGAATGAAGATGAGCGAGTACATGCCGTAAGGCGCGGACAAGGAGATGCCATGTACAAGCTGATGTTGATCGTATTGATGATGACGGTATGGGTCTCGGTGCACTTTTTGCAAACGGACGAGGAGATGGCAATGAAGCTTCTTTATCAGGGGAAGCATGCCCTTAACCGCGCTGCCCATGCAGCCTCGCAGCAGCTGGATCCGGCAGCCATGGCCGAGGGGGTTATGAGGATCGATCCGGATGCGGCGGAATCGGCCGCTGCTGCTTATCTGCAGGCGAACCTGCAGCTGGATGCGCTTGGGAATCCGCTGCCGAACTCCCCCGTCCGCGAACGGGTGAATGTGCTCGTATTCGAAGTCATAAACAATGATCGTATTTTCCCTTATACGTACAGAAACGATCAATATGATTACGAGGCCATTCTTCAAAGGCCGGGAGTCGTCCTAATTATCCATGTCGTCTACCCGCGCGCGTTTACGCTGCTTGATCCAATCGAATGGGACATCAAAGGCGTGTCGGAGCTGACGGTGAGGTAGGCGTAATGAATATAATTTGATTACTATTTGGTTTAAGGGGGCCAGAACGAAGCGAAACTTTCGCTTCCTGTTGACGATCCATCATAAAATTGATCTAATAAAGGGGGAATACGGAAGTTAGGAGTTGGCTTTGAATGGAGATAAAAAAAGACGTTTCCGAGGTAGTTGTTCGAGAAAGAATAACCAAGCTGCAGGAAGCAATGCGCGCCTCGGCGATGGACGGGTTTCTTCTGACCCAAAACATAGATCTTTATTACTACACCGGCTCTATGCAGAACGGATTTGCTTTTATTCCGTCGCTTGGGGAACCGGTTTTCTTTGTGAAAAGGAGCCTTGAGCGGGCTAAGCTCGAGAGCGGCATTTCCGTTAAGGAGCTTGGAACGTTCCGGCTGTTTGGCGAGACGCTGGCACGGGAATATCCTCAGGTCTTTAAAGCCGGAACGGGAAAGCAGGCTGTTGTGGCCGCCGACCTGGATGTGCTTCCCGCTCAAACCTATCTGAAGCTGTCCGGATTGCTGCAGGCCGCCGGTGCAGGTCCGGTTGTTGACGGTTCGGCTGTCATTCGAAGACAGCGGATGATCAAATCGCCGCTTGAGATCAGCCGGTTCGAATCGGCAGCCGCCGTTGTTGACGAGGCGCTCAACGAGGCGCTTAATTTCCTAAAGCCCGGCGTAACGGAATTGGAATGGATGGCACGCGTTGAATACGAGCTGCGTATTAGAGGACATATCGGCTTGATGAGAATGCGGGGTTATAATCAGGAAATTGCGACGGGTATGTTTATCGCCGGCTCCGCAGCGGCTGTTCCTACGTATTTCGACGGTCCCGCCGGCGGGCTTGGCCTTGGCGCAACATCGCCGCAGAGCGTCAGCCGCAGAGCGATTGAACGAAATGAGCCTATTCTGATGGATATCGGCTGCTGTATCGACGGTTACGTGATTGACCAGACCCGTACGGCGGTTATTGGAGAACTGCCGGAAAAGCTGGCTTATGCCTATAACGTATCCGAAGCCATAATCCGGGAAGCGGAGAACGAAATGGTGCAAGGGGCGATCTGCTCGGCTCTGTACGCGAGAGCTCTCGAGCAGGCGGATGAAGCGGGACTCTCCCCGCATTTTATGGGCTATGGCGCTGATCAGGCCAAGTTCCTTGGGCATGGTATCGGGCTTGAGATCGACGAATGGCCGGTTCTAGCCAAAGGCTTTGATATTCCGTTGGAAGCGGGAATGGTGATCGCCGTTGAACCGAAGTTTACGTTTCCAGGCGATGGTGTAGTCGGTATAGAGAACAGCTATTTGATTACGGACGGCCGCCCTCGGGCTTTGACATTTACCAGAGAAGGACTAATCCAACTGCCATAATCAGGTATGCCAAGGGGGCTTGCTGGATGGACCGTTTATTATCGAAAAGGCTTCACCGGGATTACATTACCGTGTATCGCTTAAGCTCGCTTATTACGCATCTTGTGCTGTATGTGATTGTTATTGCCTATCTGACGTTTGCGGCCTGGAAGCATTGGACGTATATCCCGGGCTTCATCGGGCTGGCTGTTGTAAGTCTGTCTGCCGTGCTGTTTGTATGGTTTTTTCCGGAGATCAAATACCGGCGTTTTCAATACGAGCTGTTTGACGAGGAGCTGGAGATCAAATCCGGGCTTATCGTGATCCGAAATGTCCTTGTTCCGATGGTGCGCGTCCAGCATGTGGAGCTGGAGAGCGGACCGCTCATGCGCAAATACGAGCTTGCCAGCGTCGCGGTGGTAACCGCGGCAACCACGCACCGGATCAGCGGCCTCAAGCAAAGCGAGGCGCATTTTCTGAAGAGGCGGATCGGCCAGCTTGCGAAGGTAGATGATCAGGATGATTAAGAGAAACAAACCGCGCAGGCTGCATCCGATCTATATGCTGTTCCCGCTGTTCAATACGGTAAAAGGGCTGCTGCCGCTCATCATCATTACTTTGCTGCAGGGCGTGAACTGGTCGGGGGTAAACGGATACGTCTATCTCGGGATTCTGGCCGCCGTAACCTTGCTTATGTTCCTTGGATTGTTTGGCTGGCGCAAATTTTCCTTTACGGTGGAGGATGACCGGATCGTCATCCGCAAAGGGATCCTGTTCAGGGACGAGAAGACGATCTACTTCGGCAGGATTCATTCGGTTAACCTCGAGCAGCCCATTCTGCAGCGGCTGCTTGGCGTCACGCAGGTCAAGATCGAGACGCCTGGCGGCAACAAGAAGGCCGACGGGATTCTAGCGGCCCTGAACGAGAAGGATGCAAGACAGCTGCAGAGGCTTCTGCTGGCTCCGCATGACCAGCCTGCGGAGGCAGCCGTGCAACAGCAGCAACAGCCTAACTATCAGCTAACCCCTGGCCAGCTGCTGCTTGCGGCGGCGACCTCGCTAAATTTTGGGCTGGTTGTTGCTTTTATCGCGGGGATATTCTCGCTGGCGGATGATTTCATTAACGAGCTGGCTCCCAACCTTTATTCCACGCTTTACAAGGAATCTACCAGCGTAAATCCAAGCTATACCGTTATAGCTGTAATCGCGGTATGCGGGCTTGCCGCTGCGTGGCTGCTTTCCCTTGTCTTGTATGTCATCAAGTTTGCGGGGTTTACCGCTAATAAACAGGATGATCAAATTTCGATCTCCTACGGTCTCTTGGAGAAGAAGGTGCATCATTTCGATGCCGGCAAGGTACAGGCGGTTATCGTGGCGGAAGGGCTTCTTCATCAATGGATCGGATTTGCCCAAATTCAATTGCAGGTTGTATCCTCGGATAAAACGGAGCGGCTGATGCTTCATCCTTTTATTTCCGCAGCGTCGCTGCAATCCGTTTTGGCCTGTTATGTGCCGCAGTTTACGGCCGCAGAGATTCGGGCATCCGCCCCGAAGCGCGCATTTTTCGACTACGTTTGGAAAGGCCAGCTCGTTACGATTCTCCTATGCGCTTTCTTCATTTATTTTTTTCATATCCACGGGCTATGGTCTCTTATCCTGCTTCCCTTAGCCGCAGCCTGGAGCTGGAGCTGTCTGTCGGCGGCCGGGATGAGTCTGGAGGACGGACAGTTAACCCTTCGCAAACGGAGCCTGACGAGAATGACCTATTACATGCGCAGGCCTCAGATTGTCTCCATGACGACAAGGCGGACGAGAGGGCAGCAGAAAAGACGGCTGCTGACGGTCTCGGCCCATGTGCTTGGCAGTCCTCAGGCCTACCGCGTTCATTGCCTCGAGCGGGATGATGCCGAGAAGGCATGGCGTTGGTACAGCCGGCATCAAGCAGGAAAATAAAATGGGGGGCAGCCGTCTGCTCCCTGCAATTGGACACCGCTATTATTTTTTAGTAGGATAATAGAGATAGACAGCGGCTGATAGACAGGAGTGAAGACAATGCTGAGTTTAGGGGCAAAGGTTGTTATTATCGCTGACCAATTCGAGCAAAATCTCCCTCTTGGGGAGTATGGTTATATAATCGCTTACGACCGTAATCCGGACAATGTGTTCGATTATGTGGTAAGAGTGCCTGCGGCAAACCGCAATTTCCTTGTTCCTGACGAGGATGTTGAACTGGAAGAAGTGCTGCTGCAGGAAGAGGTTGACCGGGTCGAGAGGGAGGCGCTGATTGATTACGCGCTGGCCACATTCAACGAAGAGCTGTTCAACCGGATTGTAAAAGGCGAAGAAAAGCTCGAGGAGAAGGACAATGCAGGCGGCGAGAGCCAGACAACGGAAGACTTTATTCGCCAGGTTAATCTGAAGGCGTGGATATAACGGCAATCATCTTAGGCGGAGCTTATCCCTTACCGGGAGAGGCTCCGTTTCATTTTGCCTGCTTGACCACTTTGTGAAATGGCGATTATAAGCTATAATAGGAGGAATGAGTAGAAGGCTTGAAAGGGAGGACGAAGCATCCATGAGCATTACGATTAAAGACGTTGAGCATGTTGCGAATTTGGCGCGGCTGGAGCTCTCGAATGAAGAAAAAGAACAATTTACGGGACAGCTGAATGCGATCCTGAAATATGCGGAAAAGCTGGACAGCCTGAACACGGATAATGTAGAGCCGACCAGCCACGTGCTGCCGATTACGAACGTGATGCGGGAAGACATTACCCGTGAATCGCTGCCGATTGAGAAAGTGCTGCTTAACGCACCGGATGAAGAAGACGGCCAGATCAAAGTGCCGGCTGTATTGGAATAGAACTTACGGGTATTTGAAGGGAGGAACTGCTGTTGTCACTGTTTGATTTACGCCTACAGGATGTACATAGCAAGCTCAATAACAAAGAATTGACGGTTTCCGATTTGGTGGATGCGTCTTACCGCCGAATTTCCGAAACGGATGAAACGATTAAAGCTTTCCTTACATTAAATGAAGAGAATGCCCGCCGCCAGGCGGATAGCCTGGACAAGCAGCTTCTGGAGGGCGGCGAACGCGGCCTATTGTTCGGCCTGCCTGCCGGCGTGAAGGACAACATTGTTACGGAAGGGCTGCTTACGACCTGCGCGAGCCAATTCCTGAGCAATTATAATCCGATTTACGATGCAACAACCGTATCCAAGCTGAAGTCCGCCCAATCGGTTACGATCGGCAAGCTGAACATGGACGAGTTTGCGATGGGCGGCTCGAACGAGAACTCGAGCTACTATCCGACCCGCAACCCGTGGAACCCGGAATACGTTCCGGGAGGCTCGAGCGGCGGATCCGCGGCTTCCGTTGCGGCGGGACAAGTTTATTTCTCCCTTGGCTCCGATACGGGCGGTTCCATCCGTCAGCCTGCAGCATACTGCGGCATTGTTGGCCTCAAGCCGACATACGGCCTGGTATCCCGCTTTGGTCTCGTAGCGTTTGCTTCTTCACTCGATCAGATCGGTCCTCTTACGAAAAATGTTGAAGACTCCGCTTACGTGCTGCAAGCGATCGCGGGTTACGACGAGAAGGATTCGACATCCGCCAACGTCGATATTCCGGACTACACAAGCGCTCTTACCGGCGATGTGAAGGGTCTTCGCATTGGCGTGCCTAGAGAGTATCTGGGCGAAGGCATCGATCCGAAGGTGAAGGAAGCCGTTATGCAGGCTCTCAAAACCTTCGAAAGCATGGGCGCAACCTGGGAGGAAGTATCGCTGCCGCACACCGAGTACGCGATTGCGACTTACTATCTGCTCGCTTCCTCGGAAGCTTCGTCCAACCTGGCGCGTTTCGACGGCGTTCGTTACGGCGTTCGCGCGGACAATCCGGAGAACCTGATCGACCTGTACCGCAAATCGCGCAGCCAGGGCTTTGGCCCGGAAGTCAAACGCAGGATCATGCTGGGCACTTACGCGCTTAGCTCCGGATATTACGATGCGTATTACCTGAAAGCGCAAAAGGTTCGTACGTTGATCAAGCAGGACTTCGACAATGTCTTCAACCAATACGATATCATCATCGGCCCTACGGCTCCGACAACCGCGTTCAAGATCGGAGAGCAGGTCGGCGATCCGCTGACGATGTACCTGAACGATATTTGTACGATTCCGGTAAGTCTTGCGGGCATTCCGGCAATCAGCGTTCCGTGCGGAACGGCGGACGGCATGCCGATCGGCCTGCAAATCATCGGCAAGGCATTTGATGAATCGACCGTGCTGCGCGCGGCTCATGCGTTCGAGCAGCAAACCGAATTTCATAAATTGCGGCCGCAGCTAGGGTGAAGGGAGAAATAACGATGTCTGAAGCGACTCAATACGAAACGGTAGTTGGTCTCGAAGTACACGTGGAGCTGCATACCAACAGTAAAATTTTCTGCGGCTGCTCTACGGCATTCGGAGCTCCGGCTAATACTCATACATGCCCCGTATGTCTCGGGCACCCGGGCGTTCTGCCCGTCTTGAACAAGCAAGCTGTCGAGTACGCGATGAAAGCGGCAATGGCGCTTAACTGCGAAATCGCCGACATTAGCAAGTTCGACCGTAAAAACTATTTCTATCCGGATTCGCCAAAAGCGTATCAAATCTCGCAGTTCGATCAACCGATCGGCCAGAACGGCTGGATTGATATCGAAGTAAACGGCGAGACCAAACGAATCGGCATAACCCGGCTGCATCTGGAGGAAGACGCCGGCAAGCTGACTCACGTTGACGGCGGATATGCTTCCCTTGTGGACTTTAACCGCGTCGGCACGCCGCTTGTCGAGATCGTGTCCGAGCCGGACATCCGTACGCCGGAAGAAGCGAAGGCTTATCTCGAGAAGCTGAAAGCGATTATGCTGTACTGCGAGGTATCGGACGTGAAGATGGAAGAGGGCAGCCTCCGCTGCGACGCTAACATCAGTCTTCGTCCATACGGGCAAGAGAAGTTTGGCACGCGCGCCGAGCTGAAGAACATGAACTCCTTCCGCGGCGTTCAGCGCGGTCTTGAATACGAACAAATCCGCCAGGCAGAGATTCTGAATGAAGGAGGCCAAGTCGTGCAGGAGACGCGCCGCTTCGATGATACGCTGGGCAAAACCTTCTCGATGCGCGGCAAGGAAGAATCGCATGATTACCGGTACTTCCCGGATCCGGATTTGGTTCGTCTGAACATCAGTCAGGAATGGAAAGACCGTGTCCGCGCTTCGATTCCGGAACTGCCGGATGCGCGCAAGGCGCGTTACACAAGCGAATACGGCTTGCCTTCCTACGACGCCGAAGTGATTACTTCTTCGAAGAAGCTTGCAGATTTCTTTGAGGAAAGCTTGAACTATACAAAGGATGCTAAAGCGGTATCCAACTGGATCATGGGTGATCTTCTTGGCTATCTGAACGCGAACAGCCTGGAGCTTTCCGAAGTGAAGATTACCGGCCAAGGTCTTGGCGAAATGATTGGTCTGCTCGAGAAGGGCACAATCAGCAGCAAGATTGCCAAGACGGTCTTCAAGGCGATGCTGGAATCGGGCAAGCTGCCGCAGCAGATCGTGGAAGAGCAGGGACTCGTCCAAATCAGCGACGAAGGCGCGCTTGTAGCCGTGGTGGATCAGATCATCCAAGCGAATCCGCAATCGGTAGAAGACTTTAAAGCAGGCAAAGACAAAGCGATCGGATTCCTGGTCGGCCAAATTATGAAAGAGACAAAAGGCAAAGCGAATCCGGCTCTCGTGAATAAGCTCCTGCTTGAACGTCTGAAAGCCTAGTTGCCGATCTTTGACGCCGCTCATCCTATGCGATGGGCGGCGTCTTTTCATGGAACGCAGGTCCATATGCATACTAATATGGTACAATTATCATGATGAAAGGTTGTGCTGCCATTTGGGTCATGATCTCGCGAATCCCTGGTATATTAATGAGCTTCATCTCGGGTTAAGGCTGCTTCTGGCCATGCTCCTGGGCGGACTGATCGGCCTCGAGCGCGAACAGTCGAATCACGCGGCTGGGCTGCGCACGAACATTTTGGTATGTATCGGTTCTTGTTTGCTCATGCTCTTATCGATATATGGTTTTTCTTCTTTTGTTAATGAGACGAACGTCCGCGTGGATCCCGCCCGTCTGGCTGCCGCCGTCATTACCGGAGTCGGGTTCCTCGGAGCGGGCACGATTTTGTTTACGGGCAAGTCCATTACGGGCCTGACGACGGCCGCATCTTTATGGGTTGTCTCGGCTATCGGGCTTGCGGTAGGCGCCGGATTTTATTTTGCCGCGGTAACCACAACGGTTCTGGTTCTTCTTATTCTTTGGGCCTTCAATAAGCTGGAGAAAAGATACATCAGCACGAAGCGGGAGCATAAATTGGTCGTTCAGGCAGACGAACAGTCGACCATTGTCCTTACGCTAAACGCTTTGCTCGCCGAGAAACAGATTGTGATCCGCAAGGTCATGCTGGAGGAAAGCGCGAAGCAAGAGCAGGGGCTGCGGCAGTTTATGCTTCATTTGACCGTGCAGCTGCCGAAGAATGAATCGTTATTAGCTTTACTGGAACAAATCAAGCATATGGAGGGCGTGCATTGCGTGAGTTCGGATTAGATCGGCCAAAGAGCAGACTTCTTACTTTATTGCTCGCATTTGTGCTCCCCGGAGCCGGGCATTTATATACGGGGCGTTATCAGAGAGGACTGCTCCTGACCGCCGGTCTAGTTCTTGATATTGCTGCTATCATCAGGCTGGCAGATGCCAATGCGGCAAGGCATCTGCTCTTTATTGTCTATTTGGGAATTACGCTGCCGGTCTATTATTTTGTCAGCGTGTTTGATGCCTTGCAGACCAGAGCCGATGCCAAAGACGGTTCAACGGATCAATTGTCACCGGCAATCGGCTTGCTTATTATGGCTGCCGGTGTATTGCTGTTTATTCTGACGGACCCGCCCGCGGCCCTTATTCCGTGGATGGACGACCTGGCGGAAATGGCGGTAGGACCGTTCTTGTTAGCGGTGGCGCTTGTTTTATGGTTCTCGCGAGCGAAGGGAGATCAGTCCATGTTTCGATTGGGGCGGTTCACAGCCGCCATATTTATAATTGCAGTTGGGGGCCTGCTCTTATGGGACCAGGTGAAGGGCCGCAACGACGTTGCCTTATTGGGCAAGTGGTGGCCCGCCGTATTTATTTTGCTTGGAGCCGAAATCATTATCTATAGCATCGTTTACCGGAAAGCGGCGAGAAAGCTGCGGTTTGATTTTACAGGCGCCATTATCGCTATTGTTATTTCCGTTGTTGCCTTTACGGTGACCCAATACGCCGAGCTTCCGTTCCGCTGGCTTGATCAGTACGTTGATTTGAACGGAACCCAGGATTATGGCGAAGAGAAAGGCTTTAAATTTGTGAAAGATACGGATACGGTGCCTTTTGACGCTGCGGCCATAACCAAGCTCAAAATCACCAATCCGAACGGGAAAGTAACGGTGCGGGGCGGGGACAAGGATCAGCTCGTTATTGATACCGAGGTATGGGTAGACGTGACGGATGAGCAGGAAGCCGAACAGATAGCAGCCAAGTCGGCCGTAGAAAGAGTATCGGATGCCGATTCGATGACCATAACGGCGAAAGGCGAGCCGTATGGTACGAACGGAAGCCGTAAACCGCGCATGAATATCGTCGTTACGGTGCCGCAGACAGCCGTTACGTCTCAGGATCCTGCGGCAAGCACGGACAATCCCTCTGCGGATCCGAACTCGATTTCAGATTTGGAGGCAACGGAGACATCGTTAGACGATTCGGAAAAGAATTCCGTTCCCAAGATGGAGGTAACGGTTGATGTCAATAACGGTCCTGTTTCCGCCAGCGGTTTGATCGCGCCTGGCGGTGTCCAGCTGAAGAGCGACAATGGCGACATTACGGCCCAGCAGATTGAAGGACCGCTGGTGATTCACGGTCTGAATGGAGGAATTAACCTCCAGACCGTAACGGGAAATGCCGAATTGTCCACGAAGAACGGCGCGATTACTGTTGATGCTTTGACCGGCAATCTGACTGCAGAAACCTGGAATGGAGCGATGACACTAAGCGGTATTTCCGGCAGCGTGGGAGCGGACACGAAAAACGGCAAGATTGCTATGAAAGAAGTATCCGGAGAAGTGAAAGCCACTACGTTAAACGGCAACATCGAGCTGGCTAGCCGGGTAGTCGGCGGAGATTGGGATTTGGACAGCACCGTTGGAGAGATCAAGCTTCGCGTTCCGGCGGCAGGGGACTATTCCGTGTTTGGTTCGGTAACATTTGGAAGCATCACAACCGATCTGCCGCTTACGGTGAACAAGAAAACCGTTCGCGGAACCATAGGCTCAGGTACTTACCGAATTCAGGTGAATGCAACGAACAGTATTTTCATACAGTTGCATGAGGCGGGCTGATGAGCGCTTTCATTGACAAACCATTTTGAATGAACGTACAATAGCTTTATCCAGTAAGAGAAAGGCGTGAGGGGAATGGGAGCCAGCGTAACCGAAGCTATTGAACAATTGAAGATGAATGGCGTCCGTATGACCCCGCAACGTCACGCCATATTAAGTTATTTGATGGGCTCGATGTCACATCCGACAGCCGATGAGATCTATAAGTCGCTGTCTCCGAATTTTCCGAGTATGAGCGTGGCTACGATATATAATAACTTGAGGTTGTTTGTCGAAGCGGGTCTAGTTCGCGAATTAACCTACGGCGACGATTCCAGCCGTTTTGACGCGGATTTGTCCGACCATTACCATGCGATTTGCAAAAGCTGCGGCCAGATCGTAGATTTTGAATACCCGCCGCTGCTTGAAGTGGAGCGCGCTGCTTCCCACAAGACCGGGTTTATGGTGGAAGGGCACCGCATGGAAATTTACGGGGTATGCTCCAGCTGCAGTGAGACGGCGAAAGCGTAAATAATGGGGTTGTTATAAAGTTCAAGTTCACATGGAATAAGGCGTGCATAGATGCGGTAATTCGCTGATTTGCACGCCTTTTTATTAAAGGCGAAGCAAGAATCATGACAAGCAGCCCTAACCAGACTGCTTGTGTGATAATTCTTTTTAGGAGAGTGAGCAATTGGAGACGATGTACACCAGAGCGCCGCGCCGCCGTAGGGGCGGGGGAGCATGGTATACGATGCTGTTCCTGTTATTTATCGCAGCAGCGATGGGCGTTTGGTTTATCTACATGAAGTTTATCCCGAATCAGCATATAACGGTTCCCGACTATGGAATGGAACATCCGATAACCTTTCAAGGCGAAATCATGGATCAAGGCGCAACTATACAAAATGGTGAAGTCATGCTTCCGATATCCGCTTTGCAAAAGGCGCTTGGACCGGACGAGCCCGTATATTATGAAGCGGAGACCGGCTCCATTATTTTGACAACCACCAATAAAGTGTTAAGGCTGAAGACGGATGCTCTGACGGCGGAGCTTAATCAGAAGCCATACGAATTGCACATTGCCGCGCAAACCAAGGATGATGCCGTTTATATACCGATTACGCCGCTTGAAGAGCTTTATGGCCTCAAGACCGAGTACAAGTCCGATTCCGGCATCGTTATTTTACTCCAGGCAGGGGAATCTATTCAGCAAGGAAAGGCATTAAAGTCGAAAGGAAGCGCGATTCGGACCAAGACAAGCATCCATTCTCCAATCGCTGAAAAAGTACCTAAAGGCGAGACCGTGCGGATATGGGGCGAAGAACACGGCTGGTTATTCGTGCAGGGTCCGCAAGGACAGCTGGGTTATATGCAGAAGTCCAATGTGGAGCTGGCCAGTATAGAAAAGGTTCCTCAGGCAGCCAAGGAAGAGGCCTTTATACCATGGAAAGTACTTGGCAGCAAAATTAATCTCACCTGGGAAGCCGTTTACGAGAAAAACCCGAATCCGGATTCTATCGGTACGCTTAAAGGGGTTAACGTAGTAAGTCCGACGTGGTTTGAGCTGCAGGATGGAAAGGGTACGATTAAAGGCAAGGCGGATCCGGCTTATGTGCGGTGGGCGCATGATCAAGGGATGCAGGTTTGGGCTTTATTCAGCAATGGCTTTGAGCCCGATCGGACAACGGAAGCTTTGGCTACGGCCGATACACGCTTCAAAATGATCCGTCAGCTGCTTGCATTTGCGCAGACGTATCATCTACAAGGCATTAATATCGATTTCGAGAATGTCCGGACATCCGATAAAGCCAATCTGGTTCAATTCGTAAGAGAACTAACTCCTCTTCTCCATGAACAGGGGCTTGTGGTATCGATAGACGTAACGCCGAAATCCAACAGCGAGCTGTGGTCCTTGTTCCTCGACCGCTCGGCACTTGGGCGTACCGTCGACTATATGATGGTAATGGCCTATGACGAGCATTGGGCTTCCAGCCCGGAAGCGGGCTCTGTGGCATCGTTGGGCTGGACGGCAAGCGCGGTAAAACGCATTATCGAAGAAGACGGCGTATCCGCGAACAAAATCATTCTAAGCATGCCGTTATATACCCGTATTTGGACGGAACAAAACGGAAAGGTGACTTCCAAGGCGGTTGGCATGGACAAGGTTAAAGAGATTATCGCGAGCAAAAAGCTTACTCCTAAGCTCGACGAGGCTGCAGGACAGAATTACGTGGAGTATAAAGAAAACGGTGCTCTAAACCGGATATGGATTGAAGACGCGTTGTCGATCCAGTCGCGGGTGAAGCTTATGCGAGAGCTTGGTCTAGCCGGCGTGGCTACATGGAACCGTTCTTTCCAGACTTCCTCGATCTGGCCCGTCATTGACGAAGCAATTAACAAACGGCCTTAATAATTATTATTGTTGTTACAAAAGAAGCAGCCCCGGTGACGAGCACCAAGGGCTGCTTCTTTGTTTTATTCAACCGACGGTTCATGAGTTGCCTGAGCGGGATCAAGCGTAAGCATCGTTTTGCAATACATGCAGCGGTCGGTTTTTCCGAGCATCTTTGTCGGGCGGTGGCATTCAGGGCATTCCAGCATGGTGGCGCTTGTAGACATCATGCCCGCCCAGAAATAAACGACGCAGCTAATAAGGAGAGAGATCATTCCGATGACCATAAAGATCGCCGCGAAGATTTTGCCTGCGTGTCCCCACCAGACAATCCCGCCGGTTCCGATAATCATTACTCCCATGCCAACTAGCGTAAAGACGAGGCCCCACAAACGGAATTCATTGATTTTTGCCGATTTGAAAAAAATCTTATTCACTATTCCATTCCTCTCTATGACGATTGACGTATGTAACGTTAACGGTTTTCTTCTTTTGCAAGCAGGAAACCGCCACACTTTGTCGAAAAAGATAGTACTATACAGATAATTATTATAGCTTAATCTAAATGGATTAGCTATACGGAGGCCGAAGTGAATACGAAACAGTATTTTATTGAAACGTATCGTTCGCAGCTGGATGTAGTGGGTCTGGTGGCTATCGAGAATCCGTATCCTTATAATCCTCTGATTGAAGGATTGGACGTTTTAGTTCTTGTTGTGCGAGAGAGTGGGGCTAATGAAACAACCCAGCATGTTTGCCAGCACGGTAAACGGACTATGGTTCGGACGTTTGACACCGGTCGTTTGGAGCAATGGATTGCTGGCAGAAGCGGCAGCGTGATCCAATGGATGGTTCGGGGGGAGATATTGATGGAGCGCGACAATTACTTGACGAATATTCGTGAGCAATTGATGTTATTTCCAGATATCATGCGTGAACAGAAGCGTTTCGCCGAGTTTTCCGGATTCTTGCGTACCTATCTGCAAGCGAAGCAGGATCTTGAGGACAATCATATTTTGGATGCGCACAGTCATGTTATGGCGGCACTTCATCACTGGGCACACATCGTACTTATAGAAGAAGGGCATCACCCGGAGCTCACCGTTTGGAAGCAAATTCGCAGAGTTCATCCGGGAGTCTACAAGCTGTATGAGGAGTTGACGGCAAGTCCCGAGTCTCTGGAGCAGCGCGTCCGACTGGTGATGCTGGCATGCGAGTTTACCGTAATGAACAAAATGAAATCCTGCTGCTCCTTATTGTTCGAAGCATTCAGCAGCAGACAGGAACCATGGACGATATGCGAGCTGCAGAACTATCCGCCGATTCACGAGCTGCATATTGATCTATCTCTGATTGTTCAGAATCTGGTCAAGCGGGCATATGTCCGCGAGGTAGCGGTTATGCCCGCTAACGGAGATCCGGATGTGATGGAACTAAGGTATTTGCTAACGGCCATCTAATAAAAAGGAATAGGATACCCGTTGTATTTGCGCGGGTATTTTATTTTTGAAAAGGGTTGACTTAGTATTTTGGCATGTGGTACATTAATACTCGCCGATTTTGAGGCAGGTCAAAATAAGTCGAAATCGACAATTGAAAAAAATGTCGAAAGACGAAAAAAAGTGCTTGCAATCATTTAGGCGAATATGATATATTATAAAAGTCGCCGCTGAGAGAAACGGCGATTAACGAAAAACAAATTGTTCTTTGAAAACTGAACAACGAGCGAAACTGCCCCGTTAGAAATAACGGAAAAGCGATTTTTTAAATGAATGAGCAAGTCA
>NZ_SLVP01000017.1 GCF_004345425.1 Paenibacillus sp. BK033
GCGTTCCCATACCGAACACGACCGTTAAGCCCTCCAGCGCCGATGGTACTTGGACCGCAGGGTCCTGGGAGAGTAGGACGTCGCCAAGCAATGAAGAGCCTGCCGCATTATGCGGCAGGCTTTTTGTTTCCGTTAAAGTTATCAACCGTTCATCCACAACCCGAACAGCTGATCCACACTGGGATCCAGCTGCCTTTTTGTGTTTATATCCACATGTGAATAGTCGCTCAATTGCAACTTATCTGTATTTTGTAGATAAAATTGTGTATAAATCGTGAAATCTCCTTATTTTATGCGTGATTGCGCTCTGGATAACTGAATAATCGCGTGGATAGACAATTGACGCCTAACCAAGCGGTTCCCCATTACTTCTTGCCCTGTTTATAAATTCCCCGTAACGGTTTAATAACAATATAGAGCCTTTGGCTAGCTCGAGCGTTTTGCACACCGTTTATTCACAAATGTGAGTAGTCGGTGGATGATGGGCTGGAAGGACAGCTGCAGCTGTGCGTTTGTGGGATGGTCTGTGTATAAATCGCATCCATCCGCACCATGCTAGATAATGACGATAGTGTGATTGTTAAATTATCAGAAAATTGAAATTCCGAGTATTGACCTTTCCTGATTTTTGCGTATAATAAAGTTAAAGTCAAAGAAAGTCAAAGTCAGTTGGGGCAGCATTTCCACAAATGCATCCACAGCTCATGTCGCCAGGAGGTTGGTAAATTTGCGTAACATTTCCGATCTCATCGAGCAGTACTTGAAGCAGATGTTGCAGGAAAGCCCGGAAGGCGCCGTTGAAATTCAACGCAATGAACTGGCAGACAAGTTTTCCTGCGTTCCGTCGCAGATCAACTATGTGATCAGTACCCGGTTCACTTTGGAGAAGGGATACATGGTTGAGAGCAAGCGCGGCGGCGGCGGTTATATCCGCATTCAGCGGGTAGACCTGCCGGCGCTTAAGACGATTCAATTCCATATCCATCAAACGATTGGCGATTGCGTCGAGCAAAGCGTGGCGGAGGGGCTGATTTATCAGCTGGAGGAGGCAAGACTAATTACGAAACGGGAAGCGAACCTGCTTCGGTCCGCGGTTGACCGCGACACCATCGCCGTCAAGCTGCCGCTTCGTGATGAGATCAGAGCCAGGTTACTACGCTCCATGCTGATAGCATTATTAGCCAAATAAGCGCCTGAGAAGGCTACACCGAAAGGAGGGGATTCGGCTTGATTTGCCAAGAATGCGGCAAAAAGCCGGCAACGCTTCATTTTACGAAAATCGTGAACGGTGAAAAGACCGAATTTCACATCTGTGAATCCTGTGCAAGGGAACGGGGAGAAGGCATCCCCGGCGCTCCAAACGGGTTCTCCATTCACAGTCTGCTGTCGGGCCTTCTCGATTTTGATCCGAGCAGCACTAACGGCGTAAACAGCGCCAAGCAACAGCAAATGATCCGCTGCGATAACTGCGGATTAACGTATACGCAATTCAGCAAGATCGGCAGGTTCGGCTGCAGCAACTGCTACCGCCAATTTACCGAGAAGTTAGATCCTCTGCTGAAACGTGTACATGGCAATACGGTCCATGTCGGTAAAATACCGAAGCGTTCCGGCGGCCAAATTCAGTACAAGCGAGAGATTGAACAGCTGCGGCGGGATTTGCAAAGCCGTATCGAACGAGAAGAATTTGAAAGCGCGGCTCATATTCGTGATCGAATCCGTGAGCTGGAGCGTAAAATAGTAGATCTGTAAGGCGCACGAAGGAGGTTTACTCTTGGCGAGTCATCGTTTTTCTGAGCAAGCGTTAAGCGATTGGATGAAGGGAGTTGGACCTGACTCCGATATCGTCATTAGCAGCCGAGTACGCATTGCGCGAAACTTGCGGCAGTTTCCCTTCCCGATGCTTGCTACCAATCAGCAGTCGCTTGATGTCATGAATCAGCTCACTGCAATAGGGCAATCCGGCAAGCTGGATCCGGTAGGACATTTCGAAACGATTGTTTTATCGGAGCTAAGCGAGCTGGAAAGAAGGGTATTGGTTGAGAAGCATCTGATTAGCCCCAATCTGGCTAACGAGTCACGCGGAGGGGCAGTCATTCTTAGCGAGAATGAATCGGTCAGTATCATGATCAACGAAGAGGATCATCTTCGTATACAGTGCCTGTATCCGGGTTTTCAAGTCAAAGAGGCTTGGACGCTGGCGAATCAGATCGATGATATTTTCGAGGAAGAAACCAATTACGCATTCGATGAAAAGAGAGGTTATTTAACCACCTGTCCGACGAATGTGGGAACGGGAATACGCGCATCGGTTATGATGCATCTGCCGGCACTTGTGCTGACTCAGCAGATTAACCGAATTTTATCGGCTGTCACGCAAGTTGGTCTCGCTGTCCGTGGGATGTACGGCGAAGGCAGCGAAGCGCTGGGGAATCTGTTCCAGATATCGAACCAGATAACGCTGGGACAGACCGAAGGCGAAATCATCGATAATTTGCACGGAGTAGCCAAGCAGATTATCGAGCATGAGAGGGCAGCAAGGCAAAGGCTGATGTCCGAGTCCCGGCTTCGGATTGAAGACCGCGTAAGACGCTCTTACGGGATATTGTCTTATGCGGCGGTGATGGACTCCAAGGAATCCGCGCAGCGGTTGTCCGATGTAAGGCTAGGCGTAGATCTGGGGATTTTGGATCACGTCACGAGCCAATCCTTGAATGAATTAATTGTAATGACGCAGCCCGGGTTTCTGCAGCAGACGTTCAACGAGAAGATGAGCGCCGATCAGCGGGATTACCGCAGGGCCGAATTAATCCGCAATCAATTGCGGAGTCAAACCGAGCATGGGGGTGCATGAAACATGATGTTTGGACGATTTACGGAGCGAGCGCAAAAGGTTCTTGCCTTGGCGCAGGAGGAAGCGGTTCGTCTTGGTCACAATAATATTGGTACGGAGCATATTCTCCTCGGACTGATTCGCGAAGGGGAAGGCATTGCAGCGAAGGCTTTAATCGGGCTTGGTCTGGGACTTGAGAAAATTCAGGACGAAGTCGAAGCATTGATCGGCCGCGGTCAAGAGCAGCCGACAAACATTGCCTATACGCCACGCGCGAAAAAGGTAATCGAGTTGTCGATGGACGAAGCAAGAAAGCTTGGCCATACGTACGTAGGCACGGAACATATCCTGCTTGGCCTGATTCGCGAAGGAGAAGGCGTAGCTGCCCGTGTTCTGAACAACCTTGGCATCAGCCTTAATAAAGCTCGTCAGCAAGTGCTTCAGCTGCTGGGAAGCAGCGAAGCGGTATCCAGCAGTCACGGCTCTCCATCCAATGTGAGCACGCCAACGCTGGACGGCTTAGCCCGCGACCTGACCGCTTATGCTCGCGAAGGCAATCTGGATCCGGTGATTGGCCGCAGCAAGGAAATCGAGCGCGTCATCCAGGTGCTCAGCCGCCGCACGAAGAACAATCCTGTTCTGATCGGTGAGCCGGGCGTAGGTAAAACGGCGATTGCCGAAGGTCTTGCCCAAAAGATCATTGCAAACGAAATTCCGGAGACATTGCGCGACAAACGCGTCATGACGCTGGATATGGGCTCCGTTGTAGCCGGTACGAAGTACCGCGGCGAATTCGAAGACCGCTTGAAAAAAATCATGGATGAGATCCGCCAGGCCGGCAACATTATCCTGTTCATCGACGAGCTTCATACGCTGATTGGTGCAGGCGGCGCCGAAGGCGCGATTGACGCCTCCAATATTCTGAAGCCTGCGCTTGCCCGCGGCGAGCTGCAGTGCATCGGCGCAACGACGCTGGATGAGTACCGCAAATACATCGAGAAGGATGCCGCGCTGGAGCGCCGTTTCCAACCGATTACGGTTGATCAGCCGTCGCCGGAAGAAGCGATTCAAATTCTGCACGGCCTGCGTGACCGTTATGAGGCTCATCATCGCGTGAAAATCACGGATGATGCAATCGTGCAAGCCGTGAAGCTGTCCGATCGTTACATTACGGACCGGTTCCTGCCGGACAAAGCGATCGACCTAATCGACGAGGCAAGCTCCAAAGTGAGACTTAATTCGTATACGGTACCGCCTAATCTCAAACAACTGGAGAACCGTCTGGAGGATATCCGCAAGGAGAAGGACGCCGCGGTTCAAAGCCAGGAGTTCGAGAAAGCGGCAGCCCTTCGCGATACGGAGCAAAAAATCCGCGAAGAGCTCGACGTAACGAAGAACCAGTGGAAAGAAAAACAAGGCCGCACCGATTCCGAGGTAACGCCAGAAGATATCGCGCAAGTCGTAGCGAGCTGGACGGGAATTCCGGTCAGCAAGCTGGCGGAGGAAGAAACCGAGCGTCTGCTCAAGATGGAAGACATTCTGCATGATCGCGTAATCGGTCAAGAGGATGCGGTTAAAGCGGTATCGAGAGCCATCCGCAGAGCACGCGCCGGTCTGAAGGATCCGAAGCGTCCAATCGGTTCGTTCATCTTCCTTGGTCCTACAGGGGTAGGTAAAACCGAGCTGGCCCGAGCACTCGCGGAAGCGATGTTCGGAGACGAGAACGCGGTTATCCGCATCGATATGTCGGAGTACATGGAGAAACACTCCACGTCCCGTCTCGTCGGAGCGCCTCCGGGATACGTCGGCTACGAAGAAGGCGGTCAATTGACCGAGAAAGTACGCCGCAAGCCGTATTCCGTTGTCCTCCTTGACGAAATCGAGAAGGCGCATCCGGAAGTGTTCAACATCCTGCTGCAAGTGCTCGAGGACGGCCGTCTGACCGACTCCAAAGGCAGAGTGGTTGATTTCCGCAACACGCTGATCATCATGACTTCGAATGTTGGCGCGGATCAAATCAAACGCAATTCTTCGCTTGGCTTCACAGCCGTACAGGATTCGGGCCGAGAGTTCAACCAAATGAAGGATAAAGTGATGGCCGAGCTGAAGAAAAGCTTCCGTCCGGAGTTCCTGAACCGGATCGACGAAACAATCGTGTTCCACTCGCTGGAGCAAGAGCATATCGCTCAAATCGTTACGCTTATGTCCGAAGAGCTTCGCAAACGGCTGCGCGAGCAAGAGGTGGATTTCATTCTTACCGACGCCGCAAAAGCGTTCCTTGCGAAGGAAGGCTTCGATCCGCAATACGGTGCGCGTCCGCTGCGCCGCGCGATTCAGAAGCATATCGAGGACCGGATTTCCGAGGAGCTCTTGCTCGGCAAGATCCGCAAAGGCGATTCCTTCACGATTGACGAGAAGGACGGCGAGTTGACCGTTAATAAATCCGAAGCTGTTTCGGAAGAGCCGGCTGCAAAATAAGAAAGACAACCAGCTGCCCGGGCGAGGGAATCCTTCGCCGGGCAGCTTTTGTTTTATCTTAGAGAAGTTTGACAATGATAATCATTATCGTATATGCTTGCAGTAATGATATTGCAGCGATGAAGGGTTCAGATATAGAAGCTTGGGACGACGGAGGGACTTAAGATGATCGTTATGACGAATACGATAAAAATAAAAAAAGGCCACGGGGAAGAGGTGGCGGAGCGGTTCCAGAAAACGAAAGGCATTGAGCAATCGGCCGGCTTTGTTCGCATGGAGGTCATGCTGACCGAAGGGTTGGAAGACTACGATGAATTGAAGGTAAGCACCACCTGGGAGACGAAAGCATCCTTTGAAGGCTGGATGAACAGCGATTCCTTCCGTCAGGCGCACGCCCACAGGGGAAACAACCAGTCCGAAGGCGGCAAAGGAAAGGATGGCGGTGGCGAACGGATTATGCTGGGCTCCCAGCTAACGACTCACCGGATTCTCGTATCCAGAGAGGCTGCGGTCATCTCATAATTTTTGCAGCTTATACTTTTGCATCGTTTAACAAAAGCTTTCTTTATTCCGATGATGGAATAAGGGAGGCTTTTTTATTTGCTGGAATCTATTGGTCCGTACATTAGTTCGCAAGAAGGGGTTTATACCCTACGGATAAAATGGTAAACTTTGAATGGTAACGCTTGTTAAAAGGAGCCTTGTATGGCAAAGATAAAACTAAAGTTTGTATGTACTGAATGCGGGACGGAATCGCCGAAATGGCTTGGCAAATGTCCGGGCTGCCAGTCTTGGAACACGATGGTGGAGGAAAAAGAGACCGTTATCAAAACACAAGGTGTCGGTCTTCGCGTGGCTCAGACGAAAGAAAAGCCGCAATCCATCATACATATAGAAAGTGGGCAGGAACCGCGTATTGAAACACGGTTGCAGGAGCTTAACCGGGTGCTGGGCGGCGGCGTTGTGCCGGGCTCTCTCATTCTGGTAGGCGGGGATCCCGGAATCGGAAAATCCACGTTGCTGCTGCAAACCTCGCATGCATTGGCCTCCAAGGGGCTGAAGGTGCTGTATATTTCCGGGGAGGAGTCCGTCCGGCAGACGCGCCTTCGCGCTGACCGGCTTGGTGCTCTGACGGAATCCCTTTTTGTCCTTTGCGAAACGAATATGGAGCAAATCAACGATGCGATTGAATCGGTCCAGCCGGACTTTCTCGTTATCGACTCCATTCAAACGGTGTACGACCCGAATGTTCAATCCGCCCCGGGAAGCGTAGCCCAGGTAAGGGAATGCACGGCTCATTTTATGAGAGTGGCCAAGATCAACGGTATCGCTACCGTCCTTGTCGGGCATGTCACGAAGGAAGGCGCCATTGCCGGTCCTCGCTTGCTGGAGCATATGGTGGACTGCGTGCTGTACTTCGAAGGCGAGCGGCATCACACTTACCGGCTGCTCCGGGCCGTAAAGAACAGATTTGGTTCCACCAACGAGATCGGCATATTCGAAATGGGTGAAGAGGGCCTTCGCGAAGTAGCCAATCCTTCGGAGCTGTTCCTGTCGGAACGCCCGCTTGGCGTATCCGGTTCTACGGTTGTAGCCAGCATGGAAGGAACCCGCCCCGTTCTGGTAGAGCTTCAGGCGCTTGTCGCAGCAACGAATTTCCCGTCGCCGCGGCGGATGTCCACAGGGATCGACCATCACCGGATGGCATTGATTATCGCAGTATTAGAGAAGCGGATCGGCATGTTTTTGCAGACGCAGGATGCCTATTTGAATGTGGCGGGCGGCGTGAAGCTGGATGAGCCGGCAGTTGACCTTGCTGCTGCAGTCTCGCTTGCATCAAGCTTTCGCGATGCACCTACTCGCCCTTATGACGTTATCTTCGGCGAAGTGGGCCTGACGGGCGAGGTTCGCGCAGTATCCCGTGCCGAGCAGCGGGTGAAGGAAGCGGAGAAGCTTGGCTTCAAGCGGGTCATTATGCCGGAGAAAAGCTTAAAGGGCTGGAAGCCGCCGGAAGGCATCGAGATTATCGGCGTGAGTACGGTAGCAGAAGCGCTGTCCGCGGCACTTGGATAGGGGGCAAATATGAAGGAACAAAGTCAGCTAGAAATAATGAACCAGCTATTGCAATTAGTCGCGCCAGGCACCCCGTTCCGTGATGGGCTTGATAATGTGCTACGGGCCAAAACGGGCGCTCTGCTTGTTGTCGGGTATAGTCCCGAAGTGATGGAGGTCGTGGATGGAGGCTTTTCCATCAACTGCGATTTTTCCCCAAACTATTTGTATGAGCTCGCCAAAATGGACGGAGCGATCATCCTCAGCGAAGATATGAAACGGATTTTGTACGCCAATACGCAGCTTATTCCGAATAACTCGATTTCTTCCATCGAGACCGGTATCCGCCACCGCACAGCGGAGCGGGTAGCGAAGCAGACGGGCAAGCTTGTCGTGTCGATCTCGCAGCGCCGGAATATCATTACGCTATACCAAGGCAATTTACGCTATTCGCTCAAAGAGATGGGCGTTATATTGACGAAGGCCAATCAGGCGATTCAAACGCTTGAGAAATATAAGGTCGTACTTAGCCAATCGCTCACCAACCTGTCGGCCCTTGAATTCGAGGAGCTGGTCACGCTGCAGGAGGTTGCGCATGTGGTGCAGCGGGTCGAAATGGTTCTGCGCGTCAAAATGGAAATCAAGCGTTACGTCACCGAGCTTGGCACGGAGGGACGCCTTATCGCCATGCAGATGGAGGAGCTCGTGAACGGCGTTGACGAAGATGCCTGGTATCTCCTGAAGGACTATGCCAAGGACAATTCCGACGACAAAATCCGCGAAATCCGCGCAGCGCTCAAGAAGCTCAGCGCGGAAGACCTGCTGGATGCGCCTCCGATTATCCGTCTTCTAGGCTATACGCATACCGCCGCCATGGTGGAGGAAGCGGTGTCGCCGCGAGGCTTCAGGCTGCTGAATAAAATCCCTCGCCTGCCATTAATTATAATGAATAATCTGATTGAGCGGTTCGGTCGGCTGCCTCATATTCTCATGGCAACCATTGACGAGCTTGACGAAGTGGACGGTATCGGAGAGGTTCGCGCCCGTGCCATCAAGGATGGCTTGAAGCGGATCCAAGAGCAGATGTTCATTGACAGACAAATTTAAATCTCATACAATGGATGGAATGTGTACCGTATTCCAATCATACATTAGTAAACGGTTTTAGGGCATAGTAGAGAAGAGGTGGAATAGATGATCACTAAGTCGATACCGAGCCTTCTCACGGTCGGAAACTTATTCTTAGGAATAGCCGCCATTATTCTCGTGTTTAATGAAAAGCCGGAGACAGCAGCGATGATGGTTATTATTGCGATGCTGCTTGACGGGGTGGACGGCCGTGTAGCACGTGCGCTGAACGCGCAAAGCGAGTTCGGCAAAGAGCTCGATTCGTTATCCGATGTGATCTCGTTCGGCGTGGCGCCGGCTTTTATTATGTATGTCGTTGCCTTTCAAGAGCTTAACCCGACCATTGCCTGGATTATTACCGGACTGTTCCCGATTTGCGGTGCATTGAGGCTGGCCCGATTCAATGTCATACCCGGGAAGCCGGGATACTTTATCGGTCTTCCTATTCCTGCTGCCGGAGGCGTGTTGTGCACGCTTGCGCTGTTTCAGGACGATATTGCAGTCTCGGTCTTGTTAGCGAGCACACTGGTGCTCTCCTTGCTCATGGTAAGCACGATTAAATATCCGAACTTTAAAAAAATCGGCATCTCCAAGGGTGCGATCTGGGCGATTCCTTTTGTAGTCGCGCTGGCTATTTTCCTTGGGATCCAATTCCCTGACCAGTTATCCAAAATCATCTTTGTTCCGATGCTGTTATATGCGCTTTACGGTCTAAAAAAAAACGTTGACGGCCGCATGAAGAAACGCGTCCGCAAACGCCGCGGCAAAGATGTACAGGATGAGAACGTACAATCGGAGACGACTGCGTAAACAATCCCCACAAAGTGAAGCAAATGCTCTGGAGCTTATTCCGAGTACTTTGCGGGGGCCCCGGTGTATAAACCGAAAAAGCTGAAAAGCTAGAAGGCAAATAAAGAAAGAGCTGTTCCCCGTACTCGTTAATCGACGAGTATTAGGAGCAGCTCTTTTTTGCGCTTATTACGTTAAATTAAACAATCCGAGGGTAGAGCATTTATCGTATTCCTTGGCGACAACTTCGTCTAATTCAATATCAAGCAGATTGCACATGGCGGTCATGTAGAACAAATTCCTCCCAAGCTCGGATTTGAGCACATCGCGGCAGGATTCGCATACTTGGCCTGAGATATGGCTTTGAAGCGTAGATTTGGCACTCTCGAGATTCGGTTCATCTGCATACTCTTGCTTGCGGGCATTGAGTTCAATACAACCACAGTCCGTTACGGCCTTCGTCACCGCGCGGTTTACGGATGCACCGGACTGACCAAACTTGGACATGACGTCCAGCAGGCTCCGATGCCTAAGCAATAGTTCTGATACTTGCTGCTGGAATTGTTCCAGTGTAGGAGCACTCATCGATTCCACCTCTTTCATCAGCTTCATCTGCTATAACTGCTAATTCCATTATAAGCATACCCTGCCATCATTTCAAAATGAAAAATCATTCACGAACCTACGGTTTAGCCCGTCCATTATTGGAACATAATTGTAATGGAGGTGGTATTTATGATGAAACGAATTATTCAAATGGCCGGTCTATTATTTGGCGGATTGGCCGGGCTGGAAGTAGAAGGAAAAACGAATGGCATAGAAGGCTGGACGCAATCGTCGCTTGGTATTTGGCAAGGAACTAGCATGTATTATTTCGCGATTGGAGCACTTTTTGGACTTCTTGTTGCGAGCATGGCTGCAGGACGGATTATGAAGTTTATGCAGCGCGGTATTGAGCAAACGGCCGAAATGCCGATGAAGGATTTGCTGGCCGGCAGCGGCGGGCTTCTTGCGGGACTGTTCTTGTCCGCGCTTTTGTACCCGGCGGTGGCAAAGCTTGGAGGTCCGGGGCTTCTGATTCCGGCAGTGATGTCCCTGTTCTTCGGTTACGTGGGTCTTCGAATCGGCTTAAGCAAGAAAGACGAGCTGGCGGCAGCGGCATCGGCGATGCTGGAGCAGCGCAAGGCAGTACCGGCGGCTAGTGAAGCGGGGGGCTTTGAAGAGCATAAAATTTTGGATACCAGCGTCATTATCGACGGCCGGATTGCGGATATCTGCAAAACCGGATTTATCGAAGGAACGCTGGTCATCCCGGAATTCGTGCTTGAGGAGCTGCAGCATATCGCGGACTCTTCGGATCTGCTGAAGCGAAACCGGGGACGCCGCGGACTTGATATTTTGAACAAAATCCAAAAGGAATTGGATGTTCGGGTGCTTATCTACGAAGGAGACTTTGAAGAAATAAGCGAAGTGGACAGTAAATTAGTCAAGCTTGCGAAAGCCCTTAAAGGCAAGGTTGTTACCAATGACTTCAATTTGAACAAGGTATGCGAGCTGCAAGGGGTATCGGTACTGAACATAAATGATTTGGCTAATGCAGTGAAGCCCGTCGTCCTGCCCGGTGAGGAAATTATCGTACAAGTTATCAAGGACGGCAAAGAGCATGGGCAAGGCGTCGCCTATCTGGACGACGGTACGATGATCGTTGTGGAAGGCGGACGCGATTATATCGGCAACACGATGGAAGTGCTCGTCACGAGCGTTCTGCAGACCTCGGCAGGCAGAATGATATTCGCAAAGCCTAAGCTGTTGGAAAAAGCGCTGTAACCTTGTATAGTAGGGAGTAGTTGTTTATACGTACGAGGGAGATTAGGCGATGAATGCACATTGGGGAGCGGTTGTCGTTGCGGCCGGACGCGGTTCGCGGATGGGAACCAAAGAAAGCAAGCAGTATTTGCCGCTGCACGGAAAGCCGATACTCGTGCATACGCTGGAATTGTTCCAGTCGATGGACGAGATTGCAGATATAGCGCTTGTGGTTGGCGCGGATGACGTGGAACGCTGCACCGGGCTTGTAGAAGAGTACAAGCTTGGGAAGGTGACGGCCGTGGTGGCCGGGGGAAGCGAGCGCCAGCATTCGGTCTTTGCGGGGATCAAGGCGTTGTCGCCGGCTGCCGAATGGGTCATGGTGCATGACGGCGTGCGTCCGCTCGTCACGCGGAAGGCGATACGAGCCTGCTGCGAGAAAGCCGAGTGGAGCGGCGCTGCCGTCCTGGCCGTACCGGTTAAGGATACAATCAAACAGGTAGACGACACGGGTCTGATCGTTTCAACGCCGGACCGCCGAAGCTTGTGGGCGATACAAACGCCGCAAGCTTTTCGTCGTGATTTGCTGACCGCGGCGCATGAGCGCGCGGCGGCGGAGCATTTTCTCGGCACGGACGATGCCATGGTGGTGGAGCGCACGGGTGCGCCCGTCGCTATTGCGGAAGGCGACTATACGAATATCAAGATCACGACGCCGGACGATCTGCCGTGGGCGGAGTTTTTGTTGGAGAAACAGAGGAGAGAGGGGAACAAGCAATGATTCGAGTAGGACAAGGCTTTGACGTGCATCAGCTGGTGGAGGGTCGTCCCTGCATTATCGGGGGCGTGACGATTCCTTATGAGAAAGGGCTGCTGGGTCATTCCGACGCGGACGTGCTGCTGCATGCGATTACCGACGCGATTCTCGGGGCGCTTGGTCTTGGCGATATCGGCAAGCACTTCCCGGATACATCCGAGGAATTCAAGGACGCCGACAGTTTGAAGCTGCTTGAGCATGTATGGGCGCTTGCGAAGGAGCGGGGCTACAAGCTTGGCAATTGCGATTCGACGATTATTGCCCAACGTCCGAAGATGGCGCCTTACATTCCGCAAATGGCGGAGATTATCGCGCGCGCGTTGGAAGCGGACATCGAGCAAGTGAACGTGAAGGCGACGACGACCGAGCAGCTTGGTTTTACCGGCAGAGGCGAAGGAATTGCCTCCCAATCGGTTGTCTGCTTGATTCAGGATGTTATAATCAAGTAGTGGTTTAGTTATACGAGAGGGGTTATTAGCGATGACACAAGAAGTGAGAGTCCGTTATGCACCGTCCCCGACGGGTCATTTACATATCGGTAATGCCAGAACGGCCTTATTCAATTATTTGTATGCGCGCAGCCAAGGCGGCAAATTCATTATCCGCATTGAAGATACCGACGTGAAACGCAACGTGGCGGGCGGGGAAGAAAGCCAGCTGAAATACTTGAAATGGCTTGGCATCGACTGGGATGAGAGCATTGATATTGGCGGTGGCTACGGTCCGTATCGTCAGACCGAGCGCCTTGAAATATACAAGGAATATTGGCAGGACCTGATTGACCGCGGTCTTGCTTACCGCTGCTATTGCACGGAAGAAGAGCTCGAGCGGGAGCGGGAAGAGCAGATGAACCGCGGCGAGACGCCTCGTTATTCCGGACGCCACCGCAATCTGACGGAAGAACAGCGCCAGGCGTTTGAAGCCGAAGGCCGCGTAGCCAGCGTGCGATTCCGCGTACCGGAGGGCAAGACCTTCGCGTGGGACGATATGGTTAAAGGTTCCATCAGCTTCGATACGGCCGAGATGGGCGACTTCGTTATCGTGAAGAAGGACGGCATCCCAACCTACAACTTTGCCGTTGTCATCGACGACTACCTGATGAAGATCAGCCACGTGCTGCGCGGCGAGGATCATATCTCCAACACGCCGCGTCAGCTGATGATCTACGAAGCGCTGGGCTGGGAAGCTCCCAAGTTTGCTCATATGACGCTGATCGTGAACGAGAGCCGCAAGAAGCTCAGCAAACGCGACGAGTCGATCATCCAGTTCATCGAGCAATACGATGATCTTGGCTATCTGCCTGAAGCGTTGTTCAATTTTATCGCTTTGCTTGGCTGGTCGCCGGAAGGCGAGCAGGAGATTTTCTCTCATGACGAGCTGGTGAACGTATTTACGGCTGAACGCCTGAGCAAGAGCCCTGCCGTATTCGACACGCAGAAGCTGAGCTGGATGAACGGCGAGTATATGAAAAAGATCGACCTCGAGCGCCTTGTCGACCTTTGTCTGCCGCATTTGCAGAAAGCCGGCCGCGTGGCCGAACAGCTGGATGCCGCTGGCCGGGAATGGGTGACGGCGCTGACAGCTCTCTACCAAGAGAAGCTCCGCGCCGCATCGGACATCGTAGAGCTTACGGAGCTGTTCTTCCGCGATACGGTGGAGGATGAAGAGGAAGCCAAAGCTGTGCTTGCCGAAGAGCAGGTACCGGCTGTCCTGACAGCGTTCCTTGGCAAGATCGAAGAGAGCGAGGCATCGGCCTTTACCGTTGACGGCATTAAAGACTGGATCAAAGCGGTTCAGAAGGAAACCGGCTTCAAAGGCAAGCAGCTGTTTATGCCTATCCGCGCTGCGCTTACGGGGCAGACGCATGGCTCCGACCTGAACCAGTCTATCGCCTTGCTTGGCCGCGATAAAGTCATTAACCGCCTCAAGAACCGTTTGGGCTAAGCATTGCCGGGGCGGACAAGGTTGACAAGCGGTGTTATAAATTCCTTGTCACCCTTACGGGGATTCGCTATACTGTTACTAATTACAATTCGATGACTCAAAAAGCCATGAACAGGAAAAGTACGTTTTGCCGGATTTACAGAGAGGACAATCAGCATTTGCCTATTGCCAGTCTAAGGAATGGCAGGTAGGGATGCGGGCTGCAAGTTGTCTAGTTCGGGGGGCGGAAAATTGCACCTGGGAGCTTTGTTCCGATCCGTAATCCTACCGCTTCGTATACCGGAGCCGGCGGAGCGGGGTAGGCAGCAACGTATCAGCCAACGTTACAGGCTTTAAGACGGACAGCCGGGTTAGGCTGGGCTTAAGCTCGTTATCGGGCCGCGGTTCGCAAACCGGTCTCGTTCAAGCAGAGTGGAACCGCGACGTTACACGCCCGCCTCTGCAGCATTTCAAATGCTGCGGGGGCTTTTTTGTTTTTCAGGCATTTAGCTTCACCTTGTTAGCTTTGTTTCGCTGTGGGGGGCCGCAGCACGGGGGAGAGGAGAACACGCATGTTTCGCCATATTAGATCAGACATTAAGGCAGTATTTGAGAACGACCCGGCCGCGCGAAGCCGGTTTGAGGTTGTCTTTACGTATTCGGGTCTGCACGCGATATGGGCGCACCGGATCGCGAATAAATTTTTCCGTAGAGGATGGTTTACGGTTGCGCGGATTATTTCTCAGTTCAGCCGTTTTATGACGGGCATCGAGATTCACCCGGGAGCCACGATCGGAGAGCGGTTGTTCATCGACCACGGAATGGGTATAGTGATTGGAGAAACATGCGAGATCGGCGATGATGTCGTTATTTACCAAGGCGTAACGCTTGGAGGAACGGGCAAGGAAAAAGGCAAACGCCATCCTACCATCGGCAACAATGTCGTTATCGGTTCCGGCGCGAAAGTATTAGGCTCGTTCCGCGTTGGCGATAATTCGAATATCGGATCCAATGCCGTCGTCCTGCGCGAGGTGCCCGACAACTGTACGGTCGTGGGAAATCCGGGCCGCGTCGTAAGGCGCAATGGCGAACGGGTTGGAGACCGGCTGGACCATAAGCAGCTGCCGGACCCTGTCATCGAGATGTTCCGCGAAATGCAAAAGGAAATAGATCGTTTAAAGGCCGAGGTCGAGAGGCTTCGCGAACCTGTAGCTGGAGGAGAAACGAGATCATGAACGTTCAAATTTATAATACGCTGACCCGAACAAAGGAAGCATTCGTCCCGCAGGAGCCGGGAAAAGTAAAAATGTACGTCTGCGGACCAACGGTTTATGACTATATTCATATCGGCAACGCGCGTCCGGTTATTTTCTTCGATGTCGTGCGCCGTTACTTGGAGTACGCGGGTTATGACGTGAACTACATCGTGAACTTCACGGACGTAGACGACAAGCTGATCAAGAAAGCGGAGCAATCGGGGCTGACGGTTCCGGAGGTTGCCGATAAATTCATTAACGCGTTTAACGAGGATATCGCTTCGCTGGGCGTGCACAAGGCAACGCTGAACCCGCGCGTAACCGAGCATATCCCGGCGATCATTGCGTTTATTCAAGGCCTTGTCGACACAGGCTATGCTTATGCAAGCGAAGGCGACGTCTATTACCGCACCTCGAAGTTCGAGGAATACGGCAAGCTGTCGCATCAGAATCTGGAGGAGCTGCAATTCGGCATCCGGATCGAGGTTGGCGAGCGCAAGGAAAATCCGCAGGACTTCGTCCTGTGGAAGGGCGCAAAGCCTGGCGAAATCAACTGGGAAAGCCCATGGGGACCTGGACGCCCCGGCTGGCATATCGAATGCTCGGCGATGGCGCGCGAATATTTGGGCGATACGCTTGATATTCACGGTGGCGGCCACGACCTGCAGTTCCCGCACCATGAGTGCGAGGTTGCCCAATCCGAGGCGCTGACGGGCAAGCAGCTTGCGAACTACTGGATGCATAACGGCTACATTCATATCAACAATGAAAAGATGTCCAAGTCGCTTGGCAACGGGATTACGGTTAACGAGCTGGTAAAGCGCGTAAAGCCGGCCGCTATCCGTTACTTTATTTTGTCGACGCATTACCGCAGCCCGCTTAACTTCACGGACGAGACCATCGCCCAGGCCGAGAACAGCGTAGAGCGGATCGCGAATTGCGAGGCCAACCTGAAGCACCGGCTTTCCGCGTTCGGCGGTCAAGCGGAGGGTGCGGCTCCCGGGGAGCTTGCCGGCAGAATCGCTCAGCTCAAGGCGCAATTCGAAGCGAAGATGGGCGACGACTTCAATACGCCGGATGCGATTACCGCCGTATTCGAGCTGGTTACGGAAGCGAATCAGTACATGAACCGCGCGGACGCTTCGGCCGAAGGCATCGCCGCATTGCTGGCAGCGCTTGAGGGGATGAACGCGGTACTGGGCCTGCTGCCGGAAGCGGGGGCGGATGCCGAGCTGCTGGATGACGAGATAGACGCGCTGATTGCAGAGCGAACGGAAGCTCGTAAGACGAAGAATTGGGCAAGAGCGGACGAAATCCGCAATCTGCTCACCGAAAAAGGCATTGCGTTAGAGGACACTCCGCAAGGGATTCGCTGGCGGCGCCTGTAGGGCTCTGCCGCAAATCGATTGGAGGACGTGTCATATTGAACAGCAATGAACGGGAACAGGCAAGCTTAGAGGAAGCGGGACAAGGAAGCGGAGCGGGAGCGGGGCTTCTGTTCCACCGTCCGGCCAAGAAAACGCAGCTTATTAATCCGGTTGTGCTCGCTTATGTAGGAGACAGCGTGTTTGAGTTGTTGGTCCGGCAATACCTGGTATCGCTGCCCAATCATAAATCGCATCATCTTCATAAGGAAGCGACTAAGATCGTATCGGCGAAGGCGCAGCGCAAGCTGCTGGAAAAGTGGCAGCCGATGCTGACGGAAGAGGAAGCGGATATCGTCAGGCGCGGCCGCAATACGAAATCCGGAGCGCCGCCAAAGAACGCAGACCCGGCCGATTACCGGCAGGCTACCGCGCTGGAATGCCTGGTCGGGTATTTGTACTACGAAGGACGGATTGACCGTCTGCATGAATTGTTTGCGGCAGCTGTCACGCCGCAGGCGGAGGGCCATCAGGAAGAGAAGGAGGGACAAGCGTGAGCGAACGTTACAACCAAGAAGAAATGATTGCGGGCAAGCATCCCGTTATGGAGGCGCTTCGTTCCGGACGCGATATCAATAAGATCTGGATCGCCGAGGGTGCGCAGAAGAGCCTGACCCAGCCAATCGTGGCCGAGGCCAAGCAGCATGGCGTCATCGTGCAGTTTGTGGACAAGCGCAAGCTGGATACGATGGTGGAGGGCGTACAGCATCAGGGCGTTGTTGCGCAGGCGGCGGCTTTCGCTTACGCGGAGATCGAGGATCTGCTTGCGAGAGCCCGCGAGCTGAACGAAACGCCGTTTCTGCTTATTCTCGACGAGATTGAGGATCCGCATAATTTGGGTTCTATTTTGCGTACGGCAGAATGTACCGGCGTCCATGGGGTCATTATTCCGAAGCGCCGTTCGGTTGGCCTGACGGCAACCGTGCTGAAGACGTCCGCTGGCGCGGCCGAGCATGTGCCGGTAGCGCGGGTGACGAACCTTGCCCAAACCATCGACCGCTTGAAGGAAGAGGGCGTATGGGTAGCGGGGACGGACGTAAGCGCTCCGCAGGATGTCTATAAGACGAAATTTGATCTGCCGCTTGCGATTGTAATCGGGAACGAAGGCAAAGGAATGGGCCGCTTGATTAAAGAAAAATGCGATTTTCTGGTCAAGCTGCCGATGCACGGCCGTCTTAATTCTTTGAACGCATCCGTGGCAGCTGGCGTTTTGATGTACGAAGTGGTCAGGCAGCGTCGGAGCGTATAGCCGATGAATCGGCGCAATGATATTTTGCTGGTGGACGGCTATAATATGATCGGCGCCTGGCCCATGCTTGAGAAGCTGAAGGAGATCGAACTGGAGGAAGCGCGGGACAAGCTGCTTGACATGCTGGCCGATTACCAAGGCTTCTCGGGCATGACGGTGTATGTTGTTTTTGATGCCCATCAAGTGCCCGGACTCGGCGCAACTTACCGGCATCATAAGCTGACGATTGTCTATACGAAAGAGAAAGAAACGGCGGACGAATGCATTGAGCGGCTGGTTACCGAATTAACGGCCAGACGGCGCAATGTATTTGTCGCCACTTCCGATCTCGTCGAACAGCATGTCGCTTTTGGCAAGGGGGCTCTTCGGTTATCGGCTCGCGAGCTGCTGATCAATATCCAGCAGAATCGAAAGCAAATCGAGCTGACTTTGCGGGAGGACATACCGGTCAAGCGCAACACGCTCGACGGCAATCTCAGCCTTGAGGTGCGCACAAAGCTGGAGCGGCTTCGGCGCGGCGGCAAATAGTCGTATTTTTTATCCATAAAGTTACAGAATTTCTATTAAAACGACTCTATCCTAGCGGCAAATCGGTTGACGGTGTAAGATTACATAATGTATACTGGCTCTATATTTAGTGATGAGAACGGCGGTTTTATCGCTATTTTGTCTTGTTTAAATTCGTTGTGGCAGGAAGCCATGGAGATAGGTTGCATATGAATCTAGCGGCGTACGCCTTGCAGGCCGGAGGGATAGTTCGTGAGCATCGACCTCAAAAAATGGAGTACGCTTGAGTATGACTGCAGTTCTGACGAGGATATCGTGGAAGCGGTTCGTAACGGCGACAGTCTGGCTCTTGAATATTTGATCAACAAATATAAGAACTTTGTCCGTGCCAAGGCGCGTTCTTACTTCCTGATCGGGGCAGACCGGGAAGATATCGTGCAGGAAGGCATGATCGGACTCTATAAATCTATCCGCGACTTTAAAGGGGACAAGCTTGCTAGCTTTAAAGCTTTTGCGGAGCTATGCATTACGCGGCAGATTATTACGGCGATAAAGACGGCTACCCGGCAGAAGCATATTCCGCTTAATTCTTATGTTTCTTTGGACAAGCCTATTTACGACGAAGATTCTGACCGTACTCTTCTTGACGTGATTTGCGGTACCCGGGTTTCCGATCCGGAGGAGCTTATCATTAATCAGGAAGAATTTGTTGGTCTTGAGGACAAGATGTCGGAGATTCTGAGCGATCTGGAGCGGAAGGTGCTTATGCTCTATCTGGACGGCAGATCGTATCAGGAAATTGCCGTTGACCTCGACAGACATGTCAAATCGATTGACAATGCCCTGCAGCGCGTAAAGCGCAAACTTGAGCGTTACTTGGAAGTTCGGGATCTTAGCGGATAAGCTATTAAACTTAATACGTGCTGAAGTGATATGAGCTGTTCTCTCGTCCGGTTATCAGGCCGGAGGCGGAGGGCAGCTCATTTTAAGTTTTAAAAGCGGGAATTGTGACGATAATGGTAGAGACGAGCGTCCTGGTGTCGCCATATTTCCATAATATTCGCTATGGCCCAGTCTATGTTTCCATTGACATTGGAATAGGCCGTGTGATAAATTGTTTTAGGTAGGCCTTGATGTGAGGCTTTGTTTTGTATTGGGGCCGAAGTTGCAATGTCATATACATATGGCGTTGTGAACCGTTATTTAGCAGTTCGGGAGGTGTAATTCAATGCGGGTAATAATCACGTTGGCATGCACAAACTGCAAACAGAGAAACTATGCGAGCAGCAAGAACAAACGCAATCACCCCGACCGCATCGAGTTGAAGAAGTTTTGCAAGTTCTGTAACGAGCAGACTCCTCATCGCGAGACGAGATAGTCATTGGAGGTGTTGACGTGGCATTTTTGGCTAAACTGAAGCAAAGCTTCGGAACAACGTTTAGTTTCTTTGCCGACAGCTGGGCAGAACTTAAGAAGGTTCGCTGGCCAAACCGTAAAGAGTTGACAAGCTATTCGATCGTCGTACTTCTAACGATCGCGTTTGTGACGATTTACTTTTGGCTTCTTGACATCGGGATCTCGTCTCTAGTTGAACTGATTGTTTAAGAAGGGTCCAAAGGTGGATTGGAATGGAAAAAAGATGGTATGTCGTACACACTTACGCCGGTTATGAGAACAAAGTGAAGGCCAATTTGGAACGTCGCCTCGAATCGATGGGCATGGAAGATAAGATCTTTCGCGTTCTGGTTCCGATGGAAGAAGAAGTGGTAGAGAAGGACGGTAAGAAAAAGACCGTTCAACGTAAAGTCTACCCCGGCTACGTCCTAGTGGAGATGGTTCAAACTGACGATTCATGGTATGTTGTTCGCAATACGCCGGGCGTCACAGGATTTGTAGGGTCAACGGGTTCCGGTTCCAAGCCAATCGCGCTTATGCCGGACGAAGTAGAACAAATTCTGAAGCACATGGGCATGGAAGAGCCTAAGCCGAAGATTGAATTCGACCTGAAGGAAACCGTGCGCGTCAAAGTAGGTCCTTTTGCGGATTTCGTTGGTACGGTAGAAGAAATTCTGCTCGACAAATCCAAGCTTAAGGTACATGTCAACATGTTTGGCAGGGAGACCCCGCTAGAGCTGGACTACACTCAAGTGGAGAAGATATAATAATATCCGGTTTCCGTAGTTTGGAATTACTTGTGTAAGGAGGTGTAAGTCATGGCAAAAAAGGTTATCAAAATGGTCAAACTGCAAGTTCCTGCAGGTAAAGCTAATCCGGCTCCGCCGATTGGTCCGGCACTTGGTCAAGCAGGCGTTAACATTATGGCGTTCTGTAAAGAATTCAATGCTCGTACTGCAGATCAAGCGGGATTGATTATCCCGGTTGTTATCACAGTGTTTGAAGACCGTTCCTTCACTTTCGAAACGAAAACTCCACCGGCAGCAGTATTGCTCCGCGTTGCGGCAGGTATCGAAAAAGGTTCCGGTGAACCAAACAAAAAGAAAGTTGCTACGGTTAAACGTTCGAAAGTTCGTGAAATCGCCGAGCAAAAAATGCCTGACCTGAATGCAGCTTCCGTTGAGGCAGCGATGCTTATGATTGAAGGTACTGCACGCAGCATGGGTGTTACAATCGTTGACTAATTGTGTGACTGACCGCTTGCGGTCGGTTATCACATGGGCAGCCGAACAGGCGCAGCCCGGCGAAGCATTGCGCTTCGTTTAAGTGGGAGGAGTCCCAATAGGGGAATTTTCCGCTACAACCACAAAGGAGGAAAACTCAAATGGCTAAACACGGCAAAAAGTATGTAGAAGCTGCTAAGCTGATTAACAGCGAAGCTACTTACGAGTCTTTGGAAGCAATCGAGCTTGTGAAGAAAGCCGCTACAGCGAAATTCGACGAGTCCGTTGAAGTAGCTGTGCGTCTGGGCGTTGACCCTCGTAAACAAGACCAAGCGGTTCGTGGCGTTGTTGTACTTCCGCATGGTACTGGTAAAACAAAACGTGTTCTGGTATTCGCGAAAGGCGATAAAGCAAAAGAAGCTGAAGCTGCTGGCGCTGATTTCGTTGGCGATTCCGACATGATCAACAAAATCCAACAAGGCTGGTTCGAATTCGACGTCTGCGTAGCTACGCCGGACATGATGGCTGAAGTTGGTAAACTGGGTCGTATCCTCGGCGGTAAAGGCCTTATGCCTAACCCTAAAGCGGGTACGGTAACATTCGACGTTACTAAAGCTGTTCAAGAAATCAAAGCTGGTAAAATCGAATACCGTCTTGATAAAGCAGGTCAAATCCATGCTCCTATCGGCAAGGTTTCCTTCGACGCAGAAAAACTTAACGAAAACCTTAAGTCTCTGATCGATGCTCTGAACCGTGCTAAACCGGCAGCAGCTAAAGGGGTTTACCTGAAAAACATCTCCGTTTCTTCGACAATGGGCCCTGGCGCTCGCGTCAACGTAGCGGCTTACCGCTAAGTTTCACGAGAACGGAAATTAAATTCGAATACGCATACCGTAGACAGTAGGTGCCGCAAGGCTTAATTTCCTACCGAGGTGTTATGATAAATACAGCTTGCGCGTGATTAACTTCACGGCAGCGATATATCATGGCCTTCGCAGTCGCTGTGGAGGCCTTTCTCATGCACCCTAGGCTTTAGGAAGCTCGTCATATAAACGGGATGTACAACTATTACAGGAGGTGTACAGTTTGGCTAACGTTAAAATCATCCAAGAGAAACAACAAGCGGTTGAAGAAATCACAGCGAAGCTTCGTGAGAGCTCCAGCACTGTTGTTGCTGACTACCGCGGATTGAACGTTGCGCAAGTAACTGAACTTCGTAAACAACTGCGTGAAGCAGGTGTTGAGTTCCAAGTTCTGAAAAACTCGCTCGTTCGCCGTGCGACTGAAGCTGCGGAATTGTCCGATCTGAACAGCATTCTGGTTGGTCCTACAGCCATTGCTTTCAGCGTGAACGATGCTGTAGCACCAGCGAAAATCTTGAACGATTTCGCTAAAAAGAACGACGCCCTGAAACTTAAAGGCGGCGTTGTTGAAGGTAAAGTAGTAGGTGCGCAAGAGATTAAAGCACTGGCGGAACTTCCGTCCCGCGAAGGCTTGCTCTCCATGCTCCTCAGCGTCCTGCAAGCTCCAATGCGCAACTTCGCGCTTGCGGTTAAAGCAGTCGGCGAGCAAAAAGAAGCACAAGCTTAAGTTAAACCGTCGTTTATGTAAACGAACAGCCGACCTTCCCCGGAAGGCGGCGTAAAACCAAAAAAAATCAACCACTTTCGGAGGTATAACCATGTCTAAAGAGCAAATCTTAGAAGCAATCAAAGTTATGACTGTTCTTGAACTGAACGATCTTGTTAAAGCAATCGAAGAAGAATTCGGCGTTACAGCTGCTGCACCAGTTGCAGTAGTAGCAGGCGGCGCAGCAGAAGTTGCTGAGCAAACTGAATTCGACGTTATCCTTAACAACGCTGGCGCTTCCAAAATCAACGTAATCAAAGTGGTTCGCGAAATCACTGGTCTGGGCCTGAAAGAAGCTAAAGACCTGGTTGACGGCGCTCCTAAACCAATCAAAGAAAAAGTTGGCAAAGAAGAAGCAGAAGCGGTTAAAGCTAAGCTTGAAGAAGCTGGCGCTGCTGTAGAAGTGAAGTAATTTCGCTTCAAGCTATAATAACGGGCCCCTTGAAACGTCACGTTTCAAGGGGTTCGTTGCATGTTCAAGACTTGTAGCTCAAGAGGCAGGAGGCCAAAAGAATGTCGGACCACTATTACTCCCAAACGCCGGGAGTGAAGCATGATAGGCAAGTGCATGAAGCAAAGCTTCGGGGATTCGCTCTGCGGTTTGTGACGGATGCTGGCGTATTCTCGAAATCTGGCGTCGATTATGGCAGCCGCGTGCTGCTGGATGCGCTCGTTCTGGAGCCGTCTGCTAGAGTGCTTGATGTCGGGTGCGGTTACGGGCCCATCGGATTAACCGCGGCTAAGCTTGCGCCGGAGGGGCATGTAACCATGATCGACATTAATGAACGTGCGGTTGAACTGTCGAAAGAGAATGCAAAGCTTAACGGCATTACGAATGTTACGGTTGTCCAAAGCGATATCTATGAATCGGTGAAGGATAACCGTTACGATGTGATCTTGACCAACCCTCCTATCAGGGCAGGCAAACAGGTCGTCCATCGTATTTTTGAAGAGGGGTACAACCTATTAAATCCCGGCGGCAAGATGTGGGTCGTTATTCAGAAGAAGCAGGGCGCACCTTCAGCGGAGGCCAAGCTGGAAGCGCTGTTTGGCGATGTGGAAGAAGTAACGAAGGAAAAAGGCTATCGGATATTTTTAGCAACAAAATCTATGGCTTGATTTTCTTGACTTGACTTTTCAGATATGATAGTATTATTAAATGTCAGCATTAAATTGGGCTCAATCTCTTTAGCTAACTAAAATGTCAAGTGCGAATTTTGGCGCGGAATGCATATTTCTTGCACATTTGACGTATAATGTTTACATTTTGGGCAAAATTACTTGATATGGAACCATCGCGCCGCGCTGCGTTTGGTTGGCTGCCGGAACACGCTCTTTTTTCGAACTATTCGATAAGGGCTTTTCTTTATTTAAAGTAGTGACGCAGTAGATATCGATGCTGTGAGACAGACATGAGGGGTGAGGTTAAGTTGGCAGGACAACTTGTTCAGTATGGTCGGCGCACGCGGAGAAGTTACGCCCGGATCAACGAGGTGCTGGAAGTCCCGAACCTGATTGAAATCCAACAAAAATCGTACGAAAAATTCTTGGATAACGACTTGCTTGAGTTGTTCCAGGATATTTCGCCGATTCAGGACTTTACGGGCAATCTATCGCTTGAGTTTATCGACTATAGCTTGGGCGAACCGAAATATTCGGTCGATGAATCAAAGGAACGCGATGTGACGTACGCTGCTCCACTGCGCGTTAAAGTACGGCTCTTCAACAAAGAAACCGGCGAAGTGAAGGAACAAGAAGTGTTCATGGGCGACTTCCCGCTGATGACAGAGACCGGTACGTTCATTATTAACGGGGCGGAACGTGTTATTGTCAGCCAGTTGGTTCGATCCCCAAGTGTGTACTTCAGCACGAAGGTTGATAAGAACGGGAAGAAAACATACACGGCAACGGTAATTCCGAATCGCGGAGCTTGGCTCGAGCTTGAGACGGATGCTAAGGACATCATTTACGTTCGTATTGACCGGACCCGGAAAATACCGGTGACGGTGCTTTTGCGCGCTCTTGGTTTCGGAACCGACGCTGAGATCTTAGAATTGCTCGGCCATGACGAGTATATTCGCAACACGCTGGATAAAGACAACACAGATTCGACGGAGAAAGCGTTAATTGAAATCTATGAACGCCTTCGTCCAGGCGAACCGCCTACTTTGGACAATGCGAAGAGCTTGCTTGTTGCTCGTTTCTTTGATCCAAAGCGTTACGACCTGGCTAACGTCGGCCGTTACAAAATAAACAAAAAGCTTCACATCAAGAACCGACTGTTTAACCAACGTCTTGCTGAGACGCTGGTTGATCCGGGTACGGGCGAGATTATCGCGGAAGCTGGCCAAATGATTGACCGCCGCCTGCTGGACGAGATCCTCGACAAGCTGGAGAAGAACGTCGGCTTCAAAACCTACCATGTTGCTAATGGTGTGCTGGATGCTGATAGCATTCCACTTCAAGCGATCAGTGTATACTCGCCGCTTGACGACGCAAAGGTTATCAAAGTCATCTCCAATGGCGTTATTGATAAATCCGTTAAGCATATTACGCCGGCGGACATCATTTCGTCCATCAACTATTTCATCAACCTCCTTCACGGAGTAGGCAATACGGACGATATCGACCATCTGGGCAACCGTCGTCTGCGTTCTGTAGGCGAACTGCTTCAGAATCAATTCCGTATCGGTCTTTCCCGTATGGAGCGCGTTGTGCGCGAAAGAATGTCGATTCAAGATGCTAACGCGATTACGCCTCAAGCCTTGATCAACATTCGCCCTGTAATCGCATCGATCAAAGAGTTCTTCGGCTCCTCTCAGCTCTCGCAGTTCATGGACCAAACGAACCCGCTGGCGGAACTGACGCACAAACGTCGTTTGTCTGCTCTCGGTCCGGGCGGTTTGACGCGTGAGCGCGCTGGCTTCGAAGTGCGGGACGTCCATCACTCCCACTACGGGCGTATGTGTCCAATCGAAACGCCGGAGGGTCCGAACATCGGTCTGATCAACTCCTTGTCGACGTTTGCACGCATTAACGAGTATGGCTTCATCGAAGCGCCTTATCGTTGGGTAGATCCGAAGACGGGCATCGTAACCGAGCAAATCTCGTATTTGACGGCTGACGAAGAAGACAACTACGTAGTAGCGCAAGCGAACGCGAAGTTGACGGAAGAAGGCAAATTTGTCGATGACAGTGTCATCGTACGTTACAATAAGCAAGCAGATAACATCTTGACCATGCCAAGCGAACGCGTTGACTATATGGACGTATCGCCTAAGCAGGTTGTGTCGGTTGCGACGGCGCTCATTCCGTTCTTGGAAAATGACGACTCCAACCGTGCGCTCATGGGATCCAACATGCAGCGTCAGGCCGTTCCGCTTCTTATTCCTAAAGCGCCACTCGTTGGTACGGGAATGGAACACAAATCGGCGAAAGACTCCGGTGTATGTATTGTATCCAAATATGACGGTGTTATTGAACGAGTATCGGCAAACGAAATTTGGCTGCGCCGTACGGAAATGCTGGATGGCAAGCAAGTGGTTGGCGATCTCGTGAAACATAAGCTGCATAAGTTTATGCGTTCCAACCAAGGAACATGTATTAACCAACGTCCGCTTGTGCGCAAAGGCGAAGTGATCAAGAAAGGCGATATTCTCGCTGACGGTCCTTCTACGGAGCAAGGCGAATTGGCGCTGGGCCGCAACGTTGTCGTTGCGTTCATGACTTGGGAAGGCTACAACTACGAGGATGCGATTCTTCTTAGCGAGAAGCTGGTGAAAGAGGATGTTTACACCTCCATTCACATTGAAGAATACGAATCCGAAGCCCGCGATACGAAGCTTGGACCGGAAGAAATTACGCGCGACATTCCGAATGTCGGCGAAGAAGCGCTGAAAAACCTCGACGAACGCGGCATTATCCGCGTTGGTGCAGAGATCGGCGCCGGCGATATCCTCGTTGGTAAAGTAACTCCTAAAGGCGTTACGGAGCTGACGGCGGAAGAGCGCCTTCTTCACGCAATCTTTGGCGAGAAAGCTCGTGAAGTGCGCGATACATCGCTTCGCGTACCGCATGGTACCGACGGTATCGTCGTAGACGTTAAAGTATTTACCCGCGAGAACGGCGATGAGCTTCCACCGGGCGTGAATCAGCTGGTTCGTGTATATATTGCTCAAAAACGTAAAATTTCCGAAGGCGACAAAATGGCAGGACGCCACGGTAATAAAGGGGTTATCGCCCGCATTATGCCGGAGGAAGATATGCCGTTCTTGCCAGACGGCACGCCGGTCGAAGTCGTGTTGAACCCGCTCGGCGTACCATCGCGGATGAACATCGGTCAGGTACTCGAAGTCCATCTTGGTATGGCTTGTAAGCGTCTTGGTCTTCATGCCGCAACGCCGGTATTCGACGGCGCGCGCGAGTATGACGTATTCGATACGATGGAAGAAGCCGGCATGCAGCGCAACGGTAAAACGATTCTGTACGATGGACGTACGGGCGAATCGTTTGAACGCGAAGTTACGGTTGGCGTCATGTACATGATCAAACTGGCGCACATGGTCGACGATAAAATCCATGCCCGCTCGACGGGTCCTTACTCTCTCGTTACGCAGCAGCCTCTGGGCGGTAAAGCTCAATTCGGCGGCCAGCGCTTCGGCGAGATGGAGGTTTGGGCGCTTGAGGCCTATGGCGCAGCCTACACGCTTCAAGAGATTCTTACGGTCAAATCCGACGACGTGGTCGGCCGCGTGAAGACGTACGAATCGATCGTGAAGGGCGAGAACGTTCCGGAGCCAGGCGTTCCAGAATCGTTCAAGGTATTGATCAAAGAGCTTCAGTCCCTTGGTATGGACGTCAAGATCCTTACCGAGAATGAAGAAGAGATCGAAATGAAAGAAATCGATGACGAAGATGACGGAACAAGCGATAAGCTTAACCTCAACTTAGAAGGTGCCGAAGCCGGCGCTGAATAAGCTTTGAATAAAAGGCTGCTCGTCCTTCTTAACCGGAGGGCGTGCAGCCGCCAATTTGTACGACATAGCCATACATGACGAAGGAGGGTTGCTCCTTGTTGGACGTGAACAACTTCGAGTATATGAAAATCGGGCTTGCCTCGCCTGATAAAATTCGCTCTTGGTCCCGCGGAGAAGTCAAAAAACCGGAGACGATCAACTATAGGACGTTAAAACCGGAGAAAGAGGGTCTTTTCTGCGAAAAGATCTTCGGGCCTACAAAAGACTGGGAATGTCATTGCGGTAAATACAAACGCGTTCGTTATAAAGGCGTTGTCTGCGACCGCTGCGGCGTTGAAGTTACACGCGCGAAAGTACGCCGCGAGCGTATGGGCCATATCGAGCTTGCTGCTCCAGTATCTCATATCTGGTACTTTAAAGGCATTCCAAGCCGTATGGGCCTTGCGCTTGATATGTCGCCTCGTTCCCTCGAGGAGATCATTTATTTTGCATCCTATGTTGTGACCGATCCAGGTGATACGCCGCTTGAGAAAAAACAGCTGCTGTCGGAGAAAGAATACCGCAGCTACCGTGAAAAATACGGTTATGGCTTCCAAGCGAGCATGGGTGCCGAAGCCGTTAAGAAATTGCTTCAGGACATCGATGTAGAGAAAGAACTGGAGACACTGAAAGAAGAATTGCGTACGGCCCAAGGCCAACGACGCAATCGTGCGATTAAGCGTCTTGAAGTCATCGAAGCCTTCCGTAACTCCGGCAATGAGCCGGAATGGATGATTCTCGACGTGCTTCCGGTTATTCCGCCAGAGCTTCGTCCGATGGTGCAGCTGGACGGCGGACGTTTTGCAACGTCTGACCTGAACGACCTGTACCGCCGCGTTATCAACCGTAACAACCGTTTGAAACGCTTGCTTGACCTGGGCGCTCCGGACATTATCGTTCAGAACGAGAAGCGCATGCTGCAAGAAGCCGTTGACGCTCTCATCGATAACGGCCGTCGCGGCCGTCCGGTAACAGGCCCGGGCAATCGTCCTTTGAAATCTCTCAGCCACATGCTGAAAGGTAAACAAGGCCGTTTCCGTCAGAACTTGCTCGGTAAACGGGTTGACTACTCTGGTCGTTCCGTTATCGTCGTAGGTCCAAACCTGAAAATGTTCCAGTGCGGTCTTCCGAAAGAAATGGCGCTGGAGCTGTTCAAGCCTTTCGTTATGAAAGAGCTTGTGAATAAAGGTCTGGCTCACAATATCAAGAGCGCAAAACGCAAAGTTGAACGCGTAAGCCCGGAAGTTTGGGACGTTCTTGAAGAAGTCATCAAGGAGCATCCGGTTCTTCTTAACCGTGCCCCTACGCTTCACCGTCTCGGTATCCAGGCGTTCGAACCGATTCTGGTTGAAGGCCGCGCCATTAAGCTTCACCCGCTCGTATGTACCGCTTATAACGCGGACTTCGACGGTGACCAAATGGCCGTTCACGTACCGTTGTCGGCAGAGGCACAAGCCGAAGCACGACTCCTGATGCTCGCATCGGGCAACATTTTGAACCCGAAAGACGGCAAGCCGGTTGTTACGCCATCCCAGGATATGGTTCTCGGATCATACTACTTGACGATGGACAACAAAGAAGCAAAAGGCTCCGGCTCGGTGTTCGCTACCGTGAACGAAGCAATTTCCGCGTATCAACGCGGTATTGTATCGCTTCATGCGCGCGTATTCGTGCCTGCTAAAGTACTGAAGAAAACCATCTTTACGGAGCAGCAGCAGAACTCCCTGATTTGTACGACTGTCGGTAAAGTCATTTTCAACGAAATCTTCCCGGAGGATTTCCCTTACATCAACGAAGCTTCCAAAGTGAACTTGCTGCAAGGTACGCCGGATAAGTATTTTGTTTATGAAAAAGGCAGCGACTTGAACAAAATCATGAATGAGTTGCCAATTGCCGGCGGTGTCGGCAAGGAGTATCTCGGCAACATCATCGGCGAGTGTTTCCGTATCTACCATACAACTTTGACATCGGTTATTCTTGACCGGATCAAGCAGCTTGGCTTTACGTACTCCACCCGTGCCGGCATTACCGTTGCGGTAGCGGACGTTGTCGTTCCGGAGGAAAAAGTCGAGATTCTGAAGGAATCGGATGCTAAAGTAGCAGTCGTTATGAATCAGTACCGTCGCGGTCTGATTACAAACGACGAACGTTATGACCGTGTTATCGAAATTTGGAGCAAATCGAAAGACCAAATTACCGATATCCTCATGAAATCGATGGACCGTTACAATTCCATCATGCTCATGGTGGACTCCAAAGCACGGGGTAACAAATCGCAGATCGCCCAGCTTGGCGGTATGCGCGGTCTGATGGCGAACCCGTCCGGCCGTATCATCGAGTTGCCAATCAAATCGAACTTCCGTGAAGGCCTTACCGTCCTCGAGTACTTCATCTCGACGCACGGTGCGCGTAAAGGTCTGGCCGATACGGCGCTTCGTACAGCTGACTCGGGTTACTTGACCCGTCGTCTCGTAGACGTTGCGCAGGACGTTATCGTCCGCGAAGACGATTGCGGTACCGACAAAGGCTTTACGGTTAGCAAAATTCAAGACGGCAAAGAGGTTATCGAGGATCTGTACGACCGTATCGAAGGCCGTTACTCGTTCGAAACGATTCGTCATCCGAAAACGGGTGAGGTTATCGTTAAGAAAAGCGAGCTGATCGACTCCGGCAAAGCCGATGCGATTATCGATGCAGGTATCGAGAAGCTTCAAATCCGTTCCGTTCTTAGCTGTCGCGCGCGTCATGGCGTATGTAAAGTATGCTATGGCCGTAACTTGGCGACTGGCAAGCACGTAGAGATCGGCGAAGCGGTTGGCATTATCGCTGCGCAATCCATCGGCGAACCGGGAACACAGCTGACGATGCGTACATTCCATACCGGCGGCGTTGCCGGCGACGATATTACGCAAGGTTTGCCGCGTATCCAGGAGCTTTTCGAGGCGCGTAATCCGAAAGGTCAAGCGATCATTACCGAGCTCGACGGTGTAGTTAAAGAAATTCGCGAGGCGAAAGACCGCCGCGAAATCGAAGTGCAAGGCGAAGCGGAAACGAAAGTCTACGCGATTACGTACGGCTCGCGTATCCGCGTAACCGAAGGCCAGCAAATCGAAGCAGGCGACGAGCTTACAGACGGTTCGATCGACCCTAAAGATATGCTGCGCATTAAAGGTATCCGCGGCGTGCAAAACTACATTTTGCAAGAAGTACAGCGCGTATACCGTAACCAAGGCGTAGAAATCAACGACAAGCACGTTGAGGTTATGGTTAAGCAAATGCTTCGCAAAATCCGTATTGTCGACGCAGGCGACACTACGCTTCTTCCAGGCGCATTTGTTGACATCCACGAATACGAAGCGGCTAACCGCGAAGCGATCTTTGCGGGTCTCGAGCCTGCGGTTGCGAAGCCGGTATTGCTTGGTATTACGAAGGCGTCCCTTGAGACAGATTCGTTCTTGTCCGCGGCATCGTTCCAAGAAACGACCCGCGTCCTGACCGACGCTGCTATCAAAGGCAAAGTCGACCAATTGTTAGGCCTGAAAGAGAACGTTATTATCGGTAAGCTGATCCCAGCTGGTACGGGTATGAACCGTTACCGCAGCATCAAGCTGGTAGGCCTTGAAGACGAGCCGGAAGCAACTGCAGAAGGCGAATTGGAATCCGAACCCGTAACGATCGAATAGGAACCGCATATTGTTGCAATAGATGAGGAGAGCGCGGCATTCGGCAGGGATGGTTGGTCTTCCCTGTTGATGCCCGCTCTTTTACATGTATAATAATTGATGGGCCTTACCTTTAACCGTGTAAATGAGTTAACCAAAACTTTGCAATCGGACAGAGTACATTACAGCTTGACACTTCTAGTTGTAAGTGATACTATATCGAAGTGTGCCTAATTGTATGATCGCTCTACCGCAAAAGGAAAGGTGATTTCATGCAGTTTAAGGTTGGCGCGAAACAGACGACTAAGATGCTTGAACAGAGTAAAGCTATCGAAGTCTATGTGGCTCGTGATGCAGATCCGCGGATGAGAGAGAAGATCGTTCATCTGTGCGAGCGGTTGAGTGTTCCGGTCAAGTGGATAGATACGATGCAAGAACTCGGGGAAACCTGCGGGATTGATGTCGGAGCCGCTATGGCAGCGCTCATACTTGATGAAGAATAAAGTAGACTCTATTTTTGTTGGTGCAGAATTGAAAGATGATGGGCTGACAGAAATTTTTATTTGTTCTTTTATGAACCGCCTGGATCTGTGGGCTTAATTAATTGGGTAAAATGTCTTGCCATTAATAAGACATAATCATGGGAAGGGGGTGGCAACATGCCAACAATTAACCAGCTGGTCCGCAAAGGCCGCCAAGCTAAAGTCGTAAAATCCAAATCGCCTGCTTTGCAAAGAGGTTTTAACGCCTTGAAACGTGAAGCAACGAACATCAGCGCTCCGCAAAAACGCGGTGTGTGCACTCGTGTAGGTACAATGACTCCGAAGAAACCGAACTCCGCACTTCGTAAATACGCGCGCGTACGTTTGACGAACCGCGTAGAAGTAACGGCGTACATTCCAGGTATCGGTCACAACCTGCAAGAACACAGCGTTGTATTGATCCGTGGTGGACGCGTAAAAGACCTTCCGGGTGTACGTTACCATATCGTTCGCGGCGCATTGGATACTGCGGGTGTTAACAACCGTAACCAAGCTCGTTCGAAATACGGTACTAAACGTCCTAAAGTTAAAAAATAATATTAGCAACTAGTTCGGATAAATATTCGGATATTGCGACTAACTAAGAAAGGGGGACTTTCTCATGCCACGCAAAGGTCCTGTTACAAAACGCGACGTATTGCCGGATCCGGTTTACAATAGCAAACTGGTTACCCGCCTTATCAACCGCATCATGATCGACGGCAAACGCGGCGTTGCTCAAACGCTGTTGTATGATGCTTTCACGCTGATCCAAGAACGCACGGGTAAAGATCCAATGGAAGTGTTCGAAGAAGCGTTGAAAAACATCATGCCTGTACTCGAGGTTAAAGCTCGTCGTGTCGGCGGTTCTAACTACCAAGTACCGGTTGAAGTTAAACCAGAGCGTCGTACATCGCTTGGTCTCCGTTGGCTCGTGAACTATTCGCGTAACCGCGGCGAAAAAACGATGGAAGAGCGTCTGGCAGCTGAAATCATGGACGCATCGAACAACACTGGCGCATCCGTGAAGAAGCGCGAAGACACACACAAAATGGCAGAAGCGAACAAAGCGTTTGCTCACTACCGTTGGTAGGATTCTAACCAAAATGTTTGAGTTTAACTCAAAACACGAGAGGAGACAAATTCATGTCTAGAGAGTTCTCCTTGAATAATACGCGTAACATCGGGATCATGGCGCATATCGATGCTGGTAAAACAACAACCACTGAGCGTATCTTGTTCTATACAGGCCGTACTCATAAAATCGGTGAAGTGCATGAAGGCGCTGCAACGATGGACTGGATGGAGCAAGAGCAAGAGCGCGGTATCACAATTACGTCTGCCGCGACTACTGCTCAATGGAAAGGCAACCGCATCAATATTATCGACACCCCGGGGCACGTTGACTTCACAGTAGAAGTTGAACGTTCCCTGCGCGTATTGGATGGGGCCGTTGGCGTATTCAGTGCCAAAGAAGGCGTTGAGCCACAGTCTGAAACGGTATGGCGTCAAGCTGACCGTTACGGCGTTCCACGGATCGCCTACATCAACAAGATGGACATCATCGGTGCAGACTTCCTAAATGTTGTTAAAGACATGCGCGAGCGTCTGCAGGCGAATGCTGTCGCGATTCAATTGCCGATCGGCGCTGAGAGTGATTTCCTCGGCGTTGTCGACATTATCGAACGCGTAGCTTACAAGTACAAAGACGATCTCGGAAGAGATCCTGAGCAAGTTGAGATTCCTGCCGAGTTGGTTGACCAAGTAGAAGAGCTTCGCACGGAGCTGATCGAAAAGGTAGCCGAGCTGGACGAAGAATTGACTATGAAATATCTGGAAGGCGAAGAAATTACGATTCCAGAAATTAAAGCAGCGCTTCGCAAAGGCGTTTGTGAAGTTAAGATCTTCCCGGTTATCGCAGGTTCCTCGTACCGTAACAAAGGTGTTCAAATGATGCTGGACGCAGTAGTAGACTACCTGCCATCCCCGCTCGACGTACCTGCTATCAAAGGTACACTCGAAGACGGCGAAGAGTCGGTACGTCATTCTTCCGACGAAGAGCCGTTCGCGGCACTCGCGTTCAAAATCATGACTGACCCTTACGTTGGTAAATTGACGTTCTTCCGTGTATACTCGGGTATCCTGAAGTCCGGTTCGTATGTTCTTAACGCAACTAAGAACAAACGTGAGCGGATCGGACGTATCCTGCAGATGCATGCGAACAGCCGTCAAGAGATTTCGGAAGTTTACTCCGGCGATATCGCTGCTGCAGTAGGTCTGAAAGATACCATTACAGGCGACACGCTGTGCGATGAGAAGAACCCGATCATTCTTGAATCGATGAACTTCCCTGAGCCGGTTATCTCGGTAGCTATCGAACCAAAAACGAAAGCTGACCAAGACAAGCTTGGTATCGCAATCTCCAAACTGGCTGAAGAAGATCCAACGTTCCGTGCTCACACGGATGAAGAAACGAACCAAACGATCATCTCCGGTATGGGTGAGCTTCACCTTGAAATCCTGGTTGACCGTATGCTTCGCGAATTCAAAGTTGAGACTAACGTTGGTAAACCTCAAGTAGCTTACCGCGAGACGTTCCGTACTGCGGCTAAAGTTGAAGGTAAATTCGTTCGTCAGTCCGGCGGTAAAGGTCAATATGGTCATTGTTGGGTTGAATTCACTCCGCAAGAGCCAGGTCAAGGCTTCGTATTCGAGAATAAAGTTGTTGGTGGATCGATTCCTCGTGAATTTATCGCTCCAATCCAAGCTGGTATCGAAGAGTCGATGAAGAACGGCGTACTCGCTGGCTTCCCGCTCGTTGATGTTAAAGCAACTGTATTCGACGGATCGTACCATGACGTTGACTCCTCGGAGATGGCGTTCAAAATCGCTGGTTCCATGGCGCTTAAAGCTGCTAAGGAAAAATGTAACCCAGTTCTTCTTGAGCCAATCATGAAGGTTGAAGTTACAGTACCAGAAGAGTACATGGGCGACGTTATGGGCATGCTGAACTCCCGTCGCGGTCGTATCGAAGGTATGGATACTCGTGCAGGCGCACAAATCATCCGTGCTAAGGTACCTCTTGCAGAGATGTTCGGTTACTCCACAACTCTTCGTTCCGGTACGCAAGGCCGTGGCGTATTCTCCATGGAGCTCTCGCACTATGAAGAAGTACCACGTTCGATCTCGGAAGAGATTATCGCGAAAAACAAAGGCGCTTAATTTTTAAGCCCTTAAATTCATACCTTTGGTATGCAAGGCCGGGCACAAATACCTTTAGGCATTTGTGTTTGGCCCACACATAAAATTTCAGTTATATTAAGGAGGATTAAGTTCAATGGCAAAGGCTAAATTTGAACGTAATAAACCGCACGTAAATATCGGTACTATCGGTCACGTCGACCATGGTAAAACTACTTTGACTGCTGCTATCACTACTGTACTTTCCAAAAAATACGGTGGCGCGGCAATCGCTTTCGACCAAATCGACAAAGCTCCTGAAGAGCGCGAGCGCGGTATCACGATCTCGACAGCTCACGTTGAGTATGAGACTCCTAACCGTCACTATGCTCACGTTGACTGCCCAGGTCACGCCGACTACGTTAAAAACATGATCACTGGTGCTGCTCAAATGGACGGCGCTATCCTGGTTGTATCCGCAGCTGACGGCCCTATGCCGCAAACTCGCGAGCACATCCTTCTGTCCCGCCAAGTAGGCGTACCTTACATCGTTGTATTCCTGAACAAATGCGACATGGTTGAAGACGAAGAGCTTCTTGAACTGGTTGAGATGGAAGTTCGCGACCTTCTTAACGAGTACGAGTTCCCAGGCGACGACACTCCAATCATCCGTGGTGCAGCTCGTGAAGCTCTGCAAAACCCAGATGGTCCTTGGGCTGACAAAATCGTTGAACTGTTCGAACAAGTTGACACTTACATCCCAACTCCTGAGCGCGACACAGCTAAGCCTTTCCTGATGCCTGTCGAGGACGTATTCACAATCACTGGCCGCGGTACAGTTGCTACTGGCCGTATCGACCGTGGTGTGGTTAAAGTTGGCGACGAGGTTGAAATCGTTGGTCTGGCTGAAGAAACTCGCAAATCCGTTGTTACGGGCGTAGAAATGTTCCGTAAACTGATGGATTCCGCTCAAGCGGGCGACAACATCGGCGCACTGCTTCGTGGTGTAGACCGTAAAGACATCGAGCGTGGTCAAGTACTGGCTAAACCGGCTTCGGTTAAACCACACACTAACTTCACTGCTCAAATCTACGTTCTGACTAAAGAAGAGGGTGGCCGTCATAAGCCTTTCTTCACTGGTTACCGTCCACAATTCTATTTCCGTACAACTGACGTAACAGGTATCATCAACCTGCCAGAAGGTACAGAAATGGTTATGCCTGGCGACAACATCACAGTTACTGTAGAACTGATCGCTCCAATCGCGGTTGAAGAAGGAACTCGTTTCTCCATCCGTGAAGGCGGCCGTACTGTAGGCGCTGGCGCTGTTGCAACTATCCAAAAATAATTAGGTGCGGCATTAGCCGCGCTTTAAGAAACCCTCTGCCTCGGCAGAGGGTTTTTTAATTTCCAGATAAAACCCACCATTGACGTATATCTTTACATGCCATTAGAATTAATGGATAAGCGTCTATCGACGTTATTCGAAGTATTCAGACAAATATCCAACTGGGAGGGGCAAACTAGAAATGAAAAAGAAATGGTTGGTACCGCTTGCTTTAGTACTTTTGCTCGTTACAGCAGCATGTGGAAACAGTGGCAAAAGCAACAACGAAAACAGCAGCTCCGGCAACGCCGCAAACGCAGCTAATTCGGATGCGAAGAAATCGTATAAGATCTCGATTTCTCAGATTGTTGAACATCCTTCGCTCGACGCAACGAAGGAAGGTTTTCTTGCAGCGTTGAAGGATGCCGGTTTTGTTGAAGGGGATAATTTGACGGTAGACTTTAACACCGCGCAAGGCGATCAAACGAATAACCTGTCGATCGCTCAAAAAATCGCCGGCGCAAAAGCCGATCTGGCTCTTGGTATCGCAACTCCATCGGCACAGGCGCTTGTGCAAGCCTACACGAATGCGGGCAACAAGGGTCCGGTATTGTTCGCAGCCGTAACGGATCCGCTTTCCGCTGATCTGGTTTCCGATCTGGATGCTCCCGGAGGCAACGTAACTGGCGCTTCCGATACGAATCCAGATGCGGCCGTACAGCTGATGGATTTCATTGCAGCTAATTTCCCTAACGTGAAGAAGGTTGGCTTGGTTATCAACAAAGGCGAGAGCAACGCGGTTGTTATGGCTGCTACCGCTAAAGAAGCACTTGCTAAACACAACATCGAATTGATCGAGGCACCGGTTACAAACACTTCCGAAGTAAAACAAGCCGGTGAATCGCTGATCGGTAAAGTAGACGCCATGTACATCACGCTTGATAACGTAGTCGTATCCGGCGTAGACGCGCTATTGCAATTGGCGAAGCAAAACCATATCCCGTTCTTCTCCAGTGACCGCGATACGGTTGAGAAAGGCGCTTTTGCTACTGTAGGCTTCAAATACTACGACCATGGATACCAAGTAGGCCAAATGGCCGCTGAAATCCTGAAGGGTAAAAATCCGGGCGAGATGAAAGTGACGAAGCCGGACAAGCTGGATCTGATTCTGAACCTGAAGGCGGCTGCCGATGAAGGTATCACGGTAACGGACGCCATGAAAGCCGGAGTTAAAGATCCGGATAACAATATCATTCAATAACAAGTTGAGAACGGGGTAAACGCTCCCTTGCGTTCATCCCGTTCTCTTATTATGTGGAGGAGGTGCCCCGGTGCCAGTATGGTTAAATGGTGCTTTTGAGCTAGGTTTGCTTTATTCCTTAATGGCTCTAGGCGTCTATATTACATTTCGCATCCTTGATTTTCCCGATCTCACGGTTGACGCAAGCTTTACAACCGGAGCAGGGGTAGCAGCAGTTCTCATAACGAACGGCACTTCGCCATGGCTCGCATGCCTTGCGGCATTTGGCGCCGGAGCTGCCGCAGGTGCGATTACAGGCTTGCTGCACACGAAAGGCAAAATCAACGGATTGTTATCCGGTATTCTAATGATGATCGCGCTCTATTCCGTCAACATGCGGATTATGGGCAAGCCGAACATCGGACTTATGGGATCGGATATCTCGACTGTTTTTTCGGGAGTCAAGGTACTTGTGCTTATGCCGATTGTCGTTGTTATTATTAAGGTACTGCTTGATTTGTTCTTCAAGACGGATCTTGGTTTGAGTCTTCGCGCAACAGGCGACAACGAGCGGATGATCCGCAGCTTTGGCACCAATACAGACACGACAAAGATTATGGGCATTGCTTTATCGAACGGTTTGGTTGCATTGTCGGGTTCTTTCGTAGCCCAGCAAAGCGGATTCGCCGATATTACGATGGGTGTCGGGATGATCGTTATCGGTCTCGCATCGGTTATTATCGGTGAAGCTCTGTTTGGAGCAAAAACCGTATTCCGGGCGACGCTGGCCGTTGTGCTAGGCTCGATTGTCTACCGCATTATTATCGGCCTTGCTTATCAAAGCGATTTCTTCGAAGCATCCGATCTTAAACTGATCACAGCGGTTATCGTCATTATCGCGCTTGTCTTCCCGTCTTTGCAGAAATCGTGGAAACAAAAGAGATTGGCCCAAAAACGCACAGCGTCTCTTTTGAATAGCGTTGAACAAAAGGGGGGCGGACGCTGATGCTGGAAATATCCAAGGTATCAAAGCTTTTTAACCCGGGGACATTAGATGAAAAGACGGCACTCGTGAATACGAACCTGGCGATGAAGCCGGGAGATTTCATTACGGTTATCGGCAGTAATGGCGCGGGCAAGTCGACACTGATGAATATCATTTCAGGCGTAATGAAGCCCGACACAGGAGAGGTCCGAATCGAGGGCAAAAATATTAGCAATCTGCCGGAATTCCGCAGAAGCAAATGGATTGGCCGCGTGTTCCAGGATCCTATGGCCGGTACCGCGCCACGGATGTCCATTGAGGAGAATCTGGCGATGGCCTATACACGCGGGAAGCAGCGCGGTTTCTCGCTTAGCATCAACCGTGGACGGCGCGCTATTTTCCGGGAGCAGCTTTCTCGTCTCGGTATCGGACTCGAGAATCGCTTAAGCGCCAAGGTTGGCCTCTTGTCCGGCGGTGAACGTCAGGCGCTTAGCCTTCTGATGGCTACCTTTACGAAACCGCAGATTCTTTTGCTCGACGAGCATACGGCTGCTCTTGACCCGGCACGTGCGGAGCTCATCACGACATTAACCGAAACGCTTGTGCGCGAGATGAACCTGACAACCTTGATGGTGACTCACAACATGGAACAGGCGATCCGTCTCGGCAACCGGCTCATCATGATGGATAAAGGCAGAATCATTCTTGAGGTTAACGAAGACAGGAAAAAAGATCTGACGGTAGAACGTCTGCTTGGCGAGTTCGAACAGATCAGCGGCAAAAAAATGGCCGACGACCGTGTCGTCCTTGGCTAATCGTTCTTTCAAGAGACGCAATGGCGAATTTCGCTGTTGCGTTTCTTCTATTATATAGAAGCTATTTATTAGGTCAAATATATAGAAGCTATTTATTAGGTCAAAAATGGATTTGAGAGTTTGTACATAATCGTGTAATATAGGCGAAGTGGAAAACACGGTTCGTCCAAGGCGGCGGACGCGGGAAAGTCGAACATAAATCGTTGTTGCGCCAAGCTGAGTAAAGATAGGAAAAGAGATAACTTTTCCCTTGCATTTGCCCAGCTGTTTCGGTATAATATTGACTGTTGGTCTGTGACGTTGCGATGATGTGAGAGGTTGCCGACACACCCGGCCCCTTTGCCATGGGGCATGTGCCGGGTTTTCTCACGGAGTATGTCCGATAATAAATTGGGCGATAGAAGGAGGGACTTATATGGCAAAGCAAAAGATTCGTATTCGCTTGAAAGCATACGATCACAGAATTCTTGATCAATCCGCTGAGAAAATCGTGGAAACAGCAAAACGTTCCGGTGCAGGCGTATCCGGGCCGATTCCGCTTCCTACGGAAAAGCAAGTCATCACAATTCTCCGTGCGGTGCACAAGTACAAGGATTCCCGGGAGCAATTCGAAATGCGTACACATAAACGCTTGATCGATATTGTTAACCCAACGCCGCAAACGGTTGATGCGTTGATGCGCCTGGATTTACCATCCGGTGTAGATATCGAAATCAAACTGTAATAAGCATAACTGATCATTGAAAGGAAAAGAGGTGTCAACATGAAAGGTATCTTAGGGAAAAAACTTGGTATGACGCAAGTGTTTACCGCTGAAGGTAACGTCGTTCCTGTAACGGTTATCGAAGCTGGTCCTTGTGTAGTTCTCCAGAAGAAAGATCAAGAGAACGATGGTTATGAAGCCGTACAACTCGGTTTCTCCGATAAGAAAGAAGCTAGAGCGATCAAGCCGGAAATCGGCCACGCAAAGAAAGCTAATGCAGCTCCTAAGCGCTACGTTCGTGAAATTCGCGGAATTAACTTGGGCGAATATGAAGTTGGCCAAGAAGTGAAGGCTGATTTGTTCGCAGAGGGCGAGTTTGTTGACGTAACAGGTATTTCGAAAGGTAAAGGCTTCGCCGGCGTTATCAAACGTTGGGGACAAAGCACGGGTCCTATGGCTCACGGTTCCCGTTACCATCGTGGTCCTGGTTCCATGGGTTCGATTCAAGCGAACCGCGTACCAAAAGGCAAACACCTTCCTGGTCACATGGGCCATGAGACAGTTACGATTCAAAAACTCGAAATTATCCGTGTAGACGCTGAGCGCAATGTGATCCTTGTTAAAGGCTCCATTCCAGGTCCTAAAAACGGTTTCGTAAAAGTAAAACAAACAGTTAAGAACTAATTGCTTACAAGAAAGGAGGAACAAGAAATGCCTAAAGTTACAGTATTTAACGTGAGTGGCTCTGAAGTTGGTGAAATCGAATTGGCGGACAGCGTATTCGGTATCGAGCCTAACTCTCATGTTCTGCATAGCGCTGTACTGCTTCAGCAAGCTGCTGAGCGTGCAGGCACGCACAAAACAAAAGGACGCTCCGAAGTACGCGGCGGCGGTCGTAAGCCTTGGAAACAAAAAGGTACTGGCCGTGCTCGTCAAGGTAGCATTCGTTCGCCACAATGGGTTGGCGGCGGTACAGTATTTGGACCGACTCCGCGCTCTTATGGCTTTAAACTTCCTAAGAAGGTTCGCCGTCTGGCGATTAAATCCGCATTGTCTTCCAAAGTGATCGCTAACGAGATCGTCGTTCTTGATCAATTAGCATTCGCGGCTCCTAAAACGAAGGAATTCGCAGCAATCTTGAACAACCTGAAAGCTGATCGCAAAGCGCTTGTTGTTTTGCCAGCTTATGATGACAATGTAGCATTGTCCGCTCGCAATATCCCAGGCGTGAAATTCGTCGCTGCTGACGGCATTAATGTTCTGGACGTATTAGTGCATGACAAGCTCATCATCACGAAAGAAGCGGTAGAGAAAGTACAGGAGGTGTTTGCATAATGAAAAATCCTCGCGATATTATCAAACGCCCTGTTATTACGGAGCGCACTAGCGACTTCATGGCGGTTAAACGCTACGTGTTCGAAGTTGACCTTCGTGCGAACAAAACCGAAATTAAAGATGCTATCGAGCAAATCTTTAAAGTAAAAGTAACGAGCGTTAATACAATGCGTGTTGCAGGTAAGCCGAAGCGTTACGGCAAGTACAACGGCTACCGTCCTGATTGGAAAAAAGCAATCGTTCAGCTGAGCGCTGACAGCAAAGAGCTTGAGTTCTTTGAAACGTCTGTATAGAAAAGGAGGGAAACAAAGTGCCAATCAAAAAGTATAAACCGACTTCCCCGGCTCGTCGTAACATGTCCGTTTCGACTTTTGAAGAGATCACAACAAGCACACCGGAGAAATCCTTGCTTGCTCCGCTTTTCAAAAAAGCTGGTCGTAATAACCAAGGTAAAATTACAGTTCGTCACCATGGCGGCGGACATAAACGTAAATACCGTATCATCGACTTCAAACGTACAAAAGATGGTGTTGTAGGTAAAGTTGCTTCGGTCGAGTACGATCCAAACCGTACTTCCAACATCGCTCTGATTCACTACGTTGATGGTGAGAAAGCTTACATCATCGCACCTAAAGGTCTGAAAGTCGGCGATCAAGTTGTTTCCGGTCCTGATGCTGACATCAAAATCGGTAACGCTTTGCCACTTATCAACATTCCAGTGGGTACAGTTATCCACAACATCGAACTGAAACCAGGCAAAGGCGGACAATTGGTTCGCGCGGCTGGTACAGAAGCTCAACTTCTTGGTAAAGAAGGCGACTATGTATCGATCCGTCTGTCCTCCGGCGAAGTTCGTCGTATTCTGAGCACTTGCCGTGCAACAATCGGTTCCGTTGGCAACGAAGATCACGAACTCGTGAAAATCGGTAAAGCCGGCCGTTCCCGTTGGATGGGCAAACGTCCTGAAGTTCGCGGCGTAGTAATGAACCCGAACGATCACCCACACGGTGGTGGTGAAGGCCGTGCTCCAATCGGTCGTAAATCCCCTATGTCTCCTTGGGGCAAACCGACTCTTGGTTTCAAAACACGCAAGAAGAAAAAAGCATCGAGCCAATATATTATTCGTCGTCGTACGAAGTAATAATCGCTTGGTTGCAAGCTGCGTGACCGATGGTCGCGCTACGTTTCCGCGAAGGGAGGACTCCAAATGGGTCGCAGTTTGAAAAAAGGTCCGTTTATCGACGGCCACCTGCTCAAAAAGGTCGAGGAATTGAACGAAACGAACAAGAAAGTCGTGATCAAGACTTGGTCCCGTCGCTCGACAATTTTCCCACAATTCATCGGTCACACCATTGCAGTCTATGACGGCCGCAAGCATGTACCGGTTTATGTAACGGAAGATATGGTTGGACACAAGTTCGGTGAGTTTGCACCGACTCGTACCTACAAAGGCCATGACGATGACAAGAAAACAGGTAAGAGATAATCTGCCTGAATTATTTTTTAATGTATGAGAGGAGGTTCATCCATGCCAGAAGCTAAAGCGCACGCTAATTTCGTACGCATTGCTCCTCGTAAAGCGCAGCTGGTTGCGGACTTGATCCGTGGCAAGCAAGTAGGTGAAGCGATCGCGATTTTGCGTCATACACCGAAATCTGCTTCCCCAATCCTGGAGAAGTTGCTGAACTCTGCTATTGCTAACGCTGAGCATAACTACCAATTGGACGTGAACAAACTGGTTATCACGCAAGCATTCGTGAACCAAGGTCCGACAATGAAACGTTTCCGCCCTCGTGCAATGGGACGCGCAAGCCGGATCAACAAAAGAACCAGCCACATCACATTGGTTGTATCTGAAAAATAAGGAGGGATAACGTGTGGGTCAAAAGGTAAATCCGGTCGGTCTTCGTATCGGGATTATCCGTGATTGGGAATCCAAATGGTACGCTGGCAAAGACTTCGGCGATCTTCTGTTGGAAGACGTGAAAATTCGTGAATACCTGAAGAACAAACTGAAGGATGCAGCAGTATCCCACATCGAGATCGAGCGCGCGGCTAACCGCGTTAACGTAACGATTAACACTGCTAAGCCAGGCATGGTTATCGGCAAAGGCGGTTCTGAAGTAGAAAGCCTTCGTACGGAGCTTGGCAAAATCACTAAAGGCAAAAAAGTTCACATTAACATTTCCGAAATCAAACAAGCAGATCTGGACGCTATTCTTGTAGCTGAAAGCATCGCGCAACAACTGGAGCGTCGTGTTTCTTTCCGTCGTGCTTTGAAACAAGCGATCCAACGTTCGATGCGTGCAGGCGCTAAAGGGATTAAGACTGCTGTCAGCGGTCGTCTCGGCGGTGCTGAAATTGCTCGTTCGGAAGGCTACAGCGAAGGTACAGTACCGCTTCATACACTGCGCGCAGACATCGACTACGGCACAGCTGAAGCACATACAACTTACGGCCGTATCGGCGTAAAAGTATGGATCTATCGCGGCGAAGTCCTTCCAGCTAAGAAGAAAGCTCCCCAGGAAGGAGGCAACTAATCATGTTGGTACCTAAACGTGTCAAACACCGTAAGCAACAACGCGGAAATATGAGAGGTCGCGCTAAAGGCGGCACTGAAGTAGCTTTCGGCGAATACGGCTTGCAAGCTCTTGAACCAACTTGGATTACGAACCGTCAAATTGAAGCGGCTCGTATCGCAATGACTCGTTATATCAAACGTGGCGGTAAAGTGTGGATTAAAATCTTCCCTCATAAACCGATCACTCAAAAGCCTCTCGAAGTTCGGATGGGTAGCGGTAAAGGTAACGTTGAGAAATGGGTTGCAGTCGTGAAACCAGGCAAGATCATGTTCGAACTGGCTGGTGTTTCCGAAGAAGTCGCTCGTGAAGCGATGCGCCTCGCGTCCCACAAACTGCCGATCAAAACGAAGTTCGTGAAACGCGAAGAAGTAGGTGGTGAAGCAAATGAAAGCTAGTGAATTTCGCAACCTAACCTCTGCTGAGATTGAACAAAAAATCGCTGGTTTTAAAGAAGAGCTTTTCAACCTTCGTTTCCAACTGGCTACTGGCCAACTGGAAAGCCCGACACGTATTCGTGACGTGCGTAAGAATATCGCTCGCGCTAAAACCATTTTGCATGAAAGACAACTCGGTATCAGCAGCTAATTTAGCTGTCCTTGACTCTTGACTTAGGGTTACCAAGGTTTAAGGAAGGAGGAAGAACATGAGCGAACGTAATGCCCGCAAAGTTCAAATCGGTAAAGTCGTTAGCGATAAAATGGACAAAACAATCGTAGTTGCTGTTGAAACATACAAAAAACACGATCTGTACCATAAACGCATCAAATACACGAAAAAGTTCAAAGCGCATGATGAGAACAATCAAGCGAAAATTGGCGATATCGTGAAAATCATGGAGACTCGTCCACTTTCGAAAGACAAACGCTTCAGACTGGTAGAAGTTGTTGAAGTGGCAGTTGTCCTTTAAGATGTTATAATCAGTGAATGAGCATTTTCCCGGAAGGAGGACGTTGAGATGATTCAACCATTTACTCGTTTGCGTGTTGCTGACAACTCCGGAGCTAAAGAACTGATGTGTATTCGTGTTCTTGGCGGTACTGGCCGTCGCGTAGGCGCAATCGGTGACCTGATTGTGTGCTCTGTAAAACAAGCAACACCAGGCGGCGTTGTCAAAAAAGGTGACGTTGTTAAAGCTGTTATCGTTCGTACGAAGCGTGCAGTTCGTCGTAAAGACGGTTCTTACATCGCATTCGATGAGAACGCAGCTGTAATCGTTAAAGAAGATAAGAGCCCGCGCGGTACTCGTATTTTTGGACCTGTTGCCCGTGAGCTTCGCGATAAAGATTTCATGAAAATCGTATCGCTTGCACCAGAGGTTATCTAAGACAAGTGCCCTGGTTTAACAGGGATCGCGATATAGCCTGAAAGCTTAGTGAGCAGGAGGTGTAATCAATGCCAAGACTGAAAAAGATTCTTGAATCGCACAACAACAAGCTGCACGTTAAAAAGGACGACACGGTTATCGTCATCTCCGGTAAGGACAAAGGCAAAAAAGGCCGTGTAATCGCTGCGTATCCGCGTGAGAACCGCGTACTCGTAGAAGGCGTGAACTTTGTTAAAAAGCACACTCGTCCGTCCCAAGTGAACCCACAAGGCGGAATTATCGAGCAAGAAGCTCCAATTCACGTTTCCAACGTGATGCACATTGATCCGAAGAGCGGTAAAGTTACTCGTATCGGATACAAAGTGCTGGACAACGGCAAAAAAGTCCGGGTCGCAAAACGTTCCGGCGAAGTGATCGACTAATCGTTACTGTAGGAAAGGAGGTCCATAAAAAATGGCAGCAAGATTGAAAGATAAATTTCTTAACGAAATTACGCCTGCATTGATGCAGAAGTTTAACTATACGACTGTAATGCAAGTGCCGAAGATCGAGAAAGTTGTCATCAACATGGGTGTTGGCGAAGCGGTTGCTAACTCCAAAGTGCTTGATGTCGCTGTCGACGAGCTTCGTCAAATCTCCGGTCAAAAGCCGGTAGTAACTCGTGCGAAGAAGTCCATCGCGGGCTTTAAGCTTCGTGAGAACATGCCAATCGGGGTTAAAGTAACACTGCGCGGCGAGCGCATGTACTACTTCCTTGACAAGCTGTTCAACATCTCACTTCCACGCGTACGTGACTTCCGCGGTGTATCGACGAAAGCATTCGACGGTCGCGGTAACTACACGCTTGGCCTGAAAGAGCAACTCATCTTCCCAGAGATCGAGTATGATAAAGTTGATAAAGTTCGTGGTATGGACATCGTCATCGTCACGACGGCAAAAACGGACGAAGAATCTCGTGAACTGCTTACCCAAATGGGCATGCCGTTTGCGAAGTAATCCACTTCTAGGAGGTGTAATACCAAGTGGCAAAAACTTCGATGAAAGTGAAGCAACAACGTACACCGAAATTTCAAGTGCGTGCCTATACGCGCTGTGAACGTTGCGGCCGTCCGCACTCTGTTTTGCAAAAGTTTAAAATTTGCCGGATTTGTTTCCGCGAATTAGCATACAAAGGCCAGATTCCTGGCGTTAAAAAAGCAAGCTGGTAATCAGCCTAGTTCGGGAAGGAGGTTAACACAAATGGTTATGTCTGATCCGATTGCAGATATGCTGACACGTATTCGCAACGCGAATGTCGTTCGTCACGAAACCGTGGAATTGCCCGCTTCGAAAGTTAAGAAGCAAATCGCAGAAATTCTGAAACGCGAGGGCTTCATCCGCGATGCTGAATATATCGAAGACAACAAACAAGGGATTATCCGTATTTTCTTGAAATACGGCCCTAACCAAGAGCGCGTTATCACTGGTCTGAAACGTATTTCTAAACCAGGTCTGCGCGTTTACACGAAATCGACTGAAATCCCTCGCGTTTTGGGTGGTCTGGGAATTGCTATCATTTCCACATCCAAAGGGGTTATGACCGATAAAGAAGCACGCCAAGGCAAAGCAGGCGGCGAAGTCGTTTGCTACGTTTGGTAATTAACTAGTCACAAGATTGGAGGTGTAACAATGTCCCGTATTGGTCGCAAACCGATCCAAGTGCCTAACGGCGTTAACATTAACTTGGAGAACTCGGTTATTACTGTAAAAGGACCGAAAGGATCCCTTACTCGTGAAATTCACAAAGACATGAAAGTGAACATCGCTGAGAACGAGATCGTAGTCGAACGTCCTTCTGACAATAAATTGCATCGTTCTTTGCACGGCACAACTCGCAGCATCATCGCTAACATGGTGAGCGGTGTTACCGAAGGTTTCTCCAGAAACCTTGAGCTGGTAGGCGTAGGTTACCGTGCGAATAAAACTGGCGATAAGATCGTTCTTAACGTTGGTTATTCCCACCCAGTGGAGATTGTTCCCGAGGCTGGCATTGAGTTCGAAGTACCATCGAATACGAAAATCACTGTTCGTGGTATCGACAAAGAGCGCGTAGGCGCTGTTGCTGCTCAAATCCGCTCCGTTCGTGAGCCAGAGCCTTACAAAGGCAAAGGTATCAAGTACGAAGGCGAACGCATCATCCGCAAAGAAGGTAAAGCTGGTAAGAAGAAATAAGCAGTCTGATTGGGCTGCTTAAAATAGCGGTATAAGGCAGAAGGAAAGGAGTGAACCTTGAATGATTACGAAAGGCGATAAAAACAAGGCTCGTCTGAAAAGACACTTGCGTGTTCGTAAAAAAATCAACGGAACGGTAGCTCGTCCACGTCTCTCTGTATTCCGTTCGTCGAAGCATATCTATGCTCAACTGATCGATGACGTACAAGGCGTAACGCTTGCATCCGCATCCACAGTGGATAAAGAACTGGCAGAAGCTATCGGCAACGGCGGCAGCGTTGAAGCAGCTCGCAAAGTTGGCGAATTGATCGCAAAACGCGCTCAAGCGAAAGGGGTATCCCAAATCGTATTTGACCGTGGTGGTTACTTGTATCATGGCAGAATTCAGGCGCTTGCTGAAGCAGCACGCGAAGCTGGTCTGGAATTCTAGTCGAATTTACTTATAAGGAGGTTAATCGACTTGCGTGTAGATCCAAATACGTTAGAACTGACTGAAAAAGTTGTCCACATCAACCGCGTTGCTAAAGTTGTTAAAGGCGGACGTCGTTTCAGCTTTAGTGCACTCGTAGTTGTCGGCGACGGCAAAGGCTACGTAGGCGCAGGGATCGGTAAAGCGGGCGAAGTACCTGATGCGATTCGCAAAGGTATCGAAGACGCTAAGAAAAACCTGATCCACGTTCCACTCGTAGGAACAACAATTCCCCATCTTGTAGTTGGACATTTCGGTGCAGGTGAAGTTCTTCTGAAACCGGCATCCAAAGGTACAGGTGTTATCGCCGGCGGTCCTGTTCGTGCAGTGCTCGAACTGGCTGGTGTAGGCGATATCCTGACGAAATCGCTTGGTTCTTCGAACTCCATGAACATGGTTAACGCAACGCTTGAAGGTCTTTCCCGCCTGAAGCGCGCGGAAGATGTTGCGAAGCTTCGTGGAAAAACTGTCGAAGAGCTGTTAGGTTAAGGAGGGGAATAGGATGGCAAAATTGCAAATCACCCTCGTTCGCAGTGTGATCGGCCGTAACGAGAAACAACGCGCGACTGTTGAATCCTTCGGCTTGAAGAAAATTCACCAATCCGTTGTTTTGAACGACAGCCCGGCTGTTCGCGGCATGATCAATGCCGTAAGCCACTTGATCAAAGTAGAAGAAGTGTAAGCAACTCGCTTGCTATAAGAAATAAATAAGGAGGTGCAAGAACGATGAAATTGCATGAACTCGCACCAGCACCAGGCTCCACGCAAGTGGCAAAGCGCAAAGGTCGCGGTATTGGCTCCGGTAACGGTAAAACATCTGGTAAGGGTCATAAAGGTCAAAACGCTCGTTCCGGCGGCGGTGTACGCCCTGGTTTCGAGGGTGGCCAAAACCCATTGTACCGTCGTTTGCCGAAACGCGGTTTCAATAACCGTTTCCGCACTGAGTACGCTATCGTTAACATTGAAGAGCTGAACAAATTTGCAGCAGGTTCCGAAGTTACTCCAGAAGTTCTTCTTGAGCAAGGGATCATCAAAAATCCTTTGGCGGGCATTAAGATCTTGGGTAATGGCGAAGTTAAGGTTCAATTGACTGTAAAAGCAAACAAGTTCTCTCAATCTGCGGTAGAGAAAATCCAGGCTGCCGGCGGTAAAACCGAGGTGATCTAATTGTTTAACACCGTGTCCAACATTTGGAAAGTGGCGGATTTGCGCAAGCGGATCCTTTTCACCCTTTTCATACTGCTTGTTTATCGCATCGGAGCTTTTATTCCGGCGCCAGGCGTTGACAAAGATGTATTCAAACAGGTTGACCAATCCGGTGTGAATCTGTTCGGTTTGCTTAACACGTTCTCCGGCGGTGCGTTGTACCACTTCTCCATTTTCGCGATTGGTATCGCTCCTTACATTACGGCTTCGATCATCGTACAGCTGTTATCGATGGACGTTATCCCTAAATTCGCTGAATGGGCGAAGGAAGGCGAGAACGGGAAGAAAAAGCTCGCGCAGATTACACGTTACGGCACGGTAATCCTTGGTTTATTGCAAGGTTTTGCAACAGCAATCGGCTTCAATCGTCAATACAACTACGAAATGGTTCCTAATGCGAATTTTGTCGATTACTTGCTCATCGCTCTCGTTTTGACAGCGGGCGTATCATTCCTGATGTGGCTTGGCGAGCAAATCACAGAGCGCGGTATCGGCAACGGTATCTCGATTCTGATCTTTGCCGCTATCGCAGCAAGCATTCCGCAGCATATCCGTACGATCTATACGACAGAATTCGCGTCGCAAGACGGCAATATGTTCTGGAGCATTGGCAAAGTTGTACTGATCGCAGTGGCGATTGTACTGATTATTGTAGGGGTAATCTTCGTACAACAAGGCATCCGTAAGATTCCGGTTCAATATGCTAAACGCGTAGTTGGCCGGAAGATGTATGGCGGTCAATCGACTCACATACCAATGAAAGTGAACGGCGCAGGTGTTATTCCGGTCATTTTCGCAATTTCGTTATTGATGTTCCCGGCAACAATCGCCCAGTTCTGGTCTGGTGCCGCTTGGGCGAATTGGATCATGCATAACCTGACGTACACGCAGCCGCTTGGCATGGTACTGTATGTTCTGCTGATCATCGGGTTCACGTTCTTCTATACATTCGTACAGATCAATCCGGTTCAGATGGCGGATCAGATGAAGAAGAATGGCGGTTACATCCCAGGCATTCGTCCTGGCAAACCAACTTCCTCTTATTTGACTCGCGTATTGTCGCGGATTACGCTGACGGGTGCGATTTTCCTGGCCGTTATCTCCTTGTTGCCAGTGGTGTTCGGCGAAATCGCCGGATTGCCTGCTTCGGTAAGACTTGGCGGTACCTCGCTTCTTATCGTAATCGGCGTTGCGCTTGATACGATGAAGCAAATTGAGAGCCAGTTGATAAAACGCCATTACAAAGGGTTTATCAATAAATAACAATAGGTTCCGACCGGGATTCCGTAACGTCGCAGGCGCGATGGACGGAACCCGCACGAGCCTATTGTGCTTAAAGCGAGGAAGAATGAATGAACATTTTATTCATGGGTCCTCCGGGGGCCGGTAAAGGGACGCAGGCAGAACGTATCGTTGAAGAGTTTGGCATTCCGCACATCTCGACTGGCGATGCATTCCGTCTTGCGATGAAACAGGGGACTCCGCTCGGTCTTAAAGCGAAAGAGTTTGTCGATCAAGGCTTGCTCGTTCCCGATGAGATTACGAACGGTATTGTCAAAGAACGTCTTGCTCAAGACGATTGCAATAAAGGTTTCTTGCTTGACGGTTTTCCGCGTACGCTGCAGCAAGCCGAAGCGCTTGATGTTATGCTCACCGAACTGAACCGCAGCATTGACCATGTTGTTAATTTGAAGGTAGACCGCGGCTTGCTGCTTGCCCGTCTGACTGGCAGACGCATTTGTAAAGCCTGCGGATCGACATACCACGTAATGTTCAACCCACCGAAACAAGAAGACGTCTGCGACAAATGCGGCGGCGAATTGTACCAACGGTCGGATGACACGGAAGAGAAAGTCGGAACGCGTCTTGACGAGTATATCTCGAAAACCGCGCCGCTTCTTGACTACTACAACGGTAAAGGTCTACTACGCGAAGTCGACGGCGAGAAGGAAATCGATACGGTTACGGCCGAGATTGTTTCCTGCTTGCGAGGTTCATTGTAATGATCATTTGCAAATCCGATTCGGAGCTGCGATATATGAGGGAAGCCGGCCGCATTGTAGCGGAGACGCACCGGATTATGGCTGAAGCGGTAAAGCCCGGGGTTACGACCCTGGAGCTCGATCAGCTGGCCGAGGCGTACATTCGCAGCCAAGGCGCTGAGCCATCCTTCAAAGGTTACAATGGTTTTCCTGCCAGCATTTGCGCTTCTGTAAATGACGAGCTGGTACACGGTTTTCCCGGACCTCGTAAGTTGAACGAAGGCGATATTATAAGCATCGACATTGGAGCCGAGTACAAAGGCTATCATGGCGACTCGGCCTGGACTTATCCAGTCGGCAACGTATCGGATGAAGTCAAGCGGTTGCTTGAGGTGACAGAAGAGTCTCTGTACGCAGGGGTTAATCTGATCCGCCCAGATGTTCGTTTATTTACAATATCGCATGCGGTTCAACAGGTTGCCGAAGCGGCGGGCTTTTCGATTGTACGGGAATTTGTCGGACACGGTATTGGCAAGGACCTCCATGAGGAACCGCAAATTCCGAATTACGGCATTCCGGATCGCGGGCCGCGTCTTAAGCCAGGAATGGTGCTTTGCATCGAACCTATGGTCAACATCGGCGAACGTTACGTTCGCACGCTTGAAGACAATTGGACGGTCGTAACGGAAGACGGCTCTTGGTGCGCTCACTTCGAGCACACGGTTGCCGTAACGGAGGACGGATTCGAAATTTTGACGAAACTACCGCAGTCGGTGTAATCTGTTATGGATAAGCAACCGCAAATCGGTCAAATCGTTAAGGTGCTTCGGGGCAAAGATGAGAACAGCTATGCTGTTATTATTGAAATTGTTGACGAACGCTTCGTACTGATCGTCGATGGCGATAAGCGGAGGTTTGATCAACCGAAGAAAAAGAACGTTCTGCATCTCGAGTTACAACCCGCTATAAGCAGCGAAGTTACAAGCAGCTTGCTTGAAACGGGCAGGGTGACCAATGCCAAGTTACGTTATGTGATTCAGAAGTACGCACATGCGAAAGGAGAATGACGGTGGCTAAGGAAGACGTCATTGAGGTCGAAGGTACGGTAATCGAACCGCTGCCGAATGCCATGTTCAAGGTGGAGCTGGAGAACGGTCATCAAATTCTCGCACATGTTTCCGGTAAGCTCAGAATGCATTTCATCCGTATTCTGACTGGGGACAAAGTGGTTATACAGTTATCGCCTTATGATTTATCAAGAGGGCGCATCACCTATCGGAAGTAGGCCGCCTCGCGGTTTGCTCTCGAAGGATTCGGGAGGTAATTCACAATGAAGGTTAGACCTTCGGTAAAGCCGATTTGCGAAAAATGCAAAGTCATTCGTCGCAAAGGCAACGTTATGGTAATTTGTGAAAATCCGAAACACAAACAAAAACAAGGATAAAAGGAGGGACAATGGCTTATGGCACGTATTGCTGGTGTAGATATTCCGCGTGATAAACGCGTTGAAATCGCCCTGACGTACATTTTCGGTATTGGCAAGACAACTTCGCAAAAGATTCTGGCTTCTACTGGCGTGAACCCTGATACTCGCGTTCGCGATCTGACAGAAGACGAACTTGCTAAATTGCGCGAAGCAATTGACAAATCCGTTAAAGTGGAAGGCGACCTTCGTCGTGAGATTTCGCTTAACATTAAACGTCTGATTGAGATCGGCTGCTACCGTGGCGTTCGTCATCGTCGTGGCTTGCCTGTTCGCGGTCAACGTACGAAAACAAATGCGCGTACGCGTAAAGGTCCTCGTCGGACTGTAGCTAACAAGAAGAAATAATAAAGGGGTGAAATAGGGCAATGGCTAAACCTAAAAAAGTCGTTCGTACAAAACGTCGTGACCGGAAAAATATTGAGTCGGGCGTAGCACACATCCGTTCGACATTCAATAACACGATCGTAACGATCACTGACCCTCATGGCAACGCAATCTCTTGGGCAAGCTCCGGTAACCTGGGCTTCAAGGGTTCGCGTAAATCCACGCCTTTCGCAGCGCAAATGGCAGCTGAAGCAGCAGCTAAAGCAGCGATGGAGCATGGCATGAAAGCTGTTGAGGTTATGGTTAAAGGTCCTGGCGCAGGCCGCGAAGCAGCGATCCGTTCGCTTCAAGCAGCTGGTCTGGAAGTTAACCTGATTAAAGACGTAACGCCAGTTCCTCACAACGGATGCCGTCCGCCGAAACGTCGTCGCGTATAGTTGGATCCGCTGTGGTATCAAATAACAACAACTTGTGAATAATGGTTGTGAAGGTTTGGCATACTACGAGATTTGACTAAACAATACGAATGGTAACGGAGCGACGTTTGAAGGAGGGTACTATTAGTGATTGAGATCGAAAAGCCGAAAATCGAGACCGTAGATTTGAATGAGGATGGAACTTACGGGCGTTTCGTAGTAGAACCGCTCGAGCGTGGATATGGCACGACGCTTGGAAATTCGCTTCGCCGAATTTTGTTGTCCTCGCTGCCGGGTGCGGCAGTAACATCCGTTCAGATCGACGGAGTGCTTCACGAGTTCTCTACGGTTCCTGGAGTGATCGAAGACGTAACTGAGATCATTTTGAACTTGAAAGGCCTCTCGTTGAAAATCCACTCCGATGAAGAAAAGGTGTTGGAAATCGACGCTGAAGGCGAAGGAATCGTTACGGCAGGGGATATTCGAGCAGACAGCGATGTCGAGATTTTGAACCCTGATCTTCACATCGCAACCTTGGCCTCCGGCGCGCGGCTCCATTTGCGAATTTTTGCCAATCGCGGACGTGGTTACGTCCAGGCGGACCGTAACAAGCGGGACGATCAACCGATTGGGGTTATTCCCGTTGATTCGATTTACACGCCAATTACCCGTGTCAATTACAGCGTTGAAAATACCCGCGTTGGTCAAGTAACCAACTACGACAAGCTTACGCTTGAAGTATGGACTGACGGCAGTATTAGACCGGAAGAGGCTGTAAGCCTTGGCGCTAAAATTTTGACAGAGCATTTGGACCTGTTCGTCGGATTGACCGATGAAGCCAAAGACGCGGAAATCATGGTCGAGAAGGAAGAGGACAAGAAAGAGAAAGTTCTGGAGATGACAATCGAAGAACTGGATCTGTCTGTTCGTTCCTACAACTGCTTGAAACGTGCAGGCATTAATACCGTTCAAGAGCTGATCACGAAATCCGAAGAGGACATGATGAAGGTTCGTAACCTGGGCCGTAAATCCCTCGAGGAAGTTCAAGAGAAGCTGGAAGAGCTGGGCCTTGGCCTGCGCATGGAAGAGTAGTAGCTTGAACATCTAGAACAGACTATAGGCAAGGGAGGGGAAAACAAAATGGCATATCAAAAATTGGGCCGTGACGCTAGCGCGCGGAAAGCATTGTTCCGTGACCTCGTTACTGACCTGTTCCTGTATGAGCGCATTCAAACAACAGAAGCTAAAGCGAAAGAGGTTCGTTCTATCGCTGAAAAGCTGATCACGAAAGCGAAAAAAGGTGACTTGCACGCTCGTCGTCAAGTAGCTGCATACGTTCGTCGTGAAACTGTTGATGGAGAGCAAGATGCAATCCAAAAGCTGTTCTCCGAGCTGGCCACCCGTTACTCGGAACGTGCGGGCGGATACACACGGATTTTGAAACTGGGACCTCGCCGTGGCGACGCTGCGCCTATGGTGTACCTGGAACTGGTTGACCGTGCGTAACACAAGCGTAATCAGCTCGCCGCTCTAAGCGGTTGAGCTACGTTTCGCGGTGAGAAAGGGTGGACCCTTGAGGCCACCTTTTTTTATTGCCTGCAGTGAAAAGAGCTATGGGAGTGTCAGGTGTGCTGCATGAAAGGTTTGTTCTCCGATCGCTGTTGTTCACAGATTTCTTCATCACAACACGCTTAAGCGGTTGAAATCTGTGAACAAAGGCGAACGCTACGCTTCTCCGGACAAAACCTTTCATTCCGCACACGACTTCCCCGATAGCACACCTTTTCAAACAGGCAAAGAAAAGAGAGAGACCGAAAAGGGACCACCCTTTTGAATGATTAAGGGGATTGAATGTTAATTGCGTTTGTTGTTAACAGATGGGGAAGTGATGAAGGATGAGGAATATAGCAGCGACGGTAAGCTACGACGGGACGGACTTTAACGGGTTTCAGTCTCAGCCGTACGGACGGACCATCCAGCAGGAAATCGAACTGGCTATCAAAAAGCTGACCGGAGAGGACATTATTATTCTCGGATCGGGCAGAACGGACGCAGGCGTGCATGCAACGGGACAAGTGTTCAACTTTTTGACGGAATCAACGATTCCCGCCGAGCGCTGGGCTATTGCCCTGAATACGCGTCTGCCGAAGGATATCGTTATTCTCGAAGCGCATGAAGTGCCGGAAGCCTTTCACTCCCGGCGTTCTGCGAAGCGGAAAACCTATCGCTACACGATTGACATGGGGAAGTTTCCGGATGTATTCTACCGGCGCTATGCGTTCCATCATCCTACACCGCTTAATGTCGAAGCCATGCAGAAGGGGCTTAGCTTCCTTGTTGGGGAACATGACTTCACATCGTTTACGTCTATACACTCGACTAAGCCGCATCATGTTCGGACCATCTACGAGGCTTATTTCGAGCGTGAAGGGCAAATGCTCCATATGTATATGACAGGCAACGGATTTCTCTATAACATGATCAGAATCGTGATGGGTACGCTGCTTCATGTCGGCCACGGAAAGCTGAAGCCGGAAGATATGGCGCGCATTTTGAAAGGCCGCAAGCGTTCTTTGGCCGGCCCTACGGCGATGCCTCACGGATTAATGCTGATGAAGGTTGAATATCCGGAAGAAATGTAATTTACATTTAATAACTTCTTGATTTAGGCCATTATCTATAGTAGAATATAACTTGTGCTTTCTTAGTGGCTCTCCCACAGCCCCGACTAAGATTGTCGCAAACTTGGCATGCAACACCTGAAATTAACAAATGTAAATTACGTTCTGAAACGTTGTTTAATAAAATTTTAACTGTAATGGAAATAAGGAGGATCATCCATGCGTACCACCTATATGGCTAAGCCAAATGAAGTTGAGCGTAAATGGTACATCATCGATGCGGCAGGCAAAACGCTTGGTCGTCTGGCTAGCGAAGCTGCAAGCCTGATCCGCGGCAAGCACAAACCGCAATTTACGCCACATGTTGACACTGGTGATTTCGTTATCGTAATCAACGCTGACAAAATCGTTCTGACCGGTAAGAAAATGCAAAACAAAATGTACTATCGTCACTCGGGCTACTCTGGCGGTTTGAAAGTAACGCCAGCTCACGAAATGATCGCTAAAAAAGCGGATCGCGCTATCGAATTGGCTGTTCACGGCATGTTGCCAAAAACTCGCCAAGGTAACGCAATGAAGCTTAGACTTAAAGCATACGCTGGTTCGGAGCATCCGCATCAAGCACAAAATCCAGAAGTTTACGAACTTCGCGGCTAATAAGGGGAGGACAGTTTCATGGCACAAGTACAATACTATGGAACCGGTCGTCGTAAACACTCTGTTGCACGTGTACGTCTGGTGCCAGGTGAAGGACGAATCATTGTTAATAAACGCGACCTGAACGAATACTTTGGTCTGGAAACATTGAAGCTGATCGTTAAGCAGCCATTGGTTCTGACTGAAACTTTGAATAACTACGACGTTATCGTTATCGCTAACGGCGGCGGTATGTCCGGTCAAGCTGGCGCTATCCGCCACGGTATCTCCCGCGCTCTGCTCAAAGCAGACCCTGAGTTCCGTCCAGCTCTGAAACGTGCTGGCTTCCTGACTCGTGACCCACGCATGAAAGAACGTAAAAAATACGGTCTCAAAGCTGCTCGTCGCGCTCCACAGTTCTCGAAACGTTAATATCGGAACCAAACACCTTCTCTGGTTGCAGAGAAGGTGTTTTTTTGTTTTTCCAAGTGTGCATGTTCAACTGGATACATGGACAGGACTTTATTTCATTTTGGTGAAAACTTATTATTGATCATTTAAGTATTAGAACGTATACTTTACTTAATAGCATATGATTTTACTTGGAATTACAAATGGAGGGCAAAACCATGAACCTGTTCGAAAAAGAAGCATTGGTTAAGCAAAAAGCGGAAGAGCTTGAAAACGCAACGCCACAAGAGATTTTGGCCTATGCAGTTGAAGCATTCCCTAAAATTACGTTTGCATGCAGCTTTGGCGCTGAAGACGTTGTACTGGTCGACATGCTGCAAAAAATCAGCCCGAAAACAGATATTTTCTACCTGGATACAGACTTCCACTTCAAAGAAACTTACGAGACGCGCGACCGAATGGTTGAACGTTACCCTGGCATTCCATTTGTTCAAGTTAAACCATTGATTACGCCCGAAGAGCAAGCTGAGCAGCATGGTCCTGAATTGTGGAAATCGGACGCTAATGCTTGCTGCAATATCCGCAAGGTTGAGCCGTTGACAAGAATTCTGTCCAAATACGAAGCATGGATTACGGGGATTCGACGTGACCAAGCTCCAACGCGAGCCAATGCGAAGAAAGTTGAATATGATACAAAATTCGGTTTGATTAAATTCAATCCAATTGCCGGTTGGACCTCGGAAGACGTATGGAATTACATCCGTGAGAACGATGTTATCTACAATCCGCTGCATGACAACAACTACCCAAGCATTGGCTGCGAGTATTGCACGCGCCAAGTAATGCCAGGAGAAGACCCTCGCGCAGGACGTTGGTCCGGTCAAGAGAAAACCGAATGCGGTCTGCATAAATAAGATCGATAAGCACTTCAAACAGCCGGCAATTGTGGTTTCGCATACCCAAGGAGGCTAACAACAATGAGTCAGATTTTACCGCATGGCGGCGTGCTTGTTAATCGTCTCGCTACTGGCGAGCAGCGCGAGGCGCTTTTGAATGAAGCGAAGGATTTGAATACGATCGTCATTAATAAATGGGCCGTATCTGACCTGGATCTTATCGCCGTTGGGGCGTTTTCGCCTCTTTCCGGCTTCATGAACGAGGCGGACTACCGCTCAGTTGTAGAGAACATGCGTCTTGCTGACGGCTCGGTGTGGAGCATTCCGGTTACACTCGCTGTAGAAAACGCAAAGGCTGCCGAGCTGCAGGCGGGTACGCGTGCTGCCCTCGTAGGGGAAGACGGCGTTACTTACGCGATTATCGATGTAGAGAGCATCTACGCCGTGGATCAGAAGGCAGAAGCGATTAACGTATTCAAGACGGACGATCTGGCGCATCCAGGCGTTCAAAAGCTGCTTTCCCGTCCATCTACTTATGTTGGCGGCGCCATCACGGTTCTGAACCGTCCACAGCCTGAGAATTTTGGAGAGTTCTATTTCGACCCGTCGGAAACTCGCCGCATATTCGCCGAAAAAGGCTGGAAAACTGTTGTTGGCTTCCAAACGCGCAACCCGGTTCACCGTGCGCATGAATATATTCAGAAGACAGCCATGGAAATCGTTGACGCTCTCTTTCTGAACCCGCTTGTGGGCGAGACCAAGTCCGATGACGTTCCCGCGAACGTACGGATGAAGAGCTATCTGACTCTGCTCGAGAACTACTACCCGCAAGACCGTGTATTATTAGGCGTGTTCCCGGCGGCAATGCGTTACGCAGGCCCACGCGAAGCGATCTTCCATGCGCTTGTTCGCAAGAATTATGGCTGCAGCCACTTCATCGTAGGCCGCGATCACGCCGGTGTAGGCGACTACTATGGAACATACGAAGCGCAAGAGCTGCTTAAAACGATCCCTGCCGAGGATCTCGGCATTACGCCTCTATACTTCGAGCACAGCTTCTTCTGCACGAAATGCAGCAGCATGGCGACTACGAAGACTTGCCCTCACGGCAAGGAAGACCGCCTGACGCTGTCTGGTACCAAAGTACGCGCGTTGCTGCGGAATGGCGTTTGCCCGCCGCCGGAATTTTCCCGTCCGGAAGTCGCGAAGATTCTCATTGAAGGCATGGCACAGCAGCCGGCTTCATTTTAATAAATAGGGTTAAGAGGAGTCCAACTCCAGCTTGGCCATCATAAACAACCACCTCGTCCCATATAAATGATAAGGAGATCATTTGTATGGAAACGGGGTGGTTTTATTTATGCGCCGAAAACGTTTAGTCGTTTGGATGACCTATAAAGGGGCGCTCCGCATTGCGGGCGGCATGGCAGCGCTTGTGTTGACCTGGATACTGCTTACCCAAGGCAGCGAGCCGGTATCCCGGACCTGGAGTTATTGGACGCTGCCTTTATCGGGCAAAACAATTGCGATCGATGCGGGGCATGGCGGCGTTGACGGTGGTGCGGTAAGCAAGGAGGGGGTAGTCGAAAAGGATCTGAACCTCGCGATTGCGCTGTACCTCAGAGATTATTTGCAGCAGGCGGGAGCTATTGTACTGCTCACCAGAGAAGGGGATTACGATCTGGCTGCGCAGGATACGAAGGGGTATTCCAAGCGCAAGACGGAGGATTTGCTGCAGCGAGTCGCCAACATCAAGGAAAGTAAGCCAAGCCTTGTTGTCAGCATTCATATGAACAGCATTCCGTCTGCGAAGTGGACGGGAGCCCAAACGTTTTTTAACCCTGCCAATCATCCGGACAACCAGGTGCTTGCCACGTTTATACAAAACGAGATCCGTCGCAATCTGGAGAACACGAGCAGGGTAGCCGTAAAGGATAAAAATAACGTGTACCTTCTTAAAGCGTTGAATGACATTCCTACGGCGCTTGTTGAAGTCGGATTCCTGTCCAACCCGGGCGAAGCCGCGCGTCTGGCCGATTCGAATTACCAGCGGCAGGTGGCCGCCTCGATCTATCAGGGTATTCTCCGGTATTCCTCGGGGGAAAAGCTGAGCGCGAATTCGGCGACGGACGCCGCATCGGACATGGAGGCGGAACCTGCCAATTAAACATGTCCCGCTTAATATGTTATAATCATTTTAAATAAGCAGCTTTTATTTACGCTTACACCTACAACTACTCTCTTACATAAAGGTGGGACTCATTCATGTTGACACGTGAACAAGCTCTGGAAGCCGTCGGTTCCGTGACGGCCCCATATAGCGCGGACGCCGTTGCCGTCCGCGATGTTGTCGTGAAGGACCGTCAGGTATCGATGACGGTCTTGACAGCCAGCGAGGACATTCGTCCCTCGCTGGAAACCGCGCTGCGCGAAGCGCTCGCGCGGGCTGGCGCCGAAACCGTGCATTGCCGGTTTCGCGCGCTGGAGGGCGGCGCAGGCGCAGCTGCCGCGCCGCAAGGACAAGCCGGCGGCAAAGCCCGGCCGGCCGCGGCAAACGGCCCCGTGCAAGGGCACGGGGCCGGGATCGAGAGCCCGCTGCTTGCCGCTGGCAGCGGGGTGCAGTTCATCGCAGTCGCCAGCGGCAAAGGCGGCGTCGGCAAATCGACGGTGACCGTCAATCTCGCGGTCGCCTTAGCCCACAAGGGCAAACGCGTCGGCATCATCGATGCCGATATTTACGGCTTTAGCGTGCCGGATATGATGGGCATCGAGACACGCCCCCAAATCGTGAACGAGCGCGTTATCCCGATTGAACGGTTTGGCGTCAAAGTCATGTCGATGGGCTTCTTTGTCGAAGACAACAGCCCGATCGTATGGCGCGGGCCGATGCTGGGCAAGATGCTTCGCAACTTCTTTGCCGAGATCGAATGGGGCGAGCTGGATTACCTGCTGCTTGACCTGCCTCCGGGTACGGGCGATGTGGCGCTCGACGTCCATCAGATTATCCCGCAGAGCAAAGAGATTATCGTAACGACGCCTCATGCTACTGCTGCCTTTGTAGCGGCCCGCGCAGGGGCTATGGCCATCAAGACTGAGCACGAGATTATTGGCGTTGTGGAGAACATGTCCTATTACAAATGCAGCAAATGCGGCGAGCCGGAGTACATCTTCGGGCGCGGCGGCGGTGCCCGCCTTGCGGAATCCCTGCATGCCGAGCTCCTTGCCCAAATACCGTTGGGACAGCCGGATAACCATATCTCCGAGCCGGATTTCTCGCCTTCGGTGTATAAAGCCGACACCGAGACGGGCGCGATATATCTGGATATTGCGGAACAAGTCATTCAAAAGTGTTCCCGCTGATTTATGAAAAGAAAAGCCCGGACCGGGAGAGAGCAAAAGCTCTCGACCCCGTCCGGGCTTTTTGTTCAGCAATGACAATCTCATCTATATAACGGTTAGGTTGAAGAATCCGAGCCGTCTCCTTCACCGCCGCCTTCGCCGTCTTGCTTATCTTGGTCGGAGGAGCCTTCATCGCCACCGCCGCCTTCTTCTTGCGATTTCTTGTCAACCTTTTCGTCCGGCTTAGGTTTAAGCTCTTCCTGTACCGCTTTTTTCATTAGATCGAGAACTTCCAGACGGAAGAGAGGGTTTTGCATCGATTCCTGCATTAGAGACATGACTTGTTTTTTATATTGCGTGCTTTGCAGCACTTCGAGAATCATTTTGTCCATTTCGGGCGTTTTGAACGCTTTGATCATTTGCTCCTGGTACGTCGGGTCCTTCATCAATTCCTTGTGGATATCCTTATTTTGCTTGTTTACGGCTTTAGCGAATTCGCCGGCAAAACGGGTATCCGTCATTAATGTCCGGATAACCTTGTCATATTCCGGAGAAACCATGACATCCTTTACCGCAAGGCGTACCTGTTCTTGATCCTGTACAGACAACAGCTTGGTTCCGCTGCCGTTGTAGCCGGACATTTGCTGGGCGGATTCCTGCAAGGCTTTTTGAGCGTCTTCGGTTTTCAGGATGTCAATAACCATCGATTTCATATCCTTGTAGCTGATCTGTTGGTTATTGCTTCCTGAAGATTCCGCACCGCAGCTTGTTAAGACAAATGTTAGGGCGGAAAGCGCCGTTAATAAAGCCAATCGCATGCGCATGCTCCCACGATCTCCCTTCTATGATTACCATTGCTGAATTTAAACGTAGTATGCGTTAATGTTCACGGGATTATCATGGCTTCGCAGTTAGCTTTTTATGACGAACGTGGTAAAATAATGGTTGGCACAGGTAAGTGCTTACAATGGCACAGTCCTCGCCAAACATGAAGGAGGATAACGGAATTATGAATTTGAAAAGATGGTTTTTTCTTTTTTGGACCTGCATGGCCGTCGGGGCTGTCGTTACCATCGTTAGCGGGTCGATCATGCAATGGACGGACCAGTCCTTCGGATTTATGGGGCTTGAGGCAGCCGGATTCAACGCCTTTATGATGGCGATGGTCGGCTTATTGATAGGCGCATTCAGCCAAATGGGGTTCTTTGCATACTTGACCCTGAATTACATTGCATTAAGCATTTTCCGCAAAAGCTATCTCTGGAACGCTCTCCAGGGTTATACGACGTTATTTGCCGTATTTGGCCTCGGTTACATGCTTTACGAGCAGCGGACCAACAATTGGTTCTTCTGGGTACTGCCGCTTGTCCTTTTGGTCTGCTCGTTGGCCGTTGCCTACGTCAAGATCAAGCAAACAAAGCCAAGCGCATTTGTGCCCACCACGTTTCTGATGTTCTTCGTGACCTTCGTGGAAGCATGGCCGGCTCTGCAAGGGGAAACCAACATTTCGGCTATCGTCTTTATGATTATCCCTTTGTTTGTCTGCAATGCTTACCAAATCTTAATGCTGCACCGCTTGCTTCATAAAAATACAACAACCGACTCTGCAACATCCGCAAAGCCGGTCGCGTAATAATCAATAGCCAGTATCCGCAGCTGCCATAGCATCCTCGAGTCCAAGCATCGTAAGAGAGGTCGTTTTGTCCTGTACGGCACGGCCTTCCGACTCGGTTTGGTTAATCAGCTCCGATACGGTTACGAATTCGTAGCCTTTCGCGCGAAGCTCATCGATGATGACAGGCAGTGCTTCATGCGTTTGCTTCACCGAATCGCTGGCATGCATAAGAATAATGTCTCCGTTATGCGCACGGCTTACGACACGGTTGATAATCTTGTCCGTTCCAATGTTCAGCCAGTCCATGGAGTCGGTATCCCATTGGATAACCTTGTAATTGAGCTCTTCCGCGATACGGAGCACCCGTTTGTCGAAATCTCCGTTAGGAAGGCGGATGAGGTTCGGCTGCTTGCCTGTCAGGTCGGTGAGAATCGAATGCGCGGTTGTGATCTGCGTACGGATCTCTTCATCGCTAAGCTTACTGTAGTTATCGTGCTTGTGGCCATGGCTGCCGATCTCAAAGCCGTCATTCACGATATCCTTGACGATGTCGGGATGGGACTGGCTCCAAGGGGAGGATAGGAAGAAGGTTGCCTGCGTAACCCCTTTGTCTTTCAATACCTTCAGAATCGGTTCCGTACGCTTGTCCCCCCAACTGATGTCGAATGTCAGGGCTACTACTTTCTTATCCGTAGGGACACTGTATATAGCGGCCGGCTGTTGTGGTGAGAATACCGTGATGTTGTCTCTTTCTGCGTAAATAACCCCTACAGAGAAGACCAGTGCGAGAACAAGAAGGAAGTTGCGTTTTAATTTTCGTCCGTTCAGTACATAAAAAAAGTTCATCTGTTAAGGCTCCTTTCTATTGGAAGCTTGTTCTAGTACAATCCTATGCTCGTACATCCAAGATATTCATGCTTGTTCAACCGAATAAACAAGAAGTTGCAAAAGGAGGGGAGAGGCATGTTTCGCTGGTCTGAAATAAAAGCCCATTTCAAAATCATGAATCCCTACATCGCGTTTGGATTCATTTTGTTTTTTGCAGGGCTTGTCGTCGGGGGGACCAACAGCGCATTCAGCGATTATCTCGAGCAGCAGCTGAGGGCACTCGGCAGTGTGGCGGAATCATTGGATAACGCGGAGAATCCAACGCTTGCCTTTATGGTCTTTATCTTTTTAAACAATGCGATCAAGTCCATTTTCATCATCTATATAGGGGCGGTCTTCGGGATCATCCCGATTTTCTTCCTTGTTCTGAACGGCATGGTTGTAGGCTTCCTGCTCCAGCATGTGGCTGAGACGCAGGGAACGGGCGATATGCTTACGGTTGTATTGGGGCTTCTGCCTCACGGCATTATTGAGATTCCGGCGATTGTGGTGGCATGCGCTTACGGCATGAAGTTTGGCGTTCTCTTGCTCAAGGCAATTGGAAGGATCGTTATTCCGGGGAAGGAAGCGGGCAAATCCGGACGGGAAATCGAATATTTCATGATTAGATCCGTTCCGGTGGTCGTTATTTTAACGGTAGCGTTGCTTGTTGCGGCGATTATCGAAAGTACAGTTAGCGTTTGGGTAAGTTCGTTGTAATATTTTTCCGATTAATTGAGCATAACAGTAAGGCGGCGTCGTGATGCGTTATCGCAAGACGCCGCTTTTGCTTTCGATTGCCGCAGCAAAACTTAGCTGCAGGGCCAATACAGCTTAGGAGGGCGCACATTAGTTATGCTAGGAATTCTATTCAACGACAAAGAATGCAAAGAACTCGATTACGTCCTGCGCAAAGAATTGGATGAGATGCTGCTTGATCTGAATGACAACCGTTTAGACGGAGATATTAAGCAAGCTATAACCAGACGGTACAAGATCATTTTCCGTATGTATGCCCGCATTGCATCTCCGAAAGAGCTGTCCCGGTATGCTTTAAATGTGCGAAATTACAGGTAGAAAAATCCAGTAAAAAAAGTTTAAAAAAAGGGTTGCAATCCTATAGACGTCCATGATATATTATCTCTTGTCGCCGCTGAGAAACGCGGTAACGACACGAAAAAAGAATTGTTCTTTGAAAACTGAACAACGAGCGAAACTGCCCCGTTAGAAATAACGGAAAAGCGAATTTTTAAATGAATGAGCAAGTCAGACACCATTTCATGGAGAGTTTGATCCTGGCTCAGGACGAACGCTGGCGGCGTGCCTAATACATGCAAGTCGAGCGGACTTTACCTTCGGGTAAAGTTAGCGG
>NZ_SLVP01000018.1 GCF_004345425.1 Paenibacillus sp. BK033
CGAAGGCAAAGTCCGCTCGACTTGCATGTATTAGGCACGCCGCCAGCGTTCGTCCTGAGCCAGGATCAAACTCTCCATGAATGGTGTTTGACTTGTTCATTACTTGTTTTATCGCTTTTCCGTTATTTCTAACGGGGCAGTTTCGCTCGTTGTTCAGTTTTCAAAGAACAATTTTTTTCAACAACGCGGTATATCATATCACGTTATCGTTTTTTGTGTCAAGCTTATTTTTCATCCATTTGCTCGATGATATTCAGCTTTTCGGTCCGAACATCTTGTCTCTCTCGGCCGGAATTAGAATATACCATAGATAAAAAGCATTTGGCAAGCATTATTTTAAAAAAACTTTTCACGCCGCGAAATCAGTCCCAAGGAAGGACTGTCCTTAAGGCGTATTGTTGCCCTATTTCCCACATCCTCTGCGAATATCGGCCGACCTAATTAACAGAGATAAAACCGGTTGAACCGCAAAAGGGAATCAGCGGTCGTTTAAAACCTACATCGCCACAGCAGCTGCTTTTTAAAAGAATATCGGTTACGCCCATTCCCTTATCTCCGCTCCTACATACAATGTTTTAGCCCATCATATAAAGGAGTGACAAACCTCATGTCATTTTTTCCGCCTTTTGGTCCCCCAGGATTCCCTGGTCAACCGGGGCCGCCAGGGCCTCCGGGACCGCCGGGAGGACCGCCGGGGCAACCAGGCCAGCCGATGGCACCTAGCTCACCTCCGCCAGGATTCATTCCTCAACAGCCTGCGGTTCAGCCGTTTGCCGTTGACCCTGGCGCGATTTCGCGTTGCATGTTCCGAAATACGTACATCTGGCTAAGGAATGGAAACCAATTCTGGTTCTTCCCCGTATTCTTAGGACGCACATCGGTTGCGGGGTTTCAGTGGAACGGAAGGTTCTGGATGTATACCGGCCTCAGCCTTCAATCCATTCAATCCTTTACATGCGTCTAACCAAAAGCGAAAAAGCTCCTTCCAACAGGAAAGGAGCTTCTTCGTGCCCGTTATAAAGCAAAAACCACATCCTCATGCGGATGCGGTTCATGATGGTGGAGGCGAGGGGATTTGAACCCCTGTCCGAAGACAACGCCACACAGGCTTCTACGGGTGTAGTTACAGTATTGATGTCACCCGAGCGTCGTCCCGTAACCGACTACGCGTTGGGTCAGCCTGATTATCTTCTTCCGTCGACCCCAGGCGGAGACCGAACGGCGTATCCCACTACTTGTTAGCCCCTAGTCTAGTCACATGGGCGATGCTAGGTAGGAGCACGCTCACAGGTTATTAAGCTGCGAAAGCGTAAGTTTGTTGTTGTTTGCCATTTAATTGGCTTTAGCGTTGATGAAGCAGACGACTCCCTGCTACCCGCAACCCATGCTCGTACTATCCCCGTCGAATCCATAAACGCCCCCGATATCGCATAAACGGTCTTTTCAACCGATTAGCTTTAAGAAAGAACGCCCGGAATGAGGTATAGCGCTTCTGCGCTAATTCATTACAAGCAAGTAATACTTCGACTCTTTATTGCAGCAGCGCTTCGTATTCCTTAGCGCTACTTTAGTATAACACGAACTTCATCGCTAGTGCTGGGATTCTTACTGCCAATGATGGCGGAAAACTGGAACACGGACCAGCAGCTGAAGCAAATGCCAATTATCTTGCGACCTTCTGCTTCTCGCGCAGCGCACGCTGGATATCCCTTTGTGCATCCCGCTTCGCGGCCGTATCGCGCTTATCGTATTGCTTCTTGCCTTTACCAAGACCAATCAGCAGCTTCGCGTAGCCGTTGCGGACATAAATCTTCAGCGGCACAATCGAATAGCCTTCCTGCTTGGACTGGCCGAGCAGCTTATGAATTTGCTGCTTGTGAAGCAGCAGCTTCCGAGCGCGCGTCGGATCTGTCGGGTTATGGCGGTTGCCCTGTTCAAAAGGACTGATGTGCATGTTATGAATAAACATCTCGCCATTCCGGATCGTCGCAAACGCATCGCTAATATTCGCCTTCCCCATGCGAAGAGCCTTGATCTCCGTGCCCATCAGCACGATTCCCGCTTCATACGTATCTTCAATGAAGTAATCATGGGAAGCCTTTTTATTTTGAGCGAGCTGTTTGCCGTCATTTTTCTTAGCACCCACAGCGGTTCACCTCATTTTCGTTTACGCATTCCAGCATGGAAAAGCGTTATTAGGAATTCATTGTAACAAACATTAAGCGCGTTTCGCAAGGGATCCCGTTCGCGAAAATACATCGCTTTCAAAATAAAGAAACCGCCCCGTTAAGGGCGGTTTCCGTTCGTTAAATTAAGCTATTACAGCTTAACAACGTTCTCAGCTTGTGGTCCGCGGTTGCCTTGAACAACGTTGAACTCAACGCGTTGGCCTTCTTCAAGAGTTTTGAAGCCTTCGCCAACGATAGCGGAGAAGTGTACGAATACGTCATTGCCGCCTTCAACTTCGATGAAGCCGAAACCTTTCTCAGCGTTGAACCATTTAACTGTACCTTGTTGCATGTGTCTTACCTCCAAAAAAATAAATTAATATGCGCCTATTTCGTATCGAAACAAAAAATTCACACATTGAATAAGGTGTCATGACGTCTACAATGATACCCTTTTCAATATGTGAATTCAGGTTCATATCATCAATTGTTTTGAGTGTACTATACCCAAAATCAAAATGCAAGCGACAAGCTTAAATATATTTTCCCAGCTTATCCACAGAAAACGGCGCTGCTTCCCTGCAGCTTGCGCTACATCTGGCAGCGCCGTTATTTCAAGTAATAGTACATCTGTCATGTTAAATATTTATTTACGTTTTTTGCGAACGAAAGCCGCGGTGGAGTTGCCTCCGCTATTTCGTTTCTTCTTCTTGTTTTTCCCTTCTTCGCCGGAATTATTCACTCCGCGCGAAGAATTTGTGCCTTGCGAGGATTTTGCATCGCCGCGTTGGCCTGCGCCGCCTCCGCTTCGGTTGCCCCGGCCGCCGCGCCTGCCGCGGCCGCCTTCAAAGACTGAGCCTTGATCCGGATCTTCGCCCGTATCGGCGTCTCTGCCGCGGCTGCCGCTAATCGGCAGCCCCCACATATCCGTGCGCGGCCTTGCTCCGCGCACCTGCCGCCCTTGCTCGAGCGGCTTCGCCGGCTCTTGCCACGGCGAGCGCTCCGCCGCGCCTTCGGCCGCGCGGCTCGCGCCCTCGGCCGCTCCGCGGTCAGCGCCTCCGCGCTTCCGCTTCGCGTTCCCTTGCGCGCCGCTATTCTCGGCGCGCTTAGCGCCGTCGCGGCCGCCCTTACCCGGGCCGCGTTCATTCCGATCGCCGCGGCCTTCTTTCCCGCCGCGACCTTCTTTCCCGCCGCGTCCAACTACGGCGCCCGCGTCCCCGCCGCGGCTGAAGCCGCCGCGCTTGCGCCCGCCGCCGCGGCCAGCCCCAAAGCCGGCGTCCGCGACGCCCCGGAAATCGCTGCGCGGCTTCATGTCCACCATCTCGAAGTCGATGGTGTAATCGTCCATGTTCACCTGCGCCACGCGGATTTTCACTTCATCGCCAATGCGGTATACCTTCGAGGTGCGCTCGCCGATCAGCACCATATGAAGCTCATGGAAGTGGTAATAATCATCCGTCAGACCGCTCAGCCGGATAAGGCCTTCCACCGTATTGTCCAATTCGACAAACATGCCGAAGCTTGTCACGCTGCTGATGATGCCATCGAATTCCTCGCCGACCTTATCCAGCATGAATTCGCATTTTTTGAGCTTATCCGTATCCCGTTCCGCATCCACCGCCACGCGTTCGCGTTCGGATGAATGCTGGGCAATGTCAGGCATGCGCGCGGCCAGCGCTTCGTTGCGCATGTCCGGCAAGGCTCCGCCGTTCTCGAGCACCTCGCGAATAATCCGGTGAATCACAAGGTCCGGATAACGCCGGATCGGCGACGTGAAGTGCGAATAGAACTCCGCCGCAAGCCCAAAGTGGCCTAGGCTCTCCGCATCGTACTTCGCCTGTTTCATGGAGCGCAGCATTACGGTGGAAATAACCGTTTCTTCCTTCGTGCCGTGGATCTCTTCAAGCAGCGTCTGCAAGGCGCGCGGATGAACCGAATTGCCTTTGCCTTTCACGACGTAACCAAAGTTCGAGGCGAACTGCATGAAGTGGAGCAGCTTCTCCTGATCCGGATCCTCATGGATCCGGTACAAGAACGGCACGCGGAGCCAGTGGAAATGCTCGGCAACCGTTTCGTTCGCCGCCAGCATGAATTCCTCGATGATCTGCTCGGCGACGGAGCGTTCGCGCTTCACGATATCAACCGCCTTGCCTTCCTCGTCCACGATAACCTTCGATTCCTGGAAATCAAAGTCGATCGCGCCGCGCTTCATCCGTTTCTTCCGCAGCTTCATCGCAAGCTCTTCCATCAGCGTGAACATGTCCAGCAGGTCCGCATAGCGTTCCTTCAGCTCGGTCTCCGGCTCCTCTTCGGTGGCCGTTAAGATCTTGCGCACATTCGTATACGTCATGCGTTCCTTCGTCTTAATCACGCTTGTAAAAATATCGTGGCGTACGCGCTTCAGCTTGGAGTCAAACTCCATTTCGCAGGAAAGCGTCAGGCGGTCCACCTGAGGATTCAGCGAGCAGATCCCGTTCGACAAACGGTGCGGCAGCATCGGAATAACCCGGTCTACCAGATAGACGCTGCAGCCGCGGCGGAAAGCTTCCTGGTCAAGCGCCGAACGTTCCTTCACGTAATAGCCGACATCGGCAATATGAACGCCAAGCAGATAATTGCCGTTCTCAAGCCGCTTTACATGGACGGCGTCATCAAGATCCTTTGCGTCTTCGCCGTCAATCGTCACAATCACTTCTCCGCGGAGATCGCGGCGGCCTTGTTCAACGATCTCTTCTTCGGTAATGGAGTCCGGAGCCGCTTCGGCTTCGGCCATCACTTCATCCGAGAAGCCCTCGGGAAGCTGATGCTTGCGGATAATGGACAAAATGTCGATGCCCGGATCGTTCTTATGTCCGAGAATTTCGATAATTTCGCCTTGCGCCGCAGACCGTCCTTCCGGATAGGAAGTAATCTTTACGACCACCTTCTGACCGGTTACCGCTCCCTGGAATTCACCCTTCGGAATAAAAATATCCCGGTTAATCCGTTTGTCATCCGGAACAACAAAGCCAAATGCCTCATGGCTTTCGAACGTGCCCACCACCTGCGTAACGGCACGCTGCACAATGCGGACGACTTCGCCTTCCATCCGGCCCCCGCCTTCGCTTTGCGAAGTAATGCGCACCAGCGCGATATCGCCGTTCATCGCGCTCTTCTGATCGTTTGCATGTATGTAAACGTCAGGATGATCCTTCTCGTCAGGCAGCAAAAATGCGAAACCCTTCGCATGCGCCTGAATTTTTCCTCTCAGCAGGTTCATTCGCTCCGGAACGCCGTAGCGTTCATTGCGCGTCCGAATGACTTTGCCCTCTTCCTCGAGCTGGTTAAGCAGCTTCAGGAATTCTTTGAATTCCGCCGCGTCGTTGATGCCGAAATGTTGTTCCAGCTCCTGATAAGTCATCGGCTTATAAGCCGTTTCCCGCATAAAATCAAGCAGTTCCTGCTCTTGCATCATAATTTTCCTTGTCACCTCATACACCGGAGGCTTTCCCTACCGCCATCCAGCTACCGGTTGATAGATTACCATATATCGTTTAGTATACACGAAATCATCCTTAAGCATCCGCTAATGCCCTGAAAAAACAAAAAAACGGAGGTCCCCCTCCGTTTCTGAGTACATTTCATCAATTAAACTTTTACAACGTATGCTACAACAAGGGCCAGGATAAAGAATCCGCTTGCCAGCCCTACCGTCAAACGCTGAAGGAACAAGTCCAGACCGCGAGCTTTCTGCTTGCCGAACAAATGCTCAGCACCGCCAGTGATCGCACCGGACAAACCAGCGCTTTTCCCTTTTTGAAGCAATACGACTGCGATCAATCCAACTGCGAAAATAACGAGCAAAATCTTCCAAAAGATTTCCATTTGATCCACCTCCAGCATAGGAGCTCCGTAAAACACATAAATTGATTTTATCATAGGCGGACAAGTAATTCAATAGTTTCAAATTCCGGCGCGTTTTCCTATATATGAGAAAAAGATCAGGACTATTCGAAGGATGCGTAAACCATTCATTCGGACGTAAAAAAGGGCATCCCCTCACCGGGATGCCCTTCTTATATCACCGAAAAACCTATTTGAAGTTTTTCAGGTTGTAGAATGCCGATTTGCCTGCGTATTGAGCAACCGAACCCAGCTCATCTTCAATACGGAGCAATTGATTGTATTTCGCTACGCGGTCCGTACGGGACGGAGCGCCGGTTTTGATTTGGCCAGCGTTTGTAGCAACCGCGATGTCAGCGATTGTGCTGTCTTCGCTTTCGCCGGAACGGTGGGAGATAACCGCTGTGTAACCAGCGCGTTTTGCCATTTCGATCGCGTCGAAGGTTTCGGTAAGCGAGCCGATTTGGTTAACTTTAACGAGAATGGAGTTGCCCACGCCTTTTTCGATACCGTCGGACAGACGCTCCGTATTTGTAACGAACAGGTCGTCGCCAACCAGCTGTACTTTGCCGCCCAGTTTGTCAGTGAGCAATTTCCAGCCTTCCCAGTCGTCTTCGGAGCAGCCGTCTTCGATTGTGATGATTGGGTACTTCTCAACCCACGAAGCAAGCAGGTCAACGAATTCAGCGGAAGTGAAGGATTTGCCTTCGCCTTCGAGGTGGTATTTGCCGTCTTTGTAGAACTCAGTGGAAGCTACGTCCATGCCGAGGAATACGTCAACGCCTGGTTTGTAGCCAGCACGCTCGATCGCGGAGATGATGGTCGTGATTGCTTCTTCGTTGGAACCAAGGTTAGGAGCGAAGCCGCCTTCGTCGCCAACCGCAGTGTTAAGGCCTTTGTCTTTCAGAACCGATTTCAGGTTGTGGAAGATTTCAGCGCCGATGCGAAGAGCTTCTTTGAAGGTTGGAGCGCCAACCGGCAGAACCATGAATTCTTGAACGTCAACGTTGTTGTCGGCATGCTCGCCGCCGTTGATGATGTTCATCATTGGAACCGGCAGCGTTTTTGCGTTGAAGCCGCCCAGGTAAGTGTACAGAGGCACGTTAAGAGCGTCTGCCGCAGCGCGTGCAACCGCCATCGAAACAGCCAGGATTGCGTTAGCGCCGAGTTTAGCCTTGTTAGGCGTACCGTCGAGCTCGATCATTTTGCGGTCGATAGCGACTTGATCAAGTGCGTCCAGACCGATGATTTCAGGCGCGATAATCGCGTTTACGTTCTCAACCGCTTTTTCAACGCCTTTGCCCAGGTAGCGGCCTTTGTCGCCGTCGCGAAGCTCAACGGCTTCGTAAGCGCCAGTGGATGCGCCGGATGGTACGATTGCGCGGCCTTTGCCGCCGGATTCCAGGGATACTTCTACTTCTACAGTCGGATTCCCGCGGGAATCCAGCACTTCGCGTGCGTAAACGTCAACGATGATAGACATTTGAGTAACACTCCTTCATTTAAGTTATTTATAGGGTTGAAGCATGGAAAACAAGCTGTATTGATTCTACCTCGAAACTTACTTCTGAATCAATGTTGTACCTGTCATTTCGGCTGGCTTAGCCAGTTCGAGCAGGTCAAGAACCGTTGGAGCCAGGTCAGCCAAGATGCCGCCTTCGCGAAGCTCTCCGCCAGCGACTGTAACGATGCAAGGAACCGGATTCGTCGTATGCGCCGTGAACGGACGGCCGTTCTCGTCGAATACCATATCCGCGTTGCCGTGGTCAGCCGTGATAATGGCTACGCCGCCTTTTGCAAGGACAGCTTCAACCACTTGGCCAAGACACTCATCTGTTGCTTCTACCGCTTTGATAGTTGGTTCCAGCATGCCGGAGTGACCAACCATGTCAGGGTTAGCAAAGTTCAAGATGATGGCATCATGCTTGTCAGCTTCTATCTCTCTTACTGCGGCTGCAGCAACTTCATAAGCGCTCATCTCAGGCTGCAAGTCATAAGTTGCAACTTTAGGCGAATTGATCAGTACGCGAGTCTCACCCGGAAGTTCGACGTCGCGGCCGCCGCTGAAGAAGAAGGTAACATGCGGATATTTCTCGGTTTCCGCAATACGAAGCTGCTTCTTGTTGTTTTGAACAAGCACTTCGCCAAGGGTATTATCCAAATTCTTAGGAGAGTAGGCCACATAACCGTCAATGGATTCACTGAACAGCGTCAGGCAAACAAAGTACAGGTTTTTAGGGCATTTCTCGCCACGGTCGAAACCGCGGAAATCCGCATTGGTAAACACTTGGCCAAGCTGGATGGCACGGTCAGGACGGAAGTTGAAGAAGACGATGGAATCTTCCGATTCAACCAGGCCTACCGGCTCATCATTCTCGCCTACGATAACCGTTGGCATAACGAATTCATCATAAACGGATTTTTCGTAGGACTCAACGACAGCCTTGATTGGATCCGTGTACTTAGGACCTTCGCCGTAAACCATTGCGCGGTAAGACTTCTCCGTACGCTCCCAACGCTTGTCGCGGTCCATTGCGTAATAGCGGCCTTGAACGGTAGCGATCCGGCCTACGCCCACTTCTTCAATCTTCGCTTGCAGCTGTTCCAGGTAACCTTTCGCGCTGTCTGGAGCGACGTCGCGGCCGTCGAGGAAGGCATGCACGAATACTTCGTTCAGCTCCTCTTTCTTAGCCAGTTCCAGCAGAGCGAACAGGTGAGCAATATGGCTGTGTACGCCGCCATCGGACAACAAGCCGTACAAATGAAGCTTCTTGCCGTTTGCTTTCGCGTGGCGAACGGCCCCGAGAAGCGTCTCGTTATCGAAAAATTCGCCGTCGCGGATCGACTTCGAGATGCGGGTCAGATCCTGATACACGATGCGCCCTGCGCCGATGTTCAGGTGACCAACCTCGGAGTTGCCCATTTGGCCGTCCGGCAGACCTACTGCTTCGCCGGAAGCAGTAAGGGTTGTATGCGGATAAGTCGACCAGTAGCGGTCATAGTTTGGTTTTTTCGCCTGCGCAACCGCATTGCCGGTAACGTCGTCGCGAAGTCCAAAGCCGTCAAGAATAATCAGTGCAACTGGTTTCGGAGCCATCTTACTTGGCCCCCTCGACGAGTGCGATGTAGGAAGCCGGTTCAAGCGATGCGCCGCCGACAAGAGCGCCGTCGATGTCCGCTTGTCCCATGTATTCCGCAACGTTGTTCGGTTTTACGCTGCCGCCGTATTGGATACGAACCGCATCAGCTGTCGCCGCATCGTACAGATCGGCAACAACGCTGCGGATGTAGCCGATAACGTCTTGCGCGTCTTCGGATGTCGAGGATTTGCCGGTGCCGATCGCCCAGATTGGCTCGTAAGCAATAACCACTTCAGCCGCTTGAGCCGCCGACAGGCCTTTGAAAGCCGCTTCGGTCTGCACTTTGCAGACATCCTTCGTTTGGTCAGCTTCGCGCTCTTCGAGCTTCTCGCCTACGCAAACGATTGGCGTGATGCCGTGTTTGAATGCCGCGTGCATTTTTTTGTTAACGATCTCGTCTGTTTCAGCGAAGTAAGCACGACGCTCGGAGTGACCGATAATTACGTATTTAACGCCCAGATCCTTCAGCATTACGCCGCTAATTTCGCCAGTGAAGGCACCGTTGTCTTCGAAGTGCAGGTTCTGCGCGCCGATTGCGATCGACGTACCTTTCGCTGCTTCAACAAGCGCCGGAAGAGTCGTGTAAGGAGCGCAAATGACGCTTTCTACGCCGGCAACTTCGGCTTTGCCTTTCACTTCGGAAAAGAACGATACGGCTTCGGAAACGGTCTTGAACATTTTCCAGTTACCCGCAATGATAGGTGTTCTGCTCATCGTATATTCCCTCGTTTCTTAAGTATATAGTTGAATCTATTTACTATTTATCGTTAAGAGCTACAACGCCCGGGAGTGCTTTGCCTTCCATGAACTCCAGGGAAGCGCCGCCGCCAGTCGAGATATGATCCATTTTGTCCGCCACGCCGAATTTCTCAGCTGCCGCAGCGGAGTCGCCGCCGCCGATTACCGTGTAACCCGCTGTTTCCGCGCAAGCGTTAGCAACCGCACGCGTACCGTGGGAGAATGGTTCGATTTCGAATACGCCCATCGGCCCGTTCCAAACAACCAGCTTGGAGTTTTTGATGACGTCAGCGTAAATTTCGCGAGTTTTAGGACCGATGTCGATGCCTTCCCAGTCAGCAGGGATGCCGTCTACGTCAACGATCTTCGTGTTAGCGTCTTTGCTGAATTCGTCGGTGATTACGATATCAACAGGAATCAGGAAGTTTTTGCCGAGCGATTTCGCTTTCTCGATGAACTCAAGAGCCAGATCCAGCTTGGAGTTGTCCACGAGCGATTGACCGATTTCATGTCCCTGTGCTTTGAAGAAGGTGTAAGACAGGCCGCCACCGATGATGATGTTGTCAGCGATCTCGATCATTTTGTTAATCACGTCGATTTTGTCTTTTACTTTCGAACCGCCAACGATTGCCGTGAAAGGACGCTCAGGGTTGTTCAGCGCTTTGCCGAGAACATCAAGCTCGCGCTCCATCAAGAGGCCCGATACAGCAGGCAGGTAGTGCGCAATGCCTTCTGTCGAAGCATGGGCACGGTGAGCGGCGCCAAACGCATCGTTTACGAACAGATCAGCCAGCTCGGCGAATTGCTTAGCCAGTTCCGGATCGTTCTTTTCTTCGCCCGCATGGAAACGAACGTTCTCAAGCAAGAGTACGTCGCCGTTATTCAGCGCGTTAACTTGTGCTTTCACTTCTTCACCAACGGAGTCGTTAGCTTTGACAACCGGTTTGCCCAGAAGCTCGGACAGACGTACAGCGGAAGCGGTGTGACGCAGCTCTTCAACCACTTCACCGTTTGGACGGCCAAGGTGGCTCGCGAGGATAACTTTAGCGCCTTTTTCGATCAAATAGTTAATCGTAGGAAGCGTTTCGCGGATACGCTTGTCGTCAGTAATTTTGCCATCTTCGAGTGGTACGTTGAAATCGACGCGTACAAATACGCGTTTGCCTGCTACTTCTACGTCACGAACACTTTTCTTATTCAATGGTGTTGCCTCCCTGATAATGAAGTTGAAAGCCTATATAAGATAAAGCCTATAACAGCAGTAAAAAAGGCGTTCCTTCTCGCAAGAAGGAACGCCCTCGCCTAATATCCACTTAAGTGGAGCCGCAGACTAAGCGTATCCCGGAGCATCAACTCCGGGACGAAAGCGTTCCATGCAATTGTGGAATAGCGTGTGTATCTTACAGACCTTTGCTTGCCACGAATGCAGCGAGGTCAACTACACGGTTCGAGTAGCCCCACTCGTTGTCGTACCAGGAGATAACTTTAACCATGTTGCCTTCAACTACCATAGTCGACAGAGCGTCGATTGTCGAGGAAGCTGGGTCGCTGTTGTAATCGCTGGATACCAGTGGCAGTTCGTTGTAGTTCAGAATGCCTTTAAGAGCGCCTTCGGAAGCTTCTTTCAGAGCTGCGTTAACTTCTTCAACAGTAACGTTAACTTTCAGTTCGGCAACCAGGTCCGTTACGGAAACGTTAGGCGTAGGAACGCGCATAGCCATACCGTTCAGTTTGCCTTTCAGTTCCGGCAGAACCAGGGATACCGCTTTTGCAGCACCAGTGGACGAAGGAATGATGTTCTCAGCAGCTGCGCGAGCACGACGCAGGTCTTTGTGAGGAACGTCCAGTACGGATTGGTCGTTTGTGTACGAGTGAATAGTAGTCATCATACCTTTAACGATACCGAATTTGTCGTTCAGCACTTTTGCGAATGGCGCAAGACAGTTCGTTGTGCAAGAAGCGTTGGAGATAACAGTGTGCGATGCAGCATCGTACTTGTCTTCGTTAACGCCCATAACGATTGTGATGTCTTCGTTAGTTGCAGGAGCGGAGATGATAACTTTTTTAGCGCCGCCTTTAAGGTGAAGCTCGGCTTTTTCTTTCGCTGTGAAGATACCAGTGGATTCAACAACGATTTCAGCGCCTACGGAGCCCCATGCCAGGTTCTCAGGGTTACGTTCTGCAAATACTTTGATTTCTTTGCCGTTTACGATAATTGCGCCTTCTTTAGCTTCAACCGTAGCATCCAAAGTGCCATGAGTTGTGTCATATTTCAGCAGGTGTGCAAGTGTTTTAGTGTCAGTCAGGTCGTTAACCGCTACTACCTCGACATTAGGGTTGTTCAGCGATGCGCGGAACACGTTACGACCGATACGACCAAATCCGTTAATACCAATTTTAACCATTTTAAATTCCTCCTAAGCTTTTAAATGACTATGGTATATATTTCAAAACGTTCTGCAGCAGAGCCTGCCGCAAATCGTTAAGATAACGACTGCTGCTGTTCATCGATAATCGCGGAAATCTCAAGAGCTGCCGCTTCATCGGTAACAAGTACGTCATTGTGCCCAAATTTCATGATGGCTGCTATAGCTTCGCCTTTGCTATGGCCGCCTGCCACTCCTATAACAACTTCAGTCTTCACAATATCCTCGAGTCGTAATCCTACGGTCTGCATTTTGTGAACAACCTCGCCGTTACGGTCGAAATAAAAACCGAAAGCTTCAGCCAATGCGCCATCCGCGGCCATCGCCTTCACCAGTTCAGGATTCAGCTTTCTGCGCCGGGCCATCACCATAGCGTCCCCGATCCCGTGTACGACGATTCGGGCGCTTCGGACAACCTCGACAATATCGCGGATATTCGGCTCCTGCATCATGGAGGCGTAGGCTTCGTCACCAAGATGATCCGGCACATGGAGCATCCGGTAATTGGCGCCTGTACGCTTTGCCATTGTCGATGCAATGGTATTGGCTTGGTAATCGAGACTTTCGCCAAGTCCGCCTCTCGCCGGCACAAACCAGTTGTTCTTCAGCGGCGCTGTCGAAGTTAATTGGTTAGCGACCTGAGCGATCGTCGTTCCGCCGGTTACGGCCACGACATCGTGTGGCTCCATCACTTTGCGAAGCACTTGGCAAGCCGCTCTTCCGAGCTCCCGCTTCGATTGCTCCGAATCCTCGGAATCGCCTGCTACAACAATGACCTGCGATAATCCGAAGTGACTCCTGATCTTCTCTTCCAGATCGGACAGCCCGAATAACGTTTTGTAGAAGGGCTCCAATTGCTCAAGCAATTGCTTGCCCGCTTCACTGATCCGCATTCCCGCCGTATGAATCTCCAGCAGCCCTTGCGATTTCAGCAAATCCGTTTCCGCCCTCAGCACCCGTTCCGTCATCCCTAAGGAATTGGCGAGCATCCTCCGGCCGATCAGATCGGACAACATGACTTGGCGCAATATCGAGTAACGCTTCTTCATTACGTCAAGCAAATCTGGGAGAAGCTGCTGCTGCAGCTCAATAATGTGACGCATCCTCTACTTTTCACTCCACCCGTCAATAGGCGTAATGGGCTTTCAGGGGATGGACGTTAAACGTCCCGCATACTCACTTTAAGTCCCACCTCTATTTTAGCTAAAAACATTTCACATGGCAAGTCAGCAATCGCTGATGAAAGCGTTTGTATTCACGATTTGCTCAAATTTATTTTTCTCATCTGCCTTGCTTTCTACAATAGAATCGCGTATACTAAGTTTTGCTGTTGCTTTCTTATGCAAATATGCGCCCGTGGTCCAATGGATATGACGTAGGCCTCCGGAGCCTGAGATCTAGGTTCGATTCCTAGCGGGCGCGCCATTCAACCTTATTTTAACGCCATACATAACATGAACATAAACCGTCCTCGATGAGGACGGTTTTTTTAATTTTTATAAAAAATTGAGTTTGACTATCTTTGACTTTTGTTTGATCATCCGCTAGAATGGGAATCAGTAATATCATCTTTGCTATTTTGAGGAGGGGACTTGGTTGGATATGAATTTCGTTCCTATGGTTATTGAACAGAGCAATCGCGGAGAACGCGCTTACGACATTTACTCCCGCCTTCTGAAGGATCGCATCATCTTCCTCGGGTCAGGCGTAAACGACGTAGTAGCCAACTCCATTATCGCTCAGATGCTGTTCCTTGCAGCAGAAGATCCCGAGAAAGACATTTCTCTCTACATTAACAGCCCTGGCGGATCCATTACGGCAGGCATGGCTATCTATGATACGATGCAATACATTAAACCCGATGTTTCGACAATTTGCGTCGGCATGGCGGCATCGATGGGCGCTTTCCTGCTCACGGCCGGAGCCAAAGGCAAGCGTTATGCGCTCCCGAACAGCGAAGTGATGATCCATCAACCGCTTGGCGGCGCCGAAGGTCAAGCAAGCGATATCGAGATCCGCGCCCGCCGCATTATCAAAATGCGCGACAAGCTGAACGGCATCCTGGCTGAGCGTTCCGGACAACCTCTCGAGCGCATCGAGAAGGATACCGACCGCGATTACTTCATGAGCGCGGAAGAAGCGCGGCAATACGGTCTGGTTGACAAAGTCATCGAGCGTATCTAACACGCAACTACAAAAAGCGGCTGTACATGGATCTCCATGACAGCCGCTTTTTTTGTCGTTTTTTAAATGCCAAAGAAAAAAGGACTATCCCATTGTCATTCAGAATGATGACTCGGGACACCCCTCTTTGTCGGTTCTTATTGGTTCTCCAGCTCTTCTTTGCTGACGAGCGCGACTAAAGCGTTTACAGCCTGTTCTGCATCCGAACCCTCTGCGCTGATATGAATCTCTGTGCCCGAGCTGATCGCAAGGCTCATGATACCCATAATGGATTTTGCGTTTACTTTCTTGTCGTCTTTCTCAACAAATACTTCGGAGGAAAATTTGTTCGCTTCTTGAACGAATAATGCGGCAGGTCTAGCGTGCAAACCTGTTTTTAGACGAACGACAACCGGTAGCCTTGTCATGGTAACCATACCCCCTATATTATAATAAGCCTGGCAATTTCGCTTCAATGCTCAGCCTGACATGACTAATAACTTTAAAATGCAGCATGACGCCTTGTATAAGACTTTTTGTTCATATTATATCATTATACCATCTGATGCACTAGGTTAAAAGTTTAGCCATTGCGGATTTTTTCCGCAAGTTCATCAATTTTCCGCAGCCGATGGTTAACGCCGGATTTGCTTACGGTCCCCTTCAGCATCTCCCCAACTTCCTTCAGGTTCATATCCGGATGCTGGAGCCTGATTTCGGCAACCTCTCTAAGCTTATCGGGAAGATTGTTTAATCCGATTTCCTTCTGCAGCAGCTTGATATTGTCGATTTGTCTGACCGCCGCGCCAATCGTTTTGTTCAGGTTTGCCGTTTCGCAGTTCACGATCCGGTTAACCGAGTTCCGCATGTCGCGCATGATGCGGACATCCTCGAATTTGAACAAGGCCTGATGGGCGCCGATAATGTTCAGCAGCTCGATAATTTTCTCGCCCTCTTTGATGTAGAACACAAAGCCCTTCTTCCGCTCGATACATCTCGCGTTCAGCCCAAACTTGTTGGCCAGCTCAACCAGCGCCTCGCAGTGCTCCTCGTACATCGATGAAATTTCAAGATGGTAAGAAGAGCCTTCCGGGTTGTTGACGGAGCCGCCGGCAAGGAATGCCCCGCGCAGATAAGATCGTTTGCAGCATGGCTTTTTGATGATTTCTTTATCAATACCCAAATTAAACACAAAACCCTCGGATACGATTCTCAGCTCACTTAGTATCTCCTGTACCTTCGTCGGAATTCTGACGATATATACATTATTTTTTTTGAGGCGCATTTTTTTACGGACGAGCAATTCCGTATGCACTTCAAAATGTTTTTTCACCAAGGAGTAGATCCGGCGGGCAATCGCCGCGTTTTCGGTTGAGATGTCGAGGACGACTTTGCGGCTGGAGACGCTGACCGAGCCATTCATTCGAATGAGTGCGGACAATTCAGCACGTTCACAGCAGGTATCCGCCTCAACCATCGTCAGCTCTTTCTTCGTTTGGGCCGCAAATGACATCGCTTGTTCACCTCTTTCTTAACATCCAGTTTTCCACTAATTTATAAATATGATGACTAAGCCGCTCTGCATCATGCCGCAAAAACGTCCGATACAGCACGAGACGGTCGGAGATGATTTCGTATCCCAACCGGTTCACTTCGTCTATATTCAGCTCTACCTGGGTAGAGCCCATTTCCGCATACTTTTCCGCCACTTCCGGCGATATTTCCCCATCGTTGACCAGTACGTAATCGAAAAGTTTATGCCCGATATGGTCTTGCACAGCCTTCAGATGATCGCTGACCGAGTAACCATCGGTTTCCCCCGGCTGCGTCATCACATTGCACACGAACAGCTTAACAGCCGTTGACTCCACAATAGCCCTCGCTAACTTAGGCACGAGCAAGTTCGGAATAATACTCGTATACAAGCTGCCTGGACCGATCAGAATCGCATCGGCTTGCTCAATGGCTTCAATAGCCTCCGGAAGAGGCTCCACATTGTCAGGCTCTACGAATACCCGCTTAATCTTCTTTCCCGCTTTCGGAATCATGGATTCCCCGACAACAACGGTACCGTCATCCATCTCGGCCTTCAGCACGATAGCCCGGCCCGCGGCCGGAAGCACGCGGCCTCGCACGGCCAATACCTTGCTAAGCTCGCGGACGCCCGTAACGAAATCGCCGGCAATATCCGTCATCGCCGCCAGCATCAGATTACCCAGGCTATGCCCGGCTAATCCTGTGCCGCTGGAGAAACGGTATTGAAGCACTTCCGTTAATAGGGGCTCCGCATCCGCAAGCGCCATAATAACGTTGCGGATGTCGCCCGGGGGCGGGATCTGCAGTTCATTGCGCAGCACTCCCGAGCTTCCCCCGTCATCGGCGACCGTCACGATTGCTGTAATATCGAGTGGCTTCTCCTTAAGCCCCCGAAGCATAACCGACAAGCCGGTTCCGCCGCCAACCACAACAATTTTGGGCCGCCTCAATATTTTATGCCTATTCTGCATCCAATCACCCCGTCAATGCTTATCACGGTCAGCATCGCGGTGGCTGACGCGTACCCGTTCCGTATCGCTGCTGCCGAGCATGCGACCCAAATATTCTGCAATCGCAACCGAGCGGTGTTTGCCGCCCGTACACCCGATACCGATAACGACCTGGCTTTTGCCCTCTTTATGGTAAAGAGGAAGCAGAAACTGGAGCATATCGAGCAGCTTGGTCAGAAAGGCTTGCGTCTCCGGCCATTTCATCACATAATCGTACACTTCCGGGTTTTGCCCGGTATTCGGGCGCAGATGTTCCACATAATGCGGATTAGGCAAAAAGCGCACATCATAAATCAAATCGGCATCAATCGGAATGCCGTATTTGAACCCGAAGGAGGTCACATTCACCGAAAGGCTGTTGTTTTCCAGATTCGTAAACCGGGAAATAATGCGTTCCTTGAGTTGTGCCGGCTTGATATTGCTCGTATCAATAACCTGCGAAGCCGAGCCTTTTAAATCCTCCAGCATTCTTCTCTCGTTGCGGATGCCTTCAAGCGGCATGCCTTCCGGAGCAAGCGGATGACGGCGGCGGCTTTCCTTATAACGCTGGACGAGCACCTCATCCGTCGCATCCAGGAACAAAATTTCGCAGCTGATCGTGAAATGCTCTTTGATAAAGCTTAAAGATTCCGATAAGGCGGTAAAAAATTCGCGGCCCCTTAGATCAATTACAAGGGCTACTTTGCCGATTTTGCCGTTCGACTGCTCAATCAGCTCCGCGAATTTAGGGATAAGCACCGGCGGTAAATTGTCAACGCAGAAAAAGCCCAAATCCTCAAGGCTCTGTACGGCAATCGTTTTGCCTGCGCCAGACATCCCTGTAATGATAACAAGCTTTGACATCGCTCCCGTTTCCATAGCTGTCCCCTCTTTCCCCATCGTAACGCTATTCATGCCCATTAGGAACGCAGGATAAGACCCGCTGCGCCTACAACGCCCGCGTTATTGCCAAGCGTAGCCGCAACGATCTTCACGCCCTCTTGCGCTTCCTTCTGGGTATACTTCTCGAATACCTCGCGAATTTGGTCAAACAGGAAGTCGCCTGCTTTCGACACGCCGCCGCCGATAATGAAGCATTCCGGATTCAGCACGACAGCCATTAGAGCCATCGATTTGCCTAAGTAATAAGCTGCGCGGCTAACGATACGCGAAGCAACCTCGTCGCCCGCTTTCGCGGCATCGATAACGTCCTTCGCCATAATATCTTCTACTGTCGACAGGACGGTGCGGTCTCCGCGCTCAACGGCATCCTTGGCCATGCGGATAATACCCGTCGCAGAGGATACCGACTCGAGGCAGCCCATTTTGCCGCAACCGCATTGAATCGCTTCCAGATCGGGAACAATGGCGATGTGGCCCAGCTCGCCGGCCATACCCGCAAAGCCCTCTACGATTTTGCCGCCGATAATAATACCGCCGCCTACGCCGGTACCCAGTGTATAGCAGACGCAGTTATCGATGCCTTTGCCGGCACCGGCCCAAGCTTCGCCAAGCGCGGCAACGTTTGCGTCATTATTAACGAGAACTTTAACTTGAAGCTCCTTTTCGAGATATTCCTTCAAATGAACATTCTCAATCTTCAAGTTGCCCGAGAACTTCACGATACCGTTCGGGATATCAAGGAAGCCGGCGATCCCTACGCCAACGCCTTCAACTTGCTCCCATGCAAACGGCGATTCGCTCACGATGTTCCGCGCGTACTGCGCAATATTATGAAGGATGGTGTCCGTACCTTTACTCGTTTCCGTCGGCCCTTCGTAAGTGTGGAGCAATTCTCCCTCCACGTTACAAATCCCAACTTTAATAGCGGTGCCGCCGACATCGACTCCAACGTAAATCTTCTCAGACATTACTAGTCCACCTCATTAATATGTTATCTACTCTTTAACCAACTATAAGCCAATGCCCTACTCCGGTCAAGATAATCGCCGCCCCAGTGTTTCCCTCCGACGATACGAAGCTGGCAGGAAAAAGCCCTCTCCGGGAGAGGAAAGGGCCAACTGTTATCTCGCGTATTAATGTGAACCGATGTTCTCGAGGAACCGTTCGCAATCAAGCGCCGCCATGCAGCCGCTGCCCGCCGCCGTAATCGCTTGGCGGTATTTGTTGTCCTGTACGTCTCCGCAGGCGAATACGCCCGGCACGTTCGTCTCCGAGCTGCCCGGCTTCACTTTAATGTAGCCATGCTCGTCGGTGTCGATCTGCCCGTTCAGAAACTTCGTGTTTGGCGTATGTCCAATGGCGATAAAGACGCCATCCGCCGGAATCGTCTCGTCTTCGCCCGTTGCATTGTTGCGGACTTTAAGGCCGGTAACACCCATGCCGTTCGCTTCCACCTCAAGCGGCGTACGGTTCAGGCTCCAGCCGATTTTCTCGTTCTCCCGCGCGCGGTCCTGCATGATTTTCGATGCGCGGAGCTCATCACGGCGGTTGACCAGCTCAACATTCGTTGCAAAGCGGGTAAGGAAATTCGCTTCTTCCATGGCCGAATCGCCGCCGCCGACAACCACGATCTTTTTATTGCGGAAAAAGAAGCCGTCACAGGTTGCGCAGGTGCTCACGCCGCGTCCGATATTGTCCTTCTCGCCAGGTATACCCAGCCATCTGGCCGAAGCGCCCGTGGAGATGATAATCGTCTCGCCTACAAATTCGCCTTTGCCCTCTACCTGAAGCTTGAACGGACGTTCGGACATGTCAACGTTGGTTACCCAACCGGTCGTAAACTCGGCGCCGAAACGTTCCGCCTGCTTGCGCATATTCGCCATCAGGTCGGGACCCATAATCCCTTCGGGGAAGCCCGGGAAATTCTCGACCTCCGTCGTTGTCGTCAGCTGTCCGCCCGGCTCCGGTCCTTCGATAACAAGAGGCTTCATGTTTGCGCGTGCCAGATAAATCGCTGCCGTAAGACCGGCTGGACCGGTACCTATAATAATGGATTTGTACATGGTTGTCCTCCTAAAAGTGGCGATGGTTGATGGATTACTTCGGTACCGGCCGCTGATGTCGCTGCGCGAAAATAACGTCCTTCCGATCGCTGTTGTCCCTTAGTTTCTTGATTTGATCAACCCTCTAAAGGTTGAAACTAATGGCCAAAGGCGAACACTCCGTTTCTCCAGTACGTTATTTTCGCTCCGCTTACGCTTGCTCGGACAACCAAACTAATACCAGCAACATCGCAGGGAATTTTAAGTCGTCCAACCACTGGGTGGTTGGAGAAGGAAAAGATTAGGGCAAACTTATTTATTCTTATTATATATAAGTTTGCCCGGGAAAGACAAAACGCACTTAGGGAACCATATCCTTAAGTGCGTTGCGATGTCGGGTAATACCTTATTCGAGATGGTCCAAGGAGAAAACCGAGCTGATCGATTTCATCTTTTCCTTGATCCCGCATACTTCGTCGATTTTTTTGGCGTTCTTGCTAACGGTTGCGATGGAGACGCCGTAACGCTCCGAAATTTCGGGATACGACGTTGTCCGGCGGTGCATCTTGGACGTCAAATATTCGAGCGCCGCCGCCCAGCCCTCCGGCTTGGTCAGCTTCGGCACTTCCGGATAAAGCCTCGAAAGGAACTCCACCCACAGCGTCATCAGATCGTACTGCTGCACAAGGTCAAAGCGTTTGTTCACGCGAGACATTGCCGCTTCCACAACCTCCTGCCACTTGTCTTCCCAGACCGGAAGACGGGAGGGAACCCGGTTTGGTTCGATGACCGTAGGTTTGCCCTCCAATACGGCATGAAGCGGCTCCTGTACGCCGATTGTACGAAGCACAAACACGGCAATCCGCTTCAAATAATCATCTTCGTCCGCCTCCAGCAGGAAAGCGCGAAGGACGTCTTTGACTTCATTATCGGCAATCATGCCAAGCGCCTGAATAACCTGCAGCTTCGTATTCTGGTCTCCGTGACGGAGTGCCCAGAAGAACGAGGAGCGCACGAGCGGGTCCCGCTTCAAATGCTCGGGAAGTCCATCCGAGGAATTTTCCCACAGCTTGAACTGCTCCTCGAACGGCAAATGATAATGATAGCTTACCGACGCATTCTGATCGCCGGATTTGATGAGAGCCAGCTGCTCCATGTAGTAACGGGGAATATCCGATTCGGGATCCAGCTTCGCGGCCTGCTTCCATAGGCGTTCCGCTTCCACATAACGGCCGATATGGCATGCGGCCACGGCGGCGTAGTGATAAAGGCAAGGGTCAAGGTTAAGCTCCGTGTCCTTTAGGAGACGGGTGAAGTGCCGGTAAGCTGCTTCATGCTCGCCCAGGATGCCCATCGTGGTAGCCAGCTTGAAGACATGCTCCTGATGGAATGGCGCTGTTTTGCGCAGCAAATCAAGCAGAGGAGTAAGACTAGCTTTGTCTCCCGCATGCTGATAGAAAATCCCCAGGTTGCAAAGGGCATGCAAATTCCCCGGCTCGAGCTCCAGCGCTTCCCGGATCGTAGCCATGGCTTTGTCGAACATACCCATATAATAATAGGCCAGCGCCAAATTATTGCGGGCTGCCAGAAACTCGGGCTGCTCCTCGATAATTTTCTCCAGGATACGGACCGCTTCCGTAAACTTGCCTTCTTCCAGAAGCCTGCGGGCCTGGTCATGCTCAACCATGCCTTCGCGTGCTTTTATATTCGTCAGCGGAGCAGGGCGCTCCAGCTCATACTGGAGAAGCTCCATCATCTCCTCGGCTTCGTCGAGGTATTGTCCGTCCGCGTCTTCCTCCAAATAATGAACGAGCGCGCCTTCCGCTGCTTCGTACATCTCCATGTTGGCATAGTTGTTGGCCATGTAGAAATGGCATTCCGTCATGGTCGGATCCAAATCGTCGACAATCCATTTCAGAATCCGATTCGATTCTTCATAATTGCCCATCTCCGACATGATGCCCGCCATGTTGCAATGGTTAACCGGATTTTCCGGTTCATACTCCACGGCACGCCGGAAATATTTGAGTGCCTTGTCATAGTGGTAACGATCCAACGAGCGCACGGCCCGCTCGAAAAAGAACGTGGCGTCCCATTGTATCGGTATGATCTTGGCTGTCTGTTCTATGGCTTCACGTTTCTTCTCTTTCACCTGGCAAGGCACCTCCCGGAACTTGATTTTCTACGATTATACCATAGCAATGCCTATCCTAACACGAAAGAATATGTGGGAAAATCGCGAACGTAAGGAAAAACGCCCGCGATTTTCTTGTCATTACCATATTCGATTAAACGCCGCCGTTTGTTTTGAAGAGGGTGCTGATCGATCCGCCTTCAATGATAATGCGGGTTGCTTCCGCCAGCAGCGGAGCGACCGACAACACCGTGAATTTATCCGGACGATTCTCTGGCAGAGAGATCGAATCCGTTACGATAATTTCTTTGATATGAGGATGATTCAAACGCTCAATGGCATTGCCCGAGAACAGCGGGTGAGTTGCGCATACATAGACGTCTGCCGCTCCGCGCTCCTTCAAGCTTTCCACAACGTTGACAATCGTGCTGCCGGTATCGATCAAGTCCTCGATAATGATAGCGGTTTGACCCTCTACGTCGCCGATTACGTGAGTAATCGAGGACTCATTATGCGCAGGGCGCTTCTTGATCATAATGGCAAACGATGTGTCCAGGTTATTCGCAAGCTTTTCAGCCGTGGAAGCACGGCCAGCGTCCGGAGACACGACTACCGGGTTTTCGATCTTCTTCGACTTCAGGTAATCGCTGAGCAGATCAAGAGCTGTCATGTGGTCTACCGGAATGTTGAAGAAGCCTTGGATAGCCGGCGCATGCAAGTCAATCGTGATGACACGGTTTGCACCAACCGTAGTAAGAACGTCTGCCACCATTTTCGCGGAGATCGGCTCCCGCGGTGCTGCTTTGCGCTCTTGGCGCGCATAGCCGTAGTACGGCATGATGATGTTGATCGTTTTCGCGGATGCCCGCTTCGCTGCGTCAATCATGACGAGCAATTCGACAAAATGCTCGTTGATCGGATGCGAGAACGATTGAACGAGGAATACGTCGCAGTTACGAATCGTCTCTTCGTAGTGGACGTAGATTTCCCCGCTCTTGAAACGGGACATTTTGATGGCGCCGAGTGTCAATCCCAGATCACCGGCGATCTTTTGAGCCAATGCGGGATTGGACGAACCCGAAAAAATACGCAACTTGTCGCTAAACATGATACCCTCCTGAGCGTTTTAAACCAAATAATTTGACATGAAGTGCTAAGCTTCGCCATACGGCAATGCCTTCGTCAATTGCAGGGCGCTTTCATACCGCGTCATGCTTGTTCAATAATCATTATACATCTAATTTACCATAATTCAAAAATCGACTAATACCAATTTTCGCCGTTCAAAGGTCGCCAGCTGAGAAAAACCGACATCTTTCAACACCGCACGCGCTTGATCTAAATATTGTCCCAATCGTTCCGGCTGATGCGCATCCGATCCAATCGTGATCGGAATGCTCAATTTTTTGGCGTATTCGAGCATTCTGCGGCTCGGAAACATCTCTTCCACCGGCATCCGAAGGCCCGATGCGTTAAGCTCGATCGCCATGCCGTGACGCTTCACCGCTTCAAGCGCGGCATTCTCCAGATGGGTAACGTCTCCCTCCGGCTTAAAACCGAAGCGTTTGATGACGTCGATATGGCCGATATAGTCGTAAAAGCCCGTTGCCGCCGCTTTCGCCACCGCATCGTAATACTGCTCATATACCTTCATCCGGTTTTTGCCTTCCCAGCCATGGGTCTGACGGAAATCGGTGATATCCCATTCTCCCAGGAAGTGCACCGACCCAATCACATAATCAAACGGATAGGCGCTAATGATCGTTTCAATTTTTTCTTCCTGGCCCTCAATGTAGTCTCCTTCAAGGCCGACGCGTATGTCAATCCGGCCTTTATACTTTTCTTTCAGGGCTAGACACTCTTCTACGTACCGCGGCAGCTCCTCCATCGGCATCGCCATTTCCGGGTAATACGTCGCCGGGTCCACATGGAGCAGCGGCATATGGTCAGAAAGACCGATCTGCGCAAGACCGATCTCTATGCCCTTCTGTACGTATTCCTCCAGCGAGCCGACAGCATGGCCGCAGCGGGCGTGATGGGTATGATAATCGATAAACATGGCATACCGGCCTTTCTCTTTGAAAAATTATTTACCCGTTTGTTCTCTTCTCATCGCATTGTTTGTCGCAGGCTTGCCGTGGCGGCTTTGCAGCTCCGCCATGACGTCGTCAAGAGGCAGGCCGCGTTCCCGCAGCAGCACGAGCAGATGGAACAGCAGGTCGCTAGCTTCGGAGCGAAGCTCGTCGTTATCGCCGTTTTTGGCCGCGATAATCGCTTCGGTTGCTTCTTCCCCGACTTTTTTCAAAATTTTATCGAGGCCTTTCTCGAACAAATAAGTCGTGTAAGCCCCTTCCGGACGCTCCGCGTAACGCTCCGCGATGACACCTTCGAGCTCGCCAAGAATGCCAAAGCGGTCATTGGCAGATGCCTTCGCAGAGTCGGCAGCCTTCTCGGCGCCAGACACTTCAATCTCGTTGAAGAAGCAGGAGTAGGAGCCGGTATGGCAGGCAGGACCCTTCTGATCGACGCGCACAAGCAGCGTGTCCGCATCGCAGTCATACGACATCGAACGGATCTGCTGGGTATGGCCGCTGGTTGCGCCCTTGTTCCACAGCTCGTTTCGGGAACGGCTCCAGAACCAGGTTACTCCCGACTCCGCCGACAGCTTCAGGGACTCCTTGTTCATATAAGCCAGCATCAGCACTTCCTTGCTCTGCGCGTCCTGCACAATAGCCGGAACAAGTCCGTCCTCGCTCCACTTGATAAGCTCTGCCAGTTGCTGTGTCATCGTACTTCCACGCCTTTCTGTCTGAGATCATCCTTCACTTCGCGGATCGTCATTTCTTTGTAGTGGAAAATCGTCGCGGCAAGCCCCGCATCCGCATGGCCTTCCTCGAACACATCGGAGAAGTGCTCAATCCGTCCCGCTCCGCCGGATGCAATGACCGGAATGCCAACCGAATCCGATACCGCGCGGGTTAGCTTCAGATCAAATCCGTCCTTGGTGCCGTCCGCATCCATGCTTGTTAGCAGAATCTCGCCTGCCCCAAGGCGTTCGATTTCGCGCGCCCACTCCAGCACCTTAATGCCCGTTTCCTTGCGGCCGCCATGCGTGAATACTTCCCACTCGCCCCAAGCTTCGTTGTACTTCGCGTCGATGGCTACAACAATGCATTGCGAGCCGAATTTGCGGGCGCCGTCGCTGACAAGGGAAGGATTCAGAACCGCCGCCGTGTTGATCGCGATTTTGTCCGCGCCTGCGCGCAGGATCCGCTTCATATCGTCAACATGGGAGATCCCGCCGCCAACCGTAAACGGAATCGTAATTTCTCCGGCCGTCCGCTTCACAACCTCAATCATTGTCGCACGGCCTTCGACCGAAGCCGAAATATCGAGGAAAACCAACTCGTCGGCGCCCTCCTGATCGTAAGTGGACGCAAGCTCAACCGGATCCCCCGCATCGCGCAGGTTCACGAAGTTGACTCCTTTGACAACCCGTCCGTCCTTCACGTCCAGACATGGAATAATACGTTTCGCCAGCATCTCGTGAATGCTCCCCTCTCGTTCTTGCTTTTAGAAAAACCGATCTATATTATCGTTGCGTTACCGGGCTTCCCGTTAACGCAAGGAAATTGCCAAGCAGCTTTATGCCAAGGTCACTGCTTTTCTCCGGATGGAACTGCATGCCGTACACGTTGTCCCGTCCGACAATAGCCGTTACCTGCTGATAGTAATCCGTTGTTGCCAGAAGGTCGCTTGCGACCTCGGGTTTCGCGTGGAAGGAGTGTACGAAGTAGACATGGCCTTCCTCGAGACCTTTGAACAGCGGGCTTTCGGACTGCAGGAAGCTCAGCTTGTTCCAGCCCATATGCGGCACTTTGTAATCGCCTTGGAAGCGGATAACCTTGCCCGGGAGCAGGTTTAAGCCCTCATTTACGCCATGCTCCTCGCTTTGGCTGAACAAGAGCTGCATGCCAAGGCAAATGCCAAGCAGCGGCTTGCCGGATGCTGCGTAGCCTATAGTCACTTCATCCAGCTTCGTCTCGCGAAGATTTTCCATCGCGTCCCCAAACGCGCCTACGCCCGGGAGGATCGCTCCGTCAGCGGCTGCGATAACGGACGGATCAGCCGTTACAACCGCTTCGTACCCCAGACGCTCCACAGCTTTGCTTACGCTGTGCAAATTGCCCATGCCGTAATCGATGATCGCGATCATGCTACAGCACTCCTTTCGTTGAAGGCACTCCTTGTACACGAGGATCGATGGTAGTTGCTTCGTCAATCGCGCGTCCCAGGGCTTTGAACACCGCTTCGATCATATGATGCGTGTTCTTGCCGTAGTGAACGATGACGTGCAGCGTGATGCGCGCTTCCAGCGCAAGCTTCCACAGAAACTCGTGAACCAGCTCCGTCTCGAAGCTGCCGACTTGCGCCGAAGGATATTCCGCTCGGTATTCAAAGTGCGGACGGTTGCTGACGTCGACGATGACTTGCGCCAGCGCCTCATCCATCGGTACGAATACGCTCGCATAACGCTTAATTCCGCGTTTGTCCCCAAGCGCCTCACGCAAAGCTTGACCAAGGCAGATACCGATATCCTCTACCGTGTGGTGGTCATCGATTTCAATGTCACCGCGTGCTTCTACCGCCAGGTCGAATTGGCCATGCTTCGTGAACAGGTCAAGCATATGATTCAAAAATGGCACATCCGTCTCGAGTTTCGTTTCGCCGCTGCCGTCAACCGCAAAGCTCAGCTTAATGTCCGTTTCGTTCGTTTTGCGCGCGATTTCCGCTTTCCTTTGTGTATCCGCCACTTGCAATTCCTTCTTTCTATTATGAATGGTTATGATCGCTGCCTATTACTTGCCTTCCTGCTCCAGACGAATCTGAATGGCGCGGGCATGCGCCTCCAGCCCTTCATGACGCGCAAGCGTCATAATGCTGTTACCGTTCTTCAGCAGCGCTTCCTTGCTGTAGTAGATAAGGCTCGATTTCTTCAGGAAATCGTCCACGTTCACCGGCGAGGAGAAGCGCGCGGTTCCGTTCGTCGGGATAATATGGTTAGGTCCGGCAAAATAATCGCCAACCGGCTCCGAGCTGTATGGTCCCAGGAAAATCGCGCCGGCGTTCTCGATCAGGCCAAGGAGGCTCATCGGATCGGCCGTCAGCACTTCCAAGTGCTCCGGTGCCAGCTTGTTTACAACATCGATGCCCGCTTCGACCGATTCCACGAGCAGCACAGCCCCATAGCTGTCGATGGATGCGCGCGCGATCGCCTCGCGCGGCAGAGCGACAAGCTGACGCTCCACCTCGGCGGCTACCGCTTCCGCGAGCGTCTCCGAAGGCGTTACGAGGATTGCCGATGCCATCTCGTCATGCTCGGCCTGCGACAGCAGGTCGGCCGCGATATACGAGGCGTTGGCGCCTTCGTCGGCCAGCACAACGATCTCGCTTGGGCCGGCGATACTGTCGATGTCAACGGCGCCGAATACCGCCCGCTTCGCCAGCGCGACATAGATGTTGCCCGGTCCGCAAATCTTGTCGACCGGAGCGATCGTTGCCGTGCCGTAAGCGAGCGCGGCAATCGCCTGCGCGCCGCCGACCCGGTACATTTCCTTCACGCCCGCTTCCGCGGCGGCTACGAGAATATACGGGTCGATGCCCTCCTTGCCTCCGGTTGCAGGCGGCGTCACCATTACAATTTCCGGCACGCCGGCTACTTGCGCCGGAATGACGTTCATCAGCACGGACGACGGGTACGCCGCCTTGCCTCCGGGCACGTATACGCCGACCCGCTTCAGCGGCCGGAGTATCTGCCCGAGCATCGTACCGTCCGGCTGCAGATCCATCCACGAGTTGCGCTTTTGCTTCTCGTGGAATACGCGAATGTTCACGGCGGCCTCGCGGATCGCCGTGAGAAACGCGGCGTCCACCTTCCCGTACGCCGCCTGAATCTCCTCCTGCGTCACGCGAAGCGACGACGCATCGATCCGGACGCGGTCCAGCTGCTCCGTGTAGCGCAGCAGAGCCGCATCCCCTTCCGTCTTGATCGCTTCGACGATCTGACGGACCGTTTCATTTTGCTCCGGCGTTCCGTACTCCACCTCGCGCTGCAGCCCAAACTGCTCCGCCTTCATAATCCGCATAAGCTATCGTCCCCTTCCTCACCTTTATCCTTTATGTCCAGCGTGTTAGACCTTAGCCGCAATCGTATCCTGCAGGCGGTCGCACAAGCTTTGAATCGCTTCGTTCTTCATCCGGTAGCTGACGCGGTTAGCGATCAGACGACTTGTAATCGGGAAGATGGGCTCCATCTCGACAAGTCCGTTCTCGCGCAGCGTCTGGCCCGTTTCCACCATATCGACGATACGGTCGGCCAGACCGATAAGCGGTGCCAGCTCAATCGAGCCGTTCAGCTTAATGACCTCCACCTGTTGACCGAGCTCGCGGAAATATTGCGAAGCTACGTTGGGATACTTCGTAGCTACCCGCGGGTTAATAACCGGCTTCCAGTCCGCTAATCCGATAACGGACATGCGGCATTTCGCGATGCCAAGATCCAGCAGCTCGTAGACGTCCTTATTTTCCTCCATGAGCACGTCCTTGCCCACAATCCCGATATCGGCAACGCCGTACTCCACGTAAGTCGGAACGTCAACCGGCTTCGCCATAATAAATTCCATGCCCACTTCGGGGAGCTCGATAATCAGCTTGCGCGTATCGTCGAAGTCGCTCGGGATCGGCAGACCCGCTTCGCGGAACAGCTTTGATGCCTGCTTGTAGATGCGGCCTTTCGGCATCGCAACCTTTAAAATGTCTTTTTTCGCTTCGCTCATTGCCTGTTGCCTCCTGTCGCCTTATCCACGCCGCCGATGAACGGCAGTCCCTTCGTATATGTCACGCCTTTATAAGTAAACGAGCCTTCGCTAAGCTCTTTCCAATCCTCTGCTGTCATACGCTCCGTGATAACGGCTGTTCCCTTCTCGCGAAGCTGCTGCGCTTCTGCCAAAGCCTCTGCACGGCCTTCGCCGTCATAACCGATCAGGACGCGCGTAGCGCCAGCCGTGTCCTCTTCCGCTCCAATCAGCTCCAGGATACGCGTGGTTTTCAGCGCAAAGCCCGTAGCCGGCGCCGGACGCCCGAACTGGCTGAGCAGATTGTCGTAACGCCCGCCGCTTGCCACCGGGAAGCCAAGATCCGCCGCGTAGCCCTCAAACGTCATGCCGGTATAGTAAGAGAAATCGCCAATCATGGTCAGATCGATCAAAACATGCTCGCATACGCCGTATGCTTTCAGCACGTCCCATATTTCGCACAGGTGGCGGATCGACTGCTGGGCCGTCGCATCAGCGCTAAGCTGCAGCGCCTGCTCGCAGATCTCCTGGCCGCCGCGCAGACGAAGGATTCCTTCCAGCTCGCGTTGAACCGGCTCTTCCAGCTCAAGCCCTCGCAAGCTTTCCCGGTAACCGACATAATCGCGGTTCAACAGGCAGGCTTTCAGCTGCTCCTGTGCTTCGTCGCGTCCTGCCAGCGTCTCTTCGAACAAGCCGTTCAGGAAGCCGACATGGCCGATTGCGATTTTGAACCGGTCAACGCCTGCCGCCTTAAGCGAGGCGATAGCCAGTGCCACCACTTCCGCATCGGCCTCCGCGGACGCATCGCCAACAAGCTCCACCCCTGTCTGGAAGAATTCCGCCTCGCGTCCCGACTCTTCTTCAATCGAGCGGAATACGTTGCCGTGATAGGACAAACGAAGGGGGAACTGCGATTCCTTCAGCAGCGAAGATACCACGCGCGCAATCGGAGCTGTCATATCCGAACGCAGCACTAGTGTTGTACCCCGGTTATTGAGCAGCTTGAACAGCTTCTGGTCCGATGTCGAGCTCGCGACGCCTACCGTGTCATAGTATTCCATTGTTGGAGTAATAATTTGTTCGTAGCCCCAGCCTTTCATGCAGGCCAGCACATCGCGTTCAATATGGCGCAGCTTCGCTACCGCGCCGGGAAGATAATCTTTTACGCCAATCGGCTTCTCAAAAACTTTAGGTTTGGACATCTCTATTCACCTTCAAATACTTTAGTATATTAAAGTGCTACCATGTTACCATACTACCAAAATAAAATGTTAGTCGTAATATTAGCATGAACATCCGCTTCCGTCAAGGTGAAACGGCTCCACCGTCCCAGGGCGGAGACTTAATATCCAGCAAGAAAGCCCCGCTATCCGCTCCCTCAAGAGATTCGAATAGTGAGGCTTTTCCCCTTTGGGCCCGCTGCCGGCCGCTATGATCTCAGCAAGACCCGCTTGTCTTCATCCTTGTGCTCTTTAGCGTCCGGCCGCCTGATCTCCCGAATCGGATTGCCGCCCACAAACGTATTCGCGGGCACATCCTTATGAACGACCGAACCCGCTGCAACAACGGCATTATCCCCAATCGATACGCCGGGCAAGATGGTGGAGTTAGCGCCAATCATCACATTAGAGCCAATCTTTACGGCGCCGAGCCGGTATTCCTTGATTAAATATTCGTGGGTCAAAATCGTTGTATTATAGCCGATGATCGTATTGTCCCCGACTTCAATCCGTTCCGGAAAGAAAACATCCACCATCACCATCAGGGCAAAAGCGGTTTGCTTCCCAACCTTCATGCCAAGGATGTTGCGGTAGATCCAATTCTTCACCCTCAGCTCGGGACAGTACCGTGCTGCCTGGATAGCGACAAAATTACGTACCGCCTTAAACCGGCTAACCGTTCGGTACATCTGCCATAGGGCATTAGGCCCTTCTACCGGATAACGCTCCACGTTCCGCACAGGGCTATCGCTCCATTCCCGCGAATGCGTACAACTCGCGCATATCGTCAATGATATACCGCGCTCCGTTCTCCTTCAGCAGCTCCCCGCCTTTAAGCGACCAGGCTACGCCAACGGGAATAACGCCCGCTTCCTTGGCGGAGATCATGTCAACCGCGCTATCGCCGATCATAATCGTTGTGGCCGGGTCCGCGTTAAGCAGCTCCAGAGCCATTAGAACCGGTTCCGGATGCGGCTTAGGATTAACGACATCGTCCACCGTCACAAACGCGTCAACATAATCATACAGACCGCAAAACTTCATTCCCCGCTCCGTCGACATCCGAATCTTGGTTGTAACCACGCCAATTCGAATGCCCTGCTCATGCAAAGTCTTCATAACCTCGTTCGTATAAGGAAACGGCCGCAGCAGCTCGTCATGAAGCTTTGTATTTACCGTGCGGTAGGCCTTGATCAGATGCTCCACATCCGTAAGACCCGTAAAATTCCGAAATTGCGCTTCAAGCGTAAGACCCATGCTCGGAATAATATGCTCTCTCCCGAACCCCTCGGGTACCAGGCCTTGCAACGACTCCATGAAAGAGCGGATAATCAGCTCATTCGTATCCATAATCGTGCCATCCAGATCGAATAGCATCGTTTTAATATTGCTCGTCATTCTTACGTTCACTCCTACTGCTGTTAAGACTTACAGGTTGTCCGTTTTAGCGTCGGCTACGGGCGCCGACACCTCCTTTGTGGATACAATCGGATCATTGTAACGGACAGATGCCGATCCGTTCACGCGGCGGACAACGATAAAAATCACGGCCGCAATAACGAGCAATACCGCAAGCAGCTGCGAGATCCGTACATCGCCATACGCCGGATCAAGGAAGCCTTGCTCGAACCCGAACCAAGTCATTGGCGTCCACAGAGCATCCATCAGGGAACCCAGTGCTCCCGGGCCTTGGAAGGCCAAGCTGTCCGTGCGGATGCCTTCGATGAAGAAGCGTCCGATGGAGTACCAGATGAAGTAGATCGCTACAAGCTCACCGGCGCGGAGGAATTTCTGACGGCGGATGACAAGCAGAATAATAAGGCCTACCAAGCTCCAGAGCGATTCGTACAAGAATGCCGGGTGGTGATAGACGCCTTCGCTTGCGACATACATTTGATTGACAATAAAATCAGGCAGATGCAGCGTATTCCGCAGGAAGCTCTCATCCACCGGACCACCATACGCCTCCTGGTTCATGAAGTTGCCCCAGCGTCCAATCATTTGACCGGCAATAAGCGCCGGCGCGCAAATATCTACCAGCCGCCAGAACGGATACCCTTTATAACGGAAGTAGAAAAATCCGCACAGAAAAGCCCCGATCAAGGCGCCGTAGATCGCAATCCCGCCGTTCCAGATTTTGAAAACGTCCACGAAATTGTTCTTGTACTCATCCCAGGTGAACGCCACATAATAAATTCTCGCGCAGATGACGGCCGACGGCACGCCAAGCAGCAGCAGATCCATGAAAAACTCCGGCTTGATGCCGAATCTTTTTCCTTCCTGTACGGCGAGCAGCAAGCCAACCAAAGCCGCCGTACCGAGAATGATCCCGTACCAACGCACATGAATGTCCCCGATGGAAAATGCCGTTGGATCAATTAACAAATTCATTGTTCCGTGCTCCTTCTATAATAGGTCTATTCCTGAATTCCATTCCCTGAAACGATCAATCGAAATCATCCGTGTCTTCGGCAATCGTCTCGGTCAGCTTATTCGTGAACTGCAGAGCGGCGTTATACCCCATCCGCTTCAGACGGAAGTTCATGGCGGCGACCTCTATGATGACGGCCAGATTTCGGCCGGGGCGCACCGGTACGGTGACCAAAGGCACATCCGTATCAATGATCCTTGTCTTTTCTTCATCCAGTCCAAGACGGTCATACTGTTTATCCTGCTGCCAGTTCTCAAGCTTGATAACAAGCGTAATCCGCTTACTTGTCCGCACGGCACCGGCGCCAAACAACGTCATCACGTTGATGATGCCTAAGCCCCGAATCTCAAGCAGATGGCGAATCAACTCCGGCGCGCTGCCGAACAGCTGTCCATCGGAGGTTTGGCGGATCTCAACCGCATCATCGGCTACAAGGCGATGGCCGCGTTTGACCAGCTCAAGCGCCGTTTCGCTTTTACCGATGCCGCTTCCGCCCGTAATAAGCATGCCAACGCCGTATACGTCCACGAGGACGCCGTGGATCGTTGCGGTTGGAGCAAGCTTTTTCTCCAGGAAGTCCGTAATCCGGCTCTGCAGAATGGTCGTCGCCACATTGCTTCGAAGCACTGCGATTTGCGTTATGTTGGAGTACTCGACCAACTCTTCCGGCGCTTCAAGCCCGCGGGTCAGAATAATGCATGGCGTATTCTCGTGGCACAGCTGTTCAAACCGGCATCTGCGCTCTTCGCTTGTCAGCGTGCTAAGGAAGGTAAGCTCCGTCTTGCCGAGCAGCTGCACCCGCTCATGCGGATGGTAATCGAAATAACCTGCCATCTCCAGACCCGGGCGATACAGGTCATCCACCAGAATAGAACGCTTCAAGCCGTCTTCGCCGGATACGATCTCCATCGAGAAATGTTGTACTAGCTCCGATACTTTTACTTTCTTAGCCATCGAACGGCCTCCTCACTTGCGTTCTCGAATTAAGTTATATAAAAGGTGTAATCCATTGCCAATAGCTTCATCGTAAAGGAAAAAAGCGCCGAACGCAACGTTTCTCCGTCGCTCTGCGCTTTTCGTCATTTTATAACCACGTTCACCGGTTGTTCGACATATCCAGGGTATTGATAAAGCTCAAAAGTTAACGGCTGCTTATACCGTTTGTCAGGAATGGTGTAATAAGCTTCATAGGATCCTCCTGAACCATCCGTATTCCCTCTTGAGCTGCTTTGTACGCCATCACCTTCTTTTAAATTAAATTCCGCTCCCGTTGCGTCATGAAACAAAGCCTTGTAATTAAGCAGCCAATATCCGTACCCTTGTTCCGGTTCACTCAAACGTTTTGCTTCAATTGATAATTTGACCCCCGAAGCGGTCACCTGTACGTTCGTTAACTGAATTCGGTCATCCGGTGTCTCCAATGTTTCTCCGGTTTCTGTATTAATAACAAACTTCTGTCCTTTCGGCGAAAGAAGCAGTCCATCCGCTACCAGCCGAAGATGCTCCGGCTTCTCGAAATAATTGCTCTGAAATGTGAGCGTTGTCGTACCGTCGTCCAGCATGCCAAAACCGCCTTTTGTCTCCCATCGCCGCCCCTTTTCATCAACGAGTGCTAAGCGAATAAAATGATTGGCGCGAACCCGTGAATCCGATACTCTCCGAATTGTTACAGAGGCTTGTAATGGCGTAACAAGCGCTTTCTCAACAACGAAATGTTGCCCGCCTATATCAATGGTCTTATTTAAAGTGATTTCTTCCCTTAATCGATCGAACCGGCTATGATCCACTGCAATATTTACCTTACGCCATTCACCCCCGAGCTTAAGGCTAAACTGGATTTCGCTCGGCACAAGAACACCGTCAGCCATTGTAATATCAATCATGTCATGGATGCTATTCTCTGAATCCCGTTCCGTCTCCGTCTTTCCCAGACTGTAATAGTTACTTCCAATAAGGGCTTGTAATGTTTCCCCATTACCATCCGCGACTTGGTATTCCGTAATAAAAGCATCTTTACTAACATCCGGCCCTTCAGCTGTATAAAAAATAACAACCCGCTGCTGATCGGCCATAATGCCATCCACCTTCAGCGTATAGCCATCCTTGCTTTGTGATTGGTTAACCGGCTGAATAAACTCATGATTCATCGCGCTTGTCAGAGTGGAATCGCCTTGGATCAACTCGACAACCCCATTTAGACCCGGTATCTCGCGCATCAGCTCTGCAAAAGCCGGGGATACCCGGATACAAGCGGATAGAAGAACTAGTACACAGGCTGCCGCAACTGCCATCTGCAGAGTCAGTCTGCGTCTTTTCCTTCTCTTTAATTGTTGTCTTCCTTTTTCAACGCCTATTTTTACTGCTGCAGAAAACGATTCTTCCGAGGTATGCTCCAACATTCTTTGTACCTCCGCCTTATCCTGTAAAAGCTGATCTAAGATCTGATCAAACTCCGGCTTATTCCCACTCAATCTTCATCCCCTCCTTTCCGTATGCGTTATCCGTCCTTAGGCGCTTCAGTGCTTGATGCAGCCATGTCCGAATCGTTCCGTCCGGCTTCTCCAGCAACTCGGCAATTTCCGTAATCGTCATATCCCGGTAATACTTCAGAACAATAACCATTCGGTATTTAGAAGGCAGCTTTTGCAGTTGAACAGCCATATCCAATCGATCAATGCCATTCCCATCGGCAGCTTGAGCATCTCTCTTCAAAAGCTCGTCGAGTAGTGGAAGCTCGCGAAGCCTTTTTTTACGTTCATCGAGACACACCCTGATTAGAATCCTCGTAACCCAGGTCGTGAAAACCTTAGGGTCGCGTAAAGAACGGCGTTTACTCCATACCCGAAAGGTCGTTTCCTGGATGACCTCAAGCGCATCGGTCTCATTACGCATATAAGAATAAGCAATGCCATAGAGGCGGCTCTGATCCATTTGAATGCGTGCAATAAGCGCATCGTCATCCCCCTTTATTGCTGCGGCTGCATATTCATCTCTGTCCATAGTCCCTCCCGTTCCAATCTTCGCGTTTCTTATGTATTAGACGCCCGAACGACTATTTCGGTTTTTTATTTTTAAACAACAGATAAAACTATATTGGGGGCTCTATGTGAACGGCCCGTAAACGTAAAAAAAGGCCGCCCCCCATAAGGAGACGACCTTGTTGTAAATGTAAGAATTAGTTCTCGAAAATGTTCAGCTCGGACTCTTTATCGAACATGTGAACTTTGTTCATGTCCAGAGCAAGCTTAACAGTGGAACCGTCACGCAGAGTCGAACGACCGTCAACGCGAGCGATTACTGTGTCGGAACCGATACCGTTCAGGTACAGGTACATTTCGTGACCAAGGTTTTCGGCAACTTCAACGTTAGCATTAACGATAGTGTTCGGGGAAGCTTCCAGGAACACTGGCTCTTCGTGAAGATCTTCCGGACGAATGCCCAGGATTACTTCTTTGCCTAAATAACCTTTGGAGCGAAGAGTAGCTGCTTTGCCTTCAGGTACTGCAACGTCAACGCCAGTTGTTTTGAATTTCAATGTGCCGCCTTGATCAGTAAGCGTACCCGTGATGAAGTTCATCGAAGGCGCGCCGATAAAGCCAGCTACGAAGATGTTTACAGGGTGGTTGTACAGCTCTTCAGGAGAAGCTGTTTGTTGGATGAAACCGTCTTTCATAACAACGATACGGTCACCCATTGTCATTGCTTCGATCTGGTCATGCGTTACGTAGATTGTAGTTGTTTCAAGACGTTTAGTCAGCTTGCTGATCTCAGCACGCATTTGACCGCGAAGTTTAGCGTCCAAGTTGGAGAGTGGTTCGTCCATCAAGAATACTTGTGGTTCACGAACGATAGCGCGTCCCAAAGCTACACGTTGACGTTGACCGCCGGAGAGAGCTTTTGGTTTACGATCCAGCAAATGCTCGATATCAAGAATTTTAGCAGCTTCACGAACGCGTTTGTCGATGTCTGCTTTTTTGAATTTACGAAGTTTAAGACCGAACGCCATGTTTTGATAAACGTTCATATGCGGGTACAGCGCGTAGGATTGGAATACCATCGCGATGTCGCGATCTTTCGGTGCTACGTCGTTTACGACGCGGTCGCCGATGTACAGTTTACCTTCGGAGATTTCTTCAAGACCTGCGATCATACGAAGAGTCGTCGATTTACCACAGCCGGAAGGTCCTACCAATACCAGAAACTCTTTGTCCTTAATGTCAAGGTTAACATCAGTTACCGAAGCTTTGTCGGAACCCGGGTATTTTTTGTAAATGCCTTCTAAACGTACGCCTGCCATTTGAATGTCCCCCTAAAAGAAAATTTCTTATGGGTATATCTTATCTCACGGGCCCGTTCGTGACTATGCACAAACTTTACAAAAAAACTAATTCCTTTTCGTAACTTTGTACAATAGTAAAATTATTTTGACTAAAACAGCATCTCGGAACTGCCGGACATCCAATCCGGTTTCCTGCTTCAACTTATCTAAACGATATAATAACGTATTCCGATGAATATAAAGTTTCTTTGCGGTTTCGCTGACATTGCAGTCAAGCGAGAAAAAAGTCTCCAGGGTTGCGAGCATCTCCGCCTCCACAAAAAGCTCCGTGCGTTTAAGCGCGTGCTCCAGGTATCTTGAGCGCTGAACCTCCGGAATAGCGTTAAGCAGCCGCTCCAGCTGCAGCATCCATGGCAGATGAATGCTTGTCCCTACATGGAATTTGCGGCCAAGGTTGATCGTCTCCCGAAGCAGTACGGTTGTCTCCACGATTCCTTTAGCCGGGCTAACCGGATGCGCAACGGCCAGATGGCATTCGCCGATCCATTCGCTGGCCAGCATCTCGTGCAAGCCATGACAGATGGAGGACAAGCTGTCCTCTACCGTTTCTTCGTCTTCGTCATCCATAAATTCGCTGTCGGCTTCTTTTAACAGGGAAACAGGTCCCCAAATCAGCCATTCTTGATTCTTTAACGGGATAAGCAGAATATCCTCGGCAAGGAATGAGCGGAGCAGCTTCTCAAGCTCCGGATAGGAAGCCTGCTTGCCGTTCGTGTATTCCGTTACCAATAAGAAGGGAATCATCTCTGCGAACAGCTTGCCGCCCGCCGTCAGATGATCGGGAATGGAATACGAAGGCTCCTCCGATTCAAGCTGCTGCTGAATCCACTCGCTGAGCTTTAATGCGAAGGATTCGCTCTCGGAGAGGGTACTTGGCTTTGGAGCCTGCTGCTGAGCCTGATTCCATTGCAGGGTCCAAGTAATTAACTCGGCCTCTGCCTGCTTAAGCTCCCCTTCGATCTCGAGCGCTTCCACCGTATTACCCGATACTTTTACAATGATCCATGTCCTTCCGTTATTCGCTGCGCGATTGCCTTCCGATATCTTATCGCGGTTATCGTCGTAAGCCCAGCTTGTATCCGCTTGCTGCAAAAGGCCCTTCCAGTCCGATAATGAGAGCGTAATGAACCGAACCTGACAGTTCAAAATGTGCTGCAGCGGGGTTAACCAATCTGTCGTGCTCATTTTACATTACTCCAATCTCCAGCTCCAAGAATGACGCTTTATTTTTCGTCATTGTAACACAAAACTACTGCTCCGTTCAGCCTTTCATTACGAGCAGCAGAATCGACAGCAAGGAGAAGAGCGCCGCAATTAGATACATAAAGGAGACGGTTTGCACCTGGTTCAGTCCCCAGCGCATCAGCGCATGATGGGTATGAAGCTTATCCGCCTGATGCAGCCCCTTCCCGGTAGCCAGCCTGCGAAGCATAACAATAACCGTATCCAGAATAGGCAGACCTAAGGCTAGCAGCGGCACGAGAATCGTAATAAAGGTTGCTTTCTTGAAGGCGCCATCGATGGCAATGACCGCAAGCGTATAGCCAAGGAACGTGGCACCGGCATCCCCCATAAAAATCCGCGCAGGATGGAAGTTATAGATCAGGAAGCCGATGCAGGCGCCACCGATAATAATCGCCGTTACTCCAATGTCTCCTTGTCCTTTAATGAGGGCGGTAACGAACAAAGTCATGGAGGAAAGCGTGCATACACCGGAGGCAAGTCCGTCTACGCCGTCTATGAAGTTGATCATATTTATTAGGGCAAATATCCAAATGATTGTGCCAAGCGCATCGAACCAGACCGGGAAGCCGACAAAATGGCCATTAGCCGGATTCATAATGCCGTCCATATGTATGCCGAAAAACAGCGGAATCATGGATACGCCTAAATAAATAATAACTCTAGGCCAGATAGGAAAATCTTTTCCCTTTGATTTGGAGGCATCGTCCATCAACCCAATACAAACGAGCAGTGCCCCTCCGACTGTAATACTTAAACTCAAAGGCGTTATGCCTTGGAAAGCAATAATCGTCACGACGCATGCCACATACAATGCCGCTCCCCCCATTAGAGGAATAGGGCGATTGTGAATTTTGCGCCAGTTTGGCCGATCTACGATTCCGTATTTAAGTGCTATCTTTTGCATAACAGGTACAAAAGCAATCGTGAGAACAGCGCTCATCCCCACAGCCAGCCAGTATGTCATTCGAATGTTCCCCTTCGTCAGTTACATCAATTGTTGTAGCTTTCAACATTGTTCCCTACCATGAGGAAAAAAATGATTAAAAACTTTACCGGCAGCGTTATAATGAGTTTGACGACTGGAAATTATCGTGTTAGGATTAATTCATAGTTTACATATCGGAATTTATATAATTAAGGAGTGGATATGATGTCTCAAGTGGTTATTTTGTCCGGAAGCCCTAATCCCGGATCCCGTTTAGCAGGAATTACGCAATATGTCGAATCGCATCTATCGGAAAAAGGCATCTCCTTCAACCATATTACGGTGGCCTCTTTACCAGCTGAGGACCTTATCCATGCGCGGTTTGACAGCCCTGCCATTGTTGAAGCAGCTGCCATTGTTGAGGCCGCAGACGTCGTTATCATTGCAAGCCCGGTGTACAAAGCATCCTTCACCGGCGTACTCAAGACCTTCCTGGACCTGCTTCCGCAAAAAGGACTTACCGATAAATTCGTTACTCCTCTATTCATCGGCGGAACCATTGCCCACTTGCTCTCCATCGACTATGCGCTTAAGCCTGTTCTCTCGTCGCTTAATGCCAAGCATTTCGGCAGCGGCGTCTATGCCATCGACTCTCAGATCGCCCGTATTGATGCCGGTGTCGGCGAGTCGCAGTTCGAACTGAATGACGAGCTTAAGCAGCGCCTGGATGCTTCTGTAGCCGAGATTGTTGAAGAACTTCGCATCCGTAAAATCAAATAAGCAATGAAAATAAGCCTGAGGTTCATTCTCCTTCAGGCTTTCTTATTTGTTGTAATATGAAACATCAAAAAACCCGCAGACCGGAATCTGCGGGTTGTACGTTTAGATAAATGGTGAGCCATGAAGGACTCGAACCTTCGACACCCTGATTAAAAGTCAGGTGCTCTACCAACTGAGCTAATGGCTCTCAATAATGAGAAATGGTGGAGGGTGATGGATTCGAACCACCGAACCGTTAGGAAGAGATTTACAGTCTCCCGCGTTTGGCCACTTCGCTAACCCTCCAAAAGCAAATGGTGGCTCGGGACGGAATCGAACCGCCGACACGAGGATTTTCAGTCCTCTGCTCTACCAACTGAGCTACCGAGCCTTACTTATGGACAAAAAAAATGGCGGAGCTGACGGGATTCGAACCCGCGGTCTCCTGCGTGACAGGCAGGCATGTTAGGCCTCTACACCACAGCTCCATGGATTATTGCAAAAACATATATGGTGGAGGCTGAGGGGATCGAACCCCCGACCCTCTGCTTGTAAGGCAGATGCTCTCCCAGCTGAGCTAAGCCTCCTAATATATGGTAGCGGCGAAGGGGATCGAACCCCCGACCTCACGGGTATGAACCGTACGCTCTAGCCAGCTGAGCTACACCGCCACGCTTGTCCTACTAGTGTCACTTACAGTCCGTAGGAATACTGTAAGATCAGGTGTCGACATCGCCAAATGTCGTTGCATTCGTCCATGAATCATTGTACTAGACAATCATTCACTTGTTGATTGCGCCCTGAAAACTGGATGCGAAGGTTTGAATTCCTTAAGTTCATTTATGGGGCCCCTGCAAAGTACTCCGAAGCATTTGCTTCACTTTGTGGGGTATCCAAGTTTATGCTTCCGAAGTACGTTTCCTTCGGAAACGTTGTAGGATAAGCCCTCGACCGATTAGTATTCGTCAGCTCCACACATT
>NZ_SLVP01000019.1 GCF_004345425.1 Paenibacillus sp. BK033
GCCTGCTCTCTTTCATGTGGACGACACCTCGGTTTTTTTGTGTTTATTATCTACCTGTTCTTAGAGGGTGTCCACTTTTTATTCTAGTTGCAGGCGCATCGTTAAGGGCAACTCCTCCGGCCGCTGTGGCGTCCTTAACGATGCCGCGCATCGTTAAGGCTTCTGCTCGAGCACGAATTACCTCCAAAAACGCCTTTTCCTCATGGCTTTACGATACCGCGCATCGTTAAGCCGTTCGTTATCTCCCGTTTTTAGTCCTTAACGATGCCGCGCATCGTTAAGGACCTTGCTCGAGCACGAAGTACCTCACACGCCTTCACTCATTGCTTATGTGTCCGACTACCTCCCCAACTTCAACTGCTCTGCCCCGCGGCCCCCTTTTTTACACGAAATGTTAAATAAGTACAGTAAGTCATTTAGTTCTTATAGTAACTCCAAGTTTAATAAAAGCTATAATCTCTCTAGGAAAGGAGGGGCCACTACAACGTTGTTTTGTAAGCGCTTAATAAAAATTCTTTTCGAAGGGGAATGCAATACATGATGAGTAGATCCTTGAAAAAGTTCGTCTCGATCCTGCTCGCGGCAGCCCTGCTGATTCCGATTGGCAGACTGGCACCGGTTGCGGAAGCTGCGGCAACGGAAACGACCGTTTATCATGAAGATTTTGCCGGCGGAGCAGGCATTGCCGCACAATCCGGCAGCGCCAGCTTGACTCCGGTCACAGGCAAGGTCTTTGCCGGCAATGATGATGGAAGCGCTTTATCCGTAACAAACCGTACGAATGATTACGACGCGGCTGACTTCAGCTATGCCGATCTCGGCCTCGAGAACGGTAAAACCTATACCGTCACCGTACAAGGCTATGTGGATGCGGACGCAACCATTCCTGCCGCTGCGCAGGCTTATCTGCAGACCATCAGCAGCTACGGCGTTGTAGCAAGCGCCGATTACGTGGCCGGAGCAGCCTTCACCTTAACCAACTCCTTTACGGTGGATACCAGCAAAGATACCAAGCTGCGCGTTCAATCGAACGCAAGTGGCAAAACCGTTCCTTTCTACATTGGAGACATTCTCATCACGACCCCGCAAACCACAACGACAACAACGATTTATCATGAAGACTTTGCTAACGGCAAAGGAATCGCCGCGCAATCCGGCGGCGCCAGCCTGACGCCCGTAACCGGCAAAGCATTTGAAGGCAACGAGGATGGTAACGCATTGACCGTCACCAACCGCGCGAATGATTATGACGCGGCTGACTTCAGCTATGCCGATCTCGGCCTCGAGAATGGCAAGACCTATACCGTCACCGTAAAAGGCTATGTGGATGCGGATACAACCATCCCTGCCGGCGCGCAGGCGTATCTGCAGACCATCAGCAGCTACGGCGTTGTTGCCAGCGCCGATTACGCGGCCGGAGCTGCTTTCACCTTATCGAACTCCTTTACGGTGGATACCAGCAAAGATACCAAGCTGCGCGTTCAATCGAACGCAGCAGGCAAAAACGTTCCGTTCTACATCGGAGATATCTTGATCACCGAGACCGTAAGCTCGGGCGGCGGACAAGAAGAGCCTCCTAGACCGCCAGCCTTGCCTTTCAATACCCTTACGTTTGAGGATCAAACAACCGGGGGCTTTACGGGCCGTGCAGGTACCGAGACTCTGACGGTTACGAACGAAGCTAACCATACGGCAGACGGTTCTTACTCTCTCAAGGTAGAAGGCAGAACAACAAGCTGGCATGGCCCATCCTTGCGCGTTGAGCAATACGTCAATAAAGGCTATGAATATAAAGTAACCGCTTGGGTGAAGCTGCTGTCTCCCGAAACCAGCACCAAGCTCGAGCTTGCCTCCCAGGTGGGAGACGGCGGAAGCGCCAACTACCCAAGTCTGGCAAGCAAAACGATTACCGCAGCCGACGGCTGGGTTCAGCTGCAAGGCACTTACCGCTATAACAGCGTAGGCGGCGAATATCTGACCATCTATGTGCAAAGCTCCAATGCAACAGCGTCCTACTATATCGACGATATCAGCTTTGAGAGCACGGGCTCCGGTCCTGTCGGCATCCAGAAGGACCTAGCCCCACTCAAAGACGTATACAAGAACGACTTCCTGATCGGCAACGCGATCTCCGCCGAAGATCTGGAAGGAACGCGTCTTGAGCTGCTGAAAATGCATCATGACGTCGTAACCGCGGGCAACGCGATGAAGCCGGATGCCCTGCAGCCAACGAAGGGCAACTTTACCTTCACGGCAGCAGACGCCATGGTCAACAAAGTACTAGCGGAAGGCATGAAAATGCACGGTCACGTCCTCGTCTGGCACCAGCAGTCGCCAGCATGGTTAAATACGACAACCGATTCCTCGAACAACACGGTACCCCTCGGACGCGATGAGGCGTTGGTTAACCTGAGAACGCATATTCAGACCGTTATGGAGCATTTCGGCAACAAGGTTATCTCGTGGGATGTTGTCAACGAAGCGATGAACGACAATCCGTCCAATCCGACGAACTATAAGGCTTCGCTGCGTCAGACTCCTTGGTATCAGGCCATCGGGCCGGACTACGTGGAGCAGGCGTTCCTCGCCGCAAGAGAAGTGCTTGACGAAAATCCTAGCTGGAACATCAAGCTGTATTACAACGATTACAACGAAGACAACCAGAATAAAGCGACAGCCATCTACAACATGGTGAAAGATATTAACGACCGCTACGCAGCTGCCCACAACGGCAAGCTTCTGATCGACGGCGTTGGGATGCAGGGCCATTACAATATCAACACAAATCCGGAAAACGTAAAGCTGTCGCTGGAGAAATTTATTTCTCTTGGCGTTGAAGTCAGCGTAAGCGAGCTTGACGTTACGGCCGGCAATAACTACACCCTTCCTGAAAATCTGGCTGTCGGGCAAGCTTATCTGTACGCCCAGTTGTTCAAGCTCTATCAGGAGCATGCGGATCATATCGCACGCGTAACATTCTGGGGCATGGACGATAACACAAGCTGGAGAGCCGAGAACAACCCGCTCCTGTTCGATAAGAACCTGCAGGCTAAACCGGCCTACTACGGCGTTATCGATCCGGATAAATACATGGAAGAACATGCGCCAGAGTCCAAAGATGCCAACCAGGCTGAAGCTCAATACGGTACGCCGGTTATTGACGGCACCGTAGACTCCGTATGGAACAGCGCACAGACTATTCCGGTTAACCGTTACCAAATGGCTTGGCAGGGAGCAAGCGGTACGGCTAAAGCGCTGTGGGACGATCAGTACCTGTATGTACTTGTACAGGTCAGCGACACTCAGCTCAACAAGGCTAACGCCAATGCATGGGAACAGGATTCCGTTGAGGTCTTCCTGGACCAAAACAATGGAAAAACAACCTTCTACCAAAGCGATGACGGGCAATACCGGGTTAATTTCGACAACGAGACTTCCTTTAGTCCCGCTGGCATTGCAGCGGGCTTCGAGTCTCAAACCAAGAAAACGGCTAACAGCTATACCGTTGAGCTGAAAATCCCGCTCACGGCCGTAACGCCTGCCAATCAGAAAAAGCTTGGCTTTGACGTACAAATCAATGACGCAACGGACGGAGCGCGCACCAGCGTTGCTGCTTGGAACGATACGACCGGCAACGGCTACCAGGATACTTCGGTATACGGCGAGCTTACGCTCACTGGCAAAAGCACAGGCGGAACCGGCAATGTCGGTACCACCGTACCGCAAACTGGCAATGTGGTGAAGAATCCGGATGGCTCCACAACGCTGAAGCCTGAGGTCAAAACCACTAACGGCAATGCCGTTGGCACGGTTACCGGCGACGATCTGAAAAAAGCGCTCGAGCAAGCCACTCCGGCAGCAGGCGGCAAGAAGCAAGTCATCATTGACGTGCCGCTGCAGGCTAATGCCGCTACGTATGCCGTCCAACTGCCGACGCAAAGCTTAAAGAGTCAAGACGGCTACCAGCTGACGGCGAAAATCGCCAACGCTTTTATTCAAGTCCCAAGCAATATGCTGGCGAATACGAACGTGACGACGGATCAAGTATCCATTCGGGTAGCGAAAGCATCTCTGGATAACGTTGATGCCGCTACTCGCGAGCTGATCGGCAGCCGTCCGGTTATCGATCTGAGCCTTGTTGCAGGCGGCAATGTGATTGCATGGAACAACCCAACTGCGCCTGTAACGGTTGCTGTTCCTTATGCGCCAACCGCGGAAGAGCTCAAGCATCCGGAGCATATCGTGATCTGGTATATCGATGGCAACGGCAAGGCAACTCCGGTTCCTAACAGCCGCTATGACGCAGCGCTTGGAGCCGTCGTTTTCCAAACGACGCATTTCAGCACTTATGCAGCCGTATCCGTCTTCACAACGTTTGGAGATCTGGCAAAAGTACCTTGGGCCAAAGAAGCGATTGACGCTATGGCCTCCCGCGGCGTGATCAAAGGCACCGGAGAGAACACCTTCTCCCCTGCGGCTTCGATTAAGCGGGCTGACTTTATCGCTCTTCTAGTAAGAGCGCTTGAGCTCCATGGTACCGGAACCACGAATGCCGCCATGTTCAGCGATGTACCGGCAAACGCTTATTACTATAATGAACTGGCTGTTGCGAAGCAGCTTGGCATCGCGACCGGCTTTGAAGACAACACCTTCAAACCGGACAGCAGTATCTCCCGTCAAGACATGATGGTGCTGACTACGCGCGCACTTGCCGTAATCGGCAAGCAGCTGCCGGCTGGCGGTTCCCTGAACGCATTCTCCGACGCAGCAAGCGTTGCGGGCTATGCGCAAGACAGCGTAGCAGCGCTTGTAAAAGCCGGCGTTGTTCAAGGCAGCGGCAGCAAGCTTGCTCCGCAAGACCAGCTGACACGCGCGGAAGCAGCCGTTATTCTGTACCGCATCTGGAAGCTGTAAGAAAAAATAGGAATAAAAGTCGAAGGAGGAGGCAAACTGCCCCCTCCTTCTTTATTTTCAGACAGCTCTAAATTGAAAATCCCCCAAGGCAAAAATACCTTCGGGAGAATAGGTCACTTTCGCTTCTACCTCGCCAATATACTGGGGTTCTGCAACACCCTCTATTACCAGACCTACAGCTACGACTATTTTTAGTCCTTGTTCTACGGCTTCAAAACGTACAATTCCGCCATAACCAAGCTGGTTACCAATTTTCTCTTCTCCATAATCCTTTTGATAAGCACCTAGATTTACTTCATACGTTTGACCATCAAGGGCAATCTGTCCAATTAATTCATTGTTTTTTATGGATTTTTTGAATTGAATTGCCTTTGCAAGTTTTCTCTTGTAGTCTTCCTGCGCAAAGATGTAGTCCAGCAGTTCTTGACCTGCGTGTACTCCCGTAGATTGATATTCAACAACATGAAGCTCATAAAGGCTAATGCCCGTTCCCGACCCGACATTAAGAATAACAGCAAGCTCTTCTTTTCCATCCTCGTCAAAATCATATACCTTTAGCTCTGTCTTGGCGTTGTAGGAATCCAACTCATCTCATGCTCATTATCCTCTATTTGCAGCCTTACCGTGTCATTTGTTCCAGCATACAGAAAAATATGGTGCTCAGGCAGCGATGCCAGCGGAGCTCCAGCTTTCTCATCTGCTGCTGAAGAAGAATAAGCGGCTTCCTTTTCAAATGAACAGCCTGTAAATAATAATGAAGCCGTCGCTAACCCCATAAGGAGTTGGCATGCGCTAGTTTTACGTTTCAGCAAAATCGGATTCCCTCGTCTCTGTTCGTATTCTTTGCAATTACTCTCTATTAGACTTCCGAATAGATCCAAAAGTTCCCTCTATTTGGCATTTATTTGTTTGGACAAAAAAAGAAAGAAGGAGGGGTATGTTACTCCTCTTTCTTCCTTTACTCAGTCTATTATTTCTCCCAACCCGCAATCAGAGCTTCCGCATCGACATTTAATACGGCTTTGGCTGGCGCTTTCAGGTCGCCGCTTTTCGCCTTATCCAGCTGCTTCATGAAGTCCTGCATCTGCTTGATCGCCTGATCGCGATGTCCTTTGTCCAGGTGATGCTGCGCCTGCTTCAGACTCGCCGAAAGCTGGGATGCCAGAGACTTGCCGACCTCACCCGAGGCCTTGTACCGGTCAACCAGCTTGCTCATGCTTCCGGTACTCGTCTTCACCTGAATGCGAACCGTCTTCTGCAGCTTGTTCCCTGCAGCATCCTCGACGGCTATAACAACCGCCTTCGCTCCCAAATGACCGGCGAGCTCAATGCTAAGCTTGGTTCCGTCATACGTTTTGCCGTCAAAAGCAAGACTGGCCGAACGGATCGCCGTCTTGCCGTCCCCGGCCTGAAAGCTCAAGAAAGCATCATCCTCAAGCACGGCTCCTTCCTCAAGCTTCGATCCGTTAGCTGTCAGAGAATAGACTGGCACCGCCGGGATCTCCACCGTAATACCCGCCGACACGTTACCGGACTTATCGGCGGCACTGATCACCAGCGTATAGCTTTGGTCCGCTTCGATTCCGCTTAGCACAGCCGACTGAACGCCACGTTTCACTTCCGCAGCTTCACCAACTTGCTGGCCACTCTGAAGCAACGTAAGCCGCACGACATCTCCGTCCAGCGCATAAGGTCCGTCCCATTGCACGGCCAGCTTGCTATTGTCGCGCGTGAATTGGACATTCTCGACCTCTCCCGGCGGAACCCCGTCATCAACCGGATCTGGCGGCAGGGTTGGCGCGGTAAAGACGGAGGAGGCGCCAAAGGTAAACTTGTCGAAGTTGTACAGCCAGTCATTCCCCTTGAACAAAAGGTAGACCAGATGCTTGCCCGTAACCGGAGCCGCAGCCTTAATCGTTCCGTCAAACACCTGGAACGTCTGCCATCCGCCCGTGCCGCTTACCTCAGCTGTAGCAATGACAGGCCCGTTAATGCCGTCAATTCTGGCCTCAATGGTTCCGCCGCTTGTTGCGCTTGCCGCCTGAACGTGGAACTGCGTTGGGCCGGCATCGCCAAAATCAACATAATTGTACATCGCGTATGGATTATTCGGGCCGTATACGCCAGCCAGATAAGTCTGGTTGCCGCCGTTTTCCGTACCCACGTTGACGCTGTTCGTGAAATTTTCAGCCTCCAGCTTGCCGTAGGCATCTCTAGCCGTGCCTTTGATCTGCGAGAAGGTGAACCAATCTAGGTTGCAAGGATAGTCGCTGCCATCCGCCCCATGGAAAATAAGGTACACATCGTGAACGCCAACAGCCAGCGAATCATCGATGATGGAGGTTACGTCCACCCAATTATTCCAGCTGCCCATGGCAGGAACCTCGATCATGCCGGCCGTCGGACCGTCAAGGCTGTCCAGCTTCACTTCAATGGATCCGCCTTTATTGCCGCTCGCGACATGTACCGTAACGCCGGCGGCTCCCGAGCCAAAATCAATGTCCTTATAAGACGCGTAAGCATTATTATGAATGCCGTCCGCAAATTGTCCGGAGGAATTAACGCTGAGTCCGTCGCTGCTCGCAAAATTCTCGGCCTGCAATTTCGCGTAAGCATCCGTCTTCGTTGGATCGGTCTTCGTAAACTTGAACCAGTTCAGGTTAAACAGATACGAGTCATTGGTTTTCTTAAACAACAGATACACATCGTGTTTGCCGGTCACATGGCTCGTATTCCCCTGGTCATCCTTCAGCAGCGTAACGGCGTCCATAAAGTTATTCCAGCCTCCGGTGCCCTCGACGTTCAAGGTTCCTGCCTTCGGACCGTCCAAAGCATCCAGCCTAACCTCGATCTGACCGCCGCCCGTGCCGCTTGATGCCCGCGCAATGAAACCGCTTGCACCTTGTCCCGAGCCAAAATCCACGTTTTTGTAAGCCGCATAATAGCCGTCCTGAATACCGCCTAATTGCAGCGAGCCTTCGATGCTGCCCTCCATGCCCGGCCCGTTTACGATATTGAAGCTTTCCGCCTCGACCTTGTTATACGGATTTTTAACGGCATACTCCAGGTGCTCCGCATCCTGCGGCTCCAAAGAGGTCAGCGCTTGCACGGCCGCTGCCGAGCTCCACGACTCGAAGGTACCGGATAACTGCTGGCCCGCCCAGTTGCTGTCGACCAGATTGGCCGCATTGCGATTGTTCCACGCCATATCCGTATTAAACGCCAGCCACTCGTTATAGCCTTCCGCGAAGGTCTTGTACTTGCTCTCGCTGCTGGCATTCACTGCCTTCTGCAGGTAGCCGAGGTTACGGACGAGAATGGTCTTGCCGCCCTTCAAGTCTCCGTTGGGACCTTCGTAACGCAGCAGTCCGTTCGAATCCACCAGCTGCTCCTTGGTAAAGGTTGCCCCCTTGAGCGCATCGTCCAAATAAACCTCGTCTCCCGTAATCTGATAGAGACCCACGGCCGCCCCGATAAACGTGCCCTGATTATAGTGAGTCGCGCCTTGGATCGGGCCGTTTTGCGTTTCAATCCGGTCGAATACTTTGCCGTTGCCGTCCGTGAGCATCGTTTTGCCCCAACGGTAGATCTTTGAAGCGGCATCCAGGTAGTCGGCATTCCCGGTCGCGTTATACAGGAATACCGCGGCTTCGGCAGCCGGGAAGTTTATGCAGGCGTTTTTCGTCGTGCGGTCATCGCTCTTCCACCAAATGCCGCCGCCCGCAAATTCATCATCCCATTGCGTATCATAGACGTAATTAAAGTAATATTCCGCCCGTTCGAGGTACTTCGCATCATTCGTAATCTGGTAGGCTCTTGTGCTCGCCATCGCCCACCACATAATGTCGTCGTTAAACGTATTATTCGTCCAGTCCTGGCCATACTTCGCTACCGCCCCGTCGAACACATCGTCAATCTGAGTGCGCAGCTTCGCCTTCAGCTCCGGATCCGTTGCCTCCTGGTAAGCATCCATCACCAGCTCCCACAGCTCGGCCTCCACCCAAAAATCCTGATACCCGTCATGCTTGGAGGTTTTCCAGAAGTACTTCGCACTCGCATCCCAGAACGCGTTATTGTAGGCTTCGATCGCGGTCTTCGCGTCCGCCGCCTCAAAAGCATGGGCACGGGGCGTTCCGTTTGGAATCAAGGGACTAACAGAGAGAGCTAGAGCAATTGGCAATACGATAAGCTTTGACCTTCTTCTTGTCTTACCGGTCACAAACATCCCTCCTGAAAAAATATGAATTGGCAAAAGAAAAGCCGATTCGCATGCGGGTATACGATCGGCTTCAGTCACCTATTAATATAAAGTCATACTAATATTATGTCAATATATCATATTTAATTAAATCCTTTAGACTACTTATAAATAATATAACATGTCATAACATTTGTGAAGGAAGAACTACTTACCAGCGAATTTGTCGAATCAAGGAGAGCATCTCTTTCCGCTCGTTTTCGCCTAACGGCCACCCCTTCATCTCGTTTTGCAGACGCTCCAGATTGAGGAACCCCTTCGCCACTCCGTTCAGCCTTGCGGCCAAAGTGGATCTCTCCAGCTCCTCCTCTGACGGATAAAGAGACATGAGCTTCTCCACGGCATCCGGGAACCTCTTCAAATAATATTTTTGATGCCGGGATTCAGCGGGATAAAAAGTCCGGAAAGGCGACAGCTCCGTGTCCAAAATGCTCTTCCCGTCCTCCATACGGCTCTTTATCCGCCGGAAAGCCTCCGCCTGTTCGTTATCCCGATAGAGCAGCAGGGACTGATATTGACTATCCTTATAACCGTTTATGTTATAGGGATTATGGTTGTTCCAGAAAAGCTCCAGCAGCTCGTCATAGGAAACAAGGGCAGGGTCGAACTGCAGCTCAACCGTTTCGGTATGATCGCCCATGCTCCGGTAGGACGGTTCATCCGTTGTCCCTCCGGCAAAACCGACGCGTGTCCGGATCACGCCGGGAACCGCGCCAAACAAGGCTTCCGGGCTCCAGTAGCAGCCCATGCCAAGCGTAATCGTTTTCTCCGCGTTATTCTCTTTCATCTTGTCCCTCCGCTGCCTAAGGAATGGTTTCGATACATTATAATTTCCGTAAACGGTTTATCTCAAGCAGGAACGGCAACGCTATGGGAAGAAAAAGTTAGGAAGTCCAAATTTGGGAGGGTTATCATGGGAAGAGTCGTTCATTTCGAAGTTCATGTCGACGACATGGAGCGTGCAAAGAAGTTTTACGGTGAGGTATTCGGCTGGACATTCGAGGATTGGAGCGAATACGCAGGCGTGCCTTATTTCGGAGCTACGACGGGCGATGCCAATGCGATGGGGATCAACGGGGCGCTGATGAAGCGCATGGGTCCTCCCCCGCAGCCGGGACAACCGGTAAGCGGCTTTGCATGCACGATGGGCGTGGAAGATTACGATGCGACGGAAGCCAAAATCCTTCGTCTTGGCGGCCAGGTAGCCCTGCCGAAATACGCGCTGCCGGGCATGGCTTGGCAAGGCTATTACATCGATACCGAAGGCAATGTAATCGGCATCCATCAGCCGGACGAGAACGCGAAATAAGCTTACGCCTAACTAAAGGCCCAACCGCGCATGGTTGGGCTTTCCAGCGTAAACAGCTAGCTCAAGAGAGCCCTGTTACGCCTTTATCCTGATGCACGCTACTCCACCCCGTAAGCCCCGATAGCACCTGATGCTTCGGATTTGCTTCTCCCCTCCCCCGATAAATATCGTTCTTCCCGTCGATCAGACCGTTCCTCTGTTGAGGAATGATTTGCGTGGCCAATAATAACAACAAGAAAAAGTGAGGGATATGATGTCCGATTTTCCGGTTAAGGGAGTTTTGTTTGATAAGGATGGAACCTTGATTCAATTCCATTCGTTCTGGGTTCCAATCGCGGAGGAATTAACGGATCACTTGTTATCTAATATGAATGTGAATGAGCCAACATCCGGTTTAAAGGCAAGACTGCTCGAGTCGATTGGTCTCGGCGAGAACGGGAAGGTAGATTCGAAGGGGTATCTGGCTGGGGGTACAACCGCGGATATTTCCGGGGCTTACTTGAAGGTTCTTGCGGCGTATGGTTTCGGGCCGGAACAAACCGCAGGGCTTCATGAATGGATGACGGACGAAATTTACCGGCTTACCCAAGCTCATCGCGACCAGCTTCTGCCTACGGCGGATTTGGCAACCCTGCTGCCGCGGCTGAAGGATAAAGGGTTGAAGCTGGGAATCGCTACGGCCGATGACCATGAATCGACCCTCTTCTTCCTGAACAAATATGGGATTGCGCACTACTTTGATTTCATTGGCACCTCGGACCGTTACGAGAAAAAGCCAAGTCCCGTCATGATGAACGAATTTTGCGCCTTAACCGGATTGCACCCGAGCGAAGTCGCCGTTGCCGGCGATACGTTAACCGATATGAGGTTCGCCCAAAACTCGGAGGCCGGACTTGCCATTGGCGTTCTATCCGGCACAAGCGAGCGGGAAGAGCTCGCTCCTTACGCCGGACTCATCCTGCCATCCGTTGGCGACCTGATTGATGAGCAAGACCAATTGGCCTGGCATGCAGCCCGCCAGGAATAGCCTGGGAACAACAAGTAGACCCTTAAGCCACATGCTTGGGGGTCTTCTTAATGATGCTTATGCGAGGAACAGAGCGGTGCTTGCGATATCATCAACCGATAACGGCATGCTTGGACATCGTGTAAGCCGCGCCGCAGGTCTTTATCCGGCAGCATTACGGAAAATTCAGCTAAAAAACTGGATAAACACCGTAATTGAGCTGTCAACCTTTTTGTTATATGATAAGAGAGGTTTAGGCGGCTTAAGCCCGCTAAAGGACACATTGTGATCGCGATAAGAGAGGAATATTACCTAATATGAATCCTAAACAATTGAACTATACAATGCCGGCCGAATGGACGGCGCATGAACGCACCTTTATCTCCTGGCCGGTACAAGCCTCGATGGTCTATCCGGAGCATTACGAGCAGGTAAGCGCGGGTTATGCCGAGCTTGTTACCGCGATCGCGGAATTCGAACCGATTACGGTTGTAGTGAACCCGGCGGACCTGGAGAAGGTCAGCGCCCTGTTCGCAGGCAACGATGCCGTGGAATGCCTGCCCATCGAGCATAACGATGCTTGGCTGCGCGACAACGGCCCAACGTTTGTCGTGAATCCGGACGGCGAGCTGGCCGGCGTGAACTGGAAGTTCAACGCTTGGGGCGGCAAATATTCGCCATGGGACTTGGACGATGCCGTCGCGCCGCAAATTTTGAAGCATGTTGACGTGAAGCAATTCGATGCCCCGCTCGTCATGGAAGGCGGATCTATCCATACGGACGGCGAAGGCACGCTTCTGACCACCGAGGAATGCCTGCTTAACACGAACCGCAATCCGGAGCTCAGCCGCGAGCAAATCGAAGGCTACGTCAAAGAATTCGTAAACGTGGACACGATCGTATGGCTGAAGCGCGGCCTGAGCGGCGACGAGACCGACGGCCACGTCGACAACATCGCTTGCTTCGCGGCGCCGGGCAAGGTGATTCTCCAGGTTTGCGACGATCCTTCCGACGAGAACTACGCGATCACGGAGGAAAATCGCCGTATTCTAAGCGAAACGGTGGATGCAAAAGGGCGCAAGCTCGAGATTATCGAGATTGGTCAGCCTCCTTACGCGGCATACGAGGACACTCGTTTGACGCTGAGCTACCTGAACTTCTATTTCGTGAACGGCGGCATTATTTTGCCGGTATTCGGCGGCGCGGCTGAGGAAGCCGACCGCAAAGCAATTGAAACCCTGCAGGCTGCGTTCCCAGATCGCCGCATTCGTCCGATCGACGGCATGGCGGTTATCCGCGAAGGCGGCAACGTACACTGCACAACGCAACAGATGCCTGCTCGCCGGGCTTAATATACGCTATTACTAAAGCTTACGAAGCAGGTTTTGCTTCGCAAAACTTTTAAGGAGGCATGCAAATCCATGAGAACGGTCAAAGTAGCAGCCACGCAGATGAGCTGCACATCGAATATAGAAGAGAACATCCGTAAAGCCGAGGCACTCGTGCGAGAAGCGGCAGCGCAAGGCGCGCAAATTATTCTGCTTCAGGAGCTGTTCGAGACGCCATACTTCTGCCAGAAGGAAAAAGCGGACTACTACGTCTACGCAACCGAACTGGAGGAAAACAAAGCGGTCAACCACTTCCGCGGCATCGCCAAGGAGCTTGGCGTCGTGCTTCCAATCAGCTTCTACGAGAAGAAGAACTGGGCACGCTACAACTCCCTTGCCGTTATTGACGCCGACGGTGAAGTGCTCGGCAAATACCGCAAGAGCCATATTCCCGACGGTCCCGGTTATGAGGAGAAATTCTACTTTAATCCGGGCGATACGGGCTTTAAAGTATGGAAAACGAAATACGCCAAGATTGGCGTTGGCGTATGCTGGGATCAATGGTATCCGGAAGCGGCGCGCAGCATGGCGCTGATGGGCGCGGAACTGCTCTTCTACCCGACCGCTATCGGTTCGGAGCCGCAAGATGGCAGCATCGACTCGAAGGATCATTGGCAAATGTGCATGAGAGGCCACGCGGCCTGCAATCTGATGCCGGTTATCGCGTCCAACCGTATCGGCGAAGAGGTCGACGAAGACTCGTCGATTACCTTCTACGGCTCGTCGTTCATTGCCGGTCCTCAAGGCAATCTGATTGCCGAAGCCGGCCGCGACGAGCATGGCGTGCTCGTTGCCGAATTCGATCTCGACCAGCTGGAATCGCAGCGCATCGAGTGGGGCATCTTCCGCGACCGCCGTCCGGATCTGTATGGCGTTATCGCATCGTATGACGGAGAAACCCGGATTAAATAAGCCGTAATAACAGAAGGACCCTCGGGCTAAACTAAATGAGCCTGAGGGTCCTTCAGTTGTTATAAAGCAGCCCGATTCGCTACGATCTGATCGATTTCACTCTTTAATAACAGGTATCTATGAACATTTCTCATGATGGGAACTTTGGTTAACTGGTTTTTATCCACGAAAACTTTCATTTGATCTTTGGAGAGACCTAGTAACTTGCCTGCTTCCGCGACAGTAAATACAACGAGATTGCTCGTTGCGTTAAAATCTCTTTTTAATTTCTGGTTCCAGTCTTCAAATGCATTCATATGCCGTTTCCTCTCTCGCTTCTTAATTGATCGGATACTTCATTATAACACGTCTTCAGACAAACACTTCAGTTCGAACCGATTCCTTCAAAAACATTTGTCACGAGCTGCTTTACATAAGAATCGTCCAACGTGCCGCCCGTCATCAGCAAGCGATAAAAGATCGGCCCGTAAATCATGTCAATGCCTAAGGAGATATCCTGCTTATTATTTAATTCGCCGCGCTCCACTCCCCTCGCGAGCAGGCTTCCTGCCTCTTGACGGCGGGGCTCAATATACCGGGTGAGAATGGCCTCTGACATTCCTGCATCAAATTGTCCGCCGCCGATTAAATCCTTAATAATTCTTCCCTCAGGACTTGTTAGGAAACGCACCAAATTTGAAGCATGGATAACTATATCATTAAACGCGACGCCCGTGTCGGGTACGGGAAGCCTTGCTGCGGCAGCAAACAGGAACCCGTCCATGACTACGGCCGCCTTGTTCGGCCACCATTTATAAATCGTAGCTTTGCTTACCTTCGCTCGTTCAGCGATTTTCTCTACGGTGACCGTTTCGAAGCCGCTTTCCAATAATAGATCATAAGAAGCGGTAAGGATCGCCTTGTGCGTTTCCATATTACGCGGCCGCCCTCTTTTTGCTTCCACTTGAACCATCCCTTTCATCTGAATGTGCACGCACCGAATAAATAAAAACGATACGTTTAGTATACTAAAAACAAAGATCAAAGAAAACGAAAATTGCCTATTTACAAAACTATACGTTCAGTATATTATTTAGCTATTAATTAGTGAACGTTACGTATAGTAATTGATTCGCACAAAAGTGAAACCAAATAGGGAGTGGTCTTTATGGAAGCTTCAAATCAGCAACCGCGCGAAAAAAATATTCCGGCCTGGTTAACGATACTACTGGCAACGGCATGCGGCATTATTGCTGCTAATCTGTACTATGCGCAGCCCTTGGTCGGGTTAATCAGCTCCTCCATTGGCCTGTCCGCCGGCAGCGCCGGCCTGATTGTAACCCTGACTCAGATCGGCTACGTTGTGGGACTCCTGTTTATCGTACCGATGGGTGACATCGTGGAAAATCGCAAGCTGGTTTTCACCGCCTTGCTCCTAACCGCTGTCGCGCTGGCCACCGCGGCGATGGCGAAGCAGCCGTTTCTTTTCCTGGCCGCTACTCTCGTCATTGGCTTAGGTTCGGTTGCCGCCCAAGTACTCGTACCGTTCGCTTCTTATCTTGCATCCGATGCTTCACGCGGACGCGTCGTCGGGAATGTGATGAGCGGGCTTCTTCTTGGCATTATGCTCGCACGGCCTTTATCCAGCCTTGTTGCGGATTTGCTCGGCTGGCATGCCATCTTTGCGATTTCCGCCGCAGTGATTGTTATTCTAGCCATTGTACTGGCTAAAGTACTGCCGGTCAGAAAACCAACGGCAGCCACGAGCTATACGGCGCTGCTTGGTTCCATGTGGAGATTGCTGCGGACTACACCGATTTTACGCCGCCGGGCTTTTTATCACGCAACGCTGTTTGCGGCGTTCAGCTTGTTCTGGACTACGGTGCCTCAGCTGTTGGCCGGCCCAAAATTTCATTTCTCGCAGACAGCGATTGCCCTCTATGCGCTGGTTGGGGTTGCGGGCGCCGTTGCTGCGCCGCTCGCCGGCCGTCTGGCAGACCGCGGCTGGACCAGACCGGCTACCGCAATCGCTCTTATAACCGTTATCGTCTCGGTGCTTCTGCCTCTTCTCATACAAACCGGCTCTCCACTCGGCGTTGCGGTTCTCGTTATTGCCGCCATTCTGCTCGACGCCGGAGTATCGGCCAATCTCGTCCTCAGCCAACGCTCGATCTTCTCGCTGGGAGCGGATATCCGCAGCAGGCTTAACGGATTGTTTATGGCGATCTTCTTCTTTGGCGGAGCGATCGGATCGGCCGCCGGAGGATGGGCTTACGCGGCGGGCGGATGGAGCGCGGCATTATGGCTGGGAATCGCATTTCCTATCCTTGCTCTGCTATACTTCGCTACAGAACGGAAGTAAGACTCAAGCAGTCAGGCCTTGAAGCCTGGCTGCTTTTTTTGTGGTGTCTTCATCCCGGCTTATAATCATTAGCTCAGAAAACGCCGCGAACGCCGGGCGATATGTGCAAATGATTGTTTCGGAACCGCTCCTGGGCTTGTTATGCTGTGGATGTTTCACGGCTCTTAAGCATCCGAATAGCGAAGGAGGTGTCTAGCGAGGCTTTGCTACGATTTGCAAGCGGTTCCAATTAGAACGAAGGTGGAGGGACTACTATGAAGAAAAGAATAACAAGCCTAACAGGCTTCGCCCTGGCGATTGTTCTTACCTTATCCCTATTGGGAGTGGGATTGCCTAATCCAACGCTGCATGCAGCGGGGCTTGCCGTCACGGGCAGCGGAGGCTCGAACGAGACCGCCTACGCCGAGTGGTCGCCCGTAAGCAATGCGCTAGGCTATAACGTTTATGTGAAGCCGACAAGCGCGGCAGACTCCCAGTACCAGCAGCTCGACAACGAATTGATCCGCAAATATCCTTCCAACTGGCGGGCGGATGCGGTTGGTCTCGCTGCCGGCAGTTATGTCTTGAAGGTGGAGGCGCTTCTCTCCGGAGGCTCCCGCGAGTCGGTTGTTACCGGACCGTTAAACGTAACGGCTTATGACCGGTCGGGCTTTGCTTTTTCGTCCGACTCCCCATACGGTTCGGGTTCGGGGGCTTATGCCGACAACGGGATTCTGAAGCCCGGTGCCCAAGTGATTTACGTGACGCCTGATACGGCTCAAACCGTCACGCTTGACGTGAAAATCGATAGTTCAGGAACGCTGCAAACCGCTGTTGGCCTTGGCCAAATTATGACACTCCGGCAAAAAGGCTACGACAAGACCCCGCTCGCCATCCGATTGATCGGCAAGGTTACGGAGGAGGACTTGAGCGGGCAGCTGAACAGCAGCGGCTATCTCGAGGTAAAAGGGAAGAGCAATTACGCCGAAATGAACATGACCATTGAAGGTATCGGCACTGATGCGTATGCCTATGGCTGGGGATTGCTGCTCCGTTACGCCGGCAACGTGGAAGTCAGAAACCTCGGCGTCATGTTATTTCCGGATGACGGCATCTCCATGGATACGGGCAACGTCAACGTATGGGTTCATAACAACGATATTTTCTACGGAACGGCCGGCGGCGATGCGGATCAAGCCAAGGGCGACGGCTCCACCGACCTCAAGAAAGGCTCTACCTACATTACCGTCTCCTACAATCATTACTGGGATTCCGGAAAAGCGGCTCTTGTTGGCCTAAGCGAATCCTCCGAGTTTTTCGTCACCTTCCACCATAACTGGTTCGACCATTCCGACTCCCGTCATCCGCGAATCCGGGTGGCCTCCGCTCATATCTATAACAACTTCTATGACGGAGTGTCCAAATACGGGGTTGGCGTCACCACCGGAGCTTCCGCTTTCGTGGAATCCAATTCCTTCAGACATACCAAGGATCCGATGATGAGCTCCCTGCAAGGAACCGATGCATTAGGCGAAGGTACGTTCTCGGGCGAGAGCGGCGGCATGATTAAAGCCTATGACAACGTTGTTGTGGACGCGGCCAGCCTTATCTATGCCAACTCCAATGCCGGAACCGCGCCGGCTAACGCCACTTCGTTCGATGCGTACTTAGCTTCGTCGAGAAACGAAGCCGTTCCCGGCTCTTACAAAGCATTGGTTGGCGGAACTGCCTACAATAATTTCGATACCAGCGTCGATACGGGCGTTGACGCCGCCGACGTTGACAGCGCAAGCGACGTTGAGAAGATTGTTACGGCAGAAGCCGGAAGGCTCAATGGCGGAGACTTCTCCTGGACTTTTAACGACTCGGTGGACGATGCCTCCTATACCATTAATGAAGCGCTCATGTCTCAAATAAGAAGCTATTCTTCCCGGCTTGTATCCATTGGAGGGAATTCCGATTCCGGGGGATCCACCCCAACGCCAACGCCAACGCCAACACCAACGCCTGCTCCAACAACGACACCCGCTCCAACTCCAACTCCATCGCCAACAAGCACGCCGGTTCCTACCGAAACTCCCGCGGCCGGAGAGCATATCCATAACTTCACGACGGACGGGACAGCAAGCGATTTCTTCACCATCCAAGGCAATCTGTCGACCTCTAAGGGGACGGTAGCCTATAACGGTCTAACCCTGACGCAATGCCTGAAAATCGAGAGCGCAACCAGCATATCGTTCACGTCTCCGGCCGCCGCGACCTTAACCTTGGTATTCAACACGGCAGACGGAACGAGAATCAAGATTGACGGAACAAGCTACGCCATGACAAACGGCATCGTGCAGGTTGCTCTTGCGGCCGGAGCCCATACGATTACTAAAGACAGCGTTACGAACTTGTATTATATGGCGCTCAAGTAAATGATATAGAAGGACCCTCGGGCTTTACGGCCCAAGGGTCCTTCTTCATTTAAATATGCTATAATGATAACCGGCTATTTTAAACGATTACAAATCCGGAGGATTCTATAATGGGACAAATCAACCGATCGTGGCCTCGAACGGAGCCTGTCAGCAAAAAAGTCATTCTTTCGGCAGCGATATTCCTCATCATCGCCATCGCCGGGCTTACTTACGTCAAATGGTGGCCCTATTATCTCAAAGCGATTCATGCGGCTGCCGAGCATACCATTGGCTCGTCGATTGTCTCCGGCAAGAACCAGGCTGCTCCCGATCCGTCCTGGCAATCGGCTTGGGACTATGCGAAGGCTTACTACAATTCGGTCTGGAAGGCGGCCATTCTCGGCATTCTGTTAGGCTCGCTGCTTCAAGTGCTTATTCCGTCCAGATGGCTGCTTAAAGCGCTTGGCAAAGCGTCCTTCGGCAGCACGCTGGTTGGCGGCGCGGCTTCCATTCCGGGCATGATGTGCACATGCTGCGCGGCTCCCATAGCGATTGGCCTGCGGAAAAAGAACGCCTCCGTCGGAGCAGCCTTGGCCTTCTGGCTTGGCAATCCGACCATTAACCCGGCAACGCTTGTCTTTATGACCTTCGTCCTGTCGTGGAAATTCACGGCGATTCGTCTGGTGTTCGGACTGCTGCTCACGTTTGGCGTCAGTTATTTCGCTAACCGGTTTGCATCAAGTCAGACTCTTCCCGAACAGGTTGCGGCCGCACCGGAGAAAGTGGAGCAGGAAGAGCATTCCGCCCCGCTTCTCGTTAGATGGATGAAAGCAATCGGCAGCATGCTGCTTCACGTCGTGCCTGCTTATTTCATTGCGGTGCTTGTGCTCGGCGCCTGCAGGGCATGGCTGTTCCCGACCATTGGCGAGACCGCGTCCAACAACGTTCTGCTTATCCTATTGTTCGCCATTGCCGGCATGCTGTTCGTTATTCCCACCGCGGCCGAAATTCCGATCATCCAGACCATGCTCTCCTTCGGATTAGGCACCGGACCCGCTGCGGCGCTGCTGCTGACGCTTCCTTCGATCAGCCTTCCTTCGATCCTTATGATCCGGAAGTCGTTCCCTCATAAGGTTCTGCTATTCGTCGTCGTATCGGTTGTCGCGCTGGGAACCTTAAGCGGCCTTGCAGGAGTGCTTTTCTTGTCATAAAAGCAATGGATATCCATAATAAACAAAGGGAATTCTACCTGAAGGACTGGTTTGGTTACGAAAGGAAGGTTCCCTTTGGTCATTGTTCTTTTTATTTTTTACGCTTGGTTTTGCATTCAAGTGCTGATGAATCTGCGCCTTAAACTGCCGCTTGCTGTCAACGCCCTTTTATTCATGGCCATAGAAGTCGTGCTTACGAACAAGTTAACGATTAGCGGTCTCAACCTTCAACTATTCCAAATCAATCAGAATATCCCGCATTTTATCGCTTTGATTCTGCATAATGACTTCACCATAACGTTTATCCTGATTGCTTTCGCTAACGTTTTTCTCTTATCGTCAAAAACTAGCGTAAGGACCGGTATAGCCGTCTACGCGTTTGGCATACAACTGCTGCTTGGTATGGAACTGCATCGGAATCAGGTTCTTATTTATAAAGAATGGGACTACCTCAATGAGTCCCTGATGATTCTCCTGCTCATGCTATATACCTTGCTATTCGGAAAGCTCTTTCAGTGGATGGCTTCAAGAGAAGGATGGATTCGATAATGGAAGCAGTCATTTATGACCAGCATTTCAATAGTAATGAGTTGTATGTCATCGTTCTGATGACAGTAGGCTTCACCATCTATCGGCTGCTGCCGCGAACACTATCCCCCTTGCAGACCGCCTTTACCATGCTTATAAGCGTCACGTCAGGGCTCATTTTTGACCATACGATCGCTATACCGCCATTCGATTTATACGACATTGGGGACAATTCAAGTTATGAGGTGTTTGACTTTATCTCTTATCTGATGTACGCCCCTTACGGATACTTGTATATCTATGGGTTTGAGCGTTTCCGGATCTCCGGGATTGCAACCATCGGATATATGCTTGTATGGGCCGCCATCGCCCTCCTGTTCGAATGGCTTGGAGTCAAGTCTGGCGTATACCACTATAAACACGGATACTATATCCTCTACTCCATTCCCATCTACCTGGTCGTGCTCAGTATTCAGCTAGAGGCGTACCGGGCCGCTTTTTCCAGTCACCGCTGGCAAAAAAATTAAAGAACCACATCCCGGCAGGATGTGGTTCTCGTCTTGTTACTCCTTCACGGCGCCTAGCATGATGCCGGATACGAAGTATTTTTGCAGGAACGGATAAACGACCAGCATCGGCACCATGGCGATAAATACCTTTGCCGAGTTGAGCGTCCGGTTGGATAGCTCCGAGAGCTTCTTGTACTGCTCCGGCGTCAGGTTGGTACCCACCGGAATATTGACGACAAGCTGCTGAATATAGGTCTGAAGCGGATAACTGGACTGGGTATTGCTCAGCACAAGCCCGTTGAAGAACTCGTTCCAGTGGTAGACGCTGATGAACAACGCTACCGCGGCCAGCACGGGGATCGAGCATGGGACATAGACCCGGAACAGAACCGACCACGGACCCGCTCCGTCGACAACCGCCGCCTCATTCAGCTCCTTCGGCAGATTGCGGAAGAAGTTCATAATCAGGATGACGTCGAATACCGGTACCCCGCCGCCTAGCACCAACGCCCAGATCGAATCGATCAGGTGATAATTCTGAATGGTAAGATACCATGGAATCAGGCCGCCGCTAAACAACATGCAGAAGACCAGGATCCACATGAATATATTGCGCGTTTTGAAATCCTTCTTCGGCCGTGCCAACGGATAAGCCATTAATACCGTCATCAGCAAGGCGAAGCTTGTGCCAAGCACGGTACGCTGGATCGAAATCCAGAAAGCGTTAAAGAACATGCTGTCGTTGATAATTTCCTTATACGGCGTCAGAGAGAAACCGATCGGGTATATCGTTACCAGACCCGCGTTAGCGGCGGATTTCTCGGAGATGGATACACAGAAGGTGTACCACAGCGGATAAACGCAGCTTATAACGAGCAGCCCGAGGAGGATGATATTCGCAATATCAAACGCCCGTGAACCTAATGTTGTATTCCTGACCACAGCAGCGCCCTCCTCTTAGAATATCGTGTAATCGGCATAACGATAGGCCAGACGATAAGAGATATAAATCAACACGAAGCTAATGACCGACTTGAACAAACCTGCCGCGGTCGCCAGCGAGAATTGAAGATTTTGCAAGCCCAGCCTGTAGACCCAGGTATCGAGAATATCACCAGTCGAGTACACTAGCGGGTTATACAGGTTATAGACCTGATCAAAGCCGGCGTTAAGCACGTTGCCAAGGCTTAATACCCCTAACAGGACTACCGTAGTTATCAGTGCCGGGAGCGTGACATGCCGGATTAACTGCCAGCGGTTAGCCCCGTCAATAGCGGCCGCTTCGTACAGATTAGGATTGACGCCTGTCAGTGCCGCCAGATAGATAATCGCGTTATAACCAAATTCCTTCCAGACATCCGTACCTACGATCAGCTGCCGGAAGATCCCCGCATCCGCCATAAACAGCTGCGGATCCGCTCCGAAATAACCGAAAATTGTATTTACAACGCCATAATAGCCGAAGATTCCGATAACAATGGTGGACATAATAACCCACGACAGAAAGTGCGGCAAATAAACAACCGTCTGAACCAGCTTCTTGTAACGCAAGTTGCGAAGCTCGTTCAGCAATATAGCAAAGACAAGCGGGACGATCAGATTAAGCGCGATTTTGCCCACGGCAATAATTAAGGTGTTCCTGATCACGGTCTTGCTGTCATTCAGCTGAAACATATACTTGAAGTTCTCAAGCCCAACCCACTCCGATTTGAACAAGCCCGATCCCGGATTATAATTCTGAAATGCCATCAGAATCCCGAACATAGGCACAATACTGAACATGACAAGCCAGACCATACCCGGCAGCAGCATCAAATAATAATGCTTCTGATGGCCTAATTTCCTCATAACGGCTAACCTCCTGTCACTCTAGTGAGACAAGCGTAAACGGCTGCGCCGTCCTTAGGAGGAGCAGCATACGTTTCGCGGATGAAATATAAGCGTAGTATAATGGAAACTTATACTCTCTTATATTTTGAGAAAGCTTGCGAAAAGCACCGAAACGCCTGTGCCTTTCGCAAGCTTTACGTATCCTTATTTCTTCAAGAGTTCTGCAACTTCCGCCGTGATCTCGTCTCCGCCTTGCGCCTTCCAGTCCTTCACGAACTTATCGAAGGAGTCGAGCGACGCTTGCCCAAGGATGATCTTCAGAACCGTCTCATCCTCCATCTTCTTCAGGTTCGCCCATTTGGTTTCCATCGTTGGCGTCTGGTTGTAAGTCACGCTGTAGACCTTCTTGTCGATAGGAGTTGTCGCAAACGGACGGTCGCCGATCAAGAGAGAATAAAGCCGTTGGAAATCGCCGAAGTTAGCCGTGCTGAAGTTAGTTACGCCCAGCTCGTCAAACGGTGGTTTAACGACGTCTCTTACTTTTTTCGCATCGGCATACATCAGTTTGTACAAGCTGTTCGGTACGTTATAAGTTTCAGGTTCCGACTCGCCTTTCAAAACTTTCATCAACTCGGTATACTCGTATTCCGTTTCGTTCGCCGCAGCCATTACGTTACGGAGCGGATACCAGCCCACCGCAACGGACAGGTCGAAGGTTGCTTCATCACGCACAAGGGCGTTGTTCATGATCAGAATGGCTTTAACAACGTCCGGCTTCGCGTTTTTGCTAATCACGGTGTACGTGCTGCCCGTTGTTTTCATATGCGTATTCCATTTGCCGTCATCGGAGTAGACCGGATACGCCTGCCAGTTGGCCGTCGGGTCGTTCTTGAAGGAGTCCCCGTTGCCGTAACCGCCTGCCCACCATGGTCCGAAGAAAATACCCGTCTGGTTCGCGTTGATCGGATCGCCCGTGTTATCGCGCGTACCCACCTCAGGGTCGATAAGTCCTTTTTTGTACCAATCGGCCAGCAATGCCAATGTTTTCTTCGTATTCTCCGATGTTGTTCCGTACGATACCGTCCCGTCGCCATTGTCGAGCCAGTAGCCCGGATAAGCATCCATCGCGCCGAAGATCGGGTCAAATCCGGCCATATTGTTGGAAGAGACGAGGAACGTGGAATAAGGAAATGAATTCTTGGATGGGCCGGCAATACCAATGGTTTTGTCGCCGCCCAGCTTATTATCGATAAACGCTTTAGCCGTTTTTTCGAGATCCGCCACCGTCTTTGGTACCGGCAGACTCAGCTTGTCGAGCCAGTCCTTGCGGATCCACATGACGTGAACGCCGTCGGTGTCTACCGTAATGTTCGGGAGCGAGACCATTTTTCCTTTGTAGCTGGCATTTTCCAGGGCGCGTCCTTCGGTACTTGCCATAATATCCTTCACTTGCTTGGAAGCATATTGATCGAAGAGATCGCCAATATCGTACAGCAGACCCGAGCTTGCGGCTTTCGTCATGAAGGAGCGGTCGTCGACCACCATGCCGTCAGGCAGCTTGCCCGATGCGATTGTCAGGCTGACCTTCTGCTTGAAGTCGTTGCCCGTAGCAGCCGTCCAATCCACAATGACGTTAATGTTGTACTTTTCCTTTAAGTAACGCGTGTATTGATTGTTGCTTACGCTGTCGCCTTCCGGCAGCGTTTTGTCCGTCGGGTCCACCACCATGCCGATGTGAACGTCAACGGGCTTCGGGAATTTGGAGAAGGCGAGGTCATCCCCGGACAATGCGGGACTCTCGGAGCTGCTTGCATTCGAACTTGCCTCAGGGCTTGAAGACGCTTTCACATTGTTGTTTGATGAATCATTGGAAGAAGAACATGCTGTCAAGCTTACACCTAGTAATGCAGCAGAAAGCATCAGTGCCATATTCCTTTTCATCTAACCCCTCCTAAAACTCTTCGCTTGTTCCTTGCTTACCCATTGTACAATGAAAGCGCTTAAAAAAAGTCGGACGGATGTGCCCTGTTTTGTGTTCAATCAAGAAACGGGGGTAGATATTTGTTCGATTAGTTGTAGTCAATCTTCCCCCCTATGAATTGCGCGCGGAACTCGGAAGGCAGGAGACGGGTCTGCTCATAGAAAAGCTGGGAGAAATATTTGGAGTCGTTATAGCCTACGGCATGGGCAACCCACGCGATGGACTGATTCGTCTCGCACAGCAGCCGCTCGGCCGATCTAATCCGCTCCTGCTTCAAATAATCGTTAAACGTCGAGCCTGTCAGCCTCTTGAAGCATTGGCTGAAATAGCTTCTGCTCATGTGTACGTGATCGGCGACATCCTCGGCGTGCAGCGTACCCGAAGCCTGCTCGCGAATGAACAGCACCGCCTTCAGTATACTTGTGGTTGTATTGGTAAAATCGGTGGTTGCCGCCACCTGCGCATATACGCGCTTTCGGAAATCCCGCATCCATTCGACGGCCGAACGGATATCGGCCGCATCGGAGCCCAGCTCGGCAGCAAGGCCAAGGTCGGTCTCGAGCTGAGACAACACGCGCATAAACAGCCCTTCCAGGCGACGGAAGGACACCTTGGCTTGCGCGGTCTGCTTGCATAGCCGTTGAAAGACCGATTCATTATAAAGCCAGTAGTTAGAGCGCCATTCCTGCTCCAGCCCGCTCCAGCTCTCCTCCTCCTGCGCACGGACGTTTTGCTCGGGTGCGGGCGCAGGATTCAAGGCCGCCGGAAGCTGGCTGGACGGTTGCTGCGTTGCCGTTCCCGACATCTGCTGCCCAATCCTTTTCAAAATCTGCTCGTCATCCTCCGATTCCAGACGCACCTTGGAAATATAATCGAGCACGCCCATACGGTAAGCCGTCTGCACATTCTCGAATTCCTCATGGAACGACAGGATAACGGAACGAAGGCCCGGAAACCTCTGGCGCGTCACCTGAAGCAGCTCCATTCCCGACATGACGGGCATGGACAAGTCGACAAACATGAGATCCACCTCATGCTGCTCCATGAATTCAAGCGCCTTCGCGCCGTTCGCCGCCTCTCCAACGACAACCATGTCATGATTGGCCCATGGCATGATGGAAATAAAGCCTTTGCGCGCAAGCTTGTCATCGTCAACGATTAATACACGAATCACATGGCTCTCTCCTTTCGTTGTTCGAGAAAAGGAAGGTACAACGTAACCGTCGTCCCTTGATTTGGCGTGCTATCTATGCCCATCCGGGCTTTGTGGCCATAAAAGGATTCCAGCATGGAGCGGACGTAACGGAGTCCGATTCCCCAGCCGGTCTGCTGCTGGTCAGGCGTGTCGCGCTGCAGCAGGGCCAACGTCTCCTGGCTAAGCCCCTTGCCGTCGTCGCGGATCATAATGCGCACCATCTGCTTCGCTTCGTCCGGCAGCACGCTGATCTCCAGCATACCGTTGTCGTCGAGGCCGTGGCAGACGGCATTTTCCACGATTGGCTGCAGGATGAACCTTGCGACCGGGCTGTCCAGATAAGCTCCTTCGGCAATATCCAGCTTCACTTCAAAATCATGCCGCATCTGCTGCAGCTCAAGATAGGTTCTCATGACCTGAATTTCTGATCGGAAGGTCGCTTTTTCCTCGGATTTGCCCAGGTTGTAGTTCAGCAAAATAATAAGCGAGGAGATAAACTTCTCGATTTCCTCCTGCTTATGCATAACGGCCAGCCAGCGCACCGAATTAAGCGTATTCATTAGAAAATGCGGGTTGATCTGGTAGGCAAGCTTTTCGATCTCCAGCTGATGCCGGCGCTTTTCCTTCTGCTCCACGTCGATAATTAGCTTCTGAATCTGCCTTTTCATAATGTTGAACTGGTCGAAAATCCGGTCAAACTCGTCGATTCCCGTATGATACTGCGTAGTGCCCATGTATCCTTTGCCAAACGTCCGCATCTCCTTCTCGATCAGCCGGAATGGCCGGTTAATGAGCCGCCGCAGCACAAGCGTAAGCATAAACATCATCAGGAGGGCGATGGCGAGAATCCAATACATATGATTTTTCCACGTATAAAGCTCATGATTGTAATAAGAGACGGGGAGAAGCAAGGTTATGTCATAGCCGTAATCCCCGGTCATCCGGTTCCAGACATAATCGTCGGTCGCGCCCGACTGTCCCTCAAGCTCAAGGTGCTGGCCCGCTTCAAATGCAGCCGTATTGCTGCTATACGTTACATTGCCTGCAGAATTCGTAAACACAAGCGTATACGGCATGTTCAAACTTTCGGTAACCGAGCTCATATCCGTCGGAATATCGGTCTTGGCCTCCACGTAGACAACAAGCTTGGTTCCGTCCGAAAAGGTAACTTCCCGGGTCACGGACACCACCAGATCATCGCTGAACCGGCATAAGGATTTATGCGGAGACTGGTATCTCAGCTCCCCCATACCGGCAACATCCGGCAAGGATTCAAGCTTAAAGTCCGTACGCACCGGCAAATTCGAATAAGCTGCTTGCCCGCTTGCGTTATTGTAGTACATCACCAGCTGCATAGCCGGGTTCGAGAACGTAATCAAGCCAATGTTATAGGAAATATCGCGGGAGAGAAGACGCTGACTATAAATGTCCGCGGTGTATACATACGTCTCCATCAGATGGCCTACCGTGCCTTCCGGCGTCATCTGCTGGGTAACCTGGAGCAGATTGTTGTACATTTGGTTCTGCTTTGTCGTTTGCTGATACAGATCAAATGCCATAGAGGTTTTGATTTTATCGTGCTGCATCGTGTAGATCGCATTGTAGGAGACGGAAGCCATCAGAATGGCACAGCCTACAAAGCCAATGGTCAGTAACACCATAATGCGTTTGCGAAGAGAGGAGAACAAAAACCGGTTGCGCAGCATGGACAAGATGCCCGTCTTTCTAATATGAGCCGTTCTCGGAGACTTAAACAAGCGTTTGCCGTGCACCTCATCACCTCACAACAAGTATGGGACAAGACAATATTCGATGCTTTATGAGTTTATCCTGCCTGATGGGGAGGAAAGCTGCAAGAGGGAATCGTATCCAAACACGAAAAAGCCCTTTATCCAAAGTGGGTAAAGGGCTTTTCTATATAAGGCGGGCTTGCTGTATCCGCAATATGAACAAAATGGTCGGGATGACACGATTTGAACATGCGACCCCCTGGTCCCAAACCAGGTGCTCTACCAAGCTGAGCTACATCCCGTGGAGCGGAAGACGGGAATCGAACCCGCGACCCTCGCCTTGGCAAGGCGATGCTCTACCGCTGAGCCACTTCCGCGTATGGTGCGGTCAAGAGGACTCGAACCTCCACGTCATTGCTGACACTAGAACCTGAATCTAGCGCGTCTGCCAATTCCGCCATGACCGCATTTTTCGTAACGCGTAATGAAGATTATAGCCCAACATTCCCGGTTATGCAACAGTTATTTTTCACAAGCTTCGTTGCTGTCTTCAGCAGCAAAAAAGGCCCCCGCGACAGCCGTTTCGGCTGTCAGCGGGGCACCCTTTTATGCGATTATATGCGCGTTGTTACTTGTAGATGGTAAAGATCAAATCGCGGTTGCCGCCGTTCTCGGTGGTCCAGGTAGCTCCTCCGTTTGTTGACAGCCGCTCGAGCCCGCCGGCGTACGGATTGCTGTCGTTATAAGCAAACCCGTACTTGTTATCGGTTGAATTGTCGTCAAGCGTCTGCGGAGAGCGTAAGATTAGTCCGTACTTCTTCGTGGTGTCCAGTCCCGTCAGGCGCGGATATACCGCGTAAGGCGTCGCTGCTCCCGGAATATTGTTCGGATTAAGCGAAGCGCTGAACAGCTTTTGCACCGGATTGTTGTTGGCATCGAGCTGAACGATATCCAGATAATAGTTATCCTCCGGCACCTTGTTTACATAGCTTTCGTACAAGTAGACATCCAGCCTTGGCAGGCTTGATTGGGTTAACGTAAACGTCTGCATCCTTTGAATACCCGCACGGATATCCGAGTACGTGGAATACGAGGCGCTGCTGTTATCCTGATCGATCACATAACCCGTATTGCCGCTCACATTATACGCTTCGATCTCGTTGATCGATGGAATAAATCTCGCCTTGTTGATATAAAGCCGGATTCTGGACGTATTGACGGTCGGGAAGTCGAATATTCGCCTGTCGCCAATCGTGAAGCCTTTCGTCAGGTTCACGTAGCTCGAGCCGTTCCAATATTGCAGGGTATACGTATCGATCTGGAAGTTCTGGCTGCCGTAGGCATACTCATTCACAACAACCCGGTTAACGCTTGTGCTGGAGCCAAATTCAACTTCGATCCACTGGTTGTTCGCGGTGCCGTTCTCCCCGCTCCATCTCGTCGCTTGGCTGCCGTCCGTCACCTTGCTTGCCTCGTAACCGGCTTGCGCGGACCAGGTCGACGATGCCGTTGCGGTCTTGCCGGAGGCGAGATTCGCCGCAGCAGTCGGCCATGCGCTCGCTTGCGAGGAGACGCGCACGATAACCGATTCGCCCGGCTTCAGCGTGCGGCTGTAGCTGCCGGAGTAAGTGCCAAGCTTCGTCTTGCTGTACAGCTCCGTCAGCGTATAGGTTGCGCTCGGGCTAAGACCGAGATCGCTGAACGCTACGGATGCGGACTGCGAATTGTTCATATCCCAGTTGGAGAGCCCGACGTATTTATCTCCGTTAGCTGCCGTTAAATAAAGGGCCGTTGGGGGGTGTTCGAGCTTATGATAAAAGTTCGTCATCGACAACGGCCGCGCCGCCTTGCCGGCCTTCACCAGATTAAGCAAATCGGAGTTGAACAGCGTCTTCATCCGATCCTCCGAAATAAACGGCACGTTGTCGCCAATAAGGAGATGACCGCCTCCCATTATTATCGCCGTGGACAGCAGCGTTCCTTCGTTCAGCGTTACTTTATTAAAGCCGTCTATGACGCTTTCCGGGAAAAGCATGTCGGGGTCATTGTACGAATACAACGTACCGTTCGTCCACCAGGAAGCCGCCGTGTTAAGCGCTTGGCGCTCGATGCCCGGATAAGACTCCAGTCCGATTGTCGTATCGACGCCCGTTCGGCGTCCATGCGCATAACCCGATGGCAAGAGCGGTGCTATCGATTCGTTGATATAGATGTCCTGCGGCGCGGCGAGCAAGGTATCGCGCATGATCCGCATGCCGATCCGGTAAGCTTCCATCCCGTTCTTCGTGGAATCATAGAAGCTGCCTTCATACATGCCGAGGTCGATAAAATCGAGCTTGACGTAATCAAAGCCCGGGTCGATATGCTGCGTCTGCATGATCCATTGCAAATACGCCTGGCCGCCGGGATGGGTCGCATCCACGATGTACGTATTGATGTACGACTTGATCGGGTTGCCGGAAGCATCCTTGAGCGCAATATCGCCAAACGTATACGAAGTCGTTGGCACCGTATCCGTCAGCGGATCAAAGATCGCAAACGGAGCGGAGTATGTGCCGGCTTTCATCCCTTTGCTGTGCACGTAATCGGCGAAGTCCTTCAGATTCTGTACCGGCGTCTTGGTAGGGACGCCTTTATAGCAGCAGTCGAGATTCATGTAATTGTAGCCAAGCGACTTCAGGTGCGTGTAGAAGTAATCCGTTGTCGGCAGCATCGCATCCGCCGTGCCGTAGGTGTAATACGCATACCACGTGTTGAAGCCGATCGGCACGTCGCCGGTCCAATTCAGCTTTGGCTCCCCAACGGCGTAGGCTTGGCCAAACGTCTCCAATCCGTCGCGGTAGTCCGCGAAATAACCGAGGAAAAACTTATCGCTCGCAACGCTCGTACCGCTCTTTTTCCCGCCGGCGTTGTAGACTGAGAACCCGGTGAGCGGACCGTTTGCCGTGCTGGCCGGGGCCAGGTATTGCATGCTCTTCCACGTCTTTGTCGTGGCCGCGCCGGCGACGACGCCCTTCTTGCTTGCATTGTCGAACATGGCCGCCACCCAGTAGCTCTTGCCGTTGAACGCCGACCAGGTTTCCCCCGCACCGTACGGACGGTCGTCGCCGTTCTGGCTGTTGCCGAAATCGTTAACCGGCGCTACGCCAAAGTCATAGTTGTTCGTATAAGGAGTCGTATAAATGCGTTTGTCGCTGCCGGAGCCGATGTCGAGATTATTGGCTGCGATTGGCTCGAGGAAGTCGATCGTCTGCGAGGTCCCTTTGCTGACCGTCATATCCGAGAGGATATAGGAACGGTTCTCGTACATGGTGATGCGAAGCGTGATTGTGGATCCCGAAGCAAGCGCGTTTGTAATCGTCAGCAGCTTGCCGTTTGTGCCATAACCGTCGGTACCGGTTGTCGTCCAGCTTGCGGTCCTTGTAGCCGAATCGGTCGACTTGTACCTGGTTGAGCTTCCGCTGATCGCATAATCCGAGTAAAAATCGCTGATGAGTGTCGTGCTGCCTTCCTTGAACGTGCCTTTGCCCGTCGACAGGTCGTACGCAACGGTAATCGCACCGTTGGTAGCGGTTACAATATTGCCCGTCTGAGAGATTGACACGGCTGCCGCATACGTCATGCGGGTACCGACAGGCAGCAATACCGACAAGAGCAGCGAGAGAAGCAGCACAACCTTCAAGCCATTCCTTCTCATTATTTTCCCTCCCAATGAGTGGTGATGAGCAGACAACCCTGCTCTCGCCACCCATTGTACGACAGTCGACCGTCCAAAATAATCCAATTATTTGTGTGATCGATGTACGCTTTTTTGCTTACCGAGGTTTAAGCGCGATTGCGTTTCAGCCTTTGATCGCTCCGGCCGCAATCCCTTTAATAATGAAGCGCTGCATGAACAGGAAGAAAACGATAATCGGGATAAGCCCCATCACCGCGTACGCGAACGCAAGGTTCAAATCGCTGCTGTATTGCCCGAAGAAGAAATACTGCTGCAGCGGTATCGTCCGGAAGTCTTTGCTTTGCAAGTACAATAACGGCAGCAAAAAGTCGTTCCAGATATAGAGCGCGTTAAGCACAAGCACCGTCGCGGTCACGGGCTTCAGCAGCGGCATAACGATGCGGATAAAAATCCCCGGCGTAGAGCAGCCGTCAATGCGTGCCGCCTCCTCAATCTCCCGCGAAATGCCCCGTACGAAGCCGGTAAAGAACAGAACCCCCGACTGAACGCCGAATCCGCCGTAGATCAGGACAATCCCCCAATAATTGTTCAGCATGTCAAGCGATTTGCCAAGCTGGTAGAGCGGCAGCATCGTGACCTGGAACGGCACCATCATGCCGGAAAGAAACAGCAGGAAAAAGAAGTTGTAGAGCGGTTTGCTGCCGCGCGCAATCGCGTACCCGCTCAAGGCGGAAATGATCAGGATAAGCAGCACCGAAAGGACGGTGATGATTGCGCTGTTCAGAAAGGCGGTCGGATACTTGGACGTATCCCAGGCATGAACGAAGTTAGCCAGATCCGGGGACGGCGGCAGCGCGTAAAAGGAATCGAAGGTCTGCTTCGCCGATTTGAGCGCCATAAGCACGGCGACGTAGAGCGGAAACAGAAACACGGCGGCAACGGCCGCAACGGCAATAAACACAAGCAATCGCGTGCTTCTCATTACATCTCCACCTCCCGTTTTCTGAATATGGTTACCTGCACGACCGTTACGATGACCAGAATGACGAAGAAGATCATCGATAGCGCCATGCCGTAGCCTGCTTTAAACGAAGAGAACGCATTCTTATAAATAAAGGTCGCAATAACCTCGGTAGCAAAGCCCGGTCCGCCGTTTGTCGTAACAAGGACGAGATCGAACACTTTCAGGGAGCCGGTCAGCACGAGCAGCATGTTGATCGTCACCGACGGCGCGAGCAGCGGCAGCGTAACGTTGCGGAAGACGCGGAGCGGACCCGCTCCGTCGATGCGCGCGCTCTCCGACAGCTCGGCCGGAATGCCCTGCAAGCCGGCAATATAGATAATCATCGGCGAGCCGATGCCCTGCCAGACGGCGATGATGATGAGACCGTATAACGCGCGGTCGGGATTGCCTAGCGGACTGGTTACGTCCATCCCCAGATGAGCGAGCAGCCTCGGAAACCCTTGGCTGTAGTTATAGCTCCAGATGAATCCGGCGAGTATAACCGAAATGACGCTTGGCAGGAAAAAAATCGTGCGGAACAAATTCCGCAGCGGCAGGTAGCTGTCGAGCAGCAGCGCAAATAAGAGCGCCACTAAATTGACGAGCAGCGTAAGAATAATCGCATATTTGAACGTGTTGCCAAGAACCGTCCATAGATCGGGGTCTTGGATCGCATTCACGTAATTGTCCCAGCCAATATAAGTCAGCTTGCGCGAAATGCCGTCCCAGTTCGTAAACGAATAACGAATGCCCGTTACAAAAGGCACGATGACGGCGAAGGCGAACAACAGTACGCCCGGAACAAGGAACAGGACGTACCACATCTCGCGTCGAATCGTTTTTTTCAAGCTTTCCATCGGTTCCTCTCCTTCCCGAAAAGAACGGCATAAGCTGCGCCTATGCCGTCCGCGTGGCCAATCCTGCGTTATTTATGGTTTTTGGCAACCCAATCATCAAGATCCTTAATAATGTCATCCGCCGTTGCCTTGTTGAAGAACACTTTCTGTACGTATTGGGAGAACTGCGTCGTCCAGTCAATCGTTGTTGTAATATACACTTGCGAGTTGTACAACTGACCGTTATCGAAATAAGGCTTCAGGTCGGAAACGGCCGGAGCGATGTCTGCGGATGCGCCTTTTACGTACGTTAAGGTCTTCACGTTCTCTACCCACGTGTTTGCCGCAGGTACGCTAGCCAAGTAGGCGAGGAATTTGAACGCGGCATCCTTATGCTCGGACTTGCTGTTCACCGCTACGGAAGCATCCGGGTTGAACTCCAGCTTGTTAAGCGCCGGATCATTGCTGAACGGATACGGGAAGTAGCCCATGCCGGTTGCGAACAGCTCCGGATTCTTCTTCTCGATATCCGGCAGCGGCCAAGTCCCCATGTACATCATGGCCGCTTCTTCGCGGGCGAACATGTCGACCGCGCCGTTGTAGTCCACGCCAAGCTGGTCCTTGTTGCCGTATTTGAACATGTCGAGCGCATGCTGAATCGTCGTCTTCGTTGCCGGATTGTCCGCGAATTTCGCTTCTCCCTTCTCCAGCTTGTCGAAGAAGTCGGTCTGCTTGTCAACGAGCACCGTGTTGCTCGGGAAGTCGCGGCTAAGCCACATGCCAAGCGGCCAGCCGTCTTTCCAGCCAAGCGCAAACGGGGTTTTGCCCGAGTCTTTGATTTTTTGCGCAGCCGCGATTAGCGCATCGTATGTCGTAGGAATCTCGATACCGAGATCGGAGAAAATTTTCTTGTTATAAAATACGGCGATTGGTCCTGCGTTCAGCGGCATGATATAGTTGCGGCCGTCCGTTGCTTGCTCGGCTAGCACGCTCGGATCGAAGGTCTTCATAAATTCCTGGTCGGTTAAGTCTTCCAGGTAACCGCCGTCCTTGTACAGCTTAGTCGTGCTGCCGGCATTTAAGGTGAATACGTCAACGATATCTCCGCTGGCTAGCTTGGTCTTGAGCAGCGTAGCGTAGTCGTCGAATTTGACCGGCTGTACGTCCACCTTGATATTCGGATTTTCCGCTTCGAACTGCTCGACGATTTTGTTAATGCCGTCCGTTGCGTCACTCTTGAAATGCATGAACGAGATGGTAACCGGCTCGGTATCTTCCGTTGCCGGCGCGCTCGCCGATTCCGTTGCCGAGTTGGCCGGCTCCGATGCCGAATTCGCCGGGCCGGCGTTGTTGCCGTTATTTCCGCCGCAAGCGCTCAGCAGCGCGGTCATCAACGCAATGCTGAGACCAAGGCCGAGTTTCTTGTTCATATCCATATCCCCTTTGTCTGATGTTCTCGGATCGAGCTTTCTCGTCCTGATGCTCAGTTTACTGGTTGTCGGCGGCCGCAGGAATAAAATAAATTGGAGATGCGATGTTCAATTTTTTGCAGGCTGGGAAAGAGGCGCCGGCGACTCCCGGAATTCCGATGGCGTATGTCCGGTAAATTTCTTGAATACCTGACTGAAATACCGCTGATTCTCGTAACCGACCAGTTCGGCAATATCCGATACCTTATGATTGGATTCCCGAAGCAGCTCGCATGCCTTCTCCATGCGCTTACGCGTTACGTATTCGATGAAATTTTCCCCGGTTGCGGCTTTGAATTGCCGGCTCAGGTAACTCGGGTCCATATGATAGCGGGTCGCCATGTCGATCAGGCCAACATCTTCGAAATAATGCCCGTCCAAATACGCCACAATCTCGGCCATTGGATTGCCCGCATCCGACGATCCCTTTGCATGGATGTGCGCTTCTATGGCCGCTGACAGCTCCGATACGTAGGCGTGAAGCGCGGAGAGCGTCATTACGCTGTCGATCGCCCGTTGATCGGACAACAACGGACTAGCTGCCGCAATAGCCGGCCACTCGCTTCCGGCGGCAGCACTAAGCTTGCGCAGCTCTTTCTGGGCGCTCCGGATGGTCAGCGATTCCGACATCTCCGCTTTGCGCGCAAACTCGCCAAGCATTCTGCGGGCGGAGGCAGCCTGTCCGCCAACAATCGCTTGCTGCAGCAGCTTCGCGTCGAATCCGCCGAGCATCTCGCCGCTCTCCCGCATCTCCTGCGGCATATCGGCTGCCCTTACCGCGAACTCGCTTCCACGCAGCAGACTGCCGTACAGACGCTCGCTTGCTTCCTCGAACGCCTCCGGCAATTGGTCCAGAAGGTCGCGCGGATCGCTTAGGCCAACAACGGCAGATAGCTGCAGCATACGGCTGGCTGTCTCATGGAAAGGCAGCAGCAGCTCCCGCACTCCCCCGCCGTCCATAGCCGGTTCCGGCAACAGCAGGCAAAGCCGCTGACGGTCGTCCGATTTGAATACGTATAGAGGTGCGCCGCTCGTTAGTTCGCTCATCATATTTTCGATACTGAACATTAGCAAGTCCGCATTGCCGTTAAACTTGGTTTCCGCCAGCTCGCGGAATCGACGCATCATGCATACAGCAAGCCTGTAGCGGCCTACCGGCGGACTCGCGAGCAGCTCCGCTGCCTGGGAGACAATATCGGCGCTGTAGGCGATACGCCGTCCCGTCACGTTCTGCAAAAACGTCTCGGTACGCAGCTTGCGCATTTCGCTTGCGAATTGCTGGCGCTGCTCCACGCTCATATGGCTGCGGCTTGCCTGTATGGCTTTGACCATGGCATCCTTCAAATCCGCAAGCGATACCGGCTTCAGCACGTATTCGCATGCCTGGTAGGCAACGGCTGCCTTCATATATTCGAATTGCGAATGACCGCTGATCACCACAATCTTGATATGGTTATACCGGTGATACAATTGCTCGAGAAACTTCTGGCCGTTCATAACCGGCATATTCATGTCCGTGACGATGATATGGGGCTTGCTCACCGGAATAAGCTCCAGCGCTTCCGCGCCGTTGCGGGCCTCCGCGACAACCTCAACGTCCAGCTGCAGCTCTTCGATCATTTTGCCGACCGACTTGCGCCCCCATGGCTCGTCATCGACGACCATTACTTTAAACATGCGATTCTCCCCGCTTTCTGCATGGAATTCGGATGCGTATAACCGTTCCTTCACTCGGTTTACTGTCGATTTCGAGGCCATACGACTCGCCATAGGCAAGCCGTATGCGCTCGTGAACGTTCTTCAATCCAATCGAAACCCCTGAGAATACTTCCATCGACTTCTTCTCCATGTCGCCGCGCAGCTCCGCGAGCTTGGCCGGCGCTATGCCCGGGCCGTTATCGCTGACCGACAATACGATCGCGCCATCGTACGTCTCCGCCCCAACGCGAATAAGCAGCTGACCGTCATCCGGACCGCCAAGCGCATGGATAACGGCATTCTCGATAATCGGCTGCATCACGAAGCGAATGGTGGTTGCCTCCATTAGCGACTCGGGTACGTCAAACTCCGTGCGAAGCGACTCCTCGAATCGGAACTGCTGGATATACAAATAGTTGGCGACATGGGCCAGCTCCTGCCGGATCGTGGATTCCGTATTTCCCTCATAAAAGCTGTATCGGAACAAATCGCCGAGGGAACGGCACATCTCCGGAATTTCATAGTCACCGATCAGCACTGCCTTACCGCCAATCGTTTGCAGCGTATTGTACAAAAAATGGGGGTTTATCTGCATTTGCAGGGCAAGCAGCTGCGCTTCCTTGTTCCGAAGCTGCATCTGGTACCGCTGCTCGATCAGCTCCCGTATTTTTTCCGTCATGAAATTGAAGCTGCGGTTCAGCTCGGACAGATCATCCCGATAGCGGTAAGGCTGGGACAGCGTAACATGGAAGTTGCCGGTGCGTACCTTCTTCATCGCTTGGCCAAGCCGCTTAATCGGCCTAGTCAGGTATTGCTGGGCAAAGAGCGACAGCAGCGAAATACACACAACCGCAAATACCAACGCTCCGATTGCGATGAAGAGCGTATTGTTGCGATGGCGAGCCAGCTCTTCGTTCGGATAAATAATGGTCAGCGTGGAGTTCCCGTTATCCAAATAAGAGGTGCTGACGAGCAGATCCTTGCGCTGCTCAAATCGGAGCTCCTTCGGCTTTTTTTTCAGCTTGGCGTCCGGCACCTCGAAAGTAGGCACAATATCGTCGTACTTGTCACTCGTATGGTAGAAGGTCTCGCCCCGGGAATTGCGCAGCACAATGACATTCGGTGACTGGTTGTTCGCCTCGATGACTTTGGTAAGCTCCTTCATCTGAATGTAAAAGACAAGCGTTCCGATTTTACTATGGTAGAAAGGATCATAAATCGTAATGGAAAATACGAAAAAGTCCTGGTTAAACGCAGCGTCCTTGTAGGAGAAGGAGAGCGACTGCTGGAACGGCAAATCGAGCATGTCCCCGTAATGGGGAATGCTCTCGTTAAAAGGGATGGAATCGTAACTGGCTGCTCTTGACCAAAAGTCCCTCAGCTTGTTGTCCTTGCCAAAGACCATGATCTTTATAACGGTATCCTTGTTCTTATTGGATACAAGCGCATAATAATTTTTCAGCGACTCGCCAAGAGCAAAGAAATCTTCGTCATTCACCTTGCGGCCATGCTCCATCAAATTCATGACACGGGAAAAACCGTACACTTGCAAGGCCGATGAAGACAGATCGCGAAAATATTGATTCAAATAGCCAGCCACATATTGCGCATTCTGGCTGGTGCTACGGTACATCGTGCGCTCCAGCGATCTCGTGCTAGATTCGTAAAAAAGATAAGACAACACAAGCATCGGAACAAGCGATGTAATTACGCTGCTCCAAACGATTTTCGTTCTGATACTCCGGTTGACGAACAGCCACTTCATCAGTTTCATGGCTGCGGACCTTCCTGTTTCTTACTCTTAGAGGAAACGGGATCAACGCTTACCGCGGATATCCGATTGGTGAATCCTATCCTTATTACTTCCTGGCCAACCTGTCCAGCATTCGTCCAAACGATCATGCTATCCCTCGCTTTTTCATGTAATCGATGCCATATGATGATGATGCATTATACCGTCTGGACAGAATACCCGCAATTCAATTTATCGTTAATTCCATGTTCAATTTTTTGATGCAGCTTTCGGGATTTTATCCTTGCGAAAATTACAAGCTCAACATTATGAAGACAACAAAAAAGAGCCTTGCTAAGCAAGGCCCTGTAAATTTCGAATGATATGGTGCGGTTGATGGGACTTGAACCCATACGCCCGGTGGGCACTACCCCCTCAAGATAGCGTGTCTGCCGTTCCACCACAACCGCAAAAAGCAAGGTAAAGTGAGCCATGAAGGACTCGAACCTTCGACACCCTGATTAAAAGTCAGGTGCTCTACCAACTGAGCTAATGGCTCTCAATAATGAGAAATGGTGGA
>NZ_SLVP01000020.1 GCF_004345425.1 Paenibacillus sp. BK033
TGCCTGCTCTCTTTCATGTGGACGACACCTCGGTTTTTTTGTGTTTATTATCTACCTGCTCTTAGAGGGTGTCCACTTTTTATTCTAGTTGCACAGGGACCTTATCCGGTTAAATCCGACATACTCTTAGGCCACCTCGTCCTCAACACCCACGTTTCTCGCCCAACCTAAGCCAATAAGACCCTCACGGGGTCTTATGATCACTACTATTATTCCGATTTCGTCCGATAAAACCCTGCCAGAGTCTTATCCCAACGCCGCACGCCCGCAACATGAAAAGCCATCCCTTGCCCAAAGGCAGATGGGATGGCTTTTTTGCCCGTCTTATACGGCTTCCAGACTATCCAGAATCTCGCTTAAGCTAAGCTCGGCGCAAGCCATGGACGTATCGGCAGCTCCGTAATACATGCGGATGCGATCGCCGTCTACCAGCGCGCCGCAAGAGAAGACGACCCCGCCGAAGAAGCCGTTCCGTTCATAGTCGGCCTCCGGCTCCATAATCGGATTGCCGGAACGGGCGATAACCTTGGACGGGTCGTTCAAGTCGAGCAGCACCGCGCCCATGCAGTAACGGTTATCCTTGGTCGCGCCATGGTACAGCTCGAGCCAGCCTTTGTCCGTCTTGATTGGCACGGCGCCGCCGCCCAGGCGTCCGCTGTCCCACATGCCGTCGCGCAGTCCGATCAAATGGCGGTGATTGCCCCAGTAGAGCAGGTTGTCGGACTCGGCAATCCACATCTCCGGGCGCCCGCAGCTCTTCGTTGTTGGACGGTGCAGCGCGTAATACTTGCCGTTTACGCGCTCCGGGAAAATAAGCACGTCTTTGTTGTCCGGGCCAAAGATCATCCCATGATGAGTGACGTTCTCGAAATCCTTCGTCGACACGAGCGATTCCCCGATGCCGACCGGCGAAACCGCCGAGAAGTAAATATAGTAGGTATCCCCGATCTGCGTAATGCGGGGATCCTCGATCCCAAACGTCTCAAGCGACTGGGACGGATACACAAACGGATGATCGTCGATGGTAAAATGCCGTCCGTCTTTGCTCCGCGCAATGCGCAAGTAGGACAAGGAAGTCAGGTATTCAAAAGACGGAGCGTTCTCCTTCCGTACGATGACGCGAGGATCGGAAAAATCATAGCGCGCGTCGTCCAAACGGATCGGGAAAAGGTCCAGATCGTTTCGTTCCACGTTATAGACCGGAGCCAGCACGACGTTCGGATCCGGGCTGATAGGCCGTTCCGCGACGCGGAGCAGCATAATGACTTCGCCGTTATATTCGGCAATACCGGCGTTGAACGCGCCGATAACTTCGAAATCGGGGCGGTGCGGCTTCACGTCCGCCGGCGTAACCAGCGGGTTCTGTTCATATCTGTAAATGTTCATAAGATGATTCCTTCTTTCGTTCATTGCTTGAACGGCCGCATTGGGCCGGGTAAATATTACAAACCGGCAAAAGGATCGGCGATAACCAGAGTCTGAGCGTCGGCATCGCTGATGCCGGCATACAGCAAGGCGCTACCGTCCTCCCGCCTCACAAGGCCGCCGCTGAAGACAACGTCCTGCAGGTCCGGCCTTTTGGACGGTCCGGGCAGGAATCGGCTGCGCTCGGCAATGATCGCCATACCGGTAAACGAAGCATCCCGCGGATCAAACACGAAGGCCATCGGATAATAGTGACGGTCTCCTGCTTCATCGAAGCAAGCGGTATGCCCGAGCACGCCCACGCGGCCGTCCTTCAGCAAATGGGCTTCGTTCGCGCCGCCCCATTCGCCTTCCGCAAATTGTCCTTCAAGCAGCGGCGCATCGTCGATAACCTTCTTCGTTAAGGCATCCAGCGAAGCAACCCGGGCGAAGCCGATCTTGCCGCGGCCGCCCTTCTCGCCTTGCGGGCGGGTGAAGACCCCAACGCTGCCGTCAGGAAGCTCGACAAGACGGATATCCTTCATTCCGTCAGGCCCTTTGAAGAAGGGCTTTAAATCGCGTATGCCGCTGCCGCGGTAGAACACCGTGCGCCACATCAGCGCGTCCTCCCGTTCCGGATGCGGATAGATCTCGACGCCTCCAAGCACCAGCTCCCCGCCAATACGGCAGTGAAACGGATCCTGCAGAGCCAATACGGGAGCATCCTCTACCGGAAGCCATTTGCCGGCTTGTTCCGTAAAGAAAATGACGTCGGAATGCTCGCTGTCCCGCGATTCCACGCGTCCCGGAATGATGTCGGCCCCATTCTCCCGGATTGGGGCCGCGATGTTGTACACGTCTTTGCCGCCTACGCCTTCAAAGGCGATACGCGACGGGTTGTCGGCCCGTGCACCGGAGGCGCGGTAAGCTTCGAGAAGCTCCGAGCAGCTTAGCGCGCTGCCGGCTTTTCGTTCGTGAACGGTCATGATTCGTTACCTCCAAGGAAGATTATTTCAGGCTGAACTGCATGCCCTCTTGGAATTTCTTGCTGAATATGAGGAACATCACAATAATCGGCAGCGTCAGGATCGTTGAAGCCGCGTACAGTGGGCCCGGATAAGATCCGTATGGCCCAAACATCTGGGACAATAATACGTTTAGCGTCAGCATGGAGTCGCTCTTCACCGCAATCATATCCCACAGCAGCTCCGTCCACCGCTCCATGAGCAGGAACAGGAAGATAACGGTCGTAATCGACTTCGACATCGGCAGCATGATCCGGAACATGATTTTCAAATCGGACGCCCCGTCCAGCTTAGCCGCTTCAATAAAGACGGTCGGCACGGCCTTGAAGAAGTTCGTGTACATAAAAATCGCCCATAAACTGACGGCCTTCGGAATGATAAGCCCCGGATACGTATCGTACAAGCCCACGCGCTGAATGATCAGAAACGACGGCACGAGCAGAATGATAGCCGGGAAAAACATATGGAACAGAACAAAGTTGTTGATCGCGTTCCGGCCGAAGAAGTTCAGCTTCGACAATGCGTAAGCGACCATGATGCCGAAGAACATCATAAGCGCCGTAGAAGCGAGCGAAACAAAGATACTGTTAAAAAAGGCGTTTAACCAAGGCCGTGTAATACCGGTCTCGCCGCCATTAAAGAGCCATTCGTAAGACTTGATCGTGAATTTGGTCGGAAAGAGCTGCTTGTCGATCTGCGTCCAATCCGCGAAGGAGCTGAGTACCATATACAGATACGGATACACCATAATGAGCAGAAGCACGGCCGCGATTCCGTATCGAACAGCTTTTCTCGTACCGCTGTGCTTTTTAGACCCAACCATTGCGCTTCCCCCAAATCTCCAAAATTTTGCGGATAATGAAGATGGAAATAAACGTCGCCACCGAAGCCAGCAGCGCTACCGCGGATGCGTAGCCGACCTGCATGTTCTGGAACGCCTGCTTGAATATTTCCATCTGCCACGTGTTAGTCGCGTGCCCCGGTCCGCCTCCCGTCAATTGATACACCTCGGTGAAAATGCCGAAGGTAACGCCAAACGCCAGAATAAGCGTCGTATACAGCGACGGATAAAGCAGCGGAAGCGTAATGCGCCAGAACCGTTGGCTGTCCTTCACGCCGTCAATCGCGGCGGCTTCGTACACTTCCTTGTCGATGCTCTCAAGACCCGAAGTAATGATAAGCGCGTAATAGCCCGTGAATTTCCAGGCAAGAATCGCCCCTACCACGCAGAGCGCCGAAAACGGCGACCCCAGCCAGTTGATATCCAGCCCGATGCCTCGCAGAGAGACGTTTACGGGGCTCGTATAGGAAAGCAAGCCTTTTACGATCAGCGCGCTAACTACGCCCGAGCTCAGGTAAGGCAGGAAGAACCCGATAAGGAACAAGCTTTTGAACCGGTTCAATCCGTGCACGAGCACCGCTACGCCAATCGCCAATACGGTAACGAGCGGAACGAAGATCATCATGAACTTGTACGTATTCCAAAAAGCCGCATGCACGCTTGAATCCTGCAAAGCGTCCATAAAGTTGGCGAAGCCTACGAAATTGAATGTCGGGGCGATCAGGTCCCAGTCCGTGATAGACAGGAAGAACGACCAGATCAGAGGCCCGAAAAAGAAGATCAAGGAATAGATGAGATAAGGGCTGGTAAATAACCAGCCCAGCTTGTTATTGCGTTGGTCCATGAGCAGGATCCTCCCTTACTTCAGGGCTTTTTCCAAAGCGGACTTCATGGCCGCCCAGCCCTCCGTTGGGGCGATTTCGCCCTTGACGACTTTATTGAATGCCTGCTCGCCAATAATCGTCTGCAGGTCGTTGTATTTGGCATTATCCATCGGCGGCACGGCATTTGGCACGTTATCCGCATATGGCTTCAGCTGAGGCTTCTCGCCTAGGATCGCCTTGAACGATTCGTTCGTCGACAGGTCGTCGCGCGCCGGCGGCAGATTGGTCTGCTTGAACCACTTGGCGTCGTTCTTCGCGTCGCTGTACACCCACTTGATGAAATCAAGCGCAGCCTGCTGCTGTTCTTTCGTTGCGGAAGCGTAGATAACAAGTCCTTTCGTATCGGCGAACGTTTTGCTTTGCGCAGGATCAACGTCGTCCGGTACAGGAGGCATGCTAAGCGCGTACGATTCGTTAAACTTCAGGTTCGGATATTTTTCTGCCCAGGTTGTGAAGGTCCACGGCCCAACGTCGGTGAAGATGCCCGTTCCGTTCTCGAACGGATCCGTCACCTGACGGGAAAGAAGACCGTTCTCCTTGCGCAGGTTGTCTACAAAGGTAAGCACTTCGGTTCCGGCTTTCTCGTCCCCGGTGAATTGATTGCCTTCAATGAACTTGTTGCCGTTCGAAGCCGCGTCATACAGCATGTAGAAATCGAACCAGCGCTTCCAGGCCGTAGGATCGGCAAGATCCGGCTTCGCCCACAGGAACTTCTTATCCCCGTATTTCGCCTTCAGCTTCTTGGTCACCTCAAGCACTTCGCTGTATGTCTTAGGCGGCTCGTTATAGCCAAGCTCCTTCAGAACATCCAGGCGCCATCCGAACAGCATCGGGTTGGAGTAGATCGGCAGCACGTATTGATGGCCGTCCGCGAACTTCCATGGCTCGATCGTTTTGGTCATGTTGCGTCCTTGAATAATATCGTTGTAGCCTTCCAGCGTATCGAGCGGTACTAGCGCCTTACTGTTAGACAGCTGAGCAGCGAAGCCGCGGTTAATGTTTTCGGAGATCGTTGGCGCGCTCTTCGCCGCGATGGCGGATTGAATGCTGGCCTCGGACGTCGGCGATTCCTTAATGGCGCTGACATTGATCTTCACCTTATCGTTAGTTGCCTCGTAAGCCTTGGCGAGCTCCTGCCAATAAGCTTGCTGGGTCGGGTTTGGAGCCGCCCAAAATTCGATAGTCGTAACCTTGCCTTCGCTCGACGAGCTGTTTCCCGTCTGATTCTGGCCGCCTTGGCCTGTCGAGCAGGCACTCAGCATTCCAAGCGCCACGATAGTGGTAAGAAGAACCGGTGCTTTTTTCTTCATGGAACAATGACCTCCCAAAAACATGATTTTATAATTACAAATTAATCCCGTCATGCTGCATCACATGACATAAAGTAGCTGGAAGCGTTTACGACCCTTATTATGCGCTGTCATAATGACCTTGTCAAGTGATTATCTTGATATTCCCCTTCACAACAACCTTACTAATTACTTTACTAAATTGATTTGTAACGTTACAATAGATATTGAACAAACCGTTCCCCGCCCGCTTTTCAAATACCGCAAGTGCGGCTTGACACCCTTTCGAGGAACGGGAACAATTATAGAAAACGAGCACAATTTTAGCGTTCCGCGCCTACGCGCAGCGCCGAAATCAAAGTCCCGACGGAGGTTGACCTCGTGAACAGAAAAGTAACGATGCAGGATATCGCAGACAAGCTAAGCTTGTCCAAGAATTCCATATCTCAAGCGCTCACCGGCAAACCGGGCGTAAGCGATGAGACGCGCCGCTTGATTATGCAGACGGCGGACGACATGGGTTATGTATACAGCAAGCGGGTCGACCAGCCGGCAGCTCTGCATGCTGCTCCGCGTACGATCGCCCTAATCGCTTCGAATTATGCATTTTCCATGAAAAGCTTCTTCGGCGATATTTATCTGAGCGTCGATAAGGAATTGAAACAAAAGGGCATCGAGCTTATTATCCAATCCATCAGCCCGGAGGATGCAGCCTCCCTCACGCTGCCGCCTTTTTTACAGCAGCGCGCTGTTGACGGCATTCTTATTTTGTCTCATATAACGACGCCTTATATTCGCGCCATTCTTGATACCGGCATTCCTTCCGTGTTGATTGACCATCACCATCCGGATCTCGCTGCCGACTCTATTCTGACCAACAACCGGTTTAGCGCATACGAGGCAATCCGCCATCTGGCTAATCTGGGGCACAGAAAAATCGGGTACATGGGAAATATCCGCGTCTCGCCAAGCTATTACGAACGGCTCGAGGGGATGAGACTGGCCGCTTTCGAGCTTGGAATCGAGCTTGAGGAACAGTGGCTCGTAACCACGGCGAAGGAGGAAAGCGGAGAAATTCGAAAGCTCCTGGAGGGAATAACCGATCTTCCGACCGCCTGGTTCTGCGTTAACGACGGGTTCGGCTTTATGGTCAATTCGGCTTTGCAGCAGATGGGATTGCGCGTGCCGGAGGATGTATCCGTGGTCAGCTTCGACAACGGCTACCTGTCCAGGCTGGCCACGCCGCCAATCACAACGGTCGATGTAGATCTTCATCTTTACGCGCGTTGCGCCGTTGAAAGATTGCTCAGCAGACTTAACGATTCGGAGCAGCCCAAGACGGAGACCTTGCTCTCCACCAAGCTGCTCGTGAGAGGTTCCACCGGTCCGGCTAAGCAGCGGAATTAAGCTCCGACTTGCGACAGGCACAAAAAAAGCGGCCAGCATGAATCATGCTCGGCCACTCTGTCATCCGGTATGCGTATGTATTCGCTTTGCCATATTCTAGAGCCGTTCCAGCGCCTCAAGCGTAAGCAGCATATACTCAATCAGCTCGGGCAAATCATTCATTTGCTCCTCGTCAATGCGGCGGTTGAAGCGCAGCTCCACCGCGTTCTCGTACAAGGGGTTGCCCCCACTCCCGCTTCCGTACACGAAGCTAAGCGTCTGGGTAAGCGATACTTCCGTTCCCCATTGCTCCCTAACGGCCGCTTCGATTCGCGGACACTGCGTTTCCGCGTCCGGCATGGCCAGATGAAACCGCAGGCGGAGACTGCAGCCGGGCGGATCGCCTTCCTGCAGCTCCAGCAGCTCCGTCGCCAGGTCGCGGAGCGAGGTATCCAGCCGGATTTCGCCGACAATTCGCTTCTCCCGGTCGGTGCCGGCTAATACGAATTGCAGGGCGAACTCGCGCCCCATCACGGCCATATCCAACCGGTCCACGCGGTTTACGACCCGAATCCGTTCGTCCAGATTGTCCAGATCGTACAGCTGATTTTCCAAGGCGACCTTCAAATTATCGAAGATGGTTGGGTCAAATAACATCGCCATACACGAACTCCTCCAGCCGCTCCAAAGCCGCTTCGTCAAAGGGACGCGAATTGTCGTAATACAGCACCGACGATTCCGGAAGCTCCCACGCAATCGTTCTGCGCCCAAGCGAACGGGCGAAGGAATCCCAGTGCACCAGCTTGTATCGATCCGTCGCAAGCCCACGCTCCTCGATCCGGCTGTAATGCATATCTTCATCCCGCAAATAGACCACAACCGCCTTCACCTCGACGTCGTCCAGGGAAGCGCCGGCCGAAGCCAGCTCCTCCGCGATCCAGGACGGATCGCCGATTTCCTTCGTAAACGGGCCGATGACGAAGGCATCCGTGCCAACGCCGATATTTTCGAGCGCGGCATCCATCGTAATCCGGTAGCCGAGATCCCGGCACAGCTTCTTATAGTCTTCCGAATCGCGGTCATTCGGGTCCAGCCCGGCTACAGTCATAATTTGCACGGCTGCAGGCCGCAGCATCGTATCCATATCGAATACCGCCGCGCCGCGTTTACGGGCAAGCGCCTTGGCCAGCGTTGTTTTCCCCGCTCCCGCGCCGCCGACGAAAAACACAAGCTTCCTCATGTCTATCGCCTCCTACTTCCGCTGCAGCTGCTTCCAGACGGTCTTGTTGCTGTATTCCTTCGAGCTGCTGATGTCCTCTCCGAACCATTCCGGCGCCTCGAACGAATGAGCGGCTTCCTCGGAATCGAACTCCACCTCAAGGACGGTAAGCTGAATCTGGTCGTAAATATCGATCTCGATTCCGATGCCGTTCCATTCCGCCGTAATCCGGTTTTTCGTCAGGGCAACGGCGCCAAACGCCTTTACGACCTGCTCGTATAGCCCCTCGTTGATCTCGTATTCAACTTCCTCGCGCTTAATGCCAAATCCCTTCTTGAACGTATGCGTGTATGTAATCTCTCCGTTGTCCACATCCGTTATCCGGCGGACGCGCAGCTCCTGGTCGGCTTCCAGCGCCAAATAGGTCTGCTCGATCCGCTGCTCGGAGCGTACCTGAATCCGGCCCTCCAGCTGCTCATACGGTACGGCCAGCAAAAATTTGCGTTCGATCTCTAATGCCATGAATCGTTCTCCCCCATAAACATGAATTTGCTTAATCATACCACAAGGTGAAACGGACTTCGCATTTAATGGTGGCGGAGCGCGTTTCATTCCGGTGAATTCTAAGCCCTGATAGAAGAAAAAGCTTATATAAATCCTTAGAGTTTAATCGGCTGCCGGGACGCGCCAAAAACCGGGAGATGGCTCATCCCCCGGTCCATAACCTCATTTAATATTTTTCCCGTAAAAGATCTCGTACATCTCGTCTGTCAGACGCTCCGTAATTTCCTTCTGCTCGTCCATGCTCAGCTTATCCTTCGTATACCCGAACAGGTAGTTGTTGAGATCAAACTCGCGAAGCTTGCATTTGGTGTGAAAGATATTTTCCTGATAGACGTTCACGTCAATCATGTCGTATTGGTCAATCACTTCGTCCGGAATGTAATTCTGGATCGAGTTGATGTCATGGTCGATAAACAGCTTGTTGCCGTTAATGTCCCTTGTAAAACCCCGAACCCGGTAATCGATCGTCATAATGTCCGTATCAAACGAATGAATCAAATAATTAAGCGCCTTAAGCGGCGAAATCTCCCCGCAGGTAGCTACGTCGATATCGGCGCGGAAGGTACTAATCCCTTCGCTTGGATGATATTCCGGATACGTATGAACGGTAATATGGCTTTTGTCGAGCTGCAGCACGACATTGTCCGGAAGCGGACCCGGCGACTCGTCAAACGTCGATTCGGTCGGCACCTCCACGATTGGCCCTTCCGAGACCAGAATCGTGACGCTGGCGCCTTGCGGTACGTAATCCTGCTTGGCAATGTTCAGCACATGCGCGCCGATGATGTCGGCAACCTGCTTCAATATTTTCGTAAGCCGGTCGGAATTGTACTGCTCGTCAATGTACTCGATATAAGCCTCGCGCTCTTCCTTCGTCTTCGTATAACAGATATCGTACATATTGAAGCTGAGCGACTTCGTCAAATTGTTAAAACCATGCAGCGTAATCCTCTGCTCGGGCGTAAACTTCACCTTTAATCCCCCCGTTCCTAACTCTTCCACTACTATTACCCATTTTTCCGGGGCTGATTCAAATTATGGCAATAATCTCATGATGAAGGCAGGTGCGAGATAAGCCGTTTATGGTATACTGCTTCAATAAAGAATTGCATTGGAGGGCCTGCAATCATGAAAATTTACGTCGTTGTCTCGTTCTCGGAGGACGGGATGGAAAACGTATACGTCGGCGATGACCATGAAAAGGTACAGTCGCTGAACCCGGAGGATTTCGAGAACAGCGATGCGCTGTTCGTCGAGATTTGGGAGGACGGCGAGAAGACCGACGAATACCGCGTCGGCTCGTACGCCGAAGACGACGAACCCGAGAACTAAACCGTTCACGAAAAAAGGTCTCCGCGATGCCCGAAAGAAGGCAAAGCGGAGACCTTTTATTTTTACAGCATGATTTTGCAAATATCGTTCGTAAACTGAACCGGATCCTGCACCGTCAAGCCTTCGATCAGAAGCGCCTGATTGAACAGCAGGCTGGTATAGAGGCTCAGCTTTGTTTTGTCGGTGGCGTAAGCATCCTTCAGCGCCTTGAACACGTCATGGTTCACGTTGATTTCCAGCACCTTGCTGGCTTTCACGTCCTGGCCGTTCGGCATCGCCTTCAGCACCTTCTCCATCTCGATCGTCACTTCGCCTTCGGAAGACAGGCAGACCGGATGGGATTTGAGACGCTTGGAAGCCTTGACGCCCGTTACGCTGTCGCCAAGAATTTCTTTCATTGCCGCGAACAGATCCTTGTTGTCCTTAGCTTCTTCTTCGGTTTGCTTTTCCGCTTCGTCCGCTTCGATGCCAAGATCGCCGCTGGACACGTTTTTGAACGACTTGTCTTTGTGCGTGCCGATCATCTTGATCGCGAACTCGTCGATATCGTCGGTGAAGTAGAGCAGCTCATAGCCTTTATCCGTTACGATCTCGGCTTGCGGCAGCTTCTCGAGACGTTCGATCGACTCGCCCGACGCGTAGTAGATGTACTTCTGGTCTTCCGGCATGCGGGACACGTATTCTTCAAGCGTAACCTGCTTCTTCTCCTTCGAAGAGTAGAACAAAAGCAGATCCTGCAAAGTATCCTTGTTCGCGCCGTAGTCGTTGTACACGCCAAACTTCAGCTGGCGGCCAAACGCCTTGTAGAAGCCTTCGTACTTCTCGCGTTCTTCCTTAAGCAGGCTTTGCAGCGTGCTCTTGATTTTGTTCTTGATGTTCTTCGCGATCAGCTGCAATTGACGGTCATGCTGCAGCAGCTCCCGGGAAATGTTCAGCGACAGATCCTCGGAGTCGACCATCCCTTTCACGAAGCTGAAATAGTCCGGCAGCAGGTCCGCGCATTTGTCCATAATGAGGACGCCGTTCGAATAAAGCTCCAGGCCTTTTTCGAATTCCTTCGTGTAGTAGTCGAATGGCGTATTCTCCGGGATAAAGAGGATCGCATTGTAGACCACCGCGCCGTCCGCGCTGATATGCAAATGCTTCAGCGGCTTGTCGAAGCCGTAGCGCTTCTCGAAGTAGAAGTTGTCGTAGTCTTCCTGCGTCAGCTCGTTTTTGTTTTTGCGCCAGATCGGAACCATGCTGTTGATCGTTTGTTCCTCTTGGTATTCCTCGAACTCGCCTTCGCTGTCCGCCTTTGGACGCTGGCCCTTCACATCCATCTTGATCGGGTAGCGGATAAAGTCCGAGTACTTCTTAATGATCGATCTCAAGCGGTATTCTTCGAGGAACTCGTCGTAATTGTCGTCCTCGGTGTTCGGCTTGATCGTCATGATGATATCGGTGCCCACATCCGCTTTGTCCGCAGGAGTAATCGTGTAGCCGTCAGCGCCTTCCGATTCCCATTTGAATGCCTCATCCGCGCCCAGCGCACGGCTAATGACCTCAACCTTGTCCGCCACCATAAACGCCGAGTAGAAGCCTACGCCGAATTGGCCGATAATGTTGTGGCCGTCCTTCGCTTCGTTCTCTTTCTTGAACGCGAGCGAGCCGCTCTTCGCAATAACGCCAAGGTTGTTTTCCAGCTCCTCTTGCATCATGCCGATCCCCGTATCCGAGAGAATCAGCTTGCGGTTATCCTTATCCACCGTTACTTTTATATAATAGCTCTCTTTGTTGAATACCAGTTGGTCGTCCGTCAGTGCTTTGTAGTAGATTTTATCAATCGCGTCGCTGGCATTCGAGATAAGCTCTCTCAAGAAAATTTCGCGCTGCGTATAAATGGAGTTGATCATCATCTCCAGCAGCCGTTTCGATTCCGCTTTGAACTGTTGCTTTTCCATTCGTGTGATGTTCTCCTTCCAATATCGTGTGATTGTGTTAGCACTCTCCATGTTGGAGTGCTAAGCCTTGCTTTTACTATATAATATGGAGATTTTGGGTGTCAACCGGATATCGGCAATGAGAATGGACTTCGCGTGCCTTCGGCTGTGAAATCTGGAATATCGAGCGATACATGGATGCGGAACTGCAGCTCTATTGAGCTGTCGTCCGGGAAGCCCAGCGTGTACGTAACGATATAAGGCGTTTCAATATAATAGAGCGTGAGCTTTAACCGGCGGCCAGTCTCCCATGCGGCATAGGCGACAACCGTCTGCTCGTGGTCGGCGAGGTCTTTTGTAAAGACGGATTTCGAATAGACCGGTCCGGCAAAAGAATACGGCAGCCGCGTGTTCCGCTTGCTGTCTTTGAAGATTAGCTGGAGCTCCATCTGTTGCCCGTCGTTTCCCTCGACGAAAGCGAGCTCCTGAAGCCCGCACGGGTTATCCGCCAATTCATATCTCCGGTTTAATAGAAGGATGGCGTCGCCCGGAATCGGCATGGCGACCGGAATATGAAGCCGGGACAGGCGGCTGAGCTGCTGCTGAAGCATGTCCGATGCGGGCGCTGACACCGGCAGCTCTTTGTTTTCCAAACGATCAAAAATATGCTCATAAATAAGGTCCAGCATGAGCTGCAGCTCGCGCATATTGCTGAAGCTTGCCGTCATCGCGATAACGAGCTTCTCCTTAGGAGCCACAAAGCACATTTGGCCAAAAGAGCCGTCCCCCCGGTAACAGCCTCGGCGGCACAGGTGGAACTGATAGCCGTAGCCCTGCATGGAGTCGATTTTCCCCGCATTGGCTATGCGGTTATCGCTTTGCTCGGTTGTCGCAAGCTCCAGATAACGCTCCGAGACGATTCTGTTCTTCCCGTACACTCCGCTATTCAAAAGCATTTGGCCAAACTTCGCTACACTCTCCGTCGTCAGGCTTAGTCCCATGCCTCCCGCCGTGATGCCAAGAGGACAAGTCTCCCAGACCGGCCTTGGTATACCGAGAGGCTCGAATAAGGCTGGCATCAGGAAGTCGACAAGCGACTGCCCTGTAACCCGTTCGATGATCGCTGAGAGCATGTAAGTGGAATGCGTGCTGTACAGATAATGAGTTCCCGGCTCCAGCGCCACTTCCTGCGCAAGGAACGCAGCCACCCAATCCTGCTCCGCCGCAACGGCGGAATAAAGATTAAAATCATGGCCGGCGGTCATGGAGAGCAGATGGCGAATGGTCATGCGTGCCAGATTCGGCGATACCGTGGCTGGCAGCTTGTCCGGAAAAAACGAGATGACTGGTTCATCGAGCTCAAGCAGACCTTTGTCCCAGGCGATACCAACGGCAATCGACGTGAAGCTTTTGCTTAAGGAATACAGCAGCTGCGGCGTGTCCTTCCGGTAAGGCTCCCGCCAATACTCAGCCGTTACTTTTCCGTCCTGCAGCAGCATAAAGCTGTTAACTTGCAGGTCTCGCTGCTCGGTTTGGGCGAATAGTTCGATTAACGCTTGCGTAGACAAGCCGTGATTTTCCGGGAAATCAGAGAACAAAGACAAGTAAGAGCCTCCTAATCCTTCTCCGTTTTTCTAGCTGACAGTAATGTAAGCAGGAGACTTAGCAGAATAAAAGCAGCGCCAATTACGATAAAAGGTAATACCAACTCATTATCGCTCAGTTTAACTTCTACATCCTCTGTGAAGATTGAACCTGAATTTATGGCGTATCCGCTTTGAATACGACCAGCCATTTCATAGTTGGAGTACCGCTCTAGCGAATACATCAGACCGCTAACCAACAGGAACAAGGAACCTATGTAAAATAATGATTTTGAATTCAAACAAGCTCTCTCCTCTCATCCTCATCTGACTATAGATTCAACCAAAATCCTCCGACCCCTTTATATGGAAATTAAAAATAATGTTCTCGCAAAAAAACCACTCCCGAAGAAGTGGCTTCATTATTCTAGTTCATGCCAACCGTCTGCACCGCAGATGCAGACGGTTCCTGCCGCCTCGGCAGCTTGCGGCGGCGGATCCAACGGGTGCCGACGAGGATGGCGCGGAACAGTTCATCAAGCAGCAGGCCCAAGAGTGCCCCCATAATGCCCATATCGAGCAGTACGCCAAACACATACGCGCCGCCTGTCGCGAAGATCCACATGCCAAGCATGCTGCTCATGGCGACAAACTTGGCTTCGCCAATTGCCGTCAGGGACTGGATAAAGGAATACGTCCAAGTCCGCATCGGCTGCCAAATCATGCACCAGAAGAACAACGGCAGCAGGATGCCGGTTATTTCTTGATCCGACGTAAACCAGCCGATTGTCGTATGCCCGAAAGCGTACAGCAGCACGGCCAGCGCAAAGGTTGGCAACATGCCAATCATGGCAGCCCGGTACGGAGCCCGGTAAACCTCGTCATACCTTTTCCCGCCGTACAGCTGGCCGCACTGAATCTGGACGGCCATGCCGATGGAGTTGCCAATCAGCCAAGGCAGCTGCTGGATGATGTTGAAGTAGGAGTAGGCCGCCAGCTGCGCCGCCCCCATCGATGAGACGATTGCCAGCGTGACAATCTGCGAATACCCCCAGGATGCCGCATTGCCCAGATTCGGCAGGCCAATGCCAACCATCTCCTTGAGCAGCGGACGGTCAAACCCGCGCCAGTCGCTCCGCTCAAACGGGCTTGGGAACGAACGGAGCAGGAGCCATACGCCAACCGCGCACGCAAGCAATCGGCTGATAATCGTGGAGATGCCGATCCCCTCAATCCCCATCTGCGGGAAGCCCAGCTCGCCAAAGATAAACATATAGTTCAGCAGCACGTGAATGACGTTCATTCCGATGGCAATCATCATCGGCCCGCGCGTATTGCCGGTGTTCCGGATCATCACGGTCAGCATCATATTAAGCTCCGTCAAGAGAGAGCAGCCGCCGATAAAGGCCATGTAAGTCGTCGCCTGCGGAACGACTTCGGCAGGCGTCCCCATCAGGCTCACGATCGTACCCGAGCCAAAAGCAAACAGCAGACTCACCAGTACCCCGCCAATCAGCCCGACTTTTATCGCCATTGCCGCGGCCCGCCTCGCCGTATGAGGATCGCCCGCTCCCCATCTGCGCGCAATAACGATTCCAGCCCCGCCGTTGATAAGCACAAAGATCGTAAGCAGGGAACGCATCACCTGATTGGATACGCCGACCGCCGACACCGCATTGTCCCCCAAGCGGCTGACCATCAGGGAATCAACGGTTCCCATTAAAAATTGTAAAATCAACTCGATAGCGATAGGCCATGCAAGCGCGTATAAAGAGATGGATCTGTCTTTTTCGATGTGAGCCATAGCTGCCCGTACCTCCCGGCCTGTTTAACCCATTTTTGCTCCAATAATCGATAAGCACCGGAGCTTCTCTCTGTGATAACATTAACCAATATAGTACGTTCGCGGTTTAATGTCTTAATGCTTCTTGTTGTTTATTATCCCGATCTTGCTAATCTGATGGCCGGAGGCAGTACCTATGCGAAGCGATTTATACGAGAATACTCTTATGACCGATCCGGCCCTGCCGATTAACGTATTTCATCCAACCTTTGAAATCGGCTGCTCCCTGCCCCTCCACTGGCATGAGCATTTCGAGCTCATCTACGTCGAAAGCGGCGAGGTTCTCTATACCATCGGCGGCCAGCCGTTCAAGGTCAAGCCGGGCGACATGCTGTTCGTCAACAGCGGCGAGCTCCATTCCGCGGCCTCTCTCCAGCCGAACGAGCCGTTTACGATATACGCGCTTGTGTTTAACCCGTCCATACTAGGACTGAAGGAACCGCATATTGTCGATCTGGTCGCTCCGTATACGAATGGCATGTCCATGATTGCGAACCGGATCGGGCAGACAGACCCGATGTATCCGCTGCTGAAGCATACAACGCTGCAGTTAGCCGGAGAATTCGAACGGAAGCCCCGCGGCTACGAGCTTGCGGTCCGATCCTACTGCCAGCTGCTCTTCACCTGGCTTAGCCGCGAATTTTCCGTCATGCAGCGCAGCGACTCCGAGATGAACGCGTTCCGCGCGAGAACCGACCGCTTCAAGGAGCTGCTCACCCGCCTGGAATCCGACGTCGCCGAGCGAGTTACCGTCGAGCAAGCAGCCTCGTTTGTCCATATGAGTCCGTATCATTTCTGCCGGATGTTCAAGAAGGTTACGGGGCAGACGTTTGTGCAATACATGAATATTAACCGCATTAATAGAGCGGAATATTTGCTGAAAAACACATCGATGAGCGTCACCGACATCGCCGCCGAGATCGGCTGCAGCAGCATTAACAGCTTCTCGAAGCTGTTCCGCCAGCTGCGGGGCGTTTCGCCGCGTGATCTTCGAAAGGGGCAAAGAAGTGTCTGAGCACAAATAAAAGCAGACGGGCCCCGTCTGCTTTTTTGCATGGTCATTGTAAATGCTCTCCTGCATAGCCGATAATCCTACGGCTTCGGCTTTCGCGGCCAATCCCCTAGTTTACGTAACGTCTGTAATGCTTCGTCTTGCGAACAAGCCTGCAGTGCGACATGTACAGGCGCGTGCTTTTCTTTTGCGTATGGCTTTTCGTATTCCTTCTTCTAATGCACACATAGTGCCGCTTGGATACGGAATACACGCGGAAGCCTCTGCGGATGCACCGCCCCACCCAGCCGGAATCCGTGCCGACCTTCTTGAACTCGGGAAACGGGACGCGCTTCCAGACCGATTTCCGGAAGACCAGCGTGCCTCCCTTGATGCTGCGCGTGTATTTCCTTTCGCCCCCCTTGCGGAAAACCATCAGCGAACGAGTTGCTTCAAAGTAAATGTAGGAGGTATGTTTGCCCACGATGGACGCTTTGCCGCTTTTGATTGCCCGCGCCGTCTCGCGCAAAAACTTCGGTCCGTAGTAATCGTCATCGTCAAACTTGGCGATAATGCCGTCTTGGGCCATGTTAATGGCGTGGTTCAGGCATTTGCCAAGCTTGTATTCTTGGGGAAGCTGGATCACCCTCACTTCGTTCTCCGGATATTGGTTTGCCCGCTCCTGATAGAGCTCGATATCCATCTTGTCGTTATTGAGGACGATAATCATCTGTTTGTCCTTCCAAACCTGCCGATCGTAATTATCGAAGACATTATCCATGAATTCGGATCTCATCGTACACGCGATTACGGTGATCATCTTACATGTCATCTCCCTTCGGCGCAGCCAGCAGCTTGGCTTCGCGTCGGTTCCACAATGTATTTTTTTTGATTTTGTACAATTTTTTATCGATGATCTTCTGGTACAAATTTAAGAATCCGTCCGTCATGATCCGATCGGAGTAACGGGATCTGGCATAACGTCTGCATTCGCTGGACCTCGGCAGCAGCTTCTTGCGGTATTTAACCTTCCTTGCCATCTCGGATGTCGTTTTGCATAGGAGCTGAGGCATTCCTTTAAGCACCTCCGCAACGCCGCCTTTCTTGAAACCTAGCACGGGCGTTCCGCTGGCCAGCGATTCGATGAGGACCAGTCCGAAGGGTTCATCCCAGGTCGACGTGAACAGGACGCAGCTTGCGTTGGCGAGCAGCTCGCGTTTGCGGTCTCCTCCGACGGGGCCGATATAGCTGATTTTCTTGCCCAGATGCGGTTTGATTTTCGCGTTGAAATAGGCTTTGTCGTTCATCGTGCCGGCAATGATAAGCCGCATGCCCGTTTTTTTGGCAACCTTTATGGCGAGGTGGACGCCTTTTTCCTTAATCAATCGTCCCATGAAGAGCAGGTAATTTTGTTTGTCTTTCGTGTAGGTGTAATCCTCCATGCGGATGCCGTTATGGACGGCATAGCCCTTGCGTTTCCCGTATTTGCGGAGAATGAATTTACTGACGTATACCCGAAGCTGTACGTCTCCCTTGATTCCTTTGGAATGGGAGTTGCAGATTGTCGGAATAGGCGGGTTCGCCTTCGCGACGATCCCGTAGTGATCGTGAATGATATCCACGTCAGGCGGTAGATTTTTTATAATGAAGTCCAGCTGTTTTTTCGGATCATCCGACTCGTATTCGAACGTTTGGGTGGCATTCGAGGTTGAACCTTTCTTGGCAAACAGAATCACTTCATGCCCCCGGTTGACCAACTCTTCCGTTAAATAATGCACGTCGCGCTGCGTGCCCCCGTAATCCTTCGGAGGTACGGGAATCGTATTCGTCGATATTTGAACAATTCTCAAACGCCTCTCAACTCCTTAGGTCAAATCTTCCCATAGGCATTCCTTGTAGGATATGAATGGACATCTGTGCAGGGCACGGCGCTTTCACCAATAACGGCAACCCACTTTAATGCCGCGTGCAGTATACGCCCATACCAAGTGCAAATCATTTTAATAGAATAATAGAAGTTGATAGAAAGAGGTGAGAAGCTGTTGAAGGGATTGATTCTCTGTGCAGGGAAAGGAAGCCGTTTATACCCGTTTACCAATAATCGGCCGAAGACGCTTATCCCTGTCACAAATACGCCCCTGTTGCAATTATCAATCATGAAATTAACGGAGCTTGGAATAGATCGTATCGGCATAGTCATCCATCCGTCCCAGGAGACCGACATTCGCGGGCAATTCGGCGAGGGAGAAGCGTTTGGCGTCGCGATTACGTACATCTATCAGCATACGCCCAAGGGAATCGCGAATGCGCTAAAACAAGCGGAGGACTACTTGGCGGGCGAGCCGTTTCTGCTCCTTCTGGGAGATAATTTGATTTCCGCTCCGTTATCCGCTCTGAAGAACGATGTCGAGCATGGCGGGGTACAAGCATCCCTGCTGCTCGCGGAAGTCGAGGACCCGCAGGATTACGGCATCGCGGAGATTCAAGATTCGCGTATCGTTGGCCTGGAAGAAAAACCGAAGCATCCGAAGTCTAATTTGGCGGTAATAGGAGGCTACGCTTTTACGAAGGAAATCTTTGGCGCCGTAAACGAAATAACCCCCTCCAAGCGGGGCGAGTACGAAATAACGGATGCGATTCAGTGGTTAATCGAGCAGCGGCATGCCGTTGCTTATCATGTCACCGACCAACTGAACATCGACGTCGGTACGAAGGAACGCTGGCTGCTGGCCAATCGGAAGCTGCTGGACGCTGGGACACGCAAGATAAAGGTTCACGACTCTGTCCGGATGGAGCGCTGCACGATCGTAGAGCCGGTATCGATCGATAAAGATTGCGTCCTGAAGGATTGCAGGATCGGCCCTTATGTTTCGGTTGGAGCAGGCTCCAGACTAGAAAACATTCAAATCGAGAACAGCATCATTTTGAATGGCGTTCATATGAAAGATCTCTCCTTCCCTATTAACAATGTGATTATCGGCGAACATTCCGTTGTCGCTGGTGTACTCATCGATAAAGAGGTGAATAAGCCTTGAAAATTCTGATTATCGGTACGGGTTATGTGGGAGCCACGACCGCCATGGTGTTTGCCGAGATCGGCTGGCAGGTAACGGGACTTGATATCGATGCGGGCAAAATCGAACGGCTAAAGAAAGGACGCCTGCATTTTCACGAGCCCGGCCTTGAAGACCTCATTGCAAGGCATGTGCGAAGCGGCCGCTTGCGGTTTACGACCGATAAAGAAACCGTTATTAAAGAGCATGACGTTATTTTCCTTTGCGTCGGAACCCCTTCGCTGCCGGATGGAAGCGCAGACCTGCGCTACATTAGGCAAGCCGCCGAGGATATCGGGCATTCCATGAATGGTTATAAACTTGTCGTCACCAAAAGCACCGTGCCCGTCGGAACCCAAGAGCAAATCAAAAAGTGGATAGCGGCGGCGCAGCAAACGTCCTATCCCTTCGACGTCGCTTCCAATCCCGAATTTCTTAGGGAAGGCAAGGCTGTCGAAGATGCTTTGAAGCCTGACCGCATCGTTATTGGTACCGATAGCCAGAGGGCGGCAGAGCAGCTGCAGAAGCTGTATTGGTCTTTTGCATGCCCCTGGATTGTGACTACGCCGAGAACCGCGGAATTGATCAAGTATGCCTCCAATTCGTTCCTTGCCACCAAAATCTCCTATATGAACGAGCTGGCGAGACTCTGCGACGAGCTGGAGGTCAACGTAAAGGTCATTGCCGAAGGAATGGGCCTGGATCCCCGGATCGGGTCAAGCTTTCTGCAAGCCGGCCTGGGGTATGGCGGCTCCTGCTTTCCCAAAGACGTATCGGAACTCGTTACGACTTCGAGAAAGCATCATGTAAATCTCGGTATTTTGGAGGGGGTCATAGAGGTCAACCGCACGCAATACGCTTATTTGCTTGAGAAAGCAAGGAGACGGCTGGATGGCTTTGCGGGCAAAACCGTTACGATATTGGGGCTTGCGTTCAAGCCGGATACCGACGATATCCGGGAAGCGCCGGCGATACGGATCATCGATCAATTGTTGCGCGAACAGGCAAACGTTCGGCTATACGATCCTATTGCGGCTTTACCGGGGCAGCCATCCTACAAGGCTGTGAAGGTCTATTCCTCGGCAGAAGAAGCCTTAAGAGGAGCGGAAGCGATTATATTATGCACGGAGTGGCCCGAGTTCGGACAGCTGGATTGGAAGAAAGCGAAGAAACTCCTTAAGCGGCCCAACTTCTTTGACGGGCGCAATATGATGGATGCCAAGCGGATGCGCGCGATAGGGTATTATTATCAAGGCATCGGCAGCGGTTATTGAATCGTTTACCACATATAGAAAAGGCTGGCCCAGGAGTCCAATGACTCGGGGCCAGCCTCATATTTTACAGCCTAAATAATTTCGAGCTCGTCAATGCCCGGCATCGGCGGATGGTCCGCATGCGGCTCCAGCTGATACCAGTAAGCGACGGAAGCGATATCGTCCTGCAGCGGCAGATAACGTCCATGCGAGCGCCAGCCAAGCGCCTGGATCGTCACCTTCAGATCCTCCTCGAAACGGATCGGGTCCATGACGTGGAACCGGTACATGCCAAAGCGCTGATTCGCCTTGTACAAGCCGTCCGCCTTAATCGCTTGATGCATCCCGAGGAACGGCGTGGAATACGTCACGTACTGCCCGTTCATATCCCAGTTCCAGGCACCGCCGAAATAATCCTCCGTTCCCGTGCTGCAGATCGTCGGATAATCCTTGTCGCCGTCCATGTAGAACTTGACCTCGCCCTCTCCCCACCAGTTATTGCTGTTCACCTGCCAGGCGAGATAAGTGCCGACATAATGCCCTTTACCTTTAATGCCGTCAACAATCGTATGGACATCCTTGTAGGAAACCGGATTGCTGCGGCGCCATTGGGCATGAAAATAAGCCATATCATCAGGAACGTCCGTCAGCGTATAGTTGATCTGATAATACAGAATCGTGGATTCATGCGACAGGTTCTGCATCACAATACGCGCTTTCTTTCGGAAAGGCATTTCCCAATAGCTGTTGAAACCGCCCGCCGGATTAACCGAAATCGGCAGCGAATTCACAAGCGCGCGTTCGCCCCAGCCGTTGCAGAAGAAATCGCCGACCGGCACGTATACGGAAGGATCTTCTTCCTCATCCCAATAAATTTTGAAAATAAGCGATCTTACAACCTGATGCGAGCAGGTCAGCCAAATGTTTTGGATGACGCCCGGCCCATCGATAACCCCCATCGTAAACTCCTGATGGCCCGCGATGCTGACCGAAGGAGATACCTTCCAGCCAACGCCAAGGTCGCGGGCCGCATGAGCGCCCGTCCCTTCGGACGCCATGGCGCCCTTGCCCTTCTCGCCCGTAAAATTTTCCGGAGAAATCGATCTCGATACCGCATTCGAAACTCTCGCCAAATTGCCAAGTCCCATACCTAATCCGTTAAAAGCGTTCATGTGATTGAGCAGCCTCCCAGGATATGAATTTCAGGTGATCTTGATCTTTGCCCGCTTACGCATTTACGGCTTCCGTGACGTCGATTGCCTTGATCGTTATCTTGGAGGCTTGAAGTCCCTCCGCCGCCGCCGTGACAACCAGGTCCCCGGCTTCGGTTGTTGCTCGTACATAAGCGAGAAGCTTGCCGCGATGGGCTTTGCGTACCCGCGAGCTGTAGGGCTCGAGATCTTGAATATCGCCATTCTCCAGCCCGATAATTTCGCCAGGCCCTTCAACCGTTACCGCGATCGGATGATCGGCCAGGTAGACGGGACGACCCTCGCCATCCGTAATCCGGATCTCGATATGGGCAATATCCAGCCCGTCGGCCTGAAGCTCGGCGGTATCCGCTTGCAGCTGCAGCTGAGCCGCCTCGGCTACCGTTTGAAGCACGCAAGTATGGGTTTCGCCATCTTTTCCTTTCGCCACCGCTTCCAATGTTCCTTCCTCGAAGGCGGTCTCCCAGGTCAAGTACAGCTCCGGCGCATCCGCCAGCTTCTTCGCGCCAAGCGACCGGCCGTTCAGGAACAGCTCCACCTCGTCGCAGTTCGTATGGCAGCTCACTTTGAGCTGATCACCGGCGTCCCAGTTCCAATGCGGCACGCCGCCGGTCCATCTTCTCGAGCCCTTCTCCGATTCCTCCGCTTTGATTGCGGCAAGGAAAACAACGGGCTTGTCGCTCCACAAGCTTTGGCGGTAATAATAGCTTGTTTTCTTGAAGCCCGCCGTGTCCATAAACCCGGCTCCGGCTACGCGCACGGGCCAGCCCTTGGCTTCGCCCAAATAATCGATGCCGGTCCAGATGAACTGCCCGCTGATCGCATCGTTATCCCGAACCGCAAGCCAGGCCTGCAGGCTCGAGCCGTTCTCGCTGCCGTAGGTAACCCGGTCCGGGAATTTCCGGAGATCCTCCTCGTACAGATCCTCCTTGTAGTTGTAACCGACAATGTCGAGCGCTTCCGCGTAACCGGTCAGGTTGGACAGCTCCGGGAAAGCAAGCGCAGCCGTTACCGGCCTTGTCGTATCGCATTCCTTAACCGCCTTCGCAAGCCGCCTTGCGATAACCGCAAGACGCTCCGCATTGGGCTTATTCGGATCGTATTGCCGCTCCGCAGCCGGCTTGTTGGCATCGTTGTTGCCGGTCATCGTCTCGAAATAAGGATGGCAATACGGGTCGTTCGGATAATCCACTTCATTGCCTATGCTCCACATGATAATCGACGGATGGTTGCGGTCGCGCAGCACCATTTCCTTCAAGTCGATCTCGCCCCATTGCGGGAAATCCTCGTAATAGCCAAAATGCTTCGGCGGGTACACGTTATGGCCCGTCGACCATTTGTTCTTCACGCCCTCCCATTCGTCAAACGCCTCGTCGATAACAAGGAAACCCATTTGATCGCATAAATCCAGCAGATTGGAAGCCGGCGGATTATGGCTCATCCGGATCGCGTTGCAGCCCAATTCCTTCAGCGCTTCAAGCCTCCGGACCCAGACTTTTGCCGGAACGGCGGCGCCTAAAGCGCCTGCATCGTGATGCACGCATACGCCTTTCATTTTCATATTCGCGCCATTAAGGAAAAAGCCGTTCGCCGCATCGAATTCGAACCGGCGGATGCCGGCAGGCGTTTCGACATGATCGATCCGCTCGCCGTCGCGCAGGATCTCCGTTCTGACCGTGTAAAGATAATGGCTGTCCGGCGACCACAGCTTTGGATTTGCGACAATCAGCGTCTGCTCCGTTTCTTTCGCGGAATCGCCCGGAACGGTCATGCTGCCGCGCACCGTCTGAACGACTTGCCCCGCCTGATCCAGAAGCGTGTTCTTTATTTCCACCAGCTCATCCTTGGCATAACCGTTCGCCACTTTCACGTTAACCGCTACCTCAGCCTGCTTTTCCGATACGACGGGCGTGGTCACAAACACGCCGTACGTATCGATATGGACCTGATCGGTAACCGTCACGTATACGTCCCTGTAAATGCCCGATCCCGTAAACCATCTGGAATCGGCAATATCCTTATGGTCAACCTTTACCGAAATCATCGTTTCCCGGTCTCCAAATGAGACAAAATCCGTTATATCATAAGTAAAAGAGCTATAGCCGTATGGCCGTTTTCCGATATAATAGCTGTTGCACCATACCTGCGAGTTGTTGTAAACGCCTTCAAAAGTAATATAGACACGCTTGCCTTGCAGGGACTGCGGGAGATGAATAGCTTTTCTGTACCAGCCGATACCGCCTGGCAGATAGCCTGTTCCGCTGGAATGCTCCTCCGAGAACGGCTCTTCGACCGACCAGTCATGAGGAAGAGTAACCTGACGCCAATTGGAATCGTCTAAGCCTTTATACCAGGCACGAGGCTCGTCGCCTCTATGGAATTTCCAATTCAAATTGATATGGTTAATGATACGCCCCTTGTTCATCGTCTTTCCCCTTTCGCATGCCCTTAATTGCGATTCACCTAGATTATAGAGCTATAATAGGGAATATAGAATGAATCAAATTGCTGTAAACATACACAAAATTGTTGTTCCGGGAGTGACGCGTTGTGATCAGTATATCCGGTGATGCCCACGGCTGGCAGGAGCGCGGTATTGAGGATACAGAGCAATTTCTGGCCGTTAACTGGTGCGGCTACCAAAGGCTGCAGACGAGAAGCCTGTCGCGCAATCGCGAGCATGGACGGGTAGATTATCAACTGATCTATATCACGGGCGGCAAAGGCCGCTTTCGATTCCATAACGAGACGATCGAGGTGCCAAGCGGCAGCCTGGTCGTCTACACGCCGGGTCAGCCGCAGCATTACAGCTATCAGGCCGAGGACGGCACGGAGGTGTATTGGATTCATTTTACCGGCTACAGCGCATATGATTACCTGCAGCAATTCGGCCTGCTGCAGCAGTCCGTTCACACGGTTGGCATCCTGGATGAAGTGACGGCTTTGTTTAAAAAAATGATCCAGGAGCTGAATAGCCACCGGCCTCTCGGCAGCCATATGGTTAACGCTTATCTGCTCGAAATGCTTGCGCTGCTGGGCAGAAGGCTGCAAACGGCGGAGGAGCCGGGAGCCCAGGGACGGCATCCCGACATTAATCAGATGATTGCTTACATCCATGAAAAATACAGCGATTCCTTAAGCATATCCGAACTGGCGGGCGAATGCTCCTTGAGCGTATTCCGGTTTATTCACAAGTTCAAGGAAGTGACCGGCATGACGCCGATGAAGTATATTACCGAGATTCGGATAAATGAAGCAAAAAAGCTACTGTCGGAGTCTTCGCTTCATGTGAAAGAGGTCGCGGCGGTTGTCGGCTACGACAACCCACTCTACTTCAGCCGAATTTTCCGCAGCACCGTAGGCATTCCGCCAAGCGAATACAAGAAGCAATTTCAATGAAGGGAAAGGGCATAAAAAAGCCCTGTTCCGGGAACAGGGCTTACCTTATTCGGCAGAGCTTGAGAGAATGATCTCGTAGGGATAGCCCGGAATAACGGATCTCCGGTCTAGCGAGCCCGCTATCGTGATCGTAAAAGGCGCTGCCTCCGCTTGGGTCTGCGTCGGGAACCAGGATCGGTCCAGAGAGGCAACGATAAATAAGCCATGCTCATCGCCAACGGGCTGAAAATCCGCTCCGTTGCCTCGCCATGGCTCAAGATCCAGCTCCTCCCGGCAATACCGGACAGCCGTCGGCACGTCCGCTACCGGCATGCCCAGCTCGCTGACGCCCGTCACATCCTCGATGGAGAACGGTCCCTCCGCTTGGCTGGCAAGATTATGCCTCGCAATAAATTCCACGATGTTACCCGCGGCATCATAAAAGTAACAGGCATGGGCATTCCAAGCTTCAAAGCGGAATATCACTTCCTGCCCGTCGCTAAGCGGCTGAGTTCGTTCACGCACAAAGCGAACCGCCGACCCCAGCTTGTTCTCTTCAATGTTAAAAGCAAAATGATAGACATAGCTTTCATTAGCCTGCTTAAACGTTAATCTCGTATGCCCGGCCAGCACGGTGAAGGAGTCTTCCGCTTCCTCTATTAACGGCATGCCCAGCGACCCGGTGTAAAAGCTTTTTTGCTCCGGTACTTTATGCGTATACAGCTCTAACCGTTGGATGATCATTCGACTCTCTCCTTCCATACTCCTCACAAGTTCTGCTGGCAGACTGTATGAAATGCAGTATAACGCAACCAAATTGAACCGAAACCGCTGCTTCGTTGCATTTTTTACAGTATATTTACCCGTAATACGCTTCTGCTACCGGTTTGGCTGCATATATCCTGCATAACGTTCAACATAACTCTACCTCATTAGCTGATTGGGTTAAATATATTGCCTTTCATACAACGTAGCTAGGCACCGCTGGGCGATAGTCTTCCTTCCCTTACTCACGCTCGTATTTCACCAGGTTAAACCCTTCAAACCTCAGCGTTAGCCCGCCATCAAGATCCCCAAGCTGCTCCACGGGAATAAAAGCGCTGTTTCTGCCGTTCCCGTCATTAATCGGAAGCTTGGCGCCGTTATCGGCGTAATAATCCGGCATAAACAGGACGCTGCTGAAGGAATGATCGTCATGAAATATAGCGTCGGTTACAAAGCTGCCTTTGCCGTATAGATAAGTAGGATCAAGCTTCAACTCGATATAAATATTATCCGAATTCTGAGGCGGGTTGTACCAGGCAACCGTCTCCAGGTAAATCTTCGTATGATTGCGGTTATAGATAAGCTTATGCAGCTCGAACACATCGCCCTGCTTCTTCGGAATATAGGCCGGATCAATCCGGAAATTCAGCTTCACCGACTGCTGCTGCCCCGTAATCCGGTAACCATTACGCGAGAATAGATGATCCTCGATGACAGCCTGGGAATACCTCTCCTGGAGCATCGCGTGTACCGTTAGCAGCAAAGGCGTCAGCATAAAAGCGATCAGCAAGGCTGCAAGGCTTTTCACGGTAAAAATCCGTTCAAGCGAATAGCCGCGTATGCGAATGTTCACCTTCCTCATAACCTCCTTCGGCTTTTATTCTTTTCCTTTTATTGTACTCGATCAATGTCCTATAAATATGCTTTGCCAGTAAAATTTAACCTTACTTATAAACATAAAAAATCCTGAAAGGACCTCCGTCCTTCCAGGATTGCTTCGCTTTATTTTACCGCGCGGAAGCGGAATACCTTGCTCGAATAATCGCCGTGGAACAGAGGCGCTTGGATGCCGGCATGCATCAGCTCGTCGCCGCCAAATGCGCCTTCTTCTCCGTCCAGTACATAATCAAAGTTCGGATCAAGCCCTTTCAGGCGGAGACGGTCCAGCTTCTGATTGGCCTCTTGAAGGACGGATACGTAAACGACAAACGCTTCGCTCTTATCTTTGGAGACAAACATCCAAGCCGTCTCGTTCCCCTCAAACGGGCTGAGCAGACGGTAGAAATCGCCGAATTGCACGAGAGGACGAACCTCTTTGTACAGGGCAACCTGTTTCTTCACGGCTTCCTTCTCTTCTTCCGTAAACACGGTAAGGTCCAGCTCATAGCCGAAGTTGCCGGACAAAGCTACGTTGCCGCGGGTTTCAAGGGATGCTTTACGGCCAACCTGATGGTTCGGGATCGCCGATACATGGGCACCCATCGTGCTGATCGGATAAACGATGCTTGTACCGTACTGGATCTTCAGGCGGGAAACCGCATCGGTGTTATCGCTGGTCCAAGTCTGCGGCATGTAATACAGCATACCCGGATCGAAACGTCCGCCGCCGCCCGAGCAGCTCTCGAACAGAATATGCGGGAACGAAGAAGTAATCGTCTCGAGCACTTCGTACAGTCCCAGCATGTAACGGTGAGCCGTCTCGCGCTGGCGGTCAGCGGGCAGCAGAGCGGAACCGATCTCCGTCATGTTGCGGTTCATGTCCCATTTCACGTAAGTGATTGGCGCGCTCGACAGAATATCCGATACCGTCTTCACGATGTAGTCTCTTACATCCTGGCGGGAGAAGTCGAGAATCAGCTGATTGCGGCCTTGCGATCTGCGGCGGCCTTCCACATGGAGGCACCAGTCCGGATGCGCCTTGTACAGCTCGCTCTCCGGCGAGATCATCTCGGGCTCGAACCACAAGCCAAACTGCATGTCCAGACGTTTTACCCGGGCAACCAGATCCTCAAGCCCGTTCGGCAGCTTGTTCTTGTCAACAAACCAGTCGCCAAGCGACGTTGTATCGTTATTGCGTTTGCCGAACCAGCCGTCGTCGAGTACAAACATTTCGATGCCAAGCTCTTTGCCCGCCGTAGCGATCGCTTCGATTTTGTCCGCGTTGAAGTTGAAGTACGTCGCTTCCCAGTTGTTAACGAGGATTGGACGGGTCTTGTCGCGGAATTCCCCGCGAACCAGTCTTGTGCGATACAGCTCGTGATAAGTGCGGGACATGCCGCCAAGTCCTTCGGATGAGAAGACCATAACCGCTTCCGGCGTTTGGAACTGCGCTCCGGCTTCCAGCTTCCAGTTGAAGTCGAATGGATTAATGCCGATAAACAAACGCGACGAATGGTATTGATCTACCTCAACGCCCGCGATAAAGCTGCCGCTGTATACCAGGTTAACGCCGTAAACATCGCCATGATCCTCGGTTGCGCCTTCGCTTAGCAGAGCGAGGAACGGATTTTGCATATGGCTGGAGGAACCGCGGCGGCTCTCGACGGATTGCATGCCTGGCTCAAGCTTCCGCTTGTGCACGTAACGCTCGCGCGCCCACGCGCCGGACAATTGCAGCATTTCGAAGCGGTCATGGACAAAATCGACGCTCATGCTAAGCGCACGCTGCAGATCCAGCGTCATCTCGCCGTTATTCATGAATTTCACGGAACGCGTAATCGCGTCATGCTCCTCGAATACCGTATAGGACAATACCGCCGCAAGCCCGGTCAGGTCATCCTTCAGCGTCAGCTCAAGCGTCTGCGCTTCCGAATCCGACTCGACATACACAGCCGGCAGGCCTTCGAGCTTCTTTTTCCCGTTGTAGATTTCATGGGAGTGGTAGGTCAATTCCAGAATCGTCGAGCCGTTTGGCAGCTTCACCTGGTAAGCCGGCGAACGGAAATCGGTTGCTCCATAGGAAGGGTACTCCTGCGGCAAAGCATCCAGCGATAGATCCAATTGGTTCTGGTCCGGGTTCGGACTGAAGGACGCTCTTTCTTTGATCTGTAGCAGACGGTTAAGCTGCAGTCCTCTTACCTTCTTGCCCCAATAAAGGTGAGCGGGATAGCCCTGCTTCAGAATTTGAAACGCGTAGCTTGTGTTTTTCGATTGCAGATGAAATACGTTGGATTCCTGATCGTAAATAATGGCCATGGTTAGTTTCCTCCTCATAATGTCATATAATTTATCGGCTTGTTCCGCTGCTCTCCCGAACGATGAGCTTCGTGTTAATCGTAATGTGCGAGGCGATTTCTCTTCCCTCGACTCGTTCAAGCAGCAGCTGCACGGCTGTCCGGCCCATCAGCTCGGTGTGGACGCGCACGGTTGTAAGCGGCGGCGTAAGGAAGGCGGATACCTCGATATCGTCGAAGCCGACGATCGCCATATCCTCCGGAACGCGAAGACCGCGTTCATGAAGGGCGCGAAGCGCGCCAACCGCCATCGGATCGCTGGCAACAAAGCAAGCCGTAGGCCGGTGCCCCTCGTCCAGCATCCGAAGCATGACTTCATATCCGCCGTTCGACGACCAATCCGCCAAAACCATCAGCTCGGGGTTGTAAATGCCCCGCTTCTGCTGCAGCTCGGCGAACAGCCTGGTCCGAGGATCCTCGTGCTGTCCCTCCTCGCCATGCAGGTCGGGATTCGAGCTGCCTCCGATGAAACCAATCTCCGTATGCCCCAGCTCGTACAAATGACGAAGCACTTCCTTCATCGCTTGACCAAAGTTAAGCTGAACGGAGTCGCAATCATCCGGCGTCTGATCGTGATTGACGAAGATTACTCTGTCCTTGCGCGGATACAGCCGGTGAATCTCTTGTTCGTCAACGGAGCCCACCACGATAAGCCCGTCCAGCTCCGAAAGCGGCGTTGCTTCGGACTTCAGAACACCGCGGATAACCTTATCGATTCCGATGCCAAGCTCCTCGCAGCGGGTTTCAATGCCGCGCCGGATGGCGCCAAAGTACGGATCGCTATGCTCGTCTTCAAGCGTCGACCACATAACGAGACCAACCTTTATCGTGGAGAGCAGCTGATCCTGTTTCATTCGCTTGAGGCGCGCCGGCTTATATTGCAGCTGTTCGGCAATACTAAAGATGCGGCTGCGCGTCTCTTCGCTGACACTCAGCGACAAATCGTTATTCAGCACCCGCGATACCGTCGCAGGCGAGACGCCCGCTTCGCTTGCAATTTGTTTGATTGTAGCCATAAATGCCTCATTCATAAAATTTAGTTAATAAATTTACTAAACTACAATAAATATTGTAGCAAATAGCCGCGTAACAAACAAGAGCGAAGCTTGCGGGCTGCCCTAGCGGCAATCGCATGCTTCGCTCTATTTTTTCATGGGACTAATATTGACCCCTAAATTTTTCGTTGAACCTTGCCTTTTGTTTGGACCTATAAGCACAAGCAATAATTTACAATTTATGGATTTAAAAATATACTTATCTAATAACAAGGAGGGATGAGTGCCATGCGGATGAAGCGAATAAGAGATTTTACTATAGGTGTTATGGTAGGTGCTTTGCTGCTTTCCGGGACGATGGTTTATGCATCAGGTATAAATGTGGAAATGGTTTCTTTAAAGTTCTTCTTTAATAATAGCGAAAAGATTATGCCGGCTGACCAACATAGCTTTATCTATAAGGGAAGGACATATGTTCCGCTTCGTTATATGAGTGAGTCCGCCGGTCAAAGCGTTCAGTACGACAAGAATAACAAGGCAGTATATATAGGAACACCAAAAGAGGGAACGGTAACCTACTTAGAAAACATGAGGAATCTATCGGTTAACTATTCGTCGGCAGGATATACGCATGTCCTTTTAGGCAATGGAGAAACGGAATCTAATCTTGGCGAGAAGTTTTCCCACGGGATAATCGCTTCAGCTACGGACTCCGAAACGTATTATTCCGTGCACACTTATTTTCTGGATTCCAAATACAAACGACTAAAGGGTCTTATAGCCCCATTATCATTGTGGAATTATAGACCGGGTTCTAAAGATATTGGAACTGTAACCATAAAAGACGGAAAAGACAACTTATTATTTAAAAGCGGTGAAATTCCGTCGGACCTTACGTCTCCAATTCCCATCGATCTTGATTTGAGCGAAGTTTCGCTGCTAAAAGTAGATATAACGGTAGATACTATTACAGGTGGAAAATCGGGTGGATTTGCTATTTTTGATGCCAGATTGATTCAATAATATAGATCGAATAGGAAACAGGTAAAGGAGCGGAAATTCGCTCCTTTACCTGTTTCCTCTAATATGATGCGCGCTATTCGTGCTCCACCAAACGCCCGTCCTCCAGATACAAAACCCGGTCGCATAACGGAAGAACCCGTTCATCGTGAGTGACCATGATGGCGGCTTTGCCTTGCTCATTAGCCTCGCCCGCGATCATGCGCACGACATCCATTCCGCGGCTTGCGTCGAGGCTTGCCGTCGGTTCGTCCGCAAGCAGAACGGCCGGATCATTCATGAGCGCTCTGGCGATTGCGACGCGTTGGCGTTCTCCCCCGGACAGCTTCTCCGGATAGGCACGGCGGCGATGGGTCAAGCCCAGCTTCTGAAGCAGCTCCTTCGCCCTGCCTTTTGCCCTCAATTTGTCCATGCCTCCCTGCTTCGCCACGAACAGCAGCTGCTCTTCCACCTTCAAATAAGGAATCAGATTGGCGCTTTGAAAAATAAACCCAAGCTTATGAAGCCTCAAATCCGACAGCTCCTGATGAGCCTTGCCGATGACCGATTGCCCTTCAACCCGCACATCGCCGCTTGTTGGCTCAAGAAGCGCTCCCGCAATGGAGAGAAACGTGCTTTTTCCGGAGCCGGACGGCCCCATGACGGCAACAAGCTCGCCTTCCGCGACGCTTAAATTCAAGTGATCCAGCACTAAGCGCTGCGTGCCGCCATCCTCGAACGAATGCGTAATATTTTGCAAAACGATCCGTTGTCTCATGCCGCCGTCCTCCCTATTGCATCCAAAGCGTTTATTCTGTTTACTTTCCACACGGATAGCAGGGAGCCAGCCAGCGACATAGCTATCAAAGCGCCGCCTGTAAAAGCAAGCGTAGAGGCGGGAAGCCGGAACGGCATGCCGTTTGGCAATACCGCTTCCAACGCCTGAACGAGAAGCATGCTACCCCGAAAATTACTCTTAGCTCAGACCTAAATATGGCAACACGAAACTAAGCCCAGCTTTTATGTTTTTTTAAAAACTGTGCTTCTTCGAA
>NZ_SLVP01000021.1 GCF_004345425.1 Paenibacillus sp. BK033
AACTACCTGTCTCCGGAACGTTTCGAAGCACAGTACTACCAACAGATCGGCTAATTGCTCTTAAGCAGTGTCCACTTTCTTGACAGAGGTCCAGCCGCATCGTTAAGCTTGCCGAAAAGTTCCGGTATCGGCCGAAAATAGGCCAAACCGGGCGCCTTAACGCTATGCGGCATCGTTAAGGCGTCTTACGGATCGCCCGCGGCGATCAGCGGAAAAGAAAGGCCCGCCCAGTCATCAGTGACTGGGCGGGCCTTCGTTATGTCTTACCAGTTGTTCCCCAACACGCGGGTAACAGTGAAGTTCGGGCTTTGCGCTTCGCCGTAGATGGCGGAGATGCCCGGATTGTTGACCTTCACGTTGGTGAAGCTTGCTCCGCCGTAAGCAGAGCCTTGGCCTTGCTCGGCGCGCACGACAAGCTTGATTCCGTAGCGGGAAGGGTTGTTAATGTTAACGTTCTCGACTCGGATATTTTGCATCACCATATTGTTTGGCGACATGGACTGGAACATGAGGCCGAAGTAAACCGGATTGTTGATGTCCACGTTCTTGATCAGGATGTTCTTGATTGCCCGGTCGCCGCCGTAGATCCAGATAGCGCCAAAGTTTTGGTAATCGTTAATTTTGTCGTCGGCGCCAACGCTGGTCCAGAAGTCGCCGCCTGTACGATCCAGCGTTGCACCGTCGATGACGGTATCCTGATCGCCGAAGCCAAGCGTGTTGTAACCAAAGCTGTAGCTGCTGATGGTGATGCCCGGATACGTCAGCGTATCCGCGCCGTACAGGTTCTGGAACAGGTTATCCGAACCTCCGTATACGGCGAAAGCAGCCGCGCGGCGCACGTTAGTCGCCGTCAGGTTCGTATATTTGTTGCCCACGTTGTAAGAGCCGCCGGAATCCGTGGCGCTGAACAAAGCGAAGGAATCGTCGCCAGTGCCGCGTGCATAGTTGTTGTCGATTACGTTGTACGAGGAGCCGTTCGTCATGTTGATGCCGTCTGCAAAGGTGTTCTTGATCCGGTTGTTCTTGAACGTGTTGTAAGAGGAGTTAACCCCCCAGTAGAGGCAGACAAAATGCTCGACCCAAATGTTCTGAACCGTTACGTTCTGCATGCCGTTGCCATCGATGAATTTGCCCGGGCCATCCACCCGGTTAATGTAGTTGCCCCATGCCGACAGGTCGCGGATCGTGGAACCGTTAGCCGCGGCGCTGATATTGAAGCCAACATCCGTATTGGACTGGCTTTGAGGAGCAACCAGCTTCGTGTACCAAGGACCGGCACCTACGATTTCCGTTGCGCGGCCATAGAGGAAGATCTTGCTGTTGATCGTCCATTCGCCGGCAGGGATGTAAATGCCTTTCTTCGTATTATCCTGTCTGAACTCCGTCAGCGCCTGATCAATCGACTTGGACGCCGATACGGCCACGTATTTGGTTGGATCCGGGTTCGCTTGAGGCGGCGCGACATTCTCGGTTTCGAGCAGATCGACATAGATCCAGGATACGTCCCCGGCATCCTTCTGAATCTTGATTTTGGTTCCGGCCGGATATACTTGATCCAGCATCAGCTGCGCGTCCTCATAGAGCCAGTAAGCGGTTAAGCCTGCGCCAGGCGCATTGTCGTAGCCAAGACGGCCAAGCGTGCTAGGCGTCGCGTACAGGTAAGAGAACTTGGAGGAAACGTTAAATTTGCCTTTGCTAACGCCGTTCGCGTAAACGCTGACCGTACCGTTGGTATTCTCGGCAACCGCGTTGCGGAGAACGAAAGCGTTCGCCGGGGAAGTCAGCGTAAATTCCACGTATTCTCCCGCGGCGTCCAGATAGACGGATGAACGGCCGGATGCTTCGCCGGCATAATCGCCAGGCTTGAAGTTAGGAGCCAGCTTTGTGCCGTTTGTCGTATTGGAGGAAGATTCCGCTTCAATGATGGTGAACGGCATGTTTGCCCCGCGACCGGAGTACAAGCTTACCGTATTGCTGTTATTGGTTTGCTTGGTGCTCACTTCGCTGCCGTCGGCGGCTACCGTCGAGGTTACCGAATAGCTGCCGTTAACGGCAGTCCAAGTGCCTATCGTTACGTTAACGGATTGGCCTGCCGCAAGGGATCCGGAATACGAGCCGTTCCAGGTCTGAACGGTTGCGCCGGATGCGTTCTTCAATACCACCGTAACCGGATGAACGCCGGCCGCGGAAGCGATATTCCCTTGGTTCTTCAGGTTTGTCGTAAAAGTAACCGTGTTGCCCGCGCTTGGATTGCTTGGGTTCCAGGTCGTCGATACGATCAGGTCCGAGCTTTGCACGGCGGCCACGGTGATGCCTGCCGTGTTGCTGTAGCTGTTGTTGTTATTGTTTTGCTCGATAACGGTATTGCTTTCATCCACCTTCGCGCTTACCGGATAATTGCCGGCATTTCTTGCTCCGGCATTAACCGATACCGTAGCTGTCGCATTGGCAGCCAAGGCAGCTACGGGAGCCGTGCCAACAAGCTCGCTGCCCAGGTAGAAGTTCACCGAGGAGGCAGGGGAGCTGGCGTTGCCGATATTTTTCACCGTTGCGTTAAGGGTAAGGGCATCCGTCTCAACCGGATTGGACGGCGTCCAGGTCATGCCCGTAACAGTCAGATCCGGGTTTGGAGAAGGCGTGCCGTATATCTCGAATTCCGCTACCTGGCCGCCAGGCGCGCCGGAGTTCGCCGTAATGTTCAGCTGAACCTTGCTTACGGTAGCGGTAACCGGAATGGTAACCGTGTTGCCGGAGGAAGGGTTAAACGTATAGGACTGTGCGGATACCAGATTGCTGAAGGTCGTAGTGCTTTGGTTAGCGCCCAATACTTGAATCGTTTGGGTACGCGTGCTCCATTCGGTGGCCGGATTCAGCTTCACCACGACGGAAGTAATGTCATGATTGGCGCCAAGATCAACGGTCAGCTGGCTTGGATTGCCGCCGCCTTCCCAGTAAGTAGACGTGCTGCCGTCATTGCCGTTAGCCGCTACATACGTAAAGGTTGAAGAAGAAGCTGTAATGGTCTTGCCTAAAGCTACGTTCCCGCTGGTTGGGGGTGTAGGAGTCGGTGTTGGTGTAGGCGTAGCAGTAGGCGTAGGTGTAGGAGTCGGTGTTGGTGTAGGCGTTGGAGTTGGAGTTGGAGTCGGCGTAGGAGTAGGAGTAGGAGTTGGAGTTGGAGTTGGTGTCGCCGAAGCTGCCAAGGAAATCTGATCCAGATTAACATTGCCGGAATCGGTAGAATCGTATTTGTAGGCGATCGTGTTGCTGCCCGCGTTAAGGGTCAGCGTTTCGGTTTTGGTTCCCCAAGTATCCCAGTTCGCCAGGCTGTTCAGCGTGGTTTGACGGATCTTGGTACCGTTGACGTAAATGCTTAATGTGCGCGCGGAGCCTTGGGCATTAGCGTATTTGAGCGTGACATCGTAGCTGCCTGCGGAAGCTGCGTTTACCGCGAAGACTGTTGAGGCGCCTTGCGTCCAGTAGCCGTCAACAAAGCCCGTTCCGGAGTAGCCGGTGTGGTCCATGTTCACTTTGGCACCGCCGGACAGCGCTGCGCTCTCGGCTTGGTAAGTGCCCGATGGCGGAGGAGTTACGGCTGCTCCGTAAATCTCGAATTCGGAGAGTTGCCCGGCCTGCCAGCCTGTATTGGCCGTCATATTCAGGCGAACGTAACGGGTGCTTGCGGCCGAGAAGTTGATGGTTACCGAGTTGTTGCTGACGGAAGGATTAAATACATAACTGGCGGAGCCAACAAGGTCGGTGAATGTCGATCCGTTCGTGCTGCCTTGCACGGACAGCGTCTGAGTACGCGTGCCCCATCCGGCGGGAAGCTTCAGAACGACTTGATCAATGCTGGTGCTTGCGCCAAGATCGACTTGGATCCATTGCGGAAAAGCATTGTTCGTGCTCTCCCAATATGTAGCCTGGTTCCCGTCGGCTACATTGCCTGCAACGTAAACATCCGCGTAGCCGCTTGCCGTTACGGTTTTGCCTATGGCAAGGTTGGAGCCGCCCGCCGCCGATGAGGCAGAAGGGTAGAGCGTCAGCTGCGATAACAAAATGGCCAGAGCAAGAAAGAGCATCATAAACGGATTGCGGCTTAGCCTTTTACTTATGGCGAACATAAAAAACCTCCTAGTATTAAGAATGGTCAATCATTAATGCGCTTACATTTTAGAGCGTAGCTACATTCAACCACCTCCTAAAAGAGTTCGTCATACGCGAACTTTCTTGCTTCGCAAGCATCCTTCCGAAAGAATAAAAAACCAATACCTAACGGGTTGCGCGGTATTGGCGTTCTCGAATCTTGTCGTCATGAGGTTGTGGTCGGAGAGCAGTCTTATGAGCATAGCATAATCCGTTTGCCTGTCAGGCTGAAGATGCATTCCTACGATGAACATGTGCGATCTTATGGATTGGTGGGGGCGCAACAAAAAAACCGGCACCGCATCAGAGCGGTACCGGTTCTATAGATCCTGTTCTTTCAAAAAGGCCAGCGCAGAGCGCATCTTCTCGATATAAGCGGGTTCTCCGCCGGTACACATGAATCGTACTCGGCCGCTTCCGCGCCCCGTGCCGATTCCGTAACGGCTGAGCATCGCGGTTAGACGCCGGATCGTTCCCAGATTGCCGTTTACAATCTGAATATGCGGAGGCAGAACATCCCGGAGAATAGACGTATAGAACGGGAAATGCGTGCAGCCCAGCACCAATATCCCGTATTCGTTCAAGTTGTAGGGCGCCAGCTTGGCGAGAAAATAATCCTTCAGCACTTCTTTATCGAATTGCAGCGTTTCGCAATATTGCACCAGCTCGGGCATCGGAAGGGAATCTACGATTCCTTCTTCGTCCACGCGGGAGACCAGCGCATAATATTTCGGCATCCGAAGGGTGAGAGGAGTCGCCCATACGAGAACCTTTTTCCCCGTTGCCCTGTTCATCTCCACGGCAGGCTTCACGGCAGGCTCCATCCCGATAACAGGAAAAGAATACCGTTCCCGCAGCTCGTTGATCGCGATGCTCGTCGCCGTATTGCAGGCTACGACCAGCGCATCGATCCCCTCCGCAACCATCTGCTCAACCGTCTGAAGCACGAAGTCGCGAACTTCCTCCTCCGACTTTGTCCCGTAAGGAACATGCTTCGTGTCCGCCATATATAAATAATTCTCGGCAGGAAGACGCTTCAGCGCTTCCGCCAGTACCGTTAGTCCTCCGAGTCCGGAGTCGAAAATACCGATCGTCATAATTGTAACGTTCCTATCCCATATGATTACACCCAGCATAACGCGGTCCGGGAAATAGGGCAAGACTGCGATCGGATTTTTTTAATGGCAGCTAGCCGGTCATCACTCTTTCTACCGGATAGCGGTACTTCGAGTTTGTCTGCTGGCCGCCAATAATATAGAGGAAGGACGTCAGACCGATTCTTCCGATAAACATGAGCAGCATGAGAATGCATTTGGCGAAGATGCTCAAATCAGGCGTTATGCCGGTGGACAAACCTACCGTTCCGAAGGCGGAGCACACCTCCAGAATGATCGCGGCTAGCTGATGCTGCTTGTCGGAGAAGCTGATGGCAACAACGGACAGCGAACACATCACAATCGCCATCATCGAGATGGCGAGGGATTTTAGAATATCGTCCATATGCAGCTCGCGCTTGAATACTTTGTAGTCCCGCCTCCCTCTGGCGAAGTGGAAAATGAACAGCATGTTGAGGGCGAAGGTGGTTGTCCGGATCCCTCCGCCTACCGAGTTGGGAGAACCTCCTATAAACATATAGACGCACATCAGCAGAAGAGTGGGCAGGGTCAGATGGGTAATATCCATCGTCGTAAGGCCGGCGCTTCGCGTCGTAGCCGCCTGGAAGAAGGCGTAGAAGAAGCTTTCGTGCCAGGTTAGGCCCTTTAAATAATGCTGCGACTCGAACAGCAGGATACAGACCGTGCCAATCGCGAGCAAAGCGAAATAGGTAAAGGTGGTAAGCTTCGTAAATAGCGAGAAGCGGAAAGGATGATTCAGATCCAGCCTTTTGCGGGAGAAGAAGGCCTTCAGCTCGATTAAAACCGGGAATCCGATCGCGCCGAAAATAATGAGCAGGATCGTCACCAGCTGGACGAAATAGTCGTCCTTGAACGGAATGAGCGATTGGCCGGTAATATCCATTCCGGCATTGGTCGTTGCGCTGACGGAGGCGAACAGTCCCTGCAAGAAGGCTTCCTGCCAGGTAGGGAAGTATCGGAGGAAGCGTACTCCGAAGATGACAGCGCCAATCAGTTCGGTCAGAAGGGTGATCCGCAATATTTCTTGTACGAGATGGACCAGGCCGGATAAGGCGAATTGATTGTTGTCGACCATAATCAGCCTGCGCTCGCGGAGACCGATTTTGCGTCCGATCAAGAGCCAGAAGAACGTGCTCATCGCCATGATGCCAATCCCCCCGAACTGAAGGACGAGCATGATGACGAAATAACCAAACACGCTGTAGGTTTCCGCTACGTTAAATACGCTCAGGCCGGTATCGCTTACGACGCTGACGGCCGTAAAGACGGTATCGAAGAAGGAGACCTCGACTCCGGGTCTGCGCACGGCAGGCATACTGAATAGAAGAATGGATATAAGCACGGCAAGAATATAGTAGCCGGTAATGACTTGGGCAGGCGTACGCCGGGCTACCCATTCCCGAGATTTTTTCAGCATAGCATCCTCCCATTGTCCCTAAGGCATAGCCATAATATGGTTGGATTCGCATGCAAATATGCGGGCCCTTGCTTTTACAATTTCTTTATCAAATTTTAAAATGGCCATTATAAAGCCCCCCTACAATAGGATCAAGAATACAACTTATATACAACCGGAACACAACGAAAAACAACCACATTGTAGGGGGCAAATCAAAATGAAAGTATCCAAGGTTTACGCAGCAACCGTGCTTGCTGCATCTCTCGCGCTTGGCGCGGTAGCTGCACCGGCAGCAAGCTTCGCGGCACCGGCTGCGACATCGCAGAAGAACGTGCAAGGCGTATTCACGCAAGCAAGCGTGGAGCGTACGGCTGACGGCAAGCTGAAAATTCACTGGAACTCCAATGCGGACCTAGGCGCCGCAAAAATTCTCTGGAGCACTTCGCCGGATAACATCGCCCAAAACGGCAAGCAGCTGAAGCGCATCAACGCGAGCTATAACGGTTACGTAACAGCGGATCCCAAGCCGGGCTCCCGCTTATATTTCTACATTAAGACAAGCAGCGGCGCGACCGTTACGGTTGCGGAACGCAAAGTAAACCTGCAAGGCGCATACAACTTCCGCGACCTCGGCGGCTACAAAACAACCGACGGCAAAACCGTAAAATGGGGCAAGCTGTTCCGAGGCGAAGAGCTTGGACATTTGACGGATTCGGATATTAAAATCATTCAGGAAATGGGCATTAAAACAAACGTGGACTACCGTACGGATGCCGAAGTGAAGGCTCTTGCGGATCCGGTAATCCCGGGTATTAAGAATATCCGTACCGATGAAGGCAACGCCGGATCGACAGCCGATCTAATGTCCATGATTGCTTCCGGCCAAATGAAGGACGAAGCAACTGCGGTTGCCATGATGGCCGGCTTCAACAAGCAAATGGTCGATAACCCGAAGTTCTACGTTCAACTGATGGAGCTGCTTAACGACCCTAACAACATCGGTCTCGTTCAGCACTGCACAGCCGGCAAAGACCGTACGGGGCTTGGCTCCGCGATCATTCTTCTGGCGCTTGGCGTAGACGAGAAGACGGTTATGGATGACTACCTCTTGAGCAACGTATACCGTGCGGAAGCAAACAAGAAGGCGATTGAAGCCGTTAAAGCTCAAGTGAAGGATGAGAATGTTGTAGCGGCGATTACGGCAATGATGGGCGTTCAGAAGGAATTCCTGCAGGCCGCCATTGACGAGATGAAAGCGAAATACGGCTCGATCGACAGCTTCCTAGAAAAAGGCCTCGGCATTACGAAACAAGAGCGCGCGAAGCTGAAAGCCATGTACACGGAATAGTAAAGATGAGGATCGCAAGCCTTTTACGGCCGGCGGTCTTTTTTTATTCATGGCGGAGCGGTAGAAAAGGGTATAATAAGGAAAAACGAGATTGGAGAACAAGAGATGACGGACCATAAAACAACAGCGGGTTGGAACCTCGAGAACAGCTATGCCGATCTGCCCGACTTATTATATACCAAGCAAAATCCTGTTCCCGTGCGCGCTCCCGGATTAATCAAGTTAAATGAGCCGCTGGCAGCGGAGCTGGGGCTTAACGCCGATGCGCTGCGCGCAAGCGAAGGCATTCAAGTATTTGCGGGCAATCAGATTCCCGAAGGCGCGCAGCCTCTTGCGCAGGCTTACGCCGGACACCAATTCGCTTATTTCAACCGGCTTGGCGACGGCCGCGCCGTGCTGCTTGGCGAGCAGATTACACCGCAAGGAAAGAGAGTAGATATTCAGCTGAAAGGCTCCGGAAGGACGCCTTATTCCCGCGGCGGCGACGGACGCGCGGCGTTAGGTCCGATGCTTCGGGAGTATATCATCAGCGAAGCGATGCATGGTCTTGGCATTCCTACGACCCGCAGTCTTGCGGTTGTGACGACCGGAGAGGAAATCGTACGCGAGAGCCTGCTCCCGGGAGCGATTTTGACCCGGGTTGCCGCAAGCCATATCCGCGTGGGCACCTTCCAGTTTGCCGCGCAGTGGGGGACGCTCGAAGAGCTGCGGGCTTTGGCGGATTACGCGATCATAAGGCATTACCCGGATATGGAGGACGGCGAGAACCGGTACGTCAGCTTCTTTAGGGAAGTGATCAAACGCCAGGCGGCGCTGATTGCGAAGTGGCAGCTGGTTGGTTTCATCCACGGGGTTATGAATACGGACAATATGGCCATTAGCGGGGAGACGATTGATTACGGGCCATGCGCGTTTATGGATGCGTACGATCCGGCTACCGTCTTCAGCTCGATTGACCGGGAAGGCCGTTACGCGTTTGGCAATCAGCCGTCTATCGGCGCATGGAACCTCGCCAGACTGGCTGAAGCCTTGCTTCCGTTAATGGATGAGGATGAAGAAGGGGCTATTGAGCTGGCTCAAGACGCGTTGTCGGATTACAGCGAGCTGTTCCAGCAATACTGGCTGCAGGGCATGCGCGCGAAGCTTGGGATCTTTAACGAGGAGCCGGAGGATGAGACGCTCGTCGAAGCCTTTGTGCTGCTGATGCAGCGGAACCAAGCGGATTATACCAATACGTTCCGGGCTTTATCCATGGATAAGCCGGTGAATACCGTGTTGCATGGGACGGCGGAGTTTGCGGATTGGTTGCAGCAATGGCAGGCCAGACTAGGCAGGCAAGCGGAATCCAAGGAGGAAGCTCTCCGGCTGATGCGGAGCAGCAATCCGGCTGTTATTCCTCGCAATCACCGGGTAGAGGAAGCGCTGGAGGCGGCGGAGCAGGGGAATCTGCGCGTATTGGATAATCTGCTTGCGGCGCTTGCGAACCCTTATGCATACTCGGACGAGCAAGAGGCATATGCCGCGCTTCCGGAACAGTCGCCGCTTCCGTACCGGACGTTCTGCGGAACTTAAGGTCATAGGAGAAGAATGCCATGAAATATGAATTGGGCCGCTGTCTGCTGCAGGAATGCTTGGAGGAGCGGGGGATAAGCCGGGAGGCATTAGCCGGGGCTTTGCTATATAAGCCGGAGCGGCTGGTCGACTATATCGAGAATAAGCGGTTAATGCCGTTAAAGACAGCCATCTCTATTGCGGACACATTAGGCTGTTCGGTTAACGAGTTGTATGAGTTATTACCAGCAGAAGGCGGGAGATAGCGATGCCGGATAAAAATATCGCCATTGCCTTGTACCGGCCGCATGCCGGCAAGGAGCGGGAGCTTCATGAGATAGTCCGGGAGCATGGTCCTGCGCTTAAGCGGGAGGGACTGATTACCGAGCTGCCTCTGCTTCAGCTTCAAGCAGAGGACGGAACCGTCATTGAGATTTTCGAATGGAAATCCGAAGAAGCCAAGAGGCAGGCTCACAGCTCTCCGGTCATTTGGCCGATCTGGGAGCGGATGATGGCTGTCGCGGAGATGACGGGGCTTGGATCGCTGAAGGAAGCGGGACAGCCGTTTCCGAATTTCAAGAGGCTCGAGCTGTAGCAGTCAGCGCTTGGTCGGGATTAACGGGCAAAAGCGAGAGGTAATAGTAGTGCTTATAAGACCCTGAGAGGGTCTTATTTGCTTAGCTTGGGATGGTAATGTGAGTGTTGCGGGCGTGCGGCGTTGGGATAAGACCCTGGCAGGGCCTTATCGGGCGAAAACGAGGTAATATTAGTCATTATAAGACCCTGAGAGGGTCTTATTTGATTAGGTTGGCTGTGAAATGTGAGTGTTGCGAGCGTGCGGCGTTGGGATAAGACCCTGGCAGGGCCTTATCGGGCGAAAGCGAGGTAATATTAGTCATTATAAGACCCTGAGAGGGTCTTATTTGATTAGATTGGTGGGAAGTGTGAGTGTTGCGGACGTGCGGCGTTGGGATAAGACCCTGGCAGGGCCTTATCGGGCGAAAACGAGGTAATATTAGTCATTATAAGACCCTGAGAGGGTCTTATTTGCTTAGATTGGCGGGAAGTGTGAGTGTTGCGGGCGTGCGGCGGCCGAGCTTAACGATGCGCCGCATCGTTAAGGCAGCTGGCAGGCGGGGAAACGCAGAGCTTAACGATGCGCGGCATCGTTAAGGAAAGAGAAAAGCCGTCAGAGGGAGTGAATTTAGTTGAATTGGGCGAGCTTAACGATGCGCGGCATCGTTAAGCGAAAATACAAAGCGGGCTGTCCATTTATAGGACAGCCCGCTTATCTTTTATTGCAGCTGCCGCAAGGCCTCCGCGTACTTCGCGTACCAGTGCCGCCAATGCGCTTTGCGGTCCGCAAGGGGTTGCCCGCTGTCCAGCAGCGACGCAATGACGTCGAGGCAGACATGCCAGCCGGCAAGGTCTTTGGGCGTATGCTCCGACGGCTTGTAGATGCTCTCGATCAACACGAGCCTGCAGCCGCCGTCCTCCCCGCGGAACTCAAAGCGCACGGCCATATCCTCTCCCCAGGTAAAGGCAAGTACGGCCTGCGGCTCGTAAGCCGTGACGGTCATCGTCTGATAAGTGCCATCGCCCATGCTGAAGCTGAGATGCCCGCCTTCCCGCAGATCCTCCACACGAAGCTCGGAGAACCACTTGGGAAGCTTTTCGTTATCGGTAAAATAAGACCAGACGTCTTCCTTGGAATGATTCAACCTGCGTTCAAACGTTACGGTATAGCCAGTGCCTTCTTTCGTAATCGAAGCCAGCATAATAACGAAATCCCCCGCTTTCTTAATGGTATCTCAATGCAAGATTACCAGATTGCCGCGGAGGATTCAAAAGGGCTATAGAAAGATGATTCCGGCTGCTCCCGCCGCCGCGATAACGGTTAACGGGTGCAGCTTGTATTTGAATAAAAGCCATAAGCAGCCTGCGCAGATCAGCAGCGTAAACCCGGTCATCCAGGTGTAATTGCCCGGCTTGTCGAAGCCCCCGAAATGAAGGGCTGCATAAATAATTAATCCGGTAACGACGGGCCTCAGGCCGTAAAAGAGGGATTTCATCGTCTTGTTTTGCCGCAGCTTGAAGAAGAAGGCGGAGAGCACGATAACGACGAGCAGCGACGGGAGGACAATCCCCACGCAGGCAGCAATCGCGCCGGCTATTCCCGCTGTATCGTAGCCGATTAACGTGACAGCATTGGTGGCGATTGGCCCCGGCGCCATACCGGCAAGGGAAACGGCCTTCTGAAATTCGGCGGTAGTCATCCACCCGTGCGAAATCACCTTGCTCTGTATCATCGGAATAACGGAATAACCTCCGCCAAACGAGATAAATCCAATTTTGAAGAAAGTCAGGAACAGGTCCCAGATCATACGTAACTCTCCCTTACGCTAATCAAATATAATACTCCGGGTACATCAGCTCTTGGCTGCTGGAGGATGGCTTTTCCGTATGGGCTTGTTGACCTGTTTTCTCCTTGACCCGAACCATGCCGATACCAGCCAGAATCCCTGCCGCAACGATATATAGCGGGGTAAGCGGAAGCGCAAGCAGAATGAGAAGCGCGAAGACCAGCATGATTAAAGTTGTTTTGTCAAAAATGGCAGCTTTGGCCATTCGGTACGCGGACATGACGATCAGCGCCACAACCGCGCCGTGAATCCCCTTTAGGGCAGCCACAACCTTGGGATTGTCTTGAAACTTCAAATAAAACAGGCTAAGCGCAATGATAATAATAAAGGTTGGAAGCGTTACGCCAATAACCGCCATAGCCGCTCCCGGTACGCCGGCTTTCCGATACCCGATGAAGGCTGCGGCATTGACGCCAACGCCTCCCGGTGCGGATCCGGCGAGCGATACGACATCAGCAAGTTCTTTCTCGGCAATCCATTGACGCTTATTGACGACCTCGCGTTCAATGACGGGCATCATGGCATAACCGCCGCCAAAGGTGGAAGGACCGATTCGTACGAATACCCAGAATAGCTGTGCCAAAAAATAGAGTCGTTCTTTCCAGTTTGTCTGCATCTAAACTCTCTCCTTTTGACTGTAACATAGCTATTATAGCAACTTAAATTCATTTTGGATTAAAGTTGAGTGAAATTGGTTTATAAAAAATGCTTATACCGATAAAATCGAGTGGATAACCCTCACTACTCTGCTTAGTTTTATTCAAAGTTAAATAAAGTGGACAATACCACTCGGCATAGCCCGCATTCTTGATCTGGGGTATAATTGCAGGTAGCAACGACAATCTACCCGGAAAGGATGAAACGATGAGTCATTCTCTGCGTTCCGTCCCCTCGCATAAACAGCTTATTTACGATTACATCGCTAATCTAGGGCCAATTGCAAAAGCAGAGCTGCTGGAGGCCCATGATATCACCAGCAGCACGATGACCCGTCTATTGGACGATATGGCCAAGGAGGGGTTAATCCTCGTTACCGGATTAGGCCCGTCGAAGGGCGGCAGAAAACCGCTGCTCTACCAGATTAATCCCGATTACGGATATATATTTGGCCTCGAAATTTCCAGGTTCACTTCGACGCTTGGTTTATTCGACATGAATATGAATCAGAAGTCCGTTGTCCGGTGGCGGATGGACGAGACAATGACGCCCGAGCGTCTGGTTGCCCATACGGTCAGCATGATGCATGCCTTTATGAAGGATCATGCCATACCGCAAAGCCGTATTCTGGGGCTGGGGATCGGAGCGGTGGGACCGCTTGACCGCAGCAGCGGGGTTATTATTAATCCTCAATATTTTCCGGCTAAAGGCTGGGAGCAGGTCTCGATCTGCGCGATGTTCGAGGAGGCCGCGGGACTCCCAACCTTGCTTGAGAATGGGGCTAATACGGCTCTGGTCGGAGAGCACTGGTCCATGAGGCAAGAGAACGTGGAGCATGCGTTGTACGTTTCCGCAGGAATCAGCTTGCGTTCGGCCATGATGTCCCATGGGCAAATCGTGTACGGAAAAGTGGACATGGAGGGCTCCATTGGGCAAATGATTATCGATGTGGACGGCCCAAGGCTGGAGGAATCGGGAAACTACGGCTCGCTCGAAACCTTTGCTTCGGTGCAGGCGCTGGAAAGACAGGTGCGGACGAGGCTGAAGGTTGGGGGCGGCTTGTTATTAAATAACGTTGTACCGGAAAAAGTAAATCTGGATACGATTACGGAAGGATTAAACGCCGGCGATCCTTTTATACGGGAGATGTTCCGCCAATCCGCCTCTTATTTCGGAGTAGGGCTGGCGAATCTGATCAATACGTTCCACCCGGAGCTCATTATTCTTGGCGGGGCTCTGATTAGCGCCAATCCGATGTATTATCGGGTAGCGACGGAGGTAGCGGCAAAGAAGACGTATTACGGCGAAGCGTATATCCCGCAATTTTCGATGGGCCGATTAAAGGAAGACGCGGTTGTGACGGGTGCCGCATTAATGGTAAGAAGCCGCATGAAATTATAAGCGAATACCCAAGCCATTCCATACTTACCTACTTATAATAAATAAGCGGTTACGTATGCTTGGGGAGGGGAAGCGAGTGAAAATGTATAGCCGGGGCAAAAAAGAATCCGCACCGCTGCTGATGTACCTGCCTCAGAAGCAGTCGGGCTTTCTAAGCCCCCCTAGTCGCATAGAACAAACAATGAAACCAAAGAAACAACAGAAAAAAGCGGTGAAGCCAAGCGTTCCGAAGACAACGGCGGCAGCAGCCGCTGCTTCTGTAACCGTAACTCCGCAGCAACGGTACAGTCATCCGTTACGGAAGTTACGGAAAAGGAAATTGCAGCCGCTGCCGCAATGGCTGGATATGCTTGACGATGAGACCGGACAAGAGAATGATTACGAAGATTACGAAGAGGAAGAGAGACCCGAAGCTGAACTTATAGAGGCACCGGTTCCTTCGGTTTTTCCGCCTTCAGTTGAAGTCCGGGTCTCACAACAGGCCGTAGCGGTTCCAACGCAAGCTCCTGCTCCAGTACCAACCCCAGAACCAACTCCAACAGCAGCTCAAACACCAGTACCAGCCCCAGAACCAACTCCAACAGCAGCTCAAATACCAACTCCAGCACCAACTCAAACGCCGACCCCAATGCCGGCTCCGGCTGCTGCCAAAGCTTCGGCAGCAATGAGGGGCAATCAGCTATTTGTCTCCTTACCAGATGAGAGGCAGATTCTGATCATTGACGGGGAGACGGACACCGTCACCGATACGATACCGTTGCCGTCCGCCGCCTCCGTTAAGGGGATTGCTCTTAATCCGGTAACGAACCGGATTTATGCCATTAACAGCAGCAAGCATCAGCTGTTTGTGCTGGACGGAAGCACGAAGGAAGTGGCGGCCGTTGTTCCGGTCAGCCCGTTTCCGTCGCTCGCAGCCGTAAACGCGAGAACCAACCGCGTCTACATTACCAGCTCGCTTCTTAATACCGTGGACGTTCTGGATGGGGAGGCCAACCATCTTATCGATTCCGTTAGCGTAGGCAACATTCCCGCCGGAATCGTTATTAATACCGACACGAACCGGATTTACGTAGCAAACGGCAGCCCGGATCACGATATTTCGGTTATAGACGGGTATACCCATACAAGGCTGTTCCCGGATATTCCGGTCGGGCACGAGCCGGGGCTTGCGGGTATACACGAGGAAGCGAACCTTCTTTATGTGCCCAATTTCTTAAGCGATAGCTTGAGCGTTATTTATGGAGGGACCAATACGGTCTTAAGAACGATAACGGATGGGATCGGCAAAAATCCCTACGCAGCCGGAGTGGATACCTTCGCCAATCTGGTGTACGTCTCGAATTCCGGAAGCGGCAGCGTCTCGGTTATCGATGCTTCCAATCATAGGGTTATTGAGACCATTCCGGTCGGAAGCTTCCCTAAGGCGGTAGCCGTTCATACAAAGACCAACCGGATCTATGTAGCGGTAAGCGACGGGGTTGCCGTCATTGACGGAGAGACCTTTGAGGTGATGAATAAGATTGATACAGCTGGCAGCCCAAGCGGCCTGGCTCTTCATGAATAATAACGAAAGCCGGGGTGCACTCCAAAGGAGTGTACCCCGGCTTTTATCATGCCTGGCTTACGTAATTGCCGTTGTTTTATAAACCTCGCGGATGGCGTCTTCGACATTAGGCTCTTTGACGCTGATATCCTGAATCGGAAGCTTCTGCGAGAGAGCGGCGATAAGCTCCGAGGCGGAGATGCTCTCCTTTTCGAATTGGTACCAGATTTTGAGCCCTTCCTGCTTCATGACCGTGGCGTGCGGAGTCGTGAGATCATCGCAAGGCTCGTGAAGCTCCACAACTAACATGCGATGAGGAGTAAGCTTATGGATAATGGAGTCGATGGGACCGTCCTCTACAAGCTTGCCGTTATTAACGACAATAATTCTGCTGCAGAGCTGCTCCACGTCATCGAGATCATGGGTGGTCAGAATAACGGTAACGCCGCGGTTACGGTTAATCTCCTTAATGAAATTGCGGATCGCATGCTTCGCGTCGGCATCCAGCCCAATCGTAGGCTCGTCGAGGAATAAGACCGACGGCGAATGCAGCATGGCCGCCGCGATATCGCCGCGCATACGCTGGCCTAGCGACAGCTGGCGCACCGGGGTGTTGATGAATTCCTGCAGCTTCAGCACGTCGGTTAATACGGCGAGATTGTCGTCGTAGGCTTTTTGATCAATCTGGTAAATCCGGCGCAGCAGCTCAAACGATTCCCCGAGGCGCAAATCCCAATAGAGCTGCGTACGCTGCCCGAATACGACGCCAAGCTTGCGGACGACGGCCTTCCGGTCGGCTTGCGGGGAGATGCCGCATACCTTGATGGAGCCCGAGGTCGGATGGAGGATGCCGGTCAGCATTTTGATGGTGGTGCTTTTGCCGGCGCCGTTTGGTCCGATATAGCCGACAATCTCGCCAGGCGCGATGGAGAAGCTGATGCCGTTTACGCCGTTGAATTTCGTTTTTTTCGGGAAAAGAAGACTTTTGATCGAGCCGCGCAGCCCGCTTTCTTTTTTCACGATGATGTATTCTTTCACGAGATCCTTAACCTCGATAACGGTTTCCATTCTAGTCCCATCCCCCTGTGGCTTAAGAGCCTGCGCTCTCGTAATTTTTCATGCCGAATTTGAAGATGCCGCCCGCAATCAGGAAGCAGATCACGCCCACGAGCGGTGTCCACAGCGCAAAGCTTAGCGGAAGGTCGAGGCCGCCGCTGTCCGCATTCAGAAATTCGGCGGCAGGATAGAAGCTGATGAACCCGATTGGGATGATGAAGGTGAATAACGCCTGCAGGAAATACGGGTACATGCTAAGCGGATACATGGTTGCGCGCTCCAGCATCGTCAGGGCGAAGCCAACCATGGAGCCGTTTCGCTTGGTCCAGAAGGCGATAGTTCCGAGACTTGTGAACAGCGCGGCACGGATCAGAATACCGCCGATCAGCACGAGAATCAGCTTGCCGATGTTCGCGAGCGTCCAGTCAAAGCCGGCAATTTCGGCCCCATAGAGGAAGATGATTACGCCCGGTATGCAATCGATTAACCCGATAAAATTCACGTAGCTCGCAACCAGCTGGAAGAAAACGTTCATCGGTCGGAGCAGAAGACGGTCGAAGCCGCCGTTAATGACCATATGGTCGATACTCCACGTATTGATGAAGAAGACGACAAAGATGCCGTGGCTGATCAGGCCTAGTCCATAGAGGAAGGTAAGCTGCGGGAAATCCCAGCCGTTAAGCGCCTGGAAGCGGTCGACGATAATCTTGAGCATCCAGATGCCGGAGAAGTATTGAATCGGAATCATGAGGAGCCAGCTGAACAGGAACAGCGGATACTCGAGCTGCCGCTGCACGGCGAGGCGCGCCCAGCAGGAAGCGACGGTAACATAATGCTTGATCGTAGATACCATAAGGACGTTCTCAGCCTCCCTGGATTAACGTTTTTTTCTTCGTGCGCGCCCAGCCGGCTGCCAGGATGAGATACAGAATCGCAACCCACGCCGCCTGCACAGCCATGGAGGTTAAAGCTTCGGACGTGCTTGTGTTGCCGATATAAATGCCGAGCGGAGTCTGGTACGTGTACTGGAAAGGCAGAAATTTCGAGACAGTCTGCACCGATTCCGGAAAAAACCAGAGCGGCACGATGCTGCCGGACAATACGCGGACGATCGCGTCCTTGACGTTCCCCATATTGCCGAGCTCCATCACCCAGAAGGCGATCAGTCCGATAAGCGCGCTGAGCAGCCATAGAATGGCGTAGCTTAACAGGCAGCTTGGAAGGAAGAGCAGGAAGCTACGGAAGGAGGCTGGCCACGGAATACCAAAGAAGACGGAGGCAAATACAACAAGCGGAAGGGCCCTGTTTAACAAGGAGCTGAGCATTTCACCGATATCTTCGGCCAAATAGCAGGCAAAAAGAGGGATGGGACGGTAAAAGTCGGTGACAATCTGGCCTTCCCGTATTTTGTAATAGATGGTATTCTGTACATCGCATACGAAAATGGTAGAGATAATGATCGAGAGAATGGTATAGGTCGTAATATCCTGCAGGCTGAGCGATTCTACCGATCCGGAGCCGCCTTTGTAAGCCGTCTGCCATAAGAATACGGAGGCCAGCATCAGAATAAGATTGGTGGCAACGGAAGTGAATACTTCGAATCGGTAAGTCAAGTTAATGAGAAGCTTCATTTTCGTTATATACCAGTAAGCCTGAAGCATATTAGCCCCCTTGAAAGTGACTTCATATGTAAAATATGACAATTGCAATGCTCTTATATTAATCGATTTCATTCAAGTAGGCTATGGATATTTTTAATATAGTTATTTATAAGGTTCGGCCCAAGATTGCGGGGGAGGTGCAACAGGAATGGTTATGATTCTAATCATCCTGATCGTGGCTATTTACTTAACGCTGCTGAACTTTAAGCGGCTTAAAAAGCTGGCCAAAGGGTTGAGATGGCTCTTGTATGCGTTATTGCTTTTCCTCCTATGCGACGGCATTTATTCCTCTGTGAGGCATTTTAGCCCGGATAACGCCGTACATCATCTTATTCCCGGTCTCTGCATGGCTTTGCTGATCGAAGGAGCGCGATATGTCTTTAGAAAAAGGCGTGACCATGAAAAGAACTGGTCCGTGGATGACTATCCGATCGAATACCTTCGCCAGAAGGGAGCGGGCATCCCTTGGGAGGCAAGCATTAAAGACTGGCAGGAAATGAAAGGAGCAGGCGAAGACCGTGAGGAAGCTTACCTGGATCTGGTCAAGAGGTTTAACGCCTTTAAAAACGAGGGAAATCAGCTGCCTGAACCGTTAAGTTTAAAAAGGAGGTAAGGAATAATGCTGAACATAAAAATAACCGACAGTGATTTTATAGGAGGCAGCCCCGCGTATCTGGATACCGTCTCCCGTTATGCCGCAAGGGGAGTGTTATTCAACAGCCGGGGACAGGTTGCGATGATGCATATGGCCGAGCTTGATCTCTATAAGCTGCCCGGCGGAGGAATGGAGGAAGGGGAGTCGCCGGAGGAGGCTTTTGTCCGGGAAATAAAGGAGGAGACCGGCTGCGATGCGGAAGTGATCCGGAGGCTTGGTTATGTAGAGGAGCATAAGAATCGGAACGGCTTTCTGCAGCATTCGCATTGTTATCTTGCGAAAGCGCGGCATGTTACGGGTACAACGTCACTCACCGCAGCCGAAGAACAGCTCGGAATGTCCGTTCAGTGGCTGTCCGCCGCACAAGCGCTGGATATTATGGGAAATGCAGTAGCGGGCGGCAGCGATAATCACGCCAAGCTTTTTATGCTTATGCGCGACCGGGCTATCCTGAAAGAGGCCGTGGAATTCATGGAGAAAGAGGGCTTTTTATAGGCCTTTTTTCCAATATATACTTTATTGTAATTGCCTATGAAGATTATTGTTTTTATATATTATTCAAATAGGCTTCTTGGTTATATGATGGATTAAATATATAAAAGGGGAGAGGGATTAAAGATGAACAAGTCCATCTATGACTTTCAGGTAAATGAGATAAATGGGGAGCCTATTCATCTGTCTGCTTTTTATGGCAGGGTTCTTCTAATCGTGAACACAGCAAGCCAGTGCGGCTATTCCAAGCAGTTCGAAGGCCTGCAGCAGTTGTACGAAAAATATTGGATGCACGGCTTCGAGATATTGGGCTTCCCGTGCAATCAATTTAACGGCAAAGAACCCGGCAGCCATGCGGAGGTAGAAGAGCATTGCCGGCGCAAGGCCGGGGTAACCTTCTCGTTGTTCGAAAAGGTGGAGCTTCGCGGAGAGACTGTTCATCCGCTCTTTCAATATTTGACGGAGCAGGCGCCTTTCCGGGGCTTTGACCCGAACAATTCCGATGAGCTGTGGATGAAGGATTTTCTCCTGCAGAATCATCCGGACCTGTATGAAGGCGACGGCGTAAAGTGGAACTTCTGCAAGTTCCTCGTGAACCGGGAAGGAAAAGTAATCGCCCGATTCGAGCCAACGACGCAGCCAACCGATTTGGAACTGGCCATCGAGGAGGCATTGTCCTCGGAGCAATCATGAAGCCGTAATTCCAAGAATAATCATTGGCCGATGCTTCTCAAGAAGCTTCGGCTTCTATTTTTTTAGCGATCAAACCTCGCCTTAAATTGTTCTTTGTCTCCGTTAAAAACGTTAATATCGACGTACGCATCAATGCCGGCGGTATGCCCCCGGTTGTTGTATTGCCAAAATAACCAACGGCGGTCATCCCGTAAGCGTGGATGCTTGACGATATCCCTGATCCAGATCTCGTAATCCTCGAAGCTGCCTGCTATATAGGTGTTATAGGTATCGTAGGTTACATACAGGATAGGCTTCTGCGTATAATGCTTCTCCAGTTGGCCGGAGAGACTGGTCAGTTCCCGCTGTATGCGGGCAACATCCTTATCGAGAGCTATCTCGATATCGATAACGGGCGGGAGATTTGAGGCCTCCTTAGGGACCTCTTCGATAAAATGCGCAGCTTGCTCAGCGCCGGTGCTTTGCGTTGTGAAGAAGTGATAAGCGCCGATCCTCATCCCTTGGCTTCCGGCCTGCTCCCAATTGGACTTGAAATTCTCATCCGTCATATCCTTGCCTTCCGTAGCCTTGATATAGACGAACTGCCATTTGCCGCTGCCGGCAACCTTGCCCCAATCCATCTCGCCTTGATAGTGGGACACATCGATCCCTTGTACCTTGTATTTAGAGGCGAACAGGCTGTTATGCCAGATAATGCCTTTGTACTCCAATACTCCGGCAATCATGAGGAGCAGCAGTAAGCATGCGGTGATTTTCTGCCATCTTTTTAGCTTCATAGTCACCTATCCTTTATTCCTGTCTCCATGTCTGGTTCAGCGCTTTCCAGATACATAGACGATAGCTTGTCCCTATTTGTTCCAGCAAAAATTTAACTTGCTCCGCTTATGTGCCCGGTTTATGATAAAAGTAAATATCTGGTATGTGCGACTGGCGTAAACGTGGAGAACCACGAGGGAGCACGTATGTCATCCGCCGTACGCCTGGGCAGAGTATCGGTTCTCGTTAGGAGACCGATGCTCTTTTTTATTATTAGGATGAGGGGATGAGAGGATGCAGCGAAGAAGGAATGTAGCCATTCTGATCTACGACAATGTTGAAGTGCTGGATTTTACGGGACCGTTTGAAGTGTTTATTACGGGCAGCAATCGCGGGCAGGATTTCCATGTGTTCACCGTGGCGGAGAATAATGGCCCCGTTACGGCTCTAGGCAATTTGAGCGTCAATCCCGCCTATACCATCCAGGATTGTCCCAAGCCGGATATCGTGCTTATCCCGGGCGGCTGGGGCTCCCGTCAGGAAATGCACAACAAGGTGCTGACCGATTGGATCAGGAAATGCGCCGACGAATCTGAGCTGCTGCTGTCCGTCTGCACGGGCGCGCTACTCCTCGCGAAGGCTGGCGTGCTGGAAGGGTTGAAGCTGACGACGAATCGCCTTGCAACGGAAGAGCTAAGACAGGTTGCTCCAGCATCCGCTGAAATCTCCGAGACCGCCAGGTATGTAGATAACGGGAAGATTATTATGTCCGCGGGTATTTCGGCCGGCATAGACATGTCCCTCTACGTCATCAGCCGGCTTCATGGCGAGGAGAGAGCGCTGCATACCGCAAAATTGATGGAATACGATTGGGTGCAAAAAGAGCATTCCTGATCAAATATTTGTGCCGTTTTCCTGATAGGATAACCGTAACGATGAGCGAGGAGCTGGATCAATCTTACGAATGGAACATTATACCCGAATCCAATATGCGATTACGTTTATAGAAGAACAACTGCAGGAAGCGCTTAGCCTGGAGACGATAGCCGCCCGGGCGGGATTTTCGCTGTACCATTTTCAAAGGCTATTCCATGCCGTCACGGGCTTTACGGTGCAGGAGTACATTCGGAAGAGAAGATTGAGCAGGGCTGCCGAAGAGCTGAGGGTTACCCGCCATACGGTGCTGGATATCTCGGTGTCTTACCAATACGGTTCGCAGGAGGCATTTACCCGTGCTTTTGCCGGTTATTTCGGCATGGCGCCGGCGCAGTACAGGAAGAAGCAGCCGCTGCTGGCCTTGCAGCTCCCCATTAACCTCGTCGCATTAACGGCAAATATCCGAGGAGGATTAACGATGTACAAACCGGCCATTATCGAACGGCCTGCGACCCGCATTATTGGCTATAACTATCCAACCAATATGAACAACGAGCGGTATTTCGAAGAGATCCCGGGCTTCTATGCGCATTTCGGCAGTCAGGAATACTTTGCGCGTATTCCCAATAAAGCGCGGCCGGCTTTTGCTTACGGTATCCCCCATAGCTATGGCGAGGATGGAGCCTTATTGGCGAGGAAGTCACCTCGTTTGCGGAGGTGGAGGACGGGTTCGCCTGTCTGGAGCTTCCCGGCGGCAAGTATGCGGCTTTCCGCAACGGAACGATGCCCGAAGTTGGGCAAAACGCATGGAAATACATCTATGGAACCTGGCTGCCTAACAGTAATTATGAGCGGGGAGAGGGACCGGACTTTGAAGTCACGGATGTCTTAGCCTCCACGCCGGAAAAAATCAGCATGACCATCTATATCCCGATTCGTTAAGCCGCTTCTGGGCGGCTGCCCGAAGGCAGTAAGAAACCTATAAGAGCATGCCGGAGCATCCGGCATGTTTTCTTTTGGTTATAAGCGGATAACTAAAAAATTCCACAATTATATTGACAATCGATATATCGGGACTTAATATATAAGCATAAGATATATCGACAGACGATATAGACTGTGTGGACGGGAAGGATGAAATGTTGTGAAAGAAATGCTGCCGCTTACCGAGGCTTTTTATTATATCCTGATTGTTCTCTATACGGAGCCGTCGCACGGATACGGAATTATGCAGGATACCGAGAGGAAGAGCGGAGGGCGCGTAAAGCTTGGTGCCGGTACCTTGTACACGGCACTTAATACCCTGCTGAATAAAGGACTGATTGATCATTATCCCGTTCCGGAAGGGACGGACGCGCGCCGCAAAATGTATGCCATTACGGAGACCGGCAGGCAGGTAGTGGAAGCCGAGATCGCAAGGCTGGAAGAGCTTCTAAACGTTGGGCGGCAAGCCCTGATCATGAAGAAAGGGTGAGGCGGATGAGCGACAAGCTGATTAAGCGGAATCGGCTGACGATGAGCTGGAACTATGAGAAGGAAGAGCAGTGGCTTAACGATATGTCCCGTGACGGACAACATTTCAAGAAAGCGAGTATGCTGAGCAGCTTCTTCACCAAAGATGAATCGGTCCGGTATACGTACAGGCTGGATTACCAGACGGGCCAAACGCTTGGGAGCAGCAAGTTTCAGGAGTATATTGATTTGTATCGGGACGCAGGCTGGGAGTACGTCAGCTCTTACGGCGCTCTGTGGCATTATTTTCGCAGGGAATGGCAGCCCGGGGAAGAGCCTCGGCTTTATACGGACAGGGACTCCTTAATTCAGCTGTACAAAAGATTGCAAGGGGTTATGGCCGTTATGATGCTCGTTAACCTCGTTATCATGCTTGTCAATATGGTTAATCTGCGGAATTTCTTCAGCGGCGACAGGCTGTGGACGATAGGTTTGCCGGTGATGGTCCTTTATTTATTCCTGTTTGGCGTGCTGGGGTATGGCTGCTGGAGGATGCAGAAGAAAGTAAACGCACTTAAACTTTAACTTAGATAACGGAAGGAGCAAATCCGGATGAGAACAAATCGGTTAGGCGGTTCGGAATTATACGTTGGGGAGATTGGACTTGGCTGCATGTCGCTTGGAACGGATGAGGAGAAGGCTGTCGCTTTGGTTCATGAAGCTTTGGAGCGGGGAGTTACGTTGCTGGATACCGCGGATTTATACGACAGCGGCCGGAACGAGGAGATTGTCGGCAAGGCGATCCGAGGACGCCGTGAGCAGGTGGTGCTGGCGACGAAGGTCGGCAACCGGAGAATTCCCGGCCAGGAAGGCTGGGCATGGGACCCGTCGAAGGCTTACATTTTATCCGCGGTGAAAGACAGCCTTAGACGGCTGGGAACGGACTACATCGATCTCTACCAACTGCATGGCGGGACGATCGAGGATCCGATTGACGAGACCATCGAAGCGTTCGAGCAATTGAAGCGGGAGGGCGTAATCCGGGAATACGGCATTTCGTCCATCCGTCCGAATGTCATTCGGGAATATGCTTCGCGGTCTTCCATCGTCAGCGTCATGAATCCGTATAGCATTGTAGACCGGCGCGCAGAGGAAACGGTGCTCCCGCTGCTGGAAAAGAAGGGACTTAGTCTGATCGCGCGCGGGCCTGTTGCGAGCGGGGCGCTTGCGGCAAACCGCCAGCCGTCCAAAGGCGTGCTGGACTATGAGCTCGATGAGCTCCTCGAGCTTCGCGAGCAGCTGGAGCAGCTGACGTCCGAGGGACGGAGCCTCTCGCAGCTTGCGATTCGTTATTCCCTTGGACATCCGTCTGTAGCCGCAGCCATTCCGGGAGCAAGCTCCCGCGAGCAGCTGCTGCAAAATATCTCTGCTGCGGATATTCCGCCATTAACGGAGGAAGAGATTCAGCTCGTTCGCCGCTTAAGCAAAGCAGGCGTGTACAAGGTTCACCGGTAAGCGAGGCTCAATCCCAAGGTCCGGAGGTTGTTAGGCGTTATGGAAAATGCGAACAAGTACAGGTTGAGCGACAAGGAGATCGGCACGATCGTGCGGGAGGCTTTTGGCGTGAGCTTCCGCTCTGCCGGCGAGCTGACGGATGGCTGGGCGAACATGGCATACTCCATCGTGCTGGAGGACGGGCGGAGGGTTGTCCTTAAAATCGCGCCTTCCGCGGATAAGCGGGTTATGCGTTACGAGAAGAACATGATGCGGACGGAAGTAGAAGCGATGCGCCTTGCGGCGGCTACGCCAGGCCTGCCTGTTCCGCGCGTTTACGCTTATGATGCCAGCTGCTCGATCATCGGAGCGGAGTATTTCTTCATGGATTTTGCGGAAGGAACAGCAATGAATAAAATAAGGGACTCTCTCTCGCTGGATGAGCGGGAGGCCATTGCCCGCGAGCTTGGCGGCTACAGCCGTTCCATTAATGCTTATAAGAACAGCTTCTTTGGCTCGCTTCAGCCGGAGGGCCGGAGGAAGGATAACTGGGCGGAAGTGTTCGAAGGCATGATGGAGGATGTGCTGGCCGACGGCAAGGATGCAAGCGTCGAGCTGCCGGTGTCTTACGCGGAGATCGAGAAGGAGGTTCTCCGCTACGGAGAGCTGCTGGTTGCGGTCAAGGAAGCTTCGCTGGTTCACTGGGATTTGTGGGATGGCAATGTGTTTGTCCATGGTGGGAAGATTTCCGGGCTGATCGACTTCGAGCGTGCTTTTTGGGGCGATCCGCTGAGCGAATTTTATTTCGGCCGGTTCGCGCAGAATACGTTGGGCGCGTTCTGCGAAGGATACGGCATCAACGGCTTGACAGAGTCCGAGCGGCGAAGACGCGTGTTGTACGATTTTTATCTCGATCTCATTATGGTCATCGAATGTACGTACCGCAACTACGAGAGCAAGGATCATATCAAGTGGGCTTACGGGAATTTCGTAGAGGGCTATAAGCATCTGCAAAGCCTGTGAAATAGCAAAGCTGATGACGGTTATTGAACCGCCCTGGTTGGGGCGGTTTTTTTGTGCGCGGGCGGAAGAGGGAACGCCAGCAAGATGGCTTAACGATATGCGATATCGTTAAGGGGGTTCACTCGGATGCCGGCGGAGTGCTTAACGATGTGCGGCATCGTTAAGGAAGGGGGGAAAGCGGGAAAACGAGAGTAATCAGCTCAAATGAAGGAGCTTAACGATACGCGGTATTGTTAAGGAGGTAAAATTAAGCTTCGTGGACGGGCATAGCGATGTGCGTGCAACTAGAATAAAAAGTGGACACCCTCTAAGAACAGGTAGATAATAAACACAAAAAAACCGAGGTGTCGTCCACATGAAAGAGAGCAGGCAGC
>NZ_SLVP01000022.1 GCF_004345425.1 Paenibacillus sp. BK033
TTGACTTGCTCATTACTTGTTTTATCGCTTTTCCGTTATTTCTAACGGGGCAGTTTCGCTCGTTGTTCAGTTTTCAAAGAACAATTTGTTTTTCGCAACAACGTTTCATATATTATCACGTTGTTCTTTTTCGTGTCAAGCACTTTTTGAAATTGTTTTTCAATCTATCAAACAATCCATTTGCGCTTTTCGTTCCAACCGCTTGTTTCTCTCGGCCGGAATTAGAATATACCATAGGCTTCTATAGCATTGCAAGTCTTTTTTTATAAAAAGTTTAAATATGCTCTATGAACTATTCTATAGGCTCATCATAATTACTCTCATACGTATCTACATACGAATCATAGCTCTCTTCTTCCGCTGCGTTCTGGATATCTTCTGCCGTAATAAGAATCAACTCGTACCCGTCTTCTTGATGCTTCTTCAGCGCTTTCTCTTTTACGTACTTCGGACTTCCCTCCGCCGCCTCTTCATCATAGAAAAGGAGCAGCCCGTCCGATTTGCGGAACAGCAATTCGTCTCTCGCCTGGAACTGCCAGGGACCGACATAAGGCTGATGGCTCACCGCCCCATAATAATCAACTTTGGCGATAATCTGGCGGTAGTATTCTTTTTTCTCGTCGTTCCATTGCTCTTCGGGATTCATAAAAGCGGTAATAATCGAGAGCTTTAACTGCGGATACAACGATTGAAGCCCAAACGCTACTTCGCATACCCATAGATCAAATCCGTATTGTCCCGGCGTAATGATCCATTCCAGTCCCTCTTCAATTAACGGGATCAGCTTGGCTTCAACCGCTTTTTTAATATAGGGGATATGTTTATGCTTCTGATTAAAGATCTGGAGCTCATGCGCCCGGTACCCGGTTGCAAACAACGTCTTCAAATGGCCACCTCATTTCGTCGTCCATCCAATATAACAGCAATAGGAGGCGGAGCGTCAGAGAATGTACGTTCTGTTTCATCCTTAACAATAAAGAAAAAGCTGCCTCCAACGGAGACAGCTCTTCTTCCGGATAATTCTTATTTGCTCATCAGCTGCATAAATACGGCAAGCATTTTGGCTGTTTCTTCGCGTGTTGCGAAATCTTGCGGCGCGAAGTAAACGCCGGAATGGCCGGCTTTCGTTTTGCCGTTGATGATGCCTGCTTGCTGAACGGCCTTCACCGCTTCCTTCACGTTTGCCTGAATAGCGCTGCCGTCTGCAAAGGTGACCGCCTTCTGGCTGGCCGGTAGATCAAAGTTCATTGCGCCCGCAAAGCGAACCAGCATGGCCGCCATTTCCGTGCGGGTAATAGAAGCCTTCGGATTAAACTTCCCGCCGCCTACTCCGCCGGTAATGCCTTTGTCCGCTGCCCATTGCACAGCCTCGGCATAATAATCGGTCTTGCGGACATCCGAGAACTTGCCTGCTTTATAGGTGCTTAACTGCGCCCCTGCGATACGGGACAGAAGAATCGTAAAGTCTGCTCTCGTAATTCGCGCTTTCGGAGAAAACTGGCTCGAGCTTGTGCCGGAAATAATGCTGCGTGCCGAAAGATACGTAATAGCGTCTTTCGCAAAGCTGGATGTTGCGTCCTTGAAGGACTTCTTGTTGTACGCTACCGCATAACGGGAGAAATGAGTGACATCAAAGCTAACCGTACCCGTAGCAGGGTCATATACACCGGACGGTACGGTTACAAGCTCGCCGTTATCCGAGACGTAATAGATGATAATCGCATTGCGGTCTTCGCTTGCCGCTGGCGTATACGGTACATGAACATGCGCAGTGCCACCGCCAAAGGTAGTAATTGCGCTGCCGTTTGCTTTTACCGCAAAATCAAACACCGGATGGCTGCCCACAGTTTTCAGGAATTCGGTACGCTTAGCTCCAGTTAAGCCTGCACCGGCCGTTACCGCATCGGACTGGCGAACGGTAATCGTAACATCATTATTTTTCGAGGATGCTTCAATAGATGCGATAGCTTTTGCGTCAAAGGATAACGTACCTACTCCCGCTTCAATCGTCAAATTCGTCAGAGCTGCATCTTTGGCGCCAGTGAAGATTCCCTTCTCGAAAACAATTGCCGCTTCTTTTGCTTTGCTGTCCGGTATGGCGGATACCGTCAAGCTGCCTGCTTGGCCGGTTGCCAATTCGCTCTGCAGTTTTTTCAAGGCAGATGTAAATTGGCTGGTTGTCACATTCGCATGCGCCTTACCCGAACCGTCCGTAGTTGCTTCAACCTTCGTCACTACATTCGCGCCGTTAGAACCTTTGTCGATTACAGTTGTACCTCCGCCATTGGATCCGCCGCTGCTTGGTTGATCCGGCGGTGTAACAACGATAGAGCCTGGTGCTACAGTTACGGTGCTTTCCGCTATAGCATATCCGTCCGCACTTGTTGCTTTTATGACGGCCGTACCTGCTTTTACAGGAGTAACCTTGCCATTCTGATCAACCGTCGCAATGCCGGAATCCGAGGAAGACCACGTAACGCTGCTCGAAGCACCGTTTGCAGGCACAACCGTTGCCGTCAATTGGCCGGCAGCTCCGCCCGCTGTAAGAGAGAGGGACTTCTGGGCAATAGACACTTGGGTTACGTTAAGTTGGTAGATGCCTACTTTACCGCCTACTTCATAAGCGACAAGCAATAGAGGCTGTCCGGTCGGGCTGACCGATGCCGGAATAAATTCGATTCCTTCCGGGCCGGTGTCCGTATCGAGATTTACTTTGCCGTCGCTGCCTTTGAACACGCGTGTATTCGTATAGTTCGCAAACTGAGGATGCTCAGGATCCGTAACGTCATAAGTCGCAAAACCGCCCGTACGCTCCAGACCAATAAACGCAAGCTCTCTGTTGCCTACTTTACCTACTTTAATATCTTCCGGCTCCGGACCTTTCTTCACGCTGCGGTCATCCATCGTGATTTTGCTGTTGCTGACGTTGAAGTAATCCGGTACGCGCTGAGCCGTAATCGTTTCGAAATCATTGCCGCTGTCGTAAACCTGATCCATCGAATCCGCATTCCAGATCGAGAACGAACGGCCTCCGTACATGTAAATGCCGTCGTTGCCCATATCGCCCGCCACTTCAATCGCGTCGTAGGCTGTCGTGTCCTTGAGAAGCTTGTAAGCTTCCGAATCAGGATCCAAGCCGCCTTTAAGCGCGCCTACCGTGCTTGCGTTTACGCGGAATTCAGATGCATCGCCTTCGTTGGCCGTTAGAATATAAGTCTTACCGTTCACCGTATAGGAAGCAGCTCCATCAGGCATGTACATGCCTTTAAATGGTACCGTCTCCAGTTGAATAGCGCCATTGGATTGAACATCCAATGCGTTGGCAGGATTATTGTAGTCTTTGAGGCCAAGCGCTTTTACCGCGGTAACTTTATGCGCGGCAATATCAACAATCGCTACGGCGTTATTCTCTTGAAGCGTTACATAAGCCGTCTTGCTGTCAGCCGAAAGCGTAATGTATTCCGGTTCCAGATCGTAGAGCGCATCTTCTTTCGAGCCGCTCGATTTAACCGTATTCGTTACGGGATCCAGCTCGCCGCGGATATGCACGCCGTCTTCAATGACAGCCGGGTCATCGAAGTATGCTTGCGTTGAAATGCCGGTTACCGTATCTACGATGGTAATGCTGCCTTTGGCATCCTGCGTAACAAGGCGCGGCTCGGCTTCATCTGCTGTCAGGACATAACGGCCATCCCCTGTCGTTTTAATCATATCCGGCTGCACGCCCGCTCCGTATTCGGTTACGTAGTTGCCGTCATAATCTAGAACAATAATTTTACCAGGCTTAAGCGGATCCTTCTCTTGCACGGATACGGAAACCCGCTTTGTCGTGTTGTTGATGTCGACGCTAGTCAGGTCGCCGTAAACGAAACCGTTTGTCTCCGACAGATCCTTCACCAGAACGGTTTTCTCCTTCGCCAGCGTGCCCGTTGCTTGACCCAAGCTTGCGATCTCGAGACTTGGAGGATTGCCGGAGCCGTTAACCAGATAAAACTTGTTGTTGTCCTTATTGTATTTCACGATCTCGGCAACCCCGCCGTCTTTGTTCGTTACGCCCAGGGAGAAGCTTCCGATCTTCTCAACCGATAGCGTATCGTTCATCTCGCGAAGCGGCTGGCCGATTGTAAGCCAGAACGATTTGGTTCCCGTCGCGGCAGGATTTGCGCTGTCCGTAGCCGTTACCGTAACAAGAGAAGACTTAGCAGCCGCCGTTGGGGTACCGGTAATTTCACCGGTTGTACTATTAAGGGTAAGGCCAGCTGGCAGATTGGTTGCACTGTAAATAAACGGTGCCGTTCCGCCGGTTGCGGCAATCGCGGCCGTATAAGCAGTGCCGATTGTCGCGCCCGCGATTGCGGTTGTTGTAATAGTGACCGGATCAACTTGAGGTGTTTCCGGCATCTCAGGTGTTGTTACTCCCCAAGGTCCAAAAGCGCCATTATGAGGAAGGGTAGCCGCCAGTTCCGTTTCTTTTCCGGCTACATTTAATGCCTCGTAATCAATTTGTTGAAAATCCGAATTATTATTATCCATATCAACAGTAGTCTTGCGGCGAATAGCTTTCTTCTTCGATGTGCCTTCGGTAGAACCTGTCGGGTATGCTGCTTCGTATCCATCGATGTCACTGCCAGTATCATTACTGCCCGTGCCAACCATATCTACATAACCAGCTGGCTTTGTATTAAACGGATTGGAGTCGGAAGCCGCAAGCTGAGTCTGATTGCTCATCAGAACGACTTTCATGCCTTTGTTATTAAAAAATTGCGTATCCCATGCCTGATCAGCCTTTCCGGTAATGCTGATTTTGGCATCACCTGCGTTTGCAGCCACATTTGCTGTCGCCCCCGTGATTAGGAAAGAGGAATGTGCTTTTATCGTGCCGGTCAAATCAAGCTTCTTCCAGTCTGATGTAATTGCTCCTGTTGTCGCACTGGTACCGCGATCGTTATATTGCAAAGACCATCCGGAGAGATTGATATCGTTATCGGTTTGATTGTAAAGCTCAATAAAGCCGTTAGTGAAATAAACCCCAGTTGAAGCAGCTGTTCCACCACCGTATACCTGATTGATAATTACGTGCGGAACACTGACGTTGTATTCATTAGAAGGATTGTAAGGAGTACCCGCCACCGGAGTTACGCCGCCATCCGCCATTGCCACGCCAGTCCCCATCAACGCCGTAGCGGCGATTTCGGCAGCAAGGAAAACGGACAAGAAGCGTCTGCTTTTATTGATCATTTATTAGTTTCACTCCCATTTCATAGATTCTACTAAAATTGTAAGGGGGGAATGTTTTCTAAAGGTTAATAGCGAGTTTAAGATATTGTAAACAATTGTTATATTGCATCTTGAATAATCGCATACGGCGCATGGATTAAGAAATGTCTTGCCAAGCAACACTATACTTATGTAAAATCGAGCAAGTTGCGCAAAAGTTTACTTTATGTTATGGAGGGTTACAGCTAGATGAAACCACAAGAAATCGGCGTCCATGAACGGCCGCCATTGGGCCAAAGCCTCATGCTGAGCATCCAGCATCTGTTCGCGATGTTTGGCTCGACCGTACTCGTTCCGAATCTGCTTGGCGTTGATCCGGCGATTTGTCTTCTTATGAACGGTATCGGCACCTTGATTTATCTATTTATTGTAAAAGGCAAAATTCCCGCGTATCTCGGTTCCAGCTTTGCGTTTATTGCGCCTGCCGGAGCGGTTATCGGCAACCACGCTTCCCACGGTGACGGTTATTCCGCCGCACTTGGCGGATTTATTGCGGCCGGCGTTGTTTTCACGGTAGTTGCCCTCATTATTCAAGCTGCGGGTACCGGATGGATTAACGTCATTTTCCCGCCTGCCGCAATGGGCGCCATTGTAGCGGTTATTGGACTTGAGCTTATCCCGGTTGCAGCCGGAATGGCCGGATGGATCAAAGCGCCTAGCGCACCCGCTAACCAGGCTTGGACACCAGACGGTACGGCCATTACGATTTCCATCGTCACCTTGCTTATTACAGTTCTTGGTTCCGTCCTGTTCCGCGGCTTCATGCGTATCATTCCGATTCTGGTCGGTATTGTAAGCGGCTATGTGCTTGCTTACTTCCTGGACTTCACCAACTTCGATAATGTATCGGCGAGCAATTGGTTAGCGGCTCCAACCTTTACGACACCAACATTTGAGTGGGCGGCCATTCTGACGATTGTTCCCGCTTCCCTGGTTGTTTTGGCTGAACATATCGGACACTTGATCGTAACCGGCAATATTGTAAAAAAAGACCTGTCCAAAGATCCGGGCTTGCACCGTTCCCTGCTCGGCAACGGGATTTCGACACTTCTGTCCGGTTTCCTAGGTTCTACGCCAAACACGACCTATGGTGAAAATATCGGCGTACTCGCGATTACGCGGGTCTACTCCACCTTCGTCATTGGCGGTGCGGCTGTATTTGCGATCCTGCTGTCGTTCTTCGGAAAGTTCTCGGCACTGATCGCTGGCATTCCCGCTCCGGTAATGGGCGGCGTATCCCTCTTGCTCTTCGGCGTTATCGCAGCTTCCGGCCTCCGGATGCTCGTTGAATCGAAAATCGATTACAGCAAACCAACCAATCTCTACCTGACGACGGTTGTTCTTGTAACCGGCCTTAGCGGCGCCAAAATTACAATCGGCGACTTCTCCCTATCGGGTATGGCGCTTGCAACGGTAACCGCGATTATTCTCAGCTTGCTGTTCAAGCTGTTCGAAATCACTCGTCTCTCCAATGATTCGGAAGCTTCCGGCCATTAATAAGTAATGACAAAAGCCCAGTAGGCCAAAGAGCCGCTGGGCTTTTCTTTTACAAAGACTAGCTTCTTTTTCTACGCGTCATAACGTCGAAGATTACGGCAACCGCAAGCACGCCGCCGCGAATCATATATTGATAGGAGATGCCTACCCCCATCAGGTTCATGCCGCTCGAGAGCGAAGCCATTACAATCGCACCGATAATCGAACCGGTTATTTTACCAACGCCGCCTGCTGCCGATACACCGCCAACATATGCAGCTGCGATGGCGTCCAGCTCGAACAGCGTGCCGGCCGTTGTTGTTGCCGACTGCAGACGCGCCGTGAACAGAATGCCGGATAACGCAGAGAGAAGACCCATCGAACCAAATACGATGTAGGTAATCTTTTTTACGTTGATGCCGCTAAGATGAGCCGCTTCCGGGTTGCTGCCCACCGCATAGATGTGACGGCCAAGCACAGTGCTTGTTGTCAGGAAATGATAGATGACGACAACCGCCAGCATAATAATGACCGTCCAAGAGAAGCCGTTGTATCCAGCAATAATATAAGTAATGTAAGCGATAATCGCAGATACGAAAGCCAGCTTGACGGTAAACATGCCTTTGGAGATGACTTCGAACTGATACTTGATTTTGTTCCGGCGTTTGCTGACCTCGAAGTAGATAAACAGCAGAATAACGAGCAAGCCGAGAAACAAAGAAAGGAAGTTCAGATCATTCATTTTGAACAAGGAAGGAATATAGCCATTGCCAAGCGCGTTGAAATGCTCATCCTTAACGATGATGGTACCCGTCTTCTCCGTTACGCGAAGAAGAGCGCCGCGGAAGATTAACATGCCGGCAAGAGAAGCTACGAATGACGGAATGCCCAGCGAGGCAACAAGCACGCCGTTGAACAAGCCGACAATAATACCGAAGATCAAGATGATCGGAATGGTGAGATAGACAGGAACTCCCGCCTGCGATAATAATATAGCTGCGATCGCACCGAGGAAACCAGCCGCAAAACCTACCGACAAGTCAATGTGACGAATCACGATGACAAGCGTCATGCCTACCGCTAGTACCGCGATGTATCCGGTAGCATCAAGCAGATTACTGATATTCCGGGAAGACATAAACAGGCCGTCCGTCAGAATGGAGAACGTCAGCATGATAACGAACAAAGCAATATACATGCCGTATTCACGGATGTTTACTTTCAGCAATGATTTTCCTTCAGTCAAAATATTTTTGGGATGTTCCTTTTTCCCCTCAGTGACTAAGTTCATGGGTGATCCTCCTATTGCGTTGCAAATTGCATAATATTTTCCTGGTTCGCTTCTTCTATTGGAAGCTCGCCTTTAATTGCGCCTTCGGCCATTACATAAATCCGGTCGCTCATGCCGAGAATTTCCCCAAGCTCGGAAGAGATCATAATGATGCTCATCCCTTCTGCAATCAGCTTGTTCATAATCGTATAAATCTCGAATTTGGCGCCTACGTCGATGCCGCGGGTCGGTTCATCCAAGATGAGCAGCTGCGGCCCAACAAACAGCCACTTGCCAAGCGAAACCTTCTGTTGATTACCACCGCTTAGATTGCCTACAATTTGTTCGATGGATGGCGCCTTCACGTTTAATGAGTTTTTATAATTGCTGGCGATCCGGATTTCCTTATTGTCATTGATGACGCCATTATTAGAAATGCCGTTCAGATTGGCGGCGGAGATATTGTTCTTAATGTCCTGGATCAGGAACAACCCGTCGCCTTTCCGGTCTTCCGTCACATATGCGATACCGTCCCGGATCGCATCCTTCGGATGCTTGAACGATCTGGGGGAGCCGTTAACAAGCAGCTCGCCTTGCAGTTTATAAGACTTTGGATTGCCGAAGATGCTGCGAGCAAGCTCGGTCCGTCCTGAGCCCATCAAGCCGGCTATTCCGACGATTTCTCCTTTTTTAACATGCAGATTCACGTTCTTGACGACATGCCTGCCAAGCTGAGGATCGTATGCGGTCCAGTCCTTTACCTCAAGAATGGTGCCGCCAAAAGATTTATTGGCTCTCTTCGGATAAATATCTTCGATTTCACGGCCAACCATGTTGCGGATAATCGTATTTTCCGTTATTTCCCCTTTGGAACCGTCCAAGGTACAAATTGTGCGTCCATCGCGCAGCACCGTTGCTTTGTCAGCAATGGAGATGACTTCTTTCAGCTTGTGGGAAATCATAATGCAAGTTATTCCCTGCTTCTTCAGCTCCCGCAGAAGCTCGAGCAGATTTTCGCTGTCATTCTCGTTCAATGCTGCCGTTGGTTCGTCCAGGATAAGCAGCTTTACGTTTTTGCTTAACGCTTTGGCGATCTCAACCAGCTGCTGCTTGCCCACACCTAGGTCTTTGATCAGCATTTCGGGATTTACATTCAGTCCAACTCTTTGAAGCATTTTCTTGGCTTCCGCTATCGTCTTGTTCCAATCCACTACCGAGCCGCGTTTAATCTCATTGCCCGCAAAAATATTCTCGTAAACCGTAAGGTCCGGGAACAATGCCAGCTCCTGATAAATGATCGCGATGCCGGCTTTAACGCTGTCGCTGATTTTATGGAAAGCCTGAATATCGTCTTCAAAAACAATATCGCCTTTATACGTGCCATACGGGTAAACGCCGCTCAGAACCTTCATCAGAGTGGATTTGCCTGCCCCATTCTCGCCGATGAGACAATGAATTTCACCCTTCTCTACCTTGAAGTTTACGTCGGAGAGCGCCTTGACCCCTGTAAATTCCTTCGAGATGTTGTTCATCTCCAAAATGTACTTGCTCATCGCTATGCACTCCTACAAGTAAGGAATAGCGATAGACGAATCCATCACTATTCCTCCTTAAACTTTATTCGTTTAAGATCACAGACCCGTGAAATCACTCGCCGCGTAGTAAGCCGAATCGATCAGTTCTTTTTTCACGTTGTCTTTGTTCACGACGATTACGTCGGTTTGTTTTGCTTTTACATCAACCTTACCGTTGTTATAAGAGCCATTAGTTGCAGGATCATTGCCGTCCAGAATATCTACGGCCATACCCATAGCGTCTTTCACAAGCGTACGAACGTCTTTGAATACCGTCATCGATTGGTTGCCGTCGATTACGTATTGAACTGAAGCCTTCTCCGCGTCTTGACCCGTTACAACATAGCTTGTTACCGCGCTGTCGGCAGCAAATACGTCAGCGATCGAACGGGCAGTACCGTCGTTTGGAGCAAGGATGGCTACATCGCCTTTCATGTCGGCGCTTGCTGCAGTCAAGTGAGTTTGAGCTTTGTTTTTCGCTTCGTTTGGTTCCCAGTTCGTTGTCACTTGACCGATGATTTTGCTCAATTCGTCACGGGAAAGTTCCGCTTTGTCTTTTAAAGCTACAGCTTCGCTGGAGTTAGCGATTTTAAAAGTGCCGTCAGCGATCTTAGGCTGCAGTACTTTCCATGCACCGCCAAAGAATAGGAACGCGTTGTTATCGGATGCTGCGCCAGCGTACAGATAAAGCGGTTGGCCGTTGCCTTTTGCATTGTCAACCAGGTATTGAGCTTGTTTTGCGCCTACAGCTTCGTTGTCAAATGTTACGTAGTAGTCAACTGCATCCGTGTTGGTGATCAAACGGTCATAGGAGATCACCTTGATGCCTTCTTTTTTCGCCGCTTCGGCAGCTCCAGCAGCAGCTGCGCCGTCTTGTGGACAGATTATAAGTACTTTGATGCCTTTATTGATCAATGTTTCTACGTTTTCTTTTTCTTTCGCAGAAGAACCTTGGCTGAACAAAATCTCAGTTGTGTATTTGGAGCCTTTAAGAGCATCCTTGAAGCGCTGCTCGTCTTGAACCCATCTTGGCTCATCTTTCGTCGGCAATACGATCCCAACGCTTACTTTGCTGTCGCCTTTGCCGCAAGCCGCAACCAAAGCCGTGAGCAGCATAACAACCATTAACAGTGCAAATGCCTTGAAGCTCTTTTTCATTTTTGTTACCCCTCCATAAGGTCTTTATTTACTTACAGGACCAACTATAGCATGGGTAACTTCCAATGAAAGCGCTATTATATAGCACTCTTTTATAACCGCCTAGACTTTTTTAAGCTGCACAAAAAAAGACTAGCCAGTCTGGGGACCGGCTAGTCTTTGCCTCTTATTTCTTAACGATATTCTTATAAACGTCCTCGCGGGAATGGAAGCCGTCGGCGATAATCGTCTCGTCAATATTGGATTTGTCTACCGCGATCGGGGACAGCAGTACGGAAGGAACTTCAATCTTGCCGTTGTTAACGGTTCGGTCTGCGCCAGTATCCTCGCCTTTTGCAAGCTTGACGGCCAGCTCCGCTGCTTTATCCGCAAGCAGCTTGATCGGCTTATACACGGTCATCGTCTGAGTCCCTTCCACGATTCGCTGCGCAGCCGCAAGCTCGGCATCTTGACCGGCTACCGGAAGTTTACCTGCTAGCCCCTGCCCGGCAAGCGCCTGAACGACTCCGCCCGCCGTTGCGTCATTGGCCGCAATAACCGCATCTATCCGGTTGTCATTGGCGAGGAGAGCCTCCTTCATATTCGCTAGTGCGTTAACCGGTGTCCAGTCCTTCGTCCATTGGTCATAGACAACCGTAATATCGCCGCGGTCAATAAACGGCTGCAGCACATTAAATACGCCTTGCTTGAACAAATGCGCGTTATTGTCGGTGTCCGCTCCGCCGATATAGACGAATTTCCCCTTAGGCACAAGCTTTGTAATTGCTTCCGCCTGGAGCTCCCCTACAGCTTCATTATCGAACGATACGTAGAGATCAACGTCGGCATTTTTAATCAAACGGTCATACGCCAGCACTTTAATACCTGCCGAATGGGCTTTCTTCACAATGGCTGCCGTTGCATCCGCATTATGGGGAACAACGACCAGAATATCGACCCCTTCGCTGATTAACGCTTCAGCCTGGGAGATTTGCTTAGCGTCATCCCCGTTAGCGGCAATAATCTCTACCTCCGCACCAAGCGCCTCGCAGGCCTCCCGGAACAAATCCCGGTCCTTCAGCCAGCGTTCTTCAAGAAGGGTGTCCATGGAAAATCCGATTTTAATCTTTTTGTCCGTATCTATCTGATCCGCAGAATCCGTTACTGCTGGCTCAGGCTGCTTGATGTTCTCGCCCGAGGTTCCGTTGCTCTCGCATGCCGTTAAGAAAAAGCAGACCACCAAAGCGGCAATAAACAGGATTGACCTTCTCCTAAAGAAACCGAGTTTCATGTGTTCCTCTTCCTTTTAACGTTATTTAGCTTGAGGCCAATTTGCCAAGAAGGGTCTTGCGGTATTCCGTCGGAGAAACCTCGCACATTTTCTTGAATACCTTGCTGAAATAATTCGGATCATGATAGCCAACCATGTAAGTAATCTCCTTCAAGCTTCGCTCGGGATCGCCCATCAGCTTGATCGCTTTCTTGATCCGGCACTCCGTCAAAAAGTCGATATAGTTGACGCCGAGCTGGTCTTTGAACATTTTGCTGATGTAAAAAGGACTTAAACCAACCATTCTCCCAATCGCTTCAAGAGAAATATCCTCATGGGAATGTTCGGTAATATACTGCTTGATCTGCTGAATCGCATCCGGTTCTATCCGATCATGGTGCTCGGCGAACGATTGTCTCATCCGCTCCAGCAATAGCTCCGATTCCGCCCTTAGCTGCCTGTAATCCTGCGCGTGGAATGAGAACATCGGCGTATCCATCTCGACTCCCATCTCCACCAATACACGGGAAGTGATCCAGAGGAGCTCGAGCACTCGCTGCTGCGTATGCAGGAGACTGGCCCCTTCATTCTCGTACCGGCGGATAAAATCCATCAAATCAATTCGGACCTGCTCCCATTGCCCAAGCCGGATCCGGTCGAACAGCTGCTGCTCCAGCTGCTTAACGGGATAGCCGTCCCGCATAACGCCTAATGCAGGAGTATCCTCATAAAACCGGTATTTGACCGGAAGCGAAGGATCCATCGAAGCATATAAGGCTTCTTGGTACGATTGACGGATTTGATCCAAGGTTTCGCATACGTTTCCAATTCCGATAAACCAGCCTTCATTTTGACCTTCAGCCTTTACGGCAGCAAGCAATTCACGCGCCATGGTCATGGCCTGGGAACGGTACGAACGGTCTGCCTCAGGAAATACAATAATCGGGATTTGTCGGCCATACATGGCCCCAACCCAGCCGCTGCCCATGCTGCGAACCTTTTCCTTAATGACGGAATAACGGCTCTCCGCCCCCGGTGGGAGCAAGACGTTCATGGCATATTTCTCATTGCCGATGTTCATGCCAAGCAATCCTACCAGTTCATCCAAATGCACCTCGTGCACATGATCAAACAATAGCTGCGTAACGATGTCGGTTTCGATAATGGGCAATACTCTCTGCAAGGCAGAACGCTGAAGCTCCGTTGTCTCCGCCGACTTCCGTTCCTCTTCGATGAGATGTAATACACGCTCTACGGTTGCCACAATCTCCGTAGCCTTGCTAGGCTTCAGCAGATAGTCCTTGACTCCAAGCTTGATCGCTTTGCGGGCGTAGTCAAACGTATCATAGGCGGTCACCATAATGAATTTGATTGCAGGCTGGCTTTTACTTATCAATTCCACCGCTTCAAGACCGTTAATGCCCGGCATCTTCACGTCCATCAGAATCAAGTCGGGTCGAAACTCCTCGGCAAGCTGGACAGCCATATTCCCGTTCTTCGCTTGTTCAATGCGGATTTCAGGCAGTCCATGCTGCAGGATCGCCTTTAACCCTTCCCGTTCAATCTGCTCATCATCCACAATTAACAGCTTATACATGATTTATCCGGCCTCCTTTTCCTTAGGCAGCTTCAAGATCACTTTTGTCCCTTTTCCTACTTCGCTTTGGATGGCCAGAACATCTTCCCGGCCGTAATACAGCTTAAGCCGATTAATGACATTCCCGAAGCCGATGCCTGTTGAATGTCCGTCCCCTTCTTGCGAAGCGAAACGATCCTCCATGATTTGCGATATTGTATCCTCGGACATGCCGCTGCCTTCATCTTCTATCTCAATGATGACATCATTGGCTTCATTCCTGATTCGGAAGGTTATCTTTCCTCCCTCTTCAAGCGGCTCGATGGCATGGATAACCGCATTTTCAATAATGGGTTGTATCGTAAGACCCGGAATCTGAACATACAGGCAATCCTCATCTACTTCCTCTTCGAAACGCAGCCGTTCCGTAAACCTGGTCTTCTGGATAAAAATATATTCCCTGAGCACGCGCACCTCTTCATATAATGTAACCGGCCGATCGAGACGCTTGAGGTTGTAACGGAGCAGTCTGGCGACACTGGTCAGAAGATCGCTTGTTTCAAGCGATCCCTCCAGATATGCTTTTTTGGATAACGTATCCAACGTGTTAAATAAAAAATGGGGATTAATCTGGCTTTGCAGACTTCTCAGCTGGCTCTCCTGAAGAAGCAGCTTGTTTTTCTGAAGCTCACTCTCCAGCTGGGCCTTATGCTGCATCTCGGAAATCAAATTGTTAATATTGATCCTCATCCGGTCGAAGGTTTTGGCCAGGAAGGAAATCTCGTCATTGGCGTTGATCTCGATATGAGTGTCAAATCTTCCTCGCGAGAGTTCGCGGGCCGCTTGGGTAAGGCGCTGGATCGGACGCGTGATGCTGAGCGAGAACCAATAGGTGAAAAGCAAGAGGAGGAAAGTGATCAGCGCCAGCATCCATACTCCAAGCTTCTTCAGCTCCACAGACTGCATAATCATGCCGCGGTAGAACTGGTCGTACGTCTGCAGCTCGGTACCGAGCAGCGTTAGCGTCATCTCCGAAATATACTTCGACAATCGCGTTGCTTCCGTAAAATCATTCAGCGCTTCTTCGTTGTTCTTCTCGTTCAGAAGCCGGATGGACCGGTTCGTGGAGTCAACCAGACTGTCGATCAGATTCAAATAATTGGTTAGGGTAAAATGATTGCTGTTGTTGCGCAGATCAGCGATATGCAGCTGCGCGTTCAGCAGTCGCTGCCGATCCCCCTCGACATTCGAAAGCTTCGAAGGCGTTGGCGTTTGTATGTAGTTGTTAAGCGAAGTGACCAGCTGCTGGCTGGACGCGCTTACCTCGTTCATTTGCAGGTAGCGCTGCAAGATGTCATTGTATTGATCCTGCATTTTCTGATTGTAGTACGTGAGAATAAACCAGATGGCGACCATAATAAACAAAACGATAGCGGTTAGCGACAAAATCTTTTTTTGGACTGTATTCATTGGACTTCATCCGCCTTAAGGAGTCGAATATCCGTATAATAACCGTCATAGTTAAGCGGAAACGTATCGCCTTTCAGCCACTGCACCATCAGCTGTACGCCAAGCTCGCCCATCATTTCCGGGGACTGCTCGATAATGCCGCTCATCTTCTTCTCCTTCAGCAAGGTCTTGATTTCCGGGCTGTCGTCAAAGGAGTAAATGTGGAACTTGCTCAGCTGCGCGCGCTTGCCAATCTCCTGCACCATCGCGCTTGCGTTGTTCGCCGTGACCGATACAAAGGCGGCTACATTCGGTTCTTTATTCATAATTTCGTTGGTGGCCGCAACAACTTTCTCCCTTGTATCCCCTGCTACTACCGTAATAGGTTCTATGTCCGGATAGAACTTCAGGAGGTTAAGAATCCCGTTAAGGCGCTTGCTCTGAAAATCCTCCTGACGGTCCGAGACCATCAGGACAACCTTGCCTTTTTGACCAAGATCCTCGGCTAGCTGCGTGCCTATCATTTGACCTGCTTTATAATGATCGGAACCGATATAGGTCCGCCTTAAGCTGTCTTCAATAGGCACGTCATTAGCGATCGTGAAGATCGGAATGCCGTTTCCGGCAGCCTTAACCGTTGCCAGTTGATTAAACTCATCGGTATTTAATCCCTGTACCAGAATGCCGTCCACCTTTGAAGCAATCGCGATCTCCATATTTTTCAGAAAATCCTCCTGATTAGTTCCATAGCTGCCCCATACCTCCAGTTCGGCCCCATACTTGGAAGCGGCTTTAACTGCCCCGTTCTCCACCTTATCCCAGAACGGTGTATCCATTTCCTGCGTAATCAGGATGAGACGGTAACCGGGTTTATTCGCGCTGCCCACATCGGCAGGAGCTGACAAATTATAGTGAAACACATGAATAAAGGAAGAGAGAGTAAACCCAAGCAATACCAGACAGATTGCAGATAACAGGACAATGACGAGTTTCCTCATTTGTCGGCTCCTTTGTCTATAAACCAATAAACTAAAACGCTTTCATCGATAGTTGCCCTCATCATAGCACAATAGACCTAGTCAAGAAATGTAAATTTTTCGTCCATAAAGAATTGACATAAAAATAATCGGAAAGTTATAATTTTGTAGCAGTAATGGATGAATATGGTATTTAAAATGATGTATTTGGATGGTGGTTATAATTAAAAGATTCTTTAGCGTGGCGGGCAAAATTGTATTAAGCGGTTTACTCCCTATCGGAATAATGATTGTAGTGGGTATCGGCTACGCGATCTACGCTGTCGCAACAGGCGCCGATATCGATGAGATCACTAAGGTTGGAGAGGCCCGCTGGACGCAGTACCTGCAGACGGTGCTGTTTATCGGGTCTGCCTTTGCCATGTATGCGTGGTTTGAACGCAAGCGCAAATGGCCGCTGGGACTGAAGCAGAAGCATGGAATCGATCGCGGTCTTCAGGGCTTTTTTGCAGGAATTCTCCTTATGACCGTCTCTTCCGTTCTGATCTGGGCAGCAGGCGGAGTAAGCTTGGAAGCCTCGGAATGGAACCAAACCTTAATCCTATCTTTGCTTGAAGGTATTATTTTATACCTATTTGTCGCGTTATCCGAAGAGTTATTCACACGTGGGTACATTCAGGGACTTATTAAATATCACTACGGAACACCGGCAGCTATAATCATAAGCTCGATTATTTTTGCACTTATGCACAGTATGAATCCCAATATGTACGAGACGCCGTTTCCGTTCTTCAATATTTGTCTGGCGGGCATCCTCTTCTCGATAGCAAGGGAGCTGACCGGAGGTTTGTGGTGGCCAATTGGACTGCATATGAGCTGGAACTTCTTCCAAGGCTACGTATACGGCTTTCAAGTATCCGGAACGAAGCCCGTGCCCGCCGTCCTTCAAGTAACGGATAACGGCCCTATCCAGCTGTCAGGCGGAGAGTTTGGCGCGGAAGGAAGCTACATGGCCTCTGTTGTCCTTATCCTCGGAATCATTACCGTCTATTTTCTTTACAGAAAGAAAAACAAAACAGATTGATGCTTTTAAGCGCTGACACATGGTCAGCGTTTTTGTGTGAAAATATAAAAAAGATTACTTCGTCTCTGAAGTAATCTTGTGTTTGTTATATGGAGCGGAAGACGGGAATCGAACCCGCGACCCTCGCCTTGGCAAGGCGATGCTCTACCGCTGAGCCACTTCCGCAAATGGCTGGGGATCAAGGATTCGAACCTTGGAGTGACGGAGTCAAAGTCCGTTGCCTTACCGCTTGGCTAATCCCCAACGTTTATAGGTTATTTTTTAAAGTAAAATGGGGCGATCGATGGGACTTGAACCCACGAATGCCGGAGCCACAGACCGGTGCGTTAACCCCTTCGCCACGACCGCCATATAAATCGGTGTAATTTACACCTTGAAAACTGGATGCGAAAGTTTGAATTCCTTAAGTTCATTTATGGGGCCCCCGCAAAGTACACGGAAGTAACTCCGAAGCATTTGCTTCACTTTGTGGGGTATCCAAGTTTATGCTTCCGAAGTACGTTTCCTTCGGAAACGTTGTAGGATAAGCCCTCGACCGA
>NZ_SLVP01000023.1 GCF_004345425.1 Paenibacillus sp. BK033
CTGCCTGCTCTCTTTCATGTGGACGACACCTCGGTTTTTTTGTGTTTATTATCTACCTGCTCTTAGAGGGTGTCCACTTTTTATTCTAGTTGCACTAAGGGGCCTTATCCTCTTATCTGGCTAGCAATTTCGTCAGGTTAAGGTCCCCTAAGGACCTTAACGACCCTGTAGCGGCCGAATATCGGCAGGTTTTGCTGTTTCGGCGGACTTTAAGGTCCCTAAGGGGCCTTATCCTCTTATCTAGCCAGCTATTTCGCTAGGTTAAGGTCCCTTAAGGACCTTAACCTAGCAACCAGCGACACCACGCCGCAGCGTACGTTGGAATCTCTCCAGTAATATTGGGCTGTACCGCTGCTACGAAGACTCTATGCTGGATTCATTCCAGCGTAATCAACCAAAAGCGAGGTTACTGGGCGATATAAGCGAATTTTACTGTACGGAATCCACTGTAGATGTGGCAGCGACACGCTACGCTGGATGAAATCCAGCGTAGCGTGGAATGACCATTCGGCATAGGACATTCTCCGGTCCACTGCAGTCCACCGCAGTTCACTACCCTTCTCTATAACAAAAGCAGGTCCCTTTGCAATCCGCCCGCAGGACGGCGTTATCTTCCCCGTATCTGGCAGGGCTTCTGCTTTAACGAAAGCAAATGTATGCGAATACATTAATGTATGATCTACGCATAGGAAGGGGTTGTCCCCGTGAAAATTGCCGTTGCTGTCATACATGGGATCGGTCAAAGCAGGGAGAATTTCCACGCCGAGCTGGCCAACAATCTATGTACCCAGATGGCTATTGTGAATCCGAGCGTAAAGCTGCATGTGGAAGGCATCTATTGGGGAGATATCGTAAGCCGGCTGGAGGAGCGGTTATGGAGCCGGATTCGCGGCAAGCCGCTGCGCTGGGCCAAATGGATGCGGTTAAGACCCTTCTTCGTTAACCAGCTGGGCGAAGCCATTGCCTACCAGGCTGTCCCCCGCGACAATGATCCCTCCCCGGACGATTATATTTATGACGAAATTCACCGGCGTTTTGCCGTATGCCTGCAGCGCCTTTCCGATCTAGCGGGACAAGATGCGCCGCTCTGCATGATCTCTCACAGTCTCGGGTCTATCATATCGAGCAACTTCTTTCACGACTTGCAAACGAACCGGCTGACGCCCAAAGTCTCGGAGGTTATCGGAGCAAGCAAGTCCAAGCTGGTGCATGGCGAGACGTTGACTCACTTCTATACGCTTGGCAGTCCTCTTGCCGTATGGGCTTTGCGCTTTAAAGACTTTGGCATGCCGATTGCGGTTCCCGCGCCCCCACTGCAGGGGCTAGGCATTGGCGAGTGGGTGAACTTCTACGACACCGACGATGTCATCGCCTATCCCATCAAGCCCTTAAACGACCGCTATAAAAAAGTCGTCACCGCGGATATCGAGGTAGAATGCCCGGGTCTGCTAAGCTGGACGCCCTTATCTCATCGCAAATATTTTCAAACGAAAGCCGTCATCGACCGGATCGTTCACTCTCTAAGCACGCTGCAGGTCTATTACGAAGAAGAAGCCCGGCCGTAGGTGGCAGGGCTTCTTCTTTTATATAGGAAAAGGCTAGAGCTTAAATTTGCCTACCGCGGCTTCCAAGCCTGCGCTGCGGCTTTTCAACTGCTCGGTTGTGTCGGCAATCCGCTTGGCCGCTTCCAGCTGATGCTTCGACATCCCCTCCAGCGTGGCCGAGCTTTCCGCGGTCGTGCGGGAAATCTGGGCGATCTGTTCCACCGAAGCGGCTACTTCCTCCGAGCCGGCCAGCACTTCTTCGGCAGCTGCCGAGATCTCCTGAATCTTGCTGTTTACGTCAATGAACTGATCCATCGTCCTGTCGAACAAAGCTTCTACCCGGCCCGACAGCTCCGTGCCTTTGGCCATCTCCATGCTGCCCGCCTGCATTCTCTCTCCGATATTGGCGGACTCCTGGCCAATCTGCTCGAGTAAAGAGGTTACCTGGGAGGCAGAGACAGCAGACGCTTCAGCCAGCTTGCGCACTTCCGCGGCTACAATGGCAAAGCCCGAGCCGTGCTCGCCTGCGCGGGCCGCTTCGATGGAAGCGTTCAGCGCAAGCAGCTTCGTCTGGTCCGAAATGCTTGCAATCGACTGAAGCACCGGCTCAATCTGCTGCATATAAGTCTGAAGAAGCTCCACCGAGTCTGCCGTCTGCTGGGCTACCGACGCCATCAGCTCGACCTGCTGCCGCAGCCCGTGAATCGATTCCCTTCCATGCTCGGCCGACTCCAACGCCTCATGGGATACGCTCGAAACCTGCATGGAAGCCTCGGATACGCGCTGGATCGCCTGCGTGATATCCTCCATCGAGCTGGCGCTCTCCTCCGCTCCAATTCGTTGATGACGCGCGCCATCGGCCATCGTCGTTACGGAATGCTCAAGCTGCTCGTTCATCGCTACCATCTGTGCCGCTTCGGTTCCGAACTGCTCCGTGGAATGAACAATGCTTTGCGTTGTTAACGCCATATCGCGGACGACATCCTCAAGCGTAACGCCAAGCCGCGCGATCATCTGCGTCATGGCCGAATAGACCTGCCCAATCTCGTCCTTCGACTTCACCTTCGTCAGTTGAAGCTGCTGACGCGCCTCCGCAAGATTGCCGTGGGCAATCGCTTCGGCTCCTCTTACGATAACCCCCAGCGGTCTTAGCGTACGTGCCAGGAAGAAAGCAATAAACAGGAATACGAGCAGAGTGAGCACTCCCATAATGATAAAGAGAGGCACGCTGTCCCCGATAACGTCCTTATAGATCGTTTTCGATACCGATACGTCGGTATCGATGCCAAGCACGCCGATCATCGTCCCGCCTGCATCGCGCAGAGGGGCGTAGGAAGAAATATAGTCCCCATACTCCTCATTGCGGATGATGCCGGATTTGGCGGTCTCTCCGTTTTTCAGCTTCCCGATAGCGTCCACCGGAATATCCGTTACTTCGCCAATCGGCGAAGCGGAATCCGAATCCTTCGGCTGCCCGTCGATTAGCAGAATGGGCTCTCCCTTATCATTGATTTGCACCGTATAGACGTACATCGCCCCGATACGTTCCCGGTACGCATTCATCTGCTCCCGGATTGCCCAATACAGATCGGTTTCCTTCTGGTCCTTCAAAAAATCCGCATAAGCGCTTACATCAAACTGCCCGGCATAAGCCTCCGCCATATGAATATTGAAATTGCCGATCGCTTCCTCGCTTGCCTTCTTGGTGTTCTGAATCTGCATGTAAATCAAGGCGGATGAGAGGAGAACAAGGATCGCCAATATCATCACAGATAACTTCAGTATTAACCGGCTTCGAAACATATACATGCTGTCTTTACCCCTTCGACTAGTTATTCCAAATGCTATCCTACAAATTTCCCTAATTTCCCTTAGATTTCGACATAGGCCTGACATTTTCCTCCACCAGACATAACTCTTTCTTAACAAGCTATTACCGAATCTATATAAATAAGTAAAAATCGGGTAATAAACAGTTCATCTTAACAAGATGTAATTAATTACTATATAAATACTGTAACTAAAAGGTATTTATGTATTTAATTAAGTGGCTTATCTTCTTCAAAAATCATATTATTAATTGAATATTTTTAGGGGGATAAAAGAAAATGAAAGTTTGTCAAACCTGTGGCCATAAAAATGTGGACACGCATAACTTCTGCGAGAACTGTGCAGCTCCATTAGGAGTAGCCGGAGAGACACCAGCACCGACGCCAAAGTGGCTGACAGCTCAAGCACAAGAAGAAACCTTAGCCCGATTGAAAAAAAAAGAAAAAGAAAAAAGGCCAGTATATTGCGATTTTTATTGTAGTAGCATTTATGACTCTAATAGGTATTATTGGAGCCAACAATTCGCCATCTACTGAAACCAATGCATCCAAGACTATTGAAAAAACCAAAACCGCTGCCCAAACAGTAGCCAAGAAAAAAAATGAAGTACGCGAACAAGACAAAATCGTTTGGGAATACTTCAATCACATTGTGGATGCCCATAACAAACTAATGGATGCATTGAACTCATATTCTGATGGCAAAATGACAAAACTGAACTTCTATAATTACGCGAAAGAAATCGAAAAATATCAGGGCAATATGAGTGTTTCGCCGCCAGGCAACGTTCCTGCGATTGCAAAAGAATATACACGATCCGTTGCAGACATGGCCTTATTCTCGCAAACCGCAGCTCAGAAGCTCAAAAAATACCTCGACAGCGGAAAAACATCCGATCTTTCAGCCGCACAAAGCGCTATCCAGCAAGTAACAGGCTCCATCAACGTTATTGCCAATAATCGTGTTAAAGTGTTGAGCGATGCGGGTTTTACCCAAGCCGAAATTAAAAAAATTGCTTCAGAGAATTAGCTTAAACAAAAATAACAGCCACGTCCGAACTATATGGACGTGGCTGTTTTCTTGAACGTACAATTCTTATCTTTTAAAGGCTATGAAAGCCATGATGGGCTTAGTTTATATCTCAACATGATTATTCCTCTTAGCTTGTAATACAAAACCAAGTATTGGGTCAGGTCAAACAATAGCATCAACCCCGCCATCTCTGCTGGCTTGAGTAACTTTACCTCTGCTCCGTTTTTAGAATTAAGCTCCGCAGCACTTCTTGTACTTTTTCCCGCTTCCGCATGGACAAGGCTCATTCCTGCCAACCTTGGCCGATCCGGCACGCTGTTGCATCGGCACGACGTTGTTGACAGGCGCCACTCCTGCGCCGGACGAATCCAGTTCGTTAGGCTTATAGCCGCCATTCGACCACATCCGGGTATTGTTGTATACATTGATAACGAGATGAACAACCATCTCCAGCTGTTCTCTGGACGGAATCTCGATTCCGCGGGCCTCGAAGCCCATCATGATCTCTTCGAGCGGTTTTGCCATGGAGCAGTCGAATTGAATCTCCGAGATGAGATCCCGGACAACCCCTGTCTCCGGGCACAAATATTGGAGAACATATTTCTCGAGTCCGGCCAATTGAGGGGTTACCTCATAATAGCCATAGTCCGCATAGCGGAGAAACTCTTGTCTGTCCGGGATATAGTAAGGCTTGCCGGCAACGCTCGCCAGCAGCTCCTCCAGCTCCTCCTGATTGTCCTCGTCAAAATAATCCGCAAGCAGTCTGTTGCCCTCCACATGCCAGCTCTGCTCCCGGCGGGTCAGCAATTGGCAGATGCGGTCAAGCTCCGCTTCATTCAGCTGATCCTTGTTCTGCGCATTATGGATCTCGATCAATAAATTAAACGAGCATGCGCCGTATAAATTCGTTGCCGCAAGGATGTAGTCGAAAACCCGCCGGCAGCGCTCGCGCTCCTTCAGCAAGGCCGGATTCACAACCTTCGCGTAGGTCTCCTTCACTTCCTCGGGCAGCACGTAATACAGCTTGTCCTCTTCGTAGAACGAGTAGACAAGTCCTGCGTTCATCAGAAAAATATACGCTCCGGGAGCCAAAGCATCATCCTGCAGCGACGGAACAGGCAGAAGCCTCTGCAGAAGCTCCCACTCCTGGGAAGTGGCCATCAAGAGAGCCATGCTTAATTCTTCAGAAGCCATGATCGATGCTTGAACCGCATCCGCCAGCTCCTGCTTCTTTAGCTTGGAACGTCCCTTAATCTCGTAATTGCCGGCCAGCAGATTCAGCTTGTCCTTGGTCAGAAGCTGCAAAATCTCCGCAAGCCTAGTCTTAACCTCGCCTTTAATCGCATACTGGATGTTCATCTGCTGCAATTCTTTTATTAATAATTCCAAGACTTCACACCATTCCTTTGTACGATATCGGTAAAAATCCCTTATCTGCTGCTTCTACCATACACGGACAGCTCACGAATTTCAAATAAAGCCGTAAAAAAGAGATGCCCCAAGGCATCCCTTTCGCATACGTACAAACGGTGATTATTCCTGCACGAACTCAATCCGGTCAATCTGCATGCCCGGCTTCACGAAATCAAGCTTAAGCTCATATAGGCCTGCCGCAAGCTCCACCTTCACCAGCTTCTGGCGGATCCAGGCGCCTTCCGTGCCGTTCGTCTGAACGGTCGTCATCAGCTCGCCGTTGATCAGCACGTTGCATGCGCTTTGCGCCCACGCGAACTCGGTCAACATTAGATGCACCGTAATCCGGTAAACGCCGCTTTGCTCGACCTTCATCACGGCCGGCTCCCCCGCCGTAAACGTCACTTGAGCGCCGTCGGTCAGCGACTGCGCTTGCGGCGCGGACAGCTCCGCGCTAGCGCTAGGCTCGAACCGGGCTGCCTTCTCTTCCGTCACCAGCTCTCTTCCGAATACCGGCGCTTTCATAATAAAATCGCAAATATTCATGGCGCTGCGCTGCAGCTCGCCGCGGGTTAACGTTCCGTTCTCCAGCGATTCCAGCGTATTGTCTCCCCATACGTTGGATTCCGCGCCGTAGTTGGACACCACCATGTACAAATCGTTCTGGGAGCGGACCATCCAGTTCGTGAACCTGCGGTCAGCCGGGCCGCCAAGGACAACATCGTTCATAACCGCCCACCAGTCGGTCATGACGATACCCTTGAAACCCCATTCGCCGCGCAGAATCGTTGTGTTCAGATCATAGTTCGAGGCTGCCCAATGGCCGTTAATCGGATTATAGGAGGTCATGATCGAATTGGCTCCGCCTTCTTTGACCGCAATCTCGAACCCTTTCAGGTATATCTCGCGAAGCGCGCGCTCCGATACAACCGCGTTTACGCGGTGACGGTATTGCTCCTGGTTATTGCAGGCGAAATGCTTCAGCGTCGCATTCGAGCCGCCTCTCATGATCCCGCGCGTGCATGCTGCCGCGAACGCCCCGGATACCAGCGGATCCTCGGAGAAGTATTCGAAGTTGCGTCCGTTGAGCGGACTGCGGCGGATATTAAGGCCGGGTCCAAGAAGGGCGTCGATATCATTGCCGAGCAGCTCCTTCCCTTCCAGCACATACAGCTCTTCTACTAGCTCCGTATTCCAGGTAGCCGCAAGCAAGGTGCCGATTGCAACCTGCGTCGCTTGATGCCCGCTGTCCATGCGGATACCCGATGGACCGTCCGCCGTACAAGCTACCGGAATGCCGTAGCCAAGCAGATTTTCGCTGACGCCGCCGAAAGCCGATGCCGTGCCGGCCGTCACCTTCGGGCTGGACATGCCTTCGCCCCGGACGATAGCTGCCAGATCCTCATCGCTTAGCTGGGCGATGAAGGCTTCCATGCTTATTTTGCCGTCCGCTACATCCTGCAGCTTGTAGCCTTGGTCACCGGTCTGCGCGAGGCTTGCCGGCAGGTTCTTCTCTATGCGTTCCGCCAGCAACGTTTTGCGGACCGGCACCTCCGCGGAAGTCGGCTCGTAAGTACCGTCTTCCCTGCGGGCACCAGGCTTCAGCCGCGTGAAGCTGACCGTTGGAGCCATCGCTTCCTCCAGCTGCTGCACCACTTGAAGGGATTCTGCGGCAAAGCCTTCTTTCCCGTCCACGGAAACCGCAGAAGCATTCCGCACGCTATTCCCAACATAAATACGGTACGTCCCCGCTTCCAAGACGTAAGCGGAAGGATGACCCGTTACGCCTGCATCATCATAAGAAGCCATCGCATGAACGGGGAAACTTAAGAGAAGCTTCTGCGATTCGCCCGGCTTAAGCTCCTTTGTCTTGGCGAATGCCGCCAGCGCTTTCGCAGGCTTGCCGAGCTGGCCTTGCGGTGCCTCGTAATAGACCTGCACCGTTTCTTTGCCCGCATAGACCGTACCGGTATTGGTAACCGTTATGCCAAGCTCGATATATTCCTTCCCGTCTCTGACAGCTACCTGTGCTTGCTCCGGCACAATGGTAAAGGCCGTATAAGACAGGCCGTAACCAAATTCGAACTGAACCTTCTCCGGCGCAAACGTCTCGAAATAGCGGTAGCCGACATAAATATCTTCCTCGTACAGGTTGTTCAGCTCATTGCCGTAGTTGCGCGTCGACGGATAATCGTCAATCGAATAAGCAATCGTATCGGTTAATTTGCCGCTTGGCGTTACGTCTCCAACCAGCACATCGGCAATCGCGTTTCCTCCCTCCATACCGCCTTGCCATGCATAGATAACGGATGGAATCGATTTCATTTCGCTTCTGTTTAACCAGCTCATATCGATAATGTTGGATACGTTCAGCACAACGGCCGTTTGCTCGAATTGCGCAGTAACGGCTTGCAGCATAGCGATCTCTTCATCCGTAAGCAGATAGCTGCCCGGCTTCGCCGCATTGTCCTGATCTTCGCCGGCCGTGCGTCCAATCACAACAATCGCCTTATCCGATTGGCTTCTCGCTTGCGATACAAGCTCTGCCGAGAGCGGCATTTCCTTCTGATGCCATGGCTCCGCAGCCCAGCCGCCTCCGCCGTTGTCGAAAGGATTTTGCTCAATCCATTTCTCGTAAACAGCTGCCAGCTGTTCGTTAACTTTAATCTTTTGCTTGCTTCGCATGCCGTCCAGCAGATTCGTCGTATGGGTAACGTTAACGCTGCCGCCCGACCCCGTACCGCTGCGATAGTAATTGACCTGCGTCCGGCCAAAGATTGCAACGCTTTCACCGGTGCGAACCGGAAGCACTTGTCCATCGTTCTTAAGCAGCACCGCGCCTTCCGCCGCTACCTTCCTGCTAAACGCCGCAAAACCTTCTAATGGAATGCCATGTGTATTCATTATGTGATCTCCTAACTAGTTTCTACATGCACTAAGTATTATCATAACAAATTCTATATCGCGACAACATAATAAACATTCAACTATTTTCCCTTGTTCCTTGCATATTACATCCCGTTTGTAAGGCGAAAAAGAAAAAACACATATATAAAATGTGTTTTATTCCGAAGACAACCGGAGCAGCCTTATAATCTTTCTATAATCTGCTTGATATATTGGGGCAAAACAAAGCTTGTCTTAAAGATCTCAGGATTGATATATTTGGCGTTCTGCCACTGCAGGCGATTGAGGTCGGCGGCCAAGGGATCCCATGTTTTCGATGCGACCACAAAACTCCAGATACCTCCGGGAAACGAAGGAATGGAACATAAATAGGCGTGTACAATCGGGAAGTATTTCCCTAAATTGTTGATGGTTTTGCTTAGGCTGCCCAAATTGTAATACGGGGAACCGGACTGGAAAACGGCGATACCGTCCTTCGCCAGGCTTTCGTACACATTCTGATAGAACTGCGGCTTATACAGACTGACAGCCGGTCCATAAGGGTCCGAACGGTCGACCAGCAGGACGTCCCATTTCTTTTTTTGCCCCTGAATCCATGTTGCTCCATCCTTATGGGTCATCCGGATTTTGTCCGAATCCGGCTCTTTGGTCATCCAGGCCTTGCAGACCTCCGTAACCCGCTCATCAATCTCCACAACCTCAACCTGCTGCACGCTGCCGTACTTTACCGCTTCGCGGGCCGGGCCGCAATCTCCGCCTCCGATCATTGCTACGTACTTGGGCTCGGAATGAGTCGTCATCGCAATATGCGTAATCATCTCGTTATATATAAAGCCGTCCTTCGAGGACACCTGGGGAGTCCCGTCCAATACGAGCATACGCCCAAAGCCTTTTGTCTCGACAATGCTGATCTCCTGAAAGGGGGATTTCTCGTAGTGCAGCAGTGCTTTCACCTTATAGCCGACCTCCATCTCCAGTTCGGGCAGATCATCCCACAGCCAGACATCCTCATTACTTTCTATTTGAAATCCTGTTAACGATTTTCTTTTCATTGCTTGTTCTCCCCACCCTTATATTTTCTTGAGCCGGTCGAGCAGAAGCCCGTCCGTTCCGCTGTTCTCGCCTGTCACAAAATGCTTCATATAATAGGACAGGTACTGTCCGTAACCGGAATCCGTCTGCAGCAGCAGCTCGTCTACGAAATAAACGCCATCCGGAATGTCATCCAGCAGAAGGGTCGATAGCGCGCCGTAAATACCGCAGGCTACCTGAAAATAAGTGGCGTTTGTTCTATACTCGTCAAACACTTCTTTATTGCTCATGACATTGTACATATACCGCTCTTTATCTTTATAAACGAGCAGTACGCCAACCAGATCCGACCCTGTCAGCTCGCCGTCAAGCGGGTCAAGCACCTGATGCTTCCAATTCCATAGATCATTGGCGTTAGCCAGATTCGCCTTGATCGTATCCGTCGTATGGTCATTCACCCGGTAAATGAAGCCAAGCTCCATATCAAATGCTTTGCCAAGCGTAATGACCTCTTCATGCGGCATCAGGCAGCCGTAAAACTGCTTCCCGCCTAGCGACACCTTGAACTCAAGCTCGTACACCTCATGGTATAGAAACATCGGCATATGCTGCTTCATAAACATCGGGTAATTTAGAATCGCTTCATCCAGAAAACATTCCGGCGACCATGTCGAATACACCGTCTTCTTCTTAGCCTTCGAGGGATCCGCATAAAAGGAATCATCCTGCTCCACAATGAAACAACCTAGCGGAAGCTCGTCCGGCACTTGCTTCATCATCTCCAGTACCATCCATTGCACGACGCCGGGATTCATTCCCGAGCCGATAATCGCTTTCGTATGCGTAAAGCGTCCTCTGTTTTCCTCGAAAATGCGGTACCGCTCAAGCAGTGTAAAGCCTTCAAGCTCTTCCTTTTCGTCAACCATCGCGTTCTCCAGGGCCGTATTGATATACATAACCCCAAGCTCGTCGCAGCATTGCAGCATCTCAACCGTATCCGCCCATGACACATCAATGACGACCTTGGTCTTGGTGTCTTTCAAATACCGGCGGAACCGGTCCAAATCCCCCAAATCAAGCTGATGTAATAGAAAGCCGACACTAGGAATAAACTGCTCGTAATAGGTCTTGTCCTTCTGCTTCTTGTCCACCAAATGGAGCTCCACCTGACGGATGCCTGCATAAATCGGATTATTTGGATCCTGGACCGCTTTGTTTAATAACGAAAGAACCGACTTTGCCACACCGCCTCCGCTTCCTAAAATCGTGAGAACTAATTTGTTATCCACTTTGAACCTCAACTCCTTTACATCAAGGTATTCAAGCGGGATTTGGATGAACTATATCATAACCTAGACAATCTATTATTTTATGAACCCATAACTTTCCCGGTGTTTGTTAACGATCCAATAACAATTGGGATATATACTGGAGCCGTGCAGCAGAATATAAACTACCTCATTCCAAGAAAGGAATTCAGCTTATGGGAATTCATACGTACTTTCAGTCGTTAACCGACCTAGAGAGGATTATTCGCTGCCCGGGGAAATTCAAATTTCAGGCGCATAGCGTAGCCGAGCATTCCTGGAAGGTCGTGCAATATGCGAAGACCTTGGCGGATATTGAAGAAATGAACGGCGTCGCCGTGGATTGGAAGAAGCTCTATGAAATTACGAGCAGCCATGACTATGGCGAAATTTTCATCGGAGACATTAAGACCCCCGTCAAGCATTATTCCATGGAGCTTCGTTCGATGCTGCTGCAGGTGGAAGAAGGAATGGTCGCGCATTTTATCGACGATCATATTCCGGAGGAGTTCAAGCCAACCTTCCGCAGACAGCTGCGCGAAGGAAAGGATCAGTCCGTGGAGGGCCAAATTCTTGAGGTGGCGGATAAGCTGGATCAGATTTACGAGGCTTTTATCGAGCTGCAGCTTGGCAATACCGAGAAGGAATTTATCGTGATGTACCGGTCGGCGCTGATCAAAATCAAAGAAATAAAGCTTCATTGCGTCGATTACTTCCTCGCGCATATTCTCCCCGACCTCGTCGCGCAGGGCGTTAAATCCCCGATTGACATCGAACGGATTACGAAAGAGGCTTTAGCCGAGTAATCTCCGCTCTCTTTACCCAAACGCACAAAAGCCAGCCTCCTGCGGCTGGCTTTTTGATATTCAGTTCCAATTCAGCTCCAATGGAGCAGCAAGAACCCGGTGGCCTGGCCGCAGTCGATGTAGTATCATAAAAGCAACGCTGGACAACCGAAAGGAGAAGCTTTATGTGCCGAAATATTAAGACGCTGTATAATTTCGATCCGCCGGCATCCGATGAGGAAATTCAGGCGGCAGCGCTCCAGTTCGTCCGCAAGTTGTCTGGATTCAACACGCCGTCTAAGGCGAATGAGGAAGTGTTCCATCTGGCGATCGGGGAGGTCACGGAGGCGGCGCGCAAGCTGCTCGGCTCGCTGGTCACGAATGCCGAGCCGCGCAATCGCGAGGTTGAGATCGAGCGCGCGCGGATTCGAAACGCGAAGCGCTTTGGCACCGCTTCCGAGTAGATGCGTCTCCGAAGGGCAGCCGCAGCCATGTTCCATGCGATGCTTAGGCTGCCTCTTCTGAATCGGCACCAGCCAGATAGGTTTTCATTCGATTGCCGTTATATGATTACCTTTACGGTCTCCCCGGGATTCACTTTAATCCTTTTCCACTGTACGTATCCGCATGGTCCAAGCGGCTGTGCGGCTTCCTCCTCCGTTTCCGCCAGCAGCTTCACTTCCGCCGGTAAGGCCGACGTATTCGTTATACGGAGCTGCCCCTCCTCCAGAAGACACTCGACTTGGTCGATCGCCGTCAGGCTGCCGGTCGTCTTATTGACATAGATACCCGGAAGCTCCGCGTAGGACAGCATAAGCGACACTTCGCACCAGCAGGAATAAGGGATCACCTCGCCAACGTTGGCTTGCCCTTCCCAATCGCTCATATTCACGCGTTCGCTCATGTAGCCGGGCGGCATATCCCAGCCCTCCCAGCCTCTGACCGGACGGTCAGCCCTGGACAAATATTGCGGCAGATTGCCGGCGATTTCCCGCAGCAGCCCGAGGTATCGCTGATTGCTCGTTGCCCGGTACAGCTTCAATAACGAATCTCCGGATAACGTACAGATTCCGGGCGCGCTATGCTTATTTTGCACATTCGCGATCACCGAGCCGGTGGTCCTTATGCCAAGCTGAGCGAACGTAGACCCTTCCGGAAAACGGAAGTCGTAGGACACGCACCAAGTCATCGCCTGCAGCGCCGCTTCTTCCGCCATGGCAAGCCATTGCCCGTCTCCGCTAGTTTCATAAAGCACAATATAGGATTCGAGCAGGGCGAACGCGGATTCGCTGTCCGGACCTTGCAAAATCTCGCCCGGCCCGCCTGTCGTGATGCCTTTTGCGGTGAACTGCTCGTAATAATACCTCGCGGACCGCCCGGCAATGGCTGTATAGCTGCTCTCGTTGAAATATTTTCCGCATAACGCGAGCCCTGCCGGAGCTATTCCTCCGCCTGCCGAACCGCCGATAATAATATCTCCGGTTGCGGTGTGAACCCACTGCCCGAACTGGCCGTACTTGTGCCATAACCGGACGAAAGCATTCGCAAGCCTTCTCGTCCCGTCCAGCCATGCATCGGGAATAGCAAACGCCGGGCGCACCTCCTGGAGGACAAACAGATGCTTCATAATAAAATACAAGGCGTCCGCGCTTTTGCGGAGAATATGCCACTGTTCGGGATACAAGCGATCCGGCGCATCATTAAACTCGTCGCCATACCACTGACCCTTGTAGCACACCCCGCGGAAAAAGCCCGACTCCGCTTGGCTGCTGAACAGGAACCCCAGCGTTTGCAGTGCCCGGCTTACGGACACCTCGCTGCCTTCTAGAAGCATTGCAAGACTCGACATGCCTCCGCCTACCCAGCCAACCTGCCAGTCCTGATGCTTCATATCGATCGTGCCTACGGCATAATAACCCCGCTCCGCGTTCCAGTTCATCGCATTGTATTTCCGCTCCTGGATCTGCCATGCTGCGGAGAACGGAAGGCTTCGCGCCAGTTCCACCGGGGACAGCCCCGCCTGCCGGACAGCCGCAAACCGCTCGAATAGGGTCTGGACGCTGGGACAAGGGAACCGATAAATTCGACAGCTTAGCTCAACCGTATCTCCCGGTTTAAAGTCATGGCCTCGGTCCGTACTGGGTACCTTGGTCGTTGTCATCTCATATTTCACGGACGGCCGGACTCCCGGTGCCTGGAACGAGATACGCGCCGAGCTTCGGTCATCGTTTTCCGCAACGTGAATGGAGCCGTCGCCAAGCGCCGTGCCCTGCTGCGTAACAAACAGCCAGCCTGTTGCCGACGCTGCATCGATAATCCCTACGGCAGGCGTAGCAGCATCTCCGGTCAACAGATGAAGGGCGGACGGAACCCCTTCCTGCAAGGAAAGCCGGGGGACATCCGTAATCAGCTGAGGCACGTCAGGCCCGATATCCGAAAGCCTCGACCAGCATGGGGCGTAAGACAGCTGCCGCACTTCAAACCGGTTACCCGCATAGATCGCGCCCGGCACCAGAACGTAATTGTGAGCCGACCATTCGTTCCACAGAAAAGATATCGCAACGGCGGATTCATCCGAGATGCCATGCGACCGGAATTGCACGTCCATGAGCTGGCCATCCGGATGGTCAACGCTGCCTGCAATGTTTACTTGTGCTGACCAATCCCGGCTGAGAACCGTTTGATTGCTTGCTTCGCGGTGAAGCGGAATATCGAAGGTCTCGAGAATTTCGCTGCCTCGATATCGGGTTACGCTGCCGGCATAAGCGACTAAGGATTCCATAGGTACGCCCCTTCCACTGCTTGTTGAAGGTACGTTAACACGCTGCCGGCAGGCCGGTCTATTGTGAAATATCCGAATCACTGTACAATGTCCGATGCCTCGTTTACAGCATTAATATAGAAAGAAGACATCTGCCCAAACGGCAGATGTCTTTCTTTTTTACAGCACGCCTAGCGCAATGAGTACCCAGCCCGCAATAAAGGACAAGCCGCCAAGCGGCGTAACCGGGCCAAGCATTCGCACTCTTTTTAGGCTGAGCACGTACAAGCTTCCGGAGAATAAGACAATCCCCACCGCCAGGAGCCAGCCTCCCGTTACGATGATGCCGGAATCCGGATAACGGTCCGCGAGAAGACCAACGCCAATTAATCCGAGCGCGTGAATGATGTGATACTGCACGCCGGTCTCATACACCTTCAGCTTGTCCGGCTCGACTCGGCTCTTCAGCGCATGCGCGCCAAACGCGCCAATGGCTACCGCCACGGCCATCAAAATACAACCCAGCACAACAAACGTCTGCATTCTGTTCCCTCATCTCTTCGGTTTTCTTCCTTTAGCATATCATGATCCTCAATAATTTCCGATTGCTTTACGGACCGACCGGTAGTATCGTAGTTGGTTGGAATAGCGTCAGGAGGCACCTACATCATGAAATTCATTCACTCTACCGCAGCGGAATGGAGAGGCTGGTCCCGCAACATCCGTCTCTTCTTCCTGTCGAACATGTTATATCAATTCGGTACGGGCTTGTTCTCGGTACTCTACAACTTATATATCCACGAGCTGGGCTACCCCGACGCAATGAGCGGAACGGTCGTCAGCATGCAGTCGCTCGCTACGGCGATCTGCTTCATTCCGATCGGCCTGTTCGGCGACCGCATCAGCCGCAAGCGGCTGCTAGTTATCGGCGCCTTATGCAGCGGCATCATTCTCGCCGGCCGTTCACTGTTCGAGTCGGAGAGCAGTCTGGTGACGATGGCTGTTCTGACCGGCATTTTCGCGACCGTATTTCAGGTGCTGGCCATCCCTTTCCTCGCCGACAACGTGGATAAAAAAGACCGGCTGCGCATCTTCAGCATCTACTCCGCGTTTGTCCTGGCGGCCCAGGTGGCCGGCAGTCTTGGCGGCGGTGTCATCTCCGATGTGCTGCAGGATGCCGGGCTAAGCACGCTGCTCTCATTCAAGCTTGTCCTGCTGGCAGGCGGTATCGCGACCATCGGAGCGTTCGTGCCGTTGCAAGCGATGCGGGAAAGCAACCGGCAGGCAAGCACGGTTGAGGAACCGCGGCAACAGCCTGCCGCATCTCCACCCGTTCCGGTTAACAAAGAGCTCCGCTTCATCGCTGCCTTTGCCGCTGTAGAGCTGCTGATCGGCATTGGTTCCGGGCTTGTGATCCCCTACTTGAACCTGTATTTCACGAACCGCTTCGAAATTTCGCTCAGCGGCATGAGCTTCCTGCTCTCGCTTGGGCAAGTGATGACGATCTTCTCCATGCTGATTGGTCCAACGCTGGCCAGCCGGGTCGGACAGGTGAAGGCGATCGTCATCTTCCAGACGTTGTCGCTGCCGTTCCTGCTTATTACCGGCTTTACGAATATGCTGCTTGTCGCTTCGGTCAGCTTCCTCTTCCGCCAAGCGCTGATGAACGCGGCAAACCCGCTTCTGTCCGCGACGCTTATGAACCGGGTCTCCGCCCGCAGTCAGAGCTTAGCCAACTCGGTCATGCAGACCGCTTTTATGATGGGCTGGGCCACCATGGGCCCGGTGCAATCGCATATTATCGCGTCCCACGGCTACTATTGGGGCTATGCAATTACGTTCAGCATCACGGGATGCTTGTACGTGACGGCTTCGCTGCTCTTCTTGGTGCTTTTCCGCGAAAAGCGGAAGAAGCTAGCCCGTTAAAAGGCGGGATGCCATGTGCCGCATCACGCCTCGGCAGTCTTAACGATGCGGCTGGACCTCTGTCAAGAAAGTGGACACTGCTTAAGAGCAATTAGCCGATCTGTTGGTAGTACTGTGCTTCGAAACGTTCCGG
>NZ_SLVP01000024.1 GCF_004345425.1 Paenibacillus sp. BK033
AAGCAAGCTGTTCGCAGGCTTGAGAGTCTTGGTTTTCAGGTTGCTCTTTCTGCCTCAGAGGCCTCTTAACCGTCCTAATCTCTCATAATTTCGAAAGAATCACAGTTTTAAAAAAACATAAAAGCTGGGCTTGTTTTCGTGCTGCCATTTTTGGGTCTGAGCTAAGAGTAATTTTCGGGGTAGTTGAATGCTTATTTCGAATTATTAAGTTTATTTCCTGATTCTGCACATCAACAAATTTTACTAATAATGCAATTTTGTTCTCAGAATTAATACGTTCCCAGTAGTAGTCTGCTATTTCATCAATTGAGTCGGAGAGTGGTACTTCAAATGGATCACCTTCAAATGGTTTAAGTACACCATCCAGTTCTGATTTATAAGTATGTATACAATGACCTATTCCCTTCTTGAAACGGCTGTATTGATACAGGCTACGTATGAAAATTGAAGGGTCGTTGTCTTGTGTTCTAAGAATTGATAAGCTGTATTGCTTAAGATCTGTGTTAATTATACCTGAAATTCTTGGGGTAAAGTGAGGAGCATCTGGTTCAAACTCTCTAAGTATTAATGATTCATAAAATGACCTGTATTTCTTTAATCCTTCATAAATAGTTTCAGTTTGATCACCATTAGAGACAATGTGTACGTTATCCCAATGTCGAATAGGATAGTAAATTATGAGCGAAGGGTCCTCCACTAGATCAGGATCAAAGGCTTTGTTTTTTATACTAAAGCCTTCTTTCAAATACTCGATTTCTACTGTTCGTGCTTCTTCCCATAATCCAATACACCTGTACATAATGCGATCCTGAAGGAGTCATACCTACAATAAACGTTCTTCCGGGATAAGGATTCTCAAACAAAGCGTGTTGAAGTTTGTTCATCTGCATCTGCTCCTCTCGAATAAACACAAAGAGGTAAGGGGAATCCCCCTTACCTCTGCCCAGGCGTACGGCTCTAACTTATATGCTTCCTCATGGATCTCCATGCTTCGCCAGTCACATATAAGGCTCTAATTTATATCTATAATACCAATTTCTCTCAACACTTATCAATGCATTGTTTTTATTTGTAGCATATACTATCGTTCCCCTTTAGCTTAATGATAATTGAAATTCTACTCCGGAAAGCTACGCTCCTTACGTCTCTTTTTCCTCATATTTAGCTTATCTATGAGAAGCATTAATATATGTACCATAGTAATAAGGGCTGCAAGCTGTATAGCCTTAGTAATGGTAACCTCTACAAAGTAATAACTCAGAAGCAAAGTGGCACAAAAATATAAACCAATACCCAGAATTGACTTCATCTTTTTACCTCCTTCGACTTACTGATTTTACCACTTTCTAATCTACCTGTATTGAGCCATCCTGCCCGTTAGTTGAGAAAACGGCAGCTCATCATGTGATAAGCTGCCGTCGTGCTGTCTTGAACTATAGTTTCCCGATAGCTTAATGCCTCAATTTAATTTCAAGCTAAAACTTCATATTTAGTCCAGCTATTGTTAGTTTGGACTGCTTTCTGTAGTTGACGCAACCCATTATTATTCAAACGATATGCAAGTATCATTTCTTTCGTTAAGTCGATTACCAATGGATCTCGTAATGCTTCTTCTACTGGTATAAATCTAGCCTCAGAAACCTCATAACCATCGATACAAACAGTACCCGAAGTTACTTCCATTTCAAATACTAAGTATATTCCATGTTCACTGCCGTTCGGAATAGCTCTAATACCATCTCTCACACCAATAAGGCTTTTTATTTTGGCTGTCAATCCACTTTCTTCTTGCACTTCTCTTATTGCGGCTTCCTGAAATGTTTCCCCTTCGTCAACAAAACCTCCTGGTAACATCCAGCACCCATTATTTGCTCCATAAGTAACTTTTACAAGAAGAACATGACCATCTTCTACAATTAAACCAGCTGCAGTACAAGATACATTCATCTCCACACCTCCGCCAACTAATTTATGGTAATTATAACCTACGAGCATTATAGTATTAAATAATTAAAACCTATGTCTTTATTTAAATTACCTATAGAAAAAGAAGGGGTGATGATTAAGCATAACTGCCCTTTACCTTAATAAAAAAGAGCAGCTGCCGTCAGTGGCAAACTGCTCCTAGGTGGCTGAACTATTGTCTCCCGTTAGTTGAAATTTTCAATGTTAGGGTCTATGAGAACCAATCAATGAAGGGGATTATATCCGATATAGACTAATATTACTAGGATAGTTTATACTCAATAAGTCCTAAGTTTTGTCAAATTTCGATATGTTCACTCAAAAGAGTGTTGATATAATTTCGCAAAAGGAGGAAACAGAATGTTCCAACGCAAGTCCAAGCTTCGCCGTTCCGCGATGTTGATTACAGTATTCGCGATGCTGTTCTCGACATTGTTTGCAGGTATGGCGTCTGCTCAACTCGGTGACCCGGAGTATTTGATCACACCGCAGGGCGGCTACAACTACAATGCGGGAGATCAAGTTATAGTTGATGTTTTCGCATCGGATCTTAACATGATTCCAAACAGCAATTATTTTATGGGCGGCTCCATCGTGGTCGAGTTTGACAAAAACGTATTTGATATGTCGGAGTACGGAGTTGACATATCAGGCGGGAATAAGTCAATGTATCAGATAGGTGGACAGTACATTGATTGGAATGGGCAAATAGAGCTAGGTCACTTCACCAAACAAGTTCTCTACTTGCCAGACGGTGAAGGAAGTGGTCGAGGCACCATAATAGCAAACTTCAACCCTACTTCCGATGACGACATCTCCACTGTTGGTGATGTTCGACTATTTAGCTTCATACTTCGTGTTAAATCCGATGCTCCCACTGGACTTGGAAACATTACGATTAATAGCACGAACAGCACTCTCATGAAGGGTGGCGGTCAAGTTATTGATCGCACAATGATTCAAAACGGTGTACTTGCACTTAACATTACTGGTGCATCTCCTACCATCACGAGCCTTACTGCAAGCCCTAGCTCTTTGGCACTAAACATGGGTGATACTGCACAACCTATCACCATTACGGCTAACTGGAGCAATGGCACTACAACTAACGTAACGGGATTGGCTGATTGGACGATCTCGAACGGTAATGTTGATTTCGATAGTGGTAACACCTTCCTTCCTATTAGTGTAGGTACATCTACTATCAACGCATCGTACAATGGTCTGTCTGTTGACATTCCAGTAACGGTTTCTCCTGAACCTGCTCCAACGTTGTCCTACATTGACGTTGTTCCGTCTGTGGGGACACTTCAAGTTGGTGCGACTCGCAACCTTGTAGTGAACGCTACATGGAGCGACAATTCTCAAACGGTAGTAACGTCTAGCACTTCTTGGGTGTCGAGCGATTCCGAAATTGCTTCTGTTGACTCTGATGGAGTAGTAACTGCACTAAGCGCAGGAACTGCGACTATTACAGGTACGTTTAATGGTCAGTCGGGTTCTTACACCGTAACTGTCCAAAATCCACCCCTTCCTGCAACATTGGTTTCGATGGTAGCCCAACCTGATGGTTATGTTCTAAATGCAGGTAGTTCCACAAGTGTTGCAGTAAGCGGAACTTACTCCGATTCGAGCATTTTCCCTATTTCGGCTAACAACATCTCATGGGTTAGTGATGACCCTAACATTGCAACTGCCTTTAATGGTGTTGTAACAGCCCACAATGCAGGATCGACAACGATCAATGGTTCTTACCAAGGTATTAACGTAACGATTGACGTAACGGTCAATGGGGTACAGGCTCCGACTTTCGTTGGTTTGTGGTCGAACGGTACAACTCCAACGCTCCAAGTTGGTGAAACATATCCTATCACGTTGAAAGAGGTCTACTCGGATAACTCGAAAGTAGACATCCCACCACTGGTAGTAACGTACAACTCCGACAATTTGGCTGTAGCCAACGTTAACCCTTTCACAGGGGTAATCACAGCTAACGGTGTAGGTGTTGCGAATATCACTGCAGTGTACAATAACCTACCTGCAGTTCAGTACATGGTAACGGTTCAATCTGCTCCAGTTCAGCCGACTCTGTTGTCTATGACTGCAAACCCTGGCTTCTTGCCTTTGGTTGTAGGTCAAACGGTTACTCCAATAATTACGGGTCTGTACGACAATGCTTCTACGGCTGACTTAACAAGCCAAGTTACATGGTCATCGACTAACCCTGCCACAGCATCTGTTGATGCGAATGGAGTAGTTACGGCTGTTACACCTAACATGGGACCTGTCTCCATCGTGGCTTCGCTTAATGGAGTTACTGTTTCGATTCCAGTTTCGGTGTCTGCTGCACAGTTGACAGTAACGAGTGTTACGATTCAAAGTCAACCCCCTTCGATTCCAGTAGGAGCTTCGGGACCAGTTTACGCATCTGCATTGCGTTCGGACAATTCGATTATCACTAACCTTGGTAGCTTGGCGACTTGGACTTCTTCCAATCCTGCTGTTCTCTCCATTGATAACACAGGGTTCATCGAAGCTCTGAGTGTCGGTACTTCCACGTTGACGGTATCGTATGGTGGTCAATCGGATTCGGTTCTTGTTACGGTTGTAGCAGGTGAGCCTGTTCTTACGGGTCTGACGGTTTCTCCTACGTCTACCTCTTTGACGGTTGGTGGTACACGTGCTTCGGTAGTAACCGCTGTATACAGCGACAGCACTACGCCTGCGGTAACTTCCCAAGCTACGTATACGTCCAGTAACACAGCGGTCGCTACTGTCTCCGAGGCAGGGGTAATTACAGCGGTTAGTGCAGGAACGGCTACGATCACGGCTTCGTTCGGTGGTCGCACTGCTACGGTTGCTGTAACAGTAACGCCAGTTATCAGTGGCGGCGGTGGTTCTGTTCAACCTCCAGTAGCACCTGTTGAACAACCTAAACCTCCTGTATTCACGGTTCCGGTTGAACCGACTATAACTACACCTACTATCAACACTGACATCTTTAGTGCTGAAATATTGTTTAACCAGTACAGCAACCTTATCCCTAGTAGTGCAAATCCTAGTGTCGTAGCACCTCAAGGCTCTGCGGCATTCGCTGACGTTGCTAAAGGTACTTGGAGCGATGCTGCAATCGGCTTCGGTCAAGCTACTGGTATCATTCAGGGTGATGGTAACGGTCACTTTAATCCTGATGCTGCTGTAACTCGCGCCGAGTTTGCTACGATGATCCTTAATGCATTCCATATCCAAGGCACTCCTAGCACTGGATACGCTGATTCCAATAGTCATTGGGCTTCGGAAGCTATCAACATCCTAACCTCTGCAGGTGTCCTGAAGGGGTACGGTGATGGTACGTTCCGTCCAGACGCTGAAATCTCTCGTCAAGAGATGGCGGCTGTCCTGTCTCGCTTGATTAACAAAGCTACGCCTACTACCAACAACTTCAATGATATTGCAGGTAGCTGGGCGGCTGATTCGATCAACGCGCTGAGCAATGCGGGTATTGTAAATGGTACGGGTAACGGTCTTTTCAGCCCTAACGGTGATGCAACTCGCGCTGAGTCGATTCAAATGATCTACAACCTGATCAAGGTTCTTGTTGGTCAATTGAACTCCACGAACCCTGAGTTCGCTCCTGCGTCTAACGTAACGGATACTCCTGTAGTTAAGCAAAACGGTTAATCACTCGCGCAAGCCAAGAAAGAGCATGGTTCTTAATTGAGCCATGCTCTTTCTCTTTGTCTATTCTTCTCAAATCAATTCAATCAATCATAATCTTGATATTCGAAGTTACCCGTTTCTATCCGTTTAATAATATCCTCGAGTTCTTCAATTTTACCTTGTTTCATATATAGAGATTCACTAGTCTTAAGAAAATGAATCAGTTTTTTCTTCTTAAGATGTGATAACCTCTTCTGTAAATAACATAAGAGTTCTTGATTGTTTACTCACTCAAACCCACCTCTCAATTGCACTTGTCTAATTTATTTTATATGTAATTTTCTTAGCCGCTACTAAGTAACCTAATTCATTTGGACAATCTTCTGGAGCAAATCTAAAAACTTGATAACCAACCTCTATACCAAACATTCTGTTTATTATTTTAGCTTCTTCACCTTCAAGTAACGTTATAACACTTTTTGATGTATCCGTATGCCAAGTCGTATGGACTAGAGTGAACAAAACTTCGCTAAAGTATATCTCAATCATCGGAGGGTATGAAAGACTTAACCCACCTGTTATTGTCAATCTGTCATTTATATAACTGTCTACACTAAAATCAAACCAAAAGTTTTTTTGTATGAAATTATTTATTTGCTCAACGATTAATTTGATTTCTACTTGTTCAATGTTCATCGTAGTTCCCCTTTCAATACTCTAAAGGCAACAAGAATCACTTATCTTTACAATACCACATATTGGAACTATCCTCCCTCTATGGAGAATCACTTTTCTCTTAAATTCTCATGTTTCCTTAGATTTTGAACGTTTTTCTTTCATACCAGACAATCATTAGATGGAACAAGGTTGTAGAAGATGTAAAATATGGGGCGGAGAAAGCGCAAAAATATATCCACCCAGACCACTCGTTTTAAAAAGTGGACATTCTGGAGATATATGGTCGCACTCTTGGATCTCCACTTAGGCTCATGGCGGTCAACCCTCCCATGTCTCACAGAGTCTTCGCTCCCACATTCCTTCATTCAACCTGTCCATGAGGTGGAGGTCGGATATGCTGCCCGACAGGATCTTCGTCCGTATGATAGTTCTGTTCCGACTCATCCGTGCTTCAATTGTCTGTATTCCGTTCTAATGTTCTACTAAGAAAGCATAGAATCTAAGCTGCTAACGACAATGTTGTAAACTGGGGGATATCCTGTAACATCGTTTCTTCACTAAACCAATGCCCCTTTTTCAGGACACCAAAG
>NZ_SLVP01000025.1 GCF_004345425.1 Paenibacillus sp. BK033
TCCTCACCAGCCGTAAGAATAGTATAAAACGCCGCATCAAAATTTTCATTATTCTGTGGTGCCCCGTGAGGGGCATGGATGGCTAACGGGGAACGATAGTTCAGCTATCCAGGAGCAGTTTGCCACAACGGCAGCTGCTCTTTTAAGCGAAAGGGCAGGGCAGTTCCAATATGTGGTATAATTTTTGGAGGAAATCCCTTGAGGATAGGGTATTCCTCAATTCAAATACAGGGTGAATTATTTGATGATGACTATTACAATAGAAAAATTATATGAGTTTTACATTAATACGATTAAGAGCTGTGGAACTTACTTACTAAGTTCGAATGATTCCGTAATTGGATATAACATCTTTGAACAGTTCGACATAGGCGCAGTTTCATTTTTACACCGTGACAATTTACAGAAGCTATTTGAAACTGGGTTAATTAATGATGAGGTTATGAATAAAAGCCTGACTTTAAGAAGTGAATTTCTAAAGTTACAACAAAGTGATGAATGGAATATTAATGCGGTTAGGAATTCATCTGTATGGAGACAAGTACTCAATTTGGCTGACGAGATTAATTCATTAGTCGAACGTTACGCTAAACAATCCTGTAGAGCTTAAGAAATAAGCTTTGTAAAAAAAGGAGCTCCTCGGTATGATGGGTTTGTCGAGAACACACATCAGGGAGGAGCTCTTACTATGAAGTTTAAGGAAATAGATGCACAAAATCAACGTGTTGAACAAATTACTACCTCGCATCTTGTAGTAGGGATCGATATGGCGAAAGAAATACATGTCGCACAAGCAACAAATTTCCGCGGAATAGTGGTTTCGAAACGCCATCTCTCATTTTCCAATAGTATTGAAGGGTTTGAAAAATTGAGCCGTTGGATGAGTGAATTACAGCAGAAGCATCGATTGAAAAGGCTCATTATTGGTATGGAGTCATTACTGGTTTAACCTGGCCAATTGGTTATCAGATAAAGGCGAGCAGGTGGTCATGGTTAATCCAGCCACGACGAAGAGAAATAAAGAAAACCGGGATAATAGCCCGTCAAAGAATGACCCTAAAGATGCTCTTACTATCGCAGACTCAGTCAGCCGGGGCTTTTACTACGAATATACACGTCAATCACTTGTATTCCAACGATTGAAGACCATAATGAGCGACCGGGAATTTTGGGTGACATGTAGTGTAAGGTTGCAGAATCGGATCGTATGCTGGCTGGACATTCGGTTTCCCGAATATCCTTCTGTATTCAAGGACTGGACTTGTAAGCGTTCGATGGCGACCCTCAAAACCTTCCCTTGCCCACAGGATCTCGAGAACTATATAGTACATGATGTCATTGACGCCTGGAGAGTGCATATGCAGCGAGTTGGGGGCTCAACAGGGTTTGAGAAGGCTGCACAACTTATCGCACGAGCGAAATGTAGTGTTGGAGAACAAGCCGCTGCAGAAGAAGCAAAAGCAGATTTAAAACGGCTCATTGAAGAATTTGAGCGTGTTACTACGATGCTTGAACAGATTGAAAGGGACATCGAAGTATTGCTTTCAGAGATTCCTATGGCGCAGCAGCTTCGTACCATAAAAGGACTTGGGAAGATCTTCACTGCGGCTATTTTAGCTGGTACTGGGGATCTGAGGCAGTATGCGCATGGACGTCAGGTAATGCGTAAGGCTGGCCTAAATCTGGCTGAAAGTTCATCTGGTAGGCGGAAAGGCCAAATAGTTCTTTCGAAACGAGGAGACTCTGCCTTGCGAAAATATCTCTATCTTGCAACTGTTCAGCTCGTTTGGAACAACCCCGTTTTCCGCCATCTGCATGAACATAATTTGCAGGAAAAGAAGATGAAAAAGCAGCAGTCCATCTTTAAGTTAATTGGGAAACTAGCGCGGATCTTAGTTGGTATTGTTCAGCGAGGAGAAAAGTTTACGCCAGAGAAAACGGTTTTGAACTGGACTGAAGCCGCTTAAGTTTTATGAAGATACATCACGTATATTGACTCGTTCGCGGGATTTCACAAAGAAAGCACGGAGGACCGAGTTCGTTTCCCATAAGGGCTAAGACCCATCCGCTAAACGCGATCGGTCTCCACACCTTGGACAAGTATAACGAAGGATTGTAAGGGCAATGACCCGTTGAGTCATGGGAGGGTGAACGCCAAGGGATCAGTGGAGTATGTGTGCAGTAGAAATGAATTGGGGAATATTCCCTAATGACCCTCTATTTCCGCATGCCCAGCCCACCACCTCAACCGGGTTCATCTGTTCTCTATCCTAAGATTGATCTGATCTAAGGTGTTGAAATCCTGCGAATGAGTGAGTATATGTGAGATAAACCCTTAAAACCGAGGGACGGGAGACGTTAGTTCAAAACACGACAGCAGCCGGCGCATTACGCCTGGTTGCTTTTTTTTGTTAAGCCATAGTGTTATGTCGATATCTCACTGTATCTCTTCTGTTTTACAAATTTAGTCGTCCTGTTTTGTTACAGATTTACAGTGAGAACAAAGAATAACACATTAAATATCCAATCTGTTATATACATTATATAATCTGTATCATATAGTTAAATAGGTAAATATAGGGATTTAACGAGGATTTAAAAAACTGCCGTGGCGGAAAGGAAGATCCGGATTGAGTTCATTTAAACTAGATGATGTTTTTATTGAAACTACTGTTGAATCTCTTGGTGCACTGCTGCTCGATTATTACATTTTCCCAAACACTGCTGAAATCATAAAGAATTCACTGATGAAAAGGCTGTCTGAAGGAGACTATTACAAATATGAAACGGGTTATACTTTAGCAGAGAAGATTACGGGGGATTTGCAAAAGATAAGTAATGATAAACATCTGAATTTTGCTTTTAGTGAATCTAGCTTACCTCTTCAACAGTACGATCCTATAAATGATGAAAGCTTGCTAATTCGTCAAAAACTGAATAATTATGGGTTTGAACGAACGGAGAGATTACCAGGTAATATTGGATATCTTGTCATAAACGAGTTTGCGTATCCGGAGCATGCTGGTAGTACGGCAGCACACGCGATGAGTTTTATTTCGGGTACAGATGGATTGATCATCGATCTCAGAACTAATTACGGTGGTTCTTCATTAATGAGTGCATTTATCTCAAGTTACTTGTTAGATGGCTCCCCACCAGTACATTTAAATGATATTTATTGGCGATCCTACGATACAACGCAGTCTATTTGGAGTTCGCCTTTTGTACCTGGACAAAGATTTGGTGCAAATAAGCCTGTTTATATTCTAACGAGTCAGAATACGGGATCCTGCGCTGAAGAGTTCGCATACAGTCTACAAGCAATTCAAAGAGTAATAATTATCGGCGAAAAGACAGGTGGCAAAGCAAATGCTGGGAGTGTTCATCGCGTAAATGACCATTTTCAAGCTTTTATCCCAAATGCTTATCCAATAAATCCAATAACAAAAGGTAATTGGAATGGCATAGGAGTTTTACCCGATATTGAGTGTAGCAGTAATGAAGCTTATGAAACGGCATATCATTTGCTTCTCAGACAGCTATTGCAGCAGTATGGTGAGACTATGGAGCCTGGACGAGAGCCTTTAATTGCAGATATCAAAAGATTATTAAAATTCGAAAATTAGTATGAGATGGATTGAGGATTATGGAATTGTCGACGTCATCTCCACTAATTTGATCGTCGCTATTGAACTATCGGGGAACATTAGTTCAATACAACGACAGCAGCCGGCGCATTAAGTACGGCTGCTTTTTTTGTTGAACGGGTAGGATACTTCAACCAGGGGACATAAAATATGTTCATATTGGGATAAATTAACCTATTGGGGGTGGAGAACGTAATGGCAAACTACTCTTTAGACAATTACCATGAAATAGAGAACATTTACTTACATGATAGTGAATTGCAAGAGATAACGATAAATTACAGAGGTAAAGAAGTTAGTTTGAAATTGGTTACAGCAGTTACAAGAGAGAACCCCTCCCAAACGGTTGAGTTTTTATTTGAGCAAGTAAGTTACATCCATGTCCCTATTAAAGAGCCATGGGGTAGTGGATTTTATATTTTTTCTATAGAAGCAGAGTTAGCAGAGGATAATCGTATTATTACAAGCGTTATCTTAAATTCTGGTGATATAGTGAAATGCATTTCTGTATCAATTAGAACCAGTGATTAAGCTAACGGGAGACGATAGTTAAATAAAGACACGACGGCAGCCAACATACAGAACGGTTGCCTTTTTGTTACGCTAACGGGCAGTTATCCGTGGTAGTATAATTTACAGGAGGGATGAAGTTTTGAAACATATTTGCCCTATTTGCGGATATGAAGAATTAAAACAAGCACCATATGACACAAATGGAAATGAATCATTTGAAATTTGTGACTGTTGTGGTTTTGAATTTGGGTTTGATGATGTCCATGATGGTCACACTTTTGAAACATACAGAAACAAATGGATTAGTACTGGGGCTACATGGTTTTATAAACAATCAGAGCCTGAGATTTGGGATTTAAATCAGCAGTTGAAGAATATCGAAAAAATACAGCCGATGTATGTCCCCTTTTATATGCGTACAAAAAGTACAGAGTAGTCTTAAGCGGGAAACGATAGTTCAACAATGAAACAGGTAGAGGCTGCCGGCGCTGATCGGCAGCTTTATTACGTTATTCCAGCTAATAGCTTGTCAATATTTAATTATTAATGGCATATTCACGAGGTGGTATACTGAAAAAAGGGTATAGCAAATAACCGTCCCTTCA
>NZ_SLVP01000026.1 GCF_004345425.1 Paenibacillus sp. BK033
TCCATCTAATGATTGTCTGGTATGAAAGAAAAACGTTCAAAATCTAAGGAAACATGAGAATTTAAGAGAAAAGTGATTCTCCATAGAGGGAGGATTGTTTAATGGTGCTAAGTGAGTTTATTAGAAACATTTCCATTTATGATGCGTCTAATTGTAATGACAGTAAGGACAAATTTGAAATATAGGAGCTGGAATAGTGTCTAATCACGTTTACAAGATATTGGGGACAATATTAATGATTGTTAGTGGGTTAATCTTTACTCTTGAAAGATGCATTGCTAATATTTCTAACTCCCTAATTGTGGCTGGTTTTGCATCAGACGGTACAGTTCCTGATTTAAAACTCGTAGAATACCCCAAATTCACTGATAATTTATTTGTTGTACTTTTCTTAATTTTTGGAATTTTAATATTTGCTTATGGGTTAATCAGAAAACGTTGAATTATAGGAGAATGAGAGTTTAATTATATTACAAAATTGAAGATTAAGAAGGTGTATATTATGGATAGGAATTCAATATTAACAACATTATTTGCTTGTTGGATTATTGCTTTATTTGTTGAAATTCTTAGGTTTAATAATACAATTCATGAGGTGCATACACCTGATGACACTTTATTTGACATCGTTCTAATTGCAATCACATTAATCGTAGGTGCGGTGAGTATTATTGTTGCAACATTTCTATCACCGAAAAAATCATTAAGCTAACGGCGAACATTAGTTTAAACACTACACGACAGCAGCTGGCAAGTAAACGGCTGCTGTATTTGTTGAAGGGCAGGATACATGAACCCTTCCGTCGAATTTGCACAACGATATTCAATATTTTGGAGATGATTGTTTGAAACTATATGTTGTGAGACATGGTCAGACTGAATGGAATTATGAAAATCGAGTTTGTGGAAAGACTGATGTTCAATTAACGGATAAAGGTGCAAAGCAAGCAGAGCAAATATCTAAAATATTGCATGAAAAACAAATTAAAATCATCATTACATCACCCTTGACTAGAGCAGTTAAAACGGCAGAAATAATTTCAAAAGCGATTAGTAAAAACTTCGTAATTGAGAACAGACTTATAGAGCAGGACTACGGCGTATTCGAAGGAACCAAACGAGAAGATAATAATTTTAAAGAAGCAAAAAGACATTTTCCAAGTAAGCTTTGTAGGGGAGAGTCGATTTTACAAGTCGCACAAAGAGTATTTAATGTTCTAGATGAAATAAAAGAGAAATATGGCGATAATAATGTCCTTATTGTAACCCACGGTGGTGTCTTTAGAGTAATAAATGCGTATTTTAATGAGCAGACGAACGAAGAGTTTTATCATTTTCATGTTGGAAATTGTGAAGTGAAAGAGTATAAATATCAATGAACATTAACGGGCAGATTGATTGAGAAAGGAACTAATAATGGGATGGAGGGTAGTATGAAAAATAAAATACATATTTTTGGTGCCTCGGGTTCAGGAGCATCAACTCTTGGAAATGAGCTAACCTTACTTCTACCCCATAAATGTTATGATAGTGATGATTATTACTGGATTGAGAAATTTACTAAACAGAGGGAGCCAAAGGATAGGCTTCGATTATTAAAAGAAGACCTTTCTTTTAGCAAGCAATGCATTCTTTCTGGGACTGTTTGTGGATGGGGTGACAAATTAAAGTCAGAATTTGATTTGGTTATTTCTGTATGCACCTAAAAAAATAAGATTACAAAGGTTAAAAGAAAGAGAATTTCAAAGATATGGCGATACAATATTACCTGGAGGAAATAATTACAAGCAGTCAAAAGCTTTTTTAGATTGGGCATCGCTAAATGATGAGGCTGGATTGGAGGTTAGTAGCAAGTCTTTACACGAGTATTGGATGTCAGATTTGACCTGCCCGGCCTTGAGGATTGAGGGAAATCATACCGTTAAAGAAAGACTGGATATTGTATTAGATTATCTTAAAACAAGCAATGGATTCCTCAACTAACGAGGAACTATAGCTGAGTTAACACCGCGGCAGCCGGCTATGATCGGCTGCCTTTTTCATTGAAATAAAGGTCGGAAAACTTCCGGCTTGTGATACAATTTTAGGAAAGCAAGTAGAAAATTGATAATGAGAGAGAGTGTCCTATGAAGACTAAGATGTGTGAAGTGCTTTTCGATCAGGGACTGACAGACAAGAAGGTTATAGGGGCATTTATATTTGATATGGACGGTGTTATCCTTGATAGCGAGCCACTGCATTTCGAGGCAGACAGGTTGACAATGGCACAATTTGGACATCATGTCGAACAAGAAGATTTAGAATCATTTGTTGGTATGACTAACCCTGAGATGTGGCGTGTTATACGGCAAACATATGGTATAGAAGCTGGGTTAAGGGAAATTCTCGCTTTTCAAAAAAACATCAAGCTTGAGAGGCTCTTAAGTGAGACTTGGGAGCCAATTCAAGGAATTAAGGATCTTCTTGTATTATTGCAGGCTGCCCGCATTCCTATGGCGGTGGCGTCTTCATCACCACGCTGGTTTATAGAAGGGGTTCTTACTCGTTTAAGTATTGAGAATTTCTTCAAAATCACCATTAGTGGAGAGGAGATGAAACAGGGTAAGCCATCACCAGATATCTATTTGGAAGCTGCCCGTCTACTCGGGGTAAGACCCGAGCATTGCGTTGTACTAGAGGACTCAAGGAATGGCGTAGTTGCTGCAAAGGCAGCAGGTATGACCTGTATTGGATTTATTAACCTGAACTCGGGTCAGCAGGATTTAACACTCGCCGACTATACTGTTAGTGAGATCATGGAGATAAGCAGCGCATTGCGCTAACGGGGAACGTTAGTTAAAAACAAACCGGCAGCGGATCTCTGATCCGCTGCCGGTTTTATTGTATGCGCCGAATGGTGGCATAGGATGTGTACATTGATCTGATGCATTTTAGAATGACTAAAATAATGTAATTGAAAATATTGTAAGAATCCTCTCCAGGTGATAAAATATATTTGACACGAGATTGATTTAAGTTACCAATATCAATTATGGAGTGAAGAAATTGAACAACGATAATATTAAGGTTGGTATCTCTAATAAGGAAGGCCAGTTAGGGTTTGTATTTACGAAAGGTGGTCATCGAGAAGGTTCAGGAAGAAAGAGTATAGGTGTGACTAAGAAAGTATCATTAACCCTAACAGAGCAAACATGGGACAAAATTGAATCTTATTGTGCAGAATATAAACAATCTCGCTCAGAAGTTATTCGCAACATTCTTGAGTCATTCTATTCCAAATAATCTAATTTGAGGTTAGGTGAGGTCTTTGCTGGTTCAGATAAGAAAAGATTCTCTTATAAATGCTGTACAACATGTATTAAGAGCTGTAGCAGTAAATAGTCCGATACCTATATTACAAGGAATAGTTATTTATGCATGTACCGAAGGAATCATTTTGACTGCAAGTAATATAAGTATGACTATACAATATAAAATCCCTCAAGATGATGTTTCTACAATTGTTCAAAGAGCAGGGGCTGTTGTTATACCAGCACGTTATTTTTATGATGTTATTCGTAAGCTTAATAATGATGTAGTTGTACTTGAACTTAAAGATAAATTGATTCTTACAGTTATGTCAGGTGGTTCTCGAGTAAGTCTATGTGGAATGGACCCAAATGAATTCCCGTCTATAAATAATGGAGAGTTATATTCTTGCAAAAGGATGCAAATTAACAATCTTATATTTAGATCAGCAATAAAACAGGTAGCAATTGTAGCATCTACATCAGAAACTAGACCAGTTTTAATGGGAGTTTCCTTCGAATGCGATAATAATTCTCTAAATATGATTGCTACTGATGGAATCCGCCTTGCCTCCCAAACACTACATAATCAAAATAATTCAAATGACAACTTTAAGGCTATAATTCCAGCAAAAAATCTTTTTGAAATATCAAAAATGTTAAATGATGATGATATAACAACTGAAATTGAAGTGAGCGGCAACCGGATACAATTTAAAGCAAACGGACTTAAAGTTCAATCAGCACTTATTGAAGGTACTTTCCCATCCATAAAGAATGTAGTTCCAAAATCTTATCTGTGTGAAATCTTAGTCAATAGGATTGGGTTTTTGCAAGCGGTTGAATGCGTAACTGTTTTAGCTAGTGAAAGCATTATTCAGTTAGTAGTTGGCCCAAATAAACTGAAACTATTATCCAGCACAGCAGAAATTGGAGATATTGAAAATGAAGTGCCCCTAATGGAGATGCTTGGAGATGAATTTAATATATCCCTCAACGGTAAGTTTTTAATTGATATACTTCGTAATTGTGATTGTACGAATCTACGGATAAAATATGCAGGGAAAAATAACCCCATTGCGGTACTTCCCATTGATTCAGACATTTCTACATTATTCTTGATTACTCCCATAAGGACACATAATTGACTAACTCCAACAACGGCCGATTACGCTAACTGGGAACGATAGTCCAATCAACGCAGTTATGGGTAGGCTTAGTCACTTCCTGATCATCGCGAGTTGTAGGATTTGTTACACCTTTCAGCTTTCAGAGCATA
>NZ_SLVP01000027.1 GCF_004345425.1 Paenibacillus sp. BK033
CGACCTTCCTCACCAGCCGTAAGAATAGTATAGAACGCGGCAGCAAAATTTTCATTATTCTGTGGTGCCCCGAGAGGGGCATGGATGGCTAACGGGAAACTATAGTTCAATTAATAAAGCTGCAGTCGGATCCGAGGGTCTGATGCAGCTTTTGTTGAAGTATAGGGTAGTTATCCGTGGTAGTATCGAGGTAGTATGGTTTACAGGTGGGATCAAAATTTTGAAACATATATGCCCTATTTGTGGATATGAAGAATTAACACAAGCACCATATGACACAGATGGAAATGAATCATTTGAGATTTGTGACTGTTGTGGTTTTGAATTTGGGTTTGATGATGTCCATGATGGTCACACTTTTGAAACATACAGAAACAAATGGATTAGTGCTGGGGCTACATGGTTTTATAAACAATCAGAGCCTGAGATTTGGGACTTGAATCAACAGTTGAAGAATATCGAAAAAATACAGCCGATGTATGTTCCCTTTTATATGCGTACTAAAAGTACAGAGTAGCCTGAATTGGGATTTGAGTTTATTCAGCTATCGGAGAACGATAGCATGAAACTACTAGGCAGCTAAAAATCGGCAGCATATTCGGCTTACAGGCATTTAGTGAAGTAATAATGATTAATACCTCTTGGTTTTGGAGAAATTAACCACTGAGGTGATGAAAACAATGATTAAAGTAAAAGTAATTTTCATAATAACTGTGATCTATTGCACAATATTTTTAACTTCTCAGGCTAATGCAAAGCCTGATGTTCCTCCATTTGAAGAGCCTTATCTCGAAATCGGGTATAAATCAATTGGAGAAGCAATAAAGGAATGTGAAACCGCTAATCAACGAGAGCTTCAGCTGCCAATAAAATTACCACCTATACAATTTACTCATCACTTAAGTAGATGTGTAAATGACACTGGAAATTATAATGACGAACTTCAAATAGAATACCTCCATGAAACGCAAGGCAAGAACCACTATAAAATTGATGTAAGACCTATTGAGCAGAGAATTAACTTTGAGAACTCAAGAAGAGAAAAGAAAAAGTTGAAACTAAATGACGGTAGTGACGCACTGTATTTTTCAACTAAAAACTCTAAATCAAAGGGTGGATTTAATATCTTGGTTTTCGAAAAGAACGAATGGCAGTATCGTCTGTCAGTGGATAGTCGAATAGAAAACCAAGTCAAACCGGATGTACTTATTGGAATAGCTAATTCATTACGCTAACTGGAGACGCTAGTTGAATATAAGCAGTTTTAAAACCTTCTATCTGAAGCAAACTAGAATTAATTACTTCAGTAGGAGGTTTTGTTATGATTATAAGCGAGCTTTGGCATCACTATGAATCGGATAAGCGAATTCAAGGGTTTAGTCCCAACACTCTAAAAGCTTATGCCTTACAGCTTAGAATGATGGTTAGAGACCTCGGGGATATAGACATTTCTGAAATAACTTTAACTCTACTAAAAGAATACCTTGCAAAGCAGTCCGATCGATTGAAACCAAGTAGCCTAGGACACCGGATCCGCTTTGTGCGTTCTATATTCCGCTTTGCTTATGAAGAAACTTATATACCGTCTAACCCCTCATTAAAACTTCGTGAACCAAAAATGGACAAGCGAATTCCGAAGTACTTAATGGAGGAAGATGTTATTCACCTAAAGATCTCCTGTCAGTCACTAAGGGAAAGAGCATTGCTTGAGTTTTTATATAGCACAGGCTGCCGAATTGGAGAAGTTGAGAAGATAAACATTGAAGATCAGAATTGGGAAAACTGCTCGGCCATTGTAAACGGTAAAGGATCAAAACAAAGAGAGGTTTACTTCACAACAGAGTGTAAAGTATGGTTAAAGAAATACCTAGATAGTCGATCAGACTCTTGTAAGGCTTTATTTGTAACGGATACACATCCTATAAAAAGAATGGCTATCCCAACGCTTAGGTGGGTATTGAAGCGGCTCGCAGATCGAGGAAAGATCGAAGCGAATGTATACCCACATCGCTTCCGTCATACCTATGCATGTCAACTCCTCGATAATGGTGCACCACTAGATTTCATACAAGGTATGCTTGGCCATGAGAAAGCGTCAACTACACAAATATATGCCCAATTGCGTGGCGAACGCCGGCGGGAACTTTATCGCAGGTTCTTTTAATGCTATTTAAGTCTTAGATTAAAAAGGTGGAAAGAAAAATGGATGACAAATTAACCCCCAGACAACTAAAAAGATTGCAGGAGCGTGAAATGATTGATGAATATCACAAAATGGTAACCGAGAAGGCTCTGGAACCCTTGTATCAATCGTTTATGGAATGGAAATCAGGGACTTTACCATATTTTGAACTTACAGAGCTCATTCATCAGTTTCATAAGAAGAATCAGGAAATATATAAGGACTTCAACTACACTGAATATCATGAACTGGTTCTTCTTGCTAAGATGAAATTGGGGCGATTAACTGAGGAAGAAATCAAGGATAATAAGCGCCTTTTAGAAATCTTGGGTTATGAGGATAGAAGTACTGGACTAGAAGAATAAAGGTTCTACAGGTATTGGAGTTCATTAACGAATACAAAACGGTGGCATCAATATATGGCTGCGGTTTTTTGAACTAAAGGGCAGGATAACGCAGAAATTGGATGAACCAGAACCTTCCATTTTGTGATAAAATGCAAATATTATTTCAGGCACAAAAGGGGCGGTAAAGAGAGATGCAACTACTCGAAATTTCAGAGCAGCACCTATCTAAAGTACATTTTATTTACAACTATTACGTAACACATACGACCGTTTCTTTTCACACAGAAGAACTAACATTAGATCAAATTCGGAACAATGTAATGAATGGGAATAATCGTTATAAGACGTATGTCATTGAAGAACAGGATTCAGTCATAGGATATGCTCTGCTTACCCAACATAAAAATAAACAAGCATATGATGTAACTGCTGAAGTAACGATTTACATAGACCCTAACCATCTTGGTAATGGAATTGGGTCAAAAGCAATTTCGTTTCTAGAATTAAAAGCTAAAGAGTTAGGTTTCCATGTACTTGTAGCAACGATATGTACTGAAAATGAACGCAGTATTCGGTTGTTTGAACGACTAGGTTACGAAAAATGTGCTCACTTTAAGGAAGTAGGTTATAAATTCAACAGAAGATTGGATATCGCCAGCTACCAAAAAATAATTGGGTAGAGTGTCAAGGGGTTAAACTAACGGCGAACTATAGTTCAATTAATAAAGCTGCAGCAGATCAGAGGATCAGCTGCAGCTTTTGTTGAAGTAAAGGGCAGTTTAGTTCCAATATGTGGTAATATTAAATGAGAGAAAGACTGCCTATACCATTTGTCAGTAGTTGGATGATAAGAGAATTAAGTTTCAAGGGGGGATATGTTTGAAAACAGGTATTTCATATTTAATAGGTGCGTTATTTACTTTTGTAATCGTGCTGGAACTTGCTCAAATATCAAGATTAATAAAAGCTTCATCAACCAATGCATCATACGGAAATGTGTTTGATGAGATCCCAATAATTTCGTTAATAATATTAATACTAATTGTTATATTCGCGCTCATTAGCATGAGTAAAGAAAAAAAATAATCCCTAAGTATAATGCCATGGTTCTTACGCTAACTGGGACCGATAGTCCAATCAACGCAGTTATGGGTAGGCTTAGTCACTTCCTGATCATCGCGAGTTGTAGGATTTGTTACACCTTTCAGCTTTCAGAGCATATTATGAGATGATAGCTATCTTACCCATAGCTATCACACTCCAAGCCCATGTAGATCTCCCTACATGGGCTTCTAATTTATTTTCTGTTCTATTGTGGTAAAAAAAACAAAGACCCTTGTAAGGTCTCAATTTACAAGGGTCAGATGGCAAATCAGCAATATCGTATTATGAATGATGAGATTCTTTATTGAATGAAAAACAAAAAAAAGGCGGTAGGTT
>NZ_SLVP01000028.1 GCF_004345425.1 Paenibacillus sp. BK033
TGAAGGGACGGTTATTTGCTATACCCTTTTTTCAGTATACCACCTCGTGAATATGCCATTAATAATTAAATATTGACAAGCTATTAGCTGGAATAGTTGAATAGAGGCGGATTTATGATGGAATCCGCCTCCAATAAGGCATTAAAAAAAGCGCTTATAAAGCTCTCTCCTACACTCGCCGCGGAGCTGTGCGTAGATTTGCGTCGTTGATGCCTTCTCATGGCCGAGCATACCTTGGATGAAATCCAGAGGGGCACCATTATCAAGTAGTTGGCACGCATAGGTATGCCGAAATCGATGGGGGTATACATTTGCTTCAATCTCTCCACGATCTGCAAGGCGTTTTAATGCCCATCTAATCGTAGGTATTGCCATTCGTTTAGTTGGACGAGTCAAATCGAATTCGATGGCCTAGGCTGCTTGGCTTCAATCTGTCTGCTTGTTTTGCTAAGTACTCCTTCAGCATTGTTAACGTTACCTCCGTTATAGCCAGGTCGCCTAGTTCCAATATCAACATTTTGTGCTGAAGCGAGTATGCTTTTAATGTTTTTGGACTAAATCCTTGAATTCGTTTGTCAGCTTCATACAACTTCCACAACTCACTTAAGTTCATAACAAAACCTCCCCTTAGAAGCTATTAAATCTAGTTTGCTTCTAAGGAGAGGTTTTAATAATCTACATGGCTCGTTGAACTAGCGTTCACCGATAGCTTAACGAACCTGCATTTCTTTTTTTGTTAACTTTAATTAGAGTTCTTCTATAGCTTGCTTAATCGTATTGTCGTACTCAGATTTTTCTTCAGGATATTGAAAATGGATGACCAGTATATTGTTAGACTCGTACACTATGGGGTGGAAAACAAAGTCAGCTTGGTCCGATATCTTATGAAAATCTTTAAACCCTTCAATTCGTTCTTTTTCAGTATTAAAAACGTATATGTACACATTCGCAAGAAGCATAATATCGATATTCACTTTATTATCTGCTTCATCTGTGACATCACCCATACCGTATGTATCTATAGCATAAGTCTCAGCCTCAATATCATTGAGCTTATTAAATGTTGTTCCCCCTCTTTCTGGGTTAAATTTAAGTATTTTCAAACCTTGGTTTTCCATAGATTGAATTACGTCATCCAACGACGATTTATTATCTTCACCACTACCTGAACAGGCTGATAGTACTATTAACAAAACTAGAAATACAGATATGATTTTAAAATACACCTAATCAATTCTCCTCTGAAATACCTATGTCTTAGACGTTATGGTGATTTATGAAATCAAATTGCTAACCTGCCTTTTCGGAAAGCATTGTGGAGCAGCTGCCACCGGCAAACTGCTCCACAATGCTTTCCACTAACGTTCTCCGTTAGTTGAATGCTTATTTCGAATTAATAAGTTTATTTCCTGATTCTGCACGTCAACAAATTTTACCAATAATGCAATTTTGTTCTCAGAATCAATACGTTCCCAATAGTAGTCTGCTATTTCATCAATTGAATCGGAGAGTGGTACTTCAAATGGATCACCTTCGAATGGTTTAAGTACACCATCCAGTTCTGTTCTATAGGTATGTATACAATGACCTATTCCCTTCTTGAATCGGCTGTATTGATACATGTTACGTATGCAAATTGAAGGGTCATTGTCTTGTGTTCTAAGAATTGATAAGCTGTATTGCTTAAGATCTGTGTTAATTATACCTGAAATTCTTGGGGTAAAGTGGGGAGCATCTGGTTCAAACTCTCTAAGCATTAATGATTCATAAAAGGACCTGTAATTCTTTAATCCTTCATAAATAGTTTCAGTTTGATCACCATTAGAGACAATGTGTACGTTATCCCAATGTCGAATAGGATAGTAAATTATGAGCGAAGGGTCCTCCACTAGAGCAGGATCAAAGGCTTTGTTTCTTATACTAAAACCTTCTCTTTCAAACACTCGATTTCTACTGTTCGTGCTTCTTCCCATAATCCAATACACCTGTACATAATGCGATCCTGAAGGAGTCATACCTACAATAAGCGTTCTTCCGGGATAAGGATTCTCAAACAAAGCGTGTTGAAGTTTGTTCATCTGCATCTGCTCCTCTCGAATAAACACAAAGAGGTAAGGGGAATCCCTTACCTCTGCCCAGGCGTGACGGCTCTAACTTATATGCTTCCTCATGGATCTCCATGCTTCGCCAGTCACATATAAGGCTCTAATTTATATCTATAATAGCAATTTCTCTCAACACTTTTCAATGCATTGTTTTTGTGTGTTTCATGTACTATCGTTCCCCGTTCAACAAATTAGGAGTTTAAGATCTAAGAATATTTATCTTTCCACTAAGCAAATCTTCAAAAACTGGTCGTTGGACTATGTTTATTTGATCCAGCGAGATATCGCTAATATTCCAGAACTGTAATTTCAATGACTCACATAGATCGTCCTGGAATCTTATCGTGTCTCCATCTTCTGATAAATGTTCACTGTGATTAGTCCAAGCATTGAAAAGGAACATAACGAAAACCACCTTGTTCCCATCAGGATAGGTGTATTCCATTCTAGGGCCGCTATAAACTGCGTAAAATTCACAATCCTTAACAGATAATCCTGTCTCCTCAATAACTTCTCGTATCATTGTCTCTTGAAATAGTCTCACCCGGATTCATGCCTCCGCCTGGCAATCCCCAATCACCGTAATCAGATCTCTGCTGCAATAAAACTCTACCGTTGCTATCTCTTATAATCGCTCCGCCAGTTACAACAATCCTCATTAGAGGTGACCTCTCTTCTCACTAATATAGTCATACTATATTAGCACATATTGGAAGTAACCTGCCCGTTAACGTAATAAAGCTGCTGGTTGCATGCCGGCAGCTTTATTCGTTCGTTTGGCTATTCAACTATCGTTCTCCGTTAGTTCACCAGAAAGTGACTGTCAGCAATATTTACCATGGTCCTTAGTATATCTGTACATTGCATAGTAATGAATCTATGAATCTAATATATGAAAAGGCAAGTTCTATTAACCTCCGTCTGCTAGAGCGCCAAAATTCCCCCCGTTGCACATAGGTTATATCCACACAGCTAACTCCCTTTATTAGACCAAAGCGATTTCTTCAACCCCAATCACACTTTTCATCATGTGGAATCCCCCCGGACTGAAAATGCCCGGATTGTACAAGTCCTGTATCTGTCTACAGAAACAGCTAATACGGCTACCTTAATTAGCCCGTTATGAAAGGAGGTGATAGTATGCCTGTTAATATAGTAGATCACCAATATCAAGATGTTGCTGCAGGAACGGGGTCGCTTCCATTTTTAATCTCACCGGGCGCAGAATACCTGTTAACTTCAGTTTTTCTCCAAGTCAGCAACATCAACAACCAGATTGAAATAAAAGCAACAATTGGCTGGGAAGCACAGCTGCTGCTGCTCACAATTGTTCCGAAGTTGCTCTTTCGCATCCGGAGAGGCGGTACCG
>NZ_SLVP01000029.1 GCF_004345425.1 Paenibacillus sp. BK033
CGGTAGCTGGCCAGCGTCGTGGACCCATTAACATCATACCAAGGAGTCTTTTTGTTTCTCAAACCTCGTATTTCTTCATTATAGGAATGCTGCCCGTTACTTCAATAAAGGCTGCAGCAGATCCTCCGATCTGTTGCAGCCTTATTAATTGAACTATAGTCTCCCGTTAGCGGAATGACCATCATTTTCACTTATATGCGGTACACCTCACTGTCTGTAATAACCATTGTATGGTGAGACCGTTAAGCCCTTCAGGAACTAAAGGCTTCTTCTGTCAACTCCAGATTAATGCTGGCGGCAGCAATACTGCCAGCCGCAGCAGCCACGATGAGTTGTGAGGGGAATCCAGTGGTCACTTCCCCAGCTGCAAATAAACCAGGTACCGTGCTCTTTCCCATTTCATCGGTTAGGATTCCACCTAGATCGTTTACCGCATAACCAAGTTCTTGTTGAAAACCAGCCCGTGGGACCCACTTAGGTGCAATGAATCCGCCTGTTCTCTCTATTCTAGATCCGTCCGAGAACTCCACTAGCCGCAACTTGCCATCACTGCCATGAAAAGCTGATACAGATTGTTCAGAGACAACGATGTCACGGGAAGCTAATATTTGCTTTTGTTCATTAGTCAGAATGCCAGGGCCATTGGTACAGACGATAAGATCGCGACTCCAATTATAGAGCAACTTTGCATGTTGGAACACGCGGGGATGATCCCACAACACAAATAACGATTTGTCCCTGAGTTCCCAGCCGTCACAATATGGACAGTAAAAGAGGCTTTTTCCATATAAATTCCTGACACCTGGGATATCTGGCAATGTTTCTTGCAGGCCTGAAGCGAACAATAGCTTGCGAGCTTGAATTTGTTCCCCCTCGTGTGTAGATATTAAAAATCCTGCATTAAGCTTGCGAATATCCGTAACTTCAACCGGATGATGCTCTACTGACGGATACTTTAGCACCTCCTCGTATGCGACACGCCGAAATTCTGCTGGTGTAACACCATCGCGTGTAAGAAAACCATGTGAAGCATGCGTAACGGCATTTCGTGGCTTGTTATGATCGAACAAAGCTACTTTTCTCCTTGCCCTGCCTAAAACTAATGCTGCATTGAGTCCAGCCGGGCCCCCGCCAATGATTGCACAATCGTAAATCATGTTAATCCTCCTTCTCAGTATGGTTGAAATAACAAATCAAGTATATTATGGATATATTATCCTGGATTTCGAAAGTTCTGCTCTTTGAAAATATGAAAAAGTGCCCGAATCTTTGGTAGAATGGTGTTTGTCGAGAACAACATTGAAGCCGCCACCGGTGAGGTATGTAGATATTGACGAAATAGCATAGTTATCCCTCCTAATATTAAATCGTTTTTTTAATCAGACAAGTAAGGGTATATTCGTGCTTCACAAACTCTGTGCCTGGTACTCCCGCCATTCAAATACGCCTTCCTCGAGCCTGAAAGCTGTAAATCCTTCTAGCTGCATCACGTTTACAGCATCGGTCGCAAACACACAATACGGTCCGCGGCAATAAGCGGCAATCTGAACGTCTTTGGGTAGTGTGCGAAGATAGTGGTGCAGTTCCTCCATCGGAACAGAAACAGCCCCCGGAATGTGAGCAGCCTCAAACTCATCAGCTGGCCGCACATCCAACAGAATAATGCTGCCTTCCTCCATTTTGCTTAACACTTCGCTCAGCGAAAGGGTTTGAGTATCCCCACGTTGACTCATAAACTCATTTTTAATTCGGGTTACGTCAGCCAGCTGCAGCTCGCTGATCCGCCACAAGGAAGTCAGGAAACCTTCAATATCAGGCGTGGCCAACGTGTAAATAACAAAGGTCCCTTTCTTGCTAAACTTCACCAAATTAGCATCAAGCAGTACCTGAAGATGTCTGGAGACGTTAGCAATGCTCATTCCCGTTGCATGGGCCAATTTCTCAACTGACTTTGGTCCTTGAGATAAAAGATTCATCAGTTCCAGACGCTTATCACTGGACAAGCATTTTCCAATTCGGGCAAACTGTCGGTATAAGTCATCTTTAAAGGCACGAACGGAAAGCTCGTGATTCATATCCTTCATCCCTTCTCAAATATTCAATCAATTAATTGAATTATAAGCGTGGACTACTTTATTCGTCAAGAGCACTGAAACGTCTGTAGTCGCTCCTTTATCAAGGTAAAAGAAGTGTATTCATTAGCGTAATCTGCCCGTTCGTATTATGAGGTCACCAGATCTTTCTGGTCGACCTCTTTTTTGTAGGGTCGTAAGATTGCAGTAGCCGGGGATCGAACGTATCTGCCCGTGGGACTCGGATCCCGTAAGCTATTCTGTTCGTCCCCCCCTACTTGTTAAACCATGTTTAGGCTGGTTGGGACATTGATCCCGTATCACATGCGATAGTGTGGACAACAAGAAGGTTAGGGGCTGCCGGCGAATTTACTTTGGGAGTGATGAAATGAATCCAGTCATTGGTGTGGATATTTCTTAGGGAGAGAGCCATGCACAAGCTTTTTTAAAACGTGGATTACCGTTTGGAAAGGTCTTTAAGTTCCATCATAATCTTGAGGGATTAACATCCTTTCTTGAATATATCAGAGATGTAGAGTCTGCTGCTGGAATACGTCCCTCCGTTGTTATGGAGGCTACAGGTCATTATCATAGCCCTGTGGTTCAGTTTCTGGATGAGCACCAGTATGTAACCATTGTTATTAATCCGTTAATCTCATTCGAAGCCAAAAAAACCAATCTAAGACGGGTAAAGACGGATGCTGCGGATGCCTTTCAGCTCGGGATGCTATTTTATAAAGAAGAGTTTGAGCCCATTAAAAAGCGTGGCCAGCATCTCATGAATTTGCGCTATCTCACGCGCCAATACGATTCTTTAACTGGTATGTATGTCCAAGTGAAACTGCAATTCCAGGCTATACTCGATCAGGTCTTTCCCGAATATCGGGGCGTGTTTGGTGACCTGTATTCTAAGGTTTCCCTTAAACTTCTGGCCAAGTACTCAACATCCAAAGATGTGCTAGAAATGACTGA
>NZ_SLVP01000030.1 GCF_004345425.1 Paenibacillus sp. BK033
CAGCGTCGTGGACCCATTAACATCATACCAAGGAGTCTTTTTGTTTCTCAAACCTCGTATTTCTTCATTATAGGAATGCTGCCCTTTAGTTCAACGACGAGCGGCGACCGAACGAATGGCCGGCCGCTGCTGTGACATGATTGAGCTATCGTGTCCCGTTAGAGCTTAACCTTGGGATGATCTACTTATTGATAATTATTCGTAGTATCCTTCGGTTGATTTGCGAAATTGTTTGAATTGATTGTCATCATGTCCGAACCACACTTGGGAGTTTGTTCGGGTAGCCAGCGTACGGATTCTTTCAACTGTGTTCCGGTAACCGATTGAATCATAGATAATGCCCGGTGGCTTAACTGGAGGACCGTAACTCTCAGCCGTATAAATGGTATCCGAAGCGAGGATGATCCCGCCTGTTTCGGGCATTTCAATGTGCAAGCCTAACATACCCCAAGCATGTCCGCTTCCAAAATTCAAAATTTGGATTCCTTCAGCCAGATCGAGATAATCTTCATTGCGTTTGACCGTTTTCCATTGTAAATGGTTTGTGATCCAAGCATCGATGTCTTCCCAAACATAGGCCCCTTCTTTTTCATTACGGGCGTAGCTCTGCAGTGTGCCATTCAATTCATCTTCGTGGACGATTATCGTAGCATTCGTGAACATCTCTAGGCAACCCGCATGATCCAGATGCAAATGAGAGGCAATGACGTATCGGATGTCCTCAGGTCTTACGCGGAGCTGCTCTAGTCTGTTATGCAGATAACATTCCTCACACGCCACCCAAGGGGACGCTTGTTGGGTGGATTCCGCCCAGCGTCCTTCAACGCCCATGGAATTCGGATTGCAAGCCGTATCAAATAAAATCTTCCCCTCCGGATGGTCAATCAACACCGTATAAATCGGAAATTCCACAAACTGCGTCGTCGCGTTAGGATTGCTAACCGTGGCTGGGTTATGCATGTTAATCAACCAGTTTTTATCCATGCTCATACGGCCGTTATCCATCACATACAGTTTAGGGCGGGGCTTTATAATATTCGACAAGTTCATTTCCTCCCACTAGATTAATTTAGTTATCATCCTGTTCAAAATGTCAGCCTTCGTAATGAATCAGGCGCTTTTGCCGTAAAGCTCAATGCTTGCTTTGCCCTTGATATAGTCATACAATAATGCATAAACTAAACCTACGTAAGTAGGCACTTTAAAGTGTCCTGGGAACTTCAAGGTGCAGAGGAGGGAAATCATTTGACATCTTTGGTCAAACCAAAACACCCCAACATCGCGCTTGCGGTGTGTGGCTACAGTAAAGTGCTTGATATTATCTCTAATAAATGGACCGCGCTCATCATTTACGCAATGGAAGACGGAAGCATCCGTTACGGGGAAATGACGAGAAGAATCGAGGGTATTTCCAAAAAAATGCTGACTCAAACCCTACGTAAGCTTGAACGCGATGGACTGGTCCAACGTCATATCACACCATCGGTTCCTCCAATGGTTGAATATTCACTCACTCCTCTAGGGGAATCTTTACTCCAGCCGATGAGAGAGCTACGGCAATGGGGAAGAGAAAATTATGTACGTGTCGAAGCAGCAAGACTCAACTTCGATCTAACTTACAGTGATGATTAACTATCTCAATAAGTTAAGGTCCATATAAGCCGGGGCTTTTACTTAAACGATCCTAATGAATATAGTTATGATGTCGTCCACAGCCAACGATTTCGCATCGGCTCCGACAACGATCTTAGGCCATCCTTTGCGGGATGGCCTTTTCTTTGATCTAACTTTATTCAACTAATCTGCCCGTTACTTTAATGAAAACGGCAGCTGACCATTATGTCCAGCTGCCGTCGTGTTGTCTTGAGCTATCGTTCCTCTTTAGCTTAATGATTTTTCGGTGATACAAATGCAGCAACAATAATACTCACAACACCTACTATTAATGTGATTGCAATTAGTGTGATAGCAAATAAAGTGTCGTCAGGTGTATGTACCTCATGAATTGTATTATTAAATTTAAATATTTCAATAAGCAACACAATAATCCAACAAGCAATTAATGTCGTTAAAATTGAAATGCGACCCATAACAATCACCTCTCTTGTCCTTCCATTTCGTTTATTTAATTCAGAGCTATAGCTCACCGTCAATAAAAAAAGCCGTAAATAAACGGTTATTTTATTTCGGGACAACAAGTAGTTCAGTCGATCTCGAAGGGCTACAACCCATAATGAGATAATGAACTTCATTTGCTTGCTCTTTATTAGTTATACTCGTACAAAAATAGTTCCTTTTCTCTTTATTACCATTCTTATCTTTTGAGGGATCTTCTTCTACTTCTATTTTATTCTGAGTATAATTCAATCGAATAAATACTGGGTCTCCCTCTTTAGTGAAACGTGTAATCTTTACACTGGAGTCTCTTTTGTTTGATACTTCTGAAATAAAATGGTCTAGTTTATCTATATTCCCTATAACACCTAAGTCGGATACTACATCACCATTTTTCACAGCTTTTTTAGGTGTCGCTGAGCAACCTATTAACAAAAGAAGTGTGGCAAGAATAAAGATTTTTTGATATTTCATAATTGCCTCCTCCGCATCTCAAAAACAAATTCGGTTCGAATGCTCAATTAACCTGCCCTTTATTTCAACAAAATCTGCAGCTGATCTTCCGATCTGCTGCAGATTTACTGACTGAACTAACGTTCTCCGATAGCTTAACTAATGAACTAACATACAAATGAGTTTTTCATTACGTACCAATAATCTGTCTCATCTGGATACGCATGCTTCTCAATAATTTCA
>NZ_SLVP01000031.1 GCF_004345425.1 Paenibacillus sp. BK033
AGCTGGCCAGCGTCGTGGACCCATTAACATCATACCAAGGAGTCTTTTTGTTTCTCAAACCTCGTATTTCTTCATTATAGGAATGCTGCCCGTTAACGTAATAAAGCTGCTGGTTGCATGCCGGCAGCTTTATTCGTTCGTTTGGCTATTCAACTATCGTTCTCCGTCCCTCGTTTTTAAGGGTTTATCTCACATATACTCACTCATTCGCAGGATTTCGTCACCTTGGATCATGTCCATCTCAGGAAACAGCGCAGTTGATACCGTATGAGGTGGTTGGCTGGGCATGCGGAAATAGAGGAAGACTCAGGAAATATTCCCCAGACTGTTTCTACTGCACGCATACCCCACAGGATCCTTGGAGGTTCACCCTCCCACAACTCAACGGGTCAATGCCCTTACATTCCTTCGTTATACCTGTCCAAGGTGTGGAGACCGATAGCGTTTAGCGGATGGGTCGTAGCCCTTATGGAGAACGAACTCGGTCCTCCGTGCTTTCTTTGTGAAATCCCGCGAATGAGTCAATATACGTGATTACTTTTGATTTAAGCTGCTTCTGACCAGGTTAAGACGGTTTTTTCTGGCGTGAACTTTTCTCCTCGTTGAACAATACCAACTAGTATTCGTGCCAACTTTCCTATTAGCTTAAATATGGATTGCTGCTTTTTCATCTTCTTTTCTTGCACATTATGTTCATGCAGATGACGGAAAACAGGGTTGTTCCAAACGAGCTGAACAGTTGCAAGATAGAGATATTTTCGCAAGGCAGAGTCTCCTCGTTTCGAAAGAACTATTTGGCCTTTCCGCCTACCAGATGAACTTTCAGCCAGATTTAGGCCAGCCTTACGCATTACCTGACGTCCATGCGCATACTGCCTCAGATCCCCAGTACCAGCTAAAATAGCCGCAGTGAAGATCTTCCCAAGTCCTTTTATGGTACGAAGCTGCTGCGCCATAGGAATCTCTGAAAGCAATACTTCGATGTCCCTTTCAATCTGTTCAAGCATCGTAGTAACACGCTCAAATTCTTCAATGAGCCGTCTTAAATCTGCTTTTGCTTCTTCTGCAGCGGCTTGTTCTCCAACACTACATTTCGCTCGTGCGATAAGTTGTGCAGCCTTCTCAAACCCTGTTGAGCCCCCAACTCGCTGCATATGCACTCTCCAGGCGTCAATGACATCATGTACTATATAGTTCTCGAGATCCTGTGGGCAAGGGAAGGTTTTGAGGGTCGCCATCGAACGCTTACAAGTCCAGTCCTTGAATACAGAAGGATATTCGGGAAACCGAATGTCCAGCCAGCGTACGATCCGATTCTGCAACCGTACACTACATGTCACCCAAAATTCCCGGTCGCTCATTATGGTCTTCAATCGTTGGAATACAAGTGATTGACGTGTATATTCGTAGTAAAAGCCCCGGCTGACTGAGTCTGCGATAGTAAGAGCATCTTTAGGGTCATTCTTTGATGGGCTATTATCTCGGTTTTCTTTGTTTCTCTTTGTTGTGGCTGGATTTACCATGACCACGTGTATTCCCTTATCTGATAACCAGTTGGCCAGGTTAAACCAGTAATGGCCTGTTGGCTCCATACCGATAATGAGCCTCTTTAATCGGTGTTTTTGCAGTAACTCCGTCATCCAGCGGTTCAATTTTTCAAAGCCTTCAATACTATTTGAGAATGAGAGATGACGTTTGGAAACCACGATTCCTCGGAAATTCGTAGCTTGTGCCACATGGGTTTCTTTGGCCATGTCGATTCCTATAACAAGATGTGCGGTGGTAATTTGTTGAATGCGTTGATTTTGAGCGTCTGATTGCTTAAACTTCATAGTAAGAGCGCCTCCTTGATGTGTTGTCGACAAACCCATCATAACGAGGCGCTCCTTTTTTTACAAAGCCCATTTCTTAGGCTCTACAGGAATGTTTAGTTCACCAGAAAGTGACTGTCAGCAATATTTACCATGGTCCTTAGTATATCTGTACATTGCATAGTAATGAATCTATGAATCTAATATATGA
>NZ_SLVP01000032.1 GCF_004345425.1 Paenibacillus sp. BK033
TTCGAAGAAGCACAGTTTTTAAAAAAACATAAAAGCTGGGCTTAGTTTCGTGTTGCCATATTTAGGTCTGAGCTAAGAGTAATTTTCGGGGTAGCGTAATGGTTCAACAAACAAAAATGCATTTTTCAATGATTAGAGTAATGATTTTTTGTTCGAGTTTGACTTTACGCGTTTGATTTTTTTGTTCCACCATCATTCCATCGATGTTCCTCTAACAGAATTGTTGAATCACCTAATTAGTTATGTAACGTTATGTATTGCAAAATCATTAAGCTTCTGTGTGCTGTCAAAAAAGATATTCAATAGTTATTTAAAAGGCTGTCGATTTCTCGACAGCCTGGACAGAAGAATTACTTCTGCTGTTCATTGTATTTCAAATGTAAAATGGGGTAAGAGCGGCCTGCTCCATCCGTTAAATCTTCACCGATTATTCCGAAACCGCTTTTTAAGTAAAACCTTGTCGCATTCTCATTTTGTTTATTCACATCAACGGACGTGATCCCAAAACCATTGATGCATATTTGCATAATTTGTTTCCCATACCCTTTGCCAATTTTATCGGGATCGAGAAATAGTGCTTCCAAGTGATTTTCATTGATGGCGGTAAAACCAATGATAGAGTCTTCGGTATACCAGAGACGTACATCAAGATGAGGAAAATACATGGGTAATTCTTTTTTGATTTCCTCTTTATCCTTGAAACTCAAAAAATGATGAGTGGCCATTACCGATCTTTCCCAAAGATTTATAATCATATCATAGTCATTAACGGTTGCTTTTCTGTTTTGTATCATTTCGTTCTGCTCCTTTTTCTCTTTTATTTATCACGCTCCTTTTCATACTTTTTTGTAGATGGTGATCGTATATCTCCAATTGATATATGACTTCATGTTTACCACTCTTTTCGAAATTATATTAATCGCTTTGCGATCAAACAGACTTCATTTTAATTTTCTATTTTATCATTTTTAGTTGTTTCCATTCAATAGCTGTTCCTCTCTATTGAACTCCCTCGTCTCCCGTTAATTCAATTCTGTCACCACATTAATGATATCATTGGCTTGAGAAGAATGATCACTCCCCAATGCTTGAACATGGATGTGGTCATGAAGTCTTCGATTTCCAAATTCCCAAGTTAATGACCAACCATCACTTCCATTCTTATCGTAACCAATGAGTTCTCTATACCCCCAAGTTTGTGTTCCTGTGGGGACTAGCCAAAACAAAACTGTTTCTGTATTTTCAGCTTCAACAAATATAGTCATCTTTGTTACACCACTTGGTATGAATGACCAAATGCCGCCACCCGAAGGCATATTTGTAGACACATTTCCGATCATCGCTGTCTCGGGCAGATATGCCTGACCAAACAGGAAGCTTGTTAACAGAAGTACCTTGGCAAACAATCTAAATCACCTCTTGGATATAATATCCAAATTGAATTGAATTATTCTCCCTCTATGGAGAATCACTTTTCTCTTAAATTCTCATGTTTCCTTAGATTTTGAACGTTTTTCTTTCATACCAGACAATCATTAGATGGAACA
>NZ_SLVP01000033.1 GCF_004345425.1 Paenibacillus sp. BK033
CCGTTAGCCATCCATGCCCCTCTCGGGGCACCACAGAATAATGAAAATTTTGCTGCCGCGTTCTATACTATTCTTACGGCTGGTGAGGAAGGTCGTTAAGCTATGGTGTTGCGAACCCACCCGTTAGTCTGACTCCAACGATCATGGTGCACCACGGTATGTCGCTCCTTTTTGGAAGCACGCGGGGTAGATTAATCCTTTTCTGGTTGTTGCCCAGTCCTCAATTCTAATTGCCGTAGAAAGGTGAATGTTATGGATGTCCTCATCGAGCGCGCTTGCGGTTTGGATGTTCACAAGAAGTCCATTACCGCTTGCATCGTGACTCCCGAAGGAAAGGAGATTAAGACGTTTCGTACGCACACGGTTTTCTTGCTTGACTTGATCGACTGGATCAAGCAGCATCGCTGTACACATGTGGCCATGGAGAGTACCGGGGTCTACTGGAAACCCATCGTCAATCTGCTGGAAGCCGAGGAGATTCAGTTTCTTGTCGTTAACGCCCAGCATATTAAGGCGGTCCCTGGCAGGAAGACGGACGTGAAAGATGCAGAGTGGATATGCAACTTGCTGCGTCACGGGCTACTAAAGCCGAGTTATATTCCTGACCGTAACCAACGCGAACTTCGCGAATTAGTCCGTTACCGGCGCAGCCTGATTCAGGAACGATCCCGTGAACACAACCGAGTCCAGAAGGTTCTGGAAGGCGCTAATATTAAGCTCGCCGCTGTTGTCTCCGACATTATGGGCGTGAGCAGCCGCGATATGATGGGTGCCATGATCGAGGGTGAAGAAGATCCGGAAAAGCTGGCTGCCTTCGCAAGACGAACCTTAAAGAAAAAGAAAGAAGAGCTAGAATTAGCCTTACGGGGTAATATGAGTGCACACCAGCGGATCATGCTGAAAACGATGCTTACTCATGTCGACTTTCTGAATGAACAAATCCTTGAGCTGGACACGGAGGTAGCCAAACGGCTCGACCCTTTTCAGCAAGACATTGAGCGATTAGATACCATCCCGGGAATTGGCCGACGTACTGCGGAACAAATCTTGGCTGAGGTTGGAACCGATGTTGGTTCTCGCTTCCCTTCTGCCGCTCATCTCTGCTCATGGGCTGGTCTTGTGCCAGGGCAAAATGAAAGTGCCGGAAAACGAAAATCCTCGAAAACCCGTAAAGGCAACAAGTATCTTCGAGCGGCACTTATTGAAGTCGCCCACTCCGTATGCAGATCCGACAATTACTTGGGAGCTCAGTACCGGCGCATCGCCGCACGTAAAGGCCGGCACCGAGCAGCTGTAGCTGTCGCCCACTCCATCATGGCTATTGTTTATTACCTTCTCACACGCAATGAGGACTACAGAGATTTAGGCAGTCATTACTTTGAACAGCGACAGCAAGAAGCCATTATGAAGCAAGCTGTTCGCAGGCTTGAGAGTCTTGGTTTTCAGGTTGCTC
>NZ_SLVP01000034.1 GCF_004345425.1 Paenibacillus sp. BK033
AAGCTGTTCGCAGGCTTGAGAGTCTTGGTTTTCAGGTTGCTCTTTCTGCCTCAGAGGCCTCTTAACCGTCCTAATCTCTCATAATTTCGAAAGAAGCACAGTTTTAAAAAAACATAAAAGCTGGGCTTGTTTTCGTGCTGCCATTTTTGGGTCTGAGCTAAGAGTAATTTTCGGGGTAGCTTAATCTAAAAAGTGGTTACTAATTATGATCAGGGCAAAGCTAATTAGAATTAAAAGTATGCCAATGAATATTGATACTTGTTTAATTGCTGCTCCACTTTTTTCGATTAAGAAAAAGGAGAACCCGATTAGTAATCCGTAGATTATTGACTTAATGTAATGACTATGTATCCAGTCTATTAGGAATTTATCAGAAAATATAGTTATTAAACAAGAGAAGAAAAAGTATAACGGTATACGTAGTTTCATGTTACCTCCGAATCACAACTAAGACTGTTTCCACATGTAGTAACAGCTGTTTAGACGCTATCAACTTCCATTTGTTGCGTTAGACTGCCCTTTACTTTAACACCAAAAGCAACCGACGACGTACCGGCTGCTGTCGTGTGTTTGAACTATCGTTCCCGATAACTTAATGCCTTAATTAATCTCTAATCCCAAAAATTAAAGATAACTTCCCCGACTGTTTTAGGTTTCCAATGAAAGATTTGGTTTAGTTCCGCCTTATTAAGGCTGTTTTCGTTTAGCACGGTTTGAGTTCTTTCTTCGAGTATTAATCGTTGATTAAGCACGACTACAGGCAGTACCCTAAATCCAGTGCTAAAGGCATTAACATCATTAGAAAGTGAGTCATCAACATAGTCAATATCGAAATATTGAACTGAAGAAGCAAATGCAACGAAGGGATAGGAACTGTTTAACAAGATGTAAGTGCTTGTGCTCTTGTTTTCCCAGCCAAGTTCTACTTTATAAAAGTTCTGTGATACATGTGGTTCTTCAAAGGATAAAAGCTTCCCATTAGAATAGCTTGCCAACGTGTAACAGAGTCTTTTGAATTGTAACGAATCAGCCCTTGTTCTATCATCGACTGGGAATCCGGATATACCGTCCAAAAGCAACACTTCCATCACCACCTCTAATTTCTTCTTCCACCTTACAGACGCTTAATTTCGACATATATTGGAAGTATCCTCCCTCTATGGAGAATCACTTTTCTCTTAAATTCTCATGTTTCCTTAGATTTTGAACGTTTTTCTTTCATACCAGACAATCATTAGATGAAACAAGGTTGTAGAAGATGTAAAATATGGGGCGGAGAAAGCGCAAAAATATATCCACCCAGACCACTCGTTTTAAAAAGTGGACATTCTGGAGAT
>NZ_SLVP01000035.1 GCF_004345425.1 Paenibacillus sp. BK033
TTCGAAGAAGCACAGTTTTAAAAAAACATAAAAGCTGGGCTTGTTTTCGTGCTGCCATTTTTGGGTCTGAGCTAAGAGTAATTTTCGGGGTAGCTCAATGGATGGCTGAAGTGTACCAGGCATTCACATTAGTCTCAATATTTCGCCAGATTATGCATGACCTGCTGGATTGTTCCTAACGTGGAGTCGGACGCGTTTTGACCGGCATAGAGGATCAACAAGAAACGCTGAAGATTGAAGTTTGTTCCTCCTCTATGTCCCGTAGACTCCCATTCATGCATAAGTGTGCCCCAACCTTTCTCCTGCGCCAGCATTGATGGAAACTCATAGACCACAAGCTCGCCGCCGTCTTCCAGAACGAACGTTTGAGCTTTGGCATCTGTCAGCGAAATCACGTCCGGGTCGTCATACGCCGTCAGCTTCAAGCCCTTCTCCCCCAAAGCCCGAAGAATATCTTGGCGAGTTACGTCGTCTTGATGCAGGAGAATCAAGGTTTCGGCATACCGTTTGCCCGGCTTGGAGGCATGAAAATCAGCAGCTTTGGTCAGGATGACCTTGACTACTTCGCCCGTTTTGAAATCGCTTGCCTTCAGATCGCTGCCGTCTTCGTCCCGATAAACTGTTTGTGACGTAGTCTCGATATCACATATGTACCCGATAGCATCGATCGCGCCACGCTTACCCCGGTTCATTTCATCCGAGCAATTGAGGGATATTCGCCCGTTCTCCACGCGCTCGACCGCGCCTTGAAATGTCTTCGTCTTTTGCTCCCAACAGCCCGTAAGCGCAACGGCAACCACAAGCAGCGCGACACCGACTCTCTTCACATAAATCCCTCCTCGATATTTCCATTACTACCTTAGACGCTCTGGATATAATATAAGCGCTGCTCGACCCAAAAACCCGTATGCGAACGCCCCACTTCACTTCCCCTCAAAATCTTACTTATACAGACGAAGCTTTCATCGTATTGTTGCGTTAACCTGCCCTTTCGTATTATGAGGTCACCAGATCTTTCTGGTCGACCTCTTCGTATTATGAGGTCACCAGATCTTTCTGGTCGACCTCTTTTTTGTAGGGTCGTAAGATTGCAGTAGCCGGGGATCGAACGTAACTGCCCGTGGGACTCGGATCCCGTAAGCTATTCTGTTCGTCCCCCTACTTGTTAAACCATGTTTAGGCTGGTTGGGACATTGATCCCGTATCACATGCGATAGTGTGGACAACAAGAAGGTTAGGGGCTGCCGGC